>NZ_JAPZBG010000002.1:0-31549 GCF_027460145.1 Micromonospora sp. WMMA1949 | reverse complement strand
GTGGGAGCCGATTCTCCGCGCCCATCCGAGGTGACCCTTGGTGCCGAAATGTTGTTGGGGTTATTGCCGATCTGACCACTACCCGTGACCAACGACTCGGTCGCGCCTCGGACGCTTCCGGTTTTGTGCGGCCTGGCGTCCACGTCGAGCAACCAGGGCGTACGGCAGAGTTGGCCGCTAGTGAGGCCTGCAGCGAAGGATTTCAGGACGCAAGGTGGGGTTTGTGGTGGGGTGTTGCAATTCCTGGTGCAGGGTGCGCCGTTGCCGGGCCCGCTGCCGGCGATCGGTGCGGTTCCTGGTGGGCTTCCTGGTGCGTAGACCCAACTACACGAAGCGGAGTGCGGATTCCGTTCGCAGTAGTGCTGCGTAGGCAGACTGGGGGCGCCGCTTCCATAGCCAGGCGACGAGCCAGAGTGGCTTGGCGTGGGAGATGGCTGGCTTGAAGGTGCCGGGCCTGGGCGGGAAAGTGGCCCCCGAGGGGCTTGCGCGCTAGGGCTTGGGTGTGGCTTAGTTTCGCTCCAGCGCCATTGAATATCCGGAGCAGAAACCCCAGTATTCTTTGGCTTGGTAACAACATAAAATAGGACAGCGATTCCGAGGACGACCAACGCAGCCGACGGACTAATTGCGCAGGCTCCGCAGTGTCCAGATGGGTCACTCACCGTCGTGGGACTGGAGTTGGCGTAGCTGTAGCGGTTCGTCTGCGTGACGGGGTCTGGGCTGAGAGTCCAGGTGTCGCGGCTGGTGAAAGCGCCAGCCGAGCTGTCGTACCAGCGGGCGTGGGCGTTGGTTTGCGCGGTGTCGGGGTCGGTCCAGCCGCCTTGGTAGCCGAGGGGCAGCGTGCCGGTGACCGCGGTGGGCTGGCCATAGGGCTGATAGGCGCGGGAAGCGGCGAGGTCGCCGGTGCTGGGGTTACTGGCGGCGATGAGGTCGTTGTGGATGCCGTCGGTTATGAGGTTGCGCGCGGCGGCGGTGCCGGCCTTGTCGGATAGCGGCTGCCCGTCGGGGCTGCGGAGTATGACGGTGTCTTGGGTCGGGGTGTCGGGCGTGCGGATGGGTTGGTTGGTCAGGTCGTTGTAAAGGAAGGGCAGGGTGTTGCGTTGGGCGAGGCGGTCGAGGGCGTCGTAGGTGTAGTTGACGGTGTAACCGGTGCTGGTGGCTTGGGTGAGGCGTTCGAAGGCGTCGAAGGTGTTGATGTCGACGGTGGTGCCGGTGGTGTGGGTGGAGAGGGTGCCTCGGGGGGTCCAGGTCCAGGCTTCTGCGGGTTGGGCTGCGCCGTTGGCGGTGGTGGTGCGGTTGCGGGCGTCGTAGGTGGTCGTTCGGGTGCCGGTGGGGTTGGTGACGGTGGTGCGGTTGGAGGCGTTGTCGTAGCCGTAGGTGGTTTGTTGGTTGGTTGGTGATTTCCAGGTGGTGAGTCGGGCGAGGCCGTCGTAGCCGTAGGTGTTGGTGCCGGCGCCGGTGACGCCGGTGGTGGTTTTGGTGAGGAGCAGGTCGTCTTTGTCGTAGGTGTAGGTGGTGGAGGCGGTGGTGGTGCCGTTGGGTTTCTTGTAGGTGTCGGTGGCGAGGCGGCCGAAGCTGTCGTAGGTGTAGGCCCGGGTCGGTCCGCCGCTGCCGTAGGTGGTCTGGCCGAGTTGGCCGTTGTTCTTGTAGACGTTGGTGGCGGTGACTCCGGTGAGGGGGTCAGCGGTGGTGGCGAGGGCGCCGGCGGTGTTGTAGGTGAAGGTTGCGGTGCCGGCAGCGTCGGTGCGGTTGGTGAGGTTGCCCTCGCCGTCGTAGGTGTAGGTGGCGTCGCCTGCCGCGCCGGTGACGCTGGTGAGCTGGTCGCGGTCGTTCCAGGTGTAGTTGGTGGCGCCGTTGGGCCCGCCGACACTGGTGATACGGCCGTTGAGGTCGTAGCCGAGTTGGCGGGTGGCGGTGGTGGCTTCGGCTCCGGTGCCGGTTTCCTGGGTCAGGTTGCCGAGCTTGTCGTAGGTGAGAATTCGGCTGACGTTGCCGGGGAGTCGGTAGGTGACGGGTTGCCCGGCGGCGTCGTAAGTGGTGGTCCAGGTGCGGTCAGCGGGGTTCGGGTGTGCGGTGGTGGCGGGCTCGATGACTGAGGCGGTCTGACCCCATGGGGTGTAGGTGTAGGTGGTGGCGTTGGCGTTGCCATCGACCATGCGGGTGCGTTGGCCGGTCAGGTCGTAGCCGAGTTCGACGGTGACGGCCGTCGTCGCGTCCGCCGGGTTGACGCGCTGAGTGATGGCGGTGAGTTGACCAGCATTGTCGTACCCGTACTGGCTGGTTCGGCCTTCGCGGCTGGTGACGGTGAGCGGCTGGCTTGCGCCGTTGTAGGTGGCGGTTGCGGTTCGCAGGGTGGTGGCGCAGGCGCCGGTCGTGGTGGTGGTGCAGTCGGCGGTGGCGGTGAGGCGCCCGGCGAGGTCGTAGATCTGGGTGGTGACGGGGTCGACGTAGGTGGTGTCCTTGCCCTTCACCGAGGTGAGGGGCCGGCCGGCCATGTCGTAGGTGTACTGGGTGAACCGGCCGGTGGGGTCGGTGACTTTGAGTGGCTCGCCGGCGGTGTTGTAGGTGGTCGTCGTGGTGTGGTTGAGCGGTGTGGTGACGGTGGTGAGGTTGCCGGCGGGGTCGTAGGCGAGGTTGGTGGTCAGGTAGAGCGTGTTGCCGGTGGTGCGGTCGCTGACGGTGGCCGTGATTTGTTGGCCGAGGTCGTTGTAGGTGGCCGAGGTCGATCCGCCGGTGGGGTCGGCTGCGGACAGTAGGTCCCCGACTCGGTCGTAGGTGTAGGTCCAGACGGGTGTGGTTTTGGGTCCGTCGTCGTCGGGGTCGGGCAGGGTGCGGGTGAGCGGTCGCCCGTAGGGGTCGTAGGTGTGGGTGGTGATCCGGCCGAGGGGGTCGGTGGTGTGGTCGACCAGGCCTTGGGAGTTGTAGGCGGTTTGGTAGGTGCCGGTAAGGGCGACACCGCCTGGAGTGGTGTAGGTCGGCAGGCTGACGCTGGTAGGCCGGCCGGCGGGGTCGACGCTGGCGGTGGTGGTGTTGCCGTTGGCGTCGCGAATGTGGGTGGTGTCGCCGAATGTGTTGTAGCCGATGGTGGTGACGGGCACGGCGGTGGTGCTGGCGCCGTTATTCCAGACGGTGCGGGTGGCGCCGGTGGTGGTAACGGGGTTGCCGAGTGGGTCGTAGGTGGCGCTGGCGGTGACGCCGGCCGGGTCGGTGGTGTGGGTGACGAGGCCGCGGGCGTCGCGTTGGTAGACGGTGGTGAGGGCGGCGGGGGTGCCGCCGGTGTTGGCGACGGTCTCGGTCAGGATCCGGCCGATGTCGTCGTAGGTGTAGCTGGTGGATTCGGCGCGGCCGGGTGAGGCAGCACCGGTGCGCGTGAGGGTGGCGATGGTGCCATCCAGGTTGCGGCTGTAGATGACCGCGCGGTCCAGGCCGGCAGGGTCGAGGTGTTCTTCCTTGATGTAGCCGGCCTTGTCGTAGATCGTCGTGGTGCGGATGTCACCCATGGCGATCTGCAGGTTGGGTTGTCCGGCGGCGTTGTAGTCGCTCTTGCTGAGCTGGGTTTCGCTGGTGATGTCGCCGCTGGTATTGCGGCGGACCCTGCTGCTGGTCGCGGGCAGGTTGTCGCCATAGTAGGTGTAGGCGGTTTCGCGGCCCATGGCGTCGACGACAGAGGCGAGGCGGCCGGCGGGGTCGTAGGCGCGGGAGTCCAGGACGAGGCGTGTGGCGGTGGGATTCATCGGGTCGACGCCGTCGCCGACAGCGGCGGTCTCGGTGCGACGGTGTGCCTCGTCGTAGGTGTACTCATAGATGAGGCCGCTGGGCTGGGTGACCTTGGTGAGGTCTCCCCTGCTGTCGTAGTCCTGGTCAACCGTTTTGGCGTCGGGGGTTGTGGTCAGGTCGGGGCGGCCTGCGGCGTCGTAGGTCCAGATCCAGGTGCGGTCGGGGTCGTCGCCGGTGATGTCGTCGATGACCTGGCGGGTACGTAGGCCGAGGTCGTTGTAGGTGTAGGTGCTCTTTGCCTGGTGCGTGACGCCGGTGACCGCGTTGGTGACGGGTGGGCCGGTGGTGGTGGCGACCTGCGACAGGGCGTTGTAGGTGTAGCTGGTGGTGCTGAAGGCGTTCCCGTCGGCGGGGGCAATCGTGATGGTGGTGACGCGGCCGAGTGCGTCGCGGGTATAGGTGGTGGTCAGCCCAACAGGGTCGACGGTGCGGACCAGGTCACCCGAGGAGTTGTAGTAGTTGCGGGTGGTTTTGCCGTTGCGGGCAGTTGCGGTCAATTGCAGCCCGGCCGGGATGGTGCCGGTGCCCGCGGGTTCGGCGGCCTCGGAGCCGGTGGAGTAGGTGTAGGACTCCGTGGGCGAGGTGGAGTAGCCGGCGGGTGCGGGGTAGCTGACGGCGGTGATGTGCCCGATGGTGTCGAGGGTGTGCGTGACGCGGTAGGTGGTGTCGGTGGCGGAGGCAGAACGGGCGTCTGCCGTCCAGGTCCGCACGTCGTTGCGCGGGTCGAGCGGGTTCGTGGCGTTGAGGTAGTAGCCGGCGTAGCTGGTGTTGCACTCAGTGCTGGTTCTGCAGGTGGTGCGGCCGAGGACGTTGCCGCGGGCGTCGGTGTCGTAGGTGGTGGTGTTGTTGTTGGCGTCGGTGTACTTGGAGACGAAACCGCGGGCGTTGTAGGTCCATTTCTGTTCGCCGAAGGTGTCCTCGCGGCTGACGAGGCGGCCGCCGTGGTCGATGTCGTGGCGGTATGTGATGGGTTCGGCGTTGTCCGGTGCCAGGACGACGACGCGTTTGCCGTTGTCCGGTGTGGGGTTGCCGAGGTCCCAGGTGGCGCCGTTGCGGTCGGTCAGGGTGGTCACGCGGCCGCTTGGCCCGTCGTAGGCGACGGTGAGGGCGGTATGCCCGCCGGGATCGGTGACGGTGGTGAGCCGCTGTGTCGCGGTGCGGGCGGCCCAGTGCGCGGAGACCTGGTTGGCGCCGAGGGGGTGCTTGTAGTAGGCGGCTTCGTCGATGAGGCCGGTGAAGGGAAAGTTCCCGGTCGGGGTGCCGGTCCAGCCGCTGCCGCCGCGGCCGTTTCCGATAGAGGCGTGGGCCATGTCGCGGTAGTCGATCAGCTGGCCGGTCAGCTGGCCGATCCTGACGCCGTCGAGGTACAGCTGCTGGGCGTCAACGGCGCCGGAGAGCACGACGTGGTGCCATTGCCCGTCGTCCACGCGGGCCGAGGACGTCATCTGGGTTTGGCTTTGGGTGGTCGTCCAAATCTTGGCCCGCAGCACGCCGTTGGTGTCGACGTAGAGCATGGGCAGTGTCTGGGAGGGGGTGTGGCTGAGGTCGGTGTTCTGCATGCCGAACAGCACGCCGTTCTCGCCGGTGCCGGCCTTGAACCACAGTTCCACGGCGACGCCCATGGAGGTGTTCGTCAGGTTCTTCGGCAGTTCGACGGCGGTGGTGCTTGTAGCGCCGAAGTCAGCGGCGGTGTCCGGAGATCCGGCCAGTGCCCCTGCTACGCCGAGGGTGACGTCTTGATAGGAGCCGTCACGGTCACCGGCTTTGGTGGCGACGACGTTGGTGGCGTCCTGCGTGTCTGCAGCCTCGCCGAGGGGCCAGTAGGCAGCCGGGTTGTCGTCGGTGACCACCGAGCGGTAGTGCGATGACGCGGTGTAGGCGTAGGTGGTGCATGACTGTGCAGACAGCGGCGTGCAGACTTGGGTAAGGGTGTCGCCGGTGTAGGTGTAGGTCCACCTGGGCGCGGTCTCGCTACTGGCGGGGGTGTCGGTCGCGACAGAGGTGACGTGGCCGCCGGTCCAGGTCAGGTGCAGTGAACGGTTGCTGCCGTTGTCAGTGATCGTGGTCAGCTCGTTGTTGCTGTTATAGGTGTAGCTCTGGATGCGGCCATCGGCGTCTGCGACGGAGGTCAGCCGGCCGTTGGCGTTGAAGATCCGCCGGGTGCCGGTGGAGTCGCGCAGGGTCCAGACGGTCGGGCTGCCAGCGGCGACCAAGGTCAGGGTTGATCCCTGTGGGGAGGCGTAGGTGCCGTCCGGGTTGCGGCCGAAGCGCAGCTGTCCGCCGGAGGCGAGCGTCACCAGAACGTTGTCGGAGCCGTCGGAGTCGGTGGTCAGCCGCTGATCGATCGGGCTGCTCCAACCCGCGCCGAACGCCCCGGATGCTCGCAGGTCCTGCGAGTTGTAGGTCCGGGTCATCGTCAACGCAGGTCCGGCGACCGCCACGGCAGCGTCGGTCACCGTGGTGGAGTAGTTGCCGACGTACGGGTTGAGGCCCGCCACCGCCGGATCGTTGCCGGCCCCGGCGAGATGGCTCGACACCTCAGGCTGCGCCACTGTCGGCGTGAACACGTACGGCCCGAGTTCCGGGGTGGATGCCTGGGTGTCGGACAGGGTGACATACCAGTGTGCGGGCTGCTGCCAGGTCAGCAGCCCGCTAGGCACTGCCCAGGCCGTCGACGATCGCCATGCCGTGCTCTGACAGCCGGACGGTGCCGCCGGGGTGCCCTTGCAGATGCGGAACTTCACCTGCCGGCCGCCGGCCGGGGTGTTGTCCGGGTCGAGGTAGTCCACCCACAGGCTCGGGGTGAGGGAGTCGGTGAAGCCGTTATGCGGCGGGAACACGCCGCCGTCGCCGATGGTCGGCGCGCCATTGCTCACGGTGAAGGTGCTCTGGCCGAACGGGATGCCGTAGGTGCTGTTGAACGAGGCGCCGGACGGGTTCACCATGTCCAGGCGGAGGATGTAGGTGCCCAACCCGAGCGACTCGACCTGGATGGGCACGTCGGCGTACTGGTGCGGGCCGACGTTCTTCGGCATCGCGTAGAGCGGCCCGCTACGCAGAAGCGTCCCGCCGGCGCTGAGAATCTTGTACGTCAGCCGATAACCGTTCGTCGGGGTCCAGGTCGTCGAACCCCAGTTCGTCACCCGTGCCGTAATCTTCCCGGCCGACGCGGCAGTGACCGGCGGGTTGAAGCTCGGCGAGGGAAGCGAGTACTTGGCGCCCTGGTCGGAGTAGTTCAGGTCGATGTATGGGCGAGCCGTGGAGTTCGAGAAGTTCGCCGACGCGAACCGCTTCCAGGCATAGCTGTCGGTCTCCGACGCCCGCACCGTCAGCCCGTAGAACGCCTCGGTGCCGTGCAGCCACTTCATCACCCGGTCCGGCGGCAGCGAGAAGCCGGCCCAGTTGCCGCTCGGGCAGTCGTAGTAGCCGTGAGCGAACGACCCGGTAGCGAGCCGGTTCGCCGAGTCGTACGACGGCCCGGCCCACGTCTTGGTCGTCGATCCCGACCATGACTTGGTCACCGCGTACACGTTGACGCTGCGGGCTCTGCAGGAGTAGGACCAGAAGTTCCACAGCTGCAACGTCGCGCCAAGGACATAGCGGTTCGGCCTCGACGCCTTCAGATCGTTGAAGTGCAGGTACGACGCGGCCCGCTCGGTGCCACCGTTGTAGGTGCCCACCAGCAGGTCACCCTCGGCGGAGTTGTTGCGGTTGGCGTGGTCACGCTTCGACACGTACGTGTCGTCGGTCTCCGCGTTGTCGGTGAACGAGGGGTCGACAATGACCGGGAACACCCGCGAAGGATCCCGCAGCCACTGGGCGTCCAGGTCGACCTGCAACAGCCACCCGGTAGCCTGACGCTGCAGCGAGTATCGGACGTTGTCCGTCCGCTCCCCCGTACCACGACGGGGGTGGACGTTCGAATCAACCATGAACCCCGGCGGGATGACACCCCGCACCGCACCACTTGCGTCGGTGAACTCGACTTCACCGGTGGCGTCGTTGAGCGCCGGAGTGACGCCCTTGACGGTCAGCGGGAAGGTCCATGTCGTCGGGGCGTCAGCGGAGTGCAGGACGATCTCTTCCTTGAGGCCCCACTCCATCGGCGTCAGCTTCACGTCGGACGCCGCACGCACACCGGTGAACGTGGCCGTCGACTCCTCAACCGACGACGTGACCGCAGCAGCACCGTCAACCGCGAAGGACACCGCAGCGTCCTCGCCCAACGACAATGTCGCCATCTGCGGATCGTTGCTGCGAGAGGCGATACTCACATCCGCGGCGGATGCCGGCGCGTACCGGCCATCGGCCCGTCGGGACAACCGGTTATCGATCGGCTTCCACGCTCCAGCGCCGTCACGGATGAAGGCCGGACCGTCGTAGACCCGCAGCGTCTTCGTGCCATCAGGATTGACGAACTCGGTCGTGCGCTCCGTACGGGCATCCGACCGCTCGACGGAACGGCCGGCGACGACTCCACCGCTGGCGCCTCCCACCTCCGAGAGCGAAGACGCCTCCTGCCCGGCCTCACCCTGCCCAGGCACCTTCACCGCAGGGAACGTCTGCTCGGCACCGACCGCGCCTGGCACAGGCGGACGCGCTGCGCTGCCTCCGGCTGACCCGGCAAACGACGTCCGCGCGGTTGTCGCCTCATGCGACGGTAATCCCGCTACCCCTGCACGTTGAGAAGGCTTGACCGCGGTGGCGCCCGCCGGCGCCGCAGGCGATGCCGTCACCGGCTGCGGAGGCACCGCCGACAGCAACGACGCCACCATGCTGAACGTCAACAAACCTGCGAGGGAGTACCTGCGCCGAGCCCAGCGGCCCACAGCCGCAACACTCATGGCGGATCCACGAAACGCACCGGCCACCGCAGTCTCCTCAAGGTCAGCAGGGTGCGCTGACAGTAAAGATCACTAACGGACCAGAGCAAGAGGCAGCACAAACTGCAAGGACGACTCAGCCAAGATCGATCAAATCCGACACGACGATCTACACAGCGTCACTCGCGAGCGGACGTTCAACCAGCTCAGCCGATGCATTTCGCAGCGAAAGACATCAATCAGGCGGTTCGCGACAGGACGCACCTGGATGACCGGATACCGGCGATCAGTAGGTGTTGCGAGCGGCAAAGCAGATCCGACTCGGACAGCAGGTACCGCGCGAACGGGTAGCCTTGAGGCCGAGCGGAAGGCGGGCTCGGTCGGCGGGCGAACGTGATCACGGGTGGTACATGACTCGCCCTCAGCCCAACGATGCACGCCATCGCGAGCAGGCGCGGCCACTCGCCGTGCCTCGCTCTGGGCAGCACGAGCCCGGGCCGCCCGGCCCAACACCCGGCGCTCAAAGGAGCGAGGGTCTTGAACCCAAGACAACCTCTTGTCGAGTCCTCTCAGGACTTGTCATTGGTTGCCAAAACCCCTTGTTACCGTCCGTAGCCATCCCACCCTTGTCATTGACTGTCAGAAGTAGGCGCTGAGCTGCGCAGACATGATTAAGCAATGATCGCTACTTGTCACTGGTTGTCAACCACGCGCGGCGGTTTTCGGGGGGTAAACGAGGGGACCGACAGGGCGTCGCCAGTCCAGCGCGTCCCGCTCCCCCATCAGCAGAACACCCGTCACCAAGGGAACGGCGCGCCCCTACCCATCGCTACACGCTGGCCGCAGGCTTGGGGGTTCGTGTCGGTTGATCGACACGAACCGATCCCCAACCCGGGCTGGACCCAGTTGCGCAGCGTCTCGTGGTTGACACCCCGCTCCCGGCCCACGTCACGGATTGTGCGACCGGAGTCGAGCACCAACGCCGCGGTCTGGCGCCGGAACTCCTCGGGGTACTTGCTCCGTCCAGCCACAGCGTTTCCTCCTCCTCGGCAGGATGCCAAGTCAGGAGGTGTCCGGTCTCAGGGCGTCACTTCAAGGCTGGGCTCACCTTCTCCGGCCCCGTCCGCCGCCACCGCGAGCGCCACGCATATGCGTCCCTCCCCCGCCATCGTCGGGCCACAGGAGCCGGCCCGGTGCGCAGATCAGCCACAACGAATGAATGGGGCGCGGTACCGGTCGGGTCTGGCTGCTGCTACCCGCCGGCGGTTCATACCTGCGCCTCGACCCATCGACAGCCTCGCCGACGCCATCGGTTCGATCACCGCATCCACCGACATCCGACGCCGCTCCACCGCCCGCGTCCGCGGTCAGCGCGCTGGGTTGCCGCAGCAGATGTGCCGTGATACGTTCCCCGGCTTGCTTCACCTGGGACGAGGGAAATCAGATGGCTAAGGAACGGGAAGGCCACGCCGATATTCGCGCCAAGCTGAGGGCTGCCGGCTATCGGCTGGTCCAGCTTGATCCCAAGATCGACAGCCACTCCAACCGCCGCGTTGACGCGCTCGCGTACGCCGCGAACGTTGACGGCGACCTCGTCCCGTGGCTCGCTGTCGAGGCCAAGAACGGCGCAAACATTAAGCCGGAAGTGGCGCTCTCGCAGCTGCGCAGGTGGCGTGAGCTGCTCGGCACGGTGGAGCACTATGCCGTTATCAACGGCCAGTGGTTCCGTGCCGACCGCAGCATGCGTTCGATGGAGCCGGCCGATGGTCCGGTGGGTCCCGCCTACGGTGACTCTGGATTCTTGACGGATCCTGCACTGGCCACCTCACTTCTGATGGATCGTCTGTGGTTCGAGACGGAGAAGGCCGGCGGCAAGGGTCATCGCCTCGACTTCTTCGTCCCTCCGGCCGACTTGCTGGCGGAGACGGCGATTCCCGGGATCAAGACCGCTGGCGGTGAGTTCATTCCGGTCCGTCACGACGTGCTTTGGCAGGCCCGACGTCGAGCGCTCGCGTCCTTCGTGCTGAGGGGGCCACACGCTGGGGAGCACACCACCGCTCCGGTGATCGCCGACGCTGTCGGCCGCCTCACCGGCAAGAAGCTCGTCGGCACAGTCCTTGATCCCTTCTGCGGCACAGGAAACTTCCTCTGGGCCGCGATGGATCGCGCACGGGAGCTGGACGGTCGAGTCAAGTTCGTCGGGCAGGAGATCAACACCCAGCTGGCCGAGCTTGCCGAGCAGATTGCTCGGACTGCACCGGCGCCGGCCACGATCACCACTGGCGACTCCTTCACCACGGAGCTCCCCGAGGCGGACATCATCGTGACGGCCCCGCCATTCGGACCCCCTGTGCGGCGGCCGTGGACCCTGCTCATTGGGGTACCCGCACGAGAGTTGGAGGTTGCTGCGATCGACCTATGCCTGCGCAAGCTGCGCCCCGGTGGTCGCGCGGTGTTCCTGCTGCCGAACAACATCACCTTCAAAAGACGCTGGAGGCGTACCGCCGATACCTTGCGAACGAGTACCGCGTCGGCGCCCTGATCGGCCTCCCGGCGGGTGCACTCGAGGGCGCCACAATCCGCGCTGTGCTCCTGGTGATCGACCGCGCCGAGCCAGGGGAGACCTTTGTCGCCCAGCTTGGCGACGACTGGGCGGCTCAGCTCTCAGAGACCGGCGCGGCCATGAACGCGGCGCTTGAGCACCTGGACGGCGAGTAGATCGTCATGTTCACTAGTGCGATTCTCGATTTGCGGCTAGAGCGGAACTGGGAGCCCGGCCGCCTCACCGCCGAGGCGTTCCGATGGCCCGGCTCGGATCGCGAGTTTCCGCTCCGCGAGCTCGCAACCCGTCTCGCCCCGCGCTCATTCGCGGACGCCGGCTCACCGGTGGTGACTCCGGCGAGCGTTGACCCCGCGAGCGGCGGCGTCCGGCGACGGAGCAAGAAGTACCAGGGCTCAGTCTTCCAGGTTGGTACCGAGCTACGTCCCGGCGACGTGTTGGTGCCCCGCGTCGGCCTCGGCCCGGCCGTGCTGGTCTCTGAACACCTCCGCGGCGCGCTAGTTGCCGCGCGCTTCTCAGCATTGCGCCCGCTCGAGTCGGAGCTCGGCTTGTGGCTTTGGGGCTTACTAAGCAGCGAGAGCGGGCGCCGCCTGCGGGCCAATCTTTCGCAGGGTGCGGCCCTCGCTGCTGTCGAGACGTCGTCGCTTCTTGATGCCACCGTTCCAGTCCCGCCAGTCGAACGACTGCGCCGGGTCACCGGCCCCCTCCGTGCCATCGAGGACTCGACACACGTCGACGAGGAAGAGGCGGTCGAGACTTGGTGGCAGACGACGGATCTGCGGACGACCGAATGGCGCACCGCGCTCGCGACGCCAGACCCGTCGATCCTGACTGCAGGCGAGCCGCTGGCGAACTTCTGCCGCGAGGTCGTGCGCGGCAGGAACACGCGCAGGCTCGCCATTGAGGAGGAAGCACCGGGCTACCTGCCCGTCGCCGACGTCTCGATGCTTGGGGGAAAGGCTCCCCGTCGCTGGGTGCCCGAACAAGAGGGGAATCCGACGGTTGCGCAGCCGGGCGACCTCTTGATGGCGGCCCTCGGGAATCTGCCGCACGCTCGCATTGCCGATGCTCGTGTGGTCGCCGACAGCCACGTCCTGGTACTCCGGCTGCGGAATCCCTCGCTCGGCCCCGCGCTGGCGCACTACCTCAACGGGCAAGATGCGTATCGGGTGCGACAGGTGTTCACCGTCGGAGCGCAGATCCCGTCGATCTCCGCGACCGACCTTGGGCGCATCCCGGTGCCCGCGGCGGCTCTGGAGCCGGTCGAAACGACGGCAGTCGTCCTTCCGCTGGCCCAGCGTCTGGAGCTGGTCCTGTGGGAGAGCTGACCTGCCAGCTCTCGCCGCTGGTCTTCGCCGAGCTCTATTACCTGCTGTTAGCGAACGGTGACCTCGGCGGCGAGCTCGGCGACCGACTCGGGGAGATCGGCTGCGACCTGGAGTGGCTCGAGGCCCGGGCGCAGGACTATGACGCCAAGTGGTGCTTCGATGCGCCCTCGCTCGAGACCGCGAATGCCGACGACTGGGCGTTGTCCGTGGAGCACTCCAAACTCGCCACCTGGCTGCTCGCCGGCCTCCGAAACACCGGAGTCTCCGATGAACTCTCCTCGAATCTCGTAGACGCGGTCCAGCGGCGCATGAACAACGATGCACCCCAGCTGGACGTTCGTCCCCAGTCACTCTCACCAATCATTCGCGGTTGGACGCTCGGCATGGCGGCCGGCACGCTCGATCCAGCACTGCCGATGCTGCTGGCCTGGTACCCGACGGACCAGCACATCAGCGCGGCGTACAAGGGGCTCGTCGAGCAGGTCCTACACCTTCACGGCATCGCCGAGCCCTGGCCAGAGTTGGCAGGCACCGCGCTCTACGTGCGAACCGGTGGCCTCGCCGAGGCCCTTCGGCCCGCCCCCGAACCGGCCCCGGGTGAACGGAAGCGTGGCCTCCAGTACTCCATCGACCTGCTCATGAGGGAGGCGAAGCCGCAGGCGCCTCTACACGTGTGGGACCGCCTCCGCGGCAACTGGATGGACTGGGTCGACAGGCGGAACATCCTCACGCACGTCAAACCCGGCGAGGACTCCACCTCGACGTTTGAGGACAACGCTGCTCAGGTGCGCACCTGGTACGAGATCCATTTGACCGTCCTCGGGATCACGCAGTTCATCTGTCAAGAGGTCTCGCTTGAGCTCCAGGAGAGCGTCCCGCCCGGCCTGCGCAACAACGACCCGTGGGAGTACCTGCAGCACGACGTGAAGACCAGTTGGGACTGACAGTGTTCATGGCCCGCGCAGTCTCGCCGCTGCAGGACGCTGTCGTTGATGCCCTCACCTGCCTTTCACA
The DNA here is from genome assembly GCF_027460145.1 of Micromonospora sp. WMMA1949. Classification (NCBI taxonomy): domain Bacteria; kingdom Bacillati; phylum Actinomycetota; class Actinomycetes; order Micromonosporales; family Micromonosporaceae; genus Micromonospora; species Micromonospora sp. WMMA1949. The sequence continues at coordinate 18,047 of NZ_JAPZBG010000002.1, read as the reverse complement.
CTCGGGCGGATGGTTTGGCCGATAGCCAGCCACCGCACTACAACTCGCGCCGGAGCTCGACATCAGGGATCCCACCTTGAAGACGGGCTATACGGCCCAAATCCACCATCGGAACTGGGGGGCGCCGTCTCACCTTTTAACGAACACTTTCGCGGATCAGTGGAGTGCCCCTGCGAACCGCAGGTCACCCCGTACTCGAAAGATTCCGGGTGCGACTTGCTCTGACTGGTCGCGAATATTCTCGCGCAGCGTCATTGGCCACCGCGTATCCTCCGACCATAGAGCCGACATGAGGCTGGCCTCGTTCAGATCACTTGTTGATAGGTCCGCACTGATTAAGTGGGCAGCTTCGCAGCTGGCGTGCCGGAGGCTTGCCCTGGCAAGATCAGTTCCCGTCAGGTTCGCACCGCGTAGGTTCGCCCAACTTAGATCCGCTCCGACTAACCGCGCTCCGGCAAGATCGGCATCATCGAAGCCAGCTCGACCAAGTTCAGCATTCTCGAAAGTGGCGGCCGAGAGATCTGCCTGATCGAGTCGCGCGTTCCGCAGATCCGCGTCGCGGAATGTGGCGCCGGGCGCTGCCGCTCTTACCAGACTCGCAGCCCGCAGGTTGGCGCCGACCAAGTCACTTTCCCGCATTGTGGCTTCGTCGAGCTTCGCTCCTCGTAGGTCAGCGTTGCGCACTGTCGCTCCATCGAGGGCGGCTGCAGTCAGATCCGCGCCCGCCAAATCGAGGCCGGAAAGCTGAGCGCCTGTCAGGTCAGCGCCGGCCAAGTCCGCTCCCCGCAGGCCACGGCCAGGGGGAACGGTTGGCTCGAGCCCCGAGCGCTGTGCTGCGACCACTGACAGCATCGCGTGGCGTGTCGTCCATGCCTCATCCGCCTCCGGGTACGCAACGGCGAGCAGTTCAGCTGCCAGGTCGAAAAACTCCCGGCGCGTGTCGTTGCTCATACTCGACTCCGTTCCCGCCAACGCAGTCTCGACTCCGGCCGAGCGGACACGCAGATCGGGCATCGATTGCGCAAAGGGGGTTGGTCTAAGACCGCGACGGCGCCGAGCACTGCCTGACGAATCGCCCTAGACCCTGAAGCTTCTTTTTCCACCGCAGTGCTGTCAAGCACTTGGGCGACTATACGCTCCCAATGGTCTTGGGCTTGTCGCCAGTTCTCGGCGTGCAACTTGACGAAAGAGGCGGCAAATCCCTCTCGCACGGCGAAATCCCCCTTGGCGAAAACCAAGTCTTGCAATCTTGGGATCAGATCAGGCATCTTCCTCGCCACCGAGCACGCGCAGGGGTGGCGTCGTACGCCGGGACGAGATGAAGTCGTTCACGACCCAGCCGGCGACCGCGCCGGCAACGGCCGGTCCGACTAGCCACCCGGCTAGTGACAAGGGCCAGGCCAAGTAGGAAAAGGCGACGTCACCGGGTGAGGTGATGCCGATGGTCACGTTGTACGCCCTCTGCCAACCGATGCAGAATCCGTTCACGATGTAGAGGGCCGCCATCAGAGACACAATGCCGACGCCCCAAGAAGAGATCCAGAAGCGAAACCCACCATGTCGGGGCATCGAGCGACGCGACCGGCGCATCCGCTCCCGCAGTCGTTCCTTGGGTGGGGGCGGCAGGTCTACGCTACCCACTGATCGGGTTGGCACTGAGTCAAGTTTCCGAACAGGCGACCCAGGAGCCACGCTAGACCGTGCCGGAGGCCGAACTGCATGTCGAACGAGGACGAGAACACGCTGACGCTCGCCGAGATCGCGTCACTGCTCGGCTGGTCGGAGCGGCGGACGCAAGCGTTGATCGTGTCGGATCCGCGGTTCCCGACTTCAGACTCCTCCGGCTTCTGGAACAACGTGGAGGTCCAGCGCTGGGCGGCCGAGCAGAACGACATTGGAACGGCCCGTATCGCCGCACCACGATATCACCGGTCCCCTGATCGCCCGGCGCAGTACGTGGGAGCCTCGCTACATGGCGATGGTCGGCACGTCGTAATGACCTGGGCCACCGCAGTTGGCGATCTTCACCTTGTCTACCCGCCGGTGACCGCAGCCCACACAGATCCCGCGGCGGCCGCCAGATGGTTGCCGCCCGACTCGTACGCGATCTGCGTCGTCTGGCCTGACTGGGCTTTCCATGGGCCGGCGCTGGAGTCGGTGCTGGGCGCCAATCCCGAGCGTCAGGTTCAGATCACCTGGACAGACCTGCGTTGGTTCCTTGGCATGCCGGCGCCGTACTGGCTCACGAGCTTGCGCGATCCTAAACGGATGCTGGAGTGGAAGCCCGGTGACCCCACCGTAACCGTAGCTACCCCCGCCGACGTTGACCTAACGCCATGGTTGTTGCTGGCTGCGTTGGAGGACGGCGAGACGCCCGTCCGCCGCACGCTCGTCGGTCTCGCTCGTGAGGCGCAGCGGAGGGCTACCGAGTCGGCCGAGATGCATATGAGCTTGTTCGGTGAATGCGATGACCGGGACGACATAGCTCTCGCCGCCCGTCCCCTAGCCACGCCGGCGGTCCAAGCCTCCGATGTTCCGCGGGATGTTCGGCGGATGGCCTGGAAGGAGATCCTACAACGCGACGACGAACTGGCTTGCGCTTGTGTTAGGGCCGAAGGTGCGTACACCGGCGGACGGGACTCCCCTTTCCCGCAAGCTGCCCGACTCTCGCCGGAACTTGCCGCTACGGTCCTCGAGTGGGCCGCCCTGCTGGTGCCAGCTAACCGGACCGCTGCGCACGCGGCGTTGTTCTACCGTGAAGGGCCAGCCCTGGTCTGCCTAGAAGATCCGGTGACCGGCGCACCGGTAATTCGCACCTGGGAGGGCGAGTACCTTACGTCGGTGCCGTTCGTGCTTCCGACTGACTCGCCTCTGAGCGAGCTCATCCTTGATGACGAGGTGTGGATCCGGACGGCAGACCATCGCTTGTTCCTCGCCCCGATCGGCGACTACGGCGGCGTGTCCTGGGGGTATAGCGGGACCGGGCCCAGCATGCTGGCCGCCCTGGTCGATCGACTCCTCGATGACATCACTTCGCCCGCCACGTCCGAGGTCGACGCGCCGGCAGGCCTGGAGGCGCTCTTTGAGGTCAAGCATCCGGACGGGACTGTGTTCACTCGGGAGCAGCTGGTGCAGGCTCGGTCCGTCCGGCCCACCACTGCCCGGACCAGCGGGGACGTCGAAGAGCAGCCACCAGGCGACGGCGGTCGGCGCGGCGATCCCCACGGATAGGCACCAGCGGCAGAACAGCAGGTACGCCAGCGGGCTGCCCTCGGGCAGCCGGCGGACGATCCTTCCGAGGTCGGCGGGTGATCTCGTCGGCGACGAGATCACCCGGGTCACCCGCGCGACGAAGAGCACCACCACGATCTCGATCAGCCCCGTCACGACTACGATCACATGCAATTGCCACTGCGGCCGGACAGGCGTCGTCGCGTGCCCGGCTGCTCTACCGTGTGCCCATGGCAGAACCAGGCTGGGTCGCCCTGATCGCCGGCTTAGGGGGCACCGCCTTCGGCGCGGCGCTGCAATACGCGCAGGCTGCGGGCCAGGCGCGCCGGGAACGGCGACGTGAACGCGAGAGCTGGTCGCGGGAGGACCGGCGACACTGGATCGAGCAACGCCAGCGGCTCTACCTCGACACGGCCGCGAGCGCCCGCCGTCAGCTCAACTCGTACGTCCACACAATCGCCCCGATCCTCGACCCGCGGGCACGTGAAAATCCGCCGGCGGTCGACTTCGACCCGTCACGCCAGTGGAGGCGCAGCCACGAGGTGCTGAGCGAGTGGGGCCGCCTGCTGACCGAGGTCGAGTTCTACGGCTCTGACGACGTCCGCGACGCCCTGAACAACCTTGACGTGCTTCTCCGCATCCTCGAACTCGCACCGTTCGATGACCAGTCCGCCCCCCTTGGGAAGGCTGAGGATGGCTATGTGGAGGCGGTGGCCCAAATGCGGCGCGACCTCGGCCTGTCGGAGGGTCGCAAGGCACGAATGCGGTCCAGCTTCGGATTCCTCAGCGTCGACCTCGACCAACCGCCGACAGGCGGCGAGGACGGCGACGCTCCGCCCCGGGATGGCGCAGCCTCGCAGGAGCCAGCGCCGTAACCCGATCGCTCGACGATCGAACCCCTGTACGAGTACCGTCCGGGTCGTGCAGTGGCGCAATAGATGACACATCACGATCCGCTGGGACCGGGCCGACAATAGCCCGGCCGGCGTGGTGTCCGTCGAGCGCGTGGTCGATTACCCGGCCGACCTGCGAACGCTGATCGCCAAGGCCCGCGCCGACCCGCACGTGGTCACCTTCCCGTACCGAGGATCCAGTGGGGCCGGTCGAGCAGCGCCCCGATGATCTCCTCCTTGCCGCTCGTCGAGCAGGTCGCAGCTCGGCGCCAGCCAGTCGAAGAACTAAGGCGTGTTTCATAAGCCGGTCAGAGCCACTCGGTGATGATGGTGATGGTCAGGACGGCTTGGAAGCGGACTGCGAGCTTTTCGTAGCGGGTGGCGACGCCGCGGTGGCGTTTGAGTCGGTTGATGCCGTTCTCGACGGCGTGGCGTAGCCGGTAGAGGTCCTTGTCGAAGGTGGGTGGGCGTCCGCCCTTGGAGCCTTTGGCTTTGCGGTGGGCGTCCTGGTCGCTCTTGCTGGGGATGCAGGCCTTGATTCCGCGTGAGCGCAGGTATCGGCGGTTGCCGCGGCTGGTGTAGGCCTTGTCGGCCAGGACCAGGTCGGGGCAGGTGCGGGGCCGGCCGACGCCGAGGCGGGTCACGCGGATGCGGCGCAGGACCGGAATGAACTGCGGGCTGTCCCCGCGATGCCCGGCGGTGACGATCAAGGACAAGACTTTCTGGCCCTGCTCACAGGCCAGATGTGTCTTGGTCGTCAGCCCTCCACGGGAGCGGCCCAGCCCGTGGTCGGCCGGCTCATCATGAACCCCACCGGGTGGTTCCTTCTGCAGATGGCCGTCGGTGCGCGCACCTGCGGCGTGCTGGTGAGCGCGACTGGTCATCGAGTCCACGCTGACCGTCCAGCCGATCCGCCCCCGGGCGTCACCCTGGGCCTGCAACGCTGACAAGATCCGTTCCCAGGTTCCATCGCGCTGCCAACGACGGAACAGTCCGTAGATCGTCGGCCAGGGCGCGTACTCCGCCGGCACGTCGCGCCACGGTGCACCGATCCGAATCCGCCACCGAATCCCGTCGATGAGCTGCCGTTTCTCCCACTTCGGCGGCCGGCCGGTAGACGACGCAGCAGGCAGCAACGGGGCCAGGACAGCCCACTGCGCGTCAGTCAGGTCATGCCGCCTCGTCACCGCTAAGGTGGCCACGAGGTCTCCGGTGCATGGTGCTTCTTGGTCGTTGTACCAAGTACCGGAGACCTCTTCAGTTATCGATCACCGCCACGCCGTGACTTCAACCGGCCAACCCGAGTTCCGAAACACGCCTTAGCTTGATCTTTAACCTCCGAGGGCCCTGTAGGGACCCTGACCGATCACGGAAACAGCCCTTGGCCGATGATCTTCTTGTCTAGGGAAGAGCATCAATAACCAAGGGCTGTTCTGGTGACCAGTGTGCATGAGCGTGCTGCGGCTGACGCCGTCGGGGACCTGGACAGGTTCCGGCGAGAGTTCTACGACTGCCTGACCGCTCGGGCTGAGGCATTGTTCGACCTGACGGACGCGGTGTTGTGCGCCGACGGGCCGGTCCGGTCGTTGGTGGAGTTGTCGCTGGTGGGCGAGCACCGCCGCGGTCACGGGGCGCTGTATGACGCCCTCGCCTGCGGCCAGCTGGACATCGATCGGCTGCGCACGGCCCTCGCCGGGGTGTCGTTGCCGCGGGCAGCTGATGGTCGTCTCGTCCTGGCGGTCGACATCACTTGCTGGCTGCGGCCGGACGCGCACACCTCGCCGCAGCGGATCTTGTGTCACACCTACGGCCGCGGCAAGGATCAGACCATCATGATCCCGGGCTGGCCGTACTCGATGGTCGTGGCCCTGGAATCTGGTCGCAGTTCGTGGACCGCGCCGTTGGACGCGGTGCGGCTGGCGCCTGGTGACGACGCGGCCACGGTCACCGCTGGTCAGCTGCGAGACATCGTGGGCCGGCTGATCGGGGCCGGACAGTGGCAGGCCGGGGACCCGGACATCCTGGTCGTGGCCGATGCTGGTTACGACGCGCCCCGGCTGGCGTTTCTCCTGCGTGACCTGCCCGTGCAGGTCCTCGCCCGGATGCGCTCAGACCGGGTACTACGCCGGGCAGTGCCGCCCCGGCAGCCGGGAACGGTCGGCCGTCCGCCCCGCCACGGCGGCGAGTTCGTCTTCGGCGATCCCAGCACCTGGGGCGAACCCGACGCGGCCACGATCACCGACACCCGTCTCTACGGCAGCGCGTGGGCTCGCGCCTGGGACCGGCTGCACCCCCGGTTGACGCACCGATCCGCCTGGATCGACTCGGCGAAGGTACTGCCGGTCATCGAGGGAACCGTCATCCGGCTGCAAGTCGACCATCTACCCAGCGGCGCGACCCCGAAGCCGGTCTGGCTGTGGTGGTCCGGCGTCGACGCCACCGCCGCCGATGTCGACCGGCTCTGGCAGACGTTCCTGCGCCGCTTCGACATCGAACACACGTTCCGCCTGTTCAAACAGACCCTCGGCTGGACCTGCCCCAAGATCCGCACCCCGCAGGCCGCCGACCGTTGGACCTGGATGATCCTCGCCGCCTACACCCAGCTCCGCCTGGCCCGCGCCCTCGCCGCCGACCTGCGCCGGCCCTGGGAGAAACCCGCACCACCGCAGCGTCTGTCACCCGCCCGCGTCCGCCGAGGGTTTCGGCACCTCCGCCCGAGAGTCACCTGTCCGGCCGGTGCACCCAAACCCTCCCGGGCAGGACCAGGGCGGCCACCCGGCCGCCGCAACACTCACCCCACCCCGCGCTACGACGTCCACACCGCGACCACCACGAACGCCAAGACAGCGGCTGCAAAGAAAACGAAGTCTGTCAATCCACGTCCACGCCGCACAGGTTAAAGATCAAGCTAAGCGATGTCTCGTAACCCGGTGACGGGTCCGTCGCGGACGAGGTGTCATCACGCGGCTTTGGACGTCCGTGTTCGGTCACCGGTCACCGATGCCGGCCCTTCCCCGCAATAGCATCAGGACGATCAATGACACGAGCAGCGCACCGGACCCACACAGCACGGCGAAGTGCAACACCGGACCACCGAACCCCTGGTTCGGGTCCCTCATCAGCGTCGAAGCAAAGGTGCAACTGGTCGATACCAGCAGCACCCAAAGCAACCACCGAGGCTGCCGTCGCAGCTCCTGCCACGCCCTTCTTCGGATCACGCCATCCCCGCTCATCGAAAGCCGCGTCTGCGCATCGGCCACCAATATCTAACGGCGCCACCACCAGCCTAAAGGACGCCTCGTAACCCTGGCGTCTGTCTGTTGAGGATGATCGGGCAGGATGCCTGGGTGCAGGTGATCACGGCAGCCCAGCCTGAGTGCGCTTCCTAGTCAATAAAATCCGGAAAGTTGATCTTTACTAGCGCAGGTGAAGTAGTCTGCTCCCCGCGCACGCGGGGGTGATCCCCCGATGCCGTCGCGCATCGGCCCCCAGTACGCCTGCTCCCCGCGCACGCGGGGGTGATCCCTCGTTCAGCCTGTCGGCCACCGTCGGAGCGATCTGCTCCCCGCGCACGCGGGGGTGATCCCCAAGAGCCGCGGGGCCGCCGTACCGAAAGGCACTGCTCCTTGCGCACGCGGGGGTGATGCCTCTATAGAGTCCTTTTTCGAGCGGGCGCAGCTCTGCTCCCCGCGCACGCGGGGGTGATCCGGAGGTTCACGCGGCCGGGGCCCCGTTCCTGGGCTGCTCCCCGCGCACGCGGGGGTGAACCCGCACTGTCGCGGTTCGCGCGGCCGACCACCCGCTGCTCCCCGCGCACGCGGGGGTGATCCTGAACGCGAAGGCGGCACGCAGTACACGGACATCTGCTCCCCGCGCACGCGGGGGTAATCCACCATCCGCGCCGCCGGCAGCAAAGGCGGCACCCTGTTCCCCGCGCACGCGGGGGTGATCCCCGCTGCCGGCAGCGCTCGGCGCGAGCCATCGTCTGCTCCCCGCGCACGCGGGGGTGATCCGTCTCGATCGTTGCCGCGGCCGCGGATCCGCTCCTGCTCCCCGCGCACGCGGAGGTGATCCCGCCTTGTAGCCCCAGAGGCCGATGTCCACCCACTGCTCCCCGCGCACGCGGGGGTAATCCCGTGACGGCCCGGCCGTCGCCCGGCCACCACGCCTGCTCCCGCGCACGCGGGGGTGATCCGTCGGTGCCGAAGAACGACCAGTAGGCGAACTCCTGCTCCCCGCGCGGTTGCTTCTACCAGGCCGACCCGAAGTAACCCTCGCCGCTGCGGGCACAGCTGCTCGGCGTTGCCAGCTCGAGCTGCACATAGAGGTCCGATGTCTAAGTTCGTGTGCAGTGAATTATGGACGGCCGGCGTTCATAAACGGCTAAACGTTCCACAACGACCGTCATTCGGATCATGGCCGTCGAGCTCGGCGGTACCTAGAGTGGTGCGGTGCTAACCGTCGGCGTTGACTTGGCAGCCGCAGACAAGCGCACGGCAATGGCCGCAATTGAATGGCTGCCAGACCGAGCAGTAGTGCGCGACCTGGCCCTCGGGGTCAGCGACACTCAGATCGTTGAGGCGAGCCGCCGCGCGGACAAGACCGGGCTCGACTGTCCATTCGGATGGCCGGCACCCTTCGTCGCACTCGTCACGACCCACCAGGCTGGCCATATCGCCGCGAGCGAAGGCGAGGGCGGGCTGTGGCGGCGCCGCTTGGCATATCGCCACACCGACGAGGTGGTGCGCGAGCAGACCGGGATCATCCCGCTCAGCGTCGCCGCGGATCGTATCGGGCATGCTGCCTTCCGCTGCGCCGGCTTACTGTCGATGCTCGCCGCGGACGGTCAGGATGTGGATCGCTGCGGCGGCGGCCGGGTCGTTGAGGTGTATCCGGCGGCGGCACTGAGCTGTTGGGGCTTGGCGCACCGCGGCTACAAGGGGCGAGGCCAACAGGTCCAGCATGCCGACCTCGTGACTGCACTGCGCGCTGCCGCGCCCTGGCTGGAGCTGGGCACCTTCGAGGCGTTGGCTCGGCGCAGCCACGACGCGTTCGACGCAGTGATCGCGTCGTTGGCTGCCCGCGCAGCTGCGATCGGCAAGGCCACAACGCCGGATGACGAGCAGCGAATCGCCGCACGGTCTGAGGGGTGGATCGCCTTGCCGATGTCCCCTCTGAGTGGCCTTGTCGCTGCGGCAGAAGCGTAGACGGAGGGTAGTCGTGGCTTCAGGATTGAGCTGGCTGGACAGCTCTCGCAACGATCAGCAGCGGATGCGCGAGCTGCTCAAGCTCTTCAGTGACACGGAGAGCCGGGACGAGCTGGGTATCGGCCAGGTCCGCGACGCGTTCAGCGACCTGCTCTTCCCCGGCACCTCCGTCCTGCAGACTCGGGCGCGGTACCTGCTGATCGTGCCCTGGTGTTACCAGGAGTCCGAGCGGCGGGGATGGCGCGGCGACCGCCTCACGAAACAGGTCGACCGCAGCGAGCGGAAGGTGATCTCCGCACTGATGAAGGGTGACGACACAGAGGGCGTGATCGGCCGTCGGGCTGGTGTCGCGGTACGGACACTGCCGTCGACCATCTACGCGGCCGCGCTGCTGCGATACGGCATCCGCAAGGATGACCATGAGAACTCACAGGGTCTTCAGTCCGGCGTTGGCTCCGCCGAGGCGGATGAGCTGACCGAGCGAGTACACGGCGCCTGGCACGCGACGTTGCCGGCCGCGCCGAAGGGCTTTCCGAATGAGGTCGAGGGTGGATTGAAGCTTCGGCCGGAAGAGGGGCGATGGCTGCGCGAGCGGCTCCTGGCCGCGGTGCCGGACACGCTGCTGGCGTACCTGCTCGAGCCCGCGCATCGCCCCGGTTGGGACAGTGAGGCGCCGTGGGAGGAGCCGGCGGTGGCAGCCGCGCCGGGTCCGATCGGTCCAGTGGTACGGGACGCCGCGCTGTTCTCGCTGGCGATCCACGGAGCGGCGTTGCTGTACAACCTCCTCGTGGCCCAACGGTACGAGGCCGCCGGCTTGACCGAACGTGAGGCGCCGGCGGCCCGCTACCGAGACCTGTTGGTGGACTGGAATCAGCGTGTGTCGACCGAGCACGGCCTCAAGGGCTGGGACCGATCGGGCATGTGGGACCGGCTGATCGACAAGAACCCGCGAATCGCATCGAACGTATCTGCCCGACGGTTCATTGACCGTTGGCTTGACGCGGTCACGAGCGGAGCGGCGCACGACGCCGTCACGGACGAGAGCTTGCGCAATCTGGTGGCCGAGCGGGAACGATCGGTCAAGAAGGGGCAGTCTCGGTTGGTCAACGACAAGCTGCTGCGTACGTGGAGTGGTGCCTCCGGCAGTAGGCCCTTGGTCTACCGGTGGCCGCAGGTGCGCCGGATCCTCATCGACATCCACGACGGCTGTGCCGCCGACCTGCCGGAGGCTGCCGGTGCTCGCGCCTGATACTCGCTCTCTGCTGCTCGACGCGTTGCGTCCGCCGCCGGGTATGCGGATGTCCCGCGCCGTGGCGTTGACGTTCACCCTGGATCTGGAGAGTCTGCTGATCGCCCCGCTGGCCTTCGCCGCGCACGGCTTACGCGAGTCGACGGACCCGATCGCGGTGATGGAGGGTGTACGGCGCTGTGCCGACCGGATCGATGTGTTCTGTCAGGCCGGGCAGATCGCGGTGCCGCCGACGAAGTCGGCGCTGCTGGCATTCGTCGAGCCGATGGTGCACCAGGTCCGCCGGCCCAGGCCGGGTCGTCTGTTCCACCCGAAGTTGTGGGCTCTGCGCTTCGAGGACGAGGCCACCGGTGAGACGTCACTGCGCCTGCTGGTGCTGAGCCGCAACCTGACCAAGGACCGCAGCTGGGACGTGTGCCTGCGGTTGGAGGGCTATCCGGGCACTCGCCGGGTGGCGGGCAATAAGCCCCTCTTCGACCTGCTGCAACGCGCGATGCGGCTGGCAGTCGCGCCGTTGCCGGCGGATAGGCAGGCGGCAATCGAGGCGCTGGGCGAGGATCTGCGTCGAGCCGAGTGGGAGTACCCCGAGGACGCCTCGGCGATGTTCTTCCACGCGCTGGGGGTGCCTGGTGCTCACCGAGTGGACTTCGCCGGCACACGACATCTGGTCATCTCACCGTTCTGCACGCCGGACGGCCTCGACCGCTGCGCGCCGAGCGGCAAGCTGGCGGTCGTGAGCCGCCAGGAGACGCTCGACTGCCTACCCGACGAGAGCCTGACCGGCGCCGAGGCCTTGGTGGTCAACGAGTTGGCTGGCTTGCCGACTGAGGAGTCGCCGTCGGGCCAGGAGGTGCTCACCGGACTGCACGCCAAGGTGTACGTGGTGGAGAAGGGACACCAGGCACGGGTCCTCCTCGGCTCCGCCAACGCGACCGCCGCAGCGTTCGACGGCAACGTCGAGCTGCTGGTGGAGCTGGTTGGTGGCCGCACTCAGTGGGGCATCGATGCCCTCTTCGGCCCCAAGGCAGCATTCCGCGAGATCCTCGAACCCTACGAGCGTCACACCAGCGCCGATGCGGATCCCGAGGCTGACCGGCTGCGAAACCTAATCCGCGACCTGGCGGCCGTACCGCTGTTGGCTACCGTCACGTCCGAGTCGGACCGCTACACCATCCGGCTGACTTCTGAAGACGCCGTGCCAGATGCGCCGGGTGTACGGATCACCGCGCAGCTGCACACCCGCCGGGGCGAGGCGACCACACTCGCAGCGGGGCAGCCGGTCGACGCGGCGTTCACCGGGCTCACGCTGGTCGACATCACCCCGTTCGTCATCGTCACCGCGGAGGACAGCACCGGCCGCGAACAAGCCGTCGTCCTCGCCACCCTGGTCGGCGATCCCGAGCACCGGCTCGACCACGTCATCGCCGAGCAGATCGACACGCCGGAGAAGTTCCTGCGGTTTCTGCTTCTGATGCTCGGCCTCGGCACGGAAGCTGCCGCCGCGGTGAGCGGCGGCGCCGGCGGAGCCGGCGCCTGGCGTACAGGCGGGACCGGGATCTTCGAGCTGCTTCTCAACGCTCTCGTCGACCGGCCGGAGCAACTCGACGACCTGGCCCGGCTCGTTAGCCGCATCGAGGCCAGCGGCAGCAGCAAGCAACTGCTTCCACCTGGCTTCGCCGAACTCTGGAAGATCATCACAGAGGCACGAGACGCGATGGCAGAGGAGGTGCGCGCGTGAAGCGGTACGACGCCGGCCCGGTCATGGCCGGCTTGAAGGATTTCCAGCGCACCACCGTCGCGCATGTCGTCGACCGCTACTTCGGCGCCGACCCGACCCGCCGGTTCCTGGTCGCGGACGAGACCGGTCTCGGCAAGAGCGTGGTCGCCCGAGGCGTGATCGCACAGACCCTGCAGCGTCTTCAGGACGACGACAGCGTCGAGCGGGTCGACGTCATCTACGTCTGCTCCAACCAGGATGTAGCACGCCAGAACATCGACCGGCTTCGGGTCACCCCGGACGAGACGGTAACGCTGTCCAGCCGGCTCACCCTGCTCGCCAAGCACGCGGACAAGCTCAATGCCGCGACCGCTACCGTCGGCAAGCCGATCAACCTGGTCGCGTTCACCCCCGGCACATCCTTCGACCAGGGCTGGCGCACCGGCACGGCCGAGGAACGTGCCCTACTGTTCCTGCTGCTTGAGCAAGCAGGCTCATGGGACGGCTGGCGGACCCGGGCGGCGCTGCGGGCGTTGCAGGCCGGCGTCGCGACACCTGGACGCTTCGAGCGCGAGTGCGTCCGGCTGCGGGAGGAGCTGGGCGGGAAGGTCAACCGCACGATCGCTGACGAGTTCCTGCGCCGCGCCCGACAACGGGGCCTGCTCGACAGGTTTGACGCACTGCTGGACGGCATCGGCCGACGTCCCGCGCTACCAACCGCTCTGCGGGAGACCGCCCGCAAGCTCACCGGTGACCTCCGTACGGCACTGGCCACCGCCGGCGTCGAGGTCCTCGAACCCGACCTGATCATCCTCGACGAGTTCCAGCGCTTCCGGGAGCTGCTCGATGACAACGGCGGCGAGGGCGCCGAACTCGCCCAGCACCTGTTCGACTACCGGGATGCCCGGGTGCTGCTACTGTCCGCCACCCCGTACAAGCCGTTCACCTTCGCCGAAGAAGCCGCTACCGGCGAGGACCACTACAGCGACTTCCGGCAGGTCCTGCGCTTCCTCAGCGACGACGAATCCTGGCACGCCGACGTGACGAAGGCATTCGAGGCGTACCGGGAAGCTCTGGTCCGCGGCGAACCTTGCGCTGACCTGCGCGAGTGGCTGCGCCGCCTGCTGCTGACGGTCATGTGCCGCACGGAGCGACCCCTCCTCGGCGAGCACGACATGCTGCGCGAACACGTCACCCTGGCCGACGACGTCAACCCGCAGGACGTACGTAGTTACGTCGCGATGCGCAAGATTGCCAAGGCTGTCGGGGCTCCTATGACGGTCGAGTACTGGAAGTCCGCACCGTACTTCCTGAACTTCCTCGACGGTTACCAGCTCGGCGCCAAGGTCCGCGCGGCGCTGAAGGACCAGACAGATTCGAAGGTGCCACCGCTGCTGGGCACGGCTCAGCTGCTTGATGCCGAGACGATCCGCCGACGTGAGCCCGTCGATCTCGGCAACGGCCGGCTACGGCAGCTCGCCGCCGACACCGTTGACCGGGGGTGGTGGAAGCTCCTCTGGCTGCCACCGTCGCTGCCCTACCACGCGCTCGATGAGCCGTTCGCTACCGCGGCGCGTGAAGGCATCACCAAGCGGCTGCTGTTCTCATCCTGGAACGCCACTCCGACCGCGGTAGCGGGCCTCCTCAGCTACGAAGCCGAGCGCCGGCTGGGCACGGCTGGAGAGAGGCATCGCCACCTCGACTACCGCATCGAACACGAGCGCCCCGCGGCAATGAGCGTCCTCGCGCTCTTCTGGCCACATCCCACTCTGGCGGCACTGTGCGATCCGCTGGCGTTGGCTCGGCAACGACCGGACGACCTCGCGCTGCTGGACGACTTCGAATCTGAGGTACGGGACCGGCTCCGTGCTCATGCCAGAGCCGAAGAAGGGTCCGGCCTGCCAGCGCTGGCTGAGCCGTGGGAGCTGCTCTTCCGATGGCCGGGCGCCGATCCAGCCGTCGACGACGCTGCTGCCGCCCTTGGCTCGTCGGCAGACGAGGAGCATTCGGCAACAGGTCTGGACCGACACGTCGCCCGGGCGCGGGATCTGACAAAGCAGGCCGGCTACCCGACGCAGGGCCAGCTGAACGGGCTGATCGACAGCATCGCGACAATCGGCCTGCACGGCCCTGGCAACGTCGCCTACCGTGCGTTGTCGCGCCTGATCGAAGAACCCGGCAGCCAGGTCACACCGGCGGGGCATTGGCGTGCAGCCGCGCTCCTCGCCAGTGGCCTGCGTTCCCTGTTCAACCGGTCGGAGTCCGCACAGCTACTCGACCACCTGGCGATGGGCAAGGTCTACTGGCAGGCAGTGCTGCGGTACTGCGCGGCCGGCGGGCTGCAGGCGGTCCTCGACGAGCACCTGCACACGTTGCGCAGCACAGCCTCGGACACCCCACTCGACGACTGCGAGCTGTGGAAGATTGCCGACGAAGCACGGCAGGCGATGGCCAGCCGACAGTCGACGTACGAAGCCTTCGACCCACGCAACCCGGAGCAGCCCATCAAGCTGCCCGGGCGGTTCGCCCTACGCTACGGCGGCCGCGGCGAGGAGCAGTCCCAGGTCAACCGCAAGATGGTCGTACGTGCCGCCTTCAACAGCCCGTTCTGGCCGTTCGTCGTCGCCACCACCAGCGCCGGCCAAGAAGGCATCGACTTCCACCAGTGGTGCTCAGCGGTCGTGCACTGGAACACCCCGGCCAACCCCGTCGACTTCGAGCAGCGCGAAGGACGCGTACACCGATTCGGTGGGCATGCCGTACGGCGCAACGTCGCCCACGCTCACCGGGCCGATGCCCTGCGCTCTTCGGATCCGGACGTTTGGAGAGCCCTGTACGACGCTGCCCGAGCAGAGTCCGGAGAGCTGGGTGACTTTGCGCCGTACTGGGTGTTCTCCGGGCCGGCGAAGATCGAACGACACGTGCTGCCCTATCCGCTCAGCCGCGACCAGGCGCGGTTCGACCGGCTCAAGGCGGACCTGGTGAGGTATCGGCTCGCGTTCGGCCAGCCGCGGCAGGAAGACCTACTGCTCCTTCTGCAGCGGCAGGCGAGAGACGAGAACGACGTGCCTGATGTTTTGGATCTGAGGCCTCAACGGCCGACCGTTTCCCGGTTGTGAGACGGAGGCTCGACTCGAGCCGTAGGAGGTGCAGTGAACGCCCGGACCCGTTCGCCCAAGTCGCACTGATTCACTACGCTCAGGTGGAGGTTGTCGGAGCGTCAGCTAGGCATCAGCCAGAGGGCAAGGGAAACGATCTTGCGAGCCATAGTGAATGAAAACCGCGAAGTCGATCTCTAGCGGCCCAGGTCAAGTAGTCTGCTCCCCGCGCACGCGGGGGTGATCCGCCGAGCAGGAGGCCGCGCGATGAGCCTCAAGACTGCTCCCCGCGCACGCGGGGGTGATCCGTCCTGACCCCACCGGGTGAACTTGCGGCGGTCCTGCTCCCCGCGCACGCGGGGGTGATCCTGGAGCTGATGAAGCTTGACGACATGCCGGAATCTGCTCCCCGCGCACGCGGGGGTGATCCGGGGTGACCTGCCATGTTCAACGTTGGTATCGGCTGCTCCCCGCGCACGCGGGGGTGATCCCTCCGCCCGCACCACGAACCGGCGCCCCACCAGCTGCTCCCCGCGCACGCGGGGGTGATCCGAACCAGAAGAACAACGGCGTGTACGTCCTCCCCTGCTCCCCGCGCACGCGGGGGTGATCCGGCGGAGGCTGAGGCGGCGACGACGACCCGGGGCTGCTCCCCGCGCACGCGGGGGTGATCCCCGCACCCGCCCCAGCCCCGCCTCCGCCAGGATCTGCTCCCCGCGCACGCGGGGGTGATCCCGGGAGCAACCGATGAGCCACGACACCAAGGGCCTGCTCCCCGCGCACGCGGGGGTGATCCGGGGGCAGAGCGCAAGGCGTGGGAGGGCCGAGCCTGCTCCCCGCGCACGCGGGGGTGATCCCCCGGCGGCGGATGACCCGCCGGCGGCGGCGCCACTGCTCCCCGCGCACGCGGGGGTGATCCCGCCCCACCCCGGGCGCGGTCGGGGTGGGGCGTCTGCTCCCCGCGCACGCGGGGGTGATCCCGAAACGACCCTGGCTGTCGTGGTCTACACGATCTGCTCCCCGCGCACGCGGGGGTGATCCTGCGCCCACATGAGAGCGCGCATCACCGTGAATCTGCTCCCCGCGCACGCGGGGGTGATCCACAGGTTCGTCTTGCCGCGGCCTCGCACACCGACTGCTCCCCGCGCACGCGGGGGTGATCCCGAGGAGCGAAGGGAGGCGACCAGTGCAAGAGCCTGCTCCCCGCGCACGCGGGGGTGATCCGGCGTCGGCGAGGTTCAACAGGGCGGTCATGTTCTGCTCCCCGCGCACGCGGGAGTGATCCGGCCGCGTACCCCGACTGGAAGACCCGCGACAACTGCTCCCCGCGCACGCGGGGGTGATCCCGTTCTTCGGGGTCTTCAGGTACTGATCGGCCACTGCTCCCCGCGCACGCGGGGGTGATCCGCGATCCCGTTCTACGAGCCCGGACGGCGGATCCTGCTCCCCGCGCACGCGGGGGTGATCCCAGGTGCGAGCTGTCGCCGGAGGTGCGCTTCCCCTGCTCCCCGCGCACGCGGGGGTGATCCGAACTGTTGCAGGGCGCGGCCCGCGTTGTTGATCTGCTCCCCGCGCACGCGGGGGTGATCCGCCGTGCCGCTGCTGCGTGAACCCGCCCGTTGCCTGCTCCCCGCGCACGCGGGGGTGATCCCGGACGCGGCACCACCGAGCCCGGCGTGTGCGCCTGCTCCCCGCGCACGCGGGGGTGATCCCAGCGCGTCGTCGATGCGCTCCCACAGGTCGTCCTGCTCCCCGCGCACGCGGGGGTGATCCCGCTCCGCTCACCACCAAGGCCGAAGTTTGGGTCTGCTCCCCGCGCACGCGGGGGTGATCCGGGGGGGGCACACCCGCCGAAGGCAGGCTAACCCCCTGCTCCCCGCGCACGCGGGGGTGATCCCGCCGCGTCGTCGTACATGTTCGACCCGGACAAGTGCTCCCCGCGCACGCGGGGGTGATCCCACGATGGGTGTGCCGCTGACGCTGCGAGGCTTCTGCTCCCCGCGCACGCGGGGGTGATCCGAAGATCCGAACCACGATGGAGCCGGACCGCGACTGCTCCCCGCGCACGCGGGGGTGATCCGCTGCGTGCGTTCCTGCTGTTGACCGTGCCGACCTGCTCCCCGCGCACGCGGGGGTGATCCCGGCAACGGTCCGCTTCGCCGCCCCGTCGGCGTCGCGCCCTGCTCCCCGCGCACGCGGGGGTGATCCGATGACCCTGAGAGGGACGCGGTTCGCCTACATCTGCTCCCCGCGCACGCGGGGGTGATCCCATGCTCGCGCGGTGGTTCGGCTACACCGCCGCCTGCTCCCCGCGCACGCGGGGGTGATCCCCTCCGGCCGGACGGGTACGCCCTGGCGCTCGGCTGCTCCCCGCGCACGCGGGGGTGATCCAACTCGGCGAACCCGCCCGCCTCCACCGCCGCCCTGCTCCCCGCGCACGCGGGGGTGATCCCGGGGTCTCCTGTTCGGTGGGGCGGGTCGCTCTCTGCTCCCCGCGCACGCGGGGGTGATCCTGACCCGATGTGTGCGCCGTGGAATGGCACGGCCTGCTCCCCGCGCACGCGGGGGTGATCCGCCGGGCCCGAAGCCGGGCACGAAGCGGACCCCCTGCTCCCCGCGCACGCGGGGGTGATCCCCGGGCCAGCGGGCCTG
>NZ_JAPZBG010000001.1:3997500-6524838 GCF_027460145.1 Micromonospora sp. WMMA1949 | reverse complement strand
CCACACACTCTTCGTCTTCGTCTGGTTATGCGCCGCCCTCACGGCCACGCTCGTCACCTTCTCACTGTTCCCGACGTCTACGGCCGACGGCACAGTCTTCGGGGTGACCCTTGGCGGAGCCGGCGCCTTCGTGCTTCTCGTTTGGACCGCCGCGCTGCGGGCCGGCAACCGGGCCGCCGACCGGGACAAACATGAGGCCGCAGCCGCCCGCAGGGCCGTCCCCGCCGCACCGCCCGAACCGGCCGGAGCTGCCGTGATCGGCCGTCAGGAGACCCACTGGTATCGCCTGCGCCGCACGGCTGTCCTGAGTATGCGCTGGATCGGGGTCATCACCGGTGACGTACGCCGGGTAACCAGCGCCGACGCCTGGGTCAACTCTGAGAACACTGACCTGATGATGTCCCGCATCCACGATTTCTCGATGTCCGGCATCATTCGCTACGGAGGTTCCCGCCGCGACCTGACCGGCCGGGTCCTCGACGACGTGATCGCCGACGAACTGGCCGACGCGGTCCGCGACCACCGCCCGGTGACCCCCGGCATTGCCATCGTGACCTCGGCCGGCGAGCTGGCCCGCACCAATGGCGTACGCATGATCGTGCATTCGGCCGCGGTCGAGGGTCAGCCCGGCAGCGGCTACCGCCCGATCCGTGACCTCGATCAGGCCGTGCAGCACGCCCTGGAAGCAGCCGAGCACCCCGTCCTCGCCGACGGCACCGCTCTCGCCCCGGCCCAGGTAGTCCTGTTTCCGCTGGTCGGCGCGGGCACCGCAGGCGGCGACCTGGACGAGACTGCCCGCACCCTCCTGCTGGCCGCCGTCGACCACCTGACCCACTCGGCCGCCGCCCCCGAGCGAGTGCTGTTCCTCGCCTATACCGAGGCCGAACTGACCGCTTGCCGGCGCGTCCTCGACGCCTGTCCCGACGTGACCAGCAAAAAGCCCGCCCCGGCCTGATCGCGCAGTCGACCTTCCGGCACTGTGGCGCGCTCGCCTACGACACTTGACCGGGTGACGCCGGTCGCCCGGCCCCCGGCTGCCCGTCCCGTGGGTTGTCGTCGATTTCAACGGTGTGGTTGCGGGTGTACGGCAGGGGAGGGGCAGCCATGGGCATCTGCGTCGTTTGTCGGGCGGATCAGCGCACGGTTGTGCTCATCGGCCGCTGGGGTGTCCCGTACGGTGCTTCGGGGCACGAGGTCAACTATCGCTGGAGCAGCGTGGTGGCCTGCCCGGAGTGTGGTGCTGGACTTCTGGTGCGCTTTGATCACGATTGCTTCCACCCGCCGTGGGAGGAGCCGTGGGAAATGGACTGGTCGTGGCCGGTCGACGCTGGCGGGGTCCAGCGGCTGATGTCTGCGCTCGTCGGGTGCACTGACCCGCTGCAGCCCTCCTGCGAATGTTCCGCGCACCGCGGGTTGCGGGACACCACCGAGAGACCGCCGCCGCGTGAGGTCCCGGAGACGGTCGTGCTGGCCGAGGACGGGCTGCCGCAAGTCCGGTCGGTACACGGCCTATAAAGCTGGCAAGACCGGTGGATAGACGGGCAGACGTGGCGGACGTGGCGTACGTGGCGGACGTTCAATCTTCGGCCCCCGTTTACCCCCCGAAAACCCGGGCCAAATGTTGGCGAAGAGTGACAAGAGCCGGTGAGGCCCGAAGACGGCTTTGCAGACCATGCTGAATACCTGCAGCTCCTGAGCCCCGCACACCGTTTCATACTGGGCCGCGCCAGCCTCAACCCGGATGTGCAGCTGTGGTCTGCTCGTCCCGCCGATGCAGGGGGAGTCAACCGCGGATCCGGGTCAGGACGGGCGGAGCCTGCGGGCCGGTCACATCCAGTCGGCGAAGACTTCGGGAAGGTGGTTGAGGTCCGGTGGTCGGACTGTGACGAGCCGGATCCCGGAGAGGCCAGCAAGCTCGATCTTGCGGCGGACCTTGGCGGCGTAGTCGTCCTGCTCCAGCATGCCCAGCGCCTCGACGTATGTGCCGTCGGGGAGGAGCCAGTCGGCGCGCAGGCCGCTGGTGTTGAGCAGGTGGTGCCGCGGGTAGTGCGGCTCCACTTCGTGTGCGATCCCATGGTGGTGCAGGAAGTCGTCGATGTGCCGTTCGAACATCGACCGGCACAGGTGTCCGTCGGCCGCGACGGAGAGAATGCCCCGCGCGGGGCGGGAGGTGTCGGCGAGTAGCCCTGCGACATTCAGCCAGTCGGTCCAGGTGCGCTGCCGGCGGCCTGGGCGGGCAGTGAGGGAATGGGTGCGGGGGATGAGGAACCGGCACAGCATCGCCTCGTCCGCGAGGGCGGGATCGGTCACGGTGATGTGGGCAAGCTGTCCCTTCGAGGGTGGACCGGAGAACTCGATCTGCGCGAGTCGGCGCAGGGCCCAGATCGTCGCGTCGGTCCACGGCCCGTCGCTGCCGTTGTCCCGCAAGACGCCCTGGTCGGCGAGGACGCAGCAGTCGAAGCAGTACGCGAGCCCGGATCCGGTGCTGTGCGCCGCCGTGCCGCAGAGACGGCACGGGTGGGTGCCGTCGTCGATGTCGTGGGTGTGGAACATCTTGCCGAGGAGCGTGCGTTGCAGCTCGAGGGTGAAGGCGGCGACGTTTGGTACGGGCTCGCGCGCCGCGCGTACGTTCAGCCAGGGACGGTGTGGCTCCGGTACCAGGTGGAGGGCCCGCGCGGTCAGGCTGCACGAGGCCGGGACGACCGTGAGGTCGTCGACGATCGGTCCGCCTCCTAGCCGGTAGATCGACTTGTCGCGGACGACGGGACGGAATGGCCCGATCTCCGCGGCCAGGAACGCGGCGGCCCGCCGGTTGTGGTCGACGGTGGTGGTCGAAGGCGACGCCCAGTGCACTTCGGCGGGATGGACGTCGTGGCGCTTGAGCAGCGTGGTCAGCGCAGCGAGATGGGGGCGGGCGTAGACGGTCAGAACGTTGGAGTCCGGGTCGTACATGCCGGCTTCCGGTAGCTCGTCGAGGTCGACGCCGTCGCGCACCACCCGCACGGACCAGATCTGCTCCCGGTCCGTCGGATTGTCGCGGAACCGATCGGTCCTGATGATCGCGTCGGGGAACTCGTTGAGCTCGGTGAAGTCGTCGGGGAGCGACACGTCGACACCGTGGTCGCGTAGGGCCGCGACGGCGTCCGGGCGGACCCGCTCGTCGATCAGTGTGAGAGGGCCGTCGGGCAACTCGTAGCGACCGACCTCGAGGCCGGACCGGTCGGTGACGATGACCCGTTCGAATCCCCAGGTGGATCGGCTGACCGCGCGAACCCCTTCATACGGGTGCGGGACTTGCCGGTAGTCCGCCCAGGTCTTCAGATCCACCGAAGCGTCGGCGTCCCACCGCTGCTGGATTCGGCTCCGCTGCGTCGGGACACCCCAGCGTCCCGTGGCCACCCGGGTGGTGAGAGCGCTACGAAGCAGTCGACCGAACTGTCCAATCAACCCCGAGCGGACGGCGTCCTCGACGGGGGCATGTGCCGCTGGCGGTCTCGCCGCCTCGAACCCGTCGACGAGCAGGTGCAGTGGACCGGCGTCTGGCAGATGTAGCCGGATACGGCCGGCCCGGTAGCCGAAGCGACGCGCCTCCGCCCGCGTCAAGGGGTTGTGGCGGCTGGGCTCCCAGTCCTCGTCATCGTCATCGTCATCGTCCCAATGGTGATCTTCAAGTGGCTCGAGTTCGATCCAGCCGTGACAGCCGATGGCATGCGGTGCGGCGGCGGCCGCGAGCCGATGCAGACTCTCGCCCACCCAGTGCAGGGTGCTGTCGTACAGGTAGCCCATGTGCCGATCGATGACCGAGCCGCCGCTACCGGACGGTGCGACCACCGCGATCGCCTGCGGGTTGTAGGCGTTGTCCGGACGGGGCGTGAGGCCCAGCACCACCGGCAGGCGCAGCTCGACCTCGTCGTGCCGGTCGCGCGCCTCGACGATCCGGTCAGCATGAGTCAGATTGTCGAGGACGAACCGGCGCAGCGCTGCGACGGAGTCGTCGAAGACCGCTATGCCCGTCGAATGACGCGTGTTCCCCGGCGGGATGAGGACCATCCCGGCAGCAGACTCGAAGGCGATGTGATCTTGCTCGGCGGGCATCAGCGGATCATGCCAGAGGCCCTGAGCAGCAGCTCTCCGGGTGGGTCGAACGGTGCCTGCGGAGGGCCGGCACCTTTCGAAAGCCGACCGGAGTAGCTTCCTCGACACACCGAGACACCGGGTACGGCTCGTAGGGCTGACCCCTTGTGGCATTCCGGGGCAATAGTTCGTTGTCACCGTGTCTCGCGCCGGCGGTACGACATGCCAGGCGGCCGCGCCGGCGGCGCGGCCGAGGTGGTAGCCGAAATGAAGAGCTGGCAGTGAGGTGCACAGCTGCGATCTGGCGAAGACCGTTGGCTGGCTGGCGACTCAGGCGAGCCAGGCCCGCCCGTTGAGGGGCCGGCGTGGACTGTGGCGGCGAACGACGCGACCGGCGCTGTCCCTGACGGGGCCCGGCGTCGACTCGCTTTCGTGCCCGGTGTCGGTCGGTCAGGTCAGCGTCGGTACCCGCCCAGTAACCGGTGACATCCGCTGTGCAGGCGGCCAGAGCGGCCACCTCAGTGTCGCAAGCCCTACACCTGCCGGCTTACCAAAGTCGAGGTTGCACGAGCATCACCCGCTACCGCCTTCGTATCGGGCGTCCATTGGGGCCCGACGTACGTGACTGTTTTTCTAGCGACGTGCTGAGGAGAGTCATCGCAACTGCCTGCTTCCTTCGGGCGGCGAGTATGGACGTTTGGGTCTCCCGCAACCGCACGCAAGCCGGCGAGGATTCGTGTGTGTTGAAGCGAACCAAGCAAGAGAGCTGGGTTGAATGGATCATCCCCCTCGTGCTTGTCCTGCTACTGGGCTGCTTGTGGTGGCTTTGTGGCCTCCCCATCATCGGGAGACGGGCCAAGGGTTGGCGGTTTGCCCTGGTTATAGTCGTGCGAGCAGCCGTTCTCGCGGGGGGCTTTTGGCTTGTCGACCAGCCTGTCAGCCAACTATGGGGTGTCGGGGTGATCGTTATCTGCGGAGTAGCGGGTTGGCTGACGATCCTACGTCGGCTCTTGTCCAACGAACGAAAATTGGCTCGAAAAGACGAGCCCTCCAACGGAACGCCGCCGCCGATTCGGCCAACTTCGAAGCTGGCGCACCCGCCGTCACGGGAGAATCTTGAGCTGACCGAGCAGATGCGCCGCCTCGTCCTCCGACGGCGCGGGCTCGAGGCCCGGACCGGGACTGGGCGGTCTTCAGCACCTTTCCGCACTTCGGCGCGTTGACGGCCGTCCTACGCCAGCGGCTACGAGCAGCAGTTCGCCGGCATCGACTAACTTGATCTTTAACCTGTGCGGCGTGGACGTGGATTGACAGACTTCGTTTTCTTTGCAGCCGCTGTCTTGGCGTTCGTGGTGGTCGCGGTGTGGACGTCGTAGCGCGGGGTGGGGTGAGTGTTGCGGCGGCCGGGTGGCCGCCCTGGTCCTGCCCGGGAGGGTTTGGGTGCACCGGCCGGACAGGTGACTCTCGGGCGGAGGTGCCGAAACCCTCGGCGGACGCGGGCGGGTGACAGACGCTGCGGTGGTGCGGGTTTCTCCCAGGGCCGGCGCAGGTCGGCGGCGAGGGCGCGGGCCAGGCGGAGCTGGGTGTAGGCGGCGAGGATCATCCAGGTCCAACGGTCGGCGGCCTGCGGGGTGCGGATCTTGGGGCAGGTCCAGCCGAGGGTCTGTTTGAACAGGCGGAACGTGTGTTCGATGTCGAAGCGGCGCAGGAACGTCTGCCAGAGCCGGTCGACATCGGCGGCGGTGGCGTCGACGCCGGACCACCACAGCCAGACCGGCTTCGGGGTCGCGCCGCTGGGTAGATGGTCGACTTGCAGCCGGATGACGGTTCCCTCGATGACCGGCAGTACCTTCGCCGAGTCGATCCAGGCGGATCGGTGCGTCAACCGGGGGTGCAGCCGGTCCCAGGCGCGAGCCCACGCGCTGCCGTAGAGACGGGTGTCGGTGATCGTGGCCGCGTCGGGTTCGCCCCAGGTGCTGGGATCGCCGAAGACGAACTCGCCGCCGTGGCGGGGCGGACGGCCGACCGTTCCCGGCTGCCGGGGCGGCACTGCCCGGCGTAGTACCCGGTCTGAGCGCATCCGGGCGAGGACCTGCACGGGCAGGTCACGCAGGAGAAACGCCAGCCGGGGCGCGTCGTAACCAGCATCGGCCACGACCAGGATGTCCGGGTCCCCGGCCTGCCACTGTCCGGCCCCGATCAGCCGGCCCACGATGTCTCGCAGCTGACCAGCGGTGACCGTGGCCGCGTCGTCACCAGGCGCCAGCCGCACCGCGTCCAACGGCGCGGTCCACGAACTGCGACCAGATTCCAGGGCCACGACCATCGAGTACGGCCAGCCCGGGATCATGATGGTCTGATCCTTGCCGCGGCCGTAGGTGTGACACAAGATCCGCTGCGGCGAGGTGTGCGCGTCCGGCCGCAGCCAGCAAGTGATGTCGACCGCCAGGACGAGACGACCATCAGCTGCCCGCGGCAACGACACCCCGGCGAGGGCCGTGCGCAGCCGATCGATGTCCAGCTGGCCGCAGGCGAGGGCGTCATACAGCGCCCCGTGACCGCGGCGGTGCTCGCCCACCAGCGACAACTCCACCAACGACCGGACCGGCCCGTCGGCGCACAACACCGCGTCCGTCAGGTCGAACAATGCCTCAGCCCGAGCGGTCAGGCAGTCGTAGAACTCTCGCCGGAACCTGTCCAGGTCCCCGACGGCGTCAGCCGCAGCACGCTCATGCACACTGGTCACCAGAACAGCCCTTGGTTATTGATGCTCTTCCCTAGACAAGAAGATCATCGGCCAAGGGCTGTTTCCGTGATCGGTCAGGGTCCCTACAGGGCCCTCGGAGGTTAAAGATCAAGCTAAGGCGTGTTTCGGAACTCGGGTTGGCCGGTTGAAGTCACGGCGTGGCGGTGATCGATAACTGAAGAGGTCTCCGGTACTTGGTACAACGACCAAGAAGCACCATGCACCGGAGACCTCGTGGCCACCTTAGCGGTGACGAGGCGGCATGACCTGACTGACGCGCAGTGGGCTGTCCTGGCCCCGTTGCTGCCTGCTGCGTCGTCTACCGGCCGGCCGCCGAAGTGGGAGAAACGGCAGCTCATCGACGGGATTCGGTGGCGGATTCGGATCGGTGCACCGTGGCGCGACGTGCCGGCGGAGTACGCGCCCTGGCCGACGATCTACGGACTGTTCCGTCGTTGGCAGCGCGATGGAACCTGGGAACGGATCTTGTCAGCGTTGCAGGCCCAGGGTGACGCCCGGGGGCGGATCGGCTGGACGGTCAGCGTGGACTCGATGACCAGTCGCGCTCACCAGCACGCCGCAGGTGCGCGCACCGACGGCCATCTGCAGAAGGAACCACCCGGTGGGGTTCATGATGAGCCGGCCGACCACGGGCTGGGCCGCTCCCGTGGAGGGCTGACGACCAAGACACATCTGGCCTGTGAGCAGGGCCAGAAAGTCTTGTCCTTGATCGTCACCGCCGGGCATCGCGGGGACAGCCCGCAGTTCATTCCGGTCCTGCGCCGCATCCGCGTGACCCGCCTCGGCGTCGGCCGGCCCCGCACCTGCCCCGACCTGGTCCTGGCCGACAAGGCCTACACCAGCCGCGGCAACCGCCGATACCTGCGCTCACGCGGAATCAAGGCCTGCATCCCCAGCAAGAGCGACCAGGACGCCCACCGCAAAGCCAAAGGCTCCAAGGGCGGACGCCCACCCACCTTCGACAAGGACCTCTACCGGCTACGCCACGCCGTCGAGAACGGCATCAACCGACTCAAACGCCACCGCGGCGTCGCCACCCGCTACGAAAAGCTCGCAGTCCGCTTCCAAGCCGTCCTGACCATCACCATCATCACCGAGTGGCTCTGACCGGCTTATGAAACACGCCTTAGTTCTTCGACTGGCTGGCGCCGAGCTGCGACCTGCTCGACGAGCGGCAAGGAGGAGATCATCGGGGCGCTGCTCGACCGGCCCCACTGGATCCTCGGTACGGGAAGGTGACCACGTGCGGGTCGGCGCGGGCCTTGGCGATCAGCGTTCGCAGGTCGGCCGGGTAATCGACCACGCGCTCGACGGACACCACGCCGGCCGGGCTATTGTCGGCCCGGTCCCAGCGGATCGTGATGTGTCATCTATTGCGCCACTGCACGACCCGGACGGTACTCGTACAGGGGTTCGATCGTCGAGCGATCGGGTTACGGCGCTGGCTCCTGCGAGGCTGCGCCATCCCGGGGCGGAGCGTCGCCGTCCTCGCCGCCTGTCGGCGGTTGGTCGAGGTCGACGCTGAGGAATCCGAAGCTGGACCGCATTCGTGCCTTGCGACCCTCCGACAGGCCGAGGTCGCGCCGCATTTGGGCCACCGCCTCCACATAGCCATCCTCAGCCTTCCCAAGGGGGGCGGACTGGTCATCGAACGGTGCGAGTTCGAGGATGCGGAGAAGCACGTCAAGGTTGTTCAGGGCGTCGCGGACGTCGTCAGAGCCGTAGAACTCGACCTCGGTCAGCAGGCGGCCCCACTCGCTCAGCACCTCGTGGCTGCGCCTCCACTGGCGTGACGGGTCGAAGTCGACCGCCGGCGGATTTTCACGTGCCCGCGGGTCGAGGATCGGGGCGATTGTGTGGACGTACGAGTTGAGCTGACGGCGGGCGCTCGCGGCCGTGTCGAGGTAGAGCCGCTGGCGTTGCTCGATCCAGTGTCGCCGGTCCTCCCGCGACCAGCTCTCGCGTTCACGTCGCCGTTCCCGGCGCGCCTGGCCCGCAGCCTGCGCGTATTGCAGCGCCGCGCCGAAGGCGGTGCCCCCTAAGCCGGCGATCAGGGCGACCCAGCCTGGTTCTGCCATGGGCACACGGTAGAGCAGCCGGGCACGCGACGACGCCTGTCCGGCCGCAGTGGCAATTGCATGTGATCGTAGTCGTGACGGGGCTGATCGAGATCGTGGTGGTGCTCTTCGTCGCGCGGGTGACCCGGGTGATCTCGTCGCCGACGAGATCACCCGCCGACCTCGGAAGGATCGTCCGCCGGCTGCCCGAGGGCAGCCCGCTGGCGTACCTGCTGTTCTGCCGCTGGTGCCTATCCGTGGGGATCGCCGCGCCGACCGCCGTCGCCTGGTGGCTGCTCTTCGACGTCCCCGCTGGTCCGGGCAGTGGTGGGCCGGACGGACCGAGCCTGCACCAGCTGCTCCCGAGTGAACACAGTCCCGTCCGGATGCTTGACCTCAAAGAGCGCCTCCAGGCCTGCCGGCGCGTCGACCTCGGACGTGGCGGGCGAAGTGATGTCATCGAGGAGTCGATCGACCAGGGCGGCCAGCATGCTGGGCCCGGTCCCGCTATACCCCCAGGACACGCCGCCGTAGTCGCCGATCGGGGCGAGGAACAAGCGATGGTCTGCCGTCCGGATCCACACCTCGTCATCAAGGATGAGCTCGCTCAGAGGCGAGTCAGTCGGAAGCACGAACGGCACCGACGTAAGGTACTCGCCCTCCCAGGTGCGAATTACCGGTGCGCCGGTCACCGGATCTTCTAGGCAGACCAGGGCTGGCCCTTCACGGTAGAACAACGCCGCGTGCGCAGCGGTCCGGTTAGCTGGCACCAGCAGGGCGGCCCACTCGAGGACCGTAGCGGCAAGTTCCGGCGAGAGTCGGGCAGC
Organism: Micromonospora sp. WMMA1949; assembly: GCF_027460145.1. Taxonomy (NCBI): domain Bacteria; kingdom Bacillati; phylum Actinomycetota; class Actinomycetes; order Micromonosporales; family Micromonosporaceae; genus Micromonospora; species Micromonospora sp. WMMA1949. Next base: position 6,515,113 of record NZ_JAPZBG010000001.1, on the reverse strand, counting down.
TTGCGGGAAAGGGGAGTCCCGTCCGCCGGTGTACGCACCTTCGGCCCTAACACAAGCGCAAGCCAGTTCGTCGTCGCGTTGTAGGATCTCCTTCCAGGCCATCCGCCGAACATCCCGCGGAACATCGGAGGCTTGGACCGCCGGCGTGGCTAGGGGACGGGCGGCGAGAGCTATGTCGTCCCGGTCATCGCATTCACCGAACAAGCTCATATGCATCTCGGCCGACTCGGTAGCCCTCCGCTGCGCCTCACGAGCGAGACCGACGAGCGTGCGGCGGACGGGCGTCTCGCCGTCCTCCAACGCAGCCAGCAACAACCATGGCGTTAGGTCAACGTCGGCGGGGGTAGCTACGGTTACGGTGGGGTCACCGGGCTTCCACTCCAGCATCCGTTTAGGATCGCGCAAGCTCGTGAGCCAGTACGGCGCCGGCATGCCAAGGAACCAACGCAGGTCTGTCCAGGTGATCTGAACCTGACGCTCGGGATTGGCGCCCAGCACCGACTCCAGCGCCGGCCCATGGAAAGCCCAGTCAGGCCAGACGACGCAGATCGCGTACGAGTCGGGCGGCAACCATCTGGCGGCCGCCGCGGGATCTGTGTGGGCTGCGGTCACCGGCGGGTAGACAAGGTGAAGATCGCCAACTGCGGTGGCCCAGGTCATTACGACGTGCCGACCATCGCCATGTAGCGAGGCTCCCACGTACTGCGCCGGGCGATCAGGGGACCGGTGATATCGTGGTGCGGCGATACGGGCCGTTCCAATGTCGTTCTGCTCGGCCGCCCAGCGCTGGACCTCCACGTTGTTCCAGAAGCCGGAGGAGTCTGAAGTCGGGAACCGCGGATCCGACACGATCAACGCTTGCGTCCGCCGCTCCGACCAGCCGAGCAGTGACGCGATCTCGGCGAGCGTCAGCGTGTTCTCGTCCTCGTTCGACATGCAGTTCGGCCTCCGGCACGGTCTAGCGTGGCTCCTGGGTCGCCTGTTCGGAAACTTGACTCAGTGCCAACCCGATCAGTGGGTAGCGTAGACCTGCCGCCCCCACCCAAGGAACGACTGCGGGAGCGGATGCGCCGGTCGCGTCGCTCGATGCCCCGACATGGTGGGTTTCGCTTCTGGATCTCTTCTTGGGGCGTCGGCATTGTGTCTCTGATGGCGGCCCTCTACATCGTGAACGGATTCTGCATCGGTTGGCAGAGGGCGTACAACGTGACCATCGGCATCACCTCACCCGGTGACGTCGCCTTTTCCTACTTGGCCTGGCCCTTGTCACTAGCCGGGTGGCTAGTCGGACCGGCCGTTGCCGGCGCGGTCGCCGGCTGGGTCGTGAACGACTTCATCTCGTCCCGGCGTACGACGCCACCCCTGCGCGTGCTCGGTGGCGAGGAAGATGCCTGATCTGATCCCAAGATTGCAAGACTTGGTTTTCGCCAAGGGGGATTTCGCCGTGCGAGAGGGATTTGCCGCCTCTTTCGTCAAGTTGCACGCCGAGAACTGGCGACAAGCCCAAGACCATTGGGAGCGTATAGTCGCCCAAGTGCTTGACAGCACTGCGGTGGAAAAAGAAGCTTCAGGGTCTAGGGCGATTCGTCAGGCAGTGCTCGGCGCCGTCGCGGTCTTAGACCAACCCCCTTTGCGCAATCGATGCCCGATCTGCGTGTCCGCTCGGCCGGAGTCGAGACTGCGTTGGCGGGAACGGAGTCGAGTATGAGCAACGACACGCGCCGGGAGTTTTTCGACCTGGCAGCTGAACTGCTCGCCGTTGCGTACCCGGAGGCGGATGAGGCATGGACGACACGCCACGCGATGCTGTCAGTGGTCGCAGCACAGCGCTCGGGGCTCGAGCCAACCGTTCCCCCTGGCCGTGGCCTGCGGGGAGCGGACTTGGCCGGCGCTGACCTGACAGGCGCTCAGCTTTCCGGCCTCGATTTGGCGGGCGCGGATCTGACTGCAGCCGCCCTCGATGGAGCGACAGTGCGCAACGCTGACCTACGAGGAGCGAAGCTCGACGAAGCCACAATGCGGGAAAGTGACTTGGTCGGCGCCAACCTGCGGGCTGCGAGTCTGGTAAGAGCGGCAGCGCCCGGCGCCACATTCCGCGACGCGGATCTGCGGAACGCGCGACTCGATCAGGCAGATCTCTCGGCCGCCACTTTCGAGAATGCTGAACTTGGTCGAGCTGGCTTCGATGATGCCGATCTTGCCGGAGCGCGGTTAGTCGGAGCGGATCTAAGTTGGGCGAACCTACGCGGTGCGAACCTGACGGGAACTGATCTTGCCAGGGCAAGCCTCCGGCACGCCAGCTGCGAAGCTGCCCACTTAATCAGTGCGGACCTATCAACAAGTGATCTGAACGAGGCCAGCCTCATGTCGGCTCTATGGTCGGAGGATACGCGGTGGCCAATGACGCTGCGCGAGAATATTCGCGACCAGTCAGAGCAAGTCGCACCCGGAATCTTTCGAGTACGGGGTGACCTGCGGTTCGCAGGGGCACTCCACTGATCCGCGAAAGTGTTCGTTAAAAGGTGAGACGGCGCCCCCCAGTTCCGATGGTGGATTTGGGCCGTATAGCCCGTCTTCAAGGTGGGATCCCTGATGTCGAGCTCCGGCGCGAGTTGTAGTGCGGTGGCTGGCTATCGGCCAAACCATCCGCCCGAGTGTGAAAGGCAGGTGAGGGCATCAACGACAGCGTCCTGCAGCGGCGAGACTGCGCGGGCCATGAACACTGTCAGTCCCAACTGGTCTTCACGTCGTGCTGCAGGTACTCCCACGGGTCGTTGTTGCGCAGGCCGGGCGGGACGCTCTCCTGGAGCTCAAGCGAGACCTCTTGACAGATGAACTGCGTGATCCCGAGGACGGTCAAATGGATCTCGTACCAGGTGCGCACCTGAGCAGCGTTGTCCTCAAACGTCGAGGTGGAGTCCTCGCCGGGTTTGACGTGCGTGAGGATGTTCCGCCTGTCGACCCAGTCCATCCAGTTGCCGCGGAGGCGGTCCCACACGTGTAGAGGCGCCTGCGGCTTCGCCTCCCTCATGAGCAGGTCGATGGAGTACTGGAGGCCACGCTTCCGTTCACCCGGGGCCGGTTCGGGGGCGGGCCGAAGGGCCTCGGCGAGGCCACCGGTTCGCACGTAGAGCGCGGTGCCTGCCAACTCTGGCCAGGGCTCGGCGATGCCGTGAAGGTGTAGGACCTGCTCGACGAGCCCCTTGTACGCCGCGCTGATGTGCTGGTCCGTCGGGTACCAGGCCAGCAGCATCGGCAGTGCTGGATCGAGCGTGCCGGCCGCCATGCCGAGCGTCCAACCGCGAATGATTGGTGAGAGTGACTGGGGACGAACGTCCAGCTGGGGTGCATCGTTGTTCATGCGCCGCTGGACCGCGTCTACGAGATTCGAGGAGAGTTCATCGGAGACTCCGGTGTTTCGGAGGCCGGCGAGCAGCCAGGTGGCGAGTTTGGAGTGCTCCACGGACAACGCCCAGTCGTCGGCATTCGCGGTCTCGAGCGAGGGCGCATCGAAGCACCACTTGGCGTCATAGTCCTGCGCCCGGGCCTCGAGCCACTCCAGGTCGCAGCCGATCTCCCCGAGTCGGTCGCCGAGCTCGCCGCCGAGGTCACCGTTCGCTAACAGCAGGTAATAGAGCTCGGCGAAGACCAGCGGCGAGAGCTGGCAGGTCAGCTCTCCCACAGGACCAGCTCCAGACGCTGGGCCAGCGGAAGGACGACTGCCGTCGTTTCGACCGGCTCCAGAGCCGCCGCGGGCACCGGGATGCGCCCAAGGTCGGTCGCGGAGATCGACGGGATCTGCGCTCCGACGGTGAACACCTGTCGCACCCGATACGCATCTTGCCCGTTGAGGTAGTGCGCCAGCGCGGGGCCGAGCGAGGGATTCCGCAGCCGGAGTACCAGGACGTGGCTGTCGGCGACCACACGAGCATCGGCAATGCGAGCGTGCGGCAGATTCCCGAGGGCCGCCATCAAGAGGTCGCCCGGCTGCGCAACCGTCGGATTCCCCTCTTGTTCGGGCACCCAGCGACGGGGAGCCTTTCCCCCAAGCATCGAGACGTCGGCGACGGGCAGGTAGCCCGGTGCTTCCTCCTCAATGGCGAGCCTGCGCGTGTTCCTGCCGCGCACGACCTCGCGGCAGAAGTTCGCCAGCGGCTCGCCTGCAGTCAGGATCGACGGGTCTGGCGTCGCGAGCGCGGTGCGCCATTCGGTCGTCCGCAGATCCGTCGTCTGCCACCAAGTCTCGACCGCCTCTTCCTCGTCGACGTGTGTCGAGTCCTCGATGGCACGGAGGGGGCCGGTGACCCGGCGCAGTCGTTCGACTGGCGGGACTGGAACGGTGGCATCAAGAAGCGACGACGTCTCGACAGCAGCGAGGGCCGCACCCTGCGAAAGATTGGCCCGCAGGCGGCGCCCGCTCTCGCTGCTTAGTAAGCCCCAAAGCCACAAGCCGAGCTCCGACTCGAGCGGGCGCAATGCTGAGAAGCGCGCGGCAACTAGCGCGCCGCGGAGGTGTTCAGAGACCAGCACGGCCGGGCCGAGGCCGACGCGGGGCACCAACACGTCGCCGGGACGTAGCTCGGTACCAACCTGGAAGACTGAGCCCTGGTACTTCTTGCTCCGTCGCCGGACGCCGCCGCTCGCGGGGTCAACGCTCGCCGGAGTCACCACCGGTGAGCCGGCGTCCGCGAATGAGCGCGGGGCGAGACGGGTTGCGAGCTCGCGGAGCGGAAACTCGCGATCCGAGCCGGGCCATCGGAACGCCTCGGCGGTGAGGCGGCCGGGCTCCCAGTTCCGCTCTAGCCGCAAATCGAGAATCGCACTAGTGAACATGACGATCTACTCGCCGTCCAGGTGCTCAAGCGCCGCGTTCATGGCCGCGCCGGTCTCTGAGAGCTGAGCCGCCCAGTCGTCGCCAAGCTGGGCGACAAAGGTCTCCCCTGGCTCGGCGCGGTCGATCACCAGGAGCACAGCGCGGATTGTGGCGCCCTCGAGTGCACCCGCCGGGAGGCCGATCAGGGCGCCGACGCGGTACTCGTTCGCAAGGTATCGGCGGTACGCCTCCAGCGTCTTTTGAAGGTGATGTTGTTCGGCAGCAGGAACACCGCGCGACCACCGGGGCGCAGCTTGCGCAGGCATAGGTCGATCGCAGCAACCTCCAACTCTCGTGCGGGTACCCCAATGAGCAGGGTCCACGGCCGCCGCACAGGGGGTCCGAATGGCGGGGCCGTCACGATGATGTCCGCCTCGGGGAGCTCCGTGGTGAAGGAGTCGCCAGTGGTGATCGTGGCCGGCGCCGGTGCAGTCCGAGCAATCTGCTCGGCAAGCTCGGCCAGCTGGGTGTTGATCTCCTGCCCGACGAACTTGACTCGACCGTCCAGCTCCCGTGCGCGATCCATCGCGGCCCAGAGGAAGTTTCCTGTGCCGCAGAAGGGATCAAGGACTGTGCCGACGAGCTTCTTGCCGGTGAGGCGGCCGACAGCGTCGGCGATCACCGGAGCGGTGGTGTGCTCCCCAGCGTGTGGCCCCCTCAGCACGAAGGACGCGAGCGCTCGACGTCGGGCCTGCCAAAGCACGTCGTGACGGACCGGAATGAACTCACCGCCAGCGGTCTTGATCCCGGGAATCGCCGTCTCCGCCAGCAAGTCGGCCGGAGGGACGAAGAAGTCGAGGCGATGACCCTTGCCGCCGGCCTTCTCCGTCTCGAACCACAGACGATCCATCAGAAGTGAGGTGGCCAGTGCAGGATCCGTCAAGAATCCAGAGTCACCGTAGGCGGGACCCACCGGACCATCGGCCGGCTCCATCGAACGCATGCTGCGGTCGGCACGGAACCACTGGCCGTTGATAACGGCATAGTGCTCCACCGTGCCGAGCAGCTCACGCCACCTGCGCAGCTGCGAGAGCGCCACTTCCGGCTTAATGTTTGCGCCGTTCTTGGCCTCGACAGCGAGCCACGGGACGAGGTCGCCGTCAACGTTCGCGGCGTACGCGAGCGCGTCAACGCGGCGGTTGGAGTGGCTGTCGATCTTGGGATCAAGCTGGACCAGCCGATAGCCGGCAGCCCTCAGCTTGGCGCGAATATCGGCGTGGCCTTCCCGTTCCTTAGCCATCTGATTTCCCTCGTCCCAGGTGAAGCAAGCCGGGGAACGTATCACGGCACATCTGCTGCGGCAACCCAGCGCGCTGACCGCGGACGCGGGCGGTGGAGCGGCGTCGGATGTCGGTGGATGCGGTGATCGAACCGATGGCGTCGGCGAGGCTGTCGATGGGTCGAGGCGCAGGTATGAACCGCCGGCGGGTAGCAGCAGCCAGACCCGACCGGTACCGCGCCCCATTCATTCGTTGTGGCTGATCTGCGCACCGGGCCGGCTCCTGTGGCCCGACGATGGCGGGGGAGGGACGCATATGCGTGGCGCTCGCGGTGGCGGCGGACGGGGCCGGAGAAGGTGAGCCCAGCCTTGAAGTGACGCCCTGAGACCGGACACCTCCTGACTTGGCATCCTGCCGAGGAGGAGGAAACGCTGTGGCTGGACGGAGCAAGTACCCCGAGGAGTTCCGGCGCCAGACCGCGGCGTTGGTGCTCGACTCCGGTCGCACAATCCGTGACGTGGGCCGGGAGCGGGGTGTCAACCACGAGACGCTGCGCAACTGGGTCCAGCCCGGGTTGGGGATCGGTTCGTGTCGATCAACCGACACGAACCCCCAAGCCTGCGGCCAGCGTGTAGCGATGGGTAGGGGCGCGCCGTTCCCTTGGTGACGGGTGTTCTGCTGATGGGGGAGCGGGACGCGCTGGACTGGCGACGCCCTGTCGGTCCCCTCGTTTACCCCCCGAAAACCGCCGCGCGTGGTTGACAACCAGTGACAAGTAGCGATCATTGCTTAATCATGTCTGCGCAGCTCAGCGCCTACTTCTGACAGTCAATGACAAGGGTGGGATGGCTACGGACGGTAACAAGGGGTTTTGGCAACCAATGACAAGTCCTGAGAGGACTCGACAAGAGGTTGTCTTGGGTTCAAGACCCTCGCTCCTTTGAGCGCCGGGTGTTGGGCCGGGCGGCCCGGGCTCGTGCTGCCCAGAGCGAGGCACGGCGAGTGGCCGCGCCTGCTCGCGATGGCGTGCATCGTTGGGCTGAGGGCGAGTCATGTACCACCCGTGATCACGTTCGCCCGCCGACCGAGCCCGCCTTCCGCTCGGCCTCAAGGCTACCCGTTCGCGCGGTACCTGCTGTCCGAGTCGGATCTGCTTTGCCGCTCGCAACACCTACTGATCGCCGGTATCCGGTCATCCAGGTGCGTCCTGTCGCGAACCGCCTGATTGATGTCTTTCGCTGCGAAATGCATCGGCTGAGCTGGTTGAACGTCCGCTCGCGAGTGACGCTGTGTAGATCGTCGTGTCGGATTTGATCGATCTTGGCTGAGTCGTCCTTGCAGTTTGTGCTGCCTCTTGCTCTGGTCCGTTAGTGATCTTTACTGTCAGCGCACCCTGCTGACCTTGAGGAGACTGCGGTGGCCGGTGCGTTTCGTGGATCCGCCATGAGTGTTGCGGCTGTGGGCCGCTGGGCTCGGCGCAGGTACTCCCTCGCAGGTTTGTTGACGTTCAGCATGGTGGCGTCGTTGCTGTCGGCGGTGCCTCCGCAGCCGGTGACGGCATCGCCTGCGGCGCCGGCGGGCGCCACCGCGGTCAAGCCTTCTCAACGTGCAGGGGTAGCGGGATTACCGTCGCATGAGGCGACAACCGCGCGGACGTCGTTTGCCGGGTCAGCCGGAGGCAGCGCAGCGCGTCCGCCTGTGCCAGGCGCGGTCGGTGCCGAGCAGACGTTCCCTGCGGTGAAGGTGCCTGGGCAGGGTGAGGCCGGGCAGGAGGCGTCTTCGCTCTCGGAGGTGGGAGGCGCCAGCGGTGGAGTCGTCGCCGGCCGTTCCGTCGAGCGGTCGGATGCCCGTACGGAGCGCACGACCGAGTTCGTCAATCCTGATGGCACGAAGACGCTGCGGGTCTACGACGGTCCGGCCTTCATCCGTGACGGCGCTGGAGCGTGGAAGCCGATCGATAACCGGTTGTCCCGACGGGCCGATGGCCGGTACGCGCCGGCATCCGCCGCGGATGTGAGTATCGCCTCTCGCAGCAACGATCCGCAGATGGCGACATTGTCGTTGGGCGAGGACGCTGCGGTGTCCTTCGCGGTTGACGGTGCTGCTGCGGTCACGTCGTCGGTTGAGGAGTCGACGGCCACGTTCACCGGTGTGCGTGCGGCGTCCGACGTGAAGCTGACGCCGATGGAGTGGGGCCTCAAGGAAGAGATCGTCCTGCACTCCGCTGACGCCCCGACGACATGGACCTTCCCGCTGACCGTCAAGGGCGTCACTCCGGCGCTCAACGACGCCACCGGTGAAGTCGAGTTCACCGACGCAAGTGGTGCGGTGCGGGGTGTCATCCCGCCGGGGTTCATGGTTGATTCGAACGTCCACCCCCGTCGTGGTACGGGGGAGCGGACGGACAACGTCCGATACTCGCTGCAGCGTCAGGCTACCGGGTGGCTGTTGCAGGTCGACCTGGACGCCCAGTGGCTGCGGGATCCTTCGCGGGTGTTCCCGGTCATTGTCGACCCCTCGTTCACCGACAACGCGGAGACCGACGACACGTACGTGTCGAAGCGTGACCACGCCAACCGCAACAACTCCGCCGAGGGTGACCTGCTGGTGGGCACCTACAACGGTGGCACCGAGCGGGCCGCGTCGTACCTGCACTTCAACGATCTGAAGGCGTCGAGGCCGAACCGCTATGTCCTTGGCGCGACGTTGCAGCTGTGGAACTTCTGGTCCTACTCCTGCAGAGCCCGCAGCGTCAACGTGTACGCGGTGACCAAGTCATGGTCGGGATCGACGACCAAGACGTGGGCCGGGCCGTCGTACGACTCGGCGAACCGGCTCGCTACCGGGTCGTTCGCTCACGGCTACTACGACTGCCCGAGCGGCAACTGGGCCGGCTTCTCGCTGCCGCCGGACCGGGTGATGAAGTGGCTGCACGGCACCGAGGCGTTCTACGGGCTGACGGTGCGGGCGTCGGAGACCGACAGCTATGCCTGGAAGCGGTTCGCGTCGGCGAACTTCTCGAACTCCACGGCTCGCCCATACATCGACCTGAACTACTCCGACCAGGGCGCCAAGTACTCGCTTCCCTCGCCGAGCTTCAACCCGCCGGTCACTGCCGCGTCGGCCGGGAAGATTACGGCACGGGTGACGAACTGGGGTTCGACGACCTGGACCCCGACGAACGGTTATCGGCTGACGTACAAGATTCTCAGCGCCGGCGGGACGCTTCTGCGTAGCGGGCCGCTCTACGCGATGCCGAAGAACGTCGGCCCGCACCAGTACGCCGACGTGCCCATCCAGGTCGAGTCGCTCGGGTTGGGCACCTACATCCTCCGCCTGGACATGGTGAACCCGTCCGGCGCCTCGTTCAACAGCACCTACGGCATCCCGTTCGGCCAGAGCACCTTCACCGTGAGCAATGGCGCGCCGACCATCGGCGACGGCGGCGTGTTCCCGCCGCATAACGGCTTCACCGACTCCCTCACCCCGAGCCTGTGGGTGGACTACCTCGACCCGGACAACACCCCGGCCGGCGGCCGGCAGGTGAAGTTCCGCATCTGCAAGGGCACCCCGGCGGCACCGTCCGGCTGTCAGAGCACGGCATGGCGATCGTCGACGGCCTGGGCAGTGCCTAGCGGGCTGCTGACCTGGCAGCAGCCCGCACACTGGTATGTCACCCTGTCCGACACCCAGGCATCCACCCCGGAACTCGGGCCGTACGTGTTCACGCCGACAGTGGCGCAGCCTGAGGTGTCGAGCCATCTCGCCGGGGCCGGCAACGATCCGGCGGTGGCGGGCCTCAACCCGTACGTCGGCAACTACTCCACCACGGTGACCGACGCTGCCGTGGCGGTCGCCGGACCTGCGTTGACGATGACCCGGACCTACAACTCGCAGGACCTGCGAGCATCCGGGGCGTTCGGCGCGGGTTGGAGCAGCCCGATCGATCAGCGGCTGACCACCGACTCCGACGGCTCCGACAACGTTCTGGTGACGCTCGCCTCCGGCGGACAGCTGCGCTTCGGCCGCAACCCGGACGGCACCTACGCCTCCCCACAGGGATCAACCCTGACCTTGGTCGCCGCTGGCAGCCCGACCGTCTGGACCCTGCGCGACTCCACCGGCACCCGGCGGATCTTCAACGCCAACGGCCGGCTGACCTCCGTCGCAGACGCCGATGGCCGCATCCAGAGCTACACCTATAACAGCAACAACGAGCTGACCACGATCACTGACAACGGCAGCAACCGTTCACTGCACCTGACCTGGACCGGCGGCCACGTCACCTCTGTCGCGACCGACACCCCCGCCAGTAGCGAGACCGCGCCCAGGTGGACCTACACCTACACCGGCGACACCCTTACCCAAGTCTGCACGCCGCTGTCTGCACAGTCATGCACCACCTACGCCTACACCGCGTCATCGCACTACCGCTCGGTGGTCACCGACGACAACCCGGCTGCCTACTGGCCCCTCGGCGAGGCTGCAGACACGCAGGACGCCACCAACGTCGTCGCCACCAAAGCCGGTGACCGTGACGGCTCCTATCAAGACGTCACCCTCGGCGTAGCAGGGGCACTGGCCGGATCTCCGGACACCGCCGCTGACTTCGGCGCTACAAGCACCACCGCCGTCGAACTGCCGAAGAACCTGACGAACACCTCCATGGGCGTCGCCGTGGAACTGTGGTTCAAGGCCGGCACCGGCGAGAACGGCGTGCTGTTCGGCATGCAGAACACCGACCTCAGCCACACCCCCTCCCAGACACTGCCCATGCTCTACGTCGACACCAACGGCGTGCTGCGGGCCAAGATTTGGACGACCACCCAAAGCCAAACCCAGATGACGTCCTCGGCCCGCGTGGACGACGGGCAATGGCACCACGTCGTGCTCTCCGGCGCCGTTGACGCCCAGCAGCTGTACCTCGACGGCGTCAGGATCGGCCAGCTGACCGGCCAGCTGATCGACTACCGCGACATGGCCCACGCCTCTATCGGAAACGGCCGCGGCGGCAGCGGCTGGACCGGCACCCCGACCGGGAACTTTCCCTTCACCGGCCTCATCGACGAAGCCGCCTACTACAAGCACCCCCTCGGCGCCAACCAGGTCTCCGCGCACTGGGCCGCCCGCACCGCGACACAGCGGCTCACCACCGTCACCGATCCCGGCGGGCATACCGCCCTCACCGTCGCCTACGACGGGCCAAGCGGCCGCGTGACCACCCTGACCGACCGCAACGGCGCCACCTGGGACCTCGGCAACCCCACACCGGACAACGGCAAACGCGTCGTCGTCCTGGCACCGGACAACGCCGAACCCATCACATACCGCCACGACATCGACCACGGCGGCCGCCTCGTCAGCCGCGAGGACACCTTCGGCGAACAGAAATGGACCTACAACGCCCGCGGTTTCGTCTCCAAGTACACCGACGCCAACAACAACACCACCACCTACGACACCGACGCCCGCGGCAACGTCCTCGGCCGCACCACCTGCAGAACCAGCACTGAGTGCAACACCAGCTACGCCGGCTACTACCTCAACGCCACGAACCCGCTCGACCCGCGCAACGACGTGCGGACCTGGACGGCAGACGCCCGTTCTGCCTCCGCCACCGACACCACCTACCGCGTCACGCACACCCTCGACACCATCGGGCACATCACCGCCGTCAGCTACCCCGCACCCGCCGGCTACTCCACCTCGCCCACGGAGTCCTACACCTACTCCACCGGCTCCGAGGCCGCCGAACCCGCGGGCACCGGCACCATCCCGGCCGGGCTGCAATTGACCGCAACTGCCCGCAACGGCAAAACCACCCGCAACTACTACAACTCCTCGGGTGACCTGGTCCGCACCGTCGACCCTGTTGGGCTGACCACCACCTATACCCGCGACGCACTCGGCCGCGTCACCACCATCACGATTGCCCCCGCCGACGGGAACGCCTTCAGCACCACCAGCTACACCTACAACGCCCTGTCGCAGGTCGCCACCACCACCGGCCCACCCGTCACCAACGCGGTCACCGGCGTCACGCACCAGGCAAAGAGCACCTACACCTACAACGACCTCGGCCTACGTACCCGCCAGGTCATCGACGACATCACCGGCGACGACCCCGACCGCACCTGGATCTGGACCTACGACGCCGCAGGCCGCCCCGACCTGACCACAACCCCCGACGCCAAAACGGTTGACCAGGACTACGACAGCAGGGGAGACCTCACCAAGGTCACCCAGCCCAGCGGCCTCATCTATGAGTACACCTACGACGAGGCACACCGTCGCACCGAGACCGCCGCTGTCGGCGACGGCGTCGACCCGATGAATCCCACCGCCACACGCCTCGTCCTGGACTCCCGCGCCTACGACCCCGCCGGCCGCCTCGCCTCTGTCGTCGACGCCATGGGCCGCGAAACCGCCTACACCTACTATGGCGACAACCTGCCCGCGACCAGCAGCAGGGTCCGCCGCAATACCAGCGGCGACATCACCAGCGAAACCCAGCTCAGCAAGAGCGACTACAACGCCGCCGGACAACCCAACCTGCAGATCGCCATGGGTGACATCCGCACCACGACGATCTACGACAAGGCCGGCTACATCAAGGAAGAACACCTCGACCCTGCCGGCCTGGACCGCGCGGTCATCTACAGCCGCAACCTGGATGGCACCATCGCCACCCTCACGCGCACCGGTGCTGCCTCACCCGGCCGCGCCGAATCCACCAGCTACACCTACGACGACATCGGCCGGATCCTGACCGAGACCGTCGCCAACACCGGCGGCACCCCCGCCGCCCTCACCACCGTCTACCAACGCGACGCCCGCGGCCTCGTCACCCACACCACCGACCCGGCCGGCGTCACCGCCAGCGCCACCTACGACCCACTCGGCAACCCCGTTACCACCACCGGCGCCACCCGCACCGTCTGGAATAACGGCGCCAGCACCACCGCCGTGCCCGTCACCACCATCGGCTACAACACATTCGGCGACACCACCCACATTCGCGACGCCAACGGCAACACCACCACCGCCAGCGTCGACCCCGCCGGCCGGCCTACCAGCGTCAGCCTGCCGACCTACACCACTCCAGGCGGTGTCGCCCTTACCGGCACCTACCAAACCGCCTACAACTCCCAAGGCCTGGTCGACCACACCACCGACCCCCTCGGCCGGATCACCACCCACACCTACGACCCCTACGGGCGACCGCTCACCCGCACCCTGCCCGACCCCGACGACGACGGACCCAAAACCACACCCGTCTGGACCTACACCTACGACCGAGTCGGGGACCTACTGTCCGCAGCCGACCCCACCGGCGGATCGACCTCGGCCACCTACAACGACCTCGGCCAACAAATCACGGCCACCGTCAGCGACCGCACCACCGGCAACACGCTCTACCTGACCACCAACCTCGCCTACGACCCCGCCGGCAACCTCACCACCGTCACCACACCGCTCAACCACACCACGACGACCACCTACAACACCGCCGGCGAGCCACTCAAAGTCACCGACCCCACCGGCCGGTTCACCCAGTACACCTACGACATGGCCGGCCGGCCCCTCACCTCGGTGAAGGGCAAGGACACCACCTACGTCGACCCCGTCACCACCCAGATCTACGACCTCGCCGGGCGCCTCACCGCCACCGCCGACTGCACCACCACCACGACCGGCGCCTGCGCCACCACCCTGCGAACCGCAACCGCCACCTACAACGGCGCAAGCCAGCCGCTCACCGTCACCAGCCGCGAAGGCCGAACCAGCCAGTACGGGTACGACAATGCTGGTCAACTCACCGCCATCACTCAGCGCGTCAACCCGGCGGACGCGACGACGGCCGTCACCGTCGAACTCGGCTACGACCTGACCGGCCAACGCACCCGCATGGTCGATGGCAACGCCAACGCCACCACCTACACCTACACCCCATGGGGTCAGACCGCCTCAGTCATCGAGCCCGCCACCACCGCACACCCGAACCCCGCTGACCGCACCTGGACCACCACTTACGACGCCGCCGGGCAACCCGTCACCTACCGACTCCCCGGCAACGTCAGCCGAATTCTCACCTACGACAAGCTCGGCAACCTGACCCAGGAAACCGGCACCGGAGCCGAAGCCACCACCGCCACCCGCCAACTCGGCTACGACCTCAACGGCCGTATCACCAGTGTCGGCGGGCCCAACGGCGCCACCAACTACACCTGGAACGACCGCGACCAGCTCACCAGCGTCACCGGCGCGGCAGGCGACGCCACCTACACCTACGACGGCGAGGGCAACCTCACCAACCGCACCGACGCTGCCGGCACCGCAACCTTCACCTACAACACCGCCGGCGCCCTCGCCACCACCGCTGACCCCCTCACCGGAGTCACCGCCACCAACGTCTACAAGAACAACGGCCAACTCGGCCAGACCACCTACGGCAGCGGCGGACCGACCCGGGCCTACACCTACGACAGCTTCGGCCGCCTCGCCACCGACACCTACAAGAAACCCAACGGCACCACCACCGCCTCCACCACCTACACCTACGACAAAGACGACCTGCTCCTCACCAAAACCACCACCGGCGTCACCGGCGCCGGCACCAACACCTACGGCTACGACGGCCTCGCCCGACTCACCACCTGGAAATCACCAACCAACCAACAAACCACCTACGGCTACGACAACGCCTCCAACCGCACCACCGTCACCAACCCCACCGGCACCCGAACGACCACCTACGACGCCCGCAACCGCACCACCACCGCCAACGGCGCAGCCCAACCCGCAGAAGCCTGGACCTGGACCCCCCGAGGCACCCTCTCCACCCACACCACCGGCACCACCGTCGACATCAACACCTTCGACGCCTTCGAACGCCTCACCCAAGCCACCAGCACCGGTTACACCGTCAACTACACCTACGACGCCCTCGACCGCCTCGCCCAACGCAACACCCTGCCCTTCCTTTACAACGACCTGACCAACCAACCCATCCGCACGCCCGACACCCCGACCCAAGACACCGTCATACTCCGCAGCCCCGACGGGCAGCCGCTATCCGACAAGGCCGGCACCGCCGCCGCGCGCAACCTCATAACCGACGGCATCCACAACGACCTCATCGCCGCCAGTAACCCCAGCACCGGCGACCTCGCCGCTTCCCGCGCCTATCAGCCCTATGGCCAGCCCACCGCGGTCACCGGCACGCTGCCCCTCGGCTACCAAGGCGGCTGGACCGACCCCGACACCGCGCAAACCAACGCCCACGCCCGCTGGTACGACAGCTCGGCTGGCGCTTTCACCAGCCGCGACACCTGGACTCTCAGCCCAGACCCCGTCACGCAGACGAACCGCTACAGCTACGCCAACTCCAGTCCCACGACGGTGAGTGACCCATCTGGACACTGCGGAGCCTGCGCAATTAGTCCGTCGGCTGCGTTGGTCGTCCTCGGAATCGCTGTCCTATTTTATGTTGTTACCAAGCCAAAGAATACTGGGGTTTCTGCTCCGGATATTCAATGGCGCTGGAGCGAAACTAAGCCACACCCAAGCCCTAGCGCGCAAGCCCCTCGGGGGCCACTTTCCCGCCCAGGCCCGGCACCTTCAAGCCAGCCATCTCCCACGCCAAGCCACTCTGGCTCGTCGCCTGGCTATGGAAGCGGCGCCCCCAGTCTGCCTACGCAGCACTACTGCGAACGGAATCCGCACTCCGCTTCGTGTAGTTGGGTCTACGCACCAGGAAGCCCACCAGGAACCGCACCGATCGCCGGCAGCGGGCCCGGCAACGGCGCACCCTGCACCAGGAATTGCAACACCCCACCACAAACCCCACCTTGCGTCCTGAAATCCTTCGCTGCAGGCCTCACTAGCGGCCAACTCTGCCGTACGCCCTGGTTGCTCGACGTGGACGCCAGGCCGCACAAAACCGGAAGCGTCCGAGGCGCGACCGAGTCGTTGGTCACGGGTAGTGGTCAGATCGGCAATAACCCCAACAACATTTCGGCACCAAGGGTCACCTCGGATGGGCGCGGAGAATCGGCTCCCACGGTCGCGGGGTTGTCAGGAGCTTCTCAAGGGAATGGGGAGCGGCCGAATCCATGCTTCAGCGGAAATTGGCAGCGGGACGACGGCAGTCGCTTCTCTGGACCGCAATGGTCTGAATTCTGCGCCAATCTTGGTGTTGGTGAAGGCGCCCGCCCGGACCTAGCCGCAGAAGAGGTGACGGTCTCCTGGCGGCCCGGAATGCCCAAGTCCGACTTCAGGCGTAAGGCGGCACAGCTTCAGGCGCTCAGCGATGCCGGCTTGCTCTTCAAGGCGCCAAATCCGGTGGCGAGAGATAAGTCAGTCACGGGTAAGTACAAAGGGGACCTGATCCGTCGAGTTTATGATCAGTATGGGGAGACCAACCCTGCATTCGCGGACTCCTTGAAGAGTAGAATCCTCACTCGGATGGATCCCGACCATGTCTGGGAGCTGCAGCTCGGCGGCCCCGATGCCGCCTACAACCTCAGGATGCTCGACAGGTTCACCAACCAAGAGATCGGAAGCCGTCAGATCTGGCCACAGATTCGCAGTCTCCCGGACTTTACGCCCATCAAAATTAGAATCGAGGGACCGTGACTGGTGTCGAAGCGGGTGGTTTAGTTGATCGGATGCGGTCGCTACTGATGACCGAGTCGGAGTGGCGGATGATGAACTCCCTACCCGCGCCCAAGGTGAATGGTTGGGCTGTCCCCCCCGGGGTGCCCGCATCCTACTCAGAGATGTTGGAAATCGTCGATGGCTTTATATGTGGGCCTGTGGTGATGTTCGACTCGAAAACTGTCGCCAGCATGCAGTTCTATGCAGAGTCCTCTGAGGGGTCGCCGGCTCGGTTGGCTAAGGAGGGGTGGTTCTGTGCGGGAGTTGTGAGTGATGAACCATGGTTCATTAATCGCCTCGACGAGTCCGTCTGGCACTTTCCTGACGCGGGCGTTGAGTGGTGGATGAGTGAACAATTCGAAGAAATTGCGCCGAGTCTAGAGGAGTTTTTCTTCGACGTAGTCTGTGGGCCCCGCTACGCATCTTTGACTGGAGCTGAGGAAGGGGATCAATGGTGGCGGCTCCTTCAACGAGTCGGGCGAGTTTAATTGGCTGTTTGAGAACTGCTGCGCGCGCCCTCGGCGGCGTGGGAGGATCGCACCGGGTGGAGGTGGTTTGTACTCCAACGGCACTTGGCTTTGAAATGCAGGGAGCTGGACCTTGCATACCTCGGTAGGCATCCAGTGGGGCCCGAAGGGCCTCCTAGTGTCGCGTGTCTGAAGTGGTTTGACGGTATTGGTGGGCGACAATGAGGTATGTCTGTGGCTGCCCCGCTGGTACTTCGCCCCGGTGGCGGCACTCGTCTGCGGGAGCTGACGCGCTCGTCTACCGCGCCGGCCGGTCATGTGCAAATCGTGTTGGCCGAGGACGGGCTGCCGCAAGTCCGGTCGGTACACGACCTATGAAGCTGGCAGGACCGATGATAGACGGCCAGACGTGACGACGTTCAACCGTGCCCCCGTTACGACGTTCAACCTTGCCCCCCCGTTTACCCCCCAAAAACCCAAGCCAAATATCGGCGAAGAGTGAGCCGTTTTCATCCTGAGTAGCGGCTGGTCTCGACGCGGTGCAGGACGAGGATGGCCTGCACGATCGCCGTGGCGCGGCGGGGACAGCAACGCAGCTTGGTCAGGATCTTCCAGGTCTTCAGCGTGGCGATGGCTCGTTCGCCGCGGGCGCGGAGCCGGGCATGACCACGGTTGACGGCCCGCTGGCGGCGGGACAGCTTCGGTCGGTATCGGTGGCGCTTGAACGGCGTGCGCACGCTTCCGCCGGCTCCCTGATAGCCCTTGTCTGCGAAGGTCAGCACGTTTGCGCTGGTCAGCGCGTCGATCAGTCCGTGGGTGCGGGCTGCGGTGAGGTCGTGGACCGCGCCGGGCAGCGCGGCCGACGCCCAGACCAACCGCCCGGCCGGATCGGCCAGGACCTGCACGTTCACCCCGTGGCGCTTGTGCTTACCGGAGTAGTAGGGCCGCTGGTCAGCGACCCGGTCGATCGGAATCAGCGTGCCGTCGAGGATCGCGTACGCCAACCGGGCAGCCCGACGCATCGCGGCGGTGAGGTCGTCGGCGCAGGCGGCGAGCAGGTCGACGGCCTCGCGTAGGTACCGCCACACGGTAGCCACCGACACCTCGAAGCCGGCCGCGAGGCGGGTGAGGGTGTCGCCGTTGCGCAGATGGGCCAAGGCCATCAGCGCCTGCTGCTGCGCAGGCAGCCTCCGCCAGCGGCCGCCGAGCGCACGTCGGCGGTCGCGGATCAGCTCGGTCAGGCGGGTCAGGCTGCGCGTGGACAGCGGGATACTGGCAGGATAGGTCAGCAACGAAGCTCCCGTGCTGGCCAGTGCGTCTTGGTCGACTGCTGTCCTACCGGGAGTTTCGTCCTATCCGGACAATCGACACGCCGCCCCCGCCTACCTGGTCAACCGCCCTTGATCACGATGAAAAGAGCTCAGTGACAAGAGTCGGTGAGGGCTCAGTGACGTCCTTGCAGCTCAGCGACCACTTCAGGCATGTAATGACAAGCCCACTTCGGCTACTTTCCGTTACAAGGGGTTTTGACAACCAATGACAAGTCCTCAGGGGACTCGACAAGAGGTTGTCTTGGGTTCAAGTTCCTCGTTCCCCTGAGCGCTTGATGCCGAGTCGGCGCCGCGGAAGGCACGTCGCGACGAGCTTGGCCGCAGCGCACTGCAGCGAGCGAACGCCGCGGCCCAGCTTAGATGGGTCGCCGGGAGGCGGCTCAAGTGCTGTACCGCCGACGTAGCGGGCAATCTCGATGGGTCATCTCCGAGGGTGGTTGAGGCTGACCGTTGACGTCGTCGCGGCTGCAGCGACGGTGAGGTGATCGCTGGCGAGGCCGGCTTCGTGAGGAAGGGCATCAAGTCCGCATGTGCCGTAAACGCGGCCTGAACGAGCAAATCCCTGCCGGGGTCGTCCGTGTCGAACGTTATTGCGGCACGGAAAAACCAGCGTCCGAGGTGAGAACACCTGCGATGATTCCGGACCGTGAGAGCCGCCTTGGTCATGCTCGCTCGAATCGTCCTTCGTGGCGTGCTGCCCTACCCGGACCTGCCCCGGCGGGTGCAGGTCCGACACCGCGCCCGCAGCCTCGCCACCCGCAGGCCCTGGCCGCGTGACGAAACGGAAGTCACCGGTGAAGGGTACGCCCGGTTGGCGATGCTGAGGCTCCTGGCATTGCAACGCGCGACACGTCGGGCGGTGCAGACGCGTCAGCGTGAATCGGCGCCGCTGCTGGCGCGCACCGCGATGGAGACCTGCATCGTCGGGTTGTGGTGCCTGCACGACCCCGACGCGGCCCGCAAGATCCGCGAGTCCGAGATCAAGGTCGCGCCGTCACTGCTGACCTTCATGTCGAGCGCCGGGATCCTTCCGGACTCGGTGATCCGAGAGGCGGTATGTGCACTCGGTGAGTCCCGCAAACTTCCCGACGTGCGGTCGATGACCGAGCAGATCGACTCCCGGACCAGCGCCACGCTCGCGATTCACTTGTATGACACTGCGTACCGGCCGGCTTCGCAGTACTTCACCCACGCGAGTGGTTCGGCACTGCTACGGCATGTCACGGCCAAGTACCGATACTCGACCAAGCCCGCGAACTCGTGGGCTCGCCGGGCGCCAGTTCGGCTTACCGACGCCTGCGTCGGACTGCTGGCTGGGGCTCTCGCGAACCAGGCCGCGGAGCCAGCGGACTTGTTCGTCCGCTACAGCGAGGGACACGCCAAACGAGTGCTTCCTCCGTTGCTGGTCACCATCAGCAAGGGGATGGCACGGGAGCTGCGCCCTGCTGACCTCATCACCACCTTAAAGGAGGCCGAGGAGACGCGCGCACACCTGTCCCGTTGTGGACCCGACGATGAGCCGGATGACCGGGAGAGGCATCTGCGGGCGATGTACGCCGCATTGATCCCTCGGCTCGGCATTGATGACGTGCCAGAGGAAGCGATCCGCCCTGTCGTCGACCATCTCGTCACGAAAGTCCTCGCCGATTGGGACGCCGAGCAGACGGGCCAGCTGCCCCGGCAGGTCCTGGCCCCGGATTTGGGTGAGGGATAGCCGAGGTGTTCGGACCCGGTCTATCGACGGAACCCCCAGACGGCCACAAACTCCGATTCCCAGGCGCCGTGCTCATCCGAAGTCGAGGCGAGGCGTGCAGCCCGGTGGCGCCTACACCACGTCGACCCGGGCTATGGACTGAGCGACGGCATCGTGGACCTGCGCGAGCGGCGTAGGCCAGTGGGGTCGGAGTGACCGATGCCGTGACACGTCAGGCATCTTCGGGATACGCGCTGTCAGGTAGGCGTCAAATCGCTGGTTCAGAATCACGCCGTTCCCGATGGTGGCCACATGGAGTCCTCAACCGAATGCGCAAGCCACGGTTGGAGCATCGTCACCTCGGCCGCCACGAACTCACAGTTCGCCGGGGCTCTTGCCGGATTTGTCTTCACTGGCATCGTCGTGCTGTTCGCCATGCGGGGGCCCCGCTACACCCACACACTGGCAGTCCTTGCCCCGACCTTCGTCATGCTGGGGTTCGACAGCTATATCTTCAGCCACGTCACAGGCAGCTCAGGCGACGATCTATGTGCGCGTGTGTGGACCGACGGCATGTTCGCCAGCGGCATGCTTGGCGTCGGTGCCGCAGGCGTGGTGGCGGGCGCATGCTGGCTGCTCGCTGCACACATGGACAATCCCGAGCAGCCATCGAGCAGAAAGACGGGCCAGGAGTCCGCTGCAACAGAGGCCGGCAGCATTGATCTGCCGTGGCTCGCGGCCATCATCATGTATGGAGTCACGGTTGCCATCGTCCTTCTGTTGGCGATGACCGCCGACCACTACCTGCGTATCGTCACGCGTGACGACGACAGCGCATGGCTGCTGGCAATCTGGTCCGTGCCGGCCTTGGTCCTGATCGCCATGATCGTCCTTGCGCTCATTCGGCGCCGCCGCGGACAACTAGCCGAATGGCGAGATGGTAGGGGAAAGGTCCTCTGGCAGCGGTCCCTGCGTTTCGCGGTGTACGGGATGCTCCTCTATACGGTTGTCACACCAGTTGTAGCTGGGCTCTTTGCGAGCGCTTCGGATGGCTGGTGGGAACACCCCGGCCCGTGGACGATAGTGCCGACCATCGGTATCGAGCTCGTCGTGGCCTCGGCACTGTTGATAGCTCTCGTGCTTGCGGCACCACCCATGCCCGTATCGCGAACCTCTACAGGACAGCAACCCCCGGCCGTCCCCACCCAGCCGCCTCGTTCTCAGGCACCCGAGCGGCCGCGCCCATCGTGCCAATCTGTCTCGACAGCAGCAGAACCTGTGCCCGAAGAGGGTGGTACGAACGCCGTCACTACGGAAGCGGAGAGCGGCTAGCGTCAGGCAGGGTCCAGCGCGGCCATCTGACCCAAGTCACCGGTGGACGCTCAAGCCGACCGATTAGCCCTAAGCGACTTCGGCCATACCGGGACGTTGGCGTACGCCGAGTTTCAGGTGCGAGTGCTGGGCCCATGAGTACCGCAGCCGTCGCAACCTTCCCGGGTCGGCTAGCTGACGGTAGGTGAGCGGTTGGATACCTGGTTGGTCCTGTTGGTGGGACTTGTTGGCTGAGTGATTGATGTTGAGACGCGGCGGCGGGGCTAGCGTCAGCGGTTCATGCGTGACACGTGGGGGAATGAGCTGTGGCGTACCGTTTCAACGCTCCGCCGAATTGGCCGACGCCGCCGGCGGGCTGGGTGCCTGGCCCGGGGTGGAAGCCCGATCCGGCGTGGGGGCCGCTCCCGTCGGGATGGCAGCTATGGGTTGCCGAGGCGCCGCTTGTCGTTCCGGTCGCGTCGCAGCAGCCGCCCGCCGCTCCTGCGGTGGCTGCCCCCGTGCCTCCGTCCGCTCCGACGCCCCGGGCCGCCGCTTCTGAGATTCCGCTGTTCGGAGCCAGGGGCAAAGCACGGGAGTTGGCCGAGGAGGTGACGCAGTTGCGGGCGGAGCTGGAGCGACTCCGTGTGGAGATGAATCGTCTTGGCGTGCTGTCCACGGTTGAACTGGAGCAGTATCGAGAGCGGCTGAGGCGCGAGGCCGCGGAGCAGGCTGCGGCGGCTCAAGCGCAGAAGGCGGATCTCGACCGCCAGTTGCGTGAGCTCCGCGAGCAGGTCGTGGTGACTGAGGAGACGGCGCTGCTGCAGGAGGCCGGCGTCTACGAGTATCGGCATCCCCTGTCGGACGCGGTCGCCTACCAGGCAGCTCTGGCCGAGCTGCAGGGCCAGATCAAGACAATGACCAAGCGGGAAGGTGGCGCGGTCCTGGCCGCGACTGGCTGGACGGTGAACGGGTCCGCGGCTGAGGGGCGGGTGATGGTGCGGGACTTCTCCAAGCTGATGCTGCGTGCGTACAACGCCGAGGCGGACAACCTGGTCCGCGGTCTGAAGCCCTACAAGCTCCACTCGGCCGTCGAGCGCCTGGGCAAGGTGGCCGCGACGATCGCCAAGCTGGGCAAGACGATGCACATCCGCATCTCCGAGGACTACCACCGGCTGCGGGTGCGCGAGATGGAACTCACGGCGGACTACCAGGCGAAGGTCGCCGAGGAGAAGGAGCGTGAGCGGGAGGAGAAGGCACGGCTGCGGGAGGAACGACGGGTCCAGCAGGAGATCGAACGCGAGCGCGCCCGCCTCGAAAAGGAGCGTCAGCACTACGCCAACGCCCTCGTCGCGCTGCAGGCCAAGGGCGACGTCGGCGGCGCCGCCCAGCTGCAGGAGCGGCTGGCGCAGATCGACACCGCGATCGAGGAGGTGGACTACCGGGCCGCCAATGTACGCGCCGGCTACGTGTACGTCATCTCCAACCTGGGAGCGTTCGGCGAGAAGATGGTAAAAGTCGGCATGACCCGGCGCCTCGACCCGCTCGACCGGGTGAAGGAGCTCAGCGACGCCTCCGTGCCGTTCAACTTCGACGTGCACGCCCTGTTCTTCTCCGACGACGCCGTCGGCATCGAAGCCAAGATGCACGCCCGCCTAGCCGATCGCCGAGTGAACCTCATCAATCAGCGACGCGAGTTCTTTTACGCCACACCACAAGAGGCCAAGGAACACCTACTGGGGTTGGCCGGCAGCCTGCTGCAGTACGACGAGGTCCCCGAGGCACTCGAGTACCGGCAGAGTTTGACCCAAGCGAAAGAGTCGAGCCTGTAGCGGGTCTGCGGTCATGCCGACGGCTCATTCACTGCCCGGCACAGCGCCGCGACGATCAGCATCTCCGCTGAGTAGCCCCGGTAGCCGCGCGTCAACGACCTGCTGGCCCGAGCTCACAATCGCGATGCGGATTAGAAGGCCCGTTGAGGCGCCTGCTACGACACCCCACTATGGACGGTAGGTTACGGGGTCATGAAGGCACACCCACTTCTTACCACTGCCACGGCAGCGGTCCTTCTTGCCGGTTGCGGCAGCAGCGGCGATACACCAGCACCCGAAGGCTCAGTTTCGCTGGCCAGTTCGGCCGCGTCTGCTACGGGAACCCCAACTGCCACGGTCAGGTCGCCATCCCCGACTGAGGACCAGGGCCCAGCCCGGCTCAAGATCGGTCAGACATTCACCGGCGCTGGTTGGAGAGTAACCATCTACTCGGCCAAATTTGACGGAAAGGCCGACTCTGAGCCCGACAAGGGCAAAGTGTGGGTGCCAGTCGATGTGAAGATCTGTAACGCCACCACGGGGGAGAGCCTGTCAACCCCGAGTTGGAGCTCCTGGCAGCTCAGGACCACCGACGACTATCAACTGCAGCCCGCGGACATCACTCCCGAACCGCGGCAGCCTGCCCTGCCTTACTCCGCTGCAGTTCTGGCGAAAGACTGCGTTCGCGGCTGGCTCACCTTTGAGCTGGATAAGGGAAGCAGGATCAAGGAGATTCGCCTCATCGAGGACCAACTGTTCGGTCCAGGGCCGGCCAAAGCGATCTGGGGCTCCTAACATTGGAGTTGGCGCCAACAGATGAGGGTGAAGGCGAGACTGAGGAAGGCTTTGTGGCTGTCGTCGCGGACTTCTCAGTCGTTACGTAGGCGGCGGAACCAGTGCAGCCAGCCGATGGTGCGTTCCACGACCCGGCGATTCCGATGCCGGAGCCGTGGGTGCCGCGTCGGCGATGACGGGTGTGACGCCGCGAGCGCGGATCTGGCCCGCGGCGGCCGCCGCAGTCGTAGCCCCGATCGGCATACAGCCGGTCGGGGCGCCTTTGGCCGGTCACCTTGAAGAACCGTCCAGGCTTTGCCGGGCGGGCCCGTCCCAATCAGCTCGGTGAACTGACTGGCGGGAGCCCGAAGGGAGCGGAGGGAGCTGCGGCTAAGGCCTTGCCGACGCAGCGACCGCGTCGCGCGGCCATACATCTGTCGCATGATCGTCTTGATGCGGTTGGCCTTGCCCTCAACCGGGCCGGAGCTCCAGGGCTGGGCGAGGCCGACGACGGCGTCACGGTCGCTGGCCAGGCCCGCGGCGAAGCCGCGGATTCGGGTATCTAGTGCCTTGACCACGAACGTTCGCGGTGTTGAGCGGACGGTAGCCTCGGCGCGGTGGCGGAGGATGACTTCATGATCGGGCTGAGCCGGGACGAGGCGTTGGTGTTCTCGGACTGGCTTCATCGGATGATGGGCACTGCCGATTTCGACGAGTTGGTCGATCGTGACCGGGCGGTGTGGTCACCGCTGTATCGCATCTCGGGTGCGCTGGAGACCTCGCTGGTGGAGGTGTTCAGGCCGGACTACCCGGTCCGGCTGCAGGAGGCGAGGCAGCGGTTACTGGATGCGCTTGGCGAGGTGGGGCGGCCAACCGGCGCGTGACGCTCAGGCAGCACGTGTGGTCGGCTGTCGCCAGACTTGTTGGCGTTCGCTGCGAATACGGGCGCGCTCGCGGCGTTGGGCGGCCATAACGTCGGGGTGGCGTGCGTTGGCGTTTCGCCAGCGCAGGTAGGCCTGCAGTTTGCGGGTCAGGACGGTGTGATTCGGGTGGTCGGAGCCGGCGATCACGAAGGTCCGCAGCGGGCCGAACTGCGCTTCGATCGGGTTGGCCCAGGACGCATACGTCGGGGTGAAGCACAGTTCGACCTTGTTCCGAGCCGCCCACGCCCGGATCTTGGTGCCCTTGTGCGCGGACAGGTTGTCGAGGACGACGTAGATCGGCGCCCAGTCCGGACGTGCGGCCCGGATCGATTTGAGCGCGGCCAGGGTGTTCGTGGCGCTCTTGCGACGTCTGACCACACCCCAAAGTTGGTCGTCACCGACGCTGTAGCAGCCGTGAAACTGCCGGACCCCATGCAACTTGTGGTAGTTCGCCGGCAGCCGCTGCGGATGCCCTGACGGCGCCCACCCGGCACCGGCCTGCGGACGGATGACCAGTGGCCCGAACTCGTCAAAGGCGAACACCCGCTGCGGGAAATGCGCGGTGACGTACTCGATGCGGGCCAGCTTGACATCCCGGTCGGGGTCGGTGGACTCCTTCCACGTCTTCGTCCGCTGGAACGTGATCCTGTGCTGATGCAGGATCTGTCGCAGCCGCTCCCGGCCGATCCGAACTCGGCGCGCGGCATGGCCGGTGAGGTAGTCGGCGAGCTTCCGCACGCTCCAGCGGGTGAACGGCCGCCCCGGTGCTTCCGGGCGGGCGCTGGCCGTCTCGACGATGAACGCTTCGTCATCGTCGCTGATCAGGCGGGGACGGCCACCCGCCCACTGAGGGTCCAGGCTGACCATGCCCATCTCGTTGAACCGGTGAATGACCTGCCGAACCATGTCCTCATCCGCCTGCACCAGCCGGGCGATCGCCGGCACGGTGTTCCCACCGGCTGAAGCGAGCACGACCATGGCCCGCCGTAATCGGACTGCCGAGCCGGTACCACGACGGGTGATCCTCAGCAGCTGCTGACCCTCCTGGTCGCTGAGCCGCCGGACGCGCACGGGTTCTGCCACCGCCACAGCCTGATGGCCGCGATGCCGTCCGGCAGCCAGGCCGGACGGCGTGTCATCGAACACCGCGAACCTTCGTGGTCAGAGCACTAGGTGCATTGCCGTGAGGGACTCTACGGACAGTCCCGTAGCCAACGCCGCCTGCGCCTGGGCGGGGGCCGTCAAGACGATGCCGAAGAAGCGAGGGTAGACATCGCCGCGGCCAGCGCGAAGCGGCAGTCCGAGCGAGAGGGCGGCGATGCCGGCAGGGACCCCCTTGGTCGAAGGCGCAACGGTCAACCCATGATCCAAATGCCTCCCCGGCCTTGGGAAGCACCACTGCCGCCAGCCGCCAGCGTCGCAGCACTCCAGCGCGGCCGGCGCCCTCGCTACACACTCGGGCAGCAACCTGCGCCCCATGCCTCATTTGGACAGCCACCACCGCCGTGCCCTCCGATAGCCGGAATGTAGGTCAGAGGGCGACGATACGGGCGAAGGCTGGCGTTTCGCTTGAATTTTACAGAGCTGGTCAGGTCGGTTGAGATCGCACGGCCGCGCCGCTCGCATAAAAATGCATAATTGACCGCTTCAAATATGCGGTTCTATGCGTCAAACCCCTCTAGTGGATCTCCTTCACGGCCGGCCTCCGAGTGCATACGGCGCAAGCGAGCCCACTTCGCCTCGGCTTCTGCTTGGCGCGCTTGACGCAAGCGGGCTACCAGGTCAGTAGCCATCTGAACGCCCGAGAGCGGGGGGTTATCCCTGTGCCGGCGACCGCGCTGCAGCATCTCCCGGGCCCACGCGTTGGCTGCGGCCCACCCTTCGGGGTCCCGCTGCCCGACCTCAGCCCGCCTCCGTTCAAGATCCGCGAGGGCCTCTTCTCGTTGAACGCGCCGCCGATGCCGATCGCCGAAAGGGTCCTCGCCGGTGAGCTCGGCTCTCAGTTGCACCAGCTTCTCGAGATCCTGGAGCGCCCGCCCAATCAAGGCGTCCACCAGGCCTAGCGCGGCGCCCGGGTCCCGAGTTTCGTACGTATGTTCGCCTGAATCTGGCATGGTCGAACTCTAGGCGACGAGGCTGCTCGGCGGCAGGCGCATCGACTGATCAGAATGCTCGACGCCTACGGTCCGTGTCGGCCGGGCTACTCCAACGCGGCAGCCTCAGCCCACGCAACAAGTCGGCAATGCAGGTTGAAAGGCGGGGTGGGTCGCATTGCGCCAGGCATGTGCACCAGCGCGCATCGGCATGGGCCAGTGGGCTGAGTTACGCAGATGCGCAATGCCGGTGCCGGCGGTACGGTCATGGCCAAAGCAACGGCGAGGAGAGCTCGCTCGGGGCCATGTTCCTTGCATAACTCCATCGCTGGTTCGGAACCTCAAGTCCCCGCGCTGCAAGCCAGAGGTTCCGAGGCCCCATTCGGGGCGAATTGCGCATCCTGCCTCGCGCGTCCGTCGATCTGGTAATGCCTCTGCCCTTTCTCGCGTGTCACAGAGGGTTGCACCGGCCGTACGTGACCGGTCTCCGTTGGGGCAGGTCGCCGCCCCCGGTCATGGTGACGGTTGCGCGCTCGTTGCACCGGTCGTACGTGACCGGTCTCCGTCGGGGCAGCAAGTGCGGTGAGCGGTACCGGCTAGAGCGGGTCGCATTGCACCGGTCGCAGGTGGCCGGTCTCCATCGGGGCAGCCACTCGCCAGCGGTGGTTGCGCCGACGACGGCGCTTGCACCGGTCATACGTGACCGGTTCTCCGTTGAGGCCTGATCGTGGACCGGATCGGTATGGCCATCGAACTTGCGGCACCTGTCGTACGCAACCGGTCTCCGCTGGGGGCGGCGGCCGCCAGCATGCCGGGGATGTGCGGAACGTTGCGCCGGTCGTACGTGACCGGCCTCCGTTGGGGCGCAATCTGGCCCAGCAGATGATGTGGCGGCGTCTGTGGATGCACCGGTCATACGTGACCGGTCTCCGTTGGGGCATCGCCCAGGCCATCCCGCCACTACTCCGTCGGAGAACCGTTGCACCGGTCGTACATGACCGGTCTCCGTTGGGGCTATCTCAACACCAACTGCGACGACGGGGCGAAGTCGGTTGCACCGGTCGTACATGACCGGTCTCCGTTGGGGCTTGAGGGTCAGTGCGAGGCTTCCGGACTTGAGCCGGGTTGCACCGGTTGTAGGTGACCGGTCTCCGTTTGGGCGACAAGCAGATGAGCGCGGTGCAGGCGGCGACGCACGTCAGTTGCAACGGGTTGTAGGTGACCGATCTCCGTTGGGGCACGGGGCTCGCGACGAAGACCGGCACCAGCGGTGGAGTTGCATCGGTCGTACGTGACCGGTCTCCGTTGGGGCGGCACGACCAACCCGGACAGCCCGGCCCACTGGCTGCGGGTGCACCGGTCGTACGCGACCGGTCCCCGTTGGGGCTTGAAGTAGTGGAACTCGTCGACCAGCAGGTAGTCGCAGTGGCACCGGTGATACGTTACCGGTCTCCGTTGGGGCTGGTTGAACCCGGCTTCCATGGCCGGGTTCAGGAACTGCTGTTGCACCGGTCGTAGATGACCGATCTCCGTTGGGGCCATTCCTGCCGGGCCGTTTCCGGCATCAACTCGCTCCGGTTGCACCGGTTGTACGTGACCGGTCTCGTTGGGGTGCCGCGTTCGCGAAGGCGATCGAGGACAACATCGCCGGGTTGCACCGGTCGTACGTGACCGGTCTAAGTTGGGGCAGCCACACGCCACGTAGTAACCCCTGCGCCGGCACTCCGGTCGTGCGTGACCGGTCTCCGTTGGGGTGCGCAGCAGACCGTCTTCGCTGCGCCGGTCGGGCGCGTTGCACCGGTCGGCACGTACGTGACCGGTCTCTGTTCGGCAACGAGGTCAGCAGTGGGCAGTTCACGCCCCCGCTGTGTTGCATCGGTCATACGGGACCGGTCCTCGTTGGGGCTCGAAGATGTCCTTGATCTGGTCGAACGTGTCCGTCTGGTTGTACTGGTCGTGCGTGGCCGGTCTCCGTTGGGGCAGCAGGTCCCACTCGGCGGTCATCGAGTCGATGACCAGTTGCACCGGTCGTACCTGACCGGTCTCGGTTGGGGCGCGGGGTCCTTGAGCCAGAGGTCGGCGAGGGTCATCCGCTGCACCGGTCGTACGTGGCCGGTCTCCCTTGGGGCCCGAACAACAGAATCCCGCCGGAGGTGGGTGCGTATTGCACCGGTCGCACGTGACCGGTCTCCGTTGGGGCCCGTAGGCGGCGGCCGGGTAGCTGTCCCCATCCCCGCATGTTGCACCGGTCGTACATGACCGGTCCCCGTTGAGGCGTGGGTATGATCGGCGGATCCAGCGTGAAGGGCACCAGTTGCACCGGCCTCACACGACCGGTCTCCGCTGGGGGTCCAAGTCCGAACGGGACTGCTGCTCCTTGTCACCACATGCGCCGGTTGTACATGACCGTGGGCCATTGGGGCACGGCGCACGTCCCCCCAGATGCCGAACCTGCTGGCAGTTGCACCGGTCGCCTATGACCGGCCTCCGTTCCGGCAAGGTGGGAGACCAGGCTATCGATGACGAGCCGTGGGTTGCACCGGTCGTACATGACTGGTCTCCGTTGGGGCAGCTTCAGGCCAGACGCGTTGATCAGGTTGCTTTGGGGTTTCACCGGTCATGCATGACCGGTCTCCGTTGAGGCTATTCGTGGGCCGACCACAGAATCAGCCGCTCGCCGAGTTGCCCCGGTCGCCATGACCGGTCTCCGTTAGAGTGGGAAGCGGAACGGATTGACACCGTTGAGCGGGTCCGCCGCTGCACCGGTCGCGCATGACCGGTCTCCGTTGGAGCCCGTTATGGCTGCTGGTGCGCTGCCCGTCCGCCCGGAGTGGCACCGGTCGTACATGCCCCGTCTCCGTTGGAGCGCCTGCATCTCGTCCTCGACGTCACACTTCAGATTGGTCGTCGCGCCGGTCATATCTGACCGGCCTCCGTTGGGGCGTCCACGTCCGAACCGGATCGCCTTCCCTAATCACCAGCTTGCACCGGTCGTATACGACCGGTCTCCGTTGGGGCGGGTCTATCCACCCGAACTGCTGGATACGGACTCGGAGGGGTTGCACCGGTCGAGCGTGACCGGTCTCCGTTGCGGCGTGACCTACCCTGGCTTCCGCTGGAAGCTGGCTCGTGCTGTACCGGTCGTACACGGCCGGTCTCCGTTGAGGGGTTGGGTAGCCGGACGCAATTGTGACCTTCTGGCCGGGTTGCACCGGTCGTAGATGACCGGTCTCCGTTGCGGTGTGCGAGGTGGTGGGGACGCAGGCTGATCGAGTAGTGCTGCACCGGCCGTTTGGAATCAGGGCGGCGTGCAACGCCTCGCACGTCCTAGAGTTGGCCAGCGGCAGAGGTGCTCGTAGGGGCGCGAGGCGTTGAGCTGTTCATCCGCAGGTCACTCCCTGCACTTCTCCTGACGCTGTTCGGGGATGAATACGCCGTATCCGAAGTGGCTGAGCTGGCCGAGTAGCAACGGCCCGGTGATTGGTTCGTCGAACTCCAAGCGCAGTCCAAGTCCTCGTCGCGCCTTGTCGAGGCGTTCGGCGAGGCGGCGACGGCGGTATCCGCGCGCCCATCGATCTTGCAATCCGTCCTCTGGGCTGAGGCAGGTGACTCGGGCGGGCGGCAGGCCGCGGTAGTCCGCCTCGACGCGGATGTCCTCTGTCAGGTAGTCCTCGAGCGTCTTCCGTTTTGGGTAGCGCACCGGCAGGTAGGGGGTGAGGCTGAGCCAGGCGCGCGCCGAGCGGGTGAGTTCCGGGGCGACTTGGTCGACTGGTCCGGTCGCCTGCAACAGCAAGTCGACCTTCGGGAGTCCCTTAACTTCGTAGCCGTCGCCCCGTCGTCCTGACACGGAATGAATCTGGATCAGCCTGGCGACCTCGGCTACGGCCAATCCCGCCGGTACCCACACCACCAGCGAGTGCACTCGCGCACCTGGTTCGGGGCCGGCGGCGATCGGTATCCAGTGGGCGTGCTGGTGGTTGGTGGTGGCGCCCCTGCTGCCGAGCAGTTCGGCTCGGCGGCCATCGAGGAGCTTCGCGGAGAGCCGGTGGACCTCATCGGCGAGCAGGATGCCGTTGGCCGCGGTGAGGGGTGCGTCTGAGGCGACGGCGAACCTGATGGTTGTCACGAGGGTTTGGTTCGGGAGTGTACGGACAGTGGGTCGCCGTTGCGGTTCCTGGCGTGAGTATCCGATCCAGTGGGTTCCGCTCGGCTGAGTACGGCGCTGCTTGCGCGTCTCGACCGTGGTCGACTCGAGGACGGCGCGCTGTACGGGCGCGGTCGGCGCGAGCAGCCGTACCAGTTGTTGCCCGTCGCGCGATGGCCGCCACCACGTCTGGTCCGGCTCCACCAGCGCATCGGTATCGTCGGGGTCCAGTAGTCGGGCCTCGCAGACCGAGTCGGCCCGTCCGAGGTAGGGCAGCAGCTCGGCCAGCTTGGCCAGGATGCCCCGCTGGTCGTCGGTAAGATCGGCGTTCCAACGGATCAGCAGGGGCTCGTCCCTGGGCACCTTGAGATACGGGTCGAAGGTCAGGTCGGTCGAGCCGCTCTGGCCGCTGACATGGTCGATGTCAGGCAGGTAGTGGCGGGTGTGTCCAGGACTGGTGGGCGGGGTCCGGTAGAGCGGTGGCTCGGCGAGTTGGGCGAGCAGCGCGTCCAGCGCCGGCGCGGGCAGTTCCGGCCACCGCGTGTACCAGGTGCTGACGAGCGCGCGCAGGATTCGCCAGGGCGAGGGTGGCCATTCCACGGCGCCTTCGTTGACGCTGCGGTCCCAGGGTGTGGCGTGGTAGCGCCCGAGCGGCCATCGGACAGCGATGGTGACCGTCACTTCTTGCCCTTGGTCCAAGTCACCGTGGTGACGTCGCCGAGTTCGTCGGAGCAGTCCGGGATGAGCTTGCCGATCCGTCGTGCCGCCTCGGCCTGGTCGGGCAGCTCACCTTCCACGGCGCCGACCACCCGCAGGTCGCATGCAGTGCGCAGCCGCAGGCCGCCACGCAGGAGGGTGCCGATCTCGTAGTCGATCAGTGCAGCCAGCAGCGCGGTTGCCGGTTCGGAGAGCCCGTACGCGCGCAGTTGGGCCTGGTCGACGGCGAAGAAGGCGGTGATCTGTTCGGCGGTGTACTCGACCCGGTGGTGTGGCACCGTGCCGTATCCCTCGGCGGTCGCGCCGTCCTTCGCTTCGTTGATGACTGTGTCCCGTTTGACTCCGCCGCTCACTGCGGGCCGGGCCCCGGTCGCCTCGATGAACCCGGTCACGGCGCGGGCGATCCGGGGCTGCCACGGCCAGCCCTTACGGGCGAAGAAGACGCCGTGCACGAGGGAGAGCGGGTCGAGCGCGAAGCAGGCTCTGGCAACCGCGCGGTGGTCCAGGGGCAACCCGGCACGTAACCCGAGGCGTTCCAGCAGCCAGGTCTCGCCCTTGACTCCGTCGACGGTTCCGTTCATCACGTACGCCGACGCCAGGCGGTGTGCCTCAAGGCGGCTGGAGGAAAGGAAGTCACCCTCGGGGCTGACGATCCGCACGTATGGCAGTCCGTCGAGGTCCTCGACCTGGTCGGCGCGGGCGTCGTCCCAGGTGGTCGACTCCAGATGGTTGGCGATCGACTGGGTCGACTCGACGAGCAGGTTCCGCCCGGCGGGCGTGTCGAACTCCGCGGCGCCCAGATCGGGGAATCCAGCCGGCTGGAACCGGCTGCCGATGAGCGGCGCCAGTGACACGGTCAGGACGGTGCGCTGGGTGGTCATGCCATCTCCTCTACGGGCCGTTCAACTGTTTGTGCTTGGGGGACGGCTGGACCGTCCGCGATCCTGGCCTGCCGGCGGCTCAGATGCCGCCACAGCACGTCGGTGGGTTTCCGGCAGCGCGGGACCAGCGCCGCCGTGATGGCCCGGCCGTCGCCGACGATCTCCCCGATTGGGGGAAGGACTTGCCAACCCAGATGGCGCAGCCGTCGGGCGGCCTCGGCGTGTACGGCGGTGAGCTGTCCCATCGACAGCCGGTGCGCCCAGTCCGGATCAAGCGCCTGGCGGGGAACTTGATCGGCCAGCCGCTGACCTGGTGGCATTGCTCCGGCGGCGAGGGGGTGCAGTAGCCCGAGCGTCGGCACGGGAACGAATCCGTCCTCGGGCTCGGGCCAGTCGTGAGCGATTCCATGCCAGTTGAGTGCAAGGCACGCCCGTAGCCACAAGTGAAGCGCCTTGTCGTCGAGCAGTCCGGGTTGCGCGAAGTTGTGCAGGTCGGCGTGGGGCACCGGGACGGCCTGCCGGAACGTCGGCGATCCCCGGAACGGCACCCGGCCTTGTTCGTCGACGGCGGTGCGACTGCGCCAGGCGAGCACGTCGGCGAGGACGTGCCGCAGCGGACGGAGGTTGAAACCCGGCACCAGGGGCATGTCCTGCCAGTGCCCCTGCGGATCGATCGGCAACAGGATCTGTCGCATGCTCCGCTGCGACTGATCCCTCCTGCCCACGCCAGCCCCGCTCTGGCAGGAGGCGACACCGACCGCGATCCGCAATTCGGGACAGTTCGCAGTTTCCAGCACGGCGAGGAACTCCGCAGCCGATGGCGGCATGCGCACCGGCAGTTCCCGGCGTGCCCGGCCGCTGCGCGCCACGGCGAACTCGAGATCAGTGATCGATGCGAGCAGGCGAGCCAGCGGCAGCGCACCGCTTTCGCGGACGAAGGCCATTTGCGCGGTGCGCGTTCGTCGCACAGCCTGCTGCACGGCTCCGGACAGGGTTGCGCGTTCGACTCGGGCGACCCAGTCCTCCAGTCGGGCGGCCAGCCGTACGGTCGGGTCTTCCCGGACCTCAACCCGCTCTAGCGGTACCGCCACGAAGGCGAGGCCGTTGCGACGGTGCAGGCCGTATCGCTCGTAGCTGTCGATTCCGCGGGCGACGCCGAGAGTGCGCGTCGCGGCGTAGAAGTCGAGGGCGCGTTGGGCGGGGCGACCGCGCCATACTGCCCTCGCCTCTCCGAAGAGGTGCCGGATTTCGGCGAGCGTGAACGGTTTTCGCCACACTGGTGTCCACAGTTCACCTCGGGTTTCCTCCGCTTCTGCACCGCTCGTCGAATTTGGCGAGGCGGAGACAGTGAAGGGCATTGCCGCTCGGCCAATGCTGTGCTGGTTACGACGGTTGGCGCGGGAGGCGAAAAGCATCGTCCCTTCGACCATCAGCACGTACGCCCATGGGTTTACCAGTGCACTTGCTGCGCCGAATGGCGATGAGCCAGGTGGGCCGGCACCGGCCGGGTCGAACTGGCCGATCGGGGCGTTCGAGAGTATCTCCTGCTGCTCGCCGTCGAGCAGATCGCGGGCTTGCGCCAGCGCGCGGGCGGCGGCCTTCGGGGCGGGATCGAGCAGTTCTACCAGCCGTTGGTGGAAGTTGGTGGAGAACTCCAAACGGCCATCATTGCCGCCGGTGCCGAGCAGTGGCGGGTAGTAAGCCTTGCCATTGGTGATCACGACCGCCGCGTCGAGCCAGGGCAGCATGGCTTCCGCGCAGCGGTTCCGCAACTCGCGAACCGCCTGCTCCTTGCCCCAGCCTTCGCTGCGGTAGCGCTCGGCGACCAGGGTGGCGGTAGCCAGGGCCGCGCGAAAGGCCGCGAGCCTCGGTACGGGATGGGACACGAGCCGCTCGAGGGCCTGGCGCGGAGTGACATCCTTGGTACCAAAACCGCTGCCCTCGTTCCAGGGGCTCAACACCGGGGTAGGGGCGTATGTCTGCGCCAACCAGGTAGCGATGTCGGCGACGGTCGTGTCGATCAGCAGGCCCTCGGGCGTCCAGGCGGCGGTCACCTGGGGATCAGCCTGCTCACCGATCACTCGAATCAGGCCGAGCCCGGCGAGGTAGTTCACCAATGGCGTCGGATGTAGGCCCGGCAAGATCACCGCGCTCATGCCGTCTCCTCGCCTGTCGCCGCATCCCTGAGCGCGCTGGCCCGCCAGTCGGCGATCCGCACGACGGTTTCCAGGTAAGCCAGAACAAACGGTCCGAGGCGGTCACGCAGCGCTAGGGCGTTGCGTGACCAGGACTTCTGTCCGCCGAGGCTGAACTGGTCGAGTTCCACGGTTAGCTCGGGCGCGGGCTGCCCGGCCAGCGGGGGGATGGCGACCACCTCCCCGTCGCGGAGTCCGAGGAGATTCTTGGTGTCGGTGTCTTCCGGACCGCGGACCTGTATACGGAGCCGACCGTGGTGAGCGAGCACCAGGTAGCGCACCAGGTCAGGCTCCGCCACACGGTCGAGCAGACCCCGCAGCGGCCCGTCGAGGAGGAGCAGTGAGGCCAGTTCGTGCCGGAACGCCTGACCCCGCGAGAAGGTCAAGGACCGCTGGCTGCCGGACTTGGCCCACGGCCGTCCGGCTTCGATCCGTTGGCGATCGCTGTCGTCCGCGAGTGCGCAGAGCGCGTCCTGCCAGGTGGGGTGCGCTTTGCCGAGGTCGTGCAGGTGAGCGGCGGCGACGACGGCCTCGCGTAGCTCCTCGGAGAGCGCGGGCTGAAGCGTGTCGATCAAGGTCCGGGCCTGGTCGCGGACATCCTCGCTGTGTTGGTCCAGAGACAACCAGCCCGGTTGCATGGTGCTGGTCGCTTCCTGCCCGTACGCCTCTTCGCCACCGGATGCCGGATCGGTGCCGAGCGTCGGATCGGGACGGACTGGCATGGGCGGGCATTCCGGCACGGGGCGTCTGCTCGACGGGTCGAGTCCCACCTCCGGGTTGTAGCAGCCGGTCTCAGGTGCGGTCACGAGCACCTCGCCGGGGCGAGCCGGTGACGCGTCGGTGACCCGTGTCCAGGCGCCGTGGCCCTGATCCAAGCGCCACACGGCGGCCCGCTTCGTCAGGCTGCGCAGCTCGCGCAGGGGCACCCGGCAACGCCACTGCGTCTCCGGTGCTCGTGCATTCGGCGGCGGTCGGTTGTCGGCGGCAGCTGATTCCCATTGCGCCCAGGCCAGTTGCACGTCGGAATCCTCGGCGTCGCGCACGTAGGGGCTGACATCCACGTCCGCGCCAGTCAGGTCGGGGGTCGTGTCGAAGAGGTCGAGTAGGTCGCCACGCCGCAGGACGGTGACCTCGGCGGGCTGGGTCGCAACGTTCCTACGGAGCAGCCCCTCTCCCGTCAGCCCGATGCCCTCCAGCGCGTCCAGTTCGACAACAGTCGCCTCGATGTCGAGCTCTTCGTACGGTTCGGGCTTGGCCGGCGGCAGCCACCAGAGTTCCGCGTCGGTCAGACGGCCCGCCCTGTTGCAGCGCCCGGCCCGCTGCACCACGCTCGGCCACGGTGCCGCCTCCGTGCAGAGCACCGCCGCGTCGAGATCCACCCCCGCCTCGATCACCTGGGTTGCGACGACGATGTGACCGCGCTCGCCCGGCTGTTCGAGCACCCTGTTGAGCAGGGCCTTCCGGTCGACGCCACGGAACCGGGAATGCAGCAGGGTGCACGGTGTCACCCCCTTGCTTATCACCGCATGAACATTCCTGGCGGCCGCCACGGTGTTGAGCACGACCAGCGTCAACGTGCCGGGCCGGTGGCGTTCCTGGACCGCTTCGGCCAGCGATCGGTGGTCACCTGCCTCGACCGGGAGTCGCCTGATAGTGCGCTCGGCGTCGAGACGTCGCGCCAGCTCGCCGACCCGGTCGGCCGGCTCGATCCGCGCGATGTCGTCTTCGGCCGGCATCGGGTTGTCCACCGTGGTCAGCAGTTCTTCCCGCACGGTGGCCGACATGCAGGTCAACGCGAATGGCTCGGCGGTTCGCCAGGAACCCGGCGTCGGTGCCGTGGCGAACGCGGCGAGCTGCCGCAGTGTCGTGGTCGATTCCGGGGCGAGCTGGATTTCGTCGATCACCCAGTGGGCGCCATTGGTGACCAGGGCGAAGTCGATCGGATAGGTAGCCCGGGAAATGCCGTACCCACGGTTCAGAGCCTTGCTCACCAGTGAGTCGACCGTGCCGACTACGATCGCCGGCCGGTGCGGGGCCATTCGCCAGGCACGCTGACTTCCGCCGGCACCGCCCATGACAACGTGCAGGGCGACGGTGTCGACGAGCCCGAGGCGCCCCAACCAGAGGTCGACCTCACGGCTTACCTGTTCCACGAGCGTCCGCTGCGGCAGTGCGAAGACCAGCCGACGTGGCGTGGACTCCGGATCTGGGCCGTGTAGCCGCCGCCACAGCCAGGCCAGGATGATCGCCGTCTTACCCGAGCCAGTCGGCGCATGCAGCATGGCAGGGAGACCGTCCTGCGCCAAACGCGCCTGATACCCGTAGGGCGGGTGCCCGGTCGCCAAATCGAAGAACGAACTAAAAGATGTCACGTCCCCTGTGAACCTGCCTCACGTGCCGCCCTGGACCGGTCTCGAAAGCTATACCGGAAGGCCCCGACAGGAGTTGACAGCCAGCGGCAGTCGAAGGCGGATTTCACTAGCGCAGCGTTGACTTCTACCAGATATGTCCAGTATGAAGCGGCGGCCCGGTGTTCATCTGTCGCTGATCTGACAAGCCTCTGCTGCTACACCAGCGCGCCCGTTGAGCCGATTCTTGCAGGTTAAGGCAACTCGATGCGCCTCGCCTGGCGGGCTGACGGTATGGTCGCGGACGAAGCCTCAGCACGAAAGACTCGCTCGGGGTCATGGTTCTTTGCGCAACTCCATATCGGTGGTGGTTCGGAGTCGCACGGTCGTACATGACCGGTCTCCGTTGGGGCTGCTGCTTCCACACCGCACCCGTGTACCGCTGCCTAGGGTCACACCGGTCGTACATGGCCGGTCTCCGTTGGGGCTGCTGCTTCCACACCGCACCCGTGTACCGCTGCCTAGGGTCACACCGGTCGTACATGGCCGGTCTCCGTTGGGGCTGCTGCTTCCACACCGCACCCGTGTACCGCTGCCTAGGGTCACACCGGTCGTACATGGCCGGTCTCCGTTGAGGCGTCGCCGCGTACAGGCGGTCCCGGTCCAGCGGGAAGAGCTACCTGCACCGGCCGTAAATGACCGGTCTCCGTTGTGGCGGCAGCGGGCCTAGGGCGTCACGCGGAACTAGTTGGAGTTGTACCGGTCGTACGCGAACGGTCTCCGTTCGGTGCCAGCCGAGGCCTGGTGGTCCGCCGCACCCCATCTGCCCGGTCAGCCTGCCGCCGATGCCCAGATGTACACCCACGGCGGCCCCGCGCCGGCGACCAGCTCGAGCTCGTACACCCCGTCAACGTCGGCGTCCAGGAGCTCCCCGGGCGTACTCCACCCACAGCTCGACGAGCAGGCACGTCGACTCGGCGTCCGCTCGGCCGGTCCGGACCATCGCTCGTTGACGACCAAGGCGACCAGGACGACGACGCGACACTGTGCGCCGGCTGCGGCGGAGCCATCCCCGAACACCGACACCAGCCCCGGTGTCAAGGCCATCGAGCACGGCGGCCAGCGTGCCCCCGTGTGCGCGCGCCGACCGGCTCGCCAAGGGCCGTCGGTAAGCGGCTGCAGGACGCCCAGGACGCCCTCGAGGCCCTCAATCAGCCCAACGCCTAGCGAGAAGCATCGAGGCCCGGCCCTTCGGGGGCCGGGCCTCTTGCCGTCTACGCGCGGCCGGATCTCACCTCGCGGTGAGCGGGGACTCCGAGTCGTTCGAGTCCTCGTCAATCAGGTAGTACTGGAACGGCTCGAACTCGTACATGACTCCGGCCGAGGCCTTCACATGCACGTTGGTGCCCTTCGCCAACTTCTCCATCGGGTCCTCGTGGCCGTACCAACTCAATTGGAAGACGGGGCCGGTGTGCTTCTTGTCCGACGCATCGCCCGCCATCACGTCGATGGTTGATGCGCCGAGGTGCTCGCGCGGGTTGATGTAGATGTCAGAAACGAACCCGTCGAACTCGACTGTCTTCGACAGGAACTTCTCAACGGCCGCTTCGACCGTCTTCCCATGCGGCGGGCCCGCCAGAAGCGCTGCAAAGTCGGGGTTGTTCTCGACCGTGATTGTCTTCGGCGCCGTCGCCTTCGCCTTCGCGGTCACCGTCGCCTTCGCCTTCTCCGTTCCCGCGTCCGTAGATGCGGCTTCCGGAACCTCGCAGCCGACGAGCAGTGCGAGCACGGGTACAACCAGGGCGGCCATCTTCCTCATGCGACCGAAGCATGCCAGCTGTTGCCCAGCCGGCCACCACCGAGCCCTACCCAGCACCGAGCGCTGCCTGACCATCGCCGGGGCCGGTGTGCCTGACAAGAGAGCGCGCCGCGTTCGATGAGCTGTGGGCGCCCAGCACGTCGGCCAGGCGCCGCCGGCGTGGAAGCAGCTGCCGAGGCTGGCGCTCGGCGTGCACATCTCAGCGCTGTGACCTAGGACGGGCGGCGCTGGTCGACGGGGCCGGCGCCGCGGGACAGCCGGGCCAGCTGCCGGTGCTGGCGACGGTGGCCGGATCGGGTCGGCGAGGTTGCTTCGCGAGTCGGGGTGACGCGGCAGAGCGTCCACGCGCGGCTGCCGCTATGACGAGGCTCGTCTGGCCGGGTTACAGGACCGATCGCACCGGCAGGAATCGTGCCCCATCGGGCGGTATACCTGTTCGGTGAAATTTTCGGCGGAGCACTGCAATCTTCTTTGAAAAGAATCTTGGCGTACGGAAAGGTTCGGTGAGAACCGACAAAGGGGGTCAAAATTCGGCCGGAACAGAGGGGTCAAAGTTCAGGCTCTGGCACACATTCTGTGATTGATCTTGGCGGTGGTTCACGGGGTGGCGAGGACGCGTTTGCGGAGGAGGTCGAGGTTCGCCCGGCCATACATTTGTCGCTTGATCGTCTTGATGCGGTTGACCTGGCCCTCGACCGGGCCTGAACTCCAGGGCTGGGCGAGGCCGGCGACGACGGCGTCGCGGTCGCCGACCAGGCCGGCGGCGAAGCCACGGATTTCGGGGTATCCGGCGTGGCGTGCGCGGTCGATCCAGGCGTCGAGGTGCTGCCCGGTGCCTTGGTGGCGGACCAGGGCGGCGAACCCGCGGGCAAGGCCGGCGACCATGTCGAGGTCCGGACAGCGGCTGCGGGCGTCGGCGAGATCAGCGCGGTCGTCGTCGGTGAGTTTGTGGCCGGGGCGCATGATCCAGGCGGTGATCCGTCGGGCCGACGGCACCCGGACTGTGGTCACAGGTGCGGGTCGGGTGCGGTTCGCGGCGAGCCAGTCGCGCAGCACGCGCAGGCTGCCCTGATAGCCGCGGGCCAGGATCTCGGCGTGCAAGTCGGCCGTCTGGTGGACGCCGTCGCCGAGCCGCTGCCGCAGGTAGGTATGGAACGGCGTGAGGCTGCTGGGGCGGCTGCTGGCGTTCGGGCCGATCAACGCCTCGGCGGTAGTGGCGTGGGCGTACTTGCGGGCGGTTCTGACGTTCATCTCAAGGCGGCGGGCGGTCGCGCTGATCGACAGTCCCTCGGCTCGCAGGGCATGCACGGCCGCGTGGCGTTCGCGGGTGTTCACCGCCCGACGCCCCGCCCTCACCGGCTCGTCGGCCAGCGCGACCAAGGCAGATGTCGGTTCGGCGTGGATGCGCAGGCACCGGCGGTGCCCGCGGATGACCTTCTCGACGGTGTCGCTGAGGTTCTTCAGCAGGTGCCACCGGTCGGCGACCTGGATCGCGTCAGGTGCCCCCTTGCGGGCGCCCTCGGCATAACTGCCGCCTCGATCCCGGCAGATGATCTGAACACCAGGATGCTCGCGCAGCCAGGCGGCGAGGGTGTCGGCGGTGCGGTCGGGCAGCACGTCGATCGGCCGGCGGGTGTGCATGTCGAGCAGCACCGTCGCGTAGCGGTGGCCACGACGGCGGGCGAAGTCGTCCACGCCCAGCACCGTCGGCGTCGCCGGCGGCGGGTCGGGCATCCGGCGGATCATCCGGATCAACGTGGAGCGGGACACTGACACCGCCAACCGCTGCGCCAACCGGCTGCCCGGTCGACCGCCCAGCGCCACCGCGACTGCTTCCAGGTCGCCCGCGGCCAAGACGGTGCGACGGGCATGCCGCCGAGTCAGGCCGGGCACCTGCTCGACGAACGTCCGTCGTCCGCATTCAGCGTTCAGGCATGTGAATCGGCGGACCGTCAACGCGACCAGCACCTCGTGCCCACCTAACCTGACGTCGGCCAGCCGCCGCACATAGCGACCATGCACAGTGGTCGACCAGGTTCCGCAGGCGCTACAACGTGCTCGCACCGTCTGAGTCGCCGCGTTGATCCTGACCCCGACGGCCCGGATCACCACCGCTTCCAGCCGCAGACCCCTCAGGTGCGGCAGCAACGCCGGAATGATCTCCACCCCGGCACCCAACCCGAACAACCGACGAGCGCGACTCACAAAATGTGGGCTATCGATCGCGAGGGGCTGACTGTGTCGTACCCGCCTCCTACGCTTCGTGTCGATGGTTATGCGAGGTGTAGAAGGTGCTTACCAAGGTGCGCTCCGGGCGTTCCAGAATCCGATGCTTGCCTTGCTTCATCAGACGCACGCGCCGTTCGTGGTGACGGTGTTGGCGATGGTCTTCACGGCGGAGCGGCCGACGGTCGCGGTGGCGGATGCGCATGCGGAGATCAACGACGCCCTTGACCAGCTACGGGCTGCCGGCTATGGCGACGAGGATAACCAGCCGCTGCCTAGTGGAAATTCGCGAGACTTGTGCAGGCAGTGGGTGCAGGCGGGGTGGTTGGTGCGACAGGTGTCCGATGGCGATGTCGAGGTGTACCGACTGTCGGCGTACGGCGTCGGTGCACTGGAGATCGCTGGGCGTGTCGGCGGGGCGCGGACCAGGGTGTCGGAGTCGCGGGTCAGAACGCTGTTGGAGGCGATCGAGCGGCTTGCGCAGGAAGCCGATCCGGACCTGATGACCCGGCTGGCGCGCTTGCACGAGGAGATCCAGCAGCGGCAGAAGGAGCTGGCTCGACTTGAAAAGGGTGGTGCCGTCGAGACAGTCGAGGACGAGCAGCTGCTTGAGGCCGCCGAGAATGTGCTGCACTTGGCGCGGGAGCTACCTGCGGACTTTGCCCGCGTGGCAGAGTCGATCAAAGCTATCCAGCGTGACGTGGTCGCCGAATTGCGGCACGATGTGCGGCCGACCGGGGAGGTGCTGCGTGAGTACCTGGCCCGCGGCCAACGGATCTTGGATGCGACACCGGAAGGCCGCGCGTTCGCGGGGGCGTTGCGCCTGATCGGCGACCCGGCGCAGATCGATGACCTGTGGGGCCAGTTGCGGAGGGTACTGAGGCACCGGTTCACTGAGCTGTTGCCGGAGCAACAGCGGCGGGAGCTCGCCGAGATTTCGCGGCGCATCGAGCAGGGCGTCAAGGAGGTGCTGGCCGCCCAACGGCAGGCATCTCATGTGATCACCACGCAGGTCCGCAACCACGACCCGATGCGCGACCGTCAGGTGGATGAACTGTTGAGGGATGTGATGTCGGGCCTGCACAAGTGGGTTCCCAATTCACGCCGTGGAGAGGTCGTCGAGCCGTTGCGTCGCCTGCCGGTGGCCGATGTCGGGCACTTGCGTCAGCGGATGAGTGATCCGCGACCACCGGAGCCACCTGCGCCGTTGCGCGACTGGGCCGAGGAGGAGGCCGAGGACTTACCGGCGGCGGACACTCGGGCATGGGGTGGCCCTCGGTACACCGAGTTGCGGGTGCACCTGGCAGCGTTCGCGGGCGGTGCGACGAGCGTGGATGTGCTGGCGGCATTCCGGGCAGCGGCCGAGGATCTCCAGCGGCCGGTCGATTTGCTAGGCCTACTGGAAATTGCACATGACGCCGGGATGACCGAGACATCCGAGGTGGCGGTGGTTGACACGGTCCGCCCCGACCAGACCCGGCGACGGTTCGCCCTCGGCAGTGTGGTGGCGGCGAACCCGGCGGGCGTAGAGGGGAGCGGTGGTGATGAGTGACCCGGACGGCGCCGACGACGGCTGGCCGATGGGCACGGTGGCCGGGTTCATCGACCCCGTTTCGATGGAGGAAGATCCGACCGAGCTGTTCGCTGGCGATGCGGGAACGTTGGACGCAGAGGTGCGCCGTGTGCTGGTCCAATTATTGCGGCGCAAGTTTCTCCTTGCCGAAAAGAATCCCGCGCAATGGCGCACGCTGCTGGAGAACCAACAGATCATCGAATCGCGCATGCATGACCTGTTCGTTCGCCTCGTGGTCGACAACGACCGAGGCGTGGCGTACAAGCAGCAGGTGCGCTCAGTCGAGCTTGACGTGCCGATCCTCCTCAAGGACGACCCCTACACCCGGGCCGAGACTCTGGTCCTGATCCACCTGCGGACCGTCTTCCAGCGGGAACGCGGTACAGGCGAGATGTCCGCGAGGGTGGACATCGAGGAGCTTGAGCAGACCGTGTTGACCTACTTCGATCCGCACGACCATAACTTGGCCCGGCGCCAACAGGAGGTGCGCAACGCCGTGCAGCGGTTGGTCCCCGAAGGGTTGCTCGCGGAGGAGTCCGCAGGCCGGTATCGGATCACCCCGCTGGTGGAGGTTGTGCTGAGCACGGAAAAGCTCGCCGAACTGGACCAGTGGCTACGCGAACGGAATGAGGCCACAGCGTGAGCATGATCGACACGCTGTTCGGGTTGATCCCGGCAGCCTCGCGGGGTCAGCAGTGGGTGGCGCGTGACCTGCAATTGGTCAACTGGGGCGGTTACGACGGATATCACCAGCTGCGAATCGCGCCTGGCGCGACCTTGCTCAGTGGAGGTTCCGGGTCGGGTAAGTCGACACTGATGGACTCGTACATCGCGTTGCTCATGCCGCATACAACTCCATTCAACGGGGCGTCCAACGGTGGAGTGGTCGGCAGGCCCCGGGGCAAGGACCAGCGCAATATCCTCTCCTACGCGCGCGGTAAGCTCGACGAGTCCCGGACCGACGGCGAGACGAAGGTGCGGGTGCTGCGCGGCGACGGCCGGGATACGTGGTCCGCCATCGCGATGACGTGGGTCGACCACACCGGTGC
Organism: Micromonospora sp. WMMA1949; assembly: GCF_027460145.1. NCBI lineage: Bacteria > Bacillati > Actinomycetota > Actinomycetes > Micromonosporales > Micromonosporaceae > Micromonospora > Micromonospora sp. WMMA1949. The sequence goes on along the minus strand of NZ_JAPZBG010000001.1, from coordinate 6,471,009 downwards.
CGAGTTCACCGCGCTGCGGGCCTGGTATGTGCCGTCTTCCGCTCGGAGCTTAGACGACGTCGTGGCGGTACGCGCCATGTGTGACCACGGTTATCAACTACGCATGCTGGAAGGCCCGGCGAGCAAACAGCTCGCCCGCGCCGAGGTCGTGGCCACTGGCTTGAGCTGGTGTGACACTGACCGGGATTTCACCGCGCGTCTGCACACTACCCTTGGTATCGGCGCCGCCGGCGACGGGCACAAGGCGGTCGCGCTGCTAGGACGGATTCAGGCCGGCCAACAGATCACGACGGTCGATGCCCTTTACAAGACGATGGTGCTTGAGGAGCCGTCCACGCTGGCCACTGCTGATGCGGTGGTACAGCAGTTCGACGAGCTTTCCGGCACCCGGGCGCGGATGATCATAGCCCGACAGCAGGTGAAGGCATTGACTCCGATCCGCGACCACCGGGCCACCACCGAGAACGCGGTGAACCAGCTGCGCCTGATCGACGAGGTCGGATCGTTCACCGAAGCGTCGACCCCTGCCGCATTGTGGCGTCATCAACGCCGGCTGGACCTGTTGCGCTCGGCTGAGCAGGATCTGGCTCAGCGGCACCGCCGAGCCCAGGAGGAAGTGTCCGAGACCAGCGCCCTGGTCGCCGGCGCCGAAGTGCAGCGAGATGGGCTGCTGGAAACCCTTCGTGCCTCCGGTGGTGACCGCCTCGAGACGGCGCTGCGGGAGATCCGCGCCGTGGAGCAGCGGCTGGGCGATGTCGAACGGTCACGGGAGCGCCTGGACCGGGCGCTTGCCGTCATCGGCGTCACCGTGTCGACCGGAAAGGACTTCGCGGCACTGGTCGAGACGGCGTATCGGTTTCTCGCCGACAATGACGCCCGGAAGACGGCGCAGAACCAGTTCGCCGAGGCGATGGCGGAGAAGAAGGACGCCGAACGAGAGCTGACCACGCTGCGCTCCGAGCACAAGGCGGTCAAGACCCGTCGGGGCAACATCCCGACTGAGCTGCACGCGGCTCGCGCGCTGTTGGCCGAGGCCGCCGGACTCAAACCAAACGACCTGCCGTTCGTCGGCGAGCTGATCGAGGTGCGGACGGAGTTCGAGCCGTGGCGCGAGGCGTTCAACCTGGCGCTCGGCGGATTCGCTACGCGGATGCTGATCGACATCGGAAGATTGAACTCGTTCCGCGAGGCGATCAACGCGGTGCCGACCGCTCGACGGGTTCAGTTCGAGGGCGTGCGTACCGGCCTGCGTGATGAGGTCGGGCTGGATGCAAAGACACTACCCGGCAGACTCGACTACCGACCCTCCCCGTTCACCGCCTGGCTCAAGAGCGAGCTCGCCCGCCGGTTCGACTTCGTCTGCGTCGAGACGCCCAGGCTGCTCCCGCAGTACCCAAAGGCCCTTACAGTCACCGGCCAAACCTCGGAAGGCGGGCGGGGTGCGCACGGCGGTCACGGCCGGGCCAACGTGCTCGGTTTTACGAACAGCAGGCTGCTAGCCGACCTCGAGCACCGCATCGGCCTCGCCCAGAAACGCCTCGACGATGCTCTTGACCGGGCATCCAGGCAGGAGGAAAACCTCAACTCATTCGAAGCCAGACGCACGATCTACCAGACTCTGACCGAGTTGTCCTGGGACCAGGTAGACCTCGATGCGGTCCGAGCGGAACAGGACCGCTGGAACCGCGTCGCCGACGAGATCCGGGCGGGCAACCCACGGATCGATCAGCTCCAGCGCCAGGTGGAGGGCCTCAAGGAGCGGGTCAGGGAACTGACAGAACGCGTCGGCCGGCAAAAGGACAACCTGAAGAAGCTCGGGGAGTCGTGGAGGTCGACCGTCGACGAGGTGGACCGCGCCCAGCTCGCGCTCGACACGGCCACGGAATCAGGCGTCGATGTCTCTGAGGAACACCGGGAGTACCTGGAGACGCTGTTCGGCAGCGAAGCAACCGCCACCACCCCGGACGGGGCGCTTGCCGAGTTCGACGCCGCGATGAAACGGGTCACCGGACGGATCCGCGCCGACCGACAGTCGGCAACGGAGACGATCGGGCGATCACGGAAGGTGCTGCTCGACACGTTCTCGACGTTCCTCGAACGCTGGCCGAACCCGAACCTCGGCATCGACCCGGACGGCTCCTATCGCGACTTCGACCGTCTGCTCACCGACCTAGAGACCAGTGGCCTGCACGAACTGGAGACCGAGTGGCGCGACAGTCTGCTCAAGCTGTCCGGTAACGACCTGACTGGCCTGGACAGCGAACTGGCCGCCGCGATCCGCGAGATCCGCGACCGGATCGACCCAGTCAACCACATCCTCGCCGAACTGCCGTTCTCCGACGACGAACACCGGCTGCGTATCGACCCGCAGGAGAGCCACTCCGCGGTGCGCGCCCGGTTCCGCAAAGAGCTGCGCGACGTACGCGCCTTCATCGACCAGGCGGCAACCGACGACGACCGGGAACGCGCCTATCACCGGATGGCCAAGGTGATCGACCGCATCCGGCGCACCGCGCCCGATTTCGCCGACCTCGTCGACGTACGCAATCACGTTCGGATCAGCGCCGAGAAGTGCGACCTCGAGGGTAGGCATGTCGCCGTGTACGACCACATCGGCGAGAAGTCCGGCGGCGAGTCGCAAGAGCTGGTCGCGTTCATCGTCGGGGCCGCCTTGCGGTACCAGCTCGGCGACGCGGGCGCCGCCCGCCCCCGCTACGCCCCCGTCTTCCTCGACGAGGCACTGATCAAGGCGGACGCGCACTTCACCGGCCGGGCCATCGGCGCCTGGCGCGGCCTGGGCTTCCAACTCATCATCGGCGCCCCCAATGACAAGCACAGCGCGATCGAACCACACGTCGACGCGGAGTACCTGATCCTCAAGAACTCTCAGGGCCGATCTTGGGCGAAGCCACTGGTCGGTGTTCCGGACGCATGAGCGCACTCGTCATCCCGCAGGACGCCATCGCGGCCATGCGCCGCAAGGTTGATCAGAAGTGGCCCGAAGCCGTAGGCGCGGAGCTCGGCGTCGGCGACCACGTCGTCTTCTCCGTTCCGCTGCGCCCCGGCGTGACGTCCGGCAAGGCCGTCGAGCAGCTCGGGCACGCAGCCTGGCACCAGTGGCACATGCAGTGGCGTGACTTCTCCGACCAACTGCCCACCGGCGTGGGGCTCGTTCGCAAACCGGTGACGATCCGAGGAGTCGCCGGCGACTTCCCCGCCACGCTCGTCGCCGACCTGGACGGCGCCAACAGGCTCACCACCGACGCCGACACCGGTGCTGAATCACCGAGCGTCGACCTCGGCCGTGCCCGCGCGCTCGCTCGGGCGCTGCGATCAGCCGGCGCGACCCTCACCCCGGCTACCCTTCGAGCCGTCTACCGTCTCCAAGACGCCGACGTTGAGGTGCTGATCAACGCGGTGACCTGGCTACACCAGCACCCCGACGCCAGCACCTGGACCCTACGGCAACTACCGGTGCCCGGTATGCACACCAAATGGCTCGGCACCCACGGCGCCCTGCTGCGCGACGTCGCCGGACGCGATGTCCGCGACGAAGTTCGGCCCCGGCTCACCGTCATGCACCTCACCTACGTCGACCCTCACCACGCCGCATCGGGCCGACGCCGGCACGACGCCTGGACTACCGGCGACGTGCACGAGATCGCCTACCAGCCGCGTGTCGTCCTCGTCGTAGAAAACCGCGATTCCCGCCTCTGGTTCCCGCCCGTCAGCGACACGATCGTCGTCGAGGGCGGCGGCAAGGCCGCAGCAGCCTTACTAGCGAACGTGCCCTGGATCCGCGCCGCAGATCACGTCATCTACTGGGGCGACATCGACGCGGACGGGTACGCGATCCTGGACCAGTTCCGCGCCACCCTCGCACAGCCGGCACCAGACGGTGCACCAGCAAAACGCGTCACGTCCATCCTCATGGAAGCGACCGACCTCCACCGCTACTCCCAACATGGCGTCAACCATGACAAGGCTGGCCGCCCCATCAAGCCCTCACCCGAGCCTTTGCCGCACCTGACCGACGCCGAAACCACCGCCTACAACACCATCGCAACCGCGGGCCCCACCCCGTTCCGCCGGATCGAGCAAGAAGCCATTCCCCTCACCCACGCCGCTGCCCGACTGCTGCAGATCATGGAAGAACGCCGGTGAAGCGCCCACGATTCTCGCCTGCCGGCCGTCGAGGGCGATCATGGCAAGCTTCGGGTGCCTGCGGCCCGTGACAGCCCCGAGCCCACAGCGCGGGTGGGATTGCTACCCAACGATCGAAATGACGCCGGCGATGCGCAGCCCGAGTGGGTATCGACTCGTGTCAATCAAGCGACATGTGCCCCCATGCCTGCGGCAGGCGGGCCCGATGGATGGGGGATCGTCGTTCTCTTGGCGACGGGAGACCTCGACGGTAGGGCGGCGGGCGCGGTCGGATCCTGGCGACATCCTGTCGGTCTGCCCCCCGTTTACCCCCCGAAAATCCTCACCTGCAGTTGACAGGCAGTGACAAGAGGCGATCGGCCTCTGGCCGTATCTGTGCAGCTCAGCCCTTACTTCTGACGACCAATGACAAGGTCGGGGCGGCTACGGACGGTAACAAGGGGTTTTGACAACCAATGACAAGTTCTGAGGGGGCTCGACAAGAGGTTCTTTTGGGTTCAAGTCTCCTCGTTCCCCGCGAGGGCTCCATGCCTGGGCAACCACCGCGCGCGCCGTCGCGGTAGCCGCTATGAACAGGAGGAGTGATATCAGGGATGGGCACCTCGGCATGCTTTCCGGCGCGGCCCAAAACCTCCGAGTCGCCGGCGGAACTTCACGCCGATAATCTTCTGGATTGTATCCATCTACAGTGTAGTGCCGCCGGACAGCAGGGGAGTAGGAAGCATGCAGGGAAACCGGGTGACCCTGTGCGGTCTGATGTCTATCTCACCCCCAGTGCTCTTCCTGGTACTTGATGAGGTCGTCGCCGTGGAGCTGTTTCGTCGCGTTGCCGACACGGACCCAGAAATCTGACGCGCCGGCGCCGCCCTTGGCCGGTTTGGCGAAGATGGCTCGGCCGGATGCCGCGACGCTGACTTGGCAAATCGTCTTGCCCGCGACCTGGGGGAACCGGATGCGTACGGTCTGCGCGGTCGAAGTGGACAGGTTGTCGTCGAGCAGCTGCCGGAGGAACAACTCGTAACCATCGGTGTTCTGCTTCGTGCCGAGCGTGGTGAAGTCGTCCGCGATGCCTAGGACCTGGCCGTCGTCCTCGACCCCGATGAGCAGGATGCCGCCCTCAGCGTTGAGGAAGCCGCACACGGTCTTGACGAGGATCTGCCCAAGCTTCGGGTCGTACTGGCTGGTGTGGGGGTTCCATCGGCCGCTGGACTTGAACTCCGTGGTCTGCGATTCACCCGCGGCGATCAGGTCCTCGGCGGTCGCCGGCACGTATCTCTTGCGCTCGCCGGCGAGGGTGTTGAAGGCGTCCCGGACCACCTGGGCGATGAGCTGGCGGCGTCGCTCGAGGAAGGTGGCGTAGTCCAGTTGCTCCCACCCGACTGGGAGTGCGTGCCAGCGGGACTGCCGGGTCAGGGTATCCGGATCGATCACCTCCGCGATGCGGGGTAGGTAGTCGCGCGGGGCGTCAGCGTTGTTGCGCTCAGCTGCCGGCCATTCGACGTACGCCATGTTCGCGATCGCGTTGATCTGCCGCGTCCCCGAGATACCCAGTGACTCAAGGTGCTTGCGGTGGAACAGGCGGTCGCGCTCAATGGAGCGCGGCGCCGCACCTGAGGGATCTAATAAATCTTTCACGCGCAGGTCACTGAAGAGCACTTCGGCGTCGAGGATATTCAGCGCGGCGAGATAGGCGAAGAGCACCGGGGAGCGGGACGACGAGGTGTCCAGCCGGTTCGGCAGTGAGATGTCCCAGTAGTCCCCGGTGAAGTTCGCGGCGACGATGCGGTCCAGTTCCGCGACAAAGGCGGCAGCGTCGCCGGTTGAGAGGCCCGCGATTCGTCCCAGGTCGGATTCGAGCTGCGACTCCGGTGAGCTGGTATAGCGGCCGGTGGTGTGCGCCATGAAGAACCACCGTGCGATGACCGGACGCAGGGCCGACACGTCGAGGCCAAAGTCATGCCGGCCGATCAGCCATAGCGTGTAGCTGAACAGAAGAGCGTTGTCCGACGTGATCATCTTGCGGCTGCGGAAGCCAGCATTGGCTACGCACTTGAGGAACTCGTGCCAACTGGCCAAGTCGAGCGCCTTCTCCTGCGCTGCGGCCAGGCGCTCGAACTGCTGCTGGCGGCGTTCAGGGCTGACCCGGCCAGTCTCAAGATCCTTGCCCCGCAGGATGTTGTAGACGTGCTGTAGCCGGGCGCGCCGGAACGCGACCGCGACGGCAACCCGCAACAGCTGGTCTGGGCTGGGGTCGAGGAACGGGTTGCGCGGGCTGGGGCCGGTCACAGTGGGATCGACGGCAGCCCGGCTGAAGTCCTCAAGCTGGCGGCGGCCCTTCTCCCAGTGCACCGACATCAAAGTGAGGATGAAGTCGGACTGGTTGAGCTTGACGCCCTCGGAGTTGATCCTGACGAAGATCTCGGCGACCTGCTCCTCGTCGGCCGACGCGCCTAGCTCGACAACCTGGAACCGGAATTCGCGCAGGTCGCGCACGCGGTCGATGCGTTCCTCAAGATCGTCCTTGAACGTGTCTGACAGATCCTGGTCCGTCGCCTGGTCCAGCCGGTCGAAGAACTGACGCACGGTGGTCTTGTAACCGCTCGACCAGAGCGTCGTGATGTCCGGGATGAAGTGAGCGTCGCGCTCGATGGCCGCGTCGGTCACCTCGAAGGTTTGATCTTCGGGGCGGAAGGCGATGCGAATGCGGCGCTGCTCGAACGACTTGGTGAGGACAGGACGGCCGGTGAGTACAGCAAAAAGTGAGGTCAACCGCTGTTGACCGTCAACGATCAAGAGTTGCGGTGCCCGGCTGGCGGACTCCAAGCCGATCTGGCGGGTGCCGACCTCCGCGCCGGTCTCCCAGAACATCAGCGTGCCAATGGGGTAGCCGCGGTACATCGAGTCAAACAGATCCCGCGTCTTGGCGGCGGACCAGACGAAGGGCCGCTGAATGTCGGGCAGGCCGATGCGTCCGACTTTGATGTCCTCGATCAGGTGGTTCAACGAGTAACCGGTGTCGCGGTACAGGGTGGGCGGCACAGCCGGTGCTCCTCGGGACGACGGGCGGCGTGGACGATCGGCGCTACGCGTTGGTCACTACTTGTACCACGCTGTGCCGCTCTCTAAGCACCTCCAACTGTCGACACCGCTGGAGTCTTCGTAGGCGCGCTTAACGTGCCCGGCGATGTCGTTCTGATCCGGATCGGACGGTGCCAGTCCGAATTCCGTCTCAGGCATGCTCGGCCCTTCGGCGAGAACCCACATCGCGCAACACGACACGCATCGCATCCCGCAGATGAAGGGTCTCCTGCTTGCTGGCTGGTCGCGATATTGTCGACCTCCTATGAGCGAAGCAGCGGCCTTGACGTTCGATGACTACGCTGCCGAATCGGCTGTTCTCGGGATCTACCGGCAGGTCTTCGCGGTGCTGGCGCGGAACGCCAACGCGATGGTGGACGATGCGGACTCGGTCGGGGTCGACGAGTCGATCTTGCAGGCGTTTGCTGACGCGGGGCCAGCCGGGATGACGATCGAACAGGTCGTGCTTGCATGTCCGGCGGTGCCGGCGGATTTGGTCCGGCGCCGGTTCGAGGTGCTGCGGTCGTACCGTGCGGTGACCCGGGTCAACGAGCGGCCGCACGAGATGTTCTACCAGGCGACGTTCGCTCCGTACGTGATGTTGCTCTTTCTGCGCCGGCTGTCGCAGACCGGGGGCCAGGCGGAGCTGCACCGGATGTTGTCGATGGCCCGGCTGGCGCTGGACGACGATGACACGACCCCGGAGGTGGTGCGCGAGCAGTTGCTGGAGATGACGACGGTCTTCCGGCTGCTGGCGAATCCGATCATGCAGTTGGCGAAGTCGGCAACAGTCGAGTCCTTGCGGACGCAGGCGCAGCCGCTGCTGGGTAACAGCGACCTGCTCGACAAGGCGCGGGTGTATCACAATGCGGCCGCGGACCGGCATCCGCAGTTGTTGCCGGAGTGTACGCAGCTCCGGATGGCGCTGGCGGCCTATCGCGACGCGTTGAACATTGCGGCGGGGCGGCTGCTGGCGCACGCCGGCAAGACGCGTGCACTGGGTTTGCTACCGACCGAGCGGTGGCGCACCTTTGCGCGCGACAGCAGTACCGAGGGACTGGCGCAGGCGCTGGACGGTCTGCTCTTCGACGCGCCGGAGCCGTTCTTCACCGCCGACGATCTGCTGGACGCGGTGGAGGAAGGGCTGCAATCCGACACTGGCCGGGTGCCGCCGCCGCGACCGCGGGTCGACGAGGAGCCTCCGCCGACGGAAGTCGACGTCGACCCGGAGGCGACGCGGTTGGCTCAGCGCGCGGAGGAGTTGCTTGCCGGGCGGGATGTGGTCACGGTGGCGCAGCTTCTCGCCGATGCGGGTGACTGGCCGTCCAGTCGGCGAGTGTTGTCGGAGGTGACCGCGATTCATCTACGCCCGGAGCTGCCGTACACGGTGACCTGGGGCGATGGGTGGCGTGTCGATGTGACGTCCACGCGGACGTGGGTCTCCGACGGCTGGTTCCACCGGGACCAGCAGGAGGCGGCGTGAACGAGCGGGATGCGGCCCTGTGGTGGGCGCGGATCCGGTCCGGCGGTCCGCAGCAGGTCTCCGCTGGTGGGCCGACACCTGCCGGGTTGCGTCGTCTGGTGGAGGCTGACGCCAAGGCGGTGTGCCTGATCCCGAACCTGCCCGACAGTGCGGGACCGGCTGTTCTGATCGAGTACGGGGTGCCGGGCTCCTCGATGATGGACAGCAAGGGAACTCTGCGAGTACTGGCCGCGACTTTGCGGTGTTGCTGGCCCGATCCCGCGACGAATCCGTGGCCCGGGCTGCCGGCTTCGACCGGTCATGTCGGTCAGGTGTTGCAACGGCTGGTGCCGGGCCGCAACAAGGTGAGTCGTCAGCAACTGCTGTCCGCGGGGCTCCGGCGCCTATCGGTGTCCGGTTGGGTCTTGTTGGAGGGAGCGGACACGGTGCGCATCGGTCCACGGATCGCGTCCTTCGGGTCGCTGGAGCTGAGCACGCTTCGGGAGCTGTGGCGGTTGATCCCTGAGACCGCCGAGGACGGGCCGGAGGGGTCGTGAACCGCCCGAATTCGATCTTCGACGAGGTGCTCGGGACGTTGCCCGATCGGCAGCGGGAGCTGGTCGAAGCCGCGTACGCGCTGCTGGAGCACGGCAGTGGTCCGGTTCATCGGCAGTTCCTGCCCGCAATGCGCGACGCGACGAGCCGTGAACGGCTGGAGGCGCTACTTCGCCGAACCGGCCGGACACTGGTGACGGTCGACCAGTTGCATTTCACGTCCGGGTTCGACGACGCCGTACGGACTGAGCTCACCGAGACCGGGTGGCAGCCGCTGTCACTGGCCGACCGGGCCGTTCTGGTCCTGGTGCTGGTCCACTCAGTGGCGATCCCGCGGAGCGAGGAGCAGATCGCCGCCGACTCCTGGGAGAGCCCGTACCCAACCACGTTGCAGGACCTCACCCGTGACAGCAAGGTGCCGGTCGGCGAGGTCAGAGCGGCCCTGGGCCGACTGACCGCATGCGGGCTGGTCCGAACGGTCCGCGGCGGCGACCACGACAGCGGCTATGTCCCCGGCCCACAGTTGTCGCGGCTGACGCCGGCCGCCCGCGAGCAGTTGCAGGACCAGTTGATTCTCGCCGCGGCACCCGACCATCCGCTGGCCGCAGCGATCCGGGAACGCCGGCACAACCGCGTGGGAGGGCAGCGTTGACGTCTATAGCCGTGCTGTCGGACGGAGTCGTCGAGGACATCGTCGGAGCGCGCGTCCTCGCCGGCATCCAGATGGTCAACATCTCGCGGCTGTCGACTCACCCGGTGCCGATCACCGCCCGTGGGCTGATCACCGTGGCGGGGCAGGGGCCCTCGGACTCCAACGGTGCCGGCAAGTCGTCGTTCATCGCCGGGCTGAGCCTGCTGCATGCCGATGAGCAGTGGCGGCTGCAGTCAGGGGCGCAGGCAGCGGCCGAGTTGCTGTTCACCGCCGAGCTCGCCGGTCAGGAGGCGATGCACGCCAACGCCGATCGCGGCTACCTGATCGGCGTGTTCGTGCCGCCGCAGGCCGCCACCATGGAGGAACTCAACGCGTCCGCGCTGACAGTGTGGCTGCGGATCAACCGGCAGAGCCCGCATGTGGAGCTGCGGTGGGCCCATCGGCTGCACGTGCCGTTCGGTGACACGGAGGACGAGCGGGCCGGCGGCGCCGACGGGTTGTGGGACGCTCTGCCGCGCAGCAACGGCCGCACCGACATCCGCGCCAACCGGCTCGCCCGCACCCTGTACGGCTCGACGGTCAGGTGCGTGTCCTTCCTGTCGACCTCGGTACGGGCGAGCCCGACCGCGAACCTGCTCGCCCAGCCGCTCAACGAACTGACCCCGGAGCGGATCTTCGAGGCCATCGGTGCACTGACCGGCCTGACCGCCGAAATCGAACAGGAGCAGAAGTCCCGGGCCGAGGAGTATGAGCAGGCCGGGAAAGCCGAGCGTGCCGAGGCCGAGTATGAGCTGTGGGACGGTCGGATGAAGGTCGTCGAGGATGGCATTGCCTCGCGGGAGCGGGCGCGGACGTTGCTGGCCGAGGCACGTGACAGCTGGCGAGGTCGTTGTGCCCGGTATCTGGTCGACGGCTTCCACGAATCCGAGCGGATCGCCGTGGACATCGAGGCGAAGGATCGCCGGCGCAAGGAACTGGATGCGCAGATCGAGACGGCCGGCGGGGAGGTGGATCGGCTGTCCGACGACAAGGCGTTCGACGAGAGCTGCCGCACCCGGATCAAGGCCTACGAGGATCTCAAGGCCGCCGAGACCGCGCTGCAGGACGAGCAGAACCAGAACGTCGGCTCGATCGAAACCCTCAGCGGACAGCTACGGGGTCTTCGAACCGACGCGGCCTCAGCGGATGGGCGCACCGTCGAACAGGCCGAGGAGGAGATCTCCGAGGCCGAAAAGTTGAGCCAGGCTGCGGAGCGGGTCAAAGGCCGAACCGAGCACGCACTGCGGGTCGCCAAGGCGGCGCTGTCGGCGGCCGAGAGGGGCGAGGATGTCGCGGTCGCCCAGGTCCGGCTACTACGGGCGAACGGCATCACCGCGGCGCCGCTGGTCGACACGATCTCCTTGACCGAGCAGCAGCGGCCTGCGTGGGAAGCTCGGCTGCTGCCCTATCGGCATGCCGTCGCCGTCGCCCATCACCAAGTTGGGGATGCCGTCCTGCTGCTGGCCGCGCTGCCAGGCAGTCTGCTGGTCGAAGCAGACCCGAGCGATCACATGCCCGGGACGGGCCTGCCTGCCGCTGCGGACCCCAACCTACCGGTGGCCCGGTTCCTTGCGGCGTTGGCAGAGCGAGCCGGTGCTGACGGACACATCGATCCCGTGGCCGGTGTGCACGGGATCGCCGGACTCCCGGAAGCACTGACCGGTCGTGCCGGCCGGATCCGAGCCGCTCAGGACCAGGTGGAGGAAGCCGCCGGCGAGGATACCGAGGCCGACGAGGGGATCCGCGAGGCAAAGCGGATCAAGGGCCGCGCCGACGCACATCTGCGCGGCGCGAAAGCCGAGGCCGAGGCCACAGCGGTCCGCGACAAGGTGACGAAGCTTCGCGATCGCAACTCTGCCATTGAACGTGAGCTGAACGAACTCGATGGGCCGTTACGGCAAGCCAAGATCGGCTACGAGGCCGCTCTCGGTGAGAGGGCCGCCCGAGCCCAGCAGATTGAGACGGCGAACCGCACCCTGAACAATTTGAGGAAGGAACTCGGAGAGAACCGCGACCAATGGCGAGCCCTGCTACAGCTGCGTAAAGACCTTGATCTGCCTCGCCTGCAGGCGCAGTGGACCGGAACCGTGGAGACCGCCGAGCAGTACCTGCTTACGCTCGACGAGAATGAGGCGATACGGCCGCCAGGGGAGTGGGATGAGCTGTGCGCGGGACTGGCCAACGAGGTCCGCGCTGCGTGTTTCCCGCTCGGGGATCCGGAACAAAACCGGCCGGAGGAACTGCGCGTCGTCGACGAGCAGCGCGCTGACCGGCGTAGCGCAGCGTACGTGCGGCTGATCCCCGACGTGTTGCGGATCGTCGGGAACTTCCTGACCGATCACGAGCGTGTCGACCGGGAGAATGCCTCCCAGATCCAGCAGGAGCGGCAGGCGAAGACGATCACGCTGACTGGAGCGAAGGCCGCGCTCGACGAGGCTCGGCGAACGTCGGAAGCGTTGCGGTCGACCACCGCCAAAGCGATCAAGGCGAAGCTGCGGCAGGTATCCGACGAGTTCGACCGGCTCGACCAGACCTACGGCGGTTACGGCGGCAACCTCGACTTTCCGGAACCGGAGGCCCCCGCCGACCCTGAGAAACCGTGGCAGTGGACGATCACCCCGCGGTGGCGGCGCGGTGAGGGCAAGCCTCCGTCGTCGTACCGCCTGCGTGGCAACACCGCCCAAATGGACGACAAAGCAGTGAAGCTCGTCTGCGCGGCGGCCCTCGCCGGCGCCCAGGACCGGCCGCTGTTGCTTGTCCTCGACGAACTGGGCCGCAACCTCGGCGCGGCACACCGCCGCGACGCCGTCGCCCTGTTCGAAAACATCGGCCGCGACCGGGCGATCAGCGTCGTCGGCGCCCTACAGGACGACATGGAGCGGTACGCGATCGGCGCGTCCAGCCTCTACATCAAGTTGCGCCGCCCATCCGACGTCATGCCGTACAACCAGGCGCCGGTCGTCATCGGCAGCGAAGCCGACACCGCCCGGGTGCAACTGCTCTCCGACTGGATGACCTCGTTCCGGCCGGAGCCGCAGACATGACCGACACCGACGGCACCATCCCCGGAAAACCGGATCCTGAGATCACCCTAAGCTGGATCCGCGACTATCCGGGCCTGGTCGCCTACGCGCCACTGCCGCCCAGTGGCCGCTACCCCCGCGACAGCCGAGGCCGACCGCGACCGCGCTCAGCCCGGCTCCGCACCGCAGAACCGAGCGAGGCTCCCCGACGCCCGGACGGGCTTCTCAGCGACGGCGACTGGAGCTGGGTCGTTCGCAGCGAGCACAGCTGGGCCGGTGTCAACAGCAGGTTCGGCGCCGACGCGCTGCGTATCGTGCTGGAGCTCGCCGCAGCTGGCTGTGTGACGATCGGCTACACCCTAAATGGCAACGCCCTGGCCCAGCCGCCACGTCGGGTGTACCCGCACCCCGACCTCACTGCAGCCGAACAGCAACGCCGAAGCCGCCGTCGCGATGACACCAGCACCCTTCGCGCCAGGGCGGAGCAGATCGCGTCGGAGATCGCCGACGACTGGCCGGACGCCAGCCGGGCACTACGCAGCACCGAACACCCCGATCGGCTGCTGTGGGCGCTGCGCGCAGTCGCCGACCTGGCCGAGGGCCGAACTCACGATTCCCTCCGCGCATTCGTGCAGAGTCACGCCAATGACACGAAAGCCCGCGACGATGTACATCACCTGCTCGCCGCGATGGGCTTCGACCACGAGACACTCATCGCACTCGGCGTGGCCCGCAGCCCGTACATCGGGCTCGGCGGCCCGATCCTGCTGCACCCGACCAACGGCTCCGTACTCGACCTGTCGGCGATGCCCGGGCCCCATGACATCCGGCTGAGCCCCCACATGCTGCCGCGGCTGACCGTCACCGGGCCGGGCGATGTCCTGCTGGTCGTGGAAAACCGGCAGGCGGCCGAAACAGTCTGTGACACCCGGGCCGACCTGCCGGTCGTCTGGTGCCACGGCCAGCCGCCCGAAGCCGTCGTGTCGATGATCGTCCAGGCGGCGGAGCAAACCTCAGCGGTCGTCATTTGCGCGGACGCCGACCTCGGCGGCGTCCGCATCACCGCCCGCCTTCACGACAGGCTGCCGCCAGACACCACCATCCGCGTCGTGGACGTCGGTACCGTGCCGCACGACGAAGGCCGGCCCTTCAACACCCGCAGCCGCAGCCATCTGCAGCAGCTCGCACAACGCCCCGATCAGGTCGGCGCCTTCGCGCAACGCTGCCTGCACCGGGGCTACGCGATCGAGCAGGAAGCCACTGCAAGGGCCGCCCTTCAGGCTGTCTTGAATAGCCACCCACCTGCGTAAACTACCCGACCAGATATGCCTCCGCGTCCGCCGCAGAGTGGAGAGGCGAACTCCACCGAAGCAGAGCCGCGGGACGTTTCGGAGCGCCGCCCGGCGGTCGCCGCCCGCCCTGGGCCGGGTAGCGGCAGCAAGCCACCGAGGACCAGAAACACTCACCAACAGTTGGCATGATGGGCTCGTGACCGAGCCGGTGTTTCGATTTCACCCTGATCCCTTGGCCACGGGCTCGGCGGTGCGGACGCAACATCTTTGACATGCCTGCCGAGTTCAGCGACGCGGTGGGCCGCCGCGGTGGGGACCGGACGAAGGACCGTGAAATCCGGTGGGGGCGCTCCTCCCTTGCGCGTGGCGAAGGGCTGCGATGCCAGTACGGCGCGCCAGCCATACCGGACCGATGGCCTCGCCGGTTAAAGGGTCCCCACCCGGCGGGCATACCGTGGATGACATGCACCGCCCAGATCTCGGCTGTCAGGTCCGATGAACTCGCCGCCCGCCTTTCACACACCGACAAGACCGGTCAGCGACTCAGGATTCCGGGCAAGGTTGGCGCGGACGGCGGGCGAAACGAAGCCGCTCCGGGCCTTCACCCGAGACAGCCCTGCGCAGAACTTAGCCGGGGAACCGGCGTAGGGCCCGACTGCAGTGCCAGGTACGCCTGGAAGCACACCGGCGAGGCTGCGGCAGCGGGGGCGCTCAGCCGCTGTGCATCCCGGATGATGTCGTACTCGGCTGCCAGGATGCGGGCGTGGTTGCCAAACCCAGGGAGACGGTGGCGAGCGCTCATCCGGAACTCCTGCCAGAGTTGCTTGAGGTCGAGGGCTGGACTAGGGCTTTGGGCGACCTACCCCGGGGCTCGAACCGCAAGGCCCGGTGGAGGTGCGCGACCTGTGGGCTTGAGTGGTGGCAGGCCGCCGCGGTGCGGGTGCGAGCGGCAGCCGGCTGTAAGACTTGCCGGAGCCGTCTGCGACGAAAGGCCGAGACGCCGGAGCCGGGCCGTAGCCTGGCGGAAGTCATGCCGGAGCTGGCCGAGGAGTGGCTGGAATGCCTGACCTACCCCACTGCCACACCGGGGACGATTAGCGCCCAGTCCTCGGCCGAGGTGCGATGGCGCTGCTCCGCCTGCGGCCACTCCTGGGTAGCGCCGATCTCGCGGCGGACCGGGTCTGGGGGAGGCGGTTGCAAGCCGTGCGCGAGCAAGCGCCGGTCCGCCGCCAACTCACGGCGGGTGGCCAACCGGGTCGGCGATGCGTGCCCGGAGGTCGTCAAGTTTTTCCTGCGCTGGGAGGATCCAGCCGAGCAGGCACCCGTGGCCGAGGTGAGTGTTCGCTCCGACAAGGTGGCCTGGTGGCGCTGCACTTGCGGCAACACCTGGCATACGAGAGTCCGGCTCCGAGTCGCCGGAAGCGTCTGCCCACGATGCCGCGCCGCGAAACGTCGGCCGTCAACCACAGCGCCACTGCGCACTACCCACCCCACGGTCGCCGCGATGTTCGTCGGCAACCTCACCAATCCGCACCGTACCCCCGACTCCATGCCGAAATCCGCGACCGACCGGTGCCGATGGCGGTGCAGCGCCTGTAAACATGAGTGGGAGCAGACCGTATTGAACGTGGTCGGCGCCGGTCGGCCCTGCCCTCGATGCGCCAAGTTGATGGGCGGCGCGCCGCAGCCTGGCCGATCGCTCGCTGACCTGTACCCAGAAATCGCGGCCCAGTTCGTCGCCAACCAGCGTCGTCCCGAGCGGGGACCCGCCCTCCTCCGTCCGAACTCAGTTGACCGATGCTTATGGCGCTGCGACGACTGTGCGCACGAGTGGGTCTCTACCGTGACGAACCGAACCGCCGGCCGCGGCTGCCCGCCCTGCGGGCGCCGACGGGCGCGTGAGCTGCAGCGCGACCCCGGCGAAGCGGCTCCATTCAGCAGGACGCATCCGGAGCAGACCGCCACATTCGTCGCCAACAAGTCCCATCCTGGCCGGGATCCGCAGAGCTTCACTGCGGGGACCAGCGACATCTGCGTCTGGCGCTGCCCAGAGTGTTCTCGGCACTTCGAACGCTCGGTCGCCACTCACGCGACCCGCCTGCTCTGTGCCGCCTGCGCGTACCTGGCTCGTGGCGTCGCCAGCCGTGTCGCCCCCGAAAAGAAGTCACTGGCCACGCTGATGCCGGAGGTCGCCTCGTCCTTCGTGGCGAACATCTCCTGGCCCGGGCATGGACCGGCGACGCTGTACCCACGCGCCGGCGCCCTCTGCTCCTGGCGCTGCCGATGCGGTGCACTCTTCGAGGCGCACGTACGCGATCGCGCGAAATCACCGGACTACGGCTGCGGCCGGTGCCGCCGCCGAGGCCGTAGCCTCCTCGAACTGGAGCTCGCCCACCTGCTGGCGGCCGCGACCGGCGACGAAGTGGAAGTCGACGTTCGCCTCGACGGCGGCCGTCGCTCGGCGGAGCGGCTTGACCTCTTTCTGCCCTCGGCCGAGATCTACATCGACCTCGACCCGGCCCAGTGGCACTCCGACAAAACCGCTCACGCCCGGGATCTGCGCAAATCGGAGGTGATGGCCAAGCTGGGCGTGCGCTATGTGCGGGTCCGGCAGCCCGGCACGCCGCCGGTTCCGGGGGAGACCGTGGTGGCGGGCACCAAGGATGCGACGGAGTGGTACCTGGTCCTCGCGGAGTGGCTGCGGTCGCAGTCCATGCCGTGCCCGCCCCTGTCCGCCGGCCGGATCGCCGCATGCCTCGCTGCGGCGCGCGAGGAGTGGAAGGCGTTCCAGAACACACCACCCGGCGATAGCCTGGCGTTCTTGTTCCCCGAGCTGGCGGGCGAACTCGTGGAGAACCTAACGCGTCCGGAGATGGGCGCGCAGTGGCTCGTTCCGGGCTCCGCAGACCGGTGCGTCTGGCAGTGCGGAACCTGCCGACACGTATGGCGCACCCGAGTAGTTAGCCGGGCCCAGCGCAAAACCGGCTGCCCGTCGTGCTCCCGGCGGGAACGCTCCTACCAAGCTCGTCTGAGTCGACCCGGGCTTCGGGTTCGCGACGTGGCTCCCGAGCTGCTCAGCCAGGCCGTGCGCATCCTTGACGTCGATAAGGCCCGGGACATCGAGCTGCTCGATCTGGCTCGCGGGTCGTCCATCCGGGTGCTCTGGCGATGCCCGGACTGTGCGAACGAGTGGGTGGCCCCGGTCGTCAACCGTACATCTGGGCGTGGTTGCCAACCGTGCGGCATTCGCCGGCGTAGCGCGGCCCGCCGGCAGCCTCCACCCGGTGGATCCCTGGCCGATCTGCATCCCGAGGTCGCGGGCACTTTCCTGGAGAACCTGGACAACCCTGGCCGTGGGCCTGACCGGCTGCGTCCGGGATCCCACAACCGCTGCCGGTGGCACTGCCCCTGCTGTGGGTCGAAGGAGTGGGAGACGACGGTCTCAGCCCGAATCAAGCGGCAGGGCTGCGGAGGGTGCCGTGGCCTGAGGGTCGGCAGGCCGAGCGTCATCGCCAGCAAGAAGGGGCCGCAGTTCGACGCGCTCCTACTGTTTTGAGGGCGCCGGCCGCCCAGTACCGCTCCTTGGACGGTAGGCAGAATGCGGGCGGTCTGTAGCCCCCTCTATCGCTCAGCCGTTCGCAGACGGCTCTTGTTAGATGCCTCGTGGTGGCCCAAGTGCTCGGAGTGCTGCCACGAGGTCTAGCGGCACGGTGAAATGGGTCGCCTGAACCCCGTGGTCGTAGCCCGTCTGGAACGGGTACTCCACTTCCTCGGGAAGGCGACCTTGCTCCATGAGAGACGCTGTGATCCTATTGGTGGGACGTGTTAGTCCGCGGAGTGTCCGATCCGGTGGAAAATTGGCGATCGTGTACACCTGATCCCGCTCCAGCCGACCGTGCCGGCGTGCCGCGGCACGGATCAGAGCGGCTTGCGTCGGGTAGGAGCCGTCGAGCACGGTCATCAGGCTCTTGGCTGTCGGTACCGACCAGCCTCGAATGTCGCGAGGCCTTCGCTCAGCCTGATCTTCAATCACGATCCGTGGCTCGGGACGTCTGCGCTGTCGAGGCCGAGCAGGCAGGCTGCGCCGCAGGAACGACGTATCCGCTGCGTCAGTTCCCGCGTCGCCTTCAACCTGCTCCTCCTCCGAGGGAAGTCGGGGAGGTGTTCTCACCGGCTGATACCGCAACTGAACCAAGCGGTCTTCCAAGAAGAGGCTGATCGTCGGCAACAAGGTTCGCTTTGCGTCGGCCGCACGTCGCCGTTCCTGTTCGGGCACGGACAACAACCAGGCCTCGAGGGCGCCGGGGAGGCCGAACGATAGCCGGAAAGCTTCAGGATCTTCCGTGGGGGTAATGATCCAATCCCCACGAGCCCCTTCTCGCCCGAAACGAATGTCGACTGGGACGTAAGCGCCGTGCGCTGCGATGAAAGCCTCGAAGTCCTCCATGCTATCGGGATGCATGGCCAGGATGAACGGCGCCGCGGGGAAGCCCAGGATGAGCCCTTCGCCACTAGCCGAGTCCTGTAGCTCCGCAGTCACCCGGGCCGCCCAGGACGTTAAGATATCCGCAGGCAGGCCGCCGTGCGTACCTTCAGAGGAAACTTCAGTCGCGGTGATTTCGGCGCCAGCGTTGCTAAATGCATTTCGAAGTGCCAGCCGTACTTGCCGGACAGGAAAAGTCGCCAGATTTGCGTCCGCTGCTTCGGCTAGGACCAGCGTCGCGGCCCTTTCTACCGTCTCAATGAGGGGTTCGAACGCCGGGCCCGATAGGTCGACAAGTGAGATCTGTTGAGCGAGCGCGTAGCTTTGTGCTTCCTTCTTGAAGCCAGCCGCCGAGAACAACGCGTAGCGGTACTGATACCGGCGTAACGGTTGCCGGTACGTCGTCGATAGCGCCGTCGAGTACTGCTGGTTCACGTCATCGATGACGCCGTGTGCGTTGCGCACCTCCGCTAGGCCGACTTTCGATCCGCGATTCTTCGCCTCGACGAAAAGCCGAACAGGTAGGGAGAACGGTGTCGGCATTAGCAGATCGCCCAAGACGTCAGCCTGGTGATCAGCGCCTCGGCCGCGAACGAGCAGACCGTGTCCCGCTTGACGCAGGGCTTGTTCATCAGCGTCCGAGTCCTGCAGGAGCCGGTATCCGTTTGAGCTAAGTAGGAAGGCGATCGCCTCTTCGAGAAGATACCCGGCCAGAGCATCGGCGGAGATCAGTGCCATGGTCTGATCCTCGCATGTGGAGGTCGATGCGGGGCGCCCGGCTACGTGCGCAGGCGAATGGCGGCGGAGGGGTGTCGTGATCCCTGCCCCTGATCTCACGGAGGCGCGCATGGCATGCGGGAGCGGGACCTTGCCCCACCCGGCCTTGGTGTTGGATGATCAACCGCGCTTCGTGCAACAGCACCCGTCCATCAAACCGGCGTCATTACGATGAAGACTCGTCGGATCCTGGTGGCGCTCGTGCTGACAGCGGCTGCGGCAATCCTGCCCCAGGCCACCACCCACACCCCGATGACCACGGCCATGTCCGCTTGTCTCCTATGGGAGAAGCCTAACTATCGTTAAGCCGGTGTCCTAGGACGCCCTAGTGCGTGCGTCACTCATCTCCAGCCTGCGCCGCAGTACCAGATTGGCCCGGTTGAGAGCCCCGGGGCCAACCAATCTAGGTAGGTTTCTGTCAGCCGAGCGGAATGGTGCCGACAAGGTGCAACCCGTGATGGGCATCGGTTCGTGTCGATCCTCCGACACCAACCCCCACGGCGCGACTGCCAGTGATGCGATGAGCCGGTGCGTCCTTCGGTGCGCGTGCAACTCCGTAGTGGTGGGGAGTGCACTACCGCGCGGGCGTTGACGCCGACGAGCCGGTCGTGGGGGCGATCGCCGGATTGGCCGAGACCGGCTCGGTGGCGGACGCCCCGCTGTTGCTTCGACTGCTCGGCCACGAGAAGCCGGAGGTCCGGGCTCAGGCGGTACGAGGTCTGCGGCTGCTGGACGCGGTCGTGGTGGGGGAGTTGGTGGCGTTGGTGCGGGATCCGTCGCCGGCGGTGGTGCGGGAGGTGGCACTGGCGCTGCGCCCGGTTGCCGGCGCGTTGCCGCCGGCCCTGCTGTGGGAGCTGCTGCGCGACGGCCGGGTGGAACTGCGGCGCGCCGGCTACAAACTCCTGCGCGGTCGTGGCGCCGGCGTGGAGCTGCAGGCGGCGTTGATCCTGGTCGCTGACATGGATAAGCGCCTGGCCGAACGGGGCAAGGCCGATGCGACCCGCCTCGCCCGGGACGCAGCGGGCACGACTTGGCGCCGGGCCCTCCGACCGGAGTTACGGGTCACCGAGGCAGAGCGCATTGAACTGCTCGCATTGGCGGCCCGAGCGGCGGCGATGCTCGGGGACGAGACCAGCCGGCAAATCGCCCGGTGGATCGCGGACAGCGACCCCGTCGACTGACGAAGGCCAGATACTGGAAGGCCTCATCAACCCCGACGCTGGCAGGGCGACACCCTGGACGTCGATCCGTGAAACGGCTACCGGCCTGAATGAGCACGATGACCGCGACAAGCGCGCGGCTTCGTCTGGCGAAGAGACGCGCCGCACCTGACACACGTGACAGCGCACTCGTCTATCGCCCCACCATCGAGGGATCGGCGGGCACGTCACGTGGATTGTCGTCGATTTCTACAGTGTGGTTGCGGGCGTACGGCAGGGAAGGGGCATCCATGGGCATCTGCGTCGTGTGCCGGGCGGATCAGCGCACGGTGGTGCTCATCAGCTGCTGGGGTGTCCCGCACGGTGCCTCGGGGCACGAGGGCAACTATCGTTGGAGCAGCGTGGTGGCCTGCCCGGAGTGTGGGGCTGGACTTCTGGTGCGCTTTGATCACGATTGCTTCCACCCGCCGTGGGAGGAGCCGTGGGACATGGACTGGTTGTGGCCGGTCGACGTCGACGGGGTCCAGCGGCTGATGTCTGCCCTCGTCGGGTGCCCGGACCCGCTGCAGCCATCGTGCGAATGTCCCGCGCACCGCAGGTTGCGGGATACCACCGAGAGACCACCACCGCGTGAGGTCCCGGTGACGATCGTGTTGACCGAGGACGGGCTGCCGCAAGTCCGGTCGGTACACGACCTATGAAGCTGGCAGGACCGATTGATAGACGGCCAGACGTGACGACGTTCAACCGTGCCCCCGTTACGACGTTCAACCTTGCCCCCGTTTACCCCCCGAAAACCCAAGCCAAATATCGGCGAAGAGTGACAAGAGTCGGTGACGGCTCAGTGACGTCCTTGCAGCTCAGCGACCACTTCAGGCAAGTAGTGACAAGCCCGTTTCGGCTACTTTCCGTTACAAGGGGTTTTGACAACCAATGGCAAGTCCTGAGAGGACTCGACAAGAGGTTGTCTTGGGTTCAAGTCCCTCGTTCCTATGAGCACTTGGGTCTGCTGCACGGATAGGTGACATCTGAGACGGCTTGCCCTGTGGGCGGGCTGGAAGGATGTTGCTGTGCCCAAGCCCTACCCGCGAGAGTTCCGCGATGACGTCGTGCGTGTCGCGCGTGACCGCGAGGCGGGAGTGACGGTCGAGCAGACCGCGAAGGACTGCGGTGTGCACCCGATGACGTTGTTCACGTGGCTGCGCCAGGCAGACGTCGACGCCGGCGCCGGGCCTGTAACAGAGCAGGGTCAGCGAGGATGCCAGCACCAACGGCATGCCGCCTTGCCGCGGGAGCGTGCCATCCCGGCGGTGACCCTCTCGACGGGATTGATGGTCCGGCCGTGCTTCTCCGCCTGCCGGACACCTTGCCGGTAGCCGGGACAGTCGATGTCTCGGTGGAAGGTGCGTCCACCGACGGTGACGATGCCTCCGGTGGTGTCCGGCGGCCACGAGTTCCGAAGCTGAACCGGTACGGCCCGAGCGTCCGACCTCGGTTGCGTCTGCTGACCCTTTCGCGATGGCACGGATCAATTTTCGTTGAGACACCATCTGCTGTCGACGGCATTCCGGACGAGTCCCGCTACCCAGAGTATTCGCCGGGGGCCCGATCGGCCTTCGTTGCAGTTGATCAAAGCCGTCCGCGCCGGCTCCTTACGCCCCATTGCTTGCACGCGGCGCGTTGCGTCTCCCAGAACCGTGTGCTCGCAGCTTGTGCCTCAGGGGTGACCTGCTTCCCGCAAGGGTCGGGTTTCACGTTGACCCGGAAGTAGCCGGCACCGGGAAACCCGACGCGAGGGCCCGCGACATGCACGACCAGAGCGTCCAGAGGCGGCAGATGCCGCTCCTGACGCGGTGATGGAAGGCTGCCATGAACTCTGCGACCCGATCTGACTCGCCGCTCTCGTGTAGATTCTGGGGTTTCGGCAGCCCCGCCGCCCGAAGACGCGTGAGTAGGAGATGGTCTGCCCACGGTCTTCCGCGCCGTGGCTGATCACAGAGTCGATGGCCGCGTCGACCTGCTCGGTGGTGAACTCGCGCGAAGGGCTCATGAGCGGAACGTACTGCCGCGCGTCGTGTGGCGGCAGGGTGAGCGGGGAAGTCTGCGCCGAGGAGAGGGATTGCGACGCTCAACCAGCCGCTACTGTCGCGGGCCGTGCGCCTTTGCGGATTCGACGAACGTTCGCCAGGCCGTCGCTGAGAAGGTTAGAACCGGCCCGCTCGGGCCCTTGCTGTCGCGTAGCCCGACCTTGCCCGCCAGGTCGTCCGCGATCTCCACACAGTTGCCGAATCCGTTGCTGCGAGTGCTCTTCCGCTAAGGCGTGTTTCATAAGCCGGTCAGAGCCACTCGGTGATGATGGTGATGGTCAGGACGGCTTGGAAGCGGACTGCGAGCTTTTCGTAGCGGGTGGCGACGCCGCGGTGGCGTTTGAGTCGGTTGATGCCGTTCTCGACGGCGTGGCGTAGCCGGTAGAGGTCCTTGTCGAAGGTGGGTGGGCGTCCGCCCTTGGAGCCTTTGGCTTTGCGGTGGGCGTCCTGGTCGCTCTTGCTGGGGATGCAGGCCTTGATTCCGCGTGAGCGCAGGTATCGGCGGTTGCCGCGGCTGGTGTAGGCCTTGTCGGCCAGGACCAGGTCGGGGCAGGTGCGGGGCCGGCCGACGCCGAGGCGGGTCACGCGGATGCGGCGCAGGACCGGAATGAACTGCGGGCTGTCCCCGCGATGCCCGGCGGTGACGATCAAGGACAAGACTTTCTGGCCCTGCTCACAGGCCAGATGTGTCTTGGTCGTCAGCCCTCCACGGGAGCGGCCCAGCCCGTGGTCGGCCGGCTCATCATGAACCCCACCGGGTGGTTCCTTCTGCAGATGGCCGTCGGTGCGCGCACCTGCGGCGTGCTGGTGAGCGCGACTGGTCATCGAGTCCACGCTGACCGTCCAGCCGATCCGCCCCCGGGCGTCACCCTGGGCCTGCAACGCTGACAAGATCCGTTCCCAGGTTCCATCGCGCTGCCAACGACGGAACAGTCCGTAGATCGTCGGCCAGGGCGCGTACTCCGCCGGCACGTCGCGCCACGGTGCACCGATCCGAATCCGCCACCGAATCCCGTCGATGAGCTGCCGTTTCTCCCACTTCGGCGGCCGGCCGGTAGACGACGCAGCAGGCAGCAACGGGGCCAGGACAGCCCACTGCGCGTCAGTCAGGTCATGCCGCCTCGTCACCGCTAAGGTGGCCACGAGGTCTCCGGTGCATGGTGCTTCTTGGTCGTTGTACCAAGTACCGGAGACCTCTTCAGTTATCGATCACCGCCACGCCGTGACTTCAACCGGCCAACCCGAGTTCCGAAACACGCCTTAGGTCACCCGGGACGCGACAACCTGTCCACCCGCGCCGTCCTTTCATAGCTCGTCGATCGCCCTCTGGATCAGATCGCGCGACTCTCGAGCGCTGGCAGCCTTGGTGAGCAGGTGCTCGAAACCCGGCTGTACGCCCTGGTGCGGTAAGGAGCGGGGCCTCGCTCCTCGTGACGCCCGGCGGGCTGTTCGGGGTGTTCGCGTCCATCGACGAAAGAGGCCCTTCATGCAGGGGGTCTGTGGATCTAGCGGCCCCCACGCGTTGGCGGTGGTTAGGCATGAGCGACCCCACCATGGGGCGGGCGGAGCTCGATGCCGCGCGGTTGCTGCTAGCGCGGATGGGGATCTCGCCGTTCGACCTGGCGCGACCTGGCCCACCAGTCAAGCCAAACGCGCCTCTCTCTACCAGGCAAGCCTTGTCCTCATCGCCGCCATCATCGGGGCTTCCATGATTGATAGGACAGGCCCTGAACGCTATGAGTGCACCGGAGCCTTTGGCGATCATTCTCGCGCGGGCGCTTGTCGGCTCCGCCTGAAAACTGACCCCGTGGTTCCGGCTGAATTTTGACCCCTTCCGGAAGCATCGGGAGGTGCTGAGCGTGGAGGACTGGGCGGAGATCCGTCGGTTGCACCGGGCGGAGCGGATGGCGATCAAGGCCATCTGCCGTCGGCTGGGGGTCTCGCGGAACACGGTGCGCAAGGCCTTGGCCAGTCATGAGCCGCCCCGCTATCAGCGGGCGGCGAAGGGCTCGATCGTGGACGCGGTCGAGCCGCAGATCAGGGCGTTGTTGGCGGAGTTCCCGGACATGCCGACGACGGTGATCATGGAGCGGGTCGGGTGGACTCGCGGCAAGACGGTGTTCTCTGATCGGGTGCAGCAGCTGCGGCCGTTGTTCCGCCGGCCGGATCCGGCCCAGCGGACGGAGTATCTGCCGGGTGAGCTGGCGCAGTGTGATCTGTGGTTCCCGCCGGCGGACGTGCCGTTGGGCTTCGGGCAGGTCGGTCGGCCGCCGGTGCTGGTGATGGTGTCGGGGTATTCGCGGTGGCTGTCTGCGGTGATGATCCCGTCGCGGCAGTCGCCGGACCTGCTGGTCGGACACTGGACGCTGATCTCCGGCTGGGGGCGGGTGCCCAAGGCGTTGGTGTGGGACAACGAGTCCGCCGTCGGGCAGTGGCGGGCCGGTCGGCCTCAGCTGACCGAGGCGATGAACGCCTTCCGCGGCACCCTCGGCATCAAGGTGATCCAGTGCCGGCCGGCGGACCCGGAATCGAAGGGCTTGGTGGAGCGGGCTAACGGCTATCTGGAGACGTCGTTCCTGCCCGGTCGTCGCTTCGCCTCACCCGGCGACTTCAACGCTCAGCTCACCGAGTGGTTGGTGCGGGCGAACAACCGCCAGCACCGGATGCTGGGCTGCCGCCCGGCGGAGCGGTGGGACGCCGACCGGCAGGTGATGCTGCCGCTGCCGCCGGTCGCGCCGGTGGTCGGGTGGCGGCAGGCCACCCGGCTGCCCCGCGATCACTACGTCCGCTTGGACGGCAACGACTACTCGGTGCACCCGTCAGTGGTCGGCCGGCGGGTCGAGGTCACCGCCGACTGCGACCACGTGACGGTGCTCTGCGACGGCCGACCGGTGGCCCGGCACGACCGTTGCTGGGCCAAGCATCAGAGCATCACCGACCTCGCACACCGGCAAGCCGCCGCCGATCTGCGCATCGCCGCCCAACGCACCCCGACGGCCGCCGTCGACGCCCAAGTTGAACGCCGGCCGTTGAGCGACTACGACCGGATGTTCGGCCTGGACGAGGTGGCTGCGTGATGGCCGCCAAGACCAGCCGCAACGTCGCATCCGAGATCGCGTTCCTCACCCGTGCCCTGAAGGCGCCGTCCCTGGCCGCGTCGGTGGAGCGCCTGGCGGAGCGGGCCCGGGCAGAGTCGTGGACGCATGAGGAGTTCCTCGCCGCCTGCCTGCAACGCGAGGTCGCCGCCCGCGAAGCCCACGGCGGAGAAGGACGCATTCGGGCAGCCAGGTTCCCGGCCCGCAAGAGCCTGGAGGAGTTCGACTTCGACCACCAACGGTCGTTGAAGCGGGAGACCATCGCCCATCTGGGAACCCTCGACTTCATCACCGGCCGAGAGAACGTCGTCTTCCTGGGCCCGCCCGGCACCGGCAAAACCCACCTGTCCATCGGCCTCGGGATCCGGGCCTGCCAGGCCGGGCATCGGGTCGCGTTCGCCACCGCCGCCCAGTGGGTGTCTCGCCTGGCTGATGCCCACCATGCCGGCCGGCTGCAGGACGAGCTGGTCAAGCTCGGCCGGATCCCGCTGCTGATCGTCGACGAGGTCGGCTACATCCCCTTCGAAGCCGAAGCCGCGAACCTGTTCTTCCAGCTCGTCTCCAACCGCTACGAACGAGCCTCGCTGATCGTCACCAGCAACAAGCCCTTCGGCCGCTGGGGCGAAGTGTTCGGCGACGATGTCGTCGCCGCGGCCATGATCGACCGCCTCGTCCACCACGCCGAGGTCATCTCGATGAAGGGCGACAGCTACCGCCTCAAAGACCGCGACCTCGGCCGCGTCCCCGCAGCCACCAAGACCAACGACTGAACATCAACAACCAGCGAGGGGGTCAACATTCGGCCGGAACAGAGGGGTCAAAGTTCAGCCGGCGTTGACAGCGCTTGCCACACTTGAGGAGCACTGACTTCACGGCCGGTGAAGAAAGATGCCAAGGGCGAGGGGAATCAGGATCTCCAACCCGAGTATCGCGGCGAGACGCCAGGGGTCGATGATCAGCGCACCGAAGAACCGCGTGATCCTGCGGCCGCGAAGCGGCGACGGCGTAGCGGAGGGCGCGCCCTGGATGAAGCGGACCAGGATCGTACGGATCTGTGACGCTGGAAGGATGATCCGTTGCCAGCCAGGCTCGAGCGGCTCGAAGGAGCCTTCGGCGCGCCGCACGTGCATGGGAGGAGCCAGCACAAGCTCCCGATCGACAAGTGCGGCATCCGCTGAGTAGGTGTCCCGAATGCCGAGGTAGGCGGTCCCGTCGGTAAGCTCCACCTGCAACTGCGTGCGGATGCTGAAGCCCGGAGACGACGCGTCCTGCTGGCCGTACAGTCGCTGCGGCAGCCGACTGAAGGTGGATACCCAGGCGCTCTCCATGTGCACGTTCCCCGCCAGTCCGGGCGCGGGCAGCAGGGCGTAGCACAGCGTGGCCAAGGTCAAGGAGACCAGCAGGAACAACGTCAGTGAACAGACTGTGAGCCACAGGTGGTCGGCGACGTACCGCGGTTCGAGCCAGAGCTGCCGGGGATCCAGCATTACGGCGGGCGCAGCCGTCCTGATTAGGCCGAGCACCAGCAGGGTCAACACCGTGACGGCTGCGCCGCCGAACAGGACACGCGCGGTTTCGACGAAGACGCTGTCGGCTCGGCCTGGCCGGGATCGCTGACGTAGCAGTTCAAGCGCGATGCCGGGAAGCACCAGCAGCAGGAAGATGGCCACACCTGCCAGTGACGTGGGCACCATGGCTGTCCGCCGTTAGTCCGTTGTAGTGGGTGCCTGACCTTCGGTGGATTGCTCGTTCCCGTCGTCGGACATGGTCGGGGGCGTCAGAAGGTCGCTGAGGCTGATGGGGTTGTCCAAGTCGTCCACGAGTCCACGTTCGGCGAGCCTGAATTCGGCCTGCTCGGGCTGCGGGTCTTCCATCGGTTGTATGTCCTTCCTGTGATGACTCGTTGGAGCGTGTCAGGGTATCGGTGGCGGTTCAATTGTCCGATCAGCCGGTTTGTATAGCCGAGCGTGGATTGTGGCCGTGGTCCCACAAGGGTCTGCTGGAGACCAACGCCGAGACAAGGGAGTCGCCGCAATGTTCGACAGAGCTCGAGGGGTGTTGACCGCCAATGCGGCGCTCAAGGCCTACCGGCGCGGCGACTACGACACCGCGCTGCGCAAGATCAAGGCGGCCGAACCGCTCTTCGCCATCGAGCCGGACGCTCGTCAGCGTGACTGTGATCTCGGTCGATTGCATCAGCTCGCCGGGCAGGTGTACATGAGGCTAGGCGATGTGGAGAAGGGACTGTGCTCGTTCGCCCGTGCAGAGGAGCATCTGGAGAAGGATCCACGTAATTTCCGGCGCTACGGGGAAGCGATGCACGACATCGCGATTTACTTCGCCGAACTGGGCATCCGTTCAGTCGCGGAGATGTACATCGAAAAGGCAGAAAAGGCCGTCGGGCATCTCCCTAGCTATGCCGATCAGATCCAACAAGTCAGGAGGGATCTGGCGGGGCAGGGCCACCGCCGGATGACCGCGGCGGTGATCGAGAGCCTCCGGCATGACCTAGAGTCAGCTCGCACCGACGCCGACCGCGCCATGCATAGCTACAACCTCGGAGCCGCCCTGCTAGAAATGGATGGGGCTGACCAGCACGAGGCATTCGCCCATGTCCGCTCGGCCGTGGTCTACTACGCCAAGCGTGACCGTGAGAAGTTCCTGCAGGCGCTGAGCATCCTCACCGACTCCCGGCACCGTGGCCGCTCGTTCCCCGCATGGCTGGACTCGGCCTCCGAGCACGCGCTGCGGGTAGCACGGGAGAACGCCAGCCCCCGCAACATTGCCGACGCGGAACTCGGCCGGGCCGCCTTCCTCCTCAGTCGCGGAGACCTTCAGAATGCGCTCACGCACGCTCTCACTGCGGTCGCCCGCAACAATGAGATCAGCGCCAGAACGGACGGGTCTGCCCTGCGCCTGTTCAACAACATCGGAGGAGAGGCAGCGCGGGAAGTGGCGCTTCAGATCGCCTGTGCGCGCAACGACACAGCGCTGGCAGCCGAGCTCATGGAGAGCGCCCGTCTCCAAGTGCTCCCCACCGGCGGAGCGACTGCGGAACGATACCGCGGCATGTCGCCGGCGGGCCTGCTCACCACCCTCGGCGCTACCCGCGTCTCCCGGATGCGACCGATCGCCGTGGACGGCTTCTCCCACCTCGCGTCGTTGTATACCGAGGACGTTGCTGGAACCCCGCTGTCCTTCGAGGACTGCGTCAGGCAGGTCGGCGGTGAAGACGCCTGGTGGTGGGGTGCCTGGGGATTCAACGAGCGCATCTACTGGTGTGTGCGCGGCGGGGGCGAGGCGGCCTGCGGGTTCCTTGATGCCGCCGACGGCACCGAACTTGGCGACGCCCTCGAGACTTTGCTAAATGCCAGCCTCGTCAACGAGGATGCGACCGCCTCGGACGTGCTAAACGGTCCGCTCAGTTCCTCGTATCGCGAGGAGGAAGCACTCTCCACGCTCCTCGGGCATCACCTTATCCCACCTGTCCTGCGCGCCGAGCTGCTGCGCCGGATCGACACTGGCAACCCCTTGCAGTTGGTGCTCTGTGGCACTTTGTTCGCTGTCTTGCCGACCGCCCTCCTGGGCATCGAGACGCAGAGCTCTGATCGTTACCCCGCGCGGCTCATCGACGCCGCGGTGCCGCGGGTCGCACCACCGGCGGCCCTGATGGACTACGTCGATCGTCATCCGACGTTCCCGTTGGACGAGCTGCCGCTGAGCGTCGCGTGCGTCGACCCGTGCGGCGACTTGCAGTTCGCCCGGCGTGTGCCGCCTGGTACGGAGATCGTACTCACCCATCCAGGAGCCACCCCGCAGGCCCTGGCGATCGCTCTGCGGCGACTCGGACCGTCACATCCGAGCCTGTTCTACTATTCCGGTCACGTAAGCGGGCGCGGTGACGTGGAGAGCGGCCTCGCCCTGGAGGGCAATCTGGTTACCGCCGATCTGATCTTTACCAGTTCAGGCGACGCTCCGGCCCTCCCGTTTCCGTCGCGGGTGATGCTGGCGGCGTGCGCGTCCTCAGGAGCCGGTGGCGACGGTGCGGGGGAGTGGTTCGGGTTGGCCTCCGCGATCCTGTGGGCCGGCGCGCGGCAGGTTGTTGCGACGAACTGGCGGGTCTGGGACACCCCGTTTACCAGTCGCTTCGATCTTGATCTAGCCGAAGCGCTACGCCGGCCGGAAGATGCGGCCACGGCATTGCGGGCCGTGCAACTCAAGTGGCTCCATCGGTGGAGGTCCACACCGCAAGGCGCGAACCCAGTTGAGGCGCCGCTGCCGGTGATCTGGGCCTCCTACATTTGCATCGGCGCGCGCTGGTAGGAGCTACTGATCAGGCCGAGGTAGCGGTTAGTACTCCAGCCGCACCTGATGAAGTCGGAGTCTTCGCTGGTAGTGGGCTCTTTTGGCGCGGTACTGGTGTCGTCGTCGCCATCGTGACCATCAATGGATGTGGTCGAAGGGGCGTTAATTCAGGCGGCGTCCGGCTCACCTTCGGCACTACGCCGATCGGCCTGCCGCCGGTCATGGCTACCCTTTTCGTCCAGCTCAGGGCTGAACGCGTAGGTACCGACCGCGCGACGACCCCATGCGTTTTCCCCGGTCGGGCCCTGGGACCAGCCGATCAGCGGGGGCATGCTCCGCACACGCCTCGCGGCGTTGGGCATGCCGACCCGCGCCGCTCGTACCGCCGCCATGTTCCAACCTGCGGTCGAGCTACCCGCCGCCGTTCTCGCCCGGTGCCTCGGCATCGACATCTGCAGCGCCGTTGCGTGGCAACGAACCGCGTCCGGCGACTGGCAGTCCTACGCCGGCCGGATTACAGCAGCGTAGTAGGACCCGTCGTGTTGAGCGCCCAGCGAATCACGCTGCATGATGCTTCTCCGCTGGTCGGCGCTCTGTTCACCCTCGCTTCTCCTCGTGGGAGGTGGACTCTCGTCTCTGGCGAGCTGTTCGCCATGGGACTGGACGAGATCATGGGGACTTTACGGACTGATCACTCCTGTGGGACTCGCGTGACGACCGGAAGCAGGAAGGTCGTCCAGTCGCCTGCCGGATCGGGGACGGTCATGTCGCGCACGGAGTTCCAGCCCAGGCTCGCCGTCGCGGTTTGCGGGCGCAGGCCTCGGGCGATGCGCTCGCCAAGCGCGGGCAGTTCCAGGGCGGCGGAGTTCACCTCGCGGTCGGAGACGATGAGCTTGCACCAGTCCGTGCTCGCCGCGCCCGGCTTGATGGCGTGGCCCGGTGGCAGGACCACCGGGATCCGATGTCCCTCGGCCGCCGCCGCGACACCCATCGGCGCCACGAATCCGCCCGGGAAGAGCATGGCGTGCGAGCGGTACCGGTCCGTGAGGTTGAGCAGGACGCACCACAGCCTGCGAGGCGAGGTGTTGCGCAATCGGACGAAGACCTCCGGCGGAGCCCAGCCGTCAGCGGTGCGGCGATAGGTGAGCGAAATCGCGCCATCGTCGTTGACGGAGAGCGGAGGCTCCTCCCGTGGTGCCGACACCACGCCGGGGCGGGCGGCCACAATTTCCAGGTGCACAGCACCAGTCAGCGCTGACCAGGGGTTGGCCAGCTCCTTGATCTGCGTCCATCGTGCGACGTGCGCCATCTGCGCCACCACCAGGCGAGCGCTCCTATCGGAGTGGCCCTCGACGTCGGGAACGACCGGCGTGTCGTCGGAGCGCAGGACGCGGAGGACCTTACGCCCTTCCCGCCGCACCGCCGCAACCCGCATGCGCGGGCCAATTTTCGGGTCTTCCTGGCGTGCGGCTGTCAGGTAGGCCGACGTCCGGATCGCCTCGACCACCCGTGCGCACGCCGCCGGATCGTCCTCGACCGTGCCCCCGACCACGACCTGGGCGGCCGGCAACGGGGTACGGCTCAGGACGACCGGGTACTGCTCGGCCGGGTCGGGCTCCCAGCCCAGCGGCTCGACGGCCGACTCACCCGCCCTCACCTCGACGACCCGCAGCACCAGACCAGCGCGGCCGGCGACGGCCAAGAGCACAGGTTCTTCAAGAGCCGGGACCGGCATCCCATGACAGTGGCCGGCGTCAACCAGCCATCCGTCACCGATCCAGCGGGCCGTCATTCCCGAGGACTTGACGAGGCTGCCGCCGAGGAAGGCCTGGTCGGCCGGGCCGTCGCGGTGGGCGGGGAACAACACCGGTGTCTGTGC
The DNA here is from genome assembly GCF_027460145.1 of Micromonospora sp. WMMA1949. Classification (NCBI taxonomy): domain Bacteria; kingdom Bacillati; phylum Actinomycetota; class Actinomycetes; order Micromonosporales; family Micromonosporaceae; genus Micromonospora; species Micromonospora sp. WMMA1949. Next base: position 6,438,958 of record NZ_JAPZBG010000001.1, on the reverse strand, counting down.
CCTGCGGATGCCCTCGATCCTTGATCGGGCACCGACCAGCAGTTCGCGGTAGGTGGCGTCGGCCCCGAGATGGCGCATAGCCTCCAGCAGCGCGGCCGTGAACACACCCCGAAACTCGCCGTCGATGACCTGCTCGGCGGCCAGCTGGTCGGACCGGCAGGCGGATAGAGCTACATGGGATGTGATCGAGGAGGCCGTCAGGGCGCGCGGTTCCGGCGGACGGCGGGCCGAGGACGAGAGCGTGGTGACGGCGGGCGCCGACCGGATCGTTGCTTGGGATTCTCTGGTGCCGCTGCCCGAGTGGCAGCAGTCCAGCACGACCACGACGTGCCCATCGCGATCGGCGAGCCCGTCAAGGAGCACGGACAGCTCCTTGTCAGTCAGGTCCAGCACGTCGCCGTCTCGGCTGTCGTGGCAGACCAGCGACTGACTCATCCCCGTGGGTTCAAGGTGCCACTGCTCGGGCGCCACCGCCTGCTCCGAGCCGTGCCCACTGAACCAGAGCAGCGCGACCTCACCGCGTCCCACCTGCCCGAGGTGCGAGCGGATCGCCTCTACGATTGCGTCCTTGGTCGCCTCCCCGTTGATGAGGCGCCGTTCGTCCAGACGCGAGCCCAGCCGCTGATTGAGGAACGCGGAGACGTGCTCGACGTCGTTGACACATCCCATCAGGCGAGGGGCGCCGAGGTAGCGATCGATCCCGATGAGAAGAGCGCGTACCCGCCCGGTCGCATGCGCCGACACGGCCACGAGCGTAACACCGCAGAGCTCCGTCAATATCTGCATAATGGATTGATGGAGGGTTCCCCTCACGACTCGGAGAAAGAGCGGCTTGCCAAGGCCGCGCGGGTGATCACGGAGAGCGTTCAGGCGGCGTGGCTCATGCAGTCGAGAATGGGCGACAGCATCGAGGAACCTGTCCGCGACGCCGTGGTCGAGCTGATCACGGAAGGCAGCCCGCGCGCCAAGTTACGGATGATCGCTGAGCGCGAGGAGTTGCGGAGCCGCGAGGCCGAACGGCTGATAGACCGCACCATCGAGTTCGTCCGGGCCATACCCCAAGCTGACGCCTCCTATGAGCGTTTCTTCACAGCACACCTCGAGATGATCAGAATCGTCCGCGCGGGCGAGGTCGAGGCCGATGACATGCCGGTGGAGCCGCTAGACGCGGCCGCCCGGGAGGCTGCCTTTGCGCGCTCCCGAGCGGAGCGGCCGCAGACCGCGAGGGAGTGGGACGACCGGGCGCGTACCCTGCGCGACCGGGGCCAGATCGAAGAGGCCAGAGCGGCCTTCATCGAGGCCGTTCACCTGGCCCGGGCCGAGGGCGAGGCCGCGGTCGAAGGCAGTGCGGAGATCGGCCTGTTCACGTTGCTGATGAGGACCGCCCACACCGTGAAGGGAAGCCATCAGCGCATGCTGGTACACGCCCGCCGCGGTGCGGATGCCTACCGCCGGGCGGCCGACCCCGTCAGCGAGGCCAACGCGGTCGTGGCGATGATCACCGTGCTGACCGACCTCGCCGACCAGCCGAACCTGGAAAGCGCCCTCAACCGCCTGCAACGGCTGGATAAGGACCAGGCGCGGTGGTGGCGGGCCTATGCGGCCGCGATGACCGCGAAAGATCTCGAGCCTCTCATCATGGGGCTGCGGTGGTGCGTCGAGTCGGCCACCCTTCTTGGCGGCCACGCCGACTTTTACCGCAAGATGTGCGAGGGCAAGCTGGCCTACGCGGAAGGCCGAAGGATACCCCTGGAAGAAGGTGGTTCGGAGGTCTTCCAGGCGGGAGCCACCGCACTCGAGGTGATGGCTAACGGCCCGACTGAGGAGGCGGCCCGCCGACTCGACGAGATCCTTCGGAACGTTGAGGAGCTGCGGAAGTACGGGCGGTCGCAAGCCCTCCAGCGAGAGCTTTCAGCCGCCCATGAGATCACTTACCTGATGGCCGAGCGGTGCGCCGAAGCGCTGCGCGGTGCCGAGGCGGCGGTTGACGTCCATGAGCTCGCCGCGAGCCGGGCCCTGCTCGCGCAGACGGCGATGCACCAGCTCTGGAGGCAATGGCACCCGCAGGTGTTGGAGGACTCCCGTTCGAAGGTGCTTCAGGACGTTCTCGGGAAGTACATCATTGCGCCGACCGAACCCAACCACCGGCTGCTCACCCGAGTGTTCGGCGACCAGCGGCAGGCGCTCGAGCGCCAGGAGCAAAAGCTCCTGTCCGCCACGCCTGGCCTCACCACGGCCACGTCACCGACGCCGACCCGGTCGGTGCGGGCCCTGCTCGCCGAGAACGACCGCGTCGTGGTCTGCGGCTCGAACGGTTCGATCTTCCTCATCAGCCGCGGCGACTGCCGGACGATCGGTCGCTTCGCCACCAAGGAAGTGGACGAGGCGGTTGAGGGTGCACTGGCTCAGCTGTCCAGCCCGCTGGGCGGATCACAGGACGACCCCGACGCGGTCACCTGGCTCATGACCCATCTCGTCCAGCCCGTCGTGGACCACGTTCCGGAGGGGTGCCGCCTGTTCTTCGTGCCGCACGGGGCGCTCTGGCGGATCCCCCTGGGCGCGCTGGCACCCGCGATGCTCTCCGCGACCCGCGAAGTGAGCTACGTGCCCAGCCTCACCCTGCTGGCACGCCTGCTGACCAGGCCCCGGCTCAAGCGCGTCCTCGAACGCTTCGTCGGCTTCGGGGACCCCGACGGCAGCCTGCCGCACGCCCGGGCGGAGATCGACCACGCGGCGGGCACGTTCACTGATGCCTTCACCGTGACCGGAGATCGGCTCGAGTACCACATGATGATGGCCAACCTCGCCGATGCCGACGTCGCCCATTTCGGCTGTCACGGGTTCTTCTTCCCCGACCATCCGGACTTCTCCGCCCTGCACCTCGCCGGTCCCGCCGACCGTCCCGAGGCGCTCTGGTACGGCGAGCTCGCACGGTACGAGCTCAACGCGAGGCTGGTCGTCCTGGCGGCCTGCCACGCGGGAACCGGAGCGATGCGGTTCGGCTCGGAGTACGTCGGCTTCCCCGGCGCGTTTCTCGCCGCCGGCGCGCAGGGGGTGCTGGCGCCCCTGTGGGCGGTCTCCGACGCCTCGACCGAGGCGCTCATGCGGCACTTCTATCTGGCTCTCCAGAAATTCGCCTCGCCCGCCGACGCGTTGCGGCAGGCACAGCAGGCGATGGCAGCCAATCCGATCACGGCTCATCCCTACCACTGGGCGGGTTTCCAGCTGTTCGGCGCACCGGCGACGTACAAGTTTCCGGGTGCGTCGTGACGGGCGCACGGGACTTCGAGCCACCTCCGCCCGGCGCTATGGCCAGACCGGCCGAAGAACTCCAGATCGGCCACGACTTGGAGGACGTCTACTGCGCTTACACCGAGTGGATCGTGATCATCGGTCGGGGTTTTCCGGACTTCGTACTCGAGAAAATGCACGACATGTGCGGATGGACCGCCGACCGGATCCGCGAGCTGGGAGTGGACCCGGCCGTGGTTGACCGGTTCGAGGAAATCGTGGCTGACCTGCCGGGTCACCACGAGTTCGCCCGGTCGTTCGGACAGGACTGGCTGGAAGCCAGGGCACGCATCAGCGCGGAGATGGAGGATCTGCAACGTGTCGTGCGCACCGCGATCGACGCTCACCGGCGGCGGTACTACGACTACGGTGTCATGCTCTGTCGGATACAGTTGTGCGTGCGGACGATCCGTCTGATCCCGAAGCTTCCCGAGGACATGGCGGAGGAGCTTGCCGACATCCAGCAGCTCTATCACGCGGAACTGATGCGCGCGACGGCCGTCCTCCAGACCATGGTCGCGTATGAGAGCCCCACTCTGCCGCGCGACCCCGGTCAGCACCATCTGGACCAAGTCTTCGCGGCGTTCATCGACCATCTCGCGGTCTGGCAGACCGGCGAGGCCCGCGTCACCGACGACCTCGCCAGACATCTGGAGGAACTCACGGGGGCGATCGGCTTCCGCCGAAGTGACCGGTTCAGACAGGACATGGCCTGGATCGAGCATCCGGATCCGCTCGCCGAGGAGGACCGTATACCGCTTCCCGTCCCGCACTCCTCCGACGATCGGGACCGACTCGAGTCCTCCTGGAAGCAGGCCAAACAGATCGCGGCGGACGGAGACGTCGAGCGCTTCCTCGAGCTGATGCCGCATCTGCTCGAGGCATGCCGTAGCGTTCTAGGCCCGGTCCACCCGCTCACCCTGCACGTCCATGTCGACTTCGCCGCGGGGCACAGCGCCGTCGGCCGGACCGTTGCCGCGGCCCTGATGCTGCACGACGTCACCAACACGGCGCTGCACTACTACGGGCCCTACCACCCGGCCAGGTACCTGATCGCGGCCCACGCCCACTCGTTCCTCACTCTCGTGGATCCGGAACTAGCCGCAAGCCTCTACGACTTTCCGCTCAAGTCCCTGGTCGAGCGCGAGGAGGCGGACCTGCCGTCCACCTTGCACCAGGCCCGCCGGACCATCCGGGAATCGCTCGGCATGGACGATGCCTGACCGAACCCGACCGGGAAGCCGTCCATCCGGGTCAGCCTGATCTACGACCCGGCGCGGCAGTCGACCCGGGCACCCCGGCGTCCGGACGTCGTCGCTAACCGGGACTACGCGGACAGCGATCTCATCAACGTAAATCACGTTCCTGCTGAGTGGTTGTGCTCCGAGTTGGAGATGACGCCGGCCCAGGCTGACACAATCAGCGCCGTACGTGAGGAACGAGGCGGATTCACCACGGCGGACGAGATCATCCTGCATTGCTCCATGCCCTCTAGCACGTGCAGGGTGCGTTCGAGGCCCGAGGCATCGAGCGATACCTGGGAGGCGATGCGGTCGTCGTCGCCGAGTTCCGGCATGCCTAGCCACTCACCGGTGATCGTCAGCTCGTCTCGGCGGTTGTTCGTCAAGGTCAGGGGAAATTTTCTCGCCGTTGCGGGCATCGACGACGTTCGCCGCCACGACCGAGTTGTACTGGTAAGCGAGGCGCTGCTGATCGCCGAATTCCATGGTTTCGAAGTCGAGGGTGATCGTGACCTGGCGGACGCCGTCCTTGGTGAGGAGGAAGAGGAGAAGTTTGTATCGCGAGTAGCGCCAGGGCCCCTTGCTGACCCGGGCCCGCTTGAACCCGGGCACGGGCGCCTCGATGAAGGCCTGCGCTATCACGTCCTGCGCGGCCATGCGGTAGTGCCGCAGCGTGTCCTCGACCAGGATCTTGCGATCGCAGTCGAGCCAGTGCGCCATCTCCGCGTCGGTCGGCTTCGATTTTAGCTTGCGCACCCACCTGTCGTACGCCGCGCGCAGGTCCTCATAGTCGTGCTGGACCCGGTCCAGGTCGTCCCGGTAGCGGTGGCCCTGGAGAAGATCGCGAGCCAGCCCTGGATGGCGAGCCGAACTCCGGCCATGATTCCGGCCGTCGCGAGCACCGTCGTGAACGGCGCCTCGACGAGGGCCTGCCACAGCAGCAGCGGCCCGGCAAACGCCAGGGCGAACACTGCGGTGCCGAAGGCGGTCCGCCGCTGGGGCGTCCCGCACGGCGCCTCGGGGCACCAGGTCAACTACCGCTGGACCAACGTGGTGGCCCGCCCGGAGTGTGGGGCTGGACTTCTGGTGCGCTTTCATCACGATTGGTTCCACCCGCCCTGGGAGGAGCCGTGGGACATGGACTGGTCGTGGCCGGTCGACGTCGACGGGGTCCAGCGGCTGACGTCTGCCCTCGTCGGGTGCCCGGACCCGCTGCAGCCATCCTGCGAATGTCCCGCGCACCGCAGCTTGCGGGATACCACCGAGAGACCACCACCGCGTGAGGTCCCGGTGACGATCGTGTTGACCGAGGACGGGCTGCCGCAAGTCCGGTCGATACACGACCTATAAGGCTGGCACGACCGGTGGATAGACGGTCAGACGTGGCGGACGTTGAACCTGGCCCCCCGTTTACCCCCCGAAAACCCAGGCCAATTGTTGGCGAAGAGTGACAAGAGCCGGTGACGTATTAGTGACGTCCTTGCAGCTCAACGACCATCTCAGGCAAGTAATGACAAGCCCGCTTCGGCTACTTTCCGTTACAAGGGGTCGTCGGTTCGAATCCGGCCGTCCCGACAAAGAAAAAGCCCTGACCAGCGGAAACACTGGTCAGGGCTTTGATTTACTTCGATGGAGATTTGAACCGCCCCCCGAAACCCCCCGTTTACGCGGTGCGGCCCAGCCGCCGGCAGGGCGGCGCCCAGTTCAGCACCACGTGCGTGTCAGGCCGGACCCGGTCGACGCCGGGGCCGACCTTGATCACCTCGCCCGCCGCCTCGTGCCCGAGCATCAGCGGGTACGGCGGCGCGACCGTGCCGTTGACCATGGACAGGCCTGAGTGGCAGACCCCGGCGGCCCGTACCCGCACCCGTACCTCACCCGGCCCGGGGTCCGGCAGCTCCACCTCCTCCACGGTCAGCGGCTGGTCCACGCTGCGGGCGAGCAGCGCCCTCATCGCTGGATCGCCTTGGTCTGAAGGAACTCGTCGAGCCCGTAGCGGCCCAGCTCCCGGCCGAGGCCGGCCTGCTTGTAGCCGCCGAACGGGGCGAGCGGGTTGAACGGCACGCCGTTGATGTCAACGGCTCCGGTGTGGATCCGCCGGGCGACCCGCACCGCCCGCTGCTCCTCGGCGGACCAGACATCGCCGGCCAGGCCGTACCGGGAGTCGTTCGCGACGCCCACCGCTGCCTCTTCGTCGTCGGGTTGTGCACCGCGATGGTCTGTCCGCAGCAGGAGGCCACCCACGCTCGGTCGAGATCGATGTCGGTTCGTGCGAGATCCTCCGCGCCCCTCGCGGTGGTCGAGAACTAGCGCTGAGAGCTTTTGCTCTAGTGCCCCGAATCGGCTGGCGGGAGGGGTGGTAGCGGCCCGACGTGCTCCTCGTAGGTGCGGGCGAGCCCATGGATGAGCGCGTCGAGGCCGAGCGCGAAGGCGCCCTCGTCCACCCGTTGCTGATGCTCGGCGAGCCGGTGCGCCTGGGTCAGGTGCGGGTACCGCTCTCCGTACAACCCCGGGTCCTCGACGAAGCCACGGGCGAACGATCCGAGCGCGGAGCCCGCCACGAAGTAGCGCATCAGCGCGCCGATGTGCGTCGCGCGCGCGGGCGGCCAGCCGGCAGCGACGAGCCCGCCGTAGACCGCGTCGGCCATCGCCAGCGCCGCCGCCCGCCGGCCCGGCCCGCGGGCCAGGTACGGCACGATGTTCGGGTGTGCGGCCAGTGCCGCCCGATACGAGTGCCCCCACCGGCGCAGCGCCTCGCGCCAGTCGAGGCGCCCGAAGAAGGAGACGTCCACCTGGGCGGTGACGCTGTCGGCCACCGCGTCGAGAATGTCGTCCTTGGTGGCGAAGTGGTTGTAGAGCGAGGGCCCGCGTACGCCGAGTTCGGCAGCGAGCCGGCGGGTGGAGAACGCCTCCAGCCCGTCCGCGTCGATCAGCGCGGCGGCGGCATCGACGATCCGTTGCCGGCTGAGCAGCGCCTGCCTCGGCCGGGGCATCCGCGCCTCCTTCGCTCACTCGTCGGTCCGCGGCAACTCTGCACAGTCGGGTCTGGACGTACTTAAACTTGCAGCGCTAGTTTATGCCGCATGGACCTTCAGCTCTCCGCGGAGCAGGCGGCGGTTCGTCAGCTCGCCGCCGAGTTCGTCGACCGTGAGGTGGTTCCGCACGCCGCGGCCTGGGATCGGCGCGAGTCGGTCGACCCGGAGATCGTGGACAAGCTCGGCCGGCTGGGCTTCCTCGGGCTGACCATCCCCGAGGAAGACGGCGGGTCCGGCGGCGACCACCTCTCCTACTGCCTGGTGCTGGAGGAGCTCGGCCGGGGCGACTCCGCCGTCCGGGGCATCGTCTCGGTGTCGCTCGGGCTGGTCGCCAAGGCCATCGCCGCGTACGGGTCCGCCGCGCAGCGGGCCGAGTGGCTGCCCCGGCTCTGCGCCGGCACCGCGCTCGGCTGCTTCGCCCTGACCGAACCGGACAGCGGCTCGGACGCGGCCGCGCTGACCACCCGGGCGACCCGCGACGGCGGCGACTGGCTGATCACCGGCGCGAAGACGTTCATCACCAACGGCACCGTGGCCGACGTGGTCCTGCTCTTCGCCCGCACCGGCGGACCCGGACACCGGGGCATCAGCGCGTTCCTGGTGCCCGCCAACGTCGCCGGGCTCACCCGGAGGGAGATCCACGGCAAGCTCGGGCTGCGCGGGCAGGCAACCGGTGAGCTGCGCTTCGACGCCGTCCGGGTGCCCGACTCGGCGCGCCTCGGCCCGGCCGGCGGCGGTTTCCGGCTGGCCCTGGCCACCCTGGCCAAGGGCCGGATGTCGGTGGCCGCCGGCTGCGTCGGCATCGCCCAGGGCTGCCTGGACGCGGCGGTCGGCTACGCCGGGCAGCGCACCCAGTTCGGCAAGCCGATTGCCGGGCACCAGCTGGTGCAGCAGTTGCTCGCCGCCATCGCCGTGGACACCGCCGCCGCCCGGCTGCTGGTGTGGCGGGTGGCCGACCTCGTGGACCGGGGCGAGGCGTTCGCCACCGAGGCCTCGATGGCCAAGCTCTTCGCCAGCGAGGCAGCGGTCCGGGCGGCCAACAACGCCGTCCAGGTCTTCGGCGGGTACGGCTACATCGACGAGTATCCGGTCGGCAAGTACCTGCGCGACGCCCGGGTCGCCACCCTCTACGAGGGCACCAGCCAGATCCAGCAGCTGCTCATCGGGCGCGCGCTCACCGGCGTCAACGCCTTCTAGCAAAGGGGAGAACCGTGACCAGATTCGCCGACCGGGTGGCCGTCGTCACCGGCGCCGGACAGGGCATCGGCGCGGCGACCGCGCACCGGCTGGCCGCCGAGGGCGCCGCCGTCGCCGTGGTCGACCTCGACGAGGAGCGCAGCCGGGCGGTCGCCGACGAGATCACCGCGAACGGCGGCCGGGCCGTCGGCATCGGCTGCGACGTGACCGACCCCGCGGCGGTGGCCGCGATGAGCGACCGGGTGGTGCAGGCGTACGGCGGGTTGCACGTGCTGGTGAACAACGCCGGCATCACCCGCGACGACCTGCTGTTCAAGATGCCCCTGCCACACTGGGAGGCGGTGCTGACCACCAACCTGACCAGCATGTTCCTCTGCTGCCAGGCCGCCCAACAGCACATGGTCGCGGCCCGCTACGGCCGGATCGTCAACCTCAGCAGCCGCTCCGCCCTCGGCAACCGGGGCCAGGTCAACTACGCGGCGGCCAAGGCGGGGGTGCAGGGTCTGACGGCCACTCTCGCCATCGAACTCGGCCCGTACAACGTCACGGTCAACGCCGTCGCCCCGGGCTACGTGGCCACCGCGATGACCGCCGCCACCGCGCAGCGGGTCGGCAGCAGTCCGGAGGAGCATCAGCGGATGGTCGCCGAGCACACCCCGCTGCGCCGGGTCGCCCAGCCGACCGAGATCGCTTCGGTGATCGCCTTTCTGGCCAGCGACGACGCGTCGTACGTCAGCGGACAGACCCTGTACGTCAACGGCGGCGCGCGCTGAGGCGCGCCGGCGGACCAGCACCCGGAGGGGACATGGACTTCGCGCTTTCCGACACCGAGCGGGCGATCCGCGACACCGCCCGCGATTTCATCACCAGGGAGGTCATGCCGCTGGAGCAGGAGCTGCTGCGGCGGGAACGGGCGCACCGGCCCGGACTGGAACACAGCGAGCTGCGCGAGTTGCAGCTCAAGGCGCGCAAGTTCGGGTTCTGGGGGCTGGCCACGCCGGAGGAGTACGGCGGCATGGACCTGCCGGCCGTCACCCAGTCCCTGATCTGGACCGAACTCGGTCGCTCGTTCGTGCCGTTCCGGTTCGGCGGCGAGGCGGACAACATCCTGTTCCACGCCAATGACGAGCAGAAGCGTGAGTACCTGGTCCCGACCATCGAGGGGGAGCGGCGCAGCTGCTTCGCGATCACCGAGCCCGGCGCCGGCTCCGACGCGGCCAACATCAAGCTCAGCGCCCGCCGCGACGGCGACGACTGGATCCTCAACGGCGAGAAGACCTTCATCACCGGCGGTCACGACGCCGACTTCGCCATCGTGATCGCGGTGACCGACCGGGAGAAGGGGGCCCGCCACGGCGGCGCCACCGCGTTCCTGGTGGACCGGTCGATGGGCTGGCGCTCGGAGTTCATCCAGACGATGGGCGAGGGTGGGCCCGCCTCGCTGGTCTTCGACGACGTCCGGGTGCCCGGGCGCAACATCCTCGGCGAGCCCGGGCAGGGCTTCAGCCTCGGCATGGAGTGGATCGGCAAGGGCCGCTACATCATCCCGTCGCACGCCGTCGGCATCGCCGAGCGGGCGTTGTCGATGGCCATCGACTACGCCAACACGCGCGAGACGTTCGGCGCGAAGATCGGCACCAACCAGGCCATCCAGTGGATGATCGCCGACTCGGAGACCGAGCTGGAGGCGGCCCGCTGGCTCATCCTGCGCGCCGCCTGGACCGTCGAGCAGGGCATGGACCCGCGGCACGCCTCCTCGATGGCGAAGCTTTACGGCGCGGGCATGGTCAATCGGGTGGTCGACCGCGTCCTGCAGATCCACGGCGGCATGGGCTACACCCGGGAGCTGCCGATCGAACGCTGGTACCGGCAGGTCCGGCTCTACCGGATCTTCGAGGGCACCGACGAGATGCAGCGACTGATCATCTCCCGCGACCTGCTGCGCGGCTACACGAAGCTGGGAGGGCACCTGGCATGAGGGTCTTCGCGTCCATCGAGGAGTTGGCCGAGGCGACCGGCGAGACCCTGGGCCCCGGCCCCTGGTTCCGGATCGACCAGCAACGGGTCGACCGGTTCGCCGACGCCACCGACGACCGCCAGTGGATCCACATCGATCCGCGACGGGCCGCGGCCGGCCCGTTCGGCGGCACCATCGCGCACGGCTACCTCACGTTGTCCCTGCTGCCGGCGCTGGCCGGTGGCCTTTACCGGATCGAGGGGGTGGCCATGGGGGTCAACTACGGGCTCAACCGGGTTCGCTTCCCGGCCCCGCTCCGGGTCGGCAGCGCGGTCCGCGCCACCGCGACCCTGGCCGAGGTGTCACCCGTGGACGGCGGCGTGCAGGTGGTCACCGCGGTCACCGTGGAGAGCGACGCCGGCGGCAAGCCGGTCTGCGTCGCCGAGACGGTCAGCCGCCTGGTGCGGGGCGTGGCCCGATGACCGCGCTGTCGCTGGCCATGGTGCTGGCCGAGTCCGCCCGCCGGCACGCCGACACCGTCGCGGTGGTCGACGGCGACACCCGCGTGACGTACGCCGAGCTGTGGCTGGAGGCGCGCAGCTACGCCGCCGGGCTGCGCGAGTGGGGGGTCGGCCCCGGCGACAAGGTGGCCCTGCTGGCCCCGAACGTGGTGGACTTCCCCCGGGTCTACTACGGGGCCCTCGCGGCCGGCGCGGTGCTCGTCCCGGTGCACCTGCTGCTGACCGTGGACGAAGCGGCGCACGTGCTGACCGACAGCGGCACGAAGCTGCTGGTGTGCCACAGCTCCCAGCTCGCCCTGGGCGCCGCCGCCGCGGCGGCGGCCGGCGTGCCGCTGGTGACCGTCGGGCCGGCGGTCGCCGGCGCGGTCGCGCCCCGCCTGGAGGAGCTGAGCCACCCGCTGCCACCGCTGCCGTCGTACGTCACCCGGTCGGCGGAGGATCCGGCGGTGGTGCTCTACACCAGCGGCACCACCGGAGTGCCCAAGGGCGCCGTGCTCACCCACCTCAACCTGGTCATGAACGCCACCGTGAACGTCTTCGACGCCAACGACGCGCGCAGGACGGACGTAGTGCTCGGCTGCCTGCCGCTGTTCCACAGCTTCGGCCAGACGGTGGCGATGAACGGCACCTTCCGGATCGGCGCGACACTGGTGCTGCTGAGCCGGTTCACCGGGCCGGCCGCCATCGACCTGATGCTGCGTGAGGGGGTGGACGTCTTCCACGGCGTGCCCACCATGTACGTGGCGCTGCTCGACGCCGCCCGGGACCGGGACGACCTGCCCCGGCTGCGGCTCTGCGTCTCCGGCGGGGCGTCGCTGCCGGTGGCCGTGCTGGAACGGTTCCACGCCGCCTTCCAGACGACGGTCTTCGAAGGGTACGGGCTCTCCGAGACCTCACCCACCGCCACCACCAACCAGCCGCACTTCGGCACCCGCGCCGGGACCATCGGGCACCCGGTCTGGGGCGTGGAGGTGGAGATCGCCCGCGCGGAGGTGGACGAGCGGATCGAGCTGCTGCCGACCGGAGAGCTCGGCGAGATCGTCATCCGGGGGCACAACGTTTTCGCCGGTTACCTGGGGCGGCCCGAGGCGACCGCGGAGGCGGTGGTGGACGGCTGGTTCCGTAGCGGTGACCTGGGACGCAAGGACGCCGACGGGTTCATCACCATCATCGACCGGAAGAAGGACATGATCATCCGGGGCGGCTTCAACGTCTACCCACGCGAGGTGGAGGAGGTCCTTGCCGGGCACCCGGCGGTCGGCCAGGTGGCGGTGATCGGGGTGCCCGACCCGCTTCACGGCGAGGAGGTCTGCGCGGTGGTGGTGGCGGACCCGGCCGGCCCGGGCCTGCCCGACGAGCAGGAGATGATCGACTGGTCGCGGGAGCATCTGGGCCGGCACAAGTACCCGCGGCAGGTCCGGTACGTCGACGACCTGCCGCTCGGGCCGAGCCACAAGGTGCTCAAGCGGGAACTGCGACGCCGGATGGCCCCGCCCGACTGACCACCGCCCGCCGTCCGCTGCCACCCGGCCAGGCCGCGGCCCTCGTCGCGCTCGCCGCGCGGGGAGGGCCTTGCGGGTGATCGGGCAGCGGGTGATGTCGATCGCGCCCGCCTCGATTGCAGGCACGACGTCGCTCTCGCTGTCGAATGTGGTCAGGATCAGCACCCGGGCGCTCGGTGCCCGCTTGCGCAGGGCCGCGGTCGCGGCGACGCCGTCCATCCGGGGCATCCGGAGGTCCATGAGTACGACGTCGGCTGTCGCTGGGCGCGACAGCCGCTCACCTCGAGCTCTCGCCCGATGTACGACCGGGCGGTGGTGTGCCGCGCACAGGAACCTGAGCGAGAATGGGCCGGTTCGTACTCCGCGCAACCCTGGAAGGATCCTCCCTTGGCCGGTGGACTCGTAGCCCTGTTGGATGACGTGGCGGTGCTGGCCCGAGCCGCTGCCGCGTCGATCGATGACATCGGGGCGGCCGCCGCGAAGGCCGGCGCCAAGGCTGCGGGCGTCGTCGTCGACGATGCTGCCGTCACGCCGCAGTACGTGCGGAGCCTGGCGGCCGAGCGCGAGTTGCCGATCATCAAGCGCATTGCCCTGGGGTCGCTGCGCAACAAGTTCTTCATCATCCTGCCGGCGGTGCTGCTGCTCAGTCAGTTCGTGCCCTGGCTGCTCACTCCGATCCTCATGCTCGGCGGCGCCTACCTCTGTTACGAAGGCGCGGAGAAGGTGTGGGCCAAGATCGCCCATCACGATTCCCACGGCGCGGGCGATGAAAAGGTGCAGGACGAGACGAAACTGGTGTCCGGGGCGGTACGAACCGACCTGATCCTCTCGGCGGAGATCATGGTCATCGCCCTCAACGAGGTGATCGATGAGGCGTTCTGGTCCCGCCTGGTGATCCTGGCTGTCGTCGCCGTCGTCATCACCGTCCTGGTGTACGGCGTGGTGGGCCTGATCGTGAAGATGGACGACGCCGGGCTGCGTCTGTCGCAACGTTCCGGTGCCGTCGCCACGTTCGGCCGCGGTCTGGTGAGGGCGATGCCGGTAGTCCTCACCGTGCTGACGGTAGTCGGCACTGCGGCGATGCTGTGGGTGGGCGGGCACATCCTGCTGCTCGGCACGAACGAGCTGAACCTGCCCTTCCTGTACGAGGCCGTGCACCACGTGGAGGTCGCCGCCCACGACGCCACGGGTGTTCTCGGCGGGCTCGTCGGCTGGCTCGTCAACACGGTGGCCAGCGCGATCCTCGGGCTGATCGTCGGAGCGCTGGTCGTGCTGGTCATGACTCTCACGCTCCACCGCCGCAAATCCAAGGCTGCGCCGGCCACGACTCGTACTGACGGCACCATCCCCGTGCCGTCGAGCCGTGCAGCTGAGCGTCGCGACGTTCCTGCGGACCGGGCGCCGCGCGGTTGACCGCAAAAGCGAACCGCCCTCTCAGTCCAGCTTCGGTTGTTCGTACAGCTCTCTGGCGGACAGCTTCACCGCGCTGCCGTCCGCGAGGCGGACGGTCAGTGTGGTGGTGTTGCTGCTCGACTCATCGAGGCCCTCGGGGTACCAGGCGCCGAAGTAGCCGTCGCGAACGGTTGCCCACGCCGTCCGTGACGAATCGCCGTCCTCGGTCCGCAAGTTGATCTCCACACTCGTCACCTGTGAGCCAACGTGTCCCGCCATGATCCGGACGTAACCTTCGTCGGTGCGTAGTTGACTCCACGAGTACAGCTCGACACCCCCGGCGCCGAGCCGCTCGGTGCTGGTCAGCACGGTAAGGATGCTGGTCCTCCTCACGTCTCCGTTGCGATCGCGGAAGCACGTCTGGCTTCCGGCCGGCGACACGGCGTTCACGTAGGCGTACTCGCCGCGTTTTTCACCGATGACCACCTTTGCGACGCTCGCGTCCTGGGCAGGCAGGCATTTGCTGGCGAGGTCGCGTGCCTCGCTGTCCGACATCGGACTCGGCTCGGGCGTCCACGACGCAAACGCGGGACCAGCGTTGACAAGTGTCAGGGTGAATGCGACAGCGGCGGCGAGCGCTCCGGCCGCGCCGGCGATCGCCAGGCGAGGCCGACGGCGTGGTGTGCGCGCTGGTGCTGGACGTGGTCGCCGATCGGTGGCGACGATCCGCTCGAGCAATTCCCGCGCGGGTTCCTGCCCGACGCGTGCCGGCACCGGGACCGCGGCGGAGCGGATCGTCTGGTTGAGGACATCGTCGTGGGTCATGCGGAGCCTCCGCGTCGTGAAGGGCCGGCCGGTGCAGGGACGTTTGTGGGTTCGCTGTTCGGCCGCTGGCCAAGATGCTGACGCAGGCGGCGGCGGGCGCGCAGCAGGCGCAGACTGAAAGCGGGCCGGGAAATGCCCAGCACCTGTGCTGCCTGCGGCCCGGTGAGGTCTTCGATCGCGGTCAGCGTCAACACTTCCTGATCGGCGGGTGACAGGCGCTGCCAAGCCTTCACTAGGTCGACGCGGGTAGCCGCAAGGTCGGCCTCGGCGTTGCTCGAAGCATCGGGTTCCTGTAGGACGCGAAGCGCGAGGCTCTGCTGCCGTTGGTCGCTGCGCTGCCGATTGTGCAGAACATTGCGGGCCACGGTGAACAGCCAGGCGCGGGCCTCGCCGAGTGGTTTCGGTACTTCGTCCAAGCGGCGCCACGCTATCAAGAACGTCTCGGCGACCACGTCTTCGGCGACGGCGTGGTATGCACGGCGTTCGACGAAGACCAGCAAATCGTCATACGTGGCCTCGAACAACTCGCGGAAGGCGGAATCGGGATCCGCAGTCGTTGGATCCGTAGCGCGGCTGGTGGTCATTGTCGTGGCCGGTCCAATACGAAGCCGCGGATCAACGGTGCGAGTGGGCGCTCGACGAAGCGATGGACGAGCCAGGCTGCCGCCAGCAGCCCAACCACGGTTCCACCGATCATGATCGACGCGGGGAGGTTGGTTTCCTCGTACACGTTGCGGATCACGCTGTATCCAATGCGCGGGTGCAAGAGGTAGAAGGGGTAGCTGAGTGCGCCCGCAGTGGCCAGCCAGCGCATTCTTACCCGGTCGGTGTAGCCGAGCGCGATGATGAGCATCACAAGGTACACCCCGGTGAGCAGTACCGGTGCGGGCCAGACGGGCACCTCGAAGCCGGGCTTCAACTCCAGGGTCCGCTCGTGCACGCGCTGCAGGCTGACCAGCCACGCGGCGAGTAGAAGCGCCCACAGCCATCGATCGGATCGGTTGCGGCAAAGCAGGAACAGGGTAATTCCGGCAACGAAGTACGGCGCGAAGTCGGACATCACGACCTCGTCCAGGGCGGCACCCCGGAAAACGGGCATGATTACGGCGACGGCCAGCCACACGGCACTGAATATTTTTACTCCCCGGTCGGTCGGCTTGGCCGCAAGAATGCACGCCGCGATCAGATAGAACCGGAGCTCGATCCAGAGGGTCCAGTACACGGTGTCGACAAGCGGCGTGTTGAGGGGCTCCGCCAGCATGGTCAGGTTGACCAGCACGTCCCACCCGCCCGGCGGAGGTGGGAAAGGCAGCCCGCCGCTGATCGGCAGCACTGCCGTAACGGCTGTCGTGGTCAGCACACACACCCAGAACGCCGGATAGAGTCGCGCGGCGCGGGAGGCAGCGAACTCACGAACGGTGCGCCCCCAGCCGCTCATGAGGATCACAAATCCACTGATCAGAAAGAACGTCTCGACACCGAGGAAGCCATAGATCAGCACCGGTGCCGCGTCCGGCAGGAAGTATGCCGGCGGGCGCACCCCGTCCAACCTCCATGAGTCGCCGAAGTGGTATCCGGCCACCGCAAGCGCACAGATCAGCCGCAACCCGTCCAGCACGTACAGCCGTGGCGCCCGCCCGGGAGGGCTGCTGACGGGCGTCGGCGTCGGCGCGCGGTCGAGCAACGCGGTCGTCATGCTCTGCTCCTGTCCTGGATACACGACTGCATCCGGGACAGACATGTGCAGCACCGCGGCAAGTGCTACAGGTGATCACCGTCACCATCCTCTGACGAAGCCCGGGGGTCACCGCGCCTTACCCTTCACCAGAGATCGCGCGCCGCCGGGCACTCAGACGACCAGGGCCCCGCCCGATTCGGCAACCGGTGATCAGTACGGCATGGCCCGGGTGCTCGCCTCCCGAAGCGCCCGGAGCCGCTCAGCATCACCGGGCGCGGCCAAGCCGGCCGTACCAACCGAGACGTCCCGCAAATCAGACGGAGGCGGGTTTCTCAACGCGTCGATGTCACGACCGGCACGTTCGACGATGACGAGCGCGGTGGCCGTGAACCCCTCGATGAAAGCAGTGAATTCATCCGCGTTGATCCAGTATTCGTCTCGGATCAGCAGCGGCTCAATACCGCTCGACACGCCTTCTGCCTGGGCCAGAGCCTCGGCAGTACGGACGAAAAGGTCGGCGACGCCGTTGGCAGGGTTCCACAACGTCTCATCGCCGATCGATGTGGGGATGCCGGTGACGGTTGGCGCCCTGGCCGTTACCCCGCCGACCTCGGCCGACGTGACGGCCGCCACGTGGGATCCGGACCGACGTGGGGACGGTAGGATTTCTGCTCCTGCACGGAACGGGCCGTGCTCGGCCGGTCGCGCCGCTTCGGCCTCGCCGGGCGCCGTGGCGTCCGAAACGAAGGATGGACACCCCGAATGCACCAGCGGATCCTGCTGCGAGCCCGCAAGGGCCCGTTCGACGTCGTCACCGCCGAGGAGACCTACGAGCGGGACTGGATCGGCAAGAACAGCGGCAACCTGGTCTTCAGCCACGCCGCGCACAAGCTGCTGGCCACCTCGACGGCGGAGATCACCCCGTCGCGGTTCCGGGCGGACCCGCGCGATGCCGACGAGATCAACGAGAAGTACGACGTCTTTGTGATCCCGCTGGCAAACGCGTTCCGCCACGACTACGCGAACCGGCTGACCTCGATGGCCCGGCTGATCGAGCGGCTCAAGATCCCGGTGGTGGTGCTCGGGGTCGGGGCGCAGACCGACGTGGACGGCGGCCTGGAGTCCCTGCGCCCGATCGACGAGCCGGTGAAGGCGTTCTGCCGGGCGGTGCTGGACCGGTCGCACAGCATCGGCGTACGCGGCGAGATCAGCGAGAGCTACCTGCGTTCGCTGGGTTTCTCCGCCGTCGAGCAGATCGGCTGTCCGTCGATGTTCCTGCACGGCGACAGCCTCCGGGTCGAGAAGGCGAAGGCGACCCTGAGCACCGAGGACCGGCTCGCGTTCGTCATCTCGCCGTACGTCCGCGCGTTGGCCCCGCTCGTCCGCCACCACCACCAGCGCTACCCGAACCTGCGCTACATCGCGCAGGGCCTGTACGCCCTCGGCACCCTGCTCTACGGCGACGCACCGAACTTGCGCGGCAAGACCGACGACATGCCCATCCACACCTCGCACCCGCTCTTCGCCGAGGACAAGGTGCGGATGTTCATGGACCCGTGGCCCTGGATGGAGTACCTCTCCGGGTTCGACTTCGCCTTCGGCACCCGGATCCACGGCACCATCACGGCGCTGATCTCCGGCACTCCCGGGTACCTCCTCGCACACGACTCGCGCACCCTGGAACTGGCCCGCTACTTCGACATCCCGCACCGGTTGATGCGCGACGTACCGGCCGACCTCGACGCCGCCCAACTCTACGAGGAGGCCGACTACACGGCCCTGAACGAGGGCCACAAGGAGCGCTTCGCGCGGATCAGCGCGTTCCTCGCCAAGCACGACCTCGGCCTGTCGTTCGCCGACGGGGACAGCGCCACCCGCTTCGACGAGCAGGTCCGCCGAACCGTCTACCCGCAGGCGGTCCGGCCGGCCTCGTCCTACACCACGGACGAACTGCTGGCGCGCATGCAGTGGCTGCGCGACGAGAACCAGACGCTCCAGCAGAAGCTCAAGACGCGCCGCGCGCAGCCTTTGCGCGAGCAGGTCAAGCAGGCGGTGGGCGGCCGGGTCCGCCGGATGCTGTCGCGCTGACGGCCGCAGGCCCGGGATAGCCGACGTCGATCACCCGCCGTCCGGCCCGCACCCTGCCGCGTCCAGCAGCGTTCCGCCGGGTACGCGCAGTGCATGGCGAAGCTGCGTGTGTATGCCCCCCGGCCCGTCCTCAAAGCGGCCCCGGGCCGCACGCTTTGCCGCCCCGGCGCGCGCCGGCCGCTGCCGCCTTGGCGATGCCTGATGCCCGGCGGCTGGCGCGGACATCGAGAAACCCGGCAGGCCGCCGCAGAACGACAGACAGTTGATCGTTGGTGGGCCGGCAGCCGGCCGGGCCGCTCGGCCACCAGCCCGTGGCGCGGGAGAGGCACACGTCGGCCGCGTCGGTGAGGTGGCGCTCGGTGAGGTCAGAAGTTCGTGGCCGGTTGCGGTGGATGGTGTTTGACTCTTGCTCGTGATCGATGGCGGGAAGCTGCGTGCGTGTCTCGTGGCCCATTGGGGACTGGTGAACGCGGCGGTTCAGGTACACAACGGCGGAATGAACTCGGCGACGTGGTTCGTCTCCGAGGGCGGTGAACGGTGGGTAGCCAAGGCAGTTGCGCCGGGATCGCGCCGGCCCTTCATCGGCGGCCTTGAGGTCGCGGCTCATGTCGAGAGGGCAGGCGTTGCGGCTGGCACCCCGCTGGTGACGAGGCGCGGAAGCATCGTCGTCGACGTCGACGGAGTGCCGCTCGCGTTGTTGAACTGGGTCGCAGGCAGCGGGCTGATCGGCAGGAGGCCGGACGAGCAACGGCTGATCGGGGCAACCCTGGCGCGTGTGCACGCAGCACTCAGAAGCGTGACGATCAAGGATGCCGACCGGTTCCACTGGGTCGATCCGCGGGCGCCGCATCTGCTGGTCCGTCCTTGGGTCCAACCCTCCGTGGCGGCCGCCCTTGCCGGTTACGAGGCGCTTGATGTCGGGTCTTTGTCGTGGGGCCTGTTACACACCGATCCGGCTCCAGAGGCATTCCGGCTCGACCGCAAGACGGGAGAGTGCGGACTGATCGACTGGAGTATCGCGATGAGCGGTCCGCTTATGTACGACCTCGCATCGGCAGTGATGTATGTCGGCGGAATCGATAACGCGGACTACCTGGTGGAGGCATACCTGGAGAGCAAGACGATGACGCGCGCCGAGGTGGAACACGGCTTGCCGGCCATGCTCCGGTTTCGCTGGGCGGTGCAGGCCGACTACTTCGCCCGCCGCCTTGTTACCGACGATCTGACCGGAATCACGAGCATGGCCGACAACGAGGTGGGCTTGGAGAATGCGCATCGATGGCTCGACCGCCTGGCGGCCAAAGAGCCTTCCTGGGCACGCAGGGGGCATGCGACAGCGTGAAACGTCGGTAACCAGCCACCAACAGGACGAGCCGGGCCGAGCTCTTTCGGCAATTTCCTGCGTCCGCCCCGGGATTCCGTCCTACTGGTTGCAGCGCGACTCAGCCAGTGCGGACAGGGAGGGGCTCGATCATGAAGATCGTTGTCATCGGTGGCAGCGGGCTCATCGGCTCCAAACTCGTGAAGATCCTCGGTGCCCATGGCCACGAGGCGGTGCCGGCGTCGCCGAAGACCGGCGTGAACACACTGACCGGCGAGGGAGTGGCGGAGGCGCTGTCCGGCGCCGACGCGATTGTCGACGTGTCGAACTCGCCGTCGCTCGAGGGCGGCGCCGCACTGGAGTTCTTCGAGACGTCCACGCGTAACCTCCTTGCCGCCGCCGCGGACGCCGGGGTGGGGCACTACGTGGTGCTCTCCGTCGTGGGCTCGGAACGGCTTCCGGAGAGCGGCTACATGCGGGCGAAGGTCGCCCAGGACAAGCTCGTCACCGCGTCCGGGCTCCCGTACTCCCTGGTGCACGCCACACAGTTCTTCGAGTTCCTGCAGGGCATCATCGACGCCGCGACGGACGGAGACACCGTGCACCTCGCGCCGGTGCTGATCCAGCCGATGGCGGCGGACGACGTGGCGGCCGCGGTGGCCGACGTCGTGGTCGGCGCGCCGGCCAACGGTGTGGTCGAGGTCGGAGGTCCGGAGCGGTTCCGCCTCGACGAACTGGGACGATCCACCCTCGCGGCCCAGCAGGATCCTCGATCGGTGGTGAGTGACCCCGGCGCCCGGTATTTCGGTGCCGCGCTGTCCGAGCGTTCGCTCGCCCCCGCCGACGGCGCCCGCATCGCCGCCACCCGCCTCGACGACTGGCGGACGCGGGCGACCCACGGCCGGTAGCTGTCCGGGAGCGGATGCGAGGGGCGCCGGTGTCCGTCGCGCGGAGCTACGCTCCTTGTTCCGAAACTTTCGGTGCTGTGTCGGTTCAGGAATCCGCAGTGTCGTCAAGCGCTCGTGCTGGCAGCGGGCCTGTTGACGGATGCCGGAGCACTTAGTAGCCTCAGCGCACAAAATCATGGCATGTAAATATCTCGATAAGTTTCGGAGGCGGCGACCTCACCGGCCGCGGGACAACGGCTGACCCGTCGGTGGGGCCACCCGTCGGCTTCTGCCTGCGCGCCGGCGCCGGCGAGAACCCACCACCACCCCACCACCGCTGCTCACGATCACACCGCTGGAGGGCCGTTGAAACGCGTCCGGACCACCGCCACAGCAGTCATCGCCGCCGCCGCGCTCCTCCTTGCCGGTTGTGGGGGATCAGACGGCGAGTCGGACTCGAAGACCTTCGAGTTCTGGTCGTTCGCCAACATCAACCAGAAGGCCGACGTCGACGTCTACACCAAGGCGCACCCCGATGTGCGCATCAAGCTCACCGAGGTGGGCAGCACCACCGAGACCGCGCAGGCGCTCACCGCCGCGCTGGCCGGCGGCAAGGTGCCCGACCTGGTGCTCATCCAGGCCGACGACCTGCCGAAGTTCATGCAGTCCCCGGACAACTTCGTCGACCTCACCACCCTGGGCGCGAACGACATCAAGGGCAACTACCTCGACTGGGTGATGGCACAGTCGACGACGAAGGACGGCAAGATCATCGGTGTGCCGACCGACGTCGGCGGCTTGGCGGTGGCCTACCGTACCGACCTGTTCAAGGCGGCCGGCCTGCCCACCGACCGGGACGAGGTCTCCAAGCTCTGGCCGACGTGGGACGAGTTCATCAACGTCGGTAAGCAGTACGTCCAGAAGACCGGGAAGCCGTTCGTGGACAACACGCCCACCAGCGTCTTCTTCCAGGCGGTCAACCAGGGCAGCCAGCGCTACTACAGCGCCGACCGCCAGCTCGACTACGACAACGAGCAGGTCAAGGCGGCATTCGACGTGACGCTGAAGGCCTTCGGCGCGGGCATCTCCGCCAAGCAGGGGTCGTTCTCGTCGGGCTGGACCGCGGCGATGAAGAAGGGCGACTACGCGGTGGTGTGCTCGCCGTCCTGGATGCTCAGCCAGATGAAGACGAACGCCCCCGAGACGAACGGCAAGTGGGACATCGCCACCATTCCCGGTGGCTCGGGGAACTGGGGCGGCAGCTTCCTCGCCATCCCCAAGCGCGCCAAGAACGCGAAGGCGGCGTGGAACTACATCAACGAGATGCAGTCGCCGAAGGGTCAGCTGGACCACTTCCTGATGCAGGGGTCGCTGCCCACCACGCCCTCGGTCTACACGGACCCGCAGCTGGTCGGGAAGACCGACCCGTTCTTCAGCAACGCGCCGATCGGCAAGATCTACACCCAGTCGGTGATCGGGATCAAGCCCTTCTACTTCGGGCCGCAGGACGGTCCCATCGGCACCGAGTTCCTCAACACGCTCACCAGCGTCGAGCAGGGCAAGGTCAACCCGGCGAACGCCTGGGACACCGCGCTGAAAAACGTCAAGAACGCCGTACGCGAATGACGGAGGGCTGAGTGCGGCGGCCGGGCCGAGCCCGGCCGCCGCCCATCGGGAGGGTGACGCCTTGACCACCATGCTCGGCCCGGCCCCGGTTCCACCGGACGTCCGCAGGCCCGCTCGCAACCGGCGGATCCAGCAGGGCGTACGGGAGTTCCTGGCGCCGTACGCGTACATCTCGCCGTTCTTCGTACTGTTCCTGATCTTCGGCCTGTTCCCGCTGCTGTTCACCTTCTACATCTCGCTGTTCGACTGGGATCCCATCGGCGAGCACCGCTTCGTGGGGCTGGACAACTTCTCCGAGCTGCTGGACGACCCGCGTTTCTGGGGGGCGCTGCGGAACACGTTCAGCATCTGGGTGCTCTCGACGGTGCCGCAGTTGCTCCTGGCGCTCGGCCTGGCGCACCTGCTCAACCACGCGCGGCTGCGGCTGGCCGCGTTGTTCCGGATGTCGGTGCTCGTTCCCTACGTCACCTCGGTGGCGGCCACGACCATCGTCTTCGCCCAGATGTTCGACCGTGACTACGGCATGATCAACTGGTTTCTCGGGCTGCTGGGCTTCGCGCACATCGACTTCACGGCGTCGCTGTGGGGCAGCCACATCATGATCGCCACGATGATCGCCTGGCGCTGGACCGGATACAACACACTGCTGTACCTCGCCGCGCTGCAGGCGGTGCCCCGGGAACTGTACGAGGCCGCCGCCGCCGACGGCGCGAACGGCTGGAGACAGTTCCTGCACATCAGCATCCCCTCGTTGCGGCCGATCATCGCGTTCACCGTCGTGACGTCGACCATCGGCGGGCTGCAGGTCTTCACCGAGCCGCTGCTGGTCAACCCGGTGGGCGGACTCACCTGCGGGGCCGCACGACAGTGCCAGACCGTCACCCTCTACCTCTACGAGCAGTCCTTCGGGCAGTTCCACTTCGGCTACGGGGCGGCGGTCGGCGTCGCGCTCTTCGTCATCGTGGTGGCCTTCTCCGCCCTCAACTATCTGCTGACCACCCGAATCCGTTCGGAGCGCCCATGAAGCCCGTAGCGCCGACCGCCGCGCCCCGGCGGGCCCGGCGGCGCCAGGCCAACCGCGTCTCGATCCCGGTGTACGCGCTGCTCACCCTCATGGCGCTCGTCAGCGTCTTCCCGCTCTACTGGATGTTCGTGGTGGCGACGACGGACTCCGCCACCGCGACGACGCTTCCCCCGACCCTCACGCCCGGCGGCAACTTCCTGCACCTGGCGGAGCTGGTCTTCACCATCGTGCCGTTCGTGCAGTCCCTGCTCAACAGCGTCATCGTCGCCGGCACGGTCGCCGTGGGCCAGGCGGTGCTCTGCGCGTTGGCCGGATTCGCCTTCGCCAAGCTGTCCTTCCCGGGCCGCAACACGCTGTTCCTCATCGTCGTGCTGACCATGACGGTGCCGGCGCAGCTGGCGGTGGTGCCGCAGTACCTGATCATGTCCCAGTTGGACTGGGTGGACAGCCTGCAGGCGGTGATCGTTCCCGGGCTGGTGAGCGCGTTCGGCATCTTCTGGATGCGCCAGCACATCGGCAGCACCATCGACGACGAGCTGATGCAGGCCGCGCGGGTGGACGGCGCGACCACCTGGCAGATCTTCTGGCGGATCGCCTTCCCGCTGGTCCGGCCGGCGGCGTACGTGCTGGGGCTGTTCACGTTCGTCTACGCGTGGAACGATTTCCTGTGGCCGTTCATCGTCCTGAAGTCGCCGGAGAACTACACCGTCCAGATCGCCATCAAGGCGCTGCAGCAGAACCGGGACATCGATCTGGGCCTGGCCATGTCCGGCTCCTTCCTGGCCACCATTCCGCTGCTGGTGTTGTTCGTCTTCGTCGGGCGCCGTCTGGTGCAGGGAATCATGGAAGGCGCGTTCAAGGGGTGAGGTCCCGTGCCGTCCCGTCAGCCGGCCGGCCGGTAGTCGAACCAGTCGAACCTGGCGGTCCCCTCGGTGACGTACATGCCGATGACCCGGCCGGTGAACCCGGACGCGACCTCGGTGGACAGGTAGCGACCGTCGAGTTCCGCCAGACACGACCAGCCGTCCCCGGTCTCGACCTCGAAGCTGATCGTGTCGCTGCCGGCGGCCGTGACGCCCACGTAGCCCGCCTGCGCCAGAGCGCCGGACGAGGTGACGGTCGGGGGCAGCACGTCGGTGGTCCGGATGCTCAGGGCCACCGTCACCGCCCCCGCCCGGACGGGACACTGCCCGAACACCTGACGGAACGGCCCGACCCGGCCGATGACCCGCGCCTGTCCCCGCGCGATCTCCAGGTCGTAGTGATGGGCCTCGTCGATCCGGACGGTCAGGCCGGATCGGCCCGAGCCGGGATCGACGCGGGCGCTGACCCGGCAGTCGTGGTGCTGCTGGCGGCGGCCGACGACGGTGGCGCCACCGCGGTCGAGGCTGTCGCCGGTCGCGTGCAGGGTCAGCCAGCCCGGCCGGTCCGTCAGCGACCACGCCGAGGCGGGCCGGTCACGGGGAGAGATCCACTGGACGCCCAGCCGATCGTCGTCGAAGTCGTCCCGGTCCTCCCACCGGCTGGTCCCCGCCGGGCCGGTCCCGGACGAGACGGGGTCGACCACCGGCCAGCCGTCGACCCAGCGCACCGGCACCAGGAACGTCTCCCGCCCCAGGACGTGGTAGGGCGGCCACTGACCCCGAGGGCGGATGCCCAGCAGGACCATCCACCAGCTGCCGTCGGTGGCCTCGACCATGTCGGCGTGCCCGGTCGCCTGCACCGGCTGGTCGGTGCCGCGGTGCGTCAGGATCGGGTTGGCCGGTCCGGGCTGGAACGGCCCGCGCGGCGAGCGCGCGCGGGCGACGCTCACCGCGTGGCCGGTGTGGGTGCCGCCCTCCGAGACGAGCAGGTACCACCAGTCGCCGACCCGGTACAGATGCGGCGCCTCGGGGTACTGGCCGCCCGTGCCCGACCACATCGGCACCGGCCCCTCGAAGACCTCTCCGGTACGCGGGTCGATCCGGTACGACTCGACTCCGGACACCGTCATCCAGCAGGTGCCGTCGTCGTCCCACGCCAGCGACGGGTCCACGTGGGGCAGGTCCAGGTAGACCGGATCCGACCACGGGCCGGCCGGATCGGTCGCCGTGACGATCAGGTGCCGGTCGAGCGTGACGTTCGTCGTGACGACCCAGAACCGGCCGTCGTGGTGACGGATCGTCGGCGCGTAGATGCCTCGCGAGGCAAGCGTGTCGGCGGGCAGCCGAAGCTGATCGGCGCGGTCGAGCACGTTGCCGATCTGCCGCCAGGTGAACAGGTCGCGACTGTGGAAGATCGGGACCCCGGGCGTGTACTCGAAGCTCGAGCACACGAGGTAGTAGTCGTCACCGGCGCGGCAGATGCTCGGATCGGGCCAGAAGCCCGGGAGGATCGGGTTGCGGTAGCCGCCGTCCGCGGGCTCCGGTTCCATTTCCGCTCCTTCTCGTACGGGCACGGCATGAGTGTCGATGTCGCGTACCGCCTCGGGCAAGCCGCGCGGGGCGGCGGCTCCGGAACCGGGGACGGCCGGTGACGAGCCTCCGCCGCCGACTGCCCGGCCGGCTCCGGCGCGCCCGTCGCAGCCCGTACCCCTTCACGGTGCGGCGCGGGCTGCGCGTGCCGATGGACGACGGCGTCGAGCTGGTCGCCGACCTCTACCTGCCGGCCGGCCCGGCGGAGCCGCCGCTGCCCACGATCGTCGTCCGCTCGCCGTACGGCCGGCACGGCTCGCTCACCCACGCGCCGGCGCTGGCCGGCGAGGGGTTCACGGTGCTGGTGCAGAGCTGCCGCGGTACGGGTGGCTCCGGCGGCACCTTCCGGCCGCAGCTCGACGAGCAGCGCGACGGCATGGCCACCCACCGGTGGGTACGCCGCCAGCGGTGGTTCACCGGCACTGTCGCGACGTACGGCGAGAGCTACCTCGGCTACACCCAGTGGGCCGTGGCGGGACGGATGTGCCGGGACGATCCCGGGAACGCCCCGGATGCCCTGTGCCTGAACGTGACGATGGCCGACTTCGGCGCGGTCACCTGGACCAACGGCGCCTTCTCGCTGGGCGGCTCGCTGGGCTGGTCGCGCCTGATGGCCCTGCGGGGCATGCGCGGCACCCTGGTCCGGGCACGGCTCGCCCGGCGGCCGGACCGGAAGCTGGCCGAAGCCTTCGACGTCCTGCCGCTGTCGCGCGGCGACTCCACCGTGGCGGGCCACCCGATCGGCTGGTACCAGGACTGGCTGGCCCACGAGAAGCTCACCGACGACTACTGGGCCCGGCAGTCGCACACCGCGTCGGTGCCGGACGTCACCGCACCCGTGTACATGGCCACCGGCTGGTACGACCTGTTCCTTCCCTGGCAGCTGCGCAACTACGCCCAGCTCGCCGCCGCCGGTCGCCCGCCCCGGCTGACCATCGGCCCGTGGGGCCACAGCGGCGAGCAGAGCCCGTTCCTCGCCGAGTCGGTCGCGTTCCTCAAGGAACACTTCGCCGGCGCGCCGGCGGCCCGGCCCGCGCCCGTACGCGCCTTCCTGACCGGCGCGGACCAGTGGCGCGACCTGTCCGCGTGGCCGCCGCCGGGCACCGCGGCGCGGCGGTGGTACCTGCACCCGTCCGGGCTGCTCGATCCGGCCCGCCCCGACGGCGGCGGCACCCGCTACACCTACGATCCCGATCGGCCCACACCCGCACTCGGCGGTCCCGGTCTGGGCCCGTCCTGCGGGCCGGTCGACAACAGCGCCCACGAACGCCGTACGGACGTGGCAGTGTTTCGCAGTCCACCGCTGGATCGCGCTGTCATCCTCGCCGGGGAGCCGATCGCCCGCGTCCGGTTCCGCTCGACGGCGGCCAGCGCGGACGTGTTCGTCCGGATCTGCGACGTGCACCCCGACGGCCGCTCGATGAGCGTGTGCGACGGCATCCGCCGCATCGGCGGCGCCGGTACCGCGGCCACCGATCCGCGGCCCGACGAGGACGGCTTCGTCGAGCTGGAGGTGCCGTTGTGGCCGGCGTTCCACCGCTTCGCCGTCGGCCACCGCGTCGCGGTGCAGGTCAGCTCCGGGGCGCATCCGCGCTACGCCCGCAATCCCGGAAGCGGTGAGCCTGCCGCCACCGCGACCACGACCGTACGGGCGAGGCAGGAGATCTCCCACGACGGCGCCCGCCCGTCCGCGATCGACCTGCCGGTGTGCACGTGACCGGGGGCGGGCGCGCCGGCGGCATCTCGATCAATCGACAAGGAGGGCTCCCGGATGGCATCGGTGTTCCATGTGGCGACGAGCGGTTCGGATCGCGCCGACGGCTGCGCCGAGCGGCCGTTCCGGACGATCAACCGGGCCGCGCGCGTCGCGCAGCCCGGCGACACGGTGGTGGTGCACGCGGGGGAGTACCGCGAGTGGGTCAAGCCACGCCACGGCGGTCTCAGCGACTCCCGCCGCATCACCTACGAGGCGGCGCCCGGCGAGCACGTGGTGATCAAGGGATCGGAACGTGTCACCGGCTGGGAGCCGCTCGACGGGACGGTGTGGCGTGCGGTCGTCGACAACGCGCTGTTCGGCTCGTTCAACCCGTTCGCCGAGGAGGTGACCGGCGACTGGATCGTCTACCGCCCGGGTGCGCCGCGCCGGCACCTCGGCGAGGTCTACCTGAACGGCCTGAGCTTCTTCGAGGTGGGGAGCCGGGCGGAGGTCGACGATCCGCCCCGGCGTACCGAGGTCGTCGACGACTGGACCCGGGTGACGCAGCCGATCGGCGACCCCGATCAGACCCGGCTCGTCTGGTACGCCGAGGTCGGTGAGCGGACGACGATCTGGGCCAACTTCCAGGGCGCCGACCCGAACACGGAACTGGTCGAGATCAACGTACGCCGCAGCGTCTTCTACCCCGACCAGCCGCACCGGGACTACATCACCGTTCGTGGCTTCGAGCTGGCGCACGCGGCCAGCCCGTGGGCGCCGCCGACCGCCGACCAGCCCGGCCTGATCGGGCCCGGCTGGGCGAAGGGGTGGGTCATCGAGGACAACGTGATCCACGACGCCAAGTGCGCGGCGATCTCGATCGGGAAGGAGGGGTCGACCGGGCAGAACTTCTCGGCGCTGCGCGGTGACAAGCCGGGCTACCAGTACCAGCTGGAGTCGGTCTTCGCGGCCCGCCGGATCGGGTGGGACCGGGAGCACATCGGCTCGCACGTGATCCGCCGCAACACCATCTACGACTGCGGCCAGAACGCGATTGTCGGCCACCTCGGCTGTGCGTTCTCCACGATCGAGGACAACCACATCCACCGCATCGGCGTGAAGCGCGAGTTCTACGGGTACGAGATCGCCGGCATCAAGCTGCACGCGGCCATCGACGTGGTGATCCGGCACAACCGGATCCACGACTGCTCGCTCGGCACCTGGCTGGACTGGCAGGCGCAGGGCACCCGGCTGTCCCGCAACGTCTACCACGACAACTCCCGGGACCTCTTCGTCGAGGTCAGCCACGGCCCCTACCTGGTCGACCACAACATCTTCGGCTCGCCCGCCGCGCTGGAGCTGTTCAGTCAGGGCGGCGCCTTCGTCTGCAACCTGATCTGCGGCACGGTGCGGCTGGAGCCGGTGATGGACCGCGCCACGCCGTACCACCTGCCGCACAGCACGCAGGTCGCCGGGTACGCGGTCGTCTACGGCGGCGACGACAGATACGTGGGGAACCTCTTCCTGGGCGGCGACCCGGGCGCGGCCTACGGCGCGGGCGCGGAGGGCGAGGGGCCGGCGCTGGCCGGCACCGCCGGATACGACGGCCATCCGGCGTCGTTCGAGGAGTACCTGGCCCGCCTCGCCGACCAGCCGCCCAGCGACCAGCAGAAGTACGCCGACGTGAGACAACCGGTGTACGCCCGCGCGAACGCCTACGCCGCGGGGGCCCGGCCGTTCGACGGTGAGCGCGAGCCACGGGTGCTGGGTGCCGCGACCGCGACGGTCGTCGACGACGGTGACGGGGTCTGGCTCGTCACCGACCTTCCCGGCGCGTTCGACGAGGCGCGTGTCGGTGTGGTCACCGGCCGGGACCTGGAACGGGTCCGGTGCGCCGACGCGGATTTCGAGGAGCCGGACGGCAGCCCCGCCGTCATGGACACCGACCTCACGGGTGCGCCCCGGCAACCCGGGCGGGACGGCGCGGTCGGCCCGATCGCGGGCCTGGCGTCCGGGACGCGCCGTACCCGCGTCTTCTGACGGCGGACCCGCGCGGACGTGCGGCCACGGTGACGACCACGGCCGCCCGTCCGAGGCGAAGACGGAGACGGTGGCGCCGACGTACCGGCGCCACCGTCTCGTACCGGTTGACCTCAGCCGCGTGCGGCCCAGTCGCCCAGGGCCCAGTCGCGGACCTCGGGCATGTCCTCCAGGTGTTCCACCACGTACGTCTCGTGGCGGTCGAGCTGACTGCGGCACCACGCCTTGAGGTCCGCCGCGCCGCGCGGGAGACGCTTGGCGTTGTTGATGGCGTCCATCACGAGGTGGTAGCGCGACGCCTTGTTGCGCACCGTCATGTCGAACGGGGTGGTGGTCGTGCCCTGCTCGATGAAGCCGCGCACGCGGAACCGGTCCGCGTCCGGGCGGCCGTGGACGAGCTGGTGGATCGCGCCCGGGTAGCCGTGGAACGAGAAGACCACGTCCACGTCGTCGGTGAACAGCTCGGTGAACAGGGTCTCGCTCATGCCGTGCGGGTGGTCCTTCGGCCGGACCAGCGTCATCAGATTGACGACGTTGACCACGCGCACCTTCAGACCGGGCAGCCGGTCCCGCAGGATCTGTGCCGCCGCGACGGTCTCCATGGTGACGACGTCACCGGCACAGGCGAGGACGATGTCGGGGTCGCTGGTGCCGTCGTCGGTGCCGGCCCACTCCCAGATTCCCGCGCCGCGGGCGCAGTGTTCGATCGCCTCGTCCATGGAGAGGTACTGCAGCTGCGGCTGCTTGTCGATGACGATCAGGTTGATGTACGACCGCGACCGGAAGCAGTGGTCGGCCACCGACAGCAGGGTGTTGGCGTCCGGCGGCAGGTAGACCCGGGCGACGTCGCCCCGCTGGGTGAGCACCACCTGGATCAGGCCCGGCCCCTGGTGGGAGAAGCCGTTGTGGTCGTTGCGCCACGCCGTCGAGGTGAGCAGCACGTTGAGGCTCGGCACCTTCGCGCGCCACGGCAGGTGCTTCGCCTCCTGCAACCACTTGCCGTGCTGCACCGTCTGGGAGGCGCTGACCATGGCGAATGCCTCGTAGGTGGCGAACATGCCGTGCCGGCCGGTCAGGTTGTAGCCCTCCAGCCAGCCGTGGCAGTTGTGCTCGCTGAGCACCTCCATGACCCGGCCGTCGCGGCTGATCGCCACGTCCTCCGGTGTCACCCGCTCCATGAAGGCGCGGTCGGAGACGTCGAAGACGCTGCCGAGGCGGTTGCTGTTGGTTTCGTCCGGACAGAACAACCGGAACCGGTCGGCGTTGCGCGTGTAGATGTCGCGGATCATCTCGCCCAGCTTGCGCGTCGACTCGGCCCGCTGCTGGGCCGGCCGGGGCACCTCGATCGCGTAGGAACGGAAGTCCGGCAGGTCCAGGTCCCGGGTCAGCAGCCCGCCGTTGGCGTGCGGGCTGGCGCTCATCCGCAGGTCACCGTCGGGGGCCTGGTCCCGGATCAGTTCCACCGGCGCGCCGGTGGAATCGAACAGCTCCTCGGGACCGTACGACCTGAGCCAGCGCTCCAGCAGCGCGAGGTGCTCCGGGTTGTCCTTGACGCCGGACAGCGGTACCTGGTGCGACCGCCACGTCCCGGTGACGGTGACCCCGTCGACGGTGTCCGGGCCGGTCCAGCCCTTGGGCGACCGCAGGATGATCAGCGGCCAGGTCGGGCGGGTTCCGTCCCAGGAACCGTCACGGGCGGCGGTCTGGATGTCGCGGATCCTCGTCCAGGCGGTGGCGAGGGCGGCGGCGAAGCGGTGGTGCATGCCGGGCAGGTCGGAGCCCTCGACCTCGATGACGTCGTAACCGTGGCCACGCAGGAGGTGGCGGACCTCCTCGGGGTCCTTGCGCCCCAGCACCGTGGGACCGGAGATCTTGGCGTCGTTGAGGTGCAGGATCGGCAGGACCGCGCCGTCGCGTCCGGGGTTGAGGAAGGACACGCCCTTCCAGGAGCCCTCCAGGGGCCCGGTCTCGGCCTCACCGTCGCCCACCACCGCGATGGCCAGCAGGTCCGGGTTGTCCATGACCGCGCCGAACGCGTGGACCAGGACGTAGCCCAGCTCACCGCCCTCGTGGATGGAGCCGGGGGTGGTCACCGACACGTGCGACGGGATGCCACCCGGGCTGGAGAACTGCCGGAACAGGCGCAGCATCCCGGCCTCGTCCTGGCTGACCGCCGGGTAGATCTCGCTGTAGGTGCCCTCCAGGTAGCCGGCGGCCACCAGCGCCGGGCCGCCGTGACCGGGACCGGCCAGGTAGATCGCCTGCTGGCCGGTGCGGCGGATGAGCCGGGACACGTGCGCGTAGATCAGGGACAGACCGGGGCTGGTTCCCCAGTGGCCGAGCAGACGCGGCTTGATGTGCTCGGCCGCCAGGGGCTCGCGCAGCAGCGGATTGCCCTGCAGGTAGATCTGCCCGATGGTCAGGTAGTTGTTCGCCCGCCACCACGCGTCCAGACCGGCGAGTTCGGTGTCGTCGAGTTCGGCGAGCGTACGGAGTTCGGATTCGACCGTGGTCACCGTGCTTCCTTTCACTGATCTCGTCCTGTCCGGACTCAGGTTAGGACCAAACGGGATCGGCCGCGGGGGGCCGCAGGCCGCAAGTCGAAGGACCTTCGGCCCTCGGCTGCGACCGCCGCGGCGCTCCGGGCGAGCACGTTCACGGCGTACCTTCCGCGCGTTGCTCGATGCCCAGCAGCCTCCGACCCTCCATGATCAGGCTGCCCGGGTCCACCACCAGGCGGTACCCGGCCCGGCCCGGCCCCGGCGTGCCGCCTACGAGATCCGGTTACGGCTGATGAGCCGGGTGCCCGCGCCGTCCGGCCGGAGGTGGAAGCCCCACACCCAGATGCCGTCGGCGGACCGGAACACAAGCGTCCGCCACGCGGGCGTGCCGGTGGCTACGTGACCCGTTGCCGGGGCCGGCGAGGTGCGGGTGCGGCGCCGCGGCCGGGCTCGCGCTTGGCCCGCTGGATCTGCTCGTAGACGTGGGTCCGCAGTTCGGTGAACCGGGGCAGGGCCCGGGTGGTGAGCTGGTCGCGTTCCCGCGGGAGGTCGATCGCCAGGTCCTCCTGCACCCGGGTCGGCGAGTTCGACAGGACGAGCACGCGCTGGCCCAGGTACACCGACTCGTCGATGTCGTGCGTCACGAACACAGTGGAGATCCCGCGGGTCAGGTGCAGTTCGCGGACGAGATCCTCCAGGTCCGCGCGGGTCTGCGCGTCCACCGCGGCGAACGGCTCGTCCATGATCAGCACTTCCGGCTGGTACGCGATGGCGCGGGCGATCGCCACCCGCTGCTGCATCCCGCCGGACAGCTGCCACGGGTGGCTGCGCGCCGACTCCGGCAGCCCGACCGCTTGGAGGGCGTCGTCGACCCTCCGGGCACGTTCGGCGCGGGAGAGCTTCTTGTGGCGCAGCGGAAGCTCCACGTTGCCGCGGACCGTCAGCCACGGGTAGAGGCTGCGGCCGTACTCCTGGAAGACCACCGCCATCGCCGGGCTCGGGCCCGTCACCGGCGATCCCTCCATCTCGACGAGGCCGCTGGTGGGCCGGAGCAGCCCGGCGAGACACTTCAGGAGGGTGGTCTTCCCGCAGCCCGAGGGACCGACGACGCACAGCAGCTCACCCGGGTCCATGGTGAAGCTGAGATCCCCGATCGCCTCGACCTCGCCCCGGCCGGAGGCGTAGACCTTCCGCAGGTGCTCGACCCGCAGCAGCGGGCTTCCGTCAGGCACGGGTGACCTCCTTCATTCCGTGGTACCAGCGCAGGACACGGCGTTCGACGACACCGAAGACCACGGCGAGGACGACGCCGATGAGGCCGAGCAGGAGGATGCCGCTCCACATCTCCGCGATGAGGTAGTTCCGCTGGAAGTAGGCGATCCGGTAACCGAGGCCGGCCGACGACGCGAACATCTCCGAGATCACCATGAGGATCAGGGCCACCGAGAGCGCCTGCCGTACGCCGGTCATGATGCGCGGACTCGCCGACGGGAGGATCAGCCGCCACAGCCGGTCCCACCGGGAGATCCGGAACGAGTACGCGGTCTCGGTCATCACGCTGTCGGTCGCCCGTACGCCTTCGATCGTGTTCAGCAGGATCGGCCAGATCGCGCCGGAGGTGATGACGACCACCTTCATGGTGTCGGTGATGCCGAGCAGGAGCATCGCGACCGGGATCAGCACGGGCGGCGGAATCGCGCGGAAGAACTCCAGCAGTGGCTCGAGGATCTCGCGGAGCGGGCGGAGCCGGCCGATGACGACGCCGGCGGCGACGCCGAGGAGGATCGACGCGAACAGGCCGATCATGAGCCGGTACAGACTCGGCAGGACGTCGTCGACGAACGCCGGGCCGATCCAGGTCTGCCGGAACGCGTCGAGGAGCGCGCGGGGGCCGACGAGGAACCGGTTCGTCGACCGGGTGGACCAGACGGCCCAGAGCCCCACGAGCAGGACGGGCAACCCGACCGCCGACAGGACGTTCTCGGCGACCCTGACGCCCAGGTCGCGGGGACGGGCCCGGCCCGCGCCGAGGGCGGTCACCGGGCCGCCTCGTCCCCGAGCACCGACTGGTGCCAGGCCAGCGAGCGGCGTTCGACGAAACGGAACACCACGTTCACCAGCAGGCCGAGGAGCCCGGTGACCACGACGAGGCCGTACAGGCCGACGGCGTCCCCGGAGGAGCGGGAGAGCTCGATCGAACGCCCCAGGCCGGGATTCCCGATCACCATCTCCGCGGTGACGGCCAGGATGAGAGCGACAGCCGCGCCGAGGCGCAGGCCGGTCATCAGGTACGGCAGCGCGGTCGGCAGGACCAGATAGCGCAGGCGCTCGGCGCGGGTGAGGCCGAAGCTTCGCGCGGTGTCCCGGGCGACGGTGTCGACGTCGGCGACACCGTAGATCACCTGCACGAACACCTGCCAGAACGCCGCGTAGACGATGATGACGAGTGCGGCGCGCATCTGCAGGCCGAACATCAGCACGGCGAGGGGGATCAGCGCGACCGACGGCACCGGTCGCAGGAACTCGACTGTCGTGTGCGTGGCGCGACGCAGGAACGGCACCATCCCGACCACGGTCCCCAGTGCCACAGCCGCGAGCGTGGCCAGCGCCAGGCCGATCGCCCACGACGTCATGGTGAGCCGCAGCCGCCGCCAGAACGCCAGGTCACGGACCTCCTGGACCAGCCGGCCGAACACGTCGGTGGCGTACGGCAGGTCGTGCGGGTCGACCAGTCCCAGCGTCGGGATCAGTTGCCAGACGACGAGGAACCCCAGCAGGCCCACGGCACCCAGCAGGATCTTGCGCATCGGCGGGCTACTGCTGCTGGATGAGGCGGTCGAAGTCGGGTCGCCGGTCGAGGACGCGGTACTTCTGGGCGAGCGTCGCCAGTTGTTCCAGGCCGGCCCGGTCGAGCTCCCATCCGAATGCGGGGAGCCGGACGGAGTCCGCCACCGGTTCCGGAAGCTCGAGGTTGTCCTTGATGGCCTGGCGGAGGTCCTTCTCGTTCGCCGGATCCTTGGCCCAGGTGAGCGTCTTCTTCATCGCCGCCGAGAAGTCCGCGACCAGGGAGGCGTCGGAGTCGGTCAGCTTGCTCGACGTGATCGTCGTCAGGGTGGTGAGCCCGGGGACGGTGGCCTGGTACGGGGCGACCACGAGGACGTCACCGCGCTTGCGCATCTGGGTGATGAACGGCTCGGTCACCCAGGCGGCGTCGATGTTGCCGGCGGCGAGCTGGGCCGGCGCGTCCGGGAAGGCCACCTCGACGAACTTGATTTTGGTGGGATCGCCGCCGTCCTTCTCGACCGCCGCCATGATCGTGACGTCGCCGGCCGCGCCCAGGCTGTTCACCGACACCTTGCGCCCCGCGAGCTGGGCCGGCCGGGTGATGCCGGACTTCCCCGACGCCACCACGGCGTTGATGTCGTCACCGTCGGCATAGGACGACGCGTAGTTCCCGATGATCACCACACCGAGGTTCTGCAGGTCGGCGCGGAACGGGCCGAACGGCTGACCGATGGCGAAGTCGATGTCGCCGTTGATCAGTGCCGGGATGGCCTGGGCGCCACCCTGCGCGGGCACCACCTCCACGTCGAGCCCCTGCTCCCGGAAGATGCCCGCCTTGATGCCGCCCCACAGCGCGGCGGTCTCGCTGATCGGCAGCGCCGCCACGCGGACCTTCCGCAGGTCGCCGCTCGCCCCGGGGGACGGATCGGTGGCGTCGGAGTCCGTACAGCCGGTCAGGGCGATCGCGACGCCGGCGAGAACAGCGAGGGCGGTGACCTTCTTCATGGACGAGCCCTTCCGTGCGAACCGCTGGTGCATCCGGAGGAGTGAGGGCCGGTGAGGAGAGGTGAACCATCCGACCGCGTCGATCAGAATCATGCAGAGGTGATTGATTGTCAAGAATTCTGATAAGCGAATCGCATTGCGCGCGGAGCGGCCCGACGTCGATGCGAATAGGTCTTGACGCGTGACGATTTTGTGACCAAACTGTGCGGTTGGTGGCACGGTGGCGAAGGGAGCGACGACTTGGCGATCGTGATCGTGGGCGCTGGTATCGGTGGCCTGACCACCGCGCTCAGCCTGCATCAAGCCGGCTTCCGTGACATCGCCGTCTACGAGCGCGCCGCCGCGCTGCGCCCACTCGGCGTCGGGATCAATCTGCTTCCGCACGCCGTCCGAGAGCTGACCGAATTGGGCCTCGGCGAACGCGTGGAAAGGCTGGGCGCCGCGCCCGGAACCCTTGCCTACTACAACCGCTACGGTCAGCAGATCTGGAGCGAGCCGCGCGGACGGGATGCCGGATATCGCTGGCCGCAGCTTTCCGTGCACCGCGGCCGGTTCCAGATGGAACTGCTCGACGTGGTGCGGGAACGGCTCGGGGCCGACGCGGTGCGCACCGGGCACCGGCTGGTCGGCATCCGGGACGGCGTCGCGCGCTTCGAGACGGCAGCGGGGGAGGTGGGCGTCGCGGGTGACCTGATCGTCGGAGCGGACGGCATCCACTCCGAGCTGCGCCGGCAGCATCATCCCGGCGAGGGAGCGCCACTCTGGAACGGGCTGACGCTGTGGCGGGGGACGGCGCGGGCACCCGGGTTCCTTGACGGACGGACCATGATCATGGCGGGGGACGCGGAACAGAAGTTCGTCGCGTACCCGATCGGCGCCGGCCTGATCAATGTGGTCGCCGAGCGGCGCGGCCCCGGTTTCGCCGGGCCCAACGCGGACTGGAACCGGGCGGTCGACCCCGCGCCGGTCGTGTCCCTCTTCGCCGACTGGCGTTTCCCCTGGCTCGACGTGCCGAAGCTGCTGGCCGCCGCCGACGAGATCCTCGAATACCCCATGGTGGACCGCGATCCGATCGACACGTGGACCCACGGGAACACGACGCTGCTCGGGGACGCGGCACACCCGATGTATCCCAACGGCTCCAACGGGGCGTCGCAGGCGATCCTCGACGCGCGTACCCTCGCCCTCCACCTCGCCACCGCGCCGACGGTGCGGGCGGCGCTCGACGCCTACGAGGCGGACCGGCGGCCGGCGACCACCGCGCTCGTGCTGAGCAACCGGCGGCAGGGCCCGGAACAGGTGATGGTGCTCGCCCGCGAGCGCGCGCCGGACGGGTTCGACCACATCCACGACGTCATTCCGCCGGAGGAGCTGACCGAGATCGCCACCGGGTACAAGAAGGCGGCCGGCTTCCTGCCCGCCGACCTCAACGCACGGGCCTCCCTGACGCCGACGGTCTTCTCGGGCGTCCTGCCGTGACCGGCCCGGAACCGCCCGAGCTGGACGCGGCGCGCCTGGCGTCGGTGATCTCCCCGCTGCGCCGCACGCTGCTCGCCGCCGCCCGGGCCGCCGAGCACCTGCCGGAGATCCCGGACGCGCAGATCGAGATCGTGCGGGCTTTGCCCCGGGGCACCGTGTCCGGCCCCGGCGAGCTGGCCGAACGACTCCGGCTGAGCCGCTCGACGGTCAGCAACCTCCTGACCACGATGGAGGGCAACGGTCTCGTCGAGCGACGCCCCCGTCCCGGCAACCACCGCCACGTCGACGTCCTCGCCACCCCGAAGGCCCTCGACCTGTTCGACCGCTTCGACCTGGCGAGCGGAGAGCTGGTCGCCCGCGCCGCGGCCACCTTGCCGGCGGAGGACCGCGCGGCCCTCGCCGCCGCGGTGCCCGCGCTGGAACGCCTCCGCGACGCCCTCGCGCAGACCAAGGACACCCCATGAGTACGCGCCGACGCGCCGTCCGCCGCGCCGAGCAGCCGGGTGGGGCCCGGTGAGCGCCCCGCCGGTTCCCGGTCTGGAGGCCGCGTTCGAGGTGGAGGTCCGGCTCGGCGTGCTGGAGGACCACGGGGTGACCCGCGCGGGCCACCGCCGCGTGGTGCCCGTCGTCGGCGGCCGGGTCACCGGCCTGTTCGAGGCCGACATCCTTCCCGGCGGTGCCGACTGGCAACTGGTTCGTCCCGACGGCGCGATCGAGATCGACACCCGCTACTCGGCGCGCACCGCAGACGGCGGTCACGTCTACCTCCGGACGTTCGGCGTCCGCAGCGGCCGCCCGGAGGTCCTCGAAGCCCTGCTGCGCGGCGACGCCGTCGACCCCGCCGAGTACTACTTCCGGCTGGGCGTACGACTGGAGACGTCGGTGCCCGCGTTGGCGGTCCTGGAGCAGAGCGTCTTCGTGGCGTCGGCGATCCGTGAGGCCGACCGGGTGCGCTACACCGCCTACCGCGTCACGTAGGTGTTCCCGGGCGGCGCGTCGGGCGCGTTCGCCCTCCCCGTGCCCGGCCGCCGTGATATCCCATCTACTATGCGCCTTTAGTAGACGCTGGTGTCGGGGCGGACGCCACGCGCCGGGCCGGACGTGCGGAGGGGATGGGATGGGACGCGCTCACCCGCTGCTGCGGCTGGCGCTGTTCGTCGCCGTGACGTTCGGGGTGTTCGGCATGCACACCTTCGGCCACCCGGCCGGACCCGACGCCGCCCACGCCAGCGCCGTACACGCCGGCCACGCGGCCGACGTCGGCCGCGAGATCGCCGCCGCGCCCGACGCCGCACACGGTGACGACGGCCCGGCCGGGCACCGCGACGGGACGCACGTGTTCACCGTGTGCCTGGCGGTGCTGGGCGGCGCCCTCGTCCTCGGCGCCCTGTCCCTGCTGTGGCGGCCCCGCCGCGGCACCGGCACGCCGACCGGTCCTCGGTCACGCGGACCCGGCCCGGACCGGGGTCCACCCCGCCCGCCCATCGGGCTGGTGCTGCGAGCCGTCACGGTCCTGCGCACGTGAGGAGAGCCCGGTCCGGCGTCTCGCCCGGACCCGACGACTCCGTTCCGGCACACCTCACGACAAGGACCACGTACTGATGAAACCGACCATCCTGCGCCGCGCCGCCCTCGCGGGCGTCGCCCTGTCCGCCCTGCTCGCCACCGCCGCCTGCGGTGGCGCGGACGACACCGGCGGCATGACGCACGGCACCGGCAGCAGTTCCGCGGCGGGTACCTCGGCCTCGGCCGACGCCACGGTCAACGACGCGGACGTGATGTTCGCCCAGATGATGATCCCGCACCACCAGCAGGCGGTGACGATGGCCGACCTGGCCTCGACGCGCGTGAGCGACCCCGAACTGAAGGACCTGGCCGCAAAGATCAAGGCGGCGCAGGATCCGGAGATCGCCACCATGAAGGGGTGGCTCACGG
This sequence comes from Micromonospora sp. WMMA1949, assembly GCF_027460145.1. Taxonomy (NCBI): domain Bacteria; kingdom Bacillati; phylum Actinomycetota; class Actinomycetes; order Micromonosporales; family Micromonosporaceae; genus Micromonospora; species Micromonospora sp. WMMA1949. Next base: position 6,399,480 of record NZ_JAPZBG010000001.1, on the reverse strand, counting down.
CTTGGGGTAAGCCCACGGACCTGCCCAGCGACCACAGCATGCCCGGCATGAGCGCCACGCCCGGGCACGGCATGCCGGGGATGGACGCGGGGATGCCCGGCATGATGTCCGAGCAGCAGATGAAGGACCTCGCCGCGGCGAAGGGCCCCGCGTTCGACAAGATGTTCGCCGAGATGATGATCGCCCACCACAAGGGCGCCATCGACATGGCCAGGACCGAGCAGGCCGACGGGAGCAACCCCGAGGCCAAGGCGCTGGCCGCCAGAATCGCCTCGGACCAGGCCGCCGAGGTGCAGACCCTGCAGAAGATCCTCGACCGCCTGTAGACGGCCGGGTGCGGCCGGTCCCGGCGTCGGGACCGGCCGCATCGCCACGACACCTGACGTACCCTGACCGGCACGAAGGGAGAGCACGTGGCGGAACTGGGCAGACTCGAATCGTCGGTGATGGAGGTCCTGTGGCGTGCCCCCGAGCCCGTGCTCGTGCGTGACGTCCTCGACGCGGTGACCACCGACCGGGTCCTGGCGTACACGACGGTGCTCACCGTGCTGGACAACCTGCACCGCAAGGGCTGGGCCGTACGCGAGAAGGACGGCAAGGCCTACCGCTACCGGGCCGCCGGCACCCGCGAGGAGATCATCGCGCGGACACTGCGCCGGGTCGTCGAGACGAGCACCCACCCCGACCTGGTGCTCCTGCACTTCGCCCGGTCCGCCTCCGACCGCGAGCTGCACATCCTGCGGCAGGTCCTCGACGAGCGGGAGTCCGAGGCGTGAGCCTCGCGCTCGCCCTCGTCACGGGCGCGGCGGTCGTCGCCTGGTGTGGCCCCGCCGCGTTGCGGCTGTGCTTCCGGCGCGTCGCCGACCCCGTCGCGATGCTGCTCGGCTGGCTCGGCCTGATCGTCGCGGTGACCGGTACCTTCGTCCTCGCCACCGTGATGCTCCTCGCCCCCGGCAGCACCCGGCAGTGGGCGCTGCACGACCTCGCCCGCATCTGCTGGCACTGGGCGCAACCCACCCGGCCGCCCGCGGTCGACGAGATCGTCGGGGCGACCGGAGCGCTGTTCCTGCTGGTCGTGCTCGCCCGGTTCACGGTGACGTGCACCCGCCGGGCGATGCGTGCCCACCGTGCTCGCCGCGCCCACGCCGACCTGCTGACGCTCGCCGGCGGTCCCTCGGAGCGCGGCGAGGCGCCGGTGCTGTGGATCCCGCACCCGACCCCGATGGCCTACAGCCTCGGCGGGTCCGGCGGGCTGACGGTCCTGGCCAGCGCCGCCGGTGACCTGCCGGCGGACCAACTCGCCGCGGTGCTCAGCCACGAGCGGGCACACCTGCGGGAGCGTCACCATCTCCTGGTGGCCGCCGTGGAAGGGCTCGCCGCCGCCGTGCCGTGGCTGCCCCTGACCCGCCAGGCGCCCGCGGCAGTGCGCCTGCTCGTCGAACTGCGCGCCGACGCCGCCGCCGTCCGCGAATGCGGCCCGACCGCCGTTCGCGACGCGCTGCTCACCTTCGCCGGCGCGCCGCGCCCGCCGTCCGCGCTGTCGATGGCCGGCGCCGACGTGGCCATCCGGCTGCAGCGCCTCCAGGGACGCCGCCCGCACCGCCGCAACCTGGTCGCCCGCGCGCTGCTCGCCTCGACCGCCCTGGCGGCACCCCTGGGCGCCGGCGTGGTCACCGGCATCCTGTTCTGCCTGTAGACCTCGGGACGCCCCGGCGGCGGATCCGACTACATGCCGGTGTTGACCAGGATCGCGGTGACCAGCAGGACGGCGACCATCAGCACCGCCTCCGCCAGCACCGTGCGGCGCAGGCGACGCATGCCCTCCGGGGTGGGGTCGTCCAGCCGGGGCACCACCCGTCTGCTGTTGTAGAGCCCGACGACGGCGACGACCGCCACCAACGCGACCTTGACCAGGAGCACCCGTCCCCATCCGGTGCTCACCAGTTGACCGGGCCGGTCCAGGATCGCCAGCGTCAATGCGGCACCGGCGAAGCCCGTGAGCGTCACCGCCGCGGTGGCCGGAACGGAGAACCGCACCGCCATCTCGGCGGCGCCCGTCGGCACACCGAGGCGCGCACGTCCCAGCAGCAGCGCCGCCAGGAGCAGAACGCCGCCGACCCACACCGCCGCGGCGACGGTGTGCGCCACGTCCGCGGCCACGACGATCGCCCGTGGCCCGGCGGTGACGGTGTGCCCGTCGAACAGGAACGAACCGAGCAGCAGCGCCACCGTGACGCCGAGGAGCACCGGCCGGACCGCTCGCGCGCGTACCCGCTGGACCTCGTCGCCGCTCATCTCAGCGGCGGGCGGCACGACAAGAGGGCGAGGGGCGGTGGGGATCGCGGCGACTGTCACCAAGGCGTGCCGCCCGACCGCGTGCCGGCCCCGGATCAGCGCTGCCTCCAGGGAACCTGCCACGAGCAGCCCGGCCGCGCCGGCGATCCGCAGACCCAGTCCGGCGGCCACCGGCGTACGGCCGAGCGCGGTCAGCGCCTGCACGCTGACCGCCGAGGCGAGACCGCCCCCGCCGAACACGGCCGCCAGCGCCGCCAGTTCGAGCAGTACGCCGGCCACCACGGTCAGCCCGGCGACGCGGACCCAGACCTGGACCAGCCGGATGTCGCTGCGCGTACCCACGAGTGTGGTCAGCGCGAAGACGAGGCCACCCACACCGAGCAGGATCGCCCCGTAGGACAGCCAGCGCCCCGCCGTGCCGACGAACCGCACCGGACCCTGGTCGGCGTCGGCGGTGTGACCCACCGCGTGCCCGCCGGAGTGGGCCGGCGGCGACGCCGAGGGAACCGCTGGTGCGCCGTGACCGGCGTGCCCGTGGGAACCGGTGGTGGGGCGAGGGGTGGCGGTGGCGCCGGGTGCCGCGGCGTCCGGGACCACCGTGAACGTGACCGTTCCGGTCAGCGGGTGGGCGTCCGGGGCGGCCACGGTCCAGCGCAGCGTGAACTTCCCGTCGGTCAACGCGGCGGCGGGGTGGACCAGCCACGTGCGGCCCCCGTCGGGGGTGTGACTGGTCGCCGGCACGGCCGTACCGTCGCGGGAGAGCCGGAAGCCGGCCCCGGTGGGCGTGCCGGGGGCGCTGAACGTCAGCCGGATCTCCCCGACCGCGCCGTCCACGCGCGCGCCGTCCGCCGGCACGGCCTTGAGCAGCTTGAAGTGCGCGGCGGCGGGCGAGGCGAATCCGAGCACCACGAACATGGCGGGACAGCACGCCAGCCACACGAGCAGCAGCCATCGCGCCGCGCCGCGCGCCGTAAACCGATGACGCCGCGGGAATGGCACCGCTGATCCCTTCGCCGTGGAGCCGGCGCCCATCGCCCCGACCTGATGCGGTCGCCATCCTAAGGGAACTACTAGCGGTTGGTAGTAGAGCGCGCGGCCGACCGGGTGTGCTGCGCCGCCTACCGCGTCGGGGAAATGCTTCCGGGGGCGTGGGAAGCCCTGGGCCTCAGGCCTGCACTCCCGCGTAGATCCACGGCACGATCAGCGTGTACGCGAGGACGAGCGCGGCGACGGTGACCACCGGCGTGCCGACGAGCACCACCGTCGATGCCACCCGGACCCGGGTACGCAGCACCTTGTGCATGTCGGGGGTGCGCGCCAGCACGAGCAGCGCGGTGACCCACGTGGCGAGGCCGACAGTGGCGACGATGCCGAGCCACGACAGCAACACCACGACGTTGGTCCCGAACCGATCGCCCGCGTCGCTGCCGTACTGCAGCAGGTAATCCCTGTTCCGCGCCCCGGTCACGACGGTGACGCCCGCGAACGCGGTGAGGGCGACGGACCACAGGGCGGCGAATCCGACGGCGGTGTCCCGCAGCCGGGTGCGGGTACGCTGCGCTGCCTCGTCGAGTACGGCCATGCACGGATGGTAGGCCACCGGTGGTTCACCGGATCGGCGCGCGTTCCAGGGCGCGCTTGTCCGGCTTTCCGCTCGGTCCCACCGGCACCCGGTCGATCCACCGGATCGTCCGCGGGACCGACGCCTCTCCCAGCGCCTCGGCTACCAGGGCGCGCAGCCGTCCGGCATCCGGTGTGTGACCGGCGGCCGGCACCACGTACGCGTGCACCGCCTCCCCGGTCGCGTCGTCGGGACGGCCGACCACGTACGCCTCGGCGACTGTGGGATCGGCGGCGAGGACCCGCTCGATCGGTCCCGCGTACACCAGGTTGGCGTGCACGATGACGACGTCCCGGATCCGGCCGAGCAGGTGCAGGTAGCCGTCGCCGTCGAGCCGGGCCAGGTCGCGGGTGCGGACCCAGCCGTCGGTGAACACCTCGGCGCTCTCGGCCGGATCGTTCCAGTACGCGGCGGCCTGCGCCGGTGTGCGGACGAACAGCTCGCCCTCGGTGGCGGGACGGCCGTCGGCGTCCCGGATGGACAGAGCGGTCACCGGGGGAGGCCGGCCGACCGAGGCGAGCGTGGCCGGCGACGCCAGCATCTCGGCCGGCGTCACCATCGTGATCATGCCGGTCTCGGTCTGGCCGTAGCCGTGGAAGACCACCGGGCCGAGCACGTCGAGCGCCTCGGCGAGCCGGCCCGGCGCGAGCGGAGAGCCGGAGACCAGCAGAGCCCGCAGGCTGCTCAGGTCGACCGGGTCGGCGCGCTGGTCCCGCACGAGCTGGTACAGCTTGCCCACGGTGATCACGCTCGCGGTGGCCCGGTGCCGGGCGATCATGCCGGGGAAACCCGGGGGCCGGGCCGCGACCAGGGTGCCGCCCGCGGCCAGGGTGAGGATGCCGTACTCCAGCATCACCTGGCTGCTCAGCGAACCGAAGACGAGGTAACGCTGGAGTCGGGTGGCGAGGTCCGCGATGGCCGGCGGCCAGCGATCCGGGTACGGCGCCCAGGCGGCGCTCATCGCCGCGTACGTCTGCGCGCAGCCCTTCGGACTGCCGGTGCTGCCGCTGGTCCAGATGATCCGGGCCACGTCGTCCGGGCGTCCGGCGGCGATGAGCGGGCCTCCGTCGTCGGGCGTTCGTGCCAGTTCGGCGACCCGGGCGTCGTCGACCGACAGCGTGTTCTCGCCGAGCTGCCAGCCGCGGTGGGCCGGGCTCAGGTCGGGGCGGATCCCGGAGACCCGGGCGCCGACGGCGAACGCCGCGATGATCGTCGCGAACGCCTCAGCGGTGACACCGAGCCGCAGGGCCACCCCGACGCCGGGGCCGGCCCCGGCGGCGCGGAGCCCGGCGGCGACGCGCCGGACCAGCCGGTACATCTGGGCCGTGGTGACGGTCCGTTCGCCCTCCTCGAACACCGGCCGGTCGTCACCGGCGGCGAGCAGGTCCAGCACGGGCTGCGGCCAGACCTCAGCCGGCATCGGAGAGGACGCCCTTGACGAAGAGCACGAGTGGCTGGTGGTGCACGTCCGGCAGATTCCAGTGGTTCTCCAGGTTCTCCGCGAGGTGGTGCGCCGCGACGACCCGGCCGCCGCGGTGGACCCGGACGACCGGGTGCAGGTAGCTGGCGTCGTGCGCGTGCGCGGCGTCGTTCTCGGCGATCCGCGGCACCGTGATGTCGAACGGGTCGACCTGGTCGTGGTCCGGCCCGTACTCCAGGGTGACCACGAACGCGAACAGCTCCGCACCCAGGCCGCCGTCGTGCACGTACGCGACGGGCACCTCCTCGTGGTAGCGCGCGGTGTCGCCGTCGATGACGACCACGTCGCCGAGGACGGCGAACTGCTGCCACAGCGCCGACGTCCGGTTGATCCGCTCGATGATCGCGTCGGCGATCGCCTCCGGGGTGACCTCCAGCGACCGGGCCGGCCACGGCGTGCCGTGGTGGCGGGCGTCGAGGATCCGGTGCAGGGCGCGCACGCCGTACCGGAAGCCGTGGATGAACCCGTTCGTCGAGCGCTTGAAGTCGCGCTGCTGGGTGAGCGTGCCGGCGAAGTAGAGGCCTGGCACGTTCACCGACTCGTACGCCGAGGTCTGCTCGGGGAAGCGGTCGTTGATGACGAGCCGGGGCCGGGCGGACGGGTCGAAGATGGTGGCGTCGAACCGGAACCCGGTGCAGAGGATGACCCGGTCGTAGTCGACCTGCCGGATCGCCTCGACGGTGCGGGCGTACCGGAAGTCGATCCGGAAGCCGCCGTCGTCGCGCCGGGCGATCCGCTCCACGGTGCCGTCGAGGACCGCGTTCTGCGACTTGAGCTGGTACGTGTCGAGGAAGTTGTTGTTCACCGCGCGCAGGTGCCCGACGTAGTGCGACTGCCACGCCAGCTTGATCGAGTGCGGGCCGGCGACGTGGATGACAGCTGCCGTCTCGACGAGCGCGTCAGCGGTCTCGAAGGCGGAGTTGCCCTTGCCGATGATGAGGACACGCTGGTCGGTGAAGTCGTCCGGGTCGACGCTGACGGTGTCGTACCGCTCGGCGAACTCGGCGCCCTCGATCGGCGGCACGTACAGCTGGGACACGCCGGTGGCGACGACCACCCGGCGGGCGGTGAGGGTGTCGTCTCCGGCGTGGACGGTGAACAGGTCACCGTCGCGCGCGACCCGGGAGACCCGGGTGTCGTACCTGATCCGCAGGCCGCGGGCGGCGTCGGCGAGGTAGCGCACCAGGTCCGCGGCGTCCGGGAAGTAGCGCCGGCTGTAGTTCTTGAACAGCAGCGCCGGATCGTCCGTGAGCAGCGAGTTCCAGTCCGCGCGCAGGTTGAACTCCGGATCGTCGGAGCCGGTCCAGACCTTGTTGATCGAGATGAGCTTCCGGTGCCGGGGATAGGTGGCGAAGAACGTGCCCGGCGACGGGCCGGCCTCCAGGACCAGATAGTCGCGGCCGTCGCGATCGAGCAGGTGAGCGAGCTGCAGCCCGGCCGGTCCGGCTCCGATGATCAGATAGTCGAGCGTCATGCGCCGCAACGTAGCGACTCGATCTCAGAGCGTTCTGAGAATTCGTCTCTAGGGTGCGATCGCATGACGACAGAGGTGGACCTCGATGTCCCACTGCGGATCGCCGATCTGCGCGCCGCCCGTGACCCGGTCAAAGTCGTGATCGGACCGCGGGTCCGGGACCGGGTCACGGCCGCCCGCACCTTCCTGTCCGCGGTGCTCGGTGACGACCGCGCGGTGTACGGCGCCACCACCGGCTTCGGCGCCCTGGTCGGGTACGCGGGCCGCGCCGACCTGCGCGACCAGGCCGACAACACGCTCACCCACCTCGGCGCGGGGCAGGGCGCGGACCTCGGTCCGGAGGTGGTGCGCGCGACCCTGCTGCTGCGGGCCGGGTCGCTGGCCCGCGGCGCGTCGGGAGTCTCCCCGCACGTGATCGACGCCCTCGCGGCGATGCTCGCGACCACGTTCGTCCCCGCGATGCCCCGGCTGGGTTCGGTCGGTGCCAGTGGCGACCTGATCCCGCTGGGCGCGGCCGCCCAGGCGTTACGGGGCCGCGGCCACGCCTATCTGGACGGGACGCGGATGCCGGCCGGCGAGGCGTTGAAGCTGGCCGGCCTGGAACCGCTGCCGTTGGACGGCCGGGACGCCCTCGCCCTGGTCAACGGGACGTCGCTGACCACCGCGGCGACAGCGCTGGCGCTGGACGCGGTCCGCGCCGCGCACCGGGCGGTCCAGGTGCTCACCTGCCTGCTCGCCGACCTGCTCGGCAGCGACACGCAGTTCCTCGACGCCCGGCTGCTGGGCGCGTACGGCCATCCGGGCGCGATCGACGTGGGCGCGCGGATGCGACGGGTCAGCGACGGCCTCGTCGCGTCCGGCGCGCGCCCGCTGCAGGAGCCGTACAGCATCCGGTGCACGCCCCAACTGCTCGGCGCGGCCGAGGACGCCCTGCGCTACGTCGACGCCGTCGTCGCGGCCGACCTCGCGAGCGTCACCGACAACCCGCTGTTCTTTCCCGACGACGACCTCGTGGTGCACGGCGGCAACTTCTTCGGCCAGCCGGCCGCGTTCGCCGCCGACGTGCTGTCGATGGTCGTGGCGCAGGTCGGCAACCTCGCCGAACGGCAACTCGACCTGCTCGTCGACCCGAACCGCAACGGCGGCCTGCCGCCGATGCTGGCCGCCGGCCCGGGACAGCAGCACGGGCTCCAGGGGGTGCAGCTGGCGGCGACCGCGCTGATCACCGAGATCCGGCGGGACACCATGCCCGCGAGCATGCAGAGCGTGCCGACCAACCTGCACAACCAGGACGTCGTCCCGCTCGGCACCCAGGCCGCGCTGCGGGCCCTGGACCAGGCCCGGCTGCTGCACCTCGTCGTCGGGTCGCTCGCGCTGGGGCTGCGCCAGGCCGCGTACGTGGGTGCGCGTACGCCGACCGCCTCCGGCTGCGCCGAGGCGCTGGCGGCGCTGGCGGCGGTCGTACCGCCGGTCGACCCGGACCGGCCGCTGGACGGTGACGTGCGGCGCGCGGCCGACGTGATCGCGGATTTCTCCGTTTCTCTTTCCTGAGGGTGGACGCACATGACGCTTGACTACCTGATCGTCGGGGCCGGACCGGCGGGCCTGCAACTCGCGGCTCTGCTGGAGGCCGACGGCAGACGCGACTATCTGGTCCTGGAACAGGCGGACATTCCGGGGGCGTTCTTCGCCACCTTTCCCCGCCACCGGCAACTGATCTCCATCAACAAGCCGCACACCGGCTCGGACGACCCGGAGCTGAACCTGCGGCTGGACTGGAACTCGCTGCTCAGCGACGACCCGGCGCTGCGATTCACCGGCTACACCGAGCGGTACTTCCCCGACGCCGACGTGATGGTCCGCTACCTGGCGGACTTCGCCGCGAAGACGGGGGCACGGGTCCGGTACGGCTGCCGCGTGACGTCGGTCGGCAAGGTCGACGGGGTGTTCGAGGTCCGGGCGGGGGAGGAGGTCTTCCGGGCGCGCCGGCTGATCGTCGCCACCGGCGTCTCCCGGCCGTACCGGCCGGAGATCCCCGGGCTGGAACTGGCCGAACAGTACGCGGAGATGTCCGTCGACCCGCGCGACTACCTCGACCAGAAGGTGCTGATCATCGGCAAGGGGAACTCCGCGTTCGAGACCGCGGACAGCCTGATGGAGACCACCACGCTGATCCACGTCGCCGGCCCGAGTTCGGTGCGGATGGCCTGGCGCACCCACTACGTGGGGCACCTGCGCGCGGTGAACAACAACTTCCTGGACACCTACCAGCTGAAGTCGGCGAACGCGATCCTCGACGGTGACGTCAAGCGCATCGAGCGCGACGGCACCGGATACAAGGTGACGTTCTCGTTCTCCCGCGCCGACGAGGTGGTCAAGGAGCTGTGGTACGACCGGGTGCTCGCCTGCACCGGGTTCGCCTTCGACGCGTCCGTCTTCGACGAAACCTGCCGTCCGGCGCTCGCGATCAGGGACCGCTTTCCGGCGCAGACCCCGGAGTGGGAGTCGGTGAACGTCCCCGGCCTGTACTTCGCCGGCACGATCAGCCAGGAACGGGACTTCAAGCGTTCGACAAGCGGCTTCATCCACGGCTTCCGGTACGCCGTACGGGCGCTGCACCGGATCCTGGAACGGCGGTACGGCGACACGCCGTGGCCGGCGGAGAAGCTGGACGCCACCGGCGAGTCGATCGCCGGCGCCGTCGTCGCGCGGGTCAACCGCACCTCTGCCCTGTGGCAGCAGTTCGGCTTCCTCGGCGACGTGGTCACGGTGGCCGGATCCGACGCGCGTTACCACGACGAGGTGCCGGTCGAGTACTTCACCCGCACCGGCCTGCGTACCCCTGACCACGACTACACGGACGCCTTCGTCGTCACCCTCGAGTACGGCCCCGACCACGACCGGGTGGACCCGTTCGACATCACCGTCAGCCGGGTCGCCCAGGACGTACCCGGCCAGGCCCACGACGCCGCCTACCTGCATCCGGTCGTCCGCCACCACCGGGCGGGCCAGGTCGTCGCCACCCACCACCTGGCGGAGAACCTGGAGAACCGATGGGACCGGCCGGAGACGCACGTGGCGCCGCTGGTCGCGTTCGTCGACTGCTGCCTGAGCCGAGTCGAGAGCTGAGATGCGCCCGTCGGAGGGCACGGCGCTGGACGGGCCGGCGCTGAACCTGGCCGAGCTCGCAGCCGACGCGCGGGGCCGCCTGGACCCGGTGTACTGGGACTTCTACTCCGGTGGAGCAGGCGAGGAACGCACGGTACGCGCCAACGAGGCCGCCTTCGCCCGGCGCTACGTGGTGCCCCGCGTCCTGCGCGGCGCGGGCCACCGCGACCTGCGGATCTCGCTGCTCGGCACGCGGATCTCGATGCCGGTGCTGATCGCGCCGACCGCGTTCCACCGGCTGGCCCACCCGGAGGGCGAGGTGGCCACCGCACGCGCCGCCACCGAGGCGGGCACGATCATGGTGGTCAGCATGGCGGCCACCCGGCCGGTCGAGGAGATCGCCGCCGAAGGCGGGCCGCTCTGGTTCCAGCTCTATCCGCAGGCGGACCTCGACTTCACCGCGTCGGTCGTGCGGCGGGCGGAGAGGGCCGGCTGCACCGCCCTGGTCGTCACCGTCGACTCGCCCGTGTTCGGGCGGCGGGAACGCGATCTGCGGCACGGCTTCGCCGACCTGCCGCCGGGGATGGCCTGCGAGAACATGCGCGACGCCAGCGGCCGGGTGCGCGACATCGGGATGGACGCCGGGCTGGACTGGGACCGGATCGCCTGGCTGCGCGAGGTCACCACGCTGCCGATCCTGCTGAAGGGGGTGCTGCATCCGGCGGACGCGGCGCTCGCCGTCTCGTACGGCGTCGACGGTCTGCTGGTCTCCAACCACGGAGGCCGGCAGCTCGACGGGGCGCTGGCCACCCTGGACGCGTTGCCCGCCGTGGTGGAGGCGGTGGGCGGGCGGCTGCCGGTGCTGCTGGACGGCGGCGTCCGCCGGGGGACCGACGTCCTGGTGGCGCTGGCGCTCGGGGCGACGGCGGTGCTCGTCGGCCGTCCGGTGCTGTGGGGCCTCGCGGTGGGCGGCGCCGCCGGGGTACGCCACGTGCTGGACCTGCTGCGCGCCGACCTCGACCGGGCGCTGGCGCTGGCCGGTGTCACCGGGCCGGCCGACCTGGGCGGGGACCTGGTCGCCACGGTGGCGTACGGATGAGCGTCCTGATCGTCCTGGCGGGGGTCGGCGTGGCGTGGACCCTGCCGTACTGGCTGCCCCGCACGGTGGTCCGGCTGCGGGAGTGGGTGTTCGTCACCGTCAACGGCGCCGAGGGCGTACCGGTGCCCGGCCCCACCGTCGGCATGGAGCACTTCGAGCGGGTGTACTCCGATCCGGCGGCGGACGGGCGCAGCCGGGGCGCCGGGCTGTCCGACCTGTTCTGGTACTGGCTGGCGCCCGGACCGCACATGCACCAGGAGCACCTGGAGCCGGGCGAGCGCTACCGGACCGTGGCCGCGACGACCCGGCGGGTGCTCGCGGTACGCCGCCGGCGCTGCGACGACCTCGCGACCGCCGCCACCCGGCGGGCGCTCGACCGGCTGCCGGCCGACCGGACCAGCCACGTCCGGCTGCGCGATCTGATGATGCCGGTCTGGGCCGAGGTCTACTACGAACTCGTCTTCGGCGAGACGTGCCCGGCGGACGCGCGGGCGCTGATCGTCGCCAACGCCGAGGACGTGGTGAACGGGCTGAAGTGCACCGGCCTGCGGCACATGCGGCGGCGCGAGCGGCTGACCGCGTATCTGCACGACCGGATCGAGGCGGGGACCTGCCCGGTGACGCTGCCGCCGCCGTTCACCACACAGGAGACGGCCTGGTATCTCCAGGGCGCCTTCTTCAACACCGCCATCGTGCAGATGTCCGAGGCGATGGCGCACGTGCTGCTCGCCCTCGCCACCCGTCCCGACCTGCAGCGGGGACTCGACGACGACGAGGCGCTGGACCGGGTGGTCGACGAGACGCTGCGGGTGCATCCGCTCTTCGGCGTCGCGCACCGGATCACGTCGGCGCCGATCACGCTGCCCACCGGCGTGTCCCTGCCCACCGGGACGGTACTGCTCTTCAACTACCTGGCGTTCCACCGCGGCGGAGCCGCCGCCGGCGACCTGTTCGACCCGGACCGGTGGTTGACGCTCAAGCGCGGCGACGCGCACTTCATCCCGTACGGCGTCACCGCCAACCGGGCCTGCCCGGCCCGCGGCGTGGCGCCGGTGATGATGCGCGCCGCGACCCGTGAGGTGCTGCGCCGGTACCTCCTGACCTCGTCGGCCTCACACACCCGGTCCCTGCCGAGCCGGGGCCCGGCGTATCTGACACCGGCCGGGCTCACCGGCCCGGGGCGGCTGCGGCTGGCCGCGATGCGGTCGCGGGACCGGTGGGCCGACGTGGGCCGCAGCCTCCGGCAACTGGTGTTCGGCACCTGGATGGTGGTCGACGCCCGCCGGCAGCGGTTGTGCACCGACTACTTCGAGAGGGCTGTCCGATGACACCAACGGAGCTGGCACCACGCTTCTTCATCGCGGTCACGGTGATCCTGATCTTCTGCAAAGGGGTCGCCTGGCTGCTCGGCAAGGCGGGCCAGCCCGCCGTGGTCAGCGAGATGCTCGCCGGCGTCCTCCTCGGCCCGTCGCTGCTCGGGCTCCTCCTGCCGGACGTGCAGAACGCCCTGTTCCCGGCCCCCCTGCTTCCGATCCTCTACGTCGTGGGTCAGGTCGGCCTGGTGCTGTTCATGTTCCAGGCCGGGTACGCGTTCAGCGCCCACCGGGTCACCGGGCTGGCCGGCACCGCCGGAGTGGTCTCCCTCGCCGGGGTCACCGCGCCGCTCCTGCTGGGGGTGCTGCTGGTCCTGGTGACGGCGGGCGCCGTGCCGATCCGGGCCGAGGGGACGTCACTCGGGGTCTCGGCCGCGTTCGTCGGCGTCGCCCTGGCCATCACCGCGTTCCCGATGCTGGCCCGGATCATCACCGAGAAAGGGCACGCCGGCACCCGGCACGGCACCCTTTCCCTGGCCAGCGGCGCGATCGACGACGTGGTCGCCTGGATCATGCTGGCCGCCGTGCTGGCTGTCGCGTCCGGCCGGGCCGGTCCCGCGATCGTCACCGCGGGCGGAGCGGTCCTGTTCGGGCTGGTGCTCTGGTTCGGCGGACGTACGGCCGCTGCCACGCTGATGACCCACCGTGCCCTCAACGACCGCGCCCGGCTGCTCGGCACCGTCGCGCTGCTGTTCCTGGTCGCCTGGTACACCGACGAGATCGGGTTGTACGCGGTCTTCGGCGCGTTCGCGGTCGGCGTGGTGATGCCCCGCACCGACAACACGGACAAGGTGGTGGACACGCTCACCCCGGTCGCCGCGACGCTGTTCCTGCCGCTGTTCTTCACCTACTCGGGCTTGCGCACGGAGTTCGGCCTGCTCGGTTCGCCGCCGGTGCTGTTGTTCGCGCTGGCCTGTGTGACGGCGGCGATCGCCGGCAAGTTCGGTGCCTGCTGGGCGGCGGCCCGGCTCCGGGGCGAGCCGTCGGGCGTCGCGCTGCGGGTCGGCGCGCTGATGAACGCCCGCGGCCTGATGCAGCTCATCGCGCTGAACGTGGGGCTGGAGGCGGGCATCGTGAGCCCGGCCCTGTTCACCGTGCTGGTCCTCGTCGCACTGGTCACCACGCTGATGACGACACCGGCACTGAGCTGGATCGAGCGCCGGGAGGCCCGGCAGCCCGAAACCGTCCGCACACCCGCGCTCGCGGTTTCAGATAGTTGAAGAAGCAAATAACGATGGTCTCATCGATCCACATCTATGGGATCGTTAACATATGCGGGGCGGAAGATCGAACCGGCTGCTGCTGGTCGAGGATGACGCGGATCTGACCGAGATGCTCACCGAGACGCTCGGCCATGAAGGTTACCTGGTCGACCAGGCCTTCGACGGCCAGCGCGGGCTGCATCTCGGCCTGACCCGCTCGTACGACGTGATGGTCATCGACCGGATGCTGCCGGCGCTCGACGGCCTGGACCTGGTCGCCCGGCTGCGGGCCCGGGCGGTCCCGTCCCGGACCCTGATGCTGACCGCGCTCGGCACGGTCGACGACCGGATCGCCGGGCTGGACGCGGGCGCCGACGACTACCTGGTCAAGCCCTTCGACCTCGACGAGTTGAGCGCCCGGGTCCGGGCGCTGTGCCGGCGCCGGCCCGAGCCGACGGACGTGCTGCGCATCGGGGCCGGACTGCTCGACCTCGCGCCACGCGAGGCGGTGCTGGCCGACGGCACCCGGGTGGCGCTGTCGACCCGCGAGTTCGAGCTGCTGCGGGTGCTGGCGGCCCGGCCGAGCACCGTGCATCCGCGCGCGGTGCTGCGCCGCAAGGTCTTCGAGGAGGCCGCCGCCGCGTCGATAGTGGACACCTACGTCTACTACCTCCGGCGCAAGCTCGGCCGCGCGGTGGTACGCACCGTGCACGGTCTCGGCTACCGGCTCGGAACCCTCTGATGGAGGCGGCCGAGCAGGCGATCGTCAGACGGGCCCGGCTACGGATCGGCCTTCTCGTCGGCCTGACCATCGGTGGCCTGCTGCTGCTGGCCGGCGGCATCTCGTACGCGGTCCTAGTCCGCGGCCAGGAGGCGCAGATCCATCGGGAGCTGGCGTGGGGTACCGAACACGGGACGGTCGCCGGCCCGCCCGCCTGCAGCTGGATCTTCCAGTACGACGGGACCACCGTCCGCACCGGCGCGAACCCGCCGCCACCGGGCTTCCCGATGCGCGACACACTGGACGCCGTGGCCACCACCCGGGCCACCGAGGTCACCACCGTCGCCCGCAACGGCACGACCTACCACGTACGCACCGAGGCGCGCGGCGACCACGTGGTCCAGGCGGTGTTCGACGCCCGGTTCCAGATGTCCGACCGCCGGCACCTCCTGCTCGCGTTTAGCCTCGCGGCGGCTGCCGGGCTGCTCGCCGCCGTGCTGACCGGTGTGCTCGTCGGCCGCCGGGCCGTCGCACCACTCGCGGAGGCGCTGACCCGGCAGCGCCGCTTCGTCGCGGACGCCAGCCACGAACTGCGTACGCCGATCGCCCAGGTGCACACCCGGGCCCAGCTGATCGCGCGGCGCGCGCGCCACGACGGCGCCCCCACGAACCTCGACGACCTGGAACGGCTGATCGGCACCACCCGCCGGCTCGGCGAGATCGTCGACGACCTGCTGCTCTCGGCCCGGCTCGCCGCCGCTCCCGCCGACCGGGAACCGGACCCGCCCGTCGACCTCACCACGCTGATCGGGACGACGGTCGCCGCCGAGAGCGACCGCGCCGCCGAACGGCAGGTCACCCTCACCCTGGACACACCCGGCGACCCGCTGCCGGTGCCGGGTGTCGAGTCGGCCCTGCGCCGGGTCGTCGGCGAACTGCTCGCGAACGCGCTTGCCCACACCCCCGCCGGAGGCCGGATCGACGTGACGCTCCGGGCCGACGGCGACGTCGCCGAGTTCGTGATCGCCGACACTGGGAAGGGTTTCGACCAGGCGGACGCCCGGCGGATCTTCGACCGGTTCCACAGGGGTGCGGGCGCCGGGGACCGACGCTTCGGCCTGGGACTGGCCCTGCTCCAGGAGGTCGTCACGAGCCACCACGGCACGATCGAGGCCGAGGGCAGCCCGGGGCGGGGAGCCCGCTTCACCGTACGTCTCCCGATGGGGCGATCGCCGAGCGTCCCGGGCAGGGCCGCGCGGATCAGGAACCTCCGGGTGTGGCAGCTCGGTGCCGGTACGTGAGCGCCGGACGGGACGAGATCGCCGCCGGCCCGGGCGATGCCTGGGCCGGCGGCGCAGGGTCAGATGCCGAGCGACCTCCGGGTGGCCCGCACCGTGTCGGACAGTTCCTCGTAGCAGTCGAATCCCCGCTCGATGCAGTCCATGTCGACCCCGCATTCGCGCTGTCGCGCGCGCAGCAGTGACTCGTCCGCCACGTACACCGGAAAGGTCAGGAAATCGACGTCGGGAACCCGTTCCCGGAGCATGCCGACCTCGTCCGGCCCGTCGTCCCGCAGCAGAAGCCAGCCGTTGAGGTCGTCGTGGACGACCGCGCCGGCGGCGATGCCCTTCGTCCAGCCGGTGAAGAGCGCGGCGAGACTGGTGGCGGCACGAGCCGAACCCCAGACGTCGGGGGTGAACTCGTAACGCCAGATCTCGCCCTCGTGGTCGCCGGCGAGCACGAACGTGTAGACCAGATCCTCGAAGTTGAACAACCGCACCTGGTGCCGCCACGGGAACGGCGTGCCGATCGAGATGGCCAGGCTGTCGAGTTCCTCGCCCCCGTCGGCCGGCCACGGCATGATCCAACCGCCGTTGGGGAGCAGCCGCCGGGGCGGCCAGTTCTGTGACTGGAACCAGGTCAGCTGCTCCGCGACGTGGTCCACGCCGAAAATGCGGTAGACCGAGCCGGGCGGCTGCCCGGCGGGCGCCTCGGCGTGCTCGGGCCAGTCGAGGCCGGCCGCGGTCGCCGCCGCACGGTACTCCGCGACGGCGTCACGCAGTACGCGCATGTCGTCGAGCATCAGGGAGCCGCCGCCGGCTTGGGGCTCATGCACATGCTGGCCCCGCCCTCACTGACCCGGAACCCGAAGCTCGGCCCGTTCGCCGCGACCCACGGCTTCACCGGCAGCACGATGAACCGCTCTCCGTCGGCGACCTCGCACTTGCGGAAGAACGCCGACATCTCGGTGCCCTGCGGGCTCGACTCCGACGGTGGAACCGGCTTCAGGGAAGCGCGCTCGCCCGACAGGTTCACCGCCTGGTTGGTCACCCAGAACGGGAACTCGTCGCACACGGTTCCCGGCGCGCGCCCGGTGCACTCGTTCGGCGTGAAATGGGTGTTGAACCACCGGCGTGGATAGCCGGCGTCGATGGCGGCCCGACCGCCCTGGCTGCGAGCCGGGTAGAACCACTGGGCCCGCGTCGGTGGCTGCGGATATCCACCGTCACCCATCGCCGTCACGATGTGGGTCCCGGTCTCCTTCATGGGCCGGAGGTCGTAGGACACGCCACCGGGGACGTAGACGGCGAAGCCGTTGTCGCAGCCGGCCGTACCCTGGGTGCCACGCTGGGCGGTGCACGCCGCATCGATGATCCGCTTGAGCCGGCCGTCCTCGGCGTTGGTCCAGGCGAAGGGAATGCCGTCCCGGTCGGCCACCAGCTTCGTCGTCTTGATCACCTCCGCGTAGATCTTCAAGCTGTTGTACCACTCGCCCTCGTCCGCGCCCCAGTTCTCGAACGTGTCGAAGTCGGTGTCGTGCCGGATCGGGTACTCGAGGATGCCGTGGATGCCGATCTGACCGGGGAAGAGGATCTCGAGCAGCGCCCAGAGCGCGAGTCCGACGCCGATGCCCGAGAGAGCGACGACGACCCAGGAGGTGCCGACGGCGGCAGCGGGCGCGACCGCGACGAGCCGGACGGCCTGCGCCGCAGGGGCCAGCACGAGCGTGCACGTGGTGGTGTTCTGGGCGCACCAGGTGATCGGCATCGTCGCGTTGCCCGGGTCGAACAGCGTCGAGACGCGACCGGGGGCCGGGGCCACCGAGGAGATCACCGGACCACGGCCGGGCGGCGCCGCCGAGAAGAGAAGCTGGGTGAGGCTGTCCGCGCACTTGACGAGCTTCTCCCCGGACGGCGGTAGGAAGGCGTCCAGGCAGCTGTCGTTCGAGACGGTGTAGCAGCCCGGGAACAGCTCCGTGCTGCCGGCCGGCACCGTGACACTGGTACGCGAGTCCGCAGCGAGGTAGAAGTCTCCGCCGCTCCCGGCGCACTGAGAGCCTTCGCTTGCCGCCTGCTGGGTGGCGGCGGGAGACACCTCGTCCGTATTGATCATGGTGGTGAAGTCGGCGGAGAGCTCACGGGCCACCGTGCGGTCGGCGCGTAGCGCCTCGACCCGGAACGTGTACGGCGTGTACTCCTCCAGGGGGCCGATCGGAAGGACGATGCTGTTCTCCGCCGTGCACGGGTTCGCCGGATCGCCGTCGGCGTCCTGGCAGAAGTGGGTCAGCGAGAACTCGTCGTACAACTGGCCGTCGAGGTAGGCGCGGTAGCTGCTCTCGGTCGCGGGGTCGGGCTGCCAGGTTGCTGTGGCGGCACCCTGCTCCGGGTCGAGGACCAGGTCGGCATCGGGATCCGGTGGTGGCGGGGCGGCGGCCGTCGTGAAGGACGCCGTGGCGCGGGTCGGGGACTTGTTGCCGGCCAGGTCGACGGCGACCACGGACACCGTGTGGTCGGTGGACGGCGACAGCCCGGTGATGGAGTACGACCGGGTGCCGATGGTGGTCCGGTGCGGGGTCCCGCCGTCGACGGTGACCTCGTACCCGGCAAGGCCGTAGTTGTCAGTGGCCTCGCCCCAGGTCGCCTTGGCCGAGGTCGCCGTGATCGCGCCGACGGTCAGGCCCGGGACGGCGCTCGGCGGGAGCAGGTCCACCACGGTGACGGACCGCAGGATCCGGGCGTAGCGTCCGGGTTCGCGCTCGGCACGGGCGCACACCTCGTTCTCGCCCAGTTCCGCCGGGCGAAGACTGGCGGTCCACGACGCCGACCAGTTCGACACCCCGGCCGGCGGCGGCCCGAGGGTGATGTCGGTGGTGGTCAGCCGGCCGATCGAGACGTCGACCATGGTGGCGTTCTTGTGCAGGAAGCCGTTGAGAGCGATCTTCCCGTGCTCGTCGACCGCGACCTCGGTCCCGGTCGTCGGCCCTTCGAGCCGGATGGAGGCGTGGTTGACGTCCTCCGGCACCGACGGGTCCGCGCACGCGGGAAGTTGCTCGGCCGGAGTCGCCTCGGCAGCCGGCTGGCTCACCAGGCCGACGGGGAGGATGAGCGAGACGGCGAGTGCCGTAGCTCGTATGAATCTGCTGAAATGCCTGTCGTGCCCATGGTTGGCCATGCCTACCCCCGTGTGAATGACGCCAATCAATGGTTGGGCGGACATTAGCAAGGCACGGTCCATCGTGGTGCCCCCTCGTCGCCCGGTCGCACCAGGTGACGTGGCCGGAGCGGGGGTCGCTAATCGGTTGCCCGTCCGGTGAGGGCTGCCTAGATTGCCGCTCATGCACGACATCGACGGGCGTGCCGGATGAGCAGCCGTCTCCGCGAGATCGCCCGGCAGACGGTCGCGATCGCCGAGTCGGGCCGCTACCGCAACACCGCCGGCGAGGACATCACGATCGAGGCGGCGGTACGCGCCGCGGTCGACGGCACCCGTGAGCACCTGCCGGACGAGGTCCTGCACGCCGACGGCGCGAAGCCCGGCGCCGGCGCCGTGGAGGTGACGTACGAGTCGACGTTGCAGGCCGCCCGCCGGCTCGGACCCGGCGCGGCGTGTCTGGTGTTCGCGTCGGCGAAGAACCCGGGTGGCGGGTTCCTGGGCGGCGCCACGGCGCAGGAGAAGAGCATCGCCCGCTCGTCGGCGCTGTACCCGTGTCTGCTCGCCGCCCCGGATTTCTACGCCTTCCACAGAGGGCAGCGGGACCTGCGCTACAGCGACCGGGTCGTCTGGTCCCCGGGCGTGCCGGTGTTCCGCGACGACAAGGGCAACCTGCTCGACCGGCCGTACACGACGTCCTTCCTGACCGCGGCGGCGCCGAACCTGGGCGCGATAGTGCGCAACCAGCCGGAGCACGCCGCGGACGTGCCGGCGGTGCTGGGCCGGCGGGCCCTGCGGGTGCTGGAGGTGGCGGCCGCGCACGGGCATCGGACACTGGTGCTGGGCGCGTGGGGGTGCGGGGTGTTCCGCAACGACCCGGCAGTGGTGGCCGGCGCGTTCGCCGACGCGCTCCGGGTGGTCGACCGGTTCGACCTCGTGGTGTTCGCCGTTCGCGACGGGCTGCCGGCGACACCGGTGTACCGCACCTTCGCGGAGCGTTTTCGGTAGGTTCGTCGCATGAGTGAGGACACGCTCCGGTCGGTGGAGATCGAGCGCACCAGCGTGGGCAGGTACGTCGTGCGCAACTCCCGGGGCGGTGAGCTGTCGATGGGTACGGGGGAGGACGCGACCTTCACGCCGGTGGAGTTGCTGCTGGCGGCGCTCGGCGGCTGCACCGCAGTCGACGTCGACCTGGTGACCAGCCGTCGTGCCGAACCGGCCCGGTTCGCCGTCACGGTGAGCGGTGACAAGATCCGTGACCCGGAAGCCGGCAACCGGATGCAGAACCTCACCGTCACCTTCGCTGTGGAGTTTCCGGCAGGTGCGGACGGTGACCGGGCCCGCGAGGTCCTGCCCCGATCGCTGCGGCAGTCACACGACCGGCTCTGCACCGTGTCCCGCACGGTGGAGCTGGGCACCCCCGTCACCATGGTGGACGCGAGCGACCCGGGCCCGGCCGAGTCGCGGTGACCGAGGAAAGTCCGACGCCGCCCGACCCGACCGGCGGGGTCTGTTAACGCTAACCACACACCAGCGCGGCGCTCCGGCATGCGCGGCCGTTCGACCCAAGAAGGCCATCCGGAAGGCTTCAGCCCCGCGCTCACCTTGACAGCCGTCTATGTTATCGAAAACATGACTGGTAACCCGGACGTAACGCCGCTGCCATGATCGCTCGCCCCGTCTCGTGATCCCGGGAGCGGAGGCGACCAAGCGCGGGAGGTTTCGGTGGCAGGGACCGCTCAGACGACGCGGACGGTAGCGGCGGTGTTCTCGGCGACAGTGGTACTCGGCGCGGGAGTGCTGGCCGGGGTGCCGCCCGCGTCGGCGGCGACGGTCGACACGACCGCGTCGTACGTGGTCGTGAACCGGCACAGCGGCAAGGCGATGGACCTGTACGACTGGTCGACCGCGGAGAACGCGCCGGTGAACCAGTGGACGCGCAACGACCTCGCGGTGCAGCAGTGGCAGTTCGTGGACGCCGGTGGCGGGTTCTACAAGGTGCGGTCGCGGCACAGCGGGAAGGTGCTGGAGTTGCCGAGCGGCACCGACGGCACCCAGCTCGTGCAGTCCACCGACCGGTCCTCGGCCACCCAGCAGTTCCGGTTGCAGGACTCCGCGGGTGGGTTCGTGCGGTTCGTGAACCGGCAGTGGAACAAGGTCGTCGACGTGTGGGGCTGGTCGACAGCCGACGGTGGGCGGCTGGCCGGTTACTCCGACCTGGACGGCGCCAACCAGCAGTGGCAGCTGATCCGGCTGGGCGCCGGGACACCCACCAGCCCGGCACCGACCACCCCGGCGCCGGCCTACCCGCAGCCCGGCCGGGTCACCGGCGACATCGGTGTCCACGACCCGACGGTGGTCAAACGGCCCGACGGCACGTACCTCGTCGCACACACCGGTGACGACATCGCGCTGAAGACCTCCGCCGACCGGATCGCCTTCCGCAACGCGGGCACCGTCTTTCCCGGTGGCGCGCCGTGGACCACCACGTACACCGGGGGAGCGCGCAACCTCTGGGCACCCGACCTGTCGTACCGCAACGGGCGCTACCACCTGTACTACTCGGCCTCGACCTTCGGCTCCAACCGCTCGGCGATCTTCCTGGCCACCAGCACCACCGGAGCCGCCGGCAGCTGGACCCACGAAGGGCTGGTCGTCGAGTCGCGGACCACCGACGACTTCAACGCCATCGACCCGAACCTCACCGTCGACGACCAGGGCCGCTGGTGGCTCACCTTCGGCTCGTTCTGGTCCGGCATCAAGATGATCCCGATCGACCCGGTCACCGGACGCCGGCTCGGCACCGCCGTGTACGCGCTCGCGAACTACGGCCCCGGCATCGAGGCGCCCGTCCTGGTCAAGCGCGGCGCCTGGTACTACCTGTACGTCTCGTTCGACAGATGCTGCCAGGGCGCCGCCAGCACGTACCGGATCATGGTCGGTCGCTCGGCGAGCCCGACCGGGCCGTTCGTGGACCGCGCCGGCCGGGACATGCTCGCCGGGGGCGGCACCCAGATCCTGGCCTCGCACGGCAGCGTGCACGGGCCCGGCCACCAGGCGGTCCTCGCCGACACCGACGGCGACGTCCTCTTCTACCACTACTACGCCGACAACGGCGCGTCGCTGCTCGGCGTCAACCGCATCGGCTACGACGCCGCCGCCTGGCCCTACGTCTACTGACCCGGCACCCGGACCACCCCGCCGCCGACCGTCGACCTGGCCCACCTGGGAGGGCACATGCCGATTCGACACCTGCTCCGCACGGCCCACCGCCGACGGGCCGGCGCGGCGCCCGCCGACGCCCCCGCCCGCCGACGCCTGCGGCCGATGCTGGCCAGCGCCCTTGCGGCGCTCGCCGTGACCGCCGGCCTGCCGGTGGCCGGACCCGCGCAGGCCGCACCGGCGGTGAACTACACCAACCCGCTGGTGAACCAGCGCGCCGACCCGCACATCGTCAGGCACACCGACGGCTACTACTACATGACCGCGACGGTGCCGGAGTACGACCGGATCGTGCTGCGGCGGGCCACCACGCTCCAAGGGCTGGCCTCCGCCACGGAGACGACGATCTGGCGCCGGCACACCAGCGGAGAGATGGGCGCCCACATCTGGGCCCCGGAGATCCACTTCATCAATGGCAGGTGGTACGTCTACTTCGCCGCCGGACGCACCGACGACGTGTGGCGGATCCGGATGTACGTGCTGGAGAACGCGAGCGCCAACCCGCTGACCGGCTCGTGGACCGAACGCGGCCGGATCACCACGCCGTGGGACACGTTCAGTCTGGACGCCTCGACGTTCGTGGTGAACGGGGTGCGGTACCTGACCTGGGCCCAGCAGGAGCCCGGCATCTCCACCAACTCCAACGTCTACCTCGCCCGTATGGGCGCCAACCCGTGGCAGATCACCGGCACGGTGGCCCGGCTGGTCGTCCCGGCGTACGACTGGGAGACCCGGGGTTACCGGGTGGCCGAGGGCCCGACGGTGATCCAGCGCAACGGCCGGGTCTTCCTCACCTACTCGGCGAGCGCCACCGACGCCAACTACTGCCTCGGCATGCTCACCGCGTCGGCCGGCGCGAACCTGCTCGACCCCGCCTCCTGGAGCAAGAGCCCGACCCCGGTGTTCGCCAGCAACGCCGCCACCGGCCAGTACGGCCCCGGGCACAACTCCTTCACCGTCTCCGAGGACGGGCAGAGCGACATCTTGGTCTACCACGACCGCAACTACCGGGACATCAGCGGCGACCCGCTCAACGACCCGAACCGGCGCACCCGGATTCAGAAGCTGTACTGGAACGCCGACGGCACCCCGAACTTCGGCATCCCCGTACCCGACGGGGCCACCCCGGTCCGGCTGCGCTCGCACGACCTGAGCACGAGCTACGTCCGGCACTACGACTACCGGGCCCGGGTCGAACCGAACGTCACCAACCTCGCCGACTCGCAGTTCCGCATCGTCCCCGGCCTCGCCGGCGGCGGATCGGTGTCGCTGGAGTCGACGAACTTCCCCGGCTACTACCTGCGGCACCGGGCCTTCGCCCTCTACGTCGAACGCGACGACGGCTCGGTCCTGTTCGACAACGACGCGAGCTTCCAGCGCCGTGCGGGCCTGGCCGCCGCCGAGGGGCTCTCCCTCGAATCGCAGAACTACAGCGGCCGGTACGTCCGCCACCGGGACGGACCGCTCCACCTCGAAACGGTGGGCACGAGTGCCGACCGGGCCGCGGCCACCTTCCACCTGGAGTAGGCGCCCCGACAACCGCTGCGCCGGACCCGGCGTACCCCTTTCTCGGAGGTCGAACGATGCTCAACCCCGCAGTGACGTCGCCGCCCGCACGCCGCCGGCGGGCCGGACTGGCGCTGGCCCTGGTGGCGGCGCTGGCCGCCGCGGTCGGCGTCGCCGTCGTGGCCGCGCCGCCGGCGCAGGCGGCCACCATCGACACCAGCGCCTGGTACGTGCTGGTCAACCGCAACAGCGGCAAGGTCCTCGACGTGCGGGACACCTCGACCGCCGACGGCGCGGCGATCCAGCAGTGGTCCCGCAACGACGGCGAGTGGCAGCAGTTCCAGTTCGTCTCCTCCGGCAGCGGTTACTACCGTCTGCGGGCCCGCCACAGCGGCAAGGTCGTCGACCTGTGGGAGTGGAACGTCGCGGACGGCGCGGAGTACCGGCAGTGGCCCGACCTCAACGGCACCAACCAGCAGTTCCAGGTCCTCGACTCGGACAGCGGCTACATCCGGCTGATCAACAGGCACTCCGGGAAGGCCCTGGAGGTCTGGGAGAGGTCGACCGCCGACGGCGCCCGAATCAGCCAGTACACCGATCTCAACGGCACTAACCAGCAGTGGCAGATGGTCCGGGTGGGCACCGGCGGCACGCCGACCACGCCGCCGCCGTCCACCGGATGCGGCAGCGGCTCCTACCAGGCCGAGGCCGTGCTGAACGGCGGCACCTGGACGGCCCGCAACGGATCGTCGACCGTGTACTCGGGCGGGGACATGCTCGCCGCGATGCAGGCAGCGGTGAACTCCCTGTCGGCGGGGCGGACCGCCAAGCAGCGGGTGGTGGTGCGCGGCTCCGGCTCGATGAGCGCGGGCTCGCGGCTGTCGCTGCCGTCGTACACGACGCTCGCGGTCTGCGGCACGATCAACGTGACCGGCTCGGGGTCGGGCGACTACGCGCCCGTCTACTCGCGGGGCACGACCGACGTCGAGGTGCAGAACCTGACCCTCACCGGTGCGCCGCTGTACGGGATCTTCATGCGCAACGTGAACAACCTGACGCTCGGGCAGATCGACATGCGGCTGTCCGGCGGTCTGGGGATCCGGATCGACAACCACGGCGGCGACCGGGCGGTCAAGGTGCGCAACGTGCGCATCGACACCGTGTACGTGTCGGGGACCGGCGCGCACGGCGTCGAGACGTACGGCGTGGACGGCCTGACCATCGGCACCGTCACCGCACGCAACACCGGTTACTCGGGTCTGCTGCTCAACGACACGATCAACGCCACCGTGGGCACCGTCGACGCGCAGGGCGCCGGCACCGGGACCGGGTACGCGGCGTTCCGGATGGCCAACCGCAACGGCCGGATCGGCAGCTCGTACCCGACGAACATCCGGGTCGGCACCGTCATCGCGTCCGGTGGCGGCCGGGGGATCTTCTGCGTGTCGGAGTCCGGCGGCGCGGTCATCGACCGCGTGACGATCTCCAACACCGGCAACAACTCGATCCTCGTGGAGAACTGCTACAACGTCACGATCGCCGGGGTGTCCGGCACGGTGACCGGCGGCGGCGAGGTGCGCATCGCCTCCCGGACCGAGTTCCCGATCTCCTCCGGCATCCGCTTCCAGAACCTGACGGTCACCAACACGAACATCACCCAGAGTCCCTGCGGCGGCGCGAACAACACGATCAGCAACGTCACCCGGATCAACTCCACGCTGAACTGGTGTTGAGCGCCGCAGGCACCCCCCGCACCACCCACCCACCCACCACCACCGTCCACCGGAGGAGTTCCCGTGACAACGGCTCTCACCACCCCCGAAAGGCGCCGGCGGCACCGCTGGCGGGCCCTGGTCGCCGCCGCCGGCGCCCTCGTCGTCGGCGGCGTCGGCGCGGTCGTCGCGTCGCCCTCGGCGCAGGCCGCCACGATTGACACCAACGCGTACTACGTGCTGGTCAACCGCAACAGCGGCAAGGTCCTCGACGTCCGGGACACCTCGACCGCCGACGGCGCGGTGATCCAGCAGTGGTCCCGCAACGACGGCGCCTGGCAGCAGTTCCGCTTCGTCAGCTCCGGCAGCGGCTACTACCGGCTGCAGAACCGCAACAGCGGCAAGGTCGTCGACCTGTGGGAATGGAACACCGCCGACGGCGCGGAGTTCCGGCAGTGGCCCGACCTCAACGCGACCAACCAGCAGTTCCAGGTCCTCGACTCGGACGGCGGCCATGTCCGCCTGATCAACAGGCACTCCAGCAAGGCGCTCGAGGTCTGGGAGTGGTCCACCGCCGACGGCGGCCGGATCTCCCAGTACGCCGACCTCAACGGGTGGAACCAGCAGTGGCAGCTCGTCCCGATCGGAGGTGGCAGCCCGGGGACGCCGCAGACCGGGCTGGTCGGCTGGGCCACCCAGAACGGTGGCACCACCGGCGGTGGCAACGCCGCCGTCACCACGGTTACCAGCGCGTCCGCCCTGTCCAGCGCGCTCGGGTCGTCCAGCGCCGCGGTCATCCGGGTGTCCGGCACGATCTCCTGCTCCGGCATGCTGCGGGTCCGCTCCAACAAGACGATCCTCGGCAACGCCGGCGCCACGATCTCCGGCTGCGGATTCACCGTCAACGGCGACCGCAACGTCATCGTCCGCAACCTGAACTTCCGCAACTGGAGCGATGACGCGATAAACGTCGAGCAGTCGGCCACCAACATCTGGATCGACCACAACAGCTTCACCAACGGGTACGACGGCGCTGTCGACATCAAGCGCGGCTCCGACTTCGTCACCGTGTCCTGGAACCGTGTCTACGGCCACGACAAGTCGATGCTGCTGGGCCACAGCGACGACAACGGCAGCCAGGACACCGGGCGCCTGCGGGTCACCTACCACCACAACTGGTTCGACGGCTCCAACCAGCGCCATCCACGGGTGCGCTTCGGCAACCCCGTCCACGTCTACAACAACCTCTACAGCAACGTCGGCGGCTACGGCGTGGCGTCGACGATGAACGCCGGGGTGCTCGTCGAGGGCAACTACTTCGAGAACACGGCCGACCCCTACCACCGTGGTGAGGGCTCGTCCGGTCCCGGTTCCCTGGTCGCCCGCAACAACTGCTTCGTCAACTCGGGGGCCGGGCAGACCGGCGGCAGCGTCGCCGGCATCCCGTACCCGTACACGCTGGACACCGCCTGCAACGTGAAGGCAGTCGTGACCGCGGGCGCCGGGGCGGGCCGGATCAGCGTCTGACCCCCGCACCCCACCGCGTCACCGGCCGGGCCGGCTCCGGAATCGAACCCGGGGCCGGCCCGGACGGGCCTCCGGCCGCGAAATCGGTGGTGGCGGTCGCGGCGGACGGGCAAGGTGGAACCGCACACCGGCGGCGAGCGCCGCCGTCACGACGAGGACCAGGAGAGACAATGCGAGCAGCTTCCACGCTTCGGACCCTTGCCCGTCCTACCGTGGAGCTCCGCCTTGGCCCTGTTGAACCTCGGAATCGTCGCCCATGTTGACGCCGGAAAGACCAGCCTGACCGAACGCCTGCTCTACGAGGCGGGCGCGGTGACCGAGCCGGGCAGTGTCGACGCCGGCACGACCCGGACCGACTCGATGGAGCTGGAACGCCGCCGTGGCATCACCATCCGGGCGGCCGTCACGTCGATCGCCATCGGCGACCTGAGCATCAACCTGCTGGACACCCCCGGCCACCCCGACTTCATCGCGGAGGTCGAGCGTTCCCTCGCCGTGCTCGACGCCGCCGTGCTCGTGGTGTCGAGCGTGGAAGGCGTCCAGCCGCAGACTGTCGCCATCTGGCGGGCACTGCGCCGCATCGGCGTACCGACTGTGTTCTTCTTCAACAAGGTCGACCGTGGCGGCGCCGACGTCGACCGGGTGACGGCCCAGGTGCGGCAGCGGCTCGGGGCCCGGCCGGTCCCGCTCACCACCGTTTCCGGCCAGGGCACACGCGAGGCGCGGGCGCGGGCCGTGGACCTGACCGCCGAGCCCGTGGTGGCGGAGGTGGCGGAGGTCGACGACGCGGTGGCGGCGCGCTGGCTGACCGACCGGCCGGTCCGGGTCCGCGACGTCCGGCGGGCGATCCGGCGCGCGGTGCGAGGCGCCGACCTGATCCCGGCCGTGTGCGGTTCGGCGATCACCGGCACCGGGGTACGGCAGTTGTGCGACGTCCTGGCCGACCTGCTGCCGTACGGCGACGCGCCGGACGGCCCGCCGTCGGGCACCGTCTTCGCCGTCGACCGGGACGGGCACGGCCGGCGCGTCTGGCTGCGGTTGTGGTCCGGGCGCCTGCGGGTACGGGACCGGGTACGGCTCGACGGCGGCCGCCCCGAGCCGGTGACCGAGATCGCCGTCATCGAGCCCACCGGCGTGCAGGTGCGCCCGTCGGTCTCCGGCGGCCAGATCGCGGCGGTACGCGGGGTGCCGGCCCGGATCGGCCAGCACATCGGCGACCCGCCCCGGCGGCACGGCTACCGGTTCCCGCCGCCGACCCGGCAGGCGGTCGTCGAACCGGTCGAACCGGAGCAGCGCCTGGCGATGTTCGCCGGGCTGGCCGAACTGGTCGACGAGGACCCGCTCGTGGACCTGCGCCTCGACGAGCAGCAGGCGGAGGCGGTGATCCGCCTGCACGGCGAGGTCCAGAAGGAGGTGCTGGCCGCCCTGATGGAGGACCGGTACGGCGTCCGGGTGCGGTTCTCCGGCACGCTCACCGCCTGCATCGAACGGGTCGCCGGCACCGGCACCGCGCAGGAGCGGGTCCGGGAGCGCGGCAACCCGTACCTGGCCGGGCTGGGGTTGCGCATCGAGGCCGCGCCGACCGGGCACGGCATCGAGTTCCGTCCCGGGATCGAGCCGGGACGGCTGCCGCCGGCCTTCGTCGCCGCCACCGAGGAGGGCGTACGGGCCGCGCTGCGGCAGGGCCGGCACGGCTGGCCGGTCACCGACTGCACCGTCACCATGACGGCCTCCCGGTACTGGCCCCGGCAGAGCAGGCCGCACCAGAAGTTCGACAAGTCGATCTCGACGGTGGCGGCGGACTTCCGCAACCTCGCCCCGGTCGTGGTCGCCGCCGCGCTGCGGCAGGCCGGTACTCGGGTGTGCCAGCCGATCGAGCGGTTCGACGTCAACCTGCCCCGGCACGCGGTGGAGACGGTGCTGGCGCTGCTCGGCCGGCTCGGCGCGGTCGTCCACGACACCGCCGTCGTCGGCGGCTACCTGGAGGTGAGCGGAACCCTGCCGTCCGCCCGGGTGCCGCGGGTCGTCGCCGCCCTGCCCGACCTCACCGGCGGCGAGGCGGTCCTGACCACCACCTTCGACCACTACGCGCCGGTCACCGGCGAGGAACCGCCGGCGCTGCCCCGGCGCGGACCGGACCCGGACGACCGGGAGGCGTGGTTCCGGGACGTACCCAGGTAGGTGCCGGCCGGGCGGCGACGGGCACGCTCCGGCGATAGGATCACCGCGCCCGCCGCCGCCCGCATCCGCTGGAGCCCCGCTGTCCCCGCAGCCGGCCACTCACCGCACCTCGCGAGTCCGCCGGGTGCTGGCAGTGGTGTGCCTGCTCGTCGTGGCCGGGCTGCCCGCCGGGTCGGCGACGGCAGGCGGCACCGGGCCGGGAACGCTGCGGGTGCTCCAGATGAACCTCTGCAACAGCGGCCGGGCCGGCTGTTACACCGGCCGGGCCGTCCCGCAGGCCGCCGACGTGATCGCCGCGGAACTGCCCGACGTGGTCACGCTCAACGAGATCTGCCGCGACGACGTGCCGACGCTGGAGCGTACGCTGCGGGCCGCCCGTGCCGGTGGCACGACGGTGTCCGCGTTCCAGGCCGCCGGTGACCGCCCCTCCGGCGGCCCCACCCGGTGCAACAACGGCGAGCCGTACGGGATCGGGTTGCTGGCCCGCCTCGACGCCCGCGACGCGCGGCCGTCGGTGCACCGGGGGACCTATCCGGCGCAGGACCTGAACGACCCCGAGGAGCGGGTCTGGCTCTGCGTCCGGGCCGACGGGCTGCACGCGTGCACGACGCACCTGGCGAACACCAGCGGCCCGGTGGCGCTGGCCCAGTGCGGGCAGTTGCTCGGCACCGTGGTGCCGGGGGTCCGGGGCGACGCCGTCGGCGCGCCGACCGTCCTCGGCGGTGACCTGAACCTGCGGGCCGGTGGCATGCCGGACGTGCGGTCGTGCGTGCCGGTGGGCTACCGGCGGATCGACGACGGCGGCCGCCAGCAGATCCTGGCGTCGAGCGGCGTGACGATCTGCTGCCGCCGCGCGGTGGACATGCGCGGGGCGACAGACCATCCGGCGCTGGTGGCGACCATGATCCGTTCGTGGCCGGTGCCGCCACCGGGACGGTACTGACCGAGGTCTCCGGACGCGCGGCGAAATTGGTCCGCGGTCCGTGCAACTTCGCGGGCGGGCGCAGCCGTTCTACCTCCGTCACGAGGAGGCAGTCGATTGAAAGCCGAAGACGAACAAGCGTTCCGCGAGTTCGTGACGTCACAGATGGCGTCCCTGCGCAAGCTGGCGTACATGACCTGCGGCGACTGGCACGCCGCGGAGGACGCCGTGGCCAACGCGCTGGTCAAGCTCTATCCACGCTGGCGGAAGCTGGAGCGGCCCGATCTCTACGTCAAGACCATGGTCTACCGGGCTGCGATCGACGAGACCCGCCGGCCCTGGCGGCGCGAGCGGTCGGCCGGCGACGCCGTGCCGGACGCCGCGGTACGGGACACGGCGGCGGTGACGGACGAGCGGATGCGCCTGTGGGCGGCGCTCGAATCCGTCCCGGCGGGGCAGCGGGCCGCCGTGGTGCTCCGGCACTACCTGGACCTGAGCCTGGAGGACACGGCCGCAGTGCTCGACTGCACGGTCGGCACGGCCAAGAGCCAGGTCTCCCGTGGGCTGGCGAAGCTGCGCGAGTCACTCGGCGGCGAACACCTCAATCTCACCGGCAGGCCGATGGAGGAGTGGACGAATGCAGTTGCGTGAACTGGTGGACGCCGTGACCGGCGACGAGCCGCCGATGGGCCGTACCGTCGACGACATCGTCGCGGCCGGGCGGCGCGCCGAGCGGCGCCGCCGGAACCGGTTCGCGACAGCCGGCGCGGCTGGCCTCGTCGCGGTGGCGGTCGCCTCCGCGATCACGGTGCCGGTCCTGGACGCGAGGCGCACCTCCTCGACGCTGTCCGAGGCGCCGCGTCCGGGCGTCAGCCCCTGGCCGGACGCCTCGCCGTTCACCTTCACCTTCACCGGGTACGACGCCGGCACGCTGCACGTGCAGGACCCGATCGTCGTGTCGACCGCGTACCAGATCGCCCCCGTCTACTCCGACCGGCACACCTCGAACGACAGGCCCGTCACCGCGGACGAGGCCGAGTCGATGCAGCAGGAGACGACGGCCGCCGGGGCGAAGCCGAGCCTCTGGGCCTACCTGACCGTCTACCGGCCCGGCGCCTTCGCCCCGGCCGCGATCAAGGGCGGGCGGAACGTCATGGTGGCCGGACGCAGGGCGGTGCAGGCGACGCTGCCGTACGCCCTCGACCCGACCCAGCCGCCGGAAAGGGGCAACAAGCTTTTCGCCTGGCAATACGCGAAAAACGCCTGGGCAGTCGTCACGGCGATCTCCGGCGACGAAGCGTCGCCGAGCTTCCGCGACCTGAGTGGCCTTGTCACGGGCCTGAAGCCGGCCGGGCCGACGCCGGCTCCGCTGCCGTTCACGGTGGGCTACCTGCCGCGGGGTTACGTGCCGCTCCAGGTGGGCACGCACGCCCTGCCCGGCCTGAGCGGCATCGCCACCGCCCGCGCCGGTGACTACGGCGGCGCGACGTACACCAGGCCGCCCCTGCCGACCTCGGGCCTGACCGCGCCGTTCGACTCGGTCGAGGGCGCGATCAGGGACGGGTTCCACATCTTCGTCACGCCGAGCACCAGCTCCAACCAGTCACCGGAGCCCGGTGCGACGAAGTGCTATCCGGGGGCGGCCCGCCGGGGCGGGTTCTGCAACATCTGGAGCGTCGACGGCAGTGTCGTCGTCCAGGTCAGCTCCGAGGGCGTCGGCGGCCGGCTGCCCCAGGCCGAGCTGCTGAAGATTGCCCAGGGGATCACCGTCGCCGACGACGTGCGGGACGAGTCGACCTGGACGCCCGCCGGGGACGCCCTGACCCCCTGACCGCCGGAACGACCCGGTGACGGTGGGAGCGGCCGGACCGCTCCCACCGTCACCGCCTGATCTACAGGAAGCGCCAGCGCTGGTGCGCGGCCCCGGTGTCGTCGGCGAGGACCGCCTGCGCGCCCTGGGCGCCGGAGCCGCCGCTGAGCCCGAGCACCCGGCCCCCGTTCGCGCACTGGATCCGGAACCAGCCGCCTCCGCCGTGCCGCAGCCGCCACCTGTGGTCGGCGGTGCCGTTGTCGGCCCACTGGACGATCCGGGCGCCGGCCGCGCTCGAGCCGCCCTCGACGCCCAGCACCTTGCCGCTGTTGCTGTTGCGCAGCCGCAGGTAGCCGCCGGTGTCCACCAGGGCGGTCCAGAGGTGGTCGGCGGTGCCGGTGTCGCCCCACTGGATGACCAGCCCGCCGTCGGCGGTGGACATGTTCTGTACGCCGAGCACCAGACCGCTGCCGAGGTTCTGGATCCGCCGCGCTCCGTTGGGCAGGAACCGCCACTGGTTGTCCAGGCTGCCGTTGTCCGGGTCCTGCACGGCGAACGCGCCCTGGGCGGTCGAGCCGCCGGAGATGCCGAGCAGCTTGCCGGTGTGCACGTTGCGCAGCTTGTGGCTGCCGTCGCCGACGTCGACAACGGTCCAGAGGTGGTCGGCGGTGCCGTTGTCCGCCCACTGCAGGATCCGGGCGCCGTCGGCGGTGGACATGTTCTCCACCCCCAGCACCTTGCCGCTGTTGACGTTGCGCAGCCGCAGCGCCGACCCGTCGACGACGAGCTGCCAGTCGTGGTCGGCGGTGCCGGTGTCGCCCCACTGCAGCGCGAGCCCGCCGTCGGCGGTGGACATGTTCTGGATGCCGAGCACCAGGCCGCTCGCCGCGTTGGCGAGCCGGAAACTCGCCTCCCTGCCGCCACCGCCCGCGCCGACCCGCCAGTAGACCGTGTAGTTGTGCCCGTGGGCGTCGTAGAACGGGCCGAGGTTCACGGTGGCGCCGTCCGCCCGGGCGGTGAACGCGAGACTGCCGGTGCCGGTACGGGTCACCGAGCCGGGGTCCAGCGTCGGCAGGGCGCTCAGCGTGGTGTTGCCGTAGTTGCCGGAGAGCACCACCGGCCCGTACGTGACGGCCTGCACCGCGGCGTCGTCGTTGGCGGCGACAGTCGCCACCCGCATCGGCAGCCGGACCGTCACCGTGTCGCCGGAGGTCCAGGCACGGGTCAGGACGGCGTAGCTGCCCGGCGTGGTGGCGATACCCGCCGCGACGCCGTTGACGCTGACGCTCGCCCCGCTGGTCCACGCCGGGATCCGGATCCGCATCGTCCACGACCCGCTCACCGAGCCGGTGACGGTCAGCGTCGTGGTGTCGCCGACCGGGTACGAGGTGGCCTGGGTGACGGTGATGCCGCGCTGGCTCCAGGTCAGCACCGAGGGCATGAACAGGTTGACGGTCAGCGTGGTGCCGTTGTGGAAGTAGATCGCGTCCGCGAGCGTCGTGTTTGTCTCCAGCCCGGTGCCCTGGCAGCACCAGAAGGAGTTGTAGTCGGTGCTCCAGGTGCCGCCGCCCCACGCCGGGCCGACACCGCGCCGCCCGCCCGGGTTGAGCGGGGTGAAGTAGGTGACGTGGCCGTGCGCGTCGGCCGGGTTCTGCTGGCCGATCATGTGGTTGAGCAGCGCGCGTTCGTAGAAGTCGGCGTACGCGACCCGGTCCGGGTCGAGCTGCCACAGCTCCCGGGTCAGCTTGAGCATGTTGTACGTGTTGCACGCCTCGCAGGTGTCGTTGCGCAGGTAGCCGGCGATCGCGTTCGGGGCACGGAAGTGCTCGGCCTGGCTGTTGCCGCCGATGGCGTACGTGTGCGCGCCGACGGTGATGGCCCACGCGTTCGTGGCGATGTCGCGGTAGCGGGTGACGCCTGTCGCCTTGTACTCCCGGGCCGCGCCGATCCACTTGGGTACCTGGGTGTTGGCGTGCAGGCCGTTGAGCTGGTCGGAGTTCGCGGCGAGCGGGTTGAACACGGCGGCGTGGTCGAACCGCTGCGCGACGGTCAGCCACCGCGCGTCGCCGGTCTGCTGGTAGAGGTCGGTCAGCACCGCGTTCATGCCGCCGAACTCGGTGCCCAGCATGGCCTGCATCTGCGCCGAGGTGAGCCGGCCGGTGCGCTGGTCGACCCAGCCGGCCAGCGCCAGCAGCACGTCCCGGGCCTGGGTGCTGCCGATCAGCCGCCACACGTCCAGCAGCCCGGCCAGCGTCTTGTGGATGCAGTAGTAGGGGACGTTGCCGTTGCTAAGGGTCCGTGCCTCCAGCGCGGTGAAGTCGGACTCCGGGAAGCCGGACAGGTAGCCGGCGCTGAACCCGGCCGCGCCGTTGTTGGCCTGGCAGCGGGCCAGCTCGGCGACCATGGTGAGCGCCTTGTCCCGGCAGGTGGTGTCGTCGAGCACCGCCCACGCCTGCGCCCAGGCGGTCAGGAAGTGCCCCTGCATGTGGGTGCGGAACGGGAAGTTCGGCGCGTCCCAGCCGCCGTTGGCGGCGGCGCCGCCGGTGGACAGGCGGTGGTTGGCCCGGAAGTTGTAGAGCAGCCGGTTGACGTCGACGAAGCGCAGGTAGGCGACCGTACGGTTCTGGTTGTCCTGCCAGCGCCCGGCGGTCAGCCGGACCTGGCCCGGGTCGAAGGCGTACGCGGACACGCCGATGTCGGGGCGGGCCGGTGGCAGCGCGGCGTGCGCCGTACCGCCTGCGGTGACGGACCCGGCGGCGGCGCCGGCGGTGGCCGCGACGGCGGTGGCGCCGGTGGCGCGGAGCAGGAATCGGCGGTTCACCAGGGGAGCGGGCATGGACGGCCTCCGTGGCGGGACGGTGGTGGTGGGGGACGGCTACGCGGTGACCCGGAACGTGACGTCGGCGCGGAACGTGGCGGTGGACAGGGCGCCGACTGTGAACGCGCGTCGGGTCAGGGGCACGAGGGGCCCTCCTCTGCGGTGGAGATGACGGCTGCGTTAACGCTAACAATCTCCCCTAGCCTGGCGTTTGCATAGTCGTCTGTCAATCGAATGGTGGCGTTAACGCGTTCAGCTGCGAACCTCCCGGCGCACCGCGGTGGTCTCCGCGTACACGATCAGGATCAGCAGCGTGGCCAGCAACGCGGAGCCGGCCAGCAGCGGCAGCCCGTACGCCAGGACGCCCAGCGCCACGATCACCGCCAGCCCGGCCGGCCGGTACCAGGTCACCCGGCGGTGCACGGCCGCTGCGAGCCCGATCCAGCCGATCAGGAACAGCGCCGGGCCGCTGAGCGCCACCACGAGTGCGGCCGGATCGCGGGACAGCGGATCCCCGATCATCACCTGCGCGCCGACCGCCGTGGCCACCACCCCGGCCACCATCACCAGGTGCAGGTAACCGGCCAGCAGGCCGAGCCGGCTCCCGGACGGCCCGCGCGCCTCGATCGCCTCGCCGAGCCGCATCCCGCCCGGCACCAGGTAGAGCCGCCCCACGGTGACCGCGTTGACGAACGCCAGCGCGAACGCGACGGTGCGGTAACCGTCGAAACCGGCGTTGCTGAACACGATCCCGGCGGACAGGATCAGCTCGCCCAGCGCGATGATGTAGATCTGCTGGTAGCGCTCGGCCAGGTGCTCGCCGACCACCTGGAGGTCGCGCCAGCTCGACCGGCCCAGCCCCGGTGTCGGCCAGCGCAGTCGCGCCAGGACGAGATCCAGGACGATCGCCGTGGTCCAGAGCGCCACCTGCGCCGTCCCGGCGAGCGCGCCGGTCACCCACAGCACCCCTGACACAGCGAACCAGATCGCCACCCGCAGGCTGCGCAGCCGCAGCGGATGGCCGCGCAGCGCCGGCAGCAGGATCAACGGCCGGCCCAGGTGGATCGCCACGTACGCGCCGGCGAACACGAGCGCGTGTCCGGTGTACGCGGTGGGCGCCGCCGCCGCCATCAGCAGGCCGCCGAACATGACCCACAGCAGCAGCGTGACGATCGGCGGGGAACGCGGGTCGAACCAGTCCGTCGACCAGGCGGTCACGAACCACACCCACCAGATCGGCACCAGCAGCAGCGCGGCCCGGTACGCCCCGCCGAGGCTCAGATCCTCCTCCAGCACCAGGGACACCCGGTTCAACGCGAGGATGAAAGCCAGGTCGAAGAAGAGTTCCAGGAACGACGCCCGGCGGGAGGCCTCGCGGGGCCGCAGCAGGTGCCCACGCGGCTCACTCGCCATCCGGTCCCTTCCGTACGCGCCGTCGACGACACCAGTCGTACCAGCCGCGGGCGGGTCGCGCGGGCGAACGCCGCAGGGCGGGCCGACGGTCGTCCCGGCCCGCCCCGACGCGGATCAGCGGTTGCGGTAGTGGTTCATGGCCAGGGCCACGCCGGACGCCAGCGCCAGCACGCCGAAGGCCGAACCGGCCCACGGGTTGCCCAGGACGTTCGACAGCGTCACGTTCGCCACCACGCCGACGACGAGCACCAGCCAGAGCAGCGGGCGCATCCGGGTGACGGGCGTCGTCGCGGCGGTGGTCTCAGCACTACGGTCCAGGTCGTTCACGGCTGCCTCCTCGGGTGATGTCCTTGCACCTGAACGTTAGGCGCGGGGCCTGCCCGGAACGATCCCGCCAGCACGACAACCGGGGTACAGCAGGCTGTACTTTCCGCCCCCGGCACTGACGCACGGCGACGGCGGTGACCTATCGTTTCGGCCGGGGGTGGGCCGGGATGGAGTTCGTACGCGGGCGGTTCCGTGCCGCGGTGACCGCGCTGGAGCACCTCGTCGGCGGGCTGGGCACCGCCGTGCTGGCGCTCGGCGTGCTGCTCGGCACCGTTGTCGTGGCGGCGGCCTGCGTCGGCGGGGTCGGGCTGCTGCTCGTACCCGGGATTCTCCAGGCGGTGCGGTCCGTGGCCGACCGGGAACGCGCCCGGCTGTCCCGGTGGGGGACGCCGATCCCGGCGCCCGGCCCGGTGCCGGCCGGGCTGCGCCCGGCGCTGCGCGACCCGGTCCTGCGGCGGGAGCTGCGCTGGGTGGCCGTCCACGGGACGCTCGGCTTCGGTGCCGGGCTGCTCGCGCTGGTGCTTCCGCTGTACGCCGTGCAGGACATGACGTTCCCGCTCTGGTACCGGCTGGTGCCGCCGGAGGCCGGCGCGCCCGGCCTCGGCTGGTGGCACATCGACGGGCTCGGCGACGCGCTCGTGGTCGCCGTGCTCGGGATCGGCTGGCTGGTCCTCGCGGTCACGACCGGCCCGGCGCTCGCACGGATCCAGGCCCGGCCGGGCCGCCGGCTGCTGCCTCCACCCCCCGGCGTCGACCTGTCGCTGCGGGTCGCCGAACTGACCGCCACCCGGGCCGCGGCGCTCGACGCGCACGCGGTGGAACTGCGCCGCATCGAACGGTCGCTGCACGACGGCACCCAGAACCGGCTGGTCGCGGTGAACGTGCTGCTCGGCGCCGCCCGGCGGGCGGTACGCCGCGATCCGGACCGCGCCGACGAGATCCTGGAACGCGCGCAGGACGCGGCCGAGCAGGCGCTCGGCGAGCTGCGTACGGTGGTGCGCGGCATCCTCCCGCCGGTGCTCGGCGACCGGGGCCTGTCCGGGGCGCTCGCCGGGCTCGCCGCGGAGTGCGCGGTGCCGTGCCGCCTGGCCGTGGACGTCGACGGTCGCTGCGCGGCGGCGGTCGAGGCCACCGCGTACTTCGTGGTGGCCGAGGCGCTGACGAACGTGGTCCGGCACAGCGGCGCGAGCGCCGTGGAGGTCGCCGTGCGCCGGGAGGGGGACCGGCTGTTCGTGACCGTCACCGACGACGGTCGCGGGGACGCCGACGAGACGCGCGGCTCGGGGCTGACCGGCATCCGCCGCCGGGTCGAGGCGTACGACGGGCGGATGACGTTGACGAGTCCACCGGGAGGACCGACGAGGATGCACGTGGAGCTGCCATGCGGATCGTGATCGCCGAGGACGACGCGCTGCTGCGCGAAGGGCTGGCGCTGCTGCTGCGCGCCGAGGACCTGGACGTGGTCGCCACCGCCGGCACGCCGGGGGAGTTCCTGACCGCTGTGGACGAGCACCGGCCGGACGTGGCGATCGTCGACGTGCGGATGCCGCCCACCCACACCGACGAGGGCATCGTCGCCGCGGTCGAGGCGCGCCGCCGCCGGCCCGGCCTCGCGGTGCTGGTCCTGTCCGCGTACGTCGAGCAGGCGTTCGCCACCGAGCTGTTCTCGGTCGGCGCCTCCGGGCTCGGCTACCTGCTCAAGGAGCGGGTGGGCCGGGTCGAGGAGTTCCTCGCCGCGCTGCACCGCGTCGCGGACGGCGGCAGCGTGATCGACCCGGAGGTGGTCGGGCAGTTGCTCGCCCGCAACCGGCGGCCGGACACCGCGCTGGCCGAGCTGTCGCCGCGTGAGCACGAGGTGCTGGCGCTGATGGCCGAGGGGCTCGGCAACGGCGCGATCGCGGAACGGCTGTTCGTCACCGAGGGCGCGGTGCACAAGCACATCCGCAGCATCTTCGCGAAGCTGAGCCTGCCGCCGGACGACCGCGCGGACCGCCGGGTCACCGCCGTGCTGCGCTATCTCGACGGCCGGCGGTAAGCGTACGCACGTCCGCGCGCCGCCTCGCGGGAGGCGGCGCGCGTGCGGTGTCGAGGCGGATCAGCGGCGGGTGCCGCACAGGGCCGCGTCGACGGTGCTGGTGACCGCCTCCAGCATCTCCATGCTCGTCGGCAGCCCGGTCACCGCGACCACCGCGCTGCGCCCGTCGGTGGTGGACAGGTTGCGGGTCTGGAAGCCCTGGATGTCGCCGCCGTGTCCCCAGGCGTGGCCGCCGCAGGGCAGCTCGTGCCGGGCGATGCCCAGGCCGTACTCCCACACGCCGGTGGGCTCGAAGTCGGGCGCCGGCACCGTGCGCGTGAGCGCCGCCTGCTGGGCCGGCTTCAGCAGCTTGCCCGCCAGCAGCGCCTCGAAGAACGTGCGCAGGTCCGACGGGGTCGAGACGAGCTGACCGGCGGCCCAGCCCAGCGACGGGTCCATCCGGGTCACGTCGATCCACGGCGCGCCGGGCTCCACCGCGACGTATCCGCGCGGCAGCCGGCCCGGCAGGTCCTGCTCGCCGGTCTGCGGCCAGTACGTGTCACGCAGCCGCAGCGGCTCGATGATCCGCCGGGTGATCTCCTCACCGACGGGGCGCTTGGTGACCCGCTCGATGATCAGCCCGGCCAGCACGAAGTTGGTGTTGCTGTACTCCCACTTCTGACCCGGCGGGAAGCGCCGGTCCTGGGTGAGTGCCTCGTCCAGCAGCCGGCGCGGGTCGAAGTAGTCGCTGCGGCGGTCCACCAGATCCTGCGCCTCGCTGAACACGACCTCGTCGTAGTCGGGCAGGCCGCTGGTCTGCTGCAGCAGCTGGCGTACGGTGATCCGCCGCCCGTCGTTGCCGTTGGCGCGCACCATCCCGGGCAGGTAGCGCTCGACGGTGGCGTCGAGGTCGATGCGGCCCTCGCCGACGAGCTGGAGGACGACCACGGCGGTGAACGTCTTGGTGTTGCTGCCGACGCGCACCCGGGCGTCGCGGGGGATCGCGGCGCCGGTGCGCAGGTCACCCACGCCCGCGGTGTAGTCGCGCACCCGGCCGTCGCGGCGTACGGAGGCCAGCGCCCCGGGGAAGCCGTGCTCGGCGACCAGGCCGTCCAGTCGCTTCTGGACGGCGTCGGCGGCGGGACGCCGGGCGTCGGTGGTCGCGGCGGACGCGGCGGGCACACCCAGCGCGGTGACGGTGAGCAGGGCCGTGGCGCCGACGGCGACCGGGAAGGTACGGCGGTTCATGGGAACTCCTCGACGGAGGTGAACGGGTACGGCCTCAAGCCTCGCCAGAGCCGGCCCCGTGCTCCATCCCGCCTGCTGCCGGATCGCGGGTAGCGCTGGCACTACCCGAGCCGGTCGGAAAATGGCCGCAGAATAGATACAAGGCAATGTCATGACACCGAATGGCGATTCCCGGCGCCGTCCATACACGCATTGTGCGCGCATTGTGCGCGCCTCCCCGTAGCATCCCCGGAGCGATGATCTTCGTTGCCGTCCGGGTGCGCTCACCGGCCGTCGGTGGGGGAGGGGAAGCGATGACGAGTCGCGGCGCGGGCGGTGCGACGCCGTGACCCGGGTGCGGTTCTTCGCCCTGGGTCCGCTGCACGCCGAGGTCGGCAGTGAATGGCTCGACCTCGGGCCGATACGCCAGCAGGCGGTCTTCGCGCTGCTGCTGTTCAACGCCGGCCGGGTGGTCACCCCGGCGTCGATCCTCGAGGGCGTCTGGGGCGCAGACGCCCCGCCGACCGGCAGGAAGCTGATCCCGCCCTACATCTACCGGCTGCGGCGCACGCTCCAGGCCGCGTCCGCCGGCCACGACGGGCCCACCATCGACACCCTGCGCATCGGCTACCGGCTGCGTCTCGGCTCCGCCCGGATCGACGTCACCGACTTCGACGAGGCGGTGGAACGGGCCACCGCGGCGGAGAACGGCGGTGACCTCGCCGGTGCCGCCGCGCACCTGGCCGCGGCGGAGAAGATCTGGGCCGGTGAGCCGCTGGCGGGCCTGCCCGGCCCGTACGTCGAGAGCCGCCGTCACCACCTGCGCGAGCGCCGCGTCGTGTGTCTGGAACACCGGATGGACCTGCAACTGCGGCTGGGCAACTTCCACGAGGCGATCCCCGCCCTGCTGGCCCTGCGTACCGAGCATCCGCTGCGGGAACGGCCGGCGATCCTGCTGATGACCGCCCTGTACCGCACCGGCCGGCAGGACGAGGCGATCGAGGTCTTCGGCTCCTTCCGCAGCCGGCTCGACGCCGAACTGGGCGTCGAACCGACCCCCGCGCTGAGCGAGGCGTACACGTCGATGTTGCGGGGCGACCTCGGCGTCTGCGCGTCTCCCGGCACGAGCCGTCCACGCCCGGGCGGCGACCACCACGGACCGCGCGACCACACCGCGCAGTGAGGCGGAGCAGATGCACGACGACTCCGACCCGGTGCAGCCGGGCGACGCCGCCTGGTTCCTGGCGTACTCCCTGCCGGAGCGCCTGACCGGCCGGCGTCCCCGGGGCCCGGTCGACACCGAGGTCGGCCGGATCCGGCTGAAGATGTGGCGGGACGAGCCCGTGCACGCCCGGCGGCCCGACCGGGCCGCGAGTCACCTGGCCGAGCACGGTCTGGACGAGGCCGGCCTGATCCGGATGCTCGGCGAGGCGCCGGAGACCGTCCGCGACCGGTTCGACCGGGAACCCGAGTACGCGCGGCGACTGGTCGACGCGTGGCGGCGCAGACCGCCCACCGGCGCCGGACCCGACGACCCGACCGGGTTCGCGGTGGTCGTGGCCCCACTGGTCGAGGACGCGCGGGAGCAGCTCCGGAGCCGGGTGGACGCGCTGGTGGCGGACCACCCCCGACTGAGCGCCGAGGCGTTGACCACGCACCTGGGACACGGCCCGTTCGACACGCTCAACGGGATGCTGGCCCGGGTCATGGCACTGGAGCTCAACGTGCTCCGGATCCGCGGTGACCTGGCCGGCGCCACGCCGCACGAGCGCTTCCACCACTTCCTGCACCGGCTGCGGCAACCGGCGCACGCCCTGCGCCTGCTGCGGGAGTACCCGGTGCTGGCCCGTGACCTGGTGCGGGTCGTCGACGACTGGGCCGATGCCCGGACGGAGTTCGCCGAGCGCCTCGTCGCCGACCACGCCGCGCTCGCCGCGTGCCACGGCGGCCCGGACGCCCTCGGCGACCTGGCGCAGGTGAGCTTCGGCGCGGGCGACAGCCATCGCGGTGGGCGCTCCGTGGCCGTCGTACGGTTCACCTCCGGCGCCCGGGTGATGTACAAGCCCCGCAACCTCCGGGTCGACCAGCACTTCCAGCGCCTGCTGTCCTGGCTCGACGACAGAGGCGCGCAGCCACCGCTGCGGACGTTCTGGGTCCTCGACCGCGGGACGTACGGCTGGACCGAGTTCGTCGAGAGCGGGCCGTGCGCCGACCGGGACGCGCTGCGTCGGTTCCACCGGCGGCAGGGCGCGCTGCTGGCTCTGCTCCAGACGCTCGGCGCGACCGACTTCCACCTGGAGAACGTGATCGCTTCCGGCGAGCACCCGATGCTCATCGACCTGGAGGCGATGCTGCACAACTGGCAGTGGGAACGGCCGGCCGAGCCGGACGACCGGGCGGGCTACCTCCAGGCGGTGGGCATCGACCTGATGAGCCGGTCGGCGGTCACCGTCGGACTGCTGCCCGCCCCGGTGCTGTGGACCGAGGGCAGCCAGGTCAACCGGTTCGACATGAGCGGGATGGCCGGCGCGGGCGGCCAGCTCACCGCCCGGCCGGTGATGGTCTGGAACGGCCTCGGCACCGACGAGATGCACCTGGACCGGCAGCGGGTGACGTTGCCCGGCTCGGCGAACCTGCCCACGCTCGCCGACGACGAGGCCGACGTGACCGAGTTCGCCCCGGAGATCGTGGACGGCTACCGCCGGCTCTACCGGATCCTGCTCGAGCACCGCGACGACCTGCTGGCCGCGGACGGGCCGCTGGCGGCGTTCGCCCGCGACGAGGTGCGCGTCGTGCCACGGGCCACCG
Organism: Micromonospora sp. WMMA1949; assembly: GCF_027460145.1. Classification (NCBI taxonomy): domain Bacteria; kingdom Bacillati; phylum Actinomycetota; class Actinomycetes; order Micromonosporales; family Micromonosporaceae; genus Micromonospora; species Micromonospora sp. WMMA1949. The sequence continues at coordinate 6,357,189 of NZ_JAPZBG010000001.1, read as the reverse complement.
AGTCGTACGTCCGGATGCTCGCCGAGGCCCGGCACCCCGACCTGCTGCGTGACGCGCTGGACCGGGACCGCTGGTTCGAGAACCTCTGGGCCGGCCACGACGGGCGCGAGCAGCGGGAGCGGCTGATCGCCGCGGAGCTGGCGCAGATGCGTGCCGGTGACGTCCCGATCTTCGTGACCACGCCGTCGTCGCCCGATCTCGTCGGCGGTGACGGCACCGTGCTGCCGGCGGCGCTGCGGCGCACCGGGCTCGACGCCGTGCGGGACCGCCTCGCGGACATGTCGGAGGACCACCTGGCCCAGCAGAGCTGGATCATCGAGGCCTCCGTCACCGCGCTGATCATGGGTGACCCGTCGACCTGGCGCCCACCCACCCCGCCGCGCCGCCCCGCCGCCGCGGGCCCGGTCCCGCCCGAGCGGCTCGTCGACGCCGCACGCCTGGTCGGGAACCGGCTGCTGGCCACCGCGCTCACCGACGGCGACCGGATCTGCTGGCTCGGTCTGGGGCTGGTCGCGGACAAGGTGTGGATGCTCGGCCCGAGCGCCATGGATCTCTACAACGGCATCAGCGGCATCGCCCTGTTCCTCGGCCGGCTGGCCCGGGTCACCGGCGACCCGGCCTACCGGCAGGCCGCCGACCTCGCTGCCACGATGATGCTCCGCGAGGGGCGGGCCTGGCTCGCCGAACCGGCCGACGCCACGCTGGGCGTCGGCGGCTTCGACCACCTGGGCGGCGCGGTGTACGCCCTGAGCCACCTCGCCGCCGTGCTGGACCGCGACGACCTGCTCGACACCGCCACCGGCCTCGCCGCCGCGATGGCCGCCCACACCGCCGACAGCCGCGAGTACGACATCATCAGCGGCACGGCCGGTGGACTGCTCGCCCTGCTCTCCCTGCACCGGATGACCGGCGACCCCGACCTGCTCGCCGGTGCCGGCGCGATGGCCGCGCACCTGACCGCCGGCGCGCGACCGGTGGCGGGCGGCGTCGGCTGGCACGGGGCGCTCTACGTCGACCGTCCGCTGGCCGGTTTCTCCCACGGCGCCTCGGGCATCGCCACCGCGCTGGCGCGCTGGGACCGGCACCGGGGCACCGACGAGCACCGCGCGACGGTGGACGCGGCACTGCGGTACGAACGGACGCTCTACGACGAGACCACCGGCAACTGGCGGGACCTGCGTCCGGACGCGCCGCCCGGCCGGGGCATGGTCGCCTGGTGCCACGGCGCGGCCGGGGTCGCGACGGCTCGTGCCGAACTGCTCGGTCACGCCACCGACGACGACCTCGTACGCGACGACCTGCGGCTCGCCTCGGCCGCGTTGCGCGACCCGCACAACCTGCTGCACAACCACTCGATCTGCCACGGCGACCTGGGCAACGCCGAGGCCGCGTGGGTCGTGGCGGCGGCCGTCGGCGACGACGCCCTGGCCCGGCACGCGGCCACCCTCACCGCCGCGGCCGTGGCCGACGTCGAGGCGGGCGCCTGGCGGTGCGGCGTACCGCGCGGCGTCGAGACCCCCGGGCTGATGTGCGGGCTGGCCGGCATCGGCTACGCGTTCCTGCGCCTGGCGGACCCGGCCGGGGTGCCGTCGGTGCTGTCGCTGGAGCCGCCGCACGACCATCGCGGTGCCATCGATCTGCCATAGCACAGCCCTACGGTTCCGCCTGTGGAGGCCAACCCGTACACCCTGCACGACGACCTCGATCGGAGACCCACATGGACTACATCAGGGCATGGAAGGACCCGGTCTACCGGGCGTCGCTCAGCGACGAGGAGCGGGCGGCGCTGCCGGCGAACCCGGCCGGTTTCGTCGAGCTGAGCGACCACGAGCTCGACACCGCACCCGGTGGCACGTGGACCCCGACCCCCACCATCACCGCGGTCACCGGTGTCGCCGGATGTTTCAGCATCAACGGCACCGTCTGCAACGGCACCTGCGCGGTGTTCACCGTCGGCTGCTGCGGCTGACCCGAGGCACCGACCCGGACGGACGCGTCTCCTCCCTCCACGACACGTTCCGCCGCCGGCACACCCCGAACCCCCGAGGAGAACTTCGATGGACATCGTACGAGCCTGGAAGGACCCCGAGTACCGGGCGAGCCTCTCCGCCGACCAGCTCGCGGCGCTGCCCGAGCACCCCTGCGGCGTGGCCGAGCTCGGCGACGACGTGCTCGCGCACATCGCCGGCGCCCGCACCGAGTACCTGCTGACGCTCGGCTGCTGCGGCGGCTTCACCGCCCGGGAGACGCCCTGTGGCTCCTGCGGCGCCACCTGCGGCGGCACCACGTGCGGTACCTGCCAGACGCAGTCGACCTGCGGGCTGTGCACCGCCTGATCCGCTCCCCACACCGACGGCGCCCGGGCATTCGGGACGTGTCCGGGCGCCGTCGGACCCGCGAGACCTGACGCCGCGAGAGAGAGCAACCATGACGTACGCGCGCCCGCCCGCCGACGGCCCGGTGGACCTTTCCCACCCCGGCTGGTATCTGGCCCACTCCCTGTCCGAGCGGCTCGGCGCCGGGACGCCGGCCGGGACCGTGGACGAGGAGCGGGGCCGGCAGCGACTGCGGCGGTGGAAGGACGAGCCGGTCTTCGACGGAGGCGGCGAGCTGTTCGACAGCTGGCTCCGGGAGCTGGGCCTCGACGAGCCGGCCCTGGTCCGGGTCCTCGGCGAGACCCCGGAGACGGTCCGCAGCCGGTTCACCGACGTACCGGACCACGTGCGCGCGATCGAGCGCGCGTGGCGTGACCGCCGGCCGGGCGGCGGCGCTCCCGCCCACGATCACCACGACCACGACCACGAGCACCACCACGACCCGCACCCGCACGGGGCCTTCGTGGAACTGGTCCGCCCGCTGATCGACGACGGGCTGCGCCGGGTACGGCAGGCCGTGCACGAGGCGTGCGCCGCCGCACCGAGCGCGCACGTCGACGCCGACCGGCTCGCCGAGCAGCTCTGCGACCCGCCCACCGGCGCGATCAACCTGCTCGTCGGCCGGGTGCTGGTCCTCGAACTCAACGTGCTGCGGCTGGAGGGCCAGCTCGCCGGGGCGACGCCGGAGGAACGGTTCCAGGACTTCACCCGCCTCCTGCACGATCCGAAGTACACACTGGACGTCCTGATGGAGTACCCGGTCCTGGCCCGGGACGCCACAGTCCTCGTCGACAACTGGGTCGACGCCCGGGTCGAGTTCGCCCGGCGCCTCGTCGCGGACGCGCCCGCGCTGGCACACCGGCTCGGCGACCCGGCGGACCTCGGCGTCGTCACCGGGGTGTCCTTCGGCGCCGGCGACTCGCACCGCGGTGGCCGCTCGGTGGGATTCGTCCGCTTCGCCAACGGCGCCCGCGTCGTGTACAAGCCCCGTGGCCTCCAGGTGGAGCTGCACTTCCAGCAGTTGCTGGAGTGGCTCAACGCCCGTGGCGCGCAGCCGCCGCTGCGGACCATGTGGGTCCTCGACCGCGGCGGGTACGGCTGGTCGGAGTTCGTCGCCGCCGGCCCGTGCGCCGACCGGGAGGCGCTGCGCCGCTTCTACACCCGGCAGGGCAGCTACCTGGCGCTGCTGCACAGCCTCGCGGCCGTCGACTTCCACCTGGAGAACGTCATCGCCGCCGGCGAGCATCCGATGCTCGTCGACCTGGAAGCCCTGTTCCACCCGGAGAGCGAGCAGAGCGACAGGCAGATCGGCGTATCGGCGGAGTCCTTCCGGACCATGCGCGAATCCGTGCTCGAGGTCGGGCTCCTGCCCCGGCCGATCATCTACCAGGACGACGACGGCGTCGGCGGGGTCGACTTCAGCGGGCTCGCCGGCACGGCCGGGCAGCTCACCCCCACGCCGGTGGCGACCTGGGAGGAGTCCGGCACCGACCGGATGCGCCTGGTGCGCCGGCGGATCGAGATGAGCGGCGGGCAGAACCTGCCCAGCCTCGACGGCGCGGCCCACCACACGCTCGACTTCAGCGACGACATCATCGCCGGGTTCGAGCGCACGTACCGGCTGCTGCACCGCCACCGCGACGACCTGCTGGCCGCGGACGGGCCGGTGGCGGCCTTCGCCGACGACGAGGTACGCGTGATCCTGCGTGCCACCCGCACCTACGCCAAGGTGCTGCAGGAGAGCCGGCACCCGGACCTGCTGCGCGACGCGCTCGACCGGGAGCGTTTCCTGAGCTTCCTCTGGCTGCAGGAGGAGTGGCCGGGGGCCGAGGCGAGGATCGCCGCGTCCGAGCAGGCGCAGCTCAGCCGCGGCGACATCCCCTTCTTCAGCACCGCCCCGGCGTCGCGGGACTTCGTCGCCGGCGACGGATCGGTGATCACCGGGGTACTCGCCAGCAGCGGCCTGGACCGTTCCCGACGGCGGATCGCCGCGCTCTCCGACGCCCACCTCGCCCAGCAGACCTGGATCCTGCGCAGCTCCCTCGCCGCGTTGACGATGGGCGTGGAGAGCCAGGGCCAGTGGTCGCAGTACCAGGTCACCGCCGCCACCACGCCGGCACCCACGGACCGGTTCGTCGCCGCCGCCCGCGCCGCCGGGGACCGGCTGCTGCTCACCGCGGACACCGGCGAGGACTCCATCGCCTGGCTCGGGCACACCCTGGTGGCCGACCGGATCTGGCAGCTCGGCCCGGTCGGGATCGACCTGTACAACGGACTGTCCGGGATCGCCCTGTTCCTCGGCTACCTCGGGGAGATCAGCGGCGAGCCGCGGTTCCGTGAGGCCGCGGAGGTCGCGGCGGCGATGCTCACCCGTCAGGTCGACCTGCTCGACGAGACTCCGGTGACGAGCCTGCAGAACTTCACCGTCGGCGCGTTCAACGAACTCGGCGGCCCGCTGTACGCCCTGAGCCACCTCGGCGCGCTGTGGCGCCGCGACGACCTGCTCGACGCGGCCGAGCGGATCGTGCCCGTGCTCCTGCACCTCGCGCCCGAGGACGAGGCGTACGACGTGATCAGCGGTGCGGCCGGGGCGATCCTCGCGCTGCTCGCGCTGCACGCGGCGCGCCCGTCGCCACGCCTGCTCGACGCGGCCGGCACGTTCGCGCGCATCCTGCGGGACCGGGCCGAGCCGGCCGGTGACGGGATCGGCTGGGCCGGCGCGGTGAACCCCAGCCGGCCGCTGGCCGGCTTCTCGCACGGCGGTTCCGGCATCGCCGTCGCGCTGGCCCGGCTGGACCGCGTCCTGGGCAACCGCGACCACCTGCCGCTGGTGGAGGGTGCGATCCGGTACGAGCGCTCCGCCTTCGACCCGGAGCACCGCTGCTGGCTCGACCTGCGTGACACCACCCCGGACGGCTACTCGATGATCGCCTGGTGCCACGGCGGCCCCGGCATCGCGCTCGCCCGCGCCGACCTCGCCGAATACGTCGACGACAGCGATCTCGTCGACCGTGACCTGCGCGACGCCGTCGACGGCATGCTGCGCTTCGGGCTGACCGGCGAGGTGATCACCGGCACCGGCAACCACAGCATCTGTCACGGCGACCTCGGCAACCTGGAGGCCGTGCTCGCGGGCGCACGGGTCCTCGGCGACCGGGCCGCGGCCCGGCAGGCCGAACTGGTGGCGGCGAGCATCCTCGACTACATCGACCGGGACGGGTGGCTGTGCGGGGTGCCGCTGGGCGCGGAGACACCCGGCCTGATGAGCGGCATCGCCGGTATCGGCTACAACCTGCTGCGCCTGGCGGCGCCCGACCGGGTCCCGTCGATCCTGCTGGTCGAACCGCCGCGGCCGGCGGGGGAGCGTGGCCGCCGTGGCTGACCAGCCGATCTGGCCGTACCGCCCGCAGGCGCTGGCCACCTACCAGGGCGGTCCGCCCGACGTCCCGGTCCGGTTGCCGATCCGCTCCTCGCGCCGCCCGCTGGCAGCGCTCGCCGCGCTGCTCCTGGCCTGCCTGGTCTTCGCCTCGGTCACCCGGGTGCCGAAGGCGGTCGACGGCGCCGTCGTGGGCGCCGACGGGTCGTACCTCGTCGCGGTGTTCGGCGGTCGCCTCGCCCCGGCGCCCGGCGACGAGGCGACGCTCAACCAGGACACCGGGCGGACCACGGTGCGAGTGGTCCGCTCGGAGGTCGTCGAGGACGCCGCCGCCGCGGGGCGGTGGCGCCTGCCCCCGACGGTCGCCCGCCCGGCCACCGTGGTGCTGCTGTCCGGTGCCCCGGCCGGCACGGCCTTCGGCCGGCTCAGCCTCGTGGTCGCCGAACCCACAGTGCTGCAGTTGCTGCCCGAGGCGACGGACGCGCTGCGATGAGCGCTACCACCTCCCGCCGCCCGCGCCGCCGGGTGCCGGTGATGCTCCAGATGAGCGCGACGGAGTGCGGCGCCGCGTGCCTGGCGATGGTCCTGACCGCGCATCGCCGCTGGACGTCGGTCGCGGAGTGCCGCGAGCGCCTCGGCATCGGCCGCGACGGCGCGACCGCGTTGCAGATGGCCCAGTTCGCCCGCGAGAACGGCATGCGGGCACGCGGGGTCAGCGTGGACCTCGACGCGCTGGACCAGCTGGAACTGCCCGCGATCGTGCACTGGAAGTTCCGCCACTATCTGGTCCTGGAGCGGTGGGACCGGCGCGGCGCCGTCGTCGTCGACCCGGCGATGGGCCGGCGGCGGATGAGCCGGGAGGAGTTCGGCGAGGGCTTCACCGGCATCGCCATCGAGCTGACGCCGCAGGAGCGGTTCGAACGCCGGCCCGGCCCGGGCCGGCTCGCCTCGCTGCGCTTCGCCCGCGGCATGCTGACCTTCTCCCGCCCGCTGCTCGGCCTCGTGCTGCTCGTCTCGTTGCTGCTCCAGGTGGCGGTGCTGCTGCCCGCTTTGGTCACCAAGTTCGCCGTCGACGTGGTGATCGGGCAGGGCCAGGTCGACGCGCTGACCGTCCTCGGCGCCGGCATGGTCCTGCTGCTGGCCACCCAGGGCGTCGGCAGCTACACCCGGGGGCTCGCGCTCAACGTGCTGCACGCCCGCATGGACGACACCATGATGCGGCGCTTCTTCGACCACCTGCTCGCCCTCCCGTACTCCTACTTCCAGCTCCGCAGCAGCGGCGACCTGCTCATGCGGATGTCCAGCAACACCGTCATCCGCGACATGGTCACCAGCCAGACCATGTCGCTGGTCCTCGACGGACTGTTCGTGGTCGTCTACATCGGCCTGCTGCTGGCGCTCACCCCGCTCTACGCCGGACTGGTGCTCGGGCTGGGCCTGCTTCAGCTCGCCGCGATCGTGGCGACCTACCGGCCGATGCGGGAACGCACCCACCGCGACATCGCGGCTCAGGCCGAGGAGCAGAACTACGCGGTCGAGGTGCTGGCGGGCGCGGAGACCGTGAAGGCGATGGGCGCCGAGCAGCAGGTCCTCGGACGTTGGTCCGGGCTGTTCCAGAGCCGGCAGTTCGCCTCCCTGCACCGCCGCCGGCTGGAGACCGGCGTCGAGGCGCTCCTGTCCGCCTTCCGGATGGGCTCGCCGATGCTGCTGCTGTGGGTCGGCGCCCACCAGGTCGTCGCCGGCCGGATGTCGCTGGGCACGATGCTGGCGCTCAACGCGCTCGCCGCCGCCGTGCTCACCCCGCTGATGGGTCTGGTCAACACCGCCCGGCAGCTCCAGACCGTCGGCACGCACCTGGAGCGGATCCGCGACGTCATGGACGAGAACGCCGAACAGGACACCTCGGCGAGCCGGCCGGGGCGGCGTATCACCGGCCAGGTGACGCTCACCGGCGTGGGCATGCGGTACAGCAGCAACGCCGACTGGGCGGTACGCGGCATCCACCTCACCGTGCCGGCCGGCGCCAAGGTGGCGCTGGTCGGCCGGACCGGATCGGGCAAGACGACGCTGGCCAAGACGGTGATCGGGCTGTACGTGCCGACCGAGGGGGAGGTGCGTTTCGACGGGCGGCTGCTTCAGGACCTCGACTTCCGCGAGCTGCGCCGCTCGTGCGGCATGGTGACGCAGGATCCCGCGCTGTTCGCCGGATCGGTCCGCGAGAACATCTCCCTCGGCCACCCGTCCGCCACCTACGAGGAGGTCGTGCTCGCCGCGCAGCGCGCGCAGATCCACGACGAGATCATGGCGATGCCGATGGCGTACGAGACACGGCTGACCGAGGGCGGCGGCGGGCTCTCCGGGGGCCAGCGGCAACGTCTGGCGCTGGCCCGCGCCCTCGTGCACAACCCGCCGCTGCTGCTCCTGGACGAGGCGACCAGTCACCTGGACGTGGTCACCGAACGCCGGGTGGACGAGGTGCTCACCGCGTTGTCGTGCACCCGGATCGTGATCGCGCACCGGCTCAGCACCGTGGTCAACGCCGACCTGATCGGCGTGATGGAGGACGGACGCCTGGTGGAGCAGGGCACGCACGAGGAACTGGTCGCCCGTGGCGGCCCCTACGAGGCCCTGATCCGCGACCAGCTGCAGAACGCCCGGCCGGGCTGACCCGTGGCCGGGTCAGCCCGGTGGCAGCCGGGCCAGCCGTCGCCGGAGTTCGTCGGCGGCCGGATCACCCAGGTCGTCGTAGATCCGCACCGCCCGCCGCCACGCCTCGGCGGCGCCGGCGGTGTCCGCCGTCGCCTCGCGCGCCTCGCCCAGGCGGATCAGGGTCAGCGCCTCGTGGAACCGGTTGACCGACGCCCCGAAGTGCGCGACCGACTGCTCGTAGCACTCCGCGGCCCGCTTCGGGTCACCGAGCCGGTGGTAGGCGAACCCGAGGCTGTCCAGCGTCGCCGCCTGCCCCACCCGGTCGTCCATCCGCCGCTGCCGGTCGAGCGCCTCGGTGCAGTCGTCGACCGCCTGCCGGTAGTCCCCGGTGAGCGCGTGCAGGTAGCCCTTGCTGTTAAGCGCCCGCGCCACCGCGTACTCGTTGCCGGTCAGCCGGGACACGCGCAGCGCCTCGACGCTGTACGCGAGCGCCTCGTCCAGCCGGTCGCTCTGGGTGCACAGCTCGGTGTAGTGCCGCAGGATCAGGGCGAGGCCGGCCAGATCGCCGAGTTGCTCGTACATGCCCAGGGCGCGCCGCAGATGGTGCTCGGCCGCGTCCCGGTCGCCCAGCCGCATCAGCGCGCGGGCCAGCATCCGGCGTGCCACCGCCTCGGCCTGCCGATCGCCGATCCGCTTCGCCGCGTCCAGCGCCACCCGCTGGACGGTCAGCTGGTCCTGGAACAGCCCGCGAGGCGCCAGGTAGGCGGCGAGCGCCCAGGCGAGCCGGCCGGCGTACCGCTCGAGGCCGGGTTCGCCGGCCTGCCGCAGCACCCGCAACAGCACCGGGCGCTCGGCCTGGAACCAGCGCTGCGCCGCGATCCGGTCCGGCAACGGCACGGGTACGTCCGCCGGCCCGAGCGGCACCGGTTCGAGCGGTGTCCAGGTCGGCTGGAGCAGCACGGCGGCGGCGAGCGCGGTGCGTAGGTAGTGGTCGAGCAGCCGCCGGACGGCCGCGTCCCGCTCCTGGGGGCGGTCGCGCTCCCGGGCCAGCTCCACCGCGTACGACCGCAGCAGGTCGTGCAGCACGTACCGGTCGGGCCGGTGCTCGGTCAGCAGGTGCAGGCGGCTCAGCTCCAGCAGCAGCGGAGTGACAGCCGACGCGGGGGCGCCGAGCAGCGCGGCGGCGGCGTCGAGGGTCAGGTCCGGGCCGGGATGCAACCCCAGCAGGCGCAGCAGGCAGGCCGCGTCGGTGCTCAGCGCCCGGTACGACCAGGAGAAGGCCCGCCGGACGTCGCCCTCGGCCAGCAGTCCCAGCCGTGTCCCGGGCGGCCGAAGCTGTGCCGCCACCGCGTCCAGCGGGAAGGTCGGCCGGGCCGCGACGCGCGCCGCCACGATCGAGAGCGCCAGCGGCAGGCGGCCGGTCGACTCGATCATCTCGGTGGTGGCCTCCGGCTCGGCGGCGACCCGGTCCGCGCCGATCCGGCCGCGCAGCAGCAGCGTCGACTCCTCGGCGGTCAGCACGCCCAACGTCAACGGCCGGGCGCCCTCCGCCACCGCCAGTCCGCTGAGCTGGTCGCGACTCGTCACCAGGACCGCGCAGCGGCCCGCGCCCGGCAGCAGCGGGCGTACCTGCGCGGCGTCGCGGGCGTTGTCGAGCACCACGAGCATCCGGCGCGGGGCCAGCAGGCTGCGGAACAGGCCCGCCCGGCCGTCGACGCCGCCCGGGATCCGGCCGGCCGGCACGCCGAGTGCCTCCAGGAAGGTGAGCAGGGCGTCGGCCGCGGGCACCGTGTCGCCTTCGTCGTAGCCGCGCAGGTTGACGTACAACTGGCCGTCCGGGAACCGGCCGGCGGCCCGGTGCGCCCAGTGCAGCGCCAGCGTGGTCTTGCCCACCCCGGCCATTCCGCTGACCGTGACGATGCGCACCGAGTCGCGTCCGTCCGGCCGTTCGCCGAGCGTCGCGTCGAGCACCGCGAGTTCGGCGTCGCGTCCGACGAAACCGGCGGCGGCGAGCGGAAGCTGACGCGGCCGGTGGTGCGTCGTGGCCTCCGGCCCGGCACCCGCCGGTGGCGCGGCGGCCGGGCCCCGAGCGAGGCGGTGGTGCAGGATGTCGTCGTGCAGGCGGGTGAGTTCCGGGCTCGGGTCCATACCGGTCTCCTCCGCCAGCACCCGGCGGGCCCGGCGGAACGCCGCCAGCGCGCCGGAGACGTCGCCGAGCTGGTAGAGAGCGGTCATGAGCTGCGCCCACGCGCGCTGGCGCAGCGGGTGACGGTCGAGCAGCGCGCGCAGTCCGGGGATCACCCGGGCCGCTTCGCCGAGCGCCAGCCGTGCCGCCGCGTGGTCCTCCTCGGCCAGCAGCCGCCGCTCCTCGATCCGGGCGACACGGCCGGCGAGCGGCCCGGGCAGCGGGAGTCCGGCCAGCACCGGCCCACGCCACAGCCCCAGCGCGTCGGCCAGTTCCGTGTCCGCCGTCGCCGGGTCGCCCGCCGCCAGGGCGGCCCGGCCCCGGGCCGCCGCCACGTCGAACCGGTCCAGGTCCGACTCGCCCGGCTCGACCCGTAGCAGGTAGCCGCCGGGGGTGGTGCGGATCCGCTCGGCGCCGGACGCGCCGAGCGCCTGCCGGAGGCCACGCAGGTAGGTGCGCAGGTTCGCCGCGGCCGAGGTGGGTGGCCGGTCGCCCCACACCAACGTCGCCAGCTCGTCGGCGGAGACCGCCTCCCCCCGCCGCAGCAGCAACGCCGTGAGAACCAGTTGCTGCTTCGCCGAGCCGAGGCCGACCGCCACGCCGTCGCGCGTCACCGTCAGCGGGCCGAGCAACGCGAAATGGACATGCATGGTTGCTTCAGCGTACGACCGCGCGGCCACCCGGAGCGCCGGCGTTCGCGTCGTCCCATTCCTCGCACCGGGCCCGTCCGCGCGCGCGGGACACCCGACGGGCGCCGTCCTGGCTATGCTCGGGCAAGCGTCGCGTGCCGGTGGCAGACCGTGTCAGGCATGGAGGCGCCGGATCGAAGGGAGCACGACGATGACACTCGTCGTCCCTTCGCCCTCGCCTCATGGCTGAGGGCGAACAGACCAGGCTGGTGGCCTGGAGCCGGGAGATGCGGGCCGTGCACGAGCGGCTGCGCGAGGCGCTGGAGGTGACCCGGCAGGCGCTGGCCGACGGTGAGCCGGCCCGTCCCGCGACGCGTGACCTGCTGTTGTTCTGCCACGGGTTCTGCGCGGCGCTGACCGCGCATCACGAGGGCGAGGACCACAGCCTCTTCCCGGCGATCGCGACGCGGCATCCCGGGTTGCGCGACACGCTGGACCGATTGCGGCAGGACCACTCGATGATCGGGTACCTGCTGACCGGGCTGAGCGCGGCGGTGGCCCGCGACGCCCCGCCCGGGGAACTGGCCCGGCACCTGGAGGGGGTGGCGGCGGTCATGGAGTCGCACTTCCGGTACGAGGAGCGCAGCCTGCTCACCGTGCTGGAGACGCTCACCCTGAACGCCGACCCGGGGGACGTGTTCGGGCCGTTGTGAGCACGGTCGCGGCCCGGCGGGATGCGCACCGCCGGGCCGCGACCGGGCCGGATCAGTTCAGGCCGCAGGTGGCGAACCCGTCCAGGTTCGGCCGCTGCGCGCCGACCCGGTTGAACGCGATCTCGATGCGGTCGAGCGCCGCGACGCGCTTGCTGCGCAACGGGCCGAGGACGGCGTTGTCGATGAACGCCGGTCCGCCCTCGGGGCGTACCGCGAGCTGGGCGAGGCGGGCGTTGGCCTCGGTGATCTGCTTGTCCAGCGTGGCCAGTTCGGCCTGCACCTGACCGGCGGCCGACGCCGGAACGGCGGGCAGCGCGACCCGGGGGCAGTTGACGGTCCGCGCCGCACCGCCGGCGTTGCCGTTCTGGCCGCCCGCGTTGCCGTTCTGACCCCCGGCGTTGCCGTTGCCGTTACCGGCCTGCCCGTTGCCGTTGCCGTTGCCGGCCTGGCCGGCGCCACCGTTGACGGCGCTCGGCACGCCCGGGGCGTTGAGCGTGCAGGTCGCCAGCGCGTCCAGGTCCGGCCGCTGCGCGCCGATTCGGTTGAAGGCGATCTCGATGCGGTCGAGCACGGCGACGCGCTTGCTGCGCAGCGGGCCGAGGATGGCGTTGTCGATGAACGCCGGTCCGCCCTCGGGGCGTACCGCCTGCCGGGCCAGCCGCTCGTTCTGCCGGACGATCTCCTGGTCCAGGTTGGCCAGTTCCCGTTCCACCTGGGCCGACGCCGCCGCGGGGACGGCGGGCAGCTTGTCGCGTACGGTCGGGCAGTTCACGGTCTGCGCGGCGGCAGTGGTAGCCGGGCGGTTGTTCTCGCCCGCCGACGCCAGTTGCAGTCCGCCGGCGAACAGCAGCGCCGCGAGGGCGCCCACCCCGCCGAGCTTCAGGACCGCGGTCTTGCGCGTACCCCTGGCCATGCACCTCTCCTCTGGTTGACCGGGAGGGCGGGTGCGGCGACCGCCGCGCCGCCTCCGCGGTGCGAAGTGACGACTGGAGGAATCGTGCTCGTGCCCGCTCCGGCATCGCGGTTCCGGCCGATGTTCCCGTCGGCAGTGGATACGGACGGTGCGGCGAGATCGTTCAGCGTCGGCCGAGGTTTGACCGTATCGACGCCCGTCGTTAGGCTGCGCTGAAAGCGCTTACTGAGCGGGAGGCGTGAGCGTTCGTCCGTGGCGACACGGACGTCCGGGCGACAAGGCCCGCCCTGACACCGACCGGGCATCGGTGCCGTTGCGGCGCGGGCACTGCACCACCACCCCGGAGGAGTGCACCATGATCAACCGACACCGCCGTACGGTGTTGTGGACCTCGGCCGCGGCGACGGCCGCGCTCGCCGCGTCCGGCCTGGCCGTCGGCGCGACCGCCGCGCAGGCGGCCGCCGGCTGCCGCGTCGACTACGCCGTCACCGCGCAGTGGGGCGGCGGCTTCACCGCCAACGTCAACCTGACCAACCTCGGCGACCCGCTCGACGGCTGGGCCGTCACCTGGACCTTCGCCGCCGGGCAGACAGTCGCGCAGGCCTGGGGCGCCGAGATCACCGCCGGCGGCGCGTCCGTCCGGGCCGCGAACGTCAGCTACAACGGCAGCCTGGGCACCAACGCGAGCACGTCGTTCGGCTTCAACGGCACCTGGAACAACAGCAGCAACCCGGTGCCGTCCACGTTCGCCGTCAACGGCGTCACCTGCACCGGCGGCGTCACCCCGACCACCGGCACGCCGACCAGCGCCCCGCCGCCGAGCAGCCCGCCGCCGAGCAGCCCGCCCCCGAGCACGCCACCCCCCAGCACGCCGCCGCCGGCCGGCGGCGCGATCTACGCCGCGCCGAACGGCACCGCCGGCGCGGCCGGCACCCAGGCCAGCCCCACCACGATCGCCGCGGCGATCACCCGCGTCGGCGCCGGCGGCACGATCTACCTGCGCGGCGGCACGTACAACCTGTCCCAGACGGTCACCGTCGCCGCCGGCAACAACGGCACGTCGAGCGCCCGCAAGAACCTGTACGCCTACCCCGGCGAGACGCCGATCCTCAACTTCTCGGCGATGAGCGAGGACCCGGCCAACCGGGGACTGGCGCTCAACGCGTCGTACTGGCACGTGCGCGGGCTCGTGGTGGAGCGGGCCGGTGACAACGGCATCTTCGTCGGCGGCAGCAACAACATCATCGAGCGGACGGTGACCCGGTTCAACCGCGACACCGGGCTGCAGCTGTCCCGGATCGCCTCCAGCACGCCCCGCGACCAGTGGCCCGCCAACAACCTGATGGTCAGTGTGGAGTCGCACGACAACGCCGACTCCGACGGCGAGGACGCCGACGGCTTCGCGGCCAAGCTCACCGTCGGCGGCGGGAACGTCTTCCGGTACGCGGTGTCGCACCACAACATCGACGACGGATGGGACCTCTACACCAAGTCCGACACCGGCGCGATCGGCACGGTGACCATCGAGGACTCGCTGGCCTTCAGCAACGGCACGCTGAGCAACGGTACGCAGAACGGCAACGGCGACCGCAACGGCTTCAAGCTCGGCGGCGAGGACATCGCTGTCAACCACACCGTCCGGCGCACCATCGCGTACCGCAACGGCAAGCACGGATTCACGTTCAACCGCAACCCGGGCACGATGACCATCTCGAACAACCTGAGCATCGACAACACCGAACGCAACTTCTCGTTCGACGCCGGCACCTCGGTGTTCCGGAGCAACACCTCCTGCCGCTTCGCCGGCGGTGGCTCGAACGACAAGACCGTCGGCAACGTGGATGGCTCGAACCAGTTCTGGTCCGGCTCCAACGGCTCCCGCTGCGCCACGTACTCCGGTGCCCTGGCCTGGTCCTTTGCCGGCGACGGCCGCCTGACGGTGACCCTCGGCGGCCGGCCGGTCTCCCTCTGACCCGCACCGCAACCACCCCGTCGATCATGAGGTTGGCGGCCGGATCGGAGATCGACGACGCCGTCAACCTCATGATCGACCCGGGCGGGGGTGAGGGCGGGGGAGGAGATCGGACCGAAGGACCGGCTTGACAGCACGATCAAGTCTTAGGTTAGCCTAACCTCCGTGACGAGCAGAACGGTGCGAGCCGACGGCTTGAGCGGCAGTGACCTGCGGCTGGGCTATCACGGCACGACGGTGGTCCACGACGCCGCCATCACGCTGCGGCCCGCGGCAGTGACCGCGTTGGTCGGCCCGAACGGCAGCGGCAAGTCGACGCTGCTGCGCGGGCTGGCCCGCCTGCACCCGCTGGAGCACGGCGAGATCGTGCTCGCCGACGGCACGCCGGCCCGGTCGCTGTCCGCCCGGGACTTCGCCCGCCGGGTGACGCTGCTCGCGCAGAGCCGCCCCACCCCCAGCGGGGTGACGGTGCGCGACGTGGTCGGGTACGGCCGGCACCCGTACCGGCAGCGGTGGCGCGCGAACGACCTCGACGGGCCGGCCGCCATCGACCGGGCCATGCGGGTCACCGGCGTCGACGCCATGGCCGCCCGGCCGGTCGACGAGCTGTCCGGCGGTGAGCTGCAACGCGTGTGGCTGGCCACCTGCCTGGCTCAGGACACCGCGATCCTGCTGCTGGACGAGCCGACCACGTTCCTGGACCTGCGCTACCAGGTGGAGATCCTCGACCTGATGCGCGAACTCGCCGACACCGCCGGCGTCGCCGTCGGTGTGGTGCTGCACGACCTCAACCAGGCGGCTGCCGTCGCCGACCAGGTCGTGCTCCTGCACGAAGGCCGGGTACGCGGTGCCGGCACGCCGCACGAGGTGTTCACCGAGGCGGCGCTCACCGAGGCCTACGGCATCCGCGTCGAGGTGACCGTCGACCCGGTCACCAACCTGCTCTCCACTCGTCCCGTCGGCCGGCACACGACCCGCGTCTGTGCCTGACCGATTCCTGCACACAGAAGAGAAACCGATGTTGCGTACCCGCATGACCCTGCTCGCCGCCGCCGCGGCCGGCGCGCTGCTGATCGCCGGCTGCGGCACCACCGAGGAGCCCGCCGCCGCACCGTCCCCCTCCGACGCCGCGTCGACCGGCCCGGTCACCGTCACCGACAGCCGGGGCAAGACCATCACCCTCAAGAGCCCCGCCACCAAGGTCGTCGGCCTGGAGTGGGGCGAGGTGGAGATGCTCGTCGGCCTCGGCGTGATGCCGGTCGGCGTGGCCGACCCCAAGGGGTACGCCACCTGGGTGACCGCCGCCCCGCTCGACCCGGGCGTCAAGGACGTCGGCACCCGGGGTGAGCCGAGCGTCGACTCCATCGTCGCCCTCCAGCCGGACCTCGTGGTGATGGAGGCCGAGCGCGGCTCCGCCGTCGTCACCCAGCTGGAGAAGTACGTCCCGGTGCTGGTCACCAAGGGCAGCGACGCCTCCGACAACATCGGCCGGATGCGCGCGGACCTGAAGATGATCGCCACCGCGACCGGTCGTACCGCCCAGGCGGACAAGCTGCTCGCCGACTTCGACGCCGCCATCGCCGACGGCAAGAAGAAGATCGCCGACGCCGGGGCGGCCGGCAAGCAGTTCGCCATCGCCGACGGCTGGAAGGAGGGCAGCACCGTCTCGATCCGGATGTTCGGCCAGGGCGCGCTCGTCTCCCAGCTCGGCATCCAGCTCGGCCTCAAGAACGCCTGGACCGGCAAGACCGACGAGATGTGGGGCCTGGGCCAGACCGACGTCGAGGGCATGAACGTCCTCAAGAGCCAGGACCTGCACTTCTTCTACAACGCCTCGGACGGCACCGACGTGTTCGCCGACGGCCTCGCCGGCAACGCGATCTGGCGCTCCCTGCCGTTCGTGCAGCAGAACAAGCTGCACAAGATGCCCAACGGCATCTGGACCTTCGGCGGCACGCTGTCCGCCAAGCAGTACATCGACGAGCTCGTCAAGGTCTACACGGCTTGAGCGCGATGACCGCCCCCGCCCCGCCGGGGCCGGCCACCAGGCCGGCCCCGGTCGGGCCGCCGCCTGCCCGGCGCAGCCGGGTCGCCGGCGCGTTCACCCTCGCCGCCGTCGTGCTCGTCGCGATCACCGCGGTGCACCTCACCCAGGGCACGTCGTCGGTGGGGGCGCTGGACCTGCTCCGGCTGCTCACCGGTGGTGACGACGAGGCCGCCCGGATCCTCGTCGCCTCCCGCCTGCCCCGGCTGCTCACCGGCCTCGCCGTCGGCGTCGCGCTCGGTTTCGCCGGCGCCGCGCTGCAGTCGACCACCCGCAACCCGCTCGCCTCGCCGGACACGCTCGCGGTCAACGCGGGCGCGCATCTGGCGATCGTCTCCACCGCCGCGTTCGGGATCGCGCTGCCGGCGCTGCCCTCGGGCGGCCTGGCGTTCTGCGGCGGCCTCGCCGCCGCCTCCCTGGTCATGCTGCTCTCGGCCGGCGGCCAGGCCGCCACCACCCGGCTCATCCTCGCCGGCTCGGCCACCGCGATGGCGCTGGCCTCGGTGACCATGCTGCTCCTGCTGCTGTTCGAGCAGTCCACCATCGGCCTGTTCGCCTGGGGCAACGGCTCGCTCGTGCAGGGCGACCTGGTCGCGTTCACCCAGCTCGCCCCCGTGATCGGGGTCGCCGCGCTGCTGCTCGTGGCGCTCGGGCACCGGCTGGACCTGCTCGCCCTCGGCGACGACACCGCCACCGTGCTCGGGCTCAACGTGCGCCGCACCCGGCTCACAGTGGTGCTGCTGGCGGTGCTGCTCTCCGCCGCGGCGGTCACAATGGCCGGGCCGATCGGCTTCGTCGGCCTCGGCGCGCCGGTGATCGTCCGACTGCTCGGCAAGTGGGTGCCCGAGGTGCACCGGCACCGGGTCCTGATGCCGCTGGCCGGCATCGTCGGCGTGGTCATCGTGCTCGGCTCCGACGTGCTGCTGCGGGCCGTGCTCGGCGGGCAGGCCGGCGTCGACGTGCCGACCGGCGTGGTGACCACGCTCTTCGGCGCGGTGCTGCTGATCTGGCTGGCCCGCCGCCACCGCGACGCCGGGCCGACCCGGCAGGCGCCGGGCGGTCACGCCGCCGTACGCTCCCGCGGCTTCGTCGCCGTGGTCATCGCGCTCTGCGCGGTCGTCGTCACCGCCGCGCTGGTGCTCGGCATGCTCTTCGGTGACACCTGGGTGCTGCTCGGCGACATCGTCAACTGGGTTCAGGGCCGCACCGGGCCGGCGTACACCTTCGTGCTGGACGCCCGCTGGCCGCGCGTCACCGCGGCGCTGCTGGCCGGCGCCGCGCTGGCCCTGGCCGGCACCACGGTGCAGGCGGTGTGCCGCAACCCGCTCGCCGAACCGGGCATCCTCGGCATCACCGGCGGCGCCGGCATCGGCGCGGTGTCGCTGCTGACGTTCGCGCCGATGGCCGGCGTGCTCGCCCTGTCCGGCGCCGCCGGACTCGGCGCCGTCGCCGCGTTCGCGCTGGTCTACGGCCTGGCGCGGCGGCGCGGGCTCAACTCCGACCGGCTGGTGCTGATCGGCTTCGCGGTCTGGCAGGGCGGTACGGCGGTCATCACGTTCATCGTGGTGTCGTCCGACCCGTGGAACACCGGCAAGGCGCTGACCTGGCTGTCCGGCTCCACCTACGGGCGTACCGCGCCGCAGGTGCTGCCGGTGGCGATCGCGCTGCTGATCGCGTTGCCGCTGGTGGCCGCCGTACGCCGCGAGCTGGACCTGCTCGCGCTCGACGACGACACGCCCCGCGTGCTCGGGGTCCGGCTGGAGCACGCCCGGCTGGTCGCGCTCGGCCTGGCGGCGATACTCACCGCCACCGCCGTGTCGGCGGTCGGCGTGATCGGCTTCGTCGGCCTGGTCGCGCCGCACGCGGCCCGCGCGCTGGTCGGCGGGCGGCACACCCGCGTCCTGCCGGTCGCGGTGCTGCTCGGCGCCACCCTGGTCAGCCTCGCCGACACGCTCGGCCGCACCGTCATCGCCCCCGCCCAGATCCCCGCCGGTCTGGTCACCGCACTGATCGGCACCCCGTACTTCGTCTGGCTGCTGTGGCGTTCCCGCGCCGCGGCAGCGGCCCGTTGACCCGTTCACCCACGAACCGCCCACCGGCCGTGAGAGGAATGACGCATGACCAGCACCTTGGCCGTCGCGCCCTGGCGAGTCTTCACCGTTGAGGTCCGCGCGCTACGGCGGCTCGGCCCGTCGTTCCTGCGGGTGACGCTCACCGGGCCGGACCTGGACCGGTTCGCCGACAACGGGTACGACCAGCGGATCAAGCTGGCCCTGCCGCCGGTCGACGGGGCGCCGGGGGAGCTGCCCGACGGGCCGGACTGGTTCCCGCGGTGGCGCGAGCTGCCGGACGGGCTGCGCAGCCCGATCCGCACGTACACGGTCCGCGCCGTGCGGCCGGAGGCGTACGAGGTGGACGTGGACATGGCGCTGCACGGCGACGGCGGCCCGGCGACCCGGTGGGCGCGGCGCGCCCGCCTCGGCGACCGGATCGCCGTGGTCGGCCCGGACGCCGGCTGGGACGGGCCGCACGGCGGCGTCGAGTTCCAGCCGCCCGCCGGGGCGACGCTGCTGCTCGCAGGCGACGAGACCGCCGCGCCGGCGATCTGCGCGATCCTGGAGCGGCTGCCCGCCGACGCGCGGGGACACGCGCTGGTGGAGGTGCCGGAGACCGGCGACGAGCTGCCCTGCGCGGCACCGGCCGGCGTCACGGTGACCTGGCTGCCCCGCGACGGCGCCCCGCACGGCAGCCGGCTCACCCCGGCCGTGACGAGCGTGGCCGGTCGCCTGGTGCAGGTACCTGTCGCGGTGGGCGCCGCGCCGCTGGCCGAGGTGGACGTGGACCGGGACATCCTCTGGGAGGTGCCGGAGCGGCCCGACGGCGCGGCGCTCTACGCCTGGCTGGCCGGGGAGGCGGCGATGATCCGCGGCCTGCGCCGCCACCTGGTCACCGAGCGGGGCATGGACCGGCGCGCGGTGGCGTTCATGGGCTACTGGCGGGCCGGTCGCGCGGAGAACTGAGACGTCCCCACCGCCGTTGAAGCGGGCCGGCGCCAGGTGCGCCGGCCCGCTTCGTCATCCGCGTGGCGCGTACGGGGCGAGCGGGTTGACCAGGGTGCCGGCGAACTGCAACGCGGCCGACGGGTCGGACAGGTCGACCATCTGCTGGTTGTTGCGCAGCTGGAGCCGGTTGAGGCAGGACAGCGTGAACTCCGGCGCGAACAGGTCGTGCCGGCGCATCCGGTCGGCCAGGTGCGGCACCGTCGCGGCGTAGTCGGCGGCGCACTCGGCCACCGTGCGCCAGAACCCGTCCTGGTCCAGCACGCCCTGGGTGTGCAGGGCGGCGCTCAGGTGCCGCAGGAAACAGTCGAAGACGTCGGTGAAGATGGACAGGATCTTCTCGTCCTCGGGCACGGCGGCCCGGATCCGTCCCACCCGCTCGGGCAGGTCCGCGTCCGGGTCCATCACCACGATCTCCTCGGCGATGTCCTTGAAGACGACCCGCTCCACGGCGCCGCCGTGCAGCACCAGGATGACGTTCTCGCCGTGCGGCATGAACGCCAGGTCGTAGGCGTACAGGCTGTGCAGCAGCGGCACCAGGTAGGCGTCCAGGTAGCGGCGCAACCAGTCGGCCGGCGCCAGCCCCGACTCGTCGATCAGCGCCGCGGCGAGCGACCGCCCGTCGCGGTCCAGGTGCAGCAGCGAGGCCATGGTGGCCAGCCGCCGCCCGGGTTCCAACGCGGGGACCGGGCTCTCCCGCCAGAGCGCCGCCAGCATCTTCCGGTACGGCGAATAGCGGTCGGTCGCCGCCTCGTACTGCCGGTGGCGGTAGCCGATCGCGGCCCGCTCCCGGATGATCGACAGCCGGGTGCGCCTGAGCACCGGGTCGGCCTCGATCAGCCCGGCCAGCCAGTCGTTGATCGCGGGCGTCGCCTCCATGTACGCGGCGGACAGGCCACGCATGAAGCCCATGTTCAGCACCGACAGCGCGGTCTTGACGTAGTGCTTCGCCGGGTCGCTGACGTTGAAGAAGGTGCGGATGGACTGCTGCGCGAGGTATTCGTCCGGCCCTTCGCCGAGGCAGACCAGCCGGCGCCGGGCCACCTCACCGGCGAACGTGACGGCGAGCTTGTTCCACCACTGCCACGGGTGCACCGGCACGAACAGGTAGTCGGCCGGGTCCAGGCCCAGCCCGGTGAGCGTGGCGGTGAACCCGGCCAGCGTCTGCTCGCCCAGCTCGGCCCGGACCAGCGTGTCGTAGTCCAGGTCATCGGCGCAGGTGAACGTGGTGTGGTCGCGGTGCGCGGCGAGCCAGAGCAGCCGTACCGGCGCGGCGGCCTCCGGGGCGTACGCGTGGTATTCGTGCACGCCGAAGCCGATGCGGCCGTTGTTCGCCACGAAGCAGGGATGCCCCTCGGTCATGCCGGTCTCGATCGCCTGGAAGTCGGCGGCGGCCAGCTCGGCGGCGCTCCGCGCGGGCTTGGCCAGCTTGTACGCGGTCCCGGCCAGCGTGGAGGTGATCTCCTCCAGGTAGACCGGCAGGATCGCGTCGGTGAGGCCGAGCGCGCCGCGCAGCTCCACGCACAGGTCGACGGCGTCGGGCGGCAGGTCCGCGTCGTCGCGGCGGCGCACGATGCTGTCCGGGTCGATCTGCCAGTGGTCCAGCGCCAGCCGCTGCGCGGCGAACCGGTACTCGACGGTGCCGTCGTCGCTGCGGACCAGCCACTGCCCGGGTCCGGCGGGCTCGGGGGTGATCAGGCGTTCGTGGGCGAACTCGGCGAGCGCCTTGCGCACCAGCAGCCGGTTGGCCGTCGCCCACGCCTCGGGGGTCAGGTGGTCCACGGATGCGCTGGCGTTCACGCCGGTGCCCCTTCCTCGCCTGCGGGCGCGCCGGTGGCGGCCCGGAACTGGTCCCGGGTGCAGACGCTGAGCAGCGCCTCCTTCTCGGGCTTGCGGATCGGGCCGACGACGGTGAAGCCGACGGCCGCGTTCAGTGCGTGCACGGCGGTATTGCGCACGTCCGGCTCCACCACCACCCGGCGGGTCGCCGGGTCGGCGAACAGCCAGGCCATCACCGTGGTGATGACGGCACGGGTGAAGCCGTGCACCGGCGTGTCGGCGGGTGCGCAGAGGAAGTGCATGCCCACGTCGCCGGGCTCCGGGTCGTACAGGCCGACCAGCTCGACGTGCGCCGGGTCGTACCGTTCGGCCAGGAACGCCGGGGTGCCGCGCCACGACCCCAGGTACGCGTCGTGGTGCGGGTGGTCGGCGATGCGCCGGTACTCCTCGGCGACCGCGTCCACGTCGGCGTCCTGCATCAGCCAGAACGCGGACTTGGGATGGGTCACCCAGCGGTGCAGCAGCGCGGCGTCGGCGTCCGGGTCCAGCGGGCGCAGCGTGAACTCGCCCAGCGCGTCGTCGACGCGGGTGAAGGTGGTCATGCGGGCGCTCATGCCGGCGCTCCGGCCGGCGCGCCGAACTCCTGGAAGGCGATGGCCTTCTCCACCGGGTAGTGCTCCCGGCCGGTCATCTCCCGGATCAGCCACGAGTTGCGGTACGGGCCCATGCCCAGGTCGGGCGAGGTGATGCTGTGGGTGTGGGTGCCGCCGTTCTGGAGGAACACGCCCCGGCCGGTGTGGTCGATGCTGTAGTTGCGGGCCACGTCGAAGCGGCCGTGCGCGTCGAAGCGCAGCCGGTCCCTCACCGGCGCGAGGAACTCCGGCACCCGGTAGTGGTAGCCGGTGGCGAGCACCAGCCCCTGCGTCTCCAGCGTGAACGCGCGGTCCTGCTCGGTGTGGCGCAGCCCGAGCCGGTAGCGGCCGTCGGCGTACGCCGCCTCGACCAGTTCGGTGTTGGTCAGCAGCCGGGTCGGCGCCGGACCGTGCAGGCTCTTGGCGTACAGCAGGTCGTAGATGTCGTTGATCAGGTCGGCGTTGATGCCCTTGAACAGCGGCTTCTGCGCGGCCTCCAGCGCGTAGCGGGTCGGCTCGGGCAGCGCGTGGAAGTAGTCCACGTAGTCCGGCGAGGTCATCTCGAGCGTCAGCTTGGTGTACTCCAGCGGGAAGAACCGGGGTGAGCGGGTCACCCAGGTGAGCTGGTAGCCGTACGTGTCGATGTCGCCGAGCAGGTCGTGGTAGATCTCGGCCGCGCTCTGGCCGCTGCCGACGATCGTGATGCTGTCCTTGGCCCGCAGCGCCTCCCGGTGCTCCAGGTAGCGCGAGTTGTGGATCAGGTCACCGCCCAGCCCGGCGCAGGCCGGCGGCAGGTACGGCGGGGTGCCGGTGCCGAGCACGAGGTGCCGGGCCCGGTGAGTGACCGGCCCGTCCGGCGTGTCCGCGTGCACCACGTACCGGTCGTCGGCCTCGTCGTGTTCGACGGCGGTGACGGTGTGCCGGAAGCGCAGGTTCGGCAGCTTGGCGGCGGCCCAGCGGCAGTAGTCGTTGTACTCGGCGCGCAGCGGGAAGAAGCTCTCCCGGATGTAGAACGGGTAGAGCCGGCCGGTCTCCTTCAGGTAGCTCAGGAACGAGTACGGCGAGGTGGGGTCCGCGAGCGTGACCAGGTCGGCGATGAACGGCGTCTGGAGCCGGGTGGACTCCAGCAGCATGCCGGGGTGCCAGTCGAAGCTGTCGCGGGCCTCCAGGAACAGCCCGTCGAGGTCGTCGATCGGTGCGGTGAGGCAGGCCAGGCCGAGGTTGTAGGGGCCCAGCCCGACGGCGATGAAGTCGTGGGTCGACATGGGGGTTCTCGTTCTCCTCGACGGGGGTCAGCCGACCGGGCAGGACAGCTCGGCGGCGGTCGCGGTCCGGGCGTACCAGGCGGCGTGGTCGGCGATGAGATCCAGCACGTGGGCGACGTCGTCCACAGTGGTCTCGGGGTTGAGCAGGGTGAGCTTCAGGTGGTGGGCGCCGTCGACCCGGGTCCCGGCGACCAGTGCCGCGCCGGAGGCGGCGAGCGCGTCGCGGGCGTGCAGGTTGGCCTCGTCGACCAGGTCGGGGGCGAGGCCGGGGGGCCGGTAGCGGAAGACCACCGTGCTCAGCTGCGACGGGGCGGCCACCTCGAACCGCGGGTCGGCGTCGAGCCGCCGCCACGCCTGCGCCGCGAGGTCGACGACCTGGTCGAACAGCGCGCCGATCGCGTCCGGCCCCATGATCCGCAGGGTCAGCCAGAGCTTGCAGGCGTCGAACCGGCGAGTGGTCTGGATACTCTTGTCGACCTGGTTCGGGATGCCCTGCTCGACCGCCCGGGCCGGGTTGAGGTAGTCGGCGTGCCAGGTGGCGTGGCGCAGCGTCCGGCCGTCGCGGACCAGCAGCGCGCTGGAGCTGACCGGCTGGAAGAACGACTTGTGGTAGTCCACAGTCACCGACGCGGCCCGCTCGATGCCGTCGAGCAGGTGCCGGCGGGTGGGGGAGACCAGCAGCCCGCAGCCGTACGCGGCGTCGACGTGCAGCCAGACGCCCGCGCCGGCGCAGATGTCGGCGATCTCCGGCAGCGGGTCGACGGTGCCGAAGTCGGTGGTGCCGGCGGTGGCGACGACGGCCATCACCACGCGGCCGTCGCGACGGCAGCTGTCGATCACGCGGGCCAGCTCGTCGGTGCGCATCCGGCGGTTCGCGTCGGTGGGCACGGTGAGCACCGCGTCGGCGGCCAGTCCGAGCAGCTTGGCGGCCTTCTGCACGCTGAAGTGCCCGGCCGCGGAGGTGATGATCCGCAGCCGGGACAGCACCGCCGGCCGGTCCGGCCGGCCGTCGGCGCCGCCCACCACCCGGCGGTACGCCTCCTCGCGTGCCAGCAGCAGCGCCTGGAGGTTCGACTGGGTGCCGCCGCTGGTGAAGACCCCGTCGGCGGCCGGTCCCAGCCCGATGCGCCCGGCCGTCCACTCGATCAGCCGCCGCTCCATCAGCGTCGCGCCGGCGCTCTGGTCCCAGGTGTCCAGTGAGGAGTTGACGGCGCTGAGCACCGCCTCCCCGAGCAGCGCCGGGATGACCACCGGGCAGTTGAGGTGGGCCAGGTAGCGCGGGTGGTGGAAGTACACGGCGTCGCGCAGCCACACGTCGTGCAGCTCGTCCAGGGCGGCGTCGGTGTCGCCCAGCGGCCGGTCCAGGTCGATGCCGCCGATGAGCGGCGCCAGTTCGTCGGGCGTGACGCCGGTGAACGGCGCGTCCACCTCGGCCACCCGGCGGGCGACCCGGTCGACGCCGCGGGCGAGCACGTCCCGGTACCGCCCGAGCGAGCCGGCGTTGAACAGGTGGCCGCGTGCCTCGGCGGCGGTGCGGCCGGTGTCGGTGGGCGCGGCGCCGGTCGGGCTCCCGATCGAACTCATGCGACTTCCCAGCGGTCGTGCGGACAGGGCGCGCGGCCAGAGCCGCGGCGATCAGGTTAGGTTAGGCTGGCCTAACAAGCAAGCGCGACTCGGCCTGTTTTGTCCCGCATGTACCGCCGGTTGGCGACGTCCGCCTGTCGCGGTAAGGTCGCCGTCGGTTAGGGGAGGTTATCCTAAGTTGACGATCGAATGGAACCACCGCCGGGCGCACCCGGGCGGGGCGAGACGATGACACGCGTCGATCGCGATCCGTGGGGCGTGCCGCAGCTGCAGGCCGGCGACGTCGACACGCTCGCGCGCCTGCAGGGGCGTGTCGCGGCGACGGACCGGGCCTGGCAGATCAGCGTCGAACGCTGGCGCGCCGAAGGGCGCCTCTCCGCCCACGTCGGCCCGGCCGAGCTGGCGTGGGACCGGTTCGCCCGCCGCGTACGGCTGGACGACACCGCCCGGCGCTGCTACGAACGGCTGGACCCGGACACCCGGCGCTGGGTCGAGGCGTACGTCGACGGGGTCAACTCCGGACTCGCCGAGGGCGCCGCCGGCGCACCCGAGTTCGCCGCCACCGGCACCGCACCCGAACCCTGGCACCCCTGGTCGCCGCTCGGCGTGTTCCTCGTCCAGCACGTGCTGTTCTCCACGTTCCCGAACAAGCTCTGGCACGCGCACGTGGCCCGCACGCTCGGCCCCGAGGCGGCCGGACTGTTCGCGGTCGAGGGACCGGCGTCGGCGGGCAGCAACGCCTGGGCGCTGCCCGCCGACCCGGCCACCGGACGCGGCCCGGTGATCGCCGGTGACCCGCACCGGCTGCTCGAACTACCCGGCGTCTACCAGCAGGTCCGGCTGACCTGCCCGGAGTTCGACGTGGTCGGTCTCGCCTTCCCCGGCGTACCCGGCGTGCCGCACTTCGGCCACACCGGGCACGTGGCCTGGGCCGTCACCAACGCGATGGCCGACTACCAGGACCTCTACCGCGAGCGGCTGCGCCGCGACGGCGACCGCGTGCTGGTGCGCGACGCCGACGGCTGGACGCCCGCCACGCGCCACGTCGAGGAGATCGAGGTCCGCGGCGGCGCCCCGGAGACCGTCGAGGTGATCGAGACGCCCCGCGGCCCGGTGATCGACCACGACCGGGTCACCGGCGAGGCGATCGCCCTGCGTACCCCGAGCCGGGTCGAGGCCCGCCTCGGCTTCGAGGCGCTGCTGCCGCTGCTGCGCGCCCGGCGTACGAACGACGTGGCCGACGCGCTGCGACACTGGGTCGAGCCGGTCAACAGCGTGCTCGCCGCCGACACCCGGGGCAGTGTCCGCCGCCTGGTCGCCGGCCTGGTCCCGGTACGCGACGAGCGGTGCCGCCGGGAGCCCGTGCCGGCCTGGGAACCGGCCTACCGGTGGCGGGGTGGCTACCTGCCGCTCGTGGACGAACCGGTCGACGGCGTGGCGGTGTGCGCGAACGACCGCCGCGACGACGTGGCCGCACACGGCACCGACTTCGCCCCGCCGCACCGGGCCCGCCGGATCCGGGAGCTGCTCGCCCAGGACGCCGAACCGTCCATCGTGCACACCGACGACCGCCTCCCGGCCGGCCCGCTGTACCGGCTCCTCGACCGGCTCGACCCCGGCCGGCTCGACGAACCCGCCCGCGCGCTGCTGCTGCGGCTGCGCGGCTGGGACCGCGTGATGGCGGCGGGCTCGGCCGAGGCCGGGGCGTACGCGGCGTGGCGGGCGGCGCTGGCCCGGCGGCTGCGCGTACACCCGAGGTTGCGCGCCCTCGACGAGCCGTGCGGGTTCGACGAGCTGTTCGCACCGTGGACCGACCCGGCGGCCCGGATCGGCCTGGCGCTGGACCACCTCGCGGCCGGGTTCGACCTCGCGGAACCGGCCGCCGAGGCGCTGGCCGAGGTGGCCGCCGGCCCGCCGCCCGGTGCGTGGGGCAGCCGGCACCTGCTGCACCCGGTGCACCTGGGCGTCGCCCCCGCGGTCACCGACGCGGTGGCGGCGATGCGGCAGCGGGTGGCGCTGGCCGGTGACACGGACTGCGTGCTGGCCACGTCCAGCGTGCCGGGCATCTCCGACGCCTGCTGGCGCGGCCCGGTCGCCCGCTACGTGTGGGACCTGACCGACCGGGCGGCCAGCCGCTGGATCGTCCCGTTCGGCGCCTCCGGGCGCCCCGGCGACGCGCACTTCGCCGACCAACTGCCCCACTGGGCCGCCGGGACGCTGATCCCGGTGCCCGCCGGCCCCCTGACGGGAGACGAGACGACGTGATCCACCTGGAGCGCATCCCCGGCCTCGGCGAGCTGGCGCTGGAGCCGGTACGCCCCGACCGGGACGCCGGCCTGCTGCACGGCTGGGTGATCCGGCCCCGCAACCGGTTCTGGGGCATGGGCTCGCACACGGTCGACGAGGTACGCGAGATCTACGCGTTCGTCGACGGGCTGGACACCCACCACGCGTACCTGATCCGGCTCGACGGCGAGCCGATCGGGCTGTTCCAGACCTACCAGCCGGAGGCGGACCCGGTCGGCGAGCGCTACCCGGTGCAGCCCGGCGACGTGGGCACGCACCTGCTGCTCGACCCGCCCCGGCGGTACCCGCGCGGCGTGACCGGTGCGGTCTTCCCGGCCCTGGTCCGGTTCCTGCTGCGCGACCCGGCCGCGCGCCGGGTGGTGGTCGAGCCGGACGTGCGCAACGACGCGATGCTGCGCCGGCTGCGGATCGAGGGGTTCACGCTCGGCGACGAGATCGACATGCCGGACAAGCGGGCGAGGCTGGCGTTCCTCACCCGGGAACGGTTCGAGGCGGACCACCCGCCCGCGTGACGCCCGCCCGCGTCAGGGCTCGACGGCGTCGGCGCGCAGCCGGTCGGCCAGGTCCCGCACCGTCTCGGCGTACGCCGGGTCGTCCTCGGACGGGAGGTGACCCTTGACCGGCGGCGGGACGCTGTCCCAGGGCGGGGCCACCAGGCCTTCCGGATCCCGGAGACGACGGTCCACTGTCGCCTCCGGGCCGGTGACGCGGGCCGGCTCGTCCGCGCGGTGCGGGGAGAAGATCCATCCGCCCAGCGCGTCGGTGTCCCGCCACAGGTTGCGCCACCGCCAGCCGACCCGCCCGCCGATCCCGCGCAGCATGTCGTCGCCGACGTAGGCGGGGAACAGCCGGGCGTAGAGCCGGCGCAGCGGTGAGCTGTAGGTGAGCAGGGCGACCCGCGCGCTGATCTCCGCCGGTAGTTGCAGGACGGTGGCGGCGACCAGCACCGAGCCGTGGCTGTAGCCGGCCAGCAGGACCCCGTTGCCGCTGCGCACCAGGTACGTGACGCGCCGGGCCAGCTCCGGCACGGCCCGCTCGGCGTAACAGGGCGGTGCGAACGGGTGCGCGGCCCGGGGCCAGAACGTGGCGAGGTCGAAGAGCACGCCGACGTGGTGGCGGAAGCCGGGACTGCGGTAGGCGAAGATCCCGGCGACCACCAGGCCGAGCACCGCCGCCGAGATCGCCACCCCGCCCACCTCGATGCCGAACATGACCAGCTCGGCCGGGATGTGCGTGCGCCGTTCCAGAGCCACGCCCGGCTCGGGGTGGACCAGCGCCATCGCGGTGGTCGCGGCGCCCGCGCCGGCCATGACGGCGAACAGCACCGCCAGGGGCACCAGCAGGTCGGTGAACCGGGCCCGGACGATCATCGTCCGGACCTGCCGCAGCCGGGGCGCCGCCTCGGCCGGGGGCGCCGGGAAGTCCCGCTCGACGATCGCCTGGGCGGCGCGTGTCCGGCCACGCCGGGACACCAGTGCCACCACGGCGGCGGCCACCAGCGTGACAAGCAACGCGCGGAAGAAGCCGTAGATCGCCCAGGTGTACGCGCGCGCCGGCCCCGGAATGTCGTCCGCCGGGGACACGCCCCGGTCCAGCAGGTCGGCGGTGCGCTGGACCAGCTCGGCGGAGTACGCGACGGCGAGCCCGCCCGCCGCCGCGGCGACCACGAGCGCGCCGAGCCCGTTCGGCGGCTGGTGGCCGCGTGCCCGCAGGCGGTGCCAGATCAGCACGGCACCCAGGGCGCCGAGCAGGACGGCGTGCGTGGACAGCAGCCAGGTCAGGATCGAGCCGTAGCCGGGCAGCCCGCCGCCGGTACGCCAGCGGGTGGGGGCGAACAGCAGGTACCCGGCCACCACGACGGTGAGGCCGATCGCGGTGGCGCGCAGCACCCGGGCGACCCGGTCGCGTCGCGGGTCGGTGGGTGCCCGGTCGACGAGCGGCGGAACGCAGACCAGGACGACGCAGGCGAGCAGGACCGCGCCGGTGACCGCGAGCAGCACCGCCACCGTGGGCGGAACACCCTGCGCGGCCCGGGCGGCGAGGAGGCAGGCGTCGAGCACGGCGAAGGCCGCCGCGATGTGGATCGAGCGCAGCCGGCCCATCAACGGTTCGGTGTCCCACTGGCCGATCGTGCTCAGCGGAGGCCCGGCGGACGCCCGCTCCGGCGCCCGGAACGCGGTGAACGAGCGCCCCGGCCGCCGGGCGCCCCACCAGACCAGGCTCACCGCGGCGGTCGGCACCAGCGCCAGCACCACGAGCCGCAGCCCCACCGGCCGCCCGCCCATCCAGGACAGCCATTCGCGGTCGGCGATGCAGGCCGGGACGGACAGGCACTGCCAGGCCACCAGGTCCAGCGCGACCCCGGCGCCGGAGAGCACGTACAGCCCGGTCAGGCTCAGCCCCAGCACCCGGCACAGCGCCCGCACCACCACGCCGCCGACCGCGTCCACCGGCCGCATCCACACGGCCACGTTGAGCAGCATGAAGGGCATCAGGAACAACAGCGAGAGGGTCCGCAGGGCGGTGCCGGACGGCAGGTCGTTCCACTGGTACGCCTCGAGCGTCACGCCGCCCGCTCCGCGCTCGTCGGCCAGGTCCGGACGGGGACGGTAGAAGCCGGCGCTGCGGTCGCCCGCGACCTGCCGGACCAGCGGCCGGTCCAGCACCTCGGCGGCGCCGCCCGCCGAGACACCGTGCACCCGTAGCTCCACCACCTCGCCCGACGGGGCCTGTGCCCGCCCTGGTCCAGCCGTCATCGACCCTCCGCGACTCCCGGCCGCCCACGCCGCCTGCACGGCCCGCCCTCGGGTGGCGCACCTCCCTACCCGGCCGGGGCGTGGGCAAACGCCCGCACGGCCCGGCGGGCGGCCCGTTCGAAGCCGGGCCGGCCGGGTAACCGCGGGCGGACGTCGGAGGAAGGGAGCCCGCATGACCGGCGCATCGCCCCCGCGCGACGGCTTCGCCGTCGTGGAGATGTTCACCTCCCAGGGCTGCGACAGCTGCCCGCCCGCGGAGGAGGTGCTGTCCGCCATCGACCGGGACGCGCGTGAGCGTGGGGAGCGGGTCTACACGCTCGGCTTCCACGTCGACTACTGGGATCACCTGGGCTGGGCCGACCCGTACGGCGCCGAGGCTCACACGCTGCGGCAGGAGCGGTACGCGCGGGCGCTGCGCTCCGGCGGGCTCTACACGCCGCAGATGATCGTCAACGGGACGGTCGAGTTCGTCGGGTCGGACCGCCGGCAGGCCACCTCGGCGATCGACGCCGCGCTGGCCGCGCCGCCCGGCACCCCGGTGGCGCTGTTCGTGGTGACGGCCGACGCCGGCCATGTGGTGCTCGACTACGAGACCGGGGCGTTGCCCGAGCAGGCCCGGCTGAACGTGGCGGTGGTGGAGCGCGGCCTGGAGAACGACGTCCCCCGGGGCGAGAACGCCGGGCGGCGGCTGCGTCAGGACACGGTGGTGCGGGCGTTCTGCTCCACCGAGTGCAACGGTGAGCGGGGCCGGGTGGAGATCGACGTGCCGGCAGCGCCCGATCCGCGTCGCACCTCGGTCGTCGGATACGTGCAGCAGGGCGACCGGGCGGTGGTCGGCGCCACGGCCGTCGACCTCGGCGACGGGAGCCACGGGTGACGCGGGCCGCGGTGGCGACCCGGCTGCCGCCGATCGACGTCCGCCGCTGGGTGAACTCCGCCCCGCTGACGCCGGAGGACCTGCGCGGACGCGTGGTGCTCGTCGACGTCTGGGAGTACACGTGCGTGAACTGGATCCGTACCGCCCCGTACGTGCGGGCGTGGCACCGCGACTACCGCGACCTGGGTCTCACGGTGATCGGCGCGCACGCGCCGGAGTTCGGGTTCGGCCGGCTGCCGGAGAACATCGACCGGGCGATCCGCGACCACGGACTCACCTACCCGATCGCGATCGACGACGACTACACGTTCTGGCGCGCCCTGCGTAACGACGCCTGGCCGGCGAAGTACCTGTTCGACGCCGACGGGCGGCTGGCCGACCGCTGGGTCGGCGAGGGCGACTACGACCGCACCGAGACGCTGATCCGGCGGCTGGTCGAGGCCGCCGCACCCGCGACCGCGCTGCCACCGGTCACCCCGGAGGTGACCGCGTTCGTGACCACCCCGCAGCCCACGTACGCCGGGCTCACGCCCGAGACCTACCTCGGCGCTGATCGGGGCGTGCCCGGCACGTACGCGCTGCGCGGCGACTGGCGGGTCGAGGGCGAGTACGTCGAGGCGGCCGGTGCCGACGCCGAACTGGTCCTGCCGTTCACCGCCGGCGAGGTGAACCTGGTGGCCGACCCGGGACCGGCGGGACCGGCCGGGGTTCGGGTGCTGCTGGACGGGAAACCGGCCGCTGAGGCGCGCGGCGCCGACGTGGGCCCGGACGACCGGGCCCGGGTCGACCGGGCGGCCATGATCCGGCTGATCGACGGCGCGCCGCCGGGGGAGCACCGGCTCACCCTGCGCGCTGAGCGGCCCGGTCTGCGCGCGTACGTCTTCACGTTCGGTCCCTGACCCGACCCGAGGAGGACAACCCGTGGCCGTCAAGACCATGACGCCGACGCGTACCGGCTCCGACATCCGCGAGTTCCGCATCGACGTGCCGGAGGCGGACCTGGCGGACCTGCGGGCCCGGCTCGCGGCCACCCGCTGGCCGGAGCGGCAGACGGTGGACGACCAGTCGCAGGGCGTGCCGCTGGAGACCAGCCAGGCGCTGGCCCGTTACTGGGCCACCGAGTACGACTGGCGCAGGGTCGAGGCGCGGCTGAACGACCTGCCGAACTTCGTCACCGAGATCGACGGCCTGGACATCCACTTCATCCACGTGCGCTCGCCGCACGCCGACGCGCTGCCGCTGATCGTCACGCACGGCTGGCCGGGCTCGGTGATCGAACAGCTGAAGATCATCGGTCCGCTCACCGACCCGACGGCACACGGCGGCCGCGCCTCGGACGCGTTCCACCTGGTGATCCCGTCGATGCCCGGTTACGGCTTCTCCGGCAAGCCGGACCGGCCCGGCTGGGACCCGCAGCACATCGCCCGCGCCTGGACCGAGCTGATGCGGCGGCTGGGCTACACGCGCTTCGTGGCCCAGGGCGGCGACTGGGGCGCGCTGATCACCGACATGCTCGGCGTGCAGGCGCCGCCGGAGCTGGCCGGCATCCACACGAACATGCCCTGCGTGGTGCCGCCGGACATCGACGCGTTGCTGCAGAGTGGCATCACCGGCGTGAACAACCCCCTCGCGCAGCTGCCGGCCGGGCTCTCGGACGAGGAGCGGGCCGCCTGCGAGCGGATCGACTTCTTCTGGAAGCACTCCGCGTACGCGCTGATCATGACCACCCGTCCGGAGACGCTGACGGCGCTCGCCGACTCGCCGGCCGGGCTGGCGACGTTCATGCTCGACCACGACGCGGCGAGCCTGGACCTGATCTGCGCCGCCTTCGCGGGCCGGCCGGGCGGCCTGAGCCGCGACGACATCCTGGACAACGTCACGCTCTACTGGCTGACGAACACGGGGGTGTCCTCGGCCCGGCTGTACGCGCAGAATGCGCTGTCGTTCTTCGCCGCCAAGGGCGTCCAGGTGCCGGCGGCGGTGAGCCAGTTCCCGGACGAGATCCTGCTCGCGCCGCGTAGCTGGGCGGAGCGGGCGTACCCGAACCTGATTCACTACAACCAGTTGGACCGGGGTGGGCACTTCGCCGCCTGGGAGCAGCCGGAGTTGTTCGCGCAGGAGATGCGGGCGGCCTTCCGGTCGCTGCGCTGACTCCACGACGGATGCGGCCGGGTGGGGCACCACCCGGCCGCATCCTCGGGTTCAGACCTCGGTCAGCCGGATCGCGTCGGCGATGACCAGGCCGGCGGCGGAGCTCCACCGGCTGACCGCGACGCGGTTGGCGTCCCCGGCCGGCAGCGTGAACGTGCCGAGTGAGCGCCACTGCCCGCCGGTCGCCCGCTGGTCGACGACGACGGTCCGGTTGCCGGTGGTGGTGGCGACGATGTACGGCGTGGCCGCGTTGTAGCCCGCGTTCGCCGGCCACCACGCCTCGACCCGGTAGTTGCCGGTGCGCGGGACGTTGAACTTGTACCAGGCCGCGTCGCTCGCGGCGACCGGGTCCGCGTAGCGGTAGTCGGCGCCGTAGCGCTGCCCGGAGTACGTCGAGGTGCCCCAGCTGGCGCTGGCGGTGAACCGGCTCGCGGTGGCGTTGTCCACGATCGACGTCCAGCCGGTGCCGCCGCCGGCCATCTTGGCGGCCACGTCGGCGCGCATCGTGTTCAGGTCGATGAAGGACGGGTCGATCTTGCCGGTGGTGCTGGTCTCGCGGTGCCCCCGGGCGTAGCTCGAGTCCCGGCCGAGCCGCTTGAGCACGGCGGCGGTGGCCGCGATGCTCGCGTTGTACTGGGCGGTGGTCATCCGCTGGTCGACGCCGTTGTAGTCGATCTCCCACCCGATCATCAGGGTGTTGCCGTCCCCGGCCGGGATCGGGCCGCTGCCGCCGCTGGTGCCGGCGTGGTTGCATCGGCCGGCCGAGATCACGTGGAACACGCCGTGGTAGTCCACGAGCGCCTGGCAGAGCGGGCCTGGCAGGTCGGAGCGGCCGTTGATGCAGATGTTCAGCGCCGGGTGCGGGTTGGTGGCGCTGGACGTGGCAGCGGTGTGGTGCCAGAGCACGCCGATCGGGTCGAACGAGCCGGAGCGCATCCGGTTGAGCCAGTCGCCCTCGACCACCACCTGCACGCCGGCGGCCCGCAGCACGTCCACCAGCCAGGGAATGGTCGCCATCACTGCTCCCGGAGCAGGTCGGCGAGGCACTCGGCCTTCGGCGCCGCGTGCGCCGCGCCGGGACGGACGGCCACGGTGACCGCGGCGGCCACCAGGGCGGGTACGCCGAGCAGACCTCGGCGTCGCAGACGGGGGGATCGTGACGTGGGCATGGCGCTCCTCGGGTGACGGCGCTTCACTGATCGACGCATGTGAGTGCGAGCACGCTATCCCGGCGCCGGGCTCTTGTCGATACCCTTCAATGATCGTTTCCATTGTGAAAACTTCCGCCACGACCGTCTGTCGTCGTTCGTCGATGCGTGGTAGAAATCCTGCCCATGTCTCGCCGCCGGGCGAGGAATCCTTCACAGGAGGGGCGCCGATGAGAGCGATCGCCACGGCCCTGACACTTCTCGCCGTCGTCGCGGCCGCGGCCGGTCCGGCTCCGGCCGTCCCGGCCCGTGCCGGGACACCAGGCACCGCCGAGCCGGCCGTCGCGGCAGCGGTCGGCCCGCAGCCCGGCACGTACACCGGTAAGGGCTTCGACACCTGCACCGCGCCGTCCCAGGCCGCGATGGACGCCTGGCTGACCGCGTCGCCGTACCGCGCGGTCGGCGTCTACATCAGCGGCGCCAGCCGAACGTGCGCCCAGCCCAACCTGACCGCGACCTGGGTGGCCGACCAGACCCGCAAGGGCTGGCGGCTCATCCCGATCGAGCTGGGCTACCAGGCGCCGTGCGGCACCCGTACGCCGAAGATGTCCGCCGACCCGGCCACCGCGCGCGGGCAGGGCCGGACCGCGGCGGACAGCGCGGTCGCGGCGGCGACGGCGCTCGGCATCGGCGCGGGCAGCACGCTCTACAACGACATCGAGCAGTACCCGACGAGCGCCTCCTGCCGCGCCGCCGTGCTCTCCTTCCTCTCCGGCTGGGTCGAGCGCCTGCACACGCGCGGCTACCTCGCCGGCATGTACTCCAGCGGCTCGTCCGGCATCACCGACGTCTGCGGCGCGTACCACGACACCCGCTACCTGCGCCTGGACCAGATCTGGATCGCCTGGTGGAACGGCGTCGCGGACACCGACGGGGGCACGTACTGCGCCGACGACCGCTACGCCGACCAGCAGCGCCTGCACCAGTACGCCGGCGACGTCACCGAGACGTGGGGCGGCGTGACCATGAAGATCGACCGCAACTACCTCGACCTCCGGGCCGGCACGGCGACGCCCGCGCCGTGGAGCGTGACAGTGGACAACGGCACGGCGGGCGGGTTCACCGCCGGCGCGGCGTGGGGCACGTCGGCGTACTCCGGGCAGCGGTACGGCGCCGACTACCGCTTCGCCGCGCCGACCCCGGCCAGCGACGTGGCCTGGTTCCGGACGACCCTGCCCGCGAGCGGCAGCTACGAGGTCTCGGTGTGGTACCCGGCCGACAGTGGCTACAACGACCGCACCCCGTACCTCGTAGCCACCACGACCGGCAACCGGACGGTGACGGTCGACCAGCGCACCGGCGGCGGGCGCTGGGTCTCGCTCGGCGTGTTCACGCTCGCCGCCGGGACCGGCGACAAGGTCGGGGTGAGCCGCTGGAGCGCCGGGACCGGGTACGTGGTCGCCGACGCGGTCCGCATCACCCGGGTCTGAGCCGCGGGACGTGAGCCGGTCCCGCCGAGAGTGGGACCGGCTCACGCGGGCGGGCTCAGTTCAGGTGCGCCAGCAGGGCGGTGGCCATGCCCTGCTCGCCCCGGGCGTTCGGGTGGAACGGCGCGGCGGAGTTCTGCGGCACCAGCCCCTCCACCCAGCGGGTGCCGCTGCTCTTGCACGCGTCCCGGCCGATCGACGGGGTGTAGACGTCGGCGTAGCTCGCCCCGCCCGCCGCCGCGGTGTCGGCGAGCATCGTGTTGAGCGCCTTCTGGACGCCACGCAGGTACGGCACGTCCTGGTAGGCGATCGGCACCACCGGCCAGCAGCCGTATCCGCTGTCGGGCAGGATCGCCGGGTAGCCGAGCACCACCACGCGCGCGTTCGGCGCGGCCTGGCGGACCGCCCGCAACACCGCTGTCACCTTGGGCGCGGTGGCGGCGATCCGGGCCCGCAACTGGTCGGTGCCGCCCGCGGTGAACCGGTCCTTGCAGGGCGAGCCGAGGGGACTGCTCACGCTCGCCTCGGCGCAGTCGCCGATGATGCCGGCGAAGCCGATGTCGTTGCCGCCGATCTGGACGGTCACCAGCGCGGTGGCCGAGGTGACGGCGCTGACCTGCGGCGGCAGCGCGATGCCCAGCGCACCGTCGCCGCCGGACAGGATGTCCTCGGTGGTGGCCCCGGAGCAGCTCACGTCGGCGAACGACGACGAGCCGGCGGACGCGGCGACCAGGGACGGATAGTTGCGGTTGGAGCGCAGGCAGTTCAGGTCGACCTGGGTGGGCACGAGCGGCGCGGAGGTGTAGGAGTCGCCGAGCGCGACGTACCGCCCGGCGGGCGCGGCGGCGACGGCGGGTGCGGTGACCGCGAGCAGCACGCCGGCGGTGGCCGCGGCGACCGCGGCGAGTCTGGTGGCGGTCCGCATCAGCGGCAGGCGGGGACGGATCATGGGGCCCTCCCGGAGGGGTCCTGGTGGTGGTGCTGGGATTCTGTCCACGCCTGTGACGCACGTCAATATAGACAGCACTCACTAAAGGCTGTCCCGGGATGTGGTCCGCCGCCGCCCGGCGAGGGGTCGCCCACGCGGGCCCTGGTGTTGCGTACGTCACATTTTTGAGCGACCCGAAAGCCGGGTACGGAACGGCTGCCGACGGGTCGATTCGTTGCGGCGCAACGATCCCCGGCGCCGTCGCCCCTGGTGGGCGGCCCGGGACCGGATTCGCGGAGGCACGCACCGGAGCCACCCCGGCACGGCTGGTGAACGACCGATCGAATGTCGGCGATCCTGGATTTGCAGCCGTCATTACGCTGCGAAGTGGTTGATCGCCGGAACCACGGACGACAGGTGGAAGAACCTCAGATGAGTGACAATCACCCTCCCTACGGAGGCTATCCGGACCCGAACGCCGGAGCGTGGGGCAACCAGCCCGACCCGAACGCCCCGTACGGCGCCCAGCCGGCCTCCGGCGCGCCCTACGGCTCGCCACCGGCGTCAGGTGCCCCGTACGGCTCGCAGCCGGCCTCCGGCGCGCCCTACGGCGCCCAGCCCGCTTCCGGCGCACCCTATGGCTCGCAGCCGGCCTCCGGCGCGCCGTACGGGGCGCCGCAGCCCGCGGTCTCGTACCCGGGGCAGGCCGGCTTCCCGCCGCCGGCCGCGCCCTACGCGCCCGGCACGCCCCAGGGCGGCGGCGGCAAGAGCAAGGGGCTGATCGTCGGCCTCGCCGCCGGTGCGGTGACGCTGACGCTGCTCTGCTGCGGCGGCGGGCTCGCCTACGTCGCCTTCAACGGCGACGAGGACGACCCGCAGCCGGTCGCCTCGGGCAGCGCCACCCCCGGCCCGGACAGCAGTCCGTCCGCGACCCCCAGCGCGGACGCGCCCGAGTCGACCGGGCCGGACGGACCCACCAACAACGACGCGATCACCGCGCGGTACGCCAGCGAGATGTCGGCGGTCTGCGACGGGGGACCGATCCTCAACGCCGCCCCGTACACCGCGCCGGCGGGCTCGAAGGCGTACGTCTTCTCCAACTCCCCGGACCGGCCGTCGTTCTGGTCGCAGAAGACGGTCAGCTCGGCCAAGCCGTACTACGCCAAGTCGGCGGACTTCGCCACGGTGTCCGTCATCGGCTGCCTCAAGATGGTCGAGGGCAGCGAGGGCACGCCGAAGAAGTGCCAGTACAAGAACAGCGAGGACAAGGTCGTCACCGTGGAGTACATCTCCTCGCGGTACACGCTGACCTTCCACGCCGCCAAGACCGCCGAGAAGGTCGGTGACGGCGGCACGGTGAACGCGCCGGCCGCCCGCTGCCCGAGCTTCATCTCCTACAACAAGGTGACGATGAAGTCGTACGCGTCGCCGGACAGCGGCACCATCGAGGCCGCGCTGGACCGCTTCCTGCGGTAACCGACGCCGCGGTGACACGAAGCCGGCAGGCCGGGACTCCCGGCCTGCCGGCTTCGTCGTGTCCGGCTCAGAAGTCGTCGTCGAACGTGACGCTGCCGGTCACCCCGACCTGGTACGCCGACACCCGGCGCTCGAAGAAGTTGGACAGCTCCTGCACGTCCTGCAACTCCATGAACGCGAACGGGTTGCCGCTGCCGTACATCGGCGCGATGCCGAGCACCGCCAGGCGCCGGTCGGCCACGTGCTGGAGGTACTCGCGCATGTCGGCCAGTGACATCCCGGGCACGCCCTGCCCGAGCAGGTCCTCGGCGAAGCTCACCTCGCACTCCACCGCCTCGGCCAGCATCTCCCGCACCTGCCGCTGCATCTCGTCGTCGAACAGGTCCGGCTCCTCGGCGCGTACGGTCTCCACCACGTCGAAGGCGAACGCCATGTGCATCGACTCGTCCCGGAACACCCAGTTGGTGCCGGAGGCCAGCCCGTTGAGCAGGCCCCGGGAGCGCAGGAAGTAGACGTAGGCGAACGCGCCGTAGAAGAACAGGCCCTCGATGCACGCGGCGAAGCAGATCAGGTTGAGCAGGAACGCCCGCCGGTCCGCCCGGGTCCGCAGTTCCCGCAGCTCGAAGATCGAGTCGATCCACCGGAAGCAGAACTCGGCCTTGCGGGCGATCGACGGGATGTTCTCCACCGCGGCGAACGCGGCGAACCGTTCCTTCTCGTCCGGCACGTACGTGTCGAGCAGGTTGAGGTAGAACTGGACGTGCACCGCCTCCTCGAACAGCTGCCGGGACAGGTAGAGCCGACCCTCGGGCGAGTTGACGTGCTGGTAGAGGTTGAGCACCAGGTTGTTGGCGACGATGGTGTCGCCGGTGGCGAAGAACGCCACCAGCCGCGACACCAGGTGCCGTTCCGCCGCCGACAGCTTCGCCAGGTCGGCGAGGTCTCCGTGCAGGTCGACCTCCTCGACCGTCCAGGTGTTCTTGATGGCGTCCTTGAACCGGTCGAAGAAGCGCGGGTAGCGCATCGGCCGCAGGGTCAGGTCCATGCCGGGGTCGAGCAGCATGTGCCGGGTCGGTGCGGTGGTGGTCACTGGCATGCCTCGCAGCTCTCGGGGTTCTCCAGGGAACAGGCCAGCGCCTCGTCGTCGCTCACGGCGGAGACCACGCCGGCGACCGGGGCGAGCACCGGCGCGACGGTGGCCTGCTGGATGCGGGTGGCGGGACGGGATCGCAGGTAGTAGGTGGTCTTCAGCCCGGCTTTCCAGGCGTACAGGTACATCGAGGACAGCTTGCCGATGGTCGGCGCGCTCAGGAACAGGTTCAGCGACTGGGACTGGTCGACGAAGGGTGCCCGCGCCGCGGCCAGGTCGATCAGCGCCCGCTGCGGCAGCTCCCAGGCGGTGCGGAACAGCTCCCGCACCGGCGCGGGCAGCTCGGTGATGTCCTGCACCGAGCCCTCGGCCCGCTTGATCCGGTCGCGGACCTGCGGCGTCCACAGCCCGCGCGCCTTCAGCTCCCGCACCAGGTACGTGTTGACCTGCAGGAACTCCCCGGACATGGTCTCGCGCTTGAACAGGTTGGACACCTGCGGCTCGACGCACTCGTAGCAGCCGGCGATGGAGGCGATGGTGGCGGTCGGCGCGATCGCCACCAGCAGCGAGTTGCGCAGCCCGCCTGCGGCGATCCGCTCGCGCAGCGCCGCCCACCGGCCGGCCTGCGCCGGCTCCGCGCCCCACAGGTCCGGGTGCAGGTCACCCTTGGCGGCCCGGGTCTGCGGGTACGCCGGATGCGGGCCGAACCGCTCGGCCAGCCCGGCGGAGGTCTCCAGCGCGGTCAGCAGGATCTCCTCCTGCACGCGGGTGGACAACTCCTTCGCCTCGGCGGAGTCGAACGGCAGGCGCAGCGTGAAGAACGCGTCCTGCAACCCCATCAGCCCGAGCCCGACCGGCCGCCAGCGCGGGTTGGACGCCGCCGCCTGCTCGGCCGGGTAGTAGTTGATGTCGATCACCCGGTCGAGGAAGATCACCGCCGTACGCACCGTGGCGCGCAGCCGCTCCCAGTCCACCCCGTCGGCGGTGACGTGGGCGCCGAGGTTCACCGAGCCGAGGTTGCACACCGCGGTCTCGGTGTCGTCGTTGACCTCCAGGATCTCCGTGCACAGGTTGGACAGGTGGATCACGTTGCCCGGCTCACCGGTCTGGTTGGACAGCCGGTTCGCGGCGTCCTTGAACGTCATCCAGCCGTTGCCGGTCTGCGCGAGCGTGCGCATCATCCGCCCGTACAGATCCCGGGCCTTCACCGTGCGCACCGCGTTCTTCTCCGCCGCCCGGTACGCGGCGTCGAACGCCTCGCCGTACAGGTCGGGCAGTTCCGGGGCGTCCGAGGGGTCGACCAGCGACCACTCGCCGTCGGCCTCGACCCGGCGCATGAACTCGTCCGGGATCCAGTTGGCCAGGTTGAGGTTGTGCGTACGCCGGGACTCCTCGCCGGTGTTGTCCCGCAGCTCCAGGAACTCCTCCACGTCCGGGTGCCACGGCTCCAGGTATACGCAGGCCGCGCCCTTGCGCCGGCCGCCCTGGTTGACCGCCGCCACTCCGGCGTCGAGTGTCTTGAGGAACGGCACGATGCCGTTGGACCGCCCGTTGGTGCCCCGGATCAGCGCGCCCCGGCCGCGCACCCGCGACCAGGCGATGCCGATGCCGCCGGAGAACTTCGACAGCTTCGCCACCTGGTGGTACCGCTCGTAGATCGAGTCCAGCTCGTCGCGCGGCGAGTCGACCAGGAAGCACGACGACATCTGGGTGTGCCGGGTGCCGGAGTTGAACAGCGTGGGGGAGCTGGGCAGGTAGGCCAGGCTGGACATCAGCCGGTAGAACCCGACCGCCTCGCCGGGGGTGCGGGACAGCCCGCAGGCCACCCGCAGCAGCCAGTACTGCGGCGTCTCCACCACCAGCCGCGTCTGCGGGTGCCGCAGCAGGTAGCGGTCCGCCACGGTACGCAGTCCGAAGTACTCGAACCGCCGGTCACCGTCCGGGTCCACGGCGTCGTCGAGCTTGCGGGCGTGCCGGGCCACGAACTCGGCCGTCTCGTCGCCGATCAGCCCCAGCCCGTGGGCGTACGCGATCGACTGGCTGAAGCTCGCCACGCCCTGGCCGCGGACCTCCTTGTCCACGTACGCGGCCAGCAGCCGCGCCGCCAGCTTCGAGTACTGCGGCTCCTCGCCGATCAGCTCCGCCGCGGTCTGGATCGACAACCGGTCCAGCTCGGCGGTGGTCGCCCCGTCGTAGAGCCCGCTGATCGTCTTCGTGGCCACCCGCAGCGGGTCCACCTCGTCCAGGTCGGCGACCCAGCGCTCGACCGCCCGCACGATCTTGTTGACGTCCACCGGCTCGGTGTCGCCGTCCCGCTTGCGTACCCGCATCGCGAGCCGGCGGGGCTCGGACCCGCCGCCGGTGGACGGGGGACTCTCCTGCACGACCGTCATGACCTCTCCTCGCTGTCACCGTCTGGAGACGGCGGGAGACGCCAACGGGCGCGGCGCAGGGCCGGCCCGGCTGCTGGCGTCGGTCGTCCCGCGCGACCTCCGACCGCCGTACGCGGAGGCGTACGGCGCGCTGGCAGGTCTTCGGACTCGTGGGCCCGACCGGGGTCGCCGGTCGCCTACCGGCCGTCGCTTCCCAGGCCGGTGGCCCAGTGCTGTTGACGGCTGTCGTTCCCACTCACCGCTGCGGGGCAGTCCCGGATTCCCACCGGGTTCCCTCTTGCCTCGGCCCCACCCGTGAAGGCTCGGCCGAACCAGCTGCGGCACCACCATATATGGCGGTGAGGGCGGTTGGGCAACACCAGATGTCGTGTCGGGCGTGTCGGATGGATCTCACTGTCCACAGTGCCTACCCCCGATGCCGGCGCTCGCCGCCGGGCGCGATACTCGGCGTATGGGGAATTCCGGACGCCGCTGGGCGTGGGTGGCGGTCCTGCTCGTCGGCGTCGGGCTCCACCTGCTGGTGCTGGAGACACTGGCCGGCACCGGCACGGTCACGTTCGTGCCGGCGCTGATCCTGCTCGGCGCGTCCGTCGCCCCGGCCACGTTCCTGGCCTTCGCCCAGAGCCGCCCGGGCCGCCGCCCCGTCCCCGGTTCCGTCGTCGGCGTCGCCGCGCTGCTCGGCGGCGTGATCGGCGTGGTCGCGGCGGGCTGGCTGGAGTACGACGCGCTGCACCGGCTCGGCGTCCTGCCGATGGCGCTCGTCGGCCTGGCCGAGGAGACCGCGAAGCTGATCGTGCCGGCCGGCATCCTGCTGCTGTGGCACCGGCACCGGCACCGGTCACCGGCGGAAGGGCTGGTGATCGGCGTGGCCTCCGGCGCCGGGTTCGCCGCGTTGGAAACCATGGGCTACGCGTTCGCCGCGTTCGTCGGATCGCAGGGCAACCTCGGCGAGGTCGAGCAGACGCTCCTGGTACGCGGCCTCACCGCGCCCGCCGCGCACCTGGCCTGGACCGGGCTGACCGCCGCCGCGTTGTTCGCGTTCGCCGCCGCGCCCGGCGGCCGGAAGCTGGCGGCGTTCCTGCTCACCTTCGCCGCCGCCGTCACGCTGCACACCTGCTGGGACACCTTCGGCACCCAGCCCGCGTACGTGTTCATCGGCGGCGTCTCACTGGGCTGGGTGCTGCTGCGCCTGCACCTGGACCGCGAGCGGCCGCCCGCGTCCGGGACGCCGGTCGTGCCGGCGTCCCGGGAGACGGCAGCGCATCCCGGTTGAGCCGGCCGCCCGGCGCCGCGCCCGCCCGCAGCCCGTCAGCCGGCGGCCAGCCGGACACCGAGCGCGACGAAGGCGACAGCGCAGAGCCGGTCGACCCGCCGCGACCAGCGGCTGTCGCCCCACCGGCGGGCGAACCGCCCGGCGCCCACGCCGAGCGCCAGGTCCACGGTGAGCTGCACCGCGACGAACAGCACGCCGAGCAGCACCAGCTGCGCCGCGACCGGGCCCGCCTCGGGCCGGACGAACTGCGGCAGGAACGCCACGCTGAACAGGATCATCTTCGGGTTGAGCAGGTTCGTCAGCAGCCCGCGCCGGAACGCCCGGCCGCCCCCGCCGTCCGGCCGGTCGGCGGCGGCGCCGGGCCGGCCGGCGCCGCGCAGCGCCCGCAGGCCCAGCACGATCAGGTACGCCGCGCCCGCCCACCGGATCGCGGTGAACAGCACCGGGGACGCGGCGATGACGGTGGCGAGCCCGGCCACCACGGCGGCGACGTGCACCGCCTCCCCGGCGGCGACGCCGAGCGCGGCCACCGCGCCCGCCCGCGCGCCGTACCGGGTGGCGTTCGCGAGCACGAACATCATGTCCGGCCCCGGGGTGAGCATGAGCACCACGATCGCGGCCAGGTAGCCCGCGAGCGTGGCGGCGGAGAGTCCGAGCACCGCTCAGCCCTCCCCGGCGCCGTCGAGCAGGGCCCGGCGCAGCGCCAGCCGGTGTTCGCGCCGGATCTGCGCCTCCCGGTAGCGCCGCCGGTCGCCGTCGGTCTCGGTGCGCAGCGGCGGCACCGGCCGGGGCCGGCCGTCGTCGTCCACCGCCACCATCACCAGGTGCGCGGTCGCCACGTCCAC
This sequence comes from Micromonospora sp. WMMA1949, assembly GCF_027460145.1. Classification (NCBI taxonomy): domain Bacteria; kingdom Bacillati; phylum Actinomycetota; class Actinomycetes; order Micromonosporales; family Micromonosporaceae; genus Micromonospora; species Micromonospora sp. WMMA1949. The sequence goes on along the minus strand of NZ_JAPZBG010000001.1, from coordinate 6,313,283 downwards.
CGGCGGCACCGCGCGGTCCCACCGATCCGCGCTGACCTTCACCGCCACCTCCATCGAGCTGCGGCCGGCCCAGGTGATCCGGGCGTCGACGTGCACCACGTCCCCGACGCGCACGGCGCGCAGGAACGCGGTCTCGTCGATGGCGGCGGTGACGGCCGGACCGTCGGAGTGGCGGGCGGCGACCACCCCGGCGACCGAGTCGATCAGGTTGAGGATGCGCCCGCCGTGGACCGTGCCCATCAGGTTGGTGTGGTGCTGGTCCATGATCTGCGACAGGGTCAGGTGCGAGGCCGACGGTGGTCGGCCGGTGAGCGTGATGGTGTCGGGCACAGTGCGGTTCCGTCCTCGCAGAAGCGGACCGCCGACCGGCCGGGGTGTGCACGTCGAGGGCACGCCGACGGCGTACCGCGCGGCGTGTCACCCGCCCGACCCACCCGCGAGGTCGACGGCGGCGCGCACCGGTGGTACGCGCGACGCGGGCAGGTCTTCGGACTCGCGGGCGTGACACGAGGTCGCCTACTGGCCGTCGCTTCCCAGGCCGGTGGCCCAGTGCTGTTGACGGCGGTCGTTCCCACTCACCGCTGCGGGGCAGTCCCGGACTTACACCGGGTTCCCTCTTACGACACCCGGCCGTCGCCGACCGGGTGAACCAGCGCTTCCCGCAGCGTAGCCCAGCCCTCGCCTCCTCCCGGAGCCCACCCGGCGGGCCGGCCCCGGGGCGTCACGACGGTGTCGATCCGCTTCCCGCGGCGGCCAGCGGCGCCGCGCCGAACGACACCGCGAACCGCTTGCACCAGATCGACACGCTGCGCAGCCCGTCCAGTTCCACCGACGCCGGGATGTCGTACACCTGGTCGCCGATGTTGCCCTTGAGCCGGCCCAGCTCGACCCAGCGGCCGTCGTCGAACACCTGCCAGCCCGCCCGGCCGGGCAGCACCTTCCGGTCGGTGAGCCAGACCCGCAGGTCCGGACCGTCCGACGTGTCCAGTCCGCGCAGGAGCAGCTGACGGCGGCCGTCGGCGAGCCGGACCAGCTGCGCCCGGCCGGACGTGTCGTGCTCGTGCGTGACGAAGTCCCCGGCGGCGAGGACCACGTCGGCGGGCGGCGCGCCGGTCACCGGCGGGCCGCTCGTGCCGGCCGGCTGCGGCTGCGGTTCCGTCACCGACGGCAGCGCCTCGCGTACCTCACGGTCGGTCACCAGCCGCCACGGCTGGAACAGGTACAGACCCACCGCGAGACCGGTGACGGCCACGACGGCGAGCCCCGCCAACACCACACGCTTTCTGCCCATGCTCCGACGGTAGGCGCGGACCCGCCGTAAAGATCTTTCCGTCCGCTTACGGGTCGACCGCGGGCCGCCGTGCCGGGACGTCGGTGGGTAGCGTCTGGCGCATGGGGCGCTACGTGCTCGTCGTCGACGACGACCGGACGGTGAGCGACGTCGTCCGGCGGTATCTGGAACAGGATGGCTGCCGGGTCCGGCTGTCCTTCGACGGGGCCGACGCGCTCGCCGCCGCCGAGCAGGAGCCGCCCGACCTGGTGGTCCTCGACCTGATGATGCCGGGTCTCGACGGCATCGAGGTGTGCCGGCGGCTGCGTCGCCGGCTGCCTGGCCTGCCGGTGGTCATGCTCACCGCGCTCGGGGACGAGGCGGACCGGGTCGCCGGGCTGGAGGTCGGCGCGGACGACTACGTGACCAAGCCGTTCTCGCCGCGCGAACTGGTGCTGCGCATCAGGTCGGTGCTGCGGCGCGCGGCCCCGCCCGACCGGGGACCGGCGGGGGTGCTGCGCGACGGCGACCTCACCGCGGACATCGACCGCCGCATCGCCGAACGCGGCGGGCGGCCGCTCGGCCTGACCGTACGGGAGTTCGACCTGCTCGCGTTCCTGCTGGCCAATCCGGGGCGCGCGTGGTCGCGAGCCGAACTGCTGGACCGCGTGTGGGGCTGGCGGTTCGGCGACCAGTCCACTGTCACCGTCCACGTCCGCCGGCTGCGGGAGAAGATCGAGGACTGCCCCGCGCAGCCCCGGCGCATCGTCACCGTGTGGGGCGTCGGCTACCGCTACGAGCCGCAGGAGTCCCGGTGAGCGAGCTGCTGGTCATCGGCTTCTACGCCCTGCTGGCCGGCGCGGTCGTCGGCGCGCTCGGCGCCTGCGCGCTGCGGCTGGTGCGCCGCCGGTCGATCCTCGCGCACATCGCGGTGCTGCTCGCGGTCACGATCGTCTCGGTGACGGCCGGCGTCACGGCCGTCGCCCAGGCCATGTTCCTGTCCGCGCACGACCTCCAGGTCGTCCTCGTGACGGTCGCGGCGTCCGCGGCGGTCAGCCTGGCCGTCGGGGTGGCGTTCGCCCGCCGGCTCGCGCAGGCGGCGGTCTGGGCCGACCAGGCCCGGCAGCGGGAACGGCAGCTGGAGGCCGGCCGCCGCGAGCTGGTCGCGTGGGTCTCCCACGACCTGCGTACGCCGCTCGCGGGCCTGCGGGCGATGGCGGAGGCGCTGGAGGACCGGGTGGTCGACGAGCCGGCGGCGGTGGCCGAGTACCACCGCCGGATCCGGGTCGAGACGGACCGGATGACGCGCCTGGTCGACGACCTGTTCGAGCTGTCCCGGATCAACGCCGGAGCGCTGCGGCCCGCGCTGTCCCCGGTGCCGCTCGGTGACGTCGTGTCCGACGCGATCGCCGCCACCGCGCCGCTGGCCGCCGACCGGCGGGTGCGTGTCGTCGCCCCGGAGACCGGCTGGCCGACCGTCCGGGCGGCCGAGGCCGAACTCGCCCGCGTCGTGACGAACCTGCTGGTCAACTCGGTGCGGTACACGCCACCGGACGGCACTGTCCGCATCGACGCCGGCCGGGAGGACACCGACGCGTGGCTCGCCGTCTCCGACACCTGCGGCGGCATTCCGGAGGCGGACCTGCCCCGGGTGTTCGACGTGGCGTTCCGGGGGACCCGGGCCCGTACCCCCGCACCGGCCGGCACCGGCGAGGCGGCGCCGGCCGGCGGCGGGCTGGGGCTGGCGATCGTGCGCGGGCTGGTGGAGGCGCACGGCGGGCGGGTGCACGCGCACAACGTCACCGGCGGGTGCCGGTTCGTGGTCCGCCTGCCGGCGGTCTGACCGGCCCGGGCCGGTCAGCCGGCGCCCGGGGGACCGGTCTCTACCAGGCGCCCGTCGGCCAGGCGCAGCCAGCGGCCGACGTTGATCGCGGTGAGGAACCGCTCGTCGTGGCTGACCACCAGCAGTGCGCCGCGGTACGCGTCGAGCGCGCCCTCCAACTGACCGACGCTGACCAGGTCGAGGTTGTTCGTCGGCTCGTCGAGCAGGAGGAGATGCGGCGCGGGTTCGGCGCCCAGGACGCAGGCCAGTGTGGCGCGCAGCCGCTCACCGCCGGAGAGCACCCCGACCGGAAGGTGCGCTCGCGGGCCGCGGAACAGGAAGCGGGCGAGCAGGTTCATCCGCTGCGCGTCGGGGGCCTGCGGCGCGAACGCGGCCAGGTTCTCCGCCACGGTCCGGTCCAGGTCCAGCAGGTCCAGCCGCTGCGACAGGTACGCGATGCGGCCGTCGGCGCGCGTGATCCGGCCGCTGTGGGGTTCCAGGTCGCCGGCGATCAGGCGCAGCAGGGTGGACTTGCCGACGCCGTTGGCGCCGAGCAGGGCGATCCGTTCCGGACCGCGGATCGTCAGGTCGACGCCGTCGGCGGCGAACAGGTGCCGCCCGCCGTGCCGGATCCGGACCCGCTCGGCGTTCAGGAGGGTGCGTCCGGCCGGCACGGTGGTGGCGGGCAGTTCCACCGTGATCGTCTGCTCGTTGCGCAGGGCCCGCTCGGCCTCGTCGAGCCGCGCCCGGGCGTCGTCGACCCGTCCCGAGTGCATCTCGTTCGCCTTGCCCGCGGACACCTGCGCGTCCCGCTTCAGGCCGCCGGCGACGATCCTCGCCAGACCCGCGTTCTTGAGGTTGCGGGCGGCGTTGCCGGCTCGGCGGGCCGCCCGCTCGCGGGCCTCCTGCAACTCGCGCTTCTCCCGCTTGAGTTCCTGTTCGGCGCTGCGGACGTTCTTCTCCGCCACCTCCTGCGCCGCGCGCACGGCCGCCTCGTACGCGGTGAAGTTGCCGCCGTGGAACCGCATCTCGCCGCGGTCGAGTTCGGCGATGCGGTCCATCCGGTCCAGCAGCGCCCGGTCGTGGCTGACCAGCAGCAGGCAGCCGTGCCACTGCTCCAGCACGTCGTAGAGCCGGCGCCGGGCGTCCAGGTCGAGGTTGTTCGTCGGCTCGTCCAGCAGCAGCACGTCGGGCTGCTTCAGCAGTTGCGCCGCCAGGCCGAGGGAGACCACCTGCCCACCGCTGAGCGTGCCCAGGCGCCGGTCGAAGGCGAGGTCGCCGAGACCGAGCCGGTCGAGTTGGGCGCGGGTGCGCTCCTCGATGTCCCAGTCGTTGCCGATGGTGGTGAAGTGCTTCTCGTCGGCGTCGCCGGCCTCGATGGCGTGCAGCGCCGCGATCAGCGGGGCGATCTCCAGCACCTCCGCCACGGTGAGGTCGGCGGCGAGCGGCAGGGTCTGCGGGAGGTAGCCCAGCACGCCGTCGACGGTGACCGACCCGGCGGCCGGCCGGTACTCGCCGGCGATCAGCTTGAGCAGCGTGCTCTTGCCGGCACCGTTCGGCGCGACCAGTCCGGTCCGGCCGCCGCCGAGCGTGAAGGAGAGGTTCTGGAAGACCGGGGTGTCGTCCGGCCAGGAGAAGGTCAGGTTCGAGCAGACGACGTAGGAGTCGGACATCGGGAAGACGACCTCGAAGGTGAGGGCGGGCGGACCTCAGCCGCCCGGCGGGGGACATGGTCTCGGGGAAGGACGAGGCGACCACGGCGTTCGGCGCTGACTCGCGCGTGCCGGTGGTCTGTCGCATCTGCGGGGCTCACCCGGAGATGTCGTCGTCGCCCGTCATGTCTGGTCTCCCTGCTGCTCGGACCGTCCGAGCCTAGATCGTGCCGGTACACCGTGCAACGACGTTGCGCGCCCGCCGGTCGCGCCGGAAACCGCGCCGCAGCGGCGTGACCTGCGTTACCTCTCGCCGATGCGGGAATGTGATCACCGGAGGCGCATTTGACTCAGGGTGTGAGTGCCGCACCCTCTTCCGCCCGGTCGCACGTCGGCCGGACGGAAGTAACCCAGACGACCGATGCCACCCCGACGCCCACCCCGGGCGACCTGATGAGCCGAGGCCGGCGCCTGAGGCTCGTGCTCGTCCTCGGCTCGCTGATCGCCGTGGGTCCGCTGACCATCGACATGTACCTGCCCGCGCTGCCCGCGATCGTCACGGACTTCGCCACCACGTCGGCGGCGGTCCAGCTGACGCTCACCGGGACGCTCGCCGGGCTCGCCGTCGGGCAGCTGCTGATCGGGCCGCTGTCGGACGCGGTCGGGCGGCGGCGTCCGCTGATCGCCGGTCTCCTCCTGCACATCGTGGCCTCGGCGCTGTGCGTCGTCGCCCCGAACATCGCCGTCCTCGGCGTCCTGCGCGTCGTGCAGGGCCTCGGTGTCGCCGCGACCGCGGTGGTGGCGATGGCGGTGGTGCGTGACCTGTTCAGCGGGTCGGCGTTCGCGACCATGCTGTCCCGGCTGCTGCTGGTGATGGGCGCGGCGCCGGTCCTCGCCCCGACGCTGGGCGGCGGTGTGCTGCGGTGGACCGACTGGCGTGGCGTGTTCGTGGCCCTGGGCGTCTTCGGGGTGCTGCTCGTCGTGCTGGCCACGCTCGCCCTGCCGGAGACGCTGCCGCCCGCGCGCCGTCAGCGCGGCGGGGTCGTGGCGACGGTGCTGAACTACGGCGGGCTGCTGCGTGACCGGGTCTTCGTCGGCCTGGTCCTGGTGGCCGGCCTGGCCATGGCGGCGCTGTTCGCGTACGTCGCCGGCTCGTCGTTCGTCCTCCAGGACACCTACGGCCTCGACGAGCAGGAGTTCGGGCTGGCGTTCGGTGCGGGGGCGGTGGGCCTGATCGGCGCGACCCAGTACAACGTGCGGCTGCTGCGTCGCTACTCGTCCCAGTGGATCCTGGTGGCCTCGCTGGTGGGGGGCACGGTGGCCGGGCTGGCGCTGCTGGTGTTCGCCGCGACCGGGTTCGGCGGGCTGCCCGCGCTGCTGGTGTCGCTGTGGGTGGTGCTGGCGGCGGCGGGTCTGGCCATGCCGAACGCACCGGCGCTTGCCCTGTCCCGCCACGGCGAGGCGGCCGGCACCGCGTCCGCGCTGCTCGGTGCGGTGCAGTTCGGCGTGGGCGCGGTCGCCGCGCCGCTGGTGGGCGTGCTCGGCACCGGCGCGGTGGCGATGGCCCTGGTGGTGGCCGGCGGGATGGTGGCGGCGCTGCTGGTGCTGCTGGTCGTGGTACGGCCCTCGCAGCTCGCCGGCCTGGAGGCGGATCCGGCGGTCGCTGTCGCGCACTGACCGGGCCGCCCGGATCGCGCCGCGTGCGCGCGGTGCCTACGCTGCTGCCATGAACCCCCCGGCCCGCATCCTGGTCGAGGGCGTCCACGGCTCCGGCAAGTCGACGCTCGCCGCGCTGCTGGCGCAGCGGTTCGGCCTGCCCTGGTATCCGGTCGACGACCTGCTGTGGGAGCCCGGCTGGGTCGAGGTGCCGGTGGCCGAGCAGCGTCGCCGGATCGACGCGATCTGCCGGCGCGACAGGTGGATCCTCGACGGCGCCTACCACGGCTGGCGGGACGTCGTCCTCGGCCGCGCCGACCTGGTGATCGGCCTGGACTATCCGCGCGGGGTCTCGTTCCGGCGGCTGCTGCGCCGCACGCTCGGGCGTCTGGCCAGCGGGGAGCAGATCTGCAACGGCAACCGGGAGACGCTGGGCAGCGTGCTGTCCCGGGACTCCGTCCTGGTGTGGCACCTGACCGGGTTCGGCCGGGCGCGGCGGCGGATGCGGGCCTGGGCGGCCGACCCGGCCGGGCCGTCGGTGCTGCTGTTCGACGATCCGGCCGCTCTCGACGACTGGCTGGCGCGCGGAGCGCCGGTGACGCCGCGGGCCGGGCCGGATCGCAGCGGCCTGCGACCGCTGACGTGACTACATCGGGAAGCGGCCCTGGCGCCACTGCCAGTGCCGGCCCGCCCGCAGGTGGTCGATCACCGCGCGCTGCAGCGCGGTGCGGCGCGGCAGCCGGTCCAGCGGCGTGTCCAGGGTGCGGAACACGAACCGCAGCACCTCGACGTCGCCGTCCAGCCCGGGCAGGTCCTGGTAGGGCTCCACGGCGAACCGCCGCTGGAACCGGATGATGTTGGAGTCCTCCGGCAGGTATTCGCGTAACTGCGGGTCGAGCAGCCAGGAGCCGCAGGAGAACGCGGTGTAGCGCTCGCCGGGGAAGTGGCGCGGGAAGAACGCGCGGGCCCGTTCCAGCGACGCGTCGACCGCCTCCGGGGTGAGCGGTCCCGAGTCCGGGATGTGCAGGCCGATCGCGTCGCCGTCGCCGCGCTGGTGCTGGAGCCGGCCCAGCTCGTAGAGGCCACCGCGCACGTGCAGCGTCAGCCAGCTCTGCATGACCGGCCAGCCCTCACCGTTCATCCGCCGGTCGACAGCGAGGTTGTTGCCCAGGTCGGCGAGCGTCGCCCAGGACACGTCGTCGGGGACGCCGTGGTCGCGGTGGTAGGCCCGGGTCACGTCGACCAGGGCGAGGTACGCGTACGCGTAGAGGTGCCGCCAGGCCGGGCCCCGGTCGCGGGGCAGCGCCGGGCCCGGTGGCAGCCAGCCGAAGCCGCCGAGGTCGGCGCGGACCAGGGCGATCGAGCGGTCCAGCAGCCAGCGCAGCTCCGGGGTCCACAGTGGTGAGCCGGGCTCCGGCCAGCCGGCCAGGATCTCGGCGGCGTCGTCGGGGCGGACCGCGAGCCGGTCCAGCAGCGCTGGCGCGTCCGCCCGGGAGGGCAGCGGCGCCGAGGGCAGGTCACCGGCGAGCCGGCGCACCCGGTCGACCTCCTCGGCGGGCACGCCGAGCCGGCCGGCGACGTCATCGACATCCATGGCGGTGACGCTACCGGCCGGCGCCTGCTCCGACAGCCCCGTGCGTGGTCAGCGCCGTTGCTGGCACGGCACGCAGAAGCGGGCCGAGGGCAGGATCTCCAGGCGGGCGGTCGGGATGTCCTGCCCGCAGCGCTCGCAGACGCCGTACGTGCCCTCGGACATCCGCTTCAGCGCCTGGGCGGTGTCCGCGACGCCCTGCCGGGCGGTCTCGATCAGCCGGCGCAGCGTGTCCGGGTCGTGGCCGCCGTGGTCGGGCTGCCGCGTGTGCACCGTCAGCTCGGTGAGCTGGTCGGTGTACTCGCCGAACTGCCGGTCCAGCAGTTCGCGCAGCGTGTCGGTGCGGTTGAGGGCGTGCGTCATGTCAGGCGCTCCTTTCCGGGCGGCGCGGGGTGTCGTGCGGGTGTCGCAGGGCCGAGATGGCGGCCATGCCGGCGCCGGTCAGCGCGGCGGTACGGGGTGACGCGGCCCGGTGGACGGTCGCGCCGAGCGTGGCGACCAGGCGGGCCGTCACGTCGGGCCGGGTGGCGCCGTCACCGATGACGATCGGGCCACGGGCCAGCGCGTCGCGGACCCGGGGCCGCAGCGTCGCGTCCTGTCGCAGCTCGCGTACCAACCGGGCGGTGGTGTCGGCGAGCATCGCGGCGGTCGTCGCGTGGTTGAGGTCCCGGGTGCCGACGTCGGCCCGGCGGGCGGCGACCACCCGGCCGTCCTCCAGCAGCGCCACCTCGGTGAGCTGGGCGCCGATGTCGGCGACCAGCAGCGTGCCGGCGGCGGCACCGGCGCCGATGGCGCCCGCCCGGACGCTGTCCAGGAACAGCAGCCGGGACGGCGCGAGCACGGCGGTGAGCACCCGCCGGGTCGCCTCCTGCTCGGCCGGCGCGGCGAGCACCGGCCGGCAGGCCACGACGAGCGCACCGACCGGCACCGGGGTGCGGTGGTCGCGCAGGATCCGCCGCAGCTCGGCGACGCAGGCCGGACCGTCGACGATCCGGCCGCGCCGGACCACGGGGCTGCGCAGGCCGTGGCCGAGCGGGACGCTCAGCGTCCGGCCCGGGCCCAGCCAGATCCGCAGCAGGCTGCTGCCGAGGTCCACGGCGACGGGCGCCTCGTCGACGGCCGCCGGCGGGCGGCTGCCGTGGGAGCGGCCGATCAGCATGCCGGTACGGGCCGGTGGGCGAATGGTGGTGAGAGGGTGCGGCATACCGACCTCTTTCGGATCAGGGTGCCCAACGGGGCGGTGGATCGTGCGGGGGAGGGGCGTGGCCGGGGACGCGGGCGCCGGATCAACTCGACGGCGCCGGCGGGCCGGGGCTCAGACGCGCTTCTGGTCGCCGCTCGCAGATCGGGACGCGACGAGACCGGCGAACACCGGTGGTGGAGCCATCGACGTGCGGGTCATGCTCACCACCTCCTCGCTTCTCGGGTACCGCCTCGGACCTCCAGCGTCGCCGGGAACGGCACGCGCGGCAGTGCGCACCACCGGCGAAGAAAGGGCGCAATGATTGCCGGTGGCCGGAACCCGGATTCGCCCACCCCCCGTGGCTATGGTTGACACATGGAGGTCGCGAGCCCATCTCGAACGTCCACCGCGTCGCCGTAGCGCCGGCCGGTTCCGGCGGCACCTCGGCGGCCGTGCCCGAAGGAGGTCCCCGTGATCATCGAACGTACGACCCTCCCCGGCATCGGGGTCCGGCACACGCTGGTCACCGAGGAGGGCCGTCGCATCGGGGTGATCGACTACCAGGTGGGCGGCCGCCGAGACGTCGTCCACGACGACCCGGACGACCCGGACCGCATGGTCACGTTCACCCTCACCCGCGACGAGGCGTCGGCCCTGGCCAACCTGCTCGGTTTCCCGGAGCTGGTGGCCGTACCGGCCTGAGCCGCCGGTCACACCGGGGGCAGCCCTACGTCGGCGTCGGCCCTACGCCGGCAGGGGACGGCGCGGCCAGTCCAGCGCCCGCGCGCCGAGCACGGCGGCGTGCAGCGTGAACCGGTCCCGCGCGTCAGCGGGGTCGTATCCGCTCAGCGCCCGGATCCGGGCCAGCCGGTAGGTGACGGTGCGCACCGACACGTGCAGCCGGCGGGCCGCCTCGGTGGCGACCTCGCCGCAGGTGAAGTACTCGTTGAGCGTGTCCAGCAGCGGCTCGGCGCCGCCACGTGCCTGGGCCAGCGGCGTCAGCACCGCCCGTACCAGATCGACCATGGCGGGCTGGTCGCGCAGCAGCACCCGGTAGATCAGCAGGTCGTGCGCGTCGATCACGGACGCCTCGCTGTGCAGCCGCCGCGCCGTGGTGAGCGCCTCCCGGGCCTCCTCGTACGAGCGGGCGATGCCGTAGACGCCGGGGTGCGGGCGGCCCACCGCGATCTGCCACGGCCGGCCCCGCACCAGCCGGTCCAGCTCACCGTGCATGAGCGCGCCCAGGTGGCCGGTCGCGCCGGCGTCGCGGCCCCGGTCGGCGGCCACCGGGTCCGCCGGGGCGACCACCACGAGCAGCCCTTCCTTCGTGGCCACCAGCACGTCGCGGTCGCCGAGCCGGTCGAAGATGACCCGCTCCAGCGCGCTGATCGCCGCCTCCGTGTCGGGCAGTCGGCGGCCGGGCGCGGCGAGGGCGACCTGGTGCACCCGGGCCAGGTCCAGGCCGAACGGCTCGGCCCGCTCCACCAGCCCGCCCAGGTCGGAGTCGCCGCGCAGCAGGTCGTCGACGAGTTCCCGGCGCAGCGACTCCTCGCGCCGGACCAGTTCCCGGCGGGCCACCGCGTACCCCTCGGCGAGCGTGGCCACCGCGGTGTCGACCACGTGCAGGACGGCGTCGGCGGCGGCACGGACCGCCTCGCTGTCGTCGGACCGGTCCAGGTGCGGCAGCTGCCGCCAGACACGCCGCGCCGCGGACAGGTAGAGGCGTACCGCGCGGCCGGCGGAGATCCCCTGCTCGGCCGCGCGCCGGCCCAGGGCGCCGACCGCGTCGAGTTCGGCGCGGCGCGGGCGGCGGCCGGTCACCGCCGCGTCGGTCAGCAGCCGCAGGTAGTCGCCGAGCAGCTCCACCGGCACGCCGCCGGCGTCGGCGCCCGCCTCACGGGCCACCTCGGCCAGCCACTGCTCGTCCTCGCCGCCCGCGACCGCGGGCGGCCGGCGGACGCTGTCGGTCATCGTGGTCTCCCCGGACGGGGCCGGCACCGGACGCCGGCCCACCGCACCAGCCTAGGCGGCGGGTCCGGCACGGCCCGCGTCATCGTCGCGCCGGCGGTTCCGGGTCGATCACCAGCACCGCGCCGGTCCGCCGCCCGCCCCGGGGCCCGCGGGTCAGCAGCTCCGCCGTCCGCGCCGGGTCGTCGCCGGCGGCCACCTGATCGAGTACGCGCAGCCAGCGCTGCCCGTGCGCGTCGGTGAAGCCGGTGCCGGCGACGGCGATCGGGCGGCCGGTGACCGGGCCGGGCACGGCGGGCTCGCCCGGCTCCGTCGACCCGATCGCCGGTCCGGCCGGCACTCCGGCGAGTTCGGCCCGGCCGTCGGCGGCGACGACGAGATCCGGTGAGCCGCAGCGCACCGCCCGCACCGACCCGGCGCGGTCCACCTCCACGACGGTGGCGCGCAGGTGGCCCGCCGGGGCGAGATCGCGGACCACCTTCTCCAGCGCGTCGACCAGGTGCGGCAGTGCGCCTCGCGGCGCGGCGGCGGACCGGTGGAACGCCTGCTCGATCGCGCGGCGCCCGGCGGGCGTGTCCAGCGCGGCGCCGGTGACCGTGCCGAGCAGGACGCGCAGGCCACCGCCGCGGACCGGGACGGCGGCGCCGATCTCCCCGGCCGTGCCGCAGATCGCCAGCGCGGCGCTTCCCGGGCCGGCGGCGACGGTGAACACCGCGACGTCCGGTGGCCCGGCGGCGCGCGCCACGGTCGCGGTGCGCGTCCGGCGGCGGGCCCAGGCCAGGACCGGCACCGCGGCCAGGCTGGCCGCGGAGGCGAGCAGGGCCTGCGGATCGCTGCGGTGGCCGGGGATCACCGGTACGACGACCGACAGCACCACCAGCACGCCCGCCCATGCCGACACCAGCGCCGCGACCCGGGGGCGGGCCGAGACACCGAGCAGGCCCGGCAACAGCACCCAGCCCAGCGGCGTGCTGACCTCGGCGAGGCCCATCAGCATCGCGTTTCCGGTGGTGCCCGCCAGGGCGGCTCGCATCGGCAGCACGTCGGCCACCCTATCGGGGGACCGGCCGGGAGCCGATCGGTGTACCGGGCAGACCAAATCTCACTCCTTACCCGAAACACAGCGGAGCTGACACGACACGTTCGCGTGATTCTCTCGACATACCGTCCCGCGGCCTCGCCGGTTAGGGTTGACGTACCGCAGGTCGATCTTGAGGAGTGTGTGTGCTGGTTCTGGTGGCGGTCCATGCGTTCGCAGCCGTGACCGCCCCCGTGCTGGTACGCCTCCTGGGTAGACGTGCGCTCTACCTGCTGGCCGCCGTCCCGGCGGCGGCGCTGGTCTGGGCGCTGACCCGGACCGAGACGGTCCGCTCGGGCCGGCCGGTGGTGGAGACGGTCACCTGGGTGCCGCAGCTCGGGCTGGACCTCGCACTGCGGATGGGCACGCTGTCCTGGCTGCTGGTGCTGCTCGTCGGCGGCGTCGGCGCCCTCGTGCTGGTCTACAGCGCGCGCTACTTCGACTCCGACGATCCCAGCCTCGGCCGCTTCGCCGCGGTGTTCGTCGCGTTCGCCGGCGCGATGCTCGGCCTGGTGGTCTCCGACGACCTGCTGCTGCTCTACGTGTTCTGGGAACTGACCACGGTCTTCTCGTACCTGCTGATCGGCAGCGATCCCACCAAGCGGGACAGCCGGCGGGCCGCGATGCAGGCGCTGCTGGTGACCACGCTGGGCGGCCTGGCGATGCTCGCCGGATTCGTGATGCTGGGCCAGCACGCCGGCTCGTACCGATGGTCGGAGATCGCCGGAAATCTGCCCGAGGGCGGCTACCTCACCGTCGCGCTGGTGCTCGTCCTGCTCGGCGTGACCAGCAAGTCGGCGATCTTCCCCTTCAGCTTCTGGCTGCCGCGGGCCATGGCCGCGCCCACACCGGTCAGCGCCTACCTGCACGCCGCCGCCATGGTCAAAGCGGGCGTGTTCCTGGCCGCGCTGATGGGCCCGGCCGTCGGCCAGGCCACCGTGTGGCGCGCCATTCTGGTCGGCGGCGGCCTGATCACCCTGTTCCTCGGCGGCTGGACGGCGCTGCGTCAGGTCGACCTCAAGCTGCTGCTGGCGTACGGCACTGTCAGCCAGCTCGGCCTGCTCATGGTGATCCTCGGCGCGGGCACCCGCGACACCGCCCTGGCCGGCGCCGCGATGCTGCTGGCGCACGCCCTGTTCAAAGCCACACTGTTCCTCGTCGTCGGCGTCGTCGACCACGTCACCGGCACCCGCGACCTGCGCGAGCTCAGCGGCCTGGGCCGGCGCGCGCCCGTGCTGGCGGCCGTCGCCGGGCTCGCCGCCGCGTCCATGGCGGGCCTGCCGCCGCTGATCGGCTTCGTGGCCAAGGAGGCCGCGCTCGAGGCGTTCCTGCACGGCGGCACCGTCGAACTGGTGGTGCTCGCCGGCGTGGTGGCCGGCTCGGCGCTGACCGTCGCGTACACCGCGCGGTTCCTGTGGGGCGCCTTCGCCGCCAAGCCCGGCGTGGCGGAGACCCGGCCGCACCGGATCGAGCCGGCGTTCATCGGCCCCCCGGCGGTGCTCGCCCTGGCCGGCCTCGCGGTCGGCGTCCTCGCCCCGGCGGTGGACCGGGTGCTGGCGCCGTACGCCGACCAGTTCCCGACCGCCGACCCCGGCTACCACCTGGCGCTCTGGCACGGCCTGACCCCGGCGCTGGGCCTGTCGGCGCTGGCGGTGGCCTCCGGGCTCGGGCTGTTCCTGCTGCTGCACCGCCGCCGTCCCTACCTGCCACGGCTGCCCTTCGACGGCGCCTCCGGGTACGACCGGCTGGCCGGCGCCGTCGACCGCGCGGCGGTGGAGCTCACCGGCGCCACCCAGCGCGGCTCCCTGCCGTTCTACCTCGGCGTGATCCTGCTGGTGCTGGTGATCATGCCGGGCGGCGCGCTGCTGGCCGGCGCGCCCTGGGCGCAGCGGTTCCAGATGTGGGACACGCCGTTGCAGGCCGTCGCGGGCGCGGTGGTCGTCGTCGCCGCGCTGGTGGCCGCCCGCGCCCGCCGCCGGCTCACCGCGATGATCCTGGTCGGGGTGACCGGCTACGGCACGGCGCTGCTGTTCATCCTGCACGGCGCGCCGGACCTGGCCCTCACCCAGTTCCTGGTGGAGACCGTCACGATCGTGATGTTCGTGCTGGTGCTGCGCCGCCTGCCGCGCCGGTTCTCGGCCCGCCCGATCCGCGCCACCCGGCGGTTCCGGGTCGCGCTCGGCGTGGCCGTCGGCCTGGTCACCGCCGGCATGGCGTACGTGGCGGCGGGCAGCCGGACGGCCGTCCCGATCTCGGTCGGCTTCCCGGACGAGGCGGTGTCCTACGGCGGCGGCAAGAACGTGGTCAACGTGACGCTCGTCGACATCCGTGCCTGGGACACGATGGGCGAGATCGCGGTGCTGGTGGTGGCCGCCACCGGCGTGGCCAGCCTGATCTTCCGCCGCACCCGCGCGCTGGACCTGCGCAGCGGCATCCCCGGCGCCGGCCGGCAGCAGTCGTCGCGCCCGCGCTGGCTCACCACCGGCGCGACCTCCCGGCAGCAGTCGGTGATCCTCCAGGTCGTCACCCGGCTGCTCTTCCACGCCATCCTGCTGTTCGCCATCTACCTGCTCTTCTCCGGCCACAACGCGCCGGGTGGCGGGTTCGCCGCCGGGCTGGTCGCCGGCCTCGGCCTCGCGGTGCGATACCTGGCGGGCGGGCGTACCGAACTCAACGGCGCCGCGCCGGTGGACGCCGGCCTGGTGCTCGGCGCGGGACTGTTCGTCGCGGTCGGCACCGGCGTCGTCGCGATGCTGCTGGGCGGCGAGTTCCTGCAGAGCGCGACGCTCGACTTCCACCTGCCGCTGCTGGGCCACGTCCACTTCGTCACGTCGGTGTTCTTCGACGTCGGCGTGTTCCTCATCGTGGTCGGCCTGGTGCTGGACATCCTGCGCAGCCTGGGCGCCGAGATGGACCGCCAGGAGGAGGACGACGAGCAGGAGAACGAACCGGCCGGCGTACGGGAAGAGGAGCTGGTGTGAGCCCGAACATCCCCAACCTGGTCTACATCCTGGTGATCGGCGTCCTGTTCGCCACCGGGGTCACGCTGCTGCTGGAACGCAGCCTCACCCGCGTCCTGATGGGGGTCATCCTGCTCGGCAACGGCGCGAATCTGCTGCTGCTCACCGGCGGCCGGGCCGGCGGCCCGCCGATCGTCGGCACCTCCGCCGAGGAGGACATGTCCGACCCGCTGCCCCAGGCGATGGTGCTGACCGCGATCGTCATCACGCTCGGCATGACCGCCTTCCTGCTCGCTCTGGCCTACCGGAGCTGGCACCTCAACGGCCACGACGAGGTGCAGGACGACGTCGAGGACCGCCGCATCATGGAGCTGGCCGACCGGGACGAGGGGCCCGGCACCGCCGACGCCGACGTCGCCGACGGCAGTCCCGAGGCCCGGGTCCTGGCCACCGCCGAGGCGGAGGGGGGCCGATGACCTGGCTCGTTCCGCTGCCGGTGGTGATGCCACTGCTCGGCGCCGCCCTCACCCTGCTGCTCGCCCGGCGGGCCCGCATCCAGCGGTGGGTCAGCATCGTGGTGCTCGCCGCCACCGTCGCGGTCGCCGCGATGCTGCTGGTCCGCTCGTCGCTGGACGGCCCGCTGGTCGTGGAGGTGGGCGGCTGGGTCGCGCCGATGGGCATCGTGCTCGTCGCCGACCAGCTCGCCGCGCTGATGCTCGTGGTGTCCGCCTCGGTCACCCTGTGCGTGCTCGTCTACTCCATCGGGCAGGGCATGGCCGACGGCAACGAGGAGACGCCGCTGTCGGTCTACCACCCGACCTACCTCGTGCTGACCGCCGGCGTGTGCAACGCGTTCCTCTCCGGCGACCTGTTCAATCTCTACGTCGGCTTCGAGATCCTGCTGGTGGCGAGCTACGTGCTGCTGACGCTGGGCAGCACGGAGACGCGGATCCGGGCCGGCACCACGTACGTCGTGGTCAGCCTGCTGTCGTCGCTGATCTTCCTGGTCGCGATCGGCCTGGTCTACTCCGCCACCGGCACGCTGAACCTGGCGCAGCTCGCCGACCGGCTGGACGCGCTGCCCGACGACATCCGCCTGGTGCTCCAGGGCATGCTGCTGCTCGCGTTCGGGATCAAGGCGGCGGTGTTCCCGCTGTCGGCGTGGCTGCCGGACAGCTACCCGACCGCGCCCGCACCGGTCACCGCCGTCTTCGCCGGCCTGCTCACCAAGGTCGGCGTGTACGCGATCATCCGTACCGAGACGCTGCTGTTCCCCGGCGGCCGCACCGCCGACCTGCTCATGGTGATAGCGGCGCTGACCATGGTGGTGGGCATCCTCGGCGCGGTGGCCCAGTCGGACATCAAACGGCTGCTGTCGTTCACGCTGGTCAGTCACATCGGCTACATGCTGTTCGGGGTCGGCCTGACCACCCCGCTCGGCCTGTCCGCGGCGATCTTCTACGTGGTGCACCACATCACCATCCAGACCACGCTGTTCCTCGCCGCCGGCCTGGTCGAACGCCGTGGGGGCAGCACCGCGCTGGACCGCCTCGGCGGGCTGGCCCGGCTGTCGCCGCTCCTGGCGCTGCTGTTCTTCATACCCGCCCTCAACCTGGCCGGCATTCCACCGTTCTCCGGGTTCCTCGGCAAGCTCGGTCTCGTGCAGGCCGGCGTGGACGACGGCGGGTTCCTGGCCTGGGCGCTCGTCGCCGGTGGGCTGCTGACCAGCCTGCTCACCCTCTACGCCATCGCCCGGGTGTGGAACCTGGCGTTCTGGCGGGCCCCGCACCCGGACATGCCGGGGCCGGACGACGCCGACCGGGCGTCCCGGACCGAGGGCGCGGAGCAGCCGCACGAGGGCGCCTCCCTGGCCGGTGCCGTGCTGCCGCGACTGATGACCGTGCCGACCGCCGCGCTGGTGGTGCTCGGTCTGGCGCTGACGGTGGTGGCCGGGCCACTGTTCGACATCAGCACCGACGCCGCCGACGACCTGTTGCGCCGTGCCCCGTACGTGGAGGCCGTGTTCCCGGAGGGACCGCCGTGACCAGTCAGCCGAAAGCGCCGCTGACCGACCGTGACCGCTGGCGCAACCGGGCCATCGCCGTGACCGGCCTGGTCACCGTCTGGGTGCTGCTGTGGGGCACCTTCAGCTGGGCGAACGTGATGAGCGGCCTGGTCGTCGCCGCGGTGCTGCTTGTGGTGTTCCCGCTGCCACCGGTGACGTTCGCCGGCCGGATCCGGCCGGTGCCGCTGCTGCGGTTCCTGGCCCGCTTCCTGCGGGACCTGGTCGTGGCGTCCGCGCAGATCGCGTGGCTGGCCGTGCGGTCCAACCACCCGCAGTCGGCGATCATCGGGGTGCCGTTGCGGGTGAACACCGACCTCAACCTGACTCTCAACGCCGAGGCCCTGTCGCTGGTGCCGGGCAGTCTGATCGTGGAGGCCGACCGGAGCACGGGCACGCTCTACGTGCACGTCATCGGCATCCGCAGCCTCGACGAGGTGGAGCGCTTCCGCCAGGGCGTGCTGGAGCTGGAGCAGCGCATCGTGGCCGCCGTCGGCTCGCCCGAGGAGCTGGAGCTGGTCCGTCGATCCGCACCCACCGGCCCGTCCGGGTCGGTCGACCTGGAAGGAGCACCGACGTGACAGTCGTCGCCGTGATCGTCACCGTGTTGCTCGTCGCGGCCGGTGGGCTCACCCTGGTCCGCATCATCCGCGGCCCGTCGATCCTCGACCGGGCCGTCGCCACCGACGTGCTGCTCGCCGTGGCGGTCGCGGCCATCGCGACCGAGGCGGCCTACAGCCGGGACGCCACCGCGCTGCCGGTGCTCGTGGTCCTCGCCCTGGTCGGATTCATCGGCTCGGTGAGCGTCGCCCGCTTCGCCGCGCGGAGGAACCCGAAATGAGCCTCGACATGGTCCTGGACACCGTCGCCGGTGTCTGCCTGATCGCGGGCGCGCTGCTCTGCCTCGCCGCCGGCATCGCGCTGGTCCGCTTCCCGGACGTGCTGTCGCGGATGCACGCCGCGGCCAAGCCGCAGGTGCTCGGGCTGCTGCTGGTGCTGCTCGGCTGCGCGTTGCGGCTGCGTACCGGGGTGGACATCACCACGCTGGTCCTGGTGGGTCTGTTCCAGCTCGCCACCGCCCCGGTGGCGGCGCACATGGTCGGCCGGACCGCGTACCCGCACGACGACATCCGGCGGGACCTGCTGATCACCGACGAGCTGGCCGACCACATCGACCGGATCCGCGCGGACCGGGCCGGTGAGCCGAAGGAGTCGTCGCCGGTCCACACGTCCTGACGATCGCGAGCGCCGGAGCAGGGGGAGCCCATGAGCGACACGGTCTACGAGAACGCCCGCGTCCACACCCTCGACCCGGCCCGCCCGTACGCCGAGGCGATGCTGGTCCGCGGCGAGCGGATCGTCGCCGTCGGTGACCTCGCCGAGTGCCGGGACCGGGCCGGCAGCGGCGCCCGCCGGGTCGACCTCGGCGCGATGGCCGTGCTGCCCGGCCTGATCGACAGTCACATCCACGCCGCGTCCTACGTGCGCGGGCTCGACCAGGTGGACCTGCGCGGCACGGCGAGCCTCGACGAGGCGTTGACCCGGATCGCGCGGCACGCCGCCACGCTGCCGCCGGACGCCTGGCTGTTCGGCGGCGGGTGGGACAGCAACAAATGGGCCCGGCCGGTGCAGCCGACCCGTACCGACCTGGACCGGGTCTGCCCGGACCGGCCGGCGGCGCTGCCCAGCATCGACGGCCACACCATCTGGGTGAACACCGCCGCCCTGGCTCGCCTGGGCATCGACGCCGCCACCCCCGACCCGCCCGGCGGGCAGATCGCGCGGGACGAACACGGCGAGCCGACCGGCATCCTGCGCGAGGCGGCGGCCGACGCGGCGTACGCGGTGGTGCGCTCCCCGCACGCCGGTGACCTGGTGGCCCAGCTGCGCGCGCACCTGCCCCGGCTGCTCGCCGCCGGCCTGACCAGCATCCACGACCTCGACGGGCAGGACGCCCGCGCCGCCTACGAGACGCTGTACGCCCGGGGCGAGCTGCCGCTGCGGGTGCACAAGACGATCCCCGCCACGGCCCTGGACGAGGCGATCGACGCCGGCTGGGCCACCGGGGACGGGGACCGCTGGCTGAGCACCGGCCCGGTGAAGATCTTCACCGACGGCGCGCTCGGCTCACACACCTGCCTGATGACCGAGCCGTACGACGGCGAGCCCGGCAACCACGGCATCGCTGTCACCCCGGCGGAGGAGTTCGAGCGGCTGGTGGCGACCGCCGCCGGGGCCGGGATCGCGGTGGCCGCGCACGCCATCGGCGACGCGGCGAACCGGATGGTGCTGCGGGCGTACGCGCGCCGGCGCGAGTCGGCGGAGCCCGGCGCGGTGGCGCGGCTGCGGCACCGGATCGAGCACACCCAGCACCTGCTGCCGGACGACGTGCCGCTGCTCGCCCGCAACGGCGTGATCGCCTCGATGCAGCCCACCCACTGCACCAGCGACATCCCGCTGACCACCCGGATGCTCGCCGGCCGCGGGCTCGCCTCGTACGCCTGGCGCAGCCTGCTCGACGCCGGGGCCGTGGTGGCGTTCGGGTCGGACGCCCCGGTGGAGGACCCCGATCCGTTCTTCGGCATCCACGCCGCGGTGACCCGCCAGCAGCCCGACGGCACCCCGCCCGGCGGTGTCGACCCGCACGAGCGGCTCGACCTGGACACGGCGTTGCGCTGCTTCACCGAGGCGGGCGCGTACGCCTCCTACGAGGAGCACCTGAAGGGCCGGCTGCGCCCCGGCATGCTCGCCGACTTCATCGCGCTGCCCACCGACCCGTACCGGGTCGACGCGGAGGAGCTGCGGCATCTGACCGTGGCGCTGACCGTGGTCGGTGGCGTGGTGCGCTGGCAGCGCTGACCGTGTCCCGCCCGGACGCCGCTGTCCGGGCGGGACACGGCTCTCAGGCGCCCTTGACCCAGTCGAGGCCGAACCGGGCGAAGTAGATGCCGCCGGTGTCGCCCACCTCGTACAGGTTGCCGACAGTGCCGTCGGCCAGCACTGCCATCGTCGAGTAACCGGCGGCGCCGGTCTTGACCAGCGCCCGCGCCGGCCAGGTCGCACCGTCGTCCGTGGACAGCCGGACGGTGAGGTCGTTACGCGTGGTCGGGTGCGCGTTGTTGCTGAACAGCGCGGTGCGGGTGCGTACCGGCGCCCGGTTCGCGCCGACCTCGGCGGGCCGCAGGTAGGACATCTCGTCGGCGTTGCAGAGCGGGTCGGTCAGCACGGTGCTCGCCGTCGCCGGGCCGAACGTGGCGGCGCCGTCGGTGGACGTGGCGGAGAAGCGGCTGCGGGTCGAGTTGTGCCGCATGTTCTGCACCACCGCGCCGGTGCCGCGCTCGATCGCCTTGCTCTCGTTGATGTTCCCGCCGGCGGATCCGCCGCGCCGCCACGTCGCGCCGTGGTCGTCGCTGTAGATGTTCGCGGCGTGGCTGGTGCCGGCGGAGTCCCGGTAGGCGATCGGCTGGATCAGGCGGCCGGTGCTGGTCTGGATGCCGTGGCCGGAGGAGAAGAACACCTGCCGCCAGGTGGGGTCCTTGACGGCCGGGTTCAGCTCCACCGGGGCG
Source organism: Micromonospora sp. WMMA1949 (assembly GCF_027460145.1). Classification (NCBI taxonomy): domain Bacteria; kingdom Bacillati; phylum Actinomycetota; class Actinomycetes; order Micromonosporales; family Micromonosporaceae; genus Micromonospora; species Micromonospora sp. WMMA1949. The sequence continues at coordinate 6,292,475 of NZ_JAPZBG010000001.1, read as the reverse complement.
CTCCAGGTGGCGCCGTCGTCCCGGCTGGTGATGTAGCGCAGGTGCATGCTGTTCGGGTCGTCGGCGGTGTTCAGGCCGGAGCCGCCGGACCAGAAGCTGATGCCGGGCCGGGGGGAGTAGGTGAAGAAGCAGTAGACGACGCCGGTGGCGCGGTCCACGAGCAGGCTGGGGTCGCCGACGCCCTCGCTGGTGGTGGGCGGGGCGTGGATGACGCGCGGCTGCTCGAAGGTGCGCCCGCCGTCGGTGCTGCGGATCATCACGATCTGGATGTTGTTGGTGCCGCCGCCGAGGTCGTACGAGCCGTTGACCCGGGCGTCGGCCACGGCGATGACGGTGCCGCTGTTGGTGACGGCCAGGCCGGGGATGCGGACCGAGGCGACGGTGCCGTCGTAGCGGCCGTTCGTGCCGTTGAGGCCGCGGATCACGGTCTGCGTGGTCAGCAGCGTGGTGGTGGCGAGCTGCGGGTTGCCGGCACCCAGGTCGCAGGAGGTGGTGCCGCGCAGCGTGGTGTCGAAGCCCGGCGCGGTGACCCGCAGCGTGTACGGGACGCCGGCGCCGACGGTCCAGTAGTGCAGGAAGTTGCCGCCGGCGGCGATCGTGCGGGTCCACGGTGAACCGGTGCGTCCGGGCCAGGTGACGGTGAAGTCCCGGGCCGTCGTGGTGCGGTTCTCCAGCGCGAGCTGGAGGCGGCCGTTCGTGCAGTCGAAGCCGGCCAGCGCGGACATGCCGGTGCCGCAGTGGAAGATGCCGCTGGTGGTCTCGTCCAGGCCGGTCGGGGTCGTGGTGCGCAGCGTGTACGGCGTGCCGGGGGACAGCGTCCAGTACAGCTCGGCGTTGCCACCGGCGGCGACCGTGCGGGTCCACGGCGACCCGGAGCGACCCGGCCAGGTGACGGTGTAGGTCTGCGTCGTGGTGCTGCGGTTGTCGAGGTCGAGCAGCAGCCGGCCGGCGGTGCAGTCGGCGCCGACGGTGGCGGTCACGCCGGCGGGGGCGGCGGCCTGGGCGGCGGTGGCGGGCAGGACGGAGAGCAGGGTGAGGGCGGCCGCCGCGAGGACGGTTGCGCGGCGCGGTATGGCGCGGCGAGCGGACACGTGGTTCCTTCCGGGGACGGGGGAGGGGGAATCGGACGCCTATCTGACGTCAGATGTCCGATGTCTGCACGCTAGGCGGGTTCACCCTTGCCCGTCAAGGATCGGTTCCCGTCGACGTCCCGTCCGGTTCGTGAGCGCTCGGCCCTGGTGTGGCGGCCGATCGGCGTACGGGACCTTCGATCAGGTTCGAACGACAGGTCCCGGCGTACGGCGGATCAGGGCTGCGCGGCGCGGGCGATGCTCGCCCGGATCGGCGCGTAGTGCTCGGCGATGGCCGAGCGCAGCGCCGCCGCGTCGCCCGCCGTGAGGGCGGAGACGATCGCCTGGTGCCGCTGGGCGGTGATGACCCGGTCCTCCGGCTCGGTGCGCAGGGTGGGCGCGACGATCGCCTGCACCTGCCAGAACGCCTCGGTCAGCTGGACCAGCAGGTCGTTGCCGAGGGGTTCCATCAGCTTCAGGTGGAAGGCCCGGTCGACGTCGAGGAAGTCCTCGCCCCGGGCGGCCCGGCTGTGCATCTCGTCGGCGAGGGCGGACAGCTCGGACCGGTGCCGCTCGTCCAGCGCCTCGATGACGGTGGCGGCCAGGCCCTGTTCCAGCGTCTGCCGGATGTCGACGACCTGGGCCAGGACGTGGTGGTCGTCCTCGCCGCTGAGCAGGCCGCGGAACGTCAGGCTCTCCACCAGGGCGTTGAGGGACATGCGGCCGACGAACGTGCCGTGGCCGTGGCGCACCTCGACGATGTCGAGCGCGGAGAGGATCTTGACGGCCTCGCGGACGCTGGAGCGGCTGGCGCCGACGGCCTCGCACAGCTCGGTCTCGGTGGGCAGGAGGTTTCCCGGCTTGAGGCGGTTGCGCAGGATGTACTCCTTGATCCTGGTGGCGACCTCCTGCCGGCGAGGGCTGGGCCGCTCGGCGCCGCGTAGCGGACTGGCGTCAATGGTCGTCATCTGGCCCTTGCCCTTCGTTCCCGAATCTGTCACTCTCACCCTACCGGCATCAGACGTCAGACGTCATACACCTTATGCTTCGCATCCCCGAGCGCGAGCGGTCACGCGAGCGCATGAAGAGCCTATGGAGGCAGCTACGTGAGCACCACCGGTAAGCCGTCCGGGAGTCGGCGCGCCCTGCGAGGCCGCGTCCGCTCCCTGGCCGTCGCCTCCCTCGCGGGCGGCCTCGCGGTCGCGCTGGCCGCCTGCAGCGGTGGCCCCGCCTCGACGAACGCCGTGGGTAACGGGAAGGGGGGCACGTCGATCGAGGCCACGCTGGCGTTCACGCTCTCCAGTGGTTTCGATCCCAGCAACGCCTCCTCGGCCGTGGCGACCGCGGTCAACCAGCACGTCTTCGAGGGCCTCGTCGACCTCGACCCGATCACGCGGGAACCCTACAACGCCCTGGCCAAGAGCGACCCGACCCCCGGGGCCGACGGCCGGACCTACACCGTGACGCTGCGCGACGGGGCGAAGTTCTCCGACGGCACCCCGGTCACCGCCGAGGACGTGGCGTGGTCCTTCACCCGGGTGCTCAAGCCCGCGGACCCGAAGGCGCCGCCGCTGATGCAGGGCTTCGTGTCGTTCCTCGACACCGTCACCGCCAAGGACGCCACCACCGTCGAGTTCACGCTGAAGTACCCGTTCGCCCTGTTCAGCGAGCGCATCTCGGTGATCAAGGTCGTCCCCAAGGCCAAGACCGGTGACGCGGCCGCGGCCAAGGCGTTCGACACCGCCCCGATCGGGTCCGGCCCGTTCAAGGTGGACAGCGCGTCCAAGGAATCCGGCATCAAGCTGAGCAAGAACGCGAACTACAACGGCCCGCGCGCCGCCAAGGTCGAGACGATGACGTGGAACACCACCACCGAGGCGTCGGCCCGCGTGTCGGACCTGCAGGGCGGCCGGGTGCAGGCCATCGAGGCCGTGCCGTACCTGAACGTCGACTCGCTCAAGGACAAGTACACGATCGACGTGAAGCAGGCCTTCAACCAGGTCTTCCTCATGTTCAACAACGCCGCCGCGCCGTTCAGCGACAAGCGGGTGCGCCAGGCCCTGCACTACGCCATCGACAAGGAGGCGGTCATCAAGACCGCGCTCAACGGCTACGGCAGCCCGGCGACCAGCTACCTCGACGAGGGCAACAAGGCGTACCAGAAGGCCGCCACGGTCTACGACTACAACCCGGACAAGGCCAAGGCCCTGCTCCAGGAGGCCGGCGTCACCAACCTGTCGTTCCGGCTCGACACCACCGACAGCTCGGTGGTCAAGGACGTCGCCCCGCTGGTCATCGAGCAGTGGAAGAAGATCGGCGTCACCGCCACGCTCAACACCGTGCCGTCCTCGGCCATCTACGGCGACATCGTTCCCAAGGACACCTTCCGGGTGCTCATGGCCACCGGTGACCCGAGCGTCTTCGGCGTCGACACCGACCTGCTGATGCGCTGGTACTACTTCGGCGAGACCTGGCCGGGCCAGCGTTACCGCTGGAGCGACGCCGACCGCAAGGCAATGGGCGACCTGCTGGACAAGGCCGCGCAGACCTCCGACGAGGCGGCCCGCAAGGAGCTGTGGAAGCAGGCCCTGGACATGGCGGCGGACCAGGTGCCGCTGTACCCGATCCTGCACACCAAGGTCGTCACCGCGTACGACCCGGCCAAGGTGGACGGCTTCTCCGGCGCCTCCACCACCGGCCTGTACTTCCTGGGCACCGGCCGGACCGGCTGAGCCCACGCGCGGGGTTCCGGCCCCGCAGACGTCCCGCCCGGCCCACGTGACCCGTGCGGCCGGGCGGGCGTCCCGGCGCCCCCGCCACGAGAAAGAGAATCCATGCTGACCGTCCTGAACCTGGTCGCACGACGATTCCTGACGCTGATCCCCCTGGTGCTGGGCATCACGCTCTTCGTCTTCGTGATCATGCAGTTCTCCCCGATCGACCCGGCGTTGTCCGTCCTCGGTGACCAGGCCACGCCGGCGCAGGTCGAGGCGTTCCGCGCCGCCAACGGCCTGAACGACCCGCTGCCGCTGCGCTACCTGCACTTCCTCGGCGACCTCGTCCGCGGCGACCTCGGCATGACGTTCCCGCCGTCGGTACCGGTCGCCGAGAAGATCGCCATGGCGCTGCCGCTGACCATCCAGCTCACCGCGCTCGGCGTCGTCGGCGCGCTCGTCATCGCGCTGGCGCTCGGCATCCCGGCCGCCCTGTACCGGGACCGCTGGCCCGACCAGGTCATCCGGATCGTCTCCATGGCCGGCATCGCCACGCCCTCGTTCTGGCTGGCCCTGCTGTTCATCCAGGAGTTCTCGGTCCGCCGCCCGATCTTCCCGACCGGCGGCTACGTCAACCCCGCCGACTCGGTCGGCCTGTGGTTGCAGTCGCTGGCCATGCCCGCGCTGGCGCTGGCCGTACCGGTCGGCTGCTCGCTGGCCCGCATCGTCCGGACGTCCATGGTCGAGGAACTCGACAAGGACTACGTCCGCACCGCGATCGGCGCCGGCCTGCCGCCGCGCGTGGTGATCGGCCGCAACGTGCTGCGCAACGCCCTGGTCAATCCGCTCACCGCGCTGGGCCTGCGGATCGGCTACCTCATCGGCGGCACCGTCGTCATCGAGGCCATCTTCTCGCTGCCCGGCATGGGCACCCAGATCATGAGCGCGGTCCAGCAGAACGACACCGCGCTGGCCCAGGGCACCGTGCTGACCATCGCGCTCTGCTTCGTGCTGGTGAACCTGGTCGTCGACATCCTCTACCTCTTCGCCAACCCCCGACTGCGCGGAGGCCACTGATGCGCCGGTCCCTCACCACGCGGCTGTCCCGCCCCGGCATGGCCTTCGCCCGTCTCGGTCTCGCGGCCCGGTTCGCGCTCGGCTTCGTCGCGCTCATCGTCGTGGTCGGCGTGCTCGCCCCGCTGCTGCTGCGCCACGACCCCACCCAGACCGGGCTCGGTCCGGCGCTGACCGGCCCGAACGGCGACTTCTGGTTCGGCCTGGACAAGCTCGGCCGCGACGTGTTCTCCCGGCTGGTCGCCGGCACCCGGCGCTCCCTGATCGTCGGCTTCGGCGCGGCCGGCATCGCGCTGGTGCTCGGCGCGATCCTCGGCGCGATCGCCGGCAGCAGCCGCACCGTCGTCGACGAGATCATCATGCGCTGCCTCGACGTGGTCATGGCCTTCCCCACGATCGTGCTCTCCGCGCTGCTGATCATCTCGTTCGGCAAGAACAGCCTGCTGGTCCTCGTCATCGCGATCGGCTTCGTGTTCACCCCGTCGGTCGCGCGCATCGTCCGCGCCAACGTGCTGTCCCAGTACGGCGAGGACTACGTGGCCGCCGAGCGGATCATCGGCGCCCGGCGACCGCACATCCTCTGGCGGCACGTCCTGCGCAACTGCGCCGCACCGATCCTCGTCTTCGTCACCGTCATGGTCGCCGACGCGATCGTGTTCGAGGCGTCCCTGTCCTTCATCGGCGGCGGCCTCGCCCCGCAGGAGGCGGCCTCCTCGTGGGGCTCGGTGATCGCGTTCGGCAAGGAGATGGTGCAGATCGGCGGCTGGTGGGCCACGTTCTTCCCCGGCCTGCTGATCCTGCTCACCGTGCTGGCGCTCAACGTGCTCTCCGAGGGCATGTCCGACGCCTGGGCCGCCCCGGCGGCGCGCCGCGCCACGTCTACCACCAGCGGTGACGCGCTGGAGCAGGCGAAGCCCGGCACCGGTGAGGTGGTCGAGCTCCCCGGCCTGGCCGAGGCGGCACGGCGGCTGCGTGAGCGCGCCCGCCCGCTGCCGCAGGGCAAGCCGGTCCTTCGGGTCAGCGACCTGTCGATCGGTTTCGAGGGCCGTCACCGCGGCGTGGACATCGTCGACGGGCTCTCCTTCGACGTCCGCCCCGGCGAGGTCGTCGGCCTGGTGGGGGAGTCCGGCTCCGGCAAGTCGCTGAGCGTCCTGGCCGTGATGGGCCTGCTGCCGCAGGGCGCCCGGGTACGTGGCGAGATCCGCTTCCAGGACACGAACCTGCTGAAGCTGAACGCCAAGGGCCGCCGTGCCCTGATGGGGCGCGAGATCGCCATGGTCTACCAGGACGCGCTGTCGGCGCTGAACCCGGCGCTGCGCGTCGGCGCCCAGCTCGCCCAGATGATCCGCCGCGGCGGCACCCGCTCGGCCGAGGAACTCATGCGGCTGGTCGGGCTGGACCCGCAGCGCACGCTCGCCGCGTACCCGCACGAGCTGTCCGGCGGGCAGCGGCAGCGCGTGGTGATCGCCATGGCGCTGTCCCGCGACCCGAAGCTGATCATCGCGGACGAGCCGACCACCGCGCTCGACGTCACCGTGCAGGCCCAGGTGATGAAGCTGCTGCTGGACCTGCGCGAGCGGCTCGGCTTCGCCCTCATCCTGGTCAGCCACGACCTCGCCCTGGTCAGCGACGTCTGCGACCGGGTCGTGGTGATGTACGGCGGGCAGATCGTGGAGACCGGCGTGACCGCCGACGTGATGGAGGCGCCCGCCCACCACTACGCCCGCGGGCTGCTCGGTTCCGTCCTGTCCCTGGAGACCGGCGCGGAACGGCTCACCCAGATCCGCGGTGTGGTGCCGTCACCCGCCGACTTCCCGAAGGGCTGCCGGTTCTCCGACCGCTGTCCGATGGCGACCGAGATCTGCCGGGACACCGCGCCCGCCCTGGAGGGCACGGACGGCCACGGGTACGCCTGCCACCACCCCGCCGTCACCGTCAGCGAGAAGGAGCCGGCCCGATGAGCGCCACCGCCGAGCACCGGCCGATCGCCGAGCTGAGCGACGTGCACGTGGTGCACGCCGCGCGCGGCGGCGGCATGTTCAGCCGGGAGAAGGTCTACGCGCTCACCGGCGCCGACCTGGTGATCCGGGCCGGTGAGACGGTCGGCATCGTGGGCGAGTCCGGCTGCGGCAAGTCCACGCTCGCCAAGGTTCTCGTCGGCCTGCAGCGGCCGACCGCCGGCACGGTGTCGTTCGCCGGCAAGGACGTGTGGTCGATGAGCGCCGCCGAGCGGCGCGAGCACATCGGCGCGGGCGTCGGCATGATCTTCCAGGACCCGGCCACCTCGCTGAACCGCCGGATGCCGGTACGCGACATCCTGCGTGACCCGCTGGACGTGCACCGCCGGGGCACCCGGCAGCAGCGCGAGCAGCGGGTGTCCGAGCTGATGTCGCTGGTGGGCCTGCCCCGCTCGGTCGCCGACGTGCTGCCCAGCCAGCTCTCCGGCGGCCAGCGCCAGCGGGTGTCCATCGCCCGTGCGCTGGCCCTGGAACCGGGTCTGGTCATCGCCGACGAGCCGACAAGCGCGCTGGACGTGTCGGTCCGGGCCCAGATCCTCAACCTGCTGCTGGACCTCAAGGACCGGCTCGGCCTGGCCATGGTGCTGGTGTCGCACGACATCCAGACCGTCAAGCGGGTCAGCGACCGGGTCGTCACCATGTACCTGGGCCGCATCGTCGAGCAGACGCCCGCCGACCTGCTGCCCGAGGGCGGCCGGCACCCGTACACCCGGGCGTTGTTCTCGGCCACGCCGGGCCTGCTGTCACCGATCGAGCCCATTCCGCTGGTCGGCCCGGTCCCGTCGGCGACCCGGCCGCCGAGCGGCTGCCCGTTCCGGACCCGCTGCTGGGCCGCCACCGACGGCTGCGCCGTGGACATGCCGGCGCCGCGCCCCGCCGAGGGCGAGGGCCACGAGTTCCGGTGCCACCACCCGGTTCCCGCCGGCACCGCGAACACCGAACTGGTCGCGCTCGCCACCCCGGCGACCGGCCGCACCACAACTGAGTCTGTCGAGGAGAACCTGTGACCACCCCAGCCCCGCGGTTCGCCGGAGTCGTGCCGCCGGCCGTGACCCCCCTGACCGATGAGGGCGAGGTCGACGTCCACTCGCTGGAACGGCTGGTCGAGTGGCTGCTCGACGCCGGCGTCGACGGCATCTTCGCCCTCGGCAGCTCCGGCGAGACGGTCTTCCTCACCGACCGGCAGCGGGACCTGGCCCTGGAGACCATCGTGAAGACCGCCGGCGGCGCCGTGCCGGTCATCGCCGGATGCATCGAACCGACCACCCGCCGGGTCGTGGAGCGGGCCGAGGCGTCCACCCGGCTGGGTGCGGACGGCCTGGTCGTCACCGCGCCGTTCTACGCCATCGTCGGCCCGCACGAGATCGAGCGGCACTTCCGCGCGGTCGCCGCGGCGGTCGAGCTTCCGCTGCTGGCGTACGACATCCCGGTCTGCGTGCACAGCAAGCTCTCCGTCGACCTGCTGACCCGGCTCGCCGCCGACGGTGTGCTGGCGGGTGTCAAGGACTCCAGCGGCGACGACGTCGCCTTCCGCCAGCTGGCGCTGGCCGTCGCCGAGCACGCGCCGGAGCGCGACTTCAGCCTGCTCACCGGGCACGAGGTGGTGGTCGACGCGATGATGCTCGCGGGTGGCTCCGGCTCGGTGCCGGGACTGGGCAACGTGGACCCGGCCGGGTACGTGCGGCTGCACCGCGCCTGCGTGGCCGGTGACTGGGGCGCCGCCCGCCGGGAGCAGGACCGCCTGACCCGGCTGTTCCGCATCGTCGACGCGGCCGACCCGGCCACCTCGGCGGGCGCCACCCGGGGCGTCGGCGCGTTCAAGACCGCGCTGTCCCTGCTCGGCGTCATCGCCGGCAACGCGGTGTCGCTGCCGCTGCGGCCGCTCGACGCCGCCGAGACGGGCCGCGTGCGTACCCAGCTGGAACTGGCCGGGCTGCTCTGACCATGCCCGAGGTGAGCACGACCGGTCTGGTCGCCGCGCTCGACATCGGCGGCACCAAGACCACCGCCGCCCTGGTCACCGCCGCCGGCGAGGTCGTCGGCCGGCGTACCGCGCCGACACCGGGTCGCTCCGGGGCCGCCGCGGTGCTCGACACCGCCGCCGGCCTGGTGGAGACGCTGCGGACGGGCGCGCCGGCTGTCGTACGGGCGCTCGGTGTGGGTAGCGCCGGAGTGATCGACAGCGGCTCCGGCCTGGTGCTGTCCGCCACCGACGTGCTGACCGGGTGGACCGGCACGGACCTGCGCGGCGACCTGAGCCGGCGTCTGGGCGTGCCGGTCACCGTGGTCAACGACGTGCACGCCCACGCGCTGGGCGAGGCGCGTCACGGCGTCGCGGCCGGGTACGACACCGTGCTCTACGTCGCCGTCGGCACCGGCGTCGGCGCGTCGTTCGTCCTCGGGGACACGGTGCTCGCCGGGGCGCACAGCGCGGCCGGGCACGCCGGGCACCAGCCGTCCCCTTACGCCGGAACGCTGCCCTGCACCTGCGGCGGGCGCGGCCACCTGGAGGCGATCGCCGCCGGGCCCGCGCTCACCGCCGAGTACGTCCGGCGTACCGGCCGGCCGGTGGCCGACCTGCGGGCCGTCGCCGCGCTCGCCGCGGACGGCGACGAGACGGCACGCGAGGTCGTCCGGCTCGGCGGCGCGGCCGTCGGCTCCGCCGTCGGCGGCCTGGTCAACGTGCTCGACCCCGCCGCCGTGGTGATCGGCGGCGGCGTCACCGGCCTCGGTGAGCCGTGGTGGCGGGCGCTGCGCGACGCGGTGCCCGCCGAGACGCTGCCCGCCCTGGCCGGCGTGCCCGTGCTCGCCTCCACCCTCGGCCCCGACGCGCCGCTGCTCGGTGCCGCCTCGCTCGCCTGGAAGGTCTCATGAACGCGCTCGTCGACCAGCTCCGTGACCGCCTGGTCGTCTCCTGCCAGGCGTACCCGGGTGAGCCCATGCGCGACCCGGACACCATGCGCCGGGTCGCGCTCGCCACCGCACGCGGCGGCGCCGCCGGCATCCGCGCCCAGGGGTCGGCGGACATCGCGGCCATCCGCGCGGCGGTGGACCTGCCGCTGATCGGGCTCTGGAAGGACGGCGACGACGACGTCTTCATCACCCCCACGCTGGAGCACGCGCTCGCGGTCGCCGACGCCGGGGCGCACGTCGTCGCGCTCGACGGCACGTCCCGGCCCCGGCCCGACGGCCGTACGCTCGCCGACACGATCGCCGCCGTGCACGAGCGCACCGGCGCGCTGGTGATGGCGGACTGCTCCACGCTGGACGAGGGCGTCGCCGCCGCCGCTGCGGGCGCCGACCTGGTCGGCACCACGCTGGCCGGCTACACCGCGTACACCACGAAGGGCGACGGGCCGGACCTGGACCTGGTCGCCCGGCTCGCCGACGCGGTCGACGTCCCGGTGGTCGCCGAGGGACGCATCCACACCCCGGAGCAGGCCGCGCAGGCGCTGCGGGCGGGCGCGTGGACGGTGGTGGTCGGCACCGCCATCACCCACCCGACCACCATCACCGGCTGGTTCGCCTCCGCCGTACGGGAGGCCGCGTCGTGCCGCTGACCGACCTCGACCTGGCCGGCTGCCTCGCGTACCGGCCGGAGCTGGACGTGCCGGCGGACCTGGACGGATTCTGGGCGCGCACGCTCGACGGCGGCGGCGACCCGGAGGCGGCGCTCTACGAGCCGGTCGACACCGGGCTGACCCAGATCCGGACGTACGCCGCCACGATCCCCGGTTTCGGCGGCGAGCCGGTACGCGGATGGATGCACCTGCCCGCCGGGGCCGACGGGCCGCTGCCCTGCGTGGTCGAGTACCTCGGCTACGGCCGGGGCCGCGGCCTGCCGCACGAGAAGCTGTTCTGGGCCGCGGCCGGCTTCGCGCACCTGATCATGGACAGCCGGGGTCAGGGCTGGAGCGCCGCCACCGGCGGCACGCCCGACCCGCACCCCTACCCGGCCGGCACCGTGCCCGGCTTCCTCACCCGTGGCGTCGACGACCCGGCCGAGCACTACTATCGGCGGCTGATCACCGACGCGGTCCGGTTCGCCGAGGCCGCCCGGCGGCACCCGGCCGTCGACCCCGCCCGGGTGGCGGTGACCGGCTTCAGCCAGGGCGGCGGCCTCGCCCTCGCCGCCGCAGCGCTGTGCCCGGACGTGGTCGCGGTCATGCCGGACGTGCCGTTCCTGTGCGACATCCGCCGGGGCGTGCGCGTCGCCGGCCCGGACAGCCCGTACGCCGAGGTCGTGGAATATCTCGCGCTGCACCGCGACCGCGCCGACCGGGTGTTCGGCACCCTGTCCTATCTGGACGCCGCAGTGCTCGCACCGCGCGCCACCGCGCCCGCGCTGTTCTCGATCGCGCTGCGCGACCAGGTCTGCCCGCCGTCCACCTGCTTCGCCGCCTACCACCGCTACGGCGGCGACAAGGACGTGCGGGTGTACGAGTTCAACGACCACGAGGGCGGCGAGGCGGAACACCAGCGCGAACAGCTCACCTGGCTACGCGGGATCCTGGGCGGCTAGCGGGCGCGCTCCACCACGTAGTCGGTCAGCTCCAGCAGGAACCGGCCGTCCTCGGTGTCGGCGGCGGCGCCCAGCGCCCGCTCACCCTCGCGCCGGGCCGCCAGCGCGAGATCCCGGGCGCTGCGCCGCGCCGACTCCACACAGTCGTACGCGAGCAGCCGCCCGTGCAGCCAGCGCACCTCGGCGTCGGTGCGCTCCGCGCGGGTACGGCTCAGCAACCGCACGAGCCGCTCGCGTTCCTCCGGCGTGCACCGCCGCATGAAGTCGATCAGGATCAGCGTGCGCTTGCCCTCCCACAGGTCACCGGCGATCTCCTTGCCGTACCGGGCGTAGTCGCCGGTGAGATTCAGCGCGTCGTCCTGGATCTGGAACGCCGCACCCAGATACCAGCCGTAGCGGTCGAGCACGTCGACCGCGTTCTCCCGGCCGGTCGCCACGAGAACGCCGGTACGGCACGGGTAGATGCACGTGTACCAGGACGTCTTCTTCAGGCACATCCGGTAGTAGTCGTCGGCGTCCAGGTCGCACACGTTGTCGCGGATCCAGCCGATCTCGATGGCCTGCCCCTCCAGCGAGTGGCGCATCATCAGCTCGGTCTCGGTGAACAGCCGCCAGGCGATCCCGGAGCCGAGCGCCGCCCGGTTCGCGGCCAGCCGCCGCAACGCCAGCAGGTTCGTCATGTTGCCGACGTTCAGCGCCACGCCCACGCCGTACTCGGCGTGCAGGGTCCGCCCGCCGCGCCGCTGCTCGCTCTCGTCCTGGATGTCGTCGTGGATGAGGAAGGCGTTGTGGAACAGCTCCACCGTCACGGCGGCGTTGAGGCCCACCGCGTCGCCGCCGCCGAACGCCCGGCACGTGGCCAGGCACAGCGCGGCGCGCAGCCCTTTGCCCCAGCGCCGGGGGTACTCCGCGACCAGGTCGTAGAGGTATCGCGGGCCGCCGTCGGGCACGTCGTCGAGCAGCGCGCCGAGGGCGAGCCCGCGATAGCGCTCCAGCATCCGTTCCACGTGCCCGCCGGCCACCCCGGCGGTCGGCGCCATCGCGCGGCTACCGGTCCGTCGGCCGCTTCGGGGCCGGCGACGCCAGCCGGTCCGCGAGCCCGTTTGCCACCTCGGGGGCCAGCCGCGCCAGATTGAGTACGGTGTCCAGCGCGTCGTGCGCGTCCGACGTGTACCGCCGGATCACCTCACCGCGCTGTTCGTCGGCCGTCTTCAGCTGCCCGACCACGGTGTCGATCAGGGCGTGCCCGTCGGTGCGGACCCGGGCGACGAGTTCGTCGAACGCCTCCGGGTCCACGCGCCGGTTCTCGGTCAGCTTCTCCTCGAGCCGCCGGGCGCCGGCCAGCCCCGCCGCGAGTTCCTCCTCCAGCACCGTGGCCGCGTGGGTCACGGTCTCCGAGGTCTCCTCGGCCACCTTCTCGAAGCGCTCGTTCACGCGCTCACGCTTGCCGTCTGTCATGGGCGAAGTGTCACCGGACCAGGGACGACACACCAGGCGAGTGTCGCCATGGTGACTGAGCGTGGCCGACTCGGGTGGCCTTGCGGCCTGGGTACGGGTACTCAGCGCAGTACCGTCTCGTCGCTCATGTGCCGGCGTCGCGGCCTCGACAGGATTCTTGTCATGGCCGAGACGCTGCACCGACACGCCGCCGCGCGTACCGTCGACACGCCGCTGCCCGCCGAGGCCGCGCTGGCCCCCGCCGGCCGCGCCGTCGCCGCGATGGCCCGGCTCATCGCCCACCACCCCGCCGGCTGGCGGTGGCTGGCCCGGCGTCACCACCCGGTCCTGGACCGGCTCGCCGCCGCGAACGCGCGGTCGACCTGCGTGCGCGCCGCCCGGCGGGTGCCCGCCTACCAGGCGTTTTTGCGGGCCCGCCCGGGCGGCCTGCGCCGCCGGCTGCGGGACTTCCCGGAGACCGACAAGCGTGGGTACGTCATGGCGTACGACGCCTCGGCTCGCTGCCGGGACGGGCGGATGCCGGAGCGAGGCGTGGTGGTCGACGAGTCGGCCGGTTCGTCCGGGCGCCCGTTCAACTGGCCGCGCGGCGAGCGGGAACTGCGGGCGGTGCACCGCGACATCGTCGGCTACACCGGACTGGCGTTCCCGATGCGCCGGCCGTTCGTCATCAACGCGTACTCGATGGGCGCCTGGGCGACCGGCACCACCACCGGCGCGGCGATGGCCCGGATCGCCACCGTGAAGAACACCGGCCCCGACCTCGGGAAGATCGTCGACACGCTGCGCGAGTTCGGTCCCGGCCACGACTACCTGGTGACCGCGTACCCGCCGTTCCTCAAGCACCTGCGGGACCGGCTCGACGCCGAAGGCTTCCAGTGGTCGCGGTACCGGATCTTCGCCAGCTGCGGCGGCGAGGGCATGACCGAGGCGCTGCGCGACTACCTGGAGGAGCGGTTCGTGCGGGTGCGCTCGGCGTACGGGGCGTCGGACCTGACCATCGGCATCGGCGCGGAGACCCGGTTCACGGTGTGGCTGCGGCGGCGGCTGCGCACCGACGCGGGACTGCGGGCGGAACTGCTCGGCCGCGGTGAGCAGCGGCTGCCGATGGTGTTCCAGTACAACCCGTTCGCCACCTACCTGGAGACCAACGAGCGGCGCGAACTGCTGTGCACAGTGGCGAGCCCGGACGTGCTCCAGCCCCGGCTGCGCTACAACGTCGGTGACGAGGCGCTGCTGGTGCCGTACCGGCGGATCGTCGAGCTGGCCCACGCCGACCCGGTACGCCGCGCCGAGTTCCGTACCGCGGTCGCCGAGGAGCGGATGACGCTGCCGCTGCTGCTGCTGTTCGGCCGCAGCGACTCCACCGTGTCCTACCTGGGCGCGAACCTCTACCCGCAGGACGTCGAGTACGGCCTCTACACCGGCAACCCGTACGCCGCCGAGATCAACAGGTTCTGCCTCACGCTGCACGAGGACGCGGCGCTGGAGACCCGGCCGGTGATCCACGTCGAGCTGCGCCGCCCGCTGGACAGCGCGGCCCGCGCGGCGCTCGCCGACGCGTGCCGCGACGGGGTACGCGCGCACCTGACCTCGGTGTCGCGGGACTTCGCGCAGTCCCTGGTGGAGGACCCGACCGCCGGTGACCTGCGCGTGGAGCTGCACGAACCGGACGGCGGCCCGTTCGCCGGCATGCAGAAGATCAAGAACGTCTACCTGGTGAGGTGAACGATGCGTACCCGTGACTTCTCCCGCGCCCCGGCGCAGGCCCGCGCCGGCGCCATGTTCATCGGCGGCACCCGGTACGCGAACCCGCTGGTGCTGCTGCGGCTGGCCCCCGACTGGATCCGGATGGTGCGCGACATGCGCCGGATGTCCGGCTACTGCTGGCACACCGTCTACTGGCAGTTCCCGCTGACGCTCGGCACCATCGCGTTCTTCACCGACCGGGACGCGCTGCTGCGTTTCGCCCGCACGCGGCACCACCGCAAGCTGATGATGTGGCTGACCGACGGGGACCGCAACGCCACCGCCGGGTTCATCCGGCTCTACACCGCCTCCCCGGACGGCTACTCCAACGGCGCGTGGCGGGCCGAGGACGGCGCGATGGGCCACATCGAGCGGTTCACGCCGCTGGGCGCGGAGACGACCGGACCGGCGGTGCGCCGGTGACCGGCCACCGGTTCGAGCGCGTCACCGGCCGGCGCGGCCTGCGCGACTTCCTCGCCCTCACCGACCGGCTGTACGCCGACGAGCCCCGGTACGTGCCGACGCCCCGGCAGCAGATCCGCCGCTGGTGGCGCGACGGCGTGCCGATGTACGTGCTGCGCGACGCCACCGGCGCCGTGGCCGGGCGGACCACGCTGCACACCGACGCGGACCTCGACACCAAGCTGGGCCGCCGGTGCCAGCTGTTCGGGCTCACCGAGTTCACCGCTTCCGCCGCCCGGCCGCTGCTCGACGCGATCGCCGCACACGCGACACCCGGCCGGGACCTGCTGTTCGGGCCGGTGGCGCTGCTGCCCAACCAGGCCGGTGGGGTGATCACCTCGGGGTACGCCGACCGGGGCTTCGTGGACAGCGCGTGGAACCCGCCGCACTACCCGGAGGCGTACGAGGAGAACGGGTTCACCGGCCGGTTCGTCTCCGACACCTGGATCTGCCCGGTGCCGCCGCCGGCCGGGCCGCCGCCCGCGCTCGGCGTCCAGCCCGACGGCGCGCGGCTGGAGCTGCACCGGGGGAGCACCCGGCGGCTCGACGAGCAGCTCGACCTGCTGCGGGGGATGCTCAACGACTCCTTCGCCCAGCTCGGCTACTACACGCCGATCTCGGCAGCCCAGCTGCGGCGGCAGACCGACGGGCTGGCGTACCTGCTGGACGAGTCCCTGCTGCTCTACCTGACCCGCGACGGGCGACCGGTGGCGTTCGTGCTCTGCGTGCCGGACATCAGCGACTTCCTGGTCGCGGTGCGCGGTGACCTGAACCCGGTCAGCCAGTTGCGGCTGCTGGCCACCCGGCGCCGGTACCGGCGGGAGGCGGTGCTGATCGTCAAGGGGGTGGTGCCGGAGTTCCAGGGGCGCGGCTACCAGCGGCTGCTGTCGGAGCACCTGCACCGCAACCTGCACGACGGCGGCTACACGGCGCTGCGCAGCACGTACGTCGGGCGGGACAACCCGGCGTCCGCGGCCCAGTACCGGCGTCTCGGCGGACGCCCGTTGCACGGCTACACGTTCTACGCCAAGGAGCGGTGACCATGGACCTCGCCGCGTTCCGCGCGCTGGAGCCGCTGTGCTGGCGGGCGCCGAGCGCCCACAACACCCAGCCGTGGCGGCTGCGCTACGAGCGCTGGGCGATCACCGTCGGCTGGGACCCGGCCGACGCGCTGCCCGCCGGGGACCCGACCGGGCGGGACCTGCGTCTGTCGCTCGGCGCGTTCGTGGAGACCTGCCTGATCGTCGCCGCCGACGCGGGGCTGCGGCTGGACTGGGCCGCCGACCACGACGAGTCCGACCGGCGGGTGGGGCGGCTGCGTCCGGCTCGGCAGCCGTACCGGACGCCGTTCCGCACCGCCGACGTGTGGGACCGGCGTACCCACCGGGGCCGGTTCACCGGCGGCCCGGACGCCGACGTGGTCGCGGCGGTGGACGCGGTCGCCCGGCGGGCCGGTGGCACGGCCCGCGTCGTGCCGGCGGCCGGACGGCTGCGCGCGCTGCTGCGCACCGCCGACCGGCAGGTGTACGCGGACCCGGCGGTGGTCGCGGAGCTGCGCCGCTGGCTGCGCCTGGACCGGGCGGGCCCGCGCTACCGGACCGACGGGCTCTCCGACCGCTGCCTCGGGCTGGGCCGGGCGTCGGCCACCGGGCTGCGGGCGGCGCTCGCGGCGTACCCGGCGTTGCGTCCGCTCGGGCTGCCCCGGCTGCTCGCCGCCGCGGGCGGTGATCCGCTCGCGCAGGGCGGCGCGGTGCTGGCGCTCGTCGCCCCGCCGGATCTGGACGCGGCCGGCCAGGTCGAGTTCGGCCGCGTGCTGATGCGGACGTGGCTGACGCTGCACACGGCCGGGCTGGCCGCGCACCCGCTCAGTCAGCTCGTCGACGTCGCAGCCACCCGGGACGCGCTCGGGACGCTGCTGGACGTGGCGCCGGAGCGCATCGTGCACGTGGCCCGGGTGGGCCGGCCGGCCGCCCCCGCGCCCCGCTCGGCCCGGCGCGTGAAACACGGATCGGAACTGTTAGCGGTAACACCCCTTGACGCGATGTCACTTCATCCATGAGAGTCCATGTTGGCTGATGTGTCGCCCGGTCGGGAGCCCTGGGCGCGTAGTGGCAGAAACGCGGCGTCCGGGTGCGCGAGTAAAGCCTGTTAGCGATAACAGCGCCGTAGCGCACCCGGGCCCGCCCTCTGATCTGCGCGGTTGGGAGCAACCATGTCTGAAGTGACACGACGAAACATCATCAAGGCCACCGCGGCGGGCGCCGGTGCCGCGCTGGTGCCGGCCGCCTGGAGCGCCACCGCGCGCGCCGGCTCGGCGGCGCCACCACAGGTGCTGGCCGCGAACGACCTGGCACTCTGGTACGACGAACCGGCCGGCACCGACTGGCTGCGCGCCCTGCCGATCGGCAACGGGCGGCTCGGGGCGATGGTGTTCGGCAACATCGACACCGAACGGCTCCAGCTCAACGAGGACACCGTCTGGGCCGGCGGCCCGTACGACTCGGCCAACACCCGGGGCGCGGCCAACCTGGCCGAGATCCGGCGCCGCGTCTTCGCCGACCAGTGGACCTCCGCCCAGGACCTGATCAACCAGACCATGATGGGCAGCCCCGGCGGCCAGCTCGCCTACCAGACCGTCGGGGACCTCCGGCTCTCCTTCGGGTCGGCGAGCGGGGCGACGCAGTACAACCGGACGCTCGACCTCACCACCGCCACCGTCACCACCACGTACGTGCAGGGCGGCGTACGGCACCAGCGGGAGGTGTTCGCCAGCGCCCCCGACCAGGTCATAGTGCTCCGGCTGACCGCCGACCGGGCGAACGCGATCACGTTCTCCGCCGCGTTCGACAGCCCGCAGCGGACCACGGTGTCCAGCCCGGACGGCGCGACCGTCGCGCTCGACGGCATCTCCGGCTCGATGGAGGGGGTCAACGGCTCGGTGCGGTTCCTCGCGCTGGCCAACGCCGCCGTCACCGGTGGCACGGTCAGCAGCTCCGGCGGCACGCTGCGGGTATCAGGCGCCACCAGCGTGACGGTCCTGATCTCGATCGGCACCAGCTACGTCAACTACCGCACCGTCAACGGCGACTACCAGGGCATCGCCCGCAACCGGCTGAACGCCGCCAAGGGCGTCGCCGTCGACCAGCTCCGTTCCCGCCACCGCGCCGACTACCAGGCGCTGTTCAACCGGGTCACGATCGACCTGGGCCGTACCGCCGCCGCCGACCAGCCCACCGACGTACGGATCGCGCAGCACGCGAGCACGAACGACCCGCAGTTCGCCGCGCTGCTGTTCCAGTTCGGGCGCTACCTGCTGATCTCCTCGTCGCGGCCGGGCACCCAGCCGGCGAACCTCCAGGGCATCTGGAACGACTCGCTGACGCCGTCCTGGGACTCGAAGTACACGGTCAACGCCAACCTGCCGATGAACTACTGGCCGGCCGACACCACGAACCTGTCCGAGTGCCTCCTGCCGGTCTTCGACATGGTCAAGGACCTCACCGTGACCGGCACGCGGGTCGCCCAGGCGCAGTACGGCGCCGGTGGCTGGGTCACCCACCACAACACCGACGCCTGGCGAGGCGCGTCGGTCGTGGACGGCGCGTTCTGGGGCATGTGGCAGACCGGCGGGGCCTGGCTGAGCACGCTCATCTGGGACCACTACCTGTTCACCGGCGACAGCGGATTCCTGCAGGCCAACTACCCGGCGCTCAAGGGCGCCGCGCAGTTCTTCCTCGACACCCTGGTCGCCCACCCGACGCTCGGCTACCTGGTGACGAACCCGTCGAACTCGCCGGAGCTGGCGCACCACGCGAACGCCAGCGTCTGCGCCGGGCCCACGATGGACAACCAGATCCTGCGTGACCTGTTCGACGCCGCGGCCCGGGCCAGCGAGGTGCTCGGCGTCGACACCACCTTCCGGTCCCAGGTGCGCACGGCCAAGGACCGGCTGCCCCCGAGCCGCGTCGGCTCCCGGGGCAACGTGCAGGAGTGGCTCGCCGACTGGGTGGAGACCGAGCGCACCCACCGGCACGTCTCCCACCTGTACGGGCTGCATCCCAGCAACCAGATCACCAGGCGGGGCACCCCGGCGCTGTACGAGGCCGCCCGCAGGACGCTGGAGCTGCGCGGCGACGACGGGACCGGCTGGTCCCTCGCCTGGAAGATCAATTTCTGGGCGCGGCTGGAGGACGGTGCCCGCGCTCACAAGCTCCTGCGCGACCTGGTCCGCACCGACCGGCTCGCGCCGAACATGTTCGACCTGCACCCGCCGTTCCAGATCGACGGCAACTTCGGCGCCACCTCCGGCATCGCGGAGATGCTGCTGCACAGCCACACCGGCGAGCTGCACCTGCTGCCCGCGCTGCCGAGTGCCTGGCCCGCCGGGCAGGTAGCGGGCCTGCGCGGCCGGGGTGGCTACACGGTGGCGCTGGCCTGGAGCAACAGCCAGGCCGACGAGATCACCGTCCGCGCCGACCGCGACGGCACGCTGCGGCTGCGGTCCCGGCTGTTCACCGGCACCTTCACCCTCACCGACGTCACCGACGGCAGCACACCCGCCACCACCCGCCCGGAGTCCGACGTCGTCGCGTTCACCGTCCGGGCCGGGCGCACCTACCGGGCGGCCCGGCCCGGCGTGACGCCGTCGCCGACGGCCACACCGACGTCCACGCCGTCACCCACTCCGACCCCGACGCCGACCCCGACCCCGACCCCGACCGTCAGTTCCCCGGCGCCGTCCGGCGCGCGTGCCACGTACGCGATCACCGGCTCCTGGTCGGGCGGCTTCCAGGCCGAGGTCACGGTGACCGCCGGCGCCACCGCGATCCGCGGCTGGACGGTGTCCTGGACGTTCCCGAACGGCCAGGTGATCAACCAGATCTGGAGCGGCACGCACACCCAGAACGGCGCGAACGTGACCGTACGCAACGTCGACTACAACGGCTCGGTGCCGGCCGGCGGCTCCACCACCTTCGGCTTCATCGGCTCGGCCGGCGGCACCAACAACCCGCCGGCGAACCTCACCTGCACGACCAGCTGAGCACCGGCGCGCCCCGCCGCGGCCACCCGGCCGGGGCGGGGCGTACCGCCGGTCAGGCCAGCAGCGTCTCGCGCAGCCGCGCACCCAGGTTCAGCTCGCCGACCACCCGGGGACCCGCCGGGTCGTACACGGCGATGCGGTGGTTGCGGCGCATCATCTCCCGCACCGCGGGAGGCAGCCGGGGCGGGTCGTCCATCGTCGCGAGCACCCGGGCGCCGGTGCCCATCAGCCGCTCCACGAGCGTCGCGCTGTCGGTGTCCACACGCACCCGGCCGAACTCCCAGCCGGCCGTGGTCAGGTCGAGCACCTCGAACAGGCGCGTCACGAACGGCTGCGGGTCGGTCACCCGGTCCAGCCGGTCGGCTCGCCCGCCCACCACCGCCACGGCGGCGCTGACCTGCGCGTACGGGTGCAGCCCGCTGGGCAGCGCGCCGAGCGGCCAGCGCAGCGCGGGCCCGGCCTCCTTCCACAGGGGCCGGTAGTTGCGGCGGTGCACCAGCAGCCGCCGCCCGGTGCGCCGGAACACCTCCTGCGCCTGGGCCAGCAGGTCGGCGTGCGCCTGGTCGGCGGCCTCGCAGACAATCCCGGCGGCCACGACGAGACCGTCGTCATCGGACAGCAGCCGGGTGATCGCGTCGGCCTGCTCCGGGAACCGGAGGCGGGCGTGCGCCCCGTAGGACCGCCGCACGTCCCGCAGCAGCTCCTGCTGACGTGCGGGGTCCAGTTCGACCCGTCCGCCACCGAGCAACCGCTGGAGCCAACCCATCGCGCCTCGCTTCCGTCGCCGTCTGCGGACCGGGCAATGCTAGTTCGTCGGCCGATGCTCGTATGGTGACGGGGTGACCGATCGATCCCTGACCCTGATGGCGGTGCACGCGCACCCCGACGACGAGGCGACGAGCACCGGCGGCGTCCTGGCGCGCTACGCGGCGGAGGGCGTCACCACGGTGCTCGTCACGTGTACCGACGGGGGGTGCGGCGACGGTCCCGGCGGGATCAAGCCGGGCGACCCCGGGCACGACCCGCAGGCCGTGGTCGAGATGCGCCGCGCCGAGCTGGCGGCCAGCTGCGAGGCGCTGAAGGTCACCCACCTCGAGACGCTCGGCTACGGCGACTCCGGGATGATGGGCTGGGCGACGAACGACGCGCCCGGCGCGTTCTGGAACACGCCGGTGGCCGAGGCGGCCGACCGGCTGGCCGAGCTGATCCGGCGCTACCGCCCCGACGTGGTGGTCACCTACGACGAGAACGGCTTCTACGGCCACCCGGACCACATCCAGGCCCACCGCATCACCATGGCCGCGGTCGAGCAGACCGGCATCCCGGCCAAGGTCTACTGGACCACCGTGCCGCGCAGCGCGTTCCAGCAGTTCGGCACCGTCATGCGGGAGATCGGGGTGGAGTTCCCCGAGCCGGAGGCGACAGACGAGATGCCGGCGCTGGGCCTGCCCGACGAGGAGATCACCACCTGGGTCGACACCCGCGGCTTCGGCGGGCAGAAGTTCGCCTCGCTCGCCGCCCACGCCAGCCAGGCGGAGAACATCTTCTTCCTGCGCCTGGGCCAGGAGCGGTTCACCGAGCTGATGGGCATGGAGACGTTCGTGCGCGTGCGCGACACCACCGGCGCGCCGACGCCGGAGGACGACCTGTTCGCCGGGTTGCGCTGACCGGTCGCGGGCCCGGCCCGGGGCGGTCATCGGCTCACGTCGAGACGGTCTGCGCGGCCAGGTGCTCCAGCACGGCGCGGACGTCCCCGCCGGTCGCGGCCATGATCCGTCGTTGCCGGGTGGCGCCGGTGCCGTCCCGGCGCACCCGCTCCAGCTCACGCCCGACCAGATCCAGGTCGCCGTGGCGGGTCAGTGCGGGCGTGACGGTGACGACGAGGTCGTCGACGAGGTCCCAGGCGGGCCGGGGCCGCCCGGTGCGCAGGTCGACGAGCTTGCCGTCCACGCCGTCGTGCGCGGCCCGCCAGTGCGCGGCGGCGACCAGGCAGTCCCGGATACGGGGAGCCGGCACGCCCGCGCGGACGTCGTCGATCAGCGTCGCGACGAGCGCCCGGACCAGCCCGGCGACCAGCACGGTGTCGTCGACGGTGGGGCAGACGTCGCCGACGCGGACCTCCACAGTGGGGTACGACGCAGACGGGCGGGCGTACCAGTAGACCATCGCGGCGTCGAGCATGATCCCGGCGGTGATCAGGTCCGCCACCGTGGCGTCGTAGTCGGCGGCGGAGTCGAAGTGCGGCGTCGGTCCGATGCTCGGCCACCGTTCCAGCTGCATCGAGCGCCAGCTCGCGTGGCCGGTGTCCCGCCCGTCGTGCAGCGGCGAGTTCGCGGTGAGCGCCTGCACCACCGGCAGCCACGGGCGCAGGTGGTTGCAGACCTGCACGGCGAGTTCCCGGTCGGGCACGCCGACGTGCACATGGCAGCCGCAGACCGCCGGGTCGTGGGCGACCGGGCCGAACCGGCGGGACATGTCGTGGTAGCGCTGCTCGTCGGGCACCGTGCGGTGGGCCTCGCAGACCGGCGTGGCGCCGACCGCGACCAGTCGCGCCCCGGCCGCGTCGGCCGCCCGGGCGGCTGCCCGGCGCAGCGTGACCAGGTGTTCCCGCAGGTCCGCGAGATCGGGGCTGACCGGCGTGACCATCTCCACCATGCTGTGCCGGAACTCCTGCCGGCTCTGCTCGCGGGCGGTGCCGGAGAGCGCGCGGCGCACCCGGTCGGCGACCGGCATGCTCTCGCCGGTGTCCGGGTCCAGCAGCAGGAACTCCTCTTCCACCCCGAGGGTCAGGACGGTGGGGATCTGCGGGGTGGTGGTGGCGGTGGTGGTGGGCCGCGGCCTCACCGACGGCTCCACCGGCACGGAACGGTCGGCGTGTCGTCGTGAGGCGGAGTCATGTCTCGACGGTACGAGGACAGGGCCCGGCCCGAGGCCGTTTCCGCCGACCACCGCCCCCGCGGGTGGCGGGGGCGGTGGCGCTACGGGTCAGCAGTCGAAGTAGAGCGCGAACTCGTGCGGGGTGGGCCGCAGCCGGACCGGGTCGACCTCGTTGGTGTTCTTCCAGTCGATCCAGGTGGAGATCAGGTCGTCGGTGAAGACCCCGCCGTCGAGCAGGTAGTCGTGGTCGGTCGCCAGCGCCGCCAGCGCCTCGGACAGCGAACCGGGCACCTGCTTGACGTCGCCCCACTCCTCCGGCGGGAGGTCGTAGAGGTCCTTGTCGATCGGGGCCGGCGGCTCGATCTTGTTCTTGATGCCGTCGAGGCCGGCCATGAGCATGGCGGAGAAGGCCAGGTACGGGTTGCTGGACGGGTCGGGAACGCGGAACTCGACGCGCTTGGCCTTGGGGTTGCTGCCGGTGACCGGGATGCGGGTGCAGGCGGAGCGGTTGCGCTGCGAGTAGACGAGGTTGACCGGTGCCTCGAAGCCGGGGACGAGACGACGGTAGGAGTTGATGGTCGGGTTGGTGAAGGCGAGCAGCGAGGGTGCGTGGTGCAGAAGGCCGCCGATGTACCAGCGGGCGGTGTCGGACAGGCCGGCGTAGCCGGTCTCGTCGTAGAACAGCGGTTCGCCGCCACGCCAGAGGCTCTGGTGGGTGTGCATGCCGGAGCCGTTGTCACCGAACACCGGCTTCGGCATGAACGTGGCGGTCTTGCCGTGCGCCCACGCCTCGTTCTTGATCAGGTACTTGAACAGCTGAAGCTCGTCGGCCGAGTGCAGCAGCGTCGAGAACTTGTAGTTGATCTCCGACTGGCCGCCGGTGCCCACCTCGTGGTGCGACCGCTCCACTGTGAAACCGGCGTCCACCATCCGGCGGACCATGCTGTCGCGCAGGTCGGCGTAGTGGTCCACCGGCGGCACCGGGAAGTAGCCGCCCTTATACGCGGTCTTGTAACCGCGGTTGCCGCCCTCCTCGACCCGCCCGGTATTCCAGGCGCCCTCGATCGAGTCGATGTAGTAGAACGACTGGTGCGCGGAGGTCTCGTGGCGGATGGAGTCGAAGATGTAGAACTCCGCCTCCGCCCCGAAGTACGCGGTGTCGGCGATGCCGCTCGCCGCCAGATACGCCTCGGCCTTCTTCGCGACGTTGCGCGGATCCCGGGAGTACGCCTCCCTGGTGAACGGGTCGTGGACGAAGAAGTTCAACGCGAGCGTCTTCTGCGCGCGGAACGGGTCGATGAACGCGGTCGACACGTCCGGCAGCAGCAGCATGTCCGACTCGTGAATCGACTGGAAGCCGCGGATCGACGAGCCGTCGAAGGCGAGACCGTCGCTGAACACGCTGTCGTCGAACGACTCGACCGGCAGGTTGAAGTGCTGCATCACGCCGGGCAGGTCACAGAAACGTACGTCGACGAACTTCACGTCCTCGTCGGTGAGGTATCGCAGGAGTTCCTCGGAATTGGCGAACACACGTCCTCCTGGCAGGCGTCGTTGATCCTGGCCACGTCCCGTGGCCGGACCGCCCGGGGACATGGCCCGTACCGCCACCGTACGACGACACGCCGTGCCCGGCTCGCCAACCGCCCATCCGGGTTTCCTTCGCCACAGCCCGGGTAGTCGCCGTACCCGGCGGACCGCCCGGGAGACGACGCGGCGGGAGGTTGGCATGGTGGGTGCTCCGCGACTGACCGGTGGACGCTGAGATGTGCGGGATCAGCGGTGAGGCCAGATTCGACGGGGCCGCCCCCGACGCCGCCGCGGTGACCAGGATGACCGCGGCCATGCGCTCCCGCGGCCCGGACGGCGAGGGTGCGTGGAGCGACGGCTGGATCACCCTCGGGCACCGCCGGCTCACCGTGATCGACCTGTCCGAGGCCGGTGCCCAGCCGATGGTCCGCGACGACCTCGGCCTGGCCCTGGTGTTCAACGGCTGCGTCTACAACTACCCGGACTTGCGCGACGAGCTGCGCGCGGCCGGGCACACGTTCCACAGCACCAGCGACACCGAGGTGATCCTGGTGGCGTACGCGCAGTGGGGGGAGCGGTTCGTCGACCACCTGGTCGGCATGTTCGCCGTGGCGCTGGTGGACCGGCGCCGCCGCCGCCTCGTGCTGGCCCGCGACCGGCTCGGCATCAAGCCGCTCTACCTCGCCGAGTCGCCCGGCCGGCTCCGGTTCGCCTCCACGCTGCCGGCGCTGCTGGCCGGCGGCGACGTGGACACCGGCATCGACCCGGTCGCGCTGCACCACTACCTGTCCTGGCACTCCATCGTCCCGGCGCCGCGCACGATCCTGCGCGGCATCCGCAAGCTGCCCCCGGCCACGGTGCGGGTGGTCGAGGCCGACGGGCGCAGCCGCGAGCGCGTCTACTGGCGGCCCGAGTACCGGCGCGACCCGGCCCACGACGGCATGGACGCCGCCGACTGGCGGGCCGCCGTCGGGGACGCGCTGCGCACCGCCGTACGCCGCCGGCTGGTCGCGGACGTGCCGGTCGGCGTGCTGCTCTCCGGTGGCCTCGACTCCAGCATGATCGTGGCGTTGCTGGACCGCGCCGGACAGCACCACCTCCAGACGTTCAGCATCGGTTTCGACAGCCGCGGCGACGAGACCGGCGACGAGTTCCACTACTCCGACCTGGTGGCCCGCACGTTCGGCACCGACCACCACCGCATCCGGCTCGCCGACGGCGACCTCGGTCCCGCCGTACGCGCCACCGTCGCGGCCATGACCGAACCGATGGGCAGCCACGACGTGGTGGCCTTCCACCTGCTCTCCGAGCAGGTCGCCAAGCACGTGAAGGTGGCGCAGTCCGGCCAGGGCGCCGACGAGGTGTTCGCCGGGTACGGCTACCACCACCGGCTGGCCGGCGCGGCTCCCGAGGACGCGGCGGCCGGGTTCACCGCCGCGTTCTTCGACCGGGACCACGCCGAGCTGAACCGGGTGGTCGACCCCGCGTACGCCTGCGAGCACGACGCCAGCGGCGAGCTGGTCGCCGCGGACCTGGCCGCGCCCGGCGCGCAGACCGCCGTGGACGCGGTGCTGCGCCTGGACACCCACCTGATGCTGCCCGACGACCCGGTCAAGCGGGTGGACAGCATGAGCATGGCGTGGGGGCTGGAGGTACGGACGCCCTTCCTCGACCAGGACCTGGTCACGCTCGCCGCGGCGTGCCCGCCGGAGCACAAGCTGGCCCAGGGCGGCAAGGGTGTGCTCAAGGAGGTGGCCCGCGAGGTGCTGCCGGCCGAGGTCATCGACCGGCCCAAGGGCTACTTCCCGGTGCCGGCGCTGCGCAACGTCGACGGTCCCGTGCGAGAGTTGGTGGTCGAGGCGCTGGGTGCGCCCGAGGCGCGCCGGCGCGGGCTGTTCCGCCGGGCGTACGTCGACGAGCTGCTGGCCGAGCCGGACCGGGCCCAGGCCGCCGCCGGCAGCAACAAGCTGTGGCAACTGGGCCTGCTGGAGCTGTGGTTGCAGACGCACGGCGTGAGCTGAGCGGGGCGGGAGGAGCACGATGAAGTTCGTCATCGAGAGCGAGGCCGACGGCACTGTGGGATTCACCGTCGTCGGCGGCGACGGTCAGGTGCTCGCCACCGGGACGCCCTGCCCGGACAAGGGCTCGGCGCTCGCCGTGGTCGGGGAGCTGATGCACGGGCTGGGCGACGCGTGCCTCGAGGACCGGACCGAGGCCGGCGCCGGGCCGGTGGCCGGCACCCGGACCGAGATCGGCGACGACATGTCGGACATCGGCCGCTCCGGCATCCCGCCGGTCTGACCGTCGACACGTCCCGGCGTCGACGAGGCTCCGCCGGTGTGAGCGCGACACGTCCCGCCCGGCCGGCGAGCCGGGCGGGACGGTGCACTCACTGCTCGTCGTCGAGCACGTCCGTGTGGCCGTCCCGGGTGACGGTGGGCGGCAGGTGCTCGTCCGGCTGGGGCGCCTCGGCGAGCGTGTGGTGCGGGTCGCCGTCGGGCGAGAACAGCACCCGATCGGTCTTGCGGGTCTTCTCCTGCTCCTCCTCCGGCTCCGTCACCGCGTTCTCCCTCCGCTCACCGGCGCCCCGGGCAGGCCGCCCCTCGTCCCACGCTAAGCGCCGGACGGGCGCCGGGAGCCGGTTTCCCGCGACGGCCCGCGGTCACCCACCGGGGCGGTACGGCCGCTAGGGGCGGCCCACCTCGGGCTCGCCGCCACGGACGGTAGTGCCAGCCCTTTGCCCGGCATGACCCACCCCGCGCCCTTTGCTTTGCCGCCATCGACGCATCAGTGACTCACGGCCACTGCCGCGTATGCGGCTGCAGAGCAAAGGGCGCGGAGGTGCATGGGCGCCGCGGGCGACCCGTCGCGCATCTGCGCTGCTCAGCGGCGGTACGGTGAGAAATCGGTCATCCGACCGGGCCCGCGCCCCGTTACCCTGTGTGATTCCGCGGGATCGGTGCCGCCGTAACCGACAGTCACGATCCGGGCCGGGGCACCCGCCACCGGCGCCACGGTGGACGGCCGGCGGATCAGGTGGCCTGCCAGTCGCGGACCAGATCGGCCACTGTGGCCTGCCGCGACGCCGGGTCGGGCCGGGTGGCACGGTCGACGACCGCGCGCTCAAGAGCACTGCCCCGCCAGCCGGCCGGCCCGTCGAGCAGGTGGTGCAGCGTCCGGCCCAGCGCATGGACTGTCGTGCGCTCGTCGATCGTCGCGCCCCGGGTCAGCTCCTCGGGCGACAGGTAACGACGGGAGCCGGGCAGCCGGTCGGAGTCGAGCACGAACGGCCCCGGGCGGTACTCGTCCAGGTCGATCAGCCGCATCCGGCGGGCGTCGAAGTCGTAGAGGAAGCAGCCGTCGTACAGGTCGACAGCGACGTACCCGGCCGCGCTCACGGCCAGGTGGGCGTCGAGGATCGTGTCCAGCGCCGCACGGACCTCGGCGACCGGCAGCCGCTGGAAGCGGGCCAACCCTCTCCGGTCACTGCCGCCGCCGGTGGTGGCGTGGTTGAGCACGACGCCGTCGCACCACGGGTACACCAGCGTCGGCCCGCCGACTCCACGCCGTAGGAGACGCACCCGGAGTCCTGATCGCCGAAGACCACGAACGCGCCGGCCGGGTCGAGGTTCCACACCCGTCGAGGCTACGACGGGGCCGGGCGCACCAGGCCCCCGTGACTAGTCCACCACCTCGATCACGTCGGCCGGCGCGCGGCGCGGCGCGGGCGGCAGATCCCCGTCCGGGCCCCAGCCCACGCGCACCACCAGGTACGGATCGCCGATGCCCGCCAGCAGGTCGCGCATCATCCGGCGTGGCCAGGCCACCTCCACGGCGTCGCTGAGCGGCGCGCTGGCCAAGCCCTCGGCGGTGGCGGTGAGCAGCAGCGCCGACAGGGCCTCGCCGCCGCGCAGCCAGGCCGCCGGCTCGTCGGAGTCACCGAACAGGATCAGGTACGCCGCGCCCCGGTCGAAGTCCGTGCCCGCGCTGAGCCCGGCCGCCTCGCCGGGGGCGTAGTCGCGCAGCGGCACCCGCCGAGGGGACGGTCGCACGGCGGTGGTGGCGGGCACCCCGTCGCCGCTGCCCGCCGGCCGGTGGGTCCAGTGGTGCAGCTCCTCCCGGTACGCGGGGTCGGCCAGCTCCGCGTCCGCCGCGCGCCCGGTGGAGACGGCGAGCATCGGCATCTGGTCCGGCCGGACCACGTGCAGGTGCGCGCCCTCGGCCTCGACGGCGTCCCCGAGCCGGGACAGCACCGCCTCCGGCACCGGCCGGTCCCCGTACGCCCGGCGGTCGGTGCGGCGGCGCGGGATGGCGTCGACCAGGCGACCCGCCGGCACGTCCAGGTCGGCGGGGCCGGTGGTACGCACCCGGGCCAGCAGCGACGGCTCGGGCAGCCGCTCGACGGTGACCGCCCACCCGGCCGCCGCCAAGGACACGCGCGCGTGGTGCAGGGCGGCGCCGCAGCTCAGCATGAGCAACCGGCCGTCCGGGTCGGTGTGGGCGAGTTGCCGGTCCGGCTCGACGCGCAGCTCCAGCACGTCGCCGCTGATCCGCCAGCGCCAGGGCTGGGTGTTGAACACCGACGGGGCGTGCAGGGACTGCCGGGCGGCCGCCTCCAGCACCCGTACCCTCGGGTCCTGGTCGGTGCGGGTCGATGAGCTGTTCATGGCGGCCCTCCTGGTTGCTCGTCCCCTTCCGACCCTGCCCGCCGCCGTCGCGGGCGGACAGGGCCGGAGGTCCCGGCCGCAGAGGGCCGTGCGCCCCGGCGCGGCGTCAGGTGTCGTCCGGCTCCGGGGGTACGGCGAGAGCGATGGTGAGGTCGAGGACCGTGGCCGGGTCGTGCAGCCGGTCGCCGAACAGCTCCCGCAGCTTGCCCATCCGGTAGCGGACGGTCTGCGGGTGCACGAACAGGTCGGCTGCCACGTCGTCGCGGCGTCCCTGGTGCAGCAGCCACGACCGCAGCGTCTCGGCCAGCCGGTGCGCGGTGGCCGGGGGCAGCGGTGCCAGCGGCGCGAGCGCCTGCGCGCGCAGGTCGGCCAGGGCCTCCGGGTCCATGCTGAGCAGCAGCGTGGCCAGGTGGCGTTCGGTGTCGACAGGCCCGGCGTCCGGCTCGCCGAGTCCCAGCGCGAGCGCCCGGGTGGCCCGCTGGTACGACGCGGCGACCCGGTGCCAGGGCCGGGCCGGGCCGAGCACCGCCCGGTGCCCGTGCAGCAGCCGGGTGAGCTGGCGGCGCCGGCCGCCGTGCATGTCCGGCACCAGCAGGACGGCCAGATCCTCGACCGAATTCACGCCGGGCAGGTCCTCCCCGCTCTCCAGCGTGTACGGGCTGAGCAGCGCCAGCACCGCGCGCAGGTGCCGGCGGGGCAGCAGCACCACTGTCAGCGTCTGCGGCGGCGGCCAGTCGGCGCGCTCCGCGCTGCGCCGCAGCGACTCCTCCGGCTCGCCGGCCAGCAACTGCTGGGTGAGCCGTTCCAGGCTGCGGCGGCGCATCCGGCCGGCGCTCGCCAGCTCGTCGGCGTGCCCGGCCACGCTCGCCGCGGACAGCTCGTCGATGTAGGCGAACATCAGCTCGGCGAACTCGGCCACCGTCTCGGCGGCCAGCCCGCTCCGTACCGTCGTGGTGGACACCTCGCGCCAGGCCACCCGGGCGCCCACCCGGTACGCGGCCAGCAGCGCGTCCATGCTGCGCCCCGAGCGGGCCTCGCCGCTGCCCAGCGCGTACGCGGCCTCCAGCGCCGGGGCCAGGGGAGTGCTCGGGTCGAACGCCTGGGTACCCTCGATGAGCTGGAGGAACGTTCCCAGCGCGATGCGTACCGCGTTTTCGATCTTCGCTCGCATGGCGCCGGTGAGCGCGCCGGAGTAGTCCGGTACCTCGGCGGTGATCGCGGAGACCGTCCGCTCGGCCACCATCGGCAGCCGGGCGCGCAGCGTCTCCGCCACCCCGGCGTCGAGGTTGAGGTGCGCGGCGCGCTGCCCCGTACCGGCCTCCGACGTCATCGTTGTTCCCTCCGAACAAAAAACCGGGACTGTTTCACCTTTGACGGTCAAGATGTTATGCGATCGGGCGGTCACGCTGGTCATATGACCACAACTGCCTCCCGCCGCCCTCAGAAGGTCACCTTCCGGGACAGGCTGCTGCGGCTGGCCGGAGCGGTCACCACACCGGTGCTGCCCGACGACTATCTCGACCTGATCGCGCCCCTGCGCGCCGGCGCCCCGCTGCGCGGGCGGATCGTCGCCGTCCACCCGGTGACCCGCGACGCCGCCACGCTGGTGATCCAGCCCGGCCGCGCCTGGCAGGGCCACACCCCCGGGCAGTACATCCGCCTCGGCGTGGACGTCGACGGGGTGCGCCAGTGGCGCGCGTACTCGCTCACCTCGCCGCCGGACGCCACCGACGGCCGGATCTCCGTCACGGTGAAGGCGATCCCCGACGGCAAGGTCAGCAACCATCTCGTACGCCGGATCCGGCCCGGCACCATCGTGCACCTCGACCAGGCCCAGGGCGAGTTCGTGCTGCCCGCCGCGACGCCCGAGCGCGTCCTGTTCCTCACCGCCGGCAGCGGCATCACCCCGGTCATGGGGATGCTGCGCTCCGGGCTGGCCGACCGGGCCGACGTGGTGCTCGTGCACTCGGCGCCCACTCGCGACGACGTCATCTTCGGCGCGGAACTGCGCGCGCTCGCCGACCGCGGCGCGCTGCGGCTGATCGAGCGGCACACCGACACCGACGGCCTGCTCGACGTCACCGAACTCGCCGGCCTGGTGCCCGACCACCTCGACCGGGAGGCGTGGGCCTGCGGACCGATCGGCATGCTCGACGCGGTTGAGGGGTACTGGTCCTCGAACGGCCTCGTCGAGCGGTTGCACACCGAGCGGTTCCGCCCGACGGTGATCACGCCGGGCGAGGGAGGCACTGTGACCTTCACCGGGGCGGGGGTGACCGTCGAGTCCGACGGCGCCACCACCCTGCTCGACGCGGGGGAGAACGCCGGAGTGCTGATGCCTTCCGGATGCCGGATGGGCATCTGCTTCGGCTGCGTCGTACCGCTGCGCCAGGGCGCCGTCCGCGACCTGCGCAACGGCGACGTCACCACGGCCGTACCGGGGGACGGCGTGCTCGTCCAGACGTGCGTGTCGGCCGCCGCCGGTACCTGCGACATCGATCTCTGAACAGGAGCCACCCAACGTGACCGTCATCCAGAAGAAGGCCGTCAACCCGATCGCCCACCTGAGCGCCGAGGACATCGAGATCATCGGCAAGGAACTGGACGCGATCCGGGACCGGGTCCTCGCCGACCGGGGGGAGCGGGACGCCCGCTACATCCGCAAGGTGGTCAAGACCCAGCGGACACTGGAGATGAGCAGTCGGGCGGTGCTGCTGTTCTCGCTGTTTCCGCCGGCCTGGGTCGTCGGCACGGCCGGGCTCACGGTCGCCAAGATCCTGGAGAACATGGAGATCGGGCACAACGTCCTGCACGGCCAGTGGGACTGGATGCGCGACCCGAAGATCCACTCCACCACCTGGGAGTGGGACCACGTCTCCCCGGCCGACCAGTGGAAGCAGTCGCACAACGAGCTGCACCACCGCTACACCAACGTCGTCGGCAAGGACAACGACCTCGGGTACGGCATCATGCGCGTCGACGAGGACCAGCCGTGGCACCCGATGCACCTGGGCCAGCCGCTCTGGAACCTGCTCAACGCCATGTTCTTCGAGTACGGCATCGCCGCGTACGACATGGAGCTGGGCGACCACCTCAAGCAGCGCAAGCTCAAGGACCCGAAGTTCCGGGCCAAGGCCAAGGCCGTCGGCCGCAAGATCCGCCGCCAGGTGCTCAAGGACTACGTGGTGCACCCGCTGCTGTCCGGCCCGTCGTTCCTGTCCACGCTCGCCGCCACGTTCACCGCGAACCTCCTGCGCAACGTGTGGAGCCACTCGGTGATCATGTGCGGGCACTTCCCGAACGGCGTCGAGACGTTCGAGAAGACCTCCATCGAGGGCGAGACCCGGGGCGAGTGGTACCTGCGCCAGATGCTCGGCTCAGCCAACATCAGCGGCAGCCGCCTCATGCACATCATGACCGGCAACCTGTCGTTCCAGATCGAGCACCACCTCTTCCCCGACCTGCCCAGCAACCGCTACCAGGAGATCGCCCCGCAGGTGCGGGCGCTGTTCGACAGGTACGGCCTGCACTACACCACCGGCCCGCTGCCCAAGCAGGTCGCCTCCGCCTGGTGGAAGGTCATCCGCCTGTCGCTGCCCAACCGCAAGGACAGCCGGCAGCCGGTCGCCCCGGCCGCGCTGGCCTCCTCCGGTACGGCCTGACCCGCCCGTTCGGTGCACGGCCGGTGAACTTACACCGGCCGGCACCTGACCATCCGCTGCACGGTCGGCGTCACCCCAGCTCAGGGCCGTTTTCGCGGCCGTCGTGACAGTCGCGCCTCCCCGTACACTCGCGCCCGTCCGGGCGTACGGGTGAAGGGGTGTTCGACGATGCGGCTTCGCCGGCGCGTGGTCATGCTCGTCGACAACGCGGTCGACGGTGACTCGCGGGTGCAGAAGGCGGCCCGCTCGGCCGCCGACGCCGGCTGGGACGTCACACTGATCGGCTGCGCCCACGTCGACGCCGAACGCCACTGGCGGCTCGGCGACGCCGAGGTACGCGTCCTGCCGCTCGCGGCTCCTCGCGCCACTGGACCGACCGTCTCCGGGCCGCGCGGCGTGTCCGGGCTGCGGGCGCAGCTGGTGGCCCGGGGCGGCCTGCCGTTGCGCGCGGCGCGGCTGGCCCGCCGGCCCGTCGAGCACGCCCAGGTCCGCTACTGGCGGGCCCGGCTGCGCGACGGGGCATGGCGGCGGCTGGAGCCCGGCCTCTGGGACTACGAACGGGTCGCCGGACCCGTCGTCGACGACCTGCGCCCCGACCTGATCCACGCGCACGACTTCCGGATGCTCGGCGTGGCCGCCCGCGCCGTGGACCGCGCCCGCGCCGCCGGACGCGACATCAAGCTGGTCTGGGACGCGCACGAGTGGCTTCCCGGCGCGCGGCCCCGTCGCGACAACGTCCGCTGGCTGCCCGCCCACCTCGGCTACGTCCGCGAGTACGCCGGTCACGCCGACGCGGTCGTCACCGTCTCCGACACGCTCGCCGACCTGCTGGTACGTGACCACGCCCTGCCCGAACGCCCGACCGTGATCCTGAACGCCCCGGTCACCGCCGCCCCCGAGCCGGTCGCTCCCGAGCCGGCTGCTCCCGAGCCGGCTGCTCCCGAGCCGGCTGCTCCCGAGCCGCCCGCTCCCGAGCCGCCCGCTCCCGAGCCGCCCGCCTCCGAGCCGCCCGCCCTCGAGTCGGCCGCCTTCGAGACCGCCGACCTGGCCGCTCCTGACCTGCGGCAGCGGTGCGGTCTGCGCCCGGACACGCCGCTGCTCGTCTACAGCGGGGCGATGGCGGTCCAGCGCGGCGTGGGCACCGTGGTCGAGGCGCTGCCGCTGCTGCCGGGCGCACACCTGGCGCTTGTCGTCGCCGACCCGGCCGCCGCCTACGTCCGCCAGGTCGCCGCCCGCGCGGCCCGACACGGGGTGGGCGACCGGGTGCACGTGCTGCCGTACGTGCCGCACCGCCACCTCGTCGCGTTCCTCGCCACCGCCGACATCGGGCTGATCCCGCTGCACCACTGGCCCAATCACGAGATCGCGCTGATCACGAAGTTCTTCGAGTACGCGCACGCGCGGCTGCCGATCGTGGTCAGCGACGTCCGCACCATGGCCGAGACGGTCCGCGCCACCGGCCAGGGCGAGGTGTTCCGCGCACGCGACGCCGCCGACCTGGCCCGCGCCGTCCGGACGGTGCTGGCGGATCCGGCCCGGTACCGCGCCGCGTACGAGGGCCCGGACTCGCCACTGCCCGGATGGACGTGGGAGGCGCAGGCCGAACGCCTCGACGCCCTCTACCGCCGCCTGCTCACCCCCACCCGCTGACGCCCACCACCCACCTCCTGCCACCCACAACCCGCCACCCGCCACCCACCACCCGCCACCCGCCCGGGTGGAACACCATGGGTGTCTCCGGCCCGTTTTGACACCCATGTCGTTCCACCCGCACCTCGGGGGCCGCATGAACAACTCCACCTCGGCGAAGTGGCGGTATCCGAAGGGCGTCGACCCCGCCATTTCTGGGGAGTGGTGTCGATCTTGAGCGGGCGGGCAGGCACGGGGGCGCGCGGAAAAGGGGTGGGCGGGACGGGGCGGCCGGGCTAGCGTCGAAGTATGCAGAGCAGGCGCACCTTCACCGCCGCAGCCGCGCGAGCTTCCCGCTCGCCGGTTGCCGCCGCCTGACCTGCCCCACACCCACGCCGGCGACCGGAAACGGTCCGCCGGCGTCGTCGTGTCGACGCCAACGCGCGCGGCGGGCCGTCCGGTCACCCGTACCCGGAAGGCACCCGCCATGACACCCGACGACATCACCCGGACGTTCCTCGACCACTACCACCGGCACGGCCATCAGGACGCGCCGGAGAGTTCGCTCGTTCCGCCGCCCGGTGACCCGGTGCTGTTCACCACGTCCGGCATGCACCCGCTCACGCCGTACCTGCTGGGGCGCCCGCACCCGGGCGGACGGCGACTGGCGAACGTGCAGCGGTGCCTGCGCACCACGGACCTGGACGAGGTCGGCGACGACACCCACCTGACCGTGTTCCAGATGCTCGGCTCGTGGTCGCTCGGCGACTACGACATCGCGACCAGCCTGCGCTGGGGCTTCGACCTGCTCACCGACGGCTTCGGCATCCCGCCGGGGAGGCTGCACGCCACGGTCTTCGGCGGCGGCAACGGTGAAGGGCCGGACGACACCGCGCGGGACACCTGGACCGGGCTCGGCGTGCCGGTGGAGGCGCTGGGGGAGGACAACTGGTGGTCCAACGGCCCGACCGGCCCCTGCGGACCGGACTCGGAGATCTTCGTGTGGACCGGTGACGGCCCGCCCACCGGCACACCCAGCACCGACGCGCGGTGGGTGGAGGTGTGGAACCACGTGCAGATGCGCTACCACCGGCACCCCGACGGGCGGCTCACGCCACTGCCACTGTCCAGCATCGACACGGGCATGGGCCTGGAACGGCTGGAGATGGTGCTGCGCGGCGACCGGTCCGTGTTCACCGGCGACGGGCTGCGCCAGTGGGTGGAGGCTGTCCGTGACCGGTGGGACCTGCGCGGTGCGGACCTGCGCGTGGTCTCCGACCACCTGCGGTCCGCGGTGGTCGTGCTCGGTGACGGGGTACGCCCCGGCAACACCGGCCGCGGGTACGTGCTGCGGCGGCTGCTGCGTCGCGTGCTCACAGTGCTGTGGCGCGACGACCCGGCGCGCACCCTGGACGACCTGCCACCCCAGGTGTACGCGGACACGCTGCGCCGGTTCCGCCAGCTGCCCGGCCCGGGCACGCCGCCCGGCGAGCAGCCGGTCGACGTCGGCTCGCTGCACGCGACGCTGGTGGACGAGGAACGCCGCTTCCGCGGGCTGCTGCGACGCGGACGGCCGCTCGTCGACCGGGTACGGGCGCGCGGCCCGCTGACCGAGCGCGACTACCACTGGCTGCACGACACCCACGGGCTGCCCCGCGACCTGGTCGACGGCCTGCTCGCCGAGGCGAGCTGAGCGGTGGCCGCCCGGCCGGGCCGGTGCCAGACTCGGAGGCGGACGCCACGCGAGGGAAGCGGACGCCGCCGTGAGGAGAGGGCCGCCGATGACCGAGGTACGGCCGGACGAGGAGACGGTGCCGCTGCTCGGCGCCGAGGTGCGTATCGCTGACGCGGCCGGGTTGCTCGCCGCCGCCGTCGACGGGCCGGTGGAGCTGCTCGTCGACGGCGACTTCCCGGCCCCGGTGCGGGAGGTCCGCTGCACCGTGCGCGCCGACACCGCAGCCGGGCCGCCGGTGCACCGCTTCGAGGCGTACCTGCGGGTGGAGAGCACGCCGGCGGGCCTGATCGCCCTCGGGCTGGCCGGGCCGGTCGGCGTGCTGCTCGCCGAGCGGCTGGCCGCGCGTGGCGGCGACGGCCCGGCGGCCGCGGTGGGCCGGATGGCCGCGGAGGCCGGGCGGCGGATCTGGCCGCGACCGGTCGCCACGCTCGCCGCGCCGCCCGGCGACGAGGCCGGTCGGGGGGTGCTGCGCGTGGCCCGGGAAGCCGGGCTGCGGCCCCGCGTCGACCAGGACAACGGCACGGTACGCATCCACGCCGACGTGCCCAGCGCCGACGTGGGTCCGGCGCACCTGACGGCGATGGTCGGCCTGCTGCTCCAGGCCGTACGCGAGCTGTCCGGCGACAGCGACGAGCCGACGGTGCTGCGCGGACGGACGTACGTCGTGGGGCGGCGACCGGTGACGGCGGCGGCGGCGGGGCCGCGCAGCGCGACGGTGACTCTCGACCAGGTCGGCGGCCTGCCCGACGTGGTCGCGCAGTTCCGCGAGGTGGCGGTGTCGTTCCGGCATCCGGCGGCGATGGCCCGCTGGGGCGCGCGCCGGCCGCAGGGCATCCTGATGTACGGGCCGCCCGGCACCGGCAAGACCATGCTGGCCCGGGCCCTGGCCAACGAGGTCGGCGCGGACTTCGTGGAGATCCGGACCCCGGAGATCCTGGACAAGTACCTCGGCGGCTCGGAACGCAACATCAAGCGCATCTTCCGGGAGGCACGCCGCTACCGGCGGCCGACAGTCATGCTGTTCGACGAGTTCGACTCGATCATCAGCTACGCCGGCGCGGGCGGCGACGCGGCCAGCCAGGCCGTCAACGCCGTCGCGGGCATCTTCAAGCAGGAGATGAACACGCTGTTCGAGGAGAACCCCGACGTCATCGTGGTCGCCACCACCAACT
This sequence comes from Micromonospora sp. WMMA1949, assembly GCF_027460145.1. Classification (NCBI taxonomy): domain Bacteria; kingdom Bacillati; phylum Actinomycetota; class Actinomycetes; order Micromonosporales; family Micromonosporaceae; genus Micromonospora; species Micromonospora sp. WMMA1949. The sequence goes on along the minus strand of NZ_JAPZBG010000001.1, from coordinate 6,255,098 downwards.
TCCCGCACCGCGTCGACGCCTCGCTGATCCGGTCCGGCCGCTTCGACCTGAAGATCGCCATTCCGGCGCCGGACGAGGCCGGACGCGCGGAGATCCTCACCAAGATGGTCCGCGAGCTGATCGACAAGCACGAGCGGCCGGGATTTCGGATGTTCGCCGACGACCTCGACCCGGCCGCTCTCGCCGCCGACACAGCGGGGCTGACCGGCGCGGACCTTCGCGAGGCGCTGCGTCGGGTGCAACTCGCCAAGGCACTCCGGGAAGCGGCGGAGGGTGCGCCACCGGCTCCGATCGGTCAGGATGACCTGCGGGAGGCCGTCGCCGGGTTGCGCCGCGGCTGACCGGAAGGAGTCCACATTGTCCTCGTCCGATCTGCTGCTGTCCCGCCGCGACCTCGCGTTCCTGCTGCACGACTGGCTGGATGTGAGCCGGCTGGCCGAGCGGCCCCGCTACGCCGAGCACACCCGCGAGACCGTCGACGAGGTGCTGGACCTCGCCGCGCGGGTCGCCGCCGAACGCTTCGCCCCGCACAACCGGGCCGCCGATACCGGCGAACCCACGTTCGACGGGCAGCGCGTGCGGACCATTCCGCAGGTCAAGGCCGCCCTGGAGGCGTTCGCCGAGACCGGGCTGCTCGCCGCCACCATGGACGAGTCGGTGGGCGGCCTGCAACTGCCGCACACGGTGGCCGCCGCCGCCTTCGCCTGGTTCCAGGCCGCCAACGTGGGCACGTCGGCGTACCCGATGCTCACCCTCGGCAACGCCAACCTGCTGCTCGCCCACGGCAGCGCCGAGCAGATCGACACCTGGGTACGCCCGATGGTCGAGGGACGGTTCTTCGGCACCATGTGCCTGTCCGAACCGCAGGCCGGCAGCTCCCTGACCGACCTGACCACCCGGGCCGAGCCGCAGGACGACGGCACGTACCGGATCGTCGGCACCAAGATGTGGATCTCCGGCGGCGACCACGAACTCGCCGAGAACATCGTCCATCTGGTGCTGGCCCGCATCCCCGGCGCGCCGGCCGGCGTGAAGGGCCTGTCGCTGTTCATCGTGCCGAAGGTGCTGCTCGACGACGACGGCAACCTCGGGCCGCGCAACGACGTGGTGCTGGTCGGCCTCAACCACAAGCTCGGCTACCGGGGCACCACCAACACGCTGCTGAACTTCGGCGAGGGCGTGCACCGGCCGTACGGACGGGGCGGGGCGGTCGGCTACCTGGTGGGGCAGCCGCACCAAGGGCTCGCGGTGATGTTCCACATGATGAACGAGGCGCGCATCGGCATCGGGGCCGGCGCCACCGCGCTCGGCTACACCGCGTACCTGAAGTCCGTCGCGTACGCCCGGCAGCGCCCGCAGGGCCGCCCGGTCGCCGACAAGGACCCCACCACGCCGCAGGTGCCGATCGTGGCCCACCCCGACGTACGCCGGATGCTGCTGGCCCAGAAGAGCTACGTGGAGGGCGCGCTCGCGCTGGTGCTCTACTGCGGACGGCTGCTCGACGAGCAGAAGACCGCGCCCGCCGAGGCCGACCGGGAACGGGCGCAGCTGCTGCTGGACCTGCTCACCCCGATCACCAAGAGCTGGCCGGCGCAGTGGTGCCTGGCCGCCAACGACCTGGCCATCCAGGTGCACGGCGGGTACGGCTACACCCGCGACTACGACGTCGAGCAGCACTGGCGCGACAACCGGCTCAACGCCATCCACGAGGGCACCCACGGCATCCAGGCCCTCGATCTGCTCGGCCGCAAGGTCACCATGCGCGACGGCGCCGCGCTGGAACTGCTGCTGGAGACGATCCGCGGCACCGTCACCCGGGCGTGGAAGGCCGAGGGGTTCTCCTCCGAACTGGCCGGACAGCTCGCCGCCGCGGTGGACCGGATCGCCGTGGTGACGCGGCGGTTGTGGGCACCGGGCGACCCGGAGCTGGCGCTGGCGAACGCGTCGGTGTACCTGGAGGCGGTCGGGCACGTGGTGATCGCGTGGATGTGGCTGGAGCAGGTGCTGGTGGTGGAGGCGCTGGGGTCGCCGGACGGAGCCGAGGGGGAGTTCCTGGCGGGGAAGAGGCAGGCGGCGCGGTACTTCTACCGGTGGGAGTTGCCGAAGGTGGGGGCGCAGTTCGACCTGTTGGAAGGGTTGGACCGGACGACGCTGGACATGCGCGAAAGCTGGTTCTAAGCGACGCCGATCGTATGGAGTCGGCGGTCCTTGTTTCCCGCCCAGCCGGGTTCTACTGCGGACCTTATCGGGAGGGCGCACGGCATCGGATATGTCTGGGGCGTCGTGACCGAGGGACGACGGTCCCGGCAGTCATTCGCAACTTCGAGCACGTCGGTCCGTTGACGCTTCTGCCGCGCCGGAAGGTCATACCAACTACTTATTCGATGTCCGGATCTCCGCCGAGCAGATCAAGAGCCTCCTTGTACGCCTGTTCAACGACACTCGGCCATGTTCGTTTAGTTGCATGGCCGCTATCGCTTGGGGACACCGTGATGTGAGGTCGTGCGAGGGGAGCCCGGGCCTTGGGGAGAACCAGATCTGCAGGCCAGCTCATATCAGGTCTCCTCAACACAATTTGCGAACAGCTTCGCGCAATGGACTGGTTGATGCGGTTGGCTTGCTCTAGGGTCAGCTCACTGGCGGTCCCGAGTGACGGGAACGGCGTTATCGTGAGTAGCCGACTGGGTGTGACCGGCATCTGAATCTCGTGCAGTTCGGGCAAAACCATCGGCATGAAATGGATCTCCCCGGTGCCGCTGAGAGTGGTCACCGGTGCATCACCAGTGACTAGCATCGGTTCGTCGGCGTACGTCAGCAGCCAGTTCATGTCGAGGATAAGTGGCTCAAGGCGGTTCGCTTCCCGAATCATGTTGCGCATCATGGACGCTTTGCCTGCGCCTCGGAGTTCGTCGGGGGCCCGGTCGGCAATCTGCTGCTGCAGGCGTGTCAACGATACGCTATCCTGCTTGAGCGAAGGATCTTCGGAAATTGCGCGTTGAAGGACCTCGAAGGAAAATATTGCCGGTCCGAGGTGAGAACTCATGTCTGTCATGAGCGTGCGAAAGGCGATAGTCCGCACCATCTGTGCGGCCACAAATCTTGCGAAGACTCTCCGATCGGCCGTCGTGGTCGGAAGTACTCCGTTGCGGACCTGTCCCATAATCCGTCCGACGGGGTTTTCGACCGCATTATTGAACCAATTCTCAAGCGAGTCGTCGGGGCTTGCGTCGTCGCCAATGTCGTAGAAATCGAGTTCAACGGTAGCCTGTTTGATCGTCAGCAGCTTTTCGTGACCGTTGCGGTAACGGGCGAGCACCACACCCTTCTCCGGCCCCTTAGTGCCGCAAAAGCCGCGTAGGTATAGCTTTGGTACGGTGTGATGGTCACGGCTAATTTGGGCGGACATTCATCAATTCTGTCACAGGCCAGGCGACTCACGCCAGATCTCCTGGCGCTTAGAGTAAGTCGGTCGTGGTGGCAGTCGCGAGTCTGCTAGACCGGCTATGGCGCGGGGATCGATGAGCGCCGTGCGGAACGAATGTTCGGTGATCGCCCCCGGGGCTGCTTCAACCGGCGAACCGTCAACCATTTCCGGCGGTGCGCTTGAGCACGCCTCGGACCTCGAAGATGAATCTCATTGCTCCTGCACGGGGAACTTTGCTCATCCAAAGCGCCCTCTCATCCGGCGAACTTGTCGCTATCGTCACCCTCGCCAACTCGTCAGTCGATGGGGAGTCGGTAGATGAGGTCGTATCGGCCGCCTGGTAGCACGATGTCGGCCGTCTCCACCGGCGTGCCGCTCGCGGTGTACGTCCGCTCGATGGTGTGCACGAACGTGCGGGCCGGCAGGTTGAGCGCCTCGACCTCCTCTGCGGTCGCCGAGCGAAGGCTGACGCGCTCTACAACCTCGTCGACCCGTACGCCGATGGTGTGCATGCGAGCGACGACGCCCTTCACGGAGCCGTCCTCGGGCCACTCGATCGGAGTGCCCTTGGTGAGGGCAAGCGGCTCGTACGACACGGAGAGCTGTATCGGTTCGCCGTCGGCGAGGAAACGGTAGGACGTTCGCATCACCGGCGCTTCCGGCTCGATGCCGAGCCGCGCGGCAATCCGCTCATCGGCCCGTTCGTGGCGGCTGTCGTGCTCCCAGGTGCCCTGCTGCCCGGCGCCGGCTGCGTCGCGCGCGAACGGGGAAGTCGGGCCGTCGCCGGAGCGAACGTCGCGGCCCCGGGCATGACGGACCAGCCGGGTGGTGTCTCGGACGTACACGCCGGATCCGGCGCGACCCTCCACAATGCCCTCGCCCTTCAGGACGGCGATGGCCCACTTGGCGACGGTCCGGCTCACGTCGTACTGGCGCATCAGGCTGGACTCGGACGGCAACTTCGCTCCAGCGGAGAGTTCTCCGGAGAGGATCGCTGCACGTAGGTCGGCGGCGATCGTCAGGTAGGCAGGCGTGTTCGGCATGTCGGCGGTACCTCCGGTCAGCCCGCCCAGTCGACCACAGACAACCTGGTGTGCCAAGTTCGCGCGCCTTCCTTGCCGATGTAGAACCTAGTGCACTAGGTTCTACGGCTGGCGGCCCGTTACCGTGCGGCTCCGGTCAGCAACCACGCCTTGCGGTAACGGGGAGCCCCGACACGTCATTGGCAGGCTGACGATGGAGACGCGATGGCGGCGAGCATCACTGAACTGCTCATACGGTTGCGGCGTCGGACGGTGTCGCGGGAGCGGGGAGCCGGGCAGGCCATCCAGGAACGTGAGCAGGCGGAGGCGCAACGACGGCTGCTTGATCAGGCGGCTCGGTTGCGAGACGCGCACCGTCACGAAGAGCCGATCGCGAGCAACGGCCCGAAGGAGCCGGCATGACTGCCGAGGGAGAAGCGGCGATCCTGGCGGTGCACGTACGGGGTCTGGACGGGATGTGCGTGGGTTGCCGGCTGTGGTGGGCGCGGCTGACTCCGTACCCCTGTTGGCAGGTCGCGTGGGCGACCAGCCGGCAGGCGCGCGCGAGCGTCGCCCGCTTCCTGGGGGTGCGCGGGTGAGCACCCACGGGCCGGTACTGCCGGTCTGGACGTGCGGCGGGTGCGGTGCGCCGTGGCCGTGCGCGACGCGGCGGCGGGAGCTGCTTGCGGAGTACGAGGGCGCGCCGGTGTCGCTGGCGGTGTACCTGGGGGCGCAGCTGGTGCGGGCCACGGCGGACCTGAGCTGGGCGCCGGCGGGGACGTTGCACCGGCGGTTCCTGGGGTGGCTGCGGTGAGCGTGCTGCGGGCCGGCGACGAGAAGTTCCACTACAGCGACGGGTCGCACCGGTGGACGGCGCCGGATCCGGAGTACGACCAGGAGGTGTGGGAGGAGCAGGTCCGCCAGCACAAGCTGGGTCACCTGCGCAACGAGCACCCGAGGGTACGCATCCGACGGATCGTGTGACGGGTGCGAGACTGGGCCGGTGACTCACCCGCTCGCGCGCCGCGTCTACGACACCTGCCACCTCACCGGCCGGTTCCATCTCCGATCCGGGCAGGTCAGCGACGAGTACTTCGACAAGTACCTGTTCGAGGGGAAGCCGGAGCTGCTGCGCGAGGTCGCCGAGGCGATGGTGGCCCTGCTTCCCGAGTGCGACGTGCTGGCGGGGATGGAGATGGGCGGCATTCCGCTCGCCACGGTGATGTCGCAGCTGACCGGGCTGCCGACGGTCTTCGTGCGCAAGCAGGCCAAGGAGTACGGGACCGCGAAACTGGCCGAGGGCGGGCCCGTGAGCGGTCTGCGGGTCGTGGTGATCGAGGACGTCGTGACCACGGGAGGCGCGCTCCTGGCGTCGTGTGGACAACTCCGGTCCGTCGGTGCCCAGGTGGAGACGGTGGTCTGCGCCATCGACCGCGAGCAGGGCGGGCGGGAGAACCTGGCGGCCGAGGGGCTGCACCTCCGCGCCGCCCTCACCCGTCGTGATCTGGAAGCCTCACTGACGGCGTAAGGCTAGGGCTGCTCCGGGCCGCTGCTGGCGTTGTACGAGTTCTTGGCGGCTACCACTGCGGCCTGGATGTGCTCGGGGTCGACGCCGTGGACGTTGAGCGGTGGGTGCAGGCGCCGGACGAGTTCGGCTTCGATGATCGCCGGCTCGGGGTCTTCCGCCCAGGTCAGGCGCAGATTGTCGTGCATCCAGGCGGTCAGCCGTGTCTCGTCTGCGGGGACCAGGACGACGCGGTCGGTCCAGGTCGTGCGGTAGCCCTCGGAGACGAGGAGGCCAGCCAGCGTGCGGCGCAGCGTCGAGCTGCCCGACCGTCGTAGATGGTTGCGCAGGATCCGGCCCCGCAGGCTGGTGGCCCGGCCAAGATAGAGCATCCGCCATGACGGGTCGGTGTCGTTCGGCGGCCCGGGAAGGTCGGGAAGGACCGAGGGCAGGGCCCACCAGGCGTAGACGCCGCTGCCGCGGGCGAGCCGCTTGACGGCGACGTCGAGCGCGACCGGCGGGCCGGTCAGCAACCGCAGGGCCGCGTCGACCCGTTCTTCGTCGGTCGGGACGTCGGCGGGTCGCCGTTCGGGGAAGGTCACCGGGACCATCCTAGGCGCTCGACAGGTCGAGATCGGGTGGGGATACGCCCCGCCCGTGTCGCTCCAAACCGAGACCGACAACATCCCCGCCCTGGCGCTCTACACCGAGATCGGCTTCCAGCCCGTCCCCGGCGTGGAACTCCTCAACCTCACCTTCGACCCCACCCTCCAAGATCCGGGAGACAGGGCCTAGACGTCGCGCCGTGGCCTTGCGCGACGCGGCGGCGGGAGCTGCTTGCGGAGTACGAGGGTGCGCCGGCCCTTTCCGCCTGGTAGAGGGTCGGTGGTGCGTGGGACGCTCCCGTCATGCGTATCGCCGAGCACATTGCCGCGCTGGATGAGGAAGGCGCCCGACTGGCAGAGGCGGCGGACCGGGCGGGCCTGGACGCACCCGTGCCCACCTGCCCCGGGTGGCAGGTCCGTGATCTGCTGCGCCATGTCAGCGGCGTCCATCGCTGGGCCACGGGCCACGTGATGACGGGACGCCGTCAGCCTTACTCCAGTCGCGAGGAGGCGGAGTTCTTCGCCGCAGTCGAGGACGACGAGCTGCTGGATTGGTTTCGGGAGGGCCACCGGGCACTCGTGGACACGCTGGCAGCGGCTGACGGGAGCGTTGAATGCTGGACGTTTCTGCCCGCGCCCTCGCCATTGGCGTTCTGGGCACGTCGCCAGGCTCACGAGACCGCGGTACACCGTGCCGATGCCGAGTCGGCTGTCTCCACGGTTCCCTCCTGGGATCCCTCCTTCGCCGCTGACGGCATCGACGAACTGCTCAATGGCTTCTTCGGCCGGCCCGGTGGGCGTCTGGTGGCAGACCCACCCCTCAACATGGCCCTGGTGCCCACTGACATCGACGCCGGATGGACCTTCCACATCGAGCCGGCCCGGCGCCGCCTGGTAGCCGGTGAGATGCCGGCCCAGCTGACCGTCGTGGGACCCGCGTCCGAGCTCTACCTCCTGCTGTGGAACCGGAGTGGGACCGAGCGCCTTGAACTACGCGGGGACGCGGCCGTCTTGGATCTCTGGCGGGCAAAAGCCACGATCACCTGGAAGTGACGCCGTCATCCCGGCGAGGTCAGCCTGGTGCCGCCCACCGTGGTCCCATCCGCTCGTCGACAGACCCGGACGGGTGAGACAGGCGGGGAAGCGGCAGGCGGCGCGGTACAGCCCCCCACATCACCGGCTCACGTCATTCCGCAGGCACGATACGGAGGTTCAGCAGCATGTCCTCAAAGGCCTCGGGTCCGAATCGTGCCGCCACGATGTGCACCGGTGAACACGCCATGTCCAGCGTCGGCGCGAAGGTATTCGGACGGTTGGTGCGGCACGTCGGCGGCATGAGTGCACCCTCGGTCTTGAGCCGGGCTCCCCGTCGTCAGGTAACTCTGTCGCCGTGTCGTGCCGGGCCTGGCGACAATGCTCACCGGACAGCGATACGACGAGGGTCGAAGGGTGTTGCTGGAGTGGGTCGACGGTTGGGCGGGCACGAATGGCCGGTGATGGTCAGCACCGTTCACCTCGGGCGCCATCGGTACCGCGTCATGCGGCCGGCACGGCCGCCGGGGTTCGCCGGTCTGTACGAGGGCCCTCTTGGAGCCCAGTTCTGCCTCGACAAGGAAACAGCGACGCTGTTCGCTCTGGCGTGGGGACTGGCTGCCCGGTCGCCGCACACGATCGTCTATCTTCCCCTTCGTCGCGCGACACGTCCCCACCATCACAGTTGGGGGCGCCCGCTCGACCTGGTATTGCTGCATCACCGCCTCGCGTTCCCGCCGTCGCGGTGGAAGCAGGTCCGTTCCCTGCTGGGGACCGGCCGGCCACACACCGTCGTGCTACCCGCTCAGGCGTGGCAGGCGCGGTCGACCGCCGATCACCGGCGAGTCCGGTATCGAGAGTTCCGCGATCATCTGCGGTGGGACATCGCCGCCGACACGTTGGTGCTCACCGGCAGCCGAGAAGCGTTCGAGTTGGAAGCCGACCAGATCCGCGCCTTGGCCGAGGAGTGCCCCGCCCATCGCGCTCGCATGCCAGGCACGCACTGTTGCGCCGAGATCGGCATGGGCAGAGCCCGCCGCCACCCGGACCGACGCCGGCCGTACGCCGAACTGCATGCCGAATACGTACGGTGATGCCGGGGGTCCGGCAGTAGCCGGCCACGGCACGCAACTCGCGGTATGAGCGTGCGTCGTGAGCGCAGGAGTCGGCAGTAGGTCCGCCTCATCCCAACCTTTCGCGGACGAACTTTGCCAGCGCCTCTCGAGATGGTTGCCCCCAGCCGATGCAGAACGGGTGGCCGGCCGGATCGGCGTACACCTGGTGCCCCTCATCGCTTTCCAGGTCACCGCCTTGCAGCAAGCGGCCACCGAGCCTCACCGCCTGTTCGTGCGCCGGCTTGGGGTCCTCAACGTGGAGGTCCATGTGTACCTGCTGAGGCTCGCCGTTCGGCCAGTCGGGAGGAACATGGTTCGGCGCGAGCTGGACGCCGATCCGCCACTCGCCCGCAGCGTCGATGACGCTGTGGAACGCCTCGTCCTCAAAGACGTGCCCACCTAGCATCCCGGCCCAGAACGCACTTTCAGCGTGCAGGTCAGCGGCGTCGAGCACGACCACGGTTCGTATCAGTTCCATGAGAGTCGATCATATGAATGCGTCCGACGGCGCGTGAGATCCACTTGGCGGCAACAGCACGCTCATCGGCAGTTGCGGAAGCCCGGCCGAGCGGCCGAGACACGGTCAGCCGCAGGTCCGGCCTTTCGATCGACGGCCGGACGTCACGGGATACTGCGTCGATGATCAGGTTCCGGTTCGAGCTGTACCCACTCGATGAGGTGTCGCCGTGGGGCAGGGACCAGCCGAGGCTCCACTGGTTCGGGCTCACCGAGGGCTGGTACTGGCTCGAAGCAGGCGGGCAGGAGCTGCTGCGCCGCACCGAGGCAACCCGCCACCCAGAGACCCGCCTGCCAGGGCAGAAGCGTCGTACCAGGCATTCCACCCCACCCCCCGTGTTACGCGCGGAACAGTGGACCATGGCCGATTGGGTCCGGCAACCCCGGTTCACCCTGGTCTCGGGCGGAGGGGCAGGGCCGGCCGAGGGTGGCCCGTCGCGATCAGCTGAAGCCTTCGGCGCGCGCTTCCGCTCCTGAACTCATCGCCGCGTGGATCGCGGCAGAAGCGAGCTGTGACCCTGGTCAGCGCGTCCGATCGAGCTGTCAGGCGTACGAGGGCCGGCGCGGGTCCAGCAGCTCGGTGATGCGGCCACGGTCGAGGATCTCGATGAGTGCGTCGGTACCGCGTCCGACCTTGACCGCAATCTCCGCTCGGTGCAGAGGGATCAGCGCGAGCAACGCAATCCGTGTGCCGCCGCCGACGTCGATCGTCCGGGCCTCCGGCGGCACCCGCAGCATCGGCGTGACGACGACTCCGGCGAACGGGGTGTCCTTGGCGTACGGCTGCGCGGGGTCGCCGTTCGGCACGGAATGCCATTCGCCGATCCACGTTCCGTACTCGTGCGGCAGCCGAGCAACCTCCTTGAGAATCCGCACCGGCCACCCGGATTCGTCGCCGAGCCCGGTCACCTCGGTCAGCGGCCAATCCGGCGGCAGGCTGAGCATCAGTTCGGCGTACGGGCTGATGCCGTGGCCCTCCGGGACCGTCATCGGCAGCTCACTCATCCCAGAGGTGATCAGCGTCCGGTACGGGCGTTCCGCGGTCGGAGCCACGACATGGACATGCACACCGACCAGGTGCGAGGCGACCTCGTGGTAGACGAACTCGACGGGTCCGAAGTGTTCCTCGATGTGTCGGTCGATAGCGTCGGCGAAGGCCGGCTGCGGCCCTTGTGCCGGTACGAACCCGTCGTGCAGCAACTGATGACGGAGGAATCCGGACCCGCGCGACTCGTCCATGACGACACACCATATGCAAGGGTCCAGCGGCGGCGCGACCAGGGCGCACTCCCGGCACATCCGGACGCCGACGAGCGGCGCCGACGGCACTTGGGTGACGAACGCTTCGCGGCAGATCCGTATGGCGGCCCGCTTGGCAGCCCGGGGAAGGGGGCTCGTGCTGGGAACGCCGATGCTTGTGCCGGTGGATCTACTCCTACAGGTACCGCTGCTACGCACCGTCTGACGTCTATACGTGTGCCGGCCATGCTCACCGAGCAGCCAGCATCCGAGCGTGAGCGGCTGTTTCGAAGCGAGCTGAAGGTCGTCCGGGGCATCGCGGATGCCATCGACCTGTCCGAAGTGATCAGGCCGCCTTTCGGCTCGAACGGATCGGATCTCTTGACTCTCGACCCGGTCGAGGGCCGACCCTTCCCGGGTGACGTTTGAGGAGCACGACAAACGACCAGTCCCTCTCGCGATCGACCTGGAGATCCTGCGGCCGGTGCTGCGCACCGGCTGGGGAGCGGATACCTGCGACCCGCACGACGTGCAGGATTGGCACGCCGACAACGCAGCCCGTGGTCAGTGCGGGGTGACCGCATTGATCATTCAAGACCTGCTCGGGGGAGAGCTGATCCTCGGCGAGGTCTTCGCCGGAGACGCCAAGGTCGGCCACCACTACTGGAACCGGCTCGCCGACGGTCGCGAGGTGGACCTGACGGCTGACCAATTCCGGCCACCGGAAGTCGTTGTCGGCGGTCAGGTTCAGCAACGCCCGCCGGGCCCACCCGTCCGGTGCCGCCGACAGTACGAGATCCTGCGGGACCGCGTCTTCGTCGCCCTCTACGGCGGCAGGTCAGTGCACGGATCCCACTCTTGATGTCAACGTCGGTTGAGGTTGCAGGATGGCGGCAGGCTGCCCCGCATGACGAGGAGTGCGTACGTGAGCGCCGATGTCAGCTTCCACTCGATCATCGACTACACGGTTGACGGCCCCGACACCCAACGGGAGTTCGTAGCGGCCTTCGCCGAGATCCAGGAGCGTTGGGTGCGCTTCTATCCTGGCTACCAGTCGGCCCGCTTCTACCTGAGCACCGACGGCACCCGGGTGTACACCGTCGTGCGTTGGGCCAGCGAGGCGGACTACCGCAATTTCGTGGAGACCTCAGACACCGAAGGCCGCATGGCCGCCATCTCACGTGCCCTGGCGGGCCTGTCCGGCAAGGCCGAAGCGCGCATGACCGGCGTTCCCACGTACACCGTCGCCCGCGAGGTCGGCCCCGGGCCACAGCGTCTCGACGTCTGACTCTGACGGACGATCAGGTCAGGGCCTTGTCCGCCGCCCGAGAGGACGCGCCGGGCCAGGGATTGCGTCCGGTCCAGGAGCCCGCGGACAGGACGCGACTGCTCAGCGCCACCCCCGCCGTTCGGTGTCTCGCTGGGCCTGGACGCGGCCGTGCTTCTCGGCCGCCGAGGTCGCCTCGGCGGCCTGCCGACGTAGTGTCTCGACCCACGGGTACGAGCCCGGGTTGTCGAGCAGATGGTCCCAGATCGCGCCGAGAGCGAAGGCGTGTCGGCCTCGGACTCCCTCGTGCCGCAGGGTGAGGCCGTCCGGGCCGGAGATCAGCCGGACCGTACTCGGCTGCTCGTCCGGCAGGGTGACGAGCGGGTCAGGGAACATCGGCTCGTCGGCGGTCGTCCACGCCCACCGCAGAGTCTCGTCGTCGACTCGCTCCAGCCGGATCGCCAGGTCGCCGGCCGGCAGCACCGTCGCCGGGACCGCGACCGGCGCGGGCCGGTGAAGCACCACCGTCACCCGGTCCAGGTCGGCGTCGTCCTCGTACGGGTCGGCCGGCGGCGGCAGCATCGCCGGGCGGGTGGACGGACGCGGGACCAGGGACAGCAGAGCCCACTCGGCGGCCCTGGCCGGGTTCTGCTCCCGCTGCTCCCAACCGCGATCACCCGGGCCGGCCAGCACGGTGCGCCATCGTGTCTCCTCGGTGACGGCCCAGATGTGCAGCTCATGCCGCTCAGCCGGGTCGTCGTCGGTGCGCACCGACTCGTGCAACCGGTCGCGGGCGTGCACCCGTACCCGGATCAGCCCGCGGGGGACGGCGACGTCGGTGAGCGCATCCGGAGGGCCGCCCATCAGGCCGACGACCGACAACAGGCCGGTGGGACTCCAGAGGGTCGCCTCGCTGACGGAGTCCCACCCGTCCTCGACGTCCGCCGGCGGGCCGGGCAGGACACGCGCACGCATCTCGATCCAGCCGGTGTGGATACCGCAGAACCCGGTGAACTGGGAGGGCCCGCCGGGGTGCAGGAGTCTGTCACCGACCGTGTAGATGGGCATGCCGTTCTCCCACGGCACCGTGGACACGTCGTACTGGCAGTAGCCGACGATAACCCGCGTCCAGTCGGGCTGCTCTCCGCGTCGCGTGTCGACCATCGCCGTATCGTAGTGCCGTCCTGACCGGACGGTGGGGCGGTCGTGTGCGCCCGGCACGGACGAGATGCGAGGCTGAGCGCGATGAGCCTGGTGTCGGCGTTCGTACCGATCTGGATCCTCACCGCCGCCGGTTACGCGGCCTGCCGCTGGGGCCTGCTGGGCGAGTCGGCGGCATCGGTGCTCGGCCGGTTCGTGTTCCAGCTCGCGATGCCGGCCGCCCTGTTCCTGGCCCTGGCCCGGATGCCGCTGTCCGGGTTCGCCGGGCGCTCGCTGCTCGCCTTCGGGGTGAGCACCGTCGCGGTGGTCGGGTTCGGGTGGGCCGGTGCGAGCCGGCTGTTCGGTCGCGAGCCCGGCGAACGGCCGATCTGGGGCATGGCCGCCGGATATGTCAACTCGGCGAACCTCGGTATCCCGATCGCGACGCAGGTTCTCGGCGACGTGTCGTTCCTGGCGGTGGTGGTGCTGCTGCAGGTGCTGGTGGTGGCACCCGTGATCGTGGTCGTCCTGGACCGCCGCAGCGAGCCGGCCGGGCGGGTCCGGGTGCGCCGGGTCGCCTCGCTGCCCGTACGTAATCCGGTGATCCTGGCGTCGCTGCTCGGTGTCGCGTGCTCCGCGGCCGGTCTGCGTCTGCCGTCGGCGGCCACCGCGCCGCTCGCCCTGCTGGCGGGCGCCGCGGCGCCCGCCGCCCTGATCGCGCTCGGCGCGTCGCTGCACCCCGCGGCGCCGTCGCGAGCGGAACCGACCGGGGCGGCCGAACTCGCCGTGATCACCGCGCTCAAGCTCGTCGCGCAGCCGGTCGTCGCGTACGCGGCCGGGCTGGCCCTGCACCTGCCCGCGCCGCAGTTGCTCGCCGTGGTGGTGTGCGCGGGCCTGCCGACGGCGCAGAACACGTTCATCTTCGCCCAGGAGTACGGCGTCGGCGAGGCGGTCGCCAACCGGGCGGTGGTGGTGACGACGACGCTGTCGCTGGTCACAGTGGCCGCGGCGGCGGCGCTGCTCGGGTAGCTACCGCTCGGAGGGGAACTGTCTCCACTGCCCCTCGGAGACGACCTCGACGGTGCCGTCGACCACAGTGATGGCCGTCTGGTCGTCGATGGCGTACGCCGGACCGGCGATCTCGGCCGCCCACTTCTCGGCGTTCGCCATGGTGTTGTCCGGTTCGAGGCCCAGGTGCGGGAAGATCGAGAAGTCGACGAGCCCCAGCGTGCGGTCGTCGGGCGCGGACTGCCACTCGACGAAGTCCTTGCCGACGCGCGGGGTCAGCACCATGCTCCCCGCGCTCAGCCCCACCCAGACGGTGTCCCGCAGCGACGGCAGCAGATCCGCCAGCCCGGACTGCCGCATCCAGTGGCACAGGTACGTCGCGTCGCCGCCGTGCACCAGGATGACGTCGGCCTCGCGGACCCAGGGGATCCAGCGTTCCTCGCCGATGCTCGGTAGCGCTGTGAGTTCCAGGACGCCCAGCGACTTCCAGCCCAGGCCGGTCATCGGTAGCGGTGTCTCACCGGTGATGAAGCGCCAGGCCGAGGCGGGCCCGCCCATCGGGTAGGCGGCCGTGGGGATGCAGAGGGCACTGGACTCGGCGATCGGTTTGCCCAGCAGGTCGACCAGCGCGTCCTGGATGCTCGGGTTCTGAACGCCTGCGGATGTGAGAAGAAGCTTCACGCCTACCTCCGGTGGCAGCGGTCGGGTGCACGGGAATGCAGACCGGGCACCGTATCGAAACTCATCGCCGCACGTCGCGTCACTCGCGGATCTCCATCTCTGCCACCAGTCCGTTGTCGAGCCGGTAGACGTGCGTGACGATGTGGTCGGCGAGCATCGCACCGGCCTTGTCGTGGACGACTTGATGCACGGTGACGGCGATGCGGCCGTCGGCCTCCGTGCGGAACGCTGTCGGCGTGACAACAGGTTCGAGCTGGTCCCACTGCCGCCGCCAGTAGGCACCCACCTGCTCCCGGCCGCGAAGGACGCCGCCCTCCCAGCCGTTGGGCCAGGACACATCGGGCGTCATGGCGGCCAGCAGCGTGGGGATGTCACGCCTGTTGAAGGCCGCGTAGAGGTTCGTGAGCAGCGCCTGGGAGGTCAGGCGTTTCGGCACGTCCATCGAGCCAGCATGGCCGGTGGACGAGGTCCCATGAAGCCCTCTTCGCGGTCAGCAGAACGCGCGGGCGCGAACCGGCCCCGGCGGGGCGTCGGTGACGACGGCGGCGCATCCGCGATGCTGTGGACGTGGAGTACGTGTCCAGAGTGCCGCGACCACCGCTGGACGGGCTGATCGACGACCTCTACTACCTGGAGGGCACACCCCCGTACGCCCGGCTCGTGCTGCCGCCGATGCCGGCGGCGCTGCTCGTCGTCAACCTCGGGGCGCCGTTCCGCGTCCGCGGCGGCACCGACATCGAGACCACGGAGTACGCCGACGGATGCGTGATCACCACTCCCACCCGTGCGTTCGAGTTCGGCTATCCGTGCCCGACGCGCTCGGTCGGCGTACACGTCAAGCCGTGGGGTCTGGCGCCGTTCCTGCCGATGCCGGCGGTCGAGCTGTGCGACCGGCCGGTGACGCTGGAGCAGGTGTGGGGCCGGCCCGCGGTGGCCGAGCTGCGCGACCGGCTGGCCACGGCGGACGGACCGCACGCGATGCTGACGCTGCTCGAGGACGAGCTGATGCGGCGGTGCGCCGAGACCACCGGCTTGGGGCTGGTGCGGCATACGAGCGGCGTCATCGCGGCGACCAGCGCTGCGGTGCCGATCGGCGACCTGAGGACGGCGGCCGGTGTCAGCAGCACCCATCTGGCGCAGCGGTTCAAGGCGCTCGTCGGCGTCACGCCGAAGCGACTCGCGCGCACCTACCGCTTCGCCGCCACCGTGTTCGCGATCGACCCCGCCGGACCTGTCGACTGGGGCGAACTCGCCGGTGACGCCGGCTACTTCGACCAGGCCCGCTTCGGCCACGAGTTCCGGGCGTTCACCGGGCTCACGCCGACCCGGTACGTCGAGGTCCGGCGGCGGTTCCTGCACGAACACCCCGGTCACGTGATCGACGGCTGGTCGCTGCCGGCCGATTGATTTCCTACAAGAACAGCGGCTCACGGCCCGCTAGCTTGGGAGCACCCAAGGCAGAGGAGAAGCGGCGTGGGCACTGTGGTCCTTTACAGCTCGGTGTCGGTGGACGGCTTCGTCGCGGACGACAACGACCAGCCCGGGCCGCTGTTCGACTGGTTGACCAGCGGGGACGTCCCGCTGGACGACAGCGGCGCGTTGCGGGTGTCGCAGACGTCCCACGACTACGTCCGGCCGTACTGGGACCAGATCGGGGTGACCGTCGTCGGACGGCACGTCTTCGACCTGACCGACGGCTGGGACGGGACGCCGCCGAGCGGGATCGACCACGTGGTCGTCGTGACGCACCGGCCGGCGCCCGAGGGCTGGAACCCCGATGCGCCGTTCCACTTCGTCGACGGCGTCGAGGCGGCAGTGGCCAGGGCGCAGGAACTCGCGGGGGACCGCATCGTCGAGGTCGCGGCCGGTGACGTCGGAGGCCAGGCGCTCGCCGCGGGCCTGGTCGACGAGGTACGCATGGACGTCGTACCCGTGGTGTTCGGCTCCGGCAAGCGCTACTTCGGGTCGGTGGACGCGCAGCACCTGCTGGAGGATCCGGACGTGGTGCTCCAGGGCGATCGGGTGCTGCACCTGCGCTACCGGGTGCGCCGCTGACCGGTCCAGCGGTACCGTCCGGTTCAGCGTGGGCCCAGCCCGGTGCGCCCGTCGATCAGCTCGCGTACGGCGTCCAGGTGGCCGGCGTGCCGGGCGGTCTCCTCGATGACGTGCAGAATGATCCGTCGCAGGTCGGTGGTCTGCGACGCCAGTGTCTCGTCCGGATGCCGGCCGGCGGGCGCCGCCGACAACGGGGCCGCGGCGATGATGGCGTCGGAGATGTCGCACTGGTCGCGGTAGAAACCGAAGACCTCGGACGGCGATCGGGTCGTACGCAGCGGTGTGTTCTCATCCGGCCAGGGCAACGGCTCCACCGAACCACGGAAGACCTCCTGGAACCAGTGACGCTCCGCGTGGCCGAGGTGATCCACCAGCCCGAGCGGCGACCACCCGGAGGGCAGAACAGGCGTTCGCAGCGAGGCCAGGTCCAGATCCGCCAGGATGGCCCGGATGCTGACGCGCTGGTACTCGAGGAACTCACACAGCGCGGCCTTCTCCATATCGACTTCCATCACGCGCGCAAGCTAGCCGCCGGCACCGACAGTTTCGCCGCGATCATTCAGTCGATCGACGAGCCGGCCAGCAGTCGCTCGGTCCGGTCGCGAAGGGCGTCGAGTTCGGCGGAACGGCCGCGCACCTCGGTGAGGAGGTCGATGGCCGCCCGCAGATGCTCCAAGGCCACGATGTCTTCGTCGACGGGAACGTCGACCTCGAATCGATCGAGGAGAGCCGCGAAGTCGGCCACCACCGCCTCGGCGCGGTCGGCGGCCCGGTCCGGGTCGCCGTTACGCAGGGAGCAGCGCGCCGACTCGATCATCGCTCGGCCGACGAAGGCGTGACATTGGCCCAGCAGGCCGGTGACGATGCGCCCCACCAGGTCGAGGCCACGCTCCTCGAACTCCGGGTCGGGCTGGGCAGCGAACTGCGCGGTGACCGCACGGGCGGCCGCAGCGAGCGCGACACCGTCGACCCACTCCTGGGAACCCTCCGCGGCACAGGGCTGCTGCCCGAGTCGAGCGATGCATGCTTCCGCGGCGACCGACAGTGCCGTCGCTGCTTCGAGGAGGAGATGGAAGCGAATCCGATCCCTCTCCCGCGATCCGACGGCCAGCCGCGCGACCTCGAGCGCCACGGCGACGTCTTCGGTGCCACGCGTGGGCTCACCACGCCTGGCCCCTTCCAGGAGAGCCTGCGCCGCCGCCCGTTCCTCGGGCGACGGACCGGGGTCCCCGTCGTCGACTGCCAGTCCGAGCTCGAGCCGGTACGAGGTCCACGCCAGCGGGTCCTTGACCGGGTCCGGCTCGTTCGCGGGGTTGCCGGACGCGGCACGAACCACTCCACCCCCGACGCGGTCCATCGCGAGCCGCGCATCGTCGAACGGCAGCGCGAACCGTTCGGTCAGGACGGCAAGGACATCGCGACGGCGCGTCCCCTCCTTCTCAGCCGCACGGAGATAGCGGACAAGGGCGTGTACCGATGTCCCCCGAGCGAGGCGCACCGTCAGGTCGTCCGTCCATTGCACCGGACGAGGATGACCGCCGCGACCGCGAACCACAAGCGGGTTATGCGCGACGTCCGGCCGTACGCGATTGACACGTCCGGGTCGGTAAGGGCAAGGTTGCGGTCGGCCACGCGCACCGCGTGGCGACTCTGCATGAGGGAATGACGCCTGTGATCCGGGTAGGCCGAGCGGCCGCCTGAGTGTCGACCACGCGACGGATGACCGTCGCGTGCCTGCGACACGGCGGGGCGGCCCGACGTTTCCTCCACCGTCGCAGCTTCCCTCATGCATCGAGGTTTCCCGTGAGCATGGATGCCCGCATCCAACAGTCAGTCGTCCTCAACCTGTCACGTAGGCCCGCGCCCGTCGAGGTGGGGCCTTTCGTGATCGGGCTGGACCCGACGACGACCAGCCCGTACATCAACTACGCGACGCCGCGCCCCGGCGCCGCCGTCACCGCGGCCGACGTCGCCGCCCTGGTCGCGGCGTTCCACGCCGCCGACCGCAAACCCCGCCTGGAGTACGTCACCAGTTGCGTCCCCGATCTGGAGGCGCTGCTGACCGCCGCCGGCTTCACCGTGGAAGCCCGGCACACCTACCTGGTCTGCGCGCCGGACACGCTGGCGTCCCCACCAGTGCCGGACCATCTGCGCCTGTGCGAACCGGGTACCGATTCCCAGCGCGCCGCGCTGATCAGCGTGCAGAACGAGGCGTTCGGCGGTGATCCGGTCGCCTCCGCGGCCGACGTGGCTCGCCTGCGGCGTCAGCAGGACGCCGGCGGCGTGGTCGTCACGGCCGTCACCGAGGACGGTGGCTGCGCGGGCGGAGGCGGTGCGGCTGCGCCCGTCGGCGCGGTCAGCGAGGTGGCCGGCATCGCCGTTCGCGCGCCCCACCGCCGCCGGGGACTGGCGTCCGCGATCACCGCCGACGTCACCCGGCGTCTGTTCCACGCCGGTGCGGAGGTCGCCTGGCTGGAGGCCGGCGGTGAGGACTCGTGGCGGGTCTACCAGCGCGTCGGCTACCGGCCCGGCGGCCAACGGCTCTACATCGCGATGGACTGAGCGTCGGCGAGGCGCCCGGGCTGACGTTCGACGACCGAGGCCCGAACCGCGGCGGCACGCCGGCTCGGGAGCCCTTGTCGGCTGGCGGCCGCCGTGCGCTCCGGGTACACCTGGGCGGTGATCCTCATTCAACGGGTCCGCGTCCGGTGGACCGCCGCCGCCCGCGGTGCGCCCGCGGCGAACGCCCGCCGCGGGCTCGTCCGGGCGATGCCGCTGCCCGGGCCGCTGCCGGCCGCCGAGGTGGTCGTCCACGACGTGCTCGCCGACCAGGAGGTCGGCTACCGGCACCGAGAGGGGGTACGCGCCGGAGGCGTCGCCCTGGCCCGCGAGGTCGGACTGTGGCTCGGGCACGACCGGGCGTCGATCGTCGTGGACCGGTTACCCGGGTCGGCGGCGTACCCGCGCCCGTCGGCGTCGGCGCGACTGTTCACGCTCGAGCCGGGGCAGGTCGGCCGTTACCGGGCCAACTTCCGGTTCACCGGGTGCGCGTGCAGCCCGAGCTGGTACTACGAGGAATGGCTGGTGCACGTCAGTCACGGCACGGCGGCGCCTTTCGCGTACGGCGAGCCGGACCACGACGCCGACCACCGTGTCCGGCTGTACGGCGGTGCGGTCGCGCGGCGTGCCAGGTGATCAAACGGTCAGCCGGTTCGCGTCCAGCCAGCGGCGCCAGGAAACCCGGGTGACGTTCCGCTCCGGGTGCTCGGCTACGTGGAGGACGAACTGCGCCCGGAGCCGAACCAGGGCATCGTCGGCGGACGTCAGTGCCTCCACCTCGTGGAAGAACAGCGGACCGTGGAAATGACGGACCAGGCTCGCGTACATCCAGTCCTTGCACCGGTACGGGCGCCGCAGTGCCGCGAGGGTCAGCTCGGCGAGCTGCGGCTCGACGCCTTCCGGGACACCGGCCCGACGGAATCGGTGCAGGAGCGTCTCCTTCGTCGACCAGCGGGACCACATCGACGACTCCCGCGCGCCCCACTCGTCGGGATGGTCCGTCTCCCATCGGAGGTACAGGGCGGCGTACGGTGCCCACCGGGCGCGTCTGTCGAGGTCGTCGTCCGGGGAGTCCCGGAAGGCGTTGAGAGGACCGTCGATCGTCTGCCGCTGAAGCCGGTAGAGGCGGGTGTGCGCCTCGTCCATCGCCGCCTGGAGCCGGGCCTGGCTGGACCTCGACCGGTAGTGCGCCGACCACAGGCCGTTCCACTCGTCCAGCGCGTCGCTCGCCGCGACGAGAGTTGCCTGGTGACGGGCAAGCGCCCGGTGGCGCGCGCCCGGGTCGGCCGCCACCAGGTCGAAAAGCCAGGAGTAGTCACCGGTCGGCTCCGCACGCATCAGGGCAGCGTGCCATCCGCGTTCCGCCGGGGTTGACGGCCTACCCGCCGCGGGGCAGCGCGGCGGGTACGCTGTGCCGGTGCGCAGGGCGGTGTTCCGGGGTGACCGTCGTGGTTGACGCGGACGACGTCCGCCGGGTGGCGTTGTCGCTGCCCGACGTGGTCGAGATCGACAGTGACGGCTTCGACTTCCGGGTCGCCGGCAAGGGGTTCGTCTGGTCCTATCCCGAGCGCACGCCGGGGAAGCCCCGGCGCATCCGCACCGACATCGCCGTGCTGTACGTGGGCGACGAGGCGGAGAAGCAGGCGCTGCTCCTCGGCGAGCCCGACCTCTTCTTCACCACCCCCGCGTACGACGGGCTGCCCCTGGTCATGCTGCGGCTGGCGCACGTCGGCGTCGAGCGTCTGACGGAACTGGTCACCGACGCGTGGCGGATGCGTGCCCCCGGCTCGCTCACCGGTGAACCCGGCGAGGGCGCCGGCGCGTGACGCCGGCCGTTACGACGACGAGCCGTCGTCGGCCACCCGCTGTCCGTCGAGGATCTGCTCCCGGAGGATGTCCGCGTGCCCGCAGTGCTGGGCGAGTTCGCGTAGGACGTGGAGGTAGACCCAGCGCAGCGGAAGCGGGCCTCGCCGGTGCCCGGTGAGGACATCGTCCAGACCCCGCGTGGCGGTCGCCCGGCGTGAGGCGTCGCGGGCGTCGCGGTACGCCTGCCGGACGCCGGCGATCGTGTCGCCGTCGTCGAGGAGGAACGAGTCCTCCGACCGCTCGGGGATGCCGATCTCGGCACGCGACCGGCCCGTGACGGCCTCGTCGAACCAGACCCTCTCGACGAAGGTCGCGTGCTTCACCAGACCCAGCAGCGTGGTGCGGGAGGCCACCAACGATCGGCGCGCCTGTTCCTCGGTCAGTCCGTCCAGGCAGCGGTCGAGCGCGTCGCGGTGCTCGTCGAGAAACGCCTCGAGCTGGGCCTGGATCGGCTGCGCGACGATCCCGGCGGAGAAGGTGGGCGGAAAGGACGGCATGGACGAAGCATTCCAGATCGGCGCCCACCGCCCGGCGGACAAACGCCGGACCGGTGCCTCACCGCTCGGGCACGCTCACCGGGTCCACGGGCTGACGCGCCGCGACGATCTCGGCATGGTGAGCGACCGCCCAGTCGGCCAGCGCGGAAAGCGGCCCCAGCAGGCTGACACCGAGCGGCGTCAGCCGGTACTCGACGCTCGGCGGCACCGTCGGAAACACCTCACGTTCGACCAGGCCGTCGCCTTCCAGCGCGCGCAGTGTCCGGGTGAGCATGCGCGGGCTGATGCCCTCGACGGCCCGGTGCAACTCGTTGAACCGGTGCGGATGCCGGCCGAGCAGGGTGATCAGCAACAGCGTCCACTTGTCGCTCACCCGCCGCAGCACGTCGGTGACCGGGCAGCGATCGTACTCGCCGGCCGGAACCGGCATCGGCAGCCGATGATCGCGCAGCGAGGCACTCACACCGGTGTGACCTGTGGACATGAAAGTGCCTTCTTTCGCCTCCGCCGACCTGCTGCCCAGGATGAGGCAGGCCGATGAGCAAGACGATAAGGGGGCGACGTGGGCGTCGTGGTGGTCAGTGGCGGCACGAACGGGATGGGACGTGCGTTCGCCCTGGGGCGGGCCGAACGTGGCGACCGCGTCCTGGTGCTCGGTCGCAGCCGTGCACGGGGCGAGGCGATGGCCGGCGGCCTGATCACCTTCGTTCCCGTCGATCTGTCCAGCATGGCCGAGACGCGGCAGGTCATCGCGCACATCCTCGGCGAGCATCAGGTCGTCGACGCGTTGGCGCTGTTCGCCAATGCGGTGGCGCCGCGTCGCGTCGAGACGGCGGAGGGACTGGAGCGTACGTTCGCGCTCTACTACGTCAGTCGCTACCTGCTCAGTTTCGGTCTGCGTCCGGCCCTGGACCGGGCGACCGCGCCGGTGATCGTGAACGTCGCCGGTGTCGGGGTCACGAGAGGCGAGGTGCGCTGGACCGATCCCCAGATGACGGCGGGCTACTCGGCCGTCGCCGCGCAGTTGCAGGCCGGTCGGGCCAACGACCTGCTCGGCGTGGGCTTCGCCCAGCGGTCCGGTAGCCGAGCCCGATACGTGCTCTACCATCCCGGGTTCACCAGGAGCGGTGACCGTAGCGCGCTTCCGGTCGTGGTACGGGGGCTGCTCGCGGTGGCGGCGGCGGTCGCCGCCCGGTCCGTCGCGGACGCGGTGGCGCCGATCCACCGGTTCCTGGACGCGCCGCCGACCGCGCCGGTGACCGCCGTCGACCGGGGGAAGCGACTTCCGCCCGGTTTCCCGACCCTCGACCCCCGTGACGCCGAGCGGTTGATGGACCTCACGGAGCGGCTCCTGCGGTGAGGCGCCGCGCCGACGCTACGGCCGGAAGTACTCGGACATCATGCTGCTCACCCACTCCGGCTGCCGGACGTCGGCGGGGACGAACTCCGTCAGCACCGGCTTCAGGTCGATCACCGGCGTGCCGGCCACCGCGTCGAGGCCCACCACCGTCAGTTCGCGGCCGTCGACCGACTCGATGCGGCAGCACGTGACGCCGATGCGGTTCGGCCGGCGAGGGCCGCGGCCGGCGAACACGCCCATCGGCGGCAGGTCGGCCCGGCCACGGTAGGGGCGGGGCTCCCGGAAGTCGCCCCCGTCCGGGAACCGGTCGAAGACGAACAGGACCTCCACGTGGGAGAACTCCTCCAGGCCCTGCAGACACGCCTCGCCGAAGCGTTCGTCGACGACGATCGTGCTGCGGACCGCACCCCAGTTGTCGCTGTGCTGGATGTCCGTCCGGTCGTTGCGGACCGTGCCGATCGGAGTGATCTCGAAGCCGCTCATGACCGGAGACTAGTTCCGCGTCCCTCGGCTCGGGGCCCCGCTTCGCCGTGAGCCGGTCACGGGGCACACGGGCCGGACCGCCGCCGCTAGGCTCATGATCATGGACATTCTCCGATACGCCGCGTTCACCGCCGACCCCGCCGGTGGCAACCCGGCCGGTGTCGTCCTGGACGCCACCGGGGCGGGCGACGCGGAGATGCAGCAGGTGGCGGCGCAGGTCGGTTACTCCGAGACGGCGTTCCTCGTGCCCGGCGGGGACGGGCGGTTCGCGGTGCGCTACTTCAGCCCGAAGGCGGAGGTGCCGTTCTGCGGCCACGCGACGATCGCGTCCGCGGTCGCCTACGCGCAACGGCACGGCGCCGGTGTGCTGCACCTGGAAACCCGCCCCGGACTGGTCGAGGTCGCCACGAGTGTGCGGGCTGACGGCACCACCACCGCCACGCTGACCAGCGTCGCGCCGCGCACCGTACCGCTGGGCGCGGACGACCTGGCGGCGCTGCTCGCCGCGTTGCGCTGGTCGCCGGACGATCTCGACGCGACGCTGCCGCCGCGTGTCGCGTACGCCGGGGCCTGGCATCCGATCGTGGCCGTCGCGACCCGGCAGCGCCTGGCGGACCTGGACTACGACATGGCGGCGCTGAGCGCGCTGATGGCCGAGCGGGACTGGACGACGATCGACCTGGTGCACCGCGAGTCTCCGCTGGTGTTCCACGCGCGCAACCCGTTCCCGCCCGGCGGCGTGGTCGAGGACGCCGCCACCGGGGCGGCGGCCGCCGCGTTCGGTGGCTACCTGCGGGAGTTGGGCCTGGTACAGCCGCCCGCGACTGTGACCGTGCGGCAGGGTGAGGACATGGGCCGCCCGAGCCTGCTCACCGTCGGCATTCCCGCCGGGGACGGCGCGGGGATCGCGGTGACCGGCACCGCCGTGCCCATTCCACCCGCTGAGGCGGTCCGGTGAGGCCGGACCACTACGATGGCTTCGCCGAGCGGTACGCGGCGGAGAACGAGTCCAGCCTGTTCAACGCCTACTACGAGCGGCCCGCGATGCTGGGACTCGCCGGTGAGGTGCGGGGCCGGCGGATCCTCGACGCGGGCTGTGGCGCCGGTCCGCTGTCCGAGGCGCTCGCCGCGCGCGGGGCCGTCGTGACCGGGTTCGACGCCAGCGCGGCGATGGTCGGGCTGGCCCGCAAGCGGCTGGGCGGTGACGCGACGCTGCTGGTGGCCGACCTCGCCGCGCCGCTGCCGCTCGCCGACGGCGCGTTCGACGACGTGATCGTCTCGCTGGTGCTGCACTACTTCGCGGACTGGACGGCGCCGCTGGCCGAGCTGCGCCGTGTGCTGCGTCCCGGCGGCCGGCTCCTGGTGTCGGTGAACCATCCGATCGGGTACGAGGTGGCGTTCCCGGACGCCGACTACTTCGCTGTCGCGAGCTGGTCCGAGGAGTACGACTTCGACGGGCAGCGCGCCACGCTCACCTACTGGCACCGGCCGCTGCACGCGATGACGGCGGCGTTCACCGGCGCGGGTTTCCGGCTCTCGGTGATCAGCGAACCGCCGTTCTCGCCCGACACGCCGCGCGAGCTGCTGCCCCCGGAACTCGACGGCCGTACGGCGTTCCTCTGCTTCATCTTCTTCGTTCTCGAAGCGCACTGAATCCGAGCGGCGCATAACGTCGGATCCGGGTCGGCTCGTTCGTAGGACGGGTGAGAGGCGGCCGGACCGGCCGCCCGGACAAAGGGAGTCATGGCATGCCGCGGTACCTGATCTCGTTCAACGACGGCGCGATGGACCACATCCCCGCGGAGGAGATCCCCCAGGTGGGCAAGGACGCGCACGCGGTCATCCAGGAGGCGGTGAATGCGGGCGTGTTCGTGTACGGCACCGGGCTCGAACGCCAGCAGGCCAGCATCGTGGGTACGGACGGGGTGGTCACCGACGGGCCGTTCCCGGAGACCAAGGAGGTCATCGGCGGGTTCGTGGTCCTCGACGTGTCCTCACGCGACGAGGCGCTGAAGTGGGCCGCCAAGATCGCCGTCTCGTGCCGCTGCGCCCAGGAGGTCCGGGAGATCATGCCCGACCCCGAGACGGAGGCGATGCTCCGCGCGGCGGGCCGCTGACAGGTCCGATGTCGACGCGACAACGGTGGGCGCGGCACCCGGACGGAGGTCGCGCCCACCATGATCGCTAGCCTCGTGCGGTGAAACGTGAACTCGCCGCGCTGTCCCTGTTGTTCGTCGTCTCCGCGTGCGCACCCGCGGACCCCGCGCCGTCGTCCTCCACAGCACCGTCGTCGTCCGCCGCTCCGCAGGCCGGTTCGACGGCGCCCACGGACAAGTTCGCCGCCGGGGCGTGCAACATGGTGGCCCGGGTGATCGAGCAGCAGGACGTCAAGTTCACCTCGAACACGTCGATCGCCCTGCGTGCGGCGAAGGCGACCGACCCGGGCGTACGGGAGGCCGGCCAGCGACTCGCGGTGGCGGCGAAGGAATCCGGGGACATGTTCGTCCGCAACGACCCGAACGAGGACACCGGCCCGGTCGACGCGCGTATGGCCGAGGCGCAGCGCGGGCTCCTGTCCGCGTGCACGGCGCTGTTCGGGCCGCAGCCGTGGCCGTTCGCCCCGTCGCCGACACCGACCACCTGAGCCGCGGCGCTGATGCCGGCTCATGCCGGGCCGGCGGCCCCGGCGATGGCGAGTGTGTGCTGATACTCGCGCCAGTGGGCCAGCTTGCCGTCCCGGGTCCGCAACACCCCGATGAACGGCGCGGAGGCGGTCACCCCGGTCACCGTGTGCGTGCCGACGAGTTCGTACTCGACCACGATCACCTCGGGATCAGCGGTCTCGTGTACGACCACGCCACGGCAGTCGTCGAACCGCACCGGGAAGGACGCCCGGCCCGCTCGCGTGTACTCGAGAACGGGCTGCTTTCCCTCGGTGCGCGTCGGGTGGCCGGGCGCGGCGAAGGGCGTCTCGACCACCACGTCGTCGGCCAGCGAATCCGCCTCGAAGGTGGGCAGGTTCGCCAACCACCTGGCACGCATGCTCTCGAAGATCTGCTGTGGTGTCACGCCGGCCTCCGCGATAATGAGTCATGACTCGACTTGTGTCCCCGAGAATAATGAGTGGAGACTCACTTTGGTAGAGGGCCCGCCCCTGCGCGCCGACGCGCAACGCAACCGGGCACGCATCCTGGACGCCGCCGAGGCGGTCTTCGCCGAGTTCGGCGCCCGCGCCTCCACCGAGGAGGTGGCCCGCCGGGCCGGTGTTGCCATCGGCACGGTCTTCCGTCATTTCCCCACCAAGGAGGACCTGCTCGCCGCGCTCATGAAGCGACTGCTCGCGCAGCTCGCCGAGGAGGCGGGACGACACGACCTCCTCGGATTCTTCAGACACACGGTGGCGCAGGCCGCCGCGAAGAAGACGGCAGTCGAACTGCTCGCCGGGTCCGGGGTGGACATCCGGCTGCCGGACGCGGTAGGTCACCTGGAGGAGGCGGTGGGCCGGCTGCTGGAACAGGCCCGGGCCACCGGAACCGTCGCCGACTCGGTACGGCTCCCCGAGGTGATGGCGCTGCTCACCGGCATGTGCCAGGGCGCACTGCACGGCGGATGGGACGAGCACCTGCAAGCCCGGACGCTGGCTGTCGTCTTCGCCGGCTTCGAGCGCGGCTGACGGCCCGGCGCGGATCACGCCGCGATAAAACGGTTGGCCCGCCCTGGCGAGCGCTGTTAGCTTGCCGGTGGCCGTGCCGGAGGACGAGGGAGGTGGTACCCGTGACCGCAGTTTCGACATGGGTGCTCCCCTCGGGGGTCACGGCCGGGCGATAGGTCGTCCGGGAGCGCCGTCGCACTCCCGAAAGGCACGACCATGCGCTTCACCTCCGACCAACACCTCGCCGACGGCGTCCGCGAACGCGAGTTCACCCTCGGCGAGATCCCCGGCATCCTGTGGACGCCCGCACCCGCGCCCGAGCCGGACCCGCTGATCCTGCTCGGCCACCCCGGCGGACTGCGCCGGATGTATCCCCGCCTGGCGGCCCGGGCGCGGGGCTGCGTCGAGCAGGGCTTCGCCGCCGCCACCGTCGAACTGCCCGGCGGCGGCGACCGGCCCGCGTCCGCCGCCGCCGAGCAGGCCCGCGCCGACCTGCGCCGGGCCCTGGCAGCCGGTGAGCCGGTTGCCGACGAGGTGGTCGACCGGCTCGTCCTGCCGCTGGTGGAGAAGGCGGTCCCGGAGTGCCGGGCCGCGCTGGACGCGCTCCTCGCGCTGCCCGAGGTCGGCGGCCCGATCGGGTACGCCGGCGGGGTGATCTCGATCGGCGTACGGCTGGCGGTGGTCGAACCGCGCATCGTGGCCGCGCTCCTGTTCGCCGGGAGCTTCGTGCCGCGCGCCATCGTCGAGGACGCCCGGCGGGTCACCATTCCGCTGCACGTCCTGCTGCAGTGGGACGACGAGGGCAACGACCGACAGATGGCGCTGGACCTGTTCGACGCCTTCGCCTCCACGGAGAAGACGCTGCACGCCAACATGGGTGGGCACACCGGCGTCCCGTGGTTCGAGGGGGACGCCGCGAACCGGTTCTTCGTCCGGCACCTGAAGGCGGCGACGACCTCGGCGGATCCGGGGGAGGGGACGCCGCCCGGCCAATAGGGTGATCGCATGGCGCCCGTAACCGGACTGGACCACGTCGTCATCGCCGTGTCCGACTGGCGGGCCGCCACCGACTTCTATCGCGACGTCGTCGGCGCCGAGGTGATCGGCGTCGGCGGCGACCGCGTCGCCTTCCGGATCGGTACGAACCAGTTGAGCGTGCACGGGCCGGGTCTCGACCTCGGCGGCAACCTGGCCCGGATCCCCGTCCGTCCGGGCAACAGCGACATCTGCTTCGTCTGGGCGGGGCCGATCGAGGAGGCGGTGGCGCACCTGCGGCGGCACGACGTCGAGGTGGAGACGGGACCGGTCCGGCGGGTCGGTGCCGGTGGCGCCGGGACCAGCGTCTACTTCCGCGACCCGGACGGGAGCCTGCTGGAGTTCATCTCCTACCAGGAGACGCCGTAACGGGTCAGGTCACAGCGGTGACATGACCAGCTCGACGTTGCGGGCCTCCGTCGCGTCGTCCACGGCGAACTGCAACAGCCAGCGGCCCGGCGCCAACTCGATCTCGTCGTCGCCGTCGGCGTCGCCGACGTAGAGCCGCCCGGAGGGGACGTCCAGCGTCGCCTCGTACGGATGCGTCGCCACCCGCCCCGGCCTCACCCGGATGTCGAGCGTGACGTCGGCCTCTCCCACGTCCGCCATGGCGGCGTGGACCACCGACACGGCGACGTGGTGCGTAGTGGCGAACACCGGGCCGTCGCCGTCGTGGAAGTCGATGTCGAACTCCTCCTCGCAGTCCGCGTCCCGGAAATAGACGGCACCCCAGTGGTAGGGGCGGACCCGGCGCACGTGCTGGTCCCCGGTCACGCGGACCCCACCGGCGACGCCCAGGTGGGCCGCCGGATCAGGCAGAACGGGTGGCCCGCCGGGTCGGCGTACACGTGGTCGCCCGGCAGCCGCCGTGCCCCGAGCGCGAGCACCGCCGCGCCCGCCGCGTCCTGGTTGTCGACCATGACGTCCAGATGCATCTGCTGCGGCACCGCCGGATCCGGCCATGTCGACGGCGCCAGATCGGGGGCGCGCTGGAACGCCAGCCCGGACGCCGCCGTGCTGGCCGATACGACGGCGAAGTCGTCGTCCGCGTACGTGATCGGGTCGCCGAGGACGGCGCTCCAGAACCGTGCCTCGGCTATCGGATCCGGGCAGTCGACGATCAGGTGGTGGAGCCGGCCGAGTGGCATCGCGATCACCTCGTCAGCTCAGCCGCAGGTCGTGTTCGGCGAGGGCGGCCTCGATGATGCCCAGCGCCTTGGGTCCCATGCCGTGCAGGCGGGCCAGTTCCGCGCGCGGCACACCGGCGAGGCGGCGCAGCGTGGTGTAGCCGGCGGCGGTCAGCGCCCGCATGGCCGGCGCGCTGATCTTCGGCAGACTGTCCAGGGACGACGTCATCGCCCGATGCTAGACCGCCGGCAGCCCGGTCCGATGCCCCGGCGAGCGCCCGGCCGCCCTGGACGGGAACTGGTCTCTGCTCATGTGGCCTTCAGGGCGGACTCGGGGAGAAGACCCGAGGGGCATCTCGGGGCGTTTCCGTATGGGACTCGGGTGGGCCGCCGCTGAAGAATCGACTGGCATCCACAACGGGGAGGTGCCGTGTACCGACGTACCGTGGCCGTCGCTCTGGCCGTGATCACCGTCCTGGCGGGACTACCCGGCGCGGCGCACGCCGGGCTCCCGCCACCGCGCCTCGTCTGGGGCGAGTGCGCCGACGATCTGCCGGACGTCCCACCGGATGAGCGGGTGCGGTGCGCCCGGCTGCGCCTGCCGGTGGACTGGGCCCGGCCGGACGGCCCGACGTTCGAACTCGCCGTGGCGCGCCGATCCGCGCGCGTGCCGGAGCACCGGGTGGGCACGCTGGTGTTCGGGCCGGGCGGCCCCGGCGACTCGGGGGTGGAACGCATCCGCAAGGGCGACCGGTTCAGTGACGAACTGCTGGACCGGTTCGACCTGGTCAGTTTCGATCCGCGTACGGTCGCCCGCACCGCCGCGCCCGCCTGCACGCCGGATCCGGTGCTGCGCAAGCCGCCCGTCCCGTTGACCGGTCCGGCGGACTTCGACGCCGCGGTGGCCTACAACCAGGCCCTGTGGAGCAGGTGCCGCCCGACCAGCCCGGTGTACGACCACGCCGACACGCTCAGCACCGTCCGCGACCTCGACGCCCTGCGGCGGGCGCTGGGGGAGCGGCGGCTGTCCTTCCACGGAAGCTCGTACGGCACGCTCCTGGGCCAGCAGTACGCCGAGCGGTATCCCGGCCACGTGCGGGCGGTCGTGCTGGAGGGCGTGTTCGACCACAGCCTCGACGTGCGGTCCTTCGTGCGGACGCAGGCCGCCACGTTGCAGGACTCGTTCGACGAGTTCGTCTCCTGGTGCGACAGGTCCGCGGACTGTGTGCTCCACGAACGGGACGTACGGTCGGTGTGGGCGCGGGTGCTGGCCCGCGCGGACCGTGGCGAGTACGCCCCCCGTACCCCCTTCGACGTCACCGCCGTGGCACTCGGCCTGCTCGCCGGCCCGCGCTGGCCGCAACTGGCCGCGATCGTGCGGGACATGGACGCCGGCACGCCGCCACCGGCTGTGAACTTCCCGCTCTCGGTCGCGGCGTTCTGCGCGGACTGGCCGGCGCGGGTGCGCGACTACGCCGACTACGCCGGCTTGGTCCGCGACGCCGTGGCCGTCGCACCGGACGTCCGGTACGGCGCCGGTCTGCTGGCCGTGCAGACCTGCCTGGGCTGGCCGTCCCCGGTCCGCAACCCGCCGCACGCGCTGAATGTGCACACCCGCACGCGGCTGCTGCTGCTCAACGCCCGGCACGATCCCCGCACCGGCTACGCCTGGGCGGTGAACGTCGCCCGGCAGCTCGGCCGGCACGGGCGTCTGGTCACGTACGAGGGCTGGGGCCACGGCACTTACCAGCGCAACGACTGCGCGGAGGCGGTGGTGGACAGATACCTCGTCGACCTGACGTTGCCGGCCCCTGGCGCGCGATGCCCGGCATGACCCGGCGGGCTGCTAGACAGCCGGTCCCGACGCCCCGGCGAGCGCACGGCCCGCCGGCCGCCGGCGCGGCAGCGCCGCCAGGCCCAGCGCGAGCAGCAGCAGGACCGTGCCGACCAGGAACGGCAGTGACATGGCGGGCTGGCCGAGCCACTCCCACGGCACGTGCCAGCGCGGGTGCGGCTCGCCCAGGTGGTGCGTCAGCATCAGCGGCGCGCCGAGCAGGATCGGCGCGGCCCAGAACACCATCGCGACGCCGTACAGGACCTTCGCCGGCCCCTGCACCAGCGACCGCCGTCCCTCGGTGCGGCGGCTGGCCCAGCCGAACAGCGTCCAGCCGCCGACCGCGCCCAGTGCGAAGGCGAGCAGACCGGCGGGGTAGGCGGCGCCGGGGGTGGCGCGGCTGAGGGCGAGGCTCATCGAGCCGTCCGCGGTGAGCTCCACGGCGAGGATGTGGTCGCCGCGCTCGGCGTACACGGTGACGTCGGAGGGGATGGACGCCGGGTCGCAGCGCGGACTGCCGGGGGCGCAGCCGTACGCGTCGGACCGGACGGGCTCGCTCTGCTCCCAGCCGGCGGCGTCCAGGCGCTGCCGCAGGTCGGTGAGGCCGCCCGCCGGCGTCTGGTCGAACGACGCGGTCAGCTCGGCCAGCGCGTACTCGCCGCCGTCGCCGAGCAGCAGCTCGGACAGGAGGTCCTCGTTCAGCGGGTGGCCGTAGATGAGGAACACGGCGGGCGGGTCGTCCTGGTCGAGGTGGCTGACCTGCCGGTCCGGGTAGAGCTGGCCGACCACGGCGGCGAGGTCCCGGTGGTCGAGCGGGCGGGAGCCGAGCCACGCGAGCCAGGTGCCGAACGACGCGGCGAACAAGCCGCAGACCACCGCGAACACCGACGCCCAGGCCACCACGCCGCGGCTCGCCGGCCGTCCCAGCCGGGCACGCAGACCATGGCGTACGAGATTCGCCGCGACCCGGGTACGCCGGTGGGCCGCGCCGACGTCCCGTACCGTCTCCAGGATTTCGGCCCCGCGCGCGCGGCGGTAGTCACGGGGGTAGGCCAGCAGCAGCCAGCGGTGCATCGGTGTCTCCCTACGGGCCGCGACGGCGGGGGTCAGGCGGTGCGGGGCCGCAGGGCGCGCAGCCGGGCCTCGCCGGCGGCGGCGAGCTGCCGCAGCCGTTCGGTCTGGCGTGCCAGCTCGGTCCGGCCGTCGGCGCGCAGCCGGTAGTACCGGCGCAGCCTGCCGTCGACCACCTCTTCGTGGCTGAGTTCGACGAGGCCCTGCGCGACCAGCCGGTCCAGGGCGGCGTAGAGCGTGCCCGGCAGCAGGTTGACGCGACCGCCGGACAGGCCGGCGACCTCCTGGATGATCCCGTAGCCGTGGCGCGGCTCGTCGGCCAGCGCGGTCAGGATCAGGAAGGTCGCCTCGCGCATCTCAGTCACCGGGGCAACATATACAGCCGATCAATACATGGTCAACGGTCGCCGAGCAGTTGCCGCTCCACCATGAAGGCGCGCAGCCGCCCGGCGTCCTCGGCGGACATCAGCCACCGGGGGATCACCGTGGCGGGCATCCGTCCCACGTACACGATCCAGAAATCCGGGGTCTCGGTGACCCGCTCGACGCCGTCCCAGGCGATGCCGCCGGACTCCGAACCGCTGCGCATCATGATGTTGCGGTCGTCGATGTCGTAGCCACCCTCGACCGCGTAGCCGCCGGACCGGCGCCGTGCCCGCCACCGCACCCACGGCGCGTACAGCATCGACAGCACGCCGGCCACGATGAACGCGGTCCACAGCGACGCGAAGCGGTCACCCCGCTCCGACGCCTGTGAGACGATCCAGCCGATCACCCCGATCGCGGCGAGGACCGCGCCGATGTAGCCGAACCGGCGCAGCCGGGCGGCGGCGAGCGCGGCGGCCACGCGGGCCGGATAGGCGGGGTCGGCCGGTACGGCGAAACGGATCTGCACGCCCGAACGATAGTGCCCCGCCCGCCTGTACCGGACTGGACCCGCGCGGCCGGTCAGGTGCGGCGCAGCACCAGCGTCACGAACCCCAGCACGCCGCGGTATCCGCGTAGCCACTGGTCCCGGTGCTCCCGGGCGGCGGTGAGCGCCCCGGCGGCATCCGGGTGACCCGGGTTGTCCAGCGCCCACTCGGTCAGCGAACCGGTCCACGACCACTCGTAGTCGTCCCACTCGGCGGCGTCGCTGACGTGCGCGTACACCGGGGTCCAGCCGGCCTGCTCCGCGGACGCGACCAGACCGGCGAGGTCGCTGTGGTCCTCGGGCTTCGCGCCAAGCGCCGCCAGTGCCTCCGGCGTCGGCGGCACCTGCCAGAATCCCTCGCCCACCATCAGGATGCCGTCGGCGTTCACGTGCCGGCCGGCTAGTTCCAGCGTCCCGCCGAACCCGTCGAACGCGTGCGTCGACCCGACGCAGAGCACGAGGTCGTAGTCGCCGTCCGGCACGTACGACCGGGCGTCGCGCTCGTGCAGCGTGAGCCGGTCGGCGAGGCCCCGCACGGCGGCGGCGTCAGCAGCGCGCTCCAGCGCGTACGGGCTGAGGTCCACACCGTCGGCGTGCCCGTCCGGGTGGTGCGCGAGGGCCTGCAACGCCCAGGCGGCCTCACCGCAGCCCAGGTCGAGGATGCGGGCCGCCGGCCGGCGACCGGCCCGGCGCAGCAGCCGGTTGACGTTCACGCCGGAGACCGGGGCCGCGATCGGGTGGTGCGAGTGCGCGATGCTGCTCAGGCGTTGACGGTCCATCGCCGCAGTCAACACGAGCACGGCCGGATTGTCGTGCCGGGTCAGGTGCGGCAGACGATCGTCGCGTCGTCGGTGGCGACACCCTCGCGCGCCTCCGCCTGCCGGACCCGGTGGATGACCTCGGCCGGACCGTCGCTGTCCAGCAGGCGCAGCAGCCCCGGCCAGTCGGTCAGGCCGAACGTGTCCACGAGCCGGCTCGCGCCGTTGCTGAGCAGCGCCGCCGCTGTCACGTCGTCCGCCGGGCCGCTGCCGGTGACCGCCTCGTCCACGACCGTCGGGTCGTCCTTCGCGACCCAGAAGCCACCAGGGCTGTTGCGGCGGGATCGCAGTTCCATCATCAGCCGCCGGTACTCGTCGCCGCCCTTCGGCACGTCCTTCAGCCGCTCCTCGAAGGATCGCGCGATCACCACCTCACGCGGATCGTGGGCGACGAGCGGTTCACCGCCCGCCCGGCCGACGACAGCCACCGCGTCGCCGAGGACCAGGTGCTCGACGGTGCCGCCGGAGAACCGGAGCATCGCGACCGCCGCGAACGGGCTGATCGGATGCGCGACATCGCAGGTGTCGCGGTGCTGGTCGGTGACCCGCTCGATGCCCTCGGCCAGCACGTCGCGCAGGCTCCGCTCCTCGGCCAGCGCGCCCAGCAACGCACCGCCGAGCCGGGTCGCGTACCAGGCGATGCCGTGGTGACAGACCTCGTCCGCGCCGGCGATGCCACCCGCGCCGTCGACCAGGACCAGCCCGCACGGTACGGCGCCGGCGAAGTCCTCATTGGCCCGGCCGGGATGCCCCGCGTCGGTCGCCATCGCTACCCGCATCGGCTCATCATGCCCGGGCCGGCCGGAACGCGATGTCCCTCGCGGCTTGATCTGAAGCGTGGTTGAGGTTCTAGCGTCGTGCTCACCCGACCACCGCCGGAGGTAGATCACCATGACGACGCCGCACCTGTCCGACGCCGAACTCGCGGGCCAGCCGGCCGCCTACTGGACGGGCGTCGCGTACGAATCGCTCATCGCCTTCACCCGGGCCCAGCAGGCCGCGCACGGCTTCACCCAGCCCCAGTTCTGGCTCCTGCGCAACCTGTCCCCGAACGACCTCCTGCCCGGCGGCGGCGGACTGACCGTTCCCGAGCTGCGGCACGCGATGCGCTCGTACCTGCGGGCCGAGGACGACCTGGACGCCGAGGCGGAGGTGCTGCGGGAACACGGCTGGCTGACCCGCGACGCGGACGGCCGGCTGCGGATCACCGAGGCGGGGGAGGCCGCCCGGCTCCGCCTCAAGCAGCACGCGCCGGGGATCCGGGCCCGTATCCACGACGGCGTCGACGACGCCGACTACGTCACCACCCTCAAAGTGCTCCGGCGGATGATCCGGAACACCGGCGGCGCCGTGTAGCGCAGGGACCCGCCTCAGGACGCCCGAAGCCGCCGGATCGCCAGGAGGGCTCCCTGATGGAGCAGCACGCCGGCACCGGTGTTCGCGACGGCGAGCACGGCCGCGCCGAGCAGCCCGGCGCCGACGTCCGTCACGCCGGTCGCGACCAGCAGGGCCGGCCAGCCCAGCGCCGCGGCGACGAGCGACGACCGCCACCAGCGCCCCAGGACAAGCCCGAACAGGATCAGCACCGGGATCATCGCGGGCGACCTCCCACCGTCGGCTCGTTCGAGCGTACGCCCGGGTCGGCCCCGCCGGTCGTCGCTGCTGCCGGAAACGGCCGTACGGGCGCGGCCGGCCCGCCAGGATGAGGTGATGCGCGCCAGTCAGAAGATCCGCCACCGGCACGCCGACGTCGACGGCCTGGAGGTGTTCTTCCGCGAGGCCGGACGTCCCGGCGACCCGGCGGTGCTGCTGCTGCACGGCTTCCCCAGCTCGTCGCACACGTTCCGCGAGGTCATGCCCACCCTCGCCGAGGTCGCGTACGTGCTCGCGCCCGACCTGCCGGGCTTCGGCATGTCGTCGTCGCCCACCCTCGGCGAGTACGACTACACGTTCGAGAACCTGTCATGGACCGTCGAGCGCCTGCTCGCCCTGCTCGGCGTGGACCGCTTCTTCGTCTACCTGCACGACTTCGGCGCGCCGGTCGGCTACCACCTGGCCACCCGAGCCCCGGAGCGGATCCGCGGCCTGATCGTGCAGAGCGGCAACGCGCACGCAGACGGGCTCGGCGCGCAGTGGGACACCGCGCGGGCGTACTGGGCCGACCCGGGCGAGGCCACCCGCGCCGCGCTGCCGGACTGGCTGACCTTCGACGGCACCCGGGACCAGTACCTCGCCGGGCTGCCCACGCACGTACGCCCGCTGCAGGCACCTGAGGCGTGGCACCTGGACTGGGAGCGGATGACCCGGCCCGGCAACGTCGAGGCGCAGTTCGCGCTGTTCACCGACTACGCGAACCACGTCGCCCGGTTCGGCGAGATCGCCGCCTACCACCGGGCCTGCCAGCCGCCGGCGCTCGTGCTGTGGGGCCGGCACGACGCCTACTTCGACGTGGACGAGGTCCTCGCGTACCACCGTGTGCTGGACCGGATGCACGCGCACCTCCTCGACGGCGGCCATCTGCTGCTGGAGACGCACGCGGCCGAGTGCTCCGCCCTGATGCGTGCGTTCGTCCGGGACCACTCGTGAGCCGGGAAGCCGCCGACTTGGGCCCGCGGCTGAAACACGAGCTGTATCACCGGCTGCGGCCGATGACCGGCCGTGACCCCGGCGAGAAGGGCCGGTCCACCACGCCGCTGGAGCTGCTGTACGACCTGACGTACGTCGTCGCGTTCGGAGCCGCCGCCGACCAGCTCGCCCACGGCATCGGCGACGGGCACGTGGGAGCGGCGCTCGGCGCCTACGCGTTCGCGATCTTCGCGGTGACGTGGGCATGGATCAACTTCACCTGGTTCTCCTCGGCGTACGACAACGACGACGCGTTGTTCCGTGGCGCGACGCTCGTGCAGATGCTCGGCGTCGTCATCCTCATCTTCGGGCTGCCGGTGAGCTTCGACGCCACCGCCGAGGGCGGCAGCCCGAACAACCTGCTGCTGGTCGTCGGCTACATCGTCATGCGCGTACCCATCATCGGGCTGTGGCTGCGCGCCGCCCGCCAGGACCCCGCGCACCGCCGGACCACCGTCGCGTACGCGGTCACGATCGCCGTCGCGCAGGTCGGGTGGCTGCTGTCCGCGATCCTCCCGCTGCCGGTCGGCGTGGTCGTCGCCGCGCTCGTGCTGCTGGCCCTGGCCGAGATGGCCGCGCCGTGGTGACGGAGCGGCGGCTCGGCAGCCCACCGTGGAACGCCGGTCACCTGGCCGAACGGTTCAGCCTCCTGACGCTGATCACGCTCGGGGAGGTGGTCGCCGCCACGACCGCCGCCGTCGGGGCGCTGATCCGGGAACAGGGGTGGAGCGTCGCCGCCGTCGTGATCATCGCGTCCGGGCTCGTGCTCGCCGCCACGCTCTGGTGGGCGTACTTCCTCGTGCCCTCCCGGCCCGTCCTCGAACGGTGGCCTGCTCGCGCGTTCGCGTGGCGCTACGCGCACCTGCCGATCTTCGGCGCCATCGCCGCGGTGGGCGCCGGACTGCGCGTCGCGACCAGCGCCGTCGAGGAGGAGAAACTCTCCGCGCTCCAGGTGGCGCTCTCGCTCGCGGTGCCGATGGCCGCGCTGCTCGTCATGATCTTCGTGACGTGGAGCGTGCTCCTGCACTCCTACGACCTGACGCACGTGCCGCTGCTGGTAGCGTCGCTCGTACCGCTCGCGGCCGCCGTTGCCGTCCCGTCCGTGCTCGGCGCCACCGGGCCGGTCCATCCGGACGACCGGGCCAGCCTGACCGCGCTCGTCGCCGCCATCGCGCTGGTCGCCTTGTCGGGGATCGTCGAGGTGGTCGGGCACGAGACGGTCGGCTACCGGCACACGATGCGGGCGCTCGACCGGGGCTGACGTCACGACGTGCGCGGCGGCTTCGCCTTCTGCGGGTGGAACGTCTCGTGGCGGGCCAGCATGGCGACGAACTCGCCGATCTTGCGCGTGCGGGTCTCCGCGCGCTTGACGGCATTGAGCCGGTGGATGAGTGCGAACCTGTTGGCGCTGGTGAGCACGTCGAACATGGCCTGGGCGGCGGGCTCGGCCGCGATGGCGGCGAGCAGGTCGGCCGGCACCTCGGCCTCCGACGGCGGCGCGTAGGCCGCCGCCCATCGGCCGTCCGCCTTCGCGGCCTCCACCGCGGCCCGGCCCGCCGGCGTCATCCGCCCCTGTTCCTCCAGCCGGGCCACGTTGGCGACGTTGCGTTGCGACCAGGCGCTGCGGGCCCGGCGCGGGGTGAACCGGATCCAGGAGCTCTCGTGGTCGCGCTTGCGGGCCTGCCCGTCGATCCAGCCGAAGCACAACGCCTCGTCGACCGCCTGCTGCCAGGTCAGCGTGGTGAGCGTGCCGCCCTTGCGGGTCAGGGCGAGCCAGACGCCGGGCGACGTGTCGTGGTGGGCGGACAACCACGAGCGCAGCCCTTCCGCGTCGGGCACGATCAGCTCGTCCAGCTCGGCGGTTCCCATGACCGGCAGGCTATGCCGGGGGTACGACATCGGCGCCGGCCCGCCGCTCGTGCGACCGGCGGGCGGCCAGCAACTCGTCCAGGTGCGCCTCGCTCCACGACCGGGCGGCCGCGACCAGCGTCAGCAGGCTGCGGCCCAGCGGCGTCAGCGCGTACTCCACGCGCGGCGGGTTCTCGTCGTAGGCGGTACGCGTGACCAGCCCGTCGCGTTCCATCGCCCGCAGCGTCCCGGCCAGCACCTTCGGCGTGACCGTGCGCAGCGGCACCCGCAACTCGGTGAACCGGCGCGGCCCGTGCTCCAGGCACAACACCACCATCGCGGTCCACTTTTCGCCGATCCGCAGCGGCATCACCCGCGACGGGCACGCGCGATCGAACATGTCCGGATCGAGCGGCGTCATCGCCCGAGCGTAACGCCGGTACCGTTGCGGTAACCGGCATCCGGCGCTCTAGCGTCGCGCCATGACCAGCATCGCCGTCTTCGGCGCGGGCGGCCGGGCCGGCCGCGCGATCACCGCCGAGGCCCACCGCCGCGGCCACCGCGTCACCGCCGTCGTCCGCGACCCCGCCCGTCATCCCGACCTCACCTCCGCGGTACGCGGCGACGTCACCGACCCGGAGACGGTCACCTCCATCGGGTACGGGCACGACGCCGTCGTCCACGCGGTCAGCCCGGCGTCCGGTCCGGAGGCACTCGCCGCCGCCGGCCTCGATCCGGAGTTCTTCGTCCGGGCGGCCGACGCGCTGCTGCACGGCCTGGCCCGCGCAGCCGTGCCCCGGCTCGTGGCGATCGGCCTGTTCGCCACGCTCACCGACGCGCGTGGCCGGCCCCTCTACGACGACCCGGCCGTTCTTCCCGCCGAGTTGCGGCCGTTCGCGCTCAGCCACGCCGCCGGCCTGGACCGGCTCCGCGCGGCGGACACCACAGTCGACTGGCTCGTGCTCACCCCGCCGGCCGCGCTGGACGTGGAGGGCCCTCGCACCGGCCGGTACCGCCTCGGCGGCGAGCAGGCCCCGGCGTCGGCGTACCTGTCGTACGCCGATCTGGCGGTGGCGGTGGTTGACGAGATCGAGTCACCGCGCCACCACCGCACCCGGGTCTCGGTCTTCGCCGAGGCCCCGGCCTAGCCGGCCGCCGCGTTGTGCCGCGCGACCAGGGCCGGCAGCTCGTCCAGCGAGTCGATGCGGAACAGGCACCGCTCGGCCACGTCCGGCATGTCGAGGATGTGTCCCCACGGGCCGCGCCGGATCAGGCACGCCGACATGCCGGCGGCCATCGCGGGCGCGGCGTCGTTGTCCGGCCGGTCACCGACGTACAGGATCGCGGACGCGTCGCCGCCGCCCTCGCGGACGACCCGGTCGAAGAACTCCGGCGCCGGTTTCGCCACGCCCCAGGCCGCCGACGTGCCGATGACGTCCACCGGCAGGTCCAGCGCCCGCAGCGTCGCCTCGGCGTGCTCCGGCTGGTTGCCGGCCAGACCGACGCGCAGGCCCTGCTCCCGCAGGGCGGCCAGGCAGGCCCGCGCGTCCGGGTAGAGGTCGTCGGCGCCGAAGGACTCCGGGTCACCGGCGGCGACCCGGCGCGTCAGTTCGGCGGTGAGGTCGAAGTCCGGCCGGAACGCCCGGAACACCTCCTGGTAGTCCAGGCCCCGGGCGATCACCGCGCCGAAGACGGCGGAGAACGTGTGCCGGGGAACGCCCAGCCAGTCCGCCCAGGTCGCGA
Source organism: Micromonospora sp. WMMA1949 (assembly GCF_027460145.1). Lineage (NCBI taxonomy): Bacteria > Bacillati > Actinomycetota > Actinomycetes > Micromonosporales > Micromonosporaceae > Micromonospora > Micromonospora sp. WMMA1949. The sequence goes on along the minus strand of NZ_JAPZBG010000001.1, from coordinate 6,215,059 downwards.
ACTCGCGCGTCTCGTCGAGGATCGTCCCGCCCACGTCGAAGAAGACCGCCTGGATCATCAGCGGATCGTACTGTCGTTGATCAGCCAGTGGGGGGCGCCCGGGTGGCGCAGACTGCCCGCATGAATTCCGCCTTCCTCCCCGAACCGCCGCAGAGCCCGGCGGCGAAAGCCGCGTACGAGGACGACCTCGCCGCCGACGGCTACGTGAACAACCTCACCCGCGTCTGGTGCTGGCGACCCGACGTGCTGATGTCCTTCCAGAACACGCGCACCGAACTGCTGTCCGAGTCCACGTTGTCCTCGCGGGAGGTGGCCGTGCTGGTCGCCGCCACCGCTGCCGCGCGCGGCGACTCGTACTGCTCGCTGGCCTGGGGCGCCCGGCTGGCCGGGATGAGCGACGAGGCGACCGCCGCCGGGGTCCTGCGCGGCGACGAGGCGGACCTGTCCGAGCGGGAGACGGCTCTGGCCGACTGGTCCCGCCGGGTCGTGACGGATCCGAACGCCACCACCGAGGCCGACGCGCAACGCCTGCGCGACGTCGGCCTGAGCGACCGGGAGATCTTCGAGGCGACCACGCTGATCGCGTTCCGGCTGGCCTTCTCCACGGTGAACGACGCGCTCGGCGCGCGGCCGGACGCGCAACTGGCGGAGAAGGCGCCGAAGCTGGTCCGGGAGGCGGTGACGTTCGGCCGCCCGGTTTGAACGAGCGGGTCCCGGCCCCGGGCCGTGCCTCGACCGGGTGGCCACGGGGCAGCGGTCCGCCACGCGAGCGGAGATCATCATCTGGTGACCGACACCGCCGCGTACACCTTGGCCGTTCCGCCGTTGTTCGCCGCCCTGGCCCCGGCACGCGACGTCCTGATCGCCGGAGCCGGTGGCGGCTTCGACGTGTACGCCGGCCTGCCGCTGGCGCTGGCGCTGTGGCAGGCTGGCAAGCGGGTGCACCTGGCCAGCCTCTCCTTCTCGGAGCTGGAACTGCTCGACCGGCAGGTGTGGGTGGACGAGCACGTGGCGGCGATCCGGCCGGACACCCTCAGCCCGGACTGGTACTTCCCGGAGGCGCACCTGGCCCGCTGGCTGGCGGGCCGGGACCTGCCGTCGACCGTGTACGCCTTCCCGCCGCTGGGCGTGCAGCCGCTTCGTGAGGCGTACCGGCACCTGGTCGACCGGCTCGACCTCGACGCGATCGTGCTCGTCGACGGCGGCACCGACATCCTGTTGCGCGGTGACGAGAGCGGCCTGGGCACCCCGGTGGAGGACATCACCAGCCTGGCCGCCGTGGCCGGGCTGGACGTGCCGATCCGGCTGGTGAGCAGTCTCGGGTTCGGCATCGACGCGCACGACGGCGTCAACCACGTCGAGGTGCTGGAGAACCTGGCCGCGCTCGACCGGGAGGGCGGCTACCTCGGCGCGCTGTCCATTCCGGGCTCCAGCCGTGAGGCGGTGCTCTACCGCGAGGCGGTCGCGCAGGCCCAGGCCGCCACCCCGCACCGGCCGAGCATCGTCCAGGGGCAGATCGCCGCCGCCACCGGCGGCACGTGCGGAGACGTACGGTTCAGCCGGCGTACCAGCCACGGCGACCTGTTCGTCAACCCCCTCATGGCGATCTACTTCTCCGTCGACCTGCCCCGGCTCGCCGCCCGCTGCCTCTACCTCGACCGGATCGAGAACACGATCGGGCGGCGTCAGGTCATCACCCGCATCGAGGCGTTCCGCGACGAGCTGCGGGCCACCCGGATCCCGCGGGCATTTCCGCACTGACCGCGACCGCATGTCGTACCCGTGTGGGAGGGTCCCGGGTATGACGACGTTCGTGCTCATCCACGGTGGCGGGGGCAGCGCGTGGGACTGGCATCTGCTGGTTCCCGAGCTGGCCGCCCGGGGTCACGACGCGGTGGTGCCGGAGCTGCCGATCGGCGACCGGTCGGCGGGGTTCGCCGACTTCCGCCAGGCGGTGGTCGACGCCGTCGGTGACCGCGACGACCTCGTGGTGGTCGGGCACTCGTACGGCGCGTTCACCGCACCGCTGGTCGCCGACCGGCTGCCGGTGCGGCAGCTGGTCCTGCTCACCCCGATGATTCCGCGGCCCGGTGAGAAGCCGGGGGACTGGTGGGGCAACACCGGCTACCGCGAGCCGGAAGGGCTCAGCGAGGAGCAGCAGTTCTACAACGGCGTGCCGCCCGAGATCGTCGCCGAGGCGCCCGCGCACGGCCGGCAGCAGGTCAGCGCGGAGTGGGACGAGCCGTGGCCGCTCGCCACCTGGCCGGCCGTGCCGACGGCGGTGCTGATCGGCCGCGACGACCGGTTCTTCCCCGCCGACTTCCAACGCCGGGTGGCCGCCGACCGGCTCGGCGTGGTGCCGGACGAGATCGACGGCGGCCACGCGATGGCGCTCAGTCGTCCGGGCCCGCTCGCCGACCGGCTGACCGCCTACCTGGTGACGTCCGCCGGGCCAGGTGGACCGTGACGTCGGCGGTGACCTCGACCGTGCCGGGCAGGACGTCCCGGACGCGGCGGAACACCTGCTCGCGTACGTGCGGCGGCAGTTCGAGATAGGCCGAGACGGTCGACAGCAGACCGATGTATTCGTCGGCACTCGTCGTGATCCGCCGTTCGATGACCTCCTGCCGCACGTCGGTGAACCACTCGGAGGCGCGCAGCTCGGTGCCGGGCCACTGCATGCCGGCCTCCGGTGACGTTCCGTCCGGCGACGGGATCTCGTCGTCGGCGAGGAACTCGGCCCGGGCGGCGGCGACCGCGTCGCGCAGCGCCGGGTCGGCCAGTCGCAGCGGCCCGCCGAACGAGGCGAACACGCCACCGGGCGTCAGCAGCGCGGCCACCCGCTCCCACCGCCGGTCCGGGTCGGTCCAGTGCAGCGCCGCCGCCGCGTACACCAGGTCGTGGCGCTCGTCGGCGGGCAACTCCTCGAACGCGGCCTGTCGGACCCGTACCTCGGCCGGGACGTGCCGGCGCAGTTCGGCGAGCATCGCGGGGTCCGGGTCGGTGGCGGTGACCGCGATGCCGCGCCGGGCGAACAGCCGGGTCGCCTTGCCGGTCCCGGCGCCGATCTCCAGGGCGGTCCGGATCGGGCGGCCCGCGTACGCCAGCACCAGGTCGGCCAGTTCCTCGGGATAGCCGGGCCGGAAACGCTCGTACGCCTGCGCGGCCGCTCCGAAGCTCAACGCACGACCCGGCATGCCGACCATCCTCCCACTGTCGCCCGTTCGTTCGCGGCTATCGTGCGCGGCGTGAGCGATCCCAGCTGGCTGGACGACACCCGCACCTCCTACGACACGGTTGCGTCCAGTTACGCCGACCTGCTGCGTGATGCCCTGGCGAACGAGCCGTTCCAGCGCGGCATCCTCGCGCTCTTCGCCGAGCTGGTCCGGGCGCGGGGGAGCGGCCCGGTCGCAGACGTCGGCTGCGGACCGGGCCGGATCACCCGGCACCTGCGCGATCTGGGCTTGAGCGCGTTCGGCATCGACCTGTCACCGGCGATGATCGACCTGGCGCGGCGCGACCACCCGGGCGTCCGCTTCGAGGTGGGCTCGATGACCCGTCTGGACCTCACCGACGAGTGCCTGACCGGGTTGCTCTCCTGGTTCTCCCTGATCCACGTCCCGGACGACGAGGTGCCCGCCGTCCTCGCCGGATTCCACCGGGTGCTGCGGCCCGGCGGCGTCGTGCTGCTCGGATTCCACGCCGGTGACGGCAGCCGGCTCAAGACACAGGGGTACGGCGGGCACCCGATGCGCGTCTACGTGCACCGCCGTCCACCGGGGCGGGTCGCGGCCTGGCTGACCGACGCCGGGTTCACCGTCGAGGCCGAGATGACGCATCGTCCCGCGCCGGACGTCGAGGGCGGATTCGTCTTCGCCCACCGGTGACGGCGGCTACGCGTCCGGGTCCCACGCCGCGATCCGGTCGAGCACCTGCCGGTCGCCCTCGATGGTGAGCGCGTCCAGCGGTATCCGGCCGTAGAAGGCCAGGACCAGGTCACCGGCGGTGGACCGGGCGGCGGTGTCGGCCGGGTCCGCATCGGCTCCGGCGGGCAGGTTGGTGACCCGTACGCCGTCGGGGGAGAGCCGCACGCGCCACCATCCGCCCTCGGTGAGGTGGTAGTCGAGGACGGCCGGCTCGTACGGCCACGGCACCGTGGTCGCGCAGCAGGTGAACAGGAAGTCCGCCACGCCGTCGAGGGCCACCTCGACCGGCAGCGGCTGCGGCGCGCCCACGGTGAGCTGGGCGTCGTAGGTGTGCACCGCGATCTCCTGGAGCTGGTGTCGGGCGACCGCGCCGCAGTTCTGCGGCGACTGCGACGTGTCCCACCACGTCCAGCAGGCACGATCGGGTCCGGCGTCGCGCAGCGCGGCCAGCAGCTGCTCGGTGGACTCGGCGAGCCAGTCCCGCAGCGCCGTACGCTCCCGGGGAGCGTCGGGACCACCGGGGGCGGCCCGTCCGGACGCCTCGGGACCGGCGGCGACGGTGGCCGCCCAGGAGCGGCGCCCCTGGCCGATGTGCCGGGCCAGGTCGAACAGCGTCCACTCGGGGCAGGTCGGCACCGGCGCGTCGAGGTCCGGCGCGGCGGCGACCGCCTCCCGGAAGGCGGCCGACCGGTCGTCGATCAGCCGCAGCCGATCGGAAAACGTCAGGGGCTCGATCACGCCGGATGTCTATCACCGTGCCCGGAAGCCCGACAGCGAGTTTCGGCACGCACGTGCGCGGCGACGGCGTCGGCCACCTGCTCGGGCGGGGCGGAGGCGTCGATCAGACGGGCGTCGGTCACCGACGCGAACGTGGCCAGGGCCCGGTCGATGTGGTCGTGCCGCCAGCCGCGTGCGCCGGTCTCGAGCTGGTCGGCGTCGATGCGCGCACGCAACCGGTCCTCGGGGAGCGTGAGCACCACCTCGCGGACGTCGGCGCCGGCGGTGCGGATGCCGCCGAGGATCTCCGTGCGATACGCCGGGTCGAGCAGGCTCATCGGCACGATCCAGATGCCCGGGTGGTGCCGGTCCAGCCCGGTGACCGTCTGCACGACGAGGTGACGCCACAGTGGCAGGTCCTGGAAGTCGTCGGTCGGCGGGGTGACGAACGCGGTGAGCATCGAGCCGAGGAACTCCGGGTCGAACAGCCGCGCGTCCGGAAGCGCGTCCGTGAGCAGCCGTGCCGTGGTCGTCTTGCCGACGCCGAACGCACCGTTGATCCAGACAATCATGGACATGATCATCGCACTGGCGTTGCTAGCCTGATGCGGTGAGCTTCGATGTGGACGCTTCCGCGTACGGCCGGTCCATGGGCCGATTCGCCGAGGCGCTGGCGGTGCGCTTCGCCGACGCCGCGGGTGTCACGCCGGGGCAGCGGGCGCTTGATGTCGGCTGCGGCACCGGAGCGTTGACCGCGGAGCTGGTGGCACGGCTGGGGCCCGAGGCGGTGTCGGCTGTCGACCCGTCGGCGCCGTTCGTCGAGGCGGCCCGGGTGCGTTTGCCGGGGGCCGATGTCCGGCGGGCGTCGGCCGAGCTGCTGCCGTTCCCCGACGGCGGCTTCGACGTCACCCTCGCTCAGCTCGTCGTGCACTTCATGACGGACCCGGTTGCCGGGCTGCGGGAGATGGGCCGGGTGACCCGACCCGGGGGCGTGGTGGCGGCCTGCGTGTGGGACCACGCCGGTGGGCGTGGGCCGCTGACCGTGTTCTGGCAGGCGGTCCGGTCGCTCGACCCGGATGCGCACGACGAGTCAGGGCTCGCCGGGGCGCGGGAAGAGCACCTCGCCGAGCTGTTCACCGCCGCCGGGCTGCGGGACGTGCGGTCCTCCGTGCTCACCGTCCGGACACGTTTCGCGAGCTTCGACCAGTGGTGGGAGCCGTACACGCTCGGTGTGGGCCCGGCCGGGGACCACGTCCAGCGGCTCGACGCGGCGGGCCGCGCGGCGTTGCGCGACAGGTGCGCGTCGCTGCTCGGCGAACGGTGGCCGGTGGAGGTCCCGGCGTCGGCCTGGACGGCGATCGGGCGGACGCGCTAGGCGGTCAGTCGGCGAAGTCGACACCCGCGAGCGGCACACCCCGGTACGCGGCGAGGCGCTCGGCCTCCGCGACCACCGCCTCCCGGGTGCTGCCGGTGAGCCTGCGCCACGGCTGGACCGCGACGGTGAACGACCGGCCGGACTTGCGGGGCCGCCAGGCGCCGGCCAGCTCCCCGTCGGCGAGCACCGCTCCGGGACGGCCCAGCACCGGCCACAGCTCCTTGGCTCGGGCCACGTCGGGCACCAGCGTCGACCGGTCCTTCGCCTGGAGGAACAGGTCGAACGGGCCGAGCAGGCGGGTCGTCGTGGCGTCCGCCGACGCCAGCGCCGCCTCGTCGTCGGCGAGCAGCCAGCGCGTCTCACCGTCGACGCTCACCTCGACCGCGTCGTGCGGCCAGCGGCCCTTGACCTCCTTGACCGGGGCGTCGAGGTAGTCGGCGACGTGCTTGGGCGTGGCCGGGCCGAGCAGCCGAAGGTAGGCGCGGATGAGCTCGAACCGGTCGCCGGGCGCGGCGGCCGGACGGAAGGCGCGGATGCGTTCCAGGACCGGCGGTGACGTGTCGAGCCGCAGCTCCAGCCCGGCGCGTACGGCGGCGAGCCGGAACGGCATCTCGTAGAGGTGGGTCGCGTCGCACGGCCGGCAGTGCCGCAGGTAGGGCTCGGGCATCATCTCCGCGAGGCGGCCGGAGACCTCGCCCTTGACGGTCGGCTTGCGGACGATCTCCCGCATTCGCGCGGCCACCTCGTCGAGCGCGTCGAGGATGCCGATGCCGGCGGCCTTCAACGGCTTCGCCGCGTCGTAGATGCGCTTGCCCGCGTCGGCGTCGGAGAACGGCTCGACCGCAGCGGCCACCGCGCCCACGTCGGGGCGGCGGTAGAGGTGCGGGGCGCCGCGTACGGTCCAGAGCAGGACCAGGTCGTCGCCGTTCAGCGGGGTCACGTCGACCCCGCGCGTGGCGAGCGCCCAGCGGCCGCCGTCGGGGCCGGTGTCCTGCACGCCGATGTCGAGCACGGCGGTGTCGGCGAGCGAGCCGTGCGCCCGGTCGAGCTGCTGGGCGCGCACGCGGAAGGCCATCACCTGACGCCTGTCGACCATCGTCACAGCGTAGGCGGCGGCACCGACACTTCCGGGACAGCGCGGCCCGGCGCGGCGGGTGCGCTCAGCGCACGGCGGGCGGCACCGGGTCGGTCCGCCGGTCGGGGCCGGAGCGCTTGAGCAGGAAGATCCCGCCGCCGATGAACACGAGGCTGAGCACGATCCCGACCAGGTTTCCGTCGGCGAGCGTGGCGAAGATGCCGAGCAGGCCGAAGATGACGGCGACGCCGCCGACCAGGCGCATGAGGTAACGACCGACTGACTTGCCCCGTGAATCCACCATGGACGCCCGTTTACCCCCGCCGTCCTGCCGGCAAACGGGCGGGTCGGGTCAGCGGCCGGCGAGCAGCCGTTCGCGGACCTCGCGGCGCAGGATCTTGCCGATCTGGGAGTACGGCAGCTCGTCGACGACCACGACCCGGCGCGGCACCTTGTACCCGGCCAGGTGGGTGCGGCACGAGGTGCGGATCGTCTCCGGCGTACAGGCCACCGCCGGGTCGACCACCACCGCGGCGACGACCACCTCGCCGTCGTCGGTGGGCATTCCCACGGCGGCGGCCTCGCGGACGCCGGGGACGCGGCGCAGCGCCTCCTCCACCTCGGACGGATAGACGTTGAAGCCGCCGGTGATGATCAGCTCTTTGATCCGGTCGACCACCGTGACGAAGCCGTCGGCGTCCATGGTGACGATGTCGCCGGTACGCATCCAGCCGCCCGGCAGCAGCACCTTGGCGGTCTCCTCGGGCCGGTGCCAGTAGCCGGAGAACACCTGCGGGCCGCGGACCAGCAGCTCGCCGGCCTCGCCCGGGGCGCGGTCGCGGCTCGGGTCCTCCGGGTCGACGATGCGGACGTCGGTGGAGGGGAACGGCACGCCGACGGTGCCGGGGCGGCGGCTGGGGGCGACCGGGTTGCCCACGGTGATCGGGGACGTCTCGGTCATCCCGTACCCCTCGACCAGCAGGCCGCCGGTCACCTGCTCCCACAGCTCCACGATGGCCGGTGGCAGCGACATCGCGCCGGAGATCGCGTACCGGATGGAGGTGAGGTCGACGCCGCGTTCGCGGGCGACGGTGGCCAGCTTCGCGTAGACCGGCGGCACCGCGGGCAGGAACGTCGGCGGGCGGCGGCGGACGGCGTCGAGCACCTGGTCGGCGTCGAAGCGGGGGAACAGCACCAGCGTCGCGCCGATGCTGACGGCGAAGGTGAGGCAGAGCGTCAGCCCGTAGGCGTGGAACAGCGGCAGCACCGCGTACACCGTCTCCGCGCCGTCGCGCAGGCCCGGTACCCAGGCGCGGCCCTGCGCGGCGTTGGCGCGCAGGTTGCGGTGGGTCAGCACGGCGCCCTTGGGCTCGCCGGTGGTGCCGCCGGTGTACTGGAGCAGCGCCACGTCGCCGGCCTCCGGCGCGGGATGGCTCGCGGGCAGCGGCCCGGCGGCGGAGACGAGGTCCGACCAGGCCAGCGCGCCGGGCGCGGGGGCGGTCATCGCGGCGCGGGCGGCGCGGACCTTCGGCAGCGGCACCCGCAGCGCCCACCGCTTGAGCCGCGGCAGCGCCGCGGTCAGGTCGACCGCCACCACGGTACGCACGGCGCCGCGTCCCGCCACCAGCGGCGCGACCTTGTCCCACGCGATCGCGACCGTCGCGCCGTGGTCGGTGAGCTGCCGGTCCAGCTCGTCGGCGGTGTAGAGCGGGTTGTGCTCGACCACCACCGCGCCGAGGCGCAGCACGGCGTAGAAGGCGACCACGTGCTGCGGGCAGTTCGGCAGCACCAGCGCCACCCGGTCACCCGGGCCGACGCCGAGCCGGCGCAGCGCCTCGGCGGCGCGGGCCACCTGGTCGGCCAGCTCGGTGAACGTGGTGGTGGCGCCGTAGAAGTCGAGCGCGACCCGGGGACCGAACCGCCCGGCCGCCTCGGTGAGCAGGTCGACGAGCGAGCCGGTCGGCTCGGCGATCTCCGCCGGCACGCCGGGTGCGTAGCTGCGGGTCCAGGGTCGCTGGGCGGTCGCGTCCATCGCCGTTACTCCTCGTCGCGTGGATGACGCCCCCAGCCTAACTTAACCGCCCGGTAACCTACGCTTACGTAGGTTGCCGGGTGAGTCACACTTCTCCGCAGGTCAGCGGCGGCGGGTCGAATGCTGGTGCACCACCCGCCGGCCCTTCACGATCCCGAAGATGATCACCGCGGCGAGCGCGATCACGCCGATGATGACGAGCCAGCGGACCGCCTCCAGCAGCAGCCCGAGCAGGATGAGCACACCGGCGACCACGCCGACCACCCAGAGCAACGCGCGCATGTCCCAGCCTCCCGTCGTACGGTGGGCCGTGCGCTTTCCCGCTGCTCGTGCGGCCATGCGCCGCCGGGTGGATCAGTGCCGGGCCACGTACACGGTGTTCGCCGCCTCCCGGCCCTGCAACGGGTTCGGGAACCGGACGACGTGCGCCACCGAGGTCGGGAACACCTCGGTCAGCGTGCGCTGGAACGCCGGGTCCGGCGGGTCGTTCGACCACAGCGCGAAGACGCCCTCCGGGTGCAGCAGCGCGGCCAGCCGGCGCAGCCCGTCGACCGTGTAGAACGGGGCGTGGCTGGGGTGCAGCACCTGGCGGGGGGAGTGGTCCACGTCCAGCAGCACCGCGTGGAAGCGGCGCCCGGGCTCATCCGGGTCGAGACCGTCGCCGGCGACCGCGGCGAAGAAGTCCGCCCGGACGAACCGGGTACGCGGATCGGTGGCCAGCCCGGCGGCGAACGGCAGCAGATCCCGCCGGTGCCAGTCGATCACGTCCTCGATCGCCTCAACCACCACCAGCGAGCGCACCCGGGGATCCTCCAGCGCGGTCCGCGCGGTGTAGCCGAGGCCGAGCCCGCCGACCACCACGTCCAGCGCGTCACCGGTGAGCGGGGCCAGCCCGAGCCGGGCCAGTTCGATCTCCGCGACCGGGAAGGCGCTGGACATGAGGTACTCGTCGTCGAGCTTCACCTCGTACACCTCGGAGTCCAGCGCCGGGTCACGGCGACGCCGCAGGCTGATCTCGCCGATCGGCGTCTCCCGCCAGGCCAGTTCCTCGAAACGCGCGCCCACCCGGTGTCCTCTCCGCCGATCCGTCCCCGGATGCTACCGGCCGGTCCCGGCCCGGCCCGGCGAAACGACGGCGGACGGCGGTCAGTCGGCGGGGCGGGTGGCGACCACCACGGTGTCCAGCGCGTCGACGGTACCGCCGTCGGTGGCCGGGACCGGCCGGCGGGTCGTCTCGGCCCGCTGTACGCGCAGCCCGGCCAGCCCGTCGACCACCGACTCCGGCGTGAGCAGCACGTCCGGGTCCTGCGGGCCGCCGATGCCGCCGGAGAGATTGGCCAGGTCGTGGCCGACCACCACGAGCGTGCCGCCGGGGCGCAGCGCCGACTTCGCCGCGGCGAGCACCCGGGCGAACTCGGGCGCCGCCAGGTGCAGGTAGCTGATCAGCACCAGGTCGTAGCTGTTCGGCACCGGCCGGTACGCGGTCACGTCCGCGACCCGCCAGTCGACTGTCACGCCCCGCGCGGCGGCCAGTTCCCGCCCCCGGTCCACGGCGACCGAGGAGAAGTCGACCGCGTTCACCCGCCAGCCCTGACCGGCCAGCCAGACCGCGTTGCGGCCCTCGCCGGCGGCGATGTCGAGTGCCGAGCCGGGGGTCAGGCCGGTGACCGACTCGACCACGAAACGGTTGGGCTCAGCGCTCCACACCAGTCCGGGCGTGTCGGCGTACCGGCTGTCCCAGGCGCTGCTGTCCACTGTGTCCCCTCCTCCGGCGGCCCCACACCGCCATGGTGACCGTACCGGCCACGGCAAGCGCTCCCACGGCGAGTCCCCAGACCGGCGGCAACTGCTGCGCGAGCACGAACACGCCCATCACCACGACGAACCAGCCGAAGCCGCGACGCAGCACGTCGGCCGGGATCCGCCCGGCGAGCCGGCCACCGAGCAGGCTGCCGACGACAGCGGCGGCGGTGACCCCGGCGGCCAGACCCCAGTGGATCTGCACGCTGGACAGGTAGCCGGCCAGGCCGGCGAACGACTTCATCGCGATGACCACCAGCGAGGTGCCGACCGCGACCGGCATCGGCAACCCGCCCAGCAGGGCCAGGGCCGGTACGACCAGGAAGCCCCCGCCCGCGCCGACCAGACCGGTGACCAGGCCGACCACCACTCCGTCGACGATCACCCGCAGCGCCGGCAGCTCGGACGGGGCCGGTCGGCCCTCGGCGGATCGCCGGCCCCGGAGCATGGCGACCGCGGTGGCGAGCATCATCAGGGCGAACCCGGTGAGCAGGACGCCCGCCGGGACGAACTCGGCCAGTCGGCCGCCCGCGTACGCGCCGGTCATGCCGGCCACCCCGAAGATGAGCCCGGTGCGCCAGCGGACCCGGTTCGCGCGGGCGTGCGGCAGCACGCCCACCGCACTGGTCACGCCGACGACCAGCAGCGAGGTGGCGATCGCCTCCTTGGCGGGCAGGTCGGCGACGTAGACCAGCAGCGGCACGGCGAGGATCGACCCGCCGCCACCGAGCAGGCCCAGCGTCACGCCGATCAGCACCGCGCCGGCCAGCGTCAGGGCGAGGGTGGTCACCTGCGGTCCCCGTCGCGCAACTGCCCCACGATGGTGTCCAGGTCGCAGCTCGCGCCCCGGTTGTACGGCAGCTTGCTCAGCAGCATGCCCATCGCGCACGTGTTGGTGAGCGCGGCGAACGTGAGGCCCGCGCCGATGAAGGCGGCGACCCACTTCAGGCCCGGCACGAACACCGAGCCGAGCACGGCGGCGAGCACGATCGAACCGGCGACGAGGCGTACCTGGCGCTCCAGGTCCCAGCGCGACCGGCCCTGGTTGACCTGCGCGCCGGTGGCCTGCCAGGCCAGCATGCCGCCGTCGAGCACCTTGAGGTTGGGCAGGCCGACACCGGCCAGCGCCTGCCCGGCCTGGCTCGCCCGGGCGCCGGAGCGGCAGATCAGCACCACGTCCTCGTCCAGGTGGCTGCGCAGCTCGGCGCGGTGTTCCCGGAGCAGGTCCAGCGGAACGTTGTACGCGCCGGGGATGTGGGCCGCCTCGAACTCGCCGGGCGTCCGCACGTCGAGCATCCGGGGCGTACGTCCGGCGGCGATCAGCTCGCGCAGGCCGGCCGCGTCGATGGTCGGGGTGGTCGTGGTCATGCTCTGTCTCCTTGAACGGGATGTTTTCGGGCAGGGTCCGGCGTCGGCCGGTGTACGGACACACCGGCCGGGCGCTGGGGGAGAGGTCAGGCGGTGGTCGCCATGCGAACGCCGGCCGCCTCGGCCCGGGCGTACGCGTCGTCGATCAGCACCACGTCCCGGCCGGCGTTGGCGAGCAGGGACGCGGCGGCGGTGGCCCGGTAGCCGGAGCCGCAGTGCACCCAGATCGTCCCGGCGGGGATGTCGGCGAGGCGCTTCGGCACGTCCGGCAGCGGCACGTGCACCGCGCCGTCGATGTGCCCGGCCTTCCACTCGTTCGTCATCCGCACGTCGAGGACGACCTGCGGCTCGGGCAGCCCGGCCGGGGTCTTGCCGGCCTGCGCGGCGGCGAGCGCGCCGAAGTCGGCCACCGCCATCTCACGCAGCTGCGACGGGTCGGCGGTCCACTGCTCGGGCTCGCCGGTGGCCTGGGCGGCCGGGCGGTCGATGCCGATGCGGACCAGTTCCCGCTGGGCGTCGGCGACCTGCTCCGGGGTCTGCGCCAGGAACGTGATCGGCACACCCCAGTCGATCAGCCAGCCGAGCCACGTCGACATCGGCCCGTCCAGGCCGAGGCTGACGGTGCCGGCCAGGTGCGAGGCCGCGTACGCCTTGCGGTGGCGCAGGTCGACCACCCACTCGCCGGCGGCGATGCGACGGCGCAGCTCGTCGGCGTCGGCACGGGCCACCGGCGTGAGGTCGACCGGGGCGGGACCGGCGGCGTTGGCGACACCCATGTGCGCGTAGTACGCCGGGTAGGCGTCCAGCCCGGCCAGCGTCTCGGTGACGAACTGGTCGGCGGCCAGCCGCAGCACCAGGTTGGCCTCCTTCTCCCGGCCGATCGTCGACTCGGGGGCGTCGGCCTGACTGGCCGAGCAGAAGCTGCCGAAGCCGTGCGTGGGCCACACCTGCGCGCCGTCGGGCAGCAGGTCGGCCAGCTTGCGGGCCGAGGCGTACTGGTGGTGCGCCAGCTCGTGCGCGTGCTGCTGGCCGAGCAGGTCGGTGCGGCCGGTGGTGCCGAACAGCAGCGAGCCACCGGTGAACACGCCGGTCGGCGCCCAGCCGCCGTCGCGCTCGTCGAGCGCGTACGACAGGTGGTGGAACGTGTGGCCCGGGGTGCCGATCACCCGCAGCCGCATCGTGTCCGACACCGGCACGGTGTCGCCGTCGGCCACCGGCGTGCGGTCGAACTCGACGGTGTCGGCGGCGGCCACCAGGTACTGCGCGCCGGTGATCCGGGCCAGTTCCAGGCCGCCGGAGACGTAGTCGTTGTGGATGTGCGTCTCGACCACGTGGGTGATCCGTACGCCCTTGGCGCCGGCCAGGTACAGGATGCGGTCGATGTCGCGCTGCGGGTCGACCACCACCGCCACCCGGCCGTCCGAGGCGAGGTAGCTGCGGTCGCCGAGCGAGGAGGTCGCGATGACGGACACATCGAGGGTCATGTCATTTCCTCTCATTGCCTATATACCCCTGGGGGTATGCAAGGAACAGTCTGCGGCCTGTGAATTCCAGGTAGGTGTTTACCCGCCCGGGTCGCGGTCACACGGCGCGGGCGGGTGTCAGCCGGTCAGGCGGGCGCCGTCAGGCCAGGGAGTCGTCAGGCCAGGGAGTCGTCGGGCGAGGGAGTCGTCAGGCCAGGGACAGGAAGAGCTTCTCCAGCTCCTCCTCGGTCATCTCCGGCTCCTCGCCGGCCTGGCGGGCGGCGTCGCAGTAGCGCATGCCGGAGGCGATGATCTTGAAGCCGGCCCGGTCGATGGCCTTGGAGACCGCGGCGAGCTGGGTCAGCGCGGCGCGGCAGTCCTCGCCGTTCTCCATCATCTCGATGACGGCGTTGAGCTGCCCCCGGGCCCGCTTGAGCCGGGTCAGTGCCTCACCTGTCATCTCCGGTCGAAGATTCACGTCGCACCTCCTGCACTCGAACATACCCCAGGGGGTACCTGATCCGCCACCATCGCCGCCCCCGCCCTCGCCGATCTTGCACTTGGTGCCCGAAGCATGCCTGTTGTGGCCGGTTTGTCGGGGCGGCAACTGCAAGATCGGCGGGGCGGGGGGTGGGGGCGGGGACACGCAGGGTCGCCGGGGCATCGACGGAGCGCTTATCCTGTGCGCCGACCATCCCAGCCGGAAGGGACCCGATGGCGTCGCGGCAGGACCAGCTGCACTCGTACCAGTTCACCGTCCAGCGGGCGGTCGCCGCGCTCGTCATGCGGGAGACGGATCCGCCGCAGTCCCCGTTCCGCCGGCTCGCCGGCGCCGGTCTGGCCAGCGTCCTGGTCGCGGCGATCGCGCTCGGCGGCGTCGCGCTCTACGGCCTGTTCACCGGCGGCGGTGACTCGTGGCGCGAGACCGGCGCGGTGATCGTGGAGAAGGAGTCGGGCGCGCGTTTCGTCTACCGCGACGACAAGCTGCACCCGGTGCTCAACTACGCCTCAGCGCTGCTGATCATCGGGGCGGAGCAGCCGAAGACGGTGCTGGTCGGCCGCCGCGCCATCGAGGGAGTGCCGCGCGGTCTGCCGCTGGGCATCGCCGACGCGCCGGACTCGCTGCCCGCGTCGAACCGGCTCGTCCGCGACGCCTGGACGCTCTGCTCGGTACCGGGCGACGACACGGGGCGCGGGGAGGCCGGGCGCGGCGAGGCCCGCTCGGTGCTGCTGATCGGACGGGAGGCCACCGGTGGCCGGGCGCTCGGCGACCAGGGCCTGCTCGCCCGCCACCCGGACGGCGGCCTGCACCTGCTCTGGCACGACCGGCGCTACCTGCTGCGCGACACCGACCGGGTGCTCGCCGCGCTGGCCGCCACCCGGGAACGGGCGGTGCCGGTGGCGGCGGCGCTGCTGAACACGCTCCCGGCCGGCGCCGACCTGGCCCCGCCGCCGGTGGACGACCTCGGTGAGCCGTCCGAGCGGGTCACCGGCGCGGCGGTGGGCGACGTCTACCTGGTGCGCAACTCCGGTGGCAGCCGGCAGTACGCGGTCGCCCAGCGCGGCGGGCTGGCAGCGATCACCGAGTTGCAGGCCGCCTTGCTGCTGACCCGCACCGGCCAGCGGGAGCCGGAACCGATCACGCTCGGCCGGTTCGCCGCGCTGCCGAAGCTGCCCGGTCTGGTGCCGGGCGGGCCGACCGCGCCGCCCGCCGTACCGCCCCGGCTGGCCGCCGCCGAGGGTGCGCTCTGCGCGCGGGCCGGCGACGACACCGGCGTACGCGAACTGCGCCTCGGTGCCGCCGCGCCGGCCGCCGCCGCGCGGGCCTCGGGCGGCCGGGCCGGGCTCGCCGACGCGGTAGTGGTCGAGCCGGGCCGCGGCGCGCTGGTGGAGGCGGTGCCCGCGCCGGGCGCGACCGGCGGCGCGATCTGCGTGGTCACCGACCTGGGCCGACGGTACGCGCTGACCGGCGCCGACGTCCCGGGCATGCTCGGGTACGCGGGCGTACGCCCGGCGCGGCTGCCGGCGGGCCTGGTGGACCTGCTGCCGGCCGGCAGCCCGCTCGACCCGGAGGCCGCCCGGACGGTGGCCGCGCCCGCCTGAGCGCCGGGCGGCCGGCTCGAACGCGTCAGGCGAGGGCCGGGGCCGAGCCGGGCGAGGGCCGGGCTGGTCCGGAGCTGAGCAGGCCGAAATGAGCAGTGGGTCAGCCGGCCGGGCGGCGCAGCACGGTGACCGCGAAGTCGGCGTCGTCGCGCCACGGTCGCAGGT
This sequence comes from Micromonospora sp. WMMA1949, assembly GCF_027460145.1. NCBI lineage: Bacteria > Bacillati > Actinomycetota > Actinomycetes > Micromonosporales > Micromonosporaceae > Micromonospora > Micromonospora sp. WMMA1949. The sequence continues at coordinate 6,199,035 of NZ_JAPZBG010000001.1, read as the reverse complement.
CCCAGGTGGCGAAGCGGTGCTCGGGGCGCAGCCCGGCGGCCACCGCGTCGGCGTCCAGTTCGGCCACCGGGTAGCCGCGGTCGGTGGCGAAGCCGACCACGACCAGGCCGTCCGGCCGGACGTGCGCGGCGACGCGGGCCAGCACGTCGCGCTCGGTGCCGGGGGCGACGAAGACCATCACGTTGCCGGCCAGCACCGCGGCGTCGAACGGCTCCGCCTCGCCCTGCGCGGCCAGGTCCAGCTCGGCCAGGTCGGCGACCAGGAAGCGGGGACCGGGGTGGTCGGCGCGGGCCGCCTCGACCAGCGTCGGGTCGGCGTCCACGCCCACGGCGGTGTGCCCGCGCGCGGCGAGCGCGGCGGCGACGCGGCCGGTGCCGCAGCCGGCGTCCAGGACACGGGCGCCGGGCGGTACGAGCGCGTCCAGCAGCCGCGCCTCACCGGCCAGGTCGGCGCCCTCGGCGGCGAGCTGACGGAACCGGTCCACGTACCACTGCGAATGGCCGGGGTTCGTGTCGGTCACCCAGCGGGTCGGCTTGCCCATGACGCCACCGTAGCTGATCTTGTGGCGGCAGTCAGGCGAGCGCCAGGAACGTGCCGGCGGCGAGCGGCCCGCCCAGCGCCACACCGGCCAGCACCTGCGGCCAGGTGTGGTCGCCCAGCCGTACCCGGGACCAGCCGACGGCCGCGACGAGCACCCAGCCGAGGTTCGCGGCCGGGCCGGTCAGCGGCACCAGCACGGCGACCGTGGCGGCGGCCACCGCCGCGTGGATGCTCAGCTTCCACCAGTGGTTCACCAGCGCGCAGGCCGCGCCGACCACGAAGACCACCACGATCACGGCGAACAGCTCGGTCGGTGCGCGTACCGCCGCCAGCAGGAGCAACCCGGCCGCGACCGAGGCCAGCCCGATCGACAGCGGCCGGGCCCGCTGCGTGCGGTCGCCGACGTGCCGGTCGGTGAGGCGCCCCCGGCGTACGCCGTGCACGAGCACGCCGATCGGGATGACGGCGCAGAACGTCAGCGCGATGCCGCCCCAGAGCAGGAACTGGCCGGCCGAGCGGCTGACCCGGGCGGCCGCGATCAGCGGCAGCGCCGTCACCAGGACGGTCGGGGCGAGCACCTCGGTGAGCATCCGGGCCGCCCGCGCGCCGGCCCGGCGCTCCCGTGATGCTCGCACCCGATCATCCTGGCACGGACGCTCAGCCCTTCTCTGCTCCGCTGGTGAGTCCCTCGGTGAGCATTCGCTCCCCGGCGAAGAACAGCACCACGATCGGCAGCGTGAGGATGACCGATCCGGCCATCAGCACCGTCTTGGGCACCTCGACGCCGTCGGCGAGCAGCGACAGCCCCAGCGACACGGTCCACCGGTCCGGCCGGTCGACCATGAACAGCAGCGCGAACAGATATTCGTTCCAGGCGATCATGAAGTCGTACAGCGCGACGGCCATCACCGAGGGCGCCGCCAGCGGCAGGCTGACCCGGCGGATGATGCCGAGCCGGCCCGCGCCGTCGATCGCCGCCGACTCCTCCAGGCTCACCGGAATCGTCTCGAAGTAGTTCTTCAGCATGTAGACCGACACCGGCAGCGTCTGCGAGATGTAGACGAGCACCAGGCCGGTCAGCGACCCGCGCAGCCCGGCCCGGGTGAAGACCACGAACAGCGGGATCGCGATGACGATCGACGGGAACAGGTAGACCGCCAGGAACAGCGCGCTGACCTGCCGGCGGCCGAAGAACCGCAGGCGGGAGACCGCGTACGCGCCGGGAATGGCGATCACCAGGGTGAGCGCGGTGGCGGCGAGCGCCACCAGGCCGCTGTTGCGGATGAACGTGAGGAAGCCCTGGCCGCCGTCGGAGACGGACTTCAGCACCTCGGCGTACGTGGCGACGGTCAGCTCGCCGAACGGCACCCAGAGCGAACCGGGCTCCAGCAGCAGACGTTCGATCGGGCGTACCGACAGCACCAGCATGTACCAGAACGGCAGCAGTGTGACCACCAGGAACCCGGCGATCACCAGCCGGCGCAGCCAGCGCAGGCTCACCGTCTCGATCCGGTCCCGGTCCATCACGCCTCCCGTCGCGCGCCGAAGAAGCGCAGGTAGATGGCCACGAACACGAGCAGCACCACGGCGAGCACGACCGCCTGGGCGGCGGCCGCGCCGATGTCGGTGCGGGCGGTGAAGAACTGGTAGACCCGGACGCTGACCACCTCGGTGCCGGCGGCGCCGCCGGTGAGCAGGTAGACGTCGTCGAACTTGTTGAACGTCATGATGAAGCGGAGCACGCCGATCAACGCGATCACCGGCATGAGCTGCGGCAGCAGGATGTGCCGGAACCGCTGCGTGGGTGTGGCACCGTCGACCCGGGCGGCCTCCTCCAGCTCGCCCGGCACCGCCTGCAGCCGGGCCAGCAGGAACAGGAACGCGAACGGGAAGTAGCGCCACGCCTCGAACGCGATCACCGTCCACAGCGCGGTCGACTCCTGGGACAGGAACGGCACCGGCTGATCCCAGCCGAGGAAGCGCTTGCCCCAGTCGTTGACGATGCCGAGCTGCGGGTCGAGCATCACCTGCCAGACGAACGTCATGGCGACCACCGGCGCCACGTACGGCAGCAGCATCGACGCGCGGACCAGCGTGCGGCCCCGGAACGGCCCGCGTACGGCGAGCGCCGCCGCCAGGCCCACCACTATCGAGCCGGCGGTGCCGCCGACGCTGTAGAGCACTGTGGTCCAGAGCGTGTCGGCGAACCCGGGCGTGTGCAGAACCCGGTCGATGTTGTCCAGCGTCAGCTCGCCGAACAGGCCGGTCTTGCGCAGCGTCGCCAGGCGTACCCGCTGGAAGGCCAGCAGCACCGTCCAGACGATGGGTATGCCGATCACCGCGACCACGACGAGCAGGGTCGGGCTGACCAGCGCGAGCCCGGCGCGGGACTCGCGGCGGCGCAGTGTCAGCGGACGTCGGCCGGGTCGGCGGGGTCGCTCCGGTGCGGGGGAGCGGCCGGCCTCCGGCGCGGTGGTGGTCAATTCACGCCCTTGGCTATCGCCTCGACGTCCTTGCGGGCGCGTTCGGCGGCGGCGCGGGCGTCGGACTTGCCGCCGACGACGTCGGCGAGCGCCTTGGGTACCGGCAGTTCACCGAGGATGGCGCCGACGAGCTTGCCCTGGTTCTCGGTCAGGCCCCACCGCTGGAACGTGTCGGGGCTGCGGCGCAGCGTGGCGAGCACGTCCTCGCCGTAGACCTCGGACAGCGGCTTCTTGGTGTCCACGCCGGCCGGGCTGGTGTTCCAGGCGGTGCGGAACTTCTGCTTGTCCTCCGGCGTGCCGGTGCGCACCGGGAAGCGCCCCTCGGGGGACATGCCGAACCAGCGCGGGTAGCCGTCGGAGAGCATGTACTCCACGAACGACTTCGCCGGGTCGACGGCACCGTCGAGCACGGCCCAGGAGCTGACCTCGCCGTACTGAGCCGGCTCGGTGCCGTTGGGGCCCTTGATCGCGGTGACGAAGCCGCTGTTGCGCGCCAGCCAGGCCGGGTCGGACTGGCACTGCGGGCACGTCGGGCGGGCGTCGGCGCGCAGCCCGGCCAGCTCGTCGAGGATGAACGGCGACCAGATCAGCATGGCCGCCTTGCCGGCGAAGTAGGTGGCCCGGGTGGTGTCGACGTCCTGGGCGCCCTTGACCGAGTTGTTCCGCATCAGGTCTCCGTAGAAGCGGAACGCCTCGACGCACTCGGGGGAGTCGAGCGTGACCTTTCCGGAGTCGTCGGTGAGCCGGCAGTTGTTCGCCAGCGCCAGGTGCTCGAAGGTCTGCTGGGTGAACACGTCGCCGGGGGAGGTGGCCGCGGTGATGCCGGCGACGCCGCCGGTGTTCAGCTTCGCCGCCGCGGCGGCGATCTTCTCGTACGTGTCGGGCGCCGGCAGGCCGGCGGCGGCGAACAGGTCCTTGCGGTAGACCAGCAGCTGACCCCACCCGTCGCTGGGTACGGCGAGCTGCTTGCCGCCGTCGCTGGTGAGTTCCAGCGCGCGGGGCGTGAACGTGTCCTTGCCGAGCCGGTCGACGACGGTGCCGTTGGCGTCGACGTCGAGGAGTTCGTTGGCGGACAGCGTCCGCACCCCGGCCAGGGAGACCGAGCCGACCACGTCGGGCAGGTCGCCGGCGGCGGCGCTGGAGGCGATGAGGGACGGGAACTGGTCCTCGTTGACGGTGACCAGGTTGACCTTGACGCCGGTCTTGGCGGTGTAGTCGGCGATGATCGCCTTGGTGGCGGCGACGCGGTCCGCCACGTCTTCCAGGCTCCAGACAGTGATCTGCGAACTGTCGGATTTCGGCCCGTCGTCGCTGCATGCGGCCACGCCGGTCCCGGCCAGTGCCAGGATCAGGCCTAGTGCGAGCCGCCGTGTGGAGGGTGATGACATCGGTGGCACTCCTCTCGAAAGAGTACGGCTTTCCGCCAATACCCATCGATTCATCAATGTAATCACATATGCCCATTTTTTGGGTTAGAATCGAGGTCGGCACTTTCTTCGGAGCGACGCCATGAGCAACTGGGTTGTCTCTCTGGCCGGGCCCCGGCACGTACGCCTGGAGCCCTGCCCCGCGGACCACCTCGGTCCGGGCCAGGTCCGCGTCCGCACCCACTACTCGGGCATCTCCGCCGGCACCGAGCTGACGCTCTACCGGGGCAGCAACCCGCGTCTGCGCAAGGACTGGGACGCCGGCAGCCGCATGTTCGTCCCCCGCCAGGCCACGCCCGCGTACCCGGTGGTGGGCTTCGGATACGAGGAGGTCGGCGAGATCGTCGAGGTCGCCCCCGACGTGGCCGGGCGGTGGCCCGGCCAGCTCGTCTGGGGCATCTGGGGGCACCGCGCCGAGGCGGTGCTCCCCGCGACGGCGGCGCACCCGCTGCCACCCGGCCTCGACCCGCTCGCCGCCGTGTTCGCCCGGCCCGGCGCCATCGCGCTGACCGCCGTACTCGCCGGTGACCTGCACCTGGGCGACTGGGTGGGCGTGTTCGGGCAGGGCGTGATCGGGCTGCTCGGCACGCGCCTGGCCGCGCTCTCCGGCGCCCGCGTGGTGGCGGTCGACCGGATGCCCGGCCGGCTCGCGCACGCCACCCGGCTCGGCGCCCGCCGGGTCGTCGACGCCGGCACCGACTCGCCCGCCGCCGCGCTGCGGGCCGCCACGGACGGCCGGGGCGCCGACGTCTGCCTGGAACTGTCCGGGTCGTACCCGGCGCTGCACGAGGCGATCCGCGCCACCGCGCACGCCGGGCGCGTCGTCGCGGCCGGCTTCTACCAGGGGTACGCCCACGGGCTGGAACTCGGCGAGGAGTTCCACCACAACCGGATCCAGCTCGTGGCCGCCCAGGTCTCCGGGCCCGATCCGGCACCCGGCACGGCCGGCCGGTGGTCCGGGACGCGGATCGCACACACCTTCATGGACCTGGTGGCCGAGGGCAGCGTCGACCCGCTGCCGCTGGTGAGCCACGTCGTTGACGCGGGCGCGGTGGCCGACGCCCTGGCGTTGCTCGACCGCGGTGACGGTGACGTCCTCCAAGTGGTGCTGAGGTTCTGATGGACATTCCGCTTGCCTGCCAGGAGCAGTTGCTTCCCGGCAGCGACCTGACCCAGAAGTACGCCCTCGCCGTCTCCCTCGGCTACCAGGGCATCGAGCTGCGCGGACGAGGCGACCACGCGCTGGCCCGGCGGCTGCCGGAGCTGCGCCGCGCCCGCGCTGCCGGCGTGGTGATGCCGACCGTCTGCGTCGAGATGGACCACTTCGTCGGCGACTTCGACCCGGACCGCTCCCGCGACGCGGTGGACAACCTGCGCTCCCAGCTGTCGGTGATCGCCGAACTCGGCGGCGTCGGCGCGATGACCCCGGCGGCCTGGGGCATGTTCTCCCGCCGGCTGCCGCCGTTCGAACCACCCCGCTCGGCCGAGGGCGACCGGCGGGTGCTCGTCGACGCCCTGGGCGAGCTGGCCGGGCACGCCCGCGCCGAGGGGGTCACCGTGTTCCTGGAACCGCTCAACAGGTACGAGGACCACATGGTCAACCGGCTCGACCAGGCCGTCGAGCTGTGCCGCGCGGTCGGATCACCGGCGCTGCGGGTGGCCGCCGACACGTACCACATGAACATCGAGGAGGACGACCCGCACGCCGCGCTGCGCGCCGCCGCGCCGTACCTCGGGCACGTCCAGGTCAGCGACTCCAACCGGCACCAGCCCGGCGCCGGGCACCTCGACTGGGCGGCGCTGCTGGCCACGCTCGACGCGATCGGCTACCCCGGCTGGCTGGCGCTGGAGTGCCGGCTGCGCGGCGAGCCGGTCGCCGCGCTGCGCCAGGCCGCCACCGCGCTGGCCCAGGCCCGTCCCCGGCGGGCCGCCGCATGACGCTGACCACCGGGGTACGCGCCGACGCCGACCGGCACGCCCGGCTGCGCCGGCTCGCGCTGGCCACCCTGGACGCCAACTGGGAACACGACCACACCGTCCCCTCCCGCACGCTCTACCCGCACCAGTGGAGCTGGGACTCGGCTTTCATCGCGATCGGCCTGGCCCACGTCCGCCCGGACCGGGCCTGGCGGGAGCTGCGCACACTGTTCGCCGCGCAGTGGGTCGACGGGCGGGTGCCGCACATCGTGTTCAACCCGGCCTCGCGCGCCGGGCCGTACTTCCCCGGGCCGCAGTTCTGGGACTCCGCCCGCGCCGACGGCTCGCCGGCCCGGGCCACCTCCGGGATCGTCCAGCCGCCGGTGCACGCCCCGGCCGCCTGGCTGGTGCACCGCCGCGCACCCGGCGAGGCGTCGGTGGCCGCGCTGCGGCGGCTCTACCCGAGGCTGGTCGCGCAGCAGCGCTACCTGACCGGGCGGCGCGACGCCGGTGGCGGCGGGCTGGCGTCGATCGTGCACCCGTGGGAGTCCGGGCTGGACAACAGCCCCGCCTGGGACGCGCCACTGGCGGGGGTGTCCGCCGACGAGGCGGTGATGCGCGCGTACCGCCGGCACGACACCGCGCACGCCGACGCCGCGCAGCGCCCCACCGACCTGGACTACGCGCGTTACGTCGCGCTGGTGGAGAGCTACCGGGCCGGCCGCTACCGGGACGAGGGGCTGCTCGGACGGCACCCGTTCCTGGTGGAGTGCCCCCTGGTGAACGCCGCGCTCGGCGTGTCCGAGTACGCCCTCGCGCGCATCGCCACGGTGATCGGCGCCGACCCGGGGCCGCACCGCGACCGGGGCGCCCGCATCACCGAGGCGCTCGTCACCCGCCTCTGGGACCCGGTCACCGGCACCTTCCGTCCCCGCGACGTGCGCGCGGACCGGCTCGTGCCGGCCCGGACCGTGCTCGGGCTGATGCCGCTGGCGCTTCCCGAGCTGCCCGCCGCGCAGGTGTCCGCACTGCTGGCCGAGGCGTGCTCGCCGCGCTTCGGGCTGGCCGCCCGGATGGACCGGCCGCTGCCCACGTACGACCGCACCGCGCCGGACTTCGAGCCGCTGCGCTACTGGCGCGGCCCCAGCTGGATCAACACCGGCTGGCTGCTCTGGCAGGGGCTGCGCACGCATCGGCGGGCCGACCTGGCCGCCGGGCTGCGCGAGTCGCTGCTCGACCTGGTCGACCGGTCCGGCTGCCACGAGTACTTCCACCCGGACACCGGCGCCGGTCTCGGCTCACCGGCGTTCAGCTGGACCGCCGCGCTGGTGCTGGACGCGCTCGGTTCGGAGTGACGCCGGTGGCGCCGGCCCGGGCCGGCGCCACCGTCTCGTGCCGGGTCAGGCGAGGCCGGCCGGGGCACCGCCGATGCGCAGGCCCGCCATCGGCGCGTCGTCGATCGCGTAGCCGAGCGCGTCGACCACCTCGACCACGCCGCTGACCTGCCGGGTCAGCCGTACCGCGAGCTGTACGGTGGACCGGCGCTCCACCTGTCCGGTCAGCGTCACCACGCCCCTGTCGACAGTCACGTCCACCACGCCGTCGCGGACGCCGAGGCTGCGCCACAGCACCTCCTCGACCACGTCCCGCCGGATGCCGGCGTCCGGGCGCAGGTGCACCTTGAGCAGGTCACCGCGGGTGACGATGCCGACCAGGCGGCCGAGGTCGTCGACCACCGGCAGCCGCTTCACGCCGCGCGCGTCCATCAGCCGGGCCGCCTCGACGATCGTCGCGTCCGGGGTGATCGTGACCGGGGGAGCGGTCATCAGGTCGGCGGCGAGCGTCGCGCCCGCCTTCGCCCGCGCCTCGCGGCGGTGCCGGTCCGGCAGGATCCCCCGCTCCCGGGGCCGGCCCAGGAACTCCACCTTGTACATCAGGTCCGCCTCGGACACCACGCCCAGCACCCGGCGGGTCTCGTCCACCACCGGCGCCGCCGTGACGTGCCGGTCGGCCAGCACGTCGACGATCTCCCGATAGGCCGTGCCCTCCCGTACCGACGCCACGTTCCTGGTCATCACGTCCTGCACCTGCCACGTACGCATGGCGAACCTCCCTGTGTCCGCCACCGACGCTAGGCGGCGGCGACGGGCCGGCAGCAGGGGCGCAAAGACCAGGTCAGGGGGCCGGAGGTCCCGAATCACCCAGCCGCGACGGGCTCGGCGGCATCGTCCAGGGGCGGCTCGGCGGTCAGCAGGCCGGCCGGCACCGGCTCGACCTGCACCCGGCAGTCGTGGAACGTCGGCGCCTCGCCCAGGTCGGTGTCCCGGACGCCGGTCACGGCGTTGACGGTGGACCGTCCCGGGCTGCGCCGCGCCCAGTACGCCTTGTAGGTGAACGCAAGGCCCGGCCGGGCCGCGTCGTCCACGGCCACCGCGGCGAGGAACGCGCCCCTGTCGTTGTGGACGCGTACCGCGTCGCCGTCGGTGAGCCCGCGCGCCGCCGCGTCGGCCGGGTGCAGGTGCACCCGGGGCGGTCCGGCGCGGCGGGTGTGCCACGGGAGCGAGGCGAACGTGGAGTTCATCAGGTAGCGGTTGGCCGGGGTGAGCAGCGTCAGCGGGAACCGGCGGGCCAGATCCGGGTCGGCCGCCTCGGCCGGTGGCGTGTACCCGGGCAGTGGGTCCACCCCGAGCGCGGCCAGCGCCGGGTCGTGCAGCCGGGCCCGCCCGTCGGCGGTGGGGAAACCGCCCTCGGCGTACGGCGCGGAACCCACCGGCACGCCGGTGAGCCGGGCGTACGTGCGCTCGCGCAACTCCTCGTACGTGATCGGGGCGCCGGCCAGCAACTGCCGGGCCAGGTCCTCGTCGCTGTCGGAGAACGCGGGGTGGTCCACGCCGAGCGCCGCGGCGATCCGCCGGAAGATCTCGGTGTTCGGCAGCGCCTCGCCGGGCGCGCGGGTCACCGGCAGGTTCAGCGTCGTGTAGTGGTGCCCGTAGGACGTCTGCAGGTCGAGGTGCTCGGGCTGCATCGTCGCCGGGAGCACCACGTCGGCGTAGTCGCAGGTGTCGGTCCAGCGCTGCTCCAGCACCACGGTGAACAGGTCGGCGCGGCCCAGCCCGGTCAGCAGCCGGGCCTGGTCCGGCGCGGTCGCCGCCGGGTTGGCGTTGAACACCACGAGCGAGGTGACCGGCGGGTCGGCCTCCCCGGTGAGCACGGCTGCGAGCCGGCTCATGTTCAGCGACCGGGCCGGCGGGGCGGGCATGCCGGCCGGCCGGATCACCGGGCCGTTGTCGACCGGGTGGTGGCCGCTGGTGGTCACCAGGGCTCCGCCGCCGGGGTACCGGAAGTCGCCGGTGACCAGCGGCAGCGCGCAGATGGCCCGGATCGCCTGCCCGGCGCCGTGGTGGCGTTGCAGGCCCAGCCCGACCCGTACCGCCGTCGGCCGGGTGGTGGCGATCCGCTCGCCGAGCCGGCGGACCGTCCCGGCGGGCAGGCCGCACTCGGCGGCGGCCCGCTCCACCGGCCAGTCGTCGAGCCGGGCGGCCAGTTCCGGCCAGCCGGTGGTGTGCGCGGCCAGCCACGCCTCGTCGGCCGCCCCGGCGTCGCGGATGTGCCGCATCAGCCCGAGGGCGAGCGCCGCGTCGGTGCCGGGCAGCGGCGCGACGTGCTCGTCGCTGCGGGCCGCCGTGTCGGTACGCAGGGGGTCGATGGTCACCACGTACGCGCCGCGCTCGCGGGCCTGCTGCACGAACGGCCACAGGTGCAGGTTGGTGACGAGCGGGTTGGCGCCCCAGAGCACGATCAGGTTCGCCTCGACGATCGACTCCGGCTCGAAGCCGACCGAGGCGCCGTAGAGCGAGCGCAGCGCGGCCCGCGCCGCGGCCGTGCAGATGGTGGTGTCCAGCCGGGACGCGCCCAGGTGGGCGAAGAGCCGGGGACCCATGGTCCAGCCCTGGACCAGGCCCATCGTGCCGGCGAAGTAGTAGGGCAGCACCGACTCCGGGCCGTCGCGTTCGATGCTCGCGCGCAGCCCGGCGGCGACCCGCTGCACTGCCTCGTCCCAGGTCGCCGGCCGGTACGCGACCCGGCCGGCGCCCTTCGGGCCGGTGCGGATCCAGGGGGTGGTGAGCCGGTCCGGCCCGTTCACCGCGTCCAGGTAGCGGTTCACCTTGCCGCAGAGCGCGCCCCTGGTGAACGGGTGGTCGCGGTCGCCGTGCAACGCGACCGCCCGGCCGTCGTCGACTGTCAGCTGCCAGACGCAGGTGTCCGGGCAGTCCAGCGGGCAGGCGCCGGGGTGGGTGACGGGTGCCATGGCGCGGATGTTACCCCCGGTTCGCGACGGGGCAGCTGCTCGCCGTGGCGGGGGGAGTTTGGCCCGGGTGGAGGCGGGTACCCGCCGGGGCCGACCGGGTGGGCGTGGTGCCCGCCGGCGGCGAGGGGAGGGGTGGGATGCGGTTCCCCCTGTTCGTCGAGGCGGTGGCGCGACGGGCCGAGTTGCCCACGGACGAGGCCGCCACCGTCTCCCGCGCGGTGTTGCAGACCCTCGCCGACCGGATCACCGCGGACGAGGCGGCCGACCTGGCGGCGCAGTTGCCGGACGACGTCGGCGGCTATCTGGAGCCGGGTGGCACGGCCACCACCGGCGGTGCGGTGGACTTCCTGTACCGGGTGGCCGAACGCGCGGCGGTGGACCCGGCGGTCGCCGAGGTGGGTGCCGTGGCGGTGCTCGCCACCCTGCGCGACACGGTGACCGTGGGGGAGTTCCACGACCTCGTGGCGCAGCTGCCGAAGGGCTTCGACGCCATGGTGGACCCCATTCCACGGCCGCCGTACGATGTCTGAGCAGGCTCCCCGCGACCCGGGTCGAGCTGCGGCACCGAGGCCGTCTGCGGCGAAGATTCCACGGCCCGGAAGTATTTTCACCGTAAAATAAGTTGTCGCCTGACGCGTACGCTGTAAATCGTCTACGCGCTAGAGGGATGATCGGACGAATTCCTCCGTCCGAGGTTCCAGGGTCTCGTCCCCTCTTCGGCTCAAGCCTCATCGCCGCTCTTCCGGCGCACGGATCGAGCCATATCCTGCTTCCAATGTGAAGTCCTGGGGGGGATCAATGATCACATTCGTCGATTGCTGCCTGCGTGTCCTCAGTGGAGCGCGAACCGTTTCCTGACATGGCAGAGACGATGATCATCAATCGTTTCGGCGCGATCTCGGCGGTACACGGCGGACGTCCGGCACTTCTCGGTGAGACCCACGAGGTCACCTACACCGAGCTGGCCGGGGCGGCCGGCGGGCACGCTGCCGTGTTCGCCGCCGCGGGCCTGCGTGCCGGAGACCGGATCGCGCTGCTCACCGCGCACGGTGCACCCACCGTGGCGGCGCTGCTCGGCGCCCTCGCGGCCGGCTGCGCGTACGTGCCGCTGGACCCGGGCTTCCCGGTCGCGCGGCTGCGCCACATGGTCGACGCCGCCGGCGTCACCGCCGTGGCCTGCGCCGCCGAGCACCGCGACCTGGCGTCCACCCTGGCCGGTGAACGCCCGGTCGTGCCGCTGGAGGAGGTGCCGCCGGCCCCGCTGCGCCCGATCGCGGCCGACCCGGACACGCCGGCGTACGTGCTGTTCACCTCCGGCTCCACCGGCGTGCCCAAGGCCGTCGCGCAGACCCACCGCAACCTGGCCCACGTCGTCGACAACCAGATCGCCGCGCTCGCGATCGGCCCGGACGACCGGCTCAGCCTGCTCGCGTCGTTCAGCTTCGACGCCGCCATCCCCGACCTCTACCCGGCGCTGCTCACCGGCGCCGCCGTCGTCCCGGTCGACCTGCGCCGCCAGGGGCTGGCGTACGCCGTCGAGCAGCTCGACCGGCACCGCGCCACGGTGCTGCACTGCACGCCCACCGTCTACCGCTTCCTGCTCGACACGCTCGGCGCGCGCCGGCTGCCCACGGTGCGGGCGGTGCTGCTCGGCGGCGAGCAGGCCACCTGGGCCGACGCGGCGCGCGGCCGGGACCGGTTCGGCCCCGAGTGCCTGCTCGTCAACGGCTACGGCGCCACCGAGATGACGTTCGCCGCCCGGCACGTCCTGCGGCTGTCCGAGCTGGACCCGGAGGCCCGCGGCCCGCTGCCGGTGGGCACCGCGTTCCCCGGCTACCGGCTGGACCTCGCACCGGACACCGGCGAGATCGTGGTCCGCAGCCGCCACCTCGCCCCCGGCTACCTCAACCAGGACAGCGACCGGTTCGGCGTCGACGCCGACGGGCTGCGGTCGTACCGCACCGGCGACCTGGGCCGGCTGCTGCCCGGCGGGGAACTGGTCTGCCTCGGCCGGCTCGACCGGCAGGTCAAGGTGCGCGGGCACCGGGTCGAACTGACCGAGATCGAGGCGGTGCTGTCGGCCCAGCCCGGCGTGGCCGGCGTCCGCGCCGTCGTCCGCGACGGCGAACTGCTCGCGTACGCCCGCCCGGCCGGCACCCGCCCGGACCCGGCGGCGCTGCGCGCGGCGCTGACCGCCGCGCTGCCCGGCTACGCCGTGCCCCGCGCGGTGGTGGTGGTTGACGAGTTCCCGCTCACCGTCACCGGCAAGGTCGACGAGCGGGCGCTGCCCGGCCCGGTGATCGAGGTGCCCGCCGGGGAGGCACCGGCCACCGACACCGAGCGCGCGGTGCACGACATCTGGTGCGCGGTGCTGGGCCGCGCCGCCGTCGCCCGCACCGCCAGCTTCTTCGACGTGGGCGGGCAGTCGCTGCTGCTGGGCCAGGTGCAGCAGCGTCTCGCCGAGCGGTTCGGCGTCCGCCTGCCGATGCTGCGCCTGTTCGACCACCCGACCATCGCCACCCAGGCGGCACTGCTGGACGCCCCGCCCGAGGCGGTCCGCGCCCCGGTGCTGCCCGCACCCGCCGCGCCGGTCCGCGCCGCCCGCGAGTACACCGGCGACGAGATCGCCGTGGTCGGCGTCGCCGGGCGGTTCCCCGGCGCACCCGACGTGGCCACGTTCTGGTGGAACCTGTGCACCGGCGTCGACTCCGTGCACGACCACACCGACGAGGAACTGGCCGCGCTCGGCGTCGGCCCCGGCCTGCGCGCCGACCCCCGGCACGTCCGCGCCACCGGCCGCCTCGACGGGGTGGCCGACTTCGACGCCGAGTTCTTCGGCTTCGGCGCCGACGAGGCCGCCCGGACCGACCCGCAGCACCGGCTGTTCCTGGAGACCGCCTGGGAGGCGCTGGAGGACGCCGGGCACGACCCGGCGCGCTTCCCCGGGCTGGTCGGCGTCTACGCCGCCACCTCGGCCAACCGCTACTTCCTGTTCCACCTCATGGACAATCCGGCGGTGGTCGGCGACGTCGACCCGGACGACTGGGAGGCCCGGCTCGTCGGCCGCCAGTTCACCGACCACCTGCCCGGGCAGGTGGCCTACCGGCTCGGCCTGACCGGCCCGGCGATGGCCGTGCAGAGCGCCTGCTCCAGCTCGCTGGTCGCGGTGTGCGTGGCCGCGCAGAGCCTCGCCGACTACCAGTGCGACCTGGCCCTGGCCGGCGGGTCCACGGTGATGTGGCCGCGGCACCGGGCGGGCGGGCTCGCGTCGCCCGACGGCCGGTGCCGCGCCTTCGACGAGGCCGGCTCCGGCTCCGGCTTCGGCTCCGGCGCGGGCGTGGTGGCGTTGCGCCGGCTCGCCGACGCGCAGGCCGACGGCGACCGCATCTACGCGATCCTGCCCGGCTGGGCGGTCACCAACGACGGCCCGGACCGGGCCGGCTTCGCCGTTCCCGGTCCGACCGGACAGGCCGCCGCCGTCGCGGGCGCGCTCGCCACCGCCGAGGTCGCGCCCGGCGAGGTCCGCTTCGTCGAGGGCCACGGCAGCGGTACGCCACTGGGCGACGCCATCGAGGTCGCCGCGCTGCACGAGGTGTACGCGGGCGCCGCGCCCGCCGAGTCCACGGCGCTCGGCTCGGTGAAGACGAACATCGGTCACCTCGACGCCGCCGCCGGTATCGCCGGGCTGATCAAGACGGTGCTCGCCGTCCGGCACGGGGTGATCCCGCCGAACCTGCACTTCACCTGCCCGCATCCGGAGATCGACCTGACCGCCGGGCCGTTCTACGTGCCCACCAAGGCGCGGGACTGGCCGGACGACGGGCGCCGGGTCGCCGGGGTGAGCGCGTTCGGCCTGGGCGGCACCAACGCGCACGTCGTGGTGGAACAGCCGCCGCCCGCCGAGCCGGCCGACCCGCCGGGCGAGGGACCGTGGCTGCTGCCGGTCTCCGCGCGTACCCCGGCGGCGCTGCGGGCCGCGCTCGCCCGCCTGCGCGGCCACCTCGCCGGCGCTGCCCCGGCACTGTCCGACGTGGCCGACACGCTGGCGCTGGGCCGGCGCGCGTTCGCCCACCGGGCGGCTGTCGTCGCCGCCGACCTGCCGGCCGCGCTGTCCGCGCTGGACGTGCTGCTGGACACCGACGCCCGGATCGCCGGTGACGGCGGCCCGCTGCGCGAGACGGCTGCCGAGTGGGTCGCCGGGCACGACGTCGACTGGCACGCGCTGCACCCCGAGGGCACGGTGCGGCGCACCGGACTGCCCACCTACCCGTTCCAGCGCCGCCGGCACTGGATCGACCCCGTGCAGAAAGGTTCGCGGTGAACTGGTTCGTCTCCGCCGGAAGCCGACCCGAGGCGCCGGTGCGGTTGTTCTGCCTTCCCTACGCCGGCGCGGGCGCCAGCGCGTTCCGGCGCTGGGCGGCCGAGTTCGGCGCGAGCGTCGACGTGGTGCCGGTACAACTGCCCGGCCGGGAGAACCGGATCACCGAGGACCCGCACTTCGGCGTCGCCGACGTGGCCGAGGCCATCGCCTCCCGCGCCGACCGCCCGTACGCGATCTACGGCCACTCGATGGGCGGACGGCTCGGCTTCGACGTGGTCCGCGAGCTGCGCCGCACCGGCCGTCCGCTGCCGCTGCGGCTCTACGTCGGCGGCGCCCGCGCCCCGCACGTCACCACGCCCGGCCCGTTCGACGGGCTGTCCCGGGCCACCGACGAGGAGCTACTGCGCCGCCTCGGCGACGGCGGCGGCCTCCCCGCCGAGCTGCTCGACCACCCCGAGCTGGTGGAGCTGCTGCTCCCGCTGCTGCACGCCGACTTCGGCCGGGTCGACGCCTACCGCTACGTGCCGGGCGAGCCGCTGCCGGTGCCGATCGTCGTGTTCGCCGGCCGCGCCGACCGCGCGGTCACCCGGGACCAGAGCGCCGCCTGGGCCGAGCACACCGCGGCCGGATTCACCCTGCACGAGCTGGACGGCGGGCACTTCTTCCTGCACGACCGGCTGACCGAGCTGGCCGGGCTGATCCGGGCCGACCTGACCTCCGCGTCCACCGACACCCGCGCCGGCACGCCGGACGCGGGTCCGGACCCGGTGCGCGCCGCCGGTCGCGGGACCGCCGGCGCCGCGCACCGGGTTCCCCTCGGCGACACCGGCTGGTCGGTGTGGCGCGACGCGATGCTGCGGACCACCGGGTTCCCCGCCGACGGGCTGGAGCTGTTCACCGCGCCCCGGGCCGCCGCGGCGGCCGACGAACTGCTGGCCACCGGTGCCGGCGAGGACCGGTTCGCCAAGGAGTTCGACGAGGCGCTGCGCACCGGCGCGCAGCGGTTCAGCGAGCTGGCCGCCGACCCGCTGCTGCGCGAGGCGGTCACCTGGCAGAACCGGGGCGCGCTGGTCGCGTTCGACGGTCTGGTCCGTGGCGGCGCCGACGCGGCCCGCAACGTCCGCCGCCGGGACCGGGAGCGGGCGCTGCTGAAGTACTGGCAGCGCTACTGCGGCAAGAACGAGACCGTCGGCTTCTTCGGCCCCAGCTGCTGGCTCACAGTGGATCCCGCGCAACCGGAGGTTGCCCAGGTCAACCCTGGCGAGAGTCTGACCCGGCGGCGCTGGGTGTGGTTCGAGTCGTGGGCGCTGACCGCGTACGCCGAACGGATCGGCGCGGACCTGGCCGTACGCCGGTGGTGGCCGCCGATGCTGCGGGCCCACCTGGCCGTCCGGGGCCGCGACGTGCTGCGGCCCGGCCGCCCGCCGCTGACGCTGACCCCGGTGGAGGCCGCCCTGCTGCGCGCGGCCGACGGCCGGCGGGCCGCCGCCGACCTCGTCGCCGACCCGGCGATCGGGCTGCGCCGCCCGGAGGACGGCTACGCGCTGCTCGACCGGCTGGTCGAGCGGGAACTGGTCACCTGGGACGCGGCCCTGCCGGTGAGCCCGGACGCCGAGCGGGTGCTGGCCGAACGGATCGACGCGATCGGCGACGAGCCGGCCCGCGCCGCCGCGCGCGCCGGGTTCGACCGGCTGCGGACCGCCCGCGACGCGGTTGCCGCGTCGGCCGGCGACGCGGACCGGCTGCGGACCGCCCTGGACGCCCTCGACGCCACGTTCACCGAGCTGACCGGCGTGCCCGCGGTACGCCGGGCCGGGCAGATGTACGCGGGCCGCACGCTCTGCTACGAGGACAGCGCGCGGGACCTGGACGTGGTGTTCGGCGCGCCGCTGCTCACCGAGCTGGCCGCCCCGCTGGACGTGCTGCTGCGCGCCGCCCGGTGGCTCGCCAACGCGCTCGCCCGCGCCTACCTCGACGTGCTGCGCGGCCTCTACGAGGAACTGCGCGCCGAGTCCGGTGCCCCGGTGCCGCTGGCCGACCTGTGGTTCCTGGCCCAGGGCATGTTCTGGGGCGACGGGGAACGACCGGTCGACGCGGTCGCGGCGGACTTCGCGGCCCGCTGGGCCGGGCTGTTCGGCCTGGACACGCTGCCCGCCGGCACCACCGACGTACGGCTGCGCGCCGCCGACCTCACCGACCGGATCGACGCGGTGTTCCCCGGCACCGGCCCGGAGTGGTCCAACGCCGCCATGCACAGCCCCGACCTGCAGATCTGCGCGACCGACGCGGACGCGCTGCGGCGCGGCGACTACACGGTGGTGCTCGGCGAGCTGCACGCCGCCTGGTCGTCGTTCGACTGCGCGGTGTTCACGCCGTCGCACCCGGACGTGGAGCGGCTGCGCGACGCGCTCGCCGCGGACCTCGGTCAGCGGCGGGTCCGGCTGCTGTTCCCGGCGGACTGGCCGCGGCGGACCAGCCGTACCGCCGAGTCGCTGACCGGACCGACCGACAGGCACCTGGCGTTCCTCGACGCGCCGGGCGCCGACCCGGCCCGCGTGCTGCCCACCGTCGACCTGGTCGTCGACGAGGTGGACGGCGACCTGGTCGCCACCGCCTCGGACGGGCAGCGCTGGCCGCTCGTCGAGATCTTCGCCGAGCCGCTCAGCGCGCACGCCGTGGACGGGTTCAAGCTGGTCGCCGCCGCGCCGTACACGCCCCGGATCACCGTGGACCGGCTGGTGCTGGCCCGGCAGACGTGGCGTACCACAGTGGGCGAGAGCGGCCTGGCCCTGCCGAACGGCGAACGGGACCGGTTCCTCTCCGTCCGGGAGTGGCGCCGCCGCCTCGGCCTGCCCGAGCAGGTGTACGTCAAGTTCGGCACCGAGACCAAACCCTGCTTCGTGGACCTGTCCGCGCCGGCGTTCGCCACCACGCTCTGCGCGATGGTGCGCGCCGCCCGGGTCGACGGCGGCGACGACGTGTCGTTCACGGTCAGCGAGATGCTGCCCGCGCCGGAGCAGGCGTGGGTGCCCGACGGGCAGGGCCGCCGCTACTTCAGCGAGCTGCGCCTGCACATCACCGACGCCCGGCGGGAGGACAACCGGTGAGCCACCTGCTGCCCCTGGGCGACACCGGCTGGTCGGTGTGGCGGGACGTGGTCCTGCGTACAGCCGGTTTCCCGGCCGCCGGGCTGAACCGGTTCGCGGCGCCGGCCTGCGCCGCCGCCGCGGACGCGCTGCTCGCCGGCGACACCGGCCCCGAGGTGTTCGGCGAGGCGCTGGCCGAGGCGTTCGCCGCGTCCTCCGGCGTGGCCGGTGAACTGGCCGCCGACCCGCTGCTGCGCGAGGCGGTGACCTGGCAGAACCCGGACATGCTGATCGCGCTGGACGGGCTGCTGCGCACCGACCCGCAGGTCCGCAACGTCCGCCGCCGCAAGCGCGAGCTGAGCCTGCTGCGCTACTGGCAGCGCTACTGCGGCAAGGCCGAGACCATCGGCTTCTTCGGCCCGGTCTGCTGGGGCACGTTCGACGCCACCCGCCCCGGCCTGCACGCCGCGCCCGGTGACGCGCTGGTGCACCGGCGGCGGGTGTACTTCGAGGCGTGGGCGCTCATCGCGTACGCCGACCGGCTCGCCGACGACCTCGCGGTGCGCCGCTGGTGGGCGCCCGCCCTGCAACCGCACCTGACCGTCGCCGGGCGGGAGCTGCGGGTGCCGCTGCACCCGCCGGTCCCGCTGACCCCGGTCGAGGCGGTGCTGCTCGGCGTCTGCGACGGGCGGACCCCGGCGCTGGAGCTGGCGCACCGGCTCTGCGACGCCGGTGAGGTGCACCGACCCGACGACGTCTACCTGCTGCTGGACCGCTGGGTCGAGCGCGGCCGGCTCAGCTGGGGCGCCAACCTGCCGATCGCGCCCGACGCCGAGCGGGTGCTCGCCGCGCGGATCGCCGCGATCGGCGACGAGCCGGTCCGCGCCGCGACGGCGGCCGAGTTCGGCCGGCTGTGCGCCGCCCGCGACGCGGTGGCCGCCGCGGCCGGTGACCCGGACCGGCTCGGCGCCGCGCTCGCCGCGCTCAACGCCGAGTTCACCGCCGTCACCGGGCGCCCGGCCACCCGGCACAGCGGCCAGATGTACGCCGCCCGCACGGTCTGCTACGAGGAGACCGCCCGCGACCTGGAGTTCCGGATCGGTTCGGCGGTGCTCGACGCGCTCGCCGAGCCCCTCGCCGTGGTGCTGCGTACCGCCCGGTGGTTCACCGGCGAGGTGGCCGCCCGCTGCGGCGACCTCTTCACCGAGCTGCACGAGGAACTGGCCGCCGACGGCCCGGTGCGGCTGGCCGACCTGTGGCTGCTGGCCCAGGGCACGCTCATCGCCCCGGACGGCCCGATCGGCCGGGCCGGCGCCACGCTCACCGCACGCTGGGCCGAGCTGTTCGGCCTGGCCGACCTGCCCGAGGGCCAGGCCGAGCTGCGGCTGCGCGCCGCGGACCTGACCGAGCGGGCCCGGGAGCTGTTCCCGGCGACGCGGCCCGGCTGGCCGTCGGCCCGGCTGCACAACCCGGACGTGCAGCTGTGCGCCGACTCGCCGGAGGCCGTCGAGCGCGGCGACTTCCTGCTGGTGCTCGGCGAGCTGCACCCCGCCTCGGTCGCCTTCGACAGCGCGGTGCTCAGCCCGTTCCACCCGGACCCGGCCGCGTTGCGCGCCGACCTCGACGCCGACCTGGGCCCGGTCCGGCTGCGGGTGCTGTGGCCGGACAGCTTCCCCCGCCGCACCACCCGCACCACGTACGCGCTGACCGGCCCGGCGGACCGTCAGCTCGGCATCGACACCGCGCACGGCGCCGACGTGGACCGCCTGGTCCCGGCCACCGCAGTGGTGGTCGAGCGCACCGGCGACCAGCTCACCGCGGTCTTCCCCGACGGCGCCCGCTGGCCGCTGATGGAGGTCTTCGCCACGCTGCTCGGCTCGCTGCTGCTCGACGCGTTCAAGCTGCTCGGTGCCGCCGCGTACACGCCCCGCATCACCATCGACCGGCTGGTCGTGGCGCGGCGCACCTGGCGCACCACGGCCGGGGCGTGCGGGCTGGGCGGCCACTCCGACGAGTCCGCCCGCTACCTGGCGGTACGCCGCTGGCGCGCCGGGACCGGCCTGCCCGAGCGGGTCTTCGTCAAGGTCGGCACCGAGATCAAACCCTGCTACGTGGACCTGACCGGGCCGCTGTACGCGCAGTCGCTGTGCGCCATGGTCGACGCCGCGCTGCGTACCGGGCCGGACGTGCCGGTGGTGGTCTCCGAACTGCTGCCCGCGCCCACCGAGGCCTGGGTGCCCGACGCCCGGGGCCGCGGCTACGTCAGCGAACTCCGCCTCCAGATCACCGACCCGGCCGAACCCCTTGGAGCATTCCGGTGACCGACACCCTGACCGTCAGCGCCGTCCACGGCCCGGATCTGCCCTGGCCGGACGCCACCCTCGCGGACCTGATCACCGAGCAGGCCGCCCGCACGCCGGACGCGGTGGCGGTGCGCCAGTGGGACACCCGCCTCACCTACCGGCAGCTCGTCGACCGGGCCGCCGGGGTGGCCGCCGCGCTGCGCGGGCACGGCGTCGGCCGGGGCGACCGGGTCGGCGTGTGCGGCGCGCGTACCCCCGACCTGGTGGCCACAGTGGTCGGCGTGCTGCTGTCCGGTGCCGCGTACGTGCCGCTGGAGCCGGGCGGCCCCCGGGCGCGGCTGCGCGGCATCGCCCGCGACGCGGGCGTACGGGTGGTGGTCGGCGACGCGGCAGCGGCCGAGTTCGGCGACGAACCCGGCGTGACGACGCTCGGACCGCCCGGCCCGGCCCCGCTCGCGCCTTGCCCGGCCCGCCCCGGCGACCCGGCGTACGTGCTGTTCACCTCCGGCTCCACCGGCCGCCCGAAGGGCGTGCTGAACACCCACCGCAATCTGGTCGAGTTCGTCACCGGCGTGACCGCGCTGACCGGCGCCGACGCCTCGGTGCGCAGCCTCGGCATCGCCTCGCTCGGCTTCGACGTGGTCGTCATGGACCTGTTCGTGCCGCTGACGCTCGGCGGGTCGGTGCAGCTGCTCGGCGCCGAGGACCGGGCCGACCCGGCGCGGATCGCCCGGTTCGCCGCCGCGCACGAGGTGACCTGGGGCTTCATCACCCCCACCGTGCTGTCGCTGCTGGACCCGGCCGGGTTTCCGTCGTGGCGGGTGCTGATCTGCGGCGGCGAGGCGGTCCCGGCCGAGCTGGTCGCCCGCTGGTCGCCCGGCCGGCGCTTCGTCAACGGCTACGGCCCGACCGAGACCAGCGTCCTGGCGGTCGCCTGCGACCTCACCGACGCCGACACCGACCCGATGCCGATCGGCCGGCCGCTGCCCAACCACCGGGCGTACGTGGTCGACGCCGACCTGCGGCCGGTGCCGGCGGGCCAGACCGGCGAGCTGCTGATCGGCGGGCCGGGCCTGGCCGACGGCTACCTCAACCGGCCCGGCCTGACCGCCGAGCGGTTCGTGCCCGACCCGTTCGGCGACGTGCCCGGCGAACGGCTCTACCGCACCGGCGACCTGGTCCGGCAGGGCCCGGACGGCCGGATCGTCTACCTCGGCCGCGCCGACCGGCAGGTCAAGGTGCGCGGCCAGCGCATCGAGCTGGGCGAGGTCGAGGCCGTGCTCGCCGCCTGCCCGGGCGTCGAGCGGGTCGCGGTGGAGGCGGTACTCGGCCCGGCCGGCGCCGAGCTGGTCGCGTTCCTCACCCCGGCCGGCGCGCCCGGCGACGACGAGCTGCGGGCGTACGCGGCGACGCGGCTGACCACCGCGATGCTGCCGGCCCGGACGGTGCGGCTGGACGCGCTGCCGGTCAGCGCGACCACCGGCAAGCTCGACCGGCCGGCGCTGCGCGAGCTGGCCGCGACCGCCCCGGCCGCCGTGGCCGACGCGTCCGCCGACGACGACCCGGTGACGGCGGCGGTCCGGCGGATCTGGACCCGGCTGCTCGGCGCGGCGCCCGCCGCGGACAGCGACTTCCTCGCCGCCGGAGGCAACTCCATCGCCGCGATGCGGCTGGTCGCGGCGCTGCGCGCGGAGCTGGGCCGGCAGGTGGACGCGCGGGTGCTGTTCGCCGACCGCACGTTCGCCGCGTTCGTGGACCGGGTCCGCGCCGCCGACCCCGCCGACGCCGACGAGCTGACCACCGGCAACCCGCCGACGCTGTCCCCGCCGCAGCGACGGCTGTGGTTCATGGACCAGCTCGCCCCGTCCAGCGCGCCGTACAACATCGCCGTCGCGCACCGGCTGCGCGGGCCGCTGGACGTCACCGCGCTCGGCGCCGCGCTGCGGGCCGTCGCCGAACGGCACGACGTGCTGCGCTGGCGCATCCCGCAGAACGGCGGCGTGCCGTACGCGGTCCGCGAGGAACCCACCGACGTGGCGGTTCCGGTGGTCGACCTGACCGGTACCGCCGACCCGGACGGTGACCTGGCCGGGATGCTCGCGGCCGGGGCCGGGCACGCGTTCGACCTGGCCACCGGGCCGCCCTGGCAGGTGACCGTGTACCGGCTCGCCGCGCAGGAGCACGTGCTCGCGGTGACGGTGCACCACGCGGTGTTCGACGGCTGGTCGGAGGCGCTGCTCTACGACGAGCTGGCGCTCGCGTACGCCCGCGCGCTCGACCGGTCCGTGCCCGGCCGCCCGCCGCTGCCCGCCACGTACGCCGACTACGCGGTGTGGCGCGCCGACCGGGACCGGCGCCGGGGCGAGACCGACCTGGCGTGGTGGACCGCGCACCTGGCCGGCGCGCCCACCGTGCTGGACCTGCCCCGCGACCGTCCCCGCCCGGCCGTGCAGACGTACGCCGGCGTGGAAGCCGCGGTACGGCTGGACGAGACCGCCGACCGGGCCGTACGCGACCTGGCCACCCGGCGCGGCACCACAGTCGCGGCAGTGCTGCTGGCCGCGTTCGGCGAGCTGCTGCGCCGGGTCACCGGCAGCGACGAGCACGTGCTCGGCGCGATCGTCGCCGACCGGCGACTGGCCGCGTTCGACGAGGTGATCGGGTTCTTCATCGACACCGTGCCGGTGCGGGTCCGCTCCGGCGGCGCGAGCTTCGCCGAGCAGGTCGACCGGGCCGCCGCCGAACTGCACGAGGTCACCGCCCACCCGGGCGCGCCGCTGGAACGCGTCGTCGAGGCGCTCGGCGTGGGCCGGGACACCTCCCGCGCCCCGCTGGTGCAGGTGCTGTTCAACGTGCTCAACTTCGTCACGCCCCGGCTGACGCTGACCGGCCTGGCCGTCGAGCCGGTGCCGGTGCCCAAGCCCGGGTCGCCGTTCGACCTGACCGTCTACGTGGTGGAACGCGACGGGCGGGCCGGCGTCGAGGTGGTGCACAACCCGGACCTCTTCGAGGCCGAGCGGATCGAAGCGCTCCTGGCCGACCTGGCCGCCCTGGTCGGCGCGCTCGCCGCCGACCCGGACGCGCCGGCCGCCGAGGTCGCGCCGGAGCTGCCCCGCCCGGCGGTACGCGTCGCGGCGCTCGGCGCGATGAGCGTCGCCACGGCCGAACCGGCCCGCGCGCCGCTGCCCGCCGGGTCGGACGCGCTCACCGCGACGGAGGAGCTGATCGCCGGGATCTGGCGGGACGTGCTCGGCCGCGACGCGGTGGGCGTCAGCGACAACTTCTTCGACATCGGCGGCCACTCGATGGCCCTGGCCGCCGTGCACGCCCGCCTCACCGAGGCCACCGGCCGCTCGATCACCATGCTCGACCTGTTCCGCCACCCGACCGTGCGGGCGCTCGCCGCCAGCCTCGACGGGGCCGCCGACCGGCCGGAACTGGCCCGCGCCGCGATGCGCGCCGCCGCCCGGCGCGGCCGCGCCCGCCGTACCCCGCCACCTCGCCGACCTCACCCGTGACGCGATCCCCTTGTGAATGAAGGAAACCCCATGCAGAACGACATTCCCGCCGACGACGGCGTCGAGCCCATCGCCATCGTCGGGCTCGCCGCCCGCCTGCCCGGCGCGGCCGACGTCGACGAGTTCTGGCGCAACCTGGTCGACGGCGTGGAGTCGACGACCGAGCTGACCCGCGAGGAGCAGATCGCCCGCGGCGCCCAGCCGCAGGAGGTCGACGACCCGGGCTGGGTCAACCGCGCCCCGCTGGTGGACGGCTACGACGAGTTCGACGCCGGCCTGTTCGGGATGACCGCCCGCGAGGTCGAGATCACCGACCCGCAGCACCGGCTGTTCCTGGAGAGCTGCTACACCGCGTTGCAGGACGCCGGCTACGACCCGGGCCGCTACGACGGCGCGGTGGGCGTGTACGCCGGCACCGGCGGCAACACGTACCTGTACCGCAACGTGATGCGCAACAAGCGGGTCGGCGGCAACCCGCACGGCGCGGTCTCGCTGGCGACCGGGAACTCGCCGAACTACGTGGCCACCAACGTGTCGTACCGGCTGGACCTGCGCGGCCCCAGCATGACCGTGCACACCGCCTGCTCGACGTCGCTGGTCGCGTTCCACCTGGCCTGCGAGGCGCTGCGCAACGGCGAGTGCGACATGGCCCTGGCCGGCGGCGTCAACATCGAACTGCCGCACGTCGGCTACCTCGGCATGGACGGCTTCACCTCGCCGGACGGGCGGTGCCGCCCGTTCGACGCCGGAGCGAACGGCACGGTGTGGGGCAGCGGCGTCGGCGTGACGCTGCTCAAGCGGCTCTCCGACGCGATCGCCGACGGCGACACCATCCGCGCGGTCGTGCTCGGCAACGCCATCAACAACGACGGCGCCGGGAAGGTCGGCTTCACCGCACCCAGCATCGACGGGCAGATGGAGGCCGTCGCCCAGGCCGTCGAGCTGGCCGGCGTCGACCCGCGCAGCATCAGCTACGTCGAGGCGCACGGCACCGGCACCGCACTCGGCGACCCGATCGAGATCGCCGCGCTGTCCGCCGTCTACACCAGGGACACCGACGAGCGCGGCTGGTGCGGCATCGGCTCGGTGAAGTCGAACATCGGCCACCTCAGCCAGCCCTCCGGCATCGTCAGCGTGATCAAGACGGTGCTGGCGATGGAACACGGGCTGATCCCGCCGACCATCAACTACGAGACGCCGAACCCGGCCATCGACTTCGCCGACACCCCGTTCTACGTGGCGAACACGCTGACCAAGTGGGACACCGACGGCGGCCCGCGCCGCGCCGGCGTCAGCTCCTTCGGCATCGGCGGCACCAACGCGCACGTGGTGCTCCAGGAGGCGCCGGCCGCCGAGCGGCCGGAGCCCCCCGTCCGCCCGGCGCACCTGCTCCAGGTGTCCGCGAAGACCCCGACCGCGCTGGACACCGCCGTGCGGCGGCTCGCCGACCACCTGGGCAGCGGCAGCGACGTGGCGCTCGCCGACGTGGCACACACGCTGCGGACCGGCCGCCAGGTGTACGCCCACCGCGCCGCGGTGGTCGCCGGTGACCCGGCGTCGGCAGTCGCCGCGCTGCGGGAACGGCGTAAGGGCCACCGGGGTGTCGCCGACGGGCCGGCGCCCCGGGTGGCGTTCCTGTTCAGCGGCCAGGGCTCGCAGTACGCCGGAATGGGCGCCGAGCTGTACGCGCAGGACAGCGCGTACGCCGCCGCCGTGGACGAGTGCGCCGAACTGCTCCGCCCCGAACTGGGCCTGGACATCCGCGACCTGATCCTGGGCCGCGACCCGGAGGCGGCGGACAAGCTCACCGAGACCCGCTGGACCCAGCCCGCCCTGTTCACCGTCGAGTACGCGCTCGCCGTCGCCTGGCGGGCCGCCGGGGTCACCCCGGCCGCGATGATCGGCCACTCCGTCGGCGAGTACGTCGCCGCCACGCTCGCCGGGGTGCTCGACCTCGCCGACGCGCTGCGCGTGGTGGCCGCCCGGGGCCGGCTCATGCACTCCCTGCCCGCCGGTTCGATGCTGGCCGTCACGCTCGACGAGTCGGCGGTGGCCGGCAAGCTGCCCGAGGGCCTGTCGGTGGCGACGGTCAACGGCCCCGGCACCTGCGTGGTCGCCGGTGAGACGGCGCTGGTGGAGGAGTTCGCGGCGAGCCTCGGCGGCAAGAACAAGTCGAAGCTGCTGCGCACCTCGCACGCGTTCCACTCGCCGATGATGGACCCGATCCTGGACGAGTTCACCGCGCTGATGGCCACGGTGCCGCTGCGCGCTCCGGCGGTGCCGTTCGTGTCCAACGTGACGGGCACCTGGATCACCGAGGCGCAGGCCACCGACCCGGCGTACTGGGCCGCGCACCTGCGCCGCCCGGTCCGCTTCGGCGCGTGCGTGGCCACGCTGCTCGCCGAGGGCACCTGGGCGCTCGTCGAGTGCGGCCCCGGCCGGCAGCTGGCCAACCTGGCCCGGATGCAGGTCGCCAAGGCCGGCGAGGCGCAGCGCGCGCTGACCCCGCTGGGCAGCCTGCCCGGCCCCGGCGAGCAGACCGGTGACCTGGCCACGCTGCTCGGCACGGCCGGCGCGCTCTGGTGCGCCGGGGTGCCGGTGAACCTTCCGGCCGACCCGCACGCGCGGCGGGTGCCGCTGCCCACGTACCCGTTCGAGCGGCGCCGCTACTGGATCGACCCCGACCCGGAGCAGGAGCTGGCCGCGGCGCCCGTCGAGACCGGCCCCCGCCCGCTGCCGGAGTGGTTCGCGGTGCCGGTGTGGCGGCAGGCCGCCCCGGCCCGCACCGCCGAGCCGCTGGGCCGTTGCCTGGTGCTGGCCGACGGCCCGCGCGGCGAGGCGCTCGTGGCCGCGTTGCGCGCCGCCGGCGACGACCCGGTCGAGGTACGCGCCGGTGCGGCGTTCACCGCCACCGCGAGCGGCTTCCGGCTGCGCCCAGGCGTACGCGCCGACGCGGAGGAACTGGTCGCCGCGCTCGGCGCCGACCTGCCCCGGCGGATCGTGTACGCGTTCGCGCTCGACGGCGAGCCGGCCGGCACCGACGCGGCGGCCGCGTGGGCGGCGCAGGAGCGCGGCTTCTTCGGCGCGCTGCACCTGGTGCAGGCCCTCGCCGGGGCCGGTGTCACGGCCGACGAGGCGGGCGTACGCCTGGACCTGGTCACCGCCGGCATCGGCGACGTACGCGGCGACGACCTGACCCGTCCCGAGCACGCCACGCTGGCCGGCCTGGCCCGGGTGCTCCCGGCGGAGCTGCCCGGCCTGACCGTGCGGCTGCTCGACAGCGACCCGGCCGCGCGCGGCGTCGCCGCCCTGGTGGCCGAGCTGCGCAGCCCGGTCGACGCGGAGCACCCGGAGGTGGCGCTGCGCGGCGACCGCCGCTGGCTCGGCGGCTACGAGCAGGTGAGCGTGGCCGCCGAGGACGAGCCGGGTGTGCTGCGCGAGGAGGGCCGCTACCTGATCACCGGTGGTCTCGGCGGCATCGGTGTCACCCTCGCCGAGGACTTCGCTCGCCGGGCCCGCGCCAAGCTGGTGCTGCTGGCCCGTTCCGGGCTGCCCGAGCGGGACGGGTGGGACGCGCACCTGGCGGTGCACGGCGGCGCCGACCGGGCCGGGCGGGCCATCGCGGCGATCCGCCGCATGGAGGCGGCCGGCGCCGAGGTGCTGGTGCTCGCCGCCGACGTCACCGACCCCGACGACCTGCGCCGGGTCCGCGAGGAGGCGGAGCGCCGGTTCGGCGGGCTGGACGGGATCGTGCACGCGGCCGGTCTGCCCGGCGGCGGCATGGCCGAGGTGAAGGAGCGCGACGAGGCGCGGGGCGTGCTGGCCCCGAAGCTGGCCGGCACCCTGGCGCTGGCCCGGGTCTTCGGCGACCTGCCGCTGGACTTCGTGGTGCTCTGCTCCTCGATCACCGCGGTGATCGGCGGGTTCGGTCAGGTCGACTACTGCGCCGCGAACAACTTCCTGGACGCGTTCGCGCGCTCCGGCACCGGGTTCCGCGCGCCGGTGGTGTCGCAGAACTGGGGCGGCTGGGCCGAGGTCGGCATGGCGGTGGAGACCGCCGCGCCGGCCGCGTTCCGGGCCGCCGGGCGGGACACCGTGACCACGGCGGTCGCCCACCCGGTGCTCACCACGATGGTCGCCGGCCCGGACGGCACGGTGCTGCACGGCCTGGTCTCGGCGGACACCCACTGGCTGCTCGACGAGCACCGGATCGGCGGGGTGCCGGTGGTGCCGGGCACCGCCCACCTGGAGTCGGTGCGCGCCGCGGTGGCCGCCGCGCTGCCCGCGCCGGGACCGGACGCTGCGGTGGAGCTGCGGGACGTGGTGTTCCTGGAGCCGTTCTCGGTGCCGGACGGCACGGTGGCCCAGTACCGGGTCGAGCTGACCCCGGCCGAGGACGGCACGGACTTCACCGTCGCCAGCCTCGCCGCCGGCCAGGCGCGTACCCACGTCCGCGGCACCGCCGGGTGGACCACCGACGCGGCCCCGCCGGCCGTCGTGCCCGCGGTGGCCGGGCGGCGGGTCGACGACGACGCGTCGTTCGGCCGGGGACGCACCAGCATGCTGACGTTCGGGCCGCGCTGGGCGGCGCTGGCCGAGCACCACCTCGCCGACGGCGAGGAACTGGCCCGGGTGCAGGCACCCGCCGCCGCGCTCGGCGACCTGCCCTCCTGGGGGCTGCACCCGGCGCTGCTGGACGTGGCCACCGCGTTCGGCCGGGGCCAGGGCACCGGCACCTACCTGCCGCTGTCGTACGGCCGGATCGTGGTGCGCGGCGCGCTGCCGGCGACGTTCAACAGTCACCTGCGGCACCGGCCCGCGGCCACCGACGAGGTGGTCGCCGCCGACCTGTCGCTGCGCGACCCGGACGGGCGGGAACTGGTCGCGATCAGCGACTTCGTGCTGCGCCGGGTCGACCAGGACGCGGTCACCGGCAACCTGGCCGAACCCCCGGCGGACGCCGACACCCCGGCGCCGGTGACCGAGGACATCCGCCCGGTCGACGGCGCGGAGGCGTTCCGCCGCAGCCTCGCCGCCGGTCTCGGCGCGCAGGTGGTGATCACCACCCGTACGGTCGCCGACATCCGGCGCCGGGCCGCCCGGGTCACCACCGACAGCATCGCCGAGGACACCGACGCGCCGGCCGGCACGGCGGCGGCCACCGGTGGCGGCTCGGCGGCCCCCGGCACCGAGCTGGAGAAGACCATCGCCCAGGTGTGGCGCGACGGCCTCGGCGTCACCGACGTCGGCGTGGACGACGACTTCTTCGCCCTCGGCGGCAACTCGCTCGTGGCCGTGCAGCTCATCGCGGCCATGCGCAAGGCCACCGGCGTACGGCTGCCGATGCGCAGCCTCTTCGAGACCCCCACCGTGGCCGGCCTGGCCGCCCGGATCGAGGAGCTGCGCGCCGAGGCGCCCACCGGCGCACCGGCCGCCCCGGCGGCGATCCCGGCCATCCCGCGGTTGCCCCGCGGCTGACATCCCCCGACCCAGAACCAGGAGACACCGCACCATGAGCGAGACAACCGCGACGCTGCCGGTGGTCGTCGAGAGCGACGGCCGGGCGCTGACCGACCTGATCACGGCCCGGCGTGCCGAGCTGCGGGACACCCTCGTCGCCAACGGGGGGCTGCTGTTCCGCGGCTTCGACGTGGGCGGCGTGGACGGCTTCGACCAGGCCGTACGCGCCCTGGCCGGTGAGCCGCTGACCTACACCGAGCGTTCCTCGCCCCGGCACTCCATCAAGGGCCGGGTCTACACCTCGACCGACTACCCGCCGGACGAGGAGATCTTCCTGCACAACGAGAACTCGTACCAGGCGCGCTGGCCGCTGACGCTGTTCTTCTACTGCGTCACGCCGCCGGACACCCGGGGCGCCACGCCGCTGGCCGACGTGCGCCGGGTGTACGAGCTGATCGACCCGGCGGTCCGCGAGGAGTTCGTGCGCCGCCGGTGGATGCTGGTGCGCAACTTCCACGGCGACTTCGGCACCCGCTGGCAGGAGGTGTTCAACACCGAGAGCCGCGCCGAGGTCGAGGCGTACGCGGCGGACAACGGGATCACCGTGGAGTGGGTCGGCAAGGACGGCCTGCGGACCCGCGCGGTCCGCGACGTGGTGCACCACCGGCCCGGGTCGGACACCCCGCGCTGGTTCAACCACGCCACGTTCTTCCACCTCAGCACCCTGCCCAAGGACTACCAGGAGGGGCTGCTCGCCATGTTCGGTGCCGACGGGCTGCCGTCGAACACCTACTACGGCGACGGCGGGGAGATCCCCGCCGACGTCATGGACCACCTGCGCGCCGCCTACCGGGCGGCCACCGTCCGCTTCGACTACCAGCGCGACGACGTGCTGGTGGTGGACAACATGACCGCCGCGCACGGCCGGGAACCGTTCACCGGTCCCCGCAAGATCGCCGTCGCCATGGCCGAGCCGTACACCCCCGAGACCGCAGGAGCGAACTGACATGGCCGAATCCCGATTCCTGGTCGTGCGCAACGACGAGGAGCAGTACTCGATCTGGTCGGCCGACCGGGACCTGCCCGCCGGCTGGCACGACACCGGCTTCGCCGGCACCCGCGAGGAGTGCCTGGCCCACGTCGACGAGGTCTGGACCGACATGCGTCCCCGCTCGGTGCGCGAGGCCCTCTCATGAGCACGGGTCAGGAGTGGACCTTCCCGGCCTCCTACGCCCAGGAGCGGGTGTGGATGGCCAACCAGCTCGACGCCGGGTCGCCGGTGTTCAACGTGTCCCTCCCGTGGCTGTTCCCGGCCGGCGTGGACGCCGACACGGCCAGTGACGTGGTCAACCGGGTGATCGCCCGGCACGAGGCGCTGCGTACCCACCTGCGGACCGACGACGGCGCACTGGTGCAGGTCGTGCGCGCCCACGAGCCGGTGCCGCTGCCCGTCACCGACATCACCCACCTGCCGGCCGGGGAGCAGCGGGCGGAGTTCGAGCGCATCCGCGGCGAGATGGCGCGCCTGCCGATCCCGCTGGACGCGGCGCCGCTGTGGCGGGCCCGGCTGGTCCGCATGGACGAAGGGCTGGCGCTGGCGTTCGTGGTGCACCACGCCGTCTTCGACAGCCACTCGGCCGTGCTGTTCCACGCCGAGCTGGTCGCGTTCCGCGAGGCCGCGCGCACCGGCGCCGAGCCCGCCCTGCCCGAGCTGCCCATCCAGTACGCCGACTTCGCGGTCTGGCAGCGCCAGCAGCTCACCGGCGAGGAACTGGACCGGCAGCTCGCGTTCTGGACCGGTCACCTGGCCGGCGCGCCGCCGGTCACCGGCCTGCCGCTGGACCGGCCCCGCCCGGCCCAGCTCGGCTTCGCCGGTGACGAGGTGCACTTCACGCTGCCCGACGGGCTGCTGGACCGCGTCGGCGCGCTGGCCACCGGCGCGCAGGCCACCCCGTACATGGTGCTGCTCGCCGGTTTCGCGGCGCTGCTGTCGCGGATCTCCGGCGAGGCCGACGTGGTGGTCGGCGTCTCCACCGCGGGCCGGGACAACCCGGAGCTGACGCCGCTGATCGGCATGTTCGTCAACCCGGTGGCGCTGCGTTGCGACGTCTCCGGCGACCCGACGTTCGCGGCGCTGCTCGGCCGGGTCCGCAACGGCCTGATCGACGCGATGGAGCACGGGCAGACGCCGTTCCAGAAAATCGTCGAGGCGGTCGACCCGCAGCGTGACCCGTCGGTGCAGCCGATCTTCCAGACCGCCCTGAACTGGATCCCGGACTCCGGGCTCGACCCGGTGGAGCTGGGCACCACGAAGGACGACCTGGCCTTCGACATCACCACCGGCGACTGCCGCCTGGCCTACCGCACCGATCTGTTCGACAGGGCCACGGCCGAGACGGTGGTCCGCCGCTACGTGCGGCTGCTCGCCGCCGCGGTCGCCGAGCCGGAGCGGACGGTCGGCGCGCTGCCGCTGCTCACCGACACCGAACGGGAGCAGGTGCTCGGCACCTGGAACGACACCGCCCGCGACGTGCCGGTGACCACAGTGGTCGACGAGGTGCAGCGGCAGGCCGCCGCCACCCCGGACGCGGCGGCGCTGGTGTGCGACGGCGTGACGCTGGGCTACGGCGAGCTGAACACCGCCGCGAACCGGCTCGCCCGGCTGCTGGTGGCCCGTGGCGCCGGCCCGGAGACCCGGGTCGCGCTGGCCCTGCCCCGCTCCTGCGACCTCGTCGTGGCGATGCTGGCGGTGCTCAAGGCCGGCGCCGCGTACGTGCCGGTGGACACCGCGTACCCGGCGGGCCGGATCGCGTACCTGCTGGCCGACGCCGCGCCCGCGCTGGTGGTGACCAGCCCGGAGACCGCCGCCCTGGTGCCCGGTGACGCGCTGGTGCTCGACGGCGAGGTCGGCTCGGACCAGTCCGGCGACGACCTCACCGACGCAGACCGGGTCGCGCCGCTGCGCCCCGAGCACCCGGCGTACGTGCTCTACACCTCCGGCTCCACCGGCCGACCGAAGGGCGTGGTGGTCGAGCACCGGGCGGTGACCGCGTACCTGGCCTGGGCCCGGGCCACCTACCCGGGGCTTTCCGGGGTGGCGCTGCTGCACTCGCCGGTGTCGTTCGACCTCACCGTCACCGGCCTGCTCGGCACGCTCACCGCCGGCGGCACGGTCCGGCTCGCCGCGATCGACGAGCCGGCCGCCCGCGCCGGTGGCCGGCCGGCCTTCCTCAAGGTCACGCCGAGCCACCTGCCGCTGCTCGACGGCGAGCTGTCGCCGACGGCCGACCTGGTGATCGGCGGCGAGGCGCTGACCGGGGAGCAGCTCGCCGCCTGGCGGGCCGCGCACCCCGACGTGGCCGTCGTCAACGAGTACGGCCCGACGGAGGCCACGGTGGGCTGCGTCGCGGCTCGGATCGCCCCCGGTGAGCCGGTCCCGGCCGGCCCGGTGCCGATCGGCACGCCCACCTGGAACACCCGGGCGCTGCTGCTCGACGCCGCCCTGCGGCCGGTGCCCCCGGGCGTGGTGGGGGAGCTGTACGTCACCGGCACCCAGCTGGCGCGCGGCTACCACGACCGGCCCGGCCTGACCGCCGAGCGGTTCCTGCCCTGCCCGTACGGCCCGCCCGGCGCCCGGATGTACGCCACCGGCGACCTGGCCCGCTGGCGTGCCGACGGCACGCTGGACTACCTGGGCCGCCGCGACGACCAGGTCAAGGTGCGCGGCATGCGCATCGAGCTGGGCGAGGTCGAGGCCGCGCTGCTGGCCCACCCGGACGTGCGCGCCGCCGCCGCGGCGGTCCGCACCGACGGCGGCGAGCCGATGCTCGTCGGCTACCTGGTGGGCCCGGCCCACGAGGACTCGGTCCGCGCCGAACTGGCCCGTGAGCTGCCCGCGCACCTGCTGCCGGCCGCCCTGGTGCGGCTGGACGCGCTGCCGCTGACGCCGAACGGCAAGCTGGACCGCACCGCGCTGCCCGCCCCGGCGACGACCGAGGCGGCGCAGGACAGCTACGTCGCCCCCCGCACCGACGCCGAGGGTCTGGTCGCCGAGGTGTACGCCGAGATCCTCCAGGTGGAGAAGGTCGGCGCCCACGACGACTTCTTCGCCCTCGGCGGCAACTCGCTGCGCGGCATGCGGGCGATGGCCCGGATCCGCTCCGAGGTCGACGTCGACCTGCCCATGCGGGCGCTGTTCAGCAGCCCCGTGGTGGCGGACCTGGCCGCCCAGATCGAACAGCGGATCGCCGCCGAACTCGACGGGCTCTCCGACACCGAGGTCGCCGCGCTGCTCGCGGCGGAAGAGGGAACCAACTGATGACGGACCTGAAGGATCCGGCCCGCGAGGCGGCCCGGCAGGCGCTGATCGCCAAACGGCTACGCGCCCGCCAGACCGCCCCCGCGGCCCGGATCACCCCCCGCCCGTCCGGCGCCGAGGTGCCGCTGTCCTACGCCCAGGAGCGGGTCTGGTTCATGGACCAGCTCGCCCCGGGCGAGGCGGCCTACCACATCGCGGTGCCGCTGCGGGTACGCGGACCACTCGACGTGGACGCGCTGCGCGCCGCGCTGACCGCCCTCGCGGACCGGCACGAGTCGCAGCGCACCCGCTTCCCGGCCGACGCCGACGGCCGCCCCACAGTGGTCATCGCCGACGCCGTGGACGTGCCGCTGACGGTGGTGGACGCGCCCGACGAGGCCGCCGCGCAGGCGCTCGTCAACGCGGCGGCGGCCGAGCCGTTCGACCTGGCGAACGGGCCGCTGCTGCGGGCGCTGCTGATCCGGCTCGCCGCCGACGACCACGTGCTGTTCCTCGCCCAGCACCACATCGTCGGCGACGGCTGGTCGGTGGACGTGCTGCTGCGCGACCTGATCACGCTCTACCGGGGCGGCGAGCCGCCCGCGCTGCCGATCCAGTACGGCGACTTCGCCGTCTGGGAGGCCCAGGAGCTGGACGGGCCGCAGGCCCGCGCGCACGTCGACTACTGGAAGCAGCGGCTGGCCGGCATCACGCCGCTGGAACTGCCGCTGGACCGGCCCCGCCCGGCCACCCAGACCTACCGTGGCGACTTCGTCGAGTTCCAGCTCGACCCGGCCGCCACCGAGGCGCTCAACACGCTCACCCGCGACAGCGGCGGCACGCTGTTCATGACGCTGCTCGCCGCGTACCAGGTGCTGCTGGCCCGGCACGCCGGCCAGGACGACTTCGCCATCGGCGCGTCGGTGGCCGGCCGGTCCGCGCCGGAGTTGGAGAACGTCGTCGGCATGTTCATCAACATGCTGCCGCTGCGCGCCGACCTGGCCGGCGACCCGACGTTCGCCGAGCTGCTGGAGCGCACCCGCCGTACGGTGCTCGACGGTTTCGAGCACGGCGAGGTGCCGTTCGCCAAGGTGGTCCACGAGCTGGGCCTGCCGCGCGACGTCAGCCGCTCCCCGGTGTTCCAGACCATGTTCGTGCTGCAGAACTACGAGATGGGCCGCTTCCGCGGCGTGTCCCGCACCGACGAGGTCACGTTCTCCTGGACCCCGATGGAGTTGCAGGCCACCCGGTTCGACTTCGAGCTGCACGCGGTGGAGACCGTCGACGGGCTCTGGGGCAAGCTGGTCTTCAACACCGACCTGTTCGACCGGGCCACGGTGCAGCGGATGGCGCAGCGGTGGACCACGCTGCTGGACGCCGTCGTCGCCGCGCCGGACACCCCGGTGTCCCGGCTGCCGCTGCTGCCCGCCGCCGAGCGGGATCTGCTGGCCGCCTGGAACGACACCACAGCGGACTTCCCGCGCGAGCAGACGCTGCACGGCCCGATCGAGGAGCGCGCCGCCGCCACGCCGGACGCGGTGGCGGTCACCATCGACGGGCACAGCCGCACGTACGCCGAGCTGAACGCGCAGGCCAACCGCATCGCGCACCGGCTGCGCGCGGCGGGCGTCGGCCCGGAGACCCTGGTCGGGGTGTGCGCGGAACGGTCGGTGGAACTGGTCGCCGGCCTGCTCGGCGTGCTCAAGGCCGGCGGCGCGTACCTGCCGCTGGACCCGGAGTACCCGGCCGACCGGCTCGCGTTCATGGTCGGCGACGCGGACGCGCCGGTGGTGCTGGTCCAGTCGCACCTGCGTGACGTGCTGCCCGACACCGGCGCCACGGTGCTCGAACTGGACGACGCCACCGTGTGGAGCGGTCAGCCCGAGACCGACCCCACGCCGGCCGCCGGGCCGGAGAACCTGGCGTACGTCATCTACACCTCCGGGTCCACCGGCCGCCCGAAGGGCGTACCGAACACGCACCGGGGCATCGTCAACCGGCTCGACTGGATGCAGAAGACGTACGGCCTCGGCGCCGACGACGCGGTGCTCCAGAAGACCCCGGCGAGCTTCGACGTGTCGGTGTGGGAGTTCTTCTGGCCGCTGCGCACCGGCGCCCGCCTCGTGCTGGCCGAGCCCGGCGGTCACAAGGACGCCGGCTACCTGCGCGACCTGCTGGTGTCCGAGCGGATCACCACCGCCCACTTCGTACCGTCGATGCTCACCGTCTTCCTCGCCGAGGACGGCGTGGAGGCGGCCACCGCGCTGCGCCGGGTGATCTGCTCCGGCGAGGAGCTGCCGCCGGCCTCGGCGGCCGACTTCACCGCCCGGCTGCCGTGGTGCGGCCTGCACAACCTGTACGGCCCGACCGAGGCGGCCATCGACGTGACCGCCTGGGCGTGCGAGCCGGACCGGCTCGCGCAGGTGACCAGCGTGCCGATCGGCGCGCCGATCGCCAACCTGCGGCTGCACGTGCTCGACCCGTCCGGCGCGCAGTGCCCGGTCGGGGTGGCCGGCGAGCTGCACATCGGCGGTGTCGGGCTGGCCCGCGGCTACCACCGCCGGCCGGCGCTGACCGCGGAGAAGTTCGTCCCCGACCCGTTCTCCTCCGAGCCGGGCGCCCGCCTCTACCGCACCGGCGACCTGGCCCGCTGGGTCGTCGGCCCGGACGGCGCCGGGGTGATCGAGTTCCTGGGCCGCATCGACCACCAGGTCAAGCTGCGCGGCCTGCGCATCGAGCTGGGCGAGATCGAGAGCGCGCTGCGCGACCAGCCGGGCGTCACCGAGGCGACGGTGATCGTCCGCGAGGACAGCCCGGGCGACAAGCGGCTCACCGCGTACCTGGTGGGGGACGCCGAGCACGCGGCGCTGAAGACGGCGCTGAAGGACACGCTGCCGGAGTACATGGTGCCGGCCGCGTTCGTCACGCTCGACGCGCTGCCGCTGACCCCGAACGGCAAGCTGGACCGCAAGGCGCTGCCAGCGCCGGTGGTCACCCGCGAGGCGTCGGTGGAACTGGTCGAGCCGCGCGACGACACCGAGCGGGCGCTCGCCGCGATCTGGTCCGAGGTGCTCGGCGTGGACACGCTCGGCATCGACGACGACTTCTTCGACCTGGGCGGGCACTCCATGCTCGCCACCCAGGTCGTCGCCAGGATCCGCAAGGCGGAGCTGGGCGGCCGGGCGGTCGGTGTGATGGACCTGTTCCAGCAGCGCACCATCCGCGACCTCGCCGCGTTCATCTCCGGCGACGCCGCGCAGGAGGGGCCGCGCCGGCTGCTCTACGAGCTGACCAAGCCGATTCCGGCGGGCAAGCGGGTGCTGACGTACGTCTGCGTCCCGTACGGCGGCGGCAGCGCCATCGTCTACCAGCCGCTGGCCGACGCGCTGCCGGCCGGGTACGGGCTGTGGTCGCTGGCGATCCCCGGCCACGACGTGGGACTCAGCGAGGACGCGCTGCCGTTCGACGAGCTGACCAGCCGGGTCGCCGACGAGATCCTGGAGCGGGTCGAGGGGCCGATCGCCCTGTACGGCCACTGCGGCGTGGGCAGCGCCATCCTGGCCGACGTGGCCCGCAAGGTCGAGGCGGCCGGCCGGGACCTGGAGGCCGTCTACATCGGCGCCATGTTCCCGTTCGCCCGCCCGAAGGGCGTGATCGCGGCGCTGCGCGACCGCCTCGAGCGGCTCAGCAGCAACAGGCACTCCGCGAGCTGGCTCAAGTCGATGGGTGTGGACACCGACGAGCTGGAACCGGAGCAGGCCGACCGGATCATCAGCAACATGCGGGCCGACTCCCGCGCCTCGGAGGAGTACTTCACCCGGCTGCTGGACCAGCAGGCGGCGAAGCTGCGCGCGCCGATCATCTCGGTGGTCGGCTCCGAGGACCCGGTGACCGACTACTACCGCGAGCGGTACGCCGAGTGGCAGTTCCTCAGCGACACGCTCGGCCTTGTGGTGCTCGACCAGGCCGGGCACTTCTTCCTCAAGTACCGGGCCGAGGAACTGGCCGAGATCGTCACCCGGGTGCACCCGGCGGTGGTCGCCGGTGACGTCAGCGCGCTGACGCCGGAGGCCCGCGGTGAGGATGCCGCCTGGGTGGTGGCCGACACGCTGCGCGTGGGGGAGGACCGCAAGCCCACCAAGACGGTCAAGCCGAGCATGGGCCGGTTCATGGCCATCACGACCGGTCAGCTCATCTCCAGCACCGGTTCCGCGCTGACCGCGTTCGCGCTGCCGATCTGGCTGTTCAACCGCACCGGCTCGGTGGCGAACCTCGGCCTGCTCTGGGCGCTCGCGCTGATCTGCGGCGTGCTCATGCTGCCGGTGGCCGGCGCCCTGGTCGACCGGGTCAGCCGGCGTCGCATCATGATGACGGCGAGCTGCTTCGCGGGTTCCGTCCAGTTGGTGCTGGCCACCCTGTTGTGGACCGACAACCTGGTGCTCTGGCACATCTACATGCTGGTGGCGCTCAGTTCGGTGGCCGGTTCGTTCCAGCGGATCGCGTTCCAGTCGGCGGTGCCGCAGCTGGTGCCCAAGCGCTACCTCGGGCACGCCATGGGCATCACCCAGCTGTCCACCGGTGTGGCCACGCTGCTCATGCCGGCGTTCGCGGCCGGCCTGCTCGCCACCATCGAGCTGAAGGGCATCCTGCTGGTCGATGTGGCCAGCTACGTGTTCGCGGTGCTCACCCTCGCCGTGGTCCGATTCCCGGACGCGCTGGGCTGGCGGCCCCGGGAACGGCTGCTGGTGGCCATCGCCAACGGCATGCGCTACTCGTGGCGGCACCGCGGGTTCCGGCTGATGCTCGGCTACTTCGCGCTGGGCAACATCTTCCTGGCGCCCGCGCTGGTGCTCATCACGCCGCTGGTGCTGTCGTTCGGCAGCCCGACCCAGGTGGCGCAGGTCGCGCTGGCCGAGGCGGTCGGCGCGGTGCTCGGCGGCGTCCTCATGTCGCTGTGGGGCGGTCCGCGTAAGCGCCGGATGATCGGCGTGCTGATCGGCAACATGGGCACCGCCATCGGCTGCGTGCTGATCGGCCTAGACGCGTCGGTGGCGATGATCTGCGTCGGCTTCTGCTGGCTGGCCATGTCGATGACCACCGCGCAGTCGATCTACGCGACGATCGTCCAGGTGAAGGTGCCGCAGCGCTTCCACGGCCGGGTGTTCAGCCTCAACCAGACCATCTCCTGGTCGACGCTGCCGATCGGGTTCGCGCTGCTCGCACCGGGCGCCACCGCGCTGTTCGAGCCGATGCTCGCCCCGGGCGGGGCGCTGGCCGGTTCGGTGGGCGCGGTGATCGGCACCGGCCCGGGCCGGGGCATCGGCTTCGCGTACATCTGCTTCGGCGTGGCGCTGATCCTCATCACCCTCGGCGGTTTCTCGATCCGGCTGTTGCGCCGCTTCGACATCGAGGTCGAGGACTCCCTGCCGGACGACCTGATCGGCGCCCAGGAGCGCGAGAAGCGCCTGGCCGCCAAGGCCGAGAAGAAGGAGCTGGTCTCGGTCTGACCCCGTCGCCCATCCGGCTGATCAAGGAGTTCGTGTCCTTTCCGGGCCCTCCGGCAGGCACGAACTCCTTGATCACCGGGGCTAGCATCGGTGCAATGAGCGAGGACGTCACCGACGGGTTGCTGCGGGAGGCGGCCCGCCTCGATCCGTGCGCGGCGGTGGTCGAGGCCGGTGAGCAGGACGTCGACGGGCTCACCGACTACAGCCCGGACGGTCACCAGGCCCGCGCCGATCTTGCCGCCCGCGCCCTGCGCCGGATCGAGGCGCTCCCCATCACCCCGCTGTACGCTCACCTCACCGAACGGCTGCGCGCCCGGATCGCCTTCCACGACGCCGGAGAGGACCTGCGGGAACTGCACGCCGCGGCCACCGGCCCGCTCCAGCTCATCCGCCAGTGCGTCGAGTCCGCGGTGCCGGGCCGCGACGCCGGGCGCGCGGCCTCCGAGGACGGCTGGGCCCGCGTCGGCGCCCGCCAGGCCGCGATCCCGGCCGCACTCTGCGGGTACGCCCGGAGCCTGTTGCTCGCCGCCGAACGCGGTCACCTGCCCACGCGACGCCAGGTGGACCTGGTGACGCAGCGCTGCCGCACCTGGATCGACGAGGACACGGCGCTCGTGCAGCGCTACGGCGACGGCCCGCAGCGCGCGTCGTTGCAGGCGGCGGCGCGGGACGCGCGGGAGGCGTACCGGAGGTTCGCCACGACGCTCACCGCGGACCTCGCGCCGCTCGCGCGCGACGACGAGGCGTTCGGCCCGGCGCGGTACGCGCTCTGGGTGCGGACCTTCCTCGGCACGGAACCGGACCTGCGCGAGCTGTACGAGTGGGGCTGGGACGAGTTCACCACGATCGAGGCGGAACTCGTCGCCGAGGCGAAGGCCCTGGGTGGCACGGTGCCCGAGGTGCTTCAACGGCTCGACCGCCCCGACGCGCCAGGTGTGCTGGGCAGCCGGGACGAATTCGCCGCCTGGCTCCAGGAGCTGCTGGAGGCCACCACCGAGCGGATGCACGGTACGCACTTCGACATCCCCGCGCCGCTGCGGCGCATCGAGTCACGGGTCACCACGTCGGGCGGCACCGCCTACATCGCGCCGTCGCGGGACCTGACCCGGCCGGGCCGGGTCTCCTGGCTGCTGCCCGAGGGACAGGAGCGCTTCCCGACCTGGTGGGCGTACAGCACCGCGTACCACGAGGGCGTTCCCGGCCACCATCTGCATCTCGGCGCGGAGGCGTGCCGGGGTGGCCCCGGGCAGCGGCTGAACCTGCTCGGCGGGCTCTCCGGCGCCCAGGAGGGCTGGGCCCTGTACGCCGAGGGGCTGATGGACGAACTCGGACTCTACGAGCAGCCGGGCGCCCGGCTGGGCCACCTGTTCATGCAGTTGCTGCGGGCGGCCCGGGTGGTGCTCGACATCGGCCTGCACCTACGGCTGCCGATGCCCGGCGGCAGCACGCCGTGGACGCCGCAGGCCGCGCTGGACCTGCTGCGCGACCGCTGCCACCAGGGCCCGTACGCGCCGCTGGAGGTCGCCCGGTACCTGGGCCGGCCCGGGCAGGCGCTCACCTACAAGGTGGGGAGCGGGTGTGGCGCGACGGTCGCGTGGCGTTCCCCGGCGACCGGCGCGCGTTCCACAACCGGGCGCTGGAACTCGGCTCGCTGGGACTGGACCAGCTCACCAGCGCGTTCGCGGCCTACCCGGCGTCGTCGGCGGGCAACTCCTCCGGGTCGGCCACCCAGGCGGAGTAGACGGGCAGCGCGTGCCACGGCCCACCGGCCGGGTCGGTGGTCACCGCGACCACCGCGTACGGGTGACCGAAGCGCAGCTCCGCGATGCGGGCGACCCGCTCCGGCGGCGCGCTGGTCACCGTGAAGAACCCGGTCACCGCGGCCGCCTCGAAGCCGTGGCGGCCGAACCGGGCCACCGCGGACTGCGCGGCGTCGAACCCCGGCCCGGCCAGGCCCAGCAGCTCGCCGAGTGCCCGCGCCGCCGCGTCGAAGCCGAACCCGGGCGCGGTCAGGGCGTGCCGGCTGCGCGCCGACCAGCAGGGCAGCACCGCGGTGGCGCGTTCCACCCGGGGGTTCGCCGCGTACGTCTGGATCGGCTCCTCCCGCACCGTCCACAGCGGTGTCTCGCCCAGCGGCAGGTCGTACAGCGACCGGCGGCCCGGCATCGAGTCCGGCAGTAGCGCGGCGGCGCTCGCCAGCTCCTGCGCCGTGGCCAGCACGTCGGCGGCCGGTACCTCGGGCGCGGCGGCCACCGACACCACGAGCATGCCGGCGCCGTCGTCGCCGGCCGGCACCGCGTGCACCGCCACGTCCCCGGCCCGGTCGGTGGCCGCCACCCAGCAGCGGTGCCCGGACGGCGGCGTCCGCAGCACCCGGCTCAGCCGGCCCGACCAGGCGCTGCCCGCGCCCAGTTCGGTGGCCGGGGCGGTGTCGAACGGGTCGGCCCACGACACCCGGGTCGCGAGCGCGCTGGCCAGGACCAGCAGCGTGTCCGGGGCGAGGTCGACCGGGAAGGTGTCGATCAGTCCGCCGGTACGCTCCCGGGCCCAGGCGTCGAGTGCCGCCTGGTCGGGCAGCGGGCCTGTTTCGGTGGCGTCGGGCAGGGTGGCCCGCCACGCGGCCAGCTCCGGAGCCGGGGTGCGTTCCCACAGCGCGGTGGCGGCGGCGACCATCGGGTGCGGCGCGGCGAGCAACGCCCGGGCCTCGGCGGCGGCGTCGTCCGGATCGGCGCCCAGTGCCTCGGCCAGCGCCGCGCGGGTGTCGCCGGTGGCGGCCGGGCCGGTCAGCGCCAGCAGCAGCCAGGCGCCCAGCGGGGAGGCGACGTGGTGGGTGTCGCCGGCGGCGCGGTGCAGCCGCTCGGCGTAACGGGCCAGTGGTGCGCGCAGGGGAGTCACCGCTCCACTCTGCCCGCTCGCGCGCCGCGTGGCACGCCCGCGCTCAGGACCACAGCTCGAACGGCTCGTCGATCTCCTCGCCGGCCAGGAAGGCGGGCAGCAGTTCGGGCAGCCGCCCGGGGTAGCAGCGCGGCCGCTCGGTGAGCACCTCGGCCAGCGGCCACCAGCGGAACCCGAAGTAGTCCTCCACCTCGTAGTCCATCCGCAGCGCCTCGTCCACGTCCGGCCCGGGGCCGGGCAGCCGTACCGCCACGATTACCTCGTCCTGGAGGTGGCGGCGTTGCCGGTGCCGGAAGCTGGCCCGCCGTCGCCACGTCGGCGCGCCCACCTCGTCCGGGCCGATGGCAATGCCGGTTTCCTCGCGCAGTTCGCGGACGGCCGCCTCCCGGTACGTCTCGCCCGGGTCCAGCCCGCCGCCGGGTAGCTCCCACCACACGCCGAGGTCCGGGTGATCCGGGTCGCGGGTGTGGAACAGCAGCAGGCGGTCGGTGGTGTCGAGCACCACCAGCCGCACCGCGCTGCGCTCGAACAGCGGCAGATCGTCGGGTAGCTGCACGCCCCCAGCGTAAGGAAGGGCCCCCTGTTAACGCCTCCGGTAGTAGAAGGGCCCCTTATTAACAGCGCGCCTCGCGGCGCCCGTGCGGTGCCGGGGTTGCTCAGGCGGCGTCGACGATCCGGGCCACCTCGGCCGGCAGCGGGTACGGCCGCTCCACCGGCAGCAGCGCCGTCGCCCCGGCCTCGTCGCCGTCGGTAAGCCGGCCGTGCACCGACCGGGCCAGCCCGGTGACGTCGGTGAGCCCCACCGTCCACTCGTCAACGTATCGGCGTACCGCGTCGCCGGTCAGGCCGACCTGCAACGAGCGGTACGACAGGGGCGAAAGCCGCAGCGAGCGTTCCGGATCCCACTGCACCCCCACCGGGCTGACCCGCAGGCGGTGCCGCCACGCCTCCCGGTCCGGGTGCAGGCGCGGGTCGTAGCTGCTGAGGCAGGCGTGCCGCAGGGCCCACTCGAAGCCGGCCCGGCTGATGTCGATCGCCAGCACCCGTTCCTGGCCCGGCTTGAGGGCCCAGCCGCAGCGGTACATCATCCAGCGGAACGACGGCTTGATCCAGGTCATCCGCTCCCGCTTGAACGGCGGCACGAACCGGCCCGCGCGCAGTGCCGCGTCGGCGATCTCCGGCGGGTACGCCTGGTAGACGGTGACCGACGTGTCGGTGAACGTGGCGCGGATCTGGTGGCGGGGCACTGTCACCGGGGCATGATGGCACCGCGTACCCGCACCGGCGACCCGATTCCATCGGCCGCGTACCCCGGCCGATAGGCTGCCCGCCGTGGCAGGTCTGTTGAAGAACGTGGCGTCGCGGCTCGGCCGGATCACCCGGGGCGTGCCCGCCCCCACCCGCCCCGGCGGGCCGATCCCGGCACAGGTCGCGCGCCGCCGCCAGGTCAGCGCGTTGCAGCGCCGCGAGCTGTCGTACGCGCCGGAGCCGGACGGCCAGGCCGACCCGGGTGAGATCGTCTGGACGTGGGTGCCGTACGAGGACGACCCGCGCCAGGGCAAGGACCGCCCGGTGCTGGTGGTGGGCCGGAACAGCCGCACGTTGTTCGGGCTGATGCTGTCCAGTCAGAGTGACCGGGACGGCCAGCGGCACTGGCTGGCGCTGGGCCCGGGGGAGTGGGACCGGGACAATCGGCCGAGCTGGGTACGCCTGGACCGGGTGCTCACCATGCGCGAGGACAGCATTCGCCGCGAGGGCGCGGTGCTGGACCGGCCCCGGTTCGACCGGGTCGGGCAGGCGTTGCGCGCCAGCTACGGCTGGCGCTGACCCACCGCAGGGCGGAGCGCGCCGACCGGGCCGCGGCCGGGCACGCCGGGACCGGGCACGTCAGGAGCCGGCACGTACACCGGGCGGGCGGAGCGCGGTCAGCACTCCGCGACGAGCTGGCGCGCCGGGCGGGCGGCGCCGAGCGTCTTCGCCTCGTACATGGCCGCGTCGGCGCGGCAGAGCGCGTCGGTGAGCTGGGTGGGGCAGTGCACCGGCGCGAGCCCGACCGAGGCGGTGACCTGGATGCTGCGCGCACCGAGGGGGATCGGCGCGGCGAGCGCCTCGCAGAGCCGCCGGGTGGCGTGCTCGATCCACCGACGGTCCG
Organism: Micromonospora sp. WMMA1949; assembly: GCF_027460145.1. NCBI lineage: Bacteria > Bacillati > Actinomycetota > Actinomycetes > Micromonosporales > Micromonosporaceae > Micromonospora > Micromonospora sp. WMMA1949. The sequence goes on along the minus strand of NZ_JAPZBG010000001.1, from coordinate 6,154,820 downwards.
GCGTCGGGCTGGCGAGCAGGCCGGCGAACTCGTCGCCGCCGAGCCGGGCGACCAGGTTGGGCCCGGCGAACGCGGCCAGGCGCTGCGCCACGCAGACCAGCACCTGGTCTCCGGCGGCGTGCCCGTAGCGGTCGTTGACCTGCTTGAAGTTGTCCAGGTCGAGCACGACGGCGACGAGCGGCTGGCCGGCGGGGTCGGTGAGCAGGGCGGCGGCGAGCCGGAAGAACGCGCGGCGATTCGGCAGCCCGGTGAGCGGGTCGTGGCTGGCGGCGTGCCGCTCGGCGGCCAGTTCGGCCTGGAGCAGGTCGATCTCGGCTTCGGCGCGCAGCGCGCGGCGGCGTAACTGCCAGGCCGAGACGATCGCGCCCGCCGCGGAGATGCCGGAGGCGATGGTCATCGGATCCGCCAACGCGTCCTCCTCACCGCAGTCCCGAAGCCGCGCGGAGCGGCGTCCCCGGGGCCGGGCTCGGGTCACCGTACGTGAACGAACCGGCACACCGTATTTCGGCTATCATGCTCTCTGTCCATTGCAGATGCAATAGCAGATGCACGTGCATCTCACTCCTCAGTCGACAGACGTCGCCACCCACCGCTCCTCCCCGCGGCCTCGGCTGGCTCATCCCGAAGGACGCCCATGCAGCAACCTCCGAACGGCGTGCCCGCGACCGAGTTGCCACCGATGCGCTGGCTCAAGAGCAGCCGCAGCAACCCCAGCGGCAACTGCGTCGAACTGGCCGAGCTGCCCGGCGGTGGCGGCATCGCGGTTCGCAACTCCCGGCACCCGGAGGGCCCGGCGCTCATCTACACAGTGGACGAGATCGCTGCCTTCGTGCTCGGCGCCCGGGACGGCGACTTCGACCACCTGATTCCGCCGTCCCGTACACGGGACTGAATCCGTCCGCCCGGAGGAGTTCACCTCACTGTCGGTTCATGGCATGCTTACTCGTCGGTCCGGGAGGGTGCCCGGCCGTGGCGGTCGGGATGCGAGGGCGGTCAGGTGGCGACGGTGCCCGTCGAGGGTGGTCCGACAAGCGGTCCGACAGTGCTGCGCATGCTGCTCGGCGGGCAGTTGCGCCGGCTGCGGGAGAGCGCCGGCGTCAGCCGTGAGACCGCCGGCTGGGAGATCCGCTCGTCGGAGTCGAAGATCAGCCGGATGGAGCTGGGCCGGGTCGGCTTCAAGGAGCGCGACGTGGCAGACCTGCTCACGCTCTACGGCGTCACCGCACCGCAGGACCGCGACGCGCTGCTCAAGCTGGCCCGCGACGCGAACAGCCCGGGCTGGTGGCACCGCTACGGCGACGTGCTCCCCGCCTGGTTCCAGTCGTACCTGGGCCTGGAGGCGGCGGCCGCGCTGATCCGCACGTACGAGGTGCAGTTCGTACCCGGCCTGTTGCAGACCGCCGCGTACGCCCGCGAGGTCATCCTGCTCGGCCACCGCGGCGCGTCGGCGGCGGAGCTGGACCGGCGGGTGGAGCTGCGGATGCAGCGCAAGGAGCTGCTGCGGCGCGCGAACCCGCCGCAGCTCTGGGCGGTGCTCGACGAGGCGGTGCTGCGCCGCCCGATCGGCGGCGCCGCCGTGATGCGCGAGCAGATGGACGCGCTGATCGAGGCGACCTCGGGCCCGCACGTGCGGTTGCAGATCGTGCCGTTCGCGGCCGGCGGGCACGCTGCGGCCAGCGGCGCGTTCAGCATCCTGCGCTTCGGCGACGCCGACCTGCCCGACATCGTCTACATCGAGCAGCTCACCAGCGCGATCTACCTGGACAAGCGCGACGACCTCGACTTCTACGCCGAGGCGATGGAACGGTTGTGCGTGGAGGCCGCGCCACCGGAGCGCACCCCGGAGATGCTGGCCCGGCTGCGCGACGAGTTGTACCCGGCCTGAACGGCGCGGAGGCAGGCAGTAGCATGGCCGCCGACCGGAGACAGTGGACGGCGGCACGCGAGTCGTGGAGGCGGCCTTGAGCAGCGACGCACCAGGTACGGCACCCGACTCCGGGCCGCTCGCCGGCCGGATCGACACCACAGTGGCGCACCCCGCCCGCCGGTACAACTACTGGCTCGGCGGCAAGGACAACTTCCAGGCCGACCGGGACTCCGGCGACGCGATGGCCGAGCGGTTCCCGACCATCCGGATCAGCGCGCTGGAGAACCGGCGGTTCCTGCGCCGCGCGGTGCGTCACCTGGCCGGCGAGGCGGGCATCCGGCAGTTCCTGGACATCGGCACCGGCATCCCCACCGCCGACAACACGCACGAGGTGGCGCAGGCGACCGACCCGCGCGCCCGGGTCGTCTACGTCGACAACGACCCGATCGTGCTGGCCCACGCCCGCGCGCTGCTCACCAGTTCCGCCGAGGGCGCCACCGCGTACCTCGACGCGGACCTGCGTGACCCGGAGCGCATCCTCGCCCACCCGGAGCTGCACCGCACGCTGGACCTGTCCCAGCCGGTGGCCTTGATGCTGCTGGCGGTGCTGCACTTCGTGCCCGACGGCGAGGACCCGTACGCGCTCGTCGGCCGCCTGCTGGACGCGCTGCCCGCCGGCAGCTACCTGGCCGCCTCGCACGCCACCCACGACTACCTGCCGGCCGAGGTGGCCGCCGAGGCGAAGGCGGCGGCTCGCGGCGGCGGCCCGCACGGCGTGATCAACCTGCGCAGCCGGGAGGAGATCGTGCGCTTCTTCGACGACCTGGAGCTGGTCGAGCCGGGCGTCTGCTCGGTCGCCGAGTGGCGCGCCGACGGCGAGCCCGAGCCGCGCCCGTCGGTGGTCGACGTCAGCATGTACGGCGGGGTCGCCCGCAAGCCCTGATCGGCGGGTGTGCGCCGGGCGGTTGACGGGCACGGGGACCGGACGGGCAGACTGGAGGCATCATGTCGCCGTTCACGCCCGCTCTGCGCCTGCACGACCGGTACGTCCTGCGGGAACGCATCGGTCTCGGCGGGATGTCCGAGGTGTGGCGCGCCGACGACGAGGTGCTGCACCGGCCCGTCGCGGTCAAGGCCCTCGCCGGGCAGCTCGCCGCCGACCCGCAACTGCGGGCGGTGATCCAGCGCGAGGCCCGCGCGGCGGCGCGGCTCACCCACCCGCACGTGACCCAGGTGTACGACTACGGCGAGGCGACGCTGGACAGCGGCGTCGTCGTCCCGTACCTGGTGATGGAGCTGGTGGAGGGTCAGACGCTGGCCGATCGGCTGGCCGGCGGGCCGCTGGCCTGGCCGGACGCGGTCCGCACGGCCGGGCAGGTCGCCGGTGCGCTGGCCGCGGCGCACCGGATCGGCGTGGTGCACCGCGACATCAAGCCCGCCAACGTGATGCTCACCGAGACCGGCGCGAAGGTGCTCGACTTCGGCATCGCCGCGCCCGCCGGCCCGCACCCGGTCACCGGGCAGACCGGCGCGCTGCTGATGGGCACCCCCGCCTACTTCGCCCCGGAACGCCTCGACCCCGGCCCGGCGAACCCGGCCGGCGACGTGTACGCGCTCGGCGTCCTGCTGTACCGCAGCCTCACCGGCCGGGCGCCTCTGCCGGTGCACAGCTGGGACGACGTGCTCGACGTGCGGCGCAACCGGCCGCCGGTGCCGCCGCCGCGGGTGCCCGGCCTGCCGCCGGAGGTCGCCGATCTGGTCCTGGCCTGCCTGGACGTGGACCCGGCACGGCGGCCCGCGGCGGCCCGGCTCGCCGACCGGCTCGGCGCGGGCCGTCCGGTGGACCCGCCGACCGCGATCCTGCCGACCGTGGCGCCGGTGGCGCACCCGCCCACCCTGGTCGAGCGGTCCCCGGCCGTCGCGTCCCGCCCGGTGGGGCGTCCCGTCGCGCCGCCGCGCCCGGCGGTCTCGTCGAACCGGCTGTTCGGCCTGCTGGTGGCCGGTGCGGTGGTGTTGTTGCTCGCGGTCGTCGGTTCGCTGCTGTGGAGCGACGGCTCCGGCACGCCACCGGCCGCCGCGCCGACTGCCGGTCCGTCGACCGGCGCAGCCGAGCCGCCCGCCCCGAAGCCCAGCAGCGCCGCGCCGACGTCGGCGGCACCCGAACCGGTGACGCTGCGTCAGCTCGGCGACCGGTTTGGTGAGCTGCTCGACCGGGCCGAGTCGATCGGGCTGATCGACCGCAAGACCGCCGACGACCTGCGCAAGAAGGCCGGCGAGCTGGACCGGGGCAAGCCGAAGGACCGGGACAAGCGGGTCGAGGACCTGCGCGAGAAGATCGAGGACGCCGCCGAGGACGACAAGATCGACCCGGTCACCGCCGCCGCGCTGCGGAAGCTGATCGACGGCTACGAGCGGCTGCGCGGCGGCGCCGAGGGCTGAGCGTCACCGCAGGGTGGCGGTGACCACCGTACCGGCGTCCGCGCCGGCGCGGACCACCGGCTCACCCGCAGGTGACCAGATCCCCGAACCGCCCGCGGCGCGGGCGTACCCGCCTCCGGTAGAGCCGGCGAAACTCGCCGTCACCACCCACACCCCGTGCGCGGCGGCGACCCGGCGGGCGCGTTCCTCCGGCACCGCCGCGTCGTCGGCCGACTCCAGCACCCCGGCCAGGTAGGCGTCCGCGCCGAGCGCCACAGTCGCCGCCGCGTGCTCCGGCGTACCGGTGTCCTTGCACACCGCCAGGCCCAGCCGCCAGCCGTCCACATCGAGCACCGCCGGCTCCCGGCCCGGCCGCATGTGCCGCGGCTCCGCGCCACCCAGGCACATCTTCCGGTACGCCACCCGCACGCCCTCGGCGTCGACCGCGAGCACCCCGATGTGCGGTCCGGGCACCGGTGCGCCGGCCAGCGCCAGCGTCCCGGTCTCGGCGCACGCCGCGCGCAGCGGCGCGAGCCGGGGATCGTCCGGGTCCAGCGGCGCGGCGTCCAGTTCGTACCCGGTCAGCGACATCTCCGGGAAGACCACCACGCGGGCCGCGGCGGCGCGTACCGCGTCGGCGTGCCGGTCGGCGTTTCCCGCGACGTCGTGGGAGCGGGTCAGCGGCTGGGCGACGGCGATCCGCAACGGCGTACGCATGACGTACACGATAATGGTTTCCATGACGCGTGGTCGTCCGCGGCTTCGCCCCGTAACGTTGGTCGGATGATCGGAAACGCACAGCTGCTCGCCGTCCCCCGGGCGGGCACCGCGCGGGCCGCGGAACCGACCGGCGACGGAGTGGCGGGCTGGGTCACCGGCCTGATGGAACGGCTCGGTGGCCCGGGCGCCGGCCTCGCGGTGGCCCTGGAGAACCTGTTCCCGCCCATCCCCAGCGAGGTGATCCTGCCGCTGGCCGGCTTCACCGCGAGCCAGGGCAAGATGAGCCTGGCCGGCGCCATCTTCTGGACCACGCTCGGGTCGATCGTGGGGGCGCTGGCGCTCTACTACATCGGCGCGGCCCTCGGGCGGGACCGGATGCGCGCCCTGGCCGCGCGGCTGCCGTTGCTCAAGCTGGAGGACGTGGACCGCACCGAGGCGTGGTTCCTGCGCCACGGCGTCAAGGCGGTGTTCTTCGGCCGGATGATTCCGATCTTCCGCAGTCTCATCTCCATCCCGGCCGGTGTGGAACGGATGCCGGTGCCGGTCTTCCTGCTCTACACCGCGCTGGGCAGCCTGATCTGGAACACCACCTTCGTGCTCGCCGGGTATTTCCTCGGCGAGCAGTGGCACGTGGTCGAGGCGTACGCGGGCACGTTCCAGAAGGTCGTCATCGTGGCCGTGGTGGCCGGTGCCTGCTGGTTCGTGGTCAGCCGGGTCCGCCGTTCCCGCCGCACCGCCGGCGACCTGTCGCCGGAGCCGCAGCTCGAGCCGGAGCCGGAGCCGCAGGCGACTCCGGGCACCGTCTACCGGGGCGGCTGGTACGGCCGGGCGGAGGACTGAGACACCTCAGCAGGACGGGTAGAGCGGGCGGGTGCCGGCGCCGGCCGCCCGCGCGGCCCGGTCGCTGAACCGGCAACCGAAGTCCGGCGCCGCCACCGCGCGCCGGTCGGTGACCGCGTCACCGGCCGGGCGCTTCCCGGTACGCACCCAGCGGGTCAGGTCGTCCCAGGCGGCGCCGGCCTCGGCCGGGCTGAACTCGCAGTGCTGCGCGGTACGCACCGCCCGCTGCACCAGCAGCCGGGAGCGGCCGTGCCGGGCCACGTCCCGGGCGTACGCCTGCTCCATGCCGAACGGCACGAACAGGTCACCGAGCCCGTGCAGGCTGAGCACCGGCGCGGTGGGCCGCCCGGCGATCCGGGGCACCTCGGTCAGGCTTGGCGAGAGCCGCTGGCGCAGGTTCTCCGGCGCGACCCGCTGCACCGTCGCGTTGAGGTTCACCGGCTGGTTCGGCGCGTACCTGGTGAACAGGTTCGTGGCGAGCTGACCGGGCCGCCGGGCGGGGGAGCCGTCCGCCTCGCTGACCGCGATGCCGAACAGGAAGTCCTTCCACACCGCGAACGCGGCGTCGGCGCCCGGGCGCGGCCCGCCGGAGCGCTCCACGGTGACCGCGCGCAGCTGCTTGCCGAGCGCGTTCGTGGTGTCCGGGCCGCCCGGGGTCAGCCCGGCCAGGCCGAGCGTGACCTGGATCCGGGGCACCGCCGAGGTCAGGTAGTCGGGCGGCGTCGGGTACGCGCGCACCCCGGCCAGCGCCTGCGCCACCAGGTTGTAGTCCAGGAAGAAGTCGAACAGTTCCTGGTCGCCGAGCACCCCGCACATCGGCAGCGCACCGGCGTAGAAGCCCGGGTACTGCTCCAGCGACCGGCCGATGACGTGGCCGCCCATCGACACCCCGGCGATCAGCACCCGGTGCGGGCGCCGGACGGTACGGCTGAACAGGTCGGCCAGCGCCTTGGTGCTGCGCACGCCGGAGCGCACGTCGTAGCCGTTGCGGTCGTACGACGACGACGCCCACGCGTACCCCTGCGCCACCAGGCGCTGCCGCAGGTCGTAGGCGGGCGGCTCGGGCGACAGCTCGGTGCCCTGGCCGCGGTAGCCGTGCGCCCACATCACCAGCTCGCCGTTCCAGCGCTTGGGGATCTCGATGACGTACCCGGCGTTCGCGTGCACGCCCTGCCGCACGGTGGTGGCGGCACCGCCGACGACCAGTGGCGGCAGCGGCGGGTTGACGATGGTGTAGCCGGGCAGCGGGCCGCTGCCGTCGTCGCGGCCGGTGGCGGCGGCGGGGGCCGCGCCGGCGAGGCCGAGCGTCAACGCGAGGGCCGCGCCGACGGCGAGCAGCCGGCGGCGGACGGGTGAGGGCTGCATCGCTGCTCCCCGGGGGGACGGTGCCACCCCGGGACGGGGGTGACGACGCGGGACGGATGCCTACCGGCCGGTAGCGCCCTGAACCTAGGCCGGGCGTCGAGAGCTGTCAATCACTGACTGACCGAACCGACAGTCTCCGTCCCGCCGTCCGCTCACACCAGGCCGTGCGCCAGCATCGCCTCGGCCACCCGCCGGAACCCCTGGATGTTCGCGCCGGCCACGTAGTCGCCGGGCAGGCCGAACTCCTCGGCCGTCGCCCAGCACCTGTCGTGCACGTCCCGCATGATCTCGCGCAGCCGCTGCTCCGACTCGCCGAACGTCCACGTGTCGCGGCTGGCGTTCTGCTGCATCTCCAGCCCGCTCACCGCCACACCGCCGGCGTTGGCGGCCTTGCCCGGGGCGAACCGCACCCCGGCCCGGCCGAGGATCCGCACCGCCTCCGGCGTGGTGGGCATGTTCGCCCCCTCCACCACCGCGACGCAGCCGCCGGCGACCAGCGCGGCCGCCTCCGCGCCGCCGATCTCGTTCTGCGTGGCGCAGGGCAGCGCCAGGTCGCAGGGCACCTCCCAGACGTTGCGGTCCGGGACTGCCACCGCGTTGCGCGCGTGCTCCGCGTACTCGGCCAGCCGCCCCCGGCGCTGCTCCTTCAGCTCCCGCAGCAACGCCAGGTCGATGCCCTTCTCGTCGACCACGTAGCCGCCGGAGTCCGAGCACGCCACCACGGTGCCGCCGAGCTGGTGCACCTTCTCGATCGCGTAGATCGCCACGTTGCCGGAGCCGGACACCACGACCCGCTTGCCCTCCAGGCTGTCCCCGGCCTGGCGGAGCATCTCGTCGGCGAAGAACACCGCTCCGTACCCGGTCGCCTCCCGGCGCACCTGCGCACCCCCGTACGCCAGGCCCTTGCCGGTGAGCACGCCCGCGTCGTACCGGTTGGTGATCCGCTTGTACTGCCCGAACAGGTAGCCGATCTCCCGGCCGCCCACCCCGATGTCACCGGCCGGCACGTCGGTCTGCGGGCCGATGTGCCGGTACAGCTCGGTCATGAAGCTCTGACAGAACCGCATCACCTCGCGGTCCGAGCGGCCCTTCGGGTCGAAGTCCGCGCCGCCCTTGCCGCCACCGATGGACAGCCCGGTCAGCGCGTTCTTGAAGATCTGCTCGAAGCCGAGGAACTTCACGATGCCCAGGTAGACCGACGGGTGGAAGCGCAGCCCGCCCTTGAACGGGCCGAGCGCGCTGTTGAACTCCACCCGGAAGCCGCGGTTGACCCGTACCCGGCCCTGGTCGTCCTCCCACGGCACGCGGAAGATGACCTGCCGCTCCGGCTCGCAGACGCGCTCGACCACCTCGGCGTACTCCGGATGCCGGGCCAGAGCCGGACCGATGCTCTCCAGCACCTCGCGGACCGCCTGGTGGAACTCGGGCTCTCCCGGGTTCCGGGCGACCACGCCGGCGAACACCGACTCGACCGTCTCCGGCATCACGGGCACCTCCTCTCGCCTGGAACGCAGACCCTCTGGCCTGCGTCGCCCCAGGATACGAACGGTGCGCGGGGTGAGGTTCACTGGTCCGCGTGGACGCCACCATCTGGACGACGGCGCGCGACGCGCGCGCCTGGCTCGACGCCGCGAACGGCCGCGGCGACACCGAACTGACCTGTCGCATCCTCAAGATCGGCGAGGAGGCCGGTGAGGTCGCCGCGGCCTGGATCGGGCTGCTCGGGCAGAACCCGCGCAAGGGGGTGACGCACACCCGCGAGGAGGTCGCCGCCGAACTCGCCGACGTGGCGTTCACCGCGCTCGTCGCGATCGAGAGTCTCGGCCTGGACGCGCACGCCGTGCTGGCCGCCTGCGCCGGCAAGGTGCGGGAACGTACCGGAGTGGGAATGAACCGGGACGCCGACGCGGACGTATGACCCCATGGGGACCGGCGAGAGGGGACGACCATGACCGCATCCGAGGACGACCCCGGCCGGACCCGATCCCGCTGGTCCGGCGGAGCCCGGCTGCTGGCGGCGGCGGCCGTGCTGGTGGTGGTGCTCGGCGCGGTGGCGGTGGCGGTGACCCTGTCCAACCCGGCCCGCCTCGGCGTGGTCTTCTCCGGCGGCGCGCCGCCGTCGCCCGGGCGCGGCGGCTCCGGCGGGGCGGGCCCCGCCGAGGTGGCCGGCGCGCAGACCCTCACCGCGCCCCGGGGTGACCGGCGGCTCGCCCAGTTCGAGCTGGCCGACGGGCTGACCCGGTTCACCCTGCGGGCCGCCGACCTCGGCGACGACCTGTATCGGATCGGCGCGCCGGACGGCTCCGGTGTGACACCGCGCCCGCAGCTGGTGGGCGACCGGGTCCGGCTGCGGATCGAGGAGAACGGCCGTCCCGGCCCGGCCGCCGTCGAGGTGGTGCTCAACTCGCGGGTCACCTGGCGGCTGCGACTCATCGGCGGGGTCAGCGAGCAGCGGCTCGACCTGGGCGAGGCCCGGCTCGCCGGGATCGACCTGGTCGGCGGCGCGTCGCGTACCCGGCTGCTGCTGCCCCGGCTCGACGGCTCGCTCACCGTCCGGATGACCGGCGGGGCCAGCGAACTCACCGTCACCGTGCCGGGCGCGCCGCCGGCCCGGGTGCGGGTGGCCGCCGGTGCCGGCTCCCTGACCCTGTACGACGAGCGCCGTGGTGGGATCGCCGCCGGTGACCTGGTCAGCTCGCCGGGCTGGGACCGGGCTGCCGACCGGCTCTACCTCGACCTGGTGGGGGGCGTCAACGCGGTGAGCGTCACCGCGGAGTGAGCGTACAGTCGGGGCGGTGGACCGCACCGAATCCCTGCCCGCGCAGACACTCCCGCCCGGCGTCGGCCCGACCGATCCGGGCAGTGTGCTGCTGCCCGGCCACGACGTCCCGCTCGGCCGCTACACCACGGTGCGCCGGCTGCTGCCGCAGCGGCAGCGCCGGATGGTCGGCGCCTGGTGCTTCGTCGACCACTTCGGGCCCGACGACGTGGCCGACCGGCCCGGCATGGAGGTGCCGCCGCACCCGCACACCGGGCTGCAGACGGTCACCTGGCTGCTCGACGGGGAGATCCTGCACCGCGACAGCCTCGGCAACGTCCAGCCCATCCGCCCGGGGCAGCTCAACGTGATGACCTCCGGGCGCGGCATCGCGCACTCGGAGCGCTCGCCGCTGGTGCACCCGCCGGTGATGCACGGCGTGCAGCTGTGGGTGGCGCTGCCCGACCCGGCCCGCGCCGGTGACCCGGCCTTCGCGCACCACGCCGACCTGCCGCGCTTCCGCGACGGCGACCTGGACGTCACGCTGCTCGTCGGCGACCTCGGCGGGGAACGCTCGCCCGCGCTCGTGCACACCCCGCTGGTCGGCGCGCAGATCGAGGTCCGCGGCCCGGCGCCGGCCACGCTGCCGCTGCGCCGGGACTTCGAGTACGGGCTGCTGGCCATGTCCGGCACCGCCGAGTGCGAGGGCGTGGCGCTGGCCCCCGGCGCGCTGCTCTACCTGGGCCTCGGCCGGAGCGCGCTGACGCTGCGCGCCGAACCGGGCACCCGGCTGCTGCTGCTCGGCGGCATCCCGTTCGAGGATCCGCTGGTGATGTGGTGGAACTTCGTCGGCCGCTCGCACGAGGAGGTGGTGGCCGCCCGGGAGGACTGGATGGCCGGCCGACGCTTCGGCGTGGTCGCCGACGACGCGGCGCCGCCGCTGCCCGCGCCCGCGCTGCCCACCACCCGGCTCAAGGCCCGCGACCGCAGCGGCGGCGTACCCGGCTGACCCCGGCCCGTGCCCCGCCGCCGCATGCCGCGCCGTCGCCGGGGTAGTCGGCGGGATGCCGACAACCACCGCACCGCGCGACGTCGCGGACCGGAAGCGGCTCGCCCGCCGGCTCGCCGGAGACGGCCGCGGGTTCGCCGAGTGCTTCGGGTTCCGGGTGACGAACAACCCGGCCCAGTTGTTCCAGGTGCTGTACCTGGCCGTCCTGCTGGCCCGCCGGGGTGACTTCCACCGGGCGGTCGACGCGGCCGGCGCGCTGCGCGACGCCGGCTGGGACACCGCGGCCCGGATGGCCCGCTCCCGGCACGAGGACCGGGTACGCGTGCTGCGCGCCGCCGGGCTGCGCGGTGACCTGGCCGGGATCGCCGATACCCTCGGCGACCTGGCCCGCACGCTCGTCGAGACGTACCGGGGTGACCTGCGCCGGTTGCGGACGGCCGCGCACCGGGACCTGCGCGAGGAGCGCCGGCTGCTGACCGCGCTGCCCGGAGTGGACGACGAGGTGTGCGACCTGTTCCTGCGCGAGGCGCAGGCGCTGTGGCGCGAGGCGGCGCCGGTGGCCGACCGGCGGGCGCTCGCGGCGGCCCGGCGGCTCGGGCTGGGCCGCACCGCGCGCGACCTCGCCGGACTGACCGGCAGCGGCGAGTCGGAGCAACTGTCGTGGCTGGTCGGAGCGCTGGCGAGAGTGGACCTGGAGCGGCGGTACGCCGAGGTGACCGCCTGAGCGCACGTGCGCCCGGCCACATTTCCGCGATTCTCACCCGTTCGGCTGATGTCGCGTCGTATGATGATCGTGGCAGCGATGCCCGCCCGGTTCGGGCGAACATCTCACCGCTACGCGGTCGCGACCCGGTTCGGGCGTGAACCGCGCAGGACAGGTGCTGCGTGGCGCCCCAGGTCGCGGTTCGTGACCCGGGGCGCTCGCCTGTCCAGGGGCGCACGATCCACAGGAGAGCGCCCGCCCTCGACCGTCCCCCGTCGCGCGCGTGCCTGCGCCCGGGCACGCGCCGAGGCCGGCGGCCGTGTCGCCCGCCGGCCCGTCGCCGTGTTCAGATGCCGCGCAGGTGCTGCGAGACGCGCGGGTGGTTGTCCCGGGCCTGCGCCGCGCGCTGCGACCGGCTCACCTCCGGAGCCGCGTCGATGCCGGCCGACCGGGCCACCTCGGTGCCGTTGGCGTAGTCCACCGGGGGCAGTGCGCGCAGCGCCTGCAACACGTCCGGCGGCGCGCCCTCCCGTTCCGCCTCGCGGATGACGTCGTCCTTGCCGGCCGGGTAGTCCAGCGCGGACAGGTACTCCAGGACATCCGTGTAACTCGCCATGGGTCGGGCTCCTCGTGGCAGTAGTCGGGGTCATGACCGGGCGGCGGTTACCCGTCGCGCCGCCGCTCACGCCCGGGAGCGCGAAGTTCTCGGCGCGCGTGCCCGGCGCCGTTTCCGGCGTGTCGTCGCGGGTAGGCGCGGTGGGCGCACCGAAGGGGGTACCACGGATGCACTACCTCACCTTCGTGAGCCGGGTCGCCCGGCTCACCGGCACCAGCGAGGACCGGGCGGCCACGCTCACCGGGGCCACGCTGGAGACACTCGCCGAGCGGCTGACCGGCGGCGAGGTGCTGGACCTCGCCGCGCAGCTGCCCAAGCCGCTGCAGGGGCTGCTCAGCCCGTATCCACGCGACGAGGCGGCCGAACGGTTCGGCGCGGCGGAGTTCGCCGCCCGCGTCGCCCGCCGGGCCGACTGCGACGAGAACACCGCCCGGGACGCCGTACGCGCGGTGTTCGTCACGATGCGCGAGGCGATCCGGGGCGGCGAGTTCCAGGACGTCGTGGTGCAGTTCCCCCGCGACTACCGGGACATGGTGGAACCGGCCCTCGCCCCGGCCTCCGCGAACCGCCGCTGAACCGGCGGCAGGTCAGCCGATCACACCGGCGGCGCGCAGCGCGGCGATCCGGGCGGGATCCATCCCGGCGGCCTCGGCGAGCACCTCGTCGGTGTGCTCGCCGGGCGACGGCGGCGGGCGCCGCACGGCGGTGGGGGTGGCCGAGAAGCGCGGCGCGGGGGCCGGCTGGGTGACGCCGTCCGGCGCCACGAAGACCTCCCGGTCGCGCAGGTGCGGGTGCTCCGGCGCCTCGGCCCAGTCGAGCACCGGCGCCACGCAGGCGTCCGTGCCGGCCAGCAGCTCCGTCCACTCGTCCCGGGTACGGGTGCGGAACAGTCGCGCCCAGGCCGCCCGCAACGCCGGCCAGTTCGCCGGGTCGTCCCGGTCCGGCGCGTCGTCGCCGTCCAGCGGGAACCCGCTGAGCCGGACCAGTTCGGCGTAGAACTGCGGCTCCAGCGCGCCCACCGCCACGTACCGCCCGTCGGCGCACTCGTACGTGTCGTAGAAGGGCGCGCCGCCGTCGAGCAGGTTCACCCCGCGCGGGTCCTGCCACAGCCCGATGCCGCGCAGCGCGTGGATCTGGGTGGCCAGCACCGACACGCCGTCCACGATCGCCGCGTCGACCACCTGGCCGGGCCCGTCGTTGCACACCGCGTGCAGCGCCGCGACCACGCCGAGGGCCAGCATCATGCCGCCGCCGCCGAAGTCGCCGAGCAGGTTCATCGGCGGCACCGGACGCTCACCGGCCCGCCCGACACCGTGCAGCGCGCCGGTCAGCGCCAGGTAGTCGATGTCGTGCCCGGCGCTGTGGGCGAGCGGGCCGCCCTGCCCCCAGCCGGTCATCCGCCCGTACACCAGCTTGGGGTTGACGGCGAAACAGTCGGTCGGGCCGATGCCGAGTCGCTCGGCCACTCCCGGTCGGAAGCCCTCCACCAGCGCGTCCGCCTCGCAGACGAGCGCCAGGACCAGGTCTCGGCCCTCGGGCCGCTTCAGGTCCACCGCGACCGAGCGGCGGTTGCGGTTGAGCAGGTCGCCCGGGAAGGCGCCGAAGCCGCCGCCACCGAGCCGGTCGACCCGCACCACGTCCGCGCCGAGATCGCCCAGCATCATCGCCGCGAACGGCGCGGGGCCGATCCCGGCCAGCTCGATCACTCGGATGCCGGTCAACGGTCCCTGATTGGTCACCCGCGTCACCCTAGGGGCCGCGATGACCTGGCGCCATGCCCTCCACCGCGGCTCAGCGGTTGACCAGGGCAAGCATGCGTGTCCCGACTTGGCGTCCGGTCCGGCGGTGACCTAGCCTTGTGCAGGCGAGGGGAGTACTTCCCACGAATCATTCCGGTCAGTACGGCGAGCCCCAGAGGCGAGCCCCGGGTGGTTGCCCACGAAAACGTGGGTGAAGGAGACCTCGAACATGACACGGTGTTCGAGGAGGTTCCATGCCCGAATTGTCCCCCCTGGCTGCGTCCGAGCTGTCGTCGATCGGGACGCCCACGCTGTGGGCGGTGACGATCGTCGGCGTGCTCGTCCTGCTGGTGCTCGACTTCCTGGTCACCAGGAAGCCGCACGAGGTCTCCATCCGCGAGGCCCTGGGCTGGTCGGCCTTCTACATCGCCCTGCCCCTGGCCTTCGGCGCCTGGGTCTGGTCCCGCTGGGGCGGCCAGCAGGGCATCGAGTACCTCACCGGTTACCTGGTCGAGAAGTCGCTGTCGGTCGACAACCTGTTCGTCTTCATGCTGCTGCTCGCCGCGTTCGCGGTGCCGTCGGTACTGGCCCAGCGGGTGCTGCTCTACGGCATCGCGGGCGCACTGGTGCTGCGCGGCGTGTTCATCGCGCTCGGCGCCGCCGCGCTCAAGACGCTCGACTTCGCCTTCCTGCTCTTCGCGCTCATCCTCATCGCCACCGCGGTGAAGCTGCTGCGCGACGCCCTCTCCGGGCACGAGCAGGAGGTCGACATCAACAAGATGCGGTCGGTGCGGCTGCTGCGCAAGGTCATGCCGGTGGTCGACGAGTACCACGGCACCCGGATGACCATCCGGCAGAACGGCCGCCGGGCGCTCACCCCCTTCGCGCTCGTCGTCGTCGCCGTGCTGGCCACCGACATCGTGTTCGCTGTCGACTCGGTGCCCGCCGTCTACGGCATCACCGAGGACCCGTACCTGGTCTTCGCCACGAACGCGTTCGCGCTGCTGGGCCTGCGGGCGCTCTACTTCGTGCTGCACGCCGCGCTGAGCCGGCTGGTGCACCTCAGCTACGGCCTGGCCGTCATCCTCGCGTTCATCGGTCTCAAGCTGGGCCTGCACTGGGCGCATGGCATCTGGGAGGGCGTGCCGGAGATCCCGACGGTGGCCTCGCTCGGCGTGATCATCGGCGTCCTGGTGATCGTCACCATCACCAGCCTGCGGGCCACCCGTGACAGCGGCGACGGCAAGCGCACGGTCGTGCACGAGGTGTCGGGCGGAGGCGGGGCCTGACTCGGTGGGAACTCCTGCCCCGGCACGGCCGGCGGTGGTACGACTGACGGGTGGGAATCGTCTCGCCGGGCTTCCAGGGCCGGCCCCGTTCGTCCGCGACCGACCTGCCGCCGGGGCAGTACCTCACTGAGGACTTCCCCGTGCTCTCCGCCGGCCCGACGCCGCGCGTCTCCCTCGACACCTGGGAGTTCGTGCTCACCAGCGAGACCGGCGCGGAGTACCGCTGGTCCTGGGACGAGCTGATGGGCCTGCCGCAGGACACCCCGACGGTGGACCTGCACTGTGTCACCCGCTGGTCCAAGCTCGGCACCACCTGGCAGGGCGTCTCCCTGGACACGCTGCTCGACGGCGTCGACACCGGCGCCCGGTACGCCCTGGCGCACTCCTACGGCGGCTACACCACGAACCTGCCGCTGGACGACCTGCGCGGCGGGCGGGCGTGGGTGGTGCACACGTACGACGGAGGGCCGCTGCCGGCCGAGCACGGCGGCCCGGCGCGGCTGCTCGTACCGCACCTGTACCTGTGGAAGTCGGCGAAGTGGGTGCACGGCATCCGGCTGCTCGTCGACGACCGGCCCGGCTTCTGGGAGACCGCCGGCTACCACGACTACGGCGACCCGTGGCGCGAGCAGCGCTACCAGGGCGACTGAGGTGGCGGCACCGGCCGAAGGGCGCCGCGTCGCCCCGCTGATGTGGCGGGTGGCCCGCCTGGTCGAGCGGCGGATCGAGACGCCCACCGCGCAGACGTTGGTGCTGGACGTGCCCGGCTGGCCCGGACACCTGCCCGGGCAGCACGTCGACCTGCGCCTGACCGCCGAGGACGGCTACCAGGCCGCCCGGTCGTACTCGCTGGCCGGCCCCGCCGACGGCGAGCGGATCGAGGTCACCGTGCAGCGGGTGCCCGACGGCGAGGTGTCGCCGTACCTGACCGACACCTACGCCGAGGGCGACCCGCTGGAGGTCCGCGGCCCGGTCGGCGGCTGGTTCGTCTGGCGTACCGACGACACCGCGCCGGTGCTGCTGGTCGGCGGCGGGTCGGGCGTGGTGCCGCTGATGGCGATGATCCGCGCGCGCCGCGCCGCGGGCAGCCGCACACCGTTCCGGCTCGTCTACTCGGTGCGCACCCCGGACGACGTCATCTACGCCGACGAGCTGCGCCGCCGCGCCCGCGACGACCAGGGCCTGGACGTGGCGTACGTCTACACCCGGTCCGCGCCCGAGGGCTGGCGCGGCGAGCCGCACCGGATCGGCCTCGCCGACGTGAACAGTCACGGCTGGCCGCCCGACCTGGAGCCGCTGTGCTACGTGTGCGGTCCCACCGGATTCGTGGAAACCGTGGCCGACCTGCTGGTGGGGCTGGGTCACCCGACCCGGCGCGTGCGGACCGAACGGTTCGGCCCGACCGGCTGAGAACCTGAGGAGGGCGTATGACCGACCTGTCGTACCTGGACGGCAACATGCTCGACGGGCCGTTGCGTGAGCTGTTCGCCGTCGACCTGAGCGCCACCACCGGGCGGTGCGACACCTGCGGGACGACCGGCCCGATGGCCGGGCTGCACGTCTACTCGCACGCCCCGGGCCTGGTCGGGCGCTGCCCCGCCTGCTCCGGGGTGATGGTGCGGCTGGTCCGCGCGCCGCAGCGGGCCTGGCTGGACCTGCGCGGCACCACGTACCTCCAGGTGCCCATGCCGGCCGAGCCGGGCTTCCGCGCCGCGCCCTGACGTCTGCGCCGCGGCCGGGCGGCGCCCCGACACCCGCGCCCCGGTCACGCCGCGCGCCGGCGTCCGCGCCGCTTCCGGTCCGCGCCGCCCGCGCCGGCGTAGCCGCCCGACGAGCTGCCCCACCGTCACCGGCACCACCGACAGCACGAGCTGACCGTTGCGCGGGTCGACGGTCGCCGCGACGCCGTACAGCCGGGCGCCGTGCCGCAGCAGCCGGGGCCGTCCGGCGGCGAGCCGTGGGGCGCGCACCGCGGCCCCACCGCGCCCGTGCCCGCCGTCCACCTCCGCGCGGACCGGATGGCGCTGCCCGCCGGTGGCCAGGAGCCGGTCGAGCGCGAAGTCCGTGCGCAGCGTGCGGCCGGTCGGGTCCCCGGCGTCCATCCGGGTGGCGCCCACGACCGGGCCGGCCAGCATCCGCACCGGCCCGGCCTCGGTCGCGAACCGGGGGTACGGGCTGCGCGTGGTCACCGTCAGCGTGTGCCCGTCGGCCCAGCTCACGTCGACCGTGTCCAGTCGCGCCAGCCAGTCGGCGCGCACGTCGGTCACGTCGGTCCACGGCGCCGGAGCGCCCGGGTAGCCCGCGTGCCACCGGTCGCCGGCGAACACCGTCGCCGGTACGCCCCGGTCGCTGTCCTGCTCGATGACCGCCAGCAGGTCGTCGACCCCGCCCGCGGTCACCGCGCCCAGGCGCAGCCGCGCCTCGATGCCGAGCCGGTCCCGCAGGCAACCGGTGACGTGCCGCCGCACCAGCCGCGCCACCGTCGCGTGCACCCGCTCCTGCGTGGCCCGGTCCAGGTGCCGGAAGTCGTCGCCGACCAGGTTCGCCAGCTCCAGGCCCACGTGGCGGTGCAGCACCGCGTCCCGGCGCTCCCCGGCGGGGATCAGGCCGGCCACGTACGCGAAGAGCCGCTCCACGCTGACCAGGCGCTGCTCCACCCGGCTGTGGTAGGTGATGTTGCGGGCGTCCAGCCGGCGTACCGCGTGGTAGTAGTCGTAGTCGGCGAGCACCGAGACCCGCCGCGCGTGGTAGCAGGCGGCGAGCGTGAACGGCTGGTCGCTGAGCACCGGCATGTCCTCCGGGAACCGCAGCCCGAGCCGGTCCACGAGGTCGCGCCGGAACAGCTTCGTGTTCGCCAGCGACCACGGCAGCGCCGAGTCGAACAGGCTCACGTCGACCGCGTTGCCGTCGGCGAACACGTCGGAGAAGACGTGCCGCCCGTTGACCCCCACCACCCTGCCGAGCACCACGTCCGAGCCGTACCGGTCGGCGGCGGCGACCAGACGTTCGAGGGCCTCCGGGCCGAGCCGGTCGTCCGAGCCGAGGAAGAAGACGTACCGGCCGGTGGCCAGGTCCAGTCCCCGGTTGCAGGGCGAGGCGGGGCCACCCGAGTTGGGCTGGTGAACCACCCGCACCGTGCCGGGGTGCTTCGCGGCGTACCGGTCCAGCAGGCGGCCGCTGCCGTCGGTGGACCCGTCGTCCACCGCCACGATCTCCATCCGGTCCGGGCCGATCGTCTGCCGCAGCACCGAGTCGAGGCAGGACCGCAGGTACCGCAGCGTGTTGTAGACAGGCACGACCACGCTCACGTCGGGGCGGCTCGCCGCCTCCTCGGCTGCTGCCACTGCTGCTCCTTCGCGGTCGCCCGGACGATCCGGTGCGACCCAGCGTGGTGGAGCGAGCCGTCCGGGTGACGACACCGGCGTGACGGCGAGATGACCGGCAGGCAGCCGTTGGACACGCCGAAGGGCCCGGCCCCTATGGTGGGGGTCGGGCCCTTCCGCGTGCGTCTTGCTCTTGCTCTGCACCCGTGGGCGCGGCGGGGTGGTGCGGTTGGTCAGCTGGTGCTGTAGCCGCGGGTGGCGATCCAGTCGGCGAGGTTGTCGATGCTCATGCGGTAGGTGGCGGTGTTCGGGTCGGCGCTGTCGGCGATGGTGACGGTGTGGCCGTCGTCGCGGTAGCCGATGACGCTGATGTAGTGGCCGCCTTCGAAGGAGTGGGTGGTGCCGTCGGTGTCGGTGGCGGTGCCGGCGATGTTGGCGACCACGGCCCGGCCGGCGTCGACGGTCTTGACCACGTCGGCGCGAAGCTTGTCGGTCTGCTTGTCGTCGGCCTTGGGGGTGCTGATCTCGACCGACTTGTAGGCGTCCTTCGCGCCGGTCTCCTTGTTCAGCACGGGGGTGATGTCGTTGATGGAGTTGGTGCCGGCCTCGGTGGTGCCCATCTCCTTGGCCATGGCGTGCACGTCGATGTTCTTGCCCTGCACGCTCAGCGCGTTGCGGGCGGCGGCGGGGCCGCAGAAGTAGAAGTTGGGCTGGGCCTCGTAGCGCACGTCCAGCTCCCGCTCGCCAGGACCGCTCTTACGGTCGGCGACCACGCTCGTGGTGCCGGTGGTGGGGGCGGCGTGGGCGGCGATGGCGGGGCCGGCGATGCCACCAGCGGTGGCGACGACACCGGCAGCGGTCAGAACGGTCTTGCGCAGCAGAGTGGTAGCCATGATGGTTGCCTCCCTGAAGTGGGGGATACGCGGCAGGGGGTGCCGCGAAGGGGGAAAGTCTTGAGGGGTGCCCGTCGGACGGGCGGCACGCGGGCGACCCGGAGGGGCCTGCTCTGCGCGGCTCGGGGATGTAACGACCGGCGGGCCGGGGTCATTCCCGTCGACCGTGGCTCCCGGTCGGGTCGGCGCGACCCGACGGGGCCTGTCCGGCGGCGTGGCCTCGCGGCTCGACCCGGGGGATGTAACGGCCGGCGGGCCGGGGTCACTCCGGGACGGCGGTGCCCGTCGCTCGGGGATGTAACGACGACCGGGCCGGGCCGATTCCCTGACCAATCCGGGCGCCTCGGCGGGCCGGTGTCCGGCGCTCGACCTGGTACCTGGGCTGTCAGCCATGTACAACGCCCCGCGCCCGCCACCGATTCCACCCTCACGGTGGCGCCAACCACAGCCCCGCCAGGCCGGCGCCGCGAACCCGACATCGGCACCGAACCCCCCGACCGGGCGCGGACGTTCCCGCCCGAGGCGCGGATGGACCCGCCCGCCCACGCGATCTTGCAGTTTGAGCCCCGGCGAACCTCGCGAAGCGGGCACCCGGGGGGCGCCAAGTGCAAGATCGCGCAGGTATCGGTCCGGCACGGCTGGCGGCGCAGGAGTCGACGGATGCCGGCTGCTGGGCTACCAGGCATCGTTCCGCGAAATGAGACCGGTGGGCCACATGATGGGAGCGGAGGAGATCTTGGTGCGGAAGGGCCCCTCTGGGGGCCGTTTCCTACCAAGATCTCCGGGCCGCCTTGGGGTGAGGCGGAAGCGGCGTCGCGCGGGGAGGTCGTGCCGGAAGTGGGCGCTGGTGCGGAGACGAACTCCGGCGGTGGGTGGCGGGCGGGGAGTGCATGCACCCCGGGTGGGGTGGGGTGGACGCGGTGGCGGAGAGTGGCGCTGTGCGATACCTGCGCAGCGACGGACGCGTCGCCATCCGCCGCCCCCGTCCGGCCGACGAGACCGAGTTCGTGGCCGCCGTCCGGCGCAGCCGGGACCTGCACCATCCGTGGCTGTCCGCGCCCGATGACGCCCAGCGCTATGCGGCGTACCTGCGCAAGATCCGGGGGCGGGACAGCTCCGGGTTCCTGTTCTGCGACCGGGCCACCGGGCAGATCGCCGGGTACGCGAACATCAGCGGCATCGTGCTGGGCGCGCTGCGCGGCGGATACCTCGGGTACGCGGCGTTCCGCCCGTACGCGGGCACCGGGCACGCCTCGGCCGGGGTGCGACTGGTGATCGAGTACGCGTTCGGGCCGCTCGGTCTGCACCGGCTGGAGGCGAACATCCAGCCCGGCAACGAGCCGTCGAAGCGGCTGGCGCGCCGGCTCGGCTTCCGGCTGGAGGGGTTCTCCCCGGACTACCTGTTCATCGACGGCGCGTGGCGCGACCACGAACGGTGGGCGATCACCGCCCCGGACGTGGTGGACCCGGCGCCGGGGCGGTGACCGTCCGGCCTCAGCTGCCGGGCTTCGGGAAGGCGACCGGGCTGCGGTGCCCGTCCCGGTCCACCGCCCGTACGCCGAAGAACACGTTGTCCTTGGACAGGTCGACGGTCACCTCGGTGACGTCGCCGACCGGCAGCACCTTCTGCCACTGGTCGGCGGTGGTCTCCCGCCACACCACCTCGTAGCCGGCCAGGTCCGGCTCGGGCCCGCGCTGCCACCGCAGCGTGGTGTCGTTCGTCAGGTTCGTGGTCACCACTGTGACGCCCTTGGGCGTGCCGGGCGCCTGGGCCAGCGACCACAGCGTCGCGGCGTTCACCCGGGCCACCCGGGTGATGTAGCCGAAGTCGCAGAACTCGGGCAGGTCGCCGTACTGCACCCCGTCGACGACCCGCACGTCCTGGTGCTGGTGGGCGAAGTCCTCGTTCGGTTCGGTGAACCGGCCGGCCGGCCAGCCCTCGCGCAGGAACGAGATGTGGTCGCTGCCGCGCAGGTAGCGGTCCCGCCGGTAGATGACGCGCACGTCCATGCCGGTGGCGGAGTTCTCGGCGACGTCGGTGACGAACCGGGCGAGCTGCCGCGACGGCGAGTCGTTCTCGCCGCCGACGGACTGCCGCACGCTCGCCTCGGCCGGGGTCTCGGCGGTCGGCACGCCCTCGGCGAACAACCGCACGGTACGCGGGTCGCGGGTGCCGTCGTCGGCGGTGCTGCTGCCGACGATGTCGTTGCTGAACATTGCCTGGACGTCGGCGCCGGCGGCCTTCAGCTGCGACGCGAGGTAGGCCGAGCCGTACAGTCCCTGCTCCTCGGCCGCGACGGCGGCGAGCACGATGGTGGCCTCGGTGCGGCGGGTGGACAGCACCCGGGCCAGTTCCATCACCACCGCCACGCCGGAGGCGTCGTCGTCGGCGCCGGGCGCGTCGCTGACCGCGTCCATCACGTCGGTGGCCCGGGAGTCGTAGTGGCCGGTGATGACGTACACCCGCTCGGGCGTGACGTCACCGCGCACTGTCGCCACCACGTTGGTGATGGTGGTCGGGACGGGGATGCGGGAGGCGGGCTGCTGCACGTACGACTGCAGTTCGACGGTCATCCGGCCGCCGGACGCGGCCGCGTACCCGGAGAGCTGGGCGTGGATCCAGTCGCGGGCGGCGCCGATGCCGCGTACCGGATCGGTCTGGCTGGACAGGGTGTGGCGGGTGCCGAACGCGGCGAGCCGGCGCACGACGGCCTCGATCCGGCGGCTGTCGATCTCGCGCAGCAGCGCGGTCAGCTCGCGGTCGGGCCGCTGTGGGCGGGCCGGACGGCCGGGGCCCGGGGGAGCGCCGGTCGCGGCGGCGGCCGGGGCGGCGGTGAGCGGGGTGGCGACGGCGGCGGCGGTGGCCGCGGCGGAGGCGGTGAGGAAGGTACGCCGGCTGGACCTCGTGGGTCGACCCTCGGCGTTCTCGTGGTTTCCCATCCCGGCATCCTCGCGCCGATCACGAGGAATGTCCATATAGCTGCCGATGGATGGATCATGGGTACGTTTGTCGCAGGTCTGCCCGGGAACGGCAGAAGGCATGACGAAACCACGTGTGGTGATCGTGGGGGCCGGGTTCGCCGGGTACCACGCGGCCAAGACGTTGCGCCGGCTGGCCCGCGACCGGGCCGAGATCGTCCTGCTGAACACGACCGACTACTTCCTCTACCTGCCGCTGCTGCCCGAGGTGGCGGCCGGAGTGGTGGAGCCGACCCGGATCGCCGTGCCGCTCGCCGGCACGCTCGACGGCGTCCGCGTGGTGGTCGGCGAGGCGGACCGGGTCGACCTGCAGAACCGGTGGGTCGGCTACCGCTCGATCGAGGGCGACCACGGTCAGCTCGCGTACGACCGGCTCGTGCTCAGCGTCGGCAGCGTCAACAAGCTGCTGCCGATCCCCGGCGTGACCGAGTACGCCCACGGCTTCCGCGGCCTGCCCGAGGCGCTGTTCCTGCACGACCACGTGGTCCGGCAGGTGGAGCTGGCCGAGCTGACCGACGACCCGGCCGAGCAGCGGGCCCGCTCCACGTTCGTGGTGGTCGGCGCCGGCTACACCGGCACCGAGGTGGCCGCGCACGGGCAGCTGTTCACCGACCGGCTGATGGCCCAGCGTCCGCACCTGAAGGTCCGGCCGCGCTGGATGCTGCTGGACGTGGCGCCCCGGGTGCTGCCCGAACTGGACCGGCGGATGTCGGTCACCGCCGACCGGGTGCTGCGCAAACGCGGTGTGGACGTGCGGATGGGCACCTCGGTCGCCGAGGCCACGCCGGACGGGGTGATGCTCACCGACGGCGAGTACGTCCCGACGTGTAGCCTCATCTGGTGCGTCGGCGTACGCCCCGACCCGTTCGTGGCCGACCTGGGGCTGCGCACCGAGAAGGGCCGGCTGGTGGTCGACGAGTTCCTCAACGTCCCCGGCTACCCGGAGGTGTTCGCCTGCGGCGACGCCGCCGCCGTGCCCGACCCGACCCGCCCCGGGCAGGTGTGCGCGATGACCGCGCAGCACGCCCAGCGGCAGGGCAAGCTGGCCGCGCACAACATCGCCGCCTCCTACGGGCAGGGCGTGCGCAAGTCGTACAAGCACCACGACCTGGGCTGGGTGGTGGACCTGGGCGGCAAGGACGCGGCGGCGAACCCGCTGAAGGTGCCGCTGGCCGGTCTGCCCGCCAAGGCCGTCACCCGCGGCTACCACCTGCTCGCCATGCCGGGCAACCGGCCCCGGGTCGCCGCGGACTGGGCGCTGGACGCGACGCTGCCCCGGCCCGCCGTGCAACTCGGGCTGGTCCCGGGGAACGCGGTGCCGCTGGAGAGCGAGTCGCCGGAGCTGGCCCGCCGTCGCTGAGCCGCACGCGCACCCGCCGGCCGGCCCTCACCCGCCGGCCGGCGGCCGTTCCGCCGTGGTCGACCCGCCGGCCGGGCCGGTGTCCGCCTGGTCGCCGTCGGCGGGCCGCGGCAGGGCCGCCCGCCCGGCGGGCACGAACTCGCGCAGCAGCACCTGCGCGACACCGGCCGCCGGGATCGCCAGCAGCGCCCCCACCAGGCCGGCCAGCTCGACCGAGAGCAGCACGCTGACCAGCACCGTCAGCGGATTCAACCGGACCGCGCGGGCCATGATGACCGGTTGCAGCAGATGGTTCTCCACCTGCTGGTAGACCACGAAGAAGACGAGCACCACGATCCCGGCGGTGGGGGAGTGCAGGAACGCCGCGCCGGCCGCGGCGATCGCCCCGAGTGTGGCCCCGACGAGCGGGATCAGGTCGAACACGGCGACCGCCAGCGCGATCACCGCGGCGAACGGCACACCGAGCAGGAACAGCACGACGAAGGTCAGACCGCCACAGATGACGCTGATCAGCAGGTTGCCGCTCAGGTAGCCGGTGACGATCCGGGACGAGTCCCGCCCGATGCGCCGCAGCCGCGCGGCCGGGCCGTCGCCGGTGAGCCGCAGCGTGGCGGCCACGATCTTCGGCGCCTCCAGGACCATCAGGTACGCCAGCACCACCACGGTGACCAGGGCGGCGACCGCCTGGGCCACGCTCCGGACCACCCCGACCGTCGGGTCGCCGAGCCGGGCGCCGTAGCGGCGCAGCTGGCCGGGCTCCGCGTACCGGAGCAGGTGGAAGCGCTCCAGCAGCCGCCCGAGCGGTCCCCGCCCGGCCTGCGCCTCGCGCACCAGTTCCGGCGCCCGGTCGGCGAAGCGGCCCACCTCGTCCACCAGCGGCACCACGATCAGCGCACCCACGGCGGCGAACAGCGCGAACGCGGCGAGGAACACCAGCAGCGTGGCGAGCGCGCGGCGGCGTACCCGACGTTCCAGACGGTCCACGAGCGGCTTGAGGGCGACCGCGAAGAACACCGCCACCAGTCCCCACACCAGCACCCGCCGGGTGGCCCAGACCAGGGCCAGCCCGGCCGCGGTGGCGAGGACCAGACCGATCACGATCAGCGTCCGGCGCGCGGTGGACCGGTCCTCGGCGGTGCTCACCCGGCGCGGCTACCCGCCGCGCCGTGGCGGAAACCGGCTCAGCCCAGGTCGGCGTCGGTGACCGGGAGAGCACCGGCGGCGAACGCGTCGAGCGTCGCGGCGTGCAGAACCGTGCCGGGCACCGGGTCGGCGGCGACGCGGGCGGCGAGCCGGCGTACCGGAAGACGGTCGGCGGCGGGCGAGGCGGCCAGCACCACGTTGCCGTAGCGGCGGCCGCGCAGCATCCGCCGGTCCGCGACCAGGCAGACGTCGGCGAAGACCGCCCGCAGCGTGGCGACCTGCGCCCGGGTGTGCGCCAGCGGCGGCAGGTCGGTGAGGTTGACCAGATAGAGGCCGTCCGGGCGCAGCACCCGGGCCACCCGCGCCGCGAACTCGACGGCGGCCACCTGTGGCGGCATCCGGGCCGCCCGGTACACGTCGGCCACCACCACGTCGTACGCCCCGGGCGGCTCCTCGGCCACCGCTTCCCGGGCGTCGCCGAGCGCCACCACGACTTCCGGCGGCAACGGCGGCAGCTTCCGCCGGACCAGCTCGACCACGCCCGGATGACGCTCGATCACCCGCTGCGTAGAGCCGGGCCGGGTACGCGCGAGCCAGCGCGGCAGCGTCAGCGCGCCCCCGCCGAGGTGCAGCGCGGTCAGCGCCGTACCCCGCGGGGCGGCCAGGTCGACCGCGGCGGCGATCCGTCGCACGTACTCGAAGTGCAGGTACCGGGGGTCGGCCACGTCCACGTACGACTGCTCGACCCCGTCGGCCAGCAGCGTGCGCCCGGACGGGCGGGCCGGGTCCACCACGATCTCCAGGGTCTCGGTGTCGTCGTGATCCACGGCGGGACACGGTACCGCGCGGCCACGGGCGGCCCCGGCCCGCGTGGGGCCGGGGCCGTTCCGCCGCCGGGTCAGCCGGCCGCCATTCCGGCGCCGGCCTCGTCGATCGCCGCGTCCACGCGGTGCGCGAGGTCCACGTCCGCCGCCGTCACGCCGTCGACCTGCTGGGTCCGGACCGTCAGCACGGCGTTGTCCGGGTCCGGTCGCCCGATCTGCGGCGACCGCCCGACGTCGGACTTGAGCCGGTCCAGCCGGTCGAGCACCCGGTCCAGGTTGCCGCCGGGCAGCTCGATCGTGCGCACCAGCGAGCGCCTGTCGCTGGACCAGTAGGGGAGCGTCGCGAGCGCGTCGCGCAGCTCCGCCTCGGTCAGCGGCGCGGTGGCCGAGGACGCGCCCACCAGGCCGCCGCCGAAGTCGGTCGGCCCGAGCAGGTCACGCAACTCGTCGGGTACGCGCAGCGACTCGACCAGATCCGCGTCGGCCTCGGCGAGCGCGGCGAGCGTCGCCTCGGCCTGGTAGCGCGCCTGCTCCGGGGTGAGGCGGCTGTACCGGCCGACCTCGGCCAGGAAGCCGGGCAGGTCGCGGCGGGGTTCCATGCCGTACACCGGCACCACGTCGTGCAGGGTCAGCGGCACCGCCTCCAGCAGCCGCTCCCGTTCCGCCTCGTCCAGCGCCTGTGCCAGGGCCAGCACGGTGCCCTCCGCGGCGACCTTGGCCGTGGTGAAGTCCACCCCGGCGCGCCGGCTCACGTCGTCGACGAGTTCCCGGTAGCCCATCGAGACACCGGGTGACGGTGCCGGGTCCGGCAGCGGGCGCTGCTGCTCCGCGACGGCGACCGGCGGCGGCGCGGGGCCACCCCGGGTGCTGTCCGGCTTGTGCCGTCCGGCCGGCGGCGGGCCGGACCGGTCGTGCTGGTCCAGCGAGGTGACCTGCTTGGACGCGCTCAGGCTGGCGCCGGTCTGGCTCGGCCGCAGCCCTCGCTCACGGGCCTCGCGGGCCAGGGCCCGGCGGCGCTGGTTGTCGCCCTCCATCTGCTTGCGCATCGTCGCACCTCGTTCCTGGGTCGGTTGCGCTTGCGCCGACCGCGTTCCCGGCGCTGCGGGGAAGGTAACGGCGGACCGCCCGGCGGAGGCTTCATTCGCTGCGGGTGAGGAGCGCTCACCCCGGCGGGCGGCAGGCTCGGACGGACCGGACAACTTCCGACGCACGCGGAAGGGCAGGTCGACATGAAACGGATCGTGGAGATCGTCCCCGCCCGTCCCGGCTGGTACGCCCGCTGGCGGATCGGCCCGGACGCCACCCGCTCCTACCCGGTGACCCTCTGGGCGCTGCTGGAGCACCACGACGGCAGCGGACGTGAGGTGGTCGGCGTCGACTGTGTCGGGCAGTGGCCCGGCGCGGACGACGACGACATGAGCGGGGACTTCGTCCGTTATCTGTTCCAGACTCCCGATTCCGGAGCGCCGGAGGACGTCGAGCCTCCGCTCGCGGGGCGTCCGCGCGACGACGCGCCGCACCGGCAGGCCGCGCCCGCCGCCTGAGCCATCCTCCCGGCCCCCGGCCCCTGGTCCCAGGGTCGGGGGCCACCCCTGTCCGGGGACCGGCTGCCGGTCCGCCTGGCGGGCCGGTGCGGTCAGCCCGCCTCGCGGGCCCCGTCGGTCAGCTCCTGCGGCGGGGCGGCCAGCAGTTCGGCCAGGCCGGTGCGCTCCAGCAGGTGCTCGATCTGCGGGTTCAGGTTGAGCAGGCGGATCGCCCCGGTGCCCGCGCGGTGGATGACCACGAGCGCGCTGAGCCCGGAGGAGTCGCAGAGGTCCACCCCGGCGAAGTCGAGTTCCAGCTCTTGGTGACCGTCGCGGCGCAGGTGGGCGACGGCGTCGACGAGTTCCGGCGCGGTGTCGAAGTCCAGCTCCCCGGCCAGCCGCACCCGGGCGGAGCCGGCGGCGAGCCGGTCCACCTCGATGGTCAACATCTGGGAGGGCACGCTTCCATGTTCCCAGCCGGGCACCGGCGGGAAACCCCCGGGGTCACGCGGACGCGGCCGAACCCGGCGCGAGGTGGCCGGGTGCGTCGTCGACCGGCGAGCGGTCGAGCAGACCGGTGACGCCGGTCAGGTCGAGGATGGTCTCCAGGAACCGCGGCACCGCGCGCAGCTCGATCGCGGTGCCGGCCTGCTGGCCCTCCCGCCAGGCGTGCACGATCACGGACAGGCCGGTGCTGTCCATGAACTGCAGGTCGCCGAAGTCGAACACCAGGGCCGTCGGGCGCCCGGCGAGCAGCCTGTCGATCTCGGCGCGCAGCGGGGCGGCCGTGGCGTACGCCAGGTCGCCGCCGACCACCACCACCGGGACGGCCGGGTCGGATCGATCCACGGAGATGCTCAGCGGGCTCGCCTCGGGCCTTCTCCGTTGAGAAACCACGTCACGCCTTTCCGCGGGGGTGCCGGTCGGGCCGGGATGACAGAATCGTAACAACAGCGCCGTCACCTCGCAGGACGCGCGAGCGGGCCGGCAGCGCCGTGGGGTGGCGGTCCCGGCACACCGGCGTAGGGTGGGCGAGGAGACGTGACCACAGGCGCCGTGTCCGGCGCCCCGGGGTGCCGACGAGGAGAGTGGGGCTCAGCTGGTGACTGCTGCCGACGTCAGGGGTGCCGACCCGGGCGACGGACGGATCTCCACGCCGAGTGCCGCACGGCCTCCGGCGTGGTCCGCCGCCGCGCCGGTGCCGTCCGCCCTGCCGCCGCTGGCAGCCGACCGCGACCGCACCGTCCCCACCTGGTCCGAGGTGGTCGAGCACTTCCGCGAGGGCCTCGTCGTCTGCGACGCCGACGGTGTCGTCCAGCACGTGAGCCCGGTCGCGGAGCGGCTGATCCCCGAGGCGACGCCCGGCGAGCTGCTGGCCGCCGCCGGCCCGGCCCCGCTGCGCGGCGACGGTCCGGCCGAGTTCACCCACCACGGGCGCCGGCTGCGCGTCCGGCCGGTCGCGCTGTCCCACCGCCGGCGCTGCTGGTACGTCGACGACGTCACCGAGAGCGTCAGCCGGGCCGACGCGCTGCTGGCCGAACGTGCCCGATCGGCGTTCCTCGCCGTGGTGGGCGAGAAGCTCGGCAACCCGCTGCACCCGGATCGGGCCGCCGCCGCGGTGGTGCGCCTGGCCGTACCCACGGCGGCCGACGTGGCGGTCCTGGTGCTCGCCCCGCGCTCCGGCCGGGCCCGCTGGTGGCGGGCGGTACGCGCGGACGACCGCGCGCCGGTCGTGGACAGCGGGATGCTGCCCGCCCCGGCGCTGCCCGCCGCGATCGAGGCCGGCCTGTCCGGCACCGAGCCGCACGAGCTGGACTGGCTGGTCGAGCAGGCGGCCGAGGCGGGCTGGCTGCCCGGCCTGGACGCCTCCGGCGCCACCGCGCGGGTGGTGCCGCTGCCCGGCCGGGAGGCACCGGCCGGGGCGCTGCTGGTGGTCCGGCGCGCCGACCGCTGGTACGACGAGGCCGACGTGGACCTGGTCCGCGCGTTCGCGGCCCGGGCCGGCGCGGCGCTGACCACCGCCATGCTCTACCGCGACCAGGCCGAGGTCGCCGACACGTTGCAGGCCAGCCTGCTGCCGGTCGAGCCGGTTGCCGCGACCGGCGTGCAGTGGGGCACCGCGTACCGGCCGGCGCAGGCCGGTCTGCGCATCGGCGGCGACTTCTACGGCTCGCACCGGCTCGCCGACGGCGGTTCGGTGTTCTTCCTCGGCGACGTGTCGGGCAAGGGCGTGGAGGCAGCCGTGTTCACCGGCCAGCTGCGTCAGTGCCTGCAGGCGTTGCACCGGGTCGAGACCCAGCCGGGGCGGCTGCTGAAGCTGCTCAACGACGCGTTGCTGGAGACCACGCAGGCGCACGGGCAGGGCCGGTTCGCCACCATGGTGCTCGGCGTGGCCCGGCCGAACCGCGACGGCGGCCTGACCCTGACCCTGGCCGGCGGCGGGCACCTCCCGCCGCTGCTGCTGCGGGAGTCCGGCGAGGTCGAGGTGGTGCCGCTGCGCGGCATGCTGATCGGCGTGGTGCCGGATCCCCGCATCGGTGAGGTGACTGTGCACCTGGCGCCGGGGGAGACGTGCCTGTTCTACAGCGACGGGGTGACCGAGGCGCGTGGCGGCCGGCGCGGTGACGAGCAGTTCGGTGCCGAGCGGCTGCTCAACGCGGTGAGCGGCTGCCACCGGATGCCCGCGCCGGCGCTCGCCGAGCGGATCGAGCAGGTGACCTGCGACTGGCTGGCGCACGGCGACCACGACGACATCGCGGTGCTGGCGCTGCGAGCCACCGGCCCGGCCGGGCGGACGCCACGGCATCTGCACGCGGTGCCGGACGTGACCGAACGAACGAGGGAGTTGTCCGCGTGACCGTGCCGACCGTCGGGGCCGACCCGGGCCACGCCTTCACCAGCTATCTGGAGTGCCTGGCCGACGCCGACGAGTCCGCCGCGGTGGCGGTGGCCCGCGGGCTGCTGGAGGCGGGCGTGCCGGCCGAGCGGGTGCTGCTGGACCTGGTCGCCCCGGCCCAGGCCGAGGTGGGCGAACGCTGGGCCCGCAACGAGTGGAGCGTGGCCCAGGAGCACGCCGCCACCCACATCAGCGAGCGGGTGGTGGCCGCGGTGGCCGCGTACGCCGACCCCCGGCCGACCCGGGGCCGGATCGTGATGGCGTGCATGGACGGTGAGTGGCACGCGCTGCCGGCCCGGCTGGTGGCCGAGGTGCTGCGGCTGCGCGGCTGGCAGGTCATCTTCCTCGGGGCCAGTGTCCCGGCCGCGCACCTGGTGTCCTACCTGCACCGTTACGACGCGGAGGCGGTGGCGCTCGCCTGCGCCCTGCCGATGCGGCTGCCGCACGCGCACCGGATGGTGGAGGCGTGCCGCCGTTCCGACGTGCCGGTGGTGGTCGGTGGCCGGGGCTTCGGTGACGACGGCCAGTGGGCGCGTGTGCTCGGTGTGCCGTGGGCGCCCGACGCGCCGTCCGCGGCGGACCTGGTGGCCGACGAGCGGGCGCTGCGCGAGACGCCGCCCGCGCGGCTGGACCACCTGGCCGACGACGAGTACGCCAGCCTGGTCAAGCGGCGCGGCGAGCTGATCGACAGCGCCCTGGCCGACCTGCGGGAGCGGGTGCCGTCGACGGCGGACTACACGCCGGCGCAGCTCGACTCCACGATCAGCGACCTCGGCTACATCGTGGACTTCCTGGCCGCCGCGCTCTACGTGGACGACGCGACGCTGTTCACCGGGTTCGTCGAGTGGCTGGTGGAGATCCTGGTCAGCCGCGGGGTGCCGGCCGGCGCGGTCGGGCTGACGCTGGAGCACTATGGACAACAGCTGCGCGACTTCCCGCGCGCGGCCGCCTTCATCGAGCGGGGTCGTGCCCTGGTGGGCGGGTTGGCGGCGGCGGGCCGCTGACGGGCGCCCGACGGGCCGTCGCATATACTTGCACCACTGCAAGGGTTCGCCTGCGGTGGGAGCGAGAGGGGCCACGGTGACGTTCACCGTCACGTACGCCCAGCGGGACGGGGGCGGCGTCCGCCTCCGGCTGGCGGGCGAGCTCGACCTCGGCACAGCCGGCGAGCTGAACTCGACGATCGACCGGGTGATCGCCGAGGGGCACCGCGAGCTGCTGCTCGACCTCACCGAGCTGACGTTCTGCGACTCCACCGGCATCGCGGCGTTCGTCCGGGGGGACAACCTCGCCGCCGCCGACGGCGGCTGGCTGCGGCTCACCGGGGCGACCGGGCGGGTCGCCCGGGTGCTCCAGGTGACCGGGCTCGCGGACGTGCTCCACCACGACCGCGACACGGTCGACCCGACGGCGTCGGCCGCCTCCTGATCCGGTACATTTCCCCGCCAGCAGCCGGCCGTGCGGCCGGACGCCCTCCTCACCACGAAGCAGGTAACCCGATGGGCCAGAACAGTCCCAGCCCCGTTCGCATCCTGGTGGTGGACGACGACCCGGGCGACGTCCTGATGATCGAGGAGGCGCTCGCCGACTCGGACGTCGACAAGGTCATCGACGTGGTCGCCGACGGCCAGGAGGCGATGGAGTTCCTCCGCCGCGAGGGCCGGCACACCGAGGCGCAGCGCCCGGACGTGATCCTGCTCGACCTGAACATGCCCCGGATGGACGGGCGGCAGGTGCTCGGCGAGGTCAAGGGTGACGAGAGCCTGCGGACCATCCCGATCGTCGTGCTCACCACCTCCAACGCCGACACCGACGTGGTCAGCAGCTACACCCTGCAGGCCAACGCGTACGTGACCAAGCCGATCGACCTGGACGACTTCAACGACGTGGTACGCCGCATCGACGAGTTCTTCGGACGGGTGGTCGTGCTCCCGAAGCACCCGTAGGGGCCGGAAGTCCGGGCCACCGCATCCTGAACATTTTGCGGGAACGGCCGCGCCCGGCCGTGCCCGGACCGCAGGATCGGCTGGTGGGGACGCGGACCGGCTGCCTGGGGGGCGACGCATGAGGTTCTCGGTGGTGGAGACCGGCTACGACAGGCGTCAGGTGGACGCCTGCCTGGACGAGCTGAGCCTGCGCCTGAGGCGGCTGGCGGCGCGTGCGGAGGGTGCCGCCGGGGCCGGCCGGGAGTGGGACCAGATCCGGTCGGACGCCCTGCACCTGTGCGACTTCCTGCATCGCCGTACCGCCCCGGTCGAGACGGGCGCGTCCCGCCCGTCGGCAGCCGAACGGGAGGCCGCCGAGCTGCTCGCGCAGGCCCGCGCCGAGCTGGAGGCCGCGCGCGAGGAGGCCCGTCGGTTGCGGGAGGAGGCGTACGCCGAGGCCGTGCGGGCGCGTCGCGAGTTCGAGGCGGCCCTGCTGGCGCGCCGCCGGCGGGAGTCCCGGGTCGACGAGATCCTGGCCGGGGCGCGGGGCGAGCGGGTGCCGGTGGACACCCCCACCGCCGCGGCGGGTGTGCGCCCCGGTCGCAGCGCCGCCTGACCCGCGCGGGTCAGATCAGAGCCGCCACCACCGTCGTGGCGCGGTCCTCGTGCCGGGCGTACGCGTCGGGGTAGGCGGACACCTGCACCGCCTGGGCGGCGGCGGTGACGCTCATGTCCGCCCAGCCGGGCACCTCGCGCAGCGCGGCGTAGAAGGCGCGGGCCGCGTACGCCGGCCGCATGAGCTGGGCGACGGTGCCCCAGCCGCTGCTGGGGCGCTGCTGGAACAGCCCGACCGAGTCGTGGTCGGAGCCGCTGCCCTGGTGCGGGTGGTCGAAGGACTCCGGCAGCACGTCGCTGGCCAGGTTGTAGAGGTTGCTCTCCTGCATGGCGGTGGCCAGCGCGACCACCAGGGCCCGGCGGGGCATCTTCATGTCCCGCCCCACGTCGACGATGACCTTGGCGTTGTCCATCTGCCGCTGGTCGAGGCCGGCGACCGGCCGGGGGCGCTGGGCACGTACGGGCTTGCGCGGCGGCTTCTTCGTCGTCGGTGTCGCGCTGGGCGTCGGTGCCGGTGGTGGCAGGGCCGCGGCGGCCGGCGGCGCGACCCGGGTGAAGTCGCGGGAGGCGCGCTGGTCGGCGGCGGCCCGGTCGGCGACCGCCTCGCGTACCTCCAGGTGCGCCGGGCCGGTCTCGCCGACGGCGGCCACGCCGATCAGGCCGAGGCAACAGGTGACGCCGGTGGCCACCGCGATCCGGCCGGATACGGACCGGGCCGGGCCGCGCCGTGGCGGTTCCGGGGCGCGGTGACGTCCCACCCTCCGTTCGGCTGATGCCGGGTCAATCGTTCGGCGAACCGGGCGGTTGGCGGGCAGCGGCTGATGATCGGGGTGGTCGGGGTGCACCCGCCGAGGCTAGAAAGCTTCCGGCCCTTTGCCATCGGGGTGATTGGTGGCATGCGCCACAATCTGCCGGATTCGCGGGTGGCATTAGGGGTGGCGGATCAGGAAAACCGCCAACCTCGCGTACCCGAAAGAATGCCTATGTCGGTTTCGGCGGTGCGAAGCGGACGTCGGGCCGAGCCGGTGACGGTGAACGCCCGGTTCCACCGTTCGGCCGAGGGTGCCCTGGTCGGGCGGCCTGCCTCCGGCGGCGGTCCACCGACCCGCCGAATCGACTCGCCGCGATCCGGCCGGCCGCCGCCGATCATGGTGAGGCCACCGCGCGGCGCCCCGGGCGCTCGATACGATTCCGACGGTGACGGAGCGGATGACCGACGAGCGCCCGCCCGGCCCCCGCAGCCGCCGCGGCACGATCGTCGTCGTCTGCGCCGTGCTGCTCACGCTGCTGCTGGCCGGGCACCGGCTGGTGCCGAACGTCCACGGCCTGGGCAGCCTGGTGGACAGCGTCACCCCGCTGCTCGGGATCGCCGTACCGCTGCTCGCGCTCGCCGCCCTGCTGCGCCGCTCCCGGCCGGCGCTGCTGGCGGTGCTGCTGCCGGCCCTGGTCTGGGCCGGGCTCTACGGCCGCGCCTGGCTGCCCCCGGCCGCCGCCGCGGACGGCGCCGCGGTGCGGGTGGTCAGCCAGAACCTGCGCGTGGGCAACCCCGACCCGGCCGCCACCGTCGGCGCGCTCACCGGCGACGCCCCCGACCTCATCGGGCTGCAGGAGGTCGCCGACGGCGACCGGGTGGCGCCGGTGCTGGCCGAGCGCTACCCGCACCGGGCGGTCGTGTCGACAGTCGCGCTGTGGAGCCGGTGGCCGATCCGCGAGGCGCACGGCGTGGACACCGGACTGGGCTGGGACCGCGCGCTGCGGGCCGTCGTGGCCGCGCCCCGGGGCGACCTGGCCGTGTACGTGGTCCACCTCGGCTCCGCGCGGGCCGGGCACACCGCCACCAGGGACCAGACCGTCGCCGCGCTGGCCGACGCCGTACGCGCCGACCCGGCCGACCGGCTCGTGGTGCTCGGCGACCTGAACACCGCCACCACCGACCGGGTCTTCGACCCGCTGACCCGGCTGCTCGGCGACGCGCAGGCCGAGGCCGGGCAGGGATTCGGCTTCACCTGGCCGGCGGAACTACCGGTCACCCGCCCGGACCACGTCCTCTACCGGGGACTCACGCCGACCGCCGCCGGGGTGCTGCGCACCCCGGCCAGCGACCATCGGGCGGTGACCGCCGGCTTCCGCTGGTGAGATCTCAGTGCCGGCCGTTCTCCGCCGGGGTCACGGTGAGCCGGTGCCGGCTCGGATCGCCGCTGGAGAACGGCCAGAGCCGGTCGGCGTACGCGACCAGATCGGCCAGCTGGTCGCGGGTCAGTCCCGCCGAGGAGATCTCGGCGTGCACGTCGGCCCGGTAGCGGCCGTCGTCGTCGCGGCCCAGTTTCGCCTCGGCGGTCACCTGCACGGTGTGCGCCTCGTCGGTGATCTCCCCGGCCGCCTCCACCGCCGCGTGGTGCAGGCAGGAGGCGAACGCCGCGGCCAGGAGCTGCTCCGGCGTCAGACCGGTGCAGTGCGGCGCCAGCGGGGACGCCAGGGCGGAGGAGAGCCCGCCGTCGTCGGTGCGTACGTGACCGCCCGCCGCGGTCGCCGTGGCCGTCTCGGCCAGCCAGGAACTCGGATCCGGCATCGCGTTCCTCCCGTCACTCACCGGACCGCGTTCCCGGACCCCGAGCGGCGAAACCGCGCCCGAGCAGCCAGTACGTGTGCTCAGCGGATCCGGCCGCTGGTCGCGGCGTCGACGGCCATCGCCTCGGTGGCCTCGGCGGCGGCCCGGCTGGTCCACGGCGACACCTGCGGCACGCGCTGCCGGGGCAGCAGCGCGGTCATCGGCACGTAGACCCGGGCGTCCACGGCCTCGGCCAGCAGCAGCGCGGCCATCGGGCTGGTCGGCCGGGCGCACGGGTCGTCGTCGAGGCAGCGCCCGCACAGCTCGGCCACCTCGGCGGGCAGCCCCGGAACCTCGGGCAGCGGGCGGGGCGGCCGGCGGCGGCGGCGCGACCCGAGCAGCTGGGTGGTGCTGCCCGCCTCGTACGGCAGCTCAGCGGTCAGGCAGTAGTAGAGCAGCACACCGAGGGCGTACATGTCGGCGGCCGGGGTGGCCGGCTGCCGGTCGAGCTGCTCCGGCGCCAGGTACGCCGGGGTGCCCACCACGATGCCGTCCGGTGTGTGGTCCGGCGCCCCGGCCGGGGTGGCGATGCCGAAGTCGAGCACCTTCACCCCGGACGGGGTGAGAATCACGTTCGCCGGCTTCACGTCCCGGTGCACGATGCCGTGCGCGTGCGCGGCGGCCAGCGCGGCGCACACCTCGGCGCAGACCCGCACCGCGATGCGCCAGTCCAGCGGACCGCCCCGCAGGTGCGCGGCGAGCGTCTCGCCCTCGGCCAGCTCCATCACGATGTACGGCACCGGCCGCCCGTCCGGCAGCGTCGCGGTGCCGAAGTCGTGCACGCTGGCGACGTTCGGGTGCACCAGCCGCGCCGCCGACCGCGCCTCGGCCCGGATGCGCTCCACCGAAACGGCGTCGCCGTCCAGCGCGGGCGAGATGAGCTTCACCGCCACGGTCCGGTCCAGCACGCGGTCGTGCGCGCGCCACACCTCCGACATGCCACCCAGGCCGGCTCGCTGTTCGAGCTCGTACCGCCCGCCCAGCGTCCGCATCGCCCACTCCTCGCCTCGTCCGGTGCCCTCCGGTCCCGCTACCCGGCCCCGGAGCTGTGCAAACCGCCGAGGGTTCGCACCGCGGCGGGGTAGCTTCGCGGCGAGGGCGTCGACGGACGGAGGGCAGCGGTGGCCGCGGTGCGCGTACGGTTCGTCGGCGGACCGGCCGACGAGCTGACCCGGGACCTTCCCGCCGGACCGGACGGCGCACCGCCGCCGCGATGGGTGCTGCGCCATCCGGAGGAGCCGGCCGAAGGGGTGGCCGACCACCTCTACGAACGCGACTACCATGCGTCGCCGGGCGGCTGGACGATGCGGTACGTGCACACCTTCCCGTTCGGCGCGACCGAGTGAGGCTCAGTCCGGCCGGGTGGTGCCCAGGATGACCGAGGCGACCAGCTCCGGGTCGTCGTGCATCGGCACGTGCCCGCAGCCGGGCAGGTCCAGGTGCCGCGCGGCGGGCAGCCGGGTACGCGCCAGCGCGGCCTGCCGGTAGGGCAGGATCCGGTCCCGCGTACCCCAGGCCACCGTCACCGGCACTGTCGGCGCGCCCGCGTAGGCGTACCCCCGCCCGGCGCGAGCGACGGCGCGGAACGCCCGCGCCTGGCGCAGCGCGCGGGCGTCGGCGAGCGCGTCGTCCAGTGCCATCCGGTTGGGCCGGGCCAGGATCATGCCCATCGCCAGCATCCGCAGCGCGGGCGCGGCGAACAGGCGGCGCAGCACCGGTTCGGGCAGCCGGGCCGCGTTGCGGTGCAGGGAGAGCACGGTCAGCGCCCAGCGCAGCTCACGCGCGGTGCAGAAGCCGGCCGGCGACAGCGCGGTGGCCGACGAGACCACCCCGAGCGCGGCCAGCTCCAGCGCGATCGCCCCGCCGAGGCTGTTCCCGGCGACGTGCGGGCGCTCCAGCCCGAACGCGGCGAACAGTTCGGCCACGGCGGCGACGAGGCCGGGCATGTCGGCGGGCAGCCCGGCGGTGGGCATCGGGGAGCGGCCGAAGCCCGGCAGGTCGACGGCGATCACGTCGTGCGCCTCGGCGAGCCGGTCCAGCACCGGGCGCCAGGCGCCGCCGTGGTGACCGATGCCGTGCAGCAGCACCAGCGCGGGCCCGGCGCCCCGGCGCTCGTAGACGACCTCCACCGGCGCGGTCACGGCCGCCCCTGCGGTGTGCTGGCGCCGAAGCCCCGGCCCAGTGCCCGGGACTGCTCCTCGATCAGCGGCACGGTGGCCCGGGCGGTGCGGCCCACCAGGCGGTCGGCCAGCGGGCTGACCAGCACCGACCGTACGGCCTGCACGCCGGCCACGGCGCGCGGCACGTACACCCGGCGGCTGCGGCGCTCGACGGCCCTGACGAACGCCTCGGCGCACTCGGCCACAGTGGTGGTACGCCGCAGCGGCCACGGCAGCCTGGCCAGCGCCGTGGAGAAGGCCGGCAGGTCGGCGCGCGCCTCGCGGACCAGGTCGGTGTCCACCCACGACGGGTGGGCGGTGCCGACCGCCACGCCCCGGTGCGCCAGTTCGAGGCGGATCGCGTTGCCGAACTGCTCGACGCCCGCCTTGGAGGCGCAGTAGGCGGCCATGCCGGGCAGCGCGGCGAACGCCGCGGCCGAGGAGACGATCAGCAGGTAGCCGCCCCGGTCGACCAGCGCCGGGACCGTCGCCGCGGCGGTGCGCACGACCCCGATCAGGTTGACCTCGACCGTACGCACCAGCGCCTCGACGTCGCCGACGGCGATCGTGCCGCGGTTGGCGACTCCGGCGTTGGCGACCACCGCGTCGATCCCGCCCAGCGCCGCCACGGTGCCGTCGGCCGCCTCGGCCAGCGCCTGCTGGTCGGTGACGTCGGCGGCGAACCAGACGTGCCCCGGGCCCAGCTCGGCGGCGAGCGCGGCCAGCCGGTCGGGTTCCAGCCCGACGAGGGACAACCGGGCGCCGCGGGCGGCGGCGAGGCGGGCGGTGTGCTCGCCGATGCCCCGGGCCGCGCCGGTCACCAGCACCACCTTGCCGGCCAGCCGGCCGGAAAAACGACCGTCGATGGACATGCCGGGAAGTTACCACCGGGTAGCCCGGGTACGGAAGACCCGGCCCGACCTGCCCGGATCGTCACCGCAGGGCGCGCACAGCTGGTACACAGGATCGGGACAGCCCGGCGACAGCGGGTCCGCCCACGATGGGGGCATGGTCATGAACGCGCAGTCCGCGCAGGGCCGCATCGAGCTGCACCGACCGGACGGCGAACCGGTGCGGGTGCTCGTCGTGGACGACGAGCCGACCCTCACCGACCTGCTGTCCATGGCCCTGCGGTACGAGGGCTGGCAGGTCGCGACCGCAGGCAACGGGATGGCGGCGATCAGCACCGCCCGCCAGTTCCGCCCGGACGCCGTGGTGCTCGACGTGATGCTGCCCGACCTGGACGGCTTCCAGGTGCTGCGGCGCCTGCGTGAGGAGTCCCCGAGCGTGCCGGTGCTGTTCCTCACCGCCCGCGACGCGGTGGAGGAGCGCGTCGCCGGGCTCACCGTCGGCGGCGACGACTACGTGACCAAGCCGTTCAGCCTGGAGGAGGTCATCGCCCGGCTGCGCGCGCTGCTGCGCCGCTCCGGCTTCGCGGTCGCCGCCCGCCAGGAGGCGGTGCTCACCGTCGGCGACCTCACCCTCGACGAGGACAGCCACGAGGTACGCCGCGGCGACGACCTGATCACCCTCACCGCCACCGAGTTCGAGCTGCTGCGCTACCTCATGCGCAACCCGCGCCGCGTGCTCAGCAAGGCGCAGATCCTCGACCGGGTGTGGAACTACGACTTCGGCGGTCAGGCCAACGTGGTCGAGCTGTACATCTCGTACCTGCGCAAGAAGATCGACGCGGGCCGGGCGCCCATGATCCACACCCTGCGCGGGGCGGGTTATGTCCTCAAACCCGCCGAGTGACGGGCGCGGACGGCTGCGCCGCCGCCTGGCCGGCTGGTCGCTGCGCCGCCGGCTCGTGCTCTCCGTGGTGGCGCTGCTGGCACTGGTCAGCGTCGGCATCGGCGGCCTGACCACAGTGGCGCTGCGGCACTTCCTGATCGACCAGATCGACAACCAGCTCAGCTTCGGCGACCGGCGGCCCGCCGACTTCGACCGCTGGGCCCGCCGTGGCATCGACCCGCCGCGCCCGGACCAGCGGCCCCTCCCACCGGACGACGACGAGGTGGCGCCGGACCCGCCCGGCGGCTTCCCACCGGGCTCGATCGCGGTCCGGGTGCCCGCCGCCGCCGCACCCGTGGGCCGGATCCGGTCCGAGAGCGGTGGCAGCGAGGAGGTGCCCGCCGGCGACCTGACGACGCTGGCCGGCGTACCGGTCGGCGAACGCCCGCGTACCGTCGCCGTCGGCGACCGGGGCGACTACCGGACGGTCGCGCTGCGTTCGCCGCGCGGCGACGGCGACGTGCTGGTCCTCGCGATCCCGCTGGCCCAGGTGGACGACACGGTCATGTGGATGATCGTCGCGCAGGCCGGGGTCATCGGCGCCGGCCTGGTCATCGCCGGCGCCCTCGGCACGCTCATCGTCCGGGCCACGCTGCGCCCGCTCAACCGGGTCGCCGCCACCGCCGCCCGGGTCACCGAACTGCCGCTGGACCGCGGTGAGGTCGCCCTGTCCGTGCGGGTCCCGGCCGTCGACACCGATCCCCGCACCGAGGTCGGTCAGGTCGGCGGCGCGCTCAACCGGATGCTCGGCCACGTCGCCGCCGCGCTCTCCGCCCGGCAGGCCAGCGAGACACGGGTACGCCAGTTCGTCGCCGACGCCAGCCACGAGCTGCGCACACCCCTGGCCGCCATCCGCGGGTACGCCGAGGTGGCCCGCCGGGGCCATCAGGAGGTGCCGCCCGACGTGGCGCACGCGCTGCGCCGGGTCGAGTCGGAGAGCACCCGGATGACCAGCCTCGTCGACGACCTGCTGCTGCTGGCCCGGCTGGACTCCGGCCGCCCGCTGGCCGCCGAGCCGGTCGACCTGACCGCCACGGCGGTGAACGCGGTCAGCGACGCGCACGTCGCCGGCCCCGACCACCGCTGGCAACTCGACCTGCCCGACGAGCCGCTCACCGTCACCGGCGACGCCCACCGGCTGCACCAGGTGCTGGCGAACCTGCTCGCCAACGCGCGGGTGCACACCCCGGCCGGCACTACCGTCACCGTCCGGCTCGCGCCCGCCGCCGGAGGCGTCGAGCTGCGCGTCACCGACGACGGCCCCGGCATTCCGGAGCAGTTGCAGCCGGAGGTCTTCGAGCGCTTCGCCCGCGGCGACAGCTCCCGCTCCCGGGCCCAGGGCAGCACCGGGCTCGGCCTGGCCATCGTCGCCGCCGTGGTGGAGGCGCACCACGGCCGGGTCGACGTGGTCAGCCGGCCCGGCCACACCGCGTTCACGGTGTGGCTGCCCGGATCCACAGCAGACGCATAGGCCACACACGGGAGCGGGCCAGCGGGCCCTCCGAGGCTTGCCGGCATGGACCGAACCGAGAGCCTGCCGGGCGCTGCGCCCGTACCCCGGAAGACCCGCACCGACCGCGACCCGCGCTGGGCCCGACCGGCCCTGCTCGGCCTGCTGGCCGTGACCGCGCTGCTCTACCTGTGGGGCCTGGGCGCCTCCGGCTGGGCCAACGCGTTCTACTCGGCCGCCGTGCAGGCGGGCTCGCAGAGCTGGACGGCGTTCTTCTACGGCTCGTCCGACGCGGCCAACTCCATCACCGTGGACAAGACGCCCGCCTCGCTGTGGCTGATGGCGCTGTCCGTGCGCGTCTTCGGCCTCAGCGGCTGGTCGATCCTGGTGCCGCAGGCGCTGCTCGGCGTCGCCTCGGTCGGCGTGCTGTACGCGACCGTCCGCCGCTGGTACGGCCCGGCCGCCGGCCTGCTCGCCGGTGCGGTGCTCGCGCTCACCCCGGTGGCGACGCTGATGTTCCGGTTCAACAACCCGGACGCGCTGCTGGTGTTCCTGCTCGTCGCC
This sequence comes from Micromonospora sp. WMMA1949, assembly GCF_027460145.1. Taxonomy (NCBI): domain Bacteria; kingdom Bacillati; phylum Actinomycetota; class Actinomycetes; order Micromonosporales; family Micromonosporaceae; genus Micromonospora; species Micromonospora sp. WMMA1949. Next base: position 6,113,440 of record NZ_JAPZBG010000001.1, on the reverse strand, counting down.
GCCGCGTACACGACGGTGCGCGCGGTCGAGACGGCGAGCACCCGGTGGATCGCCCTGACCGGCGTGCTCGTCGGCTTCGGCTTCCTCACCAAGATGCTCCAGGCGTTCCTGGTGATCCCGGTCTTCGCCATGGTCTACCTGCTGGCCGCGCCGACCGGCCTCGGACGGCGGATCCGCCAGCTCCTGCTCGCCGGGCTCGCCGTCGTCGTCTCCGCCGGCTGGTGGGTGGCGGTCGTCGAGCTGGTGCCGGCGAGCGCCCGCCCCTACATCGGCGGCTCGCAGAACAACAGCATCCTGGAGCTGACGCTCGGCTACAACGGCCTCGGCCGCCTCACCGGCGACGAGGTGGGCAGCGTCGGCGGCGGCCGGCCCGGTGGGGGAGGCGGCGGCCCGTTCTCCGGCCGGACCGGGCTGCTGCGGATGTTCGACACCGAGGTCGGCGGGCAGATCTCCTGGCTGCTGCCGGCCGCGCTGATCCTGCTGGTCGCCGGGCTGTGGCTGGCCGGGCGGGCACCGCGTACCGACCGGACCCGGGCCGGTCTGCTGCTGTGGGGCGGCTGGCTGCTGGTCACCGGACTGATCTTCAGCTTCATGTCCGGGATCTTCCACGCGTACTACACGGTCGCCCTGGCCCCGGCGGTCGGCGCGCTGGCCGGCATCGGCGTCACCGTGCTGTGGCGGGCCGGTGCGGCACCGGCGCCGGCAGGCGCTGCACCGGCCCGGTGGCGCCGGCTCGCCGCCACACTGGTGCTGGCCGGCGCGCTGGCGGTCACCGCCTGGTGGTCCTGGCACCTGCTCGGCCGTACCCCCGACTGGCACCCCTGGCTGCGCCCCACGGTGCTGGCCCTCGGCCTGACCGCGGCCGCCCTCCTGGTCACCTCGGCGTTCCTCACCCACCGGACCGTCCCGCCCTCCCTCGCCTCCCCGCCCTCCCTCGCCTCCCCGCCCGCCCCGGTGATCAAGGAGTTTGTGTCCGGAAGTGGCGTTCAGGGAGACGCGAACTCCTTGGTCCACTCCGAGGCGGCGGCGGGGGCGACGGTGGGGCACCGGGCCGGGTTCGCCGGGCGGGTTGTGCGGTGGGCCGTGCCGGTGGTGGCTGTCGCCGGGATCGCGGTGGCGCTGGCCGGGCCGGCCGCGTACGCGATGCAGACCGCCGCCACCCCGCACTCCGGCTCGATCCCGAGCGCCGGGCCGGCCGGAGCGGGTGGCTTCGGCGGCCCCGGTGGACCGGGCGGCCGGATGCCGGGCGGCGCGAACGGGCAGTTCCCCGGTGGTCCGGGCGGCGGGCAGTTCCCGGGCTTCCCGGGCTTTCCGAACGGCACCGGCTCCAATGGCACGGGTCCGGACGGCACCGGCCAGAACGGCACCGGCCAGAACGGCGGGGCGAACGCTGGTGGATTCCCCGGATTCCCGGATGGTGGTTCTGCCCCGGGCGCGCCCGGCGGCACCGGCCCGGAGGGCGGCACCGGTCAGGACGGCGGCACCGGGCAGGACGGCACCACGCCGGGCGGCATCCCTGGCCAGGGCGGCTTCCCCGGCTGGACCGGTGGCACCGGCAGCGGCGGGACCGGGCCGGAGGGGCGGGGGCAGCGCGGCGGGGGCATGGGCGGGCTGCTCGACGCCCGTGAGCCCAGCGCCGAGATGACCGCGCTGCTCACCGCCGACGCCGACGACTACACCTGGGTCGCCGCCACTGTCGGCTCGAACAACGCCTCCGGCTACCAGCTGGCCACGCGCCGGCCGGTCATGCCGATCGGCGGCTTCAACGGCAGCGACCCGTCGCCGACGCTCGCCCAGTTCCAGCGGTACGTCGCCGACGGGCGGATCCACTACTTCCTCGGCGGCGGCGGGTTCCGCGCCAACGGGGGCAGCAACGCCTCGTCCGAGATCGCCGCGTGGGTCGCCGACACCTTCACCGCCACCACCGTCGACGGCGTGACCGTGTACGACCTGAGCAGCGGGAAGCAGGGCTGAGCCGTGACGGAGACGTACGTGCCCCGGGCCGCCGTGCAGGCCCGGCCCGCTGCCGGCAGCGCGGTGCTCGACGTGGTGGTACCGGTGTACAACGAGGAGGCCGATCTGGGCCCCTGTGTCCGGCGGCTGCACGCGCACCTGACCGCGCACTTCCCGTACCCGTTCCGGATCACGGTGGCCGACAACGCCAGCGTGGACGGCACGCCGGCGGTGGCGCGGGCGCTCGCCGACGAGCTGCCCGAGGTGGGGGTGCTGCGCCTGGACGAGAAGGGCCGCGGGCGGGCGCTGCGGGCCGCGTGGTCGGCGTCGCCGGCGCCGGTGCTCGCGTACATGGACGTGGACCTGTCCACCGACCTGGCCGCGCTGCTGCCGCTGGTCGCGCCGCTGATCTCCGGGCACTCGGACCTGGCCATCGGCACCCGGCTGGCCCGCACCAGCCGGGTGGTCCGGGGCGCCAAGCGGGAGGTCATCTCGCGCGGCTACAACCTGCTGCTGCGCGGTGCGCTGGCGGCGCGTTTCTCCGACGCCCAGTGCGGGTTCAAGGCGATCCGCGCCGACGTGGCCGCCGAACTGCTGCCGCTCGTCCGCGACACGGGTTGGTTCTTCGACACCGAGCTGCTGGTCCTGGCGCAGCGGGCCGGGCTGCGCATCCACGAGGTGCCGGTGGACTGGGTGGACGACCCGGACAGCCGGGTCGACATCGTCGCGACCGCGCTGGCCGACCTGCGGGGCATCGGGCGGCTGGGCCCGGCGCTGGTCACCGGGGCGCTGCCGCTGGCGCAGCTGCGCGCCCAGCTCGGCCGTGGGCCGTTGCCGGTCCCGCCGGCGCAGGTGCCGATCGGCCTGCCCCGCCAGCTCGTGCGGTTCGCCGCGGTGGGGGTGGCGAGCACGCTCGCGTACCTGCTGTTGTTCTTGCTGGCCCGCGGCCCGCTCGGGGCGCAACCGGCGAACCTGCTGGCGCTGCTGCTCACCGCGGTCGCGAACACGGCGGCCAACCGGCGGCTCACGTTCGGGGTCAGCGGACGCCGGCACGCCGGTCGGCACCACCTCCAGGGCCTGCTGGCGTTCGCGCTCGGCCTGGCCCTGACCAGCGGTTCCCTGGCCGCGCTGCACGCCACCACACCCCCGAGCCGAGGATGGGAGCTGACCGTCCTGGTGGCCGCCAACCTGGCCGCCACGGCCCTGCGCTTCCTCCTGCTCCGCCTGGCCATGCACCACCGCCCCTGACGCGGCCCCCGAACACCCCGTCGATCATGAGGTTGGCGGCGCGACACGCCGGGCGCCGGTGCCGTCAACTTCATGATCGACGGGGAGGGTGGCAGGGTTGGGGTGTGTACCGGGAGTGGGAGGCGGCGGGGATCCCCGGCGGGGTGCTGTGGAGCAGCGTGTCCGGCGGGAGTGAGACGCGGGTGCTGCCGGACGGGTGCCTGGATCTGCTCTGGTCCAGCCGGTCCGGGCTGCTGGTCGCGGGTCCGGACCGCACCGCTTATCTGTCGCGGTCCGCGCCGGGGGACCGGTGGATCGGGCTGCGCCTGCCGCCGGGGACCGGCCCGGCCGTGTTCGGGGTGCCGGCCGAGGAACTGCGGGACCGCCGCGTACCGCTGGCCGACCTGTGGGGCCGCGCCGCCGCCGAGGTGACCGAGCGGGTCGAGGCGGCGCCGGCCACGCCGGGCGACGGGCCCGCCGCGGTGCTCACCCGGGTCGCCCGCGACCGGCTGCGCGCCGCCGGTGGCCCCGACCCGCTCGGCGCGCACGTCGCCGCCCGTCTGGCTGCCGGGGCAACAGTCGCCGCGACCGCCGTCGAGGTCGGCCTCGGCCCGCGCGCCCTGCACCGCCGCAGCCGGGCCCTTTTCGGGTACGGCCCGAAGACGCTCGCCCGCATCCTGCGGATGCGTCGGGCGCTGGACCTGGCCCGCACCGGCGCGGCGCTCGCCGAGGTGGCGGTGCGCAGCGGGTACGCCGACCAGGCCCACCTGACCCGCGAGGTGCGGGACCTTGCCGGGGTGCCGCCGACCCGGCTGCTCGCCCCGGCCCCGCCGCCCGCAGGCGAGCTGACCAGTCGGGGCCGGCCGCACCCGAGCCGGCCGCCGGGGCTGTCTAGTCGGCCGCGGGCAGCGGGGCGAACAGGTCCACGCCGTTGCCGTCCGGGTCGTGCAGGACCGCGTACCGCTGGCCCCAGAACGCGTCCCACGGCGGCATCTCACCGTGGTGTCCGGCGCCGGTCAGCTCGGCGTACCACCGGTCCACCTCGGCCGGGTCGGCGCACCGGAAGGCCAGGCTCATCCGGTTGTTGCCGCCGGACGGGTCGAACTCGGGATGGAAACTGCGGATCACCTCGACCGTGTCCCAGGCCAGCCGTACGCCGTTCGGCAGGGTGACCTCGACGTGCCCCTCGGTCTCGGCGCCGGCCGGGATCGGCAGCCCCAGCCGCCGGTAGAAGTCGAGCGTGCGGGCCATGTCGGTGACCACGGCCCCGACCAGATCGAACTGCGGTGTCATGCGGCCACCGTAGGCGCGACCGGCCCGGCCCGTCTTGAACGGATCGGACGGGGGACGAGTGGCCGGTGTGGCCGCGCGGCCGGTCGTCGAGACGTTACGGTGAGGGACAAGTCCGGCCATGAGCAATAAAGCTCGCATACCGGGCGTGCTCCGATGACCGACGGAAGGAAAGCAGCCGTGACGCATCTGGCCTACCTGGACGCGGGATCCGGCAGTCTCATCGTGCAGGCGGTGGTCGGCGGGGTGGCCGGGGTGGCCGTTGCCGCCAAGCTCTACTGGCGTCGCCTGGTGTCCCGGTTCCGGCGTCAGCCCACCGACCAGGGCCCGGCGGCGTGACGGTCCCCGACACCGGCGTCCGCGTCGAACCCGGCTCCTTCCGCGACCCCGGCAACCGGGTGTTCCACCAGGGCGAGGAGGTGCTGCGCGGGCTCGACGAGCGCTCCGCCCGGGACTGGCGGGCGCTGTCCGTCACCGACTTCTTCCGGCAGGCCGTCACCACCGGGCAGATCGTCGGCACCGAGGAACTGACCCCGACCCCCGTCGACGCGCCCTGGACGGCGGTGCTGCGGCACGAGCGGATCCCGTTCGTCTCGCACCCCTACGAGTGGTCGGCCGCGATGCTGCGCGACGCCGCGCTGCTGCACCTGGACGTGCTGCGCGCCGCCCTCGAGGCCGGCTTCACCACCAAGGACGGCTCGGCGTACAACGTGCAGTGGCGTGGGGCCCGGCCGGTCTTCATCGACGTCGGCTCGTTCGAGGCGCTGCGCGACGGCGAACCGTGGGCCGGCTACCGGCAGTTCTGCCAGACGCTGCTCTACCCGCTGCTGATCCAGGCCCACCTCGGGCTGGACTTCCAGCCGTTCCTGCGCGCCCGCGTCGACGGCGTCGAACCGGACCAGATGCGCCGGCTGTTCGGCGGCACCCGGCGCTGGCGGGCCGGCGTGCCCACCCACGTGCACCTGCACGGCGCCATGCAGGCCCGCAACTCCGCCGCCAGCACCACTGACGTCCGCGCCCAGCTGCGCGCCGCCGGGTTCTCCCGGGAGCTGGCGCTGGCCACGGTACGCGGGCTGACGAAGCTGGTCCGCCGCCTCGACCACCGGCCCGGCGACAGCCACTGGTCGGACTACCAGCGCACCTGCGCGTACTCGGTGCCGGACCGGCAGGCCAAGGAGGAGTTCGTCGACCGGGCGGTGGCCGCCGTCGGAGGCGGCGCGGCTCTGGACCTGGGCGCCAACGACGGCCGGTACGCCCGCATCGCCGCCCGGCACGCCGCGCACGTCGTCGCCGTCGAGCAGGACCCGGCGGTGGTCGACACGCTCTACCGCGCGCTGCGCGACGAGGGTGAGACACGCATCCTGCCGCTGGTGATGGACCTGGCCGACCCGTCGCCGGGCGGCGGCTGGCGTGGCGTCGAGCGGGCCGCGTTCACCGACCGGGCCCGCGCGGACACCGTCCTGGCCCTGGCCGTGGTGCACCACCTCGCGATCGGGCGCAACGTCCCGCTGCCCGAGGTGCTCGACCAGCTCACCGCGCTCACCGCCACCGGCGGCAGCCTGGTGGTGGAGTTCGTCCACCCGGACGACCCGATGGCCCGCCGCCTGCTGGCGAACAAGCCGGACGGCCTGTTCCCGGACTACCGGCGGGACGTCTTCGAGGCGCTGCTCGCCCGCCGGGGCCGAGTGGTCGCCCGTACCGAGCTGCCGTCCGGCACCCGCACGCTCTACCAGGTGGTGGTGGGTGGCTGAGCGCACCCTCGCGCCACCCCGGGACCACACGGCCGGCCCGGACCGGCGGGAACGCCCGCCCTGGTGGCGGTCCGAGGCGGCACGGCTGGCAGAGGTGACGGCTCTGGTCGGGCTGGTGGTCACCCAGCCGCTGCTCGACGTGCTCGGCCGCAGCCCCGACTTCTTCCTGTTCCACCGCGCCTCCCGGGCCGACGTGCTGCTCCTGGTCGCCCTGATCGCGCTCGCACCGACGGTGGTGTTCGCGCTGCTGGGCGCGCTCGCGCTGCCCGCCGGACGCCTCACCCGGACCGTCGTGCACACCGCGTTCGTGGGCCTGCTGCTCGCCGCGCTGGCGGTCCAGGTCGGCCGGCACCTGACGCCGCTTCGGGGCGTACCCCTGCTCGTTGTCGCCGGTGTGGGCGGGGCCGCCGGAGCGGCCGCGCACCGGCGGTGGCGGGCGCCCCGGCGGGTGCTGCGGGTCGCCGCCGCCGGGCCGCTGGTGTTCGTCGGGCTGTTCCTGTTCGCCTCGCCGGCCTCGGCGGTGGTGCTGCCGCGCGGCGAGGGTGGCGCGGCCGGTGTGGCCGGCGCGGGCGCGCACCCGCCGGTGGTCATGATCGTGCTGGACGAGCTGCCGCTCGTCTCGCTGCTCGGGCCGGACGGCCGGATCGACGCCGCCCGCTACCCGAACTTCGCGGCGCTGGCCGGCGGGTCGACGTGGTACCGCAACGCCACCGGTGTCAGCGGCTGGACGCCCTACGCGCTGCCCGCGATGCTCACCGGCCGCTACCCGGAGCGGGGATCGGCGCCGCACTACTCGCAGTACCCGGACAACCTGTTCACCGCGCTCGGCGGCCTCTACCGGATCAAGGCCGAGGAGAGCATCACCCGGCTCTGCCCGCCGAGCCGCTGCGAGCAGGCCACCACCCCGGAACAGGGGCTCGGGGTGCTGGTCCGGGAGAGCGGCAAGCTGATGGGCCGGATCGCCGCGCCGGTGGACAGCCGGATCGACCCGGAGGACTCCTACCGTGAGCGGACCGCCGCCGAGGCCGGCCTGGACGCCGCCGAGCCGGTGCCGGACGACCCGAAGTTCCGCTGGGACACCCTCGACGACAACCAGCCCGCCCGGTTCACCTCGTTCCTCGCCGGGCTGCGCCCCGACACCCGGCCCACGCTGCACTTCCTGCACCTGCTGATGCCGCACTCGCCGTGGGCGTACCTGCCGTCCGGGGCGCACTACGCCGCGCCGGACGACCTGCCGAACGACGGCGCCGGGTGGGTCGACCTGGCCCGCGCCCGGCACCTCGCCCAGCTCGGCTACACCGACCGGCTGATCGGCGAGACGCTGCGGACGCTGCGCGCCACCGGCCTCTACGACAAGGCGCTGGTGGTGGTCACCGCCGACCACGGCGTCAGCTTCCGCCGGGACTGGCAGGGCCGGGGGATGGACGCCATCGACCACGCCGCGAACGAGGTGGCCTGGGTGCCGATGTTCGTCAAGGAACCCGGCCAGCGCACCGGACGGGTCGACGACCGCAACTGGGAGCACGTCGACCTGCTGCCCACGATCGCCGACGAGACACACATGCGGGTGCCCTGGCGGATGGACGGCCGGTCGGCGAAGGCGGCGCCGCGCGAGCGGGCCGACAAGCGCTTCTACGACCGCCCCGGCCAGCCGGTCACCGTCACCGGCGGCGTGCCCGCCCCGCTCCCGCCGGTTCCCGTCGACCCGCTCGTCGGCGCCCGGGTCGGTGACGTGCCGGTGGGCGGGTCCGCGACGGTGGCGAACCGGGACGCGTTCGACGCCGTCGACCCGGCCGGCGGCGGGCTGCCCGCGATGGTCTGGGGCACCGTGCCGGACGACGTGCCCGACGGCACCCGGCTCGCCGTGGCGGTCAACGGAACGGTCGGCGCGGTGGTGCCCGTGGTGCCGCCGGATCCCGGTGGACGGCGCTTCGCCGCGCTGCTCGCCGACGACCGGCTGTTCGCCGCCGGAGTCAACCGGCTCGACCTCTACCGGGTCGGCGACGACGGGGCGCTGCGGCGGCTCACGCTGTCGTGACGGACCTCCCGAACATGCCCATGGCCGCGCTCCCATCCGGTTTCCGGACCGGCTGGCCGGGAAACAGGTGACGCACACCTCACCCTCAAACCATGACGAGCGGTGTTCTCCGCGCCGTGATTACGGTAGAAGCGAAGGCAATTCAACGAAGATCTTGCCGGCGAAGCGAGGAACAGATGACGGAAGTCAAGCTCGACCACCCCGGTGGGCAGCTGTCGATGCCGGTGCAGTCCGCGGTTGAGGGCCCCGCCGGGATCGGGGTGAGCAAGCTGCTCAAGGAAACCGGGATGACCACGTACGACCCCGGTTTCGTGAACACCGCGTCCTGCTCGTCCGCCATCACCTACATCGACGGTGATGCCGGCATCCTGCGGTACCGCGGTTACCCGATCGACCAGCTGGCCGAGAAGTCCTCCTTCCTGGAGGTCTCCTACCTGCTGATCTACGGCGAGCTGCCGACCCAGGCGCAGCTCACCGAGTTCAGCGAGCGGATCCGGCGGCACTCGCTGCTGCACGAGGAGATGCGCCGCTTCTTCGACGGGTTCCCCCGCGACGCGCACCCGATGGCCGTGCTCTCCTCGGCCGTCAGCGCCATCTCGACCTTCTACCAGGACAGCCTGGACCCGTTCGACTCCGAGCACGTGGAGATGTCCACGGTGCGGCTGATGGCGAAGGTCCCCACCATCGCCTCGTACGCGTACAAGAAGTCGATCGGGCAGCCGCTGCTGTACCCGGACAACTCGCTGGGCTACGTCGAGAACTTCCTGCGGATGACGTTCGGTGTACCGGCCGAGCCGTACGAGGTCGACCCGGTCGTGGCCCGGGTGCTGGACATGCTGTTCATCCTGCACGCCGACCACGAGCAGAACTGCTCCACCTCGACCGTGCGGCTGGTCGGCTCCAGCAACGCCAACCTGTTCGCCTCGGTCTCGGCCGGCGTGAACGCGCTGTTCGGCCCGCTGCACGGCGGCGCCAACCAGGCCGTGCTGGAGATGCTCCAGAAGATCCAGGCCGACGGCGGTGACGTCCGCTCCTTCGTGCAGAAGGTGAAGGACAAGCAGGACGGCGTGAAGCTGATGGGCTTCGGGCACCGGGTCTACAAGAACTACGACCCGCGTGCCGCCATCGTGAAGAAGGCCGCCCAGGACGTGCTCGGCCGGATGGCCAAGCCGGACCCGCTGCTGGACCTCGCGGTGCAGCTCGAGGAGATCGCGCTCGCCGACGACTTCTTCGTGTCCCGGCGGCTCTACCCGAACGTGGACTTCTACACCGGCCTGATCTACAAGGCCATGGGCTTCCCGACGAAGATGTTCACGGTGCTGTTCGCGCTCGGCCGGCTGCCCGGCTGGATCGCGCAGTGGCGCGAGATGATCAACGACCCGGAGACCAAGATCGGTCGGCCGCGGCAGATCTACACCGGTGCCACCGAGCGGGCGTACGTCCCCGCCTCCCAGCGCTGACGCAACCCCGGCGAAAGGCCGCCGCCCCCCCACCCGGGGGCCGGCGGCCTTTCCCCTGTTCCGGCGCGCCGCCCTCGCTCCCGCCGATCTGTGAGTGGGGGTTGTCAAGTGGTGCGGTGGTGGTTGGTGATGGTGCGGTAGATCTGTCGGGCGATGTAGCGCTTGAGGCAGCGGGTGATTTCTTTGGTGGTGCGGCCTTCGGTGCGGCGTCGGGTGATGTAGTCGCGGGTTTCGGGGTGGATGCGGCGGCGGGTGAGGGCGATGGTGTGTAGGGCGCTGTTGAGGGTTCTGTCGCCGCCGCGGTTGAGGCGGTGGCGGTTGGTGCGGCCGCTGGCTGCGGGGATGGGGGCGGTGCCGGCGAGGGTGGCGTAGGCGGCTTCTGATCGGACGCGGCCGGGGTGGGACCAGGCGGTGAGGGCGATCGCGGCGGTGACGGGTCCGATGCCGGGTTGGTCGAGCAGGGGTGGGCACAGGTGTGTGACGAGGGTTCGGAGGCGCCGGTGGTTGTCGGCGAGGGTGGCGTCGAGGGTTTGGATGTGCCGGGCGAGGGTGGTCAGTTCGCGGCGGCGGGTGTGTTCCTCGCAGGGCAGGTCGGTGGTTTCGGGTAGGTCGAGGGCGGCCAGGCGGGCGATCTGGGTGGTGGTGGACAGCCCGCGTAGCGCCTCGCGCAGGGTGTCGTCGGCGGTCAGGATCAACGCTTTGACCAGGTTGATCGTGGCGGTGCGGGTGTCGCTGTGGTGTCGGCGGCAGATCAGCAGCAGACGCAGTGCCTCGCGTGGTCCGTCGCTTCGGGGCACGGCGATGCGCTCAGCGGGCAGGGCAAGCACCGTATGGGCGGCGGCGACCGCATCCAGGTGGTCGGACTTGCCGCCCCGCCGGCGTGACGCGGCGGCGGGTTTGGGTGCCTCGCTGACCGCTTCACCGGCAGCGGTCAGCACCCGGCACAGCCCTTGACCGTGCGCCCGGGTTCCTTCCACCGCCCACAACCGGCGCCCCTGCGGTGGGGTGTGCGCGACGGCGAAGGCCAGCAGCCGGGCCAACCCGTCCGGGTCGGTGGGCACGGTGACCTGCGCCAGCACGGCGCCGAGACGGTCGACCACGGCGGCGGTGTGCGTGTCGGTGTGAGTATCGACCCCTACCACCACGTCGTAGCGATCCGCGACTCGCTCTACGATCCTTGTCATCTCGGATTGTTGCTCCTTAGCCAGCGACGACCGGGACAGTCGGCGTCGGCTCGGGAAGCAGTCACCACGGCGGCAGATCTGTGATGGGCCACGTGTGCTCGCACGGGCAGGCTTCTGATCAGGCCAGCAGGGTGGGCCGGGCCGGCGCCGACGATCACCCGGGGACAGGTCTTGCACAAGGCACACCCACACCACGGGCAGCCGGATCGACGAAGAGTCACCCAAGTGATCATCGATGCCGAACCCTAACGGCAACCAGCCGAACCGATCACCACACACATAGAAGCGTCTTGCACTCGATGCCCGGGTATTCCGGGCACTCCGGACCTCCTGCGGGCACCAAGTGCAAGATCGCGGGGGAGAGGGGCTAGCGCAGGCCGGCGGCGGTGAGGAGGTTGCCCTCGGGGACGCGCGGCGTGGGCTGGCCGTGTGCCATGCGGTGCTGGGCGCGGGCGGCGGTGAACGCCGGGTCGCCGGCGATGGCGGCGGCGTACGCGGCAGCCGTACGGGACGCGATGGCCGCCCAGCCGTACTGCTCGTGCACCATGGCGCGGGCCCGCCGGGCGAGCGCACGGGCCCGGTCCCGGTCCGACAGCAGCGTGTGCACCGCCTCGGCGAGGCCGTCCGGGTCGTGCGGGGCGAACGTCATCCCGGTGACGCCCGGCTCGACGATCTCGGCCAGCCCACCGGTACGGGCGACAGCGAGCGGCGCGCCCGCGGCGGCACCCTCCAGCGCCACCATGCCGAACGGCTCGTAGATGCTCGGCACCGCGAAGCAGTCCGAGGCGGCCATCACGGCGGGCAGGTCGGTGCCGCCGAGGAACCCGGGCATGCTGACAGTGCCGCCCAGCCCGAGGCGGTGCACCTCGGCCTCCAGGTCCGCCTTGTACGGTCCGTCGCCGACGATCACCGCGCGCAGCCCGGGGTGCCGCTCGCGCAGCCGGGGCAGCCCGGCCAGCAGGTGCTGCACGCCCTTCTCGTACACCAGGCGGCCGGCGAACGTGACCAGCGGGCCGTCGGCGGCGAACCGGGCGCGGGCGGCGGCGACCGCCGACGCGGGCACCCGCCAGCGGTGCGGCTCGACGCCGTTGGGCACCACGTCGACGCGGGAGGCGTCGACGTCGAACAGCGCGCCCACCTCGTCGCGCATGTAGCCGGAGCAGACGATCACCCGGCCGGACTCGCCGGCGAGCCAGTGCTCGACGCCGTGGATGGTGCGGTTCATCTCCTCCGGCAGCCAGCCCTGGTGCCGGCCCGCCTCGGTGGCGTGGATGGTGCTGACCAGCGGCACGTCCAGGTGCTCGCGCAGCGTCATAGCGGTGTGCGCGACGAGCCAGTCGTGGGCGTGGATGACGTCGTACGAGCCGGCGGAGGCGGCGCGCAGCGCGGCCCGGGTGAGGGTGTGGTTGAACGCCATCGTCCAGGCGAGCAGCGAGCCGGTGGCGAGGGGGAAGGTGACCGGATCCTCGGCGGCGCGGACGACGCGCACGCCGTCGGCGTACTCCTCGAGAGGAGCGCCCTCGGCGTGGCGGGTGACGACTGTGACCTCGTGCCCGGCGGCGGCCAGCGCCACGGACAGCGCATGGACGTGGCGGCCGAGCCCGCCGACGAGCACCGGCGGGTACTCCCACGACAGCATCAGGATGCGCCGGGTCCGGGGCGCGGCCCCGGCCGGCGACGGGGGCGCCGGCCGGGAGGTGAGGGTGGGCCGGTGGAGCCGGTCCGTCGCGGTGGCGGGCTGAGCGCCGACCCGCAGAGTGGTCACGTGGATCTCCGTCCATGCATGGTGAGGCACGCCGGCATCGGTGGCGGCGACGAGCGGTGGTCAGGAGCGACCGGATGGCCGGCCGGGCGTCGGCACCAGGTCGCCGACGACGGCCTGGGCCGGACACCGATCGAGGGCCACCGGGAAGGTGCTGACGTCGATCGGCAACCGGAACCGTCCAGTCACCCTGCCAACCTACTGTGCCGGATCCTCTCGCGCGCGGTGAGCGATCCTCATCACTCTCCGACGCCTCCGCGCACATGGGACGGTCACGGGAACGGGTGCGGATACGGGTTGATCTCCTCCGGAGCGAGCGGTTCGGCCCGGTGTCCGAGCCGGACCGGCAGCTCGCGCAGCCGGGGCAGGTCGACGCGCCGGTTGCGGTGACCGAACGTCATCGGCAGCAGCCCCGGGATCAGCACCTTCACGCTGGTGAGGCCGACGGCCGCCTGCTCGCGGGCGGTCTGGTCGACGACCACCACGTCCAGGCCCTCGTCGAGGTAGCGTCCGGCCACGTGCCGCAGGTCGTCGAGCAGGTCCGTGGCCGGGCGGTAGCGCGCCGCCGGCGGAAAGGCCTCCGCCATGGACCGGATCTCGTCGCGCTCGTACAGGAACGCGAAGCGTGGCCAGGCGTCCGGACTGGCCGCCGCCAGCAGGTGGTCCTCCATGGTCCGGACCAGGCCGGAGTCGGCGACGAGACCGGCGGCCGTGGTGTCCTCGGCGACCATCTCCCGGGTGGCCTCGGCGACGCTGGCGAGTTCCACCAGCGCGGACCACAGGGCGCGCTCCGGGTCCAGGTGCGCCCCCGCACCGCAGAACGCCCGGGGACGTCCGGGCCGCACCTCGTCGTCGACGAGCATCAGCCACACCGCCGGGATGCCTTCGGGCATGGTGATGTCGAAGACGTCCAGGCGGCTGCCGGTGGTCCGCTGGATCCAGTCGACGAGCACGCGGGTCATCGGGTCGGCGGAGGTCATCGGGTCCACGCGCGGCACGGGTAGCCGGGCGTACCAGGTGGACAGGAAGGCGTCCCGTTCGGCGACCTCGAAGATGCCGTGCAGGATCGCCTCTTCGAGGTTCGCGCCCAGCGCGCAGCCGTTGGAGCACTCCGGACCGAAACCCGTGCCGTGCGAGCCGTAGTAGGCGAAGGTCTCCGGCACCAGCACCGGGCCGTCGCGCCGGAACGAGTAGGCGTACACCCATTCCACGGGCCGGTCCGGGTCGTACGCGACCGCGTGGTCGTCGGGCGGCGCGGGCGGCAGCCCGAGCGCCGTCGGCTCGACGGCCCGCCGCGGCCCGAGTTCGCGGAACGAGGCGCGGGTGACGGTACGGCGGGCGCGCGGGACGTTGCCGCCGAGCCGTTCCAGCGCCTCGGCGACGGCGACGGCCACGCTCGCCGGGTAGGTGAAGGTCCGGCCGTAGCCGGCCAGTTCACCACAGCACAACGGGCCGCCGATCGCGCCGGCGAGGACCATCGGATGGTTGTGGTGGACGGTGATCGACGACAGCAGCCCGGTCTCCTCGTCGTGCAGCGCCGCCAGCAGGGCGAGGTGCTCGTCGGGGAGGCTGCGGGCCCGGTAGTCGCCGGGTGCCCGCTTCGGCCGGGACGTCAGCGTGAAGGTGCCGGCGGCCGGGCTGTCGTCCGGCAACGGGTCGCACACCGGGCAGCCGGGTTCGGGGACGAACCGGTGCCGCTTGACGGTCAGCGAGGCCGTGGCGACCTCCAGCACCGCTTCCGCGCACCGGCCGTCGCCGCCCTGGGCGACCCGGCGCAGCTCGTCGGCCACGAGCGCGGCGACCGTGGCGCGTACCGGCGGGCCGAGGACGGGCCGGGCGGGCGGCACGTTGCCGTCGTAGAGCGCCTGCCACAGCGCGGACCGGTGCGGTGTCCCGGTGGTCCGCGCCCGGCGTTCGCGCACCTGGACGCAGTGGTGGCAGCCCGGCCGCCCGGGTGTGACGTACGGGCCGATCCGTACGCCGCGCGGTGTGGTGTACACCGGCAGGAAGGCACGGCCGGCGTCGGCAGCCGCCCGGGCGGCCACGGCGACGTCCTCCGGCGGCCCGTCGACGACGAAGACGTCGACGTCGGCGACCGGGGCGGCGCGCAGTGCCTGTTCCACCTCCCGGCGCAGCGCGCCGGCGCCGAGGATCCGCAGGCCGGGACGAGGTGCCACGTCGGACGAGGCGGGGACGGCCGGTGTGGTCGTGACGTCGGTCATGCGCTGCTCCCCGCTCGTGGCGACCACGCCGCCCTGATCATGAACGGCATCACCCGCTGCGCCCCGGGCAGCGAGTCGGCCGGCCGTACCAGCAGCGACCGCCCGTCGCGTGCCAGCTCGCGCAGCAGCGGCGGCAGCGCCGTGTCCCAGTCGTAGCCGCCCACGTCCGGTCCGATCTCGGCGCCGTCCGGGCGGCGTCCGGTCAGGACGGCGACCGCCGCCTGCATCGCGTTCGCCAGGGCGGTGTCCGTGTCGGTGGCACAGCTGTGGGCGACCCATCTGTCGCCGGCGGCGACGAACACGGTCGGGGTGCTCGATCCGTCGTGCCACGCCCGCGGCTCGTGGCCCAGGAGGGCCAGCTCGTGGGCCATGACGCGGGTCGGCTCCGGCCACCGCGCCGGGTCGAGCCAGCCGCCGGGCGGCCCACCGTCGGCGGTGGTGGCCTCCGGCGGGGTCGCGGCCGCGCGTCGCAGTTTCAGGATCGCCCGGCCCTGCGCCTCCGCCCAGGTGTGACCGCCGGCGATCACCTCGCCGTCCGGCTGCGCGTCGACGAGAGCGCCACGCGCGGTGTCCCACCACGCCGTGGCGGCGTCGTCGGCGCAGGCCCGCGCCGCGAGCGTCTCCAGTGCCGCCGTGGCCGCGCGCAGCAACGCCTGCTCCCGGCTGCCGCCGACGGCGGTGAGCAGCCGCGGGGCGCCGCCGGCCAGGTCCACGACCGTCGCCTCGACGCAGCTGACCGAGATCTGCGAGTGGGCGCCGGTGTCGATGGCCAGCAGCGGGCCCAGCCGCGCGTCGACCAGGAACGGCATCCGGGCGACGAACTCCTCGACGTCCACCGGCGTGCGGGCGGCCATCGCGTCGACGTGCGCGGCGAGATCGGCGTACGGGGCCGAGGGCCGGCAGGAGCGGCAGCGGGGGTGCACGTCGAGCAGATGTTCGCTGGTGACAGCGCTTTCCAGGTCCACGCGGGTCAGCCGGTTCGTGGCGGTGGTCTCCGCTCCCAGGCGGTGGCGCAGGTACGCGAACCCGAGCGCCGCGCCGATCAGGCCGCAGACCGGTGCCGACAGCCACTCGGACGTCGTGTCCGGCTCGTCGCCGTCACCCGCGGGGAGCCCGGCGCCCTGCCGGCTGAGCAGGCCGCACTCCCAGCAGCCGCCGGTGACGCCGCCGCCGGTGGGGCCGATCCACGCCTCCGCGCCGCCGGGCACCGCGTGCAGGACGGGCACCCCGATCGCCCGGGCCGCCCGGTTCAGCCGCGTCGCCCGCCCGGCCATCGGCCGCGCGGCGCAGTGCAGCACCGCGTCGTACCCCGCCAGCAGGCCGGTGAGCCCTTCGTCGGTGTCGAGGGCGGCGGCCGCGTCCAGCAGCGTCAGCCCGGTCGTCGGGTCCTGGGCACGACGCCGCTCGACGATCCGCCGGAAGCCGTCACGTTCGTTGCCGGTCTCGGCGGTCTCGACCAGCGAAGCCGTACGCAGCCCGAGTTCGAACAGCGTCCGGACGAGCGCGAGCATGCCGGCGCCGGCGCCGACGAGCAGCACCCGTCCGTCGCGGAACGCCTCGAAGCGGCTCAGCGGCGCGTCGGTGACGTGCTCGGCGAACGCGATCGAGTCCCGGTAGGTGTCGAGTTCCCAGTCCCGCAACGTGTGTGGCGGCTCGCTGTCGAGGTCGCGGGCGATGCCGCGCCGCACCAGCATCCGGACCAGGTCGGTGACGAGCTGCCGCTGCGCCGGGGGGAGACCCGCGGTCAGCGCCTCCACCGTGCGGGTGCCGTCCAGGTGCGGGGCGAGCCGCTGCACGAGGCTGTACGCCGACGCGCCCGCCACGTGCGTGCCGGCGAGTCCCGTCTCCAGGTACACGCCGTCGTCGACCGGTACGTACATCAGGTCGTCGCGGAGCTTGACCCTCACGCGGCCGCCTCCTTCCGCAGGTGGCCCATCCGTACCGCGACCGCGCGTCCGGCGTCGGTGAACGCCTGCCGGCCGTGCAGGTACCGGGAGTTGTCCACGACCAGCACGTCACCGGACCGCCACGGCACCGCCACCGTCAGCCGCGCGGCGACGTCCGCGGCGGTGGCCACGAGGTCCTCGGGCACCGGTGCGCCGGTACCGGAGCGCACCCGCAGCCGCCGGTCGTGGTACTCGCCGGGCTGCGGGCGGCTGATGAACAGCGAGTTGCAGAACGCCGGCACGCCTTCGAAGAGGGTCGGCGGCGTGCACCGGGTGCCGAAGCCGACAGTCATCGCGTCCTCGTCCACGTCGATGTGGATCGACTCCCACGGCCGCAGGTACGGCTCCCACTGCCGCAGCATCCGCTCCGCCGCGGCCGGGTCGGTCGTGCCGCACATCTGCTGCCACACCGTTGTGGGCAGCGCGCTCTCCCAGCGCAGCGTCAGCTCCTCGCAGGCGGCGCGGACCGCGGCGGGCAGGCCGGCCAGCAGCGCGAGACCGTCGCACAGCGTGGTGGCCCCGCCGTCGGCGGCGGGCCGCTCGCACCGGAACATCAGCAGGTCCGGCGCGCCCGGCGCGTACGACGCCTCCCGGTGCAGCGGCATGCCCTGCGTTCCCCGCGTGACCGTGGTCGTCGTCGGGTCACCGCCGATCACGTCCCGCTCGTCGTGGAACCCGCCCTGGTACGGCGACGCGGTCATCAGCGCGTCGCCGAGCGCGACGTAGTCCTCGTGCCGCCACCCGCCGCGCAGCAGCACCGCGCCGTGCTCGGCGACCGCCGCGAGCACCGTGTCCGGCGTGGGGGTGCCGACGAGCGCCGGAACGTCCTGTTCAGCCATGAGGGTTCCCTTCGGTGAGATGGGCCGCCAGCACCCCGGGACGCGGCGCGGGCGTGCCGACCAGCAGTTGCGTCAGCGGCGTCGCCCCGTCCGGCAGGCCGAGCCGGGCGGCGACCGCGTCGGCGGCGAGGCCGCCCAGCGCCCGGCTCGCCGCGCCGGTCGCGGTGGCGGCGAGCCCGGCCAGGTGAAGGGCCACGCCGGCGAGCAGGTGCAGCCGGTGGAACGAGGCCGGGGTGAGCTGGTCGACAGGCCGGCTCCCGGCGTGGACCAGGTAGAGGGTCGCGCCGCGGGTGACCATCCGGCGGTCGACCCGGTGCGGGTACGCCGCCGCGTCGTCGTCCGCTCCCGGCGGCCCGGTCGGCACCAGCCGGTGCCGGTGCGGCTGGTAGCGGTACGCGTCGGCCGGGATGCCGTCGACGGTCCGGGCGAGGCACCAGATCTCCGGGTACAGCCGCTGCCGGGCCAGCGCCGCCAGCGCCGGCGACCCGGCCCGCCCGGCGGCGCAGGCCAGGATGTCGGCGACCTGCCCGGCGGTCAGCCCGGGGCCGAGGTTCGCCGCGGACGCGCGGCGGGCGGCGGCCGCGACCAGGTCGAGCGGCCGGGCCGGCGGCAGATCGAGCGGCCGACCCGCCGGGAGGCGCTGGGCCGGGACGCGGTCGAGCGCAGGAGGCTCGCGGTCGGCGCCCCGGCCGTACGTCGCCCGGTGCAGCGCCACCGCGCTCGGGTGGGCGGCGTCGCGGCCGAGCCGGTCGTGGTCCAGCCCGGTCGCCGGGGGCGGCCCGCCGGATGCGAGCGGTGTGCAGGGGACGTCCGCGTCCGCGGGGAACTCGATCGCCGCGTAGGTGGCCTCCAACTCGGCGTCGAGTCCGAGCAGCTCACCGGCGAGCGCCGGATCGAGGTCCAGGCGCGGTGTCGCGTCCACCGGCGACGTGAGCAACTGGGCCAGCAGGACACCGGAGTCGACGATGCCCAGCCGGTAGCCGAACGCTCCGTACTTGCTGGTGTTCTTCCACGGCCGGTGGGTCAGCAGCAGCGCGTGCCGGGGTGCCGCCGCGACCCCGAGAAGCCGGTCGAGCCGGGCGGCCGGGCTGCCCGGGCGCAGCAGTTCCAGGCAGTGGTGTGGCGGGTCGTAGTGGTAGACGCCGGCCGCGAGGTCGGGGGAGCCGGCCCAGGCGAGGTAGATCTCGTTGGGGTGGAACGCCCCGCCGGAGGGCACCGACCGGCGCAGCGTGTGCCAGCCGGGCAGCAGCCGCGACGGCGTGGGCGTGTCCAGCGGGGCGCCGGTCAGCGCGGACAGCCCGGCCAGCGTGATCGTCTCCGCCCGGCGTGGCGCGTACCCGAGAAGCATCGCGCTGAGCCGGTCGAGGCGGCCGTCGCCGAGCGGCACGGACCCCGGGCCGGGCCACCGCAGCGGCCGGCGGGCCGCACCGGGGTACCGCTTGCCGCGGGGCGGCAGGTACGCCGCCGGCTGCTCGGTGCCGGCCCGCACCGCCGCCAGGTACCGGCCGGTGACGCCGGCCTCCGAGGTCGCCATCTCAGCTGCCCGCGCTCTCGTACCGGCGCAACCCGGCCCGGAAGACCGCCCACGCCCCGGCCGCGCAGGCCGCCGCGACGACCGGGGTGAGCGCGCCCGCCGTGGTCGAGGCACCCTTGTCCAGCAGCGCGGCCGTCGGGAAGTAGCCGACGAACGCGACGGGTACGAGGGTCAGCAGCGAGCGCAGGCCGGTGCCGTACAGGGTCAGCGGGTAGCGGGCCAGGTCGCCCAGGGTGTGCACGCTCGCCGCGAGTGAGCTGGACGGGCTCAGCAGCCAGAAGACGACCGCGTTGGTGGCCAGGTTGACCGCCAGCTTGACCAGCACGCCGCTGGCGAGCAGCACCACCGCCCAGAGCACCGTCAGCGGCGTCCAGGCCAGGTCGAGGTGGACGGCCGCGGCGCCGAGCAGCGCCGCGCCGAACCCGACGTTGCCGAGACCGTTGAACCCGACCGCGTTGCCGGTGACCTGGAGCACCACCGGGTAGGGCCGGACCAGCAGGTAGTCCAGCAGGCCGAGGTTGACCAGGCCGCCGAGATGCCAGGTCCCCTCGAACAGCAGGGAGCCGACGCCCTCGGCGAGCATCACCATCGCGCAGACGTACAGCACCTCCCAGCGGGTCCACCCGCCGAGCGCCGTCACCTGCCGGAACACCATCACCACGAAGATCAGCCCGGCGAACTGGCCGAGCACTGTCGCCCCGATCGTCAGGAGCGCGTCGGCCCGGTACTCGAGCACCGCCCGCAGATGCGCGCCGAGCAGCCGGCGGTAGATCCGTGCCTCGTGCATCATCGGCCGGTCACCCGCCGTGCGCGGTGAGCCGCCGCACGCCCGCGGACCACAGCAGCCGGGCCGCACCCCACAACACCACGACCCAGAGCAGCTGTACGCCGATCAGCGTCACCGCCTCGGCGCCGCGTACCTGCCCCAGGTAGATCAGCGCCGGGGTGGAGACGATGCCGGGGAACGGGGACAGCTGGCAGACGACCTGAAGCCAGCCCGGGAACAACGCGATCGGCACCAGCGCCCCGGAGAGGATGTTGGTGATCGCGACCCGGGACAGGCTCAGCCCGTGGAAGTTGCCGGTCCAGAAGCACAGCAGCCCGACGAGGTAGACCAGGCCGAACTTCAGCGGCACCACCGCCAGCAGGCTGAGCAGGAACAGTCCGGCCTGACCGGCGGCGGGCAGCGCGGCGCCGCCGAACGCCGACACCAGCGTCGCCGCCATCACCGCCACCGTCAGCACCTCGCCGACGACGTATCCGAGCGACAGCGCGAAACGCGAGAGCTGGTAGTCGATCGGCCGGACCAGGTCGAGCGCCACCGTGCCGTGCAGCACCGGACCGGCGATCTGCGCGTCGGTGAAGCTCGACAGCAGCGCCCCGGTCAGAAACGCCACGACCAGGTAGCCCTTCATCTGCTCCCAGGACAACCCGCCCACCTCGCCGCCGGCCGCGCCGGCGAAGACGGCCTGCCAGACCGCGAACAGCGCCACGGTCTGCACCACGACCCCGGTGAGCTGGAGGAGGAACTCGCCCCGGTAGATCAGCAGCGTCGACCAGGACATCCGGGCCAGTGTCAGGTACGCCCTCATGCCGGCACCGACGGGCTCAGCTCGCCGGCGTACGCCCGGCGGACCACGTCCTCGATGGACGGCTCGTCGATCCGGATGTCCACCACCGGCGCCTGACGGGCGACCACCGAGACGATCTCGCCGGCGCCGTACGCGCCGTGGTCGAACGTGACAGCGATCTGCCGCGCCGACCCGTCGTCGGCCAGCCGGACGCCCGGAAGGTCGGCGTCGAGGTCGCCGTGCCAGTCGGCGCCGAGCGTCAGGTGCACGGTCCGCTGGTCCGCGACCAGCCGGCGGACGGCGTCGATCGAGCCGTCGAAGATGATCCGGCCCTCGTCGATGATCACGAGCCGGCGGCAGACCTGCTCGATGTCGCCGATGTCGTGCGTGGTCATCAGCACCGTGGTCCCGCTCGCGCGCTGGGCCCGCAGGAAGTCCCGGACCGCCTGCCGGGCGACGATGTCCAGCCCGATGGTCGGCTCGTCGAGGAACACCACGGGTGGTGAGTGCAGCAGCGCGGCGGCCAGGTCGGCCCGCATCCGCTGGCCGAGCGAGAGCTGCCGGGCGACCACCGGCAGCAGCCGGCCGAGCCCGAGCAGCGCGTCGAACTCCTCCAGGCGTGCCGCGTACCGGGCCCGGGGGATGCGGTGGATGTCGCGCAGCAGGGCCAGCGAGTCGCGGACCTGCAGGTCCCACCAGAGCTGGCTGCGCTGGCCGAACAGCACGCCGATGTTGCGGGCGTTGGCGTGCCGGTCGCGGTGCGGGTCGAGGCCGCAGACGCGTACCCGCCCGGCGGTGGGGTGCAGGATGCCGGTGAGCAGCTTGACCGTCGTCGACTTCCCGGCGCCGTTGGGCCCGACGTACGCGACCGCCTCACCGGAGGTGATCGACAGGTCGATGCCGTCGACCGCCACGTGCTCGACGTGCCGTGGCCGTACGAGATGGCGCAGCGAGCCGCGCAGGCCCGGCTGCTTGTCGGCGATCCGGAACCGCTTGGTCAGGCCACTGGCCTCGATCACGGGCATCGGTGCTGCCGATCCCGGTCAGCCGGCCGCGACGGCGGCACGGTGGTGCGGGCGCAGCCGCAGCACCGAACCGAGGCCGTCGACCTCGGTCAGGGTGGTCTCGAAGGCGGCGCCCATGACCCGGCCGAGGTAACCCAGGCTCGCCGGATCCGGGTCGAACCGCGCGGAGAGTTCCGCGCCGGTGGAGACCAGGTGCACCTCGTCGGCGAGGGCACCCGCGACGTTGACGAACTGGCACAGGTCCTCCCAGTAGAGGTACCGCCAGAAGTCGACGCTGACCACGGCGTCCAGGCTGTTCGGGGCGACCGGTGGCCTGATCCCGACCAGGTGGAAGTTGGCCGGACCCGCCGGCGCCCCGTAGTCGTAGGTCAACGCGCCGTCGGGCAGCCCGGCCTCGGCGCTGCCGGTGCCGACCCACAGCACCCGGTCGCCGGGCAGGCGATCGGCGAGCCGCTGCACCGCCGGACCGATCCGGCACCAGGACCGGCGTGCGCAGTCGTCCATGGCCCGGCGGTAGTGCACCACCCGCTCGGCCGCGCGGGCCACGTCCACCGGCCCGGCGAACTCCCACTCCACGACCGGGTACTTCAACGCGACCCGATCCAGGTTGTCCATGAAGTCGTTCCAGTTCTGGATGACGTTGCGGTGGTGCGGCAGGTGGTAGACGGCGGCCAGGTCGTCGTAGGCGAAGTTGCGGTTGAGCACGCCGAGGTGTGCGTGCACCCGGTAGAACAGCTCCATGTCCTCCAGGCCCCAGCGCAGGCCGAAGCCCTCGTCGAAGCCGCCGACCGCCTCGAACACGTCCCGGCGTACCGACGCGTTGTGGGTGAAGCAGAACAGCCAGCCGGCCATCAGCCAGTCGTCGCCGGACGGGCCCTCCTCGGTCCCGAACCGCATGTCGCCGCCGCCGCGTCCGCGTAGCCGGGGCACGGGCATCGTCGGCTGGTCGGCCAGCGCCGCGTGCACGTGCTCGATCCCGGTCTCGTCGCGTCGGCCCATCAGCACCGCGGGCGCGGACGGGTCGCGGTGGTGGTCGAGGTGGCGGCGCAGCAGGTCCGGCGTGGCGTACGAGTCGGCGTCGAGGAACAGCAGCAGCGGCGCGGTGGCCCGGCGCGCGGCCTCGTTGCGGGCCGCCGCCCGGCCGCCGCGCTCGGGCCGTTCGACGAAGTGCAGGCGCAGTCCCTTGCCGGCGTCGGCGATGCCGGAGTACTGGCTGCCGTCCCCACCGTCGCGGACCACGATGACCTCGAAGCGGTCCGGGTCCAGCGTCTGGCGCCGCAGCGACCGCAGCGTGAGCTCCAGGCAGGGGGCGTCCGCGTGGGTGGGGATCACCACGCTCAGCTCGACGGCTCGACCGGGTTCAACGCTCATCTGACGTACCTCTCCGCTTGTCCCACGAGCCGGACCACCGGCCGTGCTGACGGTGGGACGGAGCCGCCGGCGATCGCCGGCGGCTCCGCGATGATCAGTGGCAGTTGACGCAGCACCACTGGATCGGCCGGCCCTGGCACGCGGCGCCGCCGCAGGAGCCCTTGCCCATGGCGGACGGGTCGGTCAGGGTGATCCCGCCGGCCGTGGGCATGGCGTACAGCCCCGCCGACGCCTCGTCACCGGCACCCGACCAGGAGACCGCCGTGGTGTCCAGGTCGGACAGGTCGATCGACACGTTCCTGCTTTCACCCATCGATTCATCCTCTTTTCGGATCGATGTGGACAGTGGAATGAAGCGTAGGCCGGTCCTGACGGGATTGACGCCGCCCCGATGTAACGGGGAGATAAAGCAAGGCGGAATCGTCAATTCGCGCAGGTGAAGGCCGGTCGAGAACAGAAAGATTCCGGGCGGTGACGCGGCGTAGTTCCGGTTTCCACCATTCGAGACGCGCAGGTCAGATGGGGTCCGGCGATGAATTGCCGCATCAATTGCCCCCCTTTCTGATCGCGGGAAGCCGATGTAACGAGGAGATAAAGTAGGGGAGGGCGTCAATGGGTGCGGCTGACCCTCTACTGTGAAGTGACCTGCCTATTCCGCCGGTCCGGGTACGGAAAGTGCCGGGACGGGCGAGCCGATCGGGACAGCGGCACCCGAACGTGACACCCGGCCCCACGAGGGCGGATTTCGGTTACCGTCCGAACGGGTGGATTGACGGGCGGTACGACGGGGCATCACCGGCGTGCGCATCGGCGGTGCCCCCTGCCCGATGCGCTCACGATCATGGGCCGAAGGAGCGACATGCAGGTCTGGCCGGGCGAGAGCTACCCCCTCGGCGCCACGTACGACGGGATGGGCACCAACTTCGCGATCTTCTCCGAGGTGGCGGAGAAGATCGAGCTGTGCCTGTTCGACGAGTGGGACATCGGCACCGAGCGCCGGGTGGAGCTGCGGGAGGTCGACGCGTACGTCTGGCACGCGTACATCCCCGGCGTCGAGCCCGGCCAGCGCTACGGCTACCGGGTGCACGGGCCGTGGAACCCGGCCGAGGGGCTGCGCTGCAACCCGCACAAGCTGCTGCTGGACCCGTACGCGAAGGCGGTCGACGGGGAGATCACCTGGCACCCGTCGGTCTACGACTACGAGGTCGGCGGCGACCCGGACCGGATGAACACCACCGACTCGGCGCCGTACATGCCGAAGTCGGTGGTGGTGAACCCGTACTTCGACTGGGGCAACGACCGGCCGCCGCGCACCCCGTACCACCATTCGGTGATCTACGAGGCGCACGTGCGGGGCCTGACCATGCGCCACCCGGGCATCCCGGAGGAGCTGCGCGGCACGTACGCGGCGATCGCCTCACCGGTGATGATCGAGCACTTCAAGCGCCTCGGCGTGACGGCGGTGGAGCTGATGCCGGTGCACGAGTTCGTGCACGACCACCGCCTGGCCGATCTGGGGCTGCGCAACTACTGGGGCTACAACACGATCGGCTTCTTCGCCCCGCACCACGGCTACTCCGCGCTGGGCCGCCTCGGCCAGCAGGTGCAGGAGTTCCGGGGCATGGTCAAGGCGCTGCACGCCGCCGGCATCGAGGTCATCCTCGACGTGGTCTACAACCACACCGCCGAGGGCAACCACCTCGGCCCGTCGCTGAGCTTCAAGGGCATCGACACCCCGAGCTACTACCGGCTCTCCGAGGACGACCGGCGCTACTTCGTCGACTACACCGGCACCGGCAACAGCCTGAACGTGCGCAGCCCGCACTCACTGCAACTGATCATGGATTCGCTGCGCTACTGGGTGACCGAGATGCACGTCGACGGCTTCCGGTTCGACCTGGCCGCCACGCTGGCCCGCGAGTTCTACGAGGTGGACCGCCTGTCCACGTTCTTCGAGGTGGTGCAGCAGGACCCGGTGGTCGGCCGGGTGAAGCTCATCGCCGAACCGTGGGACGTCGGCCCCGGCGGCTACCAGGTCGGCAACTTCCCGCCGCAGTGGACCGAGTGGAACGGCAAGTACCGCGACACCGTCCGCGACTTCTGGCGCGGCGAGCCGGCCACGCTCGCCGAGTTCGCCTCCCGCATCTCCGGCTCCGCCGACCTCTACCAGGACGACGGCCGCCGCCCGTTCCACAGCATCAACTTCGTCACCTGCCACGACGGGTTCACGCTCGCCGATCTGGTCTCCTACAACGACAAGCACAACGACGCGAACGGCGAGGACAACCGGGACGGCGAGAGCCACAACCGGTCCTGGAACTGCGGCGTCGAGGGCGACACCGACGACCCGGGCGTGCTGGCGCTGCGGGCCCGGCAGCGGCGCAACTTCCTGGCCACGCTGATCCTGTCCCAGGGCGTGCCGATGCTCGGCCACGGCGACGAGCTGGGCCGCACCCAGCGCGGCAACAACAACGCCTACTGCCAGGACAGCGAGATCGCCTGGGTCGACTGGGACCGCGCCGACACCGGGCTGCTCGACTTCGTCCGCCGGCTCACCGAGTTCCGCAACCGGCACCAGGTGTTCCGCCGCCGCCGGTTCTTCACCGGCCTGCCCGTGGGCGGCCGGGCTGCCGGCTCCGGGCTGCCCGACCTGGCCTGGTACACCCCGGACGGCCGGGAGATGACCGGCGAGGACTGGGGCAACGACTTCGGCCGCTCGGTGGCCCTGTTCGTCAACGGCGACGGCATCGGCGAGCGCGGCCAGTACGGCCAGCGCCACCGGGACAGCTCGTTCCTGCTGCTGTTCAACGCGCACGACGCGCCGCTGGACTTCACGCTGCCCGGCGAGGAGTTCGGCACCCGGTGGGAGCTGGTGATCAGCACCGCGGAACCCGATCCGGAGAAGACGATGCTCGTCGAGGCGGGCGGCACGGTCTGCGTGCCGGACCGCTCGCTGCTGGTCCTGGAGAGGACGGCCTGACCGATGCCCGACACCCCCCGCTCGACCTACCGGGTCCAGGTGCGTCCCGGCTTCGACCTGGACGCCTCGGCCGAGCTGGCGGGTTACCTCGCCGCGCTCGGCGTCACCCACCTCTACACCGCGCCCCTGCTCACCGCCACCCCCGGCTCCACGCACGGCTACGACGTCGTCGACCATCGCGAGGTCAACCCGCAGCTCGGCGGCGAGGCCGCCCGGGCGCGGCTGGTCCGGGCGCTGTGCGCGGCCGGGCTGGGCCTGGTCGTGGACATCGTGCCCAACCACGCCGGGGTGGCCCGCCCCGACGCCAACCCGGCCTGGTGGGACGTGCTGCGGCGGGGACGCGAATCGGCGTACGCGCGCTGGTTCGACATCGACTGGGACCGCGGGCGGCTGCTGCTGCCGGTGCTCGCCGACACCGCCGACGCGCTCGACGACCTGAAGCTCGTCGACGGGGAACTGCGCTACCACGAGCACCGCTTCCCGGTCGCCGACGGCACCGGCGACGGCACGCCCCGCCAGGTGCACGACCGGCAGCACTACGAGCTGGTGAACTGGCGGCGCGGCGACGCCGAGCTGACGTACCGCCGGTTCTTCGCCGTCTCCGACCTGGCCGGCCTGCGGGTGGAGGAACCGGAGGTGTTCGACGCCACCCACGCGGAGATCCTGCGCTGGGTCGACGCCGGGGAGGTCGACGGCATCCGCGTCGACCATCCGGACGGGCTGCGCGACCCGGCCGGCTACCTGGCCCGGTTGCGCGCCGCCGCGCCGGAACGCTGGCTGGTGGTGGAGAAGATCCTGGAGTACGGCGAGGACCTGCCGGACTGGCCGGTCGACGGCACCACCGGCTACGACGCGCTGGCCGCCGTGTCCGGGTTGTTCGTCGACCCGGACGCCGAACCGGAGTTCACCACGCTCGACGGCCGGCTCACCGGGCGGCACACGTCCTGGGAGGACCTGACGCACGCCACCAAGCTGGAGGCCGCCACCCGGCTGCTCGCCGCCGAGCTGACCCGCCTGGCCGCGCTCGTGCCGGAGCTGCCGGGCGAGCAGGTCCGCGCCGCCCTGGCCGAGCTGGCCGCGTGCTTCCCGGTCTACCGCGGATACCCGCCCTCCGGCGCCCGGCACCTGGCCGCCGCCCGCAGCGAGGCGGGCCGCCGCCGTCCCGACCTGACCGGCGTGCTCGACCAGGTCACCGCCCGGCTGCGCGACCCCGGCCACGAGCTGGCCGCCCGGTTCCCGCAGCTGACCGGCGCGGTGATGGCCAAGGGCGTGGAGGACACCGCGTACTACCGGTGGAGCCGGTTCGTCGCCCTCAACGAGGTCGGCGGCAGCCCGGCCCACTTCGGGGTGCCCCCGGCCGAGCTGCACCGGTTCGCCGCCAGCCGGCACGTGCGCTGGCCGGCGAGCATGACCGCGCTGTCCACCCACGACACCAAGCGCGGCGAGGACGTCCGCGCCCGCCTCGCGGTGCTGTCCGAGCTGCCCGGCCGCTGGGCCGAGCGGGTCGCCGACTGGATGTCGCGCGCGCCGCTGGCCGACCCCGCGCTGGCCCACCTGCTCTGGCAGACCGCCGTCGGGGCGTGGCCGATCGAACGGGAGAGACTGCACGGGTACGCCGAGAAGGCCGCCCGGGAGGCGTCGGTCACCACCAGCTGGGCCGACCCGGACCCGGCCTTCGAGCACGAGATGCACGCCCTGGTCGACCGGATGTACGACGACCCGGAACTGCACGCCCAGATCACCGCGTTCGCTGCCGAGATCACCCCGCCCGGCTGGTCGAACGCGCTGGGGCAGAAGCTGGTGCAGCTCGCCATGCCCGGCGTGCCCGACGTCTACCAGGGCACCGAGCTGTGGGAGAACTCGCTCGTCGACCCGGACAACAGGCGACCTGTCGACTTCGCCGTACGCCGGGACCTGCTGGCCCGGCTCGACGCCGGCTGGCGGCCCGCGGTGGCCGGCGACGGCGCGGCCAAGCTGCTCGTGGTGTCCCGGACGCTGCGGCTGCGTCGCGACCGCCCGGACCTGTTCGGCGGCTACCGGCCGGTGCCGGCGCGCGGCCCGGCCGCCGCGCACGCGGTGGCCTTCGACCGTGGTGGCGCCTTCGCGGTGGCGACTCGGCTGCCGTTGCGGCTGGCCTGTTCCGGCGGCTGGCGGGACACGGCGCTGTCACTTCCCGTTCACGAGTGCACCGACTTGTTCACCGGGCGGGTCTACAGTGGTTCTGAGCTGCTCCTTCATGATCTGCTGAGCACCTACCCCGTCGCCCTCCTCGCACCCACCGACTCAGTGGAGGCCGCCGCATGACCGAGTTCACGGTGTGGGCGCCCGAGGCCGCCCGGGTGCGGCTGCGCCTTTCCGGTGCCGCCGACCACGCGATGCGTCAGGGGCCGGACGGCTGGTGGCGGGTCGAGGTGCCCGACGCCGGGCCCGGCACCGACTACGCGTTCCTGCTCGACGACGACGAGCAGGCCCTGCCCGACCCCCGCTCGGCCTGGCAGCCGGCGGGGGTGCACGGGCCCAGTCGGCTCTACGACCACGCCGCGTTCGGCTGGACCGACGCCGCCTGGACCGGCCGGCAGCTGCCCGGCAGCGTGCTGTACGAGCTGCACATCGGCACGTTCACACCGGAGGGCACGTTCGACGGTGCGATCGCCAGGCTCGACCACCTCGTCGACCTCGGCGTGGACATGGTCGAGCTGCTGCCCGTCAACGCGTTCAACGGCGAGTACAACTGGGGCTACGACGGTGTCTGCTGGTACGCCCCGCACGAGCCGTACGGCGGCCCGGACGGCCTGAAACGGTTCGTCGACGCCGCCCACGCCAAGGGCCTGGGGGTGATCCTCGACGTCGTCTACAACCATTTCGGGCCCTCCGGGGCCTACGCGCCGCGGTTCGCGCCGTACCTCACCGAGCAGAGCAACACGTGGGGCCGCACCGTCAACCTGGACGGCCCGCACTCCGACGGGGTACGCCGCTACATCGCCGACAGCGTGCTGGGCTGGCTGCGTGACTACCACGTCGACGGGCTGCGGCTGGACGCCGTGCACGCCATGCCGGACGGCCGGGCCGTGCACTGGCTGGAGGAGGTCGCCGCCGAGGTGGAGGCGCTGTCCACGCACCTCGGCCGGCCGCTGTCGCTGATCGCCGAGAGCGACCTCAACGACCCGCGTCTCATCACGCCGAGGGAGGCGGGCGGCTACGGCCTGCACGCCCAGTGGAACGACGACGCCCATCACGCGCTGCACACGCTGCTCACCGGCGAACGGCAGGGCTACTACGGCGACTTCGGCTCCCTCGAGTGCCTCACCGACGTGCTGACCGGCGGGTTCTTCCACGCCGGCACCTGGTCCAGCTTCCGGGGCCGCAGCCACGGCCGCCCGGTCGACAGGCAGCGCACACCCGGCCACCGCTTCGTGGCGTACCTGCAGAACCACGACCAGATCGGCAACCGGGCCACCGGCGACCGGATCTCCGCCACCCTGTCGCCCGGGCTGCTGCGCGTCGGCGCGACGCTGCTGATGACCGCGCCGTTCACGCCGATGCTGTTCATGGGGGAGGAGTGGGCGGCCTCCACGCCGTGGCAGTTCTTCACCAGCCACCCCGAGCCGGAACTCGCCGTGGCGGTCGCCACCGGCCGCAGACGCGAGTTCGCCGACCACGGCTGGGCCACCGAGGACGTGCCCGACCCGCAGGACCCGCAGACGTTCCTGCGGTCCCGGCTGGACTGGGCCGAGCTGGACAAGCCCGAACACCGCGAGACGTACGACCTCTACCGGCGGCTGATCGCGCTGCGCCGTTCCCGGGCCGACCTGTCCGACCCACGGCTGGACCGGGTCGACGTCCGCCACGGCGACCGGTTCCTGGTGATGCGGCGCGGCGACACGCTCGTGGTGGCGAACCTGGCCGGCCGGGCGCAGCGGATCAACCTGCCCGGCGTGGTACGCCGCGTGCTGCTCGCCACCTCCGAGGGCGTCACCGTGATGCGTGACGGCATCGAGCTGCCGCCGGAGAGCGCGGCGATCGTGGCGCTCTGAGCGCTCACTGGTGAAGTTTGCGCCGTACCGCCTCGGCGTCGGCGTGACCGAGTTCCTCGTACAACGCGAGTGACCGCAGCCAGGCGTCCCGGGCCGCGTCCGGCCGCCCGGCGGCGGCCCACGTGTCGCCGAGGTGGTCCAGCACGATGCCCTCGGCATGCCGGTCGCCGATCTCGGCGAACAGGGCGAGGGCCTGGTGGAAACAGTCGACCGCCTGGTCGTACTCGCCGAGGTGGTGGTGGGCGAAGCCGATGCTGTCCCACGTGTTCGCCTGCCCGTACGCGCTCCCGGCCTGCTCGGACAGTGCGAGCGCGCGGCGGCAGAACGTGATCGCGTCGTGGTGCTCGCCGAGCTGCGAGTGGTACCAGCCGATCGCGTTGAGCGCGACCGCCTGCTTGAGCGGGCTCCCGACCCGTTCGTAGAGGGCGAGGCTCCGCCGGGCGTGCGGCAGGGCCTCGCGGGGTTGCCGCTGCCGGTCGTGGAGCATGCTGAGGTCGAAGTGGGTGTGCGCCCGTCCCTCGTCGTCGCCCAGGGCGGCGAACAGGTCCAGCGCCGCGAGCAGGTTGCGCTGCGCCTCGGCGTACCGGCCGAGGTTGGAGCAGGCCCCGGCCAGGAGCCGGTGCGCCTGAGCCTGCGCCGGGCGGTCACCCGAGCGCCCGGTCGCCTCGACCGCCCGGCGGGCCACCGCGGCCCAGTCGTGCCAGTGGCCCTGCCTGTCGAAGTACGTGGCCAGGGTCCACGAGAGCTGCCCGGCCGCGGCGTCGAGGCCGTTGCCGGCCGCGTACTCGATGGTCGCGAGGAGCACCTGGTGCTCGCGGGTGAACCAGGCCAGCGCCGCCGCCAGGTCGTCGAGCCGTTCGACGGTAACCCCCGGCGCGGCGGGGGTGAGGGTCAGCGGGTCGCGCTGCGGTGACAGCAGGAGCGCGGCCGCGTGCGCGGTGTGCAGATGGTGGTCGACCAGCCGGCACAGCGCGGACCGGGAACCGGCCTCGTCCCCGGCCGCCCGCTCGACCGCGTACGTCCGGACCAGGTCGTGCATGCGGTACCGGCCCGCGACGTGTTCCTGGACGAGGTGCGCGTCGACGAGCTCGCGTAGCAGCGGGCGCAACCCGTCCGGCGTACGGGCGGTCAGGCCGGCCGCCGCGGCCCGGCCGATGTCCGGGCCCGGGGCGAGGCCGAGCAGCGTGAACACCTCCGCCGCCTCCGGCGTGAGCGCCGCCAGCGAGCGGGACAGCACCACCCGCAGGTTCGTCGTCACCTCGTCGCCGGTCAGCGCGTCCAGCGGGCTGACCGCGGTGGTCAGCTCGGCCGCGACGGACGACAGGGCGAGTTCCGGGTTGAGCGCGGCACGGGCCGCCACGATCCCGAGAGCCAGCGGCAGACCCCCGCAGAACCGCAGGATGTCCCCGACCGCGTCCGGCTGCCCGCCCACCCGCGCGGCGCCCACCTGCCGGACGATCAGCTCGCGGGCCTCGTCGTCGGGCAGCACGTCCAGCGGCAGCGGCCGCGCGCCGTGGGTGGTGACGAGGCCGGCCAGTTGCCGTCGGCTGGTCACCAGGACCGCGCTCGTGGGGGTGCCGGGCAGCAGCGGGACCACCGTGGCGGCGTCGCGGGCGTCGTCGAGGACGATCAGCATCCGCCGGCCGGCGACGAGCGTGCGGTACAGCGACGCCTGGGCCTCCGGATCGGCCGAGACGCGTGCCGGTTCGACGCCGAGCGCCTCGAGGAAGCCGCGCACCGCCACCGGCCAACCGACCGGGTCCCCGGTCGGGTCGAAGCCGCGCAGGTTGACGTAGAGCTGCCCGTCGGGGAAGCGGCCGGCGTTGGCGTGCGCCCAGCGCAGCGCCAGCCAGGTCTTGCCGACGCCACCGCCGCCGCCGATGGACGAGATCACCACCGGTGACCCGGCGCCGTCCGGGTGGCCCGCGTCGGCGAGTTGTTCGTCGAGGCGCGCGAGCTGGGCGGTACGGCCGGCGAAGACCCCTGGTGACGCGGGTAGCTGCCGGGGCACGGCGCTCGCATCCCGGGCCGCGCCGGGCGACCGGTCGGTGGCCGGCGTGCCCGGTTCCCCGTCTGCCGGGAGGTCCGGCGGCGCGATCGCCGCGTCGGCGGTGAGGATCTGCTGGTAGAGCTGTGCCAGCGGCGGGCTGGGATCGGCGCCGATCTCGGCGGCCAGCCTCCGGCGCAGCCGGTGGAAGTGCTCCAACGCGTCGGCCTGCCGCCCGCACCGGTACAACGCGAGCATCGCCTGCGCCGCCAGGCGCTCGTCCCACGGGTACCGGCCGCTCAGATCCAGGACGTCGGGGAGGAGACGGGCGTGCGTGCCCCGGCGCAGCGCGATGTCGTTGCGGTCCAGTGCGGCCGCGAGTCGCTGCCGGTCGAGGGTCTGCCGGTAGGCCGCCAGCCACGGCGTGGTCAGCCCGTCGAACGCCTCGCCACGCCAGAGTCCGAGCGCCCGCTCCAGAGCGCTGATCGCTGTCGCGTCGTCCTCGGCGCGCCGGGCCTGCTCGGTCAGCGCGCGGAAGCGGTGCAGGTCGACGCGGTCCGGGTCGACGGCGAGCAGGTAGCCGGGATGACGCCGGACGATGCGGACGTCGTCCGTGCCGGCCAGCGCGTGCCGCAGCCGCGACAGGTAGCCACGCAGCGTGGCGGCGGCCCCGTCCGGCACCTCGTCGCCCCAGACCCGGCTGATCAGCTGCCCGGTCGCGACGACCCGGTTGGGCTCGACCAGCAGGGCGGCGAGGACGCACTGCTGACGGGCGTGACCGATCCGGACCGCCCGGCCGTCGACCCGGACGTCCAGGTCGCCGAGCACCCGGAACTCCACCGCCACGGACTGTCACGGTAGCCGCGGACGGTGCTGGTGTGACCGGGCGTGACGACGATCCGACAGGCGGCAGCGCGACGGTCCGCGTTCCCGGTCTCCCGGTGCGCGGACCGCCGTGCCGGCGGGATCACGGGCAGTTGATCGGGAGATCCAGTGTGGGCCGGAAATCGTCGATCACCGCGTCCGGGCCGCAGTTGCCGTCGTCCCAGCCGGGGCCGCCGACCAGGGTGTCCACGCCCTGGTCGCCGAAGAGGTGGTCGTCGTTGCTGCCGCCGTCCACGCGGTCGTTGCCGTCCAGGGCGCTGGGCCCGATGAAGCGGTCGCCGTGGATGGTGTCGACGCCACCGTCGCCGTGGAGGTTGTCGTTGCCCAGGTCGCCCCAGATGTCGTCGCCGTGAAAGCCGCCGTAGACGATGTCGTCGCCGCTGTTGGCCTGGATGTTGTCGCTGCCGGCGAGCCCGCAGATGATGTCGTCGTAGACGCTTCCGACGATGACGTCGGAACCGGTTGTGCCGATGATGAACTCCGGGCCGTTGCTGTTGGTGCTGGTGTAGAGCCCGCCGACGGGCACGTACTGCGGGTCGTATCCGAACGGCACCGGTGCCCCGGAGTAGGGGCCGCAGTCGGGGGGGACGATGTAGGCCGCCGACGCCGGGGTGGTGCCGCCGGCCAGGCCCGCAGCGGCCAGGACGAGCGCCCCGATCACCGAGGCGGCGGTACGGGCGGTGGAGAGGTACCGGTGTGACATGACGCTTCTCCCTTGCGGTTGATGTGTACGAGAAGCGTCACCGGCGAGCGTTCAGCGGACGTGCAGCAAACGTGCAGCCCGGCGGCGTCGGCGTCGATCTTGGAGTTGTGGCGCCTCGAAGGTCGCACATGTCCGGTTCGCGAACCACCACAACTCCAAGATCGGCGGAGCGGGGAGCGGTGAGTTCGTCCAGGCAGCGCGGTCCTACCTCCGACGGCCCGACCCTGGAGGTTTCATGTCCGACACGCTGACCCGCCGTGAGCTGTGGGCGCTCGCGCACGCCGAGCGCGCCGCCCTGGCCGACGACCTCGCCGATCTCGACGCGGCGCAGTGGGCCCGGCGCTCGCTGTGCGGCAGGTGGACGGTGGAGGAGACGCTCGCGCACCTGACGGCGGCGGCGAGCGTCGGCCGGGCGCGCTGGGTCGCCAGTGTGCTCGGCGCCCGGTTCGACTTCGACCTGCACAACGACCGCCGGCTGGCCGAGCACCGGGGCGCCGACCCGGGGGAGACGCTCGACCGGTTCCGCCGGATCATCGGCAGCACCACGTCCACGTTCGGGCCGACCGAGGCGTGGCTCGGTGAGGTGGTCGTGCACGCCCAGGACATCCGGCGGCCGCTCGGCCTGACCCGGACGCCCTCGGTCGAGGCCGTCACGCCCGTTGCCCGGTTCTACGCCGGGCGGGACTTCACGGTGGCCGGGCGCAGCGCGATCGAGGGCCTGCGGGTGGAGGCGACCGACGGGCCGTTCACCGCCGGCGCCGGCCCGCTGGTCAGCGGCACCACTGTCGCGCTGATGATGGCGATGGCCGGGCGGGCCGCGTACTGCGACGACCTCACCGGGCCCGGAGTCCCGACCCTGCGGGAGCGGTGCGCGCCCGCGTGACCAAGGCCGCTGACCTGGGGTCGGGCCCGGGTCACGGCTTCGGCAGCGTCAGGATCTCCGCGCCGTCGTCGGTGATGGCGATGGTGTGCTCGCTGTGCGCGGTGCGGCAGCCGGTCGCGCTGCGCAGCGTCCACCCGTCGGCGTCGGTGACGAGCGTGGCGGTGTCCGCCATCACCCACGGCTCCAGCGCCAGGAGCAGCCCGGGACGCAGCGTGTAGCCGCGCCCGGGTCGCCCGGTGTTCGACACGTGCGGGTCCTGGTGCATCGTCGACCCGACGCCGTGGCCGCCGAACTCGGTGTTCACCGAGTATCCGGCTTCGGTGAGGACCGAGCCGATGGCGTACGACAGGTCGCCGACGCGGGCGCCGGGACGGGCCGCGGCGATCCCGGCGCGCAACGCCCGCTCGGTCGCGTCGATGAGCGCGACGCTCTCCGCGGGCCGGGCGTCCCCGACGATGAAGCTGATCGCGGAGTCGGCCACCACCCCGCCCAGCGAGACGGCCAGGTCGAGGCTGAGCAGGTCGCCGTCGGCGAGCGCGTAGTCGTGCGGCAGCCCGTGCAGGACCGCGTCGTTGACCGAGGTGCAGATGTAGTGGCCGAACGGCCCGCGCCCGAACGACGGCTCGTAGTCGACGTAGCAGGACTGCGCCCCGGCCTCGACGATCATGCGTTGCGCCTGCCTGTCGATGTCGAGCAGGTTCGTGCCGACGGTGGTGCTGCTCCGAAGCGTCCGCAGGATGTGGGCGACCAGGGCGCCGGTGTCCCGCGCCCGCCGTACGTCGGTGGGGCTCAGGATCTCGATCATGCAGGGCGCCTTCCACTCGCGCGACCAATAAGTATCCCGGCCATGTTATCCCGGTATTAGAATCCTGGCATGGTCCGGTTGCCCCTCACTCCTGCCGAGGTCGAGCGCGGGCAGCGCCTCGGCGCGCTCCTGCGCCGCGCCCGGGGTGAGCGTTCGATGCTGCTCACCGCGCTCGACGCCGGAGTCTCCCCGGAGACCCTCCGGAAGATCGAGTCCGGCCGTGTCGCCACGCCGGCGTTCCCCACCATCGCCGCCATCGCCGACGTCCTCGGCCTCTCCCTCGACGAGGTGTGGTCCGAGATCAACCGGTCCGACACCGCGGTCCGTCTCGCACCGTCGGAGCGGCGTCTGGCCTCGTAGGTCGCCCTGTCGGCGAAGGGAGCATACCGAGTATGTAAGCTCCGGCGCATGCCACCCTCGCGTCGCGCCGTCGCGCTTGTCGTACCCGTCGCCGGTTTCCTGCTCGGTTTCCTGGACTTCGTCTGGATCAAGTGGGTGCCGTTCCCCTTCGCCGAACTCGGCAACTCCACCGCCACCTGGGCGGTGGCCGCGTTCGCGCTGGGCTGGTGGATCCGGTCGGGCGCGGTGCGCGCCGCGGTGGCCGCCACCGTCCTGCTGATCGTCGCGGTGCCCAGCTACTACCTGGCGGCGACGCTGCTCCAGGGCGACGACATCGCCGTGATCTGGGCGCTCACCTCGTTCGTCTGGATGGCGTTCGGCGTGGTGGCGGGCGTGGTGTTCGGCGTCGCCGGAATCTGGGCGCGGACGCAGGGATGGCGGCGCGTCGTCGGGGTCGCGCTGCCGGTGGCCGTGTTCGTCGAGGAGGCGCTGCGGTTCGCGCTGAAGTCGCGTTCCGGTTATCCCGGAGCGTGGTGGAACGTCGCCATCGACCTCGGGCTCGCCGCGCTGCTGGTGGTGCTGATCGGCCGGTCCGCCCGGGTGCGGCTGCTCGCCGCTGCGGTGGCGCTGCCGCTGGCCGCGGCGGGCGCGGTCACGTTCACCGTCATCGCGGGCTGACCTGCCCCGTCGGACCGCCCTGCCGGCCGAGGCGGCGAGCCACAGGGCCCGCCGAGGCGGCGAGCCACGGTGCCGGCCGAGGCGCGAGCCACAGGGCCGGCCCAGGCGGCGAGCACCGGCCCGACCGGGATCAGCGACAATGATCCGAGAACGGCGTGGTCCGGACGACGGGGGAGGAAACGGGTGATCCGACGGCAGGTGCTCGCGGCGGCGATGCTCACGGCAACGGTTCTGGTGGCCGGCTGCACGAAGGACCGGCCCGCAGCCGCGCCGCCCACCAGCGCCCCGGCCACATCCACGCCGAGCGCCACACCGAGCGCCGAGCCGGTGCCCGCACCGGCCGAGCTGGCGGCGCTGGAGCGGCGCTCGGGTGCCCGGATCGGCGTCTACGCCGTCGACACCGGCACCGGCCGCACCCTCGCGCACCGGGCCGACGAGCGGTTCGCGTACGCCTCGACGTGCAAGGCCCTCGCGGCCGGCGCGATGCTGGCCGCCACGTCCGACGCCGACCGGGACCGGGTGGTCCGCTACCGGCGCGCCGACCTGGTAGCGCACTCCCCGGTGACCGAACGGCACGTGGAGACCGGCATGACACTGCGGGACGCCGCCGAGGCAGCGGTGCGGTACAGCGACAACACCGCCGGCAACCTGCTGTTCGACGCGCTCGGCGGCCCGGCCGGCTTCGCGCGGGCACTCCGGGACGTGGGCGACCGCGTCACCCGGCCCGCCCGCACCGAGCCGGAACTCAACGCGGCCACGCCCGGCGACGAGCGCGACACCAGCACGCCCCGGGCGCTGGCCGGCTCGCTGCGGGCGTACACGCTGGGGGAGACCCTGCCGCCCGCGGACCGCGACCTGCTGCTGGGCTGGATGCGGGCCAGCACCACCGGCAGCGGGCTGGTCCGGGCCGGCGTGCCGGCCGGCTGGCAGGTGGCGGACAAGTCCGGCACCGGCGGGTACGGCACCCGCAACGACATAGCCGTGGTGTGGCCGCCCGACGGGGCGCCGATCGTACTGGCGGTCATGACCAGCCGCGACAGCCGCGACGCGGAGCCCGACGACGCGCTGGTCGCCCAGGCCGCGCGGGCGGCGGTGACCGCGTTGCGCTGACCGCAGGCCCGGGTCAGGGGATGGGCCACTCGTGCACGGGCCGGTTGCTGTGCATCAGGTCGACGTAGTGGCGGACCACCTCGCGCAGCGCGGCCGGCCGGTCCAGGTGGTCGGCCGACTCCAGCCGGTGCAGCGTCTCCACCTGCCACGTCGCGCCGTTGCGGCTGGTCAGGCAGCGCTGCTCGACGATGCCGAGCAGCCGGTCCCGTTCCGCCGGGTCCACGCCCCACCGGTCCAGCCCGTGGTGGGCCATCGGCAGCAGCCGGCGCAGCACCAGCTCGGTCACCGGCAGATAGCCCAGCCCGGGCCAGTACACCTGGGCGTCGATGCCGTGCCGGGCGCAGGCGTTGAAGTTCTCCTCGGCCGCGCTGAACGACATCTGCGACCACAGCGGGCGGTCGGACTCGGCGAGCGCCCGCACCAGGCCGAAGTAGAACGCGCCGTTGGCGACCGTGTCCAGCACCGTCGGCCCGGCCGGCAGCACCCGGTTCTCCACCCGCAGGTGCGGCCGGCCCTTGAGCACGTCGTAGACCGGCCGGTTCCACCGGTAGATGGTGCCGTTGTGCAGCCGCAGCTCGGCCAGCTTCGGCACCCCGCCGCTGTGCAGCGTGGTCGCCGGGTCCTCCGCGTCGCAGACCGGCAGCAGCGCCGGGAAGTACCGCACGTTCTCCTCGAACAGGTCGAACACCGAGGTGATCCAGCGTTCGCCGAACCACACCCGCGGGCGTACGCCCTGGGCCTTGATCTCCTCCGCCCGGGTGTCGGTGGCCTGCTGGAACAGCGGTACCCGGGTCTCGCGCCACAACTCCCGGCCGAAGAACAGCGGGGAGTTCGCGCCGAGCGCCACCTGGATGCCGGCGATCGCCTGCGCGGCGTTCCAGTAGTCGGCGAACTGGGCGGGGCTGACCTGGAGGTGGAACTGGGTGCTGGTGCACGCCGCCTCCGGCGTGATCGTGTCGGCGGTGGTGGCCAGCCGCTCCACCCCGCTGATCGCGATCGGCAGGTCCTCGCCGCGGGCGGCGAAGATCTGCTCGTTGAGCAGCGCGTACCGGGGGTTGGCCGACAGCGTCTCTGCGGTCAGGTGCTCCGGGCGCAGCGTCGGCAGGATCCCGACCATCACCATGTGCGCGCCCACCGTGCGGGCCTTTTCCTCGGCGGCGTTCAGGCTGGCCCGCACGTGCTCCTCGAACGCGGCGGTGCCGGTGCCGGCGAGCCGCCGCGGCTCGACGTTGATCTCCACGTTGAACTGGCCCAGCTCGGTCTGGAACGCCGGGTCGGCGATCGCCTCCAGCACGTCGGCGTTGCGCATGGCCGGGTCGAAGGCGTCGTCGACCAGGTTCAGCTCGATCTCCAGGCCGGTCATCGGCCGCTCCACGTCGAAGCGGGACTCGCGCAGCATCTCGGCGAACACGTCCAGGCACCGCCGGACCTTCTCGCGATAGCGGGCCCGGTCCTCCCGGCTGAAGGTACGCACGCCGACGTCCTCGCCCATGGTCACCACCCTGTCACCGTTGGTTCTCCCCAACCTCGCACGGAGTGGCGGGTCAGGAAAGGCCCGGAGGCCCTTTTCTGTACCCCGTGGCGGCCCCGGTGATCCCCGTCGCGGGCCGGCGGGTTCCGTCCGGGGCGCCCGGCGCGGGCGGCTAGCATGGCCGCCGACGGCGAAGGGGAGTGGCTGATGCGCGACGGGTGGATCCGGGCGTTCGTGGTGGCGGCGTTCGCCGAGGGATGCTCGTGGGCGGCGCTGCTGGCCGGCATGGCGGTCAAGTACGGCCCACCCGGCAACGAGATCGGCGTGAAGATCTTCGGCCCGATCCACGGCGCGCTGTTCGTGGTCTACGGCCTGTTGACGCTCGTCGTCGCCCTGCGGCGTCGCTGGACGCTGATGCAGACCGGCCTGGCCCTGGCCAGCGCGGTGCCTCCGTTCGCCACTGTGCTGTTCGAGCGCTGGGCGCGCCGCCGGGGCCTGCTCGACGCGCCGGCCCCGGTCCAGCGGCAGCCGCTCACCCCCGCCGGTCGCTGACCCCGGCGAGTTCGTCGGCGAGGAAGCCGGCCAGCACGTCGGTCAGCTCCCGCGGCGCCTCCTCGGCCATGTGGTGCCCGGACGGGATCGAGGCCGTCCGTACGTCGTCGGCCCAGTCCCGCCAGATCGCGGCCGGGTCGCCGTACAGGTCGACCATGTCGTCGCGCTCGGACCAGGCGAACAGCACCGGGCAGCCGATCCGGCGGCCGGCGGCCCGGTCCGCGTCGTCCGCCGCCCGGTCCGGGCCGAGTCCGGCCCGGTAGTCCTCGCACATGGCGTGCACGGTGGCCGGATCGTGGATGGCGCGCCGGTAGTCGGCGTACGCCTGCTCGCCCATCTCCTCCGGTGATCCGCCGTACCAGGCGTCCGGATCGGCGTTTATGACCCGCTCGGCCGGCTTGGCGAGCTGGCCGAGGAAGAACCAGTGCCACCAGCGGGCGGCGAACCGGGCGTCGCAGCGGGCCAGCGCCTCACCGATCGGCACCCCGTCCAGCACGCCGAGGCGGCTCACCCGGTCCGGGTGGTCCAGGGCGGTGCGCATGGCCACGTACGCCCCGCGGTCGTGCCCGATCACCGCGGCCCGGCGGTGGCCGAGCGCGTCGAGCAGCCCGACCACGTCGGCGGCCATCGCCCGCTTCGAGTAGACGGTGTGTTCCGGGTCGCTCGGGGGCCTCGACGAGCCGCCGTAGCCGCGCAGGTCCGGGCAGATCACCGTGTGCCGCGCGGCCAGCCGCGGCGCCACCCGGTGCCAGGTCGCATGGGTACGGGGGTGCCCGTGCAACAGCACCACCGGTGGCCCGGAGCCGCCGTGGCGTACGCGCAGGCGCACCGCGCCGACGTCGATCTCGGTGAGCGTGAAGCCGGGGAACATGGCCGCAGCGGTGCCCGCCACCGGCGGCCGGGAAACCTAGGTGAGCGCCGAGCAGGCGGCCACGCCGAACAGCAGCACGGCGCCGAGCATCGCCTGCAGCAGCAGCGCCGGCCCCAGGTGCGACCAGAGGGTGGCGGTACGCGGGGTCAGCAGCTGCCCGGTGGTCAGGTTGACGATCCGCTCGATGCGCGGTGGCAGGTCCTCGTCGCGCTGCGGCCGCAACGTGAGCTGGACGTGGTCGCCGGGGTGCAGCGCGCTCTGCGGCAGGTGGCCGTGCAGCTCGACCTCGACCAGCCGGCCGGTGGCGTCCCGCACCCGGACCGGGGTGACCAGGAACTCCGGCCCCTTCTTCAGCTCCTTGAAGCTGCGCCGGGCCCCGCCGCCGCCACTGCTGAGCAACGCGCGCACCACCTTCAGCAGCAGCCCCACCACCCCGGCGGCGGTCAGCACCGCGACCAGCGCCGGCTGACCGACCCGGACCTCCCGTGCGTAGCCCTCCATCAACCGGGCCAGACGCCCGGTGACGACGCGTTCCGTCGGGTGGACGACGCGTCGGCTGTACAGCTCCGTGTCCATGTTCACCACCGAGAGTCCCGTTCCGTGCACAGATGGTA
Source organism: Micromonospora sp. WMMA1949 (assembly GCF_027460145.1). Taxonomy (NCBI): domain Bacteria; kingdom Bacillati; phylum Actinomycetota; class Actinomycetes; order Micromonosporales; family Micromonosporaceae; genus Micromonospora; species Micromonospora sp. WMMA1949. Next base: position 6,072,355 of record NZ_JAPZBG010000001.1, on the reverse strand, counting down.
TCGGCCCTTCGGGTTGAACGACGTGAATGAACGGTGGTCACGCCCGGGGGAGCCGGCAGGTGAACTCCGCCGGGGCGCGGGTATGCGTGCGGCCGAGCCGGAAAGGGGTCGAGCATGCAGCTGTCCTTCCTGCGCCCGCTCTACGACCGTCCCGGGCCGTGGTGCTCGGTGTACATGGACGCCTCCCGCGACACCCAGGACGCGCGAGCGCAGGTCGACCTGCGCTGGCGGGCCCTCAAGGGCGACCTGCTGGGGCAGGGCGCCGACCCGGTCACCGTCGAGGCGGTGGAGGAGGTCGTCCGCCGGCACCAGCCGATGCCCGGCGACTACGGCATCGCCGTGTTCGCCAGCCGGGGCCGCGTGGTGCTCACCGAGTACCTGTCCGCGCCGCCGCTGCGCGACCTGGCGAGCTGGTCGGCGCTGCCGCACACCATGCCGCTCGTGGCCCAGCGCGGCGAGCAGGTGGCCTGGGTGCGGGTGCTGGCCGACCGTACCGGCGCGGACGCGATGGCGGTCAGCGCCGGCGGGGTGCCCCGGCGGGCCCAGGTGCAGGGCGGGCAGAGCCGCCAGCTGCGCCGGGTGCAGCCGGGCGGCTGGTCGCAGTCCCGCTACCAGCGCGCCGCCATGGAGGCGTGGCACCAGAACGCCGGTGACGCCGCGGCGGCCACGGCCGACCTGGCCGAGCGGGTCGGCGCGGACGTCGTCGTGGTGGCCGGGGACGTGCGGGCCACCGGCATGATCGCCGCCCAGCTGCCCGCGCGCTGGCAGGACGTGCTGGTCCGTACCGACGCGGGTGCCCGGGACGTGGGCGCCGACGACACGCTGATGGACGACATCACTGTGCAGACCGTCGCCGAGGTCGCCGACCGGCGCATCGCCGCCGCGCTGGACCGCTTCGGCGTCCAGGAGGACGTCGGCGCCGGACTCGACGCCGTGGTCTCCGCGCTGCAACGCAATCAGGTCGACACCATGCTCATCGTGGACGATCCGTCGGCCGACGGCGAGCTGTGGGTGGGCCCCGAGCCGACCGAGATCGCCACCGACCCGGCGCAGCTGAGCGGCATGTCGGTGGCCGACCCCCAGCGGGTACGCGCCGACGCGGCGCTGCTGCGCGCGCTGATCGGCACCGACGCGGACCTCACGGTGCTCGCGCCCGAGGAGGCGCCGGAACTGACCGACGGGGTCGGTGCGGTGCTGCGCTACGTCGACGCGAGCACGCCGGGGCGGGGTAATGGCTGAGCGGATCGTCGCCGACGTGGTGGTCGAACGCCTGCGGGCCTGGCGGGTGCCGCGGGTCTTCGGCTGCCCCGGCGCGGCGATCGCCCCGCTGGTGGGCGCGCTCGACGACGCGGGCGGGGACCCGGCGTTCGTCCCCGCCCGGCACGAGGAGACCGCCTCGTACATGGCCACCGGGCACGCGAAGTTCACCGGCGGCGTCGGGGTGTGCCTGGCCACCCAGGGGCCGAGCGCGGTGCACCTGCTCAACGGGCTCTACGACGCCAAGCTCGACAGCAAGCCGGTGGTCGCGATCGTCGGCGAGGACGTCACCGGCCCGCTCGGCGGCGCGCACGAGGAGATCGGGTTGAGCCGGCTCTTCGGCGACGTGTGCAACCAGTTCGTCCGCTACGGCCGCCGGCCCGAGCAGGTGCCGGCGCTGCTGGACCAGGCGTTCCGTACCGCCGCGGCGACCCGCAGCCCGACCTGCGTGGTGCTGCCGCGCGGGTTGCAGGTCACCGCCGTACCGGACCTGCTGCCGCAGACCGCCGGGGTGGTCACCGCGACGCCCGGCGAACCGCTGGCCCGGGTGCTGCCGCACGACGCCGACCTGGACGCCGCCGCCTCGCTGCTCGGCAACGGGCGGCGGGTGGCGATGCTGGTCGGCCAGGGCGCGCACGGCGCGGCCGACGAGATCGTCGCGCTCGCCGACCGGCTCGGGGCGGGCCTCGCCACGTCGCTGCTGGGCAAGCCGGTCCTCGACGAGCGGCTGCCGTTCCACACCGGTGTGCTCGGCGAGGTGGGCACCACCGCCGCCGCGCAGCTCATGGGCTCCTGCGACACGCTGCTGATGATCGGCACGAACGATCCGTGGACCGACTGGTTCCCGCTGCCCGGCCAGGTACGTACCATCCAGATCGACATCGACGGCCGGCGCATCGGCACCCGCTACCCGGTGGACGTGCCGCTGGTCGGCGACGCCGCCGAGACGCTGCGGGCGCTGCTGACCCGGGTGCCGGAGCACCCCGCCCGGGAGTGGCGCGGCATGGTGGAGAAGATGGTGCAGCGGTGGCGCGGCACCGCCGCCGAGCGCGCCGCCACCCCCGCCGAACCGGTCGATCCGCGGCTGGTGCTCCGCGAGCTGTCCGCCCGGCTGCCCCGGCACGCCGCCGTCGCCGTGGACGTCGGGTCGGTGATGTACTGGTACGCCCGGCATCTGGAGCTGCCGCCGGGGGTGCGGGCCCAGATCTGCGGCACGCTCGGGTCGATGGGCTGCGCCCTGCCGTACGCGGTCGCGGCCAAGCTGGCCCGCCCGGACGAGCCGGTGCTCGCGCTGCTCGGCGACGGCGCGATGCAGCTCAACGGCCTGGCCGAGCTGATCACGGTGGCGCACCACTGGACGCAGTGGCGCGATCCGCGGCTGGTCGTGCTGGTGCTGAACAACAGGGACCAGTCCGGCGTCGGCGGGGGCCGGTCACCCGCTCAGCGGCGGCCCGAGGTGCCGTACGCCGGGTGGGCCCGCCTGCTCGGGCTGCACGGCGTACGGGTGGACCGGCCGGACCTGGTCGGACCCGCCTGGGACGAGGTGCTCGCGGCCGACCGGCCCGCCGTCCTGGAGGCGGTGGTGGACCCGGCCGTGCCGCTGGACGCGCCCGAACCGGCGCTGGCCGACCTGCGCGGCCTGGTGGCCGACGGGGACGCCGCCCGCCGGGTGCGGGAACGGGTGATCCAGACCGAGGCCATCGCGGCGGACGAAATCGTTTAGCGGCATCCGGGCGGGGCACTGCGACCGGGCGCAACCGTCCCGGGAGGTCCCATGTCCGTCACCGCCGACAGTCGTTACGGCCCCGCCCCGCTGCCCGCGGCGCGCGGGCCGGTCTCCGCCGCGTTGCTGGCCGCGCTGCGCGAGGCGCCACACGCGCTGCCGGCCGGGCTGGGCGAGCACCTGAACGCGGTGGCCGCGCCGCTGACCGACGAGGACCTCCAGCTCACCCTGTTCCTCTGCTACGAGCTGCACTACCGGGGCTGGTCCGGTGTCGACGAGGCGTGGGAGTGGGAGCCGTCCCTGCTGGCGCTGCGCGCCCGTGCCGAGCGGCCGTTCGAGGCGGCACTGCGCGAGCTGGCCGGCCCGCCGCCCGCGGTGCTGCCGGGCGCCGTGCCCGGCGCGCTGGCCGACCTGGTGGCCGCCGACGACGGCCCGCCGCTGGCCGCCACCCTGCAACGCCGCGCCGACCTCGACCGGTTCCGCGAGTTCGTCACCCACCGCTCGATCTACCACCTGCGCGAGGCCGACCCGCACAGCTGGGCGCTGCCCCGGCTCGGCGGCCCGGCGAAGGCGGCGCTCGTGGAGATCCAGACCGACGAGTACGGCAACGGCCGGCTGGACCGGATGCACGCCGAGCTGTTCCGCACCACGATGGACCGGCTCGGTCTGGACACCGGCTACGCCGCCCACCTGGACCGGGTACCGGCGGTGACGCTGGCGACGAACAACCTGATGTCGCTGTTCGGTCTGCACCGGCGGCTGCGCGGCGCGCTGCTGGGGCACCTGGCCGCGTACGAGATGACCTCGTCGCTGCCGAACCGCCGCTACGGCAACGGCCTGCGCCGGCTCGGCTTCGACGCGGTGGCCACGCGCTTCTACGACGAGCACGTCGAGGCCGACGCTGTGCACGAGCAGATCGCCGCGTACGACATGTGCGGCGGGCTGGTGCGGGCCGAACCGGCGCTCGCGTCCGACGTCCTGTTCGGGGCCGCCGCCGCGCTGGCGCTGGACGCCCTGTTCGCCGCGCACCTGCTGGAGGCCTGGCAGGCCGGCCAGTCCTCGTTGCGCCCACCCCACCAGGCCCTGGCCGCCGCCTGACCCCACCCCATCCCTCGCGATCTTGCAGATGGGGCCCTCCGAGTGCCCGGTTCGGGCGGTTTGCCGGGCACCAAAGTGCAAGATCGCGGGCGGAGGGGGGTGGGGGGTCAGCTCTCGCGGTTGCTGGGGGCCTGGAAACCCGCCACCTTGTGCGTGCCGTCGCAGAACGGCTTGATCGCGCTCTTGCCGCACCGGCACAGCGCCACCGTGCCCCGGCGCGTCTCGATCGGCGTCCCCTCGGGTGTGACAAGCGCGAAGTCGCCGCGTACCAGCAGTGGTCCGTCCCGGTACGGGGTGATGATCGCCGCCGGGGTGCTCTCGTCGTCGGGCATGCGCGGTGCAGTGCCCGTCCCGGTCCGGCCCAAACCCGCACCCGAGCGCCGTTGCGCCCGCGACGGCGGGCACGCGGCGCGACGACGTACCTGGGTGTCGCGGGCGGTGCCGTTACCGGGCGGGCCTTGGTCCTGGCCCGTGGGGAGATGCCCCGTTTAGACCCCAGAGGGACGGGAAGCCGGGCCGCGTGGTGAGCGAACGAGTCGAACGGACGCCGGTCAGCGGCGCGGGGCTGCCCGTGGAGCGGGTGGTGGCGCCGAGCAGCGCCGCCCGGATCCTGGTCGCCGCGACCGCCCGGGCGCTGCGCGGCGACGACTGCGGCGACCTCGGTCACCCGGGCGCGCTGTCCCGCCTCACCGGCGCGCCCGAGCCGGTGCGCCGCGCCGCCGCCGTCCGGGCCGCCGCGCGGGCGGCGCTCACCGCCGACCAGATCGCCGCCGTGGACGCCGAGCGGGTCGCCGGGTGGTTCGCCGGACAGTACCCGCAGCGGCGCTGGCCCGGCGTGGTGCTCGGCTCACCGCACGGCGCCGCCGCCCACCTCGCGACGGCGCTCGGCGTGCCCTGGCTCCCGGCCGGGTTCGAACTGGCCGGGCAGTGGGCCCGGGGCGCGGTGGACCGCCCCGACGACGCGTACGCGCACGGGGCGACGCTGGCCGCCCGGCTGCTCGCCGGCAACCCGCGTGTGCACGTCCGTCAGGTGCACTGCCCGGCGAGCCGGGGTGCGGCGGCAGGCGCGGCGGTGACGTTCGCGGTGCGCTGGCGCACGCTGCCCCGGGCGTACGCGGGCTTCCTGGCCGAGCGGCTGGAACCGGCCGCGCCGGTGCTGCTGCTGCACGACGCCCGGACCTGGCCGGTACGCGACTGCGGCGACGGACACAGCTTCCAGGCCGGCTGCCCGGCCGGTGGCCTGGACCCGGTCGACTTCCACCCGGACGCCCGCGCGCTGGGCCAGGTGCTCCGCGCGTCCGGTGGGGACGAGACGCGCTGGACGGCGCCGGAGGTCACGGTGGCGGGCGCCTTCGCCGAGCACGGCGTGGAGTCCGGTTTCGAACACGACGCCCGCTCCTGGGGCGACCGGCACGGGCATCCGCTGCACCGGGTGGTCGTGCCGCAGCCGGACGCGCTGAGCGCGGTGACCGCCGACCTGTACCGGCGCTGGCTGCGGCGGGCCGGCAAGACCGGGAACCGGCTGGTGGTGGAGTGCGGCCGGCTGCTGGACCCGGCGCAGGTGCTGCGGGCCGGCCTGGTGCCCTACTGGTGCGAGAACGCCACCGCGCGCCGGGTCGCCGGCGTCGAGTGGTGGCTGGCCGGCAGCGAGCCGTTCAGTTCGGTGGACGTGCTGCCGGAGCCGCCGGGTCTGCGCTCGCCCGCGTACGCGGGGCTGCCGCAGTGGCTGGCCGTGGCCGGCTTCGGACGCCGCCGGCGGGCCCTGGACCGGGGCGCCGCGCGCGGTTACCCGGTCGCCTCGGTACCCACCCGACGTGCCACGGAGGTGTTGCGCAACCAGCCCTGCGACCTGCCCGCGCCGCCGCCGCTGCGGATGGCCGAGGCCCTCTCCGCGCTGCGGGACGCGGGCGCGCACCAGGGCCTGCTGGTCTCCTGACCCGCCGCCGGGACCGGCTGCCGGCCAACCTGGCGAAACTTCCTCGCGATCCTGCGGTCCGTGATTGAGTACCTACGGAGCGGGAAGACCGCTCGCCGCGAAACGGCCCACGACGCCGTGCGGCGGGCAGCCACCGCTTTCGACGTATCCGTCACGTAACCCAACTTCCTCACCCGGTGCGTGGTCCGACCACGCGCACGACCGGTTCCGACCGGGCGGGGGCTCTTCGGCGAGGGGGCGCGGATGTTCGGACAGACCACCACACCCACACCACCGACCACCGACCGGGGTCTGGAGGACCTGGACGCGGCGGCGCTCGCGTACGCGGCCCGGATCGAGGGCCTGCCACCGGAGCGGCGGCAGGAGGCGCGGGACGACCTGGTTCGGTTCGCGTTGCCGTTCGCCGGCCGGCTCGCCCGCCGCTACCGCGGGCGCGGTGAGCCGCTGGAGGACCTGGAACAGGTGGCCCGCCTCGGCCTGGTCAACGCCGTCGACAGGTACGACCCGGAACGCGGTTCGTTCACCGCGTACGCGGCCATCACCATCGTCGGTGAGATCAAACGGCACTTCCGCGACCGCACCTGGGGCGTGCACGTGCCGCGCCGGCTGCGGGACCTGATCCTCGAGGTGGGACAGGCCACGGCGACGCTGACCAGCGAGCTGTCCCGCGCTCCGACGGTGGCGGAGCTGTCCGCCCGGCTGGAGACGCCGGAGGAGGAGATCCTGGCCGCGCTGGAGTCGGCCGCCGGCTACAGCCCGGCGTCGCTGAACGCGCCGGTGGGCGGGGAGAGCTCGGCCGAGTTCGGCGACCTGGTCGGCGAGTCCGACCACGCGCTGGAGTCGGTGGACGACCGGGTCACTGTGAGCGGCCTGCTGCACCGGCTGCCCTGGCGGGAGCGCCGCATCCTGGCGATGCGCTTCTACGGCAACCAGACCCAGGCGGAGATCGCCGCCCGGTTCGGCATCTCGCAGATGCACGTGTCCCGGCTGTTGTCGCGGGCGCTGACCTGGCTGCGTCAGGCGATGCTGGCCGAGGCGCCGCCGCCCTGGCAGAACGGCGCGGCCGAGGCCGAACCGGGCAAGGCGCGGATCTCGGTGAAGCAGAACGGCGACCGGGTGGTCGTCGAGGTCGGCGGCGAGGTGGACCGGGCCGGCGCGGACCAGTTGCGCCGGGCCGTGCTCCAGGCGGTCACCGGGCAGCCCCGCGAGGTGGTGGTCGACCTGGTGGGTGCCGGTGGCTTCGACGCCGGCGGGATCGCCGCGCTGATGGCCGGCCGGGAGGCCGCCGCGCGGACCGGGGTGCCGCTGCGGCTGACCCGGGTGCAGCCGGCGGTGCGCCGCTCGCTGGCCGCGGCAGGACTGCCGGCCGCCGACTGACCCACCGCACATACCGCGCCGGCTCCCCGCCACGGGGGCCGGCGCGCGGCGTACGACGAGAGGGCCGGCGCCCGACGGCGCCGGCCCTCCTGCGATGTCTCAGTTCTCCGGGGTGTCCCCGTGCCCGCGCGGGTGCCGCCACCTGTCGTTCGGCTGCTCGTCGCGCTCGGCGTTGAGCACGCTGCCCTCGGGCTCGTCGGTCTCCTCGAAGCTGGGCCGGCGCACCTCCTCCGGCACCGGCACCTCCACCGGGCGGGCGCCGGACTGCGGCGCCGGCTGGTAGTCCACCGCCTCGGGCGCGCCGTACGCGCCGCCGGCCGACGGCGACTCCGGCACGTGCCGTTCGTGGTGCAACTCCTCGCTGAAGCTCTGCGGCGGCTTGGTGGTGCGCTGCGGCAGGTCCCGGCCCAGGTCGGCGACGAGCGGGCCGTACTTGGCGTCGAACGCCGGCCGCTCGGAGCGGATCCGCGGCATCCGGTCGAAGTTGCGCAGCGGCGGCGGGCAGGTGGTGGCCCACTCCAGCGAGTTGCCGAAGCCCCAGGGATCGTCCACGGTTACCATCGCGCCGTACCGCCACGACTTCCAGATGTTCCAGATCACGAACAGGGTGGACGCGCCGAGGACGAACGAGCCGATGCTGGAGATCGTGTTCAGCGTGGTGAAGCCGTCGCCGGGCAGGTAGTCGGCGTAGCGGCGCGGCATGCCCTCGTTGCCCAGCCAGTGCTGCACCAGGAAGGTGGCGTGGAAGCCGATGAACATGGTCCAGAAGTGCATCTTCCCGAGCCGCTCGTCGAGCATCCGCCCGGTCATCTTCGGGAACCAGAAGTAGAGGCCGCCGAACGCGGCGAACACGATGGTCCCGAACATCACGTAGTGGAAGTGCGCCACCACGAAGTACGTGTCGTGCACGTGGAAGTCCACCGGCGGGCTGGCCAGCAGCACCCCGGTCAGGCCGCCGAGCAGGAACGTCACCAGGAAGCCGATGGCGAACAGCATCGGCGTCTCGAACGTGATCTGACCCTTCCACATGGTGCCGATCCAGTTGAAGAACTTCACGCCGGTCGGGACCGCGATCAGGAAGCTCAGGATGCTGAAGAACGGCAGCAGCACCTGGCCGGTGGCGAACATGTGGTGCGCCCAGACCGTCATCGACAGCACCGTGATGGCGACGGTGGCCAGCACCAGGCCGGTGTAGCCGAAGATCGGCTTGCGGGAGAACACCGGGATGATCTCGGTGATGATGCCGAAGAACGGCAGCGCGATGATGTAGACCTCGGGATGGCCGAAGAACCAGAACAGGTGCTGCCAGAGCATCGGCCCGCCGGTCGTCGGGTCGTACACGTGCGAGTGCAGGATCCGGTCCGAGGCCAGCGCCATCAGCGCGGCGGCCAGCAGCGGGAACACGAAGATCACCAGGACGCTGGTGAGCAGGGAGTTCCAGGTGAAGATCGGCATCCGGAACATGGTCATGCCGGGCGCGCGCAGTGTCACGATCGTGGTGATCAGGTTGACCGCGCCGAGGATCGTGCCCAGGCCGGACACGGCCAGGCCGACCACCCACAGGTTCCCGCCGACGCCGGGGGAGTGCTGCGCGGTGCTCAGCGGCGTGTACGCGGTCCAGCCGAAGTCCGCGGCGCCGGCCGGGGTGGCGAAGCCGCCCACGACCATCAGCGCGCCCAGGAAGTAGAGCCAGTACGCGAACGCGTTGAGCCGGGGGAACGCCACGTCGGCGGCGCCGATCTGCAGCGGCACCAGGTAGTTGGCGAACCCGAAGAACAGCGGGGTGGCGAACAGCAGCAGCATCACCGTGCCGTGCATGGTGAACATCTGGTTGTACTGCTCGGGGGAGACGATCTGCATCCCCGGCCGGGCCAGCTCCGCCCGGATGATCAACGCCAGGATCCCGCCGACGATGAAGTACCCGAACGACGTGATCAGGTAGAGCATGCCGATCTGCTTGGCGTCGGTGGTCCGCAGCAACCGCCACAGCGCGTTGCCCTTGACCGCTTCCCGTACGGGCCCGGGGTAGCCCCCGAACCGGGCCGGCGCGAGGATCGCGGGCCCCCGGTCTCGTGCCGGTTCCGTGACTACCCGCTTGGGCATGGCTTCTCACCCCGTGTGACGACAGACAGGACGGGCGGGCGTACCCGGCCCTCTGCCCATGTAACCAGGCGAGAGCGGAGAATTCGGTCAGTTCGCCGGGAGCATGGCCCAGACGACCTTGCCGGCGCCGACCGGAGTGCTGCCCCAGCGCTGGGTCAGCTCGCGCACCAGCATCAGCCCGCGACCGCCCTCGGCACGCGGGTCGCGGCTGCTCGCGGCGCGCGCGTCGGCAGGGCTGCCGTCCATCACCGCCACCCGCAGGTACGGCCGGCGCAGCGTCAGCGTCACCTGCATCGGGGTGCCGGCGTGCCGCACCACGTTGCCGACCAGCTCGGTGAGCACCAGCGACGCCGGCCCGGCCAGCTCCGGCACGTTCCACCTGCCGCACGCCTCGGTGACCAGCTCCCGGGCCCGGCGGCAGGCGCCGGCGACCGGCTCCAGCCGGGCCCGCAGCCGGGGTGCCGCGTCCGCGCCGGCCAGCGCCGTCGCCTCGGCGCAGTCCCGGCGGACCGGCACCACCCGGCAGGCGGTGGTCTCGTTCAGCCAGGCTGCCGTGTCGGCGCAGGGAGCGGCGAGCACCATCGGCACCGCCGGCCAGTCGGCGGCGCGCCGCGCGGCGGCGGCGAAGACGGACAGCGCCAGCGGCTCGCCGACCTCGATCTCCTCCAAGTCGACCACCAGCGCGTCCGGCTGCGCGGCGAGGCAGCTGTCGAGCACCTCGTGCACCGCGCGCATCGTGCCCAGGTCGAGCGCTCCGGCCAGCCGTACGACAGTGACCGGCGACTCGTCACGGACCTCGCACCTGATCCGGGTCACCATCGCCGTCCTCGTTTCCTTCTCGTCGGGGAGGACTACGGACGTACCCGGGCCCCGGACCGGTGAAACCGGGCATCCCGGCCGCCGGGGCGCAGGTCAGCGGCGGTCGCCGCGCCGCGCCGCGACCAGCCCGGACGCCAGCATGGCGGCGCCCAGCAGCAGGTGCAGCCACGAGTCGGCGTGGTTGACCGCCAGCACGTTGGCCGCGTCGCGTCCGTCGATCGCCAGGCCGGCGAGCCAGAGCACCAGATAGACCGCCCCGGCGCCGACCAGGAACGCGCGGGCGCCGGCGACGGTACGGGCCAGCAGCAGCCCGGCCAGCCCCAGCACCAGGTGCACCAGGTTGTGCACCACCGAGACCTGGAACACCCCGAACAGCCGGGCGCCGGAGCCCGGCCCGGCGACGCGCAGATCCGCGTAGTCGCTGGTGATGCCCGGCACGAACCCCAGCGCGCCGAGCAGCAGCAGGAGCACGGCGAACCCCGAGGCGAGCCGGCGTACCGGCGCCCGCCCGTCGGCCGGGTTGCGCCGCGCCCGGGAGTGCGCCATCGAGTTCGTCACGCCGGCCTCCTCGCCACCGCGGGAAGCGCCGGTTTCCCGCGGCCGGCGGGGGCAAACGCCGGCCCGGCCGTGGGGCGGCCGGGCCGGCAGACGTGCTCGTGGGGGATCAGGCGGGCTGCAACGGCTTCGCCGCGCCCGCCCGGACCCGGTCGTACAGTTCCACGTACCGCTGCGCCATCCGGGCCGGGGTGAACCGCGCGGCCGCGACGCGCCGGCACTCGGCCGGTTCCAGCCCGTCGGCGGCGAGCACCAGGTCACCCAGCTCCTGCTCGTCGCCGGTGAGCAGGCCGGTGCGGCCGTGCTCGATCAGCTCCGGCAGGCAGCCCCGGGCGGTGGCCACCACCGGCGTACCGAGTGACAGCGACTCGACCACCGCCGTGCCGCCCGGCTCCTCCCAGCGCAGCGGGAACAGCGACGCCCGCGCCGAGGCGACCAGGTCGTCGCGCTCCCGGCCGGCCACCGTGCCGACCCAGCGCACCCGGTCGCCGTCCACGTGTGGCGCGACGTGGTCGTAGAAGAAGCGCACGTCCGGGTTCTGCCGGGCCTCGTCGCCGGCCGCGGCCAGATCCTCCGGCCGGTGGTACGGGCCGACCGGCCCGGCCAGCACCAGCCGGAAGCCGGTTTCCTGCGCCAGCCGGGCGCCCAGGTCCTGTCCCTTGCCCGGGTTGATTCGGCCGAGGATCACCACATGGTCGCCCTTCGCCACCGGCGCGTGCCGGTCCGCGTCCACGGCGAGCGGGGTGGACAGGTGCACGTGTCCCACCGAGTGCGCCCGCAGCGCCTCCGGCGCGCGCGCCAGCTGCGAGGCGGACACGCCGTTGACCCGTACCCGGTCGCCGCCGTCGAGGTTGCCGTACAGCTCCGGGTGCTTGGCGAGGTCCCAGTGCAGCGTGTGCAGCACCGGCGGGGCATCAGGGCCCATCGCGGCGAGCGTGGCCAGCCCGACCGCCTCCACGTGGTCGTGCACCAGGTCGATGTCGTCGCGGGCGTGCAACGCCCGCACCACCCCGGACAGGTGCGCCTGGGAGACCCCGCAGACCTGGTTGTACGGCCGCTGCAACGCGTGGAACTGGCCGTCCGGGAAGACCGCGATCCGCTCGTCGACAGGCAGCGTGCTGCTCTCCACCGAGGCGAGCACCACCCGTACGCCCAGGCGGCGCAGCTCCGGCACCAGCGTGGCGATCACGTTCTCGATGCCGCCGTACCCGGGCGGCGGCACGGACAGCCACGGCCCGGCGTTCATCAGCACGGTGAGCGTCATGCGCTGTCCTCTCTCCGGGTTGCCCCGCTCACGCGGCGACCCGGCGGCGGGGGAGACGGTGCCGCAACTGCGCCAGCGGCGGGCGTTCCTGCACCGACACGTCGTTGACCACGATCTCGCGGTCCAGGTTGGGCAGCGTCTCCGAGCCGCCCCGGCGGAACTGGGTCAGCAGCGCGGTCGGCGCCGTCCCGGGCGCCGCCCAGCCGCGCCGTTGCAGCCGCGACCAGGCGGTCAGCATGATCTGCGCGGACATCCGGCCCAGCGCGGCGGTGTCCTGGTGCCGGTGCTTGCGCTCACCCAGGTCGACCTGGGCCAGCGCGTCCAGCCCGACCAGGTCCAGCAGGTCGATCAGCATGGCCGTCTCGACGCCGTACCCGGTGACGAACGGCACCCGCTCCAGCACCTCCCGGCGGCCGGCGTACTCGCCCGCGAGCGGCTGCACGAAACCGGCCAGCTCCGGCCAGAACAGGTTGAGCAGCGGCCGGGCCATCAGCTCCGTCACCCGCCCGCCGCCGTCGGGCTCCACGCTCGTCGCACCGACCAGCGGCCGGTGGTAGAACCCCTTCACGAAGTCCACGCTCGGATCGGTGAGCAGCGGTCCGAGCAGCCCGGTCACGAAGTGCGGCCGGAACTCGCGCAGGTCGGCGTCGATGAACGCGACCACGTCCCCCTCGGCCGCGGCCAGCCCGGCCCAGAGCGCGTCGCCCTTGCCGGTCAGCCGGGGCAGCCCGCGGGTCATCGCGTCCTGGCCGACCACCTCGGCGCCGGCCGCGCGCGCCACCTGCGCGGTCCGGTCGGTGGACCGCGAGTCGACCACGATCAGCTCGTCGACGAGCGGTACGCGGTCCATCAGGTGCTCGCGGACGGTCGACACGATCGCGCCGACGGTCGCCTCCTCGTTGCGGGCCGGCAGCACCACGCTGACCCGGCTCGCGCCCTTCGCCCGGACCAGCCGTCGCGCCGGCCAGTCGTCGGCGGTGCTGGTGCGGTACGTGGCCCACGCCTCCACCACTGGTGAGACGGTCGAATCTGTTTCCCGCACGGGCACCCCCATCGATGGTGGAATCGCGGATCTGGTTTTCCCAATCCCGCATCCGCGCTAACCGGATCTTGCCCAACATCCTGATCACCTGGCGCGTACCGGGAGGTTCCGGGCGGATGAACGTTACGTTGCGCACCCGGCGGCGTTTGGCGCGACGCCGGCGGGGGGAGTGGTGTTCGCAGTCTTTGCCGTCGTGGAGAGGTTGTGGCCGATGCGTGCCTGCCGGGTGGGACTTGTCGGAGCCGGCGGGGTGGCGCAGCGCCACGCCCGGGTGCTCACCGGCTTCGAGGACGTGGAGCTGCTCGGCGTGACCGACGTGGCGCCGGACGCGGCGCGGGCGCTCGCCGGCACGTACGGCGGCCGGGTGTTCCGCGACGTGGACGAGCTGCTCGCCGCCGGCCCGGACGCGGTGTACGTGTGCGTGCCGCCGTTCGCGCACGGCCCGGTCGAGGAGGCGGTGGTCGCCGCCGGCGTGCCCATGTTCGTGGAGAAGCCGGTGGCGATCGACCTGGAGACCGCCGAGCGGGTCGCGGCGCTCGTCCAGCAGCGCGGGCTGCTCACCGGCGTCGGCCACCACTGGCGCTACCTGCACGTGGTGGAGGAGGCCCGGCGGCTGCTCGCCGGCCGTCCGGTGCGGATGGTCAACGGCGCCTGGCTGGACAAGGTGCCGCCGGTGGCGTGGTGGGCGCGGCGGGACCGCTCCGGCGGCCCGGTGGTCGAGCAGGCCGCGCACGTGCTGGACCTGGTCCGGCTGCTGGCCGGTGAGGCGGTCGAGGTGACCGCGTACGGCGACGGCACCCCGCCGCCGGTCGACAGCGCCGACATCGACTCGGTGACCGCCGCCACGCTGCGCTTCGGCTCCGGCGCGGTCGGCACGCTCGCCGCGTCCTGCGTGCTGGGCTGGAAGCACCGGGCCGGCGTGGAGATCCTCGCCGACGGGCTGGCGCTGTGGCTGGCCGAGGACGGCCTGACCGTCCGCGACGCCGACGGCGAGCGGCACCTGCCCGCCGACCCGGACGGCGCGCGGGTCGCCGTCGACAGGGCGTTCGTCGACGCCGTGTGCGGCCTCGGCGACGACGTCCGGGTGCCGTACGCCGAGGCGCTGCGCACCCACCGGCTCGCGCTCGCGGTGGCCGAGTCGGCGCGTACCGGACGGCCGGTGGCGCTGCCGACCGGCCCGGCGGCCCGGCTCACCGCGGCGGTCGCGGACGCGGGGGTGAGCGTCGATGCGTGACCGGGTGGTGGTGGTCGGCGGCCCCGGCCGGGTCGAGCTGGCCGAACTGGACGCGCCGGAGCTGCGCGAGGGCACGTTCCGGGTGGAGACGCTCTACAGCGGCGTCTCGGCCGGCACCGAACTGAGCTTCGTCAAGGGCACCAACCCCTATCTGCACGTCACCTGGGACGCCGGGCTGGGGCTGTTCCGGCCGGGGGAGGCGAGCACGCCGTACCCGGTGACCCGGCTCGGCTACATGCAGGTCGGGCGGGTGGTGGAGAGCCGCACCCCGGCCGTCGCGGTGGGCGAGGTGGGCGCCATGACGTACGGGCACCGCAGCGGCTGGGTGGCCGACCCGCTCACCGAACGGTTCGTGCCGCTGCCCGACGACCTGGACCCGATGCTCGGCGTCTACGTCGCGCACATGGGCCCGATCTGCGCCAACGGGCTGCTGCACGCCGCCGCCGACCTGTGCGGCGCCGACGTACGTACGCTCGGCGACGGCGTACGCGGCCGGCGCGTGGCGGTGGTCGGCGGCGGCGTGGTCGCGCTGCTCACCGCGCTGTTCGCCCGCCGCCACGGCGGCGCCTCGGTCGTCGTGGTCGACCCGACGCCGGCCCGGCGGCAGGTGGCCGAGGCGCTCGGCCTGGACACGCTCGACCCGGACGCGGACGATCCGGCCGTGGTGCTCAAGACGCGGTGGAACCACGCGGCCGGGGACCGGGGCGCCGACGTGGTCTTCCAGTGCCGCGGCCAGGACTGGGCGTTGCAGCTCGCGCTGCGCCTGCTGCGCCCGCAGGGCACGGTGATCGACCTGGCGTTCTACCAGGCGGGCGCGGACGCGGTGCGGCTCGGCGAGGAGTTCCACCACAACGGCCTGTCGCTGCGCTGCGCGCAGATCGGCCGGGTGCCGCGCGGGCTGGCCCCCACCTGGGACCGGGAGCGGCTGTCCGCGGAGACGGTGGAGCTGCTGCGCCAGTACGGCGACGTGATCCGCAAGCACCTGATCTCGGCCGTGGTCCCCCTGGACGAGGCTCCCACCCTGCTGACCGACCTGGCCGAACGCCGCCGCACCGAACTCCAGGTGGTCCTGACCCCCTGACCCCCCTTTTCCCAGGCGTCGATCATGAGGTTGGCGGCGACAAAGCGGACGCCGAACGCCGCCAACCTCATGATCGACGGAAGCGGACGGGAAGGGCGGAACCCGGCGCGCGGCGGGCGGGGGTCACAATCGGCTCCGGTTCGCGTACCGTTGCCGCTCATGGGTGTGTCGCAACGGTTGAAGACCAGGTTCCGCCGGTTCCTCCAGCGCCCGGGGACGACAGTCGACCTGGCGCCGCTGGAGAAGCTGCTGCCGGCGATCGAGGCGCGCGAGGCGGGCCTGGAGCAGCTCTCCGACGCCGAGCTGACCGAGGCCGCCGGTCAGGCGTCGGGATACGAGGAGATCTGCGCGATCGGCCGCGAGGCGGCCCGGCGCGGGCTCGACCAGCGCCCCTACGACGTGCAGCTGCTCGGCGCGATGGCGCTGCTGTCCGGCAAGGTCGCGGAGATGGCCACCGGTGAGGGCAAGACGCTCACCGCGACCGTCGCCGCGTACGGGCACGTGCGGCTGGGCAACGGGCCGGTGCACGTGCTCACCGTCAACGACTACCTGGCCCGCCGCGACGCCGAGTGGATGACCCCGGTCTACGACCTGCTCGGACTGACCGTCGGCTGGGTCAACGAGGCGTCCACGCCCGACGAGCGGCGCGCCGCGTACGCCTGTGACGTCACCTACGTGTCGGTCAGCGAGGCCGGTTTCGACTTCCTGCGCGACCAGCTCGTCACCGACCTGGCCGACCGGGTGCAGCCGCCGTTGAAGACCGCGATCGTGGACGAGGCCGACTCGATCCTGATCGACGAGGCCCGGGTGCCGATGGTGCTGGCCGGCGCGGTCGGCGGCGAGCAGGACCCGGTGCACGCGGCCGCCGCGCTCGTGCGCGGGCTGCGCAAGGGCAAGCACTACACGGTCGCCGAGGACGGCCGCAGCGTCGCCTTCACCTCGGTCGGCCTGGCCACCGTCGAGGCCAAGCTCGGCGGCATCGACCTGTACGACGAGGAGCACGTCGGGCAGCTCTCCGCGGTGAACGTGGCGCTGCACGCGCACGCCCTGCTGCACCGGGACGTGGACTACATCGTCCGGGACGACTCGGTCGAGCTGATCGACGAGATGCGCGGCCGGGTCGCGCAGCGCCGCCGCTGGCCGGACGGGCTCCAGGCCGCGGTCGAGGCGAAGGAGGGTCTGGACGCCACCGCCGAGGGTGAGGTGCTGGGCACCATCACCGTGCAGGCGTACATCGCGCTCTACCCGACGGTCTGCGGCATGACCGCGACCGCGGTGCTCGTCGGCGACCAGCTCCGTGAGTTCTTCGGCCTCGAGGTCGCGGTGATCCCGCCGAACACCCCCTGTGTCCGCGAGGACGAGCCGGACCGCATCTACGCCACCCGCGCCGAGAAGGAGGAGGCGCTGGTCGACGAGATCACGCGCTGCCACGAGGCGGGGCGCCCGGTGCTGGTCGGCACGCTCGACGTCAAGGAGTCCGAGGGGCTGGCCGCCGCGCTCAACGCCGCCGGCGTGTCGTGCGTCGTGCTCAACGCCAAGAACGACGACGAGGAGGCCGGGATCATCGCCGAGGCCGGCGCGTACGGCGCGGTGACGGTCTCGACCCAGATGGCCGGCCGGGGCGTGGACATCCGGCTGGGCGGCAGCGACCAGGCCGACCGGGACCGGGTGGCCGAGCTGGGCGGCCTGTACGTGATCGGCAGCGGCCGGCACGACAGCCGCCGGGTCGACGACCAGCTCCGCGGCCGGGCCGGCCGGCAGGGCGACCCGGGCGGGTCGGTGTTCTTCGTCAGCCTGGAGGACGACCTGGTGGTCCGGCACGCCGGCGACACCGTGCCGGCCTCGCCCCGGATGAACGCCGACGGCCTGGTCACCGACCCGCAGGTCGACTACGCCGTGGAGCACGCCCAGCGCGTCGCCGAGGGCGTCAACCACGAGATCCACCGCAACACGTGGCGCTACAGCCAGGTGATCGAGCAGCAGCGCAAGGCGCTCGCCGAGCGCCGGGAGCGGCTGCTGACCAGCGACATCGCGGCGCTGATGCTGCTGGAGCGGGTGCCGGAGAAGGCCGGCGAGATGGACGAGGACCTGCTGGCCGACGTCGCCCGCAAGATCGCCCTCTACCACCTGGACCGGCTCTGGGCCGACCACCTGGCCGAGCTGTCCGAGGTCCGTGAGGGCGTGCACCTGCGGGCGCTGGGCCGGCTCGACCCGCTCGACGAGTTCCACCGCAGCGCGGTGCCGGCGTTCAACGCGCTCGTCCCCGAGATCGAGACGCGGACCGTGGCCACGTTCGAGGAGACCGAGTTCGACGAGGGCTGGGAGCCGGACTCGTCGAAGCTGGTGCGGCCGAGCGCCACCTGGACGTACCTGGTGCACGACAACCCGTTCGGCTCGGAGCTGGACCGGCTGATCGCCTCGGTGGGGCGGCGGCTCATCTCCGGGTCGCGCTGATCCACGCGGATAGACCCCTCCCGGTCGCACCGGGAGGGGCCTTTTTGCGCGGTTTCGCCCGCGGTCTGGGAGGGTAGTAGGCCGAGGCCCGGCCACAGGAGGGACGGACATGGGACAGGCAACGGCGCCGAGCGGGTACGTCGGGTGGACGGTGGAGGCCACGGCCCGGTGAACCTCGACACGCGCCAACCCATGATCGACAACCTTGGTGTGCTGGAGACCGCCGCGCTGCTGCGTGAGCTGACCGCCGGACTGATCGGCGCGGCCGGGTTCGACGAGGCGCTGGGCCGCCTGGTCCGCATCGCCCGCGACGCCGTGCCGGGCGTGGACTGCTGCGGCTTCACCGCGTTGCGCGCCGGTGAGCCCGCCGGGGTGGCCGCCTCCGACCCGGGCCGGGCCGAGCTGGACGACCTGCGGCACGGCCCGGACACGCCGGCGCTGACGGCGATCCGCCGCCGGGAGATGGTCATCGCGGGCGGGCTGCCCGGCGAGACGCGCTGGCCGGCCTGGAGCGAGCGGGCCCGCGCGCTGGGCGTGCACGGGGTGATCTCCGCCCCGGTCGACGTGGACGAGCAGGTCATCGGCGCGATCAACCTGTACGCCGAGTCGCCGGAGGCGCTCACGCCCCGGCACCAGCTCACCGCGATGCTGCTCGCCGAGCACGCCGGGTTGCTGCTGGCTGCCGTCCGCGACCGCGAGCGGGCCGCCTCCCGGGCCGGTGAGATCGACGACTCGCTGCTGGCCGAGGGCGTGGTCGGGCAGGCCGTCGGCGTGATCATGACGCAGCGCGGCTGTCCCGCCCCGGAGGCCCTGCGGGTGCTGCGCAGCGCCGCCTCCTCGTTGGACATCCCGCTGCGCGAGGTGGCCGAGCGGCTCGTGCTGACCGTCTCCCGGCCCAGGGACAACTGAGCGACAGTCGTTTCGCCTCGCGGCGCCCCGGGTAGCACTCTGGACTGGTGAGCTGCGCGGACCTGGGGAGGAAGCGATGCAGAGCCGGCTGCGGGTGCAGGGGCACCCCATCCAACCGATGCTTGTCACGTTCCCGTTCGGCCTGTTCGTCTGCGCGGCGGTCTTCGACCTGGCCGACGTGGCGGGCGGCCCGGCGTTCCTCGGTGAGGTGGGCTACTGGACCGCCGTGGCCGCGCTCGTCGCCGCCGGGCTCGCCACCGTCGCCGGGCTGGTCGACCTGTGGGACGTCCGCGCCGGGCGGACCAGCCGGACCGTGCTGACGTTCAACCTCGTCAACGCCGTCATGGCGGGCCTGTTCCTGCTGTCCTGCCTGATCCGGGCGAGCGCGCCGCAGCGGGGCGCGAACGGTGCCCTGCTCGCGGCCGAGCTGGTCGGGCTCGCCGTCGGCGCGGTCGGGGTGGCGCTGGGCGCGCGGCTGATGCAGCAGTTCGACCGGGCCGGCGAGCCGACCGGCGTCGAGAGGTTCGCCGACGTGCCCCCGGGCGCCACGGTGGAGATCCCCCGCCCGCGCCCGTTCTGACCGGGCGCCGCCGGCCGGAAGCCGCTGCTTCTACCGAGGCACGTCGTCGGTGGCCGGCGCGGGACGGTGCGCGGTGGCGTGGTGGGCGGCCAGCACGTCGGCGCCGAAGTCACCGGCGGGGCGGCGCAGCACGGTGTGCGCGTGGTTGCCGTCGTCGGTGGTGTTGTCGTACTCGATCAGCAGGTCCTCGCCCTGCACCCGGTAGTAGTGCCGCCGGCCCGGCTCGACCGGGCCGGCCCAGGCGAAGTGCAGTTCGCCGCCGTCGAGGCGGGCGGCCTCGCGGGCCGCCAGCTCCGGCGGCAGCCGGTCCAGGTAGAGCGCGACGAGCCGGTCGAGCAGGGCCCGGCCGGTCGGCCGCAGCCGCCCCCGGGGTACGCCGGGCGGGTCGAGGCGGCCGGGGGCGGTGGCCCGGGTGGCGCTGATGATGTCGGCGGGCGCCTCCTCGGCGATGATCGCGGCGGACCGGCCGTCCGGGCCGAGCGCGTCGAGCAGTTCCCGGGCCAGATCCTCCTCCGGGCCGAGCGGCCGGGTCACCGGGCGCCCGGCGTGCCGCACGGTGGCCGGGTTGGCGCCGAGGAAGACCGGCGCGGGGGAGACCCGGTCGTCGGCGACGGTCATGCTCACCGACAGGTGGTGCCCCTCGAACCGCCAGGCCCAGGTGTCGTCCCGGGCCGGGTCGCCGAAGACGGCCACCCAGTAGTCGCCGCTGTGCCGGCCGCGCCGCCAGTCCTCGGCCCGGTCCAGCACCTCCTCCAGGGCCATCACGGTCATTGCCTGCGCGTACGCGGCCGGGCTGAGCGCGGTGGCGAGCAGCCGGTGGGCGGCCTTGCGGGCGTCGACGTCCAGGCCGGCGAGCGCGACGCCGGGCCGCGGTCGCGGCCGGTACTCCAGCCACCGCCGGGCCGGCTCGTCGTCGAAGGCGTGCCGGGCGGCGTCGCGGGCCGGCTCGTCCAGCGCGGCCAGGAACGCCGCCGCGGCCGCGCGCATCTGCTCGGGTACGGGATCCTCCACCGTCTCTGTATACCGCCTGGGGCTCACTCGCGGCCGAGCAGCGCCAGCATGTCCGGCAGCTCGAAGAACCGGGCGGTCTCGACCGCGGACGGGCCGCCGTGGTCCGGGTCGGCGCCGGCGTCGAGCAGGGCGCGGACCGCTGCCTCCTGGCGCCGGAACACCGCCGCGGCGAGCGCGGTCTGCCCCCTGTCGTTCACCCGCGCCGGGTCGGCGCCGCGGGCCAGCAGCGCGGCCACCGTGTCCGGGTGGGCGTGGTACGCGGCGAGGATCAGCAGCGTGTCGCCCTTGGCGTTGGTGAGGTTGACCGGCAGCCCGGCGTCCACGTTGGCCGCCAGTTCCTCGGTGGCGCCGGCCCGCGCCAGGTCGAACATCCGGTGGGCGAAGGCGATGGTCTCGTCGTCGAGTTCGTCGGGCATCCGCCCAGGCTATGGCGTCGCGGCCGGACGCGCCTGGTAGCTTGCGCAGCCGGGCACGGGAGGCGCGGGCATGGACGATCGGGTGTACGTGGGCAACGCGGCGGTGGACGGCGCGACCGACGCGGGCTGGCTGCTGGGCCACTTCAAACCGGCCGGGGACGTGCGGCACAGCACCGACGTGGAGGTGAAGTGGGGTGTGCACCCGGCGGGGGAGACGCGCTCCCGGTGGGCCACCGGCGAGCGGCGTACCGCCCTGCTGGTGCTGATCAGCGGCGCGTTCCGGATCGAGCTGCCGGATCGGACGGTGGTGCTGCGCGCGCCCGGTGACTACGTGGTGTGGGGCCGGGGCGTGGACCACTCCTGGTACGCCGAGCGGGAGTCCACGGTGCTCACCGTCCGCTGGCCCTCGGTGCCGGGGTACCGGGTGGATCCGCCGGTCCTCCGCTGAGGGCGTCCCAGCATCTGGTATTACCTACTAAACCGATAGGCTTTACCGTCTAAGCTGTGGGGGCACATCCGCTCCGCACCGTGAGGACGCACCGCCGATGACCAGCACCGTTCCCGCCGACCTGCTCGCCGTCGCCGCCCGCTGGGCCGACCCGGACGCCTGGCCGGTGCCGCTGCGGTTCGAGGCGCCCGACCGCTGGTACGCCCGGCTGGACGCCGGCGACGAGCACGAGGTGTGGGCGCTGAGCTGGCTGCCCGGACAGGGCACCGACCTGCACGACCACGGGGGCTCCGCCGGCGCCTTCCTGGTCGTGGCCGGCGTGCTCACCGAGGAGACGGTCGGCGGCGGGCGGCTGCGCCCGCACCGGCTCGCCGCCGGAGCCGGCCGGCGCTTCGGCGCACGGCACGTGCACCGGGTCGCCAACCGCGGCGACGTGCCCGCCGTCAGCGTGCACGTGTACCGGCCGGCGCTGACCCGGATGACCCGCTACCACCTCGTCGCCGGCCGGCTCCGGGTCGCCGAGGTGGCCCGAGCCGGTGTGGCCTGGTGAGCCGCCCCCGCAACCCCGACGACCGGAAGGACGCCACGATGGCGCAGACCCCCACCACCGGGACACAGTGCTGTCCGGTCCCGCCGCCCGGCTCGCGGGGCATCGACGAGATCCTCGCCGCCGCCCGGGCCCGCCTGCGCCGCCTCGACCCGGAGCAGGCCCACCTGGCGTGCCGGGGCGGCGCGCTGCTGGTGGACATCCGCCCAGCCGCCCAGCGCGCCGCGCAGGGCACCGTGCCGGGCGCGCTCGTCGTCGAGCGCAACGTCCTGGAGTGGCGCTTCGACCCGCGCTGCGCGGCACGGCTGCCGCAGGCGACCGGTTACGACGTACCGGTGATCGTGCTCTGCCAGGAGGGCTACACCTCGTCGCTGGCCGCCGCCGCGCTCCAGGACATCGGCCTGCACCGGGCCACCGACGTCGTCGGCGGCTTCGCCGCCTGGCAGATCGCCGGCCTGCCCACCCTCGGTCCCACCCCGCCGACCCGACCCTCGTCCGCCGCGCCCCCGGTCACCGCCGGAGGGGCGCTCCGCTGACCGTCCCGCCGCATCCGGCGGGGCGGGGCGACCGCCCGCACAGGAGGCTCCCATGTCCGTCGTCGCCCTCCCCACCCGTCCGGCCCGGCCGGGCCGTCCCGACCGGGCCGGGCCGCCCCGGCCGCGTACCGCACCGACCCTCACCGTCACGATCGACCTGGGCGCCGGGCCGCTGACGCCGGGCCTCGCGCGCCTCGTCGCCCTGCTCGACGAACTCGCCGCCTCCGGGGAAGGGCGTGCCGCCCTCGGCGAGGGACCGGACGACCGCCCGGCCGCCCGTACCGTGCTCGACCTGCGCCGCGGCGAGGCCCCCGCCCCGGCGGCGCCCGCACCCGGCGAGGTGCGCATCCTCACCGGCACCCGGCGGGTCCGCCACGGCGGCGCCGAGATCCCGCTCACCCGCATCGAGTACGAGCTGCTGCTGTTCCTCGCCGAACATCCCCGCCGGGTGTTCACCCGCCTGCAACTTCTCGCGAACGTCTGGGGCTACGAGCACGCGGTGGCGCGCACCGTCGACGTGCACGTCCGCCGGCTGCGGGCCAAGTTCGGGCCGGACACACCGCTGGTGACCACCGTGTACGGCGTGGGCTACCGCCTCGCCGACGACGCCGCGATCGTCGTGGACCGCGACGCCTGACCCGGCCGACCGGCACGCGGCGCATCCCGACCCGGGGTGCGCCGCGTTCACGTTCGCCGCTGAGCCGCCATTGTGAACCCCCGGGGAGACCCCCCGTACCGTCTCGAATCGGTGCTCTGCTGTAATCAACGGGCCTCGCACGCAGAGCGAGCGCACGGCTGCGATGTGTTCGTCAAATGTCACATTCATGCAACGCGGCCGCCCCTTGACCCTCGCAGAGACGCCGGGAAGCATCGATGAAGCGGCGTCCCGGGCCGTGGGGAGATACCCGGACCAGCCCAAGGAGGACCATGTCGGTCAGCCCCGCCTCGTCGCGCGCCGGATGGCATACGTCCCAACCCGCGGTCCCCGGTCGACCTCCCGGCGGCCAGCGTCGCCCCGCCAACACCGCCGCCGGGCCCATGCTCACCGTCACCCTCACCATCC
Source organism: Micromonospora sp. WMMA1949 (assembly GCF_027460145.1). Classification (NCBI taxonomy): domain Bacteria; kingdom Bacillati; phylum Actinomycetota; class Actinomycetes; order Micromonosporales; family Micromonosporaceae; genus Micromonospora; species Micromonospora sp. WMMA1949. The sequence goes on along the minus strand of NZ_JAPZBG010000001.1, from coordinate 6,048,902 downwards.
CGCTGGCCTGCGAGGAGTCGCTCACCCCGGCCGCCCGCCGGCTGCTCGACGCCGCCCGCGAGATGCTCGAACGCGGCGACGCGGTGGTCAGCGCGGGCACGGTCCCGGCCGAGCGCCGGCCCGACGTGCCGGCCGGCCGCGCCCCGGCGCGCCCGCTCGCCCCGACCATCCCCACGCTGCACATCCTCGCGTCGTCCCGGTCGGTGCTGCGCGACGGCGAGCCGCTGCCACTGACCCGCCTGGAGTTCGACCTGCTGCTGCACCTGGTCGCCCACCCCCGTCGGGTGTTCACCCGCCTGCAACTGCTCAACGCCGTCTGGGGGTACGAGCACGCCGGCGTCCGCACCGTCGACGTGCACGTACGCCGCCTGCGCGGCAAGGTCGGCGTGGACGTCCCGCTCGTCACCACCGTCTACGGCGTCGGTTACCGGCTCGCCGACGACGCCCGGGTCACCATCGACCGCACCGGCTGACGACCGGGACCACCACCCGACGACCGCCGCCGGACGGAGCCCCGACCGCCCGGAGCGATCATGTGGTGGCCCGCCCGCCCGCGCGGCAGGATGGTCCGATGCGCGTGCGCCCGATCAGCCCCGACCTGCTCGTCACCGAGCTGGCCGAGCGTCTCGCCCGCACCGGGACGCCCGGCCGGCTGCGGGTCGCCGTGGACGGTCCGCCCGCCGCCGGTCCGGCCGCGCTCGCCGACGCGCTCGTCGACCCGCTGCGCGCCGCCGGCCGGCCGGTGCTGCACGTCCGCGCCGACGACTTCCTCCGCCCCGCCTCGGTACGCCTCGAGCACGGCCGCACCAACCCGGACGCCTACTACGAGGGCTGGCTCGACGAACCGGGGCTGCGCCGCGAGGTCCTCGACCCGGCCGGTCCGGACGGCTCGGGCCGGCTGCTGCCGTCGCTGTGGGACGCCGCCGCCGACCGGGCCAGCCGGGCCGCGTACGTGGATCTGCCGCCCGGCGGCGTGGTCCTGGTCAGCGGTGCGCTGCTGCTCGGCGGCGCGCTGCCGTTCGACGTCACGGTCCATCTCGTGCTGTCCCCGGCGGCCCTGCACCGGCGTACCGATCCGGCGCTGCGCTGGACGCTGCCCGCCTTCGCCCGCTACGCCGACGAGGTCGTCCCCGCGTCCTTCGCCGACGTGGTGGTCCGGGCCGACGACCCGCGCCGCCCGGCGCTCGTCGAGGCCGCCTGACCAGCGGCTGCGGACTCACCGGAAACACTCAGGAAGAAGGCGGTTTGCCCCGCCGGAGGCGGGGGTAATCGCCCGGCTCACAGAGCACGGGTGATCTCGTCGCCCGCGCTTTCACAGTCGGACCAGGTCCGGGGCGCTGGCCGCCCCGGACCGGTATGAGGACGTAGGAAAGGCAGGCAGCGATGCTCGTCCACGACACGACAGCCACCGGCCGCTCCCAGGCGGAGGTCGACCAGATCCGGCAGTCCCTGCGGTCGCGGTACGACGAGCTGACCGCCGAGTACGAGCACACCATGGCGCAGAGCCAGGTGCTGCGGCTGGTGGAGGTCGGCGACACCGCCGGCGACGACCAGGCCGACAGCGGTACGAAGACCGCCGAGCGCGACACCGCGCAGTCGCTGCTGCGCACCATCCTGGACCGGCGCGCGCAGTTCGAGCACGCGCTGACCCGCCTGGACGAGGGCACGTACGGGTTCTGCGAGGGCTGCACGGCGCCCATCCCGGTGGAGCGGCTGGAGATCTTCCCGTCCGCGACCTCCTGTGTGGCCTGCAAGCAGACCCGGGAGCGGCGGGCGGCCTGAACGCCGTCCGGGTTGCCGGTCGGTTCTCGACGCGGTGAACTCCCACCATGGGTGAGATCAAGGTGGGCACCGCCTCGTGGACCGACCGGACCCTGCTCGACTCCGGCTGGTACCCGGCGAGCGCCGACACGCCGGAGAAGCGGCTGTCCTACTACGCCCGGCAGTTCCCGCTGGTCGAGGTGGACGCCACCTACTACTCGCCGCCGGCCGAGCGGACCGCCCGGCTGTGGGCCGAACGCACGCCGGCCGGGTTCACGTTCAACGTCAAGGCGTTCAGCCTGCTGACCGGCCACCCCACCCGCGTCTCCGCGCTCTACAAGGATCTGCGCCCGGACACGGACAAGCGCAACGTCTACCCCGACGACCTGCCCGCGCAGGCGTACGAGGAGGTTTGGACGCGGTTCCTGTCCGCCCTCGACCCGCTCGTCGAGGCCGGCAGGCTGGGCGCGCTGCTGTTCCAGTTCCCGCCCTGGTTCACCATCAAGCGCGCGAACAAGCAGTACCTGCTGGAGGTGGCGCGGCGGTGCGCGCCGCTGCGCCCGGCCTTCGAGTTCCGGCACGCCTCCTGGTTCGACGGCGACAACGCCGAGGAGACGCTGGGCTTCCTGCGCGAACACGACCTGCCGTTCGTCTGCGTGGACATGCCGCAGGGACACAAGTCGTCCGTACCGCCGGTGCTGGCGGCCACCGCGGACCTCGCGGTGGTCCGGTTCCACGGCCACAGCGACAAGTGGACCAGCAAGGACATCCACGAGAAGTTCGGCTACGACTACTCCGAGCGGGAGCTGCGCGACTGGGCGCCGAAGCTGCGCGAGCTGGCCGGCGAGGCCGGGCAGACACACGTGCTGATGAACAACTGCTACCAGGATTACGCGCAGCGCAACGCCACCACACTCGCCGGCCTGCTGGACGCCTGAGCGTCTCACCCGCTCCGGGTGAGGCCCGCTCACCCGCCCGGGCCGCAGCATGGACAGTGGGCGCCGGCTCGGGCGCCGCGACGAGGAGGTGGGTCATGACGGTACGGGTGGTGGCGGACCGACGCCGCGGGGGCGTACTGCACGTGGTCGGCAGCTCCGAGGCGGCACGGCGGGGTGAACGGCCCGGCCGGTTCAGCCCGACCCGGCTGTGGCGGGGCCCCAGCGGCCCGCCGCGCCGCGCCGACGACCGACGCTGGGAGACCGAAGCACGGGGGTGAGCCCGATGGCCGAACAGCTGTTGTCCGCGTTCGAGTCCTCGCTGGACAAGACGAATGTGATCCTGAAGGAGATCGAGTCCGCGTACGGCTGGCCGAAGGAACGGCGCAACCAGTCCTACGCCGCGTTGCGTACCGTCCTGCACCTGCTGCGGGACCGGCTGCCGGTGCAGGAGAGCGCCGAGTTCGCCCAGCAGTTGCCGGTGCTGGTGCGCGGGATCTACTTCGACGGCTGGCAGCCGGAGAACGTGCCGATCAAGCTCAACCGCGACGACTTCCTGTACGAGGTGCGCCAGGGCTTCCCGTACGACGTGGAGGGCGGCGCGCAGCGGGTGGTGCAGGTCGTGCTGGACACGTTGCGCCGGCACGTCACCCAGGGCGAGTGGGAGGACGTGAAGGCCACCATGCCGGGTGACCTGCGTCAGATGATTCCCTGATCCGGCACCGGACCGGCCCGTCCCGCCCCCTCGGCGGGGCGGGCCGGCGGCGTCCGGGACACCGGCAGCCCGGCCCGCCGGGCCAGCCCGGCGAACGCGACCGCGTCGACGATCGCCGCGCCGCCCGGGTCGTTGTTGAAGTAGACGTACGCCGGGTCGCCGTCACCGAACTCCCCGGCCAGCCGGCGCACCCAGCCGGCCAGCGCGGCCCGCCCGTAGCGCGGCCACGGCCGGGCCCGCCCCTCGTGCAGCCGCAGGTACCCGAAGTCGGTGGTCCGCCACAGCGGGGTGATCGGCCGGCTGAGGCGGTCCGCCCAGACCAGCGCCGCCCGGTGCCGCTCCAGCACCCGCCTCGTGTCGTCGGTCCACCACGACTGATGTCGCGGCTCGACGGCCACCCGCACGTCGGCGGGGAACCGGCGCAGCACGCCGGCCAGCGCGTCCGGGTCGGCCCGCAGCGTCGGCGGGAGCTGCACCAGCACCGGCCCGAGCCGGTCGCCGAGCCCGGACGCGCGGTCCAGGAACCGGGCCACCGGCTCGGCCGGGTCGCGCAGCCGCTTGATGTGCGTCAGGTAGCGGCTCATCTTCACCGCCACGCAGAAGTCGCCGGGCGTACGCTCCCGCCACGCGACGAACGTGTCCCGCTCCGGCAGCCGGTAGAACGCGTTGTTCACCTCGACCGTGGCGAACCGCGCGGCGAAGTGCTCCAGCCAGCGCCGCTGTGGCAGCCCGGCCGGGTAGAACCGTTCCCGCCAGTCCCGGTACTGCCAGCCCGACGTGCCGACCAGGAACATCGCCGTGCCCTACTGAAGGTTGATCGGGAAGATCTCGAACGTGGCGCCGAACCGCGCGCCGAGCCGGCTGCCCGCCGGCCGGGCCATGCCCTCCAGGAACTCCTCGGCGTCGAAGCTGCCGTCGCCGAGGCCGCTCAGGTACGCCCCGTGCGCCCGCAGCGACGCGACGCCCCTGTCGAACGTGTCCGTCACGTCCACCCCGTGCCGGGCCACCGGCGACCCGGCCGCCCACACCTCGCGGACCCGCGACCACGGCTGCGTGCCGTCGGTGAGCTGCTCCGGGAAGATCCACCGGTTGCCGGCGTCGCGGACCGCGTCCAGCGTGGCCCGGCCGCAGGCGATGTGGTCGGCCTGGTTCAGGGCGTACGCCCCGTCCCAGGTCTCCCGGAAGTTGTTCGTCAGCACGACGTCCGGCCGGTGCCGGCGCACCACAGCGGCGATCGCGCGGCGCAGCGGCACGCCGTACTCCAGCAGCCCGTCGGGCAGGCCGAGGAACTCGACCCGCGACACCCCGACCACGGCGGCGGAGGCGCGTTGCTCCTCCTCGCGCACCACCCGGGCGCGCTCCGGTGTCATCCCGTCGATGCCCGCCTCGCCGCTGGTGAGCAGGCAGTACACGACCTCCTTGCCCTGCCCGGTCCACCGTGCCACCGCGGCGGCGGCGCCGAACTCCAGGTCGTCGGGGTGGGCCACCACGGCGAGCGCCCGCTGCCAGTCCTCGGTCAGCGGGGTGAGCGGCTCCGGCTGCGTCACGTGCGTCTCCTCGCGTCGTCCTCCCGCCATCCTGGCATCCGCCCGGTCCGGCCGCTTGCCCGGCGAACCGTCCGTACGACGGCGTCCGGGCGTCTACGGTGTGGTTAGAGAAGATCAGGCGTGGGGTACCACCCGCTGCACACGGACCCCGGCACCACGCGGGGCGGCACACCGAGGGAGCACCCATGGCATTGAACGACGACGACATCCAGAGCAGCGGCGGCAGCGGCCTCGAGGGCCCGGCCGACGGCGGTGCGACCCCGGGTCAGCACGACGGTGGCGCGGACGGCGGCGCCGAGGGTCCCGCCGACGGCGGTGCGACCCCGGGTCAGCACGACGGTGGCGCGGACGGCGGCGCCGAGGGTCCGGCCGACGGCGGTGCGACCCCGGGTCAGCACGACGGTGGCGCGGACGGCAGCGCCGAGGGTCCGGCCGACGGTGGCGCGACCCCCGGCCAGCACGACGGCGGCGCCGACGGCAGCGCCTGACACATGAGCACCACGCACGTCGACCCGCCGGGTGGCCACGGCCGCCCGGCGGTTCCGCTCTCCGCCACCGAGGCGCTGGCCCGGTGCGTGGCAGTGGAGCCGGCCAAGTTCGCCGCCGACCACTGGGGGCGCAGCCCGCTGCTGTCCCGCGCCGCCGAACTACCCAACCCGGACGGCTTCACCGACCTGCTCAGCCCGGCCGACGCCGACGACCTGCTCAGCCGCCGCGGCCTGCGTACCCCGTTCCTGCGGGTCGCGAAGGACGGCCAGCTGGTGCCGGCGGCGCGCTACACCGGCGGCGGTGGCGCGGGCGCCGAGATCGGCGACCAGGTCCTCGACGAGAAGGTGCTGGCGCTCTACGCCGACGGCGCGACGCTGGTGCTGCAGGGCCTGCACCGCACCTGGCCGGCGGTCGTCGACTTCGCCCGCGACCTCGGCACCGCGCTGGCCCAGCCGCTTCAGGTGAACGCCTACCTGACCCCGGCCGGCAGCCAGGGGTTCGCCACCCACTACGACACCCACGACGTGTTCGTGCTCCAGGTGGACGGACGCAAGCACTGGCGGATCCACCCACCGGTGCTGACCGACCCGCTGGAGCGCCAGCCCTGGGGCGGCCGGGCCGACGAGGTCTCCGCGACCGCCGAGGGCCGCCCCGAACTGGACGTGGTGCTGGAACCGGGCGACGCGCTCTACCTGCCGCGCGGCTGGCTGCACAGCGCCCAGGCGCAGGAGTCCAGCTCGCTGCACCTGACCGTGGGCATCCGGGCGCTGACCCGGTACGCCGTGGTCGAGGAGCTGCTCGCGCTCGCCGCCGAGGACGCGCGGCTGCGCGCGAGCCTGCCGTTCGGGCTCGACCTGGCCGACCCGGACGCGATCGAACCGGAGCTGACCGAGACCGTCGAGGCGCTGCGCGACTGGCTGCTGCGCGCCGACCCGGCGGCGGTGGCCGGCCGGCTGCGTGCCCGGGTGTGGCCGGCCGCCCGCCCGGCACCGATCCGGCCACTGGCCCAGGCGCAGGCGCTGGCCCGGCTGAGCGCGGACAGCGAGGTCGCGGTGCGCGGCGGCCTGCGCTGGCAGCTCACCCCGGCCGCCGACGGACGGGTCACGCTGCGCGTGCCGGACCGGACGCTCACGCTGCCCGGCACCTGCGAGGCCGCGCTGCGCGCGCTGCTCACCGGCGAAGTGACGAGGGTCGGCGACCTGCCCGGCCTGGACGACGACGCCGACCGCCTGACCCTGACCCGCCGCCTGCTGAAGGAGGCCGTCCTGACCCCCGCCTGACGGCACGATCATGAGGTTGACCGGCGGCGTGACGGCGTGTCGCGCCGCCAACCTCATGATCGACGGCTTGGGAGCCGGCGGCGGAGGGCGGCGGTCATCGGGTGTAGGTCACCGTCAGCAGGAGCAGCGTCGTGACCAGGCCGGAAGCGGCCACCAGGATCATCGGGCGGGGGGTCAGCACCGCGTGGCGGCGGTCGGCCAGCAGCCGGGCCGGCGCCAGCCCGATCACCGGGCCGAGCAGCGTCACCACCAGCGCCAGCACCGGCAGGCCCACCGCCAGATCACCGCTGGAACCGGCGCCCAGCGCCCGCGCCGCCACCCCCAGCGCGTACGCCACCAGCGCCCCGCCGATCCCGCACGCGACGAGCAGCGGGTTCACCGAACCGGGCAGCTCGCCCGGCGCCCCGGTCCGCTCCAGCAGCTCCCGGACCGCCCGCAGCAGCGGCACCGGGTCACCGGCGGCGCCGCGAACCGGGCCGGGCGGGTCGCCCAGCCGCCGGGCGCTCACGCCGAGCCGGGCCCGCAACTGCGTCCACAGGTGAGTGACCTCGCCGTCGACGCGCTCCACCAGCCGGGACGCCTCGGCCACCTCCGCCTCGGCCTGCCGCACCGCCTCGGCCGCCTCCGCCACCGCCCGGTCGGCGGCAGTCACCTGCTGGTCGTACCAGGTGTGCGCCTCGGCCCGCTGGGCGGACACCCGGGCGGTCAGCTCGGCGAGCCGGCGGATCTGTGCGCTGTACGTCTCACTGGCAACCGGTTCGTTCATCGGGAGGGACCATAAGGGATGATCACCTGTCCGGTGCGGTGCACCGCCCGGTCGAAGTAGAGACCCCGCCACGGCCGGGGATACCAGTCCGGCCCGCCGCTGCCCGGATACAGCGAGGAACCCAGCTCACCGCCCTGCACGTCCAGCGCCACCCAGGCGCCGATCTGATCGGTGCGGGCACCCGCGCCGCCCAGGTCCACGCGCATCCGGGCCACGCCACGCCACCACGCCAGCACGTGCGTACGCCGTTCCGGCCCGTCGTGCAGGATCCGGCGCAGCTGCTCCAGCCCGGTGCGCGTACCGGCCTTGCCGGCGAGCGCCGCTGCCGCCGCGTCCACCGCGTACAGCAGCAGGAAGTGCGGGGTACGCGGCGTACCCGGCGCGCCGAGTCCGTCGCCCACCTCGGCCATCAGCTCCGGCACCGTCTCCTCGTCGTACCAGGAGGCGTCGCCTTCCAGGTCGTCGTAGAGGGCGCGGGCGGCCGGGTCGGCGTCCGGGTCCAGGCAGGCGATGGAGAACCGGGCGGTGCCGGGCCGGTACTGCCGCGCCAGTGACCGGGCGGCGGCGTCGAGCACCGCGCACGCCTCGTCCACCCGGGTGCCCAGCACCGCCAGGTTGCGGCCCGGCGCGCGGGGCAGCCGCAGCGCCGCCGAGCGGGCCTGCACGTCGATGATCTCGCCGAGCAGCGCCACCGGGCTGCGCGGCACGCCCTGCTCCGGTGCGGTCAGCGCGCGGAAGTCGGGCGCGTCGGCGAGCTTCGGGATCGCGTCGCCGTCGAACAGCCGGGCCGGCGCGGCGTCCTGCGGGCGCATCCGCCACAGCCGGTGCTGAAGCTCGCTCCACGTCTCCCAGTCGCTGGCCGACGGGATGCGGGCCACCTCGTTCCCCTCGGCCAGGCCCGACTCGGCGTTGATGACCGCGTGGTGGCGGGGCAGCGACTGCGCCGCGTCGTTGCGCTCGGCCAGGATGCGCAGCGCCTTCGGCAGGGCGATCCGCAGCGTGAACTGGGCGACGAGCGCGGGCCGCCCCCACAGCGCCTCGATGCCGCGCACGTCCTGCGAGGCGAGCACCAGGTGGATGCCCTGCGACCGGCCGCGCCGGGCGAGGTCCTCCAGCAGGTCGGCGGCCTCCCGGGCGACCACGTCCCGGCCGGCCAGCAGCGCCTGGAACTCGTCGACCACCGCCACGATGCGCGGCCAGTGCCCGTCCGGGTCCACCGCGCGCAGCTCGGCCAGCTTGGTGACCTCGTGCTTCTTCGCCGCGTCGGCGCGCCGGCGCAGCTCCTCGGCGAGGAACCGCAGCAGGCCCAGGCCGAACTCCCGGTCGGTGTTGACGTTGATGCCGACCAGCCGCATGTGCGGCAGCCAGCTCGGGTCGCGCCGGCCCTGCGCGAACCGGGCGAAGGACACGCCCTCCTTGAAGTCGAGCAGATAGAACTCCAGCTCGGCGGGGGAGTAGCGGGCGGCGAGCGCACCGATCCAGGCGAAGATCAGGTTGGTCTTGCCGGTGCCGGACGGGCCGCCGATCAGCGCGTGCGGCGGGTAGTCGCCGAGTGTGAGCAGCACCTGCCGCCCGTGCGAGCCCTCGCCGACGGGCGCGCTGAGCCCGTGCGCCGAGTCCTCCCGCCAGTACTCCTCCGGCGGCGGGAGCAGGTCGGTGAACGGTGTCGGCGGCGGGCCGGCGGCCACCCGGGACGCGACGGTGCGGCAGGTCTCGGTGACCAGGGCGGGCGGCGGCGGCGCGTCGAGCACCACCGGCAGCCCGGCCACCCGGGCGTCGTCCGGTTCCACGGTGATCCGCGTGACTGTCGGGTCGTCTGGTAGCTCGATGCCGCGGACCACCAGGTGCACGCCGCAGGCCGCCCCGGTGCGCACCACCCGGTCGAGCTGGCCGCGTTCGTGCCGGGACAGCTCGTCGCCGCCGAGCAGCACCGCGACCCGCCACGGCTCGGGGCGGCGTCCGGTGGCGGCGGCCAGCTCGCGCAGCGAGCCGTACTCGCCGGCCAGCACCGTGGCGTTGATCCGGCGGATCTGCTCCACCAGGTCGTCCAGCAGCCGGCCCAGGCCGCCCGGCCCGACGAACGTGAGCAGCCCGGCCGTGCCCAGCGGCGCGAACCCGGCCAGCCCGCCGCCCAGGTGCTCCGGGTCGTACCCGTACAGCCGCACCGCGCCCGGGTCGGCCCGGCCGACCGAGCGCAGCAGCAGCGCGGGCACCACGGCGGCCAGCCCGGCACGGTCACCGCCGGCCAGGTGCGCGTGCCCGGCGTCGAGCAGCGGGACCAGCGCCGGCACCGGCTCGGCGCCGTCGAGGCGTACCGTGCCGACCCGCAGGGCCCCCGGCGGCTCGGACCGGCCGGCGGGCGTGGCCTGCCAGCGGTCCCAGGGCGCGGACGCCGCGCCGGGCGCCTCCCGCTGCGCCGCGGCGGCGGCCCGCCGGGCCAGCTCGGCGAGGCGGGCGGTGTGCCGGGCGTCGATCTCGGCCAGGCGGCGGTCGCGGGCGGCACCCACCCGGCCGGGCACGGCCGCGGCGGCCCGGCGGGTACGCGCCAGCCGCTCCCGGCTCGCGACCAGGTCGGCCTCGGCGGTGGCGAGCCGGGTACGGGTGGCGCCCAGGGCCTCGGAGAGCATCCCCCGGACCCGCGTCACCAGTTGTGCGCGGACGTCAGCCACGGGACGGCTCCCGTTCGTCGGTGTCCTCGGGCAGGTCCCGGCCGAGCCGGTCGAGCAGTACGCCGGTGAGCACTCCCGCGGTGACCGCCGGGTCGGCCGCGTGCGGCTGCTCCGCGTCGTCGTCGCGGCGCGGCGGGGGCATCCGGCACACCCGGGTCAGCAGCGTGTCCAGCACCGGCGGCGGCAGTCCGGGCAGCAGGTCACGGACCCGGGAGTCCAGCGCGCCGCGCAGCCGGGGCAGGTCGTCCGCGCGGGGCGGATGGCCGAGCAGCTCACCGGCCAGCTCGCGCAGCAGCGGCGGGGTGATCGCGGCCAGCCCCAGCCCCACGTCGGCGTGCGCCCGGCGCAGCTCGCGGTGCAGCCGGTCCCGGTCGCCGGAGCGGACCCCGGCGGCCACCCGGCGCAGCAGCTCGTGGGAGTCCCCGACGCGTTCGTCCGGATCGTCCGGCGCGCCCTCCCGGCCGCCGGTCAGCTCCGCCACCCGCACCGCCCACCAGCGCCGTACCGCCGGCTGCTCGCCCGGCTCGGCGGCCGGGCCGGGTGCGGGCGGGCCCTCGCCGCGGGGTGTGTCGTGCCGGGGCGGGCGCTCGCCGGGCGGCGCCGGCCGCGCGCCGTCGGGGGCCAGCCCGATCGCGGCCAGGTACGCGGTGAGCTGCTCCTGCGCGACGCGCAGCGCGTAGCCGGCGGTCTCCGCGTGCTCGGTGGCCGAGGACAGCTCCGGCACCCCCATCGGGTCGGACGACTCCTGGCGTACCCAGCGCAGCCGTTCCTGCGCCTGGCCGAGCTTCTCCAGCGCGGCGGCGAGCTGGGCGAGGGGCAGTTCCTCGGCGGCGGCGCGCACCTGCGCGCCGATGTCCTCGACGATGGACACGGCCGGGCCTCAGAGCGTCGCGACGTAGAGCTGTGCCTGTTCCACCGCGACCAGTGTCGCGGCCAGACACTCCTCCAACTCCTGGCCCGCCTGTGTCAGCGAGGCCTGGGCCGCCTCGACCGTCTCGTGGCCGCTGCCCTCCAGCGCGCCGGCGAGTGTCTGCTGCGCCTCGGCCAGTTTCTCGCCGGCGGCCTGCACCGCTGTCTGGCCGTCACCGATCTGCTGGAGAGCGACATCGATGGCGGCCTTCAGCTCGGCGACGCTCGCCACGGGGACCTCCTGGGGGCAAAAGAGATCTCCATTACAACCCATCGGAACGAGTGGACGAACATCCACCCTGGCGTGGTTGCCGCCCGCGTGTCCGGTTCCGGCCCTGACGTGCGCGAAGACCCCGGCACCCGGCGCCCGGTGGTCCCGCCGGCGGACGCGGTGGTCCCGTTCGCGGGACCGGTGGCGCTAACGGCCCAGCCAGCGCGGGCCGCGCACCTCCGCGCCGAGCGCGGTCACCCGCTCGCGCAGCTCCCGGTCGGCGGTGACCACCACCCGGCGCCGGTCCGGTGCGGCGGCGACCAGCTCGACCACCGTGTCGTCGCCGGAGCCGGGCGCGGAGACCACCTCCACACCGGGTGCGGGTGGCACGTGCCGGGCCGCGCCCTCCACCACCAGCACCACCTGCACCGGTGGCGGCAGCTCCGGCGGCACGCCCGCCTCGCCGACGGGCGCCAGCGCGTCGCGCAGCCGGGCCGCCGCGCCGGCCCGGTCCCGCCACCAGCCGTCCGGGCGCGAGCCCACCACGTTCGCGCCGTCGACGACCAGTAGCGGTCTGCTCTCCATGCCCCCAGCCTGCCATCCGGTCGCGTTTGTCGCGCCGACCGCCGGGTAGCCACCGCCGACCGTGCCGCGCGTGCCGGGTGCCGGTCGTGCCGACTGACTGCGGAGGACGAGATGATGGGACCGGGTGACTTCGGCAACGACCCCTGGGACGAGTTCCTGGCCCGATACTTCGGCCGGGGCGAGGGGGGACGCCGGCCGGCGCACCGGGTCGACATCACGCGGCTGATGACCGCCGACGCCCGGGAGATGCTCGCCGACGCGGCCCGCCGCGCCGCCCAGAAGCACAGCAACGACCTGGACACCGACCACCTGCTCTGGGCGGCGTTGCAGCGCGAGCCGCTGCGCGACCTGGTGCGCCGGGCCGGCGCCGACCCGGAGTCGCTGCTGGGCGCGCTGGGCGGGCCCGGCGAGGGTGCGCCGCGGGGCGAGGTGCCCCCGAACCTGTCGCTGACCCCGGCGGCGAAGCGGGCGTTGCTCGACGCCCACCAGCTCTCCCGCGCGATGGGCGCCAACTACATCGGTCCCGAGCACATCCTGATGGCGTTGCCGCTGAACCCCGAGTCCCCGGCCGGCCGGATGCTCGCCGCCGGCCGGATCCAGCCCGAGTCGCTGCAGGCGGCCAGCGCCGAGCGCGGCGCGGCGAACGCCCCGCGCCCGGACCGGGGCACCCCGACGCTCGACCAGTACGGCCAGGACCTCACCGAGCTGGCCCGGATGGACCAGATCGACCCGGTGATCGGCCGGGCCGACGAGATCGAGCAGGCGGTGGAGATCCTGTCCCGGCGGACCAAGAACAACCCGGTGCTCATCGGTGAGGCCGGTGTCGGCAAGACCGCGATCGTCGAGGGCCTGGCCGAGCGGATCTGCGACGGCGACGTGCCGCAGACGCTGATCGGCAAGCGGGTGATCCAGCTGGACCTGTCCGGCCTGGTCGCCGGCACCCGCTACCGGGGTGACTTCGAGGAGCGGCTGAAGAAGGTGATCGACGAGATCCGCGCCCACCGCGAGGAGCTGATCATCTTCCTGGACGAGATCCACACGCTGGTCGGCGCGGGCGGTGCCGGCAGCGAGGGCGGGATGGACGCGTCGAACATGCTCAAGCCGGCCCTGGCGCGCGGCGAGCTGCGGGTGATCGGCGCGACCACGCTCGACGAGTACCGGCGCAGCATCGAGAAGGACGCCGCGCTGGCCCGCCGGTTCCAGCCGGTGCTCGTGCCCGAGCCGAGCGTCGACGACACCATCGCCATCCTGCGCGGCCTGCGCGACAGGTACGAGGCGCACCACCAGGTCCGGTTCACCGACGAGGCACTGATCGCCGCCGGTGAGCTGTCCGACCGGTACGTCACCGACCGGTTCCTGCCGGACAAGGCGATCGACCTGATCGACCAGGCCGGCGCCCGGGTGCGGCTGCGGACCCGTACCCCCGCCGAGGACGTGCGCGAGCTGGAGCAGCAGCTCGACGAGACGCGCCGGGACAAGGAGCAGGCGGTCTCCGACGAGCAGTACGAGCGGGCCTCCGCGCTGCGCGACCGGCTCGCCGAACTGGAGGACCAGGTCCGCCGCGCCCGCGGCGACGAGGGACCCAACCACGTGCCCGAGGTGGGGCCGACCGAGATCGCCGAGGTGGTCTCCCGGGCCACCGGCATCCCGGTCACCCAGCTCACCGAGGAGGAACGCGACCGGCTGCTGCGCCTGGAGGGGCACCTGCACGAGAAGATCATCGGCCAGGACGACGCGGTCAGCGCCGTCGCCGAGGCGGTACGGCGGTCCCGTACCGGGCTGGCCGACCCGGACCGCCCGATGGGCAGCTTCCTGTTCCTCGGCCCGACCGGCGTCGGCAAGACCGAGCTGGCCCGCGCGCTGGCCGAGGCGCTGTTCGGCGAGGCGGACCGGATGGTCCGGGTCGACATGAGCGAGTTCCAGGAGCGGCACACGGTCAGCCGGCTGGTCGGCGCCCCGCCCGGGTACGTCGGCTACGAGGAGGCCGGTCAGCTCACCGAGGCGGTCCGGCGCCGCCCGTACGCGGTGGTGCTGCTGGACGAGATCGAAAAGGCGCACCCGGACGTGTTCAACATCCTGCTCCAGGTGCTCGACGACGGGCGGCTCACCGACAGCCAGGGCCGCACCGTGAACTTCAAGAACACCGTCCTGATCATGACCAGCAATCTCGGCTCGGAGCTGATCACCGGCACCCAGCGCACCGTCGGCTTCGCCAGCGGCGCGCCCGGCGCGCAGGAGAGCGACGAGCTGCGGGAGCGGCTGATGCGCCGGCTCCAGGAGAACTTCCGCCCGGAGTTCCTCAACCGCATCGACGAGGTGATCATCTTCCAGCGGCTGGAGGCCGAGCAGCTGCGCCAGATCACCGGGCTGCTGCTGGAGGAGACCCGCCGCCGCATGCACGCCCAGGACATCCAGGTCGACTTCAGCACCGCCGGCGTCGACTGGCTCGCCGAGCACGGCTACCAGCCGGAGTTCGGCGCCCGCCCGCTGCGCCGGGTGATCCAGCGCGAGGTCGACAACCGGCTGTCCCGGATGCTGCTGGAGAACGAGATCTCCCCGGGGCAGAAGGTCACCGTCGACACCCGCGACGACCAGCTCGTCTTCGACGTCACCGCCGGTGAGCGGGGCTACACACCGGCCACCACGTCCCATCCCCGATGACCGGCCGGCGCCCGTCCCGGCCGCGCCGGGACGGGCCGCCACCGAAGGACCGGAGGGCGGACATGACCGAACCCGAGGAGACCCCGGACGACGACATCGCTGCCGGCGAGCCGATCGAGGCGACCCCGACGGCGAACCCGTCCCGGGTGCGGGTGCCGGCGGAGGGTCTGAATCAGCACACACCGAACGAGGGCGAGCCGGCATCCGGGCCGCCGCCGGGAGAGGAGGCGTGATGGTACGCGAGGCGCGACTCGACCCCGAGGTCGAGGTGATCTGGGACGACTTCCACGCCGAGGTGAACGTGTCCTCCGAGACGCTGCGGCAGTGGCTGCTCACCCGTGGCTCGGGGGAGGAGGCGTTCGGTCCGGACCCGGACCTCGACCTGCCCGAGCCGGGCCGGCAGATCCTCGCCGTGCTGCGCAAGCGCAAGGTGGACCTCACGCCGGAGGACATCGAGGTGATGCGGGAGGCGATCAGCCGCATCCGGGAGCTGACCGCGCAGCGGCCACGCCGGGGCAACGCCGACGACGAGTGGCGCCACGCCCTGCTCGACCTCGGGCACGACGTCCTCGTCGAACGCTGAGCCGAAAGCCGGCGGCGCCCGGGCGGATCACCCCGCCCGGGCGCCGCCGGCTACTCCGACTCCAGGCTGGGCAGTTGCAGCCCGGCCGCGTCCGCCGCGGCCTGCCGGTCGGCGCGGGCGCGTTCCTCGCGGCTGAGCAGGTTGGCGTACTCGGTCACGTCGGCCGGGCCCGGCACCTCCGGCAACCGGCGCAGGAACGCCTCCACCTCGGCCGCGGCGGTGGTGTGCGCGGTGGCCGCCTGGCGCAGCAGTTCCCGCTGGTCGGCGGCCGGATACAGATCAGTCATGTCGCCGGTGTTACCCGGGTTCAGGCGATTCGCACCCCGCCCGAGCCGCTGGGCTGCACACCGAACTCCGGGTGCGCCAGCAGCCAGCCCAGGTAGTCGGGGTGGTTCGCCAGCGCGTCGGTGTACGCCGCGACCGCCGCCGCCAGCACCGGCTCGGCCACCGCCGCGGCCGGCACGTCCGGATGCCAGCCCAGCAGCAGCCGCCAGCGCAGCGGCGTACCGGCCAGCCGGCGGGTCACCAGCCCGGCCACCGGACGGAACGTGGCCTGGCACAACGCCACCGCCTCACCCGCGTCCACCAGGTCCAGCGCGGCCCGCACGTCCGCCTCGTACACCTTCTTCGGGGTGAAGCCGGAGCGGGCGCAGGCGGCGGCGAAGCAGTCGCCGAAGCAGCCGTCGCCCGGCGCGGCCACCCACTGCTCGCGCCGCAGGTCGACCAGGTCGACCTCGTCGTGGGCGGCGAGCGGGTGGGTCTGCGGCAGCAGCACGCAGATCGGCTCGACCGCCACCTCCCGCCAGCTCAGCCCGAACCCGGCCGACGGTGTCGAGTCGCCGCACACACCGGTCAGCGCGAAGTCGAGGCGGCCACCGGCGACCATCTGCGCCAGCTCGTCCACCGACCAGGAGCCGTACGTGGTGATCTGCGCGTCCGGCCGCTCGGCGGCGAGCCGGTGCACCAGCCGGCCCAGGATGGGGCTGTTCACCCCGCCGAATCGGTACCGGCGCAGCGGATCGCCCGCACCGGCCATCCGGGCCGCCTCGTCCCGCAGGCCCTTCATCGCCGGCAGCAGGACCCGGGCCCGGTCCAGCACCAGCTCGCCCAGCGCGGTGGGACGGGCGCCGCGGCGGTCCCGTTCGAACAGTGGACCGCCCAGCGCCCGTTCGATCCGCTGAAGCTGGGCTGTCAACGCCGGCTGGGCCAGGCCGAGCGCCGAGGCGGCCTTCGTGACGCTCCCCGTCTCCGCGATCGCGCAGACCACACGCAGGTGTCGCAGCTCCAGATCCATACCGTGACGGTAGGACCACTAATCGATACGCGAAAGGGTCGATCGGCTCAGCCCTGCCGGCGGTGTTCCAGGTCACTCAGTCGGGTACGCCGTCCGGTGACCGCGTCGCGCACCTTGTCCAGCACCCCGACCGCCGGTTCGACGATCTTGTTCCAGGGCGGGGTGGCGGGCGTACCGGGGTGCGGCCGGGTCGGCGCCGCCTCCTCCGCGATCTCCCACCGGTTGCCCAGCCGGATCAGCTCGGCGTCGCTGGCCACCTCCCGCAGCGGCGTGACCAGCGCCGCGACGCGGCTGACGTGCCGGCGTACCCGCTCGGCCACGTCGGCGACCGCCGGATCGTCGGCGCCGGACAGTTCCTTGAGCGCGGTCAGCAGCCCGGCGTCGGCCTCGATCTCCCGCTCCACCAGCTCGGCGGCGTCCGGCATGGCGGCGCGGGCCGCCGGGAACAGGTACTGCTCCTCGGCGGACAGGTGCCGGGACACCGCGGCGGTCAGGACGTCGAGCACCTCGCGCCGGGCGGCGGCGTCCAGCGCCGGGTCGGTGGCCCGGTCGGCCAGCCCCAGCAGCGCCCGGTGCTCGGTGTCCACGAGGTCGGCGACGCTTCGCCCGCCCGGCCGGTACGCGTCGTCCGCGGCCGGCGGCAGCGGCGGCAGGGGGACGGTCATGGTGCCCTCCTCGTGACGGCCGGAGTCGATGTCCGGGCGGTCCGGCGGTACCCGGCCGGGCGATCCGCGAAACCGCCGCCGGAGCACCGGCGGCCCGCGCCCACCTCACCTGCTGGTATAAGGAAGCGATGACGAGCGACGCCGCCCCTACCCGATCCGACGCCACCGACGAGGTCGTCGACCTCTGCCGCGACCTGCTGCGCATCGACACCACGAACACCGGCGACAACGACACCAGCGTGGGGGAGCGGCGCGCCGCCGAGTACGTCGCGGAGAAGCTCGCCGAGGTCGGCGTCGACGCCGAGATCCACGAGTCCGCGCCCGGCCGGGCCAACCTGGTGGCCCGGATCCCCGGCACCGATTCCGGCCGCGACGCGCTGCTCGTGCACGGCCACCTCGACGTGGTGCCCGCCGACCCGGACGAGTGGTCGGTGCACCCGTTCTCCGGCGAGATCCGCGACGGCTACCTGTGGGGCCGCGGCGCGATCGACATGAAGGACTTCGACGCGATGGTGCTCGCCGTGGTCCGCGACTGGCAGCGCACCGGCGTCCGCCCCCGGCGCGACGTCGTCCTCGCGTTCACCGCCGACGAGGAGGCCGGCAGCGACTACGGCGCGCACTTCCTCACCCGGCAGCACCGCGACCTGTTCGACGGCTGCACCGAGGCGATCGGCGAGGTCGGCGGCTTCTCCTACTCGGTCGACGAGCAGCGTCGCCTCTACCTGATCGAGACCGCCGAGAAGGGCGTCGACTGGCTGCGCCTGCACGCCAAGGGCCGCCCCGGCCACGGCTCGATGGTGCACGACGACAACGCGGTCACCGCGCTCGCCGAGGCGGTCGCCCGGATCGGCCGGCACCGTTTCCCGGTGGTGATGACCGACACCGTGCGGGCGTTCCTGGCCGAGGTGTCCGACGTGCTCGGCATCGAGATCGACCCGGACGACCCGGAGACCGCGATCGCCAAGCTCGGTCCGATCGCGAACATCATCGGCGCGACCATCCGCAACACCGCCAACCCGACCCGGCTGGCCGCCGGCTACAAGGACAACGTCATCCCCGGCCGGGCCACCGCCACCATCGACTGCCGCAGCCTGCCCGGGCAGAGCGAGGAACTGGAGCGGCAGCTGCGCGAGCTGGTCGGGCCGGACATCGCCATCGAGTACGTCCAGCGCCAGCCGGCCCTGGAGACCACGTTCGACGGTGACCTGGTGGCGCACATGTCGGAGGCGTTGCGCGCCGAGGACCCGGGCGCGCACCCGGTGCCCTACATGCTCTCCGGCGGCACCGACGCCAAGGCGTTCTCCCAGCTCGGCATCCGCTGCTTCGGTTTCGCGCCGCTGCGGCTGCCCGCCGACCTCAATTTCTCCGGCCTGTTCCACGGCATCGACGAGCGGGTCCCGCTGGACGGACTACAGTTCGGCGTGCGGGTTCTGGACCGCTTCCTCCGTACCTGCTGACCGCGCCCGCCGCGGCGCCGCCGGCGCGGAACCTCCCCCCATCGCGAAGGGACTGCCACACATGACCGACCAGCACGGTGAGCTGGACGCCGCCCTCGAGCGGGTGATCGACGCGGCCCGCGCCCACCTGGCCGCCGTCCGGGCCGCCCAGGGCCGGATCGACGACGACGCCGTCTGGCAGGCGTACGTCGCGTTGAACAACGCCTCGTTCGCCTACGACGAGCAGCTGCTCGACGCGTTCGGCGAGGTGACGCCCTGGGACGTGGAGTCGATCGACCCGGACGAGGCCGACGAGCGCTTCGGCGCCGTGGAGGGCGGCGAGCCCACCGACCCGCACCCGCGGGTGATCTCGGTGCGGCAGCGGCGCGACTACCGGGTGCCGAGCGTCGCCGCGCTGCTGCGCGCGGCCGAGGCGGCCCGCCGGGAGGGCACCCCGGAGGAGGACGAGCCGGCGCCGGTCGAGGGGGTCGGCGAGGCGGTGCTGGAGCTGCTGCAGAGCGGCGACGGTTCGCTGTCCGCGCTCGACGTGCCGGAGCTGGAGCCGCTGGACGGTGTGGTGATGGTCAGCGAGGTCGGCACCCCTGTCGACCTGGAGTCGTTCGACGACGACGACCCGGTCGGCCCGTTCCAGCCGGCCGCCGACGACCGGCTGGTCGGCCGGCTCGACGAGCACCCGTTCATGGAGCTCGACGAGGAGCACGACCACGCGCACTAGGCCGTGCGCGTCCCCGGGGCGGCGCCGCGTCGCGCGGCCCCGGGGACGGGCCCGTCAGTACGACAGGCCCGGCTGCGACTGGTTGACCAGGCGGCGCCGCAGCACCACCTGCCGCGTGCCGTCCCGGTAGAGCCGCACCCGGGCCAGCTCCCAGCCGGAGAACTCGGCCTGGATCGCCAGCTGCGCCGCGGCGGTCAGCCGATCGACGTTCGAGGGCAACCGCAGCGGCGCGTATTCGTAGTCCATGCCCCTATGCTGCCCAGGTCGGGGGCCCTCCGCCACCCCCTGCGGGTGACCCGGATCGCCCGGCGCGGCTCAGCCGTCGCGCTCCGGGTAGCCCACCGGCACCGCGGACACGTCGTCCAGCGCGGTGACGATCTCCTCCGGCAGCGTCATCCGCTCCACCTGCAACGCGCCGAGCAGCTGCCCGACGGTGCGCGCGCCGAGGATCGGCGCGGTCACGCCCGGCCGGTCCCGCACCCAGGCCAGCGCCACCTCCAGCGGCGACACGCCGAGCCCGCCGGCCGCGATGGCGACCGCCTCCACGATGCTGGAGCAGCGCGGCTCCAGGTACGTCGCGACGAACCGCTCGAAGTGCGGCGACACCGCCCGCGAGTCGGCCGGGCGGCCGTTGCGGTACTTGCCGGTGAGCACGCCCCGGCCCAGCGGCGACCAGGGCAGCACGCCCAGCCCCATCCCCGCGCAGGCGGGCAGCACCTCCCGCTCCACGCCGCGCTCCAGCAGCGAGTACTCCACCTGGGCGGCGACCACCGGGGCGCGCCCGGGCCAGGCGGCCTGCCAGGCGGCGGCCCGGGCGGTCTGCCAGCCGGAGAAGTTCGACACACCCACGTAGCGGGCCTTGCCGCTGGACACCGCGTGGTCCAGGGCCGAGAGCGTCTCCTCCAGCGGGGTGTGCGGGTCGTACCCGTGCACCTGCCACAGGTCGACGTGGTCGGTGCCGAGCCGGCGCAGCGAGGCGTCGAGCGTCCGCAGCAGGTGCCCGCGCGAGCCGTCCCGGCGGCGGCTGCCCGGCCGCAGGCCCGCCTTGGTGGCGATCAGCAGCTCGTCGCGGTCCACCAGGCTGCCCAGCAGCGAACCGATCACCGACTCGGCGTCGCCGTCGGCGTACACGTCGGCGGTGTCGACGAGGTTGCCGCCCGCGTCCAGGTAACTCTTCAGCTGGGCGGCCGCGTCGTCGGCGTCGGTGTCCCGTCCCCAGGTCATGGTGCCGAGCGCGAGCCGCGATACCGCCAGCCCGCTTCGGCCGAGCGGTCGCTGTTGCATGCGTGAACCTTATTTCGAACCTGGCGTCACGGATATCCTCGCCGCAGTCAAGTTCCCGCGCGACCTTTACCCGGTGTGACATGTTCGGGGTGAGCCGGACGTCGAGGGTGCCACGCTCATTGCGTAACCTGATGCGACCTGTGGTGCGGACGGTGGGAGGATCAGTGCGACTCGGGCTCAACCTCGGATACCAGACGGCGTGGAGCACGCCGTTCGACCACCTGGCGTTGGCCCAGGAGGCGGACCGGCTCGGCTACTCGGTCGTGTGGGCCGCGGAGGCGTACGGCTCGGACTCGCCGAGCATGCTGGCCTGGATCGCCGGTCAGACGGAGCGCATCGACGTGGGCTCCGCGGTCATGCAGATCCCGGCCCGGACGCCCGCCATGACCGCGATGACCGCCGCGACCATCGACACGCTCTCCGGCGGCCGGTTCCGGCTCGGCCTGGGCGTGTCCGGCCCGCAGGTCTCCGAGGGCTGGCACGGCGTGCGGTTCGCCAAGCCGCTGGCCCGCACCCGGGAGTACGTCGACATCGTCAAGCTGGCGGTGGCCCGCAAGGAGGTCGCGTACGACGGCGAGCACTACACGCTGCCGCTGCCGGACGGCCCGGGCAAGGCGCTGCGGCTGGGCTTCCACCCGCCGCGCGACCACATCCCGATCTACCTGGCCGCCGTCGGCCCGAAGAACCTGGAACTGGCCGGCGAGATCGCCGACGGCTGGCTGGCCGTCTTCTACTCCCCGGAGTTCGCCGAGGAGCACCTCGCCTCGGTGCGCGCCGGGCGCGCCGCGGCGGGCAAGGAGCTGGCCGGCTTCGACGTGGTGCCGTCCGTGCCGGTCGTGGTCGGCGACGACGTCGCCACCTGCGCCGAGCTGGTGCGCTGGTACGCCGCGCTGTACGTGGGCGGGATGGGCAGCCGCAAGCAGAACTTCTACAACCAGCTCGCCACCCGGATGGGCTACGGCGACGCGGCCCGCGAGGTGCAGGACCTCTACCTGGCCAAGCGGCAGCGCGACGCGGCCGCCGCCGTACCGATGGAGTTCATCGACCGCACCTCGCTGCTCGGCCCGAAGGAGCGCATCGCCGAGCGGATGCGGGAGTACGCCGCCGCGGGCGTGACCACGCTGTCGGTGTCGCTGTTCGTGGCCGACCGGGAGAGCGGGGTGCAGACCCTGCGTACCGTCGCCGAGGCCCTGGAGCTGTCCGGAGTCGGGGAGTGACCTGGATCGAGGCCATCGTCCTGGGCCTGGTCCAGGGGCTGACCGAGTTCCTTCCGGTGTCCTCGTCGGGGCACCTGCGGATCACCTCGGCCCTGTTCTTCGACCGGGACGCGGGCGCGTCGTTCACCGCGGTGACCCAGCTCGGCACCGAGGCCGCCGTGCTGATCTACTTCGCCAAGGACATCGGGCGGATCGTCCGCACCTGGTTCGTGGGCCTGGTCGACCGCTCGGTGCGGTCCAGCCTCGACTACCGGATGGGCTGGTACGTCATCGTCGGCACCATCCCGATCGGCATCTTCGGGCTGATCTTCAAGGACCAGATCCGCACCGCCGGCCGCAACCTCTGGCTGATCTCCTGCACGCTGATCCTCGGCGCGATGCTGCTGGCCTTCGCCGAGTACTGGGGCCGGCAGACCCGTACGCTGGAGAACTTCCGGATGCGCGACGGCGTGGTGATGGGCTTCGCCCAGGCCGCGGCGCTGGTGCCCGGCGTCTCCCGGTCCGGCGGCACCCTGACCGCGGGCCTGCTGCTCAACCTCACCCGGGAGACCGCGGCCCGCTACTCGTTCCTGCTGGCCATCCCGGCCGTGGTGATCTCCGGCTTGTTCAGCCTGCCGGACGTGTTCGAGCCGTCCGCGCCGGGCACCGCCGCGCCGAGCGTGGCGCAGATGGTGATCGCGACGCTCATCGCGTTCGCCGTCGGGTACGCGGCCATCGCGTGGCTGCTGCGCTACGTCGCCCACCACACGCTGTACGTCTTCGTGCTGTACCGGGTGGCGCTGGGCAGCCTGGTGATCTGCCTGCTGGCGACCGGCACGATCAGCGCCACCTGACGTCGTCGTGCGAGAGGCCGGCCACCCCGATGTCCGAGGTGGCCGGCCTTCGGCTTCGTCGCCCACCCGGCCACGTAGGGCCGCGCGGCGTGTGCGACGGCGCGGCCCGGTGGCCGGGGGTGGCTACTCTCACCCGCATGTCGCGCTTCCGCCTCAGACCGCTGTACGGCGCTCCGGTGATGATCGCCATTCTGGCGGCCTTTGTCTGGAACCTGGCAGAGCCCTTCGACGAGCCGGAACTGCCGGCGGAGATGTTCGTGGTGACGGGCACCGTCGACTCGGTACGGGAGACCTTGGAAAAGACGACGGGGGGAAGCAGAAACCTCGGCGCCGTGGTCCATCGGGTGCTGCTCCGCGAGCACCCCCGGGTCGAGTTCAGCGTACGAGAGGTGCCTCGCGAGGAACTGATGCCCGGCACGCCGGTCCGATTCGAGATGAGCAGGGATCCCCGGCCGGACCTGGAGCGCGCACGGTTGTACGACTACGCGACCTACCGGGTCACAGCCGAGACCTTCGTCGTCGACGGCACCGTGATCTACGACGCGTTCCAGGTCAGGGCGGAGGCCGAGGCACGGACCGACGCGGCGGTCAGGCGGTACCGCAGCATCTCTCTGGTGCTGTGGGCGGTGGTGGTCGTCTGGGTCGCGCTCCTGGTCCGGCGGCACCGGGCATCGCTGCGGTCCCTGCGGTCCCTGGCGGAGCCCGACGGCGCGTCGGACGCGGCCGACAGGTTCCGCAGATGGGTGTACCGGGAGTAGGGGCCGCACCACCGGAACGCGGCCTGTCGTGGCGGGACGATCATCCGAGGGGCGTACCGCCTAGGGTGGTCAGCGTGGCGACCCTTCTACTTCTGCGACACGGCCGGACCACCGCGAACGCCGACGGCGGCCTGGCCGGGCGGCAACCGGTCGAGCTCGACGACACCGGCCGCGCGCAGGCGGCTGCGGTCGGCGCGCGCCTCGCCGGGCTGCCGCTGGCGGCGGTGGTGACCAGCCCGCTCATCCGCTGCCGGCAGACCCTCGATCTGGCCCTGCCGGGCGTGGAACCGGTGGTGGACGACGGGTTGATCGAGTGCGGGTACGGCGACTGGGAGGGGCAGTCGCTGAAGAAGCTGGCGAAGGAGCCGCTCTGGCCGGTGGTCCAGCAGCACCCGAGCGCCGCCGCGTTCCCGCAGGGCGAGTCCATGGCGGCGATGTCCGCGCGCGCCGTGGCCGCGGTACGGGCGTGGGACGCGCGGGTCACCGCCGAGCACGGGCCGGAGGCGATCTGGCTGGCGTGCAGCCACGGCGACGTGATCAAGGCGATCGTGGCGGACGCGCTCGGCGTACACCTTGATCTTTTCCAGCGGATCGTGGCCGACCCGGCGTCGGTCACGGCGATCCGCTACACCCCGTTCCGGCCGTTCCTGGTCCGGCTCAACGACACCGGCGGCGACCTGTCGGCGCTGGTCCCGCCGCCGCGCAAGCGCCGTCGGCGCGCGGCGCGACCGGCGGAGTCCGATGCGGCGGTCGGCGGGGGCGCGGGCGCGGCCGGGTGAGCCCGGCGTACGCGGCGCGTTCGCTCTGGGCGGATTCGGCGTCGGTGGGCTGCGCGGTGCTTCCACACGCCGGATAGGGTCGTGGGTATGACGCACCAGGTGCACGCCTTCGAGCCGCCGGAGCGGTTCGTCGCCGGTACGGTCGGCCCGCCGGGGGAGCGCACGTTCTTCCTCCAGGCGCGCGGCGGCGGCCGGCTGGTCAGCGTGTCGCTGGAGAAGGTCCAGGTGTCGTTGCTCGCCGAGAAGCTCGAGGAGCTGCTCACCGAGGCGCAGCGCCGGTTCGGCGTGAAGCTGCCGGAGACGGCCGCCGCGGCGACCGGTGACAACGAGCCGCTCGACACGCCCGTGGACGAGGAGTTCCGGGTCGGCACGCTGGGCCTGGCCTTCGACGTGGACACCGCCACCGTGGTGATCGAGGCGATCGCCGTCGGTGAGGCGGAGGTCGAGGTCGAGCTGGGCGACGCGGACGACGACGCCGACGAGGACCCGGACGAACCGGACGACGACCTCGACCGCCTGCGGGTCCGGCTGACCCCGGAGGCGACCCGCGAGTTCATCGAGCGGGCCAAGCGTGTCGTGAACGCCGGCCGGCCTCCCTGCCCGCTGTGCGGCCAGCCGCTCGACCCGGCCGGTCACCTCTGCCCCCGGCACAACGGCTATCACCGGTGACCTCGTCGGAACTGCAGCCCCGACAGGACGGCGCCGAGGCGCTGCGGCTGCTCGCCGACGGTGAGCTGACCCTCCAGGGGCGGCTCGTCGACGCCTCCAACGCGACGCTGCGCGGTGTCATCGCCCTCGGCGACGTGACCGCGCACTGCGTCTACAAGCCGGTACGCGGCGAGCGCCCGCTCTGGGACTTCCCGGACGGCACGCTCGCCGGCCGGGAGGTGTCCGCGTACCTGGTGTCCCGGGCCACCGGCTGGGACCTGGTGCCGCCCACCGTGCTGCGCGACGGCCCGTTCGGTCCCGGCTCGTGCCAGCTCTGGATCGACGAGCCGGACGACGCCGAGCCGCTCGTCGGGTTCGTGCCGGCGCGGGAGGTTCCGCCGCGCTGGTTCCCGGTGGCCGCGGCCCGTGACGACGACGGGGCGGCGTACGCGCTGGCGCACGCCGACGACCCCCGCCTGGCCCGGCTCGTCGTGCTCGACGCGGTGATCAACAACGCCGACCGCAAGGGCGGGCACGTGCTCGTCGGCCCGGACGACCGCATCTACGGCGTCGACCACGGCGTGAGCTTCCACGTCGAGGAGAAGCTGCGGACGGTGCTGTGGGGCTGGGCCGGCCGCGAGCTGCCGCCGGACGCGGTGGAGATGCTCGACGGCCTCGCCGGGCAGCTGGCCGGCCCGCTGGGCGAGGAACTGGCCGAGCACCTGACGATCGGGGAGCTGACCGCGCTGGCGGAACGGGTCCGGCGGCTGCGCGAGTCCGGCCGGTTCCCGCTGCCGCCGCAGGAGTGGCCGGCGATGCCCTGGCCACCGATGTGAGCCGTTGTCGCGTTGATCACCCGTGGGGCGGCACCTGAGCGCCTGACGGATCGTTAGGCTGGCGGTCATGGAGTCTTGGGCGGGACACGAGGTGCCACGGCTGCCGGGTGAGGGCGTGCCGCTGCGGTTGTACGACTCGGCACGGCAGGGCGCCCATCCCAGCCGGCCCGAGGGCGCGGCCTCGATGTACGTCTGCGGCATCACCCCGTACGACGCGACGCACCTCGGGCACGCCGCCACCATGATCACGTTCGACCTGGTGCAGCGGATGTGGCGCGACGCCGGCCTCGACGTGCGGTACGTGCAGAACGTCACCGACATCGACGACCCGCTGCTGGAGCGCGCCGAGCGCGACGGCGAGGACTGGAAGGTCCTGGCCATGCGGGAGACCGCGCTGTTCCGCGAGGACATGGAGGCGCTGCGGATGATCCCGCCGGCGCACTACGTCGGCGCCGTCGAGTCGATCCCGGACATCGCCGAGAAGGTGCTGGTGCTGCTGAAGGACGGCGCGGCGTACCGCCTCGACGACGGCACCGGCGACGTCT
The DNA here is from genome assembly GCF_027460145.1 of Micromonospora sp. WMMA1949. Taxonomy (NCBI): domain Bacteria; kingdom Bacillati; phylum Actinomycetota; class Actinomycetes; order Micromonosporales; family Micromonosporaceae; genus Micromonospora; species Micromonospora sp. WMMA1949. Next base: position 6,022,760 of record NZ_JAPZBG010000001.1, on the reverse strand, counting down.
ACTTCGACATCGCCGCCGCGCCCCGGTTCGGCTACGAGTCGAACCTGTCCCGCGAGCAGATGATCGAGCTGTTCGCCGAGCGCGGCGGCGACCCGGAGCGTGCCGGCAAGCGCGACCCGCTCGACCCGCTGCTGTGGCGCGGCGCCCGCGAGGGCGAGCCGTCCTGGCCCGGCGGCGAGCTGGGCGCGGGCCGTCCCGGCTGGCACATCGAGTGCACGGTCATCGCGTTGAACCTGCTCGGCGACCGGATCGACGTGCAGGGCGGCGGCAACGACCTGATCTTCCCGCACCACGAGTGTTCCGCCGCGCACGCCGAGCGGCTGACCGGCGAGGCGCCGTTCGCCGACCACTACGTGCACGCCGGCATGATCGGCCTGGACGGGGAGAAGATGTCGAAGTCCCAGGGCAACCTGGTCTTCGTCTCCCGGCTGCGGGCCGACAAGGTGGACCCGATGGCGGTGCGGCTGGCGCTGATGAGCGGGCACTACCGCAGCGACCGCTCCTGGACCGACGAGCTGCTCACCGAGGCGCAGGAGCGGCTGGGCCGCTGGCGGCGGGCCGCCGCCGCACCGGCCGGGCCGTCGGGGGCGGCGTTGCTGGCCGAGGTACGCGAGCGCCTGGCCGACGACCTGGACACGCCGGGTGCCCTGGCGGCGGCCGACCGCTGGGCCGACGGAGCCCTTGACGGCGTCACCGAGGACCCGGCCGCCCCGAAGCTGTTCGCCGACACCGTGGACGCCCTCCTCGGCATCGCCCTGTAACCCCGCCCTCCCGCCGCCCCGCCCCTCCCGCGCGTCGATCTTGCACTTACGGCCCGCATCTCGCCCCTTTCGCACGGTTTGCGGGGGCTGCAACCGCAAGATCGCGCGAGCCTTGAGGGCGGGTGGAACGTGATGGGTGTGTCGAGGGCCGTTTGACACCCGTGGTGTTCCACTCGGCGTGCCCAGCCGGCGATCTTGCGGTTGTGGCCCCGAGGGTGTCGTGAATGTTCCGTTTGCCGGGGCGCGAAGTGCAAGACGCTTCTATGTGTGTGGTGATCGGTTCGGCTGGTTGCCGTTAGGGTTCGGCATCGATGATCACTTGGGTGACTCTTCGTCGATCCGGCTGCCCGTGGTGTGGGTGTGCCTTGTGCAAGACCTGTCCCCGGGTGATCGTCGGCGCCGGCCCGGCCCACCCTGCTGGCCTGATCAGAAGCCTGCCCGTGCGAGCACACGTGGCCCATCACAGATCTGCCGCCGTGGTGACTGCTTCCCGAGCCGACGCCGACTGTCCCGGTCGTCGCTGGCTAAGGAGCAACAATCCGAGATGACAAGGATCGTAGAGCGAGTCGCGGATCGCTACGACGTGGTGGTAGGGGTCGATACTCACACCGACACGCACACCGCCGCCGTGGTCGACCGTCTCGGCGCCGTGCTGGCGCAGGTCACCGTGCCCACCGACCCGGACGGGTTGGCCCGGCTGCTGGCCTTCGCCGTCGCGCACACCCCACCGCAGGGGCGCCGGTTGTGGGCGGTGGAAGGAACCCGGGCGCACGGTCAAGGGCTGTGCCGGGTGCTGACCGCTGCCGGTGAAGCGGTCAGCGAGGCACCCAAACCCGCCGCCGCGTCACGCCGGCGGGGCGGCAAGTCCGACCACCTGGATGCGGTCGCCGCCGCCCATACGGTGCTTGCCCTGCCCGCTGAGCGCATCGCCGTGCCCCGAAGCGACGGACCACGCGAGGCACTGCGTCTGCTGCTGATCTGCCGCCGACACCACAGCGACACCCGCACCGCCACGATCAACCTGGTCAAAGCGTTGATCCTGACCGCCGACGACACCCTGCGCGAGGCGCTACGCGGGCTGTCCACCACCACCCAGATCGCCCGCCTGGCCGCCCTCGACCTACCCGAAACCACCGACCTGCCCTGCGAGGAACACACCCGCCGCCGCGAACTGACCACCCTCGCCCGGCACATCCAAACCCTCGACGCCACCCTCGCCGACAACCACCGGCGCCTCCGAACCCTCGTCACACACCTGTGCCCACCCCTGCTCGACCAACCCGGCATCGGACCCGTCACCGCCGCGATCGCCCTCACCGCCTGGTCCCACCCCGGCCGCGTCCGATCAGAAGCCGCCTACGCCACCCTCGCCGGCACCGCCCCCATCCCCGCAGCCAGCGGCCGCACCAACCGCCACCGCCTCAACCGCGGCGGCGACAGAACCCTCAACAGCGCCCTACACACCATCGCCCTCACCCGCCGCCGCATCCACCCCGAAACCCGCGACTACATCACCCGACGCCGCACCGAAGGCCGCACCACCAAAGAAATCACCCGCTGCCTCAAGCGCTACATCGCCCGACAGATCTACCGCACCATCACCAACCACCACCGCACCACTTGACAACCCCCACTCACAGATCGAGGGGAGCCGGGGCGGGATCAGCCCAGGACCAGGCCGGGGTCGGGGTCCTGGTCGGGGGCGGGCGCGGGGATCTTGTACTCCTCGGTGAGCGTGGTCATCGGGCCGGGCCAGGTGGCCTGGGCGACCTCGATCGGCTTGCGTCGCTCGTCGTACGCCACGTGCAGCAGGTGCAGCACCGGGGTGTCCGGGCGGATCTGGAGGATCTCCGCCTCCTCCCGGCTGGGCTGGCGCGCGCTGATCGTGTCGGTGGCGGTCACGTACCGCCGGCCGGTGACCTCCTCGGCCTCCTGGTAGAGCGGGCGCCCGAACGCCTCGGCCCGCTCCAGCGAGGTGCCCACCGCGTCGGCGGGCAGGAACCACGACGCGCCGACCTCGACCGGTGAGTCGTCGGTGCGTACCAGGTGCCGCCGGCAGAGCAGCTCGGTGCCGTCGGCGACGCCGAACGCGTCGGCCACCTCGGCCGGGGCGGGGGAGCGGCCGACCGAGACGAGCTGCTGGCGGTACCGGGCGGCCAGGTCGGTGTGGTAGCCGCGGAAGCCGCCGTACCGGCCCCGGGACAGGCGGTTGAGGCGGCGCCGGGTGCCCCGGACGTACGTACCGGAGCCGGGTTTGGTGATCAGGATGCCCTCGACCCGCAGCTGGTCGACGGCGCGCTGCACGGTCTGCTTCGCGACGCCGAACATCTCGGCGATGGCCGGGATGGACGGCAGTCGCTCGCCCGGGCCCCAGTCGCCGCGGCGCACCTGGGCTTTGAGCTGCGCGGCGATCTGCCGGTGCGGGAACTCGGCCGCGCCGGGGTTGATCTGCATCCGGGCCTCCTCGGAACAGCTAGGTTCCTAGGATGCCCTAGCGGGTGTGACCGCGCCACCCCGGACACGAAGAAGCCGGGCCCGATCAGGGAGCCCGGCTTCGACGGAAAAGTGCTACCAGGAACCCGCTGTCGGCCCGGCGGAACCACCGCGGCGACGCAGGTACTTCTCGAACTCCTGGGCGATCTCGTCCCCGGTCAACGGGGTGATGCCGGCGTCGCCGACCCGTTCCTCCAGCTCACGCACGTATTCGCCGAGTTCGGCGTCCTGCTCGGCGGCGCTGCGTACCCGCTGCTCCCACTCGGCTGCCTCCTCGGCCAGGTCGGCCATCGGCACCGGCAGGTCGAGCACCTCCTCGACCCGGTGCAGCAGGGCGAGGGTGGCCTTCGGGCAGGGCGGGTTGTTGGCGTAGTGCGGCACGTGCACCCAGAACGACACCGCGTCGACCTCGGCCCGGGTGCACGCGTCGTGCAACACGCCGACGATGCCGGTCGGCCCGTCGTACCGGGTGGGGGTGAGCTGGTAGCGCTTGGCGGCGTCGGCGTCCGACGCGCTGCCGCTGATCGGCAGCGGCCGGGTGTACGGCACGTCGGCCAGCAGCGCGCCGAGCAGCACCACCCGCTCGACCTCCAGGCTGTGGCAGATCTCCAGCACCTGCTCGCAGAACGTCCGCCAGCGCATGCTCGGTTCGATGCCGCGGATCAGCACCACGTCCCGCTCGGTGCCCTCCGGGCTGGCCACCATGAACCGCGTGGTGGGCCACTCGACGCGCCGGGTCTCCCCGTCGGCCATGGTGATCGTCGGGCGGCTCACCTGGAAGTCGTAGAAGTCCTCCGGGTCCAGCTCGGTCACCTGCCGGGCCTGCCAGACCTGCTCCAGGTGTTCCACGGCGGCGGTGGAGGCGTCGGCGGCGTCGTTCCAGCCCTCGAAGGCCGCGATGGCGACCGGCGAGCGCAGTACCGGCAGCCCGTCGAACTCGGTCACGCCGTCACCTCACCCTGCTCGTCGGGCGCGGCGCCGCCCCGTCGCACGGTCGCACCCCTGTTGTCCTTCACGTCCGTCAGCCTACGTGCCGCCGCCGGGGCCGGCCCGTCGGCCGCGCCGGTCGCCGGGCCGGACCACCCGGGCGAACCGGAGGAAAGGGGTACGCGGGGCCCGGTGGGCAGTATGTGAGAAGGGCCGGATCGGATAACTCTGGCGCAGCCGGGCGCACTACCCTGGAGCATGTGTCTATCTCGTTGCGTGACCTGCTGGCCGATCGGATCCTGATCGCGGACGGCGCGATGGGAACAATGCTCCAGGCCGCCGATCTCACCCTCGACGACTTCGACGGCCTCGAAGGCTGCAACGAGATCCTCAACGTGACCCGGCCGGACGTGGTCCGCGGCGTGCACGACGCCTACCTCGCCGCCGGCGCGGACTGCGTGGAGACCAACACTTTCGGCGCCAACCTGCCCAACCTCGCCGAGTACGGCATCCCCGGCCGCATCCGGGAGCTGTCCGAGGCGGGCGCGCGGATCGCGCGGGAGGCAGCCGACGCGTACGCGACGCCGGAGCACCCCCGGTTCGTGCTCGGCTCGATGGGGCCGGGCACCAAGCTGCCCACCCTCGGGCACGCCAGCTACGCCTCGCTGCGCGACGCGTACCAGGAGAACGCCGCCGGCCTGATCGCCGGCGGGGCGGACGCGCTGATCATCGAGACCTGCCAGGATCTGCTCCAGGTCAAGGCGGCGGTGGTCGGGTCGAAGCGGGCGCGCGCCGAGGCGGGCCGGGACGTGCCGATCATCTGCCAGGTCGCGGTGGAGACCACCGGCACCATGCTGCTGGGCAGTGAGATCGGCGCCGCGCTGACCGCGATCGAGCCGCTCGACGTCGACCTGATCGGGCTGAACTGCTCCACCGGCCCGGCGGAGATGGGCGAGCACCTGCGCTACCTGGCACAGCACTCGCGTATCCCGATCTCGGTCATGCCGAACGCGGGCCTGCCGGTGCTGACGGCCGACGGGGCGTACTTCCCGCTCAGCCCGGACGAGCTGGCCGACGCGCTGGAGCAGTTCGTCACCGACTACGGCGTGGGCCTGATCGGTGGCTGCTGCGGCACCACCCCGGAGCACATCCGGGTGCTGGTGGAGCGCCTCGGCGGGCGGGCGCCGGTGGCGCGGGAGCCGAAGCCGGAGGCCGGGGTCTCCTCGATCTACCACCACGTGCCGTTCGCCCAGGACGCCAGCATCCTGATGGTGGGGGAGCGCACCAACGCCAACGGCTCGAAGGCGTTCCGCGAGTCGATGCTCGCCGGGGACTGGCAGGCCTGCGTGGAGGTGGCCCGCAGCCAGGCCCGCGACGGCTCGCACCTGCTCGACCTCTGCGTCGACTACGTGGGCCGCGACGGCATGCAGGACATGCGGGAGCTGGCGGGCCGGTTCGCCACCGCCTCGACGCTGCCGATCGTGCTGGACTCCACCGAGCCGGCCGTGATCGAGGCCGGGCTGGAGATGCTCGGCGGCCGGTGCGTGGTCAACTCGGTCAACTTCGAGGACGGCGACGGCCCCGACTCCCGCTACGCGCGGGTCATGCCGGTGGTCAAGGAGCACGGCGCCGCCGTCGTGGCGCTGCTCATCGACGAGGAGGGCCAGGCCCGCACCCGCGAATGGAAGGTACGGGTGGCCTCCCGGCTGATCGACGACCTGACCGGCCGGTGGGGGATGCGCCGGGAGGACATCCTCATCGACGCGCTGACGTTCCCGATCGCCACCGGGCAGGAGGAGACCCGCCGCGACGGCATCGAGACGATCGAGGCGATCCGGGAGATCGCCGCGCGCTACCCGGGCGTCAACTTCACCGCCGGCATCTCGAACGTCTCGTTCGGCCTCAACCCGGCGGCCCGGCAGGTGCTCAACTCGGTGTTCCTGCACGAGTGCGCGCAGGCCGGGCTGACCTCGGCGATCGTGCACGCCAGCAAGATCCTGCCGATGGCGCGGATCCCGGACGAGCAGCGCGAGGTGGCGCTCGACCTGGTGTACGACCGCCGCCGCGAGGGCTACGACCCGGTGCAGCGGTTCATCGAGGCGTTCGAGGGCGTGGACGCGGCCTCGGCGCGCGCCACCCGGGCCGAGGAACTGGCCGCGCTGCCGCTGGACGAGCGGCTCAAGCGGCGGATCATCGACGGCGAGCGCAACGGCCTGGAGGCCGACCTGGACACCGCGATGGCGCAGGGGCGTACGCCGCTGTCCATCATCAACGACCTGCTGCTGGACGGCATGAAGGTGGTCGGCGAGCTGTTCGGCTCCGGCCAGATGCAGCTGCCGTTCGTGCTCCAGTCCGCCGAGGTGATGAAGACCGCGGTGGCGTATCTGGAGCCGCACATGGAGAAGACGGACGACGACGGCAAGGGCCGCATCGTGCTCGCCACGGTGAAGGGCGATGTGCACGACATCGGCAAGAACCTGGTCGACATCATCCTGTCCAACAACGGCTACGACGTGGTGAACATCGGCATCAAGCAGCCGATCAACGCGATCCTCGACGCGGCCGAGGAGCACCGGGCGGACGCGATCGGCATGTCCGGTCTGCTGGTCAAGAGCACAGTCATCATGAAGGAGAACCTGGCCGAGATGGCCTCCCGGGGCGTGGCCGAGCGCTGGCCGGTGCTGCTCGGCGGCGCGGCGCTGACCCGCGCGTACGTGGAGGACGACCTGCGGTCGATCTACCCCGGTCAGGTGCACTACGCCCGCGACGCGTTCGAAGGGCTGTCCCTGATGGACCGCGTGATGGCGGCCAAGCGCGGCGGCGCGCCGGTGATCGACCCGGAGCGGGAGGCGGCGCTGGCGGCCCGCCGGGAGCGCCGCGAGCGGCAGCGGGCGCAGGTGCGCGAGGCGCTGCCCGAACTGGACGACGCGTCGGTCCGCTCCGACGTGGCGGCCGACGTGGCGGTGCCGAACCCGCCGTTCTTCGGCACCCGGGTGGTCAAGGGCGTGCCGCTGGCCGACTACGCGGCGCTGCTGGACGAGCGGGCCACGTTCCTGGGTCAGTGGGGGCTGCGCGGCGCCCGCGGCGGCAAGGGCCCGTCGTACGAGGAACTGGTGGAGACCGAGGGCCGGCCCCGGCTGCGGTACTGGCTGGACCGCCTGATCTCCGACCAGGTGCTGGAGGCGGCCGTGGTGTACGGCTACTTCCCGGCGTACTCCGAGGGCAACGACCTGGTGGTGCTGGACGAGAACGGGCACAGCGAGCGGGCCCGGTTCTCCTTCCCCCGGCAGCGGCAGGAGCGGCGGCTGTGCCTGGCCGACTTCTTCCGGCCCAAGGGCGACCAGCTCGACGTGGTGGCGTTGCAACTGGTCACCGTCGGGCAGCCGATCAGCGAGTACACGGCGAAGATGTTCGCCGGCAACGAGTACCGCGACTACCTGGAGGTGCACGGCCTGTCCGTGCAGCTCACCGAGGCCCTCGCGGAGTACTGGCACCGGCGGATCCGGGCCGAGCTGGTGCTGCCCGGCGGCGGCACCGTGGCCGACGACGACCCGGCCGACCTGGCCGGTCTGCTGCGCACCGACTACCGGGGCTGCCGGTACGCGTTCGGCTACCCGGCCTGCCCGGACCTGGAGGACCGGGCGAAGATCGTGGAGCTGCTGGGCGCGGAGCGGATCGGGGTGCAGTTGTCCGAGGAGTTCCAGTTGGTGCCGGAGCAGGCCACCGACGCGATCGTGGTGCACCACCCGGAGGCGAACTACTTCAACGCCAAGTGACGCCGTCGCCCAGCCTGAGCTGACAAGTTCACGACACCCGGTTGGTCCGCTGCCGGGCCGCCGGCCCGGTCGAGTCGTACCCAAGAGCGGCATCGAAGCCCTGCGGGTGCGGTCCTCGCGGCTCCCACGCCCCGAAGGCTGATCGGATGATCAGGCAGCTAGTGAGGGATGACGGACATCCGCGCGGAGATCGGCGCCCGCGCGCCGAGTCGTACCGGGGCAGGTCGGCCACGGGTGCCCCAGTCGCAAGTGGGCGTGGTCCGCCGGCTCCGCGCGGCTCTGGTAATCGTTGTATTCACATGCTTTGATCTGTGCTCAGGATCTGACCCGGATTCAGAGGAGCCTCATGCGAGTCACCATCCGCGCGTTCGTGGCAGGGCTGGCAGTGGCCCTCGCGGCTACGACCGGCGTCGCCGCCGCACCCTCCGCCGGCGCCGCCGTCGTCGACCCGGCCGACGAGTCGCAGGACTTCCCGTTCCCTGGCGCCGATACCATCGCGCTGCGCGACGGCTCCAACAAGTACATCACCTACGGTGCCAGCACCGGCGGCAAGAAGGTGCCGTACGCCATTTCGGGCTCCGGGAATGTCGTGGGAACCTCGCCGACAGTGGCCGGCGACGCCATGCCGAGCGGCGGTGGGGCGTGGGTCGAATCCGGCTCCGGGATCTGGACCCCGGGGGCGCACTACCACGTCAAGGACGGGGTCGGCCGCTACTACCTCTTCTACACCGCCAGCAGGAAGAACGACGGCGGGCGCAAGTGCATCGGCGTGGCTCGCTCCCAGAACCCGTACGGGCCGTTCAACGCCGAGGACACGCCGATCGCCTGCCCGGACAAGGGCGATCGGTGGGCACTCGACGCGGACGTCGTAGCCGGTCCCGCGGGTGCGATCTGGATGACCTGGCGGGACGGGCAGCGGGCCGAAGGGGCGGAGTCGGCGCTCTCCGTCATGAGGTTGAAGTTCAACCCGAACGGCACCGTCGACCGCGACAGCGATCCGGTCGTCATCTTCCGCAGCGACAATCTGAGCTGGGTCACGTACCGGGACACCGGCGGGGTCGCCGTCATCGAGAATCCGAGCGCGTTCCACCACAACGGTTCCTGGTATCTCTTCTACTCCGGCAACGCCTGGCGGGAGAACTACTACTCGACCGGCGTCGCCTTCTGCGGCGACCGGATCGACGACGGCCTGTGTTCGCCGATGCCCGGACCGAATCGGGCCTGGTTCTCCTATTCGGGTCCGGCGGCCCACCTGCCCGACACCATGCGCAAGTACTCGTTGCCGGGTAACAAGCGTGGGCCGGGCGCGATGGACGTCTACGAGGCCCGGGACGGCAAGCCGTGGGTGACGTGGAACTACCTCGCCGACGACAGCTCGGGGCGGAAGAGCCGGACCGGGCGTCTCGTCATCACGGGCTCCGGCGCCAACGCCGACTTCAAGGTGGAGCTCTAACGATTTGTCACCGGACGGCGACCGCCACCACAGTGGCGGCGCCGGCCCGGTGTGTCCTCAAACGGGAAGGATCATTCATGAGAAGAACCCTGCGAGCTGTCCGGCGAGCCGTCGCCCTGGGCGCCACACTCACGGTGGCGACCCTCCTCCTGCCGGTCTCTCCGGCCGCGGCGGCGTCGACCTTCCAGGCCGGCCACCTGAACATCTACAACGGCCTCACCCACGAGAAGTTCCTCCACGACCTGAACCTCATCACCTCGAAGGCGGACATGGTCGCGCTCAACGAGGTGGGCCCCCGCAGGGCCTTCCTGGTGGACTGGGCCGCCGACAACGGATGGACGTTCTACGCCCCGACCACTTCGGTGCACGCTGCCGGTGAAGCTCTGCTGGCGAAGAAGAGCATGTTCGAAGTGGTCGACAAGGGGTCGAAGTTCGTGTGCGACACCAACCCCGACGAGCCACCGCCGCCGCGCTACAACAACTGGGTCAAGTACCGGCACAAGGCGACCGGACGATACGTGTTCCACATCAACTTCCACGCCGTCGCCGGTATCGACAACAACGGCTCGCCGGAAGACCTTCCGCGTACCAGGTGCGCGGAGCAGCAGTTCGCTGAGGTCAAGGAGCTGGCCCGCGAGAAGAAGGCGGAGGGCCAGGTCATCGTCAGCGGCGACCTCAACGTCGACTTCAGCGCCGACAAGGCCCGCGGGTACGAGAAGTTCCCGTGGAAGGTCTTCGAGGCCAACGAGCTGCCGAACCTCCGCTCCGTCTACAACCTCTACGGTGAGAAGGGGACCGGCACGCACGGGAACCGGCACATCGACTACATCTACTTCTGGAAGCGGATCGAGAGCTCCCAGGTGATGTGGATGACCGACTACCGCATCGTCGGGGACACCAACTCGGACCACAAGGGTGTCGTGGCGGACTTCTCCCTCGCATCCTGACCGATACGAACGTGTCGGGCTCCGTCAACCAGCGGTTGGCGGAGCTCCGGCCGGTGAGGACCACAACGCCGGCCGTCACGTGTCGTAGAGCCCGTCCCACGGCTCGTGGAACCCGAGGCGATCCGGATACAACTCGACCCAGCCGACGTGGCTGCCGTCGCCGGCCCGGTCGCCGGACTCGTCGACCAGACCGAACACGACACCGTCCTGACGGGTCTGGAACAGGCGTACGGCGATGTCGCCGTACGCCTTGCCGGGCAGGCTCGCGAGCAGCCCGTCGAGTGCCTCGCTCAGCGCGCCTCGATGCGGAACCCGCGTGATGGTCGAGTCCCGGTACGTCCCGTCGTGGTCGAAGCGGTGCACGTACGCGTGGTGGTCCCACGCCGAGGCGAGGAACAGCCCTTCGTCGTAGCGGCCGATCGTGTCCGTCCGGTGGCCGGGCTCGTGCGCGATGGGAATCAGCCGGGGTACGGGCACTCGATCAACGTAGCGTACGAGCGCGGGGCGCCCGCCGCGTAGGCGGACGCCCCGAAGCGTCGACGTGCCGGTCAGCCGATCAGCGTGACCGAGTAGTCGTACGTCGTCCCGGTCACCGAGTACGTGGCGGTCTGCCCGTTCTCGCAGTACGACACGAAGCTGCTCGGCGTGCGCGTCGCTCCGGCCACCGCGTCCACCACCGGCCGGACATCGGACCCGACGGGAAGTGCGGTGGTGGTGAGATCGATCGTCCGCGACTGGTTGATCGGGTAGGTGTCGGTGTTCGCCGTCTCCAGGCCGTTGCTCGCCTGAACACTGAAGGACATCACGAAGGCGGCGTTGTTCACCACGGCGATGCGCTGAACACAGGGTTCGGCCTGCGCGCTGGCCGCGGACGCCCCAGCCAGTGCCGATGCACCGGCGGCGAGAGTCCCGGCGAGTGCGGCTCCGACGAGCCTGGCGCGGAAGGTCATGGTGTCACCTCTCGGTCGTACGTGGCGCCGGGCGCCGACTGGCGGTGCCCGGCGTATGGTCCGTATCGAAGTGCCCGAGTGTTCCTGATCGAATCCTGTAGATCGCAGGAAATTCTCCGGAGCGGGTCCACAGCTCCGATCCGTCGAACTGAGGGATCGATCCCGATGGCGTGCGAGCGTCCCGGCGCGAGGAGGCCGAAGTGGTGAACTCCGCCCTGTCCGCTGTCGTCCACGCGGTCGGAGCCGGCTTGCCACCGTTGGCGGAGTCGGATCTCGACCCGGGCGCGATGTACTCCACCTTCGTCGTCCTGTCCGGTATGTACTTCGCTCCGGTTCTCATGTCCGGACTCGGGTTTCTCTGCGCTGCGGGCGTTGGGCTCAGCCGCCGGATCGGTAGGGCTTCCGCGATCGCGGTCGTCCTGTTCTACGCGTTGTCGTTGCTCGGCAGTGCCTTCACCTGGCCCGAACTGGAGCACCAGGGAAAACCGAGTGAGACGCTGTGGCTGATCGTGATCGGTTGCGGCGGATTCCTGGTGTTGCCCTGGCTCGTGGCGTTCGGCGGCACCAAGGTGGCCCTGCGTCGTCGCGGAGCCACGGCCGAGTAACCGGATGCTCCGCCCGACCACGGCTGAACGTCGAGGTGGAGCTACCCCCGGTCGCCCTTCCTCGCGCGCAGGCTCCACGCCAGGGCGGGGATCATCACCGCCGCCGCGACCAGGTGCAACCCGACCAGCGTGACAGTAGTGGCGGCATCGCCCCCGGCGATCAACGGCGGGATCATCGACAGCGCGGTCAGCGACACCGCCGTCCACACGAACCGCCGCACGGGGTGTGCGCTGAACCGCAGCAGGACGGCGGCGACGACGACGCCGACGAGCGAGAAGAATCCGGTCACGACGGCGAACCCGCCCAACGGGATCGTCTCGCGGCCGCCGTCCGGGATCTCGAAGTCCACACCGGCGGCCCGGGCGAGCGTCGCCGCGAACGTGGTGACCGCCATCGCGCCGAGGGTGGCGACCAGGCCGGTGACGGCGAGCCGCGGGAAGCTGTGCGAACGGCGAGAACCCACGCCGGTGTCGGTACTGCTGATCATGTCGTTCCTCCGAGCGTCGTCATGAGGGTGAGGTCGCGACCACCGCGACGCGTGCGCCGCCGGGCAGCGCGGGCGTCCGCACCGGCACTACGGCGTACGGTCGGCCGGCAGGCGCTCCGGCAGCCCGAGCTGAGGGAACCGGTCGGCGTGGAACGTGACGATCTCGGTGATCTCCCCGCCGGTGATGCGCAGGGCGTCGACGGTGAGCGGCAGGTACGCGCCGTCGCTCTCCTGCCACAGGTAGAACGCGACGGCGGGCTGCCGGTTCACGGCGGTGGGCAGGGCCCGCATGCTGCCCAGGCTCTCGAAGCCGTCCGCGATCCAGTCGTTCACCACGGCGTCGCGGCCGATCTGCAGGCCGGGCGTGGGCGGCATCGAGCAGCGCACGTCGTCGCGCAGCATGGCGGCGAGCGCGCCGACGTCCTTGGCGACGGCGGCGTCGGTGAAGCGGCGTACCAGCTCGCGGGTCCGGGTGTCCGTCTCGTCGCCGGTCCAGTCCTGCCGCTGCGCGGGCAGGTGTTCCCGCATGCCGGCGCGGGCGCGCTGCAACGCGCTGTTCACCGAGTTGACCGAGTCACCGAGCAGTTCCGCGACCTCCTTGGCGGGCCAGCCGAGCACGTCGCGCAGGATCAGCACGGCGCGCGGGCGCGGCGCGAGGTGCTGCACCGCGACCAGGTACGCCAGTTCGATCGTCTCGCGGGCCACCGCGACGGCCTCCGGCTCGTCGGCGCCGGCGGCGGGCAGCTCGTCGAGCAGCCGGTCCGGGTACGGCTGCAGCCACCGCACCTCGCCGCCGGTCGCGGGCTCGGGCCGGTACGCGGAGAGCCGGTCCAGGCAGGCGTTCGTGGCGATCCGGTACAGCCAGGCCCGGAATGTCGATCGTCCCGCGAACGTCTCCCGCCGTCGCCAGGCGCGCAGGAACGTCTCCTGCACGGTGTCCTCGGCGTCCTCGAACGATCCGAGCATCCGGTAGCAGTGCACGTGCAGCTCCCGCCGGTGCCGCTGCGCCAGCGCGGCGAACGCCGGCTCGCCGACCTCAGCCAGCTCGCGTACGTCCGGCTCCGCCCGCCGCGTCTCCGCACCCATCACGTCATCCTCCCGCCTCGTCGTGGCCTGTCGAAGATGTGACGGGTACGGGCGGGAAAACTCATCACCGCCGCCCGCTCCCGGAGGTGACAGGCGGTACTACGGTGCGCTTCATGAAGATCTCGATCGACCGGGATTCCGTGTGCATGGGCGACGACGTCGACTCGCATCGTGTGCTTCTCGACGTACGCCCCCAGCGCACCCTCGGATCGCTGCTGGCAGAGGCCCTGCGCCGGTACCCCCTGGCCTCCGTCGGCGGCGAGATCTCCTGGATCGCCGAGGTCACCTACGGCAGTTACCGTGCCGACGAACGCGGCCTCACGCACCCACCGATGAGCCACGCGCTCGCGCTGCTGCACGTGCCGTATCCGGAGGGCGAGAAGGCGATCATCCCGTTGAACAGGTACTTCCTGGACATGACACTGCGGGAGATGGCGGAGCGGGCCGGCGGGGCCGAGTTGACCCTCAACTTCCACTACCTCAGCGATGGGGCCCGCTGGCGTCCGGAGGACTTCATCGCCCGGTTCGAGTGATGGCGGACGGTCAGCCCGTCCGCGGCGCGTACATGATGACGGCGACGCCGACCAGGCAGATGGCCGCGCCGACGAGGTCGTAGCGGTCGGGCCGGAACCTGTCGACCACCATGCCCCAGGCGAGCGACCCGGCGACGAAGACGCCGCCGTAGGCGGCGAGGATGCGACCGAAGTTCGGGTCCGGCTGGAAGGTGGCCACGAACCCGTAGGCGCCGAGCGCGATCACCCCGGCGGCGACCCAGAGCAGCCCGCGGTTCTCCCGCCAGCCCTGCCAGACCAGCCAGGCGCCGCCGATCTCGGCGAGCGCGGCGAGCAGGAACAGCAGGATGGACCGGACGACCGTCATGTGTCAGACCGTAGCGACACCGGGCCGGAGGCCGGCCGGGCAGTCCGGTCGGCGCCCTCGGCGAACGGCAGGGGGCAGCAGGCGCTGCCGGCACACTCGACCGGGTCGTCGCAGCCGGCCGCGACGGCGGCCCGGAGCGTGTCGCGGACGACGGTGAGGTCCGCCAGCCGCCGTTCCACCTCGGCGAGCTTGCGCCGCGCGTGTCCCTGCAGGCCCGCGCCCCGGCCGCGTCCCAGCACGCCGGCGACCTCGTCGAGGGTGAAGCCGAGACGCTGCGCGGCCTTCACCACCCGCAGCAGGGTGACGGTCTCGGGCGGGTAGAGGCGGTGCCCGCCCGGCGACCGCCGGGGCGCGGCCAGCAGCCCGCGCCGTTCGTAGTAGCGCAGGGTCTGCACGGACACGCCGGCCGCGTCGGCGAGCCGGCCGCTGCGCAGCTCCGGCTCGCCCATCACCGGCCCCGCGCGACCGTGGCCCGCAGGGCCAGGGCATCGAGTACGCGGACGCGGGCCGCCGGCACCCGGATGTCGAGGCTCAGCGTGTCGCCGTCGGGGCGGGCGAGGTCGAACGTGAAGAAGGAGCAGCAGGCCGACTCGCGGGCGATCAGGTCCCGGGCAGCCGCTTCGGCGGTGCGGTCGAGGTGCAGCCGCAGATTCCGGTCGGACCGCCGGTCGACGCCGCGCAGCGCGTCGCGGAACAGTCCGTCGAACTCGGCCACCCGCAGCGGCCGTTCGGCGGTCGGCAGCGTGCAGGTGCCGGGGACCCAGGAGTCGTCGGTCATCTCTCGACGGTAAGCCCGTACCCGGGTACCGGATGCAAGCGGCAATACCTCGCCTCGTGAGCACAGCGCTCGCCGTACAGTCACGCCGCGGACACCGCACCACTCCCAGGCGCTGTCCCGTTTCGGTCACGCGCTCGGTGGCACCGAGGCCGCGCACTCACCGGTCGGGCTGGTGCTCGCCAGGCTCTCGGTGATCGCGTGGCGGTACCTGCTGCGCCACCTGCGGCCCGGTCGGCGGCCGCGGCGCCGCGGCGTGATCAACGGCCGCGACCTGCGGCGACGTCGGGAATACGGCTGTGCTCGCGGGCTCGGCGGGCTACCGTCACCGGAGTACGGGCCGGCGCGGGTCAGGCGCGCCGCGTCCACGCCCCCGCCGTCGGCGTTGACGTGGCGGAAACGCTCGGAGGCGAGCATGGGTACGACGAAAGGGGCGGACATGACCGACGAGGTGACGTCGCAGGTCCCGCCGGAACCGGCTCCCGTGCTGACCACGACACCCGCCGGCACGGGCCCGGTCGGGCCGCCGAGCAGCCTGGACCTGTGGGCACGTGCCCAGGTGCTGCACCGCTGCTTCGGCGACGACGACGGCGAGCCGCACATCATGCGCGGCCTGGACTGACCGCACCGGTCCGCTTCCCCGCTCGTGCCCCCGAGGGCTCCCCGCGGCGTCGCCGGTGGAGGACGCCCCAGCTCACCGCGACCCGGTGAACGTTTCCCGACGCCCGTGCGTGAGAGCCGGTGAGCATCACCGGCGTCCGCCGGGGGTACTGCTGCGGGACACGGGTGCGACAGCCGGGAGGTCATGGTGGGGGACAGGGCGGGACGTCAGGGGCGTGGGCCGATCGCCGGACTGGTGGTGGCCGCGCTGGTCGCGGCCGGCTGCATGGCCGGCGGCTACGACCAGGGCGAGCCGCAGCAGCCCGCACCCCGGAGCAGCGCGCAGCCCGAGTCGCAGACCACCAGGGCGGACGGCACCACCAGCGTCGCCGAGTTCCAGCAGGACATCCAGGACGCGGTACGGCTGGCCGAACGGTACTGGGCGCAGCAGTTCCGCGCCTCCGGCCAGCGGTTCACCCCGATCCGGCGGGTCGTGGCCTACAGCCGCGAGGGCGAGGTGGCCTGCGCCGGGCAGGGGCTGCCGCGCAACAACGCGGTGTACTGCTCGGCCGGCGACTTCATCGCCTACGACGTGAACTGGTCGGTGGCGGCGTTCCGGCAGATCGGCGACGCGTTCCTGTTCTACCTGCTCGGCCACGAGTACGCCCACGGCATGCAGGTGCGGCTGGGCATCCGCTACAACTTCACCATCCAGCAGGAGCTGCAGGCCGACTGCATGGCCGGGGCGTACCTCGGGGACAGCGTGCGGTCCGGGGCGCTGGAGCTGGAGGACGGTGACCTGGAGGAGTTCCGCGAAGGGCTGCTGGCGGTCGGCGACGACCCGGACCAGCCCTGGTTCGCCGAGGGCTCGCACGGCACCGCCGAGCAGCGCAGCGAATCGTTCTTCCGGGGGTACGAGAAGTCGCTCGGCGCCTGCGGTCTCGGGTGATGCCACGGGTCACCCCGATCGGGGACGGTGCCGGGCGCATCGGGCGTGGCTGGCAGGATCGGCGGGGTACGCGTACCGAAGGAGGCCCCCGCTGAGCAGCAAGCACCCCGCCGCCGTGCTCTTCGACATGGACGGCACCCTGGTCGACAGCGAGAAGCTGTGGGACGTCGCGTTGCAGGAGCTGGCCGCCGTGTACGGCGGTGTCCTGTCCGGGGACGCCCGCCGCGCGATCGTCGGCACCGGGATGGCCGACGCGATGCGTATCGTGCACGACGACCTGGGCCAGCCGGAGCGGGACGTCCAGGCCAGCGCCGACTGGATCAGCGCCCGGATCCTGGAGCTGTTCCGCACCGGGCTGCAGTGGCGTCCGGGCGCGCTGGCGCTGCTGCGCGCGGTACGCGACGCCGGCATCCCCACCGCGCTGGTCACCTCCAGCGGCCGGTCCCTGGTCGAGGTGGCTCTGGACACGCTGGGCCGGGACAGCTTCGACGCGGTGGTCTGCGGCGACGAGGTGGACGCGGCCAAACCGCACCCGGAGCCGTACCTGACCGCCGCGCGTCTGCTGGGCGTGCCGGTCGAGCGGTGCGTGGCGATCGAGGACTCACCGACCGGGGTGGCGAGCGCGCTCGCCGCCGGTGCGGCGGTGCTGGCGGTGCCGGCAGAGGTGCCGCTGGCGCCCGCCGACGGCGTACACCAGATGGAGAGCCTGCTCGGGGCGGACCTGGAGCTGCTCGCGGCCCTGCTCAACCGTTAGGAAGGGCCCCTTCTTATGCACGAGGCGTTAAGAAGGGGCCCTTCCTTTCACGTCAGTCGTGGGCGATGGCGCCCAGGACGTTGATCCGCGCGGCGCGGATCGCCGGCAGGACCGCCGCGACCACGCCGATGATCGCGGCCAGGATCAGGAACGTCACCATCTGACCCCACGGCAGGACCAGGTCGGTGATGCCCTCGTCCTTGAGCGCCTCGACCACCGCCGCGCCGAGACCGGTGCCGACCACCACGCCCAGCAGCGCGCCGAAGATGGAGATCACCACCGCCTCGACCGTGATCATGCGCATGGTCTGGGCGCGGCGCAGGCCGATGGCTCGCAGCAGGCCCAGCTCCCGGGTCCGTTCCAGCACCGACAGCGCGAGCGTGTTGATGATGCCCAGCACCGCGATCACGATGGCCAGCGCCAGCAGGATCTGGATCATCTGGAGCAGGGAGTCCAGCTGCCCGGTCTGCTGCTCGATGAACGCGGCCCGGTCCGCCACCGACACCTCGGGGCTGTCCGCCAGCAGTCGCTCGACCTGCGGCTGCACCGCGTCCACCGACGTGCCGGGGGCGAGCTGCAGGAAGCCCTGGATGGGCTGCGGGATGGCGAAGTCCGCCGCAGCCTGCGGCGGCAGCGTCACCGGGTTGGTCAGCTGCGAACTCTCGTAGATGCCGCTGACCGTGTAGGTGCGGGCCTCACCGCGGGACAGCTGCACCGGCACCGTCGAGCCGACGGAGAGGTTGCGTGCCTTCGCGGTGTCGGAGCTGACCAGCATCTGGTCCGGCGCGAGGGTGCTGATGTCACCGGCGGCGGCCTTCGCCCCGAAGATCTGCTGGAGCGCGGCCACGTTGCTCGACGCGGCCACCCAGGTCCGCTCGCCGCCGACCACGCCCATGTCGCCGTACTCGCCGGAGACCATCCGCACGCCGGGAATCGCGGCGGCCTTCTCCAGCACCGCCGGGTCGAAGCTCGCCGGACGCGGCCCGGTCGTGGACCCGGAGATCACCAGCTCCGCCTTGATGTTGTCCTCGGCCAGCTTGCCGATGCTGCCCTTGGCCGAGTCCAGGATCACCGTCACGCCGGTGACCAGGGCGATGCCCACCATCAGCGCGGCCGCGGTGATCGCGGTGCGCCGCGGGTTGCGGCCCGAGTTGAGCCGGCCCAGCTTGCCCGGCACCGACCAGGAGAACAGCGTGCCGAGCAGCGAGACCACCGGCCGGCTGATCACCGGGGTCAGCAGCGCCACCCCGATGAACGCGAACAGCACGCCACCGAGGATGGTCGCCAGGGTGCTGTCGCCGGCGTGCCCGCCGAGACCGAGGAACAGCAGCACCGCGCCGATGCCGGTGACCACCGCACCGCCGATGGTGACCTTGGTCAGCGGCCGGTCCGGCGTGGCGACGTCCTGCATCGCGGCGATCGGCGGGATGCGCGAGGCGCGCAGCGCCGGCAGGAGCGCGGCGATCACCGTGATCAGCATGCCGACCGCGAACGCGCCGATCACCGCCGAGGCCGGCACGCCCAGCCCGGCCAGGGTCAGACCCCCGGCGAGCTGACCGAACAGGTACGCCAGCAGCGCGCCCACGCCGATGCCGGCGGCGAGCCCCAGCACCGAGGCGATCAGGCCGACCGCGAGCGCCTCCAGCACCACCGAGCCGATGACCTGCCTGCCGCTGGCCCCGATGGCCCGCATCAGGGCCAGCTCACGGGTGCGCTGCGCCACGATGATCGAGAACGTGTTGAGGATCAGGAACGTGCCGACCAGCAGCGCCACCGCGGCGAACCCGAGGAGGATCTTGTTGAAGAACGACAGCCCTTCCTTGAGGCCGGCCGAGGCGTCGTCGGCGAGCTGCTCGCCGGTCTTGACCTGGTAGCCGGTGCCCAGCGTGCGGGCCAGCTCGTCGCGCAGCGCGGCCGGCGTGGTGCCGTCGGCGGCCTGGACGCTGATGTTGCTGAACATGTCCGGCTTGCCCAGCATCAGCTGCTGCGCCACCGGGGTGGTGAAGTAGATCTCGTTGGCGCCACCGATCGAGTCCCGGCCGCCGCTGTAGCCGAACACGCCGACGAGCGTGAACTCCTTCTTCGGGGCGAGCGTCAGCACACCGACCCGGTCGCCGACCTTGACCTTGCCCGCCTCGGCGAGCGAGGTGTTGATCACGATCTCGTCGTCGGCCTGCGGCGCGCGGCCCTCGCGTATCTCCACCAGGTCGCTCTCACCGAGCCAGTTCTGGCCCAGCTGCGGCGGACCGAACGAGGTGACCACCTTGCCGTTGCTGCCGATCATGCGGGCGCCGTCGGCGGCGACCACACCCTTGGCGTCGGCGACGCCGGGCGCTGCCTTGACCTGGTCGAGCACGGATGCCGGCAGCGGGGTGCTCAGCGGCATCCCCTCGGCCGTGGAGACGTCGATCTTCGGCTTCGCCTCGACGCTCACGTCGACCTCGGCGTACGCGTCGGCGAAGACCGCGTCGAAGGACCGCCCGAGCGTGTCGGTGAGCACGAACGCGCCGGAGACGAACATGACGCCGAGCACCACCGCCAGCCCGGACAGAAGCAGGCGCAGCTTGCGCGCCAGCAGGCTCTTGAGCGTTGCCCGCAGCATCAGTTGCCCACCTCGACCGGGGCGTCCAGCTTCTTCATCGTGTCCAGCACCGTCTCGGCGGTCGGCTCGATCAGCTCCGAGACGATCTGCCCGTCGGCGAGGAAGACCACCCGGTCGGCGTACGCGGCGGCGGTCGGGTCGTGCGTGACCATGACGATGGTCTGGCCGTGCTCGCGCACCGAGTTGCGCAGGAACTTGAGCACCTCGGCGCCGGAGCGGGAGTCCAGGTTGCCCGTCGGCTCGTCCGCGAAGATCACCTCGGGACGGGCCACGAGCGCCCGGGCGCACGCCACGCGCTGCTGCTGGCCGCCGGAGAGCTGCGCCGGGCGGTGCCCGAGCCGCTCCCGCAGGCCGACCGTGTCGATCACGACGTCGTACCAGGCCGGGTCGGGCTTGCGCCCGGCGATCGACAGGGGCAGCAGGATGTTCTCCTGCGCGGTGAGCGTCGGCAGCAGGTTGAACTGCTGGAAGATGAAGCCCACCTTGTCGCGGCGCAGCTTCGTCAGACCCGCGTCGTTGAGACCCGTCACGGTGGTGTCGCCGATCATCACGGTGCCCTTGGTCACCGTGTCCAGACCCGCGAGGCAGTGCATCAGGGTGGACTTCCCGGAGCCCGACGGCCCCATGATCGCGGTGAACCGGCCGCGCTCGAACTCGGCGCTCACCCCCCGCAGGGCGACGACCTGCGCCTCGCCGCTGCCGTACACCTTCCACACATCGTTCGCCCGGGCCGCGGCCTGCTCTCGGCCTACCGTCGCGGTCACGTCATCTACCTCTTCCGTATGGTCGTTCTGCTGCCGCACCGCCCCCGCTGGCCGGTGCGGCGGAATCCATCCTCGAGGTCGCGAGGCCGAAATCCCTCCGACCTGGGGTGGAATCCGCGCCGATCTTCCGCTGAGGGTCGCCCCCCATCCGGGCTCAGGGTGACCCCTGACCGGTCGGCGGCGCCGACGTCAGGCCCTTACCTGGCGTGATGGTCAACACATCAGCCCCGCCGCTGGTCACGGTAGGTGACCCGCGCCACCTCACCCGCCGGGACGGACCAGACCCGTCTCGTACGCGAGCACGACGGCCTGCACCCGGTCGCGTAACCGTAGCTTCGTCAGCACATGCCCGACATGGGTTTTCACGGTGGTCTCGCTGACCGACAGCACCCGGGCGATCTCCGCGTTGGACAGTCCGCGCGCCATGTGGGTAAGCACCTCGCGTTCCCGCTCGGTCAACGGCTCCAGCGCCCGCGCCGGCGCGGCGGACGGGTCCGGCAGCATCGGGGCGAAGCGGTCCAGCAGCCGGCGCAGGACGCGCGGGGACATCACCGCGCCGCCGGCGGCCACCGTGCGGATCGCCGCGACGAGGTCCTCGGCCGGCACGTCCTTGGTCAGGAAGCCGCTCGCCCCGGCACGCAGCGATCCGACGACGTGTTCGTCCTGCGCGAACGTGGTGAGCACGAGCACGCGTACCGGCAGCCGGGCGGACACGATCGCCCGGGTGGCGGCCACGCCGTCCAGACGGGGCATCCGGATGTCCATCAGCACCACGTCGGGCAGCAGCCGCCGGGACAGCTCCACCGCCTCCGCGCCGTCGCCGGCCTCGCCCACCACGTCGAGGTCGTCCTCCGCGCCGAGCACCATCCGGAATCCGGTACGCAGCAGCGGCTGGTCGTCGGCGAGCAGGACCCGCACCGGCCGGGACACGGCGCCCTCGGTCATGCGTCCCCCTCGTCGTCCGGGCGGCCCTCCGGCCGGACACCCGCGCAGACCCGGCGCGGGATCGGCCGCACCCACGGTAGAGGGCGGCGACCGCCCGCACCCCGGCCAGGCCACCCCGTTCCCGCAGGATGGCCGCACCCGCCCGAGCCGCGCCCCGCCCCGGCCGCCCCATCGCTCGATGATCATGAGGTTGGCCGGTGGGAAAGCGCTTCCCGAGGCGGTCAACTTCATGATCACCGCGTCGGTGCCGCACTGCGGTGGGGGAGGAGGGGGTGGGGGTGGGGTTACTCGTCGGCGCCCGGTGGTGCCGGGCGGGAGCGGGCGTCCACCAGCGGGTCGGGCGCGGCGGCGGGCGTCGGGAACGGCGGCGGCGTTCCGCCGTAGCTCGGGCACAACGCCTGGTGGTTGCACCAGTCGCACAGGCGGCTCGGCCGGGGACGGAAGTCCTGCCGGGCGGTGGCCTGCTCGATCGCCCGCCACAGCGCCACCACGGTGCGCTCGAAGCGCACCAGCTCCTCGGCGTCCGGCGCGTAGTCGCACACCTCGGCGTCCTTGAGGTAGAGCAGGCGCAGCACCCGCGGCACCACGCCACGGGTGCGCCACAGCACCAGGGCGTAGAACTTGAGCTGGAACAGCGCCCGCGCCTCGAACGCCTCCCGCGGCGCCCCGCCGGTCTTGTAGTCGACCACCCGCAGCGCGCCGTCCGGCGCGACGTCGAGCCGGTCGAGGTAGCCCCGGATGAGCAACTCGTCGTCCACCACCGCGGAGATCAGCGCCTCGCGCTCGGCCGGCTCCAGCCGGCGCGGATCCTCCACCGCGAAGTAGCCGTCGAGCAGCGCCGTGGCCGACCGGAGGAACTCCTGCGGCCCGACGGCGTCGCCGTCGGCGAACAGCGTGGCCAGCTCCGGCTCCTCGGTGACCAGGCGGTCCCACTGCGGGGCGACCAGATCACCGGCCGACTCCGGGGTGCGCGCGGCGGCCGGCAGGTCGAACAGCCGCTCCAGCACGGCGTGCACGAGCGTGCCCCGGGCCTGCTCGACTGTGGGCCGCTCGGGCAGCCGGTCGATGCTGCGGAACCGGTAGAGCAGCGGGCAGGTCTTGAAGTCGGCCGCCCGCGACGGTGACAACGAGGCCCGCACCGTGACCGGCGCCGCTGCCGCCGTCTGGTCACCGGGACTGTCGATCATCGGTTCCGCCGTCATGCCCGGAAGGTTAGGGCACGCGTGTGACAGGGCCGGCGCCGCCGCACCGGAGCATGATCGGATCCCCGGTTCGCGGCCGAGGCGGCCCGGTCCACGCGCTCACGTAGCATCGAGCCGGTGCAGCAGCGGAGCCGAGGACCCCGCCGGCCGGGGCTCAGCCTCGGCCGGGTCCTCGGGGTACCGCTGCGCGTCGACGCCTCGATGCTGCTGCTCACCGTCGTGGTCACCGTGCTGTACGCGGCGCTGGCCCGCCGCCAGCTCGACCTCGGCCCGCTCGGCGGCTACCTGGTCGGCCTCGGGTTCGTGATCTCGCTGCTCGGCTCCGTGCTGCTGCACGAGCTGGGGCACGCGCTGACCGCCCGCCGGTACGGCATCGGTGTGCGGGGGATCACGCTGGAGCTGCTCGGCGGGTACACCGAGATGGACCGCGACGCCCCCAGCCCCCGGGTCGAGCTGCTGATCTCCCTGGCCGGCCCGGCCGTGTCCGCGGTGCTCGGCGCCGGCGCGGTCGCCGCCACCCTCGCCCTGCCCGCCGGCACGCTCGGCCACCAGCTCGCCTTTCAGCTCGCGGTCAGCAACGTGGTGGTGGCGATCTTCAACAGCCTGCCCGGGCTGCCGCTGGACGGCGGGCGGGCGCTGCGCGCCGCGGTGTGGGCGCTCACCCGCGACCGGCACCGCGGCACCGAGGTGGCCGGCTGGGTGGGCCGGGCCGTCGCGCTGGGCACGCTGGTGCTGGTCGTGGTGCTCACCATGCGCCGGGCACTGGCCCCGCTGGCCCTGCCGCTGCTGCTGCTCGTCGCGCTGACGCTGTGGCGCGGCGCCGGTCAGTCGATCCGGATGGCCCGCATCGGCCGGCGGCTGCACCTGGTCGACCTGGCCCGGCTGGCCCGCCCGGTGCTCGCCGTGCCCACCGGCACACCGCTGGCCGAGGCCCAGTGCCGCCGCGACGAGGCGGGCGCCACCGGGGCGGCGCTCGGCGTGGTCGACTCGGCCGGCCGTACCGTCGCCCTGGTCGACCCGGCCCGCGTCGCCGCCGTACCCCCGGAACGAAGGCCGTGGGTCGCGGTGGACGAGGTGGCCCGCGACCTGTCCGCCGTGCCGGCCCTGCCGGCCGGGGCGGACGGCGAGCGGGTGCTGGAGACGGTGCGCACCCACCCGGGCGCGCAGTACGTCGTGACGGCAGGCGAAGATGTGGTTGGCGTGCTGCACATCGCGGATCTCGCCCAGCTCCTGGAACCCGAACGGAAGACGAACACGTGACCGCAGAGATCTCCACCGTCCCGGCGCTGCCCCCGGTCCACCGCGGGCCGTTCCGGCCCGGCGACCGGGTCCAGCTCACCGACCCGAAGGGCCGGATGCACACCGTGACGCTGGAGCCCGGCAAGGAGTTCCACACCCACCGCGGGATCCTCAAGCACGACACCCTGATCGGCCTGCCCGACGGCAGCGTGGTCACCACCTCCGGCGGCGGCACCGCGTTCCTGGCGCTGCGGCCACTGCTGTCGGACTACGTGCTGTCCATGCCGCGCGGCGCCCAGGTGATCTACCCGAAGGACTCGGCGCAGATCGTCGCCATGGGCGACATCTTCCCCGGCGCCAAGGTGCTGGAGGCCGGCGCCGGATCCGGCGCGCTGTCCTGCTCGCTGCTGCGGGCCGTCGGCACCGAGGGCGAGCTGCACTCGTTCGAGGTACGCGACGACTTCGCCCAGATCGCCCGCCGCAACGTCGAGGCGTTCTTCAACGGCCCGCACCCGGCCTGGAACCTGCACGTCGGCGACGTCGCCGACTGCGCCGAGACCGGGTTCGACCGGATCATCCTGGATATGCTCACCCCGTGGGAGATGCTCGACATGGTCGAGCGGGCGCTCGTGCCCGGCGGCGTGCTGGTCGGCTACGTGGCCACCACCCCGCAGCTGTCCGAGCTGGTCGAGGCGTTGCGCGAGCGCGGCGGCTGGACCGAGCCGCGCGCCTGGGAGTCGCTGGTGCGCGACTGGCACGCCGAGGGGCTCGCCGTCCGCCCGGACCACCGGATGATCGCCCACACCGCGTTCCTGGTCTCCGCGCGCAAGCTCGCCCCCGGGGTCACCGCGCCGCCGCGCCGGCGCAAGCCCAGCAAGGGCGCCGAGGCGTACGCGCAGCGCCGTGACGCCCTGCGCGCCGCCGCCGCGGCCCGCGCGGCGACGGAGCCGGAGGAGTCCTGACCCCCGCCGCGCGGGCGCGCGCGCACGGGCGGATCATGTGTGCCGGTGGGGACGACACCTGAGCGGGTGGAGACGGTGGCATGAGCGAGCGGATCGGGGCGCGCGTCGGGCGGCGCGCCCGTGCCGGTGACCGAAACCGATGGCGGCGCCGCGGCGCGGGTCGGCGGGAGGCGGCGTGAGCAACCCCGGTTACGGCAACGGCGACCTGCCCGCAGTCTTCCCGGACTGGTCGCCCTACACCGACCTGGAGTCGGCCGCCCGGGCTTACCTGCGTGACCCGGACATCGCGCTGGAGGCGCTCGACGGCGTGCTGCGCGGCGCCTCGGTGCTCGGCTTCACGCTGGAACGCTTCGTCAACGAGGTCAACGGCGTGTGGCAGGAGGTAGTCGTCTGCGACGGCAGCCGGCTGGTGCTCTGGCATGGTGAGGACGTGCCGCCGGGGGAGGGGCCGCCCGGCGCGATGACCTCCTCGCTGCGGGTGGTCCCGCTGTCCACCGTCACCGAGGTCGGCTGCCGGCGGCGGCTCATGCGCGCCGACAACGGCACCGTACGGGTTGACAGCATCGACGTGTACCTGCTGCTCAGCTCGCTGGACGAGGCGCCGCCCAGCGACGAGGCGATCGGCGCGCCCCGGCACGACGCGCTGCGCTTCGGCAAGACCCTCGACGACGGCGGTGCCGGGCAGATCGCCCGGCTGGAGGAGTTCGCCCGGCTGGTCGCCTCGGTCGTCGGCCGGCCCCTGCTCTGACCGGTCCTGGACACGGAAAGCACGACGGGCCGGGGACGTGTGTCCCCGGCCCGTCGTGTCCGTCTCCGCCTCAGTCGTCGGCCTCCGGGCCGGCCACCTCGACGCCGTCGCTGCCGCGCACGACGTGGATGCACTCGCCCGGGCACTCCTTCGCCGAGTCGATCACCTCGAGGCGCAGGTGTTCCGGCACGTCCACCCGGGCACCGGCGGCCTGCCGCAGCTCGCCGTCCGGCCCCTTGACGTACGCCAGGCCGTCGACGTCGAACTCGAAGACCTCCGGCGCGTACTGCACGCAGAGCCCGTCACCGGTGCAGAGGTCCTGATCCACCCAGACCTGCAACTGGTCGGTCGCGACGTCGGTCACGAAGCACCCCCCATGTTCTCCCGTCCCACGCTCCGACGGTACCCGAACGCCCGTACCCACCCCGCGACCAGCCCTTCGCGATCAAGCTTCGGTGACGAGCGCGTTGCTGTGGACCGAATCGGGCTCATAGCGGCTAGTGTTAGGTCAGAACGTTCAAGCCCCCCGGGGAGGTGGGACGTGGCACGCAGCGACGACGCGGACTCGCGCGCCGCACGGTGGGAAAAGGAAGCCCACGATCTCTCCACGCAGGTCGCGTTCCTGCAAGAGGAACTCGCTCTGGTGCGGCGCAAGTTGACCGAAAGCCCCCGACACGTCCGGCAGCTCGAAGAGCGGCTGGCGGCCACCCAGGCGCAGTTGGCACGGCTGACCGAGAACAACGAACGGCTCGTGAGCACCCTCAAGGAGGCTCGCGCGCAGATCGTGACGCTCAAGGAGGAGATCGACCGTCTCGCCCAGCCGCCGAGTGGCTACGGCGTGTTCCTGGCCAAGCACGACGACGGCACGGTGGACGTGTTCACCGGCGGGCGCAAGCTCCGGGTGGCCGTCTCGCCGTCGCTCGAGGTCGACGAGCTGCGCCGTGGCCAGGAGGTCCTGCTCAACGACGCGCTCAACATCGTCGACGCGTTCGGTTACGAGCGGGTCGGCGAGGTGGTGATGCTCAAGGAGATCCTGGCGGGCCCCGAGGGCGCTCCGGGTGACCGGGCACTCGTGGTCTCGCACTCCGACGAGGAGCGGATCGTGCACCTCGCCGAGACCCTGATCGGCAGCGCGATCCGGGCCGGTGACTCGCTCATGATCGAGCCCCGCTCGGCGTATGCGTACGAGCGGATCCCCAAGAGCGAGGTCGAGGAACTGGTCCTCGAGGAGGTGCCCGACGTCAACTACGAGGACATCGGTGGCCTCCACTCGCAGATCGAGCAGATCCGCGACGCGGTGGAACTGCCCTTCCTGCACTCCGACCTGTTCCGCGAGCACCAGCTCCGGCCGCCGAAGGGCATCCTGCTCTACGGCCCACCCGGCTGCGGCAAGACGCTCATCGCCAAGGCGGTGGCCAACTCGCTGGCCAAGAAGATCGCCGAGCGGGAGGGGAAGGACCGGCACACCAGCTTCTTCCTCAACATCAAGGGCCCCGAGCTGCTCAACAAGTACGTCGGCGAGACCGAGCGGCACATCCGGCTGATCTTCCAGCGGGCGCGGGAGAAGGCCGGTGAGGGCACGCCGGTGATCGTGTTCTTCGACGAGATGGACTCCGTTTTCCGCACCCGCGGCTCCGGCGTCTCCTCCGACGTGGAGAACACCATCGTCCCGCAGCTGCTCAGCGAGATCGACGGCGTGGAGGGCCTGGAGAACGTCATCGTCATCGGCGCCTCCAACCGGGAAGACATGATCGACCCGGCGATCCTGCGCCCCGGCCGGCTCGACGTGAAGATCAAGATCGAGCGGCCGGACGCCGAGGCGGCGAAGGACATCTTCTCCAAGTACATCCTCGCCGGCCTGCCCCTGCACGCCGACGACCTGGCCGAACACGGCGGCGACGCCCAGGCCACCGTCGCGGCGATGATCGACGCGGTGGTCCTGCGGATGTACTCCGAGACCGAGGAGAACCGCTTCCTCGAGGTCACCTACGCCAACGGCGACAAGGAAGTCCTCTACTTCAAGGACTTCAACTCCGGCGCGATGATCCAGAACATCGTCGACCGGGGCAAGAAGATGGCCATCAAGGAGTTCCTCACCTCCGGGCGCAAGGGTCTGCGCCTGCAGCACCTGCTCGACGCCTGCGTCGACGAGTTCCGCGAGAACGAGGACCTCCCGAACACCACCAACCCCGACGACTGGGCCCGCATCTCCGGCAAGAAGGGCGAGCGGATCGTCTACATCCGCACGCTCGTCTCCGGTGGCAAGGGCACCGAGGCCGGCCGGTCCATCGAGACCGCCAGCAACACCGGTCAATACCTGTAGTCCGACCGCTCGACGGAGGCCCGTGGCGTACGCGCCGCGGGCCTCCGCGCGTCCTCAGGCACGCCGCCACACCGGACCCGGCGCTGCCGCCACGCCCCCTGCGCGCGTCACGCCGACTACGCTCGACATGACGGGGACCGGGACGGCGAGCGGAGCGGGCAGGTCGATGAGCGTCAGAAGGATCATGGGCACCGAGGTCGAGTACGGCATCTCCGTGCCCGGCCAGGCCGGAGCCAACCCGATGGTCACCTCCTCCCAGGTGGTAAACGCCTACGGGGCGCGGCCGGAACTCAACCGGGGCGGCCGGGCCCGCTGGGACTACGAGGAGGAGTCGCCACTGCGCGACGCCCGCGGGTTCACCTACTCCGGTGCCGCGTACGACCCGGCGGAGGCGCTCGCCGACGAGGACCTCGGGCTCGCCAACGTCATACTCACCAACGGCGCCCGGCTCTACGTCGACCACGCCCACCCGGAGTACTCCACACCCGAGGTCACCAACCCCCTCGACGTGGTGCGGTGGGACAAGGCGGGGGAGCGGGTGATGGCCGAGGCGGCCCGCCGCGCCGCGACCATCCCGGGCACCCACCCGATCCACCTGTACAAGAACAACACCGACAACAAGGGCGCCAGCTACGGCGCGCACGAGAACTACCTGATGCGCCGGCAGACGCCCTTCGCCGACATCGTGGCGTACCTGACGCCGTTCTTCGTCACCCGGCAGATCGTCTGCGGCGCGGGACGGGTCGGCATCGGCCAGGACGGCGGCCAGAGCGGCTTCCAGATCTCCCAGCGGGCCGACTTCTTCGAGGTCGAGGTGGGGCTGGAGACGACGCTCAAGCGGCCCATCATCAACACCCGCGACGAGCCGCACGCCGACGCCGACAAGTACCGCCGGCTGCACGTCATCATCGGCGACGCCAACCTCTCCGAGATCTCCACGTTCCTCAAGGTCGGCACCACCTCGCTGATCCTCGCCATGATCGAGGAGAAGGCCCTCGGCGCCGACCTGGGCATCGCCGACCCGGTGGCCGAGCTGCGCGCGGTCAGCCACGACCCGTCGCTCAAGCACCTGATGCGGATGCGCGACGGCCGCAAGCTCACCGCGCTGGACGTGCAGTGGGCGTACCTGGAGCGGGTCAGCTCCTTCGTGGACGACCGCTACGGCAAGGACGTCGACGCGCAGACCGCCGACGTGCTGCGCCGCTGGGAGAGCGTGCTGGACCGGCTCGGCCGGGACGCGTTCGAGTGCGCCGACGAGCTGGACTGGGTGGCCAAGCTGCGGCTGCTGGAGGGCTACCGGGAGCGGGAGAAGCTCGGCTGGGGCTCGCACAAGCTGCAACTGGTCGACCTCCAGTACTCCGACGTGCGGCCGGAGAAGGGCCTCTACCACCGCCTGGTGCAGCGCGGCTCGATGAAGACGCTGCTCACCGACGAGCAGACGCGCACCGCGATGACCGAGCCGCCGGAGGACACCCGGGCCTACTTCCGCGGCCGCTGCCTGGACCGGTACGCCTCCGAGGTGGTCGCCGCGAGCTGGGACTCGGTCATCTTCGACGTGGGCCGGGAGTCGCTGGTCCGGGTGCCGATGATGGAGCCCGAGCGGGGCACCCGCGCGCACGTCGGCGAGCTGTTCGACCGCTGCGAGAGCGCCAAGGATCTGCTGGAGACGCTCACCAGCGGGTGACCCCGATGCCGGAAGGCCCGCCGGGTGCCGGAAACGGGCACGCGACGGGCCTTTCGTCGCTCCCGCGAGGTAAGTTGATCGCAGGCGATCGTGGAGGAGGCACCACCATGGCGACGCAAGAGGGTGGGCAGACCCAGTCCGGCAAGTCCCGCGAGGAGGTCGACGAGGTCACCGCTGAGGCCAACCCCGAGGTGGCCGAGCGGCACGCCGAGATCACCGAGGACGTGGACGACCTGCTCGACGAGATCGACTCCGTCCTGGAGGAGAACGCCGAGGAGTTCGTTCGGGGATATGTACAAAAGGGCGGCCAGTGAGGCATATGTCCGTTTCGCCCGCCAGGGCGACGGGCGGGCCGTCAACCGCCGGCACCACGATGATCGCACCGGACGGGTGCGGGGGATAATCTGCTTCAACTGCAACGGTGGTCTTGGCCGGTCCCGGGATGCTCCCTTGGGGCCGGCCGGGGCGATCACGTACCTGAGAGGAACCACGTGGCAGCGGGTTTTGATCCATCCGGGCGTCTTCCAGATGTGTTCACCAACGCGGGGACGTCCTCCTTCACAGCGTTCCTGAGCAAGGTGGCCCCCGAGATGCTGCCCGGCCGTCGGCCGCTGCCGCCCGGCATGGCCGCCGACATGGCGCCGCACGCGACCACCATCGTGGCCATCTCGGCCGCCGGCGGCGTGGTCATGGCCGGCGACCGGCGCGCCACGATGGGCAACCTGATCGCCCAGCGCGACATCGAGAAGGTGCACCCGGCCGACGCGTACTCGCTCGTCGGCATCGCGGGCACCGCCGGCATCGGCATCGAGCTGATGCGACTGTTCCAGGTGGAGCTGGAGCACTACGAGAAGATCGAGGGCGCGATGCTCTCGCTCGACGGCAAGGCCAACCGGCTGGCGTCGATGATCCGCGGCAACCTGGGCGCGGCCATGCAGGGCCTCGCGGTGATCCCGCTGTTCGCCGGCTTCGACCTGGCCGCGAGCGACCCGGCGCGGGCCGGGCGGATCTTCAGCTTCGACGTGACCGGTGGCCCGTACGAGGAGACCGGTTACGACGCCATCGGCTCCGGTTCGCTGTTCGCCAAGTCCGCGCTGAAGAAGCGGTTCCGGGCCGGCCTGTCGGTCGAGGACGCGACGCGGCTGGCGGTCGAGGCGCTCTACGACGCGGCGGACGACGACACCGCCACCGGCGGCCCCGACCTGACCCGGCGGATCTACCCGGTCGTGATGACCGCTACCGCCGAGGGCACCCACCGGCTCACCGACGCCGAGACGGCGGCGATCGCGGAGAGCGTGGTGTCCGGCCGGATGGAGAACCCCGGCGGCTGAGGCCGCTCCGCACCGTCCACCGAGTCAGCAGTCCCGCAGAAGGAGAACCGCCGCCGTGGCCATGCAGTTCTACGCCTCGCCCGAGCAGATCATGCGCGACCGCTCCGAGTTGGCCCGCAAGGGCATCGCCCGGGGCCGCAGCGCGGTGGTCCTGAGCTACGCGGGCGGGGTGCTCTTCGTCGCCGAGAACCTGTCCAGCACGCTGCACAAGGTCAGCGAGATCTACGACCGGATCGGCTTCGCCGCCGTGGGCCGGTACAACGAGTTCGAGAACCTGCGCCGCGCGGGCGTGCGGATGGCCGACCTCAACGGGCTCAGCTACGACCGCCGGGACGTGACCGGCCTGGCGCTTGCGAACGCGTACGCGCAGACGCTGGGCGCGATCTTCACCGAGCAGTCGAAGCCGTTCGAGGTGGAGATCTGCGTGGCCGAGGTGGGCGCCACCGCCGAGGACGACTCCCTCTACCGGGTGACCTACGACGGCTCGGTGAACGACGAGCCGGGCCGGATGGCGATGGGTGGTCAGGCCGAGGCGATCAGCGGGGTGCTGAAGAACGAGCACCGGCCGGAGATGTCGCTGTCCGAGGCGGTCCGCGCCGCGATGAAGGCGCTGAGCAGCGTCGGCGGTGAGGGCGGGGCGGCCCGGACGATCGCCGCGAACCAGCTGGAGGTGGCGGTCCTGGACCGGCGCCGGGTGGGGCGTACGTTCCGGCGGGTGACGGGCGCTGCGCTCACCGCGCTGCTGGACGGCGACGCCGAGGCCGACACCGCCCCGGCGCCGGGCCGGGCGAAGACGCCGGCCGTGCCGACGGAGGAGGCGAAGAAGCCGACCACGTCGGCGGGTTCGGCCGATCTGGAGGGCAACGCGGAGGACAAGCCCGCCGAGTGAGATCCGCGCTCGCGGACCCCGCCACCTCGCCGAGGTGGCGGGGTCTTTCGCGTACGGAGCCCGCCGCCTCCCCGGCCCGCGCGAGGGAGATCGCAAGCGGCGAGCGCCGGCGCTGCCCATCGGAGGCTCCGGGCGGCTAATGTCTCATCATGGAGCGGCGAATCTTCGGCCTCGAAACCGAGTACGGCGTCACCTGCACCTATCGCGGGCAACGCCGACTGTCCCCCGACGAGGTCGCGCGGTACCTGTTCCGGCGGGTGGTGTCGTGGGGCCGGTCGAGCAACGTGTTCCTCCGCAACGGCGCCCGCCTCTATCTCGATGTCGGTTCGCACCCGGAGTACGCGACTCCGGAGTGCGACTCGGTGACCGACCTGGTGGCCCACGACCGGGCCGGTGAGCGGATCCTGGAGGGGCTGCTCGTCGATGCGGAGAAGCGGCTGCACGACGAGGGCATCGCGGGCGAGATCTACCTGTTCAAGAACAACACCGACTCGGCCGGCAACTCGTACGGCTGCCACGAGAACTACCTGGTGTCCCGGCACGGCGAGTTCGGCCGGCTGGCCGACGTGCTCATCCCGTTCCTGGTCACCCGGCAGCTGATCTGCGGCGCGGGCAAGGTGCTGCAGACGCCGCGCGGCGCCGTCTACTGCCTGTCCCAGCGGGCCGAGCACATCTGGGAGGGCGTCTCCTCGGCGACCACCCGCAGCCGGCCGATCATCAACACCCGGGACGAGCCGCACGCGGACGCGGAGCGCTACCGCCGGCTGCACGTGATCGTCGGCGACTCGAACATGAACGAGGTCACCACGCTGCTGAAGGTCGGCACGGCCGACATCGTGCTGCGGATGATCGAGGCCGGCGTGGTGATGCGCGACCTGACGCTGGAGAACCCGATCCGGGCCATCCGCGAGGTGTCGCACGACATCACCGGCCGGCGCAAGGTGCGGCTGGCCTCCGGCAAGGAGGTCTCGGCGCTGGAGATCCAGCAGGAATACCTGGCCAAGGCGACGGAGTTCGTGGAGCGCCGGGGCGGCGACCAGACCGCGAAGCGGGTGGTCGAGCTGTGGGGCCGGGTGCTGCGCGCGGTCGAGACCGGCGATCTGGACCCGGTGGCCCGGGAGATCGACTGGGTCACCAAGCTGAAGCTGATCGAGCGCTACCAGCGCAAGCACGACCTGCCGTTGTCGCACCCGCGGGTGGCGCAGATGGACCTGGCCTACCACGACCTGCGGCGCGGCCGCGGCCTGTACGGGCTGCTGGAGCGTCGTCGCGAGGTGGACCGGGTGGCCACCGACCCGGAGATCTTCGAGGCGAAGGAGACGCCGCCGCAGACGACGCGGGCGCGGCTGCGCGGTGAGTTCATCCGGCACGCCCAGGAGAAGCGGCGCGACTTCACCGTGGACTGGGTGCACCTGAAGCTGAACGACCAGGCGCAGCGCACGGTGCTGTGCAAGGACCCGTTCCGGGCCTACGACGAGCGGGTGGAACGGCTGATCGCCAGCATGTGATCGTGTGGGCGGCCGGTGCGCGGCACCGGCCGCCCGCCCACGGGTACGCTGGCGTCGCGATGAACACTTCCGAATCCGCCGGTGGGCCCGGCCGCGAGACGTCCTCGGACCGCGACGGCACCGAGAAGCTCAACTGGATCGACCGTCGGCGGGAGAAGATCCGCGCCGAGATCGAGCGCAACAGGCGTGGCGACTACACGGTGCCGACCTGGGTGCTCGCGGCGGCGCTGGCGCTCATCGTGGGTGCCTGGCTCGGGCTGATCATCTTCCTCGGCTGACCGCCGCGCCGGCCCGGTCCCGCGACGCCGGCCACGCGCCTGGCGGCGGGGCGCGCCGGTCAGGTCAGCAGGCCGGCGGCGTACCGGCCGGCGGCGGCCGCGGCCAGGAAGTAGGCGTGGTCGGCGTCCAGGCCCCGGCCCATCGTGGACAGGCCGACCGGGCTCGCCCGCAGCGCCGCGTCGAGGCCCTCGGCGGGCACGGTGACGATCCGGTGGCGGTCGGCCAGCGGCGTCAGCGCCGCGGCGACCTCCGCGGCCAGGCCGGGGTCGAGACCGTCCGGCACGACCAGCTCCGCGGGGGCCAGCGCGACCCGGCCGTACGCGGTGAGGCTGTGGTGGGAGACGCCACGGTGCCGGGGCCGGGCGTCGGCGTTGGAGATGCGCAGCGAGCCGACCGGGCGCCCGCCCAGCGTGGCGATCGCGTTCACCGCCTCGCCGACGGCGACGCCGGAGAAGCCCCAGCGGGTGCCGGTGCCGAGGTTGCCGGGGCCCTGGGCGACGATGGCCAGGTCGGCGCCGAGCACGTGCCGCGCGGCGAGCAGGCCGCTGTGCAGCGTGCTCGCCTCCAGGTCGCCGCCGAACGCCTGGCCCACGCTCACCGTGCCGGCGAGGTGCCCGGCCAGGCCGGCCAGGGTGCGGGAGAACCAGGCCGGCAGCGCCCCGCCGTCGGTGAGCACGTACGCGACCCGGGCGTCGGGCGCGTCGGCGCGTACCCCGGCCAGGATCGCCGGCAGCGCGGAGTGCAGATCGGCGGTGACCACGGGCATGCCGTCGACCGAGTCGGCGGCGGCGAGCCGGTCGTGGTGCGGCGACGCCTCCTCGTCCACGCCGAGCAGGATCGGCTGCAGCGGCGTGTAGCGGGCCTTCACCAGGTGCCCGGCGTCGCGGCTGTCGCCGGCCTGCGGCGGGTCCGGGGGCAGCCGGTCGGGCAGCGCCACGACCAGCGCGTAGCCGCCGGTGCCGAGGCCCATCAGCAGCGCACCGGCGTTGAGGAGCACCCGGTCGCCGGGTTCCGGCTCACCGACCAGGGCCGGGTAGGCCAGGGCGCGCATCCGGGCGCCGTCGGGCAGCTCGACGTCGAGTTCGGCAGCGCCGGCCCACCGTCGCCGTACCGCCGTGACCGTGCCGGACCGCCATCGCACCATGCGGTGCACGGTATCGGCCGCCGCCGCGACGGCGCCCGGGCGGGGTCAGGGGTTCCGGTCGTCGAGCGGGCGGCCCGCCTCGTCCTGGGTGGTGCGGGCGGTCCGGCCGGCCGAACGGGACCGGGTGGGGTCGAGGAAGACGTACCCGATCTCCGGGAAGTGGCCGGTGAGCCGGCGTTCGGCCTCGTCGGCGGCGGCCTCGATGTCGGCGCCGGTGGCGTCGTCCCGGAAGTCGACCTTGGCGGCGACGAGGATGTCGTCGGGGCCGAGGAACATGGTCATCAGCGTGTCGACCCGGTCCACGGTCGGGACGTCCGCCAGCTCCCGTTCGATGCGCCGGTGCAGCCGGTCGGAGACGGAACGGCCGACCAGCAGCGAGATGTTGCTGCGGGCCAGGACGACGGCGACGACCAGCAGCAGCACGCCGATGAGGATCGAGGCGATCCCGTCGTACAGCTCGTCGCCGGTCAGGTGCGACAGGGTGAGCCCGCCGGCGGCGATCAGCAGGCCGATCAGCGCGGCGCTGTCCTCCAGGAAGACCGCCTTGACGGTGGTGTCGGCGGTCAGGCGCAGGTAGCGGCGCGGGGTGGTGCCCCAGCGGCGCGACTCGCCGCGCACCTGCCGGACCGCCCGGGCCAGCGACACCGACTCGATCGCGAAGGAGACCGCCAGCACCACGTACGCGACGAGGTACTCGCCGCTGTGCTCGTGCACCAGGATGGTGGTGACGCCGTGGGTGACGGCGAAGCCCGCCCCGGCGACGAAGGTGAACAGCGCGGCGAGGAACGCCCAGACGTAGCTCTCCTTGCCGTACCCGAAGGGGTGCCGGGTGTCGGCGGGCCGTGCGCCCCGGCGCAGCGCCAGGTAGAGCAGCACCTCGGTGGTGGTGTCGGCGAGCGAGTGCGCGGCCTCGGACAGCATCGCCGCGGAGCCGGAGAGCAGGCCCGCGACCAGCTTGGCGACGGCGATGGCGAGGTTCGCCGCGCCGGCCACCACGACGGTGCCGACGCTCTCGGTCTTGACCTCCGGTTCCGCCATGCGATCACCCTATGACCGGTCGATGCCCCCCGCCGGTCGGGAAGACACCCCGCGCCGCGCCGCGCGGGTGCCCGCGCGCCACGCGCGGGCTGCTAGCGTTTGCACGTGTCCCGGACCCGTACCGAACGCCTGGTCAACCTGGTGATCTGTCTGCTGTCGACGCGACGGTTCCTGACCGCCGCGCAGATCGCCGCGACCGTGCCCGGCTACGAGCACGACCCGGACGACGCCAAGGACCACGAGGCGTTCCAGCGCAAGTTCGAGCGCGACAAGGCCGAGCTGCGTGAGCTGGGGGTGCCGCTGGAGACCGGCACGGCGAGCGTCTTCGACGCCGAGCCGGGCTACCGGATCGCGCCACGCGCCTACGCGTTGCCCGACATCCCGCTCGAACCGGACGAAGCAGCAGCGGTGGGCATCGCCGCCCGGCTGTGGCAGCACGCCGGGCTGGCCGCCGCCGCGTCGTCGGGGCTGGCGAAGCTGCGCGCCGCCGGCATCGACGTCGATCCGCAGGCCACGCTGGGCCTGGAACCGATGGTCACCGTCGACCCGGCGTTCGCGCCGCTCACCGCCGCCGCGCGGGACCGGCGCGAGGTCAGGTTCGACTACCGCGTGCCGGACCGCGACGCGCCCACCCGCCGCCGGGTCCAGCCGTGGGGCGTGGTCTGCTGGCGCGGCCGGTGGTACGTCGTCGGCCACGACCTGGACCGCGACGCGACCCGCTGCTTCCGGTTGTCCCGGGTGGTCGGCGCCGTCCGGGCCACCGGCGAGCCGGGCGCCTACGAGCCGCCGGCCGGGGTCGACCTGATCAGCCACGTGGCCCGCTGGTCCGGTCCGGTGGAACGCACCGGCCGCGCGACGGTGCTGGCCGCTCCGGGGCGCGCCGCCGGGCTGCGCCGCTGGGCGGTCGAGTGCCAGGCCGGTCCGGACGGCGACCGGCTGGTGCTGCCGTACGCCGACGCCGACTACCTGGCCGGCCAGATCGTCGGTTACGGCCCGGACGTCCGCGTGCTGGAACCACCGGAGGTGCGGGAGGCGGTCATCCAGCGGCTCAAGGAGGTCGCCGCCCGCCACGACGAGCTGGCCGTGACCGGGGGTGCCCGGTGACCCGCCCGGCGGCCCGCGCGGGCCGTGCCTCCGCCGACCGGCTGGCCCGGCTGCTCAACCTGGTGCCCTACCTGCTGGCCCGCCCCGGCATCGAGATCGCCGAGGCGGCGCACGACCTCGGGGTGACCGAGAAGCAGCTCCGGGAGGACCTGGAACTGCTCTGGGTGTGCGGGCTGCCCGGCTACGGCCCCGGCGACCTGATCGACATGGCGTTCGACGGCGACCGGGTGACCATCACCTACGACGCCGGCATCGACCGGCCGCTGCGGCTCACCCCGGACGAGGCCCTGGCCCTGGTGGTGGCGCTGCGGATGATCGCCGAGACGCCCGGCGTGGCCAACCGGGAAGCGGTCGAGCGGGCGCTGGCCAAGATCGAGAACGCCGCCGGTGACCTGGCCGGAGCGCCGGTCGAGGTCCGCCTGCCCGGAGACAACGCACGGGTACGCGAGCTGCGCGCCGCCGTCGAGCGCGGCCGGGCGCTGCGGATCACCTACTACACGGCGGCCCGGGACGAGACCACCGAACGCACCATCGACCCGCTGCGGATGCTGATGGTCGGCGGCCGGGCCTACGTGGAGGCGTGGTGCCGCCGCGCCGAGGGCGTGCGGCTCTTCCGGGCCGACCGCATCGACGCGGTGACCGAGCTGCCGGAGCAGGCGGTGGTGCCGCCGCAGGCCCGCCCGCACGATCTGCGCGACGGCGTGTTCCGTCCGTCGGCTGACCTGCCGCTGATCACGCTGCGGATCGGGCGGGGCGAGCGGTGGATCACCGAGTACTACCCGTGCGAGCGGGTCGAGGCCGACGGCGAGCAGTGGCTGGTGTCGCTGCGCGTCACCGACATCGGATGGGCCCGGCGGTTCGTGCTCGGGCTGGGCCCGGAGGTGACGGTGGTGGCGCCGGCCGAGCTGGCCGAGCAGGTACGCGCCCAGGCCGTGGCCGCGCTCGACGCGTACGCCACCCCGACCGGCAGCGCCGACCCGGCGGCCGCCGGCGTCACCCGATAGGCTGACCGCCGTGGTGAAGTGGATCGTGCTCGGGGTCGTGCTGTTCGCGCTGGTCGTACTGGCCCTGGCGATTCGTCCGGTGGTGAGCCGCCTGCCCGGTCTGCGCCGTTCCGCGCTGGCACTGCAGCGCCGGGCGGCCGAGGCGGAGTCGCTGCGGTCGGCCGCCGAGCAGTTGCAGGCGCGGGCCGAGTCGCTCCAGGAGCGGTCGATGCTCGCGCAGGAGCGGATCGCGTTGATCAAGGCCAAGCGCAGCGACTGATCGACGACCGTCGGCCCGGGTGAGCGTCGTTTGCGCGTAACCGGGCGGTTGCGCGCAGAAATGCGCGGACCTGGACGGTTGACGGGACACTTCGGGTTGGTCGAAACTTCACCGATCGGGCCCGCACCGGCAGGCCCGCGGGGGTGGCAAGCCGCTGCGACACACGTACGATGGGCGACGACCACCCCTCACCGACACAGAGCGACTGGAGCTTCCCATGGGTGCCCTCAAGCCGTGGCACATCGCCGTACTCGTGGTCGTGCTGATCCTGCTGTTCGGCGCGAAGCGGCTCCCCGACGCGGCCCGCTCGCTGGGCCGTTCGCTGCGGATCATCAAGGCGGAGACCAAGAGCCTGCACGACGACGACCGCGACCTCGCCGAGAAGGCCGACGCGCAGGCCGGCTACCAGCCGCTTTCGCCGCAGCAGCCGGTGCAGGGGCAGCCGTACGCCCCGGGCCAGCAGCAGTACACGCAGCAGCCGTACGCCCCGCAGCCGCAGCAGCCCATGGCCCCGCCGGCCGACCCGGTGCAGCGCGTCCGCGAGAACTGATCCGAGAGGGCCCCAACCACCGTGGCCTTCGGGTTGAAGAAGCGCGGCCCGAGCAACTTCGCGCGGGCCGCCGACGGCTCGATGACGCTCATGGAGCACATCCGTGAGCTACGTAATCGGCTGTTCCGGGCGTCGCTGGCGATCCTGGTCGGCTTCGGCTTCGGCATCTGGCTGGCCACGCCGGTCCGGACGTTGCTGTCGAAGCCCTACTGCGACCTGCCGCAGTCGATCGATCCGGAAACCGGCAAGTGCCTGTTCGTGCAGCTCGGCGTCGCCGACGTCTTCCTGCTGAACCTCAAGATCGGTCTCTGGGTCGGTCTGATCATCGCCGCGCCGATCTGGCTCTACCAGCTCTGGGCGTTCATCGCGCCCGGCCTGCACCGGCACGAGCGGCGCTACGCGTACGTCTTCACCGCCCTGGCGGCCCCGCTGTTCGCGGCCGGCGCGGTGCTGGCGTTCTTCGTCACCACCAAGGGACTGGAGTTCCTGCTCAACGTCTCCGGCGACGACATCTCGACCAACCTCGAGGTGACCCGCTACATCTCGTTCGTCACGAACCTGATCCTGCTGTTCGGGGTGGCGTTCGAGTTCCCGCTGATCGTGCTGATGCTCAACTTTGTCGGCCTGGCCAGCGCCAAGCGGCTGCTGAGCTGGTGGCGGGTGGCGGTGTTCGTGTTCTTCGCGTTCGCCGCGGTGGTCACGCCGACGCCCGACCCGTTCGGCATGACGGCGCTGGCGATCTGTCTCTGCTTGCTCTACTTCGCCGCGGTGGGGGTGGCGTTCCTCAACGACAGGCGGCGCGGTCGCGGGCGTGAGGCCTACGCCGGCATCGCCGACGACGAGGTGTCACCGCTGGACCTGTCGACCGAGCCGGTGCCCACCGGTGGCCGGATCGAGGCGTCCGAGCCGATCGGCGCGCCCGAACCGGTCGCCGCCCCGAGGCCGATCGAGCGCCGCTTCGACGACATGACCTGACCGACCCCGCTCACCCGGACGCCGTCCCCACCGCACGGGGGCGGCGTCCGCGTTTCCGCAGCCGCCCCTCGCCGCCGCGCCGAGGACCCGGCACCCTGCCCTCCGCCGACCCTTGAACTCGATGCCCGCGCGACGGTCCGCCCTTACGTTGATCATGGACTTGCTGCCCCTCGGATGACCGGTTTCCGCACTTTGCCCGGGCAGGAAGTGCAAGATCACCGGGCCGGGCCTGGGCCGGGGCCGGGGCGGGGGCGGGGGCGGGGGTCAGGTGATGCGGCGGGCTACTTCGGGCGGGGCGGCGGGGAGCGCGTCGGGGTGGAGGATGGCGGCTGTCGTTTCGGCGCCGTCTACCAGGCGGGGGCCGGCGCGCACGATCAGCCCGTCCGCGTCCAGCGCCCACACCTGTGCGCCGGGGAAGTGCCCGGCCACCGCGGAGGCCTGCTCGGCGGCGCCGTCGAGACGGAACCCGCACGGCGCCACCAGCACCACCTCGGGGCGAGCCGCCCGCAGCGCCTCCCAGGTGGTCGGGCCGGACCGGGCGCCGCGGTGGGTGCCCACCGGCTCACCGCCTGCCACGTCGACCAGGTCCGGGATCCAGTGCCCGGCGCCGAACGGCGGGTCCACCCACTCGACCACCGCGACCCGTGGCCGGGGCCGGCCCGCCACCGCCGCGCGGACCGCCGCGAGCCGGGCCCGCAGGCCGTCGACGAGGGCCTCCGCGCGATCCGGCACCCGGGCCGCCGCGCCCACCGCCCGGATCGACTCCAGCACGTCGTCCAGGGTGTACGGGTCCAGCGACAGCACGTCCGCCCGGCACCCCAGGTGCGCCACCGCGTCGGCGACCCGGCCCGACGGCAGCGCGCAGACGCGGCACAGGTCCTGGGTGAGGATCAGGTCCGGGTCCAGCCCGGCCAGCGCCCCGGAGTGCAGCGTGTAGAGGTCCGCGCCGGCCGCGACCTGCGCCTTGACGTACGCGTCGATGTCGCCGGGACTCATGCCCCGGGTGTCCCGGCCGCCGACGACCACAGTGGTGCCCGACCGGTACGCCGGGGGCACCTCGCACTCGAAGGTGACGCCGACGAGGTCGTCGCCGAGGCCGAGCGCGTACACGATCTCGGTGGCGGAGGGGAGCAGGGAGACCAGCCGCATGCCGCCATCATGCCGGTCGCGCGGATCGCCCGGTGCGCGGGCAGATCGGGTCGCCCTCGGGCCTTGCCGGGACGCCGTACGCGCTTAGACTCTGCTGACTCCGCCGAGCCCCCCGGGCGGTGTGCCGGGGTGCGTCGGCGCCCCGTTCCGGTCAGCCCGTCTGACCTGTGCACCGGAGAACCCGATGAAGAGCCGTACCGCCGCCGTCCTGACCCTCCTCTGCGCGGCCACCGCGCTCACCGCCTGCGGTGACGACGAGCCCGCGCCGAAAGGCCAGCAGGTGCCGGTGACCGCCACCGACACCAGTTGCGAGGTCACCACCACGCTGTTCACCCCGGGCACCGTCACCTTCACCGTGACCAACCGGGGTCAGCAGGCCACCGGCGTCTACGTCTACGGCCGGGAGGGTGACGCCTTCACCAAGGTGATCGCCGAGGTCGCGGACGTGCCGGCGGGCCGCACCGGCGACCTGCGTGCCTCGCTGCAGACCGGCACGTACGAGGTGGCCTGCAAGCCCGGCCGGCAGGGCGACGGCGTGCGCACGAAGATCACCGTGTCGGACGACGGCAACCTTGCCAGCGCCGCGGCCGAGGTGGCCTACGACCGGTCGGTGGCCATCGAGCTGACCGACGACGCGATGACCGGTGTGGACGCCCTGATCGCCGAGCCCGGCGAGAAGCTCGCGTTCAAGGTGACGAACAAGACCGCCGGAGCCCGGACGCTGTACGTGCTCAACCCCGACGGCAAGCGGGTCGCCGAGATGAAGGCGGAGGCCAACGGCACTGCCGAGACGGTGGTGACGCTCGGCGCGGCCGGCGACTGGTCGCTGAAGGTCAAGGGCGACGGCGTGCCGTCGGTGAGCAAGCGGCTGGTGGTGCGCTGAGGCGGCCGGGAAAACGCGTCGATCCGGCTGCATCCACCGGGGACGGTGCGGGCGAAGCAATGGTCGTGACGACAGTCACGGACCTGGTCGCTTCGACGAAAGGCTCCCCGATGAACATCGCTCGTCTCGCCGCCCGGCTGGCCGTGGGCGCCACGGCCGCGGCGGTGGCCACCACCGCCGTCGCCGTGCCCGCCCAGGCCGGTGCCAAGCAGCCGGGTACGCGGTCGCTGGCCGCCGTGCTCACCGCCGACAAGAGCGGCTTCGACCGCAATCCGTGGGACTTCGACGTGCTCACGAAGGCGGTCCTGACGGTGCTGCAGGCCAAGCCGGACTCGCCGGTGAAGGTGCTCACCGACGGCAACGTCGCGCTCACCGCGTTCGTGCCGAACGACTACGCGTTCCGCGAGCTGGTCCGGGACATCACCGCCGCGAAGAAGCTGCCGGGCGAGAAGGCCGCGTTCGACGCGGTCGCCGGCCTGGGCGTGGACACCGTGGAGGATGTCCTGCTCTACCACGTCGTGCCTGGCGCGACGATCGACCGCAAGGCGGCGCTGAAGGCCGACGGCGCGGACCTGACCACCGCGCTCGGCGCCACCGTCGAGGTGGACGTGAAGCACTACTGGTTCGGCCGGCAGGTGCGCCTTGTCGACGCCGACACCAGCGACCGCAACGCCAAGGTGGTGCGGTACGACATCAACAAGGGCAACAAGCAGATCGCCCACGCGGTGGACCGGGTGCTGCGCCCGATCGACCTGCCCTGAACCACCCCCGCGACGGCGCCCGGCACCCCCTGCCGGGCGCCGTCGGCGTGCGCCGGCCGCATGTCCGCGATGTCGCTCTGGTGACCTGCGGGACCTGTGCCGTACGGTGCTCGCCGTGACCGCGCACGATCATGTCCCGCCCGGCCCCGTCGCCGTGCTCGCCAACCCGACCGCGGGCCGGGGGCGGCACCGCGGTCTGCTGCCCGGCATCCTGGAGCGCCTCGCCGGAGCGGGCCGCCCGGTCGAGCTGCTGCGCGCGCGTACCCCCGGGGAGGCGGAGGCGGCGTGCCACGCCGCGGTCGCCGGCGGCGCCGGGGCGCTCGTCGCGGTGGGCGGCGACGGCACGATGCACCGCGCGTTGCAGGCGGTCGCCGGCACCGCCGTGCCGTTCGGGCCGGTCCCGGCGGGCACCGGCAACGACTTCGCCGTGGACACCGGATTCCCGGCCGACCCCATGGCCGCCGTCGAGGTGATCACCGCGGCGCTCGCCGCCGGCCGTTCCCGCCCGGTCGACCTGGCGCGGCTGTCCCGGCCCGGCGAGGCCGACCGCTGGTTCGGGGCGGTGCTCGCGGCCGGCTTCGACGCGATCGTCAACGAACGCGCCAACCGGATGCGCTGGCCGCGCGGCCCCCGCCGGTACGACCTGGCGATCGTGGTGGAGCTGGCCCGGCTGCGACCACGCCGCTACCGGCTGGTCCTCGACGGACAGGCGCAGGAGGTCGACGCGGTGCTGGTCGCGGTGGGAAACACGGCCAGCTACGGCGGCGGCATGCGGATCTGCCCGGACGCCGACCCGCACGACGGCCTGCTGGACGTGGTGGTGGGCGGGCGGTTCGACAGGCGCACGCTGATGCGGGTCAAGCCGCAGATCTACCAGGGCACCCACGTCACGCACCCGCTGGCGCGCGTCTACCGGGCGCGGACGGTGGAGCTGGCCGCCGAGGGCATCACCACGTACGCCGACGGGGAGCGCTCCCTCGACCTGCCGGTGACCGTCACTGCCGTGCCGGCGGCGCTGCGGCTGCTGCGCTGACCACCGGCGCATCCGCGGCACCCGGCGGGCCGGCAACGGCCGGCGGCGCGGGTGAAGGCGGGGCGGGCGGAGGCGGAGGCGCTGCTGGAGGGGCGGCGGCGCGGACCGCGCCGGCGCTCGCGGCGACCACGAGCGCGATGGCGAGCACCTCGACCGGGCGCAGTGCCTGCCCGAGCACCAGCCAGCCGGCCACCGCGGCGATCGCCGGTCCGAGGCTCATCATCACCGCGAACGTCGCCGTCGGCAGCCGCCGCAACGCGGCCAGCTCCAGGCTGTACGGCAGCACCGACGCGAGCAGCGCCAGCCCGGTGCCGAGCCCCAGCACCACCGGGTCGGCCAGCCGGCCACCGCCGTCCGCAAGCCCGAACGGCAGCGTCAGCAGCGCCGCGACGGTCAGCGCGAGGGCCAGCCCGTCCGCGCCGGGGAACC
This sequence comes from Micromonospora sp. WMMA1949, assembly GCF_027460145.1. Taxonomy (NCBI): domain Bacteria; kingdom Bacillati; phylum Actinomycetota; class Actinomycetes; order Micromonosporales; family Micromonosporaceae; genus Micromonospora; species Micromonospora sp. WMMA1949. The sequence continues at coordinate 5,978,512 of NZ_JAPZBG010000001.1, read as the reverse complement.
GCGCGCCGATGCGCGCCGAGCAGACGATGTACGCGGCCCACATGGCACCCGCCGTGAGGGCCAGCGCGGCGCCGGCCGGGTCGAGCCGGTCGAACCCGCCCTGGCCGAGCAGGACCACCCCGGCCAGTGCCAGCGCGGCCCAGCACCAGGCGGCCACCCGGCGCGCGGCGATCACCGAAAGCGCCAGCGGCCCGAGCACCTCCAGGGTGACGGCCGGGCCGAGCGGGATCCGCTCGATCGCCTGGTAGAAGATCGAGTTCATGCCGGCCAGGGCCAGCCCGAACGCCAGCACCGAGGCCCAGTCGCGGCGTCCGTACCCGCGTACCCGGGGGCGGCAGACCACGAGCATCAGCAGGGCGCCGATGGTCAGCCGCAGCGTCACCGCCCCGGCCACCCCGGTACGCGGGAACAGCAGCGCGGCCAGCGCGGAGCCGAACTGCACCGACAGGGCCCCGCCGAGCACCAGCGCGACCCCGCCGAGCCGTCCCGGCGCACGCGGCGGCAAGGGGTGGGCACCGGTCATGCCCCTGACGGTAGCCGGTGCGCCGCGACGCGTTTGCGCCGCTGGGGGGTGTTCTCAGACGGCCCCGGCCAGGTCCAGCACCGCGCCGAGTCCGTTCGGGCGGCCCGCGTCGGCGCAGGGCAGCACCAGCACCCCGCACCCGGCCGCCACCGCGCCCGCGTCGGCCGGGGTGTCGCCCACCATGAGGGTGCGCTCCGGGTCGACGCCGAGCATCCCGCAGGCCCGCAGGAAGATGCCCGGGTCCGGCTTGCAGCGCCCCACCTCGTACGACAGCGCGTACGCGTCGACGAGCGCGTCGAGGTCCCAGGCGGCGAACAGCGGCCGCAGGTCGAAGCCGATGTTGCTGACCACTGCCACCTTCACCCCGGCGGACCGCAGCGCACCCAGCACCGGTGCCGTATCCGGGTACGGCACCCAGCCCTCGGGCACCAGCACCCGCTCGTAGAGCGCGTCGGCGAACCCGTCGATGCCGGTGTCCACGGTCTCGGCCAGCCCGGTGTACGCGCCCCGGTGCGCGTGCGGGTACAGGTCACGGTCGGCCCACAGCTCGGCCAGCCGGGGCGGCACCCGCGCCGGCAGCGGGCCACCGGCACGCCCGGCGGTGAGCAGCCGGTCGGCGAGCGAGGTGGCCCGGATCCGGTCCAGTTCGACGCCGCAGGCGGCCGCGGCGGCGAGCACCCAGTCCAGCGGCTCCTCCACCTGGGCGAGGGTGCCGTGGAAGTCGAAGAGCACCGCCTCCACGGGCCGGCGGGACGGGCCCGGGCGGACGGCGTCGTCGGCGCCGCTCGAGACGTGGGGCAGTTCGGTACGGTCCGGCACGTCGTGCACCCTACCGACCGCTCCGACCGTCCTGCCGGATGGCCTTGACCGGTACTCCTCGGCGGCACCGATTAATCTTGGATCCATGTCGAGCCCCGCCGAGCGGTACGCCGCGGCGCGCCGCCGGGCCGCGCAGGCCTCCGCCTTCCCGGCCCTGGACGAATTCTCCCTGGATCTCGGGTTCGATCTCGACGACTTCCAGCGCGAGGCGTGCGAGGCGCTGGAGCGGGGCAGCGGCGTGCTGGTCTGCGCCCCCACCGGCGCCGGCAAGACCGTGGTGGGCGAGTTCGCGGTGCACCTGGCGCTGCGCGGCCGGCCCGGCGGCGACGCGCCCGCGACCCGGCGCAAGTGCTTCTACACCACGCCGATCAAGGCGCTGTCCAACCAGAAGTACCACGACCTGGTGGACCGCTACGGCGCCGCGCACGTCGGCCTGCTCACCGGCGACAACGCGATCAACGGGGACGCGCCGGTGGTGGTGATGACCACCGAGGTGCTGCGCAACATGCTCTACGCCGGCTCGGCCACCCTCGAGGGCCTGGCGTACGTGGTGATGGACGAGGTCCACTACCTGGCCGACCGGTTCCGCGGCGGGGTCTGGGAAGAGGTGATCATCCACCTGCCGGAGTCGGTCACGCTGGTGTCGCTGTCGGCCACCGTCTCCAACGCCGAGGAGTTCGCCGACTGGCTGGTCACCGTGCGCGGCGAGACCGCCGTGGTGGTCTCCGAGCACCGCCCGGTACCGCTGTGGCAGCACATGCTCGTCGGCAAGCGGATGTTCGACCTGTTCCACGACGCCGACGCCGCCCGCAAGCACGACGTGCACCCCGAGCTGCTGCGCTACACCCGCGACACGATGCGGCGCCTGGAACTGGGCGAGGGCCGCAGCGCCGGCCCCGGCGGCGGGCGGCGCGGCCCCCGCTGGCGTGGCCCGATGCGCCCGGACATCGTCGACCGGCTCGACCGGGAAGGGCTGCTCCCGGCCATCCTGTTCATCTTCAGCCGCGCCGGCTGCGACGCCGCCGTGCAGCAGTGCCTCGCCGCCGGGCTGCGCCTCACCTCCCCGGACGAACGCGCCGAGATCCGCCGGGTGGTCGAGTCGCGGGTCACCGCCATCCCCGGCGAGGACCTGTCCGTGCTCGGCTACTGGGAGTGGCTGGACGGGCTGGAGCGGGGCCTGGCCGCGCACCACGCCGGCATGCTCCCGGCGTTCAAGGAGGTCGTCGAGGAGCTGTTCGTCCGCGGGCTGGTCAAGGCCGTCTTCGCCACCGAGACGCTCGCGCTGGGCATCAACATGCCGGCCCGCTGCGTGGTGCTGGAACGCCTGGTCAAGTTCAACGGCGAGGCCCACGTCGACCTCACCCCCGGCGAGTACACCCAGCTCACCGGCCGGGCCGGCCGCCGGGGCATCGACGTGGAGGGCCACGCGGTGGTGGTCTGGTCGCCGGAGACCGACCCCCGGCACGTCGCCGGGCTCGCCTCCACGCGCACCTATCCGCTGCGCTCCAGCTTCCGGCCCTCGTACAACATGGCGGTCAACCTGGTCGGCAGCGTCGGCGCGGCGCCGGCCCGGGAACTGCTGGAGTCCTCGTTCGCGCAGTTCCAGGCCGACCGGTCGGTGGTCGGCCTGGCCCGGCAGGTGCAGCGCAACACCGAGACGATCGAGGCGTACGGCGCGGAGGCCGCCTGCCACCACGGCGACTTCGACGAGTACTTCGCGCTGCGGGTGGCGATCGCCGACCGGGAACGCGCCATCGCCCGGCAGGGCCAGACCCAGCGCAAGGCGGCGGCCGTGGCCTCGCTGGAGCGGCTGCGGGTCGGTGACGTGATCCGGGTGCCGTCCGGGCGGCGAGCCGGCCTGGCGGTGGTGCTGGACCCGGCCACCGGCGGGTTCGGCGAGCCCCGGCCGCTGGTCCTCACCCAGGACCGCTGGGCCGGGCGGGTCACCCCCGGCGACTTCACCACTCCGGCCGAGGTGCTCACCCGGATCCGGGTGCCGAAGCACTTCAACCACCGTTCGCCCGCGGCCCGGCGGGATCTGGCCGCGGCGGTCAGCGGCACCGGCCTGGACCGGCACGGCGGGCGGCGGGGCGGCCGGTCCCGTCAGGCGGCGGGGGAGGACCACCGGCTCAGCCAGCTCCGCGTCGAGCTGCGCGCGCACCCGTGCCACGCCTGCCCGGACCGGGAGGAGCACGCCCGCTGGGCGGAGCGGCGGCGCCGGCTGGAACGCGACACCGAGGAGCTGCGTCAGCGGGTGTCCGGGCGGACCGGCTCGCTGGCCCGGACCTTCGACCGGATCGTCGCACTGCTGACCGCGCGCGGCTACCTGGCCGCCGACGGCGAGGTCACCGACGCCGGGCGGATGCTGGCCCGGATCTGGACCGAGGCCGACCTGCTGGTGGCCGAGTGCCTGCGCCGCCGCGTGTGGGACGGCCTGTCCCCGGCCGAGCTGGCCGCCGCCGTGTCGGTGGTGGTCTTCGAGGCCCGGCGGGACGTCGACGAGCGGGCGTCGCTGCCGCGTGGCGCGGTCGCCGACGCGGTCGACGAGACGCTCAAGCTGTGGGGGGACATCGAGGCGGACGAGGCGGCGCGCGGCCTCGCCGTGACCAGGGAGCCGGATCTCGGCTTCGCCTGGCCGATCTACCGCTGGGCGCGCGGCGAGGCGCTGGCGAAGGTGCTGGCCAGCGGCCACCAGATCGACGGGGAGATGCCGGCGGGCGACTTCGTCCGCTGGGCGCGCCAGGTGGTCGACCTGCTCGGCCAGGTCGCCGACTCCGGTGGCGCCTCCGCCGAGCTGCGTGGCACGGCCCGCCAGGCCATCGCGGCGGTCAACCGGGGTGTGCTGGCCTACCACGCCTCGGCCTGAGGATCACTTTCGGTCACGCGCGGCCGAAAACCGACGCATCGCTGCGTCACGACGCTGCCACTGCGCGAATTCTCGGGGGGTCGATGCATGCCCTGATCAGGGCCTGCCCGATCATTGCCCCCGGGCGTGCCGTGCTTCGCGCTCGGCCGAGGTGAGGGAAGGGCGTCGTGGGCGAGATCAATCACTTCGAGTACGGGTGGATCACACCCGCGCTCAGCTACGCGTTGTCGGTGCTCGGCTCGGCGCTCGGGCTGGTCTGCGCCGGGCGGATCCGGACCGCCACCAGCGGCGGGCAGCGTGCCTGGTGGGGCCTGCTCGCGGCATGGGCGCTGGGCGGCACCGCCATCTGGGCCATGCACTTCATGGCGATGCTCGGGTTCGCCGTCAGCGGCACCCGTATCCGGTACGACGTGCCGCTGACGGCCGCCAGCACGGTGATCGCGGTGGTGTCGGTCGGCATCGGGCTGTGGATCGTGGGCACCGGCCGGCTCGCCGCGCCCCGGCTGCTGGCCGGCGGGTTCTTCACCGGCGCCGGGGTGGCCGCCATGCACTACACCGGCATGGCCGCGATGCGCCTGGACGGCTCGTTCGGCTACGACCCGCTGCGGGTGACGCTCTCCGTGGTCATCGCGATCGTGGCCGCCACCGTGGCGCTCTGGCTGGCGATGACCGTCCGGCGGGTGCTCGCCATCGCCGCTTCCGCGCTGGTCATGGGCATCGCGGTGAACGGCATGCACTTCACCGGCATGAGCGCGCTGTCGGTGCACCTGCACGAGAGCCGCGGGCCGGCCTCCGGCACCGAGGTGAGCGGACTGCTGGTGCCGATCGTGCTCGCCGTGGTCTTCGGCGTGGTCGGGCTGGTCTACGCGCTGCTCGCCGCGCCGTCGGACGACGACCGCGCCGGGGCCGCGTACATCAGTTCGAGGCTCGACGACGGACCGTCCACGGCTGCCCCCGCCGAGCCGGCGCCGGACCCGGTCGGCCTGCGGGCCCGCTCGACGCTGGCGCAGCCCGGCGCTCAGTTCCCGTCGCGCCGGAGCACCGACCGCCGACCGTGATCAACTGATCACGATCGGTCGCCCGCGAGGGCGTCGACCAGACGGCGGCACGAGCCGGCCAGGTTCCAGCGCTGCGCCAGCTCCAGCAGCCGGTCCGGATTTCTCGGCGCCGTCGGCAGTGTCGGGTCCAGCTCGGGCAGCGGCACGTCGGTGGCGACCCGGACCACCTTCGGCGCCACCGCCAGGTAGTCGCGGGCGGCGTCGAGCTTGGCCCGCAGCCCCGGCGCGAATCCGGAGCGCGGGTCGTCGAGCGCGGCCAGGATGCCGTCGAGGCCGCCGTAGCGGTCGATCAGCCGGGCGGCGGTCTTCTCGCCGACCCCGGCGACGCCGGGCAGGCCGTCGCTGGGGTCGCCGCGCAGCGCCGCGAAGTCGGCGTACCGGTCGGCGGGCACGCCGTAACGGGTGCGGACCGCCGCGTCGTCGCAGTCGTCCAGCTTGGCCACGCCCCGGCCGACGTAGAGCAGGCGCACCGGGTGCGCGTCGTCGACGAGCTGAAACAGGTCGCGGTCGCCGGAGACCACCTCGACCGGGCCCGGCTGGGTCACCGAGAGCGTGCCGAGCACGTCGTCGGCCTCGTAGCCGGTGGCGCCCACGGCGGGGATGCCGAGCGCATCCAGCACCTCGAGGATCATCGGCACCTGCGGGGACAACGTGTCCGGCACGACCTCGCCGCCCTCGGGCGCGACCCGGTGCGCCTTGTACGACGGCAGCAGCTCGACCCGCCACGCCGGCCGCCAGTCGTGGTCGAGCGCGCAGATCATGCGGTCGGGCCGGCGGGTGCGCACGAGCTGGGCGAGCATGTCGAGGAAGCCGCGTACGGCGTTCACCGGCTGGCCGTTGTCGGTCTTCGCGGCCGACTCGGGGATGCCGAAGTAGGCGCGGAAGTAGAGGCTGGGGGAGTCGATCAGGAGGATCGGCTGTCGGTGTGCCACGGCGACAAGCCTTCCACAGCCCTGTGACGAGATGGGGGAGGCGACCGCCGGGCCGGAAACCCGGGCGCGCGCGGGGCGCGGCATGAGCAGACTGGCGGGGTGAGCTTCGTACCCGGCCTGACCCTGGCCCGCCGGTTCCACGACGAGGTGGTGGGTCCGCTGCTGGCGCGGCGGCTGCCCGGCCTGCCGTACTCCGCCGGTCTGCTCGACGGCGGCTCCGAGCTGCTCGGCCTCGACACGCCCCGCTCCACCGACCACGACTGGGGTCCGCGTACCCAGGTCTTCGTGGGCAGGACGCACGACGTGGCGCCGGTACGGGCGGTGCTGGACGCGGAGTTGCCGGCGCGGTTCCTCGGCTGGCCGACCCGGTACGCCGGCGGGCCGGAGGCGCGGCTCGGCACGGTGCACGCCGACGGCGACCGGCACGGCGTGACGGTGGACGAACTCGGCGGCTGGCTGCGCGACCGGCTCGGCACCGATCCGCGCGCCGGGATGTCGGTGGCGGACTGGCTGGCGACGCCGACGCAGCGCCTGGCCGAGCTGACCGGGGGAGCGGTGTTCCACGACGGGCTCGACGGCGCGCTCACCGGTGTCCGCGCCCGGCTCGCGTGGTATCCGGACGACGTGTGGCGGCACGTGCTGGCCTCCGGGTGGCAGCGGGTCGCCCAGGCCGAGCACCTGGCCGGCCGCTGCGCCGAGGTCGGCGACGACCTGGGCAGCCGGGTCGTGGTCGCCGGGCTGGCCCGGGACCTGATGCGCCTCGGTCTACTGCTGCACCGGCGCTGGCCCCCGTACGCGAAATGGCTCGGCACGGTGTTCGCGACGCTGCCGGACGCGGCGCCGGTGGCAGACGGGCTCGGCGCCGCGCTCGGCCCGGGTGACTGGGCGGCCCGGCAGCCCGGCCTGGTCCGGGCGCTGGAGACGGTGGCCGGCTGGACGAACGACGCCGCGCTGGCGCCGCCGGTGGACCCGGCGGCGCGGCCGTTCCACGACCGGCCGTTCCTCGTGCTGCACGCCTGCCGGTTCGTCGAGGCGCTGCGGGCCGCGATCAGCGACCCGGAGTTGCGCGAGCGTCCGCCGGTGGGCGCGGTGGACCAGTACGTGGACAGCGTGGACGTGCTCACCCACCCCGACCGCGCCCGCCGGGTGACCGCGGCGGTTGTCGGCCCGCCGGGCGGGGCCTAGACTCCGATTCGAGTCGCATCGATCCGCGACTGTCTATCTCGTCTCCGAGGGTCCGGGCCGCCCGTCGCAGGCGCCTCGCCGGCGAGAACGCCGCGTCGCGCGGCGTTCCCACCACCGAGGAGAACAGCATGCTGTCCAGAAAGAGCAGACTCCGGCTGCTCGGCGCGGCGCTGGCCGCTGCCGGGCTCGCCGTGGCGGCGGCGCTCGCCGTCCCCGGTCCGGCCTCGGCCGCCGCGCTGACCGAGGTGACGAACTTCGGCACCAACCCGAGCAACCTGCGCATGTACCTGTACGTCCCGGACACCGTGGCGGCCCGTCCCGGGCTGCTCGTGGTGAACCACTACTGCACCGGCAGCGGCCCGGCCATGTACTCGGGCACCCAGTTCGCGGCGCTCGCCGACCGGTACGGCTACATCGTGATCTACCCGTCGGTGACCCGCAGCAGCAAGTGCTTCGACGTCTCCTCGCCCCAGGCGCTGCGTCGGGACGGCGGCAGCGACCCGGTGGGCGTCAAGTCGATGGTGGACTACGTACGCCAGCGCTACCCGGTCGACTCGCAGCGAATCTTCACCACCGGCACCTCGTCCGGGGCGATGATGACGAACGTCCTGCTCGGCGACTACCCGGACGTGTTCCGCGCCGGCGCCGCCTTCGCCGGTGTGCCGTTCGGCTGTTTCGCCACCACGAACGGCTCGGAGTGGAACAGCGAGTGCGCCAACGGTCAGGTGCTGAAGACCCCGCAGCAGTGGGGTGACCTGGTGCGCAACGCCTACCCCGGCTACACCGGTCCGCGCCCGCGGATGCAGATCTGGCACGGCACCAACGACGAGACGCTGCGCTACCCGAACTTCGGCGAGCAGATCGACCAGTGGACGAACGTCAACGGGTTGAGCCAGACGCCCGACTACACGGACAGTCCGCAGCCCGGCTACACCCGTACCCGCTACGGCGGCACCGGCGGCACCGCGACCGTCGAGGCGATCAGCATGCAGGGCGTCACGCACAACCTGCCGGTGGACGCGGCGCAGGTCATCCGCTTCTTCGGCCTGGACTTCAGTTCGCCGCCGCCCACCACGGCCGTCCCCACCACGCCTGCGCCGACGACGCCTGCGCCGACGACGCCTCCGCCCACCACTCCGCCTCCGCCCACCACGACGCCGCCGACCACGCCGCCGGCGTCGGGCGCCTGCCGGGTCGGGTACGTGGTGAACGCCTGGAACAACGGCCTGACCACCGCGGTGACGATCACCAACACGTCCACCACGGCGATCAACGGCTGGAACCTCGCGTTCACGTTGCCGGGCGGCCAGACGATCACCGGCGGCTGGAACGCCACGTACAGCCCGTCCAGCGGCGCGGTGACCGCCCGCAACGTGTCCTACAACGCGTCGATCCCGCCGGGCGGCTCGGTGGACATCGGCTTCCAGGCCACCCACACCGGCAACACCGGCCGGCCCGCCTCGTTCACGCTGAACGGGAGCACCTGCACGACCGCCTGATCCGCCCGTACGACGAGGTGGTGGCGTCCCGCCACGGCGACGCCACCACCCCGCTCGGGCATGAGCGCCGCGCCGGCGGGTACCCGTGCCGGACGGACACCGGCGGGAACCGAAGGAGCGGATATGAAGGTCCGAAGCTCCCTGCGCGCGCTCAAGCGCAAGGCCGACTCGATCGTGGTCCGGCGCCGGGGCAAGCTGTTCGTCCTCAACAAGTCCGACCGGCGGCAGAAGGCCCGGCAGGGCTGAGCTCGATGGCCGACATCCTGATCACCGGGGCCGGCAGCGGGCTCGGCCGGGGCACCGCGCTCGGGCTGGCCCGCGACGGCCACCACGTGATCGCCGCCGCGCAGGTCTGGCCCCAGGTCCGCGAACTGCGCGCCGAGGCGCAGCGGGCCGGCGTCACCCTGGACGCGATCAAGCTGGACGTCACCGACCCGGCCGACCGGGCCGCCGCGGCCCGGCACCGGGTGGACATCCTGGTGCTCAACGCCGGCGTGCAGGAGGCCGGCGCGGTGGTGGAGATCCCGATGGAGCGGGTCCGCCGGTCGTTCGAGGTGAACGTGTTCGGCCACCTGCACCTGGCGCAGGACCTGGTGCCGCCGATGCTGGCCCGGGGCGCGGGAAAGGTGGTCTGGGTGTCCTCGGCGGTGGGCGTACGGACCCGTCCCTTCATCGGCGTCTACGCCGCCACCAAACACGCGATCGAGGCGCTGGCCTGGGCCATGAAGGGCGAGCTGGAACCGCGCGGGGTACGCGTCGCGGTGATCAGCCCGGGCCCGTACCGGACCGGGTACAACGACACCGGCGTGGAGACCATGTCCCAGTGGTGGACGAGTCCGGAGCCCTGCTGCCCCGTCCCGACTTCGGCGACTACCTCGGCCACCAGCGCGATCCGCAGGAGATGATCGACGAGATGGTCCGGGTGGTCCCGGCCGGGGAGCACCCGTACCGCACCACGTATCCGCCGTCGCTGCGCGAGCAGCTCAGGCAGTTCGAGACGCAGGTGTGGGACGCGACGTCGTGACGGCGGTGGCCGGGGGGCCGTCCACCTCGGAGCGCCCGGTCACACGCGCGAGCGCGGAGGCGGCGAGCGGCCGGTAGATCCGTACCGAGTCGGCGAGCACGGAGAAGTGCGACCCCGAGTTGTCGCCGTGGTAGCGGGTGGCGATGTCCACCTGTTCGACCGGCAGCCCGGCGCGCACCACCCGCAGCAGCACGTTCATCTCGTACTCGAAGCGGTCACCGGGGATCGTGGTGAGCCAGCCGAGCAGGGCGGCCGGGTGGGCGCGCAGCCCGGTCTGGGTGTCCCGCACGTCCCGGCCGGTCGCCAGCCGGAACGCCACCCGGGTCGCCGCGTTGCCGAACCGGCTGCGCGCCGGGACCTCGCCGTCGAACTCGCGTACGCCCAGCGTCGTCGCGCCGGTGGCGCGCGTCCGCTCGGCCACCGCGCACACGTCGGGCACGCCGTGCTGGCCGTCGGCGTCCACACAGACCACGTCACGCCCGGGGAGGTGCGTCGAGGCGTACCGGAAGCCGGTGCGCAGCACCACGCCCTTGCCCCGGTTGACCCGGCGGCGCAGCACCGTCGCGCCCTGGTCGCGGGCCGCGCGCAGCACCCCGTCGGCGGCCGGGCCGCTGCCGTCGTCGACGACGAGCACCCCGGCGCCGGGCAGCGCCGCCCGCAGGTCGCCGACCAGCGGCGGCAGCCGGTCACCGGGCCGGTACACCGGCACGAGCACGATCACGGAACCTCCCGGGTGGACTCGCCCGCCGGCACGGCCCGCCGGGTCGATCGAGGACGCTCGTACCCCCGGCGCGCGGTGGTGAATCACCGCCGGGGCGTGAGGCGTCCGATCCGGTCGGCGGCGCGGGTCAGCGCCCGCTCGCGGCGCAGCGACGCCTCCGGGGTACGCACACCGAGGAGGCCGATCCGGCTCAGTGCCCGGGCGGCCCGCTCCCGCCGGACGGGCACCGGGTCGGGGGCGGTCACCGGCACGTCGGTCAGCGCCGGGCCGGACAGGCCGAGCACGCGTGCGGCCAGCATCCGGACGCGGGGCAGGTGCCACGGGTGGGAGACCAGCCCGAGCGGGTGCCGCGCGGTGAACTCCGCCGCGCCCAGCAGCCCGTCCTGGACGGTGTGCGCCAGGTTCTGCAGTGTGGTGCGGGAGCGGGTCTCGGCCGCCGACCGGGCGTACGCGTCGAGGCCGGCCTCGCGCGCCAGCGCCCGCATCAGCTCCGCCTCCCGGTATCCGGCGGGCGGGCCGGGCGCGCCGGCCCGGCTGTGCGGCCAGCCGCCGGTGAACACGACGCGGGCGTCCGGCGCGCGGCGGAACGCCTCGGCGTGCGCGCGGACGTAGGCCACCGCGGCCTCGGTGCGCGCGACGCTCTCCGCGGTGAGCCGGTAGCCGTCGTCGCCGGCCACCACCCCGCGGCCGAAGACCAGCAGCACGGTGGCGGGAGGCGTCATCCCTTCACGGTACGGCCCGGATCACTCGTCGTCCGGCGGCCAGGGTGGCGTGCCGACGCCGGTGATGCGGACACCGCCCCACGGGTCCACCTCGGCCAGCCGGGCCCTGGTGACCCGCTCGCCGATCCGGACCTCCACGTCCCGGCGGCCGGAGCGCAGCAGCCGCACCAGGCGCGGCTCCGGCTCGACCCGCCCGGCCCAGTGGTAGCGGCCGTCGACCGGCTCGAACCGGCCGCCGCCGTGCAGCCGTACCGTGGTGCCGGCGACCTGGGCCGTGCCCTCCCAGGTCACCTGTCGATCCGTTCGTGCGCGCGGGTCAGCTCCGGTGGCAGGTCCGCGCCCCGGCGGACCCCCTCGATGCCGCTCCACAGCAGCGTGGTCAGGTATTCGGTGAGCGCGGCCCGGTGGATCGGCTGCCCGTGCGTGGTCCACCAGTCGCCGACCGCCTGGACGAACCCGACCAGCCCGTACGCCCACGGCTCGGCCGGGCCGGCGTCGAGTCCGAGCGCGCGCAGCCGGTCGCCGATGACCCGGGCCAGCCCGGTCGCCACCTGCCGGCTGGTGCCGGTGACCACCTGCTGGATGCCGGGATGCCCGGACTCGTGCACGAGGAACCGGTAGAGCGACGGCTCGTACTCGACCACGCTCAGGTACGCGTCGATCGTCGCCTCGACCAGCGCGCGCTCCTCGCGTACCTGCTCCACGGCGGGCGCGATGGCGGCCACCACGCGCGCCGCGACCATCTCGCTGACCGCCAGCCAGAGCTGTGCCTTGTCGGCAAAGTAGCGGTAGAGCACCGGCTTGCTGACCCCGGCGGTGGCGGCGACCTGGTCCATGTCGACGCTCGGGCCGTGCCGCAGCAGTGCCTGGACGGCGGCGGCGATCAGTTCCTGCCGCCGCTGCTCGCGGTGGTCGGCCCAGCGGTCGCGCCGCCCGCCGGGGCGGGGTGCGGCCGGCTCCCCGGGGGAGTCGGGGCCATTGACATCGGTGGTGGTGCGTCGCATGCTACCACTCGTAACAGTTACTCGAAGTTACGTCAATATGGAGGGGTCATGGCCGGATTCCCGCGCGAGGCGGTCGCCGACCGCCTGCTCTCCGCCTCGGTGCGCACCAGCTACGACCCGATGGTCGACATCGACTGGTCGGCGCCACCGGTGCCCGGCGCGTACTGGCTGCCGCCGTCGCGCAGCAGCCTCTACGGCACTCCACTGTGGGACGGGCTGACCGAGGAGCAGCGGGTCGAGCTGACCAAGCACGAGGTCGCCAGCGCGGCCAGCGCCGGGATCTGGTTCGAGACGATCCTCATGCAGATGCTGATCCGGCAGTACTACGACGCGGACCCGACCAGCCGGCACGCCCAGTACGCGCTCACCGAGGTCGCCGACGAGTGCCGGCACTCCATCATGTTCGGGCGGCTCATCGAGGCCGCGGGCGCCCCGGTCTACCGCGCCGAGCCGTTCGACCACCTGCTCGGGCGCTGGCTCAAGTCCACCGCGACCGGCCCGCAGATGTACGCGGCCATCCTGATCGCGGAGGAGATCCTCGACTCGTTCCAGCGCGAGATCATGGCCGACGAGTCGTTGCAGCCCCTGATCCGGATGGTGTCGCGCATCCATGTGGTGGAGGAGGCGCGGCACGTGCGCTTCGCCCGCGACGAGCTGACCCGGCAGGTCGAGGCCGCCGGACCGGTGGCGCTCGCGTACGCGCGGCTGGTGATCGGCCGGGCCGCGTACTCGATCACGCGGCGCCTGGTGCACCCGCGGGCGTACGCGGCGGTGGGGATCGACCCGGCGGCCGGCCGCGCCGCGGCGCGCGCGAATCCGCACTGGCGGGCCACGCTGCGCTGGTCCGCGCAGCGGATCGCCGACCACCTGACCGACCTGGGCCTCGTCGCCGGTCCGGGCCGGGCGCTGTGGCGCCGGGCCGGCCTGGTGGAGGGCTGACCGGCGGCGACCCGAAGGGGAAAGGATCGCCGCCGGCCGCCCGGTCAGGAGGTGGGGAAGTTGTCGGCGGTGCGGATCCGGTCGCGCATGTACGCGCCGGACTCGGTGAGCACCGACGTGCCGCTGAACGAGCCGGACGCGCAGGTGCCCGGCCGGAGCGCCGCCGAGCCCTCGGGAGCGTCGGAGAACGTCCAGTTGGCGTAGCTGATCTTCAGCCGGTCGAGCAGGTCGAGCCAGGCGTTGCTGCTGGCGGTGTCGACGGCGCCGTCACCGGTGTAGGTGACGGTGCCGAACTCGGTGACGAACAGCGGGAGCCGGCTCGCCGCGCGCTGCACCTCGTTGCGGTAGTTGTCCTGGTGCGACGCGGCGTAGAAGTGGAACGTGTACATGATGTTCTGCGCCCGCACCGGGTTGTTCACGATCTCGTCGGAGTTGCTGCCGTCGGAGACGCCCAGCGAGGACCAGCCGCGGGTGCCGACGATGATCACCGCGTCCGGGTCGTTGGCCCGGATCACCGGGATGACCTGCTCGGCGTAGGTGCGGATGGTCGACCAGCTCACTCCGTTGGGCTCGTTGGTGATCTCGTAGATCACGTTCTTCTTCGCGGCGTTGCGCGCCGACACGTTGGCGAAGAACGTCTTGGCCCGGTCCAGGTTGTACATCGGGTCGCCGGGGGTGAGCGTGTGGAAGTCGATCAGGGCGTACATGCCCCGGGCCTCGGCCTTGTCCACGAGCGTGTTCACCTGGGCGGTGAATCCGGCCGGGTTGGTCTCGTAGCCCTGCTCCTGCACGTACATCGACACGCGAAGCAGGTCGGAGCGCCACTCGTTCGCCAGCACGTCCAGTGAGGCGTCGGTGTAGCAGTTGGCGAACCACTGCAACCCGTGCGTGCTCATGCCGCGCAGCTGGATCGGCCGTCCGTACTGGTTGCAGAGGTTGACGCCGCACACCTGGAGCTGGCCGTTGATGGCGACCGGCGTGGTGCCGGTCGGCGGCGGGGTGGTGGGGGGCGGGGTGGTCGGCGGGGGAGTGGTCGGTGGCGGCGTGGTCGCGGGCGGCGGGGTGCTCGTGCCGCCGGTGCAGGCCGTTCCGTTGAGCGTGAACGACGTGGGGTTCGGGTTCGCGCCGGTCCACGAGCCGTTGAAGCCGACGGTCGTGCTCGCGCCGGTGCCGAGCGCGCCGTTGTAGTCCAGGCTGCGCGCGGTGACCGCCGAGCCGCTCTGCTGCCAGGTGGCCGACCAGCCCTGCACGACGCGCTGGCCACCGTCGGGGAAGGTGAAGCCGAGCGTCCAGTTGCTCACCGGGTCACCGAGGTTGCGCACCACCACGCTCGCGGTGAAGCCGCCGGGCCAGGAGTTGGTGGTGTAGGTGACGGCGCAGCCGGTCGCCGCCATCGCGTTCGGCGACGGCAGGACGGCCGCCGCCGCGAGGGCGAGCGCGCCGACCGCGCCGCCGACGAGCAGGTGCCGCCGGGACGGGCGGGGAATCGAGAACATGCGGGAAGGTCCCATCGCTTGATGGTGATCGGACGGGTGCCCGTCGTGAACCTGCCCGGTGAGCCCGACGCGGCGGCCTGGGGGAGCGCTCCCACGGCCGAGCGTAGAGGTGGACGCCGATGCGTGCAACAGTCGCGGCTCAGCGGCCGCCGCGCCGCCCGCCGTAGAGCCGCAGCGCGTTGCACACGTCGAACACGCCCGGTACGTCCCAGGCCAGCTCGGCGGCGACCAGCCGCGTCTGCGGGTCGGCCACCAGGCCGGCCAGGATGACCACCCGGTTCTGCACGGTCACGGTGATCTGCTGCCGCCGGGTGGTCCAGTCGGCGCTGAGCCGCTGCGCGACAAGCGACGCGAGCCGGGTGTCGGCGTCGTCGGGCTCCGGCCCGCCGCCGGTGAAGGGGAACTCGGGGTACGGCCAGGGCATCACCACGGGGAGGTCTCCTTCTGTTCGGTCAGGACCGGTCGCCGGGACGCGGGCCCCGGCGCCGGGGCGCGGCCGTCGACGACGGTGAAGACGCCGTCGAGCCGCATGGTGTGCAGCACGGTGAGCACGAACCGAGACGGCGACACCAGGCCCAGCCGCCGGCCGTCGCGCCGGGCGTCCTGGTGCGCGCGCACCAGCAGGCTGAGCCCGGCGGAGTCGATCACCTCGAGCCCGGACAGGTCGACCAGCTCCATCCCGTCGCGCAGGGAGCGCTCGGCGAGGGCCCGGCGTACCGCCGCGGACGGGTCCACGTCGTGCGCGGCCGGGGTGCCCGCCACCTGTTCCAGGTCGTCCAGGCCCAGGCCGTCCTCGGCGATGGCCGCCCGGGTGCTGCAGCGGGGGCAGTGGTGCGGGCCGGACGCGAACGGGGAACCGACCCAGTCGTGCTCGAACACCAGCGTCCACACCACCTCGGCGTCGGGAAGCGTGGCGCCGGTACCGGTGACGCTGTCGCCGCAGCCGTCACAGATGAGCATCATCAGGTGCTCCGCTGGTACGACAGTCACACCTCCTCCTTCCGCCGGCCGCCCGGCGCGGGCGGCGTCTGACCCTCCGCCTCCGGCCGGCCCGCGGCGACCACCGCCAGCACGACCGCCACGGCGGCGAAACCGGACTGCACCACCAGCGGCAGCACCGGCGATCCGTCGGTGCGCCGGTCCACCAGCCCGACCACGATCGCGCCCAGCAGCGCGGCCGCCACACCGAGCGCGAGTGTCAGCCAGACCGGGACAGCCTTGCGCCCCGGCAGGACGAGCCGTCCCAGCCCGCCGACTGCCAGGCCCACCACGAGCGCTCCGACGAGCGTGCTGCCGGTCACCACTCCTCCTCAGCGTGATTCGGACGCGACCCGGGCCCGGCCGCGCGCGGCCGGACGGGGCGTGTCGACGACGGGTACGGCGCCCAGCCCGGAGGTCTCCAGGATCCGCCGGATGCGCGGGTGCGGATTGCTCAGCGTGAGCACGCCGCCCTGCCGCGCGAGCCGTCGGTGCACGTCCAGCAGCAGCGCGACGGCGGCGGCGTCCACATGCCGGCACGCGGCGAGGTCGATCGTCAGCTCGCGGGGCCGCAGCGCGAGGATGCGGTCCAGCACGTGGGCGACCTCGGGCAGCCCGGCGAGGTCCAGCTCGTCGGTGATGTCCACGCGCACGTGCGGCACGGCGGACTCCGGCGGGGACGGCAGGGTTGCGGGCATCGGGTCGCTTCCGTGGTGGGACGAGGTCAGACCCCACTCTGCGCAGGGATCTTGGAGGTCCCCGGACGGTTGTATGACGGTTCGATGACAAAAACCACGAACGGCCCACGCGATTGGGCTCCCCGTGGCACGCCGGTCATGATGCCCATATGACGGCCGTACTGGTGATCGAGGACGACGACCGCATCCGGCTCGCGCTGCAGCTCGCCCTGGAGGAGGAGGGCTACGACGCGTACGGCGCGCCGACCGCGGAGGACGGCTTGCGCCGGCAGCGGGAGAAGCCGGCGGACTACGTGCTCGTCGACCTCATGCTGCCCGGCATGAACGGGTTCGACTGCATCCGTCAGCTGCGCCGCGACGACGACGTGCCGGTCGTGGTGATCAGCGCCCGCGACGACACCCACGACATCGTCGCCGCGCTGGAGGCCGGCGCCGACGACTACGTGGTGAAGCCGGTCGCGATCAAGGAGCTGTCGGCCCGGCTGCGGGCGCTGCGCCGGCGCGTACGCACGGTGGCCGGGCCGGTGCCCGCCCAGTTCTTCGGCGACCTGGAGATCAGCGCGGAGGCCGGCGAGGTGCGGCGCTCGGGCCGGCCGGTGCCGGTGACCCGCACCGAGTTCCGGCTGCTCTGCGAGCTGGCCGAGCACGCCGGCCGGGTGCTGTCGCGCCAGCAGCTGCTCAGCCGTGTCTGGGGCTACGAGACCGGCGACGAGCGGCTCGTCGACGTGCACGTGGGCCGGCTGCGCCAGAAGATCGAATCCGACCCGGCCAACCCGCGCCACCTGGTCACCCTGCGCGGCCTCGGCTACAAGCTCCAGCGATGACCCGCCCCGGCCTGCGCGCCCGGGTCACCGCGGCGTTCGCCGTCGGCGCGTTGCTGCTGTCGGCGCTGATGGCCCTCTTCTCGTACGACCTGACCCGGCGCTCGCTGCTCGACGAGCGGGAGCGCACCGCGATCCGGGCCGCCTACTACGACGCCGCGGTGGTCCGCTCCGGCCTCGACACCGGCACCCCGGACGTGGTGGCCGTGCTGCGCTCGCTCGACACCGGCAGCACCCGCCGGCCGCTGCTGCACCTGCCCGACGGCTGGTACGCCCGTACCGCCGACGTGGGCGCCAGCTCGGTGCCGGTGGAGTTGCAGCGCATGGTGGCCGACGGCAAGCCCGCGGTGCAGCGGATCCGGCTCGACGGGCAGCCCGCGCTGCTGGTCGGCGTGCCGCTGCCCGGGGCGCTCGGCTACTACGAGCTGACGTCGCTGCGGGAGGTCGAGGAGACGTTCCAGGTGGTGGGGCTGGCGCTGATCGCCGTGGCGATCATGGTCGCCGGAGCGGGCGCGGCGCTCGGCTGGTACGCCACCCGGCACAGTCTGCGTCCGCTCACCGCCGTCGCCGACGCGGCGGAGCGGATCGCGGCGGGCGACTTCGCCACCCGGCTCGACCCGACCACCGATCCCGACCTCACCCGCCTGTCCAGCTCGTTCAACGAGATGGTCGACAAGCTGGTGCACCGCATCGAGCGGGACCGGCGCTTCGCCGCCGACGTGAGCCACGAGCTGCGCTCGCCGCTGCAGACCCTGGCCGCCGCCGCGAGCGTGCTCCACCGCCGCCGGGAGCACCAGGACGAGCGCACCGCCACCGCGGCGGGCCTGGTCGCCGACGAGGTGACCCGCTTCCAGCGCCTGGTCGACGACCTCATCCAGCTGGCCCGCACCGAGCAGCCGGCCCACCGCGAGACGGTCGACGTGGTGGAGCTGGCCCGCGCCACCTGCCGGGAACGGTCGCTGCCGGAGAGCCTGGTGGCTCTCGACGGCGACGCCCCGCGCCTGTGGTGGGTCGACCGGCGCCGGTTCGCCCAGACGCTGCTGAACCTCCTCGAGAACGCCGAGCGGTACGGCGGCGGGCCGGTCGCCGTACGTCTCGCCGGGCGCGACGGCGTGGGCGTGCTGGAGGTCGATGACAGCGGGCCGGGCGTGCCGCCCGCCGATCGGGAGATCATCTTCGACCGGTTCGTCAGGGGGCGGGCGGCGCACGACCGGGCCGGCACCGACGGCACCGGCCTCGGGCTCGCCCTGGTGGCGCAGCACGCCGCCGCGCACGGCGGAACGGCCGCCGTGCTGGACCGCGCACCCGGCGCCCGCTTCCGCGTCGAACTGCCGGGAGCGCTGCGATGAGCCGGCGGCGGCTCCTGCCCGGCCTGCTCGCGGTCGTGCTGCTGGCCGGCTGCGGGGTGCCGGTGGACGACGAGCCCCGGCTGGTGAAGACGCCACCGGGCGCGTTCCCGACGCCGGCGGTGTCCTCGAGGGTGGACGGGGACGGGCGGGTGGACGAGCCGTTCTGCTTCGTCCGGGACGACGGGCTGGTCGTGGTCACGCGCCGGGTGGACGGACTGCCGGGGGTGGACGCGCACCTGCAGCACCTGCTGGCCGGGCCGGACGGCGGCGAGCGCCGCCAGGGGCTGGCCACGGCGCTGCCCGGCACGGTGGCGGTGGCCGGGGCGACACTGACCGGCACGCTGGCCACCGTCGACGTGCGTCAGGCCGGGGAGGAGACCGGCCGCAACGACGAGGTGCTCGCCTTCGGGCAGATCGTGTGCAGCCTCACTCAGCGGCCGGACGTCTACAGCGTGGCGTTCCGCCGGGACGGGCAGCCGCTGGAGGTGCCGCGCGCGGACGGGAGCCTGTCCGCGCTGCCGCTCACCGCCGCCGACTACCGGCCGCTGCTGCCTCGCTGACACGCCCGTATCGGCTCTATGTCCGGATATGACACAAAATCTCCATCGTCCGTTCGGTTGATTTGGCCGTGGCCTTTGGTCTAGTGTGGCTGGCACGACCGGTGTGGGAGGGCCACCCGTTCTCCGAGGACAGGAAGGGCAGCATGACCACGATGACCATGGCATCGACCGCCACCGAGGTGCATCGCGCGCCGCAGACCGGTGAGGAGACCCGCGCCGGCGAGCTGATCGCGGCGCTCGCCGCCCTGCCCGCCGACCACCCGCAGCGGGCCGCCCTGCGCAACCAGGTCATCGAGGCGTGGCTGCCGCTGGCGAACCACCTGGCCGCCCGCTACAGCGGTCGCGGCGAGCCGGCCGGCGACCTGGCGCAGACCGCGGCGCTCGGCCTGATCAAGGCGGTGGACCGGTTCGACGCCTCGCGCGGTGTCGACTTCGCCGGCTTCGCCATCCCGACCATCCTGGGCGAGATCAAGCGGCACTTCCGCGACCGCACCTGGAACATCCGGGTCCCGCGCCGCCTCCAGGAGCTGCGGCTGCGCATCTCCGAGGCCAACAGCACGCTGACCCAGACGCTCAACCGGGCGCCGACCGTCGCCGACATCGCCGCCCACCTCGACGTCACCGAGGAAGAGGTGCTCGAGGGCCTGGAGGGCGCCCGCGCGTACAACGCGGTCTCGCTGTCCACCCCGATCGGCGACGGCGACAGCGCCACCGAGCTGGGCGACACGCTCGGCACCGAGGACAACGAGTACGAGCTGGCCGACCTGCGCGCCTCCCTGGGCCCGGCGCTCGCCACGCTCGACGAGCGGGAGCAGAAGATCCTCACGCTCCGCTTCTACGGCAACCTGACCCAGAGCGAGATCGCCGCCCGGGTCGGTGTCTCCCAGATGCACGTGTCCCGGCTGCTCGCCCGTGCCCTGACCAAGCTGCGCGGCCAGCTCACCGAGGCCTGATCGACCCGGACGCGACCCCCACCGGCCCGGCCGGCGGGGGTCGCATCGTGTGTCACCAGCGCGAGGGCGGGGGCGGCGGCACCACAGGTGGCCGGTCGTCGCAGGTGATGGTGTTGGGCAGCAGCCACGGGGCGAGCCACCCGCCGTCGTTGCCGCCGAGGTCGGTCACTGTGAACTCCGACCCGGCCGGGGTGAAGTGGAACGACCCGCAGTTGTTCACACCGACCGCGCCCACGTGGCGGGCGTCGACGTTCTCGAAGCGCGCCCCGCCCGCCGTCCGCGCGCTGACCACCGACGTGCCGGTGCCGTCGACCCGGATGTCGCGGAAGCGCACGTTGTCGATGCGGACGCTGTCCTTCACCGGCCAGTCGCTGACCAGCATGATCGCGTTGTACGTGCTGTCCAGGTACGCGTCGCCGCTGACCACGATGTCCGCGGCGTCGATGCTGCGGTCCAGCGCGTAGAACCAGATCGCGCCGAGACCGATGTTCCAGTTCAGGTCGTACGTGCCGGCGCGCACCGTGGTGTTGCCGGTGATCCGTAGCCGGCCGGTGAACGGCTCGGCCCCGAACCGGGAGCCCACCTGGATCGCGCTGCCCTCGCGTACCGGGTCGGCGATCAGGTTGTGCGCGACGGTCAGGTCGGTGCCGCCGTACAGCGCGATGCCGTTGGCGAGCACCGGCGACTGCACGGTGTTGTACGCGAACGTGTTCGACGCGTTCGCCGTGCCCTCCGACCACATGGCGAGCGCGTCGTCGCCGCTGTTGCGGACCACCGAGTTCGTCACCGACGAGTGCGTGACGCCGGTGTGGAAGTTCAGCCCGTCGGCGATCTGGTCGGCGATCACCGTGTTCGTGACCCGCAGGCCGGTCATCGGCCCGTCGAACCACATGCCGACCTTCGTGTGGTGCAGGTATAGGCCGTCGATCGTGCTGTGGCTGAGCGCCCCGCCGATGGCGTTGACCTGGTCGGTGTCGATCCGCTCCCGTACGTCGCCCTCGATCGTGAAACCGGACAGGTGCACGTTGCTGCTGCCGCCGTCGGCGGCGTCGCGGCCGTAGAAGCCGACGCCCGTGTGCCGCGAGCCGTCGGGCGCGGGGGTGTCCAGGGCGACCTCGCGTCCCCGCACGATCGTGTACCAGCTCCCGGCCCCGGCGATCGTCACGTCGTCCACGACGACGTGCCGGTTGACCTGGTAGGTGCCCGGTGGCAGGTAGAGCGGGCGGTCCACCCGGCGGGCGTACGCGATCGCGTGGTCGAACGCGTCGGCGGACTCCCGCCGGCCGGTCGGGTCGGCGCCGAACGACAGCGCGTTCACCGCGCGGGGGACCACGCGGGGCGGCGCGACCAGGTGCGCGTCCACCAGGTCGATCACCGTCCAGGCGGCGGCCGTGCCGCGCGGCGCGGTCAGCCGGACCACCTCACCGGCCCGATGGGTACGGCCGAGCAGCAGGCGCTGCTCGTCGTAGAAGTGGTGCGGCCGGAACGGTTTGGTGATCACCGGTGCGGGCGTGGTGGCCGCCGGGACGCAGGAGCACTCGGTGATCCACCAGTCCGGGTGCAGCAGGTCGGCGCCCGGGTCGTTGGTGAACGGGTACTGGTTGTAGAGCCACGCGTACTGCGAGGTCAGCGTCAGGGTGCGGGCGGGCGCGCGCCCGACGGTCACCCGAAACGGCGCGGTGATCCCACCGCCGCCCGGCGCGTCCGGGATGCTGTAGCGCACGGTCAGCGCGTTCGTGGGCCGGGGGAGTGTGAGTTCGACGTACTGGCCGGGCAGCAGGCGCACGGCCCGGCGGCCGGACGCCTCGCCGGCGAGTGTGTACGCCGACCGGTCCGGCCCGATCACGGTGCCGGTGGTCCGGCCGTGTTCGGCCTCCTGCTCGACGTAGTCCACTGTCGCGCCGCGCCCGGCCACCAGCGCGGGGTCGAGCCCGGCGCGGGTCACCACGGGAGCCGGTCCGCGCGGCGGGCTCGCCGTGGCGGCGCCGGGCGGGACGAGCAGGGCGGCGGCGACGAGCGCCGCCGCGAGGGTCCTCGGCACGCTCCGCGACATCGGAGCACCCACTTTCTCGGGGGACGGGTGGCCCCGGCGGCGCAGGCCATCGACAAGGTTCCTCATGCTATTCCAGCGCTCTGTCGCCTTTCAAGCATCAATCTGCTCGTATCTTTCGGACCAGCTGCGGCCGTCAGCGGCAAGACGTGACCGCTCCGGCTGTTCATTTCTTGCAAGAATCCGACGTACGATTGCCGCCGTGACGAAGCGCCTGACCGAGGTGGCCCGCAAGGCGGGCGTCAGCGAGGCGACGGTGAGCCGGGTGCTGAACGGCCGCGGCGGCGTGTCCGAGGCGACCCGGACCGCCGTGCTGACCGCCCTTGACGTGCTCGGATACGAGCGCCCGAGCAAGCTGCGCGGCGAGCGCGCCCGCCTGGTCGGCCTGGTGCTGCCGGAGCTGCAGAACCCGATCTTCCCGGCGCTGGCCGAGGTGGTGACCGGATCGCTCGCGCAGCGCGGCTTCACCCCGGCGCTGTGTGCCCGCACCATCGGCGGCGTACCGGAGTCCGGGTACGTGGAGATGCTGCTCGACCACCAGGTCAGCGGCGTCATCTTCGCCGGCGGCTCGTACGCCCTCGCCGACGCCTCGCACGAGCACTACCGGCGCCTGACCGACCGGGGCCTGCCGGTGGTGCTCGTCAACGCCGGCGTCGAGGAGCTGGGCTTCCCGCGGGTGTCCACCGACGACGCGGTCGCCGTCGAGCAGGCGTACGGGCACCTGCGCTCCCTCGGCCACGAGCGGATCGGCATGGTGCTCGGCCCGGCCGACCACGTGCCCTCGCGCCGCAAGCTCGACGCGATGGTCCGGGCCGCCGGCTGGGGCGAGGACCGGTCCCTGGTGGAGCGGTCCAGCTTCTCCATGGAGGGCGCCCGGGTCGCGGCCACGAAACTGATCGAGCGCGGCGCCACCGGGATCGTCTGCGCCAGCGACGTGCTGGCGCTGGGCACCATCCGGGCCGCCCGCCGCCTGGGCTGCGCCGTGCCGGCCGACGTCTCGGTGGTCGGCTTCGACGACTCGGCGTTCATGACCTGCACCGACCCGCCGCTGACCACTGTGCGGCAACCGATCGAGACGATGGGCCAGGCCGCCGTGGACCTGCTGGTGACCCAGATCGAGGGCGCCGGCGTGCTGCACGACGAGCTGCTGTTCGAGCCCGAGCTGGTGGTACGCGGCTCCACCGCACCCGCCCCTCGCCGCTGACCCCCGGCGGGCTCCGCCCGCCCACCACGCCCACCGCGCCATCTCCGGTCCGGTGGTGGCGACCCGCGCCCCCATGGTCGCGCTCCCGCGCTCCAGTCTGCCGTCACCGCGCTGCCTTCCGCCGTACCGTCGTGTTTTTGCGTTCTTGAGTTCGCATCTTGCTGGCCTCGGTCGGCGTCGCTACAGTGACTCCACTCACACCTGACCCGGGGCGCGGTTTCCGGAGGCAGGGCGCGCGCCGGTTGCCGTTCCACCACCACAGGCAGCCGCGCGGTCACCGCACATCAGTGAAGGCCATGGATACACCCGTTCCCGAAGGGATGGACAGATGTCCGTACCGCAGTATCGGAAGGTCGCGGCCGTAGCGCTCGCGGCCGGCCTCGGGCTCAGCCTTGCGGCGTGCTCCACCAAGAGCGACGACAGCAGCGACGCCGGCGGCAAGGTCACCATCACCGTCGACTGCCAGCCGGTCGGCGCGCAGAAGGAACTGCTGAAGAACTGGAACGACGACGTCGCCGAGTTCCAGCGGCAGAACCCGGACATCGTCGTCAAGAGCGTCAGCGTCGGCGAGCAGTGCAACAACCCGCCGGACTTCACCGCCCGTCTCGCCGGCGGCACCGTCACCGACGTCTTCTACGGCTACATGACCGACCTGCAGCAGGTGCTGGACTCCGGCCAGGCGATGGACATCGGCCAGTACGCCACGAAGGACACGATCCCCACCTGGGACAGCGTCGACCCCGCGCTCAAGGAGGTCTTCACCGACGGCGGCAAGCTCTACGCCGTACCGGTGAAGAACTACTCGATGGGCCTGATCTACAACAAGGCGCTGTTCCAGCGGGCCGGGCTCGACGTCAACAACCCGCCGAAGACCTGGCCCGAGGTGCGGGCCGCGGCCAAGAAGATCTCCGCGCTCGGCGACGGCATCGCCGGGTACGCCGAGTACAGCGCCGGCAACACCGGCGGCTGGCACTTCACCTCGCTGCTCTACTCCCAGGGTGGCCAGGTGCTCAGCGCCGACGGCAAGAAGGCCGACTTCAACAACGCGATGGGCAAGCAGGTCCTGCAAAACCTCAAGGACATGCGGTACGGCGACAACAGCATGGGCGCCCGGCAGCTGCTCCAGTGGGGTGACCTGCTCACCAACGCCGGCGCCGGCAAGGTCGGCATGTTCATCGGCGCGCCGGACGCTACCCAGGCGATCGTCAGCCAGTTCCAGGGCAAGTACCAGGACTGGGCGATGGGCCCGCTGCCCGGCCAGGACGGCCCCGCCAAGGCCACGCTCGGCGGCGGCGAGGGTTACTTCTTCAAGAAGGGCCTGAGCCCCGAGCAGGTCAAGGCCGGTCTGAAGTGGCTCGCCTACCAGAAGCTCACCCCCGGCAAGGGCCAGTTCGACTACGTGCGTGCCAAGCCGCAGAACTACCCGGTCGGCCTGCCCCAGCCGCTGCTGTTCGCAGGCGGCAGCGACGCGCAGAAGCAGGAACTGGAGCTGCGCAAGGCCAACGCCAACGTGGACACCACGAACTTCGCGGTCTTCGAGGCGAACCCGGTGCCGATCAAGGGCGAGCCGCGTAACGCCCAGGCCATCTACGCGGTGCTCGACGCCGCGATGTCCGGGGTGCTGACCAACCCGAACGCGAACATCGACGCCCTGCTCAAGACCGCCGAGGACAAGGTCAACCAGCTGCTGGCCGCGCAGAGCTGACCCGACCGGAGGTGGGGCCGGCGCACCGGCCCCACCTCCCCGAGCACCGCAGGAGTCGCCTTGGCGCTCACCACCGCCCCCGGTGCCACCCGCCGTACCGGCCCCGTCGCGCCGCCGCCGTCGCGTACCGCCGGACGCCGCGCCGGCCTCGGCCGCAAGGTCCGGGACAACGTCACCGGGCACACGTTCCTCATCGGCGCTGTCGTCTGCTTCGCCGTCTTCTCCTGGTACCCGATGGTGCGCGGCGTCGTGATGAGCTTCCAGCGCACCCGCCGGGGCGAGACCACCTGGGTCGGCTGGGAAAACTACAGCCGGATCATCGCCGATCCGAGCTTCTGGACCGCCTGGAAGAACACGTTCGTCTTCACCGGCCTGGCGCTGGTGCTCGGCTACCTGGTGCCGTTCTTCGTGGCGATCCTGCTCAACGAGCTGCACCACGCCAAGGGCTACCTGCGGGTGCTGGTCTACCTGCCGGTGATGCTGCCGCCGGCCTCAGCGCTGTTCCTGTTCAAGTTCTACGCGTACGACCCGAGCGAGGCGGGGCTGTTCAACGCGATCCTCACCGCGCTGGGACTGCCCACGTCGGAGTGGATGCAGTCGCAGGCGATGACGATGCCCGCCATGGTGATCGCGTCGACCTGGATGAACATGGGCGGCGCCGTACTGATCTACCTGGCCGCGTTGCAGAACATCCCCGGCGAGCTGTACGAGGCCGCCGAGATCGACGGCGCCGGGGTGTGGCGGCGCATCCGGCACGTGACGATCCCGCAGACCCGGCTGATCCTGGCGCTGCTGGCGATGCTCCAGATCGTGGCCACCATGCAGCTGTTCATCGAGCCGCTGATCCTCGCCAACGGCGCCGGTACGCAGGACTCGGCGACCTCGGTGGCGTACCTGATCTACCAGCACGGGTTCTTCCAGAACGACCTCAACGGCGCCGCCGCGCTCGGCGTGATCATGCTGGTGGTGCTGGCCGGGTTCTCCGCCGTCTACCTGCGACTGACCGCGAGACAGGACTAGGACATGGCCGCCGACACCACCACCCGTACCCTCATCTCGCACGCGCAGCTGCGGCGCGGTCGCGGCCGCGTCCTCTACTGGGTCGTGCTCTCCGCGGTCGTGGCCGGGTTCACGCTGGTGTTCCTCGGCCCGCTGTACTGGATGGTCACCGGCGCGCTGAAGTCCGGCCAGGAGATCGCCCAGACGCCGCCGACGCTGTTCCCGCGCGATCCGCAGCCGGGCAACTACGTCGACGCCTGGACCAACCTGGATCTCGCGAAGCTGCTGTTCAACACGTTCTACTACGCGACCGGGGCGGTGGTGTTCCAGCTCGTCCTCGACACCGCCGCCGCGTACGCGTTGTCGAAGCTGCGCCCGGTGCTGGGCAAGCTGATCCTCGGCATGATGCTGGCGACGCTGATGATCCCGGCGATGGTGCTCATCGTCCCGCA
This sequence comes from Micromonospora sp. WMMA1949, assembly GCF_027460145.1. NCBI lineage: Bacteria > Bacillati > Actinomycetota > Actinomycetes > Micromonosporales > Micromonosporaceae > Micromonospora > Micromonospora sp. WMMA1949. Next base: position 5,951,955 of record NZ_JAPZBG010000001.1, on the reverse strand, counting down.
GTACGTCACGGTGATCGACCTGCCGATCGTGCACGTCAACCTGCTCGACTCGCCGTTCGCGATCTGGCTGCCGCTGGTGGCCAACGCGTTCAACATCTTCCTGCTGAAACGGTTCTTCGACTCGATCCCGGAGGACCTGATGGCCGCCGCCATGATGGACGGCGCCTCCCCGCTGCGCACGCTCTGGTCCATCGTCCTGCCGATGTCGCGGCCGATCCTCGGCGTGGTGGCGATCTTCGCGGTGACGGCGGTCTGGAAGGACTTCCTCTGGCCGAAGCTGGTCATGCCGTCACCGGAGACGCGGACCGTCAGCGTCGGCATCTACGCATTCGCCGGCGGCACCCCGATGAACGTGGTCATCGCCGCGTCGGTGATCGCCGCGATCCCCACCGTCGTGCTGTTCCTGATCTTCCAGCGCAACATCATGTCCGGCCTGACCACCGGCGGCCTCAAGGGCTGACCGGCGCCGCCGCACGGCCGCCGCCGTCCACAAGCCCGCCGCAAGCCCGCCGCCGCAGAACCGAACCCGCAGAAAGCAGGTGCCCGTGTCCATGGCCGACAACAGCCCGTGGTGGCGCTCCGCGGTGATCTACCAGGTCTACCCGCGCAGCTTCGCCGACGGCGACGGCGACGGGATCGGCGACGTCGCCGGCATCCGGTCCCGCCTGGATCACCTCGCCGCGCTCGGCGTCGACGCGATCTGGTTCAGCCCCTGGTACCCGTCGCCGATGGCCGACGCCGGCTACGACGTGGCCGACTACCGCGACATCGATCCGGTCTTCGGCACGCTCGCCGAGGTGGAGGCGCTGATCGCCGAGGCGCACGCGCTCGGCATCCGCAGCATCGTCGACGTGGTGCCCAACCACTGCTCCGACGCGCACCAGTGGTTCCGGGCCGCGCTCGCCGGCGGGCCGGGCGCGCCGGAGCGGGACCTGTTCTGGTTCCGTCCCGGCCGGGGACCGGGCGGTGACCTGCCGCCCACCGACTGGACCGGCGAGTTCGGCGGCCCGACCTGGACCCGCACCACCGACCCGGACGGCACCCCCGGCGACTGGTACCTGCACCTGTTCGCCCCGCAGCAACCCGACTTCAACTGGGACCACCCCCGGGTCCGCGCCGAGTTCGAGGACATCCTGCGGTTCTGGTTCGAGCGGGGCGTGGACGGCATCCGCATCGACTCGGCCGGTCTGCTCGTCAAGGACGGCACCCTGCCGGAGGTCCACCCGGACCGGCCACACCCGTTCCGCGACCAGGACGGCGTGCACGACGTGTACCGCGCGTGGCGGCGCATCGCCGACTCGTACCCGGGCGAGCGGGCCCTGGTGGGGGAGGTGTGGCTGCCCGACCGGCAGCGGTTCGCGAACTACCTGCGCCCGGACGAGCTGCACACCGCGTTCAACTTCGACTTCCTCGGCTGCGCCTGGGACGCCACCGCGCTGCGGGAGAGCATCGACGGCACGCTCGCCGCGCACGCCCCGGTCGGCGCGCCCGCCACCTGGGTGCTGTCCAACCACGACGTCACCCGCCACGTCACCCGGTACGGCCGCGCCGACACCCGGTTCAGCTTCGCCGCCAAACGCGAGGGCATCCCCACCGACCTGGAACTGGGCACCCGCCGGGCCCGCGCCGCCGCGCTGCTGTCCCTCGCGCTGCCCGGCGCCGCCTACGTCTACCAGGGTGAGGAACTGGGCCTCTGGGAGGTCGAGGACATCCCGTACGAGCTGCGGCAGGACCCGATGTGGGAGCGGTCCGGGCGGGTCGACCCGGGCCGCGACGGCTGCCGGGTGCCGCTGCCCTGGCAGGGCGACACCCCGCCGTTCGGGTTCAGCCCCGACGGCGCGGCCACCGCGCCCTGGCTGCCGCAACCGGCCGACTGGAAGGACCGCACGGTCCGCGCCCAGACCGGCGACCCGCACTCGATGCTGGAGCTGTACCGGGCCGCGCTGGCGCTGCGCCGCACCGAACCGGCGCTCGGCGACGGCACGCTGACCTGGCTGCCCGCACCGGACGGTGTGCTCGCGTTCGCCCGCGAACCCGGCTTCACCTGCCTGGTCAACCTCGGCGGCGCGGCTGTGCCGCTGCCCGCGCACGACGAGCTGCTGCTCGCCAGCGGCCCACTCGACGACGACCGGCTGCCACCGGACACCGCGGTCTGGCTGCGTACCCGATCGGCCTGACCGCGGCGCCGGCGGCCCCGTCCCGCCGCCGGCGCCGCCGAACCACCCGGCGGCCCGTCCCGGCCGCCACAGACGCCGCACACCTGGGGAGGAGGAAGGAGAGGCAACGCCGCACGGGGGGATCTGGCCACCGACGAAAGGGAGCACACCCCGCATGGCCGAGCACCGCACCGCGCACCGCCACCGCAGCACCGGCGTGGCCGCCCTCGCCGCCGTCACGCTCGCCGCCTCGACACTCGTCGTCGTGGCGCTCACCACGACCGCCACCCCGGCGTCCGCCGCCGGGCTGTCCCCGTTCGACATCACCGGACGCGGCGCCACAGTGCCGTTCCGGGAGCAGGAGGCCGAGCAGGCCGCCCACACCGGCACGAAGATCGGCCCCGACCGGCGCTACGGCACGCTGCCGTCGGAGGCGTCCGGCCGGGAGGCGGTCACGCTCGACGCGGTCGGCGAGTACGTCGAGTTCACGCTCACCGCCCCGGCCAACGCTGTCACGTTCCGGTACAGCCTGCCGGACAACGCCGCCGGCACCGGCCGCGACGCCACCATCGACCTGCGCGCCAACGGCACCCTGGTCAAGGCGGTGCCGGTCACCTCCCGGTACGGCTGGTACTACGGCGGCTACCCGTTCAACAACAACCCGGGCGACACCAACCCGCACCACTTCTACGACGAGACCCGCACCATGTTCGGCACCACGTACCCGGCCGGCACGAAGATCCGCCTCCAGGTCTCCTCGACCGCCCAGTCACCCACGTTCACCATCGACCTGGCCGACTTCGAGCTGGTCGGCGCACCGATCACCAAGCCGTCCGGCGTGCTGGACGTGGTGACCGACTTCGGCGCCGACCCGACCGGCGGCACCGACTCGACGGCGAAGTTCCAGGCCGCCGTGGACGCCGGCAAGGCGCAGGGCCGGGCGGTGTGGATCCCGGCCGGCACGTTCACGCTCTGGGACCACGTCGTGGTCGACGGCGTGACGCTGCGCGGCGCCGGCCCCTGGTACTCGGTGCTGGGCGGGCGGCACCCGACCGACCGTAAACGCGCCGCCGGCATCTACGGCAAGTACGTTCCGGGCGGCGGCTACTCGGGCGAGATCCGCCCGCACGAGGCCGGCGGGCCGAGCCGCAACGTCACGCTGCGGGACTTCGCCATCATCGGCGACATCCGGGAACGCGTCGACGAGGACCAGGTCAACGCCATCGGCGGCGCGATGAGCAACTCGGTGGTGGACAACCTGTGGTTGCAGCACACCAAGGTCGGCGCCTGGATGGACGGGCCGATGGACAACTTCACCATCCGCAACAGCCGCATCCTCGACCAGACCGCCGACGGGGTGAACTTCCACTGGGGCGTCACCAACTCCACTGTGACCAACACGTTCGTCCGCAACACCGGCGACGACGCGCTGGCCATGTGGGCCCAGAGCGTGCCGAACGTCGGCAACTCCTTCACCCGTAACACCATCGGCGTGACGATCCTGGCCAACCACCTGGTCACGTACGGCGGGCGGGACATCACCATTGCGGACAACGTCACCGCCGACTCGGTCACGAACGGCGGCGGCATCCACGTGGCGAACCGCTATCCGGGCGTCACCGGGCCGACAGCAGTGGCCGGCACGATCACGGTGGCCCGCAACACGCTGATCCGCAACGGCAACTCCGACTACAACTGGCAGTTCGGCGTCGGCGCGATCTGGTTCTCCGCGCTCAACGAACCGATCCAGGGCGCCACGATCGCCGTCACCGACACCGACATCCTGGACAGCTCGTACGCGGCGCTGCACTGGATCGAGGGCCAGACCAGCGGCATCTCGTTCGACAACGTCCGCATCGACGGCGCGGGCACGTACGCGCTCCAGGTGCAGGCGCCCAGCCAGGTCCGGTTCACGAACGTGCGCGCCACCGGCATCGCGCAGTCCAACCCGATCCACAACTGCGTCGGCAGCGGCTTCCAGATCACCCAGGGCACCGGCAACTCCGGCTGGTACACGCCCACCCCGTACTGCGGGCCGTGGCCGCAGCCGCAGTGGGGCAACGGCCCGTCCAGCCCGCCGCCGACCAGCCCGGCGCCGACCACGGCAGCGCCGACGACGGCCCCGCCGACCACCGCGCCGCCGACCACGCCGCCGCCGGCCGGCGGGAACCTGGCCCTGGGCCGGCCGGCGACAGCCACCAGCACCACCCAGACGTACGCCGCCGCCAACGCCGTCGACGGCAACGCCGCCAGCTACTGGGAGAGCGCCAACAACGCGTTCCCGCAGTCGCTCACCGTCGACCTCGGCGCGTCCCGGACCGTCGACCGGGTGGTGCTGAAGCTCCCGCCCGGCTGGGAACGGCGTACCCAGACGCTGTCGGTGCTCGGCTCGACCGACGGCTCCTCGTACAGCACGCTGGCCGCGTCGGCGGGCCGCGTCTTCGACCCGGCGGCCGGCAACAGCGTGTCGATCGCGCTGCCGTCCGGCGACCGGCGGTTCGTCCGGGTCACCGTCACCGGCAACACCGGCTGGCCGGCGGGCCAGCTCGCCGAACTGGAGGTGTACGGCGGCGGCACCACCACGCCGCCGCCCGCCACGACTGCGCCACCCACCACCGCGCCACCGGCCGGGAACCTGGCGGCGGGCCGTCCCGTCGCGGAGACCAGCCACGCCGACGTGTACGGCGCCGCAAACACCGTGGACGGCAACGCCGCCACCTACTGGGAGAGCGCCAACAACGCCTTCCCCCAGTCGGTGACAGTCGACCTGGGCAGCGCCCGGCCGGTCGCCCGGGTGGTGCTGAAGCTGCCCCCGTCGGCGGCCTGGCAGACCCGTACCCAAACCGTGGCGGTGCTCGGCTCCACCGACGGCTCGTCGTACTCGACGCTGAAGGCGGCGGCGGGCTACACGTTCGACCCGGCGGGCGGCAACAGCGTGTCGATAGCGCTGCCCGCCGGTGACCGCCGCTACGTGCGGCTGACCTTTACCGGCAACACCGGCTGGCCGGCCGGCCAGCTGTCCGAGTTCGAGGTGTACGCCTCCTGACCCGGCGCGGCGGGGCCGCCCCGGTCCCGCCGCGCCACCGCACCCCCACCCCCGAACGCCTCTCCACCTCCCCCGGGAAGAAGGTGTCCGTCCACCATGTCCAGACTCCGTACCGGAATCGTCGCGGCGCTCGCCGCGGTCGGCCTGGTCGTCACCGCGGCCCCCGCCCCACCGGCCCTCGCCGCCGGCGGCCCGAACCTCGCCGCCGGGCGCACCGCCACCGCCAGCAGCGTCAACGGCCCCTACGTCGCGGCCAACCTGACCGACGGCAACCAGGGCAGCTACTGGGAGAGCAGCGGCGCGCTGCCCCAGTGGGCCCAGGTCGACCTCGGCACCAGCCGCGCCGTCGACCAGGTGGTGCTGAAGCTCCCGGCCGCCTGGGAGGCCCGCAGCCAGACGCTGTCGGTGCAGGCCGGCGCCGACGGCAGCGGCTTCACCACAGTCGTCGCCTCCGCCGCCCGCGCGTTCAGCCCGGCCGCCGCCAACACCGCGACGCTCGGCTTCACCGCCACGAACGCCCGCTACCTGCGGGTCGTGATCACCGCGAACACCGGCTGGCCCGCCGGTCAGCTCGCCGAGTTGGAGGTCTACGGCCCGGCCACCGGTGACACCCAGGCGCCGAGCGCGCCCGGCAACCTCGCGTTCACCGAGCCGGCCACCGACCAGGTGCGGCTGACCTGGACCGCGTCCACCGACAACGTGGGCGTCACCGGCTACGACGTGTACGCCAACGGGGTGCTGCGCACGAGCGTCGGCGGCACCACGCTGACGTACACCGACACCCAGCCGGCCGGGACCACCGTCTCCTACTACGTGCGGGCGCGTGACGCGGCAGGGAACGTGTCGGCGAACAGCAACACGGTGACCCGTACCGGCAACACCGGGGACACCGTCGCGCCCACCGCGCCCGGCAACCTGGCCCACACCCAGCCGGCGAGCGGACAGATCCGGCTGACCTGGACCGCGTCCACGGACAACGTCGGCGTCACCGGCTACGAGGTGTACGCCAACGGGACGCTGCGCACCACGGTCAGCGGCTCCACGCTCACGTACACCGACAGCCAGCCGGACAGCGCCACCGTCTCGTACCACGTGCGGGCCCGCGACGCGGCCGGGAACGTGTCGGCGAACAGCAACACCGTCACCCGCACCGGCAGCAGCACCGGCGGCACCAACCTGGCGGTCGGCAAGCCCGCCACCGCGTCGTCGATGGTGCACGTGTTCGCCGCCGCTAACGCCGTCGACAACGACGTCACCACCTACTGGGAGGGTGCGCCCGGCGCGTACCCGAGCACGCTCACCGTCGCGCTCGGCGCCAACGCCGCCATCAGCGCCGTCGTGGTGAAGCTCAACCCGGACCCGGCGTGGGGCGCGCGTACCCAGACGTTCCAGGTGCTCGGGCGGGAGCAGTCCGCGTCCGGGTTCACCAGCCTGGTCGGCTCCGCCACGTACTCCTTCAACCCGAACAGCGCGAACACGGTGACCGTCCCGGTCTCCGCGACCGCCGCGGACGTGCGGCTCCAGTTCACCGCGAACTCCGGCTCCTCCAACGGCCAGGTCGCCGAACTCCAGGTCATCGGCGTGCCGGCGCCGAACCCGGACCTCACCGTCACCGCCGTCACCGCCGCGCCATCCGCGCCGGTGGAGACCGACGCGATCACGCTGTCCGCCACCGTGCGCAACGCCGGCACCGCGGCCTCCGCCGCCACCGCCGTCACCCTCTACCTGGGTACGACGAAGGTCGGCACCGCCGCCGTCGGCGCACTCGCCGCAGGGGCGTCGAGCACGGTCTCGGCCAACATCGGCGTACGCGACGCCGGCAGCTACCTGCTCACCGCGAAGGTCGACGAGGCGAACGCGGTGATCGAGCAGAACGAGGCGAACAACTCCTACACCAGCCCGACCCCGCTGACCGTCAGCCCGGTCGCCAGCTCCGACCTGGTCGCCTCCGCCGTCACCTGGTCGCCCGGCACGCCGAGCGCGGGCGCGGCCGTCTCCTTTGCGGTGACGCTGCGCAACCAGGGCACGATCGCGTCGGCGAGCGGCGCGCACGGCGTCACGCTGACGGTGCGCGACCAGTCCGGCGCGGTGGTCCGCACGCTCACCGGCTCGTACAGCGGCACGATCGCGGCCGGGGCCACCGCCGGTCCGGTGTCGGTCGGTACCTGGACCGCCGCCAACGGCCGGTACACGGTGCGGGTGGTGCTCGCCGACGACGCCAACGAGCTGCCGGTGAAGCGGCAGAACAACACCAGTGACCGGTCGCTGTTCGTCGGCCGCGGCGCGAACCTGCCGTACGACGCCTACGAGGCCGAGGACGGCACGACCGGCGGCGGCGCGCAGGTGATCGGCCCGAACCGCACCATCGGCGACCTCGCCGGGGAGGCGTCCGGCCGCCGCGCGGTCACGCTCAACACCACCGGCGCGTACGTCGAGTGGACCACCCGCTCGGCGGCGAACGCGCTGGTCGCCCGCTTCTCCATCCCGGACGCCCCGGGCGGCGGCGGGATCGACTCGACGATCAACGTCTACGTCAACGGCGTGCTGCACAAGCCGATGAGCCTCACCTCCAAGCACATCTGGCTCTACGGCGCCGAGGCCGGGCCGAGCGACTCGCCGAGCGCCGGGGCGCCCCGGCACCTGTACGACGAGGCGAACGTCCTGCTCGACAGCACGGTCCCGGCGGGCAGCCGGATCCGGCTCCAGAAGGACCCGGCGAACACCACCACGTACGCGATCGACTTCGTCGACACCGAACTGGTGTCGCCGCGCGCCAACCCCGACCCGGCCCGCTACAAGGTGCCCACCGGGTTCAGCCACGCCGACGTGCAGAACGCGCTCGACGCGGTCCGGATGGACACCACCGGCACCCTGGTCGGCGTCTACCTGCCCGCCGGCACGTACGAGACGGCGCAGAAGTTCCAGGTGTACGGCAAGGCGGTGCAGGTCGTGGGCGCCGGCATGTGGTTCACCCGCTTCCAGACGCCGCGCAACCAGCAGAACACCGACGCCGGCTTCCGGGTCGAGTCCTCGGCGAGCGGCTCGACCTTCGCCCACCTGGCGTTCTTCGGCAACTACACCAACCGGATCGACGGGCCCGGCAAGGTGTGGGGCGAACTGAAGGACGTGGACGACCTGACGCTCGACAGCGTCTGGGTGGAGCACACGGTGTGCGCGTACTGGGGGGTGAGCGTGGACGGGCTGACCATCCGGGACAGCCGGTTCCGCAACACCTTCGCCGACGCCGTGAACATGACGAACGGCAGCACCAACAACCTGGTCACCAACTCGGAGGGCCGCTCCAACGGCGACGACGCGTTCGCGTTGTTCTCCGCCACCGACCAGGGCGGCTCCGGCGGCAACCACGGCAACGTGTTCGAGAACCTGACCGCCACGCTGACCTGGCGGGCGGCCGGGCTGGCCGTGTACGGCGGGTACGACAACGTGTTCCGCAACCTCTACATCGCCGACCAGCTCACGTACTCGGGCATCACGATCAGCTCGCTGGACTTCGGCTACCCGTTCGTCGGGTTCGGCGCCAGCCCGCCCACCCGGTTCGAGAACATCTGCCTGATCCGGTCCGGCGGCCACTTCTGGGGCGCGCAGACGTTCCCGGCGATGTGGTTGTTCTCCGCGTCGAAGGAGTTCCGTGGCATCCGGGTGACCGACGTGGACATCGTCGACCCGACGTACTCGGGGATCATGTTCCAGACCAAGTACAACGGCAGCCAGCCGGAGAACCCGATCACCGACACGGTGCTGACGAACGTGTCGATCTCCGGCGCGCGGCGCAGCGGTGACGCGTTCGACGCGAAGTCCGGCTTCGGCATCTGGGTCAACGAGATGCCCGAGCCAGGTCAGGGCCCCGCGGTCGGCGCGGCGACCTTCACCAACCTCCGCCTGACCGACAACGCCCAGGACATCAAGAACACCACAACAACCTTCACCATCACCCGCAACTGACCCGACCCCGCCCACCCCGCCCCGCCCCACCCCTCCCGCCCCCGCGATCTTGCACTTCCGGCCCCCGCGATGCCGGATTACTCCCGGTATGAGGGGCACCCAACTGCAAGATCTGTGAAGGTGTTTGTCAAGCGTTGGTTTCGAGGGTGCGCCAGATTTGGCGGGCTATGTAGCGTTTGAGGCTGCGGGTGATTTCGGCTGGGGTGCGGCCTTCGGTGGTGCGGCGTTCGACGTAGTCCTTGGTGGGTTGGTGGCATCGTTGGCGGGTTTTCGCGATGGTGTGTAGGGCGGCGTTGAGGGTGCGGTCGCCGCCTCGGTTGAGGCGGTGGCGGATGGTGCGTCCGGAGTTGGCGGGGACGGGGCTGGCGCCGGCGAGTGAGGCGAAGGCGGCTTCGTTGCGGAACCGGCCGGGGTGTGACCAGGCGGTCAGTGCGATCGCGGCGGTGACGGGGCCGATCCCGGGTTGGTCGAGCAGGGTGGGGCAGAGCTTGTCGACCAGGGTGCGGATCTCGGCGAGGTTGGCTTTCAGGAGCTTCTCGAGGGTCAGGATCTGCTCGGCCAGGGCTGCCAGTTGAGTGCGGCGCAGTCGGTCAAGTCCGCTGCCGCTGCCGGTGCCGGTGGTGAGGGTGGTGGCGTGTTGGACCTGCCGCAGGGTGTTCAGTCCGCGCATCTGTGTGCGTAGATCGTCGTCGGCGGTGAGGATCAGCGATTTGAACAGGTTGATGGTGGCGGTGCGGGTGTCGCTGTAGTGGCGGCGGCAGACGTGCAGCAGGCGCAGGGCTTCCCGGTCGCCGTCGGCGCGGGGCGTGGCGACGTGGTCGGCGGCCAGCACCGCGCGAGCGGCGTGCACGGCGTCCAACGCGTCGGACTTGCCGCCTCGCCGACGGCGTCCGGCAGCGGGTTTGGGTGCTTCCAGGACGTCCTCACCCGCGGCGCGCAGGACACGCAGCAGGCCGACCCCGTGACACCGGGCGCCGTCCAGGGCCCAGGCCCGCCGGCCCGTTCCCAGCCCGGTCGTCTGCCGCCCGGCCCAGGCCAGCAGAACAGCGGCGCCGTCGGCGGTGGCCGGCACGGTGATCTCGGCCAGCACTGTCCCGACCGGGGTGGTCACCGCGGCGGTGTGCGTATCGGTATGGGTATCCACACCGATGACCGCGTCAACACGGCCGGCCAGACGATCTGCCAGGATGGAAGGCACGGACGGTTCTCCCTTGCACGGGACGACGTTCGGACGGCGTCGGCCCGGGAGACGATCACCCGGCGGCACATCTGTGATGAGTCACGCGACACCAATCGCGGACAGGCTTCTGATCAGGCCAGCAAGGTGGGCCGGGCCGACGCCGGCAACCCACGAGGACAGGTCGCGCTTCACGGCACACCCTTCTGCGGTGGCCAGATCTTGCATGAGTCACTCGTCGATCACCGACGTCGAACCCTACCGATACCAACCCCTCCCGGAACCGGCCCACCTATAGAAGCGTCGCGGGGATGGAGCGGGATGGGTGCGGGGCCCCGGGCCGAACGGCGATCTTGGAGTTGTGGCGCCTCTGATAGCGGGGCGAAGCCGACAAGACGTGGCACCACAAGTCCAAGATCGACGGAGGTGTGAGCCCGCCGGTCAGTGGGGGAGGGCGGTGGACAGGCGGCGGATCGCCTCGTCCATCTGGTCGGGTGGGGCGGCGGCGTACGTCAGGCGCAGGTGCGGGGCGGGAGGTTCGGCCGCGTACCAGGGGCGCCCGGGGAAGACGGTGACGCCCGCCGCGGCGGCCGCCGCCGTCACCGCGACGTCGTCGGTGCCGTCGGGCAGCCGTACCCACAGGTGCAGGCCGCCGCGTGGCACGTCGCGCGGCGCCACCGACGGCAGGTGCCGGTCCAGCGCCGCGAGCAGCGCCTCCCGGCGGGCCCGCAGCTCCCGGCGCAGGGTACGGCGGTGCCGGTCCCAGGCCGGCGCGGTGAGGAACTCCAGCGCCGCTTGTTGCAGCGGCCCGGCGACGAAGAGGTCGTCGAGCAGCCGGGCGGCGCGCAGCCGCGCCCCGGCCGGTCCGCGCGCGCCGAGCGCGGCGATCCGCAGGCCGGGTGCTGTGGACTTGGTGAGCGAGCGCAGGTAGACGACGTGCCCGTCCGGGTCGTCGGCGGCCAGCGGTGGCGGGGCCTCGCCGTCGATGGTGAGGTCGCGGGCGTAGTCGTCCTCGACCAGGAACGCGTCCGCGTCGCGGACCGCCTCGGCGACGTCGGCGCGCCGGGCGGCGGAGAGCGTCGCGCCGTGCGGGTTGGCGTACAGCGGCTGGCAGTAGAACAGGCGGGCGCCGGTACGGGCGAACGCGGCGGCGAGCTGGTCGGGGCGTACCCCGTCGGTGTCGGCGGGTACCGGCACCACCCGCAACCCGGCGGCGCGCGCGGCGGCGAGCGCGCCCAGGTAGGTGGGGGACTCGACCAGCACCGTGTCCCCGGGCATCGTGAGTGCCCGCAGCGTGGAGGAGAGCGCGGCCTGCCCGCCGGGGCAGATCACCATGTCCTCGGCGCGCAGGCCGCCACCCGCCTCGCGGGCGAACCAGGCGCGCAGGTCGGCGCGTCCCTCGACCGGGCCGCGCTGCCACGCGGCCGGTTGCCGGGCCGCGCGGGCGAGCGCCGCACCGAGCGCGGCAGCCGGCTGGAGATCCGGGTCCAGGTAGCCGCCGGTCAGCGGAATCGCGCCCGACGGCGGTAGCGCCAGTAGCGCCTGCATCTCCTCCTCGCCGCCCCGCCGCGAGCCCAGCGCGACCGTCTGCCACGACAGGTCCGCCGGTGGCGCTCCGGTGCGCCGGGCGGCCACGTACGCGCCGCGGCCCGGACGTGTCTCGACCAGCCCGTCCGCGACGAGCCGCCGGGTCGCCTCGGCGACCGTCACGGGGGAGACGTGATGGTGCGCGGTCAGCTCCCGTACCGACGGCAGCCGGGTGCCGGGCGCGGCGTCGGCCGCCAGGGCACCCAGGTGCCGAACGACGCGGTCGATAGCGCTACCATCATTCATGACGGGACAGAGTAGCGCTACTGCACCGACGACGGTAACGGCGAAACCGGGTGCCGGGGTCGCCCTCGGCGCGCTGGGTGTGCTCGCCTTCAGCATGTCGCTGCCGGCCACCCGCGTCGCGGTGCACACACTCGACCCCTGGTTCGTCGCGTTCGGACGGGCGGTCGGCGCGGCGCTGCTCGCGTGGGCCTACCTGCGGCTGACCGGTGCGCCGCGCCCCATCCGGGACCAGTGGCGACGGCTGTCGATCGTCGCGCTCGGCGTCGTGGTCGGCTTCCCGCTGTTCACCTCGCTGGCGCTCACCACACAGACATCGGCGCACGGCGCCGTGGTCGTCACCGTGCTGCCCGCGATGACCGCCGTGTTCGCGGTGCTGCGCGCGGGCGAACGGCCGCCGCCGCTGTTCTGGATCGCCGGTGCCGCCGGGCTGGCGCTGGTGCTCGCGTTCCTCGCCGCGAGCGGCTCGATGCGCGGGACGCTGTCGTTTGCCGACCTGTTCCTGCTCGCCGCCGTGGTGCTCTGCGGCCTCGGGTACGCCGAGGGCGGCCGGCTGGCCCGCGAACTCGGCGGCGCCCGGACGATCTGCTGGGCGCTGCTGCTGTCGCTCCCGGTCACCGTGCCGGTCACGGTGGTGGCCGCTCTCGTCCACCCGCCGCAGGGCGGCACCGCCGCCTGGACCGGGTTCGGCTACCTCACCGTGGTGTCGATGTTCCTCAGCTTCTTCGCCTGGTACGCCGGGCTGGCCCGGGGCGGCATCGCCAAGGTGGGCCAGATCCAGCTCGTGCAGCCGGTGCTCACGCTGGTCTGGTCGGCGGTGCTGCTCGGCGAGGCGGTCACGACCGGTGCGATGGTGGTGGCGGGTGCGGTGCTCGCCTGCGTGGTGCTCATCCAGCGCACCCGCAGCGGCGCGACACCGGCGCGCACCTCGGGCGGGCCGTTCTCAGCAGGCCGGCCCGCCCCGGGCGAGCCGGCCTCAGCAGGGCACGATGGTGCCGGTCACCGTGGAGACGTACGCGTGGCTGACGAAGTGTCCTGACGCGAGGCGGTTCCACTGGCTGGTGGTCCGGTACGGTCCGCTCACCGTCTGACCGGTGACGGAGCACTCGATCGGCACGTTGGCGGACGTGGCGGCCAGGCCGACGACGGCGTTGCTCGTGCTCGGGCCGGAGCGGATGTTGAGCGGCCCGCTGCCGATCCGGCCCCGGGTGCCGGTGCCGGTCCAGAGGTAGGCGACGTCGACCCAGGCGTTGTCGGTCAGCAGCAGGCCGTCCCAGAACGTGCCGTCGGCGAGGTCGATGCCGGCCGGGCTGCCCACCACGCGCCCGAACTGGTCCCGGCCCCCGTTGTAGCCGCTCTGGTACGCCGCCTGCGCCTCGGGCCGGCCCTGCGGCAGGTCCTTCCACATCTCCCGGGTGCTGCTGGGGTTCCAGTAGTCGTCCTTGGTGTTCCACGGTCCGACGTCCCAGACCGGCGCGTACTCGCAGCGGCTGCGGGTGGTGGTGCAGACCCGCACGGTGTAGTCGCCGGTGTTCTTCGGCGCGAGGCCGCGGAACGAGGGCAGCGCGACGAAGTGGTCCCGGGAGACGATCACGTGCCCGTTGGCGGTGGTGCCGCCGACCAGGCCCTCGCGGGTGGCGTACACCCGGTAGGTGAGGCCCGGGGTGGCGGCCGTGACGGCGGCGACCGAGTCGGCGGTGAGCCGCACCCGGCGCAGGGCGGGCGCGGCGGCCGGCCGGCCGGCGGTGAGCGCGACGCGGATCTGCACCCGGGTGACCGGCTGGTCGAAGACGGCGCCGCCGGCGGCGGAGCGCCACTCGGTCCACCCGCCCGACCGCCAGCCACGCGCCGCCACCTCGACGGCGCCGTCGGGGCCGGGGCTCGCGACGATGTCGGCGCGGACCCGGTTGGCCGGTACGGCGAGCGAGTGCGGCGTGACGACGAGCGTGCCCTCGGCCGCGATGCCGTGCCGGGCCGCGGGTCGGTGGGCCGGGTCGGCGAGGCGGAGTTCCGTGCCGGTCCAGCGGACGTTGACGTCGTCGGAGTCGACGGCAGTGAGGTCGGCGCTCCACGTGTTGCCGGTGGCCGCCGGGGCCGTCAGTGGTGCGGCGGGTGCCGGCGAGACGGCCAGCACGGCGGCGACGACGCCGGCGACCGCCGCGAGCGGGCGTGTCCTGCGGGAACGGGGCATGACGCTCCTCGTGGGGGCATGAGGTAGACGAGCTTCGATGTCAGGGTGGGGTGCAGGCAATCATCGATCTCGCGTCCCGTCAAGGCGGCGCCCTCCCGGTCCCGGTGGCCGGAGCAGTGCAAAAAACCTGCAAACGCCAGCCCTTGCCTTCCTGGAAAGCGCTTTCATACGATTGCGTTACATCGATGTTTCATGTGCGGGCCGGGCCTCGCAGATGAACGACATTCGCCGGCGGCGCGCCTGATCGCGTCGCGGCTCCTCATTATTCCCATTCGGTGAATGCCGCTGCTCGGCGGCAATTCCCGCATGCTCGAAAAAGGAATGAGGCGACATGAGAAGACCAGTCGCGCTGCGACTCCACGCGGCACTGGCCACGGCGGTCGTGGGAATCGCCGTCGCCGTGGTGATGCCGTCCCCGCAGGCGTCGGCGGCGGCCGGCAGCGCCACCGGCTACGCCACCCAGAACGGCGGCACCACCGGCGGTGCGGGCGGGCAGACCGTACGCGCCACCACCGGCACCGCCATCCACGCCGCGCTGTGCGGCCGGGCCAGCAGCAGCACCCCGATCATCATCGAGGTGACCGGGACCATCAACCACGGCAACACCAGCAAGGTCTCCGGATCGAGCTGCAACACCGCGGACGGCGTGATCGAGCTGAAGCAGATCAGCAACGTCACCATCATCGGGGTGGGCAGCGGCGCGGTCTTCGACCAGCTCGGCATCCACATCCGCGACTCCCGCAACATCATCATCCGGAACGTCACGGTGCGGAACGTCAAGAAGTCCGGCTCGCCCACCTCCAACGGCGGTGACGCGATCGGCATGGAGAGCAGCGTCCGCAACGTGTGGGTCGACCACGTGACGCTGGAGGCGTCCGGCGGGGAGTCGGAGGGCTACGACGGCCTGTTCGACATGAAGGACGACACCCAGTACGTGACGCTGTCGTACAGCATCCTGCGCAACTCCGGTCGCGGCGGCCTGATCGGGTCCAGTGAGAGCGACCGCGGCAACGGCTACATCACGTTCGAGCACAACCTGTACGAGAACATCGACTCCCGTACGCCGCTGCTGCGCGGCGGCATCGCCCACATGTTCAACAACCACTACACCGGGCTGCACGAGTCGGGCATCAACTCCCGCGCCGGCGCGCGGGCCAAGGTGGACAACAACTACTTCCGCAACTCCAAGGACGTGCTCGGCACGTTCTACACCAGCGAGCGCGGCACCTGGCAGGTCAGCGGCAACATCTTCGACAACGTGACCTGGTCCTCGCCCGGGACGGACAACTACCCGGCGGGCCCGAACGTGACGTCGACGACCACGGTCAGCGTCCCGTACTCGTACCGGCTCGACGCGGCGAGCTGCGTGCCGGACATCGTGCGGCAGACGGCGGGGCCCAACACCGGCCTGCGCGTGTCCGACGGGAACTGCTCGCCGCAGTCCCCGGCCCCGACCACGCCGGGGCCGACCACGCCCGCTCCCACCACGCCACCGCCCGGGACGACCACCCCGCCGCCGTCCGGCGGGACCAACCTGAGCCTGCTCTCCGGCGCCGGGGCCGACGGGTCCAGCAAGGCCGACGGCACCAGCTACGGCAACGTGCGCGACGGCAACCTGAGCACGTACTGGTCGCCGTCCGGGTCGACCGGCACCGTCTCGATCAAGTGGGGCTCGGCCACCACCGTGTCCCGCGTGGTCATCCGCGAGCCGTCCGGCACCTCGGGTTCGATCGGGTCGTGGCAGCTCGTCAACAACGACACCGGCGCGGTGCTGGCCTCCGGCAGCGGGGCCGGCCAGATCACCTTCGGCGCGACCTCACTGAAGAAGATCAACTTCAAGATCAACAGCTCCAGCGGTACGCCGAGGGTCGGCGAGTTCGAGACGTACGCCGGCTAGCAAGTCACACACGAGCGGGGGCGGCCGATCCGGCCGCCCCCGCCCTTGTTCGTGTCCCCGGTCAGAGGGTGAGCACGACGGTGGAGATGCTCCGTGCGCCGACGCTCACCGTCACCTGGTTGCCGTTCACGCCCACCGGCTGGCTCGCCGCGCTGGCGTTCTGCGACGTGGCCACGTACTCCGCCCGGCTGACGTTCTGCGGCGCCTGGATGATCGCGTTGTTCACCGCGCTGGTCGACCGGTTGAGGATCACCAGCGTGACCTTCCCGTCGCCGGAATAGGCCGTCACCTCCAGCGGCGACGCCTTCGAGCTCTTGGTGAGGGCGACCCGCTGGTAGCCGGGCCGCACGTACTTCGCGTACTGCGAGAACGCGTACCCGCGCTTGAGCGGCGCGCCCGCCACCGTGCCGTACGCGGACTCGCCGTCACCGATGAACGAGTAGTAGCGCTTGCCGTACCACCAGACGTACGCGCTCCAGTTCGACTCCATCGACTTGTGCACGGTGCGCATGATGTCGTCGAGCGTCTCGTTCCAGGCCGCGGCGTTGGCCGGGTTGCCCCAGATGTTGGAGCCGCCGCCGTCGGCCTCGTGCAGGTTCCACTCGGTCATCCACACCGGCTTGTTGTACTGCTGCGCCAGCGTGTACGGCTTCAGCCGGCCGGACGCCTCGGTGCCGTAGAGGTGCCCGCCGATGTAGCCGATGTTGTTGCGGGCGGCCGCGTCGTTGAGCGTCGGGTCGGTGTAGCCGTAGTTCAGGTTCACCGCCTCGGCGACCATCAGCTTGGTGTTCTGCACCTTGGCGCCCTGTTCCCGGACGAAGGTCTGCAGCTCGGTGCCGCTCCAGTCCATCGAGTCGTAGTCCGGGTGCCAGTCCGGCTCGTTCTGCACGGACGTGACGTCGATCGTCACGCCCTGGTTGCGCATGTACTGGACGTAGCTGTTGAGGTGGTTGGCGTAGTCGTCGTAGTAGTCGGTGCGCAGCTTGCCACCGTTGATCCGGCTGTTGTTCGTCTTCCAGGCCGCCGGGGCGGTCCACGGCGACGCCATGATCTTCACGTTCGACCCGTACGACTTCGCCGTGCGCAGCGCGCTGACCTGGGTGTCCCACTCGCCGGACACCGGCGAGATGCCGGTACGCACGATGGACAGGCCGAGCTGGTTGGGGCCGAGCCCGACGAGCGTCTGCGTCTCGGCCGTCGACCAGGCGCCGCCCCAGATCGACACCGCGGTGCCGAACCCGTCGATGGTCTGGTAGCGGCTGGCGGTGTTGACGGTGATGTCCGCCGCCCCGGTGGGCGGCGGGGTGCTCGGTGAGGTGGTCGGCGAAATCGTCGGCGACGTTGACGGCGAGGTGGACGGCGACGTCGGCGTCGTTCCGCCGGTGCAGGTCACCCCGTTGAGCGCGAAGCTCGTCGGTGCGGGGTTGCTGCTGGTCCAGGCCCCGTTGAAGCCGAACGACGTGGTGCCGTTGGTGGGGATGGACCCGTTGTAGTCGACGTTGCGGGCGGTGACAGCCGCTCCGCTCTGGGTCACCGTGGCGTTCCACGCCTGGGTGACAGTCTGGCCGGCGGCGTAGGACCAGGTGAGCGTCCAGCCGTTGACCGGGTCACCGAGGTTGGTGACTGTGACGTTCGCGCCGAAGCCGCCCTGCCACTGCGACGACACGGCGTAGGTGACCGCGCAGCCGGCGGCCGCCGCCCCGGCCGGCAGCGCCGCGGCCATCGCGGTCGACGCCAGCAGGACGGCCCCGACCGACAACACCGCGGTACGGGTCGTTCTGTGCCTTCTCATCGGGCCTCTCTCTCCTCGATCGGTCGGCTCAGCGCTGGAGGGTGAGCAGTCCGGGTCGGTAGGGCAGGAGGCCGTAGTCGCCGCCGGAGTTGGGGGAGCGGCCCTGGTAGAGCAGTTGGAGGTTGCAGGGGTCGACGGTGAAGGTCTGGTCGGCGGTGGTGCGGATCAGTTCGCCGTGGCTGATGTCGTTGGTCCAGGTGGCGCCGCTGTTGGCCTTGCCGGCGAACGGGTTGGACTCGGTGGCGGCCTGGGGGGTCCACGATCCGTTGAGGCTGGTGGCGGTAAAGGACCGGAAGTAGCGGCCCTGCGAGCCGATGGCCTCGACGATCATCAGGTAGCGGGTCTGGCCCTGCAGCTTGTAGACCTGCACGGCTTCGAACAGGTTGTTCGTGCTGTCGGACATGATGGTGGTGTAGTTGGAGCCGAAGCTGCCGGGGAAGTTCCCGAGCGGCATGCTGGAGCGGTAGATCTTGCCGTTGTCACCGGCGAAGAACAGGTACATGTTCTGGTCGTCGGCGATCAGCGTCTGGTCGATCGGGCCGGTGCCGGAACCGGAGATGCTGCCGGTGAACAGCGGCTGCGCCGACGACCATCCGTTCGGGTTCGTCGGATTCGTCGACGTCCGGTACGAGAACGCGGTCGGCCCCCACTGGTAGGCCAGAACCCAGATGTTGCGCGGCGCGAAGTAGAACAACGTCGGCGCCACGGTCCCCGACGACATCGCGTTCTGCGACGCCGAGGCCATCTGCGACCAGTTGGAGAACAGCCCGAAGTTCATCGACCCCCACCTCGTGCCGGTGTCGTGCGTGGTGGCGTAGACCAGGTGCTGCCCGTTGTAGGGCACGACGGTGAAGTCCTTCAGCGACACCCAGCCCGAGCGCGGCTGCGCCAGCGCGCCGGTGGAGGACCACCGGTACGACGACGGCAGGTTGCACGTGTTGCCCGGCGGCGGTGTCGTGGGCGGCGTCGTGGTGGGCGGCGTCGAGGTCGGCGGCGCGGTGGTGGGTGAGCCGGTCGGGCCGCCGGTCGGCGTGGTGGTGCCGCCGGTGCAGGTCACCCCGTTGAGCGCGAAGCTGGTCGGCACCGGGTTGCTGCCGGTCCAGGAGCCGTTGAATCCGAACGACGTGCTGCCGTTCGTCGGGATCGACCCGTTGTAGTCGACGTTGCGCGCGGTCACCGCGGACCCGCTCTGGGTCAGGCTCGTGTTCCACGACTGGGTCACCGTCTGCCCGGCGCCGAAGGACCACGTCAGCGTCCAGCTCGACACCGGGTCGCCGAGGTTCGTGATGGTGACGTTGGCGCCGAATCCGCCCTGCCACTGCGACGGGATCGCGTAGTTCACCGAGCAGCCGGCGGCGGCCGCGCCGGCGGGCAGCGCCACGGCGACGGTCGCCGACGCGAGCAGCGCGGCACCTGCCGACGCCAATATGGCACTGACTGATCTGGATCTGGGCATGAACTGACCTCCTGCGGGGGCGGCGGCTCTGGCATTGGCGGTGGCGATTGTGTTGTGAGCGTTAACAGCCGCGTCAGGGATGTTACGGGAGCGCTCCCACGCACTCAACAACCCATTTCCGCACCCACCGAATCAGCGCCCACCCCGGCGCCCAGCCCGCACCCACCCCGCACCCGCCCTCCGCCCGCACCCCCCCCGCCGCGCGCCCGTGCGCGCCGATCATGAAGTTGGCCGCAGTCAATGCGGACAAATCCGCGGCCCAACTTCATGATCGACCGGGCCGGGCCGCGCGGGCCGAGTCGGCCGGGCCGGGCAGGGCGGGGGGAGGGGAAGGTGGGTCAGGCGGGGGTGCAGGGGGTGTTCTCGGCGGCGCAGGCGGCGGGGGCGTCGTGCTGGGGGTCCGGGTCGCGGACGTCGAACCGGATGGTGGCGGACTGGCCGCCCGGCAACGCCCCACCGGTGAACGTGACCACGGTGCCGTTCTGGGTGGCCTCGGCGCCACTCACACTGCCCACAGTGGCGCCGTCGTGCAGCGTCACGGTGACCGTCCAGCCCGGACGCAGCGCCGGGCCGGGATTGCGCAGCACCACCTCACCCCGGTAGCCGAAGACCCGGTCGTTCACCGTCTCGTACGTCGCGGTCAGCGGTGCCGCGACCACCGTCGAGGGCGTCGCGCTCGGCGTACGGCTGGGGGTGGGCGACGGTGTCGGCGAGGGCGACGCGCTGCGGCGGCTGGCGCTGGGGGTGGGCCGCGCGGTCGTGGGGCGCGCGGAGGGCGTGGCGCTGGACGGCATGACCAGCGATGTCGTGGGCGCCGGCGCGGCCGGCGCGGGCGGGTCGTCGCCGGTGGCCCACACCGTCGCCCCGGCCGCCGCGGCGACCAGCGTGACCGCGCCCGCCGCCAGCAGCGCCCGGCGCCGCCCGGGCCGGCGGGGCTCGTCGCCGAGCAGCCGGACCACAGGTAGTTCGGCGGTCAGCCCGCCCTCGGCGCGGCGCAGGTCGACGTTCTGGAACGCCAGCCAGTCGAGAATGGCCGGCAGCCGTCCGGTCACCGCCTGCTCGTGCTGCTCGGCGCGGGCGTCGGCGTCCCAGTCGCCCTCCTCGAGGACCTCGCGGACGGACAGCCGGGTGCCGTGCGCGGTGGGGGTGAGGTCGCAGGCGAGCCGGGTGGCCCGGCCGGCCTCCCGGCAGCGGACCACCAGCCGGTCCGGTGCGCGCAGCTCGACGGTCTCCACCTCGGTGTCGCCGTCGTAGCCGGGCAGCGCGGCGGTGGCCAGGATCCACCGGTCGGACCCGGGCGCGCTGTCGGCGAACCACTTGGCCAGCAGCGCGCGTTCCGTGAGCGCCCGCCAGACCCGGGCGGGCGGGTGGAACAGGTCGACCTCGGTGACGATCTCGATCACGCGGAGACTCTAGGGCCTGTGTCAAGGCCGGTGTGGGGCGCTGTCGCCGTCGTCGCGCCAGCGGGCGCGCCAGGCGGCCTCGCTCTCCTCGGCGCTGGCCTTCTCCTCGTGCATCAGCCGGCGCAGCGAGGCCCGGCCGTCGGCGAAGATCACCAGCTCGGCCGCGACGAGGGCCACGCAGATCGCGGTGAGCAGGCCCAGCGCGCCGAGCGCCGGCAGGTGCCGGCCGACCGGCAGTGCCGCGGCGAGCAGGACGAGGGTGCCGAGGCGGGTCCAGGACAGTGTCCGCAGCGCGCGCCACTGGAACGCCATGTTGGCGGCGAGGTAGAGGAGCACGCCACCGAAGAGCAGCGGCACGGCCGGACCGTGGCCGCGCTCCATCGCGCCGCCCGCCGGGTCGGTGACGATCCGGACCAGCTCCTCGGCGCCGATCGCGAACAGGATCACCCCGGCGATCATGGGCAGGTAGAGGTAGGCGTACGCGTCGCGGGCCAGGGTCACCCGGGCGTGCCCCTGCGCGGCGTGCAGCGCGATCCGGGCGGCCGGGCCGATCATGTCGAAGTGCGCCCACCAGAGCGCCGCGGTGAACAGGATGCCGAAGATCGCCGCCGGGATCGCCGGCCAGGTCACGGGCTGGCCGAGCAGGTTGCCGCCGACGCCGACGGAGATGACCGACTCGCCGAGCGCGATGATCAGGATCAGGTCGTACCGTTCGGTCCAGTGCTCGGCCGAGGTGATCTTCCAGCCGTCGGTGCCGGCCAGCAGACCGCTGCTGTACTGGATGGCCACCACGGCGATCCACAGCCCGTCGCGCAGCCACGGACCGACCTCCGGGGGTACGCGCGGGGGTAGCAGCGCCGCCACCAGCAGCAGGGTGGCGGTGACCAGCGCCTCGGGCAGGAACAGCCGCAGCTTGCGCCGGGCCGGCGGGTCGTCACGCGTGGCGTACCAGTACAGGGCGGTGTGCACGAACCGGATCACCACGTAGCTGATCGTGACCAGGATCGGTCCGGCGCTGCCCTTGTCCAGGTCGCCGAACGTCTGCGGCAGCGCGAGCGCGAAGGTGAACAGCGCGATCATGCCGACCACCATGAGGATCGGCACGAAGCCCTCGCCGAGGCGCAGCCGGGCGGCGACGGCGCTGTGAACCACCCAGCACCACCACAGCACGGCGAGCACCAGCAGCGCGTGCAGCAGCTCCCTCGGGGTCACGTTCGCGGCGGTGGCGCGCGTGATGATGAAGAAGGACACCACGAAGACGAGGTCGAAGAAGATCTCGAACCGGTCGACCCGGGTGGCGGGGGCGACGCCGGTCGCCGGCCCGAGCCCCTTGCGCCACCGGTCGCCACCCACCGGGCGAGTGTGTCAGCCCAGGTCAGGCGGGGTGCCGCTTTCGCCGGCCATTCCACCGCCCCGACCGGGAGCGGGCGGCCGGGGAGCGCTCAGCCCGCGGTCGGGGCGGCCAGGGCGAGCACGTCGCGCAGCACGTCGCGCAACGGCCGCCCCGGGTGTTCCAGCCACTCGTGCGCGGCGATCCGCAGCGAGGCGAGGAACGTCGCGGCGACGATCCGGGCCCGCAGCGGCGCGTCGGATCCGGTCAGCCGGCGGGCCAGTTCGGCGGCCATCTCCCGCTCGAGGGCCGCGTACGCGGCGACCTGGTGGGCGGCCAGGCTGGGGTGGCCGTGCAGCTCGCGGCGCCGGTTGAGCCAGGGCTCGGCCGGGTCGTCGAAGCCGTCCTCGGCCTGGGCCAGGGCGGCCCGGGTCAGCGCCGCCCACGGCGACAGTTCGGCCGGCTGGTCCGCGACCAGCGTGAGGAGCCGGCGCAGCCGCAGCGTGTCGCCGTGGAAGAGGGCCTCCTCCTTGCCGCCGAAGTAGTTGGAGAACGTCCGCCGGGAGACGTTCGCGGCGTCGGCGATCGCCTCGACGGTGATCCGGTCGGGGCCGTGCGCGACGGCGAGGGACAGCGCCGCCTCGTGCAGCGCCAGGCGGGTGGCCGCCTTCTTCCGCTCGCGCAGCCCGGTGCACTCCTCCATGCGTCCAGCGTAGGTGACCCATTTCTCAATGGGCAAACTTGCCTACCGGGCAAGGTTTAGTGTTGATTGCTTGAGGCAACGAAGCGGCCACCCCGTATCGACACACCTGGAGGACGCGCGCATGAGCGCACCCACCGCGACGGCTGAGGCCGCCCCCATGAGCAAGCGGAAGACGCTGGAGGCGCTCAGCGGTCTGCTGCTGGTGCTCTTCGTGGCCATGCTGAGCAGCACCGTGGTCTCGACCGCCCTGCCGAAGATCATCGGAGCGCTCAACGGCTCGCAGACGCAGTACACCTGGGTGGTCACCGCCACCCTGCTCACCGCCACGGCGACCACCCCGATCTGGGGTAAGCTCGCCGACCTGTTCAACAAGAAGCTGCTGATCCAGGTCGCCATCGTGGTGTTCCTGGTCGGCTCGGTCGCGGCCGGCTTCGCGCAGAGCGCCGGGCAGCTCATCGCCGCCCGCGCCTTCCAGGGCATCGGCGTCGGCGGTCTCCAGGCGCTCGTGCAGGTCGCCATCGCGGCCATGATCCCGCCGCGTGAGCGGGGCCGCTACAACGGCTACCTGGGCGGCGTCATGGCGCTGGCCACCGTCGGCGGCCCGCTGCTGGGCGGCCTGATCGTGGACACCTCCTGGCTCGGCTGGCGCTGGTGCTTCTTCGTCGGCGTACCGGTCGCGGCCGCCGCGCTGTTCCTGCTCCAGATCACCCTGAACCTGCCCACCGTGCGCCGGGCCAACGTCAAGATCGACTACCTGGGCGCCGCGCTCATCGCCGCCGGCGTCAGCGTGCTGCTGATCTGGATCTCGTTCGTCGACGACTCGTTCGCCTGGGCCTCCTGGCAGACCGGCGCCATGGTCGGCGGCTCGGTGCTGCTGCTCGCACTCGCCGTCTGGGTGGAGGCACGGGCCGCCGAGCCGGTGGTGCCGCTGCACATCGTCCGCGAGCGCACCACCGCCCTGGCGATCCTGGGCAGCCTCGCGGTCGGCATGGCGATGTTCGGCGGCGCGGTCTTCCTCGGCCAGTACTTCCAGATCGGCCGCGGCTACAGCCCGACCGAGGCCGGCCTGCTCACCATCCCGATGATGGCCGGCGTGCTGATCTCCTCGATCGTGGCCGGCCGGATGATCACCGCCACCGGGAAGGTCAAGCCGTACATCGTGTTCGGGGCGGTCGTGCTGGTCGTCGGGTTCGCCATGCTCGGCACCATCGACCACGAGACCTCGCTGGTCTTCGTCGGCCTCGCGATGTTCATCGTCGGCGTCGGCGTCGGCATGACCATGCAGAACCTGGTGCTCGCCGTGCAGAACACGGTCGCGCTCAAGGACATCGGCGCGGCCAGCGCCAGCGTCGCGTTCTTCCGGTCGCTCGGCGGCACCATCGGTGTCTCCGTGCTCGGCGCGGTGCTCGCCCGCCGGGTCAGCGACCGGATCACACACGACCTCGCCGCGGCCGGCATCCCCGCCTCCGGCGGGGGCGGCGGCAGCACGCTGAACCTCGACGCGCTGCCCGAGCCGGTCCGGCAGATCGTGCGGGCCGCGTACGGGGACGCAACGGGGCACATCTTCCTGATCTCGGCCGCCATCGCGGTGGTGGGTATCGTGGCGGCGCTGCTGCTGCGCCCGGTCACCCTGCGTTCCAGCCTCGATCTGCCGGACACCGGCCGATCGGTGGCGGTGGGAGCGGACGCCGTCGACGGCGCGCCCGCCTTCGACGAGGTGAGCGTGGACTCGGCCGGCCGGGAGGAACACGCCCGCCGCTGAGCCCGTACCCCCAGGGCCGTCGCCGACCCCGGCGGCGGCCCTGGCCCATGCGGGGACGAACCGAAGGAGGAGCCGTGGACGTCACGCGGACCGCGCCCGCCCGCCTCGCCGCATGGCAGCGGGCCGCGCGGGAGCTGGCGCTGGTCGCCGTGCTCTTCCTGGCCTACAAGGCGGGCCGTCAGGTGGTGGCCGACCACGCCGGCGTGGCCCTGGCCAACGGTGAGTGGGTCTGGCGGCTGGAGCGGTTGCTGCGCCTGCCCGACGAGATGCTCGTGCAGGGGCCGCTGCTGTCGCACGAGCTGCTGGTGCGCGTCGCCAACTCCTACTACGCCTACATGCACTTCCCGGCCACCGTGCTCTGCCTGGTCTGGCTCTGGCTGCGCCGCCCGGCCCACTACCTGCGCCTGCGGCGCGCCCTGGCGTCGCTCACGGCGGTGGCGCTGGTGCTGCACGTCTGCGTTCCGCTCGCGCCGCCGCGGCTGACCCCGCTCACCGGACTGGTCGACACCGGCACCCGCTACGGCCCGAGCGTCTACGGTCCCCCCGACACCGACCAGCTCAGCAACCAGTACGCGGCCATGCCGTCGCTGCACGTGGGCTGGGCGCTGGCGATCGCGCTGGCGCTGATGGCGGTCACCACCGGACGCCTCCGCTGGCTCTGGCTGCTCCACCCCCTGGCGACCGCGCTCGTGGTGGTGGTCACCGGCAACCACTACTGGCTCGACGGCGCCGTCGCGGTGGCGCTGCTCGTGGCGATCCTGGCCGTCCTGCCGCCGCCCGCGCCGGAACCGCCCACGCTCCCGTCCGGACCGGTGCGCCCGCACGTGGTGCCGGCGCCCCGGCGGTCAGGCCGCCGCCGGAACCCGAAGGTCCCGGCGACGGCCGACGTGCGGCTGCGGCCACCCGGCCGCGGCTGAGGGCTCCTCAGCGCACCGTGCAGACCGTGCCGTTGAGGCGGAACGCCCCCGGCGGCACGTTCGGCCCGCTGTACGCGCCGACGAAGCCGACGGTCGTGCTGCCGCCGTCGGCGGCGAGCCGCCGGTTGTCGGCGGTGGGCGTCACCCGGACGGTGCGGCCCTGCTGGTCCCAGGTGGCGCTCCACCCGCTGCTCACCTGCTGCCAGGCGGTCGGCCAGGTCCAGGTGAGCGTCCAGCCGTCGACGGCCTTCGTGCCCGTGTTGATCACCTCGACGTTCGCCACGTACCCGTTGCCCCAGTCGTTGTCGTCGTTGAACCGCACCGCGCAGGAGCTCTCGGCGGGGCTGCCGGTGGCGAAGGTCAGCGGCGGCGACGACCAGGAGACCCGTCCGGCGGTGTCCCGGGCGAGCACGTTGACCGTGTAGCGGGCGCCCGGTTCGAGGTTGCCCACCGTCAGCGACGTGCCGGCGGTCTCACCGAGCTGCTCGCTCACCGCGCCGTACTGCCGGTGCACCTCGTACTTCGCGATCGGGGACGCGCCCGGCGTGGCCGCCGGCCAGGAGATGGTCGCCGCGCGGTCGGTCACCGCGCCCGCCGTCGGCCGGCCCGGGGCGCCGGGCCTCCCGGCCGAGCTGCCGGCCGGTCGCAGCACGAGCGTGGTCAGCGAGTACGGCGGCAGCGTGCGGGTGCTCGCGTCGCCCGAACGGCCGGTGCTGATCCCGGTCGCGCCGTTGGTGAGCGTGTGCACGGTCGGCGCCTCGTCGGCCGGAGTGAACCCGGCGTAGTCGAGCGCCACCGGGTGGGCGTTGTCCGGGTCCTTGTTGAGCAGCAGGACCGCGACGCTGCCGTCCGGCCGGCGTACCGCGTGCGCGGCGACCAGCGGCTCGTCCGTCCCGGCCCGGACCAGTTGGTCCCCGGGCCGGACGAACAGGTTCATCATCGACAGCGCGTGGTACGGCGCGAACGGGGTGTTGAACGCCGGCTGGCACACCTCGCCGTCGCTGGTGCAGTTGCCGCTGGACAGCAGCCCGAAGTCGCCGTAGTCGGTCTGCCCGGCCACCTCGGAGACGGTGCCGATGCCGTTGTGCACGTTCCACCACTGCACGGTGAACACACCCTGCTCCAGCAGCCCGCTGTAGGCGTCGGCGAGGAACAGCGCGCCCGGCGCGGTGGTACGGCCGACGTCCACGTTCAGCTCGGTGAAGCTGATGCCGATCCGGTCCGCGCCGGCACCGGCGTACCGGGCGATCTGCTGGCGCAGCAGCCAGGCCGCGTCGGGCAGGTGGTTGGTCCGGGCCAGCGAGTCGGCGGCGTTGCCGCCCGGGTACCAGTGCACGTCCACGAAGTCGATCTTCGGACCGGCGATGGAGAGGACCGTCTGGTTCCACGGGCCCGGGTCGGAGCCGGCGGTGATGCCGTCCGGCCAGTTGCCGGGCATGGTGAGCACCGCGCCGACCTTGATGCTCGGGTCCACCGCCTTCATCGCGTCGGCGTACTCGACCACCAGCCGGGCGTACTGGGAGGCGCTCTTGTCCGGGTGGTCGTCGGCCTCCCAGGCGGAGCCGTAGTGGCCGTTGCCGTAGTTCTCGTTGCCGACCGTCCACCACTTGGCGCCGTAGCCCTTGGTGACGTTGGCGTAGCGGACCCAGGCGGCCGCCTCGGCGGGCGTGCCGGTGCCGTAGTTCGCGATGATCATCGGCTCGGCGCCGACTCGGCGGGCGCCGGCCATGAACGTGTCGAAGTCGGTGTTCGGCGCGACGTAGCCGCCGGGCGCGGTGTGCGTCTCCCAGTGGTAGATGTCGGCGTACGAGCCGCCGGGGTAGCGCAGCATCTTCACGCCCGCGGCCTTGAGCAGGTCGGACGTCTCGGCGCTGCCGAGCTGCGCGTCCCAGATGGCGTGGTTGACGCCGAGCGCGGTGGCCGGGACGGTGGCCAGCCCGGCGCGGGTGTTCACGGTGACGGTGACCGGGTCGGTGGGTTCGGCGGCGGCCGGTCCGCCGGCGGTGCCGAGCGCGGTGGCGAGCAGCAGCAGGCCGGCCGCGAACGCGGTGGGTCTTCTCATCCGGGGATGTCCTTCGGGGGAGTGGAACGACGGGGAGATGCCCGGTTCTGCGTCGTCCTCCCGGAGCGCGACGGCGGCGGGATGCCCACGAACGACGATCGGCTCCGCGCGGCGAGCCATCGATCAGGATCATACGCCCGGCGCCGGGGAGTGCAGGGCTTAATTTATAGACAGGAGTCTTTACTGTTAACAATGTTTAATTTATGTTCGGGGCACCTTCCGTTCCCCCCGAAGGAGTTGCCACCATGCGCCGAAGAATCACCCTCCCGCTGCTCACCGCCGGTGCCGTCACCGGGACGCTGGCGCTCGCCGCGCCCGCGCAGGCCCACGGCTACGTCTCCTCGCCGCCCAGCCGCCAGGCGCTCTGCGCGCAGAACCGGGTCCCCGACTGCGGCCAGATCAAGTACGAGCCGCAGAGCGTCGAGGGCCCCAAGGGCCTGCGCAGCTGCCACGCCGGCATCGCCCAGTTCGCGGTCCTCAACGACGACAGCCGCAACTGGCCGGCCACCTCGGTCGGCAGCAGCGTCACGTTCACCTGGGTCAACACCGCCCGGCACGCCACCGCCAACTGGGAGTACTGGATCGGCGGCACCCGGGTCGCCGTGGTCGACGGCGGGGGACGCCAGCCCGGCGCGACCGTCTCGCACACGGTCAACCTCGGCGGCTTCTCCGGCCGGCAGAAGCTGCTCGCCATCTGGAACATCTCCGACACCGCCAACGCGTTCTACTCCTGCGTCGACCTCCAGATCGGCGGCGGAGGCGGCAACCCGACCCCGTCACCCACCCCGACGGCGGCGCCCACCACCCCCGCGCCCTCGCCCACGCCCACCCGGACCAGCACCCCGGCACCGGGCGGTACGTGGACCGCCGGGCGGGCGTACCAGGTCGGTGACACGGTGACCTACGACGGCCGCACCTACCGCTGCCGCCAGGCGCACACCGCCATCGCCGGCTGGGAGCCGCCGAACGTACCGGCGCTGTGGCAGCAGATCTGAGCCCGCGTACCCGCGCGGCGGAGCCGGCCGGTCCCCGGCTCCGCCGCGCGTCCGCCGCCACCCTGCTCGGCGTGGTGCTGGCCCTGCCCGGGTGCGGCGGGCCGCCCGCCGCTGATCCGTCCCCGCCGGTCCCGTCCGCCACGGCGTCGGTCCCGGCCGGCGCGGACGCCACCACCAGCGGGATCGACGCGTTGTTCCTGGCCATGATGGTGGCGCACACCGAGCAGACCCTGGAGATCGTCGGCGTCGGCCTCGACCGCGCCACCGACCCGCGGATCCGCACCCTGATCGCCGCCGTCCGGGCCACCGAGACCGACGAACTCGCGACCATGCGCGGCTGGCTGCGCGAAGCGGGCCCGTCAGCCGCCGCCGCGGCCGCCCGGCACGACCACTCCGGGCACAGCGACGCCGCCGCCGGACTGGCCCGGCTACGCGCCGCCGCGCCCGCCGACGCCGACCGGGTGCTGCTCGACGTGCTCGGCCGGCACCAGCGCACCGCGGCCGACCTGGCCCGCGCCCAGGTCGCCGCCGGGACCAGCGAGCGGGTACGCGACCTCGCCCGCCGCATCGACCGCTCCCGTACGGCTGAGGTCGAGCTGATGGCCGGCCTGGGTTGAGCGGCAGGCTCGTGTACTTCCTGGAGTCGTTCGGACGGGCATGACCTTCGTCACGGTCGCGCCCGCCGGCCGCGCCCCGACAAGACTGGCGAATCGGCGTGCACCTGCCCTTTCCGCGAGCCGACGGAGCAGTTCGGCGCCGGTGACGCGGCGGCTCCGGGCACCGGGCTGGTTCGCCCCTCGGCAAAACCGGCCGCGTCTCGTCGCAGGTCATGGCTACGCTGTCGCCCGGACGCCGCCCGCCGCGCGTTCCGCCCGCGCTCCACCGACGGCGCGCGGTGCCGCCACCGCCACCTTCGTGCCGGACCGGATTCCAGGAGACCGTCAGTGACCCAGCAACCCGTCGCGACGTCGACGAAGCTCGACGCCGCCGTACTCAAGGTGGCCGGCGTCGTCGTGCTCGGTGCGATCATGTCGATCCTCGACGTGACAGTCGTCAGCGTGGCGCTGCCGACGTTCCAGAGCGAGTTCGACGCCACGTACGCCCGCGTCGCATGGACCATGACCGGCTACACACTCGCGCTGGCCACTGTCATTCCGCTCAGCGGCTGGGCCGCCGACCGGTTCGGCACGAAGCGCCTCTACATGGTGGCGCTGGCGCTGTTCACCATCGGCTCCGGGCTCTGCGCCACCGCCGACTCGATCGGCGAACTGATCGCCTGGCGGGTCGTCCAGGGCCTCGGCGGCGGCATGCTCATGCCGCTCGGCATGACGATCATGACCCGGGCCGCCGGCCCGCACCGCATCGGCCGCCTGATGGCGGTGCTCGGCATCCCGATGCTGCTCGGCCCGATCACCGGCCCGATCCTCGGCGGCTGGCTGATCGACGTGGCGAGCTGGCACTGGATCTTCCTGATCAACCTGCCGATCGGCCTGGTCGCGCTCGTCTACGCCCAGCTGGCGCTCCCCAAGGACAACGCCGAGCCGTCCGAGTCGTTCGACTTCCTCGGCATGCTCATGCTCTCGCCGGGTCTCGCGCTGTTCCTCTACGGCATCTCCACGCTGCCCGAGACCGGCACGGTCGCCGACACCAAGGTCTGGCTGCCGATGCTCGTCGGCGGCGCGCTCGTGGTCGCCTTCGTGCTCTACTCGTTCCGGCCCCGGCACCCGCTGCTCGACCTGCGGCTGTTCCGCAACCGCAACCTGACCATCGCCGCCGTCACCATGTTCGTGTTCATCATCGCGTTCATGGGCGCCGGCCTGCTGTTCCCCAGCTACTTCCTCCAGGTGCGCGGCGAGACGACGCTGACCGCGGGCCTGCTGATCGCGCCGCAGGGCATCGGCGCGATGCTGACCATGCCGATCGCCGGCATGCTCGCCGACAAGGTGCCGGTCGGCCGTACGGTGCCGTTCGCGCTGGTGCTCATCGCGGCCGGGTTCTTCACCTTCACCCAGCTCGGCACCGACACGTCGTACTGGCTGCTCTGCGGCTCGCTGTTCGTGATGGGCCTCGGCATGGGCGGCACGATGATGCCGATCATGACCTCGGCGCTGAAGACGCTCAGCGCGGCCGAGGTGGCGCGCGGCTCCACGCTCGTCAACATCCTCCAGCAGATCGGCGGTTCCGTAGGCGCCGCGGTCATGTCGGTCATCCTCACCAGTGAGCTGAACGGCTCGCAGCCGATCCCCGGCGTCACCGACCCGGCCACCGGCGCCCCGCTGACCGAGGCCCAGCTCGCCATCGCCGCGCAGCAGCAGCCCGAGCTGCTCCAGCAGTTCCCGGTGCCGCCGTCGCTGATCGAGCGCGGGCTCGACTTCGCGGCGAACTCCTTCTCCACCACGTTCTGGGTGGCCTTCGGTCTGGTACTGCTGACCTTCGTCCCGGCCGCGTTCCTGCCCCGCCGCCGCGAGCCCTCCCACCTGCTCGACGGGGACCCGGGCGAGGACAAGCGTCCGATGCCGGTCCCGATCCACTGACCGCCGCCGTGACCCGGGGCCGGACGCGTTCGCGTCCGGCCCCGGGCCGTTCCGGCGTCGCGATCCGCCACCCCGGCCAGGGCCGACGCCTAGGATCGGAACCGGAACCGGAGGAAGGCGGGCCAGCGTGAGCGCAGACGACGACGCGCAGCGGTCGGCGCGACGGCGCAACCGGCTGCTGCTCGCGGGCCTGCTCGCCGTCGTCGGGCTGATCCTGCTGCTGCTCGGGCTCACCGTCGCCACCGGCACCGTCGCCGGCGTCGAGGTGGTGCTCGCGCTGTTGCTGCTGGTGACCAGCTACGCCATCCAGCGGGTGGCCCGCCGCGAGACCGTCTACCGCGACGAGCGGCGCTGACCGGCGCGGCGGTCCGGCCGGGCTAGGCTGCCTCCGTGGATCACGAAGACCGCATCGCGCTGTTCCTCGACTACGAGAACCTGGCCCTGGGCGTCCGCGACCATCACGGCGGCCGGCCGTTCGACTTCCGGCCGATCGCTGACGCGCTCGCCGAGCGGGGACGCGTGGTGGTGCGCCGGGCGTACGCGGACTGGTCGTACTTCGACGAGGACCGGCGGATGCTCACCCGCTCACACGTCGAGCTGATCGAGATACCGCAGCGGATGGGCGCCTCCCGCAAGAACGCCGCCGACATCAAGATGGCGGTGGACGCGGTCGAGCTGGCGTTCGAGCGCGGCTACATCTCCACGTTCGTGATCTGCACCGGCGACAGCGACTTCACCCCGCTCGTGCACAAGCTGCGCGAACTCAACAAGCGGGTGATCGGCGTCGGAGTCGAGAAGTCGACCTCCGCGCTGCTGCCGCCGGCCTGCGACGAGTTCCTCTACTACGACCGCCTCGAAGGCGTGGACGTACCGCCGCCCGCCGCCCGCCGGTCGCGCCCGGCCCGGCCCTCGCCCGCGGAGCCGGCGCCCGAGCCGGTGGCGGAGACCCCGGCCGAGGACGATTCGGCGCGGGATGTCGACACGCTCGCCGTGCAGCTCGTGCAGACAGTCGCCGGCATGCAGGGCAGCTCCAGCGGCGACGTGACCGCCTCCGCGCTCAAGCGCGCTCTGCTGCGCAAGGACCCCACGTTCAGCGAGTCCGACTATGGCTTCCGGACCTTCGGGGAACTGCTGCGCCACCTCGCCGCGCACAACGTGGTGGAGCTGGCCGCCGGGCCGGCCAAGGGCGACCCGGAGGTTTCGCTCCCCGAGCAGGGCGACCGGGAGGTCGCGTTCGGGCTGCTGCGCTCCGTGGTGGTGGACCTCGCCGCGGACGGTGGCGCGGTGGCGCTGTCCGGCCTGAAGGACCAGCTCCGGCGCGCGCGGCCCGACTTCAGCGAGAAGAAGCTCGGCTACCGCAGCTTCCTCCAGTTCTGCAAGGCGGCCGCGACGGGCGGAGCGGTGGAGCTGCGCTGGAGCCCCGACGACGGCGACTACCTCCTGACTCCCCACACCCCCTGACACGCCTCGCCCTCTCGCCCCCGGCCCTCGCCCCCGCGATCTTGCACTTTCGGCCCTCCGAAAGCGGGACGAATCCCTCACCCCCCGGGCCAGAAGTGCAAGATCAACGGTGGGTGTGCGGGTCGGTGTCTGCCTTGGCGGCCGCGCCGCGTCGTACGGCCGGGCCGAGCCGCAGGCCCACCAGGTCCAGGAGGGTCTGCGGCTCGGACGACGCGGTCGGGCTCGGCTCGTCCGTCGGGCCGGGCCCTCCGGTCGGGTCCGGATCGCCCGTCGGGCTCACGGTCGGCGCCGGGGTCACCGGGTCGGCGGGTGGCGCGGTCGGTTCGACGGGTGCCGGCGGGCGGTCGCCGGGGCGCGTCGGCGGCGCCCCGGCGACAGGTGGTGCGGTGGTGAGGACCCGCCCGCCCGGCAGGGTGACCGGGTGACGCTCCGGTCGCGGCGCGGACCGGGTCGGCCGGGGAATCGGCGGCGACGACGGGCCGGCCGGAGTCGCCGTGTACGGGGCCGGAGGTGAGGGAGCCGTGGCGGGAGCGGTTGCCGGGTGGGTCGCCGATCGGTGCGCCGGATCGGTCTGCCCGGCGGTGGCCGTCCAGGTGCCGGCGGAGGTGACGCCCAGCAGCACCGCCACCGCCGCGACGCCCGCTGCCGCCAGCCGCTGGGGAAGCGCCCGTTCGGCCGGGGCGTCCCACGGGCCGAGCGGCCGGGGTGGCCGGGGCCGGGCAGCCCGGTGCGCGGATCGCAGCGCCTCGACGTCCTCGACGACCGCCTGTCGCGTGCCGGTGGCGCCGGCGTGGGCCAGGGTGAGGTAGAACCGGGCGTTCGCCGCACCAGGTGCCGGTACGCGGAGACCCGCCGGGGTGCCACCGTCGGCGCCGTGCAGCAGGGTGACCGGGCGGCCCGGGTGGTGCCCGAGGCCGTGCAGCTCCCGCAGGGGCCAGTCCCGCCGGACGTCGTGCCCGGCGAAGGCCACCCGCCGGTCGGTCACCACGGCGGCGCCGCTGTCGACCACGCGCAGTCCCGCCGGTAGCGGACCGTCGGCCGGGTCGAGGCAGCCCGCGAGTGTGCGGCCCGGCACCGGCAGCCCGGGCAGGTGCCGGGCGGTGGCCTCGACCAGGTCGACGGTGGGCAGGATGCGGTAGACGATCTCGCCGTCGTCCAGCGGCACCGGCAGCGGGGTGCCCGGCAGCGCGCAGCCGTGGAAGCCTGCCGCCTCCATCGCCAGCCGGTCGAGGTGTTCGGCGTGCCGGCGCCAGATCCGGGCCGCCGCCTCGTACGCCCGGCGCCGGCGCTCGTTCTCGCGCCGGGCCCAGGCCAGCCGCCGCCGCGGATGAGCCCCGATCGCGTCGTGTCGCCTCGCCGTCACACCTGGTACAACGGCCCTGCTCGGGACGCGGATACGTGAGCGCGGCTATCGTCCGGTTTGGCGATGGTATGCCCGTGATTAGACTTCGGGGCATGCCGCGGATCGTCCAGTTGTCGGCCTCGCCCGTACACCGGTACGTGGGCCGCCCGGCGGACGGGCCCGCCCCGGCACCACCGGGTGAACTGGTCGACGAGGTGCAGGTGCGCGCCGGGCTCGGCATCGTCGGTGACCGCTACTTCGGCCGTCCCGCGCACCGGCAGGCGAGCGTCACGCTGATCGCGCGGGAGTCGCTGCCGCCGGGCGCGGATCTCACCCAGTTGCGGCGCAACGTGCTGACCGACGGCATCCCGGTGGACGAGCTGGTCGGGCGCGTCCTCACGCTCGACTCCGGTGCCGGCCCGGTCCGGCTGCGGGTGCACCGGGCCGCCCCGCCCTGCGCGTGGCTCGACGTGGTGGTCGCCCCCGGTACGTGGAAGGCGATGCGCCGCCGTGGTGGCGTCCGGTGCGCCCCGCTCACCGACGGCGTCCTGCGGGTCGGGCCGGTCACCGTGTCCGTCGACGACTGACAGCGGTGGAACTTTTCCCACCCGCCGGCCGACCAATCGAGGGCGGCCGGAACCCGGCGCCGGCAGGAGGGACGCCAGGAATGAACCGAGCGGGGCCCGTTTCCGTACCGTCCGGCATGAGCATGCCGGACCGGCGGGCCGGCCGCGGATGAGCCCGGACGCCGACGACGAGCAGGTGACCGGGTGGGCCCGTCGTGCCGCCCGGGGAGACCAGCTGGCCGCGGCCGCGTTCGTCCGGGCCCTCCAGGCGCCGGTGTGGCGGTTCCTCGCCCACCTGGCCGGGCCCGCCGAGGCCGACGACCTCGCCCAGGAGACGTTCCTGCGCGCGTTGCGCAGCCTGCCCGGCTTCGCGGGCCGGTCGTCGGCGCGTACCTGGATCTTCACCATCGCCCGCCGGGTCGCGGTGGACCACGTGCGGGCGGCGACCGCCCGGCCCCGCGTGGCGGCGCTGCCGGACTGGCAGGCCGCCGCCGAGGCGGCCGGCGCGGTGACCGGCGGCGGGGACGACGGCGTGGTGCTGCGCGGCCTCATCGCCACGCTGCCGCCGGACCGGCGGGAGGCGTTCGTGGCCACCCAGGTGCTCGGCCTGTCCTACGCCGAGGCGGCCGAGGTGTGCGGCTGCCCGGTGGGCACCATCCGCTCCCGCGTGGCCCGTGCCCGTGAGGACCTGGTCGCCGCCTGGTCCGGCGACGCCCGCGACCGCCGGGCCCGCTGAGGCCGCGACCGCCGGGACTCGCCGGGACGGCACTGCGGGATCGCGGGAACGCAAAGGCCCGCGGGAACACGGGCCCGCGCGGAGAGGCAGAAGGCCCGCGCGGGGACGCACCGGCTCCGCGCGGACCGTCAGGCGGCGCGCCGGTCGCGGGCCTGTGCCGGGTACGGGCCGGGCGGCACCAGCCGCAGCGCCGGCGCGGCCGGTTCCTCGGCCGGCAGCGCCCACCGCGATCCGTCCGACCGGCGCTGCCCGGGTGGCGTGTCGCCGGGGCGCCGGCCGAGCCGGGACAGCACCAGCATCACGGCCCAGCCGACCAGCAGGAAGCCGTGGCTGACCAGACGGGTCATCGCCACCTGCCCGGTGATCAGGTCGTTCACCGACAGCAGCACGAGCGTGGCGACGAACGCGCTGAGCATCGGCAGCAGGCCGGACGGGGCGGACCGGCGCGCGGCCACGTAGAGGAACCCGGCGCCGACGGCGACGTTCCAGGCCGCCGACTCGTGCCACAGGTGCTGGCCGGAGACGTGTGCGTGCGCGACGACCGCCTCCCGTCCGATCTGGGCCAGGCCGAGCACGAGCTGCACCGCGCCGAGCAGGCCGAGCGCCCCGCGCAGGCCGAGCGTGATCCGGTGGCGGCGGCTGGGCCGGGGCGGCGGGGCGGCGGCCAGGACCGCGTCGACCAGGTCGGGTACCCGTGGGGCGAGCTGCGTACGGGCACGCCGGGTCACCGACGCGGCGGTGTCGAACCAGGCGCGGCAGCCGGCGCAGCCGGTCAGGTGCGCCTCGGCCGCCTCGATCTCCGACCCGGACGCCTCACCGTCCAGCTGTGCCGACAGGATCTCCCGCCACTGCTCACACACCATGTAGGGATAGTCGTCCGGACGGTCCGCCTGGTTCCCGGCGGGGTGCGGGTCACGTCTCGCCCAGCCGGGACTTCTGCACCTTGCCCATCGCGTTGCGGGGCAGCGCGCCGACCAGCCGTACCTGCCGTGGCCGCTTGTGCGCGGACAGCTGCCGTGCCACGAAGTCGATCAGCTCGGTCTCGGCCACGCCGTCGCCGACCACGTACGCGGTCACCTGCTGCCCCAGGTCGGGGTGGGGCGTGCCGACCACCGCCGCCTCCCGGACACCCGGGTGGGCCAGCAGCGCGTCCTCCACCTCGCCGGCCCCGATCCGGTATCCGCCGCTCTTGATCAGGTCGGTGGCGGCCCGGCCGACGATCCGGTGGGCGCCGTCCGGGTCGACGGTCGCGACGTCGCCGGTGCGGAACCAGCCGTCCGCCGTGCGGGTGGCCGCGTCGGCGTCCGGCCGGTTCAGGTAGCCGTCGAACAGCGTGCCGCCGCGTACCTGGAGTTCGCCCATGGCCGTGCCGTCGGCGGGCAGCGCGCCGCCGTGGTCGTCCACCACGCGCGTGTGCACGCCGGGCAGCGGCACGCCCACCGTGCCGGGCCGCCGGGGACCGTCCGCGCGGGCGCTCAGCGTCACGAGGGTCTCGGTCATCCCGTACCGCTCGACCGGCCGGTTGCCGGTCAGCCCGGCCAGCGCCGCGAAGACCGGCTCGGGGAGTGCCGCGCTGCCGGACACGAGCAGCCGGGCGCCGCGCAGCGCCCGCGCCGCCGCCGGTTGCGCCGCGATCCGCGACCAGATCGTGGGTACGCCGAAGTACATCGAGGCGCCGGCGGCCGCGTACCGCTCGGGGTGCGGCCGGCCGACGTGGCGCAGCGGGCTGCCGACGCGCAGCGGGCCGAGCACGCCGAGCACCAGCCCGTGCACGTGGAACAGCGGCAGGCCGTGTGCCAGCACGTCGTCGGGGGTCCAGGCCCAGGCGTCGGCGAGCCCGTCCAGGCAGGCGGCGATCGCTCGGCGGGACAGCACCGCGCCCTTCGGCGCGCCGGTGGTGCCGGAGGTGTAGAGGATCAGCGCGGTGGCCGCCGGGTCGGGCTCGGGATGCGTGGTGTCCGAGCGCCGGGCCAGGTCCAGCGGCACGACCGGCGGCGCGCCGGCGTCCGGCGTGCCCGGCGTGGCCAGCAGCAGTTCCGCGCCGGAGTCGCGCAGGATGTGGTCGCGTTCCATCGGGCCGGCGTCCGGTGGCACGGGCACCACGGCCGCGCCGGCGAGCAGCCCGCCGACCACGCCGACCACCGTCTCCAGGGTCGCGGTGGCGGGCACCGCCACCCGGGCCGCGCCGCGCAGGTCGTCGGCGACCGCGGTGGCCGCGCGGCGCAGCTCCACCCAGGACAGCGACCGGTCGCCCACCCGGACCGCGCCCGGACGGTCGTCGGTGGTCTCGGCGAGCCGGCTCAGCAGCGACACGGGCACACCCCTTTCCCGGTACGTCCCCGAGGTGACCGTAGCCGGACGGGCAACCCCGGCCGGGTGGGCCGTCGGGTATGTGTCATCGTGGTCGGCGGCGAGGGAGGGGTGGCATGTCGGGTCCGTTGCGCGGGGTGCTGGTCGCCGACTTCTCCCGGATCCTCGCCGGGCCGTACGCGACGATGCTCCTGGCCGACCTCGGCGCGGACGTCGTGAAGGTGGAGGCGCCGGGCGGCGACGACACCCGCGGCTGGCGCCCGCCGGTCCGCGACGACGTCTCGACCTATTACCTGGCGGTCAACCGCAACAAGCGCTCGCTGGTCCTCGACCTGACCGACCCGGGTGACCTGACGCTGGCGCACCGGCTCGCCGACCGGGCCGACGTGCTGATCCAGAACTTCCGGCCGGGCGCGCTGCGCCGCTTCGGCCTCGACCACGACACGGTCACCGCCCGCAACGCCCGCCTGGTGTACGCCTCGATCAGCGGCTTCGGCGACGCCGGTGGCGCCGACCTGCCCGGGTACGACCTCATGGTGCAGGCAGCAGCCGGCCTGATGAGCCTCACCGGGGACGCGGACGGCCCGCCCTACAAGGCCGGGGTGGCGGTGTTCGACGTGATCGCCGGGCTGCACGCGGCGGTCGGGATCCTGGCCGCGCTGCGGCACCGGGACTCCACCGGGCGCGGGCAGCACGTCCGCGTGGACCTGCTCTCCTCGGCGTTGTCCGGGCTGGTCAACCACACCAGCGCGTACGTCGCCGGGGCAGCGGCGCCGCACCGGATGGGCAACGCGCACCCGAGCATCGTCCCGTACGAGCCGCTGCCCACCGCCGACGGCGACCTGGTGGTGATCGCCGGCAACGACGGTCAGTTCCGTACCCTCTGCCGGGTGCTCGGCGTGCCGGAGCTGGCCGACGACGCGCGGTTCCGCTGCAACGCCGACCGGGTCGCGCACCGCGACGAGCTGCGGCCGCTGCTGGTGGCGGCGCTGTCCCGGCGCGGCAGCGCGCACTGGTTCGCCGAGCTGCGTGCCGCCGGCGTGCCGTGCAGCCCGATCAACTCGGTGGCCGAGGGCGTGGCGCTGGCGGAAGGGCTGGGCCTGGAGCCGGTGGTGACGACCGGCGGCGTGCCGGGGATCCGGAACCCGATCGGCCTGTCCGACACCCCGCCCCGATACGACCTGCCGCCACCCGACCTCGATGAGCACGGCGCGGCGCTGCGGGCCTGGCTCGCCACGGAGTGAGCCGCCCGGCCGGTACGTCAGAGCGTCTCGACCAGGCGGAAGCGTTCCAGCACGGCCGGGGTGTCGTCGTCCACTGTGAACCCGGGGTCGCCGAGCCAGCCGCGGTAGTCGTCGCCGTGCCAGAACCTCTCGTGGCCCTCCCGCCACGCGGCGACCGTCTCGAACCCCTCGCCCTCGTCGCGGGCGTGGTCGAGGTCCACCTCGCCGAGCGGGGCGACGCGGACCTCGACGAGTTCGATCACCGCGACCGGCCGGCCGGCGGAGTCGATCACCGCCGAGCGGGTGCCGACCTCGGGCAGCGGCTCGCCGTCGATCTCGTAGTCCTGCAGCAGGCCGGTGGTGGTGGTCTTGCTCCCGTCGAGCACCGCGGCGACGAGCTGGTCGCGCAGCGGACCGGGAAAGGCGAACTCGAACGTGGGCAGCTCGGCGTCCATGCGCGGCAGCGTAGCCGGGTCACGCGGGGCGGGCGACCACCTTTCGTGGCGCCCGGCCCCTTCAGCCCGGCGGCGGCAGCGTGCGGTCGAGCCAGTCCAGCAGCACCCGCTCGTACTGCGGGGAGATGCCGTCCAGGTCCTCGGCCTCGCCGAGCGTGGGGGAGTGGTCGCAGCCGGCCAGCCGGGCCACCGTCAGCTCGGCGTCGCGGGCCGTCCGCCGCCACACCGCGAGGCTGTCCTCGATCGGGATCCACGCGTCCGTCTCGCCGTAGCAGAGCAGCACCGGGCCGGTCAGCCGCGCCAGCACCGGTGCCGGGTCGTAGTCCATGTCGGTCCAGGTGCCGGGCGTGGCGGGCAGCTCGTCGGGCAGGAACGCCAGCGGGAACCACCGCCGCCGCGCCGCCGCGTCGATCGCCGCCTGCGCCACCGGGCGCGGCACCTCGCCACGCTGGAACCCCTCGGCGACGCGCCGCAGCTCGGCCAGCTCGGCCAGGTCGGCCGCGCCGTAGCCGTTGCGGCGCAGCTGCTCGGCGGTGCCGTAGCGCATCTGGACCGCCGGGCTCACGCCGCTGCACCCGACCAGGACCAGGAAGCCGACCGGGTGCCGGGTCGCGGTGAGCGCCGCCGCCCACGCGCCCTGGCTGAAACCCCAGAGCCCGACCGGCGCCGCCCCGACGTGCCGGCGCAACTCGGTCACGGCCGCCGCCGCGTCCTCCGCCTGGTCGGTCAGCGGCACGTCGTGCCCGTCGGCACGGGGGCGGCGGTCGTAGCGCAGCACCGCGACCCCGGCCGGTGGCAGCAGCCGGGCCAGATGCTCGTAGAGGAAGTGGGACCGCTGCCCGGCCTGCGAGCCGTGCAGCACCACCAGGCCGCCGCGCACCGGCCCGGACGGCAGGTCCAGCACCGCCGGCAGGCCCGCCGCGCCGACAGTCGTCTCCATGCCGGGCAGTGAACCACGAAGCGCCCGCCCCCGGTGGTCCCGGCCGCCGTCCGGGACACCCGCGTGCGT
This sequence comes from Micromonospora sp. WMMA1949, assembly GCF_027460145.1. Lineage (NCBI taxonomy): Bacteria > Bacillati > Actinomycetota > Actinomycetes > Micromonosporales > Micromonosporaceae > Micromonospora > Micromonospora sp. WMMA1949. The sequence continues at coordinate 5,911,639 of NZ_JAPZBG010000001.1, read as the reverse complement.
ACGCTGACCAGGTACGTCGCCGACCGTGGAGAACCGCCATGACCAGCCCCGCATCCCGTACCGTCCGGGTCGCCCGCCCCGAGGACGTCGCCGCCCTCGTCGACCTGATCGAGTCGGCGTACCGGGGCGAGCGCAGCCGCCAGGGCTGGACCCACGAGGCGGACCTGCTGGCCGGGCAGCGCACCGACCCGGAGATGGTGACCGCGGCGGTCACCGGCCCGGACGGCGTGGTGCTGGTCGCCGAGCAGGACGGCGACCTGGTGGCCTGCTGCCAGCTGGAACGCCGCGACGACCACGTGTACTTCGGGATGTTCGCTGTCGCCCCCGGCCGGCAGGGCGGCGGCCTGGGCCGGGACCTGCTGGCCGAGGCCGAGCGCTACGCGGCCGAGCAGTGGCACGCCGGTGAGATGCGGATGACCGTGATCGTCCAGCGCGACGACCTGATCGCCTGGTACGAGCGGCGCGGCTACGTCCGTACCGGCGAGCTGAGCCCGTTCCCGTACGGCGACGAGCGCTTCGGCGTGCCGCTGCGGCCGGACCTGGCGTTCGAGACGCTGCGCAAGAAGCTCGGCTGACTCAGCCCGGCCGGTCGACCAGTGCCACCAGCTTCTTCGGGGCCAGCACGCAGAAGCTCTCGGTGAGCAGCTCGGCGACCTCGGTCCAGTCGGTCTCGGCGTCCAACCGCAGGCCGACCACGTCGGCGGCCCAGTCCGGCTTGAAGAAGTGCGGACCGGCCGCGAGCAGCCCGGCGATCTCGTCGCCGGGGGAGCGGAACGTCATCACGCAGACCGGCTCGTCGGTCGCGGCGGCCCGCGCGTACGCCGCCTGGTGGCCCGGGCCGACGGTGAGCACGTGGGCGAAGGTGCGGCCGCGCACGCGCCAGCGGACGCCCACCCAGGCCGCTTCCTCGTAGGTCTCCGGCAGGCCGAGGCAGATCGGCCGCAGGCGGTCGAGGTGCTCGGGTGGGACGTCTCCGGGGCCGGTCATGCGCGCAGGTTAGCCGCGGCCTCCGACATTCCGGCCGCACCGGCGTGCCGCCTCGCCGCCGTGCCTGCGGCGGGGAAATGTCGTAGCCGGGGAGTACGACAGCGATGAGTTTCGGTGAGCCGCACGGTCAATGCGGGGAGAACCCTCGGACGAGAGGACGAGACATGAGCGGCGTACGAGTACTTGTCGGCACGCGCAAGGGCGCGTTCATCCTGACCTCGGACGGCAAGCGTGACGACTGGACCGTCGACGGGCCGCACTTCGGCGGCTGGGAGATCTACCACCTGACCGGGTCCCCTGTCGAACCGGACCGGCTGTACGCGTCCCAGTCCGGTGGCTGGTTCGGGCAGCTGATCCAGCGCTCGGACGACGGCGGGCGGAACTGGACGACGGTCGGCAACGACTTCGCCTACAGCGGCGAGGTGGGGGAGCACCTCTGGTACGACGGCACCCCACGCCCGTGGGAGTTCAAGCGGATCTGGCACCTGGAGCCGTCCCGGCACGACCCCGACACGGTGTACGCGGGCGGCGAGGACGCCGCCCTCTACCTGTCCACCGACGGCGGTCAGAAGTGGTCCGAGCTGACCGCCCTGCGGCAGCACCCGACCGGCCCGTCCTGGCAGCCCGGCGCGGGCGGGATGTGCCTGCACACGATCCTGCTCGACCCGGCCGACCGGGACCGCATCTACGTGGCGATCTCGGCGGCCGGCGCGTTCCGCAGCGACGACGGCGGCGCGAGCTGGCTGCCGATCAACAAGGGTCTGCGTTCGGGGGAGATCCCGGACACCGACTCCGAGGTCGGGCACTGCGTGCACCGTCTCGCGCAGCACCCGTCCCGGCCGGACACGCTGTTCATGCAGAAGCACTGGGACGTCATGCGCACCGACGACGCCGGCGCGAACTGGCGGGAGGTCAGCGGAGACCTGCCGACGGACTTCGGCTTCCCGATCGCGGTGCACGCGCACGAGCCGGAGACGATCTACGTGGTGCCGATCACCAGCGACTCGCTGCACTACCCGCCGGAGGGCAAGCTGCGCGTCTACCGCAGCCGTACCGGCGGCGAGCACTGGGAGCCGCTCACCGAAGGGCTGCCGCAGTCGCACTGCTACGTCAACGTGCTGCGCGACGCGATGGCCGTCGACACGCTCGACCCGTGCGGCATCTACTTCGGCACCACCGGCGGTCAGGTCTACCACTCGGCCGACGGCGGCGACACCTGGGCGCCGATCGTGCGGGACCTGCCGGGGGTGCTCTCGGTCGAGGTCCAGGTGCTGCCGTGATCCGGGTGGTGCTGCCGGCGCACCTGAAGAACCTGGCGCACGTCACCGGTGAGGTCCGCGTCGAGGTGGCCGGGCCGCCCACCCAGCGGGAGGTGCTCGACGCGCTGGAGGCCGCGTACCCGATGCTGCTCGGCACGATCCGCGACCGGCACAGCGGGCAGCGCCGGCCATTCGTCCGCTTCTACGCCTGCGAGCTGGACCTCTCCAACGACTCCCCGGACGACCCGTTGCCGGAGGAGGTGGTCGCGGGGAAGGAGCCGTTCATCGTGCTCGGCGCGATGGCGGGCGGTTGAGCGGCACGGCCGGCGGTTGAGCGGCACGGCAGGGAACCGCGCTCGTCACCGCCACGTCTGACCGGCATGACCCGTCACGGAACCGGAACCCGGACGCTTGGATGGACGATGGCCGCCGCGCTGGCCCTCGCCGGCTGCACCGCGTCACCGCCGGCCGCCGACCCGCCCACCGGACGGGTCGTACCGGCCGGCGGGCTGCGGCTGGTGGCCTTCGACGGCTGCGACGAGGCGCTGCGGCAGCTCCGTACGGCCGCGAAGGCGGCGGTCGGGCCGTGGGGCCTCGGCCCGGACGGCTTCATGCAGTTGGACGCGAAACGGGCGGGGGCGGTCGGCGGCGCCGCCGAAGGCGCGACGTCGGCGTCCACGCCCGACTTCTCCGGCACCAACGTGCACGAGGCAGGCGTGGACGAACCGGACCTGGTCAAGACCGACGGCCGGCGGATCGTCACGGTCAACCGGGGCGTGCTGTCGGTGGTCGATCCGGCGAGCCGCCGCGTGACCGGCCGGCTGGCGCTCGACACCGACGCCTGGCAGTTCTCCGGCGGCGAGGGGAGCCTGCTGCTGCACGGCGACCGGGCGCTCGTGCTGCTGCACGCGGGTCGGATCGTCAAGGGCCCGGTCCCGGACGGGCACAACCGCCCCGTCAGGACCTCGCAGGCCCGGCTGGTCCTGCTGGACCTCGTCGGGTCGCCCCGTGTGGTGGGGGATTACCGGATCGACGGCCTCCTGGTCGACGCCCGGCAGGTCGGCGCGACCGCCCGGGTCGTGGTCCGGTCCTCGGACCGGCTGAATTTTCCCCACCTGCCCGGCCGCCGGACCGACGCCCAGCGGATCGCGGCCAACCGGGCGGTCATCGACAAGGCCACGCTCGACGACTGGCTGCCCCGCTACGAGATCCGCGACGGCGTGCGGACCGTCGGCACCGGACGGGTGGGCTGCGACCGGGTGAGCCGTCCGGCCGGATTCTCCGGCGCGTCGATGGTGACGGTGCTCAGCTTCGACCTGGGCGCGTCGGCACTCGGCGCCGGTGACCCGGTCACCGTGTTCGCCGACGGTGACACCGTCTACGGCAACGGCCAGCGCCTCTATGTCACGAACGACAAACGCCTGCGGATGTGGCGTGGCGGGGGGTCCGGGGCAGGTGATGCCGGCACCGAGATCTACCAGTTCGACACCGCGGCGGGCACGCCACGCTTCGTCGCCGCCGGGTCCGTGCCCGGCTGGTTGATCAACCAGTACGCGCTGTCCGAGTGGGACGGTCACCTGCGAGTGGCGACCACGACGGGTGACACCTGGGGCCGGAGAACGTCGTCGCAGTCCGCCGTCTACGTGCTGCGCGCCGACGGTGCCACGCTGAAGCGGGTCGGCGCGGTGACCGGCCTGGGCAAGGGCGAACGGATCTACTCGGTGCGGTTCGTCGGCGGCACCGGCTACGTGGTCACGTTCCGGCAGACCGACCCGCTGTACGGTGTGGACCTGCGCGACCCGGCCGCACCCCGGGTCACCGGCGAGCTGAAGATCAACGGGTATTCGTCGTACCTGTACCCGGCCGGCGACGGCCGCCTGATCGGGGTCGGACAGGACGCGACGAACCAGGGACGGGTGACGGGCACCCAGGTGTCGCTGTTCGACGTGGCCGACCCGGCCCGACCGGCGCGGATCGCTCAGCACCATGTCCCGGGCGGCTGGTCCGAGGCGGAGAACGACCCGCACGCGTTCCTGTACTGGCCGCCGGAGCGCCTGGTGGTGATCCCGGTGACCCGGCCGGGCGTGGTCACCGACCGCGCCGACGGCGTCAAGGGCACCCCGTCCGGCGGCGTGCTGGCGTTGCGCGTCGGCGACAAGGGCTTCACCGTGGCCGGTGCGGTCGACCACCCGGGCGTCCTGGCCGGCGACGGCAGGGAGTGGGCGCCGATCCGCCGCTCGCTGATGGTCGACGGCGTGCTCTGGACGGTCTCCGATGTCGGCCTCAAGGCGACCGCCCTGTCCGGCATGACCACCCTGGCCTGGGTGCCGCTGACCTGACGCCGACGACCGGGCCTCGCCGCGACCACGGCGAGGCCCGGCAAGGTCACTGTTCCAGCGCCGCCTCGGCCGCCGCGAGCTGCGGCCCCACCCGCATCGCGTACGCGACCACGCCGCCGAGCAGGAACGTCGTGGCGGTGACGGCGGCGATCCGGTTGCCCGGTTCCTGCACCATCCACAGCGCGACCTGCCGCCATTGCGGCCCACCCGGCGCGGTCAGGAACGCACCCAGCGCGGCCCAGGCGGTCGGCACCTGCCAGGCGGCCCGTGCGCCGGCGAGCGCGGCACCGAGTCCGACCAGCCCGATCAGGCCGCCGGTGTTGCGGGCCAGCACGGACAGCGGCCCGAAGTCGGCGCCGAGGACGCGGGCGGCGGCCAGCAGGCCGACCACCAGTGCGCCGTACCCGAGCAGGTGCCCGGCCCGGCGCGGCGCCCACTGCCACGCGGCGGTCCGCTCCAGCGCCGGGTCGGTGCCGGCGAGCGTCGGCCCGAGCGGCGCCACCGCCAGCGCGGTGGCGAGCACGGCGAGGCCGGCGGGCACCTCGGGGCGGTCGGTGAAGGCGGACCAGGCGACGGCCATCACGGCGACGGCGACAGCCGATCCGGCCAGGGCGGCGGGTATCCGGCGGGACCGCACGTACAGCGGCAGCCAGCGGGTCACGGCGCGGCCCGTCCGGTGAGCGCCGGCATCAGGTCCGGCTCGCAGCGCGCGGCCGCGTCCCGCAGCGCGGTGACCCGCCGCAGCTGCTCCGGTTCGGGCAGCGTACGCAGTTGCCGCACCCCGGCCCGGATCTCCTCCTGCTGCTCGTCGGCGTACCGGTATCCGGTCCAGGAGTCCCACAGCCGCACCGTCTCGGCGTCGAGCAGCCAGGCCGCGACGATCGCCGGAGCGATGTCGTCGCCGCTGCGCCCGCAGCCGGACCACATGGTGCCACCACCCAGGGCGATGCGCTCGGCCACGTCGGCAGCCCGCCCGGTGTCCGGGTCGACCTCGAGGAGGAACTGCACGGTGCCGGGTGCGGGCTTGGGCCGGTGCCACTGCTCGCTGTCGTTGCTGCCGATGGTGTCCAGCCGCACCTCCACGGCACGGGTCGGCGCGCCCGGCAGCTTCGCCAGCGCCTTGAGCCCTCGGCGGGCCTCGGTGGTGACGTCGGGCAGCAGGTGCGCGTTGACGGCGGTGACGCAGACCTGCGGCGTGCCGTCGGCGCAGACGTAGCGGCGCGCAGACTGGTCGAGCTGCCAGATGCCGGCCGGACCCGGTGCGCTGATCAGCAGGAGTCCCGCGACACCGGCGGCGAGGCTCGCCGCCGCGCCGGCCCGGAGCGGCCACGACCGGCCCGCCGTCAGCAGCAGTCCGGCGAGGACCAGCCCGACACCCAGCGCCAGGCGGCTGAGCAGCAGCCGGTCGGACAGCGTCTCCCACGGCGTGTCCGGCGGCCAGGAGATCATGAGGGACGCGTTCGTCAGCCGGCTACCGGCCGGACCGCCGAGCATGGCGGTGCCCTCCTGCGCCACCAGGCCGGCGGCGGCCAGCAGCGGCGGCAGCAGCGGTGAGGACCACAGCCGGCCCGCTGCCACACCGACCCAGGCCGCGCCGGCGAGCACCAGCACGTCGACAAGCGGCCCGGCGAGCCCGCGTACGCCGAGGTAGGTGCCGCCGGTGGCGATCACCGCCGCACCGCCGGCGAGGACGAGCAGGTGCGCGGCCGCGACGGCGACGCCGAGCGCGGTCATAGCGGGCAGCGCGCGTTGCCAGCGGGGCCGGCCGGTGCTGTTCATCAGCTCGTCGGCGCGGGTACGCCGGTCCCGGCGGCCCAGTACCGCGCCACCGGCCAGCGCGAGCGGCATCAGGAGGAACATGCCGGAGGCGTGCACGTAGCCCAGCCGCAGCCACTGTCCCTGCCAGAAGCTGTACATGCTGGCGGCGCCGAGGATCCCGATGGCGAGCAGCAGCACCGCCACGGCGGGCGCGTTGGAGCGGCGCAGTTCGACGCGTACCTGTCGGATCATCAGGCGCTCCGGTGCTGCTGGAGGAGGTACGAGTAGCCGCGTTCGGCGGCGCTGTCGCCGACGCCTCCGGTCTCGCCGTGGCGGACCAGGTCGGCGGGCAGGCCCTGGAACACGCGGGTGCCATGGTCCATCAGGATGACGTCCGAGCAGGCCGCCACCACGTCCTCCACGAGGTGGGTGGAGACCAGCACGCAGGCGTCCGCGCCGAGTTCGCGGATCAGCTCGCGGAACTCGACCCGCTGCTCCGGGTCCAGGCCGACTGTCGGTTCGTCGAGCAGCAGCAGGTCCGGTTCGTTCACGATCGCCTGGGCGATGCCGGCCCGGCGCAGCATGCCGCCGGACAGCGACTTGAGCTTGGCGTCGGCCCGGTCGGTGAGGCGTACCCGGTCGATGGCCCGCTGCGCCGCGCCCGGCACCGCGGCGGCGGGCATCTCCCGCAGCCAGGCCACGTACTCGACGTACTCCCGCACGGTGAACCGGGGGTAGTAGCCGAACTGCTGCGGCAGGTAGCCGAGCCGGCGGCGCATCGGCCGCAGCTCACGGGTCGTGGCGGCGTCCGCGCCGAGCAGCCGCAGCGTGCCGCCGTGCGGTTTGACCACTGTGGCGAGCGCGCGCATCAGGGTGCTCTTGCCGGCGCCGTTCGGGCCGAGCAGCCCGTGCACACCGGTGCCGAGCGTCAGGCCGAGGTTGTCGACGGCCAGGTGCCGCCCGGCCTTCACCGACAGTCCCACCGCCTCGATCCGCCAGGCGTGCCGGGTCGGCGCCACCTCGTCGGCGCTCACTGCGCGTACCAATGTCGTCTCCTTCTCGGGGCAGGGTGGTCCGCGGCGCCGTCGGGGCGCCGTGGCGTGGTTCCGAGGGCCGGCGTCAGCCGGCGGGCCGCCGCAGATGCTCGGCGCGCAGCGCGGTCAGCACTGTGAGCACGAGGGCGGCCGCCGCCCAGGCGGGCATGGTGGCGGGCCGGAGCAGGGTCTCGGTCGCGGCGGCGGCGCGGGCCGCGTCCGCGTCGCCGGTGACCGACACGGCCGCGACCGCGGTGAGCCAGCCGCCGCCGAGGACGGCGGCGGCGAGCGGCACGCCGACACGGCTGCCGAGCAGCAGCGTCGCCGCGGTGAACGCCAGGCAGGGCAGCAGCCACAGCGCGGGGTTGCGGCCGACTGCCAGCCCGGCCACCGCGAGCACGGGCGCGACCAGGAGCAGAACCGCGAGGGTACGGCGCAGCAGCAGTTCCAGCCCGGCGCGGGCGGTGCCGGCGACCACCTCCCAGTTCGGGTTGGCGCGGCGGGACCAGGCCACCGCGAGCCCGGCGAGCGGCGCCACCGGCGCGAGCAGCAGCACCGCCGACGGCTGATCCGGGTAGTTGCGGTCCAGCAGCACCGCGGCCAGGATCGCCGTGCAGGTCATGGCGGCCCAGGCCAGCAGTGACCAGTCGGTCCAGCGCAGCCACCACCGGCGCAGCGGGCGCCGCCGTGCCGGTCGCGGCCCGGTGCGGGCCTGTTCCAGGATCGTCTCCCGGGCGTCGCCGAGCAGCGCGCGCAGCGGCGGGGAGGCCAGGTCGCCGAGCCGGTCGCGGCACTCGGCGCAGCCCTCCAGGTGCACCTCGATCGTCCAGGCAGCGGCGTCGTCGGGGGTTCCCGCGGCGTACGCGGCCAGTGCGGGCGGGGGAACGTGAACGGTCATGCCAGTGCCTCCCGGAGCGCGTTGCGGGCACGCCGCGCCCGGCTCTTCACGGTGCCCTCGGGCACCCCCAGCAGGACGGAGGTTTCCCGGACGGTCAGCCCGTCCAGGACCATGGCGGCGAGCACCGCCCGCAGCTCCGGCGCCAGCGCGTCCAGCGCGGCGCCCACCTCCGAGCCGAACGACCCGGCGAGCGCCTCGTCCTCGGCGGCCGGCGCGCTGCGCACCGGCAGCACGTCGGTCGGCACCTCCTGCACCCGGGCGCGGCGGCGCAACGCGTCGACCAGGCGCCGGGCCGCGATGGTCCAGATCCAGCCGGCGGCCGAGCCACCGGGCGCGTCCGCGCCGCCGGAGGGGCGGAGCCCGCTGAACGAACCGGCGGCCCGCCACACGGTCAGGTACGTGTCCTGGAGGACCTCGGCGACGATGCCGTCGTCGGCGCACCGCCGCCGCAGCCGGATCGCGAGCCACGGCGACGTCCGCCGGTACAGCTCGTCGAACGCGTCCAGATCGGCGCGTGCGACCCGCCGCAGCAGCCGCTCCTCGTCCTGTTTGCTTCCTCCCACGCCTAGATGGTCGTTCACGGCACCTCCGACGGATCACGGCGCGGCGTGACCTGGGTCACACCGCGCCGTGGGAGGCAGTCCGTCACTCCGCCGCGGCGAACGGTCCCTTCGGTCCGAACGCCAGCGCGGCGAACCGCTCGCCGATGCGGCGGTCGGCGGCCGGGTCGGGGTGCAGCTCGTCGGGCAGCGGCAGTTCGGCGTAGTCGGCCTCGCCGTACAGCTCCAGCCCGTCGAGGTAGTGCAGGTTCGGGTCGGCGCCGGCCCGGGACGCCACGATCCGGGCCAGCTCGGCGCGGATGACGCGCAGCGTGAGCCGGCCGGATGCCACGTCGGCCGGGTCGCCGGTGGCCCGGAACCGCACCCGTCCGTCGACGAACTCGACAGCGCCCGGTCCGGGTGTGTCCTCCTGGATCGGGCACAGGATCGACGACACGACCAGCAGCGGGGTTTCCGGATGTCCCTCGCGGATGGTGTCCAGGAAGCCGTGCACGGCCGGGCCGAACGCGCGCAGCCGCATCAGGTCGGCGTTCACCACGTTGATGCCGATCTTGACGCTGATCAGGTCGGCCGGGGTGTCGCGCATCGCCCGCGCGGTGAACGGGTCGAGCAGCGCGCTGCCGCTGAACCCGAGGTTGACCAGCTCCACGCCGGCCAGCGTCGCGGCGATCGCCGGCCAGGTGCCGGTGGGGCTCTCCGCGTCCGAGCCGTGGCTGATCGAGCTGCCGTGGTGCAGCCACACCCGGCGGTCACCCGTGCCGGCCGGCTCGACCGGCGCGTCCGTGCGCAGCGCCACCAGCTCGGTGATCTCCCGCTGCGGCAGCCAGATCACCACCTCCTTGTCGGTGGCGGGCAGGTCGGTGAAGCGCACCGTGCCGACCGGCCCCGGCTCGATGCCGGACGTGCCGGTGGCCAGGTCGATGGTGAGCACCTTGCCGCCACCGGCGGTGGCCTGACCGGCGAGGCGGCCGTCGACGACCAGGTCGTAGCGGCCGTCGGGACGCGGCCCGGTGCCCCGGTAGACCATCTTCATCGGCAGGACGTCCAGTTCGACTGTGGTGGCGCGGGTGCGGAACACCAGCCGTACGCCCGAGGGCATCGCCTCCGCCGTCATCAGCTGCGGGTCGATGTTCTGCGCCCGGGCCCACGCGGGCAGCCGGTGCGGCAGCACCCCGTCGGCGGTCTGTTCCAGGTCGAGCGCGCCACGCAGCAGGTCGGAGGTGATCGGAGTGGTGAGGTGCGGGGATGCCATGATCCCGATCCTGCCCCCGGATCCGGAGGGCGGCCACCTGATTTATCCGACAGGCCGGACTCGTGACGCCGGGTCAGTCGGTCAGCACCCGATCCACGTACCGGTCGATCATGGTGGCGAGGACCCGGTCCGGGTCGGTGGCCCACACCTCGGCGTTGAAGATCTCCACCTCGACGTCGCCGGCGTATCCGGCGGCCTCGACCGCGCGGCGCAGCGGCGGGAAGTCGATGTGCCCGTCGCCCATCATGCCGCGCCCGAGCAGCACGTCGGCCGGCAGCGGGGTGAGGAAGTCGCAGATCTGGAAGCTGGCGATCCGCGTCCCGGCGCGGACGATCTGCCGCCACACGTCCGGATCCCACCAGACGTGGAACGTGTCCACCACCACGCCGACCTGCTCGGCCGGGAACGCCTCGGCCAGGTCGAGCGCCTGCCCGAGCGTGGACAGCACCGCCCGGTCGGCGCAGTACATCGGGTGCAGCGGCTCCAGTGCGAGGCGTACCCCGCGCTCGGCGGCGTACGGCACCAGCTCGGCCAGCGCGTCGGCCACCCGCTGCCGGGCGCCCACCAGGTCGCGGGAGCCGGGCGGCAGGCCGCCGACGACGAGCACCAGGCAGGCGGCGCGCAGCGCGGCGGCCTCGTCGACGGCGCGCCGGTTGTCCGCGAGGGCCTCGGCCCGTCCGGCCTCGTCGGCGGCGGTGAGGAACCCGCCCCGGCACAGCGACGACACCCGCAACCCGGCGTCGGCGACGAGCCGCGCGGCGGCCGGTACGCCGATCTCGGCCACCGGCTCGCGCCACAGCCCGATCGCCGGGATGCCGGCGCGCACACAGCCGCCGACCGCCTCGGCCACGGACCAGCGCCGCGTGGTGCGCTGGTTGAGCGACAGGCGCGCCAGCCGCGCGTCGGCGGTCATCCGGTCACGCCCGCGACGTCCAGGTACGCGCGCATCCGCCGTGCCGCCAGCTCCGGGTCGCGCAGCAGCCCGGCGGCGTCGGCCAGCCGGAACGCCTCCACCAGGTGCGGGACGCTGCGCCCGGCGTGCAGGCCGCCGACCATGGTGAAGCCGGGTTGCCGCCCGTTGAGCCAGGACAGGAACGCGATGCCGGTCTTGTAGTACGGCGTGGGCGGGGCGAACAGGTGCCGGGACAGCGGCACCGTCGGGTCGAGGACGGCCCGGAACCCGGCCGGGTCGTCCGCGTCGAGCCGGCCCAGCGCCGCCGACGCGGCCGGGGCGATCGCCGCGAACGCGCCGAGCAGCGCGTGGCTGAACCGCTTCCCGTCGCCCTCGATCAGCTCCGGGTAGTGGTAGTCGTCGCCGGTGTAGACCTTCACCTCTGGTGGCAGCAGCTCCCGCAGCCGCACCTCCCGCCCGGCGTCCAGCAGCGACACCTTCACCCCGTCGACCAGACCGGCGTGCGCGTGCACCAGGGCGGCGAACGTCGCCGTCGCCTCGTCCAGGTCGGTCGAGCCCCAGTAGCCGGACAGCGCCGGGTCGAACATGTCGCCGAGCCAGTGCAGCACCACCGGCCCGCCCACCTCCCGCAGCACCAGCTCGTAGACGCGCAGGTAGTCCTCCGGGCCGCTGGCGAGCGCCGCGAGGTGCCGGCTGGCCATCAGCACCGGCGTGGCGCCGCACTCCTGGACCACTGTGACCTGCTCGGCGTACGCGGCGACCACCTCGTCCAGCGTGCCGGGCGCGCCGGTGAGCTGGTCGGTGCCGGCCCCGGCGACGATCCGCCCGCCGCAGGCGGCGGCCTCGGCGGCGCTACGCCGGATCAGCTCGCGGGTGGCCGCCCAGTCCAGCCCCATCCCGCGCTGCGCGGTGTCCATCGCCTCGGCCACGCCGAGGCCCCACGACCACAGGTCGCGCCGCACCGTGAGCGTCGCGTCCCAGTCCAGCCGCGCCGGGCGGCCGGGGGAGTTGTCGGCGTACGGGTCGGCGACGACGTGCGCCGCCGCGTACGCGATCCGGCTGGCCGGTGGCGCGGCTGGCCGGCGCCACGATGGGGGTTCCCGCAGCGTCAGCCGCTCGGTGCCGCCGTCCGGCGCCGGCAGCGTGATCCGCGTGCTCACCGGGGGATCTCCTCGATCGTCACCCGCCGCCCCTCGCGAGCCGAGCGCAGCCCGGCCTCGGCCAGTTGCACGCCGCGCGCGCCGGCGAGGAAGTCCCACGGGAACGGCTCGTCGTCGACGACGTGCCGCAGGAACGCCTCCCACTGCACCTTGAACGCGTTGTCGTGCTCGCCGTTGTCCGGCACCGTCTGCCACTGCGCGCGGAACGGCTCGGTGACCGGCAGGTCGGGGTTCCACACCGGCATCGGGGTGGCGCCCCGGTGCTGGATGCGGCAGTCGCGCAGTCCGGCCACCGCGCTGCCGTGCGTGCCGTCGACCTGGAACTCGACCAGCTCGTCGCGGTGCACCCGGACCGCCCAGGAGGAGTTGACCTGCGCGACGACGCCGCCGGCCAGCTCGAAGATGCCGTACGCGGCGTCGTCGGCGGTGGCCCGGTAGCGGGCGCCGGTCTCGTCGACGCGTTCCGGGATGTGCGTGGCGGTGACAGCGGTGACGGCGGTGACCGGGGCGATGATCTGCTCCAGCACGTAGTGCCAGTGCGGGAACATGTCCAGCGTGATGCCGCCGCCGTCCTCGGCGCGGTAGTTCCAGCTCGGGCGCTGCGCGGCCTGCCAGTCGCCCTCGAACACCCAGTAGCCGAACTCGCCGCGCACCGACAGGATCCGGCCGAAGAAGCCGCCGTCCACGAGCCGCTTGAGTTTGCGCAGGCCGGGCAGGAACAGCTTGTCCTGTACGACGCCGTTGCGGACGCCCTTGGCGGCGGCGAGCCGGGCCAGCTCCAGCGAGGCGAGGAAACCCTCGGCGAGCGGCTTCTCGGTGTAGACGTGCTTGCCGGCCTCGATCGCCGCCCGGATCGCCTTCTCCCGCGCGACGGTGACCTGCGCGTCGAAGTAGATCTGGTGGGCGTCGTCGGCGAGGGCCGCGTCCAGGTCGCATGTGTACGACGACAGCCCGTGCCGGGCGGCGATCGCGGCGAGCCGGTTCTCGTCGCGGCCCACGAGGGTCAGCTCGGGCCAGATGCGGCTGCCGTCGCGGGCCGGCACGCCGCCCTGCTCCCGGATGGCGAGCAGGGACCGGACGAGGTGCTGCCGGTAGCCCATCCGGCCGGTGACGCCGTTGAGGATGATGCCGACGGACGTGCGTTCCACTGTGCCTCCCCGGCGGTGAATGCGCTTTCAGTAAGCGCTTTCAGGGTGCTACCGTAGCCACGCCGGAACACCGGGTCAAGACGTTCCGCAGGGAGACGCATCGATGTCGCACGTGACGCTGGAAGACGTGGCCCGGGCGGCCGACGTCTCCCTGGCCACCGCCTCCCGGGCGCTCAACGGGCGGCGGGTCACCCCCCACCTGCACGACCGCGTCCTGGCCGCCGCCGCGCGGCTCGCGTACACCCCGAACGCCCACGCCCGCGCGCTGGCCGGCGGGTCCCGCCGCAGCGTCGGCGTCGTCTGCCACGACGTCACCGACCCCTACTTCGCCGCCGTCGCGGGCGGCGTCATGCGGGTCGCCGCCGACAACGACCTGCTGGTCATGCTCGCCAGCACGTTCCGCGACCCGGAACGCGAGATCGCCTACGTGTCGATGCTGCGCGCCGAACGCGCCCCGGCGATCCTGCTCATCGGCTCCGGCTTCGAGGACCCCCGCTGGGAGCGGGCGATGGCCGCCGAGCTGGCGCCGTACCTCGACGGCGGCGGCCGGGTCGCGGTGGTCAGCCGGCACCGCACCCTGAAGGTCGACAGTGTCCTGCCGGAGAACCGGGCCGGCGCCGCCGAGCTGGCCCGCGCGCTGCTGGGCCTCGGGCACCGCCGATTCGCGGTGCTCTCCGGCCCGCCCGAGCTGACCACCGTCGCCGACCGGATCGGCGGGTTCCGCGACGAGCTGACCGCCGCCGGTGTGGCGCTCGACCCGGGCGCCGTGGCCGAGGCGGCGTTCACCCGCGACGGCGGCTACCGGGCGATGACCGCGCTGCTCGACCGCGGGCTCGACGCCACCTGCGTGTTCGCGTGTACCGACGTGATGGCCGTCGGCGCGTACGCGGCGTTGCGCGACCGGGGGCTGTCGGTGCCCGGCGACGTCTCGGTCGCCGGCTTCGACGACATCCCGGTCGTGCGCGACCTCACCCCGCCGCTGACCACCGTGGCGCTGCCGCTGCACCGGCTCGGCGAGGAGGCGATGAACCTGGCCCTGACCGAGAACGCCGGTCGGCGCCGCCGGATCGTCCGCCTGCCCGGCGAGGTGGTGCTGCGGGCCAGTACGGCGCCGGTCACCTGAGCCCGGCCGGTAGGGTGCCGTCATGATCGAGGACAGCCCGTGCCGCTGACGAACCCCTGGCTGACCGGGCCGGCGCCGACGAGGAAGCTGGACCGGGGCCGCCTGGAGGAACGCATCCTCAACCTGCTGTCGTCGCAGAACATGTGCGTGCTCGCCACCGCGGGGCCGGACGGGCCGCTGGCCACGCCGGTGCGCTACTACTCGCTCGACTTCACGCTGATGTTCACCGCCGCGCCACGCTCGCCCAAGATGCGCAACATCGCCGCCGACCCGCGGGTGTCGGTCGGGGTCTTCGCCCCGCTCGTCGGGCTGGCCAGCAGCCGGGGCGCGCAGGTGTTCGGCACCGCCCGGGTGCTCGGCCCGGAGCACCCCGACCGGGCCCGCCACTGGGCCGCGTTCCGCTGGGAGAACGAGCACGCCGAGCGGGGCCGGTCGCTGTCCGAGCCACCCGAGGACCCGCTCGTCGTGATCGAGGCCGACCGGATCGTCTACACCGAACACTGGCTGCGCCGCGAGGGGTACGCCCCGCGCCAGCACTGGCGCCGCTGACGCCGCCGCCGGACCGGTCCCGCTACCGGCCACCGGGGGAGCGGGTGGCGCGCAGCAGGTTGCCGGCCAGGCGCAGGTCCGCGCCCTCGACGCGGGCCAGCACGTCGATCCGCTCCACCGTGACGGGTGACCACAGCGGCTCCGGGAACGCCGCGCGCAGGGCGCCGGCGTCCAGGCCCCAGCCCTGGCCCGCCTCGGGCGACACCGCCAGCACGTACACCGCCCCGCCGGGCGCGGTCAGGCGCGGCAGCAACGCCAGGTAGTCGCGTACGGCAGCGCCCCGCCGGTCCAGCGAGTGCAGCAGCCCGGAGTCGAACACCGAGTCGTACGGCACCGGCGGCACCGGGATCACCGTGGCGTCGCACACCTCGAAGCGCACCGGCAGTCCCGCCTCGGCCGCCTTGGCCCGGGCCTGACCGATCGCCACCGGTGAGATGTCGACGCCCGTCACGTCGTGGCCGCTGCGGGCCAGCGCGAGCGCCAGCTCCCCGGTGCCGCAGCCGACGTCGAGCACGCGCGGGCCGCGTACCCCGGTGTCGAGGACGGCGGCGAGCGCCGGCTGCGGTCCGCCGATCTCCCAGGGCGGGCGGTCGGTGTCGCGGTAGAGGCGGTCGTAGTGGACGTCGTCCGGCTCGTCGGTCATCGCGTACCCTCTCGGTGCGTGACAGGTGCCGAGCGTGTCACGTTCGACGGCGGTCCGCGCGCCCGCCGGGGCCGGTGGTGAGCCGGTCCCGGCGGGCGCGATGGGGCGTCAGAACCGCAGGCGGCGCAGGTAGCGGTAGCCGACCTCGGCGGTCCGCTGCGGCGTCACGTCCGGGGTGTCGTTCTCCACGATGTACTCCATCACCTGGTGCCCCCGGAAGATCCGCGCGAAGTCGATCATCCCGGTGCCCAGGTCGGCCATGTCGCCGGTGGCCGGGTCGCGGTCCTTGACGTGGTACTGCAACACCCGCTGCGGCGCCGAGCGGATCACGTCGAGCGTGAAGCCCTCCGGGTCGTCGACGCCGTCGCCGGAGTTGATGCCGCCGGTGACCGCCCAGTAGATGTCGATCTCCAGGTGCACCAGGCGCGGGTCGAGTTCCTCGGTCAGCACGTCCCACGGCCGCCGGCCGTTGCCGAAGTCGATGGTGAACTCGTGCGCGTGGTTGTGGTAGCCGTACCGCAGACCGGCCTTGCGCGCGGCGGCGGCCTCGACGTTCATCTGCTCCGCCCAGCGCTTCCAGTCGTCCTCGCGGTCGGAGTTCAGGTACGGCACCACCATGAACCGCTGGCCCAGCGTCCGGGCGTTCGCGATCTTCTGCTCCAGCGCGGCGGCGTCGGCGGCGATCCCGTCGTGGCTGGAACTGGCCTTGATGCCGGTGCGGTCCAGGAAGCGGCGCAGCTCCCGCGCGGTACGCCCGAAGTAACCAAGCGCCAGCTCGACCCGGGGGTAGCCGATGCGGGCCAGGTGCGCCAGCGTCGCGTCGTATCCCGGCGAGCCGTTGAGCGCGTCGCGGACCGTCCAGAGCTGAAGGCTGATCAGCTCCTTCGGCACCGGACGCCGGCCGTGGTGGTGCCCGCCGCCGGCCTGCGCCGCCGTCGCGCCGAGCCCGGTCGCCAGGCCCACACCGGCCAGCGCGGCGAGGGAGCCACGCAGCAGACCACGCCGATCAAGCGACCGCTCCAGCGCGGCCTGTCCGTCATGTCCGTAGCACATGGTCGTACTCCTTCCTCAAGGTCGGGCGGACGGGACCAGGACGACCTGGTCGGTGCCGGTCAGCGCGGGCAGGCCGTCGCTGCCGCTGTCGGTGTAGCTGGCGACGAAGACGCCGGTGAGGTTGTCGGTCTCCGGGTCGTGGCCCTCCGGGACGGTGGTGGTGATCGAGCCGGTGCAGCCGCTCGCGGTGGTCTGCGGGTGGCCGTGGCTGTCGTGGCCGAGGATGTAGGTGACTGTGACCCGGGCGCAGTCGACCGGCTGGTCGTCGGTCACCCGGACCTCGAAGGTCACCGTGTCACCGAACGAGAACGGCTGCCCCTCGACCGGGTTCACCAGCTCCACCACCGGGGTGGCGTTGCCGACCACGACCCGTACCTCGGTGGACGCGGACCGTCCGGCCCGGTCGGTCACCTTCAGCGTGGCCCGGTAGATGCCGTTCTCCCGGTAGGTGAACGTCGGGTTCGGGGAGCGGGAGTCCACCCGGTCGTCGTCGTCCAGGTACCACTCGTAGCGCAACGCGTCGCCGTCGGCGTCGGTCGTGCCGGCACTGGAGAACGCGACGGTCAGCGGGGTCACCCCGGCGGTGGGCGTAGCCGACGCCTGCGGCACCGGCGTGTGGTTGCCGGTGAATCCGATGTGGTCGATCCGGGCGAGTTGCGCGTCCGGGTTCTCACTGAAGTAACCGTCACCGTACTCCAGCACGTAGAGCGCGCCGTCCGGGCCGAACTCCAGGTCCATCGGGTTGTCGAAGACCACCGAGGGCAGCACCGGCTCGATCCCGGTCACCGCGCCCCGCGCGTCCTGCCGGAACGCCTTGACGTAGTCGCGGGTCCACTCGTGGAACAGCGGCAGCCCGTCGTAGTACGACGGCCAGGCCACCGCGGTACGGCCCCGGGTTGTGCGGATGTCGAAGTCGTACGCCGGGCCGGCCATCGGGCCGATGCCGCCGTCGCCGAGTTCCGGGAACTGCGGCGAGACGCCATAGGTGTACGCCACCTGCGGCTTCTGCACCGGCGGTAGCTTGCGCAGCCCGGTGTTGTGCGGCGAGTCGTTCACCGGCGCGGCGCAGTCGAACGGCGTACCGGACTGCCCGGTGGCGAAGTCGTAGTCGACGTAGGGCAGCGCGTCGGTGGCGCAGTACGGCCAGCCGTAGTTGCCGGGCTTGCGGGTAGCGAGCCACTTGCCGTGCCCGGACGGTCCACGGTTGGGGTCGGCCGCGCGCGCGTCGGGCGAGTAGTCCGCCACGTACAGCTCACCGGTGGCCCGGTTCAGCTCGATCCGGAACGGGTTGCGCAGGCCCATCAGGTAGATCTCCGGGCGGGTGCCCGGCGTGCCCCGGCGGAACAGGTTGCCGTCCGGGACCGTGTACGACCCGTTCAGTCCCACCCGGATCCGCAGGATCTTGCCGCGCAGGTCGTTGGTGTTTGCCGAGGTGCGCTGCGCGTCGTACGCCGGGTTGCGGCCGGGCCGCTCGTCGATCGGCGTGAAGCCGCCGGACTCGAACGGATTGGTGTCGTCGCCTGTGGACAGGTAGAGGTTGCCCTTGGCGTCGAAGACGATGTCGCCACCCACGTGGCAGCAGATGCCCCGGTCCACCGGCACGTCGAGGATCTTCTGCTCGGTGCGCAGGTCCAGCGTGTCCTTGACCAGCCGGAACCGGGACAGCCGCAGGACGCCCTGGAACGGTGCGAAGTCCTCGGCGGTGCCCCAACCGGGCGCGTCGCCCTCGTTGACGCCGGGCGTGGCCGGGTCGTCGACGGGCGTGGTCCCCGGCGGCGAGTAGTAGAGGTAGACCCAGTTGTTGCCGCCCCGGCCGAAGTTCGGGTCGACGGCGACGTTCTGCAGGCCCTCCTCGTCGTGCCGGTAGACGTCGAGCGTTGCGGCGATCGTGTTGCGGCCGGTCGCGGGGTTGTGCAGCCAGACCTGGCCGGCGCGGGTCACGTGCAGTACGCGGCGGTCGGGCAGCACCGCCAGGTCCATCGGCTCACCGGGGGTGTCGTTGAGGGTGACCTTCTGGAAGTCGCTGTCCGGCGGCGGGGCGGCGGTGCCCGGCGCGGCGGTGGCGACGGTGGGGGTGGCGACGAGGGCCGTGGCGGTCATAGTGGCCACGGCGAGCGCGAATCGTCTGGTCAACTGCCTCTCCTTGCTGGGGACGGGTCGGGCAGGGTTCTCCTTCGCAAGCTGGTGCGGGCGCGGCGGAACGCCATGCCGGGAGGTGGGAGGAGTGGGGGCGAAACGTCAACGCCTGCGGCCGACGCTACAAAAGCCATGTCGATATGTCTATAGCTTTCATTGACTCTGGAAGAACTTTCGTCGCGCGCGGACGAAAGTTGAGTGGCGCGTGGCATGCTCGGATCGTGGCCAGCTACGACGTCGCCCTCGTCCTGCTCGTCGACCCGACCGGCGCGATCCTCATGCAGCACCGCGACGGCAACGCGCCTGTCTCGCCGTACCAGTGGAGCCTGCCCGGCGGCAGCATCGAACCCGGCGAGACACCGGAGCAGGCCGCCCGGCGCGAGCTACGCGAGGAGACCGGCCTGACCGCCGGGGAGCTGCACCTGCTGTGGAGCGGACCCCGCCCGCACGAGGAGGGATTTCCGCACACCGTCACCGTGTACGTATTCCGCGGCAGCACCGACGCCCGGCAGGAGGACGTGGTGCTCGGCGAGGGACAGGCGATGGTGTTCGTGCCCCGCGACCAGGTGCTCGACCGCGACCTGGCGGTGAGCGCCGCGAAGGTGCTGCCGCTGCACCTCGCGGACGCCGTCTAGCGCCCGGTCAGCGCCCCGGCGAGCACCTCGACGAACCGGGGGAGCAGCTCGTCGTCGGGCAGATGGTCCGGGTTGATCTCGGTGACCGACAACCCGGCGAACCGCGGGCTCGCCACCAGCTCCGCCAGCGTCGCCGCCGCATCGCCGAGGCTGAGCCCGAACGGCTCCGGCACGTCCGCCAGCGGCGCGTCCACGAAACGCAGCACGTCCACGTCGAAGTGCACCACGAACCCGTCGGCCGCACCCTCGGCCACCGACCGGGCCCGGCGCGCCGCCGCCCGCGCGTCGGCGTGCACCTCCTCGGCCGGCACGTACGTCAGCCCCAGCTCCGCCACCAGATCGCGCTCGTGGTCACCCGGAGGCAGCGAGTCGCCGTACACCACCACCCGCTCCGGCGACAGCAACGGCACCGCCGGCCCGACACCCGCCACCTCGGGCACCGTCCCCGGCAGGCCCAGCATGTGCGCCAGCCCCATCGCGTCCAGGTTGCCGTTCGCGCGCGTCACCGGCGTGTAGAGATCCGGGCCGCCGTCCACGTACACCAGCGCGGGCGACAGCCCGGCCCGCGCGCAACCGGCGACCAGACCGACCGTCACGGTGCAGTCGCCGCCGAGCACCAGCGGCGCGCGCCCCCGGCGCAGCGCCGCCGCGACCCGGTCGGCCACCGCCGAGGCGACGGCGGCCACCGCGCCCGCGTTCTGACCCCTGGGGTACGCCGGATCCGGCCGCCACCGGACGCCGGGCACGTCACCGCTGTCCTCGACGTCCGTGCCCAGCAGGTCGAGCAGGCCGGCCGCGCGCAAAGCGGCCGGGGCGCGCTCGACACCCGGCGTGTGCGCACCGGCGCTCGACGGCGCACCTACGACCGTCCACCGACGAAGGTCCATCGACTCACCCTAAACGCGCCGGGGTGTGCGGGCTGCCCCCTGCTCGGCCCGGCCGGATGAGCCACCGTCGATCAGCGCAGCACCAGCAGGTCCAGCGCGTCGACCACCGGTCCGGTGTCCACGCGTGCCGCCTTGCGCAGCCGCCGGACGCCGGCGGCGTACTCCGCATCGGTGATGAGCTGAAGCGGCGTGTGCGCCTCCCGGCGCAGGCCGGCCGCCGCCGCCCGCAGCGACGGCGCGGTGACCTGCGGAACCGCCTCGACCGCCGCGGTGGCGAAGCCGGCGGCGGCGAACGCGGCCTCGACGTCGGCGATGCTCGGGTACGTGTCCAGCACGCGGACCGCCTCGGGGAAGTAGTCGAACAGCGTGATCGCCGCGTGCCGTCCGGCGAACGCGGACCGGATGAGCACCGGGGCGCCGGGCCGCAGCACCCGGCGCAGCTCGCGCGCAGCGGTGGCCAGGTCGGGCACGTGGTGGACGACTGTGGACAGCCAGGCGCCGTCGACGCTGCCGTCGGCCAGCGGGAGGTGCCCGGCGTCGCCCGCGACGAGCGGCGCGAACACGCAGCGGGCGCGCATCGCCGCCGACGGCTCGACGGCCACGACGTCGAGGGCGGGGAACCAGGTGGTGAACGCCCGTGCCCAGGTGCCGGTCCCGGCGCCCAGGTCGAGCAGTCGCATGCCCGGACGCGGGGAGAGGTGCCGGGCGACGGCGGCACGCCAGGCCGTGAGACCGTCGTCGGTGAGGTGCCGGGTAGCGGCGAACGCCTCGGCGTCGGCGTCGTGGTACGCGATGCGGGCCATACCCGACAGCCAACGCCCCGGCGGGCCGCCGGGGCAAGCACTGTGACGGGTTACGCAGTGGGCTGGGAGAGGGGCAGAGGGTGCGGTACCGGATCCACTTCGACGCCGACCTGCCGGCGGACGGTGGTGATGCTCACCCCGCCCGACGGGGACGAGGGCTTCGGCTGGATCCTCACCGGCGACACTGAACTGGCCGCCGCCACGGGCCTGCGCGAACATGACCTCGCGGTGGCCCTCGCCCGCGCGGTCGGCGTACGGGCGCTCGTCGACGACGGCGGCATCCACCCCGACCGGTGGGTGCTGGTCAGCGCCGACGGCAGCAGCGGCCGGGTGCTGACCGACCCCGACGCCGCCGCCGACGGGGATTTGCGGATCGTGCACGCGCTGGAGCCGATCAGCGGGGAGCCGCAGCTCGCCGTCGTACCGCCGCCGGACTGGGCCCGCGACTGGTGATCCGGCGGGTCCACCGTCCGGACGCGTACCCGATGCCACCGGTGCGGCGCCGCCGCTTGACGCCGGCTGCGGCGACGACCGGCGCGGGCACCGCCGTCCACGGGACGGGCAGGCCGTGGCCGGGTGACGGATCGGGTTGCGGTGGACGGATGGTGCCGTGTTCCTCGGCGAGCCGGACGGCGTTGTCGAGGAGGTGCCCGGCCGCGGCGACCCGGCCGTAGTGGGCCGCGGTGAGCGCGAGCGTGACAGCGTCGCCGACGCGCTGGCACGCCGGGCACGCGGTGTGGAAGGCACACCGGCCCAGCAGGAGGGCGTGAGTGTGCAGGGGAGCGGGGAGCAGGCTCAGGGCGTGGCGGAACTCGTCGGGTCGCATCGTTCCTCCTGGGTTGTCGATCGCGCGGCGGCAGGCAGGCGCGCGGTGCGTCGGTCGGGTCCGGAAGCGGTGCCGGTCAGGCGGGCGGGATGGCGACGACCTCGACATCGACGCCCTCCGTGCGCAGCGTCTTCACCGCCTGGTAGAGCGCGACCTGGGCGAAGGTGAACAGCGAGTCCACGGTGACGGCGCGGCCGCCGCTCAGAGCGATGGCGTAGACCACGGTGCGCGGGCGGAAGTCCTCGGGCAGGTCCCGCCCGCCCGGCTGCGCGCGTACCAGGTCGCGCAGGCGGCTCCGCGCCTCGGCGTCGTAGCGCAGCGCGTCGAACGACGTGACGCCCTGGGCGAAGAGGTGACTGAGCGGCGAGCTGCCCGACGCCCGCTTGACGTGGATCAGCTCACCGTTCGGCCCGAGCAGGTCGCACGCCTCGATGCCTCGCGGGTGCTGCCCGGTGCGGAGGAGCTTCTTGTCCAGCAGCACCAGCCCTGGGTGCTTCTCGGCGACCTCGCGGTTGTAGCAGTCCTCGTTCACCAGCTCCTTCGTCCACGGCGGCAACACCACGGTGGGCGGCCGGTTCAGGATGCGAGCCACCTCCTGACGCAGGAACTCGCGGTGGCGGTCGCCGATCTCGTACCACTGACCCTCGTGCAGCAGCATGTGACTGCCGCCGACGGCGACCTCGGCGGTGATCCACCGGGACACCGGCGTCGATGTCATCTCCTCGGCACCGGCGGCGTCGGCGTAGAGCGTCAGCGTGCCGTTGCGCAGCCCGGTCCACCGGTCACCGTCCAGGGCACGGGTGGTGTGCGACAGGATGGTCCCCAGGTCCAGATCCGTGGTCAGGATCGGGCGTCGCCCGGAGCGGGGCACGCGAACCCGGTACGAACCGACGTGCTCGACGTCGGCCACCAGGCTGCCCGGCACCGCCACGCCGAGATCCGGAGGGTCGGGCAGGCCCAGCCGCCGGTCGAGAACCTCGGTCAGCGCCGCTTGCCGGGGGTCGTTGGAGCGCAGAGGCCGGATCTGCTCGATGAACTCCAGGTCGGCGAGCGGCGACTCCAGCCGGCAGACCCGGTCGATCTCCCGCAGGTCGGCGAGCAGCCGCTCGGGGGTGACGCCGAGAGGGATGCGCAGGGCGTCGCTGCCTTCGACCTTCACCGCAGCGCGCGCACCCTGGCACGCCGTCAGGTTCGGGTTGTCGACGCGGCCGCACACCTGGCCGACGATCTCCCCCCACTTGTCGATGCCGTACCTCCAGATGGGCTGGCCACCCGGAACCATGCTGCGGTCCACCCGGCCGCTGGCACCCACCACCCGACGGCGAACCTGGCGGATGCCGTCGGGCTGAAGCGTCCGCACGGCGAAGGAGACACCGAACGTCGGGTCCACCTTCTCCGGCTCGATCATGAACCGGCCCAGGGTGCCGAAGGTCAGGGCGTACGCCCGATCGTCCACCGCCAGCAGCAGGGCGCCGCCGCCGCTGCTGTAGCCGATTGTCACGTCACTGCCGACCAGGCCGGACAGGACACCGCACCATTCGGCCCGGTCGCGTGGCGCGCTGCCGTGCACCAGTAGCGCCGGTGTGTCGAGGACCCGGTGCGGGGTGGGTTCGAAGCCGTGCCGCCGCAGGTAGTCCAGGTTGAGCGCGGCATGGATGCCGTCGTCGGTGGCCGGAACGGTGAGCCGGTAGACAGTCGTCAGGTAGGTGCCGGGCGGCGGCTGGTCGGCCAGTGGTGACTCGTCCGGGTTGTTCGCACTGCGCATGTCGATCTCCTCGCGTAGAGACTCGTGCTGGCGGTCGTGCGGCGGAGTAGCGCCGGGGGGCGGGGTTCGCGGATCCCGCCCCGGCCGGCGCTGGTCAGGTCAGCTCAGGGAGACGGTCACGCCGCCGGAGAACGGCGAGTCGTGCAGCTCGAGCTTGGCGAGCTTGACGTCCTTCGGGATGTCGAAGACGACCACGCCGGTGACCTGGTTGCCGGGGTTGATGTCGTTGAGGAACGTCTCGGCGTTCTTGTTGGCGTAGAGGGCGGCCGAGCCGTCGGCGGAGTACTCGGTGCCGTTGGCGGCGTACGCCTTCTGGCTGCTGCCGTCGAACATCTGCGCCTCCTTGCCGATGTTCTTCACGTTGAGCGTGACCAGGCAGAACTGACCCTGCGCCTTGGTGCCGAACGCCGACGAGCCGACCTTGCTGACGCCGCACTTGGCCGACTTGACGGTGAACTCGAACTTGCCGTCGCGGGCCGGCTGGCCGATCTTCGCGGTCTTCGGCTTGTCGTCGCTCTTACCGGCGTCCGCCTTGCCGCCGTCGGTGTCGCCTGCGGCCGCCTCGGTGCCGGAATCGGCCTTGCTGCCGGTGGCGTCGTCGGTGGTGCCGGCACCGCAGCCCAGGGCGACGAGGGCGCCGGCGATCAGGGCGAGCGTGGTGGTCTTGCGCATCGTTTTCCTCCTGCTGTGAACGTGGCGGCGTCAATAAGAGCATCATCTGTGAACGCTGTCAACAAGCATGATGCTTGACAGGTGTGACACACTCCGAACGTGCAGGAGACACCGACAATCACCGCAGCGGAGATCGCCCGGCTAGCCGGTGTCGGCCGGGCCGCCGTCAGCAACTGGCGCAAACGGCACGGCGACTTCCCCGAACCCGTCGGCGGCAGCGCCACCAGCCCCGAGTTCGACCTCGCCCAGGTCGAGCGCTGGCTGCACGCCCAGGGCAAGCTTCCGGAACTCGCCACCGCCGACCGGCTCTGGCGGCACCTCGCCTCGGCCGGCACGTCACCGGCTGCCGGGCTCGCCGCCGTCGGCGCCCGGCTGCTCGCCCGGCAACGCGGCCAACGCCCTGCCCGTCCCGCGGACCCGCAGCTCAAGGCGCTGGCACCGGACATCGACGCGCTCGCCGACGAACTCGGCCCACAGGGCGCCTTCGACGCGCTCTGGCAACGCTTCTCCGCCCCCGGACCGGCTCGCCCGCACGCCACCCCCGACGACGTGGCCGACCTGATGGCCGGGCTCGCCGCCGTCGCCGGCGGCTCCGTCCTCGACCCCGCCGCCGGCACCGGCGCCACCCTGCGCGCCGCCGTCCGCGCCGGCTGCACCTCCGCGTACGGGCAGGAAATCGACAGTGACCTCGCCCGGCTGGCCGGGCTGTGGCTGGCGTTGCGCGACGTACCGGGCGAGGTGACCACCGGCGACTCGCTCCGCGCCGACGACTACTCCGGACGCACATTCGACGCGGTCGTCTGCCACCCGCCCTTCGGTGCCAGCAACTGGGGCGACGAGGAACTCGGCCACGACCCCCGCTGGATCGTCGGCACCACCCCACGTACCGAACCGGAGCTGGCCTGGGTCCAGCACGCGCTCGCCCACCTGCGGCCGGGCGGCCATGCCGTACTCCTGATGCCGCCCGCCGTGGCCGGCCGACGACCCGGCCGCCGCATCCGCGCCGAGCTGCTGCGCCGCGGCGTGCTGCGCGCCGTCATCGCGCTGCCGCCGGGGGCGGCCGCGCCGCACGGCGTACCCCTGCACCTGTGGGTGCTGCGCCGCCCACCGGCCGACGCGCCCCCACCGGCGCGGACGCTGCTCATCGACGCCGCCACGGGCGACCACACCCGCATCCTCGACACCTGGCGGTTCTTCGCCAACGACGGCGAGATCGACGAGCCCGGCTACGCCCGCGCCGTCCCGGTCATCGAACTGCTCGACGAGGAGATCGACCTCACCCCCGCACGTCGCCAGCCCGCCGTCGTGGGCGAGGCGACAGGCGAACATCTGGTACGCACACGCGAGCGCCTCGCCGCCGTCGTCGCCGACCTGCCGACGCTGATGCCGCAGGTCACGCGCGTAGCCGACGAGGGCCAGGGGGAGTTCCTCACGGTCGGCGAGCTGGTCCGGGCCGGCGCGTTGCAGCTCCTCGGGCCGATCCGAGGCGCTGCCTCCGGCGAAGACGGTGGGCCGGCCGGTGACGGGAGGCCAGTGCTGACCGTGCCGGACGTGCTCGGCGGTGGCGAGCCCTCGGGCCGCGACGACGGGCGGCTCGGGCAGGAGATCGTGCTGGCCGCCGGGGACGTGGTGGTGCCGATGATCGCGCGGCAGCTCACCGCCCGGGTGGTGACGGCGGAAGGTGCCTTGTTGGGGCGCAACCTGTACCTGCTGCGGCCGAATCCGGCGGCGCTGGATTCGTGGTTCCTTGCGGGCCAACTTCGGACGTCGACGAATGAGCGGCAGGCGTCGAGTCTCTCGGGAACGCTGCGGTTCGACGTGCGGCGGGCGCAGGTGCGGCGGGTGTCGCGGGAGGAACAAGAGCGGTACGGGGAGGCGTTCCGACGGTTGCACGCCTTCGAGTCGGCACTGCGGCAGGCGGCGACGCTCGGGGCGGAGCTGGTGCAGCTCACCGCCGACGGGCTGGCCCGTGGCGCGGTTTGCCCTGCGGACGGGCCAACGTGATTCCCCGGCGGACATTCCTTCCGTCAGATATCCGACGCGGGGGCGGCGCTTCGGTGACAGATGCGGAAGCCTGCGGGCCGGTGGCCCGCCGTGCATCCTCCGCCTGAGACGACACGCTGACGCTCGGTTGATCGTTTCGGCCGAGTGGGCGACTACAACGATGCAGGACGGCAGTGATACTGCTTGTCTTAAGGCAATCGAAAGGAAACTGGTGAGCACCAAGCACCAAGAGTTGGCCAACTTCATCTGGTCCGTGGCCGACCTGCTCCGCGGCGACTACAAGCAGTCCGAGTACGGACGAGTGATCCTCCCGTTGACAGTGCTGCGACGGCTGGACTGCGTGCTGGAGCCGACGAAGGACGCGGTGCTCGCCCGGCACCAGCAGCTCAAGGACGCCGGCGTGCAGAACATGGACCCGGTGCTGCGGAGGGCAGCCGGGCTGTCGTTCTACAACACCAGTGAGATGTCCTTCCGCAAGCTGCTCGGCGACCAGGACCACGTCGCGCTCAACCTGCGCGCCTACATCGGCGGGTTCTCGCCGGGCGCGGTCGATGTGCTGGACAAGTACGGCTTCGACGCCCAAATCAGCCGCCTCGCCGAGGCCGGCCTGCTCTACCAGGTGGTCGCTAAGTTCGCCGACATCGACCTGCACCCGGACGTGGTGTCCAACCACCAGATGGGCTACGTCTTCGAGGAGCTGATCCGCCGCTTCTCGGAAATCAGCAACGAGACCGCCGGTGAGCACTTCACCCCGCGCGAGGTCATCCGGCTGATGGTCAACCTGCTGCTGGCTCCCGACGAGGACGACCTCGTCACCCCCGGCATCGTCCGGAAGATCTACGACCCGGCCTGCGGCACCGGCGGCATGCTCACCGAGGCTCAGGAGCACATCCAGGCCCACAACCCGCACGCCACCGTCGAGGTGTACGGGCAGGAGCTCAACGGCGAGACGTACGCGATCTGCCGCTCCGACATGATGCTCAAGGGCGGCGACCCGACGAAGATCGCCTTCGGGAATTCGTTCAACCAGGACGGCCACGAGGGCGAGCGCTTCGACTACATGCTCGCCAACCCGCCGTTCGGGGTCGAGTGGAAGAAGGTCGAGAAGTTCGTCAAGGACGAGGCGGCCCGCGGCCACGCCGGCCGATTCGGCGCCGGACTGCCCCGGATCAACGACGGCTCGCTGCTCTTCCTCCAGCATATGATCTCGAAGATGAAGCGCCCCGAGGACGGCGGCAGCCGCCTGGCGATCGTCTTCAACGGCTCGCCGTTGTTCACCGGCGCCGCGGGTTCGGGAGAGTCGGAGATCCGCCGCTGGATCCTGGAGAACGACCTCCTCGAAGGTATCGTCGCCCTGCCGGACCAGCTCTTCTACAACACGGGCATCTCCACCTACTTCTGGATCCTCACCAACCGCAAGGAGCCGGCCCGCGCGCGCAAGGTCGTGCTGCTCGACGGCCGCGACTACTGGACGAAGATGCGCAAGAGCCTCGGCGACAAGCGCAAGATGCTCACCGACGAGCACATCGCCGACCTGACCCGGGCGTACGTGAACGCGCTGGCCATCGCGGACGACCCGGAGCACCCGCAGCACGCCAAGGTGAAGGTCTTCAAGACCACCGACTTCGGCTACCAGCGGATCACCGTCGAGCGCCCGCTGCGGCTGCGCTTCGAGGTCACCGAGGAGACGGTTGCGCTGCTCGCGGAGACGAAGGCGGTCCTCAAGTACGCGGAGCGCGAGTCGCTGCTGGCGGCGGCGAAGTCGCTGATCGGTACGTCGTCCGCGATACGGGCGGAGTTCGCGATGAAGCTAAATGGGCTGGGGAAGCTGCCGGCGGCGGTGGAGAAGGCGGTGTGGGAGGCGTTCTCGGTCAGCGACCCGGAGGGCGAGGTGCAGACCGACCGCAAGGGTAAACCACTGCCCGACCCGGATCTGCGCGACACCGAGAACGTGCCGCTCGACGAGGACATTCACGCCTACTTCAACCGCGAGGTGCTGCCACATGTCCCCGACGTCTGGATCGACGAAAGTAAGACCAAGATCGGGTACGAACTTCCTGTTAATCGGCACTTTTACGTATATTCCCCGCCAAGGTCGCTGACTGAGATCGATGCCGAAATAAAGGCGCTGGGGGCTGAGATTCAGACTCTGCTCGGTAAGGTGGCTCGGTGACAACGGCCATCCCATTTGGGGCTATGCCAGTCGGTTGGCGGATGGGCCGCATTAAGGACCTTGTTGGCGGTACCGCAAATGGCGTATGGGGAGACGACCCCTTAGGCGACGGGCGGGACGTGCATTGTGTGCGTGCAGCCGATTTCGATCGAGAATCGCTAACAGTGCGCCCGGAAAAGTTGCCTTTGCGTCGGGTGGATCCCCGGGCGCTCCGGAAGCATCGCCTAAGTCCCGGTGATCTCGTCTGGGAAAAATCGGGTGGCGGCGAGACGCAGCCGGTCGGCTTGGCTGTCAAGTTTGACTTGGCTGCACCTGCCGTCTGCTCCAACTTCTGCACCAGGGTCACGCCGAGCGTCGGAACCGATTCTCGGTACCTTGGCTATGTATTTGCGGCGGCCCACGCTGCGGGTCTGAATCAACGCTCTATCAAGCAAACCACCGGCCTTCAGAACCTAGACGGCAAGGCCTTCTTGGCGGAGGTGTGGCCAATCCCGGGTCCTGCAGAGCAGCGGCGTATCGCCGACTTCCTTGATGCTGAAACTCGAAAGATCGGCGCCTTGGTATCGAAGAAGCTCAGGTTGCTCTCTCTGTTTGAGGAAAAGATTAATAGCCGCATCCTTGAGTGCATTGGGGCTAGTCGGCTTGTTGGCAACTCAGACTCAGCTATTCCTGTTTTGCCTGTCCGTAGGTTGTTGTCAAAGCTGGCTCGACCCGCACTGCCAGCCAGCGAAGTAATAACCGCTTTTCGGGATGGGCAGGTGACGGCCCGATCGAAGCGACGTGCTGACGGTTATACTCTGTCGTCTCATGCTGAAGCGCAGGGCCAGTATGTCGAATTAGGTGACGTGGTAATCCATGGTCTAGATGGATTTGCGGGCGCAATTGGCACATCCGAATCGGCCGGAAATTGCAGCCTGGTCTATCACGTCTGCATACCTTGCAGAGGAGGAAACGCTCTTTTTCTGGGAAGGATGCTTCGAGTTCTTGCGGTATCTGGATATCTCGGATTGTTTGCCACCAGCACCCGGGAGCGTGCGGTTGATTTTCGCAACTGGGACCTCTTTGGTCGAATTCCAATTCCTGACGTTCCCCTTCGGTGGCAGGAGGAGGTTGGGGAATGGATTAGCTCTGCCCGGCCTCTTCGTGTCGCCGTGGAGCGCTCTTTCGCTCTCGCAGAAGAGCGTCGTCGGACCCTAATTACCGCCGCAGTGACCGGGCAGATCGATGTTGCGACTGCAGAGAGGGCGGACGCATGAATCCGGCTCATCAGGAGCAGTCGTTCGAGGTGGCCATTGGGGCGCAGTTGGCCGGTTCGTGTTGGAGGCGCGGCGCGGCTAGCAATTACAATCGGCAAGTGGGGCTAGACACCGGAGAGCTGTTCGCGTTCATCGGGGGGACGCAGCCGGACGAGTGGGAGAAGCTGCGCGCGTACCACGGGAATGACCCGAATGAGGCGCAGCTGCACTTCGCCCAACACCTCGCCAAGCAGATCGATGAGCGCGGCCCCCTGGACGTCCTCCGCCGTGGCGTCAAGGACAAGGGCGTCCTGATCCGCCTCGCCTACTTCAAGCCCGCCCACGCCATCACCGACGACGCGCTCAAGCTCTACCGCGCCAACCGCCTCACCGTCACCCGCCAGCTCGCGTACTCGACCAGCAACAACAACACCCTCGACCTGGTCCTGTTCGTCAACGGCATCCCGCTCGCCACCGCCGAGCTGAAGAACCCCCTCACCGGCCAGACCGTCGAGGACGCCAAGGAGCAGTACCGCAAGACTCGCGATCCGAAGGAACTGATCTTCGCCCGGCGTACCCTCGTGCACTTCGCGGTCGACCCCGACCTGGTCTTCGTCACGACGAAGCTTGCGGGGGAGAAGACCCGGTTCCTGCCGTTCAACACCGGGTCGAACGGGCCCGGCGTGTCCGGTGGGGCAGGTAACCCGCCGGCCACGGACAAGGGTTACCGCAGCTCCTACCTGTGGGAGCAGATCTGGCACCCCGACGTGTTCATGGATCTGGTCCGGCGGTTCCTGCACTACGACAAGGAATCCAAGGCGCTGATCTTCCCGCGTTACCACCAGTGGCACGCGGTCACCCAGCTCACCGACCACGCGGCTCGCCACGGTTCGGGTCACAATTACCTGGTCATGCACTCGGCCGGGTCGGGCAAGTCGAACACCATCGCCTGGCTGGCGCACCGGCTCTCTAGCCTGCACACCGCGCCCGACATCACCAGGGACGGCCTGCGTCCCAACGAGCCGGTCTTCGACAAGGTCATCATCATCACCGACCGGGTCGTCCTCGACCGGCAGTTGCAGGACACCGTCTTCCAGTTCGAGCACGTGCCCGGCGTGGTGCAGCGGATCGACAAGGACTCCGCACAACTCGCCGCCGCCCTTCAGGGTGAGACGGCCAAGGTCGTCATCACCACGATGCAGAAGTTCCCCTACGTGCTCAACCAGGTGCAGGGCCTCAAGGGCAAGCGGTTCGCGGTTATCGTCGACGAGGCACATTCGTCGCAGTCCGGCGACTCGGCCGCCGCGCTGAAGAAGGTGCTGCTCAAACTCGGCAGCGACGACGTCGACGAATCCGGTGACCTGCTCACGGCGTCGGCGCTGGCCCGGGGCCGGCACGAGACGTTGTCGTACTTCGCGTTCACCGCCACCCCGAAGCCGAAGACGCTCGAACTGTTCGGCACGCCGCACCCGGTCACCGGCAATCCACAGCCGTTTCACACGTACTCGATGCGGCAGGCCATCGACGAGGGGTTTATCCTCGACGTGCTGCGGAACTACCTGACCTACAAGTCGTACTGGAAGCTGGCCAACGCCAACCCCGACGACCCGGAGGTCGATCCGAAGAAGGCCGGCGCCCAGCTCGCCCGCTTCGCCAGCCTGCACCCCACCATGCAGGCCCAGAAGGCGGAGATCATCGTCGAGCACTTCCGCAAACACACCGCGCCGCGCCTCGGCGGGCGCGCCAAGGCCATGGTGGTCACCGGCTCCCGCGAGGCCGCCGTCCGTCTGCACACCGCCATCAAGAAGTACGTCGAGATGCAGGGCTACGTCGGCTGCGACTCCCTCGTGGCGTTCTCCGGTGACCTGGAGGTCGACGGTGTCGAGCACACCGAGGCGCGGATCAACGGGTTCGGCGAGGGCGAGCTACCCGGCAAGTTCGGCTACACCGCAGCCGACGACAAGCACGCCGGCACGCCGAAGGCCAAGCAGAACACCGAGTACAAGATCCTGGTCGTGGCCGAGAAGTATCAGACCGGCTTCGACCAGCCGCTGCTCACCACGATGTACGTCGACAAGCTGCTTAAGAACGTCGCCGCGGTGCAGACCCTGTCCCGGCTCAACCGCACCCACCCGCTCAAGACGCAGGGCGACGTGTTCGTCCTGGACTTCGTCAACGAGGCCGGCGACATCGCCGAGCAGTTCAAGCCGTACTTCGAAACCGCCGCCACCACGCCCACCGACCCGAACCTGCTCTACACCGCGCAGAACACGGTCACTGGCTACCCGGTCCTCGTCGACTCGGAGATGCAGGCGTACGCCGAGGCGCTGCTGGAGGCGGAGCGGAAGGCGACCACGGAGACCGGTCTCCAGCGGGCCCACGCCGCCCTCTACCGCTTCACCGAGCCGGCCGTCCAGCGCTTCAACGCCCTGGCCGCCGACGACCCGGAGGCCGCGGACGGCTTCCGGTCCGCGCTGCGCGACTACACCCGGATGTACGCGTTCCTCAGCCAGGTGGTGCCATACCACGACGAGGACCTGGAGCGGCTCTACCTGTACGGGCGCGCGCTGCTCAACCGGCTTCCGCGGCGGCAGGATCCGTCGGTGGACATCGGCGAGGTGCAGCTGACCCACCTGCGGGTCAGCAAGACCGGTGAGCACGACGCCTCGCTGACCCCCGAGGGGGAACAGATGCTGCCCGGCTTCGTCGGCGGTGGCGTCGGCTCGCAACACGACCCGGAGAAGGTCGCACTCTCGGATCTGATCGACGCGTTCAACGACCGGTTCGGCATCGGCCTGGGCGAGGCGGACAAGGTCTGGGTCGAGCAGCAGATCGTCGCGCTGGCCGAGGACGGCACGCTGGAAGCCGCAGCGCTCGTCAACGACGAGAGCAACTTCGGAGTCGTCTGCGACAAGCGGATCGAGGACGTGATCCTGTCCCGCCACGACGACAACGGCAAGCTGATGCAGCGCTACCTCGACGACGAGAGCCTGCGGTCGCAGCTCAACCAGTTCGCACGCCGGCAGGCGTACCAGATGATCCGCCGCCGCAAGGGCATCGCCTAACCGCGACTTGCCGAGAGGAGGACGGTTGTCCCCGTCCGAGCCCACCTTCCACCTCTGGATCGCGGTGGACGAGTCCCGGGTCATGACCGCGCTCACCCCGCTGAAAGTGACCCGCTCGCCACGTCGGCACGAGTGGGGCAGCATCACCGACCTGCGTGCGGTTCCGACCGCTCCGGAGCCGTCCAAGCTTCCTGGCGTCGTCGTGCTCTGCACCGTCGCGGTGCTCATTTCCGTCGTGCTCTGCTCCGCGGGCGCGCCACTGCTGGTCATTCTGTTTCTGGTCGCACTCCTGCTGTGCCTCGGGCTCGCCGGCATCACGGCGACGAAGCCGCCACCTCAGATCGAGGCGCCCGACCAGGCGGCCTTTCCGGCCCTGCACCACACCCTGACCGCTGCCGAGGACCGGGAAGACTTCCTCGACCTGGTGGAGCTGGCGGAGCGAGCCGGACGGGCGCTGCCCGAGGTGGACCCTGTGATGGACGCCGCGGAGGGCGGGCAGATCCTGGCGCAGGCGCTCTGGGAGGCGAGCGACGTGCTCAGCCGCCGGCAGCAGTTGCGTACTCAGATGGGGCGCCGGCAGCCCGGCCCGGCAGGGGATTCGACGAGCAGTGTGGGGAAGGCGCTGACCGAACAGCGGCAGCGCGTGACAACGCTGTGGGACGAAACGGAGGCGGAGCTGGCCCGGGTGCGCAACGCCCTCGAACTCGCCGCCGTGGCTGCCGAGAACGCGGCACACGATCCCGGTGCGGACGATGCGGTCCGAGAGGCTTACCAGGAGTTGCTCGACATCTATGGCGCGCGGTACTAGCCGACGAGTCGTCGGTGTCATCCGACAGGGCTGCCGGGGGAGACGGATGCAGGCGCAGGAACGAGTAGCGGATCGATACGAGCTGACGTATCCGATCGGTCACGGCGGCATGGGGGAGGTGTGGGCGGGCTTCGACGAGAAGCTGGACCGGCCCGTCGCCATCAAGTTCCTGCGCAAGCTCGCCGTGCCCGACGGCGACCGCGACACCGCCGTCGACCGGTTCATCCGCGAGGCCCGGGTGACCGCCCGCCTGGACCACCCCGGAGTGCCGAGCGTGCACGACGTCGGCCACCACGACGATGACCTCTACATCGTCATGCAGCTCGTTCCGGGTGTGCTCCTGTCCGACCTGATCGCCGAGCGCGGTTGGCTCGCCGTTCCATGGGCGGCCGCCATCGGCACCCAGATCTGCTCGGTACTGGCGGTGGCGCATG
Source organism: Micromonospora sp. WMMA1949 (assembly GCF_027460145.1). NCBI lineage: Bacteria > Bacillati > Actinomycetota > Actinomycetes > Micromonosporales > Micromonosporaceae > Micromonospora > Micromonospora sp. WMMA1949. The sequence continues at coordinate 5,877,520 of NZ_JAPZBG010000001.1, read as the reverse complement.
CCGCCTCACTCGTGCACCGTGACCTGAAGCCGCAGAACGTCATGGTGACCCCCAGCGGCGCTGTCAAGGTCCTGGACTTCGGGGTGGCCGCCCTGCTTGGCCCGGACGTACCCCGGCTGACCGCCACCGGCCACACGCTGGGCACGCCCACATACATGGCTCCCGAGCAGGCGCTGAACAGTGCCGTAGGCCCGCGCACCGACCTATACGCACTCGGCTGCGTGTTGTTCGAGCTGCTTACCGGCAAGCCGCCGTACCGGGCCGACAACCCGCTCGGCATGCTGCACCGGCACTTGAACGACCCCGTCCCGTCGGTCTCGGAGCACCGCGCGGGTGTGCCGGACGTCCTGGTGCACCTCCTCGTACGGCTGCTCGCCAAGGACCCGCAGCACCGGCCCGAGTCGGCGGTCGAGGTCTACGAGATGCTGGCGCCGTTCGGAGCGGTCGATGCCGAGAAGGCAGCCGACGCCGCCCCGACGGTGGCGGACGGGCAGCGGGTCGACCCGACAATGCCGTACCGGTATCCGTTCGGGCCGCTGCCGCCCCGCTCCCCGCTGCCGCCGACGCGCGTCGACATCGTCCGTCCACGAGCAGCGGCAGAGATCGTCGAGCCGCCGTCGCTCGACCAGCTCGCCGAGGTGGAGGAGCGGGCCTGGGAACTTGCCGAGGAAGAGCGGTTCACTCAGGCCGCCGAGCTGCTCGAATCGGTGCTGCAGCCGATCAGCGGCGGGCACGCGGCCAGGCAACCGCGGATTCTGGAGCTGAGGCTCAACCTGGCGAACCTGTACGTCCTGGCCGGTGCGTTCCGGCAGGCGCTTCCGGAGTTCCAACGGCTCGTCATCGATCTCGCCAAGCGTCCCGTGCCGGACGAGGAACTGATCTGGCAGTGCCGGCAGCAGGCGGCGAGCTGCCAGGCGGAGCTGGGCGAGGCGACCGAGGCGTTGCGAGAACTGCAGGCGCTCCTCGACGAGGAGCAGCAGGTTATGCCGCCGGACTCGCCGGAACTCTTTTCCCTACGGCAGCAGATCGCCATGCTTGTCGCCGGCCTGGGTGACGTACCCGAGGCGCGGCAACAACTCGAGGGACTGAGGCGCGACATCAGCGCGCTCCACGGTTCAGGATCCGCACCAGCGGCCGAGATCCAAGCGCTGCTGAACCACCTGCATCGGCTGGGGGAGGAAACGTCTCGATCGACTGGACAGACTTCGTCCACCGGTACACACCGAAGGGTTGAGCCTTGAGCCCGTCTGTCGCCGCCTGGCACAGGATTGGTTAGGAGAAAATCATCGTGCCCCTCACTCTGCCACAGATGGTGATGGTGCTAAGTGAACCGCAATCGCTCTCTGATCTGAAACGCTACTTCCTGGGGATCGGCGGTGCGGCCTACACCGGTGGGCAGTTCGAGTCATTCGGTGGGGGAGGCGACCGCCCGGAAGCCGCCGACTCCATCACCGTCGAGGACCTCATCGCGGTGCAACTGCTCAGTGTGCGGGTACCCCCGCAGCACATACTCGACCTGCTTGACGGGCAACTTGGCAGACGACTCGAGGTCGAGCTGGCGAGGATTCCCGTTGACGTCGAGTTGGATGCCGAGGAGGCGTTTCCGCTCATCGAGCCGGGAGGCCACGCCGCCGAAGCATGGCGGGTATTGCGTCAGGCTGGAATAGGGCCAGTTACATCGGGAAAGCTGATCGCCAGAAAGCGTCCCAAGTTGGTGCCGGTCTACGACTCGGTCGTTGCCTGCGCACTCGGCACGGGAGCCCGCTTCTGGGAGTGGCTGCACGGTCGGCTGCGCGAGGAGAACAGCTTGCTGCCACGTCGTCTCCGAGAACTGCACGAGCAGGCCGAACTACCCGTGCAGGTGAGCCCCATCCGGGTGCTGGATGTCGTGCTCTGGATGCGGCATCGAGACAGCCATCTTCGGCGCGGCTGTCCCGGCCTGGACCTGCCTTCCTGACTGTCACGCGGAGCTGAGTTGCGGGATCGAAGACAAGAGCGTCGGAGCCGAATCACCGTTCGCCGGAATCGGCGTGATGGCCCGGCCCGTGCAATCTGTGTCAACTGCGGCGAGGCCGTCACCGGCCGGGCGGGATCGAGCGGGCGAGGTCCAGACGTTGCCTGGTATGTCCACTGCCGTGAGTGCTGGGCTCTGGTGGCGGATCAGATGGAGCGCCTCCATGCGCTCCCGGTGGCCAGTAATGCGGACGTCTATCAATGCCGCACCTGTGGCACCCGCCGGGTCTGCCACATTCGCTGGCAGACCCGGTGTCACATATGCCTGGACGAGCGGTCGACTGGCTCCGCCCTCTTAGCCGGTGAGCGCCTGTTGGCTCGCGTCCCACATGAACCGGATCTCGCAGAGCAGGTACGGCAGTTCGCCGGCCTCACGCCGGAGGACACGATTCCCGTCCGTGTTGCCGCCGAGTTCCAAGCCGCGCTCGCTCTCAGCGTTGAACTCGACCGGTGTTCCCCTGACGGCTGGAGCGATGTGACGAGTGATGTGCATGGGCTGCCCTGGTACGGGGAACGGACTGCACCCTCGTCCCACGGCAGGTGGGGCATCCACCGCCAGTGCGGATCCTGGCAGCGGCTCCGCGAGCGGTCCTGCCCGCAATGCCCACCGGAGCCGGGCGATCGGTCCTTCGCCGCGCTGCGGGAAACCCCCTACCTCCTTTACCTCGTGCGGCATCGAGGGCTGCTGAAGTTCGGAGTGGGGGGAGCGCGGCGAGTGCGGCAGCATCTCCTAGCCGGTGCCGAACTGGTGCAGGTGCTGGAGGCCCGCCACGCCGACGTCATCGCCGCCGAAGCCGCGCTCAAGAGACAGAAGAAGGAGGCCGCCGTGCCTCTGCGAAAGTGGCACACCTGGCGGATGCCGGAGTCGTTTCTGGCCGGCACGGAGGTGGTGCGCGTCGGCACGCAAATCAAGCTCGCCGAAGTGCTGCCCGGCGGCCGGGATGTCACTGCGCTTTTCGCCACCGGTGAATTCCGATCCGGTATCAAGGGCGAGCGTCAGTGATCCGGGCTTGTGTCGCTCCGCTGGACGGAGACAGTCTGCGTCACGAACGTCGTCGGCCAAAGAGGTGAACGTTAGAGACCAATGGACGACGAGCACCTCCGGTCTAGATTGCCGATGTGTCCACTTAGGCCAGCCACTTGCGGTGGCCACGCCCTTAGCCTGGATCGGCGATCGGCGATCGGCGATCGGCGAGCCTCGAAAGGTGAGGGCCGGTCGAGAAGCTATGGGGGCATGTTGAGAGTCGGTGCGGAACGAAAGCTCATCCACGCGGTGCGAAAAGCTCTGTTGCAGGGGCCGATGTCGCAAGAAGCATTGCTCGCGGCACTCGCGCAGGGAGGTGTGCGGACCGACAGCAGCGCCCTGTACCTCGCCTGTGCCACGCATGGGCTGGCGGACCTGGAGGGGGACGTCTGGATCCCGCGTGGTTGGGCTGCCCCGATCGCCGACACGGCTCTGCCGACGCCACGTACGCCGGAACTGCCCGCCGCCCGGCGTGCCGCCGCCGAGGTACGGGAGCTCGCCTCCTCCATCGGCATCCCCATGGAGGAACCGGTCCCGCCTGCCGGCCCGGTGCCCGCCGCATGGCCGGGCATCGCGGAGCAGGCCGCCAGAGCGCTGCAAGAGGAATTGCGTGCGGTCACCGACCGGCGGACCTTGCAGGACGTACCAGTCAGCGGCGGCGTCGTGGTCGCGGAGACGACATCTCGGAAGCTGATGCGATTCGAGGCCGAGGGCGATCTAGGTGTTTCCGATGGCGCACAGGCGACCCTGGTCGTTGACGGCACGCCGTACGACGTCGAGGTGGTGTCGGTCTTCGGGAACGTGGTAACGCTTTCGGTCCCGCCCGGATCCGCGGCCGCGGAGAAGGCGGTGCTTCGTTGTGACCTGTCCTGGCTGCTCTCGGCCCAGAGCAAACGCCTACGTGAGCTGGTCAACGGTGGACCGGGGTTCAACGCCGAGGCCGCTGCGGCCCTGGTCACCCCGAACTCGGAGACCGCCCCTGATGACCTTCCGGCCTTCTCCGCGGACCATCTCAACTACGGCCAGCGGCGTGCGGTCGCACTCGCCCTCACCCCCGGCGTCACCTGGCTCTGGGGACCGCCCGGAACGGGAAAGACCACGACGATCGGTACTCTCGTCGCCGAGCTCTGTGTGCGGGGCTTCCGGGTGCTTCTGACCGCTCCCACGAACGCGGCTGTTGACGTCTCGGTATGCGCGGTGCTCAAGGAGATACCTGAGCTGGCCGGGGGAGGCCTCGTCCGGCTCGGACAGCCCTCCGACCCCACTCTCATCGGACGGCGTGAAGGGCACATTCTGATCGACGAGATTGCTGCGAAACGCGGCGAGGTTTTGGCCCAGTTGCGGGTCCGTGAGGCAAAGCAGTCCCGTGACCTGCGCCAACGGCTCAAGGTTCTGGAACGGAGGCATTCGAGCCTTACCGCCGCGGAGCAGGAACTGCGACTCGAGTTGGAGCGAGACCTGGCCGAAGCCACCGCCCGGATCCGAGAGCTTGACTCGTCGCTGCACTGCGTCCGTCGGCAAGTCTGTCGCGAGGCGGAGGTCGTCGCTGCTACCGCGCATCAGGTGGCGATGCGGACGCTGCGCGAACTTACGTTCGACGTCGTGATCATCGATGAGGCAAGTATGACCTCGTCTGCTCTCGCGATGCTCGTGGCTGGCGCCGGCACTGGCCACACGATCGTCGCAGGCGACTTTCGGCAATTGCCCCCGGTTGTCGTGGCGGACACGCCGGGCGCAGGCGAGTGGCTGCGACGCAGCCCGTTCGAGAAGGCGGGGGTGGCGGCCGCGGTTGCCAAGGGCCGTCCCCCTGGACGCCTCGCCGCGTTGACCGAGCAGTACCGGATGCGCCATGACATCAACCATGTGGTCAGCGAGGCGTTCTACCCCGAGAGCCGGCTCGTAACGGCCAAGATGATTTCCACGCGAGCGCGGAAGAGCAGAGCGGACTGGGCGGACAGCGAACTCGTTGTGCTCGACACGTCGCGGCTCGGTGCACGGACCGCACGGAAGCAGGGCGTGTCCTCCCGATACAACCTGATGCACGCGCAACTCGCTGCCGGCCTCCTCACCGCGCCGGGCAATGCGTTGGACACTCTCGGCGTGATTTCTCCGTTCGCCGCGCAGGCTCGGCTGTTGGAGTCACTCTTGCCAACGGCGGAGTCGGCGGATTGGGCCGCATCGACCGTGCATCGCTTCCAGGGCGGCGAGCGGGACGTCGTGGTGTATGACACCGCCGACAGCGGCATCGGCGTCCGTCCGCTGCACCGCTGGTTCACCGAAGGCGAGGCGGGCGGCGACGGTGCTCGGCTGCTTAATGTGGCGGCGAGCCGCGCCCGTGACCATCTTGTCGTGGTCGCGGCCCTCGACCGGTTGCACCGGCATCGCACTACCGAAGACGCCGTACGGCGCTTTTTCGTCAAGCTGCTTGAACGAGGACAGGTAGTGCCGTGGGAGGAGGCGCTCAGCTATGGTCCAGCCACCCGTCGGATAACCGGGAACATCACGAGCGTCATGCGCGACGACTTGACGGGCGCCAGTTCCGCCGAGTTCTGGCTTCCCCGGGCACCGCTGGTGGGACTGCGGCCGTTGATCATGCCACTGAAAGAGATCGCCGAACAGGATGTGGACACCGAACCGGTGACGATCTGGGTGGAGCCGGACCCGGACGGCTACCTTTCGGCCGAAGCCATGGAGGCCAAGCGCCGCGGCGTCAACATTCGTCCCTGCACTCCGATCGTCGAGTCCAGCGCTGTCATCGACGACATCGTGTGGAGTGCGACCGGTTCCCTGCTCGGCCCTGAACCTGGAGTGGTTCTGCGTACCAGGCACGCAGCTTTCGCGGACGCGGTCCGACGTGCTCAACGACGGCGGTCTGAAGCCGCGCCGGGCAGCGGGCAACTCGGCGATGACTGCGGTCGCTGCTCTCGCACGCTGGTCCGCTTCGAGGTAGGCCGGCGAGGGCTGCCAAGTATCGGCTACGGATGCTTCTTCTGCGACAGGCCGAGTACGCAATCCGATAACGGCGCTCATCGGCGCGGTCGTAGTCGGCAACCGAGCCGATGGGTTGAGAAAGCGACGACGAATCCGATGCTCAGGTGACCAGGCCGGTGCGGCACGCGTACACCACCGCCTGCACCCGGTCCCGCAGGTCCAGCTTCGTCAGGATCCGCAACACGTACATCTTCACCGTCTCCTGACTGCTCACCAACCTTGCCGCGATCTCGCTGTTCGACAGCCCGTCGGCGATCAGCCGCAGAACCTCCAGCTCGCGCGGCGTCAGCCCCACGTCCGCCGGGCCGCTCCTCGACCGGGCGGAACAGCAGGCCGCGGAACATCAGTTCCTCGGTCACCGCGGCGGCGGCCATGAACCCGACCAGGCCCACCGCGCCGGACACCGACCCGAGGCCGTGCACGTGGTAGCCGCCCATGAGGGCGATGGCGGCGATGACTGCCGCGAACATGGCGACCCCGATCAGCACCCCGCGGTTGAACCGGGCGGCAGCGCCGTCGCGGGCCAGCTCGGTGACCTCGCGCCGTTCGGTACGGCGCACCACCCACCCGTACACGATGATCGCGGCCGCGGCGGTCGCGACGCCGAGGATCAGGCTGAGCACGGCGTTGTCCTGTGCCGCGACGACCGCGCGGCTGCCGACGACACTGACCGCGACGACGGCTAGGAACTGCTTCACCACACGCATGACGTTTCCTTCGAGAGGTCCGCGGCCGGAACGCCGCGGTTCACCGGAAACGCTATGGATTCGCAGGCCGGGAATCGTCACCGTGCGGTGGACACTTGCGGGTAGCTCGCACGGGGGACAGGCGCGGCGGTCGGGGCGTTTTGGAGCGTGCCCTGAGCAGAACCGCTGGCTTCGAGACGGCTTCGGCGGGCAGGCTGCCGGCATGGCGACGGGCTTCGGCGGTGAGGTAGCGACCTACTACGCACGGCATCGGCGCGGTTATCCGCCCGAAGTGGTCGACGCGCTGGCGGCAGCCTTCCGTCTCGGCGGCGACGACACGGTGGTCGACCTCGGCTGCGGCACCGGTCAGTTGAGCCTCCCGCTCGCCGACCGGGTGGGTGCGGTCATCGGCGTGGACCCGGAACCGGACATGCTGGCGATCGCCCGGCGTACCGCCGTGGAGCGGGGCACCACCAATGCCACGTGGGTGCTCGGCGGTGACAGTGACGTGCCCGCGTTGTCCCGGCTGCTCGGCGGACGAACGGTCGGTGCGCTGTCCGTCGCCGTCGCCATTCATTTCATGGACCGCGACGCCCTGTTCGAGGCGGCCCGGCCGTTGTTGCGCTCCGGCGGTGGCATCGCCGTCGTCACCAACGGCGAACCCCTGTGGATGCAGGACACCGAGTGGTCGCTCGCGCTGCGGGAGTGCCTGGAACGGATGCTCGGCCACTCCGTCACGGGGAGATGCCAGACCGACGAGGACGGGCGTCGGCGCAACCGGGAGGCGCTCGTGCAGGCCGGTTATCGGTACGAGGAGACGTCGGTGCGGTACGAGGCGCCGCTCACTGTCGACGACATGGTCGGCGGCGTCTTCTCCGCCATGTCCGCGGAGCAACTGCCGCCCCCGGAGCAACGCGCGGCGTTCGCCGCCGACGTGCGCGACGCTCTCGGCGGGGTGGACGTGGTGACCGAGCGGGTAACCGTCCGGTTGCAGTACGGGATCGCCGCCTCATAGCCGATCGCCGGGCGAGGGCTCAGCTACGTCACCAGGCGGTAGTTGGGGATACCTCTGGTGCGTTCCTCGATCGGTGCGGCAGTGGACAGGGCCGTCACTCCGGCGGGAACCGGAGCTCGCGAGACGTGGATGCCCTCCAGGCAGGTGTCGCACCAGAACGAGACGTAGCCGTGACCGGCGCCGGGGGGCGTGGTGAACACCATGCGCAGGGTCCGGTGACCGCAGTTCGGGCACTGGTGGTCGGACTCGGTCGGCAGCATGCGATAGACGACCTCGTACGCGTCCAGCCACTCGTCGAATGAAGCCACCAGCTACTCCTCCGGTCTGACTGGTCGGCTCCCGGCTAACTCGCGAAGAGCATGCGTTCCTGGAAGTCGCCCCGGTCGCGCCAAGCGTTACTCCACCGGCAATCTGTGAGTCGCGGCGACGAGTTCTCGAAGATGTGCCAGCAGATGGTGCCCGCCCTGCGTCGAAGACGCCTGAGATGCCTCTGCGGGCGAATCGATCCGGCGGGCTGTGACCACGATGCCGCACCACCCGCCCGATCAGCCCGCCGACGGCCGGCGGTGCTTCTCCCAGAGCGCCCGGTGCACGAAGTCGGGCGTGGTGCCGGGCGGGAAGTCCCGGTAACCCGACCGGGGGTCCCAGGCCGCCACAAGCAGGTCGAGGCCGTGCAGGAGAAGCGCCGGCCAAGAGCTCACCGCTGTCAACTCGGTGAACAACCGTTGCGCCTCGTCGCGCTGCGCCTCGCCGTCCCGTCGGCTGTATCCGACGTCCCACACGACGCTGTACCCGTCGATGACGGACTCTTCCTCCGGCTCGTCGAGCGGGTAGCTGTAACGGTTGACGGACAACTCGCCGCCGACGACGCCGGGCCGTCCGTCCGAGGCCGGTCGACTGAGGTAAACCCTGCCCTTGTCGTCTCGGCTGAACTCCACGCGCATGCGACCGGCGAGTTCTGCCGCCACGCCCTCGGGGGCCAGGTCGGTGTGGATGAATATGTGCTCGAAGGTGGACATGCGCCGCCCGGCTCCTAGGGAAGATCGATGATGCGGCCGTCGCCGAGAATGATGCGTACCGTCGCCGGCATCTGCTGGTCATGAACACGGGCCTGTCCGGCCGCCCGGCCGAAGCCTCGTCGCGCATCCTCCTCGGTCAAACCGACGTTACGACCGTCGAGAACCGCAACCCCGTCGGATCCTGCCTGTTCACCCGCCTCAAGGATATTCCGCCGTACGCTACTGCTGCCTGACCCGACCAGTGTCTTGAACTCGGTGATCACGCCGGGATCCTCCGGGCCAGTCCGCACCATCGCATCGGGATTCTTCATTTTGTGAACGTCGTCAATTCGTTCCCTCGGATGGACCATCTCACCTTCGCCTGCGAGACGGTCCGCGATCGCCCGCTCCTTCTCCTCGAACAGCGCGCGCGGATCGTGCACCCCCGGGCGGAACTCGTCGCCGAGTGGGCCGTGGTGTCGGCCCGGATCGAAGTCAGCGGGCCTCGACCCACGCGGGCCGTCCGGTTTGGCGGATCCGCCACCCGGAGCCTCAGGCGAGCGACGACCCAGAAGGCGGCTCAGTGCCTCCTTCAGCTTTCCGATCAGGTCGCCGAGCCGCCGCATCTCCGGCATCAGCCGCCGCAGACTCGCCAGCAATCCCCGCAACAACCGCCCGATCCGCGCCGCCCACGAGGCCACTGTCGTCGTCACCTGATCCACCACCAGCGGCGTCGCCAATCCCGCCGTGGCGACCAGTTCGGCCGCGTACACGATCAGGCGGGACACGCAGGCGGCGATGGCGTCGCGGACCAGCAGCCGCACTGCCGCGACAAGGCCGGCCGCGCCTTCGGTGATCGCGGCCATCGCCTCGGCGCCCTGCGCCAGCCCGGTGATGGCCTGCTGCTGTTCGCTCGCCCAGCGGCGGTAGCCGGTGGCGGCGGCGCCGGTCCAGCCGATGACCTCGGTGCGGACGGCGTGGGCCAGCTCAGCGGCGTCCTCGCGCAGCGACGCGGCGACGTTGCGCCAGGTCTGCGCGTGCGTGGTGATCTCGGCGGGGTCGCCGGCCAGCCAGTCGAGGGCCTCGCTGAGCGGCTTGACGTGCTCGATGAGCCAGGCGATGCCGTACTGGAGGAGGGCGCCGACCGGGTCGGAGACCAGGGCGAGCGCGTCGAGGCCGGCGCTGACGACGCCGAGGCTGCCGTCGATCCAGCTGCCGGTGCGGACGCCCTGGGCGATGAGTTCGATGTCCTCGCAGATCCACACGCCGGCCCAGGGAGTCGGACCGGAGTCCGCCGCAGTGGCGACCAGTGGGTTCGTGGTCACCGCCGCTGCCGTAGCCGGTCGAGCAGGTTGGCGGCGTGCGCGTCGGAGGCGCGGTAGCGCTCGGCACTGACGCGCACCTTCTCGGCGGTGTCGCGGACCGACGTGGCGGCGGTGCCGATGCCGTCTGTCAGCGTCCGTTGGAGGCCGTCGAGCAGGACCGGCATGATCGCGCAGAGCTGCCCGTACGCGTCGGCGCCCAGCCTGACGTGCTGGCCGGCCTGCCGGGCGGTGTCGATGCTGTCGGAGAGGCGGGTGAGGTGGGCGGCGTGCGCGGTCAGGTCGTCCGGGTCGACCTGGAGGCCGTCACCGGGCGGCATCCGGCGTGCCCGGGTCGGCGCCGAGCCGCCGCTGGTGGGACTCGACGATCGCCTGTCCGGCCGGGTCGTCCGCGCCGAGTACCGCGGTGGTGGCCTCGGTGAGCCGTCGCAGCAGGTCGGCGCGGGCGTCCCGGGTGACGGCGAGAATCTGCCGGGCGGTGTGTGCGGCGGAGTGCTGCCGGACGCGTTCGTCCAGCCGCAGGTCGGCGAGCAGCCCGGACGAGTCGACGGTGACCTCGACCAGACCGTCGGCGCTGCGCGCGGCGCCGGTCAGCGCCTGCGTGCGGGCGGACAGGTCGCGGGCCCGTGCCGCCTGGTCGGCCATCGACGACTCCCACTCGTCGAGCCGGCGTGCCGCCGCGTCCAGCGCGGCCTCGTCCGCCCACATCACGACCCTCCCCAGGGGACAGCGGTGAGCGTCACGCTACCAACCGATTGCGCTGCGTGTATGCCCGGTCTGGGTGCAGCGGTTCAGCCCTGCAACCGCTGCGCCCAGTAGACCTGGCCGTCCGGTCCCATGTGGACGAGTGCCAGCAGCAGGTCCGGCAGCGTCACGGGCGCGGTGGCGATCGGCGTCCGCTTCGTCCTGTCCCGGTGGGGAAACAGGGCGACGAACGTCAGAGGTGAGGCGCCCGCGTCGTGTATCCCCAGCCGGCTGCCGACGCTGAGCCACTCGTGCTCGCTGACCCGGATGTCGCCCGCACCGCGCAGCCAGGGGTAGCGGTCGGAGATTCTGTTCTCCACACCGGCGCCGCCGATGCCGACGCTGTCCTGCGGCGCGCTCACCGCGAACACCGACGGCTTCAGGTCGCTGCGCTTGTCGACGAGGAACAGCGCGAAGTATCCGCCCGCGAGCGGTGCCGGCGGCTTCTGCCACGACACGCGGCCCAGCACCAACTGGTCACCGTCGTAGGCCACCGGTGACTGGTACGCCGCTCCCAGCGCCGCCTGCGCCTGGTCGTAGCTGACGAACTCCAGCGACGAGCGCAGATGCAGCGCCTCCGGCCCGTACGGCGGGTGCTGGTGCCACCAGCGCCACCCGCCGACGGCCGCGACGGCCAGGACCAGCACGGCCGCCGTGGAAGCCGCCCGCCGCCACGTCACGGTCCTCAGTGAACCACGTCGCGGCCGTCCCGGTGGGCCACCCGGATGAGGGCCGCCACCGACCGGTCCACGTCCGCCTCCGTCGTGGTCGCGTTCGACACCGAGATCCGCATCAGCCGCCGTCCCCGCCACGTCGTCCCGCCCACCCAGCACGTCCCGTCGGCCTGCGCCGCGGCCACCACCCGGTCGGTGCGCGCGTCGTCGCCGAACCCGACCAGCACCTGGTTGAGCACCACGTCGTTCACCACCTCGAACCCGGCCGCCGCGAGTCCGTCGGCGAATCGCCGGGCCAGCGTGCAGCACCGCTCGACGAGCGTGGCGACGCCGTCGCGGCCCAGCTCCCGCAGGCCGGCCCAGACCGCGAAGCCACGGGCGCGCCGGGAGGACTCCGCGGTCAGGTCGGCGCCCGCGGGCACCCCACCGGAACCCACGAGGTACGCGGCCGCGAGTGACATGGCCGCCGCGTGCGCGTCGGGCCGGGCGCAGAACGCGAACGCGGTGTCGTACGGCAGGTTCAGCCACTTATGGCCGTCGCAGGCCCACGAGTCGGCCGCCTCCAGCCCGTCGACCAGGTGCCGGGTGGTAGGGCTGGCGGCGGCCCACAGTCCGAAGGCGCCGTCCACGTGCGCCCAGCCGCCGTAGCGGTGGGCCAGGTCGCAGGCGCGGCGCAGGTCGTCGCACGCGCCGGTGTTCACGTTGCCCGCCTGCAGGCACACGATGGTCGGGCCGGGACCGGCGTCGCGCAGCGCCGCGGCGAGGGCGTGCGGGTCGATGGCGCCCTGCGGGCCGGTCGGCACCGGGCGCAGCGCGTCGGTGCCGAGGCCGAGCAGGCGCAGCGACCTGTCGATGGTGGCGTGCCGTTCGGCGCCGGCGAACACGCGTACCGCCGGTGCGCCGGGCAGGCCGCGTCGTTCCACGTCCCAGCCGGCATCGGCGAGCACCTGGTGGCGGGCGGCGGCGAGCCCGGCGGTGTTCGCGGCCTGCGCGCCGGTGACGAAGCCGACTGATGCGGTCGCCGGGATGCCCAGCAGGTCCTTGAGCCAGGTGCCGGCTGCCGTCTCGGCGGCCACGGCGGCGGGGGAGGTGATCGCGTTGAACGCGAGCTGGTCCCAGCCGACGGCCAGCATGTCCGCGGCGGTGGCGGCGGGGGAGGCGCCGCCGACGACGAAGCCGAAGTAGCGCGGCCCGGCGGTGGCCACCAGGCCGGGTTCGGCGGCGGCCACCAGCTCGGCGAGCACCTGCCCGGGTGGGGTGGGCGCGTCCGGCAGCGGGTCGGCGAACGCCGTGGTCAGCGCGGCCTGGTCGACGGGTACGCCGACCGGCCGGTCCGGCAGCGACAGCCGGTAGTCGGCCGCGTGGTCGGCGGCGCGCCGGAGCAGGTGCCTCAGCTCGTCCATCGCCGCACCCTAGCCGAGGGCGCGTTCCGTCCGAGCGGCCCTCATGGACGGTCCTGACCGCCGGTCACCCCGAGTGCGGCGTGGAGCCGGTCCAGATGCGCGGCGACCGGCCCGACAGTGAGCAGGCCGCTGCCCGCCCCGGCCAGTTCGCCCGCCGCCGGGGCGAGCGCGTTCCGCGCCCGGACCATCGCGTCCCGGTCGTCTAGCGTCACGGCGGCCCGTGCGGTGAGGCACCACAGCGCCTCGAGCAGCAGGTCACGCGGCGGCGCCGGGGTGCGGCGCAACGCTCTCGCGGCTTCGTCGCGGCGGCCGTCGGCGAGCAGGACCAGCGGGCGGGCCCACGGCGCGTACGGGCCCCAGTCCGTGCCGGCGGGGAAGACGGCGGGCCGGTCGTGCCATATCCGCAGGCAGAGCAGCGCCAGCGGCAGCAGCCCGCGTTCCACGCCGGGCATGCCGCAGCCGGCCAGCCCGGTCGCCCACGACAGGTACGTCGCCTCCGCGTCCGGGTACGCGGCGCCGGTGGCGGCGGTCCGCATGGCCCGGTAGCCGTCGGTGAACACGCCCACCAGGGGGCTTTCGTGCCGCGCGGCGAGCCGGTCCGCCGCCTCGGCGTGCGCGTCCGCGGCGCTGAAGTCGGCGAGCGCGCCGCGAGCCTGCACCCGGATCAGGTGCCCGAGGATCTCCACTGTGGGCAGGCCGTGGCGGGCCGCGAGCGCGACCAGTTCGGCGCCGATCCCGTCCCGCTCGACGGCCAGCCCGGCGCGGTGGAACGTCTGCATGTACACGCCGTTGAGCGCCTGGGCCAGCAGCGCCGGGTCGGCCACCCGCCGGGCGATCGCCTCTGCCTCCCGCGCCGCCTGCGCCGGGCCTGGCGACGGCGTGCCGCGCGACTCGATCGCGACGGTGGCCAGCAGCCGGGCGCGGGTGGTTTCCGGCGCATCAGGGCCCAGGCCATCGAGCGCCCGCTGCGCCGCCGCGACGACCCGGGCCGCCTGCGCCGGGTCGTCCGAGCGGGTCCAGATCGCGGGTACGTCGTACCCGCCGATCACCCGCGCGGTGAACTCCGGGTCGCCCAGCTGCTCGGCCGCGGTGATGGCCGCCTCGCGCTGGTCCCGGGCGGCCTCCAGTCCGCCCGGCCCGGTCACCGCGAGGCTGCGCAACAGGCCGACTGTCGACTCCAGCCGGGCCCGCGCTCCGGGCACCACACTGCGCTCGTACGCCGCGGCGGTCTCCGCCCAGACCCGCGCTGGGCCGGTCGGTTCGGGTTCGGCCTGGCGCAGCAGGTCGGTCTCCAACCGCCGTAGGCGCGGTCCGGGGTCCAGGCCGAGCTGGTCGCGCAGCAGGTCCCGGGCCCGGCGCAGCACGGCGAGCGCGTCGGCCTGCCGCCCGGCCCGGTAGAGCGCCGACGCCAGCAGCGCCCACCCGTCCTCCCGCCACGGGTGCGCCGCGACGTGGGCGTCGAGGTCCGGTACGGCGTCGGCGGCCCGGTCCAGCGCCAGCAGCGCCTCGGCCCGCCGCTCGACGGCGGTGAGCCGGATCTGGTCGAGCCGGGACCGCTCGGCGTGCGCCCACTGGCTGTCGAAGTCGGCGTACGCGGGCCCTCGCCACCAGCCCAGCGCCTCGTCGAGCCGGTCGAGCGCCGCGCGGGGCAGCGCGTCGGCGACGGCGGCGACGGTGTCCTCGAACCGCCAGGCGTCGACGGTGTCCGGGTCGGCGCGCAGCGCGTACCCCGGTCCGTCGGTGACCAGCAGCCGGGCCGGCTCGCGGGGCGGACGGCGCGGTTCCAGGCGGCGGCGCAGCGCCGCGACGAACGTGCGGACCGCGCCCACCGCGCCGGCCGGCGGGTCGTCCCACAGGTCGTCGACGATCTGCCCGACCGGCACGGTGCGGCCCCGGGCGGCGACCAGCCGGGCCAGCACGGCCCGATGCCGGGGCCCCTTCAGGTCGACCGGCTCGCCCGCGTCGTCCCAGGCCGTGACCGGACCCAGCACACCGAAACCGACAGGCACCGACCCCTCCTCGACCCGGTGGTCACCGTATCGCGCTCATCGGTTGCTCATCGGGCGCCGCCACGCTGGTCAGGTACGACGAGACGAAAGAGGAGATCGAGATGAGCACCGCCATCGCGGGATTCGACTACCAGCGCGTTCCGGTCGCCGAGGGTGTGGCGCTGAACGTGGCGGTGGGCGGCAGCGGCAGCCCGGTCGTGCTGCTGCACGGCTTCCCGCAGACCCATCTGATGTGGCGGCACGTCGCCGCCGACCTGGCGGGGGAGCACACGGTGATCTGCCCCGACCTGCGCGGCTACGGCGCCAGCGACAAGCCGGCCGCGGACACCGAGGACACGTACAGCAAGCGGACCATGGCCGCCGACGTGGTCGCGGTGGCCCGCGCGCTCGGACACGAGCGGTTCGCGCTCGCCGGGCACGACCGGGGCGCCCTGGTCGCGGTCCGGGCCGGCCTGGACCACCCGGACGCGGTCACTCACCTGGCGTCGCTGGACGTGCTGCCCACCCTCGACATGTGGGACGTGCTGCACGGCACGTCGGCGTCGGTGGCGTTCCACCTCTACCTGATGGCCCAGCCGCCCGGCCTGCCCGAGACGATGATCGCGGGCAGCGCCGACGCGTTCTTCGGGCACTTCCTGGACGCCTGGGCCGGTGACCCGGCGGCCATGCCGGCCGAGGTGCGCGCCGAGTACCTGCGGGCCTCCCGGGAGGCGGTCGACTCGATCGTCGCCGACTACCGGGCGTCGGCCGGGATCGACGTGGCGCACGACCGGGCGGACCGGGACGCCGGCCGGCGGCTGACCATGCCGGTCACCGTCATCCAGCAGGACTGGGGCGCCGCGCTCGGCTACGACGCGGCGGCGGTGTGGCGGGCGTGGGCACCGGACCTGGAGCACCGCACCACGACGGCCGGGCACTTCATGGCCGAGGAGGCGCCGGCCGAGATCAGCGAGGCGCTGCGCGCGCTGCTGAAGCGTTAGGTACGGCGGTCCGGGCGCGCCCCGCGCCCGGACCGTCCGCCCCCGTCCGCTCAGCCGGCCCGTCTCCGTACGTGCCACAGGCCGAGCGCCGCCAGCAGACCGGCCGCGCCGAGGTGGAGCGCCAGCTCGATCCACTGGAACGCCCAGAACCGGCGGTTCGGCTGGTAGGCCAGGTCCACGTGTAGGTCGAGTGCGCCGAGACAGACCGCGGTGTCGCCGAACGTGCCGGTGGCGCCGGTGCGCGGCGGGTCGCGGAAACAGGTGCCGAACGCGGCGTCGGAGAGCTGCCGCCCGTCGGCGGTACGCAGCGGGCTGATGTCGGTGACCCACGCGCCCGGTACGTCCAGTCCGCCCACGACCGGTGAGCCGGTGATGCTGCCCAGGTTGCGGGCCCGGTTGACCGCCTCCGCGGTCATCGGCACGGTGACCCGCTCCGGCGGCAGGTAGTGCGGGCGCAGCAGGTTCGGCACGGCGAGCTGCACCGCGACCACGGCCAGGAACACCACCGCCATGGCCGGCAGGGTGCGGCGCAGCACCAGCCCGGCCACCACGCCGAGGACGAGGCCGAACACGGCGTACCCGACCGGCGCGACGCCGCGCGCGCCGAACAGCACGGTGCTGAACCGATCGCCCGCGACCCGGTCGACGGGCGCGGCAGCCCAGGTCAGCAGCGCGCCGAGCACCCCGGCGACGAGCGCGGCGGCGACCGAGAGCACCGCGAGCTTGACCGCCAGCCAGCGGCGGCGCGGCACGCTCTGGTTCCACACCAGCCGGTGTGTGCCCTGCTCCAGTTCCCGGGCCACCAGCGGCGCGCCCCAGAACGCGCCTATCAGCGCGGGCACCAGCGCGAACCCACCGGCGAGGAACAGCATCGTCTGCCCGTACCGGCCGGGCAGCCGGGCCGGATCCGGTACGGCCCGGATGTCCGCGCCGAGCCGCAGCAGGTAGGCGGCGGCCAGCACCAGCAGGACGGCGCCGACGAGCGCCGGGAGGCGGAACTGCCGCAGCGTCAGCCAGATCACCCGGTCACCGCCGGGCGGGCGGCGGCCCGGGACAGGTACGCCAGGACCAGCTCCTCCAGCGTGACCGGCGCGCCGTCGCGTACCGCCGGGCCCCGGACCACGACGCGGCCGGGCTCGGCCCAGACCACCTCGGCCCCGGCGGGCGCGGCGGCGGTCCGATGGTGCGTGGCGAGCAGGTCCGGGACCGGGCCGGCCACCTGGACCCGGGCGGCGCAGAGCACGACCAGGTGGTCGCAGACCTGCGCCACGTCGCCGAGCAGGTGCGAGGAGAGCACCGCCCCGGCGCCGAGTTCCCGCACGAAACCGGCCAGCCCGTGCATGAACTCGCGGCGCGCGAGGGGGTCCAGCGCGGCGGCCGGCTCGTCGAGGATCAGCAGCTCGGGACGCTTCGCGGCGGCCAACGCGAGGGCCAGTTGCGCGCGCTGGCCGCCGGAGAGCCGGCCCGCCTTCTGCGCCGGGTCCAGGCCGACCTCGTCGATCCGCCGCCGGGCCAGCGCCGCGTCCCAGGACGGGTTGAGCCACGCGCCCATCCGCAGGTGCTCGGCCACGGTCAGGGACGGGTAGACCGGCGTGTCCTGGGCGACGAAACCGACCCGGGCCAGGTGCGCCGCGTCGGCGGCCGGCGGCGAGCCGAGTACCGTCAGCGAACCCGAGGTCGGTGCGATCAGCCCACAGGCCAGTTGCAGCAGCGTGGACTTGCCGGCGCCGTTGGGGCCGACCAGGCCGACCACGTGCCCGCGCGGAACGCTCAGGTCGCAGTCGGCAAGCGCGGTGCGGCGGCCGTACCGTTTGGTCAGCCGCTCGGCGTGCAGGGCGAGTGGTGGATGCATGCGGCTCATCCTGGGCACTCCGGGGCCGGCGGGCATCGGTCCGGAGCGGGGTCCGGCGCGCGGACGGCCCCTACTTTCGGCCGGTTCGCGGCGGCCCGCGATCTCCTAGCGTGCTGGGCATGGCTACCGAACGGCTCACCCGGGTGGCGGCGACGGCGGGGCTCGCCGTGGTGCTGCTCGCCGCGATCGGCGTCCAGGCGGTGGCGATCGCCGCGAGCTGGGGCCTGCGGTACTGGCTCGCCGGCGGCGCTGCCGCCGTCGTGGTCGGCGCGCTCGCTCTGGTACGCGACAGGCAGCGCGTCGTCACCGCCACCGCCGGCCTCGTCGTCACCGCGTCGGTGGTCGCCGCCGCCCGGCTGGCCGACCTGCCGACCGAGCCGGGGCCCGCGCTGGCGCTGGCGTCGGCGGTCCTGGTCGGATCGGCGGTACGCGCGTTGCCGCCGCTGCCCGCCGGACTGATCGCCGCCGGTGGCCTCGCGGTGGCGGCCGGGGCGTGGGCGGCGGCCCGGCCGGGCGCGGGCGGTTCCGGGGTGGTCGCGCTCAACGCCCTGTGCTGGCTCGGCGGCGCCGCCACCGGGCTCACGCTGCGGCTGCTCGACGAGCGGGCCCGGGCCACGGCCGAGCGGGTACGCCGCGACGAGCGCCTGGAGTTGGCCCGGGAACTACACGACGTGGTGGCCCACCACGTCACCGGCATCGTGGTGCAGGCGCAGGCCGCCCACCTGGTCGGGCGGCGTGATCCGGCGCGCGCCACGGCGTCGCTGGCCGGGATCGAGGCGGCCGGCGGCGAGGCGCTGCGGGCCATGCGCCGCCTGGTCGGGGTGCTGCGCGACACCGCCGACGCGCCCCCGGCCTCGGCCGGTACCGAGCAGATCGAGGAGCTGGTCGAGCGGTTCCGCCGGCAGGGCCCGCCGGTGCGGCTGCGGCTACCGGGGGAGACGGCCTGGCCGCCGGAGGTCACCAGCACCGTGCACCGGATCGTCCGGGAGGCGCTGACCAACGTGGCCCGTCACGCCCCGCACGCCGGGCAGGTCACTGTGGACGTGGTGCGGGAGCCGGACGCGGTGGTTGTCGAGGTGACCGACGACGCGTCCGGCGCGCCCGCCGAGTCCCGGGGCGGATACGGACTGATCGGCCTGCGGGAGCGCGTCGAGGCCCTCGGCGGCACGCTGCACGCCGGACCGCGCCCCGGCGCCGGGTGGTCGGTGCGGGCCTCCGTGCCGTGCGGGCGGCAGTGATGGCGATCCGGGTGCTGCTCGCCGACGACCAGGCGATGGTGCGCGGCGGGCTGCGGCTCATCCTGGAGGACCAGCCCGACATCACAGTGGTGGCCGAGGCGTCCGACGGCGTCGACGCGGTCGCCCAGGCCCGCCGGCTGCGTCCCGATGTCTGCCTGGTGGACATTCGGATGCCGCGGCTCGACGGGCTCCAAGTGACCCGGGCGCTCGCCGGGCCCGAGGTGGCCGACCCGCTGCGGGTCGTCGTGGTCACCACCTTCGACCTGGACGAGTACGTCTACGGCGCGTTGCGCGGGGGAGCGGCCGGGTTCCTGCTCAAGGACGCCGGACCGGCGCTGCTGGTGGAGGCGGTCCGGGCGGCGCACCAGGGCGACGCGCTGGTGTCCCCGTCGGTGACGGTCCGGCTGCTGCGGCACCTGACCCCGCCCGCACCACCCCGCGACGACCGCCGCCCGGCGTTGTCCGAGCGGGAGGTCGAGGTGGTGCGCGAGATCGCCCGGGGCCGCACCAACCTGGAGATCGGCGCCGAGCTGTTCATCTCGCTGAGCACCGTCAAGAGCCACGTCTCCGCGGTGCAGACCAAGCTCGGCCTGCGCAACCGTACCGAGATCGCGGTCTGGGCGTGGGAGCACCGCGTGGTCGACTGAACCGTTGGCGGACGCCCTACCGTACGTTGTACGTTAGTGGCCGTCGTCAACGGAGGGGGACAGACGTGGAACACGCGATCCTCGCGGAGGGCCTGCGCAAGCGGTACGGGGACAACGTGGCGCTGGACGGCTTCGACCTGCGGGTGCGGCCGGGCACCGTGTGCGGGCTGCTCGGCCCGAACGGGGCGGGCAAGACCACAGCCGTGCGCATCCTGGCCACGCTGCTGCGCTTCGACGCCGGGCGGGCCGAGGTGGCCGGCTTCGACGTGGCGGGTCAGGCCGACCGAGTGCGCCACCGCATCGGCCTGGTCGGCCAGCACCCGGCGGTGGACGAGGCGCTGAGCGGCCGGGAGAACCTGGTCATCTTCGGCCGCCTGTTCCACCTGGACCGGGCCGCTGCGCGACGGCGGGCCACCGAACTGCTCGACCGGTTCGGGCTCGCCGCCGCCGCCGACCGGCCGGTACGCACGTACTCCGGTGGCATGCGCCGCCGCCTCGACCTGGCCGCCGGCATGATCCTCGCGCCGTCGGTGCTGTTCCTCGACGAGCCGACCACGGCGCTGGACCCGCGCGGGCGCAACGAGGTGTGGGAGGCGGTCCGCGACCTGGTACGCGCCGGCACCACGGTGTTGCTGACCACGCAGTACCTGGACGAGGCCGACCAGCTGGCCGACCGCGTCTGCGTGCTCGACGCCGGGCGGGTGATCGCCGAGGGCACCCCCGACGCGCTCAAGTCCCGCCTCGGCGGCGACCGGATCGACCTGGTCGTCCGCGACGCCGCCGACCTGGCCACCGCCGCCGCCCGGCTGCGCGCGGTCGCCGTGGCCGAACCGGTGCTCGATCCGGACCGGCGGGCGGTCAGCGCCCAGGTCGGCGACCGGGCCGGCGCGCTGACCGAGGTGCTGCGCGCGCTGGACGCCGACGGCGTGGTCGTGGCCGACGTGGCGCTGCGCCGGCCCACTCTGGACGAGGTGTTTCTCCAGCTCACCGGCGCGTCGGCCGCCGCCCGTACCGGCGTGGAGGTGACCGCGTGACCGCGACGGTGAACCCGGCCCGGCGTCCGTCCCTGGCCGGTGACGGCCTGACGCTCACCGGGCGTGCGCTGGCGCACTGGCGGCGCGAGCCCGGGCCGCTGATCGGCTCGCTGGGCTTCGACATCCTGATGGTGCTGATGTTCGCGTACCTGTTCGGCGGCGCGCTCCAGGTGCCGGGCGGCGGCAGCTACCGGGAGTTCCTGATGCCCGGCATGTTCGCCATGACCATGGTCTTCGGCATCAGCATGACCACCATGGCGGTCTCGGCGGACCTGGACCGGGGCGTCACCGACCGGCTGCGGTCCATGCCGGTGTCGCGGCTGGCGCCGCTGCTCGGCCGCGCTGTGGCCGACCTGATGTTCGCGGTGGTGACGCTCGCCGTCATGCTGCTCGTCGGCCTGGCCGTCGGCTGGCGGGCGCGCGGCGACCTGGGCGACACGCTCGCCGCGTTCGGGCTGATCCTGCTGCTGCGGTTCGCGCTGGTCTGGGTGGGCATTTTCCTCGGCCTGACGGTGAAGGGGCAGAGCGCGGTCACCGCCGTGCAGACGCTGGAGTTCCCGCTCGGCTTCCTGTCCAGCGCGTTCGTGGCGCCGTCCACGATGCCCGCGTGGCTGGGCGCGGTCGCCGAGTGGAATCCGCTGTCCGCCACGGTCGGCGCCACCCGGGAGCTGTTCGGCAACCCCGGCTGGGGCGGCGACTGGTGGGTGGCGGCGCATCACCCGCTGCTGGCGGTGCTCTGGCCGCTGGCGCTGGTCGCGGTGTTCCTGCCGCTGTCGCTGCGCCGCTACCGGGCGCTGAGCCGCTGAGCCGGGGCCCCGGGGGCGGCGCGCGGCCGCCCCCGGGGCGCCGGTCACGGACCGGTGAGCACGACCAACTGGCCGGTGGCCCGGGTCATCGCGACGTACCGGTCCACCGCGCCGGCGATCCCGTCGCCGAACGACTCCGGGTCGACCAGCACCACCAGGTCGAACTCCAGCCCCTTGGCCAGTACGGGGCTCAGGGACCGGACCCGGTCCGTCGCCGGGAACCCGGGATCGCCGATGACGCACGCGACGCCCTCACCGTGGGCGGTGAGCCAGCCGTCCACCACCGCGCGCAGCTCGGCGCGGGCGCCGTACCGCACCGGGGCGCCGTCGCGGATGGACGTGGGCACGTTGGCATCCGGGAGCACGGCCCGGATCACCGGCTCGGCCGCCGCCATCACCTGCGCCGGGGTGCGGTAGTTGACGGTCAGCGTCGCCACCTCGACCCGGTCGAGGCCGACCCGGGTGAGCCGCTGCGGCCACGACTCGGTGAACCCGTGCCGCGCCTGCGCCCGGTCACCGACCACGGTGAAGCTGCGCGACGGGCAGCGCGCCAGCAGCATCTGCCACTGCGCGTCGGTCAGCTCCTGCGCCTCGTCCACCACGACGTGCGCGAACGGCCCGGCCAGCAGGTCCGGATCGGCCACGCTCAGCGCGCTTTCGTCGACCAGGCTGGTGCGCATGTCCTCGCCGTACAGCATGGTCATCAGACCCTCGCCGTCGTCGTAGGCGTGCGACGCGATCAGGGCGTCGACCACCGTGTCCATCTCGACGCGCTGCGCGGCCAGCACCGCCTCGTCGCGGCGCCGCCGCAGCGACGCCTCCGGGTCGCCGACGCGCCGCCGGGCCGCGTCCAGCCACGGCAGGTCGGCGACCGTCCAGGCCCGGGGGTCGGCCCGCCGCAGCGTACGGATCTCCTCGACGCTCAACGAGGGTGCGCACCGGCGCAGGTAGGCCGGCACCGACCACAGGTCGGCCACCACGTCGAGCGGGTCCAGCAGCGGCCACGCCCGGCCGAACGCGGTGGCCAGTTCCCGGTCGCGCCCCAGCGCCCGGCGGACCGCCTCCTCCGGCTCGTCCCCCCGGTACTTCTCCACCAGGATCGTGAGCAGTTCCTCCCACACGTCGTCACGGGCCTCGTTGTGCGGAACACCCGGACCGGCCGCCTCGAAGGCCGTCGCCCAGTCTTCGGGGGCGAGCCGCAGCTCGGCGTCTCCGACGCCGACTGTCATCGTGGTCGTGGGCGGCTCCTCGTAGAACCGGACCGCGGCGTCGACAGCTCGCACGACGTCCGCCGAGGCCTTCAGCCGGGCCACCGCCGGGTCGGTCTCCGGCGCCGCCGCCGCGCCCTCCGGCACCAGGTCGGCGAGGGTGCAGATCTGCACGTCCTCCTCGCCCAGGCTGGGCAGCACGTCGGAGACGTAGTTCAGGTACGGCTGGTGTGGCCCGACCACCAGGACCCCGCCGCGGCGCTCGCCGAGGCGCGGGTCGGCGTGCAGCAGGTACGCGGTGCGGTGCAGCGCCACCACCGTCTTGCCGGTGCCGGGACCGCCGTCGACCACCAGCGCGCCTCGGGAACCGGCCCGGATGATCGCGTCCTGGTCGGCCTGGATGGTGCCCAGCACGTCACGCATGCGCGCCGACCGGGTCGCGCCCAGGCTGGCGATGAACGCCGACTGGTCGTCGAGCGCGGCGTGCCCGGCCAGAGCGTCGGCGGTGAACACCTCGTCCCAGTAGTCGGTGATCCGCCCTCGGCTCCACCGGTACCGGCGGCGGCTGACCAGGCCCATCGGGTCGGCGTGGGTCGCGCCGAAGAACGGCTCGGCGGCGGGGGAGCGCCAGTCCAGCAGCAGCCGGCCGCCCGCGCCGTCGGTCAGGCCGAGCCGGCCCACGTACACCGGGTCGCCGCCGTCCGCGCCGACCATCCGGCCCAGGCACAGGTCCAGGCCGTAGCGGCGCAGCGTACGCAGGCGCGCGCTCAGCCGCCGCACCTCCTGGTCCCGGTCGACCGCCTGCCGGCCCCGGCCGCCCGCGGCCCGGCGTGTCTCGTCGAGCCGGTCGGTCAACTCGGCGATCGAGCGGCGCAGGCTGTCCGCGATGGCCGCGAAGTGCCGCTCGTCGGCGGCGATCAGGTTCGGGTCGGCCTTGGCCGACAGACGCTCGGGAAGATCGAAAACGCTCGTGGCAGGCAGATTCAACTCGTCTCCGATCACGGGCACGGCCGAGCCTCCGCTCCTCGCGGCTTTTCGAATGGCTCGGCAATGGGTTACGGCCGGCAATTGTGCGCCGTCACCCCGGTCTTGCGGCAAGACCGGGGGTGCGCTATATGTTGGTAGTGGCGGGAGAACCCGCCATTCTTTTTGCCCGAACAATTCTCGGGCCGCCTTTTTCGCGTCCCGCCGACGGCCGCCTGCCGGCGCGGCCGGTAGGATGACGGCACCATGTCGAAGGAGCGCCGGCGCAAGGCCGATCCCGCCCGCAGCCTGGCCCTTCTCTGGCGTACCCGGGAGCCGGCCAGCCGTGGCGCCGGTCCCGGTCTGAGCGTCGACCGGATCGTGCGCACCGCCGTCGAGATCGCCGACGCCGAAGGCATCGACGCGCTCACCATGCGCCGGGTCAGTGAGGCGCTGGGCGTCGGCACCATGTCCGTCTACACGTACGTGCCGGGCAAGGCGGAACTCCTGGACGTCATGGTGGACACCGTCCTCGGTGACCTGCCGCGCCCGTCCGACGTGCCGGGTGGCTGGCGCGGCCGGCTGGAGCGCATCGCGCGGGACAATCTCGCGCTCTACCGGGCCCACCCGTGGCTGCTGCGCGCCGAGACGACCCGGCCGGTGCTCGGCCCGAACGTGCTGGCCAAGTACGACTACGAACTGCACGCCGTCGCGGACATCGGGCTGGACGACGTGGAGATGGACGCGGTGCTCACGCTCGTGCTGGGGCACGCCAAGAACGCGGCCCGGGTCGCGCTGGACGTGGTCGAGCTGGAACGGGAGACCGGGATGACCGACGACCAGTGGTGGCAGACGCACGGGCCCTGGCTGGAGAAGTTCATGACCGCCGGCAGCTTCCCGCTCGCCGCGCGGGTCGGTACCGCGGCCGGGATGGCGCACGGCGCGGCGTACGGGCCGGATCACGCCTTCGAGTTCGGTCTCCAGCGGGTGCTCGACGGCATCTCCGTGGTGGTGGCCGATCGTGCCGCCGGTGAGCCGGAGCGCGGTAAGACCTTGTAATCCTACTAGTTAAGTAGGAAACTCTTACCGGGGTCGATGATCCCCCGTCACCCCTCGCCTCCGGCTGCCCTCCTTCGCCCGCGCGTACCCGTAGGAGCCCTCATGAGCAACGCGCCCACGCCACCCGAACCGCCCACCGCACGCACCTCCCGGCTCGCCCTCAACGAGGACTGGGCCGCCACCGTCCTCGGCCTCGCGCTGCTGCTCCTGGTGCTGGCCGGCGCCATCCCCGCCGGGCTGGTGCCGTGATGGCCGCCACCCCGGAGCCCGCCGTCCGCAGCACCGCCGGGCCGTCCGTGGCCTCCACCGAGGACGCCCGAGCCGTCGCGACCTCGGTGGACCGGCCGGACGGTACGCCGTCGGACGTCCCGCCCCCGGCCGACCTGCGCTCCGGCGCGTTCTGGGCCTGGACCGCCCTGGGTCTGCTGGTGGTGCTCGGTCTCGCCGCGCTCACCCGCTACCTGGAACAGAACGTGCCGCTCTGGGCCGAGGGCAGCGCGATCGAGGACGTGGCCGGCGCGGTCGAGTACCCGGTCTACGCGATCCTGCTCGGTCTGCTCGGCAACCTCGTCGTCACCGTGACCGGCCTGCGGGACCGGATCTCCGCCGCGTTCCGTACCGAGTTCTTCATCAAGACCGGTCTGGTGCTGCTCGGCGCCTCGATCAACCTCGCCGTGATCGCGAGCGCCGCCGGTCCCGCCATCGCCCAGGCGCTGCTGCTGATCAGCGGCGTGTTCCTGTTCACCTGGTGGCTGGCCGGGCGGTTCGGCCTGGACGAGAAGCTGCGGGCGCTGCTCGCCTCGGCGGTGTCGATCTGCGGAGTGAGCGCCGCCATCGCCGCCGCCGGCGCGGTGCGGGCACGAAGGGAACAGCTCGCGTACACGGCCAGCCTGGTCATCGCGTTCGCGCTGCCGTCGATCTTCCTGCTGCCCTGGCTGGCCGACGTGCTCGGCCTCTCCGACGCGGTCGCCGGCGCCTGGATCGGCGGCAACATCGACACTACCGCCGCCGTCACCGCCGCCGGCGCGCTCGCCGGTGAGGACGCGCTGCAGATCGCCAGCATCGTCAAGGTCACCCAGAACGCGCTGATGGGCGTGGTAGCGGTCGCCCTCACCGCGTACTTCGCGCTGCGCGTGGAACGCCGCCCGGACTCCCCGCGCCCCGGGCTCGGCGAGCTGTGGCGCCGGTTCCCGAAGTTCGTCCTCGGGTTCGTCGCCGCCTCGGTGATCGCCACCTGGTACCTCGACGCGGCCGGGTCGGACGGCAAGGCCACCATGGCGATCGTCACCGACCTGCGCGTCTGGTTCCTCATCCTGGCGTTCGTCAGCATCGGCCTCGAGGTCCGTGTGTCGTCGCTGCGCGAGGCCGGCTGGCGGCCGGTGACCGTGTTCGGCGCCGCCACCGTGTTCAACCTGGTGCTGGCGCTCGGACTGGCGTCGGTGCTGTTCCACGGCTTCACGGTCTGACCGGTCCCGCCCGTACACCTTGGAGGAACACCGTGACCGAGCCCGCCGACACCCCGGTCGACGCCGACGTCGAGGCGCTGCGGACGCTGCTGCGGCACCAGGCCAGCACCGTCACAGTGGTCACCGCCGCCGGACCGCCCGCGGCCGGGTTCACCGCCACCTCGTTCACGGCGGTGTCGCTGCGACCGCCGATCGTCTCGTTCTGCCTGGACCTGGGCTCGTCGAGCTGGCCGGTGGTGTCCCGGGCCCGGCACGTCGGCGTGCACCTGCTCGGGCACGGCCAGCACGAGGTGGCCCGGACGTTCGCCACCAGCGGGATCGACAGGTTCGCCGGGCCGACCCGCTGGCAGCCCGGCCCGGAAGGGGTGCCGGTCCTCGACGACACACTGGCCTGGCTGCTGTGCCGGGTGGTGGACCGGGTGGTCGTCGGGGACCACGCCGTCGTGCTGGCCGAACCGGAACTGCTGCGGCACGCCGACGTCGGCACGCCGTTGCTCTACCACAGGGGACGGTACGCCGGCCTGGCCGACACGACCGACCCCGGCGACCGCCGCTCCGCCGCCTGAGCGCCGGCCCGCCGCGACCAGGCGGCGGGCGCTACCGGGGGCCCGGCGTGTCCGGGCTCCCGGCAGCGGCAGCGGCGTAGCGGCGGGCCAGGCGGGCGAACGCCTCCCGCAGCTCCGGCGGCCCGACCACCTCGATGTCGGCGTCGTAGCGGCCGAGCACGGCGGCCAGCCCGGCCCACGACCAGGCGCCGAGCACCAGGCGGCAGCGGTCCGGGCCCAGCTCCTCGACGACTCCGTCGCGGGTCCACCCGGACACCACCCGGGCGGGCAGGTCGAGGATCACCTCGCCCCGGCAGGGCCAGTCGCCCGGCCCGGTGGCGCCCTTGAACCGCCCGGCGACGTACGCGGCCACGTCCCCGCCGGGCAGCTCACGGGGCCTGAACCGGGGGCCGGTGGGCGTACGCGGGCTGATCCGGTCGACCCGGAACGTGCGCCAGTCGTCACGGTCGAGATCCCAGGCGACGAGATACCAGCGCCCGCCCCAGGTGACCAGGTGGTGCGGCTGCACCCGGCGCGGCGGCCGGTCCGGATCCGGCGGCGCGGTGGATACCGACTCGTAGTCGAAGCGCAGCTCCTCGCGGGCGTGGACGGCGGCGCTCAACGTCATCAGCAACGCCGGTTCCACCCGGTGCCGGGCGGGCGTACCGGCGCGTTGCACGTCGACCACCCGCAGCGCGTCGACCCGGTGCCGCAGCCGCGGCGGCATCACCTGCCGCACCGTGGTCAGGGCCCGCGCGGCCGCCTCCTCGATGCCGGTCACGCCGCTGGCCGCGGTCTGCAACGCCACGGTGAGCGCGACGGCCTGCTCGTCGTCGAAGAGCAGCGGCGGCAGCGCGGAGCCGGCGCCCAGCCGGTAGCCGCCGTCCGGGCCCTTGGCGCTCTCGATCGGATAGCCCAGTTCACGCAGCCGGTCGACGTCGCGGCGCACGGTACGCGGGCTGACCCGCAGCCGTTCGGCGAGCAGCGACCCGGGCCAGTCCCGTCGCGCCTGCAACAGGGACAGCAGCGAGAGCAGCCGGGCGGAAGTCTTCGGCACGGCACGCATTCTGCCGCGAGAAGAGGACACTTCCTGACCGCTACGCCTGCGAGGGTGGACCCGTACCCGATCAGGACCGGAAGGAACGATGACGATGACCGACACCACGACGACCCCCACCACCACGACCCCCACCACCCTGGACGCCGAGCGGGCCGACCTGCTGGCCGAGCTGGCCGACGCGCGGAACATGCTGATCAACACGGTGCGTGGCCTGACCGACGAGCAGGCCGGGCAGAAGCCGACGGTCAGCGCGCTCTGCCTGGGCGGGCTGATCAAACACGTCGCGTCCACCGAGGAGGCGTGGCTGCGGTTCGTGGTCGAAGGCCCGTCGGCGATGTCCTTCGCCCTGCCCGAGGGCGTCACCTGGGAGGACTTCATGTCCGGCCAGGCCCGCGAGCTGCCGCAGTGGGCGATCGAGCGGGGACGGGACTTCCAGATGCTGCCCGAGGACACGCTGCCGGCCATTCTGGACCGGTACGCCCGCGTCGCCGCCCGTACCGAGGAGATCGTGGCCGGCGTCGAGGACCTGTCGGCGACCTGGCCGGTGCCGGACGCGCCGTGGAACGAGCCGGGCTCGGTGCGCAGCATCCGGCGGGTGCTGATCCACGTCATCGCCGAGACCACCCAGCATGCCGGGCACGCGGACATCCTGCGCGAGAGCATCGACGGCCAGACCACCACCTGAGCCGGCCGTGACAGTTCTCGACCGGCGTGCGCTGAACCGGGCCACGCTCGCCCGGCAACTGCTGCTCGACCGCGCCGACCTGCCGGTGACCGACGCGGTGACGCACCTGTGCGGGTTGCAGGCCCAGGAGCCGCAGGAGCCGTACGTCGGGCTGTGGTCGCGGCTGCGGGCCTTCGACCCGGCGGTCCTGTCGGACCTGCTGGTGCGCCGCCGCCTGGTGCGTACCCATCTGATGCGCCGCACCGTGCACCTGCTCGCGGCCGGCGACGTGCTGGCCTGGCGGTCCCGGCACGACGCGATGCTGCGGCAGCGGGTGCTCGGCGTCTACCGCGGCGAGTTCGACGGGTTCGACCTCGACGAACTCGCCGCGGCGGCCCGGGAGGTCCTGGCCGACGGCGAGCCCCGCACCACCGCCGAGATCGTGGCGGCGCTCGCCGCGCGCTGGCCGGCGACCGACCGGCGGGCGCTCGGCGAGATCGTGCTCGCGCTGGTCCCGGCCGTGCAGGCGCCGCCGCGCGGACTGTGGCGGACCACGGCCGGCGTCCGTACCGTCGCTCTGGCCCGGTGGCTGGGCCACGACGCCGACCCGGCCGGGCCGGACGGCGACGACCGGGCCGGGCGGGCGCTGGTGCGGCGCTACCTGGCCGCGTTCGGGCCGGCCGCGTCGGCGGACCTGCGCGCCTGGTGCGGCCTCGCCGGGCTGCCCGCGGCGGTGGCGGCGGTCCGCGACGAGCTGGTGGCCTTCCGGGACGCGCGGGGCCGGACCCTGCTGGACCTGCCGGACGCGCCCCGGCCCGACCCGGACACGCCCGCGCCGGTACGGTTCCTGCCCGCCTTCGACAACGCCGTGCTCGGCTACCACGACCGCAGCCGGATTATCGACGACGCCCACCGCACCCTCTCCGTGGCGGGGGCCCGGTTCGTGCTCGTCGACGGCCGGGTCGCCGCCACCTGGACGGTCGACGCGGCCGTCGTGGTAGTCACGCCGCTGCGCGCGGTCAACCGCGCCGAGCGCGCGGCCGTCACCGCCGAGGGCAGCGCCCTGGCGTCGTTCCTGTCCGAGGGCGACAACCAGGGGGTACGCGTCGCCGCGAGCTGACCGTGGGCTGCCGGTCAGTCGGGTACGGCGCGGCCCATCCGGGTGACCGCCTCGGTGAGCACGGCGGGGGAGGTGGCGAAGTTGAGCCGCACGAACCCGGCGCCGCCGGAGCCGAAGACGTGCCCGGAGCTGAGCGCCACCCGGGCCCGGTCGAGGAACATCCGCGCCGGCCCGGCCAGCTCGCTCGCCACCCCCGGTCCGTCGCCCGCCTCGGTGGGCACGCCCAGGTCGCGGCAGTCCAGCCAGGCCAGGTACGTGCCCTCCGGCGGCCGCCACGACACCGCCGGCAGGTGCTCGGCCAGCAGCGACCCGAGCAGCGCCCGATTCGCGTCCAGGCCGTCGAGCAGCCGGTCCAGCCACGGCCCGCCGGCCCGGAACGCGGCCGTGTGCGCGAGCACCCCGAGGTGGCTGGGGCCGTGGCTGACCTCCTCCGGCATCCGGGCCAGGTCGTCCGCCGCGTCCGGCCCGGCGACCGCCAGCGCCGCCTTGAGCCCGGCCAGGTTCCACGCCTTCGACGCCGACAGCAGCGCGAACGCGTTCCGGGCGCCCGGCACCGTCAGGTACGGGGTGAACCGCGCACCGGGCAGCGCCAGCGGCGAGTGGATCTCGTCGGACACCACCCGGACGCCGTGCCGGGCGGCCAGCTCGGCGACGGTCGCCAGCTCGTCGGGCTGGTGCACCACACCGGTCGGGTTGTGCGGGTTGCAGAGCAGGAACGCCGGCCGGTCGCCGATCGCGCGGGCGCGCCGGAACGCCTCCTCCAACGCGGCCGGGTCGAGTCGCAGGTCCGCGCCGAGCGGCGCCTCGAGCACCCGCCGCCCGGCGTTGGCGACGAACGCGTAGAACGGCGGGTAGACCGGGGGAGTGACCACCACCGCGTCGCCCGGGCCGGTGACCAGGCGCAGCACCTCGACCGTACCCATCATCACGTCCGGCACCAGCGTGGCCCGGCCGACCGGGAAGTCGGCCCAGCCCCACCGCTGCGCGGCGAACCCGCCGACCGCCTCGGCGTACGCGGTGCCGTACGAGTAGCCGGTGTCGCCCAGCTCGACCGCCCGGCGCAGCGCCTCGGCCACCGGCGGCGCCAGCGGTACGTCCTGCTCGGCGACCCACAGCGGCAGCACGTCCGGCGGGTACAGCCGCCACTTCACGCTGGTGCGCTGCCGGAGCTGGTCGAGCGTGAGTCGGGTGAGCGGGTTGCCGTCGTCGGCGGAAACGACCATGCGGCCCACACTAGGTTCCTCCTACGATCGCCCGATGACCCACCCGGCGTACCCGGTGCGCACGTCCCGGCTGCTGCTGCGCCCGGTCACCCTCGACGACCTCGACGACGTGCACGCCTGGCAGCGCCGCCCGGACGTGGTCCGCTGGATGGCGGGCGCCGCGCCGCGTACCCGGGCGGAGTCCCTCGCGTCGGTGACCGCGATGGCCGGCGAGGACGCGCTGCGCGCGGAGGGCGACTGCCTGACGCTCGCCGTGGTGCGCGACGGGCGGGTGATCGGTGCGGTCGAGCTGGTCTGGCGCAGCGCGGCGGACCGCACCGCCGAGCTGGGGTACGTCTTCCACCCCGACCACGGCGGCCGCGGGCTGGCCACGGAGGCGGCCGGAGCGCTGCTGGACTGGGGGTTCGGGGAGTTCGGACTGCACCGGGTGGTGGCCCGCTGCCACGCGGACAACGAGCCGTCGGCGCGCCTGATGGCCCGGCTCGGGATGCGGCGGGAGGCCCGGCACGTGCGCAGCTACCGGTTCCGGGACGGCTGGGCCGACCAGCTCGTCCACGCGATCCTGGCCGACGAGTGGCGTCGCCGCTGAGCCGCCGGATCAGGAGACGGCGACCGGGTCGCCGACCCGGATCTCGCCGGTGCTCAGCGGCACCAGGCGGACGCCGAACCACGTCTTCCCGTCGTGGCGCCGGTGCCGGGACAGCGTGCGGATCGGTTCCTTCCCGGTGGCGAGCGTCTCCGGGTCGATGAGCGTCACCGAGCAGCGGTCGCAGCGTTCGGAGAACCGGAAGTCCACGGTGCCGATGCGCACCCGCGTCCAGCCGTCCTCGGCGAACGGTGCGAACGGCCCGTCCAGCACCACAGTCGGCCGGAACCGGGCCATCGCCAGCGGCTCCGGCGCGGGCTCGCCGCGTTCCAGGGCGCCCTCGACGATCCAGTCCCGCAGCCGCCGCAGCGACGGCGCCGTGGCGACAAGCAGCGGCCCGGCGTCGGAGAGGTTGAGCGGATCACCGGGCCGGCCGCCGTGTTCGGTCGACATCGGCCGGCGGCGCGGGTCGTCCAGCCAGGCCAGCCGTACCGGCCGGCCCAGCCGCGCGGTCAGCCAGTCGTGGGCCTCGTCGGCGGCGAGCCGGACCGTGTCCAGCCGCGACACGTCGGTCGGGACGGCCGGCCCGTCGACCGGTTCGGCGACTGTCAGCGTCGACCCGTCGCGGGCGGTGAGCGTGATCGATCCGGGGCCGGGCGCGGCGGTCAGGCCGAGCAGCGCCGGCAGGGCGGTCGAGCCCACTTTGCCGCCGTCGGGGCGCAGCACCAGCCAGCGGCGGTCGTGACGCAGGCCCCACGGCTGGACGTCGGCCCGCTCGACGTCGACGCCGCCGAGGGACTTGACCGGGTACAGGTGTATCGAGGCGAGCCGCATCACCACCCCTCAGCCGATCTTGGGGGTGGCGCGGTCGATGATCGCGGCCAGGTCCAGCCCGCCCGGCAGCGTCCCGTACGCCTGCCCGTGGTCGCCGTCGAGCCGGGACGCGCAGAACGCGTCGGCGACCGCCGGGTGGCCGTGGCGCACCAGCAGCGCGCCCTGCAGCACCAGCGCCAGCCGCTCGACCACCCGCCGGGCACGCAGCTCCAGGTCGCTGTGGTCGGCCAGCTCGTCGCGCACCCGGCGCACCGCGGCGTCCAGCCGGGCGTCCGCGCCGGCCGCGGCGGCCACCTCCGCCTCGTACGCGGCGAGCACCTGCGGTTCCCGGGTGAGCGCGCGCAGCACGTCCAGCGCGGCGACGTTGCCGGAGCCCTCCCAGATCGAGTTCAGCGGCGACTCGCGGAACAGCCGCGGCATGCCGGACTCCTCCACGTAGCCGTTGCCGCCCAGGCACTCCAGCGCCTCGGCGGCGTGTCCCGGCCAGCGCTTGCACACCCAGTACTTGCCGACGGCGAGCGCGAGGCGCTTGAACGCGGTCTCGCCGTCGTCGCCGCGCGCCGACCGGTCGGTCGCGCCCGCCAGCCGGACCATCAGGACGGTGGCCGCTTCGGACTCGACCGCCAGGTCGGCCAGCACGTTGCGCATCAACGGCTGGTCGGCCAGGTAGGCGCCGAACGCCCGCCGGTGCGTGGCGTGGTGCACGGCGGTGGTCACGCCGTGGCGCATCCCGGCCGCCGCGCCGATCACGCAGTCGAGCCGGGTCAGGTTGACCATGTCGATGATGGTGCGCACGCCCCGGCCCTCGTCGCCGACGCGCCACGCCACCGCGTGCTCGTACTCGACCTCGGCGGAGGCGTTGGAACGGTTGCCGAGCTTGTCCTTGAGCCGCATGAGCCGCATCGGGTTGCGGGTGCCGTCGGGCAGCACGCGGGGGACCAGGAAGCAGGTGAGGCCGCCGGGCGCCTGGGCGAGCGTGAGGAACAGGTCGCACATGGGCGCGGAGGTGAACCACTTGTGCCCGACGAGCCGGTAGCTGCCGTCCGGCTCGGGGTGGGCGGTGGTGGTGTTGGCGCGTACGTCCGAGCCGCCCTGCTTCTCGGTCATCGACATGCCGGCGAGCAGGCCGCGCTTGGTCTGCGGCGGGCGCAGACCGAAGTCGTACTCGCGGGTGGTGAGCAGCGGCTCGAAGCGGGCGGCCAGGTCCGGGCTGTGCCGCAGCGCGGGTACCGCCGCGTAGGTCATCGAGATCGGGCAGCCGTGCCCGGCGTCGGGCCGCCACAGGTAGAAGCCGGCCGCGCGGGCGACGTGCGCGCCGGGCCGGTCGTCGGCCCACGGCGCGGCGTGCAGGCCGTGCCCGACAGCGGTACGCATCAGCTCGTGCCAGGACGGATGGAACTCCACCTCGTCGATCCGGTGGCCGTACCGGTCGTGGGTGCGCAGCACCGGCGGGTGCTCGTTGGCGAGCCGCCCGTGTTCGGCCGCCTCCTCGCCGCCGGCGAGCCGGCCCAGCTCGCGCAGCCCGGGCAGCGCCCAGCCGGCGCCCTCGCGGTCCACGCCGTCGCGCAGCGCCGGATCGTCGGCGGTGTCGTGGCCGACCATCGGGGGAACCTGGTTGACGACATCGTGTGTGGTCACGGCGGCAACTCCCAGCGGCGGTGGCGGATCGGGTCGGGGCCCGGATTGAACCACCGTTCACTCCGCACCGGCAACACCCCGTCGACCAGTCAGTTTGGCTGGATTCGTTTGACATCATCCGGCTCGGAGATAAGACTCGCCGAAACTTTCTTTTGTCCGGGAAGTGGCAAGGGGGGCCTGTGTCCAGGAACAAGCTCGGCGTGTTCGGCGCCGCACTCACCCTCACCATCGGTGTCCTGTCCGGATGCACCGGCGGCGAGGCGGTCGACGTCGGCGGCGGGGGGAACGCCGGCGGCTCCGGCGGAGTCCTCAACGCCGCGATCGGCGGCGAACCCGACCAGCTCGACCCGCACAAGACCTCCGCCTACTACAGCTTCCAGGTGCTGGAGAACGTCTACGACACACTCGTCGAGCCGGACGCCGACCTGAAGATGGTGCCCTCGCTGGCGACGAAGTGGACCACCAGCGACGACCAGCTCACCTGGACGTTCACGCTGCGCGAGGGCGTCAAGTTCTCCGACGGGTCGCCGCTGACCTCCGAGGACGTCGTCTACTCGTTCGAGCGGATCATCAAGGAGAAGCTGAACAACGCGTACAAGTTCGCCACCGTCAAGTCGGTCACCGGGCCGGATCCGACGACGGTGGTGGTGACGCTGAGCGCGCCCACCCCGAACCTGCTCGCGAACCTCGGCGGGTTCAAGGGCGTGGCGATCGTGGAGAAGTCCAACGTGGAGTCCGGCAAGGTGAAGACCGCGCCGGTCGGCAGCGGCCCGTTCACGGTGGCCGGCTACACCTCCGGCGACAGCATCAAGCTGGTGCGCAACGACGCCTACTGGGGTGAGAAGCCGAAGCTCGACGGCGTCACGTTCACCTTCGTCAAGGACCCGACGGTGGCGCTGCAGAACCTGCGCAGCGGCCAGGTCCAGTGGACCGACAACCTGCCGCCCCAGCAGGTGAAGTCGTTGCAGGACGGCGACGACCCGGTGGTGAGGTCGGCGGCGTCCACCGACTACTGGTACGTGGCGCTCAACGAGGCCCGCAAGCCGTTCGACAACCCCGAGGTGCGGCGCGCGATCGGGTACGCGCTGGACCGCGAGGCGATCACCAAGGCGGCCAAGTTCGGCCTGGCCACCGTCAACCAGACCGCCATCCCGAAGGACAGCGCGTTCTACTACGACTACGCGCCCTACAGCCACGACCCGGGCAAGGCGAAGCAGATGCTCGGCCAGGCCGGCGTGGGCAACCTGACCATGGACCTGATGGTCACCAGCGAGTACCCGGAGACGGTCACCGCCGCGCAGGTCATCGCCGCGCAGCTCAAGGACGTCGGCATCACCGTGAAGATCCGTACGCTGGACTTCGCCCAGTGGCTCGACGAGCAGGCCAAGGGCAACTTCGACGGGTTCATGCTCGGCTGGCTCGGCAACATCGACCCGGACGAGTTCTACTACGCCCAGCACCACAGCGGCGGCACCTTCAACTTCCACAAGTACAAGAACCCGGCGGTCGACAAGCTGCTGGACGACGCGCGCACCCAGACCGACCAGGGCGCCCGCAAGCAGGCGTACGAGCAGGCGGCGAAGCAGATCGTCGACGACGCCAGCTACCTCTACCTCTACAACCCCGACGTCGTGCAGGGCTGGTCGAAGAAGGTCTCCGGCTACGAGGTGCGCACCGACCGGGCGATCCGGTTCCGGTCGGTCGCCCTGGCGAAGTGATGGCCCGCTTCGTCCTGCGGCGGGTACTCCAGTCGGCGGTCGTCCTGCTCGGCGTGACACTCGTGGTGTTCCTGCTGCTGCAACTGGTGCCGGGCGACCCGGTCCGGGTGGCGCTCGGCACCCGGTTCGACCCGCAGACGTACGACGCGCTGCGCGAACGCGCCGGCCTCGACCAGCCGCTGCCGGTGCAGTACGCCAGCTACCTGGGGCACGCGCTCACCGGTGACCTGGGGGTCAGCTTCCGCACCGGTCAGCCGGTGAGCGCGATCGTGCTGGAACGGCTGCCCGCCACGCTGTCGCTCGCGGTCACCGCCGTGGTGTTCGCGCTGCTGGTGGCGTTCCCGCTGGGCATCGTCGCGGCGGTCCGCAGCGGCTCCGCCATCGACCACGCCGCCCGCGTGTTCAGCCAGTTCGGCGTCTCGGTGCCGGACTTCTGGATGGGCATCATGGGCATCCTGCTGTTCGCCGGGGTGCTCGGCTGGCTGCCGCCCTCGGGCTACGTGGCGCTGACCGACGACCCCGGCCGGTGGGCCACCCACGTGGCGCTGCCGGCGGTCACCGTCGGCCTGGTCACCGCGTCGATCCTCACCCGGTTCATCCGCTCCTCGGTGCTGGAGGTGCTCTCCGCCGACTACGTGCGGACCGCCGAGGCGAAGGGGCTGCGCAACCGGGTGGTGATCCTGCGGCACGTGCTGCGCAACGCGCTCATCCCGGTCGTCACGGTGGTCGCGGTGCAGCTCGCGAGCCTGCTCGGCGGCGTCATCGTCATCGAGGTGCTGTTCGCCTGGCCCGGCATCGGCCGGCTCACCTTCGACGCCGTCCAGGCCCGCGACTATCCCGTCCTGCAGGGCGCGGTGCTGCTGGTGGCCGCCCTGTTCCTGCTGGTCAACCTGCTGGTGGACATCCTCTACGCCCGCCTCGACCCGAGGATCACGGTCAAGTGAGCGCCACGACCGAGAGCACCGCACGCCGCGTCCTGGACGCGCTGCGCCGCGACCCGCTCGCCGTCGGCGGCACGCTCGTGCTCGTGCTGCTGGTCGTGGTCGGGGTGGCCGGCCCGTGGCTGGCCCCGGCCGGCGTCAACGACGTCGACGTGGACCAGATGCTGCGCCCGCCCAGCGGCGCACACCCGTTCGGCACCGACGAGCTGGGCCGCGACGTGCTCAGCCGGGTGCTCGTCGCCGCCCGCGTGTCGCTTCAGGTCGGCGCGGTCAGCGTCGGCATCGCACTGGTCGCGGGCGTGACGCTCGGGCTGTTCGCCGGCTACTACCGGGGCTGGCTGGACAGCGTGCTCATGCGCTGCATGGACGTGTTGTTCGCGTTCCCGGTGCTGCTGCTGGCGGTCGCCATCGTGGCGGTGCTCGGCCCCGGCCTGCTCACCGCCATGGTCGCCATCGGCGTGGTCTACACACCCATCTTCGCCCGGATCACCCGCGCCGGCGTGCTCTCCGTACGCGAGCAGGTGTTCGTCCGGGCCGCCGTCTCCATCGGCGCGTCCGACCTGCGCATCATGCGCCGGCACGTGCTGCCGAACATCGCCGCCCCGCTGATCGTGCAGACGTCGCTGTCGCTGGCGTTCGCGATCCTCTCCGAGGCCGCCCTGTCCTTCCTCGGCCTCGGCATCCAGCCGCCCGCGCCGGCCTGGGGCCGGATGCTGTTCGACGGGCGCGGCTTCGTCACCGACGCGTGGTGGCTGGGCGTGTTCCCGGGCGCGGCGATCTTCCTCACCGTGCTGGCGTTCAACCTGGTCGGCGACGCGTTGCGTGACGTGCTCGACCCGCGCCAGCTCACCCTGGGCGAGGCCCGCAGGAGCACCCCATGACCGAGCGCACCGAACCCACCGAGCGCACCGAACGCATGCCGAGCCGGCGTCAGCGGCCGAGCACCGACTCGACGGTGCTGTCCGTGGACGACCTCACCGTGACCGTCGGCACCCGCCGTGGCCCGGTCCGTGCCGTCGCCGGGGTGTCCTGGCAGGTGCGGCCGGGGGAGACGTTCGCGCTGGTCGGCGAGTCCGGCAGCGGCAAGAGCATGACCCTGCTCGCCGCCACCGGCCTGGCCCCGCGCGCCGCCACGGTCACCGGCCGGGTGCGGCTGCTCGACACGGAGCTGACCGCGTTGCCCGACGACCGCCGCCGCAAGGTTCGCGGCCGGCACGTCGGCTTCGTCTTCCAGGATCCGATGACCTCGCTCAACCCGGTGCTGCCGGTGGGGCGGCAGGTCACCGAGGCGGCCGAGGAACACCTCGGCCTGACCCGCCGCGCCGCCCGCGACCGGGCGGTGGAGCTGCTGGAACTGGTCGGCATCCCGTCGGCCGCGCGGCGCGTCGACGCGTACCCGCACCAGTTCTCCGGCGGCATGCGCCAGCGTGTCGCCATCGCCATGGCGCTCGCCTGCGAGCCGGACCTGCTGATCGCCGACGAGCCGACCACCGCGCTCGACGTCACCACCCAGGCGCAGATCATCGAACTGGTCGCCGACCTGCAGGCACGGCTGGGCACCGCCGTCGTCTGGGTCACCCACGACCTGGGCGTCGTCGCGGGCATCGCCGACACCGTGGCGGTCATGTACGGGGGACGGATCGTCGAGCAGGGCCCCGTCGACGCGGTGTTCGACACGCCCACCCATCCGTACACCCGGGCGTTGCTGGCGGCCCGGCCGGACCCGTCGCGGCGCGGCGAGGACCTGGTCGCCATCCCCGGCTCGCCGCCGAGCCCGCTGGACCTGCCGCCCGGCTGCGCGTTCTGGCCGCGCTGCCCGGTCCGCGCCGATCCCCGCTGCGAGCACGAGCTGCCCCCGCTGACGCCGGTCGGCGACGGGCACACGGTCCGTACCTTCTACCGTGGAGAGGCCGGATGAGCGCCGACACCCCGGACCTGGTCGCCGAGCTGGACGACCTGAAGGTGCACTTCCCGACGCCGGCCGGAACGGTCCGCGCGGTCGACGGCGTCAGCCTCGCCGTACGCCGGGGCGAGACGCTGGGGCTCGTCGGCGAGTCGGGCAGCGGCAAGTCCACCGCGGGTCTGGCGCTGCTGCGGCTCGTCGACCCGACCGGCGGCCGGGTCCGGGTCGCGGGCGCGGACGTGACCCGCTGGTCGCGCCGCCGCCTGCGCGCGACGCGCCGCCACGTGGCGATGGTCTTCCAGGATCCGCAGGCGTCCCTCGACCCCCGCCGTACGGTCGGCGACAGCATCGCCGAACCGCTCGTCGTGCACCGGCTCGCCACGTCCGCCGCCGCCCGGCGGGCCCGGGTCGCCGAGCTGCTGGACCTGGTCGGCCTGCGCGCCGACACCGCCGGCCGGTATCCGCACGAGCTGTCCGGCGGCCAGCGCCAGCGGGTCGGCGTGGCCCGGGCGCTGGCCGGCGAGCCGGACCTGATCGTCCTGGACGAGCCGATCGCCTCGCTCGACCTGAGCGTCCAGGCGCAGATCATGAACCTGCTCCGGCACCTGCAACGCGACCTCGGGCTCACCTACCTGTTCATCGCGCACGACCTGGCCGCCGTCGAGCACATGAGCGACCGGATCGCGGTGATGTACCTGGGCCGCATCGTCGAGACCGGCCCACCGGAGCGGATCTACCGGCGCCCGGCGCACCCCTACACGGCAGCGCTGCTGTCCGCGGTGCCGGTGGCCGACCCCCGCGTCGAGCGGGAGCGCCGCCGGATCGTGCTCACCGGCGACATCCCCAGCCCGGTGGACCCGCCGAGCGGTTGCCGCTTCCGTACCCGATGCCCCCAGGCCCGCCCCGCGTGCGCCGAGACCGACCCGGCGCTGGCCGAGGTCGGTCCGGGCCACGAGGCCGCGTGCCTGTTCCCGCTCGACGCCGAGCGCGACGGCGGTGCGGGCGCGGGCGGCGCGACGGAACGCGCCGACGTCGCCGGCACGCCGTAGGCTGCCGCCCATGGCGTTCACCACCCGGCCGACGCTGCGCGGGACGTTCGGCATGGTCTCCTCCACGCACTGGCTCGCCAGTCAGTCCGCGATGGGCGTGCTGGAACGCGGCGGCAACGCCTTCGACGCCGCGGTGGCCGCCGGGTTCGTGCTGCACGTGGTGGAACCGCACCTCAACGGCCCGGCCGGGGAGGTGCCCGCGATCCTCGCCACCGCGGCCGACCCCACGCCGCGGGTGCTCTGCGGTCAGGGCCCGGCCCCGGCCGCCGCCACCGTCGCCCACTTCCGCTCGCTCGGCCTGGACCTGGTGCCCGGCGCCGGCCCACTCGCCGCGGTCGTGCCGGGCGCTGTCGACGCGTGGCTGCTGCTGTTACGCGACCACGGCACCCGCACGCTCGCCCAGGTGCTGGAACCGGCGATCGGCTACGCCGCCGCCGGTCACCCGCTGGTCGGCGCCGCCGGGCAGACCGTCGCGCGGGTCCGGTCGCTGTTCACCGACCACTGGCCGACCTCCGCGCGGCAATGGCTCCGCGACGGCCGCCCGCCCGCGCCGGGGGAGATGGTCACCAACCCGGCGTACGCGGACACGCTGCGCCGCCTCGTCCACGCGGGACGGGCCGCCGGCACGGACCGGGAGGCGCAGATCGAGGCGGCCCGGCGCGCCTGGCGGGAGGGTTTCGTCGCCGAGGCGATCGACGCGTTCAGCCGGCTGCCGTTCCGCGACTCCAGCGGGCGTGCCCACGCCGGGCTGGTCACCGGCGACGACCTGGCTGGATGGTCGGCCACCTGGGAGAAGCCGGTCACGCTGGACTGGCACGGGCACACGATCGCCAAGACCGGCTTCTGGGGCCAGGGCCCGGTGCTGCTGCAGACCCTGGCCGTCCTGGACGCGCTCGACGACCCTCGTGTTCACGATCCGTCCAGCTTGGACGGCATCCACGCGCAGGCCGAGGCGCTGAAGCTGGCGTTCGCCGACCGGGAGGCGTGGTACGGCGACACCGACGTGCCGGGCTGCGCGCTGCTGTCGGCGGAGTACGCCCGTTCGCGGGCCGCGCTGGTCGGTGACCGGGCGTCGGCCGGGTTGCGCCCCGGCAGCCCGGTGGGCGAGCCGCCCCGGCTTCCGTCCCATCTGCACGCCGACGTGCGTCGCGGGGCCGTCCCGCAGGACCCGAGCACCGGCGAGCCCACGGTACGCGCCGACGGCGTGACCCGCGGCGACACCTGCCACGTCGACGTGGTGGACCGGTGGGGCAACATCATCTCCGCCACGCCCAGCGGCGGCTGGCTGCAGAGTTCGCCCACCATCCCGGAACTGGGCTTCCCGCTCGGCAGCCGGTTGCAGATGTGCTGGCTGGAGGAGGGGCTCGCGTCGACGCTGCGGCCGGGCCGGCGACCGCGTACCACGCTCAGCCCGACACTCGTGCTGCGCGACGGCGAGCCGGTGATGGCCTGCGGCACGCCCGGCGGTGACCAGCAGGACCAGTGGCAGTTGCTGTTCCTGCTGCGGCACCTGGCCGGCGGGCAGGAGTTGCAGGAGGCGATCGACGCCCCCACGTGGCACACCACGAGCTTCCCGGCGTCGTTCTATCCGCGCGAGGTCGAGCCCGGCGTGCTGGTGCTGGAGGACCGGATCGACCCGGACGTGCTGGCCGGCCTGCGCGCAAGGGGCCACACCGTCCGCCTGTCCGGCCCGTGGAGCCTGGGCCGCATGTGCGCGGTGACACGCGACCCGCGCACCGGCGTCCTGTCCGCCGCCGCGAATCCCCGAGGCGCCCAGGGCTACGCCGCGGGCCGCTGACCCACCCTCCCACCGCCCCGCCCCGCCCCGCCCCGCCGACTATCCCCGCCGATCTTGCACGTGTCGCCCGGGCATAGCCGGCATAACGGGTGGGCGGCGGGCCGAAAGTGCAAGATCAACGAGGAGGGGCGGGGCGGGCGGGGGAGGGGCGGGGTCAGGTGTCGATGCGGGTGATGTTGCGGATCTTGTTGGCGGCGTCCAGCGCGGCCACCTTGTACGCCTCGGCCAGCGTCGGGTAGTTGAACACCGCGTCGAGCAGGTAGTCGACGGTACCGCCGCAGCCCATCACCGCCTGCCCGATGTGGACGATCTCGGTGGCGCCGGTGCCGAACACGTGCACCCCGAGCAGCCGCCCGTTCTCGGGTGACACCAGCAGCTTCAGCATCCCGTACGAGTCGCCGACGATCTGGCCACGGGCCAGTTCCCGGTAGCGGGCGATGCCCACCTCGAACGGGACGGACGCGTCGGTCAGCTCCTCCTCGGTCTTCCCGACGAAACTGATCTCCGGGATGGTGTAGATGCCGATCGGTTGCAGGTCCGACATGCCGCGCGCCGGTTCGCCGCAGGCGTGCTGCGCGGCCAGCCGGCCCTGTTCCATCGAGGTGGACGCCAGCGCGGGGAAGCCGATCACGTCGCCGACGGCGTAGATGTTCTCGACGCCGGTGCGGTAGTCCGCGTCGACGGTGATCCGGCCCCGGTGGTCGGCGGTGAGCCCGGCCGCCTCCAGCGCGAGGTCGTCGGTCTGCCCCTGGCGCCCGGCGGAGTACATCACGGTGTCCGCCGCGATCTTCTTGCCGCTGCGCAGCACGCAGAGCGCGGCGCTGCGGTGCTTCTCCACGGCGGCCACCTCCTCGCCGAAGCGGAAGGTCACCGACAGGTCCCGCAGGTGGTACTTCAGGGATTCGACGATCTCCTCGTCGCAGAAGTCCAGCATCCGCGGGCGGCGCTCGACCACAGTCACCTTGGTGCCGAGCGCGGCGAACAGGGACGCGTACTCCATGCCGATCACGCCGGCGCCGACCACGACCATGCTGCGCGGGACGGCCTGGAGGTTGATGACGCCGTCGGAGTCGACGATCGTCCGGTCGTCGAAGTCGACGCTGTCCGGGCGGGCCGGGCGGGTGCCGGCGGCGATGACCGCCTTGTCGAAGCTGACCCGGGTCTCCCGGCCGGAGCCGGCGTCCACCCACACGGAGTGGGCGTCGGCGAACCGGCCGGTGCCGGTGATCAGCGAGACCTTGTTGCGGGCCAGCTGGTTGCGGATGACGTCGGTCTGCCGGGTGATCACGTGCTGGGTGCGGGCGGCCAGGTCGGCGACGGTGATGTCCTCCTTGACCCGGTAGCTGCTGCCGTAGAGGTCGCGCTGGCTCAGCCCGGTCAGGTAGAGGACGGCTTCGCGCAGCGTCTTGGAGGGCACGGTCCCGGTGTTGATGCACACCCCGCCGAGCATGTCGCGGCGGTCGACGATCGCCACCCGGCGGCCCAGCTTGGCCGCGGCGATCGCCGCTTTCTGTCCACTCGGTCCGGAGCCCAGCACCAGCAGGTCGTAGTCATACACGAGCGCCAGCCTCGCAGGGTCTCGCAAGAGGCGCCAGCGGCGGGGCTCCGCGCCGGGGGTGGAGCGTGGAGCCCCGCCGGCTCAGCGGCCCTGCAGGGACCGGACGTTGTCGCCGAACGTCCAGCCCTTCGACCCGTCCCAGTTGACCGACCAGGTCATCAGGCCCTTGAGGCGCCCCTGGTAGGTGTTCCACGCCTGGGCCACCAGCGCCGGGCCCATGTAGCCGCCGCCGGCGCCGACCTGCGCGGGCAGCCCGGGGACCTGCCGGTCCAGCGGTACGCGGATGGTGGTGCCCTGGATGACCAGGCCCGCGTCGAGGCAGTTGGTCTGGGCGACGAAACCGGCCACG
Source organism: Micromonospora sp. WMMA1949 (assembly GCF_027460145.1). Classification (NCBI taxonomy): domain Bacteria; kingdom Bacillati; phylum Actinomycetota; class Actinomycetes; order Micromonosporales; family Micromonosporaceae; genus Micromonospora; species Micromonospora sp. WMMA1949. The sequence goes on along the minus strand of NZ_JAPZBG010000001.1, from coordinate 5,834,402 downwards.
GTGCCGGCCGGGTACGAGTCACCGGCGCAGCCGTACATCGAGCCGTTGTAGTACTGCATGTTCAGCCACCACAGCCGCCCGTTGTCGGCGTACTTCTTCACGATCGGCAGGTACGCGCCCCAGATCGAGCCGTAGGTGACGCTGCCTCCGGTGACGTACGCGGTCTCCGGCGCCATGGTGAGCCCGAAGCCGGCCGGCATCTGGGCCAGCACCCCGTCGATGATCCGGATCAGGTTGGCCTGTGAGGGGGAGAGCTGGTTGATGTTCCCGCTGCCGGTCAGGCCGGTCTCGATGTCGATGTCGATGCCGTCGAAGTTGTGCCGCTTGAGGATCGGCACGACGGTGGCGACGAACCGGTCGGCCACCGCGCTGGAGCTGAGGTCGATGCCGGCGGTGGCGCCGCCGATGGACAGCAGCACGGTGAGCCCGGCGGCCTTGGCCTGGCACACCTGCGCCGGGGTTGGCACCTTGACGCCGGCGTCCATGCCGTCCTCCCAGAGCACGGTGCCGTCGGCGCGGATGACCGGGAACGCGGCGGTCACCACGTTGTAGCCGTGTCCGGTGATCCGGGAGTCGGTGATCGGGATCCAGCCGAGCCCGGGGTGCACGCCGTTCGCGGCGCCGTCCCAGTTCTCCCAGTAGCCCTGGAGCACCTTGCCCGACGGCCGGGACCGCAGCGCGCAGGTGTCCCCGCCCGGCGTCGTCGGGGTCGGGGAGGCGGTCGGCGTCCGCGTGGGGGAGGCCGTCGGGGAGGCGGACGGGGTGGGCGACGGCGGCCGGGTGGTCGGGCTCGGCGACGGCGTGCCGCCGGTGCAGGCGCCGAGGTCGGTCCAGAGGGCCGGTACGGCGGCCGGGTTCCAGCCCGCGCCGGCCGGCGGGGTGTGCGTGACGAGCGCCTGGTAGAGCCGGCCGCCATAGGTGGCGCGGCTGCCGGCGGTCCAGGTGACGCCCTCGGCCCAGACCGGCGCGTCACACGCGACGAGCGTGCCGACGGCGCCGGCCGGGGTGGCGGCGGTGGCGGGCAGGGCGGCGGCGGTGGCGGCGAGCAGCGCGACGCCACCGAGCAGAGCGGTCATCCCACGTCCGAGTCGCATGACATACCTCCTCATCGATGCGCCGGAGGTTATCAGTTAACTTTGTTAAATGTAAATGCGGCGTACCCTGTCACCACCCGGTTCACGGCGTGAAGCAGGAACGCAGGCCGCCGCGAGCGGCCGGGAAGGACGGCGGCGGACGTGGACGCCAGACGCACCACGGTGCGCGACATGCGCCGGGCCAACCGGTCGGTCCTGCTGACCCGGATCTGGCTGGACGGCCCGCTCAGCCGGCACGAGCTGGGCCAGTCCACAGCGCTCAGCCTGGCGAGCGTCAGCAACCTGGTCGGCGAGATGATCAACGAGGGTCTGGTCGAGGAGGCCGGCTCGGTCGAGTCCGACGGCGGCCGCCCCCGGGTCCTGCTGCGCGTCGCGCCCGGCTACGGCTACCTGGTCGGCGCCGACGTCGGCGAGACCCGGGTCCAGGTGGAGCTGTTCGACCTGAGCATGACCGCGCTGGCCAAGGCGGAGTACCCGATCACCGCGGCCGATCCCGACCCCGAGCGGGTCGCCGCGCACCTGCGGCACGGCCTCGCCGCGGTCATCGACCAGGCAGGCGTCGACCCCGCCGCCGTGCTCGGCTTCGGCGTCGCCGTCGCCGGCACCGTCGAGCGCACCGCCGACGCCGTGGTGCACGCCCAGACGCTCGGCTGGGACGGCGTCCCGCTCGGAGCGATGCTGCGCGCCGGCACCGACGTACCGGTCCACGTGGACAACGGCGCGAAGACGCTCGGCCAGGCCGAGATGTGGTTCGGCGCCGGCCGCGGCGTCCGGCACGCGGTGGTCGCCCTGGTCGGCTCCGGCGTCGGCGCGAGCGTGGTCGCCGACGGCGTCGGCTACCGCGGCGCGCACAGCAGCGCCGGGGAGTGGGGCCACACCACCATCGTGTACGGCGGCCGCCGCTGTCGCTGCGGCAACCTCGGCTGCCTGGAGGCGTACGTCGGGGCGGAGGCGGTGCTGGACCGGTTCCGCCAGGCCAACCGGGGCCGCCCGGCACCCGGCGCGGACGAGGAGTCCGCCTTCGGTGAGCTGCTGCGTTCCACCGGCCGCACCGCCGCGAAGGTGGTCGACGAGACGGTCGGCTACCTGGGCGCCGGGGTGGCGAACCTGGTGAACCTGTTCAACCCGGAGCGGGTGGTGCTCGGCGGCTGGGCCGGGCTGGCCCTGGGCGAACGGCACCTGCCCGCGATCCGCGCGGCGACCGCCCGGCACGCGCTGCGCCAGCCGTACGCGCAGACCTCGATCGAGCTGTGCCGGCTCGGACCGGACGCGGTCGCGATGGGCGCCGCCACCCTGCCGATGACCCGGCTGCTGCGCGACGGCGGCGTGCCCCGCGACCCGGCCGCCCGCCCGGGCCCGGCGTGGGGGCCGGGCCGCCGTCACTGACCTGACCGGCCCTGCCCCCACGCCGGACGACGTCAGCGCTGCCCGCGTACCCGCCGCACGGTGTCGCGGTACCAGAGCGCGCTGCGCTTGGGGGTGCGGCGCTGCGTGTCGTAGTCGACCCGGACGATGCCGAACCGCTTGTCGTAGCCGTACGCCCACTCGAAGTTGTCCAGCAGCGACCAGGCGAAGTAGCCGCGCACGTCCGCGCCGGCGGCCCGGGCGCGGGCCACCGCCCGCAGGTGCTCGGTGAGGTAGCCGACCCGGTCGTCGTCGGCGACGAACCCGTCGGCGTCCGGCTCGTCGTCGAACGCGGCGCCGTTCTCGGTGATCACCATGGGCGTGCCCGGGTAGTCGCGGTGCAGCCGCACCAGCAGGTCGGTGAAGGACTCCGGCACGATCTCCCAGTCCATCGCGGTACGCGGCAGGTCGCGGCGGACCACCCGGCGTACCGGCTTGCCGTCGTCGTCGCGGTCGCGGCCCTGCTCGTCCACCCCGGAGTGCAGCTGCCCGAAGTAGTAGTTGACGCCCAGCACGTCGATCGGGGTGGCGATGACGTCCAGGTCGCCGTCCTCCACCGGGATCCGCACGCCCTCGGCGGCCAGGTCGGCGATCACGTCGCGCGGGTACTCCCCGCGCAGCACCGGGTCGAGGTAGAGCCGGTTGCCCAGCCCGTCGGCGGCGCGCGCCGCGTCCCGGTCGGCCGCGCTGTCGGTCGCCGGGTCGGCGGTGGCCAGGTTCAGCGTGAGGCCCAGCTCGATCGGGGACCGGGCCGCCTCGCGCAGCCGCCGCGTCGCCAGCCCGTGCCCGAGCAGCAGGTGGTGCGCCGCGGCGATGCCGTCGCCCAGGTCGCGCCGGCCCGGGGCGTGGTTGCCGTAGGCGTACCCGAGCATCGCCGAGCACCACGGCTCGTTGAGCGTGGTCCAGGTGCGGACCCGGTCGCCGAGCGCGGCGAAGACCAGTTCCGCGTAGTCGGCGAACCGGTACGCGGTGTCCCGGTTCGGCCAGCCGCCGGCGTCCTCCAGCTCCTGCGGCAGGTCCCAGTGGTAGAGCGTCACCCACGGCTCGACGCCCCGGCCGAGCAGTTCGTCCACCAGCCGGTCGTAGAAGGCCAGCCCGGCCACGTTCGCCGGGCCGCGCCCGCCCGGCTGCACCCGGGGCCAGGCCACCGAGAACCGGTACGTGTCCAGCCCCAGGTCCGCGATGAGCGCGACGTCCTGCGGCATCCGGTGGTAGTGGTCGCACGCCACGTCGCCGTGGTCGCCGTTCGCCACCGCGCCCGGCACCCGGCAGAACGTGTCCCAGATCGACGGGGTGCGGCCGTCTTCGGCCACCGCGCCCTCGATCTGGTACGACGACGTCGCCACCCCCCACCGGAAGGTCGGCGGCAGCGTGTCGATCGGGTCCGGACCGGTGACTGACGACGGGCGGGTGAGGTCGGTGTCCATGGTTCTCCTCGCGGTTGGCGGGTGGTGGTGTCGGGCGGGTCAGCGGGACAGCGGCGCGACGGCCGGGTGCAGATGGCACGCGACGGCCCGCGCCGGGTCGTCGACGCGCGGCGCGCCGAGCACCGGCACCTGCTCGTCGCACCCGTCGAACGCCTTCGGGCAGCGGGGGTGGAACGCGCACCCGGACGGCATGGCACGCAGGTCCGGCGGGGAGCCGGGGATGCCGGTCAGTTCGCGGCGCGGCCCGTGCAGCGCCGGGAACGAGTGCAGCAACCCCTCGGTGTACGGGTGCAGCGGTTCGGCGTACAGCCGGGCGGCGGGCGCCTCCTCGACGATCCGGCCGCCGTACATGATCGCGATGCGGTCGGAGAACTCGACCAGCAGCGACAGGTCGTGGGTGATGAACAGCACCGCGAAGCCGAGACGTTCGCGCAGCTCGGCGAGCTGGCCGAGGATCTGCCGCTGCATCACCACGTCCAGCGCGGTGGTCGGTTCGTCCATGATGACCACCTGCGGTTCCAGCGCCAGCGCCATCGCGATCATGACCCGTTGCCGCATGCCGCCGGAGAGTTGGTGCGGGTAGCTGTCCAGCCGGTCGGCGGAGATGCCGACCAGGCGCAGCAGATCCTTCGCGCGGGCCAGCCGGCCCGCCGCCGTGCTCTTCGGCTCGTGCGCCCGGATCACGTCGAGCAGCTGGGTGGAGACCTTGTGCACCGGGTTGAGCGAGTTCATCGCGCCCTGGAACACGATCGACGTCTCCGCCCAGCGGAACTCGCGCAGCTTCGCCGGGCTGAGCGTGAGCACGTCGACCGGCGGGCCGTCGGCCGGGTGGTAGATCACCTGGCCGCCGCTGACCACGCCGGGCGGGGGCAGCAACCGGGTGAGTCCGTACGCGAGGGTGGACTTGCCGCTGCCGCTCTCCCCGGCCAGGCCGAGCACCTCGCCGCGGTGCAGCGTCAGGTCGACGTCGCGGACCGCACGGACCGCGTCCGCGCCGACGCCGTAGTCGACGCACAGCCCGCGGATCTCCAGCACCTGGTCGCTCATGGGGTCGCGTCCTCTCGGGTGGGGTCCGCCGGCCGCCGCATCGGGACCGGCGCCGGGTTCGGCGCGAGCACCGGGGTGAACCCGACGCGCATCGCGACGGTGCGGCCGTCGGCGGTACGGATCCGGGTCCGGCCGCCGGTGCGCAGCCGCGGGCTGACGAACTCGTCGATGCCGAAGTTGATCAGCGCGAGCGCGGTGCCGAGCAGCGCGATGGCCAGCCCGGCCGGCACGAACCACCACCAGGCGCCCTGCGCCAGGGCCTGCTGCCCCTGGGCCCAGAACAGGATCGTGCCCCAGTTCCACGACGTCATCGACGAGACGCCGATGAACGCCAGGGTGATCTCCGACATCACCGCGAAGATGACGGTGCCGACGAAGCCGGAGGCGATGATCGCGGTCAGGTTCGGCAGGATCTCGAAGCCGATGATCCGCCAGGTCCGCTCGCCGGTGGCCCGGGCGGCCTCGACGTAGTCGCGGCGGCGTAACGACAGCGTCTGGGCGCGCAGCACGCGGGCGCCCCAGGCCCACGACGTGAGGCCGATGATGAGCGCCACGAGCGTGTCACTGGCCTGGTCGACGAGGGACGTGACGATGATGATCAGCGGCAGCGCCGGGATCACCAGGAACACGTTCGACACCGCCGACAGGCCCTCGTCGGCCGCGCCGCCCAGGTAACCGGCGGTCACGCCGATGAGGACGGACAGGATCGTGGCGAGCACGCCGGCGGTCAGGCCCACCACCATCACGCTGCGCGCGCCGACCAGGATCTGACTGAAGATGTCCTGCCCGAGATGGGTGGTGCCGAACCAGTGCCGGGCCGAGGGCGCCTGGAGCACGTCGGCGCTGCGCGCGTCCGGGTCGTACGGCGCGATCCACGGCCCGATCACCGCCAGGAGCACGTAGACCCCGAGGACTGCGAGGCCGGTCGCGGCCTTGGCGTTGGCGACGAAGCGGAACCGGCGGCGGCGCGCCCGGGCCGACGGCTGCGCCATCGCCCCCTGGCCGGGGATGACCTGCTCGATGCTGGACGGGGAGAGTGTCATCGTTCAGCTCTTTCGGGTCCGCGGGTCGAGGAGCAGGTACGCCACGTCGGCGAGCAGGTTCGCCACCAGCACCGAGATCGTGATGATCAGGAAGATGCCCTGCATCAGCGGGTAGTCCTTCGCGCCGACGGCCTGGAAGAGCTGGAACCCCAGGCCCGGGTACGAGAAGACGATCTCCACGAGCAGCGTGCCGCCGACGATGAAGCCCAGTGACAGCGCGAACCCGGACACGTTCGGCAGCAGCGCGTTGCGGGCGGCGTAGCTGAGGGCCACCCGGCGCTCGGACAGCCCCTTGGCGTGCGCCACGGTGATGTAGTCCTCGCTCGCGACGGTGACCATCATGTTGCGCATGCTGAGGATCCAGCCGCTCATCGACGACACCAGGATGGTCGCCGCGGGCAGGATGCTGTGCTGGATCGCGCTCGGCACGAAGTACGCGTCGAACGCCGGCACCAGGCCCGGCTCGTAGCCGCCGGAGGAGGGGAAGAAGCTGCCCGGCCCGGCGAACAGCGCGATCGCGACCAGGCCCAGCCAGAAGTACGGGATCGAGGACAGGAACGTGGTGGCCGGCAGCAGCCCGTCGATCCACGAGCCGCGCCGCCAGCCCGCGCCGACGCCGAGCGCGGTGCCGAGCAGGAAGCTGACGATCGTGGTGACGCCGACCAGGCCGACGGTCCACGGCAGGCTGCTCCCGATCACCTCCGACACCGGGGCGGGGAAGAACGTGAACGACAGTCCCAGGTCGCCGCGCAGGAGCTGCCCCCAGTAGGCGACGTACTGCTCCCACAGCGACCGGTCGGAGTCCAGCCCGAACAGCACCCGCAGCGACGCGATCGCGTCGGCGCTGATCCGGCCCTGGTTGCGGGAGATCAGCGACTGCACCGGGTCGCCCGGCACCATCCGCGGGATGAAGAAGTTGAGGGTGATCGCCGCCCAGGCGGTGAACAGGTAGAAGGCCACCCGTTGCAGCAGGAACCTCACCGGGCCGCCTCCGTCCCGGCCGTGTCGGTTCCGCTCTTCGCCGCCGCGACGGTCTCGGCGTCGAACAGCCAGCACGCGGCCCAGTGCCCCGGCGCGTCGTCGACCGGGATCGGTGGCGGCAGGTCGGTGGCGCAGCGCGGCATGGCCGCCGGGCAGCGCGGGTGGAACCGGCAGCCGGCCGGCGGGCGGATCAGGCTCGGCGGCTCGCCGTGCCCCCGCTCGCCCGCCGCCGCGCCGTCGCCGCCCGCGCCGGTGATCCGCTCCGGGTCCGGCGCCGATTCGATCAGCAACCGGGTGTACGGGTGGGCCGGGCGCTGGGTGACCGTCTCGCTGTCGCCGCCCTCGACCATCCGCCCGGCGTACATGACGATCGTCTCGTCGGCGAAGTAGCGGGCCGAGGCGATGTCGTGGGTGATGTAGAGGATCGCCAGGTCGAGCCGGTCCTTCAGGTCCTGGAGCAGGTTGAGCACGCCGAGGCGGATCGACACGTCCAGCATCGACACCGGCTCGTCGGCGAGCAGCACCTCGGGGTCGGCGCCGAGCGCCCGCGCGATCGCCACCCGCTGGCGCTGCCCGCCGGACAGCTCGTGCGGGAACGCGTCCAGGTAGCGCTCCGGCGGGGTGAGCGCGACCCGGGTCAGCAGGTCGGCGAGCGCCTTCTCCAGCCCGTCCGGGCCGGTCCCGGCGTTGCCGTGGATGCGCAGCGACCGGGTCAGGTGGTAGCGGACCGTGTGCACCGGGTTCAGCGAGGCGAACGGGTCCTGCAGGATCAGCTGCACCCGGCGCACGTACGCCCGGAAGCGGCGCCCGCCGCGGACCCGGGTCGATTCGCCGTGCAGCCGGATGTCGCCGGCGGTGCGCGGGTAGAGCTGGGCCAGCAGCCGCGCCACTGTGGACTTGCCGGAGCCGGACTCGCCGACGAGCGCGGTCACCCGGCCGCGGCGCAGCGCGATCGATACGTCGTCGACGGCGTGCACCACCGCCGGGGTGCGGGAGAGGAGGTCACGCAGCCGCCGGCGGACGGGGAAGTGCTTGGTCAGGCCGACGGCCTCCAGCACCACCTCGTCGGCCGGCGCCGGTGCGCTCTCGGTCAACGTCATGCCGCATTCCTGTCTGGGGTTGCCGGTAGCGAGGGGCGGGCGCCGCCGGCCCGGCCGGGCGATCGTGGCCGGGCCGGCGGCACCGGGTCAGCCGTTGGCCGGCTCGAGGTGCAGCACCACGTCCACCGCGTTGGGCTGGGTGGGCTGGAGCGCGCCGTACGGGTTCGAGTCGTCCGGCCAGCCGGTCCAGTTCTTCGTGCTGTACGCGCCGCCGATGTTGTCCGCGCCGACCGGGATCATCGGCATCTGCTCGACGAAGATCTTCTGCAGGGTGGCCATGGCGGTGGTGCGGGTGGCGTCGTCGGTGGCGTTGGCGTACGACACCAGCGCGTCGGTGGCCTCCTTGCTCTGGAACCGGCCGAAGTTGCCCGCCGGGGAGGCGGTGCCGATCGGCTTGAGCACGCGGCCGTCCATGATGGTCCGGTAGATGTCGTACGGCGTGGCGCCGCTCTCGGTCCACCGGAACGTGGCCTCGAAGTTGCCCTGCTCGACGTTGCGGAACCAGGCGTCCTGGTTGGCCTTGTCGACGGTGGCCACGATGCCGATCTTCGCCAGGTTGCCCTTCACGATCTCCAGGCTGGTCTGGTAGTCGGACCAGCCGGCCGGGTCGGTGAGCCGGATGGTGACCGGCTTTCCGCTCTTGTCCTTGAGCGTGGTGCCGTCGAGCTTGTAGCCCGCGCCGGTGAGCAGCGCCTTGGCGCCCTCGACGTCGACCTTGTGCTCCTGGCCCTTGTACTCGGGCGCGATGAACGAGTCACCGGCCGGGCTGGGCAGACCGGTGACGCTCTTGACCTCGGGGTGGAAGTAGCCCGCCTCGGCGGTGGTGAAGATGTCCGCCCGGTCGATGACCATGTTCATCGCCTTGCGCAGCGTGGGGTCGTCGAACGGCTTCTTCGTGGTGTTCACGTAGAGGCCGTGGATGCCCAGCACCGGCGGCGCCCACATCTTGTGGTTCTTCTGGTCCTTGGCCACGAACACGGTCTGGTAGTTCGGGATGAAGACGAAGCTCCACTCCGACTCGCCGTTCGCCAGTGCGGTGGTCTGCGCGCTGTTGTCCGTGTACGAGGTGTACCGCAGTTCCTTGACCTTCGGCGGGTCCTGCCAGTAGCCGCTGTCGCGCACGGAGAGCGTCGTGGTCGCCGGGGTGAACGACTTCAGCGTGTAGGGGCCGCTGCCGACCGGCTGCTTCACCGGGTCGGTGGCCGGGTCGGCGATCTTCTCCCACAGGTGCTTGGGCACGATCGGCACCCGCCACAGGACCTTCTGCTGGTTGACGAACTGCGGGCTGGCCATCGAGATGGTGACCTCGTTGCCGCTGGCGACGGCGTCGGTGTACGGCACACCCTGGTCGTTGAGGGCCGGGAACTTCTTCACCAGGTTGTAGGTGAACGCGACGTCCTCGGCGGTGACCTTCTGCCCGTCGGACCAGGTCGCGTTCTCGCGGATGGTCACCTTGACCGACTTGTAGTCCGACGACCACTCGGCCTTGGTGGCCAGCCACGGCTTGAACGGCTCGGCCGGCTTGACCGGGTTCCACATCATCAGCGGCTCGTAGATCTGCCACCGGTAGCCGAGCGACGCGCCGGCCGAGGTGGTGAGGAACGGGTTGTTGTTCTCCGCCTGCGGGCCGTTGGGCATGCCGACGTTCAGCACCGTCGCGGCCTGGCCGCTCTTCTTGTTCGCGTTCGGGCTGTCGCCGCAGGCGGCGGCGCCGGTGACCATCGCGCCGGCCAGCGCGAGGGCGAGGAGTTGCCGTCTTCTCATGGAGGTCTCCCTCGGTGGTCCCGCATTTCCTCGGGCGGGATGTGGTGGATGGAGGGTGTGCGGTGGAGCCACCGGCGGGCGGGCCCGCCGGCGTGGTCGCCGGGTCCGGCGGGGTGGGGGGTCAGGTGACGTGGGCGTCGATCGGGTCGCTGGTGTTCTCGTCCGCGCCGGTCGAGTCGCGGGCGGCGAAGCCGGTCGGGATGACGGTCGGGGTGTCCGGCAGCGGGGTGCCGGCGAGGTGGCCGATGAGCAGCCGGGCGGCGGCCGTACCCATCTCCCGCAGGGGCTGGCGCACGGAGCTCAGCGGCGGGTGGGTGTGCCCGGCCAGCGGCAGGTCGTCGAAGCCGACCACCGCCACGTCCTGCGGGACGCGCCGCCCGGCGTCGCGCAGCGCCTGCAACGCACCGGCGGCCGACAGGTCGTTGTGGGCGAAGACGGCGTCGAACGGTACGCCGTCGGCGAGCAGCCGCCGAACCGCCGCGCGCCCGCACTCGAAGGTGAAGTCGCCCTCCACCACGCGGTCCGGCTCGATCGGCACGCCCGCGTCGGCGTAGGCGCCGGCGAACCCCGCGAGCCGTTCCCGGGTGCAGCCGAACCGGCGCAGGCCGGTGACGACCAGCGGCCGGCGCCGGCCCAGCGCCAGCAGGTGCGTGGCGGCGGCCCGGGCGCCGTCCTCGTTCGTGGTCCGCACCGACGGGAAGCCGGGCTGGTGGCCCCGATCGTCGATGAGGATGACCGGCAGGCCGCGCCGGTGCAGCTCGGTGATGTAGTCGAGCGTCCCCTCCGGTTCGACCACGAGCAGGCCGTCGAACGACTTGGCCGAGACCTGGGAGGCGAACCGGCGCATCGACTCGTCGCCGTGGGTGCAGGTGAACAGCAGCATGCCGTAGCCGGCGGCCTCGACCACGTCGGCCGCGCCCTGGAGGACCTCGCCCATCCAGGGCCAGGTCAGCGCCGGCACCAGCATCCCCACCACCCGGGTACGGCCCCGGGCCAGCCCGACCGCGCGGGCGCTGGGTACGTACCCGAGGTCGCTGATCACGGCGCGGACCCGGTCGGCGGTGCGGACGTGCACCTCGCCCTTGCCGTTGAGCACCCGGGAGACCGTCGTCTTGCTCACCCCGGCGCGGGTGGCGACGTCGGCGATGGTGATCGGCACGTGACGCTCCCGGATCGCAGGGATGAGCGGGGTGTTTCGGAACCGGTTGCGGAAGCGGTTCCGTGGCAGTCAACCCAAGTGGCGTCGGTCCCGTCAATCACAGATGAGTAACGATGTACTCCTAAGTTCGAGCCTTGAAAAAAGTGTCCCGGCTGGGCGTCTGCCGATCACGGCGATGAACAGGGTCGATGCCTTGTTTCCCGGCCCTCGGCCGTCCGAAATGGATGGTCAGGGGCGGGCGTACACGTCGCCCGAGTTGACCTCGTCCGGCAACGCGCGCAGGTACGCGGCCACAGCGGCCGCCTGGTGCCAGCCGGGCAGCGCGAACCGCATCTCGTCACCGAGCGCCACGGTGAACCGGGTGAAGCCGAGCGCGGTGAGCCGGTCCAGGCAGCGCGCCGTCAGCACCCGGGTGATGGTGGTGAACTCGAACGACAACGCGGGGACCGGCCGGCTCAACCCGGCCAGCACGGCGTCCTCGAACCCCTCCACGTCGATCTTCACGAACGCCGGCACGCCGTACGCGGCCACGAGCGCGTCGAGCGTGGTGCCGGGCACCTCGATCCGGGCGTCCCAGGTCTCGCCCTCCCAGCCGGGCGCGCCGTCGGCGGCGCGGACGAACCCGGGGGAGGCGGTGGACACCGTCGGGTTGGCCGAGTTCACGTGCAACCCCACCGGCCCGGCGGTACGCCCGCACGCCGCCTCCACCACCGTCACCGCGTCGTCGCCCGCGTACATCTCGCGCAGCGCCCGCGCGCACAGCGGCTGCGGTTCGACAGCCACCACGCGCGCACCCAGCCGGCGGAAGCTGCCCAGCCGGTCGCCCACGTGCGCGCCCACGTCGAAGACCAGGTCACCGGCGCGGACCAGCGGGGCGTAGAACGCGTCGAGCGCGGCGTCGCGCACCGGGTCGCCGTGATAGAAGTCCAGCGAGCGGCGCAGACCGGACATCTCCGGGTCCGCCTTGAGCGTCTCGATCACCCCGTCCCGCACCCCTCCGACGCTAGCCAGCAAACCCGCCCCGCGAGCCCCATTCGCGTCCCTCCAGCAACCACCCCATCCTCCTAGGACGCCGTAGAGGTGGTGCGCCAGGCCCTCGGCAGATCTTGGTACGAGACGGCCCCAATGAGGGCCTTTTCGTACCAAGATCTGGAGCGTTCCCAGGAGTCGGGACGCGTATCCCGCCAATTGGTCGTGCGCTCGCTGCCGGAAGGGTGCCGACCGGTGGGTGGAACGTCATGGGTGTCAAACACGGGCGGAGACGCCCATGACGTTCCACCCGCCGGGGGCGGCGCGGGCGCGCGGACCGGAAGGGGAGGGACGGGCAGACGGACAGGCGTCGACAACGGCTGGAAGCTGTCCCGGTGTCCGCCGGCCTGCCCGGCGCAGCAGACCTCGCCCGGCCTCGACCCGGCGGCACCGGGGCCGGGGAGCGGGTTACGGGGTCTCGACGACCTCCTGGCCGAGCGGCCACAGCGCCGCCGGGACCAGCTTGAAGTTCGCCACCCCGAACGGGATGCCGATGATCGTCACGCAGAGCGCGACACCGGCGAGGATGTGCGACAGCGCCAGCCACCAGCCGGCCAGCACCACCCAGAGCACGTTCGCCAGGCCGGAGGGAAGGCCGGCGCCCGGCTTGGGCACGATGGTGCGCCCGAACGGCCACAGCGAGTACAGGGCGAGCCGCAGCGAGGCGACGCCGAAGGGGATGGTGACGACGAGGACGAAGCAGATCAGGGCGGCCACGCCGTAGCCGAGGGCCAGGAAGAAGCCGCCACCGAAGACGAGCCACAGCAGGTTCAGCAGAAAACGGATCACCCCTCCATGATCGCTCGCCCCCGCAAGCGGGAGCCGCGGGAATACCGGCGTGACCGCCGGGTAGAGGAGGGCGTGATCGAGTCCGAGCCGTCGTGCCTGTGGCGCCCGGGCGCACGGGCGGTGCCGTGACCGCTGTCGTTCCGGTGGCGCGCCGGCACGTCCGGGAGGCGTACGAGCGGCTGCGCCGGTATGTCATCGTCGGGCGGTGGTGATCCGGGGCGGCGGCGCCGTCATGGTGCAGGCCGGCAGCACCGCCGTCCTGCTGGGCACAGTGGAGCCCAACGCCCCGGACCTGGCCGTGCCGCGTACGGCGAACGCGCTCGCCGCCCCCCTGGAGCTGCTCCAGGCGTCGGGCATGACCAAGATCGAGGCGGACCGGACGGCCGGTGTGTGTGAGCACCGGACGGGCTCCCGTCCGCACCCGAACGAACATTAGGCTGCGGCTGTGGGAATCGAGGAGCTGTACCCGGCCGCACGGCTGTCCGACGCCCAGCGCGCCACCGCCGCGGCGGGCCTGGACGCGCTGCTGCTCACCCCCGGTTCCGACCTGCGCTACCTGACCGGCTACGACGCCCGCGAGGGCGAGCGGCTCACCTGCCTGGTGCTGCCCGCCGAGGGCGAGCCGACGCTGATCGTGCCGGTGCTGGAACGGCCGGACGCCGAGGCCGCACCCGGCGCCGGGTTCCGGATCGTCGACCACGCCGACGGCACCGACCCGTGGCCGCTCGTCCGCGCGGCGCTACCGGGGCCGGTCCGCGCCGTCGGGCTGGCCGACCGGATGTGGGCTCAGCAGGTCCTCGCGCTGCGCGACGTCCTGCCCGGCGTGGCTCAGCGGCTCGCCTCCGAGGTGCTGCGCGAGATGCGGATCCGCAAGTCGCCGGCCGAGGTGGCCGCGCTGGCCGAGGCGGGTGCCGCGATCGACGCGGTGCACCTGCGGATGGGGGAGTGGCTGCGCCCCGGCCGCACCGAACGGGAGGTCGCCGCCGACCTCGCCGCCGCGATCCGGGCCGCCGGGCACGCCGCTGTCGACTTCGTCATCGTGGCCGCCGGCCCCAACGGCGCGAGCCCGCACCACGGCACCTCGGACCGCCCGATCGGCGCCGGTGAGCCCGTGGTGGTCGACATCGGCGGCACGATGCCGTCGGGCTACCGCTCCGACTGCACCCGCACGTACGTCGCCGGCGGCCCCGCCCCGGCCGAGTTCGCCGACTACTACGCGGTGCTGTGGGAGGCGCAGCGCGCCGCCGTGGCCGCGGTCGCGCCGGGAGTGACCGCCGAAGCCCTCGACGCGGTCGCCCGGGACGTCATCACCGCCGCCGGTTTCGGCGACGCCTTCCTGCACCGCACCGGGCACGGCATCGGCCTCGACGGCCACGAGGAGCCGTACGTGGTGACGGGCAACCGCTTGCCGCTCCAGGCCGGCATGGCGTTCTCGGTCGAACCCGGGATCTACCTCGCCGGGCGGCACGGCGCCCGGATCGAGGACATCGTCGTCTGCACGCCCGACGGCGGGCAGCGGCTCAACGCCACTCCCACGGAGCTGGTCGCGCTCTGACCGCGTGCCGTGGCGGTGCCGGTCAGCCCGCGTCCAGGGCCACCAGCCGCTCCCGCAGTTCGTCGACGACCGGGTGCTCCGGCACCAGGGCCGCCAGGGCGTCGGCCAGGGCCCGGCCGGGGGCGAGGTGCCGGTAGTCGCGCAACGTGCCGAGCGCCGCGAGCAGTTCCAGCCGCGCCGGCCCGGGCCGGGACAACTGCTCGCGTACGCGCAGCGGCAACCGCGCGTACGCCTGCGCGCGGAACGCCGGGTCGGTCATCCCGGGCACCTCGAGGAGCAGGTCCACCAGCTCGCTGTCGTTCAGCGGTGACGACGCCGCGGTGGCCGTGCGGGGCCGCGGAACGGGGTGCGCCGGTGGCCGGACCTCGTCGTCGGCCAGGTGCCACAGCGCCTGCCGCAGGACGACGTAGGACCGGTGCTGGGGTGAGTCCGGCCGGACGATGCTGAAGTGGTCACCGGGCAGCACACCGGCGTCCGGGAAGACGCTGCGGGCCGACGCCGGCGGCACCACGGCGTCGCTCTCGCCCGCGAACGCCAGCACCCGCATCGACGGCTCGGGCACGTGCACGAGCCGGTGCAGCACGGCGCGCTGGGCGTCGAGCACTGCGGCGTTGAGCGGCCTCAGTTGCCGCTCCTGCGGGTTGCGCAGCAGCGTCCGGCGTGCCGGCAGGCCGAGGTCGGACCCCGCCGTCGGGCAGGCGTACATCAGCAGGAGGCGGAGGCGGCCCAGGTCGGGGTCGTTGTCGGTGAGCATCCGGGCCAGGGCGCGTTGCGCCACCAGTCCGCCCTGGCTGTGCGTGACCAGCGCCAGCCGGGGGCGGTCGGCGAGGTCGTGGCGCAGGAACGTGCGCAGGCTGTCGGCCACCTCGTCGAACGTCGGTATCCGCCGCAGTGGGTGCCAGGCCAGCAGCGGCGAGGCGTAGCGGAAGGCGTGGGTCTCGACGTCGCCGAGCGCGGGGTCGCCGCGGATCAGATCGCGGAAGGCGGACCAGACGTGGTCCGAGGAGAGGAATCCGTGGACGAACACTGTGGTGGTGGCCACGACGTCACGCTAGCATCGTGCCGCTCGTGGACGGTGGTCCGAAAGCCGTCGCGCGCCACGCCGTGGCCAATCGGCAAGGCGACCGCTGTCGAGGGCCGCCAATATGGATAATGACTCCCCGTGAATCAACCGTACGCAATCGACGTCGACTCTGAACTTGTCGACCTCAACGCGGTCTCGTTGGACCGCCTTCCTGAGCTTGACCAGGAGATTCTCGGTCCGGTCATGGGCCGGCTGCTGCGTCGTGTCGACGATCCCGAGAGCATCACCAGTGGTTACAATCCGCAACGACTCGACTGATATCGGCCGTCCGGGTGGAGGACGCATGACCGTCACGCTGCCGTTGGCCGAGCCGGTGCGGCACCGGCTCGGCCGCCACCACTTCGGGGCCCTGGCGGCGGGTGGCGGCGACGCCGGCACCGTCGACGAGCTCCTGGCCGCCGAGCACAGCTGGCGGCTCCTGCAACTGCGCGCCGTGCTGGACGCGGTGTCCGCGACACCGGAGGCGGCGGGTCCGCTGCCTCCGGTGGCCGACGCCTGGGCCCTGCTGGTGGCGGCGCAACGCCACGCCCCGGACGTCGTCGACCGGCTGCTCACGCATCCACACGTCGGCACCTGGGCCGGCTACGTGCTGCGCCGGCTGCGCGGCTCCACAACCACCGCCGAGGGTCCACTCTGGGTGGACCTCGGCTACCTGCACGCCCTCGCCGCCGCCGCCGGCGTACGCGCGGGCCTGCCGTCGTTCACGCTGCGGGTGCCGGTCCGCGACGGGTTCGCCGCGTTGCCCACACTCGGTGGCGCCGTGCTGCCGGCCGCGCAACGGTGGAGCGTGGCCGAGGTGGCAGCCGCCGGTGGCGAGGCGACCGTCGCGCTGGACGGTCACCGGGTCGCGTTCCACGGCGACGGCGGCGGCGCGGACGGCTGGTTCGCGCTGCCCACCGTCGCGGCGGAGGCGGGCGGGCAGACGCTGACCGTCGCGCTGGACTTCCTCGACCCGTACCGGAACCTGCGCAGCCCGACCCCGCCGGACCTGGACACGGTCGCGGCGATCGACCGCTGGCGGACGCTGCTCACCCAGGCGTGGGACCTGCTGGTCCGGGTGTGCCCGGAGCGCGCGGCGCCGATCGCCCGCGGCCTGTTCTCGGTGGTGCCGCAACGCCCGGCGGAGCGGTTCCGCACCATGAGCGCGTCCGCCGGGGACGCGTTCGGCAGCATGCTCATCTCCGAGCCGGAGGACGCGCCGGAACTCGCTGTCACGCTGATCCACGAGTTCCAGCACATCAAGCTCGGCGGCCTGCTGCACCTGACCCCACTGACGACCGGCGAGCCTTCGCAGCGGCTCTACGCGCCGTGGCGGGACGACCCGCGCCCGCTGGGTGGTCTGCTCCAGGGCGTGTACGCGTTCGTCGGGATCACCGAGTTCTGGCGGGCGTACCGTCCGGTGGCCACCGGCGCGGCGCGGACCGTGGCGCACTTCGAGTTCGCCAGGTGGCGGCGGCAGGTCACCGCGACCCTGGCGGCGCTGCGCGCCCGGCCCGAGCTGACCGACGTCGGCCGGCATCTGCTGGACGGCCTGGCCGCCACCGCGGAGACCTGGTGGTCCGAGCCGGTGCCGGCGGAGGTGCTCGCCGCGGCCGACGCTGCGGTCGACGACCACCGGGCCCAGTGGCGGCTGCACCACCGGCGTCCCGACCCGGCGGCGGTGCGGGCGTTCGCGGCGGCTCGCGAGGCCGGCGACGCCCGTCCGGACGACTACCCGGAGCCGCCGGTCGAGGCGGACCCCGGCGCGCGGCGGCTGGACACCCGGGCGGTGCTGCTGCTGTGGCGGCTCACCGACGCGGAGGGCTTCGCGCGGTTGCGTAAGGACCCGTCGACGGTCGGTGAGCAGGTCACCGGTGCGTCCGCGGCCGACCTGGCCTACGCCGCCGGTGACCTCGGGCAGGCACACGAGCTCTACCTCGCGGAGCTGGCGACCGGCTCGGCCGGCCCGTCCGCGTGGGCCGGGCTGGGACTGACCACCGCCGCGCTGGGCCACGCCCCGGCGGCCGAGGCGCTGCGCAGCCGGCCGGAACTGGTCCGGGCCGTGTACCACCGGGTCGCCACCGCGTCGCCCGTCGACCCGGTGGACCTGGCGGCCTGGGTGGGGCCGTCCGCCGGGTGACACCACCGTCCACGGTGGCGGGGAGCCCGCCACCGTGGACCGTGTCGGCTACAACGGCATCGGGTCCAGGTCGCAGTTGCCCCGGACGGTCGGGTCCAGGCCGGCCCGGGTCGCCGGGTGCGTGTCGCCGAGCGTCCGGCGGAACGTCGGGCCGATCTCGTCGAGCAGCGCCCGCCCCTCCGCCTCCCGGCCCAGGGCGATCAGGTCCATCGCCAGGTTGCCCAGCGCGATCAGCGTGGTCGGGTGCTCCGGGCCGAACACCTCCCGCGCCCGCTCCACAGTCGCCTGGTCCAGCTCGTACGCGGGCTGGTGCTCGCCGAGCACGTAGAGGTCGTTGCCGAGGTTGATGGACGCGGCCAGGACCAGCGGATGGTCCCGGCCCAGCCGGCGGGTGAGGATCGCCAGGCCCGCCTCGTTCACCGACCGCGCCAGCGTGGCGTCCCCGCGCAGCCGGTGCACGATCGCCAGGTTCGCCCGGGCCGCCACCGTGTACGGGTGCTCGTCGCCGAACAGCTGCCGGTAGTGCTCGCCGATCTCCTCGCTGAGCTGCGCCGCGGCGTCCAGTTCGCCGGTGGCGCGCAGGTCGACGGCGAGACCGAACGCGGCGAGCAGCGTGTCCGGGTGGGCCTCGCCGTAGCGGGCGGCGAAGCCGTCGCGTACCTCCTGGGAGAGGGCGCGGGCGGCCACGTGGTCACCGGCCTTGCGCACCGCGGAGGCCAGCCGTCGGCGGGCCAGCAGCGTCTGCGTCTGGGCGCTGCCCCAGACCAGTGGCAGCCGGTCCACCACGTTCTGCATCTCGGCCCGGGCGGGCAGGTACTCGCCCAGTTCCCGGCGGTCGATGATGAGGTTCAGCTGGGATTCCAGCGTCTGCGCGTGGTCCTCGCCGAACAGCAGCACCCGGTGTGCGTAGGTGGCCTGGTCGACAGTGAACGCCCGCCGCATGTCGCCGTTCAGGCGCAGGCTGACGGCGAGGTTGTGGGCGGCGTTGAGCGTGCTCGGGTCGTCCTCGCCGAGCAGCACCACGTGCCGCCGGTAGACGTCCTCGTCGATCTCGAGGGCCCGCGCGAAGTCCCCGGCGACCCGCAGGTCGGCGGCGACCGCGCCGAGGGCGCTCAACAGTTCCTCGGTGTCCTCGGCGGTGGCGCTCTCGTGGTCCCGCAGGATCCGGGTGTTCAGGTCGGCGGCCTCGGCGTGCCGGCCGAGCCGGTAGAGCATGAACCCGAGCCACTGGCCGATCCGCAGGGTGGTCGGATCGGTTTCGCCGAGCCGTTCCCGCCAGGTCTGGTAGGCGTGCCGGGACAGTTCCAGCGACGCCTCCATGTCGCCCCACCAGTAGAGGTAGCGGGCCTCGTTGTAGACCAGCTGGTGCACCCAGCCCTGGGCGGACTCGACCGCGCCGGAGACCAGCACGTGCGGGTAGAGGTCGGCGTAGCTGGGCCAGTTGCCAGGCGTGTCCGGGTCGTTGCGGTCGCCGGTGGCGAGCAGCCGGTGGGCGCTGGCGCGCATGGCGTCGCGTTCGGCGGCGGTCATCCGGTCCAGGAGTACCGCCTGGATCAGCCGGTGCATCTGGATCGAGTTGGTGCGGTGGATGACCCGGGCCAGCGCGTACCTGTTGATGTCGCGGATCGCCCGGCCGAGTCGCATGGGGTCGCGCAGCGCGCCGTTGAGGTCGGGGTGGATGTCGGCGTTCTGCGCGCCGCTGAACAGCGTGCGCGGGATGGGCTCGGGGGCGAGGAAGGAACACACCTGCAACAGCCGGAACGCGGCCGGGTTGGCGACCACCAGACGGTCCAGCGAGACGTTCCACGCGGCGGCCACCGGCAGTTGGTAGTCCATCGGGGGCGCCTGTTCGAGCAGTTCGACCCGCTTCTCCTCGAACAGCCGCAGGTACTCCTCGGCCGGCATGCCGGTCTCGGCGCGCCAGGCGGCGGCCTGCTCCAGGGCCAGCGGCAGGTCGCCGAGCGCCTCGGCGAGCTGGTCGGCCTCCTCGTCGGTGAGTTCCGGGCCGCGCCGGCGGAGCAGTTCGATGCTCTCCGTACGGGTGAAGACGTCCACCTCGAGCGTGCGCGCCATGGAGGCCCACTGCGGGTTGCGAGAGGTGATCATGATGCTGCCGGAGCCGCCGATGGGCAGGTACGGCAGGAGCACCTCGGGGCTCTCCGCGTTGTCGAAGATCAGCAGCCAGCGTGGGTAGGGCCGGCCCAGCCGCAGCGCCTCCTGCACGGCGAGGCGGGCGCTGCTCACGTCCGGCCCGGCGGTCAGGTTCATCCGGTGGGCCAGCTCGACGAGCGAGGCGCCGATCTGGGTGGCGCGCTCGGCGGGGATCCACCAGATCAGGTCGTACTCGCCCTGGTGCTGGTAGACGTACTCGACGGCGAGGTGCGACTTGCCCACCCCGCCCATGCCGTGCAGCGCGTGCGGCAGCACCGCCGTGGTGCCGCCCTTGATCTGCCGGTGCAGCAGGGCGAGCAGGTCGGCGCGGCCGGTGAAGTTCGGGTTACGGGGCGGGACGTTGCCCCACACGGCGGGAGTCCGGCCGGGGGTGGTGGCGTCCACTGGGGTCGACGACAAACCGGCTCCTTCAGCGGGGACGCTACGGGGGACGTCGGCATCTTCGCCTACCGCCATGATGACATTCGTGCCCCGCGATGCGGGAGTGTCGCGGACGTCGGGTTCGCCCGGCGTGTCCCGCTCGATCGCCGTGCGCAGCCGCCGGGCCCGCCCCAGGTAGCGGCCGGACAGCGCGCGCAGCACCGCGGTCTCGATCCGGGCGTCGGCGACGGACCCGGCGGAATCCAGCGGGACACCGTCCGGGTCGGACAGCACCCTGCCCCACGCCGCCAGCTCCGGCCGGTCCGGGCCGAGCCGCGCCGCGAGCGCCCGCCACACCCGTACCGTCTCGGCCCGCCGGCCGATCGCCAGCAGTTCCTCCCGGACCCCGGGCCGGAAGTCGACGCCGGGGCGGCCCGGTCGTGGCTCGACCAGCGGGCCGGTGAACACCTCGGCGAGGTGCACGTCGCCCGCCTCCGGCACCACCTCGCCGCGGACCGCCGCAATCGACGCCGGGTCCAGCGGCGCCGCCGCCAGCCCGGTGGCAAGCCGCAGCGCCGGTGGTGACGCCCAGGAGACGAACTCGCGTACCGCCGCGGCCGGATCCCACCGCTGCGGCGGGCGCCAGTCGGGCGGCTGCGGCGGCCTGGCGTATGCCAGCACGGCGGGCAGATCGACCCAGCGCGGATGGCGTCCCGCGACCAGGTCCACCCAGGCGGCCAGCCAGCGGGTCCGCAGCTCCACCACTGGTACCGGGATCGCGTCGGGGTCCGCCGGCCGGCCGAGGTCGGCCAGCGCCCGCAGCGGGTCCGGCTGCCGCCACCACAGGCGGGCGTTGGGCACCCCGGCCCGGGGCGCCCGCAGGCCCAGACGCTGCGCGGCGAGGCCGCCCCGGTGCCACATCTGCTGTGGCAGCAGGTGCACGACGGCAACCGGGTGGCGCTGCGCCCACGCGTGCACGTGCGGCAGCGCCGCGCCGGTCCGCCACGCCGGGGCCGCCCCGTCGGAGAGCACCAGGACGATCCGGTGCCGCCGCACCACCGGAAGGCCCGCCGACGCGGGTACGGGCGGACCGGCGCGGCCCCGGCGCAGCAGGACCTCCTCGGGGCGGGTTCCGCCGGTGGCGAGGCGGCACACGCGTACGTCGTGGAAGGCGACGTGCCGGCGCAGCAACGCGGCGAAGGTCCGCACCCGGGCCGACCAGACCGTCATCGACGGGTGCTCGTCCACCACGAGCACCACGTCCCAGCGAGCCCGGGCGGCGCGTCGCAGCACGGGCCGGACCAGTCCCGCCTCGGCCTGCGCGGCGGTGGCCTCCTCGTCGTACACGATCAGTTCCCGCGACGAGACCAGCCGCCGGAAGGGACGCAGCACCTCGGCGAGCGTGTCCTCGCCGGGGGCCGTGCCGGTACCGGCCGGGCCGACGGAGAGCCGGGCCGGCAGGGTCATTCCGGGTCCGCCGTCGGCCCGCCGCGCCACAGCACCTCGGCGAGCCGGTCCCAGTCGGCCTCGCCGCCGTCGATCGAGGCGAGCTGCACCGCGTCGAGCAGTTGGTCCAGGGTGGGCGCCTCCGGATCGCGTTGCCGGTCGAGGAACGCCCGCACCAGCCCGGCGGCGGCCGGAGGCCGCTCGGCGAAGTGGGCGTCCACGATGCCCAGCAGGGTCGCCTCGTCCGGGTCGGCCAGCCGCAGCCGCAGGCAGTGGCGCAGGAACGCGGGCGGGAACGCCCGGTCCTCGGTGCAGGTCATCACCACCAGCGGGAACTCGTGGCACCGCACCCGGCCGCCGCGCACTGTGGCGCGGCCGCCCGGGTCGGCCGTGTGCACCGTCACCTCGGGGCTGCGCGGCGCCGCCCGGACCAGCTCGGGAATGGCGAAGCCGCCGTCGTCGAACACGGTACGCAGCTGCTGGGGGAGGTCGATGTCGCTCTGGTCCAGCTCGTCGATGAGCAGTACCCGGGGCGTGCGGTAGGGCAGCAGAGCGGTGCCCAGCGGCCCGAGGCTGAGGTGCTCGCCGAGTTCCTCCCCGACGGACCGGCCGGGGCTCTGCCCGGCCCGGACCCGCCCCAGCGGGTCGTGCTGCCAGAGACCGGCGCGGACCGTGTCGTGCGTGCTGACCGGCCAGTGCAGCACCCGGCCCAGGCCCAGCTCCCGGGCGACCCGGTAGGCCAGGCTGGACCGGCCGGACCCGGCGCGGCCGGTGACCAGCAGGGGACGGCGCAGCAGCAGCGCCGCGTTCACCACGTCCACCTCGCGTGGGTCCGGCCGCCGGGTCCGGACCGGTCCGAGCCGACGCTCGAGGTCCGGGTCCTCGGCGGGCGCCGGCGGCTCGTCCGGCCCGCCGTCGAAGGTGCGCCAGCGCGGCGGGGCGGGCCAGCGCCGGTCCCGCTCGGCCGGGTCGAGCGGCTCGCCGGTGCCCCGGTAGATCCGCCAGTCGGTGGTACCCGGCGCGCTCATGCCGGCCGTCCCAGCCGGTCGCCGGGCGGGTGCAGCTCGGGGGTGCGGTCCGGGTCGTCCCAGAGCACCACCAGGTGGCGGCCGCTGTGCCGGTCGGCGTGCGGCTCCAGGGCGAGCGCGTCCAGTCGCGCCTGCCGGGCGTGCACCGGGAGGCGCGCGATGCGTCCGTCGGCGGTCATGTCCCGGATCTCCTCCCAGAACTCGGTGTCGGACGGGCGGGTGCGATGCCAGACGATCACCGGCAGGCCCGCCCGCAGGGCGGTCATCACTTCCTTGAAGCCGAGCGGGTTCCCCGGCGTCGGCGCGGCGCTGAGCAGCAGCGTCGACCAGCGCGGGTCGGCGGTCAGCTCGGCCTCCAGGCGGGTGAGGTACGCCGCGCCGTCGGGGCGGCTGCGAAAGAGGCGGCTGTGTGCCGGCTCGGCCTGGAGGTGTTCCCAGCGGCGGCGCCAGGCCCGGTGCCACTCGGGCTGACGCAGCCGGTTGAGGCTGCGGACGACCACCGGGTAGTCCATCGCCAGCACCTTCTGCTCCAGGTGGGCGCTGGCCGGCTCCTTGCGCCACCACGCGACGTCCTCGTTGAGCAGTTCCACCGGCAGGACCAGCTCGACGGCGACGTCGGCCCGCCGGTCCGACCACTCGATCTCCATCTGGTGGACGATCCGCTCCACCGTCGACTCCAGGTCGGCGTGGGCGACGTCGGTGAGCTGGCCGTGGCGGCGGGAGTGCCAGCCCTGCGCACCCTGCCACTGCCGGTAGTGGGAGACGGTGTAGACGGTGCTGCCGGGGGCGAGGTCCGGCTCGACCTGGATCACCAGGTAGACGTACGGCTCGGGGGTCCGGTCACCGGCGTTGACCCGGGCCCGCCGCAGGTCCAGGTCCTCGGTCAGATCCAGCAGGCTGGCCTGACGCCGGTTGCGCTCGCGGATCACCCGGGCCGTGGCCCGGTCCACCTCGTACTCGAGCAGCACCAGGAACAGCATGTTCGGGGGCAGCCCGTGCGCCGGCGCGTTCTGCCCGGTCAGGTAGACGAAGACGTCCCAGGCGCTGACGCACCACGACGGGGGCGTGGCCGTCTTGTGGTCGGTGGCCCGCTGGTAGAGCCAGCCGAGCGAGTCCGGGCGGTGGGCGGACAGCGCCGGTCGCAGTTCGGTCCAGTCCTCGGCGGTCAGCAGCTCGACCGCGTCGATCTCGTGGCGCAGCCGGTGCAGCGGGCCGAGGTGGGCGGCGGCCGGCTCGAAGAACGCGAGCACCTCGATCAGCGTGGCCAGGTCGAGCAGGCAGACGCGGACGATCTCGATGCTCTGCATGCGGGGGTTGTCGTAGTCGTTGACGCCGTGGTCGGACAGCCGCTCGCGGAGCTTGCCGACGAGAAGCCGGCGGCTGTCGGGCTGGTGGAGCAGGTGCATCCCGGACAGCAGGTCGACCAGTTCCCCCTCGATGTGACGCCGGGGGTCGGCGCCTGGGGACGGATGCTGCGTCATGTGCCATCCGGTTCGTCACGCGGCGGGTGAACAGTGCCGGCCGGTGGGGCCGCGACGGCACGGCGACGGGCGGCGGCGATGGACGTCCATGATCGCAGCAGGGGAGACCGTTTCACGTCGACTGTCCGGTCCCCGACACCGGCGGCGTATGCCATCGGTACCCTCCGATCGATGCGGCCGAGCACGCACCATTCTGACGGTGCGGTCAAGGGGTGACCACAGGGCGTGTGCGGAGGTGTTCCCGCACGTGCCCAAACGACCGTTAAGCTGAGAGGGTCCGTACCCCGGACGCCCGCAACGGCTCACCACCACCCCCACGGAGCTCACCGCGCTATGAACGTCGACCGGATCCTCCCCACCGACGAGGCCCACGACCTGCTGGACCTCGCCACCGAACTCGCCGACCGGGAGCTGGCCCCGGCCGCCGCCGGGTTCGAGGCCCGCGCCGAGTTCCCCCGGGAGGTGCTGCGCACCCTGGGCCGCGCCGGGCTGCTCGGCCTGCCGTACGCCGAGGAACACGGCGGCGCCGCCCAGCCGTACGAGGTGTACCTGCAGGTGCTGGAGATCCTCGCCAGCCGGTGGCTCGCCGTGGCCGAGGCGGTCAGCGTGCACACGCTGTCCTGCTACCCGGTGGCCCAGTTCGGCACCGACGAGCAGCGCAAGCTTCTGCCCGACATGATCGGCGGGGAACTGCTCGGGGCGTACTGCCTCTCCGAGCCGCAGGGTGGTTCGGACGCGGCGGCCCTGACCACACGGGCGGTGCGCGACGGCGACGCGTACGTGGTCACCGGCACCAAGGCGTGGATCACGCACGCCCGGGTCGCCGACTTCTACAACATCTTCTGCCGCACCGGCGGCCCCGGCCCGAAGGGCATCTCCTGCCTGCTCGCCGACCGGGCCACGCCGGGCATCAACCCGCAGGCCGCCGAGCGCACCATGGGCCTGCACGCCTCGCCGATCGCGCAGATCGCCTTCGACGACGCCCGGGTGCCGGCGGAGCGGCTGATCGGCGGCGAGGGCGCCGGGTTCACCATCGCCATGTCCGCGCTCGACTCGGGCCGGCTGGGCATCGCCGCCTGCGCGGTGGGCCTGGCCCAGGGCGCGCTCGACTACGCCGTCGGCTACGCCCGGGAGCGCCGCCAGTTCGGCCGCGCGATCATCGACTTCCAGGGGCTCGGGTTCAACCTCGCCGACGCCGCCACCCAGATCTCCGCCGCCCGGGCGCTCACCCTCGCGGCCGCGCGGCTGCGCGACGCCGGGCGCCCGTACTCGATCGAGGCGGCGAAGGCGAAGCTGTTCGCCACGGACATGGCGATGCGGGTGACCACCGACGCGGTGCAGGTGCTCGGCGGCGCCGGGTACGTCGCCGACCACCCGGTCGAGCGGTACATGCGCGAGGCCAAGGTGCTGCAGATCGTGGAGGGCACCAACCAGATCCAGCGGCTGGTCATCTCGCGCGCGCTGGCCAAGGGCTAGCCTGTCGCGGTGACCTTCCCCCGGATCACCGCCGACCCCGACGTCATGGGGGGTGCGCCCTGCGTCCGGCAGTCGCGCATCCCCGTGGCCACCCTGCTGGCCATGATGGCCGAGGGCATGTCCGTCACCGACATCCTCACCGACCTGCCGTTCCTGGACGAGGAGGACATGGCGGAGGTGCTGAACTACGCCGCGGACGCGGTGCGCGACCGGACGGCGCGCTGAGCGTCACCCCGGCGGGCCGGGTGCGGCGTGGGAGCGCTTTTCCGGCTAGGGTGCAGCGCGTGGAGGAGATCGACCGTGCCATCGTCGCCGCGCTGACCGGGGACGGTCGGCTGTCGTACACGGACCTGGCCGAGCGGGTGGGCCTGTCGGTGTCGGCCGTGCACCAGCGGGTCCGCCGGCTGGAGCAGCGCGGGGTGATCAAGGGGTACGCCGCGCGGGTGTCGTTCGAGGCGCTGGACCTGCCGCTGACCGCGTTCGTGGCGATCCGGCCGTTCGACCCGTCGCAGCCGGACGACGCGCCGGAACGGCTGGCGCACCTGCCCGAGATCGACTCGTGCTACTCGGTGGCGGGGGAGGACTTCTACCTCCTGCTGGTGCGGGTGGCCGGTCCGGCCGACCTGGAACGGGTGCTGCAGGAGATCCGCACCTCCGCGAACGTCACCACGCGCACCACCGTGGTGCTGTCCACGCCGTACGAGAACCGGCCGCCGAAGATCAGTGGCGAGCTGACCGGCCGGGGTCGTCCCCGCCCGTCGGCGGAGCCGGCAGGTTCCACCGCCTGATCACCCGCCGGCCGTGCTCGTGACCGAGGACGCTGAGCGTGGCGGTGTCCAGCCGCAGCAGCCCGCCGGCCGAGGGCGGCAACCCGATCCAGCGTGCCCCGAGCACCCGCAGGCTGTGCCCGTGCCCGACGAGCGCGACGTCGCCGTCGTCCAGCAGCGGCGCGACCCGCTCCAGGACGCCGTCCAGGCGGGCGCCCACCTGTTCCGGTGACTCACCGCCGGGGCCGCCGTCGGCCCAGATCGACCAGCCGGGCCGCTCGGTCTGGATGTCGGCGCTGGTGCGTCCCTCGTACTCGCCGTAGTGCCATTCGGCCAGGTCGGGCTCGATCGCGTCGACGGTGAGCCCGGCCAGGGCGGCGGTGCGGGTGGCGCGCTGCCGGGGGCTGGACAGCACGCGGGCGAAGCGCCGGCCGGTGAGCAGTGGGGCCAGCGCGCGGGCCTGCCGCTCGCCGTCGGGGGTCAGGTCCAGATCGGTGTACGAGGTGTGCCGGTGCGCGGCGCTCCAGCTGGTCTCGCCGTGCCGGATCAGCAGGATCTCGTTCACCGGCCCAGTCAACCACGGCGGCGTCGGCCGGGCGTCACGCCTTCAACCTATTGTCCTAGGACGCCTTACGCGATGTGCGCCGGTCAACAGCGTTTGACCCGACAGTCACCGGGGACCCGACAAGGGCAAGGCGTAGCCGGACGAGGGAGGGCGACATGAGCTTCACCGACAAGGCGAAGAACAAGGCCCAGGAGATGAGCGGCATGGCCAAGGAGCGGATCGGCGACGTGACCGACAACGAGCGGTTGCGGGCCGAGGGCGCCTCCGAGCAGAGCACGGCGCGCGCCCGGCAGGCCGGGGAGCACGCCAAGCAGGCGGGCCGCGACGTCAAGGACGCCTTCAACAAGTGAGTACGCGAACGGCGGGCCACCTCATCGCAGAGGTGGCCCGCCGTCGGGTGTCCGGGGTCAGTCGTCGCGGTGCGCGAGCCACCAGGCCTGGCCGGCCTCGGGCAGCGTGTCGATCGGGTCGTAGTAGGCGTAGCGCTTGTTCAGCGCCTCCAGGTCGGCCGACTCGATCGAGGTGCGGTAGTTCTTCGTCCAGTACGAGATGCCGCGCTCACGGTCGTAGTCGGTGAGCATGTGCACCCAGCGCTTGCCCACGAACGGCACGTCGCAGACGATCCGCGGGGTGGCGTAGCCGGGCAGGTAGCCCATGATGTCGTGCTGGAGCTGCTGGGCGTGCCAGACCGGGACGCGCCAGTGCTCGGCGTTGGGGATCATGTCGCACATGTAGAAGTAGTACGGCAGGATGCCCGCCTCGCCCTGCAGCGCGAAGCAGAGGTCCAGCAGGTCGGCGCTGGTGGCGTTGACGCCGCGCATGAGCACGCCCTGGTTGCGGACGTCGCGGACGCCGACGTCGAGCGCGGTCTGTGCGGCCTTGGCGACCAGCGGGGTCAGCGACTGGGCGTGGTTGACGTGGGTGTGGATGGCCAGGTTGACGCCGCGGCGGGCGGCGGTGCGGGCGACGCGTTCGAGGCCCTCGACCACGTCGGGCTGGAGCCAGTGCTGGGGCAGGCCCATGAGCGCCTTGGTGGCGAGCCGGATGTCGCGGATCGTCTCGATCTCCAGCAGGCGCATCAGGTACGACTCGAGGTTGCGCCACGGCACGTTGGCGACGTCGCCGCCGGAGACGACCACGTCACGTACGCCCGGGTGTGCCTTGAGGTAGGTGATGTGGGCGTCGTAGCGGTCGACCGGCTTGAGGGTGAGCTTGAGCTTGTCGACGGCGGGGGTGGAGTTGCCGACGAGGTCCATGCGGGTGCAGTGGCCGCAGTACTGCGGGCAGGTGGAGAGCAGCTCGGCGAGGACCTTGGTGGGGTAGCGGTGGGTGAGACCCTCGGCGACCCACATGTCGTGCTCGTGCAGGCTGTCGCGGCTGGCGTACGGGTGTGACGGCCAGTCGGTGCGCCGGTCGGAGGCGACCGGGATCATGTAGCGGCGGATCGGGTCGGCGAGCAGCGCCTCGGTGCTCATCGGCTGATGCGGCACCATCGTGTTGAGCATCTGCGGCGGCACCAGCATGGACATGGTGGCCAGGGCCTTCTGGTCGGCCTCCAAGTCGGCGTAGAAGGTCTCGTCGACGGTGTCGCCGAGGACGGTGCGCAGCTGCTTGATGTTCTTGACGCAGTTGACCCGTTGCCACTGGGCGCTCTCCCACTGGTCGCGGGTGACGTGGCGCCAGCCGGGGAAGCGGGTCCAGTCGGGTTCGACGAGGGGTGCCCGGCGGTATTCGTAGGGCTGTCCGGCGGCCGGGACGGCGGCCGGCGCGTGGCGGGGCGTCGGGATGGTCTCCACCGGTTGGGTCTGGGTCACGGCCCCTCCTCGTCTGCGTGCGGGTTGATCAACGGATGCGTAGGCTACTGGAAAATCTGCGGTGAAGAAATTAGTCTGCCGGAAGTTTTCCCGCGACGCGAGCCCTGACCGGGGGTTCGGGCGGCTGGACATAGGGGGTCGGCGTGACGTCACCGGTGGGTCTGCACCGAGTCGTGGAACCGGTGGGAGTGCTCCCGCAGGCGGCCTGGCGGCTGGACCCCGATCCGCGGATCGCGGCGAACGAGGTGCGGATCCGGGTCGAGCGGCTGAACCTGGACGCGGCGAGTTTCCGGCAGCTGGCGGAGAAGCACGGCGGCGACGGCGAGAAGGTCCGCGCCGAGGTGCTGGAGATCGTGTCGGCCCGGGGGAAGATGCAGAACCCGGTGACCGGTTCCGGCGGGATGCTGATCGGCACGGTCGAGGAGGCGGGCCGCCGCTCGCCGCTGGGGCTGAAGCCCGGTGACCGGGTGGCGACGCTCGTGTCGCTGACGCTGACGCCGCTGACGATCACCGACGGGCTGGCCCGCTGGGACGGGCGCAGCGAGCAGGTGCCGTGCGACGGGTACGCGATCCTGTTCGCCCGGTCGATCGCGGCGGTGCTGCCGCCGGACCTGCACCCCGAGCTGTCCCTCGCGGTGCTGGACGTGTGCGGGGCGCCGGCGTTGACGGCGCGGGTGGTGGCCGAGCAGGTGGCGCGGCGCTCGCGGGAGGGTGACCCGCGTCCGGTGTCGGTGGCGGTGATCGGCGGGGCCGGCAAGAGCGGGTCGTTGTCGCTGGCGGCGGCACGGCGGGCGGGCGCCGCCCGTACCGTCGGGGTGGTTCCGGTGGACGCGGAGCGGGATGCGCTGACGGCGGCCGGGCTGGCCGACGTGGTGGCGCTGGCCGACGCGCGGGATCCGGTGGGGCTGTCGACGGCGGTGACGACGGCGCTGGGTGTGCCGGCGGACGTGACTGTGGTGTGCGTGGACGTGCCGGGGTGTGAGCACGGCGCGGTGCTGGCCACGGCGGACGGCGGTACGGTGATCTTCTTCTCGATGGCGACGAGCTTCGCGGCGGCGGCGCTGGGCGCGGAGGGCCTGGCGGCGGACGTGACGATGCTGGTGGGCAACGGGTACGTGCCGGGACACGCGGCGCTGGCGCTGGATCTGTTGCGGGCCGAGCCGGGGGTGCGCGGCCTGTTCGAGGCGCGTCTGACGGCAGACTGAGACCATGACGAACCCCTCGACGCTGTATCGCGGCGGAGTGCTGCACTGCCCGGCCGACCCGAGCGCGACGGCGCTGCTGGTGCGGGACGGGCGGATCGCCTGGTTGGGCACGGACGCGGAGGCGCCGCGGGCGGACCGGGTGGTGGAGCTGGGCGGTGCGCTGGTGACGCCGGCGTTCGTGGACGCGCACGTGCACGCGACCGACACCGGGTTGGCGTTGTCGGGGCTGGATCTGTCGGCGGTGCGGTCGGCGGGTGGGCTGCTGGAGGCGGTGTCGGCGTTCGCGGCGGGCCTGCCGGGTGACGCGGTGGTGCTGGGGCACGGCTGGGACGAGTCGGGCTGGGCGGACGCGACGTTGCCGGACGCCGCGGCGCTGGACCGGGCGGCCGGTGGGCGGCGGGTGTATCTGTCGCAGGCGTCGATCCATTCGGCGCTGGTGTCGGCAGCGTTGCTGGCGGCGTGCCCTGAGGTGGCGTCGGCGGCCGGGTACGAGGCGTCGGGGTGGCTGCGGCGCGACGCGCATCATGTGGTGCGGGCGGCGGCGTTCGCCTCGGTGACGCGGGCGCAGCGGGTGGCGGCGCAGCGGCGGGCCCTGGAGCACGCGGCGTCGCTGGGTATCGCGGCGGTGCACGAGTGCGGTGGTCCGGACATCTCCGACGAGGAGGACTTCACCGGGCTGCTGGCGATCTCGGGGGCCGGGGTGCCGGAGGTGTACGGGTACTGGGGTGAGCTGCTGGGTGCGGCGAAGGCCCGGGAGCTGGGCGCGGTGGGCGCGGGTGGTGACCTGTTCGCCGACGGGGCGCTGGGGTCGCGGACGGCGCACGTGTCGGCGGCGTACCTGGACGGTGAGGCGGGGGCGTGCGGGCACGGCTACGTGTCGGCGGAGCAGGTCCGTGATCATCTGCTGGACTGTGCGGCGCACGGGTTGCAGGGCGGGTTCCACGCGATCGGGGACGCGGCGATCGGGACGGTGCTCGCGGGGTTCGCGCTGGCGGCCCGGTCGGTGGGCGTGGACCGGTTGCGGGCGGCCCGGCACCGGGTGGAGCACGCGGAGATCATGAGCAAGGCGCTGATTGCCGGGTTCGTGGAGTACGGGATCGTGGCGTCGATGCAGCCGGCGTTCGACAGGTTGTGGGGCGGCGCGGGCCGGATGTACGAGTCGCGGCTGGGGTTGGCGCGGTCGCTGGAGTCGAATCCGATGGGTGCGATGCACGGGGTCGGTGTGGCGTTGGCGTTCGGGTCGGATTCGCCGGTGACGCCGCTGGATCCGTGGGGGTCGGTGCGGGCGGCGGCGGCGCATCACAACCCGGCGCAGCGGATGAGTGTGCGGGCGGCGTTCGCGGCGCACACGCGCGGCGGGTGGCGGGCGGTGCACCTGGACAACGAGGGTGTGCTGGCGTTGGGGGCGCCGGCGACGTTCGCGGTGTGGGACACCCCGGCGGGCGTGGAGCGGGGGCTGCCGGTGGTGCTGGCCGAGGATCCGGAGTTGCGGGGCGCGGACGATCCGACGCCGCTGCCGGTGTGCCGGGCCACTGTGTTGCGCGGTGACGTGATCTATCAGGAAGGGTCTTCGTGACAGGGAAGCTTGGGCTGGATCCGGCGCTGGTGGCGCGGGCGCGGGAGTTGGCGCGCCGGGCCGGGCAGCCGGTGGTGGATCTGGCGCGCAGCCACACCACGGTGTCGGTGGAGCGGGCGGTGCTGCGGCTGGCCGGGGTGACCGGCGCGGACCCGGACGGGATCCCGTGGGTGAACCGCCTCGTGGACGCGGTGGTCGCGGACGTGGGGCTGGGGCACGGGGTGGCGGCGCCGGTGTTCGACGCGCTGACGCGCGAGGGCATCACGGATGTGACGTTGCTGGCGCAGAAGGCGGCGGCCGGGTCGGTGCGGTTCGCGCAGCCGTCGGGGAAGGCGGCGACGGCGGCGCGGCGGGCGTCGCGCAAGGCGGTCGCGGCGGGGATCCGCAGCATCGATCGGCGGCGCGCGGAGCGGGACCGCCTGGTGAAGCGGTTCGGGGATCCGGCGCGGCGGCCGTGGATCTACCTGATCGTGGCGACGGGTGACATCTACGAGGACATTCCGCAGGCGCAGGCGGCGGCGCGGGCCGGCGCGGACGTGATCGCGGTGATCCGGTCGACGGGGCAGTCGCTGCTGGACTACGTGCCGGAGGGGGCGACCCGGGAGGGGTTCGCCGGGACGTACGCGACGCAGGAGAACTTCCGGCTGATGCGGGCGGCGCTGGACGAGACGTCGCGGGAGCTGGGCCGGTACGTGCGGTTGACGAACTACGCGTCGGGTCTGTGCATGCCGGAGATGGCGACGCTGGCGGGGCTGGAGCGTCTGGACATGATGCTCAACGACTCGATGTACGGGATTCTGTTCCGCGACATCAACCCGATCCGCACGTTCGTGGACCAGCGGTTCTCGCGGCAGGTGCACGCGCGGGCGGGAATCATCATCAACACCGGTGAGGACAACTACCTGACCACCGCTGACGCGGTGGACGAGGCGCACACGGTGACGGTGTCGCAGTTGCTGAACGAGTTCTTCGCGCACGAGGCGGGGTTGGCGGACTGGCAGCTGGGGCTGGGGCACGCGTTCGAGATCAACCCGGATGTGCCGGAGTCGTTCCGGTTGGAGCTGGCGCACGCGCTGCTGGCGCGGGAGTTGTTCCCTGATGCGCCGTTGAAGTGGATGCCGCCGACGAAGCACATGACCGGGGACGTGTTCCGGGGCAACCTGCTGGACGGGTTCTTCAACCTGGTGGGCACGATGACCGGGCAGGGGATTCTGCTGGTGGGGATGATGACCGAGGCGGTGGTGACGCCGTGGTTGTCGGACCGGGACATCGCCCTGCAGAACGTGCGGTACGTGCTGGGCGCGGCGGGCGGCCTGCACGAGGACTTCGTGCCGGCGCCGGGCGGGTTCATCCAGGCGCGGGCGCACCGGGTGCTCGGTGAGGCGGTGGACCTGCTGGAGCGTATCGGGGACCAGTCGTTGCTGACGGCGATCGCCGAGGGCACGTTCGGGATCATGAAGCGGCCGGCGGACCGCGGGAAGGGCCTGTCCGGGGTGGCGCGGCACGAGGCGGACTACTACAACCCGGCCACGGAGATCCTGGAGCAGACCCCGTGAGCGAGAAGACGATTGTGCGGCCGTACGGGGACACCACCGGTGACGGCATGGTGCAGGTGTCGTTCACGTTGCCGGTGCCGCACGACAAGCGCGCCGAGGGCGCGGCGGTGCAGCTGGCAAACAAGATGGGCATGGACCCGGCGATGCTGGTGCACGCCAAACCGATCGGTGACGGGTTCACGTTCTTCGTGGTGTACGGGCGGGTGAACCACCTGGTGGACCTGGCGAAGGTGCAGGTGGTGGAGCGTGACTATCCGCTGCTGTCGGCCAAGGAGGTCAACGCGGTGGTGAAGCGGCAGTTGCGTCGCAAGCTGTCGGTGGTGGGCGCCTGCATCGGCACCGACGCGCACACCGTCGGCATCGACGCGATCCTCAACGTCAAGGGCATCGCCGGCGAGAAGGGCCTGGAGTACTACCGGGAGCTGAAGGTCACGAACCTGGGTGCGCAGGTGAGCGTGCCGGAGCTGGTCGAGGCGGCCCGGCGGGAGCGCGCCGACGCGGTGCTGGTGTCGCAGGTCGTGACGCAGCGCGACGCGCACCTGCACAACACGCGGGAGATGTCGGCGGCGTTCCGGGAGGCGATGCCGGCCGGGCGCCGGCCGCTGCTGATCGTCGGCGGGCCGCGGTTCGACGAGACGATGACCGGCGAGCTGGGCGTGGATCGGATCTTCGGCCGTGGCACCACCCCGGGTGAGGTCGCCAGTTACCTCGTCCACGCTTTGATCACCTCCAGGAAGGCGAACACCTGATGAGCGATCCGCGTGTCGGTCTGACCGTCACCCACCGCCGGTACGTGCCGTACTCCCACGCCCACTACGCGGGCAACCTGGTCGACGGGGCGTACGCGCTGGGGTTGTTCGGTGACGTGGCGACCGAGGTGTGCATCCGCACCGACGGCGACGAGGGGTTGTTCGCCTCGTACTCCGACGTGCAGTTCCGGGCGCCGATGAAGGCCGGTGACGTGCTGGAGGTGACGGCGACGGTGACCCGGGTGGGCACCCGCAGCCGCACCGTCGACTTCGCCGCGACGGTGGTGTGCCGGGGCCGCCCGGACAAGGGCGAGTCGGCCGCCGAGGTGCTCGACGAGCCGATCGTGGCGGTCACCGCGACCGGCACGGTGGTCGTCCCAGCGTCGGCGTGAGCGCGCCGGTGTCGCGCGTCGTCGTCTGCGCGGACGTCGGGTCGACGTACACCAAGGCCGCGGTGGTGGACCTCCACGGCGGCCGGCTGGTCGCGGCGGCGTCGGCGCCCACCACCGTGGGCACGGATGTGCTGCACGGCCTGGACGCCGCGGTCGGCGCGGCCACCGCGTCGGCCGGGGTCGCTGAGGTGCCCTGGTACGTGTGTTCGTCGGCCGGGGGTGGGCTGCGCCTCGCGGTGGTGGGTTACGAGCCGCTCGTGACCGCTCAGGCGGGCCGGCGGGTCGGTCTGTCGGCGGGCGCGAACGTGGTGCACGTGGCCGCCGGGCGGCTCGCCGGGGCGGACGTGGCGGCGTTGCGGGCGGCCCGCCCGGACGTGGTGCTGCTCGTGGGTGGCACCGACGGCGGCGACTTCGAGACGGTGACGCACAACGCGACGCGGCTGGCGAAGGCCCGGTTCCGGGTGCCGGTGGTCCTGGCCGGCAACGCCGACGTGCGTGACGAGCTGCACGCGCTGCTGGCTGGCGCAGGGGTGCCGGTGACGGTGGCGGGCAACGTGCTGCCGCGTATCGGGGTGCTGGAGCCGGCGTCGGCGCGGGCGGCGATCCGGGAGGTGTTCCTGCGGCACGTCATCGGCGGTAAGAAGCTGTCCCGGGGTACCCGGTTCGCGCGGCTGGTCCGCGCGGCCACCCCGGACGCGGTGCTCACCGGCGTGGAGGTCCTCGCCGGCACGCTCGGCGGTGACCTGGCAGTGGTGGACGTCGGTGGGGCCACCACCGACGTGTACTCGGTGCTCACGCCGGACGAGCGGGACAGCGGCCCCAGTCAGGAGGTCGCGGGGACGCTGTGGCGGGCCCGCACCGTCGAGGGCGACCTGGGCATGCGGTGGAGCGCGCCCGGTGTGGTGCGCGCCGCGGTGGAGGAGCGGCTGCTCGACCCGGCCGGGGAGGCGCAGCTGGCGGCCGCGGCGGCGGTCCGGGCCGCCGACCCGGGCTTCCTGCCCGCCGGTGACGGCGAGCGGGCCGTGGACCGGCGCATCGCGGCGCTGGCCGCGACGGTGGCGTTGCGGCGGCACGCGCGTGGGGCGGCGACGGGGGAGCGGGCCGGGCGGGACCTGCGGGAGGTGAAGCTGCTCGTCGGTTCCGGTGGGGTGCTGCGGCACGCCGACCCGGGCGACGCGGCGGCGGTGCTCGACGCGGTGCTCACCGACCACGCCGGCGGGTGGGCGTTGCCGCGGGCGGCCCGGCCGGTCGTCGACGTGGACTACGTGCTGGCCGCCGCGGGGCTGCTCGCCGCCGACCATCCGGGTGCGGCGGCGGCGATGCTGCGGCACCACCTCGGTGCCTGACGCACGCCGCGAACAGGGCGCGGAAATCGAGACGCGCCGACGCGACACGCCGTGTCGCAACACACGACAGGCCCGGGTGGGTTGACAGCGGCGGGGGTCTACGCCGTACCGTCTTTGAGTCCTACCACGGGAAGCGGCTGTTGTTCGCTTCGTCCCTTCGTCCGCTGGCCGAGCGACCGGAAGGTTGCGGCGGCCAGGTCCAGCGGGCGGGGGTCGGCGGGGCGGCGCGAACCGGCCGCGGTTACCGGTGTACGGGCAGGGTGAGAGGCACGGCCAGTAGACAACGGCCAGGCGGGGGCAGCCAGTCCACGTCGGGTCGGTCCGAAGGTCGGCGCCGATCGTCTTCGCCCCACCGGCCGGGAAGGGCCTGGGAGCATCGGGGCGCGGCTTCGGCCGCGCCCCGATTTCATCCCCCCGGATACCCCGGTCAGCGGCCGAGCCGCCGGTAGCGGCGCACCGCCGCCGGGGCGGCGAGCGCGATCAGCGCCAGCGGCCAGGCGATCGCCAGTTCCAGTGCGTGCCGGGCGGGCCACGAGTCACCGCCCAGACCCGGGTTGCCGAACAGGTCCCGGGCCGCCGCCACCGTCGCCGACAGCGGATTCCAGGCGGCGATCGCGCCCAGCCAGTCCGGCATCAGCTCCGGCGCCACGAACACGTTGGACAGGGCGGTCAGCGGGAACGCCAGCGGGAACACCACCACCGCGACCGTGTCCGGGTTCGGCACGAGCAGCCCGAACAGGATGCCCAGCCAGGTCATCGCGACGCGCAGCAGCAGGATCAGCGCCACCGCCGCCAGGGCCGGGCCGACGCCCTCGCGCCACTGCCAGCCCACCAGCAGCCCGCACACCACCAGCGTGGTCATCTCCAGGCAGGCCCGTACGAGGTCGGCGCTCGCCCGGCCGGACAGCAGCGCCGAACGGGCCATCGGCAGCGACCGGAACCGGTCCACCACGCCCCGGCCGGCGTCCACCGCGACCGCCGACGCGGTCGCGCCGAGGCCGTAGAGCATCGTCATGACGAACACGCCCGGCAGCAGGAACTCCCGGTAGCTGCCCTGGCCCGGCACGGTCATGCCGCTGCCGAACACGTAGCCGAACACCAGCACGAACATGATCGGCAGGGTGAAGTAGAGGATGATCTCCTCCGGGGCGCGCACGACGTGCCGCATGTTCCGCCCGGCCATCAGCCACCCGTCGGTCAGCGCCCTCACGACGCCACCCCCACCCGCTGCGCGTCGGCGTGAGCGCCGGTGAGCCGCAGGAACGCCTCGTCCAGCGTCGGCCGGCGCACCAGCACGTCCTCCACCGCGATTCCGGCGTCGTCGAGGGCCCGCAGCACGGCGGTGAGCACGGCGATCCGGTCCGCCACGGGCGCGTCGACGCGCCGCAGTTCGGCGTCCACCGTCGCGGTCGCGCCGGTGGCGCGTTGCACCACCGCCGTTGCCGTGGGCAGGTCCGCCGCGTCGCGGACCACCAGTTCCAGCCGGTCGGCGCCGATGCGGGCCTTCAACCGCTCCGGGGTGCCCTCGGCCACGACCCGGCCGGAGTCGATGACGCACACCCGGTCGGCGAGATGGTCGGCCTCCTGCAGATATTGGGTGGTGAGCAGAACGGTGGTGCCGTCGGCGACGAGTTCCCGCACCGCCGTCCACAGGCCGTTGCGGCTGCGCGGGTCCAGGCCGGTGGTCGGCTCGTCGAGGAACAGCACCCGCGGCGGCACCACCAGGCTGGCCGCGAGGTCCAGGCGGCGGCGCATCCCACCGGAGTAGCCGCCCGCCGACCGGTCGGCGGCCTCGGTCAGCCCGAACCGGTCCAGCAGTTCCTCGGCGCGGAGGCGGGCCCGGCGCGCGCTCAGCCGGCGCAGCCGCCCGAACAGCACCAGGTTCTGCCGGCCGCTGAGCACCTCGTCGACCGCCGCGTACTGGCCGGTCAGGCTGATCGCCTCACGAACCCGGTCCGGGGCGGCGGCGACGTCGTGCCCGGCCACCCGGGCCCGGCCGGCGTCGAAACGCAGCAGCGTGGTGAGGATCCGCACCGCTGTGGTCTTGCCCGCCCCGTTGGGGCCCAGCACCCCGTAGACGGTGCCGGCCGGCACGGCCAGGTCGAAGCCGTCCAGGGCGGTGGTGCGTCCGTACGTTTTTCGTATCCCGTCGGCCAGCACGGCCGTCGCGTCGTCGGTCATGGTGTCAGCGTCACCGGCGCCGCTGACCGGGCGCGTACCGTGCGCGCACCGGGCGGCGCCGCGCCGGTCAGCGCCCGTCGACCAGCGCCAGCGCCCGCTGCCGGGGCAGGCCCGCGCCTCGGGCGTACGCGGTGGCGAACGCCGCCTCGCCCAGGTGTTCCCGCAGCGTGACGGCGGTCGGCGTGCCGGCCGGGGCGTCGGCGGCGCCGGTGCCTGCGAGCAGCGCCGCCGCCGCGCCCAGCAGCCGGGCCGCCGACTCGGGGTCGCCGGCGCGCAGCAGCGGCCCGGCCAGTCCGTCGGCTGCCGCGGCCACCACCGGCACGTCCCACACGCCGACGCCGGCGGTGAGGACCTGCCGGTAGTAGGCGCGGGCGGCAGCCGGGTCGCCGGTGGTGTCGGCGAGCTGCCCGAGCGTCACCAGCGCCGCGAGCCGCACCACATCGGCGCCGAACCAGCCCGACGGGCACTGCGCGACGGCCCGTTCGCACAACGTCCGCGCGCGCTGCGGGTCGCCGTCGCGGCGGGCGATCTCGCCGAGGCCCAGGTCCGCGGCGGCCACCAGTTCCGGCGCGCCGGCCGGCCCGGCGATGTGCCGCACCCGCCGGTAGTCCTCCGCCGCGCCGGTCAGGTCACCGGCGACCAGCCGCCCGTCGGCGCGGGTCCGCAGCAGTTCCGCGAGGTCCAGGGTGGAGCCGAGCTGCTCGGCCAGGTCCAGGGCCTCCGCCATCGGCGCGGCCGCCGATGCGACGTCACCGGTGCGGTAGGCGGCCTCGGCGCGGGTGGACAGCGTCACGATCATCCCCCAGCGGTCGTCGAGGGCCCGGAAACCGGCCAGCGCGGCGTCCAGCTCGATGCGGGCCTGCTCGTGCCGGCCGTGCAGCAGACCGACCATCGCGGTGCCCAGCCGGCCCAGCGCCCTGCTCCACGGATCCGTGCCGAGCAGCCGGTCCCGGACGGCCTGCTCGTGCAGCGCCGCCGCGTCCTGCGGCGACGGGGGACCGCTGGCCATGCCGGACAGGTACAGCAGGAACGGATGCCGGGGCGGCCGGGCCATGGTCCACAGGATCCGCGACGCGGTGTCGACCTCGCTGCGCTCGCCGCCACCGGCGAGCGTGGCGACCAGCAGGCCCAGCGCGTACTCCTCGGCGAGGCCGTCGGGCGGGCCGTCGAGCCGGTCGACCAACCGCCGGGCCAGCGCCGCGCCCTCCCCGCGCAGGCCCCGCAGCCACCAGTAGAACGCCAGCGCCGCGACCAGCCGCAACCCGGTGGCGGTGTCGGTGTGCCGCAGCGCCGCGTGCAGGTCGTCGCGGGCGGCGTCGAGGCGGCGCAGCCACCGGTCCTGGCCGCCGCCGCGCAGGCCCGCGTCGCCGGCCAGCGCCAGATCCAGGAAGTACGCGGCGTGCGCGGCCCGCACCCGCCCGGTCTCGCCGCCCTCGGCCAGCCGGGCCGCCGCGAACTCGCGGATCGTCTCCAGCATCCGGTAGCGCCCACCGGTGGCCTCCACCAGCGACTTGTCCACCAGGCCGGTCAGCACGTCGAGCACGTCACCGGCGTCCGGCGCGCACACCGCCTGCACCGCGGCCAGGTCGGCCGCGCCGGCGAACACGCTCATCCGGGCGGCCAGCCGCCGCTCCGGGGCGTCGAGCAGGTCCCAGCTCCACCCCACGACCGCCTCCAGCGTGCGGTGCCGGGGCGCAGCGGTGCGGTCGCCGCGGCGCAACAGCCGGAACCGGTCGTCCAGGCGCGCCGCGACCTGCGTCACCGGCAGGGCGCGCAGCCGCGCCGCGGCTAGCTCCAGGGCCAGCGGCAGCCCGTCGAGGGTACGGCAGATCCGCAGCACCGCCGGGGTGGTGCCGGCGTCGAGGGTGAACCCGGGCGACACGTCGGCGGCCCGGTCGGTGAACAGCCGCACCGCCGGGTACGCGGCGGCTGCCCGCGGTGCGGCCGGCCCGTCCGGGGCGGGCAGCCCACCGACCGGGCACAGGGCCTCGCCGGTGAGGCCCAGCGGTTCCCGGCTGGTGGCGAGCACCCGCAGCCCGGGCGCGGCGGCGAGCAGCCGGCCGGTCAGCCGGGCCGCGTCGTCGATGACGTGCTCGCAGTTGTCCAGCACCAGCAGCAGCCGCCGGTCGGCCAGCGCGGCGACCAGCCGGTCGGTGAGGTCGGCCGGGCCGCCGGGGGTGCGCAGGCCCGCGTCGCGCAGGTCCAGCGCGGCCAGCACGGCGGGCGCGACCGGTGCGCCGGGCGCCACGGCCGCCAGCTCCACCAGGCACACCGGCCCGTCGTGGCCGGACGCGACGGTGGTGGCCAGCCGGGTCTTGCCGGCGCCGCCCGGGCCGTGCAGGGTGACCAGCCGTGCCGTACCGAGCAGCTCGTGCACGCGCCGCAGCTCCGGTTCCCGGCCGACGAAGCTGGTGAGCGGGCTGGGCAGCCGGGCGGGCGGCGCGGCGTCGTCGCGCAGCAGCGCCGTGTGCAGGGCGGCCAGCTCCGCCGACGGGTCGGTGCCCAGCTCCTCGGCCAGGATCCGGCGGGCGTCGGCGTAGACGGCGAGCGCCTCGGCGCGGCGGCCGGCGCCGTGCAGCGCCCGCATCAGCAGCCCGTGCAGCCGCTCCCGCAGCGGATGCGCCGCCACCAGGTCCCGCAGCTCGGCGATCAGCGGCGCGCCGGCCGGCGCGAGGGCCAGTTCCGCCTCGACGCGGTCCTCGACCGCGGCCAGGCGCGCCTGACGCAGCCGGGCCGCCTCGGCGTCGGCGAACGGCGCGTCCGTCACGTCGGCCAGGGGTTCGCCGCGCCACAGCGCGAGCGCGTCGCGCAGCAGCGCCGCCGCCCCGGCCGGGTCACCGGCGGCCAGCGCCGCCCGCCCGGCCGCGGCCAGCCCGGAGAACCGGTGCACGTCGACCCGCTGCGGATCGATCGCCAGCCGGTAGCCGGCCGGGCCGAACTCGACGGGCGCGTCGGGCAGCAGCCGGCGCAGCCGCGACACCTGCGACTGCAGCGCGTTCGCGGCCTGCTCGGGCGGCCGGTCGCCGTAGACGCCGTCGATGAGACGCCGCGGCGGCACGGTCCGGCCGGCGTCGAGCAGCAGCAGCACCAGCAGCGCGCGCAGCCGCCCACCGGTGACGGGCAGCACGCTGCCGTCGGCCGCGTACGCCTGGGTCGCGCCGAGCACACCGAACCGCATGCGCCCGATTGTCGCCTGCCGGCGCCGCGTCGGTGGCACGCCCCACACCGGTTCGGCCGACGGCCGGTACGGGCGGGTAGCCTTCGGCCCGTGATCGTGGGGAGAAGCCGGTGACGACGCTGGACCGGGAACAGCCGCGTGCCACCGACGGGGCACCCGGTGACGGCGGCGCGCGTCCCCTGCCGCTGACGCTCGCCGTGCCGGCCGCCGTGCTGGCCGGGGTGGCGCTGCTGCTGGCGTTCCCGCCGTACGGGATGTGGCCGCTCGCACCGGTCGGGGTGGCGCTGCTGGCCGCCGCCGTGCACCGGCGGCGGCTGCGCGCCGGCGCCGGGCTGGGCTTCCTGACCGGGCTGGCGCTGTTCGCGCCGCTGCTGGAGTGGACGAACCTGCACACCGGCTACCTGCCGTGGGCGCTGCTGTCGCTGCTGCAGGCCGCGTTCCTGGCGCTGCTGGGCGCCGCCACCGCCTGGGTGTCGCCGCTGGCGGACCGGCACCGGGCGGCGTGGCCGCTGCTCACCGGCGTGCTGTGGGTGGGGCAGGAGGCGCTGCGCGACCGCGCCCCGTTCGGCGGGTTCCCGTGGGGGCGGCTGGCGTTCAGCCAGGACACCTCGCCGCTGCTGAAGCTCGCCGCGCTCGGCGGCGCCCCGCTGGTCACGTTCGCCGTCGCGGTCGCCGGCGGGCTGCTGGTCGCCGCCGCGTGGCGGGACTGGCGGCGTACGCCCGGGCAGTGGCGGCCGGTCGCCGGGCTGACCGCCGCGCTGGTGGCGCTGCTGGCCGCCGGCTCGGCCGTGCCGACCGGGGTACGCGGCGCGGGCGACACCGTCACCGTGGCCATCGTGCAGGGCAACGTGCCCCGCCTCGGGCTGGACTTCAACGCGCAGCGGCAGGCGGTGCTGAACAACCACGTCGACGCGACGCTGGAGCTGGCGCGGCGGGTCACCGAAGGCGGGCAGGAACGCCCCGACGTGGTGGTGTGGCCGGAGAACTCCAGCGACATCGACCCGCTGCGCAACCCGGGCGCGGGGGAGCGGATCTCCCAGGCCGCCGACGCGATCGGCGCGCCGATCCTGGTCGGCGCGGTGCTGGTCGGGCCCGGGCAGGGTGAGGTGCGCAACGCGGGGCTGCTGTGGCGCCCGGGCACCGGCCCGGATCTGGACCAGGTGTACACGAAACGGCATCCGGTGCCGTTCGCCGAGTACGTGCCGCTGCGCTCCATCGCCCGCAAGGTCAGCTCCCAGGTCGACCGGGTCCGGTCCGATTT
Source organism: Micromonospora sp. WMMA1949 (assembly GCF_027460145.1). Taxonomy (NCBI): domain Bacteria; kingdom Bacillati; phylum Actinomycetota; class Actinomycetes; order Micromonosporales; family Micromonosporaceae; genus Micromonospora; species Micromonospora sp. WMMA1949. The sequence continues at coordinate 5,792,254 of NZ_JAPZBG010000001.1, read as the reverse complement.
CGTGGCCGGTGACCGTCCCGGCGTGCTGAACACCGGCCCGGCTGTGCTCGGCGACGTGATCTGCTTCGAGGTCGCCTACGACGGCATCGTCCGGGACACCGTCACCGGCGGCGCGCAGCTGCTGGTGGTGCAGACCAACAACGCCACGTTCGACGTGGCCGAGGCCCGCCAGCAGCTGGCCATGGTGCGGTTGCGGGCCGTGGAGCACGGCCGGGCCGCGTTGATGGCCTCCACGGTCGGGGTGTCCGGGTTCGTTTCCCCGGACGGACGGGTAGACGGTGCGACCGGGTTCAACACCGCCGCGGTGGTGGTGCGGCAGATGGAACTCGGCGACGGGCGTACCCCGGCGACCACGGCCGGGGTGTGGCCGGAGGTGGCGCTGACGGCGCTGGCGGTCGCGGCCCTGGCCGGCGCGGCCGTGCTGCGCCGCCGCCGGGAGGCCGCTCCCGGCTGAGCCGACGAGAGGCGGTGCGACGGTGGGCGTGGCAGCCGACAGGCGGACGGTCGGCCATCCCGGGGTGGGGCGGGTCCTGGTGGTCATCCCCACCTACAACGAGGCCGACAACGTCGGGCGCATCGTCGCCCGGGTACGCGAGGCGGCGCCGGCGGTGGACGTCCTCGTCGCCGACGACAACAGCCCCGACGGCACCGGCGCGATCGCCGACACGATCGCCGGGAACGACCCGCGGGTGCACGTGCTGCACCGCGAGGGCAAGGAGGGGCTCGGCGCGGCCTACCTGGCCGGTTTCGCCTGGGCGCGTTCCCGCGGCTACGACGCGGTGGTGGAGATGGACGCCGACGGCTCGCACGCCCCGGAGGACCTCCCGGCGCTGCTGCACGCCGCCCGCGACGCCGACGTGGTGATCGGTTCCCGGTGGACGCGCGGCGCGCGGGTGCTGAACTGGCCGTGGCGGCGGCTGCTGCTGTCCCGGGTGGGCAACCTGTACGCGCGGCTGGCGCTGGGCATGCCGGTCAGCGACGCCACCGGCGGCTACCGGGTGTACCGGTCCAGCGCGCTGGACGCGATCGACCTGGACTCGGTGCGGTCCCAGGGGTACGCGTTCCAGGTGGAGCTGTCGCGGCTGGCGCACCGCGCCGGGGTGCGGATCGTAGAGGTGCCGATCACGTTCGCCGAGCGGGAACACGGCGACAGCAAGATGAGCCCGCTGATCGTGGCGGAGGCGCTGTGGCGGGTCACCCGGTGGGGGGTGCGGGACCGCCTGGCGACAGCGCCGTCGCGCCCGGATGCGCTCGCGCGCTGGCCTTGAGCCGGGGCGTGTCATGCTTGAGGGGCGTGATGACCCCGGGCTGATGAGGTGAGATGCGCCGAGGACTGAAGTTCGTACCACCGGCCCTGCTGCTGTTGGCGCTGCTGGAGCTGACCGTTTTCGTGCTGGTCGGCCGGGCCGTCGGGTTCGGCGCGGCGGTGCTGCTGGTGTTCGGGGCGTCCCTGCTGGGGCTGGTGCTGCTGCGCCGCGAGGGCATGCGGGCGTGGCGCGGCTTCCGCGCGGCGGCGCAGGCCGGCCGTCCGCCGGGCCCCGAGGTGACAGACGGCCTCGTGGGTCTGCTGGGTGCGCTGCTGCTGGCGCTGCCGGGCCTGGTCAGCGGCGTGGTGGGCCTGCTGTTGCTGGTGCCGCCGCTGCGCCGGCTGGCCGGTGGCGGGGTGCGCCGGGCCACCGAGCGGCGGGTGTCGTCGATGGTCGCCGGTGACCTGTTCGGGCCGCGCCGGGTGCGCGTGTACCGGGGCGCGTCGCAGCCGGCCCCGGAGCCGGCCCCCGCGCCGGCGCAGCAGCCGGTCACCGACCCGGGCAAGGCCATCGAGGGCGAGATCGTCGACCGCTGAGGCGGTGCGGACAGCGAAACGCCCCCGGGTGATCCCGGGGGCGTTTCGGCGCGTTACGGACGGTCAGGCACGACCGCGGCGGGTCCGGACCTCCTGGAGCCGCTCGGCGAGGATGTCCTCCAGCTCGGCGATCGAGCGCCGCTCCAGCAGCATGTCCCAGTGGGTACGCGGCGGCTTGGCCTTCTTCTGCTCCGGCTCGGTGCCGTCGACCAGGCGGGCGACGCTGCCGTCGAACTTGCACTCCCAGGTCGTCGGGACCTCGGCGTCGACGGCGAACGGCACCTCGAACTGGTGGCCCTTGGCGCAGAGGTACTCGCGGGTCTGGCGCGGCGCGAGCTCCGTGTTGCGGTCGGATTCGTAGCTGACCGCGCCCAGTCGGCTACCGCGCAGCATGCGCTCGCCCATGATCGACTTCCCCTCGTTCGTGGTGCTGGTCTTCACGTGTAACGACCGGTCACCGCTCGCCCATTCCCCGGCCCACGGCGACAGGGCCGTACGCGGGTCGGGAGAGTCAAGGGTAACCGGCCATGACAGCTGCCCGGCGGGGTCGTCCCCGGCCGGGCCGAATCGGTGGAGTGTTTCGCCTGCCAACGGGGATGTTACCCACCTGTTTGCGCGCCGGAGGTGACGATGAGCAGTGACGCGCCGGTCGGAGCCCGACCACCCGCCGGGAAGACCTTCTTCGGTCATCCCCGCGCGCTGTCCACGCTCTTCCTCACCGAGATGTGGGAGCGGTTCAGCTTCTACGGCATGCGGGCGATCCTGGTGCTCTACCTGACCGCCGCGGTCGCCGACGGCGGCCTGGACCTCGGCGAGTCCAGCGCCAACGCCGTGTACGGCACCTACAACGCCATGGTCTACCTGATGGCGCTGCCGGGCGGCTGGGTCGCGGACCGGCTGATCGGCGCGCGGCGCAGCGTGCTGTGGGGCGGCGTGGTGATCGCCGCCGGTCACTACGTGATGGCGATCCCCACCGGGTGGAGCGTGTTCGCCGGCATGGCCCTGATCGTGCTCGGCACCGGCCTGCTCAAGCCGAACATCTCCACCATGGTCGGCGACCTGTACGAGCGGGACTCGCCGCGCCGCGACGCCGGGTTCTCCATCTTCTACATGGGCATCAACCTGGGCGCGTTCATCGCCCCGCTGATCACCGGCTTCCTCGGCGAGAAGATCAACTGGCATCTGGGGTTCGGTGCCGCCGCGGTCGGCATGACCTTCGGCGTCCTGCAGTACGTGCTGGGCCGGCGCAACCTCGGCGACGCGGGCGCCCGCCCGGCGGACCCGCTGCTCGGCGCGGACCGGCGGCGCGCGCTGACCCGCATCGGCGCGGCGAGCGTCGTGGTGCTCGCCGCGCTGCTCGTGCTGCTGGTGGCCGGCTGGTTCACCGTCGACACGGTGGTCAACCTGCTCACCGTGGTGACGGTGCTGGTCACTGTCGGCTACTTCGCGCGGATCCTCACCGACCGGGAGATCAGCGGCACCGAACGCAGCCGGATGAAGGCGTACGTGTGGTTGTTCGTGTTCGCCGCCTCGTTCTGGCTCATCTACGACCAGGCCGGGTCGGTGCTGAACATCTTCGCCGCCGACCAGACCGACCGGTCGGTGGGCGGGTTCACGTTCCCGGCGTCCTGGTTGCAGTCGGTGAACCCGATCCTCATCATCATCGGCGCGCCGCTGGCCGCCGCGCTGTGGCTCAAGCTCGGGCACCGGGTGTCCACGCCCACGAAGTTCGCCGTCGGCCTGGTGCTCAACGGCCTGTCGTTCGTGCTGATGGCCGCAGCCGCGCGGGCCGCCGTCGGCGGCGACCTGGTCTCACCGCTGTGGCTGGTCGCGGTGTACGCCATCCAGGTCGCCGGCGAGCTGTCGCTGAGCCCGGTCGGCCTGTCCGCCACCACGAAACTCGCGCCGGTCAAGTACGCCAGCCAGATGCTGGGCCTGTGGTTCCTCGCCACCGCCGTCGGCGACGCCATCGGCGGTCAGGTGGCCCGGCTGGCCGACAGGTGGTCCCAGCCGGTGTACTTCCTGACCTTCGGGCTGGCCTCGGTGGTGCTGGGCCTGGCCGCGGTGATGTTCACCCGCCAGATCCGGCGCCTGATGGCCGGCATCCACTGACCGCGCTCACACCGCCGGGGTGGGCGGCAGCGGCAACGGCAGGCCGGGCAGCCCGTCGATGCTGGTCGCGACGTGGTCCTTGCCGGCGAAGTACGCGCTCAGCGACGCGTCGTCCTCCCGGGCGAACCGGCGTTCGTGCAGGTCCCGGTCGGCGTCGTAGGTCATGAACGGCACCGCGTAGCCGCAGGTGTCGCGGATCAGCTCGGCGTGCACCACGATGATCGCGCGCACGCCGTGCGGACCCGGGTCGATGTCGGGGAAGTGCTTCAGCAGGCCGGGCCAGCGCGGGTCGTCGCGGAACACCGGTTCGCCGCGCCCGTGCACCCGCACGATGTTGGGCGGGCCGGTGAACGCGCACCACATCAGCGTGATCCGGCCGTTCTCCCGCAGGTGGGCGATGGTCTCGGCGTTGCTGCCCGCGAAGTCGAGGTATGCCACGGTGTGTTCGTCGAGCACCGCGAAGCAGCCGCGTAGGCCTTTCGGGGACAGGTTGACGGTGCCGTCACCGGAGAGCGGGGCGGTGGCGACGAAGAACATCGGCTGTGCCTCGACGAAGTCCCGCAGCCGGCCGTCGATGCGCTCGTACGTCTTTCCCATGCCTTCGATCCTCGCCGGAGAGCCGGGTGCGGCGCTGCCCCGTTCCCAGCCCGTGGCGCTCAGCCGGTACGCGTACCGAGCCGCGCCAGCGCCGTCGCGAGATCACTGACCTGGTCGGCGAGCTGCCCGGCGCGCCGCTGCGCGGCGTCCCGGTCGGCCTCGATCACCGCCGTCCGGGCGGCCAGCTCGGCCGCCCGGGCCTCGGCGGCGCTCACCGCCCGCCGCGCCTCGGCCAGCTCCGCGGCGAGCGCGTCCCGCTCGCCGGCGGCGGCGCGCGCCTGCTCAGTCGCCCTTGCCGCCTCGGCCAGAGCGTGCTCGACCGCCGCGCTCGATTCGGCCCGGACCCGCTCCAGCGCCGCCTCGGCCCGGTCCCGCTCGACGACTGCCTGCCGCGCGGTGGCTGCCTGCGCGTCGGCCCGCTCGATGGCGGCCCGGGCCGCGCGTTCCGCCTCGCCGGCTCGTGCCTGGGCGGCCTGCGCGTCGGCGCGGGACTGTTCGGCCCGGTCCAGCGCTTCGGTGGCGGAGCGGGTGGCCCGCTCGGCGTCGGCGCGGGCGGCGTCCCGCTCGGCGGCCAGCTCGGTCGCTCGGCGGCGTTCGGCGTCGCGTTCGGTGCGTACCGTGCGCAGTTCCTGCCGGGCGGTGTCGCGGTCGCGTTCGGCCTGCACCCGCAGCGCCTGCGCGGCGCCCGCCTCGGCGCGGGCGGCGTCGCGGGCCTCCTCGGCGGCGGCGGCCCGGTCGGCGGCGGCGGACGCGGCGGCCTCCGCCCGCTCGGCGCGGTCGGCGGCGGCGTCGCGGTCGGCGTACGCGGCGCGGGCCTGCTGCCGGTCCCGGGCCGCCGCGGCGGTGGCGTCCTCGGCCTCGCGGCGGGCCTCGTCGCGTTCGGCGTGCGCGGCCGCGACCTGCGCCGACGTCTCCGCGCGCAACTCGGCGAGCTGGCGTTCCACGCCGGCCGGTGACAATTCGGCGTGCAGCGCCTCGGTGAGCGTCTCCACGATCTGGTCGAGCCGGTCCACCGCCTCCCAGGTGCGCGCCACCTGCCCGGGCAGGCCGGGGGAGTTGCGGTGGCGCATCCGCGAGTTGCGGGCGGCCCGCTGGCAGGCGCCGTCGTTGTCCCGGCAGTAGCGGAACGGGCGGCCCGCGCCGGCGCGTTGCGGCACGTCGCGTCCGCAGTGGGCGCAGGGTCGGGTGTCGGTGGCGAGCTCGGCGTCCATCGGGGGCGAAGTCTATCCGGCGGCGTCCACGCGGGCCGTGCCGTCGAGGGTGTAGCGGCGCTGCAGCAGCACCGCGACCACCATCACGGCGGCGGGCAGCAGCCCGAAGCCGTAGCGCAGCGCGTCCAGCGCGGCCGGGGACTGGGTCACGCTCTGCCCGGCGGTCGAGGCCACGAACCCGCCGGCGGCGAGGCACAGCGCGTACGCGTACGGGCCCAGCGCCGCGCCGGTGGCCTCGGTGGCGGTCCACACCCCGGTGTACGTGCCGGCCCGCTCGGTGCCGCCGGCCGCGCGGATCACGTCGGGCAGCATCGAGAACGGCAGCAGTTGCATGCCGGCGAACGCCACCCCGAGCACCGCCACGGCGGCCACCAGCACCGGCAGCCCGGCGGGGCGGCCGACGGCCAGCACCAGCGACCCGGCGGCGAACGCGGCCTGCGCGGCGAGCAGGGCACGTTGCTTACCGATCCGCCGCGCCACCGCGAGCCAGCCCGGGGTGACGAGCAGCGCCGGTGCGACGAACGCGGCCACCAGCACCGTGGTGAGGCCGGGGCGGCCCAGTTCGTACTCGGCGTAGTAGGGCACACCGGCGAGCACCAGGTGGGTGGTGGTGGACATGGCCAGGTACGCGCCGACCAGCCAGCGGAACTGCCGGTCCCGCAGGCTCGCCGCCAGCGCCCGCCACCCGCCCGGGCCGTGCGGCGGCGCCGTGTCGGCGGCGGTACGGCGCAACCGGCCGATCCCGGCGACACCGACCAGCATCGCGGCGAACATCCCGGCCGCCAGCACCACGCCCATCAGCAGGTAACCGTCGCGGGTGGCGTCGTCGCCGCCGGCCAGCAGCGGCGCGAGCAGCCCGGAGACGAGGATGCCGAGCGTCAGCACCACCATCCGGAAGGCCATCAGCCGGGTCCGCTCGTGGTAGCCGATCCGCAGGTCCGCCGGCGTCGCCAGGTAGGGCACCTGGTACGCGGCGAACAGCAGGTTGCCGGCGACGAAGAACACCGCCACCCAGCCGGCCGCGGCGGCGCCGGTGAGCCCGCCGGGGACGGCGAACAGGGCGGCGAACGCCAGCGGCAGCGCGCACCCGGCCAGCAGCAGCCGGCGGCGGTGCCCGCGGCGGGCCTGCTCCACGTCGCAGCGGTGCCCGATCCACGGGTGCAGCAGCACGTCGGCGATCTTCGGCAGCAGCAGCGTGAGCCCGGCGAGCCACGGCGCGACCGCCAGCACGTCGGTCAGGAAGTAGAGCAGCAGCAGGCCGGGCACTGTCACCCAGACACCCATGCCGAGTGAGCCGGTGGCGAATCCGACGAGCGGGCCGCGCGGCAGGGTGACCGCGTCGGAGCGCTGATCCAGCCCGGTCATGGCGGTCTCCTGTCCTCGGGGCGCGCCGCCCCCAATCCAACGGTTGCTGGATTGTAGGGGGAACAATGGCCGGATGACCATGCCTCGCCGCCGGCCGGGCCGGCCCCGCCGCGACGACCAGCGGCCGACCCGTGACCTGGTGCTCGCCGCCGCCACCGCGCTGTTCGCCGAGCGGGGCTTCGACGCGGTCAGCGTCCGCGACGTCGCCGCCGCCGCGGGAGTGGACGCGGCCACCGTCGTGCACCACACCGGCACCAAGGCGCAGCTCTACGACGCCTGCTTCGCCCGCGTGTTCAGCGCCGAACGGGAGGTCATCGAGGCGGCCGGGGAACGCGCCCGGGCGGCCCTGTCGGCCGGGCCGCGCGACGCGCTGCGGGCGCTGCACGACCTGGTGGACGTGTTCGTCGACTTCCTGGAGGACCGGCCGGAGACGACCGCGCTGTGGCTGCGCCGCTGGCTGGAGCCGCAGCGGCACGGCGAACTGGACCGCCGCTACGCCGCGCCGTTGTACGGGCTGGTCGAGGAGTTGCTGGTGGCGGCGGCCGGTGCCGGCGCGCTGACCGAGCCGACGCCGCATGTGACGGTGCGTTCCCTGGTCTGGGCGGTGCACGGGCACGTGGTGGCGCTCGCCGCCGGGGCCGGCTCCGGCGCCCGGGAGCGGCGCGAGTTCCGCGCGTTCGTGCACCGCTTCCTCGACGCGCTGTACCGGGCCGATCCGGGAGACGCCCGCCCTTGACGCCGGCCCGCGCTCCGGGGATTATCCATCAGTCGTTGGATTAAGGGGGCGGGTATGGCCACACCGAGGGTCGCTGTCGTCGGCGCCGGAGCCGCCGGACTGGCCACACTCAAGGCGCTGGCCGACGCCGGTGTCCCGGCCGTCGCGTTCGAGGCGGCGGACACGCTCGGTGGCCTCTGGGTGTACGGCGCACTCGGCTCGCCCGCGTACCGGACGCTGCACCTGAACACCAGCAAGGGGCGTACCGAGTTCGCCGACCACCCGATGCCGGCCGACTGGCCGGACTACCCCGACCACACCCGCGTCGCGGGCTACCTCGGCGACTACGCCGACCGGTTCGGGCTGCGCGAGGCGGTACGGCTGCGCCACACCGTCGAACGGGTCACCCGCACCGGCGACGGCTGGCGGGTGCGGGCCACCGGCCCGGACGGCCCGGTCGATGTCGACGTCGAGGCGGTGGTGGTCGCCAACGGGCACAACCGGGTGCCGAAGCGGCCCGAGCCGTACCCGGGCGAGTGCACCGCCGAGCAGATGCACAGCCACGACTACCGCGGCCCGGAACAGCTCGCCGGGCGCCGGGTCCTCGTCGTCGGCGGCGGCAACTCCGCCATGGACATCGCCGTCGACGCCTCGTACGCCGCCGCGCGCACGCTGCTGTCGCTGCGCCGCGGCGTGTGGGTGGTGCCCAAGTACCTGCTGGGCCGCCCGTCGGACACGCTCAACGGCGCGCTGGCCCGCCGGCTGCCGTGGCGGCTGCGGCAGCGGATCAGCCAGACCATGATCACCACAGCGGTCGGGCCGCCCACCCGGTACGGGCTACCCGCACCGGCGCACGGCTTCCTCCAGGACCACCCGACGCTGTCCGACGCGCTGCTGTCCCGGCTCACCCACGGCGACATCCAGGCGCGGCCCGGCATCGCCCGCTTCGACGGCGACCGGGTCGAGTTCACCGACGGCCGCCACGACGAGGTCGACCTGGTCGTCTGGTGCACCGGCTACCGCGTCGAGATGCCGTTCCTCGACCCGGCGCTGCTCGGCGACGGCGCGGACCGGCTGTCGCTGTACCGGCACGTGTTCCACCTGGACGCCCCCGGGCTGGCGTTCGTCGGGCTGATGCAGTCCACCGGCGCGGCGTTCCCCCTGGTCGAGGCGCAGGCCCGGCTGGTGGCCGCGCGGCTGGCCGGCACCTGGGCGCCGCCGGATCCGGCCCGTCAGGCCGCCGCCTGCCGCGAGGAGCTGCGCGCCGCCACCGCCCGGTGGGGGCAGCGCCGCCCGCACATGCGCGTCGACTTCGACGTCTACCTGGCCGAGCTGGGCCGCGAACTGGCCGCCGGCCGTCGCCGCGCCGGAGCGGCACGATGAGCGCGGCAGGCCGGAACCCGGCCGCCGGAGCAGGCGCTCTGGCCGGACGGCGGGTGCTGGTCACCGGTGCCCGGGGCACGTTCGGGCAGCATCTCGGCGCCGCGCTCACCGCCGCCGGCGCCCACGTGGTCGGGCTTGACCTGCACGCCGACCCCGACGCCACACCGCCCGTGCTCGGCGTCGACCTGACCGACCCGGCCGCGACGCCACCGGCGGTGGCCGCCGCGATCGACCGGCTCGGCGGGCTCGACCTGCTCGTCAACAACGCCGGCGTCGGCGGGCCCGCACCCGCCGAGCTGCCGCCGGACGAGGTGGTACGCCGCCAGATCGAGGTGAACCTGCTCGCCGCCTGGCGGACCACCGCCGCCGCGATGCCGGCCCTGGAGGCGGCCCGCGGGCGGGTGATCTTCGTGGCCAGCCGGATGGCCGTGCTGCCGCTGCCGCTCGCCGCCGCGTACGGGGTCAGCAAGCGGGCGCTCGTCGCGTACGCCGACGCGCTGCGCCACGAAGTAGGCACCCACGTCGGCGTCAGCGTCGTCTACCCCAGCATGGTCGCGTCCCCGATCCACGACAGCACCGTGGCGGCCGGGCTGTCGCTGAACGGGGTGTCCCGTCCGGAACCGGTCGAGGGGGTGGTGGCCGCGATCCTGCGCGCCGCCACGGCCCGGCGCGCACCACGGGACGTGGCCACCACCCGGCGCGGCCGGATCGAACTGGCGCTGGCCCGGCACGCTCCGGCCCTCGCGGACCGGATCGTGCGCCGTACCGTCGCCGGCAGGTTGGCCGCCGGGGACCTGGACGGCGCGGCGCTGGCCGAGGGCATGGTCCGGCGGCACCGGCAGGACCGCCGGTAGCCTGCTCGCCATGGCCGTCTCGCCCTACATCGCCCGGCTGCGCCGCCACGTCGGCCACGACCTGCTCATGCTGTACGGCGTCAGCGGCGTGGTCACCGACGACGCGGGACGGGTGCTGCTGGCCCGCCGGGGCGACAACGGCCGCTGGTCGATCCCGGCCGGCACGGTCGACCCGGGCGAGCAACCGGCCGACGCGCTGGTGCGCGAGGTCCACGAGGAGACCGGCGTCACCGTGGCGATCGACCGGCTCGCCGGTGTCGCCACCCACCCGGTGGTCTACCCCAACGGCGACGCCTGCGAATACCTGAACATCTGGTTCCGCTGCCGGGCCATCGGCGGGGCGCCGGCCGCCGACGGCGACGAGTCGCTGGCGGTGGCCTGGTTCGCCCCGGACGCGCTGCCCGCCCTGGACGACTGGGCGCGGCTGCGGATCGGCACCGCGCTGGCCGAGGACGCCCCGCCCTGGTACGCGGCGCCGGGGCAGAGCCACCCGGCGCTGCACCAGCCCGACAACCTCTAGCCGAACGCCATCTCGCACGGCCGGTCCGGCGCCAGATCCACCGCACGGCAGTCGCCGGGCGCGTGCACCACCACGCGCTGCGCCACCGGCGACACCAGCCGCGCCCGCACCCGGCCGGGCGCCCAGGTCAGCTCCTCGACGGTGACCCGGCCCCGGCAGGTGACGCCGCGCAGCGTCCCGGCGGGCAGGCCCGGCAGCGGCGCGGGCAATAGCCGCAGCGTTCCCGGGCGCGACTGCACCAGCGACTCGATCAGCACCGCCGGCAGCGCGTGCGCGGCGTCGGCGTTGTACGTCCTCCGGCCCGGGTTGTGCGCGCTCATCAGCGACCGGAAGAACATGTCCGCGCCGACGATCTTGCGCAGGTTCGCCGCGACCAGGTCGCCGTCGCGCAGCCGCGCCGCCGCGAGCGCCCGGTGCAGGCTGCCGTGCGCGGACCGGTTCTCGTCTCCGCGCAGCGTCAGCGCCCGGTGCGCGGCGGCGGCCAGCTCCGGGGTGTCGTCCGGATCGATCTCGTGCAGTGGCCACACCGGATACAGGTGGCTGACGTGCCTGTGGTCCTCGTCGCCGGTGCTGCCGGGCCACGCCCACTCGGCGAGCGCGCCGCGCCCGTCCACCAGGTAGCCGGGCGGCCGCACCCCGGCCCACCGGTCCTCGCCGGTGACCTCGGCGGCCAGCCGCAGCGCGTGCCGGGCGGCGGCGACGTCCATGGTGGCGTTCACCGCGACCGGCGCGACCCGGCCGGTGTCGTCGTACGGGCCGGTCTCCGGTGAGTACGACGGCACCAGCGCCGGATGCCCGTCCACAGCGGTCAGCACGTCGGCGAAGAAGTCCGCCACCTCGGCCAGCCAGCCGGCCACCTCACCCAGCGGCTCACCGGTGACCAGGTGGTGTTCGTGCAGCGGGTGCAGCAGCCAGTCCGCGCCGGCCAGCCACGCGGTGAACGGCCAGTCGGGGTGGACGTGGAACAGGTGCCCGTGCTCGCCGTCGGTGCGGCTGGGCGCCAGTAGCCCGCGCGACCCGTACACGGCCCGCGCGTTGGCGCGCCAGTGGTCCACCTGGGCGGCGACCAGCCGGGCGTGCGCCGCCGTCACCTCCGGCAGCGCGCCCACGTTGGCGCCCGCCAGTTGCAGGTTCAGGTTCGCGTCGGTGGTGAAGTCACCGGCCCACGCCGCGTCCCAGGAGCCCAGCCACAGCCCGGTCAGCCGGGGCGGCAGCACCCCGCTGGCGCTGAACAGCAGGTACCGGCCGGAGTGGAACAGCCGTTCCAGCAGCGCCGGGTCCAGCCGGTCCGGCGCGGCGGCCTGCCGGGCCAGCAGCTCACCCACCGGTAGCGCCCGGTCGGCGGCGGGCACGCCGAGGTCCAGGCCGACCCGGAGGTACGGGCCGAGATGGCGCGGCACGTGCCGGGCCAGCAGCGCCTCGTAGTTCCCGGCCGGCGCGGCGAGCCGCCGCTCCGATGCCCGGGTCCGCCAGGGCGGCGCGTCGGGCCGGTCGACGAGCGTGGTGAGCAGCGCCGGTCCGCGTACGCGTACCCGGTCGCCGTCGACGCTCACGTCGCCGCGCAGCAGCGTGAGCCCTTCGAACCCGTACGCCCCGCCGGCAGCCGGGTAGCGGGCACGGACCCGCAGGAACACCAGACCGTCGCGGCGGTACGCGGCCTGCTCGTACACCACGTCGGCCGGTTTGCCGGGTAGCTCACCCGTCGCCCCGACGACGCAGTCGCCCTGGTCGAGGTGCAGCACCGCGACACCGTCGGCGCGGGAGGCGAAGCAGCGCCGCCGCCCGCCCGACCATTCGACGGTCACCTCCCCGGTGGTGAAGTCGGTGTGGCGCCGGTAGTCGCGTACCGGGCCGGGCGGCGCGTCGACGGTCAGCGCGTACCCGGGGTGGAACGACTGGGTCCACTCCAGCTCCCGGCCGCCGGTGAGCAGCCGGGCGGCCTCGGCGCGGCGTCCGGCGAGCACCAGCGCGCGGATGTGCGGCATCCGGCTGGCCAGTTCGGGCGCGCGGGCGTCCCGGGTGCCGTTGGGCAGGACGAGCCGGTGATGATTGACCACGATCCGCTCGGCGTGCGGCTGCCCGTGGACCATCAGGCCCAGCTCACCGTTGCCGGTGAGGAACGCGTCGGTCCAGTCGGCGGCCGGGGCGGTGTCGTGGATGCGGTGCGCCGTCACCGGCCGGCGCTGGTGTCCCGCACGGTGAGGTGCGGTTCCAGCAGCGTCACCTCCGGCACCGCCTCGCCGCTCAACCGCCGCATCAGCAGCGCCACCGCCTGCCGGCCGACCTCCTCGGCGGGCACCGGTACGCAGGTGAGCCCGGACTGCTCGGCCAGCTCGTCCGGGCAGATCGCGACCACCGACACGTCGCGGGGCACCCGGCGGCCCAGCAGCGGCAGCGTGGCGAGCACCGGCCCGACGGCCGACTCGTTCTGCACCACCAGCCCGGTGACGTCCGGGTGGTCGGCGAGCAGCGCCTCCAGGTCGCGGCGCACCGCAGCCGGTCCCTCCTCGCAGGAGCGGGTCACCGCGTCGACGCCGAGCCGCTCGGCGGCGGCGCGTACCCCGGCGCGGGTGCGGTGGGCGAACCCGGTGCCCCGGTCGTAGACCGCGGCGGGCGCGCCGAGCAGCGCGATCCGCCGGTGCCCGGCGGCGGCCAGGTGTTCCACGCACAGCTCACCGGCGCGCCGGAAGTCGAGGTCCACGCAGGCCAGCCCGGTGCTGTCGGCGGGGTGCCCGATCAGGACGCCGGGTAGCGCCAGCTCCCGCAGCAGCGGCACCCGGGAGTCCTCCAGCTCGACGTCCATCAGCAGCACGCCGTCGACGAGCGCGCTGCCGGCGATGCGGTGCAGCCCGGCCGGGCCCTCGTCGGCGGTGACCAGCAGCACGTCGTGGTCGTAGCGGCGGGCGGTGGTGACCACGGCGGTGGCGAAGCGCATCACCACCGGCACCTGCATGCCGGTACGCAGCGGCAGCACCAGCGCGATCACGTTCGCCTTGCGGCTGGCCAGCGCGCGGGCCCCGGCGTGCGGGTGGTAGCCCAGCGCGCGGACGCTGGCGAGCACCCGCCCGCGGGTGGTGGCCGAGATGGTGCGTTTGCCGCTCAGCACGTACGACACCGTGCTGGCGGCCACCCCGGCGTGCCGGGCCACGTCGGCGATGGTGACCTGCTCACCGGGGGTCCGCCCGTTCACCGGGCCGCCCCGGAGCGGGAGCCCGCCGGCTCGGCGGTCGCGTCGCCACCGGTCACCGTCAGCGCGCCGGCCAGCCGGATGTCCCGCGCGGACCGGCCGACCAGCACCGAGTGGACCGCGTCCTCCACCACCATCGCGGCCCGGGCCTCGTCCCACCAGGCCAGGTCGGCGGTACGCAGGCACAGCGTCACCCGGGCGGCGCAGCCCGGGTCGAGCGTGACGCGGGCGAAGTCGCGCAACTGCCGCAGCGGCTGCTTGACCCGGGAGCGCCGCTGCCGGGTGTAGAGCTGCACGACCTCGGTGCCCGGGCGGCGGCCCGTGTTGGTGACCTCGACGCTCACCTCCACCTCCTCGCCGGCACGCGCCGCGGCGGTGCTCAACCGAAGGTCAGCGTAGTCGAACTCGGCGTAGCTGAGCCCGTGCCCGAACGGGTACAGCGGCTCACCCCGGTGGTAGAGGTAGGTGGTGTCGGCGCCGATGACGTCGTAGTCGAGCAGGTCGGGCAGTTCGGCGGCGTCGGCGTACCAGGTCTGGGTGAGCCGCCCGCCCGGGTCGGCGGCGCCGAGCAGCACGTCCGCCAGCCCGTTGCCGTGTTCCTGTCCACCGTGGGCGCTCCACAGCACCGCCGGCAGGTGCTCCTGCGCCCAGCCGGCCGCGTACGGGTAGCTGCTGGTCAGCGCCAGCACGGTACGCGGGTTCGCGGCGTGCACGGCCCGCAGCAGCTCCGCCTGCCCGGTGGGCAGCGCCAGGTCGGCGCGGTCCTCGGTCTCCCGGCCGTTGACCATCGGGTGGTTGCCGAGCACCACCACGGCCACGTCGGCGGCGGCGGCGAGCGCGGCGGCGTCGGCGGCCCCGTCGGCGAGGAGCGTCACGGTGAACGCGGCCGGGTCGCCGGTGGCGACGCTCAGCCGTCCGTCCGGAGCGACGCCGATGTGCCGTCCGGTGGCCAGGTGGTGCAGCAGCGCGGTGCCGTCGGGCCGGTGGTGCAGGCGGAACGTCTCGCGGACCACCCAGCCGCCCGGTCCGTCGCGGTCGGCCACCAGGGCACCGGTGTCGTCGGCGCCGACGTACCGGCCGGTGTCCACCGCGCGCAGCGCCACCACGTCCTGCCCCCAGTCGACCACCTCGAACTCGGTCGCGGTGTCGCCGAGCGCCAGCGGGCCGTCGCCGTCGAGGCGTACCGCGCGGTCGCCGGCGTGCAGCGTGATCCGGTCCGTGCCGGGGTGGGTGGTCACCTCGGGCAGCCGTCCGAGCAGCCCGGCGTACGCGCTGATCGTGTACGGCGGGGTGCCGCTGTACCAGTCGGTGAGCACGGCGTCGGCGAGCGGGCCGAGCACCGCGACGCGGGTGCCGGGGCGCAGCGGCAGCAGGCCGTCGTTGCGCAGCAGCACGACCGACTGGCGGGCGGCCTCGCGGGCGAGTTCGCGGTGGGCGAGGCTGTCGAGGGTGTGGGGCGGTACGTCGTCGTGGGGATCGGGGTCCAGGTCGCCCAGGCGGGACCGGACGGACAGGATCCGCCGCACCGCCCGGTCCACGTGGGAGGGCTCGATCAGCCCGCGCGCCAACGCCTCGGTGAGACGCTCCACTGTGGGGGTGCTGTCCTCGTCGTCCTCGGTGAAGCTGTCGATCCCGGCGCGCAGCGCGGCGGCGAAGCCGGCCACGTGGTCGGGCAGGTACTCCTGCACTCCGGCGATGTTGCCGACCGCTCCGGCGTCGCCGACCACCATGATCTCGTCGTCGGCGTAGCCGCGCAGCTCGCCCTCGATCAGCGGGCTCAGGTGCGCCGGTACGCCGTCGACCAGGTTGTACGACGCCATCACGGCCACCGCCGCGCCGGCGGCCAGCGGGGCGCGGAACGCCGGCAGCTCGTACTCGTGCAGCACCCGCGGCGGCAGGTCGCTGGAGGTGGTGGCCCGGTCGGTCTCGTTGTTGTAGCCGAGGAAGTGCTTGAGCGTCGGCGCGGT
The DNA here is from genome assembly GCF_027460145.1 of Micromonospora sp. WMMA1949. Classification (NCBI taxonomy): domain Bacteria; kingdom Bacillati; phylum Actinomycetota; class Actinomycetes; order Micromonosporales; family Micromonosporaceae; genus Micromonospora; species Micromonospora sp. WMMA1949. Next base: position 5,776,500 of record NZ_JAPZBG010000001.1, on the reverse strand, counting down.
GCGCAGCCGGATCGGGTGGTCGCCGCGCAACCCGAGCGCGTACGCGGTGGCCAGCTCGCCGGTCAGCCACGGGTCCTCGGACCAGCCCTCCTCGTTGCGTCCCCATCGGGGGTCGCGCAGCGGGTTGACCACCGGCGCCCACACGTTGAGGCCGACGCGGTCCGGGTCGGCCCGGTGTTTGACCCGCACCTCGTCGCCGACGGCGGCACCGACCGCCCGGATGAGATCCGGGTTCCAGCTCGCGGCGAGACCGATCGCCTGCGGGAAGACGGTGGCGGTGCCGAGCCACGCGACGCCGTGCAGCGCCTCGGTGCCGGTGCGGAAGGCGCGCAGGCCGAGCCGCGGCACCGGTGCCTGCCACTGGTGCAGCAGGCCGAGCTTCTCCGGGAGGGTGAGCCGGGCCAGCAGGTCGTCGAGACGGTGGGGGACGGGGTCGGTCATGGCGGGCGCCTCCGGTCGGCGTTCGGGCCGCCGCTCGTCCGTCGAAGCGCTTCGACGGACGAGCCGGTGATGCGGCGACGCGTACGCGAAAAAGGGGTGGTGGTGGGGTCGGCGGTGTCGGCCCGGAGCGGTGGTGAAGCGCTTCGACAACCGCCGAAAAACACGCCGCTTCGCAGGTTGCCCGGTCCCGGAACGCGGCGCTACCGAGGTTGACACCTTCCGGCGGGTGCGGTCAAGGGGTCATCCGGCGGGCAGGCGTCCCGCCTCCACTGTGGCGAGTGCGGCGGTGGCGCCGCCCAGCGCACCGGCGGCCGAGCCGAGCGTGCTGGCCTCCAGCCGCACCCCGGGCGGGACCGGTGTGCGGGCGGCGAGTTCGGCGTGGGCGGCCGGCAGCAGCCACGGCGCGAGCGCCGCCAGGTGCCCGCCGACCACCACCACCTCCGGGTCGAGCAGTCCGGACAGGACCGACACGGCCTGCCCGAGCAGCCGGCCGATCTCGGTCAGCCCGGTCCGTACCGGCTCCTCGCCGGCTCGGGCCAGGGCCTGGATCCGTTCGATCTCCGGCAGGTGGTCGGTGACCGGCCCGTCGCCGGGTAGCAGGCGGCCGATCACCGCGTCCACGCCGAGCAGCGCGGTGAGGCAGCCGCGCCGCCCGCAGTCGCAGGGCGGGCCGTCCGCGGCGAGGGGCAGGTGCCCGATCTCGCCCGCGAAGCCCCGGCCGCCGCGCAGCAGCCGGCCGCCGCTGATCAGGCCCGCACCGATCGACGGGCCACCGGTCAGGTGGATCAGGTCGGCCGTGGCGGCGTACGGACCGTGCCGCCGCTCGGCCAGCACGGCGAGGTTGGCCTCGGTGTCGACGGCGACCGGGAAGCCGGGGTCGCGCAGCGCGCGGCGCACCGACGCGGCCAGCGGCACGCCGCGCCAGCCCAGCGCGGGGGCAACCGGCACGTCGCCGTCGGGGTTCACCAGCCCCGGCACGGCCACGGTCAGGCCCAGCACCGTGCGGTCCGCGCCGACCCGGGTGACGGCGCGCCGGACCAGCGCGACGAGCGCCTTCACCGTCTCCTCGGGGCCGGCGGTGGCGGCGGGGAATGCGCGCCGCCAGGTGAGCACCGGGTCGCCGCCGAGGCCGGCGGCGACCGCGACCATTTCGTCCGCGCCGACGCGCAGGCCGAGCCCGACGTAGCGGGAGCCGTCGAGGACGAGCATGGTGGCCGGGCGGCCGACGCGGTTCTCGGTCAGCCCGGTCTCACGCAGCAGGCCGTGCTCGATCAGCTCGGCGACCAGGCTGGAGACGGTGGCCTTGTTCAGCCCGGTGCGCGCGGCGACGTCGGCCCGGGAGCAGGGGGCGTGCCGGCGCACGTGCCGGAGCACCGCGGCCCGGTTGGTCACCCGCACGTCGCCGAGGTCGGCCGTCGGCCGGTCGATGCTGATCACGTACTGCCCGCCTCCTGCGCCCGGCCGTGGGTTCGGCTACAGCTTAAACTAAATAGGCGCGATTCCGGCCGGGTGGGCCCGGCCCGGGAACCACGGCGCGAACGGCGTGACCGGGATCGGCTCGCCGTCGAGCACCACCCGGCGCGGCGGGTCCGTCCCGACCACGCTCACCTGCCGTACGTCGAGCGGCCCGTCCACCCGGACGCGCAGCGTGTCGCCGTCGCGCACGGCGGTGATCGTGGTGTCGCCGTCGGGGTCCCGCACCACGCTCACGCCGTCGACGCCGCCCCAGGCCACCAGCGTCACGTCCCGGAACGGGCCGGTCCCGGCCGTCGCCGCGGGCGCCACCGTGGGGATCAGCGCGCCGTGGCGCACGTACAGCGGGAGCCGGTCCAGCGGCACGCTCACCCGCAGGTGCCGGCCGCCGGGGTGCCGCTGCCCGGTGTACGCGTCCAGCCAGTCGTCGCCCACCGGCAGGTACACGGCGCGTTCGCCGGAGGGGTCGAGCACCGGCGCCACCAGCAGATCGGGGCCGAGGCGGTACTGCAGGTCGGTGGTCCAGGCGACCGGGTCGTCCGGGGTGTCGACGAGCAGCGCCCGCATCATCGGGCCGCCGGTGCGGGCGCTCGCCACGGCCGCCGACCAGAGGTACGGCAGCAGCCGGTAGCGCAGCCGCAACGCGTCCACCGCGTGCCGTTCCGCCTCGGGCGGGAACTCCCACGGCAGGCGGCTGGTGGTGCCGTGCAGCCGCACCAGCGGGGACAGCGCGCCGAACTGGGTCCAGCGCACATACAGGTCCGGCTCGGGCGTGCCGTGGAAGCCGCCGGTGTCGTGGCTCCAGAACGGCACCCCGGACAGCCCGTGGGACAGGCCGCCGCGCAGCGTGCTGGCCATGCCGGGCCAGGTGGCGTTGACGTCGCCGCTCCACTGGGCGCTGTGCCGCTGCCCGCCCAGGTACGACGAGCGCGCCCACACGGTGCGGTGCCCGGCCACCTCCTCGGTGACGTCGGCGACCGCGTCGTTGAACAGCAGCGCGTACACGTTGTGCAGTTCCACGCCGGTCATGCCGTTGTGGGCGAGCGCGTCGGCGGGTACGCCCTCGGCGAAGTCGGTCTTGAACACCGCGACGCCCTGCGCCAGCAGCGGCCGCAGCAGGCCCTGGAACCAGCGCACCGCGGCCGGGTTGGTGAGGTCCACGATGGCGCCCGCCGGGTAGCTGCCGTGCCAGGTGTCGGCGACGTACGTGCCGCCGTCGGGGTGCCGCAGGAAGAACCCGGCGGCCTCGGCCTCGGCGTAGAGCGGGCTGCCGGTCATCAGGTACGGGTTCATCCACAGGCACACCCGGAAGCCCTGCTCGGTGAGGTCCTTGAGCATGCCGTCCGGGTCGGGGAAGGCGTCGGTGTCCCAGCGCAGGTCCGACCAGTGCCCGGCGACCTGCCAGTAGCAATCCAGGTGCAGCACGTCGCAGGGGACGTACCGCTCGCGGAGGCGCCGGGCCCGCTCCAGCACCCGCTGCTGGCTGTCCGGGAAGAAGCCGGACGAGATCCACGCGCCGAACGCCCACCGCGGCGGCAGGTACGGCCGCCCGGTCAGCGCGTCGAGCCGGTCGAGGACCCGCTCCGGGGCGGGTCCGGCGAGCACGTAGTAGTCGAGCAGGTCGTCCGGGACGAGGATCTGCACGCTGCTGTGGGTGCTCGCGCACACGTCGAACTGCACCGGCAGCCCGCTGTCGACAAGCACGCCGTAGCCCCGGTCGGACAGGTAGAACGGCACGTTCTTGTGCGACCGGTCGGACTCCCCGCCGAAGGCGTCGAAGTTCCACATCAGCGGCCGCTGGCCGCGCTTGTCCAGCGGCGTGAACTTCTCACCGAAGCCGGCGAACCGTTCGTCGCCCGGCGCCACGAAGCTCTCGTGCCAGGCGACCGGCTCGCCGTCGACTGTGGAGCGGCCCAGCGGCAGCGTCCGGCGCCGGCCGCTGATGTCCCGGGTACCGGCGTCGGAGGCGAGCAGCAGCCGCCCGTCCGGGGTGCGGAAGCACAGCTCCCACGGGTCCAGGCGCACCTCGGCGACCACGCCGCCGGCACCGACGCGCACGTGCGTGCCGTCGACGGTCACGGTGGCCGGGTGCGGTTGCGGGTGGACCAGCGTCAGCGCGGCTGCGGACCGGCTGCGGACCGAGAGGTCGTCGGCGAGGCGTACCCGGATGATCCCGTCCCCGGCGGCCTCGATGCGCGCGACGAGCGTGCGGCCGGACGCGCAGGTCGCGGTGAGCGTGACCCCGTGCGCGTCGGTCCCGGCCACAGTGGCCCGCAGCACGTCGTCGGCGCCCTCCTCGCCGGGGGCGCGGACCGGCAGGTCGGGCGGGTCGGCCACGAACGTCTCGTACGGGACCAGCGGCGGGCGGTACGGCATGGGCGTCTCCTCGCGGCGTCCACGGGCGGTCCCGCCAGTTTCTTTGGAAGCCCAACTAACTGTCAATGATCGACGCCATTGACTTTCCTTCTCACCTGTTCCTATTTTGGCCGGGATGACAACTAAAGCGCCGTGGGACGACGGTCCGCTCTGCTACGGCGGGGACTGGAACCCGGAACAGTGGCCGCCCGAGGTGTGGCGCGAGGACGTCGCCCTGATGCGCGCCGCCGGGGTCAACCTCGTCACGGTCGGGGTGTTCGCCTGGTCCCGGCTGGAACCCTCGCCCGGCCGGTACACGCTCGACTGGCTCGACCGCGTGCTGGACCTGCTGCACTCGGCCGGCATCCGGGCCGCCCTGGCCACCCCCACCGCGTCGCCGCCGCCGTGGTTCTCGCTGCGCCACCCGGACGCGCTGCCGGTCACCGCCGACGGCGTCCGCCTGACCCACGGCAGCCGCGACACCTACTGCGCCGCCGCGCCCGCGTACCGCGACGCCGCGCGGAGCATCGCCGAGGTGCTGGCCGCCCGGTACTCGCACCACCCGGCGCTGGCGCTGTGGCACGTGCACAACGAGTACGGCACCACCTGCCACTGCCCGCACACCGAGGCGGCGTTCCGCCGCTGGCTGGCCACCCGGTACGGCGACCTCGACGCGCTCAACGACGCCTGGGTCACCAGCTTCTGGAGCCAGCACTACTCCGGCTGGGCGCAGATCGGCACGCCCCGCGCCACGCAATATCTCGCCAACCCCGGCCAGCTGCTCGACTTCCGCCGCTTCTGGTCCGACACGCTGCTGTCCGCGTACACCGAGCAGCGGGACCTGCTGCGCGCGGCGAACCCGGCGCTGCCGGTCACCACCAACTACGTGCTCGGCGACTGGGTGCCCGTCGACCACGCCCGCTGGGCGCGCGAGGTCGACCTGGTCGCGGTCGACCACTACCCGTCCGCGACCGGTGCCGGCGCGGAGGAGCAGACCGCGTTCGCCGCCGACCTCGCCCGTGGCTGGGCCCGTCACGGCACCGGGCGGCCGTGGCTGCTGATGGAGAGCGCCCCCAACCAGATCCACACCGCCGGGCGGATGCACACCAAGGAGCCCGGCCGGATGACCCGGCACAGCCTTGCCCACGTCGCACGCGGCTCCGCCGGGGTGATGTTCTTCCAGTGGCGCGCCCCGGCCGGCGGCGCGGAACGCTTCCACTCCGCGGTGGTGTCGCACGCCGGCGCGGACACCCGCGTGTTCCGCGAGGCCGCCGACCTGGGCGCCGCGCTGGCCCGGCTCGCCGGGACCGCGCCGGGCCGCGTCGAGGCGGCGGTGGCCATCGCGTACGACGCGGCGAGCGGCTGGGCGTTGCGGCACCCGGGGATGCCCCGCGACGGGCTCGACCACCCCGGCGAGGCGGCCGCCGCCCACCGGGCCCTCTGGCACGCGGACGTCACCGCCGACGTGGTGCCGCCCGGCGCCCCGCTCGACGGTTGCCGGCTGCTCGTGCTCCCCGCTCTCTACCTGGCGTCGGACGCCACAGTCGACTGGGTACGCCGACACGTCCACGCCGGCGGGCACCTGCTGGTGACCTGGCTCAGCGGCGTCGCCGACGAGCACGGCCGGGTACGCCTCGGCGGCTACCCGGGCGCGTACCGGGACCTGCTCGGCGTGCGGGTGGAGGAGTTCCACCCCCTCGCCGACGACGAACACGTGCCGCTGAGCGGCGGCGGGACCGGCCGGATCTGGTCGGAGACGGTGCACCCGGCCGGCGCCGAGACCGTCAGCGCGTACGCCGGGGGAGTGCTGGACGGGCGGCCCGCGATCACCCGGCACCGCGTCGGCGACGCGTACGCCTGGTACGTCTCCACCCGCCTCGACGACGACACGTACCGGCACCTGCTCACCGAGGCAACAGGGCTCGCGGGTGTGACACCCACCTGTCCGGGCGCGCCGCCGGGTGTCGAGGCGGTACGCCGCGACGACGGCCTGCTCTACCTGCTCAACCACACCGACGAACCGCAGCGGGTGCCGGCCGCGGGGTGCGAGATGCTCACCGGCGCGACGGTCGACGGCGTGGTGACGGTGGCGCCGGGTGGCGTGGCGGTGGTACGCGAGGAGGTCCCGTGACACCGCCCCGGAGGCGGTAGCGGGCTGACGGCGTGGCGCGTACCCCGGTCAGGGGGTGGCGACGGCGGCGCGGGAGCGGTCGGCGGCGATCCGCACCGCGAGCGCCGCCAGCACGGTGCCCATCACCCAGCGCTGCAGACGCGCCCAGCCCGGGCGGCGGGTGAGGAACGCCGACACTGAGCCGGCGCTGAGCACGATCAGCGCGTTCACGGTGAGCGCGACGACGATCTGGGTCAGGCCGAGCAGCAGGCTCTGCACCGCGACGTGCCCGCGCGCCGGGTCGACGAACTGCGGCAGCAGCGACACGTACAGGATGGCGATCTTCGGGTTGAGCAGGTTGGTGACCAGCCCCATGGTGAACAGGCGCCGGGGCCGGTCCGGCGGAAGCGGCGTCGGGGTGAACGCCGACGTGCCACCGGGGCGCAGCGTCCGCCAGGCCAGCCACAGCAGGTACGCCGCACCGGCCAGCTTCACCGCCGTGTACAGCGGCGGGACCAGCACGAACACGGTGGCGATGCCGGCCACCGCTGCGGTCAGGTAGACGAGGAAACCGGCCGCCACACCGAGCAGCGACACCAGCCCGGCCCGCCGGCCCTGGGTCACCGACCGGGACACCAGGTAGACCATGTTCGGCCCGGGCGTGAGCACCAGACCGAGCGCCACCAGGCCGATTCCCATCACCGCACCGACAGTGACCACGCCGCCTCCCCGTTCCCCGCCCGTGCACCGGACCCTACGCCCACGCACCCCCGCCCCGCTCCCGCTTTGTCCCCGCCCCCCTTTGTTCCCCGGCGATCATGAGGTTGGCGGCGACAAATCGGTCGCCGACAGCAGTCAACTTCATGATCGCCGGAGGCTGCGGCGGGCGCTCGGGGGCGCCGCAGGGGTCGGCGTCGGACGCGGTGGCGGTGATACTTGTCGCATGTCGATCGTGCTGTCCGCGCCGGCCACCGCGACCGCGCCCGCCCTGCTGCTGCGCCCGTGGCGCGACGGCGACGCCGACGCGCTGATCGAGGCGTACCGGGATCCGGTGTTGCGGGCCTGGACCAGGCATCCGGTGACCGGCCCGGCGCAGGCGCGGGTGTTCCTGCGCCGCAGCCACCAGGGGTGGGCCGCCGGGCACCGGTTCATGTTCGCGGTGCTGGAGGAGGATCGGGTGGCGGCCTGCGTCGTGCTCAAGGACGTCCGCCCGGGCCGCCCGGCCGCCGAGGTCGGCTACTGGACGGCCGCGCCGGCGCGCGGCCGTGGCGTCGCGCCGCGAGCGGTGGAGGCGGTCACCGCGTGGGCGTTCGCCCGGTTCGCCGCCGCCGGGCTGACCCACCTGGAGCTGCTGCACCAGGTCGACAATCCGGCCTCCTGCCGGGTGGCGGAGAAGAGCGGGTACGCCTTCGCCGAGGTGCTGCCGGCCCGCGCGCCCTTCCCCCGGGACGGCCACCGTCACGTCCGGCACCTGGCCTGAGCCGGGGCCGGCCCGTGGCCGCGGTCAGGAGCCGAGCAGACGCAGCAGCAGCCGTGGCTCACCCGGCCACGCGTCGAGCAGCACCAGCACCGCCCAGCTCACGATCACGCCGACCGTCGCCACTCCGAGACCGATGAGCCAGTCGCGCACGCCGACACCCCTTTCCGTACCCGGGGCACGCTACGCGGCGGCCCCGCCCGGCGCCCGGGAACAGCCCGGCCCCGCGCGACGCTGACTCTTGTCGGACGGTGGCGGTTACCGTGGGTACGGGAGGTGACGGCGGTGACGACAGGCTGGGAGGCCGCGGTCGAGGCGCAGATCCGCTCGGCCCAGGAACGCGGCGAGTTCGACAACCTGCCGGGCGCGGGCAAGCCCATCCCGGGGCGGGACATGCCCTACGACGAGGGCTGGTGGATCCGCAGCTTCATGGAGCGCGAGCAGATCCCGTCCGACCTGCTGCTGCCCACACCGTTGCAGCTGCGCCGCCGCATCGAACAGCTTCCGGCCGAGCTGCGCGACCTGCCCACCGAGGACGCCGTCCGCTCGTACGTGGCCGCACTCAACACCGAGGTGGTGGCCTGGCTGCGTACCCCGACCGGGCCACGCGTGGTGGTCCGCCCGGTCAACGTCGAGGAGGCGGTACGCCGCTGGCGCGCCGACCGGGAACGCGCCGCGCCGGTCGTCACGGCGCCGGAGCCGCAGCGCGCCACGTCAGCCCGCCCGCGCCGTCGTCGGCGCTGGTGGCGCCGCTGAGAGCGCTCAGGGACGCGCCGCCTGCCAGGTCCACACGGTCCGTCGCGGCCGGTCGCCCAGCGGCGCGCGGCCCGTCAGCCACCGCAGCACCGGCGCCGGGTCGCCGTCCGGCGCGCCGGGGAACAACCGGCGCACCACCTCGGCGCACAGCCTGGCGGGCGGTGACCAGTCCACGCCGAGCCCCCGGGTCAGGTCGTCTGTGTGCAGCAGGATCTCGGCCACGCCCATCGCGGCGAACCCGCCCGGATCGCACGGGCCGAAGTGCCACGCCCGGTCCTCCGGATCGGCGGCGTCGATCGTGGCGGCGAGCATCCCGGCCGCGGCCGCCGCGACGGTGAGCACCTCGGCGGGCGCGGCGTCGGCGCGTACCCGCAGGTCGAACGGGAGGTAGCCGCCGTCGGGCCGGCCGGACACCTGACCGGCGTACGCGGCCAGGTCGTGCGCGATGTGCGCGGCGGTGGTCCAGCAGGACCAGTCCAGGTCTCCCGCGCGTACCGTCCAGTCGCGGTCGGCGGCGGGCCGCAGCACGGCGGTCATCACGGCGGCGGCGGACCGGACGTCCGCGCCGTTCACCGGCGCCGCACCCGCAGCACGCAGGTGAGCATCGGCAGCGTGAACTCCCCGTCGGCCGTCTCCGGCCGGCTCGCCAGGTACGCGCGGATGCGGTCGAGCGCCGCCGCGCGCTCCCGCTCCGGCATGACCAGCATCCCGGCCCGGGTGGCCAGCGTCGCCACGAGCGAGTCGGCGGTACGGCGCTGCCCGTGCGGGAACTCCGCCTGCTCGGGCGAGCCGAACCGTGCCTCGCCCGTCTTCGGCAGGTGCATGGTCGTCGTCGCGGCGCGCCAGCTCGCGGGCGTGTCCCGGGGACCGATGGCGGCGCTGCCACTGACCGTCGCGAGCCCCGCCACCCAGTCGACCCGGTCGTCCACCACGTTCCACAGCCCGGCCAGGACACCGCCGGGGGAGAGGACCCGGGCGATCTCCGGCCCGGCCACCGCCATGTCGAACCAGTGCATGGCGTTGCCGGCGACCACGGCGTCGACGGAGGCGTCCGGCAGCGGGATCGCCTCGGCGCTGCCGGGAAGCGCCCGTACGCCCGGCAGGGTGCGGCGGAGCTCGGCGAGCATCGCCGGGTCCGGCTCCACGGCCGTGACGTCGTCGGTCACCTCGGCCAGCGTGGCGGTGAGCTTGCCGGTGCCCGCGCCGAGGTCGAGCACGCGCGCGCCGGGTGCGGGTTCGAGCGCCCACCGCAGGGCGGCCCGCGCGTAGTCGGGGCGGTGTTCGGCGTACGCGGTGGCCGCCGCGCCGAACGACGAGGAGTGCCGACGTCGTGCGTCTTCGTCCATCCGGTCACCCTAGCGACGGGACGTGCCTCTTGACGTAAGAACAACACTTCGTGAATACTGGATCGTAGTTCGAGGGGGAGTACCCGACGATCCACGCACCGCCGTCAGTACGGGCCCGGCCCATCCGGATCCCGGCGATGCAGCCGCTGCTGCGAGCGGCCCGGGGAGACCTTCGTCCAGCAGCGCCGGCATCCGCCGGCCGGGCGAGAGGTCTCTTCGCGATGTCCGTGTCCTGGTGGATCTGGGCCCTCCTCATGCTGGCGATCGCGGCGATGCTCGCCGTCGACCTGTTCCTGCACCGCGACAACCACGTCATCGGTTTCCGTGAGGCCGCCGTGTGGTCCGGCATCTGGATCGCCGCCGGCCTGCTCTTCGGCGTCGTCCTGTGGGCCTGGCAGGGCGGTGACGTGGCCGGCACGTACTACGCCGGCTACCTGATCGAGAAGGCACTGTCGATCGACAACGTCTTCGTCTTCGCCCTGATCTTCACCTCCTTCGCCGTGCCCGCCGCGTTGCAGCACAAGGTGCTGTTCTGGGGTGTCATCGGTGCCCTGGCCTTCCGGCTGGTCTTCATCTTCGTCGGCGCCGAGCTGCTCGAGACGTTCTTCTGGACCGCGTACGTGTTCGGCGCGTTCCTCGTCTGGACCGGCTACAAGATGGCGTTCCGCCACGACGAGCAGACCCCGCCGGACCGCAACCCCGTCGTCCGGCTGGTCCGCCGGGTCGTTCCGACCGACCCGGCCTTCCACGGTGACCGGTTCTTCACCCGGGTTGCCGGCAGGCGGGTCGCGACTCTGCTGTTCGTGGTTCTGATCGCCGTGGAGGCCACCGATCTGATCTTCGCGATCGACAGCGTCGCCGCGATCCTCGCCATCACCACCAGCACGTTCATCGTCTGGACCGCCAACGCGTTCGCCATCCTCGGCCTGCGCAGCCTCTACTTCTGCCTCGCCGGGCTCCTGCGCCGCTTCGTGCACCTGCACTACGGCCTGGCCGTGCTGCTCGCCTTCGCCGGCGTGAAGTTGATCCTCTCGGAGACGCCGGTCGGCAAGCTGCCGATCCCGGTGACCCTCGGCGTGATCGTGGCGACGATCGCGGTGTCGATCGGGTGGAGCCTGCGCAGCACCCGTGGTGGCACCCGGTAGCCCGAGATCCCGCGCACTACCATCTGCGCGTGGGCTCCGGCGGGGCATCTGTGGAGGTCGTCTTCTTCGGCACCTCGACCGTCTGGCTGTCCGACGGCACGTCGGAAATCCTGATCGACGGCTTCCTGAGCAGGCCCTCCCTGCTCCGCGTCGCGTTCGGCCGCATCGCCCCCGACCTCGGCCGGATCACCAGCGCCCTTGCCCGGGCCGGGCTGACACGTCTCGACGCGCTCTTCGTCGCCCACTCTCACTACGACCACGTCATGGACGCCCCCGAGGTCGTCAAGCATCTCGGCGGCAGACTGTTCGGCTCCGAGTCGACCTTGAACGTGGGACGCGGCGCGGGCCTCGGCGAGGAGTCGATGACGCGGATCGAGGACGGGGACGAGTACAGCGTCGGCGCGTTCACCGTCCGCGTACTCGGCGGCGTTCACAGCCCGGGCAACCGGTTCCCGGGCACGATCGCGAAGCCGCTCGTCCCCCCGGTCAGGGCGAGCAGGTACCGCGACGGTGGATGCTTCTCCCTCCTCGTCACCCACCCCGACGGCTCGCTGCTGATCCACCCGAGCGCCAACGTCGTCCCGCACGCGTTCGACGGGCTCGACGTCGACGTCCTCTACCTCGCGATCGGCGCACTGGGCACGCAGTCCGACCGGTTCCGGGACGACTACTGGCGGCACGTCGTGGACGCGACCCGGCCCGGCCTGATCGTGCCGATCCACTGGGACGACTTCTTCGTCTCCCTGGACCGTGGGCTGCGGCCGCTGCCGAGGTTCTTCGACAGGTTCGCCGTGGCCAGGGCGTTTCTCGACCGCAAGAGCCGGGAGACCGGCATCACCGTACGGTTCCCGGAGCCCTTCGAGGTCATCAGACCGTTCGTACGCTAGGTGCCCCCGTCGCACGCGGCGCCTACCGCGAGGCGCACCTCGGCCTGCCGTCCCCGAGACTGGATCACCAGCTGTACGCACGCCGGCTTCGCCACCCAGGTGCCGCCCGTGTAGACCGACCATGCGGCCGACGCGCTCGTGGCCGGGCACGCCTCGACCTGCACCGTGGTCGTCGGGACGGCACCCGGGCCCCACCCGATGCGGGCGCGGTCCTCCCAGCCGGGCGCCACCCGCACCTCCACCGCCGCTCCGGCCCGTACGTGCAGGCCCCATTTGGCGAAGAGACGCGTCGGACCTTGTGCCTCGGACGATTCGTCGGGTTGCACCACAGTCGACGGCACCGTCACGGCGTCGGCCACGACGCGGTAGTGCTCACCGGGAGCCGGTGTCGTGGTGACCGCGTCGGCGCACCGCAGGCGCTGCCCGCCGTCCGGCAGTGGTGGCAGCGGCGTGGCCGGGGCGACGGAGTCGGACACGGCAGGTTCGGGTCGCCGCGCATTGTTCTCGCTCGTGCAGCCGGCCGCTGCGATCAGCAGGCAGGTGGTCACGGCGACGTGACCTCGTCTCCGGCTCGCGGCTCGCACGCCTCGATCCTTCCAAACATCAGCGCCGAGGCAACCCCGCACCGGACGTTGATTATTGGATTTCCAGTAACGCCAATTGTTTAAATAATCTGGCCAAAAGGGACGAATCGTCAGCACACCATAATGACAGTTATGTGCGCGCGGGTTCAGAAGACCGCTGTCGGCGTACGATCACGCCACCGCAGCCGACCCCCAGGAAGCAGGCGATGGTGTTCGACGCGACGCTGACCCGGATCAACGACGGCGTACAGATGCACCACCAGCACGGCCGACGGGAGGACGCCCGCGACCTGTTCGCCCGGATCTGGGACGAGATCGGCGGGGAGCGGGGCGACCCCCTGCACGTCTGCGTCCTCGCCCACGCGATGGCCGACGTGCAGGACGACGTACGCCAGGAACTGGCCTGGGACCGGCGGGCGCTCGCGGCGGCCGACCTGCTCACCGACGAGCGGGTCGCGCAGGCCGGGGTGCCGATGTCGGTTGCCGGGCTGTATCCGTCGCTGCATCTCAACCTGGCGGAGTGCTACCGCAAGCTCGGCGAACTCGACCAGGCGCGGGACCACGTCCGGCAGGCCCGGGAGGGGATCGGCGCGCTCGGCGACGACGGCTACGGGAAGCTGATAAGAGACGGGCTGGACCGGTTGTCGCAGGAACTGGCCGCCGGACAGGCCGCCCGCGACAGGCCGCAGGTGAATGGCTAGCCGCTGGTGCTCGTTGACGGCGTGACGGCGGCGACGACCAGATCGACGATGCCGTCGGCGTAGTCGTCGGTCAGCGGGCCGTTGCGCAGCAGCCAGCGGTGGTACAGCGGGCCGAACAGCAGTTCCACCACCAGGTCCAACGCAGCGTCGGGCCGGACCTGGCCGGCCTCGCGCGCGGCCTCCAGGCGGGCGCGGACCGCGTTCAACTGAGGACGGAGCAGCCGGTCGCGTGCCTGGCCGGCCAGATCCTCGTCGGCGAGTGTCTCGATGGTGACGGCGCGGGTGGTGGCCGACAGCCGTGGATCGGCGAACTCGGCGACGGTGGCCCGCAGAACCTGGCGCAGGTCGGCCCGCAGGTCGCCGGTGTCGGGCAGGGTGATGACCTCGGGCAGGTCCTCGGCGAGCGCGTCCAGGATGACCGCGCCCTTGCCGCGCCACCAGCGGTAGATGGTCTGCTTGCCGACGCCGGCGCGGGCGGCGATCGCCTCGACGGTCAGGGCCGGGTAGCCGGTCTCGGTCAGCAGTTCCAGGGCGGCGGCGAGGATCGCGCGGCGGGACTGCTCGTTGCGGCGGGCGGGCTGCGGGGTCACGCCACGAGCATACAGCGAGACGAGACGTATCGTCTTGACGGCGCGGCTCCGCCGTGCTCTGCTTGTCGAGCGAGACGGGACGTCTCGTCTCAGCAGAGATCAGGAGTTCACGTGCCGCACATCGCCATGGTCAGCATTCCGTTCCACGGCCACGTCAACCCGAGCCTGGAGATCATCCGTACCCTCGTGCGGCGCGGCCACCGGGTCACCTACGCCAACGACCCCGCCTTCGCCGAGGTCGTCCAGCGCACCGGGGCGGAGCTGAGGCCGTACGCCTCGACGCTGCCCGCCAACGGCGGCGCCGGCATCGACGACCCGATCGCGCAGCTCACGCTCTTCCTCGACGACGCGATCGCCATGCTGCCGCAGCTGCGGGCCGCCTACACCGACGACCGGCCGGACCTGTTCCTCTACGACATCGCGGGCGCGCCGGCCCGCCTGCTCGGCGAGCAGTGGGGGATTCCGGCCGTCCAGCTCTCCTCGACGTTCGTGGCCTGGGACGGCTACGAGCAGGAGATGGCACCCGCCGTGGAGGCGATGCGGGCCGATCCGCGCGGCGCCGACTACTACCGGCGGTTCACGGCGTGGCTGACCGCTGAGGGTTCGTCGGTCACCGACAGCACGGCGTTCCAGGGGCGGCCGGTGCGCAGCCTCGTCCTGCCGCCGGAGGCGCTCCAGCCGAACGCCGACCGGGTGGACCGGTCGGTCTACAGCTTCGTCGGCCCGGTGCTGGGCGACCGCTCCCACCAGGGTTCCTGGGTACGACCGGCGCACGCCGAGAAGGTGCTGCTCGTCTCGCTCGGCTCCGCCTTCACCCGGCAGCCCGAGTTCTACCGCCGCTCCGTCGCCGCATTCGGTGACCTGCCCGGCTGGCACACCGTTCTGCAGATCGGCACGCACGTCGATCCCGCCGAACTCGGTCCCGTCCCGGACAGCGTCGAGGTCCACCGGTGGGTGCCGCAACTGGCCGTCCTGGAGCAGGCGGATGCCTTCGTCACCCACGCCGGCATGGGCGGCAGCAGCGAAGGTCTCTTCTGCGGGACGCCGATGATCGCCGTACCGCAGGCGGCCGACCAGTTCGCGAACGCCGAGCAGTTGGCCGCCCTCGGCGTCGCCCGGGTCGTCGACTCGGCCACCGTCACCGCCGCGGAGCTGCGGGAGGCGCTGCTCGCCCTCACCTCGGACCCCGCCGTGGCGGCCCGCACCGCCGAGCTGAAGCGGCAGGCCCGCGCCGCCGGCGGCGCGGACCGGGCCGCCGATCTGATCGAGGCCGAACTCGCCGCGGTACGGGGCGGTGCCGCGAGCGGCCGGTGAGGCGTGGTCGCGGCGGCAACCCGGCCGCCGCGACCACGCCCGGTCAGTCCTCCGCCAGCACGGTGAAGGTGAAGGCGGAACTCGTCGGACGCTTCAGCGGGATGTCGCACTTGACCCGGCGCAGCACCTCGGACCGGGTGAGGCCGAACCGGTGCGCGATGAGCCGCTCCGGGCGTACCGGCACCGGGTCGTCGAACGTGACGTTCACCTGGACCGGCCATCCGTCGAGCGGCACGACCGGCGCGTCCAGGCGCCACGCGCCGGTCCAGTCCAGGGTGAAGCGGCAGCGCCGGGCGAACGCCGGGTCCAGCAGGGTGGCCGCCACCAGGTCGGGATCGTTGAGGTGGTGGCCATGCAGATCGACGGGGTCGAACGAACCGACAGTCGCCCGCTCCCGGACGGTGAGCTTGACGGTCCGGTCGCAGGACACGCAGTGCACCAGCAGCCACACGTCCAGCAGCTTGCCGTTGGCGTTGACGCGGAACCGGCCCCGGGCGGCAGTGGCCGACTCCGCCCGGCAGGTGACGCAGCGCAGCGACAGCAGCGGAAGGCGGGTCCGGCGCACGACCCAGGGCAGCACGATATGAGGTTGGGAAGACATGAGACCTGATCTCTGAAGACCTGACGCGAGGCCGATTACGCGCGGCCTCGGACGCTGTGGCCGGGCGCGCGAGGGCAGCCCGGGGAGCCGGCGCGCAACGGCCGGCTACAGGCGTGGGGAACGTGTCAGGTTCTAGAGAGCAGGAGGGGTCACGCGGAATCGTCCTTCTTCGCTGCGACAGGAGTGCGGGAAACGTACGGGACGCCCGGAACCGCTCTCAACCCGTTTTCCGGGACCGCTGCGTCCCGCATCACTTCACTGACTAAAAGTTTGCACGCTCTGCAAGATCGCTCATAATCTCGTGGCGTGACCTCGGATCAGACCCGTCCCGGCCTGCGTGACCGCAAGAAGCGGCAGACCCGCGCCGCCCTCAGCGCCGCCGCGCTGCGTCTGGTCGCCGAGCGCGGCCTGGACCAGGTGACGGTGGAGGAGATCAGCGAGGCCGCCGACGTGTCGGCCCGCACCTTCTTCAACTACTTCCCCAGCAAGGACGAGGCGCTGCTCGGCGACCAGCCGACCGACCGCGAGGTGCTCGCCGCCCGCATCGTCGCCGCGCCGCCGGAGATGTCCGCGTTCGACGCGCTGCGGCGGGCCTTCGACGAGGTGGTCGAGGCCATCGAGGCCGATCGGGAGGTGTGGCTGCTGCGGCTGCGCGTCATCGCGGCGAACCCGTCACTGCTGCCGCGTCTGATCAGCGGCAACGCCGAGACGGAGCAGGTGATCGTCGCGGCGGTGGCCGCCCGGCTGGGGCTCGACCCGTGCCACGGCCACCCGACGCTCGTCACCACTGTTGCCGGCGCGGTGTTCCGCACGGCCCTGATGCAGTGGGTCGAGCGACCCGAAACGGCGACGCTGCGTGAACTGACCGCCGAGGCCTTCGCCGTCGTCGCCGCCGGCCTGCCCGATCCGTCCTGACCCCTCCCATCCGTACCGGCCGCCGCCGTCGCGCGCGGCCGCTCGCACGTGCACACCGACAAGGAGTTCGATGACCACCGCCACTGTTCCACCCGCCGAGACGGGTACGCGGATGTCCCGCCGGGAGGTCCTCCAGGCGTTGTCCGGCCTGATGGTCGGCATGTTCGTGGCGATCCTCGCCTCGACGGTGGTGGCGAACGCGCTGCCCCGGATCATCGCCGACCTCAACGGCAGCCAGACCGTCTACACCTGGATCGTCACCAGCGAGCTGCTGGCGATGACCGCGACGGTGCCGCTGTGGGGCAAGATGGCCGACCTCTACAGCAAGAAGCTGCTGATCCAGTTGTCCCTCGGCCTGTTCGTGGCCGGTTCGCTGGTTGCCGGCTTCACCCCGAACGTCGAGGTGCTGCTGCTCAGCCGGGTCATCCAGGGCATCGGCGCGGGCGGCATGACGGCGCTCGCCACGATCGTCATGGCGGCCATGATCCCGCCGCGCGAGCTGGGCCGGTACGCCGGCATCTTCGGCGCCGTCTTCGGTGTCGGCACCATCGCCGGCCCGCTGATCGGCGGCGTCCTGGTCGACACGTCCTGGCTCGGCTGGCGCTGGTGCTTCCTGATCGGTGTGCCGTTCAGCCTGCTGTCCATCGCGCTGCTGCAGAAGACGCTCCACCTGCCGGTGGTGCGCCGCAAGGTCCGCATCGACTGGCTCGGCGCGCTGCTGATCACCTCGGGTGTGTCCACGCTGCTGATCTGGTCGTCGCTGGCCGGCAACAAGTTCGACTGGGCCTCGGGCTGGACCGCGCTGCTGGTCGGCGGCGGGCTGGCGCTGCTCGCGCTCGCCGTCTTCGTCGAGTCCCGCACCGAGGAGCCGATCATCCCGCTGGGCATCTTCCGCAACCGCACCGTCAGCCTCACCACGATCGCGAGCATCCTCGTGGGCGTGGCGATGTTCGGCGGCACCGTCTTCCTGTCGCAGTACTTCCAGACCTCGCTCGGCAAGTCGCCGACGGCGGCCGGCCTGATGAGCCTGCCGATGGTCCTCGGCCTGCTGGTCTCCTCGACGGTGGCCGGCCAGCTGATCACCAAGTACGGGCGCTGGAAGATGTTCCTGGTCGCCGGTGCCGCAGTGATGACGGTCGGCATGCTGCTGCTGAGCACCATCGACGCGAACACCAGCGTGCCGATGCTCTCGGTGTACATGGCGGTGCTGGGTGTCGGCGTCGGCATGCTCCTGCAGAACCTGGTGTTGGCCGCGCAGAACGACGTGCCGGCCGCGGAACTCGGCGCGGCGACCTCGGTGCTGACGTTCTTCCGCAGCATGGGCGGCGCGGTCGGGGTCAGCGCGCTCGGCGCGGTCCTGGCCAACCGGGTGACGTCGCTGACCACGGAGAAGCTCGGCCCGCTGGCGACCGGCGGCGGATCGGCCGAGGTGCCGGACCTGTCGGCCCTGCCGGAGCCGGTGCTGCGGATCGTGCAGGAGGTCTACGGCACCGCCACGTCGGAGATGTTCCTCATCGGCGCGCCGTTCGCGCTGCTCGCCCTGGTCGTCGTGCTGTTCATCAAGGAGAAGCCGCTGAACACACTCAGCGGCGACGAGCGCCGGGCCCGCGAGGAGGCGGCGGCCACCGCCGGCATGCACTGACCCGGTCCGAACGAGCGTGGGGCCGCCCCCGGGAGCACCGGGGGCGGCCCCTTCCTTGCGTACGGTCAGCGTTCGGTGCGGTCGTTGATCTCGGTGCCGGACTCGCCCGGCATGGCGCCGATCGCCTCCTCGGCGGCCCGGCCGCCGGTGCTCTCGTCGCCCTGCGTCAGCGAGCTGCGGGGCAGTCCGGCCAGGTGCGCCGGGTCCTCGATCGGCTGGGACGGCCACTGGTCCTGCGTACCGTTCGTCACCCCGGCCCGGCGCAACGCCTCGACCAGCTGGTCCGGCGACAGGCGGTCGACCTCCTGTATCCCGGCCCCGCGCGCAATCGCCTGCAGTGTCTTCAGGTCTTCGCTCACGAATGTCTCGGCCATGCCCGAGCCTTCCCGGCGCTCAAGACAAGGAAACCGGCTCTCGCCGACGGCCTGCCCCTACCCGCGTCGATCATGAAGTCGTACCGGACAAACCGGGCGCCCGGCGCCGTCAACTTCATGATCGACGCGAAATGGGAGGTTCGGTCAGCGGCGG
The DNA here is from genome assembly GCF_027460145.1 of Micromonospora sp. WMMA1949. Classification (NCBI taxonomy): domain Bacteria; kingdom Bacillati; phylum Actinomycetota; class Actinomycetes; order Micromonosporales; family Micromonosporaceae; genus Micromonospora; species Micromonospora sp. WMMA1949. The sequence continues at coordinate 5,757,635 of NZ_JAPZBG010000001.1, read as the reverse complement.
GCGGGTTTGCGGTCGGGACGAGGACGGTCCCGTTCCGGGTCGACGCCCACCTGCACGGCGAACGCCGGGTCCACCGCGAGCAGGGGACGGGGGCCGAACAGGGCCATTGCGGTGAGCAGCGTGTCGGTGTCGCGGCCCTGCCAGACCGGGCGGCGCTCGGGGTCGAGGTCGGCGTACTCGCGCCGCAGCCGCCGCAGCAGCCCGCGTGCGGCAGCGCCGGTCTCCGGCACCTCGGTCAGCCACCAGCCACCGAGCGCGGTGGCCAGGCAGCACAACAGCAGCCCGGCGACGGAAGCCGGACCACCGGCGGAACGCCCCTCGACAGCGCTGTCCACGAGCCGGGTCAACCCGACCGCGGCGACCGCGAACAGCGGCACCGTACCCAGCGCGATCCGCCGTCGCTGCGCGCGCGTGAGCAGCCAGCCGTCGCGGACCAGCCGCCCGACCGTACGGCGCAGCGCCCGGCCCACGTCCGGGTCGGCGAGCACCGCCGCCCAGGTCTGCGGACGGCGCAACGCCGAGTGCAGGGCGCGCACCAGCGCGGGCGAACCGGCAGGCGGGCACCCCTGCGCCTGCAGGGTGGCGAGTTCACCGATCTCGACCCCGCCCGCGCGCCGCAGCGCGGCCACTCCGACCTGGCAGGCCAGCAGCGCCCGATCGGTGAGGTACGCCAGCTCGACCCGGTCGGGCGTCGCACCCCGCGCGTGGCGGCCGGTCAACTCGCGTACCGCCAGGGCGATCACGACTGCCACGGCGACCGCGCCGAGGTAGTCGAGGAGGAAGATCGGCCCGCTGACTCCCCAGAGCATGACGGCAAGTATCTCAGGAGCCGTGGCGTACCTCGGTGTCCCAGATCTGTGACCACGGACGCCGCAGGCCCCGGGCGACGAAGATCGGCTCGCCGTTCTCGTCGTTGTCGACGTCGACCCGCTGGTCGACCCGGCCCGCCTCGGTGACCTCGGTGAACCAGGCGCGCAGCGGCTCCGGGCGGGACCAGCCGACGACGATCACCACGTCGGCATCGTCGGGCGGCCGGCCGAACGTGGCCATGCTGTTGTGCCCGGAGTACGCGCGGGGCAGTCCCCGGGCCGGCCCGTACCGGGCCAGCGCGCCGGCCTCGCCGTAGTTGCCGGTCAGCACCACCGCCCGGTCGCGCTCGGCCGGAGGCAGGGCGCGGTGCACGGCGGCCACCGAGTCGGCGAACTCGGGCCAGCCGATCGTCTCGCCCGCGTCGTAGTTGGCCGCGACCACGAACCCGGGCAGCCGGTCGGCCGGCAGCGTGGGCAGCAGCAGCACCGCGCTGCTCGCGGCCATCAGCACGACGGCGGTGACCAGCACCGCCCGCCGCACCCGGGCCGCGCCCCGCCGCGCCCACTCGACGGCCGCCACCACCCCGGCGGCGGTGAGCACCAGCAGCAGCGGCGCGTCGTAGTAGCCCTTGCCGCCGGCCACCACCACGATCGCGACCACCACCAGCCACGCCCAGGCCAGTGACCGGTACGCCGCCCAGGACGGCCGGCGCAGCAGCGCGACCAGCCCGGCGGCCCACACAGGCACCGCGAACGGGCTGATGATCAGGAACTGGAGCACCACGGCGTCGACCCGGCCGCTGTAGGAGCTGTCGCCGCCGGCGATCGACGACGCGACGTCGAGCTGCGGGAACCCGTGCGCGGCCTGCCACGCCGCGTACGGCACGGCGAGCAGCACGGCGACGCCCGCACCGGCGAGTACCCACCGGTCCCGCAGCAGCCCGCGCGGCCCGGCGATCAGCAGCCCGGCGACCAGGCCGACGCCGAGCAGGGCGGGCAGCGGCTTGTTGAGCAGGCCGACACCGAGCGCGAGCCCGGCGCCGAGCGCCCACCGGGTGTCGCCGGTGCGCAGCATCCGTACCACGCAGAGGGTGGCGGCCAGCCACACCAGCAGGTCGACGCTCGTGGTGCTGAGCAAATGACCGCCGGCCAGGACGATGCCCGAGGCGGCGGCCAGCACCGCCGCGGCCGTCTGGGCCACGCGGTCGGCGCCGAACTGCCGGGCGATCGCGGCGACCAGGACCACCGCCGCGCCGCCGATGAACGCCGACGGGGTACGCAGCACCACCAGGTTGCCCGGTGCGATCGTGTCGGCCAGCCGGGCCAGAGCCGGCACGAGGGGCCCCTGGTCGACGTAGCCCCAGTCGAGGTGCCGGCCACAAAGCAGGAAGTACAACTCGTCGCGGTGGTAGCCGTAGCGGCCGGCCAGCGACAACAGCACGGCGGTGAGGACCCCGCCCACCACCAGGGGCGCGGTGGTACGCGGACCGGCGGTCGGCGGGCCACCGGGCGCGGCGGCCTCGCTCCGATCGATGTCGGCGACTGATTCGGCCACCCGTCCATGATGGCCCCGGCCGGGGGTCCGCCGGTGCCCCGCCGCCCTCCGCCGGGTGGACGGAAACCGGTGGCCGGACGGTCGGGGCGACGGCTAGCGTGCCCGCCGATGCTGATTCGTGACTACACAGGCGCCGACTGGGACCAGGTCCGGCCGATCATCTCCGATGTCGTCACCGCCGCCGACACGTTCGCGTACGACCCGGACTGGCCGCCGGAGACGTTGCGGGAGGTGTGGGTGGAGCGCCCGCCGGGGCGTACCTCGGTCGCGGTGGACCACGACGGCGCGGTGTGCGGCACCGCGAAGATGGGCCCGAACCGGCCCGGGCCGGGGTCGCACGTGGCGACCGCGAGCTTCATGGTGGCGGCGCACGCCCGCGGCCGGGGTGTGGGCCGCGCGCTGTGCGAGGAGGCGCTGGACTGGGCCCGGCGGGAGGGTTTCGCCGCGATGCAGTTCAACGCCGTGGTGCAGACCAACACGGCGGCGGTGGAGCTGTACCGGCGGCTCGGCTTCACGGTGATCGGCACCGTGCCGGAGTCGTTCGCCCATCCGACGCGGGGCCTGGTGGGGCTGCACGTCATGCACCGTCGGCTGTGAAGCGGCGGCGTCTTCCTGTCGGGGGTCGGGGTTAGGTTGACCGCGATTCCCGTTCCGGAAGGACGTGCGCCATGACCACGCTCACCGACCGCCCGCGCACCGCGTTGCTCGTCATCGACGTGCAGAACGGCGTGGTGCGCGGCGTGGTGCGCGGCGCCCACGACCGTGACCGGGTGGTCGCCACCATCGCGGGCCTGGTCGACCGGGCCCGCGCCGCCGACGTTGCGGTGGTGTGGGTGCAGCACCGCAGCGACGACCTGCCGCCCGACAGCGAGCAGTGGCGGATCGTGCCGGAGTTGTCGCGCCGCGCCGACGAGCCGCTGGTGCACAAGGCGTACGGCGACTCCTTCGAGGACACCGAGCTGGAATCGGTGCTCGCCGCCGCCCGGGTGGGCCGGCTGGTCGTGACCGGCGCGCAGACCGACGCGTGCGTCCGCTCCACGCTGCACGGGGCGTTCACCCGCGGCTACGACGCCACGCTCGTCGGCGACGCGCACACCACCGAGGACCTGTCCGCCTACGGCGCGCCGCCGCCAGCGCAGGTGATCGCCCACACCAACCTCTACTGGAGTTTCCAGACCGCGCCGGGGCGCACGGCCGGCACCGTCGAGGCCGCCGACGTGGACTTCGCGGGTTGACCCGCCGGCACGGGACGTCACGGCGGCGGCCGGAAAACGCCTCGCCGGATCCGGCGGGTTGCTGACAGGCTGCCCGCCATGACCGCTCATGCCCTCGCCGGGGCGCTCGCCGACGAGCGCCGCCGGACCGTGTTCGCCGCGATCGTGCTGGGCGCCCGGGACGTGCCGTCCGTGGTGGCCCGGACCGGCCTGCCCGCCCGCGACGCCGCCGTGGCCGTCCGCCGTCTCACCGACGCCGGTGTGCTCGCCGACGACGGGGACGGGCTGCGGGTCGACGCCGAGCGGCTGCGCGAGTTCGCCCGGGCCGGGGCGGCGTCCCCGGCGGCTCCGGCCGCGAACCCGCGCGAGACGATCCTGCGCACGTTCCTGCGCGACGGCGCGCTCACCCGGCTGCCCGCGCAGCGGGGACGCCGTCGCGTGTTGCTGGAGCACATCACCGAACGCACCTTCGAGCCGGGACGCCGTTACCCGGAGCGGGAGGTGGACGACGCGCTGCGCCGGTGGTGCGAAGGCGGCGAGGCCGACCACGTGACGCTGCGCCGTTACCTGATCGACGACATGCTGCTCACCCGCGAGCAGGGCGTCTACTGGCGGACCGGGCCGTGAGCGGCTGGAGCACGCACGTCGCTCATCCGGGCGAGCCGGACGCGACGCTCATGCTGCGCGAGTACATGGCGGAGATGGTGCGCCGCTGGTACGGCCGTCCGGAGCGGCCCGGCGAGGTGGACGCCGCGCTGGCCGAGGACCCGAGCGACGACCTGGCCCCGCCGAGCGGGCTGCTGGTGCTGGCCCGCCGCGACGGGCGGCTCGCCGGGTGCGCCGGGCTGCGGTGGCAACCGGGCTGGGCCGAGCTGACCCGGGTGTACGTGCGCCCGGAGCACCGGGGCGCCGGTGGCGGTGCGGCGCTGATCGCCGCGATCGAGGCGTACGCGACCGCCGGCGGGGCGAGGCGGATCCGGCTGGACACCCGCTCCGACCTGGTCGAGGCCCGTGCCCTGTACGCCCGCCACGGCTACCGGGAGATCCCCGCCTTCACCAGCGGCCCGTACGCGCAGCACTGGTTCGAGAAGTCGCTGCCGGCGCGAGTTGACGACGCGGCGGAGGCGCGTTAAAACAGAACCAGGAACTTGAGTCACCAAGACTCAACTTGAGACCTTGGGCCAGGAGAACCGAGGAGGCAAGAGCCATGTTGATGCGTACCGACCCGTTCCGCGAGATCGACCGGATCGCCGAGCAGTTCTTCGGCACCACCGCCCGGCCCGCCGTGATGCACCTGGACGCCTACCGCGACGGTGACCACTTCTACGCGGCGTTCGACCTGCCCGGCGTGGACCCGGACAGCATCGACTGCACCGTCGAGCGCAACGTGCTGACCGTCCGCGCCGAGCGCCGTCGCCCGACCGGCGAGAACGTCGAACTGGTCGCCGCCGAGCGGCCGATGGGCACGTTCACCCGGCAGCTGTTCCTGGGCGACACGCTCGACACCGACCGGCTGGAGGCCGGCTACGACAACGGGGTGCTGACGCTGCGCATCCCGATCGCCGAGCGTGCCAAGCCGCGCCGGATCGCCGTGAGCACGCCGGCAGAGAGCAACGGCCACCGTCAGCTCACCACCGCCTGAGCACGTCACGCCGACGCGGGGGAGGCCGGAGCGCCGGCCGACCCCGCGTCTGCTCACCGGCGGCTCAGCGCGCCTCGTCGCCAAACACCCCGACGGCTGAGAACCTTTCTCACATGCTTCGCCCCGAGGTGCTGCCCCGCGCCCGCGCCGCCGCCCTGCCCGCCGGCCCCGCCGACGTCACCGAGGCGTGGCTGCGCAACCGGCGCCTGTCCGAGCACACCCGCGACGCGTACCGCCGTGACGTCACCGGCTGGCTGAGCTGGTGCGCCGAGCGAGGGCTCGACCCGCTGCGGGCCACCTTCCTCGACGTCAACGCCTACGGCCGGGAACTGGAGTCCACGCCGCGCGGGCGCGACGGGCGGACGCTCACGCCGGCCACCGTGGCGCGCCGGCTGTCCGCGTTGTCGAGCTGGTACGACTTCCTGGCCAAGCTGGGCGCGGTCACCGCCAATCCGGTGTCGGCGGCGGACCGGCCCCGGGTGGACCGGGACCACTCCGCGACCGTCGGCCTGACGCCGGAGGAGGTCGACGCGCTGATCGCCGCCGCTGAGGCCGACACCGGCCCGGCCGCCGCCCGCAACCGGGCCGCCGTCGCGCTGCTGGCCGACCTGGGGCTGCGGGTGGGGGAACTGGTCGCGCTGGACGTGTCCGACCTGGGCACGGAACGCGGTCACCGCAGCGTCCGCTTCGTCGGCAAGGGCGGCAAGGTACGCCGGCGCGCGCTCACGCCGGGCACCGCGTACGCCCTCGACGCCTACCTGGCCGCCCGGGCCGCCGCGCAGGGTGTCACGGTGCCGGAGCTGACCGGGCCGCTGCTGGTCACCGCCACCGGTGGCCGGATGGACCGGCATGCCGTGTTCCGGCTGGTGCGCCGCCTCGCGCAGCGGGCCGGGATCGCCGCCTGGGCGAAACTGTCGCCGCATTCGCTGCGCCACGCGTTCGCCACCACGGCCCGCTCGGAGGGGGTGCCGCTGGAGGACGTGCAGGACGCGATGGGGCACGCCGACCCGCGTACCACCCGCCGCTACGACCGGGACCGGCACAACCTGGACCGCGATCCGGCGTACGCGATCTGGGCGGCCCGCGCCCGCCGTCGCGGCTGAACCGTCACCGGACGCGATGCGGGCCGCGGTGCTGCGCGGCCCGCTGCGCCTGACCGGTCAGCCCTGCGGGCGGGGGCAGAGGCAGAACGGCTGCCCGATCGGGTCGAGCAGCACTGTCCACCGCTCGCCGCCGGGCTGGAACCCGGGCCGGGTCGCGCCGGCAGCCACCAGTTCCTTCTCCGCGGCTGCCACGTCGTCGACGTAGAGGTCCAGGTGGTAGCGCTTGCCGCCGCTCTCGTCCGGCCAGGCCGGCGGCGCGTACCCGGGCACCAGGCCGAAGCCGATCGATGTGCCGTCCTTGACGATCATGGCGTACTCGGCCTCGCTGTGGGTGATCTCCCAGCCCAGCGCGGTGGCGTAGAAGGCCGCGTGCGCGGCCGGGTCCGAACTGTCGAGGTTGATCATGGCGATGTCGGCATTGACTGTCATGCCGACAGTCTGCCCCCGGCCCCTGACATCTCCGGCCCGCCACGAGCGCGCGTCGCAACCGCCTGCGCGGCGCGTCCCGGTTGCCTACCGTCGACGGTGATGGGCAGGCAGCAGGAGTGGCACCACACGGCCCGGCGACGCCGGCCGCTACGCGCGGGCGTGCTGATCGCCGGTCTCGGCGTGGGCACCTGCCTGATCGGGGTGGCCGGTCTGGCGGCGTGGAACGCGCAGGTGGTGCTCCAGTCCGACGGTCCGGTGCGGGAGACCGCCGACGGGTTCTTCCGCGAGGTCGCCTCCGGTGACACCGACGCGGCGTACGAGCGGCTGTGCGCCGAGGCCCGGGGTAGGTGGAGCAAGACCGGTTTCGGCAGCTGGGTGCGGACCCCGCCGCAGGTCAGCGGTTACGAGATCGTCGACGTGTCGGTGGCGACCCGGTCCGGCCGCCCGCGCGGGACGGTGGTCGTGCGGATCAACCGCGACGGTGGCGGCAGTGAGGAGCAGGAGTTGCCGGTGGTGCCGGAGGGCGGCGGCTGGCGGGTGTGCGGAGATCCCTTCTGACCACCGGACGTCACCGCAGGCGCGGCTCGATCCAGGCGGCGTCGTCGCACCCGCTGAGTCCGACGTCGTCGACCCGCAGGGTCAGCCGCAGCGCGCCGGTGACCGGAACGTCCAGCGCGGCGGTGCCGCCCAGCCCCAGATCGCGTCGGAAGACCACCTCGCCGTCGACCAGGACGGTGAACCGGGCGCGGAACGAGTCCGGGACGTCGTCGGGCACCCCGACCGTGGCCCGGAACGCGGCGAAGCGCTTGCCGAGGTTGAACGACTCCGACTCGTCGTCGGTGGCGCTGCAGGTCGACGCGACGAGGCTGTGGTCGTACCGTTTGCCGTCGACCGTCTCCGCGCGCTGCTCCCAGCCGTTCCCGCCGTCGACAGCCGGCAGGTCGAACAGCCAGGTGCCGGCGGCGACGGGCGATGACGCGGCGCCGGTGGTGGCCGCGACCGGGGTTCCGGTGGCCGGCGCCGCCGGCGTGGTGGGTGCCGAGCCGGCGGGTGTTGTCGCCTGCGGCGTGGGCCGCACGGCGTAGCCGAAGATCGCCGCGCCGGCTACCGCGACGGCCAGGCCCACCAGCGCGGACCGGTCGACCGGTTGCCCCAGCCGGCGTACCACGAGATAGCCGCCGGCCAGGACGGCGCCCGCGCTGGCGGCCAGGACGATGGGCCGGCCGCCGCCGGCGAGCAGCGCGGCCACCGCGGCCACGTCGGCGATCACGCCGACGCCCTGCGGGAGCAGCCGGGCGGGTCGCGGGGCAGCGGTCTGCGCCGGCGTCGCGGCATCGATGTCGGTGCGCACGGACCGTTTGTACCAGGCGGGTGCCCGTCAGGCGCGCGGGCCGAGGTCTCCGGAGCGGTAGTGCCGCCGGCACAGCACCTGGTAGCGCACGTCGGCGGTGTCCACGGTGTCGCCGATGACGACCTGCGCGCCCTCCCGGACCACCCGGCCCCCGACCACGCGGGCGTTGAGCAGCCCTTCCCGGCCGCACCAGCACAGCACTTCGACCTGGATCCGGGCCACCTCGTCGGCCAGTTCGAACAGCCGCTGCGCGGCCGGGAACAGGCAGGAGCGGAAGTCGGTGGCCAGGCCGAAGGCGTAGACGTCGACGTCGAACCGGTCGACCAGTTCGGCCATCTGCTCGATGTGTTCGAGGTTGTAGAACGACGCCTCGTCGCAGATCAGGTAGTCGACCCGTACCCCCTCGGCCCACGCGTCGCGGACCAGGACGCGCAGGTCGAGGTCGTCGGTGACCTCGACGGCCTCGTGGGCCAGGCCGATGCGGGTGGTGACCTGCGGGCCCAGCGAGCGGTCGATGCGGGTGGTGACCAGGCCGCGGCGGCCCTGCCGGGCGTGGTTGTGGTTCATCTGCAGCGCCATGGTGGACTTGCCGCAGTCCATCGGCCCCCAGAAGAACTTCAGCGCGGCGGCGTGCAGCGGCCGGCCGTCGACGCCGCGGGCGGCGGCGCAGCCGGCGGCACGGTCGTCGCCGGGCCCTGGCAGAGGGCGGGCCAGGCAGGTCGGGGCGGCGTCGTCTGTCACGTCGGGGCAGCCTAGTCCATCGACGCCGCCCGATCCGGCCCGCGATGATCCACAGGCCGGACGGCGCGGCGGCTCAGAGCACCCGGGGCGGGGTGTTCCCGGCGGCGATGATGGCCCGGCGCATCGGCACGGCGGCCAGCAGCGCGAAGCCCACCACGAAGAAGATCAACAGCGACACCAGACCCACCCGGTACGACGAGGTCAGCTGGAAGACCAGGCCGAACGCCAGCGGGCCGAGCCAGCTGGTGCCCTTGTCGCTGATCTCGTAGAAGCCGTAGTACTCGCCCTCCTTGCCGGCCGGGATGAGCTGGCTGAACAGCGACCGGCTCAGCGCCTGGCTGCCGCCGAGCACCAGACCGATGCAGCCGCCGAGGATCATGAACGGTACGGGCGCCTCGGCCGGCAGCCGGAACGCGGCGATGATCACACCGGTCCAGAGCACCAGCGACAGCAGCACCGTCTTCCACGCGCCGATGCGCTTGGCGAGCGCGCCGAGGGCGAGCGCGCCGCCGAAGGCGAGGAACTGCACCAGCAGGATGGTCACGATCAGCGTGCTCTGGTCCAGCCGCAGTTCCTCGGTGCCGTACTGGCTGGCGAGGGTGATGACAGTCTGGATGCCGTCGTTGAACACCAGGAACGCGAGGAGGAAGAACAGCGTCAGCGGGTACGCCTTGATCTCGCGCAGCGTGCGCCCGAGCTGCCGGAACCCGTCGGTGAGCACGTTGCCGCCCGCCTGCAGGGCGGCGGCGGTGGGGTGTTCGCGCAGCCAGCGCAGCGGGACCAGGGTGAACGCGGCCCACCACACGCCCGCCGACACGATCGACCAGCGGGCCAGGTCGAGGGTGCGCTGGGCGTTGCCCTCCTCGCTGAGCATCGTGACGGCGACCAGGTTGAGCGCGAGCAGCAGACCGCCGCCGAGGTAGCCGATGGCCCAGCCGCGGCTGGAGATGCCGTCGCGTTCGTCCGGGCCGCCGAGTTGCGGCAGGAACGAGTTGTAGACGACGACGGCGGCGCCGAAGGAGATGTTCGCGATCAGGAACAGCGCGCCGCCGAGCAGGTAGCGCTCGCCGGTGACGAACGCGAACGCGATGGTCGCGCCCGCGCCGGTGAACGCGGCGGCGGCGAGCAGCCGCTTCTTGTGCTTCGACCGGTCGGCGATCGCGCCGATCACCGGCAGCACGAACACGGTGAGGAAGACCGACAGCGAGATCAGGTACGGGTAGAACGAGCCGGCGGCGACCTTGATGCCCAGCGGGTACACGGCGCCGTCGCAGCTGTCCGCGCCCAGTTCACAGCCGGCGGCGAGTTCGGTGACGGTGGTCAGGAACGGCCCGAGGAAGACGGTGATGACTGTGGTCTGGAACGCGGAGTTCGCCCAGTCGTAGAAGTACCAGCCGGTGCGCTCGCGGCGGGTGCTGCCCGGTCCGGCGGGGTCGGCGACGGCGGGGGTGACCGTATCGGCCATCGGGGGTCGTCCTCGGGGGCTCAGGCGGCCCAGTGGCCGCGACTGCGGTAGACGTCACGGAGCACGCTGACGTGATCGGTCATGATGCCATCCACCCCAAGATCAAGTAAGTGGTGCATCTGGGCGGGTTCGTCGATCGTCCAGACGTGCACCTGCAACCCGATCCGGTGGCAGTACGCGAGGAACCGCCGGTCCGCCACCGGCACCCGCCCGAAGGAGACGGGCACCTGCGCGGCGACCACGGACGGGGGCAGTCGTAGCGGCCGTCCGTGCAGCGAGGCCAGCCGCAGCCGGGCCACGCCGCGCATGCCCAGGCTGGTCGCGACCGTCGGCCCGGCCAGCGCCCGCAGCCGGGTCAGCCGGGCGTCGCTGAACGAGGCGAGCAGCACCCGGTCGCCCGCGCCGGCCCGGGTCACGGTGGCGACGGTGGGCGCCACGCCCTCGTCGGACTTCACGTCGATGTTGAACCGCACCTGCGGCCAGGCGCCGAGCACCTCGTCCAGGCGGGGCACCAGCGCGGCGCCGCCGACGCGTACCGAGGACAGGTCGGCCCAGCGCAGGTCCGCGATGCGGCCCGGCTCGCCGGTGACCCGGCGCAGCGTCGGGTCGTGGAACACCACAGGTACGCCGTCGGCGGTGGCGTGCACGTCGGTCTCCACGTACCGGTAGCCCAGAGCGACGGCGCGGGCGAACGCGGCGGCGGTGTTCTCGTCGCCGTCGGCCGCGCCGCCGCGGTGGGCGAACGCCAGCGGCGCGGGCGCGTCGAGGTAGCCGGGACGGGGCTGCACGCGGGCAGTATGCCCGTCCAGGTTGGCGATCACATGGCCGGGAGGTGAAATTACCTATCCTTACCTATCGTGGCTAGGATAGGGTGCGATGAGTAACGATATGTATTCGGTGGAGCAGGTCGCCGACCTGCTCGGCCTGCACGTGCGCACCGTGCGCGGCTACATCCGCTCCGGTCGGTTGCGGGCGACGCGGATCGGCAAGCAGTACCGGATCGCCCGCGCGGACCTGGACGCGCTGACCGGCCGGCCCGCCCCGGCCGCGCCGGCGCCGGGGGCGGAGGTGTCGAGCGTCGTGCGGCTCGACGGCGTCGACCGGGCCGCCGCCGACCGGCTCGGCACGCTGGTGCTGGCCGGTGTGAACACCCACCACGACCCGGACCGTCCGCTGCGGGTGCAGACGGTCCACGACGAGGAGCGGCACCGCATGACCATCGTGATCCTGGGCGACCTCACCGCCACCGCTGACCTGCTGCGCCTGCTCGACGGGGTGCTCGACGGCGGCAACGGCCTGCTCGGCGGCGGGGAGCGCGGCCGTGGCTGACCTGATGCAGGAGCGCGCCGGCGAGCAGGTGCTGGTCTGCGACCCGGACGGCCCGCCGATCGCCACCGAACGCGACGCGCTGGACCTCATCGGCGCGGCGTTCCTCGGCGCGACCGTGGTGGCGGTGCCGGCCGCCCGGCTCGACCCCGACTTCTTCGCCCTCGGCACCCGCTTCGCCGGTGAGGTGATGCAGAAGTTCGTCAACTACCGGCTGCGCCTGGCAATCGTCGGGGACATCTCCGAGCACCTGGAACGCAGCGGCGCGCTACGGGCGCTGGTGGCCGAGTCCAACCGGCACGACCAGGTGTGGTTCGTCCCCGACCTCGACGCGCTCGACGCCCGCCTGCGCGCCACCCCCTGACCCCCACCCCACCCCACCTCGCCCCCGCCGCGCCGCGCCTCGCCGATCTTGCACTTGTAGCCCTCGTGAAGGGCGGATTGCCGGGTTTGCCCGGGCACCGAGTGTAAGATCGGCGGCGGCCAGCGGGCGCGGCCGGCGCGGTCGGGGCGCGGGGTCAGCCGGGCTGGGCGCTGGGGCCGGCGGCCGCCTCGCGGGTTCCGGGCGGCGGGTAGGGGCGCTCCGCGAGCAGCCGGGCCAGGTGGGCGCTGTTGAGTGCCAGCGCGGCGGTGGTGCGGCCGGTCGTGTCGGGCTTGGGGCGGGCGTCGACGTAGTCGGTCTTGTGCAGCGCCTCCCCGACCCAGTAGGTCGCCCCGGCGGCCGGGCAGGTGAACCCCACCTCGTTGAGCGCCTGCTGCACCTCGGCGATGGTGTGGTGCGCGCCGTCCTCGTTGCCGACCACCGCCACCCCGGCGACCTTGCCGTAGGTGCGCAGGCGGCCCTGCTCGTCGGTCTCGGACAGCTCGGCGTCCAGCCGTTCGAGGACCATCTTGGTCACCGACGCGGGCTGGCCGAGCCAGATCGGCGTGGCGATGATCAGGATCTGGGCGGCGAGCAGCTTGGCGCGGATGGCGGGCCAGCCGTCGCCGTCGCCCTCGTCGACGGAGACCCCGAAGCGCACGTCGTGGTCGACGACGCGGACGATCTCGCCGTCGACGCCCTGATCGGCCAGCGCGTCGAGCACCTCCTGACCGAGCACCTGCGAACTGGACGTCGCCGGTGAGCGCTTCAGGGTGCAGTTGAGTACGAGTGCGCGAACAGCGGTCATGGCCGGGTCCTCTCCGCCTCGGGAGTGCGGGGACTTGATACCCGCGACCGGGGCCGGGATGCGTCAGCCGGCGCGGTGGCGGCGGTGCGCCCGGGCGGTGTCGACCGGCCGCCCGGGGTCGACGTGACGCGGCAGGTCCGGCTCGTCGGGGCGCAGCGGGACCAGGTCCTCGGTGATCGCGTCGATGATCCGGTCGGTGGCCTGCCGGGCCGCGCCGGGGGAGCCCGACCGCAGGTCGTCGATCGCCACCGGGGCGCCGAAGTGCACCCGGATGACGGGCCGGCGCACGAGCGCCCGCGCCACGCCGCGCAGCATTCCCTTGGGCGCGCGGTACGGCAGCACCTCGTGCGAGCCCCACTGGGCGACCGGTACGACGGCGGCGCCGCTGGCGAACGCGAGCCGGGCGGCGCCGGTCTTGCCGCGCTCGGGCCACATGCCGGGGTCGAGCCCGATGCGTCCCTCCGGGTAGACGAGCACCACCGAGCCGCCGGCCACGGCCTGGGCGGCGACCTCCAGCGAGCGGTGCACGGCGGCGGTGCCGCGGTCGACGCGGATGTGCCCGGCGCGGCGCATCAGCGCGCCGATGACCGGGGTGCGGAACAGTCCGCCGGTGGCCATGATCCGGGGCGCGACGCGCCGGACCCGGCAGGCGGCGGCGAGTACGACCGGGTCGAACGGGCTGATGTGGTTGGCGGCCAGGACCAGCGGGCCGTGGCGCAGCGCGTCGGGCACGTCGCCGGTGACCTCCAGCCGGCCGACCAGCCCGACGGCGGCGCGGGCGAGCGTCTGCGCGCCCCGCCACAGCAGCGGCGCGCGCCAGGGGGTGCTGTTCATCAGTGCTGGATGGTCGCACGAGCCGCAGCGACCCGGGCACCCGCCACGGTGATCCCGGGACCGGCAGGTCCTCCGGCAAGGGTGATCAGGGTCATTGGTCCCGGGCCGGGTGGGGCCCTGCGGCCCTGCTGCTTTCTCTACGACGACGAGTAGTATCTACTACGTCTCGTAGTATGCACAGCTGGGGGTTTTCTGGTGGACGCGTTGGACGTCGCCCGCTGGCAGTTCGGTGTCACCACCGTCTACCACTTCTTGTTCGTGCCGTTGACCATCGGCCTGTCCGTGCTGGTGGCGATCCTCCAGACCATGTGGCACCGCACCGGCAACGAGCGGTACCTCAAACTCACCAAGTTCTACGGCAAGCTGTTCCTGATCAACTTCGCGATGGGTGTGGTCACCGGCATCGTGCAGGAGTTCCAGTTCGGCATGAACTGGAGCGACTACTCCCGCTTCGTCGGTGACATCTTCGGGGCGCCGCTGGCCATCGAGGCCCTTGTCGCGTTCTTCCTCGAATCCACGTTCATCGGCCTGTGGATCTTCGGCTGGGACCGGCTGCCCAAGCGCCTGCACCTGGCCTCGATCTGGGCCGCCGCGATCGGCACCAACCTGTCGGCGTACTTCATCCTCGCCGCGAACTCGTTCATGCAGAACCCGGTCGGCTTCCGGATCAACCCGGAGAGCGGCCGCGCCGAGCTGACCGACTTCGTCGCCGTGCTCACCAACAAGGTCGCCCTGGTGACCTTCCCGCACACCCTGGCCGGCGCGTTCCTGGTCGCCGGGTCGCTGATGGTCACCGTCGGCCTGTGGCACGTGATGCGCAACCGCGACAGCGCAGACACCGGCGCGTACCGCTTCGCCACCAAGCTCGGCTCCTGGACGGTCCTGGTCTCCTCGGCGCTGGTGATCCTCACCGGCGACATCCAGGGCAAGATCATGACCGAGGTGCAGCCGATGAAGATGGCGGCCGCGGAGGGCCTCTACACCACCGAGAGCCCCGCCTCGTTCTCCGTGCTCACCGTCGGCAGCCTGGACGGCAGCCGCGAGCTGTTCGCCGTCAAGATCCCGTACCTGCTGTCGTTCCTCGGCACCGGCGACCCCAACGGCACCGTGCAGGGCATCAACGACCTGCAGGCCCAGTACGCCAGCCAGTACGGCCCCGGCAACTACGCCCCGATCATCCCGGTCACCTACTGGAGCTTCCGCTTCATGATCGCCTTCGGGCTGGCCGCCGCCGCGATCGCGCTGCTGGTGCTCTGGAGCCAGCGCAAGGGCCGCACCCCCACCAGCAAGTGGCTGCTGCGCGCCGGCCTGGTCATGCCCGTGCTGCCGCTGCTTGCGAACTCCTTCGGCTGGATCTTCACCGAGATGGGCCGCCAGCCGTGGATCGTCTTCGGCGAGATGCTCACCCGTGACGGCGTGTCCCGCAGTGTCTCCCTCACCGAGGTGCTCACCTCCTTCACCGCGTTCACCCTCATCTACGCCGTCCTCGCGGTGGTCGAGTTCAAACTGCTGGTCCGCTACGCCCGCGCCGGCGTCCCGGACGTCACCCCGCAGACCGACGACGACAACACCGACGACGCCGAGCGCCCGCTGGCGTTCGCCTACTGACACCCCGGAGCCCAACCGTGGAACTGACTACCGTCTGGTTTCTCCTCGTAGCGGTGCTCTTCACCGGCTACTTCATCCTCGAAGGCTTCGACTTCGGCGTCGGAATGCTGCTGCCGGTGCTCGGCCGCGACGACCGGCAGCGCCGCGTCCTGATCAACACCATCGGCCCGGTCTGGGACGGCAACGAGGTGTGGCTGATCACCGCCGGCGGCGCCATGTTCGCCGCCTTCCCCGAGTGGTACGCCACCCTGTTCTCCGGCTTCTACCTGCCGCTGCTGCTGATCCTGCTGGCCCTGATCGCCCGCGGTGTCGCCTTCGAGTACCGCCACAAGCGGCCCGAGGCGTCCTGGAAGCGCCGCTGGGACCAGGCCATCTTCTGGGGCTCGGCGATCCCGGCGGTGCTGTGGGGCGTGGCGTTCGCCAACATCTTCCGCGGCGTGCCGCTGGACGCCGACCACGAGTACGTCGGCGGCCTGGTCGACCTGCTCAACCCGTACGCGCTGCTCGGTGGCCTGACCACGCTGGGGCTGTTCCTCACCCACGGCGCGGTGTTTCTGGCGCTCAAGACCACCGGTGACATCCGGGAGCGCGCCGGCGCCCTCGCCGTCAAGCTCGGTGTCGGCACCGCCGTGGCCGCCGTGGCGTTCCTGAGCTGGTCGCTGACCATCCGCTCCAGCGCCGCCGCCGTCGTGCTCGCCGTCGGCGCCGCCCTCGCCCTGCTCGGCGGTCTGGCCGCGGCCAAGGTACGCCGGGAGGGCTGGGCGTTCACCGGCACCGCCGTGGCGATCGCGCTGGCCGTGGCGACGCTGTTCGCCGCGCTGTTCCCGAACGTGATGCCGTCCACCCTCGACGCGGCCGGCACGCTCACCGCCACCAACGCGGCGTCCACCCCGTACACCTTGAAGATCATGACCTGGGTGGCGGTGATCTTCACGCCGATCGTGCTGGCGTACCAGGGTTGGACGTACTGGGTGTTCCGCCGCCGAATCGGGGTACAGAACATTCCGCAACACTGATCGACCTGTGGGCGCAGGGGTACGCGGGGCCGGTGCGAGGGGGTCGCACCGGCCCCGCGGGGCGTTCAGCGCGCCTCGCGCAGTTCCGCCAGTCGCGCCTCGATCTCGGCCAGCTCGGCGCGCAGCTTCTCCGCCTGCTGCTCGGCCTCGGCCCGCTCGGCGGCCAGGATCTGCTCCACCGCCTCCTGCACCCCCGGTACGTCCACCAGCGCCACCATCCGCAGCGCCTCGGCCGGCTTCACCACGTACGGCCGGGCCAGCGCCTTCGCGCCCTGCTGCGCGGCCACCGTCCACTCGCCCTCGGCGTACGCGAGCGTCACGGTCAGCCCCGGCGGCGTCTTCGGCTTGGCGGCCTTCACCGCCCGCTTCGCCGGCTTCGGCTCCGCCGGCGGCGCCTCGGTCTTCGGCTCCTCCCGCCGCGGCGCCGGCACCCGCGGGGTGTCCAGCACGAACGCGGGCTCCGGCGCGGCCGGCGGCTGCTCCGGTTCCGGCTTCGCCTCGGCGGCCGGCCGCCGCCCGGCGCCCTTGGGGGCGATCGCCACGTCGGCGGGGGAGAACGGCAGCTCGTCGCGGCCGAACCTCACCACCACGAACTCCTCCGACGCCTCCGGGTCGGTCAGCTCCACCACCTGCCCGAGCTGCCCGGCCATCTGCCCGGCCGCCTCGGTGAACACCACCCGGGGCTTGCGGCCCGCCGCAAGGGCCTCCCGGATTCCCTGAACCTCGTCAGTGGACAAACCCTGACCCGCCATCACGCCCTCTTCCGTACACCTGTTTGACGCAGCCTTGATACCAGCCGGCTGCGACACCTCGATGATCAGCCCCCGAGGGCCCGCAGCGCCGCGTCGGCGTGCTCGTTCATGTTCAGCTCGTTGTGCACCACGGCGAGGACCCGCCGGTCGGCGCCGATCACGAACGTCATCCGCCGGGTGCTCAGCGCGCCCAGCGGCAGCCGCCGCCGCACCCCGAACGCCCGCGCCACCACCCCGTCGGCGTCGGACAGCAGCGGATAGTCGAACCCGTGCCGGCGGGCGAACTCGGCCTGCCGCTGCACCGGATCCCGGCTGATCCCCACGCGCTGCGCGCCCACCGCCGCGAACTCCGCCGCCAGGTCCCGGAAGTGGCAGCTCTGCGCCGTGCAGCCCCGCGTCATCGCCGCCGGGTAGAAGAACAGCACCACCGGCCCGGCGGCCAGGAACTCCGACAGCCGCCGTGGCGTGCCCGTCTCGTCCGGCAGCGTGAAATCCTCGACCAGGTCACCGACACCCACCGCGTCACTCATGACGTGAGGATATGTAGACATCGGCGATCCCGCTCCGTCCCACCTGGCGAGCGGCGGGGAGGCACCGCCGCACGACGCGAAGGACAGACAGTGAAGTACGTGATCATGATCCACTCCAACCCGGAGCCGTGGGGCCACCCCACCTCCGAATACCTCGCCGCCCACCAGGAGCTGCCCGCCGAGGTACGCGACCGGCTCAACGCCGACTTCGAGCAGGTGATGACCGAGCTGCACGCCAACGGGGAACTGGTCGTCGGCGAGGCGCTCGCCGACCCCCGTACCGCGCGGCTCTACCGGTGGGCCGACGGCGCACCCCTGGCCACCGACGGCCCGTACTCCGAGGCGAAGGAACACCTCGCCGGTTTCTTCCTGATCGACGTGGAGGACCAGGCCCGCGCGGAGGCCGTCGCCGCGAAGTTCGCCGGCCCGGGCGAGACGGTCGAGCTGCGGCCCCTGATGTGGCCGGGCGGCTCCGATCAGTGAGTCCGCGGCGCTCGCGGACGTGTGGCGCCGGGAGGCGTCGCACGTCCGCGCCGCGCTGCTGCGCCGATACGGGCAACCCGACGCCTGCGAGGACGCCGTCCAGGACGCGGCGGAGGCCGCAGCCGCCCGGTGGCCGCTCACCGGCGTCCCCGACGAACCCCGCGCCTGGCTCATCCAGGTCGCCGCACGGCGCCTGATCGACCGGATGCGCGCCGAGGAGGCCCGGACCCGCCGCGAGCGGCTCGACGCGGTCCGGCAACCCGGCGCCGGCGTCGTACCGCCCGTCGACGACGACACGCCCGTGAGCGGCGCCGACGACACGTTGCGGCTGCTGTTCCTGTGCTGCCACCCGGCGCTGAGCCGCCCCTCCCAGGTCGCGTTGACCCTGCGCGCGGTGGCGGGACTGCGGGTGGAGCAGATCGCCGCCGCCTACCTGGTGCCGGCCCGGACCATGACCCAGCGGCTGAGCCGGGCCCGCGCGACCCTGCGGGAGGCGGGCGCCCGGTTCAC
The DNA here is from genome assembly GCF_027460145.1 of Micromonospora sp. WMMA1949. NCBI lineage: Bacteria > Bacillati > Actinomycetota > Actinomycetes > Micromonosporales > Micromonosporaceae > Micromonospora > Micromonospora sp. WMMA1949. Next base: position 5,739,098 of record NZ_JAPZBG010000001.1, on the reverse strand, counting down.
GATGCCGCCACCGGACGCGCTGCCCGACCGGGTGGCAGCCGTGCTCGACGTGTGCCACCTGGTGTTCAGCGAGGGCTACGCCCGCACCTCCGGTGACCAGCTCGTCGACGTGGAACTCGCCGAGGAGGCGATCCGCCTCACCCGGCAGGTCCACGCCGCGCTGCCCGACCACCACGAGGTCACCGGCGCGCTGGCGCTGATGCTGCTCACCCACGCCCGCTCACCCACCCGTACCGACGCCGCCGGTGACCTCGTGCCGCTGGCCGACCAGGACCGCTCCCGCTGGCGGCGTGACCTCATCGACGAGGGCGTCACGCTGCTCGGCCGGGCCCTGCCCCACGGCCCGGTGGGCCGCTACCAGCTCCAGGCGGCCATCGCCGCCGTGCACGCCGAGGCGCCGGCCTTCGGCGACACCGACTGGCTGCAGATCAGCGTCCTCTACGACATGCTGAGCCGGGTCGCCCCCAGCCCGTTCGTCACGCTCAACCAGGCCGTCGCCGTGGCCATGGCGCACGGCCCCGACGTCGGGCTGGCGCTGCTCGAACCGCTGCTGGCCGACCCGGCGATGCGCCGCCACCACCGGCTGCACGCCGTGCGCGCCCACCTGCTCGAACTCGACGGCGACGCGCAGGCCGCCGCCGAGCACTACCGGCTGGCCGCGCGGCTGACCGGCAGCCTGCCCGAACAGCGCTACCTCAACCGGCGGCTGGCGCGCCTGACCGGCTCCTGATCGCGGTCACCGCCACACCCCGGCCACCTCGGCGGCCACCGCGTCGGCCTGCGCGAAACCCGCCCGCGCCGACGCCGCCCGCCGCGCCGGATCCAGCACGTTGCGGCCGATCGCCGTCCGCGCCGCCCGGTCCGGCGCCACCACCGCCACCCGCGCCCCCGCCTCCCGCAACGCCGCCACCTGCGCCGACAGCCGCGGCATCGGACCCACCGCCGCGCTCGTCGGCGCCAGGACCACCACCCGATCGCACCCGGCCGCCAGGTCCGCGTTCACCGGCGAACGGACCCCGCCGTCGACGTAACGCCGGCCGTCGACGGTGACCGGCGGCCACACCCCCGGCACCGCGCAACTGGCGCCGACCGCGTCCACGAGCGGCACCCCGCTGTCCGCGTCGAACACCACGAACTCACCCGACGCCGCGTCCACGGCGGTGACCAGCAGCCGCGCCGCCGGCCACTGCGGCGACGGCAACCGGGCCGCGATCACCGCCCGCCGCGACTGCTCCGACGGGGTACGCGCCGACAACGCCATCGCGCCGATACGCGCCCGGGCCCGCGCCGCGTCCCGGCCCCGCCCACCGGCCCACGCCCAGCGCAACAGCACCCCCGCCCCGAGCCGGGCCGGCACCTCGTCGCGCGGCGGCCGCAACTGCGCCGCGTACAACTCCGCCACCGGCGTACCCGACCGCACCTGCGCCCCGACCACCGACCCGGCTGACGTGCCCACCACCAGATCCGCCTCGGCCAACGGCAGCCCGTGCCCGGCGAGCCCGGCCAGCAGACCCAGCTCCCAGGCCACCCCGGTCACCCCGCCGCCACCCAGCACCAACGCGCGCCCCATGTGACAGTCCTCTCCACCCCGGATGGTCCCGCTCACGGTAACGTCGCCCCCACCGCCAGGCAGGGGAGAAGGGCATTGACCTCCGTCACCATCGTCACCGGGGGAGGGCGCGGCATCGGCGCGGCCACCGCCCGCCGGCTCGCGGCCGACGGCCACGACCTGGTGATCGGCTACCGCACCGATCACAGCGCCGCCGAATCCGTGGCCGCCGACGTGCGCGCCGCCGGCCGCCGCGCGGTCACCGTCGCCGCCGACACATGCGACCCCGAGCAGGTGCGCCGCATCTTCGACGCCGCCGACCGGCTCGGTCCGCTCACCGGCCTGGTCAACAACGCCGGCGTCACCAGCCCGATCGGCCCGTTCACCGACCTGCGCGTCGACGACCTGCGCGACGTCGTCGACGTCAACCTCATCGGGTACGTGCTGTGCGCCCAGCAGGCGGCCCGCAGGCTCACCGACGGCGGCGCCATCGTCAACGTCTCCTCGGTGGCCGCCACGCTCGGCTCACCCGGCGAGTACGTTCACTACGCCGCCGTCAAGGCCGCCACCGACACCCTCACCGTCGGGCTCGCCAAGGAACTCGCACCGCGCGGCATCCGCGTCAACGCCGTCGCCCCCGGCATCATCCGCACCACCATCCACGCCCGCTCCGGCGCGCCCGACCGCCCCGACACCGCCGCCGGCCGAATCCCGATGGGCCGCGCCGGGGAACCCGAGGAGGTCGCCGGCGCGATCGCGTACCTGCTCGGCCCGGACGCCTCGTACACCACCGGCGCGGTCCTGCGCGTCGGCGGCGGCCTCTGACACGACGGCGGCCCGGGGGTTCCGCCCCCGGGCCGCCGCGTCGTGTCTCCTAGTCGGTGAACAGCTTCGCCGCCGTGATCACCGTCTGCACCACGCCGTAGCCCAGCAGCACCGACACCACCAGCCACGACACCACCAGGCGAACCAGCTGCCCGCCACCGCTGTGCTCGTTCACGATCCGCTCCTCTCCGTCGCACCCGGTGCTGTCCCGTCCCGACCCGACGCCGGCTCGTGGTAGCGCTCCGGCACCGGCCGCACCAGCACGTTCGCCACCAGTCCCACCGCCAGCACGCCGACCATCGTGAACAATGCCGGCCGGTACGCCGCCGCGGTCAACGTGCCCGGCTCACCCTGCGCGTCGAGGAACCCGTTGACGATCAGCGGCCCGGCCACCCCCGCCGCCGACCACGCGGTCAGCAGCCGGCCGTGGATCGCGCCCACCTCAAACGTGCCGAACAGGTCCCGCAGGTACGCCGGAATCGTCGCGAACCCACCGCCGTAGAACGACAGGATCACGGACGCCAGCAGCACGAACAACGCCGTCGCGGTCTGCCCCACCAGGGCCAGCAGCAGGTACAGCACCATGCCCACACCCAGATACACCATGTAGATCGGCTTGCGGCCGATCACGTCCGACGTGGACGACCACACGAACCGGCCCGCCATGTTGAACAGCGACAGCAGCCCCACGAACCCGCCGGCCGCCGCCACCGACACCGCCGAGGTCCCGTTGTCCCGGAAGAAGTCCTGGATCATCGGGCTGGCCTGCTCCAGGATGCCGATGCCGGCCGTCACGTTGCAGAACAGCACCACCCACAGCAGCCAGAACGACCGCGTCTTCACCGCGTTGGCCGCCGACACGTTCGCCGTGGTCACCAGCGGCTTCTCCGCCACCTGCGACGGGTCGAACCCGGCCGGGCGCCAGTCCGGCGCCGGCACCCGCACGTTGAACACCCCGAACATCATGATCACGAAGTAGCCGATGCCGAGCGTGACGAACAGCCACACCAGCGCCGACCCCGACGCCGTGGAACCGCTGTTCGACGGGTCGTAACCCGAGTCGAAGAACGACAACAGCTGCCGGGACAGGGGAGAGGCCACCATCGCCCCGCCACCGAACCCCATGATCGCCAACCCGGTCGCCAGACCCGGCCGGTCCGGGAACCACTTGATCAACGTGGAGACGGGGGAGATGTACCCGATCCCCAGACCGACCCCGCCCAGCACCCCGTACCCCAGGTACAGCAGCCACAGCTGCCCGGTCGCGATGCCCAGCGCCCCGACCAGGAACCCCGCCGCCCAGAAACACGCCGAGACGAACATGGCCTTACGCGGCCCGTTCGCCTCCACCCACGTACCGGCCACCGCGGCCGAAAGCCCCAGCATCACGATCGCGATGCTGAAGATGACCCCGATCGCCGTCTGACTCGTGTCGAAATGCGCGATAAGGGAGTTCTTGTACACGCTCGTCGCGTACACCTGCCCGATGCACAAATGGATCGCCAGCGCCGCCGGGGGGATCAGCCAGCGGCTGTACCCCGGCGGCGCGACGGTGTGCCGACGATCGAGTGCGGAAAGCATCGTTGCTTCCTCCGTCCAGAAGGCGAGACCACCGGAGTTCATGCCCCCACCACACGCTGCGCCCAAACCCGTCCCGCGCCCGGCGGTCGGAACCGTGAGCCGAACGGTCACCGCCGCGCCCGCCCGTCATCGCACCACGACTACCCGTCACCACACCGGGAGATGCGACGATGACCGGGTGAAGATCCTGTCCATCCAGTCGTCGGTCGCCTACGGCCACGTCGGCAACTCCGCCGCCGTGTTCCCGCTGCAACGCCTCCGACACGAGGTCTGGCCGGTACTGACCGTGCACTTCTCCAACCACACCGGCTACGGCGCCTGGCGCGGCCCCCTGCTCGCCCCCACCGACGTCGCCGACGTCATCGCCGGCATCGCCGACCGCGGGGTGCTCGGCACCGCCGACGCCGTGCTCTCCGGCTACCAGGGCGACCCCGCCGTCGGCGCCGTCATCCTCGACGCCGTCGCCCAGGTCAAGGCCGCCAACCCGGCCGCCGTCTACTGCTGCGACCCGGTCATGGGCGACGTCGGCCGCGGCATGTTCGTCCGCCCCGGCATCCCCGAGTACCTGCGCGACACCGTCGTCCCGCACGCCGACATCGTCACCCCCAACCAGTTCGAGCTGGAGTTCCTCGCCGGCCGCACCACCGACACCCTGGACGACCTGCTCGCCGCCGTCGACACCGTGCGCGCCACCGGCCCCCGCCACGTCCTGGTCACCAGCGTCCTGCACGGCGACCTGCCCGCCGGGCACCTGGAAGTCGTCGCCGTCTCCGACGACGGCGCCTGGGCCGTCACCACCCCGCTGCTGCCCATCGCCCCCAACGGCGGCGGCGACGTCACCGCCGCGCTCTACCTCGCCCACCTCGCCACCACCGGCTCACCCCCGACCGCGCTGGAACGCACCACCAACTCGATCTACGCGGTACTCGAGGCGACCCTCGAAGCCGGCACCCGCGAACTGCAACTCGTCGCCACCCAGGACGCCATCGCCGACCCGCCCACCCGCTTCACCGCCCGCCGGCTGCGCTGACCCCGGTCCGGGTGCACCCGCCGTCGCCGCGACGCCGCCCGGGTGCACCCGGGCGGCGACTCGCCGCTCGAACAGGTGGACGACCCCACCGGCGAGCAGGCAAGATGCGGACGTGCCACCGGACCCGGTCACCGACGACCCCGCGTTCGCCCAGCGCCTGCGCGACCTGACCCGGCTGCGCCGCGTCCGCGACCGCATCGACCGCGAATACGCCAAACCCCTCGACGTCGAAGCCCTCGCCCGCGGCGAACACATGTCCGCCGGGCACCTCAGCCGCCAGTTCCGCCAGACCTACGGCGAGTCCCCGTACGCGTACCTGATGACCCGCCGCATCGAACGCGCCATGGCCCTGCTGCGCCGCGGCGACCTCAGCGTCACCGATGTCTGCTTCGCCGTCGGCTGCCAGTCCCTGGGCACCTTCAGCACCCGCTTCACCGAACTCGTCGGCGAACCACCCAGCGCCTACCGCGCCCGCCACGTGCCCGACACCGCCGAACCACCCCCGTGCCTCATCAAGCAGGCCAGCCGACCGATCAGAAATCGAGAAGCCCGCCCTGGCCGCCCACCGTTAGCGTGACCACCATGACGATCACCATCCACTACGCGTTCCTGCCACACACAGGCGCCGACGACGCCCTCGCCTTCTACCGCGACGTCCTCGGCTTCGAACTGCGCAACGACGTCGGCTACCAGGACATGCGCTGGCTCACCGTCGGCCCACCCGACCAGCCCGGGACCAGCATCGTCCTGCACCCGCCGGCCGCCGACCCCGGCATCACCGACGACGAACGCCGCACCATCCTCGAACTCATCGCCAAGGGCAGCTACGGCGCGCTCACCCTCGCCACCGACGACCTCGACAGCCTGTTCGACCGCCTCCAGGCAAGCGGCGCCGACGTCGTGCAGGAACCCACCGAACAGCCCTACGGTGTCCGCGACTGCGCCTTCCGCGACCCCACCGGCAACCTCATCCGCATCAACGAGCTGCGCTGAACCATGACCGACGCACCCCGCCCCCGCGCCCAGCGCCGCAAGGACACCACCCACCGCCTCGACCACGACGTCGACTGCTGGGTCGCCACCGCCGACCCCGACGGCACCCCGTACCTCGTGCCGCTGTCGTTCGACTGGGACGGCGACACGCTGCTGGTCGCCACCCCGGCCGACAGCCCCACCGGCCGTAACCTCGCCACCGGCCGCGTCCGCATCGGCATCGGCCCCACCCGCGACGTCACCATGATCGACGGCGACGTGGAAACCCTCGCCATCGACGCCCTGCCCACCGAACGAGGGGACCGCTTCGCCACCCGGACCGGCTTCGATCCCCGTACCCTGACCACGCCCTACCGCTGGTACCGCGTCACGCCACGCCGCATCCAGGCCTGGCGCGAAGCCGACGAGCTGCCCGGCCGCACCCTGATGCGCGACGGCCGCTGGCTCGACTGACACCCGCAACACCGGACGGAGACACCATGAGCAAGGCCACCACCGGCCTGCACCACGCCGACAGCCACGACGTCATCCGCGTCCACGGCGCCCGCGAGAACAACCTGCGCAACGTCGACGTCGAAATACCCAAACGCCGCCTCACCGTCTTCACCGGCGTGTCCGGCTCCGGCAAGAGCTCGCTGGTCTTCGGCACCATCGCCGCCGAGTCCCAGCGCCTCATCAACGAGACCTACAGCGCCTTCGTCCAGGGCTTCATGCCCACCCTGTCCCGTCCCGAGGTCGACGTCCTCGAAGGCCTCACCACCGCCATCATCGTCGACCAGGAACGCATGGGCGCCGACCCCCGCTCCACCGTCGGCACCGCCACCGACGTCAACGCGATGCTGCGCATCCTGTTCAGCCGCCTCGGCGACCCCCACATCGGCCCGCCCAACGCCTACTCGTTCAACGTCCCCTCCGTCCGCGCCGCCGGCGCCATCACCGTCGACCGCGGCCCCGGCAAGACCCAGACCCAGAAGGGCACCTTCAACCGCCTCGGCGGCATGTGCTCCCGCTGCGAGGGCCGCGGCGCCGTCACCGACTTCGACCTCACCGTCCTCTACGACGAGAAGCTGTCGCTCAACGAGGGCGCCATCACCATCCCCGGCTACAGCATGGACGGCTGGTACGGCCGCATCTTCCGCTCCAGCGGCCTGTTCGACCCGGACAAGCCCATCCGCGACTACACCAAGCGCGAGCTGAGCGACCTGCTCCACAAGGAACCCACCAAGATCAAGGTCGACGGCATCAACGTCACCTACACCGGCCTCATCCCGGCCATCCAGAAGTCGATGCTCGCCAAGGACGTCGACGCCATGCAGCCGCACATCCGCGCCTTCGTGGAACGCGCCGTCACGTTCACCACCTGCCCCGACTGCGACGGCACCCGCCTGGCCCCGGAAGCCCGCTCCTCGAAGATCAACGGCATCAACATCGCCGACGCCTGCGCCATGCAGATCAGCGACCTCGCCACCTGGGTACGCGACCTGCACGAACCCTCCGTCGGCCCGCTGCTCAAGGCACTGGGGGACACCCTCGACTCCTTCGTCGAGATCGGCCTCGGCTACCTCAGCCTCGACCGCCCCGCCGGCACCCTCTCCGGCGGCGAGGCCCAGCGCACCAAGATGATCCGCCACCTCGGCTCGTCCCTCACCGACGTCACGTACGTCTTCGACGAACCCACCATCGGGCTGCACCCGCACGACATCGCCCGCATGAACAACCTCCTGCTGCAGCTGCGCGACAAGGGCAACACCGTTCTGGTCGTCGAACACAAACCCGAGACCATCGCGATCGCCGACCACGTCGTCGACCTCGGCCCCGGCGCGGGCACCGCCGGCGGCACCATCTGCTACGAAGGCACCGTCGCCGGGCTGCGCGCCAGCGACACCACCACCGGCCGCCACCTCGACGACCGCGCCACCCTCAAGGACAAGCTGCGTACGCCCACCGGCGCCCTGCCGATCCGCGGCGCCCGCACCCACAACCTGCGCGACGTCGACGTCGACATCCCCCTCGGTGTCCTGGTCGTGGTCACCGGCGTCGCCGGCTCCGGCAAGAGCAGCCTCATCCACGGCTCACTGGCCAAGCGAGAGGACGTCGTCAGCGTCGACCAGACCGCCATCCGCGGCTCCCGCCGCAGCAACCCGGCCACCTACACCGGCCTGCTCGACCCCATCCGCAAGGCCTTCGCCAAGGCCAACGGCGTGAAACCCGCCCTGTTCAGCGCCAACTCCGAAGGCGCCTGCCCGACCTGCAACGGCGCCGGCGTCATCTACACCGACCTCGGCATGATGGCCGGCGTCGCCAGCACCTGCGAGGACTGCGAGGGCAAGCGCTTCCAGCCGGCCGTCCTCGAATACCGCCTCGGCGGCCGCGACATCAGCGAGGTCCTCGCCATGTCCGTCAACGAGGCCGAGACGTTCTTCAGCGACGGCGAGGCCCGCACCCCGGCCGCCCACACCATCCTCGACCGGCTCGCCGACGTCGGCCTCGGCTACCTCACGCTCGGTCAGCCGCTGACCACGCTGTCCGGCGGGGAACGGCAACGTCTCAAGCTCGCCACCCGGATGGGGGACAAGGGCGGCGTGTACGTCCTGGACGAGCCCACCACCGGCCTGCACCTGGCCGACGTCGCCCAGCTGCTCGGCCTGCTCGACCGGCTCGTCGACGCGGGGAAGTCCGTCATCGTCATCGAGCACCACCAGGCCGTCATGGCACACGCCGACTGGATCATCGACCTCGGTCCCGGCGCCGGGCACGACGGCGGACGGATCGTCTACGAGGGCACCCCGGCCGACCTCGTCGCCGCCCGCTCCACGCTCACCGGCGAACACCTCGCCGACTACGTCGGCGCCTGACCACCGCGCCCGCCGCGCGCGCCATGCCGGACCTGCGGCCGGTCGAGGACGCCCGGGAGGGGGAGGAGGGGAGAGGCGCCGGTTCTGTTCCTCCGAACCGCGCCGGGACGTTCGGATGATCACCAGAACACAGCGCCCGTGCCACCATGTAGGGCCCTTCCCGTCACCGGCCACAAGGGATGAGGTCCGGCATGGAGCTGCGCAAGACCCGACAGACGCTGTGGAGCGGCCTCGCGATCTTCGCTGTCGGCGTGGCCCCGCTGCTGTACCTGACGCCCTCGTCAACCGTGAGGTGGGTTCTCGTCCTTCTCTGGCTGCTGGCGGCCGGCGTGTTCGTCGCCTACCAGCTCAGGCCGTTCCGGTTCGGCATCGGAACCGACGGACTGGACCTGCGCGTCGCCGGGCTCAACCGGCTGGTGGCGTGGGCCGAGATCGACTCGGTCGTCCTCGACCAGCCGCTGCCGTCCGGTGGCCGGAAACAGAGAGCCGCATCGGTGTTGCTGGTGCCGGCCACCGCATCGACCATCGACCGCAGGCTCACCGGCCGCAGCCCCCTCGACGGCCGGCCGGCTCTGGTGCTCATCCATCTCGACCAGGTGCGGCAGCCGCCGGGTGAGGTGGCAGCCGCCCTGGCCCACTTCGGGGGAAGCCGCTTCACCGACGCGCGCCAGCAAGTTCCGCACCGGCACGACGCGCCGGGCACCCCGCCGGACCTGGATGGGCTGAACGTGTTGGCCGAGCTGATGCCGCGAGCGCAGAAGGCGCTCGACTCGGGCGACGCGTCGCAGCGGCAGGCGCTCAAGGCAGAGGTCGACGCGGCACTCGCGCGACGACGGCCCGCAGCGCCGGCCGGAGACGGCGAGCCCCGACTGGACGACGTCCTCAAAGCGATATCGGACGCTCTCAGCGCCGCGGACGAGGACGCCAAGCCCTCCTGAGCCCCTCCGGCGTCCAGGTTCGATAATGTACATTATGTCAAGTAACCCGGGTGAGGGCCTCCCCGGGCGTACCCGGAGCGTGCGACCGCCGACCGCGGCGAACGCAAGCCGTCGGCGCAGGGACACCCGGACCGACGTGTGGCCGGTCGGCGACGTCGAGTCGCTGGCGCGCTCGTAGCGCTGTCGCAGCACGAACCACGCGTCGGGCTCGGTCACGCGCACCGCGGCCGGCATGCCACTCACACGCCCCCACGCCTCGTCGATCATGAGGTTGGCGGCAGTCGGCGTCCACTTTGTCGCCGCCAACTTCATGATCGACGAGTCGGGCGAGCCGGCGAGGCGGGTGCCGGGTCGACGCTGGTCCGGGCACTGTCTGCGCGACCGCCCGCAATGGAGTCCCCACCTCCCCTTGCTGACACCGAAGGGCGCGTCGACTCGATGGCGGGATTGGGCCACTCTCCCCCGGCGGCCACTTCTGGCGGGAACGCGAGAATCATGCATAATATCCCTTATGCATGACAAACCGGACGAAATGGTAAGTGCTCTGATCGAGGAGTTCCTGACCGCCCGGGCCACCCGGAAGCCCTCCCCGCACACCCTGGCCGCGTACCGCAGGGATCTGACCACGGTGGCCGAGCTGGTCGCGGCGGACGGTGACACCACTCCCCTCCCCCTGGACCGGCTAGCGGTCAGCGCCCTCTCCCCCCGCGTGATGCGCGCGGCGTTCGCGCGGTTCGCCGCTCCCCGCGCCGCCGCGTCGGTCCACCGTGCCTGGTCGACGTGGAACAGCTTCTTCACGTTCCTGGTGGCCGAGGGTGTCGTACCGGGAAATCCGATGCCGGCGGTGGGGCGGCCCCGCACGCCTCTCCCCCGGCCCAAGCCGTTGCGGGGCGAGGACACCCCGGAGGAGCTGCTGTCGGCGGTGGCGCGCGCGGAGGGCCGGCAGCGCGATCCGTGGCCGGAGCGCGACCTGGCGGTGCTGGCGCTGGCGTTGTGCGCGGGATTGCGGCTGTCGGAGCTGCTGGCGCTGCGGGTGTCGTCGGTGGCCGGGCGCGACGGTGAGCGGCGGGTGGACGTGGCGGGTAAGGGTGGGCGGCCGCGTACGGTGCCGATCGACGACGCCGTGGACCGGGTGCTGGTGGGTTACCTGGACAGCCGGCGGCACCGGTTCGGGTCGCGCAGTGTGCGGCCGGACTCGCCGTTGCTGGTGGACCGTCAGGGTGAGGCGTTGCGGCGGGGCGGTCTGCAGTACCTGGTGGAGTCGTGTTACCGGCGGGCGGGCATTGGTGACCGGGTGCCGCGGGGTGCGCGGTTGCACGCGTTGCGGCACACGTTCGCGACGCGGTTGGCGGAGGACGGGGCGAGCGCGGCGGAGATCATGCGGTTGCTGGGGCATGCGTCGTTGGCGTCGTCGCAGACGTACATCGAGGTGACGGCGGGTCAGCAGCGGGCGGCGGTGGCGGCGAACCGTACCAATCGGGCGTTGTCGGGGTTGGCGCCGCGGCGGTGACGGTCGGCGCGAGGGGTGGTGCGCTGGCAGGATCGGCCGGATGCGGGTGGATGCGGCGCGTGCGGTGGCGGTCGGGTGGGTGCGGGAGCGGATGCGGGCGGATCCGTCGATCGAGGGGGCGTTGTTCAGCGGGTCGACTGTGGGGTTGCCGGGCGACGCGCTGCTGCCGGTGTGGTCGGACGTGGACGTGTTGCTGGTGCGCCGGGAGCCCGGTGTGAAGGTGGGCAAGTTCGTGCACCGGGGGGTGCTGCTGGAGGTCAGCACGGTCACGTGGGAGGAGTTGGGCGGCCCGGAGGATGTGCTGGGGTCGTGGGTGTTCGCGCCGATGTTCCGTACCGATGGGGTGATCGCGGATCCGTCGGGCCGGCTGGGTGCGGTGCGGGAGCGGGTGGCGGCGGGGTTCGCGGATCCGGTGTGGGTGCGGGCGCGTTGTGCGGGTGTGCGGCGGCGGATCGAGGGCGGGTTGCGGGCGGTCGACGCCGAGCGGTCGACCGCGGAGCAGGTGTTGGCGTGGGTGTTTCCGACGTCGTTGCTGGCGGTGTGGCCGGCGGTGGCGGGGCTGGCGGATCCGACGGTGCGGCGGCGGTACGTGCGGGCGGATCGGGTGTTGTCGCGGTTCGGGTTCGCGGATCGGTATGCGGGGTTGCTGGACACGCTCGACGGTGGCGGGGCGGGTGTGGACGCCTCGCGGGTGCGGGAGCACCTGGACGGGCTGGCGGTGGTGTTCGACGAGGCGTCGCGGTTGCCGCGGGAGGGGTTCGCGTTCGGGGCGGATCTGGGTGCGGCGGGCCGGCCGGTGGTGTTCGACGGTGCGGCTGAGCTGATCGCGGCGGGCCGGCATCGGGAGGCGATGTTCTGGGTGCTGGTGACGTACGCGCGGTGTCATCTGGTGTTGGGGGCGGTGGCGCCGGAGCGGGAGCGGCCGTTCGGGCGGTGCTGGCGGACCTGGGGGTGGCGTCGGCGGCGGATCGGCGGCGGCGGGCGGACGCGTTGCTGGCGGCGTTGCCGGGGTGGCAGGCGGTGGTGGATGCGGTGGCGGCGGAGGCTGTGGCAGGCTGAGGGGGAACGCGACTGGCGGCACGGGGATGGGTGAACCATCGGGGAGCTCGTCGTGGGGGTCGACCGCCTGGGCCTCCGCGGGCGAGGTGTCGTATGTCTTCTGCGCGGTTGTTGCCGGGTGCTCCGGTGGCGGAGCGGGTGTTGTCGGAGGTCGCCGCGTCGGTGGCGGAGCTGTGTGCGGCGGGGGTGACGCCGGCGCTGGCGACGGTGCTGGTGGGTGACGACGACGCGAGCGCGGGTTACATCCGGATCAAGCAGCGTCAGGCGGCGGAGCTGGGTTTCGTGTCGCCGCACGTGCATCTGCCGGCGTCGGCGTCGCAGGCGGATCTGCATGCGGTGCTGGCGGATTTCAACGCGGACGCCACGGTGCACGGGGTGCTGGTGCAGTATCCGATCCCGGGTCATCTGGACTACGACCGGGCGTTGGCGGTGCTGGACCCGGACAAGGACGTGGACGGGATGCACCCGGTGAACATGGGCCGGCTGGCGTTGGGGTTGCCGGGTCCGTTGCCGTGTACGCCGGCGGGGATCGAGGCGTTGCTGGCGTTCCATGGTGTGCCGGTGGCGGGCCGGGAGGTGGTGATCCTGGGCCGGGGTGCGACGTTGGGGCGGCCGTTGGCGATGTTGCTGGCGCAGAAGCGGCCGACGGCGAACGCGGCGGTGACGGTGGTGCACACGGGGGTGGCGGACTGGCCGCGGTACACGCGGCGGGCGGAGATCCTGATCGCGGCGGCGGGGGTGCCGGGGATCGTGCGGCCGGAGCATGTGCGTCCGGGTGCGGTGGTGGTCGGCGGCGGGGTGCGGTACGAGGGGCGGCGGCTGCTGCCGGACGTGGACGAGTCGTGCGCCGAGGTGGCGGGGGCGATCACGCCGCGTGTGGGCGGGGTGGGTCCGACGACGGTGGCGATGTTGTTCCGTAACGCGGTGGAGGCGGCGCGGCGGCAGAGTGGTCTGGGCTGAGTGGTCAGCCGAGGTCGACGACGAGGGGCCGGTGGTCGGAGATGGTGGCCAGGGGTGTGTGGACGGCGGTGACGGCCGGTAGCCGGTCGAGGGCGTGCCGGTCGGCGAGGATGTGGTCGAGCTGGACGCGGGGTTGCCCGGCCGGGTAGGTGGGGCGCCGCGCGAGGGGCTGCCAGCGGGTGATCGCGGCGGCGGGCCCGGCGGGCAGGTTGAGGTCGCCGAGCAGGATCCGGGGTGCGGGCAGGGTGCGCAGGACGCGGACGACGCGGCGTAGCTGCCAGACGTTCCAGCCGGGCACGAAGGACAGGTGGGTGGCGGCGACGGTGAGCGGGCCGTGGGGGGTGTCGAGGACGGCGGCGAGAACGACGCGGGGTTCGTCGCGGAGCAGGACGAGTCCGCCGCCGGGGCCGGGTGCGTAGATGGGTGAGCGGACGGGGGCGGCGCGCAGCCGGGTGACCTGCCAGGAGCGGACGGGGTGGCGGCTGATCAGGCCGATGCCGTAGAGGGGTTCGCCGTGGCCGTCGTCGTCGTGGGTGAGGGGGCGGAACTGTTCGCCTGGGGTGCCGACGACGGCGGCGGCGAAGCGGTGGTGGTCGGCGTGCAGGGCGCGGGCGGCCACCGCGGTGAGGTCGAGTTTGCCGCTGCGGGTCTGGTCGCGGTCGACTTCCTGCAGGGCGAGGACGTCGGCGTCGAGGTCGGTGACGGCGGCGGTGAGCCGGTCGGGGTCGACGAGCCCGTCGGTGAGGGATCGGCCGTGCAGCAGGTTGAAGGTGGCCAGGCGCACCTGGACACCCTACGTCGTCGTGGGAGTCTTGCCGGGTGCTGAAACTGTTGTGCTGTTCGATGCTGGTGTTCGTGGCGGTGGGCTCGGTGGGGGTGTGGTTGCGGCGTCGCCGGGGGCGGTGAGGCTGGCCACAGGCGGCGTCGTGGCTGGTGGTGGCGTGGGCAGAATGCGGCGGTGGATGCCCTGTCGTTGACGACGTTGCTGAGCGCTGCCCTGCTGGCCGGGTGGGTGGACGCGGTGGTGGGTGGCGGCGGTCTGTTGTTGTTGCCGGCGTTGCTGGTGGCGGCGCCGGGTGTGCCGGTGGCGACGGCGTTGGGCACGAACAAGCTGGCGGCGATCTTCGGTACGTCGACGGCGGCGGTGACGTATGCGCGGCGGACGAAGCTGGACTGGGCGGTGGCGGGTCCGGCGGCCGGGTTGGCGGTGCTGACGGCGGGCCTGGGTGCGGCGTTGGCGGGTGCGGTGCCGGGTAGCGCGTACCGGCCGGTGGTGCTCGTGGTGCTGGTGGCGGTGGCGGTGTTCGTGCTGGCGCGGCCGTCGCTGGGTGTGGTGGCGTCGCCGCAGCGGCGGACCCCGAAGCGGGTGGTGGTGGCGGTGGCGGTGGCCGGTGTGGGCATCGCCCTGTACGACGGGTTGATCGGGCCGGGTACGGGGACGTTTCTGGTGCTGGCGTTCACGGCGATTCTGGGTTCGGATTTCGTGCACGCCTCCGCGATGGCGAAGGTCGTGAACGCGGGCACGAATCTGGGTGCGCTGGTGGTGTTCGGGTTGACCGGGCACGTGTGGTGGGCGTTGGGCGCGGCGATGGCGTTGTGCAACGTGGTGGGGGCGGCGGTGGGCGCGCGGATGGCGTTGCGGCGCGGTGCCGGGTTCGTGCGGGTGGTGCTGCTGGTGGTGGTGCTGGCGCTGGTGGCCCGGCTGGGTTACGACCAGTGGATGGCGGGCTGATCGCGGTGGCGGTGCGGGCGGAGCACGACCGGGCGGTGCTGGCGGGTCTGCTGGGCCGGGATCCGGTGCTGCACGCGTACCAGTTGGGTGATCTGGACGATTTCTTCTGGCCGTGCACGTCGTGGTTCCGGCGTGACGACCAGGTGGTGCTGCTGTATCACGGGGTGGAGTTGCCGACGTTGCTGGCGTTCACGGCGCCGGATCGGGTGG
Source organism: Micromonospora sp. WMMA1949 (assembly GCF_027460145.1). Lineage (NCBI taxonomy): Bacteria > Bacillati > Actinomycetota > Actinomycetes > Micromonosporales > Micromonosporaceae > Micromonospora > Micromonospora sp. WMMA1949. The sequence goes on along the minus strand of NZ_JAPZBG010000001.1, from coordinate 5,723,856 downwards.
CGGGGCTGGCGGGGTTGCTGGCGGAGGCGGCGCCGGTGTTGCCGGCGCGGATGTGGGCGCACCTGTCCCCCGGGCTGGAGGCGGTGGTGTCGCGCTGGTTCGTGGTGTCGGAGGCGGCGGCGCATCACCGGATGGTGCTGACGGATCCGGGGCGGCTGGCGGCGGTGCGGGCGGTGGGTGAGCCGTTGGGTCCGGCGGACGCGGCGGAGCTTTCCGGGTTGTACGCGGTGGCGTATCCGGGGAACTGGTTCGACGCGCGGATGCTGGAGACGGGCCAGTACGTGGGGGTGCGGGAGCGGGGCCGGCTGGTGGCGGTGGCGGGGGTGCACGTGTTCTCGCCGCGGTGGCGGGTGGCGGCGCTGGGGAACGTGACGACGCATCCGGATGTGCGGGGCCGGGGTCTGGGTGCGGGTGTGGTGGCGGCGTTGTGCGCCCGGCTGCGCGCGTCGGTGGATCACGTGACGTTGAACGTGCGGGCGGACAACGCGGCGGCGGTGCGGCTGTACGAGCGGTTGGGGTTCTCCCGGGTGGCCGGGTTCACCGAGTGCGCGTTGACGTCAGCGGCCGCGGCTGGGTGAGTCGAATCGGCCGGCGCGGATCTCGCGCAGGGCGCGGCGGCGGGTGTCGCCGCGCAGGGTGTCGACGTAGAGGCGTCCGCGCAGGTGGTCGGTCTCGTGTTGCAGGGCGCGGGCGAGGAAGCCGCTGCCGGTGACGGTGAGCGGTTCGCCGTGCTGGTCGTAGCCGTGGGCGGTGGCGTGCAGCGCGCGGGGGGTCGGGAAGTACAGGCCGGGGATGGACAGGCAGCCTTCCTCGTCGTCCTGGAGTTCGTCGGACACCTCCAGGGTGGGGTTGACCATGTGGCCGCGGTGGCCGTCGGCGTCGTAGACGAACACCTGGGCGTTGACGCCGATCTGGGGTGCGGCGACGCCGGCGCGGCCGGGTGCGCCGAGCAGCGTGTCCATCAGGTCGGTGACGAGGGCCCGCAGTTCGGCGTCGAAGGCGGTGACGGGTTCGCTGGGGGTGCGCAGCACGGGGTCGCCGATGATCCGGATCGGGCGCATAGTCATGTCCGGAAGGCTATCCGTTGCTTACCGGTTCCGGGTGTCCGGTGGGGTGTCGAGGAGTCCGGTGTCGGCGATGCGGTCGCGCAGGGGGCGGCGGCGCAGGGCGTCGAGGACGGCGTACAGCTCGTCGGCGAGCGGCACGGGCAGTTCGGTGTCGAGGTGGCGTACGGCGGCGGTGGTGGCGGCCCATTCGGCTTCGACGGCGGGCAGCAGGGCGCGGGCGCGGTCGGTGAGGGTGACGATGCGGTGGCGGGCATCGGTGCCGGGGCGCAGGTCGACGAGGCCGGCGCGGCGCATCTGGGCGACGGTCTGGCTGGCGGCGGAGTGGGTGACGCCGACGCGGGCGGCGAGGTCGCGGATGGGCAGCGGGCCGTCGGCGACGAGCGCGCGCACGACTGGTGAGTAGCGGGGCCGGTAGTCGGTGAGGCCGAGCCGGTCGTGGACGGCGGCGACGTCGCCGTCGAGGACGTCCAGGACGTGGCGTAGCAGGGTGCCGAGGGCGTCGCGGTCGGGGGCGGTCACGTCCACTAATGTAACAGCGCTGTTGTATCTGACTCGGGGAGGCCACTGATGTATCCACCGATCGAGCCGTACGCCCACGGCATGTTGGACGCCGGCGACGGGCAGCGCGTGTACTGGGAGACCTGCGGCAACCCGGACGGGCGGCCGGCGCTCGTGGTGCACGGCGGGCCCGGCTCCGGAGCGGGCGCGTCCTGGCGGCGGCTGTTCGACCCGGCCGCCTACCGGATCGTGCTGTTCGACCAGCGTGGCTGCGGGCGCAGCACTCCCCCGGCGTCGGATCCGGCCACCGACCTGTCGGTGAACACCACCGCGCATCTGCTGGCCGACATGGAGGCGCTGCGCGTACACCTGGGGATCGACAGGTGGCTGCTGTGCGGCGCGTCGTGGGGGTCGTCCCTTGCCCTGGCGTACGCGCAGCGGCACCCGGATCGCGTCAGCGCGCTGGTGCTGTTCAGCGTGGTCGCCAACACCAGCCGCGAGATCGAGTGGGTGACCCGGGACATGGGCCGGGTCTTCCCGCAGGAGTGGGCGCGGTTCCGCGACGGCGTGCCCGAGGCCGACCGCGACGGTGACCTGTCCGCCGCGTACGCCCGGCTGGTCGCCGACCCGGACCCGGCCGTGCGGGACCAGGCGGCGCGGGACTGGTGCGACTGGGAGGACGTGCACGTGTCCCTGGCCGGCGGGTACGCGCCGAGTCCCCGGTTCGCCGACCCGGTCTTCCGGTACGGGTTCACCCGGCTGGTGACGCACTACTTCGCCAACCGGGGTTTCCTGCCCGACGGGCAGCTGCTGCGCGAGGCGGGCCGCCTCGCCGGCATTCCGGGGGTGCTGGTGCAGGGCCGGCTGGACGTCAGCGGTCCGCCGGACATCGCCTGGCAGCTGACCCGGGACTGGCCGGACGCGCGGCTGGAGATCGTGGAGTCCGGCGGCCACGGCGGCGGGCACGGCATCAGCGAGCGCGTGGTCGCCGCCCTGGACTCCTTCGCCGCCGGCGGCTGAGCCGCCGCGCGCGGCCGCCACCGGCCCGCGCGATCCGAGCCGCCGCGCGAGGCCCGCCGACGGCGCCCGGGCCGGTGGCGGGGGCCGGGCGGCCCGTCAGCCGGCGAGCAGGGCGCGGATCGGGGCGGCCTTGGCGGCGGCCTCGGCGACCTCGGCGGCCGGGTCACTGTCCCAGGTGATGCCGCCGCCGGCCCACAGGTGCAGCAGGTCACCGTCGGCGGCGGCGGTGCGGATGGTCAGGCCCAGGTCGAGCCGGTCGGGGCCGACCCAGCCGAGCGCGCCCATGCTCGCGCCGCGTCCGACGGGCTCGAGCGCGGCGATGCGGGCCAGGGCGGCGCGTTTGGGTGCGCCGGTGACCGACCCGCCGGGGCACACCGCGCGCAGCAGGTCGGCCAGGCCCAGGCCGTCGGCGGGCGCCGCCGACACCGTGGACTCCGCCTGCCACAGGTCACACCAGCGGCGTACGGCGAACAGCTCGTCGACGCGCACCGAGCCGGTACGGGCCACCCGGGCCAGGTCGTTGCGTTCCAGGTCGACGATCATGACGTGTTCGGCGCGTTCCTTGGCCGAGGCGAGCAGGTCGCGGCGTCCGGCGGCGGTGGCCGGGCGGGTGCCCTTGATCGGGCGGGTGACCAGCCGGCCGTGCTCGACGGCGATGAGGGTCTCCGGGGAGGCGCAGCCGAGCGCCCAGCCGGGGCCGTGCAGGGTGCCGCCGTAGCGGGCGCCGGGTAGCGCGGCGAGGCGGGCCAGCGCGGGGCGCGGGTCGCCGCGGTAGCCGGCGGCGGCGTGGCCGACGACGTTGACCTGGTAGACGTCGCCGCGGGCGATGGCGGCGCGGACCGCGCCGACGGCGTCGGCGTGCGCGGCCGGGGTCCAGCTGTCGCGCCAGGGCCCGAGCCGACACGGCGCCGGGGCCGCCGGCCGGGGCGCAGCGGGCATGTCGGTGTGGTGGTAGACGACCACGACCAGGTCGGGCAGCGCCGGCGCGGGGCTCGGCGCGCCGGGCGACACGCCGATGGCGTACGCGCCGGCGGCGGCGGACAGGTACAGCGCGGCACCGCACACCGCGGCGTCCGGGTCGTGGCGACCGGGCCGGGCGAGGTCGTCGCGGTCGACGCCGTGCGCGGCGAGGAAGCGTTGTGCCAGGTCGGCGGGGTCGCCGCCGTCGCCGATCGACCAGTGCAGCCGGGCGGTCTCGACGAGCCGCCGGCGACATCCGGGAGGCGCGCCGGGAGCATCGACCTCCACCAGTGGGAGCGCTTCCACGACGTCCGGGCGGTTACGGGTCATCCGTTCAGCCCATTCTGGGTGAACAAGACGCATCCTTGCTCGTTGCCGCTCAGTTTTCCTTGGTACTGTGCGTCACTGGTCATGTGAACCATGACACAGTGCCCCCACAGTCCGGAGAACCCGATGTGTCAGCACCAGCCCACCTGCCCCTCCGCCGACGCGACCGACCGAGAGGCCGCCCGCGTCCTCGCCTGCTTCCCTGAGCAGGGCTGGAGCCTGCTCTGCAACGGTGTCATCGTCTTCGAGGACACCGGTGAGCTGCTCCCCGACGGGCGCACCATCGCCCCGCACCGGGGTCCGGCCCGCCACGCCCTCGTCGCCTGAGCGATCACGCAGCGTCAGTGAGCGTACGCGCCGGTCATGACCGGCGCGCGCACCGGCCGGGGCGGCGACAGCCCACCGCCCCGGCGTCCGCCGCTCAGTCCTCGAACGCCTCCGGCGCGGGACACGAGCAGACCAGGTTCCGGTCGCCGTACGCGCCGTCGACGCGCCGCACCGGAGGCCAGTACCGGCCCGCCCGGTCCACACCCGCCGGGTAGGCGCCCACCGACCGCGGGTACGGGTGCGGCCACTCGTCGGCCGACACCATCGCCGCCGTGTGCGGCGCGTTGGACAGCGGGTTGTCCCCCGCCGGCCACTCCCCCGAGCCGACCTTGTCGATCTCCGCCCGGATCGCGATCATCGCGTCGCAGAAGCGGTCCAGCTCGGCCAGGTCCTCACTCTCGGTCGGCTCCACCATCAGCGTCCCGGCCACCGGGAACGACATCGTCGGCGCGTGGAAACCGTAGTCGATCAGCCGCTTCGCCACGTCGTCGACGCTCACGCCGGTCGCCTTGGTCAGTGACCGCAGATCCAGGATGCACTCGTGCGCGACCAGGCCCTTGTTGCCGGCGTACAGCACCGGGAAGTGCGCCCGCAGCCGCGCCGCCACGTAGTTCGCCGCGAGGACCGCCACGCCGGTGGCGCGGGCCAGCCCGTCGGCGCCCATCATCCGCAGGTACGCCCACGGAATCGGCAGGATCCCCGCCGACCCGTGCTTGGCCGCCGCGATCGCCGGCCGCCCGTCGGCGCGCGCTCCGAGGGGGTCACCGGGCAGGAACGGCGCCAGGTGCGACCGCACCGCCACCGGGCCCACGCCCGGGCCGCCACCGCCGTGCGGAATGCAGAACGTCTTGTGCAGGTTCAGGTGCGACACGTCCGCGCCGAACCGGCCCGGCTTGGCGAACCCGACCAGCGCGTTGAGGTTCGCGCCGTCGACGTACACCTGCCCGCCCGCGTCGTGGACCTTCGCGCACAGCTGGGCGATGCCGGTCTCGTACACGCCGTGCGTCGACGGGTACGTCACCATGATCGCGGCGAGCGTGTCCCGGTGCTTGTCGATCTTCGCGTCGAGGTCGACCAGGTCGACGTTGCCGTCCGCGTCGCAGCCGACCACCACGACCCGCATGCCGGCCATCACCGCCGACGCGGCGTTGGTGCCGTGCGCCGACGACGGGATCAGGCACACGTCGCGGTGCCCCTCGCCGCGCTCCCGGTGGTAGGCGCGGATCGCCAGCAGCCCGGCCAGCTCGCCCTGCGACCCGGCGTTCGGCTGGACGCTGACCGCGTCGTAGCCGGTGACCTCGGCCAGCCAGCCCTCCAGCTGCGCGATCAGCTCCCGGTACCCGGCGGTCTGCGTGTCCGGCGCGAACGGGTGCAGGTGCGCGAACTCCGGCCAGGTGATCGGTTCCATCTCGGTGGTGGCGTTGAGCTTCATGGTGCACGACCCCAGCGGGATCATGCCGCGGTCCAGCGCGTAGTCGAAGTCGGCCAGGCGGCGCAGGTAGCGCAGCATCGCCGTCTCCGAGTGGTGGCTGTGGAACACCGGGTGGGTGAGGAAGCCCGACGTGCGGGCCAGCCCGTCCGGCACTGCCGCGTCGGTGTCGCCGTCGAACCCGTCGACGCCGAACGCCGCCCACACCGCCTGCAGGTGCGCGGGCGTGGTGGTCTCGTCGCAGGAGATGCCGACCCGGTCGGCGTCGACCAGCCGCAGGTTCACGTTGCGTTCGGCCGCGGCGGCCACCACCTGCGCGGCCCGGCCCGGCACGGTCGCGGTGACGGTGTCGAAGAACGCGACGTCCGCGACCTCGACGCCGCCGGCGCGCAGGCCGGCCGCGAGCCGCGCCGCCGCCTCGTGGGTACGCCGGGCGATCGCGCGCAGCCCGTCCGGGCCGTGGTAGACGGCGTACATGCCGGCCATCACCGCGAGGAGCACCTGGGCGGTGCAGATGTTGCTTGTCGCCTTCTCCCGCCGGATGTGCTGCTCGCGGGTCTGCAACGCCAGCCGGTACGCCGGGTTGCCGTCGGCGTCGCGGGACACCCCGACCAGCCGGCCGGGCAGCATCCGCTCCAGACCGGAGCGCACCGCCAGGTAACCGGCGTGCGGACCGCCGAAGCCCATCGGCACGCCGAACCGCTGGGTGGTGCCGGCGGCGATGTCGGCGCCGATCTCGCCCGGCGGGCGCAGCAGCGTCAACGCCAGCAGATCCGCCGCGACGGTCACCAGCGCGCCCGCGCCGTGCGCCGCCTCGACCAGCGCCCGATGGTCACGGACCGCGCCGGACGCGCCCGGGTACTGCAGGTGCAGGCCGAAGAACTCCGCCGGCAGCTCGTCGCGCTCGACGTCGAGCACGCGCACCTCGATGCCGAGCGGCTCGGCCCGGCCGGCGATCACCGCGATGGTCTGCGGCAGCGCGTCGGCGTCGACCACGTACACCGGGCTCTTGCTCTTGGACGCGCGGCGGGCGAGCGTCATCGCCTCGGCCGCGGCGGTGCCCTCGTCGAGCATCGACGCGTTCGCGGTCGCCAGACCGGTCAGGTCGGTGACCATGGTCTGGAAGTTCAGCAGCGCCTCCAGCCGGCCCTGGCTGATCTCCGGCTGGTACGGCGTGTACGCGGTGTACCAGGCCGGGTTCTCCAGCACGTTGCGGCGGATCACCGCCGGCGTGTGCGTGCCGTGGTAGCCCAGGCCGATCATGGACACGGCGACGGTGTTACGGGCGGCCAGGGCGCGCAGCTCGGCGATCGCCTCCCGCTCGCTCGCCGGGGCGGGCAGGTCCAGGGTGCCGTGCCAGCGGATCACCTCGGGGATCGCGGCGTCCATCAGCTCGTCGACGGAGCTGTATCCGACGGTCTCCAGCATGCGGCGCTCGTCGTCGCGGCCGGGACCGATGTGCCGGTCGGCGAACTGCTCTGCGGTCATGCGCTGCGCTCCTTGATGGGGGCGAGGTCGACGGGTCGGCCTCCCCCTGAGTCGCGCTGACGCGCTCCACAGCGCCTGCCCACGTGGTCCTTTTGCCTGAGAGGTTCCGGGGAGAATCTGCCCCTTCGGCGCCGTCGAATCGACGGTCTCTCCCACGTGGGTGGTACCGGCACCCCCAACGCTACCAGCGGGCGTGTTTCCGGCTCATGTCCCGGGGGTTGATCACACCGGCGCCGGGGCCGCCGCGCACCGGTCGGCCAGCGCCCGCAGGGTGGCGCCCAGCGGCGCGTCCAGGCGCAGCGCCGCGTACCCGTCGCCGCGGGTGACGCCCTGGTTGACGATCGCCACCGGGATGCCGTGGCGGGCCGCGCGCAGCACGAACCGCCGCCCCGACATCACCGTCAACGACGACCCGAGCACCAGCAGCGCCCGGGCCCGTTCGACCAGCGCGAAACAGTCGGCGACCCGGGGCGCGGGGACCGTCTCGCCGAAGAACACCACGTCCGGTTTCAGCATGCCGGTGCCGCAGAGACCGCAGTCGGCGGTGCGGAACCCGGTCACCGCCTCGTCGGGCAGGTCCACGTCGCCGTCGGGGTTGACGCGCGCCACCCGCGCGTCGAATCCCGGGTTCGCCTCCGACAGGCGCCGGTGCAGCTCGTCGCGGCCGGTGGCGTTGCCGCAGTCCAGGCACGTCACCTCGTCGAGGCGGCCGTGCAGCTCGATGACCCCGGTGGCGCCGGCGGCGGTGTGCAGCCCGTCGACGTTCTGGGTGATGATGCCGCCGAGCAGCCCGGCCGCCTGCAACCGGGCCACCGCCCGGTGCCCGTCGTTCGGCTCCGCCCGGGCGATCATCTGCCAGCCCAGGTGGCTGCGTGCCCAGTACCGCCGCCGCGCCAGCGGATCCCGGGTGAACTCCTGGTACGTCATCGGGGTGTGCCGGCGGGCCGCGCCGCTGGGCCCCCGGTAGTCCGGGATGCCCGACTCGGTGGACAGGCCCGCGCCGCTGAGCACCACCACGTCACCGGCGGCCACCAGCCGTGTCAACTCCTCGAACGCCTCACTCACCCGTCCATGGTCCCTCGCCGGCCCCGCGCCTCCCACCCGCTCACCCGACCGCTCGCCCGCCCGGTGCCGTCGATCATGAGGTTGGCGGCGGTCCGGCCCGGCGTGTCGTACCGCCAACCTCATGATCGACGAGGCCGGTCGTCCGGCGAGGCCGCCGGGCCCGGGCTACGTTGGGTGCATGCGCGTCGTGATTGCCGGAGGGCACGGGAAGATCGCCAAACTGCTGGAGCGGGAACTGGCCGGACGCGGCGACACCGCGCTCGGACTGATCCGCAACCCCGACCACGCCGCCGCGCTGCGCGCCGCCGGCGCCGAACCGGTCGTCTGCGACCTGGAACACACCGACGTCGACACCCTCGCCGGCCACCTCACCGGCGCCGACGCGGTCGTGTTCGCCGCCGGCGCCGGACCCGGCAGCGGCGCCGCCCGCAAGGACACCGTCGACCGCGGCGCCGCCGTGCTGCTCGCCGACGCCGCCGTCCGCGCCGGGGTACGCCGCTACCTGCTGGTCTCCTCCATGGGCGTGGACAACGCGCCCGCCGAGGGCACCGACGACGTGTGGGCGGCGTACCTGCGCGCCAAGAAGGCCGCCGAGGACGACGTCACCGCGCGGGACCTCGACGTGACGGTCCTGCGGCCCGGCCGGCTCACCGACGACGAACCCGAAGGCCGCATCACCCTGACCCGGCACGCCGGATCGGGCGCGATCAGCCGCGCCGACGTGGCCCGGGTGCTGCTCGCCCTGCTGTACGCCCCGGCCACCGCCGGACACACCCTGGAACTCGTCGGCGGAGACACCCCCATCGCCGAGGCCGTCGCCGCCGTCACCACCTGACCCGCCGGGTACGTCCCGGCCCGCCCGCCGCGGCGGACCGGGACACCGGATCAGCGCTGGTGGCGCGACAACGCCGGCTGCGGCGCGGCCGCGCCGCCCTGCGGCAACTCCCGGGCGATCCGCTCCATCGTGCGCGACAACTGCTCACTGCCGTCGTCGAGGTGCCGGGCCGCCGCCTGCATGTGCGAGATCATCATCTCGCCGAAGATCCGCAACGCCTCACGCGTCGCCACCGAGTCGTCGAAGCCGCTGCCGGCGGCGCTGCGGTACTCCGTCACCGCCCGCTCGGCCTCCCGCTTCGCCTCCTCCGCCGCCGCCCGCATGTAACTCTCGTACTGGGTACGGGCGTACTCGGCGACCCGGCGGGCGTAGTCGTGGGCCTGCGCGATGATCTGCTCGGCCTCCCGCTGCGCCGCCGACAACAGGTTGACCTCCTTCGCCGCCGGCGCCACCGCCGCCTCGGCGCTCGGAATCACCCCGTGCCGGTGCAGCTCCAGATGGTCGTTGAGCCGCTCGTTCTCCGCCCGCAGGTTCGCCACCTGCGCCGCCAGCAGATCCAGCTCGTCGGCCACCTGCAACCGGAACCGGTCCACGTCGGTCTGGTCGTAGCCGCGCCGGGTGAACGCCGCCGACCCGAACTCCCACCGCCGGACCCGGTCCGAGGTCAACCGCACCTGCACCGGACCGGACACCTGCTGCGCGTCGTAACTGCCGATCGGACCCGCGCTCACCGGTCCACCTCCGTTCGCGGCTGCGGGGCTCGCAACACCGGCTCACTCCTCGCGCTCACCGGCCCACCTCCGTTGTTCCCGGCCCCTCGGCGCCGGTCATCGTCCGCCACGCCGGGCCGTACCAGTGCTTGCCGTAGCCCTCGTGATGCACCTGGCCCGGCTGGTAGCCGGCGCCGGTGAACGCCGCCACCGAATGACCCACCATCTCGTCGGACCCGCACACGTACACGTGCCGCGACCGCCAGTCCCCGTCGGCGAGCACCCGGTCGGCGATCCGCACCGGCTCCCCCGGCCGGGCCGGATCCGCACCCGCCACGTACGACACCCGCAGCCACGGATGCGTCGCCGCCAGCTTGTCGATCGCCTCGCTGTCGTAGAACTCCGCCCGCGAACGGGCACCCACATACAGGTCGACCCGCCGCCCCGAGCCCTCCGCCGCGACCTGCTCCACCAGCGCCTTCACCGGCGCCCAGCCGGTACCACCGGCCAGCAGCAGCAGATCCGACGACCCGGCCTGCCACAACGTCAACCGGTCCCCCACCGGCGAGGCCAGGTGCAGCTGGTCACCGGCCGCGCACCCGTACACCAGACGCGACGACACCACACCACCCGGCGCGGCCCGCACGTGCAGCTCCACCGTGCCGTCCGGGCGCGGCGCGTTCGCCGGCGAGTAGTACCGCCACGACCGCACCGCCGGATGCGACACCCCGATCGACTGGCCCGCCGTGAACGGCAACAGGTACTGCGGACGCACCGTCAGCACCGCCACGTCGAACGTGCGCTGCTCGTGCGTCAGCACCTCCGCCACCCACCACGGCGGTGACTGCGACTCCGCGGCCTGCGCACCCTCGGTCATCACCTGCGCCACGAGCCCGTACGCCGCGGTCCAGTCGGCGGCCAGTTCCTCGGTCCACGCGTCACCGCAGAAGTGCCGCAACGTGGCCAGCAGCGCCTCACCGACCGCCGGGTAGTGCTCGGCGCGCACCGCGAACTTGCGGTGATCCGCGCCCAGGTCCCGCAGGAACCCGACGAGCCGGTCAACCTGGTCCACGTGGGACACCACGTGCCCCAGCGCCGCCACCAGACGGTCCCGCTGCCCGGCCATGTTCGTGGGGAACATCTGCCGGGTCTCCGGATGCGCCAGGAACAGCGTCGAATAGAAGTAGAGCGGCACCTGGTCGCCGTGCGCGGCGACCAGGGACCAGCTCTGCTTGAGCCGTGCGACGTCCACGCTCAGGCGTCTCCCGCCGACACGACCTGCTCCCGCACCTGCCCGAGCACGACCTGCACGTCAGCGATCACGTCCGCCGGCACACCCAGCTCGACCAGCGTCGCGGTCAGGTGCTCACCGACCTTCGCGTAGTGCTCCCCGGTGATGCGCAACGGCTGATGCGCCTCGGCCAGCCCACGGCCCGCGTACTCGTTCGGACCACCCAGCACCACCGCCAGCATCAGCGCCAGGTGCCGCCGCTGCTCCACCATGTCCACGTCGGAGAAGTAGCCGGCCAGATCCGGATCGGCCAGCACCTTGTCGTAGAACAGCTCCACCGCGGCCTTGACCGCCGCCGCGCCGCCGATGCGCTCGTAGTGGGAGATCGGGGTGGTCTCGCTCGTCACCGTCATGCTCGGTCCTTCCACCAGGGGTCCGCGGGCAGCGCCGCGGCAGGGGCTCGCCGTCCGGCGCGGCGTCACACAGCGTTCCGCCGTGATCCCGACACGCCGACGACCGGAACGGACCATAGCGCGCCCGCCACGGCACTTCACGCCCGCCCTGTCCGGATCCCGACAACTGTCAACCACGGACAGTGAGCAAAACGGCCGAAGCCGATTGACGTATCGCGGCAGACCGGACACGAACCGTCATCGCGAACGGCGTACGGTCCTTTTCGGACATCGCCCGCGCGCATGCCGTGACCTGCGCAGATTCCCGGCCACCCCGAACCGCTTTCCCCGCCGGCCCCGACCCAGGGCGGAGGACCACACCCCGTCACCAAAACACGAATCGCACCGCACCCTTTTTCGGGCGCGGCGCGATCCCGTCAACGAGACGCGACGCAGGTCACCCGGCCCGGCGCCGCGCCCGGCGCGCCGCCAGCTCGTCCCCGACCGACTCCGGCTCCGGCTCCACCGCCGGCACGGCCGGCTCCTGCCCGCCCACCGGCTCCGCCGGCAGATGCGACAACGAACCCTGGATCTCCTTGAACGCGCCACCGATCGCGATGCCGAACACGCCCTGGCCACCCTGCAACAGGTCGACCACCTCCTCCGGCGACCGGCACTCGTACACGGTCGTCCCGTCGGAGATCAACGTGATGCCCGCCAGATCGTCCACCCCACGCGACCGCAACGCCTCGATCGCCTTACGGATGTTCTGCAACGACACCCCGGCGTCCAGCAGCCGCTTCACGACCTTCAACACCACCAGGTCGCGGAACGAGTACAACCGCGACGTCCCCGAACCCGACGCGTCGCGCACACTCGGCACCACCAGCGCCGTACGTGCCCAGTAGTCGAGCTGCCGGTAACTGATCCCCACCGCCGAACACGCGGTCACACCCCGGTAACCGACCTCGCCGTCACCGGCCGGATCGGCCCCCACACCCGCCTGCCGTTCCGCACCCGGACCAGAATCCCGCGGCTCGTGCATCGGACCAACCTCCCCGCGCCCGTGGCGGTGCCGCGTCGATTCCCCGTACGCGCACCACTCGACACGGCAACCCTAACGCCGCCCCCCGGACTTCACCCGCAGGAAACACCGCGACACGCCGCGCCACCACCGGGCGGGACACCTCAACCCGCGAAGTCCTCCGGACGCACCTGCTCCAGGAACTCCCGGAACTTCTCCACCTCGTCCTCCTGCTCGTCCGGGATCACGATCCCCGCCTCACTGAGGACCTGCTCCGCACAACGAATCGGAGCACCCACCCGCAACGCCAACGCGATGGAGTCACTCGGCCGCGCCGACACCCGCACACCGTCACCGAGGAGAAGATCCGCGTAGAACACGTTCTCCTTCAACTCGGTGATCTCCACCGCCCGCAACGGCGCCTGCAACGCCGCCAGCACATCCCGCAGAAGATCGTGCGTCAACGGCCGGGCCGGCTTGACCCCCTGCTGCTCGTAAGCGATCGCCGTCGCCTCGACCGCGCCGATCCAGATCGGCAGATAGCGGTCCCCCTCGACCTCCCGCAGCAGGACGATCGGCTGGTTGCTGGGCAACTCCACCCGAACTCCGACCACGCTCAGCTCGCGCACCGCCGCCTCCGTGTCGTCGTCACCTTGCACCGCGCCCTTCCCTGCACGGTACACGGACCAGGACACGGGAGTCCCACGCGCTACGTGCACCACGCCTCGCCGGACGGGCATACCCCGGCAAGCCTACGACACGCTCCGCCGACCAGATCTTTCCGCGCCACCCACGACGAAGGGCCGGGCGCCCACAGCACCCGGCCCCTCGCACCGACCTCACCGGCCCAACGTCGACCGCAGCCCCACCCGCACCAACGCCGCGTGCAACCGCTGCGACAACGCCACCAACTCCCGCGCCGTCTCCGCCGCCCGCGCCCGCGCCGCCGGATCGCTCTGCCGCGCCAACGGCGCCACAAGCTGCGCGAACAACCCGACCTCACGATCCGCCGCCGACCGGAACGCCCGCAGATGCCGAGGCTCCAACCCGTACGCCGCCAGACCCGCCACCGCACTCGCGATGATCAACGCATCCGCGTCGTACCACCCCGGCGGATCCGGCACCAGCACACCCAGCCGCTCCAACTCCGCGAGCGTCGACTCGTCCACACCACTACGAGCGATCAGACCCGCCCGGTCCAGCCGCACCTCCGACGACTCGGCCGACTCCGCCGGCTCCCGGCCCGGAACCTCACCACCCGGACCCACAGCCACCAGATTCGGCCGCCCCCGCCCCGGCGACGGACCAGACCCGTCCCACTCGGCCAACTGCTCCCGGATCACCCGCAACGGCAGGTACTGATCCCGCTGCGCGGTCAACACGAACCGCAACCGCGCCACGTCGTCCCAGCCGTACTTCCGATAACCCGACGGCGTCCGCTGCGGCTCCACCAGGCCCTCGGCCTCCAGAAACCGCAACTTCGAGATCGTGACGTCCGGAAACTCCGGCCGCAACTGCGCCAGCACCTCGCCGATACTCATCAGCGCAGGCGCACGCGCCGCCCCGGACGGCGTCGAAGCCGCAGGCTCGTTCACCCCCGGCCGGCCTCCTCCTCCGGGCGCGGACCGGCGATGAACACCACCCGGAACTTGCCGATCTGCACCTCGTCACCGTTGCTCAACGTCGCCGCCTCGACCCGCTCACGATTCACGTACGTGCCGTTCAGGCTGCCCACATCCCGCACCGTGAACGTCCCACCGTCACGGTGGAACTCCGCGTGCCGCCGCGACACCGTCACGTCGTCCAGGAAGATGTCACTGTCCGGGTGCCGCCCACTCGTCGTCACATCGTGGTCCAACAGGAACCGGGCACCCGCATTCGGACCCCGGCGAACCACCAGCAACGCCATACCCGGCGGCAACGAACCGGACATCCGGCTCGGCACCACATCGGTGTCCGGCCCCTCCAGCACTTCGTCGAGCGAACCGAGATTGAGCGTCGAAGTGACGTCGAGCGGGGGGAACTCGTCGTCTGGGCGCGTCATGGGACCACCTCACGGATCTGTTCGGTCGGCGTCAGGGAATGGCGGGACTGGCCGCCGGGCAACACCACACCCGGCGGCTGGCTCCCCGTGCCCGGGAAGGCGCATTCCGCAACGCTCAAACTATTGGTTCTCGGTCGACTGGGCGAGCCTAGCCAGCGCCGAAATGCAGGGCAACCGGACGCGCGGAACCGCGCCGCCGCCCGGAACAGCACGAACTCAGCTCTCGGTGAGCTCGCGGTACGCATCGGCGGTCAGCAAACCCTCGACCGCCGCCGGATCGTCCGGAGTGATCTCCACCAACCACCCCGCACCGTACGGATCCGTGTTGATCACCTCAGGGGTGTCGGCCAGCGCCTCGTTGCGCGCCGCCACCGTGCCACTCAACGGCGCGTAGATCTCCGACACGCTCTTCGTCGACTCGATCTCGCCCAGCGACTCGCCCGCCGCCACCACCGCACCGGCTTCCGGCAGCTGCACGAACACGATGTCACCCAGGGCGTCCTGCGCGAAGTGCGTGATACCGACGCGGACGACACCACCGTCACCGCCGACCACCCACTCGTGCTCGGCGGTGTACCGCAGATCCTCAGGAATCACCAACTGCGTCCTTCGTCATCGGTGCACCGGAGAAACCGGCGCGGCCGCGACCGGTCAGGAGACCGGCCGGGCGTGGTCCAGCTTGATCGGCGCGTGCAGCTGCGAAACCTCCACAACCTCACGATCCTCGGACGTCACGTTACCGCCGCCGTCCCGCACCGATGCGACCACCCCGCCGGGAATGTTCAACGCCGTACGCATCGTCGCCGGATCACCGATCACCATGATCGTGAACGGACCCGTCAACCGCCGCCCGTCCACCACCAGCGCACCGTCCGGCCCGTCCACGAAATACGTCGACGCGATGATCCGCGCCGCCGTACCGTCCGCACCCTGGATCTGCATCGCCTCCGCGCCCGCACCCCGCAGCTCCTGCACCGCGTCCAGGATCCGCGTCGACGACACCGCCTTCGCCGGCCCCGTGAACCGCACCTCAAGACCCGGACCCACCGCGGGCAACGTCCCCGCCAGGATGCCCAACTCGTCCGCCCGCCGCGTCGCCTCCTCCAGCGCCGCCTGCCGGCCCTGCTCACCCGAGCGCAACTGCCGCTGGCTCTCCTCCAGCAACTCGATCTCCTGGCGCAGCCGCCGCTCCCGCGAATCCAGATCCGACGAGATCCGCACCAGGTCCTCCTCCCGCGTCGCCGCGAGCGTCGGATCCGTCGACGTCGTCTTGAACTGCACCACCAGCGTGAAACCCAGCAACGCCAGCAACACCGCGATCATCGCGCCCGCCGACGAGAACCGCCGCGCCGCCGACGGCACCGCCGCCCCGGCCGACGCACCCGGCTCCGGCTCGGACTCCGGCACCGCCTCCCGCTCCGCGGGCTCCACCGCCTCGTCCGGCACCGGCTCCACCGGCGCCAACGGGCTCAACTCGTCCGGATCGGGCGCGTCCGGGCGCGGATCCGGCTCACCGGCCGGACCCGACGGCCGCGCCGGCTCCCCCGGTCGCGGCCACCCCGTACCCGTCTCCCTGTGTTCCTCGCTCATCGCCACAAACCTACGCCCGGAACAGGTGCCGGCGGATCGCCGCCACATTTCCGAAGATGCGCACCCCGAGCACGACCACCACACCGGTGGACAACTGACCGCCCACGCCCAACTGGTCACCCAGATACACGATCAGCCCCGCCACCAGCACGTTCGAGATGAACGACACCACGAACTGCTTGTCGTCGAAGATCCGGTCCAGCTTCGCCCGCACCCCACCGAACACCGCGTCCAACGCGGCCACCACCGCAATCGGCAGATACGGCTGCAACGCCGCCGGCACCGTGGGGTCCAGATACACCCCGAGCACCACACCGGCGAGCAACGCCAGCACCGCGATCATCGGCCACCTCCCGAGGGGCTGGAAGAACCACCCGGGCCGGACGACCCGGGACTCGACGAACCGGCGGCACCCGAACCCGAGGGACGCGCACTCGCGCTCGGACTCGGGGTCGCCGGAGGCTCGGCGTAGCGTAGCCGCGGCTGCGGCGCCGCCGGCAGGGTGAGGTCGTCGGCCCGCTTCATCCCGAACGACAGACCCGTCGTCCGCGCCACCTCACGCATCAACGCCGCCGCCCGGCTCTGGTCGAACCGGTCCCGCATCGACCGCGGCCCGATCGCCTGCACCTCGTACGGACCCGTCACCGGCCGGTAGTCCACCAGGATCGCCTCACCCGCCGACCGGATCGTCGACGTCGCCGTCAACCGCTGGCCGTTCACCGCCACCGCCTCGGCGCCCGCCGCCCACAACGCGTTCGCGACCTTCTGCAGATCCGAATACAGCACCCGGGACGGACCCGCGTCACCGGTGGTCACCCCGTCCTGATCCGCCGCCGCGTCGGCCAGCCGCACCACCACGCCGTCCCCGCGCACCCGGGCCAGGCCGGTACCCGCCTCCAGCGTGCGCAACCGGGACGCCTGCGAACCGCTCAACGTCGCGTCCCGCTGCCGCCCGACCTCCTCACGCAACTGCTCGGCGCGCTCGGTCAACCGGTCGGTCTCCGCCTCCCGGCCCTTGATCTCGGCCACCAGCCCTGCCCGCGCCGTCGCGCGGCTCGGCTCCTCCGCCACCGTCTCCCGGTACGCCACCGCGAACAGGAACCCGATCACCGCCAGCACCAGCAGGCTCACCGGCCGGCCCAGCACCTCCCGCACCCGCGACACCGAGCCCGTCGCCCGGCGCGCCGCCGCGTCCCCGTACCCGGGGTCCAGCGGATTGCGGAACAGCTCGGTCAGGAAGTCCGGCGCGTACACCCGGGTCGACGGGTCGCGCTCCTTCTCCCCGTCCCGCGACGGCGGAGTGGTCATGCCGCCGCCTCCGCGCGCTGCGCCCGCACGAGGCGGGCGGCCTGCACCACGTACATCGCGCCGGCGACCCAGTAGAGGACGAGGCCCCACCACGCCAGCCCCCAGCCGATCGCCCCGGCGGCGGTGCCGGCATCCGGCACCGCGTCGGCCAGCAGCAGGATCGGGAACGCCGCCAGCAGCAGGAACGTCGCGGTCTTGCCCACGTAGTGCACCGGCGGCGGGCCGTAGCCGTAGCGGCGCAGCACCCCGAGGGACACCAGCAGCAGCAGTTCCCGGGCCAGCAGCGCCCCGGTGAACTGCCACGGCACCACCTCCCGGGCGGTGAACGCGAGCAGCGTGGCGAGGATGTAGAGGCGGTCGGCCAGCGGGTCGAGCAGCTCGCCGAGCCGGCTCACCTGTCCCAGGCGGCGGGCGATCCAGCCGTCCACCCAGTCGCTGGTCCCGCCGACGGCGAGCACCGCGATGGCGGCGACGTCGGCTCGGACCACGAGGAACAGGTAGAGGAAGATCGGCACGCCGACGAGCCGGACGAAGCTGATCAGGTTGGGCAGCGTGAGGACGCGGTCTCCCACGACAGTGGTCCCGGAATCCGGTTGCTCCGATGGAGCCGGCCGACGCGACACCGAACCCTCCCTTCGCAGCACGGTCCGGCAGCCGGATGAACGGCCGCTGGAGGGACGTGCGCGTTGCCGGCCGGTCAGACGCCGGCGCCCTCTGTGATCCCGGGCTGGGACCTCCCCGACGCGGCCCGCCCTCGTGGTGATCACGGGCCGCCCAGGTGCGCTGCCACTATATCGGGCTCGCCCTTCTCCCCCGGGCGCCGTGCTGCGTCGTTGCTCAGTGGTGTCACGGTGGGGACCGTCACACTCGCTAGGGCATCCTAGGACACTAGTCGAGCAGCTGGGGACGGTGCGCGTGGCGGGGTGTGAGGTCAGGCGGAGCGGGCGGTCGAGTCCGAGCCGGCCTGCGGGGTGGTCATCGTCGCGGCCTGGCTGAACGCCACCAGGGCCAGCAGCAGCTCGTGCTGCACCCGGTTGGGCATCCGGTCCAGCACGGCCTGCACCGCCCGGTGCCGCCGGTCCTGGAGGTCGCGCAGCAGCGTCTCCGCCGCCGCGGTGGGGATCAGCCGCACCTCCCGCCGGTCGCGCGGGTCCGCCACCCGGCGCAGCAGGCCGACCGCCTCCAGGCGGTCGCAGAGCCGGCTCGCCGACGACGGGACCACGTCCAGCAGCTCGGCCAGCCGGTTCACGTTGGTGTCCGGATGCGACACGATCAGCGACAGCACCCGCAGCTGCGTGGGCGAGACGCTGACGGTGTGCCGGGACGTCGCGGAGTCGAGCACACCGATGAGCGCCTCCGCAGCCGATTCGATGGCCGCGGCAAGATTCGGAGGTCGCTCCACTCGCTGTCCCCTGCGATCGTCCCGCTCGTGTCCGCTCCGCCGCCCCCGTCACTGCCCCGTCACGTCGCCGGACCGGCTGGAGCCGCGCCAGTCCAGGCAGACGACGACCGCGTCGTCACGGAGGTCCGCGTCGGCATGGTACGCATGCAGTTCGCGCATCACCGTACCAACTGCCTCGGTCGCCGGCTGCAGCCGAGTCGACCGCATCGCGCGCGCCATCGCCCGCACACCGTACGGCTCCTGGTCGTCGGGCTCCGCCGCGTACACCCCGTCGCTGACGACGAAGAGACGATCGCCCGGCTCCAGAGTGAACTCCTGCACGTCGTAACGCGTCTCGGCGAACATGCCCAGCGGCAGCTGCTGCTCCAGCGCGATCGGCGTGACGCGGCCCCCGCGCAGCCGCAGCAGTTGCGGTGAACCGGCGTCCACCGCCCGCATCACGCCCCGGCGGCTGTCCAGCTCCAGCAGCAGCGTGGCCACGTGCCGGCTCCCCCGGTGCTGGTAGTAGATGGTGTCCGAGGCCAGCTCCGCCTGCTCCACCAGGCTGCCGCCGGAACGCCGGGCGTTGCGCATGGCGTTCACCGTCATCGCCGTGAGCATCGACGCGGCCAGCCCGATGCCGGTGCCGTTGAGCACGGTGAGGGTGAGCCGGTCGCCGTCCACGGACCAGTCGAAGTGGTCGCCGCCCACCGTGTACGCCGGCTCGAGCTGCCCGGCGAGCAGCGCGTCGCCGATCCGTACGCTGCGCCCGGGCAGCAGATCCCACTGCATCTCGGCGGCCATGCTCAGCCGCTCCCGCCGCCGGGCGCGCCGGTAGCGGTCGGTCTCCCGGTCGGCCGCCCGGATCGCCACGGCCAGCTCCCCCGCGGCGTCGCGAGCGGCCTCCACAGTGGCCGCGTCCGGGTCGCCGGGCAGCTCCACCATCAGCACGCCGAGCCGCTCCCCCCACACCGACAGCGGCAGGTAGGCGCGGCAGCGGCCGTCCTCGACGACGTCCAGCACCGGCTCCTGGCTGCTGAAACAGCGCTGCGCCACGCTGTGGGCCAGCAGCGGGCCGCCGTCGGGCACGTCCGGGTCGAGCACCGGCCAGAGTCCGCTGGCGCGGTAGTCGGCGACGAACACCTCCGCCCGCGCGGCCCCGAGCGTCTGGCGCAGCACCGCGTCCGCGGTCTCCGCCAGCTGGTCGGGTGACGCCGTGCGCAGGGCACGCGACACCGATCCGGACGCCTCCGGCATGCTCATCCTCCGATGACGACTATTGCTACAGGGCAAACATCATACGAAGGTGCCCGAACGGTGAACGCCCCGCCTCGGCCGCGCGTGACCGGACCGGCTCAGCCGGCCTCGCGCAACGCCAGCGCGCCGTGGAACGCGTCCGGCACCGGCTCCGGCTCACCCGCCGGCCGCCACCGCGCCACCGGCACGATGCCGTCGCCGGTCGGCTGCCAGCGGCCCAGCAGCGGCGCGAACCGCTCGGGCGCCCGCATCCGGAACGCCGGACCCATCATCGCCAGCGCCTCGGGGTGCCCGGCCAGCTCCTCGGTGTCGAAGTCGATCGCGAGCCGGCTGCCCGGCGCCACCGCCTGGTACAGCTCGTCGAGCGTACGCGCGAGCGTCTCGTCGTCCAGGAACGCCGCCAGCCCGAGGAAGACCACGCCCACCGGCCGTCTCCCCCAGCCCGGGACGAAACGGTGCAGCAGCGCCCGGTCGACGGTCCCGATGTCGGTGGCGTCGCCGTAGCCGTACCCGGCCCGGTCGCTGCCGGCGAGCAGACTCCGGCCCAGCCGGACCGTCTCCGGGTCCACGTCGGTGTAGAGGACCGTCGCCTCCGGCGCGACCTCGTGCACGTTGCCGCAGGTGGGGACGCCCGCGCCGAAGACCAGGAAGCCGTCCACCCCGTCGGCTGCCATCGCCCGCACGGTACGGCCGAGAAAGCCGCGCAACGACCGGAAGATCACCGCACAGGGCCCGTACGCCGCCTCGAACGCGGCGGCGGCCGCCACGTCCACCGGGCGGTGGTGCCGGCCGCCGAGCCAGTAGTCGATCATGCGGGCGGTGCTCGGTCCGTCCGGCTGATCCATCGACAGGGCTCCCTCCCCTGGGCGCTGCACCCGAGCGTACCCACCGGGCGACCCCCGCGGTATCGCCCCGGGCCGGCCACCCGGGCCGCGATACTGGCCGCGGGAGCGCCGGCCACGAGGAGGTACGGGTGAACTCGGCGAACGGGGCCGCGGTGGTGGTCGGGGTGGACGGCTCCGAACCGGCGACCCGGGCGGTGCGCCTGGCGGCCCGGGAGGCCCGGCGGCGTAACCGCCCGCTGCGGGTGGTGCACGGTTTCATCTGGCCGCTGCTGCGCGTACCGGTCTCCGCGCCGGCCGGGTCACCACCCGGCGCCGGCCTGCGCAACCAGGCCGAGCAACTGGTCTCCGACGCGGTCGCCGCGGCCGAGGCCGAGTCGCCCGGGCTGCGCATCACCGGCGAGATCATCGACGGGGAGGCGGCAGCGGTGCTGCTCGGCGAGTCCCCCACCGCCGCCGTGATCGTGCTCGGCGACCGGGGCCTGGGCGGATTCGCCGCGCTCGTGGTCGGGTCGGTGGCGGTGCAGGTCGCCTCGTACGCCGACTGCCCGGTCCTGATCGCGCGCGGCACGGACCACGAGGGCGGCCCGGTGGTGGTCGGCGTGGACGGCTCCACGCTGTCGCGCGCCGCCGTCGAGTTCGCCGCGGAGACCGCGTCCGCGCGCGGCGCCGCGCTGCACGTGGTGCACGCCCGCCCGGCGAGGCGCGGGCGCGACGACGGGGCCGAGGAGGGCGAGCGGGTGCTCGCCGAGGCGCTCACCGGGATCGGCGAGCGGTGGCCGGACCTGCCGGTACGCACCGAGGCGGTATGCGCCAAGCCGGTCGCGGCGCTGACCGCGGCGTCGGCCGGGGCCCAGCTGGCCGTGGTGGGCCGGCAGGGCCGGGGCGAGCTGGGCGGGCTGCTGCTGGGCTCGGTGAGCCAGGGGATCCTGCACCGCTCCGCCTGCCCGGTAGCGGTGGTCCGGGCCCCGGACTGAGCGGGCGGACCCGCCGCCCGGCCGGCCGGCGGGTCCGCCCGCAACGGTTGGTCCCGGCCCGGGCGGGTAGACGCCTGCGTCAGCCGACAGCGATCCGGAGGAGGCAGAGATGCCAGGACCACGGCCGGGCAGCAACGCGTACGACAAGCAGCGGGCACGCCTTCGCGACCTCGTCGAGCAGTCCGGACGGGCGTCCGACAAGGAGGCGAACCAGGTCGCGAACCGGATCCTCCAGGACGACAGGGGGCAACGCGGCGTGGTCCGGGGCGAACGGACCTACGGCCCCAAGGGCAACCGGGAACCGGGTGACCGCAAGTGAGGACGGCAGCGGTTGTCGACGGCGCCATCGCGGGCGCCGTCGGCAGCGCCGTCCTCAACGCGGTCTCGTACCTCGACATGGCGTTGCGGGCCCGGCCGGCCAGCAGCACCCCCGAATCGGTCGCCGGACGGCTGGCCGACGTCACGCACGTCGACCTGGGCCCCGGCGACGAGGCGGCGAACCGCCGCTCCGGTCTGGGACCACTGCTCGGGTACGCCACCGGCATCGCCGCCGGCGCCGCGTTCGGCGTGGTCGCGGCGAGTCGGCGGATTCCGTTGCCGGTGGCCACCGTGCTGCTCGGCGGCGGCGTGATGGCGACCTCGGACGGCTCGATGACGGTGCTCGGCGTGACCGATCCGCGCACGTGGCGCCGCGCCGACTGGGTCTCCGACCTGATCCCGCACCTGGCGTACGGGCTGTCGGCCGCAGCCACCTGGCGGCGGCTGCGGCCGACAACGGCTCGCGGTTAGCTCTCGTCGTCGGCGACCGGCTCACCGGCCGGGCCGTACGGCGACACCTGTCCCCTGGGGACGGGTCGTCCCGCATCCGCGTTCGACGTGCCCCGGCTCCGCGAACGGCCGCCCGCCTGGGTGGCCGTTTTGCGGCTGTCCTGGCTGGTGGCGCCGAGGTCGTTCCGGCGCAGTTCCTCCTGCTGCGGCTTGACCACGGGTCTCTCCTTCCGGTGGGGCGCACGGCCGTCGACCGCGCACCCGGCCCGCGTACCCGCCGCCGCCCCGCGCATTCCGGACGGGCCCGGGGGTCTGGCCGGGGCCGGGGCGGGTAATCCGGGTGGATGCCAGACGATCGCAACGTCGCACGGGCCCTGCTGGACCGGCAGTCCCGCACGTACGCGGAGGAGGCCGGCATCGCCCTCGCGGACCGGCCCGGCCCGCTCTACCAGTTGCTGGTGCTCACCACGCTGCTGAGCACCCGGATCCGGGCCTCGGTGGCGGTGGCCGCCGCCCGGGAGCTGTTCGCGGCCGGCTACCGCACCCCGCAGGCGATGGAGGCGGCGAGCTGGCAGGACCGGGTCGACGCGCTGGGCCGGGGCCACTACCGGCGCTACGACGAGCGGACCGCGACCATGCTCGGCACCGGCGCCCGCCTCTGCCTGGACCGCTGGCACGGCGACCTGCGGCGGCTGCACAAGGAGGCCGGCGCCGACCGGGCCGTGCTGCGCCGGCTGCTCACCGAGTTCCCCGGCATCGGCCCCACCGGGGCGGACATCTTCCTGCGCGAGGCGCAGTCGGTGTGGCCGGACGTGTGCCCGTACGCCGACCGGCGCACGCTGGCCGGGGCGAAGCGGCTGGGCCTGCCGGCGAGCCCCGGCGACCTGGTCGGCCTGGTCGGCGAGGCCGACTTCGGCCGGCTCGCGTCGGCGCTGGTGCGGGTGGCCCTGGGCGAGGAGTCGGCGGGCGAGGTGAGCCGCAGCGCCGCCACGGCCCGGTGACTACTTGGCCGGGCCGGGCTTCGTCAGGTTCCAGGCCAGCAGCGAGGCGAGCAGCGCGAGCAGCACCACGCCGCCGGAGACGCCACCCTCACCGCCACTGTCGCGGCTTCCGGTGAAGCCGAAGTAGATCACGGCCAGCCCGGCCAGCACGGTGATGAACGTCCGCATTCCTCG
The DNA here is from genome assembly GCF_027460145.1 of Micromonospora sp. WMMA1949. Taxonomy (NCBI): domain Bacteria; kingdom Bacillati; phylum Actinomycetota; class Actinomycetes; order Micromonosporales; family Micromonosporaceae; genus Micromonospora; species Micromonospora sp. WMMA1949. The sequence continues at coordinate 5,700,141 of NZ_JAPZBG010000001.1, read as the reverse complement.
GTCCTTCACGCCCGCACCGTACGACCGGCGGCGCGGGCCGGGACGCGGATCGGGCGGTTGTCCCCCGTCCGGGTGTCAGTCGGGGGTGCGCCCGACGGCGGGGCCGCGCAGCCGGACCCGGCGGATCGCCCGTCCGGCCACCTCGACCACCTCGACGGTGAGGCCGGGCAGTCGCACCCGCTCCCCCGGGCCCTCGGGCAGCCGGCCCAGCCCGGCCAGCACCAGGCCGGCCACCGTGGTGTACTCGCGCGACAGCGGGAACGTGACCCGTACGCCCACGTCGGGCAGGTCGTGCAGCGGGAAGTCGCCGGGCAGCAGCAGCGCGCCGTCCGGCTCCCGCACGGCGCGGCGCACGTCCCGGTCGGTCTCGTCGTACAGCTCGCCGACGACCTCCTCGAGCAGGTCCTCCATGGTGACCAGGCCGTCCACGCCGCCGTACTCGTCGACCACCAGCGCGAGCTGCTCGTGCCGCTGGCGCAGCTGCCGCATCGCGTCGGCCACCGGCAACGTGCCCGGCAGCAGCACCGGCGGGCGGGCCCGGTCGCCGACGCGCGCCCCGTCGGCGTCCACCAGGTCGCGGATGTGCACGGTGCCGCACACGTCGTCGAGCCCGCCGGGTCCGATCACCGGCGCCCGGGACCGGCCGGTGGCCGCGAGCCGCCGCATCGCGTCGGCCGCCGGCAGGTCGGCGGGCAACGTGGTCACGTCGCGGCGCGCGACGAGGATCTCCCGCAGCGTACGGCCGGCGATGTCGAAGGCTCCGGCGAGGATCTCCCGCTGCTGGGCGGACAGGCCGCGCTGGCTGACCAGCATCTCCCGCAGCTCCTCCTCGGTCACCTCCTGCCGGCTGGCGCGCGGGTCGCCACCGGCGAGCCGGACCAGCAGGTCGGTGGAGCGGCCGAGCAGCCACACCGCCGGCCGGGACAGCCGCGCCAGCAGGTCCAGCGGACCGGCGCTGATCAGCGCCCACCGTTCCGCCGTCTGCATGGCGAGCCGCTTGGGTGCCAGCTCCCCCACCACCAGGGTGAGGAACGTCAGCAGCAGCGTCACCAGGAACACCGCCACCGGGCGGGCCGCCCCGCCGAGGAAACCCAGCGGGCCGACGAGCGGCTCGGCGAGCGTCACCGCGGCGGCGGCCGAGGCGAGGAACCCGGCGAGCGTGATGCCGAGCTGGATGGTGGCCAGGTAGCGGTTGGGTTCGCGGGTGAGCCGGCTCAGCCGCGCCCCGGCCCGCCCGGAGCGCGCCAGCCGGCGCAACTGCCCCTCCCGCAGGCTCACCAGCGCCATCTCGCTGCCGGACAGGGCGGCGTTGACGAGGATCAGCACCAGCACCAGCGCGACCTGGACACCCATCAGTCCGTCTCCAGGTCGTCCAGCGAGATCGCGTGGGTCATCAGCCAGCGGGCCAGCGCGGCCATCCCGAACAGCCACAGCGGCGCCGACTCGGTCGGGCCGTTCGTGGCGTAGATGGCGAACCGCAGATCCGGTGCCCGGTACGCCTCGATCCGCCACTTGTGGTTCTTGTCCCGCCAGACCGCGGAAGGGTCCATGGCGTCACGGTAGGTGACGGCTCGGGCCGGTGGCGCCGGATGGCTCAGCCCGGCGGGCGGACCACCTCGCGGGCGTCGTCGGGCAGCCGCCGGGTGGCGCCGCGCCGGTCCAGCAGTTCCAGCAGCGGCACCGCCACCCGGCGGGTGGTGCCGAGCGCCTGCCGGGCGGCGCTGAGCGTGAACGGCTGCGGCAGCCCGGCGAGCACGCGTACCGCGTCGTCCGGCGCGCCGGGCAGCAGCACCACGTTCTCGGCGAGCTTCAGCAGCGCGCCGGCGCGTACCGCGGCGCCGATCTCGCGGGGACCCAGGCCGAGGTCGGCCAGGTGGTGCGCCTCGGGGGCCTGGAACGGGCGGTCGCCGTACTCGGCCCGGACCCGGTCCACCGCCCGGGCCACCGGTTCCGGCAGGGTGTGCTGCCCGGCGGCGGTGACCAGGCCGTCGCGCAGCCGCAGCGGTGGGCGCAGCAGCGCCGTGACCAGGGCACGGTCGGGCAGGTCGAGGCGGTGGCGCAGCACGTCGACGGGTACGCCCGCGGCGAGCGGATGCTCGGCGGCGTACCGGGTGACCTCCTCGGTGAGGCGGCGGCCCAGGTCCCGCCAGTGTTCGGGGTCGGCCAGCCACTGCCCGGTCACCGGGGTCGCGGTCGGTGGCACGCCCATCCGGGTCAGGTCACCGGCGCGGACGAGCCGCCGCCGGCGCAGCTCCCCGGCCAGGTCCGGCCGTCCGTCCAGGCCGGCCAGCACCGCGGCACGGGCGGCCGCCGCACCCCGGCGGCGCAGCGGCGGCGGGTCCACGTCCAGCACTGTCACGCCGCCCGCGACGTGGTGCCGGCCAGGGTCGCGCAGCAGCGCCCGGTCCCCGATCAGCAGCGGCAGCGGGCGGTCCAGGCGCAGCCGTACCGTGTCCGGGCCCAGCGGCCGGACACGGGCGGGCACCGCCGCCGAGCCGGCGTGCAGGGTGAGCGTGGCCGGGAGGTCGGCGGCCGGGTCGCCGGACAGCCGCACGTCGAGCAGGTCGCTGCGCCCGAACCGGCCCGGGGTGAGCAGCGCGTCGCCGCGCCCGACCCGGTCCCGGGACAGGCCGCGCAGGTTCACCGCGACCCGGGCCACCGCCTCGACCTCGGCATGCGCGACACCGAGGGAGTGCAGTCCGCGTACCCGCACCGTCTCCCCGGTGGCGGCCAGTTCCAGCTCGTCGCCGACGCGCAGCCGGCCGCCGCCGAGCGTGCCGGTGACGACCGTGCCGCTGCCGCGCACGGTGAACGCGCGGTCCACCCAGAGCCGCACCGGCGCGTCGGCGGCCGGGTCGGGCAGCCGGGCGGTCAGGCGGTCCAGGGCGGCGCGCAGCACGGGCAGTCCGGCGCCGGTGACCGCGGAGACGGGCACCGCCTCCACCTCACCGAGCGAGGTCGCGGCGATCTCCTTGCGGGCGCGTGCCGTCGCCGGCCCAGGATCGGCCAGGTCCGCGCGGGTCACCGCCAACAGCCCGTACGACACACCCAGCGCGTCCAGCGCGGCCAGGTGCTCGGCGGACTGCGGCATCCAGCCCTCGTCGGCGGCCACCACGATCAGCGCGGCCGGCACCGGGCCGACACCGGCGAGCATGTTCGGCACGAACCGCTCGTGCCCGGGTACGTCGACGAAGGCGATCGTGCCGCCGGACGGCAGTGTGGTCCAGGCGAAGCCGAGGTCGATGGTCATGCCGCGGCGGCGTTCCTCCGCCCACCGGTCCGGTTCCATCCCGGTCAGCGCCCGCACCAGCGTCGACTTGCCGTGGTCGACGTGCCCGGCGGTCGCCACCACCCACATGCCGGTCAGTCCTCCACGCTCAGCACGGCCGCGCGGACCCGGTCGTCGGCGTCCTCCGGCACGGCGCGCAGGTCCAGCAGCAGCCGGCCCTGCAGCACCCGCCCGAGGACCGCCGGCTCGCCGGTGCGCAGCGGCTCGGCGTACCGCTCGGGCAGGCTCAGCGCCCACGAGTCCAGCTCCACGCCGGGCGCCCCGCCGCCGCCGACCACCGCGGCGCTGGGCACCACCTCGGCCTTGCAGCCGTCTTCGCCGAGCCGGTCCCGCAGCCGCTCCAGCCGATCCCGCAGCCGGACCGGGTCGGCGTGCAGCGCGTCCCGGGTGGGTGTGGTGGGCGCGTACAGGGTGGCGGCGAGCGCGGCGAGGGTGAGCTTGTCGACCCGCAGCGCTCGCGCGAGCGGGTGCCGGCGCAGCCGCTGCACCAGGTCGGCGTCGCCGAGCAGCAGACCGGCCTGCGGTCCGCCGAGCAGCTTGTCGCCGCTGGCGGTGACGAGGTGCGCGCCCGCGCGCAGCGTGGTGGCGGCGTCCGGCTCGGCGGGCAGCAGCGGGTCCGGCGCGAGCAGCCCGGACCCGATGTCGACCACCACCGGTACGCCGAGCGTGGCCAGCTCGGCCACCGGCACCGCCGACGTGAAGCCGGTGACCACGAAGTTCGACGGGTGCACCTTGAGCACGAACCCGGTCCGCTCGCCGATCGCCGCCTCGTAGTCGGCGCGGGTGGTGCGGTTGGTGGTGCCCACCTCGCGCAGCCGCGCGCCGGTGCTGGCCAGCAGGTCGGGCAGGCGGAACCCGTCGCCGATCTCGACCAGCTCACCGCGGCTGACCACGATCTCCCGGCCGGCGGCGAGCGCGGTCGCGGCCAGCACCAGCGCCGCCGCGCCGTTGTTCACCACGTGCACCGCCCCGGCGTCGGGCACCGCCGCGGCGAGCGCGTCCAGCGCCTCCCGGCCGCGCCGGGCCCTCCGCCCGGTCCGCAGGTCCAGCTCCACGTCGGTGTGCCCGGCGGCGGCGACCAGCGCGTCCACCGCCGACGGGGCGAGCGGGGCGCGGCCCAGGTTGGTGTGCAGCACGACGCCGGTGGCGTTGAGCACCGCGCGTGGCGTACGGCCGGGCAGGTCGGCCAGCGCCGCGTCGCGTACCTGATCGGGGGTCAGCTCGCCCCGGCGGGCGCGGTCCTGCGCGCGGACGATCGCGGCCTTGACCCGGTCGCGGCCGAGCGTCGCGGCGGCGGCGGCCAGCGCGGGATCGGCGAGCAGCGCGTCGGTGCGCGGCACCCGCCGTCGCGGGTCGACCTCACGCATCGGTGCACTCCCGGGAACGGTTTTGGCGGAGACGGACGGGAATCGAACCCGCCTGGCCCGGGTCCCGGACCACACCGGTTTTGAAGACCGGGAGGGGCACCAGCCGCCTGAACGCCTCCACGCAGCAGTCAACCACAGCCGCCGCGCGGCCGCCCGGGGAGGTGTCAGACCTGGTCGGCGGCCCGCCGGTCGGCGCGTTCGCGCTGCGGCACGACCGTGTAGCGCGGGTCGCGCGCGGACGCCACGCCGCCGTGGAAGATCCCGAACCGGGTGCACACCGACGCGGCGATCAGCGCGCCGCCGGACAGCGCGGACAGCACCCGGCTGCGGCGGCCGACCAGCGCGCCCACGACACCGGCGGCGGTGAGCGCCCGGCCCGCGCGCAGCAGCTTGCCCGGTGTGCCCTGCGTGTAGGGCTCGCTGAGCAGGCCGAGCCGGTTCTCCACCCGGTGCGAACCCCACAGTTCCATCGCCGCGCCCGCGACCGCGAGACGCCGCGCCGGGCCGGCCTGCGGGCAGGGCGCGGCCACCAGCCCGACACCGGCACCGCTGGCCAGCGCGCTGCCCGCGAAGATGGCGGGCAGTTCCGGGTACGCCTCGTGCCACGACGGCACCGCCGTGTCCGCCAGCAGCACCCCGGTGTACGTGGCGAGCGCCGGCGCGGTGACGGCGGCCACCACACCGGCGGCGTGCCCGGCCGGGGGCAGCAGCCGGCGGCCGAGCCCCAGCACGCCGTGCTCGGGCAGCAGCGGGGCCACCTCGGCGACCGCGGCGGCCCCGGCGGCCGGGCCGAACACGCTGAGGATCCAGGTGCCCACCGACATCGGCGAGGTCACCTTCGCCACCCGCAGCATGTGGTGGAAGCGCGACGGCCGGCCCAGGTCGTTGATCAGGAAGTAGGTGCTCGCGCCGACCCCGGCCAGCGCGGCGACCCGGCCGGCGCGGCGCAACGCCGGACGGCCGGTGAGCTGCCCGCCCGCGGCCAGCAGCGACGAGCCGGCGGCGAGGCCGCCGGTGAACAGGTACGCGGCGATGTCCCACCGCCACACCGGCGGCTTGAGGACGGGCCGGCCGTAGTAGGAGGTGAACTCGGCCGGCGGCACGGTGAGCTGCTCCCCGCCGCCCTTGCCGCCCTTGCCGCCCTTGCCGCGGCGTCGGCGTGGTGCCGCGTCGCGGGGCGGGTGCGGGGGCAGGCCGGCGTCGCGGGAGCCCGCGTCGGTGCGGCCCATCCCGGGACCGGGCGCGGTGGCCCGGGTGCCGTTCTCCCGCTCGGCGGCGCTGCCGCGGCCCGCACTCAGCCGCTCGAGACCGTCGTGCGGCCCGGAGGGGCGTTCGGCGGACAGGCGCTCGCGGAAACGGCGGAACAGGTCACCGACCGGGCGGTCCGGGCTCACGACGATCCTCCGACGAACGCGGCGACGGCGGCCGCCGCCATGGTCAGCGCGGCCAGCCCGGCCCGCTTCCACATCTTCGGCAGGTCCCGGGTGGTGACCACCGGGTCCGGCGGCAGCCCGTAGACCTCCGGCTCGTCGAGCAGCAGGAAGAACGCGCCGTCCCCGCCCACGCCGTCGGTCGGGTCGTGGCCGTAGAGACGTGCCTCCGGCACACCCCGCTCGTGCAGCGCGGCTACCCGCGTGGCGGCGCGTTCCCGCAGCTCGTCGAGCGGGCCGTACTGGATGGACTCGGTCGGGCAGGCCTGCGCGCAGGCGGGTGTCATGCCCGCGCCCATCCGGTCGTAGCACAGCGTGCACTTCCACGCCCGGCCGTCACCCTTGCGCTGGTCGATCACGCCGTACGGGCAGGCGGAGATGCAGTAGCCGCAGCCGTTGCAGATGTCCTCCTGCACCACCACCGTGCCGAACTCGGTGCGGAACAGCGAACCGGTCGGGCACACGTCCAGGCAGGCCGCGTGCGTGCAGTGCTTGCACACGTCGGACATCATCAGCCAGCGGAAGTCGGTGCGGCTCTCCACGCCGGTGGCCCGCCCGGGCGGCTGGGTGCCGGGCATGCCGAGGAACTCCGGACCGGCGGCCATCCGCGCCGCCGCCTCCGGCTGTCCCGGCGGCAGGCCCGGGTTCGTACCGGTGTCGGGGGCCGTGCCCGCGCCGACCGACGCCGACGCGGGGCTGATCGCCGGGCCGGTCGGGTCGCCGGCGAACGGCGGCGTGCGGTGCCCGGCCGGGCGGGGCTGCTCGATGAACGCGACGTGCCGCCACGAGTTCGCGGTCAGCGCGCCGGTGTTGTCGTACGACATGCCGAGCAGGTCGAAACCGGAGTCCGGGACGCCGTTCCACTCCTTGCAGGCCACCTCGCACGCCTTGCAGCCGATGCAGACGCTGGTGTCGGTGAAGAAGCCCATCCGGGGCGGCGCGTCGACCCAGCCCGCGTCCGGGGCCGGGTCGAGCGGGCCGTACAGGCTGTTGGCGTCAGGCATCCGGTTCCCCGTCCTGGTGCGCGGCGGGCGACCGCTCGTCGGTGCTGCCGGCGGCGTCGTCCCCGCCGCCGGCGTCGGTGGTCACCACGGGGATCTTCCGGTCCGGCGTCATCCCGGCCCGCCGCTGGTAGTCGCCGACCAGGTCGAGCAGCGGCGGGCCGGTGGGACGACGGCCGGGCCGGATGTCGCAGGTGCCGACCTTGCTCTCCTGGATGAGGACGTTCGGGTCCAGCGTGATGCCGAACAGGTCGTTCGCCGAGTCGCCGGTGACCAGACCCTCGGTGCCGAAGTGGTACGGCAGCCAGACCTGGTGGATGATCCGGCCGTCCACCCGCAGCGGGGTGAGCCGGTCGGTGACCAGCACCCGCGCCTCGATCACCGCGCGGCCGCTGATCAGGTGCGCCCAGCCCAGGTGGTCCAGGCCGATCTCGCCGGCCAGTTCCGGGGACACCTCGACGAACATCTCCGGTTGCAGCTCCGCCAGGCGCGGCACGGTACGGCTCATCCCACCGGCCGTGTGGTGCTCGGTGAGGCGGCTGACCGTGAACACGTACGGGAAGACCTGGCTGTGCGGCTCCGGCGGGCTCGGGTTCATCCGGTTGACCGGGTGCTCGTAGATCTTGCGGGTCGGGTTGGCCTGCTGACCGTAGAGCGGGTTGCGCATCGGCGACTCGGCCGGCTCGTAGTGCGTCGGCAGCGGGCCGTCCAGGACACCGGTCGGCGCGTACAGCCACGCCTTGCCGTCGCCCTGCATGACGAACGCGTCGTCACCGGCGAGCCCGGCCGGACCGGAGGCACCCTCGGGCGGCCGGTACGACGGCGGCTTCGTCTTCTCGAAGTCCGGCACGTCGTAGCCGGTCCACTCGCCGGCCTCCGGGTCCCACCAGACGTACTTCTTGCGCTCGCTCCACGGCCGGCCCTCCGGGTCGGCGGAGGCGCGGTTGTACAGCGTGCGGCGGTTCGCCGGCCACGCCCAGCCCCACTCGGCCGCCACCCAGTCCTGCTCGTGCCGGGACCGGCGGCGGGCCGCCTGGTTCACCCCGTCGGCGTAGACGCCGGAGTAGATCCAGCAGCCGATTGCCGTGGAGCCGTCGTCGCGGGCCTCGCCGAACGCGTTGAGCGGGCGACCGGTGGCCACCTCGTACCCGTTGATCTCCTTCAGCACCGCCTCGGCGCTCGGCTCCGCGTGCGGACCGTGCGTGGGGTAGTCCCAGGCCAGGTCCAGCAGCGCGCGGTCGCGACGCTCGGTGGAGCCGGCCAGCTTCTCCCGCAGCACGCGGCCCAGGTGGTAGAAGAACCACAGCTCGGAGCGGGCGTCGCCCGGCGGGTCGACGGCCTTCTCCCGCCACTGCAGCAGCCGCTGCGTCTGCGTGAACGTGCCCTCCTTCTCCACGTGCGAGGCCGCCGGCAGGAAGAACACCTCGGTGCGGCACTCCTCCGGCACGATCTCGCCGGTGGCGACCTCCGGGCTGTTCTTCCAGAACGTGGCGCTCTCGATCATGAACAGGTCGCGGACGACGAGCCAGTCGAGGTTGGCCATGCCGAGACGCTGGGCCCGGCCGTGCGCCGAGCCGACCGCCGGGTTCTGGCCGAGCAGGAAGTAGCCCTTCACCTTGCCGTCGATCATGTTCAGGACCTGCTGGTACGTGCCGTGGTCGCCGGTCATCCGGGGCATGTAGCCGTAGCAGAAGTCGTTCTCCGGCGTCGCCGCGTCACCCCAGTACGCCTTCAGCAGGCTCGCCGCGAACGCACGCGAGTTGCCCCAGAAGCCCTTCTGGCCCGGGCGCCGGATGCTGTCCACCCACTCGTCGAACGTCGGGTGGTCGGCGTGGTGCGGCATCGGCAGGTAGCCGGGCAGCAGGTTGAACAGCGTCGGGATGTCGGTGGAGCCCTGGATGCTGGCGTGCCCGCGCAGCGCCAGGATGCCACCACCCGGGCGGCCCATGTTGCCCAGCAGCGTCTGGATGATCGAGCCGGTGCGGATGTACTGCACGCCGACGCTGTGCTGGGTCCAGCCGACGGAGTAGACGAGCGCGCCGGTGCGTTCCCGGCCCGAGTTCTCCGTCCAGGCGCGCGCCAGCTCCAGGAACTTCTCCTCCGGGATGCCGCACACCCGGGCCACCATCTCCGGGGTGTAGCGGGCGAAGTGCCGCTTCAGGATCTGGTAGACGCAGCGCGGATGCTGCAAGGTCTCGTCCCGCGGCGCCTGCGGCGGCACCGGCTCGCCGTGCGACTCGTGCTCCAACCCGGAGGCCGAGTCACGTTCCTTGCCGGTGCCCCGGATCCGGGCGCTGTCCTCCTGGCCCTCGTACTGCCAGCTCGTGTGGTCGTACGAGCCGGTGTCCGGGTTGTAGCCGGAGAACAGGCCGTCCAGGTCCTCGGTGTCGGCGAACTGCTCGCTGACGATGTTGGCCGCGTTGGTGTACGCCAGCACGTACTCCCGGAAGTCCAGCTCGTTCTCCAGGATGTAGCGCACCACGCCGCCGAGCAGCGCGATGTCCGTGCCCGCGCGGATCGGCAGGTACGTGTCGGCGAGCGCGCTGGTACGCGTGAACCGCGGGTCCACGTGGAAGACCTTCGCGCCGCGCTTCTTCGCCTCCATCACCCACTGGAAGCCCACCGGGTGGGCCTCGGCCATGTTCGAGCCCTGGATGACGATGACGTCAGCGTTGACGAGGTCCTGCTGGAAGTCCGTCGCGCCGCCGCGACCGAAGCTGGTCCCCAGACCGGGGACGGTGGCGGAGTGTCAAATACGGGCCTGGTTCTCGATCTGGAGTGCCCCCATCGCCGTGAACAGCTTCTTGATGAGGTAGTTCTCCTCGTTGTCCAGCGTCGCGCCGCCGAGGCTGGAGATGCCCAGCGTCCGGTTCAGCGGGCGGCCCTCGTCGTCGACGTCCTCCCAGGTCTCCGCGCGGGCGGCGAGGATCCGGTCGGCGATCATGTCGAGCGCGACGTCGAGGTCGAGGTCTTCCCACTCGGTCGCGTACGGCCGGCGGTAGCGGACCGTGGTCGGGCGCAGCGGGCTGGTCACCAGGCTCTTGCTGGCCGAGCCCTTCGGGCACAGCCGGCCGCGCGAGATCGGGCTGTCCGGGTCGCCCTCGATCTGGGTGACCTTGCCGCCGGAGTGGAAGACCCGCTGCCCGCAGCCGACCGCGCAGTACGGGCAGACCGAGCGGGCCATGCCGTCGGCGGTCTCGGTGCGGGGGGCCAACTCGGCGGAGCGCGCCGACTGGGCGGCGGCGCCGCGACCGAGCGGGTCGGTGCCGGTGAGTTGCCGGTAGACCGGCCACCCCTGGATGAACGTCTTGAACCCCATCCGCGCACCCCCTCTCCGTCGAGAACGGCTCACCTCTGCCTGTAACCCTAGGCCAGCGAACCGGGGCGTGCGACTCGAGCCCACAGACAGAGCCGCCCCGGCCGGGTGGCCGGGGCGGCTCTGGGCGTCGGTGTGCATGTCGCCTCTCGGCGAGTGGCGCGACGCGGCTCCAGCCGAACGGTATTCCGCGAAGGCAATTTAGGTGAGGCCCGGGGACACTGAACACACCGACGCTCTGCACAACGGTACCGGGGTCACGGTTCTTCCGCTCGTTCCTCGTGACCCCGGTCACCGCCGGGTCAGCTGTTCCAGTGCTCGGCCACCAGGTCGGCGGCCTGCTGCTCCCACTGGGCGTAGTGGTCCGGGTAAGCGGACACCTGGACGGTCTGGGCGGCGACGGTCAGCGGCATGTCCTTCCAGCCGTCGACCTGCTTCAGACCCTTCAGGAACGCGGTGGTGGAGTACTCGGGGTCGGTGATCTGCTCCACCGTGCCCCAGCCGCTCGACGGACGCTGCTGGAACAGGCCCTGCGAGTCGTGGTCGTTACGGTCACCCAGGTGACCCAGGTTCTCCAGCTTCGACTCCTGCAGCGCCGTGGCGATGGAGACGACCGCGGCGCGTTCGTCCATGCCGGCCTTCTTCGTCGCCGCGATGATCGCCTTCACGTTGGCGGTCTGCTCGTCGTTCAGGTCGATGCGCGACTGGGCGCCCTGCACGCCGTGCGGGATCAGCGCGGCGCTGTCCAGCTTCGCGGCGGCCTGGGTGGTGGTCACGGCCGTGTCGCGCACCGGGGTGCCGGCGTCGTGGTGGAGAGGACCGGCGGCGAGGCCACCGGCGACGGTCAGACCGGCGATACCGAGGATGCTCTTGCGCAGGATCGTGTTCATGGTGGGCTCCGTTCGGGGGTCGACGCCCGCGCCGAGGGGGTTCGGTGCGGGTGCGAGCACCGTCAGGCGCTCAAGAGAGGTTCTTGGGGGGATCTCCCGCGTCCTGCTCACGCGGCCCGCGCCGGGGGTGGCGTACGGGGCTCACTGGCGGCGCCGGAGCCATGTTCAACGACCGCCGGCCCGGGGTCATTCCCGGGTTCCGCCGCCCGCCTGCCGGGGCGCCGGGGGTGCTGCTGCGGTCGTTCACCAGGTATAACGCCCCGGCCCCGCCCCGGATTCCGCCACCCGGGTGTCCCCCACCACCCCAGAATCCGACACCCGGCGCAAGGTGTCCCCGGTACCCGGCACACAACGGACACGCCCGCTCTTTACTCCGACCGACGCACCCACCGGCCGCTCGCGCACGCCCGTCTCGCCGCATCCCGCCCCACGTCGCGCCCGCCAACGCCCGGGCCACCCCTGCGGGGTCGATCATGAGGTTGACGGCACCTCGTGTCCGGTTTGTCGCCGCCAACCTCATGATCGACTGCAAGGTCAGGAGGCCGACGGCAGACCCGCCGGCCCCGAGCGGATGTCGCCGATCTCGGTGGAGGGCCCGCCCGCGAGAGATCTTGGTACGGAACGGCCCCCACAAGGGCGAGGACGTACCAAGATCTCCATCCGGCAGGGCGGGCACCGACGCGAGCAGGCCTCGGCGCACACCCCACCGTCGGAGATCTTGGAAGAAACCGGCCCTCATGGGGGCCCAAATCTTCCAAGATCTCCGGCGGGAGCGCTGCCGACAAGCGGGCGGTCGATCATGAGGTTGACGGCGACAAAACGGACACCCCGTGCCGTCAACTTCATGATCGACGCGACAAGGGGCGGGGAGGGGGCGGAGGGGAGGTGAGGAAGGGACGCGGGGAAGGGGCCGGGTTGGGGTTACCCTGATGCCATGTCGGTCAGCGCGCACGCGTACCTCGCCCGTCCCGGGCGACCCGCCGTGGTGGCGCGCACCCTGGACGAGCTGACCGGTCCCACCACCGGCATCGTCGAGCTGCCGGTACGCCTGATGTGGAGCAGCGAACGCGCGTTCGACCTGGGCGACCCGGACGAGTTGCTCTGGATGTACGAGAACGTGCTGCGCGAGACGACCCGGGTGGAGGACCTGCGCGAGCTGATCCACGCGGGCACGTTGCGCCGCCTGTGGCCGCTGCTCAACCTGCCCCGGGGCGTACGCCTGGCCTGGGAGGGCCGGCACCGGAGCCTGCGCGCCGCGTGACCCATCCGCACGGCTTCTACCGGCAGGTGGCCCGGGTGGCGCTGGCCGCCGCCGGCCCGCACCGCTTCGTGCTCGGCGGCGGCGTCGCGTGGGCGGCGCACGGACTGGTCACCCGCCCCACCGAGGACGTCGACCTGTTCGCCGACGTGGAGGGCGCCGCCGCGGCGGCGGCCGACGGGGTGCGCGCGGCGCTGGAACGGGCCGGGTACCGGGTGGCCGAGGTGGACCCGGGCGGGCTGGGCGAGGTGTTCGACGGCTTCGAGCGGGACCTGCGGGACTTCGTGGTGAGCCGGGACGGCCGGCAGATCCGCCTGAGCCTGGCCCGCCTGGACCGGCACCGCAGCCCGGTGGTGATGGACCTCGGCCCGGTCATGGACGTGCGGGACCTGATCGCGAACAAGACCGCCGCGCTGGTGAACCGGCGGGAGGTACGCGACTACATCGACGTCTCCGCCGCGCTGGACCGGTACAACGTGGCGGAGCTGCTGAAGCTGGCCCGGCAGGTCGATCCGGCGCTGGACGACGAGGACGTGCGCGCCGCGGGCCGCTATCTCGACGGGCTGGCCGACAGGCGGTTCACCCGCTACGGCCTGGACGCGCCGCAGATCGCCGAGGTCCGCCGCCGGATGGCCGCCTGGCCCCGCTGAGCAGCGGAACCAGGCGGCCGAGCGCGGGACCGGAAGGCCACGACTGCACCAGCCAGCGCGGCTCACTTCGTCGGTCGGCCACCCGTCACGCCGAGGATCTCGCCGGTGACGTAGCTGGACTCCTGCGAGGCGAAGTAGACGTACGCGGGCGCCAGCTCGGCCGGCTGACCCGGACGGCCCAGCGGCGTGTCGGTCCCGAACTGCTTCACCTTCTCCTCCGGCATGGTGGCCGGGATCAGCGGCGTCCAGATCGGACCGGGCGCGACCGCGTTGACCCGGATGCCCCGCTCGGCGAGGTTCTGCGCGAGCGCCTTCGTGAAGTTGGCGATGGCCGCCTTGGTGGTGGCGTAGTCGAGCAGCTGCGGCGACGGGTCGAACGCCTGGATCGACGACGTGTTGATGATCGTCGAGCCCTCCTTCATGTGCGGCACCGCGAACTTGCAGAGCCAGAACATGGCGTACACGTTGGTCTTGAAGACCCGGTCGAACTGCTCGGTGGTGATGTCGAGCAGGCCGTTGTCCTGCGACATCTGGTATGCCGCGTTGTTGACCAGGATGTCGACGCCGCCGAGGTCGCGCAGCGCCTGGTCGACCAGGGCGCGGCAGTTGGCCTCCTCGCGCAGGTCGCACCGCACCGCGACGCCGGTGCGCCCGGCCTGCTCGATCAGGGCGACCGTCTCCCGGGCGTCCTTCTCCTCCTCGTCGGCGAGATACGTGACGAGCACGTCGGCGCCCTCGCGGGCGAAGGCGATCGCGACGGCCCGGCCGATGCCGGAGTCACCGCCGGTGATGATCGCGCGCTTGCCGCTGAGCCGGTCGCTGCCCCGGTACGACTCCTCGCCGTGGTCGGGCTTCGGCCCCATCTCCTGCTCGTTGCCGGGCGGCGTCTGCTGTTGCGACGGCTGCCCGTCGCGCTGTCCGTACTGCTCGGCCGGGTGCTGCTGGGTGAACTGGTCCTCGCTCATGGATGCGCCCCTACCCCGGTGACCGGCGCGAAAACAGCAGCGTGTGACCGGAAGGGAAACAATTCGGGCCGGTGTGGCGCAGGCGACATGTGGTGGTTATGGTGCGCAACGGCGCCCACGAGGCGCGTACCCCCATTCGGAAAGGCACCTCATGACCTCCTCCTCCGGCGCCTCCCGGCGCCAGGTGCTGGCCGTCGCGGCCGCCGCCGCGACCGCTCCCCTGCTGGCCGGCGCGCCCGCCGAGGCGAAGCCGAAGCAGCCGAAGACCTGGGACCTGACGATCCTCGGCACGTCGGACACCCACGGCAACGTCTACAACTGGGACTACTACAAGGACGCGGAGTTCGACGACAGCAAGCACAACGACGTCGGCGTCGCGAAGCTCGCCACCCTGGTCAACCAGATCCGCGCCGAGCGCAAGGGCAAGGCGACGCTGGTCCTCGACGCCGGTGACACGATCCAGGGCACGCCGCTGGCGACGTACTACGCCAAGCAGGAGCCGATAACCACCACCGGTGAGACGCACCCGATGGCCCGAGCCATGAACATCCTCCGGTACGACGCGGTGACGCTCGGCAACCACGAGTTCAACTACGGCCTGCCGCTGCTGGCCACCTGGATCGAGCAGCTCGGCTTCCCGGCCCTCGCGGCGAACGCGCTCAACGCGAAGACCGGCAAGCCGGCGTTCCTCCCGTACGTGATCAAGGAGGTCAAGCTCGGCGGGCACGGCGCCCCGAAGCTGCGCGTGGGCATCCTCGGCCTGACCAACCCCGGCGTGGCCATCTGGGACAAGGGCAACGTCGAGGGCCGCCTGGTCTTCGCCGACATGGTCGCCACCGCCGCGAAGTGGGTGCCGGAGATGCGCCGCCGCGGTGCCGACCTGGTCGTCATCTCCGCGCACGGCGGCGACAGCGGCACCTCGAGCTACGGCCCGGAGCTGCCGAACGAGAACCCGACCGCGCTGATCGCCGAGCAGGTGCCCGGCATCGACGCGATCCTGTTCGGCCACGCGCACAACGAGGTGCCGGAGAAGTTCGTCACCAACCTCACCACCGGCGAGCGGGTCCTCACCTCGGAGCCGTCGAAGTGGGGCCAGCGGCTGACCCGGATGGACTTCACGCTGGCCCGGGAGAAGGGCCGCTGGACGGTCACCGCCAAGTCGGCCACCACGCTGAACACCAACACGGTGGCCGAGGACCCGGCGGTGCTCGCGGCCGTGCGGGGCCAGCACGCCACGACCGTGGAGTACGTCAACCGCGTCGTCGCGCAGTCCAGCGTGGAGCTGTCCGCCGCCGAGTCGCGGTACAAGGACACCCCGATCCTGGACTTCATCAACCACGTCCAGACCGAGGTGGTCACCGAGGCCCTCGCGGGCGGCGAGTACGCGGGCCTGCCGGTGCTGTCCATCGCCGCGCCGTTCAGCCGTACCGCGGTGTTCCCGCAGGGCGACGTGCGCATCCGCGACGTGGCGGGCCTCTACGTGTACGACAACACGCTGGAGGCGGTCGTGCTGACCGGCGCCGAGGTGAAGGCGTACCTGGAGTACTCGGCGAAGTACTTCGTCACGCTGCCCGCGGGTGCGCCGGTGAACCCGGAGACGATCAGCGACCCGGCGGTGCCGGACTACAACTACGACGTGTTCTCCGGCGTCGACTACGACATCGACATCGCCGAGCCGGTCGGCCGGCGGATCACCCGCCTGGTGCTGGCCGGCACCGACACCCCGGTCGCGGCGGACGCCCGGTTCGTGGTGGCGGTGAACAACTACCGGCGCAGCGGCGGCGGCAACTTCCCGGGCATCGTGAAGACCCAGGTCTACAACGCCCAGCAGGAGATCCGCCAGCTGCTCATCGACTGGGCGCAGGCCAAGGGCGTCATCGACCCGGCCGACTTCTTCGTGCCCAACTGGAAGCTGGTCCGCGAGGGCGTGCCGGTCTTCTGACCGTGCGGGGGCGGGGTCTGGGCGGGTGCCCGGGCCTCGTCAGCCGCCCGCGCGCAGGTGCCACTCCGACTCCCCGCCGACCGGGTCCGGCCGGTCCGGCGGGGTCTCGGTCTCCACGGACCCCGTCAGGTCGTCCGGGCGTACCCGGGCCGGCAGTTCGCCGAAGCGGACGTGCCGCAGGAACGCGTACTCCTCGTCGGTGAACGACTCGGCCGGCTCGGTCATGACCGCATTGTGCGCCCGCCCCTCCCGTCAGCGCATCAACCGTCACGGCACGGGTATGCCGCCGCGACGACCCGACGAGGTGGAGGAGACATGCGCGCAGTACGGATGACCGCACCCGGGGTGCTGGAGCACACGGAGGTGCCCACACCGCAGCCCGGCCCCGGTGAGGTGCTGCTGCGCGTCGGCGCGGTCGGGGCCTGCCATTCGGACCTGCACATCCTCGAGGCGCCGGCCGGGGTGTTCCCGACCCCGATGACGCTGGGACACGAGATCGCCGGCACCGTCGACACGGTCGGCGCCGGGGTGGACGGCTGGTCGCCCGGCGACCGGGCCGCGGTCTACGGGATCATCGGCTGCGGCCGGTGCCGGGCCTGCCTGCGGGGTGAGGAGAACCGGTGCCGGGTCACCCCGGTCGGCGGCATCGGGCTCAGCCGCGACGGCGGGCTGGCCGAGTACGTGGTGGTGCCGGTGTCCCGGCTGCTGCCGATCGGCGACATGGACCTGACCCAGGCGGCGCCGCTGACCGACGCCGGGCTGACCCCGTACCACGCGGTGGAGCTGGCCCGGCCCCGGCTGCGGCCCGGCACGACGTGCGTGGTGATCGGCATCGGCGGGCTCGGGCACATGGGGTTGCAGATCCTGCTCGCCACCACCGCGGTGCGGGTCGTCGCGGTGGACACCAGCACCGCGGCGCTGGACTTGGCCGGCCGGCTCGGCGCCCACCACACGGTGCAGGCCGGCCCGGACGCGGTGGACAAGATCCGCGAGCTGGTCGGGCCGCCACCGGACGGCGCGGACGTGGTCCTCGACTTCGTCGGCGCCCAGCCCACACTGGACACCGCCCGTCAGGTCGTCGCCACCGGCGGGCAGATCCTGCTGGTGGGCCTGGCCGGCGGCACGCTGCCGGTACGGCCGGTCGCTGACGAGCCGCCACCGGTGCCGTTCGAGGCCGGTGTGGTGGTGCCGTTCTGGGGCACCCGGGCCGAACTGCAGGAGGTGATCGCGCTGGCCCGCGACGGCCGGCTGCGCGCCGACGTGCAGACGTTCCCCCTCGCGGAGGCGCCGCAGGCGTACGAGGCACTGCGCCGGGGCGACGTGCACGGGCGGGCCGTCATCGTCCCCTGACCGGGGCTCCTCAGCCGTGCTGGAAGGCCGGGGCGAGCACCTCGGCCAGGCGTGCCTTGACCGCGTCCCGGTGTGGCTGCGGCAGCGGCTCGTCGTGGCGGCGCAGCCCGATCCCGGTGTCCAGCAGGACGTAGAGCGCCCGCAGCGTCCGCATGCTGTTCGAGGCGTGGGCCGGGGTGGTGCCCCGGGGCAGCGCGGCGTAGCTCGCCGCGACCGGGTCCAGCCAGCAGGTCGGCGCCGTGGGCCACCGCGTGCAGCCAGCCGAGCTTCGCGTCGTACCCGCGCAGGTCCGTCTCGGCCGGGTACCAGGCGCGGAACGCGGCGAGCCAGGCCGGATCGAGGTCGCCCCGGCTGACGATCATGTCGAGCACCAGCGGCGCGAACGTGCGGGCCTGGATCTCCGGGTCGGTGAACCGCTCGGCCATGATCGCGCCCAGCTTCGCCCGGTGGTCGGCGTCGATGACGTCCCGGGCTGTCCAGGTGCGCAGCACCACGTACGGTGCGCCGTCCCGGACCGCCGGGTCGGGATCGCGCAGCGCGGCGGCGAGTTCGGCGACGAGGTCGTCCGGGTCGCGGCCGTCCGGCACCGCGTAGTCGCGCTCGCAGACGAGATCCCAGTCGGTCACCGGGTCAGGCTAACCGGCGGTTGCCCGCGCCCTCGCGGGCAGGCGGTCGAGCAGCGCCAGCCCGGCGCGTACCGGCCGCCGGTCGAGCATCTCGGCGAAGCTCGCCCGCCCCTGGCAGAACCGCACGAACATCCGCCAGCCGGGCGGGCTCGCGAGCATCGCGTGGAACACGTCGGGCCGCCGCTCGAACGTCTCCAGCAGCCGGTGCCCGGCGCGCATCTCGGGTACCAGCCGCCGGTCGACCTCCCGGGCGTACGCGTGGAGGTCACCGGCGGCCACCGCCTCACCGGCCAGCCGGCCCGAGCGCAGCGCGTAGCTGATCCCCTCCCGGCTCCACGGTTCCAGCAGCCCGGCAGCGTCCCCGGCGACCAGCACCCGGCCGTGGCGCAGCGGGGAGTCCCCGGTGCGGCAGCGGGTCAGGTGACCGGAGTCGTGCTCCGGCGTCACCCCGGACAGGCCGAGCCGGGCGGTGAAGTCGCGCAGGTAGGCGCGGGTGCGGTCGCCGTCGCCCCGGGCGGAGATGACACCCACCGTGAGCCGGTCGCCCTTGGGGAACACCCACGCGTAGGAGCCGGGCAGCGGCCCCCAGTCGAGCAGCACCCGGCCGCGCCAGCGCTCCCGTTCGGCACCCTCCACCGGCAGTTCCAGTTCCAGCCCGAGGTCGACCTGGCGGAAACGGACACCGACGTGGCGTGCCGTCACACCCGAGGAGCCGTCCGCGCCGATCACGGCACGCGCGCGTACCGTCTCGCCGCCGGCCAGACGCAGGCGTACCTCGTCGGTGTCCTGCTCGACGGCGCGGACCGCGACGCCCTCGCGGACCCGCGCCCCGGCGGCGACGGCGGCGGCGCGCAGCCGGTCGTCGAACTCCTCCCGGCGGATCATGGTGACCAGCGGCGCGGGGTGCCGGCGGGTGAACGCGCGTCGCCCGTCGCGGGTGAACGTGACCCGGTCGACCCGGTCGTGGGCGGGCACCTCGACCCGGTCGGCGGCCTCGGCGAGCGAGGTGCCGATCAGGCCGCCACCGCAGGTCTTGTACCGGGGGTGGGTGGCCCGTTCGACCACCAGCGTGCGGACGCCGGCCCGGGCGGCGGCGTGCGCGGCGGAGAGTCCGGCCGGCCCGCCGCCGACCACGACCAGATCCCAGATGATCACTGGTGCAGCCTAGGGCACCGTTTCGCCGGAGCGCCGGTACGACAGTCGTTCGGGTGGGCATCATCGCCGCCCGCCCGGGTAACCGCCGGTCGCCGGCCGTCCGCGGGTCGGGCGGTCCACGCCGAGGAGGGAAGCGATGCCTCAGGTCCAGCTGTCTGCGGTCGAGGAACGGGTCTACCAGGCGGTGTCCGCGCTGGAGGTGCAGGGACACGTCCCCTACCCGGACCTGATCGCCCAGGAGACCGGGATGACCGAGGAGGAACTGCGCGAGCCGCTGCACTCGCTCACCGAGCGAGGGCTGCTGCATCGCGAGGACTCCCCGATGTCCGGCCTGGACTTCGGGCCCCGGTGGTGCGCGCGCCAGATGGCGTGATCGGGTCGTTTGCCCCACCGGGTGCCGGGTAGCGATCGGAGTCGGATGATCGACGGTCAGTGGGGGGCACGATGAGCGAGGGCCGGTCGTCGACGGCGGTGCCTGACACCGGGTACGACGACCGGCGCCGCTGGCGCGCGCTGAGCGTCGGCCTGATCGCGGCGTTCATGACGCTGCTGGACGTCAGCATCGTCAACGTCGCGGTGCCGTCGATCGATCGGGCGCTGCACGCCACGCCGAGCGATCTGCAGTGGGTGCTGTCCGGGTACGCGCTGACGTTCGGGCTGGTGCTGGTGCCGGCCGGGCGGTTCGGCGACGCGCGCGGGCGGCGTACCGCGTTCGTGGTCGGGGTGGGCCTGTTCACGCTGACCAGCGCGCTGGCCGGCCTGGCCCGCTCGCCGGAGTGGCTGGTCGTCGCCCGGCTCGTCCAGGGCGCCGCCGCCGGTGTGGTCAACCCGCAGGTCAGCGGCATGATCCAGGAGTTGTTCCGGGGCGCGGACCGGGGCCGGGCGTTCGGGCTGCTGGGCGCGACGATCGGCATCTCCACCGCCGTCGGCCCGCTGCTCGGCGGGCTGCTCATCGAGCTCGGCGGCGCCGAACACGGCTGGCGGTGGGTGTTCTTCGTGAACATCCCGGTCGGGATCGTGGCGATGCTGCTCGGCTGGCGGCTGATGCCGGCCCGGGCGACGAATCCCGCCGGTCGGGGCCGGCTCGACCCGCTCGGTGTGCTGCTGCTCGGCGCCGGGGTGACGGTGATCCTGCTGCCGCTGGTGCAGCGGGAGCAGTGGCGCGGCCCGGGCAAGTGGCTCCTGATCCCCGTCGGCCTGCTGCTGCTGGCCGGGTTCGCGCTCTGGGAGCACCGGTACGCCCGCCGCGCCCAGCCCCTGTTCGACCTGCGGCTGTTCACGGTGCGCTCGTACACGCTGGGGGCGCTGATCGGCCTGATCTACTTCGCCGGGTTCACCGCGATCTTCTTCATCTTCACGCTCTACCTCCAGATGGGCCTCGGCTACAGCGCGCTGGTGGCGGGCCTGGCGATCACCCCGTTCGCGCTGGGTTCGGCGCTCGCCTCCGCGCTCGGCGGCCGGGTGGTCACCCGGTACGGCCGTCCGCTCGTGGGAATCGGCCTGCTCGCCGTGGTGGTCGGGCTGGTCGCGACCGACCTGGTGCTGGCCGGTGGGCCGCACGAGAACGTGCCGCTGCGGACCGCGCTGCCGTTGCTCGTCGCCGGGCTGGGCAGCGGCCTGGTGATCGCGCCGAACCAGACGCTCACGCTGTCCGAGGTGCCGGTGCCGATGGCCGGCAGCGGCGCCGGGATGCTGCAGACCGGGCAGCGGATCGGGTCGGCCGCCGGCATCGCCGCGGTGGGCGCGCTGTTCTTCTCCACACTCGCCGACGACCGCGGCGACTGGAGTACGGCGTTCCGCCACTCACTGCTGCTCGCCGCCGGGATCGTGGTGCTGGCGCTCGGCGCCGCCGTGGCGGACATCGTGCTCGGTCACCGGCGGTCCGCGGGCCGCTCCTGATCGGCGGCGGGCAGCAGAACGGTGGTGAGCAGCCGCCGGGTGCGGCCGGGTCCGGGGCCGAGCGCCGCGTACTCGGCGAACAACTCCCGGAACCGGGTCACGAAGTCGGCGGTCTCGGCGTCGGTGGCGTGGAACGCGTTCTGCCGGTAGCCGGCCACGTCACGGACCAGGTCGGCGTCGCCGCGGTCGAGGTAGCCGTCGAAGTCGGCGAGCAGACCCGCGACGAAGGTGAGGAACGCCTGCCGGTGCCGCTGCGGGCTCATGGCCCGGGCCTCGTCCGGGCCGACCGACGCGGCGGCCTCGACGAGCCGGTAGGTGCGCTCGACCGCGCCGCGGGCCCGCCGCTCGGCCACCGTGCGCAGCACGCCGTGGTCGGCGAGCGTGGCGACCTGCCGGTAGAGGGTGGCCGGTGGTACGTCGCTCAGTTCGGTGCGCAGGTCGGTGGTGGTGAGCGTGCGACCGCCCAGGAACGCCTGGACGATGCGCAGCCGGACCGGGTGCATCAGCAGCTCCACGGTGTCGAGTGCCACAGTGGCTCCCCTTTTTGTTATCGCCTCCGGTAATGTTCTCACTGACGATAACAGAAGCGAGGAGTTCGCCGATGGCCACCATCGACCTCACCCCCGACCGGATCGACGTCCGGCTCACCCCCGCCGAGAAGATCTGGGCCCTGCGCGGCGACCTGTCGTTCCCCCGATCCGCCGTCAGCGGCGCCGTCGTCGTGCCCGACGGGGCGCGCGCCACCCGCGGCATCCGGGCACCCGGCCTCGGCGTCCCCCGCACGCGCAACGTCGGCACCTGGCGCGGCCGGGCCGGCAAGGAATTCGTCAGCGTCCGCGGCGGCCAGCCGGCCGTCCGCATCACCCTCACCGGCCAGGCGTACGACTCCCTGCTCATCGGCGCCGACGACGCCACCGCCCTGGCCGCGGCGGTGCTGCCGTGACGATCGACCGTCCGCTCGCCGTCGACTCGGGCGAGCACCGGCTGTCCGGCACGCTCACCCTGCCCGACGGCGCCGGGCCGCACCCGGTGGCGCTGCTGCTGCCCGGCTCCGGGCCGATCAACCGCGACGGGGACCACCGCCGCCTGCCCCTGGGCATCCAGCGGCACCTGGCCGCCGCGCTCGCCAGGGCCGGGATCGCCACCGCCCGGTACGACAGGCGGGGCGTCGGCGAGAGCAGCGGTGAGTTCCTGCGTACCGGCTTCCACGACAACGTCGACGACGCGGCAGCGGTGTTCGCGGCGCTGCGCGACGACCCGGCCGTGGACGCCGGGCGGATGTTCCTGGTCGGGCACAGCGAGGGCGCGCTCACCGCTGTCGCGCTCGCCGCGCGCGGCGTCCCGGTGGCCGGCCTGGTCCTGCTCTCCGCGCCGGGACGCGCCGGCGCCGAGGTGCTGCGCTGGCAGGCCGGCCGGCTGCTGCCCACGCTGCCCGCGCCGGTACGCCTGGTGCTCCGGCTCACCCGCACCGACCTGGTGGCGAAGGTGGCCCGCAACCACGAGAAGATCCTCGCCACCGACAAGGACGTGGCGTGGGTCGGCGGGCAGCGGCTCAACGCCCGCTGGTTCCGGGAGTTCCTGCGCTACGACCCCCGGCCGGACCTCGCCCGGATCGACGCCCCGATCCTCGCGCTCACCGGCGACAAGGATCTCCAGACCGACCCGGCGGACCTGCCGGTCGTCGCGGCGCACGCGGGCGGGCCGGTGCAGACTCAGGTGCTGCCGGACGTCACCCACGTGCTGCGCCGCCGGCCCGGCCCGCCGTCGCTGCGGGCGTACCGGGACGAGGCGAAGCAGCCGCTGGACCCGTCGGTGGTCGAACCGGTGCTGTCGTGGCTCGCCGCGCACAGCGGCTGAGGGCACGCGAAAGGCCGGCACCCGGATCGGGTGCCGGCCTTTCGTCAGGGTCTTACTTGTTCCAGTGCTCGGCGACGATCTCGGCGGCCTGCTTCTCCCACTGCGCGTACGCGTCGGGGTAGGCGCTGACCTGCACGGTCTGCGCGGCCTCGGTCAGCGGCATGTCCTGCCAGCCGTCGACCTGCTTGAGGCCCTTGAGGAACGCCAGCGTCGAGTACTCGGGGTCGGTGATCTGCTCCGGCGTACCCCAGCCGCTGGACGGCCGCTGCTGGAACAGGCCCAGCGAGTCGTGGTCGTTGCGGTCACCCAGGTGACCCAGGTTCTCCAGCTTCGACTCCTGCAGCGCGGTGGCGATCGAGACGACCGCGGCCCGCTCGGGCATGCCCGCCTTCTTGGTGGCCGCGATGATGGCCTTGGCGTTGGCGAGCTGCTCGTCGTTCAGGTCGACGTGCGACTGCGTACCCTGCGGGCTCACGCCCTGGACCGCGACGGCGGCCGGCGTGGCGGTCTCCGCCGCGTGGGCGGCGACCGGACCGGCGAACACGCCACCGGTGAAGGCGAGACCGGCGATACCGAGGATGCTCTTGCGCAGGATCGTGTTCATGGTGGGCTCCGTTCGGGGGTCGACGCATCGGGGGGATGCGTGGGCACCGTCAGGCGCTCAGAGAGGTTCTCGGGGGGATCCGGCAGCGCGAAGCGTGCCGGGTGCATCTGCAACGACCGGCGGCCCCGGACCATTCCCGTCGGGCGGGCGCTCGGTGGCGCCGCTGCGGTCGTGCACCGGGTTACAACGCCGCCCGCCCGCCCCCGATTCCGCCCACGGAGTGCCCCCCACCACAGCGGATCCGGACACCCCGCCCACAGGTCCGCCCATCCCGCCCCCTCCCCGCCGATCTTGGAGTTGTGGCGCCCAGGATGTCCGTTATCCGAGGTCTGCGAGGTGCCAGAAGTCCAAGATCGACGAGAACGGCCGGCCCCCGGGGAGGGGCCGGCCGTTCGCTACGGGTGGGTCACCAGACCTGCTGGACGATGTCCGCCGCCTGCTCCTCCCACTGCGCGTACGCGTACGGGTAGGCGGACACCTGGACGGTCTGCGCGGCGGTGGTCAGCGGCAGCTCGTGCCAGCCGCCGACGTTCTTCAGCGCGTTGAAGAACGCCTTGCTGGAGTACTCCGGGTCGGTGATCTGCTCGGACGTGCCCCAACCGGACGACGGGCGCTGCTGGAACAGGCCCTCCGAGTCGTGGTCGTTGTACGCGCCGAGGTGACCCAGGTTGTACAGCTTCGACTCCTGCAGCGAGGTCGCGACGCCGATCACGGCGCCCCGCTCCCCCACGCCCGTCTCCTTGGCCGCCTCGACGATGGCCTTGGCGTTGTCGAGCTGCGCGTCGTCGAGCGGGATGCGCGACTGCGCGCCCTCGACGCCGTGCGGCACGAGCTTCTCCTTGGCCGGCCGGTCGGCCCGGGTCGGCACCTTGTCCAGGCCGGTGGTCTGGCCGGGCTTGACCGCCTCGGTGGAGGTCTTCTTGCCGGTGGCCAGGTCGATGGCGGCCTTGGCGCCGGCGTGCGGCCCGCTGGTGACCGGTGCGGCCACGGCGACGGGTCCGACGGCCAGGCCGCCCAGGACGGCCACGCCCGCCACGCTCAGCGCGGCGCGGCGGTTCTTGGCGACGGCGACGGTCTTCGTGACGGCGTTCTTCGCCACGGCGGTCTTCGCGATGGCGGGGAGCCATCGAGTGAAGTGCTGCTTCACGATGGTTGCCCTTTCGATCGTTACGACGCGCTCCGGGGTGAGCGCCCCTCGAGGGACTACCGCCGGGTAGGTGTTTGGGTTCCGGCGGTACGGGGGACACAACGAGCCCGCAGTGTCGGTCATTCCGGAAATGCCGGGCAGGGCCGAGGCTGCGGTCCAGGTCACCCGGGATTCCGGGCAGCAGGGCCGCTCAGGGCGCGGACCGGGACGATCAGGCCGGACCGCCGAACCGGACCAGGACGTGCCAGAGCTGCTTGAGGTGCTGCAGGGTCACCGCCGCCGGCCCCCGGTCGGCCCAGCGCTGCGGCTCGCGTACCACCGACGCGGCGGCCCGGCCGACGAGCGCCGCGTGCAGCTGCTCCCCCGGCCGCCCGAACTCGGCAGCCACCCGTACCGCCAGCGGCGGGATGTCCGGGCCGCGGAACTCGGCGTCCACCCCGTCGACCGGCAGCACGAACCCGGGGTGGAAGCGCAGCGCCAGGCCGTGCCGCGCGGCGATCCCCTCCAGGCGCCGTCCCACGTCGGTGCCCCGGAACGACGGGTCGACCACGAGCGCCTCGACGTCGCGGGACAGGTTGATCTCGCCGTGCACCTGCGCCTCGATGTAGTCGTCCAGCGCCCGGCCGACCCGGCCGGACTCCCGTTCCCGGCGGCGCAGCAACGCCCGCAGCAGCGTGCCGGTGTCCGTGCCGGCCACGCCCAGGGCGACGCCGGTGCCGGCGGTGGCGGTCAGCAGCGCCGCGAACACCGGCTCGAAGACGTCGACGGTGCCGAACTCGGTGGGCTCGACGTGGCTGTCACCGAAGGTGAACGTGGCCCGGGCCAGCACCTCCGGGCGCAGCCGCAGGTGGCAGGAGCCGAACCGGGGGCACGCGCCGTCGGCGTGGTCGAGCAGGTTCAGGCCGCCGTACTTCGGGCGCTCCGCCGGAAGAACGCCGGCACGCTGGTACGCGCCGCCGAACATCGCCTGCTCCCACGCGTCCCGGTCGCCGCCCGGATACGCGGTCAGCCCGCCGTTGGAGATGCCGGTCTCGAACTGGCTGCGGTAGACGCCCTCCTCCTCGAGGGCCTCGACCACTGTGCGGCCGTCGCGCAGCACCCGGTCCGGGTGGAAGTTGAGCGTCAGCCGCCCGTACCCGGTGATCGCGGCGACGACCTCCTCGTACCGGTAGGTGGTGCCGGAGGCGGCGAGGTGGCGGGCGATGACGGCGAGCGCCGCCGGGCGGTCGCGCAGCGCGACGTCGCGGACGTGGCGCAGCGCGGCGGACTGGGCGTCGGTGAGGGTGGCGACGGGCACGGGCCCGAGTATCACCGGGCCCGACATCGCGCGGCCACCCGGTTTCCCGGCCGGGACGGCGCCCCGCCAGGGCCGGGACGCGCGAGCGGGCCCGGACCGGATCACTCCGGCCGGGCCCGCTCGGGCGTGTCCTCAGTGGCCCCGGGCGATCCACTCGTCCAGGTGCGGCGCCTCGGCGCCGATCGTGGTGTCGTCGCCGTGCCCGGTGTGCACCACCGTCTCCGGCGGGAGCGTGAGCAGCCGGGTACGGATCGACTCGACGATGGTGCCGAAGTCGCTGTACGACCGGCCGGTCGCGCCCGGTCCACCGGCGAACAGGGTGTCGCCGGTGAAGACCGCGCCCAGGTCGGGGGCGTACAGGCTGCACGCGCCGGGGCTGTGGCCCGGGGTGTGCATCACCCGCAGCGTGGTGCCGCCGACGCTGATCGTCTGCCCGTCGGTCAGCTCGCCGTCCGGTGCCGTGTCCGGGTGCACCATGTCCCACAGCACCCGGTCGGCCGGGTGCAGCAGCACCGGCGCGCCGGTGGCCCGGGCCAGCTCGGGCGCGACGCGGACGTGGTCGTCGTGGGCGTGGGTGGCCACGATCGCGACCACCCGCCGGTCGCCGATCACCTCGCGGATGGCGGCCACGTCGTGCGGCGCGTCGAGGACGACGCACTCGGCGTCGTCACCGATCACCCAGACGTTGTTGTCCACGTCGAACGTCTGGCCGTCCAGCGAGAACGTGCCGGAGGTGACGGCGTGGTCGACGCGGGCGGTCACGGGAAGACCACCACCGAGCGCAGCACGTCGCCGTGGTGCATCCGGTTGAACGCCTCCTCGACCTGGTCGAGGGCGATCTCCTCGGTGACGAAGGCGTCCAGGTCCAGCCGGCCCTGCCGGTACAGCTCGGTCAGCATCGGGAAGTCGCGGCTGGGCAGGCAGTCGCCGTACCAGCTGGACTTGAGCGCGCCGCCGCGGCCGAAGACGTCCAGCAGCGGCAGGTCGACGGTCATCTCCGGGGTCGGCACGCCGACCAGCACGACGGTGCCGGCCAGGTCGCGCGCGTAGAACGCCTGCTTCCAGGTCTCCGGGCGGCCGACCGCGTCGATCACCACGTCGGCGCCGAAGCCGCCGGTGGCCGCGCGGATGGCCTCCACCGCGTCGTCCTCGGAGGCGTTGACGGTGTGGGTGGCGCCGAACTTGCGCGCCCAGTCGAGCTTGCGGGAGTCGGTGTCCACGGCGATGATCGTGGTCGCGCCGGCCAGGGCCGCGCCGGCCACCGCCGCGTCGCCGACGCCGCCGCAGCCGATCACCGCGACCGAGTCGCCCCGGGTCACGTTGCCGGTGTTCATGGCCGCGCCGAGGCCGGCCATCACGCCGCAGCCGAGCAGGCCGACGGCCGCCGGCCGGGCCGACGGGTCGACCTTGGTGCACTGCCCGGCGTGCACGAGCGTCTTCTCGGCGAACGCGCCGATGCCGAGCGCCGGGGTCAGCTCGGTGCCGTCGGTGAGCGTCATCTTCTGCGTCGCGTTGTGGGTGGCGAAGCAGTACCAGGGGCGGCCCCGGCGGCAGGCCCGGCACTGGCCGCAGACCGCCCGCCAGTTGAGCACCACGAAGTCGCCGGGGGCCACATCGGTGACGCCGTCGCCGACCTGCTCCACGATGCCGGCGGCCTCGTGGCCGAGCAGGAACGGGTAGTCGTCGTTGATGCCGCCCTCGCGGTAGTGCAGGTCGGTGTGGCAGACGCCGCACGACTGGATGCGGACCACCGCCTCGCCCGGCCCCGGGTCCGGCACCACGATGGTGGTGACCTCCACGGGCGCACCCTTGCGCCGCGACACGACTCCCCGGACTTCCTGGCTCACAGTGCCTCCCTTGTAGCGTGCTTCTGCACCCCGAACCTACCGCTGATCATGACCCGCGAACCAATGAAGCCCGCCGGATTGTCCTGGTCATGACCGGGTACCCGGTGTGCCGGTTCTACCTGGTGGGACGGGAGTGATCATGAGGCTGTCGCATGCGCCGCTGCGGGTCGCCATCGGCGCGTACATCCTGAACTCCGGGCTAGGGAAGCGGGCCCTGGAGGGTGAGGCCGCCGCGGGCATGCACGGCATGGCGGTCGGCGCGATGCCGCAGCTGCGGCAGATCCCGCCGGACCGGTTCGCCAAGCTGCTGTCCCGGGGCGAAACGGCGCTCGGCGCGGCGCTGCTCGCGCCGTTCGTGCCGTCGCTGCTGGCCGGGGCCGCGCTCACCGCGTTCGGCGCCGGGCTGGTGCAGCTCTACCTGAAGACGCCCGGCATGCGGGAGGGCACCAGCCTGCGGCCGAGCCAGGAGGGCATCGGCCTGGCCAAGGACGTGTGGCTGGTCGGCGCGGGGCTGACCCTGGTGCTCGACTCGCTGGTGCGGCACCGGCCCTGAGCCGGTCGCGCCGGGCTGCCCGCGTCCTCAGGCCGTCGCCGGGACCGCCGCGGCGGCCCGCTCGCCGGCGAGCCGGCGACGGGCGGCGTTGCGGTAGCGCAGCACCTGCGCCGCGCCGAGCGCCCAGAGCAGGAACTGGACGGCGAACGCCCAGCGGAACGCGGACAGCGGCGGCGCGTCCCGCCCGGCCGGGGTGGCCAGGTCGAGCACCAGGCCGACGGCCAGGATCAGCGCGATCGAGGCGACGAAGCCGCCGACGTTGACGATGCCTGTGGCACTGCCGATGCGGTGCACCGGGTTGAACGTGCGGGCGTAGTCGAACCCGATCATCGAACCGGGTCCGTTGACCGCGAGCACCACCACGAGCGCCACCAGCAACGCGTGCGGTGCCGGGCCGGGCCAGGCCAGCACCACCCCCCACATCCCGGCGGTGGCGGCGGTGATGGCGAAGACCAGCACCGAGCGGTGGAACGGGTAACGGCCGCACAGGTGTGCGAGCACCGGCCCGCACACGAGCGTCACCATCGTCATCAGGGTGAGCAGCCCGGCCGCCGCCGTGGGCGAGAAGCCCTGTCCCTGCACCAGGAACGGGTAGCCCCACAGCAGCGCGAACACCGAGCCGGAGAACTGCGTGACGAAGTGTGTCCACAGGCCCAGCCGGGTGCCCGGCTCGGCCCAGGCGTCGGCGAGCTGGCGGCGCACCGTGGCCAGGTCGGGGGCGAGCGCGGTGGCGTGCTCGGCGTGCGGGGTGTCGCGGACCGCGACGAGGACCATCAGCACCACCGTCGCGCCGAGCGCGGCGGCGGTCAGGAACGCCGGGGTCCAGCCGGCGCGGTGCAGCAGCAGCACCAGGGGTACGGCGCCGAGCACCGCGCCGAGCTGGCCGACGGTGCCGGTGAGCTGCACCAGCAGCGGGTTGCGGCGGCCGGGGAACCAGAACGCGACGATGCGCAGCACGCTGATGAACGTCATTGCGTCACCGAGGCCGACCAGCACCCGCGCGGCGACCGCGGCCGGTACGTCGGTGGCGACGGCGAACAGGAGCTGCCCGGCCACCATCAGCGCGCCGCCGGCCAGCAGCAGCCGGCGCGAGCCGTAGCGGTCCAGCAGCACGCCGACCGGCACCTGCATGGCGGCGTAGACGGCGAGCTGGGCGACGGAGAACGTGGCGAGCGCGGCGGCGTTGATGTGGAAGCGGTCCGCCGCGTCGACCCCTGTCACGCCGAGGGAGCTGCGGTGGAACACGGCCGTCAGGTAGGCGGTGACGGCTACCGCGTACACCAGGGCGGCGGGCCGGCGACCGCCGCTCACCGCAGCGTCCCGAGCATCCGCGCGGCGGTGTCGATGTGCGCGGCGACCGCGTCGTGCCACGCCTGCGGGTCGTCGCCGTCGAGCGCGGCGAGCTGACCGGCGTGCTCGGCGAGGGCGACCTCGGCCCAGCCGGGCGAGAGCCGGAAGCTGGCCTCACCCATCCGTAGCTGCCGGTCGCGCAGCCGGTGGTACAGCTCGGCCAGGATCTCGTTGCCGGCCGCCTCGACCACCGCGGCGTGGAACGAGCGGTCGGCCGCCATCAGCGCGGTGAGGTCACCGGCGGCGTGCGCGCGGCGCATCTCGTCCAGCCGGCGGGCCAGGTCGGCGCGCAGCGCGGCGCGGCGCGGCCAGACCCGGTCGGCGGCGTGCAGCTCGACCAGCCGGCGCGCCTCGATGACGTCGGCGATCTCCCGGGCCGACACCGGCCGGATCAGCGCGCCGCGTTTCGGGTAGAGCCGGACCAGCCCTTCGGTCTCCAGCCGCAGCAGCGCCTCCCGGACCGGCGTGCGGGACACCCCTGTCGCCTCGGCGATCTCGCCCTCGCTGACGAGCTGGCCACCCGGGTAGACCTGTTCGAGGATCGCCTGCTTGAGGTGCCGGTACGCCCGCTCGGCGGCGGACGGCGCGGTCCGGCTGGGATGCGTCATGTATCTAAGCTTGCTCCCCCGGTCGCCCGGGCGGTCCGGCGCGGGCCGGGACAGTGGCGCGGGCCACGGTCAGGCCCACAGCTCCCGCAGCAACGCCTCCACCTCGGCGGTCCGCTCGATCTGCGGCATGTGCCCGGTGTCGCGGAACAGGTGGCTGCGCGCGTTCGGCAGCCGGGTGCGGGCGTACGCCAGGTGCGCCGCGGGAAGGATGAGGTCGCGCTCACCCCAGACGAGCAGGGTGGGCAGGTCGAGCGCGGCCACCGCGTCGAGCAGGTCGGTGCGCCACTGCGGGCGTACCCCACGCCAGGTGCCCAGGTCGCGGACCAGCTCCAGCATCACCCGGGCCGCGTGCGGCTGCCCGGCCACGGCGAGCGCGAGGGCGAGCCGCTCCTCGGTGACGTACGCCGGGTCGAAGAAGATGGCCCGCTCGGTCCGGCGGATGATCCTCGGATCGGGGCGCAGCAGCAGGCGGGCCAGCGGGCGTACCGCGAGCAGCCGCAGCGCCACCGTCACCTCGCGGCCGAAGCCGGCGCTGTTGAGCAACGCCAGGCTGGCGACGCGTTGCGGTTCGTCGGCGGCCAGGCGCATGGCCACCGCCCCGCCGAGGGAGTTGCCGACCAGGTGCGCCGGGCCGGTCACCCCGGCTGAGTCCAGGAAGCCGGCCACCGCGGCGGCCAGCGCCGCAAGCGTGTGCGGGCCGTCCAGCGGCGCGGAGCCACCGTGCCCGGGCAGGTCCGCCGCGAGCACCAGGTGGTCGCGGGCCAGCGCCGTGTGCAGGGCGGTGAAGTCGTCGAGGGTACGGCCGATGCCGTGCAGCAGCACCACGGGCGGGCCGTCGCCGCTGATCCGGCAACGCACGCGCCGCCCGTCGACGGTGCGCTCGCCGGCCGGCGGCAGGGCCACTGTCACGCCGTGCGTCCGGGTTCCCGCGCGGCCTCCTCGCCGGTCCGGGCGGCCGGGACCGGCGCGTCGGCCCCGCTGGTCGGCACCTCGGCCCCGCCGACCGGCACGTCGGCGCCGGCCCGGCCGGCGGGCGCCTCGGTCCGTGGCGCCGGCGCCTCGGTGACGGCCGCCGCCGGGCGGGACGGGCGCATGCCCAGGGCGAGCACCCTGCCGTACCCGGCCGGCGCGACGCGGGCGAGCAGGTCGGGCAGCTTCGCCGACCAGCCGATGAGCACCCGGCCGCGGCGTCGCTGCGCCCCGCGCAGGATCACCTCGGCGGCGACCGCCGGGTCGATGGTCAGCAGCTTTTCGAACTGCTTGCGCCCGGCCTCGTACTCCTCCCGGGAGACGCCGCTGCCCACGCGGGCGCTGGCGGCGATCCGGGTGCGGATACCGCCCGGGTGCACCGACGTGACGCCGATGCCGTCGTCGACGAGTTCGTGCCGTAGCGCCTCGGTGAAGCCGCGCACGGCGAACTTGCTCGCCGCGTACGCGGCCTGCCCGGCGGGCGCGATCAGGCCGAACAGGCTGGACACGTTCACCAGGTGGGCGCCGGGTTCGGCCTTGAGCGCGGGCAGCAGCGCGTGGGTCAGGCGCACCACCGCCCGGAAGTTGATCTCGATGACCCAGAGGAACTCCTCCAGGGTGACCTCGTCGAAGCGCCCGCCCAGGGCCACGCCGGCGTTGTTGATCAGCAGCCGGATCCGGGGGTGCGCGCGGTGGATCTCGGCGGCGACCCGGTCGGTGGCGTCGGCGTCGGCCAGGTCGACCACGTGGGTCTCCACCTGCCGGTCCGGGTACGCGGCCCGGATCGCGGCGACGGTGGCGGCCAGGCCGTCGGCGTCCCGGTCGAGCAGCACCAGGTCGGCGCCGCGCCGGGCCAGCCCGTGCGCCAGCGCCGCGCCGATGCCGCTCGCCGCGCCGGTGAGCACCGCCGTGCCGCCGGGGAGGACGAGGTCACGCATCGGTTCCTCCCGAGCTGGTGGCGGTCGCGGCGGGTCGGCCGGCGCGGTCGAACCGTACGCCGTCGGTGAGCGGGCCGTGCCGCATCAGGCGTACGTCGCGGGGGTAGTTCTGGTGCAGCCGCCACGGCGCGTGCGGACCCTGCTTGGGCAGCTGGTCGACGGCGCGCAGCACGTACCCGGACTTCAGGTCGATGATCGGTTCGAGGTCGTCGGTGTCCGGGGCGAGCGGCGTGACGATCTGCCGGCCGGTGTCGTCGAGGTGACGCAGCAGCCGGCAGACGTACGTGGCGACGAGGTCGGCCTTGAGCGTCCAAGAGGCGTTGGTGTAGCCGATGGTCATGGCGAAGTTCGGCACGCCGGACAGCATCATGCCCTTGTAGGCCACCGTCGAGGCGAGGTCGACCTCGGCGCCGTCCACGGCGAGGGTCATGCCGCCGAGCGCGAGCAGGTTGAGGCCGGTGGCGGTGACCACCACGTCGGCGGGCAGCTCCTCACCGGAGGCGAGCCGGATGCCCCGCTCGGTGAACGTGTCGATGGTGTCGGTGACCACCGACGCGCGCCCGGCGCTCAGCGCGGCGAACAGGTCCCCGTCCGGCACCACGCACAGGCGCTGGTCCCACGGGTTGTAGCGGGGCGAGAAGTGCCTGTCGACGTCGTACCCGGACGGCAGGCGGCCCTTCGCGGCGCGGCGCAGGAACCGCTTCACCACACCGGGGGCGCGGCGGCTGAGCTGGAAGTTGGCCACGCCGAGCGTGACGTTCTTCCACCGGGCCACCGCGTACGCGGCCCTCGGGGACAGCCAGCGCCGCGCGGCGTCGGCGAACGGGTCGCGCGAGGGCAGCGCGATCACGTACGTGGGTGAGCGCTGGAGCATGGTGACGTGCGCGGCCCGCTCGGCCATGGCCGGGACCAGGGTGACGGCTGTGGCGCCGCTGCCGATCACCACGACCCGCTTGCCGGTGTAGTCGAGGTCCTCGGGCCAGTGCTGCGGGTGCACGAGCGTGCCGGCGTACCGCTCGACGCCGGGGAACCGCGGCGTGTAGCCGGAGTCGTAGCGGTAGTAGCCGGAGTTGGTGAAGAGGAACCCGCAGGTGAGGGTGACGTCCTCGCCGGTGTCGTCGCGGTGGGCGTGGACGGTCCAGCGCGCGGTGGTGCTGTCCCACTCGGCGCGCACCGCCCGGTGGTGGAAGCGGATGTGCCGTTCCACGTCGTACTCGCGGGCGGTCTGGCGCACGTACGCCCGGATGGAGTCGCCGTCGGCGATGGCCTTCGGGTCGGTCCACGGCTTGAACGAGTAGCCGAGGGTGTACATGTCGGAGTCGGAGCGGATGCCCGGGTAGCGGAACAGGTCCCAGGTGCCGCCGATGGCGCCCCGGGCCTCCAGCACCGCGTAGGTCTTGCCGGGGCATTCGCGTCCGAGGTGGACGGCGGCGCCGATGCCGGACAGGCCGGCCCCGACGATGAGGACGTCGACGTGGTCTGCGGCCATCGGTTTCTCCCGTTCGCACCGGCGGTGGACCGGACACTATCCATCGCCGTCGACCGCAGTCAACACCGTGTCGAGTCGAATCGACATGGTGTCGAGCGGGTGTAGCATCAGCCGACATGACGACCGCCCGTACGCCGACCGGCGCCGCGCCGACGCGCGGGCGGCGGGCCGGCCGGTCCACCGGCGACGACCGGGAGACCGCGATCCTGGCCACGGCCGAGCGGTTGCTGGCGCAGCGCCCCTTCGCCGACATCTCCATCGACGACCTGGCGCGCGGCGCCGGGATCTCCCGGCCCACCTTCTACTTCTACTTCCCGTCCAAGGACGCGGTGCTGCTCACGCTGCTCGACCGGGTCACCGAGGAGGCCGACGCCGCCGCCGGAGGCGTGTTCGAGCGGCTCGCCGAGGATCCGCGCGCCCACTGGCGGGAGCTGATCGCCCGGTTCCACGCCACGTTCGGCGGGCACCGGGACGTGGTGCTGGCCTGCGCCCAGGTGCGTGGCACCAACGCCGAGGTGCGGCGGCTCTGGGCCGAGGTGCTGGAACGCTGGGTCCGCGCGGTGCAGGCCGCGATCGAGGCCGAACGCGCCCGCGGCGCGGCCCCGGACGGGCTGCCCGCCCGGGACCTCTCCATCGCGCTGAACTCGATGAACGAGCGCGTCTGGTACGCCACGTTCGCCGGGGACGGCCCGGCGGTGGCCGAGCGGGACGTGGTCGACGTGCTGCTCGACGTGTGGCTCACCGCGATCTACCGGACCACCACGCCGCCGGTCACGCCGTCCGGCGGAACTCCATGATCCAGTTGGTCTCCCAGGTGCGCTCGCCGTCGGTGGAGAACGCCTGCTCCCAGCGGCACGAGTCGGCGGTGATCGCCGACCAGATGAACCGGCAGCGCACCGGCCGCCCCTCGTCGGTGTCGTCGGCGTAGAACTCACCGGCGCCGTCGGTGAACCGGCCCACCACCGGCGGCAGCTCCAGCACGCCCCGCGCGCTGTGCATCCAGTAGATCGACCACAGCCCGGTCGACGGGTTCCGGACGCGCACCGTGGAGCCGGAGAAGCCCCGGCTCGGGCAGCGCATCTCGTCGAAGCTGCCGGCGCCGTCGAAGAACGAGCGCGCCTCGCTGACACCGGCGAACTCGTCCCAGTCGTCGGCGCCGACGTGCCGCTGCCGCAGGCGCCGGTTGGTCACGTCCCAGGTGCCGACGAGGAAGTCGAAGTCGCCCATCAGCTGCCCACCGGCCCCTGCGCCCGGGCGTCGGCCAGGTAGCCCGCGAGGTCCGGCCGGTCCGGCGCGAGCACGTGCCGGATCCAGGCGACGCGCTCGTGTTCCAGCACGCCCAGTTCCCAGACGCAGCCGACGCCGGGGCGGGTCAGGTCCACGAGGTGCGCCGGGTCGTCGTCCGGGCAGTCCAGCGCGGGCTGCCCGGCGATCGCGATGCGGCACTCGACCACGTTGTCGAAGAACCAGCTGTACGCCAGCAGGTACGCCCCGGTGTCGGCGCCCCGGTGCAGCACCACCCAGCTCGCCGGCGGGGTGGCGCCGTCCGGGGCGGGCAGCAGCTTCGGCAGGTACGCGTACGCGGCGTCGACCACACGCGGTTCGAGGCGGCGGTCCGGCTGGTCGATGTGGTAGCGCTTGACGTGCCGGCCGGCCACCTCGACGGTCCCCGGCACGGTCAGCTCCTTGTCGTGAAAAGCCATGCGGGCACGCTAGGACCGCTCCCCTGACAGCTAGTGTCAGCAGAATGCGGGCCAGTCGACTCCTGTCCATCCTGCTGCTCCTGCAGGCGCACGGCCGGCTCACCGCCGCCGACCTGGCCGCCCGCCTCCAGGTGTCGGTGCGCACGATCTACCGGGACGTGGAGGCGCTGCACGCCGCCGGCATCCCGCTGTACGGCGAGGCCGGGCACGACGGCGGCTACCGGCTCGTGGAGGGCTGGCGGACCCGGCTGACCGGGCTGACCGCCGAGGAGGCAGACCGGCTGCTCTTCGCCGGGCTCCCCGGGCCGGCGGCCGAGCTGGGCTACCAGTCGGTCGTGGCCGCCGTACAGCTCAAGCTGCGGGCCGCGCTACCCGCGCCGCTGGCCGACCGGGCGGCCCGGCTGGAACAGCGGTTCCACCTGGACACGCCGGGCTGGTACTCCGACGGCGACCCGTCGCCACACTTGGCCGAGGCCGCCGACGCGGTGTGGCGGCAGCGCCGGGTCCGGGTGCGGTACCGGGGCTGGCGGGGCGAGACGACCCGCGTCCTCGAGCCGTACGGGCTGGTCCTCAAGGGCGGGCGCTGGTATCTGGTCGCCGCCCGGCCGGACCGCGCCGACCCGGCCACCTACCGGGTCAACCAGATCCTCGACCTGACCCCGCTGGAGGAGACGTTCGAGCGACCGGAGTTCGACCTGCCGGCCTGGTGGCGCGCGCACGTGGTGGAGTTCCGGGCCGGGCTGCACCGCGACGAGGCGCGCATCCGGCTGTCGCCGCGCGGGTTCGCCCGGCTGCGTGAGGTCGGCAGCGACGTGGTGGTGACCGCCGCCGAGGCGAGCGCCGGCCCGCCCGACGCCGCCGGCTGGGTGCACGCGGTCATCCCGATCGAGTCGCTCACCCACGCCCACGGCGACCTGCTCCGGCTCGGCGCCGACGTGGAGGTCCTCACCCCGGAGACGCTGCGCGCCCGCCTGGCCGAGACCGCCGCAGCCCTGGCCGCCCTCTACCCCCCACCCCCGCCCGCCCCCCATATTCCCCGTTGATCAAGGCGTTTGTGTCCTTGGAGGAGATCGACTCGTACCCGAACTCCTTGATCACCGGGGCGGGGTGAGGAGGCGGCGGGCCTCGGCCACCGTCGCGAGGGCACTGTCGATGTCGGAGGGTGGGGTCGCGGCGTAGCCGAGGACCAGGCCGGGCGGCTGCGGGCGCTGGCCGTGCCACGACAGCGGGTGGACCTTCACGCCCCGGCGCAACGCCGCCGCCGCCAACGCCCGGTCGTCGACGTCGCCGGGCAGCGTGACCATCAGGTGCAGCCCGGCCGCCGCGCCGTGCACCACCGCCCCCGGCAGGTACGCGCCGACCGCCCGGATCATCGCGTCCCGGCGGCGTACGTGCCGATGGCGCAGCAGCCGCAGGTGCCGTTCCAGCGCGCCGGACTCCATCAGCTCGGCCAGGACGAGCTGCGCCAGCGCCGCGTTGCCCAGATCGGCCGCCCGCTTCACGGCCACCGCGTCGGCGTGCAGCGCGGGCGGCACCAGCATCCACCCGATCCGCAGGGCCGGCGCGAGCAGCTTGGAGATGCTGCCGACGTAGCAGACCCGGTCCGGCGCCATGCCCCGCAGCGCCGGTACCGGCGGACGGTCGTAGCGGTGCTCGGCGTCGTAGTCGTCCTCCACCACCAGGCCGCCGTCGCGTGCCCACCGCAGCAGTCGTCGGCGCCGGTCCCCGTCGAGCACCACCCCGGTCGGGAACTGGTGCGCCGGGGTGAGCAGCACGGCCGGCGCGCCGGACCGCTCCAGCTCGTCGACGCACAGGCCCCTGTCGTCCACCGGGACCGGCGGGGTCGCCAGCCCGGAGTACGCCAGGTGCTGCCGTACGCCGAGGGAGCCGGGGTCCTCCACCGCGACGGTGTGCGTACCCCGATCGCGCAGCACCCGCGCGAGCAGGCCGAGCGCCTGGGAGACCCCGGACACGATCACCACCTCGGCCGGATCGGCGCGGATGCCCCGGCTGCGGGCCAGCCAGTTCGCGACCGCGAGCCGTAGCGCGGGCGTGCCGGCCGGGTCGCCGTAGCCGAGCGCGGCGGGCGTCAGCCGGTGCAGGACGTTGCGTTCGGCCCGCAGCCAGGCCGCGCGGGGAAAGGCCGCCAGATCGGGTACGCCGGGCGTCAGGTCCACCTCGGCGGGTACGGCGCGCAGCTCGTCGAAGGCGTCGAGGCCGGGCCGGCCGGCGAACACCTCGGCCGCTCTCCTCGGCCGGGGCGGCCGGGTCACCACGGCGGCCGGCGAGGCGACCACCACCGTTCCGGCCCGGCCACGCCCGGCGATCTGCCCGTCCTCGGCCAGCCGCTGGTACGCCTCGGTCACCACGCCCCGGGAGACACCCAGCTCGGCGGCGAGCACCCGGCTGGCCGGCAGGCGGGTGCCCACCGGTGCCCGGCCGTCGGCGATCGCCGATCGCAGGCGGGCGGCCAGCCAGTCCGCGCGGCCACCCGGCGGCGCCTCGCCGACGTC
Organism: Micromonospora sp. WMMA1949; assembly: GCF_027460145.1. NCBI lineage: Bacteria > Bacillati > Actinomycetota > Actinomycetes > Micromonosporales > Micromonosporaceae > Micromonospora > Micromonospora sp. WMMA1949. The sequence continues at coordinate 5,662,128 of NZ_JAPZBG010000001.1, read as the reverse complement.
GAGCTGGAGGAAGTCCGTACCGGCCGCTTTGGACTCCTCGATGACGACGGCTTTGGCCCTGTCCATCGGACCATTATGGCCACAGGCTGGACCGCATGACAGTCGCATTCCTGCTGACCACACTCGTCGTCGCGATCACGCCGGGCACCGGGGTGATGCACACGCTCGCCACCACCGTGGCCGGCGGACGCCGGGCCGGCCTGGCCGCTGCCGCCGGCGGCACGCTCAGTCTCGTCCCGCACGTGATCGCTGCCGTGACCGGCCTCGCCGCCCTGCTGCGCGCCGGCACCCCGGCGTTCCGCGTGGTGACCTGGCTGGGTGTGGCGTACCTGCTCTGGATGGCCTGGTCGGCACTGCGCGACCGGGGCGCGTTCGCCCTCGACGGCGACCGGCCCCCGCGCCCGGCGGCGGCGGTCTTCCGCGACGGGGTGCTGATGAACCTGCTGAACCCGAAGGTGACGGTGTTCTTCGTGGCGTTCCTGCCCCAGTTCGTGCCGCCGGACGCGCCCGCCGCCACCGTGCGCATGCTCGCCTGCGGCCTGGTGTTCATGGCCGTCACACTGCTGGTGTTCGCCGGGTACGCGCTCCTGGCCGGCGCGCTGCGCCGCCGGGTGCTGTCCCGGCCCCGGCTGACCGCGCTGCTGCGGCACGCCTTCGCCGGCAGCTTCCTCGCCCTGGGCCTCGGCCTCGCGTTCACCGCCTGACCCGTACTCGCTCGCCCGTAGAAGGAGTCTTTCCCGTGCGCTTCCGGCACTCCCCCGAGATCTGGTCGGCCTATCCGGAGCTGACCTGCGGCGTCCTGCACGCCGCCGGTGTCACGCCCGACGCCGACGTCACGCCGCTGCTGGCCGGGTATCTCGGCGCCGCCCGGAACCGGCTCGCCGCCGGGCCGGAGGGTGGCTTCCCGGAGATCCAGGCGTGGCGTCGGGCGTTCGCCCGGATGGGCTGCCCGCCGACCCGCTACCGCTGCGCCGCCGAGTCGCTGCTGCGCCGTCTGCGGCGGGACGGGGACCTGCCCCGGCTGCACCCACTCGTCGACCTCGGCAACGCGCTCTCGGTCCGGTACGCCGTCCCGGTAGCAGTGCTCGACCTGGCAGAGATCGACGGCGACCTGACCGTACGCCCGGCCGACGGCACCGAGTCCTACCTGGGTCTCGGCGGGGAGAGCGAGCAACCCGCGCCGGGCGAGGTGATCTTCGCCGACCAGGGCGGACACGCGCACGCCCGGCGCTGGTGCCACCGGCAGAGCGGCGCGTCAGCGGTACGGGCAGGCACCGCCGAGGTGCTGGTGGTGGTCGAGGCGATGCACGAGGGGGCGGCGCCGACCGTACGCCGGATGCTGGACGAGCTGGCCGCGGCGCTGGCCGAGCAGTGGCGCGTGCCGTCGCGGACGGCGCTGCTCACCGCTGACGCGCCCCGGTTCGCCGTGCCGGTCCGGACGGGCTGACGCCGGCCGATTCGGCGCCGGCGCGCGGATCGCGGGCGCCGGCGTGGTCAGGCGTCGGGGTCGGTCCGGTCGCGCGCCGTCAGCGCGTCGAACTCCGCCGGGTCGACCGGCTCGCCGTGCAGCTCGCGCAGCGCGTCGGCGAGCCGCGCGTCGGCGGCGTCGCCGGTGCCCCACCAGCGCCGGGCGAGATCGGCGGTGCGGCCGAGCGAATCCTCCCCCACCCGTTCGGCGCCTATCTCGCCACGCATCATGCGCAGGAAGCGGACTGTCACGGCATCGGAGTCATCGGCGATCACGCCCGTACCCTAGCGAGCAGCTCCGACGAAACCGCCGGGTGAGCCGGGGTCGTCCGGCCGGTTGAGGTCGCCGCCCGCGGGTAGTGCGCGGACATGCCCGAACGATACGAGGACTACGACCGTGTCGCGATCGTCACCGGCGCGGACTCCGGCATCGGCAAGGCGTGCGCGGTGGCGCTCGCCGAGGCCGGCTACGACATCGGCATCACCTGGTACGGCGACGCGGAGGGCGCCGAACGCACGGCGACCGAGGTACGCGCCACCGGCCGCCGCTGCGAGACCGCCGAGCTGGACCTGACCCGGCGCCCCGAGGCGGCGGCGGTCATCGACGAGCTGGCCGACCGGCTCGGCGGCCTGGGCGTGCTCGTCAACAACGCCGGCACCGGCCTGTCCGAGCCGTTCGTGGACGTGAGCTGGGCGAAGTGGCGCGAGGTGCTGGCTGTCGACCTGGACGGCCCGTTCCTGTGCTCGCAGCGGGCCGCCCGGCGGATGCGCGCGGCCGGACGGGGCGGCCGGATCATCAACATCACCAGCGTGCACGAGCACGCGCCCCGGGTCGGCTCGTCGGCGTACTGCGCGGCGAAGGGCGGGCTCGGCCTGCTCACGAAGGTGATGGCGCAGGAACTGTCGGCCGACGGGATCACCGTCAACGCGGTCGCGCCGGGCGAGATCGCCACCCCGATGACCGGGCAGGAGGACGTCGACCCGTTCACGCAGCACCGGCCCGGCGTGCCGGTGGGACGTCCCGGTGACGCGCGGGAGGTGGCGGCGGTGGTGGCGATGCTCGCCTCGCCGGCGGCGGCGTACGTGACGGGGGCGTCGTGGGCGGTGGACGGGGGGATGCTGGTGATGGGGCCGCAGGCTTCTGCGCTTTCCTCGGATTCCTGGCGTTCCGTCTAGCTTGCGGTTTGGGGCCGGGGGCGACCGTGCCCGGCTCCGGGCGGTCAGGCTTGATCCCTGCGCCGGGCACGGTCGCCCCCGGCCCCGTCGTGGGTCAGGTGCGTTCGTTGCTACCGGGTTCGGGGGTGGCTCCCACGGGTTCGCCGGTCGGTGCGTCGAGCGGTGCTTGCTGCTGCTCCGGGTAGTGGCAGGCGGTGAGCTGTGTGCCGCCGTCGCGGGTGGTCAGCGCGGGTTCTTCGGTGGCGCAGTGGTCGGTGGCTTTCCAGCAGCGGGTGCGGAAGCGGCAGCCCGATGGTGGGTTCAGTGGGGTGGGGACGTCGCCGGTGAGGCGGATGCGGCCGGCGGGTCCGAGAGTGGTGACGTCGGGGATGGCGGACAGCAGGGCCCTGGTGTAGGGGTGCTGAGGGTGGGTGTAGATGGTGTCGCGGTCGCCGATCTCGACGATCTTGCCGAGGTACATGACGGCGACGCGGTGGCAGAAGTGCCGGATGACGGCGAGGTCGTGGGCGATGAACACGAACGCCAGGTCCAGGTCGCGTTGCAGGCTGCGCAGCAGGTTGATGACCTGCGCCTGGATGGATACGTCCAGCGCGGAGACGGGTTCGTCGGCGACGATGAGTTTCGGTTTCAGGGCGAGGGCGCGGGCGATGCCGATGCGTTGGCGTTGCCCGCCGGAGAACTCGTGCGGGTACCGGTTGTAGTGCTCCGGATTCAGGCCCACGAGTTCCAGCAACTCCTGGACGCGGTGTTTGACGCCGCCGGGTGGGGTGATCCGGTTGACCTGCAACGGCATCGCCACGATCCGCCCGACCGTGTGCCGGGGGTTCAACGACGCGTACGGGTCCTGGAAGATGATCTGCAGGTCCTGCCGCAACCCGCGCAACTCACCACGTTTCGCGTGCGTGATGTCCCGCCCCGCGAACGCGATCGACCCCGCGGTCGGCTCCAGCAGGCGCACGAGCATCCGCCCGGTCGTGGTCTTCCCACAGCCCGACTCCCCCACCAGCCCCAACGTTTCGCCCGGGCGCACGTCGAAGTCCAACCCGTCGACCGCCCGCACCGCACCCGTGGCACGCAGGCCCTGCCGGACGGGGAAGTGCTTCGTCAGACCGCGCACCGACAGCAGCGGCTCCGCCGCGAGCCGGGCCGCGCCGCCCGCGTCGCTTCCCGCCCCCGAGACGCCCACCACCGGCACCTGCCCGTTCGCCACCGTGTTCATCGGGCCACCCCCACCTGTGCGACCTCGTCGCGGTAGATGCGCTCCCGCGCCGCTACCGGCAGATGACACGCCGCCAGATGACCCGGCGCACCAGCGGTGCCCAGCTCCGGTACCTCCGCGCGGGACCGGTCGCCGTTCACCCCGGCCCACCGGCAGCGCGGGTGAAACGCGCACCCCGGCGGCAGGTTGATCAGGCTGGGCGGGTTGCCCGGAATGGGCACCAGGTCCGCGTCGGCGTCGCCGTGCAACGACGGCACACTCGACAACAACCCCCACGTGTACGGATGCTGCGGCGCCCGCAACACCCGCTGCACACTCCCGTGCTCCACCGCCCGACCCGCATACATCACCAACACGTCATCAGCCACCTGACTGACCACACCCAGATCGTGGGTGATCAACACGATCGCCGACCGGAACTCCTCCTGCAGATCCGCCAGCAGATCCAGGATCTGCGCCTGCACCGTCACGTCGAGTGCCGTGGTCGGCTCGTCCGCGATCAGCAGATCCGGGTCGTTCACAAGCGCCATCGCGATCATCGCCCGCTGCCGCATCCCACCGGAGAACTCGTGCGGATACTGCTCGAACCGCCTGGCCGGCTGCGGAATCCCGACCCGCCCCAGCATGTCCACCGCCCGGCTGCGGGCCTCCCGCTTCCCGGCCTTCGGGTGGTGCACCCGGTACGCCTCCGCGATCTGCCTACCCACCGAGTAGTACGGATGCAACGCCGACAACGGATCCTGAAAGATCATCGCCATGTCCCGGCCCCGCAGCCGCCGCACCTCCTCCTCACCCAACCCCACCAGCTGACGCCCACCCACCCAGATCTCCCCCGAGATGGCCGTCCGCTTCGCGTTGTGCAAACCGAGAATCGCCAGCGACGTGACGCTCTTACCGGAACCGGACTCCCCCACGATTCCCAGCGTGCGACCCCGCTCCACCGCGAACGACACCCCGTCCACCGCCCGGACCACGCCGTCCTCGGTGTCGAACCGCACCCGCAGTTCCTCGACCCGCAGGTACGGGCCCTCGCCGCGACGCGGCGCCGGAAGCTCCACCATGTCCGTTCCCTCCCGTCAGCTCAGCCGGACCCGTGGGTCGATCACCGCGTACAGCACGTCGACCACGATGTTGGCGACCACGATGAACACCGCGGCCAGCAGCACCGTCGCCATCACCACCGGCAGGTTGAGGAACTGCACCGCCTCCACTGTCGCCTTGCCGAGACCCTGGAGGCCGAAGATGGTCTCGGTAATGAACGTGCCGCCGAGGCTGGTGCCGATGTCCAGCCCGGCGATCGTCACGATCGGCGTGATCGCCGCCCGCAGCGCGTGCCGGGTGTGCACCTTCCGGGCGGGCAGCCCCTTCGCCCGGGCGGTACGGACGAAGTCCTCCGACAGCGTCTCCAGCATCTGGGCCCGGGACAGCCGGGCGTACAGCGCCGAGTTGAGAAAGCCCAGCGTCATCCAGGGCAGCAGCAGCCCGGCCGCCCAGCGCAGCGGGCTCTCGGTCAGCGGGGTGTAGCTGGGGAACGGCAGCAGGCCGGTGGAGTAGACGAGCAGGTAGAGCAGGATCAGCCCGAAGAAGTACACCTGCATGGACGCCCCGGCCAGCGTGACACCGATGGCGGCGCGGTCGAACGCCGTACCCCGGCGCAGTGCCGACACCATGCCCAGCGAGACGCCGAGGCCGAGCCAGAGCACGGCGCCGCCGAGGACGATGCTGAACGTCACCGGTGCCCGCTGGGCGACGATCTCGGTGACCGGCTGGTTGTTGCGGAACGAGTAGCCCAGGCAGGGCGCCGGGCACTCCTGCCGGAAGTCACCTTCGCCGTAGGTACGGCCGGCGAAGACGCCGCCGACGAAGTCGGCGTACTGCCGGGGCAGCGGCTGGTCGATGCCGAGGCGGCGCTCGACCTGGGCGATGTCCTCGGCCGTGCAGTTCTTGCCACACATCACCTTCGCCGGGCTGCTCGGCACCGCGAAGAACAGACCGAACGTGACAAGGCTGATGACGACCAGGGTCAGGGCGGCGACGAGCAGCCGCCGTACGACGAAACGGAGCACGGGAGCACCTCCCCCGGTGTGGGCGTGGGGGCGGCCGCCGTGGCAGCCGCCCCCACGCGGCTGTCACTTCTTCACGTAGATGCCGTTGAGCGAGATGATCCCGAACGCGTCGCTGAGGAAGGCGTTGCCGACCTTCGAGCCGTGCAGCTCGTAGGTGGCGTCGTAGTAGCAGGGCACGACCGGGGCGTACTTCTCCATGATCGTGCGGTCGAGCGCCATCCAGCCGGCGTCCTGCTCCGCGGCCGGCAGGTCGCGGACCCGGTCGATCTCCGCGCTGACCGACGGCTCGTTGAGGTACGACAGGTTCTGGTTGCCCTCGGCCACGATCTCCCGTCCGTCGTAGACCGGCGGGATGACAGTGGAGCCGGTGGGCCAGTCCGAGCCCCAGCCGGTGAGGTACATGTCGTACGGGTTGTCCTTGCGGCCGACTTCGTCGTAGTAGCTGCTGTTGTCGATCGGCTTCATCACGATGTCGAAGCCCATGTCGGTGAGGTTCTTGCGCAGCGCCTCGGCCTGCTGGGTGCGCAGTTCCAGGTTGGAGTGGGCGAGCACCAGCTTCGGCCGCTTGCCGGCGAGCAGTTCGGCGGTCTTGGCCTTGTCGCCGGTGACCGGAGCGTTGAACACGTCGTACGGGACGAACCCGGCGGTGGTGGGTGACATGAGCGTGGTGGCCGGTGAGCCGGCCGCCTGCCCGCCGAGCACCTTGAGCAGCGCGTCCTTGTCGACGGCGTAGTTCAGCGCCCGCCGTACGCTCAGGTCGGTGACCCGCTGGGTGTTGATGCTGAGCACCCAGTTGTACTGCGTCGGACCGCGCACCACCCGATCGGCGACGCTCGCGCCGGTGGTGCGGGGCAGCACCGACGGCGGCACGTCCGACCAGCTCAGCGACGCCTGGTCGGCCGGTCCGTCGGCCACCAGACGCTCGGCGATCTGGGCCTGCTCCAGGCCGAACGTCATCCGGATCGCGTCCGGGTACGCGTTGCGGATCGGGTCGGTCGCCGGATCCCAGTTCGGGTTGCGTTCCAGCTCCAGCGCCACGTCGCGCTGGTAGGTCTTCACCCGGTACGGCCCGGACGAGAACGGCCGCAGGTCGTAGTTGGCGCGGGTGTCCTTCGCCGCCGGCACGGGCGCGCTGGTGGGCAGCGCCGCCGCGTACGGCAGGTCGCAGTGCGGCTGCGGGAACGTGAACCGGATGGTCCGGTCGTCGGGTGTGGTGACGCCGTCGGGCACCGGCTTGCCACCGTCGTACGGTCCCTTGTAGGTGGCGTTGTACGCCCCGCCCGGGTAGAGCCACTGCTGGATGTAGTGCGGGCCCTCGTTGAGGTTCGCCGCGAACGACCGGGCGATGCCGTGGGCGACGTCCTTGCTGCTCACCGGCGTGCCGTCCTCGTACTTCACGCCGTCGCGCAGCGTGAACTCCCAGACCTTGCAGTCGCCGTTCACGTCCTTGCCGGGGTTGGTGGCCAGGTCACCGACGAGCAGCAGCTTGCCGCTGCCGTCCTCCTTGTAGCCGTTGAGCGGGCGGTACAGCATCCCGCCGGCGACCTGCTGCACGTTGACGTAGTTGCGGGCCGGGTCGAGGTGTTCGAAGTCGGCCGGCTGCATGACGGTGAGGGTGCCGCCGCGGCTCGCCCCGTCGACCGGCTTCGCCGGGCCCTGGTTGTCGGCGGCCTCGTACGAGATCGAGCCGCTCTGGGTCTTGGTCTTCTGGTCGTCACCGCCACCGTCGTCGGTGGTGGGGCTGCAGCCGGCGGCGGCCAGCGCCGCCGCGGCGAGGACACCTGTCAATGTCCGGGTTCGTGCGCGCACGATGTGCTCCCTTCCTGCCCGGCGGCCCCCGCCGGCCGGGCACTGATGGCCGTGGGGACTACCGGGTGGAGCGGGGATCCAGCGCGTCGCGCAGCGCGTCGCCGAGCAGGTTGAACGCCAGGACCAGCAGGAAGACCGTCAACCCGGGGAACAGGGTGTACCAGGGGTCGCTCGCGACGTAGCCGATGCTGTTGAAGATCATGCGGCCCAGGTCGGGCGTGGGTTCGGTGACGCCGATGTTGACGAACGCCAGCGCCGCCTCGATGGCGATGAACTGCGGCACCATCAGCGAGACGGTGACCAGGATCGGCGCCCAGATGTTCGGCAGCAGCTGCCGCAGCAGGATGTGCGCGGTGCCGGCGCCGGCGGCCCGGGCCGCCTCGACGAACTCGCGCTCCCGCAGCGAGATCACCTGCCCGCGGACCAGCCGCGCGGTGTACGTCCAGCTGAACAGGCCGAAGGTGGCGACGATCAGAGCCACCCGGAACGCGGGCGACGGCGCCTCCCGGTCGGAGTAGAAGCGGTCCTGCAGGATCGGGATGACCGCCAGCGCGAAGATGAGGAACGGGAACGCCAGCGTGAGGTCGATCAGCCAGTTGACGACGCCGTCCAGCCAGCCTCTGGCCCACCCGGCGAGCACACCGACCGCGACGCCGATTCCGGAGGCCAGCAGCGCCGAGGCGAACGCGATGAACAACGACGTCCGCAGGCCGTAGACCAGCTGCATCAGGATGTCCCGGCCGCTGCCGGGCTCGAGTCCGAGCCAATGGTCGGAGCTGATTCCGCCGGCGTACCCGATCGGCATTCCGAAATCGTTGAGCCGGTCGACGAACTTGTCGGTCGGGTCGATTCCGGTGAGCCGTCCCAGCAGTGGCGCGCCGAGCGCGACCAGGGCGGCGACGGCGAGTGTCACGGCGCTGGCCCGGGCCGTGCGGTCGCGTCTGAGCCGCATCCAGGCGAGCCGGCCGGGTGACCGGCCGACGAATTCGCCGGGCCGGCCGGGCGGGCCGGGAACGGCCTCGACGTCGGGGCCGGGGACGGCCGGTGGGTACGACAGTTCGCTCATGAGCAGTCCTCCCGACGGGGACGAAAACGCCCTGCCACCCGACGGTAAAGCGCTTGGTTACGCCGAAAAGAATCGTTCCGGTAACGGCCGTTCCGGTTGTCGCGCATTGACAACGATCCGGCGTAAGGAATGCATCGGCGCAATAACGGCGTGATTCGGTTGTCAGCCTTTCAGGCAGGCGTGTCGCGAATTCGGAATGCGTTGCCGCAAGGCACTCGGGCGGTTGTCAGCCGTTCGGGCATTCCCGTGCGCCGATGTCACAGCGGACGGGCGTCGCGGTCGGCCGGCGTAACACTTCGTGACTCTTCGCGTTCACACCGTCCACCTAGGGTTCTCGGCGGTCCGGTTCGCACGACGTACCGGGCCGTCCACCGGCCCTCACCCGGGGCCCCGACGGAAGGACCACCCATGCCCTTCGCCCGACGTACCGCCGCGCTGGCCCTGGCCGCCGCGCTCGGCGGCCTCGCCGCGCCGGCCTCCCCCGCGCAGGCCGCGCCGCGCCCCGGCCCGCAGACCCCCTCGGTGCTGCTGCTCACCGTCGACGACGGCGCCGGCGTGCGCGCCACGGTGCTGACCTGCGGGCCGACCGGCGGCCTGCACCCCGACCCGATCACCGCCTGCCGGCTCGTCGCCCGTGTCGACGGTGACCTGGACGCGCTCGACGTGGACGGCGCGCCGTGCACGTCGCAGTACGCCCCGGTGGTCGCCCGCGCCGTGGGCTTCTGGCAGAACCGCCCGGTCGCCTACACCCGGACGTTCGCCAACGCCTGCCTGATGCAGCGCACCACCGCCTCCCTCTTCACCTTCTGACGCCACCCCCACCCCTTCAGCGTTGATCATGAGGTTGGCGGCGGTCCCGGTCCGGTTTGTCGCCGTCAACCTCATGATCGACGGAGTGGGCGGGTGGGGTGGGGTGGGGTGGGTGGGCAGGTGGGCGGGGTGGGTGCGGAGAATGGGGACCGTGGTGGTGGAGTCGGGCGTGGCGGGCGGCGGGCGGGAGTTGCGGGCGGACTGTTCGCGCTGCGCCGGGGTCTGCTGCGTCGCGCCGGCGTTCACCGCGTCGGCCGACTTCGCCATCGACAAGCCCGCCGGGCGGCCCTGCCCGAACCTGGGCGCCGACTTCCGCTGCGGCATCCACACCGAGCTGCGGCAACGCGGCTTCCCCGGTTGCACAGTGTTCGACTGTTTCGGTGCCGGACAGCACCTCACCGGGCACACGTTCGCCGGCCGCGACTGGCGGGCCGACCCGGCCACCGCGCAACGGATGTTCGACAGCTTCGCGGTGCTGCGGCCGCTGCACGAGCTGCTGTGGTACCTGACCGAGGCGGTACGCCTGACCCCGCCCGGGCCGCTGCGCGACGAGCTGGCCGCCGCGCTGGACGAGACCGGCCGGCTCACCGACGGCACCCCCGACGAGCTGCTCGCACTCGACGTCGACGCACACCGGGACCGGGCCAACCGGCTGCTGTCCCGCGCCGCCGAGCGGGCCCACGCCGGAAAGGCCGGGCCGGACCGCCGGGGCGCGATGCTGATCGGGGTGGACCTGCGCCGTACCCCGCTGGCCGGGGCGAACCTGCGCGGCGCCTGCCTGATCGGGGCCGACCTGCGGGGCGTACGCCTCGGCGCCGCCGACCTGACCGGCGCGGACCTGCGCGGGGCCGACCTGCGCGGCGCGGACCTGAGCGAGTGCCTGTTCACGCACCAGTCGCAGCTCGACGCCGCGCGCGGCGACCACCGCACGGTCCTGCCGCCGGGGCTACGCCGCCCGGTCCACTGGACCCTGACGCTGACCCCGGCCCGCCCCCAGCCCCGGCAGCGCCGCCGCCAGCCCCGCTGACGCCACCCACGCGGACCCCGGCCGCACCTCGGGCACCCACCCCACCCGCCCACCCACCCCGCACCGCAGTTGACCAAGGACTTTGTGTCCATTTCCGCCCGCCGCCAGGCCACAAACTCCTTGATCACCCCCTTCGGCCGGCCCGCCAGGGCCACCTCGGCGGTGATCAAGGAGTTTGGGTCGGGGGTTCAGGGCCGGATCGGGACACAAAGTCCTTGGTCAACTGCGACGCCGGGACCGGGCGGAGGCGCGTGGGTTTGGTGGGGGTGGGGTGGGGTAGGCGGCGCGGACGACGTCGACCGACGGGAGGGGCCACCGGTGGGGTATCGGGCACGCGACGGTGAGGAGCCGGTCGACCCGGCGCACGCCGAGGACGAGGCCGGGCAGGTTCCGCTGGTGCAGACGGCAGCGGACACCGACGTGCCGGCGCCCGCCCCCGGCACGCCGAAACCGGACGAGGTGACCGAGGACAACGGATCCGGCATGGCGGGCGGCGCCTCCGGCAGCAGCTCGGGCGGCTCCTCGATGCCGACCCACCCGGACGCGGCCCGCTGACCGGCCGCGAGCACCGGCCGAACCCGGGCCACCGAACGAACCAGGGCTCGGGCGACCCGAACGTTTGCCGTCACCCGATGCGGGCAGGAGTGCGACATGACCAGTGAACAGTCCTTCGGCCGCGCCGCCGGCGACGAACCCGACGGCGCTACCGCGTACGAGGCGTCCCTGCGCCCGCCGGGCGAGTCCCTGCACACCACCGACGACACCGGTGACGACTTCGCCGACCTGCCCGCCGAGGACCGGCGCTCGGCACGGGAAGTCAGCCGCGCCGGTTACGACGTGGCGGCCGTCTCCGGCACCGGCGATCCGTCCGAGGAGCCGGAGGAGATCGAGGAGGGCCGGCCGCTGCGCTGACGCGCGCGCGGGGTGGTGGCGGCCGCGCCGGCGCCCCGCGCCTCGGTCATGCCCCGGTTCGCCAGCGCGTCCGCGCGCTCGTTCTCCGGGTGCCCGTTGTGCCCCTTGACCCACAGCCAGGTCACGTCGTGCCGGGAGCAGGCCGCCTCCAGTGCCTGCCACAGGTCGGCGTTCTTCACCGGCTGCTTCGCGGCGGTGAGCCAGCCGTTGCGCTTCCACGAGTTCAGCCAGCCGGTGATGCCGTTACGGACGTACGTGCTGTCGGTGTGCAGGCGTACCGTGACCGGGCGGGTGAGGCTCTCCAGCGCCCGGATGGCAGCGGTCAGCTCCATCCGGTTGTTCGTCGTCGGGGTGGCTTCGCCGCCGCACAGCTCCCGCTCGTGCCCGCCCCAGCGCAGCACCGCGCCCCAGCCGCCGGGCCCGGGATTGCCGCTGCACGCGCCGTCGGTCCAGATCTCCACGACCCGGCCGGTCTCCGCCTCCGCCATGCCCGGCAACCTACCGGGTACGCGAGCGCGCGGGACCACAGGACCCGCCGTGCCCGGCTAGCGTGCCGGGATGACCACTCCCCCGGACTTCGCCACCCTCTGCAACTTCCGTGACCTGGGCGGCCTTCGAACCGGCGACGGCCGCACCGTCGCCCGGGGCCGGCTCTACCGTTCCGACTCGCTGGCCAAGCTCGCCGGTGACGACCTGGAACGGTTCGCGGCGCTCGGCGTGCGCACCGTGATCGACCTGCGGTACCCGTGGGAGATCGCCGACCGCGGCCGGGCGCCGGAGAGCCTCGGCGTGACCTGGCACAACCTGAGCATCGAGCACCGGCCGTACGTGCAGGCCGACATCGACCCCGGCGTGGACCCCTGGCGCTACCTGGCCGACCGGTACGCCGAGGTGGCCGAGGACGGCGTGGCCGAGCTGCGCCGGGCGATCGAGGTGATCGCGGACGGCGAGCATCCGCTGGTGTTCCACTGCGCCTCCGGCAAGGACCGCACCGGCCTGCTCGCCGCGCTGGTGCTGTCAGTGCTCGACGTGGACGACGACCAGATCGCCGCGGACTTCGCGCTCACCGAGCACGCCACCGACCGGCTGGTCGCCGAGTGGCGGGACCGCAACGGCGGCGCGACGCCGGGCTGGCCGGCGTACGGGCGGGCCCCGGCCGAGATCATCCGGCTGGTGCTGGCCGACCTGCGGGCCGGACACGGTTCGGTGCGCGGCTACGTGACCGGCCGGCTCGGCGTCGGCGAGGAGACGATCGCCGCGCTGCGCGCCCGGCTGCTCACCGGCGACACGAACCCGCTGCTCGCCCAGGGAACCGGCGCGCCGACGCCGGTCGCCCGCTGAGGCCGCCGACGGCCGGCACCGAGCCGCCGGGCATCGTCGAGCAGCCGGGCCTCACCGCGCCGACCGGGGTGACGACGCCACCCACGAGCGCCGGTGCTGGCACCGAGCCGCCGGGCCACGGAAAAGCATGCGACGGACGGCACGCCGGTCTGGCACGCTGCGAGATCGTGGACACGCGGTGGGACGGCCTGCGGGCCGAGGTACGGGCGACGATCGACGAGATGGTCTCCACCGGCCGGGAGGCCGGCGTGCAGGTGGCCGCGTACCTGGACGGGGTCGCGATCCTCACCGAGCAGGCCGGGCTCGCCGACACCACCACCGGCAGGCCGATGACCGCCGACACGCCCGTGCACGCCGTCTCCACCGGCAAGGGTCTCACCGCCACCGTGGTGCACGTGCTGGCCGAGCGGGGACGCCTCGACTACGACCTGCCGCTCGCCGCGGTGTGGCCGCAGTTCGCCCGGCACGGCAAGGGCGGCATCACGCTGCGGCACGTGCTCACCCACACCGCCGGCCTGCCCGCGCTGCCGGCCGACGTCACGCCGGAGGACTTCACCGACTGGACGCGCATGTGCGAGCTGCTCGCCGACGCGCGGCCGCTGTGGGCACCCGGCGAGCGGCTCGCGTACCACGCGTGGACGTGGGGCTGGCTGCTCGGCGAGGTGGTCCGGCGGGTCACCGGCGCGCCGATCTCGCGGGTGCTCGCGCAGGAGGTGGCCGGGCCCCTCGGCGTGGACCGGGAACTGTTCCTCGGCGTCCCGGAGGCGGACCTGCCCCGCCTGGCCCGGCTGGAGGACGCCGGCCTGTCCGCGCTGATGACCTGGGCCGGGGCCAACCTGCCGCACTTCGACGCGGTCGCCCCACCCGCCGTACGGCCGGACACCGTCATCGGCTCCCGCCCCGACGTGCTGCGCGCCGACGTGCCGTCGGTCGGCACGATGAGCGCCCGCGCGGTGGCCCGGATGTACGCGGCGCTGCTCGGCCCGGTCGACGGGGTGCGGCTGATCTCCGCCGAGCGGATGCGGGACGTGTCCGCCCCGGCGGTCCGCGCGCCGGAGTGGGTGTTCGGGCAGGAGAGCACGTTCGGGCTCGGGTACGCGGTCGAGGACGACGGATCGTTCGGCACCGCCGGCAGTGGCGGCAGCCTCGCGTTCGCGTACCCCGAACTGGGGTTGACGGTGGCGGCGGTGCGCAACCGGCTCGGCGCGGGCGACGGCGACCCGATGGAGCAACTGCGGACGCTGGTACGCGACCGCGTCGCCGCAGCGACCGGCCACCGAGGCTAGCGGCGCAGGCGGGCCCGCAGCCGCCCGGCCGCGTCGCCGAGCACCGCGCCGGTCATCGGCAGCAGCGGGCTGGACCGCATCACCGCCAGGTCCTCCGCCGGGCTGGTCACGCCGTCGAGGAACCGCAGCACCCGCTCCGGCGGGTTGCGGTCGAACAGCCGCTCGAAGAACTCCACCCCGCCGACGTGCCCTCGGTCCAGCGCGCGCAGCGCCACCGCGTCCATCCACAGGTGCCGTCCCGGGTACGCGGGCGCCGGCACCGGCGGACGGCCGGCGGCGAGTGCCAGCGCCACCTGGTCGGCCTGGCGCAGCATCGCGGAGAACGTGAAGCCGGTGGACGGGCGGGTCGCCCCACCCGCGGTGCCCAGCCGCACCACCCGGGGGCTCGGGCGGGAGTCGAACGGGCCGTCGGTCATCGGGATCACGCCGTTCTCGACCTCCCGCACCCGCTGCGCGGTCAGGTCCAGGCCGAGCAGGTCGGCGTACCCGCGCAGCGCCGCGTCGTAGCCCGCGTCGTCGAGCAGTTCCGGCCCGAACTCGGTGTACTCGACGAGCGCGAACCGGTCGTCGACAGGCAGCACGTACCCGAAGGAGACGCCGCGTTGCGGCTGCGGGGTGCGGAAGTCCATCAGCACCGCCCGCTGCGGGTCGAACGTCGGCCGGTCGGCGGCCAGCCACCAGCCGCGGAAGTGCTGCAACCAGCTGGTACGTCCCGGCCGCCGGGGCCGCCGGGGCCGCGAGTCGAGCACCCAGCCGGCCCGCACCAGGTCCCGGCCGTCCGGGTCGCGGACCGTGACCCGCTCACCGTCGTCGTGCAGCTCCCCCGCCGGGGCGCTGATCCGGACCGCGTCCAGCCGCCGCTCGGCCTCGGCAGCCCGGTCGTAGACCGGGGCGGAGCGCAGCATGCCGTACCGCAGGGGGTCCAGCGACAGGACGCGGCGGCCGGCGGGCGTGACCACGTCGACCTGCGACCAGCTCGCGCTCAGCAGCGGGTCGAGGTCGTCGCCGGGCAGGCCCCAGAACGCCCAGGTGCGGTCCTGGCCGCGTTTGTGCACCGGGTCGACCACCGCGACCCGCAGCCCGGTCACGTCGTGCCGGTCCAGCGCGGCCAGGACCAGGGACGCGGCGCCGCCGCCGCCGACCAGCGCGAGGTCGACGTCGGCCGGGAAGGATGCGTGCATCCGGCCACGCTGCCACATCGGTGGAGGCGGCCACCGGCCGACCCGCGCTCAGGCCACCGGCGCGGGCTTCTGCGGGGCCGGGTCGGCGTAGGCGGCGGCCACCGTCGCCCGGTCGAAGACCCGCCACGTCGCGGCGATCACTGCGACCGCCACGACGAAACCGACCCAGTACGGGGCGGTGATGCCGAACCGGGCGGCCACCACGCCACCGAGCAGCGCGCCGACACAGTTGCCGCCCGCGGCGACGAACAACGTGGTGCTGCCGACCCGGCCCATCAACGCCGGCGGGGTGAGCCGCTGCCGAAGCGAGTTCGCCACGATGTTCCACAGCGCGCTGTGCGCCCCGAACGCGAACAGCGCGAACCCGACCACGACCGCGCTGCGGGACGCGGCGAGCGCCAGGTGCAGTCCCGCCTCGACCAGCAGCCCCGTCCGCACCGTCCAGGTGGGCGTGATCGCGGCGATCAGCCGGTCCCCCACCAGCGAGCCGAGCACCCCGCCCACGGCCATGCAGGTGAACAACGCGCCGTAGCCGACCGAGCCGAGGCCCAGCCGCTCCCCGGCGAGCAGGACCAGCACCGCCACCGCGGCGGTGAGCGTGACGTTGAGCAGGCCGATCAGCACGGTCATGGTGCGCAGCAGCCGCTGCCGCCACAGCCAGCGGAACCCCTCCGCGACCTCCGCCCGTACCGACCGCCGCTCGTCCGGCGCCGGCCCGGCACGGTACGTCCCGGCGAGCAACCCGACCAGGACGGCGCTGAGCGCGTACGTGCCGGCGTTGAGCGCGAACGGCAGCGACGCCGCCAGCACGAACAGGAACCCGCCGAGCGGGCCGGCGATCATGTTCTGCATCACCTGGGTGCCGCCGCCCAGCCAGCCGTTGGCGCGTTCCAGCATCGAGCGCGGCACCACCGCCGGCAGCACCGCCTGCGCGGCGGTACGGAACACCACCTCGCCGGTGTTCACCACGAACAGCACCGCGTAGAGCAACGCGATCCCGGCCCGGTCGGCGAGCATCGCCACCGCCAGCACGACCAGCGCGGCGACCCGCACCCAGTCGATGACCACCATCAGCCACCGCCGGTCCACCCGGTCCGCCAGCACGCCACCGGGTAGCGCGAACAGCAGCCACGGCAGCCACGACACCGCCGCCCCGGCCGACACCACCAGCGGATCGTCGGTGATCGACGCCACGTACAGCGGCGCCGCCACCGTCGCCATCCCACTTCCCAGTGCGGACAGCGTGCTCGCCGTCCACAGTCGGGCGAAGCGCCCGCCGAGCCGTTCCCCCGTCACGGCGAGGCAACCTACCAGCGGCGACGTACGTGGCCGACCGGTTTATCCGGGGCGGCGGGAGTTGAGGCGGGCCGCCTGCCGGTTCAGGTGGTCGCGTTCGGCCAGGCTGGGCGCGCGGCGGGCCGCCTCCGCGTACAGCGCGGCCGCCCGGTCCGGGTCGCCGTCGCGTTCGTGCAGGTACGCGGCGACCGCCGTGTACCGGGGCAGCGTGTCGTCCAGCGCCGCGAGCGCCGCCAGCCCGGCGCGCGGGCCGTCCGCCTCGCCGACCGCGACGGCCCGGTTGAGCCGCGCGATCGGGCTGCCGGTCACGCGGACCAGTTCGTCGTACCACTCGACGATCTGCACCCAGTCGGTCTCGGTCGCGGTGGGCGCGTCGGCGTGCAGGGCCGCGATGGCGGCCTGGGCCTGGAACTCGCCGAGCCGGTCCCGGGACAGGGCGGTCTGCAGGATGCCCACGCCCTCGGCGATCAGGGTCGTGTCCCACCGGCCACGATCCTGCTCGGCGAGCGGCACCAGGCTGCCGTCCGGCGCGGTGCGTCCGGCCCGGCGGGCGTGGTGCAGCAGCATGAGCGCGAGCAGCCCGGCCACCTCCGGGTGGTCGATCGCGGCGGCGAGCTGCCGGGTCAGCCGGATCGCCTCGGCCGCCAGGTCCACGTCGCCGGAGTAGCCCTCGTTGAACACCAGGTACAGCACCCGCAGCACGGTGGCGACGTCACCGGGCTGGTCGAACCGGACCCCGGAGACGGTGCGCTTGGCCCGGCTGATCCGCTGCGCCATGGTGGCCTCCGGCACCAGATACGCCTGCGCGATCTGCCGGGTGGTGAGCCCGCCGACGGCGCGCAGCGTCAACGCGACGGCCGACGACGGGCTCAGCGACGGATGCGCGCAGAGGAAGTAGAGCCGCAGCGTGTCGTCCACGGCGGACACCGGGCCGGGCGGCGGCTCGTCGTCCACGACGTCCTCGCGCCGGCGCCGGGCGGCGTCGGCACGAGCCACGTCGAGGAACCGCCGCCACGCCACGGTGACCAGCCAGCCCTTTGGATCGCGGGGCATGTCGGCCGGCCAGACACGCAGCGCCTCGATCAGCGCGTCCTGTACGGCGTCCTCGGCCGCCGCGAAGTCGGCTCCGCGGCGGACGAGGACACCGAGCACGCCCGGGATGAGGCTGCGCAGCGCGACCTCGTCCATCGGACGGGTCACTCGGTGATGGTGGGCGGTGCGGTCAGGAACGGACGCAGCTCCAGCCACTCGTGGATCGGCTTGCCGCCCTGCCCCGGCGCGGCCGACAGCTCGGCGGCCAGTTCGAGCGCTCGCTCGTAGCTGTCCACGTCGATCACCATCCAGCCGGCGATGAGGTCCTTCGTCTCGGCGAACGGACCGTCGGTGACCGGGGGGCGTCCCTCGCCGTCGTAGCGGACGAACGTGCCCTCCGGGGCGAGCGCCTGACCGTCGACGTACTCGCCGCTCTCCTGCAGCCGCGCCGCGAACTCCTGCATGTAGGTCACGTGCGCGGAGATCTCCTCCGGCGTCCACTTGTCGATCATCGGCATGTCGGTGACCGGGGTGGGGCCGCCACGGTAGTGCTTCAGGAGCAGGTACTTCATGAGTGTCTCCTCGTGCAGTGGTGCGGCCCATTCTGGCCGCGTTCACTCCGGGGACGAAGCTGCCCGTCCGTTCTCGACATCGGTGGCGGAGAAATTTCCGGGTGCCTGGCCGCACGTCCCGTAGGGCGTCCTAGGAGGCTAGTTCTCCAGGATGCCTCGGGCCGGCCGCCCCCGTCGCGGCGGCCCGGGACCGCCCGTCACCCGGCGGCGGTCCACCGCAGGCCGGTGATCAGCACCGCGCCCGCGACCAGGTGCAGCGCCACGAGCGTCAGCGTCGCCGCCCCGCCCACTCCCCCGCCGAGCGGCCCGAGGAGGGAAACCAGCAGCACCACGGCCGCGACCACCGTCCAGGCGGTCCGGGCCCGGGCGGTCAGCCGCTCCAGCAGGGCCAGCAGCGCCCAGCCGGCCAGCCCGGCGAGCAGCGCGCTCACCACCACGGCCACCGGCGTCACCGGCTGGTCGGTCGAGCCGGTACGCGCGACCAGCTCCACGCCGGCCACCGGCACCGCAAGAACCCAGCCCAGCAGCGCGGCGGCGGACGCCGCGAGCACGGTGAGCAGGCGGTCCCGGCGGCGATTCGGGCGGGTGGCGACGGTCGGGATCGTGGTCTCCATCGGTGACTCCTCCACTTCGGGACGACTGCCGGAGACGCTAGGTCCGGCGGGCCGCCGCGCGGATCGGGCCGCGGAGCGGTTCCCGGCTCGGTCCCCGGACCGAGCACCGGCCCGGATCTCCGTCTGGCGACCGATGAGAAACGGCGAGCCGGCGGCCTAGCATCCGGACATGAGGTGCGCGTCCCGGACCCGGTTCCTGCTGCTGCTCGACGGCGGCATCGCCACCGTGAGCCTCGCCGTGTGCCTGCTCGCGCTGCTGGCCTCCGACGCCGGCCCGGCCACGAGCGGCGGGACCGCCGTCGCGGTCGGCCTCGCCGTCGCGCAGGCCAGCTGTCTGCTGTGGATCCGGCGCCACCCGGGGTACGCCCTCACCGTCGCCGCGCTGGCGGGCGTCGGCCTGGAGGCGCTCTACCCGCAGCTCGGCTGGCTCGGCCTGGTCGCCATCCCGATGGCGTACGTGGCCCGGCTGCGCCCACCGCGCTACTCGCTCGTCGCGCTCGGTCTGCTGATGGCGCCCACGCCGTGGAAGCTGGTCACCGGCGACTGGCGGGACCTGCTGCTGGCGGTGATCGCACTGGACCTGGCGTGGGCGCTCGGCGAGTTGCAGCGCGGCCAGGCGCAGCGGCGCTGCGAGCGGGAACGGCAGGTCCGCGCGGCCGAACGGGAGCGCATCTCCCGGGAGCTGCACGACGTGGTCGCGCACCACGTCGCGGTCATCGCCGTGCAGGCCGCCGCCGCCGAGGACGTCTTCGACGAGCAGCCGGAGCAGGCCCGCGCCGCGCTCGCCGCGATCGACACGGCGGCCCGGTCGGCGCTCACCGAGCTGCGGGCCATGCTGCACGCGCTCGCCCTCGACGACGGGTCCGATCCGGACGGACCGCAGCCGGGACTGGCACAGCTCGACGCGCTCGCCGACGCGGTACGGGCGGTCGGCCTGCCGGTCACGCTGCGCCGGGATGGCGACGGCGAGGCGCTGCCCGGCGGGGTGCAGCTGTCGGCGTACCGGATCGTGCAGGAGTCGCTGACGAACGCGCTGCGCCACGGGCACGCCACGCGCGCCGACGTGGACGTCCACTACGGCGACGGGGTGCTGCGGCTGGAGGTCGTCAACGACGGCCCGGCACCCGCCCGCCGGCCCGGTACGTCCACCGGGCGCGGCATCGTCGGCATGCGGGAGCGGGCCCGGCTGCTCGGCGGCACGCTCGACGCCGGCCCGCTGCCGGCCGGAGGCTTCCGGGTCCACGCGCGGCTTCCGGTCGGGGCGGACCGGTGACCGTGCGGGTGGTGGTCGCCGACGACCAGGAGCTGATCCGCGCCGGGCTGCGTACCGTCCTCGACGCGCGCCCCGACCTGAGCGTGGTCGGCGAGGCCGCCGACGGCGTCGAGGCCGTCGCGGTGGCGACGCGTACGAGGCCGGACGTGGTGCTGATGGACGTGCGGATGCCCCGCCGCGACGGCATCGCCGCCACCCGCGACCTGGTGGCCGCAGGCAACCCGGCGCGGGTGGTCATGCTGACCACGTTCGACCTGGACGAGCACGTGTACGCCGCGCTGCGCGCCGGGGCGAGCGCGTTCCTGCTCAAGGACACCCGCCCGGCCGACCTCGCCGAGGCGGTACGCGTGGTGGCCCGGGGCGAGGCACTGCTCGCGCCCACCGTGACCCGGCGGCTGCTGGACCGGTACGCCGACCGGCTGCCCGCGCCCGCACCCTCCGCCGACGCGCTCGCCGTGCTGACCGCCCGCGAGCGGGAGGTGCTGACGCTCACCGCGCGGGCACTGTCCAATGCGGAGATCGCCGCCCGGCTGCACCTGAGCACCGCCACCGTGAAGACCCACGTCTCGGCGATCCTCACCAAGCTGGGGCTGCGCGACCGGATCCAGGCGGTGGTGCTCGCGTACGACACCGGGCTGGTCCGCCCGGAGCCGCCCGTCCGGTAGGCGCGAAACGGACAGCGGACCCAGACGCGGCGAACCGGGACGGCTCGCCGTCCGGCCTGGCCCGGCATGTCCGCCGTCTCGTGGCGGCAGGGAGCACACCGGACGGCAACGAAGATTTCTCAATTACCCCCAGTGACCGCCGCAACCCTCCTAGTGTTGGCCACACCGGTGCTCGTCACGGAGTTGGCCACCCGAACGACGTCCCACGCCTACAGCGGACGAAAAGTGAGGGAAGACGCGGATGAAGGCACAGTCATTTCTCGGATCGGCGGCGTTCGGCGTGGGCCTCGGCGCACTGCTGCTCCCGGCCGCCGCGCTGGCGGACACCAGAGTCTCACCCGCCACCACCCCGGTCGGCGGCACCGTCGTGCTGACCACCACGTGCAACCCGAACGCCGGTGACGCGATCTTCCGGGTCACCGGCCCGGACCGGGACCAGAACGTCCGGTCCACCACGGCGGCGGCGGGCGGTGGCCTGAGCGCCGAGCTGTTCACCGCCGGGTTCACGCTCGGCACGTACACCGTGGCCACCACGTGCGGCGACGGCAGCGACGGCGGCAGCGCCACGTTCACCGTCACGCCGATCGGCGGCGCGCAGGCCGGTGGCGGCGGACGCGACGGCGACACCGGAGTGCTGATCGCCGGTGGCGTCCTGGCCGCCGGGGCGCTCGCCGGCGGCGCGTACGCGGTCATCCGCCGCCGTCGCGCGGACGCCGCAGCCTGAGAAGCACGCCGAGCGGTCCGCCCGCGCCGGAATGCTCCGGCGCGGGCGCCGCGTCCCCGTCGAACGGAGGTGGGATGCTGTCGGAGTCGCAGCGCCGCTCGCGCCTGCACACCGCCGTCCTGGTCACCGCCGTCACCGTCGCCGCCGCCACCGGCACCGGGCTGGTCTCGGCCGGGCTCGGCACCACGTCGGCGTCACCACCGCAGCCCGGCGCCTCCGCCGCGCCCGCCACCGAACGCCCCGGTACGGCCGGCCCGCCGCTCCCCCGGTCCACGCCGGTGCGGGTCACCGTCCCGCGCATCGGCGTCGACGCCGAGATCGTCCCGGTCGCCACCGACGCGGACGGCGCGCTCGAGGTGCCGCCGCTGGAACGCCCCGAGGTCACCGGCTGGTACCACCCCGGTCCCGCCCCCGGCCAGGCCGGCAACGCGGTGCTGGTCGGGCACGTCGACTCGCAGCACGGCCCGGCGGTCTTCTTCGACCTCGGCCGGCTGCGCCCCGGCGACACGATCCGGGTGCTGCGGGCCGACGGGCGCACCGCGACGTTCACAGTGGACGGCGTCGGGGCGTACCCGAAGGAGCGTTTCCCCACCGCGCGGGTCTACGGCGGCGACGCGGCGGCGCGGCTCCGGTTGATCACGTGCGGCGGGCGGTTCGACCCGGGTACCGGCAGCTACCCGGACAACATCGTCGTCTTCGCCACCGCGACCCGGTGAGGCTCAGCGCGCCAGGTCGGCCAGTTCCGCGCCGAGCAGGTCCGCCAGCAGCTCCACCCGGCCGGGGTCGTTGTCGGCGGTGATGTTGCGGCTGGGCATCTCGACGGTCATCAGCAGGTAGAGATACAGCCGGTAGAGCCCGAGCCGCTGCCGCGCCCCGGCGTCCAGCGGGAACGGCGCCGCCTCGCGGTAGGCGCGTACCAGCGGGTCGTCCGGCTCGTCCTCGGCGCGGCGGAACAGCAGCGGTGACACCAGGTCCATCAGCGGGTCGCCCCACAGGTACCGTTCGCCGTCGACCAGGCCGCTCAGGCGCGGCGTGCCGTCCGGCCCGTCGACGGCGAGCACGTTCCCGGCCCAGCCGTCGAAGTGCAGCAGCGCCGGGCGGTCGACCGCGTCGAGCACCGCCGCGTGCCGCGCCACCAGCTCCCGGATCCGGGACGCCGGCACCGGCAGCGGCACCGCCCAGTCCGCGGCGTCGGCGAGCATGTCGTCCACCATGGCCGTGTAGGCGTCCCGCCACGTGGCGCCGGAGGCCCGGTCGCCGTCGTAGCCGTACCGCCCGCCGGTCACCGTGTGCAGCGCGGCGAGCGCGCGGCCGAACTCCGCGCGCAGCGGCCCGACGTCCGCGCCGGCCTGGCTCAGGTCCCAGAGGGTACGACCTGGTAGCCGCGCCATGAGCAGCCAGTCACCCAGTTCGGGGTGGCGGCCGTGGTGCAGCAGCTCCGGCGTGGGCACCCCCGGTGCGCGGTCGGCCACCAGACGCAGGTAGTGCGCCTCCGCGCCGATCATGTCGCGCTCGTAGCGCAGCAGCGGTACGTGCTCCGGCGGACCGACCTTGAGCACCACGTCGCGGCCGTCGCTGAGGCGTACCTGCCAGACGGCGGCGAAGCCGCCCCCGGTCAGCGGGCCGCAGTCGGCCACCTCGCCGCCGGGCCCGAGCGAGGCGGCGAGGTAGCGGCGGACCTGCGCGGGATCGAGAACCCGCTGGGTGGGACTCACACTCATGGTCGAGGAAGCCTACTGGGTTGAGGTGTAAGGAGGGGCCCCCTGTTAACGCCTCCGGTAGAGGAAGGGCCCCTTGTTAACACCTCTCCACAGCTTGGGAGAATCGTGGCATGGCGAGACGGGTTGAACGGCCGGCGGCCTGCCCGTGCGGCACCGGCCGGCCGTACGCGGACTGTTGCGCCCCGGTCCACCGGGGCGAGGCGACGGCGGCGACCGCGGAGGCGCTGATGCGGTCCCGGTTCAGCGCGTTCGCGCGCGGCGACGCCGCCTACCTGCGGCACAGCTGGCACTCCACCACACGCCCGGAGCGGCTGGAGCTGGACCCGGGCACCCGCTGGACCCGGCTGGAGATCGTGGAGATCGGGCAGGGCGGCCTGTTCGACAGCACCGGGACGGTCCGGTTCCGGGCGCACTACCGCGAGGACGGCCGGGCGGGCGTGCTGGCCGAGCACAGCCGCTTCGCCCGCGAGAACGGCCGCTGGGTCTACCTGGACGCGTCGCCCGAGTGACGCCTCCCCGGCGCCGACGCGGTGCAGCGCTCGCGGCGGGTGTTAAGAAGGGGCCCTTCCTCTACCGGAGGCGTTAACAAGGGGCCCTTCCTTACACCTAAGCGGGGCGCGGGGTGGGCTGGGCCAGCTCGGCGATCTCGCGCGGCAGCTGGGACAGCGCCCGGTTGAACTGGGCCGGCCCGACCACCCGGTGCAGCGCCTGCAACACCGCCCGGGCGCCGCGCTCGGCGTCGGACGGCGTCGCGCCGGAGCGCTCGGCGACCCGGCGCAGGAACTCGTCGTACCCGAAGACCTCGGGATCTTCGACCCGGGCGCGGGCCAGCAGCGGACGCAACTCGTGCGCGAGGTGCGCGGACAGGTCGCCGGCCTCGCCGCCGCTGATCCGTTCGGCGAGCGTGCGCAGTGTCGCCTCGGTCAGCGCGCGGGCCGTCTCCACCGGCACGCCGGCGCGGGCGGACACCCGCGCGTAGAACTCGGGTTCGGCCATCGTCGGTCCTCCCGTCGCAACGGCAGCGTGGCTACCCGCCGCCGGCCGCGGCAAACACGGCCGCGAGCGCCGCCGTTCCGGGCGGACACGGCCGCGAGCGCCACCCGTCCAGGTGGGCACGGGCCGGGAGCGCCGGCGGTCCGGGCGAACGCCGTCTCAGGCCAGGGCCCGCGCCGCCGAGACGATCGCGCCGACGCCGATGCCGGCCCGGTCGAGCTGCTGGGCGGGGGTGCCGGAGCCGGGCAGCCCGCGTACCGCCAGGTGGTTGACCCGGGCGGGTTCGCCCAGGTCGGCGAGCGCCTCCAGCACCGCGGAGCCCAGGCCGCCCTCCGGGTAGTGGTCCTCGACCACGACGAGCCGCCCGCCGGTCTCCACGACGGCTTCGGCCAGGCGCTGCCGGTCCACCGGCTTGATCGAGTACATGTCGATCACGCGCGCGTCGATGCCCTCGCGGGTCAGCTCGTCGGCGGCGGCGAGGCACAGGTGCACGGTCACGCCGGTGCCCAGCAGCGCCACGTCGCCGCCGTCGCGCACCATCCGGCTGCCGCCGATCGGGAACGGCTCGCCGTCGTCGTAGAGCACCGGGTACTTGCCGCGCGTCGTCCGCAGGTAGGTGACGCCCGGGTGGTCGGGCATCTGGGCGACGAGGGCCGCGCAGGAGACCGCGTCGGCCGGGCAGAGCACCGTGGAGCCGGGCACCGCCCGCAGCGCGGCGATGTCCTCCAGCCCCATCTGGGACGGGCCGTCCGGGCCGATCTCCACTCCGGCGTGCGACCCGACGAGCGCGATGTCGGCCCGGGACACCCCGGCCATCCGGATGAAGTCGTAGGCCCGGGACCAGAACGCGGCGAACGTCGCCGCGAACGGCCGGTAGCCGCGGACCGCCATGCCGACCGCCGCGGCGGCGAGCTGCTGTTCGGCGATGAACATCTGGAAGAACCGATCCGGGTACGCGGTGGCGAAACGTTCCGCCCGCGTGGAGTCGCTGACCTCGCCGTCGAGCGCGACCACGTCGGGCCGGGCGGCGCCGAGGGCGCGCAGCGCGTCGCCGTACGCGTCCCGCGTGGCGACCTTCGCCCCGCGCTCGTATCGCGGCAGTTCCGGCTCTCCGTGCTCGGCCGGGGCGGTGCGCGGCGCGGCCGGTGGTTTCGGTCCGGCGACCCGGATCCGCCGGGGGCCGCCCAGCGCCCGGACGGCCCGGTCGGCCAGCTCCGGGTCGAACGGCTTGCCGTGCCAGGAGGGGTCGTTCTCCACCTCGGGTACGCCCTTGCCCTTGACCGTGCGGGCCAGCACCACAGTCGGCCCGGTCGTCTCGCGGGCCTGCCCGTACGCCTCGTCGATCGCGCCCAGGTCGTGGCCGTCGACCACGATCGCGTGGCAGCCGAACGCCTCGATGCGCCGCCGGTAGGTGTCCAGGTCCCACTGCAGTTCGGTGGGGCCGCGCTGGCCGAACCGGTTGACGTCGACGATCGTGGTGAGGTTGCGCAGCCCGTAGTGGCCGGCCTTGTCCAGCGCCTCCCACACCGATCCTTCGGCGGTCTCGCTGTCGCCGCAGAGCACCCAGACGTGCGCGGGTGACCGGTCGAGGTACTGGGCGGCCAGCGCCACCCCGACGCCGACCGGCAGGCCCTGCCCGAGCGAGCCGGTGGCCACGTCCACCCAGGGCAGCACCGGCGTGGGGTGCCCCTGCAGGCGCGATCCGGCCTGCCGGTACGTCTCCAGCAGTTCCTGCTCGCTGATCGCGCCGGTGGCGCGGAACACCGCGTACAGCAGGGGGGAGGCGTGGCCCTTGGAGAAGATCAGGTGATCGTTGCCGGGGTTGCCCGGGTAGGACCAGTCGTAGCGCAGGTGCCGGGCGACGAGCACGGCGAGCAGGTCGGCGGCGGACAGGCTGGACGTGGGGTGCCCGGAGCCTGCCGCCGTGCTGCACCGGATGGCGTCCACCCGCAGTTGGGCGGCCAGCTCCGCCAGCCCGGTCTGCTCCTCGTCGCGCAGCGTGCGCTCTGCTTCCAACGTCACCGCGATCGTCTCCCGGGGTCGCCGATGTCCGGACCCACGCTAGGACGCGAGCGCGACCATTGGTCCCTTTTCTGGCGATTCATGCTCGACCGGTGAGGAGCCAGAGCGCCACCAGCACGTACGGCAGCACCGCGAACGCGAAGGCGGCCGCGTTTCCGACCGCACCGGCGAGCAGCCCGTACCCGGCGTAGAAGGCGACGATGGTCAGGTCGGTGGCCATCCCGGCCAGCGACGTGACGGTGGCCCGGGCCGACCCGGCGATCCGGGCCTGGAGCCGCACGTCGGCGAGCACGGTGGCCAGCTGGAACGCGGCGAACGCGGCCGCGAGCAGCAGGAACCCCGCCGGGTGCCGCAGCAGCGCCCCGGCCGCCGTCGCCCCGGCCGCGAACACCAGCAGACCGGCGTAGCCGCGGTGGGACAGCCGCTCGCCCAGCGGCGCGAGCAGCCCGCCCACCGTCATCCCGGCCCAGACCAGCAGGAGCAGCAGCGGTACGCCCACCTCCGCCGTGCCGGTGTCGGCGGCCAGCAGCCCGGTGTACTCGTCCAGCCCACCCCAGATCGCGGTCACCGCCGCGACCAGCAGCACGGCGGCACGGACGCGACTGTCGCCGCGTACCTCGCGCAGGCCCAGGCGCAGGCTGTCCAGCCAGCCGGGCTCGTCGTCACCCGGCTCGTCCCCTGGTGCGGCACCCCCGGGCGCGACGCTCGGCAGCGCCGGGACGAGTGGTGGACGGTGTTCCGGGAAGCGGGCCGCGACGGCCGCCGCCAGCAGGCAGGTCGCCACGCTGGCCGCGCCGACCGCGAAGTAGCCGCCGAGCGCGTACACCGGCCCGGCGAGCACCCCGGACCCGACCGCGCCGAGCACCTCGGCGGTGCGGGTCCGGCCGATCAGCCGGGCGTACCTGTCGGCCGCGCCGAGGCGTTCCAGCTCGGTGAAGACGAGCGCCTCCAGCGCGCCGGAGCGCAGCGCGCCACCGGCGCCCCAGAGCAGGAAGCCCACGGCGAACGCCGGATAGGACGGCAGCAGCACCCAGAGCGCGAACCCGGCGGCGGCGAGCAGCGGTGCCAGGCAGAGCAGCAGACGGCGCGACACCGCGTCCGCCCACACGCCGGAGGGCACCTCCAGCACGATGCCGGCGGCCGCCCAGAGCGCGAACAGTGAGGAGATCTGCCCGACCGACAAGCCGGTGTCGGCGAACAGGAGCACGTAGAGCGGGTAGAGCAGGACGAGGTCGGTGAGGAACGCGTACCCGTAGAGCGTCGCCGCCAGACGGCGGGTCGCTGGTACGCGGGCAGGTGCGACGAGCATGGAACCTTCCCACGGGACGTGACGGACACCGGTCGGAATGCACGGCGTCCGCGGCGGCCCGCGGCCTCGTCGCTCAGGTGGGCATCAACATCGCCAGGTCATGCCGGAATCCTATCCGCCGCGCGGCGCCCGGGTGGTCCCGCGACGGGCACGAAGCGGGGCGGGACCGTGCGGTCCCGCCCCGGTTCGTCGCGGCTGTCGGGTCAGCGGCGGAACTTCTCCACGTCGGCCTGCGGGATGACCATGGTGGCCTCGCTGTCCGTGGCCTGCTCGGCCGTCGTCTGGCGCGGCGTGGTCGGCTGGGTGCGCTCGGAGTCGGCGTACGCCGGAATGTGCTGCGTCGCCTCCGCGCCCGCCTGCGGCGGCACCGGCTCGGTGGCGTCCGCGGCGGCCGGGGCCGGCGGGGTGCCCTGGTACGCGGGCACCGGCTGAGTGCGGTCCGCCTCGGCGTCGCGGCTCACCGGCTGGGTCAGCTCGGAGTCCGCGTACGGGCCGGTGGCGGCCAGACGGGCCTCGACGTCACGACGGCCGGCCTGGTACGCGCGGGCGTGGGTGGCGATGGTGCGCGACTCCTCCTCGGCCCGGGTCAGCCAGTTCTCCCAGCGGCTCTGCATCGGCCGGACCAGCCCGCCGCCGACGCCGACGACCAGGATGCCGCCCACGGTGGCGAGCACCGCGATCAGCACCGGGGTGGTGACGGTGGTGGCGACGCCGATCTGGTTGAGCGCGGCGATGACACCCAGGCCCAGGATGAACACGGAGGCGAGGTTGGCCAGCACCCGGCCGTACGAGAGGCCGCCGAGCGCGCTGGAGATGATGTCCTTGACCGCGCGGGCGATGGCCGCGGCGACCACCACGATGACGATGGCGACGAACGCCCGGGGCAGCCAGGCGATCACGCCGGCGATCAGGTCGGAGATGGGGTTCGGGCCCCAGATGCCGAACGCGAGCTGCAGCGTGACCAGCAGCACGCCGTAGTAGGCCAGCTTCGCGACGATGTCGCTGGCGTCGTACTTCGAGCGGGCCAGCGCGGTCTTGATCCCGCCGCGCTCGACGGCCCGGTCGAAGTGGACCCGCTCCAGCACCTTGTCCACGAGCTTGAGCACGGCCTTGGCGATCAGCCAGCCGGCGATCAGGATCGCGACGAACGCGACCGCCTTGGGCAGGAACAGCATCACCGATCGGAACGCGTCGCCCACCGCGTCCCCGAAGTTGTCTCTCATCGAAGGGCCTCCACGTGCGTGGTCCAGGTTTGTTCGGGTGGGGCTACCCGGACCCGCGCGCGGGGAAACGCGGTCAGCCGCCGGGGCAGCGGTAGACGACGCGGGTGCTGGCCTGCGCCGTCGACGGTTCGATGATGTTGACGGTGGCGATCCCGGTGGTCGTACCGACGCCGGTGAACGTCCACTTGAGGGTGAGCACCGCGGTCTGCTGTCCGCCGCCGACCCGTTCGGTGAGCACGGCGCCGGGCGGCGCGTCGGAGCGGAACCACTGGTACCGGATCGTCCCGCCGCGCCCGTTGGTACGCACGGTGGCCACCACGTCGACAGTCACGTCGCAGGCGACACCCGCCGGCCGGGGCACCGCGACGGTGACCCCCTCGACCTCCAGCGGGCGCAACCGCTGCCACAGGTAGAGGCCGACCGCCAGCAACAGCACCACGGTGAGCAGCGTGGAGAGCACCGAGACGACGCGACGCCAGACCGGGCGCGGGCGGATCGGGGGTGCGGTGGGCCAGGGCGGCGCGGGCGGCGGCGTCGCCGGCACGCCCGGTCCGAAGCGCAGCTCGCCGCCCGGCGCCGGGACGCCACTCACCGCCCGCGCCTGGCCGGTCCGATCCGGGTACGCCCCGGCGCCGGTCGCCGTCCCGGTGGGGTGGCCTTGATGGGGTACGCCGGTGGGCTGCCAGGAGGCGGTCGGCTGCCACGACGCGGTCGGCTCGGCGCCGGGGCGCTGGGGCGGTTCCGCGCTCGGACGCGGGTAGACGGTGGCCTGCCCGGTCACGTTTCCCGCGGGAGGGCGCATGTGGACGGTCGCCTCCCCCGCAGCCTGGTCCGGAGCCGGACGCAGACTCACCGTCGGCTCGCCGGCTGGACTGCCCGGGGCCGCACGGAAATGGACCGTCACCTCCCCGGCGTCCTGGTCCGGAGCCGCGCGCAGGTTCACCGTCGGCTCCCCTGCCGCACCCTCCGGTGCCGGACGGGACGACGCTGCGGCCTCCTCGGCTCTGCCGTCCGGGGTGGGACGCAGGGCCACCGTCGGCTCCGCCGCCGCGCTGTCCGGCGCCGGAGGGAGATGGACGGTCGCCGCACCCGCGTCGTCCGCCCGGCCCGGCCGCAGGTGCACGGTCGGCTCGGCATCGGGCGGCGTCGGCGTGACCGAGGCGGATAGGTCCGCGGTGCGGTCGTCGGGGATCGCGGTCAGGTGGACCGTGGGTTCGGCGGCGGATGGCTGGTCGCCCACCGGCCCGGGGAGGTGGACGGTGGGCTCGGCGGCGTCCGCGTCACCGGTGATCGGCAGGGCACGGGTGGGCAGCGCCTCGGTCGGTTCGTCGGGACGGGTCACGCCGGCCGTCCCGGGGACGGGCTGCGGTGCGGGGCAGCGGGCACTGTCGTACTCCTAGCCGGGGGTGCAGTCGTGGTAGAGCGTCACGTACACCGGTGACGCCGAGGTGGTCGTGTTGCCGGCGGCGTCGGCGGCGGTGACCCGGACGGGGATGCGGACGCTGCGCCTGGGTGTGGACAGCGGGCCGAGCGTGCCGGTGAACAGCCCGCGCCCGGCGGCGGCCATCCGGACCGTGCCGGTGGCGCCGTCGAGGGTGTAGCCGAACGTGACGGTGAGCGCGGCCGGACCGCTGCGGTCGTCGGTGACGGCGGCGGTGACGGTGCTGGTCTTGGCGCCGTAGGGGCAGCCCTTCGGGTCCAGTTCACCCGGGTCGGCGCGGACGCCGTCCACGACCGGCGCGGTCACGTCCGGCGGCGGCGCGCTGGTGCTCGGGGACGCGCTGGGGGTGGGCGAGCCGGTACGGGTCGGCGTCCCGGTCGGGTCGGGGGTGTCCGGCGGCGTGGGCGGTGGTGGCGCGGCGGACGCGGTGGGCGGGGCGGGTGTCGGTGACGGGCTCGGCGTCTCGGCGCCGGTCGGGTCCGGTGTGGGTGCGCCGGTGATGGCGGGAGCGGCGCTCGCCGGGCCGGCGGTGGACGTGCCGTCGTGGGCGGCGTAGCTGTAGCCGGCGCCCCCGGCCAGGACGGCGGCGGCCACGGCGCCGGCGGCCAGGGCGGTACGGGTGCGGCCCTTGCGGAACCGTCCGCCCCGGCCGGTGGTGGTCGTGCCGAGTTCGGTGTGCGCGACGGCGGTGGCGCCCTCGGCCCGGTCCGGGAACGGCCACAGCGCGGCCAGCAGCACTGCCCGCCGGGCCAGCTCGCGCAGCCCTCGTTCCTGCCATTGCGGGCCGTAGCCGGTGCCGGCGACCTGTTCCAGCAGTTCCAGGAACGCCTCGGCGGACGGCGGCCGCTCGTCGGGGCGTTTGGCCATGCCGTGGCGCAGCAGGTCGTGCACCGGCGGGGGTGCCGCCTCGGCGGGGATCGGCGCGCTGGCGTGCTGGTCGCGCAGGGAGAGCAGGTCCGGTCCCTGGTACGGGGGCCGGCCGGTGAGGCACTCGAAGAACGTGGCGGTGGCGGCGTAGATGTCGCACGCCGGGGCCGCCGGGGCGCCGGTCCACTGCTCGGGGGCCATGTAGCGGGGTGTGCCGGACACCGTGGTGTCGGAGCCCTGACCGATCGGCATGGCGATGCCGAAGTCGGCGAGTTTGCTCAGCCCGGCGCCGGTGACCAGGACGTTCTCCGGCTTGTAGTCGCGGTGCACGACACCGTGGGCGTGCGCGGCGGCCAGGCCGGCGAGCGAACCCTTGAGGACGCAGAGCGCGGCCTCCGGCGTGGTCGGGCCGTGTTCGCGCAGCATCTGGCGCAGCGAGACGCCGTCGACCAGTTCCATCACGATGGCCGCGCCGTGCGGGCTCTCCACGTACTCGTAGAGGCGGCTGACGTGCAGGTCGTCGATCTCGCCGAGGAGCCGGGCCTCGGCGCGGAACGCGGTCCGGAACGCCGAGTCCTCGCCCAGGTCGCGGACCAGGTACTTGATCGCGACGTGGGTGCCGGTCGGGTCGTGGGTGGCGAGCACGACGCTGCCCGACGCGCCGGCGCCGAGCCGGCGGACCGGTGTGTATCCGGACAGTTCCCAGCCGCTCATGCGACAGACTCCACGGCGTCCCACGGGCGGATGTCGGACGCCGCCTCGCTCGTCATTCTCACCGGGCCGGTGCTGCCGGCAATCGCCGCAACGGCTGCTTCCGGTCGCCGGTCGGCGGCCGGGCGCTCGCGCGGCACGGCGCGGCGCGGTAGGTGGTCGGTATCGGACACACCGCCACGAGTACCAGACCCCGGCAACCGCCCCCACCTCGTCGATCATGAAGTTGACCGGAACAAAAAGGACAGACGTCGCCGCCAACTTCATGATCAACAAGAAGGAGCGGGGGCGTGGGTCAGAAGCGGCGGGGTGGGGGGATTCCGGCCGGTGGCGGGGTGCGCAGCAGCCAGACGGGGTTGCTCGCGCCTACTATCTCGCCGTCGCGGTCGCGTACCTGGGTGCGGACGTACTTGCCGGCGCCGACGCGCACCGGCAGGTCGTGCCAGCCCTGCCGCAACCGCCGCCAGGGCACCTGGTCGACCCGGACCGCCGGTGTCGGGTCCGCGACACCGGCCCGGTCGACCTCACCGGTGACCGTCTCCAGCGTGGCCCCGGCGGGCAGGTCGGTGGCGCGCAGCCGCACGGTGACGGTGTCCTCGGTGAGCACGGCGAGCGCGCCCATCGCGCTGCGGCCAACCAGTTCCAGGTCCAGCGCGCCCCGGTAGCCGGCCAGGTCGGCGAACCACGCCTGACCGGCACGCAGCGCCGCGACCAGGTCGTCCCGGCCGGTCGAGGCCGCCCACACCGAGGTGACGTTGCGGTCCCGGCCGGCCCGCCAGTCCGTGCCGTCGTGGTCGTCGGTGACCCCGACCGCGGTCAGCGGGATCGCGTTGCGGGCCGCGACGTCGTACGCCCAGAGGTGGTCCTCGACCGGCCGGCGTCCGATCTCGATCAGGTCGACGCCGAGCGCGTCGCGGCTGACCAGCAGGCGGGCCAGGGATTCGCGGCGTTCGGTGTCCAGCGGGTGGTTCCAGCACACCACGCCGCCGTGCGCGTGCAGGAACTCCACCATCCGTTCGGTGGCGTCGACGTCGTTGTCCCGGTACGGCGGGGACGGGAAGCGCGGCAGCGTGCCGTCGCCGCCGAACCAGTTGAGGTGCCGCACCATCGACACCTCGTACGCGCGGTGGTGGGTGACGCCGGAGTACGCGCCGTCGTAGCCGCGCAGCACCTCGGCGCGCATCTCCTCGCCCGCCTGGCCGGCACGGCGGGCGCGGTCGAAGACGAGCCGGTCCACCAGGTACGCGCCGCGCGTGCCACCGGCCGCTGTCACGCCGAGGCGCAGCCCGCGCAGCGAGTTGTCCCCGGCGACGATGTCGGGCCAGAGCCGCCGCACGTCGGCGAGCAGGTCGAACGTGTGCCGCCGCCAGGCGCCGGCCGGGGCGGGCAGTTCGACGGTGCCGTGGCGGCCGTCCACCGTGTGCCGGACCGTGTCCACGCCGCCGAGGCGGTAGCGCAGCACGAGTTGCCCGGCGGGCCGGCCGGGTCCGGCCGGGTGGTGCGACAGCGCGAGTTCCATGGTGAGCGTGGCGTCCCGGCCGGCCGCTTCGGGGCGTACGTCGAGGTGCAGTGTGGTGTCGGAGATGTTGGCGGTGTGCGTCCAGTTCCATGCCTTGCCCGCGTACCAGTGGGTGCCGGAACCGGCGGCGACCAGGCGCAGCGCGCGGCCCGGGCCGTCGGGGGCGTCCGGCGCGTCGACGAAGTCGGCGGCCGAGCCGGTCAGCCGTCCCTCGGTGGCGGGCTGCCAGGTCCAGGCCAGGCCGCCTTCGCGTTCCTCCGGGCCGTCGAAGTGGACGACCCGGCGGTGGTCGTGGGCGGCGACCCGGAAGTCGTGGTCGGTCCACCAGAGCACGTCGACGCCGTTGCGGCGGGCCTGGTCGAGGTGGGCGGCGTAGCTGGCGACGCCCTCGCTGAACGAGGCGTGCAGGTGCATCGCCATGCTGATCGGTCGACGGCCGCGCGGCGGGGGCGGCGGCGGGTCGTTCGTGGCGGCCAGCCCGACCGGCACGCCGATCCCGGCGACCACCAGCCCGCCTGCGGCCACGAGCACGCTACGCCGGTCCAGCCGCCCGCGACCCGCCATGCCTCTCCCCCATCCGCCGGGGCCAGCGTACGGGCGGACGGTCAGCGCGGGGGCACTGCCACCCGGGCGGCGAGCGGGCGCCCGGCCAGCCGCCGGATCGTCAGGTACGCCTCGCAGCCGAGGCAGAGCCCGAACGCCGCGTTGAGGAAGGCCGCGGCGAGCGCGGCGCCGGTGGCGGCGAGGCCGAGCGCGGGCAGACCGGTGCGGAGAACTGGAGCAGCGTGACCTCGCCGGGGCGTACGCCGAGGGTGGTGAGGGTGGCCCGGTGCGGCGCGTCGGTGGCCGATGGGCGCTTCCGGACGGCGCGTAGCCGCCCGTCGTGGCGGCGGCGCCACCAGCCGAAGGCGGTGGCGGCCGCGAGCACCGCGACGAGCACGACGATCCCGGTCAGGCTGGGCGACTGCACCGGCCCAGGCTGTCACGGCGGATCACGGAAGACCATGGTCTGTCCCGGTCAGCGGACGTGAGATCGCCTACTCCGGCGATAGGAACGGCCGAGGAACGTCGCTTTTGTCCTCTGGCGCGACGCGCGAGCTTGGCAATATTCTCCACCACGCGCTCAGTTGCTGCAGTTCCTTTACATCGCCCGGCGCCGGCCGGGCCATCGAGGAGGCGAGATGCACTTCGACCACCCCGAACTGGACCGCCGAACGCTGCTGCGGGCCGGCTTCGGCGCCGCGGCGGTCGCGGTCGTCGGGAGCGAGCTCGCCCTGCCGGCCGCCGCGCAGGCCGCACCGGGCGCGGACCTCGACTGGATCATCAGCTGCGACGAGTGGGCCGCCCGCCCGCCGGCCGACCCGCTGTCGGTCAGCGCGATCCCGACCAACAAGATCATCGTGCACCACATGGCGTTCCCGAACGTCACGGACTACTCCGAGGAGCACGCCAAGCAGCTCGCCCGCGACTGCCAGGACCTGCACATGGACGGCAACGGCTGGTCCGACACCGGGCAGCACTTCACGGTGAGCCGCGGCGGTCACGTCCTGGAGGGACGGCACGGCAGCCTGGACCGGCTGCGCGCCGGAGACCGGCAGATGATCGCCGCGCACTGCCCGGGCGAGAACGGGCGGGCCATCGGCATCGAGAACGAGGGCACCTACGTCACCGAGACGCCGCCGGAGGAGTTGCTCGACTCCCTCGTACGGCTGTGCACCGCGATCTGCCGGCAGTACGGGCTGCACGCCCACGACATCTTCGGCCACTGGGACTTCCGGGCTACGCTCTGCCCGGGCGCGATGTTCTACCGGGAGTTCCCGGCACTGCGCCGCGCGGTGTTCAAGCAGCTCGGCACCAAACTCGGCGACGTGCCGGCCCGCCGCTGGCCGGACATCTGGCGGTTCGTCGGCGGCCCGGTGGTCCAGGTCGCCCAGCGCTTGCTCGCGTTCCGCGGCTACACCGTGCCGGTCACCGGCGTGTTCGACGCGGCCACCGTCGCGGCGGTGCAGGACTGGCAGGCGCGCAACGCCATCCCGGTCGACATCGACGCCACGCTGACCGCGCCGACCTGGGAGGCCCTGGCTCCGGAGCTGGACCAGAAGTCGTCCGGCGTCCCGGTGGCCGCCGCGCAGTTCATGCTCGCCTCCAAGGGCTACGCCGAGGTGACCGAGACCGGCGAATACGACCACGCCACCCGCACGGCGGTGAAGGACCTCCAGCGCCTGCACGGACTACCGCCCAACGGCAAGATCAGCACCACCACATGGTGCGCGCTGGTGGGGGGTGTGGTGCGCCAGTCGTTCCACAAGCACTGACGGCGCACCGGCGGGGAGAGCGGTGGGGGTGGCAACGACGCCACCCCCACCGCGTCGTTGCGGGACGGAACGCGGCGAAACGTCGGCATTGACGGCTGGTGAACAACGGCTATCCCGGACGGCAGGGATACGCCGATCATTGCCCGCAGATAGATATGAGTCATTCTCACCTCCGGGCAGGACGCCCGGGCGCGGAGGCCGAGACGCCGTCAGCCGGGCGTACCGAACGGCCCTACTCCGCGTCCCCGGAGGATCGCCATGCCATTACCCGCCATCCGTGCCCGCCTCGCGGCGCTCACCGCCGCCGCCCTCACCGCGAGCGTCCTGACGGTCATCCCGCCGTCACCCGCGCTCGCCGCCACCACGTTCACCCCCGACGACTACTGCCTCGGCCAGTGCGCCGACATCCTGCCCCCGGGGCAGAACGGCAACGCCACACTCGCCGGCATCCTGGCCCACCAGGCGCTCGGCACCCGCCCCGCGCACTCCAGCGACCAGCTCGACGAGTACGCCAACCTGGTCTACAACTACGCCGGGCTGACCGACGAGCAGATCGCCCACTTCTACAACGACGCCTCGTTCGGCGTCCCCGACGCGCAGGTCGAGAGCAGGATCTCGCCGCGCTCGGACGTCACCATCGTGCGCGACAAGGCCACCGGCGTCCCGCACGTCACCGGCACCACCCGCGCCGGCACCATGTTCGGCGCCGGGTACGCCGGCGCCCAGGACCGGCTCTGGGTGATGGACCTGCTGCGGCACGTCGGCCGCGGCAACGTCAGCTCGTTCGCCGGCGGCGCACCCGGCAACCGCGAGCTGGAGCAGAGCGTCTGGGCCAACTCGCCCTACACCGAGGCGGACCTCCAGGCCCAGGTGGACGCGCTGCGCCTCAAGGGCACCCGGGGCCAGCAGCTCTACACCGACGTGGCGGACTACATCGCCGGCATCAACGCCTACATCGACAAGTCGATCGCCGACGACAACTACCCCGGCGAGTACGTGCTCACCGGCGCCGGCAAGCCCAAGCACTTCACCATGACCGACCTGATCGCCACCGCCGGTGTCATCGGCGGGCTGTTCGGCGGAGGCGGCGGCAACGAGGTGCAGTCCGCGCTGGTCCGGGTGGCCGCCCGGGCCAAGTACGGCCCGACCGAGGGCGACCGGGTCTGGGCGGCGTTCCGCTCGCAGAACGACCCGGAGACCGTGCTGACGCTGCACGACGGGCAGAGCTTCCCGTACGGCGCGACGCCGCCCGGCGCCACCAGCGCGGTGCTGCCCGACGCCGGCACCGTGGTCGCCGAGCCGCTCGCGTACGACGCCACCGGCGGGGCCGCCGCCCGTACCGGCAGCAGCGCCGCCACCAAGGACCTCCTCGGTGGCCTGTCCACCCTGCGCACGCACGGCATGTCCAACGCGGTCGTGGTCTCCGGCCGGCACACCACCACCGGTAACCCGGTGGCCGTGTTCGGCCCGCAGACCGGCTACTTCGCCCCGCAGCTGCTCATGCTCCAGGAACTGCAGGGGCCGGGGATCAGCGCGCGCGGCGCCGCGTTCGCCGGGCTGAACCTCTACGTGCTGCTCGGCCGCGGCCAGGACTACGCGTGGAGCGCCACCTCCGCCTCGCAGGACCTGACCGACACGTACGCGGTGCCGCTGTGCACCACCGACGGCAGCGCGCCGACGCTGCGCTCCAACCGCTACCTCTACCGGGGCCAGTGCCTGGCCATGGAGGTGCTGGAGAAGCGCAACTCGTGGTCGCCGACGCTCGCCGACTCCACCCCGGCCGGCGCGTACACGCTGCGCGCGCTGCGCACCAAGTACGGGCTGGTGTCCTACCGGGGGCTGGTGAACGGGCAGCCGACCGCGTTCACCAAGCTGCGCTCCACCTACCGGCACGAGGCCGACTCGGCGATCGGCTTCCAGGCGTACAACGACCCGGCGGCGATGGGCAGCGCGGCGGCGTTCCAGGCGTCCGCGGCAAACGTCGGGTACGCGTTCAACTGGTTCTACGTCAACTCGACCGAGGCGGCGTACTACAACTCCGGTTCGAACCCGGTGCGCTCCTCCACCTCCGACCCGAACCTGCCGATGAAGGCGGAGCCGGCGTACGAGTGGGCCGGCTGGAACCCGGACACCAACGACGCCACCTACGCCCCGGCGTCGGCCCACCCGCAGTCGGTCAACCAGGACTACTACGTCAGCTGGAACAACAAGCAGGCGCGCGACTTCGGCGCGGCCGACGGCAACTTCAGCTACGGCGCGGTGCACCGCGGTCAGCTGCTCGACGGTCCGGTGAAGGCGGCCATCGCCCAGCGCAAGCTCAGCCGCGCCGACGTCGTCCGGATCACCGCCGAGGCGGCCGTGACCGACCTGCGCGGTCAGCAGGTGCTCGGCGAGCTGCTGCGGGTGCTGGACAGCACGCCGGTCACCGACCCCGCGCTGGCCGCCGCGGTGAGCAAGCTGCGGGCCTGGCAGCAGGCCGGGTCGCGGCGGGTGGAGACGTCGCCGGGGTCGAAGGTCTACCAGCACGCCGAGGCGATCCGGATCTTCGACGCCTGGTGGCCGCTGCTCGCCGCGGCGCAGTTCCGCCCCGGCCTCGGCCCCGACCTGTACGGCGCGCTCGTCGGCGCCCTCCAGGTCAACGAGTCACCCTCGGGCGGTCAGAACGCGGCGCGCGACGGCACCGTGAACTGGGCGTCGCAGGGCCAGGCGCACAAGGGCTCGGCGTTCCAGTACGGCTGGTGGGGTTACGTCGACAAGGACCTGCGGGCCGTGCTCGGCGACCCGGTGGCCGGTGGGCTCGGGCGCACCTACTGCGGCAACGGCAACCTCGGCGCGTGCCGGCAGGCGCTGCTCGACACGCTCGGCCAGGCCGCGGCGGCACCGGCGACCACCGTCTACCCGGGCGACTCGTCCTGCGGGGCGGGCGACCAGTGGTGCGCCGACTCGATCGCCCAGTCCGGGCTCGGCGGCATCACCCACCCGCTGATCGCCTGGCAGAACCGGCCCACGTACCAGCAGGTCGTCTCGTTCCCGGCGCGCCGGGGTGACACGGTGACCAACCTGGCGCAGGGCCGTACCGCCACCGCGTCCAGCACCCAGTTCCTGACCAGCAACACCCCGGCCAAGGCCGTCGACGGCAGCCTGGGCAGCCGGTGGGCCAGCAGCTACAACGACAACCAGTGGCTGCGGGTGGACCTGGGCTCGGCCCGGACGATCAGCCGGGCGGTGCTGCGGTGGGAGGCCGCGTACGCCACCGGCTACCGGATCGAGGTCTCCGGTGACGGCAACTCCTGGCAGCCGGTGTTCAGCACCACCACCGGCAACGGCGGCGTCGACAACGTGACGTTCGCCCCGGTCAGCGCCCGCTACGTGCGGATGTACGGCGTCACCCGGGCCACCTCGTACGGCTTCTCGCTCTACGAGTTCGAGGTCTACGGGCGGTAAGGCGCACGCGACCGGCCGACGGGCGCTCCCGTCGGCCGGTCGTCCGTGTCCGGGCAGGTCAATCCCGTCGATTCGAACATATGTGCGAGGATGGCGGGGTGTCGAGCGAGGCCACCATCCTGCACGCCGACCTGGACGCGTTCTACGCCTCGGTCGAGCAGCGCGACGACCCCCGGCTGCGCGGCCGGCCGGTGATCGTCGGCGGCGGCGTGGTGCTCGCGTGCAGCTACGAGGCCAAGGCGCGGGGCGTGCGCAGCGCGATGGGCGGCCGACAGGCGCGGCGGCTCTGCCCGGACGCGCTCGTGGTGCCGCCCCGGATGGCCGCGTACACGGCCGCCAGCCGGGCGGTGTTCGAGATCTTCCGGCACACCACCCCGCTGGTCGAAGGGCTCAGCATCGACGAGGCGTTCCTCGACGTGGGTGGGTTGCGGCGGCTCGCCGGAGCACCGGCCGCCGTCGCGGCCGCGCTGCGGGAGCGGGTACGCCGAGAGGTGGGCCTGCCGATCACCGTCGGCGTGGCCCGGACGAAGTTCCTCGCGAAGGTCGCAAGCGGCGTGGCGAAGCCGGACGGGCTGCTGGTCGTGGAGCCGGACCGGGAACTGGCGTTCCTGCACCCGCTGCCCGTCG
Source organism: Micromonospora sp. WMMA1949 (assembly GCF_027460145.1). Taxonomy (NCBI): domain Bacteria; kingdom Bacillati; phylum Actinomycetota; class Actinomycetes; order Micromonosporales; family Micromonosporaceae; genus Micromonospora; species Micromonospora sp. WMMA1949. The sequence continues at coordinate 5,622,400 of NZ_JAPZBG010000001.1, read as the reverse complement.
AACGCCTGTGGGGCGTCGGCCCGGTCACCGCCGCGCGGCTGCGCGAGCGCGGCATCCGTACCGTCGGGCAGGTGGCCCGGCTGGACGAGCCGGCGCTGGTGTCGCTGCTCGGCGCGGGCGCCGGCCGGCACCTGCACGCCCTGGCGCACAACCGCGACCCCCGGGCGGTGCAGGTGGGCCGCCGCCGCTCCTCGATGGGCGCGCAGCACGCGCTCGGACGGGGGCCGCACTCCCGCGCCGACCTGGACGCGGTGCTGGCCGGGCTGGTCGACCGGGTCACCGGGCGGATGCGCGCCGCCCGGCGCACCGGCCGCACGGTGACGCTGCGGCTGCGCTTCGCCGACTACACCCGGGCCACCCGGTCGCAGACGCTCGACGAGCCGACCGCGCAGACCGGGCCGCTGCGGGCCGCCGCCCGGGACCTGCTGCGCGCCGCACTGCCCCAGATCGACCTGCGCGGCGTCACGCTGCTCGGCGTGTCGGTGGGCAACCTCGGCGGCGGGCACACCCAGCTCGCCCTGCCCTTCACCGCCGACCCGGGGCCGGCGCTGGACGCCGCCGTCGACGCGGTACGGGACCGCTTCGGCTCGCGGGCGCTGACCCGCGGGGTGCTGCTCGGCCGCGACCCGGGCGTCGAGATGCCCCGGCTGCCGGACTGACCGGCCGGCCTCCTCCCGGAGTAGGAGACGCCCTCCGACCCGTGGCCGCGAACGCGGCCTGCGGGCGGGCGCGACCAGCCCGGTCCGTCACGAGCATCTACAGGCATGACTACCGTACGGAACCGGGCGGCCGGATGGCACCGCCCCCTGATGCTCCTCGTGTCCGCGATGGCGGTGCTCACCGTCGTCGCCGCGGTCGGCGTCGTCGCCGATCCGCGCGTGCTCACCGGCGCGCCCATCTGGGCCAAGCCGCTGAAGTTCGCGATCTCGTTCGTGGTCTACGGCGTCACGCTCGCCTGGATGCTGTCGCTGCTGCCCCGCCGCAGCCGGGCGGCCGAGCGGGCCGCCACCGTGATCGTGGCCATGTCCGTGGTGGAGATGGTCGTCATCGTGGGTCAGGTGCTCCGGGGCACCACCAGCCACTTCAACGGCACCACGTCGCTGGACGGAATGCTGTTCAGCGTCATGGGCGCGGCGATCATGGTGCTGTTCGCCGCCCAGCTCGTGCTGGCGGTCGTGCTGTCCCGCCGGTCCCTCGCGGACCGCGCCGGCGGGTACGCGGTGCGGCTCGGTCTCGCCGTGTCCCTGCTCGGCATGGTCGTCGCGTTCCCGATGGTGGCGCAGACCCCCGCCGGGACGCCCGCCGGGATCAGCGGCGCGCACAGCGTCGGGGTGCCCGACGGCGGCCCGGGGCTGCCGCTGCTCGGCTGGAGCACCACCGGCGGCGACCTGCGCGTCGGGCACTTCGTCGGCATGCACGCGTTGCAGGCGCTGCCGCTGCTGGCGATCCTGCTCGACCGGTTCCTCGGTGCGCGGCTGGACGAGCTGACCCGGGCCCGCCTGGTGCTCGTCGGCGGGACCGCGTACGCGGCACTGACGCTGCTGGTGACCGCGCAGGCGCTGCGCGGGCAGCCGCTACTCGCACCGGACGCGCTCACGCTCGGCGCGGCGGCCGTGCTGGTCGCGGCCACGGCGACGGCCACCGCGCTGGTGCTGGCCCGGCGGTCCACCTCGGACGGCCGCCGAACGCGGTGGCTCCCTGCCGCACCGGTTGCCTAGGCTGACGCGGTGGGCTGGGTCGGTCGGCTGTTCGACGCGCGCGACACGTTCGCGCGCGTCCTGCTGCTGGACCTCAGCGGCATCGGCTATCTGGTCTTCGGTGCGCACGGCGGCCCGGCCGCCACCGGTACGCAGTGGGCGCTGGCGATCCCGGCGTTCGCCCTGGCGCTGCTGTGCCACCGCCGGCCGATGGCGAACCTGCTGCTCCAGTCGGTCCTGCTGGTCGCCGCGCTCGTCCTGGTCGACGACGTGATGATCAACCAGGTCGGTGCGAGCTGGGCGCTGCTGGAGCTGACCATGCGGGCCACCCGGCCGCGCCCGGTCTGGCTGGGTGCCGGGCTGCTGGCGGGCATCGACCTGGCGAACCTGATCGGCGAACCGATCCGTGCGGCGTTCTCCGGCCTGTTCGGGCTCGCCGTCACCGTCGGCCTGCCGCTGCTGCTCGGGCTGGTCGTGCGGACCACCCGGGAGCTGGGGCGGCAGGCCGAGGAGCGGGCCGAGGCGGAGCGGCGCCGGCGCGAGTCGGAGAGCCGGGCGGCACGTGCCGACGAGCGCGGCGCCATCGCCCGGGAACTGCACGACGTGCTCGCGCACCACGTCGCGTCGATGGTGCTGCGGGTCGGCGTGGCCCGGCACGTCCTGCCCGACCTGGATCCCCGGGTCGGCGAGGTGTTCGACGACGTGCACGCCACCGGCACGGCCGCGCTGACCGACCTGCGGCGGCTGGTGGCAGTGCTGCGCGACCCGGACGGCGTCCGCGGCGACGCGACGCTGACCGCGATCGAGCCGTCGGCGCTGCCGGCCGCGCTCGGCGCGGCCGTCGACCGGGCCCGGCAGGCGGGTGTGGTCGTCGAGGCCGACATCGACCCGGCCGTCGGCACCCTCGACGCGGTACGCGGCCAGGCGGTGCTACGACTGACCCAGGAGGCGTTGACGAACGTGGCGAAGCACGCCGGCGCGGCGGCCCGCGCACACCTGACCGTGTCGGTCGAGGACGACGCGGTGCACTGGGCGGTCACCGACGACGGCCGGGGCGCCGCGCCGGCCGGTGTGCCCGCAGGCGGCGGCCACGGCATCGTCGGCATGCGGGAACGGGTCGAGGTGCTGGGCGGGCGGCTGGAGGCCGGGCCGACCGGGTCCGGCTGGCGGGTCCGGACCGTCCTGCCGGCGGCCGGGCCCGCCCGTCCCACGCCCCGGCCCCGCGCGGGCACGCCGGAGCCCGCGTGATCCGGGTGCTGCTGGTCGACGACCAGCACCTCATCCGGGCCGGCCTGCGGATGCTGTGCGACGCCCAGCCCGACCTCGAGGTCGTCGGTGAGGCCGACAACGGCCGGGACGCGGTCGCCCTCGCCGCCCGGCTACGACCCGACGTGGTGGTGATGGACCTGCGGATGCCCGGCGTCGACGGCATCACCGCGACCAGCCGCATCCTCGCCGACCGGCCCGCCACCCGGATCATGGTGCTCACCACGTTCGGCGACGACGACCACCTCTATCCCGCGCTGACCGCGGGCGCCTGCGGGTTCCTGCTCAAGGACGCACCCCCGGCCGACCTGCTCGACGGCGTCCGCCGCGCCGCCTCGGGCGACAGCCCGTTCAGCCCGGACGTCCTGCGCCGGCTGGTCGATCGCGCGGTGCACGCGCGCGCCGACGCGCCCCGGCGTACGGCCGAGCTGACCGCCCGTGAGCGGGACGTCCTGGACCTGGTCGCCGACGGACTGTCGAACACCGAGATCGCCGACCGGCTGCACATCGGGGTGACGACGGTGAAGACGCACATCACCAGCCTGATGACGAAGACCGGCAGCGCCAACCGGGTACGCCTGGCGCTGTGGGCGCGCGGCGGCTGACCGGGTCACTCCTCGATCGCGCCGCCCACCGCCCGCAGGTGCGCCCGGAACGTCAGCGCCGGGTCGGCCTCCCGTGCCGCCAGGTACGCGCCGAACCCGACCTGCGCGCGCAGCGACTCCCCGGCCCGGATCCGGTCGGCCTGCCGCCGCTCGGTGTCCCGGATGGACTCGGCCAGGTCGAACAGTTCACCGGCCCGGGCGGCGGGTACGAACAGCACGCCGTCGTCGTCGGCCAGCGCGAGGTCCCGCGGGCCGACGGTGAACGGCCCGACCCGGGCGTGTTCGAGTGCCCCGTCCGGGCGCGGGTCCAGTTCCAGCGGCCCGCTCGGGGTGGCGCCGAGGCTGAACACCGGCAGCCCGACCGCGACGAGGTCCGCGGTGTCCCGGTGTGCGCCCCACACCACCAGCCCGGCCAGGCCGGCGGCCCGCGCCTCCAGCACCACCAGGTCCCCGACGCAGGCCCGGTCGGTGCGCCCGTCGTCGTCGACGACGAGCACGTCCCCCTCGGCGGCCGGCTCGATCGCCTCCAGGAAGACGTCCACGCTGCCGGAGTGCCGGGCCGGGCGGACCGGACCGGCCAGGCGCCGCCCGGGCAGCACCGGGACGACGGCGGCCGGGGCGCAGCGGACGGGGACACCGGCGCGCAGGCAGGCGTCGGCGACGTGGGCGGTGGTCAGCGCGGCGAAGCGCACGGACGGCGCGTCGTGACTGATGTCCATGCGCCGACGCTAACCAGCCGGGCTGCCCCGGGCAGGTGCCAGTTGACGCCCGGTGGCCTTCGGCCGGGGCCGCCCGGCGGGCCGGCGCCGGACCGGGCGGCTCATCCGGGCCCGGACCGGTGGACGCGCCTCCGCCTCCCCCGCGCCGGCGGCCCGGCGCACGCTGCCGTTGGCGTCCTCGGGCCGGCAGCCGGTGGCCCGCAGCAGCTCGCTCTGGCCGGTCCGCAGGTCGCTGATCATCGCCTCGCCGAAGGCGCGCACGCCCTGCGACCACGCGCGCCCGGCCAGTTCGGCGCCCTGCCGCACCAGCTCCCGGGTGCCTTCCAGGTCGTCCCCGGACTTGCAGGCCCGCTTCAGTTCCCGCACCGCCTCGCCGAGGCGGGCCACCGCGTCGGGCAGCGCGGGCGGAACCGGTTCGTCGTACTGCAACGCGGTGGCGGACCGTCGGGCGATCGAGCGGGCGTACAGGACGATGCGTTCGAGGTGCTGGGTCGCGTCGGCGTACCTGTGGAACTGGGCGCGGCGGTGCCAGCGGGCGGGCGCGATGGTGACCACCTCCTCGGCCCCGCTGAGCGCGTCGTTGAGCCGCCCGATGTCCGGTTCGATCCCGCGCAGGTCCTCCAGGGCCTGCTGGGCCGCGTCGGCGTCGCGGCGGGTCAGCGCGTGGGCGACGGCGTCGAGTTGCTCGGTGAGCCGGGAGACCACCGGTTCCACCGCCCGGTCCAGCACCCGGATCGGGTTGACCGGCAGCAGCAGCGCCACCACGAACAGGCCGACCAGGCCGCCGACCAGCGCGTCGAAGATGCGGGGCAGTTCCAGGCCGGGCTGCACCGGTGCGAGCGTGGCGATCAGCACCGCCGTACCGCCGGCCTGGCCGACGAGGGCGCCGCCGCGCCCGGCCACCAGCAGCGCGGTGGCGATGGCCAGGGTGACCACCAGACCGGTCTGCCAGGATCCACTGCCGAGCAGCGCGCGCAGCAGGTCACCGACCACGATGCCGAGACCGACGCCGATGAGCAGCTCGAACGTGCGCCGGGCGCGCTGGCCGATGGCGGTGGCGATGGTGCCGACCGCGGCGGCGGGGGCGAACACGTGCGCGCCGGAACCGAGCAGCTCGTCGGCGAGCAGCGCGGCGAGCGCCGCGGCCAGCCCGGCCTGCGCGGAGATCACCACGGTGATCTCGAGCTGGCGCAGCCGGTTCCGGCCGGCCGCGCCGCCCTCGGCGCGGGCCCGGGACAACGCGGAACCGCCCCGCTCGACCGCCCGGTCCAGGGGCGAGCGGACGGTGTCGGCGCGGCGGTCGGCCATGACGGCGGTTACCCGCCTCCGCGCCGGTGAATCGTCGGCCCGCCCCGGCGCGCGGTCGGGTCAGCGGCGGTACGTGCGGTCGAGCAGGTCGAACAACGCGGTCCAGTGCCGCTGGGTGGCCTGCTCGTCGTACATCGGGGTGTCCGACTGGGTGTAGCCGTGGCGGGCGCCGGCGTACACCTCGGAGCGGTAGGTCACCCCGGCGGCGTCCAGCGTCTTCTCCAGCGTGGCGATCTGCTCGGCGGTCATCGACGGGTCGGCGTCGGCGTGCCCGAAGTAGAGCTCGCCGGTCACCGCGCCGAGCGCCAGGTGCGGGCTGTCCGGCGCGTCGGTGACCACCCGGCCGGCGTGGAACGCCGCCACCGCGGCGATCCGGTCCGGCAGCGCCTCGATCGCGCGCAGCGCGTTCGTGCCCCCCATGCAGTAGCCGGTGATCGCCGCCGGTCCCGGTGCGACGTCCGGCCGGGCGGCGAGGAAGTCCAGGTAGGCGGCGGTGTCGCGGGCCACCGCGTCCGGCGTCAACGCGGCCATCATCGGCCCGATGCTCTCGAACAGGGCGGACCGGCGGCTGTCGTCGGCGAGCGCGCCGAGGTCGATCAGCGGGGCGCGCCCGGCGCGGTGGAACAGGTTGGGGGCGAGCACCACGTACCCGCGGGCGGCGATCGTGGCGGCCATCTCCGCGACCCGGGGCCGCAGCCCGAACGCGTCCATGAACAGCAGGACCGCCGGGAAGGGCCCGCCGGTCTCCGGCGTGGCCAGGTAGGCGTCGGCGGTTCCGTCGGGGGTGGGCACGTCCACGGTCGTCGGCTGCACTGTCGGGGCCTCCTCGCTGCGGGTTCCGGGCTGCACGCTACTACCCGGCCCGGCGGCCGTTTGCGGAGGTCCAGCGCGGGAATCCGGCCATCCCGGCGTAGGAAGGCGGCGAGATGGACCAGGATCAGTTCATCGGCGCGGTGGCCCAGCGGTGCGGCGCGTCCGCGGAGCAGGCCACCGCAATCACCCGGGCGACGCTCACCACGCTGGCCGAGCGGATCGACGGCGGGGAGGCCCGTGACCTGGCCGACCGGCTGCCGGAGGCGCTGCGGGCGTACGCGTTCGGCCCGGCCGAGGACGCCGAGCCGTTCGGGCTCGACGTGTTCGTGGAGCGGGTGAGCGGACGCGCGGACGTGGACGTGGACGCCGCCCGGGACGGGGTCACCGCGGTGTTCGACGTGCTGCGCGACGCCGTCGACCCGGCCGCCTACGCGCAGGTCGTCGCGCAACTGCCGGCCGAGTACGGCGAGGTGGCCGACCAGAGCGCGCCGTACGTGCGGCGCACGGCGTGAGCGAGGACGCGCTGCGCCGCCCGCCCGAGGCCGACGCGCAGGAGCAGCGACAGGACGAGACGCTCGTCGGCCCACCCGACACGCTCGACGCGGCCGTGCCCGAGGCGAGCGAGGCGGACCTGGCCGAGCAGGGCGCGCTGCGCCCGCCGAGCGACCGGGCGGGCCTGGGCGAGTCGGTGCGCGACGACCTCACCACCGCCGACGCGGTGGAGCAGAACACCGAGATCCCGCTGCCCGACGAGGAGCACTGGGCCTGACCGGTCAGTGGTCCGGGCTGTCGGAGCGGGCCATCAGCCGCAACGCGTTCGGGTCCAGGCCGATCCGGACCGGCGTCTGCCCGTACGGCTCCCCGTCGACCTCGATGCGGGCCGGCCGGTCGGTCTCCAGCCACAGCTGGCGTACCGCCAGGAACGGCTCGTCGCCGAGCGTGCGGCGGTGGCCGGCCGCCGCGTTGCGCGCCGTCTCGCGCAGCAGCCCGCGCCGGGTCGGCCCGCCCACCGGGTACGCGACCAGCAGCCGGTCGTCGGCGGTGGCGTCGGCGGTGATCGGCCGGCCGGCGTGGAAGCCGCCGTTGGCGACGTACACCTGGTGTGTGGTGAAGGTGTGCTCGCGGCCCTCGGCGCGGACCGTCACGGCCAGCGGCCGGTGCCGGGCCAGCAGCCCCAGCCCGGTCATCGGGTACGCGAGCCGCCCGGCGACCCGCTTCAGCCCCGGCGGCGCGGACTGCATGATGTCGGCGGACAGCCCGATCCCGACGTGGTTGGTGAACCGGGTGTCGCCGATCAGGCCCAGGTCGACGTCGATCACCTTGCCGCCGGTGAGCACGCCGATCGCGGCGTCCAGGTCGAGCGGGACGCCGACGGTGCGGGCGAAGTTGTTCGTGGTGCCCAGCGGCAGCAGGCCCATCGCGACGTCCCGGTGGGCGAGCAGCCGGGCCGCCGCGCCGACGGTGCCGTCACCGCCACCGGTGACCAGCAGGTCCGGGCCCAGGTCGGCGGCCTCGGCGAGCACCCGGTCCAGTTCGCCGGGCCGGTCCACCGGGTACGCGCCGAGCAGCGTGAACCCGGCCGCCCGCAGGCGCGCGTGGACGGTGTCGTAGAGGCGCCGGCCCCGGCGGGAGTGGGCGTTGACCACCAGCGCCGCCCGCCGCCGCTCCCGGATCGCCGTCGACAGCTCCTGCTTGGTCCGCACTGTTGCGACAGTAGCCGTCCCGGCGCGGCCGTGGGCCGGTCACGCTGCGGACGTTGACAGGGTTGGTTATCGTCGCGGCGGCCGTGATCGTCGATCTTCGAGGGTGGATGTCCCGATGAACCAGCCGGCAGCGCCGCAGGTGACAGCGTCAGTGCCCCCGCTCACGCCGCCGAGCCGTCCGGGGAGGGCCCTGATCGGGCTGGCCCTGGTCGTCCCGGCGGTGATCGCCTGGATCTGGTCGTACGTCCTGCCCACGCTGTCCACAGTGGCTCGCAGCTTCCAGGCGGACGGGCTGCGCCGCCCGTCCGAATCGGCGGGTGCGGGGAACTACGAGGTCGCCTTCACCTCCGGGTTCGTCGGACAGGTCGGGTTCGCGGTGCTGCTCAGCCTGATCCCGCTGACGGTGGCGCTGCTCGCCGCGCCGCTGCTCGCCGTCCTCGCCGACCGGGCCGGCCGGGTCGCCCGCCTGGTCACCCGGGGCGTGCTGGCCCTGCCGCTCGCCGCGTACGCGCCGGTCGCGGTGTACCTCGGCCGGCGCGCCGAAGGCATCGAGAACGGCACCCTCACCCAGGATCTGCAGTCCCCCCGGGCGTTCCTCGTCTCGGCGCTGGCCCAGGTGACGTTCGGGCTGGTCGTCGCGGTGGCCGCGACTGTCTACCTGAGCGCGCTGCGCCGCCGCGAGCCCGACCAGCGGCCCGCGCCGGCCATGCTGGCCGTCGGCGGGCTGCTCGGCCTGGGCGTCCTCGCCGCCGCCCTGCAGACCTACACCGCCCCTTACATCCTGACCGGCGGCGGGCCGCGCGGCGACTACACGGCGACGCCGGTGTTCACCGCCGCGCAGACCTCGTTCCGAACGATGCGCCTGGGCGTCGGATCGGCCACGTCGACGCTGCTGCTGGTGCTCCTCGGGCTGCTCGGGCTGGCCGCGGTGGCGCTGATCCTGGCGACCCGGCTGCGCATCGAGTTCGACGGCTGGCGCGACCGCCCGGCCGCCCGGGAGGCGGAGTCCTACTCCGGCCGCCGGCCGCTGCTCGTCGGGCTGACCGCTGTCGCGCTCGTCGTCGTCCTCGGCGTGACCGTCTGGGCGTCGCTGCCGTGGCTGCGGAACCTCTCCTCCGACACCGGGCCCCTGCCCCGGGGGGTCGAGACCTCGAACCTGTTCGCCAACACCTGGGTGCCGCCGCTGCTGTCCACACTCGTCGCGGTGACGCTCGCCGCGCTGGCCGGATTCGGGATCGGCGCGCTGCGACCGCTCGGACGCTGGAGCGAACTGCTGCTGGTGCCGTTCGCGCCCTGGTTGTTCGTCGGCGCCGGCCCGCTAGCCATCGCCAATTTCGAACGCACGATGGAGCGCGAACAGCTGGGCCTGTTCCTCGGCCTGGTGCCGCCGACCTGGCTGTCGGTGCCCGCGCTGTTCGCGTTCACGCTGCTGTTCCGGGGCCAGCACGAGCGGTGGCGCTCCGGCGGTGGCGCCGGCCGTACGCTGCTGCTGCCGGCGCTGCCGATGCTGGCCGTGACCGCGTTGCTGACCTGGCTGGCGCACGCCCAGTCGCCGCTGTGGACGACGTTGGTGGGTACGCGTCCGGACAGCCTCACCGCGCCCGCGCTGGTGACGATGATCGCGAGCCGCGCTTTCGGCGGCGGCGGCGAGCTTCCGCTGGGCCTGATCCTGCCGCTGCCGATGCTGATCCTGTTCGTGGTGCTGTTCGTCGCGCTCATGATCGGCTACGTGGATCGGCTCGCCATCCGGGTGGGGCGGCGCAGCGGCGCGGGCGCGCCGCCGGTGGGGTCGGGCGAGCCCGTCGGCAAGGTCACCGCATAGGGAAACCCCCGATTACGGCCGGTGACGGCGCGCCTAGCGTCGGGCCATGGCAACTGACGCGCTCACACCGGTCCGGACCGTTCGTTCCCGCCGCGCCCGCCTGGCGCTACCGCTGCTGCTGCTCGCCCTGCTCGCGCCGGCCGGGTGCGACTCCGGCGGCGGGATCGTCGACAGCGGCTCGGCCGACACCGCGGCGGACGAGGACGGCGGCGACACCGACGCGGGCGCGGTGGGCGACGTCCGCCCGCCGTGCCCGTTCACCGCCGCCCAGGTCGCCGAACTGGTCGACCGGAAGCTGCGCGACGAGGGCAACTGCTCGTTCGGCGACGGCATCGCCCAGCTGGCGGTCACCACCGCATCGGCCGCCGCCGGCAAGGCCACCTACGACTACCAGCACGACCAGGCCGGCCAGCAGTACGAGAAGGTCGTAGACCTGGACCGGGGCGAGCGGGGCTACCTCGCCGTGAAGGACGTGCGCGGCGAGGCGGTGCTGATCGACGGCAAGGGCACGTACACGGTGACCATCAGCAGCTTCGAGGGCGGCACCGCAGGTAACGAACAGATCCTGCGCCGCGTCCTCGACGCCATCCCGGCCTGAGCGGGGGCAGGCGTGCGAACCCGAGGACTGGTCGCGCTCGCGTTGACCGCGACCCTGCTCACCGTGTCCGCCGGATGCGGCGGCGACGAACCACCGCCCGCCGGTGGCGCCGCGCCCGGTGCGGGCGCGCCGGTGGCGGAGCCGACCGGGGAGGCGCCGGCCGAGCCGAGCACCGAACCGGTGGACGACGCCGCCGGGCCGGACGCCTGCGCGCTGGTGTCCAAGGCCGACGCCGAACGTCTCGCCGGTACGCCGCTGGACGAACCCGTGGTGGCCGGGCAGTCGTGCACCTACACCGGTCCGACAAGCGGGCCGACCGCCCAGGTCGAGGTGTTCGTGGGTGAGGGCGCCAAGAAGTACCTCGACATCGAGCGGCAGCTCGAGCACGAGATCCGTGAGCTGGCCGGCACGGCCGACGAGGCACTGCTCACCGCGGAGGCGTTCTTCCTGCGCAAGGGCGACCTGTGGGTCGCCGTACGGCTGGTGCGGCTGAACGACCCGCAGGAGAACCGGGCGCCGCTGGAACGGCTCGCCCGTACCGTCGCCGGCCGGATGTGACGGCGGCGGTGCGCAGCCGTCGGCTGCTCGCGGCCGGCGTGGCGGTGCTGCTCGCGGTGACCGGCTGCGGCGGCCCCACACCCGGCCCGGCCGACGCGGGCGACGACGGGCAGCCCCGGTACGGGCGGGCCCCGGCGCCGGGGAAGGACGTCACGCTGCAACCGGACGTGGTGCTGGTCGGCGGCGGCAGCCGGACCGTGCGGTCGGTGAGCCCGGACGGGCTGATCTGGCGGCTCGATCCCGGTGCCCGCGACGCCGACCGGCTCGCGCCCGGCCGGGTCATGTTCCTCACCGGACGCGGCGTGGGCCGGGTGCTCGACCTGGCCGAGGACGGCGGCGACCTGGTCGTCACGATCGGCCCGGTCACCCTCACCGAGGTGATCCGCGACGGCACGTTCGGCGGGGACGGCGTCACCCTCGACAACCCGACCGTCTACGTGGCGGGTGAGCCGTCGTGGACCCGGGAGGTCGCGGCGGCCGGCGGCACGCTCGGCCGGTCCCGTCCGCTCGCCGTCGCGCCCGCGCAGCCGCCACCCGCGCCGGGTGGGCAGGCCGCCGCCGGCGCCCACGGCTACCGGGTCCGGACGTTCTGCTGCGCCGGTGGCGTCGGCACGCACTTCACGTACGACGACGGCGGCCTCCGGGTGGCCGGCACCGTCACGCTCACCGTCGGACGGCCCACGGCGTCGTTCCATCTGGCCATCGGCGCGGGCAAGGTCAACCGGGCCGAGCTGGAGATCGGTGGCGGCTTCGGCATCAAGGTGGACTTCACCGCCGGCATCGACGGCGGGCAGAACCACCGCCGCACGTTCCCGGTCCCGGTCGACATCGCGTTCCCGATCGGGCTGGTCGCCGGCCTGCCGCTGTCGTTCACGGTGAACCAGACGTTGGAGGTGGCCACCGCGTTCGGTGCCAAGCGGGGCACGTTCCGCGGCTCCGGGGAGTACGCGCTGGCCGGCAAGCTCGGGTTCGGCTACGCCGGCGGCCAGGTGGGCTCACGCGTGACGGAGGGCTTCGCCCGCCGGGTGAGCCTGCTCGACTCGCTCACCGGCGTGCCGGTCGGCGTGATGGGCCTCGTGGTCCGGCACGGCGTGCGGTTCACCATGGGGATCAGCGCGTTCCTGTTCACCGCCGGGATCTGGTTCGAGCTGGTCACCTCGTACGGCGCCACTATCGGTTCGGCGCTCGGCGCCCCGTACGCGCTGTGCCGGGGCGTCGGGCTCGGTGTGCATGCGCGGTTCGGGATCGGCTACCGGATCCTGGAACCCGTCGTCCAGGTGATCAACAAGTTCCTCAGCCTGCTCAGCCCGTCCCGGGCACCGCGGATCCCGCCGATCGTGGCGTCGGGCGGGCCGAGCTGGAGCGCCACCGTGTACCGCAACCAGGAGGTGATCCCGCCCGTCTCGATATGCGGACAGCTTCCGGGCTAGGCCGCGCCGACGCTGGGTTCGCGGGCGCGGCTGTGCCACCATCCCGCCATGGACGCCGCACTGGTCGGCCGCGACGCGGTCGTCGAGCGGGTGTGGCGTGCCCTGACCGCCGGTACGCCGGTGCTCCTCGACGGCCCGAGCGGCATCGGCAAGACCGCGCTCTGGCGGGCGGTGGTCGCCCACGCCGGGCGGACCGGCTGGCGGGTGCTGTCCGCCGCGCCCACCGAGGCCGAGAGCGCGCTGCCCTACGCGGCTCTCGCCGACGTGCTGCGCCCGCTCGCCGACGCGCTACCACTGCTGCCCGCGCCGCAGCGGGTCGCCGCCGACATGGTGCTGCTGACCGGCGAGCACGACGACGCGGTGGACGAGCGGGCGGTGGGCGCCGCCACCCGTACCCTGCTCGACGCGGCGGTCACCGAGGCGCCGCGCGTCCTGCTCGCGGTGGACGATCCGCAGTGGCTGGACCCGCCGAGCGCCCGGGCGCTGCGGTTCGCGCTGCGCCGGCTGACCCGGTGGCCCGCCGTCCTGGCCACCCACCGCACCGGGGACGGCCCGCCGGTTCCGGTGCCGCTCGGACTGGACGACGACCCGACCGGGCGGCACCGGCTGCTGCGTGCCGACGTGCCCCCGCTCACCCCGGCGGACCTGCACCGCGTCCTGGCGGCCCGGCTCGGCGGCACGCTCAGCCGTCCGCTCACCGACCGGCTGGCCCGCGACGCCGACGGCAACCCGCTGCTCGCCATCGAGCTGGCCCGGGCGGTGCTGCGGCTGCCCCGCCCACCGGCCCACGACGAGGACCTGCCCGTACCGTCGTCGCTGCGCCTGCTGCTCGCCGAGACGCTGCGGGCGCTGCCCGGCCCGAGCCGGGACGCGGTGCGGCTGGCCGCGCTGCTGAGCGTGCCGACGCTGCGGGACCTGGCGGCGGCGGGCGTGCCGGCCGGCGCGCTGGACGCGGCCGAGGACGCCGGGCTGGTCGTGGTCACCCCGAGCCGGGTCGACTTCGCACACCCCCGGTACGCGGCGGCGGTGCGCGAGAGCATCCCGCCGGGGGCCCGGCGACGGCTGCACGCGCTGCTCGCCGGCGCGGTCGCCGACCCGGACGAGCGGGCCCGGCACCTGTCCCGGTGCACAGTGGCGCCGGACGCCGCCGTCGCCGCCGACCTGGCCGCCGCGGCGGCCCGGCAGCGGATGCGCGGCGCGTCAGCGCTCGCCGCCGACTGGTACGCCCGGGCGGCCGAGCTGACCCCGCCGTCCGCCACCGCCGACCGCAACCGGCGCCGCCTCGACGCGGTGCAGTGCCGCATCGACAGCGGCGACTACGCGGCGGCCGGGCGGGCCGCCGAGGCGGCGGCGGGCGAGCTGACCGGCGCCGAACGCGGCGAGGCGCTGCTGTTGCGCGCGCTCGTCGCGTGGTGCGCCGACGACCTGGTCACCGCCGTCCGCGTCGCCGAGCAGGCGCTCGCCGCCGCCGGGCCGGACGGCGACCTGGCCGGGCGGATCCACACGCACCTGACCATGTTCCACGACCAGCCGGAGCCCGCCCGCCGGCACGCGCGGGCCGCGATCGCCCGCCTGTCCGACCGGGACGAGCACCGCCCGCTGCTCACCGCCGCGCTGCTGCTGCTGTTCTTCCACGAGGTACGCGCCGGCGGCCCGGCGCCCACCGACCTGCTGGACCGGGCCCTGTCACTGGAGGACGGTGAGCCGTCCTTCCTGGCCGGTTCGGTGCCGGCGATCTGGTGGAAGTCGGTCGACGACCACGACCGGGCTCGGGCCCGGCTGCACCTGATGCTGGACCTGGCGGTGGCGCGCGGCGACGACCCGCTGCGGCACGAGGTACTCACCCACCTCGGCGAGACGGAGCTGCTGGCGGGGCGCTTCGCCGAGGCCGGTACGCACATCGCCGCCGCCCGTGATCTGGGTGAGCAGCTGGGCACCGGGCTGGTGGGCGAGAGCTGGCTGGCCGGTGTGCTCGACGCGCACCGGGGGCGGCTGGCGCAGGCGGGTGCCGCGGCCGCCGGGCTGCGCCGCGACGACGACCTCGGCGACGCGTGGAGCCGGCGACTGCACCACCAGCTCACCGGGCTGGTGGCGCTGGCCCGCGGGGAGTGGGCCACCGCCGCGACGGCGTACGGCGCGCTCGCGGCCGACCTCGACGGGTCGGGCATCGCCGAACCGCTGGGGCAGCGCTTCGAGCCGGACTGGATCGAGGCGTGCGTGGGCGCAGGTGACCTGGACACCGCCCACGCCGCGCTGGACCGGCTGGCCGGGCGCCACCGCAGGCTGCCGCGCCCGTGGACGACGCTCGGGCTGGCCCGCAGCCGGGTGCTGCTGGCCGGGGCGACCGGGGCGGATCCGGGCGAGGCGCTGGACGCGCTGACGCGGGCCCGGGCCGCGGTGCCGGAGACGGTGCTGCCGCTGGACCGGGCCCGCTGCCTGCTCGCCGCCGGGCGCGCGTACCGGCGGGTGCGGCGACGGCGGGAGGCGCGGGCGGCGCTCGACGCGGCGGCGGCCGAGTTCGACGCGCTCGGCGCGTCCGCGTTCGCCGACCGGGCGCGGGCGGAGCTGGGCCGCATCGGTGCCCGCACTCGGGCCCCGACGGCGCTGACCGCGACCGAGGAGCGGGTCGCCCGGCTCGCCGCCCGGGGCCAGACCAACCGGCTCATCGCCGACGCGCTCTACATCAGCCCGAAGACGGTGGAGGCCAACCTGGCCCGGGTCTACCGCAAGCTGGGCATCGCCAGCCGCGCCGAGCTGGGCGCGGCGATGGGCCGCCCGACGGGCGACTGAGGCGGTCAGGACGCGGCGAGCGCGTCCAGGTGCGCGCCGAGCAGTTCCCGGGCGCGCGCGGGCGGCATCCGATCGGGGTACAGCAGCGCGTGCAGCGCGAGCCCGTCGAGCAGGGCGTGCAGCCCGGCGACCGCCTCGGGGTCGGCGGCCGGTTTCCCGGTCAGCAGCGCGACGGCGAACTCGGCGGCGCGGCGGATGCCGTCGTCCGCGTCGGCCATCCGGGCCCGCGCCGCCGGGTCGGTCTGGGCGCGCGCGGCGAGCAGCAGCCACACCTCGGCCTCGCGGACGCGCTGGCGGTCCATCGGCAGCAGTTGTTCCAGGATCCGCTGGGCGACCTGGCGCGGGCTGCCGCTGCGGTCGCCGGTGGCGATCCGCTCGGCCGCCTCGGCCTGCACGTGTTCCATGGCGAACACCAGCAGCTCGGTCTGGGTGGCGAAGTAGTGCCGCAGCGCGCTCGGTGACCAGCCCGCCTCGGCCGCGATGCTGCGGACGGTGGCGGCGCCGACGCCGTCGCGGTAGACGACCCGCCACATCGCCCGCGCCAGTTCGGCACGGCGCGCGCCGTGGTCGACGATCTTGGGCACGGACCCCTCCGGAGGCTGGTTGACGGCCGCTGTTACGGTTATCGCACAGCGTACTAAAAAAAGGGGGCCGGATGCTCGTCGCAGTGATCGTCGGATGTGAGGTGGCGTTCTGGGTGGTGCTGCTCGCCGGACTGATCGCCCGGTACCCGCTGCGCCGGCCCCGCCTCGGCGCCGCCCTGCTGATCGCCGTACCGGTCGTCGACCTGGTGCTGCTGGCCGCCACGATGATCGACCTGCGCCGGGGCGCGACCGCCACCTTCGCCCACGGCCTCGCCGCCGCGTACCTCGGGTTCTCGGTGGCGTTCGGGCACAGCATGATGCGCTGGGCCGACGAGCGGTTCGCGCACCGGTTCGCCGGCGGCCCTCCCCCGCACCGGGCCCCGAAGTACGGGATGGCGCGGGCCCGGCACGAGTGGCGCGAATGGGGCAAGGCCATGATCGGCTGGGCGGTCGCCTGCGCGGTGCTGCTCGCCGGCATCGCCGTGGTCGGCGACACCGACCGGACCGCCGAACTGTGGGCCTGGGCCGGCCGGCTCACCGTGGTCATGGCGGGCTGGCTGGTGTTCTGGCCGGTCGCGTACACCGTCTTCCCGAAGCGGGCGCCGCGCGGCGCGTGAGGCTCACCCGCCACGCCCGGTGATCCGGCCTCAGACCGGTTGATGCGCGTCGGTGACCGTCGACCGCCCGGCGGCGGACGGCTCACCGCGCCGATCGACGGCGATCGCGACCAGCAGCAGCCCGGCCAGCGCCGCCAGCGCCAGCGCCGGCGGCAGTACCGTCCCGAGCGCGACCAGCGGCAACGCCGCACCGGCGACGGCCAGCCGGGCCGCACCCACCGGCTGACCGGTCAACCGCCGGAACAGCAGCCGTCCGGCCAGGTAGACGGCCGCGCCGCCGAACAGCGCCACCGCCGCCGAGCCGTTCAGCCGGGGCCCGGCCTGCGGATCGGCGACGTGCTCCAGCACCTGTTCGACGCCGAGCGCCAGGAAGATGACGCCGGCGACGAGCAACAGATGGGTCTGGCTGTAGGCGTCCGCGGCCATCCGGTCCCGCTGCGCCGCCGGTGCGGTGGCGAGCGTCCGGGCCGCCGCCGGGGACGTGCGGCGAAAGTAGAGCCACCAGAGGCAGACGGTCACCACGAAGGCCACGAGCGCCACGGCGAGGACCGGCGGCTCGGTGACCGCCGAGGCCGCGCCCACCCCCGCGGCCACCAGCGACTCCCCCAGCGAGATGATCAGCACCAGGCCGTACCGCTCGGCGAAGTGCGTCGGGCTGCGCAGCGGCCAGGCGCCCCGGCGGGCGTACGACAGTCGTTGGCCGGCCACCTCGACGGCGAAGCCCAGCACCCACAGCGCCGCGTGCGCGGCGCCGTCCGTCAGCGCGCCGAGCAGCAGCGGCACCCAGCCGGCGGCGCTGACGAACGCGAAGAACCGGATCCGGGCGCGCAGTTCCGGGTCACCCGCCGCGGCCCAGTGGAACAGCGTCAGGTGCACCACGCGCAGCACCACGTAGGCCAGCACGACGATCAACGGCCCGTCCAGCCCCGAACCCGGCGTCCACGCCTCCGGCATGGCGAGCGCGGCCAGGAACAACGCGGCCATCGCGACCAGGAACCCGCCGCGCACCACCCCGACGTCGGCGGGCGTGTGGTTGCCCAACCAGGTGTACGACAGCCACGCCACCCAGAGCAGCACGAGCAGGAGCAGCCCCTTGGCCATCCCGGCCGGGGTCGGGTGCGGCTCGATCAGCGCCATGATCCGGGTGAGCGCGAAGACGAAGACCAGGTCGAAGAAGATCTCGAAGGGGGTGACCCGGCGCTGGTCCGGCCCCGGCCGGGGCGCGTGCAGCCTTCCTCGAACCCGTTCGCGTGCCACGTCCGCCGCCCTCCGCCGGTCCACCTCCTGCGCCGACGGTAGGCGGCCCCGGACGGGCGATCTGGCGATTCCCGCGATCACGCCCGGCTCGGTGCGCCGGACCGGTGCCCGGGCGGCACGACGAGGCGGCGCGGCCGGGCTGTCCGGCCGGGCGGCGGCGGGCAGCTCAGCCGGCGTCGGCGTCCGGCCAGGCGGCGCGGACCAGCGCGGGCAGCACCTCGCCGGCCGGGCCGCGCAGGTTCACCGCGCAGATCGCGTCCAGCGGCGTCGGCACCGGGTTCACCTGCACCACGGGCGCGCCGAGGCGGGCCGCCACGAGGGGGATCTCGGCGGCCGGGTGCACGAGCGCCGAGGTGCCCACCGTCAGCAGCAGGTCGCAGCCGGAGGCCGCCTCGACCGCCGCGTCGAGCGCGGCCGCCGGCAGCGCCTCGCCGAACCACACCACTCCGGGCCGTACGGGCGCGCCGCATCCGGCGCAGGCAGGCGGGGTCAGCGGCCCGTCCCGCGGTTCCGGCGCATGCGCCTCCGGCCCGCCGGGCGGTTCCGCCGCGCCGTGGGCCTCCCGCCCGCCGAGCGGTTCCGCCTCGTCGTGCGTCTCCGGGCCGCCGGACGGCACCGGCACGCCGGAGCGCGGCGGCAGGTCGGGTGGCAGCGGCGCAGGCCGGGCGCAGGCCGAGCAGCGGGGCGCGAACAGGCTGCCGTGCAGGCGTACCGGAGCGGGCACCCCGCCGCGCTCGTGCAGGTCGTCGACGTTCTGCGTGATCACCACGGTGTCCGGCAGCCGGGCCGCGATCGCCGCCACCGCCCGGTGCCCCGGGTTCGGCTCGGCGCGGCGCACCCCGCGCCGGCGTGCCTCGTACCAGCCCCAGACCAGCGCCGGGTCGGCCCGGAACGCCGCCGGGGTCGCCAGCTCCTGCGGGTCGTACCGCTGCCAGAGCCCGGTCTGGGCGTCCCGGAACGTCGGCACGCCGCTCTCGGCCGACATGCCGGCCCCGGTGAACACCACCGGCCGCCGCGCGGCGGCGAGCAGCCGGCCCGCCTCGGCGAGCTCCGGCCCGGTCACACGTCCACCGTCAGCCGAACGTCGACCCGGTCGCCCAGCTCGATGCCCTCGGCCCGGCGCGCCGCGACCCGCAGCGGCACCACGTACCGGCCGTCCTTCGGCCACAGTGACGTCCGCCAGTCGGTGTCACCGATGCGGACCGTCACCGGGATCATGCCCCAGCCGTAGGTGACCGACGCCGAGGCGGCCTCGATCGCCGCGCTCTGCTCGTCGGGCACGGTGACGAATTGGTACGGCGCCGGGCCGCGCCAGAACCACACCTCGCCGCTGAACGCCAGCTCCATCCGGTCAGGATAGGGGCCGGGCCCGGCGAAACGGGATCAGCCGCAGCCCGGCCGTCGTGACCCAGGCGAACAGCGGGAACACGGCGACACGCTCCATGCCGCCCACACCGATGCCGGTGTCCACCCGGGCCAGGAACAGCACGGTGCCGGCGAGCCCGAGCAGGCCGAGGACCGCGCTGACGGTCCGCAGCTGCCGCAGCAGCGGCGACCGGCCGGCGAGGGCGGCGGCGAGCAGGGCGGCGTTGCCGAGCGCGAAGACCAGCAGCGCGCCGAGCACGTGCCGGTTCTCGTCCACGTCGGCCGGGTAGAGGCCGGCCAGCACGTACCCGGATCCGGCGGCCACTGTCGACGCGACGGCGACGGCCGCGGCGGGGCCCGGGCGCAACGCCCGGTGTGCGAGCAGCGCGCCGAGCGCGAGCAGCAGCCCGGTGCCGACGAAGACGGCGTTCATGGCCGGATGCCACGGCGAGCAGACCGGGCGGGGCCGGCTGGTGTCCCACACACCGCAGGTCACGTTGCCGAGGTCGCTGATGTTGTGCTCGGCCCAGCTGAACCCGGGCTGGTCCCAGGCCAGGCCGACGACCACGTTGGCGACCAGGAACGACACGGCGGCGAGCAGCCAGCAGGCGCCCGCGAGGCGGTTTCTCATCCGCCGATCGCACCGCCTCGGGGCACCCCGGCGCACGGGGCGTGGCGGGCCGGTTCCGGGTAGGGCCAGACCTACCCGGAGAGGGGCCCCAGCCGGCTGGGGCGGGCGGCGTGGCCTGGCTAGCGTCGGGCCATGACCATCGATCACGGGCTGGCGGCCGCGTTGCGCGGTCGCCGCTACCTGCTCTCCGCGTGGCCGTGGCGGACCCTGGCGTACGCCGCCACGACGCTGCCCCTGGCCGGCGCAGCGGCGCTCGGCGCGGCGGTGGTCGCCGCACCGCTGCTGCTGGTGGCCGGCGCGCTGCGGCAGGGCCGCCCGGTCGACGCCCTGGCGCTGGCGGTGCTGGCCGTGCTGGCGCTGGCGGTGGTGGCGATCGCCCCGCTGGCCGCCGCGCCGGTGGCAGCGATCGAGCGGTGGCGGCTCGGCCTGGTCGACGACCGGCCGGTGACCGCGCCGAGGTGGCGCGGAATCGCCGCCCGCCTCACCACCGCCGACGGGTGGCGAGAGGGCGCGTACCTGGCGGTGCTGGGTGTGGCGGTGCCGCTGGCGTACGGGATGTTCGGTCTGCTCGTGCTGGTGGACGTGGCCCTCGTCGCCGGTCCGTGGCTGGCCGACGGCGAGGACCGCATCGTGCTGGTCTGGGCCACTGTCGGCTCCCCCGCCGAGGCGGTGCCGTACGCGGTCGCCGGCCTGCTGGCGGTCCCCGCGCTGGTCTACCTGGCCGGGTTGCTCGTCGCGGCCCAGGCGGCGGTGGCCCGCCTGCTGCTCGACGGCGCGCCCGGCGGTACCGCGCTGCGTGAGGTGACCCGGTCCCGGGCCCGCCTGGTGAGCGCCTACGAGGCCGAGCGCCGCCGCGTCGAGCGGGACGTGCACGACGGCGTGCAGCCGCGCCTGACCAGCCTCACCCTGCAGCTCGGGCTGGCCCGCCTCGACGTGCCGGACGACTCCCCGGCGGCGAAGCCGCTCGCGGCGGCGCACGAGCAGGCCAAGGAGCTGATGGTGACGTTGCGCGGGATCGTCCAGGGCATCCGCCCGCCGCAGCTGACCGAACTCGGCCTGGCCGCCGCCGTCGGCGACCTGGCCGCACGGTCGGTCGTCCCGGTCACCGTGCACGCCGACCTGACCCGCCCGGTGCCGGAGCTGGTGGAGACCACCGCCTGGTACGTGGTCTCGGAGACGCTCGGCAACGTCGCCCGGCACGCCGGAGCCGGCCGGGCGCAGGTACGGCTGACCCGTACCGACCGCCTGCTGGTGGTGGAGGTGCGCGACGACGGCCGGGGCGGCGCCGATCCGGCGCGCGGCACCGGCCTGACCGGGCTCGCCGACCGGGTGGCCGCGGTGGACGGACGCCTGTTGCTGTCCAGCCCGCCCGGTGGGCCTACCCTCGTGCGGGTGGAGCTGCCGTGCCGTCCGTGACCCGGGTCGTCCTGGCCGAGGACGAGGTCCTGCTCCGGGAGGGCCTGGTGGGCCTGCTGACCCGGTTCGGCTTCGCGGTGGACGCCGCCGTCGGCTCCGCACCGGAACTGCTCGACGCGGTCCGTACGCACCGGCCCGACCTGCTGGTCACGGACATCCGGATGCCGCCGCAGCACCGCGACGACGGCCTGCGCGCGGCCGTCGCGCTGCGCGCCGAACGCCCGGACCTCGCCGTGGTGGTGCTCAGCCAGCACGTGCAGAGCGGGTACGCCGCCGCGCTGCTCGACAGCGGCGACGGCAACCGGGTCGGCTACCTGCTCAAGGACCGGGTGGCCGACGTCGAGGAGTTCGCCGCGACGCTGCGCCGGGTGGCGGCCGGCGGCACCGCCGTCGACCCGGACGTGGTGCGGCACCTGCTGCGCCGTCCGCGCGACCCGCTCGGCGCACTGTCCCCGCGGGAGCGGGAGGTGCTGGGCCTGATCGCCGAGGGCCACTCCAACAGCGCGATCGCGGCGCGGCTGCACGTCACCGAGGCGGCCGTGGGCAAACACGTGGGCAACATCCTGGCCAAGCTCGGTCTGCCGCCGGACGAGGACACCAACAGGCGGGTGCTCGCCGTGCTCGCCTACCTGCGCGCGGCGGGCTGACCGGTGCCCTACAGGTTCATCGGCACGGGGTCGGTGGCCAGTGCCCGGAACCGCTCGCGCGGGTCCGGCACGAGCCGCCGTTCGGCGAGGTCGAGCAGGCCGCCGACGCCGGACACCGAGGCGACGGGGGTGCCGTCGGCGCGGGTGAACTCCTGGCCGATCCGGAACGTCTTGCCCTCGCCCCAGTGGAACTCGCAGGTCACGTCGACCTCGTCGCCGCCGCGCAGCTCCCGCAGGTAGCGCACCGTCACCTCCAGCGCGACCGGCCCGACGCCACCGGCGATCAGCTGGTTCTGGCCGATGCCCGACGCGCGCAGGCACTCCCAGCGGGCGTGCTCGGCGTACTGGAGGTAGACCGCCTGGTTGAGGTGCCCCTGCGTGTCGAGTTCGTAGCCGCGCACGGTGACGCGGACCCGGAACGGATCTGCCATGGCGGCAGCCTAACCAGCGGCGCGGACAAAACGGCGTGCGGTCCGGGCCGCGCGGCCCTAACCTGCCCGGCGTGACTCTGGAGATCGTGACCCTGGCGCAGCGGCCCGACCTGGCGCCGCTGCTGGACACCGACTTCGACGGCGCCTGGCCGCCGTTCATGCTCTGGGATCCGATGGGCGCGATCTACTACGGCGTCGCGCACGAGCAGTATCCCGAGTTCGTCTTCGCCGCCGTCGACCCGGCCGAGCCGGGCCGGGCGGTGGCCCGGGGGTACGCGGTGCCGCTGCGCTGGACCGACAACGAGCTGCCCGACGGCGGCTGGGACCGGGTGATCCAGCGGGCCACGCTCGGCCGGCTCACCGGGTCCACCCCAAACCTGGTGTCCGCGCTGGAGATCTGCGTGCGCCCGGACCGGCGCGGCGGCGGGGTGTCCGGGCTGATGCTCGCGGCCATGCGCGCGGCGGTGGCCAGCGCCGGGTTCGACACGCTGGTGGCGCCGGTGCGCCCGAGCGGCAAGGCCGCCGTCCCGGACGTGCCGATGACCGAGTACGCGGCCCGGCGCCGCCCCGACGGGCTGCCGGCCGACCCGTGGCTGCGGGTGCACGTCCGCGCCGGCGGGGTGATCGAGCGGGTCGCGCCCCGGTCGATGACGGTGACGGGCACGCTGGCCGACTGGCGGCGCTGGACGGGGCTGCCGTTCGACACCTCCGGGCCGGTACGCGTGCCCGGCGCGCTGACGCCGGTGCTCGTCGACGTCGACCACGACCACGCCGCGTACGTGGAGCCCAACGTGTGGGTGCGGCACCGCCTCTGACGGATCAGGCCGGCCAGGCGTGACCGATCCCGTCGAGCAGCAGGACCACACCGTCGGTGGCCGCCTCCCGGTCCCGGGAGATCTCCCGGTACTCCGCCGAGGTGGACCAGCGCTCGAAGTCCTCGCGGCTGTCGAACGACAACAGCACCGCCTTCTGGTGCGGCCAGTCGCCCTCGACCACGCGGGGGGCGGTGTCGGCGGCGAGCAGCTTCCCGCCGTAGCGGGCCAGCACCGGCGGGAAGGCGGCGGCATACCTGTCGTAGCGCGCCCGGTCGTGGATGGTGATCTGTGCGAGGGCGTAGACGGTCACCGGCCCAGGCTACCGACCGCCCGAGCGCTCCGGCCTCGTCCGTCGGGCGGATCCCGCGCCGTCGCGAGCCGTGTCAACTGTCCGGTGTGCGCTAGCCATTATGGCCCTGACCTGGGAATAGTGACAGCAGGTCCGCGCGGCGCGGGGGAAAGAGGTGGGGCGCCATGATCGAGCAGGAGACCCAGCCCGAGGCCGTACCCGGGCCCCGGAACGCACCGGAGGGCCTGCCGGTACCGCCCGCCACGTCGGTTCCCCGCGCGGTGTGGCAGGTCCGCGTCCGCACCAAGCTCGACGACCTGTACCAGCAGCTCGCGGTGCTGGCCACGCACGACCTCGAGCAGGCCGCGGCACTGCGCGCGCAACTGTCCGGGGTGGAGGCGGTGCTCGGGCGCAGCGGCGTCATCGAGTGGCTGCGCGGCGGCAAGCTCGAGTACGCGTGGCAGACGATCCACTGGGTGGAGCGGGCCATGGTGGGGCTGCGCTCCGCGGACGAGCTGACCGGGCTGCTGCCCGCCTACCGCAGCGCGGCGGCGCAGGTGCTGCCGGCCGACGACAAGGTGCTCACCGACCTCGACACCGTGGCCGGCGGAGTGTCCGCGGATCTGCTGCGCGCCCGGGTGCAGGCGCTGCTGCAGCGCTGCCACGCCGTCTCCGACGAGTTCCACGAGTCGGCGCGCCGGCTGCGCAACCGCATGCTGGGGCTGTCGGTGTTCGCACTGGTGGCGGAGGTCCTGGTGGTGCTGGTGCAGTGGCGCAGCAACGACGTACGGCTGCTGGAGGCGCCGACCGACGCCGGTGGCGTGGCGGCCTGGCGGCTGCTGTTCTTCGTGCTGATCGCCGGCGCGCTCGGGGCGTTCCTCAGCGCGCTGCCCTCGATGATCACCTCACGGTCCGGCGGGCTGCCCTACAAGCTGCCGTTCCAGCAAGGGCTGCTGAAGCTCGCCATCGGTCCGCTGGTCGCGGTGGTCGGCATCATGCTGGTCATCGGCGGCCTGGTGGAGACCAGCGTGAGCAGCACCGCCGCGCTGCTGGGCCTGGCGATCGTGTTCGGCGCCGGGCAGCAGGCGGTCACCGCGTTCGCCGACCGCCGGGCGGCCGACCTGCTCGGTCCGGCGGCCAAGAGCTGATGCCGCGCGGGCGGCCGCCGGCCCTGGGTAGCCTGATCCCATGATCTTCATTACCGCCAAGTTCCGGGTTCGCCCGTCCGACGCCGACAACTGGCCGCGGATCGCCGCCGACTTCACCGCCGCGACCCGGGCCGAGCCCGGCTGCCTGTGGTTCGACTGGTCCCGCAGCCTCGACGACCCGACCGAGTACGTGCTGGTCGAGGCGTTCCGCGACGACGAGGCGGGCGCGGCGCACGTGCAGTCGGAGCACTTCCGGGCCGCCCAGCGCACGCTGCCGCCGCACCTGGCCGAGACGCCCCGGATCGTCAACGTGACGGTGCCGCAGCAGGACTGGTCGCGCCTGGGCGAGATGGCGGTGCCCGGCGACGCCTGACCGGGCGAACGATCAGGCGCGGGTGGCCTGCCGCGGCGCCCGCGCGGCCGGTCAGGGGATGGTCAGGCCGTACGCGGCGAGGATCTCCAGGATCGGCTGGTAGTAGCTGGTGCCGCCGCTCGCGCAGTTGCCGCTGCCGCCGGAGAGAACGCCGATGACGGTGCCGGTGGCGGCCACGTAGAGCGGGCCGCCGCTGTCGCCCGGTTCGGCGCAGATGTTCGTGCGGATGAGCCCGGTGACGCTGCCCTCGGCGTAGTTGACTGTCGCGTTCAGCCCGGTGACCGAGCCGCACCGTACGCCCGTGGTGGCGCCGCTGCGGCAGACCGCCTGCCCGACGTACGCGCTGCCGGCCGCGGTGACGGTGACCTGCCCGGGGTAGGTGTGGATCGCGCTCGGGTGGGCGACGGCACCGGTGTAGCGGACCACGCCGTAGTCGTTGCCGGGGAAGCTGCTGCCGGTCCGGCTGCCCAGCACGGTGGTGCGGGCGCTGTCGGCGTACCAGGTGGCGGCCAGGCGGGTGCAGTGCCCGGCGGTGACGAAGTACCAGGTGGCGCCGCTGCGCACGTTCGCGCCCAGCGAGCAGCGCCCGCCGCCGCCGTAGATCGCCTGACCGCCGGCGATCAGCGTGCGCAGCCGCCCGGGTTCGTGGCGCAGAACCGCGCCGGACCGGTCGGCGGTGCGTCGCAGCGCGGCCAGCTCGCGCCCGCGTACCGTGTCGTCGGCGGTGACGGTGAGCCGGCCGGTAGCCGGGTCGTGGCCCCAGGCGGTGCCGGGCGTGCGAAGCCCGGCCAGGGCGGCGGGCGCGGGCGGCGGTCCGGCGACGCCGGCCCGGGCGACCCCCGGGATGCCGGCGAGCAGGGCGGCGAGGACGAGTACGACGAGCGCGGACCGGCGCATCCTCCAGGACCTCCTCCATCGTCTACGGTCGATTCGGCAAGCATCGGTCCGCGGGCGCGATCGACTCAACCGGCAGAACCGGCGATTCCCGAAACTTCCGGAGTCGCGGCGGGCGGTACGCGCGCGCCCGTCCCCCTGCCCGCCCTCGGCTTCCGCCCCTGGACCGGCCGCCGCCTGCCCCCATGTCGACATATCGAGGTGATTAAGTTTTCGGAACACTTCCGGTAGGCTCCGGGCAGAGATTCGCTTCGATCCACTCACGATGTGCCGGGGAGCCCTCCCCACCTGGCGCGGCCACCGGGCGGCCGCGCGGAGCCGACGTCGTGGCGGGCGGTGGCCGAGGCGAGCCGATCCCATTGACAGGCTAGAGAGGCGTTTCAGATGGACAAGGTGCTCGCCCGCGGCAGCGGGAGCGCGGCAGCCCGGTCACGCCCGCGGACCGCCGTGGTCGCGATGGTGGCGGGGGCCGCGGTGGCCGCCGCCACGATAGCGATGGCGACAAGTGCCAGCGCCGGCACGACGCTCGGCGCCTCGGCGGCGGAGCAGGGCCGGTACTTCGGCACGGCGGTGGCGGTGAACAAGTTGTCCGACAGCACGTACGTCGGCATCCTCAACCGCGAGTTCAACATGGTCACCGCCGAGAACGAGATGAAGTGGGACGCCACCGAGCCGTCCCGGAACCAGTTCAACTTCAGCGCCGGCGACCGGCTCGTCGCGCACGCCCAGGCCAACGGCATGCGGGTACGCGGCCACGCGCTGCTCTGGCACCAGCAGCAGCCGGGGTGGACGGGAAGCCTGTCCGGCAGCGCGCTGCGCGACGCGATGATCAACCACGTCACCCAGGTCGCCACCCACTACCGAGGCAAGATCCACTCCTGGGACGTGGTGAACGAGGCGTTCGACGACGGCAACAACGGCGCCCGCCGCAACTCGAACCTCCAGCAGACCGGCAACGACTGGATCGAGGCCGCGTTCCGTGCCGCCCGCGCCGCCGACCCCGGCGCCAAGCTCTGCTACAACGACTACAACACCGACAACTGGAACTGGGCCAAGACCCAGGCCGTCTACAACATGGTCCGGGACTTCAAGTCCCGCGGCGTGCCGATCGACTGCGTCGGTCTCCAGTCGCACTTCAACAGCGGGTCGCCGTACCCGAGCAACTACCGCACCACGCTGCAGAACTTCGCCGCGCTCGGCGTCGACGTACAGATCACCGAGCTGGACATCGAGGGCTCCGGCAGCAGCCAGGCCACCACGTACGGCAACGTGACCCGGGACTGCCTGGCCGTGCCGCGCTGCAACGGCATCACGGTCTGGGGCATCCGCGACACCGACTCCTGGCGGGCCAGCGGCACCCCGCTGCTGTTCGACGGCAGCGGCAACAAGAAGCAGGCGTACACGGCCGTGCTGAACGCGCTCAACGAGGGCGGCACCACGCCGCCCACGACCGCGCCGCCGACCAGCACCCCGCCGACCAGTGAGCCGCCGACGACGACTGGCCCGCCGACGACGACTGCCCCGCCGACCGGCGCCTGCACCGCCACGATCACCACCAACCAGTGGCCGGGCGGCTTCGTCACCAACGTACGGATCACCGCCGGCTCCAGCGGGCTCAACGGGTGGACCGTGTCGCTCACCGTGCCCTCGGGCTCGGCCGTCACGAACACCTGGAGCGCCCAGGCCAGCGGCACCACCGGCGCGGTGACGTTCCGCAACGTCGACTACAACCGCCAGGTCGGTGCCGGTGGCACCACCGAGTTCGGGTTCCAGGGCACCGGTACCGCGCCCTCCGGCACGCCGACCTGCGCGGCGGGCTGACCGTCGGCGCGACCCGGCACGGGAGCACCGTGCCGGGTCGCGTCCCCGGCGGTCACCGGCCGGTGACCGTACAGTGGGGTGGGTCCTGTTCCACCGCCATCGCCGGAAGGACCACAGTGAACCGACGCATCAGGACCGCCCTCGGCGTCGCCCTGACCGCCACCCTCGTCACCACCGCCGCCCCGGCCCCGGCCGCCGCTGCCCACGACCGCCGCCCGAGCGTCATCGCACTGCCGGACGGCTTCCAGCCGGAGGGCGTCGCCGCCGCCGGCCGGTACGCCTGGTTCGGGTCGCGGGCCACCGGCGAGATCTACCGCGCCGACCTGATCACCGGAGCGGGCAAGCAGGTCAGCCCCGCCACCGGCACCCCCTCGCTCGGCCTGAAGGTCGACCCGCGGGGCCGGCTCTTCGTCGCCGGCGGCACCGCCGGGGACGCCCGGGTCATCGACACCCGCACCGGCGCTGTGCTCGCGAGCTACCGGTTCGCCGAGGCGCCGACGTTCGTCAACGATGTCACGCTCACCCGCGACGCCGCCTGGTTCACCGACTCGAACCGGCCGGTGCTCTACCGCCTGCCGCTGGGACGCGGCGGCACGCTGCCGCCCGCCGACGGCTTCACCATGCTGCCGCTGACCGGCGACTTCCAGCAGGCCGGCACCGGCGTCAACCTCAACGGCATCGCGCCCACCCAGGACGGGCGGGCGCTGATCGTCGTGCAGTCGAACACCGGGACGCTGTTCCGGGTGGACCCGGCCACCGGCGTCACCACCGCCGTCGACGTGCCGGGCGCCACGTTCCTCAACGGCGACGGCCTGCTGCTGCTCGGCCGCACGCTGTACGTGGTGCAGAATTTCCTCAACCAGGTCGCCGTGGTCGACCTGAACCGCTCCGGCACCACTGGCACGCTGCGCCGGGTCATCACCGATCCGGGCTTCGACGTGCCGACCACCGTGGCCGCCGCGCTCGGCCGGCTCTACCTGCCGAACGGCCGGTTCACCACCCCGCCGACGCCGACCACCCCGTACACCGTGGTCGCTGTCGACCCGCGCTGACCCGGCTGCCGCCCGCGCCGGCCCACCGGCGCGGGCGGCAGCGGCTCACTCCTCCATCTCCGGCCCGAGCAGCCGGATCTCCTCGATGTCGATGGCCGCTTGGAGCTGCCGCAGCACCGTGTCGTCGATCTGCCTGGTGTTGCGCAGCCGGGTGATCTCCTGCCGTTTGTGGTCCAGCACCCGCAGCCGCAGCCGGCGAGCCATCTCCCGCTCCCCCTCCGCGTCCTCGCCGCCCGGGTCACGAACGTCGGCCAGGTGGTCCTCGTAGTCGGCGCGCAGCCGGTCCACGGTGTCCTGGGTGGCGCCCACGTCGCTGGCGGCCCGGGGCAGCGCCTCCAGCGCGGCCTCGGTGGCCCGGATCCGGGCCCAGCGCACCTCCTCGTCCCGTTCCCGGTCGCCGTTCAGGCCGGCCCAGCCCACGACGGCCGGCAGCGTCGTGCCCTGCACCAGCATGATCAGCACGATCACCACGACGGTGACGAAGATGATCAGGTCGCGTTCGCGCACCGGGGTGCCGTCGTGCATGGTGACCGGCACGGCGAGCGCCGCGGCGAGCGATACGGCGCCACGGAACCCGGCCCAGCCCACCGCGGTACGCATCCGAAAGTCGAAGTGCCGCGCCCGGCTCGACTCGCGGCGGTCCACCCGTTGCAGCACCGACACCGACAGGTGCACCCAGACCAGCCGGATGGCCACCACGACCGCCGCGACGAGCACAGCGATGCCGAGCGAGGCGGTCGGCGAGTGGCTGGTGATGCCGCGCAGCGAGCGGGGCACCTGCGTACCGAGCAGCACGAAGAGGCCGCCGTTGACCATGAAGGTGGACAGGTCCCAGAACGCGAACGCGGTGACCCGGGAGCGGGCCCGGATCACCCGGGGCGCGGCGTAGGACAGCACCAGCCCGGACACGACGACCGCCAGCACGCCGCTGGCGTGCACCGCGTCGGCGAGCAGGAACGCGACGAACGGGGTGAGGATGCTCAGCCCGCCCTCGCGCATCGGGTCGTCCACGTGCTTGCGGATCAGCACCACGACCGCGCCGACGAGCAGGCCCGCGGCCACCCCGCCGGCCGACTTGCCGACGAACTCGCCGGTGAGCAGCAGCGGCCCGGGCACCGTCCCGCCCGCGACCACGCCCGCCGCCACGGCGAAGAGCACGAGCGCCGTACCGTCGTTGACCAGGCTCTCCGCGCGCAGCGTGGTGAGGATGCCGCGCGGCATCCGTTTGGCCAGGCCGGCCACGGCGGCGGCGTCGGTGGGCGCCAGGACCGCGCCGAGCACCCAGGCGGAGGCCGCCGCCACACCGAGTACCTGCGCGGTGAACGCGACAGCCGCCATCGTGACGATCACCAGCACGACGGCGAGGCCGACGATCACGACCAGGTTGGCCCGGATCTCGCGCAGGCTGATGACCAGGCTCTCCCGGTAGAGGATCGCCGGGAGGAACAGCACCAGCACGACCTCGGGTTCGAGGATCAGGTTGTCGAACGGCGGCAGCAGGCCGATCAGCGCGCCCATCGCGATCAGCAGGACCGGCGGCGCGACGCTGTACCGGCCGCCGATGGTGGTCCCGACGAGCACGGTGGCGCCCAGCACCGTGATCAGCAGGAGTGCTTCCACGCCGTACCCCCGTCACCGTCCGCCGTCCCCACCGTGCCCTACGGCGGCGGCCCGGCGGGGCGGAATCGGTGATCGCTACTCGAAGCGGGCCGGGTCGCCGGCGCCACGGCGCAGGATCTCCGGCTCGTCGCCGGACAGGTCGACCACGGTGGTCGGTTCCAGCCCGCAGTCACCGGCGTCGACCACGGCGTCGATCAGGTGGTCGAGCCGCTCCTTGATCTCCCAGCCCTGGGTCATCGGCTCGTCCTCGCCGGGCAGCAGCAGCGTGCTGGACAGCAGCGGCTCACCCAGCTCGGCCAGCAGCGCCTGGGTCACCGTGTGCCTCGGCACCCGCGCCCCGACCACCCGCCGCCGCGGGTCCTGCAACCGGCGCGGCACCTCGGCGGTGGCCGGCAGCAGGAACGTGTAGCTGCCCGGGATGACGGACTTGACCTGGCGGAAGACCGCGTTGCTGAGCTTGACGAACTGGCCGAGCTGAGCGAAGTCGGCGCACATCAGCGTGAACGGATGCCGGTCGTCGAGCCGCCGGATCTCCCGGATCCGCTCCACGCCGTCGCGGTTGCCGATCCGGCAGCCGAGCGCGTAGCAGGAGTCGGTCGAGTAGGCGATCACCCCGTCGGCGCGCAGCAGGTCCACCACCTGCCGGATCACGCGGGGCTGGGGGTTGTCCGGATGCAGGTCGTAGTACCTCGCCACGCCGGCCAGCCTATGTCCGCGCCCGGCCGCACGCAGGTTTGGCCGGGGCGGTTTCCGGAAACAGGTGGGGGCCGTTCACGACAGGGGGACCGAATCATGTCCGAAGCCAGCACAGACCGCGTCGCCGACCGCCCCGCGGAGGTGACCGATCCGCTGCTGTGGGACCTGGCCGCCGCGGTGGCCGACGCGCACCAGCCGGACGCCGAGCGCGTCTGCGCCAGCCCGAGCTGCGCCGGGGCGGCGTGGCCGTGCGCGGCCTGGAACAACGCGCAGGCGGGGCTGGGCGCGGCTCGCAAGCCGCGGCAGCCCGCCGCGCCCGGGCAGCCGGCCACCTCGCCGCAGTCCACCTCGCCGCGGCCGGTCGTCGCCGGGCAGCCGGGCGCCGGTCAGACCGGTGAGCCGGGCACGGGCACGGCGCGGACCGGCGCGCGGAGCCTCGCCGCCACCGCCGCCTGACTCACCGTAGGCGCACGCTTGAAGCGCCGCCCCCGCCCGTCTCGGCCGGGGGCGGCGCTTCAAGCGTGCCGTCGTGGCTGGTCAGCGGGCTTCGCGGGGTGACCGGAGAGCCCGCGGTAGGCGCGGGAGAGCGCTCTCCCTCGCAACAAGACATTGACGGATCCGTAACCCGAACCTTAATGTCCCTTCTCAAGAGAGCGCTCTCACGACGCCGGAACACCACCCCCGTACCTCGCCTTCTCCTCGTGAAGGGGACCTCCATGACCCTCCTGCGGGACTTCTCCCCCGACCCCGTACCCCTGCCCGTCCCGTCCCCGGCCCGCCGTCGCGGGTTCCGGGCGACCGCCCTCGTCGCCGCCTCCGTGCTCGCCGCCGGCCTGCTCGGCGTCGTGGTCGGCGGTGGCGGCACCGCGACCGCCGGCGCCGTCGGCGCGGGCAGCTACACCGAGACCCGACCCGCCGGGGCCCTGCTGCCGAAGGGCTGCGGCGCGATCAGCACCAACCCGAGGACCTTCACCACCGCCGACGCGCCGGCCGGCGCGATCCCCACGAACGACTGGTGGTCCTCGCTGATCTGGAAGCGCAACAACTGCACCGGCAGCGAGGTCCTGCACGCGCACCCGCTGGCGGCCAAGGCCGAGACCAACGGGCTCGGGCTGTCGTACACCACCACGCCCGCGATCAGCGGTACCGCGACCGGCGTCGGGGAGTTCCACTACCCGTACACCGAGGACGTCCGCGTCGGGATGCCCGGGCTGTCCGCGCCGGTCGTGAAGGCCGCCGGGTGGAGCGACTGGACCGTCACCGCGGACTGGAGCGACGGCAGCCGCACCATGCGCGCCACCATCGGCCACGGGCTGCCGATCAGCTACTACACGGTCAGCGGCGGCACCGCGCAGCTCACCGCCGCCGGGACGCCCACCGTCTGGCGCAACTCCGGCGCCACCATCGGCTTCACCGTCCGTGGCCACGACTACGTCGCGTACGCCCCGAGCGGCGCGACCTGGACCGTCAACGGCACCGGCATCAGCTCCACGCTGGCCGGCAAGGGGTACTTCTCGGTCGCGGTGCTGCCCGGCGGCGGAGACCGGGCCGCCCTCGCCGACACCTTCGGCCGGTACGCCCACGCCCACGTCACCGGCACCCGGATGAGCTACGCCTACGACCCGTCCGCCGGCACGGTGCGCACCACGTACGCGTTCACCACCACCCCGCGGGAGGGCAGCGAGACGAAGACGGTCGTGGCGCTCTACCCGCACCAGTGGCGCAGCCTCACCGGCGCCACCCCGATCAGCCAGACCTACGTCTCGGCGCGCGGCGCCATGCGGGTGCTCACCGGCGTGCCGTCGTTCACCACCACGATGCGCTTCACCGGCGTGCTGCCGGAGGTGCCCGCCGTGGGCGACTCCAGCGGCGCGGACCTGTCCACAGTCACCGGCTACCTGAACGCCGAGCAGGGCAACCCCGAGGGCGTCAGCGGCCCGGACACGTACTGGGCCGGCAAGGGACTCGGCCGGGCGGCCCGGATCGCCGAGATCGCCGACCAGCTCGGGCAGACCTCGGTCCGCGACGCGGCGCTGACCGCCATGAAGAACCGGCTGACGAACTGGCTCACCGCCGGCTCCGGCGAGACCGGCCAGCTGTTCTACTACGACCGCAACTGGGGCACGCTGATCGGCTACCCCGCCTCGTACGGCTCCGACGAGGACCTCAACGACCACCACTTCCACTACGGCTACTTCATCGCCGCCGCCGCCACCGTCGCCAAGTTCGACCCGGGGTGGGCCGACGACAGCCGCTACGGCGGCATGGTCGACCTGCTCATCCGGGACGCCAACAACTACGACCGCGCCGACAGCCGCTTCCCCTACCTGCGGGACTTCGACATCTACGCCGGCCACGACTGGGCCTCCGGCCTGGCGCCGTTCTTCGCCGGCAACAACCAGGAGTCCTCGTCGGAGGGGATGAACTTCGCCAACGCGCTGATCCAGTGGGGTCAGGCCACCGGCGACACCGCCGTCCGTGACGCCGGGGTCTACCTGTGGACCACGCAGTCCGCGGCCATCTCCGAGTACTGGTTCGACGTGTACGACCAGAACTTCCCGTCCGCGTTCGGGCACAAGACGGTCGGCATGGTCTGGGGCGACGGCGGGTCGTACTCCACCTGGTTCTCCGCGGCGCCCGAGATGATCCAGGGCATCAACATGCTGCCGATCACCGGCGGGCACCTCTACCTGGGCGACTTCCCCGAGTACGTCAAGGCCAACTACGCCGAGCTGGTCACCAACAAGGGCGGCCCGCCGACGGTGTGGCAGGACATCATCTGGGAGTTCCTGGCCCTCGGCGACGGCGAGCAGGCGCTGCGCAACTTCCGGGCGAACAGCGGGTTCACCAGTGAGGAGGGGGAGAGCAAGGCGCACACGTTCCACTGGATCCGCAACCTGGCCGCGCTCGGCACCGTGGACACCACGGTGACGGCGAACCACCCGCTGGCGAAGGTGTTCGTCAAGAACGGCGTCCGCACCTACGTGGCGTCGAACATCACCGCCCGGCCGCTGACCGTCACGTTCTCCACCGGCGTCACGCTCGCCGTGCCGGCTGGGAAGACCGCCACGTCCGGGGCGTACACGTGGAGCGGCGGCAACGCCACCGGCGGCGGGGCCGTGCCGACCGGCAGCCCCTCGACGTCGGGGCCGAGCCCCACCCCGACCACCGCGAGCCCGACGCCGACCTCCGCGAGCCCCAGCCCGACGGGTACGGGCAGCCCGCTGAAGCCGGTCCGGTACCTGCGGTCCGGCGGCGGCCTGGACGGCACCGCCGGCACCTCCGGCACGGTGAACGTGGCGGCGGCGTCCGGCAACTCCGACGGCACGCCCACCAACCCGCAGGTGTTCACCGCCACCGGGCTGACCGGCGCGTACACCGGCGGGGCGACCGCCTTCGACCTGGCCGTCGACGCGGGCACCGCGGTCGGCAACGGCGTCCAGATCCGGGTCTCCTACGACCTGACCGGCAACGGCAGCGTCGAGCGGGTGGAGACCTACCGGTACTTCGCCACCGATCCGGTCCCGGGCGCGGAGCGCTACCGGCAGACGCAGGGTCTGCTCTCGTCCACCGGCACGCTGGGCAACCTGGCCGGCGGCACGGTACGCGTCGAGGTGTGGAACGCCATCGGCGGCGCGCCCACGATCCTCGGCGTCGGCAACAGCTCGACGGTCACGCTGCCGTACGGCTCCTGACCCCGTGGCACCGGTGCCCCGGCTCACCGCCGGGGCGCCGGGTCACGGCCAGCGGGTGGCGGTCTTGTCGAACAGCTCGCTGTCGCTCGCCACCGGAATCACGCACAGCAGGTGCCCGCCCGGCGCCCGCAGCACGTGGCAGTCGAGCCAGCGGGACACCGGCGTGGCGCCCAGCCCGCACAGCCGCTCCACCTCGGCGGCCACGTCGTCGGTCTCGATGTCGAGGTGGTAGCGGGGCGCGTCGCCGACCGACTGCACGGCGGTGACCAGCCCCGGCAGCACGTCGGCCAGGCCGGTGAACTCCGGTTCGGCCGGATCGGTGCGCAGGTCCGCGCCGAGCGCGGCGGACCAGAACGCGGCCGCTTCCCCCGCCTCGTCCCGCGGCGCGTCGATGATGAGGGCGTACCACCGCGATCGATGCATCGGCCGAGCTTAGCCACGACCGGCGGCACCGGCAGCCCCGCGCGCGTACCGCGCCGAGGTCGCGCTGATCCGCCTGGTGCGCCGACCAGCGGGCGTCACCCGCCGCCCGGTCTCGGCCAGGTCGTCCGGGGCGCCGTCCGCGACGCCCTCTTCGCACGGTATGCCCGTCGGGCCGCCGGTGCCGGGGTTCGCCAGGTCAGGCGCCGAGCCGCGCCCGCAGCCACGCCGGGTCGGGATTGACCACCGCCCGGTCCGGCAGCACCACGGTGGGGACCGTCTCGTCGCCGCCGGTCACCGCCCGGACGGCGGCGGCGGCCTCCGGGTCGCGCCAGATGTCCACCCAGTACGCGCGCCGGGCCCGCCCGCCCAGCCGGAGACGCAACCGCAGGCAGTACGTGCAGCCGGGCCGCCAGTAGATCACCGGCCGGCCGTCGTCAGCGCTGCGCCGACGGGCCTGCGCAGCGGTCAGCGACCGGGGGAACGCCAGCGGCGAGAAGACGGCCGCCAGCGCGGCGAACGCCAGGAACCCCGCCGTCGCCGACACCGGCGTGTCCTGGCCGGCGGCCACCGCCACGCCGACGACCAGCATCAGCGCCGCGAATCGCCAGCTGCGCATCACGAGGTCACCTCGGCCAGCAGCTCCAGCAGGTGCCGGTACGGCTGCCCGGTGGCCCGCGCCAGCCCGATCTCGCAGGTGCGGTTCACCGAGGCGTACCCGTCGAAGGGCCGGGCCGTGACGGCGGCGGCCTCGGCCCGGGTGGCCGACGCGGTCAGCTCCGGATGCAGCAGCCCCCGGTCACCGGCGAAGCCGCAGCACTGCCAGCCCTCCGGGACCACCACCTCGTCGGCGACCGCGCGGGCCACGGTGAGCAGCGCGTCGTCCAGGCCGAGCCGGACCGACGAGCAGGTCGGGTGCAGCGCGAGCGAACCGATCCGGCGGCGCACGGTCAGGCGGGGCAGCAGCGTGCCGGCGGTGTACGCCACCGCGTCCACGACCCGCACGTCGCCGGCGCCGTCGAGCAGCCGCTCGAAACCCTCGGTGCAGGACGCGGCGTCGCTGACCACCGGCAGCGCGCCGTCGCGGCTGGCCGCGCGCAGCACCGGCGGGACGCGGTCGCGCACCGCCCGGTAGCCCTCGGTGAGGCCCTTCGACGACCAGGGGGTGCCGCAGCACAGGTCGCCGATGCCGTCCGGCACGAGCAGGCGTACGCCGGCCCGCTCGGCGAGCGTGAGCAGCGCGGCTGCCACGCCGGTGCCGCCCCGCTCCGGAGCGAACAGGGTGCCCAGGCAGGACGGGACGAACACCGCGTCCGGGTCGTCGGCCCGGTGCGGGCGGCGGGGGGTGCCGCCGCGCGGCAGGTCCCGTTGCCACCGCGGTACCCGGTCCGCGCCGAGCACCGCGCGGGCGGCCCGGGTGGCGGCCTCGGGCAGCGCGGGCGGCAGCGCCCCGGCCAGGTCGAGCCCACGGGCCATGCCCCGGGTGGTGGCGCCCCAGCGGCGGGCCGCGCCGCGCCAGGCGGTCCCCGCCGCCCGGCCGTGCTCCTGCGCGCGCAGCCGCTTGACGAGGTCACCGGTGTTGATCAGCACCGGGCAGGCGGTGGCGCACATGCCGTCGACGGCGCAGGTCTGCACCGCGTCGTAGTCGTAGGCGTCGGTCAGTTCCCGGGCCAGCGCGGTGTCGCCGGC
The DNA here is from genome assembly GCF_027460145.1 of Micromonospora sp. WMMA1949. Classification (NCBI taxonomy): domain Bacteria; kingdom Bacillati; phylum Actinomycetota; class Actinomycetes; order Micromonosporales; family Micromonosporaceae; genus Micromonospora; species Micromonospora sp. WMMA1949. Next base: position 5,585,631 of record NZ_JAPZBG010000001.1, on the reverse strand, counting down.
GGCCCGCGCGGCGGCGATCTCCCGGCGCAGCACGATGCGCTGCCGAGGCGTGGTGGTGAGGTCGCGGCTGGGGCAGACCGGCTCGCAGTAGCCGCACTCGACGCAGCGGTCCACCTCCTCCTCCACCGCCGGCACGGTCTTGAGGTGCCGCATGTGGATCTCCGGGTCGTCGCTGAGCAGCACACCAGGATTCAGCACGCCGTCGGGGTCGCAGAGCGTCTTCAGCTCGCGCATCACCTCGTACAGCTCGTCACCGAACTGACGGCGCACGTACGGGGCCATCACCCGGCCGGTCCCGTGCTCGGCCTTGAGCGTGCCGCCGTGGCCGAGCACCAGGTCGACCATCTCCTCGGTGAAGTCGGCGTAGCGCGCCGGGGCCTCACCCCCGTCGAACCGCTCGTTGAGCATGAAGTGCAGGTTGCCGTCCTTCGCGTGGCCGAAGATGACGCTGTCGGCGTACCGGTGCCGCTCGAACAGCTCGGCCAGCGACGCGCAGGTGCCGGCGAGCGCCTCGACCGGCACGGCGATGTCCTCCAGCAGCGCCGTGGTGCCGGACGGGCGGGCGCCCGCGACCGCCGCGTACAGGCCCTTGCGGATGTGCCACAGCGCGGCGCGGGCGGCGGACTCGCCGCTGAGCCGGGCCGGGGCGCTCAACGGCAGGCCGGCGAGCACCGGTTCGGCGCCGGCGACCCGGTCGGCGAGCGCCGCCGGGTCGGACTCCTGCCACTCGGCGAGCAGCGCCGCGTGCCCGCGCACGGCCAGGCCGCGCAGCGCGGCGTCCGCCTTCGGGTCGCGCTGGGCCACCCGCAGGGCGGCGGCATCCAGCAGCTCGACCGCCGCCGGCCCGGCGGCCACCAGCGCCGGCATGGCGGCCATCGCCGCGCCCAGGGAGTCGAAGACCAGCAGGCCCGTCGCGGCGTGCCGGTGCACGGGTACGGTCCGGAACGTCGCCGAGGCGACGAACGCGAGCGTGCCCTCGCTGCCCACCACGAGCCGGGTGAGCAGGTCGGCCGGGTCGTCGTGGTCGAGGAACGCGTTCACGCCGTACCCCATGGTGTTCTTCATGGCGTACTGGGCGCGGATGCGGCGCACCGAGTCGGGGTTGCCGCGTACCCGGTCGCGCAGCCGCAGCAGCCCGGCGTGCAGGGCCGGTTCGGCGGCGCGCAGCCGGGCGTCGGCGTCCGGGGCGCCGGTGTCCAGCACGGTGCCGCTGGGCAGCGCGAGGACCAGCGACTCCAGCGTCCGGTACGTGTTGAACTCGGTGCCGCAGGTCATGCCGCTGGAGTTGTTGGCGACCACGCCGCCGACCGTGCACGCGGACTCGCTGGCCGGGTCGGGGCCGAGCTTGCGGCCGTACGGCGCCAGGCGCGCGTTCACCTGCCGCAGCACCACTCCCGGCTGCACCCGCACCCGCCGCCCGTCGTCGAGCACGCTCAGGTCGCGGAAGTGCCGCCGCACGTCGACCAGCAGCCGGTCGGTGACCGCCTGGCCGCTGAGGCTGGTGCCGCCGGAGCGGAACGTCAGCGGGGTGCCGGTGCGGGCGCCGTACGCCAGCAGCGCGGCGACCTGACCGGCGTCGGCCGGGGTGATCACCGCGCCGGGGTGCAGCAGGTAGTGCGAGGCGTCGTGGGCCATCCGCAGCCGGTCCGCGGCCCGGGTCGCCACGCCGCCGGGCACCACCGCCTCCAGCCCGGCCCGCGCGGACGCGCTCAGCTCCGTCATGATCACCGCACCTCCCCCGGCTCACAGTAGTCACGCACGGCGGCGCTCACCGCGCGGTGATCCGCTCCAGCACCCGCCGCTGGAACGCGCGGGCAGCCGGGCCGGACGGCGGCGTACCGCCCCAGCGAGCCTCGATCGAGGTCCGGATCAGCGCGGCGTCCGGGTCGTCGGCGGCGACCCGCAGCCCGGCGTCGACCTTGCCCAGCCACACGCCGTCGCGCCAGCGCACCAGCGTCCGGCAGGCCCCGAGCACCGCGTCCTCCGAGCCGGGGGCCGGTGCGTCGCCGGGTGGCGTGGGCAGCGCCAGCCACCAGCGCAGCGCGTCGGCCAGCAGCGTCCGCAGCGCCTGCGGGGACGGGTCGGCGAACACGTCGGCGGCGGGCGGGCCGAGCAGGGCCAGGCCGGACTGGCGCAGGATGCTGCGGTCCAGCGCGTACCAGAACCGCCCGTCGGCGGCCGGCCGGTCCGCCGGCTCGTAGGTGGCGCGGAACGGCATCGTGGCGCCGGTGTTCAGCTCGACCTCGAAGCCCGGCTCCGCGGTGCCGGAAGCCGCGACGTCGCGCCGGTAGACGACGAGTTCCAGGCCGCGTGCCGGGCAGGGCAGCGACTCGTGCCGCAGCCGGTCCACGAGCAGGCGCTTGTCCGGCTCCGGCACCGGTCCGGCGGCCACCAGCGCCACGTCCACGTCGCTGCGGCCCGGCTGGTACGCGCCCAGCCCGACCGACCCGGCGGCGTACGCGCCCACCAGGTCGTCACCGAGCACGTCCCGGGAGCGGCGGAGCACTTCGGCCAGGTAGTCGCGGATGTCGTCGCGCATTCCGGCATCCTGCCCCGGCCCGGTCGCGGTCAGTCCGCCGGGTCCGGACAGCACACGGTCAGCGCGCCCGGGACGACCTTGACCTTGAGCCGTTTCGCCTTGCCCCGGGCGCCGCCGTCCAGCTCGTACGTCTTCGGCGCGTCGAACCGCACCGAGATCTTGCGGCCCCGGGTGATCCGCACGAACGGCGACTCCTCGGAGCGCCCGGCGGCCATCCGGCCCAGCGTGCGCGCCCAGTCCACGGCGCCGCTGGCGGTGGACACGCCGACTTCGAGGGCCCCGTCGTCGGGGCGGGCGTCGTCGAAGGCCGGGATGCCGCCGGTGATGGTGCCGACGTTGCCGAACAGCACGCAGCTCGCCTCGTCGTCGAACCAGTCGGCGCCGTCGACCCGGATCCGGGTCCGTACGCACTCGCCGCGTACGTGCCGCAGCCCGGTCCAGACGTACGCGATCCGGCCGAACCGGCCCTTGAGCTGCCGGTCGGCGTCACGGATCAGGTCGCCGTCGAACCCGGCGCCCGCCATCACCGCGAAGTGCTCGCCGTTGATCCGGCCCAGGTCCAGCTCGCGCCGGCGGCCGTGCAACGCGATGCGTACCGCCTCGGGCAGGTCGACCGGGATGCCCAGGTTCACCGCGAACAGGTTGGCGGTCCCGGCGGGCAGGATCCCCATCGGCACACCGCTGCCGGCCAGGGCGTCGGCACACCGCTGCACCATGCCGTCGCCGCCCCACACCAGCACCAGCTCGGCGCCGGAGTCCAGCGCCGCACGGACCCGCTTGGGGGCCTTGCGGCTCTTGGGCACCTCGTACCAGAGCAGCCGGCCGACCCCGGCGCCGACGAGGCGGGAGCGCAGTTCGTCGAGCCCACCGCCGAACGTCTTCTTGCGGTGGGCGACGACGGCGACCACACCGGCCGGAGGCGCGGCGGGGGCGGGGGCGGTGTCCGGGCGTTCGGCCGTGCGCGTGTCCATGGCCCGGCTGGTACCCGGACGCCGCGGATCCCACGCCTGCGGCCCCGGCGCGACGCGCCCGACTCGCATCGACGGCGTACTGTGCCCGGACCGCCACGTTCGGTACAGTGCGGTGCGTCGATCCGTGCCGCCGGGTGCGGGTCCGAAAGGTGTGGGATGTCGGGACGGACCGGGTGGGTGGCGCGCTACACGCTGCGCCTCGGTCTGCTGCTCGGCGGCATGGCCGTGGTCTGGGGCGCCCACGAGGTCGCATCCGGCTCGGCCGCCCACGCCGCCGACCGTCCGTCCGGCCCGCTCACCGCCACGGTCGGGGTGCTCACCCACACGCTCGGGACGGCGCTCGGCCTGCCGATGTCCGGAACCGACGACGGCGGCGCGCCCCCTTCCGGGTCCGGCGGCGCCACGGCGGGGCCGACGGCGCCCGCCGCGCCTGTTCCCGACTCCGGCGCGCCCTCGCCGACGCCGGGTGTCTCCGCGCCGGCCCCGGGCCCGGTCCAACCGGCAGCGCCGGGAAAGGCCGAGCCGACAGCGCCTGGTAAGGCCGGACCATCGGCGCCGGGCGCGGTTCCGGCCGCGCCCGCCGAGCCGGCACCGGGCCGACCGGGCGGCGCGGCACCGGCCACCGGCCGGGTGGTCGAGGCGGTGGTGACCCCGGTCCGGGACCACGTGCTCACGCCCGTCGCCGACGGTCTGCGCCCGGTCACCGACCCGCTGCGCGATCACCTGCTCGCGCCCGTCGCCGACGGTCTGCGCCCGGTCACCGACCCGGTGACGGTGGGCGTGCTCGACCCGGTGGCGGACCTGCTGTCCCCGGTCGTGGAGCCGTTGCACCCGATCCTCGGCCCGGTCTGGCGGGGCCTGGAACCGGTGCTCGACCCGCTGGATCCGGTGCTCGACCCGCTCAGCCCGGTGACCGATCTACTCGACCCGCCGGAACCCGGCCCGCCTGCGGCACCCGACGAACCCGTGCCCGGCCCGGCCGATCCGGGTACCCCGGTCGTCCCGGCCGACCCGGCCGCGACGCCGGCACCGGCACCCGGGCGTGCGCACGACACGCCGCCCCGCGGACCGGTCCTCGCCGCCTCGGCGGCGCGCACCCCCACCGTCGTCGGCGCGCGGTGGGTCGACAGCGTACGCAGCCGGGCACCGGCGACTGTCGGTCCGGCCGCGCACGTCACGACCGCGCCCGCCGTGCCGCTGCCGCTCGACGGCGTCACCCACGGCGGCGGCGCGGTGCACAGCGAGCCGGCCGACGCGCACGCGAACCGCTGGCGGCTGCCCGCGCTGACCCACCGGTACGCCCGACCGGCGGCCGAGCCGCTTCCGCCGTCGCGCACGTCGCGCCCCGGCACCAGACCCGCCTGAGCGGACTCCACAGGCACCACCTCCGATCCGGAGCACGGGCGTGTCCCGCCCGACTGCCGCATGCCGCGGCGGCGCCGCCGACTGTCGTCCGGCGCCCGCAACCGACCCGACAACGCCTGGACAAACAGGAGTTCGTTCATGAGCACTGCCCTGCCCGTCGTCCGCGCCCGATGGTGCGACATCGGCCGGATCGCCGATCTGGTCGCCGAGGCCCTCGCGCCCACCGCGCTGGCCGCCTGGCTCGTCCCCGACACCTCGCGCCGCCTGCCGGTCCTCGCCGCCGTGGCGCGGATCTGGACCGAACACGCGCTGCTGTTCGGCGACGCGTTCCTGCTGCCCGACGGCAGCGCCGCCACCGTCTGGTTCCACCGCTACCGCCCGATCCCCACCCCCCACCGGTACGCCGACCGTCTCGCCGGAGCCGCCGGGCCGGACGGGGACCGGTTCCGCCGCCTCGGTGCGGAACTGGCGGCACGGCGCCCGGCCGAACCGCACAACAACCTGGCGCTGCTGGCCGCGCCCCGGGGCGGCGCGGCGGAGGCGCTGTCCGCGGCGCAGCGCCGGATGGACACGTTGAGCCTGCCCACGTACGCGCACCCGTGCGCCGGTGAGCAGGAGGAGCTGCTGCGGCGGCTCGGCTATGCCGAACGGGAGACGTTCCCCGCCCCGGACGGCACGCCGGTGCGATCGTTGTGGCGGTCGGCGCCGTTCCACGCGGGCGGCAGCGACAGGTGGCGGACCCGCCGGGCCGCCCGCCGGGAGCACGACGACCGGGCCGCCGGACGGGCGGCGCACTGACCGGGTGAGCCCCGGGCCGGGGCGGCAGCCGTCCGCCCCGGCCCGGACCCGCGCGTCCGGGTTCGTCGGCCGGTGCCGTCGGCGCAGCTCGGTTAGCCTGCGAGCCGGGCACGACTCAGCCGAGCAGTCGGAGGTAACGCGTGCGGAACAGCGGATCCACAGCGGGGCCGGGCGGCGCGCCGCCGGTGCGCCCCAGGCGCAAGCGGCGGCGTCTGCTGGTCGTCCTCGCGGTCTGCACGCTGCTGGCCGGCTGCGGGCTGGTGGCCGGCGGCTACTACTTCGACAGCGTGCCGACGCCCAGTGACCTGAAGCTGCCCGAGTCCACCACCGTCTACTACGCCGACGGGCGCACGCCGATGGCGAAGCTGGGCGCGCAGAACCGCACCATCGTGCCGTACGACCAGATGAACGACTCGGCGAAGCAGGCGATCGTGGCCGCCGAGGACCGTACGTTCTGGACCAACCGCGGCATCGACTTCAAGGGCGTACTGCGCGCCGCCTGGGCGAACGTGAGCGGCGGCCAGCGGCAGGGCGCGTCCACCCTCACCCAGCAGTACGCGCGCATCGCCGCGGATCTGCGCGGGGTCACCTACTCCCGCAAGCTGCGCGAGGCGGTGATCGCGTGGAAGCTCGACGACGCGTACTCGAAGGAGGAGATCCTCGGTTTCTACCTGAACACCGTGCCGTTCGGGCGGGGCGCGTACGGCATCGAGGCAGCCGCGCAGACGTACTTCGGCAAGACGGTGCGCCGGGACGCGCCGCCCGAGCGGCAGCTCACCCAGGCCGAGGCGATGGTGCTCTGCGCCATGGTCAAGCAGCCGGAGGCGGACCCGGCCGACCCCGAGGGCACGCCCGGCTACGACCCGCGCCGCAACGCGCTGGCGCGGCAGAACTCGATCGACAGGTGGAACTACATCCGCGACGGCATGGTCAAGCTCGGCTACCTGACGCCGCAGCAGGCAGCCGACCTCGCGTACCCGGACACGGTCCGGCCGATCGACAAGGACGCGGGACGCTCCGACCTGGACCGGCCGACCGGCCTGGTCGTCAACCACGTGCTCGCCGAGCTGCGCGAGACCGACCCGTTCCGCGGCAAGCCCGACGAGGTGATCCGCGACGGCGGCTACCGGATCGTCACCACCATCGACAAGCGGGTGCAGGACGCGGCCGAGTCGGCGGCGGACATCCGCCGCGACACCGCGCCGCAGGCGGTACGCGGCCAGCCGCGCAACTGGCAGGCGGCGCTGGTGGCGGTGGAGCCGGGCACCGGGCGGGTGCTCGGCTACTACGGCGGCGACAAGGGCGCCGGCGCGGACTACGCGGGCTGGTACTACGACGAGAACGGTGAGACCCGCGGCTTCGGCCAGCATCCGCCGGGGTCGTCGTTCAAGGTGTACGACCTGGCCGCCGCCGTCCGCGACGGGATCTCGGTGAAGCAGCGGTTCGACTCGCCGGACACCAAGGAGTTCCCCGCCTCGGGGCGGACCAGGGGCAGCGCGGCCGGGCCGATCCGCAACGCCGAGCGCGCGTCCTGCCAGCCGGACTGCGCGCTCTGGGAGGCCACCGTCGCCTCGCTGAACGTGACCTACTTCGAGCTGACCGAGAAGCTGGGCACCGACAAGGTGATCGAGATGGCCCGGCAGGCGGGCGTGGAGTCGATGTGGGAGACGGTCCGGGGCAATCCCCGGCCGCAGCGCGTCGACCTGCGCAGCGACCCGGCCGGCGAGGTGGCGAAGCGGTTCTCCACCGAGGTCGGGATCGGGCAGTACGGCATCACCGTGCAGGACCACGCGAACGGCATGGCCACGTTCGCGGCCGGCGGCAAGCGCGCCGACGCGCACTTCGTCCGGTCGGTGAGCAAGGACGACGAGGAGGTGTGGACCGAGCAACTGCGCACCACCGACCTGGGGCTGGACCGGGAGGCGATCGACCAGCTGGACTGGACGCTGCGCCGGGTCCGGGCCGCCGAGCTGGGCAACGGCTGGGACTCCGCGGGCAAGACCGGCACCTGGCAGGCCGGGCAGAGCACCACCCAGAACGTGCACACCTGGATGGTCGGCTGGACCGGCGCGCTCGCCTCGGCCGTCTGGCTGGGCACCACCGACGGCAAGCCGCTGCGCACGAAGAGCGGCAGCTACGAGGTGTACGGCTCGACCGGCGCCGCGCCGATCTGGCGGCAGTTCATGACCCGGGCCACCGCGGCGATGAAGCTCGACCCGGGCAAGCACCGGTTCGGTGAGCCGAAGTTCCCCGGCGAGACCCCGGAGCCGACCCGGTCGGCGCCGCCGCCGACCACCGCCGCGCCCACGCCGTCGGAGTCGCCGAGCCCGAGCCCGACCCGGTCGAGCCCGAGCCCGGAGCCGACCGGGCGGCCGAGCTCACGGCCGACGCTGACACCGTCGCTGCCACCGCTGCCCACCGTGTCGCCGACGCGGACCCGCGGCCCGCGCTGACCCGGCCGGGCGGTGGTGCGACCGCCGCCCGGCCGCGCGCATGGCGGCCTCGCGTCTATGCGCGCCATTCGCACACAGCGGCAACGTCCGCAATTTGCACGGCACTTCATCCACCATCGGCGATGTTCGCCCTGATCAGGGGCTATTGAAGATCATGGTTGCCTGAATCGGCGCGCGTGGCGACGCGCCCGACTGTCAGCCGTTGCCCAGGTCACCCATTGCTCCGAGCTCGGGCGGCGTGTGATTGTGCACCAGCGAGCAGCCGACCCCCGGCGACTCGCGACGGTCGATCTGTCGACCCGGAGCCACGCCGGCAGCTCCGGTGACCGGCCGTCACCCTGCCTCGCACCACCGCGCCGCCCGTCCCCACCGGGCTCCGTGCGGCGCGCCTGTAGAACAGGAGCAAACCCCCGTGAAACTCACACCTCGCTTCGCCGCGCTCACCGGCGCGGCCGCGGCCGGCATCCTCGCCGCCGGCACCGCCGCGGCCGTGCAGGCCGCGCCACCCGGACCCGCCGCCCCGGACCCGGCCCAGGCCCGCGCGGTCGCCGCCGACTCGGCCCGCGCGCTGGTCGCGAACCGCCCCGCCTACCTGCAGGCCGGCGCCGACGACGCGTTCGTCCAGAAGCCGGTCATCTCCTCCGAGGGCACCCAGTACGTGCCCTACGAGCGCACCTACAAGGGCCTGCCGGTGGTCGGCGGGGACTTCGTGCTCGCCACGGACGCGGCCGGCAACCTGAAGTACGCCTCGGTCGCCCAGCAGCGGCCCATCGGCGCCCTCGCCACCACGCCCGCGCTGACCCGGAACGCCGCCGCGACGACGGCGCGCGCCCAGCTCAAGACGGTCAGCGCCGTCGAGGGCACCACGCTCGTGGTCTACACGCTCGGCGCCGCACCGGCGCTGGCCTGGGAGACCACTGTTCGCGGCACCGGCGCGGACGGCCCCAGCCGGCTCACCGTCGACGTCGACGCCCGCACCGGCGCGATCCTGCGCACGCAGGAACACGTCGTCCGCGGCACCGGCACCGGCGCCTGGAACGGGCCCAGCCCGCTCACGCTCAACACCACCCAGTCGGGCTCCACGTACACCATGAAGGACCCGACCGTCACCAACCTGAGCTGCCAGGACTCGGCGAACAACACCACGTTCAGCGGCTCCGACGACGTGTGGGGCAACGGCACCGCCACCAACAAGGAAACCGGCTGCGTGGACGCGTTGTTCTCGGCGCAGACCGAGCACAAGATGCTCTCCCAGTGGCTGGGCCGCAACGGCGCCAACGGCAACGGCGGCTACTGGCCGATCCGGGTCGGTCTCAACGACCAGAACGCCTACTACGACGGCAGCCAGGTGCAGATCGGCAAGAACACCGCCGGCCAGTGGATCGGCTCGCTGGACGTGGTGGCGCACGAGATCGGTCACGGCATCGACGACACCACCCCCGGCGGCATCTCCGGCGGCGGTACGCAGGAGTTCGTGGCGGACACGTTCGGCGCGGCCACCGAGTGGTTCGCCAACGAGCCGTCCAGCTACGACGCACCGGACTTCCTGGTCGGCGAGAAGATCAACCTGGTCGGCTCCGGCCCGATCCGCAACATGTACAACCCGTCGGCGCTCGGCGACCCGAACTGCTACTCCAGCAGCATCCCGTCGACCGAGGTGCACGCCGCGGCCGGCCCGGGCAACCACTGGTTCTACCTGCTGGCCAACGGCAGCAGCCCGACCAACGGGCAGCCGTCCAGCTCGACCTGCAACAGCAGCAGCGTGACCGGCCTGGGCATCCAGAAGGCCATGAAGATCATGTACAACGCGATGCTGCTGAAGACGTCCTCCTCGTCCTACCTGAAGTACCGCGTGTGGACGCTGCAGGCGGCGAAGAACCTCTACCCGAGCAGCTGCACCGAGTTCAACACGGTCAAGGCGGCCTGGGCCGCGGTGAGCGTGCCGGCCCAGTCCGGTGAGCCGACCTGCGCCGGCGGCACCCCGACGCCCACGCCGAGCACCACGACCACCCCGCCGTCGGGCGGCTGCTCCGGCAACAAGCTCGCCAACCCCGGCTTCGAGTCGGGCAACGTGAGCTGGAGCGCCTCGTCCGGCGTCATCACCACCGACAGCGGCCAGGCCGCGCACGGCGGCTCGTACAAGGCGTGGCTGGACGGGTACGGCTCGTCGCACACCGACACGTTGAGCCAGTCGGTGACGATCCCGGCCGGATGCCGGGCGACGTTGAGCTTCTGGCTGCACATCGACAGCGCGGAGTCGACCACCAGCACCGCGTACGACAAGCTCACCGTCAAGGCCGGCAGCACCACGCTGGCGACCTACTCCAACCTGAACAAGGCCACCGGCTACGTGCAGCGGTCCTTCGACGTCTCGTCGCTCGCGGGCACCACGGCGACCATCTCGTTCAGCGGCGTGGAGGACAGCTCGTTGCAGACGTCCTTCGTCGTCGACGACACCGCGGTCACCCTGAGCTGACCGTGGCGTAGCGCGGCCGGTCGTCGTCCTCCCGGCGGCCGGCCGCCTCGTCGTCCCAGGCCGGGGCTACGTGCCGGGCCGGTGCTGCGCCTCGCCGCGCCCGGGGCGCGTGCGGCCGGGGTCAGGCCGGGCGCCCGGCCCGGGACGCGGTGCCGCGGTCGCGGTGGATCCGGGCGGCGGCCTCGTGCATCGCGCGGCCGAACAGCTCCGCCTGGTCACCCATGCTGCCGAGCCGGGCGGCGAGCGCGTCGGCGTCGGCCCGCGCCGACGCGCTGACCTGGGCGTCCAGCTCGGACAGGGCGGCGTTGGCGGCGGCGACGAGATGTCCGCAGAGGACGTCCAGGGGCTCGCCGGCCAGCTCCGGGTCGACCGTCACCGAATCCAGCCTGCCACCCTGGACGGCGACCGCGCGGACCCGGCCGCCGGCTGCCGTGCCCTCGGCGCGCAGCAGGTCGCCCGGCTCGCCGTCGGCGTGCGCCGAGGCCCGGGAGCGCATCGCCGTGAGAGCCTGCTGCGTGCGGGTCAGCAGCTCGTCGATGCTCGCGGCAGCCGAGAACGGGTCGTTGGTCATTTCCGCGCTTTCTTCACGTCTGAGCCGATCATCGTGACCCTAGCAACCGGCTCCGACGAATCGCGGTCAGCGGCCGTCACGGTCGGCGTCCCGGCGCCGCGAGCAGGCCGGACACCGGCGGCGCGGCGTGTCGCGGGCTGGCGAACGCCCGGCCGGGCGAACCGGCCGGGCGTCCGGAGCCGGTCAGCGCAGGCGCAGCCGCTGACCGGGGAAGATCAGGCCGGGGTCGTCGCCGACCACGGCCCGGTTGCGCTCGTGCAGGGCACGCCAGCCGCCGTTGACGCGCTGCGCCACGGCGATCTCCGACAGCGTGTCCCCGCGCCGCACCACGTACGTCTCGGCGCCTGGCGCAGGTTGCGGCGCCACCGTCGTCGCGGCGCGTTCCGGCCTCGCGGCGCGTTCCGGTGCGGCCTTGCGCGTGGTCGCCCGTTTCGGGGCCGCCTTCTTCGCGGCCGCCTTCTTCGGCGCCGCCTTCGGGGTGGCCCGCTCGGACCGGGTCGCCGCGCTCGCCGAGCCGCCCTTCTTGCCGCAGACCGGCCACGCGCCGATGCCCTGACCGCGCAACACCTTCTCGGCGACGGCGATCTGCTCGGAGCGGCTGGCCAGGTCGGCGCGGGCGGCGTACTTCTTGCCGCCGTAGCCGTTCCAGGTGGCGCGGGAGAACTGGAGCCCGCCGTAGTAGCCGTTACCGGTGTTGATCTTCCAGTTGCCGCCGGATTCGCAGCGCGCAACCGCGTCCCAGTTGACGCCCGCGCTGGCCGGAGCGGCCGGGCCGAACAGGGTCGCGGCGCCGACGGCGACGCCGGCCGTCATCGCTGCGAGAGCGGTACGACGACCCCGGGTCGAGTATTCAGTTGCCATGTGGATTCCTCCACGCCGACGAGGTGAGCTGTCGGGTTCGGGCCGAGGAGCCCGGCCGCCGGTGGCGGCTTCACCCCGAGGTGACGGTGCACCGTGGAACGTGTGGTTCCCCCGCTCCCGCGCGAGGTTCGGTTACCGGGGCCGGCGGCGGGATTTGGCGTTTCCGGCCTGCGGTGTCCGCGTCTGCGGACGAAACCGACGCTAGGAGCGATTTGCGACAATAGTCCACTTCTTGTGATGCTCTTCACCCGGCCGGACTACCACCTGTGGCGCTACCGTGGCAGGGCTGGACAAGATCACGGGAGGCGGGACCGATGACCGATCACGGACACGAGCTGACCTTCGGCGGCTTCATCACCCCCGCCGCCGGGCAGCCCGACCAGGTGGTGGCGCTCGCCCGCCTCTGCGAGCAGGTCGGGCTGGACCTGGTCACGTTCCAGGACCACCCGTACCAGCCCGGCTTCCTGGACACCTGGACGCTGATGTCCTACGTGGGCGCCGCCACCGAACGCGTCCGTCTGGCCGGAAACGTCCTCAACCTGCCGTTGCGCCAGCCGGTGGTGCTGGCCCGCAGCGTCGCCAGCCTGGACCTGCTCACCGGCGGCCGGGTCGAGCTCGGGCTCGGCGCGGGCGCGTTCTGGGACGCGATCGAGGCGGCGGGCGGGCGGCGCCTGTCCCCCGGTGCGGCCGTCGAGGCCCTCGACGAGGCGATCCGGGTGATCCGCGAGGTCTGGGACACCGGCAGTCGCGGCATGATCCGGGTCGACGGCGAGCACTACCGAGTGGTCGGCGCCAAGCGTGGCCCGGCGCCCGCGCACCCGGTGGGCATCTGGGTCGGCGCGTACAAGCCGCGCATGCTGCGCCTGGTCGGCCGCGCCGCGGACGGCTGGCTGCCGTCGCTGTCGTACCTGCCGAAGGGCCCCGACGAGCTGCCCGCCCTCAACGCGCTGGTCGACGAGGGCGCGGCGGCCGCCGGACGCGACCCGGCTGCGATCCGCCGCATGCTCAACGTGACCGGCACGTTCGCCCGCTCGTCGGCCGGTTTCCTGGCCGGGCCACCGGAGCAGTGGGTGGAGGAGCTGGCCGGGCTCACGCTGGAGCACGGCATCACCACGTTCATCCTCGGCAGCGACGAGCCGCGCGCGATCCAGATCTTCGGCCAGGAGGTGGCGCCCGCGGTCCGGGAGCTGGTCGCGGCCGAGCGCGCCGCGCCCACCGGCGGCACCCGCGCGGCGTCCGACGAGCAGACCGCCGCCGGCCTCCCGAGCACGCTCGGCGTCACCCCCACCCCCGACCCGGGGGTACGCCTGAGCGCGCGCCGCCCGTGGGACGAGTCCACCCGCCCGAGCGCCCCGCAGCCGCCGGCCGGACACGCCTACCCGGCCCGGGGACAGGCCGCCGGGCAGCACCTAGTGGACGTGCACGACCACCTGCGCCAGGAGCTGGCCCAGGTGCGGGACCTGCTGGAACAGGTCAAGCGGGGCAGTGTCTCGCCGGGCCGGGCGCGGGCCGCGCTGAACGAGATGACCATGCGGCAGAACAACTGGACGCTCGGGGCGTACTGCGCGGCGTACTGCACCATGGTCACCCAGCACCACGGGCTGGAGGACGCCTCGATCTTCCCGCACCTGCGCCGCTCCGAGGCCGGGCTGGCGGCGGTGCTGGACCGCCTCGAGGAGGAGCACGTGGTGATCCACGGGGTGGTGGAGAGCGTCGACCGGGCGCTCGTCGAGCTGGTCCGCCGGCCCGGCGACTTCACGCAGCTCCAGGAGGCGGTGGACCTGCTCACCGACACGCTGCTGTCGCACCTGTCGTACGAGGAGCACCAGATCGTCGAGCCGCTGGCCCGGCACGGCTTCTTCCCCGGCCAGCTGTGAGGTAGCTGACTTCTGTTTTCCTAAGTCAGTGGGTACCGTCGACGCCATGACGGACCTCCTTGCGCAGCGTGACTCCTGGTCCACCGCCAACTGCTCGATCGCCCGGGCGCTCGAGGTGATCGGCAACCGCACCACGCTGCTCCTGCTGCGGGAGGCGTCGTTCGGCACCCGCCGTTTCGACGACTTCGCCCGGCGGGTCGGCGTCAGCGAGCCCGTGGCCGCCACCCGCCTCAAGCAACTCGTCGCCGACGGGCTGCTCGACCGGCGTCCCTACCGCGAACCCGGGCAGCGCAGCCGCGACGAGTACGTGCTCACCGCGAAGGGCAGCGACCTGATCCCGGTGCTCGTCGCGCTGCGGCAGTGGGGCGACACGTACGCCGCCGACGAGGCGGGTCCGGCGGTACGGGTGGCCCACGACGAGTGCGGCGCGGCGGTGCACGCCCGGCTGCGCTGCGACGCCGGGCACGACGTACCGCCCGGTGAACTCGCCGTGCTGCCCGGTCCGGGCCTGCTGTCCGCCTGACCTCCCTTCCCACCACCTCTCGGAGCGAGACATGAAGATCGCTGGAAGCACCGCCCTGGTCACCGGCGCCAACCGCGGCTTCGGCCGGCACCTGGCCGCCGAACTCGTCGCGCGTGGCGCCACCGTCTGGGCCGGCGCGCGCAACCCGGACACCGTGGACCTGCCCGGCGTCACCCCGGCACGCCTCGACATCACCGACCCCGCGTCGGTGGCCGCCGCCGCGGAGCGGGCCGGTGACGTGACGCTGCTCGTCAACAACGCCGGCGTGAGCACCGGCACCGACCTGCTCGACGGCGACCTCGAAAAGATCCGGCTGGAGCTGGAGACGCACTACCTCGGCACACTGTCGGTGGTGCGGGCGTTCGCGCCCCGGATCGTGGCCAACGGCGGCGGCACGATCCTGAACGTCCTGTCCGCGCTGTCCTGGTTCACCTTCCCCGGCGTCGGCGCGTACGGCGCGGCGAAGGCCGCCGAGTGGTCGATGACGAACGCCCTGCGCGTGGAACTGGCCGGCCGTGGTGTCCGCGTCGCCGGCCTGCACGTGGGCTACATGGACACCGAGATGGCCGCCGCCGTCCCCGGCCCGAAGGCGCACCCGGCCGACGTCGCCCGGCTCGCGGCCGACGGCATCGAGTCCGACAGCTACGAGATCCTCGCCGACGACGTCGCCCGGCGGGTCCAGGCCGGACTGTCCGGCGGCGTGGCCGCGCTCTACCCCGCGCTCCCCTGAGCGCCACCTGTTAAAAGGGGGCCCCTCCTATCGCGTAGGCGACAAGAAGGGGCCCCTCCTTATGGCTAGAGGCCGCGGGCCAGGCGGTCGGCGAGGATGCGGGTGAACCGGGCCGGGTCGGCCAGCTCGCCGCCCTCGGCAAGCAGCGCCATGCCGTACAGCAGCTCGGCGGTCTCGGTCAGCGCGGCCGTGTCGCCGCCCTCGCCGTGCGCCTTGCGCAGGCCGGTGACCAGCGGGTGGGCGGGGTTCAGCTCCAGGATCCGCTTGACCTGCGGCACCTCCTGGCCCATCGCCCGGTACATCTTCTCCAGCGTCGGCGTCATGTCGTGCGCGTCGCCCACCACGCAGGCCGGTGACGTGGTCAGCCGGGTCGACAGGCGCACCTCCTTGACGCTGTCGGCGAGCGCGCCGCCGAGGAACGTGAGCAGCTCGGCGTACTCCTGCCGCTCGGCCTCGGCCTTCTCCTTCTCCTCCTCGGTCTCCAGGTCCACCTGCCCCTTGGCGACCGAGCGCAGCGTCTTCCCGTCGTACGCGCCGACGCGCTCGACCCACACCTCGTCCACCGGGTCGGTGAGGATCAGCACCTCGTAGCCCTTGGCGCGGAAGGCTTCCAGGTGCGGCGAGTTCTCGATGGTGGCCCGGTTCTCGCCGGTGGCGTAGTAGATCTCGCTCTGCCCGTCCTTCATCCGCTCCACGTACGCGCGCAGGGTGGTCGGCTCGGCCGGGTCGTGGGTGCTGGCGGCGCGGACCAGTTCCAGCAGCGTCTCGGTGTTGTCCGGGTCCTCCAGCAGCCCCTCCTTGACCACCGCGCCGAACTCGGTCCAGAACGTGCGGTACGACTCGGCGGACATGTCCTTGAGCGTGGCGAGGACCTTCTTGACCAGCCGGCGGCGCACCGCGCGGATCTGCCGGTCCTGCTGGAGGATCTCCCGGGAGATGTTCAGCGACAGGTCGTGCGCGTCCACCACGCCCTTGACGAAGCGCAGGTAGTTGGGCATCAGCGCGTCGCAGTCGTCCATGATGAACACGCGCTTGACGTAGAGCTGCACGCCGCGGCGGCCCTGCGGGGAGAACAGGTCGAGCGGGGCGTGCGAGGGCAGGAACAGCAGCGCCTCGTACTCGAAGGTGCCCTCGCCGCGCATGTGGATGGTTTCGAGTGGGTCGGCCCAGTCGTGCGCGACGTGCCGGTAGAACTCCTTGTACTCGGCCTCGTCGACCTCGTCCCGCGAGCGCGCCCAGAGCGCCTTCATCGAGTTGAGCGTCTGCTCCTCGCGGGTGGTGGCGCCGTCCTCGCCGGGCTTGTCGACTGTCATCCGGATCGGCCACGAGATGAAGTCGGAGTATCGCTTGACGATCTCCCGGATCGTCCACTCGGCGGTGTAGTCGTGCAGGTTGTCCTCGGTGTCGACCGGCTTGAGGTGCAGCGTGACCGAGGTGCCCTGGGGCGCGTCGGCGACCTCCTCGATCGAGTACGTGCCCTCCCCCGCGGACTCCCAGCGGGTGCCGCCGGACTGCCCGGCGCGGCGGGTCAGCAGCGTCACCTTGTCGGCGACCATGAACGTGGCGTAGAAGCCGACGCCGAACTGGCCGATCAGCTCCTGGGAGGCGGCGGCGTCGGACGACTCGCGCAGCTTGCGCAGCAGTTCGGCGGTGCCGGACTTGGCGATGGTGCCGATCAGGCGGACCACCTCGTCGCGGGTCATGCCGATGCCGTTGTCCCGCACGGTGAGCGTACGGGCGTCCTTGTCGGCCTCGATCTCGATGTGCAGGTCGGCGGTGTCGGCCGGCAGGTCCTTGTCGACGAGCGACTCCAGCCGCAGCTTGTCCAGCGCGTCGGACGCGTTCGAGATCAGTTCGCGCAGGAAGACGTCCTTGTTCGAGTAGATCGAGTGCACCATCAGCTGCAACAGCTGACGGGCCTCGGCCTGGAACTCCAGCGTCTCGACCCCGTCGCTCACACCGACTCCCTTCCCTCTGGCGGGTCCTACGGCGGAAAGGATACGAGGGGTGACCGCCGCGGTACGCACCGGCCGCCCCGGAATTCGACTGGTACAACCAGTTGACGGGTTGACGTGCGCGGGGCCACACTGCTGCGCATGACCTTCGATCCCGCGCCCCGCGTCTCGGTCTCCGACCACGTCTTCGGCCGGCTGCGCGACGCGATCGTCTCCGGCCGGTACGCGCCGGACGAGACGCTGCCCGGCGAACGGGAACTGGCCGGCGCGTTCGCGGTCAACCGGCACGCGGTCCGGGAGGCGCTGCGCCGCCTGCAACAACTCGGCCTGGTCCGGGTCAGCCAGGGCGGCGCGACCCGGGTGCTCGACTGGCGGGTGCACGCCGGGCTGGACCTGGCGCTGTCCCTGGCCCGCTCCGGCGACGTACTCCCGGTCGAGACGCTGGTGCGCGACATGCTGGAGATGCGGGCCTGCGTCGGGATCGACGCGGCCCGGCTCTGCGCGGAGCGCGGCGACGCGGCGGTCGTCGCCGCGGTGGTCCGGGCCGCCGAGGAGTACGGCGACCTGGCCCCCGACCTGGACCTGATGAACGAGGCGAACATCGCCATCTGGCGGCTGGTCGTGCGCGGCAGCGGCAACACCGCCTACCAGCTCGCCTTCAACAGCCTGGTGGCCGGCACCTTCGCGGTCGGCGACGTCCCTCCGGACGCCCGCGCGGCCGAACTGCTGGACGTCGCCGGGCACCGCCGTCTCGCCGCCTCGATCGCCTCCGGTCAGGGCGCGGCGGCGGCCCGGCACGCCCGGGAGCTGCTGACCGCGCCGGTCACCCCCACCCCCACCCCCACCACCCCCGGAAGGGAAGCGCGCGCATGATCCCCGCCGTGCTGTACGCCGTCCCGGCGTTCCTGCTCCTGATCGTCATCGAGGCGGTCTCCTACCGCTTCCTGCCCGACGACGACGAACGCGGCTACGAGCTGCGCGACACCACCACGAGTCTGTCGATGGGCCTGGGCAGCCAGATCATCGGCTTCCCGTGGAAGCTGCTCACCGTCGGCCTGTTCGCGGCGGCGTGGACCGTGGCGCCGGTGCAGCTGTCCCCCGGCGACTGGTGGACCTGGGTGATCCTGTTCTTCGCCGACGACCTGGCCTACTACTGGTTCCACCGCTCGCACCACGAGGTACGCGTGCTCTGGGCCAGCCACGTCGTGCACCACAGCAGCGTCTACTACAACTTCTCCACCGCGTTGCGGCAGAGCTGGACGCCGATGACCTCGCTGCCGTTCTGGCTGGCGCTGGCGCTGCTCGGCATCCCGCCGTGGATGATCTTCCTGCAGCAGTCGGTCAGCCTGCTCTACCAGTTCTTCCTGCACACCGAGCGGATCAAGGTGCTGCCCCGGCCGATCGAGTGGATCTTCAACACGCCGTCGCACCACCGGGTGCACCACGGCTCGAACACCGAGTACCTGGACCGCAACTACGGCGGCATCCTGATCATCTGGGACCGGCTGTTCGGCACGTTCGAGCCGGAGCGGGCCACCGCGCGCTACGGGCTGACCACGAACATCGGCACCTACAACCCGCTGCGAGTGGCCACCCACGAGTTCGCCGCGATCTGGTCCGACGTACGCCGGGCACGCTCCTGGCGGCACCGCCTCGGCTACCTGTTCGGCCGTCCCGGCTGGCAGCCGGTCCGATGAGGCGGCTGCTGCCCCTGTTCGGGCTGGTCGCCGCCGTCGAACTGGTCGGCGTCGCCCTCGACTCGACGGTGCTCCAGTGGCTGGCCAAGCCGCTGCTCGCGCCGGTGCTGCTGGCGTACCTCTGGGCGCACCGGCGCCGCATCGACGCGGTGGCGGTCGGCCTGGTCGCCGCCACCGCGGGCGACGTCGCCCTGCTCCTGCCGGGTGACACCGCGTTCCTCGCCGGCATGGGGTTCTTCCTGGTTACCCAGGTCGCGTTCATCACCGCCTTCGTGCGGCACCGCCGCGCGCCGCTCGTGGCGTGGGCCGGTTACCTGGTCGCCTGGGCGGGCGCGAACGCGCTGTTGTGGGGCATGCTCGGGCCGCTGCGGCTGCCGGTGCTCGGCTACAGCCTGGCGCTGTGCCTGATGGCCGCCGCCGCGACCGGGGTGTCGGCGCGGGTCGCCGCGGGCGGCGCGTTCTTCCTCGTCTCCGACCTGCTCATCGGCGTGGGCGCGGCCGGGATCGACCTGCCCGGGCGGGGCCTGCTGGTGATGACCACCTACTGCGCGGCGCTGCTGCTGATCACCACCGGCTGGGTGACCGCGACCCGCCCGGCGACCGGCCCCGAGTCGTCGCCCGCGGGTACCCTGCTCGCGTGGCCAGGGAGAACGGGCGCAAGCTGATCGCCTCGAACAAGAAGGCGCGGCACGACTACGACATCCTCAAGACGTACGAGGCGGGCATCGTGCTGGCCGGCACGGAGGTGAAGTCGCTGCGCGAAGGGCGGGTGTCGCTTGTCGACGCGTTCGCCCAGGAGCGCGACGGCGAGATCATGCTGTACGGCCTGCACATCGCCGAGTACGGCTTCGGCACCTGGACCAACCACGCGCCCCGGCGCACCCGCAAGCTGCTGCTGCACCGGGTGGAGATCACCCGCATCCTGGAGAAGCTGCGCGACGGCGGCATCACGCTGGTGCCGCTGTCGATGTACTTCGCCGACGGCTGGGCCAAGGTGGAGCTGGGCCTGGCCCGGGGCCGCCGGTCGTACGACAAGCGCCAGGCGCTCGCCGAGCGGGACGCGAAGAAGGAGATCGCCCGGGAGATGGGCCGCCGCCTCAAGGGCCGTACGACGGCGCGGCGGGACTGAGCGCGCCGTTTTCTGTCCCAGGCCGGTGGCACGCTGAGGCGCATGACCGATCTGACCTGGAACCCGCTGCTCCGCGAACAGCTCACCTGGCACTGGACCTACCAGTTGCGCGACCGCCTCGCCGGGCTCACCGACGCCGAATACCTCTGGGAGCCGGTCCCCGGCTGCTGGAGCCTGCGACCACGCGCCGACGGCGGCACGCCGACGATCGACTTCGCGATGCCGCAGCCGGACCCGCCGCCGTTCACCACCATCGCGTGGCGGCTCGCGCACGTCATCGTCGGCGTGCTGGCCATGCGCAACGCGTCGCACTTCGGCCGCGCGCCGACCGACTACGCCTCGTTCCCCTACTCCCCCACCGCGGCCGGCGCGCTGGCCCAGCTCGACGAGGAGTACGCCGCCTGGACGGCGGGGGTCGAGGCGCTCGGCGAGGACGGCCTGGGCCGCCCCTGCGGCCCGGCGGAGGGGCCGTTCGCGGACGTCCCGATGGCCACGCTCGTGCTGCACATCAACCGGGAGGTGATCCACCACCTGTCCGAGGTGTGCCTGCTGCGTGACCTGTACCGCCACACGCCGGAGGCCGCACGGTAAATACAAGGTTTCTTGTACATCATCTGTTGTAGGTCTAGTCTGTCGATATGACGGACGGAACCGCCAACCGGCGCGTGAGCGACCCGCGAGCCATGCGGGCGCTGGCCCACCCCACCCGGCTACGACTGCTCGGCGAGCTGCGCCTGCGCGGCCCGCAGACGGTCGGCATGCTCAGCGAGCGCACCGGCGAGGCGGTGGGTTCGGTCAGCTACCACGTCGGCAAGCTGGCCGAGCACGGCTTCGTGACCGAGGCCCCCGACCTGGCCCGCGACCGGCGCGAGCGGTGGTGGCGGGCCGCGCACGCCACCACCGACTGGGATCCGCTCGAACTGCTCGACGACCCGGAGCGCCGGCTCGCCGGCAACCTGCTGCGCCAGGCCGCCATGCAGCGCTACGTGGACCGCTACCAGGCGTACCTGGACTCCGAGGCGAGCCTCGACCCGGCCTGGGTACGCGGCACGACCAGCAGCGACATCGTGCTGCGCCTGACGCCGGAGGAACTGGTCGAGCTGCGCGACGAGCTGTCCGCGCTGGGCCGACGCTGGCAGGAGCGCGGCGCACCCGGCCGGGCCGGCGCCGAGATGGTCACGCTGATCTGGCAGGCGTACCGGGGGCCGCAGTGACCCGCGACCGCCGGCCGCTGGCCGGACTGCTGATCGGGCACGCCGTCTCACTGACCGGCAACGTGCTCACGCTCATCGCGCTGCCGCTCTACGTGCTGGCCGAGACCGGCTCACCGGCGGCCACCGGACTGGCCGGAGCGTTCGCCACCGCGCCCGTGGTGCTCGGCGGCGCGTTCGGCGGCGTGCTCGTCGACCGGATCGGCTACCGGCGCTCCAGCGTGCTCGCCGACGTGGTCTCCGGCGTGACCATCGCCGCCGTACCCCTGTTGCACGCCACCGTCGGCCTGCCGTTCCCGGCGCTGCTGGCCCTGGTCTTCGTCAGCGGCCTGCTCGACACACCCGGGCAGACCGCGCGCACGGCGTTGCTCCCGGAGGCCGCGGCGGCGGCCGGGGTGCCGATCGAGCGGGCGGTCGGCTGGGCCGAGGCGACCTCGCGCGGCGCCCGGATGATCGGCGCGCCGGTGGCCGGCCTGCTCGTCGGCGTGTTCGGCGCGCTGCCGGTGCTGGCGGTGGACGCGGTGACGTTCGCCGTGTCAGCGCTCGTCGTGGCGCTGCTGGTGCCACGCCGCCTGAGCCCGTCCGGCGAGGAGAGCGAGCCGGAGGCCGGCGGCTACTGGCGGCAGTTCGCCGCCGGGCTGCGCTTCCTGGCCCGCGAGCCGCTGCTGCGCGCCATGGTCCTGCTGGTGCTGGTGACGAACCTGTTCGACGCGGCCAAGAGTCAGGTGCTGCTGCCTGTGGTCGCCGACCGGGAACTCGGCGGCCCGGCCGCGTTCGGCCTGCTGGTCGGCGTCATGGGTGGTGGCGCGCTGGTCGGCTCGCTGGTGTTCAGCGCGATCGGGCACCGGCTGCCCCGCCGGGCCACGTTCGTCACCGCGTACGTGTTGTGCGGCGCGCCGCCACTGTGGGCGCTCGCCGCCGCACCGCCGCTGCCGGTGGTGGTCGCCGTGGTCGCGGTCGCCGGGCTGGCCGCGGGCTCGCTCAACCCGCTGATGGGCGCCGTCGAGCTGGAGCGGGTGCCGCCCGCGATGCGGGCCCGGGTGTACGGCGTGATCGGCGCGGGCGCGTGGGCGGCCATGCCGGCCGGCGCGGTCGGCGCGGGATTCGCCGCGGACCGGTTCGGCCCGACGTCCACGCTCGTCGTGATGGGCGCGTGCTACCTGCTGGTGGTGCTGACGCCGCTGCTGGGCGGCCCGTGGCGGGACATGCGCCGGCCCACAGTGGTGCGGCAGCGCGAGCCGGAGCCGACGTCGGAGCGCCAGCGGGAAACGCTCTCTTGACATCGACCGACTTCGTTCATACCTTCATCGAAGTCTATTTGTATGGTTTGTTTACCGTTGGGCGGGGCCGGCCGCCGTGACGGTGGCAGCCACCACCCCCGCAGGAGGCGCCCCGTGCGCACCATCCGTACCCTCGCCGCCCTGGCGGCGACGGCGGTCGGCCTCACCGCCGCCCTCGCCGTCGTCCCCCACTCCCCCGCGATCGCCGCGCCCGGCGCGGTCACCTGGTCCGACGACTTCAACGGCCCGGCCGGCGCCGCCCCCGACGCGAGCAAGTGGCGTTACGACATCGGTGGCGGCGGCTGGGGCAACAACGAGTTGCAGTACTACACGAACAGCACCCGCAACGCCGCGCTCGACGGCAACGGCAACCTGGTCATCACCGCCCGCCGGGAGAACCCGTCCGGCTACTCCTGCTGGTACGGCACCTGCCAGTACACCTCGGCCCGGCTGCTCACCAACGGCACGTTCGCCCAGGCGTACGGGCGGTTCGAGGCGCGCATCAAGGTCCCGCGTGGACAGGGACTGTGGCCGGCGTTCTGGATGCTCGGCAACGACATCGGCACGAACCCCTGGCCCGGCAGCGGCGAGATCGACATCATGGAGAACGTCGGCTACGCCCCCTCGACCGTCTGGGGCACGCTGCACGGCCCCGGCTACTCCGGCGGCAACAGCGTCGGCGCGTCCACCTCGCTGCCCGGCGGCCAGGCGCTCGCCGACGCCTTCCACACGTTCACTGTGGACTGGGCGCCGGACTCGATCACCTGGTACCTCGACGGTGTGGCGTACTCCCGTAAGACCCCCGCCGACCTGGGCGGCAACCGCTGGGTCTTCGACCACCCCTTCTTCATGATCATGAACGTGGCGGTCGGTGGCAACTGGCCCGGTTCGCCGGACGGCAGCACCATGTTCCCGCAGACCATGACCATCGACTACGTCCGGGTACAGGCGTGGGACAACGGCGGCGGGGGCACCGGCGGCCAGATCATCGGGTACGGCAACAAGTGCGTCGACGTGGCCAGCGCCGGCACCGCCAACGGCACGCCCGTGCAGCTGTGGACCTGCAACGGCACCGCCGCCCAGCGCTGGACCTGGAACGCCGACGGCTCGGTACGCGCGCTCGGCAAGTGCCTCGACGTGGCCGCCGGGTCGACGGCGAGCGGCGCCAAGGTGCAGCTCTACGACTGCAACGGCACCGGCGCGCAGAAGTGGGTGTTCAGCGCGGCCGGGGACATCGTCAACCCCCAGGCGAACAAGTGCCTGGACGCGACGGGTCCCAGCTCGGCCGACGGCACCCGGCTGCAGATCTGGGACTGCACCGGCGCCGCCAACCAGAAGTGGCGCCGCTGACCGGAGTCCCGGCCCGGGGCGGGCGGCACAAACCGCCCGCCCCGGCCACCCCCCGCACCCCCTTCCCCCGCGATCTTGCACTTTCGGCCCGAGTCGCGCCCCGAATGCCCCGTTCGCCCGGGCACAAAGCGCAAGATCGCGGGCAGGGGTGCGGCCGACCCACCGGCCCCCTGCGCGGCGACCTGCCCGGCCACCCATATCGGCCAGGTGCGTCCGGATTCCAGGATTCGCGGACCACATCCCGGAAACCGCAGTAGATCTTGGTACGAAAGGGCCCTCATAGGGGCCGTTTCCTACCAAGATCTCCGGACACCCCCGGGGGCCGCGGACGGTGACGGTACGACCAGCGCCCCTCCCGGTGAACCGGGGCGGTGATCAAGGAGTTTGTGTCCGGGTCGGGCGGGCGGGCGGGGACACAAACTCCTTGATCAACGAGGAAGGTGGGCGGGCGGAGGCGGGGGGCGGCCGGGGGTCAGAAGGGGGCGTCTACGGACAGGCGGCGGACCTGGGTCAGGTAGGGGTCCAGTTCGCCCACCTCGAAGCGGCACGTGCCGATGACGTGCCAGAACTGGCCGCCCGGATCGCCGTCCAGCTTGTACCGGCCGTCCGGGCTGACCGCCGCCCACCCGTCGGGCAGGCCGATGAGTGTGGTCCGCAGCTGGGCGTGCTCCGGGTCGGCCACGTCCCACAGCCGTACGGTGCCGTCGTCACCGGCGCTGGCGAGCACGCTGCTGTCCGGGCTGAAGTGCACCGACCAGACGCGCCGGGTGTGCGCGGCCAGGGTGCCGTGCAGCCGGCCGGTGACCGGATCCCAGAGCCGGATCACCAGGTCGTCGCCGGCGGTGGCGAGCAGGTTGCCGTCCGGGCTGAACGCGCAGGACCACAGCCGGCCGTCGTGTTCGGTGAGCACCAGGCGCCGCTCACCGGTGATCGCGTCCCACACCACCGCAGTGCCGTCGTTGCCGGCGCTGGCGAGCAGCGTGCCCTCGCTGTTGAAGCCGACCGAGTAGACCCGATCGGTGTGGTGCTCGAGGGTGAGGCGGCAGGTGGCGGTGGCGGCGTCCCAGAGCCGTACCGTCTGGTCGTCGCAGCCGGTGGCGATGGTCTCGCCGTCGGGGCTGAACGCGACGGTGCGCACGCGTCCCCGGTGCGGGGTGAGCGTGGCGAAGTGCCGGCCGGTCCGGCGGTACCAGAGGCGTACCGTGTCGTCGTCGTTCGCGGTCGCGAGGGCGTCACCGTCGGGGCTGAACGCGACCGCCCAGACGTGGTCGGTGTCCACGTTGAGTTCGCGCTCGTCGGCGCCGGTGTCGGTGTTCCACAGGTGCACGCCGCCGTCGCCGCTCGGGGTGGCCACCAGCGGCTCCTCGGGGCAGAACACCACCGACAGCAGCCGGTCGGCCGGGCTGGCGAGCTGCCGCAGCAGGCGGCCGGTGCGCGGCTCCCAGAGCCGGATCACGCCGTCGTTGCCGCAGGCGGCCAGCACCTCACCGTCGTCCCGGAAGGACAGCGCGGTGACGCGGCGGCCGTGCCCGCGCAGCGTGTGCTGGAGCTGCCCGCTGCGGACGTCCCACAGCCGGGTGGTGCCGTCGTTGCTGCTGGTCGCCACCTGGTTCTGGTCCGGCCGCCAGACCACCGGCCAGACCGAGCCGCGGTGCCGGGTCAGCTCGTGCCGCACCTGCCCGTCGTCGGTGTCCCAGAGCTGGATCGCGCCGTCGCTGGCGGCGGTGGCGAGCAGGCTGCCGTCGCCGTTGAACCGGACGCTGTAGATCGCGCCGCGCTGCCGCCCGAGCACCCGCACCGGCCGGCCCGTCTCGGTCTCCCAGAGCCGCAGCGCGCCGTGCGTGTCGCCGGTGGCCATGAGCGTGCCGTCGGGGTGGATGTCGAGGGCGTACACGTCGGCCTCGTGGCCGCGCGGCGCGCGCAGCAGCTCGCCGTCGGTGGCCCGGCGGATCCAGATCCGGCCGTGCTGCCCGACGGCGGCCAGCAGGCGGCCGTCCGGTGAGTGCACCACCCGGTAGACCACCTCCGGCTCCTGCACCTCGAACGCCAGTTTGCCGGTGGGGATGTCCCAGCCGCGGACCGTGCCGGCGCTGTCGGCCACCACGACCCGCCGCCCGTCCGGGCTGAACGAGGTGCCCCAGATCGGCGCGGCGTGGCCGGGCCACTCGTGCCGCAGCCGGGCGCCGCGGGTGTCGTAGAGCCGCACCACCCCCGCGGCGTCGCCGACCACCAGGCGGCCGCGCCGGCCGTCGGTGAGCAGCGGCCACACCCAGCCGGTGAAGACGTCCTCGATGACGTGCCGCACGTCGCCGTGGTCGGCGTCCCACAGCCGTACGGTGAGGTCGGCCGAGCCGGTGACGAGCTGGTGGGACGCGGCGTCGTAGCGGACCGCGTACACCCGGGACCGGTGTCCCTGGAGCGTGCGCACCGGCAGCCCGGTCGCGGTGTCGCAGAGCAGCACACCGCCGTCGTCGCTGCCGACGGCGAGCACCGCGCCGTCCGGGCTGTACGCCACCGGCACCGGCAGCCGGCCCACCTCGAAGCCGTAGCCGACGCCCACGGCGGGCGGGGCCAGGCCCGGCGCGACCGGCCGGCCCGGCGCGACGACGGCGCCGCGCAGTTCCGGGGCGCGCAGCAGCGCCGGGTCGGCGCTGACGTCGATCAGCGCGGTGCGGTGCCAGCTGCTGCCGGCGACGCGCGCGCCCCGCAGGTCGGTACGGAACAGGCGGGCGCCGGCCATCTCCGCGTCGCGCAGGTCCGCCCCGGCGAGGCGGGCCTGGTCCAGGCGGGCGCCGCGCAGCCGGGCGTGTTCCAGCCGCGCCTCGGTCAGGTTGGTGGCGACCAGCCGCGCGTCGGTCAGGTCGGCGCCGGTCAGGTCGGCCCCGGCGAGTTCGCGGTGCGACAGGTCCTCGCCGCGCAGCACCGCGCCGCGCAGGTCGGCCCGGTCCGGCAGGCGCAGCCGGGCGGACAGCCGCAGCGCGTTGGCGCGCAGCGTCTCCCCCGCCGACTCGTCCCCGAGCACCCGCGCGGTCCAGGCGGTGCAGCGGGCCGGGTCGGCCAGGTCACCGAGGAACTCCACGGCGAGCGCGGACAACGACCGTACCGCCAACGCGGCCGGCTCCTCACCCCTGTTGATCTGCTCGGCCACCCCCTCGGCGACCAGCCACTCCATCACCGAGGTGTGGATGAACCCGAACAGCCCGTCGTCGGTGCGGACCAGCAGGCTGCCCGCGCCGACCGCGTGCGCCGCCTGCGGGCCGGACAGCCGCGAGTCGGCCCGCCCGGCGAGCCGACCGGTGGACTCGGCCAGCTCGGCCAGGCGGAGGTACGCCTCCCCGCTCTCCCACAGCTGGAACGCCAGCCGGCTGACCGCCTGCCACAGCTCGGGCCGGCGCAGGCTCACCGGCGCGCCCGGGATGCCCTGGGTGCGGCGTTCCTCGAAGTCCAGCCAGGACTCCAGGATCTCCCGGTACAGCGCGGCGGCGCTGAACGTGCCGCCCGCCCCCGCCACGGCGGCGAGCCGCCCCTCGTCCAGGTTCGCGATGAAGCCGAGCATGCGCGGGTTGCGGGAGAGCCCGAGCAGATCCTTCACGCCGGCCAGCAGGTCCATCCGCTCGCGGGCGGCCCGCTCGTCGCCGCCGTACCGGTTGCGCAGGAACGCCTCGATCTGCCCGGGGGTGAAGTCCTCCACGGCGAGTACGCGCCGGTGCGGCAGCAGGCCCACCCGTTCGCCGAGCGCGGTCAGCACCTGTGAGTTGGTCTTGAAGTGCTGGGTCCGGCTGCTCACCACGATCTTCGCGTTGCCCTCGGCGGCCTGCAGCAGCGTCTCCAGGTGGTCGGCCGCCCGGTCGTACGTCACCCGGGCCACCAGCTCGTCGAACCCGTCGAACAGCAGCACGATGCGGCCCTGGCGCAGCATGTAGCGGAACGCCTTGAGGTCGATGACCTGCTCGCCGTGGTTGGCCAGGTGCGCGGCGACCAGACCGTCCACGGAGTGCGCCTTGTCCAGCGCCCGCAGCTCCACCAGGATCGGGATCAGGTCCGGCGCGGCGGTGGGCAGCCGCCGGGCCACCTCCCGCAACGCGAACGTCTTGCCCCGGCCGAAGTCGCCGAGCACCAGCACGAACCGGCCGTCCGGCGCGGAGACGGTCTCCAGCAACTCGTCCACCACGTCGTCGCGCACGCGCTGGTCGGCGCCGACGAGGTGCCGATAGCGCTGCGGCACGTACTGCCCCGGCGGGTAGAGCCGGTCGGCCTGGAGCCGGGCGGTCTGCGCGGCGACGTACTCGCGCAGGTCGAGCAGGCCCTGGAACTCGGTCAGGTGCAGCACGCGTACGCCCCGGCGCTGCGCCTCCTCGGCCAGCCCACGCGCCACCCGGTCGCCGTCGTAGACCAGCTCGGAGGCGATGTCCGGGTCGGTGGCGTGCACCCGGCGGGCGAAGACGTCCACGTCGGCGGCGGTGGGGGTGCCGACGTGCGCGCCGACGCGCTGCTGGCGGACCACCCCGTCGGAGCGGTAGCTGATGTACAGGTGCGGCGGGTCGGTGCCGACGCGGCGTACCACCACCCGGTCGTAGCGGGCCTCGCAGACCTCGGCGAGCCGGTCCAGCAGCCGCTGCACCGGGGCGACCGGCGCGGCGGCCGCCGCCACGCCCTGGGTGGCCCCCTCGACGGCGGCCGGACGGCGCGGGTCGGGCACCTGGGCCGGGCCGGACGCGCCGAAGGTGGCCTCCGCGTGCGGCCAGGACACGGCGGTGACAGTGCCGCCGTCGAGCCGGTCGTCGCGGCCGAGCACCCAGCGGGTCATCCCGTCGCCGCCGAGCCGCAGCACCTGCGCCCGGCCGTCGCGGGGCGCGGCAGCCAGCGGCACCACCGGGTCGACCCGGGCCGACGGCGCGGCGTCGGAGAGCAGCAGGTTGAGCATCGGGCCGACCAGCCGGTTGACCGAGCCGCGGTCGCGCAGCGACACCGGGTCCGGCGGCACCTCGTCGGCGTACGGGCTGCGCGCCCCCGGCGCGTGCGCCATCGCGCCGAGCCGCAGCCAGCCGGACTGCTGGTAGTGGCGCAGCCGCTGGGCGAACCAGCTGGACTGCGCCTCGCCCAGGAAGCCGTACCGGTCCTCCTCGCGGTGGGTGATGGCGATGGTGGAGTTCAGTCCGGCCACCACCACGCGCAGGTCCGGCACCGGGAACAGCGTCCAGGGCTGCTCGCTGTCGAAGATCCGGTCGTCGAGCCCCTGGTAGAGGTCGTCGAACAGGCGCGCGTAGTGCCGCCACTTCGGCCAGTACGGCGGCTGCGGGTCGACGTCGTCGGCCTCGCAGGTGGCGAAGTACGCGCGGCACGCCGCCATCGTCACGTCGCGCGGGCCGGGCACCACGACCAGGCGGTGCGGCTCCAGTCCGAGCAGCACCCGCAGGCCGGTGAGGAAGCTCAGCGCGTCGGAGAACTCGCGCGGGCTGCCCGACTCGGTCAGGTTGCCGGCGACGACGAGCAGGTCCGGCCGGGGCACGCCGTCGTTCATCAGCAGCGTGAGGTCACCCATCAGGTGTTCCTGCACCTCGCCGGGGGTGACCGGCGCGCCGGGAGTGATCACGCCCCGGCCGAAGCGCGGCCCGGCGACCTGGAGCACGGTGACGGTGTCCCGGGCCGTCGGCGGCGCCACCGCGGCCGGCGGGAACGGCGGCGGGTTGATCGGGGTACGCCGGGCGCGGCGCGGGGCGGGCGCTCCGGCGGCGGGCGCGGCGAGCACCCCGTGCGGGTCGGCCGGGTGGTGCGGGAACGCCGGCTGCCGCATCGGTTTGGCCCGGCCGTCGAGCGCCTCCCGGATGCGGTCCAGCACCCGGTTGCGGGCCTGGACCGGGTCGTCGACACCGACCAGGTCCACATAGGTGATGGTGGCGAGCAGGCCGTCGATCGGGCAGTCCTCGACGCGTACCGTGACGAGCTTGTTGCCGGTGCCGTCGGGGTCGGCGCGCAGTGCGGCCTGCCACTCCAGCTTGCCGTACGTGGAGTGCAGGTAGCGCTCGGACAGCACCGCCACCACCACCTCGGCCTCGCGGACGCCGCGGTCCATGAAGTCGATGAAGTTGGTGCCGGCCACGAAGTCCCACGCCTGCAGCAGCGTGCGATAGCCCGCCGCCTCGAACTCCCACGCCAGCCACGTGGCCCAGCGTTCGTCGGCCGGTGAGTAGCTGATGAAGAAATCGATGGGGCGGTCGGACCGGGTGGGGTGCGCGCCTACAACCACATGGTCATTATGGCCACCGACGGTCAACAGATCGACACCCTCGGCAGCCCGGATCGCGACCGCGTCGGGCTCCTGCGCCCGCGCCGGCATGTGCGAGGATCATCCCTCGTGGAGACCCCCGGCGATCCGCCGAACGCCGTGCCCGACCGCTCCCGCTGGGGCCGCCTGCACGTGCTGGACTGGATCGCGATCGGGCTGGCCGTGCTCGGCGTGGTGTTCGTGCTCACCGGGCTGCTGCCCCGCGCCGACGCCGAGGCGACGATGCGGCGGATCGTGCCCATCCTGATCTTCCTCGGCACCGTGGTGGTGCTGGCCGAGCTGACCGCCGTGGCGGGGGTGTTCGACGCGCTCGCGACCCGGGTGGCGGTGACCGCGCGGGGCAGTTTCCGGGCCCTGTTCTGGCTCTGCGTCGGCTTCGCCTCGGTAACCACCATCGCGCTCAACCTGGACACCACGGCGGTGCTGCTCACGCCGGTGATGATCGCGCTGGCCCGGGCGCTGAACGTGCCGCCGACGCCGCTGGCCATGACGACCGTGTGGCTGGCGAACACGGCCAGCCTGCTGCTGCCGGTGTCAAACCTGACGAACATCCTGGCCAGCGACCGGGTCGACCTGGACCCGGTGCCGTGGGCGGCCCGGATGTGGTGGCCGCAGCTGGTCGCCGTCGCGGTGACCGCGCTGCTGCTGTGGTGGTGGTACTGGCGTCCGGCGCGCGCCGGGGCC
The DNA here is from genome assembly GCF_027460145.1 of Micromonospora sp. WMMA1949. NCBI lineage: Bacteria > Bacillati > Actinomycetota > Actinomycetes > Micromonosporales > Micromonosporaceae > Micromonospora > Micromonospora sp. WMMA1949. The sequence continues at coordinate 5,554,875 of NZ_JAPZBG010000001.1, read as the reverse complement.
GACCCGTTCGACCCGCCGCGGCCGTACGTGCCGCCGGACCGGGTGCTCTACCGCACCGCGCTCGCCGCCTGCCTGCTGTTCGTCGCCGGGATCCTCGCCGGGGTGGAGATCGGCATCGCCTCCGGGGTGGCCGCCGCGATCCTGGTCGTCGGCTTCGCGGTCCGGGCCCGGCACCGGCTGCGGCTCGCGCTGGTGCCGTGGCGGCTGCTGGTCTTCGTGACCGGGCTGTTCCTGGTGGTGCAGACGATCGGCCGGCACGGCCTGGACACGGTGATGGGCACGCTCATCGGCACCGACCCGGGCGCGGAGGGGGCGCTGCGGGCGGGCGCAGTCGGCGCGCTGTTCAGCAACGCGGTGAACAACCTGCCCGCGTACCTGGCCGGCGAGGCGGTGATCGCGGCCGACCGGCACACCCAGCTGCTGGCGCTGCTGATCGGCACGAACGTCGGCCCGCTGGCCACGCCGTGGGCGTCGCTGGCGACACTGATCTGGTACGAACGCTGCCGGGCCGCCGGGGTGGCGGTGCCGCTGGGCCGGTTCGTGGCCACCAGCGCCGCGCTCGCCGTGCTCGCCACCGCCGCCACGGTTACGGCGCTTCTTGTCGGTCCCGGCGCCTAGCATCACGCCCATGAGCAACGCGCCCGAGATCGTCCGCCGCTACTTCGCGCTCGCCGGCCAGGCCGACAAGGAGCCCTACCTCGCGCTGTTCGCCGACGACGCGGTGGTCGAGGACGAAGGACGCACCCACCGCGGGATCGACGAGATCCGCGCCTGGCGCAGCGGCACGCCGCTGGTGACGTACAAGATCACCGACGTCGAGCAGACGCCGGCCGGCACGGTGGTGACGGCGACGATCAGCGGCGGCTTCCCCGGCAGCCCGTTCGCGGGGCTGCGGTTCCGGTTCGAGGAGTACGACGACACCCACATCCGCCGGCTGCGCATCGCCCCCTGAACCGGGGGCGGGAAAACCGCTACGACCCGGCCGCCGGCAGTGACTACCGTGCCCGCATGACCGCCGCGCACACCCTGCACTTCTTCGCCGACCCGGAGGAGTTCCTCGACGCCGCCGAGGCGTACCTGGCCGCCGACCCGGTGGTCAACACCGTCGTCGCCAGCGTGACACGCCGGATGGCGGCCCGCCGCGCCGAGGGCGTCGCGGTGCCCGAGGACGACTGGTGGCTGGTGGTGCGCGACGCCTCCGGGGCGGTGGTGGGCGCCGCGATGCGTACCGCGCCGTTCCCGCCGCGACCGCCGTTCCTGCTGCCGATGCCGCCGGAGGCCGCCGTGGCGCTGGCCCGTGCGTGGCACCGGCGCGGCGAGCGGGTCCGCGCGGTGAACGGCGCGCTGCCCGCCGCGCGTGCCTGCGCCGACGAGGTCGTACGGCTCGACGGCGGCCGGGTCGCTGTGGCCCAGCACACCCGGCTGCACGTGCTCGACCAACTCACGCCGCCCGCGCCGGTGCCGGGCGCGTTGCGGACGGCCACCGCCGACGAGGTCGACCTGGTCGCCGCGTGGTTCGCCGCGTTCACGGCCGACGCCGACGAGCAGGCGGGCCGCCCGCCCGGCACCAGCGCACACGAGACGCCCGACCGCGCCGAGTTGCTGCGCCGCATCCGGGACGGGCGGGTCTGGTTCTGGACCGACGAGTCGGGGGCTCCGGTGCACCTGACCGCCGCCAACCCGCCGTCGTTCGGCGTGGCCCGCGTCGGACCGGTGTACACGCCACCCGGGCAGCGCGGACGCGGCTGGGCCGGCAACGCGGTGGCCGAGGTGTGCCGGCTGCTCACCGCCGAGGGCGCGCGGGTGTGCCTGTTCACCGACCAGGCCAACCCGGTGTCGAACCGGCTCTACGCCCGGCTCGGATTCCGGCCGGTGGTCGACATGGCCAACCTGGTTCTGGTCGGCTGAAGCGGCTCCGGATCAGCCGGCGAGACCGAGCGCGGCCAGGCGGTGCGGGTCGGCGATCACGTCCACGGCGGCGATCCGGCCGCCGGTGACGGTGAACGCCATCACCGACAGCGGGCGGTCCCCGGCGCTCACCAGCACCCCGGCGGCGCCGTTGACGAGCACCGGCCGGGCGTACGGGAACAAGCGGCCGAACGTGGTGGCCTGTGCCGCCACCGTCGTCGCGCCGCTGAACACGACAGTGTGGCGGGAGCGGGCGGTCCCCGCGTCGGAGCGCAGCACCGCGTCCGGGTGCAGCACCGCGATCAGCGCGTCGAGGTCGCCGTCGCGGGCGGCGGCGAGGAACGCGTCCACCACGGCCCGCTGACGGGCCAGGTCCGGATCGGGCACGGGCGCCTGTCCGCGTACCCGTCGGCGGGCCCGGCTCGCGAGCTGCCGTGCCGCCGCCGGTGAGCGGGCGACGAGCGGGCCGATCTCGTCGAACGGCACGCCGAACATGTCGTGCAGGACGAACGCGAGCCGCTCGGCCGGGGCCAGCGTGTCCAGCACCACCAGCAGCGCCAGCCCCACCGAGTCGGCGAGCACCGCGTCGTGCGCCGGGTCGCCGGCGCCGGTGTCCACCACCGGGTCGGGCAGGCGTACGTCCAGCGGGTCCTCCCGGCGGGCGGCGCGGGACCGCAGCGTGTTGAGGCTGACCCGGGCGACCACAGTGGTCAGCCAGGCGTCCAGGTTGTCGACGGTGGTCGCGTCGGTACGGAACAGCCGCAGCCAGGTCTCCTGCACCGCGTCCTCGGCGTCGGTGAGCGACCCGAGCAGCCGGTACGCCACCGCGCGCAGCCGCGGCCGCTCCCCCTCGAACCGCTCCGCCAGCCGGGTGTCCACCACCTGAGCCTCCCCTCCCGCACGTCGTCTCGACCCGCCGGGTGCCGCCGACGTGACCGGAGGTGACCGTCGTCACACCTGTCACTTCGGCGGGCCCGCGCGGGTCGACGTGGCAGAACGACGACGGGAGAACGACGAATGACCGCACAGATCCTGGTCACCGGCGGCACCGGCACGATCGGGCAGCACGTCGTACCGCTGCTGCGCGCCGCCGGACACCCGGTACGCGTGCTCAGCCGGCGCGGCGGACAGCCCGGCGACGGCGTCACCCACGTGACCGCCGACCTGCTCACCGGCACCGACCTCGCCCCCGCCCTGCGGGGGGTGTCCACGGTGCTGCACCTGTCCGGCGGCGCGAAGGGCGACGACCGCGCCACCGCCCACCTGGTCCGGGCCGCGCGCCGGGCCGGCGTGACGCACCTGGTGCACATCTCGGTGACCGGCGCCGACCGGGTGCCGCTGGCCTGGACGCGGTCCAAGCTGGACGCCGAGCGCGCGGTGACGGACTCCGGCATCCCGTGGACGGTGCTGCGCGCCGCGCAGGTCCACGACCTTGTGCTCACCATGCTGACGGCGATGACGAGACTGCCGGTGGTGCCGGTGCCGGGCGGCCTGCGGTTGCAGCCGGTCGACGCGGCCGAGGTGGCGGCCCGCCTGGCCGAGCTGACGCTGGGCGCGCCCGCCGGGCTGGTGCCGGACCTGGCCGGGCCGGACACCCACGGCATCGGCGACCTGCTGACCGGCTACCTGACCGCTGCCGGGAAGCGCCGGGCGCGGCTGCCGGTACGCATCCCCGGGCGGGCCGGCCGTGCGTACCGGGAGGGCGCGAACCTGGCCCGGCCCGGTGCAGCGAGAGGCGTGCGGACCTGGGCCGACTTCCTGGCCGGGCGGGCGCCGTCGCGGCCGGTCGCCTGACCGGCCCCGGGACGCTCAGCGCAGGGCCGCCCAGGCCGCCCCGGTGACGGCGAGGATCACCGCGCCGACCCCGGCCAGACTCCAGCCGCCGCGGTGGATGCGCCGGCGCACCGACTGCCGGTCCGGGCGGAAGTCGTCGAACGGGCTCGACCGGAACCAGTAGCGCGCGTACACCACCATCACCGCTCCGAACACCAGGGCGAAACCCCCGGTCAGCGCCGCGCTTCCCAGCACCCACCCGTCGGCGAGCACGCCGCGGATCCCGACCCGCCCGGCGACGACGGTGCGGACGACCTGCACGACCCCGTTGACCACGCCGAGGGCGACACCGACCCGTCCGGCGACGAGCCAGATGCCGGCCTCACGCCGGCTGCCCGCCGCGTTCTCCGCCCGCGCCATCACAGTCCCCGAGGCTCGATGGGGAAACGACCGAGGCGCAGCCGGCTCCGATCCTGCCTGACCTCGCTCCACCGCTCGTCGTGGCTCAGCAGCGGCAGCACCTCGCGCAGCATGTTGACGGTGGCGACCATCAGCTTCTCGTCGCGATAGATCTGGCTCAGCAGCGGCCTCACGACGCTGCGCCGCACGGTGGCGGCGAACCAGGCGACGATCACCGCGGCGCCCGCCGCGACCCCCGCCCCGGTCCACCAGTCGGACGCCGACAGCGCCGTCACCAGCCCGGCCAGGGCCAGGACGGCCAGGACGACCGCTCGCAGCGTCTGGTAGTGGCGCAGCCGCTCGCGCGCCGCGTCCACCCGCGCCAGCAGGTGTTCCGCCCCGCGCAGCAGGCGCTCGAACTCCGGACCGGACAGGTCGCCGCGTTCAGGAATCGAGCCCACAGAACTCTCCCACTGTCGTCCGGAGGCGTCGCTGCACCGCGGCGAATTTCATGTCGTCGAACATCGCCTGTTTCTCACCGACTCCCGGGAGGAAGCGGTAGTCCTGCCGGCGTCCGGCGACCGGCAGGACGGCCAGCCGAGGACGGTTGCGGTGGCCGAAGGCACGGATGAGATGGACGAGCTGCCGCTGGAACTCGGTAGCCGGCTCACCGTCGGCACCCGGCAGGTAGTAGTTCTCGACCTGGCCCAACTGGTCGTTCCAGTAGAGGTCGGCCTTGCTGACCGCCAGGATGAACCACAGGTCCTTGGCGGCCGGATTGTCGACCCAGCAGGGCAGAAGGTTCTGGCAGAACCGGGAGAAGTGCTCGAGTTCGACGTTCCGGTTCTGTTCCCAGAGCTGCTCGGACGGCGACGGGATCGCCTCCTCGACCTCCCGGCGGATCTGGCCGGCCCGGACCCGCTCCTCCTCGTCCGTGGGCGTCGCGTCGCGCGAGGCCCGCCACTGTTCCCAGAGCCGGTCCTCGACCTGGCGGCGAAGCTCGGCCTCACGCCGCTGCCGCCGCTCCTCGAGGACGTTGACCTCGCGGGGGTCCCACGGCTCGTCGTACCCGGCCGCTGCGACGTAGATGACGCCCGTCGGGTAGTTCGGCGGCTTCAGCATGGCGTCCCACTTGTCCACCTCGCCGGACGAGTAGTCGCCGCCCGCGGTCTGACCGGGGCTCACCACCAGCGTCACATGGGCCTGGCGCCGGCCGGACGCGAGCACGAGGCGGTGCGGCACATGGTCCTCGTCCCGTCGCCGGACGTAGCCGTTGTCGCCGAGCAACGCCTGATACAGCGCGCTCTTGCCGACTCCGCGCTGACCTGCGATCAGGACCGGGATGATCTGGCTCGTGGGACGTCGGCCGGTCTCGGCGACGGTGACCCGCCCACCCGGCGGGTGACCGTCGCCGGAATTCTCGACGGCGGACACGACCCGCGACCAGCGCGCCCGGACATCCGTCCAGTAGCCGTCCGGCTCAGCCATGACGGGACGAGACGGGCCGGCCTACTGGCGTCCGACATGGACCAACGGATCCGGTGGGGGGTGAGAACACGCGAGGAGCCTAGCGACGCACATGTGGCATCGAATCCTATGAACAGTCGGCGGCATCCGGCACGTACGGTCAGGCGCCCGTGACGGGATGGAACTGCTCGGCCATGACCTCGTAGCCGTCCGGGTCGAGCCCGAACCGGCTCACCAGCCGACCGAGCCGAGACCGACAGGGGTGAGGCGGCGCACCTGCGGTTCGATCCACTGTGCCGCGGTGACCAGCTTGACCAGCCGGTCGATGGTCTCCGGCGGCCCGGCCACGAAGCTGCGCCGGTCCGCCGGGCAGCCGTACCTGTCGTCGAACGTGCCGCCGTCGAGCGCGCGCACCGCCATGCCGGCCTCGGCGGCGAGCAGCATCCCGGCCGGCAGGTCGACCGCCTCGGGGCGGTAGCCGACGATGCCGTCGATGTCGCCGCGGGCCAGCATCACCCACGACAGCAGCGGCGCCCACAGTTGCAGCACCCGGCGGGCGCTGGTGTCGAGCACCACCTTCAGCGCCCGGGCGGTGCTGTCGTCCCGGCGTACCTCATGCCCCTGGGTCCAGGCCAGCACGGGCGCGGACGGCACCGGACGCTGCGCGGCGCGCAGCGGCCGCGCGGCCGGGCCGGACGCGTGCACGAACGCGCCCCGGCCGCGCACCGCCGACCAGGTCCGGCCGGCGACCGGGTCGTGCACGACGCCGAGCACCGGCGAGCCGTTGTCGCACAGGGCGATCCCCACCACGTACGCGGGCAGTCCGATCGCGACGTTGTTGGTGCCGTCGAGCGGATCGACGAGCCACGCCCAGGTGGTGTCCGGGGCGTACTCGCCGCCCTCCTCGGCGATCACGCCGTGCTCCGGCCAGCGGGCCCGGATCCGGTCGACGATCAGCCGCTCGGCGGCCAGGTCGAGGTCGGTCACCAGGTCACCGGTGTCGTTCTTGGCCCGGGCGCGCACCTCCCCCCGGGTGCCCCGGCGCAGCAGTCGGCCCGCCGCCTGGGCGGCCTCCACCGCGAAGCGGTGCGCGTCGCGCAGGTCGGGCCCGCCTCTGCTCGGCTCCACGTCCATGGCTCCTCCAGCCAGTCAGCCCCGTGCCACCAGTCGCGCGATCTCCCGCGCCATCCGCGCGGTCTCCGCCGCGTCGCAGCGGTCCCGGCGTACCCGGTGGCTGCGCCCGTCCACCGCGCCGAGGCTCAAATCGCACGCGCCGGGAGTGGTCCGGCCGAGCGCCACCGTCACCGCCGGTTCACCGGCGTCGACCTCCGAGGTGTGGAAGCCGCCGGCGCGCAGCGCGTACGAGTCACCGGCCGAGTGCGTCTCCACCGTCGCGGTCGTCGCGGTGACCAGCCGGTCGGTGGCGGCCATCTCGTCCACCTCGCCGAGGCTGTGCACCTCGTAGATCCGCCAGGCCGGGTCGGCCGGCGCGTCGTCGACCTCGATCAGCTCGTTGCGGACGGTGCCGTGCAGCACGTGGCTGAGCAGGTCCCAGCTGTGCGAGTGCATGGTGGAGGTGGTCGGGCGCACCGGCGGCGGGTCGGCCGGCCAGGCGTGCACGCAGATGCCGTCCGGGCCGTCGCGTTCCACTGGCAGGCAGGTGAAGCCGAGCGGGTGCCGGACCGCGCGGAGCGGCCGGCGTCCCTCCGCGACGTCGCCGAGCACGTCCAGCACCCAGTCGCGGAGCACCTCCGGCCGGGTGCCCCGGTCGATCTCCCGTTCGAGGTCGGCGTAACTGGTCATGAGTAGGGGTTCCTCGCCTGGACGGCCTTGCCGATGATGTCGGCGACCTCGCGGTCGCCGAAGGACCGGGGCAGCGTCAGGCCGAGGGCGGTGAACAACCGCCGTACCTGCTCGACCGACGGCTCGTCGTCGAGCTTGACCTGGGCCGCGGCCTCAATCGGCACGCGCCGGCTCTGCCGGCGGCTGTAGTCCAGCTCGATGTTGAAACGGTTGTAGTAGACCTCGCCGCGGTCGATGCGCAGCGCGGGCGTCTGCGGGTTCTCCTGGGTGATGACGACGCAGGACGAGGAGAGGTCGTAACGGAACGTGGTCATCTGCGCGGAGAGCCGGACGTCGACGGTGAGCAGGCCGGAGCGCTGCAGGTGCCAGCAGGCGGCCAGCACCGTCGCGTACGACTCCTTGCGGGTGCGGTCGACGGTCCACGGCTCCCCCGGCGCGTCCGGGTCGAGGCTGCGCCGGAACCGCGCGTACCGCTCGCAGACCTCCTCGTCGGTCGGGTCGATGATCTCGATCGCGACGGTGAGCGTGGCGTTGCGCCGCCGGGCGTGTTCCAGGCAGTCCGGCAACGTGACCGCGCGCAGGAAGGTGCCGGTGCCGCCCTTGAAGCTCCACTGGTCGGTGTGCCGCCGGGCCTCGGCGAGCGCCTGGCCGACCTCGCTGCCGTGCAGGACGCGCACCATGGAGACGCTGTCGATGGCCTCGCGGGCCCGGTTCAGCGCGCCCTCCGGGCCGGTGATCTCCTTCATCTGCGGCACCAGGTCGGTCAGCCGGTCGCGGGTGTCCGAGATGACCTGGCGGACCTCCCGCTCGGTGGTGCGCCGGCGGAGCCGGTCGCGCAGCATCGCCTGCGCCAGCAGGCCCAGGACCAGCAGGATCGCGCTGTTGACGACTTCCTGGTCGACCGCGTTGGTGAGGCCGAGCACGGACACCGTGAGCGCCAGGACGAGGCCGATGAACGCGTCGAGATTGGTCACGACCCAGGCGAGCAGGCGCGTCATGACATCCCCCGGTCGACGACGGAACCTCCATGATAGCCCGTTGTCAATGTCGTCATCACATCCTGTTTCCGGCCGGTGGCGGTCCGCCCTGCCGGCGGGCGGCGCAGATCAGCGAACCGCCCAGCCCGGGTGCGGCGCGGGCCAGCCGGCGCGACGCCACCCACCGGCCGCCCGGCAGCCGCCAGCCGACCTCGTTGGACCGCAGCGCCACCGGCGTGAAACCGGCCCGGCGCAGCGTGCGGCGCAGCAGCGAGGCGGTGAACGGACGGATGTGCAGCCACAGATAGGGGTGCAGCGGGTCGACCTGGCGCGGCGCCCGGCCGGCGAGGAACGCCAGCCGGTCCTGCACCGGCGCCAGGTTCGGGGTGGTGAGCACCAGCAGGCCGCCGGGCGCCAGCACCCGGTGGCACTCCCGCAGCAGTGCGAGGGGGTCGTACACGTGCTCGATCAGCTCCCCGGCGAGCAGCCCGGCGAAGCTGCCCGCCCGGAACGGCAGCCCGCGGGTGGCGTCCAGGCAGACGGCCGGCCCCCGTCCACCGGCCGCCGCGCGGGCCGTGCGCAGCGCCGCCTCGGCCGTGTCGGCCAGCACCACCGGGCCGGGCAGCGCGGCCGGGTCGAGCATGCCGCGCGGCCCGCAGCCCAGTTCCAGCACCGGTCCGCGGCCGGTCACCCCCTCGGCCATCAGCCGGGCCGCGACCGCGCGGCGCACCCGGTGGTACGGATCGTCGACGTACCCGTCGACCTCGGCGCCGTCGTGGTAGCGGCGGTGGTTGGCGTGCCTTCCGTGCGCCTGCGCGCGGTGCGACGACGTCCCGGTCGGCGGCTCGGCCATCACCCCTCCACAGCGGACGCCGGCCCCGTCGGCGGCGTCCGCTCCAAGCCTCGCACCGGGCGCGCCCGGGCGCGCGCATCCGGTCGCGATGCGCGCGCCCGCCACGTCAGATCGCGGGTGCCCAGTCCAGCCGGGTGCTGTCGTCGTACTCGTCGCCGGGGATCCACCACTGCTCGCCGAAGCCGCTGGTGGACACGATGATGTTGCCGCCGTCCGGGTACTCGTTCTCCGGCGGGATCGACAGCGCGGCGCAGTAGCGGCCGTCCGGGGAGAACACCGGCGACAGGTAGAACCGGGGCTCGTCGGTGAGCTTCTTCAGCCCGGTCCCGTTGATCCGCACCGAGGCGAGCGACTGGTTGAGCGTCTCCAGCTCGGGATACCAGCGGTCGGTGCAGAACACCACGCGCCCGGAGTCGGGCATGAAGACCGGCGAGTCGAACCTCTCGCCCGCCACCGGCGTGTAGATCGGCCGGACCGTGCCGGTCGCGAGTTCCAGCACCCGCAGTTGCCAGCCCTGCGAACGGCTGCGCCACCGTACGACGATCATCGAGCCGTCCCGGGACCAGTCCGGGTCAATCATGACGTGCCCCTCGACCAGCACGCGGGTGGTGCCGGTCGCCACGTCGACGGCGATCAGGCGGTCGTTGTTCTGCCCGGTGACGAGCGCGATCTCCCGCCCGTCCGGCGACCAGGTCGGCGCGCCGTAGCGGACGCCGAACGGGTCGGCGAGCAGCGTGCGCTTCAGGCCGGTGGTCCGGTCGTACACCGCCACGAACGGCTCCAGCGTGCCGTCGCCCGAGCGGCCCGTGTTGACCCAGGCCACGTACCGGCCGTCCGGCGAGGTCTTGGCGTGGTCCCCGTTCGGCAGCAGCTCCCGCGGCGTGGTGCGGCCCGGGTCGACCTGGAGCACGCCCCAGCCGACGCTGACCAGCCACGGCCCGTTCACCACGTCGGCGGCGGCCGGTGCGGCGGACGCGGCGTGGGGCGCGGCGGCCACCCCGGTCGCGGCGGCGAGCCCGGTCAGCGCGGCGGCGCGCAGCAGGGCACGACGATTCAGTGCGGTCATTCGACAACCCCCGTGAGAGACGTGGCCCTCACCCTCCCGAGTGGATCGACGCACCGGAATCGGACGAGTGGCCGCTTCACGTTCGGCTGCTCGTCCATCACCGCCGGTGAGGCCGCGGCGGCCCGGTACGCTCGCCCCGATGACCTCCGACGCGCTGCGCCGCGCCCTCACCGAACCGGGCGAGCCGCCGCTGCTTCCGCTGCCCGGCGTAGCGGTCGAGCTGCTGGCCGCGCTCGACGCCCCGCCGCGCCTCGGCGCGCACCTGCGGCTGGTGCACGACGTCGCCTGGCACCTGACCGCCGCGTTCGCCGACCGGTTCGCCGCGGTGCCGTTCGACAGGCAGGCGGTGCTGTTCGGTGCGGCCGTGCACGACCTCGGCAAGGTCGAGCATCCGGCCGAGCTGACCGGCCCGGGGTCCGCGCACGAGGAGGCGGGCTACCAGTTGCTGCTGCGCTTCGGCGTACCGGAGGAGCGGGCCCGCTTCGCCGTCACCCACGCCGCCTGGCACTCCCCCGGCGTACAGCTGGAGGACCTGATGGTCAGCCTGGCCGACAAGGTGTGGAAGGGCCGCCGGGTCACCGACCTGGAGCAGCTCGTGGTCGACCGGCTCGCCGGCATCACCGGCCAGGAGCGCTGGCAGACGTTCCTGGACCTGGACGACGTGCTCGCCGAGCTGGCCGCCGGCGCGGATCGCCGGCTGGCGTTCCAGGCCGAACATCCGGTGTACGGCTGACGCCGGACCGCGGACGGCGATGAGTCCGGTGCCGGTGCGCGGTCTTCGGTGAGTCGGTGTTCTCCGAATCTCCGGGAGGAAGCATGAGCACCACCGAAGCGCGGGGCCGGGTACGGGCGTTCGTCACCGTCTCCCTGGACGGCTACATCACCGGTCCCGACGACCACGCGGGGCAGGGGCTAGGTGTCGGCGGCGAGCGGCTGCACTACTGGGTGATGGGCGGGCCGTGGACGTACGACACGCCACGCGAACCCGGCGCCGGCATGACCGCCGAGGACCGCGCGTACTTCGACGAGCTGCTGGCGGGTGCCGGCGCCGCGTTGTGCGGCCGGGGCATGTACGACGCCGCGGGCGCCTGGGGCGGCCGGAACCCGTTCCAGGCGCCCCTGGTCGTGCTGACCCACCGCACCGCCGACCAGCCCGACCCGGACGCCGGTTTCCTCATGGTCGACGGGTTCGACGCGGCGCTCGCGGCGGCCCGGCGTACGGCCGGGGACGGCGCGGTGGTCATCGGCGGGGGCGCGGACGTCATCCGGCAGGCGCTCGCCGCCGGCGTGGTCGACGAGCTGGGCCTGTCCACGGCTCCGGTGGTCCTCGGCGGCGGGAAGCGGCTCTTCGAGGGCTTCGACCGGGACGTCGACCTGGAGATCCGCGCCGTGCACCACTCGCGGTACGCCGTGCACGTCCGCTACGCCGTCGGCCGCCGCGCGAGCGATACCGATTGACTTTCGATAGGTTACGCGCGATAGTCGATGCATGCTTACCGCTCAACGCGCGGTCACACCACTCCGCGCCTTCCTGGTCCTGCTGTTCGCGGTCCTGGTGCTGTTCCAGACCATGTCGCTGCCCGGCCAGTTCGCCCACATGGCCCGGGAAGACCCGGACATGGCGTACCTGCGCTGGCCCGCCACCGCGGTCACGGTCTTCTGGGTGCTCTGCGTGCAGGTGGTGATCGTCTGCACCTGGCAGCTGCTCACCCTGGTCAAGCGCGACCGCATCTTCACCGAGGCGTCCCTGCGCTGGGTCGACGGAATCGTCTGGGCGGTCGCCGCCGCCTGGGTGGTGCTCGTCGGCGTGTTTCTCTACGTCGGCTTCAACGCCGACGACCCCGGGCTGCCGCTGCTGCTGTTCCTGCTGGTCACCGGCGTCAGCGTGCTGGGGCTGCTGATGGTCGTGCTGCGCGCGCTGCTGCGGCAGGCCACCACGCTGCGCACCGACATGGAAGCGGTGATCTGATGCCGATCGTCGTGCGCATCGACGTGGAGCTGGCCAAGCGCAAGATGAGCGTCGGCGAGTTCGCCGAGCGCGTCGGGCTCACCCCGGCCAACATCGCCGTGCTCAAGAACGGCCGCGCCAAAGCCGTCCGGTTCAGCACCCTGGAGGCGATGTGCCGGGTGCTCGACTGCCAGCCCGGCGACCTGCTCGAATGGGTCCCCGACGAGGAGGACCGATGAGATACCTGGCCGCCGCCGTCGCCCTGCTCGCCGTCGTGCTCGGCGTCGCCGGCTTCGTGTACGGCGAGGCCGACGACTCCCCCGGCCTCCAGCTCCTGTCCGCGCTGCTCGTCATCGGCGCGGTCGCCATCGGCGTCCGCGTCGTCCGGCGTACCCGGTAGGGCCGGCGCCCCCTCGACGCCGGCCCTGCCGCTCAACCCTTCACGCAGACGACCTGCTTGAGGTGGGCGACCACCTCGACCAGGTCGTCCTGCTGGGCCATCACCTCGGTGATGTCCTTGTACGCGCCGGGGATCTCGTCGACCACACCGGCGTCCTTGCGGCACTCCACCCCGGCGGTCTGCGCGGCCAGATCCGCCGTGCTGTACGTGCGCTTCGCCTGCCCCCGCGACATCCGCCGCCCGGCCCCGTGCGACGCCGAGCAGTACGCGTCGAGGTTGCCCTTGCCGCGCACGATGTACGACCCCGTGCCCATCGACCCGGGAATGATGCCCAGGTCCCCCTTCCCTGCCCGGATCGCGCCCTTGCGGGTCACCAGCACGTCCACCCCGTCGTAGCTCTCCTCCGCCACGTAGTTGTGGTGGCAGGAGATCGGCTCGTCGTAGCCGACGTGCGGGAACGCGTCCCGGACCACCTGGCTCAGCAGCGCGAGCATGACCGCCCGGTTACGGCGGGCGTACTCCTGCGCCCACCACAGGTCCCGCCGATACGCGTCCATCTCGGGCGTGCCGGCGAGGAACACCGCGAGGTCCCGGTCCGGCAGGTCGACGTTGTGCGGCAGGCCGCGCGCCACCGCCATGTGCCGCTCGGCGAGTTCCTTGCCGATGTTGCGGGAACCGGAGTGCAGCATCAGCCAGACCCGGCCGTCGTCCGGGCCGCCCTGCTCCAGGCAGACCTCGATGAAGTGGTTGCCGCCGCCGAGCGTGCCGAGCTGCCGCTGCGCCCGCGTCTCGAGCTGGGCCACCTTCCGGTCCAGCGTGCCGAACCGCCGCCAGAAGTCGTCCCAGCCCGCCTGCTCCAGACCCCGCACCCGGCGCGGGTCGACAGCGTCGTCACGCATCGCGAAGCCGACCGGGATCGCCGCCTCGATCGCCGAACGCAGCGGCGCGAGGTCGTCGGGCAGGTCGGCGGCGGTCAGCGAGGTCCGCACCGCGGACATGCCACAGCCGATGTCCACGCCGACCGCGGCCGGCGACACGGCCTGCCGCATCGCGATCACCGAGCCGACGGTGGCACCCTTGCCGAAGTGCACGTCCGGCATCACCGCGACGCCCTGCACCCACGGCAGCGCGCCGATGTTGCGCAGCTGCCGGGCCGCCTGCGCCTCGATCGCGTACGGGTCGGTCCAGACCCGGACCGGCGCCCGGGTACCGGCCAGCGGGGTGAAACCCATCGTCGTCTCCTCGCTCATGTCCGTCTGAAACAGGTGCCCCGGACACGGAGAACCGCCCGGCTCCGGTGTCGGGGCAGGCGGTTCGCGCGGATCGTCGCGCCGGCGCTAGACGCGCCACCACCCAGGTTGCCACTGCCGTCGCCGGCCCGTGCCCGGTTCGGGCAGCAGGACACCGGCGCGCGGCGCTTGCCGCTCGGCGCGGGTGCGGTTCTGCTGCGACACGGCAGGCTCCCCTGGTGGATCAGATCGACGTTGCCCGTTCACGGTACGGCCGCCGCGCACGGGCGGCAACGCGATATTGCTTCGCGCGTGGGCGGCGAAGGGCGCGACGTGACGAGTGCCCGGCGGCTAGCCGGCGTGTGCCACCGGGTGGCGGCGCATCTCCTCCATGAAGGGGTAGCGCGCGGTCAGCTCGGCGATCGTGATGCCGGTCCGCCACGCGGCGGCCACCTGCGCGACCTGGAGCAGGTCGGTGGCGTCGCCGCGGGCCTGGACGTCGCCGTCCACCCGCAGGTCGATCATGAAGTAGCGGGCCTGGGAGCCGAGGCTGACGCAGACCACGCCCCGGGGAGAGGTCATCTCGGCGCAGGTGAACCGGCTGCGCCCCTGCTCGGGCGCGGTCACCTCGCCGACGTCGAGCTGGTGTGCGGCGGCGGTCGCCACGAGTGCGGGGGCGAGACCGCCGGGCTCGACCAGATCCGGGTAGAGGCGCACACCCAGTGCGGCGGACACGTCGCTCATGCCTGACTCCCACTTCCTTGTGACAGAGACCAGCAGCGCGCAGGTTACGGGTGTGTTACCGGCACGCACGGCCATCCTTTCCCGTACGACCGTCCCGGGGCAATAGGAACGCCCTCATCGAACCCCTGCGAGGTACGCTGCCGCCTCATGGCGCTGATCCGCTGTGACTTCTTCTCCGAGGCGCTCGGCATGGGCACGTCGATGACGGTACTGCTGCCGGACCGGGGCGCCGCCGGGATCGGTGTGCCGGGCGCCGCCGCCGACGGCGACCCGCCGGTGCTCTACCTGTTGCACGGCCTGACCGACGACGACACTGTGTGGACGCGGCGCACCTCGATCGAGCGGTACGTGGCGCCGCTGGGGCTGGCCGTGGTGATGCCGCAGGTGCAGCGGAGCTTCTACTGCGACGAGGCGCACGGCAACCGGTACTGGACGTTCCTCAGTGAAGAACTGCCCGAGGTGTGCCGGTCGTTCTTCCGGCTGTCCGACCGGCGGGAGGACACGTTCGTCGCGGGTCTGTCGATGGGTGGCTACGGCGCGGTGAAGTGGGCGCTGCGCCGGCCGGAGCGGTTCGCGGCGGCGGCGAGCCTGTCCGGCGCGCTGGACGTGACCCGCCGCCGTCACCATCCGACCCACCCGGTCGACCCGGCGGTGTGGCACACGGTCTGGGGTGACGGCCCGGTGCCCGCCGACGACGACACGGTGGGGCTGCTGGAGCGCGCCGGCGACGACCTCCCGGCGCTCTACGTCGCGTGCGGTACCGAGGACTTCCTGTACGAGGACAACCTGCGGTTCCTCGACGTGGCCCGGAAACGCGACGTGCCGGTCACCGTCGACTTCGGTCCGGGCGACCACGACTGGGCGTACTGGGACGCGCGGATTCAGGACGTGCTGGCCTGGCTGCCGCTGCGCACGCGCTGACCGGCGGCGGCGCCGGGCGGGCAGGCTCAGACGCCGACGGTGCCGTCGATCGCCTCGCGGATCAGGTCGGCGTGCCCGTTGTGGCGGGCGTACTCGTGCAGCATGTGCAGCATGACCAGGCGCAGCGAGACGTCCTCGCCCCAGCGGGCCTGGTGACCTGTCACGTCGAGGGACTCGGCCTCCCGCTCGATGCGCCGGGCGTGCTCGATCTCCCGCTGCCACGCCTCGAACGCCTCCGCCGCGTCGGCGTCGGCGGCGTCGTACGCCCGCTGGAAGTCGCCGCTGTCCGACCACACCAGCGGTACGTCCTGCGCGTCGATGACCCGGCGGAACCAGGTGCGCTCCACCTCGGCCATGTGCCGGACCAGGCCGAGCAGGGACAGCGTGGACGGCGGCGACGCCGCCCGGCGCAACTGCTCGTCGGTCAGCCCCTCGCACTTGAGGGCCAGCGTGGCCCGGTGGAAGTCGAGGAAGGCGCGCAGCGACTCCCGCTCGTCGGCGAGCAGCGGCGGCCCGATCCGTTCGGTCTCCATGAGCGCCCAGCCTAGCCGCGATCGATCTTGGTGGGACGACCGCGTCACCGCAGTGACGAACCGGCCACCGGGAAGTCGAACCAGGTGTCCGGGTACGGTTCGTCGACGTACCGGTAGTGCCACCACTCCAGCGGATAGTTCTCGAAGCCCTGCGCGGACATCAGCCGTCGCAGCAGGTCCCTGTTGTTCCGAGCGGTGTCGGTGATCCGCGCGTCGGCGGTGTGGGCGCGCGGGTCGAAGCAGTCGAATCCGGTGCCCATGTCGATCGAGTCGTCGGCGAATCGGCGGCCGGCCGGTGCGGTGCACGGCACGAGCGGCTCACCGGGCGTGTACGCGGGCTGCGCGGCGGCGGAGACCGGCACCAGGGTCAGGTCGACGGTGCTGCCCCGGCTGTGCGCGGTCGGCGCGCCGATGTAGCCGTCGGCGAACAGGCGGTCCTTCGGCACCTCCGGGTAGAACTCCCCCTTCATCCGCTGCTCGCCGGGGACCTTCGCCCAGGCGACGAAGTCGTCCGCCGCGCGCTGCGGGCGGTAGCAGTCGTACACCTTGAGGCTGTGCCCACCGGCGAGCGCGGCGGTCTGCACCCGGTGCAGCGCCTGCGCGGCCGGCCGGGTGAGCAGGCAGCGCGGCTCGGCGTACCCGTCGATCGGGCGGCCGACGAAGTTGTGCGGGCCCGCGTACCGGATGTCGGTGCGGACGGTGGGGTCGACGGCGGCGAGGTCCACGATGTCCGCCGGGGCCCGGGGGCCGGTCGGCGTGGGTGAGGGCGGCGCGGACGGTGACGGCGACGGCGCGGGCCGCTGGCAGGCGGCGGCGAGCAGCGCGGCCGCGACGGCCAGGACCGCCGTCGCGCGCATGCCGGTGCCCATCCGCCGTGTCTACCAGCCCTCGCGGGCCGGCATCGGCGGAACCGGTCCTCAGCCGCCCAGGACGGTACGGAGGAAGTCGACGGCGGCGGCGTCGTCGTCGATGCCGCCCGCCTCGTGGCCGTTGAACCGCCACACCGTCAGGTCCTTGTCGCCCCGGTAGTCGTGGTAGGCGGCGTAGACCGTCGACGGCGGCACGATGTCGTCCATCAGCGCCACGGAGAAGCGGGCCGGCACCGTGGCGCGGCGGGCGAACGCGACGCCGTCGACGTAGCCGAGCGTGCGCAGCACCTGCTCCTCGCGGTCGCGGTGCACGGCGAGGTAGTCGCGGATCTCCCGGAACGGCGTGGTGTCGGTGATCGTGATCGCGCGCGGGATGTCGCAGAGGAACGGCACCAGCGCCACCGCCGCCCGCACCTTCGGCGCCAGGGCGGCGGCGGCGAGCGCGGCGGCGCCGCCCTGGCTGTGCCCGAGTACGGCGATCCGGTCCGGGTCGACGCCCGGCAGCTCGCACGCGGCGTCCACGGCGCGGACCGCGTCGGTGAGGAAGCGCCGGTAGTAGTACCGGTTCGGGTCCTCGATGCCGCGGGTGGCCATGCCCGGCGCCTGCGGTCCGGCGGCGGCGATGTCGGGCGTGTCGCCCCGGCTCCACCCCGAGCCCTGACCGCGCGTGTCCATCTGGAGGTGCGCGAACCCGGCGGCGGACCAGAGCAGGTTCTCCAGCGCGTGGCCGCGCCCGCCGCCGTATCCGACGTACTGCACGATCGTGGGCAGCGGCTCCGTCGCGCCGCGCGGCACCCGCAGCCAGGCGCGGATCGGCTGGCCGGCGAAGCCCGGGAAGGTGACGTCGAAGACGTCGACACCGGTCAGCGGCGTGGGCAGCGGGGTCGCGGACACGGGGTCGCCGCAGGAGCGCGCCTGTGCGAGAGTGTCAGCCCAGAAGGCGTCGAAGTCCGGCGGTTCGTGCAGGTCGCTGCGGTGGGTACGGAGTTCGGCCTCGGTCAGGTCGGTGAACACGCCTCGGTTTTCCTCGTCGTTCGTCGGGGGTGGACGGCGAGCCGTCGGGAGATGACGGGTGCATTTCCGGAACGTTTCCGCAACTCCGGCGAACGCTAGGGCCGGTCCGGCCTGTCGTCAAGCCCTCGCCGTACGGCAAGATGTGCGTGGGGCGGGACGGTCTACCGGTCGGTTCCGGCAGCCGGCGAAGGGAAACACGGGTGAGCGCGGACGACGAGCGCAGGGTGACCATCACCGCGATCGCACGGGAGGCCGGCGTCTCGGTCCCGACCGTGTCGCGCGTGCTCAACGGGCGTTCCGACGTCGCGCCGGACACCCGGGAGCGCGTCGAGGAACTCCTGCGCCACCACGGCTACCGGCGCCGGGGCAGCCGTACGGTGCGCCGCGCGGACCTGGTCGACCTGGTCTTCAACGACCTGGACAGCCCGTGGGCCGTGGAGATCATCCGCGGGGTCGAGGACGTCAGCCACGCCGCCGGTGTGGGCACCGTCGTCTCGGCGATCCACCGCGAGTCCAGCTCCACCCGGCAGTGGCTGCACAACCTGCGCGCCCGCGCGTCCGACGGCGTGATCGTGGTGACCTCGCACCTGAGCCCGGCCGTGCAGGCCCAGCTGCGGCGCCTCAACGTGCCGGTGGTGGTGGTCGACCCGGCCGCCGGTGTGGCCGCCACGGACGTGCCGGCGATCGGCGCCACCAACTGGACCGGCGGCCTGGCCGCCACCGAGCACCTGCTCAAGCTCGGCCACCGGCGGATCGGTTTCGTGGCCGGCCCGCCGCACCTGCTGTGCAGCCGCGCCCGGCTGGACGGCTACCGGGCCGCCCTGGCCGCCGCCGGGGTCGCCGCCGACGACCGGCTGGTGCAGCCCGGCGACTTCTACCACGCCTCCGGATTCACCGCCGGTGGCGCGCTGCTCGACCTGGACGACCCGCCGACAGCCATCTTCGCCGCCAGCGACCAGATGGCCTTCGGGGTGTACGAGGCGGTCCGCCGCCGCGGGCTGCGGGTCTGCGACGACGTGAGCGTGGTGGGCTTCGACGACCTGCCCGAGGCGCGGTGGGCCTCCCCGCCGCTGACCACGGTGCGCCAGCCGCTCGTGGAGATGGGCCGGCTCGCCGCGCGTACCGTCCTGCGGCTGGCCCAGGGCGAGGAGATCGACTCACCCCGGGTCGAACTGGCCACCGAACTCGTGGTTCGGGACAGCACCGCCGGGCCCGCCTGCCCCTGACCCGGACCGCTCTTTTCAGTCCTGTTCCGGAATTTCCGGCTCCCGCAGGGCCGACCCGGTCGACATGGCGGCGGCGTGACGGCGACGCCGCGCCAGCAGCAGCGCTCCCCCGGCCGTCAGCACCGCGCCCACCGCCACCGTCACCCCCGTGCCGGGCCGCGGTCCGGGTGCCGCCGCGCCGCCGCGCAGACCGGCGTGCCCGGCCAGGGCCGAGGCCGCCCCGCCCGCCGGTGGCGCGGACCGGTCCAGCTCCCCCGGCTCGACCAGCCGGCCGACCGAGGCGTCGCGGGGCTGCGCGAACCCCCAGTCCAGCAGCGCCGCGCCCTGCTGCCAGCCGCGCTGCGTGGTCACCTCGGCGCCCAGCAGCGTGACCACGAGCCGCCGCCCGCCGCGCTCGGCCGCCCCGACGTACGTGTGCCGGGCCAGGTCGGTGAAGCCGGTCTTGCCGCCGATCGCGCCCGGGTACCGGTCCAGCAGCATGTTGTCGTTGGCGATGGCGAAGCCCTTCGCCCGCCGCGCCGGCTGGGCCGGGATCTGCGCGGACCGGGTCGCGGCGTACCGGCGGAACGCCGGGTCGGCGAAGCATGCCCGCGCGATGAGCGCCAGGTCGTACGCGCTGGTGAACTGCCCCGGCCCGTCCAGCCCGGACGGGGTCACCGCGTGCGTCTGCCGGGCGCCGAGCCGGTGCGCCTCCTCGTTCATCGCCCGTACCCCGCCGGCCAGTCCGTCCGGGCCGCCGCCGAGGCGGGCGAGCGCGTTGGCCGCCTCGTTGCCGGAGCGCAGCAGCAGTCCCAGCCAGATCGTCTCGATCCGGTAGCGCCCGCCCTCGACCAGCCCCACCGCCGAGCTGCCCGGTTCCACCGCCAGGTCCCCGGCGGTCACGGTGACCTCCCGGTTCGGGTCCAGCCGGGGCAGCATGGTGGCGGCGAGCAGCAGTTTCTGGACGCTCGCGGGCACGCCGTACTCGTGCGGGCCGCAGCCGCCGAGCACCGCGCCGCTGTCCAGGTCGGCGACCACCCACGAGGTGGCGGTCACCGCCGGTGGCACCGTCGACGCGGGCGGGACGACCAGGCCCGCGGTGTCGAGCGCGGCGCCGCCGACGGCCCGCGCGGCCGGGTCGGGCGCGGGCGGCGGCTGCGGCGGCCGGGTCGCCGGGGGCGGCACGTTCGGGCAGGGCGGTGCGGCCGGCAGCCGGCGTACGGGCGCGCGGACACCCGCCACAGCGGGCGTCGCCGACACCGGCACCAGCAGGGCGGCGGCCAGCGCCACGAAGGATCCCCAGGTCCTCATGACCCGCACGCTAGCCACGCCGACCCGAACGGGTCACCGGCTCCGGGATTCGCGTTCCGCCGCCCGGACCGGGCGGTAGGGTGCCGCCGGCGCTCAGGCGCGGCGGCGCCCCCTTCGGCGGGACCGGCCCTTCCGGGCGGCGAGCACCGCCACCACCCCGCCGACGGTGAGCGCCAGCAGACCGGCGGTCGGCACGATCACCCGCCAGTCCCCGTCGCCGATGCGCTGCAGCGCGGTCCCGGCCGGGCCCCGCCACGGCGGGGAGGCGGTACGGCTCGGCTGGGCGGCCGCCGCCGGCCGGGGCTCCGCCGCCTGGGCGTCCCGCTCGCCCGGCTCGACCAGCCGGCCGACCGAGGCGTCCCGGGGCTGCCGGAAGCCCCAGTCCAGCAGTTGGGCGCCCTGCTGCCACCCGCGTACCGGGCGGGCCTCGGCACCGAGCAGCGTCACGACGAGACGGCGTCCGTCCCGCTGCGCGGCGCCCACGTAGCTGTGCCGGGCCAGCTCGGTGAAGCCGGTCTTGCCGCCGAGCGCGCCGGGATAGCGGTAGATGAGCTGGTTCTCGTTCTGGATCTGGAATCCGCCCTTCTTCAGCGCGGGCTGGGCCGGGATCTGCGTGCGCTCGGTGAGCGCGTACCGGCGGAACGCGGCGTCGGCGAAGCAGGCCCGCGCGATGAGCGCCAGGTCGTACGCGCTGGTGAACTGGCCGGGACCGTCCAGGCCGGACGGGGTGACCGCGTGCGTCTGCCCGGCGCCGAGGCGGCGGGCCTGCGCGTTCATCTCGGCGACGCCGGCCTGCGCGCTGCCGGCGCCGAGGCGGGCCAGCATGTTCGCGGCGTCGTTGCCGGACTGGAGCAGCAGGCCCAGCCACAGCGTCTCGACCGTGTAGCGGCCGCCGACGAGCAGGCCGACGGCCGAGCTGCCCGGTTCGATGTCCAGGTCGGCGCGGGTGGCGACCGCCACCTGCCTGGGGTTCAGCCGGCTCAGCATGGTGGCGGCCAGCAGCAGTTTCTGGGTGCTGGCCGGGGTCCCGGGGACGTGCGGTCCGCACGCGCCGAGGACCGCGCCGGTGTCCAGGTCCGCCACGAGCCAGGTGGTGGCGGTGACCGCCGGGGGCGCCGGGCTGCCGGGTGGCGTGACGAGGCCGGTGCCGGCCAGCGCCTCGCCGCCCACCGCCGCCTGTTCCGGCGTCGTGGCCGGCGGTGTCGGGCGGGGCGGCCGGCTGACCTTCGGGGCGGGCAGGCGCGGGCAGGGCACGGGTGCGGCGGCCGGGGCGGCGGCTGGGGCTGGGGCTGTGGTGACCGGGGCGGCGGTGGCCGGAGCGGGCACACCGGTGGCGAGCAGGGTGACGGCGGTGGCGGCGGCCAGGACCCGGGCACTCATGAGAAGGCACCCTACCGAGCCCGATGATCACGGGCCGGACAGCTCACCCGTGTCGTGACACCGTGCCGACCGGGCGGTCCCGGTCGGTGACCGGGCGGGGTGTCAGCGCACGCCGCGCAGCCACCACCGCTGCCACGGCGTCTCCACCGCGCGCCGGTGGTAGTGGGACCGGACCCAGGCCACCGCCCGCGCGGGCGGCAGCCCGTCCAGCACGGCGAGCGCGGCCAGCGCGGTGCCGGTGCGCCCGACGCCGCCGTGACAGGCCACCTCGACCCGCTCCCCGGCGTACGCGCGCCGCCGCGCCTCCCGCAGCGCGTCCAGGGCGTCGGCGCGGTCGGACGGGATCCAGAAGTCGGGCCAGCGGACCCGCCGGGACGGCCACTCCGGCTCGGGGCCCGGCGCCAGCAGCAGGGCGAAGTCGGCGGGCGAGCCGGGATCGGCGACCCGGCGACCGCGTACGGTGGCGCCCCCGGGCAGCGTGAGCAGGCCGGCCCGGTCGGTCCACGGTGTCGCGTCCATCGGCTCATTGTGTCCCGGCGCCCGTACACGTGAGTGCCCGCCGGACCGAGTCCGGCGGGCACTCACGATCGAGCCGGGTCGTCCCCGGCGCGCCTCGGATCAGCCGAGGCGACGGCGGCGCCAGGCCATGGAGGCCAGCAGCAGCACCGCACCGGCGGCGGCGAGGCCCCCACCGAGCTTCAGCGGCGTGCCGATGCTGTCACCGGTGACCGGCAGTCCACCCTTGTGCGGCGGCCGGGTCGGCCGCGGCGGCAGGACGGTGCCGGTCGCGCTGGCGACCAGGCCCGACGTGAGACCGGTGGCGGTGAACGTGTACCGGCCCGGCCGGGTCGGCCGGTAGGGAACGGTGAAGTTCCCGTTGGCGTCGGCCGTCACGGTGAACGTGGTCGGCGCGGGCTGCGGCTGGGCCCGGTTGGGCGTGTAGGCGACCGGCGCCATCGCCACCGTGCTGCCGTCGCTGCGCCGCGCGGTCCCCTCCGCCGGCGCGGCCTGGGGCAGACCCGAGATCGCCACGTCGATGCGGACCGACTCGTTCGGCGCGAAGCCCGAACCCCGCAGGGTGAACGTCTCGCCGAGCCGGATGGTGGTCGGTGAGACGGTCAGCGACGCGCTGTTGGGCGGGTAGACCGGGGGCTGCGGCTGCGCCGCCCCGGCCGCGGTCGGCACGGCCGCTACGGCCAGGCCCACCGTGAGCGCCATGATGATGCGGGATAGCCGCATGATGGTTTCCCTCCTACTGTTCACAGCTTGGTGCGTTGACTACTTGGGTGGTCCATGGGGTGACGGTGGGTGTGTGCACCAGTTCGGCCGTCCCGGCACCGGTCTTGCCGGTGAGCACCGTGACGTCGAGCGTCCGGGTCTGCCCGGGGCCGGTCTCGACCTTCGCCACCGCCACCTGGCGGCGGCCGTCGGTGCCGCTGCCCATCGCGGCGTCCCGGCCGTCGAGCCGCCCGGTGAGGACGGCGCCGCCGGTGGGCGTGTGCACGGAGACGAAGGTGCGTGCGGTGTACTTGTCGCCGGACAGGGCCAGCCCGGTCACCGACTTGCTCAGGCCCGACTTCGGGGCGGTGGAGTGCACCGTGACCCGCAGCCGCAGCTCGCGACGCCCGTCCGGGTGGCATTCGCCGACCGTCACGGTGGCCGAGAACCTGAGGTAGTAACCGAGCTTCGCGCCGCTGCCGTCGTTGAGGAAGACGCCGACTGTCGGCACGGCGTCCTTCTCCGGGAGTTGACCGGCCAGCCGGCTGCCGGCCAGTGCGCGTTGCTCCTCAGATCGGACACTCCAGAACAATATCCGACGTTCATTGATTGAACGGCTAAAAACGGTCAAAAGCGCACGCGGGTCGACCGTCTTGGTGAACAGGGTGTCGAACACGCCCGAGGCCGCCTTGGTGAAGAACTTGTCCTGGTCCTTCGTGTCCAGATCCCGGTAGGAGTCACTGAGGAGCGTCCGTACGGCGGTGGCGGCGGCCAGCGACGGCCCCTCCGGCACGTCGACCGGACCCACCACACCGAGCAGGTACGACAGGACCACCGGGTCCACCGCCAGCACGCCGTCCACTGTGGTGCCGGTCCGGCGGCGCACCATGTCCCGGTAGAGCGCGGCGGCGGCCGGGAAGTCCGGGTTGAGGTTCACGTCCGCCGGATAGATGCCCGGTAGATCCCCCCAGAGCCGCTTCGCCTCCGCGTCGACAGTGAGTGGCGGGTCGAAGAACCGCAGGTCGGCCGAGGTGCCCTGCTTCACCAGGCGGATCCGTCCGGCCTCGGCGCGCAGCACGGCGTACGCGCCGAACATGCCGCCGGTGGCGCGCAGCTCGGCCGGGTTCTGGGAGACCAGCAGATAGCTGCGCGGACCGTCCGCGCCGAGCAGTGGCGGCAGCAGCCGGGCGCCGCGCTCGGCGGCCGAGGTCAGGTCGCCGAGCTGGTCCAGTTCGGCGCGCAGCGCGGTGACCGCGTCGCGGACCTGCGTCACGAGATCGTCTGTGGGCACCTGCCGCAACCGCTCGGCGGTCGCGCGCACCGCCTGGTCGGCGGCGGCGACCTCGCCCGAGACGGCGCGCAGGCGAGCCAGATCCAGCTTTCCCTGCTTCGGCACCAGCGAGGCGAGGTCGACCCGCAGCAGCGTGGGGAACGCGAGCCGGGCCAGATCGTCCACCGCCACCGAGATCTGCCGGACCGCGGTCAGGTTGTCTCCCGCGTACGGCGTCTGCTGGCCGGCCCACCACACCGGATCGCCGGTGGCGCCGCGCGCGGCGGCGGCCTGCTCCTGCAACGCGGCCAGCGTGCGCTGGGCCCGGGCCACGTCGCCGTCGAGCACCTGGGCGCTGAGCTCCCGGGCCAGCCCGGCGGCGTTCACCAGGTGGGCGCGGGCCTGCCAGCCGCGGAACGCGACCCAGCCGCCGGTGCTGAGCAGCACCGACACGACGACCAGCCCGGTCAGCAGGATCCGGCGGACCCGGGCGCGGCGGCGCCGTCGCGAACGGCGCCGCCGGCCGGGCGTGGCACCAGGTCCGGTCACGGATCTCCCCCTACGGTGTCGGTCGAATCGGACACAATTCGCGATCGAGTGCTTTTTAGCACGGGAAACTGTCCGTTCGAGCGGTTATCGGACACTCTGACGATTTAACGGCTGTGCGCGAGCTTTGTTCCGTTCGACGCCTGCGCGGCCACCTCGCGCAGCAGGACATCGATCCGGTCCACACCGGCCCGCATCGACATGTCCCGCAGGTAGGCGTCACGGCCGCGCCTGCCCATGTCGATCCGGGCGGCCGGCGGGATGGCCGCGGCCAGCCAGAAGCGGTCGGCCAGCGCCGCCCAGTCCTCCGGCGGGCAGGACAGCCCGGCGCGGGCGCGCTCCACCACCTCGGCCGTCTCCCCGGCGGCCGAGGCGACCACCGGCGCGGCGCAGGACAGCGCGGCCTGGAGCTTGCCGGGCACCCGGCCCCGCAGCTCCGGCAGGTCGCGCTGCGCGACGAGCTGGTAGTCGGCGGCGGCGTAGAGCTGCGGCATGTCCACCGCGGACCGTCGTTCCAGGAACCTGACGTTGTCCGCGCCGAGATCGGCGGCGAGCCCTCGCACCCGCTGCTCCGCCGGGCCCGAGCCCACGAGGACCAGGTCCATCCGGTCGCCGAGCGCCGCCGCCGCCCGGACCGCCGTCTCCAGATCCTGACGCGCGCCGATCGTCCCGGCGTGCATCACCACGCAGCGGTCGTCCCGGCGGACCAGCCGCCGCACCGCCGGACCGGCCTGGGTGGGACGGAAGATGCGTTCGTCGGTCCAGTTCGGCACCGTGCGGACCCGGTCCGGGGCGGCCCCACCGGCGCGGACCAGATCCGCCATCGACGGCGAACCGACAGCCACCACTGCCGCCTCCCGGTAGAGGCGGCGCGTCGCGGCCTCCAGCCGCCCCGGCCGCCCGCCGTCCCGCGCCGCGGGCCGCTCCGTCCACACGTCCTGCACGTGCAGGACGGTCGGCGTACGGCCGAGCAGCCGCAGCATCCCGGTCGCCGCGAACGTGACCGCCGGGTGGCCGTGGACGTAGAGCACGTCGACGTCACGCAGCAGCCCCCGGCCGGCGAGCGCGGCGCTGCCGGCGAAGGAGAGCCAACTCGCGACGCGGGCCCGGGCCGAACCGTCGCCCGCGGCGTACCGGGGCACCCGGCGCACGGTCAGCCGTTCACTGTGCGTCTGGTGCCGCCAGCGCTGCCGCCAGCCGGGGTACACGTGCCCGCCCGGGTAGTCCGGGAATCCGGTGAGGACCCGTACCTCGTGGCCCCGGGCCACCAGTTCCTCGGCCAGGCTTCCCGGCACGAACGCCGGCTCCGGCGGGAAGTGGTAGGTCAGGATGCCGACCCTCATGGCCGCGCTCCCGACGCGGCTTTCCGGACGGCCGGGCGCCGCACCGCGTACCATTTCCGCATCCCCTCTGCGTCCGGCCGCGACCGCCGGAGAAAAGCCGTCGCGGCACCTCTCGTCGCGACCGTGCCGACGAGAGGGGTGCAGATGGTCGACGAGGTGCTCTTCGTCTGCCACGCGAACATGTGCCGGTCACCGATGGCGGAGTTCATCGCCCGCCGGATGCTGGCCGGCCTGCCGCTGGCGGTGGCCAGCGCGGGCACCGACGCGATCGACGGTGCGGTCATGCACCCGTACGCGGTCGAGGTGACCGCGGCCACCGGCGCGGACCCGGCGGCCTTCCGCACCCGCCGGCTGCGCCCGGAGCACCTGTCCGGTGCGGCGCTGGTGCTGACCGCGACCCGCCGGCAACGCTCGGCCTGCACGGCGCTCGCCCCGGCCGCGCTGACCCGGACGTTCACGCTGCGGCAGTTCGCCCGGCTGGCCGCGGAGGCCCGCCCCGCCGAGGCGGAGGCGGACGCGGGCACACCGTTGCGGGCGGCGATGTCGGCCGCCGTCCGCGCTCGGGGGCGGCTGCAACCCGCCGCCCCCGACGCGGACGACCTGCGCGACCCGATCGGGGGTTCGCCGGCCGACTTCCGGCGCTGCGCCGAGGAGATCGAGCGGTCGATCCGGCCCGTGCTCGCGCTCATCGCGAAAGCCGGGTGAGTTCCTGCGTCCGGTCGCCCACGGCCTTCTTCGCGCCCCGCCGGGCACCGGCCCGGTCGGCCGGCACGGAGGGCGCCGCGGGCGGCACGACCACCTTGTACGCCTCGTACTGGTAGGCGTCCGCCTTGGCCACCTTGGCCATGTTGAGCACGCAGCCGAGCAGGCGCACCGAGACCGAGCTGAGCGCGTGTGCCGCCGCCGCGACCTGGCTGCGGGAGGTACGCCCCTGCTGGGTGACCAGGAGCGCGCCGTCGGCCTGCACGGCCACGACCACGCCGTCGGTGACCGCCAGCAGCGGCGCGGTGTCGATGACCACGATGTCCGCCGAGTCCCGCAGTGCGACCAGCAGGTCCGCCATGGACTTGGAGCCGAGCAGCTCGCTCGGGTTGGGCGGGGTGGCGCCGCTGGGCAGCACCAGTAGGGACTTCTCGCCCCAGCGCTGCACCACGTCGCCGACCTGGACGTCGCCGACGAGCACGTCGGTGAGGCCGACGCCGCCGTCGAGCCCGAGGTAGTCGGCGACCTTGGGGCGGCGCAGGTCGGCGTCGATCAGCAGCACCCGCCAGCCCGCCTCGGCCAGCGCGATGGCGGTGTTGCAGGCCATCGTGGTCTTGCCCTCGCCCTGCAACGCGCTGGTGACCGCGATGACCCGGGCCGGTTCGTGCACGTCCACGAAGCGCAGGTTGGTACGCAGCTTGCGGACCGCCTCCGCGCGGGCCGAGGTGGCCGCGTCGCCGACGATCAGCGGCGCCGAACGCGCGCCGGTCTCGTACGGGATCTCGCCGAGCAGCGGGCTGCCGGTCACCCGTTGCAGCCCGGCGCCGTCGCGCATCCGGACGTCGGCCACCCCGCGCAGCACCGCGAGGCCGGCGCCGAGCAGCAGGCCGAGCAGACCGCCCAGGACCAGGTTGCGGGTGGGCTGCGGCGAGACCGGGTTGGAGGTGACACGGGGGCCGCTGACCACCTCGATCTTGATCGGCGGGGCCTTGCCGTCCGGCGGCGTCTCGACCTTGCGGACCAGCTCGGTGAACTTCGCCGCGAGCGTCTCGGTGGTCTTCAGCGCCCGGGTCTGGTCGGTGTCGGTGATCGTCGCCTTGAGCAGGACCGTGCCGGTCGTGGCGGTGGTGCGGATCCGGCTGCGCACCTGGTCGGCGGTGAGGCCGAGCGGCGCGTCGGCGACCACGCTCTGCGCCAGCCGGTCGCTGGTGAGCAGGTCACCGTAGGACTTCACCCGCTGCTGGAGGAAGAGGCTGCCCTGGTAGGCGTCGGTGACCCCCTGGCTGGGCGTGGTGACGAAGAACGTCACCGACGCCTCGTACCGAGGCGCCGTCCGGACCGTCACCAGCGCGGCGGTGCCCAGGCCGAGCATCACCGTCACCAGCACGATCCACCAGTGGCGTCGGACCAGGCGCAGGTAGCCGAGAACGTCCATCACGCTCCCCCTCGCGACACGCCGGTCTGCCGATGAAACTGCACGAAAGCCCCCTAAAAACACCAGTCGCCGTGCCAGGATCGAATCGCCTATTCACGACGTTACGTGACTGGACGACAGTAAACGACCGAACAGGCACAGACGGTCTAATCCTTTCAATACGGATAGGACGCAGAGGGCAGCCCATGGATCGTGAAGCCATCGCAGCCGTACCAACCCCCGGCCGGATCACCTACCGAGCCGCGACCCCCTCCCTGTTAACGCTGGACACGGCCGCGTGGTGCGGAGGATTTCTCGGCGCGGCCTGGACGCGGTACGAGTTCGACCTCACCGCCTCCGCCAGCGCCGCGACGCTCGGCCTGGCGCTGGCCTGCGCCGCGCTCTACGCCACGCTCACGCTTGCGCGCTCCCGGCTCTACGGCCGGTACCCGATCGGCAGCGCCGGTGACGCGCAGGGGCTGGCCGTCACCGTCGCGCTCGTCGCGGCCCTCGGCTTCGTCGTCGTCCTGCCCTGGACGCAGCACCCGGTCCCGGCCAGCACCCCGCTGGTCGGCGGCGCGGTGGCCCTCGTGGTGATGGCGACCGCCCGCGGCCTCTGGCGCGCCCATGCCGACCGCCGGCCGCCGGCCGCCGGCCACGCCGAGCGGTGCCTGGTCTACGGCGTGGACGCGGCGAGCGAACGGCTCGTCCGGGTGCTGCTCCAGGACCCGGAGAGCAGCTACCACCCGGTGGGTCTGCTCGACGACGCCCCGGACAGCCGGGGCCTGCGGCTGGAAGGGCTGCGCGTGCTCGGCGGCCGGGAGCAGATCGGCGCCGCCGTCCGGGCCACCCGGGCCAGCACCGTCATCTTCTCGATGAGCGGCTCCGACCCGCAGCTGCTGCGCGACGTCCGCACCCGCGTGCTGGAGGCCGGGGCGGCGTTCAAGGTCCTGCCGCCGGTGCGCGAGGTGCTCGACCGCCCGGTGGCCGCCACCGACGTCCGCGACCTCCAGCTCACCGACCTGCTGGGCCGCGCGCACCGGGTCGCCGAGCTGAGCGTGGAGCGCGGCGGGCTGGCCGGGCGACGGGTGCTGGTCACCGGCGCCGGTGGATCGATCGGCTCGGAACTGTGCCGGCAGATCGCCCGCTGCGAGCCGGACGAGCTGATGATGCTCGACCGGGACGAGTCCGCGCTGCACGCGCTGCAGATGTCCCTGCACGGGCGCGCGCTGCTGGACGGGCCGGAGCTGATCCTGGCCGACATCCGCGACGCCGAGGGCATCGCCCGGGTGATCGCCGACCGGCAGCCCGACGTGGTGTTCCACGCCGCGGCGCTCAAGCACCTCCCGCTGCTCCAGCGCCACCCCGGAGAGGCGCTCAAGACCAACATCCTGGGTACGCTCAACGTGCTGGAGGCGTGCCGCGACGTCGCCGAGTTCGTCAACATCTCCACCGACAAGGCGGCCAACCCGGCGAGCGTTCTCGGCTACTCCAAGCGGATCACCGAGCGGCTCACCGCGTACCACGCGCAGCGGCTCGCCGGCCGTTACCTCAGCGTCCGGTTCGGCAACGTGCTCAGCAGCCGCGGCTCGGTGCTCACCGCGTTCCAGGCGCAGATCCGCGCCGGGGTGCCGATCACCGTCACCCACCCCGACGTGACCCGCTACTTCATGACCGTCCAGGAGGCGGTGCACCTGGTGCTCCAGGCCGCGACGATCGGCCGGGGCGGCGAGGCGCTGGTGCTCGACATGGGCGAGCCGGTCCGGATCGCCGACGTGGCACGCCGGCTCGCCGCCGAGGCGGACCGCCCGGTGGAGATCGTCTTCACCGGTCTGCGCCCCGGCGAGAAGCTGCACGAGCACCTGTTCGGCGCCGACGAGGTGGACACCCGGCCGCTGCACCCGCTGATCTCCCATGTCCCGGTGCCGGAGCTGGACCCGGACGAGGTCCGCGGTCTCGACCCGTACGCCGACCCGGACGAGCTGATCAAGCGGATGGCCGCGTTCTGCGACCCGGCCGGGGTGTCCCAGCCGGCTCTGCCCGGACAGCGCTGACCCACCGGCCGACGGGACGCCCCGCCCAGGTGACAGGGCGTCCCGTCGGCCGGCTGGGTTCGCTGCCGGGCGCGGCGGCCGATAAGGTTGTCACAGGTGTGCCGGGAAGCCTGGTCGGCGATGGTTCCGCCGACCCCAGCTCCTGAACGGACCCCGCATGCCCCAGCACACCCCGCACCGGTCCCGCCTGCTGTCCCGCCGCTCCTGGCCGGAGGCCCGCTTCCTGGCCGACGTGCTGCGCACCGAGACCGTCGGTGGCGGCCTGCTGCTGCTCGGCGCGGTGCTCGCCCTGATCTGGGCCAACTCGCCGTGGCGCGCCGCGTACGCCGAACTGAGCCACTGGGTGCCCTGGCCCGGCGGCGCGGGCCTGCACCTCGACCTCGACCTGCGCACCTGGGCCGCCGACGGGCTGCTGGCGATCTTCTTCTTCGTGGTCGGGCTGGAACTCAAGCGCGAGTTCGTCGCCGGTGACCTGCGCGACCCCCGGCGGGCCGCGCTGCCCGTGATCGCCGCGCTCGGCGGCATGATCGCGCCCGCGTTGATCTACCTGACGGTGACGCTCAGCGCCGGCGGCGCCGGCCTGCGCGGATGGGCCATCCCCACCGCCACCGACATCGCCTTCGCGCTCGCCGTGCTCGCCGTGATCAGCTCCCACCTGCCGCAGGGGCTGCGCGCGTTCCTGCTCACCCTCGCCGTGGTCGACGACCTGTTCGCGATCACCATCATCGCGGTGTTCTACACCGACGGGTTCCAGCCGCTGCCGCTGCTCGGCGCGCTGCTGCCGATCGCCGTGTTCGGGCTGCTCGTGCAGCGCCGGCGAACCTGGTGGTGGGCGCTGATCCCGCTGGCGGTGGCCGCCTGGACGCTGGTGCACGCCTCCGGTGTGCACGCCACCGTGGCGGGCGTACTGCTCGGCTTCACCGTGCCGGTGCTGCGCGGGCGCGACGGCGCGCCCGGCCTGGCCGAGCGCCTCGAGCACCGCTGGCGGCCCGTCTCCGCCGGCCTGGCCGTGCCGGTGTTCGCCTTCTTCGCCGCCGGGGTGACGCTGGTCGGCGTGGATGTGGGCGGCGTGCTGACCAATCCGGTGGTGATCGCGGTGGCCGCTGGGCTGGTGCTCGGCAAGGTGATCGGCGTGTTCGGGTCGACGTACCTGCTCGCCCGGTTCACCCGGGCCGAGCTGGACGAGGAGATCACCTGGGCCGACCTGCTCGGGCTGGCGCTGCTGGCCGGCATCGGCTTCACCGTGTCGCTGCTCATCGGCGAGCTGGCGTTCGGCGCCGGCAGCCCGGAGGAGGACGGCGTCAAGGTGGCCGTGCTGCTCGGCTCGTTGATCTCCGCCCTGCTCGCCTCGGTGGTGCTGGTCCGCCGCAACCGGGCCTACCGGCGGATCAGCGAACGGGAGAGCCGCGACGCCGACGGTGACGGCATCCCCGACGTCTACCAGGAGGGCCCGGCCTGAGCCGGCACGGCGGGTGCGACCAGCCCGGTCGCACCCGCCGCACCCCGGCCCTCGGCTCAGGTCAGCTCGGCGACCGCCTCGAAGATCAGCCAGAGGCCGCAGATGGCGAACAGCACGGCGGCGCCGTAGCGGATGGTCCGCTCCGGCAGGTGCCGGCCGAGCATCCGGCCCACCAGGATCGCCAGCGCGTCCGCGGCGACCATGCCGAGCGTCGAGCCGAGCCAGGTGCCGAACCAGCCGTACTTGGTGGCCAGCGTGATGGTGGCGAGCATGGTCTTGTCCCCCAGCTCGGCCAGGAAGAACGCCACACCGACGGCGATGACGGCGGACCGGCCGCCGCGCTCGGCCTTGCGCTTCTCCTCCTCGGTCAGCCTGTCGCCGCGCAGCGTCCAGGCGCCGAAGCCGAGGAACGCCACACCGGCGATGAGCGAGATCCAGTCGGTGGGCAGGGCGGCGTTCAGGCCGTACCCGATGGCCACCGAGGCCAGGTGGACGATCGCGGTGGCGATCGTGATGCCGATGAGCACCGGCACCGGCTTGAACCGCGTGGCGAACGTCAGTGCCATGAGCTGGGACTTGTCGCCCAGCTCGGCGACGAAGATGACGCCGAAACTGACCACCAGCGCGACGAGGAAACCCTCCATGTGAACCTTCCCGATCAAGCCGGGAGGAGGAACGGGGGCGCCCTCGACCCGGCTGCGACAGCCTGAGTCGAAGGTCTCGCCCGCCCCGGAGACCGGGGCCGCGTGGCCGGATGCGGAACGCACCAGTGTGTCGACCACGACATTGGGGGCTACTCCCCTTCGCGCCGCCAGCCTAGCCGATCACCGGCCGGCCCGGTCCCCGGGTGTGGCCGGGGCCACGACGGGCCTCAGTCGGCCCGGGCCAGGCTCACCCCGAACAGCCCGTCCGGGTCGGTCCAGAACGCCCGCCTGTCGAACCCGGCGGCGGTCAGCTCGGCGGCGATCCCCTCCGGCCGGAACTTGGCCGACACCTCGGTGCGCAGCTCCTCGCCGGCGGCGAACACCACGTCGGCGTCCAGAACCCGCACCCGGGCCGGGTGCTCGGCGCGCAACCGCATCTCGATCCACTCCCGCTCGGGATCCCAGACCGCCACGTGCCGGAACGCGTCGACGTCGAAGTCCGCACCCAGCTCGCGGTTGATCACCCGGAGCACGTTGCGGTTGAACTCGGCGGTCACGCCCGCCGCGTCGTCGTAGGCGGGCACGATCACGCCCGGATCCTTGACCAGGTCGGTACCGACCAGCAGCCAGTCGCCGGTCTCCAGCGCCGCGCGCATCGCGGTGAGGAACTCGGCCCGCTCCGCCGGCAGCAGGTTGCCGATCGTGCCGCCGAGGAACGCCACCAGGCGCCGGCCGCCGGTGGGCAACCGGTCCAGGTGGCGGGTGAAGTCACCGACGATCCCCCGCACCCGCAGCCCCGGGTACGCGGCGGCGATCTGCTCGGTGGACGACCGCAACGCGCTCACCGAGACGTCCAGCGGCACGAACGTGCCCAGGTCGCCGTGGCGGGTGAACGCGTCGAGCAGCAGCCGGGTCTTCTCCGACGAGCCCGAACCCAGCTCGATCAGCGTCTTCGCGCCGGTCATGGTGGCCACGTCGTCGGCGTGCGCGGCGAGCACGGCCCGCTCGGCCCGGGTCGGGTAGTACTCCGGCAGACGGGTGATCTCCTCGAACAGCTCGCTGCCCCGGGCGTCGTAGAACCACTTCGGCGGCAGCCACTTCGGCGTCGCGGCCAGCCCGGCCCGTACGTCCTCCCGCAACCCACGGTCGAGGTCCTGCTGCTCCAGGTGGATCTCCAGCGGCTCCGCGCTCATCGAGTGTCCTCTCTTGCGGTGGGTACGCATCGTCAGGCGGCGGTCGTCTCCCGCACCTCGAGCCCGCCCGTGGTCGCCACCACGAGCCGGCCGTCCGGCACGGCCCGCCAGGCCGGGTCGTCGTCGAACGGTTCGGAGGCCAGCAGCACCGAGTCCGGGCCGCGGCGCACCGACAGCGCGTGCCCGGCCGTGCTCGCCACCACCGTCGTACCGTCGGTGAGCAGCAGGTTCAGCCGCGAGCCGGGAGCGGCGGCGGCGACCGCCGCGACGGTGTCCGCCACCGCCTGCGCCGGCGGCGCGCCCTCGCGCAGCCGGTGCCGGACCAGCGCCCACAGCAGCGCCGAGTCGGTCGGCACGTCGAGCGTGATCAGGTCACGCACGGGCAGGCCGGCGGCGAGCGGGACGAGGCTGTCCGGCCAGCCCCGGACCACGCCGTTGTGGCTGAACAGCCATCGCCCCTCGGCGAAGGGCGCCGCCGCCGTCTCGTGCAGCGGCATGCCGACGGTGGCGGAGCGGACCGCGGCCAGCACCGCCCGCACCCGCGTGACGGCGGCCAACTCCGGCAGCGTGGTGTCGCTCCACATCGGCTGGGCCCGCCGGTAGCGGACCGGATCGCCGTCGCCGGGATACCAGGCGACGCCGAAGCCGTCGGCGTTTATCGTGCCGCCGCCGCGCATGTCACGCGGCGCCCACGACTGGCGCAGCAGCCCGTACGGCGGGTCCGAGAGCAGGCTGGACAGCAGCACGGGTGGACCGAGGTACGCGAGGTGACGGCACATCGAGCCGGCTCACTCCTCCGGTCCGGCGTCACGGGCGCAGCGGAAGCCGCTGAAGATCTGCCGCCGGATCGGGTAGTCCCAGTTGCGGAACGTGCCCCGGCAGGCCGACCGGTCGGTGCCGAACGAGCCGCCCCGCAGCACCCGGTAGTCGTCGCCGAAGAAGACCTCCGAGTACTCCCGGTACGGGAACGCGGTGAAGCCCGGGTGCCCCCGGAACGGCGAGGAGGTCCACTCCCACACGTCGCCGACGAGCTGGTGGACGCCCAGCGGCGAGGCGCCGGCCGGGTACGCGCCCACCGGCGCCGGCCACAGGTGCCGCTGCCCCAGGTTGGCGTGCTCGCCGGTCGGGTCCTCGTCGCCCCACGGGTAACGGCGGGACCGGCCGGTCGCCGGATCCCAGCGGGCCGCCTTCTCCCACTCCGCCTCGGTGGGCAGCCGCTTGCCGGCCCACGCCGCGTACGCCTGCGCCTCGTACCAGCAGACGTGCACCACCGGCTCGTCGTCGCGGACCGCCGACCAGCGGCCGAACCGGCGGTACGCCCAGCCGTCCCCGTCGCGCCGCCAGTGCATCGGCGCGCTCAGGTCCGCCTCGATCCGGTGCCGCCAGCCGGCCTCGCTCCACCAGCGCGGCTCGTCGTACCCGCCGTCGGCAAGGAAGGCCCGGTACTGCCCGTTCGTCACCGGCGCGGCGTCGATGACGTACGCGGGCAGGTCGACGGTGTGGGCCGGGCGCTCGTTGTCCAGCGCCCACGGGTCGGTGGAGGTGCCCATGGTGAACGGCCCGGCGGGCACGCGTACCTCCCCGCCGGCCCGGGCCCGGGGCTCCGGCGGGGGCGGCGCGTCCAGCACCGGGGCCCCGGCGCGCAGCTGGTGGGTGGCGAGCATGGTCTCGTCGTGCTGCTGCTCGTGCTGCACGATCATGCCGAACGCGAACCCGTCGGCGACGAGCGGACGATCGGTGAAGCGGATGCCGTCGAGCAGGTCGAACACCTTGTCCCGCACCGTGCGCACGTAGGCGCGGGCCTCCGCCGGCGGCAGCAGCGGCAGCGCCGGGCGGTCCTTGCGGGGCTGCTTGAACGCGTCGTAGAGGTCGTCGATGTCGTGGCGCACCGGGTCACGGCCGCCGACGTCGCGGACCAGCCACAGCTCCTCCTGGTTGCCGACGTGCGCCAGGTCCCAGACCAGCGGCGACATCAGCGTGGAGTGCTGCCGGACCAGGTCGTCGTCGTCCACCGCGTCGGTCAGCAGCACGGTACGGGCCCGGGTCCGTTCCAGCTCCGCGGCGATCCGGTCGCGTAGTCGCTCGGTGGTGGTCACCGGTGTCCCCTCTCCGCGGCGGCGCGGTGCCGCCGGATCGCTCGGTGGGTCTCGTCGTGGATGCCGGCCGGCAGGTCGAGCCGGGGCAGGGCGGTCAGGGCCAGGTCGAACAGCGCCGCCGCGGCGGTCGCCAGCGGACGCTCGGCCAGCCCGCACCGGGCCGCCGCGCGCCATCCGTCGGCGACCGGGGCGGCCGCCGCCAGCGCGTCCCGGGTGGTGGCCGGGTCGGCGAACAGCGCCGCCAGCACCGCCAGCGGCACCGTCCACTCCGGGCCGGGCTGGGTGTCCAGGTAGCGCAGCTCCAGGTAGCCGCGTGGGCGTACCGGCGGGAACAGCGTGCTGAGGTGGTACTCCAGGTCGTCGGTGGTGGGCGGGCGGGGCAGTGCCCCGGCCAGCCAGTCGGCGAACGTGACACCGGGCGGCGCGGTCCAGTCCGGGCCGTCGCCGCGGACGCACAGCAGCGGCGCGGCCAGGGCGTACCCGGTCCAGGCCGTCACCGGATCCTCGTCGGCCCGCTCGGGCGACCAGACCGGACCGGTACGGGCCGGGTCGATGGCGAGCCAGGTGGCCATCCGGGCGGAGGCCCAGCCGGTCCGGCGGCCGGCGTGCCGGTCGGCGGTGGCGAAGGCGGCGAGCAGCGGCGGGCCGACGGCGTGCGCGGCCGCCCAGCGCTGGGTCAGGTGCTCCGGCTCGCCCGCGTCCAGGCAGACCTGAAGACCGGCGGTGCTGTACATCATCGCCCGTCCGGCCGGGCCACGCCGGTCGAAGGCGCAGCGCATGGCCCGGTAGCGGGGAGTCTCCACGACGGGCCGGGGCAGACGCCAGGGGTCCATCCCGCTGCGGCCGAGCACCAGGCCGGCGGCGTCCAGCCGGGCCCGCAGCTCGGCGACGTCGGCCTCGGTGGCCAGGATGAGCGCGCCGACAGTCGATCGCGGCATCGCGGAGATCTCCACCTGCCCGCCGGGCTCCACGGTCACGGCGCCGCCGTGCCGGAGCTCGTCGGCCGGGCTGGTGGGGTCGAGGGTCACCGGGCTGTGCCGCCCCAGCGCCTCGCGTAGTCGCTCGCGGTCGACCGGCCGGGCCGGGTCCGCGGCGTCGTGCACGGTCCATTCCAGTTCGACGCCGACGAGTGCGGGTGGCCCGGTCTTGAAGCAGATCCGGGCGAGGTGGCCCCGGGCCGCCTCCTCGTCCCCCAGGACGACTGCCCGGTCCAGGTCCGGCGACATCACCATGGGACGGCTCCTCCTCGGCGATGGGCGACAACGTCGTCGCGACGCCCGGCCGGGACGGCACGGGACGCCGTCCCACCATCCTCTGTCTAGCAGACGAGATCCGCTTGCCCGGAGAGATGAATTTTTGTCCGGAATCTGATTGCGCCGCGGCGGCTCAGTCGTCCGCTGCCGGACCCGGGTGCGCGGGCTCCGGCGTCTCGGCCGGGTCGTCCGCCGGCGCGCCCAGGAGGTTCCGGCAATAGCTCTCCACCTGCTCGGGGCCGCCGGCGGCAGCCACCAGGTCGGCGTAGCCCGGCTTGGTGAGCGCCTTCTCCCGCTGCCGCTCCGACTTGGCCAGGTAGGCACGGCAGTGGCCGGCCATCTGCGGCCCGCCGGGCGAGGGCGCGGGTTTCCGGTCCGCGGCGCTCGGCGTTCCGGACGGCACCGGCGTCGGCGACGGAGCCGGTGGCGACGCCGCACCGGACGCGTCACCGGCCGGGGTGCTCGGCGCCGCCCGCGACGGCCCGGTGACGGCCGGGCCCGTGCCGGTCGGGCCGGTGCCGCTGGGCCCGGCCGTCGTCCCGGGCGGGCCCAGCGGCTCCGGCTCGCGGTCCAGGTGCACCGCCGCGAACGCCACCCCGGCGACAGCGGTGGCGGCGAGCCCGGACAACGCGGCGGCGACGCGCAGGCGCCGCCGCGAGCGCGGTGCGGCCACCGCCGCGGGCACCGGCTGCGTTCCCCGCGCCGCGTGGGCCGCCCGGAACGCGGCGAGCGCCCGTTCCTCCCCGGCGACCTCGCCCGGGGCGGCCGGCCCGGCGGCGGCGGAGAGCAGCCGGGTCAGCGGATCAGCGTCGGCCCCCGGCGGCGTACCGGCGCGCGCGGCGTCGAGCAGGCGGTCGGATTCCGCCCGGTCGGCGGGCCCGCCGAACCGGCGAGCGTGCATGCCGTCGTCTCCCCTCACGTCAGCCCTCCGCCGGCTCGGCCTCGGGCGCGTGCGGCACCTGGCGGTCGGTACGGGGACGGGGCGCCACGGCGTCCCGGGTGTCGTCCGGCGCGGCCTGCGCCGCCGAACGCTCGAGCATCGCGGCGAGCCGGCGCAGGCCCCGGTGCGCGGCGGTGCGCACCGCGCCGGCCCGCCGGCCCAGCACCCGCCCGGCGGTCTCCGCGTCCAGGCCGATGACGGCCCGCAGCATCACCGCCTCGGCCTCGGCCGGCGGCAGCGTCCGGATCAGCGCCAGTGCGCTCTCGGTGGCGATGGCCTCACCGGCCCGGTCGGCGGTGTCGACGTCGGCGGCCAGATCGTTGAGGGCCTGCACGGGCACCGGCACTGAGGGACGCCGACGCTGCCGGCGCAGGTGGTCCATGGCCCGGTTGCGGGCGATGGTGACCGCCCAGGCACGGAACTCGCCGCCGGTGAACGACGGCAGGTCGCGGGAGATCTGCAGCCACGCCTCCGAGGCCACGTCCTCGGCGTCGGCGCCGACGAGGGCGGTCAGGTAGCGCAGCAGCGCGGGTTGCAGGCTGCGGTAGAGGAACCGGAACGCCTCCTCGTCCCCCGCCTGCGCCGCGATGACCGCCTCGTTGAGTTCGGCCGTCACGCGCGCCGCCCCACCCGGATGACCGCCCGGCGCCGGGCGTCAACGGGTGCCAGTGGCCACACCGCCATCCGCACTCGGCCCCCCGGTGAGCTGATCAGGCACGCGCACGAGGGTGCGGTGCGCCTTGGACGTCGCCGCGCGGCACGGGCGTCGGCGGGACATACCGTACCGGCGTCCGGGTGCGGCCGGGAGTCGGGCCGACGCCGGACGGGCCGGGTGCGGGCGGCAAGTCACCGAGGGGCGGAAAAACAGAGAGAAATGTCTAGCTGAGTCACCGGCGTGTCGGGGTAACGCCCACGGACCGCGCGACGCTGCCCCGGATCGGGTCCCCGTCGGCGCGGCGGGCCGCGAGCGCGGGAGCGCGTCGGTTTCTGGCCGATCGTACCGGGTCGATCACGATCAGCCGATCGGCGTCCCGGCTGCCGGACACCCGGCCGAACGGCCCGGCCGAGCCGGCCGCCGATATCGCGGGAAATACTTCGCGCCTGCTGTGGGTACGGTATGGGGGTGCTGTCCTCAGACGTCGTACTCAGCGGTCGGTACCGCCTTGATGACCGTGTCGCCACCGGCGGCATGGGCGACGTCTGGCGTGCCACAGACCTTGTCCTCGGTCGCCCGGTCGCGGTGAAGGTGCTGCTTCCCGCCCTGGTGTCCGACCCCGACTTCATCGCCCGGTTCCGTTCCGAGGCCCGGATCATGGCCTCCCTGCGCCACCCCGGCGTGGTCCAGGTCTTCGACTGCGGTGAGGACGACCTGCCCAGCGGCGGCCGGGCCGACTACCTGGTGATGGAGTTCGTCGCCGGTGAGCCGCTGTCGCGGCGGATCGAGACCGCCGGGCAGCTCGAGGTCGCCGAGACCATGTCGATCGTGGCCCAGGTGGCGCAGGCGCTGCACGCGGCGCACGGCCGCGGCATCGTGCACCGCGACGTGAAGCCGAGCAACCTCCTCGTGCAGGACGACGGCACCGTGGTCCTGGTCGACTTCGGGGTGGCCCGGTCGACCAACGTCACGAGCATCACCAGCACGAACGCGGTGCCCGGCACCGCCCTCTACATGGCGCCGGAGCAGGCCGCCGGCCGGCCCGTCTCGGGCGCCACCGACGTGTACGCGCTCGGCGCCGTCGCGTACTGCTGCCTCACCGGCAGCCCGCCGTTCACCGGCGACAACCCGCTCCAGGTGGCCGTACGCCATCTCGACGACGAGCCGCCGGAGCTGCCGGCGGAGATCCCGGCGTCGGTGCGGGAGCTGGTGTCGCGCGCGCTGGCCAAGGACCCGGCCGACCGCTACCCGAG
The DNA here is from genome assembly GCF_027460145.1 of Micromonospora sp. WMMA1949. Taxonomy (NCBI): domain Bacteria; kingdom Bacillati; phylum Actinomycetota; class Actinomycetes; order Micromonosporales; family Micromonosporaceae; genus Micromonospora; species Micromonospora sp. WMMA1949. The sequence continues at coordinate 5,515,035 of NZ_JAPZBG010000001.1, read as the reverse complement.
CGCCGCGGCGATGGCCGACGCGGCGCGGGCCGCACGGGCCGACTCCCCAACCGCGACGGCGGCGCTGCGCGGCGCGGCGGGTTCGGCGCGGTCCCGGGACGACCAGCCGGCGGTGCGGCCGGGCGCCGCGGTGGCGACGTCGCGGCGGCGGGGCCGGCGCGGCACGCTGGTCGGGGCGCTGGGCGCGGTGCTGGTGGCGATGGGTGCGCTGGGCGCGCTGGTGGCCGCCGCGAACGACACGGCCGAACCGGCCACGAAGATCGACTCGACGGCGCCCGCGGTGGCGCCGAGCGACCCGGCTGCGGAGCCGGTCGTCGAGGAGCCGTCGGCAAGCGACGAGTACACCTACCGTCCGGTCGGTCCGGGCGAGCGGCCGTCGGCGACGCCCTCGGTGACGCCGAGCACCTCACCGACCCCGTCGGCCCAGCCGAGCGCGTCGGACGCGCCGGCCCCGACGGACGAGCCGAGCAGCACGCCGTCCAGCGCACCGACGACGACGGCGCCCACCACGGCGCCGGCACCGGACCCGACCACCGCCGACCCCGGCACCGGCACCGGCGGCGGTGACACCGGCGGGCAGCCGGCCACCCAGCCCTGATCCACGGCACGCACGAGCCGGCCCCGCCCACGGCGGAGCCGGCTCGGCTGTGTCCGGGCGTGCTCAGTCCGCGCCCAGCGACGCCACCACCGGCCGGGACAGCGCGCGGCGGGCCGGCAGGACCGAGGCGAGCAGCGCCGCCACCACCGCCACCGCGACGATCAGCCCGATCCGCGCCCACGGCAGCACCAGCGTGAAGTCGCCGCCGATACGGGCCACCACGCCAGGCCGAGCAGCGCGCGGTGATCATGAGGTTGACGGGCGTCGCCGTCCGATTTGTCCCCGCCAACCTCATGATCGCCCGAGGGGGGCGGGTGGCGGGGTGCGGGGTCAGGAGGGCAGGAGGGCGCGCATGCGGGTGATCTCGGTGGACTGTTCCACTGCCACCCCGGTGGCGAACTCCTGCATGGCCTGGTCGGCGCCGACCTTCAGCAGGTCGGTGGACATCACGATCGCGCCCTGGTGGTGGTCTGTCATCATCCGCACGAACATCCGGTCGAACGCCGCGCCCTTCGCGTCCGCGAGCTGCCGCATCGCCTCGGCGGACTGCATCCCGCGCATGCTGCCGTGGTCGTGCCCCGGCACGTCGGCGGGCAGGTCGCGGGTGCTGAGCCAGGCGCGCAGCAGGCCGACCTCCGGCCCCTGGGCGGCGCGGATCCGCTCGGCCACGGCGCGGATGCGGGGGTCGGCGGCCCGGTCGGGGGCGAGCGTCGCCATCTCCAGGGCCTGCTCGTGGTGCGGGATCATCATCCGGACGTACCAGACGTCGAGGCTGTTGAACCGGGGCGCCGACGCTCCCCGCACCTGATCGGGCGCACCGGTCGCGGCCGGCTCCCCCGGGCGGCCGGGGACCAGCAGCGGCGGCGCCGAGGTGGTGGCGCTCGGGCTCGGCGCGCCGGTCGCGACGTCGCCCGCCGCCTCGGGCCGGGTGTCGTCGCGCCCGGCGAGCGCCAGCCCGCCGATCACCAGGAGCGTCGCGAGCGCTGTGACGCCGACCCACACGCGTGCCTGCCGGCTGGTCATACGACGCCTCCTCCGGTCAAGGTGACAGCGATCCTATCCATAGACGAAAGTTCCCAAGTGTGACCCAGGTCACATTGATGACGGTCTCCAATAGGTAAGGTTTGGCGAATCATCATCCCCTTTCGAAGGGTGTTGCCGGTGATCAGCATCCGCACGTCCCGCACCCGCATCATCAGCCTCGCCGCCGCCGGCCTGCTGCTCGCCGGCGTGGTCGCCGCGCCGCCGAGCAGCGCCCAGGAGATCCCGCGCGCCCAGACCGCGCCCGCCACCGTGGACAGCGCTGTCCCCGGTGTCGACGAGATCTCCAGCAGCCCCAACCTGCGTCAGGTGGCGAACCTGCCGAAGCAGGCGCCGTTCGACACCTCGGCCGCCTTCGGCACCGACATCGCCTTCCAGGGGCGGTACGCGTTCGTCGGCAACTACGACGGGTTCGTGGTCTACGACGTCTCCCGCCCCGACCGCCCGACGATCGTGTCCCAGGTGCTCTGCCCCGGCTCGCAGAACGACATCTCCGTCCACGGGAACCTGCTGTTCCTGTCGACCGACTCCTCCCGCAACGACGACTCCTGCGCCAGCACCGCGCAGCCGGCGTCGGTGAAGGAGTCCTGGGAGGGCATCAAGATCTTCGACATCCGGGACAAGCGCAACCCGCGCTACATCAAGTCGGTGGAGACGGCGTGCGGTTCGCACACCCACACCCTGGTGCCCGGCAAGGACAAGCGGAACGTCTACCTGTACGTCTCCTCGTACAGCCCGCGTGCCGAGTTCCCGGACTGCCAGCCGCCCCACGACTCCATCTCCATCGTCAAGGTGCCGGTGAAGAACCCCACCACGGCCTCCGTGGTCGCCACGCCGAACCTCTTCCCGGACGGCGGCTACCCGGGCGTACCGGGCCAGTCGTCGGCCACCACCGGCTGCCACGACATCACCGCGTACCCGTCGAAGGACCTGGCGGCGGGCGCCTGCATGGGTGACGGCATCCTGCTGGACATCAAGAACCGCGAGGCCCCCCGGGTGATCGAGCGGGTCACCGACGCGGAGAACTTCGCGTTCTGGCACTCGGCCACGTTCAACAACGCCGGCACCAAGGTCGTCTTCACCGACGAGCTGGGCGGCGGCGGCGCGGCCACCTGCAACGAGGCGGTCGGCCCGAACCGCGGCGCCGACGCCATCTACGACATCACCGGCCGCGGCGACGCCCGCAAGCTGGAGTTCCGCAGCTACTACAAGATCCCCCGGGCCAACGCGGACACGGAGAACTGCGTGGCCCACAACGGCTCGCTGATCCCGGTGCCCGGCCGCGACATCATGGTCCAGGCCTGGTACCAGGGCGGCATCTCGGTGTGGGACTTCACCGACTCGCGCAAGCCCAAGGAGATCGCCTACTGGGAGCGCGGGCCGCTGGACGCCTCGCAGCTGCGTACCGGCGGGTCCTGGTCGGCCTACTGGTACAACGGCCACATCTACTCCAGCGACATCCAGAAGGGACTGGACGTGCTGGAGCTGCGTGACCCGCGCACCTGGCTGGCGCAGTTCCTGCTGGTCCCCGAGCTGAACGTGCAGACCCAGGCGGGCTACCTGAGCTGGTGACCCGCTGACCCGTCCCGGGCCCGGCGCTCCCCTCGCGGGGACGCCGGGCCCGGCGCGTCAGTGGACGAACTCGGCCCTGTCGCCGATCGACGCCGGGTCAGCGCATCGGCAGCCGGTAGTCGCGGGTGCCGCCGCCGGCCGTGACCACCCGCACCTCGCCGCTGCGCAGCCCGTACGTCACCGACCAGCGGGTGTGCGACTGGCGTACCGCGTTCAGCAGCCGCAGCGCCCCCGCCGTGTCGACCACCCCACCGGTGCGGTCCAGTTCCTTCGCCAGCACCCCGTACCGGCGGTCCTGGCGCAGTTCCCGGTCCGGCACGCCCGCCGCCGGCACGTTCGTGAGCGCCTGCCACGGGCCGCTGCGCCGGTCCACTGTCAGCTTGCCGTCGACGAACTCCACCACCGCTGACGCGCCGGTCGCGTCGGCCAGCAGGTAGTGCAGCGGCGGCCCGCCGTCGAAGTCGAGGTTGTAGCGCTTGAACACGGCGACCGCCTCGTCCACGGTGGCGGCCGAGTCGAGCACCAGGCGCAGGATGCGCACCGAACCCACAGTCGGCAGGCCGGGCACCGGCTCGGCGCGCGCGCCGTCGTCGGCGGCCAGCCCGACCGCGAGACCCCGCTCGTTCATGCCGTCGAACGGCAGCAGCGGCGCGTCCAGCAGCCGCCGGTCCCCCGTCGGGTCGGCGGCCACGCCCAGGTAGGAGATGTCGACCAGGGAGATCGAGGCGTACCCGTCCGGCGGGTCGGTGCGCAGCACCAGCGCGGGGTTCGGCTCCCAGTCGAAGTTGCGGGCGAACACCGGCCGGTCCCGGTCGCCGAGCGCGGCGAACAGCGAGCAGCCGAACGGGCTCGGCGGCGTCGACCCGGCCAGCCCGGCGGTCGGGTCGTAGTCGCCGTCGTACGTCATCTCGTACATCGGCAGGTCGTCGATCTTGCGGAGGCTGGCCAGCGTCCGTTCGACCTGCCCCGGGTCCTGCCGCGAGGCGGTCGGCGAGCCGGCCGCGGCCGGCGGGTCGGATCGGCGGTTCTCCCCGCAGGCCGTGCCGAGCAGGAGAAGCGCGAGCCCGCCGGCGATGAGGGTCCTCCGCATGACAGCGACGCTAGAAGAGGCGTCCGCCGATGTCCATCCGGGACCCGGTCAGCTCCGCACGACGGCGAACATCCAGCAGCCGTACACCACGTTGCGGCTGTGCAGCAGCTCCACCGCCGGGTCGGCGAACAGCTCCGCGATCACCGCCTCCGGGTCGCCGCCGTCGTGTCGCCGTCCGCCCACGATGCGGCCCTTGCTGTCGTACGCGCGCAGCACCTGCTCCCGTCCGCGCCACGGCGACGGGTACGCCGTCACGTCGTCCGGCCCGGCGCAGGCGGCGGCGTGCGCGAACACCGGCCCCACCTCGCGGTACGGACCGGGCGGCAGCGGCGGGGCGTACCCGAACAGCAGCAGCGCCTCGTCCGGCCGGGCGTCGCGCAGGCAGCAGCGCAGCGGCTCGCCGCCGGTGGCGCGGCGGCGCTCGGGTGGCTGCCCGCCGGCGTCGCGGCCGGTGCGTCGCAGCTCGGCGAGCGTCCCGGCGGGCAGCGGGCGGATCCGGTACGCGGTACGGGTGGTCGTCACGGTTCCAGCCTGGCGCGGTCCGCACCGCGGCGCTGGCGGCGATCGGACCTGGCGTTCGGGCACCGCGAGATTGCGCGCGGAGCGGGCACCCGCCGGCCGCGTCCGGCGCCGACAATGACCGGATGGACGTCGACGACTACCGGACCCACTCCCCGTACAGCGATCCCCGCCACCACGCGGCGCTGCTCGGCGCCGTTCCGGCCGACCTGCCCACCGTCGCGGCGACCGCCCGCAACGTGATCGTCCACTACCGCGCCGGTGGTGTGGAGCTGCCGGACGTCCGCCGGGCCGAGGTGAACCTGCGCTGGCTGGACCGCATCCTCGACACCGACCAGTCCCGGTTCCCGCTGCCGCTGACCGCCGAGCGCCCGGCCGCCGAGCGGGTCGCCGGCTGCTGCCGGGACCACACACTGTTCACCGTCGCGGCGCTGCGCGGGCACGGGATCCCGGCGCGCAGCCGGGTCGGGTTCGTGAGCTACTTCGCCCCGGACTGGCACCACGACCACGTGCTGGCGGAGTGGTGGAACGGAGAGCGCTGGGTCTGGTCCGACCCGGAGCTCGACCCGGCCGCCGACCGGCCGTTCGACGGCTACGACATCGACCCGGAGGCGGGGCACTTCGAGTCGGCGGCCCGGGTGTGGCTGGCGTACCGGGCGGGCCGGATCGACCCGGACACCTACGGCGTCGACCCGTCGCTGCCGATCCGGGGCGACTGGCTCATCCACGACTACGTGCTGCTCGAGCTGGCCCACCGGCACAAGGACGAGGTGCTGCTCTGGGACGGGTTCGGGGCGATGACCGAGGACCTGACCGGCGCCGACCTCACCCTCGTCGACGAGGTCGCCGCGCTGCTGGTGGCCGCCGACCGCGGCGACGCCGCCGCCGGGCGGGAGCTGACCCGGCGGTACGCCTCGGACGCCCGGTTGCGTCCGGGCCCGACCGTGCACTGCATGGACCCGGTCTCCGGGGTGGCCGCCGACGTGGACCTGCGACGCTGACCCACCGGTCGCCGCGCGGCGGCCCGCCACCGGGGCCGCGCGGGCTCACCCGGGCAGGGGCGCCTCGTCGCCGCGGGTGCGGCGCGGGTTGACCAGCCGGCGGACCATCGGGGCGGCGTTCCACCGGGCCGCGCCGACCAGGTCCCGGGCGTGTTCCAGCACCGTGTAGTCGGGCCGGGCGATGCCCTCGGCGATGGCCCGGTCGAGGTCGTTGCCGCACCGGGTGAGCACGCTGTCGAAGTCCCGGCGGACCGGTTCCAGCAGGTCGTAGCCGAAGGACCGGTGCAGCCGGGCGAACAGCGGCTTGTAGAGGCGGGCCCGCTCGTGCAGCCCGGACGAGTACGACATCGGGTTCTTCGGCCGCTGCCGGACGTAGGCGGGCAGCAGGTCCGCGAAGGCCCGCCGGACGATCCACTTCTCCTGCCCGTCGCGCAGCTTGAGGTCCAGCGGCAGCCGCATGGCCAGCTCGACGACGCTGAGGTCGAGGAACGGCACCCGAGCCTCCACGCCGTGCGCCATGCTGGCCCGGTCCACCCGCTGCAGCTCGGTCCGGCACAGGTTGCGGATCTTGTGCAGGAACAGCCGGCGGGACCGCTCCGGCCCGACACGGTGGTACATCGGGTACCCGCCGAACAGCTCGTCGGAGCCGTCGCCGGTGAGCACCACCCGCACGCCCAGCTCGCGCAGCCGCCGGAAGATCGGCACCGAGACGACGGCGTTGATGATGTCGCCGTACTCGGTCAGCTCGGAGACCCGGATCGCCTCGCGGACGTCGGCCAGCCGGATGTCGCGCGGGCGCAGCTCGATCACCTCGTGCGGTACGCCGAGGTCGGCGGCGAGGCGCCGGGCGTACGCGACGTCCGGGCTCTCCGGCACCCCGATGGTGACCGCCACGCAGTCCGGGTGCAGTTCCCGGGCGTGCAGCAGGGCCAGCGAGCTGTCCAGGCCGCCGGAGAGCACCACGCCGACGGTGAGGTCGGTGTCCAGCCGGGCGCGCATCGCGTCGGTGAGCGCGACGCGGACCAGCAGCGCCGCCTCGTCCGGGTCGTCGATCACCGGCAGGCCGTCGCCGAGGGTCAGCAGGTCGACGTGCGGGCCCAGCCGGACCGGGGCGCCGGGCTCGACCCAGCCGTGGTGCCCGGGCGCCACCTCGCCGATCGGCGCGCCGTGCCCGACGAGCGCCTTGACCTCGGAGGCGAGGTGCAGGCAGCCGGGCTGGCGGGACCAGTAGAGCGGCTTGACGCCGAGCGGGTCGCGGGCCAGGTAGGCCCGGCCGGAGTCCCGCTCGACGACCACGAACGCGTACTCACCGCGCAGCCGGCGGACCCCGTTCCCACCCCACTGGAGGAACGCGGTGAGCACCACCTCGGTGTCGCCCGTGGTGCGGAACCGGTGCCCGAGCCGGGTCAGCTCGGCGCGCAGCTCGTGGTGGTTGAAGATCTCGCCGTTGAAGCAGAGCAGGTGCCGCTCGTCCGGCGACATCCACGGCTGCACGGATCGTTCCCGGTCCACGATCTTCAGCCGCCGTACGCCTGCGAGCAGGCCGTGTTCCTGCCGGGTCTCGGTGACCTCACCACGTGGCGCGAGCGCGGCGAGCATCCGCCGGAACGTCGCCGGGTCCGCCTCGGGGCCGATGCTCAGCGCGATGCCGCACAACGGGTCACACCCCCATCTCGGCCTCGTACGCCCGCCGGTACCGGCGGCGCACCGCCGGGGCGAGGCACACGTGCCAGGCCTGTCCCTCGTCGACCACGTTCACCTCGCCGGCGTCCTGGCGGGCCAGCAGCAGCCCGGCGAGCACCGGGCGGGCGCCGAAGCGGTCGTACCACTCCAGTTCGATGTCGGCGGCCCAGCCGAGGCAGTGCCCGCTGGGCACCATCGCGGCGTACCCGAGGCGGCGCAGCCGGTACTGGTGCTCGGCGCTGCGGGCCAGGCTGGTCACCCAGAGCGGCGGCGTGCCGTCCGGGGCGACGGCCGTGAACTCGCGGGCCAGGTCGTTGAGGAACGCGATCATCTCGCGGCGGGCCCGCCGGAACAGCAGCCCGGCGGTGCGCGGGGTGGCGTCCGGGCGCAGCCGCCGCCGGACCGCCCGCAGCCCGCGTCCCACCACGGTGGCGGGCTGTTCCTGGTAGCGGAACTCCAGCAGGCCACGGCGGCGCAGCCATTCCAGGTCGACCAGTTCGGTGCTGAGGCGGACCTGGTCGTCGGTGAGGAACGTCGGGCTGTCCCGCCACCAGAGCACGTCGACGCGGGACAGCAGGTAGATCCGGACCAGCGCGGTGAGGTCCTGCGCCGAGCTGCGCGTGTTGGGCTGGTAGCGGGCCATCTCCAGCAGCAGCGTCTCCCGGGCGCCGATCAGCCCCTGCGGGGTGGCGTCGAGGACGGCGGCGATGGCCGGTTCCCGCAGCCGCTGGTCGAGCAGCACCTGGCGGGCGGTGGTGGACGGCGCGTCGGCGAGCGCCCCCACCTCGACCAGGAGTTCCGCCACCGCCGCCCGGTACGCGGACAGCTCCGGCTCGGCGCCGACGCGCCGGCCGCCGGGCACCCGCCGGGCCGGGGCGGTGGACGTGACGGCGGGACCGGGCTGGCGACCGGGGCTGCGGCTGGGCACTCGCATGGTCTCCGTCCCCTCTCGGGCAGGACACGGCGTGATCGGACTTGCACACACCGTAAAGACCGAAGAAGGCGGGATTCTTCCCATCTCCCCCGATGTGCCCGATCAGGTGGCGTGCCGCAGGGCCAGCGCCTGCACCTCGTCGTACCCGGGTGGTGCCGGCAGGCCCGCGTCGCGCCCGGCGCCGATCGCGTCGGCCAGGTGCAGGGCCGCACCGAGCGCGGCCCGGAACAGCAGCGAGCCGGTGCTGACCCGGGCCACCCCGAGCCGGCCGAGGGCGGCCGGGTCGGGGCCGCCCGGCCGGTACAGCACGTTCAGCGGCAACCCCGCCTCGGCGGCGAGCACGCCGACCAGGTCGTCGGGCGCGCCCGGCACGAACAGGCAGTCGGCACCGGCGGCCCGGAACGCCGCCGCCCGCCGCCGCGCCTCGGCCAGCGGCGCCGGCACGCCCAGCCACCAGGCGTCGGTGCGGGCGTTGACGACCATCCGCGGCACGGTGGCGCGGACGGCCGCGATCGTGGCGGCGACGTGCTCGGCCGGGGCCAGGCGCCCGTCCGGGCGGCCGTCCTCCAGGTTGACGCCGACCACGCCGAGCGCGGCCAGCTCGCCGACGAAGCGCGCCACCTCCGCCGGGTCGTCGTGGAAGCCGTCTTCGATGTCGACGGTGAGCAGCACCGGCAGCCCTCGGAGCCGGTACGCCAGCTCCAGCGTCTCGGCGCGGGTCGCGCGGACCGCGTCCGGCCGGCCCGCGGCCGCCGCCACGCCCAGGCTGGTCGTGCCGATCGCCGGAAATCCCCGCTCGGCGAGCGCCGCGGCGGAGGCGTGGTCCCAGGCGTTCGGCAGCAGCAGCGGGTCGCCGGGCCGGTGCAGCTCCCGGAACGCGCGGTACCTGTCGGTCATCGCCGGCTCCCCTCGGTCAGCCGGCCGGAGGCGTGGCGCAGGACGTCGACGACGCCTGTCGCCAGGGCGAGCGCGTGCCGCTCCCCCGGACAACCCCGATGGCCGGCGCCGAAGGTCAGCACCCCGCCGGCCGGCTGGGCCCGGAACCGGTCGGGCTCGTCGAAGACGGCCGGATCACGGTTTGCCGCGTCGAACCGCAGCAGCAGCCGGTCCCCCGCCCGCACGCTCTGGCCGCCCAGGCTCAGCGCGTCGGCGGCGACCCGGCGGGTGGCCCGTACCGGTGGGTCCAGCCGCAGCACCTCGGCGAGCAGCGTGGCGGTGGCGAGCCCGTCCGGCGCGGCGCGTCCGTGCCGGACGGCGGCGTCGATCAGCCCGGCGGTGGCGTCGGCGGCCTGCACGAGCAGACCGAGCCGGTTCGCGGTCACCTCGGCCGCGGCCGGTGGCGACATCACCAGCAGCGCGGCGACCGCCCGGTCCGCCCGCCGCTCGGCCGCCGCGTCGGCGCCCGGGTGGTAGGCGGCGGCCACCGCCACCACCTCCGTGGCGGCCGCCGGGTTGGCCAGGCCGAGCCGCTCGGCCAGCACGAGCAGGGGTACGCGCCGAGCCGGCGTCACGTCCTCCTCGCCCGGCAGGTCGAGGATCCGCTCGGTCAGTCGTACGGCGTGACGGCGCAGTTCCTCCGGGTCGAGTGCGTCGAGTGCTGCCACGCCGACGGCTCGCCGCGCGGCATGCCGGTCCGGCGGGCTGAACCGGCTCACCGAGGCCCGCAGCCAGGCGAGCGTGCCCACCGGCCCGTCCGGGACGGACGGCACCACGCAGCGGCTGTCGGTCAGGGCGGCGAGGACGTCGGCGTGCCGGGTGACCACCCAGCCGTCGTCGCCGAGGGTCGGCGGCCCGCAGGGCGGTGTGCCCGGAGCAGCGGTGATCGTCGGTAGTCGCATCGCCCGACCGTAGGGCGGGAACGGTTCGGTGCCGGCCGAACGATCCGCGCGGGCGCGAACCGGGTCAGGCGCGGGCCGGGCCGCTGTCTCGGCCGGCGGGCGGGGCCAGCAGCGCCGGGTCGAGCGCGAGCGCGTCGGCCAGCGCGTCCCGCCCGGCCGGGGTGAGGCGTACCGCCCGGCCGGTCCCGCGCACGGTCCAGCCGAGGTCGAGGAAGCGCCCGCACAGCGCCGCCCCGACCGCGCCGGCCAGGTGTGGACGCCGTTCGGTCCAGTCCAGGCAGTCGCGGACGAGCGGTCGCCGGGTGGCGCGCAGCGGTTCGACGGGTACGCCGAGGCGGTCCAGCCAGCTCATGCCGTCCCCGGTCAGCGCCAGGCCGCCGGTGCGGTCGAGCACGCCACGGTCGAGCAGGGCGTCGTGCAGCAGCACGCCGAGCCGCCCGGCCAGGTGGTCGTAGCAGGTGCGGGCGTACGCGAGGGCGGCCCCGGCCGACGCGGCGCGCAACGTGCGGGGCGGGGTGTCCGGGGCGGGCGCCCGCGCGGCCAGGTCCTCGACGAGCTGGGCGACGCCCGGGTCGGCGAGGCGGACGTACCGGTGGCGGCCCTGCCGCTCCTCGACGAGCAGGCCGCCGGCGACCAGCCGGGTGAGGTGGTCGCTGGCGGTGGACGCGGCCACCCCGGCGGCGCGGGCCAGTTCCCCGGCGGTCCAGGCGCGGCCGTCGAGCAGGGCGAGGCAGAAACCGGCCCGGGTGGGGTCGGCGAGCAGCGCGGCGAACCCGGCGAGTCCGCGCCCGTCGGCGCCAGTGGTCATCGGCCCATGCTGACACGGGCACGGTTCGGGCCGCGCCGAACGGTGCCGGGGTTCTTTACAGCGGTCTCTCCAACGTTGTAGAACGGTGGCACCGCACCTCCGTCTATCCCGAGGGCAGGCCCGATGGGACACCTCCGCCGCGGTGGCGCGCTCGCCGCCGTACTCACGCTTCTGCTCGCCGGCGCGGCCCCCGCGTCCGCCGCCGGGCCCGACCGCTACCGCAACCCGGTCTCCGCCGGGTTCGCCGACACCTTCGCCGACCCGGTCGTGGTGCGCGGCGACGACGGACTCTGGTACGCCTTCGGCACCTCCGACCCGCTACGCGAGGGCGAAGGCCAGGTCCACCGGGTGCCGATCGCCCGCTCCGCCGACCTGGTCGACTGGACCTACGTCGCCGACGCGTTCGCCCCGGACCAGCGGCCCGCCTACGCCGCGCCCGGCTCGGCGTTCTGGGCGCCGGACGTGCGGCGTGTCGACGGGCGCTGGGTCATGTACATGACGGTCACCGACACCACCGTCTCCGACGACACGTTCGACACCGCCGTCGGCGTGGCCACCGCGCCGAGCCCGGCCGGCCCGTGGACGTTCGCCGACACACCGGTGGTCGCGCCGCGTCCGGGGGCGGGCGGCGGTTACCTGTGGACGATCGACCCGAGCCAGCTCACCGGCGCGGACGGTCGCCACTGGCTCTACTACGGCAGCTACTACGGCGGCATCTCGGTCACCGAACTGTCCCCGGACGGGCTGCGCGCGGTCGGCACGCCGACGCCGGTCGCGATCGACAACAAGTTCGAGGGCGCGTACGTGCTGCGCCGCGACGGCTGGTACTACCTGTTCGCGTCCACCGCGAACTGCTGCGCCGGCCCGGCCACCGGCTATTCCGTCCAGGTCGGCCGGTCCCGAGACCCGCGCGGCCCGTTCACCGACCGCGACGGGCAGCGCCTCGACGTGTCCCGGGCCGGCGGCACACCGGTGCTCACCCAGAACGGCAACCGCTGGATCGGCACCGGGCACAACGCGGTCCTCACCGACCTGTCCGGGCAGGACTGGATCGCCTACCACGCGATCGACCGCGCCGACCCGTACCTGGACGAGCCGTTCGGCGTCAACGAGCGGCCGATGCTCCTGGACCGCCTCGACTGGATCGACGGGTGGCCCACAGCGAACGCGGGCGCCGGTCCCTCCGACAGCATCCGGCCCGCGCCGGTCACCACCGGCCCGGTCGACGCCCGCTTTGCCACCGCCGACCTGCGCGGCTGGCGGACCGAGCGCGGCCGGTGGCAGGCTACCGGCGGGGTGCTGACCGGCAGCGGCACGCTCACCTCGCGTACCCGCATCGGCGGTGACCTGCGCGCGGAGGCCGACCTGCGGCTGACCGGCGCGACCACCGCCGGGCTGCGGCTGCACGGCGTGGACGTCCGCGTCGGGCGCGGCCGGCTCACGGCGGGCGCCGCGTCCACCGCGCTGCCCGCCGGCCTCGACCTGCGCGACCGGCACAATCTCGCGATCGAGGTACGCGGGCGGCAACTCGTCGCCACGCTCAGCCCGTCCCGCCTCGGCGACCCGGTGGCCCGGGTGACGGTCCGGCTTCCCCGCCCGGCACCCGGTGAGCTGTCCGTGCGCGCGGACGGCGGCCCGGCCGAGTTCGACAACGTCAGCGTCGCCCGGCTGTACCATCCCGCCCGGCACACCGTCGGCGACCCGCGCGTCGGCCCGGTGCTGCGCGGCTACTCCGACGAGTTCACCGGCGGGCTCGGCCCGGCCTGGCAGTGGGTCCGCCAGGACCCGGCGGCCACCGTGTTCGGCGGCGCGCTGCGCTGGCCGGTGCAGGACGCCGACCTGTCCGGCACCGGCAACACCGCCGGGGTGCTGCTGCGGGACGCGCCCGCCGGGAACTACGTCGCCGAGACCAAGGTGACGCTCGACCTGGGCGAGGACAGCGTCCGCAACTACCAGCAGGCGGGCCTGGTCGCGTACGTCGACGACGACCGCTTCGCCCGGCTGACCCAGGTGGCGATCTGGAACACCCGGCAGGTCGAGTACGGCTACGAGCTGCCCTTCGCCGGGCAACCCGTGTACGGCGGCAGCATCGTCGGCACCCCCGGCACCACCACCTGGCTGCGGCTGGCGCACCGGGTCGACCCGGTGAACGGGGAGCACGAGTTCCGGGCCGGGTCCAGCCGCGACGGCAAGCGCTGGACGTGGGGCGCGGTGTGGACGTTCCCCGCCGACACGACGCCCCGGATCGGGCTGGTGGCGCACGGCGGCGCGACGCCCGCGGTGACCGCCGAGTTCGACTACCTGCGCTTCCACCGCTGACGCCCGCCGGTGCCGGCCACGACTGCCCCTGCCTCGTCGCAGGCAGGGGCGGTCGTGGCGCGCCTGGCCGCCTCAGCCGATGCCGTCGACAGCGGCCCTCAGCGCGTTGATCGACGGGTCCCAGCTGAAGTTCAGGACGGGGATGCCGGACGCGGCGGCATTGCTGTCGCCGCCGAGGACCACCGCCCGCGGCCTACCGGTCCCCTGCGGCACCACGAGGTACCAGTTGCCCTTCACGTTCGCGATGAACACGTCGTCTGCCTCCTGGTCGGGCGGGTTCGGGTTGGCGACGTCCCCGACATGGTTCTCGAAATCCGCCGTCGCGCGGAAGTCCGTCGGGCTGCCGGTGTTCAGCCAGAGGCTCGTGTGCACGTGCGGCCCGACACCGGCGTCGCTGCCGTTCGCCGAGGCGCCGGAGTACGCGATCGTCTGGCCGCGCGACACACGTTGACCGGCGGTGACGATGATCCTCGACAGGTGCAGGTGCCGGGTGTAGTTGCCGTCGTCGTGGGCCATCCCCACGACGCGCCCGGTCGCAGTGGAGGTGTCGGTCTTCACGAGACGGATCGTGCCGTTCGCGGCGGCCACGACCGGGGTTCCGGTGCCGACCGCGTAGTCGGTGCCCGGCTCGGCCGAGGGCGGCGTCCGGCTCCGGTGGTCCTGCCACGAACTCGAGATGCGCACGTTTCCGCACGGCCGCTGATAGGTGCCGGCGGCCCGGGCGGAGGCGGGCAGCAGCGCGAAGGCGGCAGACACCCCGGACGCCGCCAACGCGGCCCCGGTGAGGAAGCCTCGCCTCGACAGTCCCCGCAGGTAGGTGATGCCACCGAGATCCTCGGGCCGCAGATCGCCGAGGCCGGCGAGCGGCGGGCCCGGGTGAGACCCCTCGCTGATGGTCATCGATGCAAAGTAGGGCTGTTTCCGGCGAAGGGCAAGGGCCTGGCGGCTCAGCGGCCGGAACGCGGGCAGGCGGTGGTCAGCTCGCTGACCGTGCGGGTGTCGCCGTCGTAGCTGCGCGCCGCCACGAACGCCCCGGACGGCGGGTGCGCCCCGGCGACCGCCCGGGCGCGGCGCCGGTCCGCCGCGCCGAACCGCAGCGCGAGGCTCAGGTGCGGCACCCACCGGCCGGGCTGGTGCCACGAGTGCCCGCCGGGCGCCTCGGCGAGCACGTCCCACACCGCGCCGTGCAGCGCGACGAGCTGCGGTGTCGGCCGGACCAGCCACACCAGCGGCGCGCTGCCGTCGAGCACCGTCACGCGGCCCAGCCGCACCGGCAGCGGCAGCGCCGCGTCGCAGAGGTCGGCAAGGCGCTGCTCGGCGCCGGGCGGGAACTCCTCCACCGAGGCGAGCGTGAGGTGCGGCCGGTTCGTCGGGTGCGTGTTGCGGGCCAGGCTGGGCAGCCCGGCGGCGGCGAGCCGGTCCCAGGCAGCGCGAACCGCCGCTTCCAGTTCGGGAGAGCAGAGCAGTTCGACCGTCCGCACGTGATCAGGCTAGTCGCCGGCGACCGCCCGCGACGCCCCGTACGTCAGAGCCAGCCGGCCTCCCGCGCCCGCCGTACCGCCTCGGCCCGGTCGGCGGCGCCGAGCTTCTGCACGCAGGCGCTCAGGTGGTTGCGGACCGTGCCGGCGGCGAGGTGGGTACGCCGGGCGATTACCGCTACCGGGGTGCCCAGCTCGGCCAGCCGCAGCGTCTCCAGCTCACGCGGCGTGAGCGGGCACTCCGGCAGGGTGAGCGCGTCGGCCGCGAGCGCCGGATCGACGTAACGCGCGCCGGAGTGCACCCGGCGGATCACGTCGGCCAGCGCACCGCCCGGAGCGCCCTTGGCGAGGAACCCGCGTACGCCGGCGGTGAGCGCCGGCCGGAGCTGGGCGGGCCGGCCGTGTCCGGTGAGGATCACCGGCGCGCAGCCGGGCAGCGCCCGGGTCAGCTCGGCGGCGACCTCGACGCCACCGGGCGGCGGCATCTCCAGGTCGAGCACGGCGACATCGGGGCGGTGGGCCAGCGCCGCGTCCAGGGCGGCGCGTCCGTCGCGGGCGTGCGCGACCACCTCGATGTCCGGTTCCAGGTCGAGCAGCGCGGCCAGCGCGAGCCGGATCAGCTCCTCGTCGTCGGCCAGCAGCACCCGGATCACGGCGTCACCGGTACCGTCGCCACCAGGCTGAACACGCCGTCGGCGGCCTCGGCCCGGACCCGTCCGCCGGCCGGGGCGAGCCGGTCGGCGAGGCCGCGCAGGCCGCCGCTGAGCTGGTCCGGTCCGGTGCCGGCACCGACGCCGTCGTTGCTGACGGTCACTGTCACCACGCCGTCCTCCCGGGTGATCTCGATCCGGCACCAGCCGGCCCGGCTGTGCCGCAGCACGTTGGTTCCGGCCTCGCGCAGCACCGCGGCCAGGTCGGCGGCGACCGCCTCGGGCACCTCACCGGCGGGCGGGACCACCGTCGTGCGGACGCCGCTGGAGCGCAGCACCTCCCCCACCGCGGCGGCCTGCTCAGCCAGGTCGACGGCGCGGTAGCCGTGCACCGCCGCCCGTACCCGGGTCAGCGCCGACCCGGCCAGCCGCCGGGCCTCCGCCGCCTCCCGGGCGGCCCTCGCGGCGTCGCGCGGCGCCAGCCGCTCGGCCAGCTCGGCCTTGAGCGCGATCACCGTGAGGTCGTGGCCGAGCAGATCGTGGACGTCCCGGGCGAAGCGCAGCCGTTCCTCGGCGGCGGCCAGCCGCGCCTGGGCGGCCTGCCCCTGCCGGGCCTCGACGAGCAGGTCCCAGAACCAGACCTGCACCCAGGTGAGCGCGGCGATGCCGGCGCCCACCGTGCCGGTGACCAGCAGTGCCGTGGGCACCGGCCCACCCGTCACCCCGGTGACGACGGCGGACACCGCGAGGACGCCGGCCGCCGCCACCGCCGCGACGACGGGCCGGAACAGCAGCGGCGTCATGCCCACCAGGGACGCCCCGAGCCAGGCCCAGGTGGGCCAGGAGCCGGCCGCGACCGGGCCGAGCAGCGGCAGGCTGAGCAGCGCCGCCACGGTGAGCGCGGCGTGCCGGCGACGGCGGTCCGGTACGGGCAGCCACGGCGTGACGGCGGCGTGCAGCACCCCGATCTGGGCGACGGTGAACGCGAGCAGCCCGGCGGCGCCGAGCGCGACGCGTACCGGGTCGGGTTCGCGGGCCAGGCCGACGGCGGGCAGCAGCACCGTGGTCCACACGTTCGTGGCCAGCGACAGCAGCGTGACCCGCCGGGCCCGGCGCAGCCGGTGGTCCGCCGGATCGACGCTCATGCCCGCTGATCCTAGGGCGTGGACCGGCTCGCCCACCCCTGGGAAACGTCACGGCCGGACCGTGCGATCCGCACGGTTTCCCGATGGCAGATGCGCCTTCTGCGGTGCGCCGGGCGGCGGCAGGGTCGGGGCATGACGGAGATGACTGTGGTCGTACCCCGGCGGTGGGCCGGGTGGGCGCGGACCCGGCACCTGGCCGGGATGGTGGTGGCGATGGTGGCCGGGATGGTGCTGCTCGGGCCGCTGTGGCGGGTGGGCGGGAACCTGCTGGGCGGCGCGGCGGTGCTGGCGCGGCCGGACGTGGCCGCGCTGGTGATGGCGACGAACATGGCGGCGGGCATGGCCGCCTGGATGTGGTACCGGGGGGACGGCCGGGCCGCCACCGCGGAGATGTCGGCGGCCATGTACGTGCCGTTCCTGCTGCTGCTCCCGCCCTGGTGGGCCGGGTGGGTCGGAGACGGGACGCTGCTGCTCGGCGGCCACCTGCTGATGGTGCCGGCGATGCTGCTGGTGGCCCTGCGGCACCGGCACACCGCCGTCGCCCGGCCGCGCCGGCACCCGGTCGCGGCCGCAGTGGCGCGCGGGTGGCCCGCCGGGCTGGCGCTGCTGCTGACCGTGGACATGTGGTTCGCGCCCACGGTCTTCGCGCCGTGGACGCTGCTGGTCCTGCCGGCCGGTTACCTGCTGATCGGCACCTGGCGGCGGCAGTGGGGTGACCGGCGCGCGCTGGCGGCGCAGCTCGCCGGGGCGGCCGTGTGGGGCGGCCTGGCGGTCGTGGCGATGATCGCGTCCGCCGACCTCGCCGGGGTGATCGTCGGGGTGGGCTGGCTCGTCCACGCCGCCTGGGACGCCTGGTACCACCGCACCGGCACGGTGGTGCCGCGCGGGTACGCGCTGTGGTGCGCGGTGTTCGACGTCGGTGTGGGCCTCACCACGCTCCTGGCCGTCCTGTCCCGGTGATCCGCCGTCCTGTCCCGGTGATCCGCCGTCCTGTCCCGGTGATCCGGCGGGGGCACGGGGCCGCGCCGGATCACCCGGAGGGGACGGCACACGGGTGGCGCGGCGAACGTTTGCCCCGGTCGCCGCGACCGCCGCTCGGCGGTGATGAAAAACTTGTCGCATGACCGCCGCACCGACCCCGACCGACCCCGCCGTGCCCGACGACGCCGAGGACGCCTTCGCCTTCGCCGATCTCGGGCTCCGCACCGAGCTGCTGGGCGCGCTGTCCGCGCTCGGGTACGAGGAACCGACGCCGATCCAGCGGGAGGCCATCCCCCCGTTGCTGGCCGGGCAGGATCTGCTGGGCCAGGCGGCCACCGGTACGGGCAAGACCGCCGCGTTCGCGCTGCCGCTGCTGCAGCGGATGCCGGTCGGCCGGGCCGAGGGCGACCCGGTGTCGCTGGTCCTGGTGCCCACCCGGGAGCTGGCCGTGCAGGTCTCCGAGGCGTTCCACCGCTACGGCAAGGACCTGGGCGCCCGGGTGCTGCCGATCTACGGCGGGCAGCCGATCGGCCGGCAGCTGCGCGCGCTCGACCACGGGGTGGACGTGGTGGTGGCGACGCCGGGCCGGGCGCTGGACCACATCGCCCGGGGCACGCTGCGGCTCGGCGCGCTGACCACCGTCGTGCTGGACGAGGCGGACGAGATGCTCGACATGGGCTTCGCCGAGGACATCGAGGCGATCCTGGAGCACGCCCCGGCCGGCCGGCAGACGGTGCTGTTCTCGGCCACCATGCCGGCCCGCATCGACGGGCTGGCCCGGCAGCACCTGACCGACCCGGTGCGCATCCGGATCGAGCGGGAGCGGCCGGTCGCCGGCGAGGCGCCCCGGGTGCGGCAGAGCGCGTACATCGTGGCCCGGGGGCACAAGCCGGCCGCGCTGGGCCGGGTGCTGGACGTGGAGTCGCCCACCGCGGCGATCGTGTTCTGCCGCAGCCGCGAGGAGGTGGACCGGCTCACCGAGACGATGAACGGCCGGGGCTACCGGGCCGAGGCGCTGCACGGCGGGATGAGCCAGGAGCAGCGGGACCGGGTGATGGGCCGGCTGCGCGCCGGCACGGCGGACCTGCTGGTCGCCACCGACGTGGCCGCCCGAGGGCTGGACGTCGAGCAGCTCACCCACGTGGTCAACTACGACGTGCCGTCGGCCCCCGAGTCGTACGTGCACCGAATCGGGCGGGTCGGCCGGGCCGGGCGGGAGGGCGTGGCGATCACGCTCGCCGAGCCGCGTGAGCACCGGATGCTCAAGACCATCGAGCGGGTCACCGGCCAGCGGATCGCCATCGACAAGATCCCCACGGTTGCGGACATGCGGACCCGGCGGCTGGAGCTGACCCAGGGCGCGCTGCGGGAGAGCCTGCTGGAGGACGACCTCGACCCGTACCGGGCGATCGTGGAGTCGCTCACCGACGAGTTCGACCTGGTCGAGGTGGCGCTGGCGGCGGTGAAGCTGGCGCACGAGGCGACGTCGCCGGGCTCGGACGACGAGGAGGAGATCCCGCAGGTCCCGGTCCGGGGCCCGCGCGAGGGCCGGCCGGAGACCGGCGGGCGGGGCGACCGCCGGGGCCCGGGCCGTCCGCGTACCGGCGGGGCGACGCAGGTCTTCATCGGGCTGGGCCGCCGGGCCGGGGTGCGTCCGCAGGACCTGGTCGGCGCGATCACCGGGGAGACCCGGGTCAGCGGCCGGGACATCGGCTCGATCGAGATCGCCGACCGGTTCTCGCTGGTCGAGGTGCCGCAGGGGGTGGCCGACGAGGTGATCGCCGCGCTGCGCGGCACCACCATCAAGGGGCGCAAGGCGACGGTGCGCCGGGACCGGGACGGCGACGGCCCGGGCGAGCGCCGCGACCGCGGCTACGAGCGGCGCGACCGCCGCTGAGCCCGGCGCGACCGGCAGCCGGGTACGACGGCGCCCCGGCCACCGTGGGTACGGTGGCCGGGGCGACTGTCGTCAGGCCGCGGCGAGCGCCGGGCCGTCCAGCGCCTGGGTGCCGATCTCGGCCGGGCGAAGCGCCAGCGCGAGCACGTCCGCCACGTCGGACAGCGTGTGCACGGTCAACGCCTCCCGCACCTGCGCCGGCAGGTCGTCCAGGTCCGGCTCGTTGCGCTTCGGGATGATCACCTCGGTGAGACCGGCCCGGTGCGCGGCGAGCAGCTTCTGCTTCACCCCGCCGATCGGCAGCACCCGGCCGGAGAGCGTCACCTCGCCGGTCATCCCGAACTCGGGTCGTACCGGTCGTCCGGTCACCAGGGACGCCAGCGCGGTCACCATGGTGATGCCGGCGCTCGGGCCGTCCTTCGGTACCGCGCCCGCCGGAACGTGCAGGTGGATCCGCCGCCCGGCCAGCGCGTTCGGGTCCAGCCCGTAGCGCCGTCCGTTCGACCGCAGGTACGACCACGCGATGTGCGCGGACTCCTTCATCACGTCGCCGAGCTGGCCGGTGAGCGTCAGCCCCGGCTCACCCTCCATGGTGGTGGCCTCGATGAACAGCACGTCCCCACCGGCGCCGGTGACGGCCAGGCCGGTCGCCACGCCGGGCACGGCGGTGCGTTCGGCCGACTCCGGGGTGAACTTCGGCCGGCCCAGGTACCGGGCCAGGTTGCCGGCGTCCACGTGCACCGGCGCGGGGTCGCCGGCCAGCGCGACTGTCACCTTGCGCAGGATCTTGGCGAGGGCCCGTTCGAGCTGCCGGACGCCCGCCTCGCGGGTGTACTCGCCCGCGATCAGGGCCAGCGCCTCGTCGGCGACGGTGACCTCCTCGGCGGTCAGCCCGGCCCGTTCCCGCTGCCGGGGCAGCAGGTGGTCGCGGGCGATGGCGACCTTCTCGTCCTCGGTGTAGCCGTCCAGCGCGACCAGCTCCATCCGGTCCAGCAGCGGGCCGGGGATCGCCTCCACGACGTTCGCGGTGGCGAGGAACAGCACGTCGGACAGGTCGAGGTCGACCTCGAGGTAGTGGTCGCGGAACGTGTGGTTCTGCGCCGGGTCGAGCACCTCCAGCAGGGCGGCGGCCGGGTCGCCGGCGTAACCGGCGGCCAGCTTGTCGACCTCGTCGAGCAGCACGACCGGGTTCATCGAGCCGGCCTCGCGCAGCGCCCGCACGATCCGGCCGGGCAGCGCGCCGACGTAGGTGCGCCGGTGGCCGCGGATCTCCGCCTCGTCCCGGACACCGCCGAGGGAGACGCGGACGAAGGTGCGGCCCAGCGCCCGGGCGACCGACTCGCCGAGGCTGGTCTTGCCGACACCGGGCGGGCCGGCGAGGCCCAGCACGGCGCCGGAGCCGCGTCCGCCGACCACGCCGAGGTTGCGCTCCGCGCGCCGGTTGCGCACCGCGAGGTACTCCAGGATGCGGTCCTTCACGTCGGCCAGGCCGGCGTGGTCGGCGTCGAGCACGGCACGGGCCGCGGCCAGGTCGGTGTTGTCCTGGGTACGCGTGTTCCACGGCATTTCCAGGACGGTGTCCAGCCAGGTACGGATCCAGCCCGCCTCGGGTGAGGCGTCACTGGCCCGCTCGAGCTTGCCGACCTCGCGCAGCGCCGCCTCGCGTACCTTCTCCGGCAGGTCGGCGGACTCCACCCGGGAGCGGTAGTCGGCGGAGCCGTCCGGCTCGTCCTCGCCGAGTTCCTTGCGGATCGCGGCGAGCTGCTGGCGCAGCAGGAACTCGCGCTGGGACTTCTCCAGCCCCTCGCGGACGTCGCTGTTGATCTGCTCGGTGACCTCCTGCTCGGCCAGGTGTTCCTTGACCCAGCCGACGAGCAGGTCCAGCCGGGCGGTGACGTCCGGCGCGGCGAGCAGTTCGGTCTTCTGCGTCAGGCTGAGCCAGGGCGCGTAACCGGCCGAGTCGGCCAGCTCGGACAGGTCGGTCATCCGCTCCATCGCGTCGATCACCTGCCAGGCGCCGCGCTGCTGCAGGACCGAGGTCATGAGCGCGCGGTACTCGCGGGCGAGTTCCCGGGCGCGCCCGGCCGGGGCGGGTTCGTCGAGTGTGGTCGCCTCGACCCAGAGCGCGGCGCCGGGACCGGGCACGCCGGAGCCGATGCGGGCACGGGCGAGACCGCGGACGACCGCCGCCGGTTCGCCGCTGGGCAGCCGGCCCACCTTCTCGATCGTCGCGACGACGCCGACGGAGCCGTACTCGCCGTCGATGCGGGGTACGGCCAGGAGTTCCTTGTCGCCGGTGGCGCGGGCCGCGTCGACGGCGGCCTGGGTGGTCGGGTCGAGGGTCACCGGGATGACCATCCCGGGCAGCAGGACGGCGTCGGTCAGAGGAAGTACCGGAAGAGTTGCCATCGAACACCTGCCATCATGTTGGTTGAGCGTGTCTGGCTCAAGTAACAAAACGTGTCCCTTGTTCCGGGTTGTGACCCACGCCACTCCTCAACGTCGCGCTCCCGCGCTCCGTGCCCAATGGCGGCATCCTTTACCGCGACCCGCCGAATGGGAAGAGTCGGCTATTGTTGCGGAATTACCGTGCGGTAGGTCAAACTCTTAGCCACACCCCGCCCGACACAGGGAGTAATGGCGATGGCAAGGAAAGTAATCACCGTTCTGACCGACGACCTCGACGGCGGAAAGGCCGATCGGACCGTCGAGTTCAGCCTGGACGGCGCGGCGTACACGATCGACGTCTCCGACGAGAACGCGGGCGTCCTGCGCAAGGCCCTGGATCCGTACATCAGCGCTGGCAGGCGAATCGGTCGGGGAACGACCGAAGCTCCTCGCGGCGCCCGCCGCACCACCCGGCCGAGCACCTCGGGAATGGACCGCGAGCAGAACCGCGCCATCCGGGAATGGGCCGCCAAGAACGGGTTCGAGATTTCCGAGCGCGGGCGCATCCCGGTGTCGGTGGTCGAGGCGTACAAGAACCGCTGATCACCGCCGGTTCACCGTCGGGCGTCCCGGGGTCACGCTGAGAAATCGGCGCGGCCCCGATCGGCTTTCTACGGTCGGTACTTTCATCCGACCGGATACCGCCGGCATGAAATTTCCTCCGGGACCACGTCCCGCCGTTTCGGTCCGCGCAAACGGCCGCGGCCGCCCGGAGGAGTCCCCCGGACGGCCGCGGCCGTTCGTCAGTGTCAGTTGACCCGGATGCGCACCACGTCGATGGCGGGGGTCTGGTTCGCCCGCTCCATCATCGGGATGCGGTGCGAGCCGTCACCGGCCCAGACCGCGCACTGCGCCACGCCCGACTGGGCCAGGCCCGGGATCTGGATCAGCACGTCGTCCGGCTGGTTGCCGCCCCGGCCGTCCTCGGTGGCGACGAAGAAGGCCGGCACGTCCTGCGGGTTCGGAGGCTGCCGGGTGCTGCCGAGCATCCGGCAGGCGGTGTGGAAGTGACCGCGCACCAGGCCCTCGCCGTTGAGCAGCGAGCTCTCCAGGTAGTAGCCACCCTGGCCGGCGGCGAGGAAGCGGTCCCGCACCAGGTTCTTGGTGGTGACCCGCAGCGTGAACGGTTGATTGCGCCGCACCTGGTTCGGGAACTGCGTGATCAGCAGCGACGGGTTGTTCGCCGCGGCGCCGACCTCACCGAACGCGGTGCTCACGCACCGGTTGCCGTTCTGGAAACCGTCGTGCGCCTGGAGCTGGCTGCCGGAGCAGTCCTTGGCGAGCACGTTCAGGCCGTTGCCGCCGCCGTTGTTCTGGCCACCGCCGTTGTTGTTCCCGCCACCGTTGTTGCCGCCGGTGTTTCCGCCGTTCTGGCCGCCGTTGTTGTTGCCGCCGTTCTGACCCCCGTTGTTGTTCCCGCCGTTCTGGCCGCCACCGGTGCCGGGGGCGTCGGTCAGCGCGCACTGGGCGAGCTGGTCCAGGCCCTGCGGGCGCTGGGCGACCCGGCCGATGGCGGTGGCGATCCGGTTGAGCGCCGCGGTCCGCTTGTCCGCGAGCGGACGCAGGATCGCGTTGTTGATGAAGTCACCGCCGTTGCGGCCCTCCGCCGCGAGCCGCCGGTTCGCATCCGCGATCTGGGACTGCAGCAATGCCAGGGTGCGGTCCACCTCGGCGCGGGCCCGGTCGGGCACCTGCGGCAGCCGGCTGCGGACGTCCGGGCAGGCCACGGTCGGGGTGCCGGCGCCGGCGCCGCCCGCGTTCGTCTGCTGGCACTCGGCCGGCGACATCTGGCCGTCGCCCCAGTGGTTGCGGACCCACCGGCCGTTCTGCCAGGTACGGGTGGTGCTGCCCTGACCGTCCGGGGCGGTCGCCCCCGAGCTCGCGGGCACGCAGGACGCCGACGCGGCGCGGGTGGTCGTCCGCCGGTCCTGGGCGGACGAGATCTGGGTGACGGCGACGATGCCGCCGAAGACCGCGAGCGTGCCGACCACTGCCAGCAACCGCTTGCTCCGCGCGTTACCGGATGACCGGCGCGCCCGTGTGGACCTGCGCATCGAATTGCTCTCCTTCTCGATCCGGTAGTTGACTGGTGATCCCGGCGGACCGACGAATTCGGGGTGTGAGATCACTGCGACGCTCAGTCGCGCGTCAATGGCCGACGGTGCCCTTTCCGCACCGTCTCCGCGCCGTCCGGGCGCGGCGGGGAAGATCTGCGTCCATTCCCGATGAGGTACGGAGCGCCGTCGGCGAAGGTTCAACCGGAGATCGGAAAAAAATCGAAAAGTCGCCGTCCTCGGACGAGGACGGCTCAGTCGGCGCAGAGGTGCTCGAAGGCGAACCCGCCGTCGAAGGAATCCCGCTGCGCGGCGAGCGCGCGTACCCGCCGGAGAAGCTCGTCCCGGTCCACCTCGGACGGTGCGGCGGCGTCGAGGTCACGCAGCCGCTCCCCCAGCGCCGCCACGGCCAGATCCTCGGCGAGCCGCCCCGGGTCGACGCCGCAGGAGAAGCCGCGCGAGGTCAGCCGTACCCGCTCCAGCAGGCAGCGGCCGGGCCGCACCTCGGCCCAGGCCCAGCCCTCCGCCGGGCCGCCGGTCCAGCGCACGTGCAACCCGCGCACGATCGGGTCGACGATCCGGCCCGCCACGTACGCCTCGACCGCCTCGACCCGGGCCAGCGCGCCGAGGTCGTTCACCGGCCCGCGACGGCCGTCCGGCAGCCGGCCGATGATGTCCCGGAAGCCGACCGCGTCACCGGCGTCCGGGTCGGTGCCGTCGGCGTACGCCCGCGCGTCCAGCACGTACTCGACGAACCGGCGGACCTGTTCCGCGCCGCCCAGCGTCGGCGACTCGACACGCAGCAGCGGCAGGCCCACGGCGGCGCAGACGGCGTCGGTCAGCCGTTCGGCCCGCCGGGCGGGCGATCCGTCGCCGGCGGGCGCGGTGAACCGCACCGCGAAGCGCGGCAGCCCGGTGTCGGCGGCGCAGACCACCAGGTCGAGCGACGCCCGTCCGGCGGTGCTCCACTGACTGCCCGTGACACCCGGCGGGCGGCCCTGCACCAGGTCGCCGAGCCGCCGGCCGGCGTGACCGAGGTGGCCCGCGCGGGTCAGACACGGCGCGGCGCCGGGCGGGATCGGCCGCAGCCAGGACGCGGTCGCGCTGCCTGTGCTCGTCATCTCGCCCCGATCCCCCCTCGTCCGGTCGACGCCCGAGTGTAGGCGGTGCGGCACGCACCCCCCGGCCGACCGGTGCGCAACCGCGCCTGTCCCTCTAGGCTCTGCCCGTGCCCAGCGGACGGACCCCGGAACAGTTCACCAAACGCAGTCTCGTCGCCGTCTCCCACGCCATCGAACGCGCCGCGCTCGCCGAGGCCGAGGACGGCCCACTCGTCGTGCTCGCGCTGTTCCAGCGCCTGCCGTACTTCGCCCGGGAGCGCGAGGTCTACCGGCGCATCGCCGGCCGCGCCGCCGTGACGGTGGTGGCGATGGTCGGCGGGCCGCCGCCGGACCTGCCCGAGGGGATCTACGGGGTGACGCTGGACGAGACGGAGGCGCTGGCCCGGGAGTGGACGGTGGTGGCGCTGAGCCCGCGGTTCGGCGCCACTCTCGTCGCACACGACCGGGCCGAGGTGGCGCCCGCCCCGACGCTCGAAGCCGGCCGGCTGTTCGAGGGACGCTGGGGTTTCCGGCGCGACGAGGCGCTGCACGAGACGATCCGGCTGCGCGAGCAGCTCGCCGAGCGGCTGCCCGCCGCGGCACGCACCGCGCTGGACGAGGCGATCGCCCGGGTGCGGGACATCCCGGCCGGGCCGGGTGAACCGCGCGCCGAGGCGGCGCTGCGGATGCTGGCCCGCCGCGGCGACCGGACCCACCTGCCGGCGCAGCCGGCCGAGACGATGCTGGACGAGCCCGGCCTGGCCCGGTGGTCCGGCGCGGACGGCGTGACCGCCTCCGGCACGCTGCCCGTGGCGCTGGTCGGAATCCGGGTGGACGCACCGCCCGGCTCGCCGGAACGCTTCGGCCGCCGCGGCGTCGCCCGGGAGGGGCACGCCGTGCTCACCGCGATCACGGCGGCGCTGCGGCCGGTCGACCGCGCGGTGCGCGTCACCGAGAACGAGTTCCAGCTCGTCCTGCCGGGACTCGACGAACCGGCCGCGCTGGAGGTGGTACGCCGGCTGCACGACGCGATCGGCGCGCTGGCCCGGTCGTACCCGTTCATGGCGTACATCGTGCACGCGGCGGTCGGGGTGACGACCCGGCGGCCGCTGCCCACCGCGGACCTGCGTGCCGCTGTCGACTGGGCGGTACGCAAGGGCTTGCCGGTCGCGGGCCTGCCGCCGGAGAACGCCGACGCCGTGGCCGCCCCGGCCCGCTGACGGTCCGGTCCGGGGAGGGAGACGCGGTGCGGGTGGTGTCGCTGGTGCCGTCGCTGACCGAGGCGGTCGCGGCCACCCGCCCGGAGGTGCTGGTCGGTGCGACCGACTGGTGCACCCATCCGGCCGGGCTGGACGTCACCCGGGTCGGTGGGACGAAGTACCCGGACCTGGACCGGGTGCTCGCGCTGGAGCCGGATCTGGTGCTGCTCAACGAGGAGGAGAACCGGCTGGCCGACGCCGAGGCGCTGCGCGCGGCCGGGGTGCCGGTCCGGGTCACCTTCCCGCGTACCGTCCCGGAGGCCCTCGACCAGCTCGGTGAGCTGGTCGTCGCGCTCGGCGTGCCGGCCGAGCCGCGGTGGCTGCGGGACGCCCGCCACGCCTGGGCCGCGCTGCCGGCGCCCGAACGCGTGCCCACCGCCGTGGTGCCGGTGTGGCGGCGCCCGTGGGTGGTGCTGGGCCGGGACACGTTCGCCGGGGACGTGCTGGCCCGGCTCGGCGTACGCAACGGCTGGGCCGGCGACCCGGAACGCTATCCCCGGCCCGGCCTGGACGAGCTGCGCGCCCGCGCGCCGGAGCTGGTGGTGCTGCCCGACGAGCCGTACCGGTTCACCGCCGACGACGGGCCGGAGGCGTTCCCCGGCGTACCCGCGGCGCTGGTCTCCGGCCGGCACCTCACCTGGTACGGCCCCTCGCTGGCCGAGGCGCCGGCGCTGCTCGCCGCCCAGCTCGCCACCGCGGGCCCCACCTGAGAGGTGAGGCCCGGGTGGCGGCGCTCAGGCGACCGGGGTGGCGTGCACCGGGTCCAGCTCCATCAGCGTGGTGTCGTCCACGTCGTACCCGATGGCGTTGTGCACCGCGACCACGCCCGCCACCTGGGCGGCGAGGCGGCCGGCGAGGTCGACGGCGCTGCGCCGGTCCAGCCGCCCGTCCATGGTGACCTCGCCGCCGCGGACCTGGACCGTGACCAGACCGTCGCGCACGGACAGCACCCGGCGAAGCACCTCGCGCACGACCTCCTCGCGGATCTCCGCGTCGGTACGCAGGTGCACGCGCAGCAGGTCACCGCGGGTGACGATGCCGGCCAGGCGGCCCAGGTCGTCCAGCACGGGCAGCCGCTTGACCGCCTCGTGGTCCATCATCCGGGCGGTCGCCGCGAGCGTGGCCCGCTCGTGGGTGGTGACCGCCGGGGCGGTCATCAGGTCCCGCGCGACGAGCGCGCCCGCCTTCTCCCGCGCGGTACGGCGACGCCGTCCCTCGAAGACCCGCCGCTCGTCCGGGTGGCCGGTCCGCTCCACCTTGTGCAGCAGGTCCGCCTCGGAGATCACCCCGAGCACCCGGCGGAACGAGTCCACCACCGGCACGCCGCTGATCCGCTGCCGCACCAGCACGTCGACGATCTCGCGGTACGGCGTCTCCGCCGTCACCGTGGCGACGTCCCTGGTCATCACGTCTGCCACCTGCCACGTCCTCATCACGACCTCCTCGTGCCGGGTCTTCACCTGCGACGGTAGGCCGCCGGCGTACGCCCTGGTCAGGGGCGGCGGACCGGCCGCGAGGGGCCGACCGGACCGGGTCCGGACGGGACCAAGGACCCGGTCAGGAGGGCACCGCTCGGCCCTGCTCCGGGAGACGGCGCGGCGGTGGAATGAATGTGCCACCGGGAAGCGCGGTGCGAGGCAAGGAAGGGACGTGGAGACAATGACCGCGACAATCGAGCGGACCCCCGCCGTCAAGCGGACCCCCGCCGTCACCACCGCTCCGGCGGCGCACACCGAGACCACCCGCCAGAAGGCCACCCGGTACGTCTGGGCCGGTCTGCGGCTCGCCCTGGGCTGGGTGTTCCTCTGGGCCTTCCTCGACAAGATGTTCGGCCTCGGCCACGAGACCCCGGCGAAGAACGCCTGGATCAACGGCGGCAGCCCGACCAAGGGCTTCCTCGGCAACGCCGTCGAGGGACCGTTCGCGGGCTTCTACCAGAACCTGGCCGGCGCGGCCTGGGCGGACTGGCTGTTCATGCTCGGCCTGCTCGGCATCGGTGTCGCGCTCATGCTCGGCATCGGCATCCGGATCGCCGCCGTCGCCGGCGGGCTGCTCCTGGTCCTGATGTGGACGGCCGTGCTGCCCCCGGCGAACAACCCCTTCATGGACGACCACCTCATCTACGCGGGTCTGCTGGCCGGTCTGGCCCTGGTGGGCGCCGGCAACACCCTCGGCCTCGGCCGAGTCTGGGCGAAGCTCCCCCTGGTCCAGCGTCTCCCCTGGCTGAAGTGACCAGCTCGCCCGGAGGCGGGCGTCGCCGACAGGCGACGCCCGCCTCTTTCGTGTCCCCGCCACGCCGGTGTGCGGGGACCGGCGCGTATCGGCCGGTCGCGATCCGGCAGGATCGACGGTGACCACACCGTCAGCACCCGAGGAGACCGTTCATGGACAAGCCCGAGGTCGGCCCGATCGAGGGCGCGCCGCCCGCCGATCTGGTGGTCGAGGACATCACCGTCGGCGACGGCCCGGAGGCCCGCCCGGGCCAACTGGTGAGCGTGCACTACGTGGGCGTGGCCCACTCGAACGGCCGCGAGTTCGACGCCTCGTGGAACCGGGGTGAGACGTTCGAGTTCCCGCTCGGCGGCGGCCAGGTCATCGCCGGCTGGGACCAGGGCGTCGTGGGCATGAAGGTCGGCGGCCGGCGCAAGCTCACCATCCCGCCGCACCTGGGCTACGGCGCCCGGGGCGCGGGCGGCGTCATCAAGCCCAACGAGACGCTCGTGTTCGTGGTGGACCTGCTCGGCGTGCGCTGAGCGCAGGGCCGTTCACGTCGGGCCGTCGGCACTCACGCCGGCGGCCCGGCGCATGTCCCGCTCGGTCGCGGCGCCTCGGTCGCGGCCGCCCGGCCGGTTCGGTGCTCAGGCCGCGCAGGCCACCAGCTCGTGCTCGCGATCCGAGCAGCGCACCGGGAGCACCCGGTGCAGGCCGGTCACCCGCAGCACGCGGGCCACGACCGGGTCGGGATCGGTGAGCACCAGCTCACCACCGCGGGCCCGGACCCGCAGGTGGGTGGCGACGAGCGCGCGGACGCCGGCGGCGGAGAGCAGCCGCACACCCGACAGGTCGACCCGCAGCACCGGCCGGGCCGGCGCCGCCCAGAGCGCGGCCCGGAACGCCGTCACGGAGGCGATGTCGATCTCGCCGACCGGGCGCAGCTCGACCACGTGATCGCGCACGTCCATCGCCACGTGGAAGCGCTCAACGCTGTGTACCATGCGGCCAAACCTACCCGGGCCCACCGACATTTCCGGGCCTCGCGGCGGGGGTTCCGGGTACTGTCCGGGACCCGACCCCGAGCCGTCTCAGGGTCATCCCGCAGCCCCCCGCCACGCGCACGAAACGCCGTCGGGCACTGCCCTTCGCGACGCCGCCGGGCCACAATGAGCCGATGGCCGTCCCCCGCCCGCGTGCCCCACTGCTGATCCGGCCGGTCCGCGAGCCGGCGACCGTACCGCCGCCGCTCACCGGCCCCTGGGCGCCCGCTGACACCCGGCTCGACCGGGCCGACCTGCTGCCGCTGCCGGCCGGCGGGCACGGCCCGGAGGACGTGGTGGTCGACGGGGACGGCCGGGTGGTCAGCGGTGACGAGGACGGCCGCCTCTGGTGGTGGCCGGCCGACTCCCCGCCCGGCACGCCGCCCACCCTGCTGGCCGAAACCGGCGGACGACCGCTGGGCATCGAGCGCGATCCGGTCGACGGCGGACTGCTGGTCTGCGACGCGTACCGGGGGCTGCTTCGGGTCGACCCGGCCGGCCGGGTGCACGAGCTGACCGGCACCGCGCCGCCGGTGCACCTGGCCGACAACGCGGCGGTCGCCCGCGACGGCACCGTCTACTTCACCGACTCCTCCGACCGGTTCCCGCTGTCGCACTGGAAACGCGACCTGCTGGAGCACCGGCCCAACGGACGCGTCCTCGCCTACGACAGGCGCACCGGGCGCACCGACGTGGTCGCGGACGGGCTCTACTTCCCCAACGGGCTCGCACTCACCCCGGACGAGTCGGCGCTGATGCTCGCCGAGACCGCCACCCACCGGCTGCTCCGGGTGGACCTGCCCGGCGGGCGGGCCACGGTGCTCACCGACCTGCCCGCGTACCCGGACAACGTCTCGGCGGTCGGCGACGGCACGTACTGGGTCGCGCTGCCCAGCCCTCGGCTGCGGGCGATGGAACGGTTGCTGCCGCATCCCCGGGTCCGGCAGATCGTGGCCCTGCTACCCGGCGCGGTGCAGCCGCAGCCACGCCGCTACGGGCTGGTCGCGCTGGTCGACGGCACCGGCCGGGTGCTGCGCACGCTGCACGGCCCGAGCGGGGCGTACCCGATGGTCACCGGCGTGCGGCAGCACGGCCGCCACCTCTGGCTGGGCAGCCTGACCGCGACCGGGGTGGCCCGCGTCGACCTCGACTGAGCACGGCGCGGGGCCGGCCCGCGCGGACGCGGGCCGGCCCCGTGGCCGTTCCTCCCCAGGTTCAGCCGCCGCTGTTGCTCCGCGAGGGGGCCGGGGCCGGTGACGACCCGCCGGCCACCGCGCCCGGGTGCGGCGTGGGGCTCTGCGTGGGCTTCAGCCCCGCCGGTACGGGCAGCGCGCTGCCCTTGGCGAACTCGTCCCAGCCGACGTTCCAGGCGGTGAAGCCGTTGCCCTGGTCGAGCTTCACCTCGGTGCCCTTGACCGTCACCAGGTCGCCGACCTGCGTGAAGCCCATCAGCCAGTCCGCGGCGGTCGCCGAGACGTTGGTGCAGCCGTGCGAGACGTTCGTGCTCCCCTGGTCGCCTTCCGACCACGGCGCCGAGTGGATGAACTCGCCGCCCCAGGTCAGCCGCTGGGCGTCGTCCACGTCGACCACGTAGCCACCGTTGGGCTCACCGCGGGTGTCGAACGTGGTGTGCTCGTGCTTCTCCATGATCACCATGGCGCCGCTCGACGTCGGCGTGCTCGGCTTGCCGAGGCTGACCGGGATCTTCTTGAGCACCTTGCCGTCCTGGTAGACGGTCATCTGCTTGGTCTCGTTGTCGATGTCCAGCGTCACCTGCCGGCCGACCTTGGCGCTCGCCACCCGGTCGGAGTCGCCGACCGCGTCCTTGCCGATCGGCAGACCCTGCAACGCGCTGCGCACGCTGATCTTCGTGCCCGGCTTCCAGCGGTCCGGCGCCCGGTACTCGGCCTGCTTGCCGTCGGCCACCCAGGACCACGTGCCCGGCTGCGGCGGATCGGTCTTCACGAACAGCCGGCGCTGGACGTCCGCACGCGCCTCCTTAGGAATCGGCGGGTCGAATCCGAGCACGACCGGCATCGCCGTCCCGTACGTCTGATTCGGCCGGAAATACAATTCGCTGGTGACTGCCGGTTTGGTGGATTTGGCTATCGTCGTGAACGTCGTCTTCTGCGTGGCGGTCTTACCGGAATCGCCGGTCGCGGTCACCTCCGCCGTGTACGTCCGGGAATTGACGAGCGGCCGGTCCGGCACCCAGCCGGAGCCGTCCTCACGCGGCTGGGCCGGCACCGCGTTCCCCTTGTCGTCGGTCAGCTTGACGGCGGTGACCTTGCCGTTGCTGACCTTCGTTCCCACCTCCGCACTGATCGGCACGTCCCGGGTGCGGTCGGCCGGCGACACGGTGACCGACGGCGGCGCCGCCTCGGCCCGCTTCGCCACCGACTTCGGGCCGGCGGTACACGCGCCGACCGCCAGCGGCGCGGCTGCGACGGTCATCGCGAAAAGCGTCAGTCGGCGCCTCGCAAACATATTTCGCCCCCCATTTCCGAACCCTCTCGCCCACATTCTGTAGGCCTGGGATCGCGCCGTGGCACCTTCGGCGGAATTGCTCGGAAACAGCTGCGGAGAATCGTGCCGGACAGGTAATTCCCGTCCCCGCTTGCGCCCCACGCGCCCTCCGCCCGATTCCCCGCCCCCACTCTCCTCCTGGCGCACCCCTCGTCCGTCGATCATGAAGCTGACGGCGCGCGGCGTCCGTTTTGCCCCCGCCAACCTCATGATCGACGGATGAAGGCGAGGGGGCAGTGCGAGATCTTGGTACGAAACGGCCCTCATGGGGGCGCTTTCCTACCAAGATCTCGCGCGATCCCACCCGCCGGAACAACGGTCTCGCAAGGCGGGCAGCGCTGGACGCCATCACCCCCACGCGAGCCGCGCCGCTGCCGCGATCTTGCACTTGCGGCCCTGGAGAAGGTTGCAAATCGGGCACATCACGGGCCGCAAGTGCAAGATCGCGGGCGGGCGGAGGAGGACGGAAGCGGCCCCGGTCCTCCGTGGTGGGAGGGCCGGGGCCGGGTGCCGGGAGTCGTACCGGTCAGACGTTGGCGACCAGGAGGGCGGGTTGCTCGACGCAGTCGGCCACGTGGCGCAGGAAGCCGCCCGCCACGCCACCGTCACACACGCGGTGGTCGAAGGTGAGGCTGATCTGGGTCACCTTGCGGACGGCGAGCTGCCCGTCCACCACCCACGGCTTGTCGACGATCCGGCCGACGCCGAGCAGCGCCGCCTCCGGGTGGTTGATGATCGGTGTGGAGCCGTCCACGCCGAACACGCCGTAGTTGTTGAGGGTGAACGTCCCGCCGGTCAGCCGTGCCGGCGGCAGCGTGCCGGCCCGGGCCGCCGCCGTGGTCTCGGCGAGCGCGGCGGCCAGTTCCCGGGTGGTGAGCCGCTGCGCGTCGCGCAGCACCGGGACGACCAGGCCCCTGTCGGTCTGCGCGGCGATGCCCAGGTGCACGCCCGCAGACTGCATGATCCGCTGCCCCTCGGTGTCGACGTGCGCGTTGAGCTGCGGGAACTTCCGCAGGCCGCTGAGGCAGATCCGAGCCAGCAGGGCCAGAATGCTCACCGGTGCCTCCGGCGTGGCGGCGTTGATCGCGGCGCGCGTCTCCAGCAGGCCGGTGGCGTCCACGTCGACCCAGATGGTCACCTCGGGGATCTCCCGGCGGCTGCGGGAGAGCTTGTCTGCGATCACCTTGCGGATGCCGGTGAGCGGGATGACCGTGTCACCGTCGCCGGTCGGGGCGAGCCCGACGTGGGCGGCCGGGGCGTCCGGCACCGCTGCCAGCCGGGCCGCCGAGGCGGCGGTGGTGGGAGCGGCCACGGCGGCGTCCAGGTCGGCCCGGCGGATCACGCCGCCCGGCCCGGTGCCGCGCAGCGACGCCAGGTCGATGCCGTGCTCCTTCGCCAGCCGCCGCACGATCGGCGAGATGACCAGCGGCGCCGCCGCCGATCCGCCGGCCTGTTCCGCAACGGCCGCCCGGCCCGCCGACGCGGCCACGCCGCCCGGGACCGGCGGTCCCGCCAGGGCGGGAGCACCCGCCGGAACCGACGAGCCAGCCGGAGCCGGACCCGCCGAGACCGAAGAGCCGGTCACGGCCACCGGACTGGACGCGGAGCCGGTCACGACCGCCGCATCGGACGCGGCGTCCGCCGAGGCGGGCGGGCCGGGCTCGGGCGCGAGCGCCAGCCGCGGCCGGCGCCTCCGCCGGCCCGTGCCGCCATGGCCGGTGCCGTAGCCGATCAGGACGTTGCCGGACCCGGCCCGCTCCTCCTCGCGGTAGGTGGCGTGCGGGTCGGGTGCGTCGTCGAGCGGGGCGATGGTGATCAGCGGCTGACCCACCGGGCGGACCTCACCGGCCGCGCCGTGCAGGGCCACGACCCGTCCGGCGTACGGGCAGGGCACGTCGACGACGGCCTTGGCGGTCTCCACCTCGACCACGCTCTGGTCCACGGTGACCACGTCGCCGACGGCGACCCGCCACTCGACGATCTCCGCCTCGCTGAGCCCTTCCCCGAGGTCGGGGAGAAGGAAGTCGCGGGTCCCAAGAACCGCGCTCATGCCGTGCCGGCCGGGCATGGACTCACGGCCCTCGCTCCGCTCGGTGCGTTCGCTCATGCCGCCACCCACCGCATGTCGGGCTGGTCGTCCCACTGCAGGCGGGCCACGGTGTCCAGCACCCGGTCGACCGAGGGCAGGTGGGTGTGCTCCAGCATCGGCGCCGGGTACGGGATGTCCAGCCCGGAGACCCGCAGCACCGGGGCGTGCAGCGCGTGGAAGCAGCGTTCCTGCACCCGGGCGGCGATCTCTGCGCCGACACCGGCGAAGCCCTGCGCCTCCTGGATCACCACGCACCGGCCGGTACGGCGGACCGAGGCGGTGACTGTGGCGTCGTCGAACGGCACGATGCTGCGTACGTCGACGACCTCGAGGTCCCAGCCCTCCTCGCGGGCGGCCTCGGCGGCGGCCAGCGCGACCGGCACCGCCGGGCCGTACGCGATCAGGGTGGCGTCGGTGCCGGGGCGGCGCACCACGGCGCTGCCGATCGGCGCGGTACGGGCCGGAAGGTCCGCCTCGGCGCTGGTGAAGTAGAGCTTCTTGGGCTCCAGGAACACCACCGGGTCGGGGTCGTCGATGGCGGCGCGCAGCAGCGAGTACGCGTCGTCCACGGTCGCGGGGGTGACCACCTTCAGGCCGGGGGTGTGCGCGTAGTACGCCTCGGACGAGTCGCAGTGGTGCTCGACGCCGCCGATGCCACCGGCGTACGGCACGCGGATGACGATCGGCACGCTCAGCGCGCCACGGGTGCGGTTGCGCAGCTTCGCCACGTGCGAGGCGATCTGTTCGAACGCCGGGTACGCGAACGCGTCGAACTGCATCTCGACCACCGGCCGCAGCCCGGACATGGCCAGGCCGACGGCGAACCCGACGATGCCGGCCTCCGCGAGCGGGGTGTCGAAGCAGCGCTTGTCGCCGAAGCGGGCCTGCAACCCGTCGGTGATCCGGAAAACGCCGCCGAGCTGGCCGACGTCCTCACCGAAGACGACGACCCGCTCGTCGTCGAGCATCGCGTCGGCGAGCGCGGCGTTGAGTGCCTTCGCCATGGTCATGGTGGCCATCAGGCGTCCCCCTCCGCGTCGGCGGCCAGCTCGGCCCGGACCATCTCGCGCTGCTCGACGAGTTGCGGCGTCGGCTCGGCGTACACGTGGTCGAACAGGCTCAGCGGGTCCACGGTCGGGTGGGCGTCCATCCGGCGGCGCAGCGCGGCGGCGTACTCCTCGGCCTCGTCGGCGATCGCCGCGACGGCGGCGTCGTCGAGCACACCCTTGGCCCGCAGGTACGCCTCGAGCCGGGCGATCGGGTCGCGGTCGCGCCACGCCTCGACCTCGTCGGCGTCGCGGTAGCGGGTCTGGTCGTCGGCGTTGGTGTGCGGCTCCATCCGGTAGGTGTGGGCCTCGACCAGGTAGGGGCCCTTGCCGGCGCGGGCGTGCGCGACGGCGCGCTCCAGCACCGCGAGGACGGCCACCGGGTCGTTGCCGTCGACCTGCTCGCTGGGTACGCCGTAGCCGACGCCCTTGTACGCAAGGCTCGGCGCGGCGGTCTGCCGGGACAGCGGCACGCTGATCGCGTACTTGTTGTTCTGCACCAGGTAGACGACGGGCGCCTTGAACACGGCGGCGAAGTTGATGCCCTCGTGGAAGTCGCCCTCGCTGGTGGCGCCGTCGCCGATGAACGCCAGCGCCACGGTGTCGCGCCCCTGGTACGACTCGCCGTAGGCCAGCCCGGCGGCGTGCACGCACTGGGTGGCGAGCGGGGTGCACTGCGGCGCGGTGCGGGTGACGGCCGGGTCGTACCCGCAGTGCCAGTCGCCGCGCAGCAGCGTGAGCACCTCGACCGGGTCGAGGCCGCGTGCGGTCAGCGCCATCGACTCGCGGTAGGTGGGGAACACCCAGTCGGTGTCGCGCAGTGCGAGGACGCCGCCGATCTGGCACGCCTCCTGGCCGCGCGCGGACGGGTAGACGGCGAGGCGGCCCTGCTTGGTGAGCGCGGTGGCCTGCACGTCGAAGCGGCGGCCGACGACCATGCGCCGGTACATCTCGCGCAGCGTCTCGACCGGCGGCTCCGGGTAGTCGTCGCGGGCCGGCAGCGGGGTCCCGTCGGGTTCGAGCAGCCGGACCGGTTCGGCCTGCGGCATGAAGCCGGCGGACGGGTCGGGTGCGGCCGGGGTGGTCTTCCGGCGGGTGCGCGGGGATGCCCTGCGGACCGCCTGGGGTGTGGTCGTCACGGCGGGGACCTCCTGGACGTGTGGTGGCCCTATGCTCCCGGTCGTGGATGATTGACTCAACATGCGGGATGAACGCGGGACGAATGGCACGGAAGGGCGGCTGAGGTGAGCCAGGAGACCGGCACCACACCGGGCGCGGCGGGCGGAACGGGACGTTCGGCCGGGCCGCTGGACGAGGTGGACCGGCGGATCCTGCGCGAACTGGTCCGCGACGCCCGCACGTCGATCCGTACGCTCGCCGAACGGGTGCACGTGTCCCGCACCAACGCGTACGCCCGGGTGGAGCGGCTGCTGCGCGACGGGGTGCTGACCGGGTTCACCGCGCGGGTGGCGCCGGAGCCGGCCGGGCTGGGCACGTCGGCGTACATCGCGCTGACCATCGAGCAGAACACCTGGCGGGAGGTCTCCGCCGAGCTGGCCCGGGTGCGCTACATCGAGCACGCGGCGCTGCTCAGCGGCGAGCACGACGTCCTCGCGCTGGTCCGGGCGCCGGACAACGCGACGCTGCGGGACGTGGTGCTGGACCGGGTGCAGAGCATCGCCGGGGTGCTGTCGACACGTACCTGGCTGGTGTTCGAGGAGTTCGACGGCACGCAGAGCCCCTGGGACTGACCGGTCAGCGTTCCGGCGGCGGCTCCAGCCCTTCGGCGTCGGCCCGCTCCAGCAGGGGTTCCAGCGAGTACCGCCGCGCGTCCAGCCCGGCGTGCGGGTCGCCGCGCCCGGCGAACCGCTCGGGCATGCTCAGCACGTCGAAGTCCTCCGGGCGCGCGTCGTCCAGTTCGGACCATTCCAGCGGCGCGGAGACCAGCGCGGCGGGCGTCGGCCGGATCGAGTACGCCGAGGTCATCGTGTGGTCGCGGGCCATCTGGTTGTAGTCGACGAAGACCGGCCGGTCCCGCTGGTCGCGCCACCAGGTGGTGGTGACCAGGTCGGGCAGGCGGCGCTGCATCTCCAGGCCGAGCGCGAGCACCGCCCGCCGGCACTCGCCGAAGCTCCAGCGCGGCTCGATCGAGACGTACACGTGGATGCCGCGCCCGCCGGTGGTCTTCGGGAAGCCCTCCAGGCCCAGCTCGGCCAGGAACGCGCGTACCTCGTGCGCCACCGGCACCACCTGCGCGAAGTCGACCCCCGGCATCGGGTCGAGGTCGATGCGCAGCTGGTCGGGGTGCTCCACGTCGTCCTTCGACACCGGCCACGGGTGGAACCGCAGCGTGCCCAGGTTGGCCGCCCAGATCACCACGGCCAGTTCGCTCGGGGCCACCTCGTCGGCGGTACGCCCACTCGGGAACGTGATGTGGGCGGTGCGGACCCAGTCGGGCGCGCCGGCAGGGAGCCGCTTCTGGTAGAACGCGTCGCCCTTGTTGGTCTGCCGGGTGGCCACCTTGGCGCCCTCGAACACGCCGCGCGGCCAGCGTTCCAGCATGGTCGGCCGGTCCCGCAGCGCGCGCAGGATGCCGTCGCCGACGGACAGGAAGTAGCTGATCACGTCCAGCTTGGTCAGCCCGCGCTCCGGGAAGTAGGGCTTGTCGGGGCTGGAGACGCGGACCAGCCGCTCCCCCACCTGGATCTCCTGCGCCGCCGTGGTCGCCACCGTCACACCGTAGCGATCCTTTCCCGCGGTGGGGACCGGCTCACCGGGACTCCGCCGTGACGGACAACCGGATCCAGGCGTCCACCCAGGCCCGTACCGCCGGTTCGCCGGGGTCGGCGCCGAGCGCTGCCGCCAGCCCGGCCAGCGTCGCGCCGCAGCGCTCCAGGCCGGCTCCGCCGAGCGCGGCGGCCGTCGCACCCAGCCGGTCCGGGAAGCCCGCCGGCAGGTGCCGCAGTCCGGTGTGCGCGGCCTGGGCGAGCAGCGCCGACGCCGTACCGAGGGCGGCGGCGACCGGGTCGGGCCGGGCGCCTACCGTGCCGGCCGGCCGGCCGTCGCCCACCCCGGGTGCCAGATCGGGTACGACCACCGCGTCGGCGACCACCGCCAGCGGCTCGACGACCAGCCCGTCGGCGCCTCGGCGGACCGTCCCGCTGACGTAGCGCGGCGGCCCGTGCGTGCCGTCCAGCACCGCCGCGAGCGCGTCGAGTGCGCCCGGGGCGGCGGCGTGGTGGGTGGCGGTGATCGTCGCCGTGCCGCCGTCGGCCCCGGTCACCGTGGCGTGCAGGCGCTGCTCGCCGGCCGCGTACCCGATGGCGCGCACCTCGCCGAGCGCCAGGACCCGCACCGACTCGGCGGCGGTGCGGGGGCGCAGCGGCCGGGGTGGCCGACCGGCCAGCTCGGCGGCGAGCGCGTCCGGGTCGCGGGCGAGCAGGCCCGGTGGCAGGCCGGACCACTCTCCCGCGCCGGGGGTGACTGTGGTGCGGGCCAGCCGCCCGGCGGCGAACCGGAGCTGATGCGCGGCGCTGCGCACCGCCGACTCGGAGACCACGTTGCCGGTGGCCAGCGCGCCGAGCGTGGTGCCGGTGACCCGCCGCCCGGCCAGCTCGTGGCCGGTGGGCGTGCCGTCGTCGGTGACGGGGTAGGCGCGGCGCAGCACCAGCACGGAGACGGCCGCCGGGTGGGCGAGCACCACGTCCACACCCACCTCGCCGCCGCTCTCACGGACGCGGGCGCCGAGGCCGGTCAGGCGCACCCGCCGCAGCGGGGTCTCGGCCGGCTCGTGGGTGCCGAGCACCCGCTCCGGTGGGGTGGCGCCGGCGTTGACGACCGCGCGCCGCCGGGCGGGCAGTTCGGCGAGCAGGTCGGCGAGGGCCTCCGGCCGGTAGCGGGCGCCGCGCGTCGCGTACGCCTCCAGTTGCCCGGTCAGGTCCTCCACCGCCAGCAGCGGCCAGCGCATACCGGCTGCGTCGAGGTCGCGCCGGGCCGCCGCCAGCCGGGCGTCCACGCCGGAGCCCAGGTGCGCGGCCCCGGTCAGCAGCACGTCGGCGGCCAGCGCCACCGCCGCGTCCAGCGCCGGATGGTCCGTCACGGTGGCCGC
Source organism: Micromonospora sp. WMMA1949 (assembly GCF_027460145.1). Taxonomy (NCBI): domain Bacteria; kingdom Bacillati; phylum Actinomycetota; class Actinomycetes; order Micromonosporales; family Micromonosporaceae; genus Micromonospora; species Micromonospora sp. WMMA1949. Next base: position 5,475,597 of record NZ_JAPZBG010000001.1, on the reverse strand, counting down.
GCCGCCGACGCGTACCTGCGCCTCGGGGCGGTCCGGCTGCTCCCGGTCCGCCGCCCGGCACGCCCACACCGCGAGGGCGATCGCCTCGCCGCCGTCGTCGGCCGCGTCGCCGCGCGCGTACCCGACCTGGCGCGGCACCAGGAAGCGGACCGTGCCGGTGGGCAGCTCCACGCGCGGGACCGGGTCGGCGGCGTCGGGCCGGTGGACCACGGCGGTGTAGCCGCGCCGACGGCGCCGCTGCGCGGCGGCGAGCGCGGGCGCGCCGATCGCGGCGGCCAGTTCGTCGTCGGTGACATCGCCCGGCGACCAGCGCCACGGCTCGCCTCCGGCATCCTCCCGGCCGGGCGGGGCGTCGTGGCCCGGCCCGGCGTTCCGGTCGGGCGCGGCCTCGCGGCCCGGGGCCTCGCCGTGCGTGCGCTGGTAGGTCAGCACGACGGCGAGCAGGTGCCGGCACACGCCGGGCGCCGGGCAGGTGCAGCTCCCGGCTGCCAGGCCGGCGCCCGCGGGCAGCGTCGCCGTCACCCCGTCCGGGTACGCGGCGCGCACCGCGCCGTCGGCGTCCACGGTGAGCGCGGGGCGCTCACCGGCGTCGACCTCCCTGGTGGCGCGCTTCACCAGGCCCCTGTTGCTCAGCGCGGCGAGCACGTCCGGGGTGAGCGCGATCAGGTCGTCTCGGGTCATGGCGGTCCCCCTACCGGCCCACGTGCTCGGCCACGAACGCGGCCAGCTCGCCGGGCGTCATCGCGCCTACCGCCGCGCCCACGTCCGCGAGCCGCTGGGCGGTGGCCCTGTCGTACGCCGGGTCGGCCTCCTCGTCCAGCGCCGCGAGGGCCAGCACGTGTGTGCCCTGCTCCACGAGCTGCCGCACCGACCGGACCAGCCGCCCGGCGTCGCCGCCCTCGTAGAAGTCGGACACCAGCGCGACTATGGTCCGGCGCGGGTTCTCCACCAGCTGCGCGCCGTACGCGACCGCGCGGGCGATGTCGGTGCCGCCGCCGAGCTGCACCTTCATCAGCAGCTCCACCGGGTCGTCCACGTCGGAGGTCAGGTCGACCACGTCGGTGTCGAAGGCGACCAGGTGGGTGCGGACGCCCGGCAGCCCCCACAGGCAGGCGGCGGTCACCGCGGCGTGGATCACCGAGCCGAGCATCGAACCGGACTGGTCCACCAGCAGGATCACCTGCCAGCGGTCGAGGTGGCGGCGGGTGCGGGAGAAGAAGTGCGGCTGCCGTACGTGCAGGCGGCGCTCGTCCGGCCGCCAGTGCGCCAGGTTCGCCCGGATGGTACGCCGGACGTCGAAGTTACGGGCCTGCCGGAAGCGGCTGGGGCGGCGCGCCCGGGGCCCGGAGAACGACTGCCGCACCTCCGCGGCCAGCCGTTCGACAAGTTGCCGCACCACCGCCTCGACCAGCTTGCGGGCCAGCCGCAGCACGTCCGGGTTCATCAGGTGCTTGGTGCGCAGCACCGCGCGCAGCAGCGCCGGGTTCGGCTCGACCCGGGCCAGCACCGCCGGGTCGGTGACGACGTCGTGGATGCCGTACCGCTCGACCGCGTCGCGCTCCAGCCGTTGCACCGTCTCCTTCGGGAACAGCCGGGTGATCCCGTCGAGCCAGTCCACTGTGGTCAGCACCGACGGGCCGGACCCGCCGCGCCGCACGTCGCGGCGACCCAGTTCGGCGTCGCGGCCGTAGAGCCAGTCCAGCGCCGCGTCCCGGCCGGCCGCGTCGGCCGACAGACCGCCCAGGCTGTCCTGCGCCGCGTCGCCGAGCACCAGCCGCCAGCGTTCCCGCATCGGGTCGCTCACGTTCCGTCACCCTCCCACAGCCCTTCCCGGGTCAGCACCGCGTCGACCCGCTCCTCCACCGCGCGGGCGGCGGCCACCAGCAGCGGGTCGGCGTCCAGCCGCAGCAGGTCACCGGGGGGCGCGTCGCCGCCGCGCAGCGTCTGCACGTGCCGGGCCACCTCGGCCCGTTCCCGGGGCGGGAACCAGCCGAACGCCTGCCGCAACGCCGGCAGCGCCACCAGGAAGTCGTGCGCGCCCATCGAGGCGAGCAGCTCGTCCACCACGGTCAGCAGTGCCGCGTCGCCCGCCACCACCTCCTCCCGGGCCAGTGCGAACAGCCCGCCCAGCCAGTCGCCGAGCATGTCCGGCGCGGCCACCGCCCGGACCGCGCGGGCGACGTCCGGCACGTCCCCCAGCGACCAGGTCAGGCCCAGCGCCGCGCCGCGCAGGTCCGGCGGGGCCGCCGCGTCGGCCGCCACCCGCCCGGCCACTGCCAGCACGCCGTCCCGGTCGAGCCCGAGCGCCGGGCCGGCGTGGCGGACCGCGTCCCGGACCGCGACGAGCACGGTGAGCCGTCCCGGGTCGGCCGGGGCGGCAGCGGCGCGCACGCCCTCGACGAGCCAGAGCGCCCGGCGTACGGCGGCGGTGATCAGCGCGCCCAGCGGGGCCGTCCCGGCGCTGCCGAGCAGCCGGTCGTGCCGCCACAGCGCCAGCGCCACTGCGAGCGCCCGGCCCAGCGCCCGCAGGTCGGTGACCCCGCCGGTGGCGCGGGCGATCGCGGTGAGCGTGCGGGTGGAGTGCTCGGGCAGCCCGGCCAGCGCGGTGTCGAACAGCGTCGTGGCGAGCGCGTCGACGTCCGCGCCGAGCAGCGTCACCCGTTCCTCGATCCGGGCGGTGACGGCGTCGGTGACGGTCGGCCCGTACCCACCGGCCTCGATCACCCGGGCGAGCCGGTCCGCCGACGGCGCGGGCGACCAGCGTTCGGTGAGCAGCGCGTCCGCGCCCACGCGCGGGCCGCTGTCGCGGGTGTGGCCGGGCACGTCGAGCAGCCGCAGCCGGTGCAGCAGGCGGCTGCGGGCCAGGTCGGCGGCGTCGGTCAGGTCCAGCTCGACCGTCTCGTGCGGATCGATCCGGTGCCGTGCCAGCTCGGCGTCGACGTCGTGCACGAGCGGCGGCAGCGGCGTGTCCGGGTGCAGCCGACCGACCCGGTCACCGCTGAGCGCTGCGACCATCTCCACCACCACCGGGTGGGCGCCGGGTGCCAGGGTGCCCCGGGTCGCCCACGGCAGCGGCTGGTCGAGCGCGTCGGTGACCAGCGCGGACACCAGAGCGTCGAGCACGTCGACCCGGCCCGGGTGGGCGTGGCCGCGCAGCCGGGCCAAGCCGCCGGCCATGCTCCGGGCGGCGATCAGGTCGGCGGTGGAGACCGGCTGCCGCCGGGCGCGCAGCCGGGCCGCCACCGCCTCGGTGAGCGCCTCCGCGGCCCGGCGCGGGCCGTCCTCCCAGACCCGCTGGTAGTACGCCGGGGAGGGCATGCCGGACTGGTAGCCGACGAAGGCGTCGAGGCGCCGGAACGAGTACGGCACGAGGTAGCTGCCCGCCACCGCGTCCGGTGCGGGGGCGGGGACCTCCGGCCAGTCGTCGTCCGCTGCGTCGTCGCCGGCGGTGAGCCGGACCAGGGCGGGACGGTGGAAACCGCCGGTCACCACCAGCACCGGCCGGCCGGCGGCCCGGCGCCGGGCGGCGCGTACCCAGCGGGCCATGTACGCCTCCCGGGCGGTGTCGTCATCCCCCGCCGCCGACTCGCCGCGCAGCAGGTCGAAGTACGTGTCGAGGCGCTCGGCCAGCCCGTCGTCCGGACCGATCTCGAACAGGTGGTCCCAGAGCGCGTCCACGTTGTCCACGGCGAGGGTGGCGCACAGCCGGCGGACCGCCTCGGCGTACCGCTCGTCGGCGTCGGCGTACCGGTTGGCGCGGTCGGACAGCGCGGGATGCCACGCGGGCAGGTCGATGAAGCGCAGCTGCGCGCCCACCTCCCGCCCGGCGGTCAGCGCCACCCACTCCGGTGAGTACGCGCAGAACGGACTCCAGGAGGCGTGCCGCCGGCTGGCGTCGCGGTGCGCGGTGAACACGGCGATCGGCAGCTGGTGGTCGAGCAGCAGCTCGTCCATCCGCCCGTTGAGGTCGGCCGGCCCCTCCACCAGCACGTACGCCGGGCGCAGCCGGGCCACCGTGGCGGCGACCAGCCGGGCGCAGGCCGGACTGTGGTGCCGGACGCCGAGGAACGTGACGCCACCGGGCGCCTCGACGGCGCTCACCCGGGCAGCAGGTGCCGGGCGTCGTGCACCGCCCGCCACTGCGCGCCGGAGCGTCGCGACACCTGCTGCTCCAGGTAGCGACGCAGCCGGGCCAGGTCCTCCGCGTCGTCCTTCGCGGCGGTGCCGGCCAGGCAGGCGACCAGGTCGGCGGCGTCGCCGGGCTCACCGCGCAGGAACCAGCCGCGCAGCCCGACCGCGTGCGCCACCGAGACCGCCTCGGCGGTGCTCATCACCGCCGACAGCCGCTCCATCGCGTCGCCGCGTTCGGTGATCCCGGTCCGCAGCTCCCGGAACGTGGTGACCAGCACCTCCAGCAGGTCCCGCCGGGGTGGCGCGGTCACGCCGGAGCGCCGCAGCAGCTCGCCCGCCTCGGCCTCGACCAGCTCCAGCTCGGTGCCGAGGTCGGGAATCGGGAAGACGGTCTCGAAGTTGAACCGCCGCTTCAGCGCGGCGCTCATCTCGTTGACGCCCCGGTCCCGGGTGTTCGCGGTGGCGATCACGTTGAAGCCCTCGCGGGCGAACACCGTGGCGTCGGCGCCCGGCAGCTCCGGAATGGCGAGGACCCGGTCCGACAGCGGGGACAGCAGGCAGTCCTGCACCTCCAGCGGGCAGCGGGTGATCTCCTCGAAGCGGACCACCCGCCCCTCGGCCATGCCGCGCAGCAGCGGCGCCGGCACCAGCGCGCGCGGCGACGGGCCGTCGGCGACCAGCAGCGCGTAGTTCCACGAGTAGCGGATCTGGTCCTCGGTGGTGGCCGCGCCGCCCTGGATGGTGAGCGTGGAGTCGCCGCTGACCGCGGCGGCGAGCAGTTCGGACAGCAACGACTTGGCGGTGCCGGGCTCGCCCACGAGCATCAGGCCGCGGCTGGTCGCCAGCGCCACCAGTGCCCGGTCGATCAGCGACGGGTCGCCGACGAACTTGCGCCGGATCCCGGCCGCCGGGTCACCGAGGATGAACCGGCGCGCGGCGCGCAGGCTCAGCCGCCAGCCCGGCGGGCGCGGATCGTTGTCGTTCGCGGCCAGCGCGGCCAGCTCGTCGGCGTACCGCACCTCGGCCGGGGGACGCTGGGCCCGCTCGACGGCCGGGTCGAGCGCGGTCACCGGGTCACCTCCGCCAGGTCGCGCAGCACCTCGGAGACGGTGACGTCGTCCAGGTCGCGCAGGCGGACCTTGCCGCCGCGCTGGAACCAGTCGCCGTACGGCACGTCGTTGACCCAGACCGCCTCGATCTTCTGGTCGGGGAACATGTCGACGATTCCGACCGCGATGCCGGGGTCGAGGTCGATCACCACGGCCCGGCCGCCGGGGACCTCGCGCTCCAGCCAGCTCTGGATGCCGGCGTCCTGCGGTGTGCCACGCCGCCAGCCCCGCCGTTCCAGGCTGAGCAGCCGCCCGGCCGGGACCGTGACGCCCATGTGCCGGTGCAGCAGTTTCTCCGTGCGCTCGGCCTCGTCCAGCCGGTGCACCTCGCGGCCGAGCTGCGGGAACGGCTGGAGGATCTCGTAGTCGGCGAAGACCTCCGCCCAGGCCGGCACCGCCGCGCCGAGGTGCAGCGGGTGCGCGATGGTGACGGTGGCGTCGTCCGGCAGCGCGTACGTCTCGTCGTCGACGTCGGCGAGCGTGCGGTCCTCGGCCACCCGGAACGCGGTGCCCACCTGGCCGGAGCCGTCCACTGTGGCCCAGACCAGCCGTCGGACGACGTGCCACAGCAGCGGGTGGGACAGGAAGTAGTGGCGGAAGTCGGCGGCCGGCCAGCGCCGCCCGGTCACCATGGCCGTCTCGAAGCGGCGGATCTGGTCGGCGGCGAGCGTACGCACGTCCTTCTTCAGGCCGGCGAAACGCTTGTGCGCGGCGGGCGCCAGCGTGGCGTCGTCGCGGGCACCGGGCTTGGGCAGGTCCTTGCGGCGTGCACCGGCGCCGTCCACCACGTACGGCTTGAGCTGCTCGTCGAAGCCGACGGTGAACCGGCGCGGCCCGTAGTCGAGGACCAGACTGCCGTCGGCGTCCAGCCCGAGGTCGGGGACCAGCCGGTCACCGAGCTGCTCGGGCGTCAGGCCCAGCACGTCGGCGACCTCGCCCACCTTGCGCGCAGCCTGCTCCCGCAGACCCCGGAACTTCACCTTCTGCGAGATGCCGTAGAGGTGCATCAGCGCCACGTCGGTGCCGATCTGCGCCAGCACCTCCAGGCCGGTCACCGCCCGCGCGTGCTGGCTCTCGCCCGGCCAGGCCCGCACCAGCGGCGCGAGCCGCCGCGCGGTCGAGTCGTCGCCGAGCAGGCCCAGCCCGGTGAACGCCCAGCCGTCCTTCGACGGCGCACCGGCACTCTGCCAGCTCTCGAACAGCGCCCAGGCGAACTCCGCCAGCGAGTCGGTGTCGCACGCCGCGCGGACGATCTCCACCCCTGGGTACGGCTCGCCGGGCGGGGAGATGGCGAGCATGGTGCAGACGTGACGGATCGCGTCGGCGGGCAGCGCGGCCGAACGGTCCCGCAGCAGCACGTGCGGCAGCACCGCCGGGTCCAGCCACACCGGCAGGCTCGGCATCCGGGCCGGAAGCTGGGCCAGCGGGTCGGCGTCGAGCATGGCGGTGGCCGCGGCGAGCGCCTCCTCGCCGTGCTCCCGGGCCACGCCGAGGAGCACCTCGCGGTGCTCCGCGGCGACCAGGCGCAGCGCCCGCTCGGCGGCCCGGCGGCGCGGGCCGGGCGCGCCCAGGGCGGCGGGCAGCAGCGCCCGCACGGCGTACTCCGGGTGCCGCCGCAGCCAGGCCCGGGCGACCGGGCGGGCCGTCTTGAGCCGGTCGAGCCAGTCGGCCATCAGGTCGGCGACCTCCCCGTCGGCGTACGGCAGCAGCACCTCGCCGACGCTCTTCGGCGCGGTGCGAGCCAGGTGCAGCGCGGTGGGCAGCGCGTCCAACTCGTACCGGCCGACGAGGCGGGACATCCACTCGTCGGCGCCCCAGGACTCGTCGGGCCGCCAGGCCGGCAGCAGCGGCCGGGCCAGTTCCCCGGTCGCCCGGACGAAGAAGTAGATCTGTTCACGCGAGTCGGCCCGCCCGGCGGCGATCTTCGCGGCCAGCATGCTCAGGTCGTTCCCGTTCCAGTAGCCGGACCAGCGGGGCACGACCGCCGCCCACCGTTCCCGCTCGCCCGGCAGCCAGTCCATGGCGGACCCGGCGGGCCGCTCCATCTCGCCGACCACCGGCGGATCGATTCGCGGGCGCCGGACCGACCACGGCGGGCTCACCAGCACCGGCGGCAGCTGGTCCGGCCCGGCGACCGGCAGCGCGGAGGTGTCGGCGTGGATCCGCTCGATCCGTTCCCGCTGCGGCGGGTCCAGCGCCGGCAGCGCGGCCTCGACAGCGGCCGGGTTGGCCAGCACGTGCGCGCGCAGCAGGGTGGCGGCCTCCCGCGCGGCCGGGCTGCGCCCCTCGGCGGGGGCGGACAGCAGGCGCACGCCGCGCACCGGGAAACGGCGCAGCATCTCCGTCACCGCGGGCGGGACGTACCTGCGGTCCAGCCGGTCGAGCAGCGCCGCCATCGGCTCGTCACCGGGCAGGGCCGCCAGCAGTGACACCAGCCGCTGCCGGGCGTCCGCGCCGGCGTGCTCGTGGTCGAACCAGCCGATCAGCACCGGCGCGATCGGTGACCCGACCGCCGCGGTGGCGGTGACGATCGGCGCCAGGTCGTACATCAGCCGGTAGACCGTCTGCTGCCCCTCAAGGGCGTGGACGGCGTCCACGTCGTCGACCGCGCAGAGCAGCAGCTCCGCGAGCAGCGGACCCCCCTCGCGCGCCACGTCGGCCACGTCCCGGGCCACCCACTCCCGCTCGGTCGGCAGCAGGAACGAGGTGGCCGCCCGCACCGGAAGCGGCCCGGACCGGTACGGGGCCAGGGCGGCGTGGGCCGCGGCGTAGTCGCCGTCACCGGCTGCCGCAAGGTGCGCGCGGACCCGGCGCATCACCGACCGGCGCAGTCGCCAGTGACTGTAGCCGTGTGCGTTCGTCGCCTCGGTGCGGCGCAACGGAAACGAGGACGAGTGTCCGGCGGCCGCCACGGTGATCTGCTCGGTCGCGGCGACCGCCGCACCGGCCGGGCCGAGGTCGGCGACCAGCAGGTCGGCGAGGGCATGCCCCTGCTGGTCGCGCACCCGGTAGTCCAGCGCCGTGCCCACCGCCGCCACCAGCGCCGCCCCGCCCAGCGGACCAGGCCGGCCGTCGAGGTAGCCACGCAGCGCCGGGCCCAGCTCCGGATCGACGGAGAGCCGTGCGGTGGAGGCGAGATGGTCGGCCAGCGAGTCCAGCAGTTTCCGCCCGGCGGCGCGGCTTTTCGCGGCGGACGGCAAGGCCGGGCCGGGTGTGCCGTCCCGGCGCGGGATCAGCATCCGTCGCCAGCCGCCCGGGACCTCGAAGGCGTCCTCGTCCGGCAGCTCGCCGGCAGGCGACAGCGCCCCGGCCGGGTCGCTACCGGCCGAACCGGTGCCGGCCGGATCGGCACCGGCCGCTTCCGGGTCGTGACCCGGTGCAGTCGGCTCGACGGCGGGCGCTCCGGTGTGCCCGGCCGAGGGCGCGACTGTCGTCTCGGCGTACCCCTTGCGCAGTTTCTCCGCGACCAGCCGGTCGGCGTGCGCGGCGGCCTCGGCCAGCGAACCCAGTTCCTTGACCTGGGTGCGGCCCTGCGAGCCGATCGATCCATAGCGGACCGTCACCGTCGTGTCGCTCTGCCCGACCTCCCAGAACTTGGCCGAACCGCCGCCCACGAACTCGAATCTGCGCACACCGTCTCCTTGATCGCCCGCAGTGTGCGGGGACCATAACCGGCGGCACCGACAGGCGGAACCGCTCAGGTGATCAGCAGCCCACATCCGCAGGTCGCACGGTTATCCCCGGTCGAGCCCGGGTACCGGGAGCCGCATGGCGGAGTTGGCATCGCTCTGGATCGTCCGGCACGGCGAGAGCACGGCGAACGTCGCGGCCACGGCGGCCGAGACGTCCGGCGCCGAGCTGATCGACCTCACCCACCGGGACGCCGACGTGCCGCTGTCGCCGACCGGCGAGGAGCAGGCGCGGGCGACCGGCCGCTGGCTGGCCGAGCTGCCCGGCTCGCGCCGCCCGGAGGTGGCTGTGGTGTCTCCGTACCTGCGGGCGGTCCGGACGGCCGAGCTGGCGCTGGACGGAACCGGGATCCCGATGAGCGTCGACGAGCGGCTGCGCGACCGGGAACTGGGCATCCTCGACGGGCTCACCGGCCACGGCGTACGGCGGCGCTACCCGGACGAGGCCGACCGGCGTACCCGGCTCGGCAAGTTCTACTACCGCCCGCCCGGCGGCGAGTCCTGGACCGACGTGGCGCTGCGGCTGCGGGCGCTGCTCGGCGACCTGCGCCGCGACCACGACGGGGGCCGGGTGCTGCTGTTCGGCCACGACGCGCTGGTCTTCCTGCTGCGCTACCTGGTGGAGGGGCTCACCGAGGCGGAGCTGATGGCGCTGACCCGCGAACACGTGATCGCCAACTGCTCGGTCACCGGCTGGCACGCCGACGACGCGGGACGGCTCACGCCGGAGGTGTTCAACGACGTCACCCACCTGCACCGGCAGGGGGCGACACCCACCAGGGAGGACGAGGTCAATGCCGAGCCGGTCTGACGTGATCACCCCCGCGCTGCTGCGGGACTGGGCGCTGCCGGTGCCCACCGGCGGCAAGGAGGCGCGCGGCACGGTGCTGGTGGTCGGCGGTTCCCGGTTCACCCCCGGCGCGGTGCTGCTCGCCGGGGTGGCCGCGCTGCGGGCCGGGGCCGGCGTGCTCCAGCTCGCCGCCGCCGAGTCGACAGCGCCGTCGCTGAGCATCCAGGTGCCCGAGGCACTCGTGGTCGGGCTGCCGGAGACCGCCGACGGCGCGGTCCGCGGCGACCCGGGAGACCTGCTCCGCGGCCTGGTCGCCGACGCGGACGTGGTGGCGGTCGGGCCCGGCCTGACCGACATCGAGGCCACCGGGGAGCTGCTGCGCCTGGTCCTGGACGCGGCCGGCCGCCAGACCGCGCTGGTGCTCGACGCGTACGCGCTCGGCGCGCTCAGCCACGCCCCGGACCTGCTGGCCGGGTCCGGCCGCAAGGTGGTGCTCACCCCCAACCTGACCGAGGCCCGGCACCTGCTGGGCCGCGACCCGGGCGACGACCTGGACGCCGAGGCGGTCGAACTGGCCGGCCGGTACGACGCCGTCGTGTCGCTGTACGGGCACATCGCGACACCGGACGGCCGGGCCTGGCGCGAGGAGAGCGGGGACGCCGGGCTGGGCACCTCGGGCAGCGGCGACGTACGGGCCGGGCTGCTCGCGGGCCTGCTCTCCCGGGGCGCCGACCCGGCGCAGGCGGCCTGCTGGGCGGCGTTCGCGCACGCGGTGAGCGGGCAGCGGCTGGTCCCCCGGTACGGGCGGATCGGTTTCCTCGCCCGGGAACTGCTCGACGAGATCCCCTACACGATCGCCACTGTCTGACGGTCCACTCTCCCGCCCGGCGGCACGTGTAACACCCAGCAGGGCGGTGGCGCTGGTCCGGGCGAGGCCGGTACTTCGCCGTGCCTCCGCCCGGACCGCAGCCCGCACCAGGGGTGCGGTCCACCCGCACGAACCCCTGGGAGTCTGTGTGAACAACCTCCGTCGCAAGACACTCGCCGCGGCGTCGGCAGTGACGCTCGGCGCCGGGCTCGCCCTCGTCGGCGGCACGGCGCCGGCCGCGGCCGTCGGACCGGAAACCTCTTACATCGTGCTCGCCCCGCAGGGCAACAGCACCGCCAAGGCCGCCGCCCGGGTGGCCGCCGCCGACGGCACCGTGGTGGCCGCGTACGACAAGATCGGCGTACTGGTCGTGCGCTCGACCGCCCCGGACTTCGCCACCCGGGTGGCGGGCGCCGGTGTCGAGTCGGTCGCCTCCACCGGCGGCCTGGGCACCGCCCTGGACGAGGGCGAGACGGTCGAGGTCCCGGCCGCCGCCGTCGCCGCGGCCGCCGGCGACCCGACCGCCGAGCCGCTCTACGGCCAGCAGTGGGACATGGACATGATCCGCGTCCCGCAGGCGCACGCGGTGACCGGCGGCAGCCCGTCGGTAGTGGTGGGTGTGCTGGACAGCGGCATCTCCAGCAGCCACCCGGACCTGGCGACCCAGATCGCCAAGGACAAGAGCGCCTCCTGTGTGGGCGGCGCGCCGGACACCACCGAGGCCTCCTGGAACCCGACCACCAGCGACCACGGCACCCACGTGGCAGGCACCATCGCCGCCGCGGTGAACGGCGTCGGCGTCACCGGTGTGGCGCCGGGCGTGAAGGTCGCCGCCGTCAAGGTCGTCAACGACGACGGCTACATCTTCCCGGAGGCCGCCGTCTGCGGGTTCATGTGGGCCGCCGAGCACGGCATGCAGCTCACCAACAACAGCTACTACATCGACCCGTGGGAGCTGAACTGCCGCAACGACGCGCGTCAGCGCCCGGTGTGGCAGGCCGTGCAGCGGGCCCTGCGCTACTCGCAGTCCCAGGGCGTGCTGCACGTCGCGTCGGCCGGCAACTCGAACTACGACCTGGCCCACAAGATCACCGACACCGGCAGCCCGAACAACGGCACGCCGGAGGAGCGGGAGAACCTCACCAACGCCTGCCTCGACCTGCCGGCCGAGGCGCCGGGCGTGGTGACCGTCGCCGCCGTCGGCCCGACCGGTGACAAGAGCTACTACTCCTCGTACGGCCAGGGCGTCATCGACGTGACCGCGCCGGGTGGCGACACCCGGTTCCGTACCCAGGGCGCCCGCTCGACGTCGACCGACGGCATCCTGTCCACCACCTTCAACACCGCCACCCGCACCAACGGGTGGGGCTACAAGCAGGGCACCTCGATGTCCGGCCCGCACGCCACCGGCGTCGCGGCGCTGGCGCTGTCCGCGCACCCGGGCATGACGCCGGGTCAGCTCTCCTCGTTCCTCGAGCGCACCGCGGTGGCGAAGTCCTGCCCGTCGGGCGTCTACAACCCGGTGCCGCTGATCCCGGCGGGCCCGAACGCGTACGACGCGACCTGCTCCGGCGGGAAGCGCAACGGGTTCTACGGCGCCGGCATCGTGGACGCGTACAACGCGGTCAAGTAACCCGACCCGCGTGGACCGGGCCCGGCAGCGATTGCCGGGCCCGGTCTGTTTGTCCTGGTCGGGCGCCGGGTAGGGGGCCATTCGTCAGCCGACTTAGGAGGTAACGGTGTCCACCGACGCGATCGTCCTGCTCAAGGAGGACCACAAAGAGATCCGCCGCCTGTTCAAGGCCTTCCAGGAGGCCGAGGAGGGACCGGCGAGCAAGCGCGGGAAGATCGTCGGGCAGATCCTCGAAGCTCTCACGGTGCACACCTACCTGGAGAACGAGGTGATGTACCCGGAGGTCCGCAAGCTGGTGCCCGACGTCGAGGACGACGTCCTGGAGTCGTACGAGGAGCACCACGTCGCGGACGTGCTCTGCTTCGAGCTGTTCACCATGGACGCCGACGACGAACGCTTCAACGCCAAGACGACGGTGCTGATCGAGAACGTGTCGCACCACATCGAGGAGGAGGAGCAGGAGTGGTTCCCGAAGGTCCGCGAGGCGCTCGGCCGTAACCAGCTCCAGGAGATCGGCCAGCGGATGCTCGACCTGCGGCCGAAGGCGCCGAAGACGCCGACCGCCCCGAAGGCGCTGAAGAAGTCGATGGACGCCGTGGTGGCCTGACACCGGCCCCGGAACGCGAGCGGGACCACCCCTTCCCTCGGGGCGGTCCCGCTCGCGTTCGGGGTTCAGTCGCCCGAGCCGGGCTCGGCCATCTTGCGGTGCTGCTCGGCCTTCAGCCGATCCGGGATGATCTTCCCGGCGGCCACCTGGATCTTGTTGACCAGCGAGCCGGCGGCGACCTTGTGCTCCCCCTTCATCAGCGCCTCGAACGCGTCCTCGGCCACCGTGCGGGGGTCGTCCTTGGGCCCCTTGCCGACTCGGGTGTCCTCCATGTCGGCCCGGTCGAAGAACTCGGTGTCGGTCGGGCCCGGCATCAGCGAGGTGACGGTGACACCGCTGTCCTTCAGCTCGTTGCGCACCCCCTCGGCGAAGGACTGCACGAACGACTTCGAGGCGTTGTAGACCGCCTGGTACGCCCCGGGCATGGTGGCGGCGATCGACGAGGTGAACAGCACCCGCCCGGCGCCCCGGCGGATCATGTCCGGCAGCAGCAGCTTGGCCAGGTGCACGGTCGAGCGGACGTTCAGGTCGATCACGGTCAGCTCGTCGTCCAGGTCGGTGCCACCGACGAAGTCCCCGCCCGCGCCGCGCCCGGCGTTGAGCGCCAGCGCGTCGACCGGGCGCCCCAGGCCGGTCACCTCCCCGGCCAGCCGCCGTACGCCCTCGGGCGTGGCCAGGTCCACCCGGACCGGGTACACCTCCGGGCCGCCGTCGCGCCGCAGGTCGCCGGCCGCCCGCTCGATCGCCGCGTCCTCGGCGGCGACCACCACGTCGTACCCGTGCTCGACGAACTGGACCGCCAGCTCGTACCCGATGCCGCTGGACGCGCCGGTCACCACGGCGAGCGGCCGTCCGGTGCTCGGTGTGGTCATGGTCGTGCCTCCTCTCCCCCGGGCCGGGTCGGGGCCGGCCCTCCCCACGGTGTGCCCCGGGACGGGCGGCCCAACCCCGCAGGTCCGGGCCGGGCCGGTAGGATCGGCACAGGCCGTGACTGGCGCGTGGAGATGGAGCACCATCGGGGAGCGGCCTCGTCATGAGGACGCATGCCGAGCGCCTGGGCCTTCCGCACGTCACCTGGAGGTCGCATGTCGCGCAACGCCGAGTCCACCGCCTTCCGCAGCGCGCTGGAGGTCGTCCGCGGCGTCGAGCCGCGGGTCGCCGACGCCATCGCCGCGGAACTGGCCGACCAGCGCGAGTCGCTCAAGCTCATCGCCAGCGAGAACTACGCCTCCCCGGCGACGCTGCTGGCGATGGGCAACTGGTTCAGCGACAAGTACGCCGAGGGCACCGTCGGACGCCGGTTCTACGCCGGCTGCCAGAACGTCGACACCGTCGAGGCGCTCGCCGCCGAGCACGCCCGGGAACTGTTCGGCGCGTCCCACGCGTACGTGCAGCCGCACTCGGGCATCGACGCCAACCTGGTCGCGTTCTGGGCGATCCTGGCCGACCGGGTCGAGTCGCCCGCGCTGAAGAAGGCGCAGGCCCGGCAGGTCAACGACCTCACCGAGGCCGACTGGTTCGCGCTGCGCCGCGAGCTGGGCAACCAGCGGATGCTCGGCATGTCGCTGGACGCGGGCGGCCACCTCACCCACGGCTTCCGGCCGAACATCTCCGGCAAGATGTTCGACCAGCGCAGCTACGGCACCGACCCGGCCACCGGCCTGATCGACTACGACCGGGTGGCCGAGGCGGCCCGCGAGTTCAAGCCGCTGATCCTGGTCGCCGGCTACTCCGCGTACCCCCGGAAGGTCAACTTCCGGATCATGCGGGAGATCGCCGACTCGGTCGGCGCCACCTTCATGGTCGACATGGCCCACTTCGCCGGGCTGGTCGCCGGCAAGGTCTTCACCGGCGACTTCGACCCGGTGCCGCACGCCCACATCGTCACCACCACCACGCACAAGTCGCTGCGCGGCCCGCGCGGCGGCATGGTGCTCTGCGGGCCGGAGCTGGCCGACCAGGTCGACCGGGGCTGCCCGATGGTCCTCGGCGGGCCGCTGCCGCACGTGATGGCCGCCAAGGCGGTCGCGCTGGCCGAGGCGCGCCGCCCCGACTTCGCCGACTACGCCCAGCGAATCGTCGACAACGCGCAGGCGCTGGCCGACGGGCTGCTGCGCCGGGGCGCGACGCTGGTCACCGGCGGCACCGACAACCACCTGGTGCTCATCGACGTGTCCGGGTACGGCCTGACCGGCCGGCAGGCCGAGCAGGCGCTGCTGGACTCGGGCATCGTCACCAACCGCAACTCGGTGCCGCAGGACCCGAACGGCGCCTGGTACACCTCCGGCATCCGCATCGGCACCCCGGCGCTGACCACCCGGGGCCTCGGCGCCGCCGAGATGGACGCCACCGCCGAGCTGATCCACACCGTGCTCAGCCAGACCACGCCCGGCACCGGCCCGGACGGCGCGCCGTCGAAGGCGAAGTACGTGCTGGACCCGGCGGTCGCCGAGTCCGTCGGCAAGCAGGCCGCCGACCTGCTCACGCCGTTCCCGCTCTACCCGGCGGTCGACCTGGGCTGAGCGCCCGACGGAACACGAAGCGGCGCCCCGGGAGAACGGTCTCCCGGGGCGCCGGCGGTTCACGGGGTCAGTTCAGCGGGCGCTTCAGGTGGTAGCGGTGGACCTCGGTGCTGCCCTGCACGTTGTTCACGTCCTCGGCGGCGGACACCAGTTCCCAGCCCTCCCGGCCGACCCGGTTGAGGTGCGCGATCGCGGTGTCGCCGTACGCGGTCACGTCGGTGCGTGACCCGTCCGGGCCGTACCACACGAACGAGACGTGGAAATTGCGACCCTGACCCTGATACCGACGAACGAGCAACGCGTACTCCCAGGCAACCATTCGTCCATTATCAACAGACGAACGGAGTCAGGAAACACGCACTGTGGCGGAACCCTGACACTGTGGCGTCACCTCGGCCGTCATGGTGTCCGTGACCAGCGCGGCCAGCCGGTCCAGGCCGACATCGATCGACTCGGGTGTGACGGCGCTCACCGACAGCCGCAGCGCGTTCACCGGTGTGCCCGCGTCGTAGAAGTGCGCCATCGGGGTCCAGAGCACGCCGTACTCGCGCGCCGAACGGTGCAGCAGCGCGTCGTCCACCGCGAACGGCACGCTCACCACCACGAAGAACCCGCCCGCCGGGACGGTCCAGGAGACCGGCCCGCCGGCCGGGAAGCGCCGGGCCAGGCCGTCGACCAGGTGGCGCAGGTTACGGGCGTACGCGGCCCGCTCCCGCACGTTCGCGGCCACCAGCGAGCAGTCGTGTGCCAGCAACGCGCCGCCGATCACCGCCTGGCTGATCGGCGACGTGTTCACGGTGACCATGCTCTTGATCTTCGCGAGGTGGTCGGCGAGCGGGACCACGGCGCCGTCCGCCTCCCCCACCCGCTGGTCGGCCACCACGTAGCCGACCCGGGCGCCGGGTAGCACGGTCTTGGCGAACGAGCCGAGGTAGACCACCCGGCGCGCGGTGTCCAGCGCCTTCAGGGTGGGCCGCCGGTCGGTGCCGTCGGCCGGGAACAGGCCGTACGGGTTGTCCTCGATCAGCAGCAGGTCCTCCTCGGCGGCCAGGTCCAGCAGCCGCCGCCGCTGCGCGGTGTCCATGCTGACGCCCGACGGGTTGGCGAAGTCCGGCATCACGTAGCAGCCCCGGGGGCGCAGCCCCTCCGCGCGGGCCCGGCGCACCCCGGCGCGCAGGTCGGCCAGGTCGACGCCGCCGGGACCACCGGCCACCGGGCGCACCGGCAGGTCGACCAGGCGGGCCGCGCCGGTGAGGCCGACGTACGTGGGCGCGACCGCGAACAGCACGTCGGCCGGGCCGGCCCGCAACGCGCGCAGCACCAGGAACATGGCCTCCTGGCAGCCGACGGTCACCACCACCGACTCCGGGTCGACGGTGAGCCCCTCGTCCACGGCGAGGTGCCGGGCGATCAGGTGGTGCACGACGCCCTTGGTGCGGCCGTACTGCAGCAGCGTCCGGTCCACGCCGGCCCGGTCCAGCCCGATGTCCTCGGCGAGGTAGCGGCGGAAGCGGTCCAGGTGCGTGTGCAGCACCGCCGAGTCGAAGAACTCCTCGTACGGCCGTCCGGCCGCCAGCGACACCGCGTCCGGGTAGTGCTGCGCCACCTCGTTGAGGAAGTTCATCGAGTTCAGCGCCGGGTCGCCGACGCTGCCGTGCAGCGCCGTGACGGCCAGGTCGACCGGTTCCACGTCAGCCTCCGATCCGGGTACGCAGCCGCCGGGCCGAGGCCGGGTCGGAGCAGCCGCTGAGGATGAGCGCGTCGCGCAGTTCCGCCGCGAGCAGCGCCAGTGCCGCCTCGGCGCCGGCCCGGCCACCGGCGGCCAGGGCCCAGAGCAGCGGCCGGCCCAGCAGCACGCCGTCCGCGCCGAGCGCCAGCGCGCGCAGCACGTCGACACCGCTGCGGATGCCGCTGTCCAGCAGCACCGCGCACCGCTGGTCGACCGCCTCGACCACCTCCGGCAGCACGGCCGCGCTGGCCGGGGCGGCGTCGAGTTGCCGTCCGCCGTGGTTGGAGACCACCACGGCGTCGACGCCGGCGTCCGCCGCGCGGACCGCGTCGCGCGGGTCCAGGATGCCCTTGACCAGCAACGGCACCGGGGTACGCGCGCGCAGCCAGTCCAGGTCCGCCCAGCTCAGCGCCGGGGCGAAGACCGCGCCCGTGTGCACCGCCACCGCCGAGACGCCGGGGGTGCCCTGATGCGCCAGGTCGTCCCGGCCGCCGGGCAGGTTCGCGGCGGTGACGTGCGGCGGCAGCGCGAACCCGTTGCGCGCGTCGCGCAGGCGCCGCCCGAGCACCGGCACGTCCACGGTCACCATCACCGCAGCGCAGCCGGCCGCCGACGCCCGGTCGAGCAGGTCGGCCACCAGCGCCCGGTCGCGCAGCCAGTAGAGCTGGAACCACACCGTCGCGCCGGTCGCCGCGATCTCCTCGATCGGGGTGCTCGCCAGCGTGCTGGCCACGTACGGCACGCCCGCCGCACGGGCCGCCGCCGCGAGCGCCGGCTCGCCGCCGGGGTGCAGCAGCCGCTGGTACGCCATCGGCGCGACAGCCACCGGCATCGCGGCCCGGCCGCCGGGCAGCGTCGCCTCGGTGGACGGGTCGTCCACACCGGCCAGCATCCGGGGCAGCACCGCCACCCGGTCCAGCGCGGCCCGGTTCGCGGCCAGGGCGGTCTCGGTCCCGCTCCCGCCGTCGACGAAGTCCCAAACGTCGGCGGGAAGCACGGCCCGGGCCGGCGCGGCGAAGTCGGCCAGGCTGGCCGGCGGCACGAACCCGTCGGCCGGGTCAGCCATGGTCGGCACCCGTCGCCGCCCGCGCGTGCGCCGGGTCGAGCCCGAACGCGCGGCGCAGGAAGGCGGCGGCGCGCTCCTGGGCCTCCCGTCCGGCGTCGAACACGCCGGGCATGGCGAAGAACCCGTGCACCATCCCCGGGTGGTCGTCCGTCTCGGTGGGCACACCGGCCTCGCGCAGCCGCTCGGCGTACCGCAGTCCCTCGTCGCGCAGCGGATCGTGCCCGGCGGTGATCACCAGCGCCGGGGGCAGGCCGCTCAGGTCCTCGGCGAGCAGCGGTGACGCCAGCGGGTGCGCCGCGTCGCCCGGGTCGGCGAGGTAGTGGCTCCGGTACCAGCCGACCGAGTGCCTGTTGAACAGCAGCGGATCCTCGTCGTCGGCCGGGCGGTGCCCGGGCCGCTGGTCGGTGTTCGGGTAGACCAGCAACTGGGCGGCGAGCCGGGGACCGCCGTCGGCGCGCGCCAGCAGCGTCACCGCGGCGGCCAGGTTCCCGCCCGCGCTGTCGCCGCCCACCGCGAGCCGGTCCGGGTCGACGCGGAACTCGGCGGCGTGCGCGGCGAGGTGCCGCAGCGCGGCGTGGCAGTCCTCCACCGCGGCCGGGAACGGGTGCTCCGGGGCGAGCCGGTAGCCGACCGTCACGGTCTGCGCGCCGGTGAGGTTGACCAGCCGCCGGCAGATCCCGTCGGCGGTGTCGACACTGCCGAGCGTCCAGCCGCCCCCGAAGAAGTAGACGAGCGTGGGCAGCGGGCCGTCGCCGTCCGGCCGGTGGATCCGCACCGGCAGCGGCCCGGCCGGGCCGGGCACCGTCGTGTCGCGTACCTCGGCGACCGGCTCGACCGCGCCGGAGCCGGCGCGGATCGCGGCGAGGTCGGCGGCGCGGGCCTGCGCGAGGGTCTGAGTGTAGAGCGGCGCGGTGCCGGCGGCGGCCCGTGCGGCCCGCCACGCGACCACCTGCGGATCGAGTGTCATCCGGCCTCCCCTGTGGTGACGAAGAGTTTGTCGATTCCGCGCAGGAACAGGCTCCCGCTGTACGTGTAGGGCTGGGTTATGGCGAGCCGGGGGAAGCGCGCGAACAGGCGCGGCAGCGCCAGCCGGCCCTCCAGCCGGGACACCGCCGAGCCGAGGCAGAAGTGCAGCCCGACACCGAAGGCGAGCGACGGCGGGCCGTCGCGGTGCGGGTCGAAGCGGTCCGGGTCGGGGAACCGGGCCGGGTCGCGGTTGGCGGCGGCGATCAGCAGCAGCACGTTGTCGTCGCGGCCGATCGGTACGCCGCCGAGGTCGACGCCGGCGGGCGCGGAGCGGGCCAGGAAGTGCACCGGGCTCTCCATCCGCAGCACCTCCTCCACGCAGCCGCGGGCCAGTTCGTCGTCGCCCGGCAGCGCGGCGGTCACGTCCGGGTGGTCCAGCAGCAGCGGCAGGCCGTTGCTGAACATGTAGACGGTGGTGACGAAGCTGGCGTTGAACAGCACGATCAGGTTGCTGATCAACTCCTCCTCGGTGAGGTCGACGCCGCCCGCGTCGAGCACCTCGACCAGGCCGCTGATCAGGTCGTGGCCGGGCGCGCGGCGCCGGTGGGCGATCAGGTCCCGGTAGTAGACGCGCAGTTCCTCGGCGGCCTGGTTGGCCCGGGCCAACCGCTCCGGCGTCTTGCCGGACACGTCCATGTACTCGTCGATCCAGTCGACCCGCTGCCGGTACCAGGACAGGTCGGCCGCCGGCAAGCCGATGAACTCGGCCATCACCAGCGCCGGGACCGGGTAGGCGAAGTCGGCCACGAAGTCCACCTCGTGGCCGTCCGCGCCCGCCTCGGCCAGGTGGTCCAGGCGTTCGGCGACGATCCGCTCGATGACCGGTTCCAACGCGCCCAGCCGGCGCGGCGTGAACGTCTTGGCGAACACCGCGCGCATCCGGGTGTGGTCCGGCGGGTTCACGAACATCATCGAGGTCAGGAACGTACGCAGGATCTCCTGCTCCTCCCAGCCGGGCGGGAAACCCTTGTACCAGCTGGGATCGCGCAGGATCTGGTCCACCACGTCGTACCCGCCGGCCACCGCGCTGACGGTGCTGTGCTCGGCCCGGGCCGGAACGGCGTTTATCGGCCCGTGCTCGTGCAGGGCCGCGTAGAAGGGATAGGGGTTCTGCCGGCCCTGTTCGCTGTAGAGGCCGGTCAGGATCTCGCTGACGTCCACTGTCTTTTCCTCCCCAGGAAAACGGCGGCGGGGGCGGCGTCGTGTCGACCGCCGCCCCCGCCCGGTGTCACAGTCCGAGCAGCTTCAGTGGTACGGCGTTCGCCATCACCGCAGCGCCCGTGTCGTTCGGGTGGATGTGGTCACCCGAGTCGTACGCCGGCAGCAGCCGGCTCGGCTGGGCGGGATCCCGCATCACCGCGTCGAAGTCGACGATGCCGTCGAACTCGGCCCGGCCCGGCCCGCGCAACCAGGTGTTGACGGCCTGGCGGGTGGCGTCCTTCTCCGGCGTCCACACGCCCGGCCCGCCGTTGCCCTCGTACGGCATGAGCGTGCCCGCGATGCTGGTCAGGCCACGCGCCTGGACCTGCCGGTTGAGCTGGCGCAGCGTGGCGATGATCGCCTCGGGGCTGTCCCCGTTCATCCAGATGTCGTTGATGCCCAGGTGGGTGATGACGGTACGCACCCCGGTCTGCGGGAACACGTCCTCGTTGAGCCGGGCGAGCGCGTTCGGGCCGAGCTCGTAGTAGCCGGGGAAGTCGCCCGCGCCGGGCTCGGTGCCCTCGTGGTTGAGCCGGTTGCCGGCCAGGCTGAGGTTGAGCACACCCGGCGTACGCGGGTCCGGCCGGGCGTCGATCAGCCGCTTGGCCAGGTAGTCCGGCCAGCGGCGGTCGGCGTTGACGGTGCTGCCGTTGCCGTCGCTGATGGAGTCACCCAGCACCACCACGGAGCCGGGCGTGACCTTGCGCTCCACGTCGATGCCGGACAGGAACATCCAGCAGCAGTTGGGCCGGATGGTGAAGCCGGCGCCGTCGGCCGCCGAGGTGAGGTCGGTGGCGCCGATGAAGTTGGTGACCCGGGACTGGCCGTGGAACGTGACCGGACCGGTGAGCACCGGGAAGTACAGGGTGACCACCAGGTCCTCCTGCTCGGTCACCGGGAAGGCCACCGGGTCGCTGAGCAGCTCGGCGCCCTTGTTGATGGTGGCCGAGCCGGCGCCGGAGAACGTCAGCTGGCGGACGCTGGCCGGGACGATGTCCGACAGGTCGTCGGGGGTGGCGGTGTTCGGCCGGGCGATGGTGGCGCGGCCGACCTGGATGGCCTGCTGGCCGTAGAGGTTGGTCAGCCGCACCCGCAGGCGCGGCCCGCCGACAGTGGTCTGCACGGTCATCCGGATGCTCTGGTTGTTCAGGCCGGTCTCGGTCAGGCCCACGGTGTTCCCGCGGGTCACCGCCGCGGCCCAGGTTCCGGCCCACTCGGCGCGCGCGTGCCCGGCGCGGTCGGTGTCGGTCGGGCCGGCGCTGGCGGTGACCGCGGGGGTTGCGGCGATCAGCAGCGTTACGGCGGAAGCTATGACGTGCCATCTCTTCGGGGTCGGCATCGATCCTCCATGGTCGGCAGCCCCGGGCGTGACGCGGTCGGCGGCACCGGCCCGGGCGATGGACCGGAAACTAGCTTCCGGCTGTGACGAGCGTCAATCAACCTGATCGACATGATCAAATGCCCGGGGGGCGTGACGCAGCGACGATCGGCTCTGTCCGCCGTGGACCGCGGCTGCCTAGGCTCGGGACTGGCGGCGGTGCGGTCGCCGACCCTGGCACCTGCCGTCTCGTCCCGGCCCTGACCTGGCCGGACGCCGCTCGCGGACCATGATGGGGGCTGCCCGATGACCGACCGGCCGAACTACGTGCACGAGGCGCTGGAGCTGTTCGCCGGGTTCGGCGACCGGGAGGCGCTCGTCGGCGGCGGGCGCCGCCTCACCTACCCCCAGGTCGCCGCGCAGGTGCGCGGCCTCGCCGCCGCGTTGCACCACCACGGGGTACGCCCCGGCGCGGCGGTGCTGGTGATGCTCGGCAACACGGTCGAGGGTCCGCTGCTGCAACTGGCCCTGCACCTGCTCGGCTGCCGGAGCATGTGGGTCGCGCCGGTCACCTCGCGGCGGGAGGTCGACGAGTTCGTCGCGCTGTCCGCGCCGGAGGCGTTCGTCCACGACCCGCGCGACGCCCAGGCGGTGGAGGTGGCGGCGGGCCTGTCCGGCGTACCGGTGCTCTGCCTCGGCCCCGGCGGCGCCGGGCCGGACCTGACCGCCGAGGCCGCCGGGCCGGCGGTCCAGCTGCCCGCCGCGGTGCCCGCGCCGGAGTCGTTCCTGCAGACCAGCGGCACCACCGGCACGCCGAAGCTGGTGCACCACCGGGAGAGCTTCTACCGGCAGGTGCTGGCCCTGGCCGCCGACTTCCGGGGCGCCGGTTTCCCGCTGCTGCGGCACCTGTCGCACTCCCCGATGTGGCTCGCGAGCGGCCAAATCACCACGTTGTTCAACCTGTTCACCGGCGGCGTGCTGTTCCTGCGCGAGCAGTGGGACCCGGCCGTGTTCATCGCCACCGTGGACGCCGAGCGGCTCACCTCCACGTTCGTCACCCCGCCGATGCTCTACGAGGTGCTCGACCACCCCGACCTGCCGGGCGCCGACTTCTCCGCGATGTTCATGTTCAACGTGGGCGCCGGGCCCGCCGCGCCGGCCCGGCTGCGCCAGGCCATCGCCCGCTTCGGCCCGTGCCTGCGCATCGTGTACGGGCTCAGCGAGGCGGTCGTCATCTGCGCGCTGCCCGGACTCACCGAGGATCCGGAGCACCCGGAGCGACTGCGCTCCTGCGGCCGCCCGTACGGCGACGTGACTGTCGAGATCCGCGACGCCGACGGCCGGGTGCTGCCCGCCGGTGCCGACGGCGAGGTGTGGGTGCGCACCAAGCTGAGCTTCGCCGGCTACCACGGCCAGCCGGAGCTGACCGCCGACACGCTCGTCGACGGGTGGGTCCGCACCCGCGACATCGGGCACCTGGACGCCGACGGCTACCTCTACCTGGTCGACCGGTTACAGGACCGCATCCTCACCCGGCAGCGCAGCTGGCCGATCTACTCCCGCCCGATCGAGGACGTGCTCGCCGGCCACCCCGAGGTACGCGCCGCCGCCGTCATCGGCGTACCGGACCCGGTGGCCGGGGAGCTGCCGCACGCGTACGTGGTGCCCGCGCCGGACGCGTCCGTGACCGGCGAGGAGCTGATCGCGCTCGTGGTCCGGGAACTGAGCGAGACGTGGGCGCCCGGCGCTGTCGAGTTCGTCGACGCGCTGCCGCTGAACCGGTCCGCGAAGGTGGACAAGCGCGCGTTGCGCGCCCGGTACGCCGCCGCCCACCCGGCCGGCGCCGACCCGATCGGCAGTCCGGCGTGAACCCGCGCCGGGAGTTGTACACCCTGGTCGGCGCCGACCTGCTGTCCAACCTCGGCACCCGGATCTCGGTGGTCGCCATCCCCTGGCTGGTGCTGGAGACCACCGGCAGCCCCACCAAGATGGGCCTGGTCGCGGCGGCGGAGACGCTTCCGTACATGCTCTCCAGCGCGCTCGCGACCCCCTGGGCGGACCGGTTCGGGGTACGCCGTACCTCGGTGTTCGTGGACGCGGCGAGCGCGGCCGCGATGGCCGTGGTGGCGCTGGCGCCCTGGCTCGGCTTCGGCACGCTGCTGGTGCTGGTGGCGATCGCCGGCGGGTTGCGCGGCATCGGCGACCGGGTCAAGCACGTGCTGTTCAAACCGGCGGCCGAGCGGGCCGGGGTGCCGCTGATCCGGCTCACCAGCGCCTACGACGGCCTGGCCCGGGGCATGACGCTGTTCGGCGCGGTGCTCGGCGGGCTGCTCATCGACTGGGTGGGGCTGACCCGGGCCATCTGGATCGACGCGGCCACGTTCGCGGTCTGCGCGCTGCTGATCGGCGTGCTGGTCCGGCCGCCGGCGCCGGCGCAGCCCGCGCCCCGGGAGCCCTATCTGCGGGCGCTGCGCGGCGGGTTCGCGTACCTGCGCACCGACCGGACGCTGATGATCATGCTGATCGTGGTGTCGGTGTCGAACATGTTCGCCAACGCCAGCGTCGCGGTCTGGATCCCGCTGTGGGTCAACCAGGTGCTCGGCGACCCGGCCGGGTTCGGTCTGCTGCTCGGCGTGTTCTCGGGCGGCGCGCTGCTGGGCAACGTGCTGTTCACGATGTTCGGCACCCGGCTGCCCGCCGGCACGACGTTCGCGCTGGGGCTGACGCTCAGCGGCGCGCCCCGGCTGCTCGCGCTGGCGCTCAGCGACGACCTGGTCGTGGTGCTCGTGGTGACGTTCCTGTCCGGCATCGGCATCGCGGCGGTGAACCCGCTGCTCGGCGCCACGCTCTACCAGCGGGTGCCGGGCGAGCTGCAGACCCGGGTGCTGGGCATCTCCGGCTCGGTGGCGTTCCTCGGCCTGCCCGTCGGCGCGCTGCTCGGCGGGTGGTCGGTGGCACTGCTCGACCTGACCCCGGCACTGCTGGTGATGTCGGTGGTCTGCCTGGTGCTGACCGTGGGGCCGCTGCTGCTGACCCGCGCGTCCCGGCGGGCGGCGGCGGAACCGGCCACGCCCACGCCGGTCTGAGCCCACCCGGTCCGGGCCACCGTGTCGGGGGTCGGCGGTAGGGTCGGGCCATGGCGACCTGGGACGACGTGCGGCGCATCGCGCTTGCGCTGCCGGAGACCACCGAGCGCGGCTCGTACGACGACCTGCCCGCCTGGCGGGTGCGCGACAAGATGTTCGTCTGGGAACGGCCGCTGCGCCGCAGCGACCTCGATGCGCTCGGCGACGCCGCACCCGACGGCCCGATCCTCGGCGTCCGGGTGCCCGACCTGGGCGCCAAGGAGGCGCTGCTCGCCGACGACCCGGCGGTCTACTTCACCACGCCGCACCTCGACGGATACCCGGCCGTGCTGGTCCGGCTCGACCGGATCGACGTGGACGAGCTGACCGAGCTGGTCACCGAGGCGTGGCACGCCCGCGCCCCGAAGCGGCTCGCCGCCGCACACCGGGCTGAGGGCGCGTGACCGGCCCGGTGGACGCGATCGTGTTCGACATGGACGGCACGCTCGTCGAGTCGCACGCGGTGGTGCCGGCGGCGTACCGGGCGGCGGTTCGCGCCGGCGGCGGGCCGTCGTACACCGACGCCGAGGTGATCGCCGGCTACTCGATCGGCTCCCCGATCGACCTGCTGACCCACCTGCTGCGCCGGCCCGCCTCCGGCGCTGACCTGGACCGCTACCACACCGAGCTGCATGCGCTCGCCGGGCGGGTACGCGTCTACCCCGGCGTCGCGGACGCGCTCGCCCGGATCGCTGCCCGGGTGCCGGTGGGCGTGTTCACCGGCGCGAGCCACCGGGCCGCCGAGATCCTGCTCAACCGGGCGGGACTGCTCGGTCACTTCGAGGTCGTCCTCGGTGGAGACCAGGTCGAGCGCCCCAAGCCGGCGCCCGACGGTGTGGACGCGGCCTGCCGGCGGCTCGGCGTGCCGCCCGGCCGTGCCGCGTACGTGGGTGACTCGCCACTGGACGTACGCGCCGCGCGGCGCAGTGGCGCGGTCGCGGTGGCAGCCGCGTGGGGTCACCAGTACGACCCCGACGAGCCGGCCGACCTCAGCCTGACCCGGCCCGCGGAACTGTTGGCCCTGCTGCCCTGAGCCCTCTTTTGCCGCGCCGGGCGCTCGGCTAGCCTGCCGGTCATGCCATCGACGTTGACCGAGGCGACCGACCCGTGGTGCCTGCGGCCGGGAGAGGCCGCCGACCTGCTGCGCGGGCACCCGTGGCGCCGGTTCGTGGTGCTGGGTGACAGCGTCGCGGAAGGGCTGTGCGAGCCGGCCGACGGCTACCCCGATCTCCAGTGGGCCGACCGGATCGCCGCCGAGCTGCGCGCGATACGCCCGGAACTGGCCTACCGGAACCTGGGCCGGCGCGGACTGCGCGCGCACGAGGTCCGGGCCACCCAGCTCGCCGACGCGCTGGCCTTCGAACCGGACCTGGCCCTCGTGGTGTGCGGCGGCAACGACGCGTTCCGGTCCGCCTACGACGCCGAAGCGGTCGACGCCGAGCTGACCGCCATGATCACCGCGCTGCGGGAGGCCGGGGCGGACGTGATCACCGTGGGCATGTTCGACGTGTCGCACAGCCCGGCGGTGCCGGAGACGTTGCGCGCGGCGCTCGGCGAGCGGATGCGCCGGCTGTCCCGGCACACCCGGGGCGTGGCCGAACGGCTGGGCACGCTGCACGTCCACCTGACCGACCATCCGCTGGTGGCCGACCCGTCGCTGTACAGCAGCGACGGCCGGCACGGGAGCGCCCGCAGCGACGCGATAGCCACCGCCGAAACCCTGAAGGTCCTCTCCACCCACCTCCCCCACCCCTGACCGCGCCCGGCGCCCCCGCCCCCGCCCCCGTTGATCATGAAGTTGACGGCGCTCTGCGTCCATTTTGTCCCCGCCAACTTCATGATCAACGGAGTCAGGGGCCGAGGCCAATCGCCGGGCCGGATCCACGTTGTTGACCAAGGAGTTTGGGTCGGTCACACGCCCCCGCGAGGACACAAACTCCTTGATCAACGCTGGGAGGGAGGAGGGGGGAACGGGAACGGGGAGACGGGGGGACGGGGAGGGACCGGGGTCAGTCGGTTAGGAGGATGCCGGTCAGGAGGACGCCTCTCGCCAGGTTGAGGACCTCGTCGCAACCCGGGTAGCCGACCCGCGCCAACGCGCCCGATTCGGTGCGGTCGAACAGGTACGGGGCGAGGCTGTACGGGACGTCGGCGGTGACCGTCTCACCGGTCTCGATCTGCACGAAGTCCATCGCCACCCGATCCGCCTCGTGGTAGCGCTGCAGGATGTTGCCGCCCTCGGCGATGGCCGCGCGTACCCCGTCCGCCCACGCCACAGCTGTCATCTCCCGGCCGATCAGCACCCCGTGCCCGGCCGAGCCGCCGGCCGGCTTGGCGACCAGGTCGGCCTGTTCGGCGAGCGCCCGGTCGAGCTGGTCGGCGGTGAGCGCGACGGTGTGCGGCACGTACCGGCGGATCAGCGTCCTGTCGTCCTCCGCCAGCAGGTCCAGGTCGGCCCAGAGCCAGGCGTAGTTCAGCTTGTTGCTGAGCAGCCAGGCGGCGCTGCTGACGAACATCGGGAGCGTGCCGGCGGCGAGCGCGCCGGCCACCGCGTCCAGGCCGGGGCTGGGCGTGACGCGGTTGGGCACGAACAGCCGGAACAGGGCGTCCACCGGGGCCCCGCCGACGACCAGCCGGTTCTGCTCGTCGAGGGCGGCGGTGGCGACCGGGGCGATGACCAGGTCGATGCCGAACGGGCGGGCCTGGTCGATCAGCGGGGACAGGATCCGGATGAACGTCTCCGGGTCGTCCAGCCCCGGATAGTCGGCCTCGAAGTCCATCAGCAGCGCCACCCGGGCGCCGTCGGGCAGGCCGAGCGTGTCCCGGATGGCTACGAACCGCTGCTCCAGCAGGGACGGCGCGGGCCTCGCGCCGTCGAGCAGGCCGTGCGCGCCGTACAGCTCGGCGTACCGCTGGATGACGGTGTCGGCGTCGAAGCCGCCGCCGAGGCTGCTGTCGATGTTGTACTCCACGATGCACGGCACGCCGCCGGAGAACAGCACGTCCGGCCGGTACGCGGCGAGCAACCCTTCGTGCAGTTCCTCGTCCGGGTCGAGCAGCCGGGTCTCGCCGTCCGGCACGTCGAGCAGCAGGCGCAGCTCACCGGCGGTACGGGCGCGACGCCGGCACGCCTCGAGGATGAGCTGGGCGATACGGTCGCAGACCTCGTTCAGCTCGCGGAACGCGTCGGCGGTGAACACGGGCGGGCGGGCCAGCCGCCACTGCTTGTTGTACGTGGCCCGGCCGTGGAAGATCTTCTCCCACGCCGCGGCGCCGGTGGTCACCATCGCGGTACGGGTGGACTCGGGCAGGTCGGTCCACGCCTGGCCGAGCGGCGGCCACGTGTAGTTCGGGTCCATCGTTCATCCGTCCTTGAGGGTCAGTTGGATGGCGGCGGTGAGCTGGTCGCGGCCGGGTTGCACGGCGCGGTCCAGGGCGGGCGCGAAGGGCAGCACCGCGCCGTCGGGCCGGGTCACGCGCCGGGGTGGGGCGGCCAGCCGGACCCGCTCGACCACCGTGGCGATGATCTCCCCGGCGATGCCGCAGGAGCGGTTGCCGTCGTCGACGACGACCAGCCGCCCGGTGCGGCTCACCGACTCGACGAGCCCGTCCCAGTCGAACGGGTAGAGCGTGCGGGGGTCGAACACCTCCACCGACGCCTGGCCGGCGAGTTCCTCGGCGACGGCGAGCGCGTCGTGCACCAGGTGCCCGACCGCCACCACCGTCACGTCGGTGCCGCCGCGGCGGACGATCCCGCGGCCCAGCGGCACCGGCGCCGGGTCGGTGACGTCGGCGCGCAGGTCGAGGGCGCCGGCCGGGGCGAAGACCACCACCGGGTCGTCGCAGCGGATCGCGGAGACCAGCAGCCCGTACGCGTCGGCCGGGGTGGCCGGTACGACAGTTGTCACCCCGACGTGGGCGAACAACGCGTACGGGTGGTCGGAGTGCTGCCCGGCCCAGCCGGTACGGGAGCCGGAACCGGGCACCACGTACGTGACCGGCACCGCGCACTGGCCGCCGGTCATCAGCGGGAACTTGTGCGCGTGGTTGACGATCTGCTCGAAGACCAGGAACAGCAGCGACGGGATCTGGAACTCCACCACCGGGCGGGCCCCGGCCAACGCCGCGCCGGTGGCGAAGCTGGTGAACGCCTGCTCGGACAGGGGCGTGTCGCGGACCCGTTCCGGGCCGAACTTCTTCAGCAGTCCGGTGGTGACGTTCGCGGCGGCCACCCGGATGTCCTCGCCGAGCACCACGACCGACTCGTCGCGGGCCATCTCGTCGGCGAGGGCACGGGTGAGCGCCCTGCGGTAGGAGAGCCGGGGCATTCAGCCACCTCCGGTCCGGGCGGTGAGCCCGCTGGCGTACAGGTGGTCGAGGGCGGTCGCCGGGTCGGGGTGCGGCCCGGCGAGCGCGTAGGCGACGGCGGCGTCCAGTTCCGCCTCGACGGCGGCGTCCACCTCGGCCCGTACCGCCGGGTCGAGCCGCGCGCCGGCGATGTCGACGGGATCGCGGGACCGGCCCTCGGCCACCTCCTCCGGCGGCCGGTAGTCGAGGCGTACCTGATGTTCGAAGGTGTGGTGGGCGTCGAAGCGGTAGGTGCGGGCCTCGACCAGCTCGGGTCCGCCGCCGGCGCGCATCCGCGCGACGGCGGCGGCGGTGACCTCGCGTACCGCCTCGGGGTCCTGCCCGTCGACGACGACGGCCGGCATGCCGAAGGCGGCGGCCCGCCCGGCGATGGTGCCGGCGACCGCGCCCTCGACGGGCATGGTGGTGGCGTAGCCGTTGTTCTCGCAGACGAACAGCACCGGTACCCGCCAGAGCGCGGCCAGGTTGAACGCCTCCAGGAGCATGCCCTCGTTCACCGCGCCGTCGCCGAAGAAGGTGGCGCCGACGATGTCGGCGCCGCGCCGCCGGCGCTCCCACACCGCTCCGGTGAGGATCGCGCCGGCGGCTCCGACGATGGCGTTGGCGCCGAGGACGCCGACGCCGAAGTCGGCGGCGTGCATCGACCCGCCCCGGCCCCGGTTGAGCCCGGTGACCCGGCCGCACAGCTCGGCCAGCATCCGGGCCGGGTCGGCGCCCTTCGCGAGCACGTGCCCGTGCCCGCGGTGGGTGCCGGTGACCAGGTCCGCGGCGCCCAGCGCCGCGCAGACACCGGCGGCGATCCCCTCCTGACCGAGGTACGGGTGGATGCCGCCGACGATCTCCCCGGCGCGGACCAGCTCGATCGCGCGTTCCTCGAAACGGCGGATCAGCCGGACCGTCCGGTAGAGCCGGAGCGGGTCGGGGCCGGTCACGCCGGACGGCCCTCCTTGACGGCGGCGAGGATGTCGTCCCAGAGGCGGGCGCGGGCGGTCAGCGCGGCGTTCACCGTGTCGGCGCACTCCTGCCACTTGGTGTCGTCGTCGCCGCACAGGTCGGCCAGCATCTGCATGGCCATCGGGGTGTGCTGCTCGCCGTCGACCTCGATGTGCCGCTCCAGGTAGTCGACGAACTTGTTGAGCCGGTTGCTGCGTTCGTTGACGGCGACGACCTGGGTGAACATCTCCGGGATGAGGTCCTCGCGGCCGAACGCGAACGCCGCGGCCTGGCAGTGCACCGGGGTGGTCTCGATGATCCGCCAGGTGGTGCCGGCGAACGCGGCGGACGCGGCGGGAACGCCGGCGGCGCCGAGCGCCTCGGTGACCGGGGTGCCGTCGCGCAGCAGGTCGACGAGCTTGTTCACGGCAGTGGTGTCGGCGCCGGCCTCGGTCATGCCCTGCACGTACAGCTCGAAGTGGCTGATGTAGCCGTCGCCCAGCTCGTCGCTCTCCTCGACCATGACGATGTCGTTGATCAGGCGGCGGCTGCCGGTCGGCCCGGTCGGGATCCACGGCACCGTGACGCAGGTGAGCTGCCGCTGCAGCGACTTCAGCAGGGACATGAAGTCCCAGACGGCGAAGACGTGGTGCTCCATGAACGTGACGAGCGCGTCGTGGGTGTCGAGGTTGGCGTAGAGGGGGTGCTTGACCACCACGTCGCGGCGCTCGGTCACCGCCCGCTCCAGCCGCTCGATGCCCGGGTGCGTCTTACCCCAGTCGTACCGTGACATTGTCAGCCTCCCTGCTGGGCGCGGTCGCGCCAGATGACCGGGCAGTAATCGGGGTCCGCGTAGTCCGGCCGGCCCTCGTGGGTGCGGCGGACCAGCACGTCGTGGTTGTACGCGGCGAGCGTGCCGTCGGAGAGCGGGTACTCCCGCCAGGCGTTGTCGCCGTCCTGCAGGTGCAGCGAGACGGCCCGGCGGGGCCGCCCGCTGACGTTCGCACCGCTGCCGTGGTAGGTGCGGCAGTGGTGGAAACTCATGTGTCCCTTGGGGATCACCATGGGGATCTTGCGGATCGTCGCCCCGTTGTACGCCGCGTTCTCGGCGAGCATCGCCTCGAGCTGGTCGCGGTCCCGGTCGGCGAAGTGCCGCACCACCGTGTCGTCGGCGCCGATCTCCCGCCAGCGGTGGGAACCGTCGACCATGGTGATGGTGCCCATCTCCTCGCCGCAGTCGTGGAACGGGATGAACGCGGTGAGCATGTTCTCCGACGACGAGGACGCCCAGTAGTGCTTGTCGAAGTGCCAGGGCACGATGTTCGACGGCTCACCGGCGATCGGCGGCTTCCAGATCAGCGTGGACTGGAAGATGCGGATCTCGGCGGCCCGGGCCAGCCGGGCGGCGACCGCGCCGATCAGCGGCTTGCGCAGGATGCGGGCGATGCCGTCGTGCTCGTGGTGGACGTAGTCGTTGTGCCGCTGCACGTCACCCTTCGACGGTTCCCAGTAGGCCAGCTTCGGCGGCCGTACCGGCAGGCGCCGGTCGCGTTCCCCGGCGTAGTAGCTGTCGGTGGCGGCGACCAGCTCGTCCACCTCGTCGTCGGTGAGCAGCTTCTTCGACAGGTACCAGCCGTGCTCGGCGTAGTGCCGGACGTCCTCGTCGGAGGGGAGCAGCGCCTCCTCCTCGGCGGTCAGCCCGGGATCGATGGTGGTCATGCCGTGCCGGCCGGGCATGGCCTCACGGCCCTCGCTTCGCTCGGTGCGTTCCCTCATGCCGTCACCCCTTCCGCCGCGGCCAGCTCGCGTTCCTTGGCCTCGTAGAGCGCCTTGATGTTGCCGCTGCCGAAGGTGCGCGCCCCGCGCCGCTCGATGAGTTCGAGGAAGAGGGTGCGACGCACGTGCATCGACTCGGTGAAGATCTGCAGCAGCTGGCCGTCGTGGTCGGAGTCGACCAGGATGCTCAGGTCGCGCAGCCGGTCCACCGGCGCGTCGAGGCGGCCGACCCGCTGCTCCAGCCCGTCGTAGTAGGCGCCCGGGGTGCTGGCGAAGCGCACCCCCCGCCCGGCGAGCGCGCCGACGGCGGTGACGATGTCGTCGGTACGCAGGCCCAGGTGCTGCACCCCGGCACCGGCGTGCCAGCGCAGGAAGTCCTCGATCTGCCCCGGCCGGGCGCTGGTGTCCGGCTCCAGCAGCACGAACGTGACAGTCCCGGACGGGCTCTGCACCACCTTGGAGTTCATCGCCTGGCCGGCGACCTCGATGTGCTCGGTGAAGATGTCGGCGAAGCCGAACACCTTCTCGTAGTGCGCGACGATCTCGTCGAGCTGCCCCGGCGGCACGCAGATCGCCAGGTGGTCGACCTCGGCCAGCAGCGTGTCCTCCCCGTCCGGCGCGGTCACCGGCTCGATCGCCCCGGGCAGGAACACACCCGGGTCGCCGCGCCGCTCGACCAGGCGGTGCACCACGTCGCCGAAGCCGCCGACCTCGGCGACCACCACCTCGGCGTCCGCGCCGGTGAAGGTGCGCGGCGGGCTCAGCGCCGTCGCGCCCCGGTCGACCAGTTCCGCGTACGCCCCGGCGGCGTCGTCGACGGCGAGCGCCACCACGGCGATGCCGTCGCCGTGCCGGTGCACGTACGTGGCGGCCGGGTGCTCGGCGGACAGTCCGGTGGTCAGCAGCAGCCGGATGCCGGCCTGGGCCAGCAGCAGCGACCGCTGACCGTCCAGCCCGGTCTCCGGACCGCCCTGCCCACACAGCCGGAAACCGACGGCGTTGTCGAAGTAGAAGGCCGCCTGCCGGGCGTCCCCCACGTACAGTTCGAGATGATCTATCCCGTTGATGGTCATGGGCTTCCCCTGTTCCCCCCGTGATCGCGACCCGGACGGACGCCCGGGACTGGAGTCCGGTCAGCCCGCGGCCGGGGTGGCGGCCCGGCGGGCCGGCCCGGAGAGCCGGCGCAGGAGCAGGCTGACGTTCTGGCCGCCGAACCCGAACGAGTTCGTCAGCGCGTGGCCGGCCCGGGTGGGCCGGGGCACGGCGCGGACGTGGTCCGCCTCGCACTCCGGGTCCGGGTCGTCCAGGTGGTAGGTGGGTGGCAGCAGGCCACTGTCGAGCGCCAGCGCGGTGGCGGCGGCCTCCAGCACCCCCGATGCGCCGAGCAGGTGCCCGGTGAGCGCCTTGGTGGAGCTGACCGGCACGCCACCGGTGCCGAACACCTCGGCGAGCGCCACCGTCTCGGCGACGTCACCGAGCTTGGTGCCGGTGCCGTGCGCGTTGACGTACCCGACGTCGGCGGGCTCGACCCCGCCTGCCGCGAGCGCCCGGCGCATGCACGCCGCCGCGCCCGCGCCGTCCGGCCGTGGCGCGGTCGGGTGGTACGCGTCGGTGTTCGCCCCGAAACCGGCGACCTCGGCGTAGCCGCGCACACCCCGTCCGTCGGCGTGGCCGGCGCGCTCCAGCACCAGCAGCGCCGCGCCCTCGGACAGCACGAAGCCGTTGCGCCGCTTGTCGAACGGACGGCTCGCCTCGGTCGGTTCGTCCCAGCCCCGGGCCAGCGCCCGGGCGTTGCCGAACGTGTCGGCGAACGTGCCGAACAGCGGCGCCTCGCTCGCCCCGCACACCACCACGTCGGCCTCGCCGGAGCGGATGAGGCGTACCCCGTCGGCGACGGCCTGGGCGCCGGAGGCGCAGGCGGTGCCGACCGACGAGCTGTAGCCGCGGATGCCGTGCGCGATGGCGATCCGCGCCGACGGCATGTTCGGCAGGATGCCGGTGAGCAGGTACGGGCTGACCGCCGCCCGGCCCCGGGCGGCCCGGGCGAGCACCTGGCCCTCCAGCGTGGACATTCCGCCGACACCGCCGACGATCACCGCGATCCGCTCCGGGTCGACGTCGCGCCCCACCTCGATGCCGGCGTCGGCGAGCGCCTCGGCGGCGGTGATCAGGGCGAGCAGCACCACCCGGTCGAGCACCTTCGTCTCCGGTCCGGAGGCGACGCTGCGCGGGTCGATGTCCGGCAGCAGCCCGGCCACCTCCAGGCTGTCCGCCGCCGGGTGTCCCGCGGGCGGGCGGCGCAGCCCGGAGCGGCCGGAGACGAGCGCGTCGAACGTGTCCGCCGCGCCGCGCCCGGCCGGGGTGAACAGGCCCATGCCGGTGATGACGGCGGTCACGACGGCGCCTCGGTCAGGTAGCGCTCGCGCAGCGCCACCTTGCGGACCTTGCCGGTGACGGTGACCGGGATGTCGTCGGCGCGTACCGGCACGATCCGGCGCAGCGTGGCGGCCACGTCCGGGCCGAGCGCGGTACGGATGCGCTCGGTGCGGTCCGCGTGCGGGTCGGCGCCGGCGGCCAGTTCCAGCAGCACGTCGGTGGTGACGGTGCCGTCGTCCGCCTTGACGATCACCACTGTGCAGTCGGTGACGTCGGGGCTGGCGGCGAGGATGCGTTCCTCGGACAGCGCGGTGAAGAACCGCTTCCCGTCGCCGGCCTCGACCGAGTCGACCGCCCGGTCCAGGTGGTAGTAGCGGCCGTCCTCGTCGGCGTACACCAGGTCGCCGGTGAGGTACCAGCCGCGCAGCCGGAACCGGTACGTGGTGACCGAGTCGTTCCAGTAGCCGCGGAACAGCGACGGCGAGTCGATGCCGAGCCAGCCCACCTGCCCGGCCGGCAGCTCGTTGCCGTCGGCGTCGAGCACCGCCACCTTGGTGAACCGGTACGGGCGGCCGACGCAGCGGCCGTACCTGTCGGTGTCGGTGGTGTGGGTGATGTGGAACATCGAGTGGCCCATCTCGCTGGAGCCGAGCCCGTCGATGAACACCGACCCGGGTACCCGGGTGACGCCCTGACGGGTCACCACGTCCCGGGAGCCGACCGCGACCAGCCGCCGTACGTGCGGCTCGTGCGAGCAGTCGCCGGTGTTGAACCACAGCCGCACCGAGTCCAGGTCGTAACCGGACAGGTCGAAGCGGGCCAGCTCGGCCCAGGTGACCGAGAAGCCGAACACGCCGTCCGGGCGCCACCGCTGGATCGCGTCGAGTACCCGCTCGCCGCCCTGCTCGGAGAGCAGGAACATCTCGGCCCGGTTGCCGAGCGCCTGGTTGACCATGAGCACCGTGGCGGTGTGCGGGGCGGGCAGCGCGTTGAGGATGCGCGTGGTCCCCTGCGCCTGCGGCATGGACAGCAGGTGGCGGGTGGCGGCGAACAGGCTGGCGTGCGAGTGCAGCACCGCCTTCGGCACGCCTGTGGTGCCGGAGGTGTGGGTGATGACGATCGGGTCCTCCGGGTGGTGCCGGTAGTGGGCGGGCGCGGCGTCCGGATCGCCGGTGCCCGCCTGCGCGGGTTCGCCGATCATCGGGGCGCCCAGGTCGTGCCCGGCCAGCGCCTGCGCGTGTGCGGCGTCGGCGAGCACCCCGGCGGCACGCAGCCGGCGGATGTACTCGGCGGCGATCTCGGGGCGCAGCCTGCCGTTCATCAGCGCCGGGACGGCACCCAGGCGGGTCAGCGCCAGGAACGACAGCACCATGTCGGCGGCCGTACCGGCCCAGACGGCGACCGGGTCGCGGGGTTTCACCCCGCGTTCGTGCAGCCAGGCCGCCCGGGCGGTGACCATCCGGTCGAGCCGGCCCAGGGTCAGCGGAGTCTCGGCCGGGTGGCCGTCGATCTCGGTGTCGAACGTGAGCCCCGGCCCGTCCGGGTCGGCGCCGTGCGCCAGCACCCGGGCGAGCACGTTGCCCGCGCCCAGTTCCGCGTCGGCCGCGAGCGCGCCGCGCAGTCCCTTCGTCCTCATTGACGTGTTCCCTCCCCCAGCAGCACCGCGGTCGCCTCGCCCGGCGTACCGTCCGGTGCCAGTTCGATCAGGATCAGCAACGCCTGTGCGGCGTCGCCGTCGTACAGCAGCAGGTCCGCCTCGGCCTCCCCGTCGGCCCGCGCGTCGCCGGTCGGGCTCAGGCACACCACCGGCCCGTCCAGTCCCCAGCGCGCCGCGACGTGCCCGGCCACGCTGTTCGGCACCGACTGGAAGAAGAACAGCGGCCCGATCCGCCCGCCCGCGGCCACCGTGGCGCGGACGTGCGCCGCACCGGCGGTGTCCCCGCCCGCGCTGACCAGCACCACAGCCGTCCGGTTGCCGGGCGGCAGCGGTCCGTCGCCGTACCGCCGCGCGAGGCACCGCTGCGCCACCGCCGCCACCAGCGGATGGAACGGCGAGTGCACGAACCCCGGCACCCCCGCCGGCGCAGTGCCCTCATCCCCCGCCTCGGGCCACCGCGCCTCCGCGAGCACCACCACCCCGTCGTTGCGCGATCTTGCGGTTGGTGCCCCCTCGGCGGGCGTTGTGCCCGTTTCGCCGGGGCCGGAAGTGCAAGATCGCGGGGGGCTGGGCACGGAGGCGGTCATGCGGTGCTCACCAGGAGGGCCGTGTTGGCGCCGCCGAAGGCGGCGTTGAGGGTCAGGGCGTGCCCGGTACGCGCGGGGCGCGGGGCGTCGCGGATGACGTCCAGCGGGCACTGCGGGTCGGGACCGAGCCAGCCGGCGGTGACCGGCAGCTTGC
The DNA here is from genome assembly GCF_027460145.1 of Micromonospora sp. WMMA1949. Lineage (NCBI taxonomy): Bacteria > Bacillati > Actinomycetota > Actinomycetes > Micromonosporales > Micromonosporaceae > Micromonospora > Micromonospora sp. WMMA1949. The sequence continues at coordinate 5,438,933 of NZ_JAPZBG010000001.1, read as the reverse complement.
CGTGCCGCAACGCCAGCACGGTGACCAGCAGTTCCAGCAACCCGGACGCCTCCAGCGCGTGCCCGTGCACCGACTTGGTGGAGCTGACCGGCAGCCGCCTGGCGTCCTCGCCGAACACCCGGGTCAGCGCCGCCGCCTCGGAGGCGTCGCTGAACGGGGTGCCGGTGGCGTTGGCGTTGACGTAGCCGACCGCGTCCGGAGGCAGCCCGCCGCGGCGCAGCGCCGCCTCGACCGCCCGGGCCAGCCCGAGCCCGTCCGGGTGCGGCTGACACGGGTGGTACGCGTCCCCCGCCCGGCCCCACCCGGTCACGCTCGCCAGCGACTCGGCGCCCCGCCGGGCGGCGGCGCCCGCCGACTCCAGCACCACGGCGGCCACCCCGTCGCCCAGCAGCAGGCCCTTGCGGCCGGCGCTGAACGGGCGTACCGCGCCGTCGGCGGCGAGCGCCCGCCCGGCGTCGAACAGCGCGTACTGGTCCGGTTCGACCAGGTACCCGGCCGCCACCACGACCCGCTCCAGGTCCCCCCGGCGGATCAGCGCCGCCGCGTCGGCGACCGCGCTGCTCGCCGACACGCAGGCGGTGGTGTAGATCCGGGTGCACCCGCCCAGGCCGCACCGCGCGGCCAGGTGACCGGCCAGCGCCGGCACCGTCGGCTCGTCCGGCCCCTCCGGTACGGGCAGCGAGTGCGGCCCGCCGTGGGTGGCCAGGAACAGCGCCGAGTCGGCACGGCCGGCCCGGTCCAGCCCGGCGGCCCGGGCGGCGGTGTCGATCGCGTCGGCCAGTTCGGCGGCGAGCGTGCCGACGTCCGGCAGTGTGGCCGCCACCGTCACGCGGCGGCCGGTGGTGTCGAAACGGCGCACCGGCCCGAACGCCGGGGTGCCGGTGAGCACCCCGGCCAGCAGCGCGTCGGCGCCCCTGCCGAGGGCGCTGAGCGCGTGCGTGCCGGTGATCCGTACGGTCTCCCGCTCAGCCATCTGCGGGAGCGGTCAGCGACCCGCGGAACACCGCGAGCGCGTCGTCGACGGTGCGGATGCCGGCGAGTTCGTCGTCGCTCAGGTCCAGCCGGCGGTCGTAGCGCTGCTCGACCATGTGCACCAGCCAGGCCAGCTCCATCGAGCCGAGCCGGTCCGGCACCTGGTCGGCGGGCTTCGCGGTCAGTTCGGCGAGCATGCTCACCAGGTCAGCTCGCCCCAGGTCGGGCTGACCGGACATCAGGACTTGTCGCTGTTCGCGGCCACCCGGTCGGCGACCATCGTGGTGAACTCGCCGACCGTCATCAACGCCAGCTTCTCCGACTCGTCGTCGGCGAACTTCACGCCGTAGCGGTCCTCGACGCGGACCGCGAGGTCGGCCAGGGCCAGCGACTCCAGGTCGACGCCGGAGGGGCCGAGGGTGGTGTCGTCGTCGAGCTCGTCCACGTCGTAGTTCATGTCGGCGAGCTGTTCGACGACGAAAGTGCGGACCTGGTCTCGCATGGGTTCAGACCTCTTCTCCGTGTACCGGCTGACGGTGCCCGGTCGGGACGCCGCGTGCGTGTGAACCGGCCGGGTCGGGCGCGCGGGTGGCGCGCTGCTCCGCCGGTCGGGGTCGGGATTCGGGATGGACCGGACGTCCGGCGGGCGTCCGGCGGGCGTGCTGCTCGTACAGGGGGCCGGTCACGACGCCGCGTCCCGCAGTGCCGCGACGGACCGGACCAGCTTTCCGGTGGTGGTGCGGGGCATCTGGTCGAGCAGGCGCAGCGTGCGGGGCCGCTTGAAGCCGGCCAGCCGTTCGGCGATCAGCTTGTCGAGCGTCTCCTCGGTCAGCGAGCCGTCGGACTGGACGTACGCGGTGATGCCGTCGTCCCAGACCACCACCGCCGCGATGACGCCGGGCAGCCCGGCGACTGTGGCCTCCACCTCGGTCAGGTCGACCTTCAGGCCGCCCACCGACACCTGCGAGTCCAGCCGGCCCTTGATGGTGACCAGGCCGGTGTCCGGGTCGACCACGCCGGCGTCGCGGGTGTGCAGCCAGCCGTCGGCCCACCGGGTCGGGTCGGCCGGTCCGACGTACGGGTTGGCCGGGCAGCTGACCCACAGCTCGCCGTCGCGCTCGCGTACCTCGATGCCGGGGGCGGGCGCGATGGCGGGGCGGTGCCGCCCGTACAGGTCGGTGCCGATGACGCCGACCTCGGTCATCCCGTACATGTTGCCCAGCGGCACGCCGTAGCGGTCGGTGAACGCGTTCGCCACGGCGGCGGGCACCAGCTCGCCGCCGGTGGTCATGCGCTTGAGCTGGGGCAGCGGCCCGGACGGTGTGGTGGAGGCGAGCAGGCCGATGTGGAACGGCACGCCGAGCACCGTGGCCGGGGTGTCCTGGGCGGCGACGGCGGCGAGGATCGCGTCGCCGCTGAGCCGCTCCGGCGGGCACAGCTCGACGCCGGCGTGCAGCCCGTAGAGCAGGCCGCCGACCAGGCCGAGCACGTGCACCATGCTGGGCAGCAGAATGATCCGTTCGCCGGGCAGCGCGACACCGTCGATGCGGGTGTAGCGGTGCACCTCGGCGACCAGGTCGGCGGCGGTGCGGCCGATCACCTTGGACGGACCGGTGGAGCCGGAGCTGAGCTGGATCACCGCGTGCGGGCTGCCCGCCGGGCGGTCGGAGTACGCGCTGACCCCGGCGGTGACGTCGACGAAGATCCGCAGCGCGCCGCCACCGGTCCGGGTCGGGGCGACCACGACCTGCGGGCTGAGCCGGCGCAGCGCCTGGTCGACCTCGTGGTCGGTGAGCCGGTGGTCGAGCAGCACCGCCTGGGCGCCGGTACGCCAGGTGGCGAGCAGGTGCGCCACGTACGCCGGCGAGGGCGGCAGGCGCAGCGCGGCCGCGCCTCCGGCACGGAGTCCGGCCTCGGCGAGCCGGTCCTGCGCCTCGCCGACGAGCCGACGCAGCGTGCCCTTGTCCACCGGTTCCGGCAGGCGCAGGCAGACGTCGGTGTCGCGGCCGGTGAACAGGATGTCGTCCACCCAGTCCACCGTTGTCGAGGCAGGATCTTCCGCCACGGGATGTGCAGTCACGACCAGCCACCGTTCCACTGAGGAACTGGGCGGATCCGCCCAGCGGGTACGTCGTTCGGGGTATGGCGGAACCCTACGACGGGCCCTTCCGCATCGCCAGATGCAAATGGCTAGATCCAAAACGGCGGCTGGGTGGATTGCTCAGGCTCGATCGGACGGGCAGGATCGGGGCCACGCCGGCAAGGTAGTCCGCCGGCCGCCGGATGCTGTGCGCGTGCGCCCTCGCGCGGACGGCGGGTGCGGCTACGCTCCCGATATGTTCCGTGCGGCCCGGCCCGACGACTTCGCGCAGGTGATGCGCCTCTACCGGCAGCTGAACCCGGACGACCCGCACCTGAGCGACGGCTCCGACGAGCGGGCCTTCGCGCGGATCCTGGCCACCGAGGGGTTGCACCTGTTCGTGCTCGAGGTGGACGGCGCGGTCGTCGCCACCACGTACCTCAACGTGATCCCCAACCTGAGCCGGTCGGCGTCGCCCTACGCGGTCGTCGAGAACGTGGTGGTGGACGAGTCGCGGCGCGGCACCGGCCTGGGCAGGCGGATCATGGCCGGCACGCTCCGGGCCGCCTGGGACGCGGGCTGCTACAAGGCGATGCTGATGACCGGATCGCGCTCGCCCGCGACCCACGCCTTCTACCTGGCCTGCGGGTTCTCCGGCGACGCGAAGACCGCGTACCTGGCCCGGCCGTCGTGACGGTCAGCGCTCGCCCGGCGGGGGCGCGGCGCCGCGCAGCACCAGCGCGCTGTTGAACCCGTCGAAGCCGCGCGCGCCGACCAGCGCGATCCGGCTGCGCGGCGGGCGGGGCTGCCGCAGGAACGTCAGCTCGCAGCCGGGCGCGGGCTCGTCCGGGCCGGCCGAGGCGGGCAGCATCCCGCGGCGGAACGCCAGCAGCGCGGTCGCCGCGTCCAGCGCGGATCCGCCCTGGTGCGCCCGCCCGGTCAGCGGCTTCTGCGTGGTCACCGGCGGGGTCCGGTCGCCGAACACGGCACGCAGCGCCGCCGCCTCGGCCCGGTCGTACGCGGGCACGCCGAGCGCGTCCGGCCAGATCACGTCCACGTCGTGCGGGCGTACCCCGGCGCGTTCCAGCGCCAGTCGCAGCGCGCGGGCGTAGTGGGCCGGGTCCGGGCCGCCGGCCGGGTCGGTGGGCGCGGCGTCGTGGGTGGCCGCCCAGCCGGTGATCTCCCCGTAGACGCGGGCGCCCCGGGACAGCGCGTGGCCCAGTTCCTCCACCACGAAGACCGCGCCGCCCTCGGCCGGCACGTATCCGGCGGCCGCGACGTCGAACGGCCGGTACGCCTTCTCCGGGTCGGACACGTCGCTGAGCAGCCCGGAGCGGAGCTGGCAGGCGAGCGCGTACGGGCTCAGCGGGCACTCGGTCGCCCCGGCGATCACCACGGGCGTGCCCCGGCGGATGGTGCGCACCGCGTGCGCCAGGCTGTCCAGCCCGCCGGCCGACTCGGACACGGTCACCCCGGACGGTCCCTTGAACTGGTGGCGGATCGACAACTGCCCGACGCTCGCCGCGTAGAACCAGGCGATCGACTGGTACGCCCCGACGGTGCGGCTCGGCCCGCCCCAGAGCCGTTGCAGTTCCCGCTGCCCGAACAGGTTGCCGCCCGACGAGCTGGCGAGCGTGACCGCCCACCGGTACGGGTCGGGCGACACCTCGGGCAGCCCGGCGTCGGCGAGCGCCAGTCTGGTGGCGGCGAAGCCGAGGTGCGTCCACCTGTCGGTCTGCACCCGCTGCCGGGTGTCGCTGAACCCGGCCGGGTCGAAATCGGTCACCTCGCCGGCCACCCGGGTCGGGTAGCGCGCCGGGTCGAACAGCGTGATCGGCCCGGTGCGCCGGGTTCCGGCGAGCACCGTGGCCCAGTGCGCCTCGGCGCCGATGCCGCTGGGCGCGACCACGCCGATGCCGGTCACCACCGCACGCGCGGTCATGTCGGCACCGCCGCCAGCCGGCGGAACACCATCGCCGACTGGAATCCGCCGAAACCGCTGCCCACCGACAACGCCACGTCCACCGGCACCTCCCGGGCCTCGTTCGGTACGTAGTCCAGATCGCACTCCGGGTCGCGCGTGGTCCAGTTCGCCGTCGGCGGGACCACGCCGTACTCGATGGCCAGGGCGCAGGCGGCCATCTCGATCGAGCCGATGGCGCCCAGCGAGTGGCCGACCATCGACTTGATCGAGCTGATCGGCACCCGGTACGCCGTCTCCCCCAGCGCCCGCTTGAACGCTGCCGTCTCGTGCCTGTCGTTCTGCCGGGTGCCGGAGCCGTGCGCGCTGACGTACGACACGGCCGTCGGGGCGAGCCGGGCCTGCCGCAGGGCGTCGCTGATCGCCACCGCCATCTCCGCGCCGTCCGGGCGCAGCCCGGTCATGTGGAAACCGTTGCTGCGGCTGGCGTACCCGGCGACCTCGCAGTAGACGTGCGCGCCCCGGCGGCGGGCGTGCTCGGCCTCCTCCAGCACCAGGACCGCCGCCCCCTCGGCGAGGACGAACCCGTGCCGGTCGGCGTCGAACGGCCGGGAGGCGTGCTCCGGGTCGTCGTTGTCCGGGCTGGTCGCGCCGATCGCGTCGAACGAGGCGACGGTGACCGGGGAGATCGGTGAGTCGGCGGCACCCGCGAACACCACGTCGGCCTCGCCGTCGGCGACGAGCTGGTGGGCGTACCCGATGGCGTCGATGCCGGAGGTGCAACCGGTGGAGATCACCTGCGCCGGGCCGTGCAGGCCGTGCCGGCAGGCCACGTCGGCGGCCAGGCTGCTGGGCACCAGCGCCTGGTAGAGGTACGGCCCGCCGAGCGCGTGGTCGACCAGCCACTGCCGGCCGGAGTCGCTGACCCGCACGTACTCCTGCTCCAGCGCCATGGTTCCGCCGACGGCGGTGCCGAGCACCACCCCGGCGCGTTCCCGTTGCGCGTCGGTGAGGGTGAGGCCGCTGTCCGCGAGCGCCTCGGCGGAGCAGGCGAGCGCGAACTGCACGTACCGGTCGGCGCGCTGCCGTTCGGCGAGCGTGATCCCGGCGGCGTCCGGGTCGAAGTCGCACTCGGCGGCGATCTGCGAGCGGAACGGCGACGGGTCGAAGAAGCTGATCCGCCGGGTCGCGGTGCGTCCCTCGGTGATCGTCTTCCAGAAGCGGTCCCGGGTGGCGCCGCCGGGTGCGACGACGCCGATCCCGGTGACCACGGTGCGCCGGCCGGTCACGACGGCTCCCGTGGCGGCGGTGCGGCGCTCTCGGTGTCGACGTGGCCGAGTTCCGGGCGCGGGGCGAGCGGTCCGAGGTGGAACACCACCTCGGCGGGCTCGTCGCCGGTGTTGCGCAGCCGGTGCCGCACGTCCTTGGGTACGTAGAGCGCCTCCCCGGCGGCGACCGGGACCGGCACGTCGTCCAGGTCGACGGTGATCGCGCCGCGGGCGACGTAGAGGAACTCCTCGCTGTACGGGTGGTAGTGCTCGGCGATCCGCTCCCCCGGCGCGAGCGTGGCGACGCCCATGAATCCGGAGGTGCTGCCCACAGTCTTCGGGCCGAGCAGCACCCGCAGTTCCCCGCCGCGGCGGCGGTCTGCGGGTACGTCGTGGACGGAGACCCGGGCGGTGGTGGTGTCGGTCATCGCGCGCCTCCCGCGTGTGCCCGCTCGATCTTCTCCTTGATCACGGCGAGCTGGATCGTGCTGTTGGTGTTGATCCGGTTGGTCATGCCGGCGTTGTCGACCGGCGCGTCGGGTTTCATCGCGAAGTCCTGCGTCCACGTCATCCGGGTGCCGCCGGGCGTCTCGTCGTAGCGCCAGTGGATGCGCATGTACTCGAACGGGCCGGTCTCGACGCGCCGGGCGTGCACCTCCCGGGTGGCCGGGTCGGCGGTGCGTTCGCTGACCCAGCTCCACGACACGCCGTTCTCGTCGGGATGCATGGTGAGCCGGAAACGCACCGTGTCGCCGTCGCGGTGCAGGATCTCCGCCACCGCGTACTCGGTGAACAGCTCCGGCCACCGGGCCACGTCGTTGGTGATCTCCCAGACCAGCGGCAGCGGCGCGGCGATCTCCACGGCGTTCTCGGTGTGCCCGGGCGGGTCCGCCTTGCGGGCCACCAGGTCGGCGACGCCGGCGATGCTGAGCTGCCCGGCCTGTTCGGGGATCTTCACCCGCCACCTGTCGGCCACCACCGCGGACAGCTCGAGCAGCGCCAGCGAGTCCATGCCCAGTTCCTCCAGGCTCGCGGCGGGTGCGCCGGCGGCGGCGTCCGGGTCCAGGCCGCAGTGCGTGACCAGGATGTCGGTGATCTCGCGGGCGAGCGGGCGGTCGGGGGCGACGGTCATCGGTTCCTCCAGGTGGTCGGGCCGGCGGCGGGCACGGCGCTGACGGGGGTACGGCTGTCCGGCTCGGCAGCGGCGCGCGGATCGGGCACGACGGCCCGCGCCGCCTCGGCCGGTGGGGCGTCGCCGGTCGGCAGGGTGTCACTGGTCGGCGGGGTGTCGTCGGCGGGCGGGGCGAGCAGGCGTTCCACCAGGGCGGTGGTGTGCCGGGCGGCGCGGAAGGCGGGATCGCGCAGCACCCGGCGGGCGAACGGGATGGTGGTACGCACACCGGGGCCGGCCACGTCGAACTCGGCCAGCGCCCGGTCGAGCCGGTCCAGCGCGGCGTCCCGGTCCGGCGCCCACACGGCCACCTTCGCCAGCAGCGAGTCGTAGTGCGGGCTGACCAGGTAGCCGACGTGGCCGTGGGTGTCGACCCGGGTGAACGGGCCGCCCGGCGGCCGGAACCGGTCCAGCCGGCCCGGTGCGGGCGCGAAGTCGCGGTCCGGGTCCTCCACGTTGACCCGGCACTCGATCGCCACGCCGTCCAGGCGTACGTCGGACTGGCGTAGCCGCAGCGGGGTGCCGAACGCCACGTGCAGCTGTTCCTGCACGAGGTCGATGCCGGAGATCATCTCGGTGACCGGGTGTTCCACCTGGATCCGGCAGTTGATCTCCAGGAAGTGACAGCGCTCGGCCTCGTCGACCAGGAACTCCACGGTTCCGGCGCCGGTGAAGCCGACCGACAGCGCGCCGCGCAGCGCCACCTCGGCGACGGTGTCCAGGGTGGCCTGCCGCAGCGCGGGCGCGGGCGCCTCCTCGATCAGCTTCTGGTGCCGGCGCTGCACCGAGCAGTCCCGGGTGCCCAGGTGCACGCCGTTGCCGTGGCTGTCGCAGAGCACCTGCACCTCGACGTGGCGCGCGTCGGCGAGGTACCGCTCGACGTACACCCGGTCGTCGCCGAACGCGACCTGCGCGGCGGCGCGGGTGCGGGCGTACGCGCGGGGCAGCTCGGCGGCCGAACGCACCACGGTCATGCCGCGCCCGCCACCGCCCGCCGCGGCCTTCACGATCACCGGGTAGCCCACCTCGGCGGCCACCTCCTGTGCTTCGGCGACGGTGGGCAGGGTCCGTACGCTGCCCGGCGGCAGCGGCAGCCCGGCCCTGCTCATCAGCGCGCGGGCGGTCGACTTGTCCGCCAGTGCGGCCATCACCTGCGGCGGCGGGCCGACGAAGACCAGCCCGTTCTCGGCGCAGATCTCGGCGAAGTCGGCGTCCTCGGACAGGAAGCCGTAGCCGGGGTGCACCGCCTGCGCGCCGGTCTGCCGGGCGGCCTCCACGATCGCGGCGGCGTTGAGGTAGCTGCGGCGGCTGGCCGCGGGGCCGATCCGTACCGCCTCGTCGGCCAGCCGTACCGGCAGCGAGTCGGCGTCGGCGCTGGAGTGCACCACCACCGTGCGCACGCCGAGTTCCCGGCAGGCGCGCAGCACCCGCAGCGCGATCTCGCCCCGGTTGGCGATCAGCACCTTGTCGAACATCAGGAGTCCCGTCCGGTGACCGGTTCCAGGGCGATCAGCGGCTGGTCGTACTCGACGGGCTTGCCGTCGTCGACCAGCACCTCGACCACCCGTCCGGCCTGGCCGGCGGTCACCTCGTTCATCAGCTTCATGGCCTCGACGATGCCGACCACCTGGCCCGGGCGGACCAGGTCGCCGACCGCGACGAACGGCATCGCGCCGGGTTCGGGGGCCCGGTAGAACGTGCCGACCACCGGTGAGCGCACCGTCGGCAGGTCGGCCACCGGCGCCGCCCGCGCGGCGGGCTCGGCGGCCCGCGCGGGAAGCGCCTCGGCCGGCTCGGCGGCACGTTGCGCGGGTGCCGCCGGGTCGTGCCACTCGACCTCCAGCACCGACTCGCCGCTGCGCAGCCGCACCCGGCGTACCGGCCCGGCCAGGTCGGCGACGAGCTTGCGGGCCTGCCGGCGCAGCCCGTCGAGCACCTGCTCGGCCTCGGCGTCGGCCATCACGCCACCTCCGCCCGGCCACCGGCCGGTGAGGCAGCCGGGGACGGTCCGGCCGCGCGGGCCGCGCCGAAGCGGCGGAAGCGCTGCCGGCGGCGGCGGACCAGCGCGGCCGGCGGGACGGTGAGCAGCGGGGCGAGGTTCGCCGCCACCGCGCGGCGCAGCAGTTCGGCCGCGCCGCCCGGGTCGGCGTGGGCGGCCGGACGCGGCTCCGGCACCAGCTCGTCGACGACGCCGAGGCGGCACAGGTCGGCACCGGTGAGCCGCAACGCGCGGGCTGCCTGCGGGGCGGCCGAGCTGTCCGGCCAGAGGATCGCCGCGCAGCCCTCCGGGCTGATCACCGAATAGACGGCGTGTTCCAGCATGAGCACCCGGTCGGCGACCGCCAGCGCGAGCGCGCCGCCGCTGCCACCCTCCCCGGTGACCACCGCCACCACCGGCGTGGGCAGCACGGTGAGCGCGAGGATGTTCTCCGCGATCGCCGCCGCCTGGCCCTGCTGTTCGGCGCTCACCCCCGGGTCCGCGCCGGGCGTGTCCACGAGCGTCACCACCGGCAGCCGCAGCCGCGCCGCGAGACGCATCAGCCGCAGCGCCTTGCGGTGCCCGGCCGGGCTGGCCATGCCGAAGTTGCGGGTCACCAGTTCGGCGGTGGTGTGTCCCTTCTGGTGGCCGATCACCATCACCGGACGGCCGTCGAGGCGGGCGATGCCGCCGACGACAGCCGGGCAGTCCGCGCCGAGCCGGTCCCCGTGCAGCTCGACGAAGCCATCGAACGCCGTCTCCAGGTAGTCCAGTGTGGTCGGCCGGCCCGGGTGCCGCGCCGTGCGTACCGTCTCCCAGGGGTCGCGGTCCGGCCGCGCCGCCGCGGTCGGTGCGGTGGCCGGCGGGCGCGGGGCGGGCGCGGTCTCCGGGGCGCGGCGGCCCGCCTCGGCGGCGGCGAGCAGCGCGGCGAGCCGGCCCCGCAACGCGTGCCGGGGCACCACCATGTCCACCTGGCCGTGCCGCAGCAGGTACTCCGCGGTCTGGAAGCCCTCCGGCAGCTTCGCGCCGGTGACCTGCCGGATCACCCGGGGCCCGGCGAAGCCCAGTCGGGCGCCGCTCTCGGCCAGCACCAGGTCGGTGTTCGTGGCGAAGGAGGCGGCCACCCCGCCGTACGTGGGATCGGTGACCACGCTGACCGTCAGCAGGCCCGCCTCCCGCATCCCGGCGAGCGCCTGGCTGACGGTGGCCATCTGCATCAGCGACAGCGCGCCCTCCTGCATCCGGGCACCGCCGGACGCGGTCACCAGCACCAGCGGGACACCGTCGGCGAGCGCCCGCTCGGCGGTCCGGGTGATCAGCTCACCGACCGCGCAGCCGAGGCTGCCGCCGAGGAAGCGGAAGTCCATCACCGCCAGCGCGACCGGGTGCCCGCCCAGCCGGGCGGTGCCGCAGAGCACCGCCTCGTCCAGGCCGGTCGCCGCGCGGGCCGCGCCGAGCCGGTGCGGGTACGGCAGCTCGTCGACGAACTCGATCGGGTCGATGCGTACCGCCCGGTCCGGCAGCGGGACGAACGAGTCCGGGTCGGCCAGCTGCGCCACCCGGTCCGGCGCGTCCAGCCGCGCGTGCGAGCCGCACTCCGGGCAGACGTCCAGGTTGCGGCGCAGCCGCTTGCGGTAGAGCAGCGACGCGCACCCGTCGCACCTCGACCAGAGCTGCTCGTCGCGCGGGGCGGTCGTGGTCACCGTGGCCGCCCGGCCGCGTCGTACCGATGGGCCGGCGCGTCGTAGCGGTAGAAGCAGTGCGCCATCGCGTCGCGGGGCGAACGCCAGGTCGGCAGGTACGGCGAGATGTACGGCCGCAGCCGCTCGCTGATCCGGACGAACTCCGGATGGCCGCGGTTGTCCTCCACGGCGCCCTGCGCCGGCGTCTCCGTCTCCAGCAGATGCACGTAGAGGTCGTGCAGCCGGTACAGCGAGCGGTGCCGGACGCCGACCAGGCCGGGCAGCTCGGTCGCGTCGGACTCGGCGAAGATCTCGGCGACCCGGTCCTCGGCTGTGGGCACCACCTTGGCGACGATGAGCGAACGGTCCATTCGCGCCTCCTGCGTACGTCCCGGTGCGCGGCGAACCGGTCGCGCCGCACGGATGGGCACACGGTCGCGCCGCAGGCGTCTACCGGGCGTCAACCGGGCCCCATCGCGCCACAAACATGGTGACGCTGCGTTGACGCAAGCTGTGCGCGAGCTATGGGAAGATCGCCTTCCGCTCTCCGGGTGACGACACTTCTTCGCAGATCACAGGCGTATTACCGGTCCGCTGCGGACAGTCAGGTGACCGACGGATCGTTGACTGAGAGTAACAGGCGTTGATATTCTGCGTCTCGGTCAGCCCGGCCACGGTGGAGCTTCCGGCCGTGGCGGAGGCGTTCCGACACCGGCGTCGCGGGCGGCGGTCCGGGCAACGCGATACGTCGGGACGAGGGTTCCGGTGCTGGGGGGTGCGCCGTGTCGGGTGGATCGAGAATGCCGACGGCGGGCGAACCCGCCCCACGGGTGTCACTGCACCTGCTCGGCGGATTCCAGCTGCTGCACGACGACGCGCCGGTGGTCGTACCCCGGGGGTTGCAGCGCGTCATCGCCCTGATCGGCCTGCGGCCGGCCGCGACCCGCAGCCACCTCGCCGGGCTGCTGTGGCCCGAGACGCCGGAGGAGCGGGCGCTGTCGTCGCTGCGGACCGCCCTGTGGCGGCTGCGGCAGGACCCGTGCTGCCCGCTGCGCACCGACGGCGACACCGTCCGCCTCGGACCGACCGTCCGCCTCGACGTGGACGACCTGGTGGAGACCGCCGCGCTGGTCCGCGAGGGCGCCGTCCCGCGCGGCGCCGCCGGCGCCGGACGCCACGACCTGCTCCCCGGCTGGTACGACGACTGGGTGCTGCTGGAACGCGAACGGCTGCGCCAGCTGCGCCTGCACATGCTGGAGGAACTCGCCGGCAACCACCTCGCCGCCGGACGGCACGGCGAGGCGCTGGAGGCCGCGCTGGAGGCGATGGCCGCCGAGCCGCTGCGGGAGACCCCGCACCGACTGGTGGTCCGCATCCACCTGGCCGAGGGCAACGCGTTCGAGGCGGTCCACTCCTTCTACGTCTACCGGGACCTGCTCCTGCGCGAGCTGCGCCTGGAACCGTCCCCGGCGATGACCGCGCTGCTCGACGACACCCTCGCGCCGATCCGCCGGGCCAGCCGCCCGGAGCCGCCGCCGCGCCGCACCGACCGGACCGCCAAGCCGGCGCCGCGCGCCCCCGCCGCGCCGCCACCACCATCAATGCCCCGGGGTACGCGGTGACGGCCAGGTGACAGCGCGACCGGCACCGTGAACCCAGCACCGCCGCGGCGAGAGGGGTCACGATGAGTCGACTGTTGGTGGTCAGCCGGATCGTGCCGGGCGCGCAGGGACGGGTGGCGCAGATCTTCGCCGAGGCCGACGCGACCGAACTCCCCCACCTCACCGGCGTGCGGCACCGGTCGCTGTACTACCTGCACGACCTGTGCGTCCATCTGATGGAGACCGTCGACGTCGACCCCGGGCTGACCGCGGAACTGCGCGACCACCCGCTCTACGAACAGGTGAACAAGCGGCTCTCCGCGCACACCTCGCCGTACCTGCCGACCTGGAACTCCCCCCGCGACGCCGTGGCCGGCTGCTTCTACAGCTGGGACGCCTCCGACACCCCTGCGCCCGACCGGATCCACTGACCGGCCACGGGCGACGGACGGGACGCCCCGGAACCACGCACGGCACCGGGTTCCGGGGCGTCTCCCCGCCCTCCGACGCCGTTCGACGCGGCCGTACGGCACACGCTCGGTCATGCTCCGGCCACCGGCCGACACCGCCGGTCCCACCGTCGTGGCCCGGCCCCGGCCTGCCTGTCGTGCGCCGCGCGCGTGTGCGAAGCTGCCCCGAGTCTTTCGGCACCGTCGTGCACGTACATATAGAAGGAGGTTGGCCATGCCGTCGAGCTTCGGGCAGTGGCTTTTCGTGATACTGGCCCTGCTCATCGGATTCGGCGCCGGTTGGTTCCTGGTCGGCCGCCGCCGGTCCGGCACCCCGGCGACGCCCACGGTGGAGACCACCCCCGCGGTGACCGCCACCGTCGACGAGCCGCGCCCGGTCGCCGTGGTCGACGAGCCCCCGGCGGCCGCCACGCTGGCCGAGCAGCCCGCGCCCACCGAGTCCGCGACCGCCGAACCGGCCGTCGCCACCGCCGCCCGCACCGCCGACGAGCCAGCCGAGTCCTCCCCCGCCGCCGCCGAGGCCGTCGCCGCCGAGCCCGCCGTGTCCGAGCCGGTCGCCGCCGAGTCGGTCGTGTCCGAGCCGGTCGTGTCCGAGCCCGTCGCCACCGAGCCGGTCACCGCCGAGCCCGTCGTGTCCGAGCCCGTCGCCGCCGAGCCGGTGTCGCCCTCGGCCGAGCCCGAGCCCGAGCCCGAGCCCGAGCAGGTTGCCGCGCCCGTGGCCGACGCCGAGCCGGCTCCGGCCACCGCCGACGCCCACCCGGTGACGGTTCCGGCCACCGCCGACGCCGAGCCGGTGGCGGCTCCGGCCACCCTCGCCGAGGACGAGCCCGTCACGGAGAAGCAGCCCGCGGTCGGCGCGGCCGTCGACGCGCCGGCCACCGAGGCCGCGCCGGTCGAGGCCACCGAGCCGGTCGAGGCCGCCGAGCCGGTCGCCGTGCCCGCGCCGCGTACCTCGGTCGAGAACGGCGCCCCGGCCGCGGCGGACAGCGACGCGCCGGACGACTTCCGGCGGATCCAGGGCATCGGGCCGAAGCTGGCCGCCGCCCTGCAGGACGCCGGGATCCGCACCTACCGGCAGCTCGCCGAGCTGGACGAGGCCGCGCTGCGGCAGACCGTGAAGGCCGCCGGCCTGCGCTCCGCGCCGGGTCTGGCCACCTGGCCGCAGCAGGCGAAGGTGCTGGCGGGTATCGGCGCGGATGCCGACCGGGTGCTCCCGGCCGGCGCCGAGTAGACGGTCCTGCGCGTTCCGGGCCGGTGGTGACGATGGTCGCCACCGGCCCGGCGCGTTCCGCCATCCGCCAGCACGCCGGACTGGCCACATCACCACCCCATCACCCCCACCCGGAGCGGTATGCCGGAAAACGGACCGGGCGGGGACGGGCGTCGCTACGGTCGGTGAGGGGCCGCGACGGCCCGCCGCGCGTACCGCCACCCGCAGGAGCGTCTCGTGCCCACCGCAGCGCCGGAGCCCGCAGGCCGGCGACCGCCGGTCCGCGACCCGGAGGCGCCGCGCCGGGTGACGCTGCTCGAACTCTTCTTCGACCTGGTGTACGTGGTCGCGCTCGCGTTGATCTCGCGCAACCTGGTCGGGTCGGTGACCTGGGAACGGGCCGCCGAGTCCCTGGTCATGCTGATGGCGATCTGGTGGACCTGGGCGATCACCACGCTGGTCACCGACATCTACGACCCGCAGCGTACCGAGATCAAGCTGCTGATCGTGGCGGTGATGTTCGGCGCCCTGCTGATGACCACCGCCATCCCGGAGGCGTTCGGCGCCCGAGGGCTGGTGTTCGGCGGCACGTACGTGGCGATCCATCTCGGACGCGGCCTGTTCCTCATGCCCGCCGTCCGGCGGCACCCGCAGAGCAACCGCCGGGCACTGCGTATCTTCGTCTGGTTCGCCGTGTCGGCGGTGCCCTGGCTGGTCGGCGCGCTGGCCGCGCACGGCACCGCCCGCCTGTGGTTCTGGGCCGCCGCCCTGGCCATCGACTACCTGGGGTTCCGTCTGGCGTACCCGGTGCCCGGTCTGGGCGCGGTGCCGGAGGCCCAGCGCAACGTGACCGCCGAGCACCTGTCCGAGCGGTACCAGCAGTTCTTCATCATCGCGCTGGGCGACGCCGTGCTGGTCGCCGGCACCGTGTTCAGCCTGCACCACTCCGAGGCGGAGAACCTGGTCGCGTTCGCCACCGCGTTCGCCACCACGCTGTTGCTCTGGCGCATCTACGTACACAAGTCCGGTGAGCTGCTGCCGCACGCCATCGCCCGGGCCGCCCAGCCGAGCCGGTTTCTCAACACCGCGCCGTACACCCATCTGCTGATGGTGGCCGGGGTGGTGACCACCGCGGCGGGGTTCGACCTGGTCCTGCTGGAGCCGACCGGCCACACGCCGCCGGCCTGGCTGGCGGTGATCCTCGGCGGGCCGGCGCTGTTCCTGGCCGGGCGGGCCGCCTTCGAGTACGAGGTGTTCAGCCGGGTCTCGCCGTCGCGGCCGGGCGGGGTGCTGGCGCTGCTGTCGATCGCGCCGGCCGGGTTGTTCCTCGCGCCGGTCTACGCCTCGGCCGGGGCGATGCTGGTCCTGGCCGGAGTGGCGTTCGCCGACTACCGCCGCAGCCGGGGCCGCCCGCCGGAGGAGCCGATGCCGCCGCACTGAGGTAATCGGAATCGGCCGTGCCGGCACCTGCGCGCCGTTTGGCGGATCACCCGGACGGGGTACAAGGCCTCCACCTCGAATCCACCACAACCCCAGTGGAGGCAACTGATGCGCGGCACCTCGATAGTCGGCGTCCTGGTCGTCATCTGGCTCATCATCGGCGCCATCGCCGCCGGTCAGCGCGGCTACTACGGCAACGACGAAACCAACTGTGCGGAGGCGGGCACGATCCTGGTCACCATCGTGGCCGGCCCGCTGAACTACATCGGCGCCAACCCGAAGGTGGACTGCAAGCTCCCCGAGCCGTCGAAGTAGGCCGCCGCTCCCGTACTCCCCTCCCGGCCCGCGCCCGCCCGTCGAGCGCGGGCCGTTTCGTGTCCGCCGGGTCACCACCCCTACGGCATCCTAGGAGGCTGGGTCCGGCCGGGTTTGCGGGCGGAACGGGTGGGAACGGCAGCGGTTCGCCGACGACGGGAACGGAGAACCGGGCATGCGGATCGGCTACAAGCTCGCCTCGGAGGCGTTCGGGCCCCAGGAACTCATCCGGCAGGCGGTCCGGGCCGAGGAGGCCGGCTTCGACTTCGTCGAGATGAGCGACCACTACCATCCCTGGCTGGAGGTGCAGGGGCACTCCTGCTTCACCTGGAGCGCGCTCGGCGCCATCGCCGCGCGTACCACCCGCATCGGCCTCGCCACCGGGGTCACCTGCCCCTCGGTCCGCTACCACCCGGCGATCGTCGCGCAGGCCGCCGCCACCATGGCGCTGATCTCCGACGGGCGGTTCACGCTCGGGGTGGGCGCCGGCGAGCGGCTCAACGAACACGTCGTCGGGCAGGGATTCCCGAGCGTCCGGGGGCGGCACGAGCGGCTGCGCGAGGCGCTGGAGATCATCCGGCTGCTCTGGCAGGGCGGATACCGCTCGTACGACGGCCGGCACCTGCAGCTGGAGGACGCCCGGATCTGGGACCTGCCCGACCAGCCGCCGGTCCTCGCCGTGGCCGCCAGCGGCCGGGAGTCGGCAGGTCTCGCGGCCGAGCTGGGCACCGGACTGTTCGCCACCGAGCCGAAGGCGTCGATCGTCGACCAGTACCGCAACGCCGGCGGCCAGGGCCCCCGCTACGCCGAGGTGCCGATGGCCTGGGCCGCCGACGAGGAGTCGGCGGTACGCGCGGCGAAGGAGACCAGCCGCTGGGCGGTCACCGGCTGGAAGGTGATGAGCGAGCTGCCCAACCCGGTGAACTTCGACGCCGCCACCTCCTGGGTCGAGGACCACCACATCCGGCGGCAGTTCTCCGTGGGCCCGGACGCGACGCCGCACGTGGAGAAGGCGCGGACGTACGTCGAGGCCGGCTTCGACCACATCGTGTTCCAGAACGCCGGCCCGGACCCGGACGGCTTCCTGGACTTCTGCGCCCGCGACCTGCTCGCCCGGGTACGCGCGCTCGGCTAGCCCACCGCGCCTCGGCCGGTCCCGTGTCCCGGCCGTTCCTCACCCGCCGACGTGGATGCCGGGACGGCGGGTCGGGTCCGGCTCGGACTTGCGGATGATCTCCCGCACCACTGGCGGGGTGTCGCCCCGGCCGAGGATGAGGTAGCGCAGCAGGTGCGCGATCGGGTTCCCCTCCGACCACTCGAAGTGGCAGTGCGGGCGCACGCCCGTGGCGTCGCGCAGCGCCAGCAGGATCGCGGCTATCGCGTTCGGCGCGGCCGGGCTGCTGGCGCGCAGGATCCGGAAGCCACCGGACTCCACCCCGTGCACCCGCAGCACCTGGCTGAACTGGGACGGGTCGCTCACGTCGATCTCCAGGAACAGCACGTCGGCGGCGCCCGGCACCGGGTTCATCGACCGTTGCGCCCGCTCCTTGACCCGGTACTCCTTGACCGACCCGCGCTGCCGCTTGTTGGCGATCAGGTGCAGCCGCCCGTCCCGGGCGACGGACTCGTCGACGAAGCGTCGGGCCGGCTCGTCGAACTCGATCCGCTCGGCGCGCAGCTCGGTGGTCCGGGTGACCCGGGAGATCAGCGACACCGCGATGATCCCGGCGATGAAGAACCCGGAGATGGTGATCCCGTCGGGCTTGGCCACCACGTTCTCCACCAGCGCGTACAGCAGCACGGCGGTGAGCAGCGCGAAGCCGGCCGCGGCGGCGCGGCTGCGGGCGCGCAACGCCGCGATGGTCACCGCTATCGCGCCGGAGACCATCATCGCGAGGATGCCCGTGGCGTACGCGCCGGCCTGGGCGTTCACGTCGGCGCCGAACGCGATCGTGATGGCGATGCTGATCGCGGTGTAGACGAGCACCACCGGGCGCACCGCCCGCCCCCACTCCGGCGCCATGCCGTACGAGGGCAGATAACGGGGCACGATGTTGATCAGCCCGGCCATCGCCGACGCGCCGGCGAACCAGAGGATGAGCACGCTGCTGATGTCGTAGACGGTGCCGAACCCCTCCCCGAGGTGCTCGTGGGCGAGGAAGGCGAGCGCCCGGCCGTTGGCCGGCCCGCCGGGGTCGAACGCCTCCGGCGGGATCAGCACGGTGGTGACGAACGTGGTGGCGATCAGGTAGACCGACATGATCAGCGCGGCCGTGGTGAGCAGCCGCCGGGTGTTGCGGATCCGGGCGTCCAGCCGCCGCTGCGCGTCGTCGCCCTCGCCGCGCACCAGCGGCATCATGCTCACCCCGGTCTCGAAACCGGACAGGCCGAGCACCAGCAGCGGGAACGCGAGCACGCTCGTGACCACGATGTCGCCGGGCCCGCCGGCGTCGGCCAGCCGCCCGGTCCAGTCGTCGAGCAGACCCGGGTCGGCGGCGACCTCGGCCACGCCGGCGACCACCACCACCGCGTTCAGCGCCAGGAACACCGCCACGAGCGGGATGGCGACCTGCACGGCCTCGCTGAACCCGAGCAGGAACACGCCGCCGAGCACGAGCAGCAGTGCCACGGTGACCAGCACCGCCGCCGTCTGCCCGTGCGGGAACGACGCGGGCAGGACCGGGTTCTCCAGCAGGTGCACGCTGGCGTCGGCGGCGGAGAGCGTGATCGTGATGATCCACGAGGTGGCGACGAAGCCGAGCAGCACCAGCACGAAGACCTTGCCCCGCCAGAACGGCAGCAGCCGTTCCAGCATGGCCACCGAGCCCTGCCCGTGCGGGCTCTCCCGGGCCACCCGGCGGTACATCGGCAGCATCCCGAGCAGCGTCAGCGCCACGATCAGCAGCGTGGCCAGCGGGCTGAGCGCGCCGGCCGCCACGGCGGCGATGCCGGGCAGGTAGGACAGCGTGGAGAAGTAGTCGACGCCGGTCAGGCACATCACCTGCCACCACGGGTGGGACCGGGTCTGGTGCTCGCGGACCTCCGGGCCGACCGGCTCGACCCGGTGCGCGAACAGCCACCGGTGCAGCCGGCCCGCCGGCGCGGCCGGCCGTGCCGGGGCCGCCACCCGTTCCGGCAGTTCCGGCGCCGTACGGCCGGACCGTTCGGCGTGGTCGCCGTGCCGCCCGGCGCGGGCCGCCGCGGCCGCGTGCGCCTCCCGGCGCCGCTCCCGCGCACGCCTGGGCTGCTCCGCGTCCCCCGCCTGCCCCATCTGCTCCCCTTCGTCCCCCTGGCAAAGACGGTAGGGCTTGTCCCGGGCGCGGCTCGGCCGAACCGGTCAAAGATCCGGTCAGCGGGCCAGCGCGCGCACCGCCGCCGGGTCGGCCACGGTGACGGTCACCGCCGGGTGCCGCAGCCAAGGGCCGGGCACCAGCGCCGCAACCGGCTCGGCGAAGCGCAGGCAGACGCCGCCGGCCACGCTCGCGCCGAAGGTCACCCCGCCGTCGGCCGCCGACAGGTGCGGGCCGATCGCCCGCCACCAGCGGTACGGTCCGCTCAGCTCCGCCCCGGTGACGTTGTCCGGCGTGGTGCGCAGCAGCCAGGGACCGAACCGGACGACGAGCGCGTCCGGTCCCCAGTCCAGCCAGGCCGTGGCGGGCCGGACCCCGAGCAGGGCCAGCGGCAGCCGGAACGCCGGGTCGAAGCGGAACGGGAAGCGGCGGACCGGGCCCGGCGGGAGCGCCCCGGGGCCGGCTGGTTCGTCTCGCGGCACGGCGGCGAGGTACCCGGTGCGGCGGGCTCGACACCCCGGGGGGCGTTCCCGCGTCCCGCGCCCGGACGGCGGGACGCGGGAACCCCCCGTCCCGGCTACTGCAGGAACGCCCCGAGGGGCGACAGCAGCAGCCGGCCGAGCAGCGCGGCGTTGTCGTCCAGCCGCGTCCGCTCACACTCGCGGGCGTCCGGGTCGTGCCGGCAGCGCCAGATCTTCTGCGCGTTGCGCCAGGCCACGTTCCGGGTGTACCCCACCAGTTCGCCCTGGTACCAGTCGTCGATGTCGCCGTTCACCATGTCGATCATGAGTTGCCAGTTGTCCAGGTAGCCACGGCGCAGCTCCGGGATCCGCTCGGCGAAGATCTTGTTGATCTCCAGGTAGTCGCGGTGCTGGTCGCTGCCGTCGATCGGCTCGGACTCCAGGCTGTCGAACGTGGTCACCAGCGCGAACGGCAGGTCGTAGTTGATGTGCGCGTTGACGCCCGCGGCGGCGGACGGCAGCGGCCGGGCGTCCGGGCCGCGCATGCGCTTGAACAGGCACGACCACGCCTTCGGGGTGCTCGGGCTGGAGTCGGTCCAGAACCGCAGCGCCTCGAAGTAGCGGGCCGCGAACTCCACGTCCAGCCGGGCCAGGAAGGCCGGGTCGCAGAACCGGTCGTCGTACAGGCCGTCGAGCACGGTGCTGGTGATGATCAGGTAGAGCTTGTTGAAGTCGGCGAGCGGGCAGCTCTCCTCCAGCGGCGGCAGCCGGACCAGCAGGTCCTGCAGCTTGGTCAGATGGTCCACGACCGCCGGCACGTCGGCGGGATGGTCGGCGAGAAGGCCGACGATGTCCTGGTGCACAGGACCCCAGACCGGTTCGGTCATCTCTCCTCCATCAGCCGGCCGGCGCCCCCACGACGCCACCCCTGTTCCGCGGGACAGCCTGCCAGTCACCGTCCACACAGGGATCCGTCGAACGACGTATTGCCGACGTACGCCTATTCCGCGCCGTTGCGCAGGAAGATGGCGCTGGCCTGCACCCGCGTGCGGACCTGGAGCTTGTCGAAGATGTGCGAGACGTGGACGCCGATGGTCCGCTCGCTGATGAACAGCCGCTGGCCGATCTCCCGGTTGGTCAGCCCTTCGGCGACCGCGGCGAGCACCTCCCGCTCCCGCGCGGTGAGCGTCGCCAGCTCGTCCACCGCCGGTCCGGCGGGCGCCGCCGCCCGCTGCCGGGGCACCGGCGCGGCCTCCGGCGCGGCGTCCACAGTCACCCGGGCCCGCGCGGCGATGGTACGGATCTCCGCGGTCAGCGGCACCGCGCCGAGCGACTGGGCCATCTCGTGCGCCCGGCGCAGCAGCTTGCCGGCGGTGGCCACCCGGCTGCGGCGGCCCAGCAGCGCCTCGGCCTGCCGCAACCGCGAGTACGCGGCCGGGTAGGGGTGGTTGCGCCGGTCCCACTCGGCGGCGGAACGCTCCCACAGCGCGGGGTCGCCGCGGCCGTCCTCGAGCCGGCTCAGCTCGGCCTCGCAGAGCGCCAGGAACCCCTCGGCCACGTAGCGCACCGGGGCGCCCGCCTTGGCGCTCTTGCCGGTCACCCGGTCGACCACCTCGCGCAGTCGGCGTACCGCGTTCGGGTCGACCTCGATCGTGCGGCTGGCCGTCGCCTCGGCCTCCGCGCGCAGCCCGTGCCAGGCCAGCGTGGCCAGCACGATCACGTCGTCGGAGCGGCTCTCGGTCAGGCCCCGCTGCACCGCCTGCCGGGCCAGGTCGTGCCGGCCCTGCCACATGGCCAGGCCGGCGCGCAGGATGAGCATCGGCAGCACGTGCCGGGCGCCGCCACCGGCCAGCACCGTCGCCACCGCCTCCAGGTCGCGGTCGGACGCCTCGACGTCGCCGTACCCGACGGACAGCCGGCACCGGGCCAGTAGCAGCTCGACCGCGTCGGCCCCGGACGGGCGGTGCCGCAGCGCGGCGGCGACGACCTTCTCCGCCTCGGCCCACTGCCCCACCCGGAACAGTCCGTTCGTCGCCACCGCCAGCAGCCGGGTCTCCCAGGTGCGGCCGAGCCCCAGCTCGGCGACCCGGTCGGCACCCCGGCGGGCCACCACCACCCCCTCCTCGAGGATGTTCAGCGGCCCGGTGAGCAGCTCGGCCAGGTGCAGGTACGCGCAGGCCACGTCCTCCGGGCGCCCGGCCCGCTCGGCGGTGTCCAGCGCCTGGCGCATCACCGCCAGCCCGGCGGCCGGATCCTCCAGGAACGCCTCGCTGAACCCGAGCGCGGCGCTGGCCATCACCACCTCGGAGGTGGTGCCGGGAACGTCGGCGGCGAGCGCGAGGGCCTCCCGGGCCTGGTCGCCGGCCTCGGCGTAGCGGCCCAGGTGCAGCAGCAGCTCGGCCAGCCGGGCCGCGGCGGTGCACCGCTCCTGCGGCGTGCAGTCGGGCGAGTCCAGCACCCGCCGGTACTCCTGCTCCGCGGGTGCCGACCGGCCGGCCGCGGCCAGGTAGCGGGCCCGGCGGATGCGCAACCCGCAGACCGGCGGGCCGGACGGGTCGTCGGCCAGTTCCTCGAGCAGCGTGAGGGCGCGGGCGTGCTCGCCGCTGTGGTGCGCGGCCTCGGCGGCGTGACTGAGCAGCTCGGCCCGGTCCACGTCCACCGGCTCCGGCAGTCCCCCGTCGGGCAGGACGGCGGCCGGCTCGGTGGCCAGGGTCAGCGCGGCGGACCAGTGGCGGTGCGCCTCGGCGTACCCGTGCAGTCGCTCCGCCTCGCGGGCCGCGGCCATCGCGGCGGGCAGCGCCCGGGCCGGTTCGCCGGCCTGCCGCCAGTGGTGCGCGAGCCGGGCCTGGTGCAGTTCGGCCGGTACGGCGGTGAGCGCCTCGGCGTAGCGGCGGTGCAGCGCGGCCCGTTCGGCGGGCAGCAGTTCGTGGGCCAGGACCTCGGCGACCAGCCGGTGCCGCAGCCGGTAGCCGTCGTCGGCGCCGACCAGCAGGCGGTGCGCGACCGCCTCGCGGACCGCGTCGAGCAGCTCCTCCTCGGGCAGCCGCACCACCTGGGCCAGCAGCCAGTGCTCGACCGGTTCGACGCCCGCCGCCACCGCGTGCACCACCGCGTGCGCCGGCTGGGGCAGCGCGTCGACCCGGTCGAGGAACACCTCGCGCAGCGTGTCGGAGAGGCCGTCGCGGCCGTCGCGCCGGTCCCGGGCCAGTTCCTCCACCACGAACGGGTTGCCGCCGCTGCGCTGCCAGACCTGGTCGGCGGCCTCCGGCGGCAACGGCGCGCCGACCACCGCGGCCGCCAGCTCGTCGGTGGCGGACCGGTCCAGCGGCAGCAGGTCGATCACCCGTACCGAACGCAGCCGGCGCAGCTCGGTGAGCACCCGGCGCAGCGGGTGCGCGCCGCGCAGCGACTCGGCCCGGATCGCGGCCAGCACGGAGAGCTGGAGGTCGCCCAGCCCGGCGAGGAGGTAGAGCAGGAGCTGTCGGGTGCTGCGGTCGACCCACTGCAGATCGTCGAGGACGAGCACCAGCGGACGCCCGCCGGCCACCAGGTGCAGGCCCTGGGCGACCCGCTCCAGCAGCGCCCCGGCGCCGTCCGGGCCGGGGGTCTCCTCGTCGAAGACCTGCAGGACCCCGCGGACGGCCGATGTGGTGCGCGCGTCGGCCTGCTCGGCGTCGAGCCGGCGCAGCGCCTGCCGGACCGGGTGCAACGGCGAGGCGTCTCCGATGTCGAGGCAGGTGCCGGTGAGCACCAGCGCGCCGCCGCGTCGCAACTGCTCGCCGGCCTCGGTCAGCAGGCGGGTCTTGCCCACTCCGCTCTCTCCGGTGAGGAACACCGCGCCGGTCTGCCCGGGCCGCAGGTCGTCGTAGAGCGCCGACCGCAGCGTCGCCATGGTGGCGGACCGGCCGACGAGCGGTGCGGTGTCCACGTCGCTGGCCATGGGACGCAGCCTAGTCACAGGTCCCCGCACCGTTCTACGGCCTTCGGGCCGGACTCGTACTCCTCGCGTCGACTACACGACTAATGGTTGCGGGTGCCCGACATACGTCGTCCTACAGATCCCCCGAGAACCCGGTGGTGGAAGTCTGCTGAGGTCGTCGGGCACCACAACAGGGAAAGGGTGGGTGCGATGTTGATCACCACGCCCGTGGGGAGTCGGAAAGCCGTCATCGCGGCGTGCCGGCCGGTGCCCGAGGAACGACGTGTCGTGACCGTCCTCTTCGTCGACATCGTCGGCTCGACCCGTCTGGTGGAGCGGCTCGACCCGGAAGACGTACGGGCGCTGCAGCGCGCCTACTTCGGCACCGTCGCCTCCGTGCTGCGCCGCTGGCGGGGCGTGGTGGAGAAGTACGTCGGCGACGCCGTGATGGCATTGTTCGGCGCGTCCGGTTCGGACGGTCTGGACGCGTACCGGGCGGTGCGGGCCGGGCTGGACATCCAGGCCGCGCTGGCGCGGCGGCGGCCGGCCGGTGTCCGGCTGCGCGTGCGGGTGGGCGTGGCGACCGGCGAGGTGCTGCTGGACCTGGCCGGGGTCCGGGACGGCGGCCACGGCGCGGCCAGCGGCGCGGTCATCACCACGGCGGCCCGCCTCCAGGAGCACGCGCCGCCGGGCGGGGTCGTCGTCTGCCCGGTCACCCGGGGCGCGGTGGCCGGCCTGGTCGAGCAGCGTCCACTCGCCACGCTGACGCTCGCCGGCAAGGCGCTTCCGCTGGACGTGTGGCGGGTCACGGGGGCGGCCGGGAGCAGGCCGGCCCGGCATCGTACGCCGCTCGTCGGCCGTCGCCGCGAGGTGGCGAGCGCCGCCGACGAGGTGAGCCGGGCCCTGCGGGAGCGGCGTCCCCGGTGGATCTCCCTGGTCGGTCCGCCGGGCAGCGGCCGCAGCCGGCTGCTGCACGAGGTGACCCGCGCCGTGTCGAGCGTGGACGGTGTGCCGGTGCGCGTGCGGGTGACTGCCTGCCCGCCGTACCCGTGCGGGGAACTGGCGCCGCTGGCCGGCCTGGTCCGGCACCGGCCGGGCGGTCCGGCCGCGGACGGTCCGGGCGGCGGTGCGCTCGCCGCGTTCCTCGCCGCGCCGGACGACGACACGGTGGCGGCCCGCGCCGTGGTCGCCTGCCGGGAAGCGCTGCTCGGCCTGGCCGCCGACGCGCCGCTGGTGGTCGCGGTGGACGACCTGGACCGGGCCGCCCCGGCGTTGCGCCGCTTCCTGCACCAGCTCCACGTGGCGGCGGACCAGCGGGGACTGCCGCTGGCGGTGGTCACCACGTGCGGCGCCGGCTCGGCCGACCCGCTGCCCGCCCCGGCGCGGCGGATCCCGCTGGAGCCGCTGGATGCGTCGGACAGCGGGCGGCTGCTGCGGCACCTGCTCGACCGGGCCGGGCGGCCCGCCGCGCTCGCCGGCCGGCTGGTCGCGCTGGTCGGCGGCAATCCGGCCGTCGCGACCGCGTACGCGTCGGCCGATCCGGCCGGCGAGCCCGGTGGCGTGCCGGCGTTCGCGCGCCGCCTGGTGGACGCCCGGCTGGACCGGCTCGACGGTACGCACCGGGCGGCGCTGCTGGCCGGGGCCGCCCGGGGCGGCCCGGTCGTGGCCGCCGCGGTGGAGGCGATGCTCGGCTGGCCCGCCGGCCGGGCCGAGCCGGTGCTGCGGGCGCTGGCCGCGGCGGGGCTGGTACACCCGCTCGCCGCCGGCGCCTGGACGGTCGACGCGCTGGTGGCCCGGGTGGCCGCGCTGCGGCTGTCGCGTGCGGTACGCGCCGACTTCGCCCGCCGCCTGCGTACCGCGAAGGACACCGCTGCCGGCCGCGTGCCGGGAGCGGGAACCGGCGTCCCGGTCCGGGACGCCGACGAGCGGGACGTGTGCCCGCTCGGGGCGGGACGGTCGCGCCGGTCGGGTGGAGGGGCCCGACCGGCGCCCGTCCCGCCGGACCGGCTCGATCGCTCCGACCCGCTGCGGGTGGTGCCCGGACGGCCGGGGCAGCCGGTGCGGGCCGGACCGGGCGCCACGCGGTGGCCCGGACGGCCCGGGCGGGTGGGCCGGCGAAGAACCGAGCCCGGCGGGCGCACGCTCGGGCTGGCCGCATGAGCGTGACGTCCGGGTCGGAGCGGGCACGGGGCCACTCCGGCCGGGACGTCACCCGGCGGCCGGGCCGGGCGGGTCAGTCGCGGGCGATGGTGCGGCTGCGTCCCCGGAACTCGGCCACCACCTCGTCGCCGCGCCGCACCGTCACGTCGTAGATGCCGCTGCGGCCGTGCCGGACCCGCTCGGTGGCGTACGCCTCCAGCAGGTCGCCCTCGCGCACCGGGCGCAGGAAGCTGATCTCGCCGCCGGCCGCCACCGTCGCCGGGCCGTGGCTGTTGCAGGCCAGCGCGAAGGCGGTGTCGGCGAGCAGGAACACGAAGCCGCCGTGCCCGATCGCGTGCCCGTTGAGCATCGCCGGGGTGACCCGCATCCGGGCCACCGCCGCGCCGTCGCCGGCCGAGACGAGCTCGATGCCGAGACCCTTGGACGCCACGTCGGCGTCGAACATGTCGTGCGCCGCGGTACGGCCGCCGTCACCGGCCATCTCAGGACTCCCGCCGCTGGTCGACGATGCGGCGCATCTTGCCCATCGAACGCTCCACCCCGTCCGGTTCGATCACCCGTACCGCCACCGACACCCCGATCGTGTTCTTCACCTGCTCGACGAGGGCGGCGCCGGCCCGCTCGGCCTCGTCGGCGGCGGCGCCCGCGCGCCGCTCCACGTGCACGGTGAGCGTGTCGAGCCGGCCCCGCCGGTCGAGCACGCACTGGAAGTGCGGCGACAACGCCGGGGTACGCAGGATCAGCTCCTCGATCTGGGTCGGGAAGACGTTCACCCCGCGGACGATCATCATGTCGTCGGTCCGCCCGGTGATCTTCTCGATGCGCCGCATCGGGCGGGCGGTGCCGGGCAGCAGCCGGGTCAGGTCGCGGGTGCGGTAGCGGACGACCGGCATGGCCTCCTTGGTCAGCGAGGTCAGCACCAGCTCACCCCGCTGTCCGTCGGGCAGCACCTCTCCGGTGACCGGGTCGATGATCTCCGGGTAGAAGTGGTCCTCCCACAGGTGCAGGCCGTCCTTGGTCTCCACGCACTCGACCGCCACACCCGGGCCCATCACCTCGGACAGGCCGTAGATGTCGAGCGCGTGCATGTCCAGGCGCTGCTCCAGCTCACGGCGCATGTCCTCGGTCCACGGCTCGGCACCGAAGATCCCCACCCGCAGCGAGGTGGCGCGCGGGTCGATCCCCTGGCGTTCCATCTCGTCGACGATGGCGAGCATGTAGCTCGGGGTCACCATGACGACCTCCGGCTCGAGGTCGCGGATCAGCGTGACCTGACGCT
Organism: Micromonospora sp. WMMA1949; assembly: GCF_027460145.1. NCBI lineage: Bacteria > Bacillati > Actinomycetota > Actinomycetes > Micromonosporales > Micromonosporaceae > Micromonospora > Micromonospora sp. WMMA1949. The sequence continues at coordinate 5,411,716 of NZ_JAPZBG010000001.1, read as the reverse complement.
CGGTCATGCCGCCGGAGACCGGCACGACGGTGCAGCCCAGCTCCTCGGCGCCGTAGTGCGCGCCGAGGCCGCCGGTGAACAGCCCGTAGCCGTACGCGACGTGCACCCGGTCGCCGCGGCGGCCCCCGGCGGCCCGGATCGAGCGGGCCATGAGCTTCGCCCAGGTGTCCAGGTCGGCGCGGGTATAGCCGACCACCGTGGGACGCCCGGTGGTGCCGGAGGAGGCGTGCAGCCGGGCGATCCGCTCGCGCGGCACCGCGAACATGCCGAACGGGTAGTTCTCCCGCAGCTCCGCCTTCGTGGTGAACGGGAAGCGGGCCAGGTCGGCCAGGTCACGCAGGTCGTCGGGGTGCGCGCCGAGGGCGTCGAACGCGCGCCGGTAGTGGGGCACGTTGTCGTACGCGTGCCGCAGCGAGTGCCGCAGCCGGTCCCGTTGCAGCGCGCGCAGCTCGTCGACGCCGATCCGCTCGACGGGATCCAGCTCCTCCGGACGGGGCGTGCGCTCCTCCACGGTGACCTCCTGGTACGAGGGACCCCGGACGCCGCCGCCCCGGGGCGATCCCGCCCACCGTACGCCCGCCCCCACCCTCCCCGGCCGCCCCCACCCCCTCCCCCGCGATCTTGCACTTGCCGCCCCTCGGGTGTCCGGTTCGCGCCCTTCGCCGGGGCCGAAACCGCAAGATCGCCGGGAGCGGGGCGGGGGCGGGGCGGGAGGGCGGGGTTATGCTCGCGGGTGCTGGTGGGAGGTGTCGTGTCGGATCCCCGGGTCGATCCTGACGTCGACCTGCGCGTACCGGCGGACCGGACGGAACTGTCCGCGCACCCGGCGGCGGTGCTCGGCGTGATCGCTGCCGGAGGCGTGCTCGGCGCGCTCGCGCGGGCGGGTGCCCAGGCCGCCCTGCCGCACCAGCCCGGCGACTTTCCCTGGGCCACGTTCGCCGTCAACGTCACCGGATGCCTGCTCATCGGCGTGCTGATGGCGGTGCTCGCCGCCCGGCCGGTCCACCCGCTGACCCGGCCGTTCCTCGGGGTCGGCGTGCTCGGCGGGTTCACCACCTTCTCCGCGTACGCGGTCGACGCGCAGCGGCTGCTGACCGACGGCGCGCCCGGAACGGCGGGCGTCTACCTGGCCGCCACGGTGCTCGGCGCGCTGGCGGCGGTCGCCGCCGGGGACACGGTGACCGCACGGCTGCTGGCCGCCCGGCACGGGCGGACCTCGTGACCGCCGGGACGGTGGCGGCCCGATGACCGTCCTGCTCGTCGCGATCGGCGCCGCGATCGGCGCCCCACTGCGCTACCTGACCGACCGGGCGGTGCAGGCCCGGCACCGCTCGCCGTTCCCGTGGGGCACGCTGACCGTCAACGTGGCCGGGTCGCTGCTGCTCGGCGGCCTGCTCGCGGCACCCGTCGACCCGGGCGTGACGGCGCTGGCCGGCACCGGCTTCTGCGGCGCGCTGACCACCTGGTCCACGCTCAGCTACGAGACGCTGCGCCTGGCCCGTGCGGGCGGGCGCCGCCTCGCGTACGCGAATGTGGCGCTCAGTGTGGCCGCGGGCCTGGGCGCGGCGTTCCTCGGCTACGCGCTGGTCGCCGCGCTGACCGGCTGACCGCTCCGGCCAGCCGGTCGGCGTGGCGGACCGTCAGCGGGCCCGGCGCTCCGGGTGGGCCCGGTTCCACGCCCGCATCCGCTCCGGGTAGCCGGTGCGGGCCGCCTCGTACAGCGGCACCGCGTGCTTCTGGGCGATCTTGCCGGCGGCACGGGGCGAACCGGTACGGCGGCGGATCCACTCGCCGTCGTGCGCGATGGCGACCACCGTCGTGTCGGTGGCGGTGGTCTCCGGTTCCAGGTAGAACTCGACCCCGCGCCGGCTGGTGACGAACGCCTCCAGCTGCGCCAGGTCCTCCTTGGTCGCCTCGCGGTCGAGCTTCGTGGGCGTCGTCGGGTCGGCGGCCCGGCGGCTGAACCAGCCCATGCCCGCCTCCTCTCCTCGGCGTTCGCTCCAGTGCAGCACGCCCGCCTGGCAGGCGGCTGGGAGCACGGTGGGAGTCGGCTGGAGCGGCTCAGCCGACCTTCGCCGCCGGGGTGCCGGCCTGCGCGTCCGGGGCTGCGGGGCGTTCCCGCAGCACCGGCACCAGCGCGAGCGTGGGCAGCAGGAGCAGCGGCACCACGACGAGCGCGGACAGCACGCCGAAGTGGTCGCCGAGGAAGCCGAGCAGCGGCGGGCCGGCCAGGAAGGCGGTGTAGCCGATCACGGCGACCACGCTCACCCGGGCCGGGGCCTTGTCCTCGTCGTCGGCGACGGCGCTCATCCCGACCGGGAAGCCGAGCGAGGCGCCGAGTCCCCACAGCGCGACGCCGGCCACCGCGAGGGGGCCGTTCCCGGCCAGCACGGCGAGCGCGGCGCCGGCCGACGCCATCGCGATGGTGGTGAACAGCACCGGCACCCGGCCCCACCTGTCGATGGCGACGGTGCCGACGGTGCGGCCGATCGTCATGCCCACCACGAACACGCCGAACACGGCGGCGCCGACGGCCTCGTCGACCCCGTACCCGTCGACGAACGCCACCGCGAGCCAGTCGTTGGCGCTGCCCTCGGTGAACGCCATGACCAGCACGAGCAGCCCGATCAGCAGCGTGCGGGGCTCGCGCCAGGCGGCCAGCAGCGCCTGGCGCCGGGCCGCCGGCTCCCCGGCCCCGGCCGCCTCGGCGGTGGCCGCGAGGAACGCCCGGGCGCCGACCAGCGTGCCGGCCAGGATCAGCACGGACAGGACCGGCAGGTGTACGCCGACGGGTACGCCGAAGTGCGCGGCGCCGGCGCCGAGCCCGGCCCCGGCCACCGAGCCGAGACTCCAGGCGGCGTGGAACCGGGGCAGGATGGTGTAGCCGAGGCGCTTCTCCACGGCCGCGCCCTCGACGTTCATCGCCACGTCGCACAGGCCGGAGCCGAAGCCGAACGCGGCGAGGCCGAGCCCCACCCCGGCGACCGAGCCGGCCAGGCTGGCGGACAGACCCGCCACGGTCAGGCCGAGCGAGACCAGCACCACCGACACGGCCACCGTGCGCGCCGGCCCGAGCCGCTGGGTGACCAGGCCGGCGGTCGGCATCGCCAGCAGCGAGCCCGCCGAGGCGCAGAGCAGCAGCAGGCCGAGCCCACCCGGGTTGAGGTCGAGCGCGTCCTGGGCCGCCGGGACCCGGGAGAACCAGCTCGCCACCGCGAGCCCGTTGAGGGCGAAGACGACGGCGACGCCGTTGCGGGCGCTGCGCACCGCCCGGGGCGCCGGTGGCCGCTTCCCGGCCGGTGCGTCGATGGTGCTGCTCACGGTGCTGTGGTCCCTTCCCCCGTCTGGTTCCCGACGACAATCGCACACCTGAGAGCGCTTCCACCACAAGCGCTGTTATGGCATCGCCCATCCGGGCGGGAGCAGGCATGATGCGGACATGGGTACGCCGACCGCACGCCCCGCCACCCTCGACGACGTGGCCCGCGACGCCGGGGTCTCCCGGGCCACCGCCTCCCGGGTCCTCGGCAGCTACGGCTTCACCTCGGCGCAGGCTCGCGCGCGGGTGCACGCCGCCGCCGACCGCCTCGGCTACGTGCCGGACCTCGCGGCCCGCTCGCTGGTGCGCGGAGCAGGCGTACGCCTGGTGGTGGCCGTGGTGGGCCGCGACGACACGGTCCTGGACGACCCGTACGTGCACCGGGTGGTGAGCGCGGCGTCGCGGGTGTGCGCGCCGCACGGCATCGGCGTGGCGCTGGAGTGGCTGCCACTGGCCGACCCGTCCGGGCTGGCCCGGCTCGGCGCGGACCGGGGCGTCTGCGGCGTGATCCTGGTCAACACGACCCAGGCCGCGCTGGACGCGGTGCCGCCGAGGCTGCGCGGCCCGATCGTCTCGATCGGTCAGGGCTCGCCGGCGGTGCCGTCGTTCGACGTCGACAACGCCGGCGGCGCCGGCGAGGTGCTGCGTCACCTGTACGCCACCGGCCGCCGCCGCATCGTCATGGTCACCGGGCCGCGCTGGCTGAGCTGCGCCGAGCGCTCGGTGACCACGTACCGGGAGCTGATGCGGGAGGCGGGGGCGCCGGAGCGGCTGGTCACCGGCGACTTCACCGCGGCGCGGGGCGGCCGGGCGGCGCTGGAGGCACTGCGCCGGTGGCGGGACGCCGACGCGGTCTACGCGGCCAGCGACGCCACCGCCTTCGGCGTGATCGCGGCGCTGCGCGGGCGCGGCATCCGCGTACCGCACGACGTGGCGGTGGCCGGGTTCGACGACCTGCCGTACGCGGCGATCAGCAGCCCGCCGCTGACCACGGCGACCCACCCGGTCGACCGGATCGCCGCCGCCGCGGCCACTGCCGTGCTGACGCGTGAGCCGGTCGCCCCGAGCACCCCGTTCCCGTCGACGCTCGTCACCCGCGACAGCGCCTGAGCCGGTACGGGCCGGTCGGCCCTGGCCGCCGTGGCGCGCCCGCCCGTCAATGGATACGGGAGAAGGAGGGATCCCGATGGGCGGAGCCATGACGTGGATGTACCGGGGCGGCCGGCCGAACCGGCTGGCCCGGATGATGAACGCGCTGGCGGCGTGGCAGTACGGCGCCGGTCTCGCCCCGGCGCACTGGATGACCATGGAGGTGCCCGGCCGCCGTACCGGGCGGACCGTCTCGGTGCCGATCGTGGTGGCCGATCACGACGGCGAGCGGTACGTCGTGTCCATGCTGGGCGAGCGGGCCAACTGGGTGGCGAACGTGCGCGCCGCGGGCGGCCGGGTGGTGCTGCGCCGTCGCCGCCGGGAGCCGGTCCGGCTGGTCGAGGTGCCGGTGGCGCAGCGGCCGCCGATCCTGCGCCGGCACCTCGCGCTCGCCCCGGGTGCGCGCCCGCACGTACCGGTGGACCGGCACGCCCCGCTGGCCGAGTTCGCCCGGGTCGCCGCCGGCATCCCGGTCTTCCGGATCGTCGCGGCGGATTCCCCGGAGCGGTGACGCCGGCTCACGCTCCGGCGAGGAAGGCCGTCGACATCTGCGTCGCGACAATCCTTCAGAATATCGATCGCTCGCGTTTTCGAGGTCGTCCGAACGGGAGAGGGAGCCGGTAAGATCGGCGACAGAACGGCGACCGATCACGGACTGCCCGACGACCGGCACCGGCTCACACTGAGCGCATGAATACGAGACTCCGCCGCAGCCGCGCATTCGGCCTCGCGGTGTGTCTCGCCCTCGTGGCGATCATGAGCGGCTGCATGCAGCTCAACCTCGGGCTGACCGTGAACGACGACGACACGGTCTCCGGCCAGCTCCTGCTCACCGCACCGAAGTCCGTGCTCAAGCAGCGGAACCCGGATCCGGCGGTGGCGTTCGCCGAACTGCGGCCGAACATTCCCTCACTTCCGCCCGGAGCGGAGACCCGGTACGAGGACGCCACCTCGTACGGCATTCAGATCACGTACCGGAAAACGCCACTGGCACAATTCACGAGCGAAAGTGTGAATCTTGTCCGGGACGAGGATCTCATTCGCTTCTCGCTCCCGCTGGACCCGCAGAAATACGGCGGCAAGTTCGGGCAGCAGGATCCGCGCCAGCAACAGGCGTTCATGACCTTGATGGCGTTCGAGATCTCGGTGACGTTCCCCGGCCGGGTGCTCGACACCAACGGCACGGTCACCGGACGCTCGGTCAGCTGGAAGGTGATCGCCAACCAGCCCAAGCCGGCCGAGTTGCGCGCCGTCGCCCAGGCGCCCCCGCCGCCCGCCACCAGCCCGGCCGCCGTGGTGACCGGGAACGGTTCCTTCCCCTGGCTGCCGGTCGCCGCCGCCGTGGTCGTCCTGCTGCTGGTCGCCGGCGTGGTGCTCGTCCTGCTGCTGCGGCGACGGCGCTCCCGTGGCGTCCCCGATCCGGCGGCCGCCCCCACCGCGACGGCGGCCACCGGCCCGGCCCCGGCCGGCACCGGCGCCCCGCCCGCACCCGCACCACCCGCCGGTCCACCGGCCTGAGCCGGGCCGGACCCACCGACCACCGACGGCGCCCGCGCCGGCGGCCCACGAGCACACCGGGCGGAACCTGGAGTCAGTGATCCGGACGCCGCCGCACCATCCCACCCCGACCGCACCACCGCACCGTGACAAGAGGGGGATCGCCGTGAACGATCTCTTCACCTGGGCCGCCCTGGGCAGCCTCACCGGCGCCAGCGCCGCCACCCTGCTCGCCACGAACGTCATCGGCGGGCTGATCGGCCCGAGCGGCGACAAGGCGCGCAAGTGGATCGCGCTGGGCTTCGCGCTCCTGCTGTCCTACCTCACCGCCGCGTTCGCCACCGACGCCGGCCCGGAGAAGTGGATCATCGCGTTCTTCAACGGTCTGGTGATCTTCTCCGCCGCGCTCGGCATCAACCAGCTCCCCCCTGGCAACCGGCAGCCGACGCAGGCGTCGCCGAGCCAGCTCGCCCAGGGCCGCGAGCCCCGCTACGTCCGCTCCTGGGTCTGAGAGAGGTGACCCCATGATCTTCGGCATCCTCAGCGCCGCCGTCCAGGTCGTCTTCGGCGCCGTACTCGGGCAACTCGCCGCCGGCACCGTCGGGCTGCTGGTCGGCGCGGTCGTCGGACTGCTCCTCGGCGCGCCCTTCGGCTGGGCGTCCGCCTCCGCCGGGACGTACGGCGCCGACCCGAAGGGGATCTTCCTCTTCGTCGTCGACCACACCTGGAGCCTGCTCAACACGTTCGCCGGGGCGCTCTTCCTGGCCCTGCACCTGGTCTTCGGCCACCAGCTCGACCGGATCGTCTCGGCCGGCAGCGGCCGGGTCAACGTGATCGAAGGCGTCTCCCCCCGGTACGCCACCACCATCGGCACCGTCTGCGCCGGGTCCAGCCCGGGCATCCAGCGGCACGAGGACGTGCACGTGTTCCAGGCCCGGCTGCTCGGCCCGTTCTACCTGCCGCTGGTGGCGCTCAACTACGTGCTGTTCACCATCGCTCCGGTGTGGCTGCTCTGGCACGACCACACCAACGCGCCGATCAACCGGTTCACCCGCTACTTCGAGATCGGCGTCTACCCGCACGTGTGGAACGAGGCCATCGCGTACCGCATCCAGGGGACGCCACCGCGATGACCGGCGCGATCGAGGCGGCCGTCGCGGACGTCGCGAGCTGGCTGGCCGGGGCCGCGGGTGAGCCCGTACCGGTCGGTCCGCCGCGCGACGATCCCGACGGCGGTCTCACCCTCTGGCCGCTGGAGCTGCGACCGGCCCGGCAGACCGCCACCGGCGGCGCGACGCGCGAGCCGTACCGGTTCGTGGTTCGCCTGCTGGTCGCGGGCGGCGGGCCGGCGGCGCTGCCCGCGCTGGACCGGGTGCTCGCCGCCGCCACCGCGGCGGGCCGGCCGGAGCTGGTGCTGGCCGCCGGCGACCCGGCGCTGTGGCGGGCGCTGGGCGTGGCGCCCCGGCCCGCGCTGCTGCTCGACGCGCCGGCCCGGGTGGAACGGCCGGTCCCGGTCGCTCCACCGGTACGCCGGCCGCTGCGACTGCGGCAGCTCGGCATGCGCACGCTCGACGGCCGGGTGGTCGGCCCGCAGGACCAGCCGCTCGCCGCCGTCCGGGTGGAGCTGGTGGGCACCGCCCAGGCCACCGAGACCGACGCCGCCGGCCGGTTCCGGCTGGCCGGCGTGCCGCACGACCCCGACGCGCCGGACGCCCCGGTGCGGATCCGGCTGGTCGGCGCGGGACGCGTCCACACCGCCGAACTCGATCCGGACGGCGACCACCTGATCGTCGTCCGCGCGCCCGACTGACGTCCGAGGAGGACCGATGCCCACCTACTTCTCCCCCGGCATCTACGTCGAGGAGGTGCCCAGCGGGGCCCGCCCGATCGGGCCGGTCGGCATGAGCACCGCCGCGTTCGTCGGGATCGCGCCCGACCGCGGCGCCCACGTCGGCGAGGCGCTGGCGGTGAACAGCTGGACCGAGTTCCTGCGGCTGTACGCCGACGGCGAGCACCTGGAGAGCACGCCGCTGGCCCGGGCCGTGTTCGGTTTCCTGGACAACGGCGGCACCCGCTGCTGGGTCGTCAACGTCGGCGAGGGCGGCCGGCTCACCGGCACCGGCGGGCGGCGCGGCGGCCTGGAACTGCTGGAGGCGATCGACGAGATCTCCATCCTGGCCGCGCCCGGCTACCACGACCCGGTCTCGCACGAGGCCCTGATCAGCATGGCCGAGCGGCTGCGCACCATGGTCGCGATCTGCGACCCGCCGCCGGAGGTCACCGACGTCTCGCGGCTCACCCGCGTCGCCACGCCGGGCAAGCCGCCCAAGCCCGCGTCGTCCGGGTCGCCCGACAAACCCGCCGAGGGTACGCCGGGCGACGCCGACGACGAACCGCCCGGCACCGGCGGTGACCGGCCCCGGCAGTCGGACTTCGCCGCCTTCTACTTCCCCTGGATCCGGGTCCGCGACCCGCTCAGTGGCGACCTCGTGCTCACCCCGCCGAGCGGGCACGTCGCCGGCATCTGGGCCCGCACCGACGCGCTGCGGGGCGTGCACAAGGCGCCCGCCAACGAGCCGGTACGCGGCGCCGTCGACCTCGCGTACCGGGTGACCCGGCCGGAGCACGACGTGCTCAACCCCAAGGGCGTCAACGTGATCCGGTTCTTCGCCGGTGAGGGCATCCGGCTGTGGGGGGCCCGGACGCTCGCCGCCGAGGCCAGCGAGTGGCGCTACCTGAACGTGCGGCGGCTGTCCATCTCCATCGAGCAGGCCATCGCCAACGGCACCCGGTGGATGGTGTTCGAGCCGAACGACTTCACGCTGTGGCGCTCGATCCGCCGGGACATCGGCGCGTTCCTCACCCGGGTGTGGCGCGACGGCGCGCTGCTCGGCCGGACGCCCGAGGAGGCGTTCTTCGTCAAGTGCGACGAGGAGACCAACCCGGCCGACGTCCGTGACGCCGGAATGGTGGTGGCCCACATCGGCATCGCGGTGGTCAAGCCCGCGGAGTTCGTGGTGTTCAAGCTGAGCCAGTGGGCCGGCGGCACCGAGACCGAGACGATCGGAGGCTGACATGCCCACCACTGCCACGCCGCAGCCGGGCGCACCGGTCGACCCGTACCGGGCGTACCACTTCAAGCTGCTCATCAACGGCATCACCAACGGGCACTTCACCGAGGTCAGCGGCTTCGAGGTGGCGATACCGGCGCTGTCGTACCGGGAGGCGGGCAACGAGCGCATCCGGGCCGTGCCCGGCCAGGTCGAGTACGCCCCGGTCACCCTCCACTTCGGCCTGACCAGCTCCCGCGAGCTGTGGGACTGGGTGAACGCGGCGGCCAAGGGCACCGTGAACCGGCGCAACGTGTCGGTGGTGCTGCTGGACCCGGCCGGCACCGCCGAGGTGCTGCGCTGGAACATGATCAACGCGTGGCCGACCCGGTGGCGGGGCGCGCACCTGAACACCCTGTCGCAGGAGATCGCCATCGAGGCGCTGACCTTGGCGTACGAGGGCCTGGAACTGGAGGCCGGCGGTGCCGCCGCCCCGGCGACCACGTGACCGGCTGGCCCGCGCCCTGCGGGCCACCGCCGATCGCCTCTCCGGACCGGGCACACCGCTCTCACCATCCTTCCCGGACTTCCCGGACTTCCCGGACTTTCCGGGCTCCCCGGACTTTCCGGGCTCTGCGGACCTCCCGTTCTCCGCGGGCTCACCGGAACCCGCGGGCTCCTCGGGCTTCGCGGGCTCCACGGGCTTTGCGGGCTCCACGGGCTCCACGGGCTTCGCGGGCTCCACGGGCTTCGCGGGTTTTCCGGCCGACGTGCCGCGCACGGCCGGCCAGCCGCCCGAGCACTGGCGGCGCCTGGTGGCGGCGCACGCCCCCGGCCTGCTCCGCGACCTTCCCCCACCCGCCGCCCCTCCCCCGCCCCCCGCCGAGCGGCGCCGGAAGGGCCTGTGGCGGACATGGAAGGCCCAGTTGATCAACCGACTCGCCGTCTCCCGCAACGACCCGTCGAGATCTTGGTACGAAAGGGCCCCCATAGGGGCCACTTCCTACCAAGATCTTCCGCGGCTCTCGGGAGGCGAGACGGGGATCTCAGGAGGTGGGAGATCGGCGCACTCGGGGTGGAACGCGCGGGGTGCGGCACGGTCCGGGACGGGGACGGCGTCCACGCGGGCAGATGGTGGGGAGGGCATGGCGGGGCCGGGGACCTCACCGTCGACGGTGGAGGACCGATGCCACTCGGGCGACGCAGGGCGGCCGGGCGGCGCCGGGTCGCTCGCGGGTTCTCCCGCCTGCCGGTGCGTCACGTCAGGCGGTTGCGTCACATCGGGCGGTTGCGTCACGTCACACGGTTGCGTCACGTCAGGCGGTCCGGCCGGCTCGCCGGGCGGGGCGGGTTCAGCGTGCATCGCCGACCGGTCCGGATCGCGAGACAACGTCGGCGGGCCGGGCACCCGCAGCACACCCGCCACCGGCAGAGGCACCGAGACCAGCACCAGCATCAACACCGGCGGAGGCACCAGCACCAGCACCAGCACCGGCACCGGCATCAACACCGGCACGTCCACCGGCGCCGGCACCGGCACCACGGACACAACCTCCGCAGGAGTGGCCGGCACCAGACGGTCGACAGCGACAGGGAACCGCAGCGCGAGCACCGGCAGCACCGGCAGCACCGGCAGCACCGGCAGCACCGGCAGCAAGGATCGCCGCGGCACGTCCACCGGCACCGGCACGCCCGCCGGCGCTCACCGGCGCACCGGCCCGGACGGCGGCCGTGACGCGCGCGGATCGCAGAGCCCCGTCCCCTCCGGCGACCCGGCCCGGCCGTCACCGCCCGAGCAACGACCCGGCCTCGGCGCGGATCGGATGGAGGAACTCCGGCACCTCCCGCCGGTCGACCGGAGCCGGGTACGGCATCGGCATGACGCCGCCGGAGCGGACCTGTCGCCCGAGCGAGGGGGCGTGTTCCCGCTCGCCTTCGCGGCCGCGCCCCCGTCGTCGCCGCGCGGACCGGCCGCGCGCACCGGGGGCAGCCGAACCGGATCGGCGGTTCGTCGCGACGAGGGCGGATCCGTCGACCACTACCCGGGGCGGGTCGCCGGCTCGCCGTACCCCCGAGGGCTCGGCCCGGCGCCGGGCGGCGAGTTCCGGACGCGACGGTGGCAACGGCCCGCAGCCGAAGGGCCCTGGCCCTCCCTCCCGGACGACGCCGGCGCGGCCCGCGCGACGAACCCGGCGTCGACCGGCCGGGTGACCGGCGACGGCGCCGCGCACCCGGACCCGTGGCCGGCGCTCCCGGCCGAACCGGCGTGGGTTCCCGAGCGGACCACACCGTGGAGCGACACGGCCCGTCTGGACCGGGAACAGGCGGGTGACTGATGGAGCGCGTCGCCTTCCTCGTGGACGAGTCCGGCACCCGCGTCGACTGCCTGCTCAACCCGGAGACCGTGCAGGTGACGCGGCTGGCCGGGGTACGGCCGCGCGGCGGACCGGACGGGCCGCTCACCGGCGCCGGGCTGGCCGACGACCCGCTGGTCTTCACCGGCGGCGGACGTACCGAACTGGTCCTCGATCTGCTCTTCGACGTCGACTTCGTGGAGTCCCCGGCCCGCCCCGAGGACGTGCGCGCGCTGACCCGGCCGCTGTGGATGCTCGCCGAGAACTCGGCGGTCGAGCACGGCTGGCTGCGCCCGCCGCTGGTCCGCCTGGTCTGGGGCAAGACGTGGAACGTACCGGGCGTGATCACCGCGATCGCGGAACGTTTCGACGCGTTCACCCTCACCGGTACGCCCCGGCGGTCCTGGCTGCGGTTGAGGCTGGTCCGCGTCGCGGAGGGCGCGGAGGCGGCGCGCGCCGGGTTCGAGGAGGAACTGGCCGCCGCGAGCACACCCGCTGTCGCACCCGGGTCTGCGGTGGTCGCCGCCGCCGACGGCGCGGCCGAGCCGGGCTGGTCCGGGGTGCGCTTCGACCTGCTCGCCCACGACGCGCTGGGTTCGCCGCTGCGGTGGCGGCTGCTCGCCGAGCACAACCGGATCACCGACCCGCTCACCGTGCCCGCCGGCACCGCGCTCGCCGTCCCGCCGGTCGGCGCCGCCACCGTCGCGCCGGACACCGTCACCACGGGAGGCACCCCGTGAGCGGCAACGCGACCGGCGCCTCGCGCCGCCCCGCCCCCGCGAGCACGACTCCCCGGAGCGGCGACGCGACAAGAAGCGCCGCGCGGCCTGCGACCGCCGGGGGTGCGCCGTGAGCCGGGCCGCCCTGGTCACAGTCGACGGCCGGCCGCTGGCCGACCCGGCCCGGCTGCGCGGCATCCGCGTCGCCGCCCGGCTGGACCGGCCCGCGCAGTGCGAGCTGACGCTCACCGCCGCCCCCGGTGCGGGCCCGCTCGACCCGCCGGTACGCCCCGGCGCCACAGTCGACGTGCGCCTCGACGGGCAGGCGGAGGCGCTGTTCACCGGCGAGGTGACAGCTGTCGAGCGGGAGTACGCGGGTGACGGCGCCGCGCTGGCCCGGATCCGGGCGTACGACCCGCTGCACCGGCTGCGCAAGCGGCAGGAGCTGCGGGTGTTCGAGTCGGTGACGGCCGCCGAGCTGGCCGCCGACCTGTGCGCCGGGCTGGGGTTGAGCGTGGCGGCCGAGGACGACGGGCCGCGCCTGGACCGGCTGCTCCAGCACCGGCACACCGACCTGGACCTGCTGTGCGAGGTGGCCGGCCGGGCCGGGCTGCACCTGGGCGTCGACGGGGACCGGTTGCGGCTGTTCACGCTGGACGGGTACGGGGAGCCGCTGCCGTTGACGCTCGGCGAGACGGTGTACGCGCTGCGGGTCACCGAGAACCTGGACCGGGCGGGCGCGGAGTGCGCTGTGCTCGGCTGGCATCCGCAGCGCGCCGAGCCGCTGAGCCAGCGGGCGGACGAGGCGCGCAGCGGGCGGCGTATCCCGCTGCGCCCGGATCCGGGCGACGTCGGCGCGGACGGTGTCCGCACGGCTGTCGACCAGCCGGGCCGCAGCGACGACGAGCTGGCCGCGCTGGCCCAGGCCGGGCTGGACACCCGGGTGGCGGCGCTGGTCACCGCCGAGGGCACCGCGGAGGGCGACCCGGCGCTGCGCCCCGGCCGGCGGATCGCCCTGGCCGGCGTCCCCGACCCGCTGGCCGGGGTGTACGTGCTCACCGAGGTGGTGCACACGGTGGACGCGGACGGGCACCTGAGCCGGTTCTCCACCGCACCGCCCGGCCCGCCGCCGTCCGCCGCGCCCCCGGCGGCCACTGTCACGCTCGGCACCGTCACCGACGTCGACGACCCGGACGGGCTGGGCCGGGCCCGGGTGACGCTCCCGGCGTACGGCGATCTGGACGCCGGCTGGCTCGCGGTGCTCTGCCCGGGCGCGGGCCGGGGCAAGGGGATCGTCGCGCTGCCCGACCCGGACGACACAGTGCTGGTGGCGCTGCCCGGCGGCGAACCGGCCTCGGGCGTGGTGCTCGGTTCGCTGTTCGGCGCGGTCGAGCCGTACGACGCGGGGATCGTGTCCGGGCGCTCGCGGCGCTGGTCGATGCGGACCGGCACCGGGCAGTCCATCGTGATCGACGACGACGGGCGCACGCTGCGCCTGGCCACCGACGCGGGCAGCTTCGTCGAGCTGCGTCCCGAGCTGACCACCGTGCACGCCGCCGGTGACCTGGTGCTCTCCGCGCCCGGCCGGGCCGTCGTGGTGCGCGGCCGCACCGTCGACTTCCTGCACGCCCCGGCGGCCGAGGACGCCGAGACCGCCGCCGCCCAGGCCCGTACGCTCGCCCGTTCCGCCGGAGGTGGCTGATGCGCTGGATCCACCGCGACTCGCTGATCACCTGCGGACACGACGGGCGGGTGAGCAACCGACCGTCCCAGGAGTGGGTGACGGTCCAGGCCGTGCCGGTGCTGATCCGCCCCGATCCGGAGGGACGCGACATCACCGCCTGCCCGAACTACGGCCCGACGATCAAACCGTGCCTGCACACGCTGACCGTCACTGTGGGTTACAGCACGTGGGTGCGGGTGGACCGGCAGCCGGTGGTGCTGTCGCACCTCGACGGGCTCACCGACGGCACCCCACCGGGCACCGTGCACCACCAGGTCCGCGACGTGCGGCAGGGTTTCCTGGGGGCGGACGCATGAGGGCCTTCCGCTTCGTCGGCGCCGGCTTCGACGCCGGCCGCGCCGGTGGTCTCGCGCTCACCGCCGCCGGCGGGCTCGCCATGACCGACGGCGACGAGACGGTACGCCAGGCGCTGTACCTGCTGCTGTCCACCACGCCCGGGGAGCGGCTGATGCGTCCCGGGTACGGGTCGCGGCTGCACCGGCTCGTCTTCGCCCCGAACGACGACACCACCGCCGGGCTGGCGATCCACTACGTGCGCCAGGCGATCCGGCGCTGGGAGCCTCGGGTCGAGGTGCTCGACGTGGACGCCGGCCCGGACCCGGACGACCCGTGGCGCCTGGTGATCCGGCTCGACTACCGGGTGCGGGCCAGCCTCTCCCCCGGCCACCTGGTGTCCTCCGTCGACCTGCTGCCCGCCGACGAGGAAACCGGAGACGAGGAGGGCACGCCATGACGCTGCCGGTGCCGCACCTGGACGACCGCGCCTTCCTCGACCTGGTCACCGAGGCGCGGGAACGCATCGCCCGGTCCTGCCCGGACTGGACCGACCTGTCCGCGCACGACCCGGGCATGGCGCTGGTGGAGGCGTTCGCCTACCTGACCGAGGTGATGATCTACCGGCTGAACCAGTTGCCGGAGAAGGCGTACGTCGCGTTCCTGAACCTGCTCGGCGTCACCCGGCACCCACCGGCGGCGGCCTGGGCGGACGTGCGCCTGACCCGTACCGGCCCGGACCGCGGCCCGGTGCGGGTGCCGGCCGGCACCCGCGTCGCCGCGGCCCGCGGGGCGGACCCCCGGCCGGTCGTCTTCGTGACCACCGAACCGGCGGTGCTGCCCGCCGGGGAGACCACGACGACGGTACGTGTGCACCACTGCGAGCCGGTGGAGGCGGAGCTGCTGGGCACCGGCACCGGGCAGCCCGGTCAGGTGTTGCGGGCCGCCCGCGCGCCGCTGACCCGTACCACCGAGGCGCTGGACCTGCTGCTCGGAGTGGAGGTGCCGGCGGGCTCGGTGGAGCTGGGCGCCGCCGCCCGCGAGCACGAGGGGCGCACGTACGAGATCTGGCGGCCGGTGGACAGCTTCGCCGGTGTCGGGGCGCAGGCGAAGGTCTACCTGGTGGACCGGGCCTCCGGGGTGGTCACGTTCGCCCCGGCGCTGGACCTGCGCCCGGACGTGAGCGCCCCGGCCGTCGAGGGGGCGGCCGGGGCGACCACTGTGGCGGCGGTGCCGCCGGCCGGGCGGCAGGTGCGGCTCTGGTACCGCTGCGGCGGCGGACCGGCCGGCAACGTGGCGGCGGGCGTGCTGACCAGCCTGCGTGATCCGCTGCCGGGGGTGAAGGTGGACAACCCGGAGCCGGCCACCGGCGGCCGGGACCTGGAGTCGCTGGAGTCGGTGCTGGCGCGCGGGCCGTACGAGTTCTTCGCCCAGCAGCGCGCGGTGACCGCCCGGGACTTCGAGATCCTCGCCACCGGCTCCGGCGCGGTGGCGCGGGCGCGGGCGTTCACCAGGGCCTCCGTCTACAGCTTCGCCCGGCCCGGCGAGGTCGAGGTGGTGCTGGTGCCGTACGTGCCGGAGGCGGCCCGCCCCGGCGGGCGGCTGCCGGTGGCGGTGCTGCGTGAGCACGAGGTGGAGGAGGCCCGCCGCCGGGTCGAGGCCGACCTGGAGCGGCGCCGCGCCCTGGGTACGGCGGTGCGCGCGGGCTGGGCCCGGTACAAGGCGGTGTCCATCCAGGCGCGGGTGGTGGTGCGCCGCGAGGAGGACGTGGACGCGGTGCGCCGTCGCATCCACGACCGGCTGCACCAGACGCTCAGCCCGCTGCCCACGCCGCTGAACCCGGCCGGCTGGGCGTTCGGCGAGCCGCTACGCGCCTCCAACGTGTACCGGATGCTGGAGCACGCCGAGCCGGGCGTGCGCTACGTCGAGTCGGTGCGGTTCGTGGTCGACGAGGCGCCCGACGCGCAGGTACGGACCGTGGCGGTGGACCAGTACCAGGCCGACACCTGGTACGCCGGCGGCGGCCCGGTGCTGTTCCGCTCCACCAACGCCGGTGCCGGCTGGGAACCGGCCGGCCGGTTCGACGACGAGACGGTGGTGCGGGTGGTCCCCGCGCCCGCCCCGGTACGCCCCGGCGTGGTCCCCCGGGCCGGTTCGGTGGCGGTGGTGACCACCCGCGACGCCGGTGGCTCCCGGGTGCGGCTGAGCACCGACCTGGGTGAGACGTGGACGCTGCTGACCGACCTCGACTCCGGCGTCCGCGACCTGGCCTGGATCGACCGGGACGGCACCGGTGCGCTGCTGCTGGCCACCGACACCGGTCTGTACGAGGTGCCGCTGCTACCCGGCGCGGTGCCGCTGCAGATCCTTGTCGACCCGGCCGACGCCGACCGGGGCTTCTACGCGGTCCGCGCGTTCGTCTCCGAGCGCGGCGCACCCGGGGTGGCGGTGGCCGCGCAGGCCGGATTCGGGGTCTACCTGTCGACCGCCGCCGGACGGCCCGGCACGTTCGCCCACGTCGGTCTCGCCAACGTGGACAACCGGGTCCTCGCCGTGCAGTACGACGGCCCGGCCACGCTGCTGTGGTGCGGCGCGGGCGAGCCGGACCCGAAGAAGCCCGGCCAGGGCTGCCACCGCACCCGGCTGTTCGAGTCGGACGTGAAGTGGCAGTCGATGGCGGCCGGCTGGATCGGCGGCACCTGCCGGGACCTGGCGTTCAGCGGTCCGCTCGCGCTGGCCGCGACGCAGAGCGGCGGCGTGGTCCGCCTGGACACGCTCGCCGGGCAGCCGCAGTGGTCGCCGGTGATGGTCAACTGCGGTCTGCCGCTGCGGGACCGCACCCGGTTCGTCCCGGTCGACGCCATCGCCGCCACCGCGCCCACCGGCACGTCCGGCGCCGGGCGGCTGGTGCTCGCCGGGGGTGAGCGCGGCGTGTTCCGCAGCGGCGACGGCGAGGACTGGACGCCCAGCGCCAACCAGGCCACCGCCGACGTGGTCACCGTCCCCGGCACCTGGCTGCTCTGCTCCGGCGAGCACGACATCGAGGTGGTGCGGCAGGATGCGCCGAGCGGCGATTGAGCGGCTGCTGTCGGCCGCGTACCAGCGGGCCGCCGGCCCGGGCAGCGTGCTGGGCGCGCTGCTGGACGTGATGGAGGCGCTGCACGCGCCGGACGAGGCGGTGCTCGCCGACGTCGACGCGCTGTTCGACCCGTACCGGACGCCGGACGGGTTCGTGGCGTACCTGACCCGCTGGGTGGCGATGGACCACGTGGTCGCCGCGCCCCGCGCCGACGCGCCGCTGCCGTTGCCGGCCGGCCGGCTGCGGGACCTCGTCGCGCACGGCGCGCTGCTGGCCCGGTGGCGCGGCACCCCGTACGGGATGCGGACCGCGCTGGAGCTGGCCACCGGCGTGACCGGGTTCGTGCTGGACGAGCCGCCCGAGCGGCCGTTCCACCTGGTGGTGCGGGTGCCACCGGCCGCCGCCGACCGGCTGGCACTGGTCACCCGCATCGTCGAGGCGGAGAAACCGGCGGCGGTCACCGTCGAGGTCGTCGCCGGGGACCCGGCCGACCCGCCCTCCGACCCGACGCCGCCGGACCCGGGCCCGCCGCCCACGCCCGAGCCGGACGACGCCGAGCCCGCCGCCGGGGTGGCGACGGTGCGCGCGGTCGGCCGGGCGCACGTCCCCGCACCCCTGCCCCACGATCCGCCCGAGGAGCCGTCATGACCACCGAATGGACAGTCGTCGCCGCCGCCGAACAGTTCACCCTGGACGCCCGCAACGCCGGTGAGCTGACGTTCACCGTGTCGAACCCGGGTGCCGCGCCGGACACCGTCGTCTTCGACGTCGCGCCCGGCGAGGGCAGCCAGCGGGCCTGGTTCACGGTGGCCGAGCCGCAGCGGGTGGTGCCCGGGCAGGGCTCGGTGTCGTTCCTGGTGCGCCTGGCCGTACCGCCCGGCACGCCGCCCCGGCGTTACGACATGACCGGGTTCGCGTACTCGGCGAACACCGCGCCGGAGGAGAGTTCCCGCTCCAGCGGCCGGGTCACGTACGACGTGCGGGCCGTCGTACCCCCGAAGCGCGCGCCGTGGCCGTGGATCGCCGCCGCCGCGGCGCTGGTGCTGGTCGTGGCCGGGGTGGTGGCCTGGCTGGTGACCCGCGGCCCGGACACCCCGGCCCCGCCGCAGGCGAATGCGGTGACGGTGGAGGCGGAGACGCTCGTCTCCGGCGCCACGGTGCAGTCCCCCACCGGCACGAAGGCGGAGGTGGTGGCGCAGGAGAACTGCTGCGACGTGGTGTGGTCCGGCGACGCGCAACTGTTCTTCCTGGGCCGGGGTGTGGGCGACCGGGTGACGGTGCGGGTGGATCTGCCGTCCGACGGCACCTGGCGGTTCTCCACAGTGCGGACCACGTCGTTCGACTACGCGAACACGATCTGGCTGGTCGACGGCCGGCAGGTCGGCGACACGTTCTTCGGGTTCAGCCCGACGGTGGTCCGCACCGACGAGGTGGACGTGGGCACCGTGGAGCTGACCCGCGGGCCGCACACGCTGACGCTCGTGGCGGTGAGCAAGACCCAGGGCACCGACAGGTACTTCGCCGGGGTGGACGAGATCCGCTTCACGCCCGTCGTCCGGCCATGACAACCAGGCAGAAGGTGCTGCTGGTGGCGGTGGCGGTGCTGCTGGTGGCGCTGTACGTGGTGGCGGTGGCCGGGCGTCGCGACGACAGGGGCGACCCGGCGGCCGGGCCGGGCGCGCTGGCCCGGCTCGGGCGCGGGTCCGGGACGGTGGACCCGGCGACGGTGGCGGTGACGTGCCTGCCGCCGGCCGCCGAACCGGCCGCCACCGCCGACGGGGTGACGCTCGCCTTCGGCACGGTGTGCCGGCTGCGGGTGGCCGATCCGGGCGCGCTGCGCACGCTGGTGCTGCGCGGCACGACGCCGTTCGAGGTGACAGCCCGCGCACCCGGCGACGCGGACGTGACTGTGACCGACGAGGTGGCGCCGGACGCGGACGGACCGGCGGTCGCGAAGGTGGCGGTGGACCGGGAGACCGAGGTGCTCCTGCGTTGTCCGGGAGGTGGCGGATGTTCGGTCACGCTGGCCCGGTCCTGACCGGGACGGAGACGCGGCATGGGTGAGTTGCGCAAGCCGTTCCTGCTGCTCGCCCTGCTCGCGGTGGCGCTGGTCGTCGGTGTGGAGCTGGGTGCGGCGGCGCTGACCGGTGGCGGCGACGCGAGCGGCGCGCTGCGGGAGCGCGCCGGTCAGCTCGGCGTCGAGCTGGGCGACGTCGGCGCGGTGTCCGAGCCGTCCGGTCGGGGCATCGGCTCCCTGGCGCTGATCGACGTGGTGGCGCTCTGGACGACCGGGCTGTTCTGCCTGAGCCTGGTGCTGCCGGACCGGTTGCAGGGCCGGGTGCAGGGCGTGGCCACGCTCGTCTTCTCGATCGTGCTGCTGCTGGTGTCGCTGGTCCTGCTGATCGTCGCGTTCGTCGAGCTGACGGTGATGGTGTCGCTGTTCCTGGCGCCGCCGTTCGGCACCCTGGCGTACCTGGCGGTGTGGGGGTTCTTCCCGGTCGACGACGCGGCGGTGCTGCTCGGGCTGGCGCTGCTGCTCAAACTGGTCTGGGTCGCGCTGCTGCTCGCCGCCCAGCCCCGGTTCCTGCGCAACAAGGGTCTCGTCGTGCTGGCGCTGACCACGCTGCTGTGCACAGTGGTGCTGCAGTTCCTGCACGGCCTGGTGCCGGTGATCCTGGTGAGCATCCTGGACGACCTGGGCGCCGTGGTGTTCGCCGTGGTGGGGCTGATCTGGGCGCTGGTGCTGCTGATCGGGTCGATCCCGGCGATCGTCAAGGCGATCCGGACCACCGCGACGACGTCCGGCCGTACTGTCAGGTGACCGCGCCGCCGGTTGCGAGCGTGGCCAGGCGCGGCAGTTGCGCCGGGTCGGTGAGCGCCGACCCGACCGCCACCACGCGCGCCCCGGCGGCGAGGAAGTCGCCCGCGTTGCCGGCGTCGACACCGCCGGTGGCCACGAACCGGGCCTCCGGCAGCGGCCCGGCCACCGCCCGGAACCACGCCGGGCCGAGGCTGACCGCCGGGAACGCCTTGAGCCACACCAGGCCGTGGTCGAGTGCCCGCTGCGCCTCGGTCGGGGTGGCCACGCCGGGCAGGTGCGGCACGCCGTGCCCGGCCGCCGCGTCGGCCACCGCCAGGTCCAGGCCCGGCGCCACTGTGAACGCCGCCCCGGCGGCCACCGCGTCGTGGACCTGCGCCGGGGTACGCACCGTGCCCGCGCCGACGATCCGGTCCCGCCGCCGCCCGGCCGTCACGGCGGCGCGCAGCGCCGGCACCGCTTCCGGGGTACGGATGGGCACCTCCACCACGGCGATGCCGAGATCCCAGGCCAGTTCCGCCAGCCGTACCGTCTCGTCGGCGGGCAGATCGCGCAGGATCACCATCACCCGCGCGTCGCCGAACAGGGTCTCGAAGTCGTGCCCGCTCATCGTCCACTCCCTCCCCGGACCTGCGCGGTCCACATCGTCTCCGGCAGCGCCAGCGCCCGCGCGATCGTCTCCGGGTCCGGCGGCGGGGCGGTGTCGCCCGGCACGGCCAGCACCGGCGCCGCGGTCAGGTGCCCCAGCCGCAGGCAGGCTCGCAGGTCGAGGCCGCGCAGCAGCCCGGAGAGGAACCCGGCGGCGAACGCGTCACCCGCGCCGACCGGCTCCACCACGTCCACCGGCAGCGCCGGCACGAACACCGCCGGCCCGGTACGCGGCAGCGCCGCCGCGCCGACCGGCCCGTCCTTGACCACCACCAGCTCCGGGCCGGGCAGCAGCGCGCGAACCGCGGCCGGATCGTCCGCCGACCAGAGCACCGCTGCCTCGTCCAGCCCGACCAGCACCACGCCGGCGCGGTCGGCCAGGTCACGCAGGACCGGTCCGGCCCGGTCGGCGGGCCAGAGCGCCGGGCGGTGGTTCACGTCGAAGCTGACCCGCGCGCCCGGCAGCGCGCGCCCGTCCAGCGCTGATACGAGCAGGTCACGGCAGGTGCCGGAGAGCGCTGCGGTGATGCCGGACAGGTGCAGCAGGCGTGCCCCGGCCAGCGCGGGCCGCGCGAGGTCGGCGGCGCCGAGGCGGCTCGCGGCCGACCCGGCGCGGTGGTAGTGCACGCGGGTGCCGTCCGGCCCCGGATCCTTCAGGTAGAGCCCGGTCGGCGCGTCCGGATCCACTGTGACCAGGCTGACGTCCACGCCTGCGGCGGCGACCTCGGCCACCACCCGCCGCCCGAACGGGTCGTCGCCGACCCGGCTGACCCACGCCGCGCGGTGCCCGAGCCGGGCCAGGCCGGCCGCCACGTTCGACTCGGCGCCGCCGACGCCGACAGTCAGCCGCGCGGCGTGCTCCAGCGTCCCGCCGTCATCCGGGGTGAGCACCACCATCGTCTCGCCCACGCAGACCACCTCCGGCCCGCTCCCGCCCGCGACCGTGGTGCCGGAGGTGTGCGGCTCGCTCACCGGAGGACCGCCGCGTCCATCCGGGCCGCGACGTCGGCCGGGTCGAGGTGGCCGTCGGCGACGAGCACCCGGTGCCGGTTGTGCCGGGGCTGCCCGGCCGCGACCACCGCCGGGCTGTCGAACGCGTACGCGACGCAGACGCCCGGGTACATCGCGGTGCGTACGAACCACCTGTCACCGGGCCCCAGACCGGTGAACACCAGCGTGTACGCGCCACCGCCGGGCGCGGTGGCGGACAACGCCAGCCAGGGCGCGGCCGAGCCGTTCACGTCGTCCTCACCGATGGCGGCGGCGGTGCGCACAAGCGGTTCCCCGTCGGCCACGGCCCGCCAGAAGAAGCCGCCGTACCCGGCGCCGCCCGGGCGGCCGTTCGTGGCCGGGCTGCCCAGGCGCACGTCGACGCCGGTCGCGGAGGTGAGCGTGGCGGACAGGTCCAGCCACCAGGCGTCCTCCCCGGCGGACGTGGCGCTGATCCGCCGGTGCTCGCGCAGCAGCACCCGGCCGTGCCGGTCCCGCCACTCCAGGTCGTGGTCGAGCCGGCCGGCGGTCCGCTCCCGCCAGCCGGTGTGCGCGATGACGCCGTGGTCGTCGCGCCAGGTGTAGCCGGTGCCGCGAACGTACGTCCGGCCGCCCCACAGGTTGACGCCGTCCACGTCCTGCACCGCCAGTGACGCGCCGAGGTGCCAGACGTGGTCGGCCGGGAGCGCGTCGGTGACCGGGGTGCCGGCCCGGGTCCGCACCGGATGCAGGTAGGGCCGGGGCCCGTGGCGCGGGTCCAGGTCGGGCCGGACCACGTACCGGGCCACCTCGACGCCGTCCACGACCAGCCGGGGCTCGGCGTCGGCCGCGGCAGGGCGCGGCTCGGGCCCGGCGCGGCGCGGCTCGGCAGCGGCGGAACGAGGTTCGGCGGTCACGACGGTTCCGGGGCGGGGACCGGGCGGCGGGCGTCCAGCGCGTGCAGCGCCGCGAGGGCGTACCCGCCGAGGATCGGCACCGCGACCGGCGTGACCAGCATGCCCAGCAGCACCGCCAGCGCGCAGACGCCGGAGGCGGCGGCCCACACGCCGGGGCGCTCCGGGCAGGAACGCGCCACCCGGCGGGCGGCGGCCCGCCAGCCCCGGCCGCCGGTGCGCCCGACCGCGACGGTGACCAGGCCCGCGTACCCGAGCACTGCTGCCACCACGACGGCGGTGAGCGCGAGCGCGGGCCCGCCGCCGGGTACCCGGCCGGTGGTGAGCGCGACTAGGTCGGCGGCGAGCAGCGCGGCGGCGGCGAGCGCGACGGCGCTGACCGCGAGCCCGGCTGGTAGCGCGCGGCCGAACCGGGCCAGGCTGGTCCGCGCGTCGGGCCAGGCGCCGGTGACCGACCTGTCGTGCAGCGCGGCACCGGCGGTGGCGAGCGCCGGGGCGAGCGTGAGCACCGGCAGCGCGGCGAGCGCCACGACGAAGCCGAGCAGCGCCAGGTCGGTCGCCTCGCGCGCCGTGTCCCGCCAGTCGCCACGGGCCGGCACGGGGTGGGCGGGTACGGCGTCGGTGGAGGCAGGCACGGCGGTCATCCCTTCAGCCCGCTGGTGTTGATGCCCTCGACGAGCATCCGCTGGAAGGCCAGGAAGAACAGGAACACCGGCAGCAGCGACAGCACCGACATGGCGAACATCGGGCCGACGGCGCTCTGGCTGGTCGAGTCGATGAACAGGGTCAGCGCCACCGGGACCGTGTAGTCCTCCAGGCTGGACAGGAACACCAGCTGGCGGAAGAAGTCGTTCCAGGTCCAGATGAACGAGAAGATGGCCGTGGTGACCAGTGCCGGGCGGCTCAGCGGCAGGATGACGTGCCGGAACACGCCGTACGGGGACGCGCCGTCGATGGTGGCCGCCTCGTCCAGCTCGCGTGGAATGCCGCGCATGAACTGCACCATGAGGAAGACGAAGAACGCCTCGGTGGCCAGGAACTGCGGCACCAGCAGCGGCAGGTACGGCCAGTCGCCGCCGACCAGGCCGAGGCTGCGGAACAGGATGTACTGCGGCACGATCAGCACGTGCCCGGGTAGCAGCAGCGTCCCGATCATGACGGTGAACCAGAGCTTGCGCAGCCGGAACCGCAGCCGACCCAGGGCGTACGCGGCGAGCAGGCAGGACAGCGCGTTGCCGACGACGGTGAGCCCGCTGACCAGCACGCTGTTGAGGAAGAACCGGCCGAAGCTGATGTCGAAGTTGGTCCAGCCGTCGAGGTAGTTGCCGGGGGTGAACTCCTCCGGCAGCAGGCCGACGTTGTTGACGATCTCGGCCTGCGACTTGACCGACGTGCCGAGCATCCAGAACAGCGGGTAGAGCACCACCGCGACGATCGCCACGAGCACGACGAGCCGCAGCACGTTCCGGCCACTGCCCGGCCGGCGGGTGGCAGCGAGCGCCGTCATGAGTCGTCTCCGTCCGAGTAGTGCACCCAGAACCGGCCGGTGCTGAAGAACACGGCGGTGATCAGGCCGATCGCCACCAGGAACACCCACGCCATCGCCGACGCGTAGCCCATCTCCAGGTCGGTGAAGCCGGAGATGTAGAGCTTCAGCGTGTACATCAGGGTGGAGTCGACCGGGCCGCCGGTGCCGTTGCTGAGCACGAACGCGGCGGTGAAGCCCTGGAAGCCGTTGATGGTCTCCAGCACCAGGTTGAAGAAGATCACCGGGGAGAGCATGGGCAGGGTGACCGCGCGGAAGCGCCGCCACGCCCCGGCGCCGTCCACCGCCGCCGCCTCGTACAGCTCGGTGGGCACCTGCTTGAGCCCGGCCAGGAAGATCACCATGGGCGCGCCGAACTGCCAGATCGCCAGCACCATCAGTGTCTCCAGCGCCCAGTCCGGGTCGCTGACCCAGGGCAGCCCCTCGACGCCGAACAGGGCGAGGAACGAGTTGAACGCGCCGTCCCGGTTGAACATGTTGACCCAGACGATCGCCAGCGCGACGCTGCCGCCGAGCAGCGACGGCAGGTAGAACAGGCTGCGGAACAGCCCGACACCGCGCCAGGCCCGGTTGAGCAGCAGCGCCACGCCGAGCGCGGCGGCCAGCTTCAGCGGTACGGCGACCAGCGCGAACGTCAGCGTGACCCGCACCGCGTGCCAGTACGACGGGTCGGCGGTGAACATCCGCTCGTAGTTGGCCAGCCCCACCCACCGCACCTCGGACAGCGGCGTGAGGATGTCGTAGTCGGTGAAGCTCAGCCAGAGCGACAGCAGCATCGGGATCGCCGTGACGCCCATCAGTCCGATGAGCCAGGGCGAGAGGAAGACGTACCCCGCCAGGCCCTCGCCGAGCCGGGCCCGGCCGGCCCGACGCCGCGTGGGGCGGGGGCCGGCCGGTCCGGTACGCGGGGTCCGGCCGGGCGCCGTGGTGAGAGCCACGGGACCGGTCCTTTCGTGGGGTCAGGCGATCGCGGCTTTGCAGGCGGTGACGAACTGCTCCGCCGCCTGAGCCGGGGTGGCCCGGCCGTACTGGGCGTTCTCGGCGGCCTTGACCAGCTCGGACTTGACCTTGCTGTGGCCCTTGATCGGCACCTGGGGCGAGGCGCCGAACTTCTGCGCCAGCTCGGACTCGACCTGGATGGACTGCTTCATGGCCGGGTCGGTGGCGGTCTCGCTGACCTTGGCGCGCAAGT
Organism: Micromonospora sp. WMMA1949; assembly: GCF_027460145.1. Classification (NCBI taxonomy): domain Bacteria; kingdom Bacillati; phylum Actinomycetota; class Actinomycetes; order Micromonosporales; family Micromonosporaceae; genus Micromonospora; species Micromonospora sp. WMMA1949. Next base: position 5,386,445 of record NZ_JAPZBG010000001.1, on the reverse strand, counting down.
CCATGTTGGACGGCAGACCACGGTCGGTGCCGAGCAGCGCCACCGCCTCCGGGTCGTTGTTCAGGAAGTTGATCACGTCGACGGCGACGTCCTTGTGCTTGCTGCCCTTGAACACCGACCAGTACATCGAGGCGCGCGCCCACTGGGCGCTCGGGTCACCCGGGTACGCGACCACGCCCAGCTCGTCCTTGGTGTTCTTCTTCAGGTCCGGCATCTGGTTGACCCACACCCAGGAGGTGGCCGACTTGCCGGTGACCACGAGCTGCTTGGTGATGTCGCTGGAGTTGCCCTCGTGGATCACGTCGGGCGTCGGGGTGGCGCCCCGGTCCCGCGCGCCCTTCCACAGCTCGAACCACTTCGTCACGTCCTCGGCGGTGAACCCGAGTTCCTTGCCGTTGTACAGGTCCTTGCCCTGCTGGCGCAGCCACACCCAGAGCGCCTTGTAGTCGGCGCTCGGGTCCTGCGTACCGGGGACCTTCGTCTTCTTCGCCACCTGCTCGGCCCAGGCGATGTGCTCCTCCCAGCTCATCCCGGTGGTCGGCTCGGGCAGCCCGTTCTTCGTCAGCAGCGTCTTGTTGTAGACGAGGCCCTGGGTGTTCTCCCCGGCGGCCACACCGGCGAGCTTGCCGTCGACCACGCCGTACTCCAGCAGGCTCTTGGGGAACTTCGACACGTCGAGCTTGCCGGAGTCGCGGTAGCTGCCCAGGTCGAGCGTGGTGCTGCGGCCGGCGTACTCGGCCAGGTAGTTGTCGTCGATCTGGAACAGGTCCGGCGGGTTGCCGCCGGCGGTCAGCGTGGCGAGCTTGTCGAAGTAGCCCTGGTTGGCCTGCCAGGTCTTCTCGAACGTCACGTCCGGGTTCTTCTTGGTGTAGAGGGCCAGGGCGTCCTCGGTGAGCTTCGCCCGGGCCTCACCGCCCCACCAGAAGACGGAGAGTTTGACCGGGCCGCCGTCGCCGCCGGCGTCGTCGTCGCCGCAGCCGGCCGCGCCCAGGGCGAGGGGCACGGCGAGCGCGACGGCGGCCAGGCCGCGCACGAGTCGGCGTCGGGTCAGGGGGGTACGGTGATCCCGCCCGGCGGGTACGCCGGCGGTGGGGGACGTTGCGGGGTGCATCTGCGCTCACTCCTCGGCTTTGGGAGGCGACGACGTCACCGGCGGCCGTCCACGGGCCGCCCGGGTCCGCAGTGCTGTGCGGGCCCGGGCCACCTGCTCAGGCCCCGGTGCCGTCCCGGCCGGGCGCGGGGACGGGCCCGGTCGAGTCGCGGACGACCAGTTCGGTCTGGAGCATTACCTGTGCGGTGGTGCGACGGTCGCCGGCCGCCGCGCCCCGGCCCCGGGCGCCACGCGGCGCGTCGGAGTCGAGTTGCAGGAGCATGTCGACGGCCGTCCGGCCGGCGGCCGCGGTCGGCGTGGCCACCGTCGTCAACTTGGGGCGGGTGAGCCGGCTCAGCGCGATGTCGTCGACGCCGACGACGCTCACGTCGTGCGGCACTCGCGCCCCGATCGCGTCCAGCCCTTCGATCAGGCCGATCGCCATCAGGTCGTTGTAGGCGAGCACGGCGGTGACGCCGCTGCGGCGTACCTGTTCGGCCAGGGCGCCGCCGCCGGTCTCGGTGGGCTGGTTGGGTCCGAGAACGGTCAGGTCCGCTCCCCCGCCCCGGGCGGCGGCGGTCGCGGCGCGGCGCATCTCCCGGGCGGTCCAGGAGCCGCGCGGGCCGCCGAGCAGCGCGATCCGGCGGTGGCCGAGCCCGAGCAGGTGCTCGATCGCGGCCCGGGCGCCCTGCCCGACGTCCATCATCACGCAGGGCAGGCCGGCGACCTGGCGGTTTATCACCACCACCGGGACCTCGCGGCTGACCTGCTCGATCAGGCTGTTGCTCATCCGGGGGCTGCACAGCAGCACGCCGTCGACCTGCTTGGCCAGGGCGTGGACCAGGTCCTCCTCGGCGACCGGGTCCTCGTTGGTGTCGGCCACGAACACGTGGTAGTCACGGTGCCGGGCCTGCCCCTCCGCCGCCTTGATCAGCGGCGGGAAGAACGGGTTGGCGATGTCGGCCACGATCAGGCCGATGTTGTGCGTACGGCCGGTGATGAGGGCCCGGGCGGCCCGGTTGGGCCGGTAGCCGAGGTCCTCCGCGCAGGCCAGCACCCGGACCCGGGTCTCCGGGTTGACCAGGTGCGGGGCCGAGAACGTCCGGGACACGGTGGAGATGTGCACACCGGAGGCGCGGGCGACGTCCCGGATGGTGGCTGGCACGGCGGGCTCCCTCGTCCGATGTGGTGGGGGTCACGGGTGCCGCCCATTAATGCAAACGGTTGCTCCCGTGTCAACGGTCCATTGTTGCGGCTCGATTGCGGCCACGGTCACGGTGGGCGCGCGAAACCTCATCAATGCGGATGGATAGGACGGCTTGGCCGCCATCCGTTGACGACGTATCCATCGTCGTGGTTTCTTCGGCTGCAAACCTTTGCAGCCGACTGCCGGGGAGGCCGACGTCATGTCACCACCGGCCCGGGAACGGGTCCGCCACGCCCTGGTGGGTGCCGGGGCGCGCGCCGAGATGTTCGTCCGCGCCCTCGCGCTCGACCACGCCGACACCGCCGAGCTGGTAGCGCTCGCCGACGTCAACCACACCCGGATGGACGCCCACAACCGCTGGCTGGCCGAGCTGGGCCGGCCGCCGGTGCCCACGTACGCCGCCGGTGACTTCGCCGCCATGCTCGCGAAGGAGCGCGTCGACGTGGTGCTGGTGACCAGCGTGGACGCCACCCACGACGAGTACGTGACGGCCGCGCTGCGCGCCGGCTGCGACGTGGTGGTGGAGAAGCCCATGACAGTGGACGCAGAACGGTGCCGCCGCATCCTGGACGCGGTCGCCGAGACCGGCCGGCGCGTCACGGTCGCGTTCAACTACCGCTACAACCCGCTGCACGAGCAGGTCCGGCGGCTGCTGGCCGACGGCGCGGTGGGCGAGATCGGGTCGGTGCACTTCGAGTGGCTGCTCGACGTGCGCCACGGCGCCGACTACTTCCGCCGCTGGCACCGCGACAAGTCCGTCTCCGGCGGCCTGCTGGTGCACAAGTCCGGCCACCACTTCGACCTGGTCAACTGGTGGCTCGACGCCCGTCCGGTCGACGTGCACGCGTACGGCAGGTTGTTCTTCTACGGCGCGGACGGGCGCCGACACGGCTACGCCCGCGACTACGACCGCGCGCACGGTTCCCCGGCCGCCGACGGCGACCCGTTCGCGCTGCGCCTGGCCGACCACCCGCGCCTGCGCGAGCTGTACCTCGACGCCGAGGCCGAGGACGGCTACCACCGCGACCGCAACGTCTTCGCCCCCGGCGTGACCATCGAGGACGACCTCGCCGTGCTGGCCCGCTACGACACCGGCGCGACGATGACCTACCACCTGACCGCGTACGCCCCCTGGGAGGGCTACCGGGTCATGGTCAACGGCAGCCGGGGCCGCCTCGAACTGGAGGTGACCGAGAGCGACCACGTCAGCCCGGCCGTCGCCGGAGCGCTCAAAGGCGCGGCGCTGCACGGCGACGAGGCGGCGGTGGAGCAGGGCGCGGCCCGGCTCACGCTGCGGCCGTTCTGGGCGCCGCCGCAGGAGATCCCGGTCGAGGGCTGGACCCGGCGCGGGCACGGCGGCGCTGATGCCCGGATGACCCGGGTGCTGCTCGGCGGCGAACCCGACCCGCTCGGCCGGGCCGCCACCGCCCGCGACGGCGCGCTCGCCCTGCTCACCGGCCTGGCCGCCAACCGCTCGCTGGAGACCGGCGCGCCCGTCCGGGTCGCCGACCTGCTCACCCTGCCCTGACCGAGGAGCCCGTACCCGTGCCGATCATCTCCCCCAGCGATCTGCTGCTGCCCGCCGAGCCCGGCCTGCGCGCCGTCGCGCGCGAGCTGTACGCGCTCGCCGCGCAGCAGCCGATCATCTCCCCGCACGGGCACGTCGACCCCGGGCTGCTGGCCGAGGACCAGCCGTTCCCCGACCCGGCCCGGCTGCTCGTCGTACCCGACCACTACCTGACCCGGATGCTGTTCAGCCAGGGCGTACCCCCGGCCGATCTGGGTGTGCCGAGCGTCGACGGCAGCCCGGTGGAGACCGACGGGCGGACCATCTGGCGGCGCTTCGCCGCGCACTGGCACCTGTTCCGCGGCACCCCGTCCCGGCTGTGGCTGGAGCAGACGTTCCGGAACGTGTTCGGCGTCGACACGCCGCTGAGCCCGGACACCGCCGACACCGTCTACGACGCGCTCGCCGCGCGCCTGGCCGAACCGGGGTTCCGGCCCCGGGCGCTGTTCGAACGCTTCGGCATCGAGGTGCTCGCCACCACGGAGTCGCCGCTGGACGACCTGGGCCGGCACGCCAAGCTCGCCGCCGACGGCTGGGGCGGGCCGGGCGGGCGGGTGGTCACCACGTTCCGCCCCGACGACGTGGTGGACATGGAGTTCGGCAACTGGTCGGCCAACGTGGACCGGCTCGCCGAGGTCTCCGGCGAGGACACCGGCACGTACGCCGGCTACCTGGCCGCGCTGCGGGCCCGGCGGGAGGCGTTCGCCGCCGCCGGGGCCACCTCGTCCGACCACGGGCACCCGACCGCCCGTACCCTCGATCTCGGTCCGGCGCAGGCCGCGGCGCTGTACGACAAGGGGCGGCGCGGCCTTGCCGACACGGGCGACGCCGAGGCGTTCCGGGCGCACATGCTGCTGGAGTTCGCCCGGATGTCGCTCGACGACGGCCTGGTCATGCAGCTGCACCCGGGCGCGGTGCGCAACCACAACCGGTGGCTGCACGCCCGGCACGGCCGCGACGTGGGCGGGGACGTGCCGCAGGCCACCGAGTACGTGCACGGCCTCGCCCCGCTGCTCGACGCGCACGGCAACGACCCGCGGCTCACAGTGGTGCTCTACACGCTCGACGAGGACACGTTCACCAGGGAACTCGCCCCGCTCGCCGGCGGCTACGCGGCGCTGCGCCTCGGCGCGCCATGGTGGTTCCTGGACTCCCCCGAGGTGCTGCGCCGGTTCCGCGAGGCGGTCACCGAGACGGCCGGCTTCTACAACACCGCCGGGTTCGTCGACGACACCCGCGCGTTCTGTTCCATCCCGGTACGCCACGACGTGGCCCGCCGGGTCGACGCCGGTTTCCTCGCCCGCCTCGTCGCCGAGCACCGGATGACCGCGGACGACGCCGCCGAGACCATCGTCGACCTGGCGTACCGGCTGCCGAAGCAGGTCTTCAAGTTCGGAGGTGGGCCTTCATGACCACGATCGTCGACGTCGAGGTGCACGACGTGCGCTTCCCCACCGCCGCCAGCGGCGACGGCTCGGACGCCATAAACAGGGGCGACTACTCGGCCACGTACGTGGAGCTGACCACCGACGGCGGGCCCACCGGCACCGGGTTCACGTTCACCAACGGGCGCGGCAACGAGATCACCTGCGCGGCGGTCCGCGCGCTCGCCCACCACGTCCGCGGACGCACCGTCGCCGAGATCGCCGCCGAACCCGTCGCGTTCTGGCGCTCCCTGGCCGCCGACGTGCAACTGCGCTGGCTCGGGCCGGAGAAGGGCGTCATCCACATGGCCACCGGCGCGCTCGTCAACGCGGTCTGGGACCTGCGCGCCAAGCTCGCCGGCAAGCCGATGTGGCGCCTCCTCGCCGAGATGCCCACCGACGAGCTGGTCGCGACAGTCGACTTCCACCACATCACCGACGCGCTCACCCCCGACGAGGCGGCGGCCATCCTCGACAAGGGACGCGACGGCCTGGCCGACCGGCTCGCCGGGCTGGAACGCGACGGGTTCCCCTCGTACACCACCTCGGTGGGCTGGCTCGGCTACCCGGACGACCAGGTGCGCGCGCTGACCCGCGACGCGTACGCGCAGGGGTGGCGCGCGATGAAGATGAAGGTCGGCGGACGGATCGAGGACGACCTGCGGCGGGCCCGGATCATCCGGGCGGAGATCGGCCCGGACGCGCTGCTCATGATGGACGCCAACCAGGTGTGGGACGTGGACGAGGCGATCGCCGCGATGGGCGTGCTCGCCGAGGTCGACCCGTACTGGATCGAGGAGCCCACGCACGCCGACGACGTGCTCGGGCACGCCCGGATCGCCCGCGCGGTCACCGAGCTGACCGGCGGCCGCTGCCGGGTCGCCACCGGCGAGGTCGCCGCCAACAAGGTCATCTTCAAGCAGCTGCTCCAGGCCGAGGCGATCGGCGTGATGCAGGTCGACGCCTGCCGCGTCGGCGGCGTGGACGAGGTGCTCGCCGAGCTGCTGCTGGCGGCGAAGTTCGGCGTGCCGGTCTGCCCGCATGCGGGCGGCGTGGGCCTGTGCGAGTACGTGCAGCACCTCGCGATCTTCGACCACCTGCGGGTCGGCACGAGCCTGGACGGCCGCATGATCGAGTACGTCGACCACCTGCACGAGCACTTCACCGACCCGGTACGCACCCGGGGCGGGCGCTACCTGCTGCCCACCGCGCCCGGCTACAGCGCCACCATGCGTCAGGAGTCGATCGCGCGGTACCGCTTCCCGGACGGCCCGGCATGGCGCTGACCACCGACCGGCTCGGCCTGGCCACGCTACGCCACCTGCCGCCGGAGTCCCGGCCGCTGCTGCGCCCCGGCACCGTGCCGGCCGGCATCGTCCACCTCGGCGTCGGCGCGTTCCACCGCGCCCACCAGGCGGTGCACACCGAGGCGGCGGTCGGCGCGGCCGGCGGCGACTGGGGCATCATCGGCGTCGCGCCGCGCAGCACCGGCGTGGTCGACGCCCTGGCCGCGCAGGACTGCCTGTTCAGCGTCACCACGCTCGCCGCCGACGACGCGGCCACCCGGGTGGTCGGCGCGCTCGCCGGGGTACGGCACGCCGCGAGTGACCCGGACGCGGTGGTCGGCCTGCTCGCCGACCCGGCGATCCGGGTGGTCACGCTGACGGTGACCGAGAAGGCGTACCGGCTGGACCCGGTGACCGCCGCGCTGACTGTGGACGCGGACCTGACCGCCGACCTCACCACCGGCCGTCCCCCGCGTACCGTGCCCGGTCTGCTGGTGCGCGGGCTGCTCGCCCGCGCCGCCGCCGACGCCGGGCCGATCGCGCTGGTGAGCTGCGACAACCTGCCCGCGAACGGGCGCCGGCTGCGCGGCCTGGTGGAGCAGTGCCTCGCGCTGGCCCGGGTCCCCGACGCCACAACCGAACGGGTGCTGGCGGCTGTCACCTGCCCCGGCACCATGGTCGACCGGATCGTGCCGGCCAGCACCGACGAGACCCGGGACACCGCGCGGCGGGCGCTGGGCGTGGCCGACCTGGCGGCGGTCGCCGCCGAACCGTGGTCGCAGTGGGTGATCGAGGACGACTTCCCCGGCGGGCGCCCGGCCTGGGAGCACTCCGGCGCGATCCTCACCGGCGACGCCGGGCCGTGGGAGCGGCTGAAACTGCGGGCGCTCAACGGCGTGCACTCGGCCACCGCATACCTGGGGGCGCTGGCCGGCGCGGAGACGGTGGCCGAGGCGCTGGCGCTGCCGCACCTGGAGGCGGTGCTGCGCCGGCTGGTCGCCGAGGAGATCACGCCGAGCTTCACCCCGCCGCCCGGCGTCGACGTGACCGCCTACGGCGAGCAGGTGCTCGCCCGCTTCGCCAACCCCGCGATCCGGTACCGGACGACACAGGTCGCCATGGACGGCTCGCAGAAGCTGCCGCAGCGGGTCCTGCACACCGTCGCCGACCTGCGGGCGGCCGGCCGGTCGGCGCGGTGGAGCGCGCTCGTGGTGGCCGCCTGGCTGCGGTTCCTGCTCGGGTACGCCGACGACGGCCGGCCGCTGCCGCTGGACGACCCGCTCGCCGACCGGCTGCGCGCCGCGCTGACCGCCGGCGCGCACACCCCGGCCGGGGTGGTGGACGCGGTCTTCGCACTCCGCGAGGTGTTCCCGGCCGATCTGGCCGGCGACGACGAGTTCCGCGCCGACGTGTCCGGCTGGCTCACCGCGCTGGAACGCCACGGCGTCCGGGCGACCCTGGCGGACGCCCGGTGACCGGCGGCGCGCCGCGACCGGCCGGGAGTAACCGGTGAGCGGCAACGACCCGCCGCGGGTGGCGCTGATCGGGGCGAACGGCCACGGCCGCTGGCACCGCCGGACCATCGCCGGGCTGCACGCGGCCGGGCGGGCGCGCCTGGTCGCGCTGGTCGACGTGCGCCCGCTGGAGGACGAACCGGAGGCACCGGTCCCACCGGGGGCCGGCGTGTTCACCGACCACTGGGCCATGCTCGCCGAGTCCCGGCCGGACGTGGTGGTGATATGCACGCCGCCGCACACCCACCTGCCGATCGCGCTCGACTCCCTCGCCGCCGGGGCCGACCTGCTGCTGGAGAAGCCGCCGGTGCTCGACCTCGCCGAACATCGGAGGCTCACCGCCGCCGCGCACGCCGCCGGCCGCGCCGTGCAGGTCAACTTCCAGGCGCTCGGCTCCGCCGCGCTGACCGAGCTGACCGGCGCGCTCGGCCGGCTCGGCCCGGTCACCGGCATCTCCACGCTCGCCGCCTGGCAACGCCCGGACGCCTACTACGCCCGCTCCCCCTGGGCCGGGCGGCGCACCGTCGACGGCCGCCCGGCGCTGGACGGCGCGCTCGCCAACCCGCTCGCACACGCGCTCATGCAGTGCCTGGCCGTCGCCGAATCGGTCACCGGCGCACCCGTCCGCCCGGCCCGGATCGCTGTGGAGCGCTACCGGGTCCGCCCGATCGAGGTGGACGACACCGCCGTGCTGCGGCTGACCCCGCACGCCGGGCCGCCGGTGCTGGCCGCGCTCACTCTCGCCGCCGAGGAACACGTCCCCGGGGAGGTGCTCGTCACCGGGGAACGGGGACGGGCGGTGCTGGAGTACCCGACCGACCGGCTGCGGCTACCAGGCGACGACGTCCCGCGCCCGGTGCCCGGCCGCCGCGGGCTGCTGGCGAACCTGCTCGACCACCGCGCCGACGGCACGCCGCTGATCGCGCCGCCGGCGCGTACCGAGCCGTTCACCGCGGTGCTGGACGCGCTGCGGGACGCCCCCCGACCCACGCTGCTCGGCGGGGACCTGGTGCGCGTGGCGGGCGACGGCCCGCAGCGGGTGCGGATGGTGCGGGGCGTCGGCGCGGTGCTGCGGGCCGCCGCGGAGAGCGGCGCGCTGCCGTCCGAGGCGGGCGTGCCGTGGGCGGTCACGCCGTACGTGGTGGACCTGGCCGCGCAGTGAATGTCCCTCCAGGAGAACGGAACGAGTCATGCGTACCCGAACCTCAGTCGTCGCGGCGCTGACCGCCGCGCTCGTCCTCACCACCGCCGCGCCCGCACCGGCCGCGCCCGGCAAGCCGTCCCGGGCCGCCGAGCTGATCGGCCGCCAGGCCCTCGCCGCGAACGACGGCTGGGCCGCCGCCGGCACCGGCACCACCGGCGGGTCGGCCGCCGCGCCGGACCGGGTGCACGTCGTGCGTACCCGGGCCGAGCTGGTCGCCGCGCTCGGCGGCGACAACGCCACGAACGCCGCCGACACCACCGCCAAGATCGTGTACGTGGCCGGAACAATCGACGGCTTCGAAGGCCCGGACGGCACGCCGCTGGACTGCGCCGACCTGGCCGACCCGGAGTACTCGCTGCCCGCCTACCTGGCCGCGTACGACCCGGCGACCTGGGGGCGGGTGAGCCCGAGCGGGCCGCTGGAGGCCGCCCGGGTGCGGTCGGTGGCCGCCCAGACCCGGCAGACCCAGATCAACGTCGGCTCCAACACGACGATCGTCGGCCTGCGCGGCGCCCGGCTCACCGGCCTGACGCTGATGATCGACCGGGTCGACAACGTCATCGTGCGCAACATCGAGTTCACCGACGCCCGCGACTGCTTCCCCGCCTGGTCCCCCACCGACGGCGACACCGGCAACTGGAACTCCCAGTACGACCAGATCTCGGTGCGGCGCAGCGAACACGTCTGGATCGACCACAACACGTTCACCGACGGCGACAACCCGGACAGCGCCCAGCCCGTCTACTTCGGGCGGCCCTGGCAGGTGCACGACGGCTCGGTGGACGTCACGCACACCGCCAGCCTGGTCACCGTCTCCTGGAACCGGTTCACCGGCCGGGACAAGGTCATGCTCATCGGCTCGTCGAACACCGTCGGGCCGGACGTGGGCCGGCTCGACGTCACCGTGCGGCACAACCTGTTCGACGGCACGCTGCAACGGCTGCCCCGGGTGCGGTTCGGCCGGGTCGACGTGCACGAGAACCACTACCGGCTCGGCGGGCCCGGCTTCGCGTACGCCCTCGGCGTCGGCGTGCAGTCCGCCCTGTACGCGGAGAACAACTTCTTCACGCTCACCGGCGACGCCATCCCCGCCGACCTGCTCTACGACTGGGGCGGCACCGCGCTCACCGAGCGGGGCACCTGGGTGCGCCAGGGCGACCGCCTGCCCCGGCCGGTGAGCCTGCTCGCCGCGTACAACGCCGCCCACGACCCGGACCTCGGCGGCGACGCCGGATGGACGCCCACGCTGCGCGCCGCCCGGCCGCTGCCGGCCCCACTGGTCCCCCTCGCCGTCGACGCCTTCGCCGGTGCCGGGCGGCTGCCGCTCTGACCTGCCCCCGGGCCCGCACGCGTACCGCCCCGACGCCGTCGGGGTGACCGCCCGCTCGTCCCGGGCCGGCGTCCCCTGAAGGGTTCGCCGGCCCGGGACCGATGCGCCGCGCCGGGCCGCCGGCTGACACACCGCCGCCGATGCGCAATGATCACCTTTGACGGACATCGCCGCCGGGGGAATGAATCGGCGGCCACCGGGGACAACAGGGTGAGAATCAGGCGGTGACAGCGCGAGTGGGCGCCCAGGTCCGGGGACGGGCACGGGACGGAGGGCCGGACGTGACGGGTGAGACATCCGGCGACGTCGGCCCGGTCCTCACCATCGATCTGCCGGCCGACCCGGCCCGGCTCGCCGGCACGCGGGACCGGCTGCGCGCCTGGTTGCACGCCCAGGGCGTCGGCGACTGGGACGTCGACACCGTCCTCATCGCCACCGGCGAGGCGTGCGCCAACGCCATCGAGCACGGCTACCGCTTCGCCCCGGAGGGGATCACCACGCTGCGGGCCGAGCTGCGCGGCGACCGGCTGGAGATCGAGGTACGCGACCACGGCGGCTGGCGCCCGGCCGACGGCGACGACACCGGCGACCGGGGCCGCGGGCGGCTGATCATGGCGCGGGTGATGGACGAGGCCACCATCGTCGGCACGCCGGAGGGCACCTGCGTACGCCTGGTCAAGCACCTCACCCGCGACGTGAGCGGCCCGGCGGTCCCCCAACCTAGCGAAGATCAGCTATAAGGGACGCATGGAGTTCCCCGCGTACCTCGCCACCATGCCGATGCACGCGATCACCGAGATCCACGGTGAGCCCGGCCTGCTGGCCCGGTTCCGGCTGGAGATCGAGGCGTTCGACGAGGCCGACCGCGGGCGGTTGACCGAGGCCCTCGACCTGGCCGCCGACCTGCACCGCGACGACCGGCGGGTACGCGAGCCGTACCTCAACCACCTGCTGCGGGTGTCGATCCGGCTGATGCACCACTACCAGGTGCGGGACGTGGACGTGATCGTCGCCGGGTTGCTGCACGACGCGGTCGAGGACCACCCCGCCGAACTCGCCGGGCTCGACCCCGATTCCGGCGCGGACGCGACCCCGGCGGCGCTCGCCGCGCTGTCCGACCGGTTCGGGGCACGGGTCGCCCGGCTGGTCGCGGCGGTCACCAACCCGGCGTACGACCCGGACCGCGACCGCGACGAGCAGTACCGGGAACACGTGGCGGCCAGTCTCGAACGGGAGCCCTGGGCCCGGGTGATCAAGGTGTCCGACTTCACCGACAACGGCGTGGGCGTGATCCACACGGTCGGGCCGAAGGTGGCCCGCGCCGCCACGAAGTACCGCCCGCTGGTGCCGGTCTTCCGCGACCTGGTCGCCCGGCCGGACACGCCGTTGTCGGCGTCGGTCAAGCAACACATCCTCGCCCAGCTCGACCTGGCCGAGGAGCGCTTCAGCGCCATCCTCGACCCCCCGGGCTGACGCCCCCGCACCCTCCCCGCCCGGCCCCACCCCGCTGATCATGAAGTTGACCGCCCGGAGAGCGCTCCCCACCCCGGCCAACTTCATGATCACCGCCCGGCCCGCTCGGCGTTGATCAAGGAGTTTGGGTCACTGTGGGGGCCGGATCCGGACGCAAACTCCTTGATCGCTCGCTGATTTCAGGCGTCTGGGCGGCACGTTCGAGGTCGGCGCGGGGGTCGCCGGGTCAGCCGGTGGCGGGTGGGCCGCCCACCCGTCCGCCCAGCACCGCGGCGACGCGGGCGCGCAGAGCGGACAGCCGTTCCGTGTCGTCGCGCAGCACCACCCGGAGCGTCTCGTGACCACCGGCGGCGACCGCGCCGAGCACGTCGAGCAGCGTGCCGAGATGGGCGGGCGGCTCGTCGGCGAGCAGGTCCGCCGAGTCGGAGACGACCACCGTCAGCGGACCGGCGTCGAGGCGGTCGGCGAGCGCGTCGGCCAGGGCGTCCCAGTTGCGGCCGTACCAGCCGGGCAGCGCCAGCGCCCCGGCCAGCGCCTCGTGCAACCCGGCGCGGGTGCGGGCCTGCTCGCCGGACATCAGCACGCCACCCGGCAGCGCCCCGCCACCCGGCAGCGCCCCGCCACCCGGCAGCGCCCCGCCGCCCGGCAGCGCCCCGCCACCCGACTGCGGGTCACCGCCCGAGCCGGGTACGGCCGCGCCGCCGTCCGGCTCGGGCGGCGCGGCGTCGTACACGAGCCAGGCCGGTGCATGCGGGGACGCCGCGCCCATGTTTCCGTCCTTTCCCGACGGCGCCGGCCGGGGTGACCCCGGCCGGCGTCGAGGCTGCTCAGAGCCGGTAGAAGTTGGCGTAGTGGTCGGGTGAGAACCAGGTCGCCCCGGTGCTCTTGTTGACCACGATCCGGTACGCGTCCCGGGAGGCGTTGCAGGCGCGCGGGTAGACGTCGTACTCGTAGTAGGTGGCGCCGGTGGGGAGTTGCCCCTCGTAGTTGTAGAACCGGCCGCCGGCGAAGTTGCAGGTGCCGCCGCTCCACGAGTACCAGCCGCGGCTGGTCGGGAAGCTCTTGGCCGACCAGCCGGACCGGGCGGTGCGCGCGTCCGCGCAGCGGGACTGCGTGCAGGAGCCGTACACGGCTGCCGCCGCGGGTTCGGCGAGCCGGGTGGACACGGTGGACGGGGCGACGAGGGCGGCGGCGGCCACGGCGGTGACCAGGGCGGACGCGGCGAGGGCGCGGCGTACGCGGGTGACGGCGGCGCGGAACGGGGTCAAGGGATCCTCCTTGAACGGGACGACAGCGCATCGATCGACATTGATGGCCGATCGATGTTCAGTCTGTCGAGGATCCTGCCCGCGGTACAGCCCCGATCCGGCGACGGCATCCCGAATCCCGCGTGAACACACGACGGCGGATGCGGAAGGACGACCCGAGCCGCCCGTCCGCACCCGCCGCGTGGGAGCTAGCGCGTGTACGCCTGGAGCTCGGCGATCCGCACGTTCTGCGCCTGCGGGCTGGCGGTGGCGCAGTCCGTCGCCGCCCGCGGGTCGTCGTCCTGCTCACCGGCGTAGTCCGGCGCGCCGGTGCACTGGTTGGTCAGCACCTCGACACGCAGGTGCGTGGCGGTGGTGCGCGGGATGTCGAAGGACCGCATGATCAGCTCGGGTGCCCGGGGGCGCGGCGCCACCGACGGGAAGGCGTCCGGCTTGCTGGTGTAGACCGGCCGGAAGTCCGCCGCGTCGGCGCACGTCACCGGTCCCTGCGCGGTGCAGGCCAGGACCCGGAACTGCCGCAGCGCGGAGTACCGGCTCTGGGTGCCGGCGTCCGCGTCACCGGTGACGGGCGGGCGCAGCATCGCGCTGACATGCACCCGGCGTACCTGCTGCACGCCGCCGGCCAGGTCGACTGTGACCTGCCGGCCGGCCACCGGCGCGCCGAGTGAGGCCCAGTTGGTGGCCTCGTCGTCGTCGGCGATCTGCGGCAGGTTGATCCCGTCGCCGGCGACCGTCGCGCCGGTGGCCGCCGAGGCCAGGTTGGGTCGCAGCGTCACCGGCAGCGTCCGGTTCTGGCCCGCCTTGACCGTCACCGGGCCGATCCGGGTGTGCCCGTAGCCGGGGGCCCGCACCACGAACTCGTACGTGCCGGGCACCAGGTCGACCCGGTCGGTCAGCGGGGTCGCCGCGTCGGTGTCCGCGACCGGCACGGCCCGCGCCTGGTAGCGCCCGACGAACAGCTGCGCACCGGCCACCGGCCCGCGCTCACCGATCGGCAGGAGCCGCAGCGAGCCCTCCCGGGCGTACGGGGAGGTGAAGCCCGGGGTGGGGTCGGGGTCGGTGTGGCCGACGCTGGCCGCGCCCTCCCCCAGGCCGCGCTTGGCGAACGCGTTCCAGAGCAGGTCCTGGTTGGCGCCGCCGAAGCGGATCCGGTCGGCGGCGAGCATCGCGTCCCGGGCGTCGACCATGCTGACCTGGCTGACCGACATCAGCAGGAACGAGTCGAAGACCAGCTGGATCCAGCGCCGGTTGCCGGGGCAGGCGGTCACGTCGCGGGCACCGGTCGCGCACGCCTTCTGGATCGCTGGGGTGCCGCTGCCCCAGCGGCGCATCATGGCCGCGCGGATGTCGGTGTTGGTGGCGCTCCACACCTCGCCGGAGGCGTGCACCTGGAGGCCGACGAAGTCGTAGTCGAGCGAGCTGTAGTTCAGCGGGCTGTCGCTCATGTTGTAGTTGCGGATGCCGGCGTTCGGGTCCTGCGTGGTGTACTCGCCGATGGTGAAGCCGCGCCGGCCGGGCGCGGCGTACCCGTGCTCGAACAGGTACTCCACCGCGAGCTGGTCCGACCAGCTCTCGCTCATGCCCTGCGGCGTGCTGACCCCGGCGCTCGGGCCGGCGATCATGCGGTTGGTGACCGCGTGGCCGTACTCGTGGGCGATCACCGACATGTCGAAGTCGCCGTCGACGCAGGGTGCGTAGAACGAGCCGGCGGTGGGCTGCCACAGGTACATGTTGGTGGTCGGCGCGACGCCGTCCGGCGGGGTGATCTGGTTGGCGTTGTTGCGGGCCGGGAACGTCGGCGGGCCGCCGCTGACGCCACCGGCCTGGGCGTTGCCCTGCTCGGGGTCGTTACCGAGCCCGCCGCGGCCGAGGTTGTCCTGCTGCATGTTCCAGGTCTCCTCGGTGAACCCGAGGTGGTACGTCCAGTCGTGCATCCGGTTGTGCATCGCGAACAGGTTCGCCCGCGCCGCGTCGATGTCGTTGGCGCGCGGCGAGGTGAACACCTCCGGGTTGCAGCGCTGCTCCTGCCACTGGTTCGTCCACGGGTAGTCGTACCTGCGGTCCGGGCGGGGCGTGGCGGTCTCGGTGCCGACGCTGAACGGGTCGTTGCTGAACCAGTTCTGCACGGCGATCGCGTTGTTGCCCTTGGTCGTGGTGGTGGACTCACCGGTCGCCGGGTCCACGTCCCAGGCCGGGTGCCCGGGCACGCCCACCACCTCGGCGCAGCCGCGCGCCGGGACGGCGCACCACCGCTTGCGGGTGTCGACCGAGGACCTGTCGACACGCGGCGAGTTCGGGAAGACCTCCCAGGACGGGTGGTCCGCGGCGTGGTCGATCAGGTCCTCGCGTACCAGCACGGCGCCGTCGCGGGCGTCGACGTAGGTGGAGTAGGCGGCCGGGTCCGCGCCGGTGGTGTCCGCGCCGAGGACCACCTCCCACGCCGCGCGCGGCCCACGGTCCGCGGTGGGCACCGCGACCAACGAGGTACGCACGACCTGCGCGTCGGCGCGGCCGGCGTCGGCGATGGCAGCCGTACGGGCCTGCTCGGCGCTGATCGTCGCCGGGGCCGGCGTACCGGCGTCGCGGGCCAGTGAGGAGCTGACGTGCCACACCGCTCCGTCGCGTACGCCGATCGAGAGCATGCCGTCGACGGCGGCCGGCAGGTCGCCGAAGCGCTGCCGGAGCAGCACCGTCGCGCCCTGCCCCATCGGCGCCACGGTGAGCAGTTCCAGCGCGGCGGCGCCCTCGGCGGTCAGCCCCAGCACGTCCCGGTTGGCGGCCACGTACGCGCGCGCGGCGGCGGCCGGGTCGGCGGGCAGACCGGTGGCGAGCGGCTTGCCGGTCGAGGTGAGCGTGGCGGGCGTACCGAAGTCGGTCCAGCGCACGCGCGCGCCGAGCGCGGCGGCCCGGTCCCGCTGCCGGTCGCTGGCGGCGACGCGGCCCTTGCGGTTGTCCTGGGCCTTGGTGTCGTGCCGGTCGCCCGGCAGGTGGTCGGGTGGCGCCTGGGTACGGGTCTGTTCCCGGGGTGCCGCCTGGCCGCCGCCGGCGGCGGTCAGGACCAGACCGGCTGCCAGCAGCAGCGCGGTGGTCCCCGTCAACGCACGGGATGGTGTGCGCACGGTCCCTCCTGTCATCGTCGAACAGCGATGTCCGTTCCGCCATCCGACCAGGACGATCGACGCGCCGACACCATCCGAACATCCATAAATGTTGCTGCGTCGATTTCTTCCCCCGTCAACAGAGATGTGCCACCCACCCGGCACGTAGAGCGGGGCCACCGAATGCTCTGCACCGAGTCCTCGTCGGACCGCTGTCGAACGTCCTTCTCAATCCCTTCCGACAGAGGCCGCCGATCCCCCTACCCGCATGGCCGGGATCTTGAAGCTCTCGCCAGTTGCGTAAACCACGCGGAACCCGAGATGGTGCGCCAGCGGCGCCCATCGCGCGGAGGCAACGAGCTGCTGAACGCTGTTGACCTTCCCGCTATTGACGAGCCTGTCCAAGAGCACCGTCTCGAAGGCTGCCGCTTCGATCCAGTTGACCTGTTTTGTGAAGCCGCACATCATCGCGGCGCCGGTCTGGCTCAGGAACTCGACCATGTCGGCGTGAGACCCTCGAAGGACCGAACAAGCCCCGATGTAGATTCGCTTGCCGCTCCACGCACCCGCCGCCCACTCCGCCAGCTCGGCGAGGCTCGTTGACTCTTTTTGCGACAGCCATAGCTCACGGGGGGAGCCATGCAACGCGAAGAACCCGACCTCGAACGAGGCGTACCTGGCCAAGGACCACTGACCGAGAAGGTACCGCAGTTGATCGCGGGTGACGGCGCTCCGATGAATAGCTCGGAGGCTACCCAGCCCTTCTAGCAGCTCCAGCATCGGCCGCACAGACCAGCGCTTGGTCATGTCTGGGTGCCATTCGCCCTCAACACAGAAGACGCCTTTGCGCGTCGGCATACGGATCTCCCCACGGTCACCGAAACTGCAACGGTACGGGGCACCGAGACGCAATCTCCATCCCGGAAACGTCCTAACCGGATAGCCGATCGTCGCTTGCATCCAGGGCCGAGGACTGGCGGTGCAACAGCACCGCAGGGGTCGCTCTGCCGGACTTCGGGAGTAGGCGCCTCACCTGCTCCACCGACCCCCCGCGGACACCGAGGCTCTGCCGCGCTGCCCGGTAGAAGCCGTCACGACCGACGTCGGCCCGATGAATCATCCCCGATACGTCCGTTGGGGGAAGGGGAAGCGCACGCGCCGCCGACTCGATGTCGCGCACGGCGTGCCGCCACTCAGCAGCAGCGCGGACGGTGATCTCATCACCAAGGAGCAGCACCGCCTCCCAGGCCAGGGTATGCCGGACGTCCGCCTCCGCCAGCCGAGCCAGTCCTTCGTTCCGGTCCATCGCCGGTCGCCTCGCGTTAGGCCGATGCTCTCCGAGCATTCGGGTGGCCACGGCGTGGATCTCTT
Organism: Micromonospora sp. WMMA1949; assembly: GCF_027460145.1. Taxonomy (NCBI): domain Bacteria; kingdom Bacillati; phylum Actinomycetota; class Actinomycetes; order Micromonosporales; family Micromonosporaceae; genus Micromonospora; species Micromonospora sp. WMMA1949. The sequence continues at coordinate 5,368,613 of NZ_JAPZBG010000001.1, read as the reverse complement.
TGACCGCTTTCGTCAATTCCACATATGCGTCTAGACGCCGCTCGTCCCACCTGACCGTCTGCGTCCGGCGCCACCGGGTTCGCTCGTTCAGGCCCGTGGCGAGCATCGTGCCCACAGTACCGACCAGGACACCGAGCAGAGCGGGTAACTGCGTCGCCAGGATCTCCAGCACGTTCACCAACCGCCATCCCGCCTGAATTCTGTGGATCACCACGCTATCGCGGGTTGGCGGCTCGTATTGAGCTCGACACGACCGGCGACTGCGAAGTGTGGATGCCGGTCGGACGGAATCGACCCCCAATGGCTGCGGCCCAAACTCTCGGATCGGTGATGAAGATGCCCTTGCCTCGGTGCCGCCGGATCACGCCAAGCGCTTCCAACCGCACGTAGACCATCAGTCTTGGGTGCCGGCGAACAGCGTCCAGGCGTCGATCTCGGTCGGGGCGAGGGGCCGCGCCGGTAGATACGACGCCAGGTCGCGGAAGTCTGCCACGGCGTTGTGCACGCACACCGCGAGCGAGAAGTGCAGCAGTTCCCGCGCCGCCTGCGCGTCCGGGGCCGTGACGTCGTCGAGCAGTGGACTGCGCAGGTCGAGCGCGAACACCACGTGGCAGGCGCTCTGGTCGGCCTTCACGACGCAGTAGTAGCGCCCGGCCTCGGCCAGCCGGTTTCTGATGTTCGCCCAGGCCATCGCCCCGGAGATGTCCGGCACGTCGGCGCCGGCCACGCACGCCATCCGGAAGACCCAGCGGGCCGGGTCGTTCGGCGACACCGCGCCGTAGACCAGCACCAGGCCGCCGCGGTGGAACACGGCGAAGCCCTGCACGTCCGGGGTGAGGTGCAGGAAGTCCGGGGTCCAGACCCGGTCGTACTGCCGCTCGGCGAGGGACCGCAGGTAGTGCACGGTGCGGCCGGCGGTGTGGCGAGCGTCTACGCCCATGCGGTCTGGCCCTCCCCCGAAGGATTCGCGGAGTCTCACGCTACGAAGCGCTTCGAACACGGATCAAGGTGTGCCGATCGAGTCTGGATGGTCGGTCCCGTGAACGGGACCGACGCTGGTCGAGTCCCACGGATAGGACTACGAGGCGGCTCGTCCGATCGGTCAGCAGGCCGGGCGGAGGCGCCGTGCGCGCGGCTGCGCGCGTACACCGGCCGGGGTTGTTAGCGTGGTTCGCGGACCGCCACGGCGATCCGGCCACCCCTCGCACGACGGCCCGCGCGTCCCGGTGACTCCGCGGGACGCGGTGCTGCCGTCCGGCATGGAGGGGGTGCGATGACCGCGGTGCCGGAGGAACCCGGGGCGGGCGACGGCCGGCCGAAGCCCGGCGCGCCGGTGGACAGCCGGCGGCGGCGCTGGGCCGGACGGGCGCGGGCGCTCGGCGAGGCGGCGCGGGTGCGGACCCGGCGGTTCTGGGACGGCGCGCAGCCGACGCTGCGGCAACTGTGGTGGACCGAGGAACCACCGACGCCGGTGACCACCGTCGACAGGCGCACCCCGGAGCCGCTCACGGTGCCGGCGCAGGGGCAGGTGTACGTGTTCCTGGTCCGCGCCACCTACACCTGGTCGTCGGACTCGGCCCGGCCGGAGCTGTTCGGCTGGTACGTGGACTACTTCCAGCAACAGGCCGCGCAGCGCCTGCACCGGCTGGCGGTGCGGTGCGCGGCAGAGGTGCCACCGCACCGTCCGCGCGACCTGCACGCCGCGTTGACCGCCGCGCTCGCCGAGGACGACCCACCACCCTGGACGTACGCGCGCGGCGAGGTGACGTTCGCCTGCGAGCCGGACGTCACGGTGCACCTGGACGAGCGGGTGCGCAAGCTGCTCCAGCCGTACTGGGAGCAGCGCATCGCGCTGGAGTGCGAGCGTGACCTGGCCCGCCGCCGCGCCGAGTACGCCGAGGAACGTGAGCGGCGCGACCGCCCGCCGGATGGGCCGCCCGCGACACGAGGGGCCGGCACGAGCGGGCCGGCAGCCACGACCGCGCCGGCCGACGGGAGTGAGCCGGCGGGACGGGCGCGGCGTGGGTCGCGGCCGGACGGGCCGGTGGAGTCGTTCACCCCGCTGGAGCCGCTGCTCCCCCCACCCGCGCCGCGCCCGGCCCCGGGACAGCGGCCACCCCGGCCGGACGGCCCGGAGCCGCCCCGGGTCTGAGCCCGGACGGTCAGCCCGCGACGGCGGCCTCGTCGGGGCGGGTCCGGCGGGCGGCCAGGTACGCGGCGAGCCCGGTGGCGTCCTCGGTGGCCAGGAACGCGCCGCGCGCGTTGACCAGGGTCTCGTCGGCGTGGGTCAGGCAGCCCCACGCCGTGTCGCCCCACGAGTCGGCGAGCTTGACCTCGGCCGGCTCGACACAGGGCTCGCCCCGCGGCCCGCCGATCTGGCAGTGCCCGGGGGCGCCGTCACGCCGGGCCGCGACCTGGGCGGCCCGGCGAACCGGCGCGGGCCGCCCGTCCGGGTCGGCGGGCGGGGCGGGCACGACGCACGGCCTGGTGAACAGGATCGTGTTGCCGTCGGGATCGACGGTGCGGCACTCCCCTTCCGGCACGTGGTCGACGGGGTGACCGGCTGCTGCCAGGCGCTCGGCGGTGGCGGCGACGTCGTCGACATGGAGGTACAGCGCGGCCGGGACCGGGGTGCCCTCGACGAGCAGCAGCGTCAGGTCGCCGCAGCGCAGGGGCGTCCGGCCGGCCGCCCCGGGCCGCCCGGTGTAGCCGAACAACGCGTAGAACCGGCCGGCCGCGTCGACGTCGTCGACGTACAGCACCGGCACCTGAGCCTGCACCCCACCGCGCACCGCGCCACTCTACCCATTGACGCTCCGCGAATCACGTGTTGCAGATCGGGTTTTCGGCCCGGCGACTGACGCCCCGGCTCAGCAGCCGTTGGTGCTCTTCTGGTTGCGCTTCAGCCCGTCTGACCAGGTCACGCCCTGCACGACGGCCACCACGACGCTGCCGTTGTGGATCTGCTCGTAGTGCAGGTGCGGGCTGAGGTCGTACTTCGCCGACGTCGCGCCGACCCGGCCGATGACGTCGCCGCGCTTCACGGTGTCGCCCTTGGCCACCGCACGCGAGTTCAGGTGGGCGTACCGGGTACGCCAGCCGTCGCCATGCCCGATGACGATGGTGTTCCCGTAGCCGGAGGTGGTGGAGTAGTACGACTCCAGCACGGTGCCGGCGGCGCTGGCGACCGTCCGGCGGTTGAGGTCGTCCGGGCTGCCGTTGGCATCGTAGTGGTTCCAGTCGATGGCGTGGGCCGGGCTGTGCCCGTTCCAGTTGTTGCCCTGCCAGGTCTGGCCGCACAGGAACGGCATCCGGAAGCCCGGCCGGGCGGCCTGCGCGGGCTGCACACCGAGCATCGCCCCGGCGACGACTGCGGTCGTGAGCAGCGCCGGCACGCGCCACCGGGCGGCGGTGGTCATCAGCGACATCGTTCCCCTCCTCGCATCGAGTGATCTGGGTCGATGCTATGGGCCGCGCGGACGTCGGGTAAATAGCTACACGGATGAATGCCCGGCCAAAACTTTCCTACGGTCAGCCGACCAGGGCGGCGTAGCGGCCGCGCCGGTCCAGCAGCGCGTCGTGGGTGCCGGACTCGACGATCCGGCCGTGGTCGAGCACGGCGATGCGGTCGGCGTCGCGGACCGTGGAGAGCCGGTGCGCGATGGTCACCACGGTCCGGCCCCGGGCCAGCTCGTCCAGCGCCCGCTGGACCGCGCGCTCGGTCTCGGTGTCCAGCGCGCTCGTCGCCTCGTCCAGCACCAGGATCCGCGGGTCGCGCAGCAGGGTCCGGGCGATCGCGAGGCGCTGCTGCTCGCCGCCGGAGAACCGGTGGCCGCGTGAGCCGACCATGGTGTCGTACCCGTCGGGCAGCGCGCTGACGAGGTCGTGGATGCGGGCGGCGCGGGCGGCGGCCTCGATGTCGGCGTCGGTGGCGTCCGGGCGCGCGTACCGGAGGTTGTCCCGCACGGTGCCGTGCAGCAGGTACGTCTCCTGGCTGACCACGCCGACGACGGCGGCCAGGTCGGCCGGGCGCAGGTCGCGCAGGTCGATCCCGTCGATGGTGATACGGCCGGCGTCCGGGTCGTGCAGGCGGCTGATCAGCGCGGCGAGCGTGCTCTTGCCGGACCCGGTCTCCCCCACCAGGGCGAGGCTGGTGCCGGCCGGGACGTCCAGGCTGACGCCGGCCAGGGCGGCGGTGTCGCTGCCCGGGTAGCTGAAGGTGACGTCCTCGATCCGCAGGTGGCCGCGGGCGGTGGCCGGGTCGAGCGGGACCGGGCGGTCCGGCTCGGCGACCTCGACGGGCAGGTCGAGGTATTCGAAGATGCGGGCGAACAGGGCGAGGGACGCGGTGAGCGTGACGCCCACGTTGAGCAGCCCCATCAGCGGCCGGAACAGGTTGCCCTGCAGCGCGGTGAACGCGACGAGCGTGCCGATGGTGAGCGTGCCGGCGGTGCCGGGCAGCCCGGCGCCGAGGTAGATCACCGCGGGGATGGCGGCGAAGACGATGCTCATGGCGGCCATCCGCCAGCGGCCGGCAAGCTCGGAGCGCAGTTCCAGGTCGACCAGGCGGGCCGAGGAGGCGGTGAACCGGTCGACCAGGGCCGGGCCGGTGCCGAGCGTCTTGGCCAGCCGGACGCCGCTCACGGACAGCCCTTCCTCGATCGTCACGGTGAGGTCGGCGAGTTCGCGCTGGCGCTGGGCGGTGATCTCCCGGCGCAGCCGGGCGACCCGGCGGGTGAGCCAGAGTGCGGGCGGCAGCACGACCGCCGAGACGAGCGTGAGCCGCCAGCTCAGCGCCAGCATGGCGATCGTGGTGGCGACCACTGTGGTGAGGTTGGCGGCGATCGAGGTGGCGGTGGAGGTGACCACCGCCTGCATGCCGCCGATGTCGTTGGTGATGCGCGACTGGACCTCGCCGGTGCGGGTGCGCACGAAGAAGCCGATCGACTGCCGCTGGAGGTGGGCGAAGACGTCGGTGCGCAGCCGGTGCATGACCTGCTGGCCGACGCGGGTGGAGATCCAGGTCTGCGCGACGCCGAGCACGGCGGTGACCGCGGCGACCGCGACCATGCCTGCGACCAGCCAGGCCAGCAGCGTCAGGTCACGCTCGGGCAGGGCCCTGTCGATCACGGTACGCAGCAGGAACGGCGTCGCCATCGCGATGATCGAGGACGCCACGATGATCGCCACCACGGTGGCGAGCGGGCCGCGGTGGGCGGTGAACAGACCGCCGATGCGGCGCAGGGACACCGAGCGGGCCTGGGCCTTCTCGGCGGGGGAAACGGTCCGGCCGTCACGGCGGCCGTCGGGGATGCGATCCAAGGGTGCTCCTCATGCGGGGGGCGGGGGACGATGCTGAGGTTACCTCAACATGAGGGAACAACACGAAAGCCTGCTACCGTATTCCCCGTGAGCGGCAGCGACGAGAGCCTGGCCGAGACGTTCTGGGCGGTGACCCGCCGGCTGCGGCACCAGACCAAGGGCGCGCTCGAACCGTGGGAGATCAGCCCCGGGCAGGCGCGGGCACTGGGCGTGCTGATGCGCCACGGCGCGCTGCGGCCCGGCGCGCTCGCCGAGCACCTGCGCATCGCCCCGCGCTCGGCCACCGAGGTGGTGGACGGGTTGCAGGAGCGCGGCCTGGTCGAGCGCCGGCCCGACCCGGCCGACCGGCGGGCCACGCTGGTCGCCCCGACCGCCGAGGGCGAGCGGGTGGGCACGGCGATCCGGCAGGCGCGGGCCACCGAGGCGGAACGGTTCTTCGGCGTGCTCACGCCCGACGACCGGGCCGAGCTGGCCCGGATCCTGCGCCGCCTGCGCGAGGACTAGGTCTCCGGCCTCCCCGATTTCACCCGTTCCGGGTGAGGCGACAGGCCCCGTAGCGGGGAATAGCGCCATCGGAAGGAGGGCCGATGGTCGACGCCACCGAAGAGTTCTTCCGGGGCCTGGGGCAGCGCCGGCAGCGCGGGCTGACCGCGCTCCACGAGGGCACCGTCCGGTTCGACCTCGCCGATGACGGGTCGGTCGACCACTGGCTGGTCTCCATCGCCCGGGGCGAGGTCACCGCGGCGCGGCAGGCCACCGGTGGGGACGCGGTCGTCCGGGCGGACCGGGCCGTCTTCGACCGGATCGCGCGGGGCGAGTCGTACTTCCTGACCACGGTCCTGCGCGGCGAGGCCGAGGTGGAGGGCAGCCCGCGGCTGTTCGCGACCGTGCGCCGGCTGTTCCCCTCCCCGCCCGGCTCGCGCCCGGAACGACACCGGGGAGACGACGATGGGTGACGACCACGTCGGCATCTTCGACGGGACGATCTTCCTGGTCTGTGACCGGGCGGGTGACATCGTCCCGGCGGCCGACGCCACCCACGGCCTGTTCGCCCACGACACCCGCTTGCTGTCCCGGTGGCAGCTCACCATCGACGGCGAGCCGCTCAGCACGCTGTCCATCGACGACATCCAGTACTTCGAGAACCGGTTCTACCTGGTTCCGGGCAGTCAGGACGTCTACGTCAACAGCACGCTGGAGGTGCGCCGGACCCACAGGCTCGACACCGGGCTCCAGGAGGACCTGCTCCTCGTCAACAACGACCGGCTGCCCGTCGACCTGACCGTACGGATCGAGGTGGACGCGGACTTCGCGGACCTCTTCGCGGTCAAGGAGGGCACGACGAACCGCGAGGGGCGGCACTACCGACGGGTCGACGGCCCGCGACTCGTCCTGGGTTACCAGCGCGAACGCTACCGCCGCGAGACGATCGTGTCCGCGACGGCACCGGCGGAGGTGGACGAGAACGGCCTGACGCTGCGCGTGCACATCGAACCGCACGGCCGGTGGCAGACCCGGCTGACCGCCGAGCCGGATCTCCCCCTGCCCCGCGGTCTGGAGCGGCTGCGCCTGCCGGGACGGGCCGCCGGCGCCGAGCGGAACAAGGCAGGCGAACTACGGGAGTGGCTGGACCGGGCGCCGCGACTGGAGACCAGCTGGGGACCGTTGCAGAACACCTACCGGCAGAGCCCTCATCGACCTGGCCGCGCTGCGGTTCAGCCCGTTCCTCGCCGGGACCGGGTGTGTGCTGGCCGCCGGGCTGCCCTGGTTCATGTGCCTGTTCGGCCGCGACAGCATCCTCACCAGCCTCCAGGCGCTGCCGTTCGCACCCGAACTCGCCGCCACCACGCTCACCGTGCTCGCCTTCCGCCAGGGCAGCCGGATCGACGACTTCCGGGAGGAGGAGCCGGGTCGGATCCTGCACGAGATGCGCTACGGCGAGCTGACCGTCTTCGACGAGACACCGCACAGCCCCTACTTCGGCAGCGCGGACGCCACTCCCCTGTTCCTCGTGCTGCTCGACGAGTACGAGCGGTGGACCGGCGACGCCGCCCTCGTACGCGCGGTGGAGCAGGAGGCGCGGGCGGCCGTCGACTGGATCGACCACTACGCCGACCGGGCCGGCAACGGCTACGTCTCCTACGAGCGGCGCAACCCGGTGAACGGTCTGGAGAACCAGTGCTGGAAGGACTCGTGGGACAGCATCTCCCACCGCGACGGCCGACTGCCGGGCTTCCCGCGCGCCACCTGCGAACTCCAGGGGTACGCGTACGACGCGAAGGTGCGCACCGCCCGGCTGGCCCGCGAGATCTGGCACGACCCGGCGTACGCGGACCGGCTGGAGCGGGACGCCGCCGACCTCAAGCGCCGCTTCAACCACGACTTCTGGATCGACGACGGCGAGTACATGGCGCTGGCGCTCGACGGCGACGGCAGCAAGGTGGACGCCCTGTCGTCGAACATCGGCCACCTGCTGTGGAGCGGCATCGTCGAGGAGCCGAAGGCCGAGGCCCTGGTGCGGCACCTGATGTCACCGGCGATGTTCAGCGGCTGGGGTGTCCGCACGCTGGCCGAGGGCGAGGCCCGCTACAACCCGGTGGGCTACCACGTCGGGACCATCTGGCCGTTCGACAACTCGTTCATCGCCTGGGGCCTGCGGCGCTACGGGTATGCCGAGGAGGCGGCCCGCATCGCGGCCGGCATCCTGGACGCGGCGGCCTTCTACGACGGCCGGCTGCCGGAGGCGTTCGCCGGGCACGCCCGGTCCGAGACCCGCTACCCGATCCGGTACCCGACCGCGTGCAGCCCGCAGGCCTGGTCGGCCGGGGCCCCGCTGCTGCTCCTGCGGACGATGCTCGGCCTCCGGCCGGTCGGCGACGATCTCGTGGCCCGGCCCGCCCTGCCTGCTAGCCTCGACTACGTGGCCTTGCTCGATGTCCCCGGCCGCTGGGGACGCCGGGACGCCTTCGGCAGGAGCACCGCCGCCGGCGGCCTGAGCCGCTACGAGCTGGCGCCGCAGCAGCTCTCCGCACCGTGACGGGACCGACATGCAGCGCATCGACTGGGCACACACCGCTGTGGTGGGCGTCCACTGGCAACACGAGGTGGTCAGCCCGGACGGCGTCTTCGGCCCGTTCTTCGCCGGCCAGGTGACCCGGCACGGCGTGGCGGCGAACGCGGCCCGGGTCGCCGCCGCCGCGCGGGCAGCGGGCGGCCTCGTGGTCTTCACCCGCGTCGCCTACCGGCCCGGCTATCCCGACCTGATCGCCAACACCCCGAGCTTCGACATGATCGCCGAGCGCGGGGCGTTTCTGGAGGGCGACCCGAAGACCCGGATCGTCGACGAGGTCGGGCGACAGCCCGGCGACGTCGTCGTCACCTCCACCCGGCTCGGCGGATTCTCCGGCACCGACCTGGACGTGATCCTGCGCGGCCGGGGCGTGCGGACCGTGGTGTTCACCGGTGTCGCGACGAACCTGGCCGTCGCCTCCACCGCCTACCAGGCGGTCGACCACGGGTACCGTATCGTCACCGTCTCCGACGCGTGCACGGCGGCCACCGACGAGCTGCACGACGCCTACCTGAGCACGCTGGGCCAGCTGGGCGAGGTGGCCACCACCGGCGAGGTCGCCTGACCGGCCGCCGGGGCGCTCAGCGCAGGCCGGCGGGGCGCTCAGCGCAGGCCGGCGGCGATCGCGTCGACCAGCAGCGCGCCCAGCATTCGCGCCATCACGGCGCGGGCGGTCTCCACGTCGAGCCCCATCGAGTCGCGCATCATCGACCACGAAGACCAGGTGCCGGCCACCGTCAACGCGTCCAGCAACTGCGCCTGCCCCGGCCCGGCCTGCGCCAGCTCCGGGGCGAACACCGCCTCGATCTCCTGCCGGACCCGGGTGACCGCCGCCTCCCGGTTGCGCCGCAGCTGTGGGGAGAACGGCTCCCGCAGCGCCGACGCGCGAGCCGAGGGCGCCAGCACCTCCAGCAGCCGGGCGCGCTGGTCGCAGAACGCGGCGATCCGGGCGGTCAGCGGCAGCTCCGGCGGCACCGGCTGCCAGAGCGCGGCCTGCCGTTCGCCGACCCGCCGCCCGGTCGCGGCGAACAGCGTCTCCATGTCCTTGAAGTTGGTCCAGAGCGTGCGCAGCGACACCCCGGCCCGCTCGGCGATCCGTTCCCCGGTGGGCCGCAGGTCACCGGAGTCGATCAGGGCCAGGTGCGCCTCCACGATCGCGGCCCGGGTCCGCTCGGCCCGCGCCGCTCGGCCGTCCACCCGCTCCGGCGGGTCGGTCTCCAGCTCGATCATGGGTACGGGATCTCCTGTTGCTCGTCTGCCGGCGGCCACTCTACGTGCGTGTCGCCGGGCGGCCGGCACCCGGCCACCCGGCGACAGCACCGCGGTCAGGACGTCGGAACGGCGTCCGCCGGCGGGTTCGTCGGCGGCTCGGTGAACTCGGTGACGGCGCCGTCACCGTCGTCGGTGGTGTACGCGGGGCCGAAGTACGCCTGCGCGCCGTTGCTCACCTTGGTGAGCCGGACGCCGCCGTAGCCGGCGTGCACGCCGTCGGCGTACCGGAAGGGGACCAGGCCGGGCCCGCGGAAGCCGCCCTTGCGCACGGCCTCGACCAGCTTCTCCCGGGTGGGGTCGGGCCCGGCGGCGAGCATGGCCTGCACGAACGTGTACGCCATCGAGTAGCCGTAGATCGCGTTGCCGTCGACCGGGTTGCCCGCGTTGTACTTCTGGTGGATCTTGGTGAACTCCTGGATCCACGGGTTCGCGGTGTCACTCACGTTCGGCAGGTAGTTGTCGGCGACCATGCCCTCGAGGATCACCTTCTTGTCGCCGAGCTGCGCGGACAGCGTGGTGTAGTCGGCGCCCACGTTGGACACCACCCACTGCGCCTTGAAGCCCTGCCCGGCGGCCTGGCCCATGGCGAGCGCGGTGAAGCCGGGGATGGTCGCCGAGATGACCACCTGGCAGCCGGCCGCGCGCAGCGCGCCGATCGCCGGGCCGACCTGCTGGTTGGTGGTGGTGTACGTCTGCTTCGCCGCGACCGGGCCGAGGATCTGCTCGACGCCGGCCAGGGAGTCCCGCCCGAAGTCGTCGTTCTGCCCGAAGTGGCAGACCTTCGCGCCGGGGAACTCCTTCTTGACGTAGGTGGCCAGGATCTTGCCCTCGACCGTGTAGTCGGGCTGCCAGCCGAACGTGGTCGGGTACTTGTCCGGCTGGTTCCAGTTGCGGCTGCCGGAGGCGACGAACAGGTCCGGCACCTTCTGCGTCTTGACGAACTCCAGCACGTTCGTGTGCGTGGGCGTGCCGAGGCCGCCGAGCAGCGCGAAGACCTTGTCGTCGAGCACCAGCTTGCGGACCACGTTCTCGGTGTTGGCCGGGTTGTAGCCGTCGTCCATGACCTTGTAGACGATCTTCCGGCCGTGCACGCCGCCCTTGGCGTTGACGTGCTCGAAGTACGCCTTGGTGGCGGCGGAGATCTTCGAGTAGCCGGGGGCGGCCGGTCCGGTGAGCGGTTGGTGGGTGCCGATGACGACCTCGGAGTCGCTGACGCCGGGGACGTTCTCGGCGGCCTGCTTCTCGTCGTCGGCGCAGGCAGGCAACGCGGCCAGCAGGGCCAGGCCGGCGGCGGCCGCGAGAACGCGGCGGGTGGTGGGGCGCATGGTTCTCCATTCCGGTGCGACGGTGCGAACGGTGTGGGTGGAACCGGTGAGGTCAGCGGTCCGGCGACCGGCGGGGGGTACGGCGGCGGCGGAGCACCGCGCGCAGCCGGGTGCCGACGGCACGCACCCCGCCCTGGAGGCCGCCCGGTGCGGCGAGCATGACGACGATGAGGATCAGGCCGAACACGGCCAGCGCGAGGTTGCCCTCGAGCCGCTGGGCCAGCCCGGCGGACAGACTGAGGTGCTCGGTGAGCAGGCCGGGCAGGTCCTGGAGGGCGACCAGCAGCACCGCTCCCCAGACCGCGCCGGCGAGGCTGCCCAGCCCGCCGATCACGATCGCCATCAGCAGGAACAGCGACAGGTCCAGCGGGAACTTGCCGGGCGCGACGGTGGCGGTGAGCAGGGCGTACACGCCGCCGCCCAGCCCGGCGCAGGCGGCGCTCACCACGAAGGCGAGCACCTGCGTGCGGGCCACCGGGATGCCGGCGAGCCGGGCCGCGACCTCGTCGTCGCGGACCGCCCGCAGGGACCGGCCGAAGCGGCTGCGGACCAGGTTGGCCAGCAGCAGCATGGTGAGCAGCGCGGCGGCCAGCGCGATCCAGGCCAGCCAGCGTTCCGGCTGGAAGTAGGCGCCGAGCGCGGCCGGTGGCGTCTGCGCCGGGAACGACAGACCCTGTTCGCCGTTGAACACGCCGGTGAAGATCGTGGTGACCGCCGGGACGAGCGTCGCCACGGCGAGCGTCACGCCGGCCAGGTAGGGGCCGCGCAGCCGGGCCGCCGCCAGCCCGACGACGAGCCCGCCGAGCGCTGTCACCGCGACGGCGACCAGCAGCGACGCGGGCAGCGTCCACCAGCCGGACACGCCCCGCTCGTCCAGGGCCCGCTGGGTCAGGGCCGTCGTGTACGCGCCGGTGGCCATCAGCGCGCCGTGCCCGAGCGAGAGCTGGCCGTTGAGCCCGACCAGCACGGTGTGCCCGGCGGTGACGCAGAGGAACGCGCACACGCGCGCCACCTGGAGATTCTGGTACGGCGCGAGCTGGTTGGTGACCAGCACGACGAGCGTGCCGGCGAACACGGCCACGGCGAGGTGGCGCAGCAGCGTGGAGCCGCGCGCCTCGCGTCCGGCCGGTGCGCCGGGGAGCAGGCGGCGCAGCGGGGACGGCGCCGCAGCCGCGATCTTGGTGGGGGTGCTCGTCACACGTGCCTCGCTCTCGCCGCGGAGAAGAGCCCGCCGGGGCGGACCAGCAGGACGGCCAGCAGCAGCACCAGAACGGCCAGCGGTGTGGTGTCCGGTCCCAGGTAGCCGGTGACGTAGGACAGGATCAGCCCGACCAGCAGGCCGCCGACCACCGCGCCCACCGGGCTGTCCAGGCCACCGACCACGGCGGCGGTGAACGCGACCACGAAGACCAGGTCCATGGCGTGCGAGTGCAGGCCGAGTCCGGTGGGGACGACCAGCATCCCGGCGAGCGCGCCGACGCCCGCCGCCAGCGCCCAGCCCAGCGTGAGCATCCGGCCGACGCTGACGCCGAGCAGCCGGGACACCTCGGGCGCGAACGCGGCGGCCCGCATCCGCAACCCCACTGGGGTACGGGTGAACAGCACCGCGAGCAGCGCCACCACAGTCAGCGCCGCGCCGAGCACCCACAGGTCGTACGGGGACAGCGCGGCCACGCCGGCGATGGTGAGCGCGTCGGTGTCGAACGGCGCCGGGGCGGGCCGGTAGTCGTTGCCGAAGACCATGCCGAGCACGGCCTGGATGACGAGCACCAGCCCGAGCGCGACGATCACCTGGTTGAGCGGGCCGCCGGGACCGGCGAACCGCATCAGCACCCGCTCCACGAGCGCGCCCAGGGCCAGTCCGGACAGGATCGCGGCGGCCAGGCCGAGCCAGTACGAGCCGGTGGCGGAGACGACCGCGTACCCGACGTAGGCGGTGGCCACCGCCATCGCGCCCTGGGCGAAGTTGACCACCCGGGCGGCCCGCCAGATGAGCACCAGCGCGAGCGCGAACGCCGCGTACACCGCCCCGGAGGCGAACCCGTCGAAGGTGAGGAACCAGAACCGCTCCATCCGCGACCCCCTTCCTAGAATCCGAGGTACGCGTGCCGGAGCTGGTCGTCGTCGCGCAGCCGGGCGGCCGGCGCGGCCGTCACCACCCGGCCGAGCGACATGACGATGCCCTGGTCGGCGACGGACAGCGCGGAGCGCACGTTCTGCTCGACGAGCAGCACGGTGAGCCCCCGCTCGTCGCGCAGCCGCCGCAGCAGCGCCATGATCTGCGCGGCCACCTTGGGCGCCAGGCCCAGCGACGGCTCGTCGAGCAGCAGCAGGCGGGGCCGGGCGATCAGCGCGCGGCCGATCGCGAGCATCTGCCGTTCCCCGCCGGAGAGCTGGTGCCCGGCGTGGTCGCGGCGGCGGGCCAGCGCGGGGAACAGCTCGTACACCTCGTCCTGCGCGCGCCGGGCGTCGGCCCGGTCGCGCCGCCACAGCCCGCCGAGGCGCAGGTTCTCCGCCACGGTCAGCTCGGTCACCACGCCGCGGCCCTCCGGCACGTGCGCCAGACCGCGCCGGACCAGGTGTTCGACCCGGACGCCGCGCAGGTCCTCCCCCGCGTACCGGACCCGGCCGCCGGTGGGCCGCAGCAGACCCGAGAGGGTACGCAGCAGCGTGGTCTTCCCCGCGCCGTTGGCGCCGAGCACGGCGGTGACGGTCCCGGCCGGGACGGTGAACGCGACGTCGCGCAGCACCGGCACCGGACCGTAGCCGCAGCTGAGCTCCTCGACCTCGAGCACGGCGGTCACGATGCGCTCCCGGCGGGCTCGGTCGGCTCGGCGGGCACGTCGGCGCCCAGGTACGCCTCGGTCACCCGGGGGTCGTCGCGGATGCTCTCCGGGGACCCGGCGGCGATCACCTTGCCGAAGTCGAGCACCACGAGGTCGTGGCAGACGGACATCACCAGGTCCATGTGGTGCTCGACGAGCAGCACGGCGCAGCCGTCCTCCCGGTCGGGCAGCCCGCGGACCAGGTCGGCCAGCTCGGCCACGTCGTCGGCCCCGAGGCCGCCGGCCGGCTCGTCGAGCAGCAGCAGCCGGGGGCGGGCGATCAGCGCGCGGGCCAGCGCGACCCGCTTGCGGACCGGATAGGGCAGGGTGGCCGGGGCGGCGTCGGCGTACTTCTCGATGCCCAGTTCGGCGAGCAGGTCCATGGCGCGGGCGTGCAGCCGGCGCTCGTCCCGGTCGCTGCGGGGCAGGCCGAACAGCGCGGCGGCGAAACCGGCGCGGGCCGTGTGGGTGGCCCCGGCGACCACGTTCTCCCGCACGGTGAGCCCGCCGAACAGCCCGACGCCCTGGAGCGTACGGGCGATGCCGAGCCCGGTGAGCTGGTGCGGGCGGGGCCGGAACGGCCGGCCGTCCAGGGTGAGGGAACCCTCGGTGGGCCGGACGAAGCCGCAGACCACGTTGAACAGCGTGGTCTTGCCGGCGCCGTTGGGCCCGATCACGCCGACCACCCGGCCGGGCGGTACGCGCAGCGAGACGTCGTCGAGGGCGACCAGGCCGCCGAAGCGTACGCCGACGTGGTGCAGCGCCAGGCCCGGTTCGTCGGCGGGGGCGGCCGGTGGGCTCATCGTCACCTCGTGCCGGTCGTGGGAGCACGGGAAAACTAATTACACCGGGAGTGTACTTTTCTCTGCCGCCGCGTCAATGGCCCCGACGATCACGGTTCGCCTACCGGGGTTGCCGGCCTCCAACGTGCACTGTCTGTGTGATCATCCCGGCATGCGGTCGCGGGCGTGACGCAGGAACGTCTGCTCCGCCGCGTTGCCGGTGCCGGCGATCGCCGCGTCGTACGCGGCCCGGGCCTGCGCCGGACGATCGAGGCGGCGCAGCAGGTCGGCCCGGATCGCGTGCCACACGTGGTAGCCGTCCAGGTCCAGGCGGTCCACTTCGACCAGTCCCGCCTCCGGTCCGCGTACCTCGGCCAGCGCGACCGCCCGGTTCAGCGCCACCACCGGCCCGGGCGCGACGGCGGCCAACTGGTCGTAGAGCGCGAGGATCTGGGCCCAGTCGGTGGCCGCGGCGGTGGGCGCGTCCGCGTGCACCGCGCCGATCGCGGCCTGGATCTGGTACGGGCCGGGCCGGCCCCGCCGCAGACACCGGCGGACCAGGTCCTGCCCCTCGGCGATCAGCTCCCGGTCCCACCTGCCGCGGTCCTGCTCGGACAGCGACACCGGCACCCCGTCCGGGCCGGTACGGGCGGCGCGGCGGGCCTCGGTGAGCAGCATCAGCGCGAGCAGGCCGAGCGCCTCCGGCTCGTCCGGCATCAGCCTCACCAGCAGCCGGCCCAGCCGGATCGCCTCGGCACCCAGCTCGGCGCGGCCCAGTCGCTCCCCCACGCTCGCGGTGTGCCCCTCGTTGAAGATCAGGTACACCACGGCGAGGACCCCGCGCAGCCGGTCCGGCAGGTCGGCGTCGCGTGGCACCCGGTACGGGATGCCGGCGTCACGGATCTTCGCCTTGGCCCGGACCAGGCGCTGCGCCATGGTCGGCTCCGGCACCAGGAAGGCCCGCGCGATCTCGGCGGTGCTCAGGCCGCCGAGCAGGCGCAGCGTCAACGCCACCCGGGCGGGCGCGGCGAGCGCCGGGTGGCAGCAGGTGAAGATCAGGCGCAGGCGGTCGTCGGGCACGGGCCCCTCCTCGGCGGGCGGGTCGGCGGCGTGCAGCAGGGCGGCCTCGGCGTGCCGGGCGGCCCGGGTGGCCTCACGGCGCAACCTGTCGATCGCCCGGTTCCGGGCGGTGGTGATGATCCAGCCGGCCGGGCTGGGCGGCGGCCCGTCGGCGGCCCAGCGCGTCACCGCGATCGTGAACGCCTCCTGAACCGCCTCCTCGGCGAGGTCGATGTCGCCGAGGAGACGGACCAGGACGGCTACCGCGCGGCCGTACTCGGCCCGGAAGACCCGTTCGACAGCGGTCATCCCTCGCCCTGGAACGGGCGGACCTCGATCGGCAGCGTGGTGGCCAGCGCGTAGCGGCGGCCCCAGTCCAGCGCCGCGTCCAGGTCGGGCGCCCGGATGATCGTGACGCCGCCCAGGTACTCCTTGCCCTCGGCGAACGGCCCGTCGGTGACCAGCACCTCGTCGCCGGCCGGGCGCAGCACGGTGGCGGTCTGCGGGTCGTGCAGGCCGTTGCCGAACACCCAGCAGCCCGCCTCCCGCAGGTCCCGGCCGATGGCCTCGACCTCGCGCATCACCCCGGCCAGGAACTCCGGGTCCGGGCGGCCCTCGCCGGCCGGCTGGTACATGCTGATCAGGTACTGCTTCATCGGCTTCTCCTCGTCACCGCCGGACGGCCCCGCGCCGTCCTCTCACCCTCCACACGAACGACTGACGCCCGTTTCGACACGCCGGGCCGGGTGAATCCGGCCGGGAGCGGGGTACGCCGTCGCGTGCGCCGCCACCGGGTCGTCGTCGTGGGCGCCAGGTTCTCCGGTCTGGCCTGCGCGCTCGCGCTGGACGCCGCCGGCGCGCAGGTGCGGGTGCTGGAGGCCCGGGACCGGGTGGGCGGCCGGACGCGCAGCCGCCCGCTACCCGGCGGCGGCTGGCTGGATCTCGGCGCGCAGTGGATCGGCCCGACCCAGGACCGGATGTACGCGCTCGTCGCCGCGTACGGCCTGACCACGTTTCCCTCCCCCGCGCACGGCGCGCCGACGCTGCTGCTCGGCGGACGTCCGGCCACCGGCGAGCCGCCGGGGCTGTCCGCGCTGCTGGGCACGCTCGACGAGATGGCGGCCGGGCTCGACCCGGCCGCGCCGTGGCGGGCGCAGGAGGCGGCGCGGTGGGACCGGACCACGTTCGGCGGCTGGCTCGACGCGAGCGGGGCCGAGCCGGTCACCTCCCGCTACGCCGCACGCATGCTCGCCGGTGGACTGCTGGCCGCCTCGGCGGACGAGGTGTCGCTGCTACACATGCTGTTCTACCTGCGCAGCGGCGGCGGCACCCGGTCGCTGCTGCGCATGGCCGGAGGCGCCCAGCAGGACCGGATCGCCGGTGGTCCGGCCGCGCTGGCCGAGCGGATGGCCGCCGCGCTGCCGTCGGGGAGCCTGTGCCTGCGCACCCCGGTGGACGGCGTCGCGCAGGACCGCGACGGCGTGCGGCTCCGCGCCGGCGGCGAGACGTACCGCGGCGACGCCGTGGTGGTCGCGCTGGCACCGGCGCTGGCCGGGCGCATCCGGTACGACCCGCCGCTGCCCCCGCTGCGCGACGGGCTGACCCAGCGGACGCCGATGGGCGTGGCGCTCAAGGTCCACGCGCTCTACCCGGAACCGTTCTGGCGCGCCGACGGCCGCTCCGGGGTGTCCAGCACCGACACCGGGCCGCTCACCGAGACGGTGGACAACTCGCTGCCGGGCGTGCCGGGCGGGGTGCTCACCGCGTTCAGCTACGGCGCGCAGGCCCGGGCGTTGCGCCGGCTGCCGGAGGACGCGCGCCGGGACGCGCTGCGCGAGGCGCTCGCCGCGATCTTCGGCCCGGCCGCCGCGCACCCCGACGACCTCGTCGAGTACGACTGGTCGGCCGACGAGTGGACGCGCGGCTGCTTCTGCGGCGTCCTGCCGCCCGGCGCGTGGTGCGCGTACGGCCCGGAACTGCGGACGCCTGTGGGCCGGCTGCACTGGGCCGGAACCGAGACCGCGACCCGGTGGAGCGGCTACCTGGAGGGCGCGGTGACCGCCGGCGAGCGCGCCGCCGCCGAGGTGCTCGCCCAGCTCGGCTGAGCACCTGATCCAGTGAGATTCTTCGATGCAGTCTATTGAAAAGTTTCTCCGCCCTGTGCCCTAATGACGACAGTTCCTTTCGTCATACTCCCGCCGCCGGAGCGCGGCAACCCCCAGGGAGGACAGATGCACAGGTCGATCCGATCGGCGCTGCGCGCGGCCGGAGCCGCGCTGCTCGCCACCGTCACCGTCGCCGCGGCGACCCTGTCCGGGACGGCTCCCGCCTCCGCCGCCCCGGCCGGACTGCCCGGCATGGACGTCTCCAGCTACCAGGGCAACGTGAACTGGTCCGGCGCGTGGGCCAACGGCGCCCGGTTCGCCTACGTCAAGGCGACCGAGGGCACGTACTACACCAACCCGTACTTCGCCCAGCAGTACAACGGCTCGTACAACGTCGGGATGATCCGCGGCTCGTACCACTTCGCCCGCCCCGACACGACCAGCGGCGCCGTCCAGGCCAACTACTTCGTCGACCACGGCGGCGGCTGGTCCAAGGACGGGCGGACGCTGCCCGGCGCGCTGGACATCGAGTACAACCCGTACGGCGCGACCTGCTACGGGCTGAGCCAGGCGTCGATGCGCAGCTGGATCGCCTCGTTCGTCAACCAGTACTACGCCCGCACCGGCCGGTGGGCCACCATCTACACCACCACCGACTGGTGGAGCACCTGCACCGGCAACACCGCACAGTTCGCCGCGAACAACCCGCTGTGGATCGCCCGCTATTCGAGCAGCGTCGGCACGCTGCCTGCGGGCTGGGGCACGTACTCGTTCTGGCAGTGGTCCTCCTCCGGCGTCTTCCCCGGTGACCAGAACGTGTGGAACGGCTCGCTCGACCGGCTGCGCGTCCTGGCCTGCAACGGACCCTGCTGACCCCGGCCCGGGCGTGGCGGGCGGTGCCGGTCCCGCCACGCCCGGCCGCCTCTCTCTCCCGAGGAGCTGCGATGTCTGTTCCTGTCCCCCGGCGGGCCGTGCTGCGCGGCGCGGTCCTGCTCGGCGCAGCCGCCGGCGTCGGCGCGCTGACCCAGATCGGCTCCGGCCCCGACGCGCGGGCCGCCGCCACCCGGGTCGATCAGCCGACCATCGCCAACTGCGCGACCTGGGGCGCCCGCCCGCCCTCGTCGCCGGTGAGCGTGGTGGCCAGCCGTCCCAACAAGATCATCGTGCACCACACGGCGTTCCCGAACACGACCGACTACAGCCTCGCCCAGGCGTACCGCAACTCCCGCGACATCCAGAACCTGCACATGGACGGCAACGGCTGGCTCGACTCCGGGCAGCACTTCACCAACAGCCGGGGCGGCTACCTGACCGAGGGCCGGCACGGCAGCCTCTACGCGCTGCTGCACGGCCAGACCATGGTGCAGGGCGCGCACTGCGTCGGGCAGAACAGCCAGGCGATCGGCATCGAGAACGACGGCATCTACGTGGACGTGCAGCCGCCGCAGGCGCTCTGGAACAGCCTGGTGACGTTCTGCGCGTTCACCTGCCAGCAGTACGGCATCGCGCCCACCGAGATCTACGGGCACAAGGACTTCAACAACACGCAGTGCCCGGGGCTGCTGCACGACCGCCTGCCCGAGCTGCGCCGTACCGTCGCCGCCCGCCTGGGCGGCTGACAAACGGGGGTACGCGGGGCGCCCGGGTGCGACGGGCGCCCCGCGTACGTCAGTGCTGGCTTATATAAGTCCGGTCTGATACAAAGGTGTGGTGCACGCCTTCGACGTCCTCGGCGACCCGGTCCGCCGCCGGATCCTGGAACTGCTCGCCGACGGCGAGCAACCGGCCGGCGTGCTCGGCGAGACCGTGCGCCGCGAGTTCGGCATCAGCCAGCCGGCCGTCTCCCAGCACCTCAAGGTGCTGCGCGAGCACGGCTTCACCACCGTGCGCGCCGAGGGCACCCGCCGCCTCTACGCCGTGGACCCCGCCCCGCTGCGCGACATCGACGCGTGGCTGGACGGGTTCCGCCGCTTCTGGACCCCGCCCCTGGCGGCGCTCGCCACCGAACTGGCCCGGGGCCGCCGCGAACGACGGCTGCGCGAGAACACCACAGACGACGAGAGGACCGAACCGTGATCGACGTGACCGGACAGATCAGCGCCGTCGAGCGCCGCATCGGCGACCGTACGCTGCCCGCCGGGCAGGCGCGGGTGCTCACCATCGCCCAGACGTACGACGCGCCCGTCGCCGACGTCTTCGACGCCTGCACCAACCCGGAACGGATACCCCGCTGGTTCCTGCCGGTCTCCGGTGACCTGAGGCTCGGCGGCCGGTACCAACTGGAGGGCAACGCCGGCGGCACCGTCGAACGCTGCGACCCGCCGTACGGCTTCGCCGCCACCTGGGAGTTCGGCGACGAGGTGAGCTGGATCGAGGTGCGGCTGCGCGAGGCCGGTCCGGGGCGTACCCGCTTCGAGCTGGAACATGTCGCGCACGTCGACGACCAGCGGTGGGCCGAGTACGGCCCGGGCGCTGTCGGCATCGGCTGGGACCTGGCCCTGGTCGGGCTGACCTCCCACTTCGCCGCCGCCGGCGAGGGCGTCGACCCGGCCGCCGCAGCCGACTGGATGGCTTCGGACGAGGGCCGTCGTTTCGTCACCGAGTCCAGCGGGAGCTGGACCGAGGCAAGCATCGCCGCCGGCACTCCCGCCGAGGAGGCGCACGCCGCAGGCGCCCGCGTACAGGCTTTCTACACCGGCTCCCCCACGCCCTGACCCCGCCCTGCCGCCCCCGCCCCTCCTCGCCGATCTTGCAGTTCGAGCCCCTGCGATGGCCGTTTTCACCTGGATTGCGGGGCACCAAAGTGCAAGATCGACAAGGGCCGCGGGGCGTCCCATGACACGCTTGACCGGCCGCCCTGGCGGCTCCCCGCCGGGCTCTTTGAGATCTTGGTAGCAAAGGGCCCTCATAGGGGCCTGTTGCTACCAAGATCTCCCTCGGTCCCGGGATGCGGAACGCGCTTCCTTCAACGTGGGATACCGCCCCTGCGCGGCGGGCAGGAGACGGGCTTCGGGCAACGTCGGTGACGAGAGGCGGCAGAGTGGCGCGTTGTCGGGGGCGCAGGTGCCTTGTCCGGGGCGAAAAGCGGCGGTGAGATGTCGGTGGGGTGGGGCAGACTGCGGGGCATGTCGATCCGTACCGTCGCCGACCTGACTGCCGCCCTCCAGGCCGGTCAGACGTTCACGTACCTGCACTTCTGGGGGCACCGGCCACGGCGTGACGGCAGCGTCGGCGCGAGTTGCCTGAGCCAGTGGTGGCCGTCGGCGTTCACAGTGGACGCGCGCGAGTTCGCCACCGCCGAACACTGGATGATGTGGCACAAGGCCACCCTCTTCGGCGACCACGCGATCGCCGAGCGGGTGCTGGGCGCCGGGCATCCGCACCGGGCCAAGGCGCTCGGCCGGCAGGTCCGCGACTTCGACGAGGCGACCTGGGTGGCCCGCCGCTACGAGATCGTGGTGGCCGGCAGCGTCGCCAAGTTCTCGCAGGACGAGGCGCTGCGGCGATTCCTGCTCGGCACCGGCGACCGGGTGCTGGTGGAGGCCAGCCCGACCGACCGGGTCTGGGGCATCGGCCTGACCGCCGACGACCCGCGCACCGCCGACCCGGCGACCTGGCGGGGCGGCAACCTGCTCGGGTTCGCCCTGATGGAGGCCCGCGCCCGGCTCGCCCGCCCGAGGGGGTGACGCCTGGATCGAGCCGGCGATGCGGGTAACGTGCTGCGGCGTGACCGCGTACTCGCACTGCTCGTTCTGCGGCGCGGCCTACCCGGCGGGTGCCGGGTGGCCGCGCGTCTGCTCCTCCTGCGGCGAGACGGTGTGGCGCAATCCGTTGCCGGTGGCGGTGGCGGTGCTGCCGGTCCGTACGCCCCAGGGTGTCGGCGTGGTGGTCGTGCGCCGCGACATCGAACCGGCTCGGGGGCAGCTCGCGTTGCCGGGCGGCTTCATCGAGTACGGCGAGGAGTGGTCCGAGGCGCTCGTGCGTGAGCTGCGCGAGGAGACCGGGCTGCTGGCGGAGGCCGGGGAGGCGCGGCTGTTCGCGGTGCACGGCGCCCCGGCGGGCGGCACCATGATGGTCTTCGGCGTGCTGCCCGAGCGGCCGGTCGGTGACCTGCCGCCGTCGGCGCCGACCGAGGAGGCCACCGAGTGGCTGGTGCTCACCGATCCGGTCGAGCTGGCCTTCTCCACCCACACCCGGGTGCTCGCCGACTTCCTCGCCGGTCAACGCCCACTCTGACCGGAGCACGGCAGTGGCCGCCGGCACCACAGCGGCGGCCACGACGCGGCGACGGTCAGCCGCGGGCCGGGACGGGCTGGGGTGAGAACGGCACGGCGGCCGGTGCCTCGACTCCGGGCTCACCCGCCGGGTGCCGCCACAGCCCGCGCCGCCGCAGGATCGGCAGGACGCCCTCGCCGAACCAGTACGCCTCCTCCAGGTGCGGGTGGCCGGAGAGGATGAACTCGTCCAGGCCGAGCGCGTGGTACTCGGCGATCCGGTCGGCGACCTCGGTGTGGCTGCCCACGAGTGCGGTGCCCGCGCCGCCGCGTACCAGCCCGAATCCGGCCCACAGGTTCGGTGAGACCTCCAGCCCGTCGCGGGAGCCGCCGTGCAGGTCGAGCATCCGCCGCTGCCCCTCGGACTCGCTGCGCCGCAGCCCGTCCTGCACCGCGCGTACGTCGGCCTCGGGGATGCCGTCGAGCAGCTTGCGGGCCTGGGCCCACGCCTCCTCGGCGGTGTCGCGGCTAATCACGTGCAGCCGGATGCCGTAGCGCAGTTCGCGACCGGCCTCGGCGGCGAGCCCGCGGATCCAGTCCAGCTTGCCGGCCACCTGCGCGGGCGGCTCGCCCCAGGTCAGGTACACGTCGCTGTGCCGGACCGCCACCGGACCGGCCGCGCCGGAGGACCCGCCGAAGTAGACGGGCGGCACCGGGTCGGGCACCCGGCTGAGCCGGGCGCCCTCGACCCGCACGTGGGCGCCGTCGTGGTCGACCGTCTCGCCGCGCCACAGCGCCCGCACCACGTGCAGGAACTCGTCGGTACGCGCGTAGCGGGCGTCCTTGTCCAGGAAGTCGCCGTACGCCCGCTGCTCGGCGGACTCGCCGCCGGTGACCACGTTGAGCAGCAGCCGCCCGCCGGACAGGCGCTGGAACGTGGACGCCATCTGCGCGGCGAGGGTGGGTGAGAGCAGGCCGGGCCGGAACGCGACGAGGAACTTCAGCCGCTCGGTCACCTCGGTGAGCATGGCGGTGGTCAGCCAGGCGTCCTCGCACCAGGCGCCGGTGGGGGTGAGCGCACCGGCGAAGCCGAGCTGCTCGGCGGTGCGGGCGATCTGTCCCAGGTACGCGACGCTCGCGGGCCGGGCGCCACCGGCGGTGCCGACCGGTACGCCGTGGCCGCCGCCCACGATGTCCCGGCTGTCGCCGTAGGTCGGCAGGAACCAGTGGAAGGTGAGCGACATCGTGTACCTCCGGTGCGGGATCGGCCGGGTCGCCTCCTGAGTGGTGGGACGACCACGCCGACACACTACCCATAAAACCTATCGGGTTGGTAGGTTGCTGTCGCCCGTCGATGCCGGGCCCATCCCCTCCCCGAGGAGTCGTCATGCGTACCCCCAGATCGCGCCGCCGGCCGGTGGCCGCGCTGCTCACCACCCTCGCGCTGCTCGCCGCGACGGCGCTGACGGCCTGCGGCGGCGAGGCGGCCGACGCCAGCGGCGGCGGCGACGGTCCGCTGCGGATCGGCTACCAGCGCTTCGGCGGGCTCAGCCTGGTCAAGGCACGCGGCGACGCGAAGAACGTCACCTGGTCGCTGTTCGAGAGCGGCCCGGCCCTGACCGAGGCGCTCAAGGCCGGCTCGATCGACATCGGCCAGGTCGGCGAGGCGCCGCCGGTGTTCGCCGCCGCCGGGAAGATTCCGTTCTCCGTGATCGGCACGTCGGCGCCGATTCCGCAGGGCGAGGCGGTTCTGGTCAAGGCGGGCAGCCCGTACCGTGGATTCGCCGACCTGCGCGGGAAGACGGTCGCGCTGAACAAGGGCTCCAACGTGCACTGGCTGCTGGTGAAGCTGCTGGAGGCCAACAGGATGACGCTCGCCGACATCAACGTGAAATACCTCAAGCCCGCCGAGGGGCGGCCCGCGTTCGACAACGGGCAGGTCGACGCGTGGATCATCTGGGATCCCTACTTCGCGCTGGCCGAACAGCCGGGCGTACGGGTACTGGCCGACGCCACCGGCCTGGCCGGCAACCGCGAGTACGTGCTGGCCGCCCCGGACGCGGTCAAGAACCGCACCGACGACGTACGGGCGTTCCTGAACACGTACCGGCAGACCACCGACTGGGGCATCGCCAACCCGGCCGAGCGGGCCGCCGTCCTCGCACCGGAGCTGAAGATCCCGCTCGACGTGACCACCCGCGCGCTGAACCGCAGCGCCAAGCCGCTCGCCCCGGTCACCCCGGAGATCGGCGCCGAGCTGCAGGCCATCGCGGACAGTTTCGTGGAGCTGAAGCTCGTACCCGGACCGGTCGACATCGCCGGGCGGGTGGACGGCCGGTTCAACGAGGCGTTCCAGTGAGCGGTCCGGCGCTGGCCGAGGCCGCCCCGGCGGTCGTACCCGATCGGGCGACGCCGCGGCGGTCGCGGGCCCGCGCCTCGCGGCGGTGGCGGCGCGCGGTGAGCCCGGTCGTGCTGGTGCTCGGCTGGGAGGTCGCCGCGCGGACCGGGCTGCTCGCCCCGGAGAAGCTGCCGGCACTCAGCGCGGTGCTGGCGACCGGGTGGCGGCTGGCGCGCGACGGCACGCTCGGCGTGCACCTGCTCGACTCCCTCACCCGCGCCGCGCTCGGCCTGCTCATCGGCGGCGGCCTGGCGCTGGTGCTCGGCGCGGCGGCCGGGCTGCTGCGCCTCGGTGACGACCTGGTCGACCCGCCGGTGCAGATGGCCCGGATGCTGCCGCACCTGGGCCTGGTCCCGCTGCTGATCATCTGGGTCGGCATCGGCGAGTCGCTGAAGGTCACGCTGGTCGCGCTCGGCGCGTTCTTCCCGATCTACTTCAACACGTACGCCGGCATCCGCGACATCGACGAACGCCTGGTGGAGGCGGCGCGCACCTGTGGTCTCGGCGCGGCGGCCCGGCTGCGGCACGTGGTGCTGCCCGGCGCGCTGCCCGCGCTGTTCCTCGGGCTGCGGCTGGCCATCGGCGCGGCCTGGCTCAGCCTGGTCGTCGGCGAGCAGGTGAACGCGCAGACCGGCGTCGGCTTCCTGATGATGGAGGCGCGCGAGTTCAGCCAGACCGACGTGGTGGTGCTCGGCCTGCTCATCTACGCGTTGCTGGGGCTGGCCTCCGACCTGCTCATCCGATACGCGGAGAGGAGGACGCTGGCGTGGCGACGCGGACTGCGGGCGACCTGACCGGGCCGGTGCTCACCGCACGCGCGGTGACCCGCTCCTTCGGCCCGGCGGTGGTGCTGGCCGGGGTGGACCTGACCATCGCCGCCGGGGAGACGGTGGCGCTGCTCGGCGGCAGCGGCTCCGGCAAGAGCACACTGCTGCGCGTGCTCGCCGGGCTCGACGGCGACGCCGGTGGCGAGCACGCGGTGCACGGCACGGCGGCCGTGGTCTTCCAGGAGCACCGGCTGCTGCCGTGGAAGCGGGTGGCGGACAACGTGGCGCTCGGCCTGGCCGGGCCGGACGTGACCGGCCGGGTCGGCCGCGCGCTGGCCGAGGTCGGGCTCGCCGACCGGGGCCGGGCCTGGCCGGCCGAGCTGTCCGGCGGGCAGGCGCAGCGCGTCGCGGTGGCCCGCGCGCTGGTCCGCGAACCGGACCTGCTGCTGCTGGACGAGCCGTTCGGCGCGCTCGACGCGCTGACCCGGTTGCGCATGCAGGGGCTGCTGCGGCGGCTGCGTGCCCAGCACGGCTTCGCCGCGCTGCTCGTCACCCACGACGTGGAGGAGGCGCTGCTGCTCGCCGACCGCGTCCTGCTCCTCGACGACGGCGTGATCGCCGAGGAGGTGCCGGTACGCCTCGGCCCGTCCCCGAGCCCCGACGACCCGGCCCTCGGCGCGTTGCGCCGCCACCTGCTCGACCGCCTCGGCGTACCCGCCGGCTGACCGCGAGGGAGAACAGATGACCCGCTGGACACCCGACCCGACCTTCTACCCCTCCCCCGCGCTCGCCGCCGCCGCGCCGGCCGAGAAGCTCGCGTACGTCGCCGCGTTCGACCGCGCCGGGCAGCGCCCCGACGCCATCGCGGTGCTCGACACCGACCCGGACTCCGACTCGTACGGCCGGGTGGTGGGCTGGACCGAGCTGCCGAACACCGGCGACGAACTGCACCACTTCGGGTGGAACGCGTGCAGCAGCGCGCTCTGCCCGACCGCGCCGCACCCGCACGTGGAACGCCGCTACCTGATCGTGCCGGGCCTGCGCTCGTCCCGGATCCACGTGCTGGACACCAAGCCCGACCCGCGCCGCCCCGAACTGGTGAAGGTGATCGGCCCGGAGGAACTCGGCAAGCGCGCCGGGTACTCCCGCCCGCACACCGTGCACTGCGGGCCGGACGGTATCTACGTCTCCGCGCTCGGCGGCGCGGACGGGCAGGAGGGGCCCGGCGGCATCGCCGTGCTCGACCACACCACGTTCGAGGTACGCGGCGCGTGGGAGGCCGACCGGGGGCCGCAGTTCCTGGCGTACGACTTCTGGTGGCACTACACGCAGGACGTGCTGGTCACCAGCGAGTGGGGCACGCCGTCGATGATCGAGGACGGCATCGTCGGTGAGCTGCTGCTGGGGCGCCGGTACGGGCACGCGATCCACTTCTGGGACCTGGCGAGGCGCCGGCACGTGCAGCGCGTCGACCTCGGCGACCAGTACCAGATGCCGCTGGAGCTGCGCCCCGCGCACGACCCGACGAAGTCGTACGGCTTCGTCGGCGTGGTGATCAGCGTCGAGGACCTGTCCGCCTCAATCTGGCTGTGGCACCGCGACGGCGGCACCTGGGCTGTCACCAAGGTGATCGACATCCCGGCCGAACCGGCCGACCCGGCCGACCTGCCGGACCTGCTCAAACCGTTCGGGGCGGTACCGCCGCTGGTCACCGACATCGACCTGTCGGTGGACGACAGGTTCCTGCACGTCTCCTGCTGGGGCACCGGCGAACTGATCCGCTACGACGTCAGCGACCCGTTCCACCCGGTACGCGTCGGCTCGGTGCGCCTGGGCGGCATCGTCAACCGCACCCCGCACCCGGCGTACCCGGACGAGCCCCTGGCCGGCGGCCCGCAGATGGTCGAGATCAGCCGCGACGGCCGGCGCGTCTACGTCAGCAACTCCCTCTACGGCGCCTGGGACGACCAGTTCTACCCCGACGGCGTGGGCGCCTGGGTGGCGAAGCTGGACGTCGACCCGGACAGCGGCGGCCTCGTACCGGACCCGCGGTTCTTCCCGCGCGGCGAGGAGTTCCGCGGCCTGCGCGTGCACCAGACCCGGTTGCAGGGCGGCGACGCCTCGTCCGACTCGTACTGCTTCCCGTGACCGGCGCGACCTGGGCGGCGCTGGCCGGCCTCGGCGCGTTCCACGGCCTGAACCCGGCGATGGGGTGGCTGTTCGCGGTGGCCCGGGGCCTGCAGGAGCGCCGCCGGGCGGCGCTGCTGGCGGCCCTGCCGCCGATCGCCGCCGGTCACCTGGCGTCGGTGGCGGTGGTCGCCGCGCTGGTGAGCGCCACCCGGTCGGTCACCGCGAGCACCCTGGTCGCGGTGACCGGCGGGGTGCTGCTGGTCGGGTTCGGGCTGTGGCGGCTGCTGTCCGAGCGGCACTTCCGGTGGGCCGGGATGCGGCTGTCGGCGGCGCAGCTCACCGCCTGGTCGTTCCTGATGTCGGCGGCGCACGGCGCGGGCCTGATGCTGCTGCCGGTGCTGCTCGCCGAACCGGCGGCCGGCGGAGGCCCGCACGCCGGGCACCTCGCCGCCGCGCCGGCCGGGGCGCTGACCGGCCTGCTCGCCGCGGCCGTGCACACCGCCGCCATGCTCGGCGTCGCGCTGGCCGTGGCCGTGGCTGTGTACGAGGTGCTCGGCGTCGGTGTGCTGCGCCGCGCCTGGTTCAACGTCGACCGGCTCTGGGCCGGGGTGCTCGTGGCGGCCGGTGTGGTGACGCTGATCGGTGCGGCGTGACGTTGCCGCCCACCTGGGATGGATCGATGAGAAGTCCTACTGGTTGAATAGGAAAGGCAGCGTCGCCCACCCCGGAGGTCAGCCGTGACTCAGTCCCCGTCCCCCGCCGAAGCCGTCCACGACGCCGACCGGAGCCGGCAGTGGCTCGCCGGGCAGGCGCACGGGCCGGGCGTCGACCGCGAGCGGCTGCTGGAGGTGGGCGCGGCGATGGCCGCGGTGACCGCCGCCGCCGCGGAGCGCGAGCCGGTCGCGGTGGCACCCGCGCCGGTCGGCGTCGACCCCGGCGCGCCGATCGTCAAGCCGCTGCCGCCGGAGCTGCTGCGCCCGCTGGACACCAACGCCGAGATGCGCTGGCCGTCGATGGCCGGCCAGGGGTACGTGGTCCCGACCGACCGCTTCTTCGTCCGCAACCACACGGTCACCCCGCACCTGGACGCGGCCACCTGGCGGCTGCGCCTGTTCGGCGACGGCCTGCGCGGCGCGCCGACCCGCGACAATCCGGTCGAGTTCGACCTCGACGAGCTGCGCCGGCTGCCCGCCGAGGAGCACGCGGCGCTGCTGGAGTGCGCCGGCAACGGGCGCCGCTACTTCGCCGAGCAGCAGGACGAGCCCACCCCGGGCGTAGCGTGGGGACTCGGCAGCGTCGGCGTCGCCCGGTGGCGGGGCGTGCGGCTCGGCACGGTGCTGCGCCTGGCCGGGCTGCGCGACGAGGCGGTCGACGTGATGCCCGAGGGCCTCGACCCGGACTACGTCTCCGGCGGGGTCAACCTCGGCCGGGTACGCCGTCCGATGCCGGTCGCCAAGGCGCTCGACGACGTGCTGCTGGCGTACGAGATGAACGGCGAGCCGCTCCCAGCCGACCACGGCTTCCCGGTGCGGGTCGTGGTGCCCGGCTGGGTCGGCATCTCCTCGATCAAGTGGGTGGGCGCGATCGAGGTCTCCACCACGCCGCTGTTCTCGCCGTGGAACACCCAGTTCTACCGGATGTTCGGCCCCGGCCACCCGGCCGACGGCACCGTGCTCACCGCCCAGCCGGTGCGCAGCGCGTTCGAGCTGCCCTGGGACGCGCGGGTGCCGGCCGGCGAGGAGGTGCTGCTGACCGGTCGTTCCTGGTCCGGCAACGGCCCGATCGCGCACGTCGAGGTGGACACCGGCGACGGATGGCGCCCGGCCGACCTGGTCGCCGCCGACCGGGGCGGCGCCTGGCAGCGCTGGACCGTCCGCTGGTGCCCGGCGACCGCCGGGCGGCACGTCCTGCGCGCCCGCGCCACCGACAGCACCGGCGCCGTCCAGCCCGACCGGGCCGCGCCGAACGACCTCGCGTACCTGTTCGACGCCGTGGTCGCCCACCCGGTGACCGCCTGCTGACCGCCGCTCAGGTGGTGCCGAGGTAGGGCGGCGGCACCGTGTCGGTGAGCCACACCCCGTTCGCCGAGCGGTAGAACAGGTACCCGGCCTCGGCCATCGCCGCCGCGTCCACCGTCAGCACCACCACCGCGTCGCCGCGGCGCGCGCCGACGCGCCGGGCCGTCGCCACATCCGGCGACAGGTGTACGTGGTGCCGCCCGCCCCGGCGCAGCCCCTGCGCCCGGATCGCGTCCAGCACGGCCTCGCCGGTGCCGTGGAACAGCCGGGGCGGCGGCGCGGCCGGGGTGAGGCCCAGGTCGACCGGGACGGAGTGCCCCTGGTTGGCGCGGATCCGGTCGGCCCCGTCCGGGCCGGCCTCGACCGCGAAGCGCTGCTTGTCGTTGCTGGCGACCACGGCGTCCAGCTGGGCGCGGCTGATCCCCAGCCCGGCGAGCACATCGGCCACGGGCACCCAGCCCGCCCGGTCGAGCCGCAACCCGAACGCGTCGGGCCGGTGCCGCAACGCCAGCGACAGCCGCTTGCTCACCCGGACAAGATCCCGATGTTCCACCCGCCCAGTGTGGAGCCGCACACTTCTTGTGTCGACGCAGTTCCCACCCGCCCCTCCCCGCCTGCCCCGGCCCTGCCCCGCGCCCCGTCGATCTTGCGGTTTCTGCCCCTCGGGTGTCCGGATTGCGCTGTTTGCCGGGGCCGGAACTCCATGATCGACGGCGAGGGGTGCGGGTGGGGAGCTGAGGGCGGGGAGCTGAGGGCGGGGAGGGAGCGCGACGGGGGTGGGTGGGCGGGACGGGTCAGGCGGCGGCTCGGGCTGGCAGGGGACGGCGGCGGCGGGACGGGTCGGTCAGGGTGGGCGGGGACCAGGCGCCGTCGGGCTGGTAGAGGTTCGTACCGGGCGGGACGATCTCGTCGATACGGTCCAGCACCGCGTCGTCGAGTGTCAGCTCCGCCCCGGCGAGCAACGCGTCCAACTGGTCCATCGTGCGCGGTCCGATGATGGTCGACGTGACCGCCGGGTGCACGGCGGTGAACGCCACGGCGAGCTGCGGCAGCGTGCAGCCCACCTCGTCGGCGAGCGCGACCAGTTCCTCGACGGCGGCGTACTTCGCGGTGTTGCCCGGCAGCGCCGGGTCAAACCGGGCCGGGGTCAGCGCCGGGCGGCCGGCGCCGAGGTCGACGGGCCGGCCCTGCCGGTACCGGCCGGACAGGAACCCGGAGGCCAGCGGGCTCCACACCAGCACACCCATCCGGTAGCGGCGGCACACCGGCAGCACCGACGCCTCGATGCCGCGCGCCAGGATCGAGTACGGCGGCTGCTCGGTGCGGAAGCGGCCCAGCGCACGCCGCTCGGCGACGTGGTGCGCCTCCACGATCTCCTCGGCCGGGAAGGTCGAGCAGCCGAACGCGCGGATCTTCCCGGCCCGGACCAGGTCGGTGAGCGCGCCGAGCGTCTCCTCGACGTCGGTGGTGTGGTCGGGACGGTGCACCTGGTAGAGATCGATCCAGTCGGTGCCCAGCCGGCGCAGGCTGTCCTCGACCGCCCGGACGATCCAGCGTCGCGAGTTGCCGCCCCGGTTGGGCCCCTCCCCCATCGGGAAGTGGACCTTCGTGGCGAGCACCACGTCGTCGCGCCGGCCGCGCAGGGCCTTGCCGACGATCTCCTCCGACTCGCCGGCCGAGTACATGTCGGCGGTGTCCACAAAGTTGACTCCACGGTCGAGGGCGGCGTGGAGGATCCGGGCGCAGTCGTCGTGGTCGGGGTTGCCGACCGCGCCGAACATCATGGTGCCGAGGCAGTGGACGCTGACCTCGATGCCGGTGCCGCCGAGGACGCGATAGCGCATGTGAACTCCCTGGTGTGCACCGCGCCGGCCGGGTGGCGCGCGGTCCGGTCACGGTAGGAGTTCGAGTGCGCTGGAGGTCAACCGTCGGCAGGCTCCGCGCTGCCCGCGAGGTAGCCGGCGGCCTGCAACTCGAACAGTTCCCGGTAGAGCCCGCCCTGGGCCATCAACGTGTCGTGGTCGCCCGACTGCACGAGCCGGCCGTGGTCCATGACGAAGATCCGGTCGGCGTGCCGGACGTTCGCGAGCCGATGGGTGATCAGCACGACGGCCCGGTCGGGGTGCCGCCGCAGGTGCTGGAAGAGGGCGTGCTCGGCACGCGCGTCCAGGGCGGCGGACGGCTCGTCGCAGATCAGCAGCCGGGCGTCGCGGTAGAGACCACGGGCGGCCACCAGCCGCTGCCACTGCCCGCCGGACAGGTCCTGCCCGTTCTTGAACTGCCGGTCCAGCAGCGTGTCGTACCCGAACGGCAACTCGCTGATCATGTCGTGCGCGGCGGCGTCCCGGGCGGCGGTCTCCACGCTGGGGCCGGCCCCGCCGGCGCGGTCGTGGCGGCCGACGCGGATGTTCTGTCGGGCGGTGAACGGGAACTTCCACCAGTCCTGGCTCATCACCGCGACCTGGGCGGCGGTCTGCCGTGGGTCCAGGTCGGCGGCGTCCACGCCGTCCCAGCGAATCGTGCCGCCGGTGGGCCGGTAGAGGCCGGCGATCAGCTTGGCGAGCGTGGTCTTGCCGGAGCCGTTCTCCCCCACCAGCGCGATCACCTCACCCCGCCGTACCGTCAGGCTGACGTCGTCGACCGCCGCGCTCTCGGTGTCCGGGTAGCGCAGGCTGACCCGGTCGACGTCGATGCGCTCGAACCCGTCGACGCGCAGGTGCCCGCCGGCCGGGATCCGCCGCGCCGCCCGGTCGAGGAAGTCGCGGTAGTCCTGGTAGTAGAGGGCGTCCTCGTAGAGCGAGTTGGTGGCGAAGACCGCCGTGCGCAGGCTCGTCCGCGCGGACTGGAGCGCGAGCAGCGCGGTGGCCGCCGCCGCCAGCGCCACCACGCCGCCCATCAGCAGCCCGCCCAGTACGGCGTAGACCGCGAACGCGGCCACCCCGGTCACCGACAGGCCGAGTCCTCGGGTGACGGTCTGCGAACGGGCCAGCCGGAGCTGGGCCTGTGTCTCCACGGTCATCATCCGGTGGTACTCGGCGAGCAGGAAGTCCCGCATCTGGTAGGCACGGATCTCGGCGGCCGTGTGCCGGTCGGCCATCAACCGGGCCAGCATGAACATCCGGCGGCGACGGGTGATCCAGGCCAGCAGCGCCAGGTACTGCCGCCGCGCCAGCTTGACCGCGGTGACGGCCTCGGGCACCGCGGCGAGCAGCAGGCACGGCAGCAGGACGGGCTGGATGACGGTGACCGCGGCGGCGGTGGCCAGCACACCCACGACACCGGTCACCAGGTTCACGGTGTGGTCCACGATCGACGCGGCCTCGGCCATGCCCCGGTCCCGGGCACGATCCATCTCCTCGGCGAAACCGGCGTCGTCGAACGCGGCGAGTTCCACAGCGGTGGTCGCCTCGAACAGCCGGAGTTCCACCTGGTAGTTGATTTGCGGGATGAGCCGCGCCTGCGCCCAACCGGCGGCGACGGTCAGCGCTCCCCGGGCCGTCACGGCGGCGGCCGCGAGCAGCAACGCGGGCAGGGCCGCCCGGATCCGGTCCGGTGTCGGCCCGGCGGCGAAGAGCTGCTGGAGCACGCCGGTGGTGGCGAGCAGTCCGAAGGTGGTGAGCAGGCCGGCGACCACGTTGAGCCCGATCGAGGCGAGCGTGTCCCGGCGGCTGGTCGCCCAGGCCAGGCCGATGGCCTCGCGCACGAGGGCGGGCAGCCGGCGCGCCACCGACCAGAAGCTGGTGTGGGCGAACTCGGTGGCGCGGTTCATCCAGTGCCCGTCCGCCAACTCCGGCAGCGGTGACTCGTCGCCCGCCGCGCTCCCGGCCGTGGCGGGCTCGTCCGGCGGGTGCTCGTCCGAGGGGCGCCGAGGACCGAAACCGCTGCCATCCGTGCCTCCTCCGGTAAGCCGACGATTCCGGAGCTTACGTTCCGCAATCGATACATGTCACTCAGTGACCGGCGTGTCGTACAGATGTCCCAAGGGCGTGTCCCGCCGCGGCGGCCGGAAAGTCCGGCCCGCACGGTGCTCACCGCCGGGTCGCGTCGCGCGCGACCGGTCCGGGTGGCAGGCTTGTGGGGTTCGCCGGCGCAGGCCGGCCGACCGCCCGTCGTGAAGGAGAAGATCGACCCGATGGCTGTGGACGTCACCACCACCGACGAATGGCAGG
This sequence comes from Micromonospora sp. WMMA1949, assembly GCF_027460145.1. Classification (NCBI taxonomy): domain Bacteria; kingdom Bacillati; phylum Actinomycetota; class Actinomycetes; order Micromonosporales; family Micromonosporaceae; genus Micromonospora; species Micromonospora sp. WMMA1949. The sequence continues at coordinate 5,335,157 of NZ_JAPZBG010000001.1, read as the reverse complement.
CGCTGCGCAAGCACGCCGAGGCGATGCGCGGCACGCACCTGCGCGACCTGTTCGCCGCCGACGGGCAGCGGGGTGAGCGGCTCACCGGTGAGGTCGCCGACCTGCACGTGGACTACAGCAAGCACCTGGTCACCGACGAGACGATCGCGCTGCTCGGCGCGCTGGCCGAGCGGGTCGGGCTGACCGACCGGATCGCGGCCATGTTCGCCGGCCGGCACATCAACGTCACCGAGGACCGGGCCGTGCTGCACACCGCGCTGCGCCTGCCGGCGGACGCGTCGCTCACCGTGGACGGCCAGGACGTGGTCGCCGACGTGCACGCCGTGCTGGACCGCATGTCGGCGTTCGCGCAGCGGGTGCGCTCCGGCTCGTGGCGCGGCCACACCGGCGAGCGGATCACCACAGTGGTGAACATCGGCATCGGCGGCTCCGACCTCGGGCCGGTGATGGCGTACGAGGCGCTGAAGGCGTACCGGGACGCGGGCATCAGCTGCCGGTTCGTGTCGAACATCGACCCGACCGACATCCACGACAAGACCGCCGACCTGGACCCGGCGAGCACCCTGTTCGTCGTGGTGTCCAAGACGTTCTCCACGCAGGAGACGCTCGCCAACGCCGACCAGGCGCGGCGCTGGCTGCTCGCCGGGCTGGACGCCGACGACGACGCGGTGGCGCGGCACTTCGTCGCGGTCAGCACCAACGAGCAGCGGGTCCGGGACTTCGGCATCGACCCGGACAACATGTTCGGCTTCTGGGACTGGGTGGGCGGACGCTACTCGCTGCCGTCGGCGGTCGGCCTGTCGGTGATGCTGGCGATCGGCCCGGACCGGTTCCGCGAGATGCTGGCCGGCTACCACGCGGTCGACGAGCACTTCCGGTCCGCCCCGGTCGAGCGCAACGTGCCGGCGCTGCTCGGCCTGCTCAACATCTGGTACACCGACTTCCTCGGCGCGGAGACCCATGCGGTGCTGCCCTACTCGCAGTACCTGCACCGGTTCCCCGCCTACCTGCAGCAGCTCACCATGGAGAGCAACGGCAAGTCGGTACGCGTCGACGGCTCGCCCGTGACGTACCCGACCGGGGAGATCTTCTGGGGTGAGCCGGGCACCAACGGCCAGCACGCCTTCTACCAGCTCATCCACCAGGGCACCCGGCTGATCCCGGCGGACTTCATCGCGTTCAGCCGGCCCAACCACGACCTGGGCGACATGCACGACCTGTTCATGTCGAACTTCTTCGCCCAGACCGCCGCGCTGGCGTTCGGGCGGACCCGGGAGCAGGTGGAGGCCGAGGGCACCGCGCCCGAGGTGGTGCCGCACCGGGTGATGGCGGGCAACCACCCGACCACGTCGATCCTGGCGCCGAAGCTCACCCCGGCGACGCTGGGCCAGCTGATCGCGCTCTACGAGCACATCACGTTCACCGAGGCGGCGATCTGGGACATCAACGCCTTCGACCAGTGGGGTGTGGAGCTGGGCAAGGTCATGGCCAATCAGCTCGCGCCGAAACTCACCGGGCCGGACCCGGACCTGGCCGATGTGGACACGTCGACAGCCGAGCTGATCCGCCGCTACCGGGCTGAGCGCGGCCGCGGCTGACCGCCTGCCCGTGGCGTCCCGCGCAGACCGGGCGGGACGCCACGGGTCAGCGGCGCAGCAGGTCGGCGTGCGCCGCGCGCAGCCGGGTCAGCGAGGCGTCGCCGGCCGGGGCACGGCGGTCCAGCTCGGCCCACGCCTCGGCGAGCGCGTCGGCCAGCGCCCGCAGCTCGGCGGCGTGCCGCCGGCTGGACTGCCGGTGCAACTCCTCCAGGCGGCGGGCCCATCCGGCGCTGATCGCGGCGACGCGTTCGGCGTCGGCGCGCGCCTGGGCGCCGGTGCGGGCGGCGGACGCGGGCACGATCGCGGCGACCGGCCGCGGATCGCCGTCGCGGGTGACGAGCGTGACGGTGTCGGTCAGCTCGGCCAGGGAGACGAGCTGGGTGAGCCGAGTGCGGACCTCGCGCAGCGGCAGGGCGCGCGGCTGGGGGGACCGGTCGGCCAGTGCGGGGACAGCCATGGACACATGTTCACGTCCGGGTACGACAGTTTCGGCGGTCAGGCCGTCCACTCCGGCGCCAGAACGGACCAGACCTCCAGGTCGGCGCGGCCGTCGGGCGTCGGCGCTGCCCCGCGCATGACGCCGTCGCGGCGCATGCCGAGCCGCCGTGCGACGGCGACACTGCGCTCGTTACCCGCCTTCGTGATCCACTCGACGCGGTGGATGCCGCGCTCCCGCACCGCCCAGTCGATGACGTAACGGGCCGCGCGGGTGACCAGCCCCTGCCCCTCGGCGCCCGGTTCCAGCCAGCAACCGGCCTCGCACACGCCGCGATCGGTGCTCAGCGACACGAACAGCACGCCGCCGACGAGCGTGCCGCGCTGCCAGATGCCCCAGATGCCGCCGTCGTCGCGGGCCCACCTGTCGGCGTACGCCTGGAGGACCTTGCGTGCCGACGCGGCGTCGGTGGCGACGAAGGACGCGCCGACCCAGGGTGCGATGTGGTCGCGGCAGCGGTCGAGGTTGGCCAGGAACTCGTCGGCGTGCCAGGGCGACAGTGGACGCAGCTCCGCGTCGTCGGTGAGGGCGTGGGCGAACATCCGAGGACGCTAGCAGGACCGTCGCGGTTTTGTCGGTCGGTCGCTCTACGGTCTGCGCCGTGAACGCCGTCCAGACGTACCGATACCTTCAGCCGTCCGCGCTGCGCGCCGCCGGTCTCGATCTGCAGACCTGCGGCGGCCCGGCGGCCAACCCGCGCTTCTTCGCCGGTTTCCTCACCGCCCCGGCCGCCGCGGCGGCCGGGCTGCTCGCCGTCGCCGAGGTGGCCCGCACCCGCTACCACCAGCCGGTCAACCCGGCCAGCCTGGACCCGGTGGTGACCGGCAGCCGCGGCCGCCTGCGGTTCGAGTCGTTCTCCGGCTGCTGCGGGGTGTACGCGCGGATGGACGTCCTGCCCGCCGGGCTGGACGGGGAGATCAGCGGCCACGGCACCACGAACGTGGACGTGAACCCGCCGCTGCGGGAGGCGCTGGCCCGGGTGGGCGGCATCGAGCCGCTGCACGTGGCGGTCGGCCCGGACGACCTGACGGTCTCCACCATGGACGGCTCCGTGGTCGAGCGGAAGGTTCCGCTGCCCGGCCGCTGGCTGCGCGGCTTCGCCGAGGTGCACGTGCTCACCGCCGGCTTCGAGCCACGCGCCGAGATCCCGGCGGCCGAGGCGGCGGCGTTCCTGCGCCGGCTGCCCGCCGCGAACGACCGGAGCGTGCTGTGGGCGGTGCCCGCCGGGCGTACGCTGCGGCTGACCTCCCGCCCGGTGCCGGGCGCGGTCTGCCTGGCCGGCGCGGGCCGGCTCGCGGCGCTGCGCGGCGTGCTGCGGCACGCGCGCTCCCTGCGGGTGTACGGCCCGGCGGTGCGCGCCGGTTCGCCCGCCGTGCCGAGCACGTGGGAGCTGGACACCGGGGCGCTGCGGGTGTCGCTGACGCTCTCCCCCGAGCCGTACCGGGGGTTCTCGGGCGAAGGCGCGGCCCTGGCGGCGCTCGCCGGCGACGACGTGGTCGACGACGCGGAGCTGGTCGGCGCGCTGCTCAACTGGGATCCGACGATCGACGTGGCCGCGCTGGCCGACGCCGCGGCGCTGCCCGACGAGCGGGTCCGTGCCGCGCTCGCCCAGTTGGGGACCGCCGGGCGGGTCGGATACGACGTGGCGGACGGGGCGTACTTCCACCGGGTGATGCCCTACGACGCGGGCCGCGCGGAGCGGGACAACCCGCGGCTGGTCGGCGCGCGGGCGCTGGTCGAGCGCGGCGCGGTCGAGCGGGACGGCGAGGACGCGACGGTACGCACCGACGCCGAGGTCTACCGGGTACGCCGCCACCCGGACGGCGCGTACTCCTGCACGTGCCGCTGGTGGGCCCGGCACCGCGGGCAGCGGGGGCCGTGCCGACACGCGCTGGCCGTGTCGATGGTCGCGGCGCCGGTGGAGGCGCTGTCGTGAGCGGCTTCGTCGAGGCGGTGGTGAGCGGCAGGATGTCGGAGGTCCGGTCGGCTCTGGCCGGGCTGGACGAGCCGGCCCGGCGGGTGCTCGGCGACGAGTTGGTCGCCGAGGTGCGCCGCCGGCGGGACGCCTGGTGGTGGCAGGGCGAGGCGGCGACGCTGGCGGTGGCCGCGGCCGGGACGCTGAGCACGCCGACGAAGGTGGCCGCGCTGCTCGGCCGCCGCTCGGTTTGGCTGAGCGGCGTCGACGCCGCGCCGGTGGTCGACGTCGCCCGGGAACGCGGGGTGACCTGGCTGGCGGACGTGGCGTACCAGCTGGCCGACCGGCTCCCCCGGGACCGGATGCTCGCGGGCTGGCGGTTCGTCGCCGGTCTCCTGCTGGCGGAGAAGGCGCCGCCGCCGACCGGTGACGACTTCGTACGCGGCTGGGCCGCCGCGCAGGGCTGGCCGGTCCCGCGCGGGACGCGCCTGCCCACCGTGGACCGGCTCCGCGCGGACCCGTTCCTCGACGCGCTGCTGCCGCGCCTGTTCGAGGTGGACGGTGTGGGCACCGAACTGGCCCGCGGCGACGGCGCGGGCACGGACTCGGATGCGCTGCCCCGGGCGCTGGTGGCGCTGGCGGCGGAGGGCCGGCTCGACCGCGCGGTCCTGCTCAACGGGGTGCTCGGCCGGCTGCTTCGCGGCGACCGGCCGGGCGCGCTGCGCCCGTTCCTGGCCCTGCACGATCTGCTCGCGCCGACCCCAGACGAGGTGGCGGTGCGGTCGAACGCCTATCTGCGGCTGCTCACCGACGGTCCCGGGCCGGTGGCCCGCACCGCCCAGCGGGCGCTGCGGGAGGCAGGCGACGCCGCCGAGCCGGAGGCGCTGTGCGAGGCCGCCCGGACGGTCCTGGCCCGGCCGGAGAAGGCGCTGGTCCGGGCGCAGGTGTCCTGGCTCGACCGGCTGGCCCGACAGCACCCGGACCTGGCCCCGGAGATCGGTGCCGTGCTCGCCGTGGCGGCCGACCACCCGGACGCCGGCCTGCGCGAGCGCGCGCTGGCGCTGGCGGCGCGGCACGGTCACCGGCCGGCGGCTGTCGCCACGGTGGTCGAGGCCCGCGACGACCTGCCGCCGCCACTGCCGGCAGGGGCCGCGCCGCCGCCGATCGACGACGTGGACGAACTGGTGGAGGAGGTCGCCGCGGCGCTGCGCGGGCAGTGGCCGGCAGCGGTTCTCGAACGGATCATGGACGGCCTGGTACGGCTGGGCACCCGCGAGCGCGACGGGGTCGCGGCAGCGCTGGGCCCGGTGCTGCGCCGGGGCCAGGTGACCGAGTACCACGAAACCTGGACCCGGTTCCTCCCGGCGGCGCAGATGAACGGGCTGCTGCTGGCCGCCGCCGGGATCGGTGACGCCACCCGCCGCCGGGACCACTGGGCCTCGGTGCTGGCGACGTCCCGGTCCGCCCAGGCGGCGTCGGGGCGTCCCGCGCCGAGATGGCTCTACCGGTTGCGCCTGGCCGAGGCCGGGCAACGGCTGGACGGTCACGACGATCCCGGGCTGTTGTCCGCGCCCACCTCGGCCACCGGAGCGATCGAACCGGTGGTGCTCTACGAGCGGCTGGCCGCGCTCGGCGACCGGCCGTACTGGCTGTGGGACTGCGGGCAGGCGTTCCTGCGCCTGCCCGCCGTCGTCGACGAGCCGCTGGCGGCACGCGCGGAAGCGCTCGGCACGACCGCCGGGATCGAACTGGCGGCCTGGCTGCGCGGCGAGATCCTGCCGGTGCCGGCGCAGGAGGTGGTGACGGTGGGCCGGCGGGAACGCTCCCGCACGCACGACTGGAGCTACGACTCGCTGCCGGAACGACGCCGGCTGGTCGCGCTCACCCCGTCGGCCGACGTGGACGACCGGTTCGGCCTGATCACCCTGACGCCCCCGGCGATCGGCACCCGCACCTTCGGCACCGACGACCTGTGGCCGGCCGTCCTGCCCGGGCACCGGGGCGTGGTCGCCGCCCATGTCCTCCCCGAGCTGGCGATGGCCGCCCAGGAGGATCTCGGCGGACGATGGCCGGTCCTGCTGGCGCTCGCCGAGTGCACAGGTGCGGGCGGGCCCGCGCTGGACCTGGCCGTGGCGTACGGGCTGTGCGCCCGGCACGAGGCGGACCGGGTCGCCGCGCTCGACGCGCTGCTGCTCCTGGCCGCTGCCGGTGACCTGGACGCGCCGGCGGTCGGCGGGCATCTGGGCGAAATGGGGGCGCAGGGACAGGTGATCCTCACCCGAGCCGTCACGCCGCTGCGCGACGCGCTGGCGGCGGGTGCCCGGCTGAGCGTGTGGCGGCTGCTCGCCGCGGCGTTGCCGCCGTTGCTGACCGCGCCGACGCCGCCCCGGGGCACGCCGGACCTGCTGGCGGTGGCGGCCGAGGCGGCGACCGCGACGGGCGTCCGGATCGAGGTACCCGGACTGGCCGACGTGGTGGCGCGGGGCGGGGGCAGCCGACTCGTCGCCGAGGCCCGGCGGCTCGCCGGTGCCCTGGCCGCCTGAACCGGCGCCTCGTAACCCCGGGCAGGCAACGGGCCGGCACGCGGACGCGCGCCGGCCCGGCCGTCAGGCGCGGCACCCCAGCCCGGCCGTCAGGCGCGGTCCGCCGGACGGACCAGTCAGGCGCGGCGCGCCGGGCGGCGGGTGAGCGCCACCCCGAGGGCGATCATGCCGACGCCCAGGAACAGGTGCAGCCAGTTGTCGGCGCCGTTGAGCGGTACGAAGTTGGCGCCGCTGTCGTGGTCGATCACCAGGCCGTAGAGCCAGAGCACCAGGTAGATGGCGCCGCCGCCGATCAGGTACGCGCGGGCGCCGGAGACCGTCCGGGACAGCGCCAGCCCGGCCACGCCGAAGAGCAGGTGCACGATGTTGTGCAGGACCGACACCTGGAAAAGGCCCAGCAGCTTCGCCCGGGACTCGTGCCCGGCGAACATCATCGTGTCGTAGTTCGTGGTGATGCCGGGGATGAACCCCAGCACACCCACCACCAGGAAGACGATGCCGACCACCAGGGCGGCCCGGCGTACCGGGGACGCGTGCGCCGTGCGGGAGACCCGGGATGAACCGGCCATGACTGACACCTCCGTTGGCGAAAGTCTTCCGCGTCGACGGCGGCCGGCGAGCGGAATCCGTCTGGATCCCCGGATCGAGATCAGCGGCTCAGCCGGGCGGGCAGGTATCCGCGCAGCGCCTCGAACTGCGCCACGGTCAGGTAGGACGGGTTCGCCGCCTGCGGCTGCCGGAGCACCTCCGCGCCGGCCAGCCGCGGGTCGGCGCGCAGCACCTCGCGGCGTATCCGCAGCGGCTCGTCCAGGATCGTCAGGTCCAGCGGCGCGGTCCACGCCTCCCCCGGTGCCCCGGGCTCGGGAGCAGCGGCGATCCGGCCGACGCCCCAGACGCCGTACGGCGCCCGGCCCCGGCTGCCGCTGGCCCAGAACACGACCGGCTGGCCGGCGCGCATCAGCCGTACCCGGTAACCCGGGCGGACGCACCAGCCGGTGACGCGCGGGTCGGCGGAGAAGCGGGCCGTCAGGTCCACCGCGTCCGCGTTCCCCTTGATCAACCACGCACCGAGGTCGTCGACTGTCACCCGCCGGTCGGTCATCCGCCCATTCTGCGGCCCGCCCGGCCGTCCCGCCGGACGGCCGCAGCGGCAGCGGCAGCGGCAGCGGTCAGATGATCAGGTGGGTCCAGTAGGTGAGCCACACCGCGAACAACGCGCCCTGCAGCAGCGCCAGCGCGGCGGTGAGCCAGCCGTCGCGACCGGGCCGCCGCGCCCACCGGGCCAGCACGAACGCCACCGGGAAGGCGGCGAGCAGGTAGCGCAGGAGGCTCTTGTACACCGGCGGCCCCATCGACAGCGGCACGAGCACCACGACGATCGTGTAGATCAGGTACGGCCAGTCGGCCCGCCGGCGCAGCCCGACGACCGCCACCGCCAGCATCGCCACCGCGATCCAGACCCGCAGGGCGTCGACCGAGTTGCCGCCGAACAGCGCAGACGCGACCGTCGCGAGCGGGTTCTGCAGCCGGATCCCCCAGCCGGTCTCCTGCGTGTGCTGGTAGGCGAACCAGTCCCCGCTCTGCCAGCGGCAGAACGCCATGAACGTCAGCCAGCCCGCCGGGACCAGCACCAACGGCCAGCCCTTCCGCAGCAGGCGCGGCCACCGGCGGGGTCCCGCCCGCCAGCCGTGCTCGCGCAGCAGCACCAGCGCCAGCGGCACCACCACGAGGAAGCCGACTGAGCGACTCATCGCCAGGAAGTAGCCGACCACGCCGACGAGCAGCCAGCGGCCGCGCTCGGCGTACCAGAAGGCGGCGAGCGCGAGGCAGACGAACAGCGACTCGGTGAGCGCCGCCTGGAAGAGGAACGCCGTCGGCAGGAGCAGCAGGTACCGGACCGCCCGCCGGCCGTCGTCCGGTCCCGCGCCGCCGAGCAGCCGGCCCCCCAGCCGGTACGCGTAGTAGAGCTGGAACACCAGCGCCACGTTGCTCACGAGCAGCAGCGCCCATGCGGTGTGCCCGCCGAGCAGCGGCGCGAGCGGCCGGGCCAGGAACGGGTAGAGCAGCGGGAAGCCGAAGTCCGGCCACGGCCGGTCCAGCGGCAGCCGGGCCAGGTGCTCATAGAGGAACGAGTCCCAGGCGAACCAGAGCGAGAACCAGCGGTGCGACGAGATCGCGTCCTGCTGGGCCCGCATCCCGGTCTCGTCGGGCGGCGGCGCCCCCGGCACGCCGTCCCACGCGGCGAGCACCAGTACGCCGAGCAGGCTGAGCACGAGCTTCGAGCCGGCGAAGACGGCGAGCACGAATCCCCACGGCTCGGGCAGTCGCCGGACGACCGGAGCCCTGCGCGACCACCATCGGGTACGCCCGGACCGCGCCCCGCCGGAAGGTCCGGCCGCGCGGTCGCGTTCCGCCGCGAGGTCGGGCTCGACCACGCGGTTGGGTTCGGCCGCGCGGTTGGGTTCGGCCGCGCGGTTGGGTTCGGCCGCGCCGCCGGGTTCGACCCGCCGCTCCTCCACCATCGCGCTCCCACCGGTCGGCCCCTGGCCGACGTGCCCGGCCGGAAAACCCGGCCCGCATTCCCCGTCCGGCCCCGCCCACACCCGTCTGGCTCCGCCCCGGCCCCGGCCCCGCCCTGTCGATCATGAACTTGGCGGTGACGAATCGGACACCGAACGCCGTCAACTTCATGATCGACGGGGCGAGCCGGGCCGGGCGAGGGCGGGGTGGGCGGGCGAGGGCGGGGTGGGCGGGCGAGGGCGGGGTGGGCGGGCGAGGGCGAGCCCAGGGCGGGCAGGTGAGGTTGTCGGCTGGGCGGGTAAGCGCGGCGCCGCATCGTGAGGCTGATGGCGGGGGGCGCGGACGGCATGGGTGACGGCGACGGGACCGTGGTCATCGGGGCGGGGCCGGCCGGGCTGACCGCCGCGTACGAGCTGCTGCGGCACGGCGAGCCGGCCCGGGTCTACGAGGCCGACGACGTGGTGGGCGGGATCAGCCGGACGGTGGAGCGCGACGGCTGGCGCTTCGACATCGGGGGGCACCGCTTCTTCACGAAGGTGGCCCGGGTCGAGGACTTCTGGCACGAGATCCTGCCGGACGAGGACTTCCTGCTCCGGCCGCGGATGAGCCGGATCTACTACCGGGGCGCGCTGTTCGACTACCCGCTGAGCGCCGGCAACGCGCTGCGCAACCTCGGGGTGCTGGAGGCGGTGCGCTGTCTGGGCTCGTACGGCCGGGCCCGGTTGCGCCCGCCGAAGGACCAGTCGCACTTCGAGGGGTGGGTGTCGGCGCGGTTCGGCTGGCGGCTCTACTCGATCTTCTTCAAGACGTACACGGAGAAGGTCTGGGGCATGCCAGCGGACCGGTTGCAGGCCGGCTGGGCCGCCCAGCGGATCAAGAACCTGTCGCTGGCGACGGCGATGCGGAATGCGTTGCTGCCCCGGCGCAACCGTACGGACGTGACCAGCCTGATCGAGGAGTTCCAGTACCCGAAGCACGGCCCGGGGATGATGTGGGAGCGCTGCGCCGAGGAGGTCGCCAAGCGGGGCGGCACGGTACGCACCGGCACGTGGGTGACCGAGGTGCACCGGGATCCGGCCGCGCGGCGGGCCACCGCCGTGACGGTGGCCGACGCGGGCGGGGAGTGGACCGAGCGGGCCGCGCACGTGATCTCCTCGATGCCGATCTCCGCGCTGGTGCGGGCCATGCGCCCGGAGGCGCCGCCGGAGGTGCGGGCCGCCGCCGACGACCTGCGGTACCGGGACTTCCTGACCGTGGCGCTCGTGGTGCCGGAGGAGTTCTCGTTCCCGGACAACTGGATCTACGTGCACGACCCGGCAGCCCGGGTGGGCCGGATCCAGAACTTCGGCTCGTGGTCGCCGTACCTGGTCAAGGACGGGCGGACCTGCCTGGGGCTGGAGTACTTCGTGTTCGAGGGCGACGAGATGTGGCGGACGCCGGACGCCGAGCTGATCGCGTTCGCCACCGCCGAGCTGGAGCGGCTGGGCCTGGTCAAGCCCGGGTGTGTGGAGGCGGGCTACGTGGTCCGGATGCCGAAGGCGTACCCGGTCTACGACGAGCGGTACCAGCACAACGTCGACGTGATCCGGGGCTGGCTGGCCGCGAACGTGCCGAACGTGCACCCGGTCGGGCGCAACGGCATGCACCGGTACAACAACGCCGACCACTCCATGCTGACGGCGATGCTGACCGCGGAGAACATCGCGCACGGCGCGGAGCACGACGTCTGGACCGTCAACGTCGAACAGGACTACCACGAGCAGCACAGCCCGTCACGGCACGGCACCGGCCGCGACGCGCCGGTCGTCCCGGCCCGTCGGTAAGGCGCCGCGCGTGAGGGTGGTCATAACCGCTGGACGACCGCCACGGCGGTGCTGCTAGCCTTCTGGGCAGGTCATGAGCGCCAGCGCGAAGCCCCGGCTCGCTGGCCGGCAACCCTCCTCCGCGGTGGGGTGCCCCGGGTGAAGACCAGGCACCGGCAGCCGCCGGTGCAAGCGTGGCCTGGCACCCAGGTCAGCAACAGACCAGGGAGACCGATGTCCGCACCACCCTCCACCCCCTCCGGCGACGTCGCCGCGTACCCGGCCCGCTTCGCGCTGGTCAAGCGCCGCCACGTCGACCTGATGCGGGTGTGCAGCGACGCCTGTCGCCTCGCGCGCTGAGCGAACGCCACCTCCTTTTCCCCGATCCACCCTTCTCCGGCCCGGCCGTCTGCCCGGCGGGCCGGCGTCGACGCGCACCTCCGCGCGTCCATCCACTCTGGAGAGACATCGTGCGTTTCCGTACCGTCCTGACCCGTGCCGCCGCCGTCGGCGCGGCCGCCCTGCTCGCCGTCACCGCGCTCACCGCCTGCGGCAGCGACGAGACCGACGCGGCCGACAATCCGTACGGCCTGCTCCAGCCTGGCGTGATCCGCGCCGGCACGCTCACCGACGCCCCGCCGAACGTGTTCCTCAAGGACGGCAAGTTCACCGGCTTCGACAACGAGCTGCTGCGTGCCGTGGCCGGCAAGATCGGCCTGAAGGTGGAGTTCGTCGGCACCGACTTCTCCGGCCTGCTCGCCCAGGTCAACAGCGGCAAGTTCGACGTGGGCAGCTCCTCGATCACGATCACCGAGGCGCGGAAGAAGACTGTGGACTTCGGCAACGGCTACGACTTCGGCTACTTCGGCCTGGACGTGCCGGCCGGCTCCTCGATCACCGGTTTCGACCAGCTCGCCGGCAAGCGGGTGGTGGTCGTCCAGGGCACCGTGCAGGACGACTACGCCACCAAGCAGAACCTCGACCCGGTGCGGGTGCCGGACTACAACAGCGCGATCAACCAGCTCAAGGCCGGCACGGCCGACGCCTGGATCGCCCCGGCCGAGATCGGCGACAAGTCCGCCGCCGACAGCAACGGCAAGATCAAGGTCGCGGCGAAGCAGCTCAGCCCCACCCCGACCGCGTACGCGGTGGCGAAGGGCGACGACAAGCTGCGCGAGGCGCTGAACAAGGGCCTGGACGAGGTGATCGCCGACGGCACGTGGAGCCGTCTGCAGGCCGAGTACTACCCGGGGCGGCCGATCCCGGCCGACTTCAAGCCGGGCAGCGGCTCGGTGGCCGTGCCGTCGCCGTCGGCGGCTTCCTGAACCGGTAACCGAGCACGAGCGGGGCGGACGGAGCGGACATGGATCCACTGAGCACGCTGTGGGAGACGTTCTTCGACTGGGACTCGATGCGCGAGGCGCTGCCCGAGATGCTCACCGTCGGGCTGCCCAACACGCTCACCCTGGCGGTCTCCGCCGCCCTGCTCGGCTCGGTGCTGGGCATGCTGCTGGCCGTCGCCGGCATCTCGCGTACCCGATGGTTGCGGTGGCCGGCGCGGGTCTACACCGACGTGTTCCGTGGCCTGCCGGCCGCGGCGACCATCCTCCTGATCGGCGTGGGCCTGGCACCGCTCGGCATGCAGGTGTGGGGCCCGAACCCGTACCCGCTGGGCGTGCTGGCGCTGTCGCTGATCGCCGCCGCCTACCTCGGTGAGATCTTCCGGGCCGGCATCCTGAGTGTGGAGGCCGCCCAGCTGGAGGGTGCGCGGGCGCTCGGCTTCTCCTGGGGTGAGGCGATGCGCCTGGTGATCATCCCGCAGGGCGTACGCCGGGTGCTGCCCGCCTGGGTCAACCAGCTCATCGCGCTGATCAAGGACTCCAGCCTGGTCTACTTCCTCGGCCTGCTGGCCAGCCAGCGGGAGCTGTTCCGGATCGGGCAGGACTACGCGGCCAACACCGGTAACCAGTCCGCGCTGCTGCTGGCCGGGTTGTTCTACCTGTTGCTGACCGTGCCGCTGACCCACGCGGTGAACTGGCTGGACCGGCGCCTGCGGCAGGGCCGCCCGGCCGCGCCGCCCGAGCCGGAGCCGGATGCCGAGCCGATCGACCTCACGCCGTCCGGAAAGGACCCGCGATGACCACCACCACGACCTCGGTCAGCCTGGCCGTCCGCGACGTGCACCTGGCCTTCGGCGCGCACCGGGTACTGCGCGGCGCGGACCTGGACGTGGCCCGGGGCCGGGCGGCCTGCGTCATCGGCCCGTCCGGCTCCGGCAAGTCGACGCTGCTGCGCACCATCAACCGGCTGATCGAGCCGGACCGGGGCGACGTGCTGCTGGACGGGCGCAGCGTGCTGCGCGACGACCCGGACGCACTGCGTCAGCGCATCGGCATGGTGTTCCAGCAGTTCAACCTGTTCCCGCACCTGAGCGTGCTGCGCAACATCACGCTGGCGCTGCGCAAGCTCAAGAAGCTCGGCGAGGACGAGGCGGTGGCGCTGGCCCGCGCCCAGCTCGACCTGGTGGGCCTGGCCGGCAAGGCGGACGCGCGGCCGGCGCAGCTCTCCGGCGGCCAGCAGCAGCGCGTCGCCATCGCGCGGGCGCTCGCGCTGCGCCCGCAGGTGATGCTGTTCGACGAGGCGACCAGCGCGCTGGACCCGGAGCTGGTCAAGGGGGTGCTCGCGGTGATGGCGGACCTGGCCGCCGCCGGGATGACGATGGTCGTGGTCACCCACGAGATGGGGTTCGCGCGCAGCGTCGCCGACACGGTGGCGTTCATGGACGCGGGCGTGGTGCTGGAGGCCGGGCCACCGGAGGCGGTGTTCGAGGCACCCGAGCATCCTCGGTTGCGGCGCTTCCTGTCCCAGGTGCTCTGACAGACCTGCGGCCTCAGCCCTTCACCGCACCGATCAGCACGCCCTTGACGAAGTGCCGCTGGATGAACGGGTAGACAGCGACGATCGGCGCGACGGTCAGCACCACCACCGCCATCTTGACCGCCTCGGTCGGCGGCATGGTCACCCCGCTGCTGCCGCCGGAGGTGTGCGGGGCCTGCCCGGCCAGCAGGTAGCTCTGCAGCACCCGCTGGATCGGGTACATGTCGTTGCGGTCGATGAACAGCAGCGCGTCGAACCAGACGTTCCAGTAGCTGACCGCGTAGAACAGGCCGACCACCGCGATGACCGCGCGGGACAGCGGCAGCACGATGCGCGCGAGCGTCCGGAAGTCGCTCGCGCCGTCGATGCGGGCGCTGTCCAGCAGTTCCGACGGGATGCCCTGGAAGAACCCGCGCACCACGACCAGGTTGAACACGCTGATCGCCGGCGGCAGGACCAGCGCCCAGATGGTGTCCTTCAGCCCCAGCCCGGTGACCACCAGGTAGCGCGGCACGAGCGGCGGGTAGACCAGGAACGGGATCAGGAAGTACGCCAGCAGCCAGCGGTGTCCCAGCGAGCCGGGGCGGGACAGCCCGTACGCGGCGAGCACGGTGACCGTCAGCGCGATGGCGGTGCCGAAGACGGTGACCAGCGTGCTGATCCACAGCGCCCGGGTGACAGCGCCACCGGCGAAGATCGTCTCGTACGCGGAGGTGTCGATGCCCCGGGGCACGACCACCAGCCCGCCGGCCCGGGCGATGGTCTCCCGGGAGGAGAGGCTGGTCACCAGGATCACCCAGAGCGGGAAGAGCACACCCGCCACCAGCACGGTGAGCAGGACGGCCTTGAGTCCCTGCCCGACCGGGGTGGGCGGTTCCTGCCACACCGGCCGGCGGGATCGGTCGCCGGCGGCCCGGCGGATGAGCGTGGTCATGACTTCGAGTAGATCCCTCGTTCGCCGAGCATGTGCGCCACCCGGTTGGCGGCCAGGATGAGGACCAGCCCGATGACGGCCTTGAACAGTCCGGCCGCCGCGCCGTAGCCGTAGTTCCCGGTGGCGATGGAGAAGTGGTAGACGAAGGTGTCGAGCACCTCGGCGGCCTGCCGGCCGACGGCGTCGCGTTGCAGCAGGAACTGCTCGAAGCCGACCGACAGCGCGTCGCCCAGGCGCAGGATGAGCAGCAGCACGATCACCGGGCGCAGGCCGGGCAGCGTGATGTGCCACAGTCGCCGCCATCGGCCGGCGCCGTCGGCGGCGGCGGCCTCGTAGAGGTTCTGGTCGATGGTGGACAGCGCGGCGAGGAAGACGATGGTGCCCCAGCCGACGTCCTTCCACACCGCCTCGACGGTGACCAGCACGATGAACGTGTCCGGGTTGGTCATCACGTTCCACGGCTGCATCCCGGCCTCGCGCATGCTCTGGGCGAGCAGCCCGGCGCCGCCGAGCATCGCGACGAAGAACGTGACCACCAGCACCCAGCTGAAGAAGTGCGGCAGGTAGACGATCGTCTGGATCAGTCCGCGCAGCCGGCTGGACAGCAGGTTGTGCAGCGCGATGGCCAGCAGGATCGGCAGCGGGAAGAAGAACACGAGCTGGAACGCGGTGATCGCCAGCGTGTTGCGGAACGCGTCCCAGAACGCCGGGTCGGAGAACAGCAGCTGGAACTGCCCGAAGCCGATCCAGTCGCTGTGCAGGAACGCCTGCCAGGGGTTGTCGCCGAGGTAGGGGTTGTAGTCCTGGAACGCGATCACGTTGCCGGCGATCGGCAGGTAGCTGAAGATCAGCAGGATTCCGAAGCCGGGCGCCACCATGGCGAGCAGTTGCCAGTCCCGGCACAGCCGGGTGCGCAGCGGCACCCGGCGGCGGGACGGGCGACGGCGGGGCGGGCGGCCCGGTGGGGCCGGCGCGTCCGGCCGGGCCTGTTCGGGCCCGGCCAGGACGGCCGGCTCGCTCATCGGCCCGCCTTGGGCAGCGCGTCGGCGAGCAGCTTCCGGGCCTCCTCGCCGCCGGCGGCCTTCCACTCCTTGACGATGGCGTCCACGTCGCTCAGCGGTCGGCGGCCGCGCAGCACGTCGGTGAACTTGTCCTCGGTGGGCACCTGGTTGGCCTTGTAGGCGGCGGGCATCTCCAGCTTCACCCCGGCCCACGGGTTGGGCTCCATGTGCTTGACCATCTCGTTGGAGTACGCGAGCACGTCCGGCACGAAGCGCGGGGTGTCGGGGAACGGCCCGATGGTGGGGTTGCGGCCGCTGATGAAGAAGTACTGGTTGGCGATCTCCTTGAACGCCAGGTCGGTCTTGACCGGCCCGTTCGGCGACGGGGTGTGGTGCTTGCCCGCGACGCCGAAGTCCCGCAGCTGCGCCTCCTGGCTGCCCAGCGGCGCGGAGCACCAGTTGATGATCCGCAGCAGCTCCTGGACCCGGTCCTTGCCGAGGCCCTTCTTGACGAACGTGTAGGAGATCGGCTCGTCGTCGCCCCAGACCAGCGGGTCGCCGCCGGTGGCGGAGAAGACCGGCACCGGCTGGATGTTCAGCTTGGGGTTGGTCTTCTGGTGCTCGGCCTGGGCGCCCTGCCAGAAACCGACGCCGTCCTGGAGGAACACGATCGCGCCGTTCTTGGCGAACAGCTGCTTGGCGTCCGCGCCCTTGCTGGCCACGATGTCCGGGTGGACCAGGCCGTCCGCGTAGATCTTGGCCATGACCTCAAGCGCGCGGCGGAACTCCGGGGTCTCGTACTTGAACTCGGGCGTGCCGTCGGACGTGACCCGCCATCCGCCCTTGTGGCCCGGCACCTTGTGGAACATCTGGATCATGGCGAACACGTCGTTGAACGCCCACACCTTGCGCGCCGGGTCGGTGACCTGCTTGGCCGCGGCGAGCAGGTCGTCCAGGTTCGCCGGCACGCCCAGGCCGCGGGCGTCGAGCACGTCCTTGCGGGTGAACAGCGCCCACGGGAACGGCCCGTCCGTGGGGTTGGGCACGGACATGATCCGCTCGTTCCACACCGCCCGCCGCCAGGCCCCGGTGGGGAAGCTCGCCAGCATCGGGTACGCGGCTGCGGCGTCGCCCTTCAGGTGGTCGGTCAGGTCCTCGAAGAGCACCTTGATCGCCTCGGCGAAGCGCGGGATCTTCTCCACCTCCCACCCCGGTACGCACAGCAGGTCCGGTACGTCCCGCGCGCCGAGCATCGCGTTGAGCTTGTCGGCGTAGGTGTTGCCGTCCTGGATGGTGAAGTTGACGGGCGTGCCCAGCTCGGCGTTCACGGCCTGGAGGTAGGCGCTCTGCGCGGCGCCGGGCGGCGCCGGGCCCCAGGCGGGGGTCATGGCGGTGACCTGCTTACCACTGGTGCCGGGCTTGTCGGTGACGGCGTCGATCAGATTCGCCGGGTAGCGGGTGTAGCCGTCGGGCACCGGGCGCGTACCCGTGATGTCGGGCGTGATGCCGCCGGGCAGGTCCTTGCGGGTGGGCAGCAGGCCGGAGACGGCGTCGAGGTTCTGGGCGGCGCCGGAGCCGGCCGGTTTTTCCGAGCAGCCGGCGAGCAGCGGGCCGGTGGTGGTGGCGGCCACGCCGAGGCCGACCAGCCCGAGGAAGCGGCGGCGGGAGGAGCCCGGGTCGGGGTGGTGCGCGGTCATCGGTCCCCCTTCGGGAAGGGAAGCGCAGTGGATTAGTTCGTATGGATGGTCAACAAACTAATCACGAGCGTGAGCTTGCACAAGAGCGGACCGGGCGGGACGGGTCAGGCCGGGCAGCGGTCGGACAGCGCGTAGCGGGTGAGGACCACGTCGCCGATCTGGCGTACCTCGACCACCCGGGCCCGACGGCCCGGGTGCCACGGGAAGCGGCCGTCCCCGACGAAGCGCGGCGCCCGCCCGTCCCCCACGAAGAACGGCGCGACCACCAGGTGCAACTCGTCGGCCAGGCCGGCCGTGAGGAACTGGCGGTGCATCGAGCCGCCGCCCTCCACCATCAGGCGCGTCACCCCGCGCCCGGCCAGGTCGGCCACCACCGCCTCCGGGGTGGCCGGATCCCCCGCGTCGACCACAGTCGACACGGCGCCGACCTGCTCACGGGCCTTGTCCACCACCCCGCTCGGGCAGTACACCAGCTTGAGCCCGTCACCCATGGTGAAGAACCGGGCCTCCGGATCGAGGTCGCCGCTGCCGGTGACAGTCACCTTCACCGGCGACGGGGGCAGGCCGCGCGCCACCCGCTCGGCGCGGCGGCGCTCGCTGCGCACCAGCAGGCGGGGGTCGTCGCGGCGCACAGTGGCCGCGCCCACCATGATCGCGTCGCACCCGGCCCGGATCGCGTCCACCCGGTCCAGGTCGTCGTCGTTCGACAGCAGCAGCCGATCGGTGGTCGCGTCGTCGATGTAGCCGTCGATCGACATCGCGCAGCTGAGCAGCACGTACGGACGGGTGGTCACGGCACGAACGGCAGGTCGAGGGCGTGGTCGGCGCGGGTCACCTTGGCCGCCAGGTAGCCGGCGTTCGCCGGCGACAGGTGCACGCCGGTGGACACCCGGTCGGCCACCGTCACGCCCAGCCGTTCGAGCTGGGCCGCCTTGTCCGGGTTGTTGCTGAGCAGGGCCACCTCGTCCACGCCCAGCGCGCCGAGCATCTGCGCGGCCACCGTGTAGTCGCGCTCGTCCGCGCCGCGCCCGAGCGCCAGGTTCGCCTCGTACGTGTCGAGGCCGCCGTCCTGCAGGGCGTACGCGTCGAGCTTGGCGTACAGGCCGATGCCACGCCCCTCCTGCCGCAGGTAGAGCAGGTAGCCACCCGACTCGGCGATCCGCTCGACCGCCTCGCGCAACTGCGGTCCGCAGTCGCAGCGCTGACTGCCGAACACGTCCCCGGTGAGGCACTCGGAGTGCGGGCGGACCAGCGGCGGGTCGGCGTCGGCGTGCTCACCGAGCCCGAACGCCAGGTGCTCGCGACCGTCGACGAGACCGTGGAAGGTGTGCACGCGGGCCGTGGTCACGTACCCGTCGGGGAACCGCAGCGGAACCGTCACGCGGGTCCGGACCGTCGCGGTGGGCAGGGTTTCGTCCATGGTTCTCCTGTCGTCCGGTCGCCGGGCGGACCCGGCGACGCACACCTCGCTCCCCCACCGTAGGCGGGATCACCGACAGTTGCCGGGCTCGCGCCGGGGCAGCCGCCGTGCGAGCAGCACCGCGGCGCCGGGCAGGCTGGCCACCAGCACCAGCGCGCCGTACACAGTGCCGGTCGCCACACCCTGCGCGGCGGTCAGCCCGGCCGAGGCGAAGGCCCACGCGGCCACCCCCTCGCGCGGCCCGAACCCGCCCACGTTCAGCGGCACCGCCATGGCCAGCAGCGCGAGCAGCGTCAGCGGCAGCAGGTGCGACAACGGGGCGTCCGCGCCGGCCGTGCGGGCGGCCACCACGAACGTGGCCAGGTGACCGGCGAACACCACTGTCGAGGCGATCACCACACCGGCCCAGGTCCGGCGGCCCAGCACCCCGGAGCGCACGTCGGTCAGCGCGGTGCGGGCCGCCCGGGCGAACCGGGACGCCCCGGAGCGGGGCACCGCGCGGGCGGCCAGCACCAGCGCCAGCGCGATCACGGCGAGCCCGGCCGCCAGCGCCGGCAGGTACCGGCGCACCGGCGACGGGAACGCGGCCAGCAGCGCCACCGCGATGACCACCTGCACCACCTGCCCGGCGGTGCGCTCCCACACCACCGCCCGGACGCCGCGGGCGACGTCCCCGGCGTCGCGGCCGTGCCGTACCGCCCGGTGCACGTCGCCGAGCACGCCGCCGGGGAGCGTCGAGTTGAGGAAGACCGCCCGGTAGCAGTGCGCCACCGCGGCGCGCATCGGCAGCCGTACGCCCAGACCGCCGGCGACGAGCGACCAGCGCCAGGCGCAGCAGACGGTGGTGATGACGCCGATGCCGAGCGCGGCGGCCAGCGCCGGCGCGTCGATCAGCCGCAGCCCGGCCAGGAACGGGCCGGTGCCCACCGAGGCGACGAGCACGGCGAGCACCGCGAGCCCGAGCAGCGGTCGTACCCAGGCACGGCCCGTCCAGGCGCGGCCCACCCGGGTCCGGCGCGGCGGCGCGGGCGTGACTGCGGGTACGGGTCCGGCTACGGCGACGTGTGACAAACGGTCCTCCCTGGCTCTCACCGGTTGTCACGTGCCGGCAGCCGGTACGGTTCAGCCGGCGAGCAGGTCGGCGTGGTGCAGCACCACGCCGAGCCGGCCGGCGGCGGCCTCGGCGAGCCGCCACTTCTGATACGTCCCGGCGGGCCCGGACAGATGCGGTCGTTCCTCGACGGCGGCGTCGACCCAGCCGGTGAGCCACTCGGCGGCCAGCTCGGCCTGCTCGGGCCCGAGCCGCCAGGGGGTGGATCGCACCAGCGTCTCGACGCCGTGGCGGCGGAACGCGGCCACCGCGACGTCCACCGCGTCCGGTCCGAGCAGCCTCCGGCCGTCGACGGTGCGGCGCTGGTGGGCGTTGAACGCGGCGGTCAGCTCGGCGTCCAGCGGGTCCGGCGGGGTGAACTCGGTCCGCCCGGTCACGGTGAGCGCGAACAGCGTCGGGTGGCAGGCGCAGGCCGCCACCATCCGCTCCACCTCGTCGGCGGTGAGCATGTCCAGCAGCGCGGACGCGGTGACCAGGTGGGCGTCGGCCAGGTCGGCGGGGGTCAGCCGGGTGACGTCGGAGCCGCGGGTGGTCACCGTGACCTCGGCGCCGTCGGCGGCGGTGAGCCGTCCGGCCCGGGCCAGCGCCAGCAGGTCCGCGTCGCGTTCGTGCAGCACCCAGTGCTGCGGGCCGGGCAGCCGGGGGGCCAGCCAGCGGGCCATCGAGCCGGTGCCGCTGCCCAGGTCGTGCACGACGATCGGCCGCCCGGTGGGCAGCCGGTCGCGGACCGCGTCGGCCAGCTCGGCGCTGCGGGCCGCCGCGTCGGCGGGTTCGCGCAGTCGCAGCCAGTCCGCGAAGCCGGGCGGGAGTGAGGTGGTCATGCCGCTGTCGCCTCCTTCAGCGCCGTCGCCAGCCGGTCCACTGTGACCGGCCAGCCGGTGAGGGTGTGCCGCCGCTGCCGGGCGGCGCGGCGCAGCCGGTCCCGCAGGCCCGGGTCGGTGAGCCAGCGGCGCAGCGCCGCGGCGGTCGCGCCCGGGTCGCCCGGCGGCACCAGCAGGCCGGGCCGGTCGCCGCCGGGGGCGTGCCCGAGCGTGTCCGGCAGGCCGCCGGTGTCGCTCGCCAGCACCGGTACGCCCCGGGCCAGCGCCTCGGTGACCACCATCCCGTACGTCTCCCGCCGGGAGGGCGCAACCAGCAGATCGGCGGCGGCGTACGTGGCGGCCAGGTCGGCACCGGTACGTGGCCCGGTCAGCCGGACCCGGCCGGCCAGACCGGTCGCGGCGAGCCGTCCCCGCAGCCGGTCGGCGAACGCCCGATCCCGGTCCGGCGGTCCCACCCAGTCGCACGTCCAGTCCAGGTCCGCCACCTCGGCGAGCGCGGCGACGAGCACGTCGTGGCCCTTGACCGCGGTGACGGCGGCGACGCAGAGCAGCCGTCCCCCGCCGGGCGTGCCGGAGGCGACGGGCGCCGGGTCGACGCCGGGCGGGGCGACAGTCACCCGTTGCGGGCGCAGCCGGTAGCGGTCGAGCAGCCGGTCCCGGGTCCACTCGCTCGTGGCGACCACGGCGGCGGCCGCCGCCAGCGCCCGCGCCTCCGTCTCGCCCTCGATCGGCAGGTGCACCAGGATCACCAGGCGCAGCCGCGCCGCGTGCGGGGCGAGCACGTCCGGGACGGTCGAGGCGACCAGGCCGTCGAGCAGCACCGGCACGCCGTCGGGCAGCCCGCCGAGCAGTCCGGCCAGGTCGGCGCGTTCCCGTGCCCCCGGGTGCGGCCAGCCGCCCGGCACCTGGTGCTCGCGTACCGTCCAGCCACGCGCGGCCAGCCCCCGGCACACCTGGCGGTCGTAGGCGTTGCCGCCGCTGGGGTTCGCCGGGTCGTCGATGTCGCCCGGCAGCACCACGTGGACGACTGTCATCCGGTCAGAGCGACCGCTCGTAGCTCGCCCAGGCGATGTGCGACTCGTGCAGCGTGACGGTGATCCCGGCCAGGCCCCGCGCGCCCTCCCCCAGCCGGCCGGCCGCCACCGCGTCGGCGAGCCGGTCGGCGATCGTCCGCGCCAGCACCTCGGTGGTGGTGTTCACCCCGGCGAAGGCCGGCTCGTCGTCCAGGTTGCGGTAGTTCAGCTCGGCGAGCACGGTCTTGAGCTGCTCGGTGGCCAGCCCGATGTCGACCACGATGCCGTCGTCGTCCAGCTCGGCGCGGCGGAACGTGGCGTCGACGACGAACGTCGCCCCGTGCAGCCGCTGCGCCGGACCGAACACCTCGCCGCGGAAACTGTGGGCGACCATCATGTGGTCCCGGACGGTCACGCTGAACACGTTCACTCCTCGCCGTAGGTGATGAGATGACACAGCGCCGGCAGCTCGCCCGAGGCGAGCCGGTCCAGCACGTCGGGCAGGTCGTCGAAACGGGACCGGCCGGTGAGCAGCGCTTCGAACGCCGGGTCGGCCAGCAGGTCCAGGGCCAGCGCGAGCCGGTCGGCGTAACTGCGGTCGGCCCGCCGGGGCGACACGGTGCCGACCTGGCTGCTGCGGATGCCCAGCCGTCGGGAGTGGAACGCGCCGCCCAGCGCCAGCGTGACCGGCCGGTCGCCGTACCAGCTCAGCTCCAGCACGGTGCCCTCCGGGCGCAGCAGCTCCAGGCCGCGTTGCAGTCCGTCGGAGGTGGCGCTGGCGTGCACCACCAGGTCACGCTCGCCGCTCGCGTCGGCGGGCACGGCGAAGTCGGCGCCGAGCGCGGCGGCCACCTCGGCCCGGGCCGGGTCGGCGTCGACCAGTTCCACGCGTACGCCGGGGAAGCGGGCCAGCAGCGCGGTGACCGCGCAGCCGACCATCCCGCCGCCGATCACCGTGACCCGGTCGCCGACCAGCGGCGCGGCGTCCCAGAGCGCGTTGACCGCGGTCTCCACGGTGCCGGCCAGCACCGCGCGCTGCGCCGGCACGGCGTCCGGCACGACGGTCACGGCGTCGGCCGGGACCACGTACGCGCTCTGGTGCGGGTACAGGCAGAAGACGGTACGACCGAGCAGCCGCTCGTCGCCGGCCTCGACGGTGCCGACGCTGAGGTAGCCGTACTTGACCGGCGCCGGGAAGTCGCCTTCCTGGAACGGCGCGCGCATCGCGTCGTGCTGGTCGGCCGGGACGCGACCGGTGAACACCAGCGTCTCGGTGCCGCGGCTGACGCCGGAGAAACGGGTGCGGACCAGCACCTCACCCGGGCCGGGTGGGGAGAGGCGGACCGGCCGGATCTCGCCCTCGCCGGGGGCGCGGAGCCAGAACGCGTGGGCGTCGACCGTCACGAACTCTCCTCTTCCCCGCATTCCGACCGAGTTGTCGATCATAAACACGGAAGCGGGGCGTCCACGGTTCGAACCGCCCGCGACCCGATGCTCAGGCGGCGCGCCGGCGCTGCTCCGTACGCCAGGTCTCGGGCTCGGCCCGGTCGGCGTGCCGGTCCCCGGCCAGTTCCATGGCCCGGTGGGCGGCGGTCAGCGCGTCACACGGCGCGACCCGACCGTCACACAGCAGGCTCTCGCACCGGCCGGACTCGTCGGGCCGGTGGGCGACGGCAACGTCGTACGCGGCCCGCCAGAGCAACGGGTCGGTGACTCCCCGTGGCAGGTCGGCGTCCAGACTGGACCTGTTGCGGATCGTGTCGGGCACCGTGTCCCCCTTTGCGTCGTCGCTACCGTCCCAGTGACCGGTTGAGCGCAGATCAAACCTCTCACCTGCGCACATGCCCTGACCAGCGGTGTTTGTCACGCCGGATACGCGCGCGTCTCGGCTCCCTTGACCGCCGCCCACACCGGGCGGCCGGGGATCAGTCCGAGATGGGCCGCGGCGGCGGGCGTGACGTCGGCGGCGACCTCGACCGGCCCGGCCAGTAGCACGCGCAGGTTGTCGCCGTGGCGTTGCACTCCGCTCACGGTGGCCGCCCACACGTTGCGCGGGCTGCCCTCCGGCCGGGACGGGTGCAGCGCGACAGCCGAAGGCGGGTACGCGACGAACGCCTCACCCTCAACCGCGTCGGCGGTGGTGAGCGTCAGCTCACCAACTGTGACGGCATGGCCGTCGGCGTGGCCGCGGTGCAGGTTGAGGCCGACCAGCCGGGCCACGTAGTCGGTGCGCGGCCGGGCCGTGACGGCTGTGGCGTCGCCCTCCTGCACGACCCGGCCGTGCTCCACGATGACCAGTCGGTCGGCGAGCACCAGGGCGTCGAGGGGGTCGTGGGTGACCAGCAGCGTCGCACCGGGATGCGCGCCGAGGTGGCGCTGGAGTTCGGCGCGGGTGTCCAGGCGGGTCCGCGCGTCGAGCGCGGCGAGCGGCTCGTCGAGCAGCAGCAGCGCCGGGTCGACGGCGAGCGCGCGGGCCAGCGCGACCCGTTGCGCCTGCCCGCCGGAGAGCTGCCGCGGCCGCCGGCGGGCCTGGTCGCCGAGGCCGACCCGGTCCAGCCACTCCTGGGCCCGGGCGCGCGCGGCACGCTTGTCGGCGCCCCGGCGGCGTGGCCCGAACGCCACGTTGTCCAGCGCGCTCAGGTGCGGGAACAGCAGGTAGTCCTGGAACACCACGCCGACCGGCCGCCGTTCCGGTGGCGTCCACACCCGGCGGTCCGGGCGGTCCAGGTCGGCGCCGTCGAGCGTGAGGTGCCCGCCGTCCAGCGGGTGCAGCCCGGCGAGCACCCGCAGCGCCGTGGTCTTGCCGGCGCCGTTCGGGCCGAGCAGCGCCACCACCTCACCGGCGGCGATACGCAGCCGCACGTCGAGGGTGAAGCCGTCCCGCTCGGCGACGAGGTGCGCGTCCAGCAGCGCTGTCATGCGCTGCCGACCCATTTGTCGCGCAGCGCGGCGAGGATGACCACGGAGACGGTGAGCAGGATCAGGCTCAGCACGATCGCGGCCTGCAGGTCGGTCTCCAGCGCCAGGTAGACCGCCAGCGGCATGGTCTGGGTGCGGCCGGGATAGTTGCCGGCGAACGTGATGGTGGCGCCGAACTCGCCGAGGGCCCGGGCCCAGCAGAGCACCGCACCGGCCGCCACGCCCGGGGCGACCAGCGGCAGCGTGACCCGGGTGAAGGTGGTGAAGCGTCCGGCGCCGAGCGTGGCGGCGGCCTCCTCGTACCGGGGGTCGGCACCGCGTAACGCGCCCTCGACGGCGATGACCAGGAACGGCATCGCCACGAACGCCTCGGCCAGCACCACCCCGGCGGTGGTGAACGGCAGCGTCACGCCGAACGTCTCGTCCAGCCACGACCCGATCAGCCCGCGCCGGCCGAAGACCAGCAGCAGCGCCACGCCGCCGACCACCGGCGGCAGCACCAGCGGCACCGTGACCAGCGCCCGGACCAGCCGCCGGCCGGGGAACTCGACGCGGGCCAGCAGCCAGGCCAGGGGTACGCCGAGCGCCACGCAGAGCAGCGTGGCGACGGTGGCGGTCTCGAGTGACAGCCGCAGCGCGGTGAGCACACCCGGTTCGGTCAGCCGCCGGGGCAGCGTGGTCCAGGGCGCCCGGAGCAGCAGACCGGCGAGCGGCAGGACGAGGAAGGTCAGGCCCAGCCCGGCGGGCACGAGCAGGGCGATCGGCACCCGCTGCCGGCGTACGCCGCGGCTCATGCGCCGGGCGGCGCCTGGAACCCGGCGGCGGTGAGCACGGCGAGCCCGGCGTCGGAGCGGACGAAGTCGACGAAGGCGCGGGCGCCGGCCGGGTTGCCGGCGGCGCGCAGCACCACGATCGGGTAGTCGTTCACCGCGCGCGCCGACTCGGGAAACTCGACCGCGTCGAGCCCGGGTACGGCGCGGACGTCGGTGCGGTAGACCAGCGCGGCGTCGACCTCGCCGAGGCGCAGCTTGGCCAGCGCGCCCTTGACGTCCCGTTCGAGCGTGGCGGGGGTGAGCCGGACACCGGCGGCGTCGAGCGCGGTGCGCGCGGCGGCGCCGCAGGGCACCTGCTCCGCGCAGAGCGCCACCTTGACGCCGGGTCGGGCGAGGTCGGCCAGGCCGCCGACCCGGGCCGGGTTGCCGGGGGGTACGGCGACGACGAGCTGGTTGCGCACCAGCACGGCCGGTTCGCCGGCGGCGTCACCGGCGTCGGTGACCGTCTTCATGGTGGCCGGGGAGGCGGCCGCGAACACGTCGGCGGGCGCGCCCTGGGTGATCTGGGTGGCGAGCCCGGAGCTGCCGCCGAAGTTGAACGTGACGGTGCGGCCCGGGTGCGCGGCCTCGTAGTCCTTGCCGAGTTTGGTGAACGACTCGGTGAGCGAGGCGGCGGCGAACACGGTCACCGGGCCGGCGCCGTCGGACCCGGCCGGCTCGTCGGTACCGCCGCAGCCGGTCAGGCCGAGCGTCGTCACCAGCGCGGCGGCGAGCGCGGCGCGGATCCACCGTACGGTCACGGACTGGTCCTTCCCCTGGGGGTGGTGGCCCGCTCGACCACGACGGTGGTCGACTTGATCACCGCGACGGCGACGGAGCCGACCTGGAGGTCGAGGTCGTCGACGGCCTCGCGGCTCATCAGCGACACCACCCGGAACGGCCCGGCCTGGATGTCCACCTGGGCCATCACGGTGTCCTTGACGACGGCGGTGACGATGCCGCGCAGCCGGTTACGGGCCGAGGACAGCTCGGGGTGGCCGGGGGCGCGGACGAACGCGGCGATGTCGGCGCCGTCGAGCACCCGGTGGCCGTGCTCGTCGCGGGTGGCCGGCAGCTTGCCGGCGTCGATCCAGCGGCGGACCGTGTCCGCGCTGACCCCGAGCAGCTCGGCCGCCTCGCCGATCCGGAACACCGTCACGCGCCCACCCTAGCGGCCCGCAGGTGCGGGCCGGAAGGGGCATGTTCGCTCGCAGCCGCAAGCCTTCCTGCCGTTCGGGAGCCGGAGCTGCGACTCAGTCGGCCGGCGCGATCCGGACCCGGCGCAGCAGTTGGGCGTTGAGCGCCACGACGATGGTGGAGGCGGACATCAGCACCGCGCCCAGGGCCGGGCTGAGCGCGATCCCGGCCCAGGCCAGCACACCGGCGGCGAGCGGGATCGCGACCACGTTGTAGCCGGCCGCCCAGGCGAGGTTCTGCCGCATCTTCCGGTACGTGGCGCGGGACAGCCGGATCACGCCGCCGACGCCGCGCGGGTCGGAGCCGGCGAGCACCACCCCGGCGGACTCGATCGCCACATCGGTGCCGGCACCGATGGCCAGCCCGACGTCGGCGCGCGCAAGCGCCGGTGCGTCGTTCACGCCGTCGCCCACCATCGCCACGGTCAGTCCCCGGTCGCGCAGCTCGGCCACCGCCTTGTCCTTGTCGGCCGGGAGCACCTCGGCGAAGACCTCGTCGACGCCGGGCCGGAACCCGAGGTCGGCGGCGACCGCCTCGGCCACCGGACGCGCGTCGCCGGTGATCATCACGATCTTGCGTACGCCGAGGTCGCGCAGCTCGACCACGGCGGCCCGCGCCTCCGGGCGGACCTGGTCCTCCAGCCCGAACGCGGCAACCACCTCCGGCGCTCCGCCCTCGGGCAGCCGGACCAGGTGCAGGACCGCGGCACCGCGACCCGACCACTCCTGCGCGGCCCGGGCCAGGTCGCCCGGCACCGGGGCGCCGAGTTCGCGCAGCAGCGCAGGCCCGCCGACCGCCCAGTCGACGCCGTCCACCGTGGCGCGCACGCCCCGGCCGGTGAGCGCACGAAAGCCGCGCGCGGCCGGGCGGGCGCCACGGGCGTCGGCGGCGGTCACGAGCGCCCGGGCCAGCGGGTGCTCGCTGTCCGCCTCGACCGCGCCGGCCAGCGCCAGGGCGGCCGCCTCGTCGAGCCCGCCTGTCGCGGCCACGCCGGTGACCGTGTGCCGGCCGGTGGTGAGCGTGCCGGTCTTGTCGAACAGGACGGTGTCGACGGTGCGCATCCGCTCCAGCGCGAGCCGGTCCTTGACCAGGATGCCGGCGCGGGCCGACAGCGCGGTGGACAGCGCCACCACCAGCGGGATCGCCAGGCCGAGCGCGTGCGGGCAGGCGATCACCAGCACGGTCACGGTGCGTACCACCGCCTGGTCGCTGTCGCCGAGCAGCGCCCACACCGCGAACGTCGCCAGGCCGGCGAACGCCGCCAGGTAGAACAGCAGCGCGGCGAACCGGTCGGCGAGCACCTGCGCGCGCCCGCCGGAGGCCTGCGCCTGCGCGACGAGCCGCCCGATACCGGCCAGCGCGGTGTCCGCGCCGACGGCCTCGACGCGTACCCGGAGGGTGGAGTCGGTGGCGACGGTGCCGGCGACCACCCGGTCACCGGCGGCACGCGCCACCGGCCGCGACTCGCCGGTGATCATCGACTCGTCCAGCTCGGCGGCGCCCTCGACGATCCGCCCATCGGCCGGCACCCGCCCGCCGGGGCGCACCAGCACCAGGTCGTCCACCCGCAGCTCGCCGACGGGCACCGGATGCGGCTGCCCGGCGTCGTCCAGGCGCTCGGCGTCGTCGGGCAGCAGCGCCGCGAGGGCGCCGAGCGCACCACGCGCCTGCCCGACCGCCCGCATCTCCTGCCAGTGGCCGAGCAGCATGATGGTGACCAGCGCGGCGAGCTCCCACCAGAAGTCCAGGTCGAACAGGCCGAGGCTGGTGGCGGCCGAGGCGAGGTACGCGACCACGATCGCCATCGAGATCAGCAGCATCATCCCGGGGGCACGCTCGCGCAGCTCACGCAGCCCGCCGGTAAGGAACGGCCAGCCGCCGTACGCGAACACGACGGTGCCCAGCACCGGGCCGACCCAGCGCACGCCCGGGAACTCGAGGGAGTAGCCGAACCAGTCCATCACCATGTGGCTGGTGGCGACGATCGGCACTGTGAGCGCGAGGCTCAGCCAGAACCGGCGGCGGAACTGCTCCGGGTCGTGCCCCGCGTGCGCGCCGTGCCCGCCGCCGTGGTCGCCGTGGTGGGCGGTGTCGTGACCGGATCCGTGCTCCATGCCGCCCACCATACCCCCTGGGGGTACTGTCCGGCGCATCCCGCGCCGGCCGACATGTCGGCCGGCGTTCAGCGCTGCGGGCGGGCGCCCACGCTCGGCCGGTCGGCGGGGGTCCGGCCCTGCCAGGGCCACCGGCCGTCCAGTTCCACCTCGAGGGAGAAGCTGAGGAACGTGCGGACCAGCACGATCAGCGCCAGCACGCCGACGCTGGTGAACGTGGGCGACACCGCGACCGTACGGATGATGTCGCCACCGACCAGGAACTCCAGGCCGAGCAGGATGGCCCGGCCGACCCCCTGCCGGTACGCCCGGTAGTGCGCGACCACCTGCCGGGTCCGGGCGCAGCGCACCGCGAACACCGCCGTGGCGACTGCGACGCCGACCGCGATGACGAGCACCCCGGCCAGGTCCAGCAGCGCCCCGACGTGCTGGACGATCTCCTTCGTCGACACCGGGCACCCCCGCACCAGCCTGGCGTACGGCCGGTGGCGGGGGGCGGCGTTTCCGCGCTCCCGGTGCACGGGAGCGTGGATCGGGTCAGTCCTGGGCCTGCCAGCGGTAGAAGACGGTGGCGACGGAGTCCTGCGGGCCCTGCCACTTCTCCGGCCGGTACGGCTCGATGTACGGGCCCAGGTCCTGCATCACCTTGCCGAAGGCCGGCTTGTCGCCGTGCCGGTCGCGGGTGGCCTCGGCCACCGACGACTCCTGTTCGAGCAGGTGCACGTAGACGTCGTCGATCGAGTAGAGCCAGCGCCCGGTGACGCCGAGGTCGGCCGGGAGCGACCCGGCGTCGGACTCGCCGAAGACCCGTGCGACGTCCGGCTCGGCGCCCGGCTTGATCCGCCCGACGATCACGGTGAGCGTGGTGTCGGCGGGCGGCTCGCCCTCGGGCGCCCAGTGGTAGAACTCCTTCGCCACCGAGTCCGACGGGTTCTTCCAGTAGCGCGGGTACGGGGTGACGTACGGCCCGATCTCCTCGGCGATCTTCTGGAAGGCGGGCAGGCCACGGGTCTGCCCGGAGATCCGCGGGTCCTGCTCCCGCTCGATCACGTGGATGTAGAGGTCGTGGTGCGACAGCAGGTACCGGCCGATGACGCCCAGGTCCTGCGGGCGGGTGGCCTGGTCGTAGTGGCCGAACACGCCGCCGACGATCTGCTCGCTGCCGGGGACCATGTGACAGACGATCACGTTGCGGAAGACCATGACTGCTCCTTGATGATTGCGACGAGGACGGGGGCGCGCGACGGCGGCGCCGTCAGGCGGTGAAGGTGACGGGCAGTTCCAGCAGGCCGCGGAACGGCGAGGCGGCCGGGAGCCGGCGCACCTGCGCGAGCGGCACGCCGAGGCGCAGTCCGGGCAGCCGGCGCAGCAGCGCCCCGAGCGCGAGTTCGGCCTCCATCCGGGCCAGCGAGACGCCCAGGCAGTAGTGGACGCCGTGCCCGAACCCGAGGTGCGGGCCCCGGACCCGGCGCAGGTCCAGCCGGTCCGGGTCGGCGAAGTGCGCCGGGTCGTGGTTGGCCGCGTTGATCGCCACCCCGACGATCGCGCCGCGCGGGATGCGGACGCCCTGGTAGTCGACGTCCTCGGTGGCGATGCGCGGGCTGGCCACCGGCAGCGGTCCGTCGAACCGGAGCAGTTCCTCGATCGCGGCCGGCAGCAGCCGCGGCGTGGTGCGCAGCAGTTCCATCTGCTCGGGGTGGGTGAGCAGGGCCAGCACGGCGTTGCCGAGGAAGTCGGCGGTGGTCTGGTGCCCGGCGAACAGGAGCAGGAACGTGGTGGTGACCAGTTCCGCCTCGGACAGCGTCCCGTCCCCGTCGACCGCCTTGATCAGCGCGCCGATGATGTCGTCGGCCGGGTCGTCACGCTTGGCGCGGACCAGCCCGGCCAGGTACTGGTGCAGCCGGAGCTGGGCCTCCTGCACCGCGGCCCGTTCCTGCGCCGGGGGCCGGCTGGTGGAGCCGGAGGTGCGGATGACCTGGGTCCAGTCGAGCACCCGGTCGTGGTCGGCCGGCGGCACGCCGAGCAGTTCGCAGATGACTGTCATCGGCAGCGGGATGGCGAACTCGTGCATCAGGTCCGCCTCGCCGTGCGGCGCCATCTTGTCGATGAGCTGGTCGACGATCGACGCCACCCGGGGGCGCAGCGCCTCGATCCGCCGGGGCGCGAACGCCTGCGACACCACCCGGCGCAGGCGGGTGTGCTCCGGCGGGTCGGAGTTGAGCATGTTGCGGTTCAGGCCCTCGGAGTTCGGGCCGAAGATCTTCAGGTAGTGCTGCTCCGGGCCGTACAGGTCCTTGGACAGGCGCGGGTCGGTCAGCGCGGTGCGCGCGTCGTCGAAGCGGGTGATCAGCCAGGAGTCGAAGCGCGGCGAGCCGACCGGGCAGACCGGCCGGTCCGCGCGCAGCCGGGCCAGCGCGGGGTACGGGTCGGCCGCGAACGCGTCGGTGTACAGCTCGCTCGCGGGCATCACGTCGTCGGTCATCGCCTCTCCCCCGGTTCGCCGGCCACGCTGTGCAGCACCTGGTAGGTGTGCCGGTCGGCGGATTCGCGCAGCTCGCGGATGATGCTCAGCAGCCGGTCCCGGTGCGCGCTGCGGCCGAACGCGTCCAGCCGCTCACGGTCGGCCCAGTCGCTGATGATCAGGTAGCTGCGCGGGTCGTCGGCGTCGCGGACCAGGTCCTGGTGCAGGCAGCCGTCCAGCGTGCGGATCTCTTCGGCGGCGGTGAGCCACTCGGCCTCGAAGCGTTCCTCGCAGCCCGCCCGGGTCCGCATCGACAGCACGGTCCGGACCCGGCTCACCGCGCGCTCCCGAACACCAGGTGCAGGTGCTTGCGCAGCGCGTCCGGGTCGACCGGCGCGCCCCGGAACCCGACGTGTCCGTCCGGGCGGATCAGGTACAGGCCGGTGCCGGTCAGCCCGTACCCGGCGCGGAAGCGACGCTCGGCGTCGCGCACCACCGGCGGGTCGAGCAGTCGCGGTTCGTCCGCGTCCGGGTCGAGCAGCAGGTACGCCTCGAGTTCACCGCCGGTGAGCCGGCGCGCGTCGGCGCACAGCCCGGTCAGCGCGGCCAGTTCCCCCGCGCCGGCGGTCGCGTCGGCGTAGAGCAGCAGCGTGTGCCGCGTGCCCCGGGTGAGGTCGCGCAGCCGCAGCGGGTGGCCGACGCCGCGCCGGCGCAGCCCGTCCACGTCGGGCGCGATGTCGCCGGGGCGGGGCGCGTCACCGAGCGCGGCCGGATCGGCGACGGTCTCCCCGACCAGCGGGCTGCCGGCGTAGCTGAGCAGCATGGACATCTCCTGGAGGAACTGGCGTTCCAGGTCGGCGCGGTCCACCTCCTCGGTGCCGGCCATCCGGACCGCGCGGCCGACGATCTCCTCGCCCTCCGGGCGCCGCTCGGTCTCGTAGCTGTCCAGCAGGCCGGGCGCGGCGAGCCCGCGTACCGCCAGCGCCAGCTTCCACGCCAGGTTCCAGGTGTCCTGGATGCCGGTGTTCATGCCCTGCCCGCCGGCGGGCGGATGCAGGTGGGCGGCGTCCCCGGCGACGAACACGCGCCCGTCGCGGTAGCGGTCGACGATGCCATGGCTGATCCGGAACACCGAGGACCAGCGAAGGTTGGTCGCCCGGGTGCCGGGCGGCGCGAGGCGGTCCAGCGCGGCCTGCACGTCGGCGATGGTCGGCTCGTCGAGTTCCTCGCTGAAGCCGGGCGGGGCGTCGCGCCCGCCGGTCTGGGCGAAGAAGCGGGGCGGCGCGAGGGTGGCGATGCGGTAGCGGTGCTCGCCGCGCAGCGGTACGCAGACCAGCATCCCGTCCATCTGCCCGTCGGTCATGTGCAGGAACCGCAGCAGGTGCCCGTCCGGCATGTCCCAGTCGACGTCGACGTCCACCAGCATGAACAGCTGCGGGAACCGGCCCAGTCCGCCGGTGAAGGTGAGCCCCAGCCGCTCCCGTACCCGGCTGTGCGCGCCGTCGGCGCCGATCAGGTACGCCGCGCGTACCGTCTCGGTGCCGCCGTCGGCGGTGCGGACGGTGGCGGTCACGCCGTCGGCGTCCTGGGTGAAGTCGACGAGTTCGGCGCCGCGCTGCGGGCGCACCCCGAGCGTGGCCAGCCTGTCGGTGAGGATCCGCTCGGTCTCGTACTGGGGCAGGCCGAGGTGGGCGTACGGCAGGCCGGGCAGTTCCCAGCTCATCCGGTGGGTCTGCTCGCCGTTGACGAAGACCATGTTGCCGGTGAGCCAGATGCCGGCGTCCATGGCGTCCCGGACGACGCCCTGCTCCTCCCAGATCTCCATGGTGCGGCAGTGCACGCCGATCGCCTTGTCGGCGTGGCCGGGCGGGGTGACCTGTTTGTCGATCACCAGGCAGTCGATGCCCCGGCGGGCCAGTTCGACGGCGGCGGTCAGCCCGGTGGGCCCCGCCCCGACGACGAGTACGTCTGTTGTCCTGTGCACGTCGGCCTCCCAGCCCGTGGTGGGGTGTCGGCGGTCGTCCGCGTCGGGCACGACGTGGAACAGCCGGCGCCGGATGTCGAGAAGGAACGGTGCGATCGGTCCGGCCTGCGCCGAGGCGTGGGCCGGGTCGCCGATCCAGGCGAGGAACGGCGCGGCGCCGTCCCACTCGGCGAAGATGTGGTGGATGTCCGAGCCGGGTTCGCGCAGCAGCTGCTCGCGGCGGTAGCCGGGTATCGCGGCCATCCGCCGGACCACCTCGGGGTAGCCGCTGTGGAACTCGGCGAGCCGGTCGCGCGGCACGGTCAGCTCGACGTCCACGTAGACCGGACCCGTTCCGTCCCCGGTCTCCCGCAGCAGCGGGTAGCCGGGGCCGTCCGCCGGCTCGGTCAGCGGCCGGAGCAGGCCGGCCAGGCGGGCCGCGACCGGCCCCCGCCGGTACGCGCGCAGCGCCGCCTCGTCGGCCCACTCGGTGACGACGACGAAGCCGCGCGGGTCGAGGGCGTCCCGCAGCAGCTCGTGCCGCAGGTTCCCGGCCAGCGCGCCGAGCTGACCGGCGACCGTCTCGAACGCTGGTCCGACCGCGGGCTCGCAGCCGGGGCGCGCGCGCAGCCGGAGCATCGTCCTGATCATGCAGCCCCCTCGTACGGTGCCGTCGTCGTGCCGCGACCCTGCCGCAGCGCGCGTCACCGCCTCGTCACCGTCGCCCCGCCGGACGTCCGTTGCCGGTGACGCCGCCGGGACGCTCCCGCTTATTGCAAAAAGTTGGCAACAAGCCTCGACAGGAACGCCGACCGGTAACTATCGTCAGCGGCATGACTCCTTACGACTTGGATGTGCGCGCCTGGCAGGAGAGCTGGGACCGGCAGCAGGAGACGTTCATGCCGGACCGGGAGCACCGCTTCGCGGCGATGCTCGACGCGGTCGAGGCGGTCGTCGGCGACCGGCCGCCGCGCGTGCTCGACCTGGCCGGCGGCACCGGCTCGATCAGCCTGCGGACGCTGGCCCGCCGGCCCGACGCCGAGGTGACGGTGCTCGACCTCGACCCGGTGCTGCTCACCCTCGCCGAGGCGGCGCTCGCCGGTCGGGCCACCGTGGTGACCGCCGACCTCAACCGGTCCGACTGGACCGCCGCGCTCCCGCACCGGGACTACGACGCGGTGCTCACGGCCACCGCGCTGCACTGGGTGGACGGTCCGCGCCTCGCGCAGCTGTACGGCGAGATCCGCGACGTGCTCCGCCCCGGCGGCGTGTTCGTCAACGCCGACCACATGCCCGACGACGCGATGCCGGTCCTCGGCGAGCGGCTGTCCGCCCGCGCCCGCGAGCTACGGGCCGCCCGGCAGCGCGCGGGCGCGGCGTTGTCCTGGTCGGGCTGGTGGTCGCAGGCCGCCGACGACCCGGTGCTCGGGCCGCTGGTGGAGAAGCGCCGGCAGATCTACCCGACCGGGCACAGCCCGGAGTGGACCCCGCCCGCGGCGTGGCACCTGGACGCGCTGCGCGCGGCCGGCTTCACCGAGGCCGGCGTGCTCTGGCGCGGCGGCGCGGACGCCGCGGTGGCCGCGCTGCGCTGACCCCGGCCGGCGGGCCGAACCCGGCCCCGGCCCGGTCCGGCGCTCAGGCGAACAGGCGGGCCAGTTCGGTGCGGGAGCGCACGCCGAGGCGGTGGAAGACGTTGCGCAGGTGGTGGTCGACGGTCCGGGTGGACAGGCACATCCGGGTGGCGATCTCCCGGTTGGTCGCCCCTTCCGCGACCAGCCGGGCGATGTGCAGCTGCTGCCCGGTCAGCAACTGCTCCGGGCCGTGCCGCACCGGCCCGACCGACTCCCCCGCCGCGCGCAGCTCCTCCCCCGCCCGGTCGGCCCACACGGTGGCGCCGAGCAGCGTGAACGCCTCCCGCGCCCGGTGCAGGTGCGCCCGGGCGTCCCGGGGGCGGCGCCGGCGACGCAGCTCGCGGCCGAAGAGCAGCTCGGTGCGGGCGCGCTCGAACCGGTCGGTGTCGGCCGGATGCAGCCGCAGCGCCGCGTGGAACTCCCGCTCGGCCTCCGGGCCACCCCGGGGTGCGAGCAGCGCCCGGCAGCGCGCGGCGAGCGCCCGCCGCGACGGGCTCGCCGTACTGCTGGCCCAGTGGTCGAACACGGCCAGCGCGGCGGCCGGCCGCCCGCCGTCGTGGGCGGCGGCCTCCACCAGGTACGGCGTGGCCATCACCTGGACCAGCACCTGACCTCGCCCGGTGCCGGTACGGGCCAGCGCGGACAGCCGGGCCACCGCGTCGGCGTAGCGGCCGTCGATGAGGTCCAGCACGCCCAGCGCCCAGCGGGCGTACGCGTCCGGCCGGCTCCCCGGCGCGGCCCCGTCACCGATCTCGGCGATCCGGGCCAGCGCGGCGTCCCGGTCGGCGCGGACCGCGGCCAGCACGGCGAGGATGCCGAGGTGCACCTGGGCGCAGACGTGCTGGCCGGTGGCGCGGGCGGCGCGCACGCCCTCGCGGGCGGTCTCCGCCGCGGCCTCGTGCCGGCCCAGCCAGTACTCGGCGACGGCCCGCAGCTCCAGTGCCCGGGGCAGCAGGGACAGCTCGCCGCGCGAGCGGGCCACCTCGACCGCCCGGCCGGCGAGCCGGTGCGCGGGACCGTCCACTGCCACCAGCAGTGCGGCCGCGGCGGCGCAGACGAGCGCGCCGGGGGTGAGCGCGAGCCCGGTCAGCCGGCCGCCGAGAACGACGACCCGGCGCAGCGCCGGACCGCCACGCGCGTGGTCGCCGCGCAGTGTCGCCCCGACCCCCGAGGCGAACGTGGCCAGCAGATCGAGCTCGGGCGGGTCGCCGGGACGCCGCAGCGCCTCGGCCCGGCGGGCCACCTCGGCGTACCGGAACTGGTCGCCGGTGACGCAGATGGCCTCGCCGGCCCGGACCAGCGCCAGCAACGCGGCCCGCCGGTCGGCCGGCGCGACCGCGTCGGCGGCGGCCAGCAGCGTGGCGACCGCGGCGGCGGGCGCGTCGCAGCGCAGCTGCATCTCGCCGCGGAGCAGGTCGGCGCGACGCTCGGCGGGCGACGCGCCGGTCAAGCCTCGCAGCAGCCCGCGGGCCTCGTCCGGGTCGCCGGCGGTCCAGGCGCACCGCGCCGCCGCGACGGTCAGCTCGGCGGCGCGGCCGGGGTCGGGGCTCAGTTCGGCGGCGCGGCGCAGCACGACCGCCGCGGCGGCGCGGTCCGGCACCTCGTCGACCGCCGCGCTCAACTCGGCGGCGAGCGTGTCGGCCGGACAGTCGGCGGCGATGGCGTGGCGCAGCGCCCGGCCCAGCGTGCCCTCGGCGAGCGTGCCGGCCAGCAGCAGGTGGGCCGCGCGCAGGTCGGCGAGCGGCGCGACGGCGGTGATCATCGTGCGGGCGAGCGGGTGCGGGAACGTCACGCCGCCGGGCCCGGTGCGCAGCAGGCCGGCGGCCTCGGCGGGCGCGAGCGTCTCGACGGTCAGGCCGGCCGCCCAGGCGGCGCGGACCAGGATGCCCGGGTCGTCGCCGGGGTCGAGCGCGGCGAGCAGGACCATGCGCCGGGTCGGGACCGGCAGCCGGTCCAGTCGGGCCCGGTACGCGGCGGCGAGCGCGCCGTC
Organism: Micromonospora sp. WMMA1949; assembly: GCF_027460145.1. Lineage (NCBI taxonomy): Bacteria > Bacillati > Actinomycetota > Actinomycetes > Micromonosporales > Micromonosporaceae > Micromonospora > Micromonospora sp. WMMA1949. Next base: position 5,298,322 of record NZ_JAPZBG010000001.1, on the reverse strand, counting down.
CACCGGCGGCGTGTCGGGCAGCGGCGCCTCGCCTCGCCACTGGGCGGGGGTGAGCGTGCCGGCCAGGTCGGCGAGCGCGGCCGGGCTGCCCCGGCTGAGCGCGGCCAGCGCGGCGGCCACCGGCGCGGACGGCCGCTCCCGCAGCCCGGCCAGCATGGCGTGGCACTCGTGGGCGTGCAGCGGAAGAAGCCGGTGGGCCGGTACGCCGTCGACGGTGGCGGGTGCGGTCGCGGTCAGCAGCATCGCCACCGGCAGCCGGCGCAGCCGGCGCGCCACCACCGCCAGGGTCCAGGCGCTCTGCGGATCGCCGGCGTCGAGGTCGTCCACGGTGCACAGCAGCGGCCGGTCCGCCGCGGCGGCGGCGAGCAGGGACCGCACCGCCGCGGCGAGGGCCAGCCGCTGCTCGGCCGGGCACCCGTCGCCACCGAGTGCGCGGCGCAGCAGCCGGCGCTGCCGCACCGGGAGCGCGGTGTCCGCGTCGAGCACCGGGTCGAGCAGGCGGTGCAGCCCGGCGTAGGGCAGTGTCGCCTCGTCGGCCACGCCGGCGCCGCTGAGCACCGCGCGCCGGCCCGCCGACTGGCGGGCGTACGCCAGCAGGGCGGTGCGCCCCGAGCCGGGCGGCCCGTGGAACAGCAGCGCGCCGCCGTCGTCGCGGTCGAGGAGCCGGCGGATCGCGTCGCACTCGTCGTCCCGGCCCCAGAGGGCTATATGCACTGTCGATGCAGAAACCATGCATGCAGTGTCACAGATGGGCAACCCGTCGGAAAAGAGGCGGACACGCTCCCGGGGTGACCGCCGTGGCGGCCACCCCGGGAGCGGCGGGGATCAGGAGCTGGGGCAGGTGTTGCGGTACTCCTGGATCGCCGACCCGCTCGGGCCCGGGCAGAGGAACTGCTCGTAGCGCGTGTCGTCGTCGACGAACCGCTTCAGCCAGGCCACCATCTGCTTCGCCGTCGGCGTGTTCGTCGTCTGCGGGAAGAAGTGGCTCGCGCCGTCCAGCTCCAGGTACGCCTTCTCCGAGGACGCCGGGATGCTGTTGTAGAACGGGATCGAGTGGGTCGCGACCGGCGCCACGCTGTCGGTCTCGCCGCCGATGATGAGCGTCGGCACCCGCACCTCGGACCAGCTCTTGTCCAGGTTCCACGGCGCGAGCGGGACGGCGGCCTGCAACGACGGCCGGGCCGCCGCGGCCTCCAGGCTGCCGCCGCCACCCATCGAGTGTCCGGCCACGGCGAGCCGGGAGGAGTCGATCCGGCCCCGCACCGAACTGCGCTGGGTCAGGTAGTCCAGCGCGGCCAGGAGCTGGCGCCCCCGGCTGTCCGGCTGGTCCAGCCGGGTGTTGGTCTCGATGCCGATCACCACGAAGCCGTGCGAGGCGATCCGCGGCCCGAGCCAGCTGAGGCTGGACCAGGAGGCGGTGTAGCCCGGCGAGATGGCGACCGCGCCGAAGGTGCCCTCGGCGGTGCTGGTCGGGTAGTAGATGACGCCGCCGCCGAAGCCGGTCACGCTCAACGAGGAGACGTTGATCGACGAGGTGGCGAACGGGCCGCGGCTGGCCTCCAGGATGGCGCTCGTGGGAGCCGGACCGCGCTCGTAGGGGCTTTCGGCGCTCGCCGCGGCCGGGACGGCGAGGGCGCCGCCGGTGGCGAGCAGAGCCGCCACGGCGAAGCGGGCGAGGGCACGGACGGGGGTACGGGAACGGATGGTGGTGGGCACGTCGGTCACTCCTTGCGCCGGAATTACATCGACATGCGTCAGCATCCGTGCCCGGGCCACCGGCGCGCATCGGTGAAATCACCGGTCCCCCGGCACCGACGGTGACCCGGCCGTGACATGCGCGGCGGACGATTGCCTCATGCACCCGACCCGGCGGCACCTCACCCGGCGGCAGCTGACCCGGCGGCACCTGCTCGGCGCGACCGCGGCGGCCGGCGTGACCGGTTTGGCCACCGGTTGCGAGCCGGACCGCCCGGCGGGCGGGACCGCGGCCCCCGACGACGCGCCCGCCCTGGATCCGGCCAGCTGGGACAGTGTCCGCGCCCAGTTCGCGCTCGACCGTTCCCGGGCGCACCTGGCCACGTTCGTGTTCGCCCCGCACCCGGCCCCGGTACGGGCCGCCGTGGCGATCCACCGCGCCGGCCTCGACCGGGACGCCGCTGGTTATCTGGGGCTCCACGAGGAACGGCTGGACCGCGCGGTGCTCGACGCGGCGGCCGGGCACCTCGGCACCCGGCCGGACCAGATCGCGCTCACCGACTCCACCACCATGGGCCTCGGCCTGGTCTACAGCGCGGTCCGACTGCGGCCCGGCGACGAGGTGCTGACCACCGAGCACGACTTCTACGCCACGCACGAGTCGCTGCGGTTGCGCGCCGAACGCGACGGGGTGACAGTGCGCCGGGCCCGCCTCTACCGGGACGCCGCCACGGCCGGCGTGGACGAGATGGTCGCGGGCCTGACCGCGGCGCTCACGCCCCGCACCCGTGTGGTGGCGCTGACCTGGGTGCACTCCAGCACCGGGGTGAAGCTGCCGGTACGCCGGCTGGCCGAGGTGGTCCGCGAGCGCAGCCCGGAGGCGTTGCTCTGTCTCGACGCGGTGCACGGCTTCGGCGCCGACGCGTCCACACCGGAGCAACTCGGCTGCGACGTGCTGGTCTCCGGCTGCCACAAGTGGCTGCTCGGGCCGCGTGGCACCGGTCTGGTCTGGGCCGCCGAGCGGGCGTGGGCCCGGATGACGCCGGTGATCCCCAGCTTCGACAGACGGGTCATCGGCCGCTGGCTCACCGGCGCCACCGGCGGGCCGCCCGCGCCGCCCGGGCCGGCGCACACGCCCGGTGGCTACCACAGCTTCGAGCACCGGTGGGCGCTCGCCGACGCGTTCGCGTTCCACCGGCGGATCGGTCCGGCCCGGGTCGCCGAGCGCACCCGGGAACTCGCCGACCGCCTGAAGGAGGGGCTGGCCGGGATCCGGGGCGTCCGGCTGGTCACGCCGCGCGCCGCCGACCTGTCCGCCGGGGTGGTCTGCTGCGAGGTGCCGGGCGTGCCGCCGGAGAGGGCGGTGAACCGGCTGCGGTCGGCCGGCGTGATCGCCAGCAGCACCCCCTACCGGCCGTCGTACCTGCGCTTCGGCGCGACGATCGCCAACGGCGAGCAGGATGTGGAGGCGGCGCTGCGGGCGGTCCGCACGCTGGTCTGAGCCGCTGCGGCTGTCACTCGGTGAACTCGCAGAAGGACAGCATCCTGTCGAACCGCCGGGCGGCGAGGTCGTGGTGGCGGATCAGGAACCGCGCGTTGACGTACTCCTCGTCCGGTACGCCGAACTGGGCCAGCGGCACCCATTCGCGCATCACCCGCTGTTCTTCCTCGTACCGGGCCACCATTCGCTCCGCGCGGGGCAGGGACCATCCCTGCTGAACCCGCTCCGGGTCCATCATGATCACCTCGGGCGGGTCCTGCGCGGAGATGGTGTAGCCGCCGACGAAGACGTCGCGCTCAATCCACCAGTCCCGCTCCGGCCAGAGCTGTTCGACCAGCGCGCTCATCTCCTTGCGGTGCGGCATGTCGCGCAGGAGCTGGATCTGGGTGTCGCACAGCCACTCCTCCGCGCGGTCGAGCCAGTCCGGCAGCTCCGCCTGGACGGCGGCGTACATCTCGTGTTCGGGGGCGAGGAAGGACTCCCGGGCGGTCCCGGCGGGTAGGACGTACTCGCCGTCGGCCGTCTCGGCGCCGGCCGGGACGTACACGACCCGCGAGTACGCCTTCTCGTTCTCGATGCCGCAGGCGTCCTGTGCGCCCTCCTGGTCGAGGAAGAACAGCAGCGTGCCGTCGGCCGGCAGGGCGAGGTCCGGAACCCGGGGCAGCGCCGCGCAGTCGAGCCGGAGCAGGAACGGCAACGGGAAGCCCTTCGGGCACGTGGGCCACGGCATGCCCACCGGCAGCCGCGGCCGCCCGCCCCGCCGCCCGGCGTGCACGCCCTCCTCGCGCTGCCAGGCGTGGATCCGGAACCGGATCAGCTCCGCGAAGCGGGCCACCTCGTCCTCGGGCACACCCTGCGCGATCGCCGCCCGCCGGAATTGATCTCTCTCGTTCATGGTCGTGGAGGGTAGCCGCACCGTCCGACATGGAGTGTGGACCGGGGTCAGGTCCCGGTACGCGGCCGCACCGCCGGCGACCAGGTGACGTCGTAGCGCTCGGCGGCCACCGCCTCGGCGAACGCGGTCGCGGCAGCCGGCGAGCCGGCGATGCGCCAGTCCTTCTCCTTGTCCACCTCGAACCAGATCAGCCCGATCAGGTTCGGATAGCGGGGCAGCGCGCGGAACGTGTCCCGGATCCACCGCGCCTTGTGCCCGGCGGCGTCGGCGGCGCCGGTCTCGGTGACCACGAGCGGCTTGCCGGTGACCTTGCGGATCTCGGCGATCGTCGGGCCGAAGATCTGGTCGAACGACCAGTACGTCTTGGTGAACGCGCCGCTGCCGTAGTAGCCGGTGACGCCCACCCAGTCGACGTACTCGTCGCCCGGGTAGAGCCCGGTGACCCCGGCGGTCGTCTTGTCCCAGCGGGCGTTCGGGCTCCACACCCAGGTGACGTTCGTGGCGCCGGCCTCGGTGAAGATGTCGTGCACGTGCCGCCAGGCCCGGACGTAGTCGCCGGGGCGGTTGCCGTTGGCCCGCTCGCACCAGGGGTACCAGTCGCCGTTCATCTCGTGCGCGAAGCGGATCGCCACCGGGTAGCCGAGCGACCGTACCCCCTGCGCCCAGGAGCGCAGGTAGGTGTCGAAGTCGCCGCGCGCGACGCGGGCCAGCCGGTAGTCCGGCTGGGTGGCGCGCAGCCGGTCGATCTGCCTGTCGGTCAGGTCGGTGCGCCGGGCCTCCCGGTCGACTGTGTGGTCCCACGGCTCCCAGCCGAGCATCGGCATCATGCCCCGCTCGGCGATCCGGTCGAACAGGCTCCGGTCGAATGCCGCCGACGCCCAGTCGGCACCGAAGAGCATCACCTGCGGCGACCGCCCGGCCGCCTCGGCGAAGCTGTCGACCGGCGCGAAGTCGTACGGTCCCTTGTCCGTCATCACGCCGAAGAACGCCTGCCCGGCCGGCGGGAACGGACCGCCGCGCGGGCTCGGCGTGGCCGCCGCCGGCACGTCGGTGCTCGCCTGCGGCGTGGCCGGGGCGGGCCGTCGCGCCGCGGCGTCGGTGCCCGGGTCGCGCCACGCGCCCGGCGCCACCACGAAGGCGTACGCGAGCAGCAGCAGCCCGGCCAGCGCCAGGCCTGTCCGGGGCAGCGTCGGCCTCAGCACGGCACACCGCCGTCCGTCACGGGCCGGGGCACCACCTGGGGTTCCCGGGCCGGTTCTGCGGTCCGCTCCCGGCGCGCCCGCAAGCTCTCCACCCAGGAGATCAGCGGCGGCGCGAGCCCGGTCAGCAGCGTCAGCGCCGGCCAGACCCGCAGCAGCGGATAGTCATGGTCGAGCGCGAAGCTCGCCGCGAGCAGTCCGGCGGCGGCGAGCGCCCAGCCCAGGTGCAGCCGGAACGTGCGCGGCGACTCCACCGTGCGCAGCGCGCCCTTGGCGGTGACCACGAAGCCGAGCTTGCGGCGCAGCAGGGCGCCCACCGCCGCGGCCACGTACACCGGACCGGCGAACAGCGCGAGCGCCATGCCGGTCATGCCCACCTCCTCCCGCTCGTGCGGGGCGATGTTGAAGCGGCGCAGCCAGAGCCAGAGCAGGAACCACGTGCCGATGGTGGAACCCCACAGCGTCGCCCAGACCTGCGGGTCGAGCCGGCCCGCGTCGACGCCGGTCAGCAGGTACAGGGCGGTGGCGGCGTTACCGAGCAGCAGGCTCACCGCCACGCTCGGGTAGTAGAACTGGAGCAGCCGGTACTGCCAGCGGCGGCGCGACGGCAGGTCGCGCGGCGTGCGCAGCTCGCGGCGGAGCAGGATCTCGCAGATCCCGGCCGCCCAGCGCTTCTGCTGGTTGAAGTAGTCCGCCCAGGAGGTCGGTCCCTCGCCGAGCGCCACCACGTCCGGCGTATAGACGCCCTTCCACCGGTTGCCCGTGGCCGGGTTGACGGCGGCGTGCACGCGGATGCTGGTGAGGTGGTCCTCGATGATCGAGTCCTGGTAGCCGCCGATGGTCCGCCAGGCCGCCGGGCGGTAGAGGTGCCCGGTGCCGGTCAGCAGCGGCGCGTCCAGGCCGTTGCCACCGCGCGCGATCAGCCCGTTGTAGAGATACTGCTGCACCGAGGCGCCGTGGGCGACGAAGTTCTGGTGCATGTTCCCGTACACCTGGGGGGTCACCACGAACGCGACGTCCGGGTCGCGGAAGTAGCCCAGCGTGCGTTCCAGGAAGTTCGGCAACGGCACGTGGTCCGGGTCGACGTTCGCGACCACGTCGTAGCGGTGCTCGTGCTCGGCCCGCCAGGCGTTGTGGTTGCCGGACTTGGTCCGGGCCCGGAACTCACCGCCGGGCCGGTTGTACTCGGGGCGGCCCTTGCGGGTGAAGTGGCGGACGCCGAGCCGCGCGGCCATCGCCCGGACCGCCGGGTCGTCGCCCTCGTCGAGGATCCACACGTCGACGTGCCCGCAGTAGACGATCTCCCGGAGCCGGCGCAGCGTCCGCTCCGCCACCTCGATCGGCTCCTTGCTCGGCACGATCGTGGTGAGCAGGGCGACGCGCAGGCCGACCGGCGGGTCGACGGGCACCGGGTCCCGGGCGTGGAAGGCGAAGACCCAGACCACCACGTTCTGCGCCAGGCGGATCAGCTCCACGCCGACGACCACGCAGAACGCGAGCCGGGCGGCGACTGTCTGCCACCCGCCGAGCCCGACGACGCCGGGGCCGGGCACGTGCTGGGGCAGCAGCAGCCAGCCGACGAAGATCAGCCCGGCGGCGCTGTTGACGAGCACCAGCAGCGTCAGGACCAGCCGCGCGGCGACCGAGGCGGTGGGGCGGAACTCGACCGCCGCGTCGGGGCGCCGGGGCGGCCGCAGCGGCCCGGCGGTGGCGCCGCAGCGGGCGTACGCGAGGCGGGCGCGGACGTTGCGCTGCCGGCGGTCCGGGTCTCCCGGCGCCTCCGGCGGCACGGGCGCGGTCGGGCGGGCGCCCGGCGTCCCGGCCGTCGTGGCGCGGGACGGGCGTGTATCGGCGGCGACGGCCACGTTTCCCCCATGGTCTGCATCCGGCTCAGGAGCCGCCCGAATGCTAAGCCGACAATCAACCGCAAAAGGGGCGAATCAGGCAGAGGTCGCCCGATCGTCGCCGGTCACCACGGAAGCTGGCCGGCCGCCGCGAGCAGCGCGACGAGCGCCGGTACGGCGAGCGCACCGACGGCACGCGCCCGGGTCAGCGCGACCCCGCCGAGCACCGCCCAGGCCGGCACCGTGAACAGCAGGTTCCCCGCCGACCAGACCGGCACGACCTGCGCCAGCGCCAGCAGCCCGAGCGCCGGCACCAGCGCCCAGGCGGTGCAGATCGCGGCGGGGTACCGCAGCGGAAGACTGAACAAGGCCAGCCCGGCCAGCACGCCGCCGAGCGCGGCGACGCCGAACAGGTCCCCCGGCGTGGCCGCCAGCACGGCAGCACCGGGCGACGCGCCGGACGCCAGATGCCCGCCGTCGCGCAGGCCGGCCGCGTACCAGGCGGCGACCGGGAGCAGCCCGAGGGCCACTGCGGCCAGCCACCTGACGGCGTCGCGGCGACGGAACGCCAGCACGACCCAGCCGTGGCCGGCGAGCAGCAGCAACGCCACCGGCTGGCACAGGCCCAGCAGCAGCACCGCGCCGGCGTAGGGCACGAGCCGCCGCGGTCGCGGCCGGTCCAGCACCGGCACCAGCAGCCAGGTGGCGAGCACGGCGGCGAACACCGCCAGGGCGTACGGCTGCGCTTCCTGCGCGTACCGGATCGAGGTCGGCAGCACCGCGAGGATCACGCCGGCCGCCAGGCCGGCGGCGGGCGTGGCGATCCGGGCGGCGAGCGCGCCAACCAGGGCCGCGGCGCCGACCACGGCCAGCAGGGACGGTACGCGCAGCGCGAGGTCCGCCGCGCCGAACAGCGCCGCCCAGCCGCGCAGCAGCAGATGGTACGGCCCGAGCGCGACCTCGTCGCCGGTCAGCGCGGCGCCGAGCCCGTGCCACCGCGACGTGACCGCCTGGCGGGTCGCCAGTTCTCCGGTGCTCAGCCCCGACGCGGTGATCCGGGCGGCGCCGAGGGCACCCGCCAGCACCGCCGGCACCAGCCACGCCGCGATCCGCCACCGCGCCGGCACACCGGTCGCGGTGCGTGCGGCGGCCCGACGCGGCCGGTCCTCACCCCACGGGTCCTCGACCGCGGCGTCCCCGAGCCGGGGCAGGACCATGGTGTCCGCGTCCATCATCGTGACTCACGCATCCCTGTGGGTGCCGGCGACCGGGATCCAGCCGTAGCTGGATGACATCCTGGAGCCTAGTGAGCCAAAAACGACATAACGCCGATATCAGGTGAAAGGGTCCGCCGGCCGCCCCGTGGACGACCGGCGGACCCGGCTCAGCGAACGTCGGTCGTCGTCCACCGGGGCGAGGCGGCGGTGATCTCGGCGGTGTCCCCGGTCAGCGTCGTCCGCGCCTGGGCGTCGCGCCGGGCGCTCGTGCCCACCCAGACGTCGACCTCCCCGGGCTCCACCACCCGGGTGAACGAGCGGCCGGTGAACGCCAGCCGCGTGGTGGGGACGGTCAGCTCGACGGTCACCGAAGCGCCGGGCTCCAGACTCACCCGCCGGTAGCCGAGCAGCTGCGCGACCGGCCGGGTCACCGAGGCGACCAGATCGCGGCCGTAGAGCTGCACCACGTCGTCACCGGCGACCGGGCCGGTGTTCGTCACCCGCACCGACACCCGCAGCGACCCGTCGGTCGGCACCTCGGCCGGCACGGTCAGGTCGGTGTACGCGAACGTGGTGTAGGACAGGCCGTGCCCGAACGGCGCCACCGGCGTCGCCGGCAGGTTGGTGCCGTTCATGCCCTCACCCAGCTCCGGGTGCAGGTACGAGTACGGCTGCGCGCCGGCCGAGCCGGGCAGCGTGACCGGCAGCCGGCCGGACGGGTTGACCCGCCCGGACAGCACGCCCGCGATCGCCCCGGCGCCCTCCTCACCCGGGAAGAACGTCTGCACCACCGCCGCGCACCGGGACAGCGCCCAGCCGAGCGTGTACGGGCGGCCGGTGAGCAGCACCAGGACGACGGGGGTGCCGGTGTCCAGCACCGCCTCGACGAGCTGGCGCTGCACGCCGGGCAGCTCCAGGTCGTCCCGGTCGCAGCCCTCGCCGACGGTGCCGCGCCCGAACAGGCTGGCGTGGTCGCCCATCACGAGGACCGCCACGTCGGCGGCGGACGCGGCGGCGACCGCCTCGTCGAACCCGGACCGGTCCGCCGAGTCCACCTCGCAGCCGGCCGCGAAGGTGACCCGGTCGGCGCCGAACTCGGCGCGCACCGCCTCCAGCACCGTCGGCACCTCGAAGCCGGTCTCCACGCCCGGGTGGTGGGCCAGCACGTGGTTGAGGAAGGAGTAGCAGCCGAACAGCGCGCCCTGCCGGTCGGCGTTCGGGCCGACGACCGCCACCCGGCGGCCCGCCGGCAGCGGCAGCACCCCCTCGTTGGCGACCAGGACGACCGACTCCTCGGCGAGCCGGCGGGCGATCGACCGGTGCTCCGGCGAGTCGAGGTCGATCGCGCCCGGCGGCTCGTCGTCGAACGTGGCGTCGAGCAACCCGAGTTCCTGCTTCTGGCGCAGGACCCGCAGCACCGCCCGGTCGACCAGCGCCTCGTCGACCGCCCCGGCCCGCACCGACTCGGTCAGGGTCAGGTAGGCGTCGCCGGTGGGCAGCTCGATGTCGAGGCCGGCGCTCAGCGCCTGCACGGCCGCCTCCGCGTTGTCCGCCGCGACGTGGTGCAGCAGGCTGAGGAAGGCGACGCCGTAGTAGTCGGCCACCACCGTGCCGTCGAAGCCCCACCGGTCCCGCAGCAGGTCGGTGAGCATCGTCGGGTCGGCCGCGACCGGCACGCCGTCGATCTCCGCGTACGAGTGCATGACGCTGCGCGCGTCGCCGTCGAGGATCGCCATCTCGAACGGCGGCAGCAGCACGTCGGCGAGTTCCCGGGGACCGGCGTGCACCGGGCCGAAGTTGCGCCCGGCCCGCGAGCCGGAGTAGCCGGCGAAGTGCTTCAGCGTCGCGAGCACGCCCTGTGACTGGAGCCCGCGCACGTACGAGGTCCCGATGGTGCCGACGAGGTAGGGATCCTCGGCGATGCACTCGTCGACCCGGCCCCAGCGCGGATCCCGGATCACGTCCAGCACCGGGGACAGTCCCTGGTGGATGCCGAGCGCGCGCATCGAGGCCCCGATCGCCGCCGCCATCTCGGCGACCAGGTCGGGATCGAACGCGGCACCCCAGGCCAGCGGCGTCGGGAAGGTGGCCGCCTTCCACGCCGACAGGCCGGTCAGGCACTCCTCGTGCACGATCGCCGGGATGCCCAGCCGGGTACCGGTCACCAGGTCCCGCTGGAACTTCCACAGCCAGGCCGCGCGGGCCGCGGCGTCGACCGGGCGGGTGCCGTAGGCGCGGGTGAGGTGACCCAGCCCGTGCCGGGAGAAGTCCTCGAGCCGGCCGGTGGAGGCGAACTCGCCCTGCAGGGGCGCGACCGCCTCACCGTCCTCCTTCTCCCAGAACCCGACGAGCTGCGCGACCTTCTCCTCGATCGTCATGCGAGCGAGCAGTTCCCGTACGCGCGCCTCGGCGCCGTGCCCGTCCGGCCGGTCGTGGTCCGACCCTGCCTGAGCCGGTACCGGCCCGTCCACCACCGCGTGGACCTCTGTCATGGTGTGCCTTTCCACTGGTTGTGCTGGTGCCGCTGCCGCTCAGCCCTTGACCGCGCCCTGGAGACCGCCCACGATCTGCTTCTCCGCCAGGGTGAAGAACAGCAGCGCCGGCAACATCGCCAGCGACGTGAAGGCGAGGACGCCCGCGGTGTCGGTGGTGTACTGGCTGGAGAAGTTCTGCACGCCCAGCGGCAGCGTGTGCAGGTTGACGTCCCCGAGGACGAGCAGCGGCAGGAGGAACGCGTTCCAGCTCGCCACGAACGCGAGGATGCCGACGGTGACGATCGCGGGCCGCGAGAGCGGCAGCACGATCCGCCAGAGGAAGCCGAGCCGGCCGGCGCCGTCGATGGCGGCCGCGTCCTCCAGCTCCCGCGGAATGGCCGACAGGAAAGGCCGCAGAATGACGATCGTCAGCGGCAACGAGAAGGCCACCTGCGGAAGGATCACCGCGTAGTAGGAGTTGATCAGGTTCAGGTCGCGCAGCATGAGGTACAGCGGCAGGATCGCCGCGCCGGCCGGGAACAGCAGGCCGAGGGTGAAGAAGGTGTAGAGACCTTCGCGGCCCCGGAACGTGTAGCGGGCGAGCACGAACGCGGCGGCCATGCCGAGCACCACCACGCCGAGCGTGGTGCCGAGGGCGACCACGGCGCTGTTGAACGCCTGCTTCCAGAAGTCGCTCTGGGTCAGCACCCGGTAGTAGTTGTCCCAGACCCACGGGTCCGGCAGGCCGGCCGGGTCGTTCACGATCTGCGGCGTGGTCCGGAAACCGCCGACGACGACGTACACGACGGGTGCGATCGACACGGCCGCGACCGCGAGCGCGATCGCGTACGTCAGCGGGGAGCTCCACTGCACCGGCCGGCGCCCGGCCGAGGGGGCGGATACGGAGTTCACGGCCACTGTCACTTCCCCTTCCGGGTGATGGCGCCCTCGATGTCCCGGCGGAGCAGGAACCGCTGGAACAGCAACGCCGCGACGAACGAGATGGCGAACAGGATCACGGCCACCGCGTTGCCGTAGCCCCAGAGGCGGGCGAAGAAGCCGTTGTCCACCATGTACGTCGCCATGGTGGCCGAGGCGCCGAGGGACCGTACCGCCGGCACCGAGGTCACCCAGATCATGTCGAAGACCTGCAACGAGCCGATCATCGACAGGAACATCCAGATCCGGATGGTGGGGCCGAGCAGCGGCAGCGTGACGTGGCGCTGGATCTGCCACCAGCTCGCGCCGTCGATCTCGGCGGCCTCGTTCAGCTCCGGCGGCACGTTCGACAGGCCGGCGAGCAGCAGGATGATGGCGAAGCCGACGTACTTCCAGGTGAGGACGAACAGCAGCGTCCAGATCACCACGTCCAGGTCGGCCAGCCACGCCTGTACCAGGCCGCCCATGCCGATCGACTGGAGCAGCGCGTCGAGCGTGCCTTTCTCGGTCAGGATCAGCTTCCACATGATGCCGACGGTGACCTCGGCCAGCACGTACGGCACGAACACCAGCAGGCGGAACGCCGAGCGCCCGCGGAAGCGGCGGTTGAGCAGGAGGGCGATGCCCAGCGCGACCGGGCCCTGGATCAGCAGCGACCCGAACACGATGATCGCGTTGTTGCGCAGCGCGTCGAGGAAGATCGGGTCCTGGAAGGCGAGCGTGTAGTTGCGGAAGCCGACGTACTCGGTGGGCGGGCCGACGCCGCGCCAGCGGAACAGGCTGTAGTAGAACGCGAAGCCCATCGGCACCAGCACGAACATCACGTAGATGACGATCGCGGGCGTGGTCAGACCGATGATCTCGTACCACTTGCGACGGGTCTCGGCACGGCGGGAGGCGGCCCGTGCGCCGCCGGGCCGGAGGCCCGCCGGCGGCGCTTGCGCGCCGACGGCGGGCGTACGGGTCTGCGATGCGGACGTCACTTGCTTGCGGCCGCCTTCATGGCCGAGACGACCTTCTCAGGTGTCCCGTTGCCGGCGAAGATCGCGACGATCGCGTCGTTCATCGCGGTGCCGACGGTGCTGCCGAAGGCCGTGTCCAGCCAGAGCTGGATGTAGGTGGCCGACGCGGTCGACTCCAGGATGGACTTCAGCGCCGGGTCGGTCACGCCGTCGGCAGCACTCTTGACTGCCGGCAGGCCGGTGCCGGTGGCCGCGTAGCCCTTCTGCACCTCGGGGCTGACGATGTACTTGAGGAACTCGACGCACTCGGCCGGTGCGTTCTTGGAGCAGGCGAAGCCGTCGCCGCCGCCGAGGGCCGCCTTCGGGTCACCGGCGGAGCCGGAGATCGCCGGCACCGGGAACCAGCCGAGGAACTTGCCCAGGGCCGCCTTGTCGGTGGCGACGGTGTCCAGCGTGCCGCGGTTCCACTCGCCCATCAGCTCCATCGCGGCCTTGCCGTTGGCGAGCAGGCCGTTGGCGCTGGTCGGGTCGTTCTGGCCCGGCGTGGCGATGAAGTTGTTCTGGAACGGCTTGGTGTCGATGAAGGTCTTCAGGTCCTGACCGGCCTTGACGAAGCACGGGTCGTCGAAGGTCCGGTCCTTGGAGGCCTTCTTCAGCGTGTCGACCGAGCAGGCGCGCAGCGCGAAGTTGTACCACCAGTGCGCGGCCGGCCACTTGTCACCGGCGCCCAGGGCGATCGGGATGACGTTGATGGCCTTGAGCTTGGTGACAGCGGCGTTGAGCTCCTCGAAGGTGGTCGGCGGCGCCGAGATGCCCGCCTTCGCGAACATGTCCTTGTTGTACCAGATGCCCTCGATGCCCATCCGGAACGGCAGGCCGTACTGCTTGCCCTCCACCTGCCAGATCTCGGCGGGGCTGCCGATGTCGGCCACCTCACCCTTCACCTGGTCGGTGATGTCCTTGAGGTAGTCGGCCTCGACCTGCTCGCGCATCTCGCCGCCACCCCAGGCCTGGAAGATGTCCGGCGGGTCGTTGCTCAGCAGCGCGGCGGGGAGCCGGGTGCGCTGGAGCTGGTTCGTCTCGATCGCCTCGATCTCGATCTTGACGGTCGGGTGGGCCGCGGAGAAGTCCTTGGCGACCTTCTCCCAGTACGTCTTGCCGGGGCCGTCCTGCGAGGCGTTGTGCCACCAGGTCAGCGTCACCGGGTTCTTGTACAGCTCGCTCTCGGCGGCCTTCTCCTCCTCGCCACCACCACTGCACGCGGAGGCCAGCAGGGCGCTTGTCACAAACAGTGCCAGGACGGCACCAGCACGGCGCTTCATCGCCATAGATGTCTCCTCGACCACATAGCCGGGTTACCTGCCGGGGAGTTTTACAGGGCCGTAACGTGAAGTCAATCGGTATCGATAACGTTTTCGACATCGTCTTCGATCCGCCCGGGAGAGCCCTCTATCATCGTCGGCGTGGTCTTCCAGGAGCGCGTCAAGATGTCGGACGTGGCACGTACGGCCGGCGTCTCGGTGGCAACTGTATCGAAGGTTGTCAATGGCCGGTACGGCGTCGCGCAGGCCACCGTCGAACGCGTCCAGCAGGTCATCCACGAGCTGGGGTACGAGGCCAGCCTGGGGGCGCAGAGCCTGCGCAGCCACCGGACGAACGTGCTGGGCATCCTGGTCGCCGAGTTCGAGCCGTTCTCCACGGAGTTGCTCAAGGGCGCGTCCCGCGAGGTCGCCGGCAGCGGCTACCAACTGCTCGCCTACTCCAGCGGGGACGGCGAGGGCGCGGCCATAGGGTGGGAGCGGCGCTCCCTGGCGCGGCTGTCCGGCACGCTCATCGACGGCGCCGTGATCGTGACGCCGACGGTGGTCGAGACCAAGCACGGTTTCCACGTGGTGGCCGTCGACCCGCACACCGGCCCGTCCGGCCTGCCCACGGTCGACTCCGACAACTTCGCCGGCGCGGTGCTGGCCACCGACCACCTGCTGTCGCTCGGGCACCGGCGGATCGCGCACATCAGCGGCCGCCCCGACCTGGAGTCGGCCCGGCTGCGCGAGGCGGGGTTCCGCAAGGCGATGGCCGACGCGGGCGTGCCGGTGGACGAGCGGCTCGTGCGGGTGGGCGGTTTCCGCACCGAGACCGCCGCCAGCACGGCGGCCGACCTGCTCGCGCTCGCCGACCGGCCGACCGCGATCTTCGCCGGCAACGACCTCTCCGCCATCTCCACTGTGGATGTCGCCCGCGGCCTCGGCCTGCGCGTACCGGAGGACCTGTCGGTCATCGGCTTCGACAACATCCCCGAGTCGGCGCTCGTCGACCCGCCGCTCACCACGATCCGGCAGCCGCTGCAACGCATGGGCGCCGAGTCGCTGCGCCTGCTGATCGACCTCATCGCCGGCGTCGAGCGGGACACGCACATCCAGCTCCCCACCGAGCTGGTCGTCCGCGCCTCCTGCCACCCGCTGCGCTGATGCGCCGCCACACCCTCCCGCCCCGGTGATTGACGGACGGCTATCGGCGTCCGTAATGTTTCGGGCTACTTCCGGAAGCTGGTCCGGAAGTTTCGGAAGCCGCATCGTCAGTCCATCCTGGCGCCCGCCGATCCGTTCCACGGCGCGGCGTCTCCGGCACCGCCACCGCCGGCCCTCGGCCGCGCGCACCCTCCCGAAAGGAACGACCATGAAGCTGAGACGATGGCTCGCCGCCGGCGCCGTCGCCGTCGCGACCGCCACCGCCCTCAACGTCGTCCCCGCGACGGCCGGACGCCCGTACGACCCGGCCGCGCAGAGCCTGCGTGAGCTGGCCAAGCGCCACGGCCTGTACGTGGGCACCGCGGTGGACATGGCCGCACTCAACGACGCCTCCGAGCCGCGGTACCGCGAGCTGGCCGCGTCGGAGTTCTCCACAGTCACCGCCGAGAACGTGATGAAGTGGGAGAGCCTCGAGCCCACCCGGGGCACCTACAACTGGGGCCCGGCCGACGAGCTGATCGAGTTCGCCCGTAAGAACAACCAGCGGGTCCGCGGCCACGTGCTGGTCTGGCACAACCAGTTGCCCGCGTGGCTGACCAGCGGAGTCGCGGACGGCTCGATCAGCAAGGCCGAGCTGCGCCAGATCCTGCGCAACCACATCACCGCCGTGGTCACCCACTTCAAGGGCAAGATCTGGCAGTGGGACGTGGTGAACGAGGCGGTCAGCGACCCCTGGGACACCCCGTCCACCCTGCACTACAAGGGGTTCTGGGCGCAGAACCTCGGCCCCGGCTACATCGCCGACGCGTTCCGCTGGGCCCGCGCCGCCGACCCGAAGGCGCTGCTGTTCTACAACGACTACAACATCGAGGCGTTCGGCTCCGGCAACCCGGCCGACGACAAGACGCAGTTCGTCTACAACATGGCCCGTGACCTGCGGGCCAAGGGCGTGCCGATCGACGGCGTGGGCGCACAGGGCCACCTGGGCACCCAGTACGGCAACTTCAGCACGCTCCAGGTGGTCGCGGCGCTGCGCAAGTTCGCCGGGCTCGGGCTGGCCACGGCCCTCACCGAGGTGGACGTGCGCAGCCAGATCACCGAGGGGGTGGAGGCCGGCGACTCCGCGGAGATCAACCCGCGCCTGCAGGCGTCCGCGGCGGGCTTCAGCGTGCTGATGCAGGCCTGCCTGGCCGAGCGGCACTGCCTGTCGTTCACCCTCTGGGGCTTCACCGACAAGCACTCCTGGGTGCCCGGCGCGTTCTCCGACCCGCCGGAGGGCCTGGCCACCGTGTACGACGAGAACTACCAGCCGAAGCTCGCGTACCACGAGCTGAAGGCCGACCTGATCTTCTCGGGTCCGCCCTACGTGCTGCCGCGCATCCCGCAGCACCCGCGCCGCTAGGCGGCGAGCGCACCACGGCGGGGCCGGTCCGGTGACCGGCCCCGCCGCCTGTGTCCGGCCGGTCCGCGCTCACGCCGCCCGGCGCCGGCCCAGTTCCGACTCCAGCCGTCCGATGAGTGTCTTGCGGGCCTTGCCGCCGCGTTCCCGGCGCAGCGCCGCGTCGAGCTGACGGGTGTCCAGGTCGCGGACCAGCTTGACCGCCTCGGTCACCGGCAACTCGCTGATCTGCTGGACGGCGGTCGCGTCCCGCCGGGCCCGCTTCGCCGGGCCGGTGTTCGGCACGTACTGGCGGCCGGAGCGCGACGCGCGGCGCTTGCGGGTGTCGGTGGCCCGGCGTTCGGTCTCCGACAGCTCCTCCCACGCCCGTTTGGGCAGGTAGCGGCGGGTTTCGCCGCCGTTGCGGGCGCGTGTGTCGCCGCTGCGGGTCTGCCACTTCTCGCCACCCCAGCGTTGCAGCGAGCGCTGCCGTGCGTCCTTCGGGCCCTCGAATCCCCCGCCGGCCTTCTTGTACTCGTTCGTCAGCAGCTGCGACTTGCGGGCCGACCACTGCCCCGGCCGTCCGCCCTTGTCGGAGGCGCGGATCTCCGCCTTGAGGCGCTCCCGCAGTTCCGGCTCGGTGTACTTCGCCATGACGCAGCGTTACCCGGACCGGCAGCGGCCATGCCGGTCAGCGGGACGACGGCCGGTAGACCAGATCCATCGTGTCGCTGCGGCCGGACCAGTCCAGCCGCAGCCGCCAGCACCCGGCGGCCGGCAGGTCGACGATGGACGGCCCGGGCCCGCCCGCCACCTCCCGGACGACCGGGGTGTCCGTCCCGTCCCGCGTCGCGGTGATCACCAGCGGCGTCCGCGGCGCCGGCTCGGACCGGCCGGGCTCGGGGCGGGACACCCAGAGGATCTTGTTGTTCGCGCCGTCGCCGCGCGCGTGCACCAGCGGGTACGCGAACAGGATCGCCACGATGTCGCCCCGGGTGCCGAAGACGTGCCGGATCCGGGTGTCGCCGGTGAACCCGGCGTCCGCCCAGTCCGGCAGCCGGCCGGTCTCCACCCGCTCGGCACAGGTCGCCGGCGTGGACGGTCCGGTGGCGGGCACGGTGCCCGTGGCCGGCCCGCCGGCCGGTTGCGTGGCCGGGCCGGTGCACCCGGCCAGCAGCAGCACCGGCACCAGCAGAACTCTTCTCGGAACGGACATCCGGCCTCCCCCGTCGACGACTCTCGTCACCAGGACACCGCCCGGCGCCCCGAGGTTCCCGCCGCTCACTGGACCGAGGACGCGACGTCCAGCGCCTGCTCACGGGTCAGGTCGCCCTCCAGCCGGTAGCTCACCCCGGCCCGCTCCCAGATCAGCGTGGCGGCGGACAACCGCGCGGTGGCGACCCGTTCCGTGCCCGAGCGGTCCACGTACGCGAGCGCGTGCGGACCCCCGACCCAGATGGCGAACTCGCCGCCGACGTGGGTGAGCGTCACGTCCGCACCGAGGGACCGCTTGTGGAACACAATGTCGAGCGAACCGTCGAAGGCGTCCAGCCGGACCGTCCCGCCCCGGTAGAGCAGGCTCGCGACCCGGTGCGCGCCGGTGCCGTCCGGATCGGCGACGAGCACCCGTTCCGGTGCGCCGAGCCGGGCCGGCACCCGGATCGGGAAGCGGACCTGCCGCTGCGCCTCGGCGAGGGCTACCTCGTGCTGCGCGGGCAGCGGCGACGGCGTACCCGTCGGGGGCGGCGCGGGTGCGCTGTCGACGACGACCCCGGAGAACCGCAGCAGCCCGGTCACCGCGTCGGCGAGCGCGGCCCGCCCCGGCGGCAGCACCGCCACGAGCAGGGCGGCGAGCGCGGCGGCCAGCACGTACCGCCGGCGGCGACGAGGTGCGGGCGCGTCGAGCCGGGCGCGGACCCGCGCGGTGACGTCCGGCGTCCGCGCCGGCTCCAGCCAGCCGGTCAGCTCCCGCAGCTCCCGTTCCAGGTCATCCACGGTGTGCCACCTCCCGGTCCAGCAGGGCGCGCAGCTTCGTCAGCGCCCGGTGGGTCCGGGACTTCACGGTTCCCCGGGCCACCCCCAGCACCGTCACCGTCTCCTCCTCGCCGAGGTCGAGCAGATAGCGGCAGACGATCACCTCGCGGTCCCGGGCGGGCAGCCGGCGCAGCGCCGCCACCAGCGCGGCCCGGCGCTCGGCCGCCAGCACCGCGTCGAGCCCGTCCTCGGCGGTGACCGCCGCGACCGGGTCCACCGCCGCCGCGCGCAGCGTCAGCCCGTCCCGCCGGGTACGCGTCCGGTGCAGGTTCCGGGTCTCGTTGGCGACGATCGCGAGCAGCCAGGACCGGAACGACGCCTCGGCCCGGTAGCGGGACAGTTTCCGGTACGCCTTGACGAACGCCTCCTGGACCACGTCCTCGGCGTCCGGCCCGGCGCCGAGCAGCACCGCCGTCCGGTACGCGGACGCGGTGTGCCGGGCGACCAGGGCGTCGTACGCCTCCCGGTCGCCGGCGCGTACGCGGGTGACGAGGTCGTCGTCGTCCAGGGCAGCCTCCACCGTCGTCCGCTCTCATGACACCGCCCGGGGCGGCCGGGTTCCATCAGGCGTTTGACCGGGTGCCGGGCCGGAAAGAGTGGCGGGATGAGCTGGGCGAGAAGATCCGTACCCGCAGCCGTCGCCGCCGTCGCCGCGCTGGCGGCGCGGGACCTGCTGCAACGCGACCACGCGCTGCGCCGCAACTTCCCCGTGCTGGGCCGGGCCCGGTACCTGATCGAGTCGATCGGACCGGAGCTGCGGCAGTACATCGTGGCCGGCAACGACGAGGAACGGCCGTTCACCCGCGACCAGCGGCGCTGGGTGTACGCCTCGGCCAAGCAGGAGAACAACTACTTCGGGTTCGGCACCGACAACGACATTGAGCACACCTCCGGCTATCCGATCATCAAGCACCGCACGTTCGGCCGGACGGTCCCGCCGTCGGCGCCGACCGCCGGGCACGACGTGACGCTGCCCTGCGCCAAGGTGCTCGGCGCGGCGCGCGGCCGGGCGCACGCGTTCCGCCCCCAGTCGGTGGTGAACATCTCCGGGATGAGCTTCGGTTCCCTGTCCGGCAACGCGGTCGAGGCGCTCAACCGGGGCGCCGCGCTGGCCGGATGCCTGCACAACACCGGTGAGGGCGGGCTGTCGCCGTACCACCGCAACGGCGGTGAGCTGGTCTTCCAGCTCGGCACCGCGTATTTCGGCTGCCGGGACGAGCAGGGCCGGTTCAGCCTGGAGCGGCTCAAGGACCTGGTGGCGTCGGCACCGGTCCGCGCGCTGGAGATCAAGCTCAGTCAGGGCGCCAAGCCGAGCCTCGGCGGGCTGCTGCCGGCGGCGAAGGTGTCCGCCGAGATCGCCGCCACCCGGGGCATCCCGGCCGGACGCGACTGCGTCAGCCCGTCCCGGCACGCCGAGTTCTCCGACTGCGACAGCCTGCTGGACTGGGTGGAACTGCTCGCCGCCGAGACCGGCCTGCCGGTCGGCATCAAGTCCGCCGTCGGCGACCTGGGGTTCTGGGAGGAGCTGACCACGCTGATGCGCGACACCGGCCGCGGGGTGGACTTCGTGACCGTCGACGGCGGCGAGGGCGGGACCGGCGCGGCACCGCTGATCTTCAGCGACTCGGTCTCGCTGCCCTTCCAGCAGGGCTTCTCCCGGGTCTACCGGACGTTCGCCGAGCGCGACCTGCACGAGAGCGTGGTGTTCGTCGGCGCGGGCAAGCTCGGCCTGCCGGACAACGCGGTGGTGGCGTTCGCGCTCGGCGCCGACATGGTCAACGTCGGGCGGGAGGCGATGCTGGCGATCGGCTGCATCCAGGCGCAGAAGTGCCACACCGACACCTGCCCGACCGGCGTCGCCACGCAGAACGCCTGGCTGGCCCGGGGCCTGGACCCGGCCCGCAAGTCGGTGCGGGCCGCGAACTACATCCGTACGCTGCGCCGCGACCTGGTCAAGGTGGCCGAGGCGTGCGGCGTCGAGCACCCCGGACTGATCGGCACCGACGCGGTGGAGATCCTCGACGGCCGCACCTCGTCGATCCCGCTGGACCGGGCGTTCGGCTACCGGCCGGAGTGGGGGATGCCGTCGGCCGCCGACCGGGCGGAGATCGTCCGGCTGATGACGGCGGAGGCGCCGCAGGGCGGCAGCGCGCCGCCCTCCCCCACCGCCGTCGGCTGACCCGGACGGTGGGAAACCCGGTCGGCCGCCGCGCCGCCGCGGCGTACAGTCCGCCGCATGGCTGTGGACACCAGGCCGGCGGTGCGCGCCGGCCGATTCCGGCTGCTCCCGCTGGGTGTGGTCTTCCTGACCGTCGGTCTGTCCACCGCCGTGGTGCTGCCGTTCCTGTCGCTGTTCCTCGACCGGGAGGTCCACGCCAGTCCGGTACGGGTGACCGTGTTCCTGGTCGTCGCCCCGCTGTCCGGGGTGGTCGCCTCCGCGCTGATCGGCCGGCTGTCGGACCGCCTGCCGATCCGGCGCGCGCTGCTGGTCGGCGCCGCGCTGGCCGGCGTGGTGGGCGCGGGCCTGACCGCGTACGTCCGCGACTACTGGATCCTGCTGGGGCTGACCGCCACCGCCACCGCGCTGGCGAACTCGCTGTTCCCGCAGTCGTTCGCGTACACCCGGGCGCTGTTCGACAGGGACGATCCGGCGCGGGCCGCGTTCGGCGTCAGCCTCATGCGTACCGTGTTCTCGCTGGCCTGGGTGGCCGGGCCGGCGCTGGCCGCGGTGCTGCTCGACGTCGGCGGCTTCCGCCTGGTCTACGGCATGGCCGCCGTCATGTACGCGCTGGCCGCGCTGGTGGCCGCGTTCCGGCTGGAGGAGCTGCCGCTGCCGGCGCGGCCGGTCGCGGGTGACCCGGACGGCGCCGCGGCCGGCCCGCCCGGCGCGTCCCGGCTGCGGCTGGCGCTGACGGTGCTCGCGTTCGTCCTGCTCCAGTGCCCGCTGACGGTCGGCGTGCAGGCGCTGCCGCTGTTCATCGACACCGAACTGAACGGCGACCCCTCCCGCGCCGGGCTGGTGCTGGGCCTGTGCGCGGCGCTGGAGATCCCGCTGATGCTCGGGCTGGGCGCGCTGACCGCGCGGGTCCGGCTGCGACTGCTGGTCCTGGTCGGCGGCGCCTGCGGGGTCGCCTACTACGCGACCGCCGCGCTGGCGCCGAGCGTGCCGGTCCTGCTGTTCACGCAGCCGGTGAACGCGCTGTTCATCGCCGCCGTGTCCGGCGTCGGCATCGCCTACGTGCAGGATCTGCTGCCGGGCGAGCCGGGCCGGGCCACCACGCTGTTCACCAACACGTTTCCGATCGGCGCGATGCTCGCCGGGCCGCTGCTCGGGCTCTCCGCGCAGGTCGGCTACCGATGGGCGTACGGCATGAGCACCGCGCTGTGCGCGACCGGGCTGCTGGTGCTGCTGCTGACCCGGCCGCCCGCGCGGGCGGCCGGGTCGGTGCCCGTGGGCGGGTGACCCACGGGCACCGGGATCAGCTCGGGGCGGGCGGGCGGCCGGCGGTGGCCGCGATCAGCAGGGACAACTCCCGGACGAGGTCGTCCATGCTCTGCCCACTGCTCGCCCGCACCAGGCCGAGAGCCAGGTCGGCGAGCAGGTAGAAGCCGAGGGTCCGGGCCTGCTCGCCGGGGAACGCGGCGAGCAGATCCTCGGCACCGGCGAGGTCACCCCGGTGCTTGGCCGCGATCACCCCGGCGGCGCGCTGCACCAGTTCCGCCGCCTCGGGGGTGGGCCCGCTCACCGGATCAGATCTTCGGCGTCGCGGCGCGGGCGGCGTCGAAGCGTGCGATCACGTCCGACCAGTTCACCAGGTTCCACAGCCGGTCCACATAGTCCGGACGCACGTTGCGGTACTGCAGGTAGTAGGCGTGCTCCCAGGCGTCGAAGACCAGCAGCGGCGTGGTGCCCTGGCCGACGTTGCCGTGGTGGTCGTAGACCTGCTCGACGATCAATCGCTGTCCCAGCGGCTCCCAGGCGAGTACGCCCCACCCGGAGCCCTGCACGCTCTTCGTGGCCGCCGACAGCTGGCCGGCGAACGCGTCGAACGAGCCGAAGTGCTCGTCGATCGCCGCGGCCAGCTCGCCGTCCGGGCGGTCACCGCCGTCCGGCGACAGGTTCCCCCAGAAGATGGTGTGCAGCACGTGCCCGGACAGGTTGAACGCGAACGTCTTCTCCAGCCCGACCAGCCGGCCGAAGTCGCCCTTCGCACGCGCCTCCGCGAGCTGCTCCAGCCCGTCGTTGGCGCCCTTGACGTACGCCGCGTGGTGCTTGCTGTGGTGCAGTTCCAGGATCTCGCCGGACATGGCGGGCTCCAGGGCGCCGTAGTCGTAGGGCATGTCGGGCAGGGTGTAGAGCGACATCGATCCTCCACTTTTGTTGCCGCATCATTGCTGTTGCCAACATAGTGCAACAAGGTGCCCGACGGCGCTCCTGTCCCGCCGCGCGGTCAGCGGCGCCGCACCAGCACCACGTGGTCGATCAGCTCGCCGGTCTGGCCGTCCGGGCCGGTGGCCGTACGGCGCGCCGCGCCCAGCCGCTCGGTGTCCCAGGCGTCCGGGTCGAGGCTCATCGCGGCCAGGATCTCCTCCGGTTCGGCGAACCGGTGGTGGCCGGTGTCGGGCCCGGCCCAGGGCGGCGGCGCGCCGTGTTCGACGACGAGCAGCCGGCCGCCGGGCGCGACCGCCTCGGCCGCCGGGGGCAGCACCTCCTCCCGGGGCAGGACCAGCGGCGACTGGAAGAACTGCGCGGACACCAGGTCGTACCGGCCGGGCGGGAAGCCCTGGGTGAGGTCGTGCCGGACGGTGGTGATCCGGTCGGCCACCCCGGCCCGCTCGGCCTCCACGGCGAGGCGGTCCAGCGCGACTGACGAGATGTCCACGGCGGTGACCCGCCAGCCGTGCGACGCGAGCCACACCGCGTCGCCGCCCTCACCGCTGCCCAGGTCGAGCGCGGTGCCCGGGGGCAGCGTGCCGGCCACCTCTGCCAGGACCGGATTGACCCGGCCGCTCCAGATCCGGTCGCGCTGGCCGTACCGCTCGTCCCAGAACCGGGCCGGGTCGGTGTCCGCCGGGTGCTCGTGGTGGTGGTGCCCCGTCATATCTGCCTCCTCGCCGCCGGTCGTCTGCCGACCGGCCCCGCCATCGTGCGTCGCCCCGGACCGGACAGCAAGGAAGCTTGCTGTTCCGGCAAACGGCTGAGCTACCGCAGGATTAACGCACCGCGCCCGTGGGCAGACATTTGTCATCGGACACGCGAACGAGGGAGACGACGGCATGGCGAAGGGCGACATCGACACCTACCAGCAGGACGGGCAGTGGAAGAACCGCCCGGAGGGCAACGAGCGCGCGAGCAGCCGCCACGACACCAAGGCGGAGGCCGAAGCGGCCGGCCGGGAGATGGCGGCCGACCGCGGCACCGAGCACGTGATCAAGAAGCAGGACGGCACGATCGGCGAGAAGAACACGTACCCCCGCGAGCGCGACCCCCGGGACATCCCGGGCTGAGCCCGCACCGCAGGCACGTCACGGCGCCGGACCCGCACGGGTCCGGCGCCGTATCGCGTACCGGCTGGTAGTGAGTGGCTGGCTAAAAACTTTTGTTCGATTCCTACAACGGTCCCCGCTCAGGCTTCGGCCGTTACGACATGGCGCCGCCCGCGCACAGCCGGAAGGGTGAGGCAAGCCGGGGGCATCGCCGCGCCCGGCGCGCAGGAGTGGGTCAACCGAAGGGGACGGTCACGTGTTCACCCGTGTCGCCATCGTCAACCGTGGTGAGGCCGCGATGCGGCTCATCCACGCGGTCCGGGAACTGGCCGCGGAGACCGGCAGCCGGATCGAGACCGTCGCGCTGTACACCGACGTCGACCGTACCGCCACGTTCGTCCGCGAGGCGGACATCGCCTACGACCTCGGCCCCGCGTCCGCCCGCCCGTACCTCGACCTGAAGACCCTGGAGCGCGCGCTGGTCGAGACCGGCGCGGACGCCGCGTGGGTGGGCTGGGGTTTCGTGGCGGAGGACCCGGCGTTCGCCGAGCTGTGCGAGAAGATCGGCGTGACGTTCGTCGGGCCGAGCCCTGATGCCATGCGCAAGCTCGGCGACAAGATCGGCGCGAAGCTGATCGCCGAGGAGGTCGGCGTGCCGGTCGCGCCGTGGAGCCGCGGCGCGGTGGAGAGCCTCGAGGACGCGCTGCGCGCGGCGGCCTCGATCGGCTACCCGCTGATGCTCAAGGCCACAGCCGGTGGCGGCGGGCGCGGCATCCGGGTGATCCGCAGCGACGCCGAGCTGGCCGACGCCTACGAGCGCACCAGCCAGGAGGCGGCGCGGGCGTTCGGCAGCGGCGTGGTCTTCCTGGAGCGCCTGGTCACCGGCGCCCGCCACGTCGAGGTCCAGGTGATCGCCGACGGTCAGGGCACCGCGTGGGCGCTCGGCGTGCGGGACTGCTCGGTGCAGCGGCGCAACCAGAAGGTGATCGAGGAGTCCGCGTCGCCGGTGCTGAGCCCGGAGCAGACCGCGGAACTGAAGGCGTCGGCCGAGCGGCTGGCGGTCGCCGTCGGCTACCGGGGCGCGGCCACTGTCGAGTTCCTCTACCACCCGGGCGACCGGCTGTTCGCGTTCCTGGAGGTCAACACGCGCCTGCAGGTCGAGCACCCGATCACCGAGTCGACCACCGGGTTCGATCTGGTCAAGGCGCAGCTGCATGTGGCCGGCGGCGGCCAGCTCACCGGTGAGCCGCCGGTCGAGCGCGGGCACGCGATCGAGGCGCGGCTCAACGCCGAGGACCCGGACCGCGACTTCGCCCCCTCCCCCGGCCGGATCACCCGGCTGGACCTGCCCGCCGGGCCCGGCATCCGGGTCGACACCGGCGTCAGCGAGGGCGACACCATCCCGGCCGACTTCGACTCCATGATCGCCAAGATCATCGCGTACGGCCGGGACCGGGACGAGGCGCTGGGCCGCCTGCGCCGGGCGATGGCGAACACCACAGTGGTCATCGCCGGCGGCGCGACGAACAAGAGCTTCGTGCTCGACCTGCTCGACCAGCCCGAGGTGATCGACGCCAGCGCGGACACCGGCTGGATCGACCGGGTACGCGGCGAGGGCCGGCTGGTCGCGCACCGGCACTCCGCCGTGGCGCTCGCCGCCGCCGCGATCGAGGCGTACGAGGAGGACGAGACCGCCGAACGGCAGCGTCTGCTGTCCACGGCGGCCGGTGGACGCCCGCAGGTGCAGCACCGCAGCGGCCGGCCGCTGGACCTGAAGTTGCGCGGCGTGACCTACCGGATGCGGGTGGCCCGAGTCGGCGCGCACCGGTTCCGGGTCGGCGTCGAGGCCGGCGGCGACGTGCGCACCGCCGACGTCGAGTTGGACCGCTTCGACCGGCACACCGGCCAGATCGCGGTGAACGGCGCCCGGTTCCGCCTGCTCACCGACACCCACGGCCCGGTCCATCTGGTCGAGGTGGACGGCGTGACGCACCGGATCAGCCGCGACGAGGGCGGCGTGCTGCGCTCGCCCATGCCGGCGCTGGTGGTCGCCACGCCACTCGCGGTCGGCGCGGAGGTCGAGGCCGGCGCGCCGGTGCTGGTGCTGGAGGCGATGAAGATGGAGACGGTGCTGCGGGCACCGTTCCGGGCCCGCCTCAAGGAGTCGTCGGTGGCGGTCGGCACCCAGGTGGAGGCCGGGGCACCGCTGCTGCGCCTGGAACCGCTCGCGGAGTCCGGCGACGAGGCGGCCGCCGGCCCGGCCGGACCGGCGGTCGAGCTGGACCTGCCCACCGCGCCCGCCGACGTGCCGGCGCGGTCGCGGGCCGAACGCGGCCAGGAGGACCTGTGCTCGCTTCTGCTCGGCTACGACGTCGACCCGCACGACGAGCGCCGCGTGCTCGACGACTACCTGGACGCGCGGCGCGCGGCCACCGAGGCCGGGCACCGGCCGCTGGCCGAGGAACTGGAACTGGTGAACGTCTTCGCCGACCTGGCCGAGCTGAGCCGTAACCGGCCCGGCGGCGACGACGGGCCGGGCGGGCACGTGCACAGCGCCCGCGAGTACTTCCACACCTACCTGCAGAGCCTCGACGTCGAGCGGGCCGGTTCCCCGGAGTCGTTCCGGACCCGCCTGGCCAAGGCGCTCGCCCACTACGGCGTCACCGAGCTGGACCGCTCCCCCGACCTGGAGGCCGCGGTCTTCCGGATCTTCCTGGCCCAGCAGCGGGCCGCCGCGGACGCCACGGTGATCGCCGCGCTGCTGCGCTCCTGGCTGCGCGAGCCGCCGCCGGACGAGGCGCTGCGCGAGCCGGCCGGTCTCACGCTGGAGCGGCTCGTCGCGGCCACCCAGGTCCGCTTCCCGGTGGTCGCCGACCTGGCCCGCGGCGTGGTGTTCGCCTGGTTCGCCCAGCCGCTGCTGCGCCGCAACCGGGCCCGGGTCTACGCCCAGGTCCGCACCCACCTGCGACACCTCGACGCGCAGCCGGACTCGCCGGACCGCGCCGAACGGATCGCCGAGATGGTCCGCAGCACCGAGCCGCTGGTGCGGCTGCTCGGCCAGCGCCTGGTCCGCAACGACCTGGACAACGCGGCCATGCTGGAGGTGCTGACCCGCCGGTACTACGGCAACAAGGCGCTCACCGAGGTCAGCACCCGCGCCGCCGGCGGCTGCACGTTCGTGGTGGCCGGGCGCGACGGGTCGAGCGTGGTCTCGGCCGCCGTACGCTTCGACGCCCTCGGCGACGCGCTGCGCGGGCTGGCCCAGGTGGCCCGGGACTGCGAGGCCGTCGACGCGGACGTCTACCTGGCCTGGGAGAACCAGCCCGAGGACCTGGGCGCCACCGCCGCCGCGCTGCTGGAGGTCGTCAACGCGCACCCGCTGCCGCAGCAGGTGCGCCGCCTCACCACCACCGTCGCCGGGCGCGCGGGCGCGGTGATGCACCACCACGTCACGTTCCGCCCCGCCGAGGGCGGCGGGATGGTCGAGGAGCGGCTGATCCGCGGCCTGCACCCGTACATCGCGCAGCGGATGCACCTGGAACGGCTGCGCGAGTTCGACCTGACCCGGCTGCCGTCGCTGGACGAGGAGGTCTACCTGTTCCAGGCGGTCGCCCGGCAGAACCCGTCCGACCAGCGGCTGGTCGCGTTCGCGCAGGTGCGTGACCTGACCGAGCTGCGGGAACAGGACGGCCGGCTGGTGGCGCTGCCGACCACCGAGGACACGGTGGCGGCCTGCATCGACTCGATCCGCCGGGCGCAGTCGAGGCGGCCGTCGAAGTCGCGGTTCCCGACCAACCGGATCGTCATCTACGTGTGGCCGCCGAGCGAGCTGACCCGCGAGGAGATGGAGCTGATCGCCGGGCGGGTACGCCCGACCACTGTGGGCGCCGAGCTGGAGGAGATCCTGTTCATCGCGCGGCAGCGCGACCGGCGTACCGGCGAGCTGACCAAGGTGGGCGTGCGGATCACCTTCGACGTGAGCGGGCACGCGCAGCTGACGGTGGGCGAGCCGCCGGTCGAGCCGGTCGAGCCGCTGGACGACTACCGGCTGAAGGTGCTGCGCGCGGCCGGCCGCAACACGGTCTACCCGTACGAGCTGACCGGTCTGCTCGGTGACTTCGTCGAGCACGACCTGGACGCCGACCACCAGCTGGTGCCGGTGGACCGGCCGAAGGGCCGCAACACCGCGGCGATCGTGGCCGGCGTGGTGACCACCCCGACGCCGCGGCACCCGCAGGGCGTGACCCGGGTGGTGCTGCTCGGCGACCCGACCAAGGCGCTGGGCGCGCTGTCCGAGCCGGAGTGCCGGCGGGTGATCGCCGCGCTGGACCTGGCGCAGCGGATGGGCGTGCCGCTGGAGTGGTACGCGTTGAGCGCCGGCGCCAGGATCTCGATGACCTCCGGCACGGAGAACATGGACTGGGTGGCCGCGGCGCTCAAGCGCATCGTCGAGTTCACCCAGGACGGCGGCGAGATCAACATCGTGGTCGCGGGCATCAACGTCGGCGCGCAGCCGTACTGGAACGCCGAGGCGACGATGCTCATGCACACCAAGGGCGTGCTGGTCATGACGCCGGATTCGGCGATGGTGCTCACCGGCAAGCAGTCGCTCGACTTCTCCGGCGGCGTCTCCGCCGAGGACAACTTCGGCATCGGCGGCTACGACCGGGTGATGGGGCCGAACGGGCAGGCGCAGTACTGGGCGCCGGACCTGCCGGCCGCACGGGACGTGCTGATGGCGCACTACGACCACACGTACGTCGCGCCCGGCGAGCACGCCCCGCGCCGGGCCGTCACGATGGACCCGGTGGACCGGGACATCTGCGGTTACCCGCACGCGGTGGCCGGCAGCGACTTCGCCACTGTGGGCGAGATCTTCTCCGCCACCGCCAACCCGGACCGCAAGAAGCCGTTCGACATCCGTACCGTGATGCGGGCCCTCGCCGACCAGGACCACCCGGTGCTGGAGCGGTGGGCCGGCATGGCCGACGCGGAGACGGCGGTGGTGCAGGACGTGCACCTCGGCGGCATCCCGGTGTGCCTGCTCGGCATCGAGTCGCGCTCGGTGCCCCGGCACGGCTTCCCGCCCACCGACGGCCCGGACACGTACACCGCGGGCACGCTGTTCCCGCGTTCGTCGAAGAAGGCCGCGCGGGCGATCAACGCGGCAAGCGGCAACCGGCCGCTGGTCGTGCTCGCCAACCTGTCCGGCTTCGACGGCTCACCCGAGTCGATGCGCAAGCTGCAACTGGAGTACGGCGCGGAGATCGGCCGGGCGATCGTGAACTTCCGCGGCCCGATCGTGTTCTGCGTGATCTCGCGCTACCACGGCGGCGCGTTCGTGGTCTTCTCCAAGGCGCTCAACCCGGACATGACGGTGCTGGCGATCGAGGGGTCGTTCGCCTCGGTGCTCGGTGGCGCGCCCGCCGCCGCCGTGGTGTTCGCCGGCGAGGTCGCCGCCCGCACCGCCGCCGACGCCCGGGTACGCGACCTGGAGGCCCGGGTCACCGCCGCGGCCGGCACCGAGCGGGCGACGCTCACCGCCGAGCTGGACGAGCTGCGCGCCTCGGTGCGGGCGGAGAAGCTGGGCGAGGTGGCCGCCGAGTTCGACCGGGTGCACAGCATCCAGCGCGCGGTCGAGGTCGGCTCGGTCGACGCGGTGATCCGTGCCGCCGAGCTGCGTCCCCGCGTCATCGAGGCGATCGAGGCGCACCTGCGCTGACACATCGCACCGCCGGGCGGCGGGCGGGCCTTCGGGTCCGCCCGCCGTTTCGCGTGCGCCGGTCCTTGACGGACCCTCGGTGGCATGGTGTGCTCAATCGGTAATGGAAACCGTGTTCGTTAGCGATGACGGAGGACCCATGTCGCTCACCGTTCCGCCCGCCCTGCTGCACGCCGCCGAGACCGGTCCCGTGGACGAGGAGGCGTTCGTCGCCTGCGTCCGTGACTCCCTGCCGTACGCCTGGGAGACGGTCAGCCGGGTGGCCGCCGACCTGGCCGCGTCCGACGCCGAGTTCGCCGACAACGTCGTGCCCCCGCCCGGCGACGCCGAGCGCGGGCAACTGCTGCGCGCGCTGGCCAGCGACGCGATCCGCGCCGGTCTGGAACGGCACTTCGGGGTGACGCTGGCGTTCCAGAACTGCCACCGGGTGGCGGCGTTCCGCCGCGGCGCGGCCGGCTCCGAGGCGTACCGCCGGTTCACCTCCAGCCGGGGTCAGGTGCTCAACCAGTCCCCCACGCTGCGCAACTGCTGACGGCGCCCGGCGGGTCAGGCGGCGCAGCGGTCGCAGGTGCCGAAGATCTCCAGGGTGTGCCCGACGTCGGTGAACCCGTGCTGCGCGGCGACCTGGTCGGCCCACCGCTCCACGGCCGGGCCGGCCACCTCCACGGCCCGGCCGCAGCGGCGGCAGACCAGGTGGTGGTGATGGCGGCTCTGGCTGCAGCGGCGGTAGAGGTGCTCGCCACCGGGTAGCCGGGCCGAGTCGATCTCGCCGTTGTCGACGAGCATCTGCAGCGTCCGGTACACCGTGGTGAGGCCGACCTTCGCCTGCCGCTGGAGAAGCATCTGGTGCAGCTGCTGCGCGCTGTGGAAGCCGTCCAGCTCCCGCAGCAGCGCCAGCACCTCGGCGCGCTGACGGGTGTTGCGGGTCGCCCCGGTCGTCACCTGGCTCACCGTCGCCTCCCTCGTCCGGGCGCCCGCCCGGCACCCTCGTCCGGCCCGGCCGTGCCCGGCGCGCCACTGACACCCGGAACCATTATGCCTTCCGGGCGCACCGCCGATCCCCGGTCGGCCCGGTCCACCGGGCCGGGGTGTGACGTGACCGACCACCCCGGCCGGAACTTTCCGCCGTACCCCGCCGACAAACGGTACGAACACCGGATCATCGAGGGGACGACGTCATGCCCAGCACCACCAGCCGCCGGTTCCTGCGCCCGGCGGCCCTGATCGGCGCCGCCGTGCTCGCCGCGTCGGTCACCGCCTGCGGGTCCGCGGACACGCCGTCCGCCGCCCCGTCGGCGTCCGGCTCGGCGTCGGCCTCGGCCCCGGCGAGCGCGGCGGCGGGCGTGCTCACCGTCCGCGACCCGTGGGTGAAGGCCGCCGACAAGGGCATGACCGCGGCGTTCGCCACGCTCGCCAACGACGGCGACACCGACGTCACGATCACCGGGGTGACCACCGACGTGTCCCGGGCCGAGATCCACGAGATGGCCATGACCGACGGGAAGATGGCGATGCGGCAGAAGCAGGGCGGCGTCGTGGTGGCCGCCCGGTCGCAGGCCGCCCTGGAACCCGGCGGCGACCACCTCATGCTGATGGACCTGACCCGCCCGGTGCGCCCCGGCGACCAGCTCGACATCACGCTGACCTTCGCCGACGGCCGGACCCAGACGTTCACCGCGGTGGCGAAGCCGTTCACCGGCGCCCAGGAGAGCTACGCCCCCGGGCACGGCGCGAGCCCCGCGTCATGACCGGCGCCGGCGCACCCGCGCGCCGGGTCAGCCGGCGCGGCCTGCTCACCGGCGGCGCGATGGCCACCGGGGGCGCGCTGGCCGGCGCCGGCGCCCTCGCCGCCGCCCGGTCCGGCACCCCGGCGGTACGCCCCGGCGACGCCGTCCCGGTGGCCCAGGTGGGCGACGCGGTCGAGCCGTTCCACGGCACCCGGCAGTCCGGTGTCACCACCGACCCGCAGGCGCACGCGGCGTTCGTCGCGTTCACGCTGCGGCCCGGCACCGATCGGGCGGCGCTCGGGCGGATGCTGCGGCTGCTCTCCGACGACGCGGCCCGGCTCACCCAGGGCCGCCCGGCACTGGCCGACACTGAACCGGAACTGAGCCTGCTGCCGGCCCGGCTGACAGTCACGTTCGGCTTCGGTCCCGGGCTCTACGCCGCCGCCGGGCTCGACGACCGGCGGCCCGCCTCGGTCGCCGACCTGCCCGCGTTCGGCATCGACCGGCTGCAGCCCCGCTGGTCCGGCGGCGACCTGCTGCTGCAGATCTGCGCCGACGACCCGCTCACCGTCGCCCACGCCCAGCGGGTCCTGGTCAAGGACAGCCGTCCGTTCGCCGTCGTCCGCTGGGTGCAGCAGGGCTTCCGCCGGGCGGCCGGCGCCGAGCCGGGGCGTACCCAGCGCAACCTGTTCGGGCAACTCGACGGCACCGCCAACCCGAAGCCGGGCACGCCCGCGGACACCGCGGTGTGGGTGACCGACGGACCGGACTGGCTGCGGGACTCGACCACGCTCGTGGTGCGGCGGATCAGCATGAACCTGGAGACCTGGGACCTGCTGGGCCGCACCGACCGGGAACTCGCCGTCGGGCGGCGCCTCGACACCGGCGCGCCGCTGACCGGCCGGGCCGAACACGACGAGCCGGACTTCGCCGCGCTCGGCCCGGACGGGCTCACTGTCATCCCCGACTTCTCGCACCTGACCCGGGCCCGCGTCACCGACGACCGGCAGAAGATCCTGCGCCGGCCCTACAACTACGACGGCGTGCCGACCCCGGAGGGGAACGCGGACAGCGGGCTCGTCTTCGCCTCGTACCAGGCCGACATCGCCCGGCAGTTCCTGCCCGTCCAACGGCGGCTGGCCGAGCGCGACCTGCTCAACGAGTGGACCACCCCGATCGGCTCCGCCGTGTTCGCCGTACCGCCCGGCTGCCCCGAGGGCGGCTGGATCGGCCGGCAACTGCTCGGCTGACCACCACAGGAAGGCGCGTCATGCGTACCCGTTCCGTCACCGCGCTGCTCGCCGCGGTCCTCACCACGATGCTGCTGGTACCGGCCACGCCCGCGGCGGCACACAACTCGCTGCAGGAGGCCACCCCGGCGCGCGACGCCCGGCTCACCAGCGCGCCGACGCAGGTCACGCTGCGGTTCATGCAGGGACTGAACCCCTCCTTCACCACGATCACGGTCAGCGATGCCGGTCAGCGCAAGGTCCCCACCTCCGCACCGGCGGTGAACGGTGCCACCGGAACGGTGACGATCGACGAGCCGCTGGGCAACGGCACCTACACGGTCGCGTACCGGGTGGTGTCCCGCGACGGCCACCCGGTCCAGGGGTCGTACCGCTTCACCGTCGCCGATCCGGCCGCGCCCGGACCGTCGGCTCCCGTCTCGCCGGCTCCCGCGTCGACCGGCGCGGACAACGCGTCGGGCAGCCCGGCGAACACGGGGGAACCGGATGCCTCCGGTGCACGGTCCGGTGACGACGGCCCGCAGGTCGCGCTGCTGGCCGGCGGGGCGGTCGCCGGTCTGGTCGTGGTCGCCGGGGTCGTGCTGCTCGTCGCGCGCCGGGCGCGCGATCGTCGCCCGGATCGCTGACGACCGGGCGGGCCCGGCCGCCTCAGCGCAGGGGCGGCGGGCCCACGCTGCTGCGCGGGACCAGCGTCGGCGCGATCGTCTGCCGCAACGGCCCGACGCTCGACGACTCGATCTGGGCCAGGAGCAGGTCGAGACTCGCCGCGGCGACCGCGCCGAAGTCCGGCCGCACCGTGGTCAGCGGCGGGATGAAGTACGCCGCCTCGGGCACGTCGTCGAAGCCGACCACGCTGATGTCGTCGGGCACCCGGCGGCCGTGCTCGTACAGCGCCCGCAGCACGCCCAGCGCCAGATGGTCGTTGGCGGTGAAGACGGCAGTGACCTCGGGCATCCGGGCGAGCATCTGCCCGCATCGGTAGCCCGCCGCCGCCGACCAGTCGGCCGGGACCAGTGGCGGGATCTCGGCGCCGGCCTGCCGCAGCGCCTCGCGCCACCCCTCTATCCGGCCGGCGCTGTCGAACCAGTCCGACGGGCCGGACACGTGCCAGACGGTGCGGTGCCCGGCGGCGAGGAGGTGCTCGGTGGCTGCCTTGGCGCCGGCGACCTGGTCCACGGTGACCAGTGGGATGGGTCGCCGCGGATCGCCGTCGACGGTGACCAGGGGCACGTCCTGGGGCAGCCGTTCCAGCGCTTCCCCGGCGGACTCGACCGGTGCGATCACCACGATGCCGGCGACCCGGTGCGCCAGGTGCCGCTCCACCGCCGCCGAGATGGAGCGGTGGTCGAGGTCGCGGACGCTGCCGATGCTCACCGCGAAACCGGCCTCCGCGGCGGTCTGCTCCAGCGCGGCCAGCAGCGACGCCGGACCGTAGAGCGTGGTGTTCTGCGCGACCACGCCGATCACCTGCGACCGGCCGGTGACCAGCGCGCGGGCCGCGCGGTTGGGCCGGTAGCCGAGTTCGGTGATGGCGGCCTGCACCCGCAGCCGGGTCTGCTCACGCACGTTGGGATGCCCGTTGAGGACCCGGGAGACCGTCTGGTGCGAGACTCCGGCGAGGCGAGCCACATCCGTCATCGCAGGACCGCGCACGGCCACCTCACTTTCGCCACTGCCCGCGGCCATGCCCGGTCGATCTCGCCGGACCGGCCCGGGTGGCGACAGTCTACGCCAGCCGTCCCAGCGGTATCGGTACCGCCGATCGACCGTTCCCACCGTGGCGCGCCGATATCGCGGAATCGACAGGCGGCTCATTCCCTTCCGTTACGCAGTGGCACGAACAGGCAGCTCGGAGCGGGTGGAATTGGACCCGGGGTGCGGCATTTCCGGCGATTGCCGGGCCGCACCCCGGGCTATTGAAGATGTGTCAACGGTCGCGAATGGTGACCGTTGTCACGGCGTCGTCAGCGAGAACTGCCGCACCGTCACCGCGCCGCCGAGCGATTGGGTGGCGTAGTTGAAGAAGCCGAACCGGTATCCCATGAAGAACTGCCACGCGTTGTTCAGCGTCAGTGCGTTGCCCAGCGACACGAAGTTGACCCCGTCGGTGCTGTACGAGAAGCGCGCCTGTCGCCCCGAGCCGGGCCGGATGTCGGCGTTGGCCCGCAGCCAGATCCGCCCGCCGGACACCGCCGCACTGGCGATCTCCGTACCGGTGCTCGTGGTGTTCCAGTTGTTCGAGCCCATGGTCAGGCCGTTCGTCATCACCACCCGGGTGGTGCCGTTGTCCCGCCGTACGCCGATCCAGGCCGAGCTGTCCCGCAGCATCGCCAGGCCGGCCCGGTCACCGTCGCGCATGGTCGAGTAGTCCAGCTCGATGGTGCCGGTGGAGGTCGGACCCTGGATGCGGTGGGTGAGCGTGTTGCGGGCCCGGTACAGGTCGTTCGTGACGCTGGCGGTCTGCAGGCGCAGGCCGTTGTTCACCGACCACCTGCTGTTGTCCGGGTTGTGGTTCCACTCGTACTGCACGCCGAGCGTGGTGCCGGAGAACGTGTCGGTGCCGGTGAGCGGCTTGACCGGGCGGGTCGGCAGCGGGTTCGGGTAGCTCGCGCCCCAGGCCCCGTTGACGGTCTGCACCTGCGGCCAGCCGTCGGAGGTCCAGGTGATCGGCGCCAGCGTCGGCATCCGCCCGCCCGGGTAGGCGTCGGTGAAGGCCATGTAGTACCAGGCGCCGGTCTGCGTCTGCACGAGCCCGCCCTGGTGCGGCACGCCGCCACCGGAGATCGGGCCGGGCATGTTGAGCAGCACCTGCCGCTGCTCGTACGGGCCGAACGGGCCGTTCGTGGACTTCAGCACGTACTGGCCGTTGGCCGGCCGGGTCAGCCAGATGTAGTACGCGCCGTTGCGCTTGTAGAAGCGCGCGCCCTCCAGCGTGCCGATGCTCGACGGCGTCTGGTAGACCTGCTGGGCCCGCACCTGGCTGCGCCCGTCCGCGGACAGTTGAGCCACGCTGATCGTGCCGTTGCCGTACGCGACGTACATGGTGTCGTTGTCGTCGATCAGCATGCCGGCGTCGTAGTAGCAGTTGGGGATGGTGGCGAGCCGGCTCCACGCGCCGTCGACGGCGCCGGCGGTGTAGATGTGGGTCTGCGCGAAGTCGATGCACCCGGCCCAGTAGAACGTGCGGTTGCTCGGCCGGTAGTTCAGCGTCGACGCCCAGATGCCGTCCACGTACGCGTGCTCGTTGGCGCTGAGGTCGTACTTGGAGCCGAAGTCCAGCCGCGGCACGGAGTGCCCGGCGAACTCCCAGTTCACCAGGTCCCAGGAGCGCAGCACCGGCGCGCCGGGCGAGTAGTGCATGGTGGAGGCCGACATGTAGTAGACGTCGCCGACCCGGATGATGTCGACGTCGGCGAAGTCCTGCCAGACGGCCGGATTGGTGAAGTTACCGCCCGGGGTGCCCGGGTTGTCGCCGACGCGGACGAGCTGCCACTGCTGGTTCGCGCCGTTCCAGTCGTCGTACTGGACGATGTTGCCGCCGTCGGCGGTGGAGGCGTTCTGCACCTCCATCACCTTGTTCGAGTTGCGGTTGATCAGCCGGACGTACCCGCTGTCGGAGTCGGCCAGCCGGAACTGCTGGTTGGTGCCGCCGTGGTCCGTCCACTGCACCACCGCCGCGCCGTTGGCGGTGGACGCGCCGGTCACGTCGAGCACCTTGCCGGAGTGCCGGGACCGCAGCCGGTAGTAGCCGCCACCGGAGTCCACGAACTGCCACTGCTGCCAGGCGCCGTCGTTGCGCGTCCACTGGGTGATCCGCGCACCGTCGTTCGTCGCCTGGTTGTACAGGTCCAGCGCCTTGCCGCTGTTGCGGTTCACCAGCACGTAGTACGCGCTGGTGTCCACTGTGGCGGCGGACACCGGCGCGGGCACGGCGCCCACCACCACGCCACCGACCAGCAGCGCCACCACCCCGGCCAGCAGCCGGGACAGGCGCCCACGTCCACGGGACAGTCGAGCCGTCACCACGATCCTCCTTCGTCGACCGGAGCCCGGGCACGGCGGCACGGCCGACGACGTCGGCGTTATCGCTAACAGCGATGCCCACCCAGGCGGGAGTCGGATCCCTGGCAACTGCGGCGCAGATCGCGCCCGGAACGGCCCGCGAGCGGTGCCGGTGACCCTATCCATCGACTGTGAGCGATAACATGGCGTTCGTCAAGGCGTAACACGCCGCCCGCCGCGCGGGTCGGCGTGGCGGGCGGCGAACGGGTTCAGAAACCCCGGGCGAGCCGGTAGTACGCCTGGTTCCAGCGCAGCTCGTCGGCGAAGCGGTGCGGGCGCGTCTCGGCGTCGATGACCACCAGCTCGGTCCGGGCCATCGCGGCCAGGTCGCGCAGTTCCTCCACGCCGACGGCCTGGGACAGCACGGTGTGGTGCGGGGCACCCGCGGTGATCCACGCCTCCGCCGAGCCGGCCAGGTCGGGCTGCGGACGCCAGACCGCGCGCGCCACCGGCAGGCGGCGCAGCGGGTGCGGCGGCGGCACCACGTCCACCGTGTTGGCGACCAGCCGGAACCGCTCCCCCATGTCCGCCATGCCCAGCACGACGGCCGGGCCGGGCGCCGCGTCGAAGACCAGGCGGACCGGGTCCTCCCGCCCGCCGATACTCAGCGGGTGCACCTCTGCGCTCGGCACGTCGGCGGCGATGCTCGGGCACACCTCCAGCATGTGCGCGCCGAGGATCAGCTCCTGGCCGAACGTCAGGTCGTACGTGTAGTCCTCCATGAACGAGGTGCCGCCCGGCACGCCGACGGCCATCGCCTTGAGCGTGTGCACCAGCACCGAGGTCTTCCAGTCGCCCTCGCCGCCGAAGCCGTAGCCGTCGGCCATCAGGCGCTGCACCGCGATCCCGGGAAGCTGGCGCAGCCCGCCGAGGTCCTCGAAGTTCGTGGTGAACGCCCGGAACCCGCCGGCCTCCAGAAACGCGCGCAGGCCCAGCTCCTGACGTGCCGCGTACCGCAGCGAGTCGTGCCGGTCCCCGCCGGGCCGCAGCTCCGGCGCCACTCGGAAGGTGTCGTCGTACTCCTTGACCAGGTCGTCCACCTGCGCGTCCGCCACCTGGTCGACGGCCGCGACCAGGTCGTTGACGCCGTAGGTGTTCACCGAGACGCCGAAGCGCAGCTCCGCCTCGACCTTGTCCCCCTCGGTGACCGCTACGTCGCGCATGTTGTCGCCGAAGCGCGCCAGCCGCAGCGTCCGCAGCGCCGACCAGCCGACGGCGGCCCGGGCCCAGGCCGCGACCCGGCCGACGACCCGCGGGTCGGTGACGTGGCCGGCGACGGTCTTGCGGGCGACACCGAGCCGGGTCTGGACGAACCCGAACTCCCGGTCGCCGTGCGCGGCCTGGTTGAGGTTCATGAAGTCCATGTCGATCTCGTCCCACGGCAGCGCCACGTTCGCCTGCGTGTGCAGGTGCAGCAGCGGCGTCCGCAGCGCGTCCAGCCCGGAGATCCACATCTTCGCCGGGGAGAACGTGTGCATCCAGGCGATCACCCCGACCGCGCCCTGCACCGCGGCGTCCCGGCACACGGCCAGGATGTCCGCGCTGGAGGTGAGGACCGGCTTCCAGACCACGCGTACGGGGATGTCCGGCGACTCGTCCAGGCGCGCGGCGATCTGCCGGGACTGCTCGGCGACCTGCCGCAGGGTGTCCTCGCCGTAGAGGCCCTGGCTGCCGGTGAGGAACCAGACCTCGGGCTGGGGGTGAGTTGCCATGTTGTTGCCTTCCGCGCTAGGAACCGTCACTTGAACCGGATGCCGATGAGGCGCTGGAGGAGGATGAACGCGAAGAGCAGGCCGCCGATCACGATCTTGGTCCACCAGGAGTTGAGGCTGCCGTCGAACGTGATCAGGGTCTGGATCACGCCCAGCACCAGCACGCCGAGCACGGTGCCGAAGACGTACCCGGAACCGCCGGTGAGCACGGTGCCACCGATCACGACGGCGGCGATCACGTCCAGTTCCATCCCGACGGCGATCAGCGGCGCGCCGGAGAGCGTGTAGAACGACAGCAGAATCCCGCCGATCGCCGAGCAGAGCCCGCTGATCGTGTAGACGGCGATCCGGGTCCGCGCCACCGGCAGGCCCATCAGCAGCGCCGACTGCGCGTTGCCGCCGACCGCGTACACGTTGCGGCCGAACCTGGTGTACGCCAGCACGTACGCCGCGATCAGCACCACCGCGAACGCGATCAGCACGCTGATCGACACGAAGTTGCCGGCCGGGTCACCGATGCGCTGCTGCGACATCGAGGTCCAGAAACCGTCGGTGATGGAGATCGAGGAGTCGCTGATGAACGTGCACATGCCCCGGGCGAAGAACATCCCGGCGAGTGTCACGATGAACGGCTGGATCTCAAAGAAGTGGATCGCGCAGCCCATCAGGAAACCGAGCGTCGGGCCGATCAGCAGCGCGATCACCAGCACCAGGGCCGCGGGCAGGCCGTCGCGCAGCAACGACGCCGACACCATCGCGGTCATCGCCACCACCGAGCCGACGGACAGGTCGATGCCGCCGGTCAGGATCACGAACGTCATGCCCACCGCGACGACGAGCAGGAAGCCGTTGTCGATGAAGACGTTGAAGACGACCTGGACGTTGGAGAAGGCGCGGTACTGGGACACGCCGATGCCGTACATGACCAGCAGCAGGGCGAGCGTGGCCAGCACCGGCACGTGCCGCCGGGGCAGGCTGGGCCGCCAGGAGCGGCCGGTGGTCAACGACGTGCTGCTCATGCCGGTACCTGCTCCTTCTCCCGCTGCGGGGCCGCCGGGCCGGGTTCGGCACCGCGCCGTCGCCGGCGCAGCCGGGCCCGGAACGCCGGGGCCTGCACGAGGCAGACGGCGATGACGACGACCGCCTTGAACAGCAGCGACGTCTGCGGCGAGATGTTCATCGCGTACACCGTGGTGGTCAGGGTCTGGATGATCAGCGCGCCGAGGACGGTGCCGCCGAGGGAGAACCGGCCGCCGGCCAGCGAGGTGCCGCCGATCACGACCGCCAGGATCGCGTCGAGTTCGATCCACAGGCCGGCGGCGTTGCCGTCGGCGCTGGAGACGTTCGCGGTGACCATGAAACCGGCGAGCGCGGCGCAGACGGCGCTGATCACGTAGACCAGGAAGACGATGCGCCGCGACCGGATGCCGGCGAGCCGGCTGGCCTCGGCGTTGCCGCCGACCGACTCGACGATCAGGCCGAGCGCGGTCCGCCGGGTGAACGCGGCCACGAGCAGCGCGGCGGCGAGCGCGATCAGGATGGCCAGCGGCAGCGTCAGGAAGTGCCCGAGCCCGATCGCCCGGTACGGACCGGAGTTGATCGTGATGATCTGGCCCTCGGTGACCAGCTGGGCGATGCCCCGCCCGGCGACCATGAGGATGAGCGTGGCGATGATCGGCTGGATGCCGATGACCGCCACGAGTATCCCGTTCCAGGCGCCGAGCACGAGCGCGGCGCCGAACGCCAGGGCCAGCGCGGTGGCCACCGTGGCCGGGCTGTTCTGGTCGGCTGCCCCGCTGATGTGCAGGCAGGCGATCGCGCCGCTGATCGCGCAGAGCGAGCCGACCGACAGGTCGATGCCGCCGGTGGCGATGACCAGCGTCATCCCGAGCGCGACCAGGATCAGCGGCGCGCTCAGCCGGAGGATGTCGATGGGCGTGCCGTACAGGTGGCCGCTCTTGACCTCGACGGCGAGGAAGCCGGGACGGTAGACGGTGTTCGCGGCGATCATGACCACGAGCACGAGCGCCGGCCAGAACAGGCGGTGGCCGGTCAGCGGGCGGAGGCGGTCGGCGACGGCGGTCATCGGGTCACCTCCTCCCGGGGTGTTCCACTGGCGATGGTGCGCATGACGCGGTCGGCGTCGAGCGTGTCGTCGTTGTCGAGCTGGGCGACCATCTCGCGGTCGCGCATGACCGCGACCCGGTGGCTCAGGCGCAGCACCTCCTCCAGCTCGGCGGAGATGAACAGCACCGCCATGCCGCCGTCGGAGAGCTGCACCACCAGCTTCTGGATCTCGGCCTTGGCGCCGACGTCGATACCGCGGGTCGGCTCGTCGAGGATCAGCAGGCGGGGCTCGGTGATCAGCCAGCGGGCCAGCAGCACCTTCTGCTGGTTGCCGCCGGACAGGTTGCGCACCGGCAGTTCCGGGTTGGCCGGACGGATGCTCAGCGCCTCGACGTACCTGCGGACCAGCTCGTCCTGGCGGCGGCGCGGGATCGGCCGCAGCCAACCGCGCGCGGCCTGCATCGCCAGGATCATGTTCTCCCGGACCGTGAGTTCCGGGACGATGCCCTCGGCCCGGCGGTTCTCCGAGCAGAACCCGACGCCCTGGCCGATGGCCTGGATCGGGTTGCGCACCGGCGTCCGGCCGCCGTCGAGCCGGACCTGGCCGTGGTCGGCCCGGTCCGCGCCGAAGATCAGCCGCGCCACCTCGGTACGGCCGGAGCCGAGCAGGCCGGCCAGGCCGACCACCTCACCGGCGTGGATGCGCAGGCTGAACGGGGCGACCGCGCCGCGCCGGCCCAGTTCGGCGGCGTCCGCGAGCGGGGCCTTGTCCGCGGTGTCGACGGTGGCGCGCTTCTGCTGCTCGTCGAGCCGCTCCAGCACGTCCAGCTCCTGCCCGATCATCTTCTCGACCAGGCTGAACTGCGGCAGCTCCTCGGTGCGGTACTCCCCCACGAGCCGGCCGTTGCGCAGCACCGTGATCCGGTCGGCGATGCCGTAGACCTGGTCGAGGAAGTGGGTGACGAACAGGATCGCGATCCCCTCGTCGCGCAGCTGCCGCATGATCCGGAACAGCTGGGCGACCTCGCCGGCGTCCAGGCTGGACGTCGGTTCGTCCAGGATCAGCACCCGGGCCTGCACGTCGATCGCCCGGGCGATGGCGACCATCTGCTGCACCGCAAGCGAGTACGAGCCGAGCGGCGCGCTCACGTCGAGGTCCAGGTCGAGGCGGGCCAGCAGGCCACGGGCCCGGCGGCGCATCTCGCCCCAGCGCACCGCACCGAACCGGCGAGGCTCCCGGCCGATGAAGACGTTCTCCGCCACCGACAGGTTGGTGCAGAGGTTGACCTCCTGGTACACGGTGCTGACACCGGCCGCGGCGGCCTGCATCGGGCCGCTGAACGAGACCTGCTCGCCGCCGAGCGTGACGACGCCCGCGTCGGTCCCGTAGACGCCGGTCAGCACCTTGATCAGGGTGGACTTGCCGGCGCCGTTCTCGCCCATCAGGGCGTGGACCTCGCCCGGGAACAGCCGGAAGTCCACGTCGTGCAGCGCGCGGACCCCGGGGAAGGTCTTGCTGATACCGGTCATGGTCAGGACCGGACGGCTACCCGTCATCCCATCGGACCTCTTCTTTTGCGGTGGTGGTGCGGGGGCCGCCGTCGGTTGCGACGGCGACCCCCGGGTGACTCAGTACTTGCGGTTGGGCAGTGCCTCCTTGGCCTGCTCCTGGGTGAACGTGGTCTCCTCGGTCTCGATCCGGGCGGGCACCTCCTCGCCGGCCTTGACCTTCTTGACCAGCTCCATCAGCTGCGGGCCGAGCAGCGGGCTGCACTCGGCGATGAAGTTGAACTTGCCGTCCGCGAGGGCCTGCATGCCGTCCTTCACCGCGTCGACGGTGATGATGGTGATGTCCTTGCCGGGCGTCTTGCCCGCCGCGGTGATCGCCTCGAGCGCGCCCAGGCCCATGTCGTCGTTGTGCGCGAACAGCAC
This sequence comes from Micromonospora sp. WMMA1949, assembly GCF_027460145.1. NCBI lineage: Bacteria > Bacillati > Actinomycetota > Actinomycetes > Micromonosporales > Micromonosporaceae > Micromonospora > Micromonospora sp. WMMA1949. Next base: position 5,255,757 of record NZ_JAPZBG010000001.1, on the reverse strand, counting down.
GTCGATCTTCGGGTTGGCCTTGAGGAACTGCTCCATGACCTGCTTGCCACCGGCGCGGGTGAAGTCACCGGACTGCGAGGCGACGATCTTCAGGTTCGGGTTGGCGGCGATCGCCTCGGCGAAGCCCTTCTTCCGGTCGTTGGCCGGCGCCGAGCCGGTCGTGCCCTGCAGCTCCACGATGGTGACCGGGCCGGACGCCGCCTTCTTCTGCTCCACCAGCCACTCGCCGGCGAGGCGGCCCTCCTTGACGAAGTCCGAGCCGAGGAACGTCTTGTAGAGCGACTTGTCGGCCGAGTCGACCGCGCGGTCGGTCAGGATGACCGGGATCTTCGCGTCCTTGGCCTCCTTGAGCACGGTGTCCCAGCCCGACTCCACCACCGGCGAGAAGGCGATCACGTCGACCTTCTGCTGGATGAAGTTGCGGATCGCCTTGATCTGGTTTTCCTGCTTCTGCTGCGCGTCGTCGAACTTCAGCTCGATCCCGGCCTCGGCGGCCGCTTCCTTGATCGAGGTGGTGTTCGCGGTGCGCCAGCCGCTCTCGGCGCCCACCTGGGAGAAACCCAGGACTATCTTGTCGTTGCCGCCACCGGCGTCACCGCCGGTGTCGCTGTTGCCGCAGGCCGCCATGCTGCCGGCGAGCAGCACGCCGGCGAGCGCGGCGATGGCCCTGCGGGCCGTGCTCCTGGTACTCATCGGTTCTCCTCCGGGGTTGGAAGTTCCGGACGCGCGGCGGGGAGCCGGTGCGGCCGGGTGTGGTGGTGGGGTGGATGCGCGGCGCCCGGTCCGGGGTCAGGGCGCCGGCGGACGTTGGCCGTAGACGTTCTGGTAGCGGTCGTAGAGCGAGTCGATGTCGGCCGGCGCGATCGGCACCGGCTGGCCGAGCGCCCGGGCCAGGTGTGCGGTCCGGGCGACGTCCTCGCACATCACCGCGGCCTTGACCGCCGCCCGCGCGTCGCGGCCGATGGTGAAGACGCCGTGGTTGCGCATGAGCACCGCGGGCGAGCGGTGCCCGGCCAGCGTGCTGACGATGCCCTTGCCGATGTCGTCGCCGCCGATCAGCGCGAACGGCCCGATCGGGATCTCCCCGCCGAACTCGTCGGCCTGCGCGGTCAGCCAGCACGGGATCGCCTCACCGCGGGCCGCCCAGGCGGTGGCGTATCCACTGTGGGTGTGCACGACGCCGCCGACCTCGGGCATCGCGCGGTACACGTAGGCGTGCGCGGCGGTGTCGCTGGAGGGGGCGCCGTCGCCGTCGACCACCGCGCCGTTGAGGTCGCAGACCACCATGGCCTCGGCGGTCAGGTCGTCGTAGTCGACACCACTCGGCTTGATGACCATCAGGTCCTGACCGGGTACGCGGGCCGACACGTTGCCGGCGGTCCAGGCCACCAGGTCGTAGCGCGTCAGTTCGCGGTGCAGGCGGGCCACGGTTTCGCGCAGCGCGGTCACCTGGCTGTTCATCCGACCACCTCCAGGGTCGCGGCGGTGCGGTCCGCGGCGGCGTCGGCTGCCGCGTTGCGGATCGCCCGCAGGCGGAGCATGACGTCGTTCGCGCCGCGACCGAAGTGGTCGTGCAGGGCGCGGTACTCGGCGTAGAGGGCGTCGTAGGCCCGCACGTTCTCCGGGACGGGCCGGTAGACGGCCTCGTCGATGCGTCCCATCGCGGCGGACGCCTCGTGGATCGTCGGGTACGTCCCGGCGGCCACCGCCGCGTGGATGGCCGAGCCGAGCGCCGGGCCCTGGGCGGAGCCGATGATGCTCAGCGGCCGGTTCGTCACGTCGGCGTAGATCTGCATGAGCAGCCGGTTGGAGGTGAGCCCACCGGCCACCACCAGGTCGTCGACCGGCACCCCGGCCTGCGCGAACGCCTCGACGATCATCCGGGTGCCGTACGCGGTGGACTCCAGCAGCGCCCGGTAGACGTCCGGCGGCCGGGTGGCGAGCGTCAGCCCGACGATCATCCCGCTCAGGTCGTGGTTGACCAGCAGGGACCGGTTGCCGTTCCACCAGTCCAGCGCCACCAGGCCGTGCGCGCCGACCGGCTGGGCGGCGGCGGCCTCGGTGAGCCGCTCGTGCGAGTCGAACCCGGCCGGGGCGGCGTGCCGCACGAACCAGCCGAAGATGTCCCCCACGCCGCTCTGCCCGGCCTCGAAGCCCCAGGCGCCGGGGCTGATGCCGCCGTCGACCACGCCGCACATGCCCGGCACCTCGGCCGGGTGGGTGCCGTTGAGCACGTGGCAGGTGGAGGTGCCCATGATGGCGACCAGCCGGCCCGGCCGCAGCGCCTGGGCCGCGGCGGCGGTGACGTGCGCGTCGACGTTGCCGACCGCGACCGCGATGCCCTCGGGCAGACCGGTCCAGGCGGCGGCGCGGGCGCTGAGGGTGCCGGCCCGCGCGCCCAGCGGCAGCAGCGGACCGTCCAGCTTGGTCACGAAGTCGGCGAAGCCGGGGGCGAGCGCGGCCAGGTAGTCCGGCGACGGGTACCGGCCGTCCTGCCGGATGCCCTTGTAGCCGGCGGTGCAGACGTTGCGCGTCTCGGCGCCGCACAGCTGCCAGACGATCCAGTCGGCGGCCTCGACGAAACGCTCGGCGCGCCGGTAGACCTCCGGATCCTCCTCCAGGATCTGCAGGCCCTTGGCGAACTGCCACTCCGCGGAGATCTTGCCGCCGTAGCGGCCGAGCCACGACTCGCCGCGTTCGGCCGCCAGCGCGTTGATCCGGTCGGCGTGCGGCTGCGCGGCGTGGTGCTTCCAGAGCTTCACCCAGGCGTGCGGCCGGTCGCGCAGGTCCGGGATCTCGCACAGCGGCGTGCCGTCGGCGAGGGTCGGGAGCACGGTGCAGGCGGTGAAGTCGGTGCCGATGCCCACCACCCGGGACGGGTCCACGCCGGCCTCGGCGAGCGCGGCCGGCACCGCGTGGCGCAGCACGTCGCGGTAGTCGTCCGGGTCCTGGAGGGCCCAGTCCGGGGGCAGAGCCGGGCCGCCGTCGGGAAGCGCGGTCTCGATGACCCCGCGCCGGTATTCGTGCACCGCCGTACCGAGTTCGGCGCCGTCACGGACCCGGACCACGAGCGCCCGCCCGGACAGTGTGCCGAAATCGACCCCGATCACGTACCGATCCGACGCGTCCACTTCGCTCATTTGCACCTCCGCCGTGTCACGGGGTTAGTGTTAGCGCTCACATATACATCCGTCAAGACACCTCCGGGCAACAGCTGCGTAACGAGCGGCGGCACCCGGAACCGGCGTCCGCCGCCCCGCGCGGACCGGCCCTGCCGCCGGCCGGGAGATCCACGCCGACGGCGCGGCCGGACTGCGGGCCGGCGACCTGTTAACGACAACAATCGATGGAACTTCCGGAAATTCTCTCGGCGCTCCCGCCGCCCCGGGCCCAGGCGTCCAGACACCGCCGCCGAGCCGCTCAGAGGGCCGCTCAGCGGCTCTTTTTCTCCCCGCGACGCCCGCGGCGACCGGCGGCCGCGGGCCGCCCGGGGGTCGTCAGCCTATTTACAGTGTTTGATGTCAGCGATAACATTTCGCCATCCCCACACTGTGGCGCCGCTGTCCGGGAAACCCCGGCGCCGCAGCCGGGCGGCGACGGACGGCGACCCCGTCGACCGCCGGAACCCCCACCACCCACGAGCGCCCGCCGGCACCGACCGGCCGCTGGAACTGCCGTGCCGCGTCCGTCCCCGTGGACCACGGGCGACGCCGTGCGACCGGCGGGCCGCTCCCTTCCGGGCACCGGCACGGACGGCGCCCGGCCACCGAGGAGGACCCGTGCGCAAATGGACCCGACGGACGCTGGCCGTCCTGGGCGTCGCGGCGGTGGCGCTCGCCGCCACCGTCACCGACCAGGCCATGGCCCCACGCCCGGCCCGGGCGCTGGACAACGGCGTCGCCCGCACCCCGCCGATGGGGTGGAACACCTGGAACACCTTCGGCTGCAACATCAACGAGACCCTCATCCGCCAGACCGCCGACGCGATCGTCGCCAACGGCCTGCGCGACCTCGGCTACAAGTACGTCGTCGTGGACGACTGCTGGTTCAACCCGAACCGGGACGCGCAGGGCAACCTCCAGGCGCACCCCCAGCGGTTCCCCAGCGGGATGAAGGCGCTCGGTGACTACCTGCACGCCCGGGGCCTGCTGTTCGGCATCTACCAGGTGCCACTGGACAAGACCTGCGCCCAGGTCGGCGGCACGTTCCCCGGCGCCACCGGCAGCCTCAACCACGAGTACCAGGACGCGCGGCAGTTCGCCGCCTGGGGCGTGGACTACCTCAAGTACGACTGGTGCTCCGGCACCGGGACGATAAACGACCAGGTGGCGCGGTTCGGCATCATGCGCGACGCGCTGGCGTCCACCGGCCGGCCGATCGTCTACAGCATCAACCCCAACAGCTACCACGCCAAGACCGGGCCGCTGCGCAACTGGAGCGACGTGGCGAACCTCTGGCGGACCACCGAGGACATCACCAACGCGTGGAACACCGGCCAGACCAACGGGTATCCGATGGGCATCCAGAACATCGTCGACGTCACGGTGCCGCTGGCCGGATACGCCGCGCCCGGCGGGTTCAACGACCCGGACATGCTCGAGGTCGGCAACGGCGGCATGAACGACACCGAGATGCGCAGCCACTTCGCGCTCTGGTCCATGCTGGCCGCGCCGCTGATGATGGGCAACGACGTACGCTCGGCGAGCGCGGCCACCCTGGCCATCCTGCGCAACGCCAACCTGGTCGCCATCAACCAGGACACGCTCGGCCGCCAGGCGGTCCAGGTCTCCTTCGACGGCACCCGGCGGGTGCTGGCCAAGCCGCTGGCCAACGGCGACGTGGCGGTGGCGCTGTTCAACCAGGGCGGCTCGACCACCACCGTCTCCACCACGGCGGCCGCGATCGGCAAGAGCGGCAGCTCGTTCACGTTGCGCGACGCGTGGACCGACGCCACCTTCACCAGCACCGGCACGATCTCCGCCAGCGTGCCCGCGCACGGCACGGTGGTCTACCGGGTCAGCGGAGGCGGCACCACCACCCCGCCGCCGGTCCCCACCACGTTCCGGCTGCGCAGCGAGTCGTCCGGCCGATGCCTCGACGTCGACAACGCCGGCACCGCCAACGGCACCGGAACGCTGATCTGGGACTGCCACGGCAACGCCAACCAGCAGTTCACCGCCAACGGGCAGGCGTTGCAGGTGCTCGGCAAGTGCCTGGACGTGCCGACCAGCGCGACGGCCGGGACCCGGGTACAGATCTGGGACTGCAACGGCGGCACCAACCAGCAGTGGACCATCAACGGCAACGGCACGGTGAGCAACGTGCGCTTCCCGTCGCTGTGCCTGGACGTCGACAACGCGGGTACCGCCAACGGCACCCGGGTGATCGTCTGGACCTGCCACGGCAACACCAACCAGCGGTGGAGCCGGGCGTGAGCGGCTGCGGCCGGTGAACGGCGGTCGGCCGGACGAAGGGGCGAGCGTCCGGCCGGCCGTCACCGGGCGCCGGCCGCCCGGCGCTTGTTCCAGATGTCGAACGCCACCGCCACGAGCAGGACGAGACCCTTCACCACCGACTGGACGGACTGGTCGATGCCCATGAGCTGCATCCCGTTGCTCATCACCGCCATGATCAGGCCACCCACCATGGCGCCGACCACGGTGCCGACCCCGCCGGTGACCGCCGCGCCGCCGATGAAGGCCGCCGCGATCGCGTCCAGCTCGAACATGTTGCCGGCGGCCGGCTGGGCGCCGTTGGACCGGGACGAGTAGATCACGCCCGCCACGGCGGACAGGAAGCCCATGTTGACGAAGATCCAGAAGTTGACCCGCTTCACCCGCACGCCGGACAGCATCGCCGCGGGCAGGTTGCCGCCGATCGCGTACACCTGCCGGCCGAACACGGTACGGCGGGTGAGCAGGCCGTAGATCAGCACCAGAACGGCCAGCACGATGAGCACGATCGGCAGGCCGCGGGCGTTGGCGAGCTGCCAGGCGAACCACATGACCACGGCGCCGACCACCACGATCCGCAGGACGAACAGCGGGAACGACTCCACCGGCTGCTCGTGGCGCACCCGGGCGACCCGGGTCCGGAACACGGCCACCGCGTACCCGACGACGGCGAACGCGCCGATGAACAGCGTGAAGGCGTCGTAGCCCTCACCGCCCAGCAGTCCGTTGAGGAAACCGGCGGCGACCCGCTGGTACTCCTCGGGGAACGGCGACAGCGAGATGTTGTCCAGCACCCGCAGCGTGAGGCCGCGGAACAGGAGCATGCCGGCCAGGGTGACGATGAAGGCCGGGATCCCGGCGTACGCGACCCAGAGCCCGTGCCACGCGCCGACCGCGACGCCCACCGCGAGCGCGGCCAGCACGCCGGCCCACCAGGGCATGCCCTCGCGGATGACGAGCACCGCGGAGACCGCTCCGGTGAGCGCCACCACCGATCCCACGGACAGGTCGATGTGCCCGCCGATGATCACGATGACCATGCCGATCGCGAGCACCAGGATGTACGAGTACTGGAGCACGATGTTGGTGAGGTTGCCGGGGCTGAGCGAGACGCCGTCGGTGAGGACCGCGAACAGCGCGACGATCACTACCAGAGCGATGTAGATGCCGCTCTGCCGCAGGTTGCCGAGGATCAGCGTGCGCGGATCGCTGGTGCCGGTGTGCAGGGTCGCCGCCGCGCCGGTGTCCGGGGTGGCGATCTTCGTGGCGGGGGGAGGCTTGGTGCTGGTCATCGGACGAGATCCCTGTCCTTGGTCATGAGTTCCATCAGGTTCTCCTGGGTGGCCTCGCTCACCGGCATCTCCCCGGTGATCCGGCCGGCCGCGAGGGTGTATACGCGGTCGCACATGCCGAGCAGCTCGGGCAGTTCGGAGGAGATGAGGACCACCGCCTTGCCCTCGGCCACCAGCCGGTTGACGATCGTGTAGATCTCGAACTTCGCGCCGACGTCGATGCCCCTCGTCGGCTCGTCGAGGATCAGCACGTCCGGGTCGGTGAACAGCCACTTCGCCAGCACGACCTTCTGCTGGTTGCCGCCGGAGAGCTTGCCCACCACCGACATCACCGTCGGCGCCTTGATGTTCATGTCGCGCCGTCCCCGCTCGGCGACCTGGATCTCCCGGTTGCCGTCGATCCAGCCGTTGCGGGCGAGCTTGTCGAGCGCGGCGGCCGAGATGTTGCCCCGGACGTCGTCGATGAGGTTGAGGCCGTAGTGCTTGCGGTCCTCGGTGGCGTACGCGATGCCGTTCGCGATGGCCTCGGCCACCGTGCGCGTCCGTACCTCGCGGCCCCGGACGAAGATCCGGCCGCGGATGTCCCGGCCGTACGCCCGGCCGAAGACGCTCATCGCCAGCTCGGTGCGTCCGGCGCCCATCAGCCCGGCGATGCCGACGACCTCCCCGGCCCGCACGTGCAGCGACGCCCGGTCGACGACCAGGCGGTCCTGGGTCGGATGGCGCACCGACCAGTCCTCGATGCGCAGCACCTCGTCGCCGGGCGTCACGCTGCGGGTCGGGTAGAAGGCGGCCAGGTCGCGCCCGACCATGCCGCGGATGATCCGGTCCTGGGTGACGGCGCCGTCGGACATGTCCAGCGTCTCGACGGTACGGCCGTCGCGGATGACCGTGGTCGAGTCGGCGACGGCGGTGATCTCGCCGAGCTTGTGCGAGATCATGATGCAGGTGATGCCCTGGTCACGCAGCCGGCGCATCAGGTCCAGCAGGTGCGCCGAGTCGACGTCGTTCAGGGCCGCGGTCGGCTCGTCGAGGATCAGCAGCCGCACCTTCTTGGACAGCGCCTTGGCGATCTCCACGAGTTGCTGCTTGCCGACGCCGAGCTGGATGACGGGGGTGACCGGGTTCTCGTGCAGCCCGACCGACCGCAGCAGCGCCGCGGCCTCCGCGTTGGTGCGGTGCCAGTCGATGAGCCCGCCGCGGCCGCGGCGCTCGTTGCCGAGGAAGATGTTCTCGGCGATCGACAGGTACGGCACCAGCGCGAGTTCCTGGTGGATGATGACGATGCCGCGCGCTTCGCTGTCCTGGATGCCCCGGAAGCCGACCGGCTCGCCGTCGAAGACGATCTGGCCGTCGTAGCTGCCCGCCGGGTAGACCCCGGACAGCACTTTCATCAGGGTGGACTTCCCGGCGCCGTTCTCACCGCAGATCGCGTGGATCTCGCCGCGCCGTACGGCGAGCGAGACGTCCTGGAGCGCGGTCACCCCGGGGAAGGTCTTCGTGATGCCACGCATCTCGAGGATGTGATCGCTCATGTATCCGTCCTGCTCGTGGTCGTGGTGTCCGGAGCGGTCGGGCCCGGTGGCGCGGGTGGCCGCCGGGCCCGTCGCCGCGGGTCAGCCGGCCCGGCCGGCGGCCACCTCCTGCTCGGTCAGGTAGCCGGAGTCGATGAGGACGGACTTGATGTCTTCCTTGTAGACGGTCTGCACCGGCAGCAGGAAGGCGGGCACGACCTTGACGCCATTGTTGTACGCCTTGGTCTCGTTGGCCTTCGGCTCCTCCTTGCGCAGGAACGCCTCGGCGGCGATCACCGCCTGCTCGGCCAGCAGCCGGGTGTCCTTGAACACGGTCGAGCTCTGCACGCCGTCGTTGATGAGCTTGACCGACGCGACCTCGGCGTCCTGACCGGTCACCACCGGCATCTTCTTGGCGCCGCCGCGGTAACCGGCGTTCTGCAGGGCGGTGATGATGCCCCGGGACAGGCCGTCGAAGGGCGACAGCACGCCGTCGACCTTGCTGCCGTCGTTGTAGCTGGAGGTGAGCAGGTCCTCCATCCGCTTCTGCGCGGTCTCCTGCTGCCAGCGCAGGATGGCGGCCTGCTCGATCTTGGTCTGCCCCGACTTGACCTTCAGCGTCCCCGCGTCGAAGTACGGCTTTAGCGTGTCCATCGCGCCGTTGAAGAAGAACCCGGCGTTGTTGTCGTCGAGCGAGCCGGCGAACAGCTCCACGTTGAACGGACCCGTGGCGGTGCCCTTGGCGCCGTCCTTGGTGAGCAGCCCGAGGCCGACCAGGAGCGCGTTGGCCTGCGCCACGCCCACCTTGTAGTTGTCGAAGCTGACGTAGAAGCTGACGTTGGGGCTGTTGCGGATGAGCCGGTCGTAGGAGATGACCGGGATGTTCGCGGCGGCGGCGGCCTGGAGCTGGCCGCTGAGCGCGGTGCCGTCGATCGGGGCGATGACCAGCACGTCCGCGCCCTGGGTGATCATCTGGTCGATCTGCTGCGACTGGGTCGGGATGTCGTCCCCGGCGTACTGCAGGTCGACCTTGTAGCCCTTGGCCTGCAACTTCTCCTTCACCGAGTTGCCGTCGGCGATCCACCGTTCCGAGGTCTGGGTCGGCATCGAGACGCCGATCGTCAGGTCGCCGGGCTTGGCGGAGCTGGTGTCCGAGCCGCCTCCGGCGCCCTCGCCGCTGCACGCGGCCAGGCTGATCGCGAGCGCGGCGCCGCTGACTGCGGCCAGGATTCGTCTGCGCACGAGCGTCCTCTCCCCTCCGTGGGCCCCTGTGACACAGGTAACCGTCACGGCGAGTGTTAACGCTCACAAGTTGCCCCGTCAACCAATCGCGCGAAATGTGCATGTCTCTTTCTTGTAACAGAGACGGCGCTCCAGGTAGGACGCGACCGGACGTCGCCGGGGCGGCACGTCGTGCCGCCCCGGCGACGCCTGCGCTCAGGAGGCGGAGCAGGTGGGCGTCATGCCCGATCCGCTTCCGTTGCCCTGGAACCCGAACTCGGCGCTCTGGCCGGCGCCGAGCTGGCCGTTGTAGTCGACGTTCGTGAACCGCACCGTGCCGCTGTTGCCGCTCGCGGTGGCGCTCCAGGTGTTGGTGACGCTCGCGCCGGCCGGCAGCGTCATGGTGACGGTCCATCCCCGGGTGCCCGACGAGCCCGCTGTCACCTTCACGTTGGCGACGAAGCCACCGGTCCAGGAGTTCAGCGTCACCGAGGCCGTGCACCCGCCCTGGCCGGGCGGTGGCGTGGTCGGATTGTTGGGCGGCGGGGTGGTCGGGTTGTTCGGCGGCGGGGTGGTGGTCGGCGGCGGGTTGTTGGTGCCGGAGTTCAGCGCGTCGAGCACCGCGTTGTACGCCGCCTTCTTGTTGCCGGAGCAGTCGAACAGCAGCGCGTTGTCCGAGCCGCGCCACGAGTCGCAGTCCCGCACGCCCCACACCGTGATGCCGGTGCAGCGCGACACCGCCAGGCAGGCCCGGGTGACGGCGGCGTAGATGTTCGCCTGGTTGCCGCCGGTCATCACGTCCAGCTCGGTGATCTGCACCTCCACGCCCAGGTCGGCGAAGCGCTGGAGGTTGGCCTGGTAGTCACCGGGAAGCGTGGTGCCCAGGTGCGACTGGAAGCCGACGCAGTCGATCGGCACGCCACGCGACTTGAAGTCGCGCACCATGTTGTAGATGCCCGTCGACTTCGCGTTGATGCCGTCGGTGTTGTAGTCGTTGTAGCAGAGCTTCGCGCCCGGGTCCGCGGCACGGGCCGCGCGGAACGCGGCCTCGATCCAGTCGTTGCCGGTGCGCTGCAGGTTCGAGTCGCGGCGACCGCCGCTGCCGCCGTCGGCGAACGCCTCGTTCACCACGTCCCAGGCGTAGATCTGCCCGCGGAAGTGGGTGGCGACCTGGGTGACGTGGTTGATCGCGGCGTTGCGCAGCGCGCTGCCGGACAGACCCTGCGCCCACGACGGCTGCTGCTGGTGCCAGAGCAACGCGTGCCCGCGCACCGACATCCCGTTCGCCCGGGCGTGGCTGACCAGCCGGTCGCCGCCGGTGTAGGTGAACCGCCCCTGCTGCGGCTCGGTGGCGTCCCACTTCATCTCGTTCTCGGCCACCACGGAGTTGAACTCGCGGTTCAGCACCGTGGCGTACGTGTTGTCGGACAGCTTGTTGGTGGCGACCGCGGCGCCGAAGTATCGGCCCTTCTCGGCCGCCGCCGCGCGCAGCGTGGTGCCGGCGCTCGCGGTCGGCGCCAGGGCCACCGCCATCCCGGCGGCGAGCGCGCCGGCCAGGATGCCGGTGGTGAGCAAGGCTCTCGTTCGTCTCATGCGGATTCCTCTTCCGGGGGTCACGCGATGGTGGTGGTGCGACGTCCCGACTCCGCGTCCGGTGGCGGTGTCGGGGTACGACCAGCGCGGCTCGCCCGGTGAGCCTTGCGGCGCTCATGCCCTGCCATCGACTGTGAGCGATAACATCCCCCGGCGTCAACCCTTTCCGGCTAGGGATAGACGTCCTCGTGCGCCTTCCGGTAGTCGACGATCTCGTCCGGCCGCCCCGCGGCGGCGTGCCGCACCCAGGCCGGGTTGCCCAGCAGCGCCCGGCCGAGAGCGACCAGGTCGAACTCCCCGTCCGCCAGCCGCGCGGCCAGGCCCGCCACCGACTCCGGGCCGTCCGGGCGCAGGAACTCACGCCGCAGTCCGACCGAGCCCACGGTGATCGACGGCAGGCCGGTGAGGCGCTTCGCCCAGCCGGCCAGGTTCAGCGCCGAGCCGGCGAACGCCGGCTGCCAGAAGCGACGCTGCGAGGCGTGCAGGACGTCCGCGCCGGCCTCGGCGAACGCGGTGAGGATCTGCCCCAGCTCGGCCGGGGTGTCCGCGATCCGCGCGTCGAACGCCCGCTCCTTGAACTGGGAGAACCGCACGATCACCGGGCGGCCCACCGGCACCTGCGCGCGGACCGCGCGCACCACCGCGGCCGGGAACGCCGCCCGGCGCGCCGGGGAGCCACCGAACACGTCGGTCCGGCGATTCGTGTACGGCCACAGGAACTCGTCGAGCAGGTAGCCGTGCGCGGCGTGGATCTCGACCGCGTCGAACCCGGCCCGGACCGCCACCCGGGCCGCGTCCGCGTACGCCGCCAGCAGCACGTCGACGTCGGCGGCGGTCATCGCGCGCGGCGCCGGGCGGCCCGGCTCGCGTACCCCCGAGGGGGTCCACGCCGGAGCGCCGTCCACCGGTTCGCGCAGGCTGCCCAGGTGCCACAGCTGCGCGGCGATCCGGCCGCCGGCGGCGTGCACGGCCTCGACCACGCCGCGCCAGCCGGCCTCGGCCGCGCCGGGAGTCATCCGCGGCACGGTGTCCTCGTGGCCGGCGCTGGGGTGGTCCACCAGCACTCCCTCGGTGACGATCAGGCCGACGCCGGCCGCGGCACGGCGCCGGTAGTACTCGGCCATCTCCGGCGTCGGCACGCCACCCGGCGCGCGGTTACGGGTCATCGGCGCCATCACGAAACGGGACGGCAGCGGCAGTCCGGCGACGGTGGCGGGTTCCAGCAGCGGCGCCACCAACGATGCGGTGTCCAGGGTCGTGTTCATGACCCGAAGCTAGAAGTTGACACCGGTGTCAAGGGCAAGCGCTCAGGCGGCCGGATCCCGGGTGTCCTCGGTCACGCTCATGTCGGACACCACGTCGTCGAGCACCGCGACGGCGTGCGCGAGCCGTGCCATCTCGGCGGTCATCCGGGCCCGTTCCTCGCGCAGCCGGTCGGTCAGCCACGAGGTACGGATCTCCGGATCGGTCACGCAGGGCAGCAGCTCGGCCATCCGGCGGCTGCTCAGCCCGGCGTCGAACAGCCGCTGGATGAGCCGGACCCGGTCCACCGCCGATTCGGCGAAGACCCGCTGCCCGCTCGCGGTGCGCACGGCGGCGAGCAGGCCCTGCTGCTCGTAGTACCGGATGGACCGGGCGCTGACCCCGGTACGCGCCGACAACTCCCCGATCCGCATCACGCCTCCCCGCTCGTCGCACGTCCATCATCGAGCATGCCGCGCCGGTCAGGACAGCAGCTCGACGTACCCGTCGGTGCCGTGCACGCGGATCCGCCCGCCGTCGGGGATCAGCCGGGTCGCGTCCGGCACCGCCACCACGGCGGGCAGGCCGTACTCGCGGGCGATCACCGCGCCGTGCGTCATCAGTCCGCCCACCTCCGTCACCAGGCCCGCGACGGCCACGAACAGCGGCGTCCAGCTCGGATCGGTGTGCGCGGTGACGAGGATGTCGCCCGGCTGAAGGTCGGCACCGGTCAGGTCCGTCACCACCCGCGCCCGCCCCTCGACGACGCCGGCCGAGACCGCCAGCCCGGTCAGGGCGCCCGGCGGCACGTCGGCGCGCCGGTACGAGCCGTTCAGCGCCTCGCCGTCCGAGGTGAGCACCCGGGGCGGGGTGAGCGCCTGATGCGCCCGGAACTCGTCCCGGCGTCCGCGGATCAGCGCGGCGTCGGCCCGGCCGGTGGCCGCGACCTCGCGGAACTCGTCGAAGGTGAGGTAGAAGACGTCCTCCGGATCGGCGAGCACACCGGCGCGGGCCAGCCGGTCGGCCTCCACCATGAGCGCCTGCTTGTACACGGCGTAACGGCTGACGATGTCGTACTTCGGGTACTCCCGGTAGCCGGCGAACGTCCGTACCCGATCGATCATCGCCTGCGTCTCGGCGGCCTTGCGCTCGCCGTCCGGCAGGGCGCGCAGGCGGTCGAGCACCTCCCGGGCCTTCGCCCGCGCCCGCTCCCGGCCGTCGGCGAAGCGGCGCGCGGCGGCGCCCGGGGCGAAGGTACGGACGTGGTCGAGGATCAGCGGCACGAGCGTGGCCGGGCGCTCGCTCCACCGTGGCCGGGTGATGTCGATCTCGCCGACGCAGCGCATGCCGTACCGGTCGAGGTAGCCCTCGACGGCCGCGCGTGCCTCGACGCCGCCCGGCAGCTTCGGCAGTTCGTCCAGGAACCCGTCGTCGGCGCCGTCCCGCAGGAACACCACCACCTCGGGGTACGCGCGGATCACGTCGGCCACGTCGAGCAGCGCCAGCCCCATCTCGGCGGTGACGTTGCCGGGCGCGGACAGCGTAAGCGTGTCGGCCGCGTCGCGTTCGCCGAGCCACTCCCCCAGCTTGTCGTTGAGCCACCAGGCGGCCTGCATCCCCGCCATGATCACCTGAGCGCTCACCGGATCGGTGAGCACCCGCTTGTGCTCGGCGAACGCCTCGTCCAGGAAGTCGAACAGCCCGGACCCGGACCGGCCCCGGATGTCGCGGCGCAGGGCGGCGACCGACTCCCGGCTGCGCTCGACCAGCGCGGTGACGATCGCCGGGTCGGTGTCGATCGAGGGCGGCGGCCCGCTCGCGGGCGGGCCGGCCGGTGCGGGGTCCGGCGCGGCCGGTGCGGGGTCCGGCGCGGCCGGCACCACGTCCCGGGCGAGGACCGTCTCCAGCGCGTCCCGGGTGAGTGGGTCGGCCCGGCCGATCATGCCCAGGAACGCGGTCCGGCCCGCCGGGGTGGACAGGTGCGGCGTGGCGTCGACGAACAGCCGGCCGCCCGCCTCGTGCATCGGCGCCATGGCGGTGCGCCGCCACATCGACAGGCCCAGCGGCCTCATGGCGTCGGTCATCATCTGCTGGTGGCCCACGGACAGGTAGACGTGGAACCGCCCGTCGGCGGCGGCTGCCGGCACCGGGAACAGCGTGGTGATCGGCCGGCTCTGCAGGATGTGGACGTCGTCGCCGGTCAGCGCCCACTCGATGTCCTGCGGGCACCCGAAGCGCGCCTCGATCCGCCGCCCCAGCGCGGCGAGTCGTACCGCCTGCGCGTCGGTCAGCGCGGGAGACGCCTGCCGCGCCGGGTCGACGGGCGTCTCCCGGGTGCCGCCGCCGGGCACCGCGCGCACCGCCCGCGCCTTCTTGCCGATCGTCCGGCCGACCACCGAGCCGTCGCGGACCGTGAAGACGTCCGGGTTCACCAGGCCGGAGACCAGTGCCTCACCGAGACCGAAGCCGGCCTCGACCGAGACCACCGTCCGGTCCCCGCTGACCGGGTCGGCGGTGAACATGATCCCGGCCGCGTCCGGGACGACCATCAGCTGCACCACCACCGCCATGTCCACGGCCCGGTCCTCGATGCCGTGCCTCCGCCGGTAGGTCACCGCCCGCTCGGTGAACAGCGAGGCCCAGCAGCGGCTGACGTGCCGCAGCACCTCGGCCGCGCCCACCACGTTCAGGTAGGTGTCCTGCTGGCCCGCGAACGACGCGGTCGGCAGGTCCTCGGCGGTGGCGCTCGACCGCACGGCGTACGCGGCGTCCGCGCCGAACTCCGACAGCGCGCCGGTGACCGCCGCCGCGACCTCACCCGGCAGCGCGGTCCGCTCGACGGCGCGGCGGACCTCGGCGGCGGCCGTCCGGAGCGCCGCCGGGTCGTCCGCGTCCGCGCGGGCGAGCCGGTCCAGCGGTCCGGCGAGGGCCGGCGTCCGCGCCACCAGCCGGAAGGCGTCGGTCGCGACGCAGAAACCACCGGGTACGCGCACCCCGTCGATCCGCGTCAACGCGCCCAGGTGCGCGCCCTTGCCGCCGACGGCGGCGATCCGCGTCTCGTCCACCTCGTGCAGTTGCCACACGTACCGTCCGGTCATGCCGTGCCCCCGTTTTCGCAGCTCAATCCGCATCGGCCGTTGATTCTGCGGCATCACCGGGGCCTTGCGGCAAGACCCGGGGTGCGATATACGTTTGTAGTGGCGAGGAGATCGGTCTCCTTGCCTTTCGTTTTGCCGCAGTCTTTCGTTTTGCCGCACCACAACCCCCTGCCCTGGCCCGCTGCGCTCACGTGAGTCAGATCTCCCCGCCCCGGGTGGAGTGCCGGGGGCGCGACGGGGCAAGAAGCGACCACGAGGCCGCGACGCCGGCCTGAACGAGCGGGACCGGACGGGGTGGGGGAGACTCGGGCGATGAGCGGCGCTGACACCGACCCGCGTACGCGCGCCGACGTCTTCGCCGTCGACGGTGAGATCGGGCCGGACCTGGCGCGGATCGACTGGTCGGCGCACCCCCTGGGCCCGCCGGACACCTGGCCGCAGAGCCTGCGGACCGCGGTGCGGATCCTGCTGTCCTCCCGGTTCCCGATGTGGATGGCCTGGGGGCCGCAGCTCACCTTCTTCTGCAACGCCGCCTACCGGCGGGACACGCTCGGCCGCAAGTACCCGTGGGCGCTGGGACGCCCGGCGAACGAGGTGTGGGCGGAGATCTGGGACGACATCGGCCCCCGCGTGGACACCGTGCTGCGCACCGGCGAGGCGACCTGGGACGAGGGTCTGCTGCTGTTCCTGGAGCGGGCCGGCTACCGCGAGGAGACGTACCACACGTTCTCCTACAGCCCGCTGCGCGCCGACGACGGCAGCCTGGTCGGGATGCTCTGCGTGGTCAGCGAGGACACCGAGCGGGTCATCGGTGAGCGGCGGATGGCCACGCTGCGCGACCTCGGGTCGGACCCGAGCGTCATCCGCACCGAGCGGGAGACGCTCGCCTTCGTCAGCCGCCAGCTGGCCCGCAACCCGCGGGACCTGCCGTTCACGCTCACCTACCTGTACGACGGCGACGGCGGCGCCCGGCTGGTGGAGGCGACCGGGTTGGCGGCCGGGCACCCGGCGGCCCCGGCCACGCTGTCCCTCGACGACCCCGCTGCCCCGTGGCCGGCCGGCGCCGTCGGCGAGGGCGAGTCGGTGCGGGTCACGCTCGACGGCCCGGCCTTCGCGGACCTGCCGGCGGGCGTCTGGCCCGCCGCGCCGGCCGAGGCGCTGCTGGTGCCGCTGCGGCAGCAGGGCGGTGCGCCGTACGGGTTCCTGGTCGCCGGGCTGAACCGCTACCGGGCGCTGGACGACGGGTACCACGGCTTTGTGGAGCTGACCGCCGGGCACCTGGCGACCGGCATTGCTAGCGCCCGCAGCTACCAGGCGCAGCAGCGCCGGGCCGAGGAACTCGCCGAGCTGGACCGCGCGAAGACCGCGTTCTTCTCCAACATCAGCCACGAGTTCCGCACCCCGCTGACGTTGATCATGGGACCGCTGGACGAGCTGCGCGGCCGGTTGCCGGACGCCGACGAGCAGGTCCGCGCCGAGCTGGACGTCATCCGCCGCAACGGGCTGCGCCTGGGCAAGCTGGTCAACAGCCTGCTCGACTTCTCCCGGATCGAGGCCGGGCGGATGCAGGCCCGCTACGAGCCGGTGGACCTGGCCGCGGTGACCGCCGACCTGGCCAGCGTCTTCCGGTCGGCGATCGAACGGGCCGGTCTGTCCTTCGAGGTCGACTGCCCGCCCCTGCCCGAGCCCGCGTACCTGGACCGCGGCATGTGGGAGAAGGTGGTGCTGAACCTGCTCAGCAACGCGTTGAAGTTCACCTTCGAGGGCACCATCCGGGTCGAGTTGCGCGGCGAGGGCGACACGGCGGTGCTGCGGATCTCCGACACCGGCATCGGCGTACCCGCCGACGAGATGCCGCGCCTGTTCGAGCGGTTCCACCGCATCGAGAACGCCCGCTCCCGCTCCGGCGAGGGCAGCGGGATCGGCCTCGCCCTGGTAAAGGAGCTGGTCACGCTCCACGGCGGCCAGATCGACGCCGAGAGCACGGTGGGCCGGGGCACCACCTTCACGATCCGGCTGCCGTTCGGCACCGGGCACCTTCCCGCCGACGCGCTCGCTCCGGCGGGCACCGGCCGGACGCCGGCGTCGGCCGAGCCGTTCGTGCAGGAGGCGCTGCGCTGGCTGCCCGCCGACCCGGAAGCCGCCGTCGGCGGGGACGACCCGGCCGGCGAACCGGTCCAGCCGGTGCCCGGCGGGGCGGCGGCCCGCGTCCTGGTGGCCGACGACAACGCCGACATGCGTGAGTACCTCACCCGGCTGCTGCGCTCGGCCGGGCACGAGGTGCGGGCGGTAACCGACGGGCAGGCCGCGCTGGACGCCGCCCGCGCGCAGACCCCCGACCTGGTGGTCAGCGACGTGATGATGCCCCGGCTCGACGGCCTGCAACTGGTGGCCGCGCTGCGCGCCGACCAGCGTACGGCCGGCACCCCGGTGCTGCTGCTGTCCGCCCGCGCCGGGCAGGAGGCCTCGATCGAAGGGCTGGAGGCAGGCGCCGACGACTACCTGGTCAAGCCGTTCCCGGCCGCCGAACTGCTGGCCCGCGTCCGCGCGAACGTGGAACTGGCCCGGCTGCGCAACCACCACGCCCGCTGGCGTACCGCGCTCGTCGACTCGTTGCAGGAGGCGTTCTTCGTCTGCGACGAGGACGGCGCGGTGGTCGAGATCAACGCGGCGTTCACCGGCATCCTCGGCTACGGGACCGAGGGCCTGCCCTACCCGGCGGTGCACCCGTGGTGGCCGGACCGGGAGGCCGAGCCCGACGCGCACCGCCAGGTGGCGGCCGCGTTCTCGACGCTCGTGGGGCAGACCCGGGGCACGTACACCGTGCCGGTGACCCACCGCGACGGGCACCGGATCTGGATCTCGGCCGCGTTCAACCAGGTCGACGACCCGGACAGCGGCCGGCGGATGATCGTCGGCACGTTCCGTGACGTCACCGCCGAGCACTACGCGGTGCAGCGGGAGACTGCCCTGGCCGGGCTCAGCATGCGGCTGTCCCAGGCGGACGACCTCACCGACGCGCTGTCCGGGGTGCTGGACGAGTTGCGCAAGCTGTGGCGGGCCGCCGGCGTGCTCACCGCCGTCTTCGGTGACCAGCCCACCCCCGCCGTAACCGCCACCGACCCGGAGGCGCGCTGGGACACGTTGCCGCCGGAGCGCCGGCAGGCGTTGCTCGCGCTGCGGGACACTCCGCTGCTGACCCCGGTGGCGGCGCGTACGCACGGCGCCGGCATCGCCGTCGAGCACCCGCACGGCACGATGGCGGTCTGGATCGACCTGGGCGAGAAGCGGCCGTTCACCGAACAGGACCAGACCCTGCTGGCGCTGCTGGCCGGCCACATCGGTCAGGGGCTGCACCGGGTGCACCAGATCGACCAGCAGCGGGAGACCGCGCTGGCCCTGCAACGGGCGATCCTCGGTCCGGCGCAACTGCCCGCCGGTTTCGCCGTGCGGTACTCCCCCGCCGCGATGCCGCTCAAGGTCGGCGGCGACTGGTACGACACAGTGGAGCTGCCGGACGGGCGCATCGGCATCGTGGTCGGCGACTGCGTGGGGCACGGCCTGCAGGCCGCCACGGTGATGGGGCAGCTGCGCAGCGCCTGCCGTGCCCTGCTGTTGCAGGACCCGAGCCCGGCCCGGACGCTGGTGGCCCTGGACCGCTTCGCCGCGCTGCTGCCGGGCGCGTCCTGCGCCACCGTCTTCTGCGGCGTCCTCGACCCGGCCACCGGCCTGATGCGCTACTCCAGCGCCGGCCACCCGCCGGCCATCGTGGTCCGCGCGGACGGCACTCCGGAACTCCTGCGGCACGGCCGGTCCCGGCCGCTCGCCGTCCGTCCCGGGGAGGAGCGCCCGGAGGCGGAGGCGACAGTGCAGCCGCGCGCCACCCTGATGCTCTACACCGACGGCCTGGTGGAACGCCGCCGCCAGCCGATCACCGCCGGCATCGCCCGCGCCACCGACGCCATCCAGCAGGGACACCACGCGCCGGTCGAGGTCCTGGCGACCGAGATCATGGACCGGCTCGCTCCCGACGGCGGCTACCACGACGACGTGGCCCTGCTGCTCTACCGCCACCCCGGGCCGCTGGAGCTGGAGTTCCCCGCGGAGTCGACCCGGCTGGCCGAGGTCCGCAGCGCGCTGCGGGGATGGCTGGACCGCTGCGGGCTGGCCCCGGCCCACGCCTACAACATCCTGGTGGCGGCCGGGGAGGCATGCGCCAACGCCATCGAGCACGGGCACCGCGACGATCCGGGCGGCCGGATCCGCCTGCGTGCCGCCGCCACCGCCGGGGACCTGCGCTTGAGCGTCACCGACAGCGGCCACTGGCGGCACCGCGACCAGCCGTCCGACCCGCACCGCGGCCGGGGGCTCGTGCTCATGCGCGCGCTGATGGACAGCATCAGCGTCACCCCGGGGGCCACCGGCACCACAGTCGACATGCAGGCGAGGATCAGGCCATGAGCACGTCCCTGACGCTCACCACGAGCGACCGACCCGACGGCGGCCGCGTGCTGGCCGCCGTCGGTGAGATCGACATGAGCAACGCGTCCGCCTTCGCCGACGCGCTCGCCGAAGCCGTCCGGCCCGACGGCGAACCGCTGGTCGTGGATCTGACGAAGGTGGAGTACCTGGACAGCGCCGGGCTGGCCGCGCTGTTCCCGCACGCCGACCGGATCGCGCTGATCGCCGGTCCGCTGCTGGAGCCGCTGCTGACCATCTCCGGGCTGGCCGACCTCACCACGGTCCACAGCGCCTGACGCCGTAGCGGCGTCAGGCGCTGTCGCGGGACCGGGCGCGTTCGCGGGGTCAGGCGTTGCGCACGATCACCAGCGGCGAGTGGGCGTGGTGCAGCACCGCGTGGCTGACCGAGCCGAGCAGCAGCCCGCCCAGCGCGCCGCGGCCGTGCGCGCCGACCACCACCAGCTGGGCGTCCTTCGACTCCTCCACCAGCACCCGGGCCGGGGCACCGCGCAGCGACCGCTGCCGTACCGGCACGTCCGGGTAGCGCTCGGCCCAGCCGGCGACCGACTCGGCGACGACCCGCCGGGACTCCTCGGCGAGCGCCTCCGGGTCGTACACCAGGGGCAGGATGTCGCCGGGGCCGATCGGCGTGGGGTACAGCCAGGCGTGCACCACGATCAGCGGCGCGTCCCGGCGGGCGGCCTCCTCGTACGCGAATCCGACCGCCGCGGTGGACAGCTCGGAGCCGTCCACACCGACCACGACGGGCCCGTCGGCGCGCGCCTCGCCGCGCGTCACCAGGACCGGGCAGTGCGCGCGGGCCGACACCTGGAGCGTGACCGAGCCGATCAGCAGGCCGGCGAACCCGCCCAGGCCTCGGTGGCCGAGCACGATCAGCGCCGCCTCGCGGGACTCGGCGACCAGCACCGCCGCCGCGGCGCCGTCGACCACCACGCCGGTGACCGGTACGTCCGGCGCGACCTTGCCGGCCTCGGCGACCGCCTCGGCGACGCACCGTTCGGCCTGGTTGCGCAGGCCGGCGCCGGCGGGCGCCCCCGGGGCCGGGGTGAGCGGCGCGCGGGTCAGCGGCCAGATGAACGCGTGGACGACCTGCAGCGGCCGGTTCCGGGCGGCGGCCTCGCGGGCGGCCACCCGGACCGCGTCCAGCGAGGCGGCGGAGCCGTCCACGCCCACCACGACGGGTGCCTGCGAGTGGATCGTCATGTCGTCCTCCTTCACTCGTGCTCAGCCTGCCCGTCAGGCGGCCGGCCCGGCAGGGTCCGAGGTCCCGGCCGAAGGGCCGTTGGTCCCGCGGAAGCGACGGGTCAGCCGCAGCACCAGCCCGGGCAGCACGCCGATCGCGGCGCACGCGAGCAGGTCGAGCGCGCTGAGCGGGGACGTGCCGAGCAGCTCGCGCAGCGGCGGCAGCAGCACGCCGGCCATCTGGAGGGCCGCGGAGATCGCGACCGCCACCGGCAGCGCGAGGTTGCGCTCACGGGAGCCCGGGGTACGGATCGCGCGGACCGCCAGCGCCACACCGAGCTGGGCCAGGCCGAGCACCACGAACACCACGGACTGCCACGGCCGGTCCGACGCGGCGGCCCACACGCCCGCGCCGAGCGTCGCCGCCGCGATCAGCGCGCCGGTGACCAGCACGTCCCGGCCCAGGCCGGCGCCGAGCACCGACTCCTGCGGGGAGCGGGGCGGCCGGCGCAGCGTGCCCGGCTCGGCCGGCTCCGCGCCGAGCGCCACACCGGGAACACCGTGGGTGAGCAGGTTGATCCAGAGGATCTGCGCCGGCAGCAGCGGCACCGGCAGGCCGAACAGCGGGCCGAGCAGCATCACCGCGATCTCGGCCACACCACCCGCGAGCGCGTAGCGCAGGAACCGGCGGATGTTGTCGTAGATCCGGCGGCCCTCGCCGATGGCGGTCGCCACAGTGGTCAGGTCGTCGTCGACGAGCACCAGGTCGGAGGCCTGCCGGGCCACCTCGGTGCCGCCGCCCATCGCCACCCCGATGTCCGCGCGGCGCAACGCGGGGGCGTCGTTGACGCCGTCGCCGGTCATCGCCACCACGTGCCCCCGGGTCTGGAGGCCGGCGATGATGTCGAGCTTCTGTTCCGGTTGGGTCCGCGCGTACACCCGGGTCTCGGGGTGGGCGCGGCCCGGGTCGCCGTCGTCGCCGTTGGCGAGCGGGTCGCCGTCGCGCCAGAGCCCGAGCCGCCCGCCGATCGCGGCGGCCGTCGCCGGGTGGTCGCCGGTGATGAGGACCAGCCGGATGCCTGCTTCCTCGAAGCCCGCGGCGATGCCGGGCGCCGCCGCGCGCAGCGGGTCGCCGACCGCGACCAGGCCCAGCGGGCGCAGGCCGGCCGGCCGGGCCGGGTCCGGCAGGGTGTGCACCACGGCCGAGGCCACCGCCAGCACCCGCAGCCCTTCGGCGGCGAGCCGGTGCGCGGCGTCGGTCAGCTCGGCCAGTTCCCCGGCGTCGGCGTCGACCAGCGGCGCGGCCAGCAGGTTCTCCGGCGCGCCCTTGCAGACGACCAGGTAGCGCCCGTCGCAGCGGCGGTGCACCGTGGTCATCCGGCGCAGGTCCTGGTCGAAGGGCGCCTCCGCCACCCGGGGCCAGGCGTCGCGGGTGGCCTCCGGATCCAGGCCGCACCGGGCGGCGAACGTGACGAGCGCCGCCTCCAGCGGATCACCAATCGCTGTCCACTCCGGCCGCTCGTCGGTCGGCGGCGTCACCGTGGCGTCGTTGCAGAGCAGCCCGGCGCGGGCGAGGGCGCGCAGCTCGTCCGGCGCGCTCACCGGCTCGCCCCGGTGGTGCACCTCGCCGTCGGGCGCGTAGCCGGTGCCGGTGACGGCGTAGCGGTCGCGGCCGGGGACGACCGCGTGCTGCACCGCCATCCGGCCCTCGGTGAGGGTGCCGGTCTTGTCGGAGGCGATCACGGTGACCGACCCGAGGGTCTCCACCGCGTGCAACCGGCGGGGAATGGCGCGGCTGCCGGCCATCCGGCGCGCGCCCAGGGCGAGCGCCAGCGTGACGACGGCGGGCAGCGACTCCGGCACGGCCGCCACCACGAGGCTGACGGCGGTGACCGCCATCTGCGTCACCGGCTGCCCGTCGAGCACGCCGATCGCGAAGACCAGCCCGGAGAGCACCACGGCGGTCAGGCCGAGCACCCGGCCGAGCGAGGACAGGCGACGCTGCAGCGGCGTGGGCGCGGGGCGGGTCGCCGCGACCAGGGCGCTGATCCGGCCCAGCGCGCTCGCCGCGCCGGTACGCGCCACGGTCCCGGTGGCGCGGCCGGTGGTGACCACGGTGCCCGCATTCGCCTCCTCCCCCGCGACCCGGGTCACCGGCACCGACTCGCCGGTCAACGCCGACTCGTCCAGGCTGAGGCGTACCGCGTCGGTGAGGTCCAGGTCGGCGGGCACCACGTCGCCGGCCTCCAGCCGGACCAGGTCGCCGCGAACGAGGTCGGCGGCGGGCAGCACGAGGTCACGGCCGTCGCGGACCACACGCGCGGTGGGTGCGGCGAGCCGGTCCAGCGCGGCGACGGCTCGGTCGGCGCGGACCTCCTGCACCACGCCGATCGCCGTGTTGATCAGGACGACCAGCACGATCACCGCGGTGTCCGGGTAGTCGCGCAGCAGTGTGGTCACCACGGCGGCGGCCAGCAGGAGCGCCACCAGCGGGTCGGTGAGCTGGCGGAACACCCGGCCGGCCAGCCCTCGCTTGCGCGGGGCGGCCACGGTGTTCGGCCCGTCGGCGCGCAGCCGGGCGGCCGCCTCGGCCGAGCCGAGCCCGGTCGCGGGGGCAGGAGAGATCTCGGTGGGCGTCGTCGCCGCAGCGGGCCCGCCGTTGATCACCACATCGTCCTCCATGTCGTCGCCGCCCGCGCCGGGCAGTCCCAGCATGCCGCGCGACCCTACGTGGGTCGCAGGGCCGAGGGCCTGTCGGACCCGGGACCAACGGCCCCCCGGCGTTACGGGGCAGCGCGGCGCCCGGCTCGCCGGTAACGTCCGCGCGGTGAACCGGACACGCAGCGCCACCGGGCCGAGACCTCCGTCCCGTCACCGGTGGGTGCGGTGGACGCTCGCGGTGCTCCTGCTCGCGTCGGCGGGGTGCGGGAGGGGACTCGGAGAGGAGAGCGGCGACGCGCTGGCGCGCGACACCGCGGCGGTGGAGGCGAAGCAGCTCAACACGCAGCTGGGGCACCGCAACCGGGTGCGGGACGCCGGGTCGATCGCGGCGGCCGAGATCGTCCAGGAGCCGACGGACGCCGCGTCGGGCGGCGGTACGGTCCGGCGGGAGGCGCTGGCGTGGTCCGGCCGCACCGCCGGGGACGAGCGGGCCACCGTCGACGTGCGGTTCGTGGTGACGGTGCCGGAACGGCCGCCGGTGTCGATCGGCGGCGCGAGCAACACCGCCGGTGAGGCCACTCGCTGCTACCGCTACGAGTTCACGCTCTACCGCTACACGACGTACCACGAGATCGACTGTCCGAGCGGCGCCGCGCCCTCGCCACCGACGGCGGCGCCGGTGCCGAGGGTGCCCGAGGACGGGCGGCAGCGGCTCACCGCCGTGCTGCGCACCGCCACCCCGGAGACGCTGGCGGGCGCGGTGCGGGCCGCCTTCCCGCAGGACTGGATCACCGTCGACACGACGGTGCACGAGGGCGCGCTCGTCGCCGCCGTCGGCGTACCGGCCGAACGGGACTGCCTGCTGCTCGTCCGCACACCGGCCGGGAAGATCGAGTCCCCCGGGTACGACCGGATCTGGCTGGAGCCGGGCGAGACCGGCTGCCGGACCGCCCTCTACGTGGCGCCGCCGCGCTGACGGACCGGTTTGCCGCGCGGCGGCCGGGGCACCTGACGGTCATGACTGATCCGGAGCAGTTCCAGCGGCAGCAGGAGGGCGCGCTCGAGCGCGGGCAGGTCTTCCAGGACGCCGAGGGGCGGCGTACCCGGGACCCGGGCGCCGGCGCGGAGAACGCGGAGAGTGAGGCCGACCGCAACGCCGAGCACCTGGCGCGTGGCGAGGTGGGCCCGGGCGTCTCGGAGGACTGAGACTTCGGGCCCGGTTGTCAATGTAGCGTTGACGGGTGGCCCTGGCCGGCCTGTCCGAGATCGCCGCGGCGCGGGTCCGGCTTGAGGACCGGGAACTGGATCTGATCGACCGGGCCCGGCATGACGGCGCCACCTGGGCCGAGATCGCGCGGGCGCTGGGCCTGCGCAGCCGGCAGGCCGCCGAGCAGCGTCGGCAGCGCCTCGTGGCGGCCCGGCGGGTCCGCCTGACCCGGCTCGACCCGGCCGGCTCCCCCGACGTGCCGGCGCTCCGGGCCGCCGTCGCCGACCTGCACCGCTGGATCGAGGCGGACCGTTCGTGGGACGGCCGCTTCCCCCGCGCGGCGTTGACGCGCCGCACCTGCGCGCTCGCCCTCGACGCCACCGCCGGGCCGCTGTACGCGCTGGCCGCGCACCTCGCCGACGACCTGGCCGGGGCCGGTCGCAGGCTGCCCGCTCCGGTACGCGACGCCGCCCGGCGGATCGCGACAGCGCTGTCAACGGGGCATTGACGCACGTTCGAAGCCTTGCCCCGCCCAGGCTCACATCCCGAGGATGAGTCCTCCAGGCTCAACTCTCGGGGGACCCATGCGCCGCAACGCCTTCCTGTTCGTGGCCGTCTCGCTGCTGTCCGGCCTCGGCGGCAGCGCCATGGCCCTGGTGTCCGGCATCTGGATCCTGGACCTGACCGGCTCCACCGGCCTCGCCGCCCTGGCCGGCATGTGCGTCTACGCCCCGACCCTGGCCGGCCCGTGGCTCGGCGGCCTGCTCGACCGGGTGCCCCGGCGTTCCCTGGTGATCGGCGTCGACCTCGCGCTCGCCGCCGCGCTGCTGAGCCTGCTGGCGGTTCGCGGCCCCGGCGACGCGTGGCTGATCTACGCCGTGTCGCTCGCGTACGGCGTCGGCTACGTGCTCGTCCACGCGGGCGAGACCGCGCTGCTGCCCGCCGCGCTCCCCCCCGGCCCGCCTGGCCGACGTCAACGGCTGGCGGTCGAGCGCGCAGGAGGGCATGAAGCTGGTGGCGCCGCTGGCCGGGGCGGGCCTGTACGCGTGGCGGGGCGGGCACGTCGTCGCGGTGCTCGCCGCCGTCGTACCGGTGCTCGCGGCCGCCCTGTACGGCGCGTTGCGCCTGACGCGGGCCGTCCCCGCTCCCCCGGCCGCACGTCCGGCGGGAGTGCGGGACGGCCTCGCCGCGCTCCTGGCCCGGCGGGCGGTACGCGTACCCGTGGCGCTCGCGGCGGTGTCCATCGCGATGTCCGGCTTCACCACCGCGGCGCTGTACGACGTGGTGGTGACCGGCCTGGCCATGCCGTCGACGTTCCTCGGCGTGCTGGCGAGCGCGCAGGGCGCCGGGTCGCTGGTCGCCGGGCTGGTCGTCGGCCGGCTCGTCCGTCGCCGTGGTGAGATCGCGGTCGGTGCCGCGGGTGCGGTCCTGTTCGCCGCCGGCTGTCTCGGGCGCTGCCTGCCGTGGTGGCCGGGCACCGTGGCCGCCTCGGTGGTGGCCGGCGTGGGTCTGCCCTGGACGCTCGTGGCGGCGGTCACCGCCGTGCAGGCGTACACGCCGCAGGCGATGCTCGGGCGGGTGGCCGGGACGGCGAACACGGCGATGTTCGGCCCGATCACGCCGGCCATCCCGCTCGGGTCGGCGGCGGTCGCCGTGGGCGGCCGTCCGCCGCTGGTGGTCGCCGCCGTGGTGTGCCTGAGCGTCGCGCTGGGGACGACCGTCGGCGCACCTCGCCGGGGCGGGCCCGCCGCCGGGGCGGAGTCCGGCCGGGTCCGGGTGCGGGCCGGACCGGATGCGGCCCGTCCCCGGGGGTGACGGGGACGGGCCGCACGATCGTCAGCGCCAGGTGTCGGTGACGGCACGGGTGCCGCCGGCCGGCGTGGTGAGCGTCCGGTTCGCGCCGGACTCCCAGGTCACCGAGCCGTCCGGGTTCTTCCTGACGTATTTGTACTCGACCGCCGTGTTCGGCGGCAGGTCGACGGTGGCCCGCCAGACCGGGTACGCGGCCGGCGAGAGCGCGACGGCGGCGGCCGGGTTCCAGCCACCGAGCGCCGGGATGTTGCCGACGACGAACACGTTCTGCCCGTAGACGGTGGTCGCGGTGACGGAGAAGGTGGTGGCGACCGCCGTGGTGACGGTGTCGCCGCGGAACGTCTCGGTCACCGCGTACGTGCCGCCGGCCGGGGTGGTGAGGGTCCGGTTCGCGCCGGACTCCCAGGTGGCGGCGCCCGCGGCGGTCAGCTTGACGAACTTGTACTCCACGGCCGTCGACCGGGGCAGGTCGACGGTGGCGCGGTAGACGCCGCCGCCCTGCGCGGCGAGCGTGACGCCGTTCGCGGGCGTCCACGACCCCAGCGCGGGTACGTTGCCGACGACGCGGACGTCCTGCCCGGCGGCCAGGTTCGCGGTGACGGTGAACGTGGTGGCGATCCGGTCGCTCGGGCTGACCGTGGGCGACGCGCTCGGCGAGACCGTCGGAGAGGCGCTCGGCGAGACCGTCGGGGAGGCGCTCGGGGACGGGCTCGCGCCCGGCCGGGCGTTCACGTGGACGGCGACCGCGTCGTTGGCCGGGATGGTCACGGTGGCCCGGCCGCCGGACACGGTCACCGTACCGCCGGTGCAGCCGCTGCCGGTGGCGGCGCCGGAGATGACGTCGCAGTACCGGCCGTCGGCCAGCCCGGTGACGAAGGTGGCGGTGGTGGCGGAGCCGGAGTCGTTGATGCCGATCCACGCCCGGTCGCCCCGGTGGAAGCCGATCACGTTGCTGTTCACTGTGGTGAAGTCCGATACGGTCTTCACCGGGCGGGCGGCGTTGGCCCAGCCGACCATGCCCTTGACGCCGGTGGTGCGGCTCAGGCACGTCCAGGCGGCGCCGCAGACCGTGTCGGTGACCCGTCCGGTGCCGTCGTGCGGCGGGGACTGGTTGCGGTTGGACCAGGTGAAGCTGTCGTATACCGACGGCTTGCCGTGCGGGTAGGCCAGCGCGAAGTAGTTGGCCAGCACGTAGTCGGTGCCGTTCTTGTACGACAGCACCACACCGTCGCGCTCCAGGTCGTGGTTGGTGACCATGGAGAAGACGTTGGCGCCGGGCGCGTCGAGGTTCCAGTTCGGCACGTTCGCCAGCGCCGAGATCGAGCCCTGGAACGCCGAGCGGATGCCCTTGGCGTACGCGAAGTCGAGCACGTCGCCGTTGCCGATGTACGCGCGCGCCTGCAACGCCGGGTTGCTCGCCCCGTCGAAGATCTCCTGCGCGACGTAGGGCCGCCGGCCCTCGGCGACGGTGTTGTTCAGCTTGCCGAGAATGGCCGCGAAGTCGTCCTTGCGGATGTGCTTGACCGCGTCGACCCGGAAGCCGTCCACACCGAGCCCGATCAGATCGTTGAGGTACGCCGCGATCTTGTTGCGGACCGCCTCCTTCTCGGTGTAGAGGTCCGACAGCGACAGCAGCTCGCAGCTGGTCACCTGGGACTCGTTGTTCCAGTCGCTGATCGCGCCGCCGGTCGGGCAGTTGTCCCCGGGGCGGTGGAAGTCCCCGGCGCCGTACGGCACGGCCGGGTAGCTGTAGCCGGAGAACTCGGTGCCGGCGTAGCCGCGCGTACCGGCGGGGTTGTTGGTGCCGGCCATGTGGTTGACCACCGCGTCGACGTAGACGCGCACACCGGCGTTGTGGCACGCGGTGACCATGGCGGCGAACTGCTGACGGTTGCCGAACCGGCTGTCCAGCTTGTACGACACCGGCTGGTACACCTCGTACCAGGGGTACGCGCCGTCGGCGCTGGTGGGCAGCTGCACCGACTCCTGCGGCGGTGCCACCTGCACCGCGCCGTAGCCGGCCGGTCCGAGGTGGTCGGTGCAGGCGGCGGCGACCGAGGCCCAGTTCCATTCCCAGAGGTTGGCGGTCACCTCGCTGTCGTTGAGGACGACGGCGGCGCGGGCGGGGGTGGGGGCGGTGGTGGCAGCGGCGACGGCCACTGTGCCGCCGGCCGCGACGAGCGCGGCGGCGAGCAGCAGGCGACCGGCGCGGCCACGGGGGTGTGGCCTGGCGGATGGCATGGTCGGGGGACCTCTTCCGTGGGTTCGAAAGGGTGAGCGGGGGTGGGGCGGCCGTCCCGGGTAGCGAACACCATGCGCCATCCATGAAAGTCTTTGCAAGAGCTTGCGGCAAAGTTTTTGAAACCCGCAGGCAACACGAACGGACCCATAATCCGCTCCACCAGCGACGATCCACGCTGGACCTGCGATCGAGCGCCGAGGGCAGTTCCCGCCGCTCGGGACGAGCGGACCCGCTGCGCGGGACGACCGCAACTTCCGAACAAATTTTCCAACGTTTGCGGGCGCGACCGGCGGCCGGGTCAGAAGCGCCGGCGCGGCAGCCACCCCAGGAAGCGAGCCCTGGCCTGGGCGGGCGGCAGGGCCGGAAGGTCCTTGGTGGCGGCGACGAGGCAGGCGCCGAGATAGACGGCGAGCCCCGCTGTCGTACCGCCGAACTCGACGAGCAGCTGACTCTGCTTGGTGGGACACGGCCAGGCGGCGGCGCAGCCGCTGCACTGCCAGCTCGGCGCGAGCGGCAGGTGCGCGGGCGGGGCGTAACGGCGGGACGCGCTGTTGCGGCTCCGCCGGTCCGGGCGGGCCGGTGCGGTGAGGGCAGCCGGCCCCGCGAGTCGCCGGCGGACCCGGGTCAGCGCCGCGCCGACCCGCACCAGCGCCTCCACCCCCACACGCTGGGCCAGCACGGCGGTGAGCAGGTGATGCCCCAACGCGTCGAACTCGTCCAGCGTCCACTTCCGCCGACGGCAGAACTCGTGCAGCGCACCGCCGTCGGCGTCGGACGGATGCCCCAGGGCCTCCTCGATCGTCTCCCGCACCGCCGTTGCCAGGGTCGGCTCGTGTCCCCGGAGCCGACCGGCCACCCGATGATCCGCTGTGAGCTGCCGGAGCGACGCCGCCGCCGCCTTCCGGGCCACCTCCCGTGCATTCGCCATGTCCACCTGCGCCCCCTCGACCACCGCAGCAAGCCGGCGTCGACTTTTCCGCACCGGCGGACGCCGGGCTAGTCCCGTAAGCGCACGGAAGGCATGCCATTGATCGCTTAGCGCAAAAGCCATTGATGGGATTCGGGATATGCAGGAATCCCATCGGGCAATAGCATTCGGAGAGGTGAGATTCCTTCGCTCCCCGCGGTGACAACTTCCGCTCCACTCCCCGGACGAATACGGCAGGGGGACGACGTGAGGCACAGCCCCATCGTCAGTCATCACTTCCGGAGCCGTCGGCCCGACCTCATTCACCATTACCTCACCGAGGCCTACGGCACGCGAGGCATGCGCCTGCGCGGCAATGGCGGGTACCGGCTCAGTCACCGCCGGCTCAACGCCGGCGCCTTCCGGATGGACCGGGTCGCGCAGTCCGGCGATCTGCGCATCGACGTCGAGCAGCTCGATTCCGTTGTCGTCTGCCAGAGCGCGAGCAGCATGGTGAGCCGCGTCGTCGACGGCGAACCGCATTCCTTCGGCCCCGGCGACGTATTCCTGAACGCGCACCCGGGCCATCCGTACCGGCTCCGGTGGCGCCGCGGCGAGGTGCTCCTGGTCCAGTTGGACGCGGACCTGCTCCACCAGGTCGTCTCCCCCGTTCCCGGGCGGCGGCCCGTGCCGGTCCGGTTCACCGGCCTCCAGCCGGCCTCGCCGGTCCTGGCCGAGCACTGGCGGTCGACGGCCCGCTACGTCCGCCACGCCGTGCTGGGCAATCCCGAGGCGAGCCGCCACCCGCTGGTGCTCGGCACGGCGGCGCGCATCCTCGCGGCGGCCGCGCTCGCCGTCTTCCCCAACACCGCCCTGACCGACCCGGGGCGCCAGGACCGGCGCGACGCCTCGGCGTCGACGCTCCGCCGGGCCATCGCCTTCATGGAGGAGAACGCACACCGGGACATCAGCCCGGCGGACGTGGCAGTCGCCGCCGCCGTGTCCCTGCGATCCCTGCAACTGGCCTTCCGGCGCCATCTGGACAGCACACCGGCGGCCCACCTGCGGCGAATCCGGCTGGAACGGGCACACCAGGAGCTGCGAATGGGCGACCCGAGGCGCGAGACCGTCAGCCGGATCGCCACCCGATGGGGCTTCCTGAGCCACAGCAGGTTCACCGCCCACTACCGGTCCGTGTTCGGCATCCCACCGAGCCGTACGCTGCACGGCTGACCGGAACGGCCCGGCCCGCGAACGGGGCGGGCCCCGGCCCGTCGCGGCGCGACGGACCGGGGCCCGGGGAGGTACGGCGGATCAGGCCAGGTCGAAGCGGTCCAGCTCCATGACCTTCGTCCAGGCGGCGACGAAGTCGCGGACGAACTTCTCCCGCGCGTCGTCGCTGGCGTAGACCTCGGCCAGCGCCCGCAGCTGCGAGTTGGAGCCGAAGATGAGGTCGACCGCGGTGGCGGTCCACTTCACCTGGTCGGTCGCCAGGTCCCGGATCTCGTACACGTGCTCCTCGGACTCCGCCGCCTTCCACCGGGTGCCCGGGGAGAGCAGGTTGACGAAGAAGTCGTTGGTGAGCACGCCGGGCCGGTCGGTGAGCACGCCGTGCGCGGCGCCGCCGACGTTGTTGCCGAGCGCGCGCAGGCCGCCGACCAGGACGGTCATCTCCGGCGCGGTCAGGTTCAGCATGTACGCGCGGTCGACGAGCAGCACCTCCGGCTGGGTCTTCTCGCCCGGCCGCAGGTAGTTGCGGAAACCGTCGGCGCGCGGCTCCATCACCCGGAACGACTCGACGTCGGTCTGCTCCTGCGTGGCGTCGGTACGACCCGGGTGGAACGGCACCGTCACCTCGACGCCGGCGTCCCGCGCCGCCTGCTCGACCGCGGCCGAGCCGGCCAGCACGATCAGGTCCGCGAGCGAGATCTGGGCGCCGCCGGCGGCGTTGAACTCCTGCTGGATGCCCTCGAGGGTGCTCAGCACGGTGGCGAGCTGCTCCGGCTGGTTGACCTCCCAGTTGCGCTGCGGCTCCAGCCGGATGCGCGCGCCGTTGGCGCCACCGCGCTTGTCGGTGGAGCGGTAGCTCGCGGCCGAGGCCCACGCGGTGGAGACCAGCTGGGCGGTGGTGAGGCCGGACTCCAGCACCTTCGCCTTGAGCGCGGCGACGTCGGCGTCGTTCACCAGCTCGTGCGCGACGGCCGGCACCGGGTCCTGCCAGAGCTGGGCCTCCGGCACCCACGGACCGAGGAAGCGGCTGACCGGGCCCATGTCACGGTGCAGCAGCTTGTACCAGGCCTTGGCGAACGCCAGGGCGAACTCGTCCGGGTTCTCCAGGAAGCGGCGGGAGATCTTCTCGTACGCCGGGTCGACGCGCAGCGACAGGTCGGTCGTGAGCATCGTGGGCTTGTGCTTCTTCGACGGGTCGTGGGCATCCGGGATGATCGCCTCGGCGTCCTTGGCGACCCACTGCTTGGCGCCACCGGGGCTGGTGGTCAGCTCCCACTCGTAGCCGAAGAGGATCTCGAAGAACCGGTTGCTCCACTGCGTCGGCTTGTCGGTCCAGGTCACCTCGAGACCGCTGGTGATCGTGTCGCCGCCCTTGCCCTCGCCATAGGTGCTCAGCCAGCCCAGGCCCTGCGCCTCCAGCGGCGCCGCCTCCGGCTCGGGGCCGACGTGCGCGTCGGCGGGGCCCGCGCCGTGGGTCTTGCCGAACGTGTGGCCGCCGGCGATCAGCGCGACGGTCTCCTCGTCGTTCATCGCCATCCGGCGGAACGTCTCACGGATGAAGTGCGCCGCCGCGAGCGGGTCGGCGTTGCCGCGCGGGCCCTCCGGGTTGACGTAGATCAGACCCATCTCGGTCGCGCCGACGCCGGCCACCATCTCCTTCTCAGAGGCGTAGCGCTCGTCGCCCAGCCAGGCGTCCTCGGGACCCCAGAAGATCTCCTCCGGCTCCCAGACGTCCTCCCGGCCGAAGCCGAAGCCGAAGGTCTTGAAGCCCATCGACTCCAGGGCCACGTTGCCGGCGAGCACCAGCAGGTCGGCCCAGGAGATCTTCTGGCCGTACTTCTGCTTGACCGGCCAGAGCAGGCGGCGGGCCTTGTCCAGGTTGGCGTTGTCCGGCCAGCTGTTCAGCGGGGCGAACCGCTGCCCGCCGTCACCGGCGCCACCGCGGCCGTCCTCGATGCGGTAGGTGCCCGCGGCGTGCCAGCTCATCCGGATCATCAGGCCGCCGTAGTGACCGAAGTCGGCCGGCCACCAGTCCTGCGAGGTGGTGAGCACCTCGGTGATGTCCCGCTTGAGCGCCTCGACGTCGAGCTTGGCGAACTCCTTGGCGTAGCTGAACTCCGGGCCCAGCGGGTTGCCCTTGTGCGAGTGGGCGTGCAGCACCGACAGATCGAGCTGGTTGGGCCACCAGTCGCGGTTGCTGCGCGGACGACCGCCGGTCTTCGGGGTCGGCGAGTCGATCGCCGGGTTCTCGCTCTCGCTGCCGTGCGCGGTCACGGAGTCGTGCGCGACCGGGCAGCCGGCCGCCTCCTTGGCGTCCACGCCCTGCGGGCTGACGGGCCGGTTGTCCTGGGTGTCGCTCATCTGTTTCCTTCCGAACTGGCGGATCGCTGGGCGGTACGGTCGGCCGCACAGCCGGGGCAGGTGCCCCAGTAGACGACCTCCGCCTCGTCCACCACGAAGCCGTGGTCGTCGGAGGCGGTGAGACAGGGGGCGCGGCCGACGGCGCACTCGACGTCGGCGATGGCGCCGCAGGAACGGCACACGACGTGGTGGTGGTTGTCTCCCACCCGCGACTCGTAGCGGGCCGTCGCGCCGGCCGGCTGGATGCGCCGGATCAGCCCGGCGTCGGTGAGTGCCCGGAGCACATCGTAAACCGCCTGGTGGGACACGGTGGGCTGCTCGGCGCGGACCAGGGCGATCACCGTGTCGGTGTCGACGTGCGGATGGTCGCGCAGCGCGGCCAGCACCGCCAGGCGGGGCCGGGTCACCCGCAACGAGACCGCCCGGAGCTGCGTCTCGAAGTCGGCCGTCATGCGACGACCTTAGTCCGGTCTTCTGGAATCAATCAAGTTTTCGCCCAGGTGTGTCGGCCGTCACATCATGACCGTCCGGGCACACGAAACGGGGGTGCCGCGCCAGGCGCGGCACCCCCTCCCCGGAAAAGGGCTCAGGCGGCGGAACAGGTCGCCGTCGGTGTGTTGCTGTTGCCGTTCTTGTAGAGCGTGATGCCGAAGTTGTTGCCGTTGCCGTTCGGACGTGCGGTGAGCGTGCCGCTGGTGCCGCTGACCGACGCGTTCCAGCTGTTCTGCAGGCTCTGCCCGCCCTGGGTCTGGATGCTGACCACCCAGTTGCTCGTGCCGCTGACCGAGAAGGTCACGTTGAACCGGTCGCCCCACTCCTCGGCCCGGCTGACGCTGACCGTGCAGCCACCGTTGTTCGGCGGCGGGGTGGTCGGGTTGCCACCGCTGGTGCCGCCGACCGTGATGTTGGAGTTGCCGCTGCTCTGGAAGCCCTCGGTGGCCATGATCTGGTAGTCGTGGGTGCCGAGGTTCATGCCGTAGCGCGACCAGGCGTCGAAGTGATTGCCGGAGGTGATGGTGCCGCCGACGCGCTTCTGCTGGCGGACGCTCCAGTACTGGTAGAACGTCCGGGTGCCCTCGATCGAGGGGGCGTTGACGCGCTGGGTGCGGTAGACGTCGTACGTGCCGCCGTCGGTGGTCACCGAGCCCATGTAGCCGCTGCCCGGCGGGCGCCAGCTGCCCCAGCTGTCGACGATGTAGTACTCGACGAGCGGGTTGCGCGTCCAGCCGTAGAGCGTCAGGTACGCGTTGCCGGACGGGTTGAAGCTGCCGGAGTAGCTGACCGTCCGGCGTGAGCCCGGGTTCCAGCCCTTGCCGGCCACGAAGTTGTTGATGTTGCTCCACTGGGTGCTGTACTGACCACCGTTGCCCATGGTCATGGAGACGTTGCCACTGTCTTTCCAGAAGGAATAGAAGTAGCCGTTGTGCGTGCCGGTCGAGTTCGACGTGACGGTCTGGGCGTAAGCCGGAGCTGACGTGACCGCCGTCGCCCCGGCGGTGATCAGCGCCACGGCACAGGCGCCGCCGAGGACCATCCTGAGGCGTCCGCGCCTGCGGATGCCCGTGCGGACGGGGGCGTCTTTCATGGACGGGTTTCCTCCCTGTGACGGCTGGCGGGCGGCCAACCGGGTGGCGCGAGCCGCGGGTGCTCGCCCGCCCGCGGACGGCGGGACCGGGGCGACAGCCGCGCCACGGTGGTGGTCGGACATCGACGTCAATCGAGATGCGCCGATGGCCACAGTATTGGAGCCCCGGTTCATCCTGTCAACAAGTTCCGGAAATGTTGTGGTAACCGCAGCGGGGCCCTAAACGGGCGTTACGGCTGCCGGAAAGGGCCTCCGATCAGCGTGGACGGCTCGGCCACCGGTGCACTGTCGCCGACGGAGGCAACGAGATTCCGAAACTTTTCGGTCCCGTTCCGGATCAACACCGGCACCGCCGCTCCGCCCGCACGGGCGGTCCCGGCCGGACCGTCCACATTTGACTGCTCGCCGGTCGATCGGTTCAATGGCGGCCGGACCGGAGTCGGACCCGGCTCCGGCCGGGTGAACCGAGGACGTCGCGCACCCGTCCGGCGTACGTCATCACCGGAAGGACCGCCCTGTGACACCCGATGTCCCCGGCCCGGACACCCGCCCGCGCCGGATCCCGCGCGGAGTCGTCGCCGCCGGTGCCGCCGGACTGGCGGCGCTCAGCCTGGTGGTCGCCGCCCTCAGCGGGAGCGTCGCCACCGCCCGCGACGGTGAGTCGGCCGGCCGGACCGTCTCCGCCGAGCAGCTCGCCGCCATCCGGACCGCGGCCCGGTCGTGCCCCACGCTGACCCCGGCGCGGCTGGCCGGGCAGCTGATGACCGAGTCGGGTCTGGACGGACGGGCCGAGCGGACCGCGTCCGGCGGCCGGGGCCTGGCCGGACTGGACGACGAGCGATGGCGGACCTGGGCGCCGTGGCCGGACGCGCCGCGCACGGACG
This sequence comes from Micromonospora sp. WMMA1949, assembly GCF_027460145.1. Lineage (NCBI taxonomy): Bacteria > Bacillati > Actinomycetota > Actinomycetes > Micromonosporales > Micromonosporaceae > Micromonospora > Micromonospora sp. WMMA1949. The sequence goes on along the minus strand of NZ_JAPZBG010000001.1, from coordinate 5,219,791 downwards.
CCGCCGCCAACATCCTCGCGCTGGCCCACCACATGTGCGACCTGGCCGGGCAACTGCGCACGGCGGAAGTCCCCGGCGACCCGTGGCGGCTGTCGCTCGCTGCCTTCCACACCGGATTCGACGAGGTCCGCGGCGCCGCAGGGGTGCCCTCGGCGGCGGTCCCGTACGTCGACGAGGTGAACCGGTACGCCGCCTACTACGGGCGGCAGGACGGCTTCACCGACGCCGTCGCGGCCGGTGCCGAGGGCGAGCGCCGGCAGCCCAAGGCGGTCCCCGCCGCGTACGTCCGCCTGGTGGTACGGGCCGGCTCGGTGTGCCCGCAGGTGCCGCCGGCCGCGGTGGCCGCGCAGCTGATGACCCTGTCCGGCTTCGACCCGAACCTGCTCGGCGACGGTGGTCGCAAGGGCATCGCCCAGTTCCGGCCGGAGCTGTGGCGTGCGTACGGCCCGTCCGGCGCCTCGCCGTGGGAGCCGCAGGCGGCCGTACCGGCGACCGGGGCCGCGCTCTGCGCGCTGCGACGGGAACTGGCCGCGCTCGACGGCGACCCGGATCTGCTGGCGCTGGCGGCGTACCGCAACGGGACCGACGCCGTGCGCCACACCGGCGGCGACTTCGACGCCGGCACGCAGGCGTTCCTGCGCACGGTCCGGGAGTTCACCGACTTCTACGCCCTCGACGGCCGGTTGCGCGGCACGCCGGCGAGTTCCGGCTCGCCCCCGGCCACCACGCGCTCGCCGAAGCCGACGGCCTCGTCGGCCGCGCGGCCGTCCACGCCGCCACTGGCGTCCGGCGAGCCGGACCGGTCGGAGAAGCCGTCCGCACCGGTCCGTCCGGCCGGCGCGAAGCAACTCGTCGGCAAGGAGACCGGTCTGTGCGCGAGCGGCGGCAGCGGGGACGGCGTACGCGTCGTGCTGCGGACCTGCCGGGAGGAGCGTTCCCAGTGGTGGACGTTCGCGTCCGACGGCAGCGTCCGGGTCGACGGCGGCCTCTGCCTGGACGTGGCCTGGGGCGAGAAGCGCGACGGCGTGCCGGTGCAGACCGCGTGGTGCAGCGGCAACCCGGCGCAGAAGTGGGAGTGGATCGAGAGCCAGGGCCGGCGGTCGCTGTTCAACCGGGCGACCGACCGCTGCCTGGACGTCGACGGGCACGCGGCGGGTGCTCCGCTGAACGCCTGGACCTGTGTGTTCAACGTGAAGCAGACCTGGTCGCTGCGCTGACCGCGCGACCAGGCCCGCCGGCCGGACGGATCAGGGGTTCGAGCCCAGGGCCAGCCCGAACACCCCGCAGCAGGCCAGGCCGAAGACGGCCAGCACGATCAGCATGATGCTGTAGTTGGACCACAGGCCGAACCGGGTGACGTCGGTGCCGTACCCGTCGTAGACCCGGTTGCGCCACCCGCCGAAGCGGAACGCGAGGTGGTGCGCGGCGCCCGGCTGCACCGCGAGCGCCGTGGTGACGATCGGGACACCCAGGAAGTCGGTGTACCGGACGTCGTGCGTGCCGGCCGGCACCGCGACGTGCCACGTCCCCTCGCCGGGGATCGCGACCACCTGGCGGTCGATCTTGAAGCGGCTGGTCACCGGCACGGGAATCAGGTACGGCCCGCGGTTCACCGAGACGACGAGCACCCCGCAGCCCGGCGGCGGGGAGATCGGGTGCGGGTAGGCGATCAGCGGGCTGACGCCGCCCGGCATCGGCGGATACGGCTGCGAGGGGAGGTAGGACACGGCCAGATTCTGGCACGGCTCCGCCAACCGTCGATCTTCGCCGGTCAGCCCGCGGCGCCGCAGGCGGGTGCCGGCGTGACGGGCGCGGTTACGCTGCCGTCCATGCGGGACACCGTCCGGGTCTGGATCGTCGCCGCCGCGGTGCCGGCGGACGAGCTGGCCCGCTACCGGGCGGTGCTCGACGCGGACGAGCGGCGCCGGGCGGCACGGCTGGGCGCCGAGACGCTGCGGGACCGGTTCACCGTGGCACACGGCGCGCTGCGTCTGCTGGCCGGGCAGGCCACCGGCGCGTCACCGGCGGCGCTGGCCTGGCGGCCCGGCCGGTACGGCAAACCGGCGCTGACCGGCCCGTGGGCCGGCCTGCACACGAGCCTGTCCTACTCCGGCGATCTCGTGGCGGTCGCGTTGAGCGAGGACCGGCCGGTGGGGGTGGACATCCAGCACGTCGCGCCGGGCGGGGACCCGGTGGCCGCGTCCGTGCGTCTCTTCCATCCGCAGGAGGCACGGCACGTCGCCGCCGGGGCCGGCCACGCCGACCGGGCGCTGCGGTTCACCCGGCTGTGGGCCCGCAAGGAGGCCGCCGTCAAAGCGGCCGGGGGCCCGCTGTGGCCCAACCTCGGCATGCCGGTGCACCGGGGTGACACGGTCGAGTGCGTCCGGCCGGCCGGCCCGCACCGGCTCGCCGACCTGCCCGCGCCCGCCGGGGTCGCGCTGGCTGTCGCACTGGCCGGCACCGGGCCGTACACGGTCGAGCGCCGCTGCGCCGTCGGCGGGTGACGGTCGCGGTCAGCCCGCGGCGCCGCACCCGTCCTCGCCCACGCCGGCGAGCATGTCGGCGGTGGTGTGCGCCCGGATGCCGGGCGGCACCGGGTCGGCGAACCGCGCGACGACCGCCCGGACGTGCGTCTCGGCGGCCTCGGCCAGGCCGTCGTAGACGGCCGCGAACACGTCCCGGGCCGCCCGGCGCGGCCACCCGGCCGGGAGCAGTTCCAGCGGCAGCCGCGGGTCGAGCGTGGGGAACCGCCGGTACGTGTCCATCACCTCGGTACGGGCCCGCACGGCGGCGGCACCGTCGACCGAGCCGAGCCGCGACACCAGCGGGGTCCACCGGCGCAGGAACGCCTCGTAGTGCCCGCTGATCGCGTCGACGTCCCAGGCGTCGACGGGGGCGCGCTGGCCGATCGCGTCCAGCGCGTCCTGCCGCCCCCGGAACACCGTGACCGCGCCGAGGGCGAGCGGGGCGAGCCGGGCCCGCCCCGGCGCGGCGAGCTCGTACGGCGAGATCCACAGTCCGTCGTAGAGCGGCGCGAAGCCGAGCCAGCGCAACTGGCCGCGCAGCGCCCGGCGTTGCGCGCCGTGGTCCTGCGGCAGCGAGAAGGCCACGATGGTCCAGCACCCGTCCCACGTCTGGACGTCGGTCGTGGAGGCGATGATCCAGTTCCCGCCGGCGGACAGGTACTCGGCGGCGGCGCGGCTGAGCCGGTAGAAGCTGTTGCGGCCCTGCCGGCTGCCCTCCAGCACCCCACGGCGGGCCAGCCGGCTGATCGCGGTACGGGCTCCGGCGCTGGTCACCCCGGCCTCGCCGAGCAGGGCGACGATCGCCGCGGACGGCAGGGCGGATCGGGTACGCAGCGTGTAGTCGGCGAGCACGGTCACCGCGACGCTCTGCGGCGACGTGCCGGCCTGCCGTCGGGGCAGCCGCGCCGCGGGCCCCTCGTCCGGGTAGATCTCCTCGATGTCGAACGGGTTTGCCACACGCGCTCCGGGCTCGGCTCAGGGACGGTGCACCGACTGTAGACGAACGCCGCCGCAGCCCATCGGAGCGCATCGATTGACACTTCGGCGCCCGGCGGGAACACTATGTGCCACACGACGGAGCCAGGCCGGGCGAGACACGTCAGTGGGCGAGACGCGACACCGCGGCGGTCCGGGCCGCCGACGCGGCGCGCACCCGCCCGTCACCGCCCGCACAGGGCGATCGAAGGAGATTCCGTGAGAATCAGAGCCAAGATGGTGGTGGCCCTGGCCGCGTCGCTGGCGGCGGCCGGCCTGGTGATCCCCACCGTCCAACCCGCGTACGCGGCGTCGCTGACCGAGGTGACCAGCTTCGGCGACAACCCCGGCCGGATGCGCATGCACGTCTACGTGCCGGACGCCCGCCCGGCCCGGCCGGCCACAGTGGTGGCCATGCACGGCTGCGGCGGCTCCGGCCCCGGCTTCTACTCCGGCAGTGAGTTCGCCGGGCTGGCCGACCGGTACGGCTTCATCGTCATCTACCCCAGCGCCACCCAGCAGGCCGGCTTCGGCAACTGCTTCGACACCTGGTCCGACGCGGCCAAGCGGCGCGGCGGCGGCAGCGACCCGGTGTCGCTCATCTCGATGGTCCGCTACGTCCAGCAGCAGTACGGCGCCGACCCGGACCGGGTGTACGCCACCGGCAGTTCGTCCGGCGGCATGATGACCAACCACATGCTGGCGCTCTACCCGGACGTCTTCAAGGCCGGCGCGGCGTTCATGGGCGTTCCGTTCAACTGCTTCGCCGGCGCCGCCGACTATCCGCCCGGCTCCAGCCAGTGCACCGGCGGGAACATGAACCGCACCCCGCAGCAGTGGGGTGACGCGGTCCGCCAGGCGTACCCCGGTTACACCGGGCCCCGGCCCCGGGTGCAGTTGTGGCACGGCACCAACGACACGCTGGTGCCGTACTCGCTGCTCCAGGAGACGATCGAGCAGTGGACGAACGTGTTCGGCCTGAGCCAGACGCCCACGTCCACCGACACGCCGCAGTCCGGCTGGAACCGGCGCCGCTACGCCGACACCTCCGGCACTGTCCAGGTCGAGGCGTACAGCATCCAGGGCGCCGGGCACAGCCTGCCGTCCGCCGGCATGGCCGCGGCCGCCGTGGCCTTCTTCGGCCTCACCACCACGCCGGGACCGACCACTCCCCCGCCCGGCCCCACCACGCCCCCGCCGGGACCGACCACTCCCCCGCCCGGCCCGACCACGCCGCCGCCGGGACCGACCACCCCGCCGCCCGGCACCGGCGCCTGCTCGGTGCGCATCGAGCTGAACGCCTGGAACAACGGCCTGACCGAGAACATCACCATCAGCAACACCGGCACCGCCGCGGTGAACGGCTGGTCGCTGGCGTTCACGCTGCCCGGCGGCCAGACCATCACCTCCGGCTGGAACGCCTCGTACTCCCCCTCCTCGGGCCAGGTGACGGCGCGTAACGTCTCCTACAACGCGGCCATCCCGGCCGGCGGCTCGACCACCATCGGCTTCCAGGCCACGCACACCGGCAACACCGCCCGGCCCAGCGCGTTCAGCCTCAACGGCGCGTCCTGCACGCTCGCCTGACCGGCACCCCACACTCCGGCGTTCCTTCCCACGGCGCCGGAGACGGCCCCGCGATCCTCGAGGTCGCGGGGCCGTTTCGCGCGTACGCCACGCCGGCCTCCGGATAACGTTGAACCGAATGGTTCAGTGTCGTACGGTGAACCACGTGGTTCAGCAACAGACGCTCGACCGGGTGTTCGCCAGCCTGGCCGACCCGACACGACGCGCCATCCTGATCCGCCTCGGCACCGGCCCGGCCACCCTCAGCGAGCTCACCGAGCCCACCGGGATGAGCCTCACCGGCATGCGCAAGCACGTCCGCGCGCTGGAGGACGCGGGTCTCGTGGTGACGCGCAAGGTCGGCCGGTCCCGGCAGTGCCGGCTCAGCGAGGCCCCGCTGGACTCGGCCATGGCCTGGATCGCCTTCTACCAACGGCTCTGGGCGCGCCGCCTCGACGGGCTCGACGCCTACCTCACACTCACCACGGAGGACCGCGACCATGACACTCGACCTGCGCGTGACACGACACCTCCCGGGCACACCTGAGCAGGTTTTCGACGCCTACACCGACGCCGGGAAGCAGAAAATCTGGTTCGGCATCCTCGACGAGGAGCCCGGCATCGTGGAGATCGACGTCGACCTGCGGGTCGGCGGGACGCAGACCGCGGTCTGGGGTCCCTCGCCCGACGCGCTGTTCCGGGAGACGCAGACGTTCCTGGAGATCGACCGGCCGCACCGGCTGGTCACCGAGTCGATCGGCAGCGGTCCGGACGGCACCACCATGACCACGCGCATCGAGGTGACGTTCGAGGCGCGCGACGGCGGCACGCTGATGACCGTGGTGCAGAGCGGCTTCCCGGCCCCGCAACTGCGCGACTTCTTCGCCGGCGAGGTCTGGGTGGGGGCGTTCGCCCGCATCGAGGCGTACCTGATCCGAGAGCAGACGGAGGAGATCTCCCGTGGCTGACCTGTCCCGTACCGCCGTCGTCGCGCTCGCCACCGCCGTCGCGGTGGTCGTCAACCTCATCGTGTACGCGATCGGCCGCGCGGCCGGCGGCAGCTTCCTGTTCACCGCCGACGACCGGCGGGTCGAGGTCGACGCGGTGACCGTCGCGGGCTTCAGCGCGCTGCCGCTGGCGCTCGGGCTCACCGCCGTCGCCGTGCTGGCGCCCCGATTCGCGTGGGCGGTCCGGGCGGCGCTGATCATCGGCCCGGCGCTCGCGGTCCTCACGATCGCCACCATGACGCTGCCCGCCGACCTCGACACCACCAGCACGATCACGCTGGCGGTCTGTCACCTCACACTCGCCCCGATCATCGTGGTCGCGGTGACCGCCCTCGGCCGGCGCGCACGCCGCGCCGCCGCGGGCCCGGTCGCCGCCTGACGCCGGCGCGGCAGGCCGCGCATCACCGGCCCCGTCACGGAATGCGACCGGGTAGACAACCACCACCATCTTACCGACACCGCGTTGTTAACATGGCGACATGGTGTCGACAAGTTTGAGAGGTGGCGGCTGATGTTCCTGGCCATTCGCGAGCTGGGGTTCGCGCGGCTGCGATTCGCCCTGATGGGGGCCGTGATCGCACTGATCTCGGTGCTGATGGTGATGCTGTCCGGCCTGTCCGTCGGGCTGGTCCGTGACGGCGTCTCCGGCCTGCAGAACCTGCCGGTCACCTCGTTCGCGTTCGCGCACGGCGTGCAGCACGACTCGGCGTTCTCGCGCAGCGTGGTGGACGCCTCGGCGGTGGACACCTGGCGCGACCAGCCGGGCGTGGCGGAGGCGACCCCGTTCGGCAACACGCTCATCAACGGGCGTACCGACGGTGGCACCGAGGTCGACCTGGCGCTGTTCGGCGTCGAGACCGACTCGTTCCTGTCGCCCGCCGCCAGCGAGGGCGACCGGCTCGGTCCGGCCGACGGGATCGTGGTGAGCCCCACCGCGATCGACGCGGGCCTGCGCGTCGGCGACACCGTGACGGTGGACCGGCTGGGTACGCGGCTGCGCGTCGTCGGCGTCACCGAGCAGCAGGACACCTTCGGCCACGTCGACGTGGCGTACGTGCCGCTGGCCACGTGGCAGGCGATCAAGTCCGGCACCCCGGCCGGCGCGCAGGTGCCGGCCCAGGCGGCTCAGGAGATCACCGCCGTCGCGGTCCGCGCGGCCGACGGCGACTCGGTGGACCTCGCCGCGGGCGACAAGGCTGCGGGCACCGAGAGCATGACGCTCGAGGAGTCCTACGGCGCCTCGCCGGGCTACACCGCCGAGACGACCACGCTCCAGCTGATCCAGGGCTTCCTCTACGCGATCTCGGCGCTGGTGGCCGGCGCGTTCTTCGCGGTCTGGGCGATCCAGCGCAAGCAGGAGGTCGCGGTGCTGCGGGCGCTCGGCGCCTCGACCCGGTGGGTGCTGCGTGACGCCCTCACCCAGGCGCTGATCCTGCTGGCCGTCGCCATCGCCGTCGGCATGGGGATCGGCCTGGGCCTCGGCGCGCTGATCTCCGGCGGCAACGTTCCGTTCGCGCTGCACCCGCAGAGCATCGCCGCCGCCGCGGCCGGACTGCTCGTGCTCGGCCTGGTCGGCGCGGCAGCCGCCGTCGTCCGCCTCACGTCCATCGACCCGGCGACCGCCCTGGGAGGCAACCGATGAGCAGCCGGACCACCCCGTCCCCCTCGGCACCGGGCACCGCCCGGGACGACCTCGGCCTGGTCATGCGCGGCGTGCACCTGCGGCACGGCGACGGCGCGGAGACGGTGCACGCGCTGGACGCGGTTGACCTGACCGTCGCCCGGGGCGAACTGGCCGCGATCGTCGGGCCGTCCGGCGCGGGCAAGTCCAGCCTGCTGGCGGTCGCCGGCGGGCTGGCCCGCCCCGACGAGGGCACCGTCACCGTGGCCGGGCACGACATGACCGTGTCCAGCCGCCGGACGCGCACCGAGCTGCGCCGCCGGCACGTGGGATTCGTGTTCCAGTCGGGCAACCTGCTGCCCGCGCTGACCGCCGCCGACCAGCTGCGCCTGCCGCTGCGGCTGGGCGGGCGGCGGGAACGGTCCGGGCGCGACCCGCTGGAGATGCTCGCGCACGTCGGCCTGTCCGGTAAGGCCGACCGGCGTCCGCACCAGCTCTCCGGCGGCGAACGCCAGCGCGTCGGCATCGCCCGGGCGCTGATGACCGAGCCGTCGGTCCTGCTGGTGGACGAGCCGACCGCGGCGCTGGACCGGGCCCGCAGCCACGACATCGTCCAGCTGCTCGCCCAGGAGGCGCGGGAGCGCTCGGTGGCCGTCGTGATGGTCACTCACGATCACGACGTCCTGCAATACTGTGACACCATCTACGAGATGATCGACGGCAAGCTCGCCACCAGCAGCTGACCGACGACCAGGGAGCGACGCGGACCGGACACGGACGGCGGGAGACACGGGGAGGTCGCGGTGCCGAAGATCCAAGCCTCGACCGTCGCGGAACACCGGGCCGCACAGCGGGCGGCGTTGCTCGACGCCGCCCGCGCCCTGCTCTCCGAGCATCCGGAGCAGATCCCGAGCCTGGCCGACGTGGCCCGGCACGCCGGGCTGGCCCGGTCCAGCGCGTACTCGTACTTCAAGTCCCGCACCGACATGTTCGACGTGCTGGTCGCCGACACCTTCCCCCGGTGGTCGGCCTTCGTCGAGGAGCAGATGGCCGAGGCCCGCACGCCGGGCGCGCGGATCCTGGCGTACGTCGAGGCCAACCTGCAACTGGTTGCCCGGGGCGACCACGCGCTGGCCCGGGCGCTGGCGTCGGCCGGCAACAGCGAGGTGCTGGCGACGTCCAGCCGGCTGCTGCACGACAGCCTCGAGGCGCCGTTGCGCGCCGCGCTGACCGAACACGGGGCGAGCGACCCGGACCGGATGGCGGAGCTCGTCCAGTCGGTCGTCTACGCGCTCAGCCGGATGATCGAGAACGGTCTCGACCTTCCGGCCGCCACCGGGCTCGCCCGCGAGTTGCTCACGCCGTACCTGCGCCCGCACACCGGCTGACCACGCGCGACCGGGACGCCCGACGGCGTCCCGTCCACCACCACATCCGCAGACCGAACGACGGCCCGGGTCGTCGCCGGCGCCGCACCTCACGTGCGCAACCCGGCGGCGGCCCGGGCCGCCGCGCACCCGGCGCGGTGTCGCCGCCCGAGAGGACGCACCGCCGCCGCCCGGGACGGCCACCGGCACGGTCCGGCGGGCCGTCCGAATGATGGGCAGGAACCGCCGACAGTCGATCGGCGGCCGACACCGTCGTCCGATCAGGAGCATCCGAACGATCGACCGCGCCATCGACGGTCATCATCGGTCAGCGTTCCGCCTAGTGGAACAGCAGCTCAGAGGCGGTTCGGCGGCCTAAATTACTGACCAGTAACCCGTTGACGGCATGTTGAACTCGGCCCTACCGTTCCACTCAATCGAACGGCGTACGGTTCATCCGAACGCCCTCGGCCTCGCCGAGTGCGGCCCGAAACAGGAAGTCCGAGCATGCCCGACGACAAGCTCCTCGCCCTTCTCTCCCCCACCCGGCTCGGTCGTCTCACATTGCGGAACCGGGTCTTCGTCCCCGGCCACACCACCAACTTCGGACTGAACAATGTGCCCACCCGCCGCCACGTCGCCTACCACGCGGAGCGGGCGCGCGGCGGAGCCGGCCTGATCATCACCGAGGCGATCCGCGTGCACCCCACCAGCGCGGGCCGCAGCATCAGCCTCGGCAGCTTCGACGACTCGTCGATCCCGGCGTACGCGGCGGTGACCGAGGCCGTGCACGAGCACGGCGCCCGCATGTTCGCCCAGATCATGCACGCCGGGCGGCAGGCCAACGGCGACGCGACCCGCACCGCCGCCTGGTCCTCGTCGCCGGTGCCGTGGGCGGCCGGCTCGCACGTCCCGCACGCGATGGGACGCCGGGACATCGCGACAGTCGTCGCCGCGTTCGCCGCCGCCGGGCGGCGGATGCGCGAGGCCGGCTTCGACGGCCTCGAGGTGCACGCCGGCCACGGCCACCTGCTCCAGCAGTTCCTCTCACCGCACACGAACACCCGCGACGACGCGTACGGCGGCAGCCTCGACAACCGGATGCGCCTGACCCGCGAGGTGCTGACGGCGGTGCTGGCCGCCGCCCCCGACCTGCCCGTCGGGCTGCGGGTCAGCGCCGACGAGTTCCTGCCCGGCGGGCTCGACCCGGCCGCGGTGCTGGAGATCGTCGGAAAGCTGCGCGCCGAGTTCCCCCTCGCCTACGTGCACGTCAGCCACTCCGCCTACCACGGCAGCTGGTCGCTGGCGACGCAGATGGCGGACATGAGCTTCGGCCACGCCCCGTTCCGGCACCACGCGGCGCTGTTCAAGCAGGAGTTCCCGGACCTGCCGGTGCTCGCCGTGTGCCGGCTGGACAGCCTGCCGGAGGCGGCCGAACTCGTCGCCGCGGGCGAGGCCGACCTGGTCGGCCTGGCCCGCCCGCACATCGCCGACCCGCACCTGGTCCGCAAGGCCGAGCAGGGCCGCCAGCACGAGGTGCGCGCCTGCCTGGCCTGCAACCAGGGCTGCATCGGGCGGCTGGAGACCAGCCTGCCGATCTCCTGCGTGGTGAACCCGGAGGTCGGCGCGGAGCAGGAGTGGGCCGACGCCTGGCCGGAACTGCCCGGGCCGTCCGGCGCACGGAACGTCCTGGTCGTCGGCGGCGGACCGGCCGGCCTCGAGGCCGCCCTCTCCGCGCACCGGGCCGGGCACCGGGTGACCGTCGTGGAGGCACGGGACCACCTCGGCGGACAGGTGGAGGTGGCCGCGCGCGTACCCGGACGGGAGCGGCTCGGGCTGCTCACCCGCGACCTGGCCCGCGACGTCGAGGCCGCCGGCATCCCGGTCCGGCTCGGCCGGCGCGCCGGCGTCGACGACGTGCTGGCCGGTGGCTACCAGGACGTCGTCCTCGCCACCGGCTCCCGGCCCGCCCGCCGGGAACTGCCCGGCGGCCCGCCGGTGATCGACATCTGGCAGGCCGTCGACAACCTGGCCGACCCCGGCTACCGGCCCGCCGGTGCCGTCGTCGTGCTGGACGACGAGGGCACCTGGTCGGCGGCGTCGGTCGCGGAGGCGCTAGCCCGCCGGGGCGCCCGCGTCCACGTCGTGTCCCCCACCGCCACGGTCAGCGCCAAGATCACCACGTACTCGCGGCTGGCGCTGCTCAAGCGCTTCGCGGACCTGGGGATCGCGGTCCACCCGATGCGGACCGCCCGCGCCGCGGGCGCCACGACGGTGGCCCTCGGCGGCCCGCTCGCCGGCGGCGACACGATCGTCGAGGACGTCACCACAGTCGTCGACGGCGGTTCGGCGCAGGCCGCGGACGAGTTGTACCGGCAGCTCGACGCGCTGCCCGACGGCCCCCGCATCCACGTCGTCGGCGACGCGAACGCCCCCCGCACCGCCTTCGAGGCCGTCTACGAGGGACGGATGGCCGGCGCGTTCCTCGGCGCCTACGACACCGCGTCCGCCCAGCGCGTGCGGTACGCCCACTGACCCGTCCACCCCGGTCGCGGTGCACCGCGGACCGGACCTCCCCCACCTGTAGAGGAGACAAGCATGCTGGACATCGAGGAGCGCCTCACCCTGGATGAGCGTTCCGCCGTGGACTTCGTCCTCGGCCTGCGCAAGCGATGGGCGGACACCGTCTACCCGGCGCTGCGCGACGAGTACGGCGCCACCGGGGCGTCGGCCACGACGATCGCCGACGCCGGTCAGGTGCTGCGTGGTCTTCCGCTCTACCCGTGGTTCAGCCACCTGGAGCGGGTGCAGCAGAAGATGCTGTGGAAGGTCGCCGGCGACGCGGTGCTCAGCCGCCGCGAGGAGCTGACCGACCAGCTCACCTCGCTGCCCGAGCAGCCGAAGGGCTCGCTGGAGCTGAACCCCGACCTGGAACTGCCCGACTGGTACACCGACTACGACATCCACATCCAGCCCGGCAGCTTCTTCTCCGACGACATGTCGGCCTACGTGTACGAGTTCGGCGCGCGCATCGTCATGCTGCGCGACAACGACGGCTACAAGTTCCACACGCTGTTCGCCCAGACCGCGCTGCCCGAGCTGCCCGCGGCGACCCGGATCGTCGACATCGGGTGCGGTTTCGGCAAGAGCACCCGCCCGCTGCCGGCCAAGTACCCGACCGCGCAGGTGATCGGCGTGGACCTGGCCGCACCCGGTCTGCGCCTGGCCCACGCCGAGGCCGAGGCGACCGGACTCGCGATCGACTACCGGCAGGCCGACGGCCGGGCCACCGGCATCGAGTCGGACAGCTGCGACGTGGTCACCGGCACGATGGTGCTGCACGAGATGCCGGCCGCCGCGATCCGGGAAACGATCGTGGAGGCCGCGCGCCTGCTCAAGCCGGGCGGCTCGCTGCGCTTCCTCGAGTTCATGCTGACCGGCGACCCGCTGCGCGACGCCACCGTCTACGAGCACGCCGAGCGCAACAACGAGCCGTTCTTCCACGACCTGTTCGGCTCGGACCTGATCGAGGTCTGCGCCGAGGCCGGTCTGACCGACGTGTCGTGGACCCCGTTCGACGAGCGCCGCAACGGCGTCCAGCCGCAGGGCTGGGGCGACCGTCCCGAGTGGCACTTCCCCTGGGCCGTACTGGCCGCGACCAAGCCGGAGGCGTGATGAGCACCGAGTTCGACTACTTCGGAGACCCCAAGGTCGGCAAGCTGCTCGACCTGGTGCTGCAGCTCTCCACCGAGCTGCACGTGACCCGCCAGCGCGTACGCGTCGTCGAGGCGCTGCTGACGCGCTCCGGCGCGCTCACCGCGGGCGCCGTCGACGAGTTCGTCTCCACCGAGGAGGAGCAGCAGGTCCTCGACCGGGAGCGGGACGCGCTGCTGGCCCGCCTGATGCGCATCCTCACCGAGCACGGCCCCGCGGAGCACCCGCTGCGGGACCAGTGGGAGGCGGCCCTGAGCGAGAAGACCGGCTGATGGGCACACCGGACGCGCCCGGTCTGATCGACAGGTACCTGCAACTGTGCGAGGACCGCGAGCTGGACGAAGCAGGACGCTTTCTCGCCGCGCAGGCCCGGTTGGTCTTCCCGGGCGGCCGGGAGTACTCCTCGCTGCGGGAGATGGCGGCCGCGTCCACCGGTACCTACCGGTGGGTGCGCAAGCACCGGGACCGCTACCTGGTGGGTGACACCGACGGGCGGGTCACGGTGACCTCGCTCGGGCGGCTGTACGGGGAATGGCTCGACGGCACTCCGTTCGAGGACATCCGCTACGCGGATGTGTTCGTGCTCGACGGCGAACTGATCGTCGAGCAGCACGTCTACAACGATCTGGCCCTGGTCGCGTCGCTGCGCGACGCCTGATTGGCCCTGGTCGCGCAACAGCGCGACAGCTGATTCCCCCGCCTCCGCCGTCACGGCGGCGGAGGCGGTCTCCCCCGACTCACGACGAGGTGTGTACATATGAAACGAAAGTGGGCTCTGCTCCCGGCGGCGCTGGCCGCCACGCTGGTCCTGGCCGCGTGCGGCGGCGGCTCCGACGACGAGGCCAGCGGCGAGGGCAAGGAGGCGAAGCTGACCATGGCCATCGCCTCCGCCGTGATCGGCCCGAAGGAGGAGGTGGCCGTCTACGCGGTCGCCAAGGAACTCGGCTACTTCGCCGAGGAGAAGCTGACCGTCGAGACGATCAACGCCGACGGCTCGGTCGCCGCCCTCCAGGCGGTCGCGTCCGGCAGCGGTGACATCACCCCCGCCGACGCCGGCTCGGCGCTCGGCGCGGTGGAGAAGAACGTGCCGATCAAGGCCGTCGGCGGCCTGGTGCAGAACTGGCCGTGGGTGATGGCGGTCAAGCCGGACTCCCCGATCACCGGCGGCGCGGACCTGCGCGGCAAGAAGATCGGCGTGATCAGCCTGGCCTCCGGCTCGGCCCCGTACGCCCGCGCCTACGTCAAGGCCGCCGGTCTCGACCCGGCCAAGGACGTCGAGCTGCTGCCGGTGGGCGTCGGCGCGCAGGCCGCCGCCGCGCTCAACGACGGCAAGGTCGACATGCTGGCGCTCTACACCCAGGCGTACGCGGTCATCGAGAACGCCGGCACCGAGCTGAAGTACCTGACCAACCCGGACGTGTTCAGCGGCATCCGGTCGCTGACCTTCAGCGTCGGCGCCCGTGACTTCGACGCCAAGAAGGACTCGTACGAGCGGTTCCTGCGCGCGGCGTACAAGGCGATGCTCTTCTCGGCCAAGAACCCCGAGGCCGCCATGAAGATCGGCTACAAGGTCTTCCCGCAGATCCTCGCCGGCAAGTCCGCCGACGAGCGCCTCAAGGCCGACACCGAGAGCCTCGCCGCCTGGCTGAAGACGGCCACCCCGGCCAGCGGCGACCCGGAGCAGTTCGGCGACTGGGGCGCGATCAGCGACGAGGAGTGGGCGAAGACCCAGGCGTACACCAAGGAGGCCGGGCAGATCACCGGTGACGTCGACCTGAAGAAGCTCTGGGACCCGAGCCTGCTCTCCGGCGCGAACAACTTCGACAAGGCCGCGGTGCTGAGCAAGGCCGCGAACTACACCGCCTAGGCAGCGGACAGCGGAAGGGATTTCGATGGCCATCAAGGCGACGGCCCGCCGGGCGCAGACGCAGGCTCCGGCATCGGTGTCGGAAGACTCCTGGATCGAGATCGACGGGCTGGACAAGGAGTACCGGCCCCGTAAGTCGGCACCGACCCAGGCGCTGAGCGACATCAACCTGACGGTACGTCGCGGCGAGTTCATCTCGGTCGTGGGACCGTCCGGGTGCGGCAAGACCACTTTGCTGAAGATCCTCGCCGGGCTCAGCCCGAAGTCCGGCGGCGCGGTACGGATCGCCGGGCGGGACGTGACGAAGCCCCTTCCCGAGGTCGGGATGGTGTTCCAGGCACCGACGCTGCTGCCGTGGCGCACCATCTTCGACAACGTGATGGTGCCGGCGGAGATCCAGCGACTGGATCCCCGCCGGCACCGGGAACGCGCCCAGCAACTGCTCGACATGGTCGGTCTCAACGGCTTCGAGCAGAAGTATCCGCATGAGCTCAGCGGCGGCATGCAGCAGCGGGCCGGCATCTGCCGGGCCCTGGTGCACGACCCGGCGGTTCTGCTGATGGACGAGCCGTTCGGCGCGCTCGACGCGATGACCCGCGAGTACATGAACGTGGAGCTGCTGCGCATCTGGCAGGAGAGCAACCAGACGATCGTGCTGGTCACGCACTCCATCCCGGAGGCGGTCTTCCTCTCCGACCGGGTGGTCGTGCTCAGCCCCCGGCCGGGCCGCATCGCGGAGGTCCTGGACATCGACCTGGAGCGGCCACGTGACCTCGGCGTCATGTCGTCCGACCGGGCCGGGGTCTACGTGGAGCGGATCCGCCGACACTTCAACGCCGCCGGCGTTATCGACTGACGAGGGACAGCCATGGCAACAAGCAACCTGGTCCGCGAGCCGGCCCAGCCACCGGCGCCGTCCGCCCGGCCCGCCAAGCCCGCCCGGCGCAAGTTCGACCTCCGCGAGAAGCCCCAGCTCTGGCTGGTCCCGACGGTCTTCGTCGTGGTCGTCCTGGCCTGGGAGTACGGCGTCCAGCTCATCGGCGTCGACGAGTACGTCCTGCCGCTGCCGTCGAGCGTGGTCGAGTCGCTGTGGCAGCAGCTCGGCGACGACCAGTTCTGGGGCCACTTCTGGGTGACCACCCAGGAGGCGCTGCTCGGGTTCGTGATCGGTGTCGGGGCCGCGCTGGTCCTCGGCACGTTCATCTCCCAGATCAAGATCGTGGAAGCCACCCTGATGCCGTACATCGTGGCCTTCCAGACCGTGCCGAAGGTCGCCTTGGCCCCGCTGTTCGTGGTCTGGTTCGGCTTCGGCCTGACCAGCAAGGTGGTCATGGCCGCGGTGATCTCGTTCTTCCCGATGCTCGTCAACGTCATCGAGGGCCTGCGGGCGGCCGACGCCGACAAGATCCAGATGCTGACCGTGTTCGGCGCGAGCAAGACCCAGATCTTCCGGATGGTCCGGCTGCCCAGCGCGCTGCCGTTCATCTTCGCCGGCCTGGACATCGGCATCGTCTTCGCCATCCTCGGCGCGGTCGTCGGCGAGTTCATCGGCGCCAAGGAGGGCCTGGGCTACCTGCTGCTGCAGACCAACTACAACTTCGACATCGCCGGCATGTTCGCCGTCCTGGTGGTGCTGTCGGTGATGGGTCTGGTGGCGCACTTCGTGATCCGGCTGCTGCAGAAGCGGCTGGCCTTCTGGGCCGAGGACACGAAGGTGATCGGCGCGTGACGACAGCTGACGGGACCGTCGTCACGCGTGCGGAGCACCGGCCGGGCGTGGTTCACGCCCGCCCGGCCGGTGGCCGGACGGGAAAGGCAGGACACGAGACATGAACACCGATCCGAACCGGTTCGACGGGCGGGTGGCAGTGGTCACCGGTGCGGCCCGCGGCATCGGCGCCCGCATCGCCGCGACCCTGGCGCAGCGCGGCGCGACGGTGGCCCAGGCCGACCTGCTCGACGACTGGACCGAGGCCGAGCTGACCGGCGGCCCGCACACCCGGCACCGGGTCGACGTCCGGTCGGCCGCCTCCTGCGCCGGCCTGGTGGCCGAGGTCCTGGACGCCCACGGCCGGCTGGACCTGCTGGTGAACAACGCCGGGATCGTCCGGCGCGGACCGGCGGCGACGATGTCCGAGGAGGACTTCACCACCGTCCTGGACGTCAACCTGACCGGCACCTTCCGGATGTGCCAGGCCGCGTACCCGGCGCTGCGGCAGGCCGGCGGCGCGGTGGTGAACATCGGCTCCACGAACGGGCACATCGCGGTGCTGAACACGCTCGGGTACTGCGTCAGCAAGGCCGGCGTGATGCACATGGCGCGCGTGCTGGCGCTGGAGTGGGCGCCGGACCGGATCCGGGTCAACGCCGTCGGACCCACGATCGTGCCCACCGACATGACCGCCGACGTACGCGGCGACGACGCGTACCTGGCCGACAAGATGGCCTCGATCCCGCTGGGCCGGATGGCGCTGCCGCAGGACGTCGCGAACGCGGTCGCCTACCTGCTCAGTGACGCCGCCGCCATGACCACCGGGCAGACGATCTTCGTCGACGGCGGCGTCACCATCCACTGAACTTCCCCCTCTCCGACCCCTTCTGTGAGGACCACCATGCCCAAACCGGATACCGCGGCCGCTCTGGCGGCCGTCGACAAGCACTTCGACGAGTTCGTCGAGGAGCTCCAGCAGCTGTGCCGCATCCGCAGCCGCCGCCAGGAGCCGGAGCAGATGGAGGCCACCGCCGAGTTCATCGCCGGGTCGGTCCGCCGCTGGGGCGGCGAAGCCGAGATCATCCCGTGGGAGCAGTCGTACCCGTACGTGCTGGCCGAGGTGCCGGGCGAGGGTGACAAGGCGCTGCTGCACTTCACCCACTACGACGTGGAGGTCGAGCCGGCCGGTGACGACGCCGACTGGATCAGCCCGCCGTACGCGGCGGAGATCCACGACGGCCGGCTGTACGCCCGGGGCGTGGCCGACGACAAGGGCGTCGTCATGTCCCGCATCCACGCGGCGGCGGCCTGGAAGCTGGCCGGGCTGACCCCGCCGGTGACGAACCGGATCATCTTCGAGGGCAAGAAGTGGCTGCACAGCCCGGGTCTGGGCTCGTTCGTGCAGGCGCACGCCGACCGGCTCGCCAGCGACGCGGCGCTGTGGGAGAACTCCTGGCTCGACGGCGAGGACCGGCTGCTGCTCAAGCTCGCCGAGAAGGGCGTGCTCTACCTGCGCCTCACCGCGCAGACCCTGCCGCGCGACCTGACCAGCCAGAACACCGCGCTGCTGCCGGCCGCCACGGCCCGGCTGGCCGCCGCCCTGGCGCAGCTGCAGCAGCCCGACGGCACCGTGACGATCCCCGGTTTCGCCGACGACGCCCGGCCGCCGACGGACGAGGAGCGGGCGCTGCTGGAGAAGGTCGCGTTCGACGGGGACTTCCTGCGCAAGCGGGCGCAGGTCGACCGCTTCACCGGTGACCTGGACGACCAGGCCGCCGCGGTCGCCATCCGTACCGTGCCGACGCTCACCGTCGCGGGCTTCGCCGGCGGCGACATGCGCGACGACGTGACGCTCGGCATCCCGTCGACCGCCTCGGCCAAGCTGGAGATCCGGCTGGTGCCCGGACAGGACCCGGACCGGGTGCTCGGCTGCATCCGCGACCACCTGGCCGCGACCGGCTTCGGTGACCTGCGCATCGAGGTGATGGCGACCAGCCGGCCCAACCTCACCGACCACCGCGACCCGTTCGTCGCGCTGGTCGCCGACGCGGCCCGCCGGGTGTACGGGACCGAGCCGGTCATCGAGCCGTACACGCAGTGGATCGGCAACCAGGGCGTGATCGCCGACCGGCCGATCGTCGGCGTCGGCGTGTCCCGCGCCGACTCCGGTGTGGACGGCCCGAACGAGAACATCCGGCTGGACGACTACAAGGCCGGCATCAAGCACGTCATCGAGGTCATGGCGGCCCTGGCGGTGACGGAGTGACCCGGGCCCGCGGCGTGGCCCGCCGCGCCTACGTCGACGTACCGTGGGGCCAGGTGCATTACCGGCACGGCGGCGACGCCGACGCCCCGGTGCTGCTGATGCTGCACCAGTCCCCGCTCTCCTCGGCCACCTACGACGCGGTGATCGAGCCGCTGGCCCGCCGCGGCCTGCGGGTGATCGCCCCGGACACGCCGGGGTTCGGCATGTCCGACGCGCCGCCGCGCCCGTGGTCCATCCCGGAGTACGCGGCCGGGGTGTGGCAGTTCGCCGACGCCCTCGGGCTGTCCCGGGTGCACCTGCTCGGGCAGCACACCGGCGCGATCGTCGGCGCCCAGGCGCTGATGTCGGCGCCGCAGCGGGTGCACCGGCTGATCCTGCAGGGCATCCCGCTCTACGACGAGCAGGAGCGGGCGGAGAAGAAGCGGTCGTACGCGCCCGGCTACTCCCCGGACCGCGACGGCGGGCACCTGAAGGTCATCTGGGACCGGGTGTACGGCCTGTACCCGCGCCTGACCCCGGAGGAGGCGGACCGCCAGGTCACCGAGTACCTGCTGACCGGTCCGGACTACGCCACCGCGTACCGGGCGGTGTTCGACCACCACGTGGACACCGCCGCCCTGGACGCGCTGCCCATCGTGCTGCTGCACGGCGCCGACGACCTGCTGGACCGGATGACGCCGCAGGTGCGGGCCGCGCTGCCCGGCGCCGAGCTGGTCACCATCCCCGGCGGCACCGACTTCGTGGCCGACGAGCAGCCGGAGGCGTTCGCCGACGCGGTCGCCGCGCAGGTGCACGCCGACCTGGGACGGGAGGTGGCGGCGTGAGCGCCGGCACCCCGGTCACCGAGGCGAAGGTCGTACCGGCGAACACGCTCTACACCGCCGCCGTCGAGGTCTCCGGCGGCCGGGGCGGCAGCGCCCGGTCGCTGACCGGGTCGCTGCGGGTCGACCTGACCCGCCCCGCGCAGCGGGGTCCGGACGCGCCCGGCACCGACCCGGAGGAGCTGTTCGCGGCCGGCTACGCGGCCTGCTTCGACAGCGCGCTCGCCGTCGCCGCCCGGCAGGCCGGCGTCAAGCCCGGCCCGACGACGGTGACCGCCTCGGTCTCCCTCGGGCAGACCGAGGACGGCCGGTACGCGATCGCGGTGGTGCTGGACGTGTCCGCGCCGCAGTGCCCGCAGGCCGACCTGGAACGCGCGGTGGAGCTGGCCGACCAGATGTGTCCCTACTCGAACGCCCTGCGGGGCAACACCGCGGTGGCGATCCGGGTCGATGGCCACCGCTGACCTGACCGAGCCCGCAGCGGTCCGCCACCCGGCGGATCCGCCGCGGCCCGCCGGCCCGATGGCCCTGGCCGTCGGGCTCGGCGCGGTCTACCTGATCTGGGGCTCGACCTACCTGGGCAATCGGGTGGCCCTGGACAGCATCCCGCCGCTGGTCGCCACCTCGGCCCGGTTCCTGGCCGCGGCGCTGCTGCTGTTCGCGGTGGCGGCGCTGCGCCGGGGACCGGCCGGGCTGCTGCTGCCCCGGCGGCAGTGGGGCGGGGTGGGCGCCAGCGGGCTGCTGATGGTCGGTGCCGGCAGCGCGCTGCTCGCCCTGGGCCAGCAGTACGTGCCGACCGGGCTGACGTCGCTGGTGGTGGCCGGCATGCCGCTGTGGGTGCTGGTGCTGCGGCTGGCGGTCGGCCCACGGCCGTCGGCACTCGCGGCGGTGGGCGTACTGGGCGGTGTGGCCGGGCTGGCGCTGCTGTTCTCGGTGCCGACGAAGGGATGGCACCTCGGCGGGATGCTGCTGCTGGTGGTCTCCACGATGGTCTGGGCGCTGGGCTCGACGCTGTCGCAGCGGCTGCACATGCCGGCCGATCACCTGGTCGGCACCGGCTGGCAGATGCTCGTCGGCGGCGTCGCGGTGGCGGTGGCGAGCGTGGTCAGCGGTGAGCTGGGACGGTTCGACCCGGCCGGCGTGACCGGCCGGTCCTGGCTGGCGTGGACCTACCTGATGCTGGTGTGCACGGTGGTCGGCTTCAGCGTCTACACGTGGCTGCTGCGCAACGCGCCGATCCAGCTCGCGTCCACCTACGCGTACGTCAACCCGGTGGTGGCGGTCCTGCTCGGCATGATGGTGCTGGATGAATCGTTGTCCGGACGACAGGTGCTCGCCGGTGCCGTGGTGCTCGCCTCGGTGGCGCTCGTCATCGCGCGGGAGCGACCCCGGCAGGCCGGCGGCCTGCCACCCGGGAAGACCCCCGTCGCGCCCGCCTGACGCCCGGCGACCCCGCGCACGCACGTCGACTGTGGAGGATGAGAGATGATCACGACAGCGGTTGTCGAGAGCACCGCCGGCCGGACCCGCTCCGGTCTGGGACGCGCCCTCGACATCGTCAACATCATCGCCGAACGGGCCCCGGAGACCCTCGGCGTGTCGACGATCGCGCGGGAACTGGGTCTGCCGAAGGCGGTCGCGCACCGGATCCTCAAGGAACTGGTGGCCGACAACTTCCTCACCTTCAACGAGGAGACCAAGCGGTACCGGCTCGGCACCGGCGCGCTCGCCGTGGGCCTGGCCGCGCTGCGCGCCCTGGACGTGCCGGACATCGCGCGCCGGTACCTGGTCCGGCTGGTCCGCGACAGCGGCGAGACCGCCACGTTGTCGGTACGGCAGGGCTGGTCGCGCGTCTACATCGACCAGGTGCTCTCGCCGCACGAGGTCCGGATGTCGGTGTCCCTGGGCACCAGCCACCCGCTGCACTCCGGGTCGTCGTCGAAGGCGATCCTGGCGGCGCTGCCGGACGCCGAGGTCGACGACTACCTCGGCCACCATCCGCTGGACGCGATCACCCCGGTCACGATCACCTCCACCGCGAAGCTGCGGGCCGAACTGGGCCGGGTCCGGCGCCAGGGGTACGCGGTGAGCATGGGCGAACGGCAGAACGGCGCGGGAAGCGTGGCCGCTCCGGTGCGCTACGCGACCGGGCAGGTCTTCGGCTCGATCTCGCTGTGCGGGCCGCAGAACCGGTTCACCCCGGAGGTGTGCGCGGCGCACGGGGCACTGGTCGCCGCGGCGGCGGCGGAGATCTCCGCCGAACTGGGTTTCCGGCCGCCGGCGCAGCGTGTCGCCGGCCGGACGGGTCAGGAACAGAACTGGGGAGGTGGAACAGGTGAGTGACGGACCGCTGACGGGCCTGCGGGTGCTGGACGTCTCGACGATCCTCGCCGGGCCGCTGTGCTGTCAGATCCTCGGCGACTACGGCGCCGACGTGATCAAGATCGAGCACCCGACCATGGGTGACAGCATGCGCGGCCACGGCAAGGCCAAGGACGGCCATCCCCTGTGGTGGAAGGAGATCTCCCGCAACAAGCGGCTGGTCGGGCTGAACCTGTCCGCGCCGGAGGGCGCGGCGCTGCTGCTGCGGCTGGCCGAGCGCGCCGACGTGCTGGTGGAGAACTTCCGGCCGGGCACGCTGGAGCGCTGGGGCGTCGGCCCGGAGGAACTGCACCGGGTCAACCCCGGTCTGGTGATCGCCCGGATCACCGGCTTCGGGCAGACCGGCCCGTACGCCTCCCGCGCCGGGTTCGGCACGCTGGCCGAGGCGATGAGCGGGTTCGCCCACCTGACCGGTACGGCCGACGGCCCGCCCACGCTGCCCGCGTTCGGGCTGGCCGACAGCATCTGCGGCATCGCCACCTCGTCGGCGGTGATGATGGCGCTGTGGCACCGGGAGCGCTCCGGCGGCCGGGGCCAGGTCGTCGACATGAGCCTGCTTGAGCCGATCATGACCGCTGTCGGTCCCGGTCCCACTGTCTACGACCAGCTCGGCGTGGTGGAGCAGCGGCAGGGCAACCGCTCGACGAACAACGCGCCGCGCAACACGTACCAGACCAAGGACGGGTCGTGGGTGGCCATCTCCACCAGCGCCCAGGCCATCGCCGAGCGGGTGCTGCGGCTGGTGGGCCACCCCGAGGTGATCGACGAGCCGTGGTTCCGTACCGGTGTCGGCCGGGTGGCGCACGCGGACCTGCTCGACGAGTACGTGGGGTCGTGGATCGCCGAGCGGACCCGCGACGAGGTGGCCGCGGCGTTCGCCGAGGCCGGCGCCGCCGTCGCACCGGTCTACAGCGCCAAGGACATCGTCGAGGACCCGCACGTCCAGGCCACCGAGATGATCACCACGGTCGACGATCCGGACCTCGGCCCGATGCGGATGCACAACGTCATGTGGCGGATGTCGGAGACGCCGGGCCGGATCCGGTTCACCGGCCGCTCCCCCGGCGCCGACACCGACGCCCTGCTCGTCGAGGAACTCGGCTGCGACCCGGCCGAGATCGCCGACCTGAAAGCCCGTGGCGTCGTCGCCTGACGACGCCGACAGCCGAAACGCGAGGAACCCCGTGGGCACCACTGCCAGAACCGCCGACCGCCTGCTCGACGCCGTGCAGGCCGGTGTCACGATCTACGACCTGGGCCGGCGGCTGACCGTCGGCATGCCGCAGTCGCCGAACCACCCGGCGTTCGGGCTCACCCTGCCCCGCCGCCACGGCGACATGGTGCGCGCCGACGGCGGCTCCGCCGCCAACGACCTGCTGGTGATGGGCACGCACGTCGGCACGCACGTCGACGCGCTCGCGCACGTCTCCCAGGACGGCCGGCTGCACGGCGGCGCCGACGCCGCCGAAGCGCAGGTCGGCGGCCGGTTCGACGAGCTGGGCGTGCACACCGTCGCGCCGATGGTCCGCCGGGGCGTGCTGCTGGACGTGCCCGCCGCGCTGGGCGTGGAGGCCTGCGAGCCCGGTTACGAGATCACCCCGGCCGACCTGGACGCCGCGGAGTCCCGGCAGGGCACGCCGGTGGGCGCCGGCGACGTGGTGCTCATCCGCAGCGGGTGGGGCCGGCTGTTCGACCACGAGGACCGCAACCAGTACATCGGCAAGGACTCCGGCGTACCGGGGGTCGGCGCGGACGGCGCGACCTGGCTGGCGCAGCGTCAGGTGCACGCCGCCGGCGCGGACACCATCGCCTTCGAGTGCCTGCACCCGGGCAAGGGCCACAGCTCGCTGCCGGCGCACCGGATCCTGCTGGTGGAGCACGGCATCTACCTGATCGAGACGATGGCGCTGGAGGAGCTGGCCCGCGACGGGGTGCACGAGTTCACCTTCGTGATGGCGCCGCTGCCGCTGTACGGCGCCACCGGCTCCCCGGTGCGCCCGCTGGCGGTGATCAGCCGTGGCTGAACCGACACTGGGTCGCCACCTGGCCGCCTTCGCCGCCGACACCGCCGCCGAGACGCTGCCCGACGCGGTGGTCGCCAGCGTCCGGGCCCGCGTCCTGGACGTGCTCGGGCTCTGCGTGGCGGCCCGGCCGCTGCCGACCAGCCAGGCGGCCCTCGCCTACGTCGCCGAACAGGGCGGCCGGGGCCAGGCAACCGTCGTCGGCCTGGACGAGAAGGCGCCGGCGGCGCTGGCCGCGTTCGCCAACGGCGTGCTGGCGCACTCGCTCGACTACGACGACACGCACCTGCCGTCGGTGCTGCACCCCAGCGCGTCGGTGGTGCCGGCCGCGCTGGCCGCCGCCGAGGCGTCCGGGGCGTCCGGGCAGGAGACCGTCGCGGCCATCGCCGTCGGGCTGGAGGTGTGCGTCCGGCTCGGCATGGCCGGCTACGACCCGGCCGCCGGCAACTCCGTCTTCTTCGAGCACGGGCAGCACGCCACCTCGATCTGCGGCACGCTCGGCGGCGCGGTCGCCGCGGCCCGGCTGCTGAAGCTGGACGCCGACGGCGCGCTCGACGCGCTCGGGGTGTCCGCCTCGATGGCAGCCGGGCTGATCGAGTCCAACCGCAACGGCGGCACGGTCAAGCGGATCCACTGCGGCTGGGCCGCGCACGCGGCGGTCAGCGCCGCGCAGCTGGCCCGGCACGGCGTGACCGGGCCGCCGACCGTGCTGGAGGGGCGCTTCGGCTTCTTCCAGGCGTTCCTGCGCGGCGAGTTCGACGGCGACGAGATCGTCCGCGGGCTCGGCACCGACTGGGCCGTACCGGGCATCTTCTTCAAGCCGTACCCGGCGAACCACTTCACCCACGCGGCCATCGACGCGGCGATCGCGCTGCGCGAGCGCGGGCTGCCGCTGGACAAGATCGAGTCGATCACGCTCGGCGTGCCGACGCCGACGGTACGCACCATCGGCCAGCCCATCGAGCGCAAGCGCGCACCGCAGACCGGTTACGAGGCGCAGTTCAGCGGCCCGTACGCGGTCGTCGCCGGCCTGATCGGCGGCGGCGGTCTCGGCGTGGACCTCGCCGACTTCACCGACGCCCTGGCACACGACCCGCAGCGGCGGGAGCTGATGGCGCGCGTCGACGTGGTGGGCGACGAGCGGTGCGACGCGATCTTCCCGCACCAGTTCCCGGCCGTGCTGCGGGTGGTCACCCGCGACGGGCGGGAATGGGTGCAGGAGGTGCTCGCCAACCGGGGCGGGCCGCAGCGTCCGCTCAGCGACGCCGAACTGGCGGTCAAGTTCCGCACCAACGCCGCCGCCCTGCCGGAGGCGACCGCCGACCGCATCACCGAGGAGGTCCACCGGCTGGACCGGGCCCCCGACGTCCACGGCCTGATGGGCCTGATCAACCGCCGCTGAACCGAGCACGAGGAGCAACACCATGAGCACCTACGACCTGCTGCTGACGAACGTCCGCGTGGTCCGGCACGACCGGCCCGAACCCGAGCTGATGGAGATCGGCGTCACCGACGGGCGGATCAGCCGCGTCGCCCCGCAGATCGACCGGGCGGAGGCCGCCCAGGTCGTCGACGGCGGCGGCCGGCTCGCCTTCCCCGGCGTGGTCGACGCCCACCAGCACTGGGGCATCTACAACCCGCTGAGCGAGGACGCCGCCTCGGAGAGCCGCGCGTCGGTGCAGGGCGGCGTCACCACGGCGCTGAACTACATGCGCACCGGGCAGTACTACCTCAACCGCGGTGGCCGCTACGCGGACTTCTTCCCCGAGGTGCTGGCCGCGACCGAGGGCCGCTCCTACATCGACTACGGCTTCCACCTGGCGCCGATGTCGCGGGAGCACATCGGTGAGGTGCCGTCGCTGGTGGAGGAGCACGGGGTCACCTCGTTCAAGATCTTCATGTTCTACGGCAGCCACGGCCTGCACGGCCGGTCCACCGACCAGAACTCGTTCCTGATGATCCCGGAGGGCGAGCGGTACGACTACGCCCACTTCGAGTTCGTGATGCGCGGCGTCCAGGCGGCCCGGGAGCGTTTCCCCGAGCTGGCCGACGAGATCTCGCTGTCGCTGCACTGCGAGACCGCCGAGATCATGAGCGCGTACACCAAGCAGGTCGAGCAGGACGGCACGCTGCGCGGGCTGGAGGCGTACCACGCGTCGCGGCCGCCGCACTCCGAGGGACTGGCCGTGTCGATCGCGTCGTACCTGGCGCACGAGACCGGGCTGCCGAAGATCAACCTGCTGCACCTGACCTCGGAGAAGGCTGTCGACGCGGCGCTGCGGATGGCGCGGGCGTTCCCGCACATCGACTTCCGTCGCGAGGTGACCATCGGTCACCTGGTGGCCGACATCGACACCGCGCACGGCCTTGGCGGCAAGGTCAACCCGCCGCTGCGCCCGCGCGCCGACGTCGAGGCGCTCTGGGGGTACGTCCTGGACGGCAAGATCGACTGGGTGGTCAGCGACCACGCCTGCTGCAAGGACGAGGTCAAGTTCGGTGAGCCGCGCGACGACATCTTCGTCGCCAAGTCCGGCTTCGGCGGCGCCGAGTATCTGCTGCCCGGCCTGGTCACCGAGGGCAACCGGCGCGGTCTGTCGTACCAGCGGGTGGCGGAGCTGACCTCGTGGAACCCGGCGCAGCGCTTCGGCCTGCGCAACAAGGGCGCGCTGCTGCAGGGCTACGACGCCGACATCTGCCTGGTCGACCCGAACTCGACCTGGACGGTGCGCGCGGAGGACTCCGAGTCGACGCAGGAGTACACGCCGTTCGAGGGCTTCGAGCTGACCGCCCGGGTCACCGACACCTTCGTCCGCGGGCAGCACGTGCTCGTCGACGGCAAGGTCACCGGCGAGCCGGCCGGCCGCTACCTCGCCCGCCCGCAGCGGTAGGGGGAACGACATGGCGGCGGTGGCGCGCAGTTACCTGTACGTGCCGGGCGACCGGGCGGACCTGCTGGACAAGGCGGCCGGGCGGGGCGCGGACGCGCTCGTGCTCGACCTGGAGGACGCGGTCACGCCGGCCCGCAAGGCGCAGGCCCGGGAGACGGTCGCCGGGTTCCTGGGCGCCGCCGCGCCGTCCGCACCCGAGCTGTGGGTGCGGATCAACAGCGACCAGGTCGAGGCGGACGTCGAGGTCCTCTCCCCCGCCGCGGCCGGGGTGTGGGTGCCGAAGGCCGAGCCGGAGCTGCTCGCCGAGGTCGACGCCGCGCTGACCCGGGTACAGCGGCGGCTCGGTCCGGACGCCCCGGCGTTCCGGGTGGTGGCGCTGATCGAGACCGCCCGGGGCGTGCTCACCGCGCCGCGGGTGGCCGAAGCGCCCCGGGTGCTGCGGCTCGGCCTCGGCGAGGCGGACCTCGCCGGTGAGCTGGGGTTGCAGCCCGGGCCGGACCGGGCGGAGTTCGCCCCGATCCGCTCCCAGGTCGTCGTCGCGTCGGCGGCCGCCGGCATCGCCCCCGCGGTGGGGCCGGTGGAGACGACGCTGCGCGACCCGGAACGGCTGGAGCGGACCACCCGGGCGCTGCTGCGGCAGGGCTTCCGGGCCCGCAGCGCCATCCACCCCGGGCAGGTCGCGACCATCAACGAGGTGTTCACCCCGACCGCCGAGGAGGTGGCCTCCGCCCGGGCCGTGCTGGCGGCGCTGGAGCGGGCCGAACGTGGCGGCTCCGGGGTGGCCACCGACGCCGACGGGCGGTTGCTGGACCGGGCGGTGGTGCGTGCCGCCACCGAGGTGGTGCGCCGCGCCGAGGCGTCCGCCGAATGACCCGTGCCGCCGGGCCGGGACCGTCGAGGGTTACGACGTGTCCCGGCCCGGCGTGGGTCAGGGCGTGCCGAGGGTGGCGCGCGCGGCCAGGATGTGCGCCCGCATCACCGAGCCGGCCCAGGCCCGGTCGCGTGCCTCGAACGCGTCGATCAGCTCCCGGTGGTGCGACATGCTGCGCGCCATCGCCGCCTCGTCGTACCGGCGGAACGTGCGGTTCACCAGCGGCGTCTGCACCACCGCCCCGAGCAGCGCGCTCAACCGGCGGTTCCGCCCGGCGCCCAGGATGATCTCGTGGAACTGCGCGTTGCAGACCGCGATCCGGTCCGCCCGGTCCCGCCGCTGACCGGCCGCGTAGCCCTCCATCTCGGCGCACAGCTCGCGCAGCCGGGCGATCTCCTCCGGCGTGATCCGGGTCGCGGCCAGCTCGGCGCCGTACCCCTCCAGCAGGGCGCGCAGCTCGAAGATCTCCTCCAGGTCCTGCTCGCGCCAGGCCGGTACGGTGGCGCCCCGGTTGGCCTCCCAGTCCACCAGGCCCTCGGCGTGCAGCCGGCGCAGCGCCTCCCGTACGGGGGTGCGGCTCACCCCCACCGCGGCGGCGAGATCCTCCTCGGACAGCTTCTTCCCCGGCTCGTACGCCCCGCCGAGGATGCGCGTCTTGATCGACTCGTACGCCGACTGCGTGGCCCGGCCCATGCGTCCCCCTCTGTTCACCGATGGTGAACCTACATCGACGCGGTGGAACCGCCGTTGACGGCGTACTCCGAACCGGTCACCTGCCGGGCCCGGTCCCCGGCGAGGAACAGCACCACCTCGGCGACGTCCTCCGGCTCGTTCATCCGGCCCAGCGGCAGCCGGCGCAGCTCGTGCACCACGTGGTCGGCGGCGGCGGAGACGTCGATGCCCAGCCGGAGCGCGACCGACTCCAGGTAGGCGTCCATGGTCGCGGTCCGCGTCGGGCCGGGCGCGACGGTGTTCACCCGCACGCCCCGGGAGCCGTACTCCAGGGCCAGGCCCTTGGCGAGGCTGAGCAGCGCGGCCTTGCTGACCGCGTAGTCGAGCATGTGCGGCTTCGGGTGCCGCGCCGCCTCGGAGCCGATGGTGACCACGCTGCCGCCGCCCCGCTCGACCATGAGCGGCACGAGCGCGCGGCACAGCCGCACGCAGGACATCACGTTGACGTCCCAGGTGCGCTGCCAGGCCGCGTCGTCGATGTCGGTGAAGGCGTCCCGGTACGGCGCGAGCGCCACGTTGTTGACGAGCACGTCCGCGCCGCCGTACCGGCTGGTCACCTCCCGCACGACGGCGGCGACGCCGGCCGGGGTGCCCAGGTCGGCGGTGACCGGGACGCCCACGCACGCGGACACGTCCAGGTCGGCGGAGACCACCTCGGCGCCCTCGTCGGCCAGCCGCCGGGCGACGGCGAGCCCGATCCCCGATCCGGCGCCGGTGACGACGGCGACCCTGCCCCTCATCCGCTGCTCCCCTCAGTGCCGGCGAGCACCTCGTCGGTGTGCTCGCCGAGCGTCGGCGCGAGCCGACCGGCCGGCAGCGGCGAGGCCGACATGACGATCGGCGGGGCGATGCTGCGCAGCCGCCCGGCCACCGGGTGCTCGACGATCGACACCAGACCCGTTTCGGCCCGTTCCTCCTCGCGCAGGATCTCCTCGTAGCCCGCCAGCGGCGCGCACGGCACGTCGATCGCCGACAGCTCCGCCAGCCACTCGGCGGTGGTACGCCCGCGCAGCACGTCGGCGACCACCCGGTAGAGCCCGTCGGCGTTGGCGATCCGCTTGCCGACGGTGTCGTAGTCGGGGTGGCGCAGCAGGTCGGCGCGCCCGACCAGGGTGAGGAACCGTTCCCACTGCCGGCCGGTGTAGATCAGCACGCACAGGTGCCCGTCGGCGGTGGCGTACGGACGGCGGTTCGGCGCGGCGGTACGCGGGTAGAGCGGCGGCCCGGTGGGCGGGTCGAACGTCCAGCCGTCGAGCTGTTCGAGCAGGCCGAAGGCGACCATCGTGTCGAACATCGGCACCTCGACGCGCTGCCCCTCGCCGGTGGCGTCGCGGTGCCGCAACGCGGCGAGCACGGCGGTGGACGCGGTGAGTCCGGTGATCTTGTCGGCGAGCGGGGTGACGACGTACCCGGGCTGGTCCTGGTTGACGCTCTGCAGCCGGGCGATCCCGGAGGCGCCCTGGATCACGTCGTCGTACGCGGGCCGGTCGGCGTGCCGGCCGGTGCTCCGGAACCCCGGGATCGCACAGTAGACGATCGCCGGGTGCAGCGCGCGTACGTCGTCGTAGGTGAGCGCGAGCCGGGCCACGGCGGCCGGGCGCATGTTGTGCACCAGCACGTCCACCGTCGGGACGAGCCGGTCGAACGCGGCCCGGTCGGCGGGCGCCTTGAGGTCCAGCAGGACGCTCTTCTTGCCCCGGTTCATGTTGAGGAACACCGCCGCCATGCCGGGGGTGCGGGCGGCGCCGAGCTGGCGGGCGATGTCGCCGCCCGGCGGCTCCACCTTGATCACCTCGGCGCCCAGGTCGGCCAGCATCAGCGTGCAGTACGGACCGGAGAACGTGCTGGTCAGGTCCAGCACCCGCAGTCCGGCCAGCGGCCCGGTCACGGGAACCCACCGGCCCGGCTCAGCATGCCCGGCAGCTCGGCGCCGAACACCTCGCCCAGCCACCTGGCGTTGCCGATGGCCGCCTCCTGCGACACCCCGGTCCGGGTCCCGGAGCGTTCCAGCGCGTACACCACGTCTTCGGTGGCCACGTTGCCGGTGGCGGCCGGCGCGAACGGGCAGCCGCCGATGCCGCCGACGCTGGCGTCGATCGCCCGCGCCCCGGCCCCGACGGCGGCCAGGACGTTGGCCAGGCCCAGGTTGCGGGTGTTGTGGAAGTGCCCGCGCAGGCTCGCGCCGGTGCGCTCGCGCACGGCCGTGAACAGCCGCTCCACCTGGGACGGCACGGCCACGCCGATGGTGTCGGCGAGCGCCACCTCGTCCGGCGCCACCGGTGCCAGGTCGTCGACGACGCGCAGCACGCGCTCCGGCGGCGTCTCCCCCTCGAACGGGCAGCCGAACGCGGCCCCGACCGTGACCGACGCGCGCAGCCCCTGTTCCCGGGCCCGGGGCAGCAGCCGCCGCACCTCCGCGACCGCCTCCGCGGTGGTCGTGCCCTGGTTGCGCCGGCAGAACGTGTCGGTGGCGACCACCACGAAGTTGACCTCGGTGACGCCTGCGGCGACCGCCCGGTCCAGTCCGCGCCCGTTCATCACCAGGCCGATCGCGGCCAGGCCCGGCTCGTCACGGACCAGTGCCATCAGCGCGTCGGCGTCGGCGAGCTTCGGCACCTTCGCCGGGTTGACGAAGCTCGTCACCTCGACCCGCCGGCTTCCCGCCGCGACCGCCCGGCGTACCAGTTCGGCCTTCTGCCCGGTGGTCAGCTCCGCCGGGTGGTTCTGCAGGCCGTCCCGGGGGCCGACCTCGACGATCTCGACGTTCAAGACAGCGCCTTCAGTCCGGCCTGCGCGACCTCCATGTCCTGCGTGTAGTGGCCGCCGCTGACCCCGATGCCGCCGACCAGCACGTCGTCGACCTTCACCGGATAGCCACCGCCGAAGGTCACCAGCCGGTCGATCGCGGGCGGGGCGCCCATGGCCAGCGGGCCGTCGTCCTTGATGAAGTCGTACCAGCCGTCGCTGCTGAGGCCGAAACCGACGGCCGTGTACGCCTTGTCCTGCGCCAGCTGGACGCTCACCAGCGGCGCGCCGTCCATCCGCTCGTACGCCTTGAGCACGCCGCTCTCGTCGCACACCGCGACGGTGACCGCGAAGCCCATCTCCTCGGCGCGGGCGACGGCGGCGGCCACCATCGCCCGCGCGGCCGGCGCGGAGATCGAGCGCTTCTTCACCACGTGCGGGTTCTTCGCCATGACTGCCTCCTCAGATCGCGCCGGCGGCGCGCAGTTCGGTGATCCGGTCGTCGGCCAGGCACAGGACCTGGCGCAGGACCTCGTCGGTGTGCTCGCCCAGCCGGGGGCCCACCGAACGCAGCCGGCCCGGGGTGCGGGACAGCCGGGGCGCGACGTTCTGCATCGGGAACGCGCCCATCTCCGGGTGGTCGAGTTCGACGATCGCCTCGCGCGCGGCGAAGTGCTCGTCGGCCAGCATCTCCCGGGCGGTGTAGACCGACCCGGCCGGTACGCCGCTCAGATGCAGCAGCCGCAGCAGCGCGGCCGGCTCGAACGTGACGGTCCACGCCGCGATCAGGTCGTCGAGTTCGGCCTGGTGCGCGCCGCGGGCGGCGTGGGTGGCGTACCGGGGGTCGTCGGCCAGGTCCGGGCGGCCCATCGCCGCCGCCAGGCGGCGGAACACCGTGTCCTGGTTCGCGGCGATCAGGACGGTGGCGCCGTCGCGCGTCGGGTACGCGTTGCTCGGTGCCACGTTGGGCAGGATCGAGCCGGTCCGCTCCCTGACGTAGCCGGTGAGCGCGTACTCCGGCACCAGCGACTCCATCAGCGCCAGCACCGACTCGTAGATTGCGCTGTCCACCACCTGGCCCTGGCCGGTGCTGCCCGCCACCCGCAACGCCATCATGGCGCCGAGCGCGGCGAACGTGCCGGCCAGCGAGTCGCCGAGGCTGACGCCGATGCGGCTCGGCGGCGTGGACGGGTCGCCGGTGACGTGCCGGATCCCGCCCATCGCCTCGCCGATCGAGCCGTAGCCGGCGCGGGACGCGTACGGGCCGTCCTGCCCGAACGCGGTGACCCGCACGACGACCAGCCGCGGGTTGATCCGGTGCAGCTCCTCCGGCGCGAGCCCCCAGCGTTCCAGCGTGCCCGGGCGGAAGTTCTCCACGAACACGTCGGCGCCGGCGAGCAGGTCGCGCATGAGCTGCTGCCCCTCCGGCACCCGCAGGTTGCAGGTGACCGACTTCTTGTTGCGGGCCACCACCGGGAACCACAGCGACTTGCCGTGCGGCTTCTCCCGCCCCCACTGCCGCATCGGGTCGCCGCCGTCCGGCTGCTCGACCTTGATCACCTCGGCGCCGAAGTCACCGAGCAGCTGCGCGCAGAACGGTCCGGCCAGCAGCACGCCGGCCTCCACCACGCGTACGCCGGTCAGCGGCCCGTCGGGAAAGGCGCCGGTCATCCGGCCGGCTCCGACAGTCCGAACATCTTCTCGATGCGCGCCTCGGCGAAGCGGGAGACCGCGCCCGCCCGGGTCACCGAGCGGATGCCCTCGATCTTCAGCAGCGCCGGGCGGACCAGCGAGCCCATGGTGACCGGCGCCGACGGGCAGGCCGCGCAGCGGCCGTGGAACGTCACCCGGGCGTCGCCGTCGGCGTCCACGTCGACGGTGACGCCGCCGCCGTGCGCCTCGACGAGCTGGCGTACCTTGCCGTCGAGCGCGCGGTCGGCGGCCTTCGCCGTCTTGTCAGCGCCCATCCTTGCGGCCCTTCTTCGCGGACTTCTTGCCGCTCTTGCCGTACAGCTCCTTCTTCTTGGCCTTCACGTCGATGCCGAGCACCCGGGCGAAGTTCAGGCCGAAGATCTTCTCCTTGATCTCGTCGGTCAGCTCCGGGTAGCCGTAGCCGTCCTGGAGGTCCTCCGGCATCTGCATCTCGGCGAACAGGTCGATGTACGCCTGCACCTTCGGCCAGACGAACGCCTCGGAGCCCCACAGCAGCCGGTCCGGGCCGACGTGCAGCAGGCACTTGCCGATGGCGTGCAGCGCGGCGCGGGGCGCGACCGGGTACTGGTTGATCCAGGCGGTGAGCGCGAGGTGGATGTTCTCGTACCGGGCGGCGATGTTGATCGTCTCGTTGATGAACGGCTCACCGAGGTGGTGCACGATGAACGTCATCTCGGGGAAGTCCTGCGCCGCGCGTTCCAGGTCGTACGGCGCCAGGTCGGCGATGTGCTGGGTGTTGAACGCCAGCCCCTTGTGGAACTGCACGTTCGTCACGCCGTGCTCCAGGGCGGTCTCCCACAGCGGGTACGCGACCTGCCGGTCGTCGATCTTCCAGGACAGGCCGCCGGAGTGCGCCTGGTAGAACTTGAAGCTGGTGGCGCCCCACTCCTCGATCTGCCGGATCATCTCGGTCACCGCGCCGTAGCGGCCGTGGGTGATCGGGTCGACGCCGCCGCAGAACAGCACCCGGTCCGGGTACGCCTCCTTGAGCTTGTAGTTGTTCTCCGCCGGTGAGAAACCCAGCTTCCAGCCGCCGTGGCTGGGCACCGTCTGGGCCATCGCCATGTCGGTGTCGGACTCCTCGAACATCAGCCGGTACGCGTCCTCGACGGACAGTTCGCGGCCGGAGATGTCGTCGTACGGGTAGCCCGGTGCGGAGTACTTGCGGGCGTACTCGACGAGCGCGTTCGTCGACTTCTTCCCGCCGTGGTTGAAGTCGATGTTCTCGTCGGTGAGCTTGTACATGTGGATGGCGTTGTCGAGGACGAAGAAGCCGTTCTTCATGGGGTGGGGCGTCCCTTCGGGGTGGTGTCGTGCTCCAGGCGTTCGACGTGCCGGACCGCGAGCTGGCGGCGGCGCCGTACCGACCAGGCGGCGACCGAGACGCCGGCGATGACGGCGAGGCCGTTGAAGACGCGCTCGATCCAGGTCGCGGCGCCGAGGTGTTGCAGGCCGGCGATGGTGAAGGTGATGAAGTACGCGGCGATCACGGTGCCGAGGATGTTGACCCGGCCGGGTCGCAGCGCGGCGGCGCCGAGGAAGGCGGCGGCGAAGGCCGGCAGCAGGAACTGCTCGCCGACCGTGGGCTGGGCCGAGCCGATCCGCGAGGCCAGCAGCACCCCGGCGAGCGAGGCGAGCACCGCCGCGCCGACGAACGCGCGGATGGTGTAGCTGCGGACGTCGATGCCGGCCCGGGCGGCGCCGCGCAGGTTGCCGTCCATCGCGTAGAGCCGCTGCCCGAACGGTGTCCAGACGACGATGAACTCCAGCGCCAGCACCAGCACCACGAGGTAGATCAGCGGCAGCGGGATGCCGCCCAGGTCGCCACGGGCGATCTCGGTGAACGCCGGCGGCACGTTCTGGTACAGCACCCGGCCACCGGTGACCATGTAGAGCAGACCCATCAGCAGGCTGCCCACGGCGAGGGTCGCGATGATCGAACTCATGCCGAACTTCAGCACCAGCAGGCTGTTGAGCAGGCCCACGGCGACGCCGACGGCGAGCACCGCCACCAGGGCCAGCCAGATCGGTACGCCCTGCACCGCGATCAGCCAGATGCTCACGCCCTGCGCCAGGCCCAGCATCGGGCCGACCGACGCGTCCAGGTAGTGCGCCAGCAACGGCAGCGTGGCGGCCATCGCCACGATCACCGTCACGGTCTGGTTGACCAGGATCAGCCGGAAGTTCGTGGTGGTGAAGTAGGTGTCCGGGGTGAGCACGGAGAAGACCGCGATCACCAGGGCGAGCATGCCGAGCAGCCCGAACCGGCTCACCCCCTCGACCGCGCGCTCCCCGGCCCCGGCACGGGACCGGTCGGCGCTCTGCTTGACGACGGCGCGGCCGCCGCCCGGGGGCGTCTTCGTGGTGGCGGCGGTCATCGGACCGCCTCCCCCGCCGTGGCGAGCGTGCCGGCGACGATCAGCTGCACGCACCGCTCGACGTCGAGCCCCTCGGTGGGGCCGTGGTAGACGTTGCGGCCGCCCTTCATCACCAGCAGCCGGTCGGCCATCGACAGGATCTCCGGGATCCGGTGGCTGATCACGATGACCGCGTAGCCGCGGTCGCGCAGCCGGCGGATCAGCGCGTTGACGCCGTCGGACTCGGTGGTGCCGAGCGCGGCCGTCGGCTCGTCCATCACCATGACGCGCGGCTCGTTCTCGGTGACCAGCGCGCGGGCGATGGCGACCATCTGCCGCTGCCCGCCGGAGAGCCCTTCGACCAGCACGTTCATGTCGTGCAGGTCGATGCCGAGCTCCTCCAGCACCGCCCGGGTGCGCTCGCGCATCGCCCGCTTGCGCAGCACGGGCAGGCCGCGTACGCCGCCGGTCCACTCGCGGCCGAGGAAGACGTTCTCGACGATGCTCAGGTTGTCGGAGAGCCCGAGGTCCTGGTAGATCATCTCGATTCCGGCGGTACGGGCCGCGCCGATGGTGTGCGGCGTCAGGTCCCGGCCGGCCACCCGCAGGCGGCCGGAGTCCGGCGCCAGCGCGCCGCTGACCATGCTCATCAGCGTGGACTTGCCGGCGCCGTTGTCCCCGACGACGCCCAGGATCTCGCCCGGGCGTACGTCGAAGGAGACGTCGGTGACGGCGCGTACCCGGCCGTAGGACTTGCTGACGCCCACCGCCTCCAGCACCGGGGCGGCACTCATCGGGCCTCGCTCCACATCTTCTCGTAGCGCTCGGCGTAGTTCACGTAGCTGTTCCAGTCGACAGCGCCGTCCTTGGGCGCGTTCGACTTGTCGAAGACGGTGGCCGGGATGCCCTGCTCGGCGTCGGGCAGCGCGGGCTGACCGGCGGCGAGCCGGCCGACCTGGTCGATGGCGGCGTAGGCGTTCCAGCCGCGGATGGCGCCGAAGTCGGCGAGCTGGTCACCGGCGGCCACGCTGCCCAGCCGCTCCGGCTCGGCGTTCTTGGACAGCACCTTGATGTCGTTGCGCCCGGCGGCCCGGATGGCGGCGATGACGGACTCCACGCCGTTGCCGTACGGCGTGAGGATGTACTGCAGGTTGTCGCCGTGCTTCTGGATCAGCGAGGTGGTGATGTTCTGCATCTCGATCGGGTCGACCGCCTGCGCCAGCGTGCGCTCGCGGACCTCCAGCAGCTCGCAGCCGGTGCAGCCGGCGAGCACGCGCTTGCTGGCGTTGAGCGCCTCGACCAGGTGCGGGTAGCCGACGTCCCAGAGGAAGACGACTTTGGCCTTGCCGTTGGAGTCGGCGACGGCCTTCGCCGTGGCCAGCACCGCCTGGAACGTCTCCCGGCTGGACACGTGCGCGTCGTAGCCGACCGCGCCGCCCTCGGCGACGGCGGAGACGCCCACCACCGGGATCTTCGCCTTCTGCAGCTCGGCGATGCCGTCGGCGACCTGGTTCTCCGGGATGGCGACGGTGATGACGGCGGTAGGCTTGTTGGCGGCGGCGGTGGCCAGTGCCTTCTGGTAGCCCTCCGGGGTGCCCTGGCCGTCCAGGATCTCGGCGCTCCAGCCGAGCTTCTCGGCGATGGCGGTGGCCCGCTTGCCGACCTCCTCGCAGGAGGTGCCGATCTTGCAGACGATGATGTTGAGCTTGCCGTTCGCCGGCGGCTTCACCGAGGTCGTCGGCCCGGACCACTCCTCGTAGATTTTGATCTTGTCGAGGGTGATGTCGGCTTCCTTGCCCTCGAAGTAGAGCATCCCGCCGGTGCCGGCGGCGATCAGCTTGCGGGCCATCTCGGTGTACTCGTCGTTGACCGCGGCGGGCGTGTCGGAGGCCGCGCTGTCCTCACCCGATCCGCAGGCGGCGGTGGTGAGCAGAAGGGCGGCCACCCCGAACGCGGCGGCGGCGGCGCGGAGCCGGCGGGCTCCGAAAGTGTGTGTCACGGTGCTACTCCCTCGGTGGGTGGCAGGCGTCGAAAAGAAGCACGTCGATGAGTCGGCGCAGGGAGGGGCGAGAACAAACCCGGCGCGTGACGGGCGCTTCGGGTTGCATGCAATCGCAGTCCAACACGATCAACATCGACAGTCAATAGTTCACAATGCCGAAACATAAGCCCTGTTGGCGAGCGTTTCGCCAGCCCACGAGGGAGGCGCGTTCGCCCCGACCGGGCGGAGAAATTGTATTTTTCCGACGTGAAGCTCTCGGGGTACGCGTCAGCGGACGGGTGCTGCGGAACGCCCGATGCGCAGGATCGCGCGGCCGTGCTCGGTCATCAGCGCCTCGGACCAGTCGGTGCTGTCGCCCCACTCGACCTCGACGTCGTCGACCTCCGGCGCCACCCGTCCGATCTCCCGGCGCACGCTCTGCTCGAAGAACGGCGTGTACATGCAGAACGGACCGGTGGTGATCAGGTCGAGTGTCACCCGCAGCCGGCCGTCCGGCTCGCGGTACGCCCGCACGTCGCGTACCAGCCCCATGTCGACGATGCCCACCCGCCGGCCGACGCCCAGCCCGCAGGGGTCGTACACGGTGTTGCACGCGGTCAGCAGGCGTGACCGCAGGTCGGCGGCGACCGGGTCCGCGCCGCTCATGCCGCCAGCCGTTCCCGGTGGAGTGCCCACGGGCGGGGCGCGTGCGCGAGGTAGTCCTCGCGGCGCCGGGCCAGGTCGTCACCCGCCACCGCCGCGCGCGCCGCGCTCTCGTCCAGGCCGTGCAGGCGCAGCGCGTTGCCGCCCATCAGCTTGGCGAGCACGTCCGGGGTGAACTCGGGGAAGCCCCACCCCTCGACCAGGTCCCGGGGCATCTCGAACGTCGTCAGCGCCTCGATGATCGGCTGCGGGTGCGCGGACGGCACGCCGGTGGCGAACATGATGCGATCCGTACCGCCGTGCATCATGAGCATGCCGACGATCTCGGCGAACCGGCGCGGCTTGCGCACGATCATGTTCGACACCGACTCGATGGTCGCCCAGATGTTCGGGTGCGTCCGCAGTTGCAGCGCGCAGTCCTCCAGGAACGCCCAGCCGCTGTGCACCACCTCGAACGTCAGGTCCGGGAAGGCGATCGCCGCGCAGGTCACGTCGTCGACGTGGTTGAGCACCCGCGGACCGGCTCCGGCCGGCACCGCCTTGTGCGCGCCGATGTGCCGGACGCCGAGGTCGAGCGCCTTCTGCAGGTAGGGGAACGCCAGCTCGCAGTCGTCCAGCAGCATCAGCTTCGAGGAGTTCACCTCCGGGTCGATCAGCCCGTTGGTCGGATAGAACTTGAACCCGTCGATGTCGTCCTCTTCGGCGCGCTGCTGCATCAGGTCCAGCTCGGCGGGGCCGCGCAGCGGGTCCACCGGCGCGAACAGCAGCACCCGGTCCGGGTACCGCCGCTTCAGCTCGCGGCCCAGCTCGTACGGCGAGGCGCCGCCGTCGAAGAAGCCGTCGATCTCCACGCCGTGGTAGATCATCACGTCGACGGCGCTCTCCACGAACACGATGTCCGCCAGCTCCTCGGCGGTCCAGCCGGCGGTGAACTCGTCCCGCGTCATCAGGTAGCCGGGCGCCGGCGACTCGACCGAGGTGTGGCCGATGCGGTACAGCGCGTTCACCATGCCGTCGTACGCGGCCTGGGAGCAGTGCGGCGCCCGGTTCGCGGGCCGGAAGTCGTACCCGTGGACGACACCGTCCACCACGACCATCCCATTGATCATGTCAACTCCGTTCTCCTGTCGACGGGAGCGTGACGAGCGGTGGACGGGCGCGGCCGGTCACCGCGCCGGCCGCCCGTCGCGGCAGTGCGCGGTATGTGATCGCGGCCACCATCGGCCCGAGAATGTACACAACATAGGGGCGCAGATCGGAGCGGTCAAGATGCCCTCGTCGTCCACTCGAGCCGTCGGCACACGCCACGACCGGCGTCGCCACCTCGTGGTTTTCCCGATTTTCTCGACACGTCGGGTCGAATGAGACCCGGCGGCGAGCACCGGAACCATTGGTTCGCCGCGAATCCTTGACAGTGATTGCATACATTGCTTGACTCTCTCGCCATGACAGAGCAGGCAGCGGCAGTCCCTCGTCCCGGGGACGTCGAGCGCCGCCGGGACGACGTCCCACCCCCCACCACCACACCGGTCCTGCAGGCGCGCGGCATCGCCCGCAGCTTCGGCGCCGTACGGGCCCTGCGCGACGCGTCACTGACCTTGCGACGGGGTGAGGTCATGGCGCTGATGGGCGACAACGGCGCCGGCAAGTCGACGCTGGTGAAGACGCTCGCCGGCGTGGTCACGCCGGATCGCGGCGAGATCCTGGTCGACGGCGCGCCCCGCCGCTTCGCCGGCCCCGCCGACGCGCTCGACGCCGGCATCGAGACCGTCTACCAGGACCTGTCGCTGATCGACTCGATGAGCGCGGCGGAGAACGTCTTCCTGGGCCGGGAACCGCTGGGCCGCGGCCCGATGTCCCGGCTGCTGCGCCTGGTGGACCGCCGCGCGATGGCGGAGCGGACGCAGAAGGCCGTCGACCGCATCGGCGCCCGGCTGCCCTCGCTGTCCTCGCACGTGTCCTCGATGTCCGGCGGACAGCGCCAGGCGCTCGCCGTCGCTCGGGCCACCATGTGGGGCCGCAACATCGTGATGCTCGACGAGCCGACCGCGGCGCTCGGCGTCACCGAGTCCGGGCACGTCCTGGAGATCATCACCGCGCTCAAGCAGCAGGACATCGCGGTGCTGATGATCTCGCACAACCTCGAACACGTCTTCCGCGTCGCCGACCGGGTCACGGTCATGCGACAGGGACGCACCGTCGGCGAGCTGACCACCGCCGAGGCGTCCTCCGGCGACATCGTCGCCCTGATCACCGGTGCCGCGCCCGCCACACCGGTGACCGAGTCCTGACACCGGCCGCACCGGCCGAAGCAAGCCCGAGAGAAGGGATCAGAGTGAGACGCAGATCGTTCGCGAGCGCCGCGCTCGTCGTCGCGCTGGGCATGACGGCGGCATGTTCCACCGAGGGGGCGGCCCCGGCGGCCCCCACGGAGGGCAAGGCCATGGAGGCCAAGGAGGTCCGGATCGGGTTCGCCAACTTCGCCGAGCCGGCCAGCCCCGTGCTGGGGGCCATCGACGTCGGCATGCGCAAGGAGGCCGAGAAGCGCGGGTGGGAGATTCTCGTGCTCAACAACGACCGGGACGGGCCGACCGCGGTGGCGAACGCCGAGACCATGGTCTCCCGCGGCGTCACCCACGTGGTGGAGTTCCAGGGTGACGGCAAGGTCGCGCCGCAGATCATGGACATCTTCAACAAGGCCGGGATCCCGGTCATCGCGATCGACATCGCCCACCCGGGCGCGCACTTCTTCGGGATCAACAACGTCGAGTCGGGACGGCTGTCCGGCCGGGCCGGCGGGACGTACGCGAAGGAGAAGTGGGACTGCAAGCCGGACCTCGTGACGGTGCTGGAGAACGAGGAGTCCGGTGACGTGGCGCTGCTGCGCACCGAGGGCATCCTCAAGGGACTCAAGGAGGTGTGCCCGGACATCGACGGCGTCATCACCCGGCGCAACTCGCCGACCACGCCGGACGGTGCCCAGGGCGTCGCCCGCGACATCCTGGTCTCCAAGCCCGACGCGAAGAAGATCCTCGCGCTCGGCGGCAACGACAACATGATCATCGGCACCATCAACGCCGCGGAGCAGCTCAGCCGCGCCGGTGAGATCTACGGCTACGGCCTCGGCGCCGATCTCATGCTGTTCGGGGTCGACACGCCGGGACTCGGCGGCTCGACCGCGTTCTGGTACGAGGGCTACGCCAAGCAGATCTACACGATCCTCGACCGGATGGTCGGCGGCGAGAAGATCCCCGTGGTCGACTCGCCGAAGGACCCGAACGCGCTGTTCAAC
This sequence comes from Micromonospora sp. WMMA1949, assembly GCF_027460145.1. Taxonomy (NCBI): domain Bacteria; kingdom Bacillati; phylum Actinomycetota; class Actinomycetes; order Micromonosporales; family Micromonosporaceae; genus Micromonospora; species Micromonospora sp. WMMA1949. Next base: position 5,178,706 of record NZ_JAPZBG010000001.1, on the reverse strand, counting down.
CCGGTCTGCGCGTTCCCGAAGGACGCCGTGTCGTCCATCCCGCCGCTCAAGGAGCGGATCGACGCGCTCTACGCCAAGGACGCCCCGGCCAAGTCTGCCGCCGAGCAGTACTGTCCCGCGGGTACCGAGACGTACGGGCTCGGCAAGTGAGCACCTGACCATGTCCGTGTCTGCCCCGCAGGCAGCCGTCCGGCGGAGCACGGGTCTTCCCGTGCTCCGCCGCCACGGCGCCACACTCGCCCTGGCCGCGCTCTGGGTGGCGCTGGTGCTGGCCACCGCCGTGAAGTCGCCGGCCTTCCTGTCCCACCAGACCGTCATCGCCGTGGCCTTCAACATGGCGTTCATCGGCATCCTGGTCGTCGGCGTCAGCCTGGTGATGCTCAGCGGCGCCGAGTTCGACCTGTCCGTCGGCGTGACGGCGGTGGCCGCCGCGCTGATCGCCGCCCAGCTGCTGACCGACGGCGCGTCGTTCGCCCTGGTGCTTGTCGCGGTGCTGGTGTTCGGCACGCTGATCGGCGTCGTCAACGCGGCGCTGATCGTGCGCGTGCGCATCCACCCCATCGTCGCCACGCTCGGCACGATGTTCCTGGTCAGCGGCACCACCCGGCTGTTCATCGAGTTCGTGCCGATCCCGCGCGACAGCTTCCTGCGCCGGCACGTCGCCGGCGACCTGTTCGGCGTACCGCGGGTCTTCTGGATCATGCTGGTGCTGCTCGCCGCCGTCGCGTTCGTGGCCGGCCGGACCCGCCTGGGCCGGCACCTCGTCGCGGTCGGCGGCAACCGGCAGGCCGCGCTCGTGCGCGGCCTGCGGCCGGACCGGATCCAGGCCGGCGCGCTGGTGTTCTGCGGCCTGATCGCCGGCCTCGCCGGGCTGGTCCTCGCGTCCCAGGGCGACATCGTCCAGTCCACGCTGACCCCCGGCACCGAGTTCCGGGTGATCTCGATCCTGCTGCTCGGCGGGATGGCGCTCACCGGCGGCCGGGGCAGCTTCGTCGGCGTCGCCGTCGCGCTGCTGCTGCTCAACACGCTGCCCACGGCGATCGTCACCTGGGGGGTCTCGTCCAGCTGGCAGCCGGTCGTCGAGGGAGTCGTGCTCGCGGTCGCGCTCGCCGTCAACAGCGTCAGGAGCACCCCATGACGACAACGGGTACCCGGCCCGGATGGGCCACCCTGCTCAGCCGCCCGTCCACCACGAGCGTGCTGCTGTTCGTGGTCGCCGTGACCGCCGCGCTGAGCTTCGCGCCCGACTTCGCCACCCGCGCCAACATCTCCAGCATGCTCGGCGACATGCTCGCCCCGGCGATCGTCCTGCTCGCGGCGAGCCTGGCGATGACCGGCGGCGTCGCCGACCTCAGCGTCGGCTCGGTCCTCGGCCTCGGCGCGGTCGTCTACGCCACCGTCTACACCGCCTCCGGCTCGTGGCAGATCGGCGTGCTCGCCGCGCTCGGCACCGGGCTGCTGGCCGGACTCACGAACGGCGGCCTCGCGCTGGTGTTCGGCGTCTGGCCACTGATCGCCACGCTGGGCATGCTCGTCGCCGCCCGCGGCCTGGCGAAGGTGATCAGCGACGGCAGCTCGGTGGCCGCGTACACCCCGGAACTCAGCACCGCGCTGAAGACCACGATCGGGCCGCTGCCGGTGCCGGTCCTGGTGGTGCTGGGGCTCGCCCTGGTGTGCGGCGCGCTGGTCCGCCGGTCCCGCTGGGGAACCCACCTGCGCGCCACCGGCGGCGACGAGGTGGTCGCCGCCCGCGCCGGCATCCGGGCCGGCCGGGTCCAGCTGGCGCTGTTCGTGCTGACCAGCACCGCCGCGGCGGTCGCCGGCTGCATCCAGGTGATGCGCACCGGCGCCTCGGCCGTCACCCTCGGCGAGGGCACCGAACTGTACGTCTACGGCGCGCTGCTGATCGCCGGGTTCCGGCTGGCCGGCGGCGGGCACGGGAACCCGATCACGGCGTTCCTGAGCCTGCTCTCGCTGAGCATCGTGCTGAACATCTTCCGGCTGCGCGGCATGCCGTTGCCGCTGGGCGACATCCTGCTCGGCGTCACGCTGCTCGGCGCGGTGTCGCTCGGCTGGATCCGCCAGCGTACGCAGCGGCACTCCCCGGCGCCGGAACCCGAGCCGGAGGCCCGGCCGCACACCGTGCCGGCCTGACCTCCACCCGCACCACCGGAACGACCGACGAGAGAACAGGGACGACATGAACGACTATGCCCGCGGCCCACTGTCCGGCTTGCGCGTGATCGAAGCCGGGGTCCTGCTGGCCGGGCCGTTCTGCGGCCAGATCCTCGGCGACCTCGGCGCCGACGTGATCAAACTGGAGGAGCCGGGCCGGGGCGACCCGATGCGCGAGTGGGGACGCGAGCGCCCGTACGGCAAGTCGCTGTGGTTCCCGGTGCTCGGGCGAAACAAGCGCTCGGTCACCCTCAACCTGCGCGTCCCGGAGGGGCAGGAGGTGCTCCGCCGGCTCGCCGCCGAGGCCGACGTCCTGGTGGAGAACTTCCGGCCCGGCACGCTGGAGCGCTGGGGCGTCGGCCCGGACGTGCTGTGGGACATCAACCCGCGGCTGGTGATCGTACGGGTGTCGGCGTACGGGCAGTCCGGACCGTACGCCGAACGCGCCGGGTACGGCTCGATCGGTGAGGCGATGGGCGGCATCCGCTACACCACGGGTGATCCCGACTCGCTGCCCAGCCGGGTCGGCATCAGCATCGGCGACTCGCTGGCCGGCACGTTCGCCGCCGTCGGCGCGATGGGCGCGCTGCGGGTGGCCGAGGCGACCGGCCGGGGCCAGATCGTCGACAGCGCCATCTACGAGTCGGTGCTCGCGCTGATGGAGTCGCTGGTGCCGGAGTACGCGATCGGCGGCTACATCCGGGAACGCACCGGCTCGATCCTGCCGAACATCGCGCCGAGCAACGTCTACGTCGCCTCCGACGGCGGCATGGTCGTGATCGCGGCCAACCAGGACACCGTGTTCCGGCGGCTGGCCGAGGCGATGGCGCAACCGGAACTGGCCGCCGACCCGCGGTTCGCCGGCCACACCGGCCGCGGCCGGCACCAGCGCGAACTGGACGAGCTGATCGCCAAGTGGTGCGCCGGGTACGCCGGGGACGAGCTGCTGGAGCTGCTGCACCGCCACGGTGTCCCCGCCGGCCGGATCTACACCGCCAAGGAGATGCTCACCGACCCGCACTTCGCCGCCCGGGAGGCGATCGTCCGGCTGGAGCACCCGGACCTCGGCGAGTTCCCGATGCAGAACGTCGTGCCGAAGCTGACCGCGACGCCCGGCGGCATCCGCCGCGTCGGGCCCGAGCTGGGCGAGCACACCGACGAGGTGCTCCGCGACGTCGCCGGGCTCGACGGCGACGAGATCTCCCGCCTGCGCGCCGCGGGCGTCGTCTGAGCCCTGTCCCACCCCACCCACCACCACGGAAGGAACCCCCTCATGGACAACTTCACCAAGACGTCGGTCACGATCGGCGCCGCCCAGCGGATCCTCGCCGCCGCGATCGCCAAGGCCGAGCAGATGACGCTGCCCTGCGTCATCGCCGTCGTCGACGAGAGCGGCGTGCTGAAGGCGTTCGCCCGGATGGACGGCGCCGCGCTGCTGTCGGTGCAGGTCGCGCAGGACAAGGCGTACACGGCGGCGGGCTTCGGCATGCCCACCGACGGCTGGTACGACTTCATCAAGGACGACGCGCCCCTGGCCACCGGCGCGACCACCGGCATCGACCGGCTCGTCGTCTTCGGCGGCGGCTACCCGATCACCGCCGACGGCGCGGTGATCGGCGGCATCGGGGTCAGCGGCGGGCACTACACGCAGGACATGGAGGTCGCGCGCGCCGGCCTGGAGGCCGTGGCCTGATGCTCCGGCACCGGGCCCGGGGGACCGCCGCAGCGGCGGTCCCCCGCCCCGGCTCACCCGACGCCGGCCAGCCAGGACTCGTAGTCCAGCGCGCCGGTCAGCTCCGGCCGGTCCCGGCCGCGCAGCGCGCGGGCCAGCGCGGACGCCGTGCCCGCGCCGATCGCGCCGACCCGCGCGGCGAGCACGGCCCCGGCGTCCGGGTCGGCGGACACCGAGCCGACCAGGCCGTGCCGCAGCGCCTCCTCGGCGTCGAGCGTGGCGCCGGTCCAGGCCAGGTGCGCCAGCACGCCGGTGCCGGCGACACCGGCGAGCAGCCGTCCGGCACCGCCGGCCAGGAACGCCGCGGGCGAGCCGGTGCCGAACGTGGCGGTGGGCGCGGCGACGCGCAGGTCCGCGGCGAGCGCCAGGCCGAGCCCGAGGCCGCGTACGGCGCCGTCGACGTGGACGATCACCGGGCCGGGCGCGGCGTGCACCCGCAGCACCAGCTCGTGCAACTGCCCGCTCACCACCGGCTGGGCCAGGTCGTCCGGCTCGTGCCGCCACGCGTCACCCTGGACGCGGATCAGCAGGGGCTCCCCCGGCGTACGGGCGTGCCGCTTGAGCGCGTCGAGCAGGGCGGCGCGGGCGGCCGGGCCGAGCCGTTCGCCCGCGCCCGGGTCGGTGGCCTCGTGTACCTGCGTCACGTCTCTCTCCTATCGGCCGGTGAATCGGGCCGGACGCTTCTCCAGGAACGCGTCGATGCCCTCGATGTGGTCGTCGGTGGACAGCAGCGTCAGCAGCAGCGAACGCTCGTGGGCGAGGCCGGCGGTCAGGCCGACCTCCTCGGCGGTCCGCAGCGCCTGCTTGCCGAGCCGGGCCGCGACCGGGCTGCGGGCGGCGATCGAGGCGGCGAGCACGATCCCCGCCTCGACCACCCGTTCGGCAGGTACCACCTGGCTGACCAGGCCCATCCGCTGCGCGGTCCAGGCGTCCACCAGGCGGCCGCCGAGCACCAGTTCGGCGGCCCGGAACCGGCCGGCGACGCGGGCCCAGCGCTGGGTGCCGCCGGCGCCCGGGATGATGCCGAGGTTGATCTCCGGCTGGCCGAACACGGCGGAGTCGGCGGCGACCACCGCGTCACACGTCATGGCCAGCTCGCACCCGCCACCCAGGACGTATCCGGCGACCGCGGCGACGGCCGGCTTGCCGAAGCGGGCGAACCGGTTCCAGCACTCCAGCCGCTCGGAGAGCAGGTAGTCGGCCGGGGACGTCCGGCGCAGCTCGCGGATGTCCGCGCCCGAGGCGAACAGCCGCGGGCCGCCGGTCAGCACCAGCACCCGTACCTCCGGGTCGGCCTCGGCCCGGTCCATGGCCGCGGCGAGCGCGCGCAGGACGTCGGCGCTGAGCGCGTTGCGGGTCTGCGGCCGGTCGATGGTGGCGACCGCCACCGCGTCGTGTACCGCGTAACCGACGGGTTCCACGGATCACCTCCCTGTCGTCCGCACCAGGCGAACATACCCATCGGTATGTCGTCAAGATCCGAGCCACCATCGCCGAAAGCCGCGCACACAAGGGGAAACAGCATCCGGGATCCGCTTGACACCGACAACGAGCACCGCCTAGACATCTCGACATACGCAACGGTATGGCGCGGCGCGCAACGACCGGCCCGCGCCGGAGAACCGGGAGGCACCACGTGTCCGTGATCTGGGAGCCACGCCTGGACGACGAGGGACGCCACTGGCGCGACCTCGCCCGGGACGTGGCGGCGCGCCACTTCGCGCCGCTGGCCGAGGAACTCGACAGGGAGCAGCGCTACCCGTGGGAGAGCGTGCGGGTGCTCGTCGACGAAGGGCTGGCCGGGCTGCTCGTGGAGCGCGAGCACGGCGGGCGGGGCGCGTCGTTCGTCACCGCCTGCGCGGTCATCGAGGAGGTCTCCCGCGCCTGCCCGTCGACCGGCGCGATCCTCACCGCGTACGCGCTGGGCGCCACCCCTCTGGTGCTGGCCGGCACGCCCGCGCAGCGCGAGCGCTACCTCGGCGGTCTGGCCCGGGGCGAGGCGATCAGCTTCGCGCTGACCGAGGAGGGCGCCGGCAGCGACGCCGCCCGCATCCGCACCACAGCCGAACGCGAGGGAGCGGGCTGGCGGCTGCGCGGCGAGAAGATCTACATCGGCAACGGCGGCGCGTCCCGGTACTACGTGGTCTTCGCGCTCACCGACCCGCAGGCCGGCACCCGCGGCATCACCGCGTTCCTGGTGGACAAGGACGCCGACGGCGTGGTCATCGACAGGTACGAGGACAAGATGGGCATCCGCGGGACGCTCACCAGCAACCTCAAGCTGGACACCTGGGTGCCCGACGGCGACGTGCTCGGCGACCTCAACCGGGGAATGCGGCTGGCCATGCAGACGCTGTCCGCCGGGCGGATCAGCGTCGCGGCCCAGTCGCTCGGCGTCGCCCTGGCCGGCTTCGACGTCGCGTCGCGGGAGGCGGTCCGGCGGGAGACGTTCGGCCGGCCGATCATCGACAACCAGGGCATCTCGTTCCCGCTGGCGGACGTCGCCACCGGCATCACCGCCGCCCGGATGATCACCTTCGAGGCGGCCCGGACGCACCAGGAGGGCGGCGACGTCGGCATCCTCGGCGCGATGGCCAAGCTGTACGCCAGCGAGGTCGCGCACCGGGCGGTCGACACCGCCGTGCAGGTGTTCGGCGGGGACGGCTTCTGCAAGCCCTGCCCGGCCGAGCGGCTCTACCGGGACCAGCGGATCCTGGAGATCTACGAGGGCACCTCGGAGATCCAGCGGCTGGTGCTGGGCCGGGCGATCAAGGCTTCGGTGGCGGCATGAGCGCGCCCTGGCGGCTGAGCGTCGACTGGCCCGCGTCCGGCGCCAGCCGGGTGTTCGACCTGGCGCAGCAGATGTACACCGGCATCCCGCACCACCCGAACCACCCGCCGTACAGCTTCACGCTGACCAAGCGGCACGGCGAGATCATGTACCCGGACGGCGTCTCCGCCGCCGCCGAGATGATCACCACGGGCGGGCACGTGGGCACCCACGTCGACGGGCTCGCGCACGTCTCCCGGCTCGGCAAGGTGTACGGCGGCGTGGACGTCACGGCGAGCCAGTCGTACGCCGGCGGGGTGCCGGACGTGTCCGTGCACGACCTGCCGCCCATGCTGGCGCCCGGTCACCTGGTGGACGCGACAGTAGCGCTCGGCCGGCCGCTGACGCCCGCCGACGGCGTCGGCGCGGAGCTGTTCGAGCGCTGGTTCGCCGACCGGCCCCGCCCCCGCCCCGGTGCCGTGGTGCTGGTGCGCACCGGCTGGGACGAGAAGTGGACGGACAACGCCGCGTACCTCGGTGTCGCCACCGGCGCACCCGGCGTGGACGTCAGCGGCGCGCGCTGGCTCACCGACCACGGCGTGGTGGCGGCCGGCGCGGACACCATCGCGTTCGAGCACATGCCCAGCCCCGCGCTGGCGGTGCACTGCCACCTGCTCGTCGACCACGGCGTGCCGATCATGGAGGCGATGAACCTCGCGCCGCTGGCCGCCGAGGAGGTCTGGGACTTCTTCTTCATCGCCGCCCCGCTGTCCATCCGGGGCGGCACCGGGTCACCGATCCGCCCGCTCGCCGTCGTACCCGACACCGCACCGGAGACCGCCGCATGAGCGCCGACGACGAGACCACCACGCGCCCGCCCGCCCCCGGCCGGCGGGACATCCTGGAGGCGGCCGCCACCGCGTTCACCCGCAACGGGTACGCGGCCACCACCATCGACGACATCGCCCGCGAGATGGGCGCCACCAAGGGGCGCGTCTACCACTACTACCGCGCCAAGGCGGACGTCTTCCTGGACATCGTCACCACCGGGATGCAGGAGCTGATCGACGGCATCGAGCCGATCGCCGGCAACGGTGGTCTCGACCCGGCCACCCGGCTCTGGCGGATGGCGCACCACCACGCCGGGCTGATGATGACCCGCAACTCGTTCCAGCGGGTGGCGATGCGCGCGGTCGAGATGCGCCGCCTCGGCGAGGCGCCGGCGCAGCAGCAGGCCCTGGAGACCGTGATCGCCATGCGCGACCGGTACGAGCAGATTTTCGCCGACGTCATCGACGAGGGCCGCGAGGCCGGGGTGTTCCGCGAGGTGGACAGCCGGCTGGCCACCAAGCCGCTGCTCGGCGCGCTGAACTGGATCAGCCTCTGGTACGACCCGCAGCGCGGCGACTACAACACCCGCCAGCGGCTCGCCGACGAGTACGCGGACTTCATCGTCGGCGGGCTGCGCCGGAGCCCGCGATGACCGGGCCGTTCTCCGCGCGCCACTGGCACGAGGCCGAGACGTGGCCGCGCGAGCGGCTGGCCGCGTACCAGCTCACCCGCCTGAAGGCACAGCTGTCCTATGTGTACGCCGCCAGCGACTTCTACCGCACCCGGTGGGACGCGCTCGGCTTCCACCCGGGCGACGTCCGGGACCTGGCCGACCTGCGCCGCCTGCCGCTGGTCGGCAAGGCCGACTACGTGGCCGACCTGGCCGCCCACCCGCCGTGGGGCAGCGCCGTCGCCGCGCCGGTGGCCGACCGCCGCCGGGTGCACTTCTCCTCCGGCACCACCTCGAACCCGACCCCGGTGCTGTGGACCGCGCACGACCTGGACCGCTGGGCCGACCTGTACGCGCGGGCCGCGTACAGCCAGGGCGTCCGGGACACCGACGTGTACCAGTGCCTGTTCAGCTACGCCTGGTTCGTCGGCGGGCTCGGTGCGACAGCCGGCTACCAGCGCATCGGCGTGACGCTGCTGCCCGCCGGGTCCGGCGACACCCAGCGTCAGATCGACACCATCTTCCGGTACGGCACCACGGCCGTCGGCGGGACACCGTCGTTCATGCTGCACCTGGCCGAGACCGCGGAACGTGCCGGCACACCGCTGCGTGACTCGCCGGTGCGGCGGATCCAGGTCGGTGGCGAACCGGGCGCCGGAGTGCCGGCCACCCGCGCGCACATCGAGCAGCGGTGGGGCGCGAAGTGCTTCGACGGCTACGGCAGCCTGGAGTTCCAGCCGATCGCCTGGGAGTGCGAGGAACAGGCCGGCGGCCACCTGGCCGAGGACTTCGCGTACGCCGAGGTGCTCGACCCGTACACCCACGAGCCGGTGGCCGACGGCACCCCCGGCCTGCTGGTGCTCACCCACCTGGACAAGCGGGCGACGCCGCTGGTGCGGTGGGCCACCGGCGACGTGGTGGTCCGCGACAGCACGGCCTGCCCGTGCGGGCGCACGCTCGCCCGGCTGCCCGGCGGCGTCGTCGGCCGGGCCGACGACATGCTCGTGGTACGCGGGGTGAACCTGTTCCCGTCCGCGGTCGAGCAGGTGGTCCGCGCCACCCCCGGCACCTGCGGCGAGTACCTGATCGTCCTCGACGACGACGTCACCGACCCGGCGACCGGCTACCTCACCGGCATCAAGCTGCGCGTCGAGGTGACCGGCGACGACCAGCGGGTGGCCCGCGAGCTGGCGCACGCCGTGCGCGCCGAGCTGACCGTGCGGGCGGTGGTGGAGACCGTTGCCGAGGGCACGCTGCCGCGCAGCACCCACAAGAGCAAGCGCGTCGTACGCGCCGAGCGGAAGGTTCCGTGATGGACAGGCAAGCGTTCCTGGTCGGCGCTGTGCGTACCCCGCACGGCCGGTACGGCGGCGCGCTGCGCGACGTACGGGTGGTGCGCCTGGGCGGGCTGGCCGGCGCCGAGGCGCTGGCGCGGGCCGGGGTGCCCGCCGAGGCGGTGGACGAGACGGTGGTCGCCAACTGCCGCCAGGCGGGCAACGGCCCGAACCCGGGTCGGCAGGTCTCGCTCGCGGCGGGCGTACCGGTGCCGGTGCCGGCACAGACGATCAACATGGCGTGCGCCTCCGGCCTCAAGGCGGTGCAGCTCGCGCACCGGTCGGTGCGGTCCGGCGAGGCCGACGTGGCGCTGGCGGTGGCCGCGGAGAGCATGAGCACGATGCCGTACCTGGCGCCGTACACGCTGCGCTGGGACGGGGTGCGGCGCGGCGACGTCCTGCTCCAGGACGGCTGGCGCGACGGCGGCACCGACCCGATCTGCGGCATGAGCATGGGCGAGACGGCGGAGAAGGTGGCCCGCGAGTTCGGGGTGTCCCGCGCCGACCAGGACGCCTGGTCGGCGCGCAGCCACCAGCGGCTGGCCCGGGCCTGGGAGTCCGGCGCGATGGCGCGGGAGGTGCTGCCGCTGGACGAGCTGGACCGCGACGAGACGGTACGCCCCGACACCACACCGGACCGGCTCGCCCGGCTGCGTCCGTCGTTCACCGACGGCGGCACGGTCACGGCGGGCAACGCGAGCCAGATGGCCGACGGCGCCGCGGCGGTCGTGGTGGCGAGCGGCGAGGCGGTACGGCGGTACGGGCTGACCCCACTGGGCCGGATCGCCGGGTTCGCGGCGGTCGGCGTGGATCCCACGATGATGGGCGTCGGGCCGGCCGAGGCGATCCCGATGGCCCTGCGCCGGGCCGGGCTGACCGTCGGCGACATCGACCTGTTCGAGATCAACGAGGCGTTCGGCGCGCAGATCGTGCAGAACGTGCGCGCGCTGGGCCTGGACGAGGAGCGGGTGAACGTCAACGGCGGCGGGATCGCCCTCGGTCACCCGACCGGCCAGAGCGGCGCCCGGCTGGTCGTCTCGCTGCTGCACGAGCTGGCCCGCCGCGACGGCCGGTACGGCGTGGCGAGCCTGTGCGTCGGCGGCGGGCAGGGCATCGCCGCCGTGATCGAGCGGGTGACCCGGTGATCGCCGTCGTGGTCGGCCTCGGTCCGATGGGCCGGGGCATCGCGCAGGTCCTCGCCGCGGCGGGGCTCACCGTCCGGGTCGTCGACGCCACCGCCGAGCTGGGCCGCGCGGGCCTGGAGCGGATCCGCGCCGACGGCGCGACCGGCGACCTCGAGGCCGCCGCCGACGTCGAGACCGCGCTCGCCGGCGCGGACGTTCTGATCGAGGCGATCGTGGAGGACATGGACGCCAAGCGCGACCTGCTCGCCCGGGTCGCCGCGGCCGGCGGGCCGGACCTGCTCGTCGCCTCCAACACCTCGTCGCTGAGCGTCAACGAGATGGGCCGCGCGTTCGGCGCCCCGGAACGTCTGCTCGGCCTGCACTTCTTCAATCCGCCCACCCGGATGCGCCTGGTGGAGGTGATCGTCGGCGCGGCCACCGCCGAGGCGACGGTACGGCGGGCGCTGGCGCTCGTGGAGTCGCTCGGCAAGACCGCTGTGGTGTGCCGGGACTCGCCGAACTTCATCGTCAACCGGGTCTGCCGCCCGCTGTACTACGAGGCGCAGCTCCTCCTCGCGCAGGGCGTCGAGGCGGCGGTGGTGGACGCGGTCGCCCGGGGCGCGCTCGGGCACCCGATGGGACCGCTGCAACTGCTCGACTTCACCGGGCTGCACACCCACCTGGCCTCCTCGGAGACCGCGCTGCGCGAGTTCGGCGACCCCCGGTACCGGCCCATCCCCCAGGTGCGCGGCCTGGTCCGGGCCGGCCTGACCGGCAAGGCGGCCGGCCGCGGCTTCTACGACTACGCCACCGAGCCGCCACGCGACGCCAACGCCCGGGTGGTCCGGCAGCCGGGGCAACCGAACGGCCCGGCGGCCCCCGTGGTCAGCCTCGGCGCGCCGACCCCGCAGCGGGTGTCGGAGCTGGCCGGGCTGGCGGCCCGGCAGAACGTGGTGCTGGACAGCTCGGACGCCGGCTGGGCCGACGTGCTTCCCCCGGAGGTCGGCTGGATCCGGCTGCACCGGCGCGCCGACGACGCCGTGTTCGCCGAGGTCGTCGAGGACCCGGTGGCGGGCATCACCGTGCCCGGCTTCGTCGACCGGCTGCTGGATCACCTCGGCGCGCCGTCGGTGCGGGTGCCGGCGCTGCCCGGCCTGGTCGGCGACCGGCTCGCCCACTGCCTGGTGAACGAGGCGGCCATGGTGGTCGAGGAGGGCACCGCCACCGCCGAGGACGTGGACGTGGCGTTGCGCCTGGCGATGAACCATCCGCGCGGGCCGTTCGAGACGCTGCGGTCCGCCGGGGCGGGGACGGTGTACGAGGCCCTGCGGTCGATGGCCGACGCGTTCGGCGACCCCCGCTACCGGCCGGCGCAACTGCTGCGGCGGCAGGCGATCGGCGAGGCGAGGGCCGCCCGGTGACGCGCGAGGACGACAGCGACGTGCGCGTGCTGCGCCCGGGTGTGCTCGCCGGACGGCACGCGGTGGTCACCGGCGCCGGCAGCGGCATCGGCCGGGCGGTGGCGGTACGCCTGGTCGAGCTGGGCGCCCACGTGACCGGGCTGGGGCGGCACGCCGACACGCTCGCCGCCACCGGAGAGCTGGCCAACGGCGGGGACGGCCGATACGCGTACGCGGTCTGCGACGTCCGCGACCACGCCCGTGCTGCCGCCACCGTCGCCGAGGTGGGCGACGCCCACGGGATCGACCTGCTGGTGAACAACGCCGGCGGGCAGTTCTTCGCCCCCGCCGCGCGAATCTCGGCGCGCGGCTGGGCCGCGGTGGTCGACCTGAACCTCACCAGCGTCTTCCAACTCACCACCGCCGCGTACCCGTACCTGCGGCGCAGCCGCGGTGCGGTGGTGAACATGTCGCTGTCCGGTGTGGAACGCGGCGGGCAGGGCATGGCGCACGCCGTCGCGGCCCGCGCCGGCGTGCTCGGGCTGACCCGCACGCTGGCCCTGGAGTGGGCCGCCGACGGCATCCGGCTCAACTGCCTCGGGCCGGGTACGGTGCTCACCGCCGCGCTCGACGCGGAGGCGGACCGGCACGTGCGGGACAACCTGGTGGACCGGGCCACGCCGCTGCGCCGCCCGACCCGCGCCGAGGAGGTCGCCGAGCTGGTGGCGTTCCTGGCCGGCCCGGCCGCCGCCATGATGACCGGCCAGCTCGTCCAGCTCGACGGCGGCGCGCACCTGGGCCCGGGGCTGCACATGCTGGCGGAGGCGTACCGGTGAGCCGCGCCCTCGCCGACGTCGTGGCCGAGCACGTACGCCCCGGCCGGCGGGTCTACCTGGGCAACTTCGGCGCGCAACTGTTCGCCGTCGGGCACGAGATGATCCGGCAGCGGATCCGGGACGTGGACGTGGTGATCGCCTCCGGCGGGCTGCTGATGGACCAGCTGCTCGGCGCGGGGGTGCTGCGCTCGGCCACGTACGGCCACTGCTGGAGCCCGGTCGGCCCGGCGCCGGCCTGGAACTTCCGGCGGGCCGCGCAGGACGGCGACACCCGCGTGACGCTGCACGAGCTGAGCCTCGGGCTGCTCACCGCCGCGCTCACCGCGGGCGCCTGGCGGGTGCCGTTCATGCCGGTGCCGGACCTGCCCGGCACCGGCTACGTGGACGAGGACTGGAGCCGGGGCCGGCTGTCCCGGGTGGACTCGGCGTTCGGGCCGGCGCGGGTGGTCCGGGCCGAGCGGCCCGATGTGGCGTTCGTCCACGTCGACCTGGCCGACGCCGACGGCAACGGGGTGATCCGGGGCCCGCTGGGTGAGGTGCTCGTCGCCGCCCAGGCGGCCCGCCGCACGGTGCTCGTCGCCGAGGAGGTCACCGACGCCGAGACGGTACGCGCCGCCGGGATCAGCATCCCCGGGCTGCTCGTCGACGCGGTGGTCGAACACCCCGGCGCGGTACGCCCCGACGGCGCGGTCGGCCGGTACCCGCGCGACGTGCGGGCGTACGAGCGGTACACCCGCTGCTCGGCCACCGCCGACGGTTTCCGGCGGTGGCTGGCCGAGGAGGTGCGGTGAGCACCGCGGACTTCCTGGTCCGGGCGGCGCGGGAGTTCCGGCGCGGCGGCTGGGTGTTCACCGGCTTCCACTGGCCGGTGCTGGCCGGCCAGTGCGCGTACGCGCTGCCCGGCGAACCGTTCAGCCAGGTCTTCGAGGCCGGCGCCAGCGCGCACCGGGCCGGCGCCGACGTGCCCACGAGCACCACCGACTACCCGGCGTACGCCGGCGGGTTCGGCTGGCTGGGCGGCACCGCCGACGTGCTGCTGGCGATGCGCCACCGGTTCGACCGGGTGGTGCTCGACGCCGGCAACGTCGACCTGCGCGGCCGGATCAACTCGTCGTACCTGGGCCCCCGGGAGCGGCCCACGGTACGGCTCCCCGGTGGCGGTGGCGCCGCCGACATCGCGGCGGCGGCGCGGGAACTGGTGCTGCTGCACGGCGCCCGTGACCCGCGCCGGATCGTGCGCGCGGTCGAGCACGTGACCGCCGCGCCCGCACCGGACGCGCTGGTGCGGCTGCACACCCGGTGGGGCGTGGTGCGGCTCGGCGCGGATCCGCGGCTGGAGGAGGTCACCGCGGACGGCGACGTGCTGCGCGCCCACCTGACCGCGCTCGGCGTACCCGTCGACGACGCGGTCCCCCGGCCGCCGGTCGCGGCGACCGAGCGCGCCGCGGCCGTCGGCGTGCTGCGGCGGGCCGCCGAGCGCGGCTACTCAGTGGCGAAGGGAACGGACAGAGGATGACTGACGACGATCTCGGTGAGCTGCGCCGGCAGGTGCGGGAGCTGGTCGGCGAGTGGCGCGACGGCGACCGGTTCCGGCCGGTGTGCGACGCGTGGCTGCGCTCGTACGACACGGAGTTCAGCCGCGCGCTGGCGGAGCGGGGCTGGATCGGCCTGACCTGGCCGCGCGAGTACGGCGGGCAGGCCCGCTCGAACCGGGCGCGGCTGGTGGTCACCGAGGAACTGCTGCGCGCCGGGGCGCCGGTGGCCGCGCACTGGATCGCGGACCGGCAGATCGGCCCGGCCGTCCTGCGGTACGGCTCCCCCGCGCTGCGCGAGCGGTACCTGCCGGCGATCGCCGCCGGGGAGGTGACGTTCTGCCTCGGCATGAGCGAGACCGAGTCCGGCAGCGACCTCGCCTCGGTGCGTACCACGGCCCGCCCGGACGGCGACGGCTGGCGGCTCACCGGCGGCAAGATCTGGACCAGCCACGCCCACCGGTCCACGCACGCCTACGTGCTGTGCCGCACCGGCACCGGCGACGACCGGCACGACGGGCTGACCGAGCTGATCGTGGACATGTCCGCGCCCGGCGTGACCGTCCGGCCGATCGTCGACCTGCGCGGCGAGCACCACTTCAACGAGGTCGTCTTCGACGACGTGCCGGTGCCCGGCGACCACGTGCTGGGCACCGCCGGCAACGGCTGGACGCAGGTCACCGAGCAGTTGTCCTTCGAACGCGGCGGGATGGAACGGGTGCTCAGCACGTACCCGCTGCTGGCCGCCACCGTCGACGCGTGCGCCGCACGGCGCGACGCGGACGCCGCGCTGGGTACGGCGCTGGCCCGGCTGGCCGGGCTGCGCGGGCTGGCCTGGCGGATCGCCGGTGAGCTGGACGCCGGGCAGGCCCCGGTGCACGCGGCGGCGGTGCTGAAGGACCTGGGCACCGAGTTCGAGGCCGACGTCAACGAGATCGCCCGTACCGTGCTCGACGTCGAGCCCGACCCCGACGGCGACGGACCGGCCGGGCTGCTCGCCCAGGGCCTGCTGGCCGCGCCGGGCTTCTCCATCCGCGGCGGCACCACCGAGGTGTTGCGCACCATCATCGCCAAGGGCGCCGCCCGGGCGGCCCGGCACGGCGGCGACGAGCTGCGGGAGCTGGCCGACGACGTGCTCGGCGGGCACGGCGGCGACCCGGACGGCCTGCCCGCGCTCTGGTCCACAGTGCACGGGCTGGGCTGGACCGGCGTGTCGGTGCCGGAGGGCGCGGGCGGCTCCGGCGGCACCCTCACCGACCTGGTGGCGCTCGTGCGTGGGCTGGGCCGCCACGGCGTCTCCCTGCCACTGGCCGAGACCGTGCTGGCCGCCCGGCAGCTCGCCACCGCCGGCCGTGGCCTGCCCGACGGCGTCGCCACGGTGGTCACCGGCGACGGGATCGCGGTGACCGGCGGGCGGCTGCGCGGCACGGCCGCCCGCGTGCCGTGGGCCGCCGCCGCGCGCACGCTGCTGGTGTACGCGGCCGACGAGGCGTTCGCGGTACCCGCCGACCACCCCGGCGTCCGGGTCACGCCCGGCCGCAACCTGGCCGCCGAGCCGCGCGACGACGTGACGCTCGACGTGCCGGTCACCGACGGCGTTCGGCTCACCGGCGTCGCGCCCGCCGCGACGGTACGCGCCGAGGCGGCGCTGCTGACCGCCGCCGCGCTGACCGGCGCGCTCGAGGCCGCCGTGGAGCACACCCGGCAGCACGTGACGACGCGGGAGCAGTTCGGCCGGCCGCTGCTGGCGTTCCAGGCGGTCGGGCAGACACTGGCCCGGATGACGGCGCACACGCTGCTGGCCGGCACCGCGCTGGACGCCGCGCTGACCGGCCCGGACCCGCTGCGGGTCGCCGCCGCGCGGGTGCTCACCGGGCGGGCCGCGACGCTGGTGGCGCGCGGCGCACACCAACTGCACGGGGCGATGGGCGTGACCCGCGAGCACCCGCTGCATCTGTCCACCCGCAGGCTCTGGTCCTGGCGGGACGAGAACGGCACCCAGCAGTTCTGGGCCGCCTCGCTCGGCGCGGCGCTGGTGCCGCGCGGCAGCGCGGCCGTCTGGTCCTGGCTGACCGAGCAGGAGGCGAAGTCATGAGCACCGTGGAACTGCACAACGAGGACGGGCGCTGGACGCTCACGCTCAACGACCCGGACCGGCGCAACGCCATCGGCGCCGAGATGCGCGACGCGCTCGGCGACGCGATCAGTGAGGTGGCGGCCGACCGGCACGCCCGGACGCTCGTGGTCACCGGCGCCGGCACGGCGTTCTGCGCGGGCGCCGACCTGCCCGCCCTGTTCGGCGAGCCCGGCCGTGGCGTCGCGGAGATCCGCGCCGACCTGCACCGCGTGTACGACAGCTTCCTGCGGGTACGGGCGCTGCCGATCCCGACGATCGCCGCCGTGCAGGGACCGGCGGTGGGCGCCGGGCTGAACCTGGCGCTCGCCTGCGACACCCGGATCGTCGGGCCGAAGGCGAAGCTGATCGCCTCGTTCACGAAGCTCGGCCTGCACCCCGGCGGGGGCTGCACCTGGTTCCTCACCCGGGCGCTGGGCCCGGAACGCGCCCTGCAACTGCTGCTCGACGGCGGGAGCGTGGACGGACCCGAGGCGGTACGCGTCGGGCTCGCCGCGACGCTCGCCGACGACCCGCTGGCCGCCGCGCACGAGCGCGCCCGGCGGTGGGCGGCGCTGGACCCGGCGCTGGCCCGCGACATCAAGACGTCGGTGCGCACCGCGGAGACGGCCGACTTCGCCGCCGCCCTGGAGTTCGAGTCGTGGGCGCAGGCGTCCTCGGCGACCGGGCCGGCGATCCAGGAGGCGGTGGCTGCCTTCCGCAGGTGAGCCGGCCGGGAACCGGACCGGGCGGGGCGCTGCGTGCGCCCCGCCCGGCGGCGTCTCCCGGTGGTCGCGGTCAGACCACCGCGGGCTGCGCCTCGGTCGCCAGGGCGAGCGCGCCGAGCAGCGCGGCGTCCTGCGCGAAGTCCGACAGCACGACCTCCGGCGGGTACGGCAGCGTGTGCGTGAGCCGCTCGGTCAGCAACTCCCGCACCAGGTCGTTGCCCGCGACGCTGCCGACCAGCACGATCCGCTGCGGGTCGAGCAGCAGGCAGCAGGTGACCAGCTGGCGGGCCAGTTCGTCGACGCGCAGGCGGAGCTGCTCGCGTACCGGGCCGGGCTGCTCCGCCGCCGCGCACAGGCCGGCCGCCCGGCCGTCCACGCCGAGCCGCTGCGCCAGCTCGTCCAGGGCCCGGCCGGAGAACGTCGCCTCCAGCATCGGTTCCAGGCGCGGCGGCCAGCTGAGATCGGTCAGTCCGTAGGCGATCTCGCCGGACGCGCCGTGGCGGCCCGGAAGCACCTCGCCGTTGACGGTGACCGCCGCGGCCACCCCGGTCCCCAGCCCGACGACGAGCCCCGGATCGGCGTCGCGCAGCGCACCGAGCCGCAGCTCGGCATAGGCGGCGGCCTTCAGGTCGTTCGTGACCCGCACGTGCGCCAGGTTCAGGTGGGCGCGGACCGCGTCGGCCAGCCGCAGCTGCTCCCAGCCGGGCACGTTCGGCGCCAGTTCGATGCCGTCGTCGTGGACGACGCCGGGCGAGGCGACGCCGGCCGCGACCAGCGTGCCGCCGGTCTGCTCGGCGAGTTCGCGCGCCCGGTCCAGCGCCCGGGTGAGGGCCTGCTGCGCGCCCTGCTCGGCATTGGTGGGCAGCCGCTCGGAGACGAGCAGCCGGCCGTCGGTGTCGCCCACGCCGATGGCCATCTTGGTGCCGCCGAAGTCGATGCCGAGCAGGCGCGGAATTGCCGGTCGTTCCATGGTGATGTCAGATCGCCCTTCGGGCCGTCGGTCCAGATCACGTGGTCGCCGCGACACGACGTCCGCGACCACGGCCAGCTGCGTCTGCCGCCCTGTCACGGGCCTACCCTCGCCGCGACCGCCTCGGCGAGAGCCGCGTCGGCACGGGTCAGCCGCTCGCGCAACGTCTGCGCCCGCTCCTGCACCGCGTCGAGCATTGTAGACAGTCGTCCGACCTGGTCCCGGACGGCCGCCTCGCCGGGGCCGTCGGCTTGGGCGCGGCGCAGCACGAGTTCGGGGCGGACCGCGGCGGCCAGCAGGTCCCGTACCGCGGCGTCGTCGAGCGCCAGACCGAGGTCGGCGGCGGTGGACCGGACCGACTCCTCGGTCCAGCCGGCGGGTGCGCCGCCGCGGACCAGCCGGCCGAGCAGCGAGTGGGCGCCCCGGAACGGCACGCCGTGGCGGGCCAGCGCGTCGGCCGCGGCGGTGGTGGTCGCGCCGGAGGCGACGATCTCCTCGCCGGACGGCGGGCGCTGCGGGTCCAGCTTCGCGATCAGGCCGCCGAGCAGGGAGAAGAACCGGTACGCCCGGTCGTCGCCGTCCCAGAGCCGGGCCTGCACGTCGGTGGTGGCGTTGTTCGAGTCCTCCCACCAGGCGGCGCCGACGTTGTTGAGCACACTCGCGGCGTCGGCCGCGGCGGCGCCGGCCATCGAGACGAGGTGTTCCAGCACCACCGGGTTGCGCTTCTGCGGCATGATGCTGCTGCCCTGGGTGAACTCGCCGGGCGTGACCACCCAGCCCCAGCTCAGCCAGTCCATCAGCGTGCGGGCGAGCCGGGCGCCGGTGGCGAGCGCCTGCGCGTTGAGCGTGGCGACCCGGACCAGGTGGTCGGCGCCGGCCACCGCCTCGTACGAGTTGACGATGAGCTGGTCGAAGCCGAGCAGGTCGGCCAGCCGGCGGGGCGAGATGTCCAGGTCGGTGCCCGCGAAGGCGCACGAGCCCAGCGGCGAGCGGTTCATCTCGTCCAGCAGGTCGGCGTACGCGGCCGCCTCGCCGGCGAGCGCCTCGGCGTAGCCGGCGAAGACGTGCCCGATGCTTGTCGGCTGGGCCGGGCGGCGGTGCGTGTACCCGATGATCACCACGTCGGCGTGCCGGTCCGCGCGGTCCAGCACGGTACGGCCGGTGGCCAGCAGGGCGTCGAGCACCTGGAGCAGCTGGTCGCGCAGCACCATCCGGAAGACGCCGGCGTCGAGGTCGTTGCGGCTGCGCGCGAGTTGCACGCTCAGCTGCGACACCTCGATGCCGGCCGCGGCGGCGAGCCGCTTCTCCAGCGTGTAGTAGACGTCCTCGACGCTGCCGTCGTACTCCAGTTCCTCGGGCCGGTCACCGGTGAGGGCGACCAGGCCGCGCAGCATCGTCGCGGCGGCCTCGTCGGAGATCAGTCCCTGCTCGGCGAGCATGACGACGTGGGCCTTGCTGGCCGTGACCATCGCCGGGTAGAGGTTTGCGACGTGGTGGTCGAACACGACGCGGAGATGGTGCTGTTGGTAGACGGTCAGTGACGAGCTCATGGTGGCCTCCCGAGGTGGTGCGTTGTCGTGCGGCGTGCCGCACGTGGTTCATCCGGTCGTCTGGTCCTCGCCGTCGGCGCCGGGTGGCCCGGGCAGCGGCGCGGCGAGCCACGCCTCGACCAGCTCACGCAGGCGTGCGCCGGCGGTGACGCGGATCCGGTCGCCGGCCTCCTCGCCGGCCAGCGAGATGTGGCCCGACCAGCCCTGCCAGGGGTCGGGCCGGGACTCGACGAGCACGTACGGGTACGGGGTGGGAAGTTTCGGCTTCGGCGGCAGGTCCGGCGCCGCGTCCAGGCGCACCGCGGCCGGGTCGAAGCCGAGCACCGCGGAACTCTCGTACGCGCCGCCGTGCCCCCGGGCCGGCAGCTCGCCGAACATGTCGGCGGTCTCGTCCGGGCCGAGGAGCTGGAACCAGTTGACCAGCATCATGCTGGCCCGCTGCCGGCCGGACACCCACTCCATCGCCGCACGGACGGTGGACATGTTGGCGTCGTGCCCGTTGACCACGAGCACCCGGGGGAAGCCCGCCTCGACGATGCCGCCGAGCACGTCGGCGAGGTAGCCGACGGCGATCTCCGGCCGCAGCGCCACGGTGCCCGGCCACGGCCGGGTCTGGCCCGGGCAGGCGGCGTACGGCGCGGCCGGGTAGAGCACGGCCCGGGCGGACCCGGTGGCCAGTTCCCCGGCGAAGCCCTCGGCCAGGATCAGGTCCGTGCCGATCGGCAGGTGCGGACCGTGCCACTCGACCGCCCCGACCGGCAGCACCGCCAGGTCGGCCGCCTCGGTCACGGCCGCGAACGCGTGCCCGGGCACCCGGGTGACCGGGAGCAGCCCTCCCCCGGTCCGCCACCGCTCGATCAGTTCGTCCACTGCTCGGCCCTCCGGGTCGCGGTCCGGCTGCTCTCCAGCCGTCCGGAGAACCACATCACCACGAAGATGAGCAGCACCTGGAGCATGCCGTAGGCGGCCGCGGTGCCCAGCTCGAAGCTGTACATGCGGTTGTTGATGGCCACCGAGATCGGCACCGTCGACGAGGTGTAGATGAGCACCGAGGCGACGAACTCGCCGACGCCGTGCACGAACGCCAGCAGCGCGCCGGCGAGCACACCGGGCAGCATCAGCCGCACGGTGATCGTGTAGAACGCGCGCAGCCAGGACGCGCCGAGGTTGCGCGCGGCGTCCTCCAGCGACGGGTCGATCAGCGCCAGCGTCGCCGAGCTGGACCGGAACACGATCGGCAGGAACCGCACGAAGTAGGCCAGCGGCAGGATCCAGAACGTGCCGACCAGGACCTGCCCGAAGCTGAACGCGTTGCCGGTGCTGAACGCCGAGATCAGGTTGATCGCCACGACCGTGCCGGGCAGCGCCCAGGCGATCATCACGGCCACGTCGAGCAGGCCGCGTCCGACGAACGTCAGCCGCCGCACCGCGTACGCGATGAGCACACCGATCACCACGCAGCCGACGACCGCGAGCAGGCTCATCTGCACCGAGTTGAGGATCGGCTGGAACGCCTTGGGGTCGGTGAAGATGGTCACGAAGTTCTCGAACGTGTACGTCGGCGGCAGCACCTCGGTGGTCCAGGACCGGTCCGCGGAGAACGCGACCAGCGCGATCGCGCCGACCGGGGCGAGCAGGACCAGCGTGGCCAGCACCGAGGCGAGCGGGGCGAGCCAGCGGCCGATCGGGTTGGTGATCTCCCGCCGCACCGCCGAGACGCCCTTGGACTGCGACTGGTAGTTGCGCCGCCCCTCGTACCAGCGCATGGCCAGCAGGAAGATGATCGAGACGATGCCGAGCACCGAGGCGTACGCCGAGGCCATCGGCAGGTCGCCGTTGGTGCGGTTGATGTAGATCTGCATCGTCATGGTCTGGCTGACGTTGAACAGCAGTGGCGCGGTGTAGGACGCCAGCGACGTCATGAAGACCAGCAGCGACGCCGAGATCAACGCGGGGGTGAGCATCGGCAGCAGGACGGTGCGCCACACGCGTACCCGGCCCGCGCCGAGGTTGTACGCCGCCTCCTCGACCGACGGGTCCATTCCGGCCAGCGCCGCGGAGGCGGCCAGGTAGAAGAACGGGTACATGGTGAACGTGTGCACCACGAGCACACCGGCGATGCCGTCGAAGGCCAGGACCGGCTTGTCGGTGCCGAGCAGCGCCTGCAGGCCGCGCGGCACGATGCCGATGTTGCTGTAGAGCAGCTGGAACGACACGGCGCCGATCAGCGGCGGCAGGGCCGCCGGCACCAGGATGAACGCCTCGATGAGCCGCCGGCCGCGGAAGTGGAACCGCTTGAGCAGGAACGCCATCGCCACGCCGACGATGCCGCAGAGCAGCACGCTCGCCGCGGAGATGAACAGCGAGGTGAACAGCGACTCGCGGGCCACCCCGGAGGAGGAGAGGAACTGGAGGTAGTTGTCGGTGCCGTTGGCGCTGACGCTCTCCCGGAAGGTGGCGAACATCGGCTGCACGACGAAGCCCCACAGCACCAGGACCAGCGGCAGCACCAGCAGGTAGGGGAACCATCGGGAGTTCGCCCCGCCGGCCAGGCGCCGGCCGAGGGCCGCCGCCCAGCCGGGGGCGGTCGGGGTCGCCGCGGTCACGGCTTGACCACCCAGAGCCGCTCCGGTACGAGCCGCAGGCCCACGACGTCGCCGAGCGCCATCCCGGCGGGCGCGTCGACCAGGGCGGCCATCACCTCGTCGCCGTCGACGTCGACGGTGACGTGGGTGGCCATGCCGGTGAACTCGACGTGGCTGACCCGGCCGCGCATGGCCGCCGTGTCGTCGTCGCCGCCGAGCGCGATGTGCTCGGGGCGGGCCGAGACCAGTGCGGTGTCGCCCTCGGTGAGGCCGTGTCCGGTGGGGGCACCCACCTCGATCGTGGCGCCGCCGGGCAGGCGTACCTGGACGCGCTGCTCCGTCGCGCCGGTCACCGGCAGGCTCAGCACGTTGCTGCGTCCGATGAACCGGGCCACGAACGCGTTCGCGGGCTGGTAGTAGACCTCGTGCGGGGTGCCGACCTGCTGGACCCGGCCGGACTCCATGACCGCGATCCGGTCCGACATCGCCATCGCCTCGGCCTGGTCGTGCGTGACGTAGATCGAGGTGGTGCCGCTCTCCCGCTGGATGCGCCGGATCTCGGCGCGGGTCTCCTCGCGCAGCTTCGCGTCGAGGTTGGACAGCGGCTCGTCGAGCAGCATGGTGCGGGGACGGATCACCAGGGCCCGCGCCAGCGCGACGCGCTGCTGCTGGCCGCCGGAGAGCGCGTCGATGCGCCGGTCGCCGTACCCGGCGAGGTGCACCTGGGCGAGCGCCTCCTCCACCCGGCGGGCCTGGTCGGCGCGGGAGACCCGGCGGACCTTGAGCCCGTACGCGACGTTCTGCGCCACTGTCATGTGCGGGAACAGCGCGTAGTTCTGGAACACCATGCCGGTGTCCCGCTTGTTGGGCGTCCAGTGCGTGACGTCGTCGTCGCCGAAGTGGATGTGACCGGAGGTCGGGAAGTAGAAGCCGGCCACCATGCGCAGCGTCGTCGTCTTGCCACAACCGCTCGGTCCGAGCAGCGTGAAGAACTCGCCGGCGCCGATGGTGACGGTGACGTCATCGACCGCCGCGGAGTCGCTCGACTTGGCGAAGCGCTTACTGACCGCCGTCAGTCGGACATCGATCATTTCGTGGGTCCTTCCAGGACGAAGCCGGGCCGTGCCGGAGCACGACCCGGTTCCGAGCGTCTTAGCCCTTGCCCTTGATCTGGGCGTTCCAGTGGGTGATCCAGGCGGTCTCGTTCTTGCCGATCACGTCCCAGTCGACGTTCATCGGCTTGAGGTCGAGCTTGGTCAGCCACTCGGGCTTCTCGGCGATGTCGACAGCGGGGATCTGGAAGTAGTCCTTGGCCAGGCTGGCCCGCAGCGAGTCGTCGAACAGGAACTCGAGGAACTTCTTCGCGCCCTCGCTGTTGCCGCCCTTGACCGCGGCCACGCCGTCGACGAGCACCGGGGCGCCCGAGGCCGGCATCACGTAGCCGAACGGCATCTTCTCGTTGGCCTGCAGCAGGATGTCCTGGAGGTTCCAGGCGCTGACCACACCCTGCTCACGCGACATCTTCAGGTACAGGTCGCTGGGGTTGGCGGCGTACTCGACGGTGTTGGCGTCGAGCTTGCGCAGCCAGTCGTAGCCGGGCTGCGGGTTCGACCCGTCCGGGGTGTAGCGCTGGATCATCGAGGCGTAGATCGAGCGCATGGTGCCGGAGGCGGCCACGTCCCGGATGATGATCTTGTCTTTCCACTTCGGGTCGACCAGGTCGTCCCAGTCCTTCGGCGCGGTCTCCGGGGTCAGCGCCTTGTTGTTGTACATGATGACCTCGGGCAGCAGGATCTCGCCGAACCAGCGGCCCTCGGCGTCCTTGTACCGCGCGTCGATCTTCGAGGCGAACGACGGCTGCCAGGACTCCAGCAGGCCCTCGGACGCGCCGGCCGCGAGGCCCTGCTGGGTGCCGCCCCACCAGACCGACGCCTGCGGGTTGGCCTTCTCGGCGCGGACCCGCTCGAGCACCTCCTGGGCGCCCATGTTGAGCACCTCGACCTTGCCCTTGTACTCGGGGTTCTTGGTCGTGAACTGCTCGACGACGTAGTCGGTGACCGACTTGTCACGGGCGCTGTAGATGACGACCTTCTCGGCCGACGCGGAGCCGGAGGAGCCGGCGTCCTTGTCGTCGTCGCTGCTGCCGCATGCGCTGACGGCCAGCAGCGCGCTGAACGCGACGGCCAGGGCCAAACGACGTTTCATTGGTACCTCCACTGTGCGGGGGAACTATCGGAAGCGGGAAGAAAGATCAGCGCGTCGCGCCCGGAGCGGGGCGCGACGCATCGCGCCGCGACCGGCCGTCCGTGGGTACGGACGCGGTCGCCGCGACGGCGTCGGTGAGGTGGGTGGTGGGTGCGGGTGGGGGGTGTCGGGGTCGGGGGCGTCGGGGGCGGTTTCGGTCAGGGAAGCGAGGGTCGGGGCACCGCGGCCGAGAGCGCGTAGCTGATCGCTCCGTGCAGCACGGCCTGGTCGCCGAGGGTGGCCCGGCGCACCTCGGTGGGTGCCGGGGTCCGCGCGGAGACGAGATTCTGGAGCTGGTCGAGGGCCGCGTCGTCGAGTTCCGCGGCGGCGCCGCTGAGCAGCACCAGCCCCGGGTCGACCACGCAGGCGCAGGAGAGGATGAGCCCGGCCCAGGCGCCGAGGACCTCGTCGAGGTAGGCGCGGGCGGGCTCCGACGTCGCGGCGAGCCGGCTCAGCTCCCGTACCGGCGACTCGGGCCGGCGGCCGGGGTTGAGCGCGACGACCCGCTCCGCGACGGCGTTGACCGACCACCGGGCCTCGAACTCGCCGACGCCGCGGTAGCGGCGCTCGGCGGTGCCGCCCAGCGGCAGGAAGCCGACCTCGCCCGCGGCGCCGCTGGCACCGCGGCGGACCTTGCCGTCGAGCACGAGACCCGCGCCGATGCCGTCGGCCACGTGGATGAGCAGCAGGTTCGCCACGTCCGCGCCGGCGCCGGCGACGCACTCGCCGGCAGCCATGAGGTTGACGTCGTTGTCGACGACCACCGGTACGCCGAGCCGCCGCTGCACGGATTCGCCGATCGGCCACGCCTCGACCAGTCCGACCGACGGCGCGAGGCGTACCGCGCCGTTGCTGGACACGCCGGGCACCGCGATCGCGACGCCGCGCAGCGAGGGCAGGTTGTCGCCGACCAGGTCGAGGACGAACTCGCAGACGGTGTCCACCACGTTCGCGCCGAGCCGCGCGACGCGGTGCGCGATGACCGCGCCCTCGCTGTCGGCGATCTCGCAGCTGATCCGGGGCGGCTCCAGCGACACCGCCGCGACGAGCTCGGCGCGGGGGTTGAACTCGAGCATCTCCCGGGGCCGGCCGGTGGTGGGCGCGCCGGGGCCACGTTCGATGAGGTAGCCCTCGGCGACGAGTTCCCGCACGAGCGCGGTCACCGTGGCCGCCGAGAGGCCGGTCATCTCGGCCAGGTCCACGCGGGACAGCCGCCGGGCCTGCCGGGCGGCCAAGATCACCGAGAGACGCTTGATCTCACGGGACCGCTCACGGCTGACCGGGCTGGTCGGGGCTTTGTCAGACACACTTTCTTCCTAGTGAGAAAAAATTCTGCCGTCAAGTAACGAGATGATCTCGGTCCGCCGACCAGGGAAAGTTCTGCGGCCGACAAGCGGGGCGGGCCGGGGCCAGCCCGACATGGCAGGCAAAAACGAGCCCTGTGGTCCACATCGGGGTCCCAAACCGGGACATAGACTGTCCACAGGTCACTGTCGACCTCCCCGTGATCGCGCTGAGCAGGGGCGATTGTTTATTCGGATAAGGAAGAAAGTCGTCCGAGCCTATTGACGACGCCTCCGCAAGATCCCTAGGTTACGGCCCGAAGGCCTTCTGGTGGACCGACGTCACCACCGTGCGAACCGCTCACCCCCGTGACGGTGCGCGAGCACCACCATCCCGTTGTCGAGCACCACGACCCCCGAGGACCTGACGGTCCTCAGTGGACAGCTGTCTGCATCACGGCCCGGCACGAGCCACGTGTCAGCCGGCCCGTGCCGGGCCGACCGTCCCCAGCCGCAGCACTCTCGCTTCGAGACGAAGAGGTATGCCCATGAGATGGCGCACCAGCGCAGCGATCGCCATGTGCGGTCTGCTGTCGTTGGGCCTGGCCACTCCGGCCCAGGCCAACCCCCAGCAAGCAGCACCGAAGCCCCAGGCCAAGAAGTCCGACAAGCCGGTCGACCTGGACATCATGTTCATCGGCGCCCACCCGGACGACGAGGCCGGCCAGCTCGGCATGCTCGGATACTGGAACGAGTATCACGGCATGAAGGCCGGCGTCATCACCACCACCCGCGGCGAGGGCGGTGGCAACGCCACCGGTCTCGAGGAGGGCCCGGAACTCGGCATCCTGCGGGAGGCCGAGGAGCGCAAGGCCGTCGGCTGGGCCGGCATCGAGCACATCTACAACCTGGACGCGCTGGACTTCTGGTACACCGCCAGCGCTCCCCTGACCGAGGAGGTCTGGGGCCACCAGGAGACGCTGTCCCGGATCGTGCGGGTCCTGCGGACCACCAAGCCCGAGGTCATCCTCACGATGAACCCCTCGGCGACCCAGGGCAACCACGGCAACCACCAGAAGGCGGCCATGCTGGCCGTGGAGGCCTTCTACGCGGCGGCCGACCCGAAGGCGTTCCCGGAGCAGATCAAGAAGGAAGGGCTCGAGCCCTGGCGGGTCTCCCGCATCTTCCAGACCGGTGGCAGCGGCACCACCGGCACCAACGGCCCCGCCTGCGAGACCACGTTCACGCCGGCCGAGGCCAGCAACGTCATCTTCGGCACCTGGCAGGGCTACGAGTCGGCGCGCCACGACGGCAACCGGTGGAACACGGTCCAGACCTGGGCCCGCCGGGAGTACGTGTCGCAGGGCTGGGGCAACAGCTCCTTCCCGACGACCAACCCGGACGCCATCGGCTGCAACCGGCTGACGCTGATCGACACCCGCACCCCGTACCCGGACCCGAACGTGGGCGCCGGCACCGGCGCGCTGCAGGGTGCCACCCTGCGTGCCCCGGGCGGCCTGCCGCTGGGCACCGAGGTCCACGTGCGTCCGCGCACCTGGGAGGCCGTCGGCGGCCAGCCCATCAAGGTGGACACCGTCCTCTACGCCGAGAAGGCCATCCCGGGCGCCAAGGTCACCCTGGACGTCCCCGCCGGCTGGACGGTGACCGGTAACGGCAACGTCGGCACGCTCACGCCGGGCAAGGAGGTCGTGAAGACCTTCACGGTCACCCCGCCCGCGCAGGTCGAGGTGGGCACCCGCTTCAAGCTCGACGCCACGCTGACCAGCAAGAAGGACGGCAGCGGCACCAGCAGCGCCCGCGTGCAGGGCACCGCTCCGGTGCGCGGCACCCTGGAGCCGCTGGAGGAGATCGCCGACTTCCGCGCCTGGACCGTACGCAACAAGACCCAGCAGCTCGACGCCCTCATCGAGTCCCTGCTGAACATCTCCAGTGGCGGCACCCGCAGTGTCAAGGTCAACCTGACCAACCACGGCACCCGGGTCGAGTCCGGCGCGGTCAAGCTGAACGTCCCCGCCGGCTTCTCGGTGGCCGAGCAGCAGGTGCCGTACAGCGGGCTCCAGCCGGGCGCCACCACCTCGGTGACGTTCACCGTCACCAACACCGACACGTCGCTGCCGACGGCCAACCGGGCCCCGGACAACGGCGCCTACCGGGTGCAGATCGAGACCAGCTACACCGGTGGCAGCGCGAACGAGCCGGGCGCGTTCAACCTGGTGCCGACCACCACGATCCCGAAGGCCGCCACCGCGCCGACGGTGGACGGTCACGGTCACGACCACGAGTACACCGGCGAGGTCATCGACATCTCCACCCGCTGGGAGGGCACCGCCGCCCCGGCGTCGGACATCTCCGGCACCGCCCAGCTCACCCACACCGACGACGCCCTGTACGCCATCTTCAACATCACCGATGACGTGCTCGGCACCGTCCTGCCGCCGGAGGACTGCAAGCGTCCGCGGCGCAACGACAACATCGAGTTCGGCATCGACCCGCGCGGCAACTCGGCGAACACGTCCACGGTGTTCAACATGGCGCTCTTCCCGGCCACGAACGACCCGGCCAACGGGAACCCGCCGTGCTTCGCCCGGGAGCGGGACAACCACCAAGGCGGCCCGGAGACCGCGCCGGGTGTGGAGATCGCCTCCGTGGTGACCAGCAACCCGTACACCGGGTACCGGATCGAGGTCAAGATTCCGTTCAGCGTGCTGCCGGACACCATCGACCCGAGCCGGATGGGCCTGAACATCCTGGTCAACGACTCGGACACGCAGGACCTCAGCTCGCAGACCCGGGTCGGCTGGTCGACCTGGAGCGGCGTGCGGGCCGACCCGTGGCGCTGGGGCAACGCGCTGCTGCCGGACCTGCCGGCGAAGCCGTCGGCGCCGAAGGCTCCGATCATGCCCGACACCGCGGCGCTGAGCGTGGACTCGCCGCAGACCCTGCTGCAGTCCGTGTCGGACGGGGTCGCACCGGGTGGTTACGCCAAGCTGGCGGACAACACCGTGAAGATCAAGAAGGTCACCCGCAGCGCGAGCAAGGTGTCCGTCCAGCTCCAGGTGAAGAAGGCCGGCACCGCCCGGGCCTTCCTCTGGGACGGCAACCAGGTCGTGGCGCAGACCCAGGCCGGCCTGCGGAAGGACGGCACGCTCGTCCTGCCGCTGAGCGGGTCGCTCCCGGCCGGCACCTCCCTGCTCGTCTCGTACGAGCACGGCGGCGCCACCACCGCTCTGGCGAAGAAGATCTGCTGAGCGGGCACTGATCGCGTCGACCTGACGCACGCGATGGGCCGGGCCGGCAGGTCCGGCCCATCGTGCGTCCCGGCCCATCGTGCGTCCCGGCTACTCGGGCCGCGCCCCGCTCAGCGGGCCGGCCCCGGGACCGGTCGCGGCCGGTTGCACCCCGGCAGGCTCGCGCCACCAGCGGCGCGACGCCAGCGCGGCCAGTCCGGCGCCGGCGGTGTTGAGCAGGACGTCGTCCACCGAGGACACCCGGTCCAGCCGCAGGACGTACTGCGCCACCTCGACCAGGACCGAGCAGCCGGCCGCGAGCGCCAGGATCCGCGGTACCGACGCCAGCGCCGCGAACCGCGTCGGGGCGAGGAACCCGAGCGCCGCGAACACCAGCAGGTTGCCGACGATCTGGACGGTCACCGTCAGCGGCCCGCTCGCGAGAACGGTCAGCAGGTCCCGCAGCGGCACCAGGCTCACCCGGCCGGGAACCACACCGGCGCCGTCCCCGGGCAACATGATCATCCAGACCCACGGCACGGTCCCGTAGACGATGCCCACCTCGGCCAGCGACCGCCGCCACGCCGGCCGCGTGCCGCCGCGCCGCCGGGCCAGGACCCACACCACGAGCGCGGCCGCCGGCAACGCGGCCACCGTGAGCAGCACGACCCCGTTGATCGTGCCGAACCAGCCGTGCCACCCCTCGATCACGCCGCCTCCACCCGTCCCGCCCCGCGTCCGCCGGGCCTGCAATCCGCCCAGGGTGCCACGACCACGCCGACGGGGGACCCCCGCCCGGAGGACATCGCGAATGCGGAGCCTGCGCCTCCGGCCACCGGATTCGCATTCCGACCACCGGGCCGGCCCGAATCCCGGCCGTTGCGTTGATTTCCCGGGCTCATTCCGGCGGCGACCCGAATGGCGCCGGCCGTGGGCGGAATCGCCGTCGTCACGCGCTCGCTCACTCCGTCACCGGCGCACCGACCGCGAGCGGAGCGACAGCGGCGTCCGCGCAGTTCAATCCGGGTCGGACGGGTGGCTGACGCGCGCCGGCACTCGCCGTGGCGGCGAGTCAAGAAAGACTCACCTAACAAAGGTTAGCCTTATCTTCGCCCTACGAAATTCGGCGTGTAAACGGCTCCGTACGGCTGCCTACCGCGCATTCTGTTGTTAAGGTGAGCATGATCCTCACTGGCGGCCGACGGGTTTGAGCACCGGGCCGCACGGCAAATACGAGATGGCATTCGAGCACCACGAGGCCGGCCTTTCCGTCCGCCGGCCCGCATGACTTGGAGGCACCATGAAGACCCTGTTGCAGTCTCCGCCGGTCCGTGAATGCGCCGCCACCGCGTGCAGCTTCAACGACAGCGGCTGTCACGCTCCCGCGATCACCGTGGCGGCGACCGCCGACGCGGCCTCCTGCGCGACGTTCGTCGAGTCGTCGCTCAGCGGCGGGATGAAGGAGGTCACCGGCGCGGTTGGCGCGTGCGCGCGGGCCGAGTGCGTGTTCAACACCAACCTCGCCTGCACCGCCGAGTCGATCACGGTCGGTCCGGGCGCCACGGTCAGCGACTGCCTCACCTACCAGCCCGCCTGACAACCCGGACACCACGCCCGTACGGGTCACGACAGTCACCGTCGTGACCCGTACCGCGTCTTCGGCACCCGACCCGCCGTTGCGCAGGTAAGCCTTACCTACTACCGTCTGACCTGGGCCGACTTCACCCCTTCCCGGCCGAGGAGACAGACATGGCGTTGCACCCCGCGGGGCGCCCGGCCCCGGCGGCCGGTGTCGTCCCGGTCGCCGCCGGGCCGTCGGCGGGCAGTACGGCCACCTCCACGCCCCGCGACGCCGTCACCGCCCGGTGCGTGCTGACCGCTGCCTCCTCGCTGCGGCTCACGATCGGCGACACCACCGCCGACCTCCTCTCCGCCCACGCCGTCCTCCCCGACGGCACGGTCGTCCTCGCTGTCGACGCGATGAGCCGCACCGGCGGCCTGCTCGTCGCCGCGCGCGGCCACACCGGCGCGGTACGCCTCGACGTGACCCACCTCGCTCCGGTCGCCGTACGCTCGCGGGTGCGGGACCGGCTGCGGATCCTGGGCACCGCCCGCCGCTTCGACCCGGCCGCGCTCGACGCCTGCGACCCGGCCACCGTGATGTCGCTGCTCGACCTGCCACCGGTGGCGCTGTGGACGATAGAGCCGGACGAGATCGTCCTCGACCGGGCCACCGAACCCGTCGTGGTGGACCTCGACACGTACCGTGCCGCCCGCCCGGATCCGATCGCCGCCGACGAGGCGGCCCACCTCGCGCACCTGACGCGGTGCCACCGCGACGTCCTCGACCGGCTCGGCGCGCTCGTCGACGCCGCCGGTGCGACGCGGATCGTCCCGGTCGCGCTCGACGCCGAGGGCATCGTGCTGCGCACGGAGCGGCCGGACGGTCACGCCGACACCCGGTTGTCCTTCGCCCGCCCGGTCACCGCCGGTTCCGGCCTGGCCGAGGCGCTGCGGACGCTGCTCGGCTGACTGTGAGCATGGCGGGGTCGGTTCAGTAGTGATGAGCTGATGGCTGGCAGTGGCAGGCGTGACCCTTCGTCTGACTGGCTTTGTGCCCTTGGCGGGACTTGTCCGTCTGCTGCTGCCAGCGCCGGCCCGGCGGGAGACGTTTGGCCTGATCAGGAGCTTGACCGCCAGTTAGCGGCTGGCGTGTCTCATCACAGTCCTGCCATCTCCGCGCCGGACCGGACCTCGCGTCCCCCACGGTGAGGAGAGAACGCATGTCCATGCTGGCAGATCTGGTCGAGGTCGTCATCGGCGTCGACACGCACAAAGACACCCACACCGCCGCGGTCCTCGATGCCCGCACCGGTGCCGTGCTGGCACGGGTCAGGGTGAACACCGACCCGGACGGCTACGCCGAGCTGGTAGCCCTGGCCGATGAGCAGTCAGGGTTGCGGGCCTGGGCGCTGGAGGGCACCGGCGGCTACGGCGCCGGCCTTCACCGTTATCTGGCCGATGCCGGTGAGCTGGTTGTCGAGCTGGACCGCCCCAAGCGGCCGACTCGCCGGGCCGGGGCGAAGTCCGACCCGATCGACGCCGAACGCGCCGCCCGTGATGCCCTGGCCCGCACCCGGCTGACGCAGCCCAAGACCGGGCCTCAGCGGGCAGCGCTGCAGATGCGGCTGACCGCCCGCCGGGCGGCCGTCGAGGCTGCCACCGCCGCCCAGCGGCAGCTGCACGCGATGGTCATCACCGCTCCCGAAGCGGTGCGAACCCGCTTTCGCGGGCAGCGCACCCGAACGATGATCACCACGGCTGGCCGGCTGCGACCGACCACGGCCGGTGGCGACATCGAGGCCGCCACCGCGCTGGCAGTGTTACGTGATCTCGCCCGACGCATTCGGACCTTGGAAACGGAGGCAGCCAGCCACGAGACAGCCATCCGCATGATCGTGCGCTCCTGGCGCCCCGACCTGCTCGACCTCACTGGCGTCGGACCCATCGTCGCCGCCACCGTCCTGACCGCCTGGTCCCACCCCGGACGCTGCCGCAACGACGCCGCGTTCGCCATGCTCGCCGGCGCCGTCCCGATCCCTGCTTCATCCGGCAAAACCATCCGCTACCGGCTCAACCGCTCAGGCGACCGGCAACTCAACCGCGCCCTGCACACCGTCGCCCTGTCCCGACTGCGCTACGACGAACCCACCCGCGCCTACGCCGACCGCCGCCGCGCCCAAGGCAAAACCGACCGAGAGATCAAACGCTGCCTCAAGCGATACATCGCAAGAGACCTCTACCGACGCCTCGAAAGCCCACCCCAGCCACTTGACGCGCCATAGGAGCGTCCCCACGGTCCTTGAGGACCGCGCCCCGACCCGGTAGAAACGGCGGGGCCGACAGGAGATCAGCCATGACCGATACCGACGGGCGGTTGTCCGCGACACCGCGCACCACCCTGCGCCGGATGAAGGAGAAGGGGCGCCGCGACCGCGCCGCCCTGTTCGACGTGCTCCGGGCCGCCTTCGTCTGCCACCTCGGCGTGCTCGTCGACGACGCTCCGATGGTGGTGCCGACCGTCTACGGTTTCGACGACCGGCACCTCTACCTGCACGGCTCGGTGGCCAGCCGGAGCCTCACCACCGACACCGACGTCTGCGTGACAGTCACAGTGGTGGACGGCCTGGTCCTGGCGCGCTCGGTGTTCGAGCACGGGATCAACTACCGCAGCGCGATGATCTACGGCCGGCCCCGGTGGGTGACCGACGCCGAGGAGAAGCTGCACGGCCTGCGGCTGCTCACCGAGCACGTCGCCCCCGGCCAGTGGGACCACGCCCGCCGGCCGAACCGGCGGGAACTGGCGGCCACCGCGCTGCTGGCGCTGCCGCTGGCCGAGGCGTCGGTGAAGACGCGCAGCGGCCCGCCGGACGACGGCGACAGCCCGGACGCCGCCCTCGGGCTCTGGGCCGGCGAGCTTCCGCTGGTCGCGCGCTGGGAACAGCCGCTCACCGACCCGGCGCTGCCGCCGGAGGCGACGGTGCCGGCACACGTCGCCGCGCGCGCCGGCACCCGCGCCGACCGCCCCTGACCGCCGGGGCGGCCGCGCCGCCACGCGACCGTCCCGATCCGCCGGTCCCCTACCGCAGTTGACGGGCCACCTCCGCCAGCGGCAGCCGGGGCTGGACCGCCGCGCGGGCGGCCACCACCGCCAGCGCCCGGGGCACGCCCGCGCAGTGCGCGATGATCTCCCGTACCGCCCCGCGTTCGGCCGTGAGGCGACGCTCGCCGAGGCGGGCCGCCAGCAGGTCCCACGCCTCGCCGGCGGCCAGCTCGTCGACCACGACCGGGCACGCGGCCTCGCCGACGACCAGACCGGTGAGGCGTTTCCGGCTGGTCACCACCACCATGCAGCCGGGTACGCCGGGGAGCAGCGGCCGCACCTGGTCGGCGTCGCGGGCGTCGTCGAGCACGATGAGCATCCGGCGCCCGGCCAGCGCGCTGCGGTAGAGGCCGGTGCGCGCCGCCGGGCCGCACGGGACCCCACCGGGTACGTCGAGCGCCTCGATGAGACCGCCGAGTGCCTCCGCCGGTGCCACCGCCGGGCCGCCCGGGTCGCTGCCGCCGAGCTGGACGTGCAGCACCCCGTCGGCGAACCGGGCGGCCGACCGGTGCGCCCAGCGCAGCGCCAGCGCCGTCTTGCCGATCCCGGACCGGCCGGACAGGACGCACACCACCACGTTCGACATCCGCCTCGGCCCGCCGTCGAGCAGCCGGTCGAGTTGCCGCAGTTGTGTCGAACGGCCGGTGAAGCCGGGAACCTCCAGCGGCAGTTGCATGGGCCGGATCCGGGCCGACGGCGCCGGGTGGGCGGGCAGGCCGAGGACCTCGCGGAGCAGCCGGACGGTCGCGGGCCGCGGACGTGTCACCCGCGACGACTCCAGGTTGCGGATGCTCCGGACGCTCAGCCCGGTGCGGGCGGCCAGCTCCTCCTGGGTGAGGTTGGCCAGCCGCCGCGCGGTAGCGATTTCATGACCCAGCGTATCCATGTAGCCGATCACAGCGTCGTCTCCGTACCGGTTCTGGTGGATTCGTGACCGTGGACCACCGACGCCGCGACCGCTGAGCGGGCAGTCAGCAGCGACATTGCCGGTGATCTGCCGGTGAAGCTCCTGTTGGCCAAGCGAGGTTAAGTCCACAGTGGGTCCGACGCTATCGACCGGAGTCGAATCGACGGTCGACGAGACGGGCCGTTCCCGGCATCGGTGCAGCGTCGCAGAAGCAGCACTTCCGGTCACTCTCCGCAAACCTCAGAACCGTCCGGCGTGGGCCCGGAGGGCAGCGCGCCGACCAGGAGGACGAACATGCGAAGGTACGTCAGCGACACCGCCGAACTCACCGACGAGTACGGCATCCGGATCGGCCGCTGGACCCAGTACCGCGATCTCGGCCCGTTGCCGTTCGACGCCATGTGGTGCGTGATCCCGCCCGGTGGCAGCAGCAGCGAGGACATCCACCCCGAGGTCGAGTTCGCCGTGGTGACCCGCGGCACGGCCATCTACGAGGCGGGCGGCGAGAAGGTCGAGGTGCCGACCGGCGGGGTGATCCTGCTCGAACCCGAGCAACGGCACGTCATCCACAACCCCTCGCCGGAGCAGCCGCTCACCATCCTCAGCATCTACTGGATGCCCCGGCCCGACGAGGCGGCGCAGCCCCGCGCGGACGACGGAGCCGGCCGTGACTGACGCCGCCTCCGGCGTGGTGCTGGTGGTGACGCCGCCACCGACGCCGAACGGGCCGCTGCACCTCGGGCACCTCAGCGGTCCGTACGTCGCCGGGGACATCGCGGCCCGCGCGCTGCGCGCCGCCGGCCGGCCGGTGCTGACCCAGTGCGGGCTGGACGCGCACCAGAACTACGTGCTCGCCCGGGCGCAGGCGCTGGGCGAGACCCCCGCGGACACCGTCGCCCGATACGGGTCGTCGATCCACGCCGCGCTGCGCGCCGCCCGCATCCGGTACGACGTCATGGCCGACCCGCTGGCCGACGAGGGCTACCGCCGGGCGGTGGCCGGCCTGCTCACCGAGCTGGTCGAGGCAAAGGTGGTGGAGGTCGCCCCGGTGTCGCTGCGTGCCTGCGCGGCCTGCGGTCGGACCCTGCACCACGTCCGGGTCGCCGGGCGCTGCCCGGTCTGCGGCGCGGGCGCGAACGGCGGCACCTGCGAGGGGTGCGGTGGCTTCTGCACCGCCGCGAACCTCGTCGACGCGCGGTCGACCTGCTGCGACGCGGCACCCGAGCCGGTCACGCACACGATCCCGGTGCTCCGGCTCGACGACCACCGGGAACGACTCGCCGAGTTCTGGTCCCGCGCGGTGCTGCCGCCCCGGCTGCGGCGTCTCGTCGCGTCGTACCTCGACGGCGGGCTGCCGGAGGTGCCGCTGGCGTACCCGACGGACTGGGGCATCGAGTGGGACGACGGCCTGCGCATCGACGTCTGGGCCGAGATGGCCCTGGCCAACCTGGTGCTGCCCGCCCGCCACCTGCGGCCGGACGCGGACACGCTGGCCGGGTACCTGGACGCGTGGCGGGACGTGGACGAGCAGTGGATCTTCCTCGGGGTCGACAACGCGTTCTACTACGCGCTGCTCATCCCGGCGGTGCACCTGGCCGCCGGGCTGCCCGACCGGCCGACCGGTCTGGTGGTCAACGAGTTCTACCGCCTCACCGGCGCCAAGTTCTCCACCAGCCGCGAGCACGCGATCTGGGCGCACGAGTTCCTGTCCACCGAGGACCCGGCGGTGGTCCGGGCGTTCCTGAGCTGGGACCGGCCGGACAGCTACGAGTCGGACTTCCGGCCGGAGGCGTACGAGGCGTTCGCCGCCCGGTACGCCGCGACACTGGCCGGCACCGTCCCCGGCCTGGACGGCGTCCTGGCCGACACCGAACTGACGCGCGGCGAGCAGGCGCTGCGGCCGGAGCACTTCGACCCGGCCACCGCGGTGCGGGCGGCGCTGGCCGCGTACCCCGGTGCGCCGCAGCGGGCGGCCCGGCTGCTCGGCGTCGTCGGCGGCGCGGAACCGGCGGGCTTTGATGGGTGAGCCGCGCGTGCTCGTCGTCGGCGCGGGCATCAGCGGCGTCCTGCTCGCCCGGCGGCTGCGGGACGCGGGCGCCGACGCGGTCCTGATCGGTCCGCACGACGGCGGTCCGCACGGGCGGCCCGCCGACGCGACGGCCGCCTCCGGCGGGCTGGTGCGGGCCTTCGAGCCCGACCCGGCCGCCCGGGCCCTCGCCGCCGCGAGCCTCGCCGAACTGCTGGCCGACTCGTCCCTCGCGACCGCAGCCGGGTGGCGGCGGACCGGCTCGCTCTACCTCCTCGACGCCGCGTCGGCGGCCGGCGTGGACGGCGCCGAGACGCTGACCGGGGACGAGGTCGCCCGCCGGTTCGGTTTCGCCGGGCTCCCGGACGGCACGGTGGGGATCTGGGAGGGCCGGGCCGGCTACCTGGAGCCGGATCGGCTGCGCCGGACCGTCCTGCGTGGCCTGGGCCGGACCGAGCCGACACCGGTGGCCCGCCTCGGCGACGGGGTGGTCGAGCTGGTCGACGGCCGCCGGCTCACCGGCGACCTCGTCGTCGTGGCCGCCGGGGCCTGGACCCCGCGCCTGCTGCGCGCCGCCGGGATGCCGGCCACGCTGCGGACCAAGCACATCCAGTACGCCCGCTACGCCACCGGGCGCGACGACCTGCCGTGCTTCGTGGACGAGTCGAGCGGCCTCTACGGCCGGCCGGCTGGTCCGGGACGCCTCCTCCTCGGGCTGCCCAGCAACAGGTGGGACGTCGACCCGCCGGCCCCGGAACCGGACGCCGCACTGGCGGCAAGGGTCCTGACCGTGGCGGCGCGGCGGCTGCCCGGGCTCGACCCGCGGCCGGCCGGGTCGCCGGTGAGCGCCGCCGACTGCTACAGCGAACCCGCCGGCCTGGCGCTGCGCCACGTGACCGGTGCCGTGCACACCTTCACCGGCGGCAGCGGCGGCGCCGCCAAGACGGTCCTGGCCGCCAGCCGGCTCGCCGCCACCGCCCTGCTGAACACCCGAACCGCGATCCCTGTCCCCCACGGCCAGACAGAGGCAGACTCATGACGCAGACCTTTCACACAGTGGGAATCGGCGCCGGGCCGGCGAACCTGAGCCTCGCGGCGATGTACGACACCCTCGCGCCGCACGACATCGCGCTGTTCGAGGCCCGCGACCGGCCGGGCTGGCACGACGGGATGCTGCACAGCGGCGTCCGCATGCAGACCGGCTGGGTCAAGGACCTGGTCTCGCTCTACGACCCGACCCACCCGCTGTCGTTCCTCAACTACCTGGTCACCACCGGGCGGGTGTACGCCCTGCTCGGCGCCGGGTTCGACACCATCCCCCGGATCGAGTACCAGCAGTACCTGGTGTGGGCGGCGGGTCAGCTGCCGCGCATCACGTACGGCACCCGCGTCGACCGGGTCGAGTTCGACGGCGCGCTGGTCAGCCGCAGCGGCGGTGCGGAGGTCGCCCGCTCCCGGCACCTGGTGCTCGGCAGCGGGACCGTCGCCTTCGTACCGGAGTTCCTGGACGCGCTCGACCCGCGCCACCTGTTCGTCGCCGATGAACTGCACCAGCGCCTCGCGACGGTGCCGGACGAGCCGGACCTGCCGTGGATCGTGATCGGCAGCGGCCAGACCAGCGCGGAGTGCGTCGCTGCGCTGCTCGCCCGCGGATGCCGCGACATCAAATGGATCGGGCGGCGGTCGTGGTTCGCCCCGCTGGAGGACTCCCCGTCGGCCAACGACCTGTACCGGCCCGCCTACCAGGAGGCGTTCCTCACCCTCTCCCGGGACGTGCGGGAACGGCTCGTCTCCGGTCAGATCCTGACCAGCGACGGGATCTCCCCGGGCACGTTGCGCGGCATCTACCAGCACAACTACGAGGAGCGGCTGCGTACCGGCCGGTTCCCGGTCACGATCATGCCGAGCCGTACCGTGACCGGCGCCCGGCAGCTCGACGGGGAGGTCGAGCTGGAGTGCCTGACCGCCGGCAGCGGCGAGGAACGGCACCGGGCGGTGAACGTGATCGTCGCGGCGGGACGCCGGCAGGCGCCGCTGCCCTTCGATCCGGAGCTGACCGCGCTGATCGACCTGGACGAGCGCGGTGAGCCGGTCATCGAGTCGGACTACTCGATCCGCTGGAAGCACGCCGACGACCACAAGATCTTCGTGCTGAACCGGGGGCGGTACGTCCAGGGGCTCGTCGACTCCAACCTGAGCATCCTGCCGATCCGCAGCGCGATGATCCTCAACTCGATCGCCGGCCGCACGGTCTGCCGGTTCCGCGACGACTACCTGAGCACCCGATGGGCGTGAGCGCGATGACGTCATTCGACTACGACGACCGGATCTTCGTCTCCGTCGACCACGCCCGTGACGCCGATCCGCTGCGGGGGCACTACCACCAGCGCGGCGACCTGGTCTGGGCGGAGATCTCCGGCGGCCCGGTCCGGCACGGCCGGCTCGCCGGCACCTGCGACGCGCAGGGCGTGGTGCGTTTCGCGTACGTGGAGGTGCTCACCGACGGCAGCATCGTGGTCGGCGAGTGCGAGTCGCGGCCCGAGCGGCTGCCGGACGGCCGGATCCGGCTGCGCGAGCAGTGGCGCCGGCACGGGCCACGCCGCGACAGCGGCGTCTCGGTCATCGAGGAGGCCGCCCCGGCCCACGTCGAGGCGCGGGAGGAGCAGCGTGTCTGACATCCAGATCGTCAGCTTCGTCGCGGCGAGTCTGCTCATCATCATCGTGCCGGGCGTCGACTTCGCCCTGGTCACCCGGCAGACCGTGCGGTACGGGCGGCGGGCCGGATTCGTGGTGCTGGCCGGGCTGTTCGCCGCCGCCCTGGTGCACGCCTCGCTCGCCACGGCCGGCCTGTCCGCCCTGCTGGTGTCCTCACCGACGCTCTATACGGTGCTGCGCGTCGCCGGTGCGCTGTACCTGCTCTACCTGGGCGGCACCATCCTCTGGGCCACCCGGCCGCGACGGGCGGCACCCGCCGCGCAGCCGGTACCGGTCGGCGCGGGCGGCCCCGGGCCGGAGGCGGACACCGGTCCGGCCGCCGCGCCGGTCCGGGAGGCGGCGGCCGCCGACGAGCCGCACGTGGCCCGCCGCTCGTTCGTCATGGGCGTCACCAGCCAGCTGCTGAACGTCAAGGTGGTCGTCTTCTACGTCTCGTTCGTGCCGCAGTTCGTCAAGGCGGGCGACGGTGCGGCGGCCCGCACGGCGGTGCTGGCCGCCACGTTCATCGGCCTGGCCGTACTCTGGTGGGCCTGTTACATCCTGCTCATCGACCGGTTGCAGCCCTGGCTGACCCGGCCGTCGGTGCTGCTGGTGATCGAACGGCTGACCGGGCTGATCCTGATCGTCCTGGCGGTACGGATCGCGCTGAGCCACTGAGCCGCATCCCGTGGGCGCCCGCCGGTCCGGTGGGCGCCCACGGGTCAGGCGTTGCGCGGGCGGTGGGCGACGGTGAGGACGTGGGTGGTGGGCCAGTCCAGCGGCCGGCCGTCGAGGTCGGTGAGGGACGCGACGGGTGCGATCCGGTTGTCGATCACCCAGTCGTTGCGGACCGGCGCCGACACGGGGCCGATCTCGAAGCCCACCTCGGCCAGCAGGACCGTCCAGTCGGCGAAGCTCAGCCCGCAGAACTGCTCCTTCGTCTCCGACAGCCAGTTGTCCGTGTAGTCCTTGCGGGTCAGAAAGTCCATCGCCGCGCCCAGGCCGATGCGTACCGCGCCGTCGGCGAGCGGCTCGTACGCGACGCCGAACGCGAAGTCCACGGCGAACTGGTCCAGCCGCGCCCGCGTCGACAGGCCCGAGACGTACCGCCGGACCTCGGCCGAGGTCAGGCCGGCGAGATCCCGGCGGGGCGCGGCCGGGTTGTCCCCGTCGTCGGTGGACAGCCGCAGGATCACCTGCCGGTCCGGCTCGTCCGGTCCGCACACGTCGCTGTTGATCCAGACGCCGCCGGGCACCGTGTGGTCGTGGATGCGGCGGGCGAACTGGAGCAGCGAGGACCGCTGCCGCCCGTACGACCAGATCTCGTGGGTCAGCGCGAAGGTGAGCGTGGTGTCCACCGACCGGTCCTTGAACACCGCGCCGCCGAGGACGTTGCGGTGGAAGAAGTAGACGTTGGCGTTGCGGAACACGCCCTGCGCCTTCTTGTGCAGGCACTCCTGGTAGAGGTGGCGGGCCACCTCCACCCCGATCAGGTCGCTCTCCCGCAGCGCGGGCTCCCGGTCGGCCAGTTCCAGGACCGCGCCCGCGCCGCAGCCGATGTCCACGATGCGCCCGGGCTGCACGTACCGGCGCACCGAGTCCCACTTGCGGTGCGCGGCCGAGGCGAACGCCTCGACGTAGGTCCGGTAGTCGCGGGTCACGGTGAGGCCGCCCTCGTCTCCGACCAGCGGGTCGTTGACCACCGACCGGATCGCCTCGACCAGGCGGTAGCGCTCGAACACGTCGATCGTCGCCGGGTGGGTGAGCGACCGCCAGGTGTCGTCGCCCGCGGCCAGGCGCAGCAGCACGTCCCACGGCCGCTCGGGCGTCCCGGGCAGGTCCGGGTCGGCTTCGACCTGCGCGATCGCGAAGCCGAGCCGCTCGTACAGCTTGGCGACCTCCGGCGTGGAGCAGGCCACCACGGTGTCCGCGGGCGTGAGTTCGATTCCGGTGGCCACCGCGATGGACTTCAGCGTGACCTCGGCGAACGCGTCGGTGTACGCGGTGTCGAAGATCGGCACGGCCAGCGAGCGCAACCCGGTCAGCACGCTGAACCGCTCGATCGCGGCCTCCCGCCTGTGGTACGCGACCGGGTTGCGCCTGGTGTTCTCGTGGTTGGCCGACGTCACCGCCCAGACCACTGTGGCCTCGTCGCCCGCGAGCCGGCTCAGGTAGTCAGCCTGGAACCGGGTCAGCAGGTGGTGCCGCCCGGGGAACAGCACGAAGCGGGTCGGCAGGTCGGTCATGGGCACCTCGCCTGGGCCGTGGAGCGGTCGGTGATCATACCGGGACGCGCCAGGAGCGCCACAGGTGGCCGTACCGGCCGTCGGCGGCCAGCAGCTCCTCGTGCGTGCCCTGCTCCACGACGCGGCCGTGGTCGAGCACCACGATCCGGTCCGCGTCGACCGCCTGGCTGAGCCGGTGCGCCACGATCAGCGTCGTCCGTCCCTCCGTGGCCGCGCGGGCCGCCCGGTCCAGGTCGCGGGCACCGGCGCTGCCGGCCTCGGCGGTCGCCTCGTCCAGGACGGCCACGGCGGGCGCGGTGAGCACCAGCCGGGCCAGGGCGACCTGCTGGGCCTGCGCGGCGGTGAGGCGGTGACCGCCCTCGCCCACCGGTGTGGCCAGGCCCTCCGGCAGGGTACGCAGCCAGGTGGTGGCGCCGACCCGGTCCAGCGCGTCGAGCAGTTCGACGTCGGTCGCGTCCGGGGCGGCCAGGCGCAGGTCCTCGGCGAGCGGGCCGGCGAAGACGTGCACCTCCTGGCTGACCAGTGCCACGTCGCGCCGGGAGGTGGTCTCGTCCGCCCCGGTCAGCGGCGCGCCGTCCAGGCGTACCGACCCGTCGGTGGGCGCGATGATCCCGGCGGCGATGCCGGCGAGCGTGCTCTTGCCGGCGCCGCTGGCGCCGACGAGCGCGACCCGCTCCCCCGGTGCCAGGCGCAGCTCGACGTCGGCCAGCACCAGCGGCCCGTCGTCGTAGTGGTGCCGGCGCACGGTGACGTCCAGCGCCGCCGGGCCGCGGGTGCCGGCGGGCCGGGCGGCCGGGCCGGACGCGGCGGGCGGCGCGGTGTCGGGCAGCTCCGCCACGCCGACCAGGCGGGCGAGGCTCGCGCCGGCCTGCAGCACCGAGTCGGACTCCATCAGCAGCAGGCCGATCGGGTTGAACAGCCGGTGGAAGTAGAGCGCGGCGGTGGTCGCCGCGCCGACGGTGACCAGGTCGTCGCGGACCAGGAAGAAACCGGCGACGAGCACCGCGGCCAGGCCGAGGAACTCCGACCTGTTGATCCGCAGCCCGAAGCGGGTGTGCAGGTTGAAGATGTCCAGCGACAGGTCGCGGGCCAGGCCGGACCGCTCGGCGATGGCTGCCACGTGCGCGTCCTCGGTCCGGTACGCGCGCACCGTCGCCGCGCCGCGCAGCGCACCGGCCATCGCCTGCGTCCGCTCACCGGTGGCGACCCGCTCGCGGGCGTAGTACGGCATCGAGCGCCGCAGGTACCACCGCAGTGCCAGCGCGTACGCGGGCGCGGCGACCAGCCCGGCGAGGCCGAGCCGCCAGTCCAGCGCGACCAGCCCGAACACGGTGAGCACGACCGACAGCAGCGCGCCGACGAACGACGGGCCGCTCACCGCGATCACGTTCGTCACCACCGCCACGTCGTCGCCGACGCGTGCCAGCAGGTCACCGGTGCCGGCCCGTTCCAGCGTCGCGGACGGCAGGTGCAGCGCCCGATCGAGGACGCGCTCGCGCAGCCGGGCCAGCACCGTCTCGCCGAGCCGGGACGCCAGCGCGGCGCCGAGCGCGGTGAGCAGGCCGGTGAGCACGGCGGCGGCGGCGATCACCGCCACCCGGCCGGCGATCCGGGAGACCGGGGCGTCGGCGATGACGTCGTCGACCAGGCGGCCGAGCACGAAGGGCGCGACCAGGCCGCCCGCCGCGGCGGCGACGAGCACCGTCGCCGCGGCGGCGCTGAGGCCGGGCCGGGCGCGGAACTGGGCGCCGAGCGTGGCCCAGGTCTGCCGGGCGGACGCGATCGGCAGCAGCGGCCGGTCGGCGGTGCGCGGGTCAGCTGTCACCGCAGTGTCTCCTCGCGGTAGCGGACGTCGGAGGCGAGCAGGCGCTCGTGCGGTCCCTCGGCGGCCACCCGGCCGTCGGCGATCACCACCACCCTGTCGGTGATCCGCAGCAGGGCCGGGCTGCTGGTGATCAGCAGGGTGCCCCGGGGCGTGACCCGGCGCGCCTGCGCCAGTCCGTCGGCGAGCTGCGCCTCGGTGGCCGCGTCGACGGCGGTGGTGGGGTCGTGCAGCACCAGCACGGGCGGGTCGGCGTGCAGCGCCCGGGCCAGCCCGAGCCGCTGGCGCTGCCCGCCGGAGAGGTTCGCGCCGCGCTCGACGATGCGGTGGTCCAGGCCGCCGGGGTGCGCGTCCACCACGTCCTGGGCCGCGGCCGCGCGGACGGCGGCGTGCAGCCGCGCCTGGTCGGCGGGGGCGCCGGCGGCGAGGTTGTCGGCCATGGTGCCCTCGAAGAGCGTCACGTCGTGCGGCTCGACGAGCACGGTGCCGCGCAGCGCGTCGACGTGCAGCTCGTCGGCGGGTACGCCGTCGACACGTACGGTGCCCCGGCGCGCGTCCGGCGGCACCCGCCCGGACAGCAGCGCCACCAGCGCCTCGGCGTCGGCCGGGTCGTACGCGAGCACACCGACCAGTTCGCCGGGGTCGACACGCAGGTTCACCCCGTCCAGTCCGGCGTGCCCGACGTCGTCGAGGGCCAGCCGTGGCCCGTCCGGGTCCGCCGGGGCCGGCGCGTCTCCGGGCCGGGTGAGCGGCTCGGCGCCGAGCACGCGCGCCACCCGGGCGGCGGAGGCGCGTGCCATCGCGAACAGCTGCACGCACCAGCCCATGGTCTGCACCGGCTCGGCCACGAACTGCGCGAGGCCGACCACCGTCACCAGCTCTCCGATGGTGAGCCGGC
Organism: Micromonospora sp. WMMA1949; assembly: GCF_027460145.1. Classification (NCBI taxonomy): domain Bacteria; kingdom Bacillati; phylum Actinomycetota; class Actinomycetes; order Micromonosporales; family Micromonosporaceae; genus Micromonospora; species Micromonospora sp. WMMA1949. The sequence goes on along the minus strand of NZ_JAPZBG010000001.1, from coordinate 5,134,325 downwards.
CGCGCAGGGCGAGCCAGCCGGCGACACCGGCTACCGCCGCGAGGAACAGTCCGTTGGCGGCGGTGGTGAGCCCGAGGTGCAGCCCCTTGGTGTTGGCGGCGCGCAACGTCACGGCGAGGGCGTGGCGGCTGGCGGCGGCGTACCGGCCGGCGGCGTGGTGCTGGGCGCCGATGCCGCGCAGCACCCGCAGGCCGGACACGAGGTCGACGGCGAGCGCGGTGGTCTCGGCGAGGGCCTCCTGCTGGGAGGTACTGCGGCGGGACAGCAGCGGCGCCATCCGTTGCAGCACCAGCACGAGCACCGGTACGCCGACGAGCACGCCGAGCCCGAGGGGGATGTCGATGACCAGCAGGGCGGTCGCCGCCACGGTCAACGCGGTCACCGCGGCGACGCCGAATCCGGCCACCCGCACCACGTACGCGGCGAGTTCGGCGTCGGAGGCGGCGACCGAGAGCAGTTCACCGTCGCGCAGGCCGGAGCGGTGCCCGCGCGGGTCGAGCGCGCGCTCGGCGATCTCCACCCGCAGCAGGTGCGCCTCGCGCTCCACGGCGGCGAACGCCTGACGGGCGCCGTTGCGGTAGGCGAACGCGAGCACGGCGAACAGGGCCGCGAGGCCGGCGACCGAGTACGCCAGCGCCCACGGGTCGCCGGTCACCACGGCGCGGTCGATGATGACGCCGATCGCCACCGGCACGAGCGCCTCGGCGACCTGGTGCAGGCCGAGCAGCGTCACGCCGATCAGCACCGGTCGCCGCTGGCGGCGCAACGCCTGACGGAGCACGTACCGGGCCGTGACGGCGCTGCCGGCGGGATGCGGGGACACGAGGGGACGCCTCCAGGGATCGAAGTGAGGACAGCCTAACCTCAGCGTCTCGGGTGGCCGAGCCGGGTGGCACGGCTCACCACGGGCTCCGCCAGCGGGCCATGGTGACCGCCGGTAATGTTGATCAGGCCGAGAGTGCGCCCACGTGCCCCGCTGCCCCGAGGAGCGACCATGCTCGATCACGCGTCCCGCCGCATCGACATCGCCCGCCTTCAGGAGACGCTCGACGGACCGTGGGCCGAGGTCCGCCAGGCTCACCGCAAACACCTCGACGAGCGGTTTCTCCCGGTCTACGGGGAGACCGGCGACCAGGCGCGGGAGCGGATCACCCGGCTGCTCGGCGAACTCCCGGTCGATCTGGGCATCGCCGCGGGCTTCCCCGCCGAGTACGGCGGCCGGTCCGACATCGGCGCCTCGATCGTCGCCACCGAGATGCTGGCGCAGGTCGACCTGTCACTCATGGTGAAGGCCGGCGTGCAGTGGGGCCTGTTCGGCGGCGCGGTCGCCGCCCTCGGCACCGAGCGGCACCACGACGCCTACCTCCGGGACATCGTCTCCGGCCGGATCTTCGGCTGCTTCGCGATGACCGAGACCGGCCACGGCTCGGACGTGCAGCAGCTGCGCACCACCTGCGTGTACGACCCGCGGACGCAGACCTTCGACCTGCACACGCCGCACGAGGCGGCGCGCAAGGACTACATCGGCAACGCGGCCCGAGACGGGCGGATGGCTGTGGTCTTCGCCCAGTTGATCATCGACGGGCACCGCCACGGGGTGCACGCGTGGCTGGTGCCGATCCGCGACGGGCACGGCAACCCGATGCCCGGGGTGACCATCGGCGACGCCGGGCCCAAGGCCGGGCTGCTCGGTGTGGACAACGGGCGGCTCAGCTTCGACCACGTACGCGTACCCCGGGACATGCTGCTGGACCGGTACGCGCAGGTGGCCGAGGACGGCACGTACTCCAGCCCGATCGAGAACGACTCCCGCCGCTTCTTCACCATGCTCGGCACGCTGGTGCGGGGCCGGGTCAGCGTGGGCGGCGCCGCGTCGGCGGCCACCAAGGCGGCGCTCGCCATCGCGGTGCGCTACGGCGACATCCGCCGTCAGTTCGCCGACGCCGACGGCGACGGTGAGGTGCTGCTCAACGACTACCTGGCCCACCAGCGCAAGCTGCTGCCCGCGCTGGCCACCACGTACGCGCTGCACTTCGCCCAGACCGAGCTGGTCGCCGCGCTCGACGAGATCCAGGGCGGCGCCGGGCCGGTCGACGAGCACCGGCAGCGGGAGCTGGAGTCCCGGGCCGCCGGGCTGAAGGCGGCGCAGACCTGGCACGCGACGCGCACCATCCAGACCTGCCGGGAGGCGTGCGGCGGCGCCGGCTACCTGTCCGAGAACCGGCTGCCCAGCCTCAAGGCCGACACCGACGTGTTCACCACGTTCGAGGGCGACAACACGGTGCTGCTGCAGCTGGTCGCCAAGGGGCTGCTGACCGGCTACCGGGACGAGTTCGGCTCGCTCGACGGCTGGGGGCGCGCGTCGTTCGTCGCCGAGCAGGTACGCGAGATGGTGCTGGAGCGCACCGCCGCGCGGGCGCTGATCGCGCGGCTGGTCGGCGCGGTGCCCGGCCGCGACGAGGAGGTCGCCGTCACCGACCGGGGCTGGCAGCTCAAGGTGTTCGAGGACCGCGAGGAGCACCTGCTCGACAGCGCGGTCCGCCGGCTGCGCGGCGGCGCCTCCACCAAGAAGGACCGCCCGTTCGACATCTTCAACGACGTGCAGGACCACGTCCTCGCCGTCGCCGCCGCCCACGTCGACCGGGTGACCCTGGAGGCGTTCGTCGCCGGCATCGACGCCACCGCCGACCCGGCGGTCAAGGAGCTGCTGTCCCGGGTCTGCGACCTGTACGCGCTGAGCGTCATCGAGGCCAACAAGGGCTGGCTGCTGGAGCACGGCCGGCTCACCCCGGCCCGCTCGAAGGCGATCACCGGCGTGGTGAACGGGCTGCTCAAGGAGCTGCGACCGTTCATGCGCACGCTCGTGGACGGTTTCGCCATCCCCGACGCGTGGCTGCACGCCGCGATCCTGCGCGAGGAGCCCGCCCGGCAGGATGAGATGGCCGCGCACGACGCCGCCCACCCGGAGGCCGCCGGCGCCGATACGAAGGAAGCCGACGCCGACTCGGCGGCCGCCGCGCCGTAGCCGTCCGGCGCGGCCTGCCGGGCGACCACGGCGAGCGGATTGCTGGAGTAGAAGACCAGACCCGTGTCGGGGTTCGGGATCGACGCCGGCTCGGCGGCGGCGGGCGCGGCGAACAGCGGGACGGTCAGGGCCGCGGCGGCGAGACCGGCGGGAGACATCGACCAGCGTGTATTGACACATTCCGCTACGGCGGTGATATTAACTGCAAAGCTCCCGCCGGTCCCCCCGCGGGGACGCATCGCGGCGGCGCCACACCGACGTGGCCGACACACCGCCACCACCACCATCCGGGGAGCGCCGTCACGACGTCCCCTGGAGGGCGCATGAGAAGACGATCGAAGATCTACGCGGGCCTGGCCGCCGCCCTCGTCCCGCTCGCCACAGTGGTCGTGGCGCTCGGCGCGACACCGGCCGGCGCCGCGATCGGCGGCTCGGGCCCCTACCCCGCCGACTACGAGACCTCGTCGAGCCTGCCCAACCACACCATCTTCCGGCCCCAGACGCTCCCGTCCGAACGCCTTCCCGTCCTGGTCTGGGGCAACGGCGCGTGCTCGGCCAACGGGCTGTCGCAGGGCAACTTCCTGCGCGAGATCGCCTCGCACGGCTTCCTCGCCATCGCCAACGGCGCGCCGAACGGCTCCGGCTCCACGAACTCCCAGATGCTCACCCAGTCGATCGACTGGGCGGTGGCGGAGAACTCCCGCTCGGGCAGCAAGTACTACAACCGGATCGACACCACGAAGATCGCCGTGGCCGGGTTCTCCTGCGGTGGCCTGGAGGCGTACGCGGTCTCGAACGACCCGCGCGTCACCACCACCGGCATCTTCAGCAGCGGCCTGCTCAACGACGCCGACGACTACCAGTTGCGGCGACTCACCAAGCCGATCGCGTACTTCGTCGGCGGGCCCAGCGACATCGCCTACCCGAACGCCATGGACGACTGGGGCAAGCTGCCGTCCGGGCTGCCCGCCTTCATGGGCAACCTGAACGTCGGGCACGGCGGCACGTACGACCAGCCCAACGGCGGCGAGTTCGGCCGGGTCGCGGTGCTCTACCTCAAGTGGCGCCTGAAGGGCGACGTCAGCGCCGGCGCCAACTTCGTCGGCCCGGACTGCGGTCTGTGCCGCAGCCAGTGGAGCGTCCAGCAGAAGAACCTGACGCTGGACGGCCCGCCGCCCACCACTCCCCCGCCCACGACCCCGCCGCCCACGACCCCGCCGCCGACCACGCCCCCGCCGACCACTCCGCCGCCGGGCGGGGCCTCCTGCACCGCCGTCTACACCGTCCAGGACCAGTGGAACGGTGGCTTCGTCGCCAACGTGACGGTGACCGCCGGGAGCGCCGCGCTGACCGGCTGGCGGGTGACGCTCGCCCTGCCGGACGGCGCCGCGATCAGCTCACTCTGGAACGGCGTGCCCAGCGGCACCAGCGGCACCGTCACCGTGTCCAACCAGAGCTACAACGGACGCCTGGGTGCGGGACAGAGCACCACCTTCGGATTCCAGGGCACCGGGACCGGCGGCGGCGCCACCGCCACCTGCACCGGTAGCTGAACCACAGCGGTGGGGCCGGCGCCGGACGCCGGCCCCACCGAGGTGAGTATCGTCTCGCCGGGGACGCCCGGCACTCTCCGGTCCGTCGTGGACGGTGCGGACCGGCCTCGCGAAGACTGCCTGCTGGCGCGACCGGTAGCGGTTCGGGACGAGCCCCGCACGCACTCGAAAGCCCTGCGCCGTAAGCCTTTTCGCCATCCACACGAAGTTGACATGGTAGATGGTTGGGCTAGGGTTCCGCCGAACGGTTGTCACCGAGGCAGGTATCCGGTCACCACGAGGACGGCATGACGGCACAGTGCAGTGGCTTCGACATCCGCTTGCTGGGCAATCTCCGGATCACGTACGCCGGGCGGGAGCTGCCGCTGCGCTCGGCGCAGCGCCGGGCCGTCTTCAGCGCGCTGGCGCTCACCCCGGAGCGGGGCCTGTCCCGGGACGAGCTGATCACCGCCGTCTGGGGTGACCGTCCACCGGCCAGCGCAACCGGCAACCTCTACACGTACGTCTCCGCCCTGCGCCGGATGCTCGAACCGGACCGGGACCGGTGGTCCTCCGGCCGGGTGCTCACCTCCGAGGGCGGCAGCTACCGGCTGCACCTCGACGCCGACGCCGTCGACGTGCACCGCTTCGAGCGGCTGCGCGACCGCAGCCGCGCGCCACGCGCCGCCGGGGACACCGCCGGTGAACTGGCGGCGCTGGACGCCGCGCTGGCGCAGTGGCGGGGCGACGAGGCGCTCGTCGGCGTACCGGGACCGCGGGCGGCCGGCCACCGGATCCGGCTCGGCGAGCTGTACCTGACCACAGTGGAACGCCAGGCCGAGCTGATGCTGGGCCTCGGGCGCGGCGCCGAGGTCGTCGACCGCCTGCTCGCGCTCGCCGGCCGCCACCGGGCCCGAGAGAGCCTGTACGCGCTGGCGATGCGGGCGCTCGCCGCGCAGGGCCGTGCCGCCGAGGCGCTCGCGCTCTACGCCACGCTGCGGGACCGCCTGGTGGAGGAGTCGGGCACCGAACCCGCCGCCGCCGTCCGGCAGATCCACGACCAGTTGCTGGGCGCGGCTCCCGCACCGGTGCGCAGTCCGGTACCGCACCGGCACCCCGGCTTCCGGGGCCGCGCCGCCGCGCTGGACCGGCTGCGCACGGCGGTCACCGGCCTCGCGGGAGGGCGCGGTGGCAGCGTCTGGATCAGCGGCGAGGCGGGCATCGGGAAGTCGGCGCTGCTGGCCGAGGGGCTGAGCGGCGCCGCCCCGCTCGGCGTACAGGTCGGCTGGGCGGTCGGCGACGAGCTGGCGTACCGGATGCCGTTGAGCATCGTGCTGGAGTGCCTCTCCCTGGGCAACGACGCGGACGGCCTGCCCGCCTCGCTGCAGGCCTGCACCGGTGGGGCGCCGCCGACCATGACCGTGATCGACACGATCCAGCGGTTCGTGGTCGCGCGGTGCGCCGAGCGGCCGCTGCTGCTGGTCCTGGACGACCTCCAGTGGGCCGACGACATGTCGCTTCTGGTCTGGCACGCGCTGCACAAGCTCACCACGCGGCTGCCGCTGCTGCTCGTCTCCGCCGCGCGCCCGGTCCCGGCCGGATACGAGGTGCGGCTCCTGCGCCGGGTGCTGCCCCGCGACGGCACCACGCTCGTCGAACTCGGCCCGCTGGACGACGAAACGGCCGCCGGCCTGGTACGCGCCTGGTCCCGCCCGCCCGGCCCGAACCCGGGTGCCACCCGCTCCTTCGTCGCGGCGGCCGCCGGGAACCCGTACTACCTGCGTCATCTCGTGCTCGCCGACCGGGACGGACGGACCGCAGACACGCCCGGACCGGACCTGACCGACGCCGTCTCCCGGCACCTGCAACCACTCGCCGACGACACCCGCCAGTTGCTCCGGGCGATCGCCTTCCTCGGCGACAACTACCTGGTGGCCGACCTGGCCGCGGTCACCGGCAGGTCGGCGCCGGAGCTCGTACCCGCGGTGGAGGAGGCGCTGGCCGCCGGGGTCCTCGTCGAGGACGGGCGCCGCCTGCGGTTCCGGCATCCGGTCGTCCGCCGGGTCCTGCGCGGCGCGATCCCGACCGCGCTGCGGGTGCTGATGCACAGGCAGTTCGCCCAGCGGCTCGCCGAGGCCGGCGCCGACCTCGGCCGGGTCGCGGGCCAGCTGCTGGCCGGTCCGGTGCCTGTCGACACGTGGGTGCAGGACTGGCTGACCGCGCACGCCGCGCAGCTGAGCGTCGTCGCCCCCGCGCCCGCGATCGCGGTGCTGCGGCACGCCGTCGCCTCGCCCGGCCTGTCCGCGCCGTCCCGCGAGCTGCTCACCGCGCACCTGGCCCGGGTGCTGCACCGCTGCGGGCTGCCCGCCGGCGCCGAGGCGAGCTGGGTGTCGGCGCACACCGCGGACGCCGCGACGCGCGCCGAGATGAACCGGATCGCCGACCCGGGCGGACCGTCCCCGAGCGTCGGACCGGCGGTCGTCGGGCACCGGTGAGGAGACTGCGCGTCACCGTGCTGGGCCCGGTACGGGCCTGGAACGGCGAGTCCGAAATCGACCTCGGGCCGGCCCGGCGGCGTGCCCTGTTCGCGATGCTGGCCGCGAACGCCAACCGCCCGGTCACCCGCACCGAGCTGATCCGGGCGCTGTGGGGCGAGTCGGCGCCGAGCGCCGCGGCGGGCAACATCTACACCTACGTCTCCGGGCTGCGGCGCAGCCTCGGCGCGGCCGGTGGGCTGCTGCGCTCCGGCCGGGCCGGATACACGCTGCGCCTCGAACCGGGTGCCCTGGACGCCGACCGGTTCGAGACGCTGTGCGAGGCGGCCGGGGCGCAGGCCGCCGCCGGGCGGCCCGGTCAGGCGGTGGCACTGCTCGACGAGGCACTCGCGCTCTGGCGGGGCGAGGCGTACGCGAACGTCACCGGACTCTTCGCCGACCTCGACCGGCACCGCCTGACCGAGCTGCGGATCGGCGCGGCGGAGCGGCGGGCCCGGCTGGTCCTGGCCGGCGGCGGGGACGACACGCTGATCGCCGACCTGACCGCCCTGGTGCGCGACCACCCGCTGCACGAGCCGTTCCACGAGCTGCTGATGCGCGCGCTGCACCGGGCCGGCCGGGGCACCGAGGCGCTCGACGTCTTCCACACGGCGCGCCGGGTGCTCGTGGACGAACTCGGGGTCGAGCCCGGCCCGGCCCTGCGCGAGCTGCAGGTACAGATCCTCGCCGAGCCGGCACCGGCCGCACCGGCCGTACCCGTGGCGCCGGACGCGGTGGCCGCGCCCGCCGTACCGTGGCGGGGCCGCCTGGTCGGGCGCGACGGCGAGCTGGCGCTGCTGCGCGGCCTGCTGGGCGCGCTGGGCGAGGGCCGCAGCACGATCGTGTGGATCGAGGGCGAGCCGGGCATCGGCAAGTCGGCGCTGCTCGACGCGGCACTGCACGAGGCGCGGGCGATGGGCCACCGGGTCGCGCGGGGCGTCGCCGAGGAGCTCAGCGGCCGCATCCCGCTGCACGTGATGCGGCGGGCGCTGCGCCTGGAGGACGCGGCGCACGACGACCCGCCGGCGGCCGTCGACCGGGTGCTCGACCACGTCCGCGAGCTGACCGCGGCAGGCCCGCTGGTGCTGGCCGTCGACCATCTCCAGTGGGCCGACGAGGTGAGCCTGCTGGCCTGGGAGCGGCTCGCCGCGCTGACCCGGTGGCTGCCGCTGCTGCTCGTCGCGACCGCCCGGCCCGAGCCCGGCCGCGCCGACCTGGCCCGGCTGCGGCGCGGCGTGAGCACCCGCGACGGGCACCTGATCCGGCTGGCTCCCCTGCCCCCGTCGGACATCGAGCAGATCTTCGGTAGGACGGTGGGCGTACCACCCGGCGCGACGCTGCGGTCGCTGGCGCCGCTGGCCGCCGGCAACCCGCTGTACGCCCGGGAGCTGGTCACCGGCCTCGTGGCGGAGGACGGGGTACGGGTGGTCGACGGGCTCGCCGAGGTCGACGCGCGGGCCGACGGCATGCCGCGCGCGCTTCTGGACACCGTGCGGGCCAGCCTGGACCACCTCTCCCCCGGTGCCCGGGAGGCGCTGCGCTACGCCGCCCTGCTGGGCGACCGGTTCGCCGTCGCCGAGGTCGCGGCGGTCACCGGACGGACGCCGTTCGACCTGATGGCCGACCTGGAGGAGGCGCTCGCCGCCGACGTCCTCGTGGACGCGGGCGGCGAGCTGGCATTCCGGCAACCGGTGCTGCGGCGGGCCCTCGCGGGCAGCATCCCCGCCGCGCTGCGGCCGACCCTGCGCCGGCACGCGGCGCAGGCGCTCGCGGACGACGGCGGCGCCGCCGCCCGGGTCGCCGACCACCTGCTCGCCGGGCCGCCCGAGGTGGACGAGTGGCTGGTGCGATGGCTGGTCGCGCACGGCGCCGAGCTGTACCGGCAGGCCCCGGAACCGGCCCGCGAGCTGGTGCGCCGGGCCCTGGCGAGCCACCGGGTGCCGGCCGCGCACCGGACGACGCTCGCCGCTCTCCTCGACGGCCCGGACCGGTAGCGGCCTCAGCGCAGCCCGGGGACGCCCAGGAACCGGCGTGCGGCGGCGGCCGGGACCGGCGTACCCGGGCCGGCGCTGCGCGCGAGGTGCTGGCACAGGGCGGCCAGGGCGAGGGCGTCGAAGCGTACCCGCCCGTCGACCGGCGGCTCCTCCACCGCCAGTTCCCGCAACAGCAGCCGGGCGGGGGCGCCGGCCTCCGGCTCCTGCACCTGGAGCACCGTGAACGCCGTACCGGGAAGGAACAGGACCCGGGCCGGCACGCCGTCGCCGGTCTCGAACGCCGCCGTGCGACGCGCGGTGGCCGACCAGATCAGCACCTCGACGGTGCCCGGCAGGTCGGCGGGCGGCTCGGCGAGCGCGTTGGTGAACCCCCAGTCGGTGAGCACCCGCCGCTGCGCGATCCGCCGCAGGTCCGCCGTGGTCAGCTCGGCCCGGGCGTACGCGACGCCGCGGTGCACCGGCAACCGGCGTACGCCCGCCGACACGCACCTGGCGAACGGCACGTGACCGCCCGGCTCGGCCGAGCGCAGCGCCTGGTCGAGACCGTCGCCCGCGGCGGAGAGGTAGAGGCGGACGGCTGTCGCGTACTCCACCGCGTCGACGCCGCCGGCGAGCGCCGGATGCGCGGCGAGCACGTCCGACACGTCGGCGGAGACGGCGGCGATCTCGCGGCGGAACGCGCGCCGGAACCAGGTGCGCTCCTCGTCCAGGTCGGGGCCGGGGCGCACGCCCCGCGCGTCGTCGCCGGGGGTGCGCTGAAAGCGGACGGGCGCCGGCGTGGGGCGGTGCACCGGCAGCGTCATCGTCGGGCTGGTCGCCCAGCCCGCGCCGCCGCCGGGCACCGGCCCGGCCACGTCGGTCGCCGCCACAGCCGGCGCGTCCGCGTCCGGCCCCGCGTCGTCGATCCCGGCGACGCCCGGCCCGGCCCCGTGCAGCCCGGCCACGCCCGACGCGACCTCGGGGAGCCCGGCAACGTCCAGCCCCGCCCCGCGAAGCACGTCCCGGTCCGGTCCGGCACCGGGAATCCGGGCGATGTCCGGTCCGGCTCCGTCCGGCGGGGCGGCGGAGGCGGCACTCGCGAGAGCGGCGCCGCCGTCGGCCGCCCCCTCGGTCGCCGGCACGGACGGGCCGGCCACGGTGACGGGTACCGGTTTCGGGACGGGCACCGGCACCGACGGCGCGGGAGGCAGATCGGCGGCGGGAGTCGTCGTGTGCCGGTACGTGCCGGCCTCGATCCCGCGGGCGGAGAGCCCCGGGCGTCCCGGCGCCACGAGCGAGGACGGCTGCACCGCCACGCGCCTGCGGGTCTCCGGGTCCAGCCGCTCCGCCAGGTCACCGGCCAGTTCCCGGTGGCGCTCGGCCACCGCCGGCGCCGGGTCGTCCACGACCAGCCGGACGCGGTTCGGGTCCATCGGGACGGCGCGGATCCGGTCGGCGTGCCGGGGCGGCTGCGGGGCGCGCAGCCAGAGGCCGGACGGGATCACCTCGACCACCGCGTCGTGGGCGTACTGGTAGACGCGGGGGCCGACCGGCTCGCCGAGTTCCGGCGGTGCGCGGTGCCGCAGGATGCGCGGCGTCACCGCTTTCGCCCCGAGCGTCTCCCGGGGCCGGTAGGCCAGTTCCTCGGCGAAGACCTGCCAGCCGGGCCGCCCGTCGGTGCCGACCGTGAACAGGGCCGGACCGCCCGGGCGGCCGGTGGGCACGCCGGTGAAGACACGCACCGGGCAACGCAGCAGGTCGGCCAGCGCCTGCCCGAACTCCTCACCGTCGGGCAGCGCGACCGGGCCGTACTGGACGAAGCGGGCGTGGTCTCGGCCCTCGGGCGCCAGACCGCGCCAGAACCGGGCGATGTCGTCGAGGCGCAGCGGAGCCGTCCCGGGGCAGCCCACCAGGACCGGCATCGCGTCCGGCAGGCACGGCATCGTCGAGGTGAGGTGGCTTCCGTGTACGGCGACGGCGGCGTCGTCGCGGCTCTCCCGGAGCCAGACGCCGCCGGGTAGCGGCTCGGCGGCGCAGGTCGAGCTGACCGTCAGGTGGTCGACGGCGGCACCGTCCCACGCCGGTACGGGATAGCGCTTCGACTGCCAGACCGGCGTGTGGCCGCGCCGGTAGCAGACCCAGCCGCCCAGATCCGTGGCGTGCACGAACAGCAGTCCCGCCGCGCCCGGGATCATCCGTCCGAAGGGGGCGATCACCGGGCGGCCGAGCCGGTCGGAGAGCCACTGGCCGGCGAGCGCCCCGGTCTCCGGGCGGGCGCCGCAGACCACCAGCCGGATGCCCCGGCGCAGGCGCTGGCGGCGCAGCTCGGTGGCGACGGTGTCCCAGATGTCGAACGGCAGCTCGTGCTGCAGGTCGAGGATCACGATGTCGTTGTCGGGATCCACGTCCACCGAGAGCGCCACCGTACGGGCCTCGGTGCTGATCCGCTCGCGGGCGTGCAGCACCAGGGCGTTGCCGACGGTGTGGCGCGTGATCACCTCAGATCATGCCGGAGCGCAGGGCGTAGGCCACCGCGTGCGAGCGGTTGCGCAGCTTCAGCCGGTGGTTGAGGCCGTAGATGACGTTCTTCACCGTGCGTTCGGAGTAGCGCAGTTCGTCGGCGATCTCGTTGGTGTCGAAGCCCTCGGCCATCAGCCGGAGCACGTCGATCTCGCGGGCGGTCAGGCCGGAGGCGTTGAGACCGTTCGGGTTGAGCACGTCGCGCTGGAGCCGTTCGATGTGTTTGAGCAGCTCACCCACCAGGTTCGGGGGCAGCACGCCGCCGCCGGAGGCGGCCGCCCGGACGCTGTGCACGAGGCGTTCGGCGGTGACCGCCGCGCGCGGCAGGACGGCCACGACCCGGCACTCCACGGCGGTCAGCAGTTCCTGCTCGGTGACCTCCGTGGTGATCAGGACCACCGGCGCGCCGATCTCGGTCGCCGCGAGGCGCAGCATGGCGATCACGTCGGTGGTGAGCCGTTCCGCGGCCACGACGAGCACCTGCGCCCGCGTCCGGTCCGCGCTGTCCAGCAGCGTGATGTCGGAGCGCGACCGGAGGTGGGCGGTCAGGCCGGTGTGGGTCAGCGGGTCGGGCGCGTGCACAAAGACGGCAACTTGCTCCACAGCCATCTCCATCACTGTCAGTAGGGGCTGACAGTCTCATGGAGAGTCCTTCAGGAAATCTCCACACTCGCCTCCGCGCCTGCCGCGAACCGTGAAGATCGGCACGTAACCGCTGGTCAGACTTTTTTCAGTCAGTGAAGATTGATTTCGACGGGGCCCATCTTCTCCGTCGCGAGCTTCCCGGCGTTCGCGGCAGCGGCTTGGATCGCCTCCATGATCGCGGTCTGCAGCGACGCTGCGTCACGCTGCTCGTACACCCGGGGGTCGACCCGGACGGTCTGGACCTTGCCGAGGCCGCTGGCCATGACCACGACGGTGGCGTCCTGCGAGCGGCCGGTGACGATCGCCCGCTCCAGCTCCGACTGCGCGTTGCGCATCTGGTCCTCCAGGCGCTGCGCGTTCTCCATGAACTCCTGGAACGACGGTGGGATCGGCGTGGACTCGGGCTGCATGCCGGGCCTTTCTGTTCGGGGCGGACGGTCAGCCGACGGCGGCCAGGCCGCCGAGCCGCTCGCCCACCGCCGGGCCGGGAGCGGCCAGGTCTGCGAGCGCGAGGGTACGGGAGCCGGTGCGCCGGGTCAGGGCCAGCGAGAACTGGTGGGCGGCGTGGACGGTGCGCTCGGGCAACCGCGCGGCCATCTGCGTCAGCGCCGCCCGGACGTCGTCGGGCACCTCGTGGCCCCGCCGTACCAGGTGCCGCAGCACGATCGTGGCCAGCTCGTCGGTGCTGAACTCGGGCACCGACCACTGCTGGCCGAACACCTCGTTCACCGCCGGCACCGCGGCCCGCAGGCTCGCCAGCGCCGCCTCGTCGCCGGTCAGCACCACCACCGGGTCGCCGAGCCGGGAGCGCATCCGGCCGGCGAGCGCCTCGGCGATCTCCGGCGCCACGCCGGAGCCGTCGTCGACGTAGTCGAGCTGGAGCACACCGCCGGCCGCGTCGTCGAGGGCCGCGTCCACCAGGCTCCCGGCCTGGCCGGGCCACTGCGGCGCCAGTTCCCGGCTCGTGCTCACCCGCACCAGCTGGCCGACCGGCACGAGGCCCAGTTCGGACAGGCAGGCGGTGTACAGCCGGACGTACTCGCTGCGGCCGCTCCCGGCCCGGCCGCCGAGCAGCACGTTGCCCGTGCGGCCGGGCCCGCGCCGGCGGTTGCGTCCCTCGCAGAGCTGCAACAGCGTCTGCCCGGCCGCCTCCTTCACCCGCTGCCCGCCGACCAGGCCGCAGATCCGCTTCCAGCTGCGAGCCGCGTTGATCGCGCCGGTCGGGTCGGTCGCCGCGTCGGGTTGCTCGCCCTGCTCGACCGGCAGGTCCTCCAGCAGCGCCAGCTCGGGTTCGACGTCGGCGGCGGTGAGCCGGTTGAGCTCGCTGTCCTTCGTGGGCGGCGTGGTCGCCAGCCGCGACGCCTGGTTGTTGATCAGCGCCTCGAACAGTTTGCGGGCCACCCGGCCGTTGCCGAACGTCGCGTTCTTCGGCACCCGCGTGAAGTACGCGGTGAGCGCCTCCACCGCGTCGTCGGTCAGCTCGTAGTAGTGCTTGCTGACCAGGTTCGAGGTGATGGTGACGAGTTCCTCGACGGAGTAGTTGGGGAACTCGATGGTGCGGGTGAAGCGGGACGCCATACCGGGGTTGGAGGCGAGGAACTGCTCCATCAGCTCGGAGTAGCCCGCGACGATCACCACCAGCTCGTCGCGGTGGTCCTCCATCATCTTCATCAGGGCGTCGATGGCCTCCTGGCCGAAGTCCGGCCCGGAGCCGCCCGAGCCGCTGGACAGCGTGTACGCCTCGTCGATGAAGAGCACGCCGCCGAGCGCCTTGGTGACCAGCTCGGTGGTCTTGATCGCGGTGGAGCCGATGTACTGGCCCACCAGGTCGGCCCGCGCCGCCTCGACCATATGGCCCTTGGACAGGATGCCCAGTTCCTTGAGCACCGAGCCGTACAGGCGGGCCACGGTGGTCTTGCCGGTGCCGGGCGGGCCGGCGAAGACCAGGTGCCGGCTCATCGGCGGCATCGGCAGGCCCATCTGGAGCCGGACCTGCGACATCTTGATCAGGTTGATCAGCGCGGTGACCTCCTGCTTCACACCGCGCAGACCGATTAGCCCGTTCAGCTCGCGAAGCGGCTCGCTCAGCTCGTCCGCGCCGTTCTCCACCGCCGTACCCTCGTCGCCGGCCACCGGGACCGGCGCGGCGGCCGGCGGGCCGGCGGGCGCCGGGGTGGCCTGCGGGCGGCCCACCGTCAACGCCTCGGTGGTCACCGTGGCGCCGGGCGCACGGCGGACGTCCTCGCCGCCGCTGTCGCGCACCACGCACCGGGTGAGCGCGACCGGCTCCACGGTGTCCACGCCGATGCCGGCCGCGCCGCTGCCCAGCACCTCCCCGTCGCTCACCGAGCCCCGAGAGCCCGCCTCGAAGACGATCCCGTCGGCCCGGGCGTCCCGCACCCGGGTCTGCGTGACGCTCGCCGAACCGGTGACCCGCAGGCCGTCGCGGGCCGCGCCGACGATCTCGCTGTCCCCCAGCTGGAGCGCGCCCTCGGCCAGCACGCCGGAACCGCGCAGCAGGGCCGCGCGCAGCGTCAGGTCGGCGCCGGCACCCACCCGCACGCAGGCCGCGCCCGTGCCGGTGAGGCGGGCCTCGTGGACGACGCCCCGCGCGGGCCCGGTCAGCGCGAGCGCTGTCGCCTCGCCCGCGTCCACCACCACATCGGTGCCCTCCAGCGAGGCGCCCTCCTGGACCAGCACCCCGTCGCCGGTGGTGATCTCGGCGCGCAGCCGCTGGAGCACGACAGCCGACTCACCGGCGAGCACGGCGACGTTGTCGCGGGTGCCCCGCACCGTCAGGCCGAGGAACCGGGGTGAGCCACCGCTGACGGCGACCCCGACGGGCGCGTCCTGGACGGTGCAGTCGGTGAAGGTCGGCCGGCCGCCGCCGAGCACCTGGATCGCGGTGTGCCCGGCACCGCCGAACGTGCAGTTGCGGAACGACGGCGACGCGCCCTCGGCGATGTGCGCCGACTGCACCGCGGCGCCGGTGAACGTCGAGTCGCTGATCTGCACGTCGGCCTCGCCACGGACGAAGACGTCGACGTTGCCGCTGCCGGTGACGGACAGGCCCCGGATGCGGGCCCAGGCGCGCTGCTCGACCACCAGGGCGGGCTTGCCGGCCCCGGTGATCTCGCACTGCTCGATCGTGAGCCGGGCGTCGCCGCCGGCGCACACGCTGTTCGCGCCCGCCGTCCGCAGGCGGCAGCGGCGCAGCGTCAGGGCGCTCTGCTCCCCGACCACGACGCTGCTGGTGGCGACGTCGTGGACGTCGGTGTCCTCGATCGTGCTCGACCCGGCCGACATCACCACCACGCCCGCGCCGGCCGAGCTGGTCACGTCGCAGCCGCGCAGCGCGACGGTGCCCTGCATACGGGCCAGCAGCGTCACCCAGGAGGCGCCGCCGACCCGGCAGTCGTCCAGCGCCACCTCGCCCGCGTACACGTCGACGGCCGCCAGCGTGGTGTCGGCGCTGCTGAGCGTGATGCCGCGCAGCTGGGCGCCCTCGCCGCGCACGACGAGGACGCTGCCCTCCTCCACGTGCACCTCGACCGTGCCGGGCTGGGCCGCGCTGATCGTCACCCGGTCACCGACCACGAGCTTCTCGACGTACCGCCCGGGGTGCACGTCGATCGTGGCGCCGGGCTCGGCCCGGGACAGCGCGGAACCGATCGTCGGATAGGAACCGGGCTTCCGGTCGCCCACCACAAGAACCTGCCGACTCACCGCGTCATCCCTTCCGGTCCAGGCCGGGCAGCACCCGCAGGCGACCGCGGGCCGCCGCGCCGATGCGTACCCGGGGCTCGGCCGTGGCCCAGCGCTCGACGCTGCGCCGCAGCGACGTGATCGCCAGGTCGTCGAGCGACACCCGATTGGAGTCGACCCGGCCGGTGTCGTCGATCTCGTTGGCGCCGATCTCCCGAAGCAGGACCGCGCCGCGCTCGCCCGCCGCCGGCCGGCGCAGGTCCAGCACCTTGAAGTTCGTGCCGGGCAGGAACAGCACCCGGTCCTCGACGCGCTCGTCGCCCTCGGGCTCCAGCAGGCTGGTCCGGCGGGCGGTCATCGACCAGATCAGCACGTCGGTGTCGCCGTCCTCGGACGCGCACGGCTGGGTGAGCGCGTTGACGAAGCTCCAGTCGGTGACCAGTCGCCGGTCCTGGTACAGCGCCCACTCCCCGGCGGTCGGGGACAACCGGTAGACGGTGGTTCCCCGGAACGACGGCATCCGGGATACCCCGGCGACCACGCAGCGCGCGAACGGCACGTGCGGCCCCTTGCGGCCGGAGCGCAGGCCGGCGTCGACGCCCGGCCCACGGCCGGTCAGGTAGAGCCGCAGGGCGACCGAGTCGGCGAGGACGTCCTCGGTGGACACACCGGAGCCCTGCATGCCCGGGTGCTCGGACATGATCCGGGACACCGAGCTGGCCATCACGTCGAACTCGCGGCTGAGCGTGCGGCGCAGCCAGGCGCGCTCGTCGACCAGCCCCTTCTTCTCCGACAGCAGCGCGCCCGCGCCGGCCGACGGCACCGGCTGCACCCGCGCCTCGGCGGCCACCTCCGACGGCTCGTCGGCCTCGGACGGCTCGACGGTCTTCGCCGTCCCGGCGGTCTCCTCGGTCTTCTCCGTCTCGGGCACGTCCACCGTTCGGGGCACGTCCGCCGGACCGGTCGGGGCGGGCGGCAGGTCGACTGCCACGACGGGTGCCGGCGCAGGAGGCACCACCGGTCCGGCGGCGACCGGCGGGGTCGCGAGCGCATGACCGAAGCCGGCGGGCATGGTCGGCGGTGCCGGCTCGCCGGCGGGGGCCACCGGCTCGACGGCGCCGACCGGCGGCGTCGGTGCGGCCACCATGGCGGGTTCGACGGGCTGCGCGGGTTCGACGGGCGGCGCCGGCTCGAGCGGTGCGGCGGGCGGTTCCGGAAGCTCGGACACGAGCGGCACGGCAGGCGGGGCCGGCAGCCCGGACGCGGGCGACGCGGGCTGCTCGGATGCGAGCGGCACCACGGGCGGTACGGCCACGACCGGCGGCGCCGACGGGAGCGGGATCGCAGGCGAGGCCGGCGAGGACTGCGACGCCGGCGGGGCCGAGACCGCAGGCGACGCCGACGGGAGCGGGATCGCGGGCGGGGCCGGCAGGTCGGAGATCAGCGGCACGGCGGGCGGAGCCGGAAGCTCGGGCACGACCCGCGCCGCGGGCGGATCCGGCGGTCCCGGCACCAGCGGGACCGCGGGTGGGGCCGGAAGCTCGGACACCAGCGGCGCCACCGGGGGCGGCGGCAGCGGGGGCGCGGCGGCGCGCGTCTCGTCCGGCGCGCCGACGGCGGGCCCGGTGACCGGGGCGGGCACGGCGACCACCACACTGTCGGCCGCGGGCGGCGCGACCGGAGCGGGCGGGGCGGTCTCCGCGTACACGGGCACCGGCGCGACGGTGCCCGCCGCGCGCATCTCGGCCTCGAGGTCGACGACCATCTCCGCCCGGCTGGCCGGTTTGGCGCCGGGCACCAGCACCGACGCCGGCACCAGCGCCCGGCCCGTGCCGGTCATGCCGTCGACCCGGGCGGCCAGGTCGAGCGCCAGTTCCCGCATCCGGTGGGTGCTGGAGTGGACGGTGTCGTCGAACACGAGCGTGCCGCTGCGCGCGTCGAGCATCGCGGACCGGACCTGCTCGGCGTTCTTCGGCTCGGCCGTGGAGCGTACCCAGAGGCCGGTCTGCACCACCTCGACCACAGCGCCGGGGGCGAACCAGTAGACCCGGGGCGCGACCTCCTCGGCGCCGGTCAGCGGAGGGCGGTGGCTGAGCACTGTGGGCCGGCGGGCCCGCGAGTTGGGGTGCGCACGGGGCGAGTACGACAGTTCGAGCGCGTACGGCGCCCAGCCGAACGCGCCGTCCGGCAGGACGGTACGGATCTCGTAGCGGTGCGGGCTGCCGATCGGCACGCCGGTGTAGCAGGTGACCTCGGTGTTCAGCAGATCCGCGAGCGCCTGGCCGAACGCCTCGCCCTCGGGGATGCGGACCTCCCCGAACTGCACGAAGCGCACCCGCTGCCGGTTCTCCTCGTCGAGTCCGCGCCAGAAGCGCACCACGTCGTCGAGCGACAGCGACGGCGTGCCGGGGCACCCCAGCAGCACGGTCATGGTCTCCGGCTGGCAGGGGACGTACGCGGTGAGCCGTTGCCGTTGCGGGTCGACCACCTGCGGGTCCCGGTTGCTGTGGATCCAGACCCCGGCCGGGATCGGTTCGATCTCGGCGGTGGCGCTGGACGGCCGGGTGTCGATCGCGGCCCGGTCCCACCGCGGCGTCGGGTAGCGCTTGGCGTCCCAGGCCGGCGGGCGGCCGGGCCGGAACCGCACCCAGCCGCTGCCCGGGACGGAGTGGACGAACAGCGTGCCGGCCGAGCCGCGTACCAGGTCGCCGTCCGGGGCGATGACGGTGCGGTTGAGACGTTCGGCCAGCCACTGACCGGCCATCGCCGCGGAGTTGCCGTGCCGGCCGCAGGCGATGAGCCGGATGCCGCGGCGGCGGCGCGGCAGCACCCCGGCCATCGACTCCCAGGCGCTGATCGGCATCCCGTCGCCGAGGTCGAGCACGACCACGTCGTTCTCCGCGTCCTCGATCATGGACAGGGCGAGCGACTGGGCCTCGGGACTGATGGCGTCGTCGGCGTGCACCACGAGGGCGTTGCCGACGGTGTGCTGGACGACGCCCTCCGGACGGTCCTTGCCGCCACCGAACAGGTCCCGGATCCGGGTTGCCATGATCGACCTACCCCACTTCTGCGGCCGCGACGGCCCTCGTGCTCAGCACCGGCCCCTGGGGCATCAGCGCCAGCAGTTCTCTCGGGAAGGGAACGTTCACGACCCGGTCGAGCTTCAGTGCCCGCACCGCGTCCTGGTCGCCGATCGGGTACGCCTTTCCGTCCTCCGCGATGTAGGTGGGCAGGGGCTGCGCCGCGCCGGTGCCGACCGGTGCCGGGAGCACCGCCATGCCGCTGCCGGGCGCGGTGAGCACCGTCGTGCGGCCGTCGGGGCGGACGCCGGAGCGGGCCAGCGGGACGAGCACCGCGGTGCTGTCGAACCGCGTCCCGTCCACCGCGCTCTGACGCAGGCAGAGCGCGTACGGGCCGGGTTCCTGCGGGGTGAGGCCGGTCAGGTCGGGCAGCCGGGTGAGCAGCGACCGGTCGGCCGACATCCGGGCCGCGGCGAGGGCGGCGGCGCTCAGCTCCACCGGCTCCTTTCCGGAGGTGGCGGTGGCCAGCAGGAACTCGGTCCGGCTCAGCGGCGCGAGGCCGTCGCGGCGCAGCACCAGGAACTGCTCCGCGCCGGTGTCGGGCCGCTGGCGGAACAGCGTGCCGACCGGGTACGTCCTGTCGCCGACCCGGCCGGAGCGGCCCGCGCCGGGGATGGTGGCCGGTGCCAGGTCCGGCCCGTCGGGCAGGAAGTCGAGCCAGTCGCCCGGGGCGGGCACCTTGCGGGTGGTGGTGGCGCCGAGCGCGGCGAGCACCGCGGGGTCGGCGATCCGGTGCTTGCGGCCGGCGGTCACCAGGTAGGCCGGCCCGTCGGCGCCGCGCACGACGGCGAAGCGGTCGGCCGGCAGCGGGACGGATTCGGCGCGCGGGTCGAGGTTGAGGCCGAGCCGGTCGCCGGGTTCGTCGGTGACCGAGCCGGGCAGGCAGGCCAGCCACGGACCGGCGACCATCGACCCGGTGGCGACCGACTGCGGGGCGCCGTCGATGCCGATCGACGGTCCGCGCGGGACGTCCTTGATCGACTCCTTCGAGATGAGCTTGACGGTGGCGCCGCCGCCCTGGATCAGCATGGCCGAGGTCAGGTTCGGCGTCGGGCGCAGCACGCCGTCGAGGTAGACGTACCGGTTGCCGCTCTCCTTCTCCACGAGGATCACGCCGCTGCGGGTGTACGCCTTGCTGCCGCCCGGGACGATCCAGCCGTAGACGGCGAACCCGGCCACGACCAGGACGCTGATGAGCACGCCGAAGGCCAGGCCGGTGACGGCGCGCTGCCCGGGTATCTCCGCCGTGGACGGGTCGCCCTGAACCAGGGCGGAACTCAGCCGGCCCATCATGAACTGGTGGGCGTGGACGTGGTCGCGCTGGGTCTGCACCGCCGGCTACCCGAAGAGTCCGCGGGCCCAGGCGTAGAGCCCCAGCACCTGGGCGAGCACCGGCAGCACGGCCAGGCCGGTGGCGACGTCCAGCCCACCGGCGGTGTACTCCCAGAACGGCAGCATGCGCCGCGGCCACGGCCGCAGCGCGGCCATCACCAGCGGCACCAGAAGGGCGACGAGCCCGCCGAGCAGGACGTACCGGCCGGTCGGGGCGAGCTTGTCGGAGAACATCAGGGCCACCATGAGGTAGCCGACGGTACCGGCCGCCACCAGGGCGATCCGCTGCCAGAGCCCGAAGAAGGTACGCGAGCGCAACAGGATTGCACTCGATGTCACGAGCACGAGCGTCCACCCGGACCAGCCCGGCACCCGCATGGTGTGGTGCATCAGCACCGGCAGGACCAGGGCGGAGGCGGTCATGCAGGCGGTCAGGTAGGTGTCCGCCTCGTCGGCGCGCGACTTGACCAGGTCGGAGTCCTCCGGCTCGATGTCGTACGACATGTCGGCGCCGGTCTTGGGCAGTTGTGGCCCGCGCAGCCGGGCCAGTTTCACCGCTGCCCGGGGCGCGATCACGATCAGCACCAGGATCACCGACACGGCCACGGCGGAGACCTTCGGCGCGGTGAGCGCGAAGCCGTCGCCGGCCAGCAGCACGAGCACCACCACCGCGGCGGTCAGCGCGACGATCAGCAGCGGTGCGAACGGCATGACCGGTGTGACGGTGCGCTGTGCGATCAGCAGGAACACGGTCACCGCGACGACCGCGACGGCGGCGGCCAGCCCGGCGCCGGCGTTCCAGGCCACGCCGTCCGGGTCGCCGTCGACGGCGCTGGACGCGGCGACCGCCGCGAAGAACGCCGCGCCGCCGCCGAACAGCAGCGGGATCGCGCCGTCGGTCTGCTGGCGGGCGCTGACGACCGACGCGGTGAACAGGCCGGCTGCGAGCACCGCGCCGGCGATCACCTGGGGCAGCACCGGGCCCCGGTCCACGAGTACGGCGGCGATCAGGCCCATCGCCACCGTGCAGAGCACGAGGAACAGCACCCGGCGGTACTCCGGCTGCCACCTGTCGGCGCGCCGGTTGACCACCGTGGCGACGCCCTCGGCCAGGTCGTCGAAGTCCAGTTCGGGCAGCGGGTCCTGCGCCGGGCGCAGGTGCAGTTCCTCCCCCTCCAGCCAGTCCAGGCTCTCCGGCGTGCCCGACAGCTCGAACGGCGCCTGGCCGAGGCGTTGCAGCACGAACGACTCGTCGGGCACCTCGCCGTCGGGCACCCGGGCCAGGTCGGTGGTGTGCCGCACCAGCAACGGCATCAGGTTCGCCACCGGCATCCGTACCGGCACGGCCAGATCGGCCCGGCGCGCCGGGCCGATCACCGTGATGCGGCACAGTTGATCGTTGAGCGCTGCGGTCACCAGCGAGCCTCTCTCATCGGGCCGTGTCCGACACGAAACCGGTCTGCATCAGGCGTACGCCGCGCCGGGTGACGAGCTGGGCGCGTCCGGGCGGCAGTTGGCGGGGCTTCGCCTCGCCGAGGAACTTGCCCTCCTCCTTGGGGTAGGAGAAGAGCGTCGCGGGCGTGCCCAGCTCCCACATCCGCCGGATCACCGGGTCCATCATGGCCCGCATCGCGCCGGAGGTGCTCCGCGCGACGATCACGTGCAGGCCGATGTAGGCGCCCTGGGCCAGCAACGGCAGGAGCGGGTCGAGCGTCGAGCCCATCCCGGTGCTCTTGGTCATCAGGTCGTAGTCGTCGACGATGACGAACAGCTCCGGCCCCTCCCACCAGTCGCGCTTGCGCATCCGCTCGGACGACACGTCCGCGCCGGGCATCCGCCGGTTCATCGAGACCGACGCCTGGCCGGCCAGCTCGTGCATCTTGTCGCCGGTGAACGCGAAGCCCACCTGGTACGCGGCGCCGATCGCGGTGTCCAGGTCGCGGCGCGAGTCGCCGAGCACGACCTTCGCCCGCTCCGGCGGGTAGTGCTGCTGGATGGACCGCAGGACGAGCCGGAGCAGGTTGGTCTTGCCGGTCTCGCTGTCGCCGAGGACCAGCATGTGCGGGGTGGTCATGAAGTCGTGCCAGACCGGGGCGAGACGCTGCTCGTCCTGGCCGATGACGAACTTGAAGTCGGACTCGGGCGGCGGCAGTGTCTCGACCATCAGGTGCGCCGGGAGCATCCGTACCGGTGGGGCGGTCGGGCCGGGCCAGAACGTGCCGATCTCCTCGACCACCGACTTGGTCGCCTCGGCCAGGTCGCTCACCTCGGAGCTGCCGTCCATCCGGGGCAGCGCGGCCAGGAAGTGCAGCGCGCCGTCGGTGAGGCCGCGGCCGACCTGGTTGGGGACGGTGGCGGCCTTGCGGGAGCCGTGCTCGGACTCCATCGCGTCGCCGAGCCGCAGCTCCAGCTTCGTGCCCAGCAGGTCCCGCATCCAGGTACGCAGCTCCGACCAGCGGGTCGCGGTGACGATCACGTGCACGCCGAAGGACAGGCCGCGCGAGGCGAGCTCCTGGAACTTCTGCTCCAGCTCCTGGAAGTCCTGCTTCATCGTGTACCAGCCGTCGATGACCAGGAAGACGTGCCCGAAGCCGTCGTCGATCACCCCGTCCGCGACCTTGGCGAGGTAGCTGGACATGGAGTCGAGGCCGTGCCGCGCGAACTCGGCCTCGCGCTTCTCCATGACCTGGAGGACCTCCTCGACCGTCCGGACGACGCGGTCGCGTTCCATCCGGGTGGCGATCGAGCCGACGTGCGGCAGACCGGCGATCGAGGCGAGGCCACCGCCGCCGAAGTCGAGGCCGTAGAACTGCACCTCGCGTGGCGTGTTCGCCAGCGACAGCGCCAGGATCAGGCTGCGCAGCAGCGTCGACTTGCCGCTCTGCGGGGCGCCCGCGATGCCGACGTGGCCGTCGGCGCCGCCGAGGTCGACCACCAGCAGCTCACGGAGCTGCTCGGCGGGCCGGTCCACCACACCCACCGGAACCCGCAGGCCGCCCTGGACGGCCGGGTCGTCGATGGTCATGCCGCGTACCGGGTCGGGCAGCACGCTCGGCATGAGCGAGTCCAGGCTCGGCGCGCTGGACAGCGGCGGCAGCCAGACCTGACGGGCCGGCGGGCCCGAACCGGCGAGCCGGTCCAGCAGCACCTCGACCAGGCTCGGCCCGTTCGCGTCGGCGGCGGGCTCCTCGACCTGCTCGGCAGGGCGCTCCGGCCCGGGGTCGTGGCGCACCGCCACCTGACGGGTGGTGAACGGCACCACGTCCGCGGTGGGCTCGTCCCCGGCGTCCGCGACGCCGCCGCGGCGTCCACTTCCGGTGTACGCGCCGGAGACGTACGCCGCCTTGAACCGCACCAGGTTCGTGGTGTCCACCTTGAGGTAGCCGTTGCCCGGCTCGGGCGGCAGCTCGTACGCGGCGCCCACGCCGATCACCGACCGCGACTCCATCGAGGAGAACGTGCGCAGCGCCAGCCGGTACGACAGGTGCCCCTCGACCCGGTTGATCCGGCCCTCGTCCAGGCGCTGGGAGGCGAGCAGCAGGTGCACGCCGAGCGACCGGCCGAGCCGGCCGATGGACACGAACAGGTCCATGAACTCGCTCTTGCTGGACAGCAACTCGCTGAACTCGTCCACGATGATCAGCAGCACCGGGAAGGGCACGAGCTGGGCGCCGTTGCCGCGCGCCTTCTCGTAGTCGAACAGCGAGGCGTAGCCGCTGGCGCGCAGCATCTCCTGCCGCCGGGTCATCTCGCCGTTGAGCGCGTCCTGCATCCGGTCGACGAGCGGCAGCTCGTCGGCCAGGTTGGTGATCACCGCCGAGGTGTGCGGCAGCTTGTCCATGCCGAGGAAGGTGGCGCCGCCCTTGAAGTCGACGAGCACCAGGTTGAGGATCTCCGAGCTGTGCGTCGCGGCCAGGCCGCAGACGAGGGTACGCAGCAGCTCCGACTTGCCCGAGCCGGTGGCGCCGATGAGCAGGCCGTGCGGTCCCATGCCGCCCTGCGCGGACTCCTTCAGGTCCAGCTCGATGACCTCACCCTCCTCGGTGACGCCGATCGGCACCATGAGGCGGTTGCGCTGCGGCGTCCGGGTCCGCCACAGGGCCTGCACGTCGAAGGTCATCGCGTCGCGGATGCCCAGCAGCGTGGTCAGCTCGAAGCTGGTGTCCAGCGGCTCGTCGGAGACATCGAGCGTGCCGCTGGTCCGCTTCGGCGCGATGATCCGGGCGAGGGCCTCGCACTCGGTCTGGTCCAGACCGTCGCGCCGGGCCGTCCCGGTCGTGGCGCCGGCCGGGAACTCCACGGTGTCGTCGGTGACTGTCAGCCGCAGCACCTTGGGGCCGCCGGGCATCGCGCCGGTGAGATCGAGCAGCACCACGTTGCGGATGCCCGCGCCGAGCAGGCGGGAGCTGTCCGGCAGGTCCACCAGGTGCGCGACGATCACCAGGAACGGCTCGCCGGTGGTCGGCTTGACGGCCCGGTCGTGGTCGCCCCGGTCGGTGATCTCGGGGCCCAGCAGGTCCATCAGCGCGTCGTGGCTGCCGGCGAACATCCGGACCGGGCCGGCCGCGTCGTACGCGGTGGGGTGCGCGTTGTGCGGCAGCCACTTGACCCACTCCCACGGGCCCCGGTGCACCTCGGCGGCGAGGACCGCGATCCGCAGCTCGTCCGGGGCGTGGAAGGTGGCCAGCTGCGCCACCATGGCGCGGGCCAGGTCGATCGCCGGGTCGATCGCGCCCTCGAACTCGACGCTGGTGAAGCTCGGCAGGCCGACCGAGGTGGGGATGCCGGACACCGTCCGGTACGCCTCGGAGAACCGCCGCAGCGAGATCGACGACAGCGGTTCGAGGTCCTCGATCGGTTTGGTGGACGGCGGGTTGAACTTCAGCATCGCGGTCTGCCGGCCGAGACCGATGCGGACCCGGCCGAAGTCGTCGTGGCTGGGCCGGCGTTCCCACAGCCGGCTGCCCATCGCGATCGACCACAGCCAGCCCGGCTGCGGGTTGTTCCACAGCACGTGCCGGCGTTGCTGGTCGGCGGCCTCGCGGGCCTGCTTGCGCAGCTGCCCGATGTAGCGCAGGAAGTCGCGCCGCTCGCCGCGCATCTTGCGTTTGCGCTCGGCGGCCGCCCGGCCGATCTGCATCACGCCCATGAGCAGCATGCCGCCGGCCATCGCGCCGCCCATCACGTACATGATCGGGGTGCGGTTGTAGAGGCCGAACATGGCGAGCATCGCGCCCATGCCGAGGCCCATCGGCACGACCATCGCGAACGAGCGGAAGTCGAGCGGGGCCTCCTCCGCCATCAGCGGCGGCTCCTGCAGCTCGATCGAGCCTTCCGGCGCCTCCGGGCCCGCCGCGCGGGGCGGGCGCTTGACGGTGACCGTACTCATCCGAGCGTCCCCGCGTCGGCGCCGTCGCCGCCCCAGACGGTGCGCTCCTGGCGCAGCAGCTTCACCGCGTAGCGGTCGTTGCGGTAGCGCTCGGCCACCTTGACGTCGTCGTCCTCCTCGGCCTGGCGTTTCTTCTCCTTCTTCGCCCGCTCCTCCTCGTCCTTGCGGAGCCGCGCCTGCTCGGCCCAGAACGCCTCGGCGCGGGCGGACGCCTCCTTCTCCTCCTCGGCGAGCGACGCGGTGAACTCCGCGTCGCTGACGCCGGGCTCGCCGCAGCGGCGCATCTTCTCCAGGTCGACGCTGAAGAAGTCCAACGTGCCGTCGGCCGGCCGTGGCGCCTTCGCGGGCGCGACCCGCCGCCACACGGCGCGCGGGCGCTGCGGTGTCTCCGACATGGTCACCCTTCCCTGCCGTCGTCGGTGGACGTGCCGGTCAGCCAGTCCGCGTCGCTGAGGTCGTCCCAGCCCGTCGTGTCGTCCGGATCGTCGTCCGGGCGGACGAGAGGAACGTGGTCGTCGGCCGCCGGCGCGGTACGGCCGCCGCCCCAGACGGCGTCGTCCTCGCGCAGCCCGGCGGCGGGCTCCCGGCCGGCGCCGGGTTCGCTGTCGTCGTCGCGGTCGGAGGGACGCCGGACCGTGCCGGCCCGGGCCGGGTCGTCGGGGTCCGCGCCGGCCGTCGCGCGGCCGGACGTCTGCGGTCCGGAACCGGCGAGTCCGGCCACGGCGGCGGCACCGGCCAGACCGAGCGCGCCGGGGACCGCGACCGCCACCTCGCCCTCGGCCACGACCGCGGCCACGCCGGCCTTCCGGTGCGTCCCCTCCGGACTGCCGCCTCCCGGCGACGCCGGCTGGTTCGCCTGCGCGGACGGGTTCGGCTGTGCCGGCTGGTTCGGCGCGGCTGCCTGGGCGGGTGGGTTCGCCACCGGGCCGGGTTGGGCGGGCAGGCCCGGCTGGCCGGGCAGGCCCGGCTGGCCGGGCAGGCCCGGCTGGCCCACGATCACCGGAGCCGCCACGACACCGCCGATCACCGGCTCCGCCGGAGGCGACGCGACGGCTGGAGGCGGCGCAACAGCCGTTGGTGGCGCAACAGCCGTGGGTGGTGCGACGGCCGCGGGCTGCTCGGCCCGCGGCGGCGGTTCCACCGCCGGGGACAGGTCGACCACGGTCGGCACCTCCACCGCCGTCGGCGGTGCGATCACCTCGGGTACGGGCGCACCCGGCGACGTACCGCCGATGCCGGACACGGGCGCGGCCGGAACCTCCGGCGCGGCCGGTTCCTCGGCGGCGGCCTCCGGCACGCCCGGATCCGGGCCGGCGGGCGGACCGTCCGGGCCCGGTTGCGAGCCGGGCACGCCGGTGACCGGCGCGGAGCCGTCGAGTCCCGCGCCACCGGCCGCCGTGCCGCCGCCCGTCTCCGGCCCGCCGTCCCCCGGTCCGGCCGGAGTCCAGTCGGCCCCGTCCGTCCGGATCAGGCCGGACGCGTCGGGCGCGGTCCGGGGTGTGGTGCCGGCGGGTGCGTTGCTGCCCGGCGGGCCGGCCATCGGCGGCACCACACCGGCCGTCGGCGGCGTCGCACCGGTGCTCGGCGACACGGCAGGCGCGGAGTGGGTCGGCTCCCCCAGCCCGGCGCCGCCGGTGTCCGCCCCCGTCGGCGCGTGCGGTGTGCCGGTATCGGGGGTCGACGGACGCCAGTCGTCGAGGTCGGCCTGGATCAGCCCGGAGGCGTCGGGAGCGTCCGGGACACCGCCGCCGGGCGTGCCCGCACCGGCACCCGGCGCACCCGGCGCTCCGGGCATCATCGGCATGGCGGGGCCGGTCGGCGTCGCCACCGGCGAGTCGACGCCCGGAACCACGGGCGGGGCGGCGGGGATCTGTGGGCCGTCGACGCCGAGCCCGTCACCACCGGCCGGCGCACCGCCCGACCCGTCCGGTACACCCGCGTCCACGCCCACCGGTCCCCAGGTCTCCGGGTCGCCGCTGACGAGTCCCCGGGCGTCGGGCGACTCGGCCCCGCCGGGATTGTTCGCGCCGCCCGCGGGCCCCGGCATGCCGGGCATGGGCGGCATGCCCGCACCGAGCCCGGCGCCGCCGGACGAGGCGCCGGCCGGCGCGCCGGGGACCGGCACGCCGTCGAACCCGGGTGACCGCCAGTCCGCCTCGTCGCCCTCCACCAGGCCCTTGGCGTCCGGGGCCTCGGGGACACCGGATCCGCCGCCGGCACCGGCACCGGGAGCGCCCGCGCCGGGCATGCCCGGCATCATCGGCGACTGGAAGCCGCCGCCGCCGGGCACGGCGCCGCCGGGGGCGGCCGGGATGTCCACACCGTCGACGGCGCCGGGGACGAAGTCGTCGCTGTTGCCGAGCAGCCCGTTCGCGTCCGGCTTCTCCGGCAGCCCGGGACTGCCGCCCGCACCGGGACTCGCGCCGCCGGGCGGGCCGAAGCCCGGGACACCGGGCGCGGTGAACCCGCCGCCGGGGGTGCCGATGCCGCCCACGCCCGCCCCGGGTTTCAGTCCGCCCACGGTGCCCGGTCCGGAGAACGACGGCGGCTTGACCGAACCGGCGCCGCCCGCACCCCCGCCGAGGTTGGCCGAGCCCGGCGGCTTGATGCCCGGCGGTACGACACCAGGGACGAAGCCGCCCGGTAGTCCGCCACCACCCGGTAGGCCGCCACCGCCCGGGAAACCGGCTCCCCCCGGCCCGTTGATGCCCGGGGCGTCGAAGCCGGGCAGCCCGCTGCCACCGCCCCCGCCGCCGGGCGTGGGGCCACCGATCTCACCGGGACCCGAGAACGACGGCGGGGTGATTCCTCCCGGCCCCTGGCCGGGACCCGGGCCACCGATGCCGGCCAGGTTCGGCGGGGTGATCGTGGGCACCGTGATGTTCGACGGCGCGCTGACGGCCGGCGTGGTGATGCCGCCGATGTGCGGCGTGGTGAAGCCCGGCGGGGTGAGCCCCGGCGGGGTCGTGAACGTCGGCGTCGTGAAGGTCGGCGACGGGATCGGCGGGCCCGTCGGCACGTTGATGCTGGGCGTGGGCATGCTGACCGTGGACGTCGCCGCCTTGTCGGTGGTCATCCGGTACTTCTCGGCGACCGTGTGGACGACATCGGCCATCTGCCGGGCCATCGGCTTCTCGTACTCGGTGCCGCTGATCGGCACCGGGCCGTCGCCGCTGCCGACGCCGTTCTGGGAGGCGATCGTCGCCCAGGCGCCGTCCAGGTAGGCGATCGTCTGCTGGGCCCAGGAGAGGTGGTTGGCGGCGTCGTAGAGCTGCGACGGAAGCGAGGTGACGTTCGTCGACGAGTTGATGTCGTTGGACACCGTGGTGGAGTCCGGAACCGCGCCTCCGGCCAGGTGCTCTGCCTGCTTGCCGAGCAGGTCGGCGTAGTAGTTCATCTTGTCGCGGAACCCGTTGGCCGCCGGCCCCTTCCACGCCTTGTCGTCGCCGACCATCGAGGTGACAGCGGTACGGATGGTCTGTTCGAGCCAGATCAGCAGGTCCTGGGTCGCCTGGAAGGCCTGCGCGGTCTCGACGACGGACCGGACACTCACCAGCGTTTCGGCGTGGTCCCGCCCGCTCTGGGTGGTCAGCGCGGCGCCGCCGTTCACCGCGGCCTCGAGCTTCCGCCAGCCCCGGGTCTCGTTCGCCCAGGTCTGGTAGTCGTACAGGTCGCTGACGGGGACCGTCTTCGGTGGGAAGGTGGCCGCCTCCTCCGCGGGGTCGTTCCACCCGTCGAGCTTGCTGTCACCGAGACCGTTGCCCATGCCCTGTCCCTCTTCGCGAGCGGCGAGACCTGTTCGCCCGCGTCAGTTTCCGTCGGTCTTGACGACCTTCTGGCCGTAGGTCTTCAGGTTGTCCAGGCCATTGAAGGAGTCACCCATGATCTCGCTGAGCTTGTCGGTGGTGAGCGCGTTGAGCTCTTCGAGGTTCTCGTACTCCGCGGCCATCTTCAGCAGGGCGGTCTGCACCGCGAGCAGGGCGGTGTTCATGTTGACGAGCATGTCCTTCATGTCGCCCTTGACGCCGCCGTCCTGGGCCGTCGCCCCGACGATCGCCTGCCGCAGCACCTCGGCCCGGGCGAAGGCGCCGGGCCGCGGGTCGATCGCGCTCAGCTTGTCGGCCGTGGTGAGCAGGATGTTCCCGGCGCCGGTGATGCTGCCCAGCACGTCCTCCGCGAACCACTTCAGGGCGGCGGTGTTGACCGCCACGCCACTGGTCGAGGCGGTGTCACCCTTGAACGTCGGGTCGATCGCCGGCGGTTTGAAGCCCGAGTTCGTCGGGGTCTTCGACTCGTCGATCCAGTCGGACTGGTCGGTGAACGCGGGCGGCTTCACGTTCGACGGGTCGGTGATCCGGTCCTTGTACGTCTTGACGAGGTTCTTCCAGCCGTCGGTGTCGAGGATGTTCTTGTCGTACCACTCGCGGGCCTCGATCCACTCCGGATGCTCGGCGCGGACCTGGTTCTTCCACCCCTCCAGGTTCACACCCGTGCCGTACCGGCTGTTCCTGCCGTGCTCGTGGTAGTAGGCCATCCAGGAGTCGTACGCCGCCTGGGTGGTCCCCTCCGGCTTCCCGATCACGGCGTCGCCCATGCCGTAGGCGTTCATCGCGCTGATGGCTTTGTCGTTGGGGTATCCCCAGTCAATGCGGGCCAAGGAGCTCACTCCACTCGGGTGTCGACGGCGGAACGATGGCACAGACCCCAGCGGCCCGGGTCGTCTGGCGCACCGGGCCGGGGACGGACGACGCCGGCCGCCACGCCGCGTCCGCGGCGGCCGTCCGGCGGGTCAGCCGCCGCGGACGTCGTTCCAGATCATGGCGTGACGCTGCTCGGTGGTGCCGTAGTTGTCGGAGATCTGCAGCAGAGTCTGGCGGGCCTGCTCCAGGTAGGCGACCATCGAGTCGGCCGCCTGGTTCCAGGCCAGCTTCGAGACCTTGTACTGCTCCTGGGCGGCACCGGTCCACTGGGCGAGGCTGGCCTCGACCGTCTGCTCCATCGCCTCCAGCGACGACTGGATCTGGCCGTTGATGCGGTTCATGTCGGTCAGCACGGCGTCTGCCTGCACGAAGTCGAAGGTGTAGTTGGACATGTCGGTCCTCTCGGGAGATCGGGGGTCGGGGTGCGGCTCAGATGCCCGGCAGGGCCGCGCCGAAGGAGTTGGCCACGCTCGACGCCTCGTCCTCGGCCGTCTGGTAGCCCTTGGTGGTGACACCCATGACCTCGAGCATGTTGAGCAGCTCGTTGATCACCCGCTGGAAGGCGTTCTCCCAGTTGTCCATGGCCTGGTTGAATCCCTGCGACGCCTGGCCGGTCCAGGAGGAGATCAGGATGGCCATCTGCCCGTTGACCGCGCGCAGCTGGCCGGTGAATTCGGTGGCCTTGTCGGAGAACTCCTGGGCAGCCCGCTGCATACCCTCTTCGGTGGTGCTGACGATCGGCATCGTCACGGTCGGACTCCTCGTGTCAGGGAAAGGTGGCAGGGAAGAGTGTTGATCCGCGGCCGTGCCCGGCGGCAACCCGGTTGCGCCACCATGTCCGAACGTCACCCAACATTGCACGGCAGCGCCCCCGGAACGGGCGGCACCGGCCGACAGCCCGGGAAGAGTGGTTGCACTTTCATGCACTGATCCCCGGCCGGAGTTCCGGCGCGACCGCGGCGGCGTCTTCACTGGACGGCGACGTCGAGGGAGTGGTCCGTCGTGAACTACAGCGAGCGCATCGAAGGCCTGTTCCAGGAGTACGAGCGACAGCGCAACAGCCTCGCCGAGATGCAGGCCCGGATGAGCGCCCTCTCGGCCACCGCGACGTCACCGCGGCGCGAGGTGAGCGTGACCGTCGGGCAGAACGGCGTGCTGACCGACATCCAGTTCCCCTCCGGCGCCCACAAGCGGCTCACCACCGCCGACCTGACCCGGCTCATCCTGGACACCTACGCCGACGCCAAGGAACAGGTCATGAACCAGGCGGCCGAGGTGCTGGCGCCGGTGCTGCCGGACGGCCTCGACGCCCACAAGC
Source organism: Micromonospora sp. WMMA1949 (assembly GCF_027460145.1). NCBI lineage: Bacteria > Bacillati > Actinomycetota > Actinomycetes > Micromonosporales > Micromonosporaceae > Micromonospora > Micromonospora sp. WMMA1949. The sequence continues at coordinate 5,102,569 of NZ_JAPZBG010000001.1, read as the reverse complement.
TGGTCCGGGGCCAGGCCGGGGCCGACGCGTTCCTGCCCAAGGAGCCCCGCATGGTCACGAGCGTGCGGGAACTCCTGACCCGGGGGCCCGAATGATCAGCAACAACCCCGGCGGGCGCCTGTGGGTCGACCCGGACGGCGTGGAAGGGCTGGGCAAGGCGTACGAGGCGCACGTCCTGCTCTACGAGTCCTACCTCGCCCAGCTGACCGCCCTGCGCGCCCGGTACGCCAACGCCTGGGGCGACGACGACATGGGCGAGCAGTTCTCCACGAAGTTCCTCGAGGGCATGGACAACCTCGAAGCGATCATCGGCGGCGTCAAGGGCACCCTGCGCTACACCGCCCAGGGCCTCACCGAGAGTGGCCGGGCGTACCGGGAGGCCGACGAGGCCGCCCTGGACGTCAGCCGGAAGATGGCGAAGGACTTCGACGACGTGGACCGCCCCCCGTACACGACGCGGGCGGCGGTCACGAACCCGGCGCTGGAGCCCGCCGCGGAGGGTGAGCCGCGCCGGCAACATCTGTTGTCCCGCCGCCTGGCGGTCGGCGAACCGGTCGGCGAACGGGCCCGGCTCCTTCCGCAGCAGCAGGGCACCCCGATGCTGCCGCTGGAGCCCGCCGAGGCGCCGACCCCGCTCATCGCCGCCCACCCGGCGATCTCGTCCTACTTCACGGGTCCGGAGTACGCGACCGCGCACGTCGGCGGCCGGCCGCTGCCCGAGGGGTACCGGCTGATCGCGCTCAACCCGTTCGAGGACGGCACCACCCGGGTGGACGCGAACCTCTACGACTCGATCACCCCACTTGCCGGCACACCCGTGACCACGCCGGACGGCCGGGCGATCGATCCCGGGCAAGGCCGGTTCTTCGTCGTCAGGGAGAACCCGGCCGTGGACCCGACCGCGCCCGGCTACCAGCCGCTGTACCTGAGCTACGCGCCCGACGGCACGCCCACGCCGATCATCCCCGGCGCCTGAGCCACCCACCTCGCGCCCCGGTAGGACATGCCCGACTTCCACATCCCCAACGACCCGCAGTGGCAGTGGGCGTACGACCTGATCCTCGTCGCCGTCGGCGAGGAGTACCCGAAGGCCGACCCCGCCGCGCTGCGGGCCATGGGCGACGAGCTGTACGCGCTCAGCAGCACCATCCTCAACGGGATGGGCGCCACCGCCAACCTCGGCTACGGGCTGGCCGGGAGCCTGTCCGGCCCGGCGATGGACGCGTTCCAGCAGTACCAGGTCGGGATCACCAAGAACGTGCCGGCGGGCGGCAACATCGCGCTGGCGCTGGGCGGCTCGGCCTACAACTTCGCGCTGGACTCGGAGAACACCCAGTACAACATCGTCATCGCGGCCTTCACCCAGGTCGTGGAGATCGCCATCGCGCTGGCCTCCGGCTTCGGCGCGGCGGCGGTGCCCGCTCTGATCCGGATCGGGCAGGAGATCGTCGGCGCGCTGATCGGCCTGTTCCGCCAGCGACTGCGGAACATGCTGATGCGGCTGGCCTGGGAGGCGTTCCAGGAGGGTCTGGAGGAACTCTGGCAGAGCGCCGCCGCCCAGGTCACCCAGATCATCGAGGGCAACCGCAAGTCCCTCGACTACAAGGACCTGGCGATCGCGTTCGCCGGCGGCGCCTTCATCGGGGCCGGCGTCAGCGGCGTGCAGATGATCGGCGGCAAGTTCTTCCCGAAGATCAACAACAACGTGCTGTCGCGGGAAGGGCTGTCGGCGCTCGCCGAGACGCTGTTCGAGGGCCTGTTCACCATGATGGTCGGCGGTGGCGGCTTCAACCCGTGGGCCACCATGACCTCGTCGATGATCGGCGGAATGGCCCACCACTACGCCACAGTGGTCGGCCAGAGCTACGGTCCGGGCGCCGCCGCCACGGCGCCACCGCCCACGATCGAGACGAACAACCTCACGACCACCCCGCCCACGCCGCCACCCACGGCCGTGGACGGACCGGCCGTGCCGCCACCCACCGGCCCGGGGAGTCGGAGCGGCGGCCCCGGTCCGCAGCCCTCGGGCGGCCCGGACGTGGCAGGTCCGGGACCGGGCCAGAGCAGCGCCGGAAACCAGGGGCCGGCGCAGCCGGGCTCCGGCGACCGGGGCCCGGGCCACCTGGGCGCCGGCTCGGGCAGTGCCGGGGGTACCGGTCCGGGCGACCCGACTTCCGGGGGCCAGCCCTCGGGCAGTCAGTCGCCGGGCAGTCAGCCCTCGGGCGGACAGACCACAGGCGGGCAGGCCACAGGCGGGCAGGCCACAGGCGGGCAGGCCACAGGCGGGCAGGCCACAGGCGGGCAGGCCACAGGCGGGCAGGCCTCCGGCGGCCAGGCGCCCGGCGTGCACACCCCGGGTGGCCAGAACTCGGGCGGCCAGACCTCAGGCGGGCAGACCGGAAGCGGTCCGGCCTCGGGCGGGCACACCACAGGCGGCCCGGCCTCGGCGGGCCAGACTGCCGGTGGCCCGGTGTCGAGCGGTGACACCGCGAGCGGCCCGACCTCGGACGGTCAGACCGGCGGCGGTCAGGTCCGCGACGGGTCGCCGGGCGGCACGACGAACGCCAGCGCAAGCCCGAACGCCAGCGCAAGCCCGAACGCCAGCGCGAGCCCGAACGGCAGCGCAAGCACGAACGGCGATGGCGGTCAGAACCCGAGCGGGCACGGCACGGCCCCTGCGGGCGTCGGTGCCGACCCACGGGCGGTCGGCGCTCCCGCCTCGGGTCCGGGCCCGACCGCGGGCGGCGAGGCCACGGCACCGCGCGCCGACACGACGGGCACGCCGAACGGCATCCCGGCGAGCACCGGCGCGCCCACGACCGGCGCCCCGGCCCGGGCCGCCGACGTCACGGCACCGTACGGCGGCGGTCTTCCCGGTTTCGACACTCCGACGTCCAGCAACGGACCGGCCGCTCGCGACACCCCGGCACCCGTGACCCCGCCCGCCACCGCCGCCGCCGGCCCGGCGCCTGGCCCGGCCGGCTCCTCACCGTCCACCGGCACACCGACGACCGCCACGCCGCCCACCGCCACGCCCGGCACACCGGCAACCCTCACCCCGGGCACCGGCACGCCCGGCCCAGCCGTACCGACGGCCACCGCGCCGACCATCGGCACGGCGAACACCGGCACACCGACGGCCACCGGCGCGGCGAGCACCGGCACGCCGACGGCCACCGGCACATCGGCCACGGGCACGACCTCGACGACCACCGGCCAGCCGACCGCTCCCCCGCGCGACGCCGCCGGCACGACGGAGGCGCCCCCGCCACCGTCGGCGCCCGTCGACGGCATCTCGGTCGACGGTCCGGTCGCGGTGACCTCCCCGGCCACTGACCCTGGTGTCGGCGTGCCGTCCACACCGGAGGCACTGGGTCCGGACGTCCGCCCGCGCGCCGAGGCCGCGCCGGGCGCGCCCCCCGTCGACACGGCACCCCGCGCGGTGGGGACCCCGCCGCCCCGGTTCGACGTACCGAAGACCCGCGACGAGATCGCCCGGGCACGCGCCGAGCAGCGCGACACCGCACCCAGGCGGGTCGCGAACACCAGCGCGTACGACGTCATCGACGGCGGACCCCATCCCGACACCCGGGTGCCCGACGTGGTCGCGCGCTCGTACGAGCAGGCCGGCCTGACCGTTCCGGCGGTCGACCGCCCCCGTCCGCGCCTCGACGCGGTCGACAACCGCATCGCGTACGACCATCGGGTGCTGGACCTCGGCGACCGCAAGGTGCAGGACTTCACGGTCAAGGTGTTCCTGGACGCCCGGGACGCGACGGCGGCGGCCGCCCGGCCGGAGGTCGAGTCCCGGGTACGCGACGCGGTCGACCGGATCTACAACCAGGGCTACCGGATCGGCGGCGACCAGCTCAACGTCACAGTGGAGTTCGCGGCCCGGCCCAGCGAGGCGCACGCCACCGTCACGCTGCACGGCACGCCGTCGCCGACCACCCAGACCGCCTGGTCGACGCACTCCTCCGACCTCGACCTGGCACACGAGGTCGGGCACTTCCTCGGCCTGCGGGACGAGTACCCGGTGACGGGCCGCGTCCTGGACCGGCCCTTCGTCCAGGGCGACAACTCGGTGATGGCGACCACCACGCCGCAGCCCGGCAACGATCCGCGGCTGCTGGCGCGCGGTGTCGAGCGGATCGCCGGCCAGCAGCACGACGTGCTCTCGCCCGACCGCGGCGGGTTGCCGCCCCGGACCGCACCGGTCCGGTTCGAGCCGGTGCGGGTGCCCGGCGGCCGCAACGCCCGGTTCGACGCGCTGACCCGGCACACCCGCGAGGTCGGCCCCGGCAACTACCGGCAGGAGACGGCCGACCTCAAGGACGACGGGGCGCCGATCGGGTTCGTCGTCAACTCGATGCTGCCCGCCGACGACGTCGACCAGATCCCCGACGTGGTCCGCGCCGTCACCGAGGGCCTGGCCCCGGGCACCACAGTCGCGTTCGTCTTCGGCGTCAACACCACCGCCGAGGTGCCCGACACCGCCTTCCGGGACGCGGTCGCCCGGGCGGCCCGGCTCGCGGCGGACCTCGACGTGCCGGTCGCGGTCAACGGCTACGCGGTCGGTACGAAGAACGGCAAGTTCCCGTACGGCCGGACCCGCAACCAGGTGCTCCGCGACCCCGACACGGTCGCCGCGATCCAGGGTCTCGCGCAGGGCGGCCCGGACGGCGAGTCCCGGCGCTACCCGTACGTGTCGATCCAGGACTTCGACACGGGCGCCCGGACGACCCCCGACGGCACCCACGTCTTCGACCGGATCGACAGCCGGACCCGTTTCGAGCCCGACGAGACCGGGCCGCGGGACGAGCCACCGGCCCGCCCCTTGATGATCTCCGGTGGCTACCGTGTCGGCGACACCGAGGAGTTGGTCCGGCGTACCCGGGAGCGGCTGGAACGACGCGCACGCGACCACCGGGCGAGGATCGACGACCTCACCGCGCAGGGCGACGCGGACTCGCGCAAGGACCGCGAGATCGAGGAGCAGAAGCTGACGGCTGTCCAGGACGGGCTCGCCAAGCTCGACACGCAGGCCGGCCGGGACGCCTTCGTCCGGGACTTCACCACCGCCGTGAACGAGGACATGCGGTCCCGGGACCGGCAGGCGACCGTCCACCCGATGCTCCCGTACTCGCCGGAGCCGAACCTGTTCGTCGACGGCCTGCTCGTCCTGGGCCGGCCCGAGGTCCGGTTCGGCGAGGCGGGCGCGGAGTTCCTCCTGCTGGCCGAGAGCCTGCACCAGGCGTACGGCGCGGAACTGGCCGTCGCCCACGGCGCGGCGACGCCGGCCGACCTCCCCGCGGACGTCCTCGCCGTCGACGTCCAGGTCGAGTCGCAGAACAACAGGCATCCCGACCGGGACCTGGCGTTCATGACGGACTTCGTGGGCGCCGCCACGCCCACCGACCTGTCCCGGCTCGCCGCCGACTTCGCCGTCGGCAACTTCCTGCCGCAGTCGCACGCCGTGCCCACGAACGTCAACCGGCAGCTGTTCTACACCGAGGGCACCGGCTTCAAGGAGTACCGGGCGGAGCTGCGCAAGCCCGCCGTCGCCGCCCCGAAGCCGTTCGCCGCGCCGACCGACATGGTGCCCGGCCCGTCGTGGACGTGGCAGCAGACGCTCACGCCGCGCCAGCTGCGGCAGCTCGGCGCGCAACCGCACAACCGGTACGTCACCGCCGTCTCGCTACCGGCGCCGGGCACCGCCCCGGCGCCGGACGTCACACCCGAGGTCGACCCGGACCTGGACCCGACGCGGCCGGCCCGGACCGTGGGCCTGCCCGACAGCCAGCGCCTCGCCGCCGCGCACCTCGTCGCGACGTCGGACGACTCCGGGACCATCCAGCAGGAGTTCGCCGCCGCCGCCACCATCGCCGATCGCGGCGGCCTCGACCGGCAACCCGGCTCCCTCTACGACGCGATCGCCGCCGCTCTGCCCGGCAGCGACGCGGACGCCCTGCGGATCAGCACGCTGCACGCCGGGCGGGACACGATGAGCCTCGACGTCGCCGCACAGATGCGGCAGCGCAACCCGTACGACAACGGCCATTTCGTCCGGGCCGCCCTCGCCCCCGACCCCGGGCCGCGCAGCCGCCGGACGCCGGTCGACGACACCGAACGGCAGCGCATCGCCAACGCGCACGACGTCGTCGAGTTGGCCGCCGCCCGCGGCACCCAGGTGCACCTGCTCGTGTACGACGACCCGGCCGGCCCGCCGCGCGACCATCCTGTGGTCGGCGCCCGGCCGCGGACCCGGCTGGAGCTGCTCCGCACGATCGACGAGTCGGGCCACGTCACGTACGCACGCCTGGAGTCACCGCAGCCGGCCCCGGTGAGCGACACCGACGGCGACAGCGACAGCGAGTCCGGCGGCTTCGACCTTTTCGGCGACGGCGACTTCGGCGGGTTCGGTGGCCTCGACGACGGCAGCGGCGCCCGGGACAGCGACGGCGACCACGGCGACAGCGACCACGGCGACAGCGACCACGGCGACGACGGCACGACCGTGGACGGGACCACCACCGCCGAGGACACCACGGGCGAGACCACCGCCCCCGGGCGCCCCGCGGAGGAGACCAGCGCGGAAGCGGCCAGCGCGGAAGCGGGCTCCGCTGAGGAGACCCCAGCCCGGGAGGACACCACGGGCGGGTCCGGCGCGTCGTCGGCCACCGAGACCAGCGCGACGCCGCCGTCGCCCGACGAGGTACGCCGGAGCCTGCCGTCGTACCTGCGGGACAGCCGCACCCTCGGCCTCGCCGAACAGTTGCGCGCCACCGAGAACGCGGCGCTCGGCGCGGCGCTGCGGAACCTCGACCCCGGCCTGTCCGGCGACGTGGTCGCCGCCGTGGAGGCGGACAGCCGCGACGACGTGGACCAGTTCCTCGGCGAGGGCCGCCCGTACCCGGTGACGATCGACGGGCAACCCGCCGAGCTGCGGGTCACCGCCGTCCTCGACTGGGACGCGCTGACGGTGGACCGGGTGCACGACGACCCGCGCAAGGTCACCGCCAAGACGCGGGAGGACCTCACCCACAAGCTGCGCCACAACCGGGACCGGCGGGTCGAGCCGAAGGTGACGGTCACCGCGATACCCGGTGTCGTCGTCGGCGTCGGCGGATCGGTGCCGACGATGCCCGCCACCGAGCACTCCGCCGACCACAAGGACACGTACACGTCCACCACCACGGTCAAGGTCACCGGGCTCACCGAGGTGACGGTGCCGATCCGGTTCGTCGCCCGGCTCGTGCGCCCCGGCCGTCCCGCCGTCGAACCGGTCGAGGCCTCGGGCCGCGTCGCTCTCGCCGTACACACGGGGTTGCGGACGCCAGACGCGACAGCGCCGGTTGCCGCGGACCGCACGCCCGGCGGGCCCGTGCCCTCCCGGTTCGGTGTGGAGAGCGTCCGGAACCGGCCCGCCGATCCGGGCGCCACGTTCTTCGACCAGGTGGAGGCGATCCTCGCCGAGGACGGCATGGCCGACCTCGTCCGGATCGGCGCGCCCGGCCGCCCGGTGATGCAGAAGCTGCTCAGCGAGGCGACGTTCTCCGGCAGCCTGCCGAAGATGGTGGTCACCGACCCGGCGAACGTCCACGACGGCTGGGTCCGGTCGGGTTCCCTGCCGCGCGCCGCGCGCACCGGCTGGCGGCGCTTCTTCCCGGGCCGCGCCCGGCAGGTCGAGGTCCGCCTGGTCGCCCGGCACGTCGAGGAGGTGGAGAGCGTCGACGGGCTCACGCACGTCGACACGTCGGCGCTCGCCGCCGAGAGCACCGGCGGCGCCACCACCAAGCGACAGTGGGGGCTGTGGGGCCTCGCCGGCGCCGGAGTGGACGCGGCGCCGCTGAGCCTGGTCGTCGGGCCGCGGCTCGGCGGCGGCCGGGAACGTGGCGCCACCCGGACGATCACCGAGCGGACCGGCGGCAAGCAGACGGTGACCGGCACCGCGCCAGGCGTGCGGTACCGGGTCGAGTACGGCGTCCAGGTGCGCGTCCTGGGCCGCGCGCCGCGAATGCTGTCCGGGTCCGTCGACGCGCTCCAGTGGACCACCCGGGACCGGCTGCCCGGCACCGCCCTCGACCCGGACCGCCGGGAATGGCGGGGGCGGCACGGCAGCGGCCGGACCCACTTCGCGCCGGCGCGCATCGAGCGGGGCGAGTCGTTCGGCGGCGCGTACCTGACGAGGGTCGGCGACCGGAGCCTGTACGAGACCGTCGCCGAGGCGGTGCGGTCGATGCCCGGTCACGACCGGTTCCGCCTGGCCAGCCGCGAGGAGATGCTGCGGCACTTCGGTGACGCGCAGCTCGCCGACGGGCTGACCCCCGAGCTTCAGGCGGCCCTGAACCGGGACACCGACCTGCGGACGCAACTCTCCCCCGACCAGCTCCGCCACCTGGCGGACCGGATCGTCGGCCCCGGGCTGAAGATCCCGCTGATCCGCACCGGCACGTTCCACGACCACGTCACGGTGGTGACCGTCCGGGGCAGCCTCGGCGAGATGTCCGACGGCGACCTGCTCGACCACGACACGATCGGCACCGGAGACAAGCGGACCGCCCGGTCCACGGTGACCAGCGCCCGCGACGACAGCCGGTCGGCCGAGGTGAGCCTGGAACCGCGCGTCCTGGGCCCGCTCGGCCAGGCCGCCTCGACGCTGCTCGGCGGGCCGCGCGCCGCGCTCACCTGGGGCACCACCGACGAGAACGCCGTCACCGGGGGGCAGTCCACCGAGAGCGACCACGGACCGGCGCTGGACGACGAGGGCAAGCCCACCGGGGTACGGCTGCGCGAGTTCGCCGCCACCCTCGACCTCACCGTCACCGCCACGTCCACCGTACGGGTCAACCAGGCGGGACGGCAGTTGTCCCTCGGGGCGTACGGCCGGGACGTGCCGACTGTCGTCGCCTCGTCCGAGCTGCGTCCCCGCCGGCACCGCCTCGACGTGCGCATGCTCGTCCCGGAGTCACGGGTCTCCCGGCGGCGTCCCGACGCGGAGCCCAGCCCGGCCCCCCGCGACGTCGAGACCATCGCGTATCCGCCTCCGCTGAACCGGATGACCCGCGGTCCGCACGACCTCGACGGACGCCGGGTGGAGTCGTTCGTCGGCGCCGACCGGCTGCAGGAGGCGGTGGTCGAGACACTGCGCGAGGCCGGCCGGGACGACGTCTACGCCGTCGAGGACGGCCTGATCTCCACAGTCGTCGCCGACGAACTGTCGCCCGAGCGCCTCACCGGCGACGCCGAGTTGTTCAGCCGCCCGCTGGCGCTGAGCAACCTGTGGCACGGCCGCCGGGCCGCTGACGCCCGCGCCGACGTGCGGGTACGGCTGCGCCCGACCAACCCGACGGTGCTCGACGGCGCCGAGTTCGCCCGGATCAAGCGGACCTTCGCCAGCGGCACCGCCCGGAAGACCACCGACACGCGCGCCGTCGAACTGAGCGTCTCCGCCACCGGCGTCGCGTCGGGCAGCGGGCCGGTCGCCGACCACGGTGGCAGCACCGGCCGGCCCGGGGGCGCGGTCATCCTGTCCGTCACGCCGTGGCGGCGGGCGTGGGGCCGGATCAGCGAGCGCAGCGTCTCCGGGATCGCCAAGCTGCGCCTGGGCGGCGGCCGGGCCGAACGCGAGCTGCTGGTGCGGGTGGACGTCGAGGCCGAGGTGGTCGCCGAGGCCCGCCACGACAGCAACCTGCGTCCGCTGGGCCGCTGGCCGGGCGCACCGGCCCGGCGGGCCGGCCGGCGACTCACCCTGCCCGGCGCGGTCGTCATGCGGATGACCCCGGCGGAACTGAAGCGACTCCAGGACCGCGACCGCGCCCGCCGGCACGGCACCGCCGACGTGCGGCTGCAACTGCGGCACGCCGAGAACGCCGAGACGCTCCGCGCCGAGCAGCGCGAGCAGGACGCCCGGATGGCGCGCGAGCAGGCCACCGAACGCGGGAACCTGCTGCGGCGGCAGCACGCCGACCTGCGTGACGTCCGGGCCTACGTGGACCGGGTCCGCCGGGACCGCCGCGTCGGCCAGGCGGGCCGGCAGCTCGCCGACCGCTACCTGGCCGATCTTCAGGTACGTCACCGGCGCGAACGCGAGGACCTGGCGGCGGCGCACGAGGCGGCCACCGACGCGCTGCGGGCGGTCCACGAGCGGGAGCGGGCCGAGCAGGCCGAGCACCAGCAGCGGGAGCGCGACCTGGTACGCGAGGCTCAGCAGCGGCAGAACGAGGACGCGGCCGGCCCCGGCACGCCACCCACCCCGGCACCACGCGAGTTCCGGGCCGGACCGCAACGGTCGCTCGGCATCGGCGGCGTCACCACCCACATCGACCTCACCGACCGCATCCCGCACCTGCGGCGTGCCCTGGCCCGGGCGTCGAGCGAGGACCTCGCCCAGGCGATCCTGCCGGCCACCCGCGACGGCGGCCCGGACGACCCGATCCGGGGGCTCGGCAGCAGCGCGTTCCTCGGTGCCGCCCACGTGCACCTGGCCGACGCCCTCAACGGCGGCCGGAGCGAGACGGTACGGCTGGAACGGCGGTTCCGGGGCTCGACGTACCACGTGACGCTGACCGCCGAGCCGGCCGGCACGCCGAGCTTCACCGGCATCGACCTGGTCGACGAGATGTCCGTCACCGACCGCACTGTCGTCGGCGAGGCACGGACCCGCACCACCTCGCGGACCGCGGCGCAGGTCACGCTGACCGGCCGGGCACAGGGCACCGAGACCGACCGGGTCGAGAACGACGCCACCCGCACCACCGGGCACGGCCCGGCCTCCGGCACCGTCGCCGCCGGCCTGGCCGGCACCGCCGCCCTCGGCAACCAGGCCACCAAGGCGGTCGAGCGCACCGGCCGCACGTACGAGCAGTCGCTGACCGTCTCCGGCCCGGTGCCCACGTACCGCGGGCCGGTCCGCCTGACCCTCACCGTCACCGGGCGCGGGCTGCCCGAGGGCGGGGTGTCGATCGACGCGATCCACGACGTCACCACGTACTCGGCGACCGAGGGCCGGACGCTGGCCACGTCCGGCCCGGTCACACCGGTTCCCGCCGAACAGACCACCGACGAGGGCCGGCGGCGGTGGCGCGAGGAGTCCGGCTTCGACCGGCTGCCCGAGCCGGGCCGCTTCGCCGTCGAGGACGTCCTGGTCGACCTGCCCGGCCTGCACGCGGCGGCCCGGGAGGCGCTCGTCGCCTCCGGAGCCACACCCGGCCGAGACGTCGACACGGCGCTGCGCAGCACCCTGACGGTGAGCCGGATCAAGGCGCTGCCGGCGATGCTCGACGGCGCGTTCCCCCTGCCGATGCCGGCCGGGCTGGGCCGCGACCTGTTCCTCGACGCCCGCCTGGTGGCCCGCCCGAAGCTCCTGCGCGCGGACGCCACGGTGAAGATCGGCGGCGCGGCGAAACGCACCGCCGACACCGAGTACGAGCAGACCAGCGGCAGTTCGTTCGCGGTGAAGACGGCCGGGCCGCTCGTCGTCGGCGGCACCGGTCATCCCGGCGGCGCGAGCAAGGTGGGCGAACGGCAGGACTTCGCCGCCGTCAACGCGGCCACGCTGATCGAGCAGCAGCTCTACCGGACCGACCCGGGCGCCCAGGTCAAGGACGAGGGCAAGGTCGCCGTCAGCACGACCGGCAAGCCGGCCCGGCGCACCGACCCGGACGACACGCTCACCGCCGCGGTCGAGTACGACGTCGAGTTCCGTTTCGTCGCGCGGTCCCGCGACACCGCCGGCAAGCACCGGGCCGGCACGGAGGTCCGGGTGCCCGGCGGCTTCGTCGTACGGCTGGACGAGGCGGCGGCCCGGGACGTCACCGGCCGGGACCTCCCCCCGGGTCTGCGCGCGTCCGCGCTCGCCGTCGCCGACGCGGCGAAGAAGATGTCGGAGGCGGCGGGCCGCCTGGACGGGCTGGCCTCCCGGACGGACGCGAACGCGGACGCCGTCGCCGAGGCCGAGCAGGCCCTGACGGACGCCGAGAACGCCTGGTGGGACGCCTACCACGCGCACGAGGAGCAGGTGGCCCCGCCACCGGCCCCGGCCCCGCCGGTGGAGGTGCCCGCCGCCGAGGTGGCCACGCCCACCGCGCGGGCGCCGGTGGTCGGCGACCCGGTCGACGTCACCACCGGCCGGGTCGTCTACACCGAGGTCGACGCCCGGCTCCCCGGGCTCACAGTGGAACGGACCCACCGCTCCGACTACCGGTGGGGCCGCTGCTTCGGCCCGACGTGGGCGTCCACGCTGGACCAGCGCGTCGTCACCGACGGCACGTACGCCCGGTTCCTGGCCGCCGACGGCTCGATCCAGACGTACCCGATGCCGGCCGAGGGCGACGAGACGCTGCCGGTCGTCGGCCCGGGCGGGCCGCTGCGCCGGCTGGCCGGCGGCGGCTGGCTGCTCACCGAGCCGGGCCGGTCGCTGCTGTTCGCGCCGGCCGACGCGGACGGCGACTCCTGGCTCACCGACGTGGTCACCGACGGCGCCGCGTGGCGCGTCGAACGCTCCGGCGACGGCACGCCCGAACTCCTGCTCTCCGCGTCCGGCCTGGTGGTGGTGCCGCACCTGGCGGGCGGGCTGGTGATCGGCGCGCACGTCCGCACCGCCGACGGCACCGCCGGCGACGCGGTGCACCTGCCCACCTTCGGCTACGACGACAGGCGGCGCCTGGTGGAGGTCCGCAACTCCTCCGGCCACGAGACGCGGCTGCGCTACGACGACGCGGGCCGGCTCGTGCGCTGGCAGGACCGCAACGGCGAGTGGTTCGGCTACGACTACGACGAGGCGGGCCGCTGCGTGCGGGCCGGCGGCGGCGGTGACGTCCTGCGCTACTGCCTGCGGTACGACGACGGCGTCACGCACGTGACGAACTCACTGGGCCAGGTGACCCGGTACGAGTTCGACGAGCGCCGCCGGGTCACCGCGATCGTCGACCCGCTGGGCGGAACCGTCCGGCAGGAGTGGGACGCGGCGGACCGGCTGCTGGCGCGCACCGACCCGCTCGGCCGCGTCCTGCGGTTCGACCACGAGGCGCGCACGCTCACGCTCCCGGACGGCTCGACCCGCCCGGTCCCGCCGCGCCGGCCCGCGCCCGCGGGCGACATCGAGTTCGACGCGCTCGGACGGGTCCGGGCGACCCGGCGCCCGGACGGCGCGGTCACGACGTACGGCTGGACCGCCGAGGGGGATCTCGCGTGGCGGATCCGCCCGGACGGCTCCACGCAACGGTGGTTCTACGACGGTGAAGGGAATCTGGTGGACGTCATCGACGCATCAGGAAGGGCGGTGAGCTTCGAGTACGGCCCCTTCGATCTGCCCACGGCACGGGTGGATCAGGCGGGGAACCGCACCGAGTTCACGTACGACACGGAACTACGGCTGACCGCGGTGACGAACCCGGCGGGTCAGACGTGGCGCTATGAGTACGACGCGGCCGGCCGCCTGTGCGGGCAGACCGACTTCGACGGCCGCACCCAGCGCTACGAGCACGACGCCGCGGGCCGGCTGGTCGCGCACACGGACGCCGCCGGCACCGTCACCCGCTACCGCTGGGACGCGCTGGGCCGGGTGGTCGAACGCCGGGTCGGCGACGCCGTCACCCGCGTCGAGTACGACGCCGACGGCCACGTGGCAGCCGTGCTCAGCCCGGACGCGCAGGTGCGGTTCACCCGCGACGCCGAGGGCCGGGTGCTGTCCGAGACGATCAACGGCCGGACGGTGCACACCTCGTACACCACCTCCGGCGCGGTCGAGACGCGCACCACGCCGTCGGGCCGGTCGAGCCGCTGGACGTTCGACGCCGCCGGCCGCCCGGAGAGCCTGACCGCCGGGGAGCACCTGGTCGGCTTCCGCCACGACGACGCCGGCCGGGAGATCGGCCGGACCATCGACGGCCTGGTCGCGCTGCGGCAGACGTTCGACGCGGCCGGCCGGCTCACCGGGCAGCACATCGCCGACGGCGCCGAGCGGCGCTACACGTACGACGCCGCCGACCGCGTCACCGCGATCGCCGACTCGCTCGCCGGCGACCTGGCGTTCACGGCCGACGACACCGGCCGCATCCGGGCCGTCGACGGGGACGCGCCGCAGCGGTACGACTACGACGAGGCCGGCAACCTGGTCGGCGCCGGCGGCGGGCGCTGGGAGTTCACCGGCACGATGCTCGTGCGCTCCGACGACGCGACGTTCTCGTACGACGCGAAGGGCCGCCTCACCGGCCGGGTCGACGAGGCGGGCGCGTGGCGGTTCGAGTGGGACGCCGAGGACCGGATGGTCCTGGCCGTCACCCCCGGCGGCGACCGCTGGCGGTACCGCTACGACGGCTTCGGCCGGCGCATCGCCAAGCAGCGCCTGGGCGACGGCGACCAGGTGCTGGAGGAGGTCTCCTTCGCCTGGTCCGGCGACCTGATGCTGGAGCAGACGCACCGCCACGCCGCCGGCACCACCACGACCACGTGGGACTACCGTCCGGACGCGCCGGTTCCGGTCGCGCAGACCGACGACGGCGCCGTCCGCGCGGTGGTCACCGACACCATCGGCACCCCGACCCACCTGGTCGAGCCGGGCGGCGGGCTGCGCTGGTGGTCGCGAGGTGACCTGTGGGGGCGCGGCGCGGACCGCACCGCGACGCCGCTGGCGTTCCCCGGCCAGTACGTCGACGCCGAGACCGGCCTGCACTACAACCGGTTCCGCTACTACGACCCGGCCACCGGCCGGTACGTCAGCCCCGACCCGCTCGGTCTGTCCGGCGGCCCGAACCCGACCGCGTACGTCACCGACCCGCTCACCGTGGCGGACCCGCTGGGCCTGACCAGTTGCACGCCCGCCCCGACGACGCCGCACCCGCTGGCCACTGTGGAGCAGACGCTCGCCACGCCGTCCGACCAGACGCCGAGCAGCCTGCCCACGACCGCGGCGCCGCCACCGCCGACCGCGCTCTACGGCATGCCGTACCAGTTGCAGGTCAGAGTCGAGGACGAGTACGGGCAGTTCCTGGGGTACGAGACCGTCATGCGGGACACCCCGTCGCCGCCGCCGGTCACCACCGCGGCCGGCGCCGTGGGATATCAGGCCCGCCAGTGGTTCGACGACGTCGCGCCCGCGCCGAGGACCGCGCTGGACGACGAGAACTCCACCGCGCACCAGACCTACCACGAGATCCGCGAGGCGGTTCAGCCGTACATCGGGACGCAGCCTCGCACCGGCTTCCGGTCGAACGCGATCGGCCACCTCAACGAACCGCTCGTCGGCGGGCTCAACTACTACAACACCGCCACGACCAGGCGCCGGGGCGTGACGAGGACCCACCAGGGTCTCGGTGACCAGATCGCCACCGAGGCCGACGGTGGCCGGGAGACCGCACGTCAGATCGCCAGTTTCCTGCGCGGCGAGATCACCCACGGCCAGATCGACTCCGTGGCCGGGCAGGACTTCGCCCGGATCGTGCTCTTCGCGGAGAACGCCAGAGGTTACGAGTCCGAGGTCAGCACGCTGCCGATCGCGCTGGACCACCTCGCCAACGCGACGAACGACGCGGACGTCGCCGCCATGTGGCAGAACATCCCGCCGTGGTTCCCCCCGGCGGCGCGGGGATACGCCAGCGACGAGTTCGTGCCGCGCGAGGACCGGCCTCCGGTGGCCAGCATCATGCCGCCGCAACGGCCCGACGGGGTCACCCGGACCGGCTCGTACTACAACATGGTCGAGATCACCGAGAGGCCTCCGCCGGCGAGTTCCTCGAACGCCCAGGCCGGGCCGAGCCGGCAGCGCGGCCACCGGTCACGAAGCCCGGAGCGCCGCGGCGGCGGCGGTCGCCGTGGCCGCCACCAGTTCGGCTTCCAGGGCCCGCAGACCGGCACCACCGACGTCCGGGGTGCCACCGCGCCGGTCACCGACCAGTTCCGTACGCCGCTCGCCGACCAGTTGACGGCGGTGCAGGGCGACCCGGTTGCGCAGGCCCGGATTCTCGACTCGTTCCGGGACCAGCTGTCGTACGGGTACACGTTGAACGACGGCTCGACGCTGCGGGTGCTGGCCGCGAACGTGCACGGCGACACCGCCAACACCGACGCCGACCTGGCCACGCTGAACGCCGCCGACCGCGCGCACCTGCGCTGGATCAACGACCACCGGGACGCCGGCAGCGTCGCCGCCAACGTCGACTGCGTGCCGCTCACCCTGGCCGTCGACGCGTACCGGCAGACCGGTGCGGTCACCCAGGTGCCGGCGCAGACCCAGCCGATGGAGATCGGCGAGGTCATGAAGCGGCACCCCGGCCGGAGTGTGGACGAGGTCGGCAGCATCCGCGGCCTGATGGAGGCCCTCGGCGCCATGCCGAACGGCACCACCGCGATCGTCGGCCTGCGGCCCGGTGGCCCGGGAACCGTCGGACACGTCATCAACGTGTCGAAGGACGGGCAGGGCCGGGTCACCTTCGAGGACGCCCAGGTCCCCGGGCTCGCCACGCTCCCGGCGATCTCCCCCGACGGCTCGGTGTTCGTCATCCGGACCAGCGACCCGGCTCCCGGCAGCGACGTCGACATGGCATCGGTGCGCGACGCCGACTCCGACGTGGACATGACCTCCGTCCGGGACGTGGACAGCGACGTGGACATGACCTCCGTCCGCGACGCCGACAGCGACGTCGACATGGCGGACTTCTCGCCGACCACCGAGACGTTCGCCGGTGTGGCGCCGGAGGCGGTGGCGAAGACCACCGCGCAGACGCCCACCGTGGGTGACCCGATCGACGTCACCACCGGCCGGATGATCCTCACCCACACCGACGCGGTCCTGCCGGGGCTCACCCTGGAGCGGACCTACCGCTCCGACTACCGGTGGGGCCGGTCGTTCGGCCGGGCCTGGGCCTCCACGCTCGACCAGCGGATCGTCGTCGACGGCGAGCAGGTCCGCTACCTGGCCGCCGACGGTTCGCTGCTCACGTACCCGCTGCCCGCCGAGGGCGCGGTGGCGCAGCCGGAGACCGGCCGGACGCTGCCGCTGCGCCGGCTGGTGGGTGGCGGCTGGCTGCTGACCGATCCGGCGTCCGGCCGCAGGCTGCTGTTCGCCGCGGCGTCGCGCACCGAGTCGCTGCTCACCGACGTCACCGACGGCGGTGTCAGCTGGACGATCCAGCGCGACCGCCGGGGTACGCCGACGCAGGTGCTGTCGTCGACCGGCGCGGTGATCGCGATCACCTCGTCCACCGGGCTGATCACGATGGTCTCGCTGCCGAACGCGTCGGGTGACCTGATGGCGGCGTCGCAGTTCGGCTACGACGGCGACCTCAACCTGGTCGAGGTGACGAACTCCTCGGGCGACCCCGAGCGCTTCACGTACGCCGACGGGCGGCTGGTGCGCTGGGAGGACCGCAACGGCGAGTGGTACACGTACACCTACGACGAGGCCGGCCGCTGCGTGGCCACCGACGGCAAGGGCGGCTACCTGCGCTACCGGTTCGACTACGAGCCGGGCCGCACCGTGGTGACCGACTCGCTCGGCGCGGTGCGCGTCTACGAACTCAACGACCGCTTCCAGGTGGTCGCGGAGACCGACGCGCTCGGCGCGACCACGCGCAACGAGTGGGACGAGGCGTACCGCCTGCGGTCCACCACCGACCCGCTGGGCCGCATTACGTCCAGTGAGTACGACGCCCTCGGGCGGCTGGTCTCGGTCACCCGGCCCGACGGCAGCCGGTCCACCACCACGTACGACGAACTCGGTCGCGCGGTGTCCTGGACCGACTTCGACGGGAGCACCCGCAACCGCCAGTTCGGGCCGGACGGCCTGCTGATCGCCGAGGTGGACGCCTCCGGTGAGGTGGTCCGGTACGAGCAGCCGGCCGCCGACGGCCGGGGCGTCACCACCCACGTCGGCCCGACCGCCGTCGTCCGCGACGCGGCCCGGCAGATCACCTCGGTGCGCACCGGCAAGGGCGAGACGGAGTACGTCTACGACGCGCTCGGCCGCCTGTTCAGCATGCGGGACGACACCGGTCTCACCGAGTTCGGCTGGACGCTGGAGGGCGACCTGGCCTGGCGGGAGAACCCGGACGGCTCGGTCGAGGAGTTCCTCTACGACGGCGAGGGCAACCTGGTCGAGTGGGTGGACGCCACGGGTCGCCGGACGATCCGCGAGTACGGCGCGTTCGACCTCGTCACGGCCGAGATCGACGACGAGGGCAACCGCACCGAGTACGCGTACGACACCGAGCTGCGGCTGGTCTCGGTCACCAACCCGGCGGGCGCGACGCGGACCTACGCGTACGACCCGAACGGGCGGTTGGTGTCCGAGACCGACTTCGACGGCCGCACCCAGCGGTACGTCTACGACGCCGCCGGGCAGCTCGTCGAGCACACCGACGCGGCCGGCGAGGTCACGCGCTACACGTACGACCTGCTCGGCCGGGTGGTGGAGCGGCGCACCGGCGACGCCTCCGGCCCGGTGGTCACCGGGACGGTGAACGGCGCCACGGCGTCCGCCTCGTCCGGTGGCCCTCTGCCGGAACCGCGCACCGCGCCGGTACCCCGGCGGTGACCCGCCGCCCGCCCCGGCCGTCACGGCGGCCGGGGCGGGCACCCCGTCAGACGACACACGACAGAGAAGGACTACCCGATGAACGCCGACGTCGCCCGCACCCGGGCGCAGGACGCGCTGCGCCGGCTGGAGAACCCGGCGCAGCCGCTGACGCTGCTCGCCCCGGATGCGCCGACCGAGTACGAGTGGTGCTGGGTGTATCCGTTCAACACGGTCCGGGCCATCGAGACCGGCAGCATCATGGACACGCTCGCGGTGGGCCCGCTGGTGGTGCCCAAGAACGGCGCCGAGCCCTGGGTGGCGCCGTCCGGCCCGCCGCTGGAGCGCTGGCTCAACGAGTACGCCGCGCGGGAGGGGCTGCCGGCGGTGCCGGTACCGGCCGCGCCGGACCCGTTCGCCTGAGCCCGGACGGGCGGCCCGCCGCGACCGTACCGTCGCGGCGGGCCGCCGCCACCTGGAGGAGAGCCATGACCACCGACGCCGAGCCGCTCGACGCGCTGCTGCGCGGGATGATGCGCGGTGACGCCACGGTCGAGCAGGTGCAGTCCGCGCTGCGCGGCTCCCCGCTCGACCTCGCGATGAACGGCGACGGCCGTCCTCTCGTCGTCCGCTCCTTCGACGACGTGCGGTGCGTGGTCGTGGCCACCTCGGCCGACGAGCGCGACCGCACCTTCGCGCCCGAGTGGCGCCGGGTCGAGGCGGCCGAGCTGGCCGAGCTGCTCCCGGACGGCATCGACGTCCTGGTCGACCCGGGCGGTCCCGAGCCGGTACGGCTGGCCGCCGCGATCGTCTGGTCCGCGCTGCACGTCACCGACGAGGACACTGTGGGATGACCGACGAGGAGTTCCTGTTCCTGCTCGACCCGGCGTGGCCGGCCGGCGAGAACGACGACGCACCGTTCGAGGCGGTCCTCGGGGTCTGGCAGGTCGGCGAGGACGGGGAGGTGGGCGAGGACGGGGAGGTGGGCGAGTTCCGGAGCAACCCGGACTACCGCCCGCACTTCCCGGACTCCCCCGCCGACCCGGTCGACGCGCTGCTGCGCCTGATCGCCGCCGGTGCCGCGCCGCCGGCGCACCTGGGGGCGGTGCTGCGCGCGTCCACCCTGCACCTGGCGGTGAACGGCGACGGGCGGCCCCTCGTCGTACCCGCCCCCGACGACGAGCGGTGCGTGGTGGTCGCCACCGGCGAGCCGCACCGGGAGCGGGTGCCGGCCCCCGGCTGGCGGCCGCTGGACCTGGCGGAACTGGCCGCTGTGGCCGGTGAGCGCGACGCTCTGGTCAACCCCGGTGGCTCGGCACCCGCCCGGCTGGCCGCAGCCTTCCTGCGCGAGACGGCGGCGACGCGATGAGCACCGGACAGCTGCACCTGCTCTGCCTGCGCGCCGCGGGCCGCATCCCGGACGAGGAGGTCGCCAGCCTGCGTACCCTGCTCGCCGACGGCCACCACGGCGCCTGCGCGGCCCGGCTGCTCGGTGCGTTCCCGCAGTCCGCGGCCGAGATCGCCGCGCTGACCGCCCTGCTGCCCCCGGAGACGCCGCTGCTGCCCGACCCGGCGGCGGACCAGGACGTGGACGCCGACCCGGCAGCCCGGTTCGTCCCGTTCCCCCCGGCCGACCTGCCGCGGTACGCGACGAACGCGCCGCCGGTGGTGGACGAGACCGCCGGCGGCACCGTGGACGACCTCGACCGGGCGCTGCTCGACGTGCTGGATCCGGCGCACACCGCCGGGGTGTGGCGCTGCTGGCGGATCACACCCGGACCGGCCGGCACCCCGGACGCGGTGCGGATCTACCTGGTCGAGGCGACGGTGCCCGACGACGAGCTGGCCGCGATCGCCGACCGGGGGCAGGGTGCGCTCGCCGACGCCGGTCACGCCACGCCGGTCGAGGTCTACCGGCCCGACCTGCCGCTGCCCGCGTACCAGTGGGCGGCCCGGTCCCGGTCGGCGCTGATCTGGGCGCCGCAGCCGCCCGGCGAGGTGCGCCTGGCCACGGACGGGGACGCGCGGCTGCCGGTCGACGACGACGAGGTCGCGCCGTTCGTCACCCACCTGCGGTCCGCGCCCGCCCTGACCGCGCACCTGCGTACCGACGGCGCCTGGGTCTGGCCGGCCGGCCTGGCGGACCGGCTGCTCGACGAGGGCGCGCTGGCCGACGAGGGCCTGCTCCGGCACCTGCGGCGGTGCCGGGCCGACCCGCCGGCGCCGGCCGGCGCGGTAGCCGTCCACCGGGCCCTGGCCGCCCTGGTACGCGCGGGGGCGCTCTGACCGCGTGCACGAACGCCTCGGGTCGCGGTGTCCTTCGGGCACGAGCCCCGACGCCGCGCGGCACTCCCGTGCGCCGGCGTGGTCGAATGCGCCGACGACCGCCGACGAGGACGCGAGGAGGCCGCCATGACGGAGCAGGACGAGCTGCACACCGCGCTGCTGCACCTCGGTGGCCGGGTACCGGACGCGACGCTCGCCGACGCGCGGATGCGGCTCGCCGACACCGGCACGGTGTCCCTTCCCGAGCCGCCCGGACCGGTCGACCTGCCGTTCACGTTCGCGTCGGCCGTACCGAATCCGCGTGTCTTCGGTGGACGGGTGCCGCCGCTGGCCGACCTCACCGGCCGCGACGGCCTGATGGACGACACCGACCGGGTCGCCGTCGCCGCCGCGCGGCACCAGCCCGGCGCGGTGGCGCTGTGGCGCGGATGGCGGATCGCCCCGGAGTGGGCCGCCGCGGTGATCCCGCCCGCGCCGGTGTACGTGCTGGAGGCCAACGGGCCGCAGGCGGAGACGGCGGCGGCGGTGATGCGGGCGCTCGCCGCGGCCGGGATCTCGGCCCCGCTGGTCGAGGTGTACCGCTCCGGCGAGAAGCTTCCGCCGTACCCGGCGGCGGCCCGCCACCGCGGCGCGCTGCTCTGGGTCGGCCGGGACACCGGGCCGCTGCGGATCGCCCGCGTGTTCGACGAGGTGGACGACGACCGGGCACGCTTCGCGCCGGACCGCGAACGGCTGTCCGGCGAGGATCTCGCGTGGGCGGCGGCGTACCTCGACGCGGGCACGCCGGTGCTCGCCACCACCGGGCGCGGGCCCGACGTGGTGGAGCCCGCGCGGGGCCGGGTCGTGCCGATGACCTACCGCACCGACGGGCGCTGGCTCTGGCCCGAGTCCGTCACCTACTACCTGCGGGCGTACGGCCTGGCGCCCGAGCCGGATCTCCTGGCCCACATCCGGTCGCGCGGCGACCGGCTCCCGGTCACCGATCCGGCCGACGAGCACCGCGCGCTGGCGCTGCTGTTCCAGTCGTACGCCCTCGTCCCGGCGGAGACGGCGGCGGCGGAGGCGGGCGCATGACGATCTTCGTGGCGATCGCGTCGTACCGGGACCGGGAACTGGTGCCGACGGTGCTGGACTGCCTGGCCAAGGCGGCGCACCCGGAGGACGTCCGGATCGCGGTGTGCTGGCAGCACCTCGGCGACGAGGACATCTCCGCCATCCAGGGTCTGCCCCAGGTGGACGTGCAGGAGTACGACGCCCGCGACAGCCGGGGCGCCTGCTGGGCCCGGGACCGGACGTTCCAGCGGTACCGCGGCGAGGAGTGGCTGTTGCAGGTGGACAGCCACACCCGGTTCGCGCCGGACTGGGACGTACGGATGATCCGGATGGCGCGGGAGACGGGGGCGGCGAAGCCGGTCCTGACCGCGTACCCGCCGAGCTACGAGCCCGATCACGAGTTCACCGGCGCGGGCGCACCCGCCGAGATCGTCGTCAGCGACTGGACGAATGTCGGCGTACCGGTCTTCGGTCAGCGCTTGATCGAGGGGGCCGCGCCCGGCGTACCGCCCAAGCCGGCGCTGTTCCTGGCCGCCGGGTTCCTCTTCGCACCCGGCTCGTTCGTCACCGAGGTGCCCTACGACCCGGGCATCTACTTCCACGGCGAGGAGATCACCCTGGCGCTGCGCGCCTACACGTGGGGCTACGACCTGTTCCACCCCACCGAGGTGCTGACCTGGCACTACTACATCCGGCAGGACAGGCCGCGGCACTGGAGCGACCACGTCGAGTCCGACTGGGCCCGCTACGAGGAGCTGAGCCGCCGGCGGGTGCTCTACATGCTGCACACGCCGCCGGTGGACCGGCTCGGCATCGGGCCGGTACGCACCCTGGAGCAGTTCGTCGCGCACACCGGCTGCAACTTCACCCGGCGCACCTGGACCGACATGCTGGCCCAGGAACTCGTACTGCTCTGATCAGTGTCCCCGCGCCGGCTCGCCGGTGCCGCTCGACCAGCGGGTCTCGGCGATCGCGGTGGCGAGCCGGGCCAGCTCGGGGTGCTGCCGCGCGTACGACGTGACGTGCTCGGCCAGCTCGTACTGGGACTGCCACCGGACCTTCCCGGCCCGCACCAGCGCCCGGTCCAGCGCGAGCGGGTCGCCGCGCAGGTGCCGCCGGACGTCCACCAGGACGCCGGTGAGCGACTGCTCCTGCTCGTCGGTGCCGGGCAGCGCCGTCACCATGGCCGGCAACGCGGCCACCGTCTCGTCGTCCATGCCCGGCACCAGGCCGATGAGTGCCTTCTCCCGCGCCTCCGGCCGAGTCTCCGCCAGGTAGGCCATCCCCGCCTCGTCGGCGGCCAGGTGCCGCAGCGCGGGGTCACGGCTCAGCTCCGCCACCGCCGCCGTCACGGCCGGCCCGGTGTCACCCGGAGCGGTGCCATCCGAAGCGGCGCTGCCCGGATCGGCATCACCCGGAGCGGCGCCGACCGGAGCGGCGTCGGGAGAGGCGGTGACGACCGGATCGGCGGCGGGAGCGGCCGGCACAGCGGCGCTGTTCGCCATGACGATGCGGGCGGACGGAGATGCCGTCACGGCCCCGGCGGGTACCGCCTCCGGCCGGTCCGCACCCGTCCGCGCCGACCTGCGGGCGCGCAGGCCCAGCAGGACGGCGGCGAGCGCCGCCAGCCCGGCGAGCGCGAGCAGCACCCCCCGGCGGCCGATCCCGGTGGAGCCGGACGTCCGTTCGGCCGCCTGCTCGCGGGGCGCCTCCTCGGGCAGCACGGCGGTGACGGAGGCGGTCAGGTCGATCTCCGGTGCGACACCGCCGGTCGTCTTCGCGGTCTTCAGCACCCGGTTGCGGACCTGCGCCGGGTCGAGATCGGGGTACGCCGACCGGATCAGCGCCACCTGGCCCGCCACGTACGCGACGGCGAGGTGCGTGCCGGTGCCGCTGACCGGTCGCGTGCCGGTGATGCCGAGACTCGCCACGTCGACGCCGGGTGCGACCACGTCCACGCCTCCGGCCCGGTAGCTGCCGGCGGCGGCTCCGTCCGGCCCGATCCCGCCGGCGCGCAGGACCGCGTCGCGCAGCAGCACGTCCGGGTCCTCCGGCGTCTGCTCATCGGCGGCGCCCACCACGACCGCCACGCCCTCGTCGACCGCCTCGTTGACGGCCGTCACCACCTCGGCCCGGCCGAGGTCCACGTGCGGCCCGATCGCGATGACGGAGGCGCCGGAGTCCACTGCCGCGCGGATGCCCGCGACGCTCGCCGCGGCCGAGGCGCCGGCGGTCCGGCCCGCCACCCGGATCGGCATCACCGCCGCGTCCGGCGCGACCCCGGCCACCGCCGACCCCTTCGCCGGCCGGGCCACGATCAGCGCGGCCATCGCCGTACCGGTGCCGAGACAGTCGGTGTCCCCGCGGGCGCCGCCGGTCGCCCGGTCGACGCCCGTCGTCACGCGGCCGGCGAGCGGGGGCAGGTTGCCGGCGACACCGGAGTCGACGACGGCCACGAGCTGGTCCCGGCCCCGGCTGTGCGGCCACGCCCGGTCGGCGGCGACCCGCGGCCCGGCCCACGGCGACTGCGTGCCCGAGGTCGCGGCGGGGCGGCATCCCTTCGGCGCCCGGACGGCCGCGTCGTCGGCGGCGGCGGGTCGCCGCCCGTCCGGCGTGGACGCGCCGGGTGCCGGCTTCGCGGCCGGCGGGACGCCGAGGCGTACCTCGCCGCCGTGCGCGTCCCAGGGCAGCACGAGCACCCAGCCGGCCCGCAGCCGGGAGCCGTCGGTGAGTGTGCCGCCGTCCGGCTGGATCCGCCCGGTGTTGAGGGCGAACAGCTCGGCGGCCCGGGACCCGTCGCCCAGGAACCGCTCCGCGATCGCGGTGAGGTTCTCCGGCTCGCCCTGGTGGGCGGCTTCGACCGTGTAGTACTTGACCGGTTCGCCGTCGGCGCGGGCCACCGACGGGAGCGGCGTCAGCGCGAGCACCGCCGACGCGACGACGGCGGCGAGCGCGGCCCGGGCGGCTGCGCGTACGGTCCGGGTCACCCGCGACCGCCCCGGTTGCCGGTCACGGGCGTGGTCCCGGACGTCGCGTGGTGCGGCGAACGCCGGGCGTGCGAACCATCCGTCATCGATCCACTCTTGAACCCGGTCGAGAAGACTGTCCATTTCAGACGGGCAGGCTAGCATCGCGGGTCCCCCGCCCTCGACGGGACGCCGGATCATCCGGGCGCGGCGTCACCGCGACCCGCTTCCGTCTACCGAGCCGACGCCGCCCCCGCATGCCCCGGCGTTACGCAATTCCCACCGCGACACATTCTCGCAAAAGCGAGGTGCGTGCGGACCGCGCGGCGGTCAATGCGGATTCCGACAGCCGGGCGAAAAGCCCACTCCGAATTGCCCTTTCGACCCCCGGCGATCAGCCGAAAGCGCATCGGAAGGGCGGTTGTTGAGGTTCGTCACACGCGATCGCCGCCGGATACGACTGTCGGCTACCGGGTAGCGCCTCACGCCCTCATGACGTAGCAGCCACGAGGCACGCACCGGCCGGGAAGACATGCCACCACCACACGTCCACGCGGGTGAGCTGGGCCGCCGGCCGGTCCGTCCCGGCAAGGTGGACAGAAACCGCGGATCAGGTACGGACGGCCAGGTCCGACATCGCCGATCCGGGCCGGGTCGGCCGGGAACACCGGAAAGGCGAATCGGCGGCACCCGTACGAATCGCCGTGGTGCCGCATTTCCGACCGACACACTCAGTCGTACTGCCGTCACCCGGCGAGTCGGAAAGGCATTGACACCCCGGATCGTCGTTCGGCAAAGTTTCTTCCGCCGACCGCAACCGGAGGACACTTTCCGGCGGCCTTTCTCGATCCCCGTAATCCTTTCCACACCGAATCACCATCGTCGGTGGACAACCGTGCGCCCGTCCGGGCGATTGCCCGCCCGCTCGCGGGCCGGTTCCGGCCGTCTCCGACCCGAACGAAGGAGCATCTCCGTGCCCGTTCAGGAATCCGAGCTCATCGACACCGTCAAGCGCGTGCTCGCCGACGTGACGCACAACGACGCCGTCCTCGACATGGATCTCGACACCCAGCTCCGCGAGGACCTCGGGATCGACTCGATGACGTCGTTGACGTTCCTCATGGCGCTGGAGGACGCGGTCGACGGGTTCTTCGTGGACGCGACGACGCTGGAGGCCGAGCACTTCCAGACCATCGGCAGCATCTACGAGTACGTCCGCACGCAGCTGAGCGCCGCGAAGATCGCCTGACCGATGACCGGCCTCTACGTACAGGCGGCGCACCACGCGGTGCTGCCCACCCGCGACGACCGGCACCCGCCCCGGCCGCGCTTCGTCGAGTACCAGGCGGACCTGCACCGGATGGCCGGCGTGGTCCTCGACGAGGCCACACTCACCCGGGGCGACCAGTACACGTTCGTCGACCTGGCCGACGCGCTGGCCGAGCGCACCGGACCCGGTCTCTTCCGCGACCTCGGTGTGCTCGTCACCAGCTACTGGACGCCGGAGTTCGACCCGGACGTGTCCGCGTTCGGCCCGTACCTGCACCACCGGCACCGCCTCGACTGCACCTCGTTCGACCTGGTCGACCAGGGCAGCATCTCCCCGGCGCTCGCGTTGCTGGTGCTCTGCGACTTCCTGCGGGCCGGTCCGGCGGACCGCGACGGCCTGCTGCTCAGCGTCGAGCAGACAACCGTCCCGGCCCCGGTGGGCGCCCACTTCCCCGGCCCGAGCCGGTCCACCGCCGGGGCGGTCCGGATCGGCCGCCGGCCGGCCGGGACGGAGATCCTGACCGTTACGGCGCTCGGCGAGCCGGCGGTGCTGGGCGACGACGGGGACCTGTCCCGCCTGGTCGCGCGCTGGTGCGCGGAGTACGACGTGGACCCGGCGGAGCTGACAGTGCGGGTCAACCGGGCCACGTTCCTCTACCGGCGGTGGGCCTACGCGTACGGGCCGGACTCGTGGCCGTGCCGGGTCGAGTTCGTGCCGCCGGAGCGCAGTTGCACCGGGCTGTTCCGCTGGCTCGGCGCCGAGTCCACCACCCCGGCCGGCGGATACGTCGCCTACGTCGAGGAGGACGTGGAGAGCCTGTCCGCCGCCGTGGTGCTGACCCGGGCGGTGACGCCGTGACGAACGTGCTGCGACTGCCCACCCGGCCCGCCGGGACGGCCGCCGCCGGGGAGCCGGGCGCCGACCCGGTCGCGGTCCGGTTCACCGTCGGCGCCGTCGTGGCCCGGGCCCGCGAGACCGGCGCGCTGCCGGCCGGATGCGGCCCGGCGGCCGGGTACGCCGGACTGGTGCTCGCCGACCGGGACGCGGCGACGGTGGAGGCGTTCGACCTGACCACGGGTGCCGTCCTCGGGGCGGAACGGCTCACCGTCGTACCCCATGAGCTGCTGACCCGCGCGGACCTGGTGGTGCTGCGGTACCGGGCGGCCGGCGGACCGGCCGACGCGCCGGCCCTGCGGCTGTTCCGGCAGGCCCTCGCCGACGCCGAGCGGGACGCGCTCGGCGAGGCGGTCCGCTGGTGCCGGCGGTTCCTCGCCGGCCGGCGTTCGGCCGGTCAGCGGCTCAGCGCCCACCCGGTGGTGGCCTACCAGATGGCCGGGCTGGTGGCCCGGGCCGCCGCCCTGCGCCAGGCCGACGCGGCCGCCGCGCTCGCCGTGCCGGCCGGCCGGGCCTGGTGGGTCCGGGAGGTCGACGGTCTGGCCCGCGACCTGATCCGGATGGCCGGCGGCCGGTCCGTCCTCACCGGGCAGATGGCGCAGATGCGCACCGCCCTGCTCTACGCCAACCGGATCTACCTGGACGGTGCCCCGTGTTCCGACTGAATCCCGACCGCTTCGCCGCCCGCTACGGCCCGGAGTGGCTCGCCGCGGCCGACTGGTACCGCGAGAACTCGCCGGCCGTGCCGGACGACCCCGACCTGGTGCTGCGGCACCTCGACCACCCGGCCGTCGCGCAGAAGATCGAGGCCGAGTTCACGGCGGACACCCGGCGGCGGGCCGCGATGTTCGAGGCGCTCAGCTACGGCAGCGCGAGCTTCCTGCTCACCACCCCCGGCCCGTCACTGTCCGGCGTGCTGCTGGACGCGCTGGGCACGCCCCGGCAACGAGCCTGGTTCCGGGAGCTGGTGTCCACCACCCGGTGCCGCACGTTCTTCGCGGTCACCGAGCCCGGACGCGGCTCCGACGCCGCCCACCTGGACACCACGCTGCGCGACGGCCGGCTGACCGGGGAGAAGCTGCTGTTCGGCAACGGGGCGGTGGCGCCCGTCGGCACCGTCCTCGCGCGCACCGGCGACGGCCCGCTGGACCTGGTGGCGGTGCTGCTGACGCCGGAGCTGATCGAGTCCGGCGCGGTACGACGACGCGTCCTCCCGATGTTCGCCCTGCCCGGCGCGCAGCTGTCCGAACTGCGCGTCGACGGGCTGCGGGTGCCGCCGGAGGCGGTCCTCGGCAGCCACCTCAAGGCCACCGAGCGCGGCATGATGGGCATGCTCAAGACGTTCCACCGCTTCCGGCCCGGGGTGGCGGCGATGGCGCTCGGCCACGCCCAGGCCCTCGTCGACTACGTCCGGGACCACGTCGGCGCCGCCCGTGCCGAGCTGGACCGGTTCGACCAGATGCTGGAGCGGTCGCGCGAGCTGAACGCCGCCGCCGCCCGCGAGGTCGACGAGGAGCCGCTGCGCGGCGCGCTGGTGTCGCTGGCGAAGCAGCGGGCCACCGCGGCGGCCGAGGAGGTCGCCGAGGTCCTCGCCCGGGAGCTGCCGGTGGCGGCGCTCGTCGACCACCCGTGGCTCGCCCGGTCCCTGACCGACGTGGTGGCGTACGAGTTCATGGAGGGCACCACGCCCATCCAGCTCGCCAACGTGCACGCCGGCTACCTGCGCCAGGAGGTGCCGGTATGACGGCCGTCGACCAGTCGCGCCCGGCCGGGGACAGCGCGGCGCCGCCGGTGCTCGCTCCGGTGCTGGCGATCGCCCTTCCGGTGCTGCTCGCGTCGCTGGCGAGCCTGGTGGCGCCGCTGCTGAACACCGCGGTGATCGGCCGGCACGACCCGGCCCACCTGTACCCGCTGGCGCTGGTGCTGCCGATGATCCTGTTGCAGAACTCGGTGAACGAGAGCCTGCGTGTCGCGTCGGTGGCGTTCGCCGCCCAGGCGTCGGGCAGCGGCGACCTCGACACGTACGCCCGGCGGCAGCGGACCGTGCTCGTGCTCGGCGTGGCGGTCAACCTCGGCGTGGCGCTGCTGTTCCTGGTGGCGCATCCGCTCTTTCTCGACCTGTACGCGGTGCCCGCCGGCTCGCGCACCCTGGTGTACGCGTTCGTCCAGCTCAACACGCTCAGCGGCGCGGTGCTGGCGGTGAGTGTGGCGCTGATGTCGAGCCTCTACGGGCTGCGGCAGGTCCGCGCGGTGACCGTCGGCACCCTGGTGAGCCTCGGCTCCGGGGTGGTGCTCACCGCCGTGCTCGTCGGCTGGCTCGGCGTGTTCGCCCTGCCGGTGGCCACCGCCACCACCGCGGCCGCCACCGCGGTCTGGGCGTCCCGCCGGCTGGCCCGGTGCGGGGTGCGGCCCTGGGCCCGGATCGGGCTGCGCGCACCGGTCCGCCGGTCCTGGCGGGAGGTCTGCCGGATCAGCGTGCCGGTGAGCCTGGGCTACCTGCTGCTGTTCGGCAGCGGGCTGGCGCTGACCCGGATCCTCGCCGGTTACTCCCCGCTGACAGTGGCCGGGTACGGCGTGGCGTACCGGGTGCAGAACCTCGTGCTCCTGCCGGCCATCGCACTCGGCGTCGGCGTCGGCATCACCGTCAACCGGCTCGCCGCGCAACGCCGGGGCGGGCGGGTCGGGCCGTCGGTCGTCGCCGCCGTCGGGCTGTCGGCGGCGGTGTTCGCGGTCGTGGCAGCCCTGGTCTGGCTGGTCCGCGGGCCCGCGACCGGGTTGCTCACCGGTGATCCGGCGGTGGCCCGGGCCGCCGCCGACTACCTCGGGTACCTGGCACCGGCCTATCTGGTCGCCGGTCCGCTGCTCACCCTGTCGATCTTCCTGGAGGAGACCGGGAACGGTGTCCGGGCGCTGGTCGTGAACGCCACGCTCACCGCTCTCCAGCTCGCCCTGGCCGCCGGGCTGGCCCGCGCCGGGCATCCGGTGTCCCACGTCTACCTCGCGCTGGCCGTGGCCCACCTGCCGGCCGTCGGCTTCGTCGTCCACGAGCTGCTCCGCGCCCGCCGCCTCGGCGATCGGGTCAGCGCCATCCCCACGAGCTGAAGGAAACACGATGCGCCGAACCCTGTACGACGTCCTCACCGCCACCGTGGACCGCCATCCCGACAAGCTCGCCCTGATCGCCGGAGGGCACCGGCTGACCTACCGCGACCTGGCCGCACGGGTGGCCGGCCTGGCCGGCCGCCTCCAGGCCGACGGTGTACGGCCCGGCGACCGGGTGGTGATCTGCGCCGGGAACCGGGTCGAGACGGTGACCGCCTTCTGGGCGGCGCTGGCCGCCGGCGGGGTCGCGGTGGTGGTCAGCCACGAGCAGCGGCCCGAGCGGATCCGCCACGTGCTGGCCGACTGTGCCGCCACCGTCCTGCTCGCCCTGGAGCCGACGGCGCGTTCCCTGACCGGCCTGGGCCTGCCGGCGTCGGTCCGGGCGGTGCTGCCGGTCGGCGCCGAGGACACCGTCTTCGCCGGTACGCCGGCACCGGTGGACGTGATCAGCGAGGACCTGGCCGCGCTGGTCTACACGTCCGGCTCCACCGGCGACGCCAAGGGCGTGATGCTCAGCCACGCGAACATGCTGACCGCGCTGGACTCGCTCAACGAGTACCTGCGCAACGGCCCGGAGGACGTGTTCCTCTGCGCCCTGCCGCTCGCCTTCGACTACGGGCTCTACCAGATGATCATGGCGTTCTCGCAGGGCGCGACGCTGGTCCTGGAGCGGGACATGAGCCTGCCGTTGCAGGTCATCAAGGACATCGCCCGCTACCGCTGCACCGTCGTGCCCGGGGTGCCGGTGCTGTTCGAGCTGGTGGAGCAGTTCAGCCGCTTCGGCATGCCGGACGTCAGCAGCGTCCGCTGCCTGACCAACACCGGCGCCGCGCTGCTGCCCCGGCACATCGCCGCGATCCGCCGGCTGTTCCCCGACGCGGACATCTACTCGATGTACGGCGTCACCGAGTGCAAGCGCTGCACCTATCTGCCGCCGGAGCTGCTCGACGCCAAGCCGGGCAGCGTCGGCAGGGCCATCCCGAACACCCAGATCCTGGTGGTGGACGAACAGGACCGGCCCTGCCCGCCCTACCAGGTGGGGCAGCTCGTGGTGCGCGGCGGCACCGTCATGCAGGGCTACTGGGGGCTGCCGGACGAGACCGCCCGCAAGATCCGCGAGCACCCGGTACGCAGTGGCCGCTGCCTCTACACCGGCGACTACGGCTACCTCGACGAGGACGGGCACTTCTTCTTCAAGGGCCGGATCGACGAGGTGATCAAGGTCCGGGGACGCAAGCTGATCCCCCGCGACGTCGAGGAGGTCCTGCGGGCCGTGCCGGGCGTCACCGAGGCGAGCGTGGTCTGCACCGCCCTCGACGACGGCGACCACGACATCGCCGCGTTCGTCGCCGCCGACCCGGCCGCCGTCGACGCGTCCGCGCTGCGGGCGGCCTGCCGGTCCGGCCTGGAGACCTGGCAGCGGCCCACCCGCTACGAGGTGCTCGCCGCCCTGCCGCGCAACAGCAACGGCAAGGTGGACAAGCCCGAGCTGCTGCGCCGGCACCCGGTGCCCGCAGCGGCCCTCGCCCCGGCCGGTGCGCCGTGCTGAAACTGACCGCCGTGCAGGCCGTCGTGCCGGACCACCGGCCCAGCCTCTTCACCCTCGCCGACCGGTACGACATGCCGCGCGCCGAGCTGGCCGTGTTCCACCGGATCTACGGCCTCGACCGGGTACCGGTGTGGTCCGGCGACACCGCCGCCCTGGTCGAGGAGACGGTGGCGAACCTGCTCAAGGAATCCGGTGTGGACGCCGGCCGGGTCCGCTGGCTGGTGCACGCGCACACCGGCACCCACCAGGACGTGGTGGGCCGCGCCGGCCTGGCCCGGATCTGCCGCCGGCTCGGACTGGACCGGGCGCAGTCGTTCGGGATGACGACGAACAACTGCGCGTCGACGGTGTCCGCCATGCGGGTGGTCGACCGCCTGCTGGCCCGGGGCTCGGCCACCGACGCGGCGATCGTGGTCACCGCCGACGTCGCCTTCACCCCGATCATGCAGGTGATCCCGAACAGCTCGGTCACCGGCGACGCCGGGGTCGCCTGCCTGTTCAGCCGCCGCGACCCCGGTCACCGCGTCCTCGCCGCCCGGATCGACACGTACGGCCGGCACGCCGCCTGCCAGTGGCAGGACGAGGCGGCAAACGCCGAGTTCGAGGCCGAGTATCCGGCGCGACTCGCCGACGTGATGCGCCGCGCGCTCGACGACGCCGGGCTGACCTGGCCGGACGTCCGCCTGGTGCTGCCGCACAACGTCAACACGTTCTCCTGGAAGCAGGTAGCGGCGCGCGCCGGCATTCCGATCGAGTCGGTCTACCTGGACCAGGTGCCGCACACGGCGCACTGCTTCGGCGCCGACATCTTCCTCAACCTCGCCGCCGCCGACCGCGCGGGCCTGCTGCGGCCCGGTGACCGGCTGATGCTCGCCACGGTCGGGCTCGGCGCGGTCTTCGCCGCCGTGGTGCTCGAATACGGGAGTCAGACATGACCATCGGATACCGCGCCGAACTGCGCGACCGGCTGCTGGCCGCCGCCGGCCGGCACCCGGAGCGTACGGCGCTCTGGGTCGAGGACCGCGCGTACACGTACCGGGAGTTGTTCGCCCGCGCCGACGCCCTGGCCGGCCGGCTCGACGAGCGGGACGAGCCGTTCTGCCTGGTGTACTGCGGCCGGAACCTGACCCGGTACGTGGCGATCCTGGCGAGCCTGCTGGCCGGCAAGGCGTTCGTGCCGATGTGCCCGACCTCGCCGCCCGCCTACTGCGAGAAGGTGCTCAAGCGGCTCGACGGACAGGTGGTGGCGGTCCTGGACAGCGGCGACCCGGACCAGGACGACCGGCTGCGGACCATGATGGCGCCGCCGGCGCCGGTGCTCGACCACGGCCCCGGACCGCGGTGGGAGGGCGAGCCCCGGCGGCCGCAGGGCGGGGCGTACCTGATGTTCACCTCCGGCAGCACCGGGGTGCCCAAGGCGGTCCTTGTCACGCTGGACAATCTCACCGCGTACCTGGACGGCGCGATCGAGCTGTTCGGCCCGACCTGCGACGACCGGTTCGCCCAGGTCAACAACTTCACGTTCGACCTGTCGGTGCACGACATCGTGCTGCCGTGGACCGTCGGCGCGGCCGTGTACGCGCTGCCGGACCAGGCCGTCTACAAGCTTCCCGCGCTGGTCCGGGAGCACGCGCTGACGTTCTGGCTGTCCGTGCCCACCACCGGGGTCAGCCTGCTCGACCTCGGCCTGCTCCGACCGGGTGCACTGCCCAGCCTGCGCCGCACGCTGTTCTGCGGGGAACCGCTGCCCCGGCGGCTCGCGCAGGCGTGGCACGCCGCCAACCCCGACGGGGAGCTGTTCAACGTGTACGGACCGACCGAGTGCACCATCGCGGTGACCTCCTTCGGCTGGCGGCCGGACCAGGACCTGCCGGACGTCGTACCGATCGGGTGGCCGTACCCCCGGCAGGAGGTCCGCGTCGTCGGCGCCGACCTGGCCGGGGTGGCCGACGGGCAGACCGGCGAGTTGCTGCTGCGCGGCAGCCAGCTCGTCCCGGGCTACCACGGCGACCCGGAGCAGACCGCGGCCCGGTTCGTCGAGCTGCCGGACGCGCCCGGACGCTGGTACCGCACCGGCGACCTGGTCGCCCACGACCCGCGCTGGGGGCTGGTGTTCAAGGGCCGCCGCGACGACCAGATGCAGGTCCGCGGCCACCGGGTGGAACGGCTGGAGGTGGAGACCCTGCTGCGGCAGGTGCTCGGCACCGAGGCCGTGGCGGTGGTCGGCTGGCCGGTGGCGCCCGGCGGCCTCGTCCAGGGGCTCGTCGCGTTCGTCGCGGACACCGCGACACCGGTGCCCGAGATGCGCCGGCGGATCAGCCGGGAACTGCCCGAGCACCTGTGGCCGAGCCAGATCCACGTCGGTCCGCTGCCGCAGAACCGCAGCCTCAAGGTGGACTACCCGCACCTGCGGCGCCGGCTCGAGGAGGGACTGTGACCGCCGCCGTGCGTACGCCCGCCGCCGGGCTGGACCGGATGCTCGCCACCTACCGCCGGCACACCCCGATGACCGAACCCGGGCCGCACGCCGAGGCGCTGCGCCGGCTGCCCGCCGACGTGCCGGCCCTCGTGGAGGTCATCGGCGGGCTGTTCGCCCACTACGAGCTGGACCCGCCGGCGGCCGGCTGGCAGCCCGGAGGAGACCGGCTCGCCGAGGTCGACCTGCGGACCACCCGGCGGATGCTCGACCGGGTGCTCGCCCTCGATCCGGCGCCGCTGACCCGGGCCCGGCCGCTGCACCGCCGCTGGCTGGGCGTCTGCCGCGACGCCAGCCTGCTGCTCTGCGCCGTGCTGCGCGAGCAGGGGGTGCCGGCCCGGCTGCGGTACGGCACCGCCCACCACCTGTACGTGCCCTACCGGCCGATGCACGACCACGTGGTGGTCGAGTACTGGTCGTCCGCCGAGGGCCGGTGGCGGTACGCCGACGGCCGGATGTACCGGACCGCCCGGGACACCTTCCAGCTGCCCGACCACTACCGCGACGACGTACCGGAGTCGGTGTTCCTCACCGGCGCCCGCGCCTGGCGCCGGGCCCAGGAGGGCGAACGCGCGGCGCTGCGGCTCAGCGGCCTGATGCTGAACGCCGACGCCGGCCGCTGGCAGGCCCGCAACCTGTTCCTGTACGACCTGGCCGCCCTCGCCGGCTGGGAACCGCTGATGTGGGACGCCTGGGGGTACATCCGCCGGGCCCGCCCGCAGGCCCGCCCGCGCGGGTTCCTCCAGTACCGCAAGCTCGACCGGCTCGCCGCGCTCGACGACCGTGATCCGGAGCAGTGGCGCGAGCTGCTGCGCCGCTACCGGGCCACCCGCCTGGTCCGGGTGCCGGCCCGGGTGCTGTCGTGCAGCCCGGTCACCGGCCGCCGCGTCGTCGCCGCGCCGCCCGCCCGGAGGACACCCGATGATCGCGATTGACGCGGTGGTACGCGTGGAACCGGAACGGCGGCTGTCGGTCACCGACGACCACGCGCTGCTCGGCCTCAGCCCGGCCCGCGCCCGGGTGTACGGCCGGCTCTACGGCTACGACCGGATCCCGGTGGCCGCCGCCGGGCAGGAGTTCCCGATGCTCCTGGACGCCGTCGCGCGGCTGCTCGACGAGGCACGGGTGACGCCGGAGCGGGTGGCGGTCGTGGTGCACGCGCACACCGGCCCGTACATCGGACCGGTCGGCGCCGGCCTGCCCCGGCTGGTCGCCCGGCAGCTCGGCGGCGACCCGCTGTGCTTCGGCACCCAGTCCAACAAGTGCGTCTCCAGCATCACCGCGCTGGACCTGATGGACCGGCTGCTCGCCGGGCGGCCCGGCGACGCGGTCGGCGTCCTGCTGATCGGCGAGACCGCCGACAGCCCGGACCTGCGGGTGCTGGACACCGGCATCGCCGGGGACGTGGCGTGCGCGGTGCTGCTGCGCCGGGACGGACCCCGCGACCGGGTGCTCGCCCACGCGGTCGCCACGCACGGCCGCTACGCCGGCGGCATCTACACCGAGCCCGGCGCGCCGAGCCGCCAGGAATACGAACGCCGGTTCCAGGAGCACCTCGGCGACGTGGTCGACCGGACACTGCGGCGGGCCGGGCGCCGGCCCGACGAGCTGACCGTCCTGTTGCCGCACAACGTCAACGTCAACGTGTGGCGGGCGGCGGCCGGGGTGATCGGCGTACCGGCCGAGCGGATCGTGCTCGACAACGTCCCCCGGTACGGCCACTGCTTCGGCGCCGACATCTTCCTGAACCTGGACACCGTCCGGCCCCGGCTGCGCCCGGGTGACCTGGCGCTGATGGCGTCCGTCGGGGTCGGCGGCACGTTCGGCGCCGTCCTGCTCGAACACTGACCCGCGAGGAGAGTCGCGTGAAGAAGCTGTACGTCGTTCTCATCAACGACAACGTGATCCGCTCCGGCCTGGCCGATCTGGGCCGGCTGGCGGACGCGGAACTCTGGCTGGTCTCCAGCCCGCACTACGCGCGCCGGCTCACCGACGAGCAGCGCGCCGCGTACGCCCGCGTCGTCGTGCCCGACGACATGGAGACGACCGACCTGGTGGCGTTGCTGGACCGGGAGCTGCCCCGCCCCCGCCCGGAGCAGCTCCGGTTCCTCACCAACGACGAGTCCTGCGAGCTGCTCTGCGCGCGGCTCGCCGAGCACTTCGGCGCGGGCGGCTGGCCGGCCGCGCGCCTGCTGCCGTTCGTGGACAAGATGGCCAGCAAGGCCGCGCTCGCGGGCAGCGGACTGCGGCTGCCACGGCACCTGCGCTTCGACCGGGACGAGCACGCCGCGGACCCGCGCGGCTACTGCGAGCGGATCGCCGCGGAGATCGGCTTCCCGATGGTGGTCAAGCCGGTCGACAGGTACGCCAGCATGGACGTGCGGCGGCTGGACGGCCCGGCGGCGCTGCGCGCCTGGGCGAGCTGGGCGTCCTCCCCCAAGGACCGCAACAGCTACGAGGTGGACGAGTTCGTCTCCGGCACGCTCTACAACTTCGACGCCCTCGTGCAGGACGGCCGGGTGGTGTGGAGCAACGTCTGCGCCAACCTCAACCCCTGCATGGAGTTCGCCGCCGGGCGGTCGCTCGGCGTGTGGACGCTGCCCGCCGACGACCCGGCGGCCGTGCGGGTGTCCGAGTTCGGCCACCGGGCACTCGCCGCGCTGCGGCCACCGGACGGCGGCGTGCACATGGAGGTGTTCGGCACGCCCGACGGCGAGCTGGTCTTCCTGGAGGTCGCGGCCCGGCCGCCCGGCGGCGAGATGCGCGCCGTCTACCTGCGCACCCACGGCGTCGACATCGATCTCGCGCACTACCTGCTGCGGGCCGGCGAGCCGTACGCGGTGCGGCCCCGGCCGACCGGCGAGCTGGGGGCCTGGGTGATCACCCCCCGTCGCGCCGGCCGGGTCATCGCCGTCGACGTGCCCGCGCTGCGCAGCGAGCACACCGTGCGGGTGCACGTGTCGGTCGGCGAGACCGTCGCGCGCGCCAGCGCGCACATCGTCGAGCCGCCGTCGGCCGAGTTCATGGTCTTCGGTGCCGACCGGGCCGCCTTCGGCCACGACATGGACCTGCTGCGTGACCTCACCCTCTACCGCGTGGAGCCCTGATGGACCTGAACCTCGCCGCCGACATCGCCGGCCGCACCCCCTTCTACCTGTACGACTTCGCCGCGGTCCGCCGCCGGGTCGCCGAGCTGCGGGCCGCCCTGCCCGGCGGCGTGCTGCTGCACTACGCGATCAAGGCCAACCCGATGCCGGCCCTGGTGCAGCGCCTCGCGCCGCTCGTCGACGGGCTCGACGTGGCCAGCCACGGTGAGCTGCTCACCGCGCTCGGCACCGCCGTCGACCGGGAGCAGATCAGCTTCGCCGGGCCGGGCAAGCGTGACCCCGAGCTGGCCGCCGCGATCGCCGCCGGTGTGGTCGTCAACGTCGAGTCCGGCGACGAGCTGGCCCGGCTGCGCCGGATCGAGACGGCCGTCGGACGGTCCGCCCGGTTCGCGCTGCGGGTCAACCCGGACTTCCAGCTCTCCGGTTCCGGGATGACGATGGGCGGCGGCGCGACCCAGTTCGGCATCGACGCCGAGGCGGTCGGCGAGGTGCTGCGCGGACCGGGCCGGCGCGGGCTGTGCGGGCTGCACATCTTCGCCGGGTCGCAGAACCTGCGCCTGGACGCGCTGACCACCGGAGTCAGCCAGACGTTCGCGCTGGCCGACCGGCTGGTACGCGAGCACCGGCTGGACCTCGCCCACGTCAACATCGGCGGCGGGCTCGGCATCCCGTACTTCCCCCGCGACGAGGCGCTGGACCTGGCCGCGTACGGCCGGCACCTGGCCGTGGAGGTGGAGCGGTGGCGCCGCCGCCACCCGGACACGGCCGTCGTGCTGGAGCTGGGGCGGTACCTGGTCGGCGAGGCGGGCGTCTTCGTCAGCCGAGTGGTCGAGCGCAAGCACTCCCGCGGCGAGACGTTCCTGGTGGTCGACGGCGGCATGCACCACCATCTCGCCGCCTCCGGCAACTTCGGCCAGGTGGTACGTCGCAACTACCCGGTGTCGGCGGTGACCGCGAAGCCGGCCGACGAGCGGGAGACCGTCACCGTGGTCGGACCGCTGTGCACGCCGCTGGACACGCTCGGCCGGCGGGTGGAGCTGCCCCGGTGCGAGGTCGGCGACCTGGTGGTGGTGCACCAGTCCGGGGCGTACGGGCCGACCGCCAGCCCGGTGCACTTTCTCGGCCATCCGGCGCCGGTCGAGGTGCTGCTCTGAGCGCACACGGCGCCCCACCGTGACGGCCGGCACACCCGCTAGACCGTCCTAGGACATTGGTGTGCCCGGCCGCCGGAGACTACTGCGCGGTGGCTCGGGCCGCGGTGTCGATGAAATCCGCGACGGCGCCCGGCTGCGAGACCGTCACCGCGTGCGACGCGTCGACCTCGACCGTCGTGGACCCGGCCCGCTGGGCCATGAAGCGCTGCAGATCCGGCGGGATCGCCAGGTCCTGTGTGGTCACCAGCGTCCAGGACGGGATGCTCTTCCAGGCAGCCCGCGTCACGCTGTCGGTCAGCGTGTTCGCCGCCGTCGGGCGCTGCGTGGCAGCCATCACCGCCGCCTTCTCCCGGGGGACGTCGGGGGCGAAGAAGTCCGGGTAGGTCTCCTGCTTGACGTACTGGTCCATGTCCGCGCTGCCGTCCTGGGCGGGGATCGGCACAGCATGGACGTTGTCCGCGAGCCGGCTGCCGGGGAACTTCGCGTTCACGTCGGCCACCGATTCGCCGACGTCCGGGCTGAAGCTGGCGACGTACACCAGGGCCCGGACGTTGGCGGCGCCCTCCGCGGCCTCGGTGATGACAGCGCCGCCGTACGAGTGGCCCGCCAGCACCACCGGTCCGGGCAGGCTGTCCACGAGGGAGCGCAGGTAGGCGGCGTCCCGCTGCACGCTGCGCAACGGGTTCGCGAGGGCGACGACCGGGTAGCCCCGGCGCTGGAGATCGGCGATCACGTCGTTCCAGCTCGACCCGTCCACGAATGCCCCGTGAACGAGCACGACAGTCGGCATTCCGGTCTCCGGCATGGCTGCGGCGCCCATCTGACATTCCTTTCGGCAGTCCCGGTGGAGTCTCCAATATCGGGCAAGCGCGGAATCGCTGTCAGCGGATTGCGGAAACGTCGGAGAATGGCTCCGGGGCGTATCGGACGGCCGCGAATCGCGCAACCGATTCCCACGAACACCCGGCTGAGAGAATGCTGGGAGCCGTACCGCCCAGGGCCGTCGGCGGGTCAGTCCCGGACCGAACGTTCTGTTCGTTAGCATGGGCTCATGGCGCGTGAGAGCTCTGGCACCCGGCCCTCGGAGGCACGACTCCGGCTTCTCGACACCGCGACCCGGGTCTTCTACGCCGAGGGCATCCATTCCGTCGGGGTCGACCGGATCATCGCCGAGGCGAAAGTCACCCGCGCCACCTTTTACCGGCACTTCCCCGGCAAGGACGAGCTCATTCTCGCCTATCTGCGCCGGGTGCACGAAATGGACCGCACCGCCGTGGAGGCGGCGATCGCGGGCCATCCAGGACCGGCCGATCGCCTGCTCGCCGTCGCCGAGGGAATCGCCGCGGGCATCCGCTCCCCCGGATTCCGCGGATGCGCATTCCTGAACGCCGCGGCGGAATACCCGGACGACGAGCATCCGGTGCACCGGGAGATCATCGCCCACCGCCAATGGTTCCTGGACACGCTCACCGCCCAGATGGCGCAGGTCCACGAGGCGACGGCGGACGCCGCCGCGCGCCACTTCGTCATGCTCCGCGACGGCGCCATGGCGGCCGGATGCCTCTTCGACCCCGCGCTGGTGTCGGAGACGTTCCTGCGCGGGGTCGAAGGGCTCCTGCGCGTCAACACCGAGCGCGGTCCGGCCGGATCCGGTGCTCAGCCCCTCTCGGGCGACGCGCCCGCCCGCGCCGCACGGCCGAGGCGGACGGCCGAGACGAGGAAGAAGACGGCGCCGGGGACGGCGTAACCGATCGCGCCCGCCAGGGCCGGATCCGGCCCGGAGGCGGCGGCGAGGAACGACACCCCGGCGAGGACCGAGATGCCGCCGCTGAGGATCATCGGCCACTGGCCGCCGCCGGCGGCGCGGCACGGCCACGACCAACTGGACGAGGCCGGCCACGACCGCCCAGGCGCCCCACACCCGCAGCACCGCGGGGACGCCGGACGCCCCGGCGACGGCCAGGCCGGCGGCGGCCAGCAGGCTGACCGCGACGTTCACGTACAGCAGGGCCGGCGATCCGGTGGCCCGCGAGACCCTGATGTCGGCCACGGCGGCGGCCACGTCGAACAGCGGGTAGATCACCAGCAGCGCCACCGTCACGGGGTCGAGGTGCCCGGCGAGCGGGAGCGTCACGGCGGCCCAGACGGCGGCGAAGACGAACCGGACGACGTACAGCCGCCGCAGGCCGGCTGCCGTGGCCGGGATTCGGGGGGCGGTAACGGAGGTCATGACTTCCTCTCGGCGGCCGTCGGGGCCACCCGGGTAGAACGAACGTTCTGTCTCGCACAAGCATGACCCTGCGGCGACCCGCCGTCAAGACCGATCGTTCTCCCCCGGGCGACGGCTCACGCCTCGGCGTCGCGCTCGCCGCCCGGGCGAGGGCCACCACGAAGGCCAGGTCGAAGAACAGTTCCAGGAGCGTGGCCCGGCCCGCACTCGACGGTGGGCGCAGCAGTTCCGCACCCCGTCCGGCCGCCATCGCCCTCCTCCGCCCGCCCCTCGTGGCCCCAACGAGCCGGTCGGCGGCGGAGTTGCGTACCGACCCGGGGCCGGGCGACAGCGGGGCGCACGGCCGGCGCGGCGCCCGCGCGCCGGCCGTGCCCCGTAGCGCTACGTCACGGGCAGGGGCCGCCCGCGCAGACGTCGATCACCTTGCCGGTGAGCAGGAACACCGCCTTCTGCCGCTGGGCGCCGGCCTGGGCGCGCGGGAACTCGTGCGAGTCCTCGCCGTACTCCGGCCCGGCGGGGGCGAGGTTCGTCGGCGGCGGCGCGAACGCGGCACCGCTGTTCCACACCACCATGGCCGAGCCGGCGTACGGGTACCGGCGGATCGGCGCGATGCCCCGGAACGGCCGCACGTCCGGCGACCAGCCGTCGGCGAGCGCCGGGGTGTGCAGGCGGGCGCCGATGGTGCGGGCCTGCACCTCCGCCGCGACCGTCGAGACCTGCTGGTCGGCGAAGGCGACGTGCATCAGCACCCGGTGCGCCGGGGTACGCGGCAGCGGCCGGTCGGTCATGTGCTGGGCGTACCCGTTGGCCTCGGACCGGTCCCACAGCATCTGGAGCAGCGCGAAGATCAGCTGCTGGTCCACCTTGTCGGGGTAGTAGCCGTCCAGGACGGTCTGGAACGGAGCGAAGTCGACGCTGCGCTGCAACAGCGTCGAGTAGTTCATCGCGGGCACGCCGAGCACCGACCGGGTCCAGTCCTGGGCGATGGCGGTCAGCGCGCCGCCGTTGATGCCGCCCTGGCTGTTGCCGTCGTAGTGCAGTCCGCCCTTCACGTCGATCAGCGGCCGCCCGGCGGCGTCGCGGAACGCCGGGTGGGCGGCGAAGCCGCTGCGGTGGATCATCGTCCGGCCCAGGAACAGGAAGTTCAGGAAGCTCTGCTGGAGCCGGTCGGCCACCGCGGGGAAGGCGCTGAGGTCGGTGAAGGCACCGGCGACGTACGGGACGTCGGCGGCCGCCATGCCGATCCAGCTCGTCGCGCAGAAGGTGAAGTCGTACGTCTGCGACATGGTCTTGACGTTGCCCGCGTTGATCTCGGTCGGCCGGCCGAGCAGCCCGTGGCCGTAGAGCGACAGATGGGCCGGTTTCGCGGCGGAGGCGCTGCGCGGGATGTTGCAGACGAAGTCGGCCGCCACCGTCGCGCCGGACGGTGTGGGCAGCGCGTTCGGCGTCGGCGGGGTGCCGTCGCCGCCGGGCGGCCCGTAGTGCAGCCGGGAACCCGGTCCGCCGTCACCGGTCAGGTAGGACGGCACGGCGACGGTGCCGGTCACCTGCCGGGCGATCAGCGGGTCCTGTTCGGGCGCGTAGTCGGTGACCTGAGAGACGGTGAACACGGGGGCGCGGCGCCCGAGCGCGGCGAACGCCCCGTCCCGGACCGCCAGCATCCGCCCGGTCAGGCCGTGCCGGCTCGCGACCGTGAAGTCCCAGGCCAGGTAGAGGCTGTGCCGCTTGACGCCGGCCCGGGTCAGGTCGGCGAGGATCCGCTTCATCTGCGGCGCGCGCGGGTCACGCCGGTCCAGGCCGGCGCCGGTGACGTAGGAGCGGAACGCCTTCGGCGCCGGGATGAGCGCGCCGTCGCCGTCGCGCATGCCGCGCAGGCCGACGACGTACCGGGTGCCCTCGGTCAGCGCCACCGCCGGCCGGATGATCAGCACCTGCCGGTCCGGGCTGCCCGCGGCGTGCGCGTCCAGTTCGGCCCAGTACGGCGTACGTTTGCCGGTGCGGGCGTCGAGCAGCACGATCGGCGCGTCCGGCGCCAGCGAGCGGCCCACGTCGGTGACCGGCGCGATCCGGGTCCGCGTGACGTCGAGGCCGGGCACGCGTGCCAGGATCGGCGAGCCGGGGCTGAATCCGTCCTGCCGGTTCCACTCCGCCGGGTCGATCGGCACGCCGAGCACGTTGGCGGGCATCGCGGAGGCCGCGAACCGGACCCGCTTGCCGGTCGGGGTGCTGCGGTCCGGCACGGTGAAGTAGTCGTTGGGGAACGGCAGCAGGCAGGCCGCCGGATCGATCG
Source organism: Micromonospora sp. WMMA1949 (assembly GCF_027460145.1). Taxonomy (NCBI): domain Bacteria; kingdom Bacillati; phylum Actinomycetota; class Actinomycetes; order Micromonosporales; family Micromonosporaceae; genus Micromonospora; species Micromonospora sp. WMMA1949. Next base: position 5,059,681 of record NZ_JAPZBG010000001.1, on the reverse strand, counting down.
GGTCGCAGGACCGCTGACCGGCCGGCGCGGGCGGTGCGGACGGCGCCGCGGCGGCGCCGGAGCCGAGCAGCACTGCCGACGCGGCCACCAACGCGGACACGGCGAGACGGAGCCGTCTGGGGGTGGGCACGGGCGTCTCCTTCGACATCGGACGGTGGTGTTCTTCCTACGCTCGTGAAGGGATCTCGGCAAGGGCCCGGACATCGACGCTGCCGGATCAACGACGAAGAATCCGCTGGTCAGACGCACGGCCCTACGGTGGGTGGCGAAGCACTCACGTCCAGTGGAGGACGTCATGACCACTCCCACTCCCGCCCCACCACCTCAGCTCCAGGTCGCCCTCGGCACCCCCGGGGACCCCGGCTCGGTGCACGCCATCACCGACACCGGCACGGCGCTGCTCGTCGCCCACTACCCCGCGTCCGGCGCCGGCCGGCTGCACGTCCTCGACCCCCGTACCCTCGCCCCGGTCCGGCCGTCCCTGCCGGTCGGCCACGAGCCCCGCGCGGTGGCCTGGCACCCCGGACGCGGGCAGGCGTACGTGATGAACCGGGGGGTGCAGAGCTACAGCGTCTCCCGGTGCGACCTGGCCACCGGAACGGTCACCGACATCCCGATCGGCTTCGGGCTGATCGCGATCGCCGTGGACCCGGTGGCCGACCTGCTGTACGTCGCCGACTGGGCGCACAAACGCCTGCAGGTCATCGAGCTGGCGGACACCACCCAGCGGCGCTTCGTGTCGCTGCCGTCGGCGCCGAACCGCCTCGCGGTGGCCCCGGACGGCACCGTCTACGCGGCGCTGTACGTCAAGGGCCTCGTGCCGGCCGACGACGCGCTCGCCGTGCTGCGCCCGGACGGGACGCTCACCGTGGCGCCGATCGAACCCGCCCACCTCCAGCCGGGCGAGCTGGCCGTCGCGCACGACGGCATGGTCTACCTCGGCTCGCTCGGTGGCGGCACCGTGCACCCGCTGTTCGGCGTGCACGACCCGGACACCGGCCGGCGCCTCGGCGCGGTGGGAAGCGCGGCCGGCGTCCGCGATCTCGCGGCCGTACCGGGACTGTCCCGGGCCTGGCTGGCGACGGACAAGGGCGTCCAGCTCGTCGACACCACCAACCCGTACGCGCCGCGCACGCTCGATCCGATCACCACCGGCCACGGCCCGTACGCGGTGGCGGTCACCGGCGACGGCACGGCGTACGTGGGCGACGTGGCGGACGGCACGGTGTCGCTGATCCGGCCGGACGTCGCGGACCTGCCCCTGGACGCGGTGGCCACGCTGCTCACCGAGGCGGGCTTCGCGCCGGCCACCGGGCTGGGCGCCGCGATCCGGGCGTACCAGACGTTCCACGAACTGCCGGTGACCGGGCGGCCCGACGCCGTCACCGCCGCCCACCTGACCGCGCCCGGCTGCGGCACCCCGGACCGGCCGGGCACCGCCGGTTTCGTCCTTCAGGGCGGGCACTTCCGGCACACGAACCTGACCTACCACCTCGGTGACATGACGATGCCGTACGCCCGGGACGACTTCACCGACGCGCTCAAGCACGAACTGATCCAGGTGTCGCTCGAGGTGTGGCGCGAGGTGCTGGGTGAGAACTGGAACGGGCCGTTCGAGTTCACCCGCGTCTTCGACCCGGCGCAGGCCGACATCGTCTTCTCCGTCGGCGACGATCCGGTCTTCCACGACACCGGCTGGTTCCGGACCGTGTACGCGGTGACCAAGTGGTCGGCCGCCCCGGGCTGGCCCGACGCGGCCGGTCAGCTCCCGGTCATCTTCAACCGGAAGATCAACTGGGATGCGCACGGGTACTTCGACGTCGACCTGCACGGACCCGACTTCCGGCACGTCGCCACGCACGAGATCGGCCACGCGTTCGGGCTCAACCACGGCAAGAGCGGCAACGTGATGCACCGCAACGCGAGCTGGTACCGGGTGCCCAAGTCCGACGACCGCAACGGCCTGTTCGCCATGTACGGGCGGCTGCCGTTCACCGACGGCGTCGGCATCCGGGTGCTGCCCGCTGTGGACCACGTCGCCTACTCCGACTGTGAGCGGCACCTCGTGGTGCACTACCCCGAGGGCGACGGGTGGACGTGGACGCGGCTCACCGCGGACGTGGGCGCGCCCCGGATGGCCCGCGGGATCGCCCCGTCGGCGTTCTTCGCCCACGACGGCGTGCCCTCGTACGTCTACCCGGGCGAGGGCGGCCACGTCCACCAGATCTGGTACGACCAGGGCCAGTGGTGGTGGGGTGACCTGACGCAGGACAGCGGCGGCCCGCCCGCCGTGCGCTACGGCACCCACGCCTACCGCAACGGCGACACCCAGCGGGTGGTGTACGGCGCGACCGACGGCCGGGTGATCCGGCTGTCCCAGGCCCCCGGGCAGGGCTGGGTCTGGCAGGACGTGTCGGTGGAGGGCGCGGCCGTGCCGGACGGCACCCCCTTCGGGTACGTCGACGGCGTCACCGGCCTCGACGTGATCGTCTACCGGGACGCCGAGGAGCACCTGCGGATGCTGTGGGAGGGCCCCGAGGGCTGGGGGCAGATGTCGCTGACCTGGGCCACCCAGGCGGAGAACCCGTTGCCGCTGACCATGTTGCCGCTGTGGGGCGAGCACCGGGCCGGCGAGCGGCACCGGGTGTTCGGCGTCGACCACCGGCAGGACGTCCGGATGTACGCCGTCGGCGACGACGGCGCCTGGCACACCCGGTCGCTGACGGCCGAGCTCGGCCTGCCCGAGTGCGTCTCGTCGGCGGTGCAGCGGCTCCCCGGCCCGGACGGCGCGGCCGACACCTGGCTGGTGGTCGTCGCCGACGTCGACGGCGGGCTGTGGGAGCTGACCGGCGACGGTGACACGTGGCAGGCCGAGCGGGTGCAGATCGACGGCATGCCGCCGGTCGGCCGCAGCCTGCTGTCGGTGTGGCCGGCCGGGGGCCGGCTCCAGATCACCTACACGGCGGCGAACGGCAACATCCAGTTGCTGTCCCGCTCGCTCGGCGACCACGACTGGCAGCGCACCAACCTGACCCGGGTGTCCGACGTGGTATGACGCGGGTCCCGGCGCTCCGCCGGCCCGGCGCGGGTCGTCACCCGATCGCCGAGTCGGCGGGGTGCCGGGGTGCGACGAGCCGGGGCGGCCAGTTCCGGACCCGGGACGGATCGGCCCGGTGCAGGACGGACAGACGCTCCCCCACCGACAGCGCGCGCGACAGACCCCCGCGCACCTCGTACCCGGCGGTGACGAACTTCGACAGGTAGTGGATGCCGACGCTGATCACGACCAGACCGAAGACGTACGCGTCGCGGTCGTGCAGGAAGCCGGCTTGGAGACCGGCCGCGATGACGCAAATGACGGCCGCGTAGAGCAACATGGACCACCACCATTGTTCGAAGCCCCGCGCCACCCCGTCGCCGGCGGGCGGCACTGTCGACAGCCCGCTGGCCTCCCCAGCCCGCAGGATCCGTCGGCTGAGCAGCAGGAGCAGGAGATTCGTGACGGCGACAGCCACCGCCCCGGCCGCGCAGCCCCATGCCCACAGGGTGGGTTTCCAGAACACCGACAGCAGCACGGTCGGCAGCGCGACGACGCACATCGCCCGTACCGCGACCTCCGTGCAGCGGGCCAGGGCGCCGGGAATGTGCCGCGCGGTGAGCCGCGCCAGCACGCTCTGGTAGTACTTCGCCCCGACCAGCGCCTGGCCGAACCCGATGATCACGGCCGCTCTCAGGTCGGCCGGAGGCAGCGGCTTGGCCGAGAAGGTCAACACGTCGTCGACCTTCCACAAAGCCGTCTTGGCGCAGATGAACCACCAGCAGGCGGTCGCGACGAGCGCGAACCCCATCAGGTACGTGTCGTGCGTGACCTTCGCCGCCCGGGCCACCCGGAACTGCCGGTACTGCGTCCGGACCTCCCGGGAGGCGGGCGCGAGCCGGGCGACCCAGCGTCGCAGCGCCGACCGGCTGGTCTCGGACTCCTGCGCCGCCAGGTCGAAGGTGAGAACCATCAGCCGGTGCAGGTCGTCGAACCGGAACGGCCGGTCCGGCAGGAGCAGCAACCGGTCCTTCGGCTGCTCCTCGATGAAGTCGTCGAGCATCCGGGCGATGGTGGGGCTGATCGCGTAGACGCGGTCCGGCACCCGCCCGTCGCGCGCAGCGCTGCCGACCATCACCTGGATGAGGATGATTCCCAACGAGTAGACGTCGGCCACCTCGGACTGGCCGCGGTTCTTCACCTCGGGCGCGATGTAGACGGCGTCGTCGTGCTCGGCGATGCCGACCTGGCGGCTGTACAGGTGGTTGACACCGAGATCGATGAAGTGGACCCGGCCGTCGGACAGGATGATGTTCCCGGGCGACAGATCCAGGTGCTGTCGTTCCCGATGGTTCACGTCGACCGGCTCCGACCGCGCCAGCTTGTGCAGCGCCTCGGCGAGCAGAAGCCCGACCTGGCGGGCCTTGGCGACCCGGGCGCCCGGCGACGGCCCGGAACTCTCGAAGGCGATGAGGTGGTCGCCCAGTGTCTCGCCCTCCTGGTAGGGCATCAGCACCCACTGGTCGGTCGACGCGAGCGGGTGCACGACTACGCTCGGTGTGTTGCCGGCGCCGTACCGGACCGCGTACTCGTCGGTGGCCTGCGCCACCGACGTCAGCTTGCTCCACGGAAAGAGCACGCACTTGAGTACCAACTCGGGATGCAGACCGGACTCGTCAACCGGTTCGAGCGTGGTGGCCCTGAGGATGAACGAGGTGGTCCCCGCGCGGTGGTACACGAGCGAGTCGAAGTCGATCTCGCGCCACCGGCGCAGATCGATCTCGGAGATCGGCCGCCTCGCGCCCGGACGCCCGCCCGGCCGGTAGAGGGCCCGGATCGCCGCCGACACCGGCGTGGTCCGGAACAGTTCGCGGCAGTATTCGTCCGAGGCGTCCTGCTTGGCGCGCTCCGGCGGCTCGAAGCGCCGGTCGAGGAGGGTGACGTTGAGGCAGAGGAAGGCCAGCAGCGCCGCCACCGGCGGGTCGTGGGGATCCGCGGCCTGGCTCAACCGTGCGAGCGCCGCCTGACAGCCGCCCAGGAAGGTGCCCACCCCGTGGATGGACTCGTGGTCCGCGGCCGTGTCCATCAGGTCGGCGAGAATCTGGTGAGTCGCGGCCAACCGCGCCTCGGGCGGCGACCCCAGCAGCCGGCCGGTCTCGTCGGCGCTGTTGCGGTCCCGGATCTCGCCGAGCAGGAGCTGCCGTACCGCCTCTACCGGCTCGCCGTCAGGTGCGGCGCCCCGTACGTCGTCCGCCACACCGTCAACCATAGGCGAGCATCAACATCTTGTGGGGTGCGCTCCGCCCAGTGAGCGAGGACGGTCGTCGTCCCGCCCGTCCCGCGGCACGCCGAGGGCGGCCGACAGGTCCTGGGCGGCCTGCTCGACGCCGCCGGGCCGCACCAGCGCGAACACGAACCGGTCCGGCCGCAGCACCACCAGGTCGGCGCCGTGCCGCCGCAGCCAGGCGCAGAGCACCCCGTCGGCGTCGACGACGTCGATCCGGTCGTACCCACCGTCCCCGGACACGTCCGGCAGGTCGGCCAGCGGCGTACCGGACGGATGGACCGCGACGAACCGCACCGGCAGCCCCGGCCGCCACACTTCGAGCGGGTTGTCCACGCCGGCGCGGCCGAGCACGACGAAGCCGTCGCCGAGCGCCTCGTCGAGCAGGCGATCGCCGGGGGCGCCCGGGACGAGGACGCGCGGCTGGGGGAACATCGTCCCGACCACGCCGGCGCGCCGCCCGCCGGCCATCAGGCCCCGCCGGTACGCCGGGACCGGCTTGAACTCGAACCGCTCCACGAACCGCCGTACCCGGGGGATCGTCTGGACCGCCCGCAGCGCGGCGTCGCGCAGCCCGGCGGCGACCCGGTTGCGGGCCAGGAAGACGTGCCCCAGCCGGACGCTCGTCCGCGCCATCTCCACAGTGTGCGGGCGCCGCTCCGTCTCGTACGTGTCGAGCATCTCGGTGCCGGCGGCGCCGGACAGCACCAGCGACAGCTTCCACGACAGGTTCGCCGCGTCGCGCAGGCCGCTGCACAGGCCCTGGCCCATGAACGGGGGCATCTGGTGGGCCGCGTCGCCGAGCAGGAACACCCGCCCCTCCCGCCACCGCTGCGCGACGAGGTGGTGGAAGGTGTAGACCACCGCCCGGGTGACGGTGAACCGGTCCGGGTCGACGTACGGCGAGACGAGCGCGGCGATGGTCTCCGGCCGCTGCATCTCGGCCTCGGTCTCGCCCGGGCGCAGCATGAACTCCATCCGGTAGCTGCCGGCCGCGCCCGGAGAGACGAACGCCGGGCGCTGCCAGTCGCAGACGAACGTGGTGTCGGGCACCCGTACCGCGTCGGGCGGCACGTCGCCGGAGACGGCCAGCCACGGTTCGGCGTAGCTCGCCCCGGACAGCGGGATCCGGATGGCGGCGCGGGTGGCGCTGCGGGCGCCGTCGCAGCCGAGCACGTACCGGGCGCGGACGGCCCGCCGCTGCCCGGTGGCCACGTCGGACAGCAGCACCGTCACGCCGTCGTCGTCCTGGGTCAGGCCGACCAGCTCGGTGCCGAGTGCGAGCTGGACGTGCGGGAAGCGGTCCAGCCCGGTGCGCAGCGTGTGTTCCAGTCGCGGCTGGTCGAAGAAGCGCAGCGGCGCGTGCCCGTAACCGAAGTCGGTCTCGGACAGCTTCATGCGGGCGAAGACCCGGCCGGCGCGGTTGACGTACTCGACCAGTGGCGGCGCGATCGTCGCGTCGCGTATCTCGTCGAGCAGGCCGGCCTCCTGGTAGATGCGCAGCGCCTCGTCGTCGCAGGAGAAGGCCCGCGGCTGGCCGTGCGGTGTCGCGCTGCGCTCCACGACCAGCGTGGTGACGCCGCGGGCGCCGAGCAGGTTGGCGGTGAGCGCGCCCACCGGCCCGCAGCCGATGACGGCGACCTCGACCTCCTGGACCGCCTGAGAATCCGGCGGCTGAACTGATTCCATTGTGGTGCCCCTTCGGAACGTGGTCCCGGACGGCTCCGGCCGTCCCACACCGACCAGGGCACCGCAGCGGCGTGGAAGGGGTGTGGAGAAGGCGTGGAGGTGGGCCTCCACACCGGTCAGAAGACCGCGAAGCGGGGCAGCAGCAGCCTGGCGCCCTGCTCGGCGGCGATCCGGGCGCCGAGATCCCACTCCGCGCGGTCACCGCGCGCGACACCGCGGATCCGGTGCAGCTCCGCGACGACGACGCGCTCGCCGGTCCGGTCCGCCACGGCCAGCCCTTCCTCGGCCAGCGCGGCAGCGGTCTCCGGGCGGCCGGCGGTCAGGTACGCCTCGGCCATCGCGGCGCACGTGATGGTCCGGGTGGACCGCAGTCCGGGACGGTAGAAATCGTCAGCGGCGGCGCGCATCGCGTCGAGCCGGCCGTGGTCGCCGCCGCGCGCCGCGGCCCAGTGGAGGAAGTACGCGCCGGTCGCCGTCATGTGCGGCAGCCCGGTGGCCCGGCCGATGTCCCGGCACCACCGTCCCGCCGCGTCGGCCGCGGCGACGTCGTGCTCCTGCATCGCCAGCCAGGCGGCGTAGAGCGCCGCGTTGGCCCGGCCGTACGGGTCGTCGAGCTCCTCGGCGAGGGCCTCGGCCGCCGCGATGTCCGACCGGGCGCCGGCCGGGTCGCCGCGCATCGAGCGCACGAGCGCCCGGAAGTTGTGGCAGGCCAGCACCGGACGCCGGCCGACCTCGCGGCGCAGCAGCGCCCGGTCGACGGTACGCAGCCGGTCGATCCCGGCGGTGAGCCGCCGTTCGCCCTCGCCCTGGCGGCCGGTGAAGTAGCCGACCGCACCCAGCAGGTACTCACCGGCCACGGCGATCAGTCCGCTGCCGTCGTCGGGTGCGCGGACGAGCCGTCCGGCGAGGTCGGCGCAGATCGCGAACTCGGCCCGGTTGGCGGCCAGCTCACCGAGCGCCCAGAGCGCGTGGCGGATGTCCGCGTCCGGCCCGACGAGCGTCAGCAGCTCCCGGGCCCGGGCGCAGACCCGGTCGACGGCGTCGCTGCCGACGCCCACTGTCATCTGGAGCAGGGCCGCCCGGTGCAACTGGACGGTCAGCTCGGTGCGCGCCGCGCCGGGCGTGGCGCGGGCGGCCGGGGCCAGCCGGCGCGCAGCGCGTTCGAGGTGGCCCAGCGCGTCCTCGTAGGCGACCCGACGGGTGGCGTCGTCGGCGGCCCGCAGCGACCACCGCAGGTGGTCCTCGCCGTGGCCGAGCCCGACCGCCTCGCCGTAGTGGTGCGCCAGCTCCGCCGGTGCGGTGCCGGCCGTCCGCTCGTACGCGGCGGCCAGACGGGCGTGCAGCGCGGCCCGGCGCGGCGGGACCAGCTCGGCGTAGGTGACCTCGGCGATCAGCGGATGGCGGAACGCGAGCGCGCCCGGCCCGGTCTCGACCACCAGCGCCGCCGGGTACGCCGGGGCGAGGTCCTCGGCGACCGCCTCGGCGGTGCGGTGCAGCGCCGCCGCCAGCACCGCCAGGTCCAGCTCGTGCCCGGCCACGCTGAGCAGGTCGAGGCAGCGCCGGGTGGGACCGGGCAGCCCGTCGAGCCGCAGCCGTACCGTGTCGCGGATGCTCGGTGGCAGCTCCCCGGCGGAGCCCGCGTCGGTCCGCGAGCGCAGCAGCTCGGTGAGGAAGAACGGATTCCCGCCGGTACGGGTCACGAGCCGGGTCACCACCGGCTCCGGCGGCGCCACGCCGGTCCGGTCCCGGACCAGGTCGGCGACCGCCGCGGCGTCCAGCCCGGCGAGCCGGACCTGACCGAAGCCCGGCCCGCGGGCCAGCTCGGCCACCGTCGCCACCAGGGCCGGATCCTGGTCGTACGGCCGCAGCGTGGCGACCACCAGCGCCCGGGACGCCGGCAGGGCGGTGGCGAGGAAGCGCAACAACAGCAACGAGTCCGGGTCGGCCGCGTGCAGGTCGTCCAGGACGATCAGCAGTCCGTGCTGCCGGGCCGCCCCGTGCACCAGGTCCGCCACCGCCTCGTACACCTGGAACCGCGCCGTGGGGTCCGGACCGCGACCGTCCGTCGGTCCGCCCGGCGTGCCCGCGGCGAACCCGTCCAGCCGGCCCGCCGAGCCGGTGGCGCGGGTCTGCGGCATCGCCACCAGCGCGCGCACCACCCGGCTCCACAGCCAGAACGGCGGCGCCTGCCCGACGTCCGGACAGCGACCCCAGACCACCGGGACGCCCGTCGCGGCGGCCCGCTCGCCGAGCGCCGCGGCGAGGCTGGTCTTGCCGATGCCGGCCTCCCCCACCAGCGTCAGCACCCGCCCGCCGTGCCCGGTGGCCGCGTCCAGTGCCGCCCGCAGCCGCTCCAACTCGGCGTCCCGCCCCACGAGCGGTCCGCCGTCCCGCTGCGGCGGTGTCCCGGCCGCCGCCGGGCCGCCCGCGTCCGCGGGGCTGCCGCGATCCGGCGGTACGGCCTGGTCCAGGATCAGCCGGTGCACCGCCCGGATCTGCTCACCGGGGTCGATCCCGTACTCGCCGGACAGGATCCGGCGCCCCTCGTCGAAGACGGCGAGCGCCTCGGTCTGCCGCCCCGAGCGGTACAGCGCCAGCATCAGCTGCGCCCGGGCGCCCTCGCGCAGCGGGTTCGCCGACACGAAACGGCGCAGCTCCGGCAGCAGCGTGGCATGCCGTCCGGCCGCGACGGCGGCGGTCAACCGTCCCTCCTCGGCGCTCAACCGCAGCTCCGCCAGCCGGGTCGCCTCCGGACGCACCGCGGCCAGGTCGGCCACGCCCGCCAGCGGTTCACCGCGCCACAACGCCAGCGCCTCGGTGTAGCACTGTTCGGCGGCTGCCGGCGCTCCGGCCGCGAGCGCGTCAGCCGCCCGGTCCACCAGGGCACCGAACCGGATCGCATCCACGGCGTCGGCGGCGACCCGCAGTTCGTACCCTCGCGGGTGGCTACGCAGGACGCGGGCCGGCTCGCCGTGCGGCCGTTCCGCTTCCACCACCCGGCGCAGCCCCGCGACGTACGTCCGCAGCGTCGTCCGGGCGCTGGCCGGCGGTCGCGAGTCCCAGAGCGCGTCGACCAGCCAGTCGGCGGCGACGAACCGGTTCGGCCGCAGCAGGAACAGGGCCAGCAGTGCCTGCTGCTTCGGCCCGCCGAGGGGCACCACCCGGCCGTTCCGGACGACCTCCGGCGGGCCCAGCACCCGGAACTGCACCGTCACCTCGGCAACGACCCGTCGTGTCCCGGGCCGGGTCAGGCCGCCGCCATCTCACGCAACTTCAGCACCGAGCGCCAGTTGCGGGTCGTCCCGACCACACCCGTCTTCTTCTCCACGAAGGCGTTGCCGAGCTTGCTGCGCCCGTACCCGTCCGGAACGTGCACGAACACGTCCCGGCCGACAAGCGTCAGCGTCCCGGTCTCGCCGGGCGGGGACGCGAGCGCCGCCTGCTTGTCCGCCCCCGGGTCGCTGCTGAGCATCGTGACGAGCAACTTCGTCAGATCGGTCTGCACGTCGAGGTACGGATTCGCGGCGATCATCGCGTCGAGTTCGGCCAGGCTGCGCAGCACCACAGGTACGTCCCGGCCCCACCGCCGCGTGACGGCCCGGCCGATCTGGGCCAGGATCGCGGCCTCGTCGGTCTCCGGGCAGCCGAACACCACGTTGCCGCTCTGGATGTAGGTCGCCACCCGGTCGAAGCCGCAGGAGACGAAGACCTCCTTCAGCTCCGCCATCACCATGGAACTGGCGCCACCGATGTTCACGCCCCGCAGCAGAGCGACGTACCTGGCCATGACTCGGGATGGTAACCGCCCGTGGCGTCCCCGTGGTACGTCCGTGACCTCGACGCACCGGCCGGCCGCCGCCTGCGTACGCTGTCCGGGCCGGTCGCGGCGTGAGCCGGCCGGTCCCCGCACTGACATCGAGGTGGGAGATGCCGCAGCTCAACCCGGTCGTGACGCAGCGCGTCGAGGCCGCCGTCGTCGCCGTCCTCGCCGTCGTCGTGACCGTCGCGGCCGGATACCCGTGGTGGTCGCTGCTCGCCCTGTTCCTCGTGTTCGACCTGTCCATGCTCGGCTACCTGCGCGGGCCGCGCGTCGGCGCCGCCTGCTACAACCTGGCGCACTCGTACGCGCTACCGGCGGCGCTCGGCGCGGTGGCCGTGGCGGCGGCCGCGTCCGGCGAACGGATCGACTGGCTCGGCGTCCTGGCCGTCGCGTGGGCGTTCCACATCGCCGTCGACCGCGCGCTGGGCTACGGGCTCAAGACGGGCGAGGGGTTCGAGCACACCCACCTCGGCCTGATCGGGAAGGCCCGCCGCGCCCGGACCGCTACTGACGCACGCTGACGTCCGGTCACGGGCGCGCCGGGTCGCAGTTCGCGCTCGTCAGCCGCACCGAGTACTCGCGGTCGTCGGACGTGATCCCGGACGGCACGCCGTCGAAGTGGGCCTCCACCTTCTCCCAGCCGCGGCGCTGCTCGTAGTGCAGGTGCGGTGCGCCGGAGTTCCCGGTGCTGCCGACCCGCCCGATCCGCTCGCCCCGGGCCACCCGCTGACCGGCCTTCACCGACGGCGGTTCGAGCAGGTGCAGGTACTGCGTCTCCCACTTGCCACCGTGGTCGATCTTGACCCAGTAGCCGCCGCCACGACCGCGCGGCCCGTCGGGATCGTCCGGGGTACGACCGCCCAGCGAGCCGTTGATCCCCGCGACGGTGACGGTGCCGGCGGCGGAGGCGAGCACCGGGCGTCCCCACGCGTCCCCGGAGGTCGGGAACAGGTCGACGTCGTAGTCGTCGTGCCCCGGATAGGTGGACAGCCGCCACGTCTCGCCGCAGGCCACCGGGAGCTGGAAGTCCGGTCGTGGGCCCGGTGGCCGTACCAGCGGTACCACGACCGCCGCGCCGGCGACGAGCACCGCGAGGGCGCCGACGATCAGCAGGACGCGTGGGAGGCGGCGACGCGGGCCGTGGGGACGCTCGGTGGTCATCGGTTCGAGCATGACAGGCGGGCTGGGGACAGGATGACCGGTCTATCCGCTCAGCCATCGCGCGACGAGCCGGTGGTCCGCGTCGGTGAGGCCGCGGCGCGCCTCGACGCGGTGCAGGAGCGCCGGCGCGTCGTGGTTCCCCGCCACCCACCTCCGGTCGGCGTCGGTGATCTCGTCGTCCAGCCAGACGAACCGGCGTCCCGCGGCCCATTCGACGAGCCGCCGCGTCTTCCAGTGCAGTCGGCCACCGTCGTCCTCGTCGTCGTCCGGCCAGTCGACGACGGGCAGCGGAGGCAGGCCGAGCCGCGGCGCGAGCACCTCGTTGGCGTCGTGTATCCAGGTGGTGGCCCACACGAGATCGCACGGCAACGCGGCGAGCCGGGGGCCGTGGCCGGCTTCCAGACCGGCCAGCAGCGGGTTGGCGCCGGCCTCCGACGGCCCGGCGGAGCCGCCGAAGGGCAGGAGCGTCCCGTCGACGTCCAGGAACAGCAGCGGACGATCGAATCCCGCGGGTCCGGTCGCCATCCGGGCCTCAGCTCAGCTCGACGACCGGCCGGGTCAGGATCTCGTCGGCGTAGCCGTCGTCGGAGGCGAACCACCGGCCGAAGTCCTCGTCGCGGTACGCGGTCGCCAGGGTGAGCCAGCCCAGGAAGAAGCCGCTCCCGCCGCAGGTGGCACCGCCGCCGTCGCCACCGCACACCACGGTGCGCTCGGTCGTCGCCTCGTGCCGGTAGGGATCCTGCCCGATCGCCAGTCCCCAGAGGTTCTCCCGCCGGTGCGGGCCGGTTCTGTGGTCGTACGGATAGCCGTCGCCGGGGCAGTCGTCACCCCAGCGGAACAACGTCGTCGCACCGGCACCACACGCCCACTCCCACTCGTCCGGAGTGGTCGTCCGCACGCCGAGGCTGGCGAGGCCGGCCATCGCCTCGTCGTACGAGACCTCGCGGATCGCCCGGGCGCGCACCACCTGCCCGGTCGCCCGGTCGAACTCCACGGAGAGCCCGTCACCCGACCGGAAGGTGCGCACCCCGCCGAACCGGTTCCCGGCCGACGCGACCAACTCCCGCACCCGAGGGTCGTCCGGCGCCAGCGGAACCTCGCACGGGTCGAAGGCGTCCACCGCGACCAGCATCGCCGGCATGTCGACGTCGCGTACCGGCGACGTCATCGCGTCGACGAACTCGGGCAGCGGCGGAAGCCCGATCTCGGCGGCGCTGTCGGCGTAGTCGGCGGCCTGGTGCGCGGCGGGCCGGAACCGGCCCGCGTCGTAGCCGAGCGCCGGCCGGCCGCCGGGTACGAGGGCGAACCGCATGCCGCCGCGGTCGAACAGCGCCGTCCGGTGCGACCGCCCCGCGTACGCGGTGTCCCGCAGGCCGACCACCGTCAGCTCGTGCCGCGCGGCGATGTCCCGGGTCAACCGGCCGGCGGCACCCTCGGAGAGGTCGTTCCACTGCGCGAAGCTGAGGTCGGCGTACGGCACCGCGAAAGGATAGCCACGGGCCCCGACATCGTCCGGATCGCCGGGCGGCCCGCCTCCACCTCGGGAGACGGGCCGACGCGTGCGCGAGGGCGCCCCGATCGCGGTCAGGCCTGGTCGACGTCCGTGGTGAGCGCCAACTCGCGGCCGGCTTCGATGTCGCTGAGCAGCGCCGCCACGCGGGCCTTCGCGAGGTCGTAGGAGTCGGAACCGAGCACCTGGTGCAGCGGGGCGTCGCCGCGGACGGCCACCTCGATGATGGCGGCCGCCGCCTTGACCGGGTCGCCGAGCTGGGTGCCGGGCATGGCCAGGTGCGCCTCGGTCATCTCGCGGATCGCCTGGTAGCCGTCGATGGTGCCGGCCGGCAGGCCGAGGGAGGACGGCCGCAGGAAGTCGGTACGCGTGTACCCGGGCTCCACGACGGTGACCTTGATGCCGAGGTGCGCGACCTCGGCCGCCAGGGAGTCCGACAGGCCCTCCAGGGCGTACTTCGCCGCGCAGTAGAGGCCCCAGCCGGGGAAGGCGGTCAGGCCCAGGATCGAGGAGACGTTGATGACGTGGCCGCTGCGGGCCGCGCGCATGCCGGGCAGGGCCGCGCGAAGCACGTTCCAGACGCCGAAGATCTGCACCTCGAACATCGCCCGGACCTCGGCGTCGGCGGCTTCCTCGACCGCGCCGAGGAAGCCGTACCCGGCGTTGTTGACCACGACGTCGAGCCCGCCGAAGCGGCCGGTGGCGGCGCGGACGGCCGCTGCCACCGCCGCCTCGTCGGTCAGGTCGAGTTCGAGGGGAAGCAGCCGCTCGCGGTCGACGGCTCCGAGGGCCGCACCGAGGCGCTCGGCCGAGCGGGTCGTCGCCGCGACGTTGTCGCCCCGCTCCAGCAGCTGCCGGACCAGTTCCAGACCGATACCGCGGGACGTGCCGGTGACGAACCAGGTGGCCGGACCGGCGGTCGGGAAGGACATGAGAGCTCCTACGTGTCGATGTCGTGCCGTCCCCGGCTGGGAACACCTCCCATGCTGCGGACGACGGAGGGCCGCGAACACGGCGTGGCAGGCCCAGCGCTGCCGGGGAACGGCGTACCCACCCGGGCGGTGTCGCCGGACGACCTCGCGGCGGATCATTGGGGCATGGCGGGACACTCAGACCTCGGCCGGTTCCTTCGTCAGTGCCGGGCCGATCTGACTCCGGAGGCGTCCGGCATCGCCGCGGAGACGCAGGGACGCCGCGTCCGCGGACTGCGCCGCGAGGAGGTGGCGATGCTCGCCGGCGTGAGCGTCGACTACTACACCCGGCTCGAACAGGGCCGGCACACCAGCCCGTCGCCCGCCGTGGTCGACGCCCTGGCGCGGGTCTTCCAGCTCGACGCCGCCGCCCGCGCCCACCTCGCCGACCTCGCGCGGCCGGCGAGGCGCAGCGACCGGCAGATGCCGGCCCAACGGGTACGCGCGGCGATGCACCAGTTGCTCGCCTCGATGACCGAGCACCCCGCGCTCATCCTCGGGCGCCGCACCGACGTGCTCGCCTCGAACGCCCTCGCCCGTGCGCTCCTCACCGACTGGACGCTCCTGCCGCCGAGGCACCGCAACTACGTACGGTGGATCTTCCTTGACCCGGACGCCCGCGACGCCTTCCTGGACTGGCCGACGGTGGCGGCCGACGTGGTCGGCACGCTGCGCCTCTACGCCGGCCGCCATCCCGACGATCCGCAGCTCAGCGAGTTGGTCGGCGAGCTGACCATCAAGAGTGCCGAGTTCCGTACCTGGTGGAACGGCCGCCACGTGCACGAGCGCACGCACGGCACCAAGCGGATGAACCACCCGGCGGTCGGGCCGATCACCCTTCGCTACGAGGCCCTCGCCCTGCCCGGCGACCCGGACCAGACGTTGTTCATCTACACCACCGATCCGGGCAGCCCGTCGCACGACAACCTGCGCCTGCTGGGTTCGCTGGCCGCCCGGACCGGGCCGGTGCCCGGCACTGCCCCGTCCACTCCGGCGCGGGCGGCCGACGCGAGCGCCGAACGCGCCGACCCGTCCTGACGCCGCCGCCCGTCGATCTCGGGCCGCGCTCAGTAGCGGTAGTGGTCGGGCTTGAACGGGCCTTCCGGGGAGACGCCCAGGTAGGAGGCCTGTTCCTTGGTCAGCGTGGTCAGCTTGGCGCCGAGGGCGTCCAGGTGCAGCCGGGCGACCTTCTCGTCCAGGTGCTTGGGCAGCACGTAGACACCGATCGGGTACTCGTCGGTCTTGGTGAACAGCTCGATCTGGGCGATCGTCTGGTTGGCGAACGAGTTCGACATCACGAAGCTCGGGTGACCGGTGGCGTTGCCCAGGTTCAGCAGACGACCCTCGGACAACACGATGATCGCGTGGCCGTCGTCGAAACGCCACACGTCGACCTGCGGCTTGATGTTCTCCCGCGTCACATCGCTGCGCTTGGCCAGACCGGCCATGTCGATCTCGTTGTCGAAGTGCCCGATGTTACCCACGATCGCCTGGTGCTTCATCCGCGCCATGTGCTCGTTGGTGATCACATCGAAGCAGCCCGTCGCGGTGATGAAGATGTCCGCCTGCTCCACCACGTCATCCAGGGTGGCGACCTGGTAGCCGTCCATCGCCGCCTGCAACGCGCAGATCGGGTCGACCTCCGTCACCACCACCCGGGCGCCCTGCCCGCGCAGCGACTCCGCGCAGCCCTTACCCACATCGCCGTAACCCATCACCACGGCCATCTTCCCGCCGATCAGCACATCGGTGGCCCGGTTGATGCCGTCGATCAGCGAGTGCCGGCAGCCGTACTTGTTGTCGAACTTGCTCTTCGTCACCGAGTCGTTGACGTTGATCGCCGGGAACAACAACGCCCCGGCGCGGTGCATCTCGTAGAGCCGGTGCACACCCGTGGTCGTCTCCTCGGTCACACCCTTGATCCCCGCGGCGATCCGGGTCCACCGCTGACCGTCCTCGGCCAACGACCGGTGCAGCAGCTCGAGGATGACCGCGTACTCCTCCGAATCAGCCGACTCCACCGGCGGCACGACACCCGCCTTCTCGAACTCGACGCCCTTATGCACCAGCAGAGTCGCGTCACCGCCGTCATCGAGGATCATGTTCGGGCCACCGCCGGCTCCGCCGGCCCCGCCAGCCGAGTCGTCGGGCCACGTCAGAGCCTTTTCGGTGCACCACCAGTACTCCGGCAGCGTCTCACCCTTCCAGGCGTACACCGGCACACCCGCCGGCGCCTCCGGGGTGCCCTCCGGGCCGACCACGATCGCCGCGGCCGCGTGGTCCTGGGTGGAGAAAATGTTGCACGACGCCCACCGGACCTGCGCGCCCAACGCGACCAGAGTCTCGATCAGAACAGCGGTCTGCACCGTCATGTGCAACGAACCAGTGATACGGGCACCGGCCAACGGCTGAACCTCGGCGAACTCACGCCGAATCGCCATCAGACCGGGCATCTCATGCTCGGCGAGCCGGATCTCCTTACGCCCGAACTCGGCAAGCGACAGATCCGCCACCTTGTAGTCGCCCTCGTTGACGCTCACACCGCCGCCTTCAGGTCGCCGGCCCGGTCGGTGCTCTCCCAGGTCAGGTCCGGCAGCTCGCGGCCGAAGTGCCCGTAGGAGGCGGTCTGCGCGTAGATCGGGCGCTTGAGGTCGAGGTCCCGGATGATCGCGGCCGGCCGCAGGTCGAACACCTCGGAAACGGCCCTCTCGATCGCCTCGACCGGCACGGTCTCGGTGCCGAACGTCTCGATGAACAGGCTCACCGGGTGCGCCTTGCCGATCGCGTACGCGACCTGCGCCTCGCACCGCTCCGCGAGCCCGGCGGCTACGACGTTCTTCGCCACCCACCGCATCGCGTACGCCGCCGACCGGTCGACCTTCGACGGGTCCTTGCCGGAGAACGCGCCGCCACCGTGCCGGGCGTACCCGCCGTAGGTGTCCACGATGATCTTCCGGCCGGTCAGACCGGCGTCACCCATCGGCCCACCGATCTCGAACCGGCCCGTCGGGTTCACCAGCAGCCGGTAGCCCTCGGTCTGAAGGCCGAGGCCCTCCAGCTCCGGCGCGATCACGTGGTCGCGGATGTCCGGGGTGAGCAGCGACTCCAGCGAGATGCCGGCCGCGTGCTGCGACGACACGACCACCGTGTTCAACCGCACCGGCCGCAGGCCCTCGTACTCGATGGTCACCTGCGTCTTGCCGTCCGGCCGCAGGTACGGAATCGTCCCGTCCTTGCGTACCCCGGACAGCCGCCGGGCCAGCCGATGGGCCAGGGCGATCGGCAGCGGCATCAGCTCCGGCGTCTCCGAGCACGCGAAACCGAACATCATGCCCTGGTCCCCCGCGCCCTGGGCGTCCAGCGCGTGCGCCGACGCGCCGGTGCGGGACTCGACGGCGTTGTCCACGCCCTGCGCGATGTCCGGGGACTGGGCGCCGATCGCGATGTTCACTCCGCAGGACGCCCCGTCGAAACCCTTCTTCGACGAGTCGTACCCGATCCCGAGGATGGTCTCCCGGACGATCGTCGGAATGTCGGCGTACGCCTTGGTGGTGACCTCGCCGGCCACGTGAACCTGACCGGTGGTGATGAGGGTTTCCACGGCGACCCGGCTGTGCGGGTCCTGGGCGAGCAGCGCGTCGAGGATGCCGTCGCTGATCTGATCGGCGATCTTGTCCGGGTGGCCCTCCGTGACCGACTCGGACGTGAACAGGCGGGAAGCCACGTGACCTCCGGTAGGGATGGGCCCGGGCCGGCACACCGACACGGACGACTCGATCGTGGGCACCGACGGTAGGAGACCGGATCAGCGTTTCGGTCGGGAACGGGTGGAGCCCGGCGCGCCACCACAGTGGACGGGTGATCGACGGTCGTTGACGTGACCCACGGGGCTCGGGATACTGCTCATCTCATGGCCGTTCCCCGCCTGCCGTGGCCGGCCCGGCCGTGGGGTTCCGCCGTGGCCGGACTGGTGGGCGAGCGCCCCGCAGCCACGAGGAGGAGGAATCCTGTTCATCACCGACGGGCCAGTCGTGGCTGATGCCGGCCTCCGGTGGTGCTGCCGCTCAGTTCGGCTCCAGTTCGTAGAAGCCCGTGCCGTTGATGAGCCGGACGCTGTTGAGGGCGGTCTGCACCACCTCTTCGCTCTCGTGGAACAGGATCACCAGCACGGGGTAGCCGAGGTCGTTCACCGTCCGGCTGATGCGCTCGCCCGGGGCGACGAGACACGTGAGGCTGTCGAAACCCTCCAACGCGCGGATCTCGTCGAGGCCACGATAGGCGCGCAGCACCCCCTCCACCGGGGAGACCATCCCGACGATCGCACAGAAGCGCGACACCTGGTACTCGGTGCCGACCTTCGCCAGGAACCTCTCCGGCTCGAGGTACGCCGAGATCGCCAGGTCCATCTGCGACTCTCCGATGGCCCGGGCCGCCTGCACGGCGATGCCGCCGCCGGGCAGACGCGCGCCGACCTCCACCAGGCAGGGGCCGGACGGGGTCAGCCGGATCTCCACGTGGGCCGCGCCGTGCCGGATGCCGACCGCGTCCAGCACGCCGAACGCATAGCGGGACAACGCCCGCACCACCTCGCTGCCCGAGTCGACCAGGCAGAGGGCATCGGCCAGGTCGATCATCCCGTTGGCCTGAACCCGCGTGGTACGCCAGACGTCCGTCACGTAGTGCCGGCCGTCGCGGCTCACCGTGTTCACCATGTACTCCGGCCCGCCCAGATACTCCTGGGCCACCACGCCGGTGTTCGTGGCGGAGAAGATGTTCCGGCTGCCGACCAGCCGCCGGAAGGCGGCCACCGACTCCTCCGGGTCGTCGCAGAAGGAGACGCCGTCACCGCCGGCGCTGCTCAACGGCTTGACCACGACCCGGCCGCCGTGCTTGGTGTGCCACTCGCGCAGCGTCTCCTCGTCGGTGGCCCGGACCTGCTCCGCGGCGCGCAACCCGGCTGCTCGGACCGTCTCCACCATCAGGTACTTGTCCCGCCGGGCGGCGCTCGTCGCGGTGCCGTTCGTGAGCAGACCGAGCGCCTCGGCCAGCTGGTCCGTGAACTCCACCCCGATCTCCCCGCCCGCCATGACCGCGACCGGGGCGTGCGCGGCGACCGCCGCCACTGTGGCGTCGAAGTCACCGGTGTGCACGATGTCGGCCACGAAGTCCTCGGCGATCGACGGCGCGTCGGCGTACACCTCCGGTACGTCGGGTGTGCTGAGCACCCGCACGCACGCGTAGCCACGATCGCGCAGCGCGGTGACCAGCGGACGGACGGGCAGGTACGCGTCCACGACGACGACGCGTTCGGCATCGCCGGTTACCGGGATATCGAGCGACATGCGGCGAGCATAGTGCCGACGCCCCGCCTCCGAGTCACAACTGTCCGTAAGGGATTCATGTGTCTGATCTCCTGAGGCATCGAGTCGGCGCGGTGGTGCCGACCCTGTTGCTCCTGAACACCGCCGGCAGCTTCTTCGTCCTCCTGCGCCTGTCGACCGAGGTCAGCGAGGTGACCGGGTCCACCCTCCTGGCCGCCCTGGTGCTCGCCGCGCCGTGGTTGCCGGCGCTGATCCTCGTCCGGCCGCTCAACCGGCTCCTCGCCGGTCGCGCGCCGGCCCGCCTGATCCTCGTCGCCGAGGTCGCCAGTCTGGTGCTGACGCTCGCCGTCGTCGCCACGCCCCTGTCCGGGAACCCGTTCTTCCTCGTGGCCGCTGTCGCACTGATGGTCCGGGGGTTCGGGGAGGCGGTGACCCGGTCCTCGGCGACGGTCCTGATCAAGCTGACCATCCCGGCCGACCGGCTCGGCCGGGTCAACACCCTGGCCGAGATCGGCAAGCTGGGCGGAACGAGTATCGGCGCTGTCCTCACCGGGCTGGCCGACCCGGCGCTGGGCGTACGGACCATCCTGGCCCTGAACGCGGCGAGCCTGCTGCTCTCGGCGGCGCTCGCCGTCACGCTCCCCGGGGCCGTGCCCGCGCCGGCGGCGGGCGGTGACGGCCCACCGCGGCTGCGCCTGGCCAACCCCCACCTGCGGCGCCTGTTCGTCCTGTTCGTCCTCGTCGCGTGCCTGCAGGGCTACCACACCATCGCGGTCAACGCCGTGCCCCGGGACGTGCTCGGAGGCGGCACGGACCTGGTGGCCGCCTTTGTCACGGTGTCCGCCTTCGCCGTCTTCGCGGGCTCGTTCGTGGCGCTTCCCGTCCAGCGTCACGCCCATCGCCTGCCGTCGTTCATCTGGACGCTGGTGCCGCTGCCCTTCCTGCTCACCGCGGTCCTCGCCGGGGCCGAGATTCCGACGTTGACCGCGTACGCGTTCTTCCTGCTGTTCTTCGAGGTGGCCTTCGTCCAGTACAACAACCTGGTCGTGGCGACCGCCACCGAGCAGGAGGTGGCGACGGTGGCCACGTTGCGGGCCACGCTGCTGCCCCTCGGGGTCGTGGTGTCGACGATGGGCATCGGACTGACCGCGGACCTGACCAGCACCGTGACCGCGACCGTACTGGTCGTCGTGCTCACCGTCGGCGTCACGCTCGGCACCCTGATGTGGAGACCGCCGGCCCAGGGATCGGGCCGCCCGGCCCCGGCGGCGGACCCGGACCAGGTCCCGCACCAGGCGCACAAAGGGAACCGAACCGCCGTCACACGGCAGGAATGAATGAACCGTTCTGCAATAGAGACGCCATTCTTGTCCCCACGGGGCGGCGCCTCGAGTCGCGCTTGAGTGATCCTCGCGGGCCCTCCATAGACTCGTCGACATCGCAGGCCCGGGTCCACCGACGGGAATAGGACCGCATTCGGTCGCATCCCCGGTGGCACATCCGCACCGTTCCCGACACCAGCAATTCGCCATCCGGGCTGATCCTCGAGTTTCGGGCCGCAACCGCGGATCCGATTTCCGGTTCTCCCCCGGGAGGAGGTGCTGACATGTCGGACGACCGTTTCATCGAGACCCGCGAGGACGAGGAGGTCACCAAGTGGTGACGTCCGTGCCCCCGCGCGATCGCTGATCGATCGCAGCCCGGCCACCTCCCCAGGGTGGCCGGGCACCCACCACGTGATCAGGAAGGGAAGGGTCCATGACCGTCACGAGTGATCCTGCCGTCTTCGACGGCACGGCAGACGATCAGTACTGGCTGGCCATCCAGCAGGTGACCGCCGACCTCGAGCGGCATGCCGACCTGGACCGTCTCTGCGAGCTCTCCGCCACCCATCCCGAGTGGCCGGTACGCGCCGCCTGCGTCCGCATCCTCGGCGCGAGCTTCGCCGATCGCGAGGCCGCCCAGCGGGCCATCGCCGCGGCCACCCACGACACTGTCGACAGCGTCGCCTTCACCGCCATCACCGTGGCCGGTGAGCACCGGATCGCGCTGGCGGCCCGCGACCTGATCGGCATCTCCGGCTGGCCGAGCAACTTCACCCGCCCCGCCTACCTGCGCAAGCCGGTCGGCTGTGGCGCGGCACTGACCAAACGGGCCCTGATCGCGATCTTCGGCAGCGAGGATCCCGATGAGCTGCGGCGGCTGGAAGACCAGCACTTCGCCGACGTCCTCAACCGGGTGGCGGCCGTCAAGAAGCGGTCCGCCCAGCTGGCGGACGCGGTGCTGGTGCCGGCCGGTCCGTTCATCGCCGGGGCGACCGGAACGGTGCCCGGGCCGTTCCAGATGAACGACCAGGACAACCCGCTGCGGGTCGTGGACCTGCCCGCCTTCTACATCGACCGGACCGCGGTGACGAACGAGCGTTACAACCGGTTCGTCGAGGAGACCGCGGGAACCACCGAGTTCGACCACCCGGACCAGCCGCCCCGGCCCGACCACGCCTCGGCGCACCGCCGGGACCCCCGCTTCAACCGGCCCGAGCACCCGGCGACCGGGATGGACTGGTACGACGCGTGGGCCTTCGCCCGCTGGGCCGGCGGACGACTGCCGAGCGAAGACGAGTGGGAGAAGGCCGCCCGGGGCGCGGACGGCCGGCGGTACCCGTGGGGCAACGACTGGGATCCGAGCCGGGCCAACTACGTCGAGCGGTCGTTCGGCACCTCGGTGCACGACCTGCGCAGTCTGGAGAGCGTGCTGGTCACTGTCGGGCCGTCGACGCCCGCGGAGCCGGTGATGCCGGCGGACAGCCTGCCCGAGGGCGCCAGCCCGTACGGGCTGCTCCACATGGCCGGGAACGTGTGGGAGATGACCCGGACGAACTTCTTCACGAAGGCCGACCTGGACCCGTTCTTCAAGGGCCGGCAGCCGGTCGAGTTCATGAATCGGCGAGACGCGTTCTACAGCTTGCGTGGTGGCACGTGGACCTCGCCGCCGGTGTGCCTCACGACCTACTACCGGGGTAAGGACCTGCTGACCGACAAGCACAACGAGATCGGTTTCCGCTGCGTCTACCCGGCGGCAGGGTGAGATGAGGCTGACGAGTTTCGGCCACGCCACCGTTCTCATCGAAACCGGCACCGAAAGAATTCTCGTCGATCCGTGGCTGACTCCTGAACTCGACCGATTCTGGGAGCATTTCCCGGCACAGCCACCGGAATTGCTGTCGATGCTCGACGAGGAAGTCGACTACATCGTCTTCAGTCACCACCACTACGACCACCACCACTTCCCCAGCCTGGTGCGGCTCGCCGAGGCGCGTGAGGTCGACTTCGACGAGGCGCCGCTGCGCGCGCCGGACACCGTCACGGTGTGGCCGCGCGGCGACGGTCTTCCGTTGCTGTCCTACTCGGGCCTCGGTCACCAGGCCATCGCCTGGACCCAGCGACGCCTCGGGTACAGCCGGAGCCATGGTGTCCGGCCGGGTGACGTCATCAACCTCGGCCGGACGCGGCTGCGAACCCTGGCCTCCCGGGTGCCGTTCCCGGAGATGAGCCTGCTGTTCGAGACGCCCGACGCCACCGTGATGATCGCCGGTGACTCGGTGCTGCATCCCGACACGGAGAGCTTCTTCGCCCGGCCCGACGCCCCGGCGGTCGACGTCGCGCTGATCCCGGCGCACAGCCTGGCTCCGCCGGGGGTGCTCACCCAGCGCCGGCAGGTCGGCGCGCCGGACGACCTCGTCGCGCGCTCCGCGGCCAACTTCGACCGCTGGACCGACGTGGTCGGCGCCGGCCTGACGATCCCGTCGTCCTTCGGCTGGCGGGTGCGCGACAGCTTCGCGTGGTGCAACACCGCCCTGTTCCCGTTCACCCCCTGGCAGGCGCTGCGGCACCTGGAGTCCGTCGGGCGTCCCGGGGCGTTGTGGGGTCCCGGTCAGATCCTCGACGTGTCGCACGACGGCAGTGTGATGTCCACCGGGGACTTCGACTTCGCCGCCGTCTCGGCCGCCGTCACCCTCGACCCGGCGGCCGGCGTGCCGGCGTTCGACCCGGAGACGGATCAGGTCGGACGCCAGCGGGAACCGACCGAGCGGCTCGTGCAGCGGTTGATGGACCACCTGGTCGGGACCGACTTCTGGTACCGGGAGATCGACGGTGGGGCCGACCAGACGATCACGGTGTACGAGGACGGCGGCAAGGCGCGTGGCTTCGTCCTCGACTTCACCGGCGAGCGGGTCCGGCCGCTGCCGAGCGAGGCGGGCGACGGGGGCGCGCACACCGCGATCGCCGGCAGCACGCTGCAGGCGCTGTTCGACGCGGACCTGCTGATGGGCAGCTCGTACGGACTCTGGACCAGTGACAACGCACTGCTCTCCGCCGTGTTCCACAACCCCGTCTGGTACGTACGGCACGTGGACCGGGCTCTGCTGGAGCAGCGCCGATGAGGTATCGGGTCGACGCCTTCACCCATGACAGCTCGGTGTTACGCGGGAATCGGCTGGGCGACCCGAGCCGGCGGGAGGTGGTCGTCCTCAGCCCGGCGGATCCACCGCGGCGGGCACTGCCCGTGGTGTACCTGCTGGCCGGCTTCGGCTCGCGCGGCCGGGACCTGCTGGGCGTTCGTCCGCTCGGTGAGAGCCTTCCCGACCGGTTGTCCCGGCTGGTGGCGCAGGGGGTGCTGCCGCCGGTGCACGTCGTGCTTCCCGACTGTGCCACCCGCTACGGCGGATCGCAGTACCTCGACTCCGCCATGTGCGGTCCGTACCAGCGATACCTCGTCGACGAGGTGGTCGCCCTGGTCGACGAGCGGCTGCCCACCGTCGCCGAGGCAGGCGGCCGGGCGGTGGTCGGCAAGTCCAGCGGCGGATACGGCGCCCTCATGGCCGCTATCCAGCGCCCCGGCGTCTTCGGCCACGTCGCCGCGCACACGCCGGACTGCGGGTTCGAGCACACGTACCTGTCGCTGCTGGTCCGCGCCCTGAACACACTGCGGGCCCGCGGCGGCATCGCCGCGCTCAGCCGAGCCGGGTACGCCGGCACCGTCGACGGTGCGTTCATGGAGGCGATGAGCATCGTCGCGATGGGCGTCTGCTACGCGCCGGAGGTCCTGCCGGACATCGCCGACGGGTTCCCCTGCGACCCCCGCACCGGACGGTTCCGGGACGCCGTGTGGCAGACCTGGCTCGACCGGGACCCGGTCCGGCTGGTCGCGGGCGCCGCCCCCGCGCTCGCCACGCTGGAGACGCTCTACCTGGACGTCGGCGAGCAGGACGAGTACGGCATGCAGTGGGGCGCCCGGGCGCTGCACGCCGAGCTGACGGCCGCCTCGGTGCCGCACGAGTACGACGAGCACCCGTACGGGCATCAGGGCATCGACCACCGCCTGGAGCGGTCGCTGGCCGCCTGCGGCGCGAAGTGGAGCGCGTGATGTGCGGCATCGCCGGCTTCGTCAGCCTGGACGGCCCACGGCCGGCATGGTGGCTCGACCGGCTGGGACGCCGCCTCGTCGGGGCCATGCACCACCGCGGGCCGGACGACAGCGGGCTGCACCTCTCCGACGACGGCCGGGTCCTGCTCGCGGCCACCCGGCTGGCCGTGCGGGACCGCAGCCCGTCGGGGCATCAGCCGATGGTCAGCCCCGACGGCGAGGTGGCGCTGGCCTACAACGGCGAGTTGTACGCCAGCCGGACCCGGATCAGCGGCTGGCCGGCGCGCAGCCGGTGCGACACCGAGCAGTTCCTGCAGGCCGTCCACGCCGGCCCGCCGACCGTGGTCGGCGAGCTGGACGGCATGTTCGCGGCGGCCTGGTACGACCGGCGGACCGGCCGGACGGTCCTCGCCCGGGACCACTTCGGCGTCAAGCCGCTGGTCTGGTGCCGGGTCGCCGGGGGGATCCTGTTCGCCTCGGAGGTGGCCACGCTGCTCGCCGGCGGCCTGGTGGAACCCCGGGTGGACTGGACGGCGTTCCTCCACCGGGCGTACGTCCGGATGGACGCGATCGACGACGGCACCTGGCTCGCCGGGATCCACTCCGTCGAGCCGGGCCACCTGATGGTCATCGACGGCGACCGGGTCAGCCACCGGCGCTACTGGATGCCGGCGCCGGCGGAACGGGAGGTGACCGTCGACGAGGTCGCCGAGGCGTTCCGGCGCGCGGTGGACATCCGGCGCCCCGCCGACGTGCCGATGGCGGCGGTGGTCAGCGGCGGCGTCGACTCCTCCGCCGCCTTCGGCGCGCTGCGGGCCCTGCACAGCGACGTCACCCCCTACGTGGTGCGCTACGAGGGAACCGAGGCGGGCCAGAACGAGGACCTGCCGTACGCTCTGGAGGTCGCCCGGGCGGCCGGCGTGGAGCCGGTCCACTGCGATGTCGCCGTCGCCGACGTCGAGGGCCTGACCGCGGTCGCCGTCCGGCACCTGCAACGGCCGTTCCTGCACGGCGCCGAGCTGGCGTTGCTCCGGACCTACCAGCGAATCGCCGCCGACGGCCGGGTGGTGGTGTTCTCCGGGCACGGCTCCGACGAGTTGTGGGGCTACCAGGAGGGCACCTACTTCCCGATCGTCGACCCGACGCGCCCTCCCGACACCCACGGTGAGCACTACCTGCGCACCCGGCTCTACCGCGACGAGCGACCGCTGTGGCACCGGATGGTCGACGAGCTGTGCCGGCACGTCGGTGTGTCCGAGGAGGACATCACCGACCGGGTCTGGAGTCGTACCCTGCGGCCGTATCGCGAGCTGGCCACCCTCGATCCGCACAAGCGCGGCCGGTACCACCTGATGCGGCGGTTCCTGGTGTACGTCAACGAGATGGTCGACGCCTGCTCGTCGGCGTACTCGCTGGAGGACCGGCCGGTCTTCCAGGACGTGACGCTGGCCGGTCTGGCGTTCTCGATGCCGGAGTGGCGGAAGAACCGGGGCGGGCTCGGCGGTTCCAAGCCGTTCCTCAAACAGGCGCTGGCGCCGTACCTTCCGCCGAGTGTCCTGCACCGGCCCAAGAAGGGCTTCCCGGCGCCGCGTGACACCGCCTTCCTGGCCCGGCTGCGTGGCCTCGTCGAATCGGTGGGCCTGCCGGCCGACGCCCCGCTGAGCGGTGAGTTGCTCGCCGCCGCCGGAACCGGTGAACTGCTGTTCCTGTATTCCAGCCAGATGTGGCTGCGCCAACTCCCCCGCGCGGACGGGGGACCGACCCACGGGAGTGGAGACCATGACGTGGCGACACCGGACGTTGGCCTCGGCGGAGGATCTGGACCAGTGGCCACCGTCGCTGGATCCTGACGCCGCCCAGCCGTGGTGCAACTTCATCCTCTGGTGGCCGGACGAGCCGGTGCCCGGCCTGCGCAGCACGCCGGGCACGCTGCGCAAGGAGGCCCCGCCCGGCGTACCGTCCCGCCCGACCGCCGGGCGCACCCCGTGGTCGGCGAACAACCCGGCGGCCCACCGCTTCGAGCTCACCGACGGCACCCGCCGGCTGCGGGTCAAGCAGTTCCTGTACGACTGGGCGTTCCCCGCCCTCGACCACCCCTGTCTGTGGCAGAGCGAGACCCGTGCGGTGCCTCTCGACGACGAGCACGTCCTGTGGCTGGGGGTGGACTACATCGGCAACGCGGCGGCGTCGGCAAGGCTGGGCCGCACCACTGTGGAGCTGTCCGTTCTCGACGGGCAGTTCGAGGACGCCGAGATCGCCGCCGTCTACCGGTCCCTCGCTCCGGTGGACGACGACGCGGCGCGGCAGATCGCCGCGACGCCACTGGCCGAACTGAGCTACTGGGCACGCCAGCCGGAGGCGAGCGCGGTACGGGTGCCGGTCGGACTGTGGGCCTTCCACCGGCCCAGTGACCATCGCCGTGCTTGGCGGCCGGACGTCGCCGCGCCGCTCGGTCTGCCGGACACCCTGGCCGGGCTCCCCGTCGACAGCGTCGGCACCTTCACCCGCCCGGACGGGCGGGAGGAGACCGAGGTCGTCTACTCCGGCGGCCGCCTGCGCGGCCGCGAGATCCGGGTCATCGCCCAGCGTCCGCAGCAGGGCGGCATATCGGTGCCGGCGAAGCCGGACAAGCACCCGGGGACCTTCGACCAGGTCGACGTGGACGGCGTACCGGTGCAACTGGCCTGGATCGACGCCCGCCACGGCCCTTTCCACGCCGTCCTCGCCACCGGCGCGCTGGAGCTGATGGTCCTCGCCGGCACCTCCGTGCACCTCGACCGGGACGCGTTCCTCGGCGCGATCCGGGAGCTGACGCGATGACTGCCCTGCCCGCACCGCTGCGGGAGCGACTCGGCGGGGTCGCGGTCGGCGGCGACCTGACGCCCGGACGCGGATCCGCGCGGACGCTCGTGGACCCCGCCGACGGTACGACGCTGGCCGAGTTGACCGACGCCTCCCCCGACGACGTCGACCTCGCTGTCGCCCACGCGGCCAAGGCGTTCGGGCACTGGTCTCAGACCCACCCGCGGGAGCGGCAGGACGCCCTGCTCGCCCTGGCGGACGCCGTCGAGCGCAACGCCGCGGAGCTGGCGACCCTGGAGACGCTCAACGGAGGCAAGCCACCGGGCCGGTCCCAGGGCGAGGTCGGGTTCGCCGTGCGTACCCTGCGGTACTTCGCCGGGCTGGCGATGCAGCCCTCGGGCGAGGTGAATCCGGTCGGCGCGGGCACCCTGTCGATCACCGACCGGGTTCCGCTCGGCGTCTGCGCGGCGATCGCACCGTCGAACTACCCGTTGCTGCTCGCGGTCTGGAAGGTCGCCGCGGCGCTCGCACACGGCAACACCGTCGTGGTCAAGCCGGCCGACGACACCCCGCTGTCCCTGCTGCGGCTGGCCGAGATCGCCGCGGGCGCGGGCCTTCCCGCCGGTGCGCTCGGTGTGGTCACGGGCGGGGCGGCCGTCGGCCGTCACCTCTGCGCCCACCCCGACGTGGCGCTGGTGTCGTTCACCGGATCGACGGCGACCGGTGCCCTCATCCGCGCGGAGTGCGGGATCAAGCCGATCCTGCTGGAGCTCGGCGGAAAGAGCCCGTTCGTGGTGTTCGCCGACGCGGACCTCGACGCGGCGGCCCGCGCCCTGGTCGACGGGTACACCGGCAACACCGGGCAGATGTGCGTCGCCGCGAGCCGGTTGATCGTCGACCACCGGGTCCGGGAACGGTTCGTGGCCGCGGTGACCGAACTCAGTCGGCTGCGGGTCGGTCCCCCGCTCGCCCCCGGCACCCAGCTCGGCCCGCTGGTGAACGCCGCCGGCCGCGACCGCGTCCGGCGGCTCGTCGGCGAGGCGGTCGCCGCCGGCGCGCGGGCGACGGTGACGGCCGACATTCCCGCCGGCTCGGCGGGCTTCTACGTCGCGCCGGTGATCCTGGAGTCGGTGCCGGCCGGAGCGGCCGCCGCCCGGAAGGAGGTGTTCGGTCCGGTTCTCACGGTGACCGGCTTCGACACCGAGGCCGAGGCGCTGGCACTGGCGAACGACACCGGGTACGGGCTGGCCGCTTCCGTCTGGACCCGCGACCTCGGCCGGGCACACCGGTCCGCCCGGCGGCTGCGGGCGGGAATGGTCTGGGTGAACACCTACGGCGACACCGAGGAGCACGTCAGCGTCGGCGGACTCGCGATGTCCGGGTACGGCCGGGAACTCGGAGTCCATTCCCGCGACGGCTACACGGCGACCCGCGCGATGTTCGTGAGACACGAATGACGCCCGTCGACCTGCGCAGCGACACCCGGACCGTGCCGGACGACGCGATGCGCAAGGCGATGAGCGTCGCCGCGGTCGGCGACGACAGCTACGGTGACGATCCCACGGTGGCCGAGCTGGAGGAGACCGCCGCCGGGCTTCTGGGCACCGACGCCGCCGTCTTCACACCGAGCACGACCATGAGCAACCTGCTCGCCGTCCTGCTGTGGCTGGGCACCGACGGGGGCGTGCTGGTCGTCGGGCGCCGGGCCCACGTGGTCACGCTGGAGAACGACGGCGCACGCCGCCTCGCCCGGGCCCGCCTGGTCACCCTGGCCGACCCGGCGGGGCACCTCAGCCCCGCGGACGTCACGGCGGCACTGCCCGGGCCGGCCGGCCGTACGCTGCTCTGGCTGGAGAACACCGCCAACCTCGCCGGCGGGCACGCACAGACCCCGGCCGAGCTGGCCACGTCGGCCCGGGCCGGCCGCGCCGGTGGTGCGCGGGTGCACCTCGACGGCGCCCGGCTGACGAACGCCGCCGTCGCCACCGGGTCGTCGCTGGCCGATCTCGCCGCGCCGGCCGACACCGTGGCCCTGTCATTGAGCAAAGGCCTGGGCGCCCCGGCCGGTGCCCTGCTCGCGGGCCCGGCGAGCGCGATCGCGGAAGCCCGCGAGCTGCGGCAGATGCTCGGCGGGACGATGCACCAGGCGGGGGTGCTGGCCGCGGCCGGGCTGGTCGCCCTCGGCCGGCGGCACGAGCTGGCCCGCGACCACGAGCGGGCCGACCGGCTGCGCAAAGGACTGGGCGGGATCGACGGCGTCGACGTGGTGGAGGTCGACCGGCCCACGAACATGGTGTTCCTCCGGCGCGTGGGGACCCCGGCCGAGGTGACCGCGACCCGGCTCGCCGAGAACGGGGTGCTCGTGCTGCCGGTCGGGGACGACACGGTGCGGCTCGTGGTGCACCGGCAGCACACCGACGACGACATCGAGGCGGTCACCGTACGTGCCGCGCTCGCACTCCGACCGAACGGAAGGGGCCCAGCGTGAGAGACGACCTGCGGATCAACGGGTACGCCGTTGTCGACGGCATCGTCGACGAGACAGACCTGGACGTCATGCGCGCCTGCGTGGCCCGCCTGGAGGACATGGCCGGCCGCCGCCGGTCGAGCGGAGACGGCTTCGTTCTCGAGGCGCCGGACGTCGGCGGCTGGGTGGCCTGGCAGCAGGGCCTGCCCCCGGCATCCGGCGTCCTGCGCTCGGTGGACGGCGCCCACCGGCACTGCCCCGAGCTGACGGGGATCGCCGAAACCGTGGCGAAGACCCACATCGTGCCGGCGACCGGCACCGACGTGGACGTGGTGAACACCTTCCTCTGGGCGAAACCGGCGAAGGTCGGCTCGGAGAAGCCGTGGCACCAGGACATGGCGTTCGCGCCGGACGGCTTCCACGACCGGTACGCCAACGTCGTCACGGCCTGGATCGCCGTCGACCCCGCCACCACCGAGAACGGCTGCCTGCAGTTCGTGCCGGGATCGCACCGGCTCGGCGTGCTCCCGCACGTCGGCGACCCGGAGCGCGCCGACGGGGATCCGCCGCGCGAGCGCGCGGTGGAACCGCACGTCGAGCCGGCCACTGTGGCGACGCTCGGCACGCCCGTGCACGCCCCACTCGATCCCGGCGCCGGTGCGGTCTTCGACGGGCTGATGGTGCACCGCTCGGCACCGAACACCTCGGCCGCGCCACGCCGCGCCCTCAGCTTCGTCTTCGCGCTGCACCGCCGCTGACGGACCGGAGCGCCGTCCTGCTCGACGACGGCGCGGCCGGTGGCTCCGACAACCAGCGCAGCCCGAGCACGCGCCGAGCGTCCCTTGCTTGCATGGGGCCGGCCGCTCGGGCCACGACCGCCGGCGGGCCGGACCGGCGGGATCAGTCGGTCAGCGGGCCACACGCCCGACGGCACAGGGAGCAGACATGGACAGACGACACCTCATCCGTCTCGCGGGCCTGGCCGCGGGAGGGACTCTCCTCTCGGCCTGCAACGAGAGCAGCGCCGCGATCCATGCCGGACACGGCCCGCACCCGGGCGGCGGCACCGGCGACCCCAGCACCCCGCCCGTCCCCTTCACCGTCCCGCTTCCGGTTCCTCCGGTACTGCGCCCGAGCGCGGTGGTGGGCGGCACCGACGTCTACGACCTGTCGGTCCGGTCCACCACGACGGAGATCCTGCCCGGGGTGAGGACACCGGTGCTCGGCTACAACGGCCGGTTCGTCGGCCCGACCATCCGCGCCCGGCGCGGCCGGCCGGCGATCGTCCGGCTGAACAACGGCCTGCACCACCCGACGAACGTGCACCTGCACGGCGCATCGGTCGCCGCGGCCAGTGACGGGCACCCGATGGACGTGGTCGAGCCGGGGCGCCTGCGCACCTACCACTATCCGAACCGGCAGCAGGGCGCGACGCTGTGGTACCACGACCACAGCCACCACATGGAAGCCGAGCACGTCTACCGCGGCCTGCACGGGTTCTACCTGATCGACGACGACGCCGAGCGGCGATTCGGGTTGCCGACGGGCCGGTACGACATCCCGATCATGTTGCGGGACGCCCGGATCGCGGCCGACGGCACACTGGCGTTCGACCCGGCGGATCCCTTCGTCCAGCAGACCACCCTGGCGAACGGCAAACCACAGCCGGTCCTGCGGGTGGCCGCCCGCCGATACCGCCTGCGGCTGCTCAACGGCGCCATCCAGCGGAACTTCCAGCTGAGCCTGACCGGCGCCGACATGATCCAGGTCGCCACCGACGGCGGCCTGCTTCCCGCGCCGGTGCCCCGTACCGAACTGGCCCTGTCGCCGGGCGAGCGCGCCGAGATCGTCGTGGACTTCCGCCGGTCACCGGTCGGCAGCCGCCTGGTCCTGGCGGACACCACCGGTCCGGTGCTCGCGTTCGACGTGGTCGGCGCGGCCGCCGACAACAGCCGGCTCCCGGCGAAGCTCCGGCCGCTGCCGCCGCTGCCCCGGGCCACCACGGTCCGCGACGTGACGCTGAGCCGCCGGCCCGGCCAGGCGACGTTCACCATCAACGGCGAGGTCTTCGACGCCGCCCGCGTCGACGCCCGCATCCCGATCGGCACGACCGAGATCTGGCGGGTCACCAACGTGGACGTGGACTTCCCGATCGACCACAGCCTGCATCTGCACCTCGTACAGTTCCGGGTGCTGGACCGCGACGGCGTCCCGCCGGCGCCGGGCGAGGCGGGCCTGAAGGACACCGTCGCGGTGCCGCCCGGTTCCACCGTGCGCATCCAGGCCACGTTCACCGGGTTCAAGGGGCGCTACGTCTACCACTGCCACTACCTGCGGCACTCGCAGCTCGGCCAGATGGCGCAGTTCGAGGTGGTGTGACGGCGTCACCCGCCGGACGGCCCGGCCGGATCGCACCGGCCGGGCCGTCCGGCACTCCCGTCAGCGGGCTCCCGCCGCCACGTTCATGACGTACCTGCCGTACTCGGTGTGGGCCAGCTGGGCGCCGAGGCTGAGGCAGGCGTCGGCGTCGATGAAGCCCATCCGCAGGGCGACCTCCTCCAGGCAGGCGATGTGGATCCCCTGCCGCTGCTCCAGGGTCTGCAGGTAGTGCCCGGCCTGCAGCAGTGAGTCGTAGGTGCCGGCGTCCAACCAGGCCAGGCCCCGCCCGAGGTCGACCAGCCGGGCCTTGCCGCGCTCCAGGTAGACCTGGTTGACCCTGGTGATCTCGATTTCGCCGCGCGCGGACGGGCGGACGTTCTTGGCGATGTCCACCACGTCGTTGTCGTAGAAGTACAACCCGGTGATGGCGCGGTTGGACCGCGGCTTCTCCGGCTTCTCCTCGATGGAGATGAGCCGGCCCGTCGCGTCGGTCTCGCCCACGCCGTACCGCTCGGGGTCGGTCACCGGATAGCCGAAGAGGACGCAGCCGTCGATGTCGCGGCTCTCCGCCTGCAGCACCTCGGAGAAGCCGTAGCCGTGGAAGATGTTGTCGCCGAGGATCAGGGCGACCGGATCGTCGCCGACGTGCTCCGCGCCGATGATGAAGGCGTCGGCCAGACCCCGGGGAGCCGGCTGGGGAGCGTAGGTCAACGACAGCCCGAACTGCGACCCGTCGCCGAGGAGCCGTTCGAAGAGCGGCAGGTCACGCGGGGTGGAGATGATCAGGATGTCCCGGATGTCGGCGAGCATGAGCACCGAGAGCGGGTAGTAGATCATCGGCTTGTTGTAGACGGGTAGGAGCTGCTTCGACATCGCCAGCGTCACCGGGTGCAGGCGCGTTCCCGAACCGCCGGCCAGGATGATGCCCTTCACTCGAGTCCTCCTCGCAAGCTGTGGCTGTGGGTCGGTCCGTACGTGGGCGTCACGGTCCGCGCGGTCACAGCGGGATGTTCTTGTGCGCTCCCCGGCGGGCCGGTGCCGCGATCAGCGCCGTCACCACCTTCGACCGGGTGAGCGAGGGATCGATGACCTCGTCGACGACACCGATGGACAGGGCGCGTCGCACCCCGCCCGAGTCCTGCTCGTACTCCTTGATCAGCTGCGTCCGCAGGGCCTCGCGCTCGTCGTCGGGTGCGGCGGCCAGGGTGCGGCGGTGCAGGACGGCCACCGCGGCCTCCGCGCCCATCACCGCCAGTTCCGCCTGCGGCCAGGCCAGGACCGCGCTCGCACCCAGCGCGCGGGAGTTCATCGCGATGTACGCGCCGCCGTAGGACTTCCGGGTCACGAGGGTGACCCGGGGCACCACCGCCTCGGCGAACGCGTGCAACAGCTTCGCGCCACGGCGCACCACACCGGTCCACTCCTGGTCGAGGCCGGGCAGGTAACCGGGCACGTCGACGAGCACGAGAAGGGGCACGCCGAAGGAGTCGCACCGCCGGACGAACATGGCCGCCTTCTCCGCGCCGAGCGCATCCAGGCATCCGCCCTTGCGCAGCGGGTTGTTGGCCACGACCCCGATCGTGCGACCGGCCAGGCGTCCCAGCCCGACCACGACGTTCGGCGCCCAGCGGGGCTGCAACTCCAGGAAACCGTGCTCCTCCGCCGGATCGAGGATCGCCCGGACCAGGGGACGCACGTCGTAGGCGCGATTGGGGTTCTCCGGCAGCAGCGCCGACAGGTTCGACGGCGTCCGCACGGCAGCCACGTCGTACGTCCCCTGCTGCCCGAGCAGCGTCGTCAGGGCACGCGCCCGCGCGAACGCGTCGCTCTCGGTGGGGACGACCACATGGGCGACGCCGGAGCGGCGGCCGTGGGTGTCCGGACCGCCGAGGCTCTCCATGTCGACCTGCTCCCCGGTGACGCGGCGGACCACCTCGGGACCGGTGACGAACACCCGCGCCTCGGACGACATCACCACCACGTCGGTCAGCGCCGGGCCGTAGGCCGCACCACCGGCGGCGGGGCCGAGCACGACGGAGATCTGCGGAACGCGGCCGGACGCGTGCACCATCGCGGCGAACATCCGGCCGACGCCGTCGAGTGCCGCCACGCCCTCGGACAGACGGGCACCGCCGGAGTGCCAGACCCCGACGACCGGACAGTGCTCGACCACCGCCGCCTGGATGGCGGCCACGACGCGGCGGCAGCCGTCCGCGCCCAGGGCGCCGCCCATGATCCGGGCGTCGGTGCAGTACGCGATCACCGGTCCGCCGGCCACGCGGCCGCGGACGACCGCGACGCCGGTGTCGTCGTCCCCGTGGACGAGCCGGAGGGTGCCCGGGTCGAACAGCTGGCGGAGACGGACCACCGGATCCCGGCGGTCACTGTCCTGGATCCGGGTCGGACCGGCGGCGAGAACCACGATGAGGCTCCTCTGTTGGCGATGCGGCAGAAGTTTCGTCCGCAACGCTCACGCAGCGCTCAAGGCAAGCTCGCGTCGTCAGGCCGGTTGCCGCTCCTCCCGGGTCCGGATCGGCCGGGTGACCTGCTTCGACACGCACGACGGCATCCCGGCCGTCGCCTGCGACGCCGCACGCCGGTACGCACTGGGCGGCACCCCGACCAGCTCGGTGAACCGGCTGCTGAACGTGCCCAGAGAAGCACACCCGACCGCGAAGCAGACCTCCGTGACGGTCATGTCACCGCGGCGCAGCAGGGTCATCGCGCGTTCCACCCGCCGGGTCAGCAGGTACGCGTACGGCGACTCCCCGTACGCCAGCCGGAACTCGCGGCTGAGATAACCGGCCGACATGGCCACCCCGCGCGCCAGCGCCTGCACGTCCAGGGGCTGCGCGTACTCCCGGTCGATCCGGTCACGCACCCGGCGCAGCCGCGCGAGACGGCGCAGGCGCGCCGTGGCGGCGGCCTCCTCGGGCGTCTGCTGCTGCGGGAGCACGCGGTTATCGTGCCGAAACTCGATCGGCCCGTCCAGCCGACGCTCTCGCGATTCCCCCTTTCGTGTTCCATTCACATTTGAGCGGCCCTCCGGGGGACGGCGGCACACTCGACCAGACGTCCGGCGGTGCGACGCCGCGCCGAGCGCGTGTGGCGGGGCCGCGCGGCGGACGGCGCCCCGATCTGCGAGGACAAGGAGCCAGTCGTGCAGCCGATCACGTTGCGGGAGCTCGAGAACCTCATGCGCCAGTACGTCTGGGACGGAGACTGGCGGTCCTTCGAGCACGCCCCGGACCAACCCTTCGACGAGCTGGGGTACGACTCGCTCGCCCTGCTCGAGACGCACAGCCGCATCAAGCGTGACTACGGTGTGCCGATCTCCGAGGACGACCTGGGCCTCGTCCGGACCCCCCGGGAACTCGTCGAGTTCATCAACAGCCGCCTGGAGCCGGCGTGACGCCCCGCCCGGTGGCGGGGCGCCGTGCTCATCCCGCCCGGTTCTGGGTGATGCGCTGACGCGCCACGGCGAGCAGGCTGCCGTCCTGCCGGCGCACCGTCACGTCGACCACGTCCTCACCCCCGGCGTCGGGGAATGTCGTGACCGCGACGTCGAGGACGTCGTCGGCGTTCGCGTTGGCGAACAGGCAGACCTGCCGGTCCGGCACCCGCCGGCGCAGGAAGCTGTCGGACGACCGGCCGAGACTGCGCCACAACGTCAGGACCGCCCAGTCGACGATCGAGAAGTACGACGCGAAGTACAGCAGACCGACGCCGTTGAGGTCGCGACTGGCGCTCACCTGGTAGGTCAGCGTGAGCCCGGCCTCCGGCGGCGGCTCCCCCTCGCTCCGGAAGCCGGCTGCCCGGCGCGCCATCGACACGACGCGACGGGGGGTGTGCTCGTCGGCGATCGGGTCCAGGTGGTGCGACTGGAAGCCGATGGGCGTCGCCCGCCGCAATCCGTGGTTCGTGCCGTCGCCGGAACGCTGGATCCAGCGGTTGAACGTCTCGACGTGCACACATCCGGGCGAGTCGTAGCGGAAGAAGTCATCCATGGCGAGGCCGTCGCCGTACGCGGCCTCCGTACCGGCGTCCCCGTGATAGCGGCTGACCTGGTGCACGGTGAGCAACGAGTCACCGCCGCAGGACAGCACCTTCGACCGTACGCGGAGCCGGTCGCCGAAGGTCAGTTGCTCGACGGACAGATCGCTGCAGGCCTTGACCCGGAAGTAGGCGAAGGACAGGTAGACGGGGTTGCCCTCGGGATCCACCGCGGAGTACGGATCGATGTGGCAGGCGGCGCCGACCGCGTCCCAGGTCCAGTCGCCGAGCTGGCCGATGAACAGCGAGTTGGGGCCGCACATCGCGGGGGTGATCAGCTCGACGCGTTCGAGCCAGTCACCCGGGCGTCGAACCAGCGCCGGACGACCGACCTGGGGAAACAGGGCGTGCTGGTTGGTCTCCATGTCATCTCCGCGGTCCTAGGGGACGGCCACCGCCTGGGTGGATCGTGCTTGCGCAGCCTGGCACCGGCCTCACCAGGTCCGGTCGAGCAGCGGTTGACCCGGGGGCGGCACCGCGGATCAGGGCAGCGAGACTCCCAGCCGGGCCGCCGCGGCGGCGAGGTGCTCGGCCTCCCGGGCCGGGCCCGACGCCGCCGGCCCGATCAGCGACAGCACCTCGCACCGCCCGGAACGGACGTCCGGGTGCCGGCGGGCGAAGGTGGTCAGGCTGGTGCCGGGGCCGCACTCGACCAGCAGGTGGGGCCCGGCCTCCGCCAGTCTCGCCAGGGCGGGCCAGAACAGCACCGGGTTCACCGGGTGCTCGGCCCAGTACCGTGGATCCTTCACCTCGGCCTCGGTCAGGTAGCCGGCGGTGTACCCGGACACCACGGGGATCCGGGGCGGGTTCGCCGGCAGGCTCGCCAGCAGGGAGCAGGCCGGGTCGACCGCCGGCCGCAGCCACTCGCTGTGGAAGGGAACCGTCGACGGCACCGCAGCACAGGTGTAGCCGGCCTGGCGCAGGGCGTCCACTATGGTCCGCAGCGGCTCGTCCGCACCGGCGATCACCGTCTGCCGGGGCGTGTTGACCGCCCCGACGTCGACACCCGGCCGCAGGTACGGCTCGACCTCGGCCCGGGACGCCGCCACGGCGGCCATTCCGCCCGGCGGCACCAGGGTGAACTGGCCGACCCGCTGCCCGACGATGCGGGTCGCGCCGGGCAGGTCGAAGATGCCGGCGAGGGTGGCGGCGGCCATCTCGCCGACACTGTGTCCCAGCAGGACCGCCGGCCGCAGCCCGCGGTCCAGCAGCAGCCTGCCGAGCGCGTAGTCGATGGCGAACAGCAGCGGCTGCGAACGGCTGGCATGGTCGACCGGAAGCTCCGGGGAGGCGGCGAGCCAGTCGGAACGTAGCTGCTCCCCGGCCCTCCCCATGAGCTCGAACACCTCGTCGATGATCGCCGCGAAGGCGGAGACATCCCGGTACAGCCCCGTGCCCATGCCCTGGTACTGGGAACCCTGACCCGGCATCAGCAGGGCAGGTGGCGGTTGCGGCGGGCCCTCGGCCGGCGTGTCCCGGCCGGCCGGCGCCCCGGCGCCGGTCAGGCCGCGGTCAGCCATCGGTTCACGAGGTCCACCAGCTGCCGCGGCGTGGTGGCCTCGCTCAGGGCCTGCTCGGAGATCTCGACGCCGTAGTCCCGCTTGATGACACTCTGCGTCTCGAGCAACGCGAGCGAGTCGTATCCGAGGTCGGTGAACGCCTGGTCCGGAGCCTGCTGGAACGAGGACGTCGACTCGTCGTCCCCGGCGCACCTGCGCATGATCTCCTCAAGGTCCGGCAGAGTTATCCGCTGCACGACTACTCCCCTCCTGATCCGGTTCGAATGTCACTGTCGTTGCTCGTCGCTTCCGCGGTGACGTCCGGGGACGCGGTGCCGCGCCGGAGCACCATCGCGGAGTTGAATCCGCCCCTGCCCCGGGCGATCACCAGCGCGGCCCCGGGTTCCCACCGGCGGGGCCCGCCGGTGACGAGGTCGATCTGCGCGCCGGCCGCGACCGTGCGCACGTTGACCGTCGGCGGAATGAGCCCGTCGCGCATGGCGAGCAGGGCGCACGCGAGGTCGGCGGACGCGCCGCCGGAGCTCATCCGTCCGGTCATGGTCTTCGGGACGGTGACGGGAACCGCGCCCGGACCGAACACGGCGGCGATCGCCTCGGCCTCGGCGTGGTCCTCGTCCGGCGTTCCGGAGCCGTCGGCGAAGACCACGCCGATGTCCGCGGCCGTCATCTGCGCGTCCGCCAGGGCGCCTTCCACGGCGCGGCGCAGTCCCCGCGCACCACCGTGGCGCGCGGCGGCGTCGAACGTCGCCGCGTACCCGGCGATCTCCCCGTGGATGTGCGCGCCCCGGCGGCGGGCGCCGGCGGCGTCCTCGACCACCAGGACGGCACCACCCTCACCGGGGACGTACCCACGGGCGCCGACGTCGAAGGGCACGTACGCGGTTCGCGGATCGTCGCCGGTGCTCAGCGTGCCGCCGCTCATCCGGGCCACCCAGCCGTACGGGCAGAAGGAGCTCTCGAAGCCCCCGGAGAGCATGAGCCGGGACCCCTTGCGGATGTTCCGCCGGGCCTGCGCGACCGCGTCGAGCCCGCCCGCCTGGTCGCTGACGATGACGCCGGCGGGGCCTCTCATGCCGTGCCGGATCGACGTCTGCCCCGTGTTGACGGCGTAGAACCAGGCGAACGACATGTACACGCTGACGTGCTCGGGACCGGACCGCCACAGGTTCTCCAGCTCGCGCTGGCCGTACTCGAAGCCGCCGAACGCCCCGGCCATCGCCACGCCGGTCTCGGTCGCCTCGTAGGCGCCGGGTTCCACGCGGGCGTCGGCGAGCGCCCAGGCCGACG
The DNA here is from genome assembly GCF_027460145.1 of Micromonospora sp. WMMA1949. Taxonomy (NCBI): domain Bacteria; kingdom Bacillati; phylum Actinomycetota; class Actinomycetes; order Micromonosporales; family Micromonosporaceae; genus Micromonospora; species Micromonospora sp. WMMA1949. Next base: position 5,019,953 of record NZ_JAPZBG010000001.1, on the reverse strand, counting down.
CGGCCAGCGCGAACTGGGTCATCCGGTCGGTCTGCGGGAGAAGCCGGCTGGGAATGTGGTCGGCGGGATCGAATCCGTCGAGTTCGCCGCCCAGCCGGGCCGGGTACCCGCTCACGTCGAAGCGCCGGACCGGGCGGATGGCGGACTCGCCACGCAACGTCGCGGCCCAGAAGTTCTCGGTCCCGAAGCCGTTCGGCGCCGCGACGCCGATCCCGGTGATCACCGCCGCGGTCATGCCGCACCCCGCCCGGGACGGGCGAGCACGATGGCGCTCTGGAAGCCTCCGAAGCCGCTGCCGACGCTGACGACGGTGTCGAGCCTCTGCTCCCGCGCGTGCAGCGGGACGTAGTCCAGGTCCAGCTCGGGGTCCGGCTCGTGGAGGTTCGCGGTCGGCGGGATCACGCCCTGGTCCAGGGCGAGCGCGCAGGCGGCGATCTCGATCGAGCCGATCGCACCGAGGGAGTGGCCCACCATCGACTTGATGGAACTGACCGGTGTCGAGTAGGCGTGGTGGCCGAGCGCCCGCTTGAGCGCGGCCGTCTCGTGCCTGTCGTTCTGCTGCGTCGCCGTGCCATGCGCGTTGACGTAGTCGACGTCCTCCGGTGACAGCCTGCTCTCCGCCAGCGCGGCGGTGATCGCCGCGGCCATCTCGGCGCCGTCGGGCCGCAGGCCGGTCATGTGGTACGCGTTGCTGCGGGAGGCGAATCCGGTGACCTCGGCGTAGATCCGGGCACCGCGGGCGCGGGCGTGCTCCTCGCTCTCGAGGACGAGCACGGCGGCCCCCTCTCCCAGCACGAAGCCGTTGCGGGTGCGGTCGAAGGGGCGTAGCGCGTGGGCCGCGTCGTCGTTGCTCGACGAGGTCGCCCGGATGGCGTCGAAGCAGGCGACGGTGATCGGTGAGATAGGCGCGTCGGTGCCACCGGTCACCATCGCGTCGACCGCGCCCTCCCGGATCAGATCCACCGCGTGGCCGACCGCGTCCAGTCCGGAGGTGCACCCCGCGGAGATCACCGCGACCGGGCCCTGGGCGTTGACGTCCCAGGCGACCTCCGCCGCCATGGAGCCGGGCATGAAGTAGTCGTACAGGTGCGGGCCGGCGTAGTGGTGGTCGAGCACCCACTCCCGCCCGGTGTCGCTGAGAGCGAGGTACTCCGACTCGAGGTTGCACGTGGCACCCACGGCGGTGCCGAGGCTCACGCCGACACGGGTGGGATCGGACCGGTCCGTCTCCAGACCGCTGTCGGCCATCGCCTCCCTGGTGGCGACCAGGGCGAACTGCGCCGCCCGGTCCAGCCGGCTGATCTCCCGGTGGGACAGCTCGGCCTGAGCCGGTTCGAAGTCCACCTCGGCAGCGATCCGGGACCGGAAGGCGGACGCGTCGAAGGCGGTGATCGGCCTGGTCGCGGTGCGACCGGCGGTGATCAGTTGCCAGAACGCCTTGGTACCCACGCCGCCGGGCGCCACGACGCCGAGACCGGTGATCACCACTTTGCGAACACTCACCGCGACACCGCCGCGGTCGTCCCGACAGCCTTCATGTTCATCGACCCCTGTTCCTCTGTGTCCGGACCGGGCATTGCCGGCTCTGGTGCGGCTTGCGTGTCGTGCCGCTCCGACTCGTCGGCCCACCGGTCGCTGTTGGTCCGGTACCAGGCGACGACCTCGGCGAGGCCCGACTCGAAGGGCACCTGCGGGGCGTAGCCGAGCTCGCGGCGGGCCTTGCTGTCGTCGAGGGAGTACCGGAGGTCGTGCCCCTTGCGGTCGGCGACCGGCCGCACCGCGTCCCAGTCCGCCCCGCACAGGCGCAGGAGCTCGGCGGTCAGGTCCCGGTTGGTCAGCTCGGTGCCGCTGCCCAGGTGGTAGACCTCGCCGTCACGACCCTTCCCCAACGCCAGCTGCACGCCCCGGCAGTGGTCCGCGACGTGCAGCCACTCCCGGACGTTGCGGCCGTCGCCGTAGAGGGGCACCGGCCGGCCGCTGAGCAGGTTGGTGACGAAGCGCGGGATCATCTTCTCGACGTGCTGGTACGGCCCGTAGTTGTTCGAGCAGCGGGTGATCACCACCGGCAGCCCGTGCGAACGGTGGTACGAGCGCGCGAGCAGGTCGGCCGCCGCTTTCGAGGCGGCGTACGGGGAATTCGGCAGGAGCGGGTGATCCTCCGTCCACGACCCGTGGGCGATGGTGCCGTACACCTCGTCGGTCGAGACCTGCACCACCCGGCTGATGCCTGTCCGGAGGCAGCAGTCCAGCAGCGTCTGGGTCCCCAGCACATTCGTCGTCGTGAACGGCGAGGCGTCGAGCAGCGACCGGTCCACGTGGCTCTCGGCCGCGAAGTGGACGACCGCGTCGTGTCCCGGCAGCAGGTCGAGAAGCAGCTCGCGGTCGACGATGTCGCCTCGGACAAAGGTGAGCCGCGGATCGTCCACCGGGATGTTCGTCAGACTGCCCGCGTACGTGAGCTTGTCGAGGACGGTGATCTCCGCGTTCTCGTAACCCTCGTAGGCGCCGCCGAGCATGCTGCGTACGTACTCGGAGCCGACGAAGCCGGCTCCCCCGGTCACGAGAAGTTTCATGTTTCCGAGCGTCGCCGGGCACGGCCGACCCATGGTGGAGGTCCACTGGAAGGGCGGTGGAGCGGTTCCGCCTGATAGCCCCGGCGGGCGTCACCCCAGTTGCGCTCAACCGAGGTGCGAGCACCGTCCGGGACGCTGTCGTTCCGGCACACCGCCGGCCCATGGCACGTCGCACGGCATGATGGAGGCCCGCGCGTGAAAGACACACTCGCTGATCTCGCTGCGCTCGGCGGGACCCCGGAGTTCTCACGGTTCCTGCAGGTGGGAACGCCCAGCGTCGGCGATCGGTCGCGTCTGTTCGACAGGCTGAACACGGCGATGGACAACGAATGGCTCACCAACGGCGCGCTGGTCCGCGAGTTCGAGGAGCGCATCGCGGACCTGGCGGGCGTCCGGCACTGCGTGGCGACGTGCAACGGCACCCTGGCGCTGCAACTGCTCTACATGGCCACCGGGCTGTCGGGTGAGGTCGTCATGCCCGCGATGACCTATGTGGCCACGCCGCACGCCGCCCGGGTGCTGGGCCTGACACCGGTCTTCTGCGACGTCGATCCGGTCACCGGATGCCTCGACCCGGAGCAGGTGGAGGCGGCCGTCACGCCGCGGACCTCCGGCATCGTCGGCGTCCACCTGTGGGGCCGCCCCGGCCGGGCCGACGAGCTGGAGAAGGTGGCCGCGCGGCACGGCCTCACGCTCACCTTCGACGCGGCACACGCGCTGGGGTCCAGCTTCCAGGGCCGGCGCGTGGGCGGCTTCGGCTCCGCCGAGGTGTTCAGCTTCCACGCCACGAAGGTGGTCAACTGCTTCGAGGGCGGCGCCGTCGTCACCGACGACGACGGGCTGGCCCAGGAGCTCCGCGTCCTGCGGACCTTCGGCATCACCGCCGACGGCCGCAGCGTGGGCATCGGCACCAACGCCAAGATGACCGAGGCCTCCGCGGCCATGGGACTGACCTCGCTGGACGCCTTCGGCGAGATCGTACGGCACAATCGCGCCAACCACGCGCACTACCGCTCCGCGTTGCGCGGGGTGGGCGGGCTCTCCGTAGTCGACTTCGACGAGCAGGAGGATCCCAACTGGCAGTACGTGATCCTCAAGATCGACGAAGCGGTCACCGGCATCCACCGCGACCTGATGATCGAGGTGCTGACGGCGGAGAACGCCGGGGCGCGGCGCTACTTCTCGCCCGCCTGCCACCAGCTCGAGCCCTACCGCTCGGAGCGTCCGACCTCGCTGCCGCACACCGAGCGCCTGGCCGAGCAGGTGGTCGCCCTGCCGACCGGCCCGGCCGTCTCCCCCACGGACATCGACCGGATCTGTCACATCGTGCGGCTCGCGATCTCCCACGGGCCGGAACTCACCGACCGGCTGCGTCGCCGCGCGGCTCCGCCCTCCACATCCGGGAGCGGGACGTGAGGCGTCCGGCCCCGGCCGCCGCGCTGTCGCCCCGGCCCCGCCTGCGCGTCGTCCGGCGGCCGCGGCTCCCGGGCCGGTCCGCCGCCGCCCGCGCGTCTCGCGTGGACCCCCGCACGTGCCCGAACGCGCCGCGAGGACGCCGGTCCGTCGTGGTGCACCTGTCCGCAGTCGTCGAGAAGAAGACGGATCACGATGAAATTCCTGTTCACCGTAGGCGGTAGCCAGTCCACCGTGTTCTCCATCGCCCCGCTCGCGACGGCGGCCCGGAGCGCCGGGCACGAGATCCTCGTGACCGCCGACGAGCCGCTGCTGGAGACGGCGACGGCGATCGGACTGCCGGTGGTCCCCTCACCTCATCCGGGGATGCCCGCGGCCAGGCTGCAGGCGCTGCTGGAGCTGACCCGGCAGTGGCCGGCCGATGTGGTCGTCGGTGGCCTGTCGCACGTCCCCGGCATCCTCGCCACCCATCTGAAGGCGCTGTACGTACGCCACTACTGGGACATCGTCCCGCTGCGGCCGGAGCCGGGAATCGAGCCCGACCTGGAGCGTCTCGGCCTCACCGGGCCGCCGGAGGCCGACCTGTTCATCGACGTCTGCCCGCCGTGCCTGCGGCCGTCGCCCACCCCGGGCGCACGACCGATGCGCTGGATCCCGAGGAACCGCCAGGGCCGACTCGACCCGTGGATGTACACCCGGCCCGCAGGGCGCCCACGAGTGCTGGTCACCGCGGGAACGCGCAATCTCATGCTGCACTCGCACACCGGCGTCATGCGTCAGCTGGTCGACCAGCTGACGGCAGCCGGGGCGGAGGTCGTGATCGCGGCACCGGACCGCGCCGCCGAGGAGTTCGGCGCACAGTTCTCCGACGTGCGCATCGGCTGGGTGCCGCTCGACGTCGTCGCTCCCACCTGCGACCTCGCGGTGCACCACGGCGGCGCGGCCACCGCGATGACGCTCATGAACGCCGGCGTGCCGCAGCTGATCACCCCGGACAACGACTACTCGAGGACCATCGCGAAGGCCCTGGGCGACTTCGGTGCCGCCCTCGCCGTGCCGCCGGCCCCCCGCCAGGCCGGCCAGGAGGCGTACCGGGAAGCGGTCGACGCCGTCGCCGCGGCCTGCCGGCAGATCCTCTCGGACCGCCGGTTCGCCGAGCGCGCGCGGGTCCTGGCCACCGAGATCGGTAAGCTGCCCACGACGGCCGAGATGGTCGGCACAATCGAGCAGCTGGCCGCCGCCGGCTAGCCGCCGGCCCTCACCCTTCTCGCCGCCCGGATCGGGCGAGCCTCCGTCGTGCCCCCACCGGGAGGAGTTCCGTGTTGACGACGAGAGTGGGAGTGCTCCTGCACAGCCGCCATCTGGCCACCGACGGGTGGGCGGAACTGGTCGTCGGCGTGCCCGAGGACGACCGTCTGGGTGACCTGGGCACGCTGGCGCGAGCCGTCCTGACACTGGGCGGCGATCACGAACTCGCCTGCATCGTCATCGGCGGCGGCTTCTCCCGGCGGGACGGCGTCGGTGAGGGCGAGTACACCAAGAGGTTCTTTCTGGACAACCTCTCCAGGCTGGACGAGTTCAGCCGCCTGAAGCCCCTGCTCGACCGGTTGTCGGACGCGGAGCGCGCGGCGTTCCGCCAGGCCCTGCACGACATCGTCATCACGCAGCCGGTGCACAACACGGTCGCCGAGATCGAGGCGGCCGCCGGCATCTTCGCCGCGCACGGCGTCGACACGGTGCTGCAGATCGCCGCCGCCAGTCATGCTCCGCGCTGCCTGAAGGAACAGTCGGTGGCCCGCGCGCGCGGAACGATCGCCGGGGAACAGCAGTGGTTCACGGTCGCCACGGACATGGCGTACCGCGGCACCGGGCCCGGGGACGTGTGCGTGATCGAACCGCTGCACCGGCGCGACCAGCCGATGACGTTCGTCCGGCCGGGGTTGTCCGAGGTCCTCGCGCCGTACTTCCGCCTGCCGGACGCCGACAAGGCGACGTTCGTGGCGACGGTCGCGGAGTTCATGGCGTCGAGAACCGGCGGGGCGCGACCGTCCCGGTGACCGGACGTCCGGCGCGGGCCGGCGGTTCCTCTCCGTCGAGGACCGCCGGCCCTGTCATCCGGCGATCCCGCTCCACTGCACCCGGCGAGGCTCGGTGATGCGGATCGCGCTGGACCGCACCTTGTCGACGAGCTCGGCCTGCTGGCAGATCGCTTCGGCGTGCGGCGTGTAGTCCCCGCCGTCGAGCAGGGACCGGGCGAAGAACTCCGCGATGTTCTTGAACTGGTGGTCGGCGGGGAGAACGACCTCCTCGGCGTGGTCCTCCGCTTCGATCCGGACCACTGGTTGCCGGGTCACCGGCGGTGTGAAGGCCCGGTCCAGGGTGAGGCGGGCCCGGTCGCCCCAGAGCGAGTAGCAGGACCGGTACGCGTGCTCGAAACCGAAGGACAGCTCGGCCGTCACGCCCGACGGGGTACTGAGCAGGGCATGCCCGGCCACGTCGACGCCCCGGACCGGATGGATGCGCAGCACCGACCCGACGACCTCCAGGTCGGCGCCGAGGAAGTAGGTGGCGGCGCGCAGTGGGTAGACGCCCACGTCGAGCAGCGCCCCACCACCGAGCTCGACGTGGTACCGCCAGTTCGCCGCGTCGAGCGGGGGGATGCCGAAGCTCGCGGTGAAGACGCGGGGCTCGCCGATCCTGCCCTGCGCGACGAGGTCACGGACCATGTCGTGCTGGCGGTGGTGGAGGAACATGTAGTTCTCGATCAGCCACAGACCCGCGCCCTTCGCCTGGTTCACGAGGTCACGGGCGGTGGCGTGGTCACTGGTGAGCGGCTTCTCCGAGAGCACGTGCTTGCCGGCGGCGAGGGCGCGGCTCGCCCAGTACGCGTGCAGGCCGGTGGGCAGCGGGATGTAGACCGCGTCGATGTCGGGCCGGTCCAGCAGGTCGTCGTACCCCTCGGCGGCCACGCAGCCGAAACGCTCGGCGATCGCGTGCGCCTTGGCGGGATCACGGCTCGCGACGGCCCGCAGCTCCATGCCGTCCGCCTCGATCATCGCCGGCAGGACCCGGCGGAGCGCGATGCTCGCGCACCCCAGGACTCCCATGCGAACCACAGATGGCATGCGGTGCGTCCTTTCACCGGAACCGGGTGGGCAGCGAGCGGGGCGAACGGGTGCGCGGCGGCGCCGGGACCCCGGCGACCGGACCTCCGGTCACCGGGCCGGCTCGTCGTGGGGCGGACCCGGCCCGCGGGTGCGGTTCCGCCACGCCCCGGCGCGGCTCACGAGGCGGAGCGGAGCAGCCGCTCCTCGATGGCCCGGCACTCCTGGTAGTCCGGTAGCAGGCCCGCCTCGGCCGCCTCCGCCAGCCGCGGGCCCACGCTGTCCCGCTCGGAGACGATCGGCTCGATGTCCCCGGGAATCGGCAGCCCCAGGTCCGGGTCGAACACGGAGATCGCCTTTTCGTACTCGGGCACGTAGGCGCTGGTCAGCATGTACGACATGACCGTGTCGTCGGCCAGCGCCACGAAGGCGTGCCCGACCCCGACCGGGAAATACACCGCGCGGAAGTCCCGCGGGTTCACCCGCACGGCGTCCCACTTGCCGTACGTCGGCGAGCCGACCCGGATGTCGACCACGATGTCGATGGCCTCACCCGCCGCACAGTAGACGTACTTCGTCGTGCCCGGCGGGGTGACGGTGTAGTGGATGCCCCGCACGACGCCCCGGCGGGAGACGCTGTGATTCGTCTGCGTGACGGGGAGGAACGGCGCACCCTTCGCCGAGGCGAAGGCCCGTTGCTGGAACGGCGACACGAACGATCCACGATGGTCGGGGTAGACGTCGGGCGTGAACACGAACGCACCGGTGACCGCGAGCTCTTCGACCTTCACCTGATCTCCCTAGAACCGGCCGTTCACAGCGTCTTGAGGATGTCTCGGAGGGCACTGATCGTCTTCTCCTGGACGTCGACCGGGAGAGACGGATACATCGGCAGCGAGAAGATCTGCCCGGCCAGCGCCTCGGTGACCGGAAGCGAGCCCTCCCGGTAGCCGAGGTGGGCGAACCCGGTCATGGTGTGCACCGGCCAGGGGTAGCTGACGTTCAGCTCGATCCCGTAGCCGCGCAGCCGCGTCAGGATCTCGTCCCGGCGGGGGTGCCGCACCACGTAGAGGTAGTACACGTGGTCGTTCCCGTCGGCCACCCGGGGCAGGACCAGGTCGGTGTCCCTGAGGCCCTCCGCGTACCGCTGCGCCACCGCGCGCCGGTCCGCGATGTACCGGTCGAGACGTGTGAGCTTGCGACGCAGGATCTCGGCCTGCACCTCGTCCAGCCGGCTGTTGTGCCCCGGCGTCTGCACCACGTAGTAGCGGCTCTCCATGCCGTAGTACCGCAGGCGCCGCAGGTTGGCCGCCACCGCGTCGTCCGCGGTGATCGTCGCGCCACCGTCACCGTACGCGCCGAGCACCTTCGTCGGATAGAACGAGAACGCCGCGGCGTCGCCCATCGTGCCGGCGAGCACACCGCCGTGGCGTGCCCCGTGCGCCTGGGCGCAGTCCTCCAGGATCAGCAGGCCGTGGCGGTCGGCGACCTCGCGCAGCGGCCGCATGTCGACGCACTGTCCGTACAGGTGAACCGGAAGCAGGCAGCGGGTCCGTTCGGTGAGGACCGCCTCCACCTGCGTGGTGTCCATCAGGTAGTCGTCCGCCCGGATGTCGACGAACACCGGCGTGGCGCCCACCGCGTCGATCGCCACGACGGTCGGTGCGGCGGTGTTGGACACGGTGACGACCTCGTCTCCGGGTCCCACGCCGAGCGCCTGCAGACCCAGCTTGATGGCGTTCGTCCCGTTGTCCACGCTGACGCAGTGCGGGACGCCGTGGTAGGCGGCGAACGCCTCCTCGAAGCCCTGGACGCTCGCGCCGAGCACCAGCTGGCCGGACCGGAACACCGTCTCCACCGCGTCGAGGACGTCCGGACGCTCACTCTCGTACTCGGCGAGGTAGTCCCACACCCGGATCGTCACGGCCGCTCCTCGGCGGCGACGGCGACGAAGAGTCCCCGGCCGCCCTGGACGTCCTCGATGTAGTCGGCGTCGAAGCCGGCCGCGGCGAAGGCCGCCTCGTACTGGGCCCGGCTGAACAACGTGTGGGTGTACGTCTCGGCGAAGTGCCGCACCCCGGTCTCCGGGTCGGCCACCAGGAAGTGCACGTCCATTGTCGACCGGTGCCCGGAACGCGCGGTGTGCGACATCCGCGCGATGGTCGACCGGCCGCTCCGGACGACGTCACCGGAGATGAATCCGTCCACCGACTTCTCCAGGAACCACCACGGCTCGACCACGACGACGCCACCGGCGGAGAGATGCCGCCCGAAGCAGCGCAGCGTCTGCCGCAGTTCGTCCTCGTCATGGGTGTGGCCGACGGACCCGAACAGGCACACCACGGCGTCGTACTCGCGGCCGAGGTCGAACCCCCGCATGTCGCCCTGGTGCAGCCCGGCACCGGGCAGCTTGCCCCGGGCCACGGCCAGCATGTCCTCCGACAGCTCGATCCCTCCGACGGTGTCGAAGAACTCGGCGAAGTGCACGAGGTGGCCGCCCGCGCCGCACCCGATGTCGAGCAGGGAACGCGCTCCGGGGAACCGGCTACGGACCACCTCGGTGATGTACTCCGCTTCGGTCCGGTAGTCCTTTCCCCGGCTCTCGTTGAGGTCGTCATGGATCTCGGCCACGTCACGTCCGTACATGGGGCTCCTCTCCGGTAGCTTCACCGCGATCCAGCAGAGCGGCGACAGTGCGGTCCACGGCATCGTCGAGCGCCGTCCGCGCCCGCCAGCCGGAAGCGAGCTGGAAGGGTGCGGGATCAATCGTGACGCTCAGAAAATCGATCACAGGCGCGTGCGCGGGCGGCGGCACGGACGTCACCGGCACCGGCGGCCGACCCGTGTGCGCGGCGACCGACGCCGCGATCACACGGAACACCGAGCCGACCGTGTCGTGCCGGCCGGTGCCCACCAGCCAGTGCCGGCCGGCCAGTTCGTCAGGTCGCCGCATGGCTGCCAGGAAGGCGTCCGCCGCGTCCTCGACGTACACCAGGTCGCGCTTGACCGTTCCGTCGTGCCACATGGTCAACGGCCGGCCGGCGATCGCCTGACGCGCCATCGCGGAGACCACGCCGACGTCGGGTACGCGGGACAACCCGCTCTGGCCGAAGACCGTCGGCAGCCGCAGGCTCACGCCCCGGATCACCGACGCCTCGGTCGCGGCCTTGAGGATGCCCTCGGCCCGGAGCTTCTGACGGTCGTACGCCGTCTCCGGGCGGTCCGGCTCGCTGCCGTTCATAGGGTGCTCGGGCGGACGGCCGACCTGCGAGGTCGTCGCGGCGAACACCACCACCGGAGGCGCCGCTGCCGGCCGTCGCCGGCCGAGGATGTCGACGAGGTCGCGCGCGACGCCGACGTTCACCCGATCGCCCTCCGGCGTGTCCGCGTCACGCCATCCGCCGCTGTGCTTACCGAGGTGAAGGATCACGTCGGCGTCCGCGACGGCGTCGGCGAGACATCGCGGGTCGGTGAGGTCGGCGGTACGGATCTCCACGTCGGCCACCACCTCGTCCGGGATCGGGCTGACCCGGCGCGACACGGCACGCAGCCGGATCGGGAGCTGCGAGAGGCGGGCGGTGACGACCGATCCCAGGTATCCGGACGCACCCAGCACGCTCACCAGTGGACCCACTGTTCCTCCGACCTTCGGTACTCGCCTGCTTCCGTCCCCCGGCACGGTCACCGCTGCGGGCCGGTGCTCGGCCTCCCCCGGCGGTAGATCGCCTGCCAGTAGAAGCTCCACGGCACGGCCCAGGCGTCGGCGACGCAGCGCCAGTCGTCACCGGGCCGGTAGGCAGCGATGAACTCCGGGACGGCAGCGCGCACCGCCCGGTCGTCGTGGATGTCGAGCACCTCGCGCAGCAGGCCGGTCTCCATCGCCCGGCGCAGGGCGTCGTCGCCCTCGACGTGCCCGTCCAGGCTCTGGTCCCAGTACTTGCCGACCGGGTTCTTCACGTACAGGGCCGTGCCCCGCTCGCCGATGAGGTCGAGGTAGCTCCGTGCGGTCTCCGGGGCCATCTCGGCGAACGAGTCGATGTTGATGCACAGATCGAACTCGCTCTCGCGCAGCGCCGCGTTCACGTCCTCGTCCTCCACCGGGACGAAACGGATCTTGGCGAACCGGGCGTCGTCGAGGACCTCCCGGAGATACCGCCGGCTGAGGTGCATGGTGCTGCGCAGGTCCACGATGCAGTAGGCGGCGATGTCGTGGTTCGACAGCAGGGTGTGACACGTTCGTCCGTAGCCCGCACCGATCTCGAGGACGCTCGCACCCGCCAGGTCGACGCTCTGCTCGATGAAACCGAGTTCGAGGGTGGCCTGCAGATAGTCGAGGCAGATGCTCTCGCCGCCCACGCGGACGGCGATGGGGTTGCCCACGTCCCGGTGGGTGGTCCTGCGCAGCCGCTCCCAGTCGGCCGGCCCGAGCGCTGTCGCCAGGTTGTGGACGAGCGTCTTCAGGTACCGGACGCCGTTCACCTCGGGATTCCACAGCGAGATCTTGTGGTTCGGCCGCCCCGACTTGAAATTCGCGAGGTCGACGGCCGCTTCCTCGGTCACCCAGTGCCTGCTGATGCGTTCCCATTGCCGGCTGGCTTGGTACGTGTCTGCCATGTCGATTCGTCTTTCGCCAGAGGAGAGGAGCCGGAAATGCCGATTTAATCGCTCGGTGAGCGCCGACGTACTCGACCTCGACGGAGCTTGGCATCTGGCCGATCCCGCCACAACCTCGCGATTGCGGTCGGCCGTGTTCAACTGAACGTTCTCGCCGGTCGAACGGCATCCGGAACCATCGCGCGCAGTTCTGAACGAGCTGTGCGGATCGATGAATGCCGCTATCGTGAGGCGCTCCGGTGCCGCCCGCCCGCAGGCGTGGCAGTGGGCCGACTTCGGCCAGGGCCGGTGGGGAAATTCCGGCAGCGAATTCCAGGCGGCCCAGCCGTGGGCTGTCGAGCCGCGTCGACCACTGGAGGTGGCAAATGTCGGAGAAGGTGGATGTCGATTCGCTCAGTGATCTGGCGACCCCGTGGAGCCTGCGGGTGGTGGTGACACTGGGCATCGCCGAGCACGTGGCAGCCGGCGTCACGACGATCGGGGAGCTCGCCCGGAAGACGGACTGCGATCGCGACGCGCTCGCGCGGGTCCTGCGCCATCTGGTGGGCAAGGGCGTCTTCGAGGAGCCGGCCGAGGGCGAGTTCGCGTTGAACGAGGCGGCCCGCACCCTGCTGGAGCCCGGTCCGCTGCGCGGGCTCACCCTCGACGGCCACGGCGGTCGCAGCGCCGCCGCCTGGAGCGGGCTGCTCGCGACCGTCCGCACCGGCCGCCCGGGCTACGAGACCGTCTTCGGACGCTCGTTCTGGGAGGACCTCGAGGCTCATCCCGAGATCGCGGAGAGCTACGACGCCATGATGGGCCATCGGGCCGGCGACGCCTCGGATCCCGCCGTTCTCGTCGAGGACGACTGGGCGGACGTCCACCACGTCGTCGACGTGGGCGGCGGTACCGGCGAGACGCTGGCCGAGATCCTGCGGGTCCGGCCGCACGTGCACGGCACCCTGGTCGACCTGCCCCGTGCGGTCGCCCGAGCCGCGGAGGTCTTCGCCGCCGCCGGGGTCGCCGACCGGGCCGGGGTCAGCGGGCAGAGCTTTTTCGACCCGCTCCCGCCCGGAGCGGACGTGTACCTGCTCAAGCGCCTGCTGCTGGACTGGCCCGACGAGGAGGCCGCCGCCCTGCTCACCCGGTGCGCCGAGGCCGCAGCCCCACGGGGTCGCGTCGTCGTGGTCGGTGGCGTCTCCCCCGGGCGGGAGGCTGCCCGGGCCGGGCTGATGATGATGGTGCAGACCGGCGGCAAGCCCCGCACGCTGGACGAGTTCCGTACCCTGGCGGCGCGGGCCGGCCTGGCGGTCACCGCGTACGGGCGCACGCCGTCCGGCCAGTTCGTGGTCGAGTGCCGCCCGGAGGCCGGCGGCCCCGCGCGGAAGGCCGGCGACCGAGCATGAGATTCCTGTTCCTCACCACCGGCAGCCACGTCACCGTCTACGCGACCGCCGCTCTGGCGAAGGCGGTGCGCAACGCGGGGCACGAGCTCCTGGTGGCCACGAACGAACCGCTGATCGATGCGGTGGAGGGCATCGGCGTACCCGGAGTGTCGATCATGCCGGAGCCGATCCGGCACTTCCTGACCGGCGTCGGCTCGACGGACGAGATGGTGGTCGCCGGCCGCGGCCTGGCCAGGATGGCCGCCGCCGCGACGCCCACCCTGCGGGACCTCGCGGAGGACTGGGCTCCCGACGTGGTCCTCGGGAGTTCGATGAGCTACGCGGCGGGCCTGCTCGCCACCCGGCTGGGCGTCCCCTTCGTCCGGCACGCCGAGTACCTCCAGATCCCGATGACGGAGATCGATCCGGCGGCCGAGGAGGAGCTGGCGCCGCAGCTGAAGGACCTGGGCCTGGGCGGGCTCCCGGATCCCGCGATGCTGATCGACGTCACTCCGCCGTCCCTCGGGCCGTCGCCGTCGGCGCGGGCGCAGCCCATGGGTTTCGTCGCGACGAATCCTCAGCGCCGCCTCGAACGATGGATGTACACCCGGCCGACGGACCGGCCCCGGGTGCTGATCACCTCCGGGACGCACCACCGCATGCTCGCCGGCAGCGCGCTGCACCACCTGGTGCGGCAGCTCACCTCCGCGGGAGCCGAGGTGGTGATCGCGGCGCACGCGGAGGTCGCCGCGGAGTTCGGGGCGGACACGGACGACGTCCGCGTCGGCTGGATCCCGCTGGACGTCGTCGTCCCCACCTGCGACCTGACGGTGCACCACGGCGGGGCGACCACCGCGATGACCATCATGACGGCGGGGGTCCCCCAGCTGATCACTCCCCCGAACACGCACACCAGGGCGATCGCCGGCGTCCTGTCGGCCGCAGGCGCGGCGCGGACGATCCGGTCGGAGCTGCCGGAGGGGAGCCATGACCTGGCTGACGCCATGGCCGCGGACAGCCGGGAGATCCTCGCCGACCCGCGGTACTCCCGGCGGGCGCGAGCCCTGGCCGCCGAGATCGCCGCGCTCCCGACGCCGGCCGATGTGGTCCGACGGATGGAGTCGCTGGTCACCGGGTGACCGGTCCGACAGGGACCCGGCCGGGGCAGTCGCCCTCGGCCGGGTCCCTTCGTGTGGACCGAATCCGCCGGCATCGAGTTATTTGAATTCCCCTCGGCCGTCACCGCCTCCGGACGCCCGTGCCGTAAGGACTGAAGAATCGACCCGATCCGCATGATCGACCGACCGGGTCGGCAGGCCGAACCGCTCCTCGTCGCCATCACTGTGCATTTTCCGCCAGCCATGTCGGCCGGCCGGGCACCCCGCCGTCGGCCGACCGATCGATGGCCGCACCACGACCTCCGACAGCGCTTCCCTCCGCACCGGCGTCAGCCTGGGACGATTCGAATGGCCGGACTGGCGAGGTAAGACCCGAATAGGCGCTGTTGCAGCGTTACGTGCCGCATTCCCCCGCCGAATCGCCGCCGCACGAACTCATTGATTCGACCTGTGAAGCTGGTTTGACAAAGCGCGTCGAGCCCTGTCGAATCAGCGGCCACGCATCTGTGAATGCATTCGCTTTCGAGCAATGGGGGAATGGATGAGAAAACTGTTAGCCGGCGCGGCGGCGGTTGCGCTGGGTCTGACGGCACAGGTCACCGTGGTCCCCTCCGCGGCGGCGGCCCGGCCGGCCGACCGGCCGATTGCCGGAATCGCCTGGTCACCTTGTCCGGACGACGACCCTCTGATGGACGACTATCTCGTGGGGCTCGAGTGCGGTTCCCTCGAGGTTCCACTCGACCACTCCCGGCCGAACGGCCAGAAGATCACTCTGGCCCTGACCCGGGCCAAGCACACCTCGCCCGAATCGCAGTACCAGGGCGTCGTCCTGTTGAACCGGGGCCAGTGGCCGGGCACCATCGGACGGGATCTGCCGACCCGCTTCGCGGACGGCTCCACCGGCCTGCTGACCTCCGTGGGCTCCACGTACGACTGGATCGGCTTCGACCCGCGCGGCGTCGGCGCGAGCGAGCCGTCGATCAGCTGCGATCCCACGTACCTCTACCCGGGCGGGGCCCGGCCCGACTACGTTCCGGCCGGCAACGCCGAAGAAGCGGTGTGGGTGAACCGGGCGCGCACATTCGCCGAGAGCTGCGGGCAGAAGTACGGTGACACGCTCAAGTACTTCCGGACGGCGGACACCGCCCGCGACATGGACCTCATGCGGATCGCCCTCGGCCAGGAGAAAATCAATTACCTGGGCTACTCCCACGGCACCTACGTCGGCTCCGTCTACGCCTCCCTGTTCCCGAACCGGGTACGGCGCATGGTCCTGGACAGCGTGGTGCGGCCGAGCAGCGTCGGGTACAAATCCCTGCTGGAGACGAACGAAGCCTTCGAGAAGCGGGCCCAGATCTACTTCGCCTGGATCGCCGAGCACGACTCGTACTACCACCTCGGACGAACGCCGGCACAGGTCGAGGCGAACTACTACAAGGGCATGGCGATGCTCCGCAAGGCGCCGATCGACGGCAAGATCGGGCCGGCCGAGTACAGCGACATCTTCTCGGTGAACGTGTATCGCAGCTACATCTGGACCTACCACGCCGGGGTGCTGGCCGACTGGGTGCTGCGCGGGGACCCGTCCGGGCTTCGGGACAACTTCCTCGAGCCCGACTTCCCCGCCCAGAACACCCACGCGATGTACCGCGCCGTGCAGTGCGTCGACGGTCCCTGGCCCCGGAACTGGAACCAGTGGCGGACCGATCTCTCCCAGCAGCACCGCAGGGGCACCAAGTTCATGACCTGGAACAACGGGTGGTACAACGCGCCGTGCGCCTTCTGGCCGGTGCCGGCGGGCAAGCCGACGAAGGTCGGCGACCGGAACGTGAACATGCTGCTGATCCAGGCGGAACACGACGCCCTCACGCCGGTGCAGGGCGCCGTCGAGGTACACCGGTTGTTCCCGAACTCCCGGCTGGTCCTGGAGCGTGGCGGCGTCTTCCACGGCGCGTCCCTCACCGCCAACGCCAACGCGTGCCTGAACAACCACGTCATCGCCTACCTGAGGGACGGCACCCGGCCGAACTCGGTCGCCGGCGTCGACGCCCACTGCAACGCCAATCCGTTGCCGGATCCGGCTGACGGCTGACGGCTGAGCACGGCACCGGGCCTCTGGCCGGGAGACATCCCGGCCAGAGGCCCGCTCTGCTATGCGCTGGTCGCCCTCCACAGGAAGCCGTCCGGGTCGACGAAGTATCCCGAGTAGACCCCCGGCGAGGTCTCCGCGCCGGCTGCGGCGACGTGGCCGCCGGCCGGAGTCACCGCGGCCAGAAGGCTGTCGACCTCGTCGCGCGACGCCGCGACCCGCTCGAAGGCCGCCGCGCGGAAGCCAGCGCCGCCGCTCTCCTTGACCCCGGCGTCCTTCGCCAGCATGCCGCCGTCCATCAGGCCCAGCCGGCAGCCGCCCGAGGTCGGCTTGAAGTCGATGTACTTGCTGCCGTAGTCGCGGTCGACGGTCATGCCCAGGGCCTGGTAGAAGGCCGTGGACGCCTTCGTGTCGGCCACCCCGAGCAGCACGCCGACCTCGCTCGGCACGGGCGTCTCCTGCGCCGGGCCGGTGTCCTTCTTCTCGGACGACGCGAGCTTCCACACCGCGCCGTCCGGTGCCTGGAACACACCGGAGAAGCCGGCGAACATGGCCTTCTTCGCGGGCTTGAGGACGCTCGCGCCGTGCTGGGCGGCGGCGTCGAGAATGCTCCTCACCTCGCTGGGCTGGTCGACGATGTAGGTGAGGACGTAGCCGCGATAACCGGGCGCCTTGGGCTCCACGTTCGCCTCCGCGGCCAGCGCCTCGGACGGGCACACGGCCAGCTGTGCGACACCGTGCAGGTCGAGCTCGACCCGCTCGTCCCGGTGCTCGACCCCGGTGGGCAGGAACACGGACTTGTAGAAGGCATGGGCGGCTTGCGGGTCCGTCGCCCCGATCGTGATCACGTCGGGCAACAGCATGTGACGACCTCCTCTGGCTGAGATGACGATGCGGGCCGGGACCGGTTCCCGGCCCTGATTGACGAAGAGAACCAGGGTGGGGCTCAGCGTGCCTGCTGAATCCTGATCAAATTGCCGGCCGGGTCGCGGAACGCGCAGTCCCGCACGCCGTAGTCCTGTTCGATCGGCTCCTGCACCACGTCGGCCCCGCTGGCCTGGACGCGCTCGAAGACCCCGTCGAGGTCGGGAGCGGACAGGAGCACACCGGCGTACGTGCCCTTGGCCATCATCTCCTGGATGGTGCGCCGCTCCTCGTCGGTGATGCCGGGGTCGGCGGCCGGCGGCTGCAGCACGATCGACGTCTGCGGCTGGTCGGCCGGCCCCACGGTGACCCAGCGCATGCCGTCGTAGCCCACGTCGTTGCGGATCTCGAACCCCAGCACGTCGCGATAGAAGGTGACCGACGCGTCCGCATCCTCGTGCGGCAGGAAGCTTGAGTGAATTGTGATGTTCATACCGCAAACGCTAGCGGCCGCCGCGCGACCAGTGCTTCTTGATTCCTGACGCTTCTGGTCCCTTTCCGTCGGTTCCACGAGGGCTCCTCCGCCGCCCGAGGGACCACCCGAACGAGCCCGCGCCGCCCCCGGCGGCGGCGCCTCCAGCGCGGTTCGACCCGCCCTCCGTTCCTGCCTGAGGGCCCGGGCGCAAGGTGGCGATGGTCGTTTCCGTCCGGGTGCGATCGGGAGAGGGCTGACTCGATGGATTTCGTCAAGGCGTGTCCGGTGGCAGACGTCCCGGATGAGGGCGCGATCGCGCTGGAGATCGAGGGCACCACGGTGGCCCTGGCCCGCAGCGGCGGGCAGGTGTACGCGATCCACGACCTGTGCTCGCACGCCGAGGTCTCGCTCTCCGAGGGCGAGGTGTACGACGGCACGATCGAGTGCTGGCTGCACGGATCCTGCTTCGACCTGCGGACCGGTGAGCCCACCAACCCACCCGCGACCCGGCCGATCGGCACCTACCCCGTGCGGGTGGAGGACGGATACGTCTACGTCGCCCTCACCCGGACCGCCGAGCGGCAGCCCTGATGGGGAGCGGTCGCGCGGCGGCGCCGCCCTCGTCCATCGACTCGCATGAGGAGAGCCCATCATGAAGACCCCACGGCTGCCGGCCGGGCTGCGTTCCATGCTGCATCACCTCAAGA
Source organism: Micromonospora sp. WMMA1949 (assembly GCF_027460145.1). Lineage (NCBI taxonomy): Bacteria > Bacillati > Actinomycetota > Actinomycetes > Micromonosporales > Micromonosporaceae > Micromonospora > Micromonospora sp. WMMA1949. Next base: position 5,001,632 of record NZ_JAPZBG010000001.1, on the reverse strand, counting down.
TGGGCCTGATCTGGTCGGGAGCCATGTGGGCCGGCGTGCCGACGGGATTCGTGACGATGCACATGGACGAGCCGCTGACAGCGGCCGAACGCGCCGAGTGGGCGGCCCTGGAGCAGCGCCTGCGGTAGCGGATCCCCGGCTGTGCGCACTGCCGTCCGACGCCGCGATCCGCGGGCTTGCACGACATATGGTTCTCGTCCGGAGCATGCCGCCCCGTCGCGCCCGAGGGCGCGACGACTCCTCCGGTGGCGCGCCGCGCCTGACGCACGTCGGCTGAGGAGGCCTGGTGACCACCGCTGACCCCCATGTGCCGTTGCGGCGCATCCTCCGGCTCTTCCGCCCGTACGGATGGAGCCTGCTGCTCGTCGCCGCTCTCGTCTGCGCCACCTCAGCGGTCTTCCTCGTCAACCCGTTCCTGATCCGCGAGATCCTGGACGTGGCCCTGCCCCAGGGACGGACGGGCCTGCTGACCGTCCTCGCCCTCGGCATGATCCTCGCCTCGGTCGCGAACAGCTCCTTCGTCGTCTGGCAGACGTACGTGTCGACGAAGGTCGGCGAGCAGGTCATGCACGACCTGCGATCGGCTGTCTACGCGCACCTGCAGCGCATGCCGCTGGCCTTCTACACGCGGACCCGCGCCGGCGAGGTGCAGTCGCGGATCACCAACGACATCGGCGACATGCAGGCCACCGTGACCACGTCCGCGACGACCCTGGTGTCCGACGTGACAGTCGTGGTGGCCACCGTCGTCGCGATGGCCATCCTCGACTGGCGTCTCACCATCGTGTCGCTGGTGATGGTGCCGTTCTTCGTGTGGGTGGGCCGCCGGGTGGGCAACCAGCGGCGCCGCATCACCCGGGAGCGGCAACGCCAGTACGCGACGATCGCCGCGATCGTGCAGGAGTCGTTGTCCGTCAGTGGCGTGCTGCTGGCCCGGACGATGGGACGCTCCCGCTCGCTGACCGACGCCTTCACCGCCGAGTCCCGGACCCTGTCGGATCTGGAGATCCGCTCGCAGACGGCGGGCCGGTGGAGCCAGGCGACGACGTGGGTCGTCATGGCGTCGATGCCGGCGGTGATCTACTGGGTGGCGGGGCAGAGCGGCCGGGGCGACAGCATGGCGATCTCCATCGGTACGTTGGTCGCCTTCACCACGCTGCAACAGAACCTGCTGCGACCGGCGGTGTCCCTGCTGGATGTCGCCGTGGAGCTGCAGACCTCGCTCGAACTGTTCAACCGGATCTTCGAGTACCTCGACCTGCCGGTGGAGATCAGCGAGCCCCGGCACGCCACCACGGTGAAGCCGCGCGGCGAACTGCGGATGCAGGGGGTCTGCTTCGCGTACCCGGGCGCCGCCCGGCCCACGCTCAACGCCATAGACATCACCGTTCCCGCCGGGCGCAAGCTCGCCATCGTCGGCGAGACCGGATCCGGCAAGACCACCCTCAGTTACCTGATTCCGCGGCTGTACGACGTGACGTCCGGGCGGGTGACCATCGACGGCGTCGACGTGCGGGACATGTCCGCCGACTCGCTCGCCGGGGCGGTCGGGATGGTCTTCCAGGAGACCTACCTGTTCCACACCTCGGTCGCCGAGAACCTGCGGTTCGCCCGGCCCGGGGCGACCGACGACGAACTCGTCGCGGCCGCGAAGATCGCACACATCCACGACCACCTGATGTCTCTTCCCGACGGCTACGACACGGTGGTGGGCGAACGCGGATTCCGGTTCTCCGGCGGGGAGCGGCAGCGCCTGGCGATCGCCCGCGCGGTCCTGCGCGACCCGCCGATTCTCGTGCTGGACGAAGCCACGAGCGCCTTGGACAACCAGACCGAGCAGGCCGTGCACCAGGCCATCGAGGCGGCGAGCGCCGGCCGCACCACAGTCACGATCGCCCACCGGCTGTCGACGATCCGGGACGCCGACGAGATCATCGTGTTGGACGCCGGCACGATCGTCGAGCGCGGTACCCACGACGAGCTGCTGGCGCTGGGGGGCCACTACGCGATGCTGATCAGCCGCGACGCCCAGCTTCCCGCCGAGACCCGCTGACGGGACCGCCACCGGTCGAGCCGGGCGCGGATCACGCGCCCGGCCCGCGGCACGCCGGTACCCGCACCGGCCGTTTCGCCGTGCGGGTCCGGCACCGCGGGCCTGCCTTGCTACGGATTGAGCACCCAGGCGGAATCGTGCCGGGTGAAACCGATGTGCGGGTAGTAGTCGCTCGCGGCGGGCGCCGACAGGAGCACGATCTTGGCCATCGGCGCCTCGTTCCGGGTCGCCTCGATGAGGGCCTTGCCGATACCGGAGCGCTGATGGGAACGCGCGACGGCGATGTCCGAGAGGTAGGTCACGTACGAGAAGTCGGAAACACTCCTCGCGATGCCCACCAGCTCACCCTCGATTCGGCAGGTCACGATCAGGTTCGCCGATCTCACCATGGTGGCCATTCGCGCGACGTCAGCAATGGGCCGGCGCTCGCCCAGCCCGGAGGACCGGTAGACGCCCAGGACCGCTTCCATATCCAGGTCGGCGCCCGTCTCGCGTTCAATCTTCCAGTTCACGGAGGCTTTCCAATCGCTTGAGGACGACATCGTGGTGGACGAGGAAACGGTCCGGCCGAAGCGGGCCGACGTCGACCCCCTGGGCACGGAGCAGGGTCCCGAAGTCGGCGTCGCCGGAGCCGGCTCCGTCGGCGGCGGCTTGAACCGCCCGGTAGGCACGTTCCCGCTCGGTGCCGCGCTCCAGCAGGTCGGCCAGGACCGCGGAACTGTAGACCAGGCCGTTGGTGAGGTCGACGGCCGCCCGCATGCGGTCGGGAAAGACCTGGAGCCCCGCCACCAGCGCCGTCGCCGCGCTCACCTGGTAGTGCGCGACGATCATCGCGTCCGGCAGGACGACCCGCTCCACCGAGGAGTGCGACAGGTCCCGCTCGTGCCACAGCGCCACGTTCTCCAGCATCGTCCCCGAGTATCCGCGCAGCAGGCGCGCCAGTCCCACCAGTCGCTCGCTGCTCGTGGGGTTGCGCTTGTGCGGCATGGCGCTCGACCCCTGGTAGGCGGCCGGCCGGGGCTCCTCCACCTCACGGATCTCGGTACGTGAGAGCAGGCGGACCTCGGTGGCGATCTGCTCGACGCATCCGCCGAGGAGGGCGATCACGTGCAGGAGTTGCGCGTGCCGGTCGCGCGCCACGACCTGGGTCGGCGCGGGTTCCACGCCGAGGCCCAGCTCGGCGCAGACGTACTCCTCGACGAACGGGTCGATGAGCGCGTAGGTCCCGACGGACCCGGAGATCGTCCCGACCGCGACCTCCGAGCGTGCCGCCCGCAGCCGCCGCACGGACCGGTCGATCGCGAAGGCGAAACCGGCGAACTTGTGGCCCAGCGTGGTGGGCTCGGCGTGCATCCCGTGGGTCCGTCCGATGCACACCGTGTGCCAGTGCGCGACCGCCTGGTCCGCCAGTACCGCGCGGAGCCGCACCGCCGCACCGAGCAGCAGGTCGCAGGCCCGGGCCATGGTGGAGCCCTGGGCGGTGTCGACGAGGTCGTAGCTGGTCATCCCGAGGTGCACCCACCGGGCGGAGTCCTCCGGGATGCCCTCGCAGAGGGCCGCGAGGAAGGCGAGGATCTCGTGGTCGCGCTCGCGCTCGTGCGCGACCACCTGGGCCACCGAAGGCACACGGGCGCTCCGGATGTCGTTGAGGGCGCTCTCCGGTACGCGTCCCAGAATCGCCTGCGCCTGCGTGGCCAGGACCTCCACCTCGGTCCATGTCGCGTAGCGCGCCTGGTCCGACCAGATGTCCGCCATCTCGGGCAGAGAATAACGGGGAATCATGACTGTGCAGAATAGTCATTCCGTCGATGTGCTGTACAGCCGTGTTTTCTGTTTTATCCGTGCGTGCTTTCGCCTGGTAGACCATTTTTCAGCAGTTGAACAGAGCCCACCCCGAAGGATGAGGCATTTCTTCTCCGCGATTGCTCCGACCGGCTCCCACCGGCACGCGAACACTTGCACGAATACGCGTCGATGACCTGTAGTGGTGCGGTGCCGGTATTCACGGGTTCCAGTATCAGGCAGCCGGTCTGCGGCAGCATCCACGAGACGAGACAACTGTTTCTCACGGGCCGTTCGACGGTCGCGGCGCACGTACGGAACGTCCTGGACGCCATTCGCGACACCGACCCGGAAATCGGGGCGTTCGTCGCGGTGGCGGGCGACGGCGCGCTGCGCGAGGCGGACGCGGCCGACCGGATGATCCGCACCGTCGGCGAGGCGGCCTTCCGGGAACGGCCGCTGCTCGGCGTCCCGGTCTCCGTCAAGGACCTGATCCAGACACGAGACCTTCCCACCCGCCGGGGCTCGCTCCTGCCCAACCGCCGGGCGGCGGCGGACGCGCCCGCCGTGGCGCGCCTGCGCGCGGCGGGTGCGATCGTCGTGGGCAAGACGACGACGTCGGAGTACGGGTGGAGCGCCAGCACGGTGAACCGGCTCGCCGGGCCGACGCGGAACCCCTGGGCACCGGACCGGACCGCCGGCGGTTCGAGCGGCGGATCCGCCGCCGCGGTGGCGGCGGGCCTGTGCGCCGCGTCGATCGGCACGGACGGGGCCGGCTCGGTGCGTATCCCCGCGGCGTTCTGCGGTGTGGTCGGGTTCAAGCCGTCCTTCGCCCGGATCCCCTACGTACCGCCGTGCGCCGACCGCCTGGCGCACGTGGGACCGCTGGCCCGCAGCGTCGCCGACGTCGCCGAGCTGATGGCCGTGCTGACCGGGCCGGACCAGCGGGACCCGGACTCGTCCACGGGCCCCTTGGCGTCCCGGGCGGCGCCCGCGTCGCTGCGGATCGGCTGGCTGGAGTTCCCGGGAACGTCCGACGAGGTCCGCGGCGTGACCGACGCCGTCCCGTCGGTGCTGACCGGCCTGGGCCACCGCGTCGAGCGCATCGAGGTCCCGTTCGCCGACCCGTACGCGGCCCTGGTGGATGTCGTCGCCGCCGCCGAGGCCGACGGTACGGCGCCGGAGGACGAGCACCTCTGCGACGAGGGCCGGCTGGCGGTCGTGCGGTACGGGCGGTCGCTGACCGGCGCGGCCGTGATGCGGGCCGAGGAGGTGCGGATGACGCTGCGGGCGACGCTCGCCGCCGTGATGGAACGCTACGACCTGCTGGCCATGGCGACCGTCCCGATCGAGCCGTTCGACGCCGACGCCGTCGCCCCGCCCTGGGCCGCCGACCCGGCCGATCTGCTGTGGCTCGCGTGGTCGCCGGCGACGTACCCGTTCAACATCACCGGTCAGCCGGCGCTGTCCCTGCCGGCCGGCCTGACGTCCCGCGGGTTGCCGGTCGGGCTGCAACTCGTGGGACGGCCCGGCGACGACGACCTGGTGCTCCGGCTGGCCGCCCGGGTCGAGTCGGAACTGGCCCACACGATGCTGCCGTCCGGCTGCGAGAGTCAAGGAGGACGATGACGATGTCCAGGCGATGGTCCCTGCTCGGCGACGGCAGCGGCGTCGGGCGCCCCTCGTTCGTGACCGAGTTCGGCCTGTGGGACGACGAGCAGGCTGCCGCGGCCGAGAAGGTCGAGGCGCAGCTCGACGACGTGGATCTCGTCCGGGTCGTCTTCTGCGACCCGCACGGCCTGGCCCGGTCCAAGACCGTACCGGTGAACGTCTTCCGCACGGTGCTGCGCAACGGCATGGACTTCAGTCCGGGACCGTTCCTCTTCGACACCGGCCATGCCGTCGCCGTGGACTTCCTCGCCGACTCCGGCGTCGGCGTCGGCGAGCTGCTCGGCGCGGGCGACTTCGTGCTGGTCCCGGATCCGCGCACGTTCCAGGTGCTGCCGGTGCGCGAGCAACGGACCGCCTGGGTCCTCGGCAACGAATACCTGCGCGACGGCACGCCGCACCCGCTGGCGTCCCGCGAGGTCCTGCGCCGGGTGTGCGCCATGTACGCCGACCGGCACCTCGTGCCGGTGATCGGGCTCGAGGTCGAGTGGTACCTGACGCGCCGGACCGCCGGGCCGGTGGGCAACGAGGGCAACGGATTCGGCCGGCAGGGCCCGGCCCCGTCGGTGGAGGCCGTCAACCCCGGGTACCAGTTCAACCTCGACAGCTACTACGACGCGGTGGCCGACGTCGCCGACCCGTTGGCCGCGATGCTCATGGCACTCGGCCTGCCGCTGCGCACGATCGAGCACGAGTCCGGTCCGGGGCAGCTCGAGACGACGTTCGACCCGATGCTGGCGCTGGACGCGGCGGACGCGATGCTGCTGTTCCGCACCCAGATCAAGCAGGAGTGCAGGCGCCGCGGCTACCACGCGTCGTTCATGACGCTGCCCCGGCTGGACGGGTTCGACCCGAGCGGCTGGCACCTGCACCAGTCGGTGACGAGCACGGCGACGAGCCGCAACCTGTTCGCGCCGGACGCCGGCACGGCGGGTCCGCTCTCCCCCGCGGGCGAGGCCTACGTGCAGGGCCTGCTGGCCCACGCGCGGGAGCTGTGCCTGCTGTCCGTCCCGACCGTGAACGGCTACCACCGGCTGGCGCCGCGGTTCACGCTCTCCCCCACCGCCGCCGACTGGCGCGAGGAGGACCGCAGCGCCATGGTCCGGGTGCTGAGCGGCGGCAGCTCGACGCACGTCGAGAACCGGGTCGGGGAACCGTGCGCGAATCCGTACCTGGTCATCGCCTCGCAGCTGTACGCGGGCCTGGCCGGGCTGGACGCCGGCGCCGCCCCGGGCGGCGGTGAGCCCGACGGGCTGCCGACGTCGCTGGACGAGGCGATCGACGCGTTCCGGGCGAGCAGCCGAGCCGAGGAGCTGCTCGGCACGCCGCTGAAGACCTGTCTGACGAAGCTCAAGGAGAGCGAGGCGTCCCGCTTCCGCGCCTGGTGCGCGACGGAACACCCGCCCGCCGACCACGTCACCGAATGGGAGCACCGCGAGTACTTCGGTGTCTTCTGACCACGCCGGCCCCACCCGCTCGAAAGGAGAACGGTCATGTCACGGTACGACTGGGGAGGGTCCACCCCCGCCATCGACAAGCTCAAGGACGCCGTCGAGCCCGCCCGGCAGAAGGTGATCGGGCACCCGCTCTACGGTCAGCTGAACACCGTCGACGCGGTGGTCACCTTCATGGAGCACCACGTCTTCGCGGTCTGGGACTTCATGTCCCTGCTCAAGTCGCTGCAGCGGCAGCTCACCTGCGTCGAGGTGCCCTGGGTGCCGTCCGGGCATCCCGGCAGCAGCCGGCTCATCAACGACATCACCCTCGTCGAGGAGAGCGACGAACTCGGCGACGGCTTCATCAGCCACTTCGAGCTGTACGTCAACGGCATGCGTCAGGCGGGCGCCGACACCACCCGGATCGACGAGTTCATCGGTCTGCTGCGCGCCGGCGAGCCGGTGCGGGCCGCCGCCCAGAAGGCCGGCGTGCCCGGGCCTTCGGCCGAGTTCATCGGTACGACCTGGACGATCATCGAGGGCGCGCCCGTGCACTGTCAGGCCGCCGCGTTCGCGTTCGGCCGCGAGGACCTGATTCCCGACATGTTCGACCAGGTGGCCGCGCTCGACGCCGGCGTCGGCGTGCTCTCCACCTTCGTCGACTACCTGCGGCGGCACATCCAGGTGGACAGCGAGGAGCACACGCCGATGGCGATGCAGATGCTCGCCGACCTGTGCGGGGACGACAACGGCAAGTGGGAGCAGTGCGAGGACACCATCAACACCGCGCTGGCGGCCCGGGTCCGGCTCTGGGACGGCATCCTCGCGGAGATCTCCGAGCGCTCCCGCTGATCGGCCGTGCGCTTCGTACCGGGCGGCCGCCGGCGTGCCCGGGTGACACCAGGAAGACGAGGTGAGGACAGGACATGCCGTGGGCAAAGGAGACCGCTGCCGGAGCGGACGCCGCGCGCGCCGCCCGGATCGCCCAGCGGACCAGGAACGAGGACTGGAAGAAGCCGCCACGCCGCATCGAGGCTTCCGAGTGCATCACGTGCGACACGTGCCTGCGCAGCTGCCCGCCCGAGTTCGGGGCGATCTTCGACCGGGGGCTGGACGTCGTGATCATCCCGGAGCTGTGCTCCGGGTGCCCGGTGTGCGTGATGGTCTGCCCGGTCGACTGCATCTATGTGGACGAGCAGTGGACGGCCACCGACGACAGCCTCTGGAACCACATCGACCTCACCGCGGAGGGGCAGCATGACCTTGCCGGTCGAGCCCGATAGCGGGCTCTCCCGCAGAGCCGCTCTGGCCAAGGCACGGCAGAGCCGCCGGCCCAGCCGGCTCGGGCGGCAGGCCGGAGCCGCGGCCCGGCCCGACTATCCGGTCGCCGGGGACGCCGGTTTTCCCGGTCTGCTGAAGCGGGTCTGGCAGCGCGCGGCCACCGAACCGGACCTGGCGGCGGCCCTGGACACGCTGCTCACCCTCGACGGGCACGTCCCGGCGGACATCCAGCTCCGGGCCCTGCCCGCCGCAGAGGAGTGCGCGCTGCGGATCCTGTTCGGCCGCTCGTGGCGCGACGACGGCGGCGGCGTGGCGCCGCAGCCGGCCGGTGGCAGCGAGGCGGCCTTCCTCGGCGAGGTCGGGCTGACCACGGGCGGCCGGGTGGTCGTCCGGGTGCCGTCGAGGGGTCCGCTCACCAGTACCGACGACCTCGTCGGCGGTGTGCTGCGCGTACCCTGGTCCGCGCAGGACCTGGCGGACTACCGGACGCGGCTCGCCGAAGCCGACGAGCGCCTGCGCGACTCGGTCGCCGACTGCCGCCGCTGGCTGGCCGACGCCGGCCCGGACGGCCGGGAGAAGGTGCTGGAGGAGCTCACCGAGGCGGTCCGCCGGACCGCGCCGGTGGTGTTCTACTGCGGCGACCGGCAGTACACCAACTTCCGCGACCACAACACCCTGACCGGCAAGACGCTGTGGCCCGGGCACCCCGACTGCGCGTTGAGCAGCCTGGTCGCCGTACCGCTGGAGCTGTGGTCGGACAGCGATGTCCTGATGGTGGTCTGCCTCACGCTGCTGGTCCGGTCGGCCGGGTACGGCCGGATCGAGGAGGCCAACGGCACCCAGCTGACGCTCGACCACGTGGCCCACCTCCTGGAACGCACGCGGGTCGCGTACAACGCGGTCCCCGGCGGGGACCCGGTGCCGGCCGCCGCGTCGGCCGGGGTGGCGGCCCTCGACGCGCTCGCGGTGGCGGTCGCGCGGCGCCGACGCGAGATCGCCGGGCGGGTTCAGCTCTACCGGGAGATCCACGGACCGTTGATGCACAAGGTCGAGCGGATCGCCGGACCCGCCACCGCCAGGGTGGAACGAGCCGAGGCGGACCTCTGCGCCCGCCTGCGTGACCGGCTCCCCGTCTCCGGAGCGACACTCGGGGAACTCGGTGCCGGCATCGACGCGTCACCCGGCTGGCTGGTCGAGCCGCACGGCGACTTCGGCACGGGGCTGGAGTCCCTGGTGTACGAGACGGTGTGCGCGGCGACCACGGTGTTCGACGCCGACTTCGCGATGAGCCGCGGCATGCGCTCGCTGACCCGGCTCGTCGCGTCACTCCGGGAGGAGAGCTGGTCCACGATCACGGCGTGGGACATCCCGCACTTCTTCTGCTGCGTGGTTCCCACGCCGCAGGCCCGCCGGTACTTCGGGGACTCCCCCGCCCACCTGGCCGACACCGCGTGGTCCATCGCCGCGCGCATGCAGTACAACTCGTGGCACTTCCTGGTCGGCAACCTGCCGAAGGTGCCGGCGGTGGTGGACCGGGACTACTTCGTGCCGCCCACGATGCCGGACATCGCCTACCACTCCGATCAGCACCATCACGGCCACGTCGCCGCCAAGGTGCGCTTCAGCATCCGCAGTCCACAGCCCGTCGTCGTGCTGGGACGTACCTTCACCGGCTTCGTCGACCTGCGCCTGCTGCGCAGCGAAGGGAAGCCGTTCGACGAGCAGGACCTGCTGGCCACGCATCGCACGTCGGGCTTCATCGCCCGGGCGACGACCAGCGCCGCCCGGCTGGTCGCCGACGGCGCCGGCCTCGACGTCACCGCGTTCGACAGCCGGTGGCACTGGGAGACGATCACCGCACGATAGGACGACACCGCAACCGTCAGCGGCCCCTGGCGAGAACGCCAGGGGCCGCCGGCGGTGTGTGGACCGGGTCAGGCGGGCGTGGTCTGCGCCGCGGACCGGGAGTGCACGACGCGGTAGGTGTTCCACTCGGCGGAGGTCGCCAGCGAGTCCCGCTTGTCCAGCGACGCGCGGCGCGCGGCGGGCTGATCCGCCGAGGGCAGGGCGCGGAACGCGTCGTAGGACTCCTTGCCGTCCCACTGCGAGTAGACCACCACGAAGTCCTTCTCCTGGCCCACGGCCGTCAGACCCCCGTCGGTGCCGCCGACGCCGCGCGACCGGATGCCGCGCAGGACGGTCTGGGAGCGGTATCCCGGCACGTCCACCAGCCACTCGTGCATGGCGCCCTGGACGCGGATCAGCTCACTCTGGTCGGCGGGCGCCACCCCGAGGATCTCGATGACCGTGTAGTCGTCGCGGTCCGGTGAGATCTCCGTGACGTCACCCAGTGCCGGGTGGCGCTGACTCAGCTCGACCTCCGTCTGCATCAGCCGGATGTACGTGGCGATCTCGTGGAACACCGGAACCGTCCGGTGCTTGAACTCGTCGCCGGCGTACCGCGACTCCAGGTCCTGGTTGCCTCGCCACTGGATGAAGTTGGCGGTGCCGGGCCGCTCCTGCCCCTGGTGCACGGTGCTCGAGATCCAGCCGGGGTAGTCGGCGACGTCGACGATCGCCCGCATCTCGCCGACGAGCCGGTGCACACGCTCCGGGGTGTCGGTCTTGAACAGGTTGATGACCGTCAGGTAGCCGTTCTCGGGGTCGATGAAGGGCATGCTTCTCCTCGCATCCTCTGATGGACGTGATCGCGGCGGCGCCCGCCGCGAGAGGGCTAGGCTCGGCCGAACCACCGGGCCAGGGCGTCGGGCAGCTCGGTGCCGTCCGCCGCGTCGGGACGGACCCACGCGACATAGCCGTCCGGGCGGACCAGCACGGCGTCGACGTCGGCCAGCGCGCCGGACGGCCGCGACGCCGGGGTCACCACGTCGACCCGGTCCTTCCACGGCTCGGCCGCGGCGCGCAGCTTCGCGTCGTCGGCCAGGTCCAGGACGACGGCCCGGCCGGAGTGCAGGAGTTCGAACGCGCGCGTCGTGCCGGAAGGGCCGAAGTCGCCGGTGAGCTCGACGTCGGGCAGCCGCCGGCCGAGCAGCGGGTGGCTGCCCGCTCCGACGTCGTAGCGGATGTCCAGGCCGGTGACCATGCCCACCAGCAGCTTCTGGACCTCCTCGTACGCGAGCAGCTCCGTCATGACGGCCCGCATCGGGTCCATCTCGTCGCCGCCCAGGTACAGGATGCGCTGCGCGAGGGTGTTGGTCAGGATCCGGGCGCCCACCGGGTGCCGCTCGTCGTGGTAGGTGTCCAGCAGGTCGTCCGGGGCGTGACCGTTGATCACGGCGCCCAGCTTCCATCCGAGGTTCACGGCGTCGCCGACCCCCGCGCTCATCCCCTGCGCGCCCACCGGCAGGTGGATGTGGGCGGCGTCGCCGAGCAGGAACACACGTCCGCGCCGGTACTCCGCCGCCTGCCGGCTCGCGTCGGTCGTCCAGCTCGTCCACAACGGCTTCCCGCCGCTGATGTCCTCGCCGGTCAGCCGGTTCCACGCGGCGGCGACCTCGGCGAAGCTCGGGGCGCCGTCGCCCTGCCGGGTCATGCCGCGCTCGTAGACGACGACGCGGTTGACCCCCGGGCCCAGCGGCAGCACCATGACCATCCCGCCCGGCACCCGCTCGCCGGAGAAACGGGGCCGCAGTTCACAGCCGGCCACGTCGGCGAACCACATCTCGATCGTGGCGTCGGTGCCGGGGAAGTCCACGCCGACCAGCTTGCGGACGGTGCTGCGGCCGCCGTCGCACCCGGCCAGGTAGCGGGCACGCAGCTGCTTGCGGCCCTCGGGGGTGACCACGTCCAGCTCGACGCCGTCGTCGGTCTCCCGCACACCTGTCACGTCGTGGCTGCGGAGGACGGCGGCGCCCTGCTCGGCGGCCCAGCCGGTCAGCACGCCCTCGGTGAGGGACTGCGGCTTGCCCCGGGCGCCGTACGAGCCGCCCTCGACGACGCGGTAGTCCAGCGGGAGCCCGCCGAAGTGACCGAAGGGGATGGTCTGCAGCTCGCCGAAGCGGGGCAGGAGCCCGCGCTGGTCGAACTCCTCGATGGTGCGCGCCGAGAAGCCGAGCGCACGGGACTGCTTCGTCGGCTCGGCGAGCCGGTCCAGGACGAGGGCCTCGACGCCGGCCAGGCGAAGCTCCCCGGCGAGCATGAGCCCGGTGGGGCCGGCCCCCACGATGATGACGTCCGCGTCAAACTCTGGCATTGTCCGTCCTACCTTCCGCGAGTAGCAGCTTGTCGATCGCCCGGTTCAGGCCGTCCTCGTCGTCGCCGGCCCACGCGATGTAGCCGTCGGGCCGCAGGAGGAGGGCGGTGGTTCCCGGAAGGGAACCCTTGTCGGGACGTGCGTGGACCGTGGGAACAGTGCGGCGGACGGCGTCCGGGCCGGGGGCGAGCCGGACCACGACCGGCCCGGGGTTCGCCACCGGAAGCGGTCCCGAGTCCGTGCGCAGCCGCAGGTTCACCACCCGCCGCCCCACCAGCGGCGATGTCGGCGGGCCGTAACGGTCGCCGACGTTGGCGGCCGTCTCCGCCAGGTGGGCGCGGACCTGGCCGAGTGCGACGAGTTCGGCGAGGACCGCGCGCAGCGGATCGATCTCGGCGCCGCCCAGCAGCAACATCTCCTGCGCCGCCACGTGGTCGAGCACGCGCGCCGCGACGGGGTGCCGCTCGTCGTGGTAGCTGTCCAGCAGCCCCGGAGCGGCCCGGCCGTGCACTGTCGCGGCCAGCTTCCAGCCCAGGTTGACCGCGTCCTGGAGCCCGACGTTGAGAGCCTGACCGCCGATCGGCATGTGCCAGTGGGCGGCGTCGCCGGCCAGCAGGACCCGGCCACGCCGGTACGCGTCGGCCTGGCCTCTGGAGTTGTCGAACGCGTCGAGCCAGACGGCGGTCCCGCCGGACAGGTCCTCGCCGGTGACGTCCCGCCAGGCCCGGATCACCTCGCCGAAATCGGGAGGACCGCTGCGCCGGGTCACCGGCCGGCCGCGCGGGTGCACCATCACCCGTGTCACACCGTCGCGGGTCGCCGCCACCGCGAACCCGCCGTCCAGCCGCTCGAACCTGCGGTCGCGGATCCGGACACCCGTCACGTCCGCCCGCAGCAGCTCCTTCGTCGCCGGCGTGACCGACGCCGGGAACCCGTGCAGCCGGCGTACGGTGCTGTGCGCCCCGTCGCACCCGACCACGAAGCGGGCCCTGACGGTCCGATCACCGTCTGGTCCCCGGAGCCGGCACACCACGTGGTCCGGCCGCTCGGTGAGCCCGGTCAGCTCCTGCGCCCGCAGCACTGTCACGCCGAGGCGTTCGGCCTGCCGCCCGAGGACGGCCTCGGTCCGGTACTGGGGCACCTTCCAGCCGCCCCGGTAGTCGCTGTCCAGCTGCGACAGGTCGAACGCGAGACCCGCGAAGTGCGCGCGCGGCTCGTGCACCGCCTCGTCGAGCAGCTCGTCGAACCCGCGCTCGTGCAGCAACTCCGCGGTCAACGTGGAGAGCTGGCTGGCCCGCGACTCGGTCATCGGCGTGGCGAGACGCTCCACGACGACGACCGGCACGCGAGCCCGTCCGAGTTCGCAGGCCAGCATGAGTCCGACCGGGCCGGCACCGACGACGACGACCGGGGAGACGGTCACGGGACCGGGTGCCTGCCGCCGCCGCCCTCGGCGTACGCCTTCGCGGCCCGCAGGGTCGTCAGGCTGTTGGCACTGAGGGCGTTGCGGACCAGCTGCTGCGCCGTGGCCAGATCGGCCTCCGGGCCCAGGAGCTCGGTGATCCGCGCGGTGTTGATCCGGACCGTGTGCCGCGAGGTGACCGCCACCTGGCCGGCGCCCTGCGGCTCGATGAGCCAGCGGCCGGTGTGCAGCGTCATCAGTGCGGGCGTGACGGTCTGCTTGTACACGATGCTGCGGTGGGGTTCACACACGCGGACGGAGCGCGTCGTGTGCACCGACCCGTCCTTGGTCCGGGTGTCCATCTCGAGCACCTGGAGGCCCGGCGAATCCTCCTCGAGCGAGACCCGGGCGACGTGCGGGAGCCGCTGCGGCCACAGCTGGGCGTTGTTGAGGAAGTCGTAGACGTCCTCGGCGCTGCCCTCGACCGTCACGGTGTCGGCGAAGGTGAAGCACTGGCCCGGCTCCGCCGGCTCGGCGCTGGACTTCAGCGCCTGCAGCTCCGACGCGCTGTTGCGGTCCACCGCCTGCTTGATCCACTCGAGGTCGGCGGGCTCGTCGCTGGCCGGGAAGAAGTCGTGCAGCAGCCGTACCCGGCAGGTGGCGTCGGTGATCGGCTCGATCACCCACGCCCCGCCCATGCCGCCGACCGGATGCTGCGACCGCTCCTGCCGGAACGACACGCTCAGGCGGTCGGGGTCGTGTCGGCGGCGGGACGTCCACGTCTTGGCGACGCCGTTGGCGGTCGCCCAGATCCTGATCAGCTCGGTGTCGCCGTCGCGTTCGAGACACTCGGCGTGCACGGTCGGCGGGAACACCTCCGGCCAGGTGCCGACATCCTCGATCAGGGCGTAGACCCGCTCGGCGGGAGCGTCGACGACGATCAGGTGCTCCGTCTCGTGGACCGTATCGGTGGTCACGTTTGCCTCCTCTGGCGACGGGACGTCTATCGGGCGGACGCGAGCTGCGGGGAGTCCGCCGTGTCGCCGGCCGGCCGGGGCGCGCCGAACCAGCGCCGCAGCGCCTCGTCGAGGTCGCCTCCGTCCGGCGCGACCCAGGCGACGTGCCCGTCCGGGCGGACCAGCACCGATTCCGGCGCGGCCCCGTCCTCGCGCGACCCGACCGGCACGCTGCGGACGCGTACCACGTCGACCCGGTCGGACCAGGGCGCGGCGCGACGGCTGGTCTCCCCGGAGCCGTCGGCGGTGATCAGCACGCCGCGCGCGGTGTGCAGCAGCCGCGCGATCCGGTCGGTGCCGCCGTCCGCGAGGTCCACGTCCCGGTCCGGGATCCGCGCGCCGAGGAGCGGGTGGCCCTCCGCGCCGACGTCGTACCGGATGTCGAGTCCGCTCACCATGCCGGACAGGTGTCGCGCCACCACGGGCAGCGCGATGAGCTCCGCCACGACGGCCCGCAGCGGCTCCGTCGCCTTGCCGCTGAGGTTCAGGGTCCCCTGGGCCCGCGTGTTGCGCAGGACCCGGGCGCCCACCGGGTGCCGCTCGCTGTGATACGTGTCGAGAAGGGCGTCGTCCCCCGTCCCCCGGACCGCGGCCGCGAGCTTCCAGCCGAGGTTCACCGCGTCCTGCAGGCCGATGCTCATCCCCTGGCCGCCGGCGGGGAGGTGGATGTGCGCGGCGTCGCCGGCCAGCAGGACGCGGCCCCGCCGGTACTCGGTGACCTGCCGCGTGGCGTCGGTGAAGCGGCTGACCCATCGCGCCTCGCCGCCGTGGATGGAGTCGCCGGTAAGCCGCTGCCAGGCGTCCGCCACGTCGGCGAAGGTGACCTGGCGGTTGCGGTCCGGCGGCGTACCGGTCTCGCAGACGATGATGCGGAAGTAGCCCTCGCCGAGCGGGCCCGCCATGACCATGCCGTTCGGGAGCAGTTCGCCGATCATCCGGGGCCGGATGTCACAGCCGGTGACGTCCGCCAGGTACATCTCGCACGTCGCGTCCCGGCCCGGGAAGTCGAAGGCGGCCAGCTTCCGCACCGTGCTCCGGCCGCCGTCACACCCGACGAGGTACCGGGCCGAGTACTCGGCACGGCCGTCGGGACCCTGCACGGTCACCGTGACGCCGTCTCCCGAATCGGCCAGGTCGGTGAGCTCGTGCCCGCGGTGCAGAGTCACACCGAGTTCCAGCGCCCGCTTCTCCAGCATCTCCTCCACCACGAACTGGGGTGCGCCGCGCACGCCGAAGTGCGAGTCCTCGAGCACCCCGAAGTCGAGCGGGATGCCGCCGAAGTGCCCCTGCCGGGTGATCTCGGTGTTCTCCAGCCTCTCGAGGAGGCCGCGCTGCTGGAACACCTCCGCCGCGCGCGCCGTGAAGCCGATGCCGCGTGACTCCCAGCTCCGCTCGCTCCGCCGTTCGAAGACGGTGACCTCCGCGCCACCGAGGCGAAGTTCGGCAGCGAGCATCAGTCCCGTGGGACCAGCACCGATGACGATGACATCCGTATCCATGATCTGACCTCGCTTCTCGTGGGAGTCCCGCAGCCGGGGCGTGCCCGCCGCGGCTCAGGCGGGAGTGGCTTCGATGATCGAGACCGGCGAGGCGGTGGGGATCACCCTGGTGACCTTCATGCCCGCCTTGGCGAAGAGCTCGGTGTACTGCGGCAGGGTGCGCTCCTTCGCGCCGAGGAGGAGCAGCAGCCACAGGTCGATGATGTTTCCGATGTGGCGCTTGTTGTTCTCCTCGAGCACGTACTCGATCACGAGCATCCGGCCGCCGGGAGCGATCGCCTCCCGGACGTTCTGCAGCAGCTGCAGGCATGCCTGCTCCGGGAAGTCGTGCAGGATGTGCTTGAGCACGTAGGCGTCGGCCCCGGCCGGCAGCTTGTCGAAGTGGGAACCGTTCTCGATCGTGACCCGGTCGGCGACGCCTGCGGCCTCGAGCGTCGCCGGCGCGTCAGCGGTCGCGACCTCGTTGTCGTACAGGATGCCCCGGGTCTTGGTTGCCCCGGCGAGGATGCCGGCCAGGAGCCGGCCGCGCCCGCCGACGACGTCCACGATGGTGCCGAAGCTCGAGAAGTCGTACGCCGCGAGGACCGGGTCGGTCTCCGAGTCGGACATGCTGCCCATGCCCTGGAAGAACTCGGCGGCGTACGCGGGGTTCGACATGAGGAACTCGTAGGCGCCCATGCCGCGCAGCTTGGGCATGTTGGCCTCGCCGGTGCGGACCGACTCGATGAGGTGCGCCCACTCCTCCCAGAGCAGCGGGTGCCCCATCAGCATGGCGATGCCGCGCATCGAGTCCGGGGCGCCCTCGCGCAGCGCGTCACCCATCGGCGTGAGCTCGAACCGGCCGTCGGCCCGAAGCGCGAACACCGAGCAACCGGAGAGAGTACGCAGCAGCCGGTACGTCGCCTCGCTGTCGGATCCGACGCGCTTGGCGATCTCCTCGGCCGGCAGGGGCCCGTCGGCGAGAACGTCGGCGACGCCGAGCTTGGCTGCCACGGAGATCGCCTGGGTGATCACCGAACCCTGGATCAGATCGAGCAGCGCGTAGGCCGCCGAGTTGTCCCGCACTGCGGGCACGGTAGGCAATGCGGACATGATTCTCCTCCAGGAATGGGAAATTGCGGGGTTGCCAGACGATAGATCGGTGCCTTTTCCGATCGCAAGCTCCGCCGAGGTCGTTCAACTGGAGAGCCGGAGCGGTTGAAACAAATGCTTCCACCGAGGCTCGAGTGAGATTTCTGAAATTGCTGAGATACTGCCGCGACACGATATTGGTGAGGGGCGGGTCGAATGACGGACAACGGACAGCGAGTTGCGCTGATCACCGGTGGAACCAGCGGAATCGGCCTTGCGGTGGCGGAAAGACTCGCCCGTGACGGCCTCAAGGTCTTCGTCTGTGCGCGGAACCCCGAATCCGTCGAGGAGACGGTCGGCAAGCTACGCGCGGCCGGTCACGACGCCGACGGCGTGACCGCCGACGTCCGGCGCGGTGAGGACGTCGAACAGCTGGTGGCTGCCGCCGTGCGCAGGTACGGGCGTGTCGACGTCCTGGTCAACAGCGCCGGCCGCAGCGGCGGCGGGGTGACCAGCGACATCAGTGACGAACTCTGGTACGACGTCATCGAGACCAACCTGAACGGCGTCTTCCGGGTGACCCGGGAGGTGCTCCGGTCGGGCGGGTCGCTCGACCGCGGCTGGGGACGGATCATCAACATCGCGTCGACCGGCGGCAAGCAGGGTGTGGTGCTGGGCGCCCCGTACTCCGCGTCCAAGCACGGTGTCGTCGGCTTCACGAAGGCGCTGGGACTGGAACTGGCGAAGACCGGGGTCACGGTGAACGCCGTC
Organism: Micromonospora sp. WMMA1949; assembly: GCF_027460145.1. Lineage (NCBI taxonomy): Bacteria > Bacillati > Actinomycetota > Actinomycetes > Micromonosporales > Micromonosporaceae > Micromonospora > Micromonospora sp. WMMA1949. The sequence continues at coordinate 4,983,440 of NZ_JAPZBG010000001.1, read as the reverse complement.
TGTCCCGGCTACGTCGAGACGCCCATGGCCCAGCGGGTACGGCAGGGCTACGCCGCGCACTTCGAGACGACCGAGGCGGCGATCCTCGAGCGGTTCGAGGCGAAGATCCCCCTCGGCCGGTACTCCACCCCCGAGGAGGTCGCCGGCCTCGTCGGTTATCTGGTCAGTGATGCCGCCGCCCCGGTGACCGCGCAGGCGATGAACGTCTGTGGTGGCCTCGGGAACTACTGATCGCGTCCACCCCCGATCCCGCAACGAAGGCGGTGAGCTTGACATGCACAGCACCCTGATCGTCGGTCGGATGCAACCGCAGTCGTCGACCGAGGTGGCCGAACTGTTCGGCGCGTTCGACCGGACCGACATGCCACAGCGCATGGGCACCCGGCGTCGTGAGCTCTTCAGCTATCGAGGGTTGTACTTCCACCTGCAGGACTTCGACGGCGAGTACGGCGGCGAGCGGATCATCGAGGCCCGCACCGACCCCCGGTTCATCAGGATCAGCGAGGACCTGAAGCCGTTCATCGAGCCGTACGACCCGGCGACCTGGCGCTCCCCCGCGGACGCCATGGCCACCCGCTTCTACCACTGGGAGCCGCTCGGCTGATCCGCCGGCCGCACTCGCGAGTCGTACGAGTTCCGATCACAAGCACTGCGAGGAGGCCGGCGATGCCGGACGGTGTCGGTACCACTGTGGACTTCTGGTTCGACCCGACGTGTCCATGGGCGTGGATCACCTCTCGGTGGATTCTCGAAGTCGCCGAACACCGTCCGGTCAGGCCGTGCTGGCACGTCATGAGTCTGGCGGTGCTCAACGAGGGGCGCGACGACCTGCCCGAGCGGTACCGGACGGGTCTGCGGTCCTCGCTGGAGGCGGTGCGGGTCTGCGTCGCCGCCGAGCAGCGGTACGGGCCGGAGTCGCTGGGACGGCTCTACACCGAACTGGGTACCCGGTTCCACGTCGACCGGGCGTCCCGGGACCGGGCCACCTACGAGGCGGCGCTGGTCGCCGCCGGCATGGATCCCGGGGTGGCCGCGGCGGCCGGGTCCGACGAGTTCGACGAGGCCGTTCGAGCCTCGCACGACGACGGCATCAGCCGGGTCGGCACCGACGTGGGCACACCGGTCATCGCGGTGGGGGACGTCGCGTTCTTCGGCCCGGTGGTGTCACCGGTCCCGCGTGGCGACGCCGCGCTCCGGCTCTGGGACGGCGTGCTCGCGCTGGCCCGGACCGACGGGTTTTTCGAGCTCAAGCGCAGCCGCACCAGCGGCCCGGTCGTCACCTGATCCGCGCGATGTGCCCGCCCTCCCCGGATCGGGAGGGCGGGCACATTTGTCGCGCCGGCTGGTCAGGCCGCCACAGGGGCGGTCCAGCTGGTACGCAGGAAGTCCTCCAGGCTGACCAGGTCCTGCCGGATGCGCCGGAGTGCCGGCAGGTCGGCGCGGTAGCCCCTGTCGTTGAAGAAGTCGAACATGGCCGCCAGGTCCGGGCGAACGGCTCGGAGCTGTTCGATGGGCAGCTCCTGGTAGCGCGCCGGAATGCCCGCCACGCGCGCGAACGCCTCGGCCATCTGCGGCCCGGTGAGTTCGTCACCGGCGATCTCCACCTGCCGGCCCAGCCAGGTGTCCGGATCCTCGAAGGCGTCCGCGGCGAACCCGGCGATGTCGCTGGTCGCGATGAGCTGCAGCGGGACGTCGGGCCGCAGCCACAGGCCGAGGACCAGCCGGCCGTCCACGAGGCGGGGACCGGTGTCCAGGAAGACCTCGTGGAACATCGTCGGCCGCAGGACGGTCGCCGGGACACCGAGCTTCTGGATGTGCTGCTCGACGTGCCACTTGCTCTCGAAGTGGTCGACACCGCTGGACCGTTCCGCGCCGCCGACGGAGCTGTAGACGAGGTGTGCCACGCCGGTCCGGGCGGCCGCGTCGGCCACCGCCTTGCCCTGCCGCTCCTCGGTGGCCACCCCGCCGGGCGTCCGGAACGTCTGGACGCTGAACACCCCGTGCACGCCGGTCATCGCCGCCCGCAACGAGGCCTCGTCGTCGAAGTCGCCGTGCACCAGCACGGCGCCCGCGTCGGCCAGCGCCCGCGCCGCGGGAGCCTGCGGGTCGCGGACCAGGGCGTGCACCACCCGCCCTCGCCTCAGCAGCTCGCGAGCGGTCGCACCACCCTGCCGGCCGGTACCGCCCAGCACCAGAATCGGCCCATCTACCGCCACGATCCCTGTCCCCCTTGTCGTCAAGTCGTCGATCCGTCGCCCCGGGCCTGTCACCAGGGAACGACGCCTTCCTCCGCCAGGCAGGCGCCCGACGGTCCCGTGTCGTCGAGCGTCGCCAGCCGGACCGCGATCGCCGCCCCCTGAGCCGGAGTCCGGTTTCCGCGGTGGTGGTTGAGGTCCGTCGCCACCACTCCGGGGCTCGCCGCGTTCACCTTGATCGGCGTGTCCCGCAGCTCCTTGGCGTACGCGACAGTGACGGCGTTCAGCGCGGTCTTCGACGACTGGTACGCGACCATGTTGAGGCCGGCGAACGGCGAGTCCGGTGCCGAGTTCAGGGTGAGGGAGCCCAGGTGGCTGGACATGTTGACGATTCGCGCGGCCTCGGCGCGGCGCAGCAGCGGGAGCATCGCGTTCGTCACCGACACGACACCGAGGACGTTCGTCTCGTACACCTGACGGAGATCGGCCGCGCTCACCGTGCTGGGGGCACCGGTGGAGCCGCCGGCGATCCCGGCGTTGTTCACCAGCACGTCCAGGCGGCCGTAGCGCCGCTCGATCTCGGCCGCGGCGTCGACGACGGAGGTCTCGTCCGTCACGTCGATCCGCAGCCGGACGGCCTCGACGCCCCCGGCCGACAGCGACTCGACCGCCTGCTTGCCGCGGACCTCGTCCCGGGCTCCGACGAGGACGACGTATCCCCGCTCCCCCATCTGGCGTGCGATCTCGTACCCGATGCCCTTGTTCGCGCCCGTGATGAGCGCGATTCTGCCGACCGGCACGTCTGGAATCCTTCCCTCGTGCTTTTGTGTCCATCCTGATCGGCAGCACGACATCCGGCATCTCTGAAATTGCTCTGCGCGGCCACCGGTTCAACCAGGAGGAATGCACGGTCGAACAATTGAGCACGTTTCGATGGTTCGACGTTGAGCCGCGCGGAAATGATGTGTACTTTGGCGTCGCGATTCTCTGGCCGCGGCGCGTGGAGGTCCGAAACAATGCAAACTGATGTGATCGTGGTGGGCGCGGGCCCGGTCGGCCTGATGCTCGCCGGCGAACTGCACCTGGGTGGGGCGAGAGTCCGCGTCTACGACCGGCTCGCCGCGCCCACCGGTGAGTCCCGCGCGCTCGGCTTCAACAGGCGCGCCGCCGAGTCGCTGGACCAACGCGGTCTGCTCCCCCGGCTCGGCGCCTTCCGGTGGGGCCCGATGGGCCACTTCGGGGGCGTGCGGATCGCTCTCGACATGCTCGACGACGACCACAGTGGTGTGCTGGGCCTGCCTCAGTCCCGGACCGAGGAGATGCTGGCGGGGTGGCTGAACGAACTCGGCGTACCGGTCCGCCGGCGCCACGAGCTGGTCGGCCTGCGGCAGACGGAGCACGGGGTCGTGGCGACCTTCGACGAGCCCGCGGGACGCGTCGAGGAGACCGCCGCCTACCTGGTCGGGTGCGACGGCGCGGGAAGCACCGTCCGTGCGCTGGCCGGTATCGGGGCCGACGCGACGCCGGCCACCCGGGGCATGTACACCGCGGAGGTCACCGGGGTGGCGCTGCGGCCGCGACCGATCGGTGAACGCCTTCCCGGCGGCAACATGGTGGTGTGCACTCCGGTCGGCCAGGGCCGCTACCGCATCGTGATCCACGACCGGGCGCTGCGCCCGCACCCCGATCCGGCGGCACTGACGTTCACCGAGGTCGCCGACGCGTGGCAGCGGCTCACCGGCGAATCCATCCACCACGGCGCGGCACCGTGGTTGTGGGCCAGCGGCAACGCCTCAGCGGTGGCCGACGAGTACCGGCACGGCCGGATCTTCCTCGCCGGCGACGCCGCGCACGAGATGCCACCGCTTGCCGCCTGGGGGCTCAGCGCCGGCCTGCTGGACGCGGTGAACCTGGGCTGGAAGCTGGCGGCGGCGGTACGGGGCTGGGCGCCGGACGGCCTGCTCGACACCTACCAGGCCGAACGCCACCCGATCGGACGGCAGCTGATCAGCAACGCCAAGGCCGCGTCGATGCTGTACCTCGGCGACGACGGCGTGGAACCCCTGCGTCGCGTGCTGTCCGACCTGGCCACCGCGAAGGCGGCGGCGGCACACCTCATCGGTCTGGGCAGCGGGCTGGGCATCCGCTACGACACCGGCCCCGGCGACCACCCCCTGCTCGGCCGACGCATGCCACCCGATGACCAACTCACCCTGCCCGACGGCACCCACACCCGCATCGCCGACCTCCTCCACCCCGCCCGCGCCGTCCTCGTCACCACCGACACCACCACACCACCCACCCACCACTGGCACGACCGCGTCGACACCGTCACCGGAACCTGGACCCACCAACCCGACACCCCACTCGACACCGTCCTCATCCGACCCGACGGCTACGTCGCCTGGACCTCACCCGGCAGCACCGACACCCTCACCGACACCCTCACCCACTGGTTCGGCAGCGTCGACGCCGGCCGGATCGGAGCAGCGCGATGACCCGGGACGTGATCGTGGTCGGGGCCGGCCCCGTCGGTCTGATGATGGCCGGCGAACTGCGCCTCGGCGGAGCCGATGTCGTCGTCTACGAGAAGCTGCCCGAGCGGCCGACGGAGTCGCGCGGCGCCAGCTTCACCCGGCGTACGGCCGAGTGCTTCGACCAGCGTGGGCTGCTGGGCAGGCTGGGCGCGACGGAGCCGGCGGACAGCCACTTCGGTGGCGTGCCCCTCGACCTCGGCCTGCTGCCGGAGAATCACGCCGGCTTCCGGGGAATCTCCCAGTTCCGCACCGAGCGGATGCTGGAAGGCTGGGTGGCCGAACTCGGGGTGCCGGTGCGCCGTGGATACGAGGTCACGGGCTTCGAGGAGAGCGCGGACGGCGTCGTCGTCACCTTCGACGGTCCGGAGGGCAGCGGCCGGGACGCCGCTCGGTACCTGGTGGGCTGCGACGGCGGACGCAGCGCCGTCCGCCGGTTCGCCGGCATCGACTTCACCGGCCCGGAACCCACCCGCGGGTTCTACACCGCCGACGTCACCGGGATCGACACCCGCCGCCGGCGCATCGGCGAGAACCTGCCCGGCGGCAGCATGGTGATGGCGATGGACCTGGAGAACGGTGTCACCCGCGTCGTCGTGCACGAGCGGGGCATGCGCCCGAAGGACCGCGACTCGCTGAGCTACCGGGAACTCGCCGACGCGTGGCAGCGGCTCACCGGTGAGTCCATCCACCACGGACGGTGTCGCTGGATCAGCTGCTTCACCGACGCCTCGCGCGTCGCCGCGGAGTACCGGCGTGGCCGGGTGTTCCTGGCCGGCGACGCCGCTCACGTGCAGCCACCGGCAATGGCGCAGGGTTTGAGCGTGGGCGTCCAGGACGCGGTGAACCTCGGTTGGAAGCTGGCGGCGGCGGTGCGGGGCTGGGCGCCGGACGGCCTGCTCGACACCTACCAGACCGAGCGCCTCCCGATCGGGCGGCAGCTGGCCCGCAACGCCCGGGCCGCCATCGAGCTGCGGCTCACCGGCGAGGAGATGGACCCGGTCCGCGGTGTGCTCGCCGAGCTGGCCACCTACCGGGACTCGGCCGGACATCTCGCCGGGATGCTCAGCGGGCTGGGCATCCGCTACGACACCGGCCCCGGCGACCACCCCCTGCTCGGCCGACGCATGCCACCCGATGACCAACTCACCCTGCCCGACGGCACCCACACCCGCATCGCCGACCTCCTCCACCCCGCCCGCGCCGTCCTCGTCACCACCGACACCACCACACCACCCACCCACCACTGGCACGACCGCGTCGACACCGTCACCGGAACCTGGACCCACCAACCCGACACCCCACTCGACACCGTCCTCATCCGACCCGACGGCTACGTCGCCTGGACCTCACCCGGCAGCACCGACACCCTCACCGACACCCTCACCCACTGGTTCGGCAGCGCCCTCACCAGCACCGGGGTACGACCGGCCGACGGCTAGCCCTGTCCACCCCGTCTCGACTGCGGCTAAAGATCCCTCTGCCAACCTCGTCGCAAACCGCAACAGAGGGGGGTCGCACCGGATGTCTCGCCGCAACGGGCAGGCTGCTCTGGCTAGGGAGAGCCTCGCGCTCGCCGTGTCGGACGACGACGGGTCCACTGACGGGGACGGATTCGATCTGAGGAACTTCGAGAGGCTCCCGGCGCGGGACGTTCCCGTCAACGCGCTGTCACCCAACCTTCGTCTGCGTCAGGGCGGGACGAACCCCGCCCACGTGCAACTGCTCGTCGACGCGGCCGGCACCGCGGAGCTTCCGCCGATCCTCGTCCAGGAGGACGGCTGGTGCGTCATCGACGGCCTGCACCGGCTGGAAGCCGCCCGGCTCCGCGGCGACCAGGTCATCAAGGCCCGCTTCCTGGACTGCACCGCCTCCGAGGCACTCGTCCTGGCGATGAAGGCCAACATCGCCCACGGGCTTCCCCTGTCCCGGGCCGACCGCCTGGCCGGCGCCGATCGGGTCCTGGCCCAGCATCCCGACTGGTCCGATCGCGCCCTGGCCGGCATCACCGGGCTGAGCGCGAAGACCATCGCGTCGCTGCGCGCCCGGTCGGCGGGCGCCGTCGATCCCGGGAGCAAGCGGATCGGCCGGGACGGGAGGCGGCGCCCGGTCACCGCCGCGGAGGGCCGGCGGCGCGCCGCCGAGTACCTCAGCGCACACCCGAACGCCCCGCTCCGGCAGGTCGCCCGGGAGGCGGACGTCTCCCTCGGCACCGTGCACGACGTGAGCGCCCGGCTCCGCCGTGGCATCAGCCCCGAGCGTAACGGGCACCGCCAGCCCGCGGACCGCCCGGACGGGGAGCCGGACGACAGAGCCGCGACAGCGACCGCCGCCTCGCCGGCGGCTCCCCGCGCGGTGGTACGACGCAAGGGCTGCTCGGACGCCCCACTCACCTGGGCCGGGGTGGCGGAGAAACTGGCCACCGACCCGTCGATCCGGTACACCGAGGGCGGCCGGGCGTTCATCCGCTGGATGGCATGGCACGCGGGCGCCCCGGATCGGTGGCGCGACGTCGCCGGCTCGATCCCGCCGCACTGGCTGAGCGTGATCGCTCCCATCGCGGACAGCATCAGCAAGGAGTGGAGCCTGTTCGCCGAGCAGCTGAAGCGGAAGCAGGAAGCCGGACAGTAACGGCCGCGGTTCACACCGCACACCGCCGGGTCCACCCGCGCTCGACCGGGATTCACCGGGCCTCGGCGAAACTGCCACGGACATCGCACCGACGAAAGAGCAGGCGACATGGTGGACAACCAACCGGAACGGGCAGACGGGGTGCCACACGTGGTCATCGTGGGAGGCGGCGTCGCGGGTTTGACCGCAGCCTTCTACCTTCGCGAGGCATCGGTACGGATCACCCTCCTCGAGGCGTCGTCGCGGCTCGGCGGGAAGCTGGCCGCGTCCGAGGTGGCCGGTGTCACCGTCGACGAGGGGGCCGAGGGGCTGTACGCGCGGCGTCCCAAGACAACCCGGTTGCTCACCGCAGCCGGTCTCGGCGACCAGCTGGTCCTGGCCGGCGCCACCGCCACGGCGATCTGGACGAGGGGCGCACTCCGGTCGCTGCCCGCCGGCCAGTTCATGGGCGTGCCGTCGGACATGGACGCGCTCGCCCGCTCCGGCATCGTCTCCGCGGAGGGCGTGGCCCGGGCCCGCAGGGACGTCGATCTGCCCCCGACCGAGCGGAACGGCGACGTTTCCGTCGCGGCGTACGTCTCGGAGCGACTCGGCCGCGAGGTGCTGGACCGTCTCGTCGATCCCTTCCTCAGCGACGTGTGCGCCGGCCGCTCCGACGAGCTGTCCTTCGAGGCCATGCTGGCTCCCCTGGCCAACGCGTCCCGGAAGCACCCGTCACTGACCAGGGCGGCGGCCTCGCTCATCCCGCCGCCGCCCCCGGACGGGCAGGAGCCTCCGACCGGCATCGGCACCCTGACCGGCAGCCTCGGGAACCTGGCCACGGTGCTGGCCGCGGCGGTGCGCGCCGACTCGACGGCAGCGACCTTGCGGACCGGCGCGGAGGTCACCGCCCTCTCCCCCGGCGAACACGGCTGGCGGCTCACCGTCTCCTCCGCCGCCGGGACGGAACATCTGACCGCGGACGCGGTGATCGTCGCCGCCCCGGCCGGGCCCGCCGGCCGGCTCCTGGCCGGGGTACCCGGTGTCGCCCCGGCCGCCGCCGAGCTCGCGGAGATCCCGTACGCGAGCGTCGGGATCGTCACGCTGGCCTACCCGCGCGGAGCGTTCCCCGGCGGTCTCGCCGCACGCGGGTTCTGCGGGTACCGCGTGCCGGCGGTGGACGGGCGGGCGGTGAACGAGGTGACCTTCTCGACGGTGAAGTGGCCGCATCTGGCGGGCGAGGTGGAGATCCTCCGGTGCTCGATCGGACGGGTCGGCGACGAGACGCTGCTGCAGCGCGACGACGCCGACCTCGCGTCGCTGGCCGCCGCCGAGGTGGCCGAGGCCACGGGCGCCGTGGGTGCCCCGGTGGCGACGCGGGTGACCAGGTGGGACAGCGCACTGCCGCAGTACACAGTCGGTCATCTGGACCGGACGGCCCGGCTGCGTGCCGCGCTGACCGCTCATCGCGGGCTCGCCGTGTGTGGCGCCGCGTACGACGGGGTCGGCGTCGGCACGTGCATCGCCGACGCGCGCAAGGCCGTCGACCAGGTGCTCGCCGTGCTCCCGAGGACCGCCGCGACAGCGGCCTCCTCCTGATCGTTCCTCCGAAGTCCCCGGCCGGGCCGGGGTGGCGGTTGCCACCCCGGCCCGGTTGTGTGCGCACTGCTCGCTGACGTCGGCCGGCACAACGACCCACGCCCGGACCGATGGTCCGGGCGTGGCAGAGAGAGAGGTCAGCTGAGCGCCGGCCCCGGCTGGCTGTCGAGGAGGCGCCCGATCGCACCGGCCAGGTCCCCGACGGGATCCGTGGCGGCGCCCATGCTGCGCCACGCGACGTGGTTGTCGGGCCGTACCAGGATCGCGCCCTCATCCGTGATCTCCCGGACATCCTGCCACCGGCCGTCGGTCCCCACGTACTCCCCGCCGGCCCCGATCGACGCGGTGACGATCGGGACGGAGAACTTGGTGGCAACCTCCGCGGCCGCCTCCTGCCAGGGTGCCGCCTGCGGGCCGGTGATGAGCACGAAGCCGGTCGACGTGCCGGTGAGGTCCTGGGTGGACAGGACGCGGCCGCCACCTTCGATCCACGCGTGCGGCAGCACGTGGCCGGGCCGCGTCGTCGGGTGGTACACGTCCCGCAGGGGCTCCCGCGGCGGCGGCTGGCTGCCGTCGGGGATGACCGCTCCCTCCTCGTACGCGAAGCCGATCTCCACGTCGTGCGCCTGGCACCCACCCCGGTGGGTGGCGAAGATCTCCGCCGACCGGGCGCGCGCCGCGACGGCGAGCGGAGACGGGTCGACGAGCGCGGCGAACGACCTGTCGCGGCGCGGCTGCGGCGTGTGCTGCCCGAGGCCGATGGCCTCGAGGATCGCGTGGTGGTGCAGGGCCGCGGACACCGCCCAGTCGACGTTGTGCCGCCCGATCGGGTGCCGCTCCGCCTCGTACGTGTCCAGCAGCCTGTCGTTCGCCCCGCCGCCGAGCACCGCGGCGAGCTTCCACGCGAGGTTGTGCGCGTCCTGGATCCCGGTGTTCAGCCCCAGGCCGACGGTGGGCGGCTGCCGGTGCACGGCATCGCCGGCGAGCAGCACCCGGCCCACCCGGTAGCGGTCGGCGACCAGGGACTCCACGGCCCAGTTCGTCACGTGGTGCAGCGTGAGTTCCAGCTCGGGCAGTCCGAGGACCTCGCGGATCTTGGGCACGATCGTCTCCGGCGGGAAGCGCTCCGGGTCGCCCGGCGGGAAGTGCAGGACCCACTCCTCGCAGTGCTTGCCCCAGGTCGGTCCCATCTCGATGAGGTTGCTGGACAGATCGGGGTCGTAGGGGTTGAGGAAGTGGGTGAGGAGCGTGCCCTCCTGCCACCACGGCGACAGGTCCGCGGTGAAGTACGCGGTCGTGACCTGGAGAAAACCGGGAAGACCTTCCATCCGTACGCCGAGCGCGGCGCCCACCGTGCGGCCGCCGTCGGCCGCGACGAGGTAGCGCGCCACGACGGTGGTGACCTCACCGGTGTCGACGTTGCGGACCTCGGCCACGACCCGGTCGCCCTTCTCGGCGAAGCCGACCAGCTCGTGACTGAACAGAATCCGGCCCGGATTGCGTTGCTCGGCGTGCCGGCGCAGGATCGGCTCCAGCCGGACCTGGGGCAGCTTGACCGGCATGACCGGCCCGGCCACCTCGTAGGTCTCGCGCAGCTCACCGCCGCCGAAGGCGTCCATCTCCTGGACGACGATGCCGTCGAGCGGCCGGTCGCCGCCGAGCGACGTCAGCCACCGGAGCTTTCCGAACTCCTCGATCGACGCCCCGAGTTCGGCCACCTCGCCGTCGAGCCCGTGCTGACGGAAGATGCTCATGGTGCGCTGGTTCAGATAATGCGCCTTCGGCATTCTCGATGTCTCCGAGTGCCGTTCCACCAGCAGATGACCTACGCCGTGGTCGGAGAGGAAGACAGATGCGGACAAGCCGCATCCACCGCCGCCGACGATGAGAACCGGGACCTCGATTGTTGCCATTGCCGTCCTTCCGGAAGATGACTGTACCGGTCGTGACGCGCTGGTGTCGCGACGGACATCGAACCGCTACGCCGGACCCGCACGGACGCCTCGCAGTTTGACGAAAGCCTCTTTAGTCCCGGTCAAGGACCGATGGACGCCACGGCGCCGCGGTGAGCCGAGCACGCCGCTGAACAGCGGTTTCCGCCCGCGTGCCGCCTCAGTTGAACGATCGGCGACGACGGCGGTCCGGCTCGGTCGCCACCGGGCGACGGCCCATTTCGTAGCGTTCCCGCGAAGCCGCCGGCGATGGTTGCGAGTGGCCGAGGAACCGTTGTACGGTCGGCCGCGATGGTCGCCGGCCCGCCATCGTCCGATGATTCCCCACCTCATTCGCCGCACCATCGTCCCGTGCGGCGGAACCGCCTGGAACGGCGATTTCCGGAAGTTATGAGGGTGTCCATGAACTCATCCTTCAACAATTATGCGCAGAGGCGGGAAGGCCCCGCGCGTCCCGTGATCGGAATCAGCGCACGAACGGTTCCGGTGACCGTGCAGGGCCTCCAGACAACCGTCAGCCTCGCGCTCCAGTCCCACGTGGACATGCTCGCCTCGGCGGACGGCATCCCGCTGCTGGTGCCGCTGGTGTCCGGCGCCGAGCGCACGGTGCCCCAGCTCGACGGACTGCTGGTGCCGGGCGGCCCCGACGTGGATCCGGCGCTGTACGGACAGGAACGTCATCCCCGGACCCGGTGCGGCAGCCCGGAGGCGGACCGGGTCGAGCTGGCCCTGATCGAGGCCGCGCTCGACGCCGGCCTGCCCGTCCTGGCCATCTGCCGCGGCATGCAGCTCCTGAACGTGCTGCACGGAGGCACGCTGCACCAGCACCTGCCGGAACTCGTCGGCCACGACGGGCACAGTCCCGAGACCGAGACCTTCACCCTCGGCCGGACCCGCCTGGACCTGCATGCCGGCAGCGCGATCGACGGCGTGCTGGGCAACGACGTCCCCGAGGCTCGCTGCCACCACCATCAGGGAATCGACCGGGTCGGCACGGGCCTCACGGTGACGGCCGAGGCGCCGGACGGTGTCGCCGAGGTGGTGGAGGCGGCAGCGCATCCGTTCGTCCTCGGGGTGCAGTGGGAAGCCGGGCAGGACGACGACGAACGGCTGCACCATGCGCTCGTCGGCGCCGCCCGCAAGGGCCGATCCGCCTCGTCACGAGAGCGTGAAGGCCGGCTCCCCGCTCGCGCCTCGCATCCGTGACGCACCGGGCGATCCGGATCTCTCTCCCCGTTCCCCGAAAGAGCCGCCCCCATCCCCAGGAGAATGCCATGGCACCGCGGATGAACAACCCTTCACTGGTCGTGCCGGACGCCCTGCTGCCGCTGCTCGACCTCGCCAAGGCGATCAACCAGATCGGCGTGCCGGTGCGGACGCTCGATCTGGTCCGCATGCGCGTCAGCCAGATCAACGGCCGGGTCAACATCCTGCCCACCGATCCGGACGCTGCGGCCCAGATCGATCAACGTCTGCACAAGGTGGACGCCTGGCACGACGCCGACTGTTTCACCGAATCCGAACGCGCCGCCCTGGCGCTCGCCGAGGCCGCGACGCGCCTCAACGACAAGGAGGACCCGGTGCCGGACGCCGTCTGGAACGACGCCGCCCGGCACTTCACCGAGCCGGAACTCGGTGCGCTGATCCTGCACATCGGCCTCGTCAACATGTGGAACTGCGTCAACGTGTCCACCCGGCAGGCGCCGGGTGACTGGCGCTGAGCCACGGCACCCGAACCACTGAAGAAGGGAACTCCTTTGTTGCGGCTCATCAACACCGGGTTGGGCAGGACCGGCACCACGTCGCTGAAGGTCGCGTTGGAACGTCTCGGTTACGGGCCCTGCTACCACATGTTCGAGGTCGTCAGCGATCCGCACCGCCTGGGCCAGTGGGAGAAGGTCGTCTGTGACGGGCAGCAGCCCGACTGGCCGGCCCTCTTCGACGGCTTCACCTCAGCTGTCGACGGCCCCAGCTCCATCTACTACAAGCAGATCGTGCGGGCCTTCCCGGAGGCCAAGGTCGTTCTCACCATCCGTGACGGCGAGGAGTGGTACCGCAGCACCCACGACACGCTGTACCAGTTCGCCGTGCGGAACAGTGAGAACCGCCCGCCGGCCGGTTCCATGCCGGCCCGGGTGCACCGCCTCGTGAGCACGATGGTGTGGGACGGCCTGTTCGGTGGACGGTTCGCCGACAAGGACCACGCCATCGAGGTCTTCCGCAGGCACAACGAGGAGGTCGTCAACTCCGTCGAGCCGGACAACCTTCTCGTCTACGACGTCAAGCAGGGATGGGAGCCCCTGTGCGCGTTCCTCGGGGTGAAGGTGCCGGAGGACGACTTCCCGCGCGCCAACGACAGGGAGTCGATGCGCCGGACCATCCGGCAGGTGGGCGACGGCAAGGGTCCTGTCGCCGCCCGCTGAGACACGGCGGTACCGGTCGGTGAGGCAGAGCCAGTCGCGGCTCTGCCTCACCGACCGGTACGACCCGTTGCGGGCCGGTTCACGAGCAGCCCTGACCGATGTCGACGGCACGACTGGTGAGGACGGCGAGCAGCGTCCTCGCCTGGACGTTGACGTAGCGGCTGTGACCTGCGAGCCATCCGAGCTGGCCCGGAGTGATCCAGTGGTAGCCGGGCGGCGGCTCGGCCGGCGTCGTCGACTCGTCGGTGGCGACGACCAGGTAGCGGCTCTCGGCGTTGAGGAACCGTCCGCCCTCCTCGGAGTGGATCGCGGCGTACCGGATCCGGTCCTGGGGTGCCTCCAGCATCACGTCGAGGAACGGCGGACGTTGCGAGGCCAGCAGGTGGAGGTAGTTCGCCGGGACGCACTGAACGGTCGGCGCGAGTTCCATGGTGTCGAGGAATCCGCCTTCGACCCGGGCATGAACGAGCAGGTGCGGTACGCCGGCGAACGCGCGGTACGCGAAGGCCACGACGCCCTGGGCCACCGGTTCGAACAGCGGCTGACTCCAACTCGGGACCTCCCGGTTGGCTCCCTCCACGGCGACGGCCAGCACCTGGAAGAACCTCTGGTCCTCCCGGTGGATGGTGTACTCGTCCCGGACCCAGCCCGCCACCTCGGTCAGGGGGATACGGCGGGCCCGGACCTCGTGGAGTGCCCGCTTACCGGTGATCCAGGAGTGCAACTCGACGTCGGACGAGAGGGCCTGGTGCTCGGGATACATCACCGGTGCGCTAGCCAGCACGGTCCGCGCATCCATGTTCACGACGTTGTCGTGCTGGAGAAGCCGTCCGAGCTGACCCAGGGTGAGCCACCGGAAGTTCTCGTCGACCGGCACGTCGTCCTCGACCTCGACGATCATGTTGCGGTTGCGCTTGCGGTAGAACCACGCACCGTGCTCCGACTGCAGCACGTCGGTGATCACCATCCGGGGATCGGGACGGAGAAAGTACTCCAGGTACTTCACCGCCGCCCCGCCGTGAGCCTTCGTGTAGTTGCTACGTGTCGCCTGCACGGTGGGCGACAGCTGGACCAGGTTGGGGTTGCCCGGCTCCACCTTCGCCTGCATGAGGAAGTGCAGCGTCCCGTCGAACTCCTTGGCCAGAATGCCGAGGATGCCGACCTCCGGTTGCACGATGATCGGCTGCTGCCACTCGGTGCCGATGTCCGGCCGGGCGACATGCAGGCCTTCGACGGAGAAGAAGCGTCCGCTGCGGTGTCGCAGGTTCCCGCCGGTCGGACTGAACGACCACCCGTCCAGCTCAGCGAAGGGAATCCGGCGCACCCTGGTACCGCAGGCCACCGTCTCGGCGGCCAGCCAGCCCGGCACGTCGGCCGTCTTGATGCCGGCGCCCTCGGTCGCTGCCGCCGAACGCGCCAGCCGTTCCGTGAGGGCGGTGCCGGAGCGAGGTCTGAGCAGTACGGCTGAGGTCACGGTCGATCACCACTTTCTGGCTCGCGTGTTCCGCTTGCGGCGGTGCCGACGATGCGAAGGCCGCTGGGCAGTGGTGGCCCCAGCCCTTTCCCCACCGCTGTGCGACGGGCCGCGGAGAGACAGTCCCGATGGGGCAATCCGTCTGTGTCTCGGCCATAGTGCAGTGGCCCGCGATCGGCCGGCATCCTCCACGTTGCCCCCCGGGTTGCCGGACTCGATCGCCGACAGAGGAAGCCGCGGGCTTGACGGACCGGGCCGCGCCGAGCATGGTTCGATGAGGTGCCGGATCGGCGCGAGCCCTCTCCGCTGAGGGAGGGCCGTGTCCCGACCGGCCGGGAGCACCGCCGTCCCGGCTCGGTGACGTTCAACTGCATCAATATTCGCAGTTGAAAGCGGCACCTTACGCCGTGTTCGTGCCGACGGGGCACGCTACGACAACCCGGGACGGGGCGCGGCCAGCGCCAGCCCACGTCGATCCTCCTGCCACGCGGCCGGCGCCTGGCGTGCCGTGACGGCCGGGCACCCGGTGAGCGGTGCCGGCGCAGGCGGCGGCACCAGGTCGGGCAGGGCGAGCAGCACCGGCGGGTCGATCGGCCGGCGGCGACGCAGACGGACCGCGGCGCTGGTCACTCCACCTGCGGTCACCGTCACCGACGGGTGCATTCCGACCAGTGGGGCGTGCGGCCGCCGCGCGTCGAGTCCGGCGCCGTCGGCCACCGCCACCGCGTGCACGATCCAGGTGCCCTCGGGAACGTGCGGCAGGCGGTAGCACGCCGGCCGGCCACCGGGAACGTCGACGATCACCGCGGCGGCCGCCGGGTGCTTCACGGTCTGCGTCCGGAAGGCGCCCAGATACACGCGCGCGTTCCCGTGCCCCTCCGGCAGGCTGATCGTCCCCGCGACCGCGCCCGAGGGACCGTGCGGGGTCGGCAACGCGCCCGGCAGCTCGATGCCGTCGATCTGCGACAGACGCCGGAAACGGCCGGGTGACAGGCCGACGCTGGAGGTGAAGCAATTGCTGAACGATCCCAGGCTGTTGTAACCCACCGACACGGAGACATCGGTTATCCGCATCGACGTGTCAATGAGGAGCCGTTTGGCGTGGTGTATGCGAATGGCGGCCAGAAAGCGCCCGGGGGTGATTCCGGTGGTGTCCCGGAACAGGCGGGCGAAGTAGAAACGGCTCAGGCGGACGCTCTCCGCCACCTCGGTCAGCGACAGCGGTCGGTCGTAGTGCTTCCAGAGATACTCGACGGCACGTTCGACTGCATTTTCCATGGGCACCTCACTACATCCGTGGCAGCCGTCAGCATCCCCTCGGGCCGTCGGGATCAGCTCGAGCACCGCTGGTGCCCGGCTCCGAGCAGCAAATCCCGGACCTGAAGCGCCGGAAACCAATTCGGCACCCCGGGACCGCCGACGTGAGGCCGGGCCGCGAGCCAGGACGCCCGCCATTTCCGCTCGGCAGCGCCGGCCCGGACAGCCGGCCGGCGAATCTTCGCAACACTCCGCGCCACCCTCACACGACGGTGCGGCGCGGCGAATGATGGATCCGTCGGATCTCGAACCGGAAGGCGGCATCGATGATCGGTGGCACGCCTTTCGCCGGCCCATTCACCAGATCCTCCATGCGGCGCATCAGGTCGGAGCAGCATCATCGACCGACCACGGCCCGCGACAATTCGTGGCTCTGCGGAGATGAGGAGCGAACCGGCCCGGTTCGCGCGACAGGGTCACCGGTTACCGCCCGATTCCTGGCGCGGCTCGTCCTCCTATTCGCCGGAACCCGGCGCTGGTCTTCCCGGAAGTCGAACCGGCCCGGAAACGACGCTGCTGCGAAGTCGCTGCGGCGGCCCGGCGATGCGGCCGGAAGCGGGGCGGACGTTGCAGACCGTGATCCGCCGGCCCTCCGACGCGGTCGCCGCCGGGTTCGTCGGCCGACCCGCCGCCTGGCGCGAATTCGGTTGCCCAGGGCACCTGACGAGCAGTTGTGACGAACGCCACCGGTGTGGATCACGGCCTGCACCGACGCGGACCGGGCACCGATGAGGCTCGCCGCGAGCTGGCCCGAGCGGGCGCTTTCCGCTGCTTCGACGCGGCCCCCGGAGGCCGCCGGCCGCACCCCGGCAGCAGCGCGGGAACCGGCGGGCGCCGAGTCCGTCGAAGCAGTCTAAAGAGGACGCGTCCCAAATCTCGACACATCGGCTTCTCGCAGCTCAGCCTCCGGCTACGCGATCCCACGCCAACTTTTGCAGCGCATCAGGTAAGCGGTCGGGTACGATAAACCCGCAGTTCCCCGGGACCACCGGATCACACCACAATGCGTAATCGCGTGCAGTAATCCAGTTATTCGATCTTGTAGGGGGAGACTCATCGAGTAAAAAACTTGCACCCGTTACCATCGGCGCCGAGCCGGGCCTTGTGCCCCAATCGCGCCTATTTTCACATTCGCGTGAATAAAATCGTTGTGTACCGAAGACGCATCAGTCAAGCATTTGTTATGTCACGACGGAGAGCTCGGCCACAGCAATCCGAAACGGGGCAGGAGATTATATGGAGAAGAATCAGAAGCCACTCAGTATCGGGCTGCTCGGCCCACTGTCCCTACGTTTCTGCCGGACGGCGGTGACGGCAAGCGCACCGAAACAACGACAGGTTCTCGCTCTTCTCGCGCTCAATGCGGGCCGCGTCGTCACCGTGCCGACACTTATCGAAGAACTGTGGGGGGACCGCCCACCACGAAGCCACGCCACCACGTTGCAGACGTACATTCTGCAGCTGCGCAACGCTCTTGCCGCCGCCGGCTGCGGGAATCTGCGGGCACGGCAGATCATCAGCACCCGCCACAACGGTTATCTGCTCGAGGACCACGCCTGCGAAACGGACGTCGAGGTCTACACCCGCCATCTCGTCGCCGGTCGCGAAGCGGCCGAATCAGACGATCACCGCCGGGCTTCCCATGAATTCAGTCGCGCGCTGCAGGTATGGCGCGGCTCGGCACTGGTCGACGTCCGAATGGGGCCGATACTCGAGATCGAGGCGGCTTCGCTGGAGGAGAGCCGGCTCGGCGCGCTGGAACGCCGGATCGAAGCCGACCTCGCTCTCGGGCGGCACTCCGACCTGCTGGCCGAGCTGACGCTCCTGACGGCCCGGAATCCGATGAACGAGAACCTCTGTGCCCTGCTGATGACAGCCATGTACCGCGCCGGCCACGTCGGTCGATCGCTGCAGGTCTATCACCGCCTTCGTGCCGTGCTGAACGACGAGCTCGGCGTCGAACCAGGCCCGCGGGTGCAACGACTCCTGGCCGCGATCCTCGCCGGCGATCCGGGGTTGGAGGGCGGCGTCACCGCCATCGCCTCGTAGACCTCGCCGCCGGCGCGGCGATCCGGACCGCGTCAGGCACGACCGCTCCTCGACCGGACGTCAACCAGCCAGCCGCACGTTGGCTGCGGATTCATCCGTGCGGGCCCACTGAGGAGAGCGCCATGCGCAAGGTCGTTTCGCGGGACGGTACGACGATCGCCTATCGACGAGCCGGCGAAGGGCCACCGATCGTCTTGCTGAACGGCGCGTTTCGCGATCACACGATCTTCGACGCCCTCGTGCCCGAGCTGGCACCGTACTGCACCACGTTCGTCTACGACCGCCGAGGACGCGGGCAGAGCGGTGACTCGCCCGTCTACGCGGTCGAGCGCGAGATCGAGGATCTCGCCGCGGTGATCGAGGAGGCCGGCGGCAGCGCTGTGGTGTTCGCCGGTTCGTGCGGCGCGAACCTCGCGCTGGAGGCGGCGATGGCGGGTCTGGCGATCACGAAGCTCGCACTGCACGAGCCGTACTTCCGGGTCGACGGTCACCCGAAGCCGCCCCTCGACGCCGCCGACGCGCTCCGGACGCTTGTTGCCGACGGCAGGCGCGGCGAAGCGGCGGAGTACTTCCTCACGGTGCTGATGGGACTGCCGCCCGAGGCGATCAGCCAGTGGCGGCAGGGCCCGCTGTGGGCGACGAACGAGGCGAACGCCCACACGCTCGCGTACGACACGGCAATTTGCGGTGACTTCGACGTCCCGGTCGAGCGGCTCGCGGCCCTCCGGACGGAGACGTTGGTCGTCAACAGCGACGGCACCAGTGACTGGCTGCGGGCGGCGGCGCAGGCGACGGCGAAGGCCCTGCCCAACGGCTCCGGACGCGAACTGCCCGGATCCTGGCACCGGGTGGAGACCGAAACCCTCGCCCGGGTCCTGGTCGAATTCGTCAAGGCCTGAGGCTCACCGGCGCACGGAAGGACGCTCTTATGGAACCGTCGGCACACGGGCCTTCCCGTCCGGATCGGCCCGACACCCGTCAGGAATCGAGAAGCAACCGGGCACCGTCTGTCAGTAGCGTGACACGCATGGGAGTCAAGGTTTCACAGTGCTTCGTCGCCGTGGACGACCACGAGAAGGCAATTGCCTTCTACCGGGATGTCCTCGGTTTCGAGGTGCTCAAGGACATAGCGTTCGAGGGACTGCGCTGGGTGACTCTCGGTTCGGCCGCACAGCCTGACGCCGACATCGTCCTCCAGTCCCTTGTCGTCGATCCGGAGACTTCGCCCGCCGACCAGCAGGCCCTCGCAAGCCTTCTGGCGAAGGGGTTGCTGCCCGGTCTCGTGTTCCGTACCGACGACTGCGACGCCACGTTCGAGCGCCTCCGCGAAGCGGGAGCGACGGTCACGCAGGAACCGACGGATCAGCCCTGGGGCGTTCGCGACTGCGCCGTCCAGGATCCCGCCGGCAATGCGCTGCGTTTCGCCCAACCGCGTTCCCGATGACTGCTCGGGAGCGTTGTTCCCGGGGCGAATGCGAACGCGACTGATTCCGACTCCCTCGCTTTGTCCCACTCATCGCCTAATCCAGGACGGAACGGATGATCGAAGCCAGGAACCTTACCAAGCGCTACGGCGACAAGACCGCGGTGAAGGATCTGTCCTTCACCGTCGGCCCCGGCAAGGTGACCGGATTCCTCGGGCCCAACGGCGCCGGAAAATCGACGACGATGCGCCTGTTGCTGGGCCTCGACCGTCCCGACGGCGGCAACGCCACCATCGACGGCAAGCAGTACCACGAACTCGCCACGCCGCTGACCGTCGTCGGCTCGTTGTTGGAGGCCAAGGCCGTGCACCCCGGCCGCAGCGCGTACAACCACCTGCTCTGCCTCGCCCAGTCGCAGGGCATCGGCAAGAAGCGGGTGAACGAGGTCCTCGACCTCGTCGGGCTGACGGAGGTAGCACGCAAGCGGGCCGGCGGCTTCTCCCTCGGTATGGGGCAGCGTCTCGGGCTGGCCGCCGCCCTGCTCGGCGACCCGTCCGTGCTGATCCTGGACGAGCCGGTCAACGGGCTCGACCCTGAGGGCATCCTGTGGATTCGCACCCTGATGAGGAAACTGGCGGCCGAGGGGCGAACCGTGTTCGTCTCCAGCCACCTGATGAACGAGATGGCGGTGACCGCCGAGCATCTCATCATCATCGGACGCGGCCGGTTGGTCGCCGACTGCCCCACCCAGGAGTTCATCGAACGCGGCAGAAAGCACACGGTCCTGGTCCGCAGCCCGCACGCCGACCTGCTGGCCGAGGCGATCACGCGTGAGGGCGGCGAGGTGACCCGCAACGGCGACGGCGAACTGAGTGTCCAGGACATGACGGCGGCCCGGATCGGCGAGATCGCCTCCGCCGGGGGGCACGTCCTGCACGAGGTCGTGCCGCAGCGAAGCACATTGGAAGAGGCGTTCATGGAACTGACGCGCGAGAGCGTCGAGTACACCGGTACCGGTGGCACCGGATCCACCCGCGAAACCGTCGCCCCCAACTCCCGAGGAGCTGCCCGATGACCACGGCCACTGCTGACGTCACCACGACACCGGTGGCCAGTCGCTCCGGGTTCGGCCAGGTGATGCTCTCCGAATGGACGAAGCTGAAGTCGGTGCGGTCGACCGGATGGTCGCTCGCCCTGCTCGCGGTGCTGTATCCGGCCTTCACGGCGCTGTTCGTCGGCCTGACCGTCGCCTCGTGGGATCAGATGACCGAGAGCGACCGGGCCCTGGCCGCCTCGGATCCCGCCGCCGTCATCCTCGGCAGCGGCTTCCTGATCAGCCAGCCGGCGATCTGCGTCCTGGGTGTCATGGCGATCGCGTCGGAGTACTCGACCGGCATGATCCGTGCCAGCCTCCTCGCCGTACCGCGGCGGATGCCGCTTCTCGCCGCCAAGGCCGTGGTGTTGTGCCTGCTGGTCCTGGCCGTGAGTCTCGTGGCGGCGTTCGCCTCCTTCTTCGTCGGGGCCTCGATGCTGGCCAGCAAGGTCGACGTCTCGCTGGGCGACCCCGGTGTGGCGAGGGCCGTGGTGGGCACGGCGCTGTACCTGGCCGTGCTGAGCCTGTTCGCGTTCGCCATCGGCGCCATCGTCCGGCGCACCGCGGCCGGCATCACCAGCGTGATCATGTTCGTGCTCGTGCTGGCTCCGCTGGTCCAGCTGCTGCCCGGCAAGGTCGGTGAGTACGCCCACGCGTACCTGCCCACCGAGGCCGGAATCCTCATCGGGCAGGCCACGAAGCTCCCCGGCGATCTGCTCACGCCGTGGCAGGGCTTCGGAGTGTTCTGCCTGTGGACCGCCGCGTTGCTCGCGCTCGCAGCTGTCCTGCTCAAGCGCCGAGACGCCTGACCGACGACGGAACCCGTGTGCCCACGGCGTCGCGCGACGCCGTGGGCACACGGGCTGCAGAGACGGGCCGGAAGCGCGGGCCGGCCGAGCAGCTGTCGCTGCTCGGCCGGACTATGACGCTGGGTTGCCCGCGCTGTTTTCGACCGCGGAAATCAACCCATAGCCTTCTTCAGAAGCTTCTTGATCGTCGCCTCACCCTTGTCGCTGAGCTCGGTGAGAGCGAAAGACGTCGGCCAGAGGCCGTGGTCCTCGTCGAGCTTCGCTTCCGTCGTGAACCCGAACGACGAGTAGCGTTCCTTGTCCACCTTGCCGCTGCGGAAGAAGCACACCACCTTCCCGCCGCGGGCGTAGGCGGGCTGGCCGTACCACAACTTCGGGGCCAGTTCGGGAGCGGTTTCCGTGATGATGGCGTGCAGGCGCTCGGCCACCTTCCGGTCAGGCTGCCCCATCTCGGCGATCTTCGCGAGCACGTCCTTCTCGTCGGCCGCCGCCTTGTTCGCGCTCTTGCTGCGGCGAGCCTCCGACTTCAACTCGGCCGCGCGGTCCTTGATGGCGGCTCGCTCGACCTCGGAGAATCCCTCATCGGAAGACTTGCTCTGCTTGCCGACCTTACTGGCTTTCGACGTGGTGCTCACTTAGGTACCGCTCCTCTCTCTCGTCACCGTTCTCCTCAGGCTAGTCGCACCCGGTGTGCCACGCCTTCTCTATTCCTGATCACTTTCTTTCCGGTACCCACGATCCGTATTGCCAGAAACCGAGGTCGAATCAGGAATGTCTTCGCCTTCATCGGCGGCGGTGAGGTGATGGTGCGGGGCGGCTCACCAGGTCTTGCCGGCCTGTTCCCGGATGGAGTGGTTGATCCGGTTGAAGAAGTTGGTCATGGCGATCTCCAGGATGATCGCGTTCAACTCCTCCTCGCTGAAGTGTTCGGCGGCGGCGTCCCAGACCTGATCGGTCACGCCGGGGGCGCCGTCCTGAATGCGGGTGGCGGCCTCGGTCAGCGCGAGCGCCGCCCGCTCCTGTTCGCTGAAGAACGGCGTCTCCCGCCACGCGACCACGTGGTGCAGCCGCTCGTCCGTCTCGCCGGCCTTCTTCGCCCCCGAGACGGACGCGAAGACGCACGGCGCACAGCCGTTGATCTGACTGGCGCGGAGGTGGACCAGCGACAGCAGGCGCGGCTCGACACCCCCGGCGGCTATCGCCTTGTGGAGGTGCTGGACCGCAGTCATCAGATCCGGGTTCATCGCACTCTTGAGGCGTGGTTCCATCAGTCCCTGCTCCTTCAGCGGTTACCCGGGCCCGCCCGGGCCCGTCATCACCTCTGACGAAGCGGAATCGTGGAAGGTAACAACATGGTCGACAGCGGCTCGACGGACTCGGCGGCAACGGCATTCGAGTCCCACCGCGACCGGCTGCGCGCGGTCGCCTACCGCGTACTCGGGTCGCACGCCGACGCCGAGGACGTGGTCCAGGAAGCCTGGCTGAGACTCGCCCGCCAGGACGCGGACACCATCGACAACCTCGCCGGATGGCTCACCACAGTGGTCGGCCGGCTCAGCCTCGACGTCCTGCGGGCGCGCCAGGCCCGCCCCGAGGCCTCTTTCGACATCCACCTTCCCGACCTCGTGGTGACGTTCGACGACGCACACGCTCCGGACGACGACGCGGTGCTCGCCGACTCGGTCGGGCTCGCGCTCCTCGTCGTTCTCGATTCACTGCGCCCGAGCGAGCGGCTGGCATTCGTGCTCCACGATCTGTTCGCGGTGCCGTTCGACGAGATCGGCCGCATCCTCGGCAAGTCCACCGACGCCACCAAGATGCTAGCCAGCCGTGCCCGCAGGAAGGTCCAGGCGACCGAACGCCCGACCGGCCCGGGCCGGGAACAACGCGAGGTGGTCTCCGCCTTCCTGGCGGCGGCTCGCGGTGGAGACTTCGAAGGTCTGCTTCGCGTGCTCGATCCCGACGTGAGGCTCACCGTCGACGGCCCCGGCGACGCGGTGGTCACCATCGGTGCCACCAGGGTCGCCGCCGGCGCGCGGGCCGCCGCCGGCCAGGCCGCGTCGACCCGGACCGCGCTGGTGGACGGCCTGCCCGGAGTTGTCTCCTGGCGCGCGGACGGCACGCCGCTCTCGATCCTCGCGTTCGCCGTCACCGGCGGCCGGATCACCGCCGTCACGGCCGTGATCGACCCGGCCAAGCTGGCACGGTTGCACCTGGACCCGGCGTGAGCGGTCGCCCGCCACCCGGTGCCCCGAGCCGGACCACCACGCGCCGGCCCAGGTGCGGGCGCTCCGTGCGGGCATCCGGTGAGCCGGTCAGCCGGCTGCCGTCCCGGCGGCACGGATCACCGCGTCGAGCCAGCGCAGCTGCCGCCGGACGTGTACGGCCTCGCCGCCCTCGTGGCCGTTGAACGGGTACGTGTGCATCTCCCGTAACGGCACTGTCGATCCGGCGGCGGCGTACTGGTTGTAGGCGGCGAAGCCGGTGCTCGGCGGGCAGACCTCGTCGCGCAGGCCGATCCCGAAGTGCGCCGGGGCGGTGGCCCGCCGGGCGAAGGTGACGCCGTCCACGTACGACAGGGTGCGCCGGACCGCCTCCTCGGCCTCGCGGTGCACCGCCAGGTAGCGGGCGATCTCGCCGTAGGGGGATGCCTCGGTCAGTTCGACGGCGCGCTGGATGTCGCACAGGAACGGGGCGGTGACCAGGAGTGCGGCGAGGCCGTCGGCGAGGCCCGCCGCCGCGAGCGCGAGTCCCCCGCCCTGGCTGTTGCCCACCGCGGCGACGCGGGCCGGGTCCACCCCGGGCAGGACGCGGACGGCGTCGATCGCGCGGACCGCGTCGGTGATCAGTCGGCGGTAGTGGTAGTCGTCCGGGGACAGGATTCCCCGCGTGGCCGGGCTGGGCCCGCCGGGCGCGTCGTGCGGGTCCGGGGTGTCCCCGCGGCTGTACAGCCCGGCCTGGCCCCGGTTGTCCACCAGGAGGTGGGCGTAACCGGCCACCGGCCAGGTGAGCCGCTCGCCCGGCAGGCCCCGGCCGCGCCCGTAGCCGGGGTACTCCACTACGGCCGGCAGCGGCGCCGGTACGCCCGCGGGACGGGTGTACCAGGCCCGGACAGGTTCGCCGTCGAACCCGGCGAACGTCACGTCCCACACGTCGACCAGCCGCAGGTCGGTGGGTTCGGGCCGGACGTCGACGAGCACCGGGGTGGCTGCGGCGGCGGTGAGGGTGGCACGCCAGAACCGGTCGAAGTCGGCGGGCTCGACGACGGCCGGCGTGTAGCGACGGAGCTGGTCGAGGGAGTTATCAATCGACGCTCTTGACACGCCGATAACGATACCCATAAATTTCCGAAAGGCTTAGGACGTATTACCGGAAAGTTCCAGCCGACGGTCAGGCGGGAGGACGAGTTTGGCAGCCCCGATCCCGCGCAGTCGTCGTACGCCCTGGCGGCGGGCCCTGCGCCGGGACTGGCAGCTCTACTCGCTCGCCGTCCTGCCGCTGCTGTTCTTCGTGACGTTCCGCTACCTGCCGATGCTCGGCAACGTGATCGCGTTCCGGCGCTTCCAGCCGGGCGGCAGCATCTTCGGCGAGTACTGGACCGGGCTGCGGTACTTTCGGCTGTTCTTCACCGACCCCACCTTCTGGAGCGTGTTCACCAACACGCTCGTGCTGGGCGCGCTGACCCTGCTGTTCTGCTTCCCGCTGCCGATCGTCCTCGCGCTGCTGCTCAACGAGGTGCGCAACCGCGCCCTCAAGCGGTTCGTCCAGTCGGTGTCCTACCTGCCGCACTTCCTGTCCATCGTGATCGTGGCCGCCATGGTCCTCCAGCTGCTGTCGGTGGACGGCACGGTGAACCAGATGGTGCGCGCCGTGGGCGGCGAGCCGGTGGCGTTCATGCAGCAGGCCGGATGGTTCCGGACGATCTACGTCTCCTCGGAGGTCTGGCAGACCGTCGGGTGGGGCACCATCCTCTACCTCGCCGCGCTCACCACCGTCGACGGCGATCTGTACGAGGCGGCCCGCATCGACGGCGCCAACCGGTGGCGGCAGACCTGGCACGTGACGCTGCCCGGGATCCGGCCGACGATGGTGACCCTGCTGATCCTCAACATCGGCACCTTCATGGCCGTCGGCTTCGAGAAGATCCTGCTGCTGTACAACCCGCTCACCTATCCGACGGCGGACGTGATCTCGACCTACCTGTACCGGGTGGGCATCGTCTCCGGGAACCTCAGCTACGCCGCCGCCATCGGCCTGTTCGAGTCCGTGATCGGGCTGACGCTGGTGCTGTCGGCGAACGCGATCTCCCGGCGCACGGTGGGGACGAGCCTGTGGTGAGCACGCAGGCCCGCACCCAGGCCCCGACGCGAGAACCGGCGGCCCGGCCGCGTGGCCCCCGGCCCACCCGGGGCTACCGGATCTTCCAGGTGGTGAACGCCGTCGTGCTGACCGGCGTCGTGGTGGTGACCCTGTATCCGTTCCTCACCATCGTGGCCCGCTCGCTCAGCGACAACGCGTACATCGTCGCGGGCGAGGTGAATCTCGTGCCGCGCGGGTTCAACCTCACCGCGTACCGCGTGGTGACGTCGGACCCGACGTTCTGGGTCAGCTACCGCAACACCGTCTTCTACACGGTGGTCGCCACGCTCATCTCCGTCGTGCTGACCACCTGCTACGCGTACGTGCTGTCGAAGAAGCACCTGCGGGGCCGGACCGCGCTGGTCGGGATCGCCGTGTTCACCATGTTCTTCACCGGCGGCCTGATCCCCAACTACGTCCTGGTCACCAGCCTCGGACTGAAGAACACCGTGTGGGCGATCGCCCTGCCCAACGCGATAAACGTGTTCAACCTGCTGGTGATGAAGGCGTTCTTCGAGAGCCTGCCGGTCGAACTGGAGGAGGCGGCCGCCGTCGACGGGCTGAACACGTACGGCACGCTGCTGCGGATCGTGCTGCCGCTGTCGAAGGCGATGGTCGCCACGATGGTGCTGTTCTACGCCGTCTCGTTCTGGAACTCCTGGTTCGCCGCGTTCCTCTACATGGACCGTCAGGACCTGCTCCCGGTGACCGTCTATCTGCGCAACCTGATCGCGGGCGCGACCGACGCCACGCAGACCGGCGGCGGCCTCGGTAGCGCCGGCGACGTCGTCCAGTCCGCCGCCACCATCCAGTCCGTGACCATCGTGCTGACGATCCTGCCGATCCTCGCGGTCTATCCCTTCATCCAGCGCTATTTCGTCTCCGGAATCATGCTCGGCGCCGTGAAGGGATAGCCGCCACCGGCATCACCACCCCACCACCGGAAGGAAGAACCCATGGCCAAGCTGTCCCGGCGCCAGGTGCTGCTCGCCACCGGCGCGGCCGCCGTCGCCTCCCTGGCGGGTTGCGGCGACGACGCCCCGGACAAGAAGGACCTCGACCGCAACCGCGCGGGCGCGATGGAGAAGTACGGCGTCGGCGTCCAGTTCAAGGCCACCGAGCCGGTCACGTTCTCGATCCTCTACAACAACCACCCGAACTACCCGCTCAAGCCCGAATGGCTGTTCTGGACCGAGCTGGCCGGGCGGACGAACGTCAAGCTGGACCCGGTCGCCGTCCCGCTGAGCGACTACGAGCAGAAACGCAGTGTGCTGGTCGGCTCCGGCGACGCCCCGCTGATCATCCCGAAGACCTACCATCCGCAGGAGAACTCGTACGTCTCGTCCGGCGCGATCCTGCCGGTCAGCGACTACCTCGACCTGATGCCGCACTTCAAGGACAAGATCGAGAAGTGGAACCTCAAGCCGGAGATGGACACGCTCCGGCAGGAGGACGGCAAGTTCTACCTGCTGCCCGGGCTGCACGAGAAGCCCTGGCAGGACTACACGCTCGCGGTCCGCACCGACGTGCTGGAGCAGTTGAAGATCCCGTCCCCGACCACCTGGGACGAGGTGTACGCCATGCTCAAGGCGATGAAGGCGGCCCACCCGGATGTCATCCCCTTCTCCGACCGGTTCGGCAAGCCCAACCCGGCCGGCAACCTGCTGAACATGCTGGCCCTCGCGCACGGCCTGCCCGGCGCCGGCTGGAACTACCAGCCGACGAGCTGGGACGAAGGCGCCGGCAAGTACGTCTTCACCGGCGCCTCGGACGGCTACCGGCAGGTCGTGGAGTACCTCCACAAGCTGGTCGCCGAAGGGCTGCTCGACCCGGAGACGTTCACCCAGACCGACGACCAGGCCCGGCAGAAGCTCGCCAGCGGCAAGTCCTTCGTGATCAGCACGAACGCGCAGACCCTGGTGAACGACTACCGCCCGGACATCGCGAAGATCAACCCGAACGCCCGGCTCGGCAAGATCCTCTTCCCGGTCGGTCCGGCCGGCCCGGTCAACGCGGCGAGCCGGCTGGAGAACGGCGTGATGATCTCCAGCAAGGCCCGCGACGGCAAGAACTTCGTGGCCATGATGCAGTTCGTCGACTGGCTCTGGTACTCCGACGCCGGCCAGGAGTTCGCCAAGTGGGGCGTCGAGGGCACCACGTACACCAAGGACGCCTCGGGCAAGCGCAGCCTCGCCCCGGACGTCAACGTCATCGGGCTCAACCCCAAGGCCAGCAAGCATCTGCAGAAGGACTTCGGTTTCTACAACGGCGTCTTCGCGTACGGCGGCAAGCTCGACCTGGTGCAGTCGTTCTTCTCGCCCGAGGAACTGGAGTTCCAGAAGGAGATGAACGCCCGCAAGGCCGCGCCCTGGGTGACTCCGCCACCCGCGCCGCTGAGCGACGAGGAGCGGGAGCAGACGACGCTCTGGGCGACCGCGCTGAAGGACCACGTCACCCAGAACACGCTGAAGTTCGCCCTCGGCCAGCGGCCGCTGAGCGAGTGGGACGCCTACGTCTCGGAGCTGAAGGGCAAGAACGCGCAGGCCTACATCGACCTGGTCAACAAGGCGTACGAGCGGTACCGCAAAGACCACGGATGATGCGGCTCCTCGTCCCCGACCGGCCCGTCGGCCGGCTGACCGACGCCTGGCGTACCTGCGTGGGCACCGGCCGGTTCGACCTGGCGCTGCGACGCGACTATCAGGACTCGCTGGCGCTGGTGCAGCGGGACATCGGGTTCCGGCACATCCGCGGGCACGGGCTGCTCAGCGACGGCGTCGGCGTGCACCGCCCCTACACGTACCAGGGCGAGCGCCGGGTGCGGCACGCCTTCACCTACGTCGACCAGGTCGTCGACGCCTACCTCGCGATGGGCATCCGGCCCTTGGTCGAGCTGGGATTCATGCCCTCGGCGCTCGCCTCCGGCGACCAGACGGTGTTCTGGTGGCGGGGCAACGTGACGCCTCCGGAGTCGTACACCGAATGGGGTGACCTGGTGCGCGCCACGGTGGCCCACCTGGTCGACCGGTACGGCCTCGACGAGGTGCGCGGCTGGCCCGTCGAGGTCTGGAACGAGCCGAACCTGCCGGCGTTCTGGGCGGGCGCCGACCAGGACGCCTACCACCGCCTGTACGAGGTGTCGGCGCACGCCGTCAAGGACGTCGACGCGGCGCTCCAGGTCGGCGGCCCGGCCCTGTCCCCCGGCGCCGACGAGTGGCTGAAGCCGTTCGCCGAGTTCGTCGCCGACCGCGACGTGCCTGTCGACTTCGTCAGCCGGCACGCCTACACCTCCGGCCCGGCCCGGCACGTGCCGTTCGGCACCCGGCAGACCCTGGCCCCGGCCGCGGAACTGCTGGAGCAGTTCGCCGCGCTCCGCCGGCACCTGGCCGGCACCGCGCTGGCCGACCGCCCGGTGCACATCACCGAGTTCAACTCCTCCTACCGGCCGGACAACCCGATCCACGACACGGCCTTCCACGCCGCCTACCTCGCTCCGGTGCTGGCCGGCGGCGGGGACCTGGTCGACTCCTTCTCCTACTGGACCTTCAGCGACGTGTTCGAGGAGGAGGGGGTGCCGACCGCGCCGCTGCACGGCGGCTTCGGCCTGCTCACCCACCGGCAGATCAAGAAACCCACCTACCACCTGTACGCGTTCATGGCCCGGCTCGGTGACGAGGTGCTCGCGCGCGGGCCGGACCACCTCGTCACCCGGCACCCCGACGGCCGGATCGCGGTGCTGGCCTGGGCCCCCGTCGATGTCACCGGCCGCGAGCCGGCACCCGAGCGGCACACCCTGTCGCTGTCGGTGCCGATCGGTCCGCCGGGCACCGCGTCGGCGTTCCTGCTCCGCTCGTCGGTGAGCGAGGACGCCGGAAACGCCTTCGCGGCCTGGCGGGAGATGGGCAGCCCGCACTCACCACGGCCCCGGCAGTTCGACGCGTTGCGGGAGGCCGCCGAGCCGGCCCGTACCCATCGGGCGGTGCCGGTCGCGGCCGGGCGGGCGGACCTCGACCTCGACCTCGCCCGGCACGAGGTGACTCTCGCCGAGCTGACCCCGGTGGTGGACGAGACCCCGCCGTGGTGGGACGACAGGCTGCTCGACCCGCCCGGGGATCGACAGTGACCGGCGCGACGGGCGGGCTGCGGGAGTTCGGCGACGGGCCGTTGTCGCGGGCCGCCGCGACGGTTCACACCCTGCTCGTGGTCGAACTGCTGCTCCTGGTGAGCACGCTGCCCGGTCTGGCCGTGCTCGTGCTGCTCGACCGCGACAGCAGCAACCTCCCGCTGGTCGCCGTCGCCGCGCTACCGGTCGGCCCGGCCGTCTCCGCCGCGCTGTACACGCTGCGGCACCAGCGCCCCGACCTGACCGATCTGCGTCCCGCCGCCGCGTTCCGCCGGGCCTACCGGGCCAACCTGCCGGGCGTCCTGCGCGTCTGGGCGCCCACGCTGCTGTGGCTGGCCGTCATCGCGGTCAACCTGGCGAACCTGCCCGCCGCCGCCGTCCCCGGCTGGTGGGCGGTGCCGCTGGTGGTGGTCGGGGCGGGGGTGATCCTGGTCGGGGTCAACGCGCTGGTGATCGTCTCTCTGTTCACCTTCCGCACCCGCGACGTGCTCCGGCTCGCCGTGTACTACGTGGCGCGCAAGCCCGGCGTCACAATCGGCAACGTCGCGCTGCTGGCCGCCGCCGCCGGCGTCACCGCGGTGTTCTCCGAGGCGGTGCTCGCCCTGCTCGCGGCGCTCCTGGTGCTGGCGCTGCTGCGGATCGGCCATCCCATGATCGACGACATCCGGGCGGAGTTCACCGCGTGAGCGTTCCGGCCACCGGCCGCGCGTCGGCCGGCAGCGGCGAGTCGGCCTGGCACGCCGCCTGGCTCCCACCAGCGGCGTTCCGCGAACTCGGCTCACGCAGCGTGCTGGTGCACGGCGACGGACCCCTGGTCGACACCGTCCTCGACGAGGTGAGCCGGGCCTGCGCGCGGTACGGCGGGCGGCTCTGGCACGGTCCGCCATGGCCGGTCGACGCCGACCTGGTGCTGGCCCTGCGCGGGGCCGGCCCGGTGCCGAACGCGGCAGCCGAGACGGCCCGGCTCGGCGCGACACCGGCGGTGAACGGCACCGGCGACGGCTCCCTCGGCGACGAGGGGTACCTGCTGACGCGGGCGAGCGGCGTGACTGTGGTCCTGGCCGACGCGCCGGCCAGCCTGCTGTACGGGATGTTCCACGTGGTCCGGCTCGGCGCGGCGGCGTTCGACGACGACCTTCCGGCGCGGCGGCACCGGCCGGCACTGGACCGGCGGATGCTCGACCACTGGGACAACGTGGCCGTACACCCGGTGTCGGGCCAGGTCGAGCGGGGCTACGCCGGCGGCTCCGTGTTCTGGCGCGACGGCGCCGCCCGGCGCGAGCCCGCCCGGCTCCGCGACTACGGCCGCCTGCTCGCCGCCTGTGGGGTCAACGCGATCTGCGTGAACAACGTCAACGTGCACGACACCGAGGCACTGCTGCTGACCGACCGGCTCGGCGACGTCGCGGAGATCGCCGAGGTGCTCCGCCCGTACGGCATCCGGGTGCACCTGTCGGTGACCTTCGCCGCCCCGGTGGTCCTCGGTGGCCTGCCCACCGCCGATCCGCTGGACGAGCGGGTACGGGCCTGGTGGGCCGCCGCCACCCGGCGGGTCTACCGGCGGATCCCCGACTTCGGCGGGTATCTGGTGAAGGCCGACTCCGAGGGCCGGCCCGGCCCGTTCGCGTACGGGCGCGACCACGCCGACGGCGCGAACCTGCTCGCCGAGGCGCTCGCACCGCACGGAGGCGTGGTGCGCTGGCGGGCGTTCGTCTACGACCACCACCAGGACTGGCGGGACCGGTCGACCGACCGGGCCCGGGCCGCCCACGACCACTTCGCGCCGCTGGACGGACGATTCGCCGACAACGTGATCCTCCAGGTGAAGTTCGGCCCGATCGACTTCCAGCCACGCGAACCGGTGTCCCCGGTGCTCGCCGCGATGCCGGCCACCCGGCTGGCGGTGGAGGTGCAGGCGACGCAGGAGTACACCGGCCAGCAGCGGCACGTCTGCTACCTCGCACCCTGGTGGAGCGAGGTCCTGCGGTTCCGGCCCCGGGGCGCGACCGGCGACACGATCGCCGACGTGGCGGCCGGCCCGGCGGGCACCGGTGGCGGCCTGGTCGCCGTGTCCAACGTGGGCGACGACCCGTTCTGGACCGGGCACCCGCTGGCCCAGGCGAACCTGTACGCCTTCGGCCGGCTCGCCTGGGACCCGCTGCTGGATCCCGGCGCGATCCTCGACGAGTGGATCGACCTGACCTGGCTGCCGGTCTCCACCGGCGATCCGGAGACGGTGCGGCGGACGATGCACGCCGTCATGGACGACTCCTGGCGCACCTACGAGCGCTACACCGCCCCGCTCGGCGTCGGCTTCATGGTGCGGCCCGGCCACCACTACGGCCCGGACGTGGACGGCTACGAGTACACCCCGTGGGGCACCTACCACTTCGCCGACCGCGACGGCGTCGGGGTGGACCGGACCCGGGCGACCGGGACCGGGTTCACCGGCCAGTACCCGCCGCCGTGGTCGGAGGTGTACGAGTCACGCGAGCGCTGCCCCGACGAACTGCTGCTGTTCTTCCAGCACGTCCCGTACCGGCACGTGCTGCACAGCGGCCGTACCGTGATCCAGCACATCTACGACACGCACTTCGCCGGAGTCGAGGAGGTGGCGGCGATGCGGGAACGGTGGCGGCTCCTCGCCGGGGCGATCGACCCGGCCGTCCACGACCGGGTGGCCGAGCGCCTCGACGAACAGTTCCGCAGCGCCGTGGAGTGGCGGGACCAGATCAACACCTACTTCTTCCGCAAGTCCGGGATCCCGGACGCGCACGGTCGCCGCATCCACTGAACCGGCGCGCTCACCAGGGGTGCACGGTGCCGTCCGCCAGCCGGTTCACCGGCAGGTAGGCCGGTGCGTACGGGTAGCGGGCCGCGGCCTGCTCGTCGATGTCCACCCCGAGCCCCGGAGTCTCGGCCGGATGCAGGTAGCCGCCGTCGTAGTGGTAGCCGTGCGGGAACACCTCGTCCGTCGCCTCGGTGTGCCGCATGTACTCCTGCAGGCCGAAGTTGGGGATGGCCAGGTCCAGGTGCAGCGCGGCGGCCATGCAGACCGGGGACAGGTCGGTGGCGCCGTGCGAGCCGCTGCGGACGTGGTGCAGCGCGGCGAGGTCGAAGATGCGTCGCAGGTGGGTGATCCCCCCGGCGTGGACCACTGTGGTGCGCACGTAGTCGATGAGCTGTTCCCGGATGAGCTGGGCGGCGTCCCAGATGCTGCTGAAGACCTCGCCGACGGCGATCGGCGTGGTGGTGTGCGAGCGGATGAGCCGGAACCCCTCCTGCAGGTCCGCCGGGACGGGATCCTCCATCCAGGTCAACGCGTACGGCTCCAGGCTCTTGCCGAGCCGCGCCGCCTCGATCGGGGTGAGCCGGTGGTGCACGTCGTGCAGCAGCCGGAGGGTGGGGCCGAACTCCTCGCGGAC
Source organism: Micromonospora sp. WMMA1949 (assembly GCF_027460145.1). Taxonomy (NCBI): domain Bacteria; kingdom Bacillati; phylum Actinomycetota; class Actinomycetes; order Micromonosporales; family Micromonosporaceae; genus Micromonospora; species Micromonospora sp. WMMA1949. The sequence continues at coordinate 4,950,054 of NZ_JAPZBG010000001.1, read as the reverse complement.
CCGGGCGAACACGCCCGGCGCGTGGGCCAGGTACGCCTCCGTCGACCAGGTCGTCTCGGTCGGCAGCGCGGCGTCGGCGGGCTCGTAGAACATCTTGTCGGCGCTGACGCCGTACGTCCGGGGCAGGCCGGGCACGCCGCACTGCACCCGCACCGCGCGGTAGCCGAGGTCGACGAAACGGGCGACCTCGGTCAGCACCTCGTCGACCGTCTCGCCGTTGGCGTGTCCGTACACCGTCACGCCCTCGCGGGACCGGCCGCCGAGCAGCTGGTAGACCGGCAGCCCGGCGACCTTGCCCTTGATGTCCCACAGCGCGGTGTCCACGGCGGCGACGGCGCTCATCGTGACCGGCCCGCGCCGCCAGTACGACCCCTGGTAGAGGTACTGCCAGGTGTCCTCGATCCGGGCCGGGTCGCGCCCGATCAGCAGCGGCACGACGTGGTCGCGCAGGTAGGACGCGACTGCGAGTTCCCGGCCGTTGAGGGTGGCGTCACCGACGCCGGTGACTCCCTCGTCGGTCACGACCTTCAGGGTCACGAAGTTCCGGCCGGGGCAGGTCACGATCACCCGGGCGTCGACGATTCTCATCCGGTCTCCCCTGCGATCGGCGCTCCGGTCACCACAGGATTATCCATCATCGTCGATCTGCCGGGCGCCCTGCGCCGGCCGGTCAGGCCGGTTCGGGCACGCCCCCGGGCTCCCCGTCGTCGGGCATCGGCTCGACCGGCGCCTCGGGCAGTTCGCCGGGCGTGTCCGGGAGGAGTTCGCCGGGGTCGTCCGGCACGTCCTCACGCGGGTCGATCGGCGGGTACAGCTCGGGATCGAGGTCGGGGTTGGTCATCGGCCCAGTATCCGACGCCACCGCCGGGATCGCCCGCCGACGTCTGATCGAGCGCCGTCACCGGCTTTCGACGTCGCCGGTCGCGGGCGTGGACGACCCCTCCGCCGGCTTGCGCAACCACAGCCACACCCCCGCCAGCATGCACGCCGCGCCACCGATCGCGACCGCCGTCTCCGCCAGCTCGGGGAAATCGTCGAGGAACGGGAAGGTGCGCGTGGCCGCCATCGCCAGGATCCCGATCAGCAACAGGAGGCCGGCGCCGATCCGCTGGAGAATCATGCGCTTCATTGCATCATGACCTCGCCACAGCAGGGCCAGGCCCACGCCCCGGTCGTTGCCGAGTCACCCCGGGCAGGGGCGTGGGCCTGGCCGCTCATCTGGTGCGCTCGATCACACCGGCCTGGCGGAACCCGTCGACGGTCGCAGCGCCGCTGCCCCAGAAGGACGAGGTTCCCGGGATGTTGGCCAGCGCGTCCAGGTGCGGGTCGTTGCCGTCGACCTTGGGTCCGTACGCGACACTCCACCGCCCGCCGGTGTAGCGCAGCAACAGCGTGCCCGGGTACTCGACGTACGGCGGAATCGGGTTCGTGCCGCTGATCCAGACGTTGCCGTTCGCGTCGCCGGCGACCGCGTACACCCAGCCCGCTGGCGCCGGTCCGGCCACCCGCTGCCACGTCCGGCCGTCCCAGTGCAGGATGACCGGCTTGGGCGAGGAGTCGAAGTCCTGGGTGCCGACCGCCCAGGCGTCGGTCGCCGAGCGGGCCCACACGCCGGTGAGGTGGACGCTCGCGATCGGCGGAATCGGGGCCACCCGCCACGACCCGCCGATGCGCTGCACGATCATCGGCTCCGGGTAGGGCGCGTCGGTGACGTACCGGTCGCCGGCGGCGAAGACGGCACCGTCCTTGGTGCGCGAGACCGCCCGCAGGACGCCGTTCACTCCTTCCGTCCCCGGTACCGCCACCCGGCTGAACTGACGCGCGTCGCCTTCGACGACCAGCGGCCGGCCGCCGTCGTGACCGACGAGCACGGCCCGCCCGCCACCGGTCCCGGCCACGTCCAGCAGGTCCGAGGTCCCGGACGGGGCGGACCACGGCGTGTGGGACGTCCAGGTCACGCCGTCGAAGTGCCCGGCGTACGGCTCTCCGGAGCGCCGGATGCCCACCGTCCAGACGTCGCCGGCGTTCACCGCGTCCACCTTGTACAGCACATGCGCCTGGTGCGGCAGCCGCCGCTCGATCCATGCCCCTCCGTTCCATTGGAGCAGGGCGTACGGCTGGTCGATCGAGTACCCCGTGTAGGTCGACGCCTGGTAGCCGACGGACCAGGCGTTGTTCGGGCCGGTGGCGGCCACGTCGGTGAGCCGGCTGTCGTGGATCAGCGCGGGAACCGTCGCCGTCCAGGCCGACGATGATGCGGCCACGACCGGCGTGCCCGCCGGGAGCACCATGCCCACCGTCAGAGTGGAGACCGCCGCCGCCGACAGCCCGTACCGTGCCAGAGATCCCATGATGCCCTCTTCCCCGATTGATGGCAGGTCCTCAGCATCGCGCTCCGGGACGTTCCGCGTACGCCCGGCGACGGTCCCGTAAGACAGTGGTAAGAACGGCTGGTCCGGCTTCGGGGCCGTCAGCGGGGCCGGGAGCCGGTCATCGGCGGAACGGCCCGGTGACGCAGTAGGTGATGCCGCCGGAGGACGAGCCGGTCGTGCCGCGCTGCGACGAGAAGTACAGCCGGTCGCCGGCCGGGGTGAACGCCGGCCCGGTGATCTCCGAGCCGCTCTGTCCGGTGATCCGCAGGAACACCGAGATCTTGTCGTCCGGCGTGATCATGCAGATCTCCATGTTGCCGCCGTCCTCGGCGACGTACAGGTCACCTGCAGTGGACCCGGTGATGTTGTCGACGCCGGTCAGCGGAGCGGTGCCGGGGCTGACCAGGTTGTCGTCGTAGGCGAGTTCGTACGTGCCGGCGGCCAGGTTCACCTGCCACACACGGTTGTCGCCCTTCGTGGTGAACCAGACGATGTCGTCGGCGTAGTGGCAGCCCTCGCCACCGTTGAACGTCTTCGCGCCGGACACCTGTTGCCGCGTCGGGGTGGGCGAGCCGTCCGGATCGGGCACCGTGGCCCAGGTGAAGGTGCCGGAGGTGGCCGTACCGGCGCGGAGGACCTGGAGGGTTCCGGCGGACAGGTCGCCCCAGGTGGTCGGCACGAAGCGGTAGAACTTGCCGTCGGTCTCGTCCTCGGTCAGGTAGACGACCCGGCGGACCGGGTCGGCCGCGGCCGCCTCGTGCTTGAACCGGCCCATCGCGGGACGCGCCACCGCGGTCCCGCCGAGGGGGTACGTCTCGAAGACCCGGCCCAGGGACACCTCCTCGCAGGAGAGCCAGGTGTTCCACGGCGTCTTGCCCCCGGCGCAGTTGTTGTCGGTGCCGGAGAGGATTCGCGACGCCCCGACCACGACACCGCTGGAGTTGAAGACGAGGCGTGAGGCGCCGCCGCCCGCCCCGGCCGACACCTCGGAGTTCGACACGTAGATCCAGCCGGAGCCGTTCGGGAACACGGCGCCGCCGTCCGGGGCGTCGTGCCAGGTGTACGACGTCCCCGGCACCTTCCGCCGGGATCGCGCGACGACCGAGCTGGTGAATCCGGCCGGCAGCTGGATGCCGTTGGCGTCGGCGGCCTGGAGCCCACCGTACGGCCCCGCCGCGTTCTGCGCCGGGGCTCCGTACGCGGCCGACCACGCCGTGAACGGCAGGGCGACGGCGCCCGCACCGAGAACAGTGGCCCGCAACATCGCTCGACGATCCATGGAACCTCCTCCGTAGGTTCCCCAGATCCGACCGTGCGGAGCTTACGCACGCCGATCTGGTGGATGAACGTCGATGGACGGCTCGATGTGCGATGTCCCGCCGCTACGGACGCAGATCCGTCCGTGCCGTCCCGGTCGAGGGGTCGTACGGGTAGGAGAGGTGCTGGTGGGTCATCAGCCAGGCCCCGTCGCGCCGCTGGAAGACCCGGGTGCCCCGGGACCAGCTCTCGATCGGTGGACCACTGCTCGGGCGTACCGAGACGTGGTTGAGGCCCCACGCGACGGCGAGGTCACCGTCGACCACGATCGTCAGGTCGGGAACGTCCCAGGCGACTGATCCGTCACCCGACGCCGCCAGGCCCGCCGCGCAGACCTCGCGAACAGCGTTCACACCGACGTATCGCAGCGGTTGGTCGTGCTCGTACGAGACCACGTCGTCGGCGACGGCATCCATCAGGGCATCGAGGTCCTTGGCCGCCGTGCCCTCGAACCACCGCCGGTGAAGCCGGCGCACCTCCGCCTCGGCCGCGTCCGCGTCCGGCTCGGTACCGGCGAGCGGGAAGGAATGGTGTTCGTGAGCGACGATCCACCGGCCCTCCCGCCTCCGCAGGCCGAAGGTCACCCGCAGGCGGTTCTCCGGATCCGCGGCGACGTCGGCCGGCGTGCCGCACCGCAGCAGCGCGTACGCGAAGGCCACGTCCTCGCCGGCGACGACGTCCAGCGACTCGACCTCGAACGACGCGCCCTGCGCCTGCCACCTGAAGAACGGCGGCCAGATCTCCCGGTAGGCGTCCAACCCGCGCACGCCCTCGTACGGCGGCGGCACGTCGAACATCACCATGTCCTCGGCGTGGTCGGCCAGGACGCCGGCGAGGTTCCCCTCGTGGACCGCGGCGGCCCAGCGCGCGACCAGGGCCCGGATCTGTTCTTCGTTGCTCGGCATGTCGGCTCTGCCCTTCGTGGCTGGTGAACCCGTCAGGACTACAACCCCGGCCGGGCCGCGAACTCATCGCCTCCGCGCGAACTTTCCGGCAGCCGATCCGGCAGGTCGAAGGCAGGCAGGCGCGCGTCGAGGAACGAGACGACCTCGGCCACCCGGCGTCCCCGCAGCACGAGCAGGTCCAGCCCCGCCGGGAGGTAGGCGGCAGCCGCGTCGTCCCACAGGTACGTCCCGAAGGCGAGCTGCCCGTTGGCACCCGTCGGCAGGAACCGCCACCTTCGCCCCGCTGTCACCTCGGTCAGGAAACCGCGGATCTGCTCGTGGCCCTCGTACCAGACGGTCAGCGGCGGCATCGAGTACCGCGCGTCCTCCGTCAGCATCGCCACGATCGTCTCGACGTCGCCGGACTCCCACGCCGCGGCGTACCGCCTGGCCACCTCCCGCTGCCCCGCGTCGCCCAGCTCGGCGAGGATCCGCTGCCGGCTCCCGGACGGGTTCAGCCCGGCGACGATCCGGCGGGCCCGCTGCATCGCGCTGTTGACCGCGGCGACGGTGGTGCCAAGCATCCCGGCGGTCTCCTCGGCGGAGTAACCGAGAACGTCACGCAGCAACAGAACGGCACGTTGTCGCGGCGGCAGGTGCTGCAACGCGGCGACGAACGCGAGTTCCATGGTCTCCCGCGCGATCGCGCGGGTCTCCGGATCCGATTCGGCGGGCCGGGCCGCAAGGCGGTCCGGATACGGTTCGAGCCAGCTCACCTCGGCCCGGGACATGCCCGGGCCGGTGAAGTCGGTGGGCAGTTCACGCCGCCCGCGCGCGCCGAGGAGAGACAGAGCGCGGTTGGTGGCGATCCGGTAGAGCCACGGCCGGATCGAGCGGTGACCCTCGAACCTGTCGACGGCCCGCCATGCCCGGTCCATGGTGTCCTGGACCGCGTCCTCCGCGTCGTGGAAGGAACCGAGCATCCGGTAGCAGTGCGCACGCAGCTCGTCCCGCAGGGGTGCGACCAGACGGCTGAAGGCCGCGCCGTCGCCCGCGCGCGCCGCCGCCAGCATCCTCGCCGTCGCGTCCTCGCCCGACGGACCGGCCTGCGCCGATGGTTCGCCCCGGCTCACCCGCCTCAATCTAGTGCCGGGCACCGCGCTGGGTGCCTGGTCTCCGCGCCCACCCGGCGGAGGCCGGTGAGCGGGGACGCAAAGGGAACGACCTTGGTCGATCCCTTGACTCTCCAGATGAGACCGCTAACACTTGCCGGTAACGCGCACTTAACCACCAGAAAACATCGGCCCGGCCGCGAAGACCTGGCTTGTGGGTGATTGAGCGATGTTAACGCTAACGACGTCGGGCGTCGGTGGCAGCAGCGGCTCCGGCGATCGGTCTGACATCCGAACCCAGAGAGGCTGGATCAGTGATCGACCACTTCTTGACGCGGATCACGTTGCTGCGGGGTCACGCAGCGGGACCAACGCGGCGCACCCGGTCGTTACGCCGGCTGCTGATCGCGCTGGTGGCCGCGATGACGGCGATGGCCGGCGGCGTCGTCGTCATGTCGTCGCCCGCCATTGCCGCCACCAGCCAGTTCCGAGGCATGAACTGGGCCGTGCTGGGTGACAACTTCAGCACCGGCCCCCTCGTCGTGCAGGGCCTGAGCTCCTCCGACAGCAACGCGACGGTACGGGCCAAGGCCAACGCCCTCTACGACGACATGGCTTCGACCATGGGGGTCAACACCGTCCGGCTGCCCATCAACACCCACACGGTCGGGACGGCGTGGTGGGAGGCCTACCGAGGCGCCGTCGACGCCGCCACCGCCCGCGGGTTCAAGGTCATCCTCGCGTACTGGGAGGACGGTGCCGCCTCCGGCGGCAGGATCACGAACCTCGCCGCGTGGAACGCGATGTGGTCCACGGTGACCAACACGTACGGCTCGAACCCCAACGTCTACTTCGAGCCGATGAACGAACCGCACGGTTACAGCTCGACGGAGTGGCGCAACGTCGCGGCCAACTGGCTCAGCTACCACTACTCGGCGGTGCCCAGCCGCGTGCTCATCGGGGGCACCGGGTTCAGCCAGGACCTGCGAGACGTCTGCAACGACACCCGCTTCGCCTCGACGCTGCTGTCCTTCCACCACTACGCCTTCTTCTACGGCGAGATGACCTACGACGCCTTCCGCAGCCACATCCAGACCCGCCTCGGCAACTGCGCGTCGCGGGCGGTCGCCACCGAGTTCGGCGCACCCATGAACGACGGCCGCAACTACGCCGACGCGAACAGCAGCGACAACTTCGTGCGCCACATCCGCGCCATGGCCCAGGTCATGCGCGACAACCGGATGGGCGGCACCTACTGGCCCGCCCTCGGCGGAAAGCCCGGCACCATCGGCTACGACTGGTACTCGATGTACTCGCTCAGCGGCGGCGGCACCGACCTCAACCTGACCGTCCGCAACACCTCCGGCGCCGACCAGATCCGGTACGCGTGGGGCGACACCGTCGGGGGTGGCCCGACGACGCCCCCGCCGACTGGCACGTTCTACCGGATCACCGTGCGGCACAGCGGCAAGGCCATGGACGTCCAGCAACCGAACACCGACAACGGCGCGCGCGTCGGCCAGTACACGTACAACGGCAACGTGTGGCAGCAGTGGCAGTTCCAGGACGCCGGCAGCGGCTACTGGCGCCTCGTCAGCCGCAACAGCGGGAAGTGCCTCGACGTGGTGAGCGCGTCCACCGCCGACGGCGCCGAGCTGATCCAGTACACCTGTGGCGGTGGTGCCAACCAGCAGTTCCAGATGGTCGCCGGCGGCAGCTACTTCCAGCTCCGGGCACGGCACAGCGGCAAGTGCGTGGACGTACCGGCCGCGTCGGCCGCGGACGGAGTCGTCCTCAAGCAGTACGCGTGCAACACCGGCGCCAACCAGCAGTGGTCGCGCACGAGCGCCTGACGAGTCCGGCTGCCTAAGGGGCGGTCACCGGCGCAGGTGGCCGATGCCGTGCCGGTCGAGCCAGGTGACCGTCCGCGGCACGAACGTCGGCGCTGCCGGGCCGGCGCTGACGTCGGTGGCAACCAGCGGTACCTGGGCGGCGACCGGAAGCAGCGTGGACTGCCAGCAGGCCGGCGTGGCGCAGGCCGAGCGGTCGTCGACACGCCAGGCGGCGGCAACGCTGCGGCCGTCCGGGTCGGCCGGGCGGTACTCAAGCCACCGCCGCAGGTCGTTGCCGCCGTCGACCCCGGCGGCGAGGACCAGGTTGAACGAGCCCTGGACGCGAAGCAGGCGGATCTGCTCCTGCACGCCGAAGTTCGGCAGGCCGGCGTCCAGGCAAGCAGGGCCTCCGTCGCGCCAACAGGTCCAGACCGCCGCGGGGTCGGTGCCGCCCGCCGCCGGGAAGTCGTACGGCGAGATGTCGAGGACCACCGCGTTGTCGTCGCCGAACACCTCCGCCACCGCGCTCCAGAACGAGCGCGTGGCGAGGATGTCGCTCTGGCGCAGCGACACGACGGGTGTGATGCCGCCCCGGACGAGCCGGTCGACGTACCGGGCCGCCTCGTCGAGGTAGCCGACGCGGTTCTGCCTGTCGGCAGGGCTGCCGGTGTAGACGTAGCAGGCGTCACTCAGCACGACCCGCACCGCGTTGACGCCGCGGGCCCGCAGCGCGCCCACTGACGCGTCGTCGACCGGGCCGTCCCAGCGAATCGGTCCCCACGCGCACTCGCCGGGCGCGGCCGACCGGATGACTCCGCGTGGCCGGTACGGCCTCGGGTCGGCGGTGACCGTGAGGATGCGGTTGCCGAACGCCTTCAGCGCGGGTGCGGCACCGGGCGCCTGCGGCGGGAGCACCCGGACGCCGCGAACCTCGGCGGTGGCCCGGGCGCCGGCGCTGTCGTAGGCGGTGGCGGTGACGCGGGTACCGCTGTTCGGCGGCACGCCGCGCCAGTCGAACGCGTACGGCGCGGTGGTGTCCACGGCGAGCAACGTGCCGCGCTCGCGGAACTCGACCCGCTCGATCCGCCGACCGGGCGCCGCCGTGGCCTCCGCACGGATCGGGACGACGCCCGGCGCGGCGAAGAAGTCGTTGGGCAGGGGCGAGGTGAGCGCCACCGACGGCCCGCCCGGCAGTGGGCTGGGCTGCGGGCTCCCCGAGGCCGACGGCGGCGACGAGCCGGTCGGGCCGCCGCCGTCCGCGTCGCACGGCTGGCCGCTCAACACCCAGTCGGTCGGCTCGGGGTCGGCGCCCCGGTAGTTGCCGCCGAACCGCACAGTCACCGAGGCGCCGGTGGGCAGCGTGGAGCCCGCCGGTGGGCGGAGCATGGTCACCGGGTACAGCTCGCCGCTGCCGAGCGTGTATCCGTCCGGCAGCCGGTCGAGACCCATGGTGATCGTCTGGCCGTTTGCCTGCCGGAATCGCAGCCACCAGTCGGTGACGGGAGAGCCCAGGTTGGTGAGGGTGAGCTCGGCCCAGAAGCCGCTGGACCACTCCCGGGTGATCGTGTAGTCCACCGTACACACCGTCGCGGCGTACGCCGGCCGCAGCGCCATCGTCGTGGCCCCGCCGACGACGACCGCTGCGGCTGTAGCCAGCGCGAAGATCCTGCGTCGCATCATGCCCCCATGTGTCGATTGCATCGCGTCAAGCAGCCTCAGCGGTCGGTCGCTCGGCGTGGTCAGAGGCCGGCGGCGGCGTCGTACCGGCGCCGCAGGTCGGCCATCTCCGATGCGGGCAACGCTTCCCTGAGTGCCAGTTCCTCGTACTTGTCGGGGAACATCTCCCGTAGCCGGTCGACGAACCTGACGTCGGCGGTCGCCTCGACCACCTGAATGCCGGGAGGCTGGGTGGTCATGTCCATGATCACCGGGCCGACGAGTTTGACCGCTCCGTCCCAGTGGCGCCTCTGTTCGGCCACGCCGCAGAGGTGGAAGCCGTAGACCGTGTGGACGTCGGCCAGTGTGGCCGCCCCGGTGGGCTCGTAGCCGTAGACATGGACGCCGCAGACGACCGCCGGCGCGGCCTGCTCTCCGGCCGGCGCCTCTGGGACGGTGTGCCCGGCGTGCTGATGATCTTTCGGGTCCGCCTGCTCGAGCGTCGTACGCATCCGGGTCAGGATCTCCTGGCGGAGAACTGCCGGGTCCGTCCTCGGGACGATCGAGGTGACCACGCTGGCCGCACCGAGCGACGCGGCCAGCAGGCACACCTCGATCCACACGAACCGGTTTCGGTACCAGCCGCTGGCGCCTGCCCGGGAAATCATTGTCGTTCCTCACCTCACTGCGGTTCCTGATGCTGGCGGAGGGCAGCCTTTTCGACGGTGGGGTGGCGCGTGCCGCGCCACCCCACCGCGGACGCTGTTACCGGGCGGTGCAGGTGAGGGTGGGTGTGGAGTTGGTGCCGTTCCAGGAGGCGTTGAAGCCGAAGCTGGTGCTGGCGTTGGCGCTCAGGGAGCCGTTGTAGGCGACGTTCGACGCGGAGACCGACGAACCGCTCGAGGTGACCGTCGCGTTCCAGGCGTTGGTGATGCTCTGGCCGTTGGGCCAGGTCCACGCCACCGTCCATCCGGAGATCGCGGCGTTACCGGCCCGGACGGTGACCTCGGCGCCGAAGCCACCGGACCACTCGTTCGTCTTGCGGAAGGTGGCGGTGCAGGCGCCGTTTCCGGCCGGCGGCGGGGTCGTCGGGGGCGTCGTGGTGGGCGGCGGGGTCGTCGGCGGCGTGGTGGTGGGCGGCGGCGTCGTGGGCGGCGGGGTGCCGCCACCGCCGAAGATCACGTCACTGCACAGGTAGTACGGCTGGTCGAGGTGGGACGCCTGCCAGATGGTGTAGACGACGTGCCGCCCGGTGCGGTTGCCCGCGTTCACCTGCGCCTCGTAGAGCCCGGTGGTCGGGTAGCTGCCGGTACGGAGTACCAGCTCGAGGCTGTTCCAGGTGAGGGGCTGGGTGGTCGGGTCGAAACCCTGCTTGGTGATGTAGATCAGCATGTAGTCGGCGCCGTGCCGAGCACCGTCGGTCAGCGTCAGGGTGAAGTTGTTCGGCATCGGCTTCGCGGTCCACGCGCCGACCGCGTCGAGCGAGGCGTACAGGCCGTTCTGGGTGCGACCGCCGCTGCACAGCTGCCCGTCCGGCACGGCGGCCTGGTGGTTGCCGCCGACGTTCTCGCGGTACAGGCCGTTCCAGTTCCACATCGTGTTCGGGTTGGCCTGCCACGCCTGCCAGCACATCGGGTCGGTCTGGGCCATCGTGGGGTTGAGGTGATCGGAACCCCAGCGCTCGTAACATCCGTAGTTGCGTGACGGCGGGTTGGTGACCGATCCGTGTGCCGAGGCCGGACCGGCCTGGTTGACCACGACCATCGTGAACGAGGCGACGAGAACTGCGACCGCAGCCAGTCCCAGACGGCGTGCTGTCCGTGAGATTTTCATGATGCTCCAGTGGATGCGCCGGCGCCCAGTGACCCTCGCTGGGTGCCCACCCCGGAGAAGACGACGCCGATCGATTCAAGCCGTCCCAGGGGCGGACGGCACTGCTGCCCAGCAGCGCTTGGCGACTCCCAGCCACGATGGTAGTAGAGACCGCGGTCAATGTAAATCGGACGCCGGCCCGGGTCAGACCGCGAGGGCCGCGCGTACCTCCCGCTCCGCCGTCACTCCCCCGTCGCCGTGCGAGGTGACCCGGCCGGATTCGAGGACGTGGTAGCGGTTCGCCACCCGCAGCGCGAACCCGAGGTGCTGCTCGACGAGCAGCACGCTGAAGCCGGACTGCCGGGTCAGCTCGACGATCCGCTCCTGGATCTCGGCGACCACCGACGGCTGGATGCCCTCGGTCGGCTCGTCGAGCATGAGCAGCCGCGGCCGGGTGATCAACGCGCGGGCGATGGCGAGTTGCTGACGCTGACCGCCGGAGAGCAGCCCGGCCCGCCGCCGCAGCAGCGGGCGCAGCGCCGGGAACAGGTCCAGCACCTCCGCCGTCGCCACCGCGCCGTCGCGCCGGGCGTCGGCGACGAGGCGCAGGTTCTCCGCCGCCGTCAGGTGCGGGAAGCACTGCTGGCCCTGCGGGACGTACGCCATGCCGCGCGCCACCCGCTCGTGCGGCGCGAGACGGGTGACGTCCTCGCCGTCCAGCTCGACGGTGCCGGCGGTCGGGCGCAGCAGGCCCGTCGCGACCCGCAGCAGTGTGCTCTTGCCGGCGCCGTTGTGCCCGAGCACCGCGGCCACCCCGTCGGGCGGGACGGCGAGGTCCACGCCGTGCAGCACCCGGGAACGCCCGTATCCGGCGTGCACCCCACGCAGGGTCAGCATCATGCCTCCAGACCGCTGGGGACCGACCCGGCGTCGACCGGGTGGCCGAGGTAGACCTCCTGCACGCGCGGGTCCGCCTGGACCTGCGCCACGGTGCCCTCGCTGAGGACCTTCCCCGCGTGCAGCACGGTGACGCTGCGCGCGAAGCGACGCAGGAAGTCCATGTCGTGCTCGATCACCACCACCGTGCGGTCCCGGCTCACCGTCTCCAGCAGGGCGCCCGTGGCGTCGCGCTCCTCGTGGCTCATCCCGGCGACCGGCTCGTCGAGCAGCAGCAGCCGCGCGTCCTGCACCAGCAGCATGCCGATCTCCAGCCACTGCTTCTGGCCGTGCGCGAGCGTGCCGGCCAACTGGTCGGCCCGGCCGGTGAGCCCGATGGTCTCCAGCGCGGCGGCCACCTCGTCGGGGATCCCCCGCCGGCGCCGGGCCAGGGTGGCCCAGCTCCGGCGGGCGCCCGCGGCGATGTCCAGGTTCTGCAGCACCGACAGCTCCTCGAAGACCGCCGACGTCTGGAACGTCCGGCCGATGCCGAGCCGGCTGATCCGGTGCACCGGGCGACCCAGCAGTTCCTGGTCGCCGAAGCAGACCGAACCGGTGGCCCGCACCAGACCGGTGATCGCGTCGACGAGGGTGGTCTTGCCGGCGCCGTTCGGCCCGATCAGGAACCGGATGTCACCGGCGGGCACCTCCAGCGAGACGCCGTCGACGGCGGTGAAGCCGTCGAAGCTGACCCGCACGTCACGGACGGACAGCCCGTCCAGCCGGTCGTCGCTCACGGTGTCTCCACCTCCGCCCGCTTCGCGCGGCGGCGGGCCAGCGCCCACAGCGACGCCAGGCCGCCGGGAAGGAACGCCACCACCACCACGAACAGCAGACCCTGCAGGTACGTCCAGGTGCCCGGGAAACGTTCGGAGAGGGCGGTACGCGCCCAGGCGACCGCCACCGCGCCGAGCACCGGCCCGAGCAGCGTGGCCCGGCCGCCCACCGCCACTCCGATGACGAACTCGATCGACGGGACGATGCCGATGAGGGCGGGCGAGATGATCCCAACCGCCGGCACGAACAGCGCGCCGGCGAGGCCCGCCATGCCCGCCGCCACCACGTAGGCGACGAGCTTGACCGACGCCGGGTCGTAGCCGAGGAAACGGACCCGTTCCTCGCTGTCCCGTACCGCCACCAGCAGTTCCCCGTAGCGGCTGTGGACGATCTGGCGGGCCAGCGCGAGCAGCGCGAGCAGGACGCCGGCGATGATGAAGTAGACCATCCGCTGGTTGACCGGGTCGTCCAGGTCGTACCCGAAGAAGCCCTGGATGTCGGTCAGCCCGTTGGTGCCGCCGGTGGTCCCCTGCTGGCCGATCAGCAGGATCACCATGGCGGCGGCGAGCGCCTGGCTGAGGATGGCGAAGTACGCGCCCCGCACCCGGCGGCGGAACACCAGTGAGCCGAGCCCGAAGGCGACGGCCATCGGCAGCAGCACCGTGGCCGGCAGCGCGAACCACGGGCTGGCGAACGGCCGCCACCAGACCGGTAGTTCGTCGAGCTGCCCGTACAGCTGCATGAAGTCGGGCATCCCACCGCGACCCGCGTCGGCGAGCTTGAGGTGCATGGCCATCGCGTAGCCGCCCAGGCCGAAGAAGACGCCCTGGCCGAGGGTGAGCATGCCGCCGCGTCCCCAGGCGATGCCGATGCCGACGGCCACCATGGCGACGCAGAGGTACTTGGCGAGCAGGGCCAGCCGGAAGTCCGACAGCGCCAGCGGCGCGACGGCGAACAGCAGCGCCGCGCCGAACGCGAACCCCGCCGCCGCGCGCAGCCGGGACCGGCCACCCGGTCGGCTTCCCGGTGCGGTGCCGGCCGGAGCCGGCGGGTCGGCGGTGCTCGGCGGCGCGGGTGTCACGGCGGTCATGCGAGGCTCCTGGTCCGCAGGGTGAACAGGCCCTGTGGCCGCCACTGGAGGAACGCGACGATCGCCACGAAGACGATCACCTTGGCGACGCTGAGGGTGGTGAGGTACTCCCCGGTGGCCTGGAGGACCCCGAGGGCGAAGGCGACGATCACGCTGCCCTTGAGCTGGCCGATCCCGCCGACCACGACGACCAGGAAGGCGTCGATGATCAGGTTGGTGCCCATGGTCGGGCCGATCGGGCCGAGCAGGGTGAGCGCCACCCCGGCGAGCCCGGCCAGGCCCGCGCCGAGAAAGAAGGTCGTCCGGTCGACCCGGGCGGTGGGTACGCCGGACACCGCGGCGAGGTCGCGGTTCTGCACGACCGCGCGGATCCGGCGCCCCAACGGGGTGAGCCGCAGCGCCAGGGTGAGGGCGGCGACGGCGGCCAGGGCAAGGGCCAGGATGAACAGCCGGTTGTTGGCGACCGTCAGCCCGCCGGGCAGCGCCACGTTGCCGGTGAGCAGGTCCGGCGCGCGGGTCTGCACGTTCGGACTGCCGAAGATGTCCCGGGCGAGCTGTTGCAGCATCAGGGACACGCCCCAGGTGACCAGCAGGGTGTCCAGGGGCCGGGCGTAGAGCCGGCGGATCAGCAGGATCTCCAGCAGCACCCCCATCGTGCCGGCGACCACGAACGCGACAGGCAGCGCGACCAGCAGCGACAGGCCGGCGCCGGTGATGCTCTGTTGCAGCACGTACGTGGTGTAGGCGCCGGCCATGATGAACTCGCCGTGCGCCATGTTGATGACGTTCATCTGGCCGAAGGTCAGCGCCAGCCCGAGCGCGATGAGCAGCAGGACAGCGCCGATGCTGATGCCGGTGAAGAGTTGACCGAAGAGGACTGTCACGGTGGGTACTCCCGTACTGCTGGTCGGGGACCCGGGCGGGGCGCGTCGTCGCGGTGCCCGCCCGGGGCCGGCGTCGTCAGCTCAGGCCGCTCGCCCACGGATAGGTCGTCAGGTACGGGTCCGGCGCGATCGGCTTGCCGGAGTTCCACACCTCGGTGATCAGGCCGTCCGCGCCGACCTTGCCGATGCGGGCGGTCTTGGCGATGTGCTGGGTCTTGCCGTCGACGGTGACCAGGCCCTCCGGCGCCTCGAAGGTGATTCCGTCGGAGGCGCCACGGACCTTCTCGACGTCGAACGTGCCGGCCTTCTCGACCATCGCCTTCCACAGGTAGACGCTGACGTAGGCGGCCTCCATCGGGTCGCTCGTCGGCTTGTCCGCGCCGTACTTCGCCTTGTACGCGGCCACGAACTTGTTGTTCGCCGCGCCGGGCGTGGTCTGGTAGTAGTTCCAGGCGGTCAGCTGGCCCTCCAGGTACTGGGTGCCGATGCCCTTGACCTCCTCCTCGGCGATGGACACCGAGACCACCGGCATCGCGGCGGCGGTCAGCCCGGCCGACTTGTACTCCTTGAAGAACGCCACGTTGCTGTCGCCGTTGAGGGTGTTGAAGACCGCCTTCGCGCCGGACGACTTGACCTTGTTGACGATCGTGCCGAATTCGGTCGACCCGAGTGGCGCGTAATCCTCGCCGACCACTGTCATGCCGTTCGCCGCCGCGTACGCCTTGATGATTTTGTTGGCCGTGCGCGGGAAGACGTAGTCGCTGCCGACCAGGTAGACCGATTTCGTTCCCTGAGCCTTGAGGTAGTCGAGCCCGGGGACGATCTGCTGGTTGGTCGTCGCGCCCGTGTAGAAGATGTAGGGCGACTGTTCCAGACCCTCGTACTGCACCGGGTAGAACAGCAGCGCCTTGTTCTTCTCGAACACCGGCTTGACCGCCTTGCGGCTGGCCGACGTCCAGCAGCCGAAAACGGCGGCCACCCGGTCCTCGGAGATGAGCTTCTCGGCCTTCTCCGCGAAGGTGGGCCAGTCCGAGGCGCCGTCCTCCCCGATCGGCTGGATCTTCTTGCCGAGGACGCCGCCGGCCGCGTTGATCTCCTCGACGGCGAGCATGATGGAGTCGCGGACGGTGACCTCGCTGATCGCCATGGTGCCGGAGAGCGAGTTGAGCAGGCCCACCTTGACGGTGTTGCCGGAGACGTCGGCGGTGACGCCGGCCGCGCCGCCCTCGTCACTGGTCTTGCTGCCGCACGCGGTCACGGCGACCGCGGCGACGAGGGTCATGGCACCCGCCATGATGCGGCGGCTCCGAAGAAGTGACATCTAATCTCCCTGCGGTGCACTCAGGTAGCGAAAGGACGGTCGGTGCGGTCCGGTGGAGTTGGCGACGCCGGAGCCGACGGGTGGACGTCAACTACGGTCATCGCATTGGCTACGGGCACGCAAAGCGTCGACCGGCATGATTGCGCGGACGTTTCCCAGTCCTTAATTGACTGTTTCCCGCACAGCGGAGAGAACGCACGCCACAACGGCCGCAACCGCCTGGTGTAAGGCGGTTTCAGCCGTGGTCAACGCAGTGAAAAAATTGCCACCGGAATGGTCGGCGGACGCATTCCGCCGACGGTGGACAGGAGATCGCGGTATCCACCCTCCGGGACAGATACTTCACGCAGGAAGTATCTTAGGGCCGGGCCGGGTGGACGTGTCAAGGGTCCGCATCGGACGGTCAGATCTGGGCGAGCACGGTGAAGTCGAGGCCGTCGGCCTCGGCGAGGTAGATCCGCTGACGCACGTGCCGCCGGCGCAGCTGCAGCCGACCGCGCGGCCCGTGGTACGCCACCGTGTCGGCAGCCGTCTCGATCGCCCGTACGTCGAGGGTGCGGGCCTGCCCGATCAGGGCGGCGAGCAGCATCACGCCCTCGTAGCAGGACTCCCCCAGGCTGCCCAGCGGCGGCGCCTCCACCCCGAACCGGCGGGCGAACTCGCCGTGGAAGTCGAGGTTCTCCTGCGTCACGAGGCCGGCGAAGAAGCCCGCCGTGCTGTAGAGCCGCCGCGTCGCGCCCGCCCCGCTGGCCAGCAGCATGTTCTCGTCCATCAGGGTGCTCAGCCGCAGGCAGCGCTGGTCCATCGCGGCACGCGCGAACGCCCGGTTGAACCGCACCGCGTCCGCGCCGACGAGCAGCATCACCACGGCGTCGGCGCCGCTGCGCTCGATCCGGCGCAACACGTCGTCGAAGTCGTGCGTCTCCAACGGCAGGAACGCCTGCCCCACCACGCGGCCACCGCCGCGCAGCGCGTACCGGTGGGCCGCCCGCGCGGTGCGCCGGGGCCACACGTAGTCGTTGCCGACCACGAACCAGCGGCGCACGCCCTGCTCCCCCGCGAGCAGCCGCATCGCGGGCCACAGCTGGGCATCCGGTGTCTCGCTGGTCAGATAGACCCCTTCGGTACGCTCACCTCCCTCGTACAGGGCGGTGTAGACGTACGGCACGCGGTGCGCGACCCGGGGCGCGAGCGCCTGCCGCACCGAGGAGATGTGCCAGCCGGTCACACCCTGCACGGCGCCCATCGACACCAGCGCCTCCACCTGGGCGGCCACCTCGGCCGGCGGGGCGCCGCCGTCGACCGGCACCAGCCGCACCTCGCGGCCCAGCACCCCGCCACCGGCGTTGATCTCCTCGACCGCGAGCTGGGCGCAGAGTTCGCAGGTCGGACCGAACATTCCCGCTGGCCCGCGCATCGGGTACACCAGCGCGATGCTGACCACGGCCCGATCGACTGTGAGCCACGGCGGTGCCGGCGCGGACATGAGCCCATGATTGCCCGGCCGACGTGGGAAAACCACAGCTCTCCACGGAGCGGGACGAGTCGCTACGATGACAGGGCCACCGGCCCAGGGAGTTCCATGTCAGACGTGCCCGGGGCGCCAGCCGATCTGCTGCGCTCGCTCACCCGCGCCGAACGGCTGCTCTCCCGCCGGTTGGCCGCCGTTCTGGCCGACGACGACCTGACCACCGAGGCGTGGCGGGTGCTCTGCCTGCTCGCCGACGGCCAGGGCCATCCGATGAGCGAGGTGTCCGCCGAGGCGTCGTTGCCGCCCGGGACCCTCACCAAGCTGGTCGACCAGCTCGTCGACCGTAACCTGGTGTTCCGGCGGATCGACCCGCTGGACCGCCGGCGGATCCGGGCCTACCTGACCGCCCGGGGCCGCCGTGAGCACGCCCGCGTCGACGAACGGGTCCGGACCAGCCTCGCCGAGGCGGGCATACCGGCCGACACCGCCCTGCTCGACCATCTCGCCGACCTGATCGCCCGGCTCGACCCGGCGGGTCGCCGCGACAACGCCGAAGCGGCCGGCCTTCGCCTCCCTACACCTCGGTGAGCAGCGGCTCGCCGTCGAGGTGAGCGCGCAGCGTGTGCGCGTCGGGAGCGGTGGCGGTCCACAGTGTCGCCGGACCACCCGCCAGGGGCAGCCGGGCGACGGTGCCCTCGACCGTCGCCCGCTCGTCGGGAAGCGACGGGTCCACCACCAGCAGCGACCCGGTGGCCGGTGCGCCGCCGAGCACCGCGGGGCCGGCCCAGCCGGGCGCACCCGGTCCCACGGCAAGCGACTGGCGCAGCAGCGGCCGGCCGTCGTAGTCGACCCGGGTGTGGACGACGGCGCCGCCCGGCGCCTCGCCGTACCGGCCGCAGATCACCTCGTCGCGCCAGGTCAGCCTCGCCCCGGCGGCCAGCTCCACCCGGGACTCGGCGAGATGCGCGCAGCCGGCCGCCGCGACCAGTTGCTCGGGCAGCCAGTGCAGTGCGCCGCCGTCGCGCACCACGGCGTGGACCGCCATCCGCGACGCGACGCCGGGCCGGCCGGGCAGGGCGACCGAGGCGGCGACGGTGTGTACCCGCACCGCCGCCCCCGGTCCCACGTCGATGTCCAGCCGCAGGTCGTCGCCGGCGAGCGGGCCGGCCGCTCCGCCGACGACGTACACGGTCACGGCACGACCGGTGCCGGGCGTCTGTCGCAGCAGCAGCGGCGTCTCACCGCGCAGCTCGGCGAGGACCGTGCCGCCCCGGCCGTCGGCCCGGGCCACCAGCCGGGCGTACGCGCGCATCAGGCCGGGCCGCCCCGCGCGGCGACCGGATGCGCTGCCGCGTGGTGGGCCAGTTCGTGGCGAATCCAGTCGGCGACCGGTCCCGCCGCCGTGTCGCCGACGATCGACAGGAACACGGTCGGCAGGTCGCCGCGCCGGGCCCGCGCGTCCCGGTCCATGACGGAAAGGTCCGCGCCCACCATCGGGGCCAGGTCGGTCTTGTTGATCACGAGCAGGTCGGCGGACGTCACACCGGGTCCGCCCTTGCGCGGCACCTTGTCCCCGCCGGCCACGTCGACCACGAATATCTGCCGGTCCACCAGGCCCCGGCTGAAGGTGGCGGTCAGGTTGTCCCCGCCGCTCTCGACCAGCACCAGGTCCAGCGGGCCGACCGCCTCGGCCAACTCGTCCACGGCGTCGAGGTTGGCCCCGATGTCGTCCCGGATGGCGGTGTGCGGGCAGCAACCGGTCTCGACGGCGCGGATCCGGCTCGGGTCCAGCACGCCGGCCCGCTTGAGGAAGTCGGCGTCCTCGGTCGTGTAGATGTCGTTTGTGACCACGCCGAGCCGCAGCTCGCCGGCGAACGCCCGGCACAGGGCCGCCACCAGGGCGGTCTTGCCGGACCCGACCGGGCCGCCGACGCCGACGCGCAGCGCCCGCCCGGCTTGCGCCAGCGGCGGATGCGGGTCCACCCCCGGTTCGGGGTGGGTGTGCGGAACGGTCTCGTCGTGTGGGGCGGGATTCCGGTCGGCATCGGGCGCAGCGGCCGGCGCAACGGTTTCAGGACGCAAAGAGACGCACCTCCCAGGTGGCATGAGCTTCGGCATGGATGTCGGCAAGGGGCGCGGCTGCCGCGGGCAGCCGCTCGGGTGGGTCGTCGGCGGCCCGGGCCGCCGCGGCGGCGGTGCCGTCGCACCGGGAGGCGAGACCGACCAGCAGGGCCTGGACCTGGTACGGGTCGAGGCCGAGCAGGCGTACGGCAGCACTGGCCGCACCGGTCACCGTCCCGTGGGTGGCGACCGTGGCGGTCTCGGCGCGGCTCAGGCCGGCGGCGGCGCAGAGCAGCCCGAGCACCAACGGCTGGTGCGCTCCGCCCGGTGTGGCGGGCAGGTCGTCGAAGGACGCCTCCGGCCAGATGGCCCGGCCCGCGCGCAGCAGAGCCCGTCCCTGGCGACGGGACACCGTACGCAGCGCCGGCGCCGCCGTCCGGGCGTCCAGCTCCGCGTCGAGCAACGCCAGCGTGGACCGGCGCACGGCGGAACCGGCCGAGGTCACCGCCCGGTGCGCCGCCGCCGCGAACGCCGCACCGACCAGCCCGGCGGTCGCCAGCCGGCCGGCCAGGAACGCCTCCAACGTGGCCAGGTCGGTGACCCGGCCGGCGGCGACGGCCGCCTCCAGGCCGCCCGAGTGGGCGTGCGCACCGGCCGGGAAGCGGCCGTCGGCCAGCAGCAGGAGCAGACTCGACGTCGCCATCAGAACAGGAAGTACCGCTGGGCCATCGGCAGGCGTGGCACCGGGTCCGGCTCCACCACCTGACCGTCGATCCGCACAGTGAAGGTGTCCGGGTCCACCTCGATCCGGGGCATCGCGTCGTTCTCCGGCAGGTCCGCCTTGCCCCGCGAGCGCACGTCCGCGACGGGCACCACCCGTCGCCGCACGTCGAGGCGCAGCCCGGCGTCGAGGGCGGCCGGCGCGACGAACGCCAGGCTGGTAGCCGAGGCGGCGGCACCGTACGCCCCGAACATCGGGCGCGGCAGCATCGGCTGCGGCGTCGGGATGGACGCGTTGGCGTCACCCATCTGGGCGTACGCGATCATGCCGCCCTTGAGCACCAGGTGCGGTCGTACGCCGAAGAACGCCGGCTCCCACAGCACCAGGTCGGCCAGCTTGCCCGGCTCGACCGAGCCGACCTCCCGGTCCAGCCCGTTCGCCATGGCCGCGCAGATGGTGTACTTCGCCACGTACCGGCGGGCCCGGTGGTTGTCGGCCGCGCCGTCGCCTGGTAGCGTGCCGACCCGCTCCTTCATGACGTGCGCGCTCTGCCAGGTTCGCAGGATCACCTCGCCCACCCGGCCCATCGCCTGCGAGTCGGAGCCGATGATCGAGATCGCGCCGAGGTCGTGCAGCAGGTCCTCGGCGGCCATGGTGGACGGCCGGATGCGGCTCTCGGCGAAGGCCAGGTCCTCCGGCACGGACGGGTTGAGATGGTGGCAGACCATCAGCATGTCCAGGTGCTCGGCGAGGGTGTTGGCGGTGTACGGCCGGGTCGGGTTGGTCGACGACGGCAGCACGTTGGGCTCGCCGGCCACCGTGATGATGTCCGGCGCGTGCCCGCCTCCCGCGCCCTCGGTGTGGTACGAGTGGATGGCCCGGCCGGCGATCGCCCGCAGCGTGTCGGCCACGAAACCGGCCTCGTTGAGGGTGTCGGTGTGGATGGACACCTGCACCCCGGAGGCGTCCGCCACCCGCAGGCAGGCGTCAATCGCCGCCGGTGTGGTGCCCCAGTCCTCGTGCAGCTTGAACCCGCCCGCGCCGGCGCGCAACTGCTCCCACAGCGCCTCCGGCGAGACGGTGTTGCCCTTGCCGAGCAGCAGCACGTTGACCGGCAGCGTGTCCAGCGCCTCGTGCATGCGGGCCAGGTGCCAGGCGTTCGGGGTGACGGTCGTGGCCCGGGTGCCCTCGGCCGGGCCGGTGCCGCCGCCGACGAGTGTGGTGATGCCGCTTGCGAGCGCCTCGGTGACGATCTCCGGGCAGATGAAGTGCACATGGGTGTCGACGGCGCCGGCCGTGAGGATCCGGCCGTTGCCGGCGATGACCTCGGTGGCCGGGCCGATGACCAGCTCGGGGTGGACGCCGGGCATGGTGTCCGGGTTACCGGCCCGGCCCAGCGCCACGATCCGCCCGTCGCGCAGACCCACGTCGGCCTTGACCACGCCCCAGTGGTCGAGCACCACCGCACCGGTGATGACGGTGTCGAGGGCACCCTCGGCGCGGGTGGCCCGCGACTGGCCCATCGACTCGCGGATCACCTTCCCGCCGCCGAAGACCGCCTCGTCGCCGCCCACACAGTGGTCGGTCTCCACCTCGATCAGCAGGCTCGTGTCGGCCAGCCGGATGCGGTCGCCGGTGGTCGGCCCGTACAAGTCGATGTAGCGGTCCCGCCGCACGGCGCTCACCGCGCCGGCCCGTCGCTCGTCGGCGCGTCCGTTTCCGGCGCGGTCGGTGGCGCTTCGTCGAGCGGCCCGGCGCACTCGCCGCGCAGACCGGGCACGACGCGTGCGCCGCCGAGCGGGACCAGCTCGACGTCGCGGCTCACGCCCGGCTCGAACCGGACCGAGGTTCCCGCCGGAACGGCGAGACGCTGACCCCAGGCGACCGCCCGGTCGAACATCAGGGCCGGGTTGGCCTCGGCGAAGTGGTAGTGCGAACCGACCTGCACCGGACGGTCGGCGGTGTTGACCACGACCACCGTGGTCACCGGCCGACCCACGTTGATCTCGACCGGGCCGGCCGCCGGCAGGATCTCCCCGGGGATCACGGGATCGGGTGGTGCACCGTCACGAGCTTGGTACCGTCCGGGAACGTCGCCTCCACCTGCACCTCCCTCAGCATCTCGGGGATGCCGTCCTGGACGTCCTCGCGGCCGAGCACCGTCCGGCCGGCGGCCATGAGGTCGACCACCGACCGTCCGTCGCGGGCCCCTTCGAGCAGGAAGGCGACGATGATCGCGACGGCTTCGGGATAGTTGAGTCGCAGGCCGCGCTCGCGGCGGCGGCGAGCGACGTCGGCCGCGACGTGGACGAGCAGGCGGTCCTGTTCGTGCGGGCTGAGGAACACGGGATTCTCCGGTGGGGATCGGCGTGGCCCGCTCGCCGCCGGCTCCGCGCGGAGCCGCGCCGGGCAGCACCACCCGGAGGACGAGCTGGAGTCACACGACCGCCGCGACGCCGCCGACGGGGTGGCCCGGGACTCCACCGTCCCGGCCCGCGAGGGGCACCCGGCGGTGTCGGTCGGATGCGGACCGCACCGCCCACCGCTTCAGCCGACCGTAGAGGATCGTCACCGGCGGGGGCAACAGTGTGCTCGGGATGAGGGATCGGGTGCCGGCGAATACGCAGAGGGTGCGCGCCGAGCCGATCTCGGCGCGCACCGTGAGCCTGTGGGTCGTGTCCCCGATCCCGTGCACGTCCATGCCGATGACGGGGGGGTCCGGTCGATGTGCGGACCGGCTGGCCGAGGCCGACCGCAGGCGGGCTACAGGTTGTTGATCCGTGCCAGCAGCTCTGCCTCGGTCAGGTTTTCCAGGACCGCGTCCTGCTTGCGGCCCAGGACCGCCAGCAGCTTCTCCTTCTCCAGCTTCTTGGCCGCCGCCGCCTTCACCGCCTGGTCCTCCGCGAGGCGGACGGCAATGACATGCTTGACGACCTCCAGCTTGGTCTCCAGGGTCGCCTTGGCCGGATTGGCCTCGGTGGCGACGAACGACTCGGTGTCGACGGCCTTGAGTTCGGCGTTGACCGCCTTGGCCACGTCGTCGAGGCTGAAGCCGGACTTGGCGGTCAGCGGCAGCTCCCACAACTGTTCCGTGGTCAGCTGTCCCTTGGCCGACGGATAGCGGAACTTCTCCCGCGTGGCCTTCTCAAAAATGGTCACGATGGCCTCTCTCCCCGATGTCGGGGTGGGAATCAGAACTGGATGCTGATGAGGCGGCGGCGGCCGCCGGTCATGGTCACCTTGGCGACCACGGAGTTGCGTACCGTGGAGCTGAAGCCGAGGCCGGAAAGCTGATCGGGCGACGGCTCGCACTTGGTGCGGTCGCCGAGAACCTCGAACACCTTGCGGTGCGGTTGCAGATCGGCGCGGAGGAACTCGTTGTAGATCCCCCGCGTCGGCTGGTCGTTCACGCACCCCTTCAGCATGAAGAAGTAGTGCCGGTTGCCCACCTCGTTGTCGTCGAAGTAGTTCGGCGAGTACATGACGGTGGAAACCGGTACGAACTGTTCGGTGGTGATGCCCCACAACTCCTTGCCCGCACTGCCCTGCTGCACGTCCTTACCCGGCCGGAAAGCGGTGATCACCCCGCCGGAGACAGTCATCCGGCCCACCTCGACGGTCTCCTTGTGGCCGACCGCGCGCTCGTGGCGGTAATGCTCGATCTTCCCGTTGCTCTCGGTCTCGATCACGAAGCCGACCTGCGCGCTGTCCCGCTTGCGGTACTGGTTCACCTCGATCCGGTACTCACCGTCGGGCACACGGTCGGCCCAGGTGACGTTCTCCACCGGCTCACGGGAGAGCGGCCCGCCGGCGTTCATGTCGACGTCCAGCTTGTTGCGCTTCTCCTGGTACCAGATGTGGTCGCCGTTGGGTTCGAACACGTGCAGGTCGAGGTCGTCGTGGTTGAACCAGGACAGGCTCACCCGCAGCTTGCCCGTGACGTTGCCGCCGGCCCGCTTGACCTTCTCCCGGATCGAGTCGGTGACGTTGCCGCCGTACGACCAGCCGAAATCGTTGTCCCACTTGAACAACCGCGGAGCGGCCGGATGCCGCCCGGTCGTGAGGCTGACGAAGTGCGGCTCGTAGGCGTTGGCGACCCACAGGTCGATGGTGGTGGCGCCGGGCAGGATGTCCTTCATGAAGGAGACCACGGGAACCTCCTCCGGCTTCGCGTCACGAAGGCGCGCACCCGTCGACGTCGTGGTGGCCGCCTGCATGAGCAGCCCCTCGATGCCGTCCTTCATCAGCGGCTGTGTGTCGTTGTCCACCCACAGCACGTTGGTGATCGACACGTCGGACAGCCGGGCGAACCGTCGCTGCAACGAATCCTCGATACCCAGCTCGTCAATGGTCTTCATGGCAGCCTTGACCATGGCCGGGGTGATCAACGCGGTGGGTCGCTGGTAGTTCTGCGGCGCCACCTTCGTCTCGAACGACCGGACCGCCTGCGCCAGGTCGACGCCCGCGGAGAGATCCTGGACGAGAGTGCCGATCACCGTGTTGCGCAGACGTGCCGCCGGGTTCATGGCGTTGGCGAAGACGAAGGCGCGTCCGTCGGTCGCCTTCGCCCACCGGCTCTGCAGCGACCGGAACTCGGTCACCGCCGGTCGATGCTCCGTGCCGCGGTAGAGGGCGTTGTCGTCGATCAGGTCGACCACGGTGTCCAGAGCGTGCCGGGTCAGCTCGGCCAGGCCACGCCGGAAGACCTGCACCGCGCCGTCGAAGGTGCCCTGTGCCGTGCCGACGTCCTCGGTGTGATGCCGCTCTGCCACCCGGCCGTGCAGGTGATGCCACACCTCGACCTGGCCGTCGCGCAGCGTCCGGGTGGTCTTCGTCCCGTACTGCGCCTGGCTGGACCGGAAGATGGTGGTCAACGGCAGCGAGAGGACGAACTCGTCCATCGCGGCGGCGACGACGGAGAAGACCGGGTCGGATGCCGACACCCCGGACCAGACGGTACGGACCCGCCCGTCGTGGATCTCGACGACGTTGCCGAAGTGCTTGATGAACCCCCGGCAGGTCGAGCAGTCGTACTCGGACCGCTCACGGAACCGCAGATTGGTGCCGGCGGGGAAGGACTCGAGGAACGTGAGCCAGAGCGAGTCCCGGTCGAGACCGTCGCCCACGAGGTACAACTCGCCCCTGGACATGGTGGACAGACGCGAGGTCACATCTGTCACGAACTGCTGGAAGTCGCCCACCGTCTCATCCCCTTTGATCGCCGGAGATCCTACGGAAGCGAACGTCATTCGGAGAACCGCGTTTCCGGCTTTCCGCACGTCGTGGACACCCTCAAAGAACGTCGTCGGGTGTCGCAGGACAGCGCGGAACAGGCGTATCGGCGGACACTTGTGTCATGGACCTCACCCCCGATCTCGACACGCCCAGCCCTGCGCGGGTCTACGACTACTTCCTCGGCGGGTCGCACAACTTCGCGGCGGACCGCGCGCTGGCGGCCCGCATGGAGCAGGCCATGCCCGACATCGGGCACATCATGCGGGCCAACCGCGCGTTCCTGCGGCGCGCGGTTCGGGCGCTCGTCGACGCGGGCATCCGGCAGTTCCTCGACCTCGGCTCCGGCATCCCCACGGTGGGCAACGTGCACGAGGTCGCCGGCCAGGCCGCCCCGGACACCGTCGTCGCGTACGTCGACATCGACCCCGTGGCGTACAACCACAGCCGACGCCTCCTGGCCGACGACCCGCGGACCGTGGTCTTGCACGCCGACCTCACCCAGCCCGAGGCGGTGCTCGGTGACCCGACACTGCGCGACGTGCTCGACCTCGACCGGCCGGTCGCGGTCCTGCTGGTGGGCGTGCTGCACCAGCTCACCACCGACCCGGCGCCGATCATCGCCCACTACCGCGACCGGCTCGCCCCGGGCAGCTACCTCGCCCTGTCACACGCCTCCTCCGACGAACGTTCCGACGCACTGGCGCTACGGGACACCTACAACCAGGGGTACGCCAACACCGCCCGGATGACCCTGCGCAGCCGGTCCGAGATCGAACGGCTCTTCACCGGCTACACCCTCATTCCGCCAGGGCTGGTGCAACTGCCCGAGTGGCGGCCCGACTGGCCGGTCGACCCGGACGAGGACCCTCGCCGCTTCTCCACCTACTGCGGGGTGGGCCGGCTCGACTGACAGCCGCGCCGCCGGATCGTGACGGGCCAGGCTCAGCTCGTCGCGCGGGTACGTCGCGCCGCGACGTAGCGGCGCATCTTTTCGGACGTTCCGCAGTCGTCCATGCTGCACCAGCGGCGACTGCGGTTCTTGCTCTCGTCGTGGAAGAGGAAGCGACAGCCGCCGCATCCCTTGATCCGGTCCAGTGCGCCGGTGGTGAGGAGCTGGACCGCCGCGTGCACCACCGGCCACAGCGGCCGGGCAAGGGTCTGGTCGTCCCGCCAGGTCCACTCGAACGTACGCCCTTGATCGAGTCGTGCGTGACCGAGCGCGTCCGCTTCGTCGTCCCGCAGACGGGCCAGCACGGACCTGCCCGGGCTGCGATCGGCAGCGACTGCCCGGAACACGTCGTCGAGGTCGTCGCGGATCCGCAGCGATCGGGCGAAGGCGGTCTGAGAGCCGGCCGGATCATCGCGTGACAGCCGCCGCAACGCCTCCGCCTCCGGCTCGCTGAGCGTACCCGCGTACACGCTCCAGGCGACGAGCTCGGGGTAGCCGGTCAGCACGTCGCCGTCCGGAGATCCGACGGGCGGACCGGTACGGGTGTTGATGAAGTCCAGCGCGAGGTTGCCGCCCACCAGGCGCACCCGCGTCACACCCTCAAGTGTTTCCATCGAAACTCACTTTACCAGTTGACCTGCATCGACGGGCGCCGCTAGCGTGTTGCCATCGTAAGTCCTTTTACCGGAAACAGGGGGCCAGATGAGACGCGGACGGGCAGTGGGGGCGCTGATCGGACTGTCCGGCGGGACGTTCCTCTACACCACCGCCGAGGCGCTGCCGGTCGGGCTGCTGCTTCCGATGGCGGTGGACCTGGCCGTCTCGCCGCCGCAGGTGGGCATGCTCGTCACCGCGTACGGCGCGGTGGTGATGGTCGCCTCGGTCCCGTTGACGGCGCTGGTCCGCAGGGTCCCTCGCCGCCGGCTGCTGTCGGCGCTCCTGGCCGGCTTCGTACTCAGCACCGCCGTCACGGCACTGACGAGCACCTTCGCGCTGCTCCTGGTCGCCAGGATGGTCACCGCAACGACCCATGCGCTGTTCTGGGCCGTGGTGGTGCCGGCTGCGGCCGAACTGTTCCGGCCCGCACGACGCGGGCGGGTCGTCGCGGTCGTGTTCGCCGGCGGCACCGTCGCGTTGGCCCTGGGAGTGCCCGCAGGCACCTGGCTGGGCGACCGCGCCGGATGGCGCACATCGTTCCTGGCGGTAGCCGGTCTCGGCGCGGTCGTGCTCGTCGTGGTGGCCGCGCTGCTGCCCTCGACGCGGCCGGAAGACGGACACGCCGCCCGAGGTGCGACGCCCGACGCCCGACGCTTCTGGCTGCTGGTGGCGATGGCCGTCCTGGCGACCGCCGGCGCCATCGCCGCCTACACCTACGTCGCCCTCTTCGTCACCGAGGTCAGCGGATTCTCTGCCGCGTCAGTCGGGGCCGTCCTGTTCGTGCGTGGCATCGCCAGCGTGCTCGGCATCCTCGCCGTCGGCGCGCTGCTGGACCGCAGCCCGTGGCTCGCTCTCCTCACGACCGTCGCACTGCAATCGGCAGCACTGCTCGGCCTGTACACGTTCGGCCAACGGCCGTCGGTGTCCGTCGGCCTGATCGCTCTGGCCGGACTGGCATTCGCCGCGTTCACCGCGACGCTCGGCGGCCTCGTACTGCAGGTGGCCCCCGGGCGCTCCGACCTCGCCGCCGCCGCAGTCTCCGCCGCGGTCAACGTCGGCATCACCGCCGGCGCCTTCGTCGGCGGCCTGGCCCTGCCGAGCCACGGTGTGCGCGCCACGGTGCTGATCGGCGCTCTGCTCGGCGTGGCCGCCCTGGTGCTGGCTCTCGGCGAACGACTCATCCCGCCCGCACGTCCTCTCAGTCACGATGCGGACTTTCGTCACGCAAGCGCCGGTGGCGGTACGTCCAGTTCCTCGGCCAGCCGGCCGACCCGCGTCTAGAGAGGACTACCGGCACCGCCGCCGGGCGGTCCACGCCAGAGCGATCGACTTCAGCGCACACCGTGGGTTGTCGCAGACGGTACGGGCGTCTCGATCACTGGACGGGCGCCGGCCGGATCGGCCTGCGAGATCCCCCCCCGCGTTCCGGTCCGGAGTGGGCACCCGGGGATCAGCACGAATCAGAAGGCGGTCCGGCGCAGGCCGGCGATCTGGAGGGCGGCGAAGCCGGCGACCACCACCGCCTGCGCGATGACGAGCGCGACGCCGAGGGTGGTCAACGGGAACCAGCCGGCGACGAGCAGCTCGACGCTCGCGGCGACCCAGGCGATGTTGAGGGCGATCACGACTACCACGGCGGGTCGGCTCACCGTCGGCCTCGACGCGAGGAAGAGCAGGGCGGCCGCGAAGGCGACCAGGAAGACGCCTACGGGGTAGAGGAGACCGGCGGGAAGGCCGAACATCCGGCCGAAGATCGCCGCGGCGGCGAGGTAGACGACGCCGTTGGCACCCGAGCCGATCGCGTCCTGCTTGAGGGCGAAGCGGAGCAGCTTGGCGTCGTCGGCGGTCCGGGCGGTGCTGGCGATGGTGGCCATCTCGAAGTCCCTTCGTGGTGCTGACGTGCGTCTGCTCACGAAGCTACGGAGCTGATGGCCATGCCGAATCCGTCATCGTGACGGTAGGTTGCCAGTCGTGCTATACGGGCGGGTCGAGGAACAGGCGCAGATCGACCGGCTGGTGGACGGCGCCCGGGAAGGTCGCAGCGGTGCCCTGGTTCTCCGGGGACCGCCGGGGATCGGCAAGTCGGTGCTGCTGGAGTACGCCGCGATGCGGGCGACCGGCATGCGGGTGGTGCGCGCTGTCGGCATCGAGTCCGAGGCGGCGTTGCCGTTCGCCGCGCTGCACATGCTTCTGCGGACCGGACTCGACCGGATTGACGCGCTGCCCGACGCGCAGGTGAGGGCGCTCGGCGCCGCCTTGGGACTGCGCGACGCGCCACCGGAGAGCCGGTTCCTGGTGGGTCTGGCAACCCTCAGTCTCCTGTCGGAGCTGGCCGGGGACGGTGGGCTGCTCTGCCTCGTGGACGACGTGCAATGGTGCGACGAGGCGTCCGTCGACGCCCTGGTGTTCGCGGCACGCCGGCTCGGGGCCGAGGGTGTCGCCATGATCTTCGCCGCCCGTCCGGCCCTCCCGGTCACCGGCCTTCCCGAACACCGTCTCGCCGGGCTCGACCACACGGCGGCCGCCGCCCTGCTTCCCGCCGATCTTCCGCCGCAGGTTCGGGCGCACCTCGTCCAGGAGTCGGCCGGCAACCCGTTGGCGCTCATCGAGCTGTCGGCCGCGCTGACGCCCGAACAGCGGGCTGGGCGGTTGTCGCCGGTGGGGGCGATGCCGGTGTCGGAGCGGATCCAGGAGGCCTTCCTCGCGCAGGTGGCCGCGCTGCCCGAGGCCGCGCGTACCGCGCTCCTGGTCGCGGCGGCGGAAGGCTCGGGCGACCTCGCCACGCTGGTCGCCGCCGGCGCTCCGCTCGACGGTCTGGAAGCCGCCGAGCGGAGCCGGTTGATCGGGATCAACGGGACGGCCGTCGGTTTCCGTCATCCCCTCATCCGGGCGGCCGCGTACCAGAGCGCGTCGGTGAGCCGCCGCCTCGCCGTACACCGGGCGCTCGCTGACGCGCTGAGCGCCTCGACCTCGCCCGACGCCGCCGACCGGCGTATCTGGCACTTGGCCGCCGCCGCGCTCGGTCCCGATGAGGACGTCGCGCGGCAGCTGGAGGAGGCGGCGGGCCGGGCCCGTACCCGAGGCGGTCACGCCGCGGTGGCGGCTGCCTACCAGCGGGCCGCCGAGCTCACCGTCGATCCGGTACGCCGATCCGCTCGGCTGGCCGCGGCGGCACTGGCCGCGAGCGACGCCGGTCTGACCGACCGCGCCGCCGCGCTCGCCGCAAGCGCCACGCCCGACGTGGAGGACCCGGCGATGATCGTGGCGCTGACCCAGGTGCGTGCCCACCGTGAGGTCGAGCTGGGCACCCCGCTGGCCGCTGGCCGGATCATCCTCGACGCCGCGCCCCGGGTGGCGGCGCACGGACCTGAGCAGGCGACCTGGCTGCTGGTGGAGGCGGTTCGCTGCGCCTGGTTCGCCGGCGACGCGCCGCTGGCCGAACAGGCGGCGACGGCGCTCCACGAGCTCCCGGCGACCAATTCGCCGCTGGTCGGCCAGGCGGTCGGGCTGGCCCGGCTGCTGGCCGGCGACCTCGCGGGTGGGCTGCCGCTCACCGGCGGTGCGCTGGACCCGTCCGGGCTCGCCGGGCTGGGAGTTCCCGGACTGACCTTCACCGCCGGCGCCGCCCTCGCGACGGGCCGCGCGGCACTCTGTGAGGAACTCACCGGGCGGGTCGTGGCGGACTGCCGGAAGAGCGGGATGATCGGCTGGCTGGCGTTCGCCCTCCAGGACCAGGGGTTCGCGCAAGGGCTACAGGGCCGCTACGGGGAGGCGAGGGCGACCCTCGACGAAGGGCTGCGGCTGTCGACCGCCCTTGGTCACGAGCACCGGGTCATCCACCTCACCTGCTGCCTCGCCTGGGTGCTCGCTCATCAGGACGACGTGGCGGGGTGCCGCGCGAGGGCCGAGGACGCCGTCCGGCGGGCCGACGAGCGCAAGCTGGTCCTCGCGGCGACCCTCGGACGTTGGGCGCTCGGCCGGCTCGAACTCGGCCAGGGAAACGCGGACGCCGCTGTGGAGCAGTTGGAACGGATCCCGCCGACCGGGTTCGGGGCGCTCGCCGCCGCCGATCTCGTCGAGGCGGCGGTCCGCAGTGGCCGGCCGGAGCGGGCCGTCGAGCCGCTGGAGCGCTACGTGACCTGGGCACGGCATGTCCGTCAACCGGCCTCGGACGCGGTCGCCCTGCGCTGCCGGGCCCTGGTGGAGCAGGACGAGGCGCACTTCGTCGCCGCCGTCCGCGCCCACGACGGCGACGACCAGCCGTACGAGCAGGCGAGGACGCGACTCGCCTACGGCGAGTGGCTGCGGCGGACCCGGCGGCGGGCGGACGCGCGCACGCAGCTCCGCGCCGCGCTGGAGGTCTTCGACCGGCTGGGCGCGGAGTCGTGGGCCCGGCGGGCCCGCACCGAGCTGCGCGCGACCGGGGACGTCCCCGCCGCGCCGCGCCGGGCCGGCGATCCGCTCAGCGTGCTCACGGCGCAGGAACGCGAGGTCGTGCGGCTGGCCGCCGCCGGCGCCTCCAACCGCGACATCGCCGCCCAACTCTTCCTCAGCCCACGGACCGTGGGCTACCACCTCTACAAGGCGTTCCCCAAGCTGGGCATCACGTCGCGGGCTCAGCTGGCGACGCTGGTCGGGGTCGCGTCCGCCGAGTGAGGACGGCCGCCCGCAGGAGACGGCCAGCGTCCGGGCAGATGTTCCTCGTGGGCCCCGGCCGGAACACAAACTGGATGTCTGTCGCGGCCTTGGGCTGTACCTGTCACCCGGCCCGGCAACGCGACCCATTGCCCCACCGCCGAAAGCGTCGTTCGAGCCAACACCGCGCCGACTCTGAGCGGTCGTGGTCGTCGACGGGGAGCGCTGTCGCTGATGACCACAGACGTGCCGAAGAACTCATCGGACGGACAGCCCTGGTTCGGGTGGCGAGCCTAGGATCGACCTTCAAGCCACCTGGACGATTCGGGCAGGAAAGAGCTTGATCATGAGTAGTGCATTGGCCGACATCCTGAATGCTGCCGCGCACGGGCACTTTCCCGCACCGGACGGCGGAACCACGGTAGTGCCACAGCCAAACCATCGCGATGCCGGAGTGATCGCGTTCACCGCACACTCGGTGGTATTCACCGACGAGGATCCGCTCTGGGTACGTGGCGTCCTGGCGGCCCTGGACTGCGATGCCCTGGCCGCCACCATGAATCCGGGCTTTTTGAGCGCGCTGCTCGGCCGGACAGGGCGATCCATGGACACGATTGATCTGCTGACTGTCGCGAGCCCGCTCGCCGGCGCGCCTCCCCTGCGACTGACCGAGCTGTTGGAAGCCGATCACCCCCGAGCGGGCAGAGCGCGCCACCGTCGTGACAACATTCGCGTCTGGGCGGCTGACGGCGGGGTGATCGTCCTGAGCCAAGGTGTGGCGGGCCGCTGGGAGGCCTCCATAGAGGTCGATGAAGGGCTTCGTCATCAAGGGCTGGGGCGGTCGCTGGCGCTGGCCGCACGGCATCTGGTGCCTGATCGGCAGCCGGTCTGGTCCCAGCAGGCCGCCGGGAACGCCCGCAGCGTGCGGGCGTTTCAAGCTGCCGGGTTCCGGGCGGTGGGAGCCGAAGCGCTGCTCCTGCCCGGCCGCCGAGCTGCAGGCTCGCCAACGGACCCTGTCGGCGGTCACGGGCCAGTCGCACAACAGCACGGTATCGGTGTGGACCGCATCAGGGCAGGTGGCCCGCGCTCGCGTACTGCCTTCCGGGCGTCGTCGTGATCACAGTCACCGGATTGCTGGTCGTCGTCGCCGCAGTCGCCGCCGGGTTGCTGCCGCTGCCTGTCCCTGGCGCACAGAAGTGACCCGTTGCCGTGCGGTACGACGCACATCAGTCTGATGTTTCGAAGGAACGGGGGAAGTGTGGTTTCGGACGTCGACCGGCGATGGCTCCGGGAGGCCGTCGAGACCTCCCGGCTCTGTGTGCCCAGCAAGACGGCTACGCCGGCGGAGCGGTCACGTCTCACGCGCGATGTCCGTGACGATCTCAGCGACGTACCGCTTGCTCGTCGCGGCCGCACGGGACGGCGACGGGTGATCTGCTGGCCCGACTGAGCGCGCCCCGACCCGCGAACCGCTGAATCGCGGCATGAGCGGACGCCACCCTGGCCCGTGCGGCGACCGGGCTCGCCGGTCACGCCGGCGTTTGGCCCGGGTGTCGGTTCAGGATGAGGTCACCCGCGCGACGGAGCACCTGCGCCCGGGACCGATCGCCGTGGTCGGCGGCCAGGAAGTGCTCGCCGATCAGGAGGCAGAACGCGAGGACGCTGCGGGCTTCCACCTCGTCCGGGTCGTCGCAGAAGGTGCCGATCATCTCCCGCAGGAGGCCCATCCGCCGGTTGTCGACCCTGCGGAGACGATCGGCGATCACCGGGTCGCGCCGGGCCCAGTCACGGATCGCCAGGTCGATCGGCAGCAGCCGGTCACTGGAGAAGGTCTGGACGCCGGCTCGGGCGATTCGGGTCTTCGGGCTGCCGCCTTCCTTCTCGACCCGGTTGATGACCTCGTCGGTGCTCTCCCGCTCCCAGGTGTCCACCATGGCCGTCAGCAGCGCATCACGGTCGGCGAAGAAGCCGTAGAAGCCGCCCTTGGATACGCCGAGCCGCTTGGCCAGCGCCTCGACCCGTACCGCATCCGGACCGCCGGATGCGAGCGCCTCAAGGCCGGCCTCGATCCATCGGTCTCGCGGGGTCCGCGTTTCGAACTTGATGTGATCCACCTCACTCCACCGTATACGGCACCGTACATGGCCAGCTAGCCTTCCGTATACGGCAGCGTACACGGGGGCGCTGCCGCCCAGGAGGTCGTCATGAACGTCTTCGGTCACGTGGCCGCCCTCTACGAGCGGGAGCGGCCCGCTTACCCGGCCGGCGTTGCCGATGCGATCGTCGCCTACCACGGCAGCGGGCCCGCCTCGGTGGCCGAGATCGGCGCTGGCACCGGCAAGGGCACCGAGGTGCTGGCCGCCATCGGCGCGCCGCTGATCTGCATCGAGCCGGATCCACGCAAGGCCGGCCTCCTGAAGGACAAGGTTCCGCGGGCCGAGGTGTATACGGGAACGTTCGAGCAGTGGACTCCGCCGCCCGGCGGCGTGGGCGTGCTCGGCTGCGCCATGGCGTGGCACTGGCTGGACCCGCACACCCGGTCCTCCCGGGCCCGCGACGCCCTGGCACCCGGCGGCGTCCTCGCCCTGTTCGGGCACCGGTACGGCTTCGCCGACGCCCGGCACGCGGCTGCCATCCGATCGGCGCTGGATTCCCTTGACCCGGCGCTTCGGGAACCTCCGGCCGACTGGATGTACCACGACGTGATGGCCAGCCACATGTTCACTGACGCCCGGATGCAGCAGTTCCATCGCCATCTGCCGCTCACCCGGGACCCGTACCTCGCACTGGTACGCACCTTCGGCCCGTTTTTGACCGCCCCGCCGCAACTGCGGCAGCGCGGCCTCGAACTGCTCGGCCGGGTGGTCGACGACCTCGGCGGCACGTTGACTCTCGACCTGCGCACCACCCTGACCCTGGCCCGCAACGGCGCCGGAGTGATGGCATGAACCCGGTCTGGCTGCCGGTCGTCGTGGTCCAGGGAGCCTGGCTGCGCTCGACTCTGCGGCTCGCGTCGGCACCGGGTGGCGGTGTCAGCGGCACCGTCCCCGGCCCCGGGGCGGAGCCGCTGCGCCTGGCCGTACTGGGCGACTCGACCGCCGCAGGCTGCGGCGTGACCGACGGCGAGGAGGCGTTCGCGGCCAGCCTCGCACGGGCACTGGCCGCCCGCACCCGTCGGCCGGTCGACTGGCAGGCCGTCGGCCAGTTCGGCGCCACCTCCCGCCGGATCCGATTCCAGCTCGTGCCGCGCCTCGACGACGACCTCGACCTGGTCGTACTGCTCGCCGGCGCGAACGACGTGCTGGCCGGCCGCGGACCGGACCTCTGGCGCGAGGACCTGACCGGTATCCTCGCCGGGCTCACCCGCCGCGCACACCGGGTGGCGGTAGTGGGACTTCCGCCGTTCACCCTGTTCCCGGCCATTCCGGCCACCCTCGCGCGCTATCTCGGAGAGCGCGCCGCCGCACTGGACGCGGTCACCCGGGAGGTCTGCTGCGACCACCCCCGAACGTCGTTCATCGACCAACCCGCCGGGACGCCGCCACCCGACTTCTTCAGCATCGACCGCTTCCACCCGTCGACCCACGGATACCGATTCTGGGCACGGGACGTCGCCGACCGGCTCCGTCTTGGCCAACCAGCGCCCTGACGAGCCGGCACGACCTGCACACCGGCGGGTCCCTGGGTCGTTCGCACCGTTCGCACCAGGCGGGTCCACCATCGGGTTATGGCTGCGGCGGTGGCGCACTACCGTCGGTCGGCATGACCGGTGTCGGGATCGAGGTGACCGCGGAGAACTACCAGCCGGAAAACGCAAACGGTGCGCGCTGAAGTGGACCTCAGCGCACACCGTGGGGTTGTCGTTTGTGTCCGAGAGACCACACGAACCATTGCCCCACCGCCGATGAGGATCGGCAAAACCTTGCGGATAACCCAAGTCCATCTGGTCGGTGACCTCTTCGGGCACGCCGAAGAGCGAGGAGCAACGCCGGCTGCTCGATCCGCAGCGTCAGGCGGTCCTGCGGGCGGCGAGGCGTTCGATCAGCGCGGGCGAAGCGCGGCACGGACGCACGGGGCGAGCGGTGCCTGATCGGGCACGTCATGCCAGACCCGGCCACCTGTACACCGCCGGCGCGGGCCTGCCCCGGGGATACGGCAACCGTCCCGGGCTGACGGCCGAGCGGTTCGTGCCCGACCCGTACGGCCCGCCGGGTGGTCGGATGGCGCTTCACGCCGAGCGTGTTCGGGGGCGACCTGCTGCTCTGCACGGCCGGCCCGTCCGGGCTGGCGGATCAATGGCGTCCCTACATCGGCGGTCACATCACCACGCACGAGGTCGCCACGACGCACCACCGCATGATGCGCACCCCGGCGCTGAGGCAGCTCGATCCCGTCCTGGCGGCGGTCCTCGCCGACCTGGACCGGTAGCACAGGTGCAGGCGCCGGCCGTTTGTGGTGCCGGCAACAGAGTGTCAAGCCGGACGGCAACGTTTCAGATGCCGGAACTTTCCGCCCGCCGGATCCCATCATCCGAAAGGTTCTACCAGAACTATGCGTGCCTCGGTTGGAAACAGGCAGGTCAACTCACTTCGGACGGCCCGAGGACTCCAGTAACGGAAAGTAAGCGTGCATGCGCTGAATAGCACAGTTGCCGGAGGGCACTTAATCTTCGCAATCAGGTCCGTGAATATTTCACGGCCTGCCGACAGGACAGGGGCCCTCCCTCGGCTGCCGATGGAAGGGCCGGACAAACGGGGGTGTTCCCAGGATGGCGCTTCGGGTACTCATCTGCGACGAGCGACCGCTGGTCACTGCCGGCTTGCAGCGGTTGCTGTCGGCGGAGCCCGACTTCGAGATCGTGGGTGTGGCGGACAGCGGTGTGCACGCCCTGATGCTCGTACGCTCCGAACGGCCCCACGCCGTGGTGACCGGCTTACGCCTGCGCGGAATGTCGGGCACCGACCTGACCCGTCGGCTGCGCGGCGACAACGAACAGACCAACCCCCCGGTGGTGGTGTACGCGGTCGAGGGCTCCGAGGAGACGCACACGGAGGTGCTGCGGGCCGGAGCCAACGCGCTGTTGTCGGATGACGCCAGCCGCGAGGAGCTGGTGCTCGCGATCCGGGCGGTGGCCCGGGGGCAGGCGATGCTCGGCCCGTCGGTGGCCCGGCGACTGCTCGACTGGTTCCGCAAGCACGAGACCGACCGGCCGCGTCCGCTGGACCCCCTGGCCATGACGCTCACCACCAGGGAGCGGGAGATCCTGCTGCTCACCGCGCAAGGGCTGTCGGTCGAGCAGATCGCGAGCAAGCTCTACATCGGCGTGGCGACGGTGCGGACCCACATCTATCGGCTGCGGTGCAAGCTCCAGGTCCGGGACCGCGCCCAGCTCGTCTCCTTCGCCTATCAGGCCGGGCTGGTCAACTTCAACTGACCGCGCGCGGTCGGTGGGCCGGGGCGGAGCCACCGACGGAAGTTGCTCAGCCCCGGCTGATCGGCGCATCCTCGACCACCTCGCGCGGTGGCGGCACCTCCCGGTCGGCCCCGGGCTCCGGCCCCGATGCCGGCGTCTCGTCGACCGGCTCCGGCAGCTCACGCATGGGCCGCAGCGGGCTGGTCAGGATCCAGAGCACGTTGAGCACCAGACCCACCGCACCGATGATCATTCCGGTCCGGAGGCTGAGCAGGTCGCCGACCACTCCGCCGGCGAAGGTGCCCAGGGCGATCACCCCGTAGGAGATGAACTTGTAGGTGGCGTTCATCCGGCCGAGCAGGTCGTTGGGGGTGATGGTCTGCCGGACACTGATCGCGACCACGTTCGACACGACGAGGAAGCCGCTGGCGGCGAACGCCACGGTCAGCACCACCACGGTGAACGCCGTGTTCGCCGGCGTCACGGCGATGACGACGAACGCCACGAACGGCAGGACGATCGACGCCAGGTACGAGCGGCCGATGCCCAGCCGCGCGATCAGCCGCCCGGCGGCGACGGCACCGAGCACGCCACCGATCGCCCCGCAGGAGCGGATCAGACCGATCGTCGCGGCGTTGAGGTCCAGCGCCCGGACGGCGAAGACCGGGAACAACGCCATCACCCAGTTGGCGAAGAAGTTGTAGAGGGCGGCGCTCACCACGAGGGTACGCAGCAACGGAGCGCGTACGACAGTCACCAGGCCCTGGCGGATCTGGGCCATGATCGGTGGAGCGCCCCCGGCAGGCGGCTCGGGCTGCGGCTCCCGGTCCCGGATCGACGCCAGCGTCACGGCCGACACGACGAACGAGATCATCTGTGCCAGCAGCGCGAACGGTGCGGTGAGCAGTTGCACCAGCACACCGCCGAGGCCGGGACCGCCGACTTCGGCGACCGAGTCGCTGGCCTGCAACCGGCTGTTCGCCGCGACAAGGTCACGAGACGGCACGATCGACGGGACGAACGAGTAGTAGCAGAGCTCGAACAGCACCGAGCAGGTGCTGAACACGAAGACCAGGCCCAGCATGATCCACATGGTCAGCGTGCCGGTCACCGCCAGGCCGAGGATGCCGAGCAGGACGACGCCACGCACCACGTCGGTGGTGATCAT
Source organism: Micromonospora sp. WMMA1949 (assembly GCF_027460145.1). Taxonomy (NCBI): domain Bacteria; kingdom Bacillati; phylum Actinomycetota; class Actinomycetes; order Micromonosporales; family Micromonosporaceae; genus Micromonospora; species Micromonospora sp. WMMA1949. The sequence goes on along the minus strand of NZ_JAPZBG010000001.1, from coordinate 4,911,751 downwards.
GATGGGGAGCCGGCGACGCCTGTCGATCCAGGCCCCCGCCCAGAGGGCGAACAACAGGTACGGCAGGAACGTCGCGGTGCCGATCAGGCCGACCATGGACGGGCTGGCATCCAGGGTGTAGATCGCCACCAGCGGCAGCGCCAACTGCGACACCTTGCTGCCCAGCAGCGCGACCGACTGCCCGCCCCACAACTTGAGGAAGCTGGCGTTGCGGTTCAACGGGACGTCTGCGGATGCCTTCACCTGCGGTCCTCCACTGCGGGCTCGCGTACGTCAAAGGGGGTTGCCGTGCGAAAGGCGTGCCCGGCGAACTTCAGGCTCGGGACGGGGGACGTCCCGGGCATACCGACGTTACCGCCAACCCGGGCACTCGGCCCGGCGACGTCATCAAGGTAAGCAAAATGATGGCGCTGATTACCTCGGAAAATGCGTTTGAGCCGCTCAACTGCAACCCAGCAGCGCCTGCCGAATCAACGTCACGAGGCAGACGCCGTCCTCCGCGCTGCCTAGCGTGAGGAGCATTCCGGATCAGATTCCCGCGACCGACGAGCGAGGGGCCATGACGCAGATGCGGCGAGAGGACGCCACGACGGATCGAGTGTCGATGCTGTCCGACGTCAAGCAGGAGTTGTTGCGGCGGCGGTTGCGGGAGCGGGCGTCGGTGCAACGGGGTGTGCCGGTGGTGTCGCGGGACGAGCCGTTGTTGCCGTCGTTCCAGCAGGAGGGGTTGTGGTTCCTGGACCGGTTGGATCCGGGGCAGACGGTCTACAACGTGCCGTTCGCGTTGCGGCTGCGTGGTGAGCTGGACGTGACGGCGTTGCGGTCGGGGTTACGGCTGCTGACCGCCCGGCACGAGGCGTTACGGACCCGGTTCACCACCGCAGGCGACGGCAGTCCGCGCCTGCTCATCGACGCTGCCGGCGACGGCCCGGACCTGCCGGTGATCGACCTGTCCACCGCCGAGGACCCGTTCACCGAAGCGGTCCGCCACGCCGACACCGAGGCCCAGCGGCCGTTCGACCTGGCCACCGGCCCGCTGCTGCGCGCCGCCCTGCTGCGCCTGCACACCGACGACCACGTGCTGCTGCTGAGCCTGCACCACGCCGTCACCGACGGCTGGTCGGTCAGCATCCTCACCCACGAACTGTCCGAGGCCTACCAGGCCCTCACCCAGGGCCGGCAACCCCAGCTACCCCCGCTGACCGTCCAGCCCGCCGACGTCGCCGCCTGGCAACGCCGCCACCTCACCGGCGACACCCTCCGCGAACACCTCACCTACTGGGAACACAACCTGCGCGACCTGCCCACCCTCGACCTGCCCACCGACCGGCCCCGCCCCGCCGAACGCACCTGGGCCGGCGCCAGCTACCGGGCCCACCTGCCCCGCGACCTCGGCCACCGCCTCCGCCGACTCGCCACCGACCACAACGCCTCTCTCCTGGCCACCCTCCTGGCCGGCTTCACCGTGGTCCTGTCCCGCTACACCGGCCAGAGCGACATCACCGTCGGCTCCGTGTTCAGCGGCCGCCACCACCCCGAAGTCGAACCCCTCGTCGGCTACTTCGCCAACACCGTCGTGCTCCGCACCGACCTCACCGGCGACCCCGACTTCCACACCCTGATCAACCGCTGCAACGACACCGTCCTCGGCGCCCTGCAACACCAGGACATCCCCTTCAGCACCCTCGTCAGCCACCTCAAACCCCCACGCGACCCCAGCCGAAACCCCCTCTTCCAAACCAGCTTCTCCCTGCGTTCGTCGGGGCCGGCGGATTCGGGTTTCGGATTGGGTGAGGTGCCCGGGGAAATGCTCCCCTTCCACACCACCCGGTCGCGGTTCGACATGACGGTGACCGCCATTCAGGGCCCCGATGACGAACTCGAAGTGCTCGTCGAATATTCGACGGAGTTGTTCGGGGAGGGTCGGGTTCGGCGGTTGGTCGCTCATCTGGGTCGGGTGCTGGCCGCCGCGGTGGCTGATCCGGGGCTGCCGGTGAGTCGGCTGCCGTTGCTGGACGAGGAGGAACAGCGGCTGCTGGACTCTTTCAACGACACGGCGGTGGACTACGGACCCGCGGCGTGTCTGCACGAGACGATCAGCCGGCAGGCCGCCCGCACTCCCGACGCGGTGGCCGTGCGTTACGCCGGCGCCGACCTCACCTACGCACAACTGGACCGACGCGCCAACCAACTCGCCCGGCACCTCATCGACCTCGGCGCCGGACCCGACCGGCTCGTCGGCATCTGCGCCCAGCGCAGCACCGAACTCGTCGTGGCCCTCCTGGCCACCCTCAAAGCCGGCGCCGCCTACGTCCCCCTGGACCCCGACCATCCCCGCGAACGCCTGCGCTACCTCATCGACGACACCGGCGTGCCCGTCGTACTCACCCAGCACCACCTCACCGACCGGCTCCCCGCCACCACCGCCCACCTGGCCCTGGACACGGACTGGCCCACCGTCGCCACCCACCCCGACACCCCACCCGAGACCACGGTCACCCCCGACAACCTGGCCTACGTCATCTACACCTCCGGCTCCACCGGCCAACCCAAAGGCGTCATGGTCGAACACCGCGCCATCGACAACCGCCTGCGCTGGATGCAACACACCTACCCGCTGCACGCCCACGACGCCGTCCTGCAGAAAACCCCCTACACCTTCGACGTCTCCGTCTGGGAGTTCTTCTGGCCCCTCATGGTCGGCGCCCGCCTCGTCCTCGCCCGACCCGAAGGACACCGCGACAACGCCTACCTCACCCACACCATCACCAGCGAGAACATCACCACCGTCCACTTCGTCCCCGCCATGCTCCGCCACTTCCTGAACCACCTCGACACCACCACCGCACCCACCACCCTCACCCGCGTCTTCTGCAGCGGCGAAGCCCTCACCGCCGACCTACGCGACCGCTTCTTCACCCACCTCGACGCCGAACTCCACAACCTCTACGGCCCCACCGAAGCCGCCGTCGACGTCACCTACTGGCAATGCCACCCCCACCACACCGACCCCACCATCCCCATCGGCCGACCCATCGCCAACACCCAATGCCACGTCCTCGACCCCCACCACCAACCCACCCCCATCGGCATCCCCGGCGAACTCCACCTCGCCGGCACCTGCCTCGCCCGCGGCTACCACCACCGCGACGACCTCACCCATCACACCTTCATCACCCACCCCACCACCGGCCAACGCCTCTACCGCACCGGCGACATCGCCACCTGGAACCCCGACGGCACCCTCGAATACCTCGGCCGCAACGACCACCAGGTCAAAATCAACGGCCAACGCATCGAACTCGGCGAAATCGAAAACACCCTCACCACCCACCCCCACATCAACCACGCCATCGCCGGCACCCACCAACCCGACCCCCACACCACCCCCCACCTCATCGCCTGGATCACCACCGACCACCCCCACCCCGACCAACTCACCACCGACCTACGCACCTGGCTCACCGACCACCTCCCCCTGCACCTCATCCCCGCCACCATCACCCCCATCACCCACCTCCCCCTCACCACCAGCGGAAAAATCGACCGCAAACAACTCCCCCTCCCCCACACCGACACCCCCACCCACCACCAACCCCACACCCCCACCGAACACACCCTCGCCACCATCTGGACCACCCTCACCAACAACCCCAACCCCCAACCCCACGACAACTTCTTCACCACCGGCGGCAACAGCCTCCACGCCATCCAACTCATCACCCACATCCACAACCACTTCCACATCAACCTCCCCCTACGCACCCTCTACACCCACCCCACCCTCACCACCATGGCCACCGCCATCGACACGGTCCGCACCGACGGCGCGGATCGGGCGACGGCCTCGTCGCTGGTACCGCTGCGAGCCGAGGGGAGCCGGACACCACTGCACCTGGTGCACCCGGTCGGCGGCTCGGTCGTGCCGTACCTGCCATTGGTCGCGCTGCTCCCCACCGACCTGCCGGTGTGGGGTTTCGAGGCCGCGGGGCTGCACGACGGCGAGCCGTGCACGGACCTGCCGGAGATGGCGGCCCGGTACGTCGCGGAGCTGCGCCGCCGCCAGCCGCACGGGCCGTACCGGCTCGGTGGCTGGTCGTTCGGCGGGATGGTGGCCTACGAGATGGCCGGCCGGCTGACCCGGGACGGCGAGCGGGTGGAGCTGCTGCTTCTGCTGGACACCTCGTCCCCGGCCGGGGACGGCCCGCTGCCGGACGACACCGATCTGTTGATCGACTTCGCGGAGGACGTCGCGGCGCTCCAGGACGCCGACGTACCGGCGCTGGACCGCGACCGGCTCGCCGCGCTGCCACCCGATGAGCGGACCGCGGCGGTCCTGGCCGCGCTCCGCGAGCGCGGACTCGTGCCGGCCGAGGCGGTCGACGAGATGGCCCGTCGCAGCGCGGTGTTCCGGGCCAACGCGTTGGCGTTCCGCCGCTACCGTCCGGCACCGTACGACGGGGTGGTGTCGCTGCTGACCGCGGAGGGTTCGGGCGACCACCACACGCGTCGGTGGATCGAGGCGAACCTCGCCCGGGTCGAGCACCGGCGGGTGCCGGGTACCCACTACAGCATGCTGCGGGAACCACACCTGACCGACGTCGCATCAATCATCGACGATCTGATTCACGAGCGTAGTTGAAAGCGACCCCGTCCGTCCCCGCCCGGTGCCGGCGATGCCGGCACCGGGCTGTCGACCAAGGAGCGTCACGGTGCGCACTACCGATGCACGTCACACCCCGGCTGTCCGCGTTGCGGGCCCGGCCGCCGAGGACTCCGCCCGCCCGCTGCCCCCGGCCACGGTCAGGGCGCTGCGCGACGCGGCCACGGCCGCGGCCGCCGGCGAGGACGAGGTACTCGCCGCTGCGACCGCGATCGTCCAGTTCGCCCTGCGACACCCGGGCGAGCTCGTCCTGACCGGGCCGGCCGGCCGGCGTACCGTCCCGGTCGACCTCGCGGAGCCACCGACCGTGCCGGGCCTGCTCGACCGCATCCGCGCCGCGGCCGTCGACACCGTGGACGGCATCCCGGCGCCGGACCCCCTGGTGTGCTGGTCCCCCGCACCGGCCGGGGACGGCCCAGTCCGCGCCGGCACTGCCCTCGCGCTGCGGATCGCCGGGCGTCCCGCCACCGCCGTGCACGTCCACGGCGAGGACCTGGACGGCAGAGCTGCGGAGCTGTTCGCGCAGCGGCTGCACACCGTGCTGACGCGCATCCCCGAGGCCGTCGCCGCCGGGCGACCGGTCACGCACGTCGTCGGGGACGAGGAGCTGGCGTGGATCCGCCACCGGCTCACCGGCGACCGGCTGGACGACCCGCCGGCCGAGCCCTGCCACCTGGCGGTGCTGCGGCACGGCGCGGAGAACCCGCACGCCCGCGCGATCGTCGACGGACCGGCCGTCCGCACCTACGGCGCGCTCCGCGCCGACATGCTCCGGTACGCGGCGGCGCTGCGCAGCCACCTCCCGGCCGCCGCGACGCAGCAGATCGTGGGCGTGCTCGCGGACGACCTGACGTCTTTCCTGACCGGTGCGCTGGCCGCGATGACCGCCGGTGCGGCCTTCCTGCCCCTCGACCCGGCCCTGCCGGTGGAGCGCATCCGCACGCTCGTCCGCCGAGCCGGCGCGAGCGTCGTGCTGACCGGGCCGGGGACCGACCGTTCGGCGCTGAGCGACGTGCCGGTCCTGCCGCTGGACGCCCCGGCACCGGCCGGTCCGCCGCCGGTTCCCGCCGGGGGCCCCGGCGACCTGGCGTACGTGCTGTTCACCTCCGGCTCCACCGGGACGCCCAAGGCCGTCGCGGTGGAGCACGGGCAACTGTCGGCGTACGCCCGTTCCGTGGCCGCGCTGCTCTCCCTCGGCCCCGGCGTCACCACCGCCAGCCCGGCCGGTATCGGCGCCGACCTCGGCTACACCGCCACGTTCCCCACCCTGGCCCACGGCGGCACTGTCGCGGCCGTCCCGGCGGACGCCCGTCTCGACGCGGGCCGGTTCGCCGCCCACCTACGCGCGGCCGGAGTCGACCTGGTCAAGATGGCCCCGTCCCACCTGGCGGCGCTCCTCGCCGACCCGCAGGGCCCGGCCTGCCTCCCGGCCCGCACGCTGGTGCTCGGCGGGGAACGGCTCGACCCCGCGCTGCTGGAGCGGCTCCGTGCTCTCCGGCCCGAGCTGCGGGTCTACAACCACTACGGGCCGACGGAGACGACAATCGGCGCGTTCGCCGGTGCCGCACCCGCCCGGCCGGGACGGGACGTCTCCCTCGGTGCGCCGCTGTCACACGTGTGGGCCGAGCTGCGCGACCCGGAGGGCCGCCCCACTCCGGTCGGCGTTCCCGGCCGGCTGTTCATCGGGGGTGCCGGGGTGGCCCGCGGCTATCTCGGCGACCACGAGCAGACCGGGCAGCGCTTCCAGTCGGTGGCCCATCCGCCCGGCCGGCCGGATCTCACCGGAGGGCGGGTCTACGACACCGGCGACGTATGTGTCCTGACCCCCGCCGGTGACCTGGTCTTCGTCGGCCGCGCCGACGACCAGGTCAAGATCCGCGGTTTCCGGGTGGAGCCGCGCGAGGTGGAGCGGACCCTGCTCGATCAGCCCGGGGTGCGCCAGGCGTGCGTGCTCGCCGAGGAGCGTCACGGCGAGTCGGTGCTCGTCGGGTACGTGGTGCACGACGGGCAGCCGGACCCGGCGGCGCTGGCCGACCGGCTGCGTACGCAGCTCCCCGAGGCGTGGGTGCCGGCCCGGCTGGTGCCCGTCGCGGAGCTGCCGCTGCTGCCCAACGGCAAGGTCGACCGGGCCCGGTTGCGCGCGGCGGCAACGGACACACCGGCCGATGCCGGTACGGCCGCCCCGGCGCCGGCCGACGACGTGACGGCCGTGCTCGCCATGGTCTGGGCCGACCTGCTCGGCGTCGACCGGGTCGACGCCGACGCCAACGTCTTCGACCTGGGCGCGCACTCGCTCACCGTGACCCGGGCGCTGGGTGTGCTCCGGGACCTGCTCCGGATCGACGTGGACACGGCGCTGTTCTTCAGCCGGCCGACCGTGCGGCTGTTCGCCGAGGCATTGCTGGCCGGCTCGGCCGCCGACCGGCTGCGCCGTCGTGCCGCGGTCGTCCGTGAGGTGCTGGAGCTGGCCGACGCCGCCTGAGCACCACCCCACCGGCCCCCGCCCGGAGCACCGAGCGGGGGCCGGCGTCGCACCCGGACCACCGGCAGGGCGGCGCACACACGACGACGGCCGGTGTCCGGGGACACCAGCCGTCGTCGGGCCGGGCGGATCAGCCGGAGGCGCGGACCATGCCCGCGCCCACCGTTCGCTTGGAGACCGGGTCGATGAGGATGAACGAGCCGGTGGACCGGTTGAGCCGGTAGTCGTCGCACATCAGCGGCTGGGTGGTCCGCAGGCCGATCCGGCCGATCCCGTTGAACTCCAGCTCGTCGGTGTCGTGCCGGTGCAGCGTGTTCACGTCGATGCCGTACCGCAGCGAGGTGACGATCGACGGAACCACCCGGGTGGTGTGCTTCACCAGGAGCCGGGAACCGGCGGTGAGCCGCGCGGTGTCCATCCAGCACACCACGGCGCCCAGGTCCTGGGTGGCGCGCGGCTGGTTGTTGGGGCGGGCGAGCAGGTCGCCCCGGGACACGTCGATGTCGTCGGCCAGTCGTACGGTCACCGACATCGGCGCGAACGCCTCCTCCACCGGCCCGAGCGGACCGTCGATCGCGGTGACCCGGCTGGTCATCCCGCTGGGCAGCGCGACCACCTCGTCACCGACCCGGACCACACCCGCGGCCACCTGCCCCGCGTAGCCGCGGTAGTCGTGGTGCTCGTCGGTGCGCGGGCGGATCACGTACTGCACCGGGAGCCGCAGGTCGACCAGGTTCTGGTCGGACGCGACGTGCACCTCCTCCAGGTGGTGCAGCAGCGGCGGGCCCTCGTACCATGGCATCCGCGCGGACCGGTGCACGACGTTGTCGCCGCGCAGCGCGGACATCGGGATGGCGGTCACGTCCGGGATGCGCAGCCGGGTGGCGAACTCGGTGAACTCGTCCCGGATCCGCCGGTACACGGCCTCGTCGTGGTCCACCAGGTCCATCTTGTTGATCGCCAGCACCAGGTGGGGCACGCCGAGTAGCGAGCACAGGAACGCGTGCCGGCGGCTCTGCTCGGTCAGCCCGACCCGCGCGTCGACGAGCACCACGGCCAGGTTGGCGGTGGAGGCGCCGGTGACCATGTTCCGGGTGTACTGCACGTGCCCCGGCGTGTCGGCGATGATGAACTTGCGGCGGGCGGTGGCGAAGTAGCGGTGGGCGACGTCGATGGTGATGCCCTGCTCGCGTTCGGCGCGCAGGCCGTCGGTGAGCAACGCCAGGTTCACCTCGTCGGCGCCCATCCGCTCGCTGGTCTGCTCGACGGCGTCGAGCTGGTCCTCGGGCACGGCGCTGGTGTCGTAGAGCAACCGCCCGATCAGTGTGCTCTTGCCGTCGTCGACCGAGCCGGCGGTGGCGATCCGGAGCAGGTCCATCAGAAATACCCTTCCCTCTTGCGGTCCTCCATGGCGCTCTCGTTGACCCGGTCGTCGGCCCGGGTGGCCCCGCGTTCGGTGAGCCGGCTCGCGGCCACCTCCCGCAGCACCTCCTCGACGGTGGTGGCCGTCGAGCTCACCGCGCCGGTGCAGCTCATGTCGCCCACCGTGCGGAACCGGACCTGCTCCTCCGCGCTGCTCTCCCCGTCCCGCATCGGCAGGTACGGGCCGACCGAGAAGATCATCCCGTCCCGGCGGAACACCTCCCGCTTGTGCGCGAAGTAGATCGAGGGGACCTCGATCCGGCGCTCGGCGATGTACTGCCACACGTCCAGCTCGGTCCAGTTGGACAGCGGGAACACCCGCAGGTGCTCCCCCGGCCGCAGCAGCCCGTTGTAGAGGTTCCACAGTTCCGGCCGCTGGTTCTTCGGATCCCACTGGCCGAACTCGTCCCGGAAGGACAGCACCCGTTCCTTGGCCCGGGCCTTCTCCTCGTCGCGACGGGCACCGCCGAACAGCGCGTCGAAACGGTGCCGGGTGACAGCCTCCAGCAGCGCCGGGGTCTGCAGGCGGTTGCGGGACGGCTCCCCGGGCGGCTCGACGATCCGCCCGTCGGCGATCATCTCCGGCACCGAGGACACGACCAGGCGCAACCGCCACTCCTCGACCAGGCGGTCGCGGAAGGCCAGCACCTCCGGGAAGTTGTGCCCGGTGTCCACGTGCAGCATCGGGAACGGTACCGGCGCGGGCCAGAACGCGAGCCGGGCCAGATGCAGCATGACGATGGAGTCCTTGCCGCCGGAGAACATCAGCGCTGGCCGGTCGGCCTCCGCTGCCACCTCACGTAGCACGTGCAGCGCCTCGGCCTCCAGCGCCTCCAGATGGGAGAGTCGGTACACGGACATCGGTTCACCTCGTCAATCCGCGCCCGCGCCGGGCGCTGCGTCGGCGGCGGCGCCGCCACTGTCATCTCGCCGGGAGCGCGCTACCGCCCGGGCGCCGAGCTCGTGCCAGAGCGCCACCGGACGGCCCAGGCGTACCGCCTCGGACCGGCCCAGCAGGTAGTAGGGCGCGACCCGGAGCTGCGGCGTGAGACCACGGGCACCGCACACGTGCATGGCCAGCCGGGTCACCTCCAACGTCGTCTCCGCGGCCAGGGCCAGCGCCCGGGTGCCGGCCACGCCGAACGGACGGTCCGCGTCGGCCAGCTCCGCCGCCTGTTCCACGAGCAGCCGCAGCGCGGCCACCTCCGCGTACGCGCCGGCGAGCGCGAACTCCACGCTCTGGAAGTCGCGCAGCCGCCGGCCGAACTGTTCCCGGGCGCCGGTGTGCCGCACCGCCTCGCCGAGCGCTCCCTGCGCCAGCCCGAGCAGCAGGGCGGCCTGGCGGATGCGGGCCCGCCCGACGACGCCCTCCGGGCAGTCGTCGAGCGCCACGTCCCGGCAGAGCACCCGCTCACCTGGAATACGGACCCCAGCCGCGTCCGTGACGCCCGGGATCTCGGCCGACGGCACGGTGCTGCCAGCCGGCAGCAGCGCCAGTGCCGTGCCGTCCTCGACGGCGACCGGCAGCAGCACCGCCACGTCCGTGCCGTCCACGGGGATCGCGCCTGACGCCTTCCACGCCCCGTCGCCGTCCGGGGCGGCTGTCACCGACACCGGGTCGAAACCCCCCATGTCCGCCGGCACCGCGCCGGCGACCAGTTCCGCGAGCATGTCCTCGGACGCACCGCCGGCGAGCGCCGCGTCGATCGCCGCCGCCACCGCCGGGTACGGCGTGACGGCCGCCGCCCGCCCGAGTTCCTCGGCGACCACCACCGCCGCCCCGAGTCCCAGCTCCATGCCCCCGGCGGCGACCGGGACGTCCAGCGTGCACGCCCCGCCCCGCCGTACGGCGTCCCACGCGGCCTGTGGGTCCGCGCCCGACGCGTGCACCGGCACCCGGGCGAGCCGGCCGCGCATCACCTGCCGCAGCCGGTCCCGCATCGGATCGGCGGGGCCACCGGCGGCCGGATCCGGGTCGTCCAGCGCGAGGTTCGCGATGATCTGGAGCATCACCTCCGAGGCACCGGCGGAGAAGGTCAGACCCGGCGCCTCCCGGTACGCCGCCTCCAGCACGTCCGCCCGCCGCCGCCCCAGCACCGCAGGGTGGTAGCCGAGCCCGTGCACGCCGACCGCCCAGCCGGCCACCTCCTGGGCCAGCTCGCTGCTGTACAGCTTCGCCACAGCGGTGGCGGCCTCGTCGGCCGTGTCGGTGGCCTCCAGCCTCGTCAGCACGGACCACGCCAGCGCCCGGCTGGCCGCGAGCCGGGCGTCGAACCTTCCGGCGTCGACGAGCAGCGCCGCCTCGGCCGGGCTGTCGTCGTGGCCGAGTCCCGCCACCGCGGCCTCGTACCATCGCTCGGCCTTGAGCGTGTAGTCCAGGCCGGTCCGCTCGATCGCCAACGCCTGCGACAGCAGCGGCCAGCCCTGCCCGACCTCGCCGAGCACCGCGTCCGGCCCGACCCGCACCCCGGTCAGCTCGACGCGGTGGAACTGCTCGTCGGCGATGCTCGGGATCCGGCTGCGCGCCACCCCGTCGGCGTGCAGGTCCACCAGGAACAGGGTGATGCCGTCGTAGCGGCCCGCGCCCGATCCGGTACGCGCCGCGCACAGGCCGAGATCGGTGATGTCGCTCTTGAGGCTGAACACCTTGACCCCGTCGAGGCGCCAGCCGTCCCCGTCGCGTGTGGCGGTGGTCCGCAAACCGCCCAGGTCGGAGCCGGCCTCCGGCTCGGTGTAGAGGACGCTGGCGAAGCGTTCGCCCCGGGCCATCGCGGGCAGGTGCGCGGCCTTCTGTTCCGGGCTGCCGGCGAGCAGCAGGAACAGCGCGACGATCTGAATGGTGTTGACGTGCAACGTGTCCGGCACGTCGGCGCGTACCAACTCCTCGTAGACGATCGCCGCGGCGCTGTGCCCCAGGCCGTCCCCGCCGTACTCCTCGGGCCAGTTCGGCGCGAGCAGCCGCAGCCGGCCGAGGTGGCGGTAGACCTCCCGGGCGTCCGGCTCCGGCTGCCCGCCGGCCCGCAGCGCGGCCAGCTCACGGCGCAGCTCGGGGTCGGCGAGCCGGTCCCGCACGGACCGGCGGAACCGCTCGTGGCCCTCGTCGACGTCGATACTGGTCTCCATCGGTCACTCTCCTCGATCCGCGCGGCGCATCGCTTCCCGCACCACCGCCGCGACCGCGCCGACCGGGCCGGCGCCCAACAGGGTGTAGTGGTCCTCGCCCGGCACCGACCGGGTCCGCAGATCCGGCGCCACCTGCTGCCAGGCCGGCCCGTGGTCCGGCGACAGGCCGGCCCGGACATACCAGACCGGACCCTCGTACCGGCCGGGCCGGTGGGCGGCCAGCGCCAGCGCGTTGCTGCGGCAGACCCGGTAGCGGGCCTCGATCTCCGCGGCGGTCAGGTCCGCGGTGAGGCCGGCCCGCGACGCCAGTTCGGCCACGCCCGGGCCGGTCCCGCCGGCCCCGGCCGCCGACGCAGGTGGCGGCAGGCCGGCGGTGCGGCACAGGTCGTGCAGGAAGAATCGGCGGATCGCCGCCTCGTCCTCCGGTGGATCCGACCCGGGGTACGCCGTGTCCAGCAGCACCGCCGTCCCGCCGGCGCGGCGGGCCATTTCGTAGGCGACGACGCCGCCGAACGACCAGCCCGCGAAGACCCACCGGCGCTCGGCCGGGTCCAGCGTGGCCAGGTAGCGCTCGGCGAGACCGCCGAGGCGGCCGGCGTCGGGCAGGTCGTCGGCCGGCCGGTCCGCCGCGAAGCCCCACACCGGCTCGTCGCCGCCGAGAGCGGACACCAGCGCCGCGTAACAGAGGACCGCGCCGCCGACCGGATGCACAAGCACCAGCCCGGGGCGGCCGGCGCCGGGCCGCAGCATCGCCGGACCACCCGGTTGCGGCACCGACCGGTGCCGCAACCGGGCCAGCAGCGCCCGCTTGGCTGGTGAGAGCGTGACGTCCGCCCCCACCTCGCGCACCGCTCCGGCCGACGGTACGGAGGTCACGACGCCTGCCCCTGCTCGGCGGCGAGCATGGCCGCCGCTTCCTCGTCGCTCATCGACTCGATCATCCGCAGCAGGTCGTCGTCGTTGAGCTGGCCTGCCTGGGCGGTGCGAACCAGCGCGGCGAGTCCCCGTACGGTCGGGGCGCGGAAGAAGTCGGTCAGCCCGACCTCCACCCCGAACTGCCGGCGGATACGCGACACCACCTGCGCGGCGCCGAGGCTGTGCCCGCCCAGGGTGAAGAAGTTCTCCTCCGGGCCCACCTGCTCCAGGCGCAGCACCGGCCCGACCACCTCGCGGGCCAGCGTCTCCTCGGTCTCGTCGGCGTAGCGCACCTCGCCGGTGGCCGCCTGGGTGGTCTCCGGCGCCGGCAGCGCACGGCGGTCGACCTTGCCGCTGGTGGTCAACGGGATGTCGGCGATCCGGACGAAGTGGGCCGGCACCATGTAGGGCGGCAGCTGTTCACCCAGCGCCGCGCGCAGTCGCTCGTCGGCCGGCGGCTCACCGGTCAGGTAGCCGACCAGATGCCGATCGCCGCGGTCGTCCGCCCACGGCTGCACGACTGCCTGCCGCACGCCGGGCACCTGGCTCAGCACGGCCTCGATCTCACCCAGCTCGATCCGCAGTCCGCGGATCTTCACCTGCTGGTCGATCCGGCCGCAGAACACCAGCGCCCCGTCGTGCTGACGGCGGACCAGGTCGCCGGTGCGGTACAGCCGGCCGCCGGGCGCGGTCCCGAACGGGTCGTCGAGGAACTTCTCCGCGCTGAGCTCGGGCCGGTTGAGGTAGCCGCGCGCCAGACCGAGCCCGCCGATCACCAGCTCACCGGGTACGCCGACGGGCACCGGCTCGCCGTGCGGGTCGAGCACGTGCGCCACGTGGTTGGCCATCGGCAGCCCGATCGGGGGCGAGGTGTCCCAGGTGCCGGTGCACTCCTGCACCACCATGGTGACGGTGCACTCGGTCGGGCCGTAGCCGTTGAAGAAGCGCCGGCCCTGGTTCCACCGGTTGACCAGCTCGCCCGGGAACGCCTCGCCGCCGACGAAGGCGATGCGCAGCTTCGGCAGCCGCTCCGGTTCGAGCAGCGCCATCAGCGACGGCGGCAGGTCGATCACGGTGATCTCGGCGCGTTCCAGCAGCGCCTGCAGCCTGTCGATCTCCAGCCGGTCCTCGTCCGGCACCACGTAGAGGCGGGCGCCGGTGAGCAGGGCCGCGAACATCTCGAACACCGACACGTCGAAGGTGACAGCGGCGAAGCCGAGCACCCGGTCCTGTGGGGTGAGGTCGAACAGCTCCTGCACCGAGGCGATGAAGTTGGTGACGGCGCGGTGCTCGATGAGCACCCCCTTCGGGGTGCCGGTGCTGCCGGAGGTGTAGAGCGCGTAGGCCAGGTCGTGCGGGGCGGGGGGCGCCGCCGCCACCTCCGCCCGGTCGTCCCCGGCCGGGCGGTCGAGGTGTACGACGGCCGGCCCGTCGGCCGGCAGCGCGCCGCCCGCTGCGGTGGTGCTGACCACCGCGACGGCCGCGCTGTCGGTCAGGATCGCCGCGATCCGGGCCGCCGGATGTCCGGGGTCCAGCGGTACGTAGCCGGCTCCGCAGCGGAGCACCGCGAGCACCGTGGCGACGAGGTCGGCGCCCCGGGGCAGGCAGATCCCGACCAGGGTGTCCGGCGCGGCTCCGGCTGCGCGCAGCCGGCCCGCGATCTCCTCGGCCCGCCGGTCCAGCTCCGCGTAGCTCAGTTCGGTGTCGCCGACCACCACGGCGACGGCGTCGGGACGCTCGGCCACCTGCCGGGCGAACAGATCCACCACCGTGGTGTCCGGCCGCTCGCGGCGCGGACCGTCGAACTCGTGCAGGAGCCGTTCCCGCTCCCGCTCGTCCAGCAGCGGGATCTCGGTGACCTTGCGGTCCGGGTCGGTGACCACCGCGGACAGCAGCCGCCCGTAGTGCGCCATCACCTGCTCGATGGACTCCGGATCGAACAGGTCGGTGTTGAACTCGACGTTGAGGTCCAGCCCGCCGTCGCGCTCGAACAGGTTCCAGCTCATGTCGAAGCGGGAGGTGCCGGGGCTGAGCAGGACCCGTTCGGTCTCCAGGCCGGGCAGGGTGACCTCGCCCTCGGCGTTCTGGAAGGTGAACGCGATCTGGAAGATCGGCGAGCGGGACGGGTCGCGGTCCGGTCGTACCGCCTCGACCAGCTTCTCGAACGGCAGCTCGCCGTGGGCGAACGCCTCCTGCACGGTGGGAGTGACCCGGCCGGCCAGCTCCCGGAAGGTCGGGTCGCCCGCGACGTCGGCGCGCAGCACCAGCATGTTGACGAAGAACCCGACGACCGCCTCCACCTCCGAGTGCTGCCGGTTCGCCGTCGGCGAGCCGATGACCAGGTCGTCCTGGCCGGTGTAGCGGTGCAGCAGGGCGAAGAACGCCGCCACGTAGACGCTGTACGGGGTGGTGCCCAGCGAACGGGCCAACTGCTGCACCGCGCCGGGGCCGCCCACCGGCAGGAACCGGCGGATGAACGTGCCGCGGTAGGTGGCCTCCGCCGGCCGTGGGCGGTCGGTCGGGAACTCCAGCACCGGTGCCCCGTCGAGGCGCTCCCGCCAGAACCCGGTGAGCCGCTCCAGGTTCTCCTCGCGCAGCCACTCCCGCTGCCACAACGCGTAGTCCGCGTACTGCAACGGCACCGCCTCGAGGTCGGCCCGGTCCCCGTCGACCGCCGCCCGGTAGCACTCGCCCAGTTCGCGGACGAACACACCCAGCGACCACCCGTCGAAGACCACGTGGTGCACGACGAAGACGAACAGGTGGTCGTCGTCGGCGACCCGGATCAGCCGAGCCCGCCACAGCGGCGCCCGGCCCAGGTCGAACGCCTCCCGGGCCAGCGCCCGGGCCGCCTCGACGGCGGCATCCGCACCGCCGGTGACGTCCTGCACCGGCAGCTCCACCGGCACCTCGGCCGCCACCACCTGCACCGGCCCGTCGTCCCCGTCGGCCATCCGGGCCCGCAGCGACTCGTGCCGGGCCACCACGGTGGCCAGGCCGGTGCGCAGGGCGTCCGCGTCCAGGCGGCCCCGCAGCCGGAAGCAGACCGGCACGTTGTACGTCGGCTGCCCGGGGGCCAGCCGGTCCAGGAACCAGAGCGTCTCCTGGGCGTACGACAGCGGCGAGCTGTCACCGCGCTGGCGTGGTGTGGGACCGGCGGCCGTGTCCGGCTCGTCGTCGCGCAGCAGGGCGAGCAGCTCCGCGCGGCGGTCCGCGGGCAGTCGGGCCAGCCGCTTCATCAAATCGTTCACGATCGGCCTCCAGGGCTGATGGCGGAAGGGGAAACCGCGGCGGCCGGCGGGCGGCGGCCGAGGTCGGTCACGGCGCGGCGGAGCACCTCGATGCCGCACCGGTAGTCGTCGATCAGGATGTGCTCGTCGGCGGCGTGGTCGAGGCTGCTGTCGCCGGGCCCGTAGGTGGCCATCGGCACCGGCCAGACCTCGGCCAGGGTGTTCATGTCCGACGTCGCCGTCTTCAGCTTCGGCCGCGGCGTGCCGCCGACCTCGCGGATCGCGGCCGTCAGCGCCCGCACGACCGGGTCACGCCGGTCGCTGCGTACCGCCGAGACGGAGTTGAGCAGTTCGAGGCCGCCGCCGCGGGAGACGCTACGCAGCCGCTCCAGCAGCGCGGCGTCGTCGAACCCCACCGGGGTCCGGTAGCTGAGCTCCAGCGTCGCGTCGGTGGTGTCGCCCGACATCGCCACCAGGGTGACGCCGGGAAGGTCGAACGCGGCGTGGCTGACCTCGGGCCCGGCCGCGGCGACCGCGTCGTGCCAGAACGCGGCGGCGGCCTCGGTGGCCTTCTCCACCGGGTTGCTCGGGTGGGTCGCCGCCCGGTGCACCCGGTACCGCAGGTCCAGCTTCCCCTTGTAGCCGATCACCACGTTCTGCCAGCCGCTCGGCTCGCCCACCACCAACGCGTCCGGGCAGGGCCAGGTGGCGCGCACGTGCATCGCCCCACGCGAGCCGGGGGTCTCCTCCTCCACCACGCCGGCCACCACCAGCCGGCCGGGGAAGTCAGTGGACGCCGCGGCGGTCATCACCATTGCGGCCAGTGGGCCCTTGGCGTCCACCGCGCCCCGCCCGATGATCCGGTCGCTCTCCCGGCGGGGCGTCATCGGGTCCGGCACGGTGTCGAGGTGGCTCAGCAGGACCACGGTGGGCCCGTCGCCGGTCCCGGTCACGCCGACCACGTTGCCGACCTCGTCGACGTGCGCGTCCAGGCCCAGCCCGGTCATCGCCTCGGCCAGGAACGCCGACAACCGGTGCTCGGCGCCGGAGGGGGACGGGATGCGGACCATCTCCTCTAGAAGGTCCACATCGGACGGGGCGCCCATCAGGACGCCTTCGCCAGGGACTCCTGCCGGACCGGCTGTTCCAGGGCCACCTGCGTCCCGGTGCCGGACAGCGCCCGACGCACCGGGCCGCGGCAGCGGCCGTCCGCCACCAGCACCCGACGCACGCCCCCGAGCAGGGCCTCGCGGGCGGCGACCAGCTTCAGGGCCATCCCGCCCCGCGCCCACCTGGGCGGGCGGCCGGCCGGCGGCACGTGACAGATCGGCAGCACCGAGTGCTCGTCGCCGGGGTCCTGCTGAACGCCCGGGGCGCCGGTCAGCAACACCAGGGACTCGGCACCCAGCGCCGCGGCGACGGCCGCCGCGGCCCGGTCGGCGTCGATGTTCACGATCTCGCCGTCCGGCGTGATCGCCGGCGGGGAGATCACCGGTACCGCACCGGCGTCGAGGAGGCTGCCCAGGAACTCACCGTCCACGGTGTCCACCACGCCGGAGTGGTTGTCGCGTACCAGGACGACCCGGCCGTCGACGACCGCCCGCTGGGCCTTCTTCCGGCGCGCGACCAGCAGACCCGCGTCGATCCCGGTGAGGCCGACCGCCCGGACCCCTTGCTCGACCAGGCAGCGCACCAGGCGGGGCTTCACCCGGCCGGCCAGGGCGAGGGTGACCACCTCCAGGGTGCGCTCGTCGGTGTGCCGGGCGCTCACCCCGTCCGGGGCGACCTGCTTGCGCTGCGGCACGCCGAGCTGCTGCGCCAGGTCCTCGATGTCGGCCGACCCGCCGTGGACCACCACCACCCGCCGGCCCTGCCGGACCAGTTCGGCGACGTCCTCGCACACCGCGGCGGCGTCCACGTCGCCGTTACCGCCGCACTTCACCACCGTGACCGGTGGACGTCCACTGTTCTGCTTCATCAGATCGTGCCTTCCTCCAGAGACGCTGACGGGGCCGCGTGGGTGAGGTCCGTCAGACCGGGTGCAGACCGGGAAACTCCAGGCCGAGCCGCTCGGGCCAGCCCATCCGTACGTTCAGTGACTGCACGGCGTTGCCGGCGCCGCCCTTGACCAGGTTGTCCAGGGCGGACACCGCCAGCAGCCGGCGCGAGTCGGGTTGGAGCGCGAAACCGACGTCGCAGAAGTTCGAGCCGAGCAGGATCTTCGGTTCCGGCAGCCGGTACAGGCCCCGCCGCTGGGCAACCACCCGCACGAACGGCTCCTCGGCGTAGCGGCGTCGGTAGGCGGCCCGCACCTCCTGCTCGGTGACGCCCTCGCGCAGCCGCGTACGGCACACCACCTGTACGCCGCGTACCGCCTCGACGCCGGTCGCGGTCATGGTCGGCCGGACCCCGCACGCCTGGGCGATCTCCGCCTCGTGCCGGTGGCCGGAGGTGGCGAACAGCCGCAACGCGCCGCTGCGCTCGGCGTGCAGGTTGGCCTCACCGGCGGTGGCGCCCGACCCGCTCGATCCGGTACGGGCGTCCACGTCCACGTCCGGCTCGATGAGCCCTTCGTCCGTCAACGGGGTCAGCGCCAGGATCGCCGCGGCGGCCATGCAACCCGGCACGGCGATCCGGTCCGCGCCGGTGAGCTGCTCGCGGGCCAGCTCCGGGAAACCCGGCACGAACTCGTCGAGCAGTTCCGGTGCCTCGTGGGGCTCACCGTAGTAGCGCCGGAAGACCTCCGCGTCGCGCAGCCGGAAGTCGCCGGACAGGTCGATCACCGTCTTGGCCAGCGCGGCCAGCCGCGGCAGCGTCCGCATCGTGGTCCGGTGGGGAGTGGCCAGGAACAGCACGTCGTACTCGGTGAGCTGCTCCTCGGTGCAGAAGGTCAGATCGGTGACGCCGCGCAGGTTCGGGTGCGGGCCGTCCACCCGCTTACCCGGAAACCGCGAGGAGACCGCCGCGGCCACCTCCACCCGGGGGTGGCCCAGCAGCAGCCGCAGCACCTCCCCGCCGATGTAGCCGGCCGCGCCGACCACCGCTGCCCGGATCATCCGGCACCACCCTTCGTCAGGTCGCGGAACCGTCGCGCCACCAGGTCCGCGATCACTCCCGCCACGTCGACCCGCCCCTGGTGGGCGGCCTGCAGCCCGGCGAACTCCACGCCGGCGTTGACCTCCAGCGCGTACATGGCGCCGTCGCGGTCCTCGACCACGTCGACCCCGGCGATGTCCGCGCCGACCGCCTCCGCGGTGGCCACCGCGAGCTTGGTCAGGCGGTCGTCGAGCGGGCACGGCTGCGTGCCCGCGCCCTGGGCCACGTTGGTGCGCCAGTGCGCCGACCGGCGGTACGCCGCCGCGACCGGCTCGCCGCCCACCACCACGACCCGGATGTCGCGGTCCGGCTTGTCGATGAACTCCTGGAGGTAGATCAGATGCGCCTGCGGGGCGGGCAGCGCCGCGCAGTGCTCCAGCACCGCCTGGGCGGCGTCCGGATCCCGCACCAGCGAGACCCGGCGCCCCCAGGAGGAACTCAGCGGCTTGACGACCACCGGATAGCCGAGCCGCTCGATCTCCTCGGCGGCCGCCTCCGGGGTCAGGGCGAGCACCGTGCGCGGCGTCGCCACGCCGGCGCGCTGCAGCGCCAGCGAGGTCAGCCACTTGTCACCACAGGTGCCGATGGCCGCCGCCGAGTTGATCACCGGTGTGCCGGCGGCCTCCAGGCTCACCGCCGCGTACCGGGCCCGGGTCGCGGAGATCTCCCGGTTGAGGACGAGGGACCACGGCCCGACCGGGGCGCCGACCCCGGCGGACAGGCGACGCGGGTCGACCTGCTCCACCGGGATCCTGCGCTGCTCCAGGGCATCGAGGATGCCCTTCTCCTCGGCCCGCACTCGGGAGGCCAGCACGGCCAGCCGGGCCGGGGCGTCAGTAACGGCGCTCACTCGCCCCAGTCCTCCTCCGGCTCCGGCGCCAGCGCGAAGGTGACCGGGCTGATGCTCAGCACCTCCAGTTCACTGCGGCAGTCGGGGCACTCGACCAGCTCGGACGGACGCAGACCGGCGCCGGTGGGGACGGTGGCGGCGCACTCGGGACACGCGCTCATTGCTCGACCTCTCTTCTGACACGACCCGAACCGTTCGGGTCGACAACTGGGTGCACTGCCCGGCGGGGGTTCGCCGGCGGGCTGAATCGGGGCAGATGCTCGCGCACGGCGGCGGCCACCGCCGGGGCGGAGATGCCGTAGTGCTCCAGCAGCGGCTCGTGTCCGCCCACGTACGAGGCGAAGGTGTCCGGCATGCCGACCCGCACCACGGGCACGGGGCCGTGCTCGGCGAGCGTCTCGGTGACGGCGCTGCCCAGTCCGCCGCCGCGCCAGTGCTCCTCCACGGTGACCACCAGCCGCGCGTCGGCGGTGGCGGCGCAGAGGCCGGCGACGTCCAGGGGCTTGACCGTGTGCATGTTCAGCACGACCGGCTCGATCCCCTCGGCGGCCAGTTCCTCGGCGGCGGCCAGCGCCGCGCGCACCGGATGCGGGCCGCACGCCACCAGGACCACCTCGTGGCCGGGCCGCAGCATCTGCACCTGGCCGATGACCAGCGGCTCCGCCGTGGGGACGGCGGGCGTGGCCTTGCGGCCGAGCCGCAGGTACAGCGGGCCGGGCAGCCGGGTGGCCTGTTCCATCACGGCCTCGACCGCGGCGGCGTCCGCCGGCACCACCACTGTCATGTTGGGCAGCGCCCGCATGACCGCGAGGTCCTCCAGCGCCTGGTGGGTCGGGCCGAGGTGACCCGCGGCGAGCCCGCTGTGGGTGGCCGCGATGCGTACCGGCAGGGCGTTGTAGGCAATGTCGATCTTGACGGCCTCGATCGCGCGGGCCGCCGCGAACGCCGCGAACGTGTTCACGTACGGCGTCCAGCCGGCGGCGGCCATACCGGCCGCGACACCCATCAGGTTCTGCTCGGCGATGCCGAGGTTGACGTACCGGTCCGCGGCCGGGCCGAAGTCCACCCCGCCGAACAAGCCGGTGTCGGTGTCCAGGCAGATCAGCTTCGCCTGCTCGGCGAGCTGCGCCACCAGCCGGTCCCGGTACGCCTCACGTGTCGCGTGGGACGGCACCACTGTCGCCTCAGTCATCGCCGTCACCTCGTGCCTGCCGGCGCAGCGCGGCGCTGGCCCGTGCGTGCTGCCGCTCGGTGAACCGGACGTAGTGGCTGGCCACCC
Organism: Micromonospora sp. WMMA1949; assembly: GCF_027460145.1. NCBI lineage: Bacteria > Bacillati > Actinomycetota > Actinomycetes > Micromonosporales > Micromonosporaceae > Micromonospora > Micromonospora sp. WMMA1949. Next base: position 4,890,691 of record NZ_JAPZBG010000001.1, on the reverse strand, counting down.
GGTCGGCCACGAACGGGACACCGGCGCCCTTCACGGTTCGCGCGATCAGCACGCTCGGCCGCCCCGGCGTCCACGGCGCCGCGCGCAGCGCCGACCGCACCTGAGCCATGTCATTGCCGTCGACCTCGCGCACCGCCCAGCCGAACGACCGCCACCGCTCGGCCAACGGCTCCAGCGGGCAGATCTGCTCGGTCGCGCCGGTGAGCTGGAGCCCGTTGCGGTCCACCACGGCGGTGAGCCGGTCCAGGCCCAGGCCGGCCGCCCCGGCGGCCGCCTCCCACACCGAGCCCTCCTGCAACTCGCCGTCGCCCAGGGCGACGTACGTCCGCCGGGGGCTGCCGTCAAGGCGGGCGGCCAGCGCGAATCCGACGCCCAGGGCCAGCCCGTGTCCGAGCGATCCGGTGGGCATCTCCACGCCCGGCACCGCGCGCACCGGGTGCGCCATGAGCCGGCTGCCCGGCCGGCCGAACCCGGCCAGCTCGGCGGGGTCGAAGAAGCCCCGCTCGGCCAGCGTCGCGTACAGGCCGACGGCGCCGTGGCCCTTGCTGAGGAGGAAGATGTCCCGTTCCGGCGCCTGCGGACGCTCCGGGTCGACGGTCAGTACGTCGAAGTAGAGCGCGGTCAGCACCTCGACCAGCGACAGCGAGCCGCCGAGGTGACCGCCCTCGCCACCGGTGCAGACGTCCACTATGTGCTGCCGGATGCGCCGGGCGCGTTCGGTCAGCTCCGCCAGGCTCTGCGGCGCACGCGTGGCGGCGGGCTCCAGCACCGCCGTCATGACGCCCTCCCGGCGACCGCGGCCAGCACGTCCCGGTGCTGCCACACCTTCTCGAAGGCGTCGGCGTAGCGCTGGAGCAGGGGCCCGGAGTCCGGGTGCAGGTGGCGCTTCTGGAGGGTCAGCGAGTCGTCGATGATCGCGCGGGCCACCGGGAACCGCTGGTCCGGCCCGGCCGTGCCCTCCGCGGCGGCCCAGGGGTACCCCGAGCCGAAGCCGATCCGGTCGGTGAAGACCTTCTGCTCGGGCAGCGGCACCAACTGGTACTGCGACATCGGTACGCCTTCGGCACGCAGCACGCGACGCAGCGCGTCCCGCAGCGCGGTCGGCGCCACCTCGGGCAGTCCCAGCGCGGCCGGGTCGAACCGGAACCGCAGGATGTGCCAGGCGTGGGTGGCGTGCGCCGGCGCGCCCGGCACGGCGATCCCGGGAAGCTCGCGTAACCGGTCCAGGAACCGGGTGACGTTCTCCTGGCGGTGGCGGGCGTAGTCGTCGAAGCGGTCCAACTGGCTGGCGGCGAAGGCCGCCTGGATCGGGTTCAGCTTGGAGTTCCATCCCAGGAAGTAGGAGATGTAGTCGCGGGGCCGACCGGACTCGATGACCTCGCCGAACTGGCGGCCCATCCGGACCTTCTCGGCCAGGGCCGGGTCGTCGGTGGTCAGCAGGCCGCCCTCGCCGCAGGTCGGCAGGTTCTTGGTCACCTGGAGGCTGAAGGCGGCCACGTCGCCCAGCGAGCCGACCGGCTTGCCCCGGTACAGCGCGCCGTGGGCCTGAGCCGCGTCCTCCAGGATCGCCAGGTTGTGCCGCCGGGCCAGCTCGCCGAGCGCGTCCATGTCCGCCGGCAGCCCGTGCAGGTGGACCACGAGGATCGCCCGGGTACGGCCGGTGATCCGCCGCTCCACGTCGGCCGGGTCGAGGTTGAACGTGACCGGGTCGACGTCGGCGAAGACCGGCACCGCCATCTGGTGCAGGGGCGCCAGCGCCGAGGCGATGAAGCTCAGTGAGGGCACGATCACCTCGTCGCCGGGGCCGATCCCCAGCGCGGCGAGGGCCAGCGACAGTGCCGTGGTCCCGTTCGACACCCCGACGCAGTGGGTGACTCCGGTCCGCTCGGCGAATCGCCGCTCGAGGTCCCGTACCGCCGTCTCGTTCTCGGCGTTGGAGACGAGCTGGCCGCCGTCGAGCACGGTCAGTACCGCCTTGCGGTCCTCCTCGGTGATGATGGGCCAGGGCACCTGCCGGATGTCCCGTGGCACAGCCGGAGCACCGCCCAGCATGGCCAGCTTGGTCACGACGATCACTCTCCCGTCTCGGTGGTGAGGGTGGGTCAGAGGCGCCCGACGGCTCGGTCGACCGCCTCCACAGCGCACTGGTACCGCTGCTGGAGCCGCGCTCCGTGGTGTTCGAGGGACTCGGCCGCCGCCTGCGGCGCCGGCCAGCCGTGGGCCGCGGTGACGCGCAGGCCACTCCAGGTGTGTCCGACCGCCTCCACCGCCCGGCCTGCCTCGCGCAGGCATGGCAGGACCCGGTCGACGCCGACCGTGCGCAGCAGTTCGCCGTGCAGGCACGCCTGCGCCTGCATCGACCAGCCGAAGGGGTACACGTCGCGCACCGTCGCGGAGTCGCCGGCGGCAGCGGCGGCGACGACCTCGTCGAGGTAGCGGCGCAGCCCGGCCAGACCGGTCCACGCTCCGCCGTCCGACGCCGGCGCGGCGGTGAACCCGTCGACGTTCGCGCGGAGCGCCGCCCGCAGGCCGTCACGGTCCAGGGGCCGCGAGTCGCCGATCTCGACCCGCAGGTAACGCCGGTCGATGCGGGTGGCGCTGAAGAAGGCATCCTGGTCGTCCGCCGGATTCACCGAGCCCCAGGCGGCGAGGAAGTCCTCGGCGCGGATGGGGCCGGTGAACGCCGGGGGTTGCGCGTCGGAGACCAGCACCAGGCCGCGGGCCAGGTCCACGCCGTAGACCACGACCAGGTGCGCGGCGTGTACGTCGTGGTATGCCGGCCGGAACGGCAGGTGGAAGTTGTCCACCGCGGCGATCGGCAGCCGTCCGGCGGCGATCTCGTCGGCCAGTTCGGACAGCGGATCCCGGTCGGCGGCCGGCGTCGTCCACCGCGACCGCACATGGTGGTGCGGGGCGATGCTGCGGCCGAGGTCTTCGGGATGGCGGCTGGGGTGGTAGAACTCCTCGGTCCGCACGTCACCGGGGATGTGCCGGAACTCCCAGCCGGCGCCCAGCACCTCCAGCGGGTCGCCGCCGCCCGCGTCGACCACCGCGGCGAACGTCGTCTGCAGACAGCTCAGCGGGTCGCGGTACCACAGCAGCGGGCGCCGCAGCGCCTGCACCGGCCGCCGCCCGGCCGGGCCGGCCGACTCGGCCGCATCGGCGCGCACGATCGGCTCCGCGTCCTCGGTGGTGATCGCGGCCGGCGTCATCGGTTCGCCTGCTCGACGGGACCGACCAGGGTGGCCGCGAAGACGTGCACCGCGATGTTGTGCGGCAGCCGGACCGCCGTGAGGTCGGCGCGACGCACCACCGGCACCCGCTGGCACCACATCGCGGCAGGCACGCCGAACTGCACGTGGTGCGGGTAGTGCATGAGGGGCGACTCGAAGGCGCGGGTCTCACCGAACGTCGCGGGTGCCGCCCAGAAGTCCGAGACTCGCAGCGGCTCGAAGTCCACCGCGCCGTGCGCGAAGTGCAGCGCCATCTCGTCCTCGACCCGGCGCTCCGCCGAGGCGAGCAGGTACAGCCAGTCGTAGCGGCCCGGGGCCACGCGTACGAACTGCCCGTCGCATCGCACGTTGTCCGGCGTGCCGGTGCCCAGCGGGGGCAACTGGAACGGAACTCCGTCCACGACCACCTGGCTGCCCGCCGACGGCAGATGCTCGGCGGCGAAGGAGTTCCCCCAGACGTTGAACCGGCCGGCACTCGTGTCCTCCGCACGGGAGGCGCCGACGTTGTTGAAGTGTGACGCGAGATCCAATACGTGGGCGGCGATGGTCGCTGATGTCGGCACCCGCTGCTCCTTCCGCGAGAGGGCTTGTCGAGCCGGAACCCACATCCGAAGCTACGGCTGCCGCGACGTGTGAACAGCCGCGACAGAACGACATTCAAGTCGCTGTCAGAAGGAGTTTGGACCGCCTGGCTACGTCTCGCGCACACGCCGGTAAGCGAAACTGGTAAATGGACCCGGAATATGAATTCCGAGCGCGCGTGCGCCCCTTGGGGGAAGTAGGTTCGACCCTGATCCGACCGGGGACGACGGGTGGCGCCCGCCAGCCGGGGACCGGTCACCACGAGCCGGGAAGGACCGCGCCGATGGGCTCTACCAGCAGATACGCTTCCGAGCGGATGATGCTCACCATGTGGAGCGCGCCTCGCAGCCGTTCCACTGCGTTCGAACGGATGATGATGGAGAGGGGCGACTTCGCCGTCCTGCACGAACCGTTCTCACACGTCATGGACTTCGGTTCTGCAACCGTGATGGACCGTCAGGTGACGAGCGAGAAGGAACTGCTGTCCACCTTGAAGGAATTGCCGGGGCGCGTCTTCTTCAAGGACACAACTGATTTCTACTACCCCGAACTACTGAACGACAAACCCTTCCTCCGCGACGGAGTCCACACGTTCATCATCCGGGACCCGCGGGAGGTGATCGAGTCCCATGCCCACCTGAACCCGGAGGTGTCCCGCGACGACATCGGCTTCGCGCGGCTGCACGAGATCTACGACGCGGTCGCCGAGGCGACCGGCGAGGCGCCCGTGGTCATCGACTCCGACGATCTGATCGACCGGCCGGCCGACACCGTGGCCGCGTACTGCGCGCGGGTCGGTATCCCCTTCGACGCCGAGGCGCTGCGCTGGCAGCCGGGGACGCCACGGCAGTGGCAGCGCACCGAGCGCTGGCACGAGGCCGCCGCCGCCAGCAGCGGGTTCTCCCGCGCGCCCCGGCAGTACGCGCGCACTGTCGACAACGACCCGCAGTTGGCCGAATACCACCGCTACCACCAGCCGTACCACCACAAGCTCTGGGAGCGGCGACTGCGCCCGGTGTGACGGTCCGTCAGCCCACCTGGCGGCGGTAGACGGCGCGGCGTTCGTCCACCCGGCGCACCTGCGTGAAGCCGCACCTCTCGAACAGGGAGGCGGTGCCCATGTAGTGCGAGCCGTCGTCGCCGCACACCGGGTAGCCCTCCACCACCGTGGCGCCCTGCTGCCCGGCGTACGTCACCGCACCGTCCAGCAGGGCCGCCGCGAGTCCCTTGCCCCGGTGCTCCCGGGCCAGGAAGAAGCAGACTACCGACCAAACCGGGGTCTCGTCGGTCCTGCGGTACTTCGGCGAGCGCTCCAGCGAGCCGTACTCCTCGCGCGGCGCCACCGAGCACCACCCCACCGGCTCGTCGTCCCGGTAGCCGAGTACGCCCGGCACCTCGCCGGACCGCACCAACTCGCGCAGCGCACGCCGGTTACCGGGACTGCGGTTCGCCTCGAACTCGCTGCGACGCAGCCGCCAGAACATGCACCAGCAGCCGTTGGCGGCACCTCGGTCGCCGAACAGGCGCAGCAGGTCCGGCCAGCGCTCCTCGGTCAGGGGGTGGCACGCCAGCTCGTCGGTCCGGCTGCGCCCGCCCTTCGCCCGGCTCACGACGTCACCGGCTCCACCTTGCCGTCCAGCAGGCAGAACTCGTTGCCCTCCGGGTCGGCGAGCACGTGCCAGGTCTCCTCCCCGGTCTGCCCCACGTCGACCGGACGGGCGCCCAGTTCGCGGAGCCGTTCGAACTCGGCCGCCTGATCCTGGTCGGTGGCGCTCACGTCGATGTGCAACCGCAGCTTCTCCCGCTTGGGGTTGTCCGTACGGTTGAACACGATCGTGGGCTGCGCCCCGCCGAACCCCTCACCAGGGCCGATCTCCACGCTGTCCTCTTCGTGCGTCAACACGGTGAAGCCCAGCACGCCGCACCAGAAGGTCGCGAGTCGGTGCGGGTCATGCGCGTCGAGCACAAGCTCGCTGATTCTGCACGCCATACCCGGCCCGTACCCCGCCGCAGCGGAAACCACACCTACGGCAGATCTTGACCCGATCGCGGGCAACAGCCCACGCCGCATGGGCCGAGCGGAAATCACAGGCATGGTGACGACCTCGGCGACACTGCCGTCGCCCATCGCGACGCCGACCCCGCGGACAAGGCCGAGGTCTACCGTCAACCCACCGCCGGCCCCGACCTCGCCCAGGCACGGGTGTGACGCTCGAGGCAGGCCCGGTTGCGGGGTCGGTGACAGCGGCTCCGGAAACACCGACCGCGAGCAGCAGCACGATCCAGAGCGGGACGGCGCCGACGTCGCGTTTCGGGTCAGGTGGTGCCGCGGACGACGAGCGTCGTCGGCAGCACGGTCGGCTTGGGCGGGTCGTCGCCGCCGTGCAGCATGGCGACCAGCGCATCGGCGGCGGCCGTGCCGAAGCCGGGCTTGTTCTGGGCGACGGTGCTGAGCCCGGGCGGGATCAGCGCGGCCACCTCGATGTCGTCGAAGCCGACAATCGCAATGTCGTCGGGGATCCGTAGGCCGGCCGCCTGGGCCGCCCGCATCGCGCCGACAGCCATCTCGTCACCGGCGACGAACACTGCGGTAGGGCGGTCGTCGAGGGCGAGCAGCCGGTCCATCGCGGCGTGACCGCCGTCGAGATAGAAGTCTCCCTCGACGACGTGGCCGTCGGCGAGCGGCAGGCCGGCCCCGGCCAGCGCGGCCCGGAAGCCGACGAGCCGTTCGGCTCCCGGCCAGGTTCGCAGCGGGCCGGTGATGGTGGCGATGCACCGGTGGCCGCGTTCGACGAGGTGGCGCACGGCGAGCGCCGCGCCGCCGGCATTGTCCGAGGTGATGTAGGTCGACGTCGGGCCGTCGACCCGCAGGTCGAGAGCGACGCACGGCACCTGGGCTTCGACGAGGGCGAGCACGGCCGGGTCCCGGGTGCCGTTGTCGATGATGACCGCGCCGTCGAGGTTGTGCTGGCGGACGGCGCGCACGTATCGCTGCCCGTCGTCGGGCCCCGCCGCGTCGTGGCCGGCGAGCATGAGCAGGTTCAGCCCGTGCGCGCTGAGCGCCGTCTTGAGCGCGACGAGGATCTCCTGCAGGAATGGGTGGCGCCACCCAGGGCGGCGATGGTCGGTGTCCCATACCAGGCCCACCATGTTGGACTTCTTCGTGGCGAGCGTCCGGGCCGACCCGTTCGGCAGGTAGCCGATCTCGGCGGCCAGGTCGAGGATGCGCTGGCGGGTGTGCTGGCTGACGACCTCGGGGGTGTTGAAGACGCGGGACACGGTGGCGACGGACACGCCGGAGCGGCGCGCCAGCTCCCTGATAGTGGTCAATGTGGTGCCTTCTCTGTAACCGGTTTCACGACCGTAGCGCCAGCGATGTCCGCCGGTCAACCCGCATCGACCGTTACCTTTTCGTAACTTGACACCCCATAGCCGAACCCGTTCACACTTCCCAGGAAAGGCGCTCGCCGGCGGTCACCCGCAACTCGGCCGGCATCCGATCTTCATCCAACTCCACCCACCCCCACCACCATCGCTCGCCGACAATGTAACCGGTTTCAGGTAACCGGTTACATCGCACGAAAGGGTTCCCTGGCATGCACCCAAAACGACTGTTGCGACTGGCGGCGGCCACCCTGGCCGCCGGAGTACTGCTGACCGCGTGTGGCACCGGCACCGAGGGAGGCTCCGGCGGCGGCAACGAAAAGATCACCCTGAATGTCAACCTGTTCGGCAACTTCGGGTACCAGGACCTGTACGCCGAGTACCAGAAGGCGCATCCGAACATCACGATCCAGGAGCGCACGGCCGCCTACAACGACCATCATCGCGACCTGATCACCCACCTGGCCACCGGCTCCGGCGCGGGCGACATCGAGGGCGTCGACACGGGCTTCATCGCGCAGATGCGCGAGCGGGGCAACCTCTTCGTCGACCTGGGCAAAGACCGCCAGTCCGAGTACCTCGACTGGAAGTGGGCGGCGTCGCTGGCGAAGGACGGCAAGCAGATCGGGTACGGCACCGACGTCGGCGGCCTGGCCATCTGCTATCGGCGTGACCTGTTCGAGAAGGCCGGCGTGCCGTTCGACCGCGACCAGGTGTCGGCCGCCTGGGGCAGCGGCTGGGACCAGTACATCGAGTTCGGCAAGCGGTACGCGGCGAAGGCCCCGGCCGGCAGCGCCTTCTTCGACGGCGGAGGCCAACTGTTCAACGCCATCATCGGCCAGGCCCCGGTCGGGTACTACAGCGAGGACAACGCCATCGTCGTGGGCACCAGCCCCGATGTCCGAAAGGCCTGGGACCTGACGGTGAAGGCGATCCAGAGCAACCTGTCGGCCAAGCTGATCGGCAGCTCGCAGGAGTGGAACAACGGCTTCGCGAAGGACCAGTTCGCCACCATCGCGTGTCCGGCCTGGATGATGACCAAGATCAAGGACCAGGCGAAGCACGCCGCCGGCAAGTGGGACGTGGCGAGCGTCCCGGGCGGCGGCGGCAACTGGGGCGGCTCGTACCTCACCGTTCCCAAGCAGGGCAAGCACACCGAGGAGGCCAAGAAGCTCGCGGCGTGGCTGACCGCCCCGGAACAGCAGGCCAAGGTGTTCACCGCGCGGGGCAACCTGCCGTCCATCCCGGCTCTGTACGACAAGCCCGACATTGCCCAGTACAAGGACGCCTTCTTCAACAACGCACCGGTGGGCCAGCTCTTCACCACCGCGGCGAAGCAGCTCAAGCCCCAGTACCAGGGCCCGCGAGCCGGAGACGTGCAGACCACCATCCGCGACGCGCTCGTCCGCATCGAACAGGGCAAGCAAAGCTCCGACGAGTCCTGGAAGCAGATGGTCAGCGACGTCGAGCGACTCGCCAAGTAACTCGACCCGCGCCGCCGGCGGTCGCCCCTGACCGCCGGCGGCTCCCGGCGACGAAGGATCGACGATGGCCACCTACCTCCACCAGGCCCGGCGGGCCGGCCTGAGCCGGCTCGACACCAAGGGCTCGCCCTACCTCTACATCCTGCCGTTCTTCCTGCTGTTCGGCGCGTTCGGGCTGTTCCCGCTGCTGTACACGGCGTACGTCTCGTTCAATGACTGGGACCTGCTCGACTCCGGGTCGCACCGCTGGGTCGGCCTCGCGAACTACCGCGAGATGCTGCAGGACGCGTACTTCTGGAACGCCCTGGGCAACACACTCAGCATCTGGGTGCTGTCCACCGTGCCGCAACTGCTCGCCGCGCTCTGGATCGCCCACCTGCTCAACCACCGGCTGCGGGCCCGCACCGCGCTACGGATGGGTGTGCTGCTGCCCAACGTCACCTCGATCGTGGCGGTGACGATCGTCTTCACCCAGCTGTTCGGCCGCGACTTCGGCATGGTCAACTGGGCGCTCGGCCTCGTCGGCATCGGCCCGATCGACTGGCAGGCCAACACCTGGAGCTCCCACCTGGCCATCTCGTTCATCGTCGCCTGGCGGTGGACCGGCTACAACGCCCTCATCTACCTCGCCTCGATGCAGGCGATTCCGCATCACCTGTACGAGGCCGCCGACCTCGACGGCGCGTCGCAGGCTCAGCAGTTCAGGCGGATCACCGTCCCGATGCTGCGGCCGACGATCATCTTCACCACGGTGATCTCGACGATCGGCGGCCTGCAGATCATGGCCGAACCCCTGCTGTTCGCCAGCTCCCAGACGCCCACCGGCGGCTCCGACCGGCAGTTCCAGACCGTTGCCCTGTTCATGTACGAGCAGGGGTTCCGGGAGTTCCGCTTCGGCTACGCCTCGGCGGTCGCCTGGACGCTCTGTCTGGTCATCGCCATCTTCGCGATCATCAACTTCCTGCTCACCCGGCGCATCGCCAAGGACGAGGACTGAGGAGAACGCCGTGACCACCCTCGCGGACCCCATTCAGACCGGCACCACACCCTCGCCGCCGCCACGCCGGTCCCACCGGCGCCGGAGCTTCGGGTACCCACGCAAGGGCTCGGTCTGGAGCTACGGCGCCCTGCTGGCGGTCGTGGCCGGGTCGGTCTTCCCGCTCTACTGGTCCGTCGTCGTGTCCTCGCAGACCAGCGACGCCGTCACGAAGGTGCCGCCGGCCCTGGTGCCGGGCGGGCACCTCTTCGACAACATCGCGCGCGTGTTCGACACGACCGACTTCGGCCGAGCCCTGGTGAACTCCTTCATCGTCAGCGGCTCGATCACCGTCTCCGTGGTGTTCTTCTCGACCCTGGCCGGGTTCGCCTTCGCCAAACTGCGGTTCCGAGGCCGAAAGGCGCTTCTCGTCGTGGCCATCGCGACCTCGATGGTGCCGCACCAGCTCGGCATCATCCCGCTGTACATCCTGATGGCCGACCTCGGCTGGACCGGGCGCCTCACCGCCGTGATCGTGCCCGGGCTGGTAACCGCGTTCGGCGTCTTCTTCATGACCCAGTACCTCGGCCGCGCTGTACCCGACGAACTGCTGGAGGCCGGCCGCGTCGACGGGTCCAGCACGTTCGGCCTGTACTGGCACATCGTCCTGCCGGCGGCCCGCCCCGCCGCGGCGGTGCTCGGGCTGTTCACCTTCATGCAGGCGTGGAACGACTTCTTCTGGCCGCTGGTCGTGCTGCAGAACAACGCGACCGTGCAGGTGGCGCTCTCCGCACTGGCCAGCGGCTACACCACCGACTACACCCTGACGCTGACCGGCACGTTGCTCGCCACGCTGCCGATCCTCGTCGTCTTCATGCTCCTCGGCCGGCATCTCGTCGACGGCATCATGCAGGGGGCGGTGAAGGGATGACCACCACATCCCAAGGCGCCGCCGCGGCCGCAACCCGGCCGGACCTGCCCGAGCTGCCGGATCTGCCGGACCTGCCGGCCGGCTTCAGCTGGGGTGCCGCCACCGCGGCGTACCAGATCGAGGGTGCGGTCGACGAGGACGGCCGCGGGCCGTCGATCTGGGACACCTTCTGCCGCCGCCCCGGTGCCGTCGACGACGGCACCTCCGGCTCGGTCGCCTGTGACAGCTACCACCGCTGGCGGGAGGACGTGGACCTGCTGGCCGGCCTCGGCGTGGACGCCTACCGTTTCTCGGTCGCCTGGCCACGGGTCATGCCGGCCGGTCGGGGCGCGGTGAACCGGCGAGGCCTCGACTACTACGACCGGCTCGTCGACGCCCTGTGCGGGCACGGCATCCGGCCGTTCGTCACGCTGTACCACTGGGATCTGCCCCAGGCGCTCGAGGACGAGGGTGGCTGGCGGGTACGGGACACCGCCGAGTGGTTCGCCGAGTACGCCGCCGCGGTGGCGGGCGTCCTCGGTGACCGGGTCCAGGACTGGATCACGCTGAACGAGCCGTACTGCTCGTCGATGGTCGGCTACGCGGAGGGCCGGCACGCTCCCGGCGCCGCCGAAGGACATGGTGCCCTGGCCGCCGCCCACCACCTGCTGCTCGGGCACGGCAGGGCGGTCGCCGCAGTCCGGTCCGCCGCCGGCCCGCGGGCGCGCGTCGGCATCGCGCTCAACCTCTCCCCCGCCGTGCCGGCCAGCGATACCGAGGCCAACCGGGCGGCGGCGGATCGGCAGGACCTCATGCTCAACCGGCAGTTCACGGATCCGGTGCTGGGCGGCGCGTACCCGTCCGGATTCGAGCGGCTCTACGCCGGGGTGAGCGATCTGTCGTTCCGCCGCGACGGTGACCTGGCGGTGATCTCCACGCCGCTGGACTTCCTCGGTGTCAACTACTACTACCGGGTGCACGTCGCCGACGCCCCGTACGAGCAGCCCGACCCGGCGCTGCGCAGCGCGTTCGACATCGGGGTCCGGCAGCTACGGCCGGACGGGTTGCCCACCACCGACCTGGGCTGGCCGGTCGAGCCGCAAGGGCTGTTCGACACCCTGACCGGGCTCGCGGACCGTTACCCGGGCCTGCCTGCCGTGTACGTGACGGAGAACGGCTGCGCCGACCTGCGGGACGGACCCGAGCCGGACCCGGAACGGATCTCGTTCGTGGCCGGGCACCTGGCGGCGGCGGCCCGTGCGGCCGCGGTCGACGACCGGCTCGATCTGCGGGGGTACTTCTACTGGTCGCTCATCGACAACTTCGAGTGGGCCCGCGGGTACGGGCCCCGCTTCGGTCTGGCCCACGTCGACTACGGCACCGGATCCCGTACGCCCAAGGCCAGCTACCACTGGCTGCGTGACCGCTTGCGGGCGTGGCGGGAACGCACCTCCACCTGAAGCGCCGCCCGCGGCTCGTGGCGGCAACGGTATGCGCAGTCACCCGGCAACGAACCGCCCCGGTTCGGTGGAGTCGGTTTGGTTGACCCGTCAGGCGCTCAACCGCCAGTTGCCGAACGCCGTCCGGATGCGGCCGGCTGCCCACGCCGATCCCGCCGTCCGGGCTGCCCTGGTTGTCGGCGCCCGTGACGCGCCCCGCGAGTTGTACGAGCGACTCATCGACGATCCGGACAGGCTGGTACGGAGACACCTCGCCGAACGCGACGACGTACCGGCCGATCTGCTCGCCCGGCTCGCCACGGACCCTGACCCGCCGGTCCGGGCCACCCTCGCACGGTGGTGGACGCAGGCCCCCGGACCGGACCGGCGGCTCCTGCTGACCGACTCCGTCGACGAGGTTCGTGCGGCTGCCTGCTCAGCCCGTCCTCGGCCAACTCGCCAATGGGACCTCACGCGGTGGCGGCGTCGCGGTCGAAGGTTCAGGAATCCTCAGAAACCGCCGCCGCGGGACCGGCGGCGCGATTCGCGAACTCGGAGACCTCGTGGCCGCCCTGCGGAACGCACAGCCGGAACACAAACTGGAGGTCTACCGCAGCCTCGGGCTGCACCTGTCGTACGGCCCGGAAACGCGAACGGTGCGCGCAAGTGTTGACCTTGCCGCGCACCGTTGGGATTCAGTTGGTGTCCGAGGGGGGAGCTAAACACAAATTTGCAGCACCCATGCTCAGCATGGGTGCTCATGCCGTGATTTTAGCAGTGTGGCATCAGAGAGAAGGGCGCGTCGATGGCAACCCCCGACGCGGCGCTGAATCTCGGCAAGGGTGGGTCATCGAGGGTGGCGAGTGACCATACGGTTCGCCCGCCAGAAAACCCTCATCGAACTGCCCAGCCCACCGGGCCCCGACGACCTCAACCCGCTGATCTGGCACGACGCGGCGCGGAGGTCCGCCACCAGCACCACCGCCGAGCTGCCGTCGTTACAGACGTCCGCGCCATCCCCACCAAAGCACGAAGGCGGTCACGCCGGTCGGCCATCCTGTTCCCGCAGCCAGTAGGCGGCGACCTCGCGGACCTGTGCGGCTGGGTCGTTGAGCGCCTCGCGCACCACGTTCGCGTACCGGTGGGGGTCCTTGCGCCACCACAGCAGGGACAGGATTGCCAGCCTCCGCACGGTGGCGTCCGGGTCCTGGCTGACGGTCTGTCCGAGAAGCGGCATGACTCGTCCGGCGACGGTGGCACCGAGACGTCGTTCGCCGAGTACGCACACCGCGTGCCGGCGGATGACGACGTGTGGCGAGGCCAGCCCGCGGATCGCTTCGTCCACCTCGTCGACAGTGATGTCGCAATACCCCCGAGCATTGAAAGGTACCTGCGGAACGTCGCCTGCCACTGCCGCGTTGTCCCTCGGCAGGCCTCCGCGGTCAGTTGCCGCTCCAATCTCGGGCCAGGTCTCCGGCAAGCCACTCGTCGTCGTAGTGGTCCCAGTCGGCTGCGCTCACCGAACATCCGCCTGGTCCTCGACGGGAAGCTGCGCCAACGCCTCGATACTGAGCCCTTTTCATCGTGATCATGCTGGTCACGGCGGGTGCAGGTGCCCTCGAGATCGATGAGAACGAGGCTCCAGGTAGGACAGCAGTCGACCAAGATCCGATGCCCCTGCCGGGAGCCTCGCCGTGCTGTCTTACCCCGCCACGATCCCGCTGTCCAGCCGAACCCTGAACCACCTCGCCGAGCTCGTCCGCACCCACCGCCGACAGCGTCGATCCCGGTGGCGGCGCCTGGACCCCGGCCGGCAAGCCCTACTCACCCTCGCTCACCTGCGCAACGGCGACACCTACACCCGCCTCGCCGCCGGATTCGGCATCAGCGTCGCCACCGCCTGGCGCTACGTCCGCGAAGCCGTCGACCTGCTCGCCGCAGCCGCCGACGACCTGGCTACCGTCATGGCCCGAGTCCGCCAGCTGGCGTGCGCGATCCTCGACGGCACGCTGATTTCGATCGACCGGGTCGCCGACCAGAGGCCCTACTACTCGGGCAAACACAAGCGGCATGGGGTCAACGTGCAGGTCATCGCGGACGCGGTAGGTCGCCTGGTCTGGGCGTCGGCCGCGTTGCCCGGTGCCACCCATGACCTGAGCGCCGCCCGCGTTCACGGCATCATCGAGGCGCTGACCAGCGCTGGAGTGATGACGTTCGCGGATAAGGGCTATCAGGCAGCCGGTGGGAGCGTGCGCACGCCGTTCAAGCGCCACCGCTACCGGCCGAAGCTGTCCCGCCGGCAGAAGGCCGTCAACCGCGCACATGCCCGTATCCGCGCCTGCGGCGAGCGCGCCATCGCCACGCTCAAGTGCTGGAAGGTCCTGACCAAACGGCGTTGCTGCCCCCGCCGCGCGACCGCGATCGTGCAGGCCATCCTCGTCCTGCACCGCGTCGAGACCAGCCGCTACTCAGGATGAAAAGGGCTCACTGTTCATCCCGAGGTTGGGTAGCGTAATCTGACCATCGGTCTCGCGGTAGACACCGTCCAGCACTGCGGCGTAGAACCGTTCGCCGGGATGTTCGGTGACGGCCGACCGAACGGCCTGCACCAACGCGTCCACCAGCGCACCCTCGAAGCCGGCCCAGTCCAACCCCACCGCCACCCCGCCATCCTGCCCCCAGGCGACCTCTCTCCCGCCGGCGGCCAACCCCGCCCTTCCATCCGCCCCGAGACCCGCCTCATTGATGACGTCGTACATCGGATGGAACCCGCGCCGTCAGTGGCGATAGCGGTTGCTGGGGGTATCCAACCGGGCGAACCCGATACCGGTGGAGCCTGGTCTGATCTTGCATCGCCCGGAGACGCGGGCAGCAGGCCCGCATGGAGTCAGTTAGAAGTCACGCCACTCGTCGAACCGCTGGTCGGCCAGATGCGCTGGCACTTCAGCCCGGGCGGCGAGTTCCACGAACGCGTCGAAGGCTTCCTCTCGGCGTAGCGTGTCGATGATCTCGTACTTCTGGTCGATGCCGTTGAGCGCCTCGACCAGCTTGCGCAAGGCCGCTTCAGCTTCGTCGGCCCGCCCACCGTGGTCCTGCGGAAGCTTGTCAATGGTGCGGACCGCGCTGGCGTATGCCTTGCAGGCGGCGGCTCCGCCTCGGGCCTCGTCGTCGACCCAGTCCCGGAACGGGTTGTTCAGGTTGGCGGCCAGCCACGTATCGGGCTTCGCGCCTTCGATGACCAGGCGCACCCCGGTGCCGCGGTACCGGGCCTTCAAGGCGGGCACGATCGATCGGCGTAGACCGCTGATGCTCAGCTGCGTCAGCGAGGCCAGGTCTGGCAGGGTATCCGCGTCCAGGCCGTAGCCATCGACAAACTCGAGAACGGCCAGATGGGTCAAGCTGGCCAGGGCAGCGGCATCGACCAGGTGACCCGGGGGCTTGCGCCAGTAGATCCGGAGGCTCTCCAATTCCTTCAGTTCCTCCAGGGCAGCAGCGGACATGGTGCCGCTGCCGTCCAGGGCGACCTCTCGAACACCGTGCAGGCCGGCAGGAACCGTAGTTCCCGCGTCGGCGCCGGTCAGGGTGAGACGAAGCCATCGGCCGTCGTCCGCCGCGGACACGGTCAGGCCCCGGGCCACTGCGGCCAGCTCAAGGCCGTGCAGGCCACGGGGCAGCCGCACCTCGCGAACATCCGCGCCAGCCAGCGACAGGTGCTGCAGACCAGTGACGGCCAAATCCACGACCGGCGGGGCGTCCCGCCACGTCAGCGACGAGACAATCGGGTGGTCTGCCAACGCGCGGCCGAGGCCACGGTCCGGGCCGGCCCACGTCAACGCCGTGCAGCGGGGCAACTGATCGAGAGCGAGGCGCGCTACCGCGAGGTCTGACCGGCGGCCGGCCGCCGCCCCGGGGCAGCGACCAGTGCGTTCAGGACGAACCGGTGCCGCTCATTCGGTCGACGAGGCTTCGCGGGCGCATGTCGATCCAGTTCTCCTCGACGTAGGCGAGGCAAGCCGCTCGGGTGCCGGGACCGTGCACAACGTGCCAGCCGGCCGGCACGTCGGCGAAGATGGGCCACAGCGAGTGCTGGCCCTCGTTGTTGACCAGGACCGTGAACTCGGCGTCGTCGTCATCGAACGGATTGGTCACGGCGTCCTCCCCAGCCCGAGCGAGCACCAGCAAGTCCGCACCATATGACCTCGTCAGACCCAGTGTCAACAGCCTCGCGCCTTTTCATCTCGGCGGAACTCGGGCATGCTGAATGGGTCGGCAGTAGCGACGATCGACAATTCGTGTTCGACGGGGGAGTTCGAGAACAGTGAAGACTGTTACGTTGGTCGAGCTGGCGACGTTCGCAAACATCGTTCCCCTGGCCTCCGGATGCCTCTGGGCCTACGCTCGCGAAGTTGCGGAGATCGCGGACAATGTCGAGTTGCGCCTCTACGACGCGCCGGTGACCGCCGACCGCCAGCAGATCCTGGCCGACCTCGTCGAGCAGTCGAGCGACGTCTACGGATTCAGCTGCTATGTGTGGAACATGGGCCTGGTCCGCTGGCTGGTCGACGAGCTCGCCGAGCGGCGTCCGGGCACCCGCTTCCTGCTGGGCGGCCCGCAGGTGATGGGCCATGCGCAGCGATACGTGCCGCCGAGCCGACCCGACGTGGCCGTTTGCAACGGCGAGGGCGAGCGGACGTTCCGCGCCTACCTGCGGGCGCTGCTGAACGACGAGCGCGACCTGTCGGGGGTGCCCGGGATCAGTTTCTGGCGGGACGGCGAGCTGGTCACCACCGACCGGCCCGAGCGGATCAAGGAACTCAGCGAAATTCCCTCGCCGTACCTCGGCGGGGTGTTCGAGCCGGGCCGTTACACCTACGCCATCCTGGAGACCAATCGCGGCTGTCCATACAATTGCGGGTTCTGTTTCTGGGGTGCGGCGACCAACTCCAAGGTGAACCGGTTCGAGACCCAGCGCGTCCTCGACGACATCACCTGGATCAGCGACAACGAGTTGAGCGTGCTCTACATCGCCGACGCGAACTGGGGCATCTTCCCGCGCGACGTGGAGATCACCCGGCATGTCGTAGCCTGCCGGGAGCGCACCGGCTACCCGCTGATGATGGGCATGAGCGCCGCCAAGAACAAGCCGGACCGGGTCTCGGACATCACCCGGTTGCTGGTCGACGGCGGCATGCTGACCAGCCAGCCGGTGTCGTTGCAGTCGATGGACAGCGGCGTGTTGAAGCTCATCGAGCGGGACAACATCCGCCCGGCGACCTACACGACTCTGCAGGAGACGCTCCGCGGGCAGAACATCAGCTCCTACACCGAGGTGATCTGGCCGCTGCCCGGCGAGACCGTAGAGTCGTTCCGCAAGGGCATCGCCGAGCTGTGCCGCGCTCGCAGCGGCACCATCGTGGTATACCCGCAACTGCTGCTGCACAACACGCCGATCTACGAGAACCGGGAGCGGTTCGGCATCACGGTCCGCCGGGTGCCCGACCCGGCCGCCGAGGCGGACGTGGTGGTCGCCACCAAGTGGGTGACCGAGGAGCAGTACCGCGAGGGCGTGGCCTTCTACTACGCGGTCCACGGCCTCTACAGTCTGCGTGGCCTCTACTATCTGGCCAATTACCTCGACCGCACCGGGGCGATGAGTTTCGACGAGCTGTTCGCCGCGGCCGCGCGGTATCTCGCCGGTCACCGGGAGGATTCGCCGATCGGCCGGTTCGTCGCCGACTCGGTCCGAGACCTGGGCAACTACTACCTGCTCAACAGCGGTACCTACCTGCACATGCTCCTGCACGGCGAGCGGGCCGAATACACCCGGCTGCTGGCCGGGTTCGTCCGCACGCAGCCGTTCTGGTCCGACCCGGACGCCCGCGCCCTCTTCGAGTTGGACCTGCTGGCGCGCCCGTTCGTGTACCGGGAAAAGCCGTCCCTGCCCGACTATGCATTCACCGAGCTGCGGGTCGCACCACGGCCGGACGGTTCGATGGAGGTCACGGCGCCGCCGGCGGCCGTGGCGATCCTCGCCGACCTGGACAGCGTTCCACTGTCCGGGAACGGGCCGCTGCTGCTGAGGCACCCGTACCGGCGCAAGATGCCGTTCCACGCCAACCAGCCGCTACAGGACAACATCGCCTACTGCGACGGCATGACCATCCAGATTCGGTCGATCCTGCCGGAGTGGACGGCCGTTCCGGCCACCATTGGAGGATAAATGCGCGCCTACCGGGAACTCTTTGCCATCCGTGAGGTCCGCTCGATGGCGCTCATTCTGCTGTTGACAAGGTTGGCCGCACCCATGCTGGCCCTCAGCCTCCTGCTGGCCGTGGTCGCCGCGACCGGCTCGTACGCCTCCGGCGGTCTCGTTCTCACCGGCTACGCCGGCGCCCTGGCGATCTTCGTACCGATCGCCGCCCGCCTGGTCGACCGCCTCCCCGCCCGGCGGGTGCTGCTCACCTGGCTCGCCGGCAACGTCATCGGGTACACCGCGACGATCGTCGCGTTGCAGGCGAAGGCACCGGTCGGCGTGTTGATCGCGTGTGCCGTCCTGCTCGGTGCGACCACGCCGCCCGCCGGACCGGTCACCCGGGGCCTGTGGCCGTCGCTGGTCCCGGCCGAGCGGCTGCAGACCGCCTACGCAATGGACGCGGTGCTCAACGAATCACTCTTCGTCGGCGGCCCGCTCCTCGTCTCGGGGCTGCTGCTGATCGCTCCCCCCACCGTCATCGTCGGGATCGTCGGCCTGTCCCTCCTCTGCGGGGTCCTGCTGCTGGTCAATGTGCCCAGCCTGCGCGACCGCCGCCCGCCGGACCAGTCCGAGCCGCGCAACTACCTCGGCCCGCTCGCCCACCCGCAGGTGCTCATCCTCCTCGGCATCATCGTGTGCGACACATTCGCGTTCGGGTCCATGGTGGTCGGCGTGCCGGCCGCGGCCGCGGACCTCGGCACGCAGACCCTGGGCGGGGCGCTGCTGAGCCTCGGCTCCCTGGGCGCTGTCATCAGCGGCGTGATCTACGGCGCCCGGCCACGAGCCGCCGCACCGGGCCGCCAACTGGCCGTGTTCCACCTGGCCGGCGCGATCCTGCTGGTGCTCGCCGGCCAGGTCAGCCTGATCGCACTGTTCGCGCTCATCATCCTGTGCATCGGCCTGGCCGGCGGCCCGCGGGACACGCTGCACCAGGTGATCCTGGGCGAGGCGGCGCCAAAGCGGTACCGGGCCGAGGCGTTCGCCTGGCTCGGCACGTTCATGTGGGTCGGCTACGCCGCTGGCACCGCCGCGACCGGTCAGTTCGTGCAGCGGGCCGGCGGGGAGACGACCGTCGCGTTCGTGGTGGCGGGCTGCGCCGCCGCCCTCGGCGCGGCGCTGTCGCTGCTCGTCCGGCCCTCTGCGCCGGATCCGGAGACGGCCCAGGCGGACGCACCGGCCGTGGCCGGGACGCAGGCGGCGGACACGACGGTCGCGCCCGGGCAGGACTCGGCGGAGACCGCGGACGCCCGCCGGGCCGGAGAGCCGGCCGTGGCGGGAGGGGCCGACGCCGACAGGTGACCGGCGCGGCGAGACCGCAGTGCGCGGTGGCCCTGTCACGTCCGCCCGCGGCCCGGCCGGCCGCGGTTCGCCGGGGTCACACTCGTGCTGCCGGTCCCGCGTCGGCGCGCTGAGCCGGCCCCCGGCTCAGCGCGTCAGCGCCGGCACCGATGAGAACTCCGGCAACATCATCCGTAGGTGCACGGTCATGCCCTGGCAGTAGGCGATGTTGTCGTCCAGTGGCTGGCCGGCCCGGAAAGGTAGCTTGCGCCGGAACGGATGGCGCATCAGGACCGGACCGTCGCCGAGATCGGGCGCTACATCGAGGGCGCGCAGCACGTCCGTGATCGCGGCCGGACCGTCGATCTCCACCGCCCCGTCGTCGCGCAGGTCGACGCGCAGCTCGGTGAACTCGTGGTCGGGTAGTGTCGGGCCCTCCCGGTACACGTACGGGCGGGCGACGAGGTCGAGCTCGAACATCGCCCGGGCATCCGGGTCGGACCAGAACGGCTGCCCGGTGACGAAGTCGCGCAGCAGCCGGGTGAACTCGTCCCGATTGCCGTGCAGGAGCATGTGCGTGTGCCGGCCGCTGTTGAGCAGGTAGTAGTTGCCCAGCTCGCGTACCGAGTCGGCGATGAAACGGCAGATCGGCGAGTCGGCGGCCCGCGTGGCGAAGTAGGCAGAAGCGCGGCTGAACAGGTCGCCGAACGAGAGCTGACCGGTGCGGTCGAGGTGGTTGGCCAGGAAATACAGGCCGCGCAGGCTGTACAGGCTCTGCATCGCGTAGTACAGGGCGACGCCCTCGTCGTACTGCTCCTCGGTCACCCACTTGGTGGCGACCACCACGTCCGCCTCGGCGGCCGGGTCGGGCACCCGGCGGACCGTGATGCCGAACCGCTCCCGGTTCTCGTAGATCGGCGTGTTGTGCAGCAGCAGCTGCAGGTATACCAGGATCATGTCGGCTCGGGCCCGGCACAGCTCGGTGAGCCCGCGGCGGAACGACTCGACCGTCTCGCCGGGTAGTGGCCAGATCATCTCGGTGAACGAGCTGATGTCCTGCTCCCGCAGCGTCCGGTGCAGCGCGGTGTAGGTCTCCGGCCGGATGTTAGCCCGCTCGATGAGCTTCAGCGTCTCGGTCTCCATCGACTGCAGGGACACCGGTTGGCTGGTGAGCATGCCGCCCTTGACCATCAGCCGGGTGATGTCGGCCACCCGGTCCGGGCGGTTCTTGGCCGCGTTCATGCCCATCATCAGCGGGTAGCCGGTGCGTTCCCGGCAGGACACGACATGCCGGGTGATCTCCACGTCGCGGGGAGCCATCCCCCAGTTCGCGTCGGCGATATAGAGCATCATGAAGCCGTTTTCGCTGATCCAGGTGATGTCGTCGAGGACGCGCTGGGTCTCGAACCGGTTCACCTTGGAGTTGGTCGCCGCACCCCAGAAACAGAACCCGCAATTGTACGGACAGCCGCGATTGGTCTCCAGGATGGCGTAGGTGTAACGGCCCGGCTCGAACACCCCGCCGAGGTACGGCGAGGGAATTTCGCTGAGTTCCTTGATCCGCTCGGGCCGGTCGGTGGTGACCAGCTGGCCGTCCCGCCAGAAACTGATCCCGGGCACGCGCGCGAAGTCGGGCTTCGGGCGCAGCAGCTGCAGCAGGTACTGCTGGAACGACTTCTCGCCCTCGCCGTCGCACACCACCACGTTGGTCCGCTCGGGTGCCACGTATTCGGTGGCGTGGCCCATCACCTGGGGACCGCCGATGATGACCTGCACCTCCGGCCGGGCCGCCAGCAGCGCGTCGATCAGCCAGCGGACCAGGCCCATGTTCCACACATAGCAGCTGAAGCCGAACACGTCGCCGCCGCGTTCGAGCAGGTCGTCGAGGATGGTCGCCCGGCCCTTCGTGACCGGTGCGTCATAGATCGAGAACGTGCACGCCTCGGCGATCGTCGGATCCAGTGCGGCGTAGCCGGACAGGTAGCCCGAAGCCAGCGGTGTGATCCCTTCGAATGCCGCCATTTCGACGAGCGTCACGGCCAGAGTGGACCTGATCGCAGCAGTTACCATTGTCTTCGAACACCGTCCCCCGTTGGTCGAAGCTCCGGTCGCCGTCGTGAACGGCACGGCAACGGATCCAGCATGCTACAACTCCGGCGCGCTGGAAAGGGTTCATCGATGTCCGTCAGCCGAAGGTTGCCAGCCTGTCCGGCCGTGGCATAGATTCGCCGAAGACGATCGACCGGGCGGGGAGGGCGATGTCGGCGCAGGACGGGGACGACATGCCCCGCTGGTTCCTCGGTGGACTGCGGACCCGCCCCGACCGGATTTCGCTGCTCTGCCTGCCCCACGCCGGCGGAGCGGCGTCCAGCTACCGCACCTGGCTGCGCGACCTGACCCCGCACGTGGACGTGCTGCCGATCCAGTTGCCCGGCCGGGAGAACCGGATGAGCGTGCCGTTCGCGGAGAGCCTCGACGCGCTGGTCGCGGACCTCACCACGGTGATCGGACGGGCCGGGCTGACCGACCTCGCGCTGTTCGGCCACAGCATGGGTGCGGTCCTCGCGACCCGCCTGTGCGGCGCGCTGGAGCAGTCCGGCCGTCCCGTCCGCCATCTGTTCGTCTCCGGTCACTTCGGCACCGGCCCGTGGCCGACCGACGCCCGACTGATCGCGCCGCCGACCGCGACCGACGAGGACCTGCTCAGGTCGCTCGCGATACTCGACCCGGCGGCCGCGCTCCGGTACGGCCACGCCGAACTGGCCGCCCTGATCCTGCCGATCCTCCGAGCGGACCTGCGGTTGCTGCACGGCACCTCGCTGGCCGACGTCACGGTGGACGCGCCGGTGACCGCGCTGGCCGGCACCGACGATCCGGTGGTCGTCGACCTCGCGGGCTGGGCCGGCGTCTCGCGGACCGACCATGCTCTCTATCGCCTGCCGGGCAACCACTTCTATCTCACCAGCCAGGGGCCGGAGCTGAGCCGGATCGTGTGCCACCGGCTCGGCCTGCCGGTCGGTGTGCCGTGAACGAGACGCCCGGCTGGTCGTACGCGACTCCGTCGTTCTCCCAGCAGCGCGTGTTTGCCGAGGAGAACCTCCAGGACATCGGCCCGGCGTACACCCTGGCCAGCGGCTTGCGGCTGCGCGGCGACCTGGATGTCGGCGCGCTGCGGGCGGCACTGGTCGAGGTCACCGCGCGGCACGAGATGCTCCGGTCGGCGATCCGGCTCGTGGACGGCCGGGCCGCGCTCGTCATCCACGACGGCCTGCCGCCGGTCCTCGAGCACCACGATCTGCGCGAGCTGCCGCCCGGCGAGCGGGAGCGGGCCGCCTGGCAGCGGCTTCGCGATGCGCAGGAGTTCATCTTCGACCTCGGCCGCGCCCCACTGTGGCGGGTGTTGCTGCTCACCGTGGCCGACGACGAGAGCTGGCTGTTCCTGACGCTGCACCACGTCATCATCGACGGCTGGTCGATGGGCGTATTGTGGCGGGACCTGACGATCGCCTACGAGGCGGCGCTGGCCGGTGTGCCCGGCCCGTTCGAGCCGCTGCCGATCACTTTCTCCGGCTACACCGCGGAACTGTCCGACACGCTGCGCGATGGGCGTCTTGACGACCTGCTGCGGCACTGGCGGGACCGGCTCGCCGACGGCGGCCGCGACCTCGAGCTGCCGCTGGACCGGCCGCGCCCGCCGGTGCGCGGCTACGACGGCGCCGGCTACGCGTTCACGCTTCCGCCGGGTCTCGCACACGAGACGCGGCGGCTGGCCACCCGACACCGGACCACGATGTTCGTGACACTGCTGGCCGTCTTCGCCCGCCTGCTGGCCCACATGGCCGGCACGGAGGACGTGGTGGTCGGCGTGCCGCTGGCCAACCGCGACCGGCCCGACACCGTCGACCTGATCGGGCTCCTGGTCAATCCGCTGCCGATCCGGCTGCCGATGGCGTCCTGCGACACGGTCGCGGACCTGATGGCTCTGGTGCGACGGGCCACGTTGGACGCCATGGCGCACCAGGCAGTGCCGTTCGACCGGCTCGTCCGCGACCTCGCGCCCCGCCGCGAGCCGGGCCGCCACCCGCTGTTCTCCGTGGTGTTCTCGGTCCAGGCCATCCCGGAGCACGGCGTGGAGTTCCCGACCCTGCGCGCCGAGGTGCTGCCGACGCCGATCGGCCCCAGCACCACGCTGGACCTCAACGTGCTGTTCCACGACACCGGCGAGCAGCTTTCCGGGTACCTCGAATACCGCACCGATCTGTTCGACCGGGCGACGGTCGAACGGCTCGCCGAACGGTTCCAGAACCTGCTGGCCGGCGCGGTGGTCGACGGGGCCCGGCTGGCCGACCTGGACGTGTGCGGTCCGGGTGAACGCCGCCGGCTGGTGACGGAGCTGGCCGTCACCGGTCCCGCCGAGCCACCCGCTGGCCTGCACACCCTGATCGAGAGCGTGGCCGACCGCCGCCCGGACGCGCCCGCGCTGGTCACCGCAACCGCTGTGATGACCTACGCGGAGCTCGACGCCCGGGCCAACGCGGTGGCCCACGCGCTGGTCGCCCGCGGTGTCGGTCCGGACCGGCTGGTGGCCGTCGGCCTGCCGCGCGGTCCCGAACTGGTGGTGACGCTGCTCGGCGTCCTCAAGGCCGGCGGGGCCTACCTGGCACTCGACCCGGCCGAGCCGACCGAGCGGCGCCGGTGGATGCTGGCCGACGCGCGGCCGGCCCTGGTGGTCACCGACGGCACGGCACTGCCCGTCGACGGCCCCACCGACCGACCCCGGGTGCGGGTCGACCCGGCCAACCTCGCCTATGTCGCCTACACCTCCGGTTCGACCGGCAGACCGAAGGGCGTCTCGATCACCCACGCCGGGCTGGTGAACTTCACCTCCGCGCGCAGCCCGATGACGCCCGTCCCGGAAGACGTGATGGCGGTCCACTCGTCCGCCGGCTTCGACGCGTTCGGATACGAGGTGTGGAGCACACTGTGCGCGGGCGGCCGGCTGCTGCTGGCACCGCCGAAGGAACGTCTCGACCCGGACGACTACCGCTGGCTGGCCCACCACTCGACCGCGATGTTCATGACGCCCGGGCTGCTCGCCACGCTGCTACGGGTGGATCCGGCGATCGCGGCCGGTCCTCGGCTGCTCGGCCTGGGTGGCGACCGGGTCGATCCCGACCTGGTGGCCCGGGCCCGGGCCCGGGCGGCGTCACCAGACCGCGTCACGCTCAACTGTTACGGCCCCACCGAGTGCACGATCGCCGCGGTGGCCGGACCGGCCTCGCGGCGCACGGCGTTCGACCGGGTACCGATCGGCCGCCCGCTGCCCGGGATGCGTGGGTATCTCCTCGACGTGCGGCTACGCCCGGTGCCCCTCGGCGTGACCGGGGAACTCTACCTGGGCGGTCCGGGCCTGGCCCGTGGCTACCTGGGCGCCCCGGCGCTGACCGCGGAGAGGTTCGTGGCCGATCCGTTCGTACGGGGTGAACGCATGTACCGGACCGGTGACCTGGCCCGCTGGCTCGACGACGGCGCGCTGGAGTTCCTCGGCCGCCACGACGACCAGCTGAAGATTCGCGGCATCCGGGTCGAGCCGGGCGAGACCGAGGCCGCGCTGCGCGAGCACCCGCTGGTGCGGTCGGCCGTCGTGGTGCCCCGCTCCGGCGCCGGCGGTCTCCGGCTGGTCGGGTACGTGGTCCCGGAGGCCGGCACCGCGCTCGACCCGGTGACCACTGCGGCCCTGCTCGACCACGTGCGCTACCGGTTGCCGGCCCCGTTGGTGCCGGCTGTGCTGGTCGGCCTGCCCGAGCTTCCGTTGACCGCCAACGGCAAGGTGGACCGGGCGGCGCTGCCCACGGTGCCGGACGCGCCGCCCGCCCCGTCACCCGAACCCCTGACGGCAGATCAGGAGCTGGTGGCGGCGGTCTGGCGCGAGGCGCTCGACCGTCCCGACATCGGGCTGGACGACGATTTCTTCGACCTGGGCGGCGACTCGCTGACCGCGCTGCGGGTGGTCGCGGAGCTGGACGCCCGCGGGGCCGGCGTCCCCCTGGCCGAGCTCTACCGGCGCGGGACCGTACGCGCGGTCGCCGCCTACCTGGCCGAGGGCGACGCTCCGCCGGGCTGAGCGATCCGGGGCGGCCCGGCCGCGATCCGGTCGCGGGTCTTGCTCACCGACACCGCCCAGGGCGGCCGAGCGTGCACCCACCAGGTCACGCCGACCTCGGACAGTCCGGCCAGGTCTGGCTCGGCGCCGTAGGCAACCAGGTCGAACCCGGGGCGGGACGGCAGGTCCAGCCGCGCAGCGATGGCCCGCAGGTCGTCCAGCGTCATGTCGGAGCCGTCCCGCTTCATCGGCACGAAGCCGTCCCACCGGGAGGCGCGGGCGACCGGCCCCCGCCGCGGCCACTGACCGCCGATCCAGATCGGGATCCGGGGACGCTGCACCGGCGTCGGGCGGAAACGCGTGCGACGGACCCGGTAGTGGGCGCCCTCGAAGTCGAAGGTCTCGCCGGACCACAGGCGGGTGACCACGGTCAGCGCCTCGTCCAGCATCGCGGCCCGGGTGGCGTCCTCGGTCGCCTCGCCGAGATCCCCGAACTCCTCGGGGAACCCACCGGCACCGGCCCCGAAGACGAGGCGGCCGCCGCTGAGCCGGTCGAGGGTCGCGTACTCCCGGGCGACCTTCGCCGGGCGACGCCGGGGCAGCGGCACGACCAGCGGACCGAAGCGGATGCGCTCGGTCCGCAGCGCGATCGCGGTGAGCGCGACCGTGGTGTCGACAATGTCGTCGGCCCAGGGCCAGATCAGCTGGTCGCAGATGAAGAACCCGTCCCAGCCGGCCGCCTCGGCCTCGACCGCCAGCTGGGCGAGCAGGCGAACATCGGCGCATTCCTCGAACGTCTCGACATAGATCCCCGTATACATCTGTCGAACCTAGAGCCCGTCCGGGCCGGGAGACAAGGGCGGTCGTACCAGGGTTCCGGCGTCACCCCGCACCGTCGGCAGCAGATGCTCGCCGACCGACACCGACGCGACGCCGCCGGCCAGGGCCTCGGCCGCCGCGACCAACTTGATCCGCATCCCGCCACCGATGCCGGCGCCGGGTCGGCTCCCCGATGCCGGCAGCCGATACCGGGCGAGGACGCTGGCCGGATCGTCCGGGTCGGCCCGTACGCCGCCGGACGCCGTGAGGAAGACGAGCCGGCGGGCGCCGAGCGCGACCGCGATCGCCGCGGCGACCCGGTCCGCGTTGGCGTTGACCGGGGTGCCGTCGTCAGCCAGGACCGGCGGCGAGACCACCGGGACGAGGCCGGCGCCCAGCAGGGTACGCAGCACATCGCCGTCGACGCCGGTGATCCGCCCGCTGTGATCGCCGCGGAGCACGACGGTCCTGCCGTCCACGGTGGCACGCACCGCGGCGCGGCGACGCGCCTGGACCAGCCCGGCGTCCAGCCCCGTGAGCCCGACCGCCCGCACGCCGTGCCGGACCAGTTCGACCACCAGAGCCGGCTTGACGTCGCCGGCCAGGGCCAGGGTGAGCACCTCCAGCGTCGCCGCGTCGGTCCGCCGGGTGACCACGCCGTCGGGCGACACGATCTCGCGCAGGGCGACGCCGAGCCGCCCGGCCAGCCGGGCCATGGCCGCGGCGCCGCCGTGCACGACCACCACCCGGGCCCCGGTCGCGGTGAGCGCCGCCACGTCGACGCCCAACGGGCCGGCCGGGACCTCTCCGCCGATCTTCACCACGGTCACGCCCATCGCGCGGCCACTCAGACCGGGTGCAGGCCGGGGAAGGCCAGGCCGAGCCGCTCCGGCCAGCCCATCCGGATGTTGAGGCACTGCACGGCGTTGCCGGCACCGCCCTTCATGAGGTTGTCCAGGGCGGCCACCGCGACCAGCTCACGGCCGTCGACGCCGAGTGCGAAGCCGACATCGCAGAAGTTGGAGCCCAGCAGGATCTTCGGCTCGGGCAGCCGGTGCGGTCCCCGTCGTTCGGCGACCACCCGAACGAACGGCTCGTCCCGGTAACGGTCCCGGTACAGCCGCCGCACGTCGACCTCGCGTACCGGGGCAGTCAACCCGACGCGGCACACCACCTGCACGCCGCGCACGGTCGGCATGCCGGACGCGCTCATCGCCACCGACAGGCCGGTGGCCTGCGCGATCTCCGTCTCGTGCCGGTGCGACACGGGTGCGAAGACCCGCATAGCGCCGCTGCGCTCGGCGTGCGTGTTGACGGCCCCCGCGCCCGCGCCGGCACCGCTGGAACCCACCCGGCCGTCGACCGTGACGGGGCCGGCCACCAGCCCGGCGTCGGCCAGCGGCAGTAACGCCAGCACGGCCGCGTTGGCCATGCAGCCGGGCACGCTGATCCGGTCCGCGCCGCCCAACTCGGCGCGGCACCGTTCCGGGTATCCGGGCACGAACGCGCCGAGCAGCTCCGGCGACGTGTGCGGGACGCCGTAGTAGCGCTCGTACCGGGCCGGGTCGGTCAGCCGAAAGTCGCCGCTGAGGTCGATCAGGGTGGGAGCCCGGTCGACGAACTCGGGTAGCAGCTTCATCGTCTCCCGGTGCGGCGTGGACAGGAACACCACGTCGCAGGCGGGCAGCCGAGCCGGATCGACGAAGGCGAGGTCCGTCAGCCCTCGCAGGTGGGGGTGCGGGCCGTCGACCCGCCGCCCGGCCAGCCGCCGGGACACCGCGCCGGTCACCGCCACCCGGGGATGGTCGAGCAGCAGGCGCAGGAGCTCGCCGCCCAGGTAACCCGAGGCGCCGACGATCCCGATCCGCAGGTCACCGCCCGTCACTCGCCCCAGTCCTCCTCGATCTCCGGGGCCTGCGCGAGCACCAGCGGCGCCACGCTCAGCACCTCCAGCTCCGACCGGCACTCCGCGCACTCGACTATCTCGTTGGGCACCACCGAATCCTGCAGCACGACGTCGCTCTCGCAGGTCGGGCACGTGGTCTGCACCATGATCGTTGCTCCTTCCGCCCGTAGGGGCGTCCTGATACCGGTGGTCCTCATCGCAGGGTGACCGATCGGGCCCGGTGCCCGAGCAGTTCGCGGGCCGCCTCGGTGACCCGCTCAACGGTGATGCCGGCCACGGCCAGCAACGTCTCCTCGTCGGCGACGGCGTCCAGATAGGATTCCGCCGCCCCGATCCGGGTCACCCGACAGGGCTGTTCGGCGCAGACGACCTCACACACCGCGCCGCCGAGCCCGCCGGTCGTCAGGTGATCCTCGACGGTGACGATGCCGGCGGTCTGTCGGGCGGCGCGCACGACCGCCGCGCGGTCGACGGGCTTGACGGTGTGCATGTCCAGCACCCGCGCGGCGACGCCAGCCCGCGCCAGTTCGTCGCGGGCGGCGAGCGCGACACCGACCGGCCGTGGGGCCGCCGCGATGATCGCGACGTCGTCGCCTGCGGCGAGTTCGACGGCCACGCCCAGCTCGAACCGGTACGGGCGGGAGTGGACGGCGGGGGTGGCGGCCCGGCCGAGCCGGATGAACACCGGTCCGGGGTGGTCGACCGCAGCCCGGACGGCGTGCTCGGTCTCCACCGCGTCGGCCGGCGCCACCAGCGTAAGGTTCGGCAGCGTGCGGGCGACCGCGAGGTCGTCCAGCGCGTGGTGCGACGGGCCGTAGTGGCCGGCCGACAGCCCGGCGTGGGTGACCACCACCCGCACCGGCAGGTTGTTGGCCGCGATGTCGCTACGCAACTGCTCACCGGCGCGCCACAGGGCGAACCCGCTCATCGTGTTGGCGAACGGGATGAGGCCGGCCGCGGCCAGGCCGGCGCAGACGCCCATCAGATTGGCCTCGGCGATGCCGACGTTGACGTACTGCCCGGGCAGCTCGGCGCCGAACGTGTCCTCGAGCCCGCCCATGTCGGAGTCCACGCAGAAGATCCGCGGATCGCGGCGGGCCAGGTCGAGCAGCGTCCGGCGGTACACGTCGCGGGTGGCTGGTGCCGGCGTGGTCACGAGGCGTCCCGCTCCCGGGACCGCAGCCCGGCCAGGGCCCGCTGGTACAGCGCCGGCGTCAGCCGGACGTAGTGGCTCTTTCCCCGGTCCTCGAACATCGGTACGCCGCGGCCCTTGACGGTCCGGGCGATGAGCACGGTCGGCCGTGCCGCTACCCGGGGAACGCCGGCCATGGCCGCCCGCAACGCGCCGAAGTCGTGGCCGTCGACCTCCTCGCAGGTCCAGCCGAAGCTGCGCCAGCGCTCGGCCAGCGGCTCCAGCGGGATGCGGTCCTCGGTGCGGCCGGTGATCTGCCAGTGATTCCGGTCCACGATGGCCACCAGGTTGTCCAGGCCGAATGCGGGCGCGGACATGATCCCCTCCCAGTTCGAACCCTCCTGCAGCTCCCCGTCGCCGAGCAGGACGAACGCCCGGGCCGGCCGGCCGGTCCGCTTGGCCGCGAGCGCCACGCCGGTGGCCAGTGACAGCCCGTGTCCGAGCGAGCCGGTCGGGAAGTCCACGCCCGGCACCTTGGCCAGCGGATGCCCGGCCAGCCGGCTGCCCGGTCGCCCGTAGGTCAGGCACTCCTCCGGTGGGAAGTACCCGTGCTCGGCGAGCACCGCGTACAGCGCGGCGCTGGCGTGCCCCTTGCTCAGCACGAACCAGTCCCGGTCCGGCCAGTCCGGCTCCCGCGGTCGCACCCGCAGCACCTCGGCGTACAGAAGGACGAGCAGGTCCACGGCGGACAGGCTGCCACCGACGTGCGTGCCGTGCTCGGTGGCCGCGATGTCCAGCACGGTACGGCGGACCCGCGCGGCCACCGCCCGCAGCGGGTCGGGCGCCGCGGTCACCGGGCCACCTCGACCGTGCGTCGCAACGCGGCCACCGTGGCCAGCCGGTCGAGGTGGTGCCACACCTTCTCGAACGCGTCCGCGCAGCGTCGCAACACCGGCCCGGCAGCCGGGTTGAGGTGCCAGCGCTGCAGCGTGAACGACCGGTCGATGAGGGCGACGGTCACCGGGTGGTCCTCAGCGCGGTACGGTCGCTGCGACACCCCGGGCAGTCGCCACGGGTAGCCGCCCGGCGCGGCGTGGTCCCGCAGTGCGGGCTGGCCGGGCAGCGGCAACGACTGGTAGGGCTGGACCGGCACACCCTCGGCCCGCAACGCTCGCTGCAGGATCGCCCGCAGCGCGCCGGCATCCAACCCGGCGTGGCCGGCCGCCGCCGGGTCGATCCGCAGCCGCAGCATGTGCCACGCGTGGGTCCGGTCCGGTGGGCACTCGGGAACCACCAGCCCAGGAAGCGCGGCCAGCCGGTCCAGCAGCGCCGCGACCTGCGCCGCTCGCGCGGCCCGCCGCTCGGCGAACCGGGCGAGTTGGCACCGCGCGAACGCGGCCTGCACGGCCGCCAGCTTCGCGTTGCCGGCGATCTCCTCGGAGATGTAGCGCCGAGGTCCGCCGCCGGCCGGCCGCTCGCCGAACTGGCGCAGCCGCCCGAGCCGCTCGTTCAGCACCGGGTCGCCCGTGGTGACCAGGCCACCTTCGCCGCAGGTCGGTAGGTTCTTGCTGGCGTTGAGGCTGAACGCGGCGGCGTCGCCGAGCGTGCCGACGTTCCGGCCGGCCCATGTTGCGCCGTGCGCCTGTGCGGCGTCCTCCAGCAGAAAGAGCCCGTGCCGGTCGGCCAGCGCGCGCAGCGCTGCCATGTCGCACGGCAGCCCGTGCAGGTGGACGGCGACGATCGCGGCGGTCCGCGGGGTGATCGCGGCCGCCACCGCAGCCGGGTCGAGCGTGTAGGTCACCGGATCGATGTCGGCGAACACCGGCACCAGCAGCCGCTGAGCCGGTGCGGACGCGGTGGCGACGAACGACAGCGCGGGGACCACCACCTCGGCGCCGGGAGGCAGGTCCGCTGCGGCCAGGGCCAGTTCCAGGGCGGCGGTACCGGAGGAGACCGCCGCGCAGTGTTCGGCTCCGGTGAACTCCGCCCACTCCCGTTCCAGGCTCTCCACCTCAGCCGCGCCGCGGCCGACGCTCGTGAAGCCACCACCGTCCAGCACGCGGCCGACCGCGCCGCGCTCGGCGTCGGTCACGATCGGCCAGGCGAGCCGGTCTCGATCGGCGTCGTCCAGCACGACCGTCCGGCTTCCACCGAACATCGCCAGCCGGTCCATCACACCCCCCGTCGCGTTCGCCGGATCGGACTCAGTCCGGTGGCAGCAGGCTCGTCACGTAGTCGACGTAGCGGACGGCCACGTCGGTGCCCAGGACCTCGGCCGCGCCGCGGAACTCGGGCGTGTGGTTGATCTCGTTGACGTAGCGGCGGCCGTCCCGGTCCTCCATCACGTCGATGCCGTAGAACCCCGGCCCGATCGCCGCGGCTGCGGCCCGCAGCAGGCGGTCGAGCTCGTCGTCGAGCGGGCACGGACGGGTCACGGCCGAGCCGGCCGTGTTGGTACGCCAGTCGGCCGCGACCCGGTACACCGCGCCGATCACCTCGTCGCCGGCGACCAGGCCACGGATGTCGCGGCCCGGCTTGTCCACGTACTCCTGCACGTAGGTGATGGCGTGCTGGGGGTTGGGCAGTGCGGCGCGGTGCTCCAGCACGGCTCGGGCCACCTCCGGGCCGTCCAACCGGGCGACCAGCCGCCCCCAGGAGCCGACCAGCGGCTTCACCACGCACGGGTAGCCGAATTCGTCGAGCGCGGCCAGCGCCGCCTCGGTGGTGAGTGCGACCATGCCGCGCGGTGTCGGTACGCCGGCGGCGCGCAGGGCGAGCGTCGTCTGTACCTTGTCGCCGCAGACCGCCACCGCCTGGGACGGGTTGACCACCGGCACGCCGGCGTGTTCGAGCAGGCGGGCGGCGTAGAGCGCGCGGTGGTGGGAGATCTCCCGAAGGAACGCGACCCGGTAGGGCGGGCGGTCGGCCGGCCCGGTGGACTCGTGACGGAACGTCAGCCGTCGGGGATCGAGCGGGTCGAACGCGACCCGGCGTTGGTCGAGCGCGGCCATGAGCCACTTCTCCTCGGCCCGGATCCGCGACGCCAGCAGGGCCAGCACCGGCGTCACCACGGTCCGCCCGCCCGGTCGTGGGCCACCGCGCGGGCGACCCGACCCGCCGCATCGGCCAGCACCCCGATCGACGCGGTGAACTCGGCCAGGTCGATGCGCTCCTCCTCGGTGTGGTCGAGTCGCGCGTCGCCCGGGCCGTAGGCCGCGATCGGCACCGACCAGGCCGGGGCGACCACGTTCATGTCGCAGGTGCCGAGCTTCAGCCTGGTTGCCGGTGGACGGACCCGGTCCCGGATCGCGCCGGCCAGCGCCGACGCCACCGGGTCGGCCCGGGAGGACCGAACCGCCGGCATCCGCTCGACCACGGTGAGCCGGTCGCCGGCGGCCCGCTCGCGCAGCCAGCCGAGGGCCGCCTCGACGTCGAAGCCGGGCGGCGTACGGCAGGACAGGCGCAGGGTCGCGCGCCGCGCGTCGCCGTGCAGCCCGACCAGGGTCGGGATGGCCCGGTGGAAAGCGCTGCCGGTCGGGTGCCGGGCGGACAGCCAGGCCCGCGCGTCCTGCCAGAAGTCGGCCGCGACCTCGATCGCCTTGGCGTCCGGGCGGCTGCTGTGCACGGGGGGACGCGTCACCTCCAGCCGCAGCCGCAGGATTCCCTTGTAGCCGACCACGACGGTGTCGTATCCGCTCGGCTCGCCCACGATCACCGCGTCCGGGCGCGGGCCCGTCAGCAGGTGCCGGGCACCGGGCGAGTCGCCCTCCTCGCCGACCGCGCCGACCACGGCCACCCGGTGCGTGCCGGCGCGGAGCGACCCGGCCGCCGCCCAGAGCATGGCGGCCAGCGCGCCCTTCGCGTCGACCGCGCCCCGGCCGTACAGCACGCCCTCGCGCTCGCACACGGGCAGCCGGCCGGGCACGGTGTCCAGATGGCCGAGCATCATCACGGTCGGCCCGGCGTCGCCCGCGACCGCCACCGCGTTGCCCGCCTCGTCGCGGTGCGCCGCCAGGCCCAGTTGCCGGGCCACCCGCACGACGTAGTCGGCCAACTCGTCCTCGGCACCGGTCGGAGAGTAGATCTCCACCATGCGGCGAAGCACCGTCGCCGGTGTGACCCGTACTGTCACGACCTCCCCCATCGCCTGCGCGAGCCGTGGTGATCCCCGATCGTACAGTGGCGTTCGCCAATGGACTCTCCCATCGACGGCCGCTAACGTAGGGGCTACGGGGACCGGCCGACGGGGGCGGGGTAATACGCGATGAAGATGGTCACGCTGGTCGAGCTGACGGCCTTCGAGAAGATCGTTCCGTTGGCCTCTGGCTACCTGTGCGGCTACGCCCGGCTCGATCCCGAGGTCGACTCGGGCTACGAGTTCCGGATCTACGACGGTCCGGTGACCCTCGACCGGGACGCGGTGCTCGCCGATCTCGTCGCCCTAAACAGCGCCGTCTACGGCTTCAGCTGCTACGTGTGGAACATGGGCCTGGTCCGCTGGCTGCTCGCGGAGTTGCTCGCGCGCCGGCCGGACGCCCGGTGCATCCTGGGCGGTCCGCAGGTGATGAGCCACGCCCACGAGTACGTGCCCGATCGGCTGCCCAACGTGGTCGTCTGCAACGGCGAAGGCGAGAAGACTTTCCAGCGTTACCTGCGGGAGCTGCTGAACGACGAGCCGGACCTGTCCGCGGTGCCGGGAATCAGCTTCTGGCGGGACGACGAACTGGTCACCACCGAACGGCCCGAGCGCATCAAGGAACTCTCCGAGATCCCGTCGCCGTACACCAGCGGGCTCTACGAGCCGGGGAAGTACACGTTCGCGATCCTGGAGACCAACCGTGGCTGCCCATACAACTGCGGGTTCTGTTTCTGGGGCGCGGCCACCAACGCGAAGGTCAACCGGTTCGAGACCGAGCGGGTGCTGGACGACATCACGTGGATGAGCGAGACCGGCTGCGTGACGATCTTCCTCGCCGATGCCAACTGGGGCATGGCCCCGCGCGACGTCGAGTTCACCCGGCACATGCTGGCGTGCCGCGAGCGCACCGGGTTCCCGATGGTGATCTCGATGAACGCGGCCAAGAACAAGCCCGAGCGGGTTGCCGAGATCACCAAGCTGCTGGTCCAGGGCGGCATGCTGACCAGCCAGCCGATCTCGTTGCAGACGATGGACTCCGGCGTGCTGAAGCTCATCGATCGCAGCAACATCCGCGCCGAGACCTACACCGCCCTGCAACGCACGCTGCGCGAGCAGAACATCAGCTCGTACATCGAGATGATCTGGCCGCTGCCCGGCGAGACCGTTGCGTCGTTCCGCGAGGGCATCACCGCGCTCGCCCGCGCCCGTGCCGACACCATCCTGGTGTATCCGCAGATGTTGCTGCACAACACCCCGATCTACGAGAACCGGGAGCGCTACGGGATCAGTCTGCGCCGGGTGGACGATGTCGTGGCCGAGGCCGACATCGTGGTCGGGACCAGGTGGGTCACCGAGGACGACTATCACGAGGGGTCCGCCCTCTACTACGCGGTCCACGCGCTGTACAGCCTCCGCGGCCTCTACTACCTGGCGAATCACCTGGATCGCAGCGGCCAGATCACCTTCGGAGACCTCTACGCCGAGGCCGCCCGCTACTTTGCCGGGCGGGTGGCGGACTCGCCGATCTGCCGGTTCATCGACGAGTCGGTGCATGGGCTGGGCAACTACTACCTGCTCAACGGTGGCCGGCTGGCGCACCTGACGCTGCACGCGGAACGCGACCACTTCACCCGGCTGCTGACCGACTTCGTACGCACACAGCCGTTCTGGTCCGACGCCGACGCTCGCGCCATGTTCGAGCTGGACCTCCTGGCCCGCCCGTACATCTACCGGGAAACCCCGGCCATGCCCGACTACCCGTTCACCGAGTTGGACGTGCGCCCTCGCGACGACGGGTTCGAGGTCACCACCCCGGAGCTGGTCGGCAGCCTGCTCAGCGAGCTCGACATGGGCGGCCGGGCGGTCGACGGGCCACTGCTGCTGCGCCACCCGGTCCGCCACAAGCTGCCCTACCTGCGGCACCGCACGCTCGACGACAACATCTCCTACTGCCAGGGCATGACGCTGCACCTGCGGGAGATGCTGCCGGAGTGGACGCCCGCGGCGACGCTCAGCGAAACACCCCGCCATTGACGTGCAGCACCTCGCCGGTGATGTAGCCGGCGTCCGGGCTCACCAGGAACGCGACGGCGTGGGCGACGTCCTCCGGCCGGCCCACCCGGCGGACGGGCGTCTGCGCCGCGACCATCCGCTGCAGCTCCGTGAAGTCGACGCCGAGCCGGCCGGCCGCCGCCCGCGTCATCTCGGTCGTGATGTAGCCCGGTCCGACCGCGTTCACGGTCACCCCGAACGGCCCGAGTTCCAGGGCAAGCCCGCGCACCAGCCCCAGCACGCCGGCCTTCGCCGCCGCGTAGTTCGCCTGGTCGCGGTTGCCCAGCACGGCGGCCACGCTGGACAGGGTGACGATCCGGCCGCCCGTACCGCCCACCAGGTAGGGGCGAACCTCCCGGCACATCAGGTACGCCGCGCGCAGGTTGACCGCCTGGACGACGTCCCAGTCGTCGTCGGTCATCTCGGCCAGCGGGCCGTCCCGGATCACTCCGGCGTTGTTGACCACGACGGTGGGTGGCCCGAGCCGCTCGGCGACGGCAGCGACGGCGGCGCGCACCTGGACCGGGTCCGTCACGTCGCCCGGCACCGGCAGCGCCCGGCCACCGCGCACCGTGATGTCCGCGACGACCTGGGCGCAACCGGCCGCATCGACGTCGAGGACCGCCACCGCGAGGCCGTCGGCCGCCAGCCGCGCGGCGGTGGCGGCGCCGATGCCCCGGGCCGCGCCGGTGACGATCGCGACCCGCTGCGGCGGGCCGGCATCAGGCGAGGCCACCGGCGGCCCGCAGGTTCTGCCCGGTCAGCCATCGGGCGTCCGACCCGACCAGGAACGCGACCACGTCGGCCACGTCGGCCGGCTGGCCCAGCCGGCGCAGCGGCGTCATCGCGGCGGCCATGTCCAACGCCTCCACCGGCTGCGAGGCGCGCAGCATGTCGGTGTCCACCGGGCCCGGCGAGACCGTGTTGACGGTGATCCTCCGTAATGACAGCTCCCGCGCGGCGACCAGGGTGAGCTGCTCGAGGGCCGCCTTGCTCGCCGCGTAGAGGGCGATGCCGGGCGCGTGGAGCACGGTGTTGGTTGAGGAGATGTTCACGATGCGGCCGCCCCGGCGCATCCGGCGGGCCGCCTCCTGGATCAGGAAGAATGCCGCCTTGACGTTCACCGCCATGAGACGGTCGAAATCCTCCTCGGTGCTGTCCGCGATACTCGCGACCCGTGTCTCCCCCGCGTTGTTGACTAGCATGTCCAGGCCTCCCAGGCGCTCCTCGGCCGCGGCGAACAGGCCACGGACAGCGGTCAGGTCGGTCAGATCGACGCGGATCGCGCAGGCCCGGGCGCCCGCCTCGGTGAGTTCGGCGACGAGCTGGTCGGCCAGGTCCTCGCGGGTGCGGTAGCTGAAGGCGACCGCGGCGCCGTCGCGGGCCAGCCGTTGCACGACGGCTCGCCCGATGCCCCGCGAGCCGCCGGTTACCAGCGCCGTCTGTCCGCTGAGGATTCCGTTCATCCGCTCCACCGTTCCCTCCTGGGCCGCTCAGCCCGGCATCAGGCCGCCGGAGACCGCGATCACCTGCCCGGTGATGAAGCCGGCCCCCTCACTGACCAGGAACGCGACGGCGCAGGCGACGTCCTCGGGCTGGCCGACCCGGCGCAACGGCGTCTGCGCGGCCACCACGCGTTGCAGCTTGTCGAAGCTGACCCCAAGGTTCGCCGCGTTCGTCGCGGTCATCTGCGTCGCGATGTACCCGGGGGCCACCGCGTTGACCGTGATGCCCTCGGGGCCGAGTTCCAAAGCCAGTGCCCTGGTGAGGCCCTGGATGCCGGCCTTGGCCGCGCAGTAGTTCGCCTGGTTGCGGGTGCCGAGCGCGGCCATGCTGGAGATGTTGACGATCCGGCCCCACCGCTCGCCACCGAGATGCGGGCGGACCTCGCGGGTGACGAGGAAGGCGCCACGCAGGTTGGTTGCCATCACCTCGTCCCAGTCGTCCTCGGTCAGCTCCTCGATTGGCGCGTCCCGGGTCAGGCCGGCGTTGTTGACCAGGATGACCGGCGGGCCGAGTTCGTCCGCGATCCGGGCGACCGCGGCCGTGACGTCCCCGTGATCGCTGACGTCGGCGGCGATCCCGAGTGCCCGCCCACCGGCGGCGGCGATCCGCGCCGCGACCTCCGCGCACGCCTCGGCGTCGCGGTCCACGACGGCCACCGCGTGTCCGTCCTCGGCCAGCCGAACCGCGGTCGCGGCACCGATGCCGCGTCCACCGCCGGTCACCACCGCGACCCTCGCTGCTGTGCTCATCCTGCCTCCTCTGCCGACCGCTCCCACCGGCCAGCGGCACGCCACAGCTCGGCCGGGCGACCGAACCGCAGCGCTTCCACGGCCGCCGCCCGGTAGTACCGGTGGACCGGCGCCGATCCGGTCAGGCCGAGCGCGCCGTGCACGTGCACCGCTGCGGCCGTGATCTCGAGGGCCAGCTCACTCGCGTAGGCCAGCGCGCGGGTGGCGGCCAGCCCGGCCGGCGCCCCGGTGTCGTCACGCCAGGCCGCCTCGTGCACCAGCAGTCGCGCGGCTCTCAAGTGCGCGAGCTGCCGGGCCAGCGAGAAGGCGATCGCCTGGTGGCTCAGCAGGGCCTGCCCGAACTGGTGGCGCTGGGCCGCCCGCTCGACCGCCAGCCGATGCGCCCGGGCCGCCAACCCGGACAGGTAGGCGGCCTGCCGCACCCGGGCCCGGTACAGCGGACGGGGCGGCCGGCCGGCCGGGCCGGTGCCGGCGACCTCGGCCCAGAGGGCGCCCGACCGCCGATGCACCGCCCGCAACGCGCCCGCGCCGTCCACCGCCACCACCACGTCGGCGTCGTCCGTGCCGCCCGACAGCGCCACCCGCACCGTGCCGGCGACGACCGCCGCACCCCGGTCCCGGGCCAGCGCCGCGTCCTGGCCGCCGAGTAGGTCGAGGAGGAGCGCGGCGGCGCGGTACCCGTCCGGCGCGACCCGGCGGCCCAGCTCGTCGCAGACCACAACGGCATACCCCAGCCCCAGCTCCAGGCCGCCGGCGGCGGCCGGGGCCTCCAGCGCGTACAGCTGCAGGCCGGCGAGGCGGTCGTGGACCGGGCCCGGGAGCTGGTCGTCGCCGAACCGGTCCAGCTCCCCGCCCACCGCCCGGCCGAGGGCCAGCTGATCCGGGTCGAGCTCGAGATCCATGTCAGCCTTCCGCCGCCACGGCATCGGTCAACTGCTCGGCCAACGTGCGCAGCATCATCTCGGAGGTGCCGCCGGCCAGCGTGAGGCCCGGCGCCTCCCGGTAGGCCCGGTCGACGTCGACCGGGAGCCGTCCGTCGTCGTCGAGGCCGTGCCGCGACAGCGCCCACGTCGCGACAGCGGCGGCGAGTTCGCTGCCGTACCACTTGGCGACCGGAGCCCGCGTCGGGTCGGCATCGCCGCCTGCGACAGCCAGCGAGGCCTGCCAGGCCAGCAGCCGGGCGGCGGCCACCCCGGCACCGTAGCGTCCGGTCCGCTCCAGTTCGTCGGGATCGTCAGGGGTGGCCCGACCGGCCAGGTCGAACCAGCGGGCGGCGCGCAGCGCGAAGTCGAAGCCGGTGCGCTCGAACGCGAGCGCGCGGGTCAGCAGCGCGAACCCGTCGTCGAGTGCGCCGATCAGGGCGGCCTGGTCGACCGCGACGCCGTCGAGGTGGACGAGGGTGAACTGCTCGTCGGGTAGGCTCGGCATCCGTTCGATCCGGACGCCGGGCGCGCGGAGGTCGACCAGGAAGAGGCTGAGACCGTCGTACCGGGTCGAGGCGGGCGAGGTGCGGGCCGCACACAGCCCGACGTCGCAGCGTTCGCTCAGGTTGAACGCCTTGCTGCCGGTGATCCGGAACCCGTCGGTCACCGGCTCGGCGGCCGTGGTCAAGGCGCCGAGGTCGGAGCCGGCGCCGGGCTCGGTGTAAAGGATGCTGGCGAAGATCTCGCCGCGCGCGAGCCGCGGCAGCAGGTCGTCGCGCTGGTCGTCGCGGCCGCACGACAGGATCAACTGACCAACCGTCAGGATGCTGTTGACCAGCAGGGTGTCCGGGATGCCGGCCCGCATCAGCTCCTCGAGGGCGATGACGCCGCACCGCGCGTCGCCACCACCGCCGCCGTAGCCTCGGGGCCAGTGCGGGGCCAGCAGGCCCGCCGCGCCGAGGAACCGATAGAGCGGCCGCTCGTCGCGCTCACCGGGGTCGGGGTGGGCGAGGTCGGCGAGAAGCTCGATCGCCTCCGGCGCCGCGAGGACGGCGCGGACCCGGTCGCGGAACTCCACGTCCGAGGCCGTGGGGCTGAAGTCCATGCGCCACCGCCTATTCCCCCGTCGACGTCGCCCGCCGATCATAGCAATAATGTAAATATTTGCGGAGGTAGATGGTGACCTGAGCGGCGGGATAGACTCCCTGTGTTGTCTTCTGCGGGGAGGAGACCGGGCGGGATGTCTCGCGTCATCAAGCGGGCGGCGCCACCAGCGCGCGACTCGCTGGCGAGCAGGCGCGACGCGTTCCTCTGCCGGATCCACGCCATCGCCGCGCCACCGCCCGGCCCCACCAGAGCGGCCACCACGGCGGACCGGCCCACCCGCTTTCCCGAGGCAACCGCGACCGGCCCCGCGCCGCCACCGCGCCGGATGCGCTGCGTGACGGCGATTCCCGCCGGCACCGATCCCGGTCCGCTGCTCGCGGCGGTGGTCGCCACACTGAGCCGGTACACCGGGTGGCCACGGGTCGCGATCGGGCTGGTCCGCCGCACCGGTGGCCGGGCCGTGCGCGGCGGACTGGACGTGACGATCGAGCGGGGCGACACGCTGGCCACGATCGCCGCCCGGCTGACCGACGTGGCCCCGGCACCCGGTACGACCCCCCGGCCGGTGACCGTACGGCTGCGGACGCCCGGCGACCTGCTCGACGACGGGATCGCCGACGGCTTGGTCATCGAGGCGCTCCCGGCCGCCGGCCGGCTGACGGCCGAGTTCGACGCCGACCGGCACGACCACGACACCGTCGTCCGGTTCCTGCGCCACTGCGCGCGCACCCTCGAGCAACAGCCCGACACCCCGGTTCTCGAGGTGCCACTGCCCGGGCCGAGCGAGGTGCCGCCATGGACCGGGGCCACGCAGCCGTCCGACGGGGGCACGCTGGTGGACCTGTTCGAGGCGACCGTCGCTCGCCATCCCGACCACCCGGCCGTCGGCCCGCTCAGCTACGCCCGGCTGGCCACCGAGGCCCGCCGGTTGGGCCAGTACCTGCACGCCACGGTCGCGGCCGGCCCCGAGGACCGGATCGGCATACTGATCGGCCGTGGCGACCCGCGCTGGGTGATCGCCTGCCTCGGCGTGCTCTACGCCGGCGCGGCCTGGGTCCCGCTCGACCCGGACACTCCGCCCGCCCGGGTCTCGGCGCTGCTCGACCGGGCCGCCGTGAAGACCACCGTCACCGACGGCCGGCTGGCCGCGCAGCTGGCCGGCCGGCCGGTGGTCGACCTCGACACCGACGCGGGGCAGATCGCCGCTGCCGACGACGCTCGACCGGCCGGGCCGGTCGACGCGCGCAACGCGGCGTACGTCATCCACACCTCCGGCAGCACCGGCACGCCGAAGGGCGTGGTCGTGCCCCACGCTCCGGTCGTCAACTTCGTGCGGGCGATGGCCCGGCTCTTCGCCCTGACGCCGGCGGACCGCATCCTGCAGTACGCCTCCCCCGGCTTCGACGTGTGGGTGCAGGAGGTGTTCACCGCGCTGCTCACCGGCGCCTCGGTCTGGCCGGTCGACGATGCGCAGCGGCTCTCCCTCGAGGAGTTGTCGCGTGTGCTCGAACGCGACCGGATCACCGTGGCCGAGTTGCCACCGGCCCTGATGGAGTCGATGGACGCCGACCGCTTCCCGGATCTGCGCATCGCCTCGGTCGGCGGTGAGGCGTTCCCGGCGTCGCTGGTCGCCCGCTGGCGGACGGCGCGGCGGCGGGTCGTGAACGGGTACGGACCGACCGAGGCAACCATCGGCGTCATCTACCACGACTGTCCCGCCCAGCTGCGGTCCGCGCCGCCGATCGGCCGGCCCGTCGACCAGCACCGGGCCCACGTACTCGACGGTCGGTTACGACCGGTGCCGCTGGGCGCGATCGGCGAACTCTATCTGGGCGGCGCCGGCCTGGCCCGCGGTTACCTGGGCGATCCGGCAGCGACCGCGGCGGCGTTCGTCGCCGACCCGTTCGGGCCGCCCGGAGCCCGGCTCTACCGCACCGGCGACCTGGTCCGCCAGGACGGGGCCGGCGAGTTGATCTTCGTGGGTCGCCGCGACCGCCAGGCCAAGGTGCACGGTCAGCGGGTCGAGCTGGGCGAGATCGAGGCCGCGCTGGCTGCGTACCCGGGCGTCCGCCGGGCCGTGGCCGACCTCGCCAACGAACGGCTCTCCGCCTATCTGGTGGCCGACCGGCACCTGGACGTGGCCGCACTGCGCCGCCACCTCGGCGAGCGCCTGCCCGGGTACATGGTGCCCGGCCGGCTCGTCCAGGTGGCCGCGATTCCTCTCAACGTCAACGGGAAGATCGACCGGACCGCGCTGGCGTCGGCCTCCCCCGCCCAGGCCGCCGCGCCGTCGACGGCCGGGCCGGCCGACGGCATCGCCGCCACCGTCCTTCGGTTGTTCGAGGAGTGCCTGCGACAACCACTGCCGGAGCCGGCCGAGACCGCCGACTTCTTCGCCGCCGGCGGTACGAGCCTGCAGGTCATCCGCCTGCTGAACCGCGTACGTCAGGAGCTCGGGGTCGACGTGCCGGTCCTGCGGTTCCTGCGGGAGCCGACCCCGGCGACGTTGTCCACACTGGTCGGCACGGGTGCGGACACCGGCCGTCTGGTCCGGGCCCCCGAGGGGGCGGAGGTGCCGCTGTCGGCCGGGCAGCGCGGGCTCTGGTTCCTCGACCGGCTCGGCGCGGACCCGGCGGCCTTCCACGTGCTGGAGGCCCACCTCATGCTGGGGCCGCTCGATCCGCGGGCGCTGCGGCGGGCGGCCGAGTCCCTGGTCCGTCGGCACGAGATGCTGCGCACGCGGATCACCGTCCAGGACGGGATCCCTTCGCTCCGGGTGGATCCCACCGGCTCGTTGGACTGGGAGCAGGTCGAGCTGGCCGACGTCGACCGGTTGCCGGAGGTGCTGCGCGAGCTGTGGTCCCGGCCGTTCGACCTGGGCGCCGGGCGGCTGATGCGGGTCGCCCTGATCCGGCTCGGCGCCCACGAGCACGTGCTCTGCCTCGTGGTCCACCACCTGGCCTCGGACGCCCGGTCCACCGAGGTGCTCTTCGAGGAGCTCAGCCACGAATACCTGGCGGCCGACGCGGCCCTCCCGGCGCCGGACGCACGGTACGCCGACTTCGCCTGGTGGGAACGGGAACGGCTGGCCAGCGGCGCGCTGGACGACCAGCTGGCCTACTGGCGCGAACGACTCGCCGGCCTCCCGCCCACCGTCGAGCTGCCGCTGGACCGTCCCAGGCCGACGGTGCCACACCACGGCGGCGACACCGTGCGCTTCGAGGTGGCGGCAGAGGTGACCGAGCGGGCCCGGGCGATCAGCCGCGAGGCGGGCACCACGCTGTTCGTGACGCTGCTCACCGCATTCGTGGCGTTGCTCGCCCGATACT
The DNA here is from genome assembly GCF_027460145.1 of Micromonospora sp. WMMA1949. Lineage (NCBI taxonomy): Bacteria > Bacillati > Actinomycetota > Actinomycetes > Micromonosporales > Micromonosporaceae > Micromonospora > Micromonospora sp. WMMA1949. The sequence goes on along the minus strand of NZ_JAPZBG010000001.1, from coordinate 4,847,388 downwards.
CGCGTACCGGCGACGTGGTCATCGGCACACCGGTCGCCAACCGCAGCCGACCGGAACTCGACCGGACCGTCGGGCTCATCGCGAACATGGTGGTGCTGCGCCAGGACTGCACGGCCGACCCGACGTTCCGCGACCTGCTCGACGCGGTCAAGGACACCGCGCTGTCCGCGTTCGCGCACCAGGAGCTTCCGTTCGAGCGGCTGGTGGAGCACCTCGAACCGGCGCGCGACCTGGGCCGCAACCCACTCTTCCAGGTCACCTTCCAGAGCTATGAGGAGCCGGGCGCCCGCCTACGACTGGCCGGCCTGCGCACCCGACCGGTGCCGGTCGCCGCCCCGGCCAGCCAGTTCGACCTGTCCCTGGTGGTGCAGGAGGGTGCCGACGGCCGGCTCACCGGCAGCCTCGTCTACCGGACCGCCCTGTTCGACCGGTCGACCGCGGTCCGGGTGGCCGGGCACTACCGCACGCTGCTGGCCGACGGGTTAGCCCGGCCGGATCAGCGGATTTCCCGGCTCGGGCTGCTCTCCGCCGCCGAGCGCGACGAGCTGCTCGTCGCCGGTAGCGGTCTCGGAGAGGTCGCCGCGCCGACGGTCGACGTGCTGGTCGCGGCGCACGCCGCGGCCCGACCAGACGCGGTCGCCGTGGTGGACGTGGGGCGCACGCTGACCTACGGCGAACTCGACGCCGCGGCGCACCGGCTGTCCCAGCGGCTGCACCGGGACGGGGTCGGCCCGGGCCGCCGGGTCGGCGTCTGCCTGAACCGGGGCGCGGACTTGATCGTCACGCTGCTGGCCGTCCTGAAGTCGGGCGCGGCCTACGTGCCGATCGAGCCGACCTACCCGCCGGCCCGGGTCGGGTTCATGCTGGCCGACAGTGGTGCGGCGGTGGTGGTCACGGAGCGGTCACTGGCCGGCGTGCTGCCCGACGGGACGCCTCAGATCCTGCTCGACGAGCCGCCCACGGAGGAGCCCGGCTTCCTCACGGACGCTCCCCCGGCTCGGCCCGACCCGGATGATCTCGCCTACCTCATGTACACCTCCGGCTCCACCGGCCGACCCAAGGGCGTGGCGGTGCCGCACCGCGCGGTGACCCGGCTGGTGCGCGGTCTCGACCAGCTTCGCATCGGCGCCGAGGACACGTTCCTGATGCTCGCGCCGGTGGCGTTCGACGCGTCCACGCTGGAGGTCTGGGCGCCGCTCAGCCACGGTGGCCGGCTGGTGGTCCACCCGCCCGGCGCGGTCGACCCGGGAGGGCTGGGCGAGCTGCTACGCCGCGAGGCGGTGAGCGTGCTGTGGCTCACCGCAGCGCTCACCAATCTCGTCGTCGACACGGTCCCAGCCGCCCTGGCTCCCCTGCGGCTGCTGATCACCGGCGGTGAGGCGTTGTCCGTCCCGCACATCCGACGGCTCGCGGCCGCGCATCCGCACCTGCTCATCGTCAACGGGTACGGGCCGACCGAGACCACGACCTTCGCCACCACCCACCCGGTGGCCGCCACCACCGACGCGACCTCGATACCGATCGGACGGCCGATCGGTGGCACCCGCGTCCACGTCCTGGACGTGCGGCTGCGGCACGTGCCGGCCGGCATCGCCGGTGAGCTGTACATCGGCGGCGCCGGCCTGGCGCGCGGCTACCACGGGCAGTCGGGCCGGACGGCCGAACGGTTCGTCGCGGACCCGTTCGGGGCGCCCGGCGAGCGGCTCTACCGGACCGGCGATCTCGTCCGGTGGACCACGGATGGCGTGCTGGAGTTCCTCGGCCGGGTCGACGACCAGCTCAAGATACGCGGGTTTCGGATCGAGCCGGGTGAGATCGTAGCCGAGCTGAACCGGCATCAGGCCGTGCATGACTCGTTCGTCCTTCCCCGCGGCGACGGGCTGACGACCGAGCTGGTCGCGCACGTGGTGACGGCCGAGGAGCCGGCCGTGCTGGTTGCCCACCTGCGAGAACGGCTGCCGTCCTTCATGGTGCCCACCGCCTGGATTCGCACCGACGCGCTGCCGCTGACCACCACCGGCAAGGTGGACCGCGAGGCGCTGCGCCGCCGCGGGCAGGACGTCGACCGGACGGCAGAACACTTGCCGCCGCGCACGGGGGCCGAGATCCGCGTGGCCGAGGTGTGGTCGCGGGTCCTCGGCCGCGATCGGGTGGGCGCCCGCGACGACTTCTTCGCCGTCGGTGGCAACTCGCTGCTGGCGACACGGATGGCCGCCCTGGTCGGCGACGCGTTCGGGGTGGAGCTGCCGCTGATCACGGTGTTCCGGCATCCGACCGTGGCGGAGCTCGCGGCCAAACTCGACCGGCGGCACGCCGACCCGGTCCCGGCCGGGCCGGCGGTGGCACGCGTTCCCGGCGGCCGTCCGGCGCCGCTGACGCCCGGCCAGCGCGCGCTCTGGTTCCTGGACCAGCTACGGCCCGGTGTGCCCGCCTACAACGTACCGCTGGTCGTCCGCCTGAGCGGCGAACTCGATGTCGAGGCACTTTGCGCCGCGGTGACCCGGACGGTCACGCGGCACGAGGTACTGCGCTCGGCCTTCGTGCTGGAGGACGAGCACGGGCCGGTCCAGCGGGTCCGCGAGCCGGGGTGTGTGGCGCCGGTCGTCGACGACGTGTCGGACCGGCCACTGGCCGAGGCCCGCCGGGTCGCCGAGAAGGCGGCCGCCTCGGACGCGGCAGAGCCGATCCCGCTCGCGACCGGGCCGTTGATCCGGGTGCGCCTGGTCCGCGTCGCGCCCCGTGAGCACCTGCTGGCGCTGACCGTGCACCATGCGGCGTTCGACGGCTGGTCGGTCGGCGTGCTGTGGGACGAACTGCGCGCCGGTTACCTCGGTCGGCCGCTGCCGCCACTGCCGGCCCAGGCCCGTGACATCGTCCCCGCCACCCGCCCGTCCGACCTGGCCTACTGGCGGCGGCAGTTGGCCGGGGTCCCGCTGGTGACACTGCCGCCCGACCGGTCCCGGCCGCGCCGCCCCTCCGGCCGCGGTGACCAGCTGCGCTTCCCGGTGCTGCCCGCGGCCGGGGCGGTCCGGCTCGCCGAGTTCGCCCGGCAGCACCGGGTCACCGAGTTCATGGTGCTGGTCACCGCGCTGTTCACCGTGCTGGCCGAGGCCAGCGGGGCGAGCGACCTGGCAATCGGGACGCCGGTGTCCGGGCGCCTGCGCCCGGAGACCGCCCCGCTCATCGGGTTCTTCGCCAACACCGTGGTGCTGCGGGTCGACCTGGGCGGCGACCCGGCGTTCGCCGCCGCGCTGCGCCGGGTTCAGGAGGTCACGCTCGCCGCCTTCGCCCATCAGGACGTGCCCTTCGAGGCCGTGGTGGAGGGCCTCAACCCCACCCGCGGACCGAATCATTCCCCGTTGTTCCAGGTGATCTTCTCGGTGCGTGACGACCGCGGGCGCGGGCTCGACCTGCCGGGCATCGAGGCCGAGACCGTCGAGGTCCACAACGGAACAGTCAAGTTCGATCTCGATGTGACGGTCGTGCGCGGCGACGACGGGGTCGACGGCACCGTCGAGTTCAGCACCGACCTGTACGACGCGACCACGGTCGCGGCGTTCGCCGAGAGCTACCGGGCACTCCTGGACACCGTCCTGGCGAGCCCGGAGAGACCAACCCATACCAACCATGCCGCAGGAGGACACCCATGACCACCGAACCGACCGCCGGCCCCGGTGCCGGTACCGAGCAGACCGTGCTGCGGATCTGGTCCGGCGTTCTGAAGAGGGACAGCATCGCCGGCGACGACGACTTCTTCGCCATCGGCGGCAACTCGATGTCGGCCACGCTGTCCACCTACAAGCTGCGCGAGGAGTTCGCGGTCGAACTACCGCTCATGCTGATCTTCGAGAACCCGACCGCGGTCGAGCTGGCCAAGGCGATCGACGAGTTGGTCGCGCAGAAGGGCTGAGCCGGTGATCGAAGCGGACGACTATCCGTTGTGGAACAGTCCGGCGATGAACGCGTACCTGAAGACCCTGTCCCCGTCGGTCATGCTGACCGAGGGGCGCGGGGTCCGGGTGCGCGACAGTGGCGGGCGGTGGTTCCTGGACGCCCGGTCCGGGCTGTGGAACGTCACCCTCGGCTACGACCACCCGGCCGTCCGCGAAGCGATCAAGCGGCAGGTCGACGCGCTCCCGTACGCCAATCTGATCGGCTACGGCCGGCCGGCAGAGATCGCGGTGACGGCCGCCAACGCCCTTCTCCCGCACCTTCCGCCGAATCTGAAGAAGGTTCGGTACTGCAGCAACGGCTCCCAGGCGAACGAGACGGCGATGTTGCTGTCCCGGTTCCTGCACCGGGCGGCCGGCCAGCCGGACCGGACGGCGGTATTCGGCATGTGGCGTGGCTTCCACGGACTCGGCGCCGCCGGTGGCGCGCTCACCGGCCTGCCCTACGTCCACCGGCAGGCCGGACCACTGCTGCCGGACGTGCGCCACGCGCCCGGCCCGTTCGAGCCGATGGGTGACGGATCGCGCAGCGACCTGGAGCGCACCATCGAGGACTACGGGCCCGAGCGGGTCGCCGCGGTGGTGGTGGAGCCGATCGTCGGCGAGGGCGGCCACGTTCTCGGCGCAGACTACCTGCGCTCGCTGGCCGCGTTCTGCCGCGCGCGAGGGATCCACTTCGTCGTGGACGAGGTGACCACCGGCATGGGGCGCACCGGCGCATTCACCCGCACCGGGCAACTGGACGTCGACTCCGACATCCTCCTGCTCGGTAAGGGACTGACCTCCGGGTACGCGCCGCTCGCCGCAGTCGTGCTGTCGGACGAGATCTTCGCGCAGCTCTACGACCTGCCCTACACCCGGCAGTTCTTCATCGGTTCCACCAACGACGGCCACCCACTGGCGCTGGCCGCCTCCATCGCGGTGATCGAGACGTTGGCCAAGGAAGGCCTGCTGGACAATGTGACGGCGCGCGGTGAACAGCTGCACGCGGGCCTGCTCGCGCTGTCCTCGCGACACCCACGGATCACCGCGGTCCGGGGCTCCGGCTTGATGTACGCGGTCGAGCTGGGCCACTCTGACGGAAAGCCGGTCGAGGAGGCGGCCACCAATCATCTCCGGCTGGCGATGGAGGCGCGCGGGGTTCTCGTCTCCACGCTCGCGCTGTGGCCGGCGATCATGATCATTCCACCGCTGATCATCGAGCCCGCCGAGATCGACGAAATCCTGCTCGCCCTGGACCTGGCGTTGGACGACATCGCCGTCCTGTTCTGAGCCGCGATCAGCCCAGGCCGAGAAGCGCCGGAAGCAGCTCCGGACGCGGGGCACCGCCGGTCAGCACGGTAGCGACCCGGCGGCCAGGGCCGGCGCCGGCCGCGACCGCAGCCAGCCCGACGGCGCCGGTCGGCTCGACCAGCAGGCCCAGCGTGCCGGCGATCAGGCTGGTGGCCCGCAGGATCGCCGCGTCGTCGACCAGCACCATGTCGTGTACGAACGCCCGCAACCGACGGACCGCCGCAGGGTGAGGCCGATCGACGGCGATCCCCTCGGCGATGGTCTCGACGGCGCCGGACACCGGGTGCCCGGCCCGCCAGCTGGCGGCGACCGCCGGTGAGCCGGCCGCGCAGGCGCCGATGATCCGGGTACGCGGCGAGTGCGCCGCGAACCACAGCGCCACGCCGGTGACCAGAGCACCGCCGCCGACCGGCAGCACCACCGCGTCCAGGTTCCCCGCCCTGGTCAGCAGCTCGGCGCCGATGGTGGCGGCTCCCTCGGCGATCTCCGGCTCACCGCCGGTGACCAGCATCCGGCCCGGTTCGGCGCCGACGTGGTCGCGCAGCGTCCGTTCCACGGAGTCGGTGTCGCACGCGGTGACGGCCCGTACCTCGGCGCCGCAGGCGACCATCCGTGCGCGCTTGGCGGGGTTGACGTCGGGCGGGACGAAGACATGCACGCCCAGCCCGTGCGCCCGGCCGGCGTAGGCCACCGCCACCCCGAAGTTGCCGCTGGTCGCGCAGACCAGGGTGGGCGCGGCGCGGTCATGACGCCGGGCCACCCGGTGCGCCAGGTACGACGCGCCGCGGCCTTTGAAGCTGCCGACCGGGTTGACCGTCTCCACCTTGACCAGCACCTCCCGTCCGATCGCGGCGCACAGGCGGTCGTCGACGAACTGGGGGGAGTCGCGGAACACCGGATCGACCATCCGGGTCGCCTCGGCGACGCGGTCCAGGTTCAGCTCCAGGTCCAGGTCGCTCATCGCAGCTGGACCGAGGTCGGCAGGGCCGCGAAGCCACGGGCCTCGGCCATCACGACCAGCCGCGCGCCCGCCTCGTCGATCTCGAAGTCGGCGACGCTGGCGACCAGCTCCTCCAGCGCGACACGGGCTTCCAGTCGAGTGAGCCGGGCCCCGAGGCAGAAGTGTCGCCCGTTGCCGAAGCTGAGCTTGCTGGAGGTGTTGCGGCGCAGGTCGTAGTCGTCGCCGTCGGGGAACACCGCCGGGTCGCGGTTGGCCGAACCGGTCAGCAGGAGGACCCGGCCGCCGGCCGGGATGACCGCGTCGTGCAGCGGGATGTCGACGGCTGCCGTGCGGGCGGCGAACTGGTTCGGGTTGTCGAACCGCAGTGTCTCCTCGATCCAGCCCTCGATCTCACCGGCGAAAGCGATCTCCCGCTGCCGCGGGTAACGGCTCGCCCAGTACCACGCCTGGCTGAGCAGTTGGATGATGGTGTCGTTGGCCGCCGCGGTGATCAGGTTAAGGAACGCCACCAGTTCCTCGTCGGTGATACCGGCGCCACGGTCCACGTCGTCGAGCACCCGGGAGACGAGATCGTCGCCGCGCTCCTCGCGCCGCCTCCTGACCAGGGCGGTGTAGTAGTCCATCAGCTCCAGCGTCGCCTCGAGCGCGACGATGGGCACGTCGTGCGAGCCCTCCTCGCGTGCCACGACCGCCTCGGCCAACCGCCGAATAAGCTCACGATCACCGGCCGGAATGCCGATGACCAGCGACATCACGTCGATCGGGAACGTCGCGGCAAAGTCTGTCACGAAGTCGAACTCACCGGAGGGCAGCACCGCGTCGAGCCGGGCCCGGACGAGGTCACGCACGGCCGGCTCGATCTCGCTCAATCGCTGGTTGAGCGCGCGGTAGACGGGCATCCGGACGTTCGTGTGCCGGGGCGGATCCATGCCCAGCACCGACGCGTACCGCCAGGCGTTCGGCCCCCAACTGGCCGGCTCGATGGTGTTGCCGTTGACGTTGGAGAAGCGGACGTGGTCGAGGTAGCCGGCGGCCACGTCCGCGTGGTGCGACAGGGCCCAGAAGTCCAGCTCGTCGTTGCGATAGACCGGTGCCTCGGCGCGCAGCCGCGCATACACCGGATAGGGATCCGCGTGAGTCGCCGGATCGTATGGGTTGTAGTGCACGACCACGCTCCACCCCGCCCCCGTCGCACCGTGGTGGCAACCCTATCGGTATCGCCTGCGCCATTGAAGACCCACGATCCAGCGCGGTCCGCCGCACCCACCGGTCGGCGGGCAGCAGGCCCGCATGGAGTGAATCGGTGGAAAGTCACGCCACTCGTCGAACCAATGGTCGGACAGATGGCGCCGGCATGTGTTCACCGAGCGGTACATCGAGGCGTCGCCGACAAGCACGACGTACCGCTCCCCCGCCACGGCGTAGCGCACCGGCAGGCTGGCCGGCCGCCCGTCGGCGGCGCGGTAGCGCACCTCGCACAGTTGCCCGTCGAGCAGGCCGTGCAGGCGCCGGAACGTAGGACCTCCAGGATCAGCCGGTTGACCACCGCCGGCGGCCAGTGGGTGTGCCGGTGCCGTCGGGCGGGACGGGCGTCGCTGTCAGCCATGAGCTTCCTCTTGGTCCGCGTACCCCCTTGATGCTCGCCCCCGGGGGTGGCCCAGGCGCAGGGTCTTCCGGCCCGGTCCGGCGGACGCGTCCGCGCCGGGTCAGCCGGTGTGCACGGGGCCGCCGAGTCGGGTCGGGCTCCTGCCGGCGCAGGATCTCCCGGGTGACGGAGGCGATCTCGCCCTGACCGAAGATCGGGTAGCGCAGGAAGTTGCCGGCCGGGTTGCCCTCGGTCCACTCGAAGTAGACGTGGGGTCGGCGATGGGTCAGGTCGCGGATGTGCAGCAGAAGCGCGGCGAGGGCGTTGGGCACGGAGGAACTGGCCAGCCGGAGCACCCGCAACCTGTGCCACAGCCACGAAGTCTCACCTCTCCGACCGAGCCGTGCCAGCCGATTCTACAAGTCGCCGGCTGCGCCCGTGGCGGCGAACACCTCAACCGCGTCGCGTAGCCGGTCGAGAAAGCCGATCAAATTCACTGCCACCACGTCGAATCGTGGGTCATCGCTGCGGTAGACACCAGAGACGATCTCGCCGGCAGGAAGCCGGTACACCGGCGAGCCGGTCACCGCGCCTACCGCGGACAGGTTGCCGCCACCATCACTGGCGAACACGACCACATCAGCGGTGAAGCGCCCCCGAATGGACGTCACCTCCCGGGGCGCGACCAGGCCGGGTTCGTGGATGAAGTAGCCGTTGCCGATGTCCGGCAGACCTACTTCGCGCACATGCCGGTACCACACGAGCAGATCACCGGGCAGACGCGTGCCCGCGAGCGAGGCGAGCTCCTCCTCCCCCGCCGGGCCGCCGATCGTGTGCCGGTCCGGCGGGTAGCCGAACCGGACTTCGAATCCCGGCAGCATGCCGACGAGCTCGCGCGCGATCCTGCACCAGCACGGCCAGGAGCGGCCGCCGTAACTGTCCCCTGAAAGCAACCACGCAACAACCCGGACCCCGCCGATTGAAGCGCTGAGAGAGAACGCTTCTAGGTGCCCGCTCTGGCCAAGCGTGGTCGTGAGTGAGCAGTCTCGGCTCCGCAAGCAACTGCCTATCGACGGAGCGAGACGTGACGACAACTGCCACAAGTATGAGCAATCCGGACCTGCTGACCGGGTGGATCGATCGCGAACAGAAGCGTGCGGCCGCGAGTCGCCCCGACGCGACTCCCTCCGGCCGCGGGCTGAGGTTCGCGTTCTACGGACGAATGTCAACGAAGGACTTCCAGGACCCGGCATCGTCGTACCACTGGCAACGTGAGGTGGCCCTCGGCCTGACCGCAGGGCGCGGCACGGTCGTGGCCGAGTTCTTCGACATCGGACACTCCCGCCGCAAGACGTGGGATGAGCGTCCGCAAGCCGCAGCGCTACTGGATGCGCTCGCTGATCCCGATTGCGCGTTCGACGCAATCGTGGTCGGTGAGTACGAACGCGCGTTCCACGGCAACCAACTACTACACCTCGCCCCAGCCCTTGAGCGCCACGGCGTACAGCTGTGGCTACCCGAGACCGACGGCCCACTCGATTACCACAACCCCACTCACCGGGCGTTGATCATGATGTTGGGGGCTCAGTCCAAACGCGAGGTACAGCGCGCGCGGTTCCGGGTCATGGCCGCGATGCAGGCACAAGCCCGCGAACAGGGACGCTACCTCGGCGGCCGGCCACCCTACGGCTACCGGCTCGCCGACGCCGGGCCTCACCCGAACGCCGCCCACGCCCGTTGGGGCCGCCGGCTACGCCGGCTCGAACCCGATCCGGCCACCGCCCCACACATACGGTGGATGTTCGCCCAACGCCTTGCCGGCCGCAGCGTCGCCAGCATCGCCCGAGCACTGAACGAAATGGAGATTCCCTGCCCGTCCGGCGTCGACCCGGACCGCAACCCGCACCGCAGCGGAGACGGATGGACCCTGCGCACGGTCGCCGCAATCTTGAGCAACCCCCGCTACACCGGCCGAGAGGTTTGGAACCGGCAACGCACCGACCACAACCCCGTCGACCACCAGCGCAGCGAGGTGCACCGGTTGAACCCGGCCGGGGAGTGGGTGGTCTCTAAGGAGATGGCGCACGCCGCGCTGGTCAGCGAGGAGGACTTCGTCACCGCCCAATCCATCCGATGTAACCCGACCCCCGAGGACGGCCACGCCCGCACGTTCCTGCTGTCCGGTCTGCTGCGCTGCGGCCACTGCGGGCGGCGGATGGAATCGCACTGGGTGCACGGCCGAGCCGGCTACCGCTGCCGGCACGGGCACACCAGCGCGAAGCTCCCATGCGGCCTCAAGAACATCTACCTACGGGAGGACGACCTACTTACCAGCCTCACGGCAGACATTCACCGCAGCAGCAGGCAGGGCCAAGCGAGGCGGCGGGCTCACGCCCTTGCGCCAACGGAGGTGGTAGCGATTCTGCGCGAAAACCAAATGACCATCATCTCCCATGGCAACCCCTGGGACTTGACCCTCACATCCGATCGCCGATAGCACACCGGCGAGCCAAGCGCAATGCCCACCGGAGATTCCGTGGGGTATTAACGTGTCCGAGGGGGGACTTGAACCCCCACGCCCTATACGGGCACTAGCACCTCAAGCTAGCGCGTCTGCCATTCCGCCACCCGGACCTGCACGTATCAGCCTACCCGGTCGACCAATGTGAGCTACTCACCGCATCGGTCGGCCTGGCGGGCCGCACGGGGCATTACTGTACACGGCCCGGAACGATCATGCACATCAGCTCCAGCGCGGCATGTTTGCGCAGGTCAGCACCCACAAACATCGGGTGGGTAGCGCGCAACAGGCGATTCCGGGCAGCATTGCTCCCGTGTCCCACCCCTCCCCGTTGATCGCCACTCAACACCAGGCCCTCGCGCTGCGCGCCGCGGGTGATCTGACAAGCGCCCGCCGCCTGCTCGCCGACGCGATCGTCGCGGCCCGCCCGGCGTACGGCGAGGACCACCAGGACGTCCTGGCCACCGGTCACCTGCTGGCCCGGCTGCACCGGGAGGCCGACGACCCGGCCGCCGCCCGCCGCGTCCTCGAGGAGACCTACGCGGCCGGCGAGCGCCGCCGCGGCGAGACCGACCCGCTGATGCTCGCGCTCAGCTTCGACCTCGCCGGGGTGTCCGAGGAGCTCGGCAACCGGCACGAGGCCCGCCGCAACTACAGCCGCGTGGCGACCGCCGGGGCCGCCGTGCTCGGTCCGGACCACCCCGCGGTACGCGCAGCCCGCCAGTACCTCGGCGGCTCCGCCGCCGCTCCCGCAGGCTATGGCCCCTCCCCCGGCGGCTCCGCCGCCGCTGCCGGCCCGGTCCCCGCTCCACCCCTTCCCGGCTACCCGAATCCGGGCCGACCCGGGCACCCCGGTCCCGCCTCCTCCGGGTACCCCGGGCACGGAGTGCCCGAGCCCAGCGTCTCGCTGCGGGCGGTCACGCCGCCGCACCCGCACACTCCGGCCCCGCCCGGACCGGTCACCCCGGGGCCACCCGCCGCGAGTGCGCCGGTACCCGGTTCGCAGTGGGCTCCCCGCCCGGGCCCGGCACCGCATGCGCCCCACGCCGGGCAGCCGCCTCAGTCCGCGCCGGACCCGCGGATCGTGGCTCCGCCGCCTCCGGTGGCGCCCGCCCCGCCGCACCAGCGTCCCGCCGCCGGGCCGAACGGACCCGCGAGTCCGTGGGCACCGCCATCGCCGCCCGCCTCGGAGGCAACGACGCGGTTCGCGCCGGTCACGGAGGAAGCCACCTCCCGGTTCGCGCCCATCGCAGAGGAGCCCACCTCCCGGTTCGCGCCCATCACGGAAGAGGCCACCTCCCGGTTCCCGGCAGTGCCCGTCGCACCCGCCGTCCCAGCAAAGCCGCCGACTGCCGGGGCGGCCCCGCAGGTTCCCGGGGTCCGCCCGGTGCCCCCGGCCCAAGGCGTCATCCCGGTTCCCCCGGCTCAGCGCGCCACCCAGGCTCCACCGGCAACGGCCGGCCGGCCGGCCGCCGCTCCCGGGGTGACCCCGGTGCCGCCGCGCGCCCCCGTCACGCTCCCGCACCCGGCAACCGCCGGCACGTCGATGCCCGGTCCGACACCGGAAACCTCCGCGACGGCGCCTGGCACTCCGACGACAGCACCGACCGCCGGGACGCCGGTGCCCGGAACCGCCGGCACGCCACCGCTACCGCCCTCGCCGATGCCCGGAACGGCCGGCACGCCCCCACCGCCGCAGCAGCGGATGCCCGGAACCGCCGGTACGCCCACGCTGCCGCCCCCGCCGGTCATCCCACCCCCGCCCGCGACGCCGGTCACCGCGCCGCCCTCCGCCGGGATCACCCCGCCACCGTCGCGGACGCCCTCGACGGGCCTCGTGCCGCCACCTCCGACCGTCCTGCCACCGGCGCCGCGCGTGCCGGCTCCGGCGAGCGGCGTCCTGCCACCACCCCCGGCCGTTCCGGTCGTACCGCCCGTGTCTTCCCCGCCCGCCCCGCCACCGGTCACCCCTGCGGCCTCGGCAGCCCCACCGGCGCCCACCTCCCAGCCGACGGCCGAACGGGCGCCGACCGCCGCCGCACCGACGCCGACTTCGGTGCCTGTTCCGCCCCGGCCGGCGCCCGCCCCGCAGGCGACACCGACGGCCGAGGCAACCGCTCCCCCGCGGCCCGCCGTGGACCGGGCCATCGGCGCCGAGCCGAGCGCATCCGGCCGGGGTACGACACCGTCTGTCCCCGGTGGACCGGGCTGGGACAAGCCGACCATCCAGGTGCAGCAGATCGGTCCGCTGCTGGAAGAGGAGGCAGCGCGCAACGCCGCAGCGGCTGCCCCCAGCACCCCGGTGAAGCCCGCAGCGACCGGCGCCGCCGGCGAACCCCCGGTCGACGGACCGCCGGTGAGCCCGTCGGCTACGGGTGGAGGCGATGCTGCCGCGAGCGTGACGCGGCCGAGCTCGCCCTCAGCAGGCGCCCCCAGCGCACCCGCCACCGGTGCGCCGACGGCAGACGCCGCACCACCGCCCGTCGCCCCCCAGGTCAGCACGCCGCCCAGCAGCGCCGCGCCGGCCGGCCAGTCACCCGCCGGCGCAACGCCGGTCAGCGCACCGCCGATCGGATCGCCCTCGGCGTCTCCGGTCAGCGCGCCTCCTGTGCACCCGGTCAGCGGGCCCTCCGGGCAGTCCGTCAGCGGGCCTCCAGAGCCACCGGTCAGCGGGCCACCCGCACCCGGCTACCCACCACCGGTCAGTGGACCCCCCGCCGCACCGGTCATTGCCGCACCGGCGGTGGGCTACTCCCCACCGGCGAGCGGACCCGCATCCGGTCACCCGACCCCGGTCAGCGGATCGCCCGCACCTGGCCACCCGACGCCGGTCAGCGGACCACCGGCACCCGTCTACCCGTCGCTGGCCGGCGGGCCACCCGTCAGCGGCCCTCCCGGCCCGCCGGTCAGCGCGCCGCCCGGACCCGGCTACCCTCCGACGGCCAGCGGACCACCAGCGGGACACCCACCGGTCAGCGCTCCCCCCGGCACCTATCCACCGCCCGTCAGCGGACCACCCGCGGCACCGGTCAGCGCCGCACCGGTGAGCGGGTCCTCCGTACCGCCGTGGGGCATGGTCGCGCCGCCGTGGAGCAGCGTCGCCCCCTCCCAGCCGGTCGACCGGCCCGCCGACCCCGACCCGGAAGAGGACGAGCCGGCACCCGTCGACGCGGCAGGCGAGGCGGCACCGGCCGACGCGGCAGGTGAGGCCGAACCGAACCGGCCGATGACGATCTACGAGGACCTGCTGGACTTCCCCGAGTCCACCCGACCGGAGCCGCCGGCCCAACCCGAGCAGAGCGCCTGGCCGGCGACCCCGCCGATGTTCCACCAGCCGCCGGCCGCGTACCCCGGGACGGAGGAACCGGCGCACGGCCGGAATCGCACGGTGCTGGCCCTCGTGGTCGGGGGTGCGGTGCTCGCGGTGGTGGCGGCGGTCGGTGTCGGCGCGGTCTTGCTGAACCGGGAGGCGGCGCCGCCGCCCGCCCCCGTGCCCGCGTCCGGCGCCGCGTCGCCGAAGGTGGCCGGGCCGCCGCCGGGGGACCTGGCGTTGCGCGACGACAGTACGACCGTCACGGTGACCTGGACCGACCCGACGAACGGCGGGGTGCCGTTCGTGGTGGCGGGCGGCCGGGCCGGGCAGAAGCTCGGGGTGATGGCGACTGTGGACGCCGGGCAGACCCGCTACACGGTGAACGGGCTGAGCGCGAAGCTGGACTACTGCTTCACGGTCCTGGCGGTCTACTCGACCGACTCGTACGCCACCTCGGGTCAGGTCTGCACGGACCGGGAGGGCGGCGGTACCCCGAACTGACGGTCCACGAGCGACACGCTCGGTGTCCACAGGAGGACGGTGCGGGTTTCACCGCCTCCGGGCGGCACCTATGATGGCTCCCGGCTCTGGGGAGGGTCGGCCGTGCGCATCGCCCCTCCCCCACCGACACGGGAGGCAGCCGGCAGTGACCACCATCGAGGACGTCACGGGCACCGGGCCGGAGCAGGCTCGTCCACGATCGCGGATGCGGGGTGGGCTGGTCACCATCGGTACGGTGGCCGCTCTGCTGGCCGCGATGGGCCTCACGGTGCTCGGGCTGGGCGCGGCCGACAACGCGGTGGCGAGTTTCGACGCGTCCTCCTGGCTGTGGAGCACCACCCGCAGTGAGCTGGCCCGGGTCAACGGCGTCACGGCGCGGGTGGACACCCGGATGGAGGTGCCGGGTGGGCGGCGGCACCAGATGCAGGTGGCCCAGACCGACCGGCTGCTGATCCTGCGCGACCTCAACACCGGCCGGGTCAGCTCGCTGGACCTGGCGACGCTGCAGATCACCGCGACCACGCCGACCGCCCCGGGGCTCGGGGTGAGCGTGGCGCTGCACGAGGACGCGGCGTTCGTGGTGGACGCGGTGCAGGGCATCGTCCGACAGCTCGACCCGCGGGCGCTGACTCCGGTGGGCGAGCCGGTCCGCTACCCGCCGGGCATCACCGGCGGCGCGTTCGACGGCACCGGCAAGCTGTGGGTCGCGGTGCCCAGCGAGGGCACCGTCTCGGCGGTGACCGCCGCCGAGCTGCCCGAGACGCCCGGTGACGCGCCGCCCGCGGGGTTGAGCCCGAAGCGCGTCGAGACGTACGACGTGGCCGAGCCGGCGCACGACCTCGTGGTGTCCACGCTGGACGACGGCGTCGCGGTGCTGGACCGGACCTCGGCGTCGCTGGTGACGGTGGCCGGCGGGCAGACCCGGCGGGCGCAGCTGAGCATGACAGCGCCGGGCAACCTGCCGACGCGGACCAGCGGGCCGCAGGTGCCGGTCACGGTCTCCGGTGACCGGTCGGTGCACGTGGTGCGGGACAGCCGCGAGGTCAAGCGGTTCACGGTGCCCGGCACCGGTGCCCGGCTGAGCCCGGCGGTGGCGTGGGCGGGCCGGTTCTACTGCGCCGACGAGACCACCGGCACGGTGTACGCCTTCGACGGCGAGGGGCAGCTCGTGCAGACCGTCAAGGGCTCCGGCCGCCCCGGTCCGGTCGAGCTGGAGGTGCGCGAGAACCACCTGTTCATCAACCCGCCGGACTCGTCCACCGCGCAGGTGGTCGACGACCGCAACCAGGTGCGTGAGGTCGACAAGTACGCCAACGACGTGCTCGGCGGCGACCCGCCGCCGGTAGCTCCGCCGCCGCCCCCGCCGAAGAAGCCCAAGGTCGGCAAGCCGGGTGCGCCGAAGTCGGTCACCGCCGCCGCCGGTGACGCGTCGGCGCGGGTGAGCTGGCAGGCCGCCGCGTCCAACGGGGCCGAGATCACCCGGTACGTGGTGGAGGGCGCCGGTCAGACCCACCAGGTCGGCGCGAACCAGCGTGCCCTGGAGATCACCGGCCTCACAAACGGTGAGACGTACACGTTCTCGGTGCACGCGGTGAACGCCAAGGGTGAGGGGCCGTCGCGGCGCAGCAACCCGGTGGTGCCGACCGCTGAGGTGCCGGACCCGCCGGCGTCGGTGACCGCCGAGGCGCGACCGGACGGCACGGTGCGGGTGAGCTGGCCGGAGGCCGACGGCCAGGGCAACACGATCGCGAAGTACGCGGTGACGGCGACCTCGGCCGGCGCGAGCGCCCCGGCGGGCGAGTCGGCGAAGACGGAGCTGGTGGTGCCGGCCGGGCAACTGGAGTACGGCACCCAGTACGCGTTCACGGTGACCGCGGTCAGCGAGAAGGGCGCCGGGTCGAAGGCGTCGCCGGTGAGCAACACGGTGGTGCCGTTCACCACGCCGAAGGCACCGACGGAGCTGCGCGCGTCCACAGTCGCCGACCAGCCGGGCACGATCGCGGTGCAGTGGTCCCCGGCGGTGGACAACGGCCGCCCGGTGACGAAGTACGTGGTGGAGGCCGCCGGGAAGTCCGTCGAGGTGACCGACGTCCAGGCCACTGTGGGTGGCCTGGGCAACGGGCAGAACGTGACGGTGAAGGTCAAGGCGGTGAACGAGGCCGGGCCGGGACCGGAGGCGAGCACCACCGCGCGGACGGTGGCCGAGCCCCGGATCACGGTGACCGGCTCGTCGGCGGACGCCACGTCGGTGACAGTTACGTTTACTGTGGACGCGGGCGGCGGTCGCGCCTCCTGCACGGCGGCGACCGGCGGGAAGACGGCGAGCGGCAGTTGTTCCAGCCTGCGGGTGACCGGCCTGACGCCGGGGACGGCGTACACGGTGACGCTGACCGCGAGCAACGCCGCCGGTAAGGGCACCGCCTCCCGCGCGCAGACCACCGACCCGGTGTACGGCATCGCCACGTGCAAGAACGGTCCGGACGGCGACCAGCGGACGTACTGCGACAAGGACGTGGCCGGCCGCAACGGCAACGAGATCTTCGAGGTTCCCCGGCAGGACAACGACCGTCAGGCGGGCTGGGTGCGCGACGGCCACCGGCTGCGCACCTACTGCAAGGTGAAGGGCGAGGACGTGGACGCCTGGATCTACAACAACAACAAGCAGAGCACCTGGTGGGTCCAGGTGGACTACAAGGGCAAGACGTACATCCCGTGGGCCTGGCTCAACCTGGAGGGCGGCGACGACCTCGGCGTCCTGCCCGCCTGCTGACCGCACCATCCGAGAGGCGCAACCGTGAACACGCACGAACCGCTCAGCCAGCCGGAGGTCCAGGGCTTCGCCGCCCTGGCCGCCCGCCTGGCCGACAACGTCAACGCGGTCGTGCTGGGCAAGCCGCAGGTGGTGCGGCTGGCGTTGACCGCCTTGTTCGCGCAGGGGCACGTGTTGCTGGAGGACGTACCGGGCGTCGGCAAGACGACGCTGGCGCGGGCCGTCGCGGCGACGGTGAAGGGGCAGTGGCGGCGGATCCAGTTCACTCCGGACCTGCTCCCCTCCGACGTGTCGGGGGTGACCATCTTCAACCAGGCCAGCCGGGGCTTCGAGTTCCACCCGGGGCCGGTGTTCGCCAACATCGTGATCGCCGACGAGATCAACAGGGCGTCGCCGAAGACCCAGTCGGCGCTGCTGGAGGTGATGGAGGAGCGGACCGTCACCGTGGACGGCGTACGGCATCCGGTGCCGCAGCCGTTCCTGGTGGTGGCCACGCAGAACCCGGTGGAGATGGACGGCACCTACCGACTGCCCGAGGCCCAGCTCGACCGGTTCCTGGTGAAGCTGTCCGTCGGCTATCCGGACGAGGCGGTCGAGGTGGAGGTGCTGCGCGGCGCCACGGTCCGCTCCCCCGACTCGCTGACCGCCGTCACCGACACCGCCACCGTGGGCGAGATGGTGAAGATGGCCCGGCGGGTGCACATCGCCGAGCCGCTCTACGCGTACGCGGTGCGGCTGGCGGCGGCGACGCGTACGCATCCGCAGGTGCGGGTCGGGGTGAGCCCGCGTGGGGTGATCGCGCTGACCCGCGCGGCCTGCGCGTACGCGCTGATCGACGGCCGGGGCTGGATCATGCCGGAGGACCTCAAGGCGCTCGTCGAGCCGGTGTTCGCGCACCGGCTGCTGCTCACCCCCGACGCGCAGGTGCGGGGTGTGACGCCCGCCGAGGTGCTGCGCCAGGCGGTCGCGTCGGTGCCGGTGCCGCTGCCGTCGGGCCAGGCCGCAACGGTGCACGGCTGAGCGTGGGGATCACCGCCCGTGGCATCGGGCTGCTCGTCGCCGCCATGGTGCTGCTCGGCGTGGGGTTCCGGTACGCGTACCCGGAACTGACGGTGCTCGGCGCGGCGGCCGGCGTGGCGGTCGGCTACGCCGTGGTGAACGCGGCCTGGCGGCCCCGGCTGAGCGTCGAGCGGCGGGCCGACCCGGACCGGGTGGCCCGGGGTGAGCCGGCGGCGATGGAGTTGACGGTGCGCAACACCGGCCGGCTGCGGGCGGCGAACCTGGTGGCCGAGGACCGCTGCGCCGGCGCGCTCGTGCCGGTGCCGCTGCTGCGGTTGCGGCCGGGCGCGGACACGGTGGTGCGGTACGAGGTGCCGACGCACCGGCGCGGGGTGGTGCCGGTCGGGCCGCTGCGCGTGGTGCGCCGGGATCCGCTGGGGCTGGTGGCGCTGGCGCGCGGCTACGGCGGCACGGTGCCGGTGTGGGTGCACCCGCGCATCCACCCGCTCTCCGCGGTGCCCACGGGCGCGGGGCGCAGCCTGGACGGGCGTACCGACAGCGTGCCGCACGGGTCGATCACGTTCGACTCGTTGCGGGAGTACGTGGTGGGCGACGAGTTGCGCCGCGTGCACTGGCGCACCAGCGCCCGGGTGGGTGAGCTGATGGTGCGGGAGAACGTGGACACCAGCCTGCCGCGCCTGGTGGTGGTGCTGGACAACCGGGTGTCGGCGCATCCGGGCCGGGCCGGCGGTGTCGCGGAGTCGTTCGAGGCGGCGTGCGAGGCGGCGGCCTCGGTGGTGGCCGCCGCGGTGCGGGAGGACCTGCCGGTGCATCTGCTGCTCGTCGTACCGGCCGAGGTGGAACCGGCGGGCGCGGCCGGGCCGCTGGACCGGCTCGCAGCGGTGGACCTGACGGACGCCGGGCCGGACGTGCTGCCCGCCGTGACGGGCCGGCTGCGCCGGGACCGGCTCGGCGACACGCTCGTCTTCCTGACCGGGCCGGGTGGTCGCGACGACCTGGGGCACGTCGGCGCGCTGCGCGGCGCGTACCCGTCGGTGGTGGTCGGGATGTTCGGCGCGGACGGGCCGACGCCGGCCGGCGCGGCGGGCCTCACGGTGCTGGACGCGGCGGACGGCGCGGCGTTCGCCGCCGAGTGGGACGGGGTCCGCCGGTGGTGACGCCGCCCCGGACCGAACCGGCGGAGCGCGTGGCCCGGCTGTTGCGGGCCGTGCCGGTGCCGGCCGCGCTGATCGTGCTGGTCGCGCTCTCCGGCGTGGTGCTGGACCGGGTGTACGCGGACCCGCTGCTGACCCGGCTCATGACCGGCGCGGCGGTCGGGTCGGTGCTGGTCGGCGTGGCCGCCCGGCGGCTGCCGTCCTGGCTGGTGGCGCCGCTGTCGGTGGCCGCGATGGCCGGGTGGACGCTGCTGTCGCTGCGGCTGGCCGCCGCGCACGCGGCGCTGCCGGGCGGGCTCGGCGAGGTGACCGCCGACGCGGCCCGCAACGCGATTCCCCGGCTGCTCACCGCGATGATCCCGGTCGAGCCGGCCCCGGACACGGTGCTGGTCCCGGTGGTGGCGGCGTGGCTGACCGGGCTGACCGCCGCCGAGGTGGCGCTGCGGGCCGGGCGGGTGCTGCTGGGCTACCTGCCGCCGGCGCTGCTGTACGCCGGCGCGCTCTACGTGGTCGGGCCGAACGCGGATCCGGCGATCGGCCCGACGGTGCTGTTCGCGGCGGTCGCGGCGGCCGGCCTGGCGACACCCGGGCGCCGCGACGGCCCGGCGCCCGATCCGGCCGCCGGTCTCCATCCGGCGGTACGCGCGGCGGTGCGGCTGCGGCTGGTCGCGGCGAGCGCGGCCGGGCTCGCCGTGGTGGTGGCGCTGGCGGCACTGCTCGCCCCGGTGGTGGCCGCCCAGGTCGACGAGCGGCCCGTCGACCCGCGCCGGTACGTGGAGCCGCCCCGGGTGGAGTCGCTGGACGAGAACCCGCTGATCCGGATCTCGGGGTGGGCGTTGAATCCGGACCAGCGGCTGCTCGACGTGCGTACCGTCGCGGGCGCGAGTGACGGCGGGCCGCCGCGGATCCGGCTGGCGGTGCTCAGCGACTACGACGGCGTGACCTGGCGGGTCGGTGCCACGTACCGCAACGCGGGGCGGATCCTGCCCGCCGCCGAGCCGGCCCCGGACGCGGCCACCGACGAGGTGCGCCAGGAGATCACCGTCGGCGACCTGACCGGGCGGCTGCTGCCGGCGGTGCCCACGCCGCGCGAGGTCACGGGTGCGCGGGTGGCGTACGACCCGGCGACCGGGACGCTGATCCGCCCGGAAGGGCTCGCGCCGGGGCTGCGGTACGCGGTGTCCTCGGTGCGGGAGCGCCCGGACGTGAACCTGCTGAGCACGGCGAACGTGCCCGCCGGTGACGAGGTCGCCCGGGTGCTGCGGGTGGCCGACGGGGCACCGGAGCCGTTGCGCCGGCTCGCCGCCCAGCTCGCCGAGTCGAACGGCGCCCCGTACGCGCGCGCCGACGCGATCGCCACGTTCCTGGCCGAGCACTACCGGGTGACCGCCGACGCGCCGAGCGGGCACGCGTACCCGAACCTGGCGTTCTTCCTGTTCGGACCGCGTAACGGCGGTGGGCAGCGGGGCACCTCGGAGCAGTTCGCCGCCGCGTTCGCGGTGCTCGGCCGCCTCGCCGGCCTGCCGACCCGGGTGGTGGTCGGGTTCGAGCCGAGGGGCGACGGGCCGGTGCGGGCCGCCGACGCGTACGCCTGGCCGGAGGTGCTGTTCGACGGCGTCGGCTGGGTGCCGTTCGACCCGATGCCACGTCCCGACTCCGAGCCCCGCCCGGTGGAGGAGGACTTCCGGCCGCAGCCGGAGGACCCGCCACCGTCGGAGGTGCCGGCGCCCACCGAGGAGCCGAGCGCCACTCCCCCGGCCGCCGCGCCCGCGCCCGCGCGGAACGAGGGCGGGCTCGGCACGCCGGTGCTGGTCGGTGGTGGTGTCGGCGGGCTGGCGCTGCTGGTCGGGGCGGTGCTGGCGGTGCTGGTCGCGCTGCGCCGTCGGCTGACCCGCTCCCGCCTGGAAACCGGTGACCCCGGCTCGCGGGTCGCCGGTGCGTGGCGGGAGCTGACCGACGCGCTGCGCCTGGCCGGGCACCCGGTCGGGCCGGACCTGGCAGCGGCCGAGGTGGCTGAGCGGGCCCGCCGGACGCTCGCCGAGGCGCGCGCGGCGCGGCCCGGAGAGGGCGCGGCGAGCGACGCCCTGGACGGCGCAGCGGTGGACGAGCTGGCCGCTCTGCTCAACCAGGCGGGCTTCGCGCCGGGCAGCGTCACGCCGGAACAGGCGGACCGGGCCGCAGGACTGAGCGCCGGCTTCGCGGACGCGCTGCGCGCGGCCCGGTCACGGTGGCGACAGGTGTTGTGGACGGTCCATCCGGGGCCGCTCCGGTGGCGACGCTGATCAAGAGCCGTAACCGGATCGCCCGGGGCGGCGGCCGGCGTCGCGGGAAGTAAGGTGAGCGGTGATCTGCATCAGGAACCGGCGTTTCGGTCTGCTCTGGACCAGTACGCTCTTGTCCAACCTGGGCAACTGGCTGATGATCGTCGCGGTGCCGGTCTACGTCTACACGATGACCGGGTCGACGCTCAGCAGCGGTTTCGCCTTCGTCGCGCAGACCCTGCCCGCGATCGTCTTCGCGCCCCTGGCCGGGGTGCTGGCCGACCAGTGGGACCGGCGCGCGGTGATGGTCGGCGCGGACCTGCTGCGCGCGGCCGTCGTGCTCGCGCTGATCGTGGTCGACGATCCGGGCAAGCTGTGGCTGCTCTACACGGTGATGTTCTTCGAGAGCGCGATCGGGCACGTCTTCCAGCCCGCGGCCCGGGCGGTGGTGCCCGCCATCGTCGGCCGGGGCAGTGACCTGGAGGCGGCGAACGCCTGGAACACGGTGGCGAGCGGCATCGTCCGCCTCGCCGGCGCGCCCCTGGGCGGCGCGCTCTACGCCCTCGTGGGGTTCGACGCTCTGGTGCTGATCGACTCCGCGACGTACCTGGTCTCGGCCGTGCTGATCTTCGGAATGGGTCGGCTGCGGGTGGCCGACGAGGGGCGCCGGCCGGACACGTCGTCCTGGCCGGCCGCTTTCCGGGGGCAGATCCGGGAGGGACTGGCCTTCCTCTTCGGGCATCCCGTTCTCCGTACGACGCTCGGCGTCTCCAGCCTCTTCCTGATGGCGAACGCCGCTCTGAACGTGCTTCTGGTGCCGTACGTCATCAGCGTCCTCGGCGGCGACGCGGGTGATGTCGGCGTGCTCATGGCCGCGCTGGGCGGCGGCTTCCTGGCCAGCGCGTACGTCGGCAACGTGCTGTCCCGTAGCGGCCTTCTCCGGCTTTCGTTCACCGGCTGCCTGGCGGCGATCACCCTCTGCTTCGCGGGGCTCTTCCTCATCCACCACTTCGCCGCCGCGCTGGTGTTCATCGCCCTGGCCGGCCTGCCCGGCGGCGCGTTGCTGATGCTGGTCCAGATCCAGGTCCAACGCCTTACCCCGGACCGCCGGCTCGGCCGGGTCGGATCCGCCTTCTCCGCCGCCGAGATGGCCGCGACCGTCGTGGGTGCCTCGGCGGGCAGCATCGCCGGACAACAGTTGCCCCTCAACACCACGGTCTGGCTCGTGCTCGGCGTCCTGGCGGCCGGCACAGCAGTCGCCGCCCTCCGGCTACCCACCCGGTCCGGACCGCCGGTGGCGGAGCCGGCAGCGACGGCACCTCGGCCGGCGACAGCCGGAACCGGTGGCGACGGCTGAATCGCCGTCGATGCGTCACGACTGAGGGGAGCCGGCCCGTAGCTTCCGGACGAGTTTGCGCAGCCCGGCCTGCCAGCCGTCCGGGTCCTCGGCGCGGCGCCGCGCGTAGTCGGCCACCTCGGGGTGCGGCAGGATCAGGAACCGCTCCTCGGCCAGCCCGGCGACCACCGCGTCGGCGACCTGGTCCGGGCTGAGGATCGTCCCGGACGCGGCGATCACCCGCGCGCCCAGGTGTCCCTCGGCGAGGCCGTCGGCGAGCATCGGGGTGTCGACGCCCTGTGGGCACAGCGCGCTGACCCGGATGCCGGCGTCCCGGTAGGTGATCGCCAGCCACTCGGCGAGACCGACGGCGGCGTGCTTGGTGGCGGTGTACGGGGCGTCACCGACCGCAGTGAGCACACCCGCCGCCGAGCAGGTGAGCAACAGGTGCCCCTGGCCCCGGCTGAGCATCCCGGGCAGCACCGCGCGGGCGCTGTGCAGGTGCCCGAGCACGTTCACCTTCCAGGCCCGGTCCCAGTCGGCGTCGGGCGCCTCGATGCCACCACCGGTGGCCACGCCGGCGTTGGCGCAGAACAGGTCGATCCGGCCGTGACGGCGCTCGGTCTCGTCGACCAGCGCGTGCACCGCCGCCTCGTCGGTGACGTCCAGTCCGACGCCGCCGGCCACCGGGCCGATCGCGTCGGCGGCGGCGCGGGCCGCGTCGGCGGCCAGGTCGGCCAGGACGATCGCGGCGGCGCCCTCGGCGGCGAACCGGCGGCCCAGTGCCGCGCCGATCCCGCCGGCCCCTCCGGTGATCACCACCACCCGGTCGGTCAGGTTCATCTCAGGCCACCTTTCCGGGGCCGAGTCGGGGCAGCAGATCCATCCAGGCCGCCGCGCCACCTTCGGTGATCTCGGGGGTGGGCAGCACCGCGACCACCGGCACGTCGACGCCGTTGTCGGCGTACCGGCGGACGGATGCCACGCACTGCTCGGGCGAGCCGTGCAGCACCAGCGCGTCGACCACCTCGTCCGGTACGGCGGCGGAGGCGCCCCGCCGGTCCCCCGCGGCCCAGGCCTCCCACATCGGGCCGAGTGAGTCCTGGCGGCCCAGCCACCTGTGGAAGGCGGCGTACGCGGGCACGGTCAGGTAGCCGGTGATCATGCGGCGGCCCAGTGCGCGGGCGTAGGCGGCGTCCTCGGTGGGGCAGACGAAGATGCGGGCGGCGACCTCGAAGCCGGGCCGGCGCTCCCCCACCTCGGCGAGCGCGGTCGGCACGTCGTCGGCGGCCAGCCAGTTGAGGATCACCCCGTCGGCCTCGGCGGCGGCCAGGCGCAGCATGCCGGGGCGCAGCGCGGCCAGCACGACCGGCGGCGGCACGCTGGGCGGGCGCTCCAGCGTGAACCGCCGGACGGTGAACGTGTCGAACTCCCCGTCGACGGTCTCGCCGCGCAACGCGGCCCGCAGGAACCGCAGCACGTCCCGGGTGCGCTTGAACGGCTCGTCGAACGCGATCGCGTTCCAGTCGCGTACCAGCACCGGCGAGGAGGCGCCGACGCCGAGCGCGAAACGGCCCGGCGCGGCCTCGGCCAGCGCGGCGGCGCTCATCGCGAGCAGTCCGGGTCCTCTGGTGAACACCGGTGTGATCGCGGTGCCGAGGCGCAGCCGCGGCGACCACGCGGCGGCCAGGGCCAGCGGGGTGAACGCGTCGGCGCCGGCCACCTCCGACGACCACACGTCGGTGAACCCGGCGTCGTCCAGGGCCGCGTAGACAGCGGCGTGGTCGGCGAGCGGAATTCCGCCCAATGGCACGGTCATGCCCCATCGGTTCGTCACCCGTCGATGGTGCCCGTCGGGCAGCGCCCGGAGCAAGATCCAGGCAGATATGGGTGATCCGCACCGAGGTGCCGGGAAAGAGTGTTACGACTGCCGCATGAGTCGGACCGGGGACGGAGCGCGGCGGTGAGGACCGCCGAGCCGGCCGCGCTGCGCACGTCCGGCGGCGGGCCCGACCGGGCCACGTTCCTGGAGCTCTTCTTCGACCTGGTGTACGTGTTCGCGCTGACCCGGATCTCGGCGCGCGCCTTCGAGGACCTGGTGCTGGAGGGCGGGCAGACCGGCTGGGAGGCGGTGACCGGCGGCGGCAAGACACTGCTGTTGCTGGTCGCGCTCTGGGCCGTCTGGCAGGGCACGGCGTGGACGACCAGCCGCTACGACCCGCACCACCTGTGGTTGCAGGTCATCGTGATCACCGCGCTGATCTCGGCCATGGTGATGGGGGTGGCGATCCCGCGCGCGTTCAGCCACGGCGGCCTGATGTTCGCCGCCGCGTACGTGGTGGCACAGGTCAGCCGGCCGGCGATCCTCATGCTGGTGCTGCACAAGATCCAGTACCGCCGGCTCAAGCTGCGCATGCTGATCACGTTCTGCGCCACCGGCGTGCTCTGGCTGGCCGGCGCGCTGCTGCCGGTGAACGCCCGGGTGGTGCTCTGGAGCACGGCGCTGCTGCTGGAGTACCTCGGCGGCCGCTTCGGCTGGCCGGTGCCGGGCCTGGGCCGCTCGACGGTCTCCCGCTGGGACATCCACGGCGAGCACCTGGCCGAGCGCTACCAGCAGATCTTCCTGGTCGCGCTCGGCGAGACGATCCTGCTCGCCGGCCTGTCGTTCACCCGCTCCCCCACCAGCCCCGGCATGGTCACCGCGTTTGCCCTCGCGCTCGCCACCTCGGTGCTGCTGTGGCGGATCTACGTGCAGCGCGCCGGGCAGATCCTGGGCGAGGCGGTGACCCGGGCCGCGCACCCGGCCACCGTCGGCCGCTCCGCCGCCGACACCCACCTGGTCATGGTGATCGGCGTGGTCGCCACCGCGATCGGCTACGAGCTGGTCATCGAACATCCGGCCGGGCACAACGAGCTGCCCTGGCTGGCCATGATCCTCGGCGGGCCGGCGCTGTTCCTGGCCGGCCGGGCCCGCTTCGAGTACGAGGTGTTCGGCCGGGTCTCCCCGTCCCGGCTGGTGGGGATCGCCGCGCTGCTGCTGCCCGTACCGCTGCTGGTGCGCCTCGCGCCGCTCGTCGCGACGGGCGTCGCCGCGGTGGTCCTGACGGCGGTGGCGGTGGCCGACGCGCGGCGTGCCTGGGGCCGCCCGCCGGAGGATGCCGCACCGCCGTTCTGACCGGCGACGCCGGTGCCGGACGCCGCACCCGGGCTACGATCCGCGCGTGACCTTCTCGCTCGTCGCCCGCTCCGCCGACGGGCGCCTGCACGGTGTGGCGGTGGCCAGCCGGTTCCTCGCCGCCGGGGCGCTGGTGCCCGCCGCCGAAGCGGAGGTGGGGGCGGTCGCCACCCAGGCCCACGCCAACCTCGCCTACCGGGCGCAGGCGCTCGCGCTGCTGCGCACCGGAGTGACCGCCACCGACGCGGTGGCCGGGCTGGTGGCCGCCGACCCGGGCCGCGACGACCGGCAGCTCGCCGTGGTCGCTGCGACCGGCGACGGGGCCACCTGGACCGGGCCGCGCTGCCATCCGTGGGCCGGCGGGCAGGCCGGCGACGGCTGGGCCGCGCAGGGCAACATCCTGAGCGGCCCGCAGGTGATCGACGCGTTGCGCGACGCCTGGCTGGCCCGCGACGACCTGCCGTTCCCGCAGCGCCTGCTGGCGGCGCTCACCGCCGGTGACGCGGCCGGCGGTGACCGGCGCGGCCGGCAGAGCGCCGCGATGCTCGTGGTGCAGCGCCACGGCGGGTACGCCGGCACCGGCGACGAACTGGTGGATCTGCGGGTGGACGACCATCCCGATCCGGTCGCCGAGCTGGGCCGCCTGCTCGGCATCCACCACATGCTGTTCGGCCGCCCCGACCCGGCCACGCTGAGCGACCTCACCGGCCCGCTCGCCGCCGAGGTGGCGGAACTGCTCGCCGCCACCGGTCACCCGGTCGGCCCGGCCGGCCTGGACGACGCGCTCGCGGCCTGGACCGGTCTGGAGAACCTGGAGGAACGTTTCGTGCCCGGCCGGATCGACCCGATCGTGCTGGCGCACCTGCGGCGGTGCGCGGGACGCTGAGGTCAGCCGCCGAAGGCCAGCCGGCCGATGCCCGCCCGCGTCAGCTCGGCCCGCTCGCCGCCGGTCAGCGGCAGCCGCCCGGTGGCCTTGCGCAGCACGGTGAGCGCGTCCCAGCGCAGGACCGGCGGCACCGGCACGCCGCCGGTGAGCACACCCACCACCACGTCCGCCGCGGCCGGGGTCAGCCACGGTGCCCGGTCCAGCGCGTCGGCCAGGTCCAGGCCGTGCACCGCGACCTCCACCACGCGGGTACGCAGGAACTCCGGCAGCGCCATCGCGTCACCGTGGCGGGTGCGTACCACCCGGCCGGGCGGCGCGCCGGCGACCGCCTCATCGGTGGCGCACCAGGCCCGGGCGAACTCCTCGGCCACCTCGGCCGCGCCCGGGTGCTCTCGGGCCGCCCGCTGGGCCGAGTCGATACGGTCCCGGTCGACCGGCGGGCTGAACTTGGCCGCGCCGAAGTAGGTGGCGGCGTCGACCTCGGCGCGCGGCGGCGCGGGTTCGGCGAGCATCCCGGCCAGGCGCCCGGCTCCGGTGCTCACGTGCGCGATCAGGTCGCGTACCCGCCAGGGCGGGCACGGGGTGGGCCGGTCCAGCGCCGCGTCGTCCAGGTCGCGCAGCACCCCTTCCAGGCGCGCGCACTCGGCCCGGAACGCCTCCCGCACGTGCTCCACCGGCGGTCAGCCCTTCCAGCGGGGCACCAGCCGGTGCACCACGACCAGCACCAGCGCGGCCACCACCGCGATCGTGCCGCCGATGCCGGCCGCGCTGCCCGCGTACCCGATGAACAGCGGACGGCGGCCGAGCGCCTCGACGGGGATGGTGGAACGGTCGACCAGCCAGGACAGCGCCACCGCGGAGGCCAGCAGGGCGACGACGCCGAGGCCGGCGAGCACGGCGCCGGCCATCCGGTGCGCGTCGCCCGGCTCCACCACGGCCTGCTCCCGCTGGAAGAACAGCAGCACCAGCCCGGCGACGGCGGCCCACGCGCCGACCACCAGGTACGCGGCGACCGCGTCGCTGGGCCGGTGCCAGCCGGCGGAGAGCGTGGCGACACCGGCGGCGGCGGCGTACCCGGCGCCGAGGAACGCTCCGGTCACCCGCAGCTTGCGCGGCAGCACCAGGATCAGCGCGATCGCGACCGAGGCCGCCACGGCGGTGTGCCCGCTGGGCAGGCTGTTGCCGGCGGCGGCCCGTTCCGGATCGATGCCGAAGTCGGGGCGGACCAGGTAGTGCTTGAGCACCTGGGTGGTCACGTTCGCGCCGCCGATCAGCAGCGTCGCGGTGACGGCGAGCGCCTTGCGCCCCCGGATCAGCGCGATGAAGCCGATCACCGCGGTCGCGGCCAGCAGCGACACCACCGACATGGCGTTGAGGAGGGTGTCCACCGGACCGTCGATGCGGTCCTGGCCGATCCGGTTGCCGGTGAGCGCCACCGTGTCCAGCCACTGGCCCAGTTCGGTGTGTACGGCGAAGCGCCACACCAGCCCGAACACGGCTGTCTGGAACAGTGCCAGTACGACCAACCAGACCGCCGTCCAACCCCTCGCCGTCTCCCGCACCCGGACAACTTAACGGTAGGACCGCTGACGCGCGCGGCGGAGCGCCATCGGTGGCGGCGTACGGTGAGGCGGGCGATTCGAGGAGGTGGCGCGTGACCGGCACGCCGCAGCGGCAACCGGCGGACGGGCCGCGGCCGGAGTCGCTGGCCGACCTGCTCGGCGGCCGGCGCGGGGCGGTGGACGCGACGCTCCCGCCGCTGGCGTTCGGGCTCGGCTGGGTGCTCGGCGGGCTGGGCGGCGGAGTGCTCGCGGCGGTGCTGACCGGTACGGCGGTGGCCGGCTGGCGGTGGCGGCGCGGCGACCGTCCCCGCTCGGTACTGGTCGGGCTGCTCGCGGTCTGCGTGGCGGCGCTCATCGCGTTGCGCACCGGCCGGGCGGCCGACTTCTTCCTGCTCCAGATCGCCGCGAACACGGCGAGCGCGCTGGCCTGGGTGGTGAGCATCGTGGTGCGGTGGCCGCTGCTGGGTGTGGTGGTCGGCACGGCGCTGGGCCAGCGGACCCGGTGGCGGCGCGACCCGGCGCTGCTGCGGGCGTACGGCCGGGGCAGCTGGGTGTGGGCCGCCACCTACGTGCTGCGGGTCGCGGTGTTCGTCCCGCTGTGGCTGTACGGGCAGGTGGTCGCGCTCACCGTGGCGCGGGCGGCGCTGACCTGGCCGCTGATCGCGGCGGCGCTGGCGGGGAGCTGGATGGTGATCCGGCGCTCGCTGCCGGCCGGCCATCCGGGGCTGCGGCACCCGGTGGACGCGGCGGGCGCGGACGGTGTGGCGGCGCGCACAGAATAATGGAGAGGCCGCCACGGGGGGAGCGGCCTCTCCGTCAAATACGTTACTCCGTCCAGAGCCCGGATGTGATCCCGTGGACCGCTGATTTTTGCGTGCCTTTTCGCGCCATGGGTCGTCGCCGGGCGGAGTGGTGGGCCGGCCGGTCCGCTGCGTCGGCCGGACGGCCGGCCCACCCGGCCTGACCGTGGGCGTCAGGCCGTTCGCCGACCCGGCCGCTCCGTTCCCCCATCGGCCGGGTCGGCCTCCTCCGCGGGCGGGCTCGCGCCCGCCCACGGAGGAGGGGTCACCTCACCCCTGCGGGAAGTAGGTGCCGTAGTCGGCGTACGCCATGGCGATGTCCGCCTGCGCCCAGAACCGGTGGTAGTTGAAGACCGGCTCGGGACCGCCGTCCAGGTACGCCTGCACCTTCGGCCAGTCCGGGTCGTTCTTGTAGAACGAGCGGATGTCCAGGAAGCTCTTGCCCGGGGCGATCACGTCGCCGTTGGGCATCTTCCCGGTCCAGCCGTTGGGGACGTAGAGACCCTGGCCGTCGGCGGCGTTGTAGACGTCGTCGAAACGCTTGTAGTCGCCGCGCTTCTCCGGCGTCGAGACGCCCTTGCTGTCGGCGGACGCCGAGAGCGCGTCCAGCAGGCCCTTGGCGGTGTCCTTCGCCGCGGTGTTGCCGGACTTCGCCGCGTACGCGATGAGCGTGCGGGCGTAGGCGCCGGCGACGCCGACGTCCTGGCCCTTGACCGTCACCTCGACGTGCAGGTTGGTGTTCGGCTGCGGGCTGCTCGGGTTCCAGTTGGCCGGCTGGCCCGTCCACTTCATGTCCGACGGGATCGACCAGTTGGTGCCGAGCGTGGTGTTGGCGATCGCCCACGGCACCCACTTGTCCAGCAGCGCCTTGGCCTTCGCGTTGCCGGTCTCCAGGTACAGCTCGGCGATGCGCTGCATCGACCAGGCCTGCATGCCGAACCACTGGTTCGACGGCGGGTCGTTGTAGACCGGGTCGACGTCGTAGAACATGCCGTAGAAGGTGGCGGTGCCGGCCGGCGGCTGGGCGTAGCTGCCGTCCCAGCTGTTCGTGGCGCCACCGGCGATGCCGCCCTCGGCCGACTGGAGCCAGGTGTAGAACTCCAGCTGCCGGTCGAGGCTCTTCTGCCAGTCGGAGGCCGCGGTCGGCGACTTCGGCTTCAGCTCCGAGACGTTGGTCATCACCCAGGCCGCGAACGGGTTCTGGTAGCCGAAGTGGCTGTGGCTGGAGCCGATCCGCCACGACCAGTTCTGCGAGGCGTCGTACGCGCCGCCCCAGGCGTAGTACCAGGACAGCAGGTAGTGCGCCGAGTCACGGCCGCTGGCGGCCGGGCAGGTGGTCGCGCCGACACAGTTGCCGATCTTCTTGAAGTACTTGTCGAACAGCGCGTAGCGCAGGTAGTCGCCCATCTTGGCGGCCTTGGCCACGGTGGCCGCCACGTCGGCCTGCTTGCCCTGCGCCTTGGCCCAGGTCAGCGCCCAGTAGGCGGCCTGGACGGCACGCGCGTCGGCGTCCGGGGCGTTCGTGTACTTCCACTGCTTGGCCGGGGCGCTGGACTCCTTGACGAACAGGTCCAGGTAGCCGTTCGGGCCGCCGTGCTTGAACGTGTCGCAGGACGGCTGCGGCACGGTCTCCCACACCGACTCCTGGGTGCCCCGCTGGAAGGTGTTGATGTACGCGGGCCGGGTGGTGCCGTCGCCGCAGCGGCCGTAGCCGTAGGTGTTGTCCACGTCGAGCAGCCAGTGCATGCCGTAGATGTCACCGGTGCCGTAGGTGGACTGCAGCTCCGAGCGCAGCGGGTCCTGGCCGACCGGGACGTTGGCGTCCAGCGTCGACGGGTACTGGCTGGGCAGGTTGTGCTCGGCGGCGTACTGCGGGGTGCCGGGCGAGCCGGCGGTGGCCTGGTCGGCGTGCGACGGGATGATGTACTTCTCCATCACGGTCCAGGCGTTGTTGAACGGGGCCCAGTTCTGGGTGACCCGGCCGTACTGCGCCTCCAGCCAGAGCCAGAAGCTGAACGCCTCCGAGGTGGTCTCGTGGCCGTGGTCGGGCGCCTCGACGATCAGCGTCTCGATCGAGTGGTACGGCACGCCCTCGGGGCTGAAGTAGCCCGAGTTCTTGATCTTGCCGTACTGGTCGAGGAACTTCTTGATGTAGTCGTTGTCGCCGCCGGGGGTGTCGTTGTCCGCCTCGGTGGCGACGACCGAGATCGGGGCGTAGCCGGTGGCCGACGCGGTGATCGTGGCGGTGCCGCCGACCGTGTCGGAGTCCTCCGCGGCGGACACCGTGGCGGTGACGCCGGTGCTCCAGTTGCTCGGGGTGAGCGTCAGCGTGGACGGCGAGACGGTGATGTCGCTGTCACCGGTGACGGCGAGGCTCACCGGTACGTTGGTGGTGGGCGCCGCGCTGAGCGTGTACCGGACCGTGGCGCTGCCGCCCTCGGACACGGTGACCGCCGACGGGCTGGCGACCAGCCTGGGCCCGGTCGCCGCGGTGACGGTGAACGACTTCTCCGAGACGGCGGTGCCGCCCGCGTTGTCGTACGCCTTGGCCTGCACCGTGTAGCTGCCGGCCGGCAGGTCGAGCAGGTCGTAGCCGTACGGCGCGGTGGTGTCGGTGTTGACGAGCAGGCCGTTGCGGTAGAACTCGACCTTGCTGATGGTGCCGTCGGCGTCGCCGGCGGTCGCGGTCAGCGGGACGTCCGCCGGCGCCTCGAACGGGCCGGACGGCACGCTCAGGGAGACCGTCGGCGGCTGGTTGGTCTGCGCGCCGTTGCAGGCGACCCCGTTGAGGGTGAACGCGGTGGGCTTCGGGTTGCTGCCGCTGTAGCTGCCGTTGAAGCCGATGCTGGTGGACGCGCCGGTGGGCAGGCTGCCGTTCCACGACTCGTTCGTCGCGGTGACCTCGCTGCCGGACTGGCTCCACCGGGCCGACCAGCCCTGAACCACGCGCTGGCTGCTGTTCGGGAAGGTGAACTTCAGCGACCAGTTGTTCAGCGCGTCGCCCAGGTTCTTGATGGTGACGGTGGCGGTGAACCCGTTGTTCCAGTCGCTCGTCGCATAGGTCACGTCGCAGGCGGGTGCGGCCTGTGCGGCGCCCGCGGGCAGGGCCACCCCGCCTATGACGAGGGCGGTGGCGGCGACCATCGCCGTACGGCGACGTCTGGCCAGAAGTCTCATGTGGGCGGTGTCTCCTCGGACCGGGCCGGGACCTCGGGGTCCCGGCGGGGCGCCTCCACGCGACGACGGGCGTACGCGGGGGGACGGAGGCGTCCGGAAAGGTGGTCGTCCCGGCCGTGCCGGGGATGGGGACGCCGCACCGGTTCGTCACCGGGTGCCCTCGGCGGCCCGCGCTCGCGTTCACTGGCTCCGCGTGGCGTGACGAGAGTGTGACATGGAAGCGCTCCCACCACAACGGCCAGCGCAGATACGCGCTTCCATGTTTCGATCTCGTTTAGGGGCTTTTCCAAACCCGTGACGGGCGTTACAGTCGCAGCATCGCCGATGGGAGCGCTTCCATCGACGGTGATACAAGTACTGGATCGCCGGGTGCACCCGCGCCCGGCGCGTCGGCCCAGAGGCCGACGGCGGACCAGCCCGGACGCCGCCGCCGGCCGCCACCCGCCAGACGGAGGGAGGTGGAACCAGAGCCACTCGCGTGGCCCGGCTCCCGCGCGACGCGCACGACGGACGCCAATTCCACTTCGTGCGTGTGTGCACCATCGTTGGGGACGGGGGTTGCCCTCCCCCGTCCCCACACTAAACCCCCGTTGTCGACGGCAAAAGAGGCCGACGGGACAGGCGTGACACGCCACCCGGACGGCCTTTCTCGCTATCCACCCCACCCCTCGCCGCTCACGCCGCCCCCGGTGTTCCCGAGCGACGCCCCCGCCCACCCACTTTCCGGCCGCCCGCCGGCCGCGCGCACCTCGCCGCGACCGCCGGATCGGGGCCGGCCGCTTCCTGGCTAGAATGGGAGCGCTCCCGGCCCAGGGCGGCCCGTCACTCCGAGGAGAAACCTCATGTCGTTACTCACCCGACGGCGCCTGCTCCGCCGCGCCGCCCTGTCCGCGACCGCGGCCGGCGCGGCCCGGACCGGGCTCGCCGGCGCCACCGCGGCGGGCATCGCCGCGTCCACCGCCGCCCTCGGCGGCTGCGACAGCCCGCCCGAGCGCGTCACCGACCCGGAGCCGGACCGCGGGCTGCGCTTCCCCGAGGGCTTCGGCTGGGGGGCGGCGACCTCGGCGTACCAGATCGAGGGGGCCGCGAAGGAGGACGGGCGGGGTGAGTCCGTCTGGGACACCTTCAGCCACACGCCGGGCCGGATCCGCAACGGCGACACCGGCGACGTCGCGGCCGACCACTACCACCGGTACGAGCAGGACCTGGACCTGATGCGCGACCTGGGGCTGCGCAGCTACCGGTTCTCCATCTCCTGGCCCCGCATCCAGGCCGACGGCTCCGGCCGTCCCAACCAGCGGGGCCTCGACTTCTACCGCCGGCTGGTGGACGGGCTGCACGAGCGCGGCATCGCGCCGATGGCCACGCTGTTCCACTGGGACCTCCCCCAGGCCCTTCAGGACGACGGCGGCTGGGAGAACCGGGACACCGCCGAGCGCTTCGCCGAGTACGCCGACGCGGTCTTCCGCGCCCTCGGTGACCAGGTGCCGGTCTGGCTGACAGTCAACGAGCCGAAGACCGTGGTGCAGAACGGCTACATCTGGGGCCACCACGCCCCGGGCTTCCAGGACGAGGACGCGGCATACCTGGTCGCCCACCACCTCCAGCTCGCCCACGGCCTCGCCGTGCAGGCGCTGCGCGCCTCCGGCCTCACCGGCCGGATCGGCCCGGCGCTCAACCTGCACCCCTGCTACCCGGCCGACGACTCCGCCGAGTCGGCAGCCGCGACCCGGCTCTACGACGGCTACGAGAACCGCCTCTACCTCGACTCGATCTTCAAGGGCGCGTACCCGCAGGACGTGCTGGACGACCTCGGCCCGGACAGCCGGATGGTCCGCGGCGTCCGCGACGGCGACCTGAAGATCATTTCCAGCCCGGTCGACCTGCTCGCCGTGCAGTACTACACGCCGATCTACGTCACCGGCGACGGCAGCACGGTCCGCAAGTGGCCGACCTCCGAGGCGGAGTGGCAGCAGATCTACCCGGAGGGCATGTACGACATCCTCACCCGGGTCACCCGCGACTACGGCCGGGTGCCGATCACCATCACCGAGAACGGGCTGCCCTGCCCCGACGTGCCCGGGGCGGACGGCAACGTCGACGATCCCGGGCGGGTCTCCTTCCTGCGCGACCACTTCGCCGCCGCCCACCGGGCGATCGGCGACGGGGTGCCGCTGGAGAGCTACCACGTCTGGTCGCTGCTGGACAACTTCGAGTGGGCCGAGGGATACGAGCAGCGCTGGGGCCTGGTCTACGTCGACTACGCGAGCCAGCGGCGAGTGCTCAAGCGCAGCGCCCACTGGTACCGCGACGTGATCCGCCGCAACGGGCTGTGAAACGGTGAGCGTCCGGCCGGTGGTGGGCCGGCCGGACGCCGGCGGATCAGCGCGGCAGCGCCTGCTGCAGTTCGGCGCGCAGCGCCGGGGTGAGCATCTCGCCCGCCTGCTTGGCCAGCCGCGCCATCTCGTAGCCGACCACACCGATGTCGGCGTCCGCCCCGGCCAGCGTGGCCAGGATCGAGCCGTCGCGGATCTGCATCACCAGGAAGTAGCCGCGCCCCATCTCGACCACCGTCTGCTTGACGACGTCACCGTCGAACATCTGGGCCGCCCCGGCGGTGATGCTCATCAGGCCGGAGGTCACCGCGGCGAGCTTGTCCGCGTGGTCGCGCGGCAGGTGCGCCGAGATCGCCACCAGAAGGCCGTCGGAGGACACCACCACCGCGTGCGCCACCCCCGGAACGCGCTCGGCGAACGCGTTCACCAGCCAGCTCAGGTCGCGTGCCTCCTGGCTCAACGTCGTCACTGTCGTCGTCCTCCTTCGTCGCGCGGCAGGTACATCTCGGTGGTCTCCTCGGCCTCGGCCCGCCGTACGCCGCTGTAGAGACGCGACAGCATGCCGCCGACCGCCTCCGGGTCCGGCTCGTGCCGCACCACCGGTCGGTCCGGGCGGTCGGCCGGGGCGACCGAGGTGAGCTGGGCCATCGGCACGCGTACCGGCAGGCCCCGCTCGTTCGTCCCTCCGGTCACCGGCGTCGCCGCCGGTGCCGGCGTCACACCCAGCGACGACGAGGCCGGCCCCTGCCTGCTGAACCAGCCGCCGCCCGCCGCCCCGGCGTCCGGCGTGAGCACGTCCTCGGCCCGGCCCGGACGGGGACGCGGCACCGTCACCGGCGCGGCGGCCGGCACCGGCGCACCGGCTCCGGCGTCCGTCCCGTCACCCAGCGGACGGCCGGTCAGCGGGGACACCGGCAGCGCCGCGGGCCGGCCCGGCGCCGGACGCCACCCGGCCACCGGCAGCTCGGCGGTCGCCCCGGCGAGTGCCCCGGACGCGGAGACCGGGCCGGTGAGCGCCGGCTGCGCCGTCCCGCGCGCCAGCCGGACCGGCGCCGGCTGACCCACCTCCGGCGCGGGCGCCTCGGCGAGCAGCTCGACAGGGATCCGCACCCGGGCCACCAGGCCCTCCCGGCCGGCGCTCAACCGCACCCGTACGCCGTGGCGGGCGCTGAGATGGCTCACCACGAACAGGCCCATCCGTTCCGAGGCCGACACGTCGGCGGCCGGCGGCTCGGCGAGCACGGCGTTCGCTTCGGCCAGCGCCGACGGGCTCATGCCCAGCCCCTCGTCGACGATCTGCACGAGCGCACCCCGGCCGTCCGGCTCGACGACCACGCGTACCGCGGTCTCCGGACGGGAGAAGGCGGTGGCGTTCTCTAGCAGCTCCGCGAACAGGTGCACCAGGTCGCCCACCGCGTGCCCGACGACGTGCAGGTCGGTCCGGTTCTCGTGGCGTACCCGCTGGTACTGCTCGATCTCCGCGCTCGCGGCCAGCAGCACGGCGCCCAGGCCCACCGGGCGGTTCCACCGCCGGGTCGACTCGGTGCCGGCGAGCACCAGCAGGCTCTCGTCGTTACGGCGCATCCGGGCGGCCAGGTGGTCGAGCTTGAACAGGTTCTCCAGCTGGTCCGGGTCGCTCTCCTCGCGTTCGAGGTCGTCGAGCAGCTCCAGCTGCCGTTCGACGAGCACCTGGCTGCGCCGGGCCAGGTTGACGAACATGGCGTTGACGTTGCGCCGCATCATCGCCTGCTCGACCGCCACGTCGACGGCGCTGCGGTGCACCGCCACGAACGCCTCGGCCAGCTCGCCGATCTCGTCCTGCGAGTCGATCACCGCGGGCGGTACGTCGATCGCGCCGATCGGGCGGTCCACCGTCCGCAGCCGTTGCAGTGTCAGCGGCAGGTCTACCTGCGCGATCCGCAGCGCCTGCCCGCGCAGCTGCCGCATGGAGCGGGCCACCGACCGGCCGACCAGCAGCGAGATCAGCACCGCGGACAGGAGCACGGTGGCGATCGCGCCGCCCACCAGCAGCGTGTCACGCAGCTGGCGGGCGCTGGCGTCGTCGGCCTGGCGGACCGCGTCGGCGACGATCTCGCTCTCCATCTGGCGGAACAGTTCCTGCCGCTGCTCACTCGCCGCCCACCACTGGGTCGCGTCGAGCAGGGCCGGCCGGGCATCGCCGGCGGGCAGCGTCCGCTCCTCCATCTGGGTGGCGGCGACGAAGGCCGGGTCGACCGAGGTCCGGTCGTACCGGCGGATCTGGTCGGAGGTGGCGGCGACCCGGAACGCGCCGAGTGCGGTGAGCTGCTGGGCCCGCAGGTCGCTGAGCGTCACCTGCGCGTCCGGCTCGTACCGGCCGGCCCGGGCGGCGGCGTAGAGCTCCGCACGGACGCGCGAGGACAGCTCCTTGACCCGGGAGAGCTGCACGTACCGCAGCACCGCCTCGGTCAGCTCCTGCCGGCCACCGCCGGGCGACGGCTCGGCCAGCAGGTTCAGCAGCGACGCGATCGACCTGTGGTAGTTGCTCAGCACTGTGTCGGCGGAGAGCACCGCCGGCGCCACCGCCGCCCGGATGTTCACCACCTGGTCGTACGCCTCGATCGCTTCGGAGTAGGAGACGCGCCAGGCGGCGTCGGCGTCGGCCAGCGGCGCCGCCGCGGCGCGCAGCTCGGCCACCGCACGGTCGGTGGCCTCCTGCAGCGGCCGGAGCGCGGCGACGGCGGCGTCCCGGTCCGCGCCGGTGCCGGCCCGGCGCAACGCGGCCAGTTCCCCGGCGGTGCGGTCCCGCTCGTGCTGCAGCCGGTCGACGGCGGTCGCGATCTGCCGCCCGATGCCGACCTGCTCGGCGAAGGCGCTCAGCGTGGTGGTCTGCCCGACCAGCCCCCGGGTCTGGATGCCGGCCAGCACCAGGAACGCCAGTGAGGGGATCACCAGCACCGTGGCGAGCTTGGTGCCCATCCGCCAGTCCCGCAGCCGGAACCCGGAGCGCCGCCGGTGCGGCTGAGGGGCCGCACCGCGAACCGGGTCGGGACCTGCGCCCACGGTTGCCTCCTCGTCCCGCCCCACCACGTCGGGGAGCGGAGTCCATCCAATCAGGCCGTCGGTCCGTGTCAACGGCCGCCCGGACGGTGTGACCAGGACGGTCAGCGCCTCGGGTGGACGGTCACGCGTGCGAGGCGGCCTCGTCCGTCCGGCCGACCCCGGCGATGTCGCCCGCCTCCGCCACCCGGCCGAGCGCGACGAGCGCCGCGCCGGTCGCGCCGATCTCCGGGTTGCGTTGCCAGCACACCCGGCGGGGCGCGAGCACGTCGAGGAACGCCCCGCGCCACCACGGCGAGGCGGTCAGCGCCCCACCGCCGAGGATCACCTCCATCGGCTCGCCGATGCCGGCCTCCAGCAGGGTCAGGTCGTCGGCGACGAGCCGGCACAGGCCGGTCATCAGGCCGGCGAGGATGTCCACGGCGGTGGTGCCGAAGCTCAGTCCGCGCAGCTCCCCCGAGCCCGCCGGGGCGGTTCCGGGTGGCCGGTCGCCGCCGAAGCGGGGGTTGGCCCGCACCGAGCCGGAGACGCGATCGAGCGCCATCTCCAGCTCCCTGCCCGCCGGCAGCCGCAGCTCGCGGGCCGCCCAGGCGAACAGGTTGCCGCCGCTGGAGTACGCCGCGCCGGTCACCACGTGCTCGTGGTCGACCCGGTAACGCCAGAGCTGCTCCGGCAGCGGCGGCGGCTCCGCGCCGACCGGCACGGCCTCGATCATGCGGACCGCCGCGGAGGTGCCGACGGTCACCGCCGCGCGGGTCGGGTCGACGCATCCCGACCCGACGTTGGCGGCCGCGCCGTCGCCGACCGGCGGCGCCCACCGCGCGCCGGCCAGCTGCGGCCAGCGCCGCGCGTACGCCGCGTTCAGCCGGCCGTGCCAGCCGACCGGGGCCAGCGGCGGCAACCGGTCCGGGCGGACGCCGGCCAGCTCGCACGCCTCGGGATCCCAGTCCAACCGGCACAGGTCGAGCAGCCCCGTGCCGGAGGCCAGCGACATGGACATCGGCGCCTCGTCGAGCAGCGTGCCGAGCGCGTACTCGGCGAGCCCGGTGAAGCGGGCGGACCGGTCGGCGCGCTCGCGCAGCCAGGGCAGCCGCACCGACCAGTAGCAGCGGTGCCACCACGTTCCGGTACGCCTGTGGAAGTCCGCCGGGTCGGCCGGCCCGGTCATCCCGGCGAGTGGCTCCGGCCGGGTGTCCAGCCAGGTCAGCACCGGCCCCGACGGCGTGCCGTCGGGCGCCACCGGCAGCACCGAGTGCCACTGCGCGGAGGTGGCCACCAGGCCGACGTCGGACAGGTGCCCGCCGGCGGCCAGCTCGTCCAGGCACTCCACCAGGCACGCCAGGTAGGCCGGGCCGTCGAGCGTCCCGCTGCCGTCGTCCCCGGTGACCAGGTGCACCCGGCGCCGGGCCAGCGCGCCCGGGCGCGGTGCGGCGTCCGCGTCGAGCACCAGGCCGCGCACCGAGGAGGTGCCCAGATCCAGAGCGAGAATGTCCATCGCCGGTCAACCTACCCGCCGTGACCGGTGGTCACGCCAAGATCCGTAGCCGGTGCCGCGCGATCGGGTTCCACGGTGCCTGCCGATCGCGTACAGTCACCGTCATGCCCGCGCACCTGTCCTGCTGGTGGCCCGCCGACCCGGCGGCCCATCCCCGCGCGTAGCTTCCCCACGCGGCCGCCCGACGAGGCGGCCGCCGGTCTCTCCCGGCATCCCGGGTCGCCTTCACCGGCGGCCACCGGCACACCGAGGAGACCCGATGACCCGCCTGTCCGACCCGCTCGCCGCCGTCGCGGCCGGCCGCGACCCCGGCCCGTTCGCGCTCGTCCGCCGCGAGGGCGCCGACCACGTCGACCTGTTCACCGGCCCGGTACGCACCGCCGGCCGGCTCGCCGACCTGCCGCTGCCCGAGCACGGCGCCGGTCCGCGCACGCTGGCCCTGGTGCCGTTCCGGCAGGTCACCGAACGCGGTTTCGAGTGCGTCGACGACGGGCTGCCGCTGGAGTTCCTGGCGGTCGAGGAGCATCGGCGGATACCCCTGGCCGACCTGCTCGACGACCTGCCCGACGCCGAGGTGCGTACCCGCGACGCCGGTTTCGACATCGCCGACGACGAGTACGCGGCGATCGTGGAACGGGTGCTGACCGACGAGATCGGCCGGGGCGAGGGGGCGAACTTCGTCATCCACCGCACCATGCGGGCCACGGTGCAGGGCGACCCGCTGTCCGCGGCCCTCGCCGCGCTGCGCCGGCTGCTGATGCGCGAGCGGGGCGCGTACTGGACGTTCCTG
The DNA here is from genome assembly GCF_027460145.1 of Micromonospora sp. WMMA1949. Taxonomy (NCBI): domain Bacteria; kingdom Bacillati; phylum Actinomycetota; class Actinomycetes; order Micromonosporales; family Micromonosporaceae; genus Micromonospora; species Micromonospora sp. WMMA1949. The sequence continues at coordinate 4,807,463 of NZ_JAPZBG010000001.1, read as the reverse complement.
GTGCACACCGGCACCCGGATCCTGGTCGGCGCCAGCCCGGAGCGGCACGTCAGCGTCGCCGACGGGCTGGTCGAGATGAACCCGATCAGCGGCACGTTCCGGCACAGCGGCGCGACCGTCGACCGGGCCGAGCTGCTGCGCTTCCTGCAGGACCCGAAGGAGGTGGAGGAGCTGTACATGGTGCTGGACGAGGAGCTGAAGATGATGGCCGTGGTCGCCGAGCACGGCGGTCAGGTGGTCGGGCCGTACCTGAAGGAGATGGCGCATCTGGCGCACACCGAGTACCTGCTGGCCGGGCGCTGCTCCCGGGACGTGCGCGACGTGCTGCGGGAGACCATGTTCGCGCCCACCGTCACCGGCAGCCCGATGGAGAACGCCTGCCGGGTGATCGCCCGGCACGAGCGCACCGGGCGGCGCTACTACGCCGGGGTGCTCGCGCTGCTCGGCCGCGACGACCAGGGCCGGCAGACGCTCGACGCGCCGATCCTGATCCGTACCGCCGAGATCTCCCCCACCGGCGCGCTGCGAGTGCCGGTCGGCGCGACGCTGGTCCGGCACTCGACCACCGCCGGGGAGGTGGCCGAGACGCACGCGAAGGCCGCCGGGGTGCTGGCCGCGCTCGGTCTCGGCCCGGACGCGCCGCACGCCGGCGCCGGGGCGGCCGTCCGGTACGCCGACGACCCGGAGGTACGCGCGGCGCTGGCCGCCCGCAACGTCCCGCTGGCCCGGTTCTGGCTGGAGCAGCGGGAGCCGGGGGCGCTCGCGCTGCGCGGGCTGGCCGGGCGCCGGGCGCTGATCGTCGACGGCGAGGACACGTTCACCGGCATGCTCGCCCACCAGCTCGGCGCGCTGGGCCTGGCGGTGACCCGGCGGGACTGGCCGGACCCGGGCCCGCTGGACGGCTACGACCTGGTGGTGGTCGGCCCCGGCCCGGGTGACCCACGGGACGCGACCGCGCCGAAGATGGTGGCGCTGCGGGCGCTGCTGACCGAGCTGCTCGCGTCCGGCCGGCCGACGCTCGCGGTGTGCCTGGGCCACCAGTTGCTGGCCGGGCTGCTGGGCCTGCCGCTGCACCGCCGCGACGCGCCGTACCAGGGGTTGCCGCGGGACGTGCCGGTGTTCGGGACGACCCGGCGGGTCGGGTTCTACGCCAGCTTCACCGCTCTCGCCGACGCCGACCGCGTCCCCGGCCCGTACGGCCCGGTCGAGGTGTCCCGCGACCCGGCCGACGGCGCGGTGCACGCGCTGCGCGGCGCGGGCTTCGCCGGGGTGCAGTTCCACCCGGAGTCGGTGCTGAGCCAGGACGGCACGAGGGTCCTGGCGGATCTGCTCGGGCATCTGCTCGACCGGCCGGCGCTGAGCGCGCATGGAGCGGCCGAACGCGGGTAGGGCACTGGCGACCGGTGGTCCGGACGGGTTCGAGAGCCCCCGTCCGGCCACCGGTCGCCAGTCGGGTCAGCCGGCCATGCCCCGCTTCAGCGCGGCACCCATCAGCACGGCCCGCTTGGCGGTCAGCGCGGTGGCGGCCAGCGCCACGTGGTCCGGGGCGACCTCGCCGTTGTTGCTCGTGTGCGAGGCGCCGTACGGGTTGCCGGCGACGAACTGGCTCGGGTCGGTGTAGCCGGGGGTCACCACGATGCCGCCCCAGTGGTAGAAGACCGTGTACAGCGACAGCAGCGTCGCCTCCTGGCCGCCGTGCGACGTGGCGGTCGAGGTGAACCCGCTGTAGACCTTGTCCGCGAGCGCGCCGGCGGCCCAGAGCGGGCCGGTGGTGTCGATGAACTGCTTGAGCTGGGCGGCGATCATGCCGTACCGGGTCGGCGAGCCCATGATGATCACGTCGGCCCAGGACAGGTCGTCCGGCTGCGCCTCCATCACGTCCTGGGTCTCCAGCCGGTGCGCCTGCCAGCCGGAGTTGGAGCGGATCGCCTCGTCGGGCGCCAGCTCACGCACCTTGCGCAGACGCACCTCGGCACCGGCCTCCCCCGCCGCCTCGACCGCCGCCTGCGCCATCTGGTAGGTGATGCCGGTCGCGCTGTAGTAGATCACCGCGACCTTGACCTGGCCATCCATCAGACGTTCCCTCCTCGTTTCGGGTCAGCTCCGGCGACTACCCGTTACTTGTTCCGTCAAACGCCGGGCGTGGCATGCTCTGCGGGGTGAAGATCCGCACCGCCACGTCCGCCGACTGGCCGCTGATCTGGCCGTTCCTGCGCGAGATCGTGGCGGCCGGCGAGACGTACACCTGGCCTCGCGACGTCCCGGAGGAGCGGGCCCGCGAGCTGTGGATGCCGGGCCCGCCGGCGCGGACGGTGGTCGCGGTGGCGCCGGACGGCACGGTGCTCGGCTCGGCCAAGCTGGCGCCGAACCAGGCCGGTCCGGGCGACCACGTCGCGAACGCCTCGTTCATGGTCGCCCCGGCCGCCGCCGGGCGCGGCGTCGGCCGGGCGCTGGCCGCGTACGTGCTCGACGCGGCCCGGGCCGACGGCTACCGGGCCATGCAGTTCAACGCCGTGGTGGCGACGAACACCCGGGCCGTCGCGCTGTGGCGGTCGCTGGGTTTCGAGGTGGTCGGCCGGGTGCCGGAGGGCTTCCGGCATCCGGCCGAGGGGTACGTCGACCTGCTGGTCATGCACCGGCGCCTGGGCTGAGCGTGGCTCAAGATTTGCGCAAGTTCCGTGCGTAACCGCTGTCTCCGCCCAGCTCGCGCGGGATGCTGAGCGGACCGGCGCCGGCCGCACCGGCCGCCCCCGCGCCGGGAACCTGAACGGGGGATCGCGCTGGGTTCGGCAACGTCGCCGGCGCAGCGCGATCAGGGGCCGGATGTCGTACCCCAGGCCTACGCTGACGCCCGTGACCGTACGCCTCAGCCGCGCCGAGGCGCTCGCGCTGCGCATGACCGGCCTGCTGCTGCGCCCGCACCCCACCACCCGTCCGCAGGGCGTCGCCGACGTGGTCGAGTGGTTCGGCGCGATGCAGGCGCAGGACGCGGCGAGCGGGCTGTGGTCGCTCGGCGTCCGCCTTCCCGGCGCCACCCAGGACGACATCCGCGCGGCGCTGGAACGGCGTGAGGCGCTGCGCACCTGGCCGATGCGCGGCACCGTGCATCTCGTTCCGTCACGCGACGCGCGGTGGATGCTGGAGCTGACCGGGGTACGGACGCTCGCCGGCATCGCCGGGCGGTGGCGGCAACTCGAGCTGACAGTCGCCGACGGCGAGCGGGCCTGCGACGTACTGGGTGCGGCGCTGACCGGCGGCGGGCGGCTGACCCGCGCCGAGTGCGTGGCCGCGTTGCGCGCCGCCGGGCTGGCCACGGACGGCCAGCGCGGCTACCACCTGCTCTGGTACGCCAGCCAGCGCGGCGTCACCTGCATCGCCCCGCACGTCGGCACCGAGCAGACGTTCGCCCTGCTCGACGAGTGGGCGCCCGAGCCGCGCCGCCTCGAGCGCGACGAGGCGCTGGCGCTGCTGGCGCACCGCTACGTGCGCGGGCACGGCCCGGTGTCCCGGCGCGAGCTGGCCCGGTGGACCGGCCTGACCGTCACCGACGCGACCCGGGCGATCACGCTGGCCGGTGACCTGCTCGCCCCGGTCGAGGTCGACGGCGAGGCCGCGGTGGTCGACGCCGCGCTGCTGGACGCGCCCCGCGCGCCGGTCGACGACGTGCACACGCTGCCCGGCTTCGACGAATACCTCCTCGGCGTCAAGGACCGGTCGCTCATGCTCGACCCGGCGCACGCCGCCGCAGTGGTCCCCGGCAACAACGGGATGTTCCGGTCCACGGTGGTGCGCGGCGGCCGGGTGGTCGGCACCTGGACGCGGACGCCGGGCGCGCGGGCGGTGACCGTCAAGGTGCAGCAACTCGTGCCGTTCGACGCCGCGTTGCGTGAGCGGGTGGACGCCGCGCTGACGGGTTACGCCCGCTTCCTCGGGCTGGAGTTGCGCCACTCCTGGTAGCTCCGGACGGGTGCGAGTGGAACGCCATGGGTGTCAGAACCCACGGCGTTCCACTCACCTCCGGAGGGCGCGCTCAGTCGGCGAGCGCTCCGGCCGACCGGCCCTCGTGCAGCGTCAGGTTGCGGCCGCTGCCCGGGTCGAACAGGTGGATCTTCTCCAGGTTGAACCACACCCGGCGCGACTCGCCCTCGCGTACCGGCGACTCCGCCGACAGCCGGGTGACCAGGTTCGACCCGCCGCCGGCGAAGTCCGCGGCACCGGTGTCGGCGGCCAGTTCCTCCAGCTCGGCGGCGGTGGCCCGCTCCCCCTCGACGGTGAAGTAGACGTACTTGTCCGAGCCCATCGACTCGACGATGTCGACGGGCGCCTCGAACTCCATGCCCCGGCGGCGGGTCTCGTCGTCGATCAGGGCCGCGTCCTCGAAGTGCTCCGGGCGGATACCCAGGATCAGCTCCCGGGGCGCGTCGCCGCCTTCCAGCTCGCGGCGGATCCGGTCGCCGACCGGCACGTCGCCGAGCGCGGTCCGCAGCCGGCCGTCCTCCACGACGGCGTGCACGAAGTTCATCGAGGGCGAGCCGATGAACCCGGCGACGAACAGGTTGCGCGGGTGGTCGTACAGCTCCTGCGGCGGGCCGACCTGCTGCACCGCGCCGCCCCGCATGATGACCACCCGGTCGCCGAGCGTCATCGCCTCGGTCTGGTCGTGGGTGACGTAGACGGTGGTGGTGCCGAGCTGCTTCTGCAGCCGGGACACCACAGTGCGCATCTGCACCCGCAGCTTGGCGTCCAGGTTCGACAGCGGCTCGTCCATCAGGAACGCCTTGGGCTGGCGGACGATCGCCCGTCCCATCGCCACCCGCTGCCGCTGGCCGCCGGACAGGTTCGCCGGCTTGCGGTCCAGCAGCGCGGTCAGCTCCAGCACCTTCGCCGCCTCGTCGACCTTCTGGTTGATGGTCTCCTTGTCCAGCTTCGCCAGCCGCAGCGGGAACGCCATGTTCTCCCGCACCGTCATGTTCGGGTAGAGCGCGTACGACTGGAAGACCATCGCGATGTCGCGGTCCCGCGGCGCCTTGTCGTTGACCCGCTCGCCGCCGATGCGCAGCTCACCGGAGCTGATGTCCTCCAGCCCGGCGATCATGTTGAGCGTGGTGGACTTCCCGCAGCCGGACGGGCCGACCAGGATGACGAACTCGCCGTCGGCGATCTCCAGGTCGACGTCCTGTACGGCGGTGGTCCCGTCCGGGAACCGCTTGCTCACCTTGTCCAGCACGATGTCGGCCATTGCTACCACCTATCCCTTGACTGCGCCGGAGGTCAGACCGGAGACGATGCGGCGCTGGAAGAAGAGCACGAACAGGATGATCGGCACGGTGATCACCACGGCGGCGGCGCAGATCGCCCCGGTGGGGTCCTCGAACTGCGACTCGCCGGTGAAGAACTGCAGCGCCACCGGGACCGTGCGGGACCGCTCGGTCGAGGTGAGCGTGATCGCGAACAGGAAGTCGTTCCAGCAGAAGATGAAGACCAGGATGGCCGTGGTGAACACGCCCGGCGCGGCCAGCGGCGCGATCACCCGCCGGAACGCCTGGGCCTGGGTGGCGCCGTCCATCTTCGCCGCCTTCTCCAGGTCCCACGGGATCTGCTTGAAGAACGCCGACAGCGTGTAGATCGCCAGCGGCAGCGCGAACGTGATGTACGGCAGGATCAGACCGGGCCAGGTGTCGAACAGGCCGAGCTGCCGTTCGATCTCGAACAGCGGCGACACCAGCGACACCTGCGGGAACATCGCGATCAGGAGCGATACCCCGACCAGCACCTTCTTGCCCGGGAAGTCCAGCCGGGAGATCGCGTACGCGGCCATCGCCCCGAGCACCACCGCGATGGTGGTGGCGATCAGCGCGATGCCGATGGAGTTGACCAGGGCGCGCACGAACTGGTCGGTGTCGAAGATGGTCCGGTAGTTGTCCAGGGTCCACTCGCGCGGCCAGAACTTGCCGTCGGTGAGCGTGGCCGGGGTCTTGAACGACAGCGAGGCGATCCAGAGCACGGGGACCAGTGCGAAGACGACGACCACGACGTCCAGCAGGCCCCAGCGCACCTTCGCCCGCGTGGTGGTTTCCACTGCCATGTCAGCGCCTCTCCCCATCGTCGCTGCCCGGGGCAGCGGTGCCGAACAGCTTCACGAACACGAAGGCGATGATCGCCACGGTGATGAAGATCAGCACCGACATCGTGGAGCCGATGCCGAGGTTCAGGCCCCGGATCAGGTTGTTGTAGGCGAGCATCGACACCGACGACGTCTCGTTGCCGCCGTTGGTGAGCACGAAGATGTTGTCGAAGACCCGGAACGCGTCGAGCGTGCGGAACAGCAGCGCGACGAGGATCGCCGGCTTCATCACCGGCAGCATCACCTTGGTGAACCGCTGCCACGCCGTCGCGCCGTCGGTAGAGGCCGCCTTGAGCAGGTCCTCCGGCACCAGCGCCAGCCCGGCCATCAGCAGCAGCGCCATGAACGGGGTGGTCTTCCAGATCTCCGCCAGCATGATGATCGCCAGCGAGCTGGCCCGCTCGGTCAGCGGGGCGCTGCCGTCGAACAGGTTCGCCAGGTAGCCGGTGCCCGGCGTCCAGGCGTACCGCCAGGAGAACGCCGCGACGACGGTGACGATGCCGTACGGGATCAGCGCCGCGGTCCGCACGATGCCCCGGCCGACGAGCGTCCGGTGCATGATCAGCGCCAGTCCCATGCCGAGCACCAGCTCGATCGCGACGGTGACCACGGTGATCAGCGCGGTGACCCCGAACGCGGTCCACCAGAAGTCGTTCGTCAGCACGGTGACGTAGTTCTCCAGCCCGACGAACTCCCGCTCGTCGGGGAAGCGCAGGTCGAACCGCTGCAGCGACAGCCAGACCGAGTACAGGATCGGGTACGCGGTGACCAGCACCATGACCAGCGCGGCCGGTGCGCACAGCAGCAGGCCGAGGCGCCGCTCGGCGCGCTTGTTCTCACTCAGCGGGGCGCGGGAGCCGCGCCGGGACCGTTGTTCCGGCACGGCGGCGTGCCGGCCGCCCGGCTGCTCGGCCTCGGCCTCGGCGGCGGCCTGCGCGCCGGCCGGGGTGGCGTTCACGCTCATGGCAGAACTCCCTTGGACTCCAACGCGTCGGAGATCGCCTTGCGCAGTTCGTCAGCGGTCTGCTCGGGCCGGATCGCCGACGGCGGCGACAGGATCGCCGACATCACCGTGGAGATGCTCTGGTACGCCGGGGTCAGCGGCCGGACCGCCGGCTCCTTCAGCTCCTCGAGGATGGTCTCCTTCATCGGGTACGCCTCGGTCATCTCCGGGTCGTCGTAGACGGCCTCGATGGTCGGCGGCACGCCGTCGTTGACGGCGGAGAACTTCTGGTTCTCGGCGTTGCGCAGGCAGCGCGCCACCTCGAACGCCTCCTCCGGGTGCTTGGAGTAGCTGCTGACCGCCAGGTTGACCCCGCCGATGGTGACCTTGCTGGGTGTGCCCGGGTCGATGCCCGGCACCCGGGCCCACTTCACGTTCTTCGCCAGGTCGGGGTTGGCCTCCTGGAGCGCCGGATACACGAACGGCCAGTTCACCTGGAACGCGCCCTTGCCGGACTGGAACTCCAGCCGCACCGGGTCCTCCAGCGCGTTGCTGAACGACGGCGAGGTCACGCCCGAGGTGGCGAACTTCTGGAGCTGGTCGAGCGCGCGTACCGCGCCGGCGTCCATCTCCGCCTTCTTGCCGTCGTCACTGAGGATCTTGCCCCCGGCGCTCTCGGCGAGCGTGTTGTAGAGGACCACCAGGCCCTCGTACTGGGCGCCCATGGTGAGCACCTGGTACGGCTTGCCCTGCTCCTTGAGCTGCTGGGCGGCGGAGATCATCTCGTCCCAGGTCTCCGGCGGCTGCGACACCAGGTCGGACCGGTACCAGAGCAGCTGCACGTTGGTGTTCTTGGGCGCGGCGTAGAGCTTGTCCTCGTACCGGGCGGTGTCCAGCGGGCCCGCCAGCGTGCCCTGCTCGACCTCGGCCTTGTCCTGGCCGGTCCACTCCCGGATCCACTTCGCGCTGGCGAACTCCTGGGTCCATGTGACGTCCAGGCCGAGCACGTCCATCCCGCTGTCCTGCGCGGCGAGCCGCCGCACCATCTGCACCCGCTGCTCGTCGGCCTCGCGCGGCAGCACCCGGTAGTCGATCCGGTACCGCCCCTGCGCCGCCGTGTTGCAGGTGTCGACGACCTTCTGCAGGTTCTGCTCGGGCGGGTAGTACAGGTTGATCGTGGGGACGCCGCCGTCGCCGCCGGATCCGCAGGCGGCCAGTGGGGCCACCAACGCCAGCGCGGCGGCTGCCGCCGCCGCGCGTCCGGCCGGCCGCCGTGCGGCCGTGTCGGGGACTGTCGTCATCACCCTCCCCCTCTCTTCGGCGAAGAACCGGGGAGTGACCCGCGCCCCGGTGCACGGCGAGACGACCGGGGCATCGGCCCGATCGCCCGACGCCCCGGGCGTGTCGTGCGGCTGAACGTGCCCGACCTGCGACGGAGCGAAACATCACGGACATGTGACGGCGACAGCACGAACCGGCCGGGACGACCGACAGCTCGTCCCACGTAGTGAAACGGGGAGGCTACCCAGCGTCAGCGGTCTGCACTAGCGTGGGGCTGGCTCCGTAGCCGGCGCGTCGCCGTCGACGCCGATGCGCCTCCGGCCGTCCCCCATCGCCCGCCCGATCGGTTGGTTCTGCAGGGAAGTGCCGTGCGTGCGTTCCCCGGTTGGGCAGGATTCCCCCGAGGAGGTGCCGTCGTGCAGGACACCCGCGCTCTCGCCCTGACGTTCGAGGTGAGCGGCCTGCCCCCGGTCAAGACCGAGGCCCTGTCCATCTTCGCCGCCGGGCACCGGCAGGCCACGAGGGTCCGTACCCTGCTCCAGGCCGCCTGCACGGCGGCCCAGCGCACCGGGTGGACCCCGCTGACCGGGCCGGTCGAGGTGGACCTGACCCTGCGTTGTCCGCCCGGGCACCGCACCTCCGACGCCAGCACGCTGCTGGGCGGCGTGTGCGCGGTGCTCCAGGACAAGAAGCGGGTCTCCTCCATCGGTCTCGCCCACCTCGGGGTGCTTGTCGACGTCGCGCTCTGGTCCGACGACCGGCAGATCCGCCGGCTGTCGTACGCCGAGGAGCCGGCGGAGGAGTTCTCGTATCTGGTCCGGGTGTCGGCCGTACCGACGATGGTTTGACCGACGTCCGCGGTGGGGTACCGCGGACGCCGAGGAAGGGAGTGCCGATGTCGGAGCCACATGTCACGCTCGATCCGAGCGGGCTCGACCCGGTGCAGCAGAAGCTGCGCGGCCCGCTGGAGGATCAGCTGACCTCGGCCCTGCAGGCGGCCGCCGACCGGGTCCGCGCGGGGTACGCGGGCGAGCCGGTGGAGGACGTCTGCCGTCGGCTGCTCGACGAGACCCGTTCCGGTCTGCACCCCGACATCGCGGCCGGGTTCAACCCGGACATGGACGAGTTCTGCCGGGTGGCGGTGGCGATCGTGCGGGGCGAGCTGACCTGAGCCGGCACCGGCACGGGAACTGAGTACGCGTACCGATGGCGGGCGCGCCCGCGGCGACGAGAATTCTTCCCGTGCGAACTCGAATCATGATCGTTCTTGCCGTGCTCGGGCTGACCGGGCTGATGGCGACCACCGGGTGTTCCCTGCGGCAGAGCATCTGCGGCAGCGACGAGTACCCGGTGATCGCGGTCGGCCCGCAGGGCGGCAGCTCCTGCGTACCGAACGGCGAGGAACCGGCGCCGCCGTACGTGCGCTACCCGGAGGGCAAGGTGCCGAAGCACGTCGACGACGAGTGGGACGTCTACTGGCGCACCCACGGCATCGACGAGAACAACACCGTCATCGACCGCTGACGCGGGCCCGCGTCAGCTGCGCCGGACGTCGACCGAGACGACGTGGGTGCCGTCCGGGCGGTCGCCCTCCCCCAGCCGTACGGGCAGCCGGCCGCCCTCGGGCGGCCGCAGGCCCAGCCCGAAGCCCAGGTGCCCCTCGAAGTCACCGGCCACCGCCCATCCGCGCAGCGTGGGGAAGCGGATGGCCGCGGGCGGCAGCTTCGCCGTCCCGCCGCCCCGGTTGTCGTGCGCCTGGGCCGGATCGAACCGCACCGACAGATACGCGGTGCCGGGCAGCGCGACCGGCGCCCCGCGCCCCTCGGTCACCACCTGCGGCACGTAGGAGACCTCGTAGGACGGGGTGGGGCCGCGGAAGGCGAACGTGATCCGGCTGTACCCCTCCGCCGGATGGTCGCCGACGTCGACCGACACCAGGACGGGCAGTGGTTCCCCGGGCGGTGGGGTGACCGGCACCCGTACCCGATGGGTCACCCGGGCCGGGCCGCCGGGCACTCCCCAGCCCCAGGTGACGCGCCAGGATCCGGCGGCCGACTCGGCTTCCGTCGGCACGGGTGGAGTGGGCGTGGCTTGCGGCGCCTCGGTCCCGGCCGGGGCGGACGCCGCCGCGGCCGTCGGGGTGGGCGCCGTGGACGCACCGTCGTGGCCGGTCGCCGTGCAGGCCGCCGCGAACAGCACGACCAGGCCGGCGAGCAGCGGTACGCGCTGAGGAGTCATGACTCAGTGTCAGCCCGTGACCGGCTCGCGCACCAGAGGCGTCCCACAGCGATTTCGCGCCGGTCCCGGTCCTCAGGCGGCGCGTGGGTCGAACCGCTGCTCGGCCGCCTCGCGGACGGACACGTGCCCCACCGCGGCCAGTTCGGCGGCGTAGTCGCTCACCAGCGTCGGCAGCCGGTAGGCGCCGTGCCGGTCCCGCTGCGCCAGGTGCGCGTCGACCAGGTCGTCCAGGGCACGGTGCACCCGCTGCGGGGAGACGCCGAGCTGATCCGCGGCGGTGTGCACCGGTGTGCCCGGCCGCGCGGCGAGCAGTTCGAGCATCCGGCCGGCCAGTTCGTCGTCGGAGCGGACCACCGCCACGCCGGTGGCCAGGCTCGCCCGTACCGACAGGTCCTCGTAGGCAAGCAGGTCCAGCCGGGCCCGCCCGTCACCCAGCTCGGCGACGAGGGTGGACACCGGCGCGCCGGACCGCCGCCCCAGCCGGGCGCCGGCGATGCGCAGGGCGAGCAGCGATCCGCCACAGATCCGCAGCAGGTCGGCGGTGGCCGCCGGCTCTGCGGCCAGCCGCTCCGGCCCGGCGAGGGTCGCCAGCAGGTTGCGGGCCTGCGCGCCCCCGACCGGGCGCAGCGCCACCCGGCGTACGCCGTCCAGGCTGCCCAGGTGCCGCTGGGCGACGGTGATCAGCGCCGGGCCGGGGCCGGCGGGCAGCAGCGGGCGCACCTGAGCCGCCCGGGTGACCCCGTCGACGACGAGCAGCAGCCGGCGGCCGGCCACCAGCGACCGGAACCAGCCGGCCCGCTCGTCGGTCTTCTCGGGGACGTCCGCGGCCGGTACGCCGAGCGCACGCAGGACCCGGGCCAGCACCTCCCCCGCCGTCACCGAGGTCCGGTAGCCGAGGTCCACGAAGACCTGCCCGTCGGGGAACAGGGCGGAGACGGCATGCCCGGCGCGTACCGCGAGGGTGGTCTTGCCGCTGCCCGGGGCGCCGGTGACGACCACCGCGGCCGGGGTCTCCGCTGTCAGCGCCGCCACCACGTCGGCGGTCTCCCCGGTACGCGCGACGTAGGTGAGCGGGTCCGCCGGCAGTTCCCGCGGCACCGCCCAGCCGACGGCGGGACGAAGGTCCGCGACCGGCACCGAGGCGGTCACGATCGCGCTTCCCGGCTCGACGTACGACAGCTCCGGCGCGCGGTCGAGCATCGACCGGTGCAGCCGGGCCAGTTCCGCGCCGGGTTCCAGGCCGAGCTGCTCGTCGAGGACGGCGCGGGCGTCCCGGTAGACGGTGAGCGCGGCCGGCACGTCCCCACAGCGGTAGAGGGCGAGCATCAGGTGGCCCCAGGCCCGCTCCCGCAGCGGGTGCGTGGCCAGGTGCGCGCGCAGGTCGGGAAGGAGGTGGGCGTGTTCACCGGCGGCAAGTCGCGCCTCGGCCAGTTCCTCGAAGACCTGGAGCCGCTGCTCGTCGAGGGCGGCCCACCGGTTGTCCAGCGCGGTGCCCCGGGGCAGGCCGTCACCGGACGGGCCCCGCCACCAGGCCAGGGCGGAACTCAGCGTCTCGATCGCGCCGGCGGGATCGGCCGATGCGAGCAGCGACCTCCCCTGCGCCGCCAGGCGCTGGAACTCGGTCACGTCCAGCTCGTGCGGTGCCAGCCGCAACTCGTAGGCCTGCGGCCGGGCGACCAGCCGGTCACCAACCGTGCGCCGCAGGCCGGCGGCGTGGGTACGGAGGTTCGCGGTGGCGGACGTCGGCGGGTGGTCGGACCAGACCATCCGGGCCAGCCGGGGCAGGGAGACCGAGTGGTTCGCCTCGATCGCCAGCCCGGCCAGGACGGCCCGTCTCTTCGCCGCGCCGGGCGTGACGGTCTCGCCGTCGACGCACAGCTCCACTGTGCCCAGAAGCCGAATCTGAAGTTCCATCGCGCCGCTCCCCGTGAACCCTAGACGCGCAGCCCACGCTAGGGGTGCGGATCGCGGCCAACAAGGGTCGAACCGGACAACTAAGCGTGATGAATGTCAATGTGGTTGGCGGTGTGTCGAGGTAACAGAAATCCCGCTGAGGACGCTTCGGGTTGATCACGCCGGGTGACGGGAGGCCGAGGCCGTCCGTTCCGGTCTGCGGAGGCCCGGGTGCCGTCGCGGTACCGGCATCCCGCAGCGTACATACCGCCCGCCTGGTACGCCTCAGCACCGCGCACAGGTCGCGCCGACGCGGATCGGGTCACCCAGCCCGCCCTGACAGCTCCTCACCGACACGCGTCTCGCGCATGCCTTCGAGGCTCTGCCGCATGGACGAGCACCGGGAAGGTGGGATGATCATCGGCCATCAGGGTCTGGCCCGGTGCGGCATGGAGGGCTTCGAGGGCGACGCCCCAGATCCGAGGGTCCGGTTTGACGAGACCGACCTCGTACGACAGGACGAACGCATCGACATAACCGTCGAGTCCGTGCCGGGCAAAGCATTTGCGGATGTCCCGGCCGACGTTGCTGACGACGCCGATGCGAACACCGCTGTCACGCAGTGCGGACAGGGTGGCGACGGTGTCGGCGTACGGCTCGATTGCTTCGGCGTGTCGCGTGCAGGACCGACGCCAGCGCCTGGTCAACCCCAGGAATCTGTTCCAGCACGGTGAGGATCGCCCGATCCCGCGAAGTCGCCGACAATACGGTGCGCCTCGCCGGCAGTCAATGTCTGGTCGATCGATGCCTCCGCGTTGCCCACCCAACGTTCCGATTCTCTGGCGAACGGAGTCCAGGTGAAGTCGAACAGTACCGTCGTCACGCGCCCGGCGGTCATCGCATCACCCTAGATCAACACGACGAGTTCTGCGGGCCATGGCGCAGTGAGCCATCAGCCATTCCGGGCAAACGCCTCGGTGGCGGTTCGTGAGGTCAGGAGGGCAGGACCTCGACAACTGCCGGGGCCAGGTCGTCAGAACTGATCCGGGCGACCATCCCGGCCGATACGAGGATTTCCGAGACGGCGTCCGCCATCGAGTGCTTGATTCGACCCACGTGCAAGACAGTTCCGGCACCCTGCTGGCCGCTCCGCATTTCCTCGAACGCTCGATCTGTCAACTCCGCAGACGCGGACCAGATCACGATCAGACAAGGCTCACCCGTATTACTCACCTCGCCGGCCTGGATCGCATAGCCGCCTTCCCCTGTTTCCAGGTCGGCTGAGCGCAAACCTGCGGCACGGAGCTCTCGGTCCACCGATTCAGAGAACTCATCAAAGCCAGACATTGCCCTATTGTAGCCGCAAGACGGAGGCAGGAGGTGGGGCGGGGCGACCGCCCCACCTCCTGTCAGCTAGCCTCTACCTCCGCCGGCCAGCCGGATCATTCTCGCAAGCATCTCATTGGAAACCGAATTCATCAGTCCGTTGTTGGTCCATGGCACGGACCAGGTAATTCTCGCATTGTCCGCCAGATGGCCGGGCAGCTTCCCGGCGCACACCGAACACGGCTGACGCTCACTGTAGAGGTCGGTAATCCTACCGATTCCCTTGTTGTTCGCCTTCAGAGCGTCGATCTGGTCCATGATGTGGTCTTCGGCGTGGTATCCGTCGCCCTTACTGAATCCCACGATGAGCCCGTCGTGTCCCTCAACCTTGGCTACGGCAACGTTTCCTCCTGGTGACGAGGTGCGCGGTCCACTCGGGAAGTGTGCGGAGTTCGCATCGACCCGGGCGTTGTACGCCGCGGAACTCAACTCGTCGCTGTTGTAGCGAACCTCATTGCCGACCGGGCAGGCGTCGTTGTGGGCGAGTACGGGGGTTTCGCCAGCGAGGACGTAGTAGGTGTGCTGTCCGTCGACGGTGAAGTTGTGTACTCGCTGGACCTGGGTCTTGTGCCGGATGGCAGCGATCTGGACCCAGGTGCCCGACGACGTCTGAAGCCAGGCGCCGGCCTTGAGCTGGCCGGCGGTCACCCAGACCCCGGAGTCCGGCAGGTAGAACCGGTGACCGTCAGTGGCCACGATCGTGCTGGTGTCGTCACCCGAGTTGCCGTCGGTGTCCACGACGATGGTGACCAGCTTCTTGACCCCGTCACCCCGGATGAGCTGGGTGACCGGACGGACCTGCCGGTCGCCCGACTCGACGTCGGAGGCGAGGACCCGGTCCCCGACCTTGACGTCCTCGATCGCCTTGGTCGAGCCGTCGGCCAGGAGCACCTTGGTGCCCGGGACGAAGCTGTTGCACTTGGTCGGCTTCGCCGGGGTCTCGGTCTTCGGCTTCGGTGTGTTGGTGGGCAGCGCCTTCGAGGCGTCGGTGGTCGCCTCGACGCCCTTCTTGACGTCGTTGGCGGTGTCGATGCCGTCGGCGATCTTCTTGCCGGTCTTTGCGAGCTTCGCCGCTGTCACCGCGTTGCCCGCCAGCGGGATCGCCGAGGCCATCGACAACGCCGCGTCGACGTAGTTGCCCTCGGCCGCGTACCAGATGCCGTTGGCGACGTCGGCTACCTCACCGACCACCGGCACCATGCCGACCACGTCCAGGGTGGCGTGGCCGATGTCCGACCACGACATCCCGAACAGGTGCCCGTCCAGCTCGATGAAGCTGATCGGGTTCCCGCCGGCGAACGCGTACCGGTTACCGGTGAACGGATCCATGCCCAGCGCCATGTCCGCCATCGCGCCGCCGTAGGTGTCCCGCGTCAGGAACCGGTTCAGGCCCGGGTCGTAGTTGCGGAACCCCATGTCGTACGTGCCCGAGCCCGCGTCCCACCGGGAGGCGTTGAACCGGAACGCGTTGTACGGCTCCTCGCCCGCCGGCTGCGCGCCCGGCTTGTCCACACCGGTGAACTGCGACGAGTCGTCCTTGCCGTACGCGGTGTACCCGTACGTCGCCCGGGTCTTGCCGTCCTCCTTCGTGATGCCGATGACGTCGCCGCGCGGCCGGTAGATGAACTGCGAGTACTCCCGCGCGCCGTCGTCCTTGTGCTTGATCTGGGTCAGCTGCTGACCCCACGGCGCGTACTGGTACGACTTCGTCGCCTTGCCCGCGACCTCCTCGCGCAGCACCTGGTTGTCCATCCCCAGGTACGTGAACAGGGTGGTCTTGCCGGCCGTCGTCTGCGACACCGTCCGGTCGAACGGGTCGTACACGTAGGTGGTCGACTTGGCGTTGGCGCCGATGCCCGCGGTGGTCTTCGCGGTCCGGTCGAAGCCGTCGTAGTAGTACTTCTGCGCCCGCTGGCCGCCGACCGACACCGTGTCGAGGCGCCCCAGCGGGTCGTAGTTGTACGTCGAGGTCACACCCGCCGTGGTGGTCGAGTGCAGCCGGTTGCGGTCGTACTTGCTGGTGCTTGTCGTCCCCCCGACGGTCTGCGACACCGTGTTGCCGTTGGCGTCGTAGGTGTAGGTCTCCGTCGAGGTGCTGTCACCGGTCTTGTCCAGCTTGGCGATCCGGTCCTGCGGGTCGTAGCTGAAGACGTACGTGTTGTCGATGTAGTCCGACGAGTTGTCGGCGTTCATCAGCTTCAGCACGTCCCGCGACGGGTGCCCGTTGGCCTGGTACTGGAGGTTGTGCTCGGCGACCGTCGCGCCGCCGGACGTCTTCTCCAGCTGACGCTTGGTGGCGCCGTCGAGGTAGTACTCGAAGTCCACCGTGTTGCCGTTGGGCTTGGTCTGCTTGAGCAGCTGCCCGCGGTTGGTGTAGGTGAACGACGAGATCTGCTGGTTGCCGGCCGTCGGCGAGTCGGCGTTGGTGACCTTGGCGACCATGTCCCGCGGGTCGTACTCGATCTTCGACCAGGTGAGGTCGTGGGTCGAGGTGAGCGGGTTGCCGTTGTCGTCGTAGGTCAGCGCCGTGGTGTTCTTCGCGCTCGTGTCGCTGAGCCCGGCGAACTCCTTCACCGTGGAGATCTGGTTGAGCTGGTCGTACGCGATGTCGTACCGGCCGATCTTCGCGCCCGGGCTGAGGTCCTTGACCTCGACCATCATCCCGTTCGGGTTGTACCGGTAGGTGAACTCCTTGCGCTCGTTGTCGACGTCGGCGGAGTTGTCCCGCACCAGCTTGACCGCGTCGGCCAGCACCTTGCCGGTCGCCTGGTCGGTGACGGTGATCTTCTGGACGCCCTCCTCCTTGAAGGAGTAGCTGCCCAGGCTGATCCAGGCGCCGGTGTTCTGCGTCTGGTTCACCGTCTTGGTGACACTGCCGCCGTCGTGGGTGATGGTGAACTTCGCGTCCGTCGCGGCACCGGTGACCTGCGGGTGCCGGACGAACACCTCGTACGTGCCGTCGCGCGGGATGGTCAGCTGCCAGTTGAACTGCGCCGACCCGCTGCCGGCCGGGGCGGTGGAGACGTCGTAGCCCCACTGCCCGGTGGCGGCCCCGTTGGTCCAGGTGCCCTGCGAGGCGGTGTTGTTGGTGTCGGTGTTGTCGACCAGGACCACGTCCTTGCCGACCGGCAGGCCGTCCTCCGACCGTCCCTTCTCGTTGCCGGACTGGTAGTACTGCCAGGTCATCGTCCGCGTGGTCGACCCGCCGGCCGAGCTCAGCGTGTTCTTGGTCTGCTGGCCCAGGTCGTTGTAGTCGTAGGAGTTGACGATGTCCCACGGGTCCTTGGACGTCCGGGTCCACCCGTTGTCGTAGTAGGTGTACTCGGTGTCGTTGCGGACCGTCTGCCCGTCCGACGGCGGCGCGCTGACCTTCGTCAGGTTGCCGATCTCGTCGTAGCTGTAGAAGGTCTTGTCGGGCGTTTTGTAACGGCTGTCGTCCTTGTCGTAGGACGACCACTCCTCCTTCTTGCGGTTGAGCGCGTCGTAGACGGTCACCACGGAGAAGTCGTCGGCGTCGTCGGCGGTGTCCACCCCGCGCGGGGTGATCAGCTTCGTCTGGTTGCCGACCTGGTCGTACTCGTACTTGGTGGTGCGGTAGGTGACGGTGCCGGAGCCGTCCTTGCTGTGCGGCACCTTCGACTCCACCAGCGCGCCGCGGGGGTCGTACGTCGCCAGCGACTCGTTGCCGTCGGCGTCGGTGGTGCCGACCGTCAGGCCGTCCTTGTCGTAGCGGGCGGTGGTGAACTTGCCCGCCGCGTCGATGGTCTTCACGACCCGCCGGTTCAGGTCGTACTCGTACTTCGTGGTGAAGTCGTCCGCCGCGCTGGCGGTCTTCTTCGCGTCGTACAGCACCGTGACGTTGCCGACGTTGTCGTACTCCGACTTCACCTTCTGGCCGAGGCCGTTGGTGACCTCGATCGGCTGGTAGATCGCGTCGTACTTCGTGGTCGTCGTGTAGTCGCCCGCCTTCGAGGTCAGGTTGCCCTGCGGCTCGGTGACGGTGAGGACGTTGCCGACCTTGTCGTACGTCGTGGTCGTCTTCCGCTCCGGGTCGCCCGACTCGTCCTTCGGGGCGAGCGTCTCGACGACCTGGTCCGCCTTGTCGTAGACGGAGGTCGACACGGCGCCGTTCGCGGCGTACGCGGTGGTGATGTTGTCGTTCTGGTCGTACACCGGGGCCTTGGTGGTGATGAAGCGGTTGTTGGCCGCGTCCATCGGCTCCACCTTCGTGGTGGGCCGGCCGAACGTGTCGTACGCCTGGGTCACCTTGGCGTTCTTGCCGTTCTTGACCTCGGTGACGTTGCCCCGGTCGTCGTAGGTGAAGTACGACTTGCCGGTGCCGGCGTCCGTGATGGTCGTCGGGTAGCCGCTCGGGTGGAACGGGCCGTACGCCGTGGTGTTGCCGTTGGCGTCCCGGGCGCTGAGCAGCTGACCCCACTCGTCGTAGGTGTTGACGCTCGTGTAGTCGCCGTCGGCCGACGTGGTGTTGCCCACCGGGTCGGTGACCGTCGCGACGTCGCCCTCAGCGGTGTACGTGAAGGTCCACTTGCGGCCCTCGGAACTGGTCTTGCTGACCACCTCGGCCACGTAGCCGTTGAGCTGGCGCTGGTAGGTCAGCACGGTGCCCGGCCAGTTGTTCTTGACCGCCTCCGCGTCGCGGATCTGGGTGGGGTAGCCGGTCTTGGGGTCGAACGCCCAGGTCGAGACGGCGGTGTTCGCCTCCTCCAGCCGGATGACGTTGTGGTCGTCGTCCCAGCCGGTCTTCGTCACCTCGTTCTTGGCGTTCGTGGTCTGGTACGCCCGGCCGTAGCCGTCCAGCAGGTACTGACTGGCGTGGTTCTCCGCGTCGGTGACCGTGGTGTTGATGTTGTTGCCCTGCGGGCCGTCCGGGTCGACGTAGGCGAACTGGGTCAGGTGGGTGAGCCGGTCGGTGTAGGACTTGGTGGTCCAGTGGAACTTCGGGTCGTCCCCGGTCTGCGGGTAGTTGTAGACCACGCCGGTCGCGTTGCCCCGCGGGTCGGTGACCTTGACCAGCTTGACGTTCTTGTTGCCCTGAGTCATGTCGTAGGCGAACTTGAACGTCTTCGGCGTGCCGTTCGCCGACCCGGCGCCGTCGATCAGCTCACCGAGCAGGCCCTTGTCGGTGTAGGTGAAGGTGAGCTTGCGTCCCGAGACGTCGGTGATCTGCGAGATGTGGTCGATGATCTTCGGGTTGGTCAGGTTCGTCGCGCCGGAGACCCGCGTCCAGGTGGTGTCGTTGATGTAGTCGTACGTCTGACCCTTGGCGTAGTAGTCGATGGTCAGGGTGATCCGGCCGGTCGGGTCGGTGATGTACCGCAGGAACTTCGTCGGCTTGTTGTTGGACTTGCGCTCCTCGTAGGTGAAGAGCATCTCGTTGCCGTTGTTGTCGACGACGCTCGACAGGAAGCCCTCGCAGTCGTAGAAGAACTGCGTGCGGTCCGGCCGGGTGAGCACCCACGCCTTCGGCTCGTCGGTGTTGGGCTTGCAGTCCACGCTGCTGTACTTCTGCAGGTAGAGGTGTACGCCCTTCGGGCTCTTCCACTCGTTCGCGGTCGCGTCCCAGGTGAACCGGTGGCTGGTGCCGTCACCGTCGGTCAGGGTGACCTTCGTCGGGTTCGGATTGGGGTGGAAGTCCAGCGGGGCGCCGAGGCGCATCATCGACGACGCCTGCAACGACCAGCCGTACCCGGCCACCGTGTCGGTGGTGTCCAGCGAGTTGTAGGACATCCGGACGAACGTCGCCAGGCCCCGGGACGGGTTGTTGAACGCGTTGTACGACCAGACCGTGTTGCCGGAGTACAGGTTGTTCATCAGGGTGCCGCCGGCGCCCGTGTTCTTCCCCGCGTACGAGTAGAACTTCTCCAGGCCGAGCTGGTCGGAGGTCGGCTCCTCGACGGAGATGTTCTGCGGCAGCGCCGGGATCGACGCGGTCTCCGACAGCTTCTTGCCGGTGAGCTTGTTGCGCAGGTCCCACTGCAGGACGTAGTCGGTGCGCTCGTTGCCCTCGGTGGACGACGGCGGCGTCTTCACCTGCGCGGAGACGTCGACGGTGCCGCCGGCCGGGACGCTCTTCGGCAGTGCCGTCCGCAGCTCGTAGGCGGCGTCGGCGCCGTCGGTGACGCCGTCGGCCCGCTTCCAGTCGTATGCGAGTTCCCAGTCGGTCGGGTTCCACGCCGTGAGCGTCGGGTTCGACAGGGTCACCGGCACCGTGTACGTGGAGTTGGCGGTGGCCAGCGCCGGGGTCGAGGCCGCGTAGTACGTCGACTCCGCGGTCTGCTCCAGGTAGGTGACCTCCAGCGTCGGCCGCAGCAGCGGCTCCGGCGCCTCGGACGACAGCAGCACCGCCCGCGCGGTCTGGTTCGCCTCGTCGCGCTGCCGCAGCAGCAGGCCGAAGTTCTTCGTCGGGTCCTTGACCCAGCCGTCGGCCGCCGGGGTCACGTCCCAGGTGGCCCACTTGGGGTCGTTCGTGAACTGGTTGTAGCTCGCCTTCCAGGTCGTGTCGTAGTCACCGCCGGCGGTGGTCCACGCGTTGGTGCCGTCGTAGGTGCTCCACGTCGCGGCGGTCTCGGTGAAGTTCCGCGTCAGCTTGTGGACATCGACGTACTCATCGGTGTCGGTGCCCGGGTAGAGCCCGCTGTTGTACAGCCGCAGGTCGGCGTCGACGACCTTGGCGTTGGCCGGGATGCCGGTCAGCGTCGGGAACTTCACCAGGCCCCGGGTGTCCCCGTAGTAGGACGAGTTGTTGCCCGGGCTGACGTACGGGTCACCGTCGTAGACGTCCACGTTCTCCGTCGGGCGGGCCTGGGAGAGCGTGGTGTCCGTGGTGCCGGTGCGGTAGATGCGGGTGATCTGGCCCGCCTTCGGCAGGATCGCCGACTGGGTCGGCCCGGCCACGACCTGTCCGTCGCGGGTCTTCACCGCGACCATGTAGTAGTAGAACTTCCGCGCCAGCGGGTCGGTATTGTCCGCCGCCGTCGGGATCGCCGTGGTGTCCTGATAGGTGCGGGTGCTGGTGGACACCGGGGCGATCAGGGTCGCCGCCGACGGGGTGAAGTTCTGGTAGATGCTGCGGTGCACCTGGTACTCCACCGCGTCGTCCGCCGTCGACGACGACGGGTCGACGTACGCGGGCCAGTCCAGCACCGCGCCGGTGGAGGTGAGCGTCGTCGGCGGGCTGACCGCGACGCCGGGCCGGCCGTACGTGATGACCAGCTTCGGCAGGTTGTAGTCCCGGCGGGCGTTGTTGTACGCGTACTCGGAGGCCTCGTAGATCGGGCCGCCGCGACCCTTGGCCGCCTCGTCGACCGCCTTCACCATGAAGCCGTTGTTGGCGTACGTGCCGTTGACCCAGTCCTGCACGACGTTGCGGACCGGGAAGGAGCTCCACGCGTTGGAGACCGAGGCCTTCTTGGTGGCCGCCCCCCACTTGGTGAAGCGCACCGCGTCGGCGATCACCGACTTGCCCGACACGTCGCCGAGGACGACCTTGCCGGTGGTGCCGGCCGCGAACGGGTGCACGCCCAGGGTCTTCCACTCGCCGCGGGCGCTGCCGGTCTGGTCGACGGTGTACGTCTTCGACCCGCCGTTGTAGTGCACCGTGTAGGGCGCGTTCGTCGGCCGGTCCGACTCCGACACGTAGTGCACCTCGACCTGGTAGTTGCCGGCCTCGGTGATGGTCGGCACCCAGGTGTGGGTGTGCCCGGTGGTGGTGTCGCTGTTGAAGCGGTAGTCGCCGTTGACGGCGAGCCCGGTCAGCGCCGTGTTCGTCGAGTACGACCAGGTGCCGCTCACCGAGGTGCCGGCGTCGCCGTCGTCCTGCGTGACCATGTTGCCGGCCGGCTGGGCGGCCATGTTGGCGTTCATGTTCGCCCAGGTCGCGGTGCTCTCGGTCCAGGACTGGGTGACCCGGCGGGCCTCCATGGCCACGTCGAAGCCCCACGCGTGGTGCGTCTGCGAGTAGTACATCTGCAGCTGCGCGTCGTCGATCGGCGTGTTGCGCGGGATCGAGCCGACGTCGAACTTCACCAGCGTGCGGTACGCGTTCGACGCGTCCGTGCCGACCTTCAGCTGGTAGGTGTCGTTGTAGTTGGTGGTCGTGGCGCCGGAGTAGATCTGCACGTCCTGCGCGTCGGTGGGCACCGGCTGCACCTTGATCGTCGGGTCGATCACCACCGGGTAGACCCGGGACCGGTCGGCCAGCCAGCCCGCGTCGGCGGTGATCGTGACGGCCGACGTGTCACCCATGCGGGTCACCTTCTGGGTGACCTTGTCCGACCACGCCTTGCCGTGCGGGGAGGACTTGTCGTCCTTGCTGTCGTACATGAACGGCGGCGGCATGACGAACACCGGAGCGCCGCCGTCGCGGCCGACGAACGCGATCGAACCGTCGTCGCGCTGCTGCGCCGTCAGGCCCGCCGTCTCCAGCGTGAAGGTGTAGGACACCGGACCGGCCGGCGGCTGCCGCAGGACGATCTTCTCCTTCAACGCGGTGCTGGTCACGTCGTAGACCACGTCCGCACCACCGGCCAGCCCCGGGTACGTCACGGTGGAGCCCGAGACCTTCGGGCTGACGTCCTTGGCGGCGCCGGCCAGGCCCAGTTCGATCGCGCGGCCGTCCCGCTCGAAGCGCACGAGTTCGTCCGAGCTGTCGCCGAAGAGGCTGGTGTAGGCGTTGGTCCGGTTGCCCTGCACGTAACCGGACTCGCCCACCGGGCGGACGCTGGTGTCGATGGGCTGCCACTTGCCCCGGCCGTCCCGGTAGTGCAGCGGCGTGGCGGAGATCTCCGCCTGCAACCGCCCGTCGGACAGCTGATAGATCTTGGCGTTCTCGGTCCGCCGGCCGGTCAGCTCCTTGACCCGCTTCTGCGCCGGCCACTTCCGGCCGGCGACGGGCTTGTCGCTGCGGTGAAGTCCGGCGCTGACCACCTCGGGTCTCGCACGGTGACCACCACCGGCGACCAGGTCGCGCGCCGCGCCGCCGAGCCGGTCCAGCAGTCCGCTGTCGTCGTTCTTCCCGCTCGGTGCGGCCTGCTCCGTCGCGGCGGGATCGCGGTCCGGTAGGACCGCGGCACCGCCCAGCGTGGCCACCATGGCCAGCGCCAGGCCCCCGATCAGGGCGCCCTTCGATGGTCGTCTCACCCGTTACCCTCCGGTCAACTCCGGTGACAGGACGGGTGAAGGCTAGGAACACCACATACACGCCGGGCTATCCGTCAGCTACTTCCCAGGCGGCGCCGCGAGTGCGGGCGACCGGGCCGCGAGCAGGCGGAACCGTCCCGCCGACGACGGGAGGCGTATCGATCGCGACAGGCGCCGAGCGCGAACGGGCGGCGGCAGGACCGGACGGGTCAGGACCGGGTCCGCAACTCCCCGGTCCTGACCCCGGCCGTCCGGTTCGGTAGCGGTCTGCGCCACGGGAACCCGGCAGGCGTGGCACGACGCCTTCCGCCGGGCTCCGCACGGCGAGCCGGTATGCCCGCACTCAGCTCCACGGTGCTCTTACCACCGGACTCCGGTGCGCCCCCGTCTCACCCCGACGAGGCGTGGACGCCGGCTCAGGTTAGGCGCGTCCGCGCAGGCCGGACAAGCGATGACCGGCGGCTGCGCTTGTGATTGATGTCTATGCCGAATTGCGGCATGTCGGCGTAACGGGGTCAGCCGGTTTCGCGCTGTTCGACTTCGAGACGGGGACTGCGCCCGCCCGGCCGCGACGGGACGGCGCGGGCCGCGACGGCCCCGGCGACGAGCGCCAGCGCGGCCACGTGCAGCGCCCGTACGCCCGCCGGGGCGGGGACGCCTGCGGCCGGCAGGGCGGGCAGCAGCAGCGCGCCGAGCCCGGTTACCGCCAGCGCCACCCGCCAGAACACGCTCGGGTTCGCCGCCGGCGCGCACGCGGGTACGCCGTCCGCCCGCAGGCCGCGACGGGCCTCGTGCACGGCCAGGACGACCACCAGCAGCCCGCCGCCGAGGCCGGCGACCACGTCCGCGAACTGGAACCAGTAGACGCCGGTCAGCGCGCGGAAGTCGGCGACGCCGAGCAGCCGGGGCAGGCGTTCGCTGTGGCTGGCCCGGTCCCACGCCACGTGGCTGAACGCGCCGATCAGCGCCGAGCAGACGGTCACCTGCCAGGGGTGCCGCACCCGGGCCAGCGTCACGTACCAGGGCCAGCCGAACAACCGCTGCGCGGGCAGGTGCACCGCGATGCCGGCGACCACGCGACGCACCACCCAGGCGTACGCGAGGGCCACCGGCAGGCACCACCAGAGCAGCCCGCCGAGCGTGTGCGTCCGCAGGTCCAGGGCCAGCGACGTGCCGGTGACCAGATACCCGACGTCCGGCGCCACCGCGCCGGTGCACAGCGCCACCCCGTCGAACCAGTCCGGCCGCCACCGCTTCAGCGGCAGTACCGGCGCCAGGTGCGACGGGAAGGTCAGCGGCACGTCCCGGACGTTACCGGCCCGCTCAGAAGTGCTGGACCAGGTCGGGGAACGCGGCCAGCCGGATCACCCGCTGGTCGGACGGATCCAGCTCGTCGTGCTCCAGCACCCAGGTGTTCTCGTTCGGGATGAAGACCGCGTTCATCCCGGCGGCGCGGGCGGGCAGGATGTCCGAGCGCGGCGAGTTGCCGATCATCCAGGCGGCGGCCGGGTCGAAGGCGTGCTCACGGGCCAGCCACCGGTAGGTGTCCGCGTCCTTCTCCGGCACGATGTGCACGGCGCGGAAGTGGTGCAGCAGCCCGCAGGCGTCCAGCTTGCGCTGCTGCTCCTCGCGCTCACCCTTGGTCAGCAGCAGCAGCTCGTGCCGACCGGCCAGGTCGTCGAGCGTCTCGGCCACGCCCGGCATCAGCTCCACCTGGTGCCCGACCAGCGCCGCGGCGAGCTGCTCGATCTCGGCGCGCTCCCGCGCGGTGGCCGGACGCTCACGCAGCTTCTCCAGGCACTCGCCGAGGCTGCGCAGGAAGACCTTGCTGCCGTAGCCGTGCGCCACGGCGTTGGCGCGCTCGATGTCGTCGAGCACCGCGCGGATCCGGGACCGGTCCAGCGTGGGATGGTCGAGCCAGGTGAGGAAGTCGTCGATGACGCGCTCGAACAGGACGTTGTTCTCCCAGAGCGTGTCGTCGGCGTCGAAGACCAGCACGGCGGCGTCCCGGCGCGACGGCATCGTCTCCCCCTCCCCCTCGCGGACCTCGCACACCGTACTGCCCGCTCGCCGGACGGGCCACGCGGTTTATCCGGTCGGCCGCCGGTTACCGGCGGCTACCCGACTGCGCAATCCCTGGTCGGGCGGCATGCTTCGGCCATGACGATCTCACCCGATCATCCACCCGGACGGCGGCGGCGGCGCGCCTTCGTCGCGGTGGCCGCGACGCTCGCCGTCGCGGGCGCGGCGCTGCCGGGAGCCCCGGCACGTGCCGTCAACGCCGCACACACCACTGTGGTCGGCACCAACCCGGTCGACTGGACGCCGCACGCGCTGGACGGCACCGTCCACCGCATCCTCCAGATCGGCAACCGCGTGTACGTCGCCGGCACGTTCACCAAGGTGCGCAACGCCAACCAGACGGCTCAGCTGGCGATGCCCCGGCTGGTGGCGCTGGACGCGACCACCGGCCGGATCGACACCACGTTCCGGCCGCAGGTCAACGGCGCGGTCAAGGCGCTCGCCGCCGCGCCGGACGGCCGCTCGCTCTACATCGGCGGCGCGTTCACCACTGTCAACGGCACCGCGGCGTCCCGGCTGGCCCGGATCGACGCGGCCACCGGCGCCCGGGTTGCCGGGTTCACCACGCCGGCGCTGAACAACCAGGTGAACGACATGCGTCTGGTCGGCAACCGGCTGATCGTCGGCGGCGCGTTCCAGACCGTCGGCGGGGTGACCCGGCGCGCCCTGGCGGCGGTGAACGCCACCACCGGGGCGGCCGACGCGTCGGTAAACCTGAACCTGGCCGGCCCTCGTACGACCACCTCCGGTGCCACCGCGCCGGTTAAGGTCGAGGCGCTGGACGTCTCCGCCGACGGCCGGCGGCTGGTGTTCGTGGGCGGCTTCAGCAGCGTCGCGGGCGTGGCGCGGCACCAGATCGCCGTCGCCGACCTGAGCGCGGCCGGTGCCACGCTCTCCGGCTGGGCCACCGTCCGCTACCAGCCGCAGTGCGCGCGGACGATGCCCGTCTACATGCGCGGCGTCGACATCTCGCCGGACGGCACCTGGTTCGCGGTGGTCACCACCGGCGGCCCGTTCCCGGGCACGCTCTGCGACACCGCGGCGCGTTTCGAGTTCGGCACCGCCACCGGCGGCAAGCAGCCGACCTGGGCCAACTACACCGGCGGTGACACGCTGCTGTCGGTGGCGGTGACCGGCGCGGCGGTCTACGTCGGGGGCCACCAGCGCTGGCTGGACAACCCGCAGGGCCGCAACTCGGCCGGTCCGGGCGCGGTGCCGCGGCCGGGCGTCGGGGCGATCCACCCGACCACGGGCAAGGCGCTGCCGTGGAACCCGACGAAGGACCGGGGCGTCGGCACCCAGGAGTTGTACGCCACCGACCGCGGCCTGTGGATCGGCAGCGACACGGTGACGGTGGCCGGGGAGTACCACGCCCGGCTGGCGTTCCTGCCGCTGTCGTGAGCGCGTGGGGCGCGGCGGGGCTCCCGTCGCGCCCCACGCACGCGGGTCAGCGGCGTAGCGTGAGGATCAGGTCGGCGACCAGCGCGGTCCAGCCCGTCTGGTGCCAGGCGCCCAGGCCGGCGCCGTTGTCGCCGTGGAAGTACTCCGGGAAGCAGATCAGGTCGCGCCAGTCCGGGTGGGTCTGGAACAGCTGCGCGGCGCCGTAGATCGGCCGCCGCCCCCACCCGTCGCGGGTGAACAGCGAGATCAGCCGCGCGGACAGGTCGTCGGCGATCTCGTCCAGCGTGCGCTTCACCCCGGACCGGGTCGGGTACTCGACCTGGAGGTCGTCGCCGAAGAACGCCGCGTAGTCGCGCAGCGCGCTGATCAGCAGGAAGTTCGTCGGCATCCAGATCGGGCCGCGCCAGTTGGAGTTGCCGCCGAACAGGCCGCTTGTCGACTCGGCCGGCTCGTAACCGACGCTGAACTCCTGCCCGCCGAGCGTGACGGTGAACGGCTTGTCCAGGTGGGCCCGGGACAGCGTGCGCAGCCCGTACTCGGAGAGGAACTCGTCGGTGTCGAGCATCCGGGCCAGCAGCCGTACCACCTGGTCCGGGGCGACCATCGACAGCAGCCGCTGCTGGCGGCCGTCGGGCCCGATCCGGCGGGCGCCGATCACCTCGGCGTACTCGGGCCGGTTGGTGAGGAACCAGCGCAGCCGCGCGCCCAGCTCGGGCAGCCGCCGCATGGTCCGGGCGGTCAGCCGGGTGACGGCGGCGAGCGGCAGCAGCCCGACCACCGAGCGGACCTTCAGCGGCACCTTCGTGCCGTCGGCCAGGCGCAGCACGTCGTAGAAGAACGCGTCCTCGGCGTCCCACAGCCCCTGGTGGTACGCGGCGGCGGCGATGTACGCGAAGTGCTCGAAGAACTTGGTGGCGGTGTCCACGTACGCGCGGTCATGCTCGGCCAGCACGATGGCCATGTCGAGCAGGTTGAGCGCGTACATGGCCATCCAGCCGGTGCCGTCGGACTGCTCCAGCGTCCCGGCCACCGGCAGCGCGGCCGAGCGGTCGAACGGGCCGACGTTGTCCAGCCCGAGGAAGCCGCCCTCGAAGACGTTGTTGCCGCCGGTGTCCTTGCGGTTGACCCACCAGGTGAAGTTGAGCAGCAGCTTGTGCATCACCCGGGCGAGGAACTCGTGGTCGCGGGAGCCGTCGATCTCGAAGACCTTCAGCGCCGCCCAGGCGTGCACCGGCGGGTTCACGTCACCGAACGCCCACTCGTACGCCGGGATCTGCCCGTTGGGGTGCAGGTACCACTCCCGCAGCAGCAGCAGGATCTGCTCCTTGGCGAAACCCGGGTCGACGCGGGCGATGGTGACGCAGTGGAAGGCCAGGTCCCAGGCCGCGTACCAGGGGTACTCCCACGGGTCCGGCATGGAGATCACGTCGAAGCTGTTCATGTGCCACCAGGCGCTGTTGCGCCCGTGCCGGCGGCCGGCCGGCGGCGGCGCCGACCCGGGGTCGCCGGTCAGCCACCGCTCGACGTCGAAGTGGTAGAACTGCTTGCCCCACATCAGCCCGGCGATGGCCTGGCGCGCCACCAGCGCCTCGTCCGGCGTGGCGGCGTCCGGGATGACGCTGTCGAAGAACCGGTTCGCCTCGGCCCGGCGCGCCCAGAGCACGGCGTCGAACCCGTCGCCCAGGTCGGCCGGGGCGGGCGGCGTGGTGGCCGGGGGCGGCGCGGTCCGCGTCAGCCGCAGCCGGATCTGGCGTTGCTCGCCGGCCGGCACGTCGAGCACGTAGTGCAGCGCCCCCTTGGTGCCGGTGCGGTCCGGGTTGACGGTGGCGGCGCCGGCCACGACGTGGTCGTTGATGCCGTCCTTGGGGTACGCCGACCGCCCCGGCAGCCCCCACAGCCGCTCGGCGTTGGTCTCGTTGTCGCACAGCAGCGGCACCGGGTCGCCGTCGCCCTCCAGCAGCAGCTGGCCGAGCACCCAGTGCTCACCCACGAGCCGGGCGCCGGCCCCCTCCCCGGCCGCCTCGCCGACCAGCTTCGGCATCCGGTCGGTGCCGGGCAGCCCCCACGCCCAGGTGTTGCGGAACCAGAGCGTGGGCAGCACGTGCAGGGTCTCGTCGGTGTCGGCCCGGTTCGCCACGGTGATCACCACGCACATGTCGGTCGGTGACGCCTTGGCGTAGTCGACGGTGACCGCCCAGTACCTGTCGTCGTCGAAGATGCCGGTGTCCACCAGCTCGTACTCGGTGTCGTCCCGGCCGCGCAGCGCGTTCACCGCGACCAACTCGTCGTACGGGAAGGCGGCCTGCGGGTAGTGGTAGCGCCAGCGCATGAAGGAGTGCGTCGGGGTGCTGTCGAGGTACCACCAGTACTCCTTGACGTCCTCCCCGTGGTTGCCGCCGTCGCCGCCGAGGCCGAACATCCGCTCCTTGAGGATCGGGTCGCGCCCGTTCCACAGCGCGAGGGCGAAGCAGAACGTCTGCCGGTCGTCACAGACGCCGGCCATGCCGTCCTCGTTCCACCGGTACGCTCGGGACCGCGCGTGGTCGTGGGGGAAGTAGTCCCACGCCGTACCGTGCTCGCTGTAGTCCTCCCGTACCGTCCCCCACGCCCGCTCGGACAGATAGGGGCCCCATGCGCGCCAGTCCTGCTCCCCGGCGTCGGCCTGGGCGAGCCGGTGCCGCTCGGGGTCGGGGGACGCGGAGGTCGACCGGTCGGTGATCACTGGCACATCTTCGACGCCACCGGGGTACTTCTCCACAGCGGCCATTGTCGCCGTGGCATGTCACACCTCGCTGGCGGTGGAGGAAAGTTGATCGACATCCGTTTCGGGCCGCGGGTCTGCGGCGAGCTGTCCACCGCCGCCTCGCGGGAATGGCTGGTCACGGACGGGCGCGGCGGGTACGCCATGGGCACCGTCGCCGGACTGCGCACCCGGCGCTACCACGGGCTGCTCGTGGTGGCCGGTGACACGCCGGCGTCCCGCAAGGTGGGACTGGTGAGCCTGGACCCGGCGGTGACGCTGCCGTCGGGGCGGCAGGTCCGCCTCGGCGCGCACGAGTGGTCCTCGGGCGTGGTCGACCCGCGCGGCTTCGAGCTGCTGGAGCACTTCGACCTGGCCGACGGGGTGCCCCGCTGGCGGTGGCGCGTCGGCGACGTGGTGATCGAGCGGGAGATCGCCATGACGTACGGCCGCTCCTGCGTGGCGGTGGTGCACCGGCTGATCTCCGGCGGCCCGGTGCGGCTGGACCTGGCCGCCGCCTGCACCTGGCGCGACGCGCACGGCGAGCGGCGCGCCGACGGCCCGGCGCCCCGGCTGGAGCCGGCGGCCGGCGGCGCGGTGGTCGACGGCGCGTACCGCCTGGCCGGACCGGACTGGACGCCGGAGGGGCAGTGGTGGCACGGGGTGCGTCACCGGACCGAGGCCGAGCGCGGCCTGCACCCGGACGAGGACCTCTGGTACGCGGGCCGGTTCACCGGCGCGCTCGACGAGCCCGGCGCGACAGTGTCGGTGCTGGCCTGGGCGGACGACCTGGCCGAGGAGCCGCCCCCGGCGACCGCGGTGGTCGAGGCGGCCCGGCGGCGCAGCCGGGCGGTGGTCGCCGCGGCGAAACCCGGTGACGCGGTCGAGGCGACGCTCGCGCTCGCCGCCGACGCCTTCGTGGTGCGCACCGCCACCGGCCCGGACGTGGTCGCCGGCTACCCCTGGTTCGGGGCCTGGTCGCGGGACACGATGATCTCCTACGAGGGCCTGTTCCTGTGCACGAACCGGGCCGACGAGGGCCGGGACCTGCTGCGGGCGTACGCGGCCACGCTGAGCGAGGGCATGCTGGCGAACACCGCCGACACCGGGCGGGTCGAGTACAACACCGTCGACGCGACGCTGTGGTTCCTGCACGCGGTGCACCGGCACGTCACCGTCACCGGCGACACCGACCTGGGCGACGAGCTGCTGCCCGCCCTGCACGGCGTGGTCGAGGCCCACGTGGCGGGCACCCGGTACGGCATCGGCGTCGACCCGGCCGACGGCCTGCTGGCCCAGGGCGGCCCGCCGGACGTGGCGCTCACCTGGATGGACGCCCGGGTGTACGGGGTGCCGGTGACCCCGCGTACCGGCAAGCCGGTCGAGGTCAACGCGCTGTGGATCAACGGGCTGGCCGGGCTCGCCGAGCTGACCGAGCTGGCCGGGCGCGACGCCGCCGCGCTGCACGCCCTGCACCGCCGGGCCACCGCCGCGTTCCGGGAGCGCTTCCCCGCCCCGGCCGGCTGGCTGTACGACGTGGTGGACGCCCCGGCGCCCGCGTACCCGCTGGGCGGGGCCACGCACCACGACGACGACCTGCTGCGCCCCAACCAGCTGCTCGCCTGGTCCCTGCCACACGCTCCGCTGGAGCCGGACGAGGCCGTGCTGCGCCGCGTCACCGAGGCGCTGTTCACCCCGCTCGGCCCGCGCAGCCTCGCCCCGGACTCCCCCGGCTTCAGCGGGCGGCACCGGGGCGGACCCGCCGAGCGGGACTCCGCGTACCACCAGGGCACCGTGTGGCCGTGGCTGACCGGGCCGCTGCTCGACGCGTACCGCCGGGCCGGGCTGCCCACCGACGACCTGCTGGTGGGCCTGGTGGGTCACCTGGCCGAGGACGGCCTGGGCTCGGTGAGCGAGACCGCCGACGGCGCGGCACCGCACAGGGCCACCGGGTGCCCGTTCCAGGCGTGGTCGGTGGCCGAGCTGCTGCGCGCGCGGCGGACACGCCGGTAACGCGTTACAGACCGGCAACCGGCGCGTCGCCGCCGGTTATCGACCCCTCGGCAGGATGGGTGCCGACCCCACCGGAGCGCGGCGACACCGCCGCCGGGGTGGGGCCCACAACTCAAAGGGGGCCGCGTGTCAGCTGACGCCGAAGTGATCGACATCCAGCCCGCCCGGCGCCTGCGGGTGCTGCTGCTCTCCTGGGAGTACCCGCCGGTGCTCGTCGGTGGCCTCGGCCGCCACGTCCACGCGCTGTCCGTGGCGCTGGCCGCCGCCGGGCACGAGGTCACCGTCGTCACCCGCCACGCCGTGGGCGCTCCCCTCGAGGAGTACGCCGACGGCGTGCGCGTCGTCCGCGCCGCCGAGGACCCGGTCCGGTTCCCGCTCGCCACCGATTCGCTGCTGGCCTGGACCATGGCGTTCAACCACACGCTGACCCGGGCCGCGCTGCGCGCCGCCTCGTCCGGCTCCTACGACGTGATCCACGCCCACGACTGGCTCGTCGCGCACACTGCCGTCACGCTGGCCGAACACCTGGACGTGCCGCTGGTGACCACCATCCACGCCACCGAGGCCGGCCGGCACCAGGGCTGGCTGCCGGAGGAGATGAACCGCACCATCCACGGCGTCGAGCACTGGCTGAGCAACGCCTCCGGCCGGGTGATCGCCTGCTCCGGATACATGCGCGACCAGGTGGCCCGGCTGTTCGGCGTACCGGCCGGGCGCATCGACGTGGTCGCCAACGGCGTCGACGACCGGGCCTGGCGTGCCCGGCCGCACGCAGTCGCCTCCGCCCGGGCACGCTTCGCCGCGGGCGGGCCGCTCGTCGGGTACGCCGGCCGGCTGGTCTACGAGAAGGGCGTGCAGCACCTGGTGCACGCCGTGCCGCACCTGGCGAAGCGGCACCCCGGCCTGCGGGTGGTGATCGCCGGGGACGGGCCGTACCGCGACGAACTGGTCGACCAGGCGCGGCGGCTGCACCTCGGGGACACCGTCCGGTTCGCCGGTTTCATGGACGCCACCCAGCTTCCCGCGGTGCTCGCCGCCACCGACGCCACGGTGATCCCCAGCCTCTACGAGCCGTTCGGCATGATCGCGCTGGAGGCGGCGGCCGCCGGCGCGCCGCTCGCTGTCTCGCGTACCGGCGGGCTCGCCGAGATCGTCGAGCCCGGGGTGACCGGGGTGACGTTCCCGCACGGCGACCCGGACGCGCTCGCCGGCGCCGTCGACCGGCTGCTCGGCGACGAGGTGTTCGCCCGGCGGGTGGCGCGCAAGGCCCGGACGATGGTCAGCCGCCGGTACACCTGGTCGGCCATCGCCGCCCGGACCGCCGCCGCCTACGCCACCGCCCGCCGCGACCACGACGCGTTCCAGGCCCGCCGGGCCACCGCCCTGCTGGCCGGTTACCGGTCCCCGATCGCCGTCCCGGAGGGCAACCTGCTCGCCGGCGCGGCAAGTTAGGGGAATGACGCACTGACATGCGATAGGTACCGTCCGATCCGTTGGCTATTGTGGACCACTGACCAGCGGTGAGGAGTGCGGTGCGGGAGGTAGTGATCGCGGGGCGGTACCGCCTGCTCGAACTGGTCGGCCGCGGCGGGATGGGCCAGGTCTGGCGGGCGCGCGACGAGGAGCTGCAACGCGAGGTCGCGGTGAAGCAGGTCGTGCCGCCGAACTGGCTCGCCGAGAACGAGCAGGACGAGCTGCGCGCCCGTACGCTGCGCGAGGCTCGGACGTCGGCGCGCCTCAACCACCCCAACGTGGTGCGGGTCTACGACGTGGTCCGGGTCCAGGGCGAACCCTGGCTGATCATGGAGTACGTCCCGTCCCGCTCGCTCCAGGAGATCATCGAGAACGACGGCCCGCTTCCGCCCGGGCGGGCCGCCGAGATCGGCCTGTCGGTGCTCGCCGCGCTGCGCGCCGCGCACGAAGCCGGGGTGCTGCACCGGGACGTGAAGCCCGCGAACGTGCTGCTGGCCCGGGACGGCCGCGTCCTGCTCACCGACTTCGGGCTGGCCGTGTTCGAGGGCGGCGACGGCGCGATGACCCGGCCCGGCCTGGTTCTCGGCTCCCCCCAGTACGTGGCACCGGAGCGGGCCGCCGAGGGCGTGTCCAGCGTCGAGGCGGACATGTGGTCGCTCGGCGCCACGCTGCACGCCGCGGTGGAGGGCCGCTCGCCGTACGCCCGCAGCACCGCGATGGCCACGCTCGCCGCGCTCGCCACCCGGCCGCCCGATCCGGCCCCGCACGCCGGCCCGCTGACACCGGTGCTGACCGGGCTGCTGCGCCGCGATCCGCGTACCCGCCTCGGGCACCGCGAGACGGCCCGCCTGCTCGGCGTCGCCGCGGTGTCGGAGGCCGACGCGGAGGCCGCCGGGTCCGCGGGCCGCGCCCCCGCCGCGTCGTCCGACCGGCCCGCCGGCGGACGCGAGAACGACGTCGCGGCGCGGGCCGGGGCCGGTGACGAGCCGGGGCCGCCGGGCAGCCCGGCAGTGGCTCCCGGTGGCATCTACCCGGACCTGATGCCACCGGCTGCCGCCGCCCGGGCGTGGAGCCGGGCGGCGAAGCGCAGCGAATGGGCGCCGCCCACCGAGGGCGGCCGCGCGTCACCATCGGGCGACGTGGCGGACACGTCCGGCCCGGCGGGTCCCTCCGGTACGGCGTCCCGGCCGGTCCCCACCGGACGGGCGGACGCCGTCGGTCAGTCGTCCCCGGGCGGCCGTTCGGGCGCACTCCGGCGCGCGGACACGGGCGACCCCTCGTCCTCGACCGGCCGGGGGGAGGCGAACCGCCGTGCGGATGCGAACAGCGGCGCGAGCGTGGTCGGTGACCCGGCGGCCAACGGCTCGGGTGCGGTCGGCGGCTCGGCCGGGACCGGCTCGGGCGCTGTCGGCCGCGCGGGCGCTGTCGGCCGCGCGGCCGCGGTCGGCCGGGCCGTGCCACCCGGGCAGAGCCGGAGCGGCGAGCCGGAACGGGGCCGGGACGGTGAACCGGAACGGGGCCGAGCGGGTGCGCCGGAGCGAGGCACCGCGGGTGAACCCGGGCAGGCCGCTCCCGGCGCGACAGTGGAGCCGCCCCGGGGCGGGCCGGCCCGCCCCGGCCCGATCAGCCTCGGTCCGACGGTCCTCACCAGCTTCGTCGACCCGGGCAGCCCGGCCGGCCCCGAGTCGGCACCCCGCGCCGACGCCCTCAGCCCGGTGCACATCGTCGGCCCCGGCGCCGCGCCGGTCACCACGCCTCCCCCCGTCGCACACAGCGGGCCGGTCGACAGCGGCGCGGTGCATCCCGCCCCGCCCCGGCCCGCCGGGGTCCCCCGCCCCGCCGAGCCTCCGGTCCCGGCCGGGGGCGGAAACCCGCTGCACCGGTGGGGACTCGTCCTGGGGGCCGTGCTGCTCGCCGTGGCGACGGGTGTGGGCACCGCGCTGGCGATCACCGGTGGTCGCGACGATCCACCGCAGGGGGACCGCTCCCGCGAGGCCGTCGCACAGCCCTGGGACCGCCCGCCCGGGCCGGGGGCGCCGCCTCCGCCGTTCCCGTGCGTCCGGCCCGACGTGGCCGGCACTCCGGTCCGCAAGGGGCCGCCCCCGGACAACCCGCCGGTGGCGGTTCCCGCCGGCTGGGTCTGGCCCGCCGACACCGGCGGCTTCCGCATCGCCCTGCCCGCCGGCTGGCTGCAACTGCGCTCCGGTGACACCACCTGCTTCCAGGATCCGGCCACGCGGCGCATCCTGGGCGTCGAGCCGTACCCGGGCGGTGACCCGGTGGGCCGGCTGAAGTCGTCCGAGCGGGACCTGACCTCCGCGGGCCGGCTTCCGCAGTACGAGAAGATCCGGCTGGAGGCCGACGGACCGGGCGCGGCGTGGGAGTGCGTCTGGACCGCACCCTACGGAGAGCGGATGCGCGCGTTGCGCGTCCTGCCCGGCGAGCGGGCCGGCTGGACGCTCGGCTGGACCACGTCCGACGCCGACTGGCCGGCCGCCTCGAAGCAGTTCGCCGTCATCCGCGCGAGCCTGGGGACGGTCCGGCCCACCCGGACGGCGGGCTGAACCGGACCGTCCCATCACCGACAGTCGGCGTGGCTCCGGCCGCGCGGGCCGCCATACTCCCGGGTGGGCGCGGTACGCCCCGCGGCGCCCACGGAACCCCTTCCCCAGTGGACCGTCCGGCTGATGCCCCTCTGTCGCACGCGCTGACTACAGTGGCGTAGTTTTGTGGATCAAGATCTTCGGGAAGGGCGAGCCGAGATGATGGGACCGTCCCACGCGCTCTCGGGCGCGGCGGTGTGGCTGACCGGCTCCTGGGCGATGGCCCAGTTCGCGGACTACCACCAGACACCGCTGGCCCTGGCGGTGGGCACCGCGGTCTGCGCCGGCGGGGCGCTCTTTCCCGACCTCGACCTGTCCGGCAAGGTAACCCGCAACCAGGGCGGCGCCACCGTGGCCCGCACCTTCGGCGTGGTCAGCCTCTTCGTCGCCGAGGTGATGGAGAAGATCTCGCTCGGCGTCTACTACGCCACCAAGCTGAGCAAGGATCCGCGCCGCAACAACGGGCACCGCACGCTGACCCACACCATCCCGTTCACCGTGCTCGTCGGCTGGGGCACCACCGCGCTGTGCGCCCACTACGGCAAGTGGGCGGTGGTCGGCATCCTCTTCTTCATGATCGGCCTGGCGCTGCGCGGGCTGTTCGACAGGTGGGCCGAGCGCGCCGGCTGGGTGGTGGTCACGCTGGTGTCCGCCGCCGCGGCCTGGTTCACGTTCGCCAACCTGCCCGGCGACCGGGGCTACCCGATGATCGGGCTCGCGGTCGGGGTGGGTTGTTTCGTGCACATCCTCGGCGACATGATCACCCGGGCCGGGGTGCCGATCCTGTGGCCCATCCCGATCAAACGGCGGATGTGGACGATGATCGGCCTGCCCAACAAGATCGCTCTGCGTACCGGCAGCAAGGCCGAGACGGTGGTGCTGCGCACCGCGATGACGATCCTGTCCGTGCTGGCCGCGGTGGGGCTGGTCGCGCCCTCGGTGCTGCAGCGCTTCGACATCCAGGTGTAGGTCAGCCCGCCTCGGCGGGCGCCGCCCCGGCGCCGGCCGCCCGGCGCCGGATCAGCCGGGCCGTCCACCCCACGCCGCGGGCGGTGAGCGCGTACGCCGCCGTCGGCGCGAGGGCCAGCAGCGCGCTGATCCCAGCCACCAGCGGCACCAGGTCGCCGGGCACGTCCGTGGCGACCGCCACCGCCGCGGTGTACCCGGCGGCCAGCACGACCGCGACGAGCCCGGCGTACGCGAGCGCCGGCGCGGCCCGGCGCTGGCCCACGACCTCGCCGAGCGCGACGGCCGGCGCGAACAGCAGCGGCAGCGCGGCCACGCCGAGCAGCCCGACGATCAGCACCACCAGCGGCCCGGCCAGCGGGCCGCCCGGGTCGGCGCCGGTGACCAGCGCGTACGCCAGCAGGCCGAGGTAGCCGGCGACCGCCTCCGCGACGACGACGAGCCACGCCGCGACGGCTCCGGCGAGATGACGAGCGACAGCGGTGCCCACGTTGTCCCCTCCCCCGTGCGGACGGCGCCACGACCGTCCGATGAGAACGGTAGCGCCCGGGCGGCGGCGGGCAGAGGCCGCACCCGAATATCACTATGGGTAGGGAAGCAGGAGTCCGTCGATCGTCAGCGTGGACGATCGACGACACGCTAATGCGCATTAGCGCCGAGGCCCGCCTACTGTCGCGCGCCCGGTCGGCCCTTGTCAAGATCCCCGGCCGGACAGCCGCCAGGCGGCGACGGACACGGTTGCTAATCCGCATTACATCAGGCAGTTCATCGGGCGGAAATCTTCCGGGCACCCCTTGACAGGACGCCGGGAGAGCAGCGAGGCTCCATCCCGACCCGATCGCTAATACGCATTAGCGGAAGTGGAAGGACCGACGTGACCCCTCCCCCCAGGCGTGTCACCCAGCGTGACATCGCGCGCATGGCCGGCGTCAGCCAGGCGACCGTGTCGCTGGTGCTCAACAACCGCACCGACGCCGACGTCCGAATCGCGCCGGAGACACGGGACCGGGTGTTGCAGGTCATCGCCGAGACGGGATACGCCGCCGACCCGGCCGCCCGCCGCCTCGCCTCCGGGTTCAACCGGATCATCGGCGTCTTCACCTACGAGCCGGCCTTCCCCAGCGGCAGCCGGGACTTCTTCCACCCGTTCCTGCTCGGCATCGAGGAGTACGCCGAACGGGTCGGCTGCGACCTGCTGCTGTTCACCAGCGCCCCGGTGGTGGACGGCCGGCGGCGCATCTTCCACCAGGACAACCGGCTGCGGCTGGCCGACGGCTGCATCCTGCTCGGCCGGGAGATCGACGGCGCGGAGCTGCTCCGGCTCAACCGCGACGGGTTCCCCTACGTCGCCGTCGGACGCCGCGACGACGCCGGCGGCCCGGTGCCCTACGTCGGCGCCGACTACGCCAGCGCGGTCCACCGGCTGGCCGAGCGGGCGGTGGAGCTGGGGCACCGGCGCCTGACGTACGTGGGCATGGGCACCTCGGCCGAGTCATCGCACGACCGGCGCAGCGGTTTCCACGCCGGTGCGACCGGCGCGGACAGCGCCCGCCAGATCACCGCGACGGCGGGGACGGCCGACGCCACAGTGGACGCCCTGCGGGCCGACGGCAGCACCGTCGCCTTCGTGGAGGACTTCGCCACCGCCGTGGCGCTCGAGGCGGCCGCCCGCCGCAAGGGGCTCACGGTGCCCGGTGACCTGTCCGTCGTGACCCTCGGCGACCCGACCGTCCCGGTGCCCACCGACATCACGTTCACCGGGTTCCGCATCCCGCGCGAGGAGATGGGCCGCCAGGCCGTCGAGGTGCTGACCGGCGTCATCGACGGCAGCGCCAGCGGCCTCCAGCAACGGCTCCTGCCCTGCGAACTCGTCGAGGGCGACACCCTCGGCGTCCCTGGATCGGCGGCCGACCGGCGCTGACACGCCCGGCCGCGCAACTGGAAGGAAGCAAGTGGTACTAATGCGTGCGGACGTCCTCGTCGTCGGGGGCGGACTGGGCGGTGTCGCCGCGGCGCTGGCCGCGGCCCGTGCCGGCCGGTCCGTGATCCTGACCGAGGAGTTCGACTGGCTCGGCGGGCAGCTCACCAGCCAGGCTGTCCCGCCGGACGAGCACTCCTGGATCGAGCAGTTCGGCGCCACCGCGAGCTACCGGGAGTTGCGCGACGGCATCCGCGACTACTACCGCCGCCACTACCCGCTGACCGAGCGGTCCCGGGCGTGGACCGACCTGAACCCGGGCGCCGGCTGGGTGAGCCGGCTCTGCCACGAGCCCCGGGTCGCGGTCGCCGTCCTGGAGCAGATGCTCGCGCCGTACCGGGGGTCCGGGCGGCTGACGGTGCTGCAGCCGTACCGGCCCGTCGCGGCCGAGACCGACGGCGACCGGGTCACCGGCGTGACGCTCGTCCACCGGGACCGCGACGAGCGGATCGAGGTGGAGGCGCCGTACGTCCTGGACGCCACCGAGACCGGTGAGCTGCTGCCGCTGACCGGCACCGAGTACGTGACCGGGTTCGAGTCGCAGGCGCAGACCGGTGAGCCGAGCGCGCCCGCCGAGGCGCAGCCGCTGAACATGCAGGCGGTGTCGGTCTGCTTCGCACTCGACCACGTCGACGGCGACCACACCATCGACCGGCCCGCCGGCTACGACTTCTGGCGCGACTACAAGCCGGACTTCTGGGGCGACCGGCTGCTGTCCTGGCGGTCGCCGCACCCGCGCACGCTGGAGATCGTCGAGCGCAGCTTCACCCCCAACCCGGACGACGACCCGCTGGGCGTCAACGCCGACCAGCGGCTCAACCCGGGCGACGGCAACCTTTGGACGTTCCGGCGCATCGCCGCGCGGCGCAACTTCGTCGACGGCGCGTACGGCAGCGACATCACGCTCGTCAACTGGCCGATGATCGACTATTTCGAGGGCCCGGTCATCGACGTGCCGAACGCGTCCTGGCACCTGTCCCAGGCGCGCGAGCTGTCGTACTCCGTCCTGTACTGGCTGCAGACCGAGGCGCCCCGCCCCGACGGCGGCACCGGCTACCCGGGGCTGCGGCTGCGCGGCGACGTGACCGGCAGCCCCGACGGGCTGGCGCAGGCGCCCTACATCCGGGAGTCGCGTCGCATCCGCGCCGAGTACACGGTGGTCGAGCAGGACCTCTCCCTGGCCGTACGCGGCGAGCACGGCGCGGTGAGCTACCCCGACTCGATCGGCGTCGGCATGTACCGCATCGACCTGCACCCGTCGACCGGTGGCGACAACTACATCGACGTCGGCTCCTGCCCGTTCGAGATCCCGCTCGGCGCGCTCATCCCGCAGCGGATGGAGAACCTGCTGCCGGCCGGCAAGAACATCGGTACCACGCACATCACCAACGGCAGCTACCGACTGCACCCGGTCGAGTGGAACGTCGGTGAGGTCGCCGGCCTGCTGGCCGA
Organism: Micromonospora sp. WMMA1949; assembly: GCF_027460145.1. Taxonomy (NCBI): domain Bacteria; kingdom Bacillati; phylum Actinomycetota; class Actinomycetes; order Micromonosporales; family Micromonosporaceae; genus Micromonospora; species Micromonospora sp. WMMA1949. The sequence continues at coordinate 4,767,731 of NZ_JAPZBG010000001.1, read as the reverse complement.
CTTCTGCCTTGCGCGGGGCGAGTCCCCGCGCGCGGTCCGCGGCACCCCCCGCCTGCTGGCCGAATTCACGGACCGCATCTCGGCCGCCGGCGTGGAATGCCGCTGGCCGCAGATCGCGGGCTACTGAACCCCCGGTGAGGAGAAGAAAGTGAGATACGGAAGACTGTCCGGCCTGGTCACGGCGGCCATGACCGGTGTGCTCGCCCTGACCGCCTGCGGCGGTGGCGGCGACGCCAAGGACGACGGTCCGGCGAGCCTGCGGATGACCGTCTGGTCGGCGAACGAGGCGCACCTCAAGCTGTTCAACGAGATCGCCGACGAGTACCGCAAGAACAACCCGGACGTCGCGGAGATCAAGTTCGATCCGCTGCCGTTCGAGAACTACACCACGACGCTGACCACGCAGATCGCCGGCGGCAACGCGCCGGACCTCGCGTGGATCTTCGAGAACTCGGCACCGGACTTCGTCGCCTCCGGCGCGCTGAGCCCGCTCGACGACACGCTGAAGAAGGCCGACGGCTACCAGTACGACGACCTGTCCCCCGCCACGCTGAAGCTCTGGCGCAACGACGGGAAGCTCTTCGCGTATCCGTTCTCGACCTCGCCGTTCGGCGTGTTCGTGAACAACGACATGCTCAAGAAGGCCGGGCAGAAGACCCCGGCCGAGCTGATCGCGGCCGGGCAGTGGACCTGGGACACCGCGCTCGCCGCGGCCGGCGCCACCGCCGCGAAGTCGGGCAAGGCCGGGCTCGTGGTCCGCGACTTCGACTACAAGGGCTGGGACAACCTGGCCACGTTCTGGACCGGCTGGGGTGCCCAGGCGTGGAGCGAGGACGGCCGCAGCTGCGGGTTCAACAGCCCGGAGATGGTCGAGGCGATGACCACGCTGCACAAGGCGATCTTCACCGGCAAGGCGCTGCCCGGTCCGGGCACGACCGCCGACTTCTTCGCCGGTGACGCCGCCATGACCGTCACCCAGATCTCCCGTGCCTCGCTGCTGAAGGAGAACGGCTTCGACTGGGACCTGGTCCCGCTGCCGGCCGGCCCGAAGGGCCCGTACGCGGTGGTCGGCCAGGCCGGCATCGGCGTGATGAAGAAGAGCCCGCACGCCGAGCAGGCCGCCGACTTCCTGGCCTTCTTCACCAACCCCACCAACTCGGCGAAGCTGGCCCAGTTCTTCCCGCCGCCGCGGCAGTCCCAGCTGACCGCCGAGACGCTTGCGAAGACGAACCCGAAGCTCAAGCCGGAGCAGCTGCAGAAGGTCGTCATCGACGGCATCACCAACGGCACCGTCAAGCCCAGCCACTCCGGGCAGGCCGAGCTGAGCCAGCAGGTGCGCGCCGCGCTCGACCCGCTGTGGAAGGCGGACGCGGACGTCAAGGGCGTACTCGACGGCGTCTGCTCCAAGATCCAGCCGCTGCTGGCGAAGTAGGGCCGAGGATCATGACCCAGACGGACACCAGGGTGGGCCCGGCTGCTGCCGGGCCCGCCCCGGGCCGGGCCCGGCCGTTCTGGACCACCCGCCGCCGGGACCAGCTCACCGGATACCTGTTCATCACCCCGCAGCTGCTCGGCAGCGTGGTCTTCGTGATCCTGCCGCTGGTCCTCGTGGTCTGGTACAGCCTCCACGAGTGGAACGTGCTGGCCGGCAGCTTCGACTACATCGGCACCGACAACTACGCCGCGCTGGCCGACGACCCCAACCTGGGCCCGGTGCTGCGGTCGACCGGCCTGTTCTCGGTCGGCCTGGTCGTGTTCAACCTCGGCCTGGCGTTGCTGCTGGCCGTCCTGCTCAACCAGAGGCTGCGCGGGACCATCGTCTTCCGCACCCTGTTCTTCTCCCCCGTGGTGGTCTCGCTGGTCGCGTGGACCATCGTCTGGGGCTTCCTGCTGCAGGACAACGGCGGCATCAACGGCCTGCTCGACACCATCGGCGTCGACGGCCCCAACTGGCTGCGCGGCGAGGGCACGGCGATGCTGTCGGTGATCGTCGTGCAGGTGTTCAAGAACGTCGGCCTGAACATGGTGCTGTTCCTGGCCGCCCTGCAGGGTGTGCCGGCCGAGCTGTACGAGGCCGCCGAGGTCGACGGCGCGAGCCGGCTGCGCCAGTTCTGGCGGATCACCGTGCCGCTGATCAGCCCGACGATCATGCTTACGTCGATCATCACGGTGGTCGGCTCGCTGCAGGTCTTCGCGCAGATCGCGGTGCTCACCCAGGGTGGGCCCGGCACCTCGACCACGGTGCTCGTCTACTACCTCTACCAGCAGGCCTTCCAGTTCCATCACTTCGGCTACGGCGCCACGCTGTCGATCCTGCTGTTCGTCATCGTGCTCGCGCTGACAGTGCTGCAGTGGCAGATGCGCAAGAGGTGGGTCTTCCATGAATCGTGACCTGTCCCGGCGGACCAAGCTGGTCCTTTACGGGGTGCTGATGGTCCTGGCCGTCCCGTTCGTGTTCCCCACCTGGTGGATGGTCACCTCGTCGCTGAAGCCGGTGGCGGACATCTTCTCCTTCCCGCCGCAGCTGCTGCCGACCGATCCGCGGCTGGACGCGTACCGGCGGGTGTTCGAGCTGCAGCCGTTCGGGCAGCAGTACCTCAACAGCCTCTACATCGCGCTGCTGGTCACCGTCGGCACGCTGGCCGTGGCGTCGCTGGCCGGGTACGCGTTCGCGCGGATCCGGTTCCGGGGACAGAACGTGCTGTTCCTGGTCGTCCTCGCGGGCCTGCTCATCCCGAGCGAGGTGACGATCGTGCCGCTGTTCCAGATGTTCTTCAAGCTCGACCTGATCGACACCCACTGGCCGCTGATCCTGGTACCGATCTTCGGGGCGCCGAGCGTGCTGGCGACGTTCATCATGCGGCAGTTCTTCATCAGCCTCCCCGGGGAACTGGAGGAGGCGGCGCGGGTCGACGGGCTGGGACGCTTCGCCACGTTCTGGAAGATCGCGCTTCCGCTGTCCCGGCCCGCGCTCGGCGCGGTGGCCATCTTCACGTTCCTGCACAGCTGGAACCTGTACCTGGAACCGATTGTGTTCCTCTCCTCGCCGGAGAAGTTCACCCTGCCGCAGGCGCTCACCCAGTTCGTCGACGCATACGGCGGTCCGATGTGGGATGTCCAGCTCGCGGCGGCGTCGATGACCGCGCTGCCGGTGCTGGCGGTGTTCGTCATCGCGCAGAAGCAGTTCGTCGAAGGCCTCGCGCACACCGGTCTGAAGGGATGACCGCGCCGGTCGTCGGGATCGACATCGGCGGCACCAAGACCGCCGTCGCCCTGGTCGGTCCCGGCGCGCGGGTGCTCGACCGCCGCGAGGCGACCACCCCCGCGCGCGGCGGGCCGGCCGCGGTGCTCGACACCGCCGCCGGCCTGGCCACGGACCTGCTCGCCGCCGCCGGCCCCGAACCGGTCGGGGTGGGCACCGCGGGCACCGTCGACCCGGCGACCGGCGCCATCCGGTACGCGACCGGCAGCCTGCCCGGATGGGCCGGCACCCCGGTCGCCGACGAGCTGGCCGCGCGGCTGGGCCGGTCGGTGCGCGTCACCAACGACGTCGCCGCGGCGGCGCTCGGCGAGTGCTGGGCCGGCGCCGGACGGGGCCGGGGGCACGTGTTGCTGGCCGCCGTCGGCACCGGGCTGGGCGGCGCGATCGTCAACGCCGGGCAGGTCGTGAGCGGCGCCCGGGGCGCGGCCGGCCAGCTCGGGCACCTGCCGGTCCCGGGCGCGCACCGGCTGCGCTGCGGCTGCGGCCGGTACGGGCACCTGGAGGCGATCGCCTCCGGCACCGGCCTCGCCGCCGCGTACGCGCTCGCCGGCGGTGACCCGGTCACCGGGCGGGAGGTGGCGCGGCGCGCGGCGGCCGGTGACGCGATCGCCCGGCAGGTCGTCGACCGGGCCGGCGCCGCGCTCGGCGCGGCCCTGGCCGGGCTGGTCGCCCTGCTCGACCCGGACGCGGTGGTGGTCGCCGGCGGCGCCGCCGCCACAGTGCTCCCCGCCGCGACGGCCGCCTACCGGGCGGAGCTACCCGGCGGCTGGGCACACGTGCCGCTGCTTCCCGCGGCGCTGGGCGCCGACGCGGTGGTGGTCGGCGCCGCCCGGCTCGCCACCGCACCGATCCACCACGACGGAGGAACAAGCACGTGAGTGTCCTGGACGATCTGGCCGGCGGGCTGGTCGTGTCCTGCCAGCCCCTGCCCGACGACCCCGGCGACCCGATGCGCGACCCGTACGTCCAGGCCCGCGTGGCGGCCGCCGTGGTCCGTGGCGGTGCGGTGGCGGTCCGGGTCAACGGCCCCGACGACGTGCGGGCGGTACGCGCCGCCGTCGATGTTCCGGTGATCGGGTTGTACAAGCACGGCACGGGAGGCGTCTTCATCACCCCGACCGCCGGGCACGCGCTGGAGGCGGCGCGGGCCGGGTCGCACGTCGTGGCGGTGGACGCCACCGACCGTCCCCGGCCCGACGGCCGGACCTTCGCCGACACCGTCCGCGCCGTACACGAGCAGAGCGACGCGCTGGTCCTGGCCGACGTCGCCACTGTGGCCGAAGGCGTCGCCGCCGTCGAGGCCGGCGCGGACGCGGTCGCCACCACGCTGTCCGGCTACACGCCGGCCAGCCCACCGATCGACGGGCCCGACCTCGGGCTCGTGGCGCGACTCGCCGCGCTGCTGCCCGTACCGGTGATCGCCGAGGGGCGCTACCGGACCACGGAGCAGATCAGCCGGGCCTTCGAGGCGGGCGCCCACGCGGTGGTGACGGGCAACGCCGTCACCTCACCGCTGTGGATCACCCGCCGGCTGGTTCCGGCCACCCCCCGGGCGGCGAGCGTGCCGGAGAAAAGGGAGCATCGATGAAGAGAAGAACCCTTCTTGCGGCCACCGGCGCGGCCGGCCTGGCCACCGTCGCCCTCGGCGGCCCCGCCTTCGCCCGGCCCGCCGGCCGGCGACCGAGCGTGGCGCTGGTGCCGCTGGACGACCGGCCGGTCAACACGTACTGCGCGGAGATGACCGGTGCGAGCGCCGACGCCGAGGTGCTGTTGCCGCCGCGGAACCTGCTGGGCCGCTTCTTCACCCCCGGTGACGGTGCCGGCATCGCCCGCTGGCTCGACGGCGTCGACGGCGTCGACGGGTACGTGATCTCGGTGAGCATGCTGGCGTACGGGGGCCTGATCGCCTCGCGTACCGCCGCACCGGCCCTGGCCGACGCGTTGCGCAACCTGGAGGCGATCCGGCGGCTGCGCGCACGCCGGTCCGACGCGGTGATCGAGGTGCACGACACGATCCAGCGGCTCGCGATCACCAGCACCGGCACCGATCTGGACAACTACCGTGACCTGCTGGTCCAGTGGGCCAAGCTGTACGACCAGGTGGTCAATCTGGGCCAGGAGTCGCTGCGGGGCCAGCTCGACGCCGTGCGGGCGCGCATCCCGGACGCCGTGGTCGAGGACTACCTGGCCGCGCGGGCACGCAACCACCAGGTCAACCGGCTGATGGTGGAGTGGGTCGCGGACGGGACGATCAGCCACCTGGTGCTCTCCGAGGACGACACCGCGCCGGTCGGCCTGGCCCGCGCCGAGCGGGTCGAGCTGGAGGCGCTGGTGGCGCGGCTCGGCGTCGGCGACCGGGTGGAGATCTTCCCCGGCGCCGACGAGGTCAACGCGCTGCTCGTCGCGCGGGTCGTCGCCGCCGGCGCCGCGCCCACCTACCGGGTGGAGTACGCCGGGGTGTCCGGGGAGGGCTGGACCGCCGCGCTGGAGGGCATCCCGTTCGCGGAGAACATCCGCCGGCACGTCACCTCGGTGGGCGGCCGGGTGGTGACCGGCGACGCGGACATCGTCCTCGCGGTGAACACCCCCTCGGCCACGGCCGGGCAGCGGACCGCCGACCTGGACGCGTTCGTCGGCCGCATCGGTGAGCTGCTGGCCGCCGGCACCCCGGTGATCGTGGTGGACCCGCTGATCGTCAACAAGGGCGACCACGACCTGGTGTCCCGGATGGAGGCCCGCCTGGACCTGCCGGCGCTGCTGTCGTACTCGGGGTGGAACACCGGCGGCAACGCGCTCGGGCTGGCGCTCGCGCACGGCACCGCGCGGTGGGCGTACCTGCGTTCGTCCGGCAGCGGCTTCGGCGTGCCGGAGCTGCGCGGGCCGGCCCAGGCGCACGCCGAGTACCTGCTCTACCGGTTCGTCAAGGACGACCCGTGGAAGAACGTGGTGCAGGTCGAGGCGTACGCGCACGCCCGCGCGCAGGGCTGGGATCCGCTGGCGCTGACCGCCGAGCAGAAGCGCTACTTCGACGGCTGGGTACGCGACCGGCTGGTGCCGCTGACCGAGCGGTACTTCGCCGACCACTTCGCCGGGCACGAGCTGGTGCTCGGGGTACGCGGACGCAAGACGTTCACCGCGACGCTGAACCGGGTCACCGCGGTGCGGGTCGAGCTGCCGTGGGACCGGCTGTTCGAGGTCATGCTGGAGCCGAGCCTGCGGCTGCGCTGATCGGACGACGCGGGTGCGGTCCCTGGGGCCGTACCCGCGTCACCGGGCCGTCAGCAGGCAGAACTCGGTGCCGTCCGGATCGGCCAGCACCAGGTCGTCGGCGGTGTGCCGGCCCGTGCCGACCCGGGTCGCGCCGAGCGCGAGCAGCCGGTCGGCCTCCGCGCCCCGGTCACCGGCCGCGACCAGGTCCAGGTGTACGCGGTCCCGCCCGCCGCTGGGCATCAGCGGCGGGCCGCTCCAGGTGACCTTCGCGCCTCCGCGCGGCGACTGGATCGCGGTCTCCTCGTCCTGGTCCCAGACCAGCGGCCAGCCCAGCGCCTCGGTCCAGAAGAGGCCGGCCGCCCGGGTGCCGTCGCAGTTGATCGCGCCGAGCGGGCCGCAGCCGGCGAGGAAGGTGTTGCCCGCGCCGATGACGCAGAGCTCGTTGCCCTCGGGGTCGGCGAGCACCACCTGGTCGTCGTCCGGGCCCTGGCCGATGTCGATGTGCCGGCCGCCCAGTGCCAGCGCCCGGTCGACCGTCTCCCGCTGGGCCTGCGGCGACGCGCTCGTCAGGTCGAAGTGGATGCGGTTCTGCACCGTCTTGGGCGCCTCGCTGGGCAGGAACCGGATGCGGACGTCGCTGTGTGCGTCGCCGCCCAGCGCCACGCCCTCGCGCGGGTCGTCAAAGATCTCCCGGCCCAGCACGCCGGACCAGAACCGCGCGAGCCGGCGCGGGTCGGCCGCGTCGAGGCTGACCGCGTAGAGGTGAACCGCCATCTGCCCGTCTCCGATCCCCCGCTGCCGACTGGCCGCAGCGTAGGACGGGCGGCCGGGTCGCGCACCCGGATATCCGGGCGGGCTACTTCGCCGGGAGGCCGCGCGTGTAGCGGACGCCCCGGTCGACCCAGCGGGCCAGGTCGGCGTCGCGCTCGCAGGCGGCCGGCGACACGGTGACCCAGCCGCGCATCTCCCGGCCCCGCATGACTGTCGCCTCGGCGCCGGGCTCGCCCAGGGCACGTTCGGCCTCGGCCGGGTCGACCCGGACCATCAGGCCGCCCGCGCCGCGCACGACCACCGCCATGTTGCCGCGCAGCATCATCGCCAGGCCGCCGAACATGCGCCGCTCGGTGATGCCGGGCTCACCCCCGAGGCGTTCGCGTACGCGGTTCGCCAGGTCCTCGTCGTAGGCCACGGTCCGATCCTGGCACCCGGGTCCGACAAGCGGCGCGCCTCAGGCGCCGACGCGTTGCTCGGGGATGGACAGGCCGTAGAGCGCCATCAGCTCCGGGCTGTCGATCCGGCTGCCGTCGGCCACCGAGTCGCAGGCGATGTCGACGATCTGGTCCTTGTGCGCCAGCAGGTACGGTCGGGCCCCGACGTCGGCGCTGGCGAGCGTGGCGATGCCGGACCAGTGCCGGCGGCCGAACAGCATCGGGTAGCCGCGCAGCCCGTCGTAGGTGGCGCAGACCAGCACGTCCGGATACGGCAGGGCGGTCACCCGGCGGACCGCCGTCGCGGTGAGCCCGGGCATGTCCACCGGCACCACGACCACCGCCTCGATGTCGTCGTCGGTGAGCGCGGCGAGCCCGGCCCGGATCGAGGAGCCCACCCCGGTGCCCCACGCGCGGTTGACCACCACTGTGGCGCCGGTCAGGTCGGTGGTCTGCCGCACCTGCTCGGCCGCCGCGCCCAGGACGACCACGACCTGCGCGCAGCCCGCCTCGGCCATCGTGTCGATCATCTGGCTGACCAGCGGCTTCTCGCCCTGGTGCAGCAGCGCTTCGGGTCCGCCGATGCGGCGGCCGCCACCGGCGGCGATGATCATTGCAGCGATCCGGTTCAGCGGTGCCCCCTCGATCAGGGGACGGACCGGGCACAGCCGCCCGGTCCGTCCCGTCGTACGCACACCGGGCCCAACGAGCACGGCCGGGACCGGGTAGCGGGGCAAAACGGAAATTTGCGTGACTATGCCGCGTCCGCGTAGCAGTCCACTGACGACAGGTCCAGCGGGAACCGGACCGGGGTGTCGCCGAACAGCAGCCCTGTGGCCCGCGCCCCGGCGGCGGTGACCGCCTCGGCGACCGCCGCCGCCTGCCCGGCCGGGCAGTGCACCATCACCTCGTCGTGCTGGAAGAAGACCAGCTCCGCCTCCGTGCCGGCCAGCTCGGTACGCAGCGTCGCCAGCAGCGTGGAGGCCCACTCGGCGGCGGTGGCCTGGATGACGAAGTTGCGGGTGAAACGCCCACGTGAACGGGCCGCCCGCGCCGACGGGCTGTGCGGATCGGCCCCGCCGTCCGGCATCGCCTCCTCCCCCTCGGCGAACCCCGCCGACCCGGGCGGACAGGTGCGCCCCAACCACGACCGGACCAGCCCGCCCGCCTCACCGGTGCGGGCCGCCGCCTCCACGTAGCCGAACGCGGTCGGATAGTTCTTCCGCAGCACCGCCAGGGCCGGCACGGCCGCCCCGCCGGTCTGCCCGTACATCGCCCCGAGCAGGGCCACCTTGGCCTTCGCCCGGTCACCGGCGAACGCGTCCCGGGCCAGCGCGGCGTACAGGTCACCGGCACCGCCCGCCGCGGCGAGCCGCTCGTCGCCGGAGACCGCCGCGAGCACGCGCGGTTCGAGCTGGCCCGCGTCGGCGACCACGAACGTCCAGCCCGGGTCCGCCACCACCGCCCGCCGGATCACCTTCGGAATCTGCAACGCCCCGCCGCCCCGGGTCGCCCAGCGGCCGGAGACCACGCCGCCCGGCACGTACTCCGGGTGGAACCGGCCGCCGGACACCCAGGCGTCGCGCCAGGCCCAGCCGTGCGCCGTCCAGATCCGGTACAGCTCCTTGTACTCCAGGACCAGCGGCGCCGCCGGATGCTCCACCCCGCGCAGCACCCAGGCGCGCGTGTTCGGCAGGTCCACGCCCGCGCGGGCGAACGCCCGCAACAGCTCCGCGGGCGAGTCGGCGTGCACCTGGCGTACGCCGAACGCGTCAGCGATCCGGGCCTGCAACTCGGCCAGCCGGCGCGGCGGCCCGCCGACCGGGGACGGCTCGCCGAGCAGGCCGGCCAGAATCGTGTCGTGCACGTCGGCGCGCCACGGCAGCCCGGCCGCGCCCATCTCGGCCGCCACCAGCGCGCCCGCCGACTCGGCGGCCACCAGCAGCCGGAACCGGCCGGGGTGGGTGGTCGTGGCGATCCGGGCGAGCTGGTCGGCGTACACCCGGGTCAACGCCGTGATGCCCGGACCGGGCGGGCCGGACGGCGGCTCGAACAACGCGGCCTGGGCGTGGCCCGGCGGCTCGGGCGGGCGGGGCGCCGGGTCCGGCGGGACCGGTGCGCCGGTGACCCGGGCCCAGGCGGCCGGTAGCGCGCGGGGCTCGCCCCACCGGCCGGCGTGCCCGAGCAGCAGCGCCTCGGTCAGCTCGACGTCGTGGCAGCGGTCGAGCCGCACGCCGGCGCGCAGCAGCGCCGGGTAGACGCCGGCCCAGGCGGCCCACAGCCAGCGGGGGTGGCCGGCGGCCTCCCGGGCGGCGACGGCGGTGGCCAGGTCGGCCACCTCCTCGGGCGGGCCGGACGGGGTGCCGTCGGCGCGCAGCGGTTGCAGCACGCCGCCGCCTCGCTCGTCCGCCTCCACCGCCACCAGCACGGACGTGATTCTGCCCCCTCCCCCCGACACGCTCCGCGGGGAAGGAAGGGCCCCCTCTTAACGCCTGCGGTAGAGGAAGGGCCCCTTGTTAACGCTGAGCGTTAAGAAGGGGCCCTTCCTTACCTCCCGGAGGGTTACTTGCCGACGCCGGCGGTGAGGCCGGACTGCACCTGGCGCTGGAAGACGATGTACACGATCAGCACCGGAAGCATCGCCATGGTCACCCCGGCGAACAGTCCGGACCAGTCCGACTTGTAGCCCTGGTTGACCGACAGCTCGATCAACCCCTGGGCGATCACCTGGTTCTTCGGCTCGCCGGACACCGACTGCATGAGCAGCGTCGGCAGGTACCACTGGTTCCACTGGCCGAGCACGTTGAAGATGCCGATGCTGATCAGGCCCGGCTTGGCCATCGGGAGCATCACGCTGAAGAACGTGCGGGTGTGCGACGCCCCGTCGACCTGGGCCGCCTCGGCGATCGAGTCGGGCAGCGTCCGGAAGAACGAGTGCATGAAGAAGATCGTGAACGACAGCGACCACGCCACGTAGACCAGGATCAGCATGAGGTGCTTGTTCGGGCCGAGCAACGGGAGGCTGACGCCGGTGTTGTAGACGCCCTTGAACAGCGGCACCGCGGCCAGGTAGATCGGCAGCGTCAGCCCGGACAGGAACATCCAGTAGATCAGCCGGTTGCCGCGGAACTCGTAGCGCGCCAGGGCGTACGCGGCCATCGAGCCGAGCAGCATCGTCAGCGTCACGCTGAACACCAGCACGAGCAGCGTGTTGAGGAAGAAGCTGTCGATCCCGGCGGTCCAGGCGCGGGCGAAGTTGTCCCACTGCAACGCGTCGGGGATCAGCGACAGCGGTTCGCGGATCACCTCCGAGTCGGTCTTGAGCGCCGACATCACCACCCACAGCAGCGGGTAGACCACCATGATCGCCCAGACCGCGAGGAACAGGTGCGAGAAACCGTTGAAGATGCGGCCGCCGAAGCCGTTGCCGACGTTCCGCCGGTCCGCCGGCGGCCGGTCCGGCGGTGCCGTGTCGGACCGGGCCGGACCGGAGGTGTGGGTCACAGTGCTCATCGTCCAGACCTCCTCAGTACTCGATCCGCTCACGGCGGGTGATCCTCAGCTGGAGCGCGGCCAGCAGAATGGTGAAGATGGCCAGCGCGACGGCGATCGCGCAGGCGTAACCGAACTGGCCCTTCTGGAACGCGTTGAACTGGATCACCGAGGCGAAGATCTCGCTGGCGTGGTTCGGCCCGCCCTGGCTCGGCGTCATGACGAAGACCAGCGCGTACATGTCCAGCGCGATGAAGCCCAGATAGACCCAGGCGACCGAGATGCTGTCCCGCAGCAGCGGCAGCGTCACCTTGAAGAACGTGTGGAACCGGCCCGCGCCGTCGAGGATCGCGGCCTCGTAGATGTCCTTCGGGATCGACTGCATCGCGGCGGAGAACAGCACCATGTAGAAGCCGGCGCCGCTCCACACCGCGATGAACAGCAACCACCAGAGCACCGCCGGCACGCCGAGGAACGGCTCCGGGTCGGCGGTGAAGGCGATCGGGTTGTCCGCGTCGACCAGCCCGATCTTGATGAGCAGGCCGTTGATCAGGCCCTGCCCGTCGGTGCGGTAGATCTGCTGCCACATGACGGCGATGACCACCAGCGACAGCACCTGCGGGAAGAAGAAGATGACCTTGTAGATCCCGGAGCCGAACACCCCGCGGATGCCGGCCCTGTCCTCGCGTCCGCCCACGTTGAGCAGGAACGCGAGGAACAGGGCCAGCGCGATCGTGAACAGCGGCACGGTGACCAGGAAGAACACGTTGTGCCAGAACGCCTTCCGGATCAGCTCGTCGGAGAACAGCCGGACGTAGTTGTCCAGCCCGACGAAGCGCTGGGAATCGGAGTACCCGCCCCAGTCGGTCAGCGAGTATCCCGCCGCCTGGGCGAACGGCCACACCACGTAGAACAGGTACAGCGCGACGGGCAGGGCCAGGAAGCCCGTGACGAAACGCGCGACTCCGTGCCGCATTGGACTCACTTCCTCGCGGTGATCAGGCGGTGCGGGTCTGCTTCTTGATCGACGAGTCCTTGGCGACCTTGTCGGCGGCCGCCTGCATCTTGTCGACGAACTGCTGCGCGGTCAGGCGGCCGGCCATCAGCTCCTCGGAGAGGTTCTGGCTCTCCTTGTCCAGGTCGGCGTAGAAGTCCGGGAACTTCACCGAGATCAGGTCCGAGCTGCCGTTCTTCATCAGCGAGTTCGCCGACGCCAGCGCGGTGTCCTGGACGTTGTCGCCGGAGCCCTTGGTGGAGGCCAGCGACTTGGTCAGCTCGGCGAACTTCGCCGAGCCGGCCTTGGACAGGATGGCCCGCAGGAACTCCTTCGCGGCCTCCTTGTTCGGGGCCTTGCTGGGCACCACGAAGCCCTCGCCGGAGGAGGCGAAGACGTCCTTGGCGGCCTTGTCGCCGCTCTTGCTCCAGTAGTCGGAGATGGTCATCTCGAAGCCCGGCGGGATGGTCGCGGCCATCTCGTTCTTCAGCCAGGTGCCGACCTGGATGAAGGCCGCCTTGCCGTCCAGGAACGCCTGCTGCGACTGGGTGTGGTCGAGCTTGCCCGGCAGCAGCAGCTTGTCCTTGACCAGCTTCTCCCACGGCTCCAGCGCCGCGACGATGCCGTCGGCCTTCCAGGCGCCGTCCTTCAGGTTGTCGATGTCGACGACGGCCTGCTTGCCGACCGCCTTCCAGATGCTGGCGAACAGCGCCCAGCGCGGGTAGTAGCCGTGCACCGCGTCGTGCACGTACGGCGCCATGCCCTTGGCCTTGATCTTCGGCGCGAGCGCGAAGAACTCGTCCCAGGTGGTCGGCGCCGTCCAGCCCTCCTTCTTGAACAGTGCCGCGTTGTACCAGTTGCCCCACACCGTGTACGCCACGTTCACGACGTAGAACTTGCCGTTCTGCGTACCGTCGGCGACGGTGCCCGGCAGCAGGCTGTCGGCCACCGTCCCCTCGCTGTCCCAGGCCGGCGCGGTGAGCAGGTCGTCCAGCGGCTCGATCGCGCCCTCGTTGATCAGCGTGCTGCGGTCCATCATGTCGGCGCCCGAGTTCATCACCAGGTCGCTCGGCTGCGTCGCCATCTTGGGCTGCTCTTCGGTCTTGATCTTCTGGGTCGAAGACATGTTGACCGTGATGTTCGGGTGCTTGGCGTTGAAGATGACCTTGTCTTCCTTGGCCCACTGGTCGCCCAGGCCACCGTTGAAGACGACCACCTTGACCGCGCTGCCGTCCTTGACGCCGAACGGGTTGTCCTTGCTCTTGGCCGCGCCGCCGCCGTCGGACTTGCTCGGCTCGCTGCCGGCGCACGCGCTCAGCAGACCCGCCGCCGGTACGGCCAGCAGACCGGCCGCGGCGGCGCGCCGCAGCAGGGTCCGACGGCTGACGTCGCCGAACTTCTCGGGGGTAACCGACATCTTGTCTCTCCTTGTGGGTCGGGTCAGGCGGTCCGCCGGAGACGCCCGGCGTACCGCGACTCGAGGGCGAGGTTGTGCTCGTCCCCACCGGGGACGTTGGCGGAGAGGTAGACAGGGGGTACCTCTCCGGCCTGGTGGAACCGTCGTACGACCTCGGCGGTCAGCAGCTGCGCCAGCAGCGCCGCGGTGACCGAGGAGACCGCACAGACCGCGCCGCCGCCCTCGAGCGGCAGCAGTGCGTCGCCGTACGGCGCGCCGTTGTCCAGCACGACGTCGGCGAGGTCGGCGAGCCGGTGCCCGGAGGGGTGCCGAGGAGCTACCCGGGCGGTGTGCTCGACCGAGGTGACAGCGATCAGCGGATGGCCGCCACGCTTGACGAGCGTCGCCAGCTCGACGACCGAGCCGTTGATGCCGGACTGCGAGGCGACCACGAACACGTCCTCCGGCTGCGGCGCCGCCAGCGCGTAGAGCTGGTGCGCCACGGCCGGGTCGCGTTCCAGTTTCGGGTCGGCGAGCACATCGCGGGGCGCGTCGCCGTGCAGCACGAGGTCGTGCAGGGAGAGCCGGTTGGCGGGGACCAGGCCGCCGGCCCGGGCGACCAGTTCGGCGGCGAACGCCTCCGAGTGGCCGGCGCCGAACGCCTGGAGCACGCCACCGGAGCGCAGCCCGGAGGCGATCAGGTCGGCTGCCCGGTCCACCGCCACGGCCTGGCTGTCCACCAGCCGGTCGAGCACCGGGCGGACCGCGTCGGCGTACCGCTGGGCACTGATCATGATGGGGACCCCTTCGCGGCCTTGTGCCCGTCGACGGCCTGGGCGGTACGCCGGAAGGCCGCGTGGGCGCGGTCGTGGGTGCGCTGCGCCACCGCGATGTAGAGCAGGTCGAGCACGACGAGTTGCGGGTGCCGGGCGGAGAGCGCGTCCGGCCGGAACGTGGTGGCCTGGCTGGCGGTGACCAGCACGATGTCGGCCAGTTCGGCGAGCGGCGAGCGGGGGAAGCCGGTGAGCGCGACGGTGGTGGCACCGCGGCTGCCGGCCTCGGCGAGCAGCTCGATCGTCTCCCGGGTCTGCCCGGTGTGCGAGATGCCGAGGGCGACGTCCCCGGCGCCCAGCAGCGCGGCGCTGGCGAGCCCTTCGTGCACGTCGCTCCAGGCCCACGCGGCGACGCCGATGCGGTGCAGGCTGAACTGCATCTCCTCGCCGACGAGCGCGCTGCCGCTGGCGCCGAAGATGTTCACCCGGCTGGCCCCGGCGATGGCGACCGCCGCGCGTTCCACCTCGGCCAGGTCGAGCAGCGCGGCGGTGTCGTGCATCGCCCGCGTGTCGGCGGCCATGATCTGGTCGAGCACCCGGGACAGCGGGTCGCCGGGCTGGATCTCGCGTCCGATGTCGACGGTCCAGCCCGCCGAGCGCGCCCGCCCGGTCTCGGCGGCGATGCCGAGCCGCAGGTCGGCGTAGCCCTCGAAGCCCATCGCCCGGCAGAACCGGGTGATGGTCGCCGGCGAGGTGCCGCTGCGCTCGGCCAGCTCGACGATGGTGGCCCGGGCCGCCGCCTCCGGGTCGCTGAGCACGTGCTCAGCGACCCGGCGCAGCGCCCCGGTCAGCTCCCCCGTGCCGGCCCGGACCCTGGCCAGCACGCCGTCGGCGCCCAGCCGGTCGGCCGGACCGGCATCGACCACCGCGGTCGCCGCGGAAGTCTCCACCTCGTGCTCGACCATCGGCGGAAGCCTTTCGGAAAAGAGTGTTAACTGTTAGTGGTAAAAGTTCTTACTGAAGGCCCCTCCGTGTCAAGGGCGTGGGTGAAGTTTTCAAACTGTTACCTGGCGCACCGGCGCGATCTTGCGTCCGGCGACGCGGCCGACCAGCATGAAGACCATGTCGGACACCGTCGTGATCGGCCTCGACGTCGGAGGTACGTCCACCCGCGCGGCCGCGCTGAGCCTCGACGGCACACGCCTGGGCACCGGCCGTGCCGGCGGCGGCAACCCCACCAGCCACGGCGCCGAACGGGCCGCCGCCGAGCTGCTCGCCGCCCTGCGCGCGGCGCTCGCCGACATCGACCCCCTTCGGGTACGCGCCGGCGTCATCGGCCTCGCCGGGGCCGGCCGCCTCCTGGCCGACCCGCACGGCCGCGACGCGTTCGACCGGGCGTGGGCCGAGGCGGGGCTACGGTGCCCGTACGCCGTGCACGGCGACGCTCTGGTCGCCTACGCCTCCGGCACCGCCGCCCCGGACGGCACCGTGCTCGTCGCCGGCACCGGCGCGATCGCCGCCCAGGTACGCGACCTGCGGCTGGACCGCACCGCCGACGGTCACGGCTGGCTGCTCGGCGACGCCGGATCCGGGTTCTGGCTCGGCCGCGAGGCGGTCCGCCGGCTACTGGCCGACCTGGACCGCGCGGAAGCCCCCGACGACCTGGGACGCCAGGTGCTGGCGGAGCTGACCGGCACCACCGAGGTGGACGATCAGCCGCGGGCGACCGCCGGAGCCGTGGTGCAGGCGGTGACGCGGCGGCCGCCGGTGGAACTGGCCCGGCTCGCGCCGCTCGTCGTGTCGTCGGCCCACGACGGGCAGCCGACGGCCGTCGCGCTGATCGCCGGGGCCGCGGCGCTGCTGGCGGAGAGCGTCTCCCGGATCCGCCCGCCGGGTGCGGCCGTTCCGGTGGTGCTCGGCGGCGGGCTGCTCACCGGCGACACCCCGCTGGCCGGCGCGGTACGCGCGGAACTGGCAGGCCGCTGGCCGGACGCGCCGCTGCACGCCGCCGGGGACGGTGCGGCCGCCGCGGCTTGGCTCGCCGCCCGGAACCTGCCCGAGGTAACCGACCCGGCCGCACTGCACGCCCGCCTGGTGCCCCCACCCGCCTGACCCGCCCGCCCCGCCGCGCTGCGCTGCCCGCCCGCCGCGCTGCCCGCCCCGCCGCGGGGCTCGGCCGTTGGGTGGAACGCCATGGGTGTCAAAACGCCCGTTTGACACCCATGACGTTCCACTCGCCGCCTCCGGCAGGTGTCGGCGTGAGCAGGCACTCCGGCTGATCAGTATCGGTCTTGCGAGCCCGGCTGATCCTGGTGCCAGCCCTGCGGGGCGGACTGGCCCGGGTGGGCCTGCGGCGGGGGGCCGTACTGCGTGGGCCGGCCCGGGTGGCCCTGGGGCGCGCCGCCCTGAGGTGCCTGCTGATTCGGGTGCCAGCCCTGCGGGGCGGGCTGGCCCGGGTGCTCCTGCGGCGCGGCGCCGTACGGTGCGGGCTGACCCGGGGCGTGCTGCCCCGGAGCGGGCGGGAACCCCTGGCCGGGCTGGCCGTGCCCCGCCCCCGGGTACATGCCGTGCTGCTGCTGTCCGCCCGGGTACTGCTGCCCACCCGCGAACTGCTGCTGCCCGCCCGGGTACTGCTGACCACCCGGGAACGACGGCCCGCCCGGGTACTGCTGGCCGCCCCCGTACTGCTGGCCGCCCGCGAACTGCGGTCCGCCGGCGAACTGCTGCGCCTCGGCCTGCTCGCGGGCCTCCTTGCGGGCCTTCACCGCCCGCACGATCAGCAGGATCGGCAGCACGAAGACGTAGAAGAAGATCCGGTAGCTGTCGCCATCGAACAGGAACAGCAGGTAGAAGCCGTACCCGAAGAAGGCCAGGCCGATGACCACGTTGAGGATCCGGGAGCCCTTGCCCTGTTCCTTGACGACCGCGCCGACGACGACCATCGCGATGCCGCCGAGCATCAGCAACAGTGTGTAGAGAAGGAAGAACATGAGATTCCTGTCGATAGATGAGCGTGCCGGCTCACCCTAGGTCAGCTCGAACGTCTCCACTGCCCCGTCACCTGTGGCAACGACCTCACTTGAGCTGCCCGGCAGTCAGTCCGGACTGGACCTGACGCTGGAACGCCACGTACACCACGAGCACCGGCAGCACCGCGATGGTCAGGCCGGCGAACAACTGGGCGTAGTCACCGGCGTAGCCCTGGCTCACCGCGAGCGAACTCAGGCCCTGGGCGAGCATCCGGTCCTGCCCGTCGCCCGGCAGAAGCACCTGGGGCAGCAGGAACTGGTTCCAGTGGCTGAGGAAGTTGAAGATCCCGACACTGATCAGTCCCGGTCGCGCCATCGGCAGCATCACCCGGAAGAACAGCCGGAAGTGCCCGCAGCCGTCGATCAGCGCGGCCTCCGCGATCGACGTCGGCAGCGTCCGGAAGAACGCGGTCAGGAAGAACACGGTGAACGGCAGCGAGTAGGCGGTGTAGACCAGGATCAGGCCGGGCCAGGTGCCGAGCAGGCCGACGCTGCGGACCACGAAGAACAGCGGCACCAGGGCCAGGAAGACCGGGAACATCATGCCGCCGACGAACAGGTAGTAGACCACCTGCCGGCCGCGGAACTCGTAGCGCGCGAAGACGTACGCGGCGGTGGCGCCGAGCAGCATGGTCAGGCTCAGCGAGCCGGCCACCACGACGATGCTGTTGAAGAAGAACCGGCCGATGTGCGCGGTGGTCCAGGCGCGTGTCCAGTTGTCGAACCGCAGCGCCTCCGGCAACCCCCACGGCTCGGCGACGATCTCACCGTTGGTCTTGAGCGAGCTGAGCACCATCCAGGCCAGCGGCAGCACCGTCATGGCCGCCCAGAGCAGCAGGAAGCCGTGCGAGAAGACGTTCGCCACGCCCAGCTCACGGCGCGGCGGCCGGTCGCCCGGTTGCGCGCCGTCGACCGGGAGGGCGGTGCCGGCGGTCGTCGCGGTGGGATCCACTGTGGTCACGAGTACTCGATCCGATCGCGCCGGGCGGTGCGCAGCGCCAGCACCGCCACCGAGAGGGTCAGGAAGAACATCGCCACGCCGATCGCCGAGGCGTACCCGAACTTGTTCTCGCTGCCGAACGACGTGTCGTACATCCGCAGGCCGATCACGTCGGAGGAGAAGTTCGGCCCGCCGTTGGTCATGAGCTGGACCAGGATGAAGCCGTCCAGCGCCGCGATGGCGAGGTAGATCCACGCGACCTGGATGGTGTCCCAGAGCAGCGGAATGGTGATCTTCCGCAGCATCGTCGTGCGGGACGCGCCGTCGAGCAGCACCGCCTCGTAGATGTCGCGCGGGATCGCCTGCATGGCGGCGCCGAAGAGCACGACGTAGAAGCCGACGTTGCTCCACACCATCACCGCCAGCACGCACCAGAACGCGAAGCGCGGGTCGCCGAGCCAGGCCGGGGTGGCCAGCCCGACGGCGCGCAGGGCGCCGTTGAGCAGGCCACTGGTCGGACTGTAGATCTCCTTCCAGAGCAGCGCGATGATCACCACCGAGAGCACCTGGGGGAAGAAGTAGACGAGCCGGTAGACCGAGGTGCCGCGCACCCCGGTCACACCGGCCCGGCCCTTGCGGCCGCCCATGGTGAGCATGCTGGCGAAGAACAGGCCCAGCCCGATCGTCACCACCGGCACCACGGCGAGCAGGATCGCGTTGTTCTTCAACGCGTTCCACACGTACCCGTCGTGCAGCAGCGTGCGGAAGTTCGCCATGCCGACCGGGTCGGCCTGCGCGGAGTAGCCCATCCAGTCGGTGGTGGAGATCTGAAAAGCCTGGAGGTACGGCGAGAGCACGAAGATGCCGTACAACGCCAGTGGGGGCAGCAGGAACGTGAGGATCAGGGGGAGGCGGCCCTGTCGCATCACGCGGACCGCTTGTACTTCTTGACCGAGCTGTCTCCGGCGATCGAGTCGGCGCCCTTCTGGCACTGGTCGAGGAACTCGGCCGGGCCGATCCGGCCGCTGAAGAACTCGCCGCAGGCCGCGTCGACCAGGTTGCGCTCCAGCTTGCGGTAGTAGTTGTTGTAGACCCAGTTGAAGCCGTTGGAGCCGGACGCGTCGAGCGCCTTGACCACGGTGCTGAGCCCGTACGGCAGGTCGATGCCCTCGGTGGCGCCGGCGACCACGGGCAGGCTGGCGACCTTCCGGGTGAAGTCCTGGGCGCCCTTGCGGGACAGCATGGTCCGGAAGTACTCCAGGCCGCCGGCGACGTTGCGCGCCTTGGCCGGCACCATGAACGGCTCGCCCGCGGTGCCGCGGATCGCCTCGTACGGCAGCTTGTCGCCGCTGCCCAGGCTCGGCGTCGGCGCGACGGTCATGTTGAAGCCGGCCGGCGTGACGTCCTTCTGCTCGCTCTCCAGCCAGGAGCCGCAGGAGATGAACGCGGCCTTGCCCTGGCACCAGGCGGTCTGCGACTGCTTGTGGTCCAGGCCCGGGGAGCCGTCGAGGATGAACTTGTCCTTGACGATCTGGTGCCAGGCGTCGGCGGCGGTCTTCATCGCGTCCGACTTCCAGGCGTTCGGCTCCAGGTTGTCGATCGCCAGCGCGACCGAGGGGCCGCCGAGCTTGATCGCGGTGGAGATCAGCGGCCAGCTCATGTAGCGGGGGTGCACACCGGCGTACGTCCAGGGTGCGATGCCCGCGGCCTTGATCCGGCGGCAGAGCGCGATGTGGTCGTCCCAGGTCTTGGCGTCCTCCCAGCCGCGGTCGGCGAACAGCTTGGTGGAGTGCCAGATGCCGTACACCGTGTAGGTGTAGTTGAGCACCAGGAACCGGCCGTCGTAGGAGCCGACCTCGACGGTGCCGGGCAGCAGCGTGTCCTTGACCGTCTTGCCAGGCGTGTCGAGGCTGGGCGCGGCGAGCAGCTCGCCCAGGTCGGCGATCGCGTCCTGCGAGACCAGGCCGTTGAAGTCGATCTGGCCGGCGCCGGAGTTGTTCACCACGTCCGGCGGGCTGCCGTCGACGAAGCGCGGCTGGAGCGTCTTGCTGATCTCCGCGGTGGCCGAGTGCTTGATCGCCGCCTTCGGGTACCGCTCCTTGTACATGGCCTCGTGGGCCTTGGCGTACTCCTCCCCGAAGCCGCCGTTGAAGATCACCACTTCCAGCGGGGCGTCCTCGGCCACGCCGAGCGGGTTCTGCTCGCTCTTGGTGCCCTTGTACGCGTCCTTGTCGCCCTCGTCGCCCCCACCCGACGTGGCGCAGCCGGCGAGCAGCCCGGCGGCGGGGGTGGCCAGCAGACCGGCGGCGGCGCTGCGCCGAAGGATCTCACGCCTGTTCATCGCATCTCCTCGGTCCGGGTACGCGCGGTGAGCACCCTGTCGCTTGTCTTCACCAGAAGCATTTCCGATGAAGAATTTCTACGACAGTGCGACCGGGACCACAAGCCCTCTCGACCGATCCGTTATCGGTACCGGTCGGCGTCCGCTGGCCTAGCCTGAGCCCATGCGCCGCCTGCGGCAGCTCGCGCAACGCACGCCGCCGGGGCGGGAGCGCTACATCGACCTGCTCCGGGCGCTCGCCATCACCATGGTCGTGCTCGGCCACTGGGGCGTCACCGCGATCGGGTACGACGACGGCCGTCCCGCCGGCCACTCGGCGCTGGCGGACCTGCGCTGGGCCTGGCCGCTGACCTGGGTGGCCCAGGTGATGCCGGTGTTCTTCCTGGTCGGCGGCTACGCCAACGCCGCCTCGCTGGCCGCCCGCCGGCGCCGGGGCGGGTCGGCGGCCGGATGGCTGGTGGACCGCAGCGCCCGGCTGATCCGGCCCACCACCGTGCTGCTGCTGGTCCTGGCCGCGGGCGCGGGGATCGCCACTCTGCGCGGCGCCGACCCGGGGCAGGTTCGCGCCGTGGTCTGGTTCGCCACCATCCCGCTGTGGTTCCTGGTGGCCTACGTCGCGGTGGTGGCGCTGACCCCGCCGATGGAGGCGCTGCACCGCCGGTTCGGACTCGCCGTGCCGGTGGTGCTCGTGGTCCTCGTCGCGCTCGGCGACCTCGGCCGGCTCCTCGGCCCGGCCGTGCTCGCCGACGGCAACTACCTGTTCGGCTGGCTGGCCGTACACCAGCTCGGTTTCGCCTGGTACGACGCCGCCCGGGCGGACACCCGCGCCGGACACGCCGCGCCGCGGGGCCTGCTCCGCCGCCGGCTGCCGCTGTCCCGCCGGGCCGGCGCGGTCCTGCTCGGCGGTGGCCTGGTCGCGCTGGTGCTGCTCACGGTGGCCGGGCCGTACCCGGTGGCGATGCTCCACGTCCCCGGCGAGCGGCTGGACAACGCGGCGCCGCCGAGCCTGGCGCTCCTCGCCGCGGCCGCCGCCCAGCTCGGCCTGATCCTGCTGCTGCGGCACCCGGCCGGGCGCTGGCTGCGCCGGTCCGGCCCCTGGCAGGCGGTGCTCGCGGTGAACGCCGTGGTGCTCACCCTGTTCCTCTGGCACCTGACCGCCGCGATCCTGCTCGTCGGCCTGCTGGACCGGCTCGGCGTGCTGCCCACTCCCCCGGCCGGCTCGGCGGCCTGGTGGGCGTGGCGCGTACCGTGGCTGCTCGCGCTGGCCGCGGTGCTGGCCGTGCTGGTCGCCGTCTTCGGCCCGGTCGAGGCCCGCACCCGCCGCCCGGCCGCGACCGGGCCGGCCGGGGCGGGCGGCCGGCGGCTGCGCGCCGCTCTGGCCGTCGCCGGGTACGCGGGCGTGCTCGTCGGCCTGCTGCTGAACAGCCTCGCACCCGAGGAGGCACCGGAACCGCTGGGCCTGCCCGCCCCGGCGCTCGTGGCGTACCTGGCCGGGGCGGGTCTGCTGCGACTGCTCAGGTCCGGACTGCGCCGGCCGGGTTGACGCTCACGCCTCGATCGAGGCGCGGATCGCGTCGACCAGGATCGCCAGGCCCTCCCGCGCCTCCTCCTCGGTGAGCGTCAGCGGCGGGCCCATCCGGATCACGTTGCCGTACAGGCCGCCCTTGCCCACCAGCAGACCGCCGGCCCGGCACGCCTCGAAGACGCGGGTGGTCAGCGCCGCGTCCGGCTCGACGGTTCCCGGGTGGACGAACTCGACGGCGAGCATCAGGCCCTTGCCGCGTACCTCGGCGACCTGCTCCAGCCCGGCGGTGGCCGCGCGCAGGCCATCGCCGAGGATCGCGCCGACGCGGGCGGCGTTGCCCTGGAGATCGTGGTCGAGCAGGTAGTCGAGCACCGCGTTGCCGGCGGCGGTGGAGACCGGGTTGCCGCCGAAGGTGGAGAAGCTGATCGCCGGCACCGACTCCAGCACCTCGGCCCGGCCGACCACGCCGGCGAGCGCGAAGCCGTTGCCGATGCCCTTGGCGAAGGTGAGCAGGTCCGGCGTCACGCCGTGCGCCTGGTAGCCCCAGAAGTGCTCACCGGTACGACCCCACCCGGTCTGCACCTCGTCGCTGATCAGCAGGATGCCGTGCTCGTCGAGCACCTTCTTCCAGGCGGCGAAGAGCCCGTCCGGGCCGTGCACGAAGCCGCCCACGCCCTGGACGGGCTCGGCGATCAGGCAAGCCACGTCGCCCGCGGTCTGGGTGGCGAGCACCTCGCGCAGGTCCTCGACCGCCGCGTCGACCCGGTCGGCGGCGTCGAGCCGGGCCAGCAGGCCGCGCAGCCGTTCACCGGAGTGCAGCCAGGCCACCTGCAACGGGTTGAGCGCGCTGGCCGACCAGCCGCGGTTGCCGGTGACGCCCATCGTCGCGTACGACCGGCCGTGGTAGCTGTTGCGCACCGCGAGGATCTGGTGCGAGCGCCGGTGGTTGGTGGCGACCAGCAGCGCGGCCTCGTTCGCCTCGGTGCCGGAGTTGGTGAAGAAGACGCGGGCGTCCGGGATGCCGGAGAGCCGGGCGATCTTCTCGGCCAGCTCGACCTGCCGGCGGATCAGGTAGAGCGTGGAGGTGTGCACGAGGCCGGTCCGCAGCTGCCGCTCGACCGCCTCCCGGATCTCCGGGATGTCGTGACCGACCATCGTGGTCAGCACACCGCCGAAGAAGTCCAGATAGGTCCGGCCGGCCGCGTCGGTGACCCGGCGGCCGGAACCGGCGACGAGTTCCAGCGGTTCGGCGTAGTAGAGCGGCATCCAGGACGGGAGCACGGCCCGGTGCCGGGCCAGCAGGTCGTCGGAGGTCATCGGCGCACCCTTCAGCGGCGGTAGTCTCCGCACGCTGCCACCACGGTGCGGCGGGGACAAGTGCCACGGTGGCGCGACCACGGGCCGGTGCCCGGCGGATCGCCGGCCACCGGCCCGAGAGCCGGGTGTCAGTTGACGTAGACGGCCGGGCTACCGGTCTTGCTGGTGTCCTTCACCGGCGAGTACGCCGCGGTGAAGTACGCGGTGCCGAAGCACAGCGACGGGCCGGAGAACTTGGTCAGGGGCTGATTGGTGAAGGTGATCGAGTTGGTGGCGTTGGACGCCGTACCGGTCAGCGTGTTCGTGCTGGTGCGGTAGACGCAGGTGATCGTGCCGAGCAGGGAGTTGAGCACGACGGTGCTCTGGATCGGCGCCGCCGTCGTCCCGGAGATCTTGACGACGCCGGCGCTGGTCACCGAGGTGGTGTAGGGCAGGTTGTTGACAGTCACGCTCTGCACGCCGGTGGTGCCGAAGACGTTCGTCGTGCAGCTGGTGAACGACTGCGCGGTGAGGCTCTCGGTCGCGGTGCCGGGTGCGGTCGGGTTGGTCAGCACCTTGGCGCTGAAGCTGGACGCGGCGCACTTGATGCCGGTGGTGCCGCTGGTCGAGGAGTAGAACGTGGCGTTGGTGCCGCTGCGCAGGCTGGCCTGGATGACGTCGCCCACCGACACGGCGGTGCCGGCGACGGTCGGGTAGGTCAGCACGGCGCTGGCGAGCGAGGTGGTGGGTGCGGCGGTGGCGGGGGCGGCGCCGACCAGACCGGTCAGCAGCGCCAGGGCGGCGAGGCCCGCGCCGATGCGTCCGTACCTGGGCATGGTTGTTCCTTCCGGCGGTGGGACAGGAAACGGTGCCGGCGGCGTCCGGAGCGGACGGAGCCGGTGGGTGCGGCGGCCGGGATCGGTCCGCCGCAGGTGGTGGTGCGCCGTGGCGGCCTCAGCGGGCCGGGCGGCGTGGCGCAGTGCGGCGTCGCCGCGTCACCTGGGTCTCTCCGGCCTTGGGGGGACGGGTCCGCGCGGCGATAATGGCAGCCATCCGGCCCTCCTTCGACGCGTTCGGGTGACCGATCAGGAGAGATCACCAGCGGTGACGAGGCGTGAACTGAGCGTGTCGAAAGTTATAAACCCCGGAGGGTCGTAAAGTCAACGCATCAAGAAAGGTCGATGAGTGACAGTCCCGAGCCCGCCGTCGCCGGCGCCCGTACCCCTGCCGGGCGCCCGCCACGGCCGCGACCCGGACCGCGCCATCAAGCGCGGCCCGCGCCGCGTGCCGGCCGAGGAGGTGGCGGCGACCCAGCGGGACCGCCTCTTCGACGGGCTGGTCCGGGAGGTCGCCACCCGGGGGTACGACAACGCCCGGGTCAGCGACATCTGCCACGCCGCCGGGGTCACCCGGCCCGCGTTCTACACGCTGTTCAGCGGCAAGCAGGACGCGTTCCTGGCCGCGTACCGGCACGGCATCGCCGTGGTGTCGCACCTGATGGAGGACGCCTACCGCGACGCCGGCCCGGAGTGGCCGGAGGCCGTCCGGGCGGCGCTGCGCACGCTGCTCGACGTGCTGGCGAGCGTGCCCGCCTTCGCCCGGATGGCGCTGGTCGAGGTGGACGCGGCCGGGCCTGATGCCCGCCGGGAGCGCGACGCGCTCCTGCGCAGCTTCCGCCGGTTCTTCGCCGGCGCCGGACCGGAGCCGGCCGACCTGGACCGCGAGGCACTGTTGTCCACAGTGGTCGGCGGAATCCACGCCACCATCCGTGAGCGGGTGGCGCAGGGGCGGGCCGAGGAGCTGCCGCTGCTGCTGCCGGCCCTCACGTACGCGGCCGTCGCGCCGTTCCTCGGACCGCACGAGGCGGGTCGCATCGCCCGCACGGGGAGGGCGGACGACGGTCCGGCCGCCACCGCGCCCTGCGCGCCCGGCCAGCCCTGAGCGGTGAGAAACCGCAGCGGTTTTTCACTTTGGCCGCTTTTGGCAAATACCGACCAATGATCTGCTACAGGCAGTTGACCGCCCCTTTACTCAGCGGTAACTTCGGCCTGCGCCCCTCGGCGCGCATCATGCGAAGCCAATTCGCATCGTCGCAGATGAATTGATCTCGAAAGGGGCCGGCATGTCGGAGCAGATCGAGCAGATCGAGGCCGATCAACCACGAAGCGGCGTACGCTGGCGCCGGTTCGCCGTCACGCTCGGCGCCGTGACGGCCGGGGCGGCCGGCATGGTGGTGCTGACCGCGCAGGGTGTGCTCGGCGCGCAGTTCGCCATCTCGGGCATGCCCTTCACCGTCACCGCCGACAAGCTGGAGGGCACCGGGTTCGAGCAGTTCGCCACGCTCGACCAGATGATCCCGGACAGCCCCAACCAGGGCGACACCGGCGGGCAGGTGCTCGTGATCGTCTCCGCGATCGACAAGGCCGAACTGACGAATCTGTGCCAGAGCATCAACCTGGGCGGAACCAACCTGCGGATCACCGCCGGCAATTCCGGAAAGCCCGTCACCGCGCGCACACTCGTGGTCGACGGCGACGAGATCGCCGGTAACGCCTCCTTCAAGAACATCGACGTCGGTCAGGACGCCAGCACCGTCGACAAGGTCCCCGGCGTCAAGGGCAACCCGGGCGTGTTCGCCCAGCAGGCCGACACCGTGACCATCACCAACCTGCGGCAGAACAACTACGCCACCACCGCCGCCGTCTTCACACTGCCCAACCTGCGCATGGGCTTCAGCTCCGAAGGGTGCTGACGTGACCGCGGGACAGCACTCGGCGCCCGCCGCCGGCGTCCGCACACGCTGGCGGCGCTGGCGCCGGGCCCGGCCGTTCACCGCCGGGCTGCTCATCGCGCTCGGCGGCGCGGAGATGCTCGTGACGCTGCGCGCGCCGCTCGGGGTGCTGCTGCACGTCGGGCCGCAAGGGCTGGCCGCGTACCTGGTCCCGGCCGTCCTGGTCATCTGCGGCGTGCTGCTGATCACCACGCCGCAGCAACGCGTCTTCTACGCGGTGCTCTCCCTCGTGCTCGGGCTGGTCTCCTGGCTCACCTCGAACCTGGGCGGGTTCCTGATCGGCATGCTGCTGGCGCTCGTCGGCGGCGCGCTCGCGTTCGCCTGGACGCCGGTCAAGCGGCGCCCGGCCCACGCCGGCCCGGAGGCGACGCCCGCCGGGACGACGTCCGCCGGTACGGCGCCCGCGCCGCGCGAGCCGGTCGACAGTTCGGCGCCCACGGAGTCGCTCGACGCGATCCTCTCCGGCGAGCCCGGCCCGCCGGGGAACGCCCGCGCGGAGCGCGGCTGACCGCTCAGCGGGCGGTGTCGGCCACCGCCTGCGCGAACACCTCGGAGCGGTGCTCGAAGTTGCGGAACCGGCCGTAGCTCGGCGCCGCCGGGGACAGCAGCACCACCCCGCCCGCCGGGGTCAGCTTGCGGGACAGCCCGACGGCGGCGACCAGGTCGTCGGCCAGCTCGGTACGCACCGACGGCAGCCCGGACAGCGCCTCCACGATGCGGGGGCCGCTGTCCGGCACGCCGATCACGGTGATCTCCCGGTCGGCCAGGTGCGCGCGCAGCGGGCTGTAGTCCAGCCCTCTGTCGGCGCCGCCGACGATCACCGTCAACGGCCGACCCTCGTACGCGTCGATCGCGTGCATCGCCGCGTACGGGCTGGTGGCGAGCGTGTCGTCGACGAACGTCAGCCCGGACGGGTCGGCGATCTCGGTGAGTCGGTGCGCCAGGCCCTGGAACTCCGCGACCGCCACCGCGAGGCTGTCCTTGCGCGCCACCACGTCGACGCCGAGCGCGTCCAGCACCGCGAGGGCGACACAGAGGTTGCCCTCGTTGTGCCGGCCGACCAGCGGCAGCACCGCGCGCGGGAACAGCGGCGTGTCCCGCAGGTGGAACCACTGCGTACCGTCCGGCCCGGTGGCCACGTGCGTGGTGTCCGGCGAACCGGCCCGGACCGCGGCCCGGTCGCCCAGCTCCGCCGCCAGGCGCGGGTCGGCGCCGTTGACCACGACGGCGTGCGGACCGTGCGCGATCAGGTTCAGCTTGTCCCGGTAGTACTCCCGCTCGCCGCCGTGGGCGTCCAGGTGCTCGGGGAACAGCGCGGTCACCACCGCCACCCGCGGCGAGTCGGTCAGGTCGGAGCACTGGTAGCTGGACAGCTCCAGCACGTACAGCTCCGCCTCGGGCAGGTCCAGCAGCGGCACCCCGATGTTGCCGCCGAACACGTTCGGCCGGTCCATCGCGGTGAGCAGATGACTGATCAGGCTGGACGTGGTGCTCTTGCCCTTGCTGCCGGTCACCCCGACGGTGCGGTCCGCATGGTCGGCCATCCACAACGCGCTGCCCTGCGTCACCGGCACGGACCGGCGGCGCAGCTCCACCATCCACGGGTGGGTGTTCGGCACGCCCGGCGAGCGGACCACCACGTCGGCGGCGGCCAGGCGCTCGAAGCCCTCCTCGCCGGTGACGAGCGGCGCCGAGGCGGCGAGCGGACCGTCCCACGGCAGCGTGAGGAAGTTCGCGCTGTCGTCGACCACGACGAGGCCGGCCGGCCCGTGCGCGGCGATCGCGGTCACCGCGGCCCGGCCCTCGCGGCCGGCGCCCCAGACGGCGACATGACGTCCGCGCAGATCAGACAGGCGCACGGGCTCTCCTCGGACTCGGTCGACGCACGGCGGGCAGGGTCCGGCCCAGCCGGACACGGACGGACGAACCAGGGCCTAGTATGGCGTGTGCCCAACGAGCAGCTGCGGCGGATGGACGCCTTCACGTTCCCGTCCTACTCGATCGACTTCGCCACCGGCGAGGTCCTGTTCGACTACGCCCTGACCGGCCCCGACGGCGAGCAGCGGTTCACCGAGGTGATCACGCTTCCGCTGCCGGCCGAGCCGGTCGCCGACGCCACCGCGGCCACCCTGGCCCGGGTGCTGGAACTGCTGCACGTGGTCGCCGGCGTCAGCTACTACAAGGCCGCCGCGCCGCCCCGGCTGGTGCTGCCCGCACCGCTGGGCGCCGCCGCCGTCGAGCTGGTCACCGCCGTCTACACCAAGGGCCTCGCCGAGTACGCGTACCGCAACGAGCTGCCGCACGTGCTGCAACTGCGTCCCGAGGTGCCGTCCGGCACCGTGGACCCGGCGGTGCCGGTGGACAACTCCGACCGCCGTCCGCTCTCGGCGGTGGGTGGCGGCAAGGACTCCATCGTCACGCTGGAGGCGCTGCGCCGCGCCGGCCTGGAGCCGGTGCCGTTCTCGGTCAACCCGAACCACGTGATCGTGTCGGTGAACGAGGCGTCGGACCTGGTGCCGCTGGCCGCCCGGCGGCGCCTGGACCCGGTGCTGTTCGAGCTGAACGCGGCCGGCGCGCGCAACGGGCACATCCCGGTCACCGCGATCAACTCGCTGATCGCCGTGGCCACCGCGGTCCTGCACGGCCTCGGCCCGGTGGTGATGTCGAACGAGCGGTCCGCGTCCGACCCGAACCTCATCTGGAACGGTCACGAGATCAACCACCAGTGGTCCAAGGGCGTCGAGGCGGAAGGGCTCCTGCGTGCCGCGCTGGCCGAGCACGCCGGGCTCACCGAGCCGTACTTCTCGTTGCTGCGTTCCCTGTCCGAGCTGCACATCGCCCGCCTGTTCGCCGAGATCGACCGGTACGACGCGGTGGTGACCAGCTGCAACGCCGCGTTCAAGCTGCGCGATGCGAGCGAGCGCTGGTGCCGCGACTGCCCGAAGTGCCGGTTCGTGTTCCTGGCCATGGCCCCGTTCATGCCCCGCGAGCGGCTGACCGGCATCTTCGGCGGTGACCTGCTGGCCGACGAGTCCCAGATCCCCGGCTACCGGGAACTGCTCGGCATCGACGGGCACAAGCCGTTCGAGTGCGTGGGCGAGGTGGAGGAGTCGGTCGTCGCGTTGAGCCTGCTCGCCCAGCAGGACCAGTGGCGCGACGCCCCTGTGGTACGCGCCCTGGTGGCTGCGCTGCCCGACACCGCCTGGCAGGCGGCCGCGACCTCCGACGTGTTCACCCCCGGCGGCGACAACTACGTGCCCGCCCCATACGCCAAAACCCTCACAGCCCTGACCTGACCCACCCCGCCCAGTCGATCATGAACTTGACGGTGCGAATTCAGGGCGAATCACCGGCTCAACCTCATGATCACCGCCCGCACCCTATCGATCTTGGAGTTGTGGCACCTCTGATAACGGTGCTTAGCCGGCATTCTGGGCGCCACAACTCCAAGATCGGCGCGGCAGAGGCCGAGAGGGCGGGCAGGGTGGGCGGGGCCGGGGGGCGGGGGCGGGGGGCGGTCAGGGGGTGCGGATGGCGTCCAGGGCCAGCAGGGCCACGTGCAGGGACAGGCACCTGTCGACCGAGTCGAGGTCGGCGTCGAGGATGCGGCCGATACGGGCCAGCCGCTCGTAGAACGCCGGCCGGGACAGGTGCGCGGCGGCCGCACCGGCCGACTTGTTCCGCCCCTGCTCCAGGTACGCCCGCAGGGTGCCGAGCAACTGCTCCCGCGGGTGCTGGGCGTCGTAGGCGAGCAGCGGCCCGAGTTCACGCTCGACGAACGTCTGCAACCGGGGCTCGTCGCGTAGCAGGTGCAGCAGCCCCGCCAGCCCGACGTGCGGCAGGCGGTAGCAGGGCAGATCCCTGGGATCCCGCCGCGCCGCCTCGGCGACCTGCCGCGCCTCGATCAGCGACCGGCGCGCCTCGCGCATGCTGCCCACGCCGGACCCGGCCGCCACCACGATCGCGGCGCGGGGCGGCGCGTCGGCCGGTCGCGCGCTCCCCGACGTCACGGCCCGGCCGGCGGGCCGGTCGGGTGACTCCGACAGGCGGGACGCCGGAGTGCGGGCGGGGGCGACGTCGAGGCGTACCCGACGCAACGCCGCGGCGAACGCGGACAGTGCCTTCTCCTCGGCGGCGGCGTCGGGGAGCGCCAGCAGCGCGCCCACCGCCTGGTCGTCGAGCGGGCTGGTCAGCGCGGTGAGCTTGGCGTCGCGGACGGCCTGGCTGACTGCCTCGGCGAGGTCGCGCAACCGGGCCGGGCCGACTTCGGGGCCTTCGGCGTCGGCGTCGCGGCGCCCGCCCCGGCGGGTCGGGGCGGACTCGTCGTCGAGGGCGCCCGCGTCCCCGGCCGGCTCGTCGGCGCGGTGCCGGACCACGACGCCGACCAGGTGCCGGCGGTCCAGGACGACGCCGAGCGCCTTGGCGCGCAGCGCCACCTCGTCCACCGGGCGGGAGTGGTCGATCAGGGCGGTCAGCAGCGTGCGGTGGATCTGCCGTTCCAGGCCCTCGGCGTCGCGCCGGATCAGCCGGCCCAGGGCCAGCGTGGAGGCGGCCCGCTCGATCAGGATGGTCAGCCGGGTCGGCGGGGTGGACTCGGTCGCCGGCCAGCGCAGCAGCAGCCGTCCCCAGTCCTGGCCCCGCGCGCCGACGGTGGTGACGAGCCAGCCGCTGTCCGGGTCGTACGCGGTGCGCCCGGCCGGGCGGATCTGCCGCGAGTGCCGTTCCCAGCCGTCCAGCAGCAGTTCGGCGTTCTCCCCCGCCGGGTCGTAGGCGAGCACCTGCCGGGACAGGTTCTCCAGCACCATCGGGCAGCCCGCCAGCTCGGCGGCCTGCCGCAGCACCTCGGCCGGTTCGGCGCCCTCCACCGACAGGTCGGTGAACCGCTGGTGGATCTCCTCGGTGGCGCGCAGCTCGGTGAGCTGGGCGTCCACGATCAGCGCGTGCACCGCCTCGGTGATGCGGACGAACGGGGTGCCCCGGCGCAGCTCGATCAGGGGCAGGCCGCGTCGTTCGGCGGCGGCGGCCATCACCCGGGGCACTCCGCTGACGTAGCGGCGGCCCAGCTCGACGGCCAGCCCGGAGACGCCGACGTCGGCGAGGGCGCCGATGAACTCGCGGAGCCCGGCGTCGTCGCCCGGCAGCCCGATCCCGGTGGTGAGGACCAGTTCCCCGCCGCCGAGCAGGGTGGCGATGTCCGGCACCTCGGCGATGTGCACCCACCGCACCGGCCGGTCCAGCCCGGCGGTTCCGGCGACCAGGCGGGGCGCGCCGTTGCGCACGGGCACCAGGTCCAGCACCTCACGCACGGTAGGGAACACGGGCGACACGCTACCCTGCGTCACCACCGTTGCCGAAGGCCACACCGCCCGCCGGCCCGCCGAGAAGGCGGGGACCGGCGGGCGGGCAGACGGGACGAGCGGCGGTGATCAGTCGACGCCGAACTCCATCGCGGCGCGGTCGAGCGCCTCGTCCTCGGCGGTCGGCACGCCCCGGGACGCGATGGCCTCGGCGCCGCCCTGCGGCATGGCGCCGATCAGCCCGGTCGAGGCCGCCTGGGCGGCGCCGACGACCCGCTGCGGGGTGCCGCCGCCGACCATGCCCACGGAGGCGTACTGCTCCAGCTTGGCCCGGGAGTCGGCGATGTCCAGGTTGCGCATGGTGAGCTGGCCGATCCGGTCGGCCGGGCCGAACGCCGAGTCCTGGGTGCGCTCCATCGACAGCTTGTCCGGGTGGTAGCTGAACGACGGGCCGGTGGTGTCGAGGATCGAGTAGTCCTCGCCCCGGCGCAGCCGCAGCGTGACCTCGCCGGTGACCGCCGTGCCGACCCAGCGCTGCAGCGACTCGCGCAGCATCAGCGCCTGCGGGTCCAGCCAGCGGCCCTCGTACATGAGACGGCCGAGGCGGCGGCCCTCGTTGTGGTAGTTCGCGAGCGTGTCCTCGTTGTGGATGGCGTTGACGAGCCGCTCGTAGGCGGCGTGCAGCAGCGCCATGCCGGGGGCCTCGTAGATGCCCCGGCTCTTGGCCTCGATGATCCGGTTCTCGATCTGGTCGGACATGCCCAGGCCGTGCCGGCCGCCGATGGCGTTGGCCTCCAGCACCAGGTCGACGGCGCTGCCGAACTCCTTGCCGTTGATCGTCACCGGGCGGCCCTGGTCGAAGCCGATGGTGACGTCCTCGGTGGGGATCTCCACGGACGGATCCCAGAACTTGACCCCCATGATCGGCTCGACCGTCTCGATGCCGGTGTCCAGGTGTTCGAGCGTCTTGGCCTCGTGGGTGGCGCCCCAGATGTTGGCGTCGGTGGAGTACGCCTTCTCGGTGCTGTCCCGGTAGGGCAGGCCGCGCTCCAGCAGCCACTCCGACATCTCGGTGCGCCCGCCCAGCTCGGTGACGAAGTCGGTGTCCAGCCACGGCTTGTAGATCCGCAGCTGCGGGTTGGCCAGCAGGCCGTACCGGTAGAACCGCTCGATGTCGTTGCCCTTGAACGTCGAGCCGTCGCCCCAGATCTGCACGTCGTCGGCGATCATCGCGCGCACGAGCAGCGTGCCGGTCACGGCCCGGCCCAGCGGGGTGGTGTTGAAGTAGGCCCGCCCGCCGGAGCGAATGTGAAAGGCGCCGCAGGTCAGCGCCGCCAGCCCTTCCTCGACGAGGGCGGCGCGGCAGTCGACGAGCCGGGCGACCTCGGCGCCGTAGGTGTGGGCGCGGCCGGGCACCGAGGCGATGTCGGGCTCGTCGTACTGGCCGATGTCAGCGGTGTAGGCGCACGGGACGGCGCCTTTGTCGCGCATCCACGCGACGGCAACCGAGGTGTCGAGGCCGCCGGAGAAGGCGATGCCGACACGTTCGCCGATGGGCAGGGAGGTGAGAACCTTGGACACAAGGAAGATTATGCACGGCGTCGCATGGTCATGCAAGCCGGTCGGGCGAGCGGGTCCTCAGAGCGCGTCCTCGCGGCCCAGCTCCCAGAACGCCACCGCCGCGGCTGCGGCCACGTTCAGCGAGTCCACGCCGCGCCGCATCGGGATCACCACCCGCACGTCGCTGGCCGCCTGCGCCGCCGCGGTCAGCCCCGGCCCCTCCGCCCCGAGCAGCAGCGCCGCCCGCTCCCGCTGCGCCGGGGTCAGCCGCTGCATCGGTACGGCATCCGGCGCGGGCGTCATCGCGAGCACCGTGAATCCGGCCGCCCGGACCTGGTCCAGTCCTGCGGGCCAGCGCTCGAGCTTGGCGTACGGCACCGCGAACACCTCGCCCATGCTGACCCGTACGCTGCGCCGGTAGAGCGGATCGGCGCAGGTGGGAGACAGCAGCACCGCGTCGACGCCGAGCGCGGCGGCGCCCCGGAAGATCGCCCCCAGGTTGGTGTGGTTGTTGACGTCCTCCAGGATCACCACCCGCCGGGCGGCGGCGAGCACCTCGTCCGCCGAGCGCAGCGGCTTGCGGTGGAACGACGCGAGCACCCCCCGGTGCACGTGGAAGCCGGTGGCGCACTGGAGCACGTCCGGCGTGGCCGCGTACACCGGCGTGTCCCCGGTGTCCAGGTCGGCGAGCTGGTCCACCCGCTTCGCGTCGACCAGGTACGACCGGGCCGGGTAGCCGGCCCGCAGCGCCCGCCGCAGCACCAGCTCCCCCTCGGCGATGAACAACCCGTGCGGCGGTTCCCAGCGGGTACGCAGCTCCACGTCGGTGAGCGCGCGGTAGTCGGCGATCCGGTCGTCGTCGGGGTCGGTGATCTCGTGGACGGGCACCAGGCGATTCTGCCCGGCCCGCCCGGCCGCTCCGGCGCGGGCCGGGTTTCCGGCGCCCGGGGCGGGGAACGGAGGCGGGAGGCCGACGGCGACGGAGGAACCAGGATGGGCGCGGATCACGACGGCAACCTCCCCCGCGACGCCACAGTCGCCGACTACCTGGTGGCCCGGCTCGCCGAATGGGGCGTGCACCGCTACTACGGCTACCCCGGCGACGGGATCAACGGCATGACGTCGGCGTTGCAACGCGCCGAGGGACGGGCCCGGTTCATCCAGGTCCGGCACGAGGAGACGGCCGGGTTCGCGGCAGGCGCGCACGTCAAGTACGGCGGCGGCCCGCTCGGCTGCGTGGTGGTGACCAGCGGGCCGGGCGCGATCCACGCCCTCAACGGCCTCTACGACGCCAAGCTCGACCACCAGCCGGTGGTGGCGCTGCTCGGGCACACCGCGCTGCCCGCCGAGGGCGGCGGCTACTACCAGGAGGTGGACCTCCTCTCGCTCTACAAGGACGTGGCCTCGGCCTTCCTGGCCCAGCTCGACGACCCGTCCCAGGCCCGGCACCTGGTCGACCGGGCCTGCCGCACGGCGCTGGCCCGGCGTACCGTGACGGCCCTGGTTCTCCCCTCCGACGTGCAGGACCTGCCCGCGGTGCCGCACCCGCCGCACGCCCACGGCTACTACCACACCAGCGCGGTGCCGAGCAGCGAGCCGACGGCGCCGCCGGAGGCCGACGTGCGCCGCGCCGCCGAGGTGCTGCGCGGCGGCGAGCGGGTGGCGATGCTGGTCGGGCAGGGCGCGCTGGGCGCCGAGGAGGAGGTACGCCGCATCGCCGACCGCCTCGGCGCCGGGGTCGCCACCGCGCTGCTCGGCTTCACCGCCGTCGACCACCGCCAGCCGTGGGTCACAGGCGCGATCGGCCTGCTCGGCAGCCGCCCGAGCTGGCAGCTCATGCGCGAGTGCGACAGGCTGCTGATCGTCGGCAGCCAGATGCCGTACTCGGAGTTCTACCCGCCGGAGGGCCAGGCCCGGGCGGTGCAGATCGACATCGACGGCAGCCGGATGGGGCTGCGCTACCCGACCGAGGTGAACCTGACCGGCGACGCCGGGCCGACGCTGCGCGCCCTGCTCCGGGAGCTGGGCCCGGGGCCGGGCCCGACCGCCTGGCGGGCCACCCTCGCCGACGCCACCGGCAAGTGGCGGGCCTCGCAACGCGAGGTCGCCGCCCAGCCCGCCGACCCGGTCAACCCGCAGTCGCTGTTCACCACGCTCGACGACGCGCTGCCGGACGACGCCATGCTCGCCGTCGACTGCGGCACCGCCACCGCCTGGTACGCCCGGCACGTACGGGTGCGCCCCGGCATGTTGGCCAGCCTCTCCGGCACGCTGCTGTCCATGGGCGGCGGGATGCCGTACGCGCTGGCGGCGAAGTTCGCCCACCCGGACCGCCCGGTGATCGCGCTGCTCGGTGACGGCGCGATGCAGATGAACGGCGTCAACGAGCTGATCACTGTCGCGAAGTACTGGCGGGAGTGGGCCGACCCCCGGTTCGTCGTGCTGGTGCTCAACAACCGGGACCTCGCGTTCGTCAGCTGGGAGCAGCGCTCCGGCGAGGGCACACCGATGTTCCCGGACAGCCAGGACCTACCGGACGTGGCGTACCACAGGTGGGCGGAGGTGCTGGGCCTCGGCGGTGAGCTGGTCGACTCCCCCGCCCGGGTGGACGGCCTGTGGCAGCGGGTGCTCGACGCGGACCGGCCGGTGGTGGTCAACGCGGTGGTGGACCCGGCCGAGCTGATGCTGCCGCCGCACTTCACCGTCGAGCAGGCCCGCAAGACCGCCGCCGCCGTCATGCGGGGGGACAGCGACCGGGCCGGCATCGTGCGGCGCGGCGTACCGGCCGCGCTCGCCACGTACCGGCCCCGCCGCCGGGGCCGCTGAGGCGTCAGGCCCGCGCGTAGCGCAACAGCACCGACCGCCCGTCGAACGGGCGGGTCTCGACCAGACGCAGGCTCTGCCGGGCCAGACCGGGCAACACCTGCCGCCCGCCGCCGAGCACCACCGGGTGCACGATCACCTCGAAGGTGTCGACGAGCCCGAGCCCGAGCGCGGCCAGCGCCGTCGCCGCGCCGGTGCCGCCGGTGACCAGCAGGTCGCCGGGGAACCGCTCGCGGACCTCGGCGAATTCCTTCGCCAGGTCGCCGCCGCCGACCACCAGGGCGCCGTGGGAAGCCTCGGTGAGCGTCCGGGAGACCACGATCTTCGGGGTACGTCGCCAGACCGGCGCGAACGCCAGGTCGTGCGGGTCGTCGGAGATCGACTCGACCTGCGGCCAGTAGGAGGACATCAGCTCCCACACCCGCCGCCCGTAGACGAAGGCGTCGGCCCGCTCGGCCAGCCCGATCGAGTACGCGGACAGCTCCTCCCCCATCTCCGGCCAGTCGAACTCCCCGTTCGGCCCTTCGATGAAGCCGTCGACAGACGTGTGCACCCCGTAGATGACGTTGCCCATGATGTGTTCCTCCGCGTTGCGGCGCGTCCCGGCCGGGCGCGCTCGCCGGTGGGTCGGAGCCGTCCGGCCGGATCCGACAACCCGGCCCGGACGACTGCCGGCCGGGCGGACGACTCCCGGCCGGCCGCTCCCGGCCAGGCTACGGTCCGGTCAGCCGCCGCTCGATCTGATCCGCCGTGGCGGTGGCCCCGATCCGGGCCGCCACCGCGTGGGCGCGCCGCCAGACGTCCCGGGCCGCCTCGGCCCCGGTCAGCCGCTCCACCGCCCGGGCCAGGTTCATCAGGGCCTCCATCTGCAGCGGCGGGCTGGCGCTCAGGTCGTCGGCCGCCTGTTCGAGCAGGACCCGCGCCCGCGCCGGCTCGCCCGACATCAGGCTGATCCGTCCCTGGGCGTACCGGGCGTAGGCCAGGTACGCCGCGACCCGCATCTCGCGGGCCTGTTCCAGGGCGGTGTCGGCGTACCCGGCCGCCTCGCCCAGCCGGCCGTGCCCCGCGAGCATCGCGGCGACCTCGCTGAGCAGCGCCACCTCACCGAGCCGGTCACCGTGCCGCCGGACCAGATCCAGGGCCTCCAGGTACGCCGCCCGGGCCTCGTCCACCGCGCCCCGGTGGTCGTGCCAGCGGCCCGACGCGCGCAGTCCGAACGCGAGCGGCCGGGGCGTGCCGACGGCCCGCAGCAGAGCGACGGCCCGGGCGAGCGTCTCCCCGGCGGCCGGATCGCCTTCCTGAAACTGGAGGACGCCCAGCCGGGCGAGTTTCGGTCCGGCGGCCACCTCGTCACCGGCCTCCTGGTACAGCTCGATAGAGCGGACCAGGCTGGCGCGTGCCGCCGGCCGGTCGCCCAGCCCTTCGTACACCTGGTTCTCGACGCCGGCGATGTCGGCCCGCAGCCAGGGCTGGTCGAGCGTCTCGGCCGCCGCCGCGGCGGCCTGCGCGTAGCCGAGCGCGGCCTCCAGGTCGCTGCGCGCCAGGGCCGCGAACGCCACGCAGAGCCGGAGCCGGGCGATCCCCTCGGGGTGCCGCCGGCGCTCGGCGGCCGCCAGCCCGGTCTCGGTGACCCGGGTCAGGTCGTCCAGCCGGGCATCGACGAACAGGTAGTAGTCGCAGTGCCAGGCCAGCGCCCAGGAGTAGTCCTCCAGGCCGGGTGTCGCGGCGGCCTGCTCGATGCCGGCGAGCAGGGCGGCCCGTTCGGCGCCGAACCAGCGTTTCGGGTCCTTCAGGTGCTCGCCCGTGGGCGCCGGTGACCTCGGCAGGTCGGCGACGATGGCGGCGCCGCCCTCGTGACTCAGCGCCACCCGGGCCTGTTCGGCCAGCGTCAGCCAGGTGCCGAAGACGCGCCGCAGCACCGCCGACCGCTGCCGCGGCCCCTCCTCCCGCGCGGCGCGCTCCCGGGCAAAGGCGCGAACCAGGTCGTGGAGGTGATAGCGGACCTGGCCCAGCTCGTCCGGTCCGGTCACCTCGACCAGGTTGGCCTCGACCAGGCCGGTGACCGCGCCCGCAGCGCCCGCCTCGTCGTCGAGCAGGACGGCGGGCAGCCACGGCGGGGCCCGGTCGAGGTCCAGCACGGCGAACCGGCGCAGCAGCCGGCGGCCCGGCTCGTCCAGCGCCACGTACGCCGAGTGGAATGCCGCCCGTACGCTGCGGTCCGCGCGGGTGAGGTGGTCCAGCCGGTGCGAGAGTTCGGCGAGCTGCGCCGCCGCCTGCCGCAGCGACGGCACTCCGGGTATCGCCAGCCGGGCGCCCGCGATCCGCACCGCCAGCGGCAGCAGCCCGCAGTGGTGGACGACGTCCGACGCGGAGCCGGGTTCGGCGGCCACGCGGTCCGCGCCGATGATGCCGGCCAGCAGCCGCAGCGCGTCCGCCTCGGGCAGCGGGTCCAGCCGCAGCTGGTACGCGCCGTCGACGTCGACGAGCGCGCGCCGGCTCGTGACCAGCACGAGGGTGTCCGTCCCGGGCAGCAGGGGGCGTACCTGCGCCGCGTCGGCCGCGTTGTCCAGCAGCACCAGACCGGGCCGCTCGGCCATCGCCCCCCGGAACAGCGCGGCGCGTTCCTCCAGCTCCGCCGGGATCTGGGCGCCGGGCACGCCGAGCGCCCGCAGGAACCGCCCGAGCACCTCGACCGGAGAAGACGGATGGTCGTGTCCGTTCAGATCCACGTAGAGGTGCGGACCCGGGTACGCCGGGCCGAGCCGGTGGGCGATCCGGACCGCCAGGCTGGTCTTGCCGACGCCGGGCAGGCCGCTGATCGCCGTCACGGCGACCGCCGGACGCTCCGGAAGCCACTCCAGCACCGCCGCGATCTGCTCCTCCCGGCCGACAAAGTCGGTGAGGCCGGCCGGAAGCATCCGGACCGGCGGGCGTGCGGGCCCGTCCGGTCCGGCGGCTCCGGGTCGCGCTGCGGCGGCCTGGCGGGTACCGGAGCCGGCCGGGCGGTCCGGCGGCGCGACGGCCGGCCCGGCGTCGGGCGCCGACCGGAGGCTGGGGTCGTTGCGCAGGATCAGGTCGCGCAGCCGGGTCAGCTGCGCCGTGGGGTCGACGCCGAGCTCCTCGGCCAGGCGGCGGCGCACCTGGTCGAACCGGTCCAGCGCCTCGCCCTGCCGGTCCGCCAGGTAGAGGGCCCGCATGAGCTGACCCACGAGCGACTCCCGCCACGGGTACGCCTCGACCAGTTCGGTGAGCCGGCCGATGACGCTGTCGTACCGGCCGAGGCCCAGCTCCAGGCCGAGGCAGCGCTCGACCACAGTCATCCGCCGTTCGTCGAGACGCTGCGCCGCCGCGGTGAGCGCCGGCGTACGCAGGCCGTCGAGCGCCGGACCGCGCCACATCGCCAGCGCCTCGCGCAGCCCGGACACCGCCTCCTCCGGGGCGCCGCCCCGGTCGAGCCGCCCCTCGGCCCGGCGTACCCGTTCCTCGAAGACGTCCAGGTCGAGTTGACCGTCGGCGACGGTGAGCAGGTAGCCGGAGCCGTGGGTGCCGATCACGTCGCCGGGCAGGCCGGCGGCGCGCAGCGCCCGTCGCGCCGCCGCGACCCGGTTGCGGACCTGGACGTCAGCGCTCGCCGGAGGATGGGCGCCCCAGGCCGCGTCCATGAGACGGGACACCGGGACGATCCGGTTGGCTTCCAGCAGCAACGCGGCGAGCATGGCCTGACTGCGCGGGCCACCGACGCGGACCGTCCGCTCGTCGAGGCACACCTCGACCGGGCCGAGCAGCCGAAACATGACCGCCGGCACCATTCGCTCCCCCCGAAGCGCGCGGACCCGGGCGACCACATCGCCCTCCGGCCCCACCCTAGACGAGTTCGCGCGAGGTCAGGGGGCGGCGCGTACCAGCGGTGACCGGGGGGACAGACCACTGTGTCCAGTCGTCGCCGGCGGTCAGCCGATCGGGTCCGGCGCGGCGTGCGGCGCCGGACCGGAGGTGACCCGCGCCCGGCGCCGCCGGGAGTGACGGCGGTAGAACGTCACCAGGAAGATCGCCTGGAGCGTGCCCTCGACGAGCAGGACGAGCGCGCCGTCCACGGCCGCGAGCAGGCTTCCGCCCGTCGCGGCGGCCAGCACCGCCGAGCCGGCCTGGATCGCACCGTGCGCGACGATCGGGATTCCGAACAG
The DNA here is from genome assembly GCF_027460145.1 of Micromonospora sp. WMMA1949. Classification (NCBI taxonomy): domain Bacteria; kingdom Bacillati; phylum Actinomycetota; class Actinomycetes; order Micromonosporales; family Micromonosporaceae; genus Micromonospora; species Micromonospora sp. WMMA1949. Next base: position 4,727,610 of record NZ_JAPZBG010000001.1, on the reverse strand, counting down.
GACGAAGCTGGACAACGCGACAGCGCTGCCCGCCACCACCGCCAGCGCGTAGATCCGCACCGCGCGCCGCTCGTGCGGCGGCAGAACGGCGGTGGGATCCCCGGCGGACGGCGCCACCCGGCCGGGAAGCACCGCGTGCAGGCCCCGGCGCAGCAGGTGCCGGGCGTACGCGAAGCCGTCCTGGAACAGGTTGCGGCACCGCAGCACGTCCAGCAGGACGAAGTAGCAGTCGGTACGCATGTAGACGTGCAGTTGCAGCGCCATCGACATGACGACCACCAGGACGACCGCCGACAGCAGCCCCTCGACCAGCGGATGCGGCCGGGCGTACGCCATCACCAGCAGCGCGGCGCAGACGACGGCGAGATCCCAGAGCACGCCGCTGAGATAGACGCGGTACCGGTGGCGGCGCGGCACCGACCAGATCGCCGTCACGTCGGTCTCCAGGACCAGATGGTGCAGCCGGGTGGCGAAGCGGATCCGGGCCGGCGCGTCCAGCGAACGGGCCGCGACCAGGTGACTGAACTCGTGCAGCACCGCCGTCACGGAGAACAGCGCCGTGTTCACGAGCACGGCGAGACCGACGTAGCCGGTCCAGAAGAAGTCCCGGTACGACGGCAGCAACTCGGGACGGCGTACCACTGTGGCCAGCGTCGCCGCGACCAGCGCGAGGTAGGCCACCTTCGCCGCGGGACCGAACAGCCAGCGCACGTGCCGGGCCCGCAGCCAGGGCAGGTGCGGCCGCTCCTCGCGGCGGGCGCCGCCGGTGGGCCGGCCGTCGACCTCGGCCACCAGGCCCGCCTCCCGCAGCGCGAGCACCAGGTCCACGAGGTCGAGGTCCACGTCGTGCTCGGCGGCGATCCGTTCCTCGGCCGCGCCGATCGGCGCTCCGCCGTCGAGCAGCTCGACGGCGCGGACGCCGATCATCGGCAGCTCCACGAACTCGCCGACGTCCGGCCGGCCCACCACCGCGGTGTCCGGGTCGTCGTCGGACGGCCGGATCCGCAGGGGGTGGAACCGCACCCGCGTCGCGGCGCCCAGGGCCGGCGCGACCTCGATCCCGGTGGTCGTCATCGCCCGGCCCTCACGCGCCGCGCGGACCGCACGAGGGGCAGTCCGGGTCCCGCGGCACGTCGATGAAGTAGTGGTGGTCCCAGCGCGCGGCGTTCTGGTGGAAGACCCGCCCGGCGACCTGCTGGGGCAGCCCGCCGAGGTGGTAGAGCACCTCCAGCGCGCAGAGGTGACCTGTCACGTTCGCGGTGGCGGCGATCACCGCGTTCGGTCGTTCCCCGCCCCGCAACGGCGTGCCGTCGGTCTGAATCTCGTGCTTGTCCGGCCGCCGCCGCAGGCAGGTGTAGCACCCGGTGCGGCCCGGCAGGAACGAGCCGACCACTGTCATCGGCCCGGTGTAGAGCGCCATGAACCACGGCGTGCCGGTACGCAGGGCCGCCTCGTTCGTCCAGTCCTGGATCTGGTCGACGGGCCGGTCCGCGCAGAGCACGAAGGCGTCCCGCCCGTTCATCAGCGGCACCAGGTCGTCGGCGGAGCGGACCCGGCACTCCTCGCCGGTGACCTCGACGTGCGAGTTCATCGCCCGCAGCCGGTCCACGGCGGCCTTCACCTTCGGCCGGCCGAGGTCGCTCTCGGTGTAGAGCAGCTGGCGGGTCAGGTTCGGCTGGTCGATCACGTCGAAGTCGGCGCAGTGCAGGCCGCCGACACCGCTGGCGACGAGTCCGGCCGCGACCGCCGTACCGGTGCCGCCCAGACCGAGTACGGAGACCCGGGCCCGCCCGATGCGCGCCTGCACCTCGAAGGGCGAGCTGCGCGGCTGGGTGTCGATCCAGGCGTAGAAGTGCCGGGCCCGGTCGTAGCGCTGCGCGGCCTCCACGGTGAACCCGTCGGGCAGCGGAGCCGCCGCGTCCTCGACGAAGCCCTGCGCGATGAGCTGGTCCACCACCTCGCGGACGCTGTCCTCGTCGGTGCCCGGATGCGTCTCGGCGAGGTCCGCGCAGACCTCCCACACGTACCGGGTGCCGTCCAGCAACGTCAGGATGCGGGCGATCGTGCCGTCCTCGTCGTCCTGGATCTCCGACGCGACGCCGTACTGCATCAGACCGATGATCAGCCGGTTCCCCGGCAGCGTGTAGGGCTCGTGGACACTCTTGACGCGCGGCTTGAGCATGGGGACCGCAACCTCACTAACGCTCGGCGGAAGGCGGAAGGCGGGAAGCGGCACCCCGGCCGCCGCCGGTACGTGGCGACGACCGGGGTGCCGGCGGCGGATCAGGCGCCGTTGCTCTCGCGGATGACGGTGGTCTCCAGCCGCTCCAGCTTGCGGACCTTCAGCGAGAGCTTCTTCTTGCCGGCCTGCTCGATCGTGGCCTTCTCCATGGACGCCTCCTCGATTCGGGTACGCCCCCCGCGGTACCGCGGAAGGCATGCCCAACCCTGTCGCCAGGCGTCACCGGTCGATCACAAGTCGATCATCAACGGCTGTTGGCGGGCGCCGCTAGCATCCGGATGCGTGGCCCGACCTGTGATGATCGCGTTGATCGGCGTCGACGGCTCCGGCAAGACCACCCAGGCGAAGGCGCTGGCCGAACGGCTGCGCCGACGCGGTGTCCGGGCGCGGTACTTCGAGAACGCCGGTGGGCGGCCACTGTGGAACCGGCTGGCCCGGGCGCTCGGCCGGGCGGACGGGGTGGCGCTGTTCGGCCGTACCGTCTATCCGGCGCTGGAGGCGACGGTGCGCGCGCTGGCCATGGCCCGGACCGTCGCGGTGGCCCGCCTGACCGGACGGGTGGCGGTGCTGGACCGGTGGACCTGGTGCCAGGACGTGATCATGGCGGCCCGGGGCGACCGGGGACGGCGGGTGGTGCGCGCCGCGTACTCGGTCTTCCCGCGCCCGGCTGTGGTGTGCTTCCTGGCCACCTCCCCCGAGGTGGCGCAGCGGCGGGTGGCCGCCCGGGGCATCGACACCGAGGAACTGGCGCACCTGCGCGCGCTGGACGCCGCGTACCGGGCGGTGCCGGAGTTCGGCTCGTTCGTCCCGCTCGACGGCGACGGCACCCCGGACGAGGTGGCCGCCGCCCTCGACGCGGCCGTGGAGGCGGCGCGGTCGTGCACGCGGCGCGGTGTCGTGCGGCGCGGTGTTAAGAAGGGGACCCTCCTCTACCGGAGGCGTTAATAAGGGGCCCTTCCTTACCCGCGGTCGCGCAGCCAGCGCAGCACGTCGGAGGGCAGCTCGCGGTCCTCGCGCTGCTCACGGCGGTCCGGCTCGGTCCGGCGGGGCGGCTGCGGCCGCTGCGGGTCGCCGACCAGTGCCCGGCTGGGCGCGGTGAAGGCGGCCACCGGCTTGCCGGTGAGCGCCGTCTTGATGGTCCGGGCCACCGCGTCGATCACCTTCGCCTGCACGGCGGAGCCGACCAGGTCGGTGACGTCGTCCGGGTTGGCGGCGATGCCGGCCACGGCGATCTGCGGGGTGTAGCCGACGAACGTCTCGGTGGCGTTCCGCTCCGAGCTGCCGGTCTTGCCGGCCACCGGGCGGCCGACGATCGAGTCGACGGCGGTGGCGGTGCCGCCGTTGCACTGCCCGAACGCGGACTGCTGGCCGACCGGGCACCGGGCCGCGTCGGTGGCGGCGCGGGCCACGTCCGGCTCGAGCACCCGCTTGCAGGACGGCTGCGCCACATCGACGGGGTCACCGTCGGGCGCGGTCACCGAGACCACCGGCAGCGGCGTGCAGTACGTGCCCTCGGCGGCCACCGTGGCGTACGCGTTGGCCAGGTCCAGCGGGGTCGTGGCGGCCACGCCGAGCGTGAACGCGCCCCAGTTGGCGGCGTTGTCGCGGGCGAACGCGGCGTCGGAGTCGGCCCGGAAGGTGATGCCGAGGCGCTGGGCCATCTCCACCACCTTGTCCTCGCCGACCTGCTCGGCCAGCCAGACGAAGTACGTGTTGACGGAGCGGCCGAAGCCGTCCCACATCATCCGGTAGCCGTCCATCCACTGCGGGTTGGCATTCGCCGGGCACCACCTGCCGTCGCAGTTGCCCTCGTCGTCCGAGGCGTACCGGGTGGGCAGCCGGCTCGGCGCGTCGAAGCCGGTGGACAGCGGCTTGCCGGCCTCCAGCGCGGCCAGCATGGTGAACATCTTGAACGTCGAGCCGGCCTGGTAGCCGTCGACGCTGGCGCCGCCGGAGATCAGCGGGTTGACCGTGTTCGGGTGGTTGGCCTGCCCGTCCGGATTGTCGTCCAGGCTGTAGTGCCGGTTCACCGCCATGGCGAGCACCCGGCCGGTGCCCGGCTCGACCGCCGCGATCGGCAGCGCCCGCTTGTTGCCGTACCCGTAGACCTTGGTGGCCTGCTCCTGCGCGGTCTCCTGGATCTTCGGGTCGAGCGTGGTGACGACCCGGTAACCGCCGCGGCGCAGCGCCTGCTCCCGCTCCTCGGGGGTGCTGCCGAACGCCGGCTGGGTGAGCCACCAGCGGCGCAGGTAGTCGCAGAAGAAGCCCCAGTCGTCGTGGCCCTGGGCGGTGGCGGTGCAGCCGTTGGGCTGGGCGGTCGGGCGCAGCGTCAGCGCCTCGGCCTTCGCCGCGGCGGCCTGCTGCGCGGTGATCGCGCCGGTCTCGGCCATCGCGTCGAGCACGTACCCCCGGCGGGTCAGCGCCTGGTCCTTGTCGCCGTCGATCGGGCTGTACGCGTCGGGCGACTGGACCAGGCCGGCGAGCAGCGCCGCCTCGCCCAGCGTCAGGTCGGCCGGGGCCTTGCCGAAGTAGCGCTGGCCGGCGGCGGCGACGCCGTACGCGCCGGAGCCGAAGTACGCGATGTTCAGGTAGCGGTTGAGGATCTCGTCCTTGGACAGCGACTGCTCCAGCGCGTTCGCGTACCGGATCTCCTGGAGCTTGCGCCCGACGGTCTGCTCGGTGGCGGCCTGCCGCTCCTCCGGGGTGCGGTTCGGGTCGGTCTTGAGCACGTTGCGGACGTACTGCATGGTCAGCGTGGAGCCGCCCTGCTCGGTGCCGCCGCCCTTGACGTTCGCCACCAGCGCGCGGGCGATGCCGCGCAGGTCCGCGCCGCCGTGCGAGTAGAACCGCCGGTCCTCGGCCGCGATGATCGCCTGCCGCATCACCGGGGCGATCTCGGCCAGCGGCACGTCGGTGCGGTTCACGTCGTAGAACGTGGTGATCAGCGTGGTGCCGTCGTTGGCGTAGAGGTAGGAGCGCTGCGGCTGCACGGGGGTGCGCAGCGCGTCGGGCAGGTCCGCGTACGCGCCGAGCGCGGCCCGGGCGGCGAACCCGCCGAGGAGGCCGCCGGGAAGCGCGGCGAGCGCGAGAACGAGCCCGGCGAGCAGGCCGGCCAGCAGCACGGTGAACAGCCGCGACAGCGGCGACCTGGGAGACGGCATGGTCTCCAGGATTGCCACGAAAGCCGCCTACCGGCCACCTCGCCAGGCAACTGTCAGTTACTTCACGGCGACCGCCCAGCTGAAGAAACGGTCAGCCCGCCCCGAGCGGGCCTTTTGGTGACGCCGGCGGCGCGGGTGCCGCGGCGACGCTGGCGGCAGCCGCGTCCCGGGCGATCGTCTCGGGCACCAGGCGGCCGCTGCGGTAGCCGATGCCGATGCCGGCGACCAGCACGAAGATCGCGCCGAACGTCTGCAGGGAGCCGATCAGCGCGCCCCCCAGGCCGAGCAGCGGGGCGGCGATCATCAGCATGGTCCCGTCGCCGTAGGAGAACATCCCGGACCGGGCGACCGACCAGCCGGTGAGGAACCAGCCCACGCTGTAGAGGGTGGCGCCGAACAGCACGATGCCGCGCGCGGTCACGCCGAACACCGGCGTCTGCTCGGTCAGCCCGGCGAACGGCAGCATGAGCACCATCCCGCCGATGCTCGCCAGCAGCCCGGCCAGCGCGACGCGGCGGCAGCGGGTGGCGGCGAGCAGGCCGGTGAGCGCGAGCAGGGCGAGCAGCCCCAGCCACACCGAGGCGACCCAGCCGACCAGGTAGAGCGGCCGGCCGTCGGCCGGGTACGGGTCGTTGCCCACGCCGCCGTCGCTGGCCATCGCCACCAGGCCGTAGAGGACCGCGTACGCCGGGAGCAGCCAGACCGCCGCGCGGGCGAACCGGCGGATCGACCAGGCCCAGGTCGCGTCGGTGGCCGGGGCGCCCGGGCCGGGTTCGGAGACGAACGGCAGGACCCCGAAACCCCCTCCGGTACGCCGGGAGCCGATCGGCCCGGCGGGGTCGTGCGCGCCGGGGACCGGGGTACGGGAGAACAGCCGGTTCGCCGGGTCCTTCATGCCTCACCTCGTTCGCACCACGGGCGGCCCGGGACGCGCAACGGCGCTCCGGCCCTGCTCACCACCCGTCCTGAAACCGATGGTGGCAGTCGCCGGAGCGCCGTATGAGGGATTCTCGGATTTGCCGGTCAGCCCCGCTCGCGCTGGTCCGCCGGGTCGTTCACCAGGCTCGCCGGTGACACCGGCTCCGGCGCGGGCAGACCCTGCGGGGTGTTGCCGCCGGTGGCCTGCGCCTCGGCCACGCGTACCTCGTCGTGGATCTCCTGGGCGGCGATGGCCGCGGCCTCGGCGGCCTCGGCGGCCTCCCGCTCGACCTCGCCGGCGCTCTTGGCGGCCTCCGGCGACGGCTGGTCGCCGACCATGTTGGCCAGGCCGCCCAGCGCGCCGCCCATGCCCTCCAGGGCCTTGGTCAGCTCGGTCGGGACGATCCAGACCTTGTTGGCAGTGCCGTTGGCGATCTGCGGCAGCGCCTGGAGGTACTGGTACGCAAGCACCTTCTGGCTCGGGTTGGCGGTGTGGATCGCGTCGAAGACGGTACGGATCGCCTTGGCCTGGCCCTCCGCCTGCAGGATCCGGGCCTGCCGGTCACCGTCGGCGCGCAGCACCGCGGCCTGCTTCTCACCCTCGGCGGTGAGGATCTGCGACTGCTTGTGCCCCTCGGCGTTGAGGATCGCGGCACGGCGGTCCCGCTCGGCGCGCATCTGCTTCTCCATCGAGTCGCGGATGCTCGGCGGCGGCTCGATCGCCTTGATCTCGACCCGGGTCACCTTGATGCCCCAGCGGCCGGTGGTCTCGTCCAGTACGCCGGACAGGTGCCGGTTGATCTCCTCGCGGCTGGTCAGCGCGCGCTCCAGGTCGAGCGAACCGATCACGTTACGCAACGTGGTGACGGTGAGCTGCTCGATGGCCTGGAGGAAGTTGGAGATCTCGTAGGTGGCGCGAACCGAGTCGACCACCTTGAAGTAGAGGACCGTGTCGATCGAGACGACCAGGTTGTCGGAGGTGATCACCGGCTGGGGCGGGAAGCTGACCACCTGCTCGCGCATGTCGACCTTGGTGCGCACCGCGTCGACGAACGGCACCAGCAGGTTCAGGCCCGGGTTCAGCGTGCGCTTGTACCGGCCGAGTCGCTCCACCACGTCCTGACGCTGCTGCGGCACGATCCGCACCGCCTTGAACAGCGTCACCACACCGATCAACGCCACCGCGATCATCAGGATCGCCAGAAACTCCATACCGTTCACCTTTTCGCTTCGGGCAGCTCGCCCGGGGTGGAAATGTCGTCCTGCCATACCAGGGCGGTAGCGCCCCGGACCTTTATCACCTGCACCCGCTCACCCTCGGCGTACGTGCGCGTCGCGTCGTACGAGCGGGCCGTCCACAGCTCACCATCGATCTTGATCATGCCCCGGTCGGCGTCGACCGGCTCCAGGACCACAGCCGTGGCCCCTTCCAGCGCCTCGACCCCGAACGGTTGCTCACCGGTCTCCAGCGCCGGCCGGGCGTGCCGCCGGACCACCGGACGGACCACCGCCACCGACAGCGCCGACACCACCGCGAAGACCACCGCCTGGAGCGCCACCGGCGCACCGAGCGCCGCGGCGCCGGCGGCGGCGAACGCCCCGACCCCGAACATGATCAGGAAGAGCGTCGTCGTGAAGATCTCGGCGACCGCTAATACCACACCCAGAACGATCCAGAACACGGCGTCCACGAGAACAATCCTGACACGTCAACGCACGTGTCATCGAACTGTCATGATCGCTAGGCTCGGCACGGCGGATCTCGATGCCGGTGCTGATCGCGCCGATTACCGCGCCCACCGCCGACGAGGAGGACGACATGTCCCTGCTGCCCGAAACCGCGCGCCAGGTGGACCTGCTGGTCGCCCGGGCCCAGGCCGAAGGGCGAGGCCCCTCGCTCGCTCTCGGCGTGGTCCGCGACGGCCGGCTGGCGCACCTGGCGGTCGCCGGTGAGACGCCCCGCCCGGACGGCGACCTCCAGTACCGGGTCGGCTCGATCACCAAGACCATGACCGCGGTGCTGGTGATGCAGCAGCGCGACGCCGGGCGGCTGGCGCTCGACGACCCGCTGGACGCCCACCTGCCCGGCACTCCGGTCGGCGCGCTGACCGTGCGCCAGATGCTCGGCCACGTCGCCGGCCTGCAACGCGAGCCGGACGGCGACTGGTGGGAGCGGGCCGGGGGCATGGACCTGGACACGCTGCTGGCCGGGCTCACGCCGGACAAGATCGCCTATCCGCCGCACTTCGTCTACCACTACTCGAACCTGGCGTACGGGCTGCTCGGCGCCGTGCTGGAACGGATCACCGGCACGCCCTGGGCGGACCTGCTGACCGAGCGGCTGCTGGCACCGCTGGGCATGCGCCGCACCACGTACCACCCGGCCGAGCCGTACGCCCACGGCTACGTCGTCCACCCCTGGCACGAGACGCTGCGGGAGGAGCCGCGTACCGACACCGGCGCGATGGCTCCGGCCGGGCAGCTCTGGTCGACTGTCGAGGACCTGGGCCGCTGGGCCGCGTTCCTGGCCGACCCGGACCCGGCACTGCTCTCCCCCGCCACGCTCACCGAGATGTGCGCCCCCATGGTCATCAACGACCTCGACTCGTGGACCGGCGGGCACGGCCTCGGCATCGAGCTCTACCGGGTCGGCGACCGGGTGTACGTCGGGCACGGCGGCTCCATGCCCGGGTACGTGGCCGGCCTGGCCGTGCACCGGCCCACCCGCACCGGCGTGGTCAACTTCGCCAACGCGTACGGGCTGCGCGGCCACCACATCGGCGCGCTCGGCCGCGAGGCGCTCACGCTGGTGCTGGACGCCGAACCGGCCGCGCCCACCCCCTGGCGCCCGGCCGGCCCGCCCGCCGCCGACGTGGCCGCGCTGACCGGCCGCTGGTGGTGGATGGGCGGCGAGTACGAGTTCCGCGTCGACGCCTCCGGTGACCTGGTCGGCGGTCAGGTGGGCAGGCCGCAGCTGCGCTTCACCCCGGAGGGCCCGGACCGGTGGCGGGGCCGCTCCGGCTCCCAGGACGGCGAGATCCTCACCGTGATCCGCGACGACTCCGGCACCCCGGTAGCCCTCGACATAGCCACCTTCGTCCTGACCCGCTCCCCCGACGACCTCCCCTGACCCCGCTCTCGCCCCCACCCCCGCCGATCTTGCACTTGTGGCCCTCATTTCGCCCCGCTATGCCCGATCCCCAGGGACCACAACTCCATGATCGACGCACACCCGCACCGCTCACCCCGGTGATCAAGGAGTTTGTGTCGGCGTTGATCTCCAGCACGCCCGCAAACTCCTTGATCACCCTGGCGGAGGGACGACCGGGGCGGGGAAGGCGGGCGGAGACGGCGCACGGCGGGGCCGGGGGCGACCGTGACCGGCGCAGGGATCAAGCCTGACCGCCCGGAGCCGGGCACGGTCGCCCCCGGCCCCCACCGCAACCGGTCAGGCCGGCTCGGTGACGAAGTCGATCAGGCGCTCCATGGCGTTGATCAGCGGCGTCTCCACGTCGGCGAAGCTGTCCACCCGGGACAGGATGTGCCGCCACATGTCGGCCGGCTCGGCCACCCCGAGTGCCGCGCAGACGCCCTCCTTCCAGGGCTGCCCGGGAGGCACCACCGGCCAGGCCGCGATGCCCAGCGCCGCCGGGCGTACCGCCTGCCACACGTCGACGTACGGGTGCCCGGTGACCAGCACGTGCGGCGAGTTGACCCCTGCGACGATGCGGCTCTCCTTCGAGCCGGGCACGAGGTGGTCGACGAGCACGCCGAGGCGGCGGGACGGGCCGGGCGCGAACGCGCGTACCTCGTCGGCGAGCGCGTCGATGCCGTCCAGCGGTTCCACCACCACGCCCTCGATGCGCAGGTCGTCGCCCCAGATCCGCTCGACCAGCGCGGCGTCGTGCACGCCCTCGACCCAGATCCGGCTGGCCTTGGCGACCTGCGCCCGTACGCCGTCCACCGCGATGGAGCCGGACGCAGTACGGCGTCGCGCGGCGGGCACCGGGGCGCGGGCGGGCCGGCGCAGCGTGACCGGCTTGCCGTCGAGCAGGAACGCTGCGGGCAGCATCGGGAAGTTGCGCCGCCGCCCGTGGCGGTCCTCCAGCACGACCGCGCCGGAGTCGAAGCCGACCACGGCGCCGCAGAACCCGGAGTCGGCGTCCTCGACCACCAGATCGGGTTCGGCGTCGACCTCGGGAGTCACCTTCCGTCGTCGCCAGTCGCCGGCCAGCACGTCCCCGTCGTATCGCCCCGCCATGCCGCAGACGCTAACCAGCGCCCCGGCGTGTCGCTCGGCGACGCGCCGACCGGGCCACCATCCGTCGGCACGAACCGGTGCGAAGGGGGTAGTTGGGGCCAGGTCGCGCCGCCGGAGCGGCAGCCGAGACAGCAGCGGCGCGGAGCACGTACCCTTTCGGCATGTCCTCCCCCGCAACGGGCGCGGCCACACTGGCTCCGCGCCGGTCGAGCCGGTTCGTCGCCTGGGTGCGTGCCTGGCGAGCCGGCCTGGTGCCCTTCGACGAGGTGGCCGACGCCGTCGCCGGCGACGAGGAGCACCTCGTCGCCGACGCCCCCGGCACCTGGACCGACGTGTCGCTGCGGGAGGCGCTGCCCAGCCTCGCCAAGCACTCGCCCGACGACATCCGCCTGGTGCTGCCCGCGCCCGGTGACCCGCGCGGCCTGCCCGGTCCGGGCGCGTTCGCCGGGGCGGCGCTGGTGGCCGGCGAGGCCGTGGTGGCGAGCGGGATGGGGCTGGTGCCCGAGGTCCGTACCCACACCTCCGGCTCCGGGATGACCTGGGAGACGGTCCTTTGGCGGGTCCACCCGCTGCCGGCGGACGCGCCGAAGGCGTCGCTCGCCACACCCGGCGCGGCGGAGGCCGAGGCGGAACTCGCCGCCGTGCTCGCCGAGACGACCGCCACGCTGACCCGGCTCGACGTCGCACAGTGGCGGCCGGAACTCGCCGGCGCGCTCGCCGCGCTGCGCCGCCCGGACGGCGCCACCGACCTGCCGCCCGGCTTCGACCCGCGCGCCCGCCGCCTGTTCGCCCGTGCCGCCGTACTCGATCGGGTGCTCGCGCTGGCCGGGGAGAGCGCGCCCGGCGGCGCGGTGAACACCTACGAGGCGCAGCAGCGCGACGCGGCGCTGCGGCCGCTGACCACCGCCTGCCGGCAGGCCCTGGTGGCCGCCTGCAACGCGCCGCTGCGGCTCTAGCGCCGCGGCCGCGGACCCCGGCTCAGACCTCGTCGATCAGGTCGGCCACCGAGTCGACGATCCGCGACGGACGGTACGGGTACCGCTCGGCCTCGGTCCGGCTGCTGATGCCGGTGAGCACCAGGATCGTCTCCAGTCCGGCCTCCAGGCCACACAGGATGTCGGTGTCCATCCGGTCGCCGATCATCGCGGTCGACTCGGAGTGCGCGTCGATGGTGTTCAGCGCCGAGCGCATCATCATCGGGTTGGGCTTGCCGACGAAGTACGGGTCGACCCCGGTCGCCTTCGAGATCATCGCCGCCACCGAACCGGCAGCGGGCAGCGCGCCCTCCATCGACGGGCCGGTGGCGTCCGGGTTGGTGCAGATGAACCGGGCGCCGTCGTTGATCAGCCGGATCGCCTTCGTTATCGCCTCGAAGCTGTAGGTGCGCGTCTCCCCCAGCACCACGTAGTCCGGGGCGAAGTCGCTGAGGACGTACCCCACCGCGTGCAGCGCCGTGGTCAGGCCGGCCTCACCGATGACGTACGCGGTGCCGCCCGGCCGCTGGTCGGCCAGGAACTGGGCGGTGGCCAGCGCGGACGACCAGATCGCCTCCTCCGGCACGTCCAGCCCCATCCGGGCCAGCCGGGCCTGCAGGTCGCGGGGCGTGTAGATCGAGTTGTTCGTCAGCACCAGGAACGGCTTGCCGGAGGCACGCAGCTTCTTGACGAACTCCGGGGCGCCGGGCACCGGCTGCCCCTCGTGCACCAGCACGCCGTCCATGTCGGTGAGCCAGCTCTGCACCGGCTTGCGGTCAAGCATCGTGTCGTCCCCAGGGGTGTCGTCGGGTCGGGCTCAGGGCCGGCGGGCCGGGGGCACGCAGCACAGCGCCGGGCAGGTGTCCCACGCCGGCAGTTCGCCGAGACGGCGGCGCAGCCGCTCCCCGTCCGGGGCGGTGCGCTCCAGCACCAGCTCGCGGACCATCGCCACGAACCGCGGGTCGACCCCGGGCGTGCCGGCCCGGACGAAGTCCAGGCCGAGCTGCTTGGCCGTCTCCAGCGCCTCGGTGTCCAGGTCCCACACCACCTCGAGGTGGTCGGAGACGAAGCCGATCGGGCTGACCACCACGCTGGTTACGCCCTGCTCGGGCAGCGTCGCCAGGTGGTCGTTGACGTCCGGCTCCAGCCACGGCACCTGCGGCGGCCCGGACCGGCTCTGCCAGACCAGGTCGTACGCCAGGTCCGGCGCGGCCGCGGCGTGCACCAGCCGGGCGACCTCCTCGAGCTGCGCGGTGTAGCGGCCACCGTGCGGCCCGGCGCTGGCGGCCGCCGACATCGGTACGGAGTGCGCGGTGAAGACCAGCCGGGTGCTGTCCCGCTTCGCCGGGTCGAGCTGGGCCAGCGCGGCACGGACCGCGTCGGCGTGCGGCTCGATGAAGCCGGGGTGGTCCCAGAACTGGCGCAGCTTCTCGATCAGCGGGGCCTCCGGGCCGACCGCGGCGCGAGCCGAGGCGATGTCCTCCTGGTACTGCCGGCAGGACGAGTAGCCGCCGTACGCGCTGGTGACGAACGCGAGCGCCCGGGTGATCCCGTCGTCGCGCATCCGGGCGACCGTGTCGGCGAGCATCGGGTCCCAGTTGCGGTTGCCCCAGTAGACCGGCAGGTCGACGCCGTTGGCGGCGAAGTCCTCGCGGATCGCCGCGAGCAGGTCACGGCACTGCTGGTTGATCGGCGACACCCCGCCGAAGTGCAGGTAGTGCTCGGCGACCTCGGCCAGCCGCTCCGGCGGCACCCCCCGCCCCCGGGTCACGTTCTGCAGGAACGGGAGAACGTCCTCGGGCCGCTCCGGGCCACCGAAGGAGACCAGCACCAACGCGTCGTACGCCATGGGGCCATTGTTCCTCGCCCGCCGTCACGGCGTGGCGACGCCCCCTGGTCGGTGCGGTGACCACCCGGGCCGCGACGTGTTAACAAGGGCCCCTTCCGCTGCACGAGGCGTTAAGAAGGGGCCCTTCCTTACATCTCAGGCGCCGATGGCGTGGTAGCCGCCGTCGACGTGGACGATCTCGCCGGTGGTGGCCGGGAACCAGTCGGACAGCAGCGCCAGGCAGGCCCGCGCCGCGGGCTCCTGGTCGGTCAGGCTCCAGCCCAGCGGGGCCCGCTCGGTCCAGGCGTCCTCGAACTGGTCGAAGCCGGGGATGGACTTGGCGGCGATGGTGCGCAGCGGGCCGGCCGCGACCAGGTTGCTGCGGATGCCCTGCTTGCCCAGGTGCAGCGCCAGGTAGCGGGAGGCGGACTCCAGCCCGGCCTTCGCCACGCCCATCCAGTCGTAGACCGGCCACGCCTTGGTGGCGTCGAAGGTGAGGCCCACCACGGCGCCGCCGGCGGACATCAGCGGCAGCGCGGCCATGGCGAGGGACTTGTACGAGTAGGTGGAGACCTGGAGCGCGGTGGCCACGTCCGCCCAGGGGGCGTCGAGGAAGCCGCCGCCGAGGCAGCTCTGCGGGGCGAACCCGATCGAGTGCACCACGCCGTCCAGGCCGTCGACGTGCTCGCGCACCTTGTCGGCCAGCCCCGCGAGGTGTTCCTCGTTCGTGACGTCCAGCTCGATCACGGGCGCCGGCTCGGGCAGCCGCTTGGCGATCCGCTCCACCAGGGAGAGCCGGCCGTAGCCGGTGAGCACGACCTGGGCGCCGTTCTCCTGGGCGAGCTTCGCCACCGAGAAGGCGATCGACGCGTCGGTGATGACGCCGGTGACCAGCAGCCGCTTACCGGCGAGAAGTCCGGACATTGCGTGTCTCCTCCGTGCTCTGCTCAGTGGCCCATGCCGAGGCCGCCGTCGACCGGGATGACGGCGCCGGTGACGTATCCGGCCGCGTCCGAGGCGAGCCAGGTGACGACGCCCGCGACCTCGTCCGGGGTGGCCATCCGGCCGGCCGGGATCGACTTGCGGATCTCGGCCTTGCGCTCCTCGGGCAGGCCCGCGGTCATGTCGGTGTCGATGAAGCCGGGCGCCACCACGTTCGCGGTGATGTTGCGGGTGCCCAGCTCGCGGGTGATCGAGCGGGCCACGCCGACCAGGCCGGCCTTGCTGGCCGCGTAGTTGACCTGGCCCGCGCCGCCGGAGAGACCGACCACCGAGGAAATGAAGATCATCCGCCCCCAGCGGCCGCGGAGCATCTTCGTCGAGGCCCGCTTGGCGACCCGGAACGAGCCGGTCAGGTTGGTGTCGAGGACGCGGGCGAACTGCTCCTCGGACATCCGCATGATCAGCGTGTCGTCGGTGATGCCGGCGTTGGCGACGAGCACCTCCACCGGGCCGAGTTCGGCCTCGATCGCGGTGAACGCGGCGTCCACCGACTCGGCGTCGGTCACGTCACACCGCACGCCGAACAGGCCGTCCGGAGCCTCGCCGCTGCGATAGGTGACGGCCACCCGGTCGCCCTGCTTGGCGAACGCCTGCGCGATGGCCAGGCCGATCCCCCGGTTCCCGCCGGTCACCAGCACGGTTCGGGCCACGGATCCCCCTCTGCTCCAGTGATCTCTCGGTCCGGTCGGAGCCTAGGGGTTACCGACAGGTAAGCGCTAACCCGCGCAGGTCACAGCGCCGCTCCCGCCGGGGTCCGCGAGACCGGCGACCGCGCGCGCGGCACCCACACCCCCGGTGTACGATGATCGCGTCTGCGGGCCGGTCTGCGCCCGCATCCGGGCCCCGCCGACCGCTGGAGGTGATCGCTGTGCGAGATAGCGATCCTCCCAGTCGTGGCCGGGCCCACCGTCAGCCCCGCTGAGCCACGGCTCGGTCGACGCGGCTGACCCGCTTCCCGCCTCCACACCGCATCCGCTCTCCGGCGACCACGCCGGGGTGTGGCCTGCCGCGCGGCGGAGCACCCGGTCACGACTTCGTGCGCGTACGCCCCACCCTCCCACGGCCCGCACCGGGCCGACCGTCGCCACGGAGCACACCCATGAGCCGTTACGTCGCCCCGCTGGGCTTCACCCTCGCCGCCGTCTGGGTGGCCGTCCTGTTCGTGCTGGCCGGCGGCGGTCACTGACCACCGCCGGCCGGTTCCGGCTCACACGAGCCGGGACGTCCAGAGCAGACTCAGCCCGCCCGCGCACAGCGCCAGCAGCAGCGCGATCCCCGCGTACCACTGGGTGATCTCGCGCGGCTCGGTGCGGTAGCCGATCGAGCTGCCCATGTCCTGGTAGACCTGCTTCAGTTCGCTGGCCGACGCGGCCTCGTAGAAGAAGCCCTGGGTGGTCTCCGCGAGCTGGGACAGCGCGGTGCGGTCCACCGGCACCCGCTGGAGCTGCCCGCCGATGTCGACCTGCCCGGAGTCGGTGCCGAACGCGATGGTGGACACCGGCACGTTCGCCGCCTGCGCCGCCGCGGCGGCCTCCTCGACCGAGCGGCCCGAGGTCCGGTAGCCGTCGGACAGCAGCACGATCCGGGCCGGCGGAATGCCGGCGGCGCCGTCGGCCGGCACCGACCGGATCGCCTCCAGGCAGGTGAAGACCGCCTCGCCGGTGGCTGTCGCCTCGGCCAGCACCAGCCCGTCGATGGCGGTGGTGACGGCGGCCCGGTCCTTTGTCGGCGGCACCAGCACGTTCGCCGACTTGGCGAACGAGACGAGCCCCAGGTTGTAGCTCTCCGGCAACTCGCCGACGAACTGCTTGGCCGCCTCCTGCGCCGCCTCCAGACGGTTCGGCGACACGTCGTCGGCCTGCATCGACAGCGACACGTCGATGGCGAGCATCACCGTGGCCCGCTCCAGCGGCTCCCGGGTGTCGATCGCCGGGCGGGCCAGCCCGGTCGCCAGCACCAGCAGGCAGAGCAGGAACGCGGTGGCCGCCACGTGCCGCCGCCAGCCCAGTCCCTTGGGTGCGACGGTACGCAGCAGGTCGACGTTGGTGAACCGCAGCGCGTACTGCCGGCGGTGCAGTTGCCGCCAGACGTACGCGGCGGCGAGGGCGAGCACCGGCAGCACGGCGAGCAGCCACCACGGTTGCAGAAAACGGATCATCGAGTCGTCCCTCGGGTGCGGGCGTGCCGCTGCGCGGCAACGAAACGCACCATGTCCAGCAGCCAGTCTCGGTCGGTACGCAGGCGCAGGTGGGCCGCGCCCGCGGCGCGCAGTTCGGCGGCGATCGCCCCGCGCTGGGCGGCCGCCGCCTCGGCGTACCGGCGGCGCAGGCCCGGGTCGGCGGTCTGCACCTCGTGCAGTTCCCCGCTCTCCGGGTCGACCACCGGCAGCACCCCCACGTCGGGCAGTTCCAGTTCCCGCGGATCGACCACCTCGACGGCGAGCACGTCGTGGCGGACCCGCAGCTTACGCAGCGGCCGGCCCCACTGCTGCGGCGGCGCGAGGAAGTCGGAGATCACCACCGCCACGCCGCGCCGGCGGGGCGGCCGGTTGAGCATGTCGACGAGCGCGCCGAGGTCGCTGCGGCCGGGCCGGATCTCGGCGCCGGCGACCGCCCGCAGCAGCCCCTGGGCCTCCTTGCGGCCGGAGCGGGCGGGCAGCCGCAGCATCGTCCCGGGACCGCCGGTGCCGACGACCGCGCCGATCCGGTTGCCGCCCCGCACGGTGAGGTGGGCCAGCGCGGCGACGGCGGCGACCGCCACGTCCCGCTTGAGCCAGCGTCCGGTGCCGAAGTCCAGGCTGGCCGACATGTCGACGGCCAGCCAGGTCTCCAGTTCGCGGTCGGCCACCGTACGCCGGACGTGCGGCATGGTGGTGCGGGCGGTGACCGGCCAGTCCATCCGGCGCACGTCGTCGCCGGGCCGGTACTCCCGCGACTCCCCCGCCTCGCTGCCCGGTCCGGGCAGCAGCCCGGCGTAGTCGCCCTGGAGCAGCCCGTCGAGCTTGCGGGTGACCATGAGCTGCAGCCGGGCCAGCGCCGCCCCCGAGCGGTCGCCGGTGGCGCTCAGCGGGGTGGGCGGGGTCACGGCCGCTGCCCGGGCCATCCGTTGTGCGGCACGGCCGGTGGCGGCGGTGTGGCCTGCTGGCGGGGCGCGACCGCGGGCAGCGGGATGGTCGACATCACCCGGTGCACGATGTGGTCGGCCGGTACGTCGTCGGCAAGCGCGTCGTAGCTGAGCACCAGCCGGTGGCGCAGGATGTCCGGCGCGATGTCCTGCACGTCCTGCGGCAGCGCGTAGTCCCGGCCGCGCAGCAGCGCCAGCGCGCGGGTAGCCCGGACCAGGCCGAGCGAGGCGCGCGGGCTGGCGCCGTACTGGATGAGCTGGGCGACGTCGGGCATGCCGTGCTCGGCGGGCGCCCGGGTGGCGAGCACCAGCCGGACCGCGTAGTCGACGAGCGCGTTGTGCACGAACACCTGGTCGGCCTTGTGCTGGAGGGCGACCAGGTCCGGGGTGTCGAACACCCGGGCCGGCTCGGGCGGGGCCACGCCCATCCGGTAGACGATCTCGCGCTCCTCGGCGTCGGTCGGGTAGCCCACGACGATCTTCATGAGGAACCGGTCCCGCTGCGCCTCCGGCAGCGGGTAGACGCCCTCCTGCTCGATCGGGTTCTGGGTGGCCATGACCAGGAACGGGTCCGGCACCCGGTGGCTCTCGCCGCCGATGGAGACCTGCCGTTCGCTCATCACCTCCAGCAGCGCCGACTGGACCTTGGCCGGCGCGCGGTTGATCTCGTCGGCGAGCAGGAAGTTGACGAAGACCGGGCCCAGTTCGACGTCGAACTTCTCGCTGGACTGCCGGTAGATGCGGGTGCCCATGATGTCGGCGGGCACCAGGTCGGGCGTGAACTGGACCCGGGCGAACGAACCGCCGACGACCCGGGCCAGGGTCTCCACGGCGAGCGTCTTGGCCACACCGGGTACGCCCTCCAGCAGGCAGTGACCGCGTGCCAGCAGCGCGACGAACATCCGCTCGACCATCCGGTCCTGGCCGACGATCACCCGCTTGGTCTCGAACAGCGCCCGCTCCAGCAGCGTGGCGTCCTGCGCCGGGGTGGTGCCCGCCGGGGGCGGCGCGTCCGGCGCCACCTCGGTCGGGTTCGGCAGGTCGGGTGTGGTCGGCTGGGCCACCGGTCCTCCACAGCAGGGTCGTCGTCGTGGCGTGGTGCGTATCAAGACTGTCATGCCTCGCTGAGAGCCGAGGGTGGGAGAGGCACGATTTTCGCCGCGGCGTCCCCCACGCCGTCCCGCGGCGCGAGAAACGCTGAACACGGGTGGACAACAAGGGGTCCGCAGTGTGTACGATTCACCCCGTCGCCGGGCGGCTCCCCCCGTGGCCGCCCGGCGCTAAAACTCCCGGCGTGCGGCCTCTAGACTCGCCCCGGTGACGACTCCCACCACCCCGGACGAGACGCTGATCTGCTCGGCGCGGGGGTGTCGCGCACCCGCCGCCTACCAGCTTCGCTGGCACAATCCCCGCCTGCACGCGCCGGACCGGCGCAAGACCTGGCTGGCCTGCCCGGAGCACCGCGGCTCCCTCGGTGAGTTCCTCGACGCACGCGGCTTCCTCCGCGAGGTGGTCCCGCTTCCCTGATCGCCTACGCTCGAAGCGTGAGCGAGCAGACGATCCGAGCCCGTACCGGCGCCGAGCACGGCAGGTCCTCCCGATGAGCGGTGACGGCCCCGCCGGCCTCCCGCCCGCCGCGCGCAGCGCTCTGGAGCCCTGGCCGGACACGGTCCGCTGGCAGCCGATCTCCCGCGACCTGATCTGGGTGGAGTTGATCCGGCTCGGCATCGGGCTGGCCGTGGCGCTCGTGGTGCTCGGCGTGGCCTGGGCGCTGTCCGGGCACTGGCTGCTCGGCGCCGCCGTCGGCGTGGCGCTGCTCATCGGCGTCTGGCGGTCGGTCACCATCGTGCGCGCGGTCCGCGCCTGGGGGTACGCCGAGCGCGACGACGATCTGCTCGTGCGCCACGGCCTGCTGGTGCGGCGGCTGTCCATCGTCCCGTACTCGCGAATGCAGTTCGTCGATGTGAGCGCCGGTCCGCTGGAGCGCGCGTTCGACCTCGCCACCGTGCAATTGCATACGGCAGCCGCCGCGAGCGACGCCCGGGTGCCCGGTCTGCGCCCGGCAGAGGCGTCCCGGCTGCGCGACCGGCTGACCGCGCTGGGCGAGGACCGGGCGGAGGGCCTGTGAGCGACCGGAGCGACCCCGGCGCCCCGCCGCCCCCCGACGACCGGCCCGAGCTGACGCCCGGCCCGCCCGGATACGGGCCACCGCCCGGGTACGCACCGCCACCCGGCTACGGGCCGCCCGGCTCGGCGGCAAGCGGGTACGGGCCGCCGTCCGGCCCGGATCCCGCCGCGCCCGGGCCGTGGCCCGCGCCGCTGCCGCCGTACCCGGGACCGTGGGGTCCGGCCGCCGGACCGACCGGCGGCGAGGAGCCACGGCAGCGGCTGCATCCGCTCAGCCCGGCGCTGCACGGCGCGAAGTCGCTGGTCGTGGTGATCGCCGGGCTCTCCTGGTCGACGCTGTCGCGCGTCGGGTTCGGCTGGTTCGCGGCGCTGGTCACCGTCTTCGTGCTCGGCGCCACCGTGCTGTCGGTGGTGAGCTGGTGGAACACCGGCTACCACCTGGTCGGCCGCGAACTGCGCGTCTACGAGGGCCTGCTGTGGCGTCGTACCCGGGCCATCCCGCTGGAGCGGTTGCAGGCGGTCGAGGTGGTCCGGCCCCTGCTGGCCCAGCTCACCGGCCTGGCCGAGCTGCGGCTGGAGGTGGTCGGCGGGGGCAAGACCGAGGCGCCGCTGGCCTACCTCAGCGTGGCCGAGGCCACCGCGCTACGGCAACGGCTGCTCGCGGTGGCGGGGCGCTCCGCCCCGGCGCCGGTGCCGGCGGCCGAGCCCGGCGCGCCTGCCGCACCCGTGCCGGCCGGTCGCCGGCTGCACACCGTTCGCAACCAGGATCTGCTGGTCAGCCAGTTGCTCACGCCGCAGGCGTTCCTGCTGCCGGTGGGCCTGGTGTTCGTCGGCGCCCAGTTCTTCTCCGAGGGCTCGTGGTCGTTCATCGCGGTGGCGAGCACGCTCACCGCGATGGCCGGCGTGGTGCTGCAACCGATCCGCCGGGTGCTCGACGACTGGAGCTTCCGGCTCGACCGGGACGACGGCACGCTGCGGGTGCACAACGGCCTGCTGGAGACGCGGGTGCAGACCGTGCCGCTGCACCGGGTGCAGACCGTACGGGCGACCTGGCCGCTGCTCTGGCGGATGAAGGGGTGGCTGCGGCTGCGGCTGGAGGTGGCCGGCTACTCCGCCGGTGAGCTCGACGACCGCAACCGCCCGGACCGCCTGCTGCCGGTCGGCGACGCGGGCACCGGCGCGACTGTCGTCGCGGAGGTGCTGCCCGGCGTACGGCTGGACGCGCTGCCCACGACGCCTCCCCCGGAACGGGCCCGCTGGCTGCGCCCGCTGAGCCGCAGGGTGGTCGGCGCGGGTCTCGACGAGCGCGTCTTCGTGGCCCGATCCGGGCTGCTGACCCGCCAGTTGACGCTGGTGCCGTACGCCCGGATCCAGAGCGTGCGCGTCACCCGGGGTCCGGTGCAGCGGCTGTTGCGGCTGGCCACCGTGCACGCGGACACCGCCGGTGGGGCCGGGGCGGCGGCCGTCCACCGGGACCTGGCCGACGCGTGGGAGCTGGCCGCGGAGCTGACCGCACGCTCGCACGCCGCCCGGCGCACCGACAGCGACCGCTGACCGCTGACCGCTGAGCCGGACCGACCACGACCGCCGACCGGCCCGCCGGGCCGACCGCTGACCGGCCCGGCGGCCCGGCGGGCGGTCTACCGGCGCTCGGCGGGCACCGCGTCCCGGTCGTCGGCGACGCGGTCCGGGGTGTCGGTGTCGGTGTCGGTGTCGGCGGGCGGTTCGCCGGCGGCGACGGCGGGCTCACCGGCACGCCGGGCCTGCCGCGCCGCCCACCAGCGCTCGGCCAGGCCGACCACCAGGAACGTCAGGCCCACGTACGCCCAGCCCACCAGCACGTCGATCAGGTAGTGCTCGCCGCTGTACATCAGCGTGAACGTCATGGCCAGCGGATACGCGAGCATCAGCGGCCACCAGCGCTTGCGTACCGAGCGCATGAAGAACAACACCACGAACAGCGCGAACGCGGTGTGCAGCGACGGCATCGCGGCCACCGGGTTGGAGGCGATCTGCCCGGCGTTGAGAAGGTTGCCCGCGCCGTGCATGCCGATCTCCTTCCAGCCCCGGGTGGAGATCCGCGCGACCTCGGTGAGCAGGCCGTTCTGCGCCGCCCACCACGGCGGCGCCGCCGGGTACGCGAAGTAGGTCACCAGCCCGGCCGCGCACAGGAAGCCCCAGCGGGACATGTACGCGATCCAGCGCCGCCGGTTGCGCATCCACAGCACGGCCGCGGCGGCGAACGTCGCCACGAAGTGCGAGAAGTAGACCCAGCTCACCAGCACGTCCCACCAGCGCACCTCGGACGCGTCGTACAGGCGCTCCTGGAGCCAGATCGTCGGCACCTCGCCGCCGGTGAGCCACCCGGTCAGGAAGCGGTCGGCGACGATCAGCTCCATCGCGTGCGGGGTGGCGCCGTTGTCGGCGAACCCCCGGGACAGGTTGTACGCGGCGAGCAGCAGCACCACCGGGATCCAGTCCCGGGCGAACCGCAGGTGGCTGCGCCACGGGCGGGCCGAGTTCCACGCGATCGTGCCGGCCCAGATCCACAGGAACGCGTACGCCGGGTCCGTGGGCAGGCCGATGGCGAGCCAGGCGGCGACGAACGCGACGCCCCAGATGGTCATCGCGATCACACGGCGGCGCCCGCCGTCGGGCGACTCGGTCGGCGCGTCGGGGGCGGGGGTCGGAGATTGTGTCAGCTCGGCCATCGCGGACAAGGTTAACGGCGTGCGACAGGCGGGCCTGCGGGCGGGCGGTGACGACCGGCCCGGCGGCGGCCCGGACGCCGGACGCCCGCCTGTCTCCTGCACTAGGCTCGGCCGCATGCAGGAGCAGCCGGAGTCGCCCTTCGCGCCGGGCCTGACCGCCCGGGTCGAGCTGACAGTGACCGACGCCGACACCGCGCAGGCGGTCGGCTCCGGGGACGTGCCGGTGCTCGGCACACCCCGGGTGCTGGCACTGGCCGAGGCGGCGACGGTGGCCGCCACCGCGACCCGGATGCCGTCCGGGTCCACCACCGTCGGCGTACGGGTCGAGCTGGAACACCGCGCGGCGACGCCGGTGGGTCGTACCGTGGCCGCCTACGCCGAGCTGGTGAAGGTCGACGGCAAGCGGCTGGTCTTCGACGTGACAGTCACCGACGGGGCCACCGTCGCGGCGCAGGGCCGGGTCGAGCGGGCGCTGGTCGACCGGCAGCGCTTCGTCGAGCGGGCCGTACGCCAGCCATGACCGCCGGGTTCACGGAGGTCGCCGCCGGGGTGCACGTGCTGCGCGAGCCGACGCTCGCGGTGAACGTGGTGCTGGTGGCCGGTGACGGCGCGGCGCTGCTCGTCGACACGCTCTCCACCGCCGGGCAGGCCCGGGAGCTGGCGGAGGCGGCGCGGGCGGTGACGCCGTACCCGTGGACGATCGTGAACACGCACCACCACTTCGACCACTGCTTCGGCAACGCCACGCTGGCCGGTCCGGACACCGCGATCTACGCGCAGGCCCAGGCCGCGGCGGCGCTGCGGGACCGGTCCGACTCCGTGCGGCGCGCCGCGTACGAGGAGATGCGCGCCGGGCACCCGGCGCTGGCCGAGGAACTGGCGCGTACCGAGTTGCGGGCACCGACGCACGAGGTGCACGAGGAGACGGTGCTCGACGTGGGCGGCCGGCGGGTGGTGCTGCGCCACCCCGGGCACGGGCACACCGACGCCGACCTGGTGGTGCACGTACCTGACGCGGACGTGCTCGTCGCCGGCGATCTGGTGGAGCAGAGCGGGCCGCCGGCGTTCGAGGAGTCGTACCCCCTGACGTGGCCGGACGCGCTGGCCGACCTGCTGCGGCTGACCACGCCCACGACGGTGGTCGTGCCCGGCCACGGCGAGCCGGTCGGCGCGGACTTCGTCCGCGAGCAGCACGCGCAGCTCGCGCGGCAGGCGTGGCTGATCCGCGCCGGGCACACCGGCAGCGCCCCGCCGGAGCGGGTGGCGGCCGAGTCACCGTTCGGCGCGCGGCCGGGCCTGATCGCCGCGCGCCGCGGCTACGCGGAGCTGGACGGCACGGCCTGACCGGCCCCCGGGATCAGTCGGCGTCGGCGTCGGCGAGGATCTCGCGGAGGCGGTTGCGGCATTCGGCGACGAACGCCGGGAACGTGTCCCAGTAGTAGGAGACGCCACTGGCCGCCACCCCGAGCGCCCAGGCGCGGGCCCGCGCCCAGGTCACGTCGTCGATGCCGAGCGCCTCCCGGTAGGCGTGCCGGGCCGCCGGCGGAAGGTCCCAGATCGGCGCGTGTTCCGCGTCCGGGTGCCCGACGGTCAGGCCACCGAAGTCGATGACCGCCCGCAGCCGGCCGTCCCGCACCAGCAGGTTGGTGGGCTTGAGGTCGCTGTGCAGCCAGACGTGCGGCCCTGCGGGTTCGGGCAGGGTCAGGGCGTCCCGCCAGAGCCGGACCAGCGTGTCGACGTCCGTCTCGTCGCCGATCCGGTCGCGGCAGTCCTCGAGCGCCGGGGAGATCCAGGTGTCGCAGGGGTGGAGGCTGCCGCCGCGGTATCCGCTCAGCGGGCCGGCGCGGGTCGCGCCCAGCAGGTCGGCCGCGTGCAGGCGCCGGACGAACACGGCCAGGTCGGCGCCGAGGGCGGCCCAGTCCGCGACCGTGCCGGAACGGACCTCGTCGCCCGGTATCCACCGCTGCACCGACCACGGCAGCGGGAAGGCGTCGGCCGGGACGCCGGCGTACACCGGTTCCGGCACCCGGTACGGCAGCAGCGGCGCGAGCCGGGGCAGCCACTGCTGCTCCTTGCGCAGTGCGCCGGCCTTCTCCGCGGTGCGCGGCAGCCGGACGAGCAGGTCGGCGCCGAGGCGGTACATCGTGTTGTCGGTCCCGGCGCCCGCGGGCGTGAGCGGCAGGGCGGCCCACTCGGGGCGCTGGGCGGTCAGCAGCGCCCGGACGATCTCCTCATCGACGGGTATCTCGTCCTGGTGCAGCGCCATCCGGTGATCATGCGGGGCGGGGCGGCACGGCGGCCACCGGGTTTCCGGCGGCCCGCCCCTGTGGTTCCGGCCGGGCGGGGCTCCGCAGCGCGTCCCGCAGCGCGTCGAGGTGCGGGGCGGCGGCCAGGATCGCCGCCCGTACCGGCGGGTCCAGCTCGGCGAGGGCGCCGGCGAGCAACGCCGCGCGGTGGGCCTCGTAGTGGGCCATCCGCTCCCGGGCGGCGTCGGTGACGCGCAGCCGGACCACACGGCGGTCGTCGGGGTCGCGGTCACGGGCCAGCAACCCGGCGTCGCTGAGGTCGCGGACCAGCGTGCTCACCGTGTTGGGCGCGGTGCAGAGACGCCGGGCCACCTCCTTGCCGCTGATCCCCGGGCTCTCCCGGACCAGCAGGAGCACCTCCACCTGCGCCTCGGGCAACGGGTCCCGTCCCACCCGCGCCCCGGTCCGCCGGCGCAGGAGCCGGTGCAGCTCCCCCAGGGCCGCGCCGAACCGCGCGACCTGCTCGTTCGTCGCCACGGAGTCACCCGCCTCACATCGCAATAGTTCTGACTACAGATGTAAGGTACCCCGGACGCACCAGATCCAGGGGGTACCCACTCGTGAGCAGTGCCGCGCCGGCCACCGCGCGCCCGACCGCCCGCCGCACCACCGCCTCCACCGGCGGCGTGACGCTGCTGGTGCTGCTCGGTTCGCTCACCGCGATCGGCCCGCTGTCGCTGGACATGTACCTGCCGGCGTTCCCGGCCATGACCCGCGACCTCGGCGCCGACCAGGCCGGCATCCAGCTCTCGCTGACCACCTGCCTGATCGGTCTCGCCGTGGGGCAGTTGGTCACCGGCCCGCTGAGCGACCGCTGGGGGCGCCGCCGTCCGGTGCTGGTCGGCGTGGTCGCGTACACCGTGCTGGCGCTGGCGTGCGCCGTGGCGCCGAACGCCCCGCTGCTCGCCGCCGCGCGGTTCGCCCAGGGCGTCGCCGGCGGCATGGGCGTGGTGGTCGCCCGCGCGGTCGTCCGTGACCTCTACGCGGGCCGGGACGCCGCGAAGTACTTCTCCCGGCTCACCCTGGTCTTCGGTGTCGCGCCGGTGGCGGCACCCGGCGTGGGCAGCCTGGTGCTGCGGTTCGGCTCGTGGCGGGCCGTCTTCGTGACGCTCGCCGTCATCGGGGCGGTGCTCGCCGTCGCCGTCGCGCTGCGTCTGCCGGAGACGCTGCCCGCCGAGCGCCGCAACACCGGCGGCCTGGGGGCCACCGTCCGGACCATGCGGTCGCTGCTCGCCGACCGGGTCTACCTCGGGTACGCGCTGACGCAGGGCTTCGCGTTCGCCGGGCTGTTCGCGTACATCTCGGGGTCGTCGTTCGTGTTCCAGGACGTCTTCGGCGTGTCCGCGGCGGTGTTCAGCGTCATCTTCGGCGTCAACGCGCTCGCCCTGGTGACCGTCGGTCAGGCGAACGCCCGGCTGCTCGACCGGTTCACCCCGCGCCGGCTGCTGGTCACCACGCTCGTGGCCGGCCTGGTCACCGCGCTCGGCGTGCTGAGCGGGGCGCTGGCCGGCAGCCTGGCCCTGACGGCGGTGGCGCTGTTCGCCTTCGTCGGCTCGCTCGGCATGGTGATGCCGAACAGCACCGCGCTGGCGCTGGACGCGCACGCCCGGCACGCGGGCACCGCCGCCGCGCTGATGGGCGGTCTCCAGTCGGTGGTGGGCGCGCTGGCCGCGCCGCTGGTCGGGCTCGGCGGCGAGGGCAGCGCGCTGCCGATGGCGGTGGTCCTGGCCGGCGCCGCCGCCCTGTCCCTGACCGCCGTCCTGACACTGGCCCGCCCGCGCGCCTGACGTCGGCCGCCGCGCGCCTGAGCTGGCCGCCGCGCGTGGGGGCGGGTGTCAAGAAGGGGCCCCTCCTCTACCTCAGGCGTTAAGAAGGGGCCCTTCCTTACCCCGCGAAGCGGGTTGCGACCTCGGTGCGGGTGGGCATCGCGGTGGCGCCGCCGGGCGACTCGCACACGACCGCCGCCACCCGGAGCGCGAACGCGACCCGCTCCCGCCAGCCCGCCGGGTCGGCCGGCTCACCGGCGGCCAGCAGGTCGGCCACCAGCGCGCCCATCACCGAGTCACCCGCGCCGGTGGCGTCCACCGCGTCCACCTTCGGCGCGGGTACGCGCACCACGTCGTCGGCCGCGACCAGGGCGCCGTCCGCGCCCAGCGTCACCACGACCGTGCTCGCGCCCAGTTCCCGCAGGTACGCGGCGACGCCCTCGACCGGCTCGTCCGGGTAGAGCAGCCGCGCGTCGGCACTGCTGAGCTTGACCAGGTGCGCGGCGGCGGCGAACTCGGCGACCACCGCCCGCAGCCCGTCCAGCGCGTTCGGCGCGGTGAGCAGGCGGGGCCGCACGTTGGGGTCGAACACCCGCAGCGCGCCCGCGATCGACCAGGCACGGCGGGCGGCGGCGAGCACCGGCGGGTCGAGCAGCACGATCGAGCCGCAGTAGAGCACGTCCGCACCTTCGACCAGCGCCACGTCCAGGTCGTCCGGGCCGAGCAGCGCGTACGAGCGGGGTTCGCCGTAGAAGCGGAAGTCGGGCTCCGCACCGGCGAACGTGGCCACGGCGAGCGCGGTCGGGGCCGGCACCGTCACCGTCCCGCCCACGTCCACTCCCGCGCCGGTGAGGAAGGCGCGGATCCGTCCGGCCAGCGCGTCGTCGCCGAGCGACCCGACGAACCGTGCG
The DNA here is from genome assembly GCF_027460145.1 of Micromonospora sp. WMMA1949. NCBI lineage: Bacteria > Bacillati > Actinomycetota > Actinomycetes > Micromonosporales > Micromonosporaceae > Micromonospora > Micromonospora sp. WMMA1949. The sequence continues at coordinate 4,700,280 of NZ_JAPZBG010000001.1, read as the reverse complement.
TCCCCGCCGAGCCGGGCGATCGCCACCGCCACGTTGAGCGGGCCGCCGCCGATCGCCTGCCGGTAGACGGGTTCCCCGTCGTGCTCGGCGTCGAGCAGGTCCACCAGTGCCTCGCCGAGCACCACCGCGTACCCCATCCTGGCTCCCCTCGTCGTCCTCCCCCGATCCTGGCGCATGCCAGGGTCCCGGCGCGCCGGGACCCTGGCATCGAGCAGCGCCTATTGCGGGCCGCGGCCGGACGTGGTGGGATGGCGGTGCCGGGTGACGACGCGGGGGCTGCCGCGTCACCGGCCGCCGGGTCGATCCGACGCGAGGGCATCCACGGTCCGTTGGGCAACGGACCGCAGACGGTGCGCGCCCGTCGACGGCCCCGGCCGCACGCTGACCGGGCGCGGGCACCGCGATCGTCGCATCCGCTCGTCGCAGCGGAGCAGGCCGAACCGGGCCACGCTCCGCGAGTCAGGAGATCCCCGTGCACCGAACCCGATCGCGTACGGCCGCGTTGCTCACCGCGGCCGCCACCCTGACCCTGGGCGCGTTCGCCCTGGTCACCAACTCCGGACCGGCGGCCGCGCACGGCGCGGCCATGACGCCGGGCGCCCGCACCTACCTGTGCTGGAAGGACGGCCTCACCGGAACCGGTGAGATCCGGCCGAACAACCCCGCCTGCTCGTCGGCGGTGGCCGAGAGCGGGGCGAACTCGCTGTACAACTGGTTCAGCGTGCTGCGCTCCGACGCCGGCGGACGCACCGTCGGGTTCATCCCCGACGGCAAGCTGTGCAGCGGCGGCAACCCCGGCTTCAGCGGGTACGACGCGGCGCGCAACGACTGGCCGCTCACGCACCTGACGGCTGGACGGTCGATCGAGTTCCGGTACAGCAACTGGGCCCACCACCCGGGCACGTTCTACTTCTACGTGACCAAGGACAGCTGGAGCCCGAACCGGCCGCTGGCCTGGAGCGACCTGGAGGAGCAGCCGTTCCTGCAGGTGACCAACCCGCCGCAGCGCGGCGCGGTGGGCACCAACGACGGGCACTACTACTTCAGCGGCAACCTGCCGTCGAACAAGAGCGGCCGGCACATCATCTACTCGCGCTGGGTCCGCTCGGACAGCCAGGAGAACTTCTTCGGCTGCTCGGACGTGACGTTCGACGGCGGCAACGGCGAGGTGACCGGGATCGGCTCGGGCGGCAGCAACCCCCCGACGACCGCGCCGCCGACCACCGCTCCGCCCACCACCGCTCCGCCGACGACCGCGCCGCCGACCTCGCCTCCGCCGGTGACGACCAGCCCGACCATGCCGGCCGGCTCCTGCATGGCGGTGTACAAGGTGGTCACCGCCTGGGGTGGCGGCTTCCAGGGCGAAGTGACGATCATGAACCACAGCACCCGGACGTACTCCGGGTGGACCGCGAACTGGACCTGGCCCAGCGGCCAGACCATCAACCAGGTGTGGAACGGCACGTTGAGCGGCAGCGGGGCGTCGGTGAGCGTCTCCAACGCCGCCTACAACGGCAGTGTCCCGCCGGAGGGCACCACCACGTTCGGCTTCACGGCGAACTTCTCCGGCACCAACTCCCTGCCGACTGTCACCTGCACCGGTCGCTGATCACGCACGGAGAAGGGCCCCCGGGGGACATCCCGGGGGCCCTTCCTCGTCACGCTCGGGTCAGCGCACCATGCTGCCGACGACCGGCTTGGTGAGCAGCGCGGACTGGTTGCGCTGGATGCCCGGGTCGAGCGTCTTGGCCACGAAGATGGCGTGCCAGATGCAGAAGATCAGCACGGTCCACACCTTGCGGGAGTGGTCGGCCTCCTCCCGCTTGTGCTCCTCCAGCAGGCGCATCGCGTACGACAGGTCGATCAGGTCGCCGGCGCCCGAGGTGGACAGCACGTGCCGCGCCCACTCGTACATCTCGCCGCGCAGCCAGACCCGGGTCGGGGTCGGGAAGCCCAGCTTCTTGCGGTTGACGATGGCCGGCGGTACGACACCCTGCAGCGCCTGGCGCATCGCGTACTTGGTGGCCTCGGAGCGCGGCGGCAGCTTCAGGTCGACCGGGATGCCGGCGGCGACGTTGAACACCTCCCGGTCCAGGAACGGCACCCGCACCTCCAGCGAGTGCGCCATCGAGATCCGGTCGGCCTTGACCAGGATGTCGCCGCGCAGCCAGGTGTAGAGGTCGACGTACTGCATCTTGGTGACGTCGTCCAGCTCGGTGCACTCGGCGTAGATCGGCGCGGTCACGTCGGTGTAGCGCACCGAGGGGTCGTAGCGGCGCAGCAGGTGCTGCTTCTCCTCCTCGGTGAACATCCGCGCGTTGCCGTAGTAGCGCTCCTCGATCGGGGTGGTGCCGCGCTCCAGGAAGCTCTTGCCCTTGACCCCCTGCGGGATGGCCTTGGACACCGCGCGCAGGCCCTTCTGCACGCCGTCGGGCAGGCTGTTGACCGCGTTGAGCGACAGCGGCTCCCGGTAGATCGTGTAGCCACCGAAGAACTCGTCCGCGCCCTCGCCGGAGAGCACCACGGTGACGTGCTCGGCGGCCTTCTTCGCCACGAAGTACAGGGGCACCAGCGCCGGGTCGGCGACCGGGTCGTCCAGGTGCCAGACGATCTTCGGCAGCGCGTCGATCATGTCCTGCGGCCCGATCTTGGTCGGGATGGTGGTCACGTCGAGGTGCCGGGCCGAGTCCTGGGCCACGTCGATCTCGGAGTAGCCGGGCACGTCGTAGCCGACGGTGAAGGTGAGGATGTTCGGGTTGAACTCGCGGGCCAGCGCCACCACCGCGGTGGAGTCGATGCCGCTGGACAGGAACGAGCCGACCGGCACGTCCGAGCGCATGTGCATCCGGACGCTCTCGCGCAGCGTCTCCCGGATGTCGTGGTAGAGCCGCTGCTCGTCGGAGACCGGGGCCGGGCGGAACACCGGCCGGTACCAGCGGCGCACCTCGATCCGGCCGCCCGGGGTCCAGGTCAGGTACTCCCCCGAGCCGATCCGGCTGATCCCCTTGTGCAGCGTGCCCGGCTCGGGAACGTACTGCAGCGTCAGGTAGTGGCTCAGGTTGGCGGTGTCGATGCCCGCGTCGCCCTGGTACGCCGAGTGCGCGAACGGCAGCAGCGCCTTCTTCTCCGAGGCGAGGTAGAGGCCGTCCTGCGTCTCGAGGTAGTGCAGCGGCTTGATGCCGAAGTAGTCCCGCGCGCCGAAGGCCCGCCGCTCCTGCCGGTCCCAGATCACGAACGCGAACATGCCGCGCAGCTTGGTGAGCACCTGCTCACCCCAGTAGTGGTAGCCGGCGACGATCACCTCGCCGTCGCCGTTGGTGGCGAACTGGGCGCCGTAGTCGCGGATCAGCTCCTCACGCAGCTCGATGTAGTTGTAGATCTCGCCGTTGAAGGTGAGCAGGTAGCGCCCGCCCGCGTAGGGCAGGGGCTCGTGGCTCAGCGCCACGTCGATGATCGCCAGGCGCTTGTGCGCGAACACGCCGTCCGCGTACCGGCCGGAGGCGTCGCCGACCACCTCGACCCCGGTCTCGTCCGGGCCACGGTGGTGCAGGCACTCCAGTGCGCCGGCGATGTGGTCGCGGTGGGCGGCGGCGTCGCCGCGCGCGCTGAAGAAGGCCAGGAGTCCGCACATGGCCGCCATCTTTCCACGCGCCGGAAGCCGTCGTCGCGGCACCGCAGGCACCTCCCGCTGACGTGCGCGCGGTACCGTCGGGACCAGCGACGGGGCTCAGGGAGGGCGAATGATGGCTGAGGAGCGAAACCGGCAGGGCAAGGCGGCGGACGGCACCGAGTCGCACGACCCGGACTTCCCGGAGGCGTTCCTGTCGTTCATGCGGCAGGGCTGGCGGGACACCGAACTGCCGGTCACCCCGCGCCCGGAGGTGCCCAACCACGCCAAGCGGCGGGCCGCGCTGGCCGAGGCCTTCCCGGGCGAGACGCTGGTCATCCCCACGGGCAACGAGAAGGTACGCGCCAACGACACCGACCACCGGTTCCGTCCGGGCAGCGACTTCGCGTACCTGACCGGCGACCTGGAGCCGGACAGCGTCCTCGTGCTGCGGCCGGGTGGCGAGTCCACGCTGTTCATGCGGCCCCGGTCGTCCCGGGCGACGGACGAGTTCTTCCGCAGCCGCCACGGTGAGCTGTGGGTGGGCCGCCGGCCGACGCTGCGGGAGAAGTCCACCGAGCTGGGCCTGCCGACGGCCGATCTGAGCGAGCTGGACGCGGCGCTGGCCGACCTGGCGCCGGGGCGTACCCGGGTGCTTCGCGGTTTCGACGCCCGGGTGGACGCGGCGGTGCGTCCCTACGACGGCGCGCGCGCCGAGGGTCAGCCCGGCCGCGACCGGGAGCTGGCGATCACGATCGCCGAGCTGAAGCTGGTCAAGGACGAGTGGGAGATCGCGCAGCTCCAGGAGGCGTGCGACGCCACGGTGCGCGGCTTCGAGGACGTGGCCCGGGCGCTGCCGGCCGACCGCGGGGTCTCCGAGCGGCTGCTGGAGGGCGTGTTCGCGCTGCGCGCCCGGCACGACGGCAACGACGTCGGGTACGGCTCGATCGTCGGGGCCGGCGAGCACGCCACGATCCTGCACTGGGTGCACAACCACGGCGCCACCCGCCCGGGTGACCTGCTGCTGATGGACATGGGCGTGGAGAACCGCAACCTCTACACCGCCGACGTGACCCGGGTGTTCCCGGTCGACGGCCGGTTCACGCCGTTGCAGCGTCAGGTCTACGACGCGGTGTACGCCGCGCAGCAGGCCGGCATCGAGATGTGCCGGCCCGGCGTGGCGTTCCGGGACGTGCACCTGGCCTCGATGCGGGTGCTGGCCGAGGCGCTGAAGGATCTCGGGCTGCTGCCGGTGAGCGTGGACGAGGCGATGGACCCGGCCTCCACGGTCTACCGGCGGTGGACGCTGCACGGCACCAGCCACATGCTCGGCATCGACGTGCACGACTGCGCCAACGCGCGCAAGGAGACCTACCGCGAGGGGCCGCTCGGCGAGGGGTACGTGCTCACCGTCGAGCCGGGGCTCTACTTCCAGCCGGAGGACGAGCTGGTCCCGGAGGAGCTGCGGGGCATCGGCGTGCGGATCGAGGACGACATCCTGGTGACCGCCGACGGCCCGGTGAACCTGTCGGCCGGGCTGCCGCGCGCCTCCGCCGAGGTGGAGACCTGGCTGGCCGAGCAGCGCGAGGCGGGACCCCGCCTGCCCGGCTGATCCCTGCGGCCGCTTTCTCCGGCGGGCCCCACCACCGCGCCTCGACGGCGGGTGGTGGGGCCCGTCGCTGTCTGGGCCGTTCCGGTCCCCCTGACGTGGATGGTCACCGACCGCCATTCGTGGGAGGAATGCGGGCTTTTTTCGGATACGTCTTCCTCGCGAGGAACCTTCTCATACGGTGCTGATCAGAGGCTACAACCGGTTTGTAGCTGGTCGCCCGGCCTGGGGCGGTGCGACCCGTTTGGGAAGAACCGAAAGGGCTCTCATGTCGAACGACGTAACGACACCCGACGGCGGCGCTCCGATGGCGCCCCCGCCGCGGACGAGCAGGCGGCGGGCGCTCTGGGTCGCCACCGGCGTGGCCGGGCTGACCGGCGTCGTCGGGCTGGCGGCGCTCGGCGGTCTCGCCGCCCGCGACGACAATCCCGGCACCGAACCGGTGGCGGACAACCACGCCGCCGCGCCGCAGAGCGCCGGCGACGACTCCCGCGGCGAGCGCGGGAAGGGCGGCGAGAAGGCCGAGGACGGGTACGGCAAGGACCGTGGTGAGGAAGGCCGTGACCGCGGCGAGTGGGGCAAGGACGGCAAGGACGACCACGGCAAGACCCGCGACGTCGCCTGCGACGACGACGCCCTGGTCGACGCCCTCGAACTGGCCAACCGCGACCACGGCGGCACCCTGAAGCTCGCCGAGAACTGCACCTACGAACTCGGCGTCAAGGACCGCAAGGTCGGCTCCGCCCTGCCCGAGATCAAGCAGGACGTCACCATCAAGGGCAACGGCTCCACCATCAAGCGCGACGCCGAAGACACCTTCCGCATCTTCCGCGTCGTCGACGGCGGCGACCTCACCCTCAAGGACCTCACCGTCTCCGGCGGCAACGCCAACGAGTTCAAGTACCCGGGGCCGTCCGTGCCGGAGGCCGCCGACCTAGCCGAGCTGGACGCCAAGCGGGTCGAGGGCGACGGCGGCGCGCTGCTCGTCGAGCGCGGCGGCAGCGCCCACCTGCACAACGTCAAGCTCGTCGACAACAACGCCGAGGGCGACGGCGGCGCCGTGGCCAACTACGGCCGCACCTGGCTCAAGGAGAGCAAGGTCGTCGGCAACCACGCCCAGGGCGACGGCGGCGGCATCTTCAACGAGGGCATCCTCAAGGTCGAGGAAACCCACGTCGACGACAACACCGCAGGCGGCAACGGCGGCGGCATCGCCAACGGCAGCGGTGAGCACCACGACGGGCCGGTCGACCTGGCCTCGGCCGCGAAGGCCGACAAGGGCGAGCACGGCAAGCACCACGCGGGCACCGTCGAGATCATCGGGGCGTACGAGGGCAAGGACGCCTCGCTGAGCACGCTGAGCCACAACCGGGCGGGTCGCAACGGTGGTGGTCTGTTCAGCAGCGGCGGCTGGGTCACCGTCTCGTTCACCGCGATCGGTGGCAACGTCGCCTGCGAGAACGGTGGCGGCGTCTACGCCGAGACCACCGACCTGCTGCTGGAGAAGGTCCACGTGGCGGGCAACCACGCCGACGGCGACGGCGGCGGCGTGGTGACGACCGGCGGGCGGGACTGGGCCGGCAACGGCGCCGAGAAGGACGGCCTGGCGGGCAGTGCCACGATCGCCGACAGCGCCGTCGTGGACAACACGGCCGGCCGCTTCGGTGGTGGCATCTTCAACGGTGAGTGGCTCATCAAGATCGAGGACGGCTTCCTCACCCGCGAGCACGACAAGGACGACAACGCCACCCTCACCATCCGCGACACCGACATCAAGGGCAACACCGCCCTCAACGGCGGCGGCATCTTCAACAACAAGGCGAAGATCACCCTGACCAAGACCCACGTCACCAAGAACACCGCCACCGACTCCAGCAAGCTCCACCGGGTCGCCGGCGGCGTCCTCAACAACGAAGGACGCGTCAAGCTCGACGACAAGTCCCTCATCAGCAACAACGACCCGACCAACTGCGCCAACACCGTCGAGGACTGCTTCAACTGAACCGCACCACCACATAACCGGGGAGCCCTTCTCGCCGTCGTGCGAGGAGGGCTCCCACCCCGGAGCGGCCCGGCCGACCGCCGTGTCCCCCGCCGGGGCGTCCGGACCGCACTGCGCCCGCCCATCCCACCCGCACCCTTATGCGGGTTTTTTTCGTGTATGGCCGCGAGGCGAAGAAGGTTCTCATACGGTCATCTTCAGCAGCTACAACCGATTTGTAGCGAAGGCCGCCTCGCCGAGGCGAAGCGACCTTGTCAGGTACAAGGAGAGGGCAGAGAGCTCCGATGTCCAACTACCTTCGCAATAACGATGACGCCACCAGCAAGACCATCTCCCCGCTCCGGCGTCGCCGGATGTGGCTCGCCACCGGCGTCGTGGGCCTGACCGGAGCGGTCAGCCTCGCCGGCGTGGCCTACGCGACCACCGGGGCCACCGGCCCGCACCGCCTCGCCGACGTCAAGTGGTCGACCACGCAGCAGCTCAGCGCCGATGACCACGGCGACAAGGGCGAGTACGGCCGGGACGGCTACGACAAGGACGGGCACGACAAGGACTGGAACGGCAAGGACGGCAAGGACCGTGGCCAGGAAGGCCGTGACCGCGGCGAGTGGGGCCCGGACAAGGGCAAGGACGGCAAGGACGACCACGGCAAGACCCGCGACGTCGCCTGCGACGACGACGCCCTGGTCGACGCCCTCGAACTGGCCAACCGCGACCACGGCGGCACCCTGAAGCTCGCCGAGAACTGCACCTACGAACTCGGCGTCAAGGACCGCAAGGTCGGCTCCGCCCTGCCCGAGATCAAGCAGGACGTCACCATCAAGGGCAACGGCTCCACCATCAAGCGCGACGCCGAAGACACCTTCCGCATCTTCCGCGTCGTCGACGGCGGCGACCTCACCCTCAAGGACCTCACCGTCAAGGGCGGCAACGCCAACGAGTTCAAGTACCCGGGTGGCGGGGCTCCCGGCGGCGGCCAGCCGCCGGCCGCCGCCCCGGCTGCCGCTCCGGCCGCTCCGGCGGTCGCGGCACCGGCCGCCGCCCCGGCTGTCGCGGCCCCGGCCGCGGCGACCACCGCCGCCGCTGTCACGCCCGTTGCCGACGGCATGAACGGCGGCAAGGACGACGACAAGCGGGTCGAGGGTGACGGCGGCGCGCTGCTCGTCGAGCGTGGCGGCAGCGCCTACCTGGACAACGTCAAGCTCGTCGACAACAACGCCGAGGGCGACGGCGGCGCCGTGGCCAACTACGGCCGCACCTGGCTCAAGGAGAGCAAGGTCGTCGGCAACCACGCCCAGGGCGACGGCGGCGGCATCTTCAACGAGGGCATCCTCAAGGTCGAGGAAACCCACGTCGACGACAACACCGCAGGCGGCAACGGCGGCGGCATCGCCAACGGCAGCGGCCTGTCCGGTGGGCACGGCCCGGCGGCCTCCGCCGCGCCGAAGGGCTACGACCCGAAGGGCAAGCACCACGCGGCCGGGATCGTCGAGATCTTCGGTTCCGACCACGGCAAGGACGGCGTCAAGTCCAGCCTGTCGGACAACCGCGCCGGCAAGAACGGTGGCGGTCTGTTCAGCAGCGGCGGCACCGTCACGGTCTCCTTCACCGCGATCACGGGCAACACCGCCTGCGAGAACGGCGGCGGCGTGTACGCCGAGAACACCGACCTGCTCCTGGAGAAGGTCCACGTCGCCAAGAACCACGCCGACGGCGACGGCGGCGGTGTGGTGGTCACCGGTGGCAAGCACTGGGGCTACCCGGAGAACAAGGAGCACGCCAGCGCCACGATCGCCGACAGCAAGATCGTCGACAACACCGCCAACCGCTTCGGTGGTGGCATCTTCAACGGTGAGTGGCTCATCAAGATCGAGGACGGCTTCCTCACCCGCGAGCACGACAAGGACGACAACGCCACCCTCACCATCCGCGACACCGACATCAAGGGCAACACCGCCCTCAACGGCGGCGGCATCTTCAACAACAAGGCGAAGATCACCCTGACCAAGACCCACGTCACCAAGAACACCGCCACCGACTCCAGCAAGCTCCACCGGGTCGCCGGCGGCGTCCTCAACAACGAAGGACGCGTCAAGCTCGACGACAAGTCCCTCATCAGCAACAACGACCCGACCAACTGCGCCAACACCGTCGAGGACTGCTTCAACTGACCTGACGGTCGACAGGTAACGCGACCGGCCCCCTGCCACGTGACGTGGCAGGGGGCCGGTCGGCCGTGCGGTCAGCTCTGGACGAACACCGCCACGCTGCGCGCGGGTACGGTGAACGTGCCGGCGGCCCGGTCGAACGACGCGGTACGCAGCGCCGGGTCGGCCGAGTTCCGCAGCACCGGGTGCAGCGCCACGTTCGCCCCGCGCAGCCCGGTGACCGTCTGCTTCGCCGTCTCCGGCGTGGCGTTGAAGACGACGGTCACCGACTTCCACGTCCCGTCCAGCCCGCGGGCGTCGAGGGTCATGGTGAGCACGCCCGGCGTCTCAGTCGTCCCGGAAAGCGGGAACGCCACCCGCTTCTGCACCTGCTCGGCGGTGTCGAGCCCGAACACCGGCGAGGACCGGCGCACGCGCAGCAGCTCCGCGTACCGGGCGTTCGCCAACTCGATCGCCGCGCAGTCCGGCACCAGCAACGGGTCGGCCAGCAGCGGCTTCGCGTACGACCACTTGTCGCGGTTGTCGGCCTCCGGTGGCAGGCCGGCACCGAACCCGTTGCCCTGGGCGCAGTCCCAGCGGATCTGGTTGAACCAGTCCCCCGAGTTGTACGAGTTGCGGTCCAGCGACTTCGAGCGCAGCCGCTCCGAGCCGGTGGTGACGAACCCGGCGCCCTGCCCGAGCGCCGTGGTCGCCAGCGCGAGCACCTGCATCCGGGCCCGGTCCTGCGCCGAGGTGCCCTGCGGCAGCTTGTACGCCAGCGCGTCGTACAGGATCTCGTTGTCGTGCGCGTCGACGTAGGTGACCGCCTCGCCCGGCGCGGCCGTGTATCCGGCCGGCGCGCCGTTGTAGTCGACCTGGGCGCCGGTGACCCGCTTGCCGGTGGAGTCGGTGAACCGGTAGCCGCGCAGGTTGCCGGTCAGCCCCACCTTGATCAGGTCGTGCTGGTGCAGCAGCCGGGCCCGCTGGTCCGCCGCCGAACCGTTCACGTCGTCGCCGTTGGGGTCGGTGTACAGGCCGGAGGCGAAGCCCTGCGCCCGCGGGTTGGCGTCGAACGGGCCGCCGCCGCGCACCGCGTCGCGGAGCCGGTCGTTGAACGTGCCGACGCCGGTACCGGCCATGTTGGCCTGGGTGGCCTGCGTGAAGCGGGCGTCGTCGGCGACCTCGCCGAAGTTCCAGCCCTCGCCGTAGAGCAGGATCTTGCGGCCGTCCACGCCGTCGCGGGCGAGCGTGAGCTTGTCCAGCGCGGCCCGTACGGCCAGGATGTTCGCCTTCGGGTGGTGGCCCATCAGGTCGAACCGGAAACCGTCCACCTTGTACGCCTTGGCCCAGGTGACCAGCGAGTCCACCACGAGCTTGCCCATCATGGCGTGCTCCGGGGCGGTGTTGGCACAGCAGGTGGAGTTGGCGACGGTCCCGTCCTCCAGGAGCCGGTGGTAGTAGCCCGGCACCACCTGGTCGAGCACCGACTTCGGGTCGGCGCCGGCGGCCGAGGTGTGGTTGTAGACCACGTCCATCACCACCCGCAGGCCGGCCTTGTTCACCCCGGCGACCATCTGCCGGAACTCGGTGGTGCGCTTGGCGCCGTTCGGGTCGACGGCGTACCCGCCCTCGGGCACCGTGTAGTGCAGCGGGTCGTACCCCCAGTTGTAGCCGTCGGTGCCGGCGACCGCCGCGACGCACTTCTGCTGCTCGTCGGAGTCCGGCGGCAGCGCGGCCAGGTCACAGTTCGGCCGGGCCTGGTCGGCCCGCTTCTCCGGGATGGTGGCGAAGTCGAAGGCCGGCAGCAGGTGCAGGTGGTTGACCCCGGCGTCGCCGAGCGCCCGCAGGTGCTTCATGCCCGCCGTGTTCGGGTCGGTGAACGCCAGATACGTCCCTCGCCGGTCGGCCGGAACTGTGGTGTCGGCGATGGAGAAGTCCCGCACCGACAGCTCGGAGATCTGGATCTTCGACGCCGGCGGGGCGGCCGGCTTGCGCAGGTTCGCCCAGCCGGCCGGCGCGAGCGCCGGATCGGTCAGGTCGACGATCTGGCTGTGCGTGGAGTTCGCCGCGAGCGCCACCGAGTAGGGGTCGGTCACCGACGCGGTGACCATCTTCTGCGTGGCCGGCTGCCACGCCTGCACCCGGTAGCGGTAGTAGCGGCCGTTCCACGCCTTCGTGCCGCGTACCGACCAGACGCCGGTGCGGTCGTCGCGGCGCATCGCCACAGTGGTCGGCTGGGCCGTGGGTGAGTCGAACAGCTCCAGCGAGACGGTCCGCGCGGTCGGCGCCCACACCGCCAGGGTGGGCACCCGCCCGGCGAACGTCGGGCCGAGCTTCGCGCCGGTCGCCGCCGCGTAGACGTCGTCGAGCACACCGGGAATCTGCACGCCGGTGGCGGCGAGCAGCGCGCCCTCGGCGTCCCGCTCGGTCACCACGAGCTGGCCGCGCAGCGCCGCCGGCACCTTGGCCAGGTCGGCGCGGTCCAGCGTGAAGGCGCGCGAGGCCCAGAGATGGGGGTACGCCTGCCGTTGCGCCTCGGTCAGCCCGTTGCGCTGCGCCCGCAGCCCGATGGTGGTGTACGTGCCGGTCAGCTCACCGTCGGCGAGGCCGATCCCACCGGCCGGAGCGACGGCGAGCGCGTACCGCCGCCCGTCGGTCGGCCCGGTGGGCCAGGCCACAGTGGACCTGTCGATCCAGTGCGCCTTCTGCTTGGTGATGTCGAGGTCCTTGGCGGCGCCGGACGTGGTGGTCGGCAGCAGCCGTCCCTTCACGCCGGCCAGGAGCCACACCTCACGCCCCGCGGAGGCGAAGTCGAGCCGCTGGTCATCGGGCTGATCCTTCTCGTCGCCTCGGTGGATGATGTAGCTCAGCCCGGTCGCACCCGCGGCCAGGGGCACCCGGAACACCGCGCCGTACGCGTCGATCTTCTCCGGCTTGAGCGGCGCGGCCCAGTCGGTCGGGGTGGCCGCGCCGTCCCACAGGTGCAGGCCCCAGCCGTCGTAGTTGCCGTCGGCCTTGCGCCAGTGGATCAGCGCCGTGTCCTGCGCGACGGGCGGGTCGGGCTCGCCGGTGGCGGCCTGCCGCGTCGGGTAGACCGCCGGGTCGCCCTGCTTGACCCAGACCTCGCCGGTCGCAGTCACGTCGATGGTGCGGTCGTTCGCGACGTCCTTGTTGCCGTCGCCGTCGATCACGAGGAAGCCGACCGACTTCGCGCCGGGCTTGAGCTTGACCCAGGCGAACCGGCCGTACGAGTCCTCACCGGCGAACGGCTGCCCGGCGGGCCACTGCGTCACGTACGCCGGGTCGATGTCGCCCCAGGCGTAGAGCCGCCAGTCGTCGTACCCGCCGGCCGGGCGCTGGTAGTGCACGATCGCCCAGTCCCGCGATTCGCCCTGGTCGGGGGTGCCGACGGTGCCGGTGGCGCGGGCGGTGGCGGTGCGGCCCTTGCCGTCGCGGACCACCGCCTTGTACTCCACGCGGGTGCCGCCGGGCAGGCCGGTCAGGTCGTGGTGCACGGTGTACGGCGCACGCTGCGCGGTGCCGAGCAGCGTCCACTTGCCGCCCGCGACCCGGGCGGCGAACGTGACGGTGGCGAGCGGGTCGCCGGTCACCTGGGCGGTGACGGCGGCCTTGCCCGGGACCGGGGTGTCGCCCGGCTCGGTGATCGTGACCTTCGGTGCCCCGGCCTGCGGGATCGCCCGGTCGGCCTTCAGCACCAGCGCCGACATCGCCGGTACGGTGACGCTCAGCTTGCCGTCCGCGCCGGCGGTCGCGCCCGCGGCGTCGCCGTACACGCCGGTGAAGCGGGCGCCGGCCGACCAGGTGTCCACGCTGACAGTCTGCGGGGTCGCGGCGTTGTTCACCGCGGCCACGTACTCGATCCGGTCGGACGGCAGGACGCGGGAGAACGCGAAGACGCCGGGCCCGTCGGCCGCGTACCGGGTCACCTGCACACCGTCGCGCAGCGCCGGGTGTGCCGACCGCAGCTTGCCCAGCTCGGCGATGGTCCGGTAGAGCGGGTGACGGGTGTCGTACTGGTCGACGGCGTGGGTGCGGGTGGTGCCGATCAGGTCGTCGTCGAGGTAGTCGGCGGTCCGCGAGGCGAACATGTCCTGCCGGGCGTCCTTGTCGCCGCCCGGTCCGGTGAAGCCCTGCTCGTCGCCGGAGTAGACGACCGGCTGGCCACGGGTGAGGAACATGAGCTGGTGGGCGAGCCTGCTGCGGTTCAGCTGGGCGGCGTCGTCACCACCGGCGGCGGCGACGAACGAGCCGATCCGGCCCATGTCGTGGTTGCCCAGGAACGTGGTGAGCCGGTTGGCGTTGGTGTCGCGCGCGGAGTACAGGTCGTCCTTGGCGTAGACGTCGGCGAGCGCCTTGGCCGAGCCGTCGGCGGCGGCGTACCCGCGTGCCGCCTCCTGAAACGAAAAGTCCAGCGTGGCGGGCAGTCCGCCCTGCCGCACGTAGGTGGACTGGATCTCCTGCTCGGCGCTGTAGACCTCGCCGAACATGAAGAAGTCCTTCTTGCCGGCCTTGGCCGCGGCGGCCTCGACGCCCCGGGCGAACTGCGGCCAGAAGTCGAGGTTCGTGTGCTTGACGGTGTCGAGGCGGAACCCGTCCACACCGGCCTTGCCGATCCACTCGGCGTAGATGTCGGTCATGCCGCGCACCACCTCGGGACGCTCGGTCCACAGGTCGTCGAGGCCGAAGAAGTCGCCGTACTCGCTGTTCTCCCCGGCGAAGGTGGAGTCACCGCGGTTGTGGTACATGGTCGGGTCGTTCAGCCACGCCGGGACCTTGACCTTCGCGTCGGCCGGGGTGGCGAACACCGGGGTGTACGGGAACGACGTCGAGTTCACGGCCGGGAACTTCCGGGTGCCGTCGGCGTAGTTGCAGTCCTCGAAGGGGCGCCCCTGCGCGTCGCGGTACGGCGCGGTCTTCTTGTCCACGTAGCCGTACTTGTCCTCGGCGTACCGGATGACGTCGGCGGTGTGGTTGACGATGATGTCGAGGTAGACCTTGATGCCCCGGCGGTGGGCGAGGTCGACCAGCTTCTTCAGCTCCGCGTTGGTGCCGAAGTGCGGGTCGACCTGGGTGAAGTCGGTGATCCAGTAGCCGTGGTAGCCGGCCGAGACGTCGGCGCCGGTGCCCTGCACGGGCCGGTTCTTGAAGATCGGGGCGAGCCAGATGGCGGTGGTGCCGAGCCCCTGGATGTAGTCCATCCGGTCGATCAGGCCCTTGAGGTCGCCGCCGTGGTAGAAGCCCTTGTCGGCCGGGTCGTGGCCGGTGGTGAGCCGGCCGCCGGTCAGGCCGCCGGTGTCGTTGCGCTTGTCGCCGTTGGCGAAGCGGTCCGGCAGGACGAAGTAGAACTGCTCCGCCTTCTTGGTGCTGGTGGCGGCCTTGAGCAGCGCGTCGGGGGACGGCTCGCGGTTCCACTGCGGAGCGTTGCCGGCGGCCAGCACGTCGGGGGTGGCGGCGGCCGGGCCGGTGGCGTCGGCGCCGAGCTGGTGGAGGGCCACCGGCACGCCGACGAGAGTGAGTACGAGGGAGGTGACCAGGGCGAGCAGCGCCTTGGGGGATATCGGCGGCGGTTTCATCGACGGCCTTTCTCTGGTCGCTGATTCGCCCGCACGCTAGCCCTTGCCGAAACATTCTGCAATACCTTGCAAACACTGCCGCAACAAAGCAGCCACCTTGCAAGAGGAGGCACCGACGCCGGGCCCTACCGGGCCGTGCGACCTAGCGTTCGGCGCAGGATGTGCCGTCGACGGTGCAGCTCACCGGGCGGGTGCCGGCCCGCTCGATGTGGAACCGCACCGGCAGCGACTGCCCGGGGGCCAGGTCGAACCCGCTGCGGTAGGTGAACACGCCGTCGTCGAAGCGGAACACGCCCTGCTCGGCGCCCTCGACCCAGGCGGTGACCAGCCGGCCACCGGGGAACACCGCACGGATCGTCCAGCCGTGCGCCGTACGCGCGGTGTTTACCAGCAGCACCTCACCGATGAAGCCGCCGTCGAACGCACTCGCCACGCTGTACCGGCCGGTCACCGCGGACGGCGGCGCGGACGGAGACGGCGGGGGCAGCACCGGCCGGGCCACACCCCGAGGGCTCGGAGTCGACGCGGCCGGCGTCGGCCGGGCGGGCAGCACCGTGGACCGGGGCGACAGACCCGGCACCACCGGGGCGGTGGCGGACACCGACGACGGACCGGTGGCACCGGCCGCCGTGGGCGTCGGCGGGACCTGCGGCAGCGACATCACCGGATCGGCCGGACCGGCTGCCGGGAACGTACTGCGGCCCCGCACCGAGCCGAGCGCCACCACCAGCAGGACCACCATCACGACCACGCCGGCGGCGACGAGGATCCAGGGAGACGAGGTCATGGCAGCTCCGGGCTGCGGACCGGGGCGGCGCGTGCGGGACATGGTCCTCCTGTCGGGGGTCCGGGCCAGCGTAGCCACCCGGACCGGGTGGCGGCGAGCGTCCCGCCCGAGCCCTGCCGCACGGTGCCTCGCACCTGATACCTTGCACGCCGATCAATGACCACAATGGCTCGTCGAGCCGGTAGGACGGATAGCCAGTGACTGAGTGGCAGGACAGTATCCGGCGGGCGTCCGCGACGGACGCCGCCGTCGTGACGGCGATTCTCGCCGAGGCTTTCATGCGGGATCCGGTGAGCGGCTGGGTCTTCCCCGACGACGACCATCGCGCGCGGGTCCACCGCGCCTTCTTCGCACCGTTCGTCGCGCTGGCGCTGCGCACCGGTGAGGTGTACATCGCCGGTGACGGGCTGGGCGTCACGCTCTGGCTGCCCACCGGCGAGGGCCACGACGCCGAGGACGGCGACGAGTTCGACGGGATGGAGACCGCCATCGGCGCGGAGGCCATGAAGCGGTTCGGCACGCTCGACGAGATGATGAGCGCCCAGCACCCCGGAGAGCCGCACTGGTACCTGCCCTTCATCGGGGTGCACCCGGACCATCACGGCAAGGGCGTCGGGTCGGCGCTGCTGCGTAACAAGCTGGCCGAGCTGGATCAGGCCGGCACCGCGGCGTACCTGGAAGCCAGCTCGCCGCGCAACGCCGCGCTCTACGAGCGGCTCGGATTCCGGCGCCGCCCGGTCACGCTGGACCTGCCGGAAGGCCCCAGCCTCCAGCCGATGTGGCGCGACCCGGCCTGACCGGTGCCGTCCCGCCCCGGCTCGGCCCGGGGCGGGACGTCAGCGCCGTACCGTCGTGGTGGTGACGTCGAGCGCGCCCACGACGGCGGCGAGCAGCCCCTCGAGCTGAGCCGGCAGGAACCGGCGGCAGTCGCGCATCCGCGTGGCCACCTGTGGGTCGAAGATGTGCGCGGCCAGGCCGACCGCCTCGGCGAGCGTCGCCAGCAGCAGCGTGCCAGGGTCCAGCTCGGCCGGGGACGAGTGCATCAGCATCGCGGTCAGCCGCACCCGCGGTGACGCCGCCTGGTTCGGGTCGATGGCCGGCCAGCGCACCGTCCGGCCGATCAGTTTGCCCTGCTCCCGGCGCAGGACGCCGGCGGTGACCAGCCGGGTGCCCACCCGCTCGTTGATGTTGAGCTGGGTCCGCAGGTAACGGATCCACAGCCGGGCCGGATGCGCGCCCTCGCGGCGCAGGATCTCGGTGATCAGCAGGTCGGTGAGCGGCTCCTGCCACAGCCGCGGGTCGACAGCGGCGATCCCCCCTCCGTCGAGGGCGATCCGGCCCTCGAACATCAGCTCGGCGAGCGCGGCGCCGGCCAGCCCGCACTCCAGCCGGTCGACGGCGACGTGTGGCTTGCCGGTGAACTCGTCGTGTCCGATAAGGAACAGCGCATCCGCAAGCCGGTAAGTGGCCTGTGCCCCGGGGTAGGTCATGGTCCATCCTCGAACGGTGGCCGTGATCGTCGACACGGGACGGTACGGCATGACCACGCACAGCTCAATTCCGGGCGATCACGCGCACCCCAATCGATATCGAAGCGGGGTTGTCACGATACGTGATCACCAATACCCTGCTTCAGGTTGTTCCGAAGTAGACACCTCAATCCCCTCACTCCCTCCCCTGGAGAAGCCTTGTCCTCCGATCCGTTCTTCTCCGACGGTGGGCTGCGCCGCGGTCGTCTCGGCACCGCTCACCTCGTCTTCTTCACCGTCGCCGCGTCCGCCCCGCTGACCGTTCTCGGCGGTGGTGTCACCACCATGTACGCGGTCAGCGGCAACATCGGCGCCGCGCTCGGATACGTGCTCCTCGCCGCCGTACTGGCCGTCTTCGCCACCGGCTACGCCGCGATGAGCCGGTACGTCGCCAACGCGGGCGCCTTCTACGCGTACATCGCCAACGGCCTCGGCCGGGCCGGCGGGGTGGCCGGCTCGGCTGTCGCGCTCGCGGCGTACAACGCGATCCAGATCGGTCTGTACGGCCTGCTCGGCGCGATCCTCGGCGACTTCATGGACGCCAAGACCGGCATCAGCCTCGACTGGTGGGTCTGGGCGCTGCTGGCCTGGGTGTTCATCGGCGCGCTCGGCGTCCTGCGCATCGACCTCAACGCCACGGTCCTCGCCGTCCTGCTCATCCTCGAGTGCGTGGCCGTGCTGATCTTCGACCTGGTGGCCTTCGCCAACCCCGACGGCGGCACCGTCACCACCGCCGGCATCAGCCCCGGCCACCTGTTCGGCGCCGGCTTCGGCGCGGTGCTCGCGTTCACCATCGCCTCCTTCACCGGCTTCGAGAGCGGCGCGATCTACAGCGAAGAGGTCAAGGACCCGCGGCGCACCGTGGCTCGCGCCACCTACATCGCGGTCGCGTTCACCGGCCTGTTCTACGCCTTCTCGGCCTGGGCGCTCACCGTGCTCACCGGGCCGGAGAACGCCCCGGCGGCCAGCGCCGAGGCGGGTCCGGGCATCATCTTCGGCGCGCTCGACCAGTACACCGGCGCCGTCGTCGCCGACATCGCCAACGTCCTGTTCATCACCAGCGTGCTGGCCGCCCTGCTGTCGTTCCACAACGGCGTGGCGCGTTACCTGTTCGCGCTGGGCCGGGAGCGGGTCCTGCCGCGCTTCCTCGGCGCCACCTCCAGCCGCAGCGGCGCCCCGGTCGCGGGCTCGGTGATGCAGAGCATCCTCGCCGTGGTGGTGTTCCTGGCGTTCGCGATGACCGGCCGTGACCCGGTCATCGACCTGTTCACCTGGCTGTCCGGCGCGGCGGCGGTCGGCGTCGTGCTGCTGATGACGCTCACCTCGGCCTCCGTGGTGGGCTTCTTCCGGGGCCGTCCCGGCCCGGAGAGCGCGTGGCAGCGGGCGATCGCGCCGGGGCTCGGCACGGTCCTGCTCACCGCCGTGCTGCTGGTGCTGCTGTTCAACTTCGACGCGCTGCTCGCCCCCGACACGGCGAGTTACCTGAAGTGGCTGCTGCCGGCGATCCCGGTGGCGGCGGGGGTGCTCGGCCTGATCTGGGGCGTGATCCTGCGTACCAGCCGGCCGGAGACCTACCGCCGGATCGGCCAGGTCACCGAGGAGGGCCTGCACGAGCCCGGCCTGCACCCGGCCCCCGAGGCCGACCGCTGGGCCGGCGCCCACCACCGCTGACGCCCGTCGGTGCGGCGGCCGGCCCGCGTGGCCGGCCGCCGCACCACCACGATCAGGCGGTACGGATGACGGTGCAGATCACCGGGCCGTCCTCGGTGGTGCGCAGCAGGTAGCGGTAGCGCTCGCCGGGCACCGCGCCGCCCTGGCTGTCCAGGAACTCCCAGCGCACCGCCACCTCGGTGAGCAGCGCCGAGATCTGCTGCACGTCCTCGATCTGCGCGTTCGCCGCGACGAGTTCCCGCTCCTGGTAGTCCGGGGCGGCGCCGACGAAGCTGAGCGCCACCGCCGCCGGCGAGGTGAACGAGAAGCTGTAGGTGTCGGCGACCACCAGCCCGGGCAGGGCGTAGCAGCCGGCGATGGCCGGCACGTCGGCGGTGGTCAGCGCCACGCCGTACCGGTCGAAGAAGTCGGTGAGCGTGTCGAGGTCGGTGGAAGCCGTCACGACGCTCCTCATTACCGGCGCGCCCTCGCGGCAAACCTTCCTCAGCGCGGCGGGATCCGCACCTCGATCTCGGCGCCGAGGTGCGCGCCGCCGCGCAGCGCCAGGTCGTCGCCGCTCCAGAACCGGCCCGGGTCGTACCAGTTGGGCCGCCGCCCGGCGGGCAGCAGACCCATCGCCTCGTAGGTCACCGCGACCACCTCGGCGCAGTACGCCGTCTCCAGTGCTGCCGCGTTCTCCCTACCGGTGTCGCCGATCCCGCTGGTGTCGCCGGTCTCGGCTCGGTCGCCGGTATCGCCTCTTTCGATGATCTTGCTCAGGATGCCCATCTGGTTCCGGTCGCCGGCCCTGCCCCGCAGGCCGCCGAGGCTCAGGCGGCGCGGGTGCGGCAACCGGCCCCGGGCCCACCGCCAGGCGAGCTGCGCGGTGGACGGGAACGGCGTCCCGTCCAGACGCGCCACGGTACGCAGCACCGCCTCCTCCATCGCCGTGTCGGCCGGCGGTTCGAGCTGGCGCAGCCAGCCCCGCTGGCCGTACCGGTTGGCCCAGACGCAGACCGCGTCCCGCAGGTCGTGCAGCTGCACGCCGCGCTGGTGGGTGCCGGTCCACATGTCCGGCAGCGAACGGCCCAGCTCGGCGTGCCACATCAGCGGCGGCATGTCGTCGAGCACCACGGCCATGCCGACGTGGTTCACCGGGCTGTTCGTGGTGAGCTGGATGGCCCGGTCGGGCACGCTGCGTCCGCGGAACACCCACAGATCGCCGGTGCGGGTCAGCTCCACGGCCTCGTCCAGGCTGATGCTCATGGAGGACTACCCTATGCGGATGCGGCAACGGATGCGGTGGTGGAAGGTACTCGGTCTCGCGGGTCTCGCCGGCGTCGCGGCGACCGGAGTGGTGGTGGCCCGGGCCGAGCGTCGGCGCCGGGCGTACACGCCGGAGGAGATCCGGGACCGGCTGCGCGAACGGCACGCCAAGGCCTCGCCGCCGTCCTGACGGGACGGTCGCGGACGGCGGATTCTCCTACCATTGTCATGATGGGAACCGTTTTCTGGGAGAGCCCGTTCGTCCTCGATCCCCCACCTGCCGCCGTGGAGCGGCACGGCGACGTCGACCTGCACGTGCCCACCGGCGACGGCCGGCATCCCGCCGTCGTGGTCGTGCACGGCGTACCGGGGCCGCCCGAGGCCCCCGACGCACGTGACTGGCCGCTCTACCGCGGCTACGGCGCGCTGCTCGCCGAGGCGGGCGTGCTGGCCGCGATCCCCCGGCTCACCGTGGCGAGCCCGGACGACCTGTACACGGTCGCCGCCCGGGTGGCCGCCGCCGCCGAACTGCTCCGCGCCGACCCGCGCGTCGACCCCGACCGGCTCGGCCTCTGGTTCTTCTCCGGCGCCGGCCTGCTGCTCGGCGACTGGCTCCGTGACCCGCCCGCCTGGCTGCGCGGCGTGGCCGCCACCTACCCGCTGCTGGCGCCGCTGCCCGGATGGCCGCCGGTGGACCCGCGCTTCCGCCCGGTCGACGCGCTGGACCAGCCCGCCGCTCCGTCCGGCACGGCCTCTCCCGACTCTCCCGTCGACGCCGCGCATGCGGAGGGCGCGGCGCGGCCGACGCTCGTGCTGACCCGGGCGGGTCGGGAACGGCCCGAGGTCGCTCCCACCGTCGAGGCGTTCACTGTGGTCGCGCGGCGGCGCGGCATCCCGCTGTGCGTGGTGGACGTGCCGAACGGGCAGCACGGATTCGACGCGCTCGACCACACCGAGGAGTCCCGGGCCGCAGTCCGCACCGCCCGCGACACCTTGATCGCCCTGCTCACCGCCCCCTGACCCCGGCCGCCCCCGCCCACCGCCCACTTCCCAGGATCGCCGTCCCGCAGAGCGGAACGCACAAAGATCTTGGTAGGAAACGGCCCTCATAGGGGCCGTTTCCTACCAAGATCTCCACCACCCCAAGGGGTGACCGCGAGCAGGGGCGCCCCAGAAGCACCACAGCCCCAACCCCACCGCCCCCACCGCGTCGATCATGAAGTTGGCGGCGACAAATCGGCCTCCAGCCACCGCCAACTTCATGATCGACGGGGCAGGGCAGGCGCGCGGCATCGCGCGCAGCCCCTTCACCCGTGCAACCGGTCACCCCGGTCACCCGGCCCAACCGGTCCACCGCGCCCTGCCCCTGCCCCGCCGCCGGTCGCCCCGCCCATCGCCCAGCCGGCCCGGACTGCCTGCCCGAACCGCCCCGCCTGCCCGGCCGGCTCCGGGCCCGCCACGCCCCGCCCTGCCGACCCGGCCCTCCCCCATCCGCCCCGCCCCACCCTCACTCCGCGTCGGTGATCAAGGAGTTTGTGTCACTGCGGGAGCCCTCACAGGACACAAACTCCTTGATCACCGCACGGGGGCGGGCCAGCGCGAGGGCGGGCGGGCGCGAGGGTGGAGTGGCGGGAGGGCGAGTCGGCGCGAGGGCGGGACGGCGTGAGGAGAGCGCGCTGCGCCCTGGCCGGTGATGCCCTGGGAGCGCTGGACTGGTCGTCCGCCTTCGGGCGGGGCGGTTGGGTGTCCGGCGTCAGCGGTCGGTGGCTGGGACCGGGGTGGGCTGGTCGGGGGCTTCGGCCTGGGGCAGGCGCTTGGCGCGGCGGCGCAGCCACGCGGTGCTTGCCACGCCGGCCAGCACGGCCAGCACCAATCCGGCCCAGGAGATGTCCTTGAGCCAATGCTCGGCGGCCTGCCCGACGTAGAACAACAGGTAGGTGGTGCCGAACGCCCAGACCAGCCCGCCCGCGGCGTTCGCGACCAGGAACCGGCGGTACGGCACACGCAGTGCTCCGGCTAGCGGGCCCGCCAGGATGCGCAGCAGCGCGACGAACCGCCCGAAGAACACCGCCCAGACGCCGTGCCGGGCGAAGCTCAACTCGGCGCGGGCCAGGTGTGCCGGGCCGAGGTGTTTCGGGAAGCGCCGGCCGAGCCGTTCCAGCAGGGGACGGCCACCACGGCGGCCCACGGCGTACCCGATGGAGTCGCCGACGATGGCGCCGGTCGCCGCGGCGGCGGCCACCCACTCGGGCCCGACGGCGCCGGTGGCGGCGAGCAGGGCGGCGCTGACCAGCACGATCTCGCCGGGCAGCGGGATGCCCATGCTCTCCACGCCGATGACCGCGCCCACGAGCAGGCAGATCAGGCCCGGTGGGAGCGCGGCGAGCCAGTGCTGTACGTCGACCACCCGCCGACCCTACCCGCGCCCGGTCACCCGGCGGGGGCCAAGAACTCCAGCCGGTTGCCGTGCGGGTCGTACGTGTGGAACCGCCGCATGCCGGGAATCTCGTCGTCGCCCCAGGTCACGGCGTGTCCGGCGGCGTCGAGGCGGGCGGCCAGCTCGTCCAGGTCGGGCCGCACCAGCGCGGGGTGCGCCTTGCGGGCCGGACGGAAGTCGTCCTCGACGCCCAGGTGCAGCTCGGCGTCGTACCCGGTGAACCAGCAACCGCCGCGGGCGGCGAGGGCCGGGGGTTTGGGCTTCTCGGTGAGGCCGAGCAGGCCGGCGTAGAAGGAGCGGGACGCGTCCTCGGAGCCGCGGGGGCAGGCGAGCAGGACGTGATGGATCATGGTGGCACCTCCTCGTCCCGCAGCGTGGCACGAGGTTGCGTGGATAGCAAGACGGACGTACGGTTTTGTTAAGACCGACGCAGGTAAGTGTTGCCTAAGCACGGCGGCGCTCCGGTCGGTGCGACAAACTGCTCAGGACTACTCACGGTCGCTGGTGTGAAGGAGTACGACGTGGCGAGCCTCGACACCTTCGGTGCGAAGACCCAGCTACGCGTCGGAGACGCGAGCTACGAGATTTTCAGGATCGACAAGGTGGAGGGCCACGAGCGGCTGCCCTACAGCTTGAAGATCCTGCTGGAGAACCTGCTGCGGACCGAGGACGGCGCGAACATCACCGCCGACCACATCCAGCAGCTCGGCGCGTGGGACGCCACCGCCGACCCGAGCGTGGAGATCCAGTTCACCCCGGCCCGGGTGCTGATGCAGGACTTCACCGGCGTGCCCTGCGTGGTCGACCTGGCCACCATGCGCGAGGCGGTCCGTGACCTGGGCGGCGACGCCACCAAGGTCAACCCGCTGGCCCCGGCCGAGCTGGTCATCGACCACTCGGTCATCGCCGACCTGTTCGGCCGCGAGGACGCCTTCGAGCGCAACGTCGAGCTGGAGTACGAGCGCAACAAGGAGCGCTACCAGTTCCTGCGCTGGGGCCAGACCGCGTTCAACGAGTTCAAGGTCGTCCCGCCGGGCACCGGCATCGTGCACCAGGTCAACATCGAGTACCTGGCCCGTACGATCATGGAGCGCAACGGCCAGGCGTACCCGGACACCGTCGTCGGCACCGACTCGCACACCACCATGGTCAACGGCCTGGGCGTGCTGGGCTGGGGCGTCGGCGGCATCGAGGCCGAGGCCGCGATGCTCGGCCAGCCGGTCAGCATGCTGATCCCCCGGGTCGTCGGCTTCAAGCTCTCCGGCGAGATGCCGGCCGGCACCACCGCCACCGACCTGGTGCTGACCATCACCGAGATGCTGCGCAAGCACGGCGTGGTCGGCAAGTTCGTCGAGTTCTACGGCCCGGGCGTGAGCGCCGTACCGCTGGCGAACCGCGCCACCATCGGCAACATGTCGCCGGAGTACGGCTCGACCGTGGCGATCTTCCCGATCGACGCCGAGACCGTCCGCTACCTGGAGCTGACCGGCCGCGACGCACAGCAGGTGGCGCTGGTCGAGGCGTACGCCAAGGAGCAGGGCCTCTGGCACGACCCGGAGCGCGAGCCGGAGTACTCCGAGCGCCTCGAGCTGGACCTGAGCACCATCGAGCCGTCGCTGGCCGGCCCGAAGCGCCCGCAGGACCGGGTGCCGCTCGGCAGCGCCAAGACGCTGTTCCGCGCCGCGCTCAGCGACTACGTGGCAGCCGACGAGACCGGTGGCGACCCGGGCCGCAAGCCGGGCGTGCCGCAGCAGGAGAAGCCGTTCGGCGCCGACGGCCCGGCCGACGAGGCGTCGGCCGAGTCCTTCCCGGCCAGCGACTCCCCCGCCAACGGCGTCAACGACCCGGCGGACGCGCCGCGCGACCTGGAGACCGCCGCGGTGGGCGCGGGCGGCCGGGCCAGCAATCCGGTACGCGTGACCGGCGCCGACGGCGTCGAGTACGAGCTGGACCACGGCGCCGTGGTGATCGCCGCGATCACCTCCTGCACCAACACCTCGAACCCGCAGGTCATGATCGGCGCCGCGCTGCTGGCCCGCAACGCGGTGGAGAAGGGCCTGGCCCGCAAGCCGTGGGTGAAGACCACCCTGGCGCCGGGCTCGAAGGTCGTCATGGACTACTACGACCGCGCCGGCCTCACCCCGTACCTGGAGAAGCTCGGCTTCAACCTGGTCGGCTACGGCTGCACCACCTGCATCGGCAACTCCGGCCCGCTGCCGGAGGAGGTCTCCGCCGCCGTCAACGACGGTGACCTGGCGGTCGTGTCGGTGCTGTCCGGCAACCGGAACTTCGAGGGCCGGATCAACCCGGACGTCAAGATGAACTACCTGGCGTCGCCGCCGCTGGTGGTCGCGTACGCGCTCGCCGGCACCATGGACATCGACCTCGCAAACGAGCCGATCGGCGAGGACGCCCAGGGCAACCCGGTGTTCCTGCGGGAGATCTGGCCGAACAGCGCCGAGATCCAGGACGTCATCGCCTCCGCGATCGGCGCGACCGGCTTCAGCGCCGCGTACGCCGACGTGTTCGCCGGTGACGAGCGCTGGCAGTCGCTGCCCACCCCGACCGGTGATACGTTCTCCTGGGACGGCGAGTCGACGTACGTGCGCAAGCCCCCGTACTTCGAGGGCATGCAGCAGGAGCCGACCCCGGTGCAGGACATCGCGGACGCGCGGGTGCTGGCGAAGCTGGGCGACTCGGTGACCACCGACCACATCTCCCCGGCCGGCTCGATCAAGGCGGATTCCCCCGCCGGCAAGTACCTGGCCGAGCACGGCGTGGCCCGCCACGAGTTCAACTCGTACGGCTCCCGTCGGGGCAACCACGAGGTGATGATCCGGGGCACGTTCGCCAACATCCGGCTGCGCAACCAGCTGGTCCCCGGCGTGGAGGGCGGTTTCACCGTCAACCACCTGACCGGCGAGCAGACCTCGATCTACGACGCCTCGATGGCCTACCAGGAGGCGGGCGTCCCGCTGGTCATCCTGGCCGGCAAGGAGTACGGCTCGGGCTCGTCGCGGGACTGGGCCGCGAAGGGCACCATGCTGCTGGGCGTGAAGGCGGTCATCGCCGAGTCGTACGAGCGGATCCACCGCTCGAACCTGATCGGCATGGGCGTGCTGCCGCTGCAGTTCCCGGGCGGCGAGACCGCCGAGTCGCTGGGCCTGACCGGCACGGAGACGTTCTCGATCAGCGGCGTCACCGCGCTGAACGACGGCGACACCCCGCGCACGGTGAAGGTCACCACCGACACCGGTGTGGAGTTCGACGCCGTGGTCCGCATCGACACCCCGGGTGAGGCGGACTACTACCGGCACGGCGGCATCCTGCAGTACGTGCTGCGCCGCATGATCGCGAGCTGATTCGCGTACGGCTGACACAGGGCCGCTTCCCGCTCCGGCGGGAAGCGGCCCTCGCCGTACCGTGGTCATCGCAGCCGGAGCGCGACGGCGCGTGCCTCCGCGTCGGTGAGCGGCAGGAACCACAGGAAACGCCGCACGATCGCGATCGGGTCCGGGCCGTCGGGCCGGCCGCGCAGGTCGCGGATGGCCTGCCGGGTGAGCCGGGAGAACTCGGGGATCATCGTGGCGCGGCGGGCCGCGTCGGTGGGCGCGGCCCGCAGGGTCGGGCACGGCCAGGGCTCACCGCAGCGGTCGCAGCGCCAGGCCGGACCGCACGCGCGGTGGCCGGTCAGCGGCAGCACCACCCGGGGGTACGCCGATGTAGGTGTCGGTTCGGTCATGCCTCCACCGTGCCGAGGGTGCCCGAACAATCACACAGCGTTGTGTAATCTCCTTCGGACGGTTCTTTTGCTCCGGGGAGGAACGGGCATGAACCATGCTTTCGTCACCGCGCTGGCCGGCGCCGGCCACACCGCCGAGAGCCTGGCGGAACGGCTCGGCCTGCATCCGAAGACGGTGGCCAGATGGGCGAACCCCGGGCACATCCCGCAGAGCCGGCACCGCGCGACTGTGGCGAACCTGCTGGGCCAGCCGATCGAGGCGCTCTGGCCGGACGCGGTCCGCCGCCGCGAGCCGGTCTGGTTCCGCCCGTGGGTGGACATCGAACGCGAGGCGGTCGCGCTACGCACGTTCGAGCTGGCGTGGGTGCCGGGCCTGCTGCAGACCGAGGCGTACGCCCGGGCCACCTTCATCGGCCAGCCACTGACCGCCGACGAGGTCACCGACCTGGTCACCGCCCGGCTGGACCGGCAGGGCATCCTCACCCGGCCGCGCGGGCCGCTGTACGTCGTGGTGCTCGACGAGCAGGTACTGCGCCGCGCCGCCGCCGGCGACCGCGCGCTGATGGCCGCGCAGGTGACCCACCTGCTCACCTGCGCCGAGCTGCCGAACGTGCAGCTCCACGTGGTGCCGGTGGACACACCGACCTATCCCGGGCTGGACGGGCCGTTCGTCATCGCGGAGCTGCGCGACGGCAACCGGGTGGCGCATGTGGACAGCCAGGCCCGCGCGCAGATCATCGAACAGCCCTCGGAGATTGCTACCCTGGAGCGTCGGTGGGAACGCATCCGGGGCGAGGCGCTGCCCCGCGCGCGGACCCTGGAACTGCTGAGGGAAGTGGCAGCGGCATGGACCTGAGCGGCGCCCGATGGCGCAAGAGCACCCGCAGCGGCGGCAACGGCGGCAACTGCGTCGAGGTCGCCGGCAACCTGCCCGGCGTGGTCGGCGTCCGCGACTCGAAGGACCCGGCCGGGCCGGTGCTCACCTTCACCCCGGCCGCGTGGACCCGGTTCGTGGCGTCGACCCGCCGCTGAGCCCGGTCAGGCCAGGCGCGCGGCGCACACGTGCACCGGATCCCCCGATTCGGACGTGGTCGCACGCTCGAAGCTCAGCCCGATCCGCTCCGCGACCCGCTGCGAGGGCGTGTTGTCGGGGTGGATGATCGCGACGAGGCGGTCGACGCCCAGCCGGTCGCGCGCGTGGTCGCGACACGCGGCCGCCGCTTCCGTGGCGAATCCGCGACCCTGCACCCCGGTTCGCAGGTGGTAACCGACCTCGACCTCCGTCACCCCGTCCACCGGCTGCGGAGTGAGGCCGCAGTCGCCGACGAACTCGCCTGTCGCCCGTGACCTGAGCACCCACAGTCCGAAGCCGTGGTCGCGGTAGAGGCCCTCGTTCCAGCGGATCCAGTCCAGCGATGACCGTCGACGACCTCGACGACGTGGCTGCCATGCTCGGCGACCCGCTCGTGATGCGCTACTACCCGCGACCGAAGACCCTGGCGGAGGTGCTGAATTGGAATTCGATAATGTTCCCCGATCGCACATCCGACACTGCAAACAATCGACGTCCATGATTCGTTGACACGATCCGAAGCACGTCGATACGTTGCCGACATCGCGATGAACAACGGGGGCGCTCCAGTTTCGATCCGGGAATCGAACACTGGGAAGGATTTCATGAAGACGACGATCAGACTTCTGGCCCTGCCGGCCCTGATCCTGCCGGCGATCCTCGCCGGCACTCCGGCGCTGGCCGGCACCGGCACCACCGCGGGCACGGCCGCTCCGGCCACTGTCACGTCGATCGAGCGCAAGGCGGGATCGTCCACGCAGGCCAAGGCCTACTGGACGGCCGAGCGCATGGCGGCGGCCACCCCGGCCGACGAGGTGGAGAAGTCCGCCGGCCCGGTCACCCAGAGCCCCACGGCCGAGCGGGTGCGACGCTTCGCCGAGGCGGTGGCGCCGAAGGACGGCAGCGGCTTCGGCACCCAGCTGAACGAGTCGATCACGGTCGGGAAGATCTTCTACACCAGCTCGACCGACGGCTTGGGGCACTACTGCTCCGCGAGCGTGGTGAACAGCCCGGCGCGCAACATGGTCTTCACGGCCGCGCACTGCGTGCACGACGGGCCGGGCCGGGACTGGCACACCGCGAACTGGATGTTCGTGCCGTCGTACCGCAACGGCGCGCAGCCGTACGGCACCTGGGACTGGTCCACGCTCGCGGTGCCCAGCGGCTGGATCAGCACCCGCGAGCGGCAGTACGACGTGGCTGTCGCGCTCGTCTACGGCAGCCGGTCGATCGTGGACGCGGTCGGCGCGAACGGGCTGCTCACCGGCGGCGGCCGGGCGTACCACTACGACATCTTCGGCTACCCGAGCAACAAGGACAGCGGCGAGATCCAGTGGGTCTGCTCGGGCACGTCGAGGGACGCGGGCAGCAACCGGATCGAGATGAACTGCGGCTTCGGGGGCGGTTCGAGCGGCGGCCCGTGGTACTACAGCTACGACAACACCACCAGGCGCGGTGACGTGCACGGGGTGATGAGTTACTCGAGCGGCTCGAACACGAACGGCTCGCCGTACTTCTCCGCCGCGGTGGTGGGGACGCTCTACAACACGTACGCGAACGACACCTGGTGAACGACGGTCCGCCTGGTGTGCCGCCCGGCGCACCAGGCGGACCGGCACCGGCCCCACGGCCCGGAGGAGGCGACATGTCACACCGTGTGCTGCTCGGCGCGGCCGCCGTCGCGGCGCTCGCCGTGGCCGCGGCCGTCGTGGTCGTCGCGGCGCGCGACGGCGGCTCGGCGCGGCCGGCGCCCGGCCCGGTGGTCGCGACGCACAACCCGAGCCCCGGCGCCACCGATCCGTCCGAATACTGGACGAGGGAACGAATGCGGGACGCGATCGGCGACTGAATCACCGAATTGCGTCCGCCGGATTGCGTTGCCCGGAATCGAACGCTCGCGCACGGGCGCGCCGAATTCCTTTCGCCGGCCGAGCCCGAGTCGCAATTCCCATTCGTGAGAGGCGTGAGTGCCGACGAGTCCTCACGGAACGGTGTCGGAGTAGACCTCGACGTCGTAGAGCAGTTGCACGTTGCGGCGGCCGTTGGTGATGCCGACGAAGACCGGGTCACCGGCCGGGGTGCGACCCTGGCGCCACACCTGCTCCCGGGCGGCTTCCCGCGACTCGTGATGGATGCCGCCCTCGCGATGCAGGTGGAGGACGCGGCGGGCGGTGGTGGGGTCGCTGTCGAGGTGGATCCGCAGCAGGGGCACGGCGCAGCCTCCTTGCCCACTGTCGAGGCCGAACTTTCGTCTGTTCAATCAGCTTACCGTTGTTAAGCTGCCTGTCCAGTGAACTAGAGTGGCTCCATGACCACGACCGAGCCCGGTGCGGCGACGACACCGGTGTGGCTGCGGGCAGAGCAGCCGCGGGCGCGGCGTAAGCCGCCGCTGACCCGTGAGCGCATCGTGGAATTCGCCGTGACAGCGCTGGACGAGCACGGCGTCGAGGGCCTGACGATGCGTCTGCTCGCCCAGCGGCTCGGCGTGACCGCCACCGCGCTCTACTGGCACGTGAAGACGAAGGACGACGTCCTGGACCTGGCCGTCGACCGCATCTTCGGCGACGTGCCGATCCCGGACGCCGGCGACGACTGGATGGAGGACATCCGCGTCCTCGTCCGGGCCTGGCGCGACGCGATGTTGCGCCATCCCTGGGCACCCGGGCTCATCGGTCGTCCGATGCTCGGGCCCAACGTCCTGGCCCGCACCGAGTTCCTGCAGTCGGCGCTCGTGCGCGGCGGCTGCCACGGTCTTCAGCTCGCGGTCGCCACGAGAATGCTGGCCAACTACGTCATCGGCGCCTCGCTCACGGAGGCCACGTGGCGCCGGACCGCGGACCCGGGCGCGAGAGCCGCAGCCCGCGACCACATCGCCGCGCGCGCCGACACCTATCCGACCCTCAGCACCTCCGGCCATCTCGACGACGCCCGATGGGCCGACGACCTGCTGTTCGAGGAGGGCCTCGACGGCATTCTCCGGGCGGCGGCACGGACCGGCACGCCGGACCGACCACGCGCGCATCTCAGCCGGCGGCGCTCTCCAGCACCGCCTTGAGCCGGGCCAGGTCCGCCTCCACGAGCGCGGTGTCCCGCTCGAAGTCCGCGTCGCTCATGCCGGGCATCCGCCGCAGGCTGAACACCACCTCGGTGGCGTCGCCGTCGGCGATCGCGCGCAACGGCACGTACACCGTCTCGCCCGACGGCGTCAGCACCTCGTGGTCGAGCACGCCGTACTCGTTTGCCGGCGCGAACGTCAGCCGCGCCCGCCCTTCGGGCGTGTCCACATA
Source organism: Micromonospora sp. WMMA1949 (assembly GCF_027460145.1). Classification (NCBI taxonomy): domain Bacteria; kingdom Bacillati; phylum Actinomycetota; class Actinomycetes; order Micromonosporales; family Micromonosporaceae; genus Micromonospora; species Micromonospora sp. WMMA1949. The sequence continues at coordinate 4,669,551 of NZ_JAPZBG010000001.1, read as the reverse complement.
CCAGTGGCCGTCGACGAGCACGACCGAGCCGCCGAGACCCGGCGCCCAGCGGGGCAGGTTCGCCGGGTCGGCGGCGAAGGCGTAGACATCCGCGACCGGCCGGTCGATGTGGACGCTGAGGTGCCGGGTGTCGGTGGCCATGCGCCGATGGTGCCATGCCTGTCGCACGCGCACGCTACGCTGCCGCCGATTCCCACCGGTCCCCCGAGAGGCAACCCCATGGGCATGATCTTCTACGCACGCCGGCTGTCCGCCGAGGAGCTGGCGGCGGTCCTCGCCGACCCGGAGAAGGTCGGCACCCTGTTCCCGGGCGGGCCGGACGAACTCGATCTCGACAAGGCGTGGCACGGGCTGCACTACCTGCTGACCGGCACCACGTACGAGGTCCGGGGTGACGCCGGGCCGGCGATCATCGGCGGTGACCCGATCGGCCCGGACCTCGGCATGGGCCCGGCCCGGCTGCTCATGCCCGACGCCGTCCGCGCCGTGGCCGCCGGGCTCGACGCGATCGACGAGGCGACGCTGCGGGCCCGCTTCGACCCGGCCGCCATGTCGGAGGCCGAGATCTACCCGCACATCTGGGACGACGGCGACGACGAGTTCGACGGCTACCTGCTGCCGAACTTCACCCGGCTGCGTGACTTCTACCGAGACGCGGCGGCGAGCGGAGACGCCGTGCTGCTCGCCGTCACCTGACCGGCGGGAAACGAACCGACGGAAACGAGCCGCCCGAAGACGAGCCGCCGGAAACGAGTCGACGGAGACGAGCCGGCGGAAACGGGTACGCGCCGTCGGGTTGCCGCCGGTAGCGTGCCGGCGTGGGACTCGACGCATTCGTGTACTGCCGGTGCTGGCAGGACGGCCTCGCCACGCCCTGCCCGGTCGAACCGGTCGGCATCGACGAGGAGGGCTGTCTCGCGCTGTTGCTGCAGTGGGAGGGCAACGAGGCCGCGCACCGCACGTTCGACGCCTGGCAGGCGGAGGCGTGCCCGCACAAGGCCATGGAGCAGGCGAGCGAGCACGTGTCCAACTGGGCCGGTGTGCGGCTGTTCCAGCAGGCGCTACGCGCCGCCGGCCCGGAGCGCTTCCCGACGCTCGCCACCGCGCTCCCGAACCTCAACGGCGGCTCGCTGCCGGCCGACCGGGCGGCGGTCGCGCTCGCCGAGCTGGACGCGTTCGCGCGCACCGACCGGATCACCGACGAGGTGGAGCTGATCGACGAGGCGACCGGCCGGGTGCTGATGCAGTACGTCGAGAGCTATCACGGGGTGTTCATGCTGGGCCCGGATTTCCGGGCCGGGGTCGATCCGGACGGCTTCTTCGTTGTCGACACCGCCGACCCGCCCGCCACGCTGTTCCGGGCCGTGCGGTTCGGCCAGCGGCCGCTGCCCGGCGACCGGGTGGAGTTCACCGCCGGCGGGACGCGGACGGTGCTGGCGATGCGGCCGGTGGGCGGGCACGGCGAGCCGCCGCCCGAACGGCTCGCGGTGCGGTCCCGGAGCCGGTCGGGCGGCGACTTCGCCTACATCGTGGAGCCGCTGCGCCGGCTGTGCGCGGCGTCGGTGGCGACCGGCAACCCGGTCATGTGGTGCTGACGCGCCGCACTCACCACGGGATCACGCCCGCGTCCTCGAAGTAGCCGCCGGTCGGCCCGTCGCCGGGCAGCGTCGCCAGCCGGATCGCGATCGCCGCGCCCTGCTGCGGGGTCCGCACACCGCGGAAGTCGTTCAGGTCGGTGGCGGTGAAACCCGGGCAGGCGGCGTTGATCAGGACGCCCGTGCCGGCCAGCGCCCGCGCGTACTGGATGGTCACCGCGTTGAGCATGCTCTTCGACGGCGAGTACGCCACCGACAGCGGGCCGGTCTGGTGTTCGCCCTCCGAGGCGCTCTGCCGGGTCAGCGAGCCGACGCCGCTGGACATGTTGACGATCCGCGGCGAGGCCGAGCGGCGCAGCAACGGCAGCATCGCCTCGGTCACCCGGACCACGCCGATCACGTTGACCTCGACCGCCGTCCGGATGGTCGCGAGGTCGACGTCGCCCGGGTGCTGCGGCACGCCACCGGTCACGCCCGCGTTGTTGACGAGCACGTCCAGCCCGCCGGCCTCCGTCTCCAGCAGCCGGGCGGCGGCGGCCACGCTCGCGTCGTCGGTCACGTCCAGCGGTACGCCGAACGCGTCCACACCACCCGCGCGCAGCTTCGCGACCGCCTCCGCGAGCCGCTGCTCGTCCCGGGCGCCGACGCCCACCCGCCAGCCCAGCGCGCCCAGGCCCGCCGCGATCTCGTACCCGATTCCCTTGTTCGCGCCCGTCACCAGCGCGATCGTCCGTTCGCTCATGGTTTCGATCCTGTCCGCGCGGCGAGCGGGCCTCCAACACCACCTCGGTAGCGGCCGATACCTGGCGGGTATCGATTCGGCGGTACGGTGGCGGGATGGAGACGCGGGAGCTTCGCTACTTCGTCGCGGTGGCCGAGGAACTGCACTTCGGCCGCGCCGCGCGACGCCTGGGCATCGCCCAGCCGCCGCTGTCGCGCGCGATCCAGCAGCTCGAACGGCGTCTCGGCGTGACCCTGCTGGACCGGGACAGCCGCGGCGTCGCGCTCACCGCGGCCGGGTCGGTGCTGCTCCGCGAGGGCCGGGCCGCCCTCGACGCCGTGGACGCCGCCGACCGCCGTACCCGCCGCGCCGGCCAAGCCACGAACGGCGGCCCCGGGCTGGTGCTGGCCACGAAGGCGGGCGCGTCGAGCGAACTGCTGCCGAAACTGCTCGACGCGTACGCGGCCGAGCCGGACGCCGTCCCCGTCGAGGTGTTGCTGTGCGGCATCGGCGAGCAGGAACGGCTGCTGCGCGACGGGCGGGCCGACGTGGCGTTGCTGCACCTGCCGTTCGACTCGACCGCCGGGCTGGACACCGAGGAACTGGTCACCGAGCAGCAGGTGGCGGTCCTGCCGGCCGGCCATCCGCTGGCCCGGCGGCCGCACCTCCTCATGGCCGAGGTGGAGACGCTGTCCGGCCTGCCGATGCCGCGCTGGCCCCGGGCCGACGGGTCGTATCCGGACGGTCCGGGCCCCGAGGTCCGCGACCACGCCCAGTTGTTCCAGCTCATCGCGCTCGGCCGTACCGCGGTGGTGCTGCCGGAGTCGGTCCGGTCGCTGCTGCTCGCCGACCTGACCGTCGTGCCGGTGCCGGACGCCCCGGCGGTGACCACTGTGATCGCGTGGCCGCCGCACAGCCGGTCCCGGCCGCTGGCCGCCCTGATCCGGACCGCCACCCGCCTGTGACGCCGGCCGCTAGGCGGGCAACTCCTTGCGCATCTGCTGGGTGACCACCCGGTAGCCGGACGTCTCGTACAGCTTGCGTGCCGTCTCGTTGGCGCCGAAGACGTTCAGCTCCAGCGCCTGGGCGCCGTGCTCCCGGGCCGCCCGCTCCCCGGCCGCGAGCAGCGCCCGCCCGAGGCCCCGGCCCCGATGCCCGGCGGCCACCTCGATGTCGTAGAGGAACGCGCAGTCGGCGAGACCGCGCGGGTGGGTCAGGCCGATCCACAGCCGGCCGACCGGTGAACCGTCTGCCAGCTCGCCGACCAGGAACAGCATGCCGGGTGTGGCCATACCCTGCGGCAGGAAGCCGGCGGCGGCCTCCCGGGCCCGGTCGAGCGCCTCCTCGGGCGTCCAGTTGCCGGCCGTGACGTGCTCCCGCGCGTAGCCGGCGGCCAGCTCGTCCTGCCATCTGCCGAACTCGTCCGGGTTCATCGCCCGGACGCTCACCTCGGTCATCGCCACTCCCCCGTCGATGTGTGACAGTTCAGTCCTCGGCGGCGCGGCGGCGCGCCTCCCGCAGCTTCATGGCGTGCTCCAGCAGCGTGATCAGCACCTCCTTGGCCGACTCCCGCTTGCGCGCGTCGCACAGCACCACGGGTACGCCCGGGTCGAGGTCGAGCGCGGCCTGCACCTCGTCGAGACGGAACGTCTTGGCGCCCTCGAAGCAGTTCACCGCCACCACGAAGGGCGTACCGCGCCCCTCGAAGTAGTCGATCGACGGGAAGCAGTCGGCCAGCCGGCGGGTGTCGGCGAGCACCACCGCGCCGAGCGCGCCGAGCGCCAGCTCGTCCCAGACGAACCAGAACCGGTCCTGCCCGGGCGTACCGAACAGGTAGAGCACCAGGTCGTCGCTGATGGTGATGCGGCCGAAGTCCATCGCCACGGTGGTGGTCGACTTCTCCTCGATACCGGACAGGTCGTCGATGCCGATCCCGGTCTCGGTGAGCACCTCCTCGGTCCGCAGCGGCCGGGTCTCGCTGACCGCGCCGACCATGGTGGTCTTGCCGACGCCGAACCCGCCCGCGATCAGGATCTTGATCGCGGTGGGTAGCGGAGCGGCGCCCGCCGGCCGCTCAGAGCGCCCGTAGTCCATTGATAACCGCCTCGAAAACGTGCTCGTCGGGAAGGCCGGCGGTGGTCGCGCGCGGCTCGCGTACCTGTACCAGTCTGCGGGCGGCCAGGTCTCCGAGGAGGACCCGGACCGTGCCCACCGGCAGGTCGAGATGGGCGGCGATCTCGGCCACGGAGAGGATCCGCTGGCAGAGGCCGACGATCGCCACGTGCTCCGGGCCCAGCCCGGACTCCGACCCGACATCTGTGCGGGTCGAGGTGACCAGCGAGATCAGGTCGAACGTACCGGTCACCGGGCGGGCCCGGCCTCCGGTCACCGCGTACGGGCGCACCACCGGGCCGGCGTGGTCGTCCACCCACTCCTGCTCCGCGGAGTCCCCCCGGCCGGTCATCGTGCCGCGTTCTCGCCGAGGGGCTGTTCCCGGGTCGGTGATGCGACGAACCGGCCGACCCGGGTGACGAGCATGGCCATCTCGTACGCGATCAGGCCGACGTCCGTGTCCTCCGACGCCAGCACCGCCAGGCAGGCGTTGCGGCCGGCCGCTGTGACGAACAGGAAGGAGGACTGCATCTCGATGATGGTCTGCTGCACCTGCCCGCCACCGAACCGTTTGCCCGCGCCCCGGGCGAGGCTCTGGATGCCCGCCGCCATGGCCGCCAGGTGCTCGCCGTCGTCCCGGCTCAATCCGCGGGACGAGGCCATCAACAGTCCGTCGGTGGAGAGCGCCACGGCGTGCTCCGCCTGCTTGACCCGGCCGACCAGGTCATCCAGCAGCCACGTCAGATCCGCGCTCGAAGCCGTCTTCTGCGCCACTCGTCGTCCTCATCTTCCCGGCTGGTGTGCCGTCAGCTTCCGGTTTCCGTCGCGTCGACGTCCCGGTCAGGTAACCTGCTCGTCCGCGTCGGCCGGCGCACCGCCGGCCCCCTGCGCTCCGCCGAGCAAGCGCGCGGCATCGGTACGGCCGCGTCGCGTGCCGCTCTGATAGGAGCTCATCATCCGGCGCACCTGCTCCGGTGCACGCGCCGTGTCGTCGTCGGCGGTGTCGTCGTCGTCCACCGCGCTCTGGTCGTGTCGCAGCTCCGGCGCGAGGCTGGCCTGGCGTACCCGGACCGGGAGCCCCGCGTCGGTGACCGGCGCGTCCTCCGGCTCCGGCTCCGCTGCGGCGTCGGTCGTGGCGGCGGGCCGCCGCTCCACCACCGCCAGCTCCGTGGTGGGCCCGGCCACCGCGGGCTGCCGCTTGCGGGTACGCGCCGGCAGCCCGGACGGGGTCAGCCGGGGCGCCTGCGCCACCGGCTCCGGCACCTGCGGGGCGGGCTCGGCGGGCTGGTCGGGTTCGGTGCCGCCGTCCGGGCCGGACGCGGTGGCCGGCTCGGTGCCGTCCTCGGCCGGCGTGTTCCGCGCCGGGTCCGGCGCCGGCAGGACCGTCCCGGGGGCGGGGAGAGCGTCGGATGCGTCGGCGCCGTCGGCGGTGATCAGTTCACGCGGGATCAGCACCACTGCCGTGGTCCCGCCGTACGCGGACTCCTTGAGCTGCACCTTGACGCCGTGCCGTTCGGTGAGCCGGCTGACCACGAACAGGCCGAGCCGGGCCGCGTCGGCGAGATTCAGCTCGGACCGGTCGACGATGCGCGCGTTGGCGGCGGCCATCTCGTCGGCGCTCATGCCGAGGCCGCGGTCCTCGATCTCGATGGCGAAGCCGTTCGCCACGAGCTGGCCGCGGACCTCCACAGTGGTCTGCGGCGGGGAGAAGGAGAGCCCGTTCTCGATCAGCTCGGCCAGCAGGTGGATGACGTCACCGACGGCACGGCCGGTCAGCGACACGTCGCCGAGCGGGCGCACCGTGACCCGGGTGTAGTCCTCGACCTCGGCGACCGCGCCGCGTACCACGTCGACCATGGGGACGTTGCGCCGCCAGGCCCGGCCGGGCGTCGAGCCGGAGAGGACGATCAGGTTCTCCGCGTTGCGCCGCATCCGGGTGGCCAGGTGGTCGACCCGGAACAGGTCCTCCAGTTCCTCGGCGTCGTGCTCCCGCCGCTCCATCGCGTCCAGCAGCGTGAGCTGCCGGTGCACGAGCGCCTGGGTGCGCCGGGCCAGGCTGAGGAACACGTCGCGTACGCTGCGGCGCAGCTCGGCCTGCTCGACGGCGGTCCGGACGGCGGTCTCCTGCACGACGTTGAACGCCTTGCCCACCTGACCGATCTCGTCGTCGCCGAACTGCAACGGTGGCGCCTCGCGGGCGACGTCCACCTCCTCGCCGCGGCCCAGCCGCTCCACCACGCTCGGCAGGCGTTCGTGCGCCAGCTGGAAGGCGGCCTCGCGCAGCCGTTCGAGCTGGCGGACGAGCGCCCGGGCCGTGGTGATCGAGACGACCACGGAGGCGATGACGGCGATCAGGCCGAGACCGGCGGCGAGCACCAGCCGCACGATGACGCCGATCGCGACCGGCGTGGCCCGGGACACGATGTCCTCACCGCCGGCGAGGATCACCTCGCGCAGGTCGGCCATCGCCTTCTCGGCGGCGGCCTGCCACGCCGCGGCGGTCACCGGCGGGCGCACCTCGGCGCCCTTGGCCGCGAGCACCTGGTCCTGGAGCGTGCGGAGCTGCTGGAACGCGTCGCCCTCGACCATCCGGTCGAAGCGGGCACGGTCACCGGGGGCGAGTTCCCGGGCGGTACGGTCGGCGAGGAACCACTGCGCGCCGACCAGCCGGGCGAACGCGGTCTGCTCGCCGACGGTGATCCGGTTGGCCGCGATCGCGCCCGTGATCAGCGCGTCCTGTTGGGACAGCAGCTCCCGGGACCGGTTGAGGTCGATGAGCGCGGCGGTGTCCTTGGCGATCTCGTCGTCGTCGAGGCCGCCGAGGGCGTCGAAGACGGCGAAGATCCCGTCGACCGCCTCGTCGTACGCGATGAGCGTGGTGGTCCGGTCGATGGTCTTGCGGCTGACCTCGGCGCGTACCTGACCGAGCTGGTCCAGCTCGGTCTTCAGCTCGTCGAGCCGCTGCATCAGCTCCTCGCTGGCTGGGATCTCGGTGCGCCAGTCCCGCACCGAGCGCCACAGCGCGGTCGCGGTGTCGTCGGTCCGCGCGCGCTGGGCCTCCAGCTCCTGCAACCGGCCCGGGTCGGACTCACCGAGGTAGCGCAGCGACAACCGTCGCTCGGCCTGCAACTCCTGCAGCAGCGGGTCGCTCGGTTCGAAGACACGCGCGTTGAGCGTCTGCACGCCGAGCAGGTTGAACCCGTCCCGTACGGTCACCCACGCGGCGAACGCCCAGAGCGCGGTCAGCGACGCCAGCAGCGCGATGATCTTCGTACGGAGATTCGTACTGCGGGAACCCATCACACCGTCCTGGCCCGGTCTTCGGTCGGTCCGACATCCGATCGACTCCGGCGCACGCTAGCAGCCGTCGGGAACCTCATTCAAGCGATCCTGATCATGGTAGGTGCGGCCCCGGACCGGGCCGCCCCGGCGCGGCCGAGGCCGCCAGCACCGCGGCGCGCACGATCCGCGTCGGGCGGTAGAGGTCCTTGTCGTGCCATAGTGCCGGTTCGTCGTCGCATCCGTCCAGCTCGGACAGTCGACGACGTCCCCGCACCAGCGCCGACGTGATCCGGGGGTCACCGGGCCGGCCCGCGTCGGCCAGGGCGAGCACCGCGTACGCGGTCTCCTCGGCGGTGCCGTCCCACCGTCCCCAGGAGCCGTCCGGGCGCTGCGTGTCCAGCAACCAGGCGACGCCCCGCTCGACGGCGGCACGCGCCGCGCCGTCCGGCGCGTGGTCGGCCAGCGCCAGCAGCACCGCGTAGGTGGCGTAGTACGGCGAGGCGTGCCAGCGGTCCTCCCACCGCCCGTCCGGCTCCTGCCGGTCCAGCAGCCAGTCGGTGACGCGGCGCCGGGCGCCGGTGACGCCGGGACCGCTGGGCTGCTCGCCGAGCGCGTCGAGCACGTGCGCGTTCGTGGTCAGCGAGGCACCGTCCTCCCCCGGCCAGGTGCAGAAGTGCCGGCCGGTGTCGAATCCGGCCAGCGACGCGACACCGGGCGCGCGGCCGAGCCGGGCCAGGGCGTAGAGCGTGACCGCCGTGGTGTCGGCGTCGGCGGGCAGGCCGGGCGCGGTGGCCGCGCCGGACGGCCCGACGGCGGCGCGCAGCTCGGTCAGCACCGGCTCGGGCGCGCCGACCGGCACGCCGGCCCGGACCAGGATGCCGAGCACCCAGGCCCGTTCGAAGACGGTGATCGGGCTCGCGCAGGGCACCGGGCCGGGGCGGGCGACAGCGTTCAGGTAGTCCAGCGCGGGTCCGGGCTCCGGCCCGCCCAGCCAGGCGGCGGTGGCGGCCGGTGAGGCGCCGACGGCGCCGCTCGCCGAGGGACGCACCCCGGGCGCGCGGTACGCCAGCTCACCCGCCACCTCCAGGGCGTGCGCCAGCTTCTCCGGCACGGGCCGCCCGGTGGCGAGCAGTCCGCGTACCCGGGTCAGGCGGGCCGGGTCGAGACCGGCCGGCAGCGGCAGGCGGGGCCGGCCGGCCCACTCGGTCAGCCCGGGTGGCGGCCCGGCCGGCCCGTCGAGGTGCCGGTCCACTGCCGCGAGCAGCGCGGGCACGATCAGGTCGGTGGCCGGCAGGTCCGGCGGAGCGCCGTCGCGCAGCGCCCCGGCCAGGTACGCCAGTCCCCGGTGGACGGCGGCGGACGGCGCGGCGGACGGCCCGTCGCGGTGCAGCTCGGCCAGCAGCGCCTCGACCGCGCTCAGCGTCGGGACCAGCGCGTACCCGCCGGGGCCGCCCCAGCCACCGTCCGGGCGCTGCCGATCCAGCAGCCAGGCCAGGCGCCGGTCGTGGCCGTCGAGCCACGGCGCGAGCGTGACCAGCCGTCCGGTCTCGTAGACCGACGGTGACGTCTGCCCCTCCGGTTCGCCGTCGAGCGCGGCGATCAGGTCACGCGTGGTCCCGGACCGGGTGGCGGGCACCGGTCGGGCGGTCAGCGTCACCGCACGCCCCAGAAGTCGGTGTGCCGGTAGAAACCGGTGGTGAAACCGAGCTGCCGGGACAGGAAGTCGGCCTCCCGCGGCACCTCACCGGCCAGCTTCGCCAGCAGGACGCGGCAGTGCTCGACCTGCTCGGCGAAGCGCTGCTCGACCTCGGCCGGGTCGTCGACCAGCAGCAGCGCGTTGAGGTCGCCGGACTCGGCGTCGCGGCGGTGGGTGCCGAGGTCGTTGACCAGGCGCAGGGCCCGCTGCACCTCGTCGCTGACCTCGATCAGCCGGGCCAGCGTGGCGGCGTCGCTCACCGATCCGGTGTGGATCCAGTGCGCCACGTTCACCACCGTCGCGGCGAGGTTGTCGGCGTTCGCGAGGTAGTCGGCGAGCGTGGGGCGGCCGGTACGCCGCCAGTCCCACTCGCGGGCCATCGCGTCGAGGGTGCGGGCCATCGTGTCCCGCCAGTGGCCGCGCAGCGCCGGCCAGGCGGGCGCGGCGGCGACGTCGTCGCGCAGCTCGGCCAGGAACCGGCCCAGCGGATCGCCGGTGCCGGCGCCGTCGAGCACGTCCAGGCAGACGCCGGTGATCCGGTCGACCTCGGCCCGGCTGGTGGCCTGGTGGTCGACCAGCCAGTCGACGGCGAAGCCCCAGAGCACCGCGCGGTTGGTCACCGCCAGTTCGGCGGCGCTGTGCCAGGGGGCGCTGAACGCCATCGCCTGCGCGATGCTGCTGAACAGCGTCGCGTCGAACGGGTCACCCGGGAACAGCTCGGGGTGCGCGGCGGCGGCCTTGCGCAGGCCGCGCTGGCCCTGCGCGGCGAGCGCGCAGACCCGGCCCTGTTCGGCGGCGACGGCGAGCGGATCCGGTGTCACGCCGTCGGTCATGCCCCCTCCGTCCGCCCGGCCGCGACGAGCGTCAGCTCGACCCGCTCGCGCGGCCGCAACGCCGCGGCCAGCCGCAGTCCGGGTACGCCGGTGCGGTGCAGCCGGAACCGGTAGCGGCTGAGCATGGTGGCGAGGATGAGCTGTGCCTCCAGGTAGAACAGGTACATCCCGAGGCACTGGTGCGGGCCGCCGCCGAACGGGAAGTGGGCGTACCGGTGCCGGGCGCGGACCCGCTCGGGGCGGAACCGCTCCGGGTCGAACTCGTCCGGGCGGTCCCAGAACTGCCGCATCCGCTGGGTGATCAGGGGGCTGACCGCCATCGTGGCGCCGGGCTCGATCGGGACGCCGTCGATGACGTCGCCGTCGACAGCGCGGCGCGGGATGATCCACCCGATCGGGTAGAGCCGCAGCAGCTCGTCCAGCACCATCCGGGTGTAGGTGAGCCGGCTCAGGTGCTCGCGGCGTACCGGCTCGCCGCCGACCACCTCGTCGATCTCGGCGTAGAGCCGCTCGGCCACCTCCGGGTGCTGGTCCAGGTGGGGCCAGGCCCAGGTCAGCACGTTGATGGTGGTCTCGGTGGTGGCGGCGAACATGGCCACCGTGTCGTTGCGGACCTGTCGCTCGTCGAGCTGGTGTCCGTCGTCGGTGCGCGCCTGCCAGAGCGTCGAGATGACGTCGTCGCCCTGGTCGGCGGACTCCCGCGTCTCGCGGACGATCGGCACCAGCACGTCGTCGACGATGCGGACGGCGCGGGCGAACGTACGGTCCCCCGGCATCGGCAGGGACAACGGCGCGAACGGGACGATGATCCGGGGAATGACGGCGGTGGCGATGCGGTCCTGCGCCTCGATCACCCGCATCGCGTCCGGCACCGAGATCCGGTCGGCGAACAGCACCTTCATGATCGCCCGGCTGACGATGCGCGCCTGCTCCACGCCGATGTCGACCGGGCGGCCGGCGCGGGCCGGCTCGTCCAGTTCGTCGACCGCGTCGCGGATCGCGTCGGCCATCCCGTCGACGAGCGCCTCCACCCGCTTGGCGGTGAACATCGGCTGGAGCATCCGCCGGCTGGCCGACCAGATCTGCCCCTCGCCGAGGATGCCCTCGCCGAACAGCCGCTTGACCGGGCGCCAGAACAGCCCGTCGCCTGCTCGTTCGTAGTTGTCCGCCCGGTCACGCAGGACGTGCTGCACGTGCTTCGGGTGGGTGACCAGGTAGGGCCGGAACGAACCGAGGTTGAGCCGGACCAGTTCGCCTTCGGTACGGTTACCGATGTCGATGAGCGCCCGGGCGGGGTCGCGGAGCACCGCGGGCAGGATCTGCCGCAGCGGCACGGTCCGGGGTCGGCCGGTGGGCCTCGTTGTGTCCGTTGGTTCGGGCACCTGAACGCTCCCTCGGTTGACTCAGGGTCGCGACTCCGTATCGACCCGTGACGTTGCCCGTGAGCATGCCATCCTGAGTCGCAGATCAAAAGGCAGGTCAGAGGATATTTCACGTAACAACAATCTCTTTGTCGAGAATGGAGCCGGTGGGATATGCGTCACTGGCGTACACAGTGGCCGCTGCGGAGCGCGAGCGACGCTCACCTCTGCGCGGACGCCGCCAGAACGCGGGCGCGGACCCGTCCGCTGTGCCAAGCTTCGGGCATGGACGACAAGACCATCCTGAGCCGGATCTCGGAACTCGTCGACGAGGAGCACCGGCTGCGCGCCGACGCGCAGCAGCACGAGGCCGGCACCGACGACGAGGCGCGGGAGCGGCTGCGCGCGCTGGAGGAGTCCCTGGACCAGTGCTGGGACCTGCTGCGCCGCCGCCGCGCCGCCCGCCAGGCGCACGGCGACCCGGACGCCCAGGGCGAACGCCCGGTGCCGGAGGTCGAGCGCTACCTGCAGTGACCCGGACCGGCGTCCCGGGCGGCCTCCCGCCCGGGACGCCGGCCGGTCAGCGCAGCCCCGCCTCCCGCAGCAGCGCCTCGGTCAGCGCCGCCGGGTCGGTCACCGTCGCCGGCATCCCGCGGGCGGTGAACCAGGCGGCCACCACCCGCACGTCGCGGGCCAGGAAGTCGGCCCCCTGCGGGTTGGCCACCACGTCGACCACCTGCGGCAGGTCGATCATCACCAGCCGGCCCGCGTCCACCAGCAGGTTGTACGGCGACAGGTCGCCGTGTGCGTACCCGGCGCGGGCGAGCACCGTCAGCGCCTCGACGAGCTGCTCCCACAGGTCACGCAGCTCGCCGGCGTCGGGCCGGGTCTGGGCCAGCCGCGGCGCGGCCTCCCCCGCCCCGGCGTCGCCGACGAACTCCAGCATCAGCTCGGTGCCGAGCAGCTGCACCGGATAGGGCACCGCGATCCGCCCGGAGGCGGACCCGATCTCCCAGAGCTGGGACAGCGCGGCGAACTCGGCCGCCGCCCACTGCCCGGCGATCATCTGCCAGCCGAACGCGGTGCGGCCGGTCATCGCCCGCATCTCGCGGGACCGCCGCACCCGGCGGCCCTCCAGGTAACCGGCGTCGCGGTGGAACAGCCGGTGCTGGGCGTCGCGGTAGCGCTTGACCGCGAGCAGGCAGCTGCGGTCGGTGCCCGGCACGGCCCGGCGGACCAGGTGGACGTCCGCCTCCTTGCCGGTCTTGAGCACCCCGAGCTCGGTGTCCCGGGCGGCCAGTTCGGTGACCAGCCAGTCCGGGTGCGGCTCGGGGCCGTGGACGGCCTGGTCCCAGGAGGACCAGGCGTCCTCCGCCTCGGGCTCGGCGTCCGGGTCGGTGAGGGTCGGCGGGGTGTGCCGCCCCCGCTTCAGGAAGTCGGGTTCGTCGTCGTCGAAGCGGCTCTTGCCGCGGCCACGGCGCTGCGGCGCCGGGAAGTCGTGATCGCGCACGGGTGGATCTGTCCTTCGATCGAGGCTGGTGGAGGCAGGTGGAACGACCCTGCGAAGACGGCCATGACCGACCTCCTCTCCTCGACCGGGCACACCCCGGCTGCGCACTCGCGCGGCACCATGCTCGTGGCCCCGCCCGGTGCGGGTCAACGGATTTTCGCCCGGGCCCGCGCGGTCAGCCGGCCAGGACGGCCGCGACGGCGGCGATCAGCCCGTCCTCGATCCGGGTGGGCGCGAACCTCGGGTCGGACCAGCGGCGTCCCCGGTGCAGCCATACGCTCGGCAGGCCCACCGCCGTCGCGCCGCCGATGTCCGCCTCCGGGCTGTCGCCCACCACCCATGCGCCGCGCAGCGGCATCCGGGCCCGCTGGGCGGCGAGCGCGAAGATCCTCGGGTTGGGCTTGCTGACGCCCGCCTCCTCGGAGATCACCCAGTCGGCGACGTACCGGTCCAGGCCGGTCTTGCGGATCTTGGCGGCCTGTTGACGGGACGCGCCGTTGGTGACCACCACCGGCACCCAGCCCGCGTCGGCGGCGATCCGCAGCGCGCAGGCCACCAGCGGGTCCAGCCGCATGTGCGCCACCACGCCGTCGTGCAGCTCGTCGACCAGGTCGATCGAGGGGATGCGCAGCGCGTACCGGTCGCGGATCGCATCCGCCACGTCCCACCTGTTGGTGAGCCCGTCCGCGTCCACCGACACCAGCCAGTCGAGGTCGGCCGGCGGCGCGCCGATGCCGTCCAGGAAGCGTTCTCCCCAGGCGCGGAACGGCCCGTCGCGGTCGAGCAGGGTGTTGTCCAGATCGAGCAGGAGCAACGGCACTTGGGCACCCTACGGTAACGCTCGGAGCACCGACAGGGCCGAGGGCTCCCCCACGACGATCAGGCCACGAGGACGGCGCGCGCCGCCCCGGCGTCGAGCGGACGGTCCAGCAGCATCGTGTGCGCCGCGCGGGTGGCCGCCAGCGCATCCGGGTCCAGCGTTGCCACCAGCACGTCCTCGCCGGTGTCGGCGCCCCGGGCCAACGGCCGGCCCTCCGGGTCGTACACCGCCGCGCCGCCGTTGAAGCGCCAGGGATCGGTGCCGCCGACCGCGTTGGCGAACACCACGTACATGGTGTTGTCCAGCGCGCGGGCGGCGTAGTAGAGGTCGCGGCGGTGCGCCGAGCCGGCCAGGTAGCCGCTCGGGCAGAGGTAGCCGTGCGCGCCGTCACCGGCGGCGGCCCGCGCGTGCTCGGGGAAACAGCCGTCGTAGCAGACGCCGAGGCCCAGCCGCCACGTGTCGACCTCGAGCGTGGCGCCCCGGCGACCGGCGTCGAACAGCTCCCGCTCGCCGCTCCAGAGCTGCTGCTTGTCGTACGCGGCGGTGACCGTGCCGGCCGCGTCCACGACGAGCGAGGAGATGGTGCGCCGCCGGTCGGGGTGGCGGACGGCGGCGCCGATGACCACCGCGGCGCCGGCGTCGGCGGCGGCGGTCCGCAGCGGGTCCAGCCGGGCGTCGGCCACCCGGCCGTCGGCGTCGGCCGCGACGTCCGTGGCGTCCGGGTCGGCGCCGAGCGTCGGCGGGTGGTACGCCGGCAGGAACAGCTCGGGCAGCACCACGACGCGGGCGCCCTCGGCCCGGCCGACGAGGCGGGCGGCGGCACGGGCGTTGCCGGCGACGTCGCCGGGGACGGGCTGGGCCTGGACGGCGGCGACGGTGAGCGGGTGCGCGGGCGGGGCGGTCACGCGCCGATCCTAACCACTCGGCGTCGCGCGGATGATCATCCGGAATCGCATCTCAAGCCGTACGTACGGTTTGCATCACGCGGTTCCACCTGCGACGATCCGTTCGTGCCCAGAGTAAGTCAGGACCAGCTCGACGCGCGCCGGCAGGAGATCCTCGCGGCGGCGCGGGCGTGTTTCGCCCGGCACGGCTACGAGGGCGCCACCGTGCGGCGGCTGGAGGAGGCCACCGGCCTGTCCCGTGGCGCGATCTTCCACCACTTCCGCGACAAGGACTCGCTGTTCCTCGCCGTGGCCGAGGACGACGCCGCCGCGATGGTGGAGACGGTGGCCCGTAACGGCCTGGTGCAGGTCATGCGCGACCTGCTCGCCCGGGCCGTCTCGCCGGACACCACCGGCTGGCTCGGCAGCCAGCTGGAGGTCTCCCGCCGGCTGCGCACCGACCCCGCCTTCGCCAAGCGCTGGGCGGAGCGCTCCGAGGCCATCGCCGCGGCCACCCGGGAGCGCCTGCTGCGGCAGCGCGAGGCGGGTGTGCTCCGCGACGACGTGCCGATCGACGTGCTGGCCCAGTTCCTGGAGCTGGCCTACGACGGGCTCGTACTGCACCTGGCGATGGGCCGGCCGGCCGGCGACCTGGCCCGGGTGCTGGACCTGGTCGAGGAGGCCGTCCGCCGGCACTGAGCCGGTGCCGGTCTCGGTCCGGTAACTACGCCCCTCCAGGAGATCGACTCTGGCGCGCCTGCTCCACAATGAGCCGCGACCCCTCCTCGCGACAGGAGCAGACGATGACCCCCTCCGACACCTGGGGCATCCCCGGCCCCGTATTCCTGCGCTGGTACCTCCTGCTCGCCGTCGTCCTGGTCATCGGCGCGATCGTCTACCGGCGGCGGATGCTCGCCGGCACGCCGGTGAACGTGCACGGCGACCTGGGGCCGCAGCAGGTCGCCTACCTCAACGGTGGCGACCAGCTCGCCGTCTGGGCCGCGCTGGGCGGGCTGCGCCACGCGGGCGCGGTCGGCGTACGACCGGACCGGCGGCTCACCACCGGCGGCCCGTTGCCGGCCGGGGCCACCCCGCTGGACCAGGCGGTCCACCACGCGGCGAGCCGCGGTCTGCGCACCCGGGACCTGGCGGCCGACGACTGGGTACGGCGTGCCCTCGACGAGCTGCGCGACGGCTTGGTCCGCCGGGGCCTGGCCCTGGACCAGGAGCGGCGCCGGACGCTGCGGCGCGGCGCGCTCCTGATCGGAGCCCTGCTGGCGATCGGCATCGTGCGCGCGATCTCCGGGATGCTCAACGATCGGCCCACCGGCTGGCTGCTGCTCAGCCTGTTCCCGCTCGGCCTCGCGTTCCTGCTGCTCAATCGCGTGCCGTGGCGGACCCGGGCGGCCACCGCCGCGCTGAACGACATGCGCCGCCGGCACACCTGGTTGCGGCCGGCCGCCGGGCCCGCGTACACCACGTACGGTCCGACCGAGGTGGCACTGGGCGTGGCGCTGTTCGGCACCGCCACGCTCTGGACGATGGATCCGGGCTTCGCGGAGCAGGCCGAGATCCAGCGGCAGGCGATGGGCAACGCGGGCGGCGCGAGCTCCGGCACCTCCTGCGGCGGCGGGGCGACCGCCGGCAGCTCCTGCGGAGGCGGCAGCTCCTGCGGCGGAGGCGGTGGCTGCGGCGGAGGCGGGTGCGGCGGATGACCGGCCCGTCCGGCGTCGGCATCGGCTGGCGCCCCGAGATCGCCGGCTTCGTGGCCGGCCTGCCGGGGCTGCGCTTCGTCGAGGTGGTCGCGGAGGCGGTCGCGACCGCCGGGCCGCTCCCGGACGGGCTCGCCGAGCTGCGCGAACGCGGCGTGGACGTCGTACCCCACGGGGTGCGGCTGTCCCTCGGCGGCGCGGAGCCGGTCGACCCGGCCCGGGTGGCGCACCTGGCCGGGGTGGCCGCGGCCCTGGACGCGCCGCTGGTGAGCGAGCACATCGCGTTCGTGCGGGCCGGCGGCCTCGAGGCCGGTCACCTGCTGCCGCTGCCGCGCAGCCGCGAGGCGGTCACGGCGGTGGTGGCAAACGTGCGGCGGACGCAGGCGGAACTGCCGGTGCCGCTGGCCCTGGAACCGATCGCGGCGCTGTTCGACTGGCCGGACGACGAACTGGACGAGGCCGACTTCCTCACCGAGATCCTCGACGCCACCGGCGCGCTGCTGCTGCTCGACGTGGCGAACGTGCACGCCAACGCCCGCAACCGGGGCGGTGACCCGGCCGCGCTGCTGGACCGGCTGCCGCTGGAGCGCATCGCCTACGCGCACGTCGCGGGCGGCGCCGAGCACGGCGGCTTCTACCACGACACGCACACCGACCCGGTGCCCGCCGCCGTGCTGGACCTGGTCCGCGAGCTGTGCACCAGGCGCCAGCCGCCCGCCCTGCTGCTGGAACGCGACGGGCACTACCCGCCCGCCGCCGAGCTGCGCGGCGAACTGGACGCCCTGGCCGCCGCGTCCGGCCATCCGGTGGTCACGTGAGCGGCGACCTGGCGGCCCGGCAGGCCGAGCTGGTCGCCGCACTGGTGGCCGGCGGGCCGCTGCCGGCCGGCTTCACCCCGGCGCCGGTCGAGGCGGCCCGCCGGGCGCTGCTGCGCAAGCGGGCCGGCGACGTGGCCCGGCACTGGCCGCTGCTCGCCGCCGGTCTCGGCCCCGGCTGGCCGGCCGCGTTCGCCGCCTGGGCCGACGGCCGCCCCACGAACGGTTCGCTGCGCGACGGCTGGGACCTGGCCCGCGACCTGCGCGAGCGGGACGCGCTGCCGCCGCTGGGCGCGGACGAGCTGGCCGTGCGCGAGGCGGCGAGCCGCTACGACGGCCGCCGCCCGCCCCGGCCGCGCCGCCTGCCGGCCCTGGCCCGGACCGGCGGCGCCGTCGCGGTTCAGGTCGCCGGCCGGGTACGCCTGCTGCGGCCCGCCCCACGCTGACAGGCACCCGCCGGTACGGCAGGATCGGTGCATGGATCTCGGACTCGGCGACCGGGTGTACGTGCTCACCGGCGCCTCCGGCGGCCTCGGCTTCGCCACCGCCGAACAGCTCGTCGCCGACGGCGCCCGGGTGGTCATCTCCGCGCGTACCCCGGAACGGGTGGCCGCCGCGATCGAGGCGCTCGGCGGCCCGCGGCACGCAATCGGGCTGACCGCCGACCTCACCGACCCCGCCACCCCGGAGCGGCTCGTCGCCGCCGCCCGCGAACACTTCGGCCGCCTCGACGGCGCGCTGATCTCGGTCGGTGGCCCGCCGCCGGGCACCGCCGCCACCGTGACCGACGAGCAGTGGCGCGAGTCGTTCGAGACGGTCTTCCTGGGCAGCGTCCGGCTCGCACGCACAGTGGCCGGAGCACTCACCGACGGCGGCGCGATCGGGCTGGTGCTGTCCACCTCGGTACGCGGACCGCTGCCCGGTCTCGGCATCTCCAACGGCCTGCGGCCGGGCCTCGCCGGCGTGGCCAAGGACATGGCGGACGAGTTCGGCCCGCGCGGCGCACGCGTGGTCAGCCTGCTGCCGGGACGGATCATGACCGACCGCAACCGGGAGCTGCTGGCCGGTTCCGGCGACCCCGAGCGGGCCCGCGCGCAGGCCGAGGCGGCGATCCCGCTCCGGCGCATCGGCGACCCGGCGGAGTTCGGAAAGGTGGCCGCGTTCCTGCTCTCCCCCGCCGCCGGGTACGTCACCGGGATCACCGTCCCGGTCGACGGCGGCGCGCTGCGCGGGCTGTGACAGTGGCCGGACTTCCCGCGCCGGCGGCGCCGCCCGGCCGGCTTCCCGGGTCGGTGGGCCGGTGAGCGATCGGCGGCGACCGGCCGGTAAGCGGCCCGAGGCGGCGCCGGGACCGGGGACGCCCGCCCGCCGCCACCCCCGGCCCAGCCGTGAGCAGCTCGCGGCGGCGGCCGACCGGCTGCTGCCCGACGTGATCGCACCCGGTCTGGACGTGCTGTTCGTCGGCATCAACCCGGGCCTGTGGTCGGCGGCCACCGGCTGGCACTTCGCCCGCCCGGGCAACCGGTTCTGGCCCGCCCTGCACCGGGGCGGCTTCACGCCGCGGCTGCTGCACCCCAGCGAACAGGACACGCTTCCGGCGCTGGGCCTCGGCATCACCAACATGGTGGCCCGGGCCAGTGCCCGCGCCGACGAACTCACCGCCGACGAACTGGTCGACGGCGCCGCCACGCTCACCGCGAAGGTCGAGCACTACCGGCCGCGCTGGGTGGCGGTGGTCGGGGTGACCGCGTACCGGATCGGGTTCGCCCGGCCCAAGGCGGCGTTCGGGCCGCAGGCGGAGACGCTCGCGGCGGCCCGGCTCTGGGTGCTGCCCAACCCGAGCGGTCTGAACGCCCACTTCACCCCGGAGACGCTGGGTGCCGCGTTCGCCGAGCTGCGCGCCGCGGTCGTCACGGGTTAGGCGTCGGCCCGGTGCCGGCGGGGCCGCCGCCGGCTCGGCCGGCACCGGGAGCGCCGCCTGGCCGGTCCGCTAGTTGGCAGCGGCCGGGGGCATGGCCTCGTGGGCGACGTAGGTGCCCATCGGCACGGTGGTCACCACCGGCTCGGGCTGCTCGGCCTCGGCGTGGGGCGCGGGCGAGTCGGTGACCGCGAACTGGGTGCGGTACAGCTCGGCGTACAGGCCGCCGACGGCCACCAGCTCGTCGTGCCGGCCGCGCTCCACGATCCGGCCCTCGTCGAGCACGAGAATCTGGTCGGCGTCGCGGACGGTGGAGAGCCGGTGGGCGATGACCAGTGCGGTACGCCCGGTCAGCGCCACCGACAACGCCCGCTGCACCGCCGCCTCGCTCTCCGAGTCCAGGTGGGCGGTGGCCTCGTCGAGGATCACGATCGACGGGGCCTTGAGCAGCAGCCGGGCGATGGCGATGCGCTGCTTCTCGCCGCCGGAGAAGCGGTAGCCCCGCTCCCCGACCGTCGTGTCGAGCCCGTCCGGCAGCGCCCGGACCAGGTCGGCGACCTGCGCACCGGCCAGCGCCGCCCAGATCTCGTCGTCGGTGGCGTCGGGCTTGGCGTAGCGCAGGTTCTCCCGGATCGTCTCGTGGAACAGGTGCGAGTCCTGCGTGACCACGCCGATCTCGTCGCGCAGCGAGGCGAGCGTGGCGTCCCGTACGTCGACGCCACCGACGAGCACCTGGCCGTCGCTGACGTCGTAGATCCGGGAGATGAGCATGGACAGCGTCGACTTGCCCGCCCCGGAGGGGCCGACCAGCGCCACCATCTGCCCCGGCTCGACAGCGAACGAGACGCCCTTGAGCACCGGCTCGTTGACCGTCCGGTCGAGGGTCGAGACCTCCTCCAGGGAGGCGAGCGACACCTCGGCGGCGCTCGGGTAACGGAACCGCACGTCGCGGAACTCGACCCGGCCGTTGCCGCGCGGCACCGGCACCGCGTCCGGCTTCTCGGTGATGGACGGGCGCAGGTCGAGCACCTCGAAGACCCGGTCGAAGGAGACGAGCGCGCTCATCACGTCGACCCGGACGTTCGACAGGGCGGTCAGCGGGCCGTAGAGGCGGGTCAGCAGCAGTGCCAGCTTGACCACGGTGCCGGCGCTGACCGCACCGGTGACGGCCAGCCAGCCGCCGACGCCGTACGTCAGCGCCTGGGCCAGCGACGCGACGAGCAGCATCGCCACGAAGAACGTCCGCGAGTACATCGCGGACTGGATGCCGATGTCGCGCACCCGCTCGGCCCGGCGGGCGAACCGGTCGGCCTCCACCTCCGGCGCGCCGAACAGCTTGACCAGGAGCGCGCCCGCGACGCCGAACCGCTCGGTCATCGTGGCGTTCATCTTGGCGTCGAGGTTGTAGGACTCGCGGGTGATCTCGGCCAGTCGCCGGCCGACCCGGCGGGCCGGGATGATGAAGATCGGCAGCAGCACCAGCGCCAGCACGGTGATCTGCCAGGACAGCACGAGCATCGCCCCGGCGGTGAGCACGAGCTGGATGACGTTGCTGACCACGCCGGACAGCGTCGAGGTGAACGCCCGCTGGGCGCCGAGCACGTCGTTGTTGAGCCGGCTGACCAGGGCGCCGGTCTGGGTGCGGGTGAAGAACTGCAGCGGCATCCGCTGGACGTGGTCGTACACCCGGGTGCGCAGGTCGAGGATGATGCCCTCGCCGATGCGGGCCGAATACCACCGCTGGACCAGCGAGAACAGCGCGTCGGCCACGGCGAGCGCGGCGATGATCAGGGCGAGGCGGACCACAGTCGAGCGGGCGTCGGGGCCACCGCCGGCGATCGCGTCGATGACGTCGCCGGCGAGCAGCGGCGTGGCCACGCCGATCACCGCGGCGATGACCACGGTCATCAGGAAGACGACGATGTCGCGCCGGTAGGGCCGGGCGAACGCGACGATCCGCCGGGCGGTGCCGCGCTTGAGCTCGTGTGCGGAGACCTCGTCGCGGTTGCGCAGCGACCGGAGCATGCTCCAGCCGCCCATGCCGCCGCCGGCCATCGGGTGGGACACTCGTCACCTCCGGGTCGTCGGGGCAGCATGAACCGTCGGAGTCCATTCTCCCGACGCCTGTGACAACCTCGCGAGTAACCCAGATCTTCCCGGACGGTCCTTACGAAATCGCCGTACCGGCTATTCGCCCCGCCCGGCCAGGTCCCGGATCCGCCGGGTCTGCGCCTCCCGCTCGGCGCGCTGCTGCTCGGCGTGCGAGCGTACGGCCGCGCCCGCGAGCAGCGCCTTGATCTCGACGATCGCGTCCCGGTTGTTCGCGAGCAGCCCGGCGGACAGATCACGCACGGCGCCGTCCAGCTCGTCGTTCGGCACCACGAGCGTGGCCAGGCCGATCCGGTCCGCCTCGGCGGCGTCCATCCGGCGGCCGGTGGCGCAGATCTCCAGCGCCCGGGAGTAGCCGACCAGCTCGACCAGGCGGCGCGTGCCGGCCAGGTCGGGAACCAGGCCGAGGGTCACCTCGGCCATCGAGAGCTTCGCGTCGGCGGCGAGCACCCGCATGTCGCAGGCCAGCGCCAGCTGGAAGCCGGCACCGATGGCGTGGCCCTGCACGGCGGCGATCGACACCACGTCCGGCCGGTGCAGCCAGGTGAACCCACCCTGGTAGTCGGCGATCCGGCCGGTGCACTCCGCCTCCGGCATCGCGGCCAGCTCGGCGAAGGAGCCCGGCCCGGTCGCACCGGCGACCGCCAGGTCCAGGCCCGCGGAGAAGGCGCGCCCCTCCCCGCGTACGACGACGACGCGCACGTCGCCGGGCAGGTCGCGGGAGAAGTCACTCATCGCGCGCCACATCGCCGGGGTCTGGGCGTTCAGTACGTCGGGCCGGCACAACGTCACCGTCGCGACCGGCCCGTCGCAGTCGAAGCGCACTCCGGTCGTCTCGGCGGTCACCGGACGCCCCGCAACGCGCTGGTGGACGACGCTGGGGGGCGGGTCACGCCTTCTTCCGGCGCCGGGCGCCGCCGCGCTGCCGCAGCTGCACCCCGGACTCGGTGAGCACCCGGTGGATGAACCCGTAGGAACGGCCGGTCGAGGCCGCCAGAGCACGAATGCTCTCTCCGCCGGTGTACCGCTTTACCAGGTCTTTGGCGAGCGTCTGACGCTCGGCCCCGACGATCCGGCGACCCTTCTCAGTGCTGGTGGCTGTGCCGGTGGCTGCCATGCTGATTCCTCACGTCCCAGACTGTGCGGTTCGGATACGGTCCCACCTATTAGACCGCCTCGGACGATCATGCGCCAGATATCAACTATTCGCCAACCGACACGCTACGCAATGTCAGCTTCCCGATAGAGTGATCCTTCCGGTCGGCTGATCCGTACCGCCCCGCCGGACGAGCGACACGCGGCACCACGGTCGCCCCCCCCCACCCCGTCGATCATGAAGTTGACGGCGATGTGGATCTCCAAAAATGCCGCCACCTTCATGATCGACCAGCAGAGTGCCCTGGGGGGTGGGGGGAGGAGGGCGGGCGGGGTCAGGCCAGCTCGACCAGCTCCAGCAGGTCGTCGGACCAGGCGTCCTCGTCGCCGTCGGGCAGCAGGATCGCGCGGTCCGGCTTGAGCGCGCTGACCGCGCCCGGGTCGTGCGTGACCAGCACGATCGCGCCCGGATAGCGGGCGATCGCGTCGAGCACCTGCTCCCGGCTGACCGGGTCGAGGTTGTTCGTCGGCTCGTCCAGCAGCAGCACGTTGGCGCCGGAGCAGACCAGCGTGGCCAGCGCCAGCCGGGTCTTCTCACCGCCGGAGAGCACACCCGCCGGCTTGTCCACGTCCTCGCCGGAGAACAGGAACGCGCCGAGGATCTTGCGCAGGTCGGTGTCGGTCTGGTCGGACGCGGCACTGCGCATGTGCTCCAGGATCGTCCGGTCCACGTCGAGCGTCTCGTGCTCCTGGGCGTAGTAGCCCAGCCGCAGCCCGTGCCCGGGGCGTACCTCGCCGGTGTCCGGCTCCAGCAGCCCGCCGAGCATCCGCAGCAGCGTGGTCTTGCCGGCGCCGTTGAGGCCGAGGATGGCCACCCGGGAACCCCGGTCGACCGCCACGTTGACGTCGGTGAAGATCTCCAGCGACCCGTACGACTTGGACAGGCCAGTCGCGGTCAGCGGCGTCTTGCCGCACGGCGCGGGGCTCGGGAACCGTACCTTCGCGACCTTGTCCGCGACGCGGACCTCGTCCAGGCCGGAGAGCAGGCGCTCGGCGCGCCGGGCCATGTTCTGCGCGGCGACGGTCTTGGTGGCCTTGGCCCGCATCTTGTCCGCCTGCGCCATCAGGGCGCCGGCCTTCTTCTCGGCGTTTGCGCGCTCCCGGCGGCGGCGCCGCTCGTCGGTCTCGCGCGCCTCCAGGTACGCCTTCCACCCCAGGTTGTACGTGTCGACCACGGACCGGGTGGCGTCCAGGAACCAGACCTTGTTGACCACGGCCTCCAGCAGCGAGGCGTCGTGGGAGATCACGATCAGGCCGCCCTTGTGGTTGGCGAGGAACCCGCGCAGCCAGGTGATCGAGTCGGCGTCGAGGTGGTTCGTGGGCTCGTCGAGCAGCAGGATGCCGCCGCCGTTCTCGCCGGCGTCGCGGAACAGGATCCGGGCCAGCTCGATGCGGCGGCGCTGACCGCCGGAGAGCGTGCCGATGGTCTGCGCCAGAGCGCGGTCGGGCAGGCCGAGGTTGGCGCAGATGCGGGCCGCCTCGGCCTCGGCCGCGTAGCCGCCGAGCGAGGCGAACTGGTCCTCCAGCGCACCGTAGCGGCGGACCAGCCGCTCGTCGTCGGCGCCCTCGGCGAGCTTGTTCTCCAGCTCCTTCATCTGCGCCATGAGCACGTCCAGCCCGCGGGCGGAGAGCACCCGGTCCCGGCCGGTGACGTCCAGGTCACCGGTACGTGGGTCCTGCGGCAGGTAGCCGATGGCGCTGCGCCGGTCGATCTGGCCGCCGTACGGCTGCCCCTCCCCGGCGAGCACCTTCAGGGTGGTGGTCTTGCCGGCGCCGTTGCGGCCGACCAGGCCGATCCGGTCCCCCGGCTGCACCCGCAGGGTGGTGTCGGACAGCAGGATCCGGGAACCGGCGCGCAGTTCCAGGCCGGTGGCAGTGATCATCTCGGAGTACTCGCTCTCGGGTCCGGAAGGGCTGATTCAGGGCACGCGAAAGCGCCGGCGGGTGGAATTTCCCGTCGGCGCGGGGCGGTTCAGCCTTCGCAGCGCAGCACGGGGGCAAGTGTACCGGTCCCCGCGGGCCCCCTCCCCCGGATTACCGTGCAAGATCATCGGGTACGAAACCCGCCGTCCGGACCCGGTCCGGTACCGCAACCATCACAAACGGACACATCGGTGATCGGGGTCAACATGGAGCTGAACGAGAACGCGCGGGTCGACACCAGCCAGGTGGACGACCGGCGAGGGTCCGGCGGAGGCGGCGGGATGGGCATTCCGATCCCGATCGGCGGCGGCCGGGGCGGGATCGTGGGCATCATCATCGCCGTACTGGTCGCCCTGGTGGGCGGCGGCTTCGGCCTCAACGCCGCCACCAACGGCGGCGGCTCCGAGCAGGGCGACAACACCTCGCTGGAGCAGAAGTGCTCGGCACAGGACGCACTGGAGCAGCTCGACTGCCGCAACACCCTCTACGTCAACTCGATCCAGGCGTACTGGCGTACCGCGATGCCGGAGGCGTTCGGCGAGCAGTACAAGCCGTCGAAGACCGTGTTCTTCAGCCAGAACGTCAGCACCGCCTGCGGCGCCGCCGACTCCGGCGTGGGCCCGTTCTACTGCCCGGCCGACGACCAGGTCTACATCGATCTCACGTTCTACCGGCTGCTGGCCGACCAGCTCGGCGCCAAGGGCGAGTTCGCCCAGCCGTACGTGCTGGCCCACGAGTACGGCCACCACGTGCAGGACCTGCTCGGCACCGAGGCGCAGATGCGCCGCCAGCAGGAGCGCGACCCGAAGAGCGCGAACGCGCTGTCGGTGAAGCTGGAGCTGCAGGCCGACTGCTACGCCGGCGCGTGGGCGAAGAACGCCACCGGCACCGCCGACGACCGCGGGCAGAAGATCTTCAAGAGCATCACCGAGGAGGACATCTCGCAGGCCATCGACGCCGCTGAGAAGATCGGCGACGACGCGATCCAGGAGCGCTCCGGCCGGCCGGTGAACCCGGACGAGTTCACCCACGGCACCTCGGAGCAGCGCAAGCAGTGGTTCACCAAGGGCTTCACCACCGGTGACCCGAAGTCCTGCGACACCTTCGGTTCGGGGGCCTGATCCCCGCAGACCGCATCGGCCCGCACCGCCGCAAACGGCGGTGCGGGCCGATGTCGTTTCCGGGACCGGTCAGGCCGGCACTGTCACCTGACCCGGGGTGGACCGGTTGACGGTCGTCCCGTCACCGAGCTGGCCCCCGCTGTTGTCGCCCCAGCACCACAGGCCGGCGTCGGTACGGATCGCGCAGCCGTGATCGGTGACCGCGAGGCCGCCGGTCCAGCTGGTGGCGCTACCGACCTGGGCGGGCGCGGACCGGTGGGTGGTGCTGCCGTCGCCCACCTGGCCGGCCGAGTTCTTGCCCCAGCACCACAGGGTGCCGTCGGTACGCGACGCGCAGGACGTGTCGCTGCTGGCGGCGATCCGGTTCCAGGTGGTGGCGGTGCCGATCTGCACCGGCGCGGTCCGATAGGTGCCGCTCACGCCGAGCTGCCCGTAACCGTTCTCACCCCAGCACCACAGCGCGCCGGAGCGGACCCCGCAGGTGTGCGCGTACCCGGCCGCGACGCCGGTCCACCCGGTCGCGGTGCCGACCTGCGCGGGCGCGGTCTGGGGCGTCAGGTTGCCGAGCCCGAGCTGGCCGTCCGAGCTGGCCCCCCAGCACCAGAGCGTGCCGCCGGTCCGGATGCCGCAGGTGTGCCCGTAGCCGGTCGAGACGCTCACCCAGTCGGTGGCCGTGCCGACCTGCAGCGGAGTGTTCGCGACGTACGGCGAGGCGCCGACGCCCAGCTGGGTGGTCCGGTTGAAGCCCCAGCACCAGAGCGTGCCGTCGGTGCGGATCGCGCAGGTGTGCTGGGGGCCGGCGTCGACCCGGGCCCAGGTGGTCGCGGTGCCGACCTGCACCGGGGTGCTGCGGCTGGTGGTGCTCCCGTCGCCGAGCTGGCCCCGGAAGTTCGAGCCCCAGCACCACAGCGTCCCGTCCGTGCGGACCGCGCAGGTGTGCCCGGAGCCGGCGTCGACGTTCGTCCAGGTGGCGGTGCCGACCTGCGTCGGGGCGCTGCGGTTCGTGGTGGTCCCGTCGCCGAGCTGACCGCCGTAGTTCGAGCCCCAGCACCACAGGCCCCCGTCGGTGCTGATCGCGCACGTGTGCGCGCCGCCCGCGGTGACGCTGCTGACGGTGGGCGCGGCGAGGGCGGCGCGCTGCGCCGGGCCCGCGTTCGCCGTACCGGCCGTGAGTGCGGTGGTGAGCACGAGGCTTCCGGCGCTCACCGCCGCCGCCGCGACGAGGAGCCTCGTCGCACGGCGCCACCGGGCACGCAGCCGGCCGTCCTGATATCCGCTCATGAAGTTGTTCTCTCCCAACGATGTCGGCACGTGATGGCGGAGGCGAAGCTGCCCTGCGGGTCGCCCGGAGACCCGGCTTCGTGACACCGACGATAGGCATCGAGTCGGTTCGATGCACCTTCGAGAAGCGGGATTGAGTCGTCTTGAGGTGATCTTTCCTGTTCAGCGGACCAGGATGTGGACCGCCCGGGCGGCGGCGACGGCGGCCACCAGCACCGCGTGCCGGGGTTCCGGCACGTCGAGCAGGCGCGGCGCGCGCAGCGCCGCGAGCGGGGCCAGCCGGCGGTCGGCCAGCACCGTGTCCACCGCGCGCCGGTCGCCGCCGCAGACCAGCGACGCCAGCGTGCCCGCCTCCGGCAACAGCAGGCGTACCGCCAGCTCGGCCGCGTCGCCCAGCGCGGCCTTCGCCTGGTTGTCGCGCCGCCGGGCGAACCGCTGCTGGGACCAGCCGCCCGCCGCGGTCCGGCCCTGCACGTACCGGGTGTCCACCTTGGAGACCACCAGGTCGGTGCCGTCGGCGACGCCGACCGCGACAGCGCCCTTGCGGGCCAGGAGCAGACCGAGCCGGCGGGCCGCCGTGGCGGAGGCGACGAATCCGGGTACGTCCGCCGACGCGCTCGCGCCGGGCGGGGTGTGCAGCTCGGCGGTGGCGCCGTCCGGGGCGGTGAGCAGCAGCCCGTACTCGTGCACGGTCGTGGTCGGCGGGCCGTGCCGGTCGGTGAAGCCCTCGACCCAGCGGGCGACGCGGCCGGGGTCGACCTCGACCCACCGGCCACCCCCCGCGGCGGGTCGGCTGCTCATGGCCCGACGGTACGCCATCGACGGAGCCGGGAACGCAACGCGGGAGGACACCGTGACCGGTGCCCTCCCGCGTCTACCGCGTGGATCAGTGGACGGTGAGGTTGCCGCCCTTCACTTTGACCTCGGCGGTGCCGCCGCCCGTCCAGTCGGACGAGAACAGCAGCGAGCCGCCGTTCCAGAGCGTCACCCCGACGGTGTCGTTCCGACCGGGGGCGCCCCGGTCGGTCACCGTCACGGCCAGGGTCAGGCCGGCGGCCACCAGCTTGCCCTTGTTGTCGTACAGGGCGGCCTGGTAACGCACCTGGGCGACCTTGCCCGCCGAGGTGACGCCGAGCGCGTCGACGGTGCCGGCCTTGATCGTGTACGCCTTCCCGCCGGAGCGGAACTCGACCTCGGCCTTGCCCGTGGCGGGCTTGTTCGCCTTGCCCGGCTTCGCGTTCAGCTCCACCTCGACTGTGGAGTTCACGTCGGCCGGGTATGCCCCCGCCGAGCGGGCGGCGGTGAACTCGCCGCCGCCGGTGAGGAACCCGCCGTCGGAGACGGCGACCGTCACCTGGGCGGTGGTGCTGCCCGTGTAGGTGCCGCCCACAGTCGCGGTGACGGTGTGCCTGCCCTTCGGCAGGGTGGCCGTGCACGCCGCGGACGCGGTGGTGGTGGCCGTGCCGAGCAGGGCCGGCACGGCGGTGCACAGCGTCACGCCGCCGGAGGTGAAGGTGACGGTGGCGGTCCGGATGTCACCGGCGGTGGTGTCCGGGGCGCCGGGCAGCACCGAGCTGTCCCGGAGCACGGCCCGCAGCAGGGCCTGGCCCGACGTGCCGCCGGTCGCGGTGTTCACGAGCGTGTCACCGGCCCAGCTGACCGCCGCGTCCTCCGGGGCGACGGTGACGATGAACGAGGTGCTGCCGGTCAGCCCGGAGCCGTCGGAGACGGTCACGGTGACCGGGTAGTCGCCCGGCGCCGCCGTGGTGGTGCCGGCGACCGTCCAGGTACGCGTACCCGGGCGGGCGTCCGTCGCCGAGGTGCTCGTGACGGCCAGGGACAGGCCGGCGGGCAGCCCGGTGGCGGCGACGGTCAGGTCCGCGCCCGTGGTGTCGCCGTCGGTGGCGGTCACCGTGACGGCGGGCGAGAGCGCGTCGCTGTACTGCACGTTCACGCCGCCGTCCGGGGCGGTGCTGGTGACGGCCGGGGCGGACCGGATGGTGAAGTCGGCGTCGTTGACGTCGAAGAAAACGTTGCCGACCGCCTCGATCTTGATCCGGGCCTTCCCGGTCGCCACGTTCGGCAGCGTCACCGTCGCCGAGCCGGTGTTGGCGGTCTGCTCCGCCAGCACGTACGGGAAGGTCAGCCCGCCGTCGGCGGACAGCGAGATCTTCACCTGCGCGGCGTTCACCGGCGCCACGTCGGTGCCGGCCACGTCCCACGTCACGGTCTGGGCCGAGCCGCCGTCCAGGACCGCGCCGGTGCCCTGCGAGGTCACCAGGAACGGACCCGCGTCCGGCGCCAGCACCACGGAGACGTCGCCGCTGCCGATGCCGCCGCCACCCAGTCGCCCGTCCCGGGCGGTGAGCTTGAAGTGCAGGGTCCGGTCGCCCGCGATGCCGACCCAGTCGCGGGTGGGCAGGAACTCGGAGTAGCAGTCGACCAGCTCGGCCGGCACGTTCGAGGCGCCACCGGTGGCCGGGGGTGCCGGGGCCGCCGGGCAGGCGCCGGTGGCCGCGTTGGTGTTGCCGGCCAGGATCTGCCGCATGTCCGGGAAGACCCGGGTCGAGTCGGTGGTGACCGCGTTCAGACCCGGCGAGTAGTACTTCAGCGTGTCCGTCGGGGACACGATCGCCGCCTCGCTGAACACCCGGAACAGCGGGCCGTTGACCTTCGTGTTGTTCGTCAGCGCGGTCCCGGTCGTGGCGCCCCTGTCGTTCTGCTCCCACAGGTACGTCACCGTGTCGCCGTCGGCGTCGGTGGCGCTGCCGGTCAGCGCGAACGGCGTCCGCACCGGGATGGTGACGGTGTCCGGCACGGTGACCACCGGCGCGTGGTTGGTGGTCTCCTCGACCAGCCAGCCGCCGTTGTCGATGGCGCCGCCCTTCGCCGTCTCGCCGACGAAGCCCGAGGCACCGGAGGCGTTCGTCAGCTCCAGCGCCGCCACGTTCGTGGTGGCCAGCGTGCCGCCGAAGGTCACCTGGAAGCCGTTGTCGTTGAGCGTGCCGCTGCCACCGAAGGCGGCCACGGTGACCGTCGCGCCGGCCGGCCAGCCGGCGATGCCCTCGATGGCGGCCTTGATGCCGGCGGTGGTGTAGTTGACGCCCCGCACGATCGGCGCCGAGTCGGTGCCCGCGTAGCTGACGGTGAACGAGTCGCCGTCGGCGTCGAACCCGTACAGCGAGACGGTCTGCACCTCGTTGATGGCCGGGCGGTTCGACGTGACGTAGTTGATGATCTCGGTGTAGCTGCGGTGCGACCAGTACGGGTCGCTGTGCGGCTGGAGGTTGTCCTGCTGGCAGATGCCCGCGTACGCCATGATCGACGAACCGCTGCCCGGCTCGTACGAGTTGGCCGCGCTGCGGTTGCCGCCCGAGCAGTTGTACTGCGTGCCGTTGAAGGTGTGGTTGCCGGCGAACTGGTGACCCATCTCGTGCGAGACGTAGTCGACCGCGTAGAAGTCACCGACCGGTGTCGGCAGGCCGGTGCAGCCCTGCGCCTTGCCGTTGCCGCCGATCACACCGAGGCTGGCCACGCCGCCACCGTTGACGCCCAGGCCGATGTGGCCCACGTCGTAGTTGCTCGCGCCGACCAGCTGGCCGAGCACAATCCGGTTACGGCTGAGCGTGCCGCCGCCGCAGGAGGTGAGCTGCGCCGGCGTGAAGCAGGCCGCCGCGCCGCACGGGCCGTTCGGCTCGGTGGCCAGGGCCGGCGTGTTCAGGTTCGTCTTGTCGGTGTCGTTGATCAGGACGAGCCGGATCGCCGTCTCGTCCTCGTAGATCTGGGTGACCCGGTTCATCAGCGTCACCTTCGCGGCGGTGACGTTCTCCGCGCCGAAGTAGGTGGCGTACGACGGGTCGGTCACCAGCGCCACCCGGTAGGTGCGCAGCTTCACCAGCGGCCCGGCCGGCACCTCCGCCTCGGCGATCTCCTCGGCCAGCGCGTGCGCCTCCTGAGTGACGTCCTCACGCTCGACGAACTCGCCCTCCGGGTGCTCCAGGTCGCGGGCGAAGTAGCTCGCGTACAGGCTCTGGTCGCGCTGGTAGTACGGGTCGATGTACCAGTTGCCCTTGGCCGAGCGGACCGAGGCGTGGAACCCGAGCGGGGTGAGGTCCGCCCGGATGGTCGCGGTCGGGTCGTCCAGGCCCTTGCCGGCGTACGTGGTGATGTCCGGGTGCTTCGCGGCCAGGCCGGCCTCCATGACCGGCGAGTCGACCAGCTCGAAGCGCTGGAACGTGCCGTCCGGAGCGGGCAGCGACACCACCTGCTTCGGCACGCGGGCGACCGCCACGCGCTTCTCCGCCGGCGCCTCGTCCAACAGGCCCTTCATGGTGCCGCGGTCCAGCTTGTACGCGGCCAGTCGCTTGGCCTTGATCGCCGCCTTGCGGCCCGCCTTCGTGGCCGCCGGTTTGCCGTCCACCTTCTGCCACGGTCCGTGGACGCCGGGAGCGGCGGAGGCGGGCGCGGGCGCCGCCAGAACGGGAAGCGTCGCCGCGGCCAGCGCGGCGACGAGGAGGGCAGCGGTCCGTCCGCGCCGAGACCGTCCGGCGGGTTGCCGGTCGCGCGGCGGACGCCACAGGGTGATCCTCAAGTTTTCTCCCTGTTCGATCGATGTGGACTGACGCGCGACCGGCGGGGATGACCGGCCGTACGTGAACGGTCCACGGATTGTTCCGTGACCCTAGGACCACTCGCGACTTCGAACATCACCCGCAAAGAGGATGCGGTTCTGTCTGGACGGTGATCCGGGTCGTCCCGGCTTGCGGGATCCGCGCTTCGCAGGCCCGGCACGGCCGGCCTGACGACCAAGGGCACCTGTGGTCGGACGCGGAACCGGAACGGCTCCTTCCGTCGTCCGCAACTGCCGTTTCGGCCGATCCCTGGGTAACGGATCATGAACCGGCCCGCAATCGGGCCGACACATCGGCCTGTCCACGTCGGTCAGACATCGAGCACTGTGGCGACCGCGAGGACGGCGATGATGACACTGGACAGCAGCGCGGTGACCTGCCGCCCGCGGGGACCGGTGAGGGCCCGGCCGATCAGCGT
Source organism: Micromonospora sp. WMMA1949 (assembly GCF_027460145.1). Classification (NCBI taxonomy): domain Bacteria; kingdom Bacillati; phylum Actinomycetota; class Actinomycetes; order Micromonosporales; family Micromonosporaceae; genus Micromonospora; species Micromonospora sp. WMMA1949. The sequence continues at coordinate 4,637,654 of NZ_JAPZBG010000001.1, read as the reverse complement.
GCCGCCGCCGGCGATCAGCAACTGCCAGCTCGCCGAGGCGAGGAACACCCCGGCGGTGAAGGCGCCCGCGCCCGCGGGACCGCCACCGAGCACGTCACCCCGGCCGAGGACGAGCGCCACGAAGTAGACCACTGTGGCCGGGTTGAGCAGGGTCAGCGCGAGGACCGCGGCGAACGCCCGCACCGGCGTGTCCAGCCCACCCCGCGCCGCCGCCTTCCGATGCGGCCGGCCTTCCCGGGCCGGTCCGCCTTCCCCGGCCGGTCCGCCTTCCACGCTCGGCTCCGGCGTCGGGGCGGATGGGCGCAGCGCACGCCAGGCGGTGAGGCAGGCGAGAGCCAGCAGCACCCCCGCGGCGACCAGTCGCAGCGGACCCGCGACCGGCGCGAGGCCGCTCGCCACCGCGGCCCCGCCCAGCGCCGCGACGGCCGCGTAGAGCCCGTCGGCGCTGGCCACGCCGAGCGCCGCCGCCGCACCGACGCGGAACGAGGTACGCGCGCTGAGCCCGAGGATGAGGATCGCGATAGCGCCGACCGGGATGGCGACGCCGTAGCCGGCGACCAGGCCAGCCAGGAACGCCCCGGTCACGACGACGGGAAGTGGGGCGAGGCGGCCGGCGGCAGGGCGCGCTGTCGGCGTGCGGCGGTGGCCGCACGGACAGAAACCTGCGTCGGGTACGCCTCGATCACCGGCTCATCCTGCGCCCCCCTCCCCCACCCCACCACCCATTTCCGCGCGAGCTTGCACTTACGGCCCCGAAGACAGTCGGAATGCCCGGTCTGCCCGGGCAGGATCTGCAAGATCGCGGGGAGGGGGGCGTGGGTGGTCGGAACGGTGCAGCGCCGTCGGCTCGGCTCGGCTCGGCTCGGCTCGGGGAGATCTTGGTAGGAAGTGGCCCCCATGAGGGCCATTTCCTACCAAGATCTTCGGTTTTCCTGACTAGTGGAGGCGAACTCTCGCTGGCTGGGACGCGATCCTGAGTAGGACGGCGGAACCTGGCTGACGAGTGTGAAGAGGCGGACGGAAGCGAGGTCGGCGGGGACTCAGTAACGGAGGGGACAAAGGGGCGGGGTTCGGAAGCGGGGCGGGGAAGCATGCGGGCGCGGAAGGCAGTGCCGGGCGCGGGAAAGCAGCGCGGGCGCGGCACCCCCCGGTAGGGGTGCCGCGCCCGCGGCGTGACCGGGAACGGTCAGACGTTGAAGCCGAGCGAGCGGAGCTGGTCGCGCCCCTCGTCGGTGATCTTGTCGGGGCCCCACGGCGGCAGCCAGACCCAGTTGATCCGGATGTCGTTGACGAGGCCGCCACCGGGACCGGTGGTCAGCGCCTGCCGGGCCTGGTCCTCGATGACGTCGGTCAGCGGGCAGGCCGCCGAGGTCAGCGTCATGTCCAGGGTGGCGACGTTGTCGTCATCGACGTGGACGCCGTACACCAGGCCCAGGTCGACCACGTTGATGCCCAGCTCGGGGTCGACGACGTCCTTCATCGCCTCCTCGATGTCACCGATCGCGGCCCTGCCGCCGGCCGGCGCCGCCGCGTCCGCACCGTCGGCAACAGCACCGTTGACGGCAGTGCCGTCCGTCGCCACCGCGCCGGTCTCGGGGGTCATGTTCTCGTCGCTCATGCCTTCACCTCCGGGCTCACGCCCACCCCGGCGCGTGCCGCGGCGTCCTTGAACGCCATCCACGACAACAGCGCGCACTTCACCCGGGCCGGGTAGCGCGCGACACCCGCGAACGCCACCCCGTCTCCGAGCACGTCCTCGTCCGGCGTGACCTGGCCCCGCCCGGACATCAACTGCACGAACGCCTCGTGCACCACCGCGGCGTCGCTCGCGGCCTTGCCGCGCAGCAGCTCGTGCAGGATGCTCGCCGACGCCTGGCTGATCGAGCAGCCCATCCCGTCGTACGAGATGTCGGTGAACACGCTGCCGTCGGTCGCCACCCGCACGGTGATCTCGTCGCCGCAGGTCGGGTTGACGTGGTGCGCCTCGCCGACCCGGGCGGCCGGGTCCGTCGCGTCCCGCAGGCCACGGCCGTGCGGGTGCTTGTAGTGGTCCAAAATGATCTCTTGGTAGAGAGATTCAAGTTGCATCAGTCGAATACCTTCCGCACCCGCTCCAGCCCCGCCACCAGGGCGTCGATCTCCGCCGTGGTGGTGTAGAGGTAGAACGACGCCCGGGTCGTGGCCGGCACCCCGAAGCGGGTGCACACCGGCCGGGCGCAGTGGTGGCCCACCCGCACCTGCACGCCGAGCGAGTCGAGCACCTGGCCGACGTCGTGCGGGTGCACGTCACCGAGCGCGAACGAGATCGTCCCGCCCCGGCCCACCGGCACGGTCGGGCCGAAGATCCGCAGGCCGGGCACGGTGGCGAGGGCGTCCAGCGCGTACGCCGTCAGCTCCTTCTCGTGCCACTGGATGGCCGGCATGCCGATCGCGGTGAGGTAGTCGACCGCCGCGCCGAGCGCCACCGCCTCGGCGATCGGCGGGGTGCCCGCCTCGAACCGGGCCGGCGGCGCGGCGAACGTCGAGCCGGCCATGGTCACCGTCTCGATCATCGAGCCGCCGCCCATCACCGGGGGCATCGCGGCGAGCAGCTCGCCCCGGCCCCAGAGCACGCCGATGCCGGTCGGGCCGCACATCTTGTGCCCGGTGAAGACGATGAAGTCGGCGTCGTAGTCGACCACGTCCATCGGCAGGTGCGGCACCGACTGCGAGCAGTCGAGCAGCAGCAGCGCGCCGACCTCACGGACCCGCGCGGTGATCCGCGCGGTGGCGTTGACGGTGCCGAGGATGTTCGACATGTGCACCAGCGAGACGATCTTCGTCCGCTCGGTGACCAGGTCGTCCAGGCCGGACTCGTCGAGCCGGCCCTGGTCGGTGACCGGGAACCAGCGCAGCGTCGCGCCGGTGCGCTCCGCCAGCAGCTGCCACGGGACGATGTTCGAGTGGTGCTCCATCTCGGAGATCACGATCTCGTCGCCGGGGCCCAGCCGGAACCGCGGGTCGCCGTCCGCGCGCAGCGACGCGTTGGAGAACGCGTACGCCACGAGGTTGATCGCCTCGGTGGAGTTCTTGGTGAACACCACCTCGTCCACGCTCGGTGCGTTGATGAACGCGGCGATCTTCGCCCGCGCGCCCTCGTAGGCCTCGGTCGCCTCGGTGCCCAGCGTGTGCACCGAGCGCGACACGTTGGCATTGTGCAGCGCGTAGTGCTCGGCGAGCACGTCGAGCACCTGCCGCGGTTTGTGCGAGGTGTTCGCGCTGTCCAGGTAGACCAGCGGGTGGCCGTTGACCTCCCGGTCGAGGATCGGGAAGTCGGCCCGCACCTTCGCCACGTCGAAGCGCGGCACGTCGTCGTACTGCGGCATGCCCGCCGGGATGGCCATCGAGGTCATGTCGAGTCTCAGGCCCGCGCCGCGCCGGCCCCGGCGACGTACCGCTCGTAGCCCTCTTCCTCGAGCTTGTCGGCCAGCTCCCGGCCGCCCTGCTCGACGATCCGGCCGGCCACGAAGACGTGCACGAAGTCCGGCTTGATGTAGCGCAGGATGCGCGTGTAGTGGGTGATCAGCAGCAGGCCGGTGTCACCGGTGTCGCGCACCCGGTTTACGCCCTCGCTGACCACGCGCAGCGCGTCCACGTCGAGGCCGGAGTCGGTCTCGTCGAGGATCGCCATCTTCGGCTTGAGCAGCTCCAGCTGCACGATCTCGTGCCGCTTCTTCTCGCCGCCGGAGAAGCCCTCGTTGACGTTGCGCTGCGCGAACGCCGGGTCCATCTGGAGGCGCTCCATGGCGCCGCGCAGCTCGCCGCCCCAGGTGCGCAGCTTCGGCGCCTCGCCGTCGATGGCGGTCTTGGCGGTACGCAGGAAGTTGGCCACCGACACACCGGGGACCTCGACCGGGTACTGCATGGCGAGGAAGAGGCCGGCGCGGGCCCGCTCGTCGACGGACATGGACAGCACGTCCTCGCCGTCGAGGGTCACCTCGCCGCCGGTGATCTCGTACTTCGGGTGACCGGCGATCGAGTACGCCAGCGTGGACTTGCCGGAGCCGTTCGGGCCCATGATGGCGTGCGTCTCGCCGGAGCGCACGGTCAGGTCGACCCCGTGCAGGATCGGCTTGAGCTCACCCTCGGGCAGCTTGACCGACACCTTCAGGTCGCGGATCTCCAGGGTGCTCATCAGCGGGTCACTCCATTGCTCGGCAGCGGACGGCCGTCGCCGTCCACGGAAAGGTAGATGTCGCCGTCACGGACTTCGACGGAATAGACGGGTACGGGTTCGGTGGCGGGCAGCCCGGTGGGCTCACCGGTACGCAGGTCGAAACGGGATCCGTGCAGCCAGCATTCCAGCGTGCAGCCCTCGACCTCGCCCTCGGACAGCGCCACGGCGGCGTGCGAGCACTCGTCGTGCACGGCGTAGAACACGTCGTCCTCGCCGTGCACGATCGCGACCTGCACGCCGTCCACGTCGGCGCTGATCGCGGTGCCCTTCGGCACGTCCTCGGTGGAGCAGATCTTGAGCATCAGGCGCCGGCCTTCGCCAGCCGGGCCTCGATGGCGTCGCCCAGGCGCTCGCGCAGGTCCTCGACCGGGATCTTGTTGATCAGCTCGGCGAAGAAGCCGCGCACCACCAGGCGCCGCGCCTCGGCCTCCGGGATGCCCCGGGCCATCAGGTAGAACAGCTGCTCGTCGTCGAAGCGGCCGGTCGCGCTGGCGTGCCCGGCGCCGGCGATCTCGCCGGTCTCGATCTCCAGGTTGGGTACGGAGTCGGCCCGCGCGCCGTCGGTGAGCAGCAGGTTCCGGTTGATCTCGTACGTGTCGGTGCCGGTGGCCTCGGCACGGATCAGCACGTCGCCGACCCAGACCGTGTGCGCGTCGTCGCCCTGCAGCGCGCCCCGGTAGCCGACGTTGCTGCGGCAGTCCGGCACGGTGTGGTCGACCAGCTGCCGGTGCTCCAGGTGCTGGCCGGAGTCGGCGAAGTAGACGCCGTACAGCTCGGCCTCGCCGCCGCGCTGGGTGTACTCGACAGACGTGTACTGCCGGACCAGGTCGCCGCCGAGGCTGACCTGCACGTGCAGGATCCGGGCGTCGCGGCCCAGCCGCACCTTGAGGTGCTGCGCCTGCACCGCGTCGTCGGCCCAGTCGGCGACCGTGACCAGGGTCAGCTTCGCCCCGTCGCCCACCGACACCTCGACGTTGTCGGCGAGCGTGGCCGAGCCGACGTGCTCGATCACCACTGTGGCCTCGGCGAACCGGTCCACCTCGACGAACGTGTGGCCGAAGGCGGGCGCCTCGGCGTTCTCACCGACCACCCGCAGGCGCACCGGCGCCTCCACCACCGCGTCGCGGTCGACGCGCACCAGCAGCGCGCCGTCGACCCCGCCGTACGCGAGCGCGCTGACCCGGTCGAACGGGGTGAGCACGCTGCCCACCCGCGGGTCGTCCCGGCCGATCCGGTCGACGGTGACGCCCTCGGGGAGGTCACCGTACTCGTGCCGGACCGTGCCGGTCGCGCCCTGCGCCGACCCGGTCAGGCCGCGCAGGCGCTTGAGCGGGGTGAAGCGCCACTCCTCCTCCAGGCCGGTGAGGGCCGGGAAGTCGGCGACGTCGTACGAGCGGAGCGCCTGCGACTTGGTCGTGGGCGGCGCGGAAGCCTGGGTAGTCATCTCTTCCTTGGTCTGTTCTGCGACGACGGTGTCAGTGAGGCGAGGGTGGCCGGCGTCAGCCGACCGCGCCCTCCATCTGGAGCTCGATCAGACGGTTGAGCTCCAGCGCGTACTCCATCGGGAGCTCCTTGGCGATCGGCTCGATGAAGCCGCGCACGATCATCGCCATCGCCTCGTCCTCGCTCAGGCCCCGGCTCATCAGGTAGAAGAGCTGGTCCTCGCTGACCTTGGAGACGGTCGCCTCGTGGCCCATCGACACGTCGTCCTCGCGGATGTCGACGTACGGGTAGGTGTCGGAGCGGGAGATCGTGTCGACCAGGAGCGCGTCGCACTTGACGGTGCTCTTGCTGCTGGTCGAGCCCTCCAGCACCTGCACCAGACCGCGGTACGAGGTGCGGCCGCCGCCCCGGGCGATCGACTTCGACACGATGGTCGAGGAGGTGTGCGGCGCGGCGTGCACCATCTTGGCGCCGGCGTCCTGGTGCTGGCCCTCGCCGGCCATCGCGACCGAGAGCACCTCGCCCTTGGCGTGCTCGCCGGTCATGTAGACCGCCGGGTACTTCATGGTGACCTTGGAGCCGATGTTGCCGTCGACCCACTCCATGGTCGCGCCCTCGTGGCACACGGCGCGCTTGGTGACCAGGTTGTAGACGTTGTTCGACCAGTTCTGGATGGTCGTGTACCGGCACCGGGCGTTCTTCTTGACGATGATCTCCACGACGGCGCTGTGCAGCGAGTCGGAGGAGTAGATGGGCGCGGTGCAGCCCTCGACGTAGTGCACGTACGCGCCCTCGTCGACGATGATCAGCGTCCGCTCGAACTGGCCCATGTTCTCCGTGTTGATCCGGAAGTAGGCCTGCAGCGGGATGTCCACGTGCACGCCCTTCGGCACGTAGATGAATGAGCCACCGGACCAGACGGAGGTGTTCAGCGCGGCGAACTTGTTGTCGCCGACCGGGATGACCGTGCCGAAGTACTCCTTGAACAGGTCCTCGTGCTCCTTGAGCGCGGTGTCCGTGTCCAGGAAGACGACGCCCTGCTCCTCCAGGTCCTCACGGATCTGGTGGTAGACGACCTCGGACTCGTACTGCGCCGCGACACCGGCGACCAGGCGCTGCTTCTCCGCCTCCGGGATGCCGAGCTTGTCGTAGGTGTTCTTGATGTCCTCGGGCAGGTCCTCCCAGGAGGTGGCCTGCTTCTCGGTGGACCGCACGAAGTACTTGATGTTGTCGAAGTCGATCCCGGTGAGGTCGGCGCCCCAGTTCGGCATCGGCTTGCGGCCGAAAAGCCGCAGGCCCTTGAGCCGCAGGTCGAGCATCCAGGCCGGCTCGTTCTTCTTGGCCGAGATGTCGCGCACCACCGCCTCGCTGAGGCCGCGCTGGGCGGAGGCCCCGGCGACGTCGGGGTCGGCCCAGCCGTACTCGTAACGACCGAGGGCCGCGAGCTGCTCCTCCTGGGTCAGGGGCTGGACGATCTGCTCGGTCATCTATCTGTCCTCACAGTGGTGACGGTGGAACCGGACTGGGCGGGAATGTGCGTGGTGCACACGCCGTCGCCGTGCGCGATGGTGGCCAGGCGCTGTACGTGAGTGCCGACCAGACGGGAGATCACTTCGGTCTCGGCCTCGCACAGCTGAGGGAACTCGGCGGCCACGTGCGCCACCGGGCAGTGGTGCTGGCAGAGCTGGCCGCCGGAGGCGATCGTGGACGCGTTGGCAGCGTAACCCTCGGCGGTCAGCGCGCCGGCGAGTGCCTCCGCCCGCGCGAGCGGGGCGTCACCGGCGTCCTCCATGGCTGCCCGGCAGCGGGTCTCCAGCGCGGAGACCTGCTCGGCCGCGAACGCCGCGACCGCCTCGGTGCCGCCGGTGCGGGCGATCCACCGCAGCGCGGCGGTGGCCATGTTGTCGTAGTGGTGGGTGCCGCAGCGGCCCCGGCCCGCCTCGGTGAGCGCGAAGACCTTGGCCGGCCGGCCGCGCCCGCGGCTGCCGCGCACGGTCTGCTCGCGGGCGACCACGTCACCGTCGGCGAGCATCGCGTCGAGGTGCCGGCGGATCGCCGCCGGGCTCAGACCGAGGGCCGTGCCGAGCTGCGCGGCGGTGGTGGGACCACGCTCCAGCAGCAGCTGGGTGACCCGGTCGCGGGTCGACAGGTCGGCCGGAGCGGCCTCCCGCTCGCCACGCCGTACGCTGCGACGTGCGCGCGAACCACCGGCGACCGGACCGGCCACCGGCGTTCGGGAGAGCGCCGCCGCGTTTTTCACAACGGCAACGTTACGTAATTCGCGGAGGGCCTGCAAACCCGGGGTCCGGTGATTCCGACCACCGGGGTGCCGGAGTCACCCGATCGGGATCAACTACGGTGCGTAGGATTCGCTCCGTGAAGCGATCCGTCCGGTTCCCGGTCTCCGCCACGCTGCTGCGCCGCCTCGCGCTCGCCTCGATCATCGCGAACGTCGCGATCGTGGTCACCGGCGGGGCCGTCCGGCTCACCGCCTCCGGCCTCGGCTGCCCCACCTGGCCGCGGTGCACCGACGACTCCTACACCACGACCACCGAGATGGGCGTGCACGGGGTGATCGAGTTCGGCAACCGGCTGCTCACCTTCGCGGTGGGCATCATCGCGCTCGCCGTGGTGGTGGCCGTGCTGGCCCACCGCCCCCGCCGCCGGGGACTGCTCCCGCTGGCCGTGGGCGTGCTGTTCGGCATCCCGGCCCAGGCGGTCATCGGTGGCATCACCGTGCTCACCAACCTCAACCCGTGGGTGGTCGGGCTGCACTTCCTCGCCTCGATGGCGGTGATCGCCGCCGCGTACGCGCTCTGGCGGCGCATCAAGGAGCCGGACGGACCGGTGGCACCGACCGTGCCGGCGCCGCTGCGTACCCTCGCCTGGATCACCACGGCGGTGAGCGCGTCGGTGCTGGTGGTCGGCACGTGGGTGACCGGCAGCGGACCGCACGCCGGCGACCACGGCGCGGCCCGCAACGGCCTGGACCCGGCAGCGATCTCCCAGGTCCACGCCGACGGCGTCTTCCTGCTGATCGGTCTCTCGGTGGCGCTGTACTTCGCGTTCCGGGCGGTCGGCGCGGAGCGCGCCGCGCGGGCCGCAGCGGTGCTGATCGCGGTCGAGCTGGGCCAGGGCGTGATCGGCTTCGTCCAGTACTTCACCCACCTGCCCGGCGTGCTGGTCGGCGCACACATGCTCGGCTCCTGCCTGGTGCTGCTGGCCACGCTGGGCGTGCTCTGGGCCACCCGGGAGCGGCTGCCGGCCACCCCGGAGGCTCCGGCCGCGCCCGCCGCGCAGCGGGTGGGCGCCGCCGCCTGAGCGGGGCGTTACCGCGCGGCGGAAGCGGGAAAGCGGCACGGGCCACCGACCGTCCGCCCGAGGGGAGCTCCCCGTGTCGCGCAAGAGCCTCTCCACCACCACCCCGCAACGGCTGACCCCGGTCGCCGGAGCGCCGCTGTGGTGCGACGCCCGCGAGTACGGCCTCACCGGCGACGGGGTCACCAACGACCAGCCCGCCCTGGCGGCGCTGGTGGACCGCCTCGGCGCCGGGTACGACGCCGACGGCCGGGCCCGGGTGATCTACTGCCCGCCCGGCCTCTACTCGATCCGCGACGCCGGGACCGTCTGGCGCAGCGGCGTCTCGCTGCTCGGCGCCGGGCCGGCCGCGACCCGCTTCCTGCTCAGCAACGAGGGCGACCGCAGCGCACCGGTCCCGCTCGCCTACTGGACCACGGTGCAGCACGGCGCGGACCGGGACCGGCACATCACCGACTGCACGTTCGCCGACTTCGAGATCGACGGCTCCGGCGTGGCCCAGACGTCCTACGACTACCTGGCCAAGGGGCTGGGCCTGCAGTACGTGGTGCGCGGCGTGTTCCGCAACCTCTACATCCACCACACCGGCGCGACCGGCCTGGGCTGCGACTTCCTCCAGGACAGCCTGATCGACGGCGTGGTCGTGGTGGGATGCGGCCGGCTGGACAACGGCGACCAGATGGGCGGCGCCGGGATCGGCGTCGGCATCGGCGGCTGGGGCGACGTGGAGCGCCTCACCATCGCCAACTGCACCACCATCGGCAACGGCACCAACGGCATCTTCCTGGAGCTGCAGAAGGACTACTGGACCCCGCCGCGCGGCTTCCGGATCATCGGCTGCCACAGCCAGGCCAACCGGTTCGGCATCTCCGACTGGGGCGCCGAGGGGCTGATCGTCTCCGGCTGCACCATGACCAACAACCTGGAGGCCGGCTTCGACGTGTCGGGCAACGGCACCGCCGGGGTCGCCGGGCGCGGCGGCCTGGTCACCGGCTGCGTGATCGACGCCAACGTGGGCGACGGGATCAGCATGGGCAACACCCCCGGCTCGTACACGGTGCAGGGCAACCGGATCAGCCGCAACGGTGGTTTCGGCTACCACGAGCACGACCTGGGCCACGGCTACCGGGGTGCGGCGGCCGATGTGGTCATCCAGGACAACGACATCCGGGACAACGCGCTGGACGGCATCCGGATCGACAGGCCGATGCTGGACACGTCGATCGTCGGGAACCGGATCCGGGACAACGGCCGCCGCTCCGCCCCGGCCTGCTCCGGCTCCGGCGAGGCGGTGCGGTACGGCCCACGCGAGGTCACCGACGGCAACGCCGACTGGCCGGCCGGCGGGCACCGGGGCAAGGTGGTGCGGGTCGGCTCCCGCGACGCCGTGGTGTCCGACAACAGCGCCGACCGGCTCTCCCTGGCCGAGGTGCGCCCGGACGGCTCCACCGGCTGGAGCGCCGCCACGCCGGGGCCCGGCACGGCGTACGAGCTGCCGGACGGTCCGCCGGCCTGCGGCGGCATCACGATCGCCGCGCCGTTCGACTCGGCCACCGTGCGCGGCAACCGGATCTGGCACCGGGACGCCGACACCCAGGCGTACGGCATCTGGGTCACCGAGGCGGGCAGCTGCGTCTCCTGCGCGTTCGAGGACAACGACCTGGCCGGCACCGAGGCCGCGCTGCGGCTGGACACACCGCCGATCGGCGGTCGCTGGGCGCGGAACCACAGCGACCGCGACTGAGCGTCGTGCCGGTGCCGGTGCGGGCCGTCGCGGCCGCGGCGGTCACGCGGCCGGTGGCCTCAGCGGCGGGCCAGGTGGGTGAGCACCGCGTCGGCGAGCCGGTCCGGGGCGCCGTCGGCGTACCCGACGAACAGACTCGGCTCGGTCAGCTCCAGTTCGACCAGCACGGGCTCGCCGTCCGGGCCGGGGATCAGGTCGACCCGGGCGTAGAGCAGCCGGTCCGGGCCGCCGGGCACCACCGCGAGCACCTTCTCGGCCACCGCGCGCTGCTCCGCCGTGGCGGCGCGGGCGTCGATCCGCTCCTCCTTGTAGAGCGCGGCCTCGCCCAGGTCCGGCCCGGTCAGCATCGGACCCTTGCGGATCGCGTGGCTGAACGCCAGGCCGTCGGGGCCGGCCAGGAACAGCAGGGCGGTCTCCCCTGCGGTGTCCACCGCGTCGAGGTACGGCTGGACCATGGTGACCCGTCCGGCGCCGGAGAGCCGCCGTACGTGGGCCAGCGCCAGCTCGCGGTGCTGCCTGTCGGTCAGGTCGTAGCGGCCGGTGTCCTGGCTGCCGGCGCTGACGGCCGGCTTGAGCACGTACTCGCCGGTGGCCGGTGGCGTCCACGCCTGCCCGGGCTCGACCCACTCGGTCGCGACGGTGGGGACCCCGGCGGCGGCCAGCTCGGACAGGTAGCGCTTGTCGGTGTTCCAGGCGACCACGTCGGCCGGATTCACCAGGGCCGGCACGGTACGCGCCCAGGCGACGAACTCGTCCCGCCGCAGCGCGTAGTCCCACGGGGAGCGGAGCACGGCCAGGTCGTACCCGTCCCAGTCGACGGCCGGGTCGTCCCAGACGGCGATCTCGGTGGGAACGCCGCGGGCGGCGAGCGGGCCGAGCGCGAGCCGGTCGTCCGGGTCGAGGTCGGGCAGCTCGGCGCAGGTGACGAAAGCGACCCGGGGTTTCCCCCGGGTCGACTGGTGGTGGTCGGTCATTCGGTTATGTCAACGGGCCATCGTGCGCCGGGCCATCGACCGCCAGAGGTCGTTGCTCGGACGCATCTGGTCCATCAGTTCACGCTCCCAGGCGTTCTCGACGTCGACTCCGGCCTTCGCGCAGGCCTGCCGCGCGACGTTCGTGTCGTCGGCGAACTGGTCTGCCCATACCCCGTCGGAACCCACGAGGACGATCCGTGCGCCGCGCTTGCCGACGTACTCGATGACCGCCTTCGCGCCGCCGTGCCCGGCGGCGAACGACTTGATGCCCGCGACCAGGCCGTTGGGGGCCTGCTCGGCGGTCTTGTCAGCCGTCAGCGTCGTATCGGAACCATCTGCCATGACGCGAAGCCTAAGCAGACTTCCACCCGGATGTGCGAGAACCATGAACTGAATGTGATGCCAATTACCCATCGGTTTAAGAAGAACCACAGGTAATTTGCCCGTACATGTCGCTTAATCCTGGGCGAAGCGGACAGGCGAGATCGTCACAATCTGTCCAGGTTGGCCCCCTCCGCGGAAGCCCGAAAAAAATTTCTGATGAACCGCCGGACGGGCGGGTCAGATGAGCGCGTCGAGCGCGACGGCCGCGAAGAGGATCGTGAGGTACGTGGTGGACCAGTGGAACAGCCGCATCGGCTTGACCGCCTCGCCGCGCGTCGCGCGCCGGCACAGCTTGTGCGCCTCGACGAGGAAGATCCCGCCGACCACGAGCGCCGTCACGCCGTAGATCGGGCTCATCCCGAGCGGCCACACCGCCAGCGAGGAGAGCACCGTCAGCCAGGAGAAGCCGATGATCTCGGCATTGACCCGCCGGACCGAGGCCACCACCGGCAGCATCGGCACCCCGGCGCGGGCGTAGTCCGCCTTGTACTTGATGGCCAGCGCGTAGAAGTGCGGCATCTGCCAGAAGAAGACCACAGCGAACAGGCCCCACGCGGCCGGCGCCAGCGTGCCGGTGACAGCGGCCCAGCCGATCAGCACCGGCGCCGCACCGCAGATGCCGCCCCAGAACGTGTTGGCGGCGGTGGTCCGCTTCAGCCACAGCGTGTAGACCAGGTCGTAGTAGGCGATCGCAGCCACCGTCAGCACCGTCGCCAGCCAGTTCGTCGCCGCCGCCATCAGCGCCACCGACACGGCGGCCAGCACCAGGCCGAAGACCAGCGCGCTGCGCGGCGACACGGTGTGCGCGGGCAGCGGGCGGCGCTTGGTGCGCCGCATGAGCTGGTCGATGTCGCGGTCGATGTAGCAGTTGATGACGCTCGCCGCGCCGGCCGCGAGCGACCCGCCGACGAGCACCACCGCGACCAGCCACAGCGACGGCATCCCGCCGTGGGCCAGCATCATCGCCGGCACGGTGGTCACCAGCAGCAACTCGACGATCCGCGGCTTGGTCAGCGTCACGTACGCCGCCACCACGGCGCGCACGTCCCGCCGGCCGCTCGCCGGCAACTCCGCCACCGCGCCCACCGGCGACTGCCCGGCAGGGTTGCTGACGGGGCGCTCGGTGATCATGCTCACGGATTGCCACCTTCCGGCATCGGCGGGGGAGGTCGTTCGGCCCGGACCGCTGCGGGTCCACACACCGCCCCACACACTACGCGGCGTCGTTTTCGCTGCCCCGTGGACCCGGCAACGGTGCGAGCCGTCACACCTGGGGTTGAACGGCGAGACGTCCGCGATCCGTACAGAACAGCATGCTGAGATCCCCGGGCGGACGTTTAGCACCGCTCGATAGGGTCATCAGTGAGGGTTCCGCCCATCTGCCGAGGAGCACAACCATCGTGGCTGCCAACCGACCCGAGCTTCCCGCTCTCAACTGGTCCGACCTCGACCGCAGGGCCGTCGACACGGTCCGCGTGCTGGCCATGGACGCCGTGGAGAAATCCGGCAACGGCCACCCGGGGACGGCGATGAGCCTCGCCCCGGTGGCGTACCTGCTCTTCAACCGGGTCATGCGGCACAATCCCGCCGACCCGAACTGGGCCGGACGCGACCGGTTCGTGCTCTCCGCCGGCCACTCCAGCCTGACGCTCTACATCCAGCTCTTCCTCTCCGGCTACCCGCTGTCGCTGGACGACCTCAAGGCGCTGCGCCAGTGGGGCTCGCTCACCCCGGGTCACCCGGAGCACGGCCACACCCCGGGCGTGGAGACCACCACCGGTCCGCTCGGCCAGGGCCTCGGCAACGCGGTCGGCATGGCCATGGCGGCCCGCCGCGAGCGCGGCCTGTTCGACCCCGAGCCGGACCGCGCCGACTCGCCGTTCCGGCACGACATCTGGTGCATCGCCTCCGACGGTGACATCGAGGAGGGCATCACCCACGAGGCCAGCGCGCTCGCCGGTCACCAGCAGCTCGGCAACCTCTGCGTGATCTACGACGACAACGAGATCTCGATCGAGGACGACACCCGCATCGCCAAGAGCGAGGACGTGGCGGCCCGCTACGAGGCGTACGGCTGGCACGTGCAGACCGTCGACTGGCGCAGCGGCGACGCCGACCAGGGCGACTACCACGAGGATGTGGAGGCGCTCTACCAGGCGCTGCTGGCCGCCAAGGCGGAGACCGACCGGCCGTCGTTCATCGCGCTGCGCACGATCATCGGCTGGCCCGCCCCGAACAAGCAGAACACCGGCAAGATCCACGGCTCGGCGCTCGGCGCGGACGAGGTCAAGGCCACCAAGGAGATCCTCGGCTTCGACCCGCAGCGCACCTTCGAGGTCGACGAGGAGGTGCTCAAGCACGCCCGTCAGGTGCTGGAGCGCGGTGCGCAGGAGCAGGCCGAGTGGACCACCGGGTTCGACGCCTGGGCGCAGGCCAACCCGGAGCGCAAGGCGCTGTGGGACCGGATGGCCACCCGTACCCTGCCGACCGGCTGGACCGACGCGCTGCCGACCTTCCCGGCGGACGCCAAGGGCATCGCCACCCGCGCCGCCTCCGGCAAGATCCTGGAGGCCCTGGCGCCGGTGCTGCCCGAACTGTGGGGCGGCTCGGCCGACCTGGCCGAGAGCAACAACACCACGATGAAGGGCGAGCGGTCGTTCGTCCCGGCCGCGCACGCCACCAAGGACTTCCCCGGTGACGAGTACGGCCGCACGCTGCACTTCGGCATCCGCGAGCACGCCATGGGCTCGATCCTCAACGGCATCGCCCTGCACGGCGGCACCCGCCCGTACGGCGGCACGTTCCTGGTGTTCAGCGACTACATGCGCCCGGCGGTGCGGCTGGCCGCGCTGATGAAGCTGCCGGTGACGTACGTCTGGACGCACGACTCGATCGGCCTGGGCGAGGACGGCCCGACGCACCAGCCGATCGAGCACCTGACCGCGCTGCGGGCCATCCCCGGCCTGGACGTGGTCCGCCCGGCTGACGCCAACGAGACGGTGTGGGCGTGGCGGCAGGCCCTGGAGCACACCGACCGGCCGACCGCGCTGGCGCTCAGCCGCCAGGCGCTGCCGACGCTCGACCGCACCGACCTGGCCGGCGCCGAGGGCGTGGCCAAGGGCGGGTACGTGCTGGCCGAGGCGTCCAACGGCAAGCCGCAGGTGATCATCATCGGCACCGGCTCCGAGGTGCAGCTCTGCCTCACCGCGCGGGAGCGGCTGGAGGCCGACGGCACCCCCACCCGGGTCGTCTCCATGCCCTGCCAGGAGTGGTTCTTCGCCCAGGACGAGGCGTACCGGGAGTCGGTGCTGCCGCGCGGGGTAAAGGCACGGGTGAGCGTGGAGGCGGGCATCGCGATGTCGTGGCGGGCGATCGTCGGCGACAGCGGCGAGTGCGTGAGCATCGAGCACTACGGCGCCAGCGCGCCGCACACCGTGCTCTTCGAGCAGTTCGGGTTCACCCCCGACCGGATCGTGGCCGCCGCGCACGCGGCGCTGACCCGGGTGGGCGACATCACCGGTTTCACGACCGGCAACTGAGGGGAGCGTGGGCGTCATGACGGACAGGCTGAAGGAGCTCCAGGGCGCCGGGGTGGCGATCTGGCTCGACGACCTTTCCCGGGTACGGCTGAGCTCCGGCGGGCTGGACAAGCTGCGCCGGCAGAGCCACGTGGCAGGGGTGACCACCAACCCGACGATCTTCGCCAAGGCGCTGAGCGACGCCGACGAGTACGACTGGCAGCTTCGTGACCTCGCCGTACGCGGCGTGGACGTCGAGGAGGCGGTCCGCATGCTCACCACGTACGACGTGCGGTGGGCCTGCGACGTGATGCGCCCGTCGTACGACGTCAGCGGCGGCGTGGACGGGCGGGTGTCGATCGAGGTGGACCCGCGCTCGGCGCACGACGCGGCGAAGACCGTCGCCGAGGCCAAGGCGCTGTGGTGGCTGGTCGACCGGCCGAACCTGTTCATCAAGATCCCGGCCACCGAGGAGGGCCTGCCCGCGATCACCGCGACGCTGGCCGAGGGGATCAGCGTCAACGTCACGCTGATCTTCGGGCTGGACCGGTACTCGCAGGTGATGGACGCCTTCCTGGCCGGCCTGGAGCAGGCGAAGGAGAACGGGCACGACCTGTCGAAGATCGGCTCCGTCGCCTCGTTCTTCGTCTCCCGGGTCGACACCGAGGTGGACAAGCGGCTGGAGAAGATCGGCTCGGACCAGGCCAAGGCGCTGCGCGGCAAGGCCGCCGTCGCCAACGCCCGGCTGGCGTACGAGCGCTACGGCGAGGTGTTCTCCTCGGCGCGCTGGCAGAAGCTGGCCGACGCGGGCGCCCACCCGCAGCGCCCACTGTGGGCCTCCACCTCGACGAAGAACCCGGACTACCGGGACGTCATCTACGTCGAGGAGCTGATCGCGCCCGGCACCGTCAACACCATGCCGGAGCCGGTCATCCACGCCTACGCCGAGCACGGCGAGACGAAGGCGGACACAGTCACCGTCGCGTACGACGACGCGCGTCAGGTCTTCGCCGACCTCCAGTCGGTGGGCGTGGATCTGTCCGACGTGATCGCCACGCTGGAGCGCGAGGGCGTGGAGAAGTTCGAGGCGAGCTGGGTGGAGCTGCTGGAGGGGGTCAAGAAGTCCCTCGCCGAGGCGGCCAAGGGCTCGGGCAGCCCGCACCGGGCCGCCGAGGGCAACGCGCAGGCGGCCCAGCAGGCCGGCGGCAACGCGTGACCGACGGCGTCCGACGCGTCCCGGGGCCCGGCCCCGGGACGCGTCGCGCCGTACCGTGGAAGCGGTGAGGGAGCGCTGTGTGGAAGCCGAGGTGGCGCCGTGAGTGACCTGCTGGCCGGGCGGGCGGACATGGCCGCCGGGCTGGCCGTGCGCGGCGCGGACGCCCTCGGCGCGTCCGCACGCGCCGCGCTCGTCTCCCACGACGTCCCGGCCCGGCTCGCCGCCGCCGACCCGGCCCTCTGGGGGCCCGGCGCCGAGGCGGCGGCCCTCGCCCGCCTGGGCTGGCTGCACGCCCACCGGCACAGCCGGGAGCTGCTCCCCCAGCTCGCCGAACTGGCCGCCGAGCTGGACGACCTGGACCACGTGGTGCTGGCCGGCGACCCCGGCGACACGCTCGCCGCCGAGGTCGTCGCCGAGTGCCTGGGCCGCCGGGTGACGGTGCTCGACACCGCCGATCCGGGGCCGGTGCGGGCGGCGCTCGCCGCCGGCGCTCCGGCGCGTACCCTCCTGGTGCTCGCCGCCCGGCGCGGCCTGGACCGGACCACGGACGCCCACCTGCGGGCCTACCGGCAGGCGTGGGCGGACGAGGGGCCCGATGCCGCCCGGCACGTCGTGGTGGTCACCGAACCCGGTTCCGAGCCGGCGGCGCGCGCCGACGAGCTGGGCGCGGTGGTGATCCCGGCCGAACCGGGCGTGGCCGGGCCGTGGGCCGCGCTCACCGCGTCCGGCCTGGTCCCGGCGGCGCTGGCCGGCGCGCCGGTGGCCGAGGTGCTGGACGAGGCGGAGGCGCTCACCGGCGCGCTCGACCGGGACCGGGACAACCCGGCCCTGGCGCTCGGCGCGGCCCTGGGCGCGGCGCCCGGCGCCGGACGGGACACGGTCGCGCTCGTTCCCGACGGCACCGGCCTCGACGGTCTGGGCCGGTGGGCCGGCGCACTGCTGGCCGACGCGACCGGCGGACGGCTCCTGCCGGTGGTCGCGGAGTCCCCCGGCTCCCCCGGTGCCACCGGGCCGGGCGTGCTCACGGTCGGTCTCGGCGGCGCCCTCGGCGCCGGCGTCGGACCGGGTGTGGCCGCCGACATCGCGGTGAACGGTCCGCTCGGCGCGCACCTGCTGACCTGGACCTACGCCGCCGCGGCCGCCGCGGTGACGCTGCGGGCCGACCCGTTCGCGGCACCCGCCGCCATCGAGGTCGACGTCGACGTCGAGCCCGACGCCGGGCCGCCGTCGTCGGTCCGGGACGCGATCGAGGTGTACGCCCCGAGCGGCGCACCGGCCGACCTGACCGGCGCGCTGCGCTGGCTGCTCGACGGGCTGGGCGAACGGGAGCACCTCGTGGTGACCGCGTACCTCGACCGGCACGCCGACGCGGCGGTCACCGGGCTGCGCCCGCTGCTGGCCCGGGCCGCCGGACGGCCGGTCACCTTCGGCTGGGGACCGCGCCGGCCGGAGCACACCGACCCGTACGGCCGGCATCTCCAGATCACCGGTGCGGTCACCGATGATCTGGACGTGCCCGGTCGTCCGTACACCTTCGCGCAGCTCCAGGCGGCCCAGGCCGCCGGCGACCGGCGGGCCCTGGCCGGCTGGGAGCACCGGGTGCTGCGCCTGCACCTGACCGAGCGGGCGGCGGGTGTCGCCCAGCTCCTGGAAACGGCCGGACGGACACGCACGTGACGATCAATGACCTGGAATCAGCGGACCGAGACGCAGGAGGAGGTGGCCCGGTGAACCCGCTGCGCGATCCGCAGGACCGGCGGCTGCCCCGGATCCCCGAGCCGTGTGCCCTGGTGATCTTCGGGGTGACCGGTGACCTGGCCCGCAAGAAGCTGCTGCCGGCGGTCTACGACCTGGCCAACCGGGGGCTCCTGCCGCCCGGCTTCGTGGTCCTGGGCTTCGCCCGCCGGGACTGGGGCGACGGCGACTTCGAGTCGGTGGCGCACGACGCGGCCAAGAAGCACGCCCGCACCCCGTGGCGGGAGGAGGTGTGGGCCCGGCTCGCCGGCAACATCAAGTTCGTCGGCGGCTCGTTCGACGACGACGCGGCGTTCGACCAGCTCGCCGCCACGCTCGACGAGCTGCGCGACTCGCACGGCATCGCCGGCAACGCGGCCTTCTACTTCTCCATCCCCCCGGCGGCCTTCCCGGTGGTGCTCAAGCAGCTCGCCCGCACCGGCATGGCGGACAACGCCAAGTCCGGCGGCTGGCGGCGGGTGGTCGTGGAGAAGCCGTTCGGCAACGACCTGCCCTCGGCCAAGGCCCTCAACGACCTCGTCGACGACGTGTTCACCCGCCAGGACGTGTTCCGGATCGACCACTACCTGGGCAAGGAGACGGTCCAGAACATCCTGGCGCTGCGCTTCGCCAACAACCTGTTCGAGCCGCTGTGGAACTCCAAGTACGTCGACTCGGTGCAGATCACCATGGCCGAGGACGTCGGCATCGGCACCCGCGCGGCCTTCTACGACTCCGTCGGCACCGCCCGCGACGTGCTCCAGAACCACCTGCTCCAGCTGCTCGCCCTGGTCGCGATGGAGGAGCCGACGAGCTTCGACGCCGACGAGATCCGGGCCGAGAAGCTCAAGGTGCTCAAGGCGATCACCGTGCCGCACGACGTCTCCGAGGACACCGTGCGCGGCCAGTACCTGCCCGGCTGGGTGGGCGGCGAACGCGCCAAGGGCTACCTCGAGGAGGAGGGCGTCCCGGAGGGCTCCACCACCGAGACGTACGTGGCGGTGAAGCTGGGCATCCAGAACCGCCGCTGGGCCGGGGTGCCGTTCTACATCCGGGCCGGCAAGCGGCTGCCCCGGCGGGTCACCGAGGTCGCCATCATGTTCAAGAAGGCGCCGCACCTGCCGTTCAACGCCGCCGACATGGAGTCCCTCGGCCCCAACCAGCTGGTCATCCGGGTGCAGCCGGACGAGGGCGTGGTGCTGAAGTTCGGCTCCAAGGTGCCGGGCACCACGATGGAGGTCCGCGACATCGCGATGGACTTCCAGTACGGCGAGGCGTTCACCGAGTCCAGCCCCGAGGCGTACGAGCGGCTGGTGCTGGACGTGCTGA
This sequence comes from Micromonospora sp. WMMA1949, assembly GCF_027460145.1. NCBI lineage: Bacteria > Bacillati > Actinomycetota > Actinomycetes > Micromonosporales > Micromonosporaceae > Micromonospora > Micromonospora sp. WMMA1949. Next base: position 4,617,778 of record NZ_JAPZBG010000001.1, on the reverse strand, counting down.
TCGGCGACCGGACGCTGTTCCCGGACGCCGCCGAGGTGGAGCAGAGCTGGCAGGTCGTCGACCCGCTGGAGCACGCCTGGGAGGGCACGACCCCGGAGCCGTACCGGGCCGGTGAGTGGGGGCCCCGGGCCGCCGACGAGATGCTGGCCCGCGAGGGCCGGGCTTGGCGGAGAGCGTGAGCGAGCACTGCGAGCGAACCAGGAGGCTCCATTGATCGGGCTGTGGGACACCACCGGCAACGAGGTGGTGAAGGCGCTGGCCGCGGAACGGCGCAGCGCGGGCGGGGTGGCCAGTGGCATGGCGCTCACGCTGATCGTGGTGGTGGACGAGAAGCGGGTACGCGAGGCCGAGGCCGCGGCCACCATCGCCGCGGCGGCGCATCCGTGCCGTCTGCTCGTGGTGGTCCGCTCCGACGTGGAACGGGACCGCAACCGGCTGGACGCGGAGATCGTCGTGGGCGGCCGGCTCGGCCCGTGCGAGGCGGTCGTGACCCGGATGTACGGGCGGCTCGCCCTGCACGCCGAATCCGTCGTGATGCCGCTGCTGGTGCCGGACGTACCGGTGGTGACCTGGTGGCACGGCGAGCCGCCGCAGGAGATCTCCACCGACTTCCTCGGCGTGGTCGCGGACCGGCGGATCACCGACTCGGCGCAGGCGGCCGACCCGATCGCCGCGCTGCGGCAGCGGGCCCACGACTACGCCCCCGGCGACACCGACCTGGCGTGGACCCGGATCACGCCGTGGCGCACGCTCGTGGCAGGCGCGTTCGACACCACCCAGGCCCGGGTCACCGAGGCGAGCGTGGTGGCGCCCCCGTCGGACCCGACGGCGGCGCTGATGCGCGGGTGGCTCACCGCCCGGCTCGGCATCGACCCGGTCCTGACCGCCACCGACGAGTTCCCGCGGATGCGCCAGGTGCAGCTGCGCTGCGCCAACGGCGACGAGCTGACGCTCACCCGGGACGACAGCGTCGCGGTGTTCCGGCGTACCGGGCAGGAGGACCGCATGCTGCCGCTGGTACGCCGGCCGCTCGGCGACGAACTGGCCGAGGAGCTGCGCCGCCTCGACGCCGACCAGGTGTACGCGGAGGCGCTCGGCGCCACCGCCGGGATCACCGGGCTCGACCAGCGTCCGGCCCAGCGGGTGCACGTGTGGAAGGATCCGGCGACCGCCCAGCGGGCCGAGGCCGGCGTGACCGCGCACGCGGGCGCGACCGCGAACGAGTGACCGCCCGGACCGGGCGGTCGGAGGCACAGGTGACCGCCGGTGGGCGGTCGGAACACGAGGGCTCGACGGATGACTGAGGCGAGTGTCGCCGTACACGCCGACCCCGACCTGCTGGCGCAGGCGGTGGCGGCCCGGTTGGTGGTGAAGCTGCTCGACGCGCAGGCCGAGCGCGGCCAGGCGTCGGTGGTGCTGACCGGCGGGCGGATCGCCGCGGCGGTGTACCGGGCGGTCGGGCAGCTGCCCGCCCGGGACGCCGTCGACTGGTCCCGGGTCGACGTGTGGTGGGGTGACGAGCGGTTCCTGCCCGCCGGTGACCCGGAGCGCAACGAGACGCAGGCGCGGGCGGCGCTGCTGGACACGGTGCCGCTGGACCCGGCCCGGATCCACCCGATGCCGGCCTCCGACGGCGCCGCCGGTGACGACCCGGAGGCGGCCGCCGCCGGGTACGCCCGGGAGCTGGCCGCCGCCGCCCGGCCCGGTAACGCGATCGTGCCGCACTTCGACGTGCTGATGCTCGGCGTCGGTGAGGACGGGCACGTGGCGTCGGTGTTCCCGGAGCACCCGGTGCACCACGACAACCGGCCGGTCAGCGCGGTGCGGGGCAGCCCGAAGCCGCCGCCGGCGCGGACCACGCTGACCCTGCCGACGATCAACACGGCCGAGGAGGTCTGGCTGATCGCCGCCGGGGCGGACAAGGCCCGGGCGGTGGGCATGGCGCTGGCCGGGGCCGGGCCGGTGCAGGTGCCGGCCGCCGGGGTGCGGGGCGTCTCCCGTACCCTCTGGCTGCTCGACCGGGCCGCGGCGGCGAACGTGCCGCCGCGCCTGCGCAGCCTCCGCTGAGGTGTAAGGAAGGGCCCCTTCTTAACGTCTCCGGTAGAGAAGGGGCCCCTTCTTAACGCCTCGGCTCAGGCGCGGCCACGACGTCGGCGCAGCGCGTCGAGGGCCTCGGCCAGCAGCGCCTCCCCCTCCTCCGGCGTGCGCCGCTCCTGCACGTACGCGAGATGGGTCTTGTACGGCTCGGCGCGCTCGCGGTCCGGCGGGGCGCCCGGGTCGGGGCCGGCGGGCTCGCCGCAGCGGGGGCACTCCCAGGCCGCCGGCGTCTCCGCCTCGGCGGCGATCAGGAACTCGACCCGGTGCCCGTGGCGGCACCAGTAGACGACCGGGCGGCGCGGCGCGGGCTCCACCCGCTGGTCGAACCGCTCGGGGGCGGACCCGACCCGGGTGCCGCGGATGACGTTGTTGCTGGGCACGGTTGCTCGCTCCCTGTCGTCGGAGGGGACCGCCGCCGGAGGGGGCAGGCGACGGGCGACGCGCGGAGAAACAAAACTGCGCGCGGTCCGTGACGGACCGCGCGCAGATTGTACGCTTCTCAGCGCCGACTCAGGTGCCGCTGGCCATCTGCAGCCGCAGCCAGAGTCCGAGCCCGACGATGCAGGCGAACCAGACGATTCCCACCAGAACGGTGTAGCGGTCGAGGTTCTTCTCGGCCACCGACGAACCGGCCAGGCTGGAGCTGACGCCGCCGCCGAACATGCTCGACAACCCGCCGCCCTTGCCGCGGTGCAGGAGGATCAGCAGGACGAGCAGCACGCTGGTGATGACCAGCAACGTGATCATCGTGTAGGCGAACCAGATCGGCATGGCGGGGGTCAGTCCTCTCGTTGCGATCACTGCCCGGACCTGTCGGGCACGGCGGCACCGACCGGTGGACGGGCAGCGTCAAGGATAGCGAGCGATCAGCGAGCGATGTGCTCCGGGAACCGGCAGATCTGCGCGAACTCGTCCGCGTCCAGGCTGGCGCCCCCGACCAGGGCCCCGTCCACGTCCGGCTGCGCCATGATCGCGGCGACGTTCGACGCCTTGACCGACCCGCCGTACAGGATCCGGACCTGCGCGGCGGTGCCCTCGTCGTAGGTCTCGGCGATGCGCTTGCGCACCGCGCCGCAGACCTCCTGGGCGTCCTCCGGGGTCGCCGTCTTGCCGGTGCCGATCGCCCAGACCGGCTCGTACGCCACGACGACCTTGGTGACCTGCTCGGCGGTGAGCCCCTTCAGCGCGCCGTCGAGCTGGTCGCAGCAGTGCCGCACCTGACCCGACTGCTCCCGGACCTCCAGGCCCTCGCCGATGCAGAGGATCGGGGTGAGCCCGTTCGCCAGCGCCGCCGCCACCTTCGCGTTGACGAGCGCGTCGTCCTCGTTGTGGTACTGCCGCCGCTCGGAGTGGCCGACCACCACGTACCCGCAGCCCAGCTTGGCCAGCATCGGCCCGGCGATGTCACCGGTGTACGCGCCGGACGGGTGCGGAGACAGGTCCTGCGCGCCGTAGCCGATCAGCAGCTTGTCGCCGTCCACGGCGGTCTGCACGGTACGCAGGTCGGTGAAGGGCGGCAGCACCACGCACTCGACGTCGGTGAGCTGCTTCTCGTTCAGGCTCGCGGCCAGCTTCTGCACCAGCAGGTTGGCCTCGAGGTGGTTCAGGTTCATCTTCCAGTTGCCGGCCATCAGCGGCCGGCGGGTCGTGCTCGCCATTCAGTTCTCCAGGGCCGCGATGCCGGGGAGGGTCTTGCCCTCCAGGTATTCCAGGGAGGCGCCACCACCGGTGGAGATGTGCCCGAACGAGGACTCGTCGAGGCCCAGCGCGCGCACCGCCGCGGCCGAGTCGCCGCCGCCGACCACGCTGAACGCGTCGGCCTTGGTGATCGCCTCGGCCACGCCCCGGGTGCCGTTGGCGAACGCCGCCATCTCGAACACGCCCATCGGGCCGTTCCAGAAGACGGTCTTCGCCTGCGACAGCGCGGCGGCGAAACCGGCCACCGTCTCCGGGCCGATGTCCAGGCCCAGCCGGTGGCTGGGGATGCCGTCGGCCGGCACGGTGTCGTGCGCGGCATCAGGCGCGAACGCGTCGGCGGCCACCACGTCGACCGGGAGCATGATCTTGCCCGGCGCGCGCTCCATCAGGTTGCGGCAGGTCTCGACCATGTCCTTCTCCAGCAGCGACGTGCCCACCTCGTGGCCCTGGGCCTTGAGGAAGGTGAAGCACATCCCGCCGCCGATGAGCAGCCGGTCCACGGTCGGCAGCAGCGCCTCGATCACGGCGAGCTTGTCGGAGACCTTCGAGCCGCCCAGCACCACCACGTACGGCCGCTCCGGGGAGCCGGTGAGGCGGCTGAGCACCTCGACCTCGCGCAGCACCAGCCGGCCCGCGTAGTGCGGCAGCCGGGCCGGTACGTCGTGCACGCTGGCGTGCTTGCGGTGCACCGCGCCGAACGCGTCGTCCACGTAGGCGTCACCGAGCGCGGCGAGCTGGTCGGCGAACGCGCCCCGCTCCGCGTCGTCCTTGCTGGTCTCGCCCTTGTTGAACCGCAGGTTCTCCAGCAGCGCGACCTGCCCGTCGGCCAGGTCGGCCACGCATGCCCGCGCCGAGTCGCCGACGGTGTCCTCGGCGAAGTGCACCGGGGCGCCGAGCAGCTCACCGAGCCGCCCGGCGACCGGGCGGAGGCTGAACTGCGGGTCCGGCGCGCCCTTCGGGCGGCCCAGGTGCGAGCAGACGACCACCTTCGCGCCGGCCTGCACCAGCGCGCTCAGCGTCGGCAGGACGGCCCGGATCCGGCCGTCGTCAGTGATCTCCCCGGTCTGCTTGTCGAGCGGGACGTTCAGGTCGGCGCGCACCAGCACGCGCCGACCCGACACCCCCTCGGCGAGCAGGTCGTCGAGGTTACGGATCGTCACAGCGACTGACCCACCAGCTTGACCAGGTCGACGAGGCGGTTCGAGTAGCCCCACTCGTTGTCGTACCAGCCGACGACCTTGACCTGGTTGCCGATCACCTTGGTCAGCGGCGCGTCGAAGATGCACGACGCCGGGTCGGTCACGATGTCGGCGGAGACGATCGGGTCCTCGTTGTAGGTGAGGATGCCCCGCAGCGGGCCCTCGGCGGCGGCCTTGAGCGCGGCGTTCACCTCGTCCACAGTGGTCTCCCGGCCGACCTCGACGGTCAGGTCGGTGGCCGAGCCGGTCGGGATCGGCACGCGCAGCGCGTAGCCGTCCAGCTTGCCCTTGAGCTCCGGCAGCACCAGGCCGATGGCCTTCGCGGCGCCGGTCGAGGTCGGCACGATGTTGAGCGCGGCGGCCCGGGCCCGGCGCAGGTCCTTGTGCGGCGCGTCCTGCAGGTTCTGGTCCTGCGTGTACGCGTGGATGGTGGTCATCAGACCCTGCTTGATGCCGAACGTGTCCTGCAGGACCTTCGCCATCGGCGCGAGGCAGTTGGTGGTGCAGGAGGCGTTCGAGATGATGCTGTGCTTGGCCGGGTCGTACTGGTCCTGGTTGACGCCCATGACCACGGTGACGTCCTCGTTCTTCGCCGGCGCGGAGATGATGACCTTCTTGGCCCCGCCGTCGAGGTGCGCCTTGGCCTTGGTGCCGTCGGTGAAGAAGCCGGTGGACTCGATGACGACGTCGGCGCCGACCTCGCCCCACGGCAGCTTGGCCGGGTCCTTCTCGGCGTACGCCTTGATGGTCTTGCCGCCCACGGTGATCTCGTCGGCGGTGGCCTTCACCTCGTGCGGGAGGCGGCCCAGGATGCTGTCGTACTTGACAAGGTGGGCGAGCGTCGCGTTGTCGGTCAGGTCGTTGACCGCCACGACCTCGATGTCAGCGCCGGACGCCAGCACTGCCCGGAAGAAGTTGCGGCCGATCCGGCCGAAGCCGTTGATGCCAACCCGGATGGTCACAGGTCCCATCTCCTCGCGTTCTGGTCCGCCGGCGCCAGACCGGGGCCGGCGGAGGTGTGTGCGCCGACCGTTGGAGCCGGCCGTCGACATGTCATCTCGGCCACCCCGCCGCGGTCCCGGAGACCTGACCGCCCGAGGCGGTGAGCACGGCGAGGAGCGCCTGTTCCGGCCCCCTTGCCGTACGCAGCGACCATATCCGAGCGCGCGGCGTCGCGCTGCGGCGGGTGGTGATCCCGCTCGCGGTGCGCTGCCGCCCGAGTCCTATCAGACCACGAGCATGTCCGGCGTGACTGCCGCTTCCGTATCCGGGATGCCCAGGTCACGGGCACGCTTGTCGGCCAGCGCGAGCAGCCGGCGGATGCGGCCGGCGATGGCGTCCTTGGTCAGCGGCGGCTCGGCGAGCGCGCCCAGCTCCTCCAGCGAGGCCTGACGGTGCTCCAGCCGCAGCCGCCCGGCCGAGGTCAGGTGGTTCGGGGCGTCGTCGGCGAGGATCTCCAGCGCGCGGGTCACCCGGGCGGCGGCGGCCACCGCGGCACGCGCGGAGCGGCGCAGGTTGGCGTCGTCGAAGTTGGCCAGCCGGTTGGCGGTGGCGCGCACCTCCCGGCGTACCCTCCGCTCCTCCCAGGCCAGCACGCTGGAGTGCGCGCCGATGCGGGTGAGCAGCGCGGCGATTGCGTCACCGTCCTTGACCACCACCCGGTCCACGCCGCGCACCTCGCGGTTCTTGGCGGTGATGCCGATCCGGCGGGCGGCGCCGACCAGCGCCAGCGCCGACTCCGGGCCGGGGCAGGTGATCTCCAGGGCGCTCGAACGGCCCGGCTCGGTCAGCGAGCCGTGCGCCATGAACGCGCCCCGCCAGGCCGACACGGCACAGCAGACGTTCGCGGCCACCACGTGCGGCGGCAGGCCGCGCACCGGGCGGCCCCGCACGTCGAGCAGGCCGGTCTGCCGGGCGAGCGCCTCGCCGTCCTTGACCACCCGCACGATGAAGTGGCTGCCCTTGCGCAGGCCGCCGGAGGCGAGCACGTGGATCTCGCTCGGGTAGCCGTAGACCTCGGCGATCTCCCGCCGCAGCCGGCGGGCCACCGCGCCGGTGTCCAGCTCCGCCTCGACCACGACGCGGCCCGACACGATGTGCAGGCCGCCGGCGAAACGCAGCAGGGCGGCCATCTCCGCCCGGCGACAGCAGGGCTTGGGCACGTCGACCCGACTCAGCTCGTCCTTGACCGCAGCCGTCATCGCCATAGTGCGCCCCCTCACGGACCGGTTCCGGCGTGTCGCCGGTGTTTACGTACGTGTCTAACGATCGGCGCGCAGGACAGGCACCAGCGCGGCGCCCAGGGCGGCTGGGTCATGACGGGGCGTGCCGTCCAGGACGGCGACGGGAGCGAGGACCAGCCGGGCACCAAGCGATTCTGCCGCACGTTCGACCGCCGCGGGATCACCCACCGCCGTGGAGTCGGCGAGCACCCGGTCCACCTTCAGCTCGGGCAGATAGCGCCGCAGGGTGTCCAGATGGTCGGGCAGGGAGAGCCCTGAGGTCTCCTTCTCGGCCACCAGGTTGAGTGTCACCAGCCGCCGCGCCGGGCTGGACACGATCGCGTCGGCCAGCCCCGGCACCAGCAGGTGCGGCAGCACGCTGGTGTACCAGCTGCCGGGCCCGAAGATCAGCCAGTCCGCCGCGCGTACCGCCGTCACCGCCTCGGCGCACGCGGCCGGCGCGGACGGGTTGAGCCGCAGCGACTCGACGGTGCCCGGGGTGACCGCGACCTGATGCTGGCCGCGCACCGTGGACACCTCGTCCGGATGCTCCGGGTCGGCGCCGCGGACCCGGGCCTCGATGCCGACCGGCTGGCGGGACATCGGCAGCACCCGTCCCACCGCGCCGAGCATCGCCCCGGCGTGGTCGAGCGCGGCCACCGGATCGCCGAGCAGCTCGGTGAGCCCGTGCAGCAGCAGGTTGCCGACCGCGTGACCGGCCAGCGAGTCGCCCACCGCGACCGGGACCGGCGCGGCGATCGTCGGCGCCGGCGGCACGGCGGCGGCGAAGCGGTGCTGGAACAACGCCGCGCTGCGCCGGGTGGCCGGGTGGTCACCGGCCAGGGCGACGAGCGCCTGACGCAGGTCGCCCGGCGGCAGGCCGCCGCGCTCGGCGCGCAACCGGCCGCTGGAGCCGCCGTCGTCACCGACGGTGACCACCGCGGTGATGTCCAGGTCCAGTTCGGGTACGCAGTGACGCAGCGCCCGCAGCGACGCCGAGAGCCCGTGCCCGCCGCCGAAGGCGACCACCCTGGTCGGGGTCACTCCCGCCCCAGGTCCCGGTGCTGGGCGTTGGCGGCGATGCCGGAGTGGCGCAGCCGGGACGCCAGCTCCTCGGCGATGGCCACACTGCGGTGCTTGCCGCCGGTGCAGCCGACCGCCACGGTCAGGTAGCGCTTGCCCTCCCGCTCGAACCCGGCGGTGGTGGCGTTGACCAGGTCGGCGTAGCCGGCCACGAACGCGTCGGCGCCCTCCTGGCCCAGCACGTACGCGCTGACCGCCTCCTCCCGGCCGGTGTGCTCACGCAGCTCCGGCACCCAGTACGGGTTCGGCAGGAAGCGCGCGTCCATCACGAAGTCGGCATCCGGCGGCAGGCCGTACTTGAAGCCGAACGAGATCACGGTGATCCGCAGCCGGCGGGCGTCCTCACCACCGAACAGCTCCTCGACCCGGCGGCGCAGCTGGTTCACGTTCAGGTGGCTGGTGTCGATGATCACGTCGGCCTGCTCGCGGGCCTCCTCCAGCAGGGTCCGCTCGACCGCGATGCCGTCGGCCAGCCGCCCGTCGCCCTGCAACGGGTGCGAGCGGCGCACGCTCTCGAACCGGCGGATCAGCACCTCGTCGTCGGCGTCGACGAAGACCACCCGGGGGGAGAAGCCGCGCTCGCGCAGCTCCCGGATCGCCCCGGCCAGGTCGGTGGAGAACGCGCGGGAGCGCACGTCCAGCACCATCGCCGTACGCCGGGCCGCGCCGCCGGCCTTGAACGCCAGCTCGGCCATGTCCAGCAGCAACGCCTGCGGCAGGTTGTCGACCACGTAGTAGCCGACGTTCTCCAGCGCCCGGGCCACGGTGCTGCGACCGCCGCCGGACAGGCCGGTCACCACCACCAGGGAGGTGTCCGACTCGGCCGGCGCCGTCTCCCCCTCGGTCGGCCCCAGGTCACCCGCTGTACGCGCCTCGCTCACCCGCTACCCCCAGCCGTGGCGCCGCGGCCGGTCGGCCGCGCATGGTCAATCAGCGACTCTAACGGCTGCGACCCGGCTCGGGATTCCACGGGGTGACGACCGGAACAGTTCGCCGCCCTCGGGACGGCTCGCCGAGGCGGGCGCTGTCGGGGGACGCTCGTAGACTGCGCGGATGGTCTCCCCCACCGACGAGCGGACCACCTCCCCATCGGCCACCTCCCCACCGGCCGGCTCCCCACCGACCGGCAATGCGCTCGACGTGTTGCGGCGGGTCTTCGGGTACGACGCCTTCCGCGGCTTCCAGCAGGAGGTCGTCGAGCACGTGGTGGCCGGCGGCGACGCGCTGGTGCTCATGCCCACCGGTGGCGGCAAGTCGCTGTGCTATCAGATCCCCGCGCTGGTCCGCGACGGTGTGGCGGTGGTCGTGTCGCCGCTGATCGCGCTCATGCAGGACCAGGTCGACGCCCTCACCGCGGTCGGCGTCCGGGCCGGGTTCCTCAACTCGACCCAGGATCCGGCGCAGCGGCGCCGGGTCGAGGCGGCCTACCTCGCCGGTGAGCTGGACCTGCTCTACCTCGCCCCGGAAGGGCTCGCCGTGCGGTCCACGCTCGGCCTGCTGGAACGCGGGCGGATCGCGCTGTTCGCGATCGACGAGGCGCACTGCGTCTCCCAGTGGGGCCACGACTTCCGCCCCGACTACCTCAACCTGTCGATGCTGCACGAGCGCTGGCCGGACGTACCGCGGATCGCGCTGACCGCCACCGCGACCCGGGCGACCCGCACCGAGATCGCCACCCGGCTGCGGCTCACCGAGGCCCGGCACTTCGTGGCCAGCTTCGACCGGCCCAACATCCAGTACCGCATAGTGCCCAAGCGGGAGCCGCGCCGCCAGCTGCTGAGCCTGCTGCGCGACGAGCACCCCGGCGACGCCGGGATCGTCTACTGCCTGTCCCGGGCCTCGGTGGAGAAGACCGCCGAGTTCCTGGTCGCCAACGGCATCCCCGCGCTGCCGTACCACGCCGGGCTGGACGCCTCGACCCGCGCCGCCAACCAGCAGCGGTTCCTGCGCGAGGACGGCCTGGTCATGGTCGCCACCATCGCGTTCGGCATGGGCATCGACAAGCCCGACGTACGCTTCGTCGCCCACCTGGACCTGCCGAAGTCGGTGGAGGGCTACTACCAGGAGACCGGCCGCGCCGGGCGCGACGGGCTGCCGTCCACGGCCTGGCTGGCGTACGGGCTCCAGGACGTGGTGCAGCAACGCAAGATGATCGAGACGTCGGAGGGCGACCTGGCGCACCGGCGCAACCTCGCCGCCCACCTGGACGCGATGCTGGCGCTCTGCGAGACGGTCCGCTGCCGCCGCGCCCAGCTGCTCGAATACTTCGGCGAGACCGAGGTGGCCGACTGCGGCAACTGCGACACCTGCCTCGACCCGCCGGAGTCCTGGGACGGCACCGTCGCCGCGCAGAAGCTGCTGTCCACCGTCTACCGGCTCGACCGCGAACGCAACCAGCGGTTCGGCGCCGGGCACAGCATCGACATCCTGCTCGGCAAGCACACCGACAAGATCGACCAGTACGGCCACGACGCGCTGAGCACCTTCGGCATCGGCACCGACCTGCGCGAGGCCGAGTGGCGGGGCGTGGTGCGGCAACTGCTCGCCGAAGGGCTGCTCGCCGTCGAGGGCGACTACGGCACGCTGGCGCTGACCGACGCGAGCGCGGACGTGCTCGGCCGCCGCCGCACTGTCACCCTGCGCAAGGAGCCGGAACGTCCGGCGGGCGGCCGGTCCGCCAAACCCCGGGGCGCCGCCACGGTGGTCGCCGACCTGTCCCCCGCCGCCGCGCCCGTCTTCGAGCGGCTCCGCGCGTGGCGCGCGGCCACCGCCAAGGAGCAGGGCGTCCCGGCGTACGTCATCTTCCACGACGCGACGCTGCGGCAAATCGCCGCCGAGCCACCCGTCTCGCTGGCCGAGTTGTCCCGGGTCAACGGGGTCGGTGAGAACAAGCTCGCCAAGTACGGCGAGGCGATCCTGGCCGTCCTCGCCGAGTCCTGACGCACGCGAGAAGGGCCCGGCCCCCGTGGTGGGGGTCGGGCCCTTCCGCGTGCGTCTTGTTCTTGCTCTGCACTCGTGGGCGCGGCGGGGTGGTGCGGTTGGTCAGCTGGTGCTGTAGCCGCGGGTGGCGATCCAGTCGGCGAGGTTGTCGATGCTCATGCGGTAGGTGGCGGTGTTCGGGTCGGCGCTGTCGGCGATGGTGACGGTGTGGCCGTCGTCGCGGTAGCCGATGACGCTGATGTAGTGGCCGCCTTCGAAGGAGTGGGTGGTGCCGTCGGTGTCGGTGGCGGTGCCGGCGATGTTGGCGACCACGGCCCGGCCGGCGTCGACGGTCTTGACCACGTCGGCGCGAAGCTTGTCGGTCTGCTTGTCGTCGGCCTTGGGGGTGCTGATCTCGACCGACTTGTAGGCGTCCTTCGCGCCGGTCTCCTTGTTCAGCACGGGGGTGATGTCGTTGATGGAGTTGGTGCCGGCCTCGGTGGTGCCCATCTCCTTGGCCATGGCGTGCACGTCGATGTTCTTGCCCTGCACGCTCAGCGCGTTGCGGGCGGCGGCGGGGCCGCAGAAGTAGAAGTTGGGCTGGGCTTCGTAGCGCACGTCCAGCTCCCGCTCGCCAGGACCGCTCTTACGGTCGGCGACCACGCTCGTGGTGCCGGTGGTGGGGGCGGCGTGGGCGGCGATGGCGGGGCCGGCGATGCCACCAGCGGTGGCGACGACACCGGCAGCGGTCAGAACGGTCTTGCGCAGCAGAGTGGTAGCCATGATGGTTGCCTCCCTGAAGTGGGGGATACGCGGCAGGGGGTGCCGCGAAGGGGGAAAGTCTTGAGGGGTGCCCGTCGGACGGGCTGGCGCGCGGGCGACCCGGAGGGGCCTGCTCTGCGCGGCTCGGGGATGTAACGACCACCGGGCCGGGGTCCTTCCCAGCGGCGGGGGTGCTCGTCGTCGGGGGATGTAACGACGGCCGGGCCGGGGCGATTCCCGTGACCTGACCTGTGGCGCCGGGCGGACCGGGTTGAGCGCTCGGCTCTGGTGCCTGGGCGGTCAGCCATGTACAACGCCTGCGCCCCACCCCGGATTCCGCCGTGAGCATGGCGCCGACCACAACGCGCCACGCCGGCAAACCGGACATCGGTCCCAGGGCGCGCTGGGCGGCGCCTTCGCGCGGTGCACGCGCACGGCCGATCTTGCAGTTTGGTGCGCGACAAGCCTCGCAAAGCGGGCACTTGTTGGGCACCAACTGCAAGATCAGGGGACGGGATGGCGGTTTCGCCTATCGGGAAGAGGCGTGGCTGGAACGGCGTAGGTGTCAAAGGCGGGCGAAGACACCCATGGCGTTCCACCCGAGGCACCTGGCGACGGCGACTGGAGCGGCATGGGTGCCAAAAGCAGCCCGAGGCACCCATGGCGTTCCACCCACGGCACGCGACGGCGGTGGGGGGCCGGCGGACCGGACACCGGGCGTTTGTTGACGCACGCCGGACAGCGGCCGGGGCCCACGACGGCAGGCGCGAGCAGGCGCGAGCAGGCGCGAGCAGGAGAAGGGTCAGGAACGGGGGGCGGCTTCGGTGGTGGTGGAGCCGTCCAGCGCGGCCAGGATCGCCTCGGCCGTACGCCTGCCCACCCCGGGCACCTCGGTGATCTCCTCCACCGTGGCGGACGCCAGCCGCTTCAACGAGCCGAAGTGCCGCAGCAGCGCCTTGCGGCGTACCTCACCGAGGCCGGGGACGTTGTCCAGCGCGGATTCGGTCATGCGCTTGGAACGCCGCTGCCGGTGGAACGTGATGGCGAAGCGGTGCGCCTCGTCGCGGACCCGCTGCAGCAGGTAGAGCGCCTCGGAGGTGCGCGGCAGGATCACCGGGAACTCGTCGTCGGGCAGCCAGACCTCCTCCAGCCGCTTGGCCAGCCCGCACAGCGCCACGTCGTCGATGCCCAGCTCGGCGAGCGCCTTCGCGGCGGCGGCGACCTGGGGCGGGCCGCCGTCGACCACCACGAGCTGCGGCGGGTACGCGAACTTGCGCGGTCGCCCCGTGGTCGGGTCGATGCCGGGGCGGTCGGGGTCGGAGGCGGTCTCCTCGCCCAGCTCGCCGGTTTCGGCGCGGGCGTCGAGGTAGCGGGCGAACCGCCGCCGCAGCACCTCGGACATGGCCGACAGGTCGTCGGTGGCGCCGCGCACGATGAACCGGCGGTACTCGCTCTTGCGGGGCAGCCCGTCCTCGAACACGACCATGCTGGCGACCACGTCGGTGCCCTGGATCTGGGACACGTCGAAGCACTCGATGCGCAGCGGCGAGGTGTTCATGCCGAGCGCCTCGGCGATCTCGTCGAGCGCCTGACTGCGGGTGGTCAGGTCACCGGCCCGCTTGAGCTTGTGCCGGGCCAGCGCGTCCTTGGCGTTGCGCTCGACGGTCTCCAGCAGCGACCGCTTGTCGCCGCGCTGCGGCACCCGCAGCGACACCCGGCTGCCCCGGCGGGCGGTGAGCCAGTCGGCGAGCGCCTCGGCGTCGCCCGGCAGCTCGGGGACGAGCAGTTCGCGGGGCACGTCGGCCTCGCCCTGCTCGCCGCCGTACACCTGGGTGCAGAAGTGGTGCACGAGGTCGCCGGTGGTCAGCTCCTCGGTCTTCTCCACCACCCAGCCGCGCTGACCGCGCACCCGGCCGCCGCGGACGTGGAACACCTGCACGGCGGCTTCGAGCGGGTCGTCGGCGAAGGCGACCACGTCGGCGTCGGTGCCGTCGCCGAGCACCACCGTCTGCTTCTCCATCGCCCGGCGCAGCGCCGCGACGTCGTCGCGCAGCCGGGCGGCCCGCTCGAACTCCAGCTGCTCGCTGGCGTCGAGCATCTCTTTCTCCAGCCGCCGGACCATGGTGTCGGTGCGGCCGGCCATGAAGTCGCAGAAGCCGTCGACGATCTCCCGGTGCTGGTCGGCGGTGACGCTGCCGACGCACGGCGCGGAGCACTTGCCGATGTAGCCCAGCAGGCAGGGCCGGCCGACCTGCCCGGCCCGCTTGAACACCCCGGACGAGCAGGTCCGCGCCGGGAAGACGCGCAGCAGCAGGTCGAGCGTCTCGCGGATCGCCCAGGCGTGGGAGTACGGCCCGAAGTAGCGCACGCCCTTGCGCTTCACCCCGCGCATCACCTGCAACCGGGGGTATTCCTCGTCGAGCGTGACCGCGAGGTAGGGGTAGGACTTGTCGTCGCGGTAGCGGACGTTGAACCGGGGGTCGTACTGCTTGATCCAGGTGTATTCCTGCTGGAGCGCCTCGACCTCGGTGGCGACGGTGATCCAGTCGACCGACTCGGCGGTGAACACCATCTGCCGGGTGCGCTGGTGCAGGCCGACCGGGTCGGCGAAGTAGGAGTTGAGCCGGCTGCGCAGGTTGCGCGCCTTGCCGACGTAGATCACCCGGCCGGTGCCGTCGCGGAAGCGGTAGACCCCTGGCGACTCCGGGATGGTGCCGGGCGCGGGACGGTAGGTCGAGGGGTCAGCCACGGTGTCAAGCCTAGGGCGTGTCCTGTCGATCATGGGAGCCAGATGACGGCAGCGATCAGGACGAGGCCGGCTCGGTAGAGGGATGCGCGTTTGGCGTATCGAGTTGCTAGGTCACGCCACTGCTTGAGCCGGTTGAAGCAGCGTTCCACGACGTTGCGCTTCTTGTAGATCGCCTTGTCGAAGGCCGGTGGTCGCCCGCCGTGGCTGCCCTTGGCGGCCCGGCGAGCGACCTGGTCGCTGCGTTCCGGGATGACGTGCCGGATCCCGCGTTGTCGCAGGGCTCGCCGGGTCGAGTCATGTGCATAGCCCTTGTCCGCGATCAGCACCTCCGGTCGCTTGCGGGGCCGACCCGGCCCGGGCTCGTTGACGCGGATCGCGTCCAGCAGCGCCAACAGCTGCGGGTTGTCGCCGGCTTGGCCGGGGGTGAGCAGGATCGACAGCGGCCGTCCGCGTCCGTCGACCGCGAGGTGAATCTTCGTGCTCAACCCGCCGCGGGACCGGCCGATGGCCTCGCCATCCTGCGCACCAGGCGTCGCCGCACTTGCCGGGGAGCCCCCTTTTTGCGGGCGCCAGCGGCATGCTGGTGCGCCCGCACGATCGACGAGTCGATGCTGATCGTCCACTGCACCGGCGTGCCGTCGTCATGCACCTGCGCCGCGGCCAGGACCCGATCCCATGTCCCATCAGCGGTCCAGCGGCGCAGCCGTTCGTGGCAGGTCTTCCACGGCCCGAAGCGTTCCGGCAGGTCACGCCACGGCGCACCCGTACGCAGCTTCCACAAGATCCCGTTGATGACCTGACGGTGATCCCGCCACCGCCCCCGCGCCCCACCAGGTTCCGGTAGCAGCGGCGCGATCACCGCCCACGCCTCATCGGTCAACTCACCACGACGCACCACCGGCACATCGTCAACGATCAACCACTACATGATCGGCAGGACACGCCCTAGTCCGCACCCCTGACACGCGACCGTCGCCGCGCCCCCGCCGACGACGTGCCGGCGGGGGCGCGGAACGGGTCAGGCCAGCTTGATCTGGTCGCCGTCGACCTTGATCTCCTTCGCCGCGAGCGGCTTGGTGGCCGGGCCACCCTTCACCGAGCCGTCGACGATCGAGAACCGGCTGTTGTGGCAGGTGCAGTTGATCGTGCCGCCGTCGACGTTCGACACCGGGCAGCGCTGGTGCGTGCAGATCGGGTCGAACGCCTTGAACTGGCCGGCCTCGGGCTGGGTGATCACCACGCCCTGGCTGGCGAAGACGGCACCGCCGCCGACCGGGATGTCCGAGGTGCGCGCCAGCGCGCTGCTGCCGTCCCGGTCGCCGCCGCCGGCGTCGCCGGTCGCGGTGGCGCCGGGCGGGCCGCCGCTGGTCGGGGCCGCCCCCGGGGACGCGTCGTCGTCGCTGCCGCAGCCCGCGAGCACCACGGCCGCGCCGAGCGCTCCGGCCCCGGCGAGCAGGGTACGGCGGCTCTGGGTGACCGGTCGGGTCAACGCCTGATCATCACTCATATCCGGCCTTTCTCTTGGCTTACTGCGGAAACACGCACCAGCGTGGGGCACGGTTCATACTGGCGCGTCACAGACCGGGCACCGACGGCCCGGCCTGCGAAAACGCGTACCGGATGGGTCAGCGCGCCCCGGCGGGAACCTTGCGGGTCCGCGACTTGGCGCTGCCGTTGGCCTTTGCCGCCCGGGTGGTGGCCGCCTTGGCGCCCTTGGCCTCGCCGTCGAGCTTGAGGATCGGCCGCAGGAACTGCCCGGTGTGGCTCTCCGGCACCTCGGCGACCTCCTCCGGCGTGCCCGTGGCGAGCACGGTGCCGCCCCGGTGGCCGCCCTCGGGGCCCATGTCGATGAGCCAGTCGGCGGTCTTGATCACGTCGAGGTTGTGCTCGATGGTGATGACCGTGTTGCCCTTGTCGACCAGGCCCTCCAGCACCATCAGCAGCTTGCGGATGTCCTCGAAGTGCAGGCCGGTGGTGGGCTCGTCGAGCACGTAGACGGTGCGGCCGGTGGAGCGCTTCTGCAGTTCGGAGGCGAGCTTGACGCGCTGCGCCTCGCCGCCGGACAGCGTCGGCGCGGGCTGGCCGAGGCGGACGTAGCCGAGACCGACGTCGACGAGCGTCCGGAGGTGCCGGTGGATGGCCGGGATGGCGGAGAAGAACTCGGCCGCCTCCTCGATCGGCATGTCCAGCACCTCGGCGACCGTCTTGCCCTTGTAGTGCACCTCGAGCGTCTCGCGGTTGTAGCGCGCGCCCTTGCACACCTCGCAGGGGACGTAGACGTCCGGCAGGAAGTTCATCTCGATCTTGATGGTGCCGTCACCGGAGCACGCCTCGCAGCGGCCGCCCTTGACGTTGAACGAGAACCGGCCCGGGCCGTACCCCCGGACCTTGGCCTCGGTGGTCTCGGCGAACAGCTTGCGGATGTGGTCCCAGACGCCGGTGTACGTGGCGGGGTTGGAGCGCGGCGTCCGCCCGATCGGCGACTGGTCCACGCCGACGACCTTGTCCACGTTCTCCAGGCCGGTGATGCGGGTGTGCCGGCCGGGCACCAGCCGGGCGCCGTTGATCTGGTTGGCCAGCACGGCGTAGAGGATGTCGTTCACCAGCGTCGACTTGCCCGAGCCGCTGACACCGGTGACGGCGATGAGCTGGCCGAGCGGGAAGCTCACGGTGAGGTTGCGCAGGTTGTGCTCGCGCGCGCCCTGCACCACCAGCTCCCGGCCCGGGGTCTGCGGCCGGCGGGTGGCGGGCGTCGGGATGGACCTGCGCCCGGCCAGGTACGCCCCGGTGACCGACTCGGTGTTGTCGAGCAGCGCCGGCACCGAGCCGCTGTGCACGATCTTGCCGCCGTGCTCGCCCGCGCCCGGGCCGATGTCGACGATCCAGTCCGCCACCCGGATGGTGTCCTCGTCGTGCTCCACCACGATCAGCGTGTTGCCCAGCCCGCGCAGCCGCAGCAGCGTCTCGATGAGCCGGTGGTTGTCACGCTGGTGCAGGCCGATCGACGGCTCGTCGAGCACGTAGAGCACGCCGACCAGACCGGAGCCGATCTGGGTGGCGAGCCGGATGCGCTGGGCCTCGCCGCCGGAGAGCGTGCCGGCCGGGCGGTCCAGCGAGAGGTAGTCCAGGCCGACGTCGAGCAGGAACTTCAGCCGGGCGTTGATCTCCTTGAGGACCCGCTCGGCGATCATCTTCTGCCGGTCGGTCAGCTCGATGCCGGCGAGCAGGTCGGCCGCCTCGCCGACGGAGAGGTTGCAGACCTCGGCGATGCTCTTGCCGGCCAGGGTGACCGCGAGCACCTCCGGCTTGAGCCGGGTGCCGCCACAGGCCGCGCAGGGCACGTCCCGCATGTAGCCCTCGTACTTGTCCCGGGACCACTCCGACTCGGTGTCGGTGTGCCGGCGCTCGATCCACTGCACCACGCCCTCGAAGCCGGTGTAGTAGGAGCGCTCGCGGCCGTACTTGTTGCGGTAGCGCACGTGCACCTGGTCGTCGGAGCCGTGCAGGATCGTCTTCTGCGCCCGCGACGGCAGCGCCCGCCACGGCGTGTCGATGTCGAAGTGCTCGGCCTCGCCGAGCGCCTCCAGCAGCCGCAGGAAGTATTCGAGGTTGTGCCCGGTGGCCCAGGGCTGGATCGCGCCCTCGCGCAGCGTGCGCTCCGGGTCGGGGATGACCAACTCCGGGTCCACCTCCTTCTTGGTGCCGAGGCCGGTGCACTCCGGGCAGGCGCCGTAGGGGGCGTTGAAGGAGAAGACCCGGGGTTCGAGGTCCTCGATGGCGAGGGGGTGGTCGTTCGGGCAGGCCAGGTGCTCGGAGTAGCGGCGCTCCCGGGCCGGGTCGTCCTCCGGCAGGTCGACGAAGTCGAGCAGCACCAGACCGCCGGACAGCCCGAGCGCGGCCTCGACCGAGTCGGTCAGCCGCTGCTTGGCGCTCGGCTTGACGCTGAGCCGGTCGATCACCACCTCGATGGTGTGCTTCTCCTGCTTCTTGAGCTTCGGCGGCTCGGTCAGCGGGTGCACCACGCCGTCGACCCGGGCCCGGGCGTAGCCCTTGGCCTGGAGTTCGGCGAACAGGTCGACGTACTCGCCCTTGCGGCCGCGCACCACCGGCGCGAGCACCATGAACCGGGTGCCCTCGGCCATGGCCAGGACGCGGTCGACGATCTGCTGCGGGCTCTGCTTGGAGATCCGCTCGCCGCAGATCGGGCAGTGCGGCTCGCCGATACGGGCGAACAGCAGACGGAGGTAGTCGTAGACCTCGGTGATGGTGCCGACGGTGGAGCGCGGGTTGCGCGAGGTGGACTTCTGGTCGATGGAGACGGCGGGACTGAGGCCCTCGATGAAGTCGACGTCGGGCTTGTCCATTTGACCGAGGAACTGCCGGGCGTACGACGACAGCGACTCGACGTAGCGGCGCTGCCCCTCGGCGAAGATGGTGTCGAACGCCAGGCTCGACTTGCCCGAACCGGAGAGCCCGGTGAAGACGATCAGGGCGTCCCGGGGCAGGTCGAGACTGACGTCACGCAGGTTGTGCTCGCGCGCGCCACGGATGATCAGTCGGTCGGCCACGGTGCGTGTGCTCCCGGAAGAAAGATATGAGGCGGATCTGTGCACCAGACGCCGGGTCTGGGTGGTTTTCACAGGTTGTCGGGGCGCAGAAAAGACGCCTCGGCAACTCTAGCCCCGACGTATGACAACTTCCGTCGCGCGAACATTCCCCCAGCTCAGGCCGGTCGGGCGCGAACCACGCAGGTCGGCCCGACCGGCCCGGGCCGGTTCAGAATCCCCCGGGGGCGGGCGGGGTCGCCGGACGTCCGGTCCGTCGCCTCCCGCCCCGCCGGCCACCCCGCCGTTCGGCCGCCAGCCGGGCCGCGCGGCGACCGCTCTCGTACTCGATCTCCCGCTGGAGCCGCCGCCAGCTCTCCCAGCGGCGCACCGGCAGCTCGCCGTCGTCCAGCGCGGCCCGCACCGCGCAGCCCGGCTCGGCGTCGTGGGCGCAGTCGCCGTACCGGCAGCCGGCGGCCAGCTCGGTGATGTCGGCGAACGCCCGGTCCAGGCCGGCCGCGCCGTCGAGCAGGCCGACCGCCCGTACGCCGGGGGTGTCCAGCACCGCTCCCCCACCCGGCAGCGGCACCAGCGACCGCCAGGTGGTGGTGTGCCGGCCCTTGCCGTCGACCCGGCGGATCGCCTGGGTACGCATCACGTCGGCCCCGGCGAGCGCGTTGACCAGGCTCGACTTGCCGGCCCCGGAGGGGCCGAGCAGGCCGAGCGTGCGCCCCGGGGCGACGTGGCGGCGCAGCGGCGCCAGGCCGGTGCCCCGCTCGGCGCTGACCGGCAGCACCGGCACCCCCGGCGCGAGGTCGGTCAGCTGCCGGGCCACCGCTTCCGGGTCGGCGGCGAGGTCGGCCTTGGTGAGCACGACGAGCGGCTCCGCCCCGGATTCGTGCACCAGGGACAGCAGCCGCTCGATCCGCGCGGCGTCCGGTTCCGGGTGCACCGGCTCGACCACCGCGGCGGCGTCGAGGTTGGCGGCCAGCACCTGGCCGCTGGCGTCCTTGCCGGCGGTACGCCGCACCAGGGCGGTCCGCCGCGGCAGCACCGCCTCCACCGTGACCGGGCCGTCCGGCCAGGTGGACAGCAGCACCCAGTCACCCGCGCAGGGCAACGCGGTCAGGTCACGGGCGGCGGCGGAAAGCACGCCGCCGCCGAGGCTGGCCCGCACCGGCCCCTGCGGGCACAGCACGGTGCAGACGCCCCGGTCCACCCGGGCGACGCGCCCGTGACGGTGGCCGGCGCGCCGGTCGAGGTGGGCCGCCCAGCCGGCGTCCCAGCCGAGGGCGGTCAGATCGAGAGTCATGGTGTCCTCATCGGTGTCGAGGGGAGGTACGGCGGAACACACGCGCTGCGACCGGCATGCACACCACCTCCCCTCCGACTCCCGGTGCCGCGTTCGCGACGAGGTGGACCGCGCGGCCCGACCTCGTCGGCCCCGACGGTAGGTGGCGCGCCGACGCGCCGAAAGCGATTTCCCCGCGGGCACGGCAAGGTCCGGCCCGCTAGGGTCGGACGCGTGAGTACGAGATGACCGCCGACCCCCTGCTGCTGACCGGCGCGCTGGCCGAGGCGAACGACCGGCTGGTGCGTACCGTGTCCGGCCTGACCGCGGCGGACGTCGCGGCGCCCTCCCTGCTGCCGGGCTGGTCCCGCGCGCATGTGCTCACCCACCTGGCCCGCAACGCCGACGGGTTCGTCAACCTCCTCACCTCGGCGCGCACCGGCGAGGAGATCCCGATGTACGCCTCGGCGCAGGCCCGCGCCGACGACATCGAGGCCGGCGCCGACCGCGGTCCCGCCGACCTGCTGGACGACGTACGCCGCAGCGGCCAGCGCTTCGACGCGGCGGTCGCGGCGATGCCGGTGGACGCCTGGGGCGCCACGGTGCAGACCCGGCGCGGCCCGTGGCCGGCGGCGATGCTGGTCTGGGGCCGGCTGCGCGAGGTCGAGGTGCACCACGTCGACCTGGCGGCCGGTTACCGGCCCGCGGACTGGCCGGAGGCGTTCGCCCAGCGGCTGCTGCACGAGGTGGTGACCGGGCTGGCCGGCAACCCGGCCGCCCCGGCCATGGTGCTGCGTTTCGACGGCGCGGCGTCCGAACTCGTCGTGGGTGACCCCGAGGGGGCGCCCACGGTCACCGGCCCCGCGCCGGAACTCGCCGCCTGGCTGACCGGCCGGGGCGCGGGCGAACTGCTCACCGTCGAACCCGACGGCCCCCTGCCGAACCCACCGGAATGGATCTGAACATCGTCATGACCTACACCGGACACGTCACGCCCGGCGGTCCGCCGGCCGTGCGCGAGCTCGACCGGCTCACCGTCACCAAGCTGTCGGTCGGCCCGATGGACAACAACGCCTATCTGCTGCGCTGCCACGCCACCGGCGAGCAGGTGCTGATCGACGCCGCGAACGAGGCGCCGCGCCTGCTGGAGCTGGTCGGCGACGGCGGGCTGGCCGCCGTGGTGACCACGCACCAGCACATGGACCACTGGGTCGCGCTGGAGGAGGTGGTGGCCAAGACCGGGGCGCGCGCGCTGGTGCACGCCGACGACGCCGCGGGGCTGCCCATCTCCGCCGAGCGGCTCGCCGACGGCGACACGGTGCCGGTCGGCGACTGCGCGCTGGAGGTCATCCACCTGCGCGGGCACACGCCGGGTTCGATCGCGCTGCTCTACCGCGACCCGGCCGGTACCCCGCACCTGTTCACCGGCGACTCGCTCTTCCCGGGTGGAGTCGGCAACACCGACCAGGACCCGGAGCGCTTCGGCCGGCTCATCGACGACGTCGAGGCCAAGCTCTTCGACCAGTTGCCGGACGACACCTGGTTCTACCCGGGCCACGGCAAGGACAGCACCATCGGCGCCGAGCGGCCCGCGCTGCCGCAGTGGCGCGCCCGCGGCTGGTGAGCACGCCCGGTCCGGCCTCCCCCGTGACGGCCGGGCCGGGCGCGGTCAGCCGGTGACCGCCCGCAGCCGGCGCCGGGTGGCGAGCAGCACCGGTCCGGCCAGCAACAGCCCCACCGCCATGGTCAGCACCGTCGGATCGAACGCCCCGGGCAGCAGGCCGGTCAGCGCCCGCGCGGCGAGCCCCAGCGCCACGTAGAGCGCGGCCCACGCGGTGGCCCCGGCCGCCGCGCAGGCCAGGAACCGCCGGTACGACATCCGCAGCCCGCCCGCCGCGAGCGGCAGCAACGCGTTGAACACCGGCAGGAACGGCGCCACCAGCACGATCCGCCCGCCGCCGCGGTGCAGCAGCGTCTCGGCGGCGACCCAGCGGGACTCGCCGATCCAGCCGCCCACCCGGCTGTCGCGCAGCTGCCCGCCCCAGCGCCGGCCGGCGAAGAAGCTCAGTGACCAGCCGGCCAGGCAGCCGGCGACCACCGCCGCGACGGTGAGCGCGCCTCCGGCCGGGCGACCCGCGCCGACCGCGGCCAGGACCGCGGCGTCGCCGGGCACCAGCACCCCGATCAGGGGTACGGCGTCGGCGAGCATCACCACGCCCAGCAGCCCCATCAGCAGGGTGGTGGGCAGCTCACCGGCGGCGGCCATGAGTTCGTTCATGAGCTGCACGCTATGCCGCGCCGGCACCCCGGCACATCGGGCATGATCCCCCAGTGGTCCCCGACACGCGCCCGGGAGACCCCTAGGGTCAGCGGGGCCGGAGCACCTGCACCCGGCGCACCGGCGAGTCGACGGAGGGTTCCGTGGTCGGCACCGGATAGCTCGCCACCAGTTCCAGCCCGTCCGGTGGCAGGTGGCCCCGGTCCGGGTCACCGACCAGCACCTCGACGCCGTGGTCGGCGCAGCGCCGCAGGTAGGGCAGGACCCGGGCGGCCAGGCCCGCGTCGTAGAGCGCGTCCCCGGCCACCAGCAGGTCGGCGCCCGCCACCCCGTCGAGCAGGTCGGCGCCGTCGGCGGCCACCCGGACCCGGTTGGCCCGGGCGTTCAGGGTGACCGCCGCCACCGCGTACGGGTCGATGTCGTTGGCGACCACCTGGTCGGCCCCGGCGAGCGCGGCGGCGATGGCCACCAGCCCCGATCCGGCGCCCAGGTCGAGCACCCGCCGCCCGGCGGCCAGCTCGGGATGGTCCAGCAGGTGCCGGGCGAGCGCCTGCCCACCGGCCCAGACCGACGCCCAGTACGGCGGCGGCAGCGACCGCCCGGCGGCGGCCTCCATCCGGGCCCACCACAGGATGGCGTCCTCGGCCAGGTGCAGGCGCACCTCCGGCACGAACGGCGTACCGACCAGGCGCAGGCGGTCCGGGCCCGCGCCGGGCGCCGCGATCTCCTGCTCCAGGTCGGCCAGAGCCGTCTGCCTGCTCATCGGGGCAAGCATGCCGTGCGCCGCGCGACGGCGGGGTCTTTTCCCGTCGCGCACGTATTCACGGGCGCGCCGCGCGCTTCCGGCAGCGAATTCCGGCGCGGACGGTTACTGTCGGGGTGGTACAGGGCGATCACCGGCCGCGGAGCCGGTGTTCGCCCGCATTGGAACAGGGAGAGACGCATGGCAACCGGCACGGTCAAGTGGTTCAACTCGGAAAAGGGCTTCGGCTTCATCGAGCAGGACGGCGGAGGCCCGGACGTGTTCGTCCACTACTCGGCCATCCAGAGCAGTGGCTACCGCGAGCTGAACGAGGGCCAGAAGGTCGAGTTCGAGGTGACCCAGGGGCAGAAGGGCCCGCAGGCGGACAACGTTCGTCCGATGTAACGCGTGCCGGTGGCGGCGGTCGGAGTCCGACCGCCGCCGCAGTGCATCATCAGGACGGCGCGGCCGGCAGGTCGCGCCGTTTCCGTAGTGGCCCGGCCAGCAGGATCAGCGGGGTCAGCGCCAGCCAGGCGGTCATCACCCGGATCGCGCCGCCCGGACCCCACGCCGCGCCCAGCGCGCCGGCGAGCAGCGCGGCCAGCGGGATCGTGCCGTAGTTGAGCAGGTGCATGCTCACCGTGACGCGGCCGAGCAGCCGATGTGGCGTGTACGTCTGCCGGAAGCTGCCCTTCACCACGTTGCCGATCGCGACGCCGAGGCTCACCAGCACGCCGCCGAGCACCAGCCACGCCGTCCGCGCGCCGGGCCCGGCCAGCGGGATGAGCAGTGCGGGCGGCCCGGTGAGGGCGCCGGCGACGAGCAGCGTACGGGCACTGCCGAGCCGGCGGGCCAGGCGCGCGGCGAGCGCGGCGCCGATCACACCGCCGAGGCTGGCGAGTCCGATCAGGAGGCCGACCAGCCCGGCGGGCAGCTCGGCCGAGCGGACCAGGAACACCACGAGCACCGCCTGGTAGCCGATGAGCCCGATGTTGCTCGCCGCCCCGAAGACCGTCAGCACCCGCAGGTACGGGTCGCGGACGACGAACCGCAATCCGGCGGCGACCTCGCGGCGCAGCGACGTCGTCCCGTCCGGACGGTGCGGGCGGGCCTCGACCGCGCTGATCCGGCGCAGGCAGAGCGCGGACAGCAGGAAGGTCAGCGCGTCCAGCGCCACCGCGGTCACCGCGCCGACGAGCTGGGCGACGAGACCGGCCAGTCCGGGCCCGACGAGGTAGCTCGCGGTCTGGGTGGCGTGCAGCCGGGCGTTGGCCTCGGGCACCTGCTCCGGACGCAGCAGCGTGGGCAGGTAGACCTGGTCGGCGGTTTCGAAGAAGACCCGGGCCAGACCGGCGCCGAGCGTCACCATCAGCAGATGCCCGACGGTGAGCAGCCCGGCCAGGGCGGCCAGCGGCACGCTGGCGAACAGCGCCGCGGCGGCGAGGTCGGCGGCGATCATCACGGGCCGGCGGCGAACCCGGTCGACCCACGCCCCGACCGGCAGGCCGGCGAGCAGCCAGGGCAGCCACGCCGCGGCGGTGAGCACCGCCACCTGGAACGTGGTGGCGTCGAGCACCGCGACCGCGACCAGGGGCAGCGCCACAGTGGTCATGTTGCTGCCCACTGCGCTCACCGTGTGGCCGGTCCAGAGCAGCCGGAAGTCGCGGTGCCGGAACAGCCCGCCGCGCGGCGGGGCGACCGGCCCGGCCGTAGACGCGGGGGCGGTCACGACGGGCACCCCGGTAAGGCGCGCGCTGCCGTCGCCGCAACGGTGTGGGCGGTCACGGCCGGCCCGGGACGCCGTGGGCGAACACGAAGACCGGCTCGCGGCGCTGCCCGTCGTCGGGGATCGGCCGGTCGGCCCACCGGGCGAACAGCGCGATCACCTCGCGGCTGAGTTCGGCCAGCTCGTCGGGGGTCAGGTGCAGCCACTTGTCGGTGCTGAACGGCCCCTCCCCCCACGCGGCGTGCGCGTCGTCGGGTGCCGAGTGCCAGGCGCGGACCAGTTCGGCGTGCCGTTCCAGGTTGAGCGAGCTGGCAGCGTCGGCCACGACCCGGGCCGTCGGGTCGTCGTCGAAGTCGCTGTTGGACCAGCGCACCCCGCGGTCGCGCAGCCGCCACCAGCGTTCCCGGCGGTCGCGGGCCAGCTCGGGCGCCTCGACCAGCAGGTCGGCGGCGGCCAGCACCTTGAGATGGTGGCTCACGTTCGCGGGCGCCTGGTCGGTGCGTTCGGCGAGCATGCCGACGGTGCACGGGCCGTACACCTTGAGCACGTCCATGAGCCGGCGGCGCAGGGGGTGGGCGAGCGCGGCGAGCACCCGCGAGTCGGTGACCTGCCGGACGGTGGGTTCCATGCGGCGAGTCTGGCATTCGCAAGAGATGTTGCGCAACAGCTGTTGCGGAATTGGCCGGACCACGGCGCCGCGACCCGTGGTCGCGGCGCCGGGCGGTCAGGCGGTCAGCCGCCGGGACAGTTCGTCGGCCACGTCCCTGGCGATCTGCGGCGGGATGGCCTCGGCGATCTTCTCCGGCGGCAGCCCGGCCAGCACCCCGGAGACGATCTGTTCCTCGTCGGTGAAGTCCTTGCCGGACAGCTCGTTCACCTGCGCCACCAGCGCCGGCCAGGCGCGCAGCATCGCCAGCATCTGCTGCAACGGCGAGTTCGCCATCGGCGGGTTCACGAGTCCCGTGGTGTTGACCGGCGAGATCAGCCAGTTGCGCAGGTTCTGCAGGTCGGCCAGGGCATCGCCCACTGTGCGGTTCTTCGAGCCGGTGTCCCGGATGAGCTTGTCGGTCTGTTCCATGTCGTCCTCCGGTTTCGCGATGGCGATCATCCCGATCGCGGTCAGGTAGCGGCGGAACAGCGGGGTCTGGTCCCGCCCCGCCTTCGTGGAGTCGCGGAAGAAGCTGAAGTGGGTGTGGAACAGGTGGCTGCTGTCCCCGCCGGTACGCCGCCCCAGCCGGTCCCAGCGGCGTACGGTCCGCCCGTCCGGGGAGTAGATGATCTCCCTGATGTCCCGGGTGTCGGCCGCGTTCGCCACGCACTGCGCCACCATCCAGGTGGAGAACGTCCGCAGGTTGTGCGTGCCGCCGCCGGAGCGGACGGAGAACGTGCCGACGTCCAGCGCCGACGCGTACAGCGTGAGCCCGGACCGGTCCCGGTTGGACTCCACCACGGAGTAGTCGTTCGTGACGACCCGGTCGGAGCCGCAGTGGTAGCCGCCGCGGTGGTTGACGTCGCCGACGATGCCGACCTCCGCCGGCTCCAGGTCGTCGGCGCGTACGGCCTTCTTGTCGACGTTGAGGTAGGTGAGTAACAGGTTGCGGACGGCCAGCAGGTTCGCCGGGGCCGACGTCATGGCAGGTCCCCTTCCGATCGATGACCGGCGAGGGCACGACAATCACACCGCGTGATGACGTGCGATCCGCGGACGCGCCCCGCCGGATAACTGCACGGCACCGGGCACTTGCTCCGAGCTTAACCACGGTTAGGCAGAAGTGCCCAGCTCAGGGACGGTTTTTTGAACTATCAGCCCGCTGTGGACGGTGCCGGCACGAGCGGCAGCACCAGTGCCGAGGGATGCTCGCGATCGTGGAGGATCTCCCGCCAGCCAGCACGGAGGGTCACAGCCGTGCCGAGTGGCTCGCCGGTGCCGGGGTTGCGCGCGTAACGCGGGTGGGCGCCACCGGAGACCTGCACCCGCAGGCGGTGGCCCGGCGCGAAGCGGTACGCCGTCGGCCAGAGCGTCACCGGCACGGTGACCACTCCGGACGGATCGCGCGGGAACCGCCCGGGCTCGACGCGGACCAGGCCGTCGCAGACGTTCCAGGAGCGCCCGCGCCGGTCCACGTCGCACAGACGCACGAACACGTCCAGGTACGACAGTTCGCTGCGCAGGTGGATCTCGGCGCGTACCGGCCCGGCCACCTCGACCGGCTCCCGCAACCGCTCGCTGGTGTACGTCAGCACGTCCGGGCGGGCCTCGACCGGCCGGTTGTCCACCGCGCCGGCCCGCTGAGCCACCAGCAGCGGGCCACCGAGCGACGGGGTGGGGTCGGCCGGGTCGTACCAGATCCGGTCCGGCGCGCCGTGCTCCTGCGGTTGCGCGGCCAGTCCGCCGCCGGATCGCAGGTGCCACCGGGTGGGCGTGGCCGGTGGCGGCCAGTCCGGCAGGTCGCGCCAGCCGCCGCCGGCGCCGCCGACGTGCACCCGCACCGGCGCGCGTTCCGGGCCGGGCCGTCCGGCCAGGTGGGTGTCGAGCCAGTCCAGCCCTTCCCGCAGCGAGGCCAGGAGCAGCCCGGGGCTGCCGTGCGTCCACGGCCCGACGACCAGGCGGGTATGCGCCCCGGCGGCCCGCAGGCGGGCATGGTCGTCGAGCTGGGCCGGCAGGAAGATGTCCTGCCAGCCGCTGACCATGGCCACCGGCGCGCGGACCTCGGTGATCCGGTCACCGAAGACCCGGGTACGCCAGTAGTCGGCGTCGGGGGTGTGGTGCCGCAGCCACTCCTGGAAGAACGGCACGGTGACGCCGGTGGCGACCCGGTCGGCCTCGGCCAGCGGCAGGTGCGCCAGCGCCCGGGCGAGCCGGGGCTGGCCGCGCTTGAGTTCCCACTGCCGGGCCAGCCAGGGCACCGTCTGCGCCTCGAGCAGCTCGGCCCAGGTGAGCACCGTGTCCAGCGCGAACGACTCCCCCGCGTACGTGGAGTCCCGGGTGGCCGACGCGGTCACCACGGCGACCATCGCGCGCAGCTCGTCGCCCGCCTCGGCGGCGAGCGCCCACTGCACGAAGCCCTGGTAGCTGGCGCCGAACATGCCGAAGGCGCCGGTCCACCACCGCTGGCGGCGCAGCCAGTCCAGCGTGTCCAGGCCGTCGTCGCGCTCGTGCACCAGCGGCGCGAACTCGCCGCCCGAGCCGAACGTGCCGCGGCACGACTGGATCACCACGTGGAAGCCCCGCTCGGCGATCAGGCGGCCGAGCAGCCGGATCGGCCCGCCCCGCCCGTACGGGGTGCGGATCAGCACGCACGGCGCGGCGGCCGGGCCGGGCGCGTAGTGGTCGGTGCGCAGCGTCACGCCGTCGCGTACCCGGACCGGGATGTCCCGGGTGACCGCGACCCGCCCGGTCCGGGCGGCGGGCAGTCGCAGCACCGCGGCGGCGGCCCGGGTGACCAGCCGCACGATCAGGCGTCTCCGGAGGCGGCGCCACGGCGGGGCGCGGCGCGGATCTCGTCCCGGTGGGTGCGCATGGAGTGCACCATCTCGGCCATGAACCGGTGCACCACGGCCAGCTCGTCGTCGCTGAAGCGGTCCATCACCTCGTCGGTACGGCGGCCCAGCGGCCCGAAGAAGCTCTGCGCCAGCGTCGCGCCGCGGTCGGCGTAGTGCAGGAGGATCTTGCGACGGTCGGCGGTGTCCCGGTCGCGCCGGATGTGCCCGCCGCGCTCCAGCCGGTCGACCAGCGCCGTCACCGAGCCGGAGGAGAGGTTGAGCGCCTCACCGAGCCGGCCGGGGGTGATCGGGTCGCCCACCAGCTCGGCCTCCATGACCGCGATCAGCGCGTACAGGTCGGTGGCGTTCAGGCCGTGCAGCCCGGCGAACGCGTGCCCGATGTGCTGGGCGTCGACCGAGTAACGGCGCAGGTCGTTTGTGATGTCGGCGACCATGCGCCCGCGCGGGTCGTCGCGTCGCCGATACATCCTGTGCGCCGCCACCGCTTGCCGCCACCCCCTGTCGAACAGTTCCGGTTGCAGCATAGAACCACCCCGGATAATCTCGCTCATCAAGATACTCGTTCAAAGAGAATCCCCCGCGACCAACATGTGAGGGCATCAGATGTCTCTGTTCACCCGCGTCGTCCGGGGCCGGCTGGCCGCCTGGCTCACCCTGGCCGCCGCGCTCGTCGTCGGCGTGGTCGCCTTCGGGCTACCGAAGCCGGACAATCCCGAGCCCGTCTCCGGCACCGGCCTGTCCGTGGAATGGCAGTCGACGCAGGTCGAGCGACTGCAGGACCAGTTGCCCTCCAAGGACGCCCAGACCGCCCTGGTGGTGGTCAGCCGCGCCGACCAGGCCCCGCTGAGCGGAGCCGACCGAGGCGTCCTCGACGGCCTCGGCGGCGAGTTGAGCTCGCTCGCCGCGGGCGGACGGGTCTCCCCCGCCCAGGTCTCCCCGGACGGCACGGTGGCGCTGGTCGCGGTGCCGCTGTCCACCGAGGGCGGCCCGTCGGCGGTGGTCGACGAGGTGGAGAAGCTCCGCGAGGCGGTCGGTGACCTGCCCGGTGAGCTGACCGTCGAGGTCACCGGCGGGCCCGCGTTCACCGCCGACCTGGGCAAGGTGTTCCAGGGCGCGGACACCACGCTGCTGCTGGTCACCGCCGCCGTGGTGGCGGTGCTGCTGCTGGTCACCTACCGCAGCCCGTTCCTGTGGCTCGTACCGCTGCTGGTCGTGGGCGCCACCGAGCAGATCACGCTGCGCGTGGTGGAGTCCCTCGTCCCCGCCTTCGGCATCTACCTGCCCAGCGGGCAGGTCACGGGCATCGCCAGCGTGCTGGTGTTCGGCGCCGCCACCAACTACGCGCTGCTGCTCATCGCCCGCTATCGGGAGGAACTGCGCCGCGAGGAGGACCGGTTCGCCGCCATGCGGCGCGCGCTGCGCCGTACCGCCGAGCCGATCCTGGCCAGCGGCAGCACCGTCGTCCTCGGTGTGCTCACGCTGCTGCTGTCCGAGCAGGAGACCAACCGGGCGCTCGCCATCGCCTGCGCCACCGGTGTGATCCTCGCCATGCTCTCCGCGCTGTTCGTGCTCCCTGCCGCCCTGCTGCTGTTCGGCCGGGGTCTGTTCTGGCCGTTCATCCCCCGCGTCGGCAGCGCCGCCCGCGAGGGCCGGATCTGGGGCCGCCTCGGCGAGCTGGTGGTCCGCCGGCCGCTGCCGGTCGCCGCGCTCGCCGTCCTGCTGCTCGCCGGCCTCGCCCTCGGCGGCCTCGGCATCCGCACCGGGCTGTCCGAGACCGAGCAGTTCAGCGAGAAGCCCGAGGCCGTCGCCGGAGCCGAGACGCTCGCCCGGGCGTTCCCGGCCGGCAGCACCCAGCCGGTCGCGGTGCTCACCACCCCGCAGGCCGCGCAGGCGGTCCTGGCCGCGGCGAGCGGCGTCGACGGGGTCGCCTCGGCCCGCCCCGGCGCCGCCGGGGACCGGGTCGCCCAGATCGACGTGGTGCTCACCGCCGAGCCGGGCAGCGCCGCCTCCGACCGGGCCGTGGTGGCGCTGCGCGACGCCGTGGCCGCCGTACCGGACTCCGCCCCGCCCGCCGTGGACGGCGCGGACGCCCCCGACGGCGCCCTGGTCGGTGGTTCGGTCGCCGCGACGTACGACTCGGCCGAGGCCAACACCAAGGACCTCAAGCTGATCCTGCCGCTCATCCTGCTGCTGGTCGGCGCGGTGCTGGTGCTGCTGCTGCGCGGGCTCCTGGCGCCGCTGCTGCTGGTGCTCACAGTGATCGCCTCGTTCTTCGCCAGCCTCGGCGCGGCCTGGCTGCTCTTCGACCACGTGCTGGACTTCCCGGCGCTGGACAGCGGGGTGCTGCTGCTCGCGTTCGTCTTCCTGGTGGCGCTCGGCGTCGACTACAACATCTTCCTGGTCACCCGGGCCCGGGAGGACGCCCGGCGCACCGGCACCCGCGACGGGATGCTGTCGGCGCTGCGGGTCACCGGCGGCGTGATCACCAGCGCCGGCATCCTGCTGGCCGCGGTGTTCGCGGTGCTCGGCGTGCTGCCGCTGATCACGCTGACCCAGATCGGCATCATCGTCTGCATCGGTGTGCTGCTGGACACGCTGCTGGTGCGTACGGTGCTGGTGCCGGCGCTGGCGTTCCTGCTCGGCGACCGGTTCTGGTGGCCCGGACGGATCAAGCGGGACGCCGACGCGCCCGCCGCGACGCCGGCCGAGCCGGTCGCCGCGCGGGACTGACCAGACGGGCGGGGGCCGGCGCGTACGCGCCGGCCCCCGCCCGTTCGTCCGTCCGCCCGTTCGTCGGTTCGCTCAGAAGCTCAGGCACTCGCACTCGGTCATCAGCGCCCGCACGTTGCGCACGTACTGCGGGTTGGGGATGGTCAGCGGCTGATCCTCCCGCGCCACCGCGCCGTGCCCGTAGTTGTAGGCCGCGATCACGGCGTTGAGCAGGCAGGAGTTCAGCTCGCTGGTGCACAGTGAGGCGTCGAGCCGGTAGTCGGACTCGAAGTACATGTCGCCGATGTACTTGGTCAGCCAGGCCAGGTAGGTGCCGCCCAGGTAGGCGTTGTCCCGGTAGGCGTCGATGTCGTACGACTGGCCGAACCGCTGGTTCATCCAGTCCGCCGTGGCCGGCATGACCTGCATCAGCCCGACCCCGCCGTCACAGGCGATGATGTTGGACTGCCACCCGCTCTCCTGCCAGGCGGTGGCCTTCAGCAGCGCCGACGGGATGCGGATGTCCGGCGCCGAGGTCGGCCAGTAGGTACGCGCCGCGGCGTCGGCGAGCGCCGCCTTCACCTGGCTCTGGCTGGCCTTGGTGCCCCGGTAGCTCGGCTTGCAGCCGTCGTCGGCCGGCTTCGGTGGCGCCGGTGGCACCTGGGTCTCGGTCGGCGGCTTCGGCCGGGCCAGCGGCGCCGTCGACGTGCGGGACGGCTTCGCCCGCGGCTTCGGTTTCGCCGACGCGCTCGGGCTGGGCCGTCCACCCATCGCCGCAACCGCCGGTGGCTCCTCGCTCGGCGCGTCGGCGGGCGCCTCCTGCGGCTGGTCCGCCGACGCCGCCGTGGGCAGTTCCACAGCGACCTCTCGCACCGGCCGTTCCTCGTCGCCGCACGCCGTCAGCGTGCCTGCCGCGAGCAACGCCACCACTGTCACGGCCCACCGGCCGAGTCCTCGCCGCATCGGACCTCCCCGTAGTCCTCGTCGGCGCACCCTAGCAAGGATCGACAGGTCCGCGGGGTACCCGAAACGCGGACCGGCGGCCCCGGGGCCGGGGCGGCGGCTCCCCCGCCACCGCGTCGGCCGGACCGTCGTCCGGCTCCGCGTACGCGGTCCGCTCCTCCCGGTCCACGCCCGCCGGACGCTCGTCCCGCTCGGCCAGGCGGTTCCGGGTCGCCCACGCCACCACGAAGACGGTCGTCCAGGCCAGGCCCAGCAGAACCGCCGTGACGGTGCCGCTCGCCGTGCTGAAGCCCAGATAGAGCCGCGCGCCGGTGACCGTGACCACCCCCGCCGACGCGGCCGTCCACACCGCCGCGCCCACCGGCCAGCGGGCACCCCGCGACAGCAGCCAGGCCA
Organism: Micromonospora sp. WMMA1949; assembly: GCF_027460145.1. Classification (NCBI taxonomy): domain Bacteria; kingdom Bacillati; phylum Actinomycetota; class Actinomycetes; order Micromonosporales; family Micromonosporaceae; genus Micromonospora; species Micromonospora sp. WMMA1949. The sequence continues at coordinate 4,584,896 of NZ_JAPZBG010000001.1, read as the reverse complement.
GCGTGCCGAAGCTCGCGGTCACCACCGCGTTCTGTGTCGGGAACAGGTCACCGGGGCGGTCCGGGCCGCCCGGACCGGTCAGGTCCGCGACGACGACGAGCAACACCAGCGGTACGGCGGCGCCGGCAGTGCCCAGCACTCCGAGCGGGTCCGCCCGCCACGCCCGAGCCCGCCGCGCCACCACCGCGGCGACCAGGGCGACCGCGGCGATCAGCACCCAGCCGCGCAGCACCGACACCGCCAGCAGCGCCGTGTCGACCACCCCGGGGGTACGCCGGGCGGCGAACCAGTCGGCGACCAGCCCGTCGAGGACCCCGAGCCCGCTGTGCGCGACGACCGCCTCCAGCAGGACCGCCACGGCCAGCCCGGCGACGAACAGCAGCGCCAGCCCCAGCGCCAGGTTGATCAGCAGCGTCCAGGCCGGGCCGACCCGCATGGCGACCAGGAAGAACAGCACGCCGTACCGGGCCCGCACCCAGCGCAGCGGCGGCAACGCGGCGGCCCGCGCCGCCAGTGCGCGTACCGGGTCCGGGTTGCGCCCCAGCCAGCGGCCGGCGAGCACCACGGCGAGCAGGCACAGCAGCAGGGCCAGCACCGCACCGGTGGCCCGGCCGAGCAGCTTCGACACCCGCTCGTACGACTCACCGGCCAGGTATCCGGCCAGCACCGAGGCGCCGACCCAGCTCGCCACCCCGGCCAGGTTCCACGGCGCGAACCGCCGGTACGGCATCCCCGCCGACCCGGCCAGCCGGGGCGCCAGCGTGCGGGCGAACGCGATCCAGCGGGCCGCGAGCACGCCCCGGCCACCGAGGCGCTCCAGCAGCGAGTCGGCCCGCCGCCACCGGTGCGCGCCGATCCGGGCGCCGACTCCCGAGGCGCGCAGCCGGGGGCCGTACCGGCGGCCGGCCCGCCACGCGAGTGTGTCTCCGATCACGGCGGCGGCGGTCATGGCCACCAGCACGGGCGCGAGGCGCAGCGTGCCCGCGTACGCTAGGAAGCCGACCAGAAGCAGGGTCGCCTCGCCGGGCATCAGCAGCCCGACGATCACCGCGGTCTCCGCCGCGACGATCGCCGCGGCGGCCAGGTAGATCAGCAGGGGCGGCAGCTCCTGCAGCCAGCTCAGCAGGTCAGGCATCGGACACCCCGCACGGGTGTCAGCATGCCAGTCGCTGGAACGGTCGGCACAGCACTTTCGACGCAGATCCGGGTTGTCTCGGGGTGACCCCGAGGCGTGCCCCGGCAACCGTAGACAGGAGTATGGAGGGTATGCAGCTACGCACCGACCTCCGCAACGTCGCCATCATCGCCCACGTCGACCACGGCAAGACGACCCTGGTCGACGCCATGTTGCGGCAGGCCGGCGCCTACGGCGCCCGCGGTGAGAACACCGAGCGGGTCATGGACTCGATGGACCTCGAGCGCGAGAAGGGCATCACCATCCTCGCCAAGAACACCGGCGTGCGGTACCTGCCGGCGGACGGCTCGGAACCGGTCACCATCAACATCATCGACACCCCCGGTCACGCCGACTTCGGCGGCGAGGTCGAACGCGGCCTGACCATGGTCGACGGTGTGGTGCTGCTGGTCGACGCCAGCGAGGGCCCCCTGCCGCAGACCCGGTTCGTGCTCCGTAAGGCGCTGCGCGCGCGGCTGCCGATCATTCTGGTGATCAACAAGGTGGACCGTCCGGACGCCCGGATCAAGGAGGTCGTGGACGACACGTACGAGCTGTTCCTCGACCTGGACGCCGACGAGGAGCAGATCGACTTCCCGATCGTCTACGCCTGCGCCCGCGACGGCATCGCCTCGCTGACCCAACCCGCCGACGGCGCCGTCCCGGACGACAGCAGCAACCTGGAGCCGCTGTTCCGCACGCTGCTGGACACCATCCCCGCGCCCGCCTACGACGAGGGCGCGCCGCTGCAGGCGCACGTCACCAACCTCGACGCCTCCCCGTTCCTGGGCCGGCTCGCGCTGTGCCGGGTCCGCCAGGGCACGATCAGCAAGGGCCAGACCGTGGCCTGGTGCCGCACCGACGGCAGCACCCAGCGGGTACGCATCTCCGAGCTGCTGATGACCGAGGGCCTGGAGCGCAAGCCGGCCGAGTCCGCCGGGCCGGGCGACATCATCGCCGTCGCCGGCATCCCGGAGATCATGATCGGTGAGACGCTCGCCGACGCCGAGAACCCGGTGCCGCTGCCGCTGATCACCGTGGACGAGCCGGCCATCTCGATGACCATCGGCACCAACACCTCGCCGCTCGTCGGCCGGGTCAAGGGCGCCAAGGTCACCGCCCGGATGGTCAAGGACCGGCTCGACAAGGAACTGGTCGGCAACGTGTCGCTGCGGGTGCTGCCCACCGAGCGGCCGGACGCCTGGGAGGTGCAGGGCCGTGGCGAGCTGGCCCTGGCGATCCTGGTCGAGCAGATGCGCCGCGAGTCCTTCGAGCTGACCGTCGGCAAGCCGCAGGTCGTCACCCGGGAGATCGACGGCAAGACCTGCGAGCCGGTCGAGCGGCTGACCATCGACGCCCCGGAGGAGTACCTGGGCGCGATCACCCAGCTCCTGGCCACCCGCAAGGGCCGGATGGAGCAGCTGGTCAACCACGGCACCGGCTGGATCCGGATGGAGTGGCTGGTCCCGGCGCGCGGCCTGATCGGCTTCCGGACCGAGTTCCTCACCGAGACCCGCGGCACCGGCATCCTGCACCACGTCTTCGAGTCGTACGAGCCGTGGTTCGGCGAGCTGCGCACCCGCAACAACGGGTCGCTGGTCGCCGACCGGTCCGGGTCGGTCACCGCGTTCGCGATGACCAACCTCCAGGAGCGTGGCCAGCTCTTCGTCGAGCCGGGCACCGAGGTGTACGAGGGCATGATCGTCGGTGAGAACTCCCGCTCCGACGACATGGACGTCAACATCACCAAGGAGAAGAAGCTCACCAACATGCGCTCGTCGACCGCCGACGAGACCGAGAAGCTGATCCCGCCGCGCAAGCTGTCGCTGGAGCAGGCGCTCGAGTTCTGCCGCGAGGACGAGTGCGTCGAGGTCACCCCGGCCGCGGTGCGCATCCGCAAGGTGGTGCTGGACCAGACCCAGCGCGGCCGGATGGCCGCCCGCCGCAAGCACGCCGGCTGACGCACCGCCCGCTCACGAGCCCCACCCGGAGCCCGGCCCGCCCCTCGGCGGACCGGGCTCCCCCTTTCCACCGCCCCCCGCTCCCCGCTCCCCGGTCGCCGGTCGCCGGTCGCCGGTCGCCGGTCGCCGGTCGCCGGTCGCCGGTCGCCGGTCGATCATGAAGTTGGCGGCAGTTCTGGAGATCAAGTCCGCCGCCAACCTCATGATCGACGGGGTGAGCGGGAGATCTTGGTACGAAATGGCCCCCATAGGGGCGCATTCCTTCCAAGATCTTCCGCGTGTCTCGTTCTGCGGACGCGGATCCCGTTGCTTGGGATCGGACGGCGACGAGGGCGGCTGGTTGGGGGCAAGGCAGGAGCGAGGTGAAGGGGCGGAAGTGGGTCGCCGGGCTACTGCGAGGGCAGGGCGGCAGCGGAACCTCTCCGCCGACGGATGAGCGCGGTGACGGGCGCGCGAGACGACGCGACGGGTGCACGGCTGCGCGACGGATGCGAGACGGCGAGACGCGCCACGGGCCGGCCACCGCGCGACCGGACGCGGGACGGCGTCACGGTTCCCGCACCGCGCCACGGACGCGAGACGCAACATGGGCCGGTGCCGCGGGAACGGGCGCGGGACGAAGTCACGGCGGCGGGGTCAGTGGGGCTTCGTGGCCTCCAGGGCCAGCACGTCGGGGACAGGACCGGAGCCGGACTCGACCACCCGGGTCAGCCGCAGGCCGGCGGCCGTCACGGCGTTCAGCAAACCGGCCAGGGGCAGGTGCCAGGCGCCCACCCGGGCCCGGACGCCTACCGAGTTCCACGAGCGGACCGTGCGCTCCCGCGAGGCGTACCCGCCGTCGATCACGATCCGCTCCGGCTCGGACCGGTCGGCGAACGCACCCACGAAACACGGGTGCACGCCGACGTGCACCAGCCGCCCGCCGGGTGCCAGCACCCGCGCCGCCTCGGCGACGGCCGCCGGGTAGTCCGGCATGTCGGTGTGCGCGAGCACGCAGACCACCGCCGGTACGGCGCCGGTGGCCAGCGGCAACGCTGTCGCGTCGGCCCGGGCCACCGGCAGCCGGGCGCGGGCGTGGCGCAGCTGCCCGCCGGACAGGTCCACCCCCACCGGTGTCCACCCGAGACGGTGCAGTTCGGCCGCGTGCGCCCCGGTGCCGCAGCACAGGTCCAGGCAGCGACCCGGGCCGTCACCGAGCAGGTCGGCCAGCACCGACCGGACCCGGTCCATGTAGACCGACGAGGTCTCGCTGGCGTACTCCTCGTACCAGTCGGCGATGTCGTCGTACAACGGGGTCGTCATCTCCGCACGTTAGCCCCGCACCGGGCCCGCCGCTGCCCCGCAGATCGGCTACGGTGCCCCCATGACCTGGGAGGAGCTCGACGCGCACCTGGACAAGGTGCCCGGCACCGTCTCCGCGTACGTGGGCCGGCCCGGCGCGCGACCCACGTGGACGCGGCGGGCCGACGCCACCCACTACGCGGCGAGCACCATGAAGCTGGCGGTGCTGGTGGCGCTGTTCCGGGCCGCCGAGGCCGGCCGGCTCGACCTGGACGCGCCGGTGCCGGTGCGCAACTCGTTCGACTCCGCGCTGCCCGGTGCACCCCGGTTCGCCAACGCCCGGAACTACGACAACGACGAGGCGGTCTGGGACCGCGTCGGCGGTGAGGCGCCGCTGCGCTGGCTCGCCGAGCGGATGATCATCCGGTCCAGCAACCTGGCCACGAACATCTGCATCAGCAAGGTGGGGCTGCCCGCCGTGGCGCAGGCGTGGGCGCTCGCCGGTGCCCGGCACAGCGTCACCGGCCGCGGCATCGAGGACTTCGCCGCCCGCGACTCCGGCGTCGACAACCTGGTCACCGCCGCCGACCTGGCCGCCCTGCTCGGTGAGCTGGCGCTCGGCGCGACCCGGCCCGGCCCGCTCGCCTCGCCGTCCGGCTGCGCCGCCATGCTCGACGTGCTCGTCGCCCAGGAACACCGCGAGGACCTGGCCGCCGGGCTGCCAGACGGCACCCGCATCGCGCACAAGAACGGCTGGGTGCGAGGCGTGCGCCACGGCGCGGGCGTGGTGTTCCCGGACGACGCGCCGCCGTACACGATCGTCGTCTGCACCACCACCGACCTGGCCGACGGCGGCGCGGACGGCGACGAGGTCTCCGACGACGCCTGCCGGCTGATCGCGCACGTCTCCGAGCGGGTCTGGGCTGCGCGGCACGACCTGGCCGGCTGACCCGGCTACTCCAGCAGCCGCCCGCGCACGGCCGCGGCCGGCTACTCCAGCAGCCGCTCGCGCAGCGCCGCGCGGTCCGCGTCGGTTACCCCCAGACCGTCGCGCAGGTACGCGTCGAACGAGCCGTGCGCGCGGCGCACCTCGTCGTAGGCGGCGTCCAGGTATTCCGGGCGCACCTCCAGCAACGGCCGGGCCACCGCCGGATCCAGGTCCGGCCGACGCTCGATCATCGCCGACAGCAGCACCTCGCGCAGGCTCTCGGTCAGCTCGTTGTGCACCAGGTAGTCGGCGCGGATCGCCTCCTCCTCCACCCCCAGCGCGGTCAGCAGCACCACCGACAGCCAGCCGGTGCGGTCCTTGCCGGCCGAGCAGTGGAACAGCAGCGGCAGGTTCGCGCCCTCGGCGGCGAGCCGCACCGCCGCGCCGAACCCGGCCCGCGCCGACTCACCGGTGACGAACCAGCGGTAGATCGCCGTCATCGCCCCCGGCATGCCCTCGCGGGCCAGCGCCGCGTACGCGTTCAGGTCGTGGCCCTGCAGCACCGCCGAGACGTACGTGAACACCGGGTGTGCCGCGTCGTAGACCGGCAGGTGCACGGTGCGGGGCTCGCCCACCAGCCGGTCCGGCGGGGCCACCGCCTGCTCGTGGACGTCGCGCAGGTCCACCACGCACGCCGGGCCGAGCTTGCCCAGCACCGGCAGGTCCTCGTCGGTGAGGCGGCCCAGCGCGGGCGTGCGGATGAGCCGCCCCGCGCGTACCCGCCGCCCATCGGTCGTCGGCAATCCACCCAGGTCGCGCGCGTTCGGCGCGCCCACCAGCTCCCAGTCCCGTCCGGCCATCGGCCCTCCCCTGCTCGCCGCCAGTTGGCTATAGGGTGCCCCACATGACGATCGCCGCGGTACGCACCCACCGGCTCTCGGCCCCCTTACACACCCCGTTCGTCACCGCGCTGCGCCGTACCACCACCGTGGACACCCTGCTCGTGGAGGTGATCGACGGCGACGGCCGGTCCGGCTTCGGGGAGGCGCCGCAGGTCTGGCAGGTGACCGGCGCGTCGGTGGCGGGCGCCGAGGCGTGCGTACGCGAACTGCTCGCGCCCCTGCTGATCGGCCGCGACGCCGACGACCTCCAGGCGGCCGGCGCGCTGGTGCGCCGGGCCGTCATGGGCAACGAGTCGGCGAAGGCGGCGGTCGACGTGGCGCTGCACGACCTGGCCGCGCGGCGGCTCGGCGTACCCCTGGTGCGTCTGCTCGGTGGCACGGCGCTGCGCGTGCCGACGGACGTCACGCTGGCCGCCGGCGACGCGGTCGACCTGGCCGCGACGGCGGCGCGACGCGGCGCCGAGGGGTTCACCGTGCTCAAGCTCAAGGTCGGCACCGACGCCCGCGGCGACCTGGACCGGGTCCGCGCGGTGCGGGCCGCGGTCGGCCCGAACGTGCGGATCCGGCTGGACGCCAACCAGGGCTGGACGCCCCGGGAGGCGGTCCGGGTGATCCGCGCGATCGAGGACGCGGGGCTCGACGTGGAGCTGGTCGAGCAGCCGGTGCACCGTCGCGACCTGGACGGGCTGGCCTGGGTCAGTGACCGGGTGGACGTGCCGATCCTGGCCGACGAGTCCGTCTTCGACGTACGCGACCTGGTCGAGGTGATCCGGCGGCGGGCCGCCGACATGGTCAACGTGAAGCTGGCCAAGTGCGGCGGCCTGCAGCCGGCCCGCACGCTGCTGGACCTGGCCGCCGCGCACGGCATGGGCACCATCGTCGGCTCGATGATGGAGGGACCGGTGGGCGTCGGCGCCGCGGCCAGCCTGGTCGCCGCCTGCGGCACCACTGCCGTGTCGGACCTCGACGCCGCCTGGTGGCTGGCCTGGTCGCCGGTCGCCGGCGGCATCCGGTACGAGGACGCGAGCGTGCTGCTGCCGGACGCGCCGGGCCTGGGCGTCACCGGGCTGAGTGAAGCTAAAATTCAGACAACTGCTTGAGCAACGTCAGAATCTTTCATATGGTCGCCCCGACGACCACCGCAGAGAGGGGTACGCGTGGCGCCTCAGCCCGGCCGCCGGGCCGTCGTACGGGTACCGGTGGCGACCCTCTGGACCGCGCCCGAGGCGGTACGCCCGGTCGACTGCCCCGCCCTCGCCGGCTCCCCCAACGTCGCCGCCTGGGTCGCCGGCATGGACCGCGACCAGCTCGTCGGTGACTGCGTCCTGACCCAGCTGCTGCTCGGCGAGCCGGTGCGTGTCACCGAGACCCGGCCCGACGGCTGGGTGCGCGTGGTGGCCCTGGGCCAGCCGGCGGCGAAGCTGGGTGCCGACGGCTACCCGGGCTGGCTGCGAGCCGCCCACCTGGCCGACACCTCCGACGCCGATCCGGCTCGCATCGTCCCCGCCGGCACCACGTCGGCCGGCACCACTCCGGCCGGCACCACTCCGGCCGGCATCGCTCCGGCCGGTGCCGGTCACTCCGGTGCCGGTGCGACCGGAAGCGATCGGGCAGCCTTCGGACCGGCCGCTTCCGGGCCGGCTGTCCCCGGGCCGGCTGCTTCCGGGCGGGCCGCCTCCGGGCCGACCGCCTCCGCGCCGACCGCTTCCGGGACGGCGGCCGACGGTCCGCTGACCGTCGACGTCGCGCACACCGCGTTGCGCACCGAGCCGGACGGCGACGCGGCCCTCACCGGCGTGGTCCTCGGCACCCGCCTCACCCCGGCCGGGCCGCCGGTGGACGGCACGCGACCGGTGCGCGTACCCGGACGGGCCGACCCGCTCTGGGCCCCGGAGAGCGACCTGGTGCCGCTGCCCGCCGAACGCCCGGAGGCCGAGAAGGTGCTCGCGGTCGCCGAGCGGCTGCGCGACCTGGTCTACGTCTGGGGCGGCATGTCCACCGACGGCATCGACTGCTCCGGGCTGGTGCACCTGGCCTGGCGGCGGTACGGGATCACGCTCCCCCGCGACGCCGACGACCAGGCGGCGGCGACCTCGCGGGTGCCGTTGGACGCCGAACGCCCCGGCGACCTCTACTTCTTCGCCCGGCCCGGCCGGCGCATCCACCACGTCGGGATCGTGTCGGCCGAGCCGCGCGGCGGCCGGCGCCGGATGCTGCACGCCTGCTACCTGACCCGCCGCGTGGTCGAGGAGGAGCTGCCGGCCGACCGGACCGCCACCCTCGTCGGCGCTCACCGCGTCTGACCCCCTGACACGCGTCGGGGCGCCCCCGGCACGGAGGCGCCACGACGGTACGGGTGGGTCAGCGGCGGGCCTGGGCCAGTTCCCGGCGCCGGTCCCGCGAGGACTTCGCCAGGCTCGCCGCCGTCGCCACGGCCAGGGTGCCGAGGATGACGGTGAGCGAGAGCCAGATCGGGATGTGCGGGGCCCAGCCCACGTGCTCGCCGCCGTTGATGAACGGCAGGTTGTTCTCGGCCAGCGCCTCCAGCACCAGCTTCACGCCGATGAAGCCGAGCACCACGGCGAGGCCGTAGCTGAGGTAGATGAGCCGGTCCAGCAGGCCGCCGAGCAGGAAGTAGAGCTGCCGCAGGCCCATCAGCGCGAACACGTTGGCGGTGAAGACCAGGTACGGCTCCTGGGTGATGCCGAAGATCGCCGGGATGGAGTCCAGCGCGAAGATCAGGTCGGTGGTGCCGATCGCGATCATCACGACCAGCATCGGGGTGAACAGGCGCCGCCCGTGCTCGTGGGTGGTCATCCGCGCGCCGTCGTAGTCCCGGGACAGCGGCAGCGCCTTGCGGCTCCACCGGATCAGCAGGTTCTCGCTGAACTCGTCCTCGTCCGGCTCGCCCTGCCGGGCCAGGTTCACCGCGGTGTAGATGAGGAACGCGCCGAAGATGTAGAACACCCAGGAGAACTGGGAGATCAGCGCCGCGCCGGCCGCGATGAAGCCACCCCGCATGACCAGCGCCAGGATGATGCCGACGAGCAGCACCTTCTGCTGGTACTGCCGGGGCACCCCGAACCGGGCCATGATGATCACAAAGACGAAGAGGTTGTCCACCGAGAGGCTGTACTCGGTGAGCCAGCCGGTGTAGAACTCGCCTGCGACGCGGCCACCGGCGGTCAGCCAGAGCACCACGCCGAAGATCAGCGCCAGGCCGACGTAGAAGCCCACCCACAGGCTGGACTCGCGGACGCTCGGCTCGTGCGGCCGCCGGCCGATGATGAACAGGTCGGCGAGCAGGATCGCGGTCATCGCGATCAGCGTTACCGCCCACACCCATGCGGACACGTTCAAATCCATCCTCCGGCAGACACGCTGCGTCGGTGCACACCGTACGCCGGACAGGGTGCCGGGGTGCGTCGACGCTGACAGGGGTGACTGTCGGAGGTCTCTTCCGCCGGAAACCGGGTGCCGGGTTCCGACCGGCGGAGCCGGGTCGAGCCACCGGGGGTGCCGGCGCTCTTCCGTGCTGACGACTCCGTCGCGGGGGAATACTCCCCTCCTCGGGCGCCATTGTTCACCATCACACCCAGGAGGCGCATCTCCGGGCTCTCGGTTGATCTCCCGACGTGCCGCGGCTCACGTCCCGCAGTGCGTCCTAGGAGGCTAGCTCTATCGGGTCGAGCGCCTGCCCCGGGACGTACCGGCGGTGGGTCGGCATGGCAGGCTGCCAGCATGGTTCTTGAGGTTGCGCTCATCGATGTGACGCCCGGACACGAGGACGAGTTCACCGCCGCCTACGCACAGGCGCGGCCGATCCTCGCCGGGGCCGAAGGCTGCCGCTCCGTGCGGATGACCCGGGGCGTGGAGTCGCCCAGCCGCTTCGTGCTGCTCGTCGAGTGGGACTCGGTCGAGGCACACGACGTGAACTTCCGCCAGACCGAGCGCTTCGCGCAGTGGCGCGGGCTGATCGGCCCGCACTTCGCCGGCCCGCCGCTGGTCGAGCACTTCATCGACGTTCCGGCCTGAACTGTCGTACCCCCGTCGTAGCCTGCGCGCTGCGCGGCCACCGGTCCCGTCGGGCGTCGGGGGCGCCGGGCCCGGTGGCCGCGCCCGACCGACGGCGGCCTCCGTGCCTCACTCCGACTCGTGCGGACCGCGCGGCCGGGGCACCGGCGCCGCGCCGAGCCGCCGGGCCACCAGTTCGGCGGACGCGTCCGGCGGCAGCGCCGCCGCCAGCAGCCGCTCGATGATCCGCTCGTAGTGGGTCACATCCGCCTCGGCGACCAGCCGCAGGTCGGTGGTGAGTGTCTCCACCAGGACGGTGCGCGGGTCCTCGGGGTCGGGATAGGCGTAGTAGGAGAACGGCGCCAGCGGGTGCGGTCCGTCACCGCTCGACACCGCTGACGGCAGCACCCGGACGCTGACGCGCGGCCGCTCGGCGAGGGCGAGCAGATGCCGCATCTGGTCGCGCCACACGTCCCCCGGCAGGCCGTCCGGGTCGCAGACGCGCTCGTCGACAAGTGCGGTGTAGTGCGGCGGGTCCGGCCGGATCAGCAGCTCCTGACGCGCCACCCGGGCGCGTACGTCGGCGTCCACGTTCACCTCCCCCGTCAGCGCCGCACCGGCCGACACGCGCAACCGGGCGTACGCCGGGGTCTGGAGCAGGCCGGGCACGAGTACGCACTGGTATTCCACGATGCGCTCCGCGCCCGCCTCCAGCTCGGCGTACGCCCGCTGGCGTTCCCCCATCTCGCCGAGCGCCTTCGACCAGCCCCGGCCGGTGGCGGCGTCGCGGGCGATGACGATCAGCTCGTCGCGCTGCGGCGGCGGCACCTCGTACACGTCGAGCAGGTCGAGCACGTCGGCCAGGTCGGGCCGGCTCTGCCCCAGCTCGATGCGGGACAGCTTCGACGTGGACGCCCAGCCGAGCCGGGCGCAGACCTGTTCCAACGTGAGCGACTCGCGACGACGCAGCCGGCGCAGCTCCACACCGAGCCGCGCCCTCCGGACCACAGGACTTGCTGACAACGGCATGCACGCCTCCCGGGAGGGAGCGTACGCATCACCGTCACGCTCGGCAATACCTCGCCCACACAGCGCAACCGGGCGGGTGGCGCGCTCAGGGCCGGTAGGTACCGAACGACCAGACCAGCCCGGCGAGGTCGCGGGCGGCGTAGTCACGGGAGCCGTAGTCGGTGTCGAACGGCGCCCGGACGATCTCCGCGCCGGCTGCCCGGGCACGCTCGTGGTGCGCGTCGACGTCGTCGATCGCCACGTAGACGCGGTAGTCGTCGTCGGCGGGCCGGGACCGGGGCGCCGGCCCCGGGCCGAGCATCACCAGGTCGTCGCCGTACGCCAGCTCGGCGTGGCCGATCGTGCCGTCCGGGAGTTCGTGGGCCTCGCGCACGGTGAAGCCGAACGCGGAACAGAGGAAACCGGCGGCGGCTCGCACGTCGGGGTACCGCAGGACCGGATAGATGCTTCGCATGACAGCCAGTCTGCCGCCGGGCCGGTCAGGCCGGATTGGACGAATGCGATCCGGGCGCGGTCAGCGCTGCCGGGGTGGCGCCGGCGAACTCGCGGAACTCCCGGATCAGGTGCGACTGGTCGTAGTAGCCCCACCGGGCGGCCCGCTCCGCCCACCCGGCGTCGTCCGGCACGGCGGCGTCCGCGGTGAGGAGCGTCCGGCCCAGGCTCGCGTACGCCCGCTCGAAGCGCAGCAGCCGGGCGACCGTCTTGGGCGGCAGGCCGAACTCCCGCCGGAACCGGACCGACAGATGGCGGCGGGACCAGCCCAGTTCCCCGGCGAGCGCGGCCACGCCGACCGCCGCGCCGCTGCCGCCCAGGCGCCGCCAGGCGGCCAGCAGGTGCGGGTCCACCGGCGCAGTGGCCGCCAGCCGTGCGGCCACTGCGGCGTCGAGCCGGGCGAAGCGTTCCGGCCAGCCCGGCGCACCGGCCAGTTCGTCGCGCAGCCGGGCCAGCCAGCCCGCCACCGCGTCGAGCGGCACCGCCTGGTTGGCCAGCTCGGCCAGCGGCAGCCCGAGCAGGCGGCGGGCCGCCGGTGCGGTCAGCAGCACCTGCACCCCGGTGCCCGTCCCGGCCGTCCGGGTGGCGCACCAGCCGTCGAACGGACCGGCCAGGAAGGCGTTTCCGGCGCACCCGCCCCGGCCGGGGGCGCGTGGGTCGGTCACCTCCATGGGGTCGCCCCAGCCGAGGATCAGCACCACGAACGCGCCCGCCACCTCCCGGCGCACCAGCGGGACGGGCGCGTCCTCGCGGTATCCGAGGTAGCGGTCCACCCACTGACGCAGCCGCGGGTCGGGGCGTGCGATGACGGCCTCGGTCAGCATCGCGCCACCCCGGCCGTCACGCCGGTCACCGGACCCCTGCAGCGTCCATCCCGCGGAGCTCCTTCTTGAGGTCGGCGACCTCGTCGCGGATCCGCGCGGCCAACTCGAACTGCAGCTCGCGCGCGGCGGCGAGCATCTGGTCGTTGAGCTCCTGGATGAGGTTGGCCAGGTCGGCCCGGGCCATCCCCTCGCGCGACGGGGTCGCGGCGGCACCCCGGCGGCTCCGCGTCTCCTTGACCGGCGCCTTGCCCCGGGACAACTGCCGCACGGCACCGCCGACGTTGCTGTTCTCGGTGTCCTCCGCCTCGCGGTAGATGTCGTCGAGAATGTCGTGGATCTTCTTGCGCAGCGGCTCCGGCTTGATGCCGTTGGCCTCGTTGTGCGCGATCTGCTTGGCCCGGCGCCTGTTGGTCTCGTCGATGGCGCTCGCCATCGACGGGGTGATCTTGTCGGCGTACATGTGGACCTGGCCGGAGACGTTCCGGGCCGCGCGGCCGATGGTCTGGATCAGCGACCGGCCGCTGCGCAGGAAGCCCTCCTTGTCGGCGTCGAGGATCGCCACCAGGGAGACCTCGGGCAGGTCGAGACCCTCCCGGAGCAGGTTGATGCCGACGAGCACGTCGTAGTCGCCCTTGCGCAGCTCGCGCAGCAGCTCGACCCGGCGCAGCGTGTCGACCTCGGAGTGCAGGTAGCGCACCCGGATGCCGTTCTCCAGCAGGTAGTCGGAGAGGTCCTCGGCCATCTTCTTGGTCAGCGTGGTGACGAGCACCCGCTCGTCCCGCTCGGTGCGCAGCTTGATCTCGTGCATGAGATCGTCGATCTGGCCCTTCGTCGGCTTGAGAACCACCTCGGGGTCGATCAGGCCGGTGGGCCGGATCACCTGCTCGACGAACTCGCCCTGGGCCTGCTCCAGCTCCCACGGGCCGGGGGTGGCGGAGAGGTAGACCATCTGGCCCACCCGCTCCAGGAACTCGTCGAAGCGCAGCGGCCGGTTGTCGGCGGCACTCGGCAGCCGGAAGCCGTGGTCGACCAGCATCCGCTTGCGGGAGGCGTCGCCCTCGTACATGCCGCCGATCTGCGGGATCGTCACGTGCGACTCGTCGACCACGGTGAGGAAGTCGTCGGGGAAGTAGTCGAGCAGGCAGTGCGGCGGGCTGCCCGGCAGCCGGCCGTCGATGTGCATGGAGTAGTTCTCGATGCCGGAGCAGAAGCCCACCTGGCGCATCATCTCGATGTCGTAGGTGGTGCGCATGCGCAGGCGCTGGGCCTCCAGCAGCTTGCCCTGCCGTTCCAGCTCGGCCAGTCGCTCGCCCAGCTCGGCCTCGATGTCGCGGATCGCCCGCTCCATCCGCTCGGGGCCGGCGGCGTAGTGCGTGGCCGGGAAGATCATCAGGCTGTCGACCTCGCGGACCACGTCACCGGTCAGCGGGTTGAGGTAGTAGAGCTTCTCGATCTCGTCACCGAACAGCTCGATGCGGACCGCCAGCTCCTCGTAGGCCGGGATGATCTCCAGCGTGTCGCCGCGGACCCGGAAGGTGCCGCGCTGGAAGGCCATGTCGTTGCGGGTGTACTGGATGTCGACCAGCCGCCGCAGCAGCTGGTCGCGGTCGAGCTCCTGCCCCACCTTCACCCGCACGGCCCGGTCGAGGTATTCCTCCGGCGTGCCCAGGCCGTAGATCGCCGAGACGGTGGCGACCACGATGACGTCGCGCCGGGTGAGCAGCGACATGGTGGCCGAGTGGCGCAGCCGCTCGACCTCCTCGTTGACCGAGGAGTCCTTCTCGATGTAGGTGTCGGTCTGCGGGATGTACGCCTCGGGCTGGTAGTAGTCGTAGTAGGAGACGAAGTATTCCACCGCGTTGTGCGGCAGCAGCTCGCCGAACTCCTTCGCCAGCTGGGCCGCGAGGGTCTTGTTGGGGGCGAGCACCAGGGTCGGCCGCTGGAGCCGCTCGACCAGCCACGCCGTGGTGGCGCTCTTGCCCGTGCCGGTCGCGCCGAGCAGCACCGTGTTGCGGTCGCCGCGCCGCACGCGACGCTCAAGCTCGTCGATGGCAGCCGGCTGGTCACCGGCCGGCTGGAACTCACTGACGACCTGGAAGCGGCCGTCGAGCCGGGGAATGTCGAGCGCCATGACACCAACCGTACGCCCGCGGTCCGACACTTCCGGCCACGACCACGGACCGTCCCTGATCGGCTTCGATATTCCCATTGTGTGGCTCATCTCACCGGTCTACCCTCGTACCGTAGGCCGCTCGCGGCGGCCGACCGGGCCGGTGATCGCCCCCTCGCGGGGCCGGTCGCCCCCGGCGCCAGGGCCGCAGCACCCGGGACGACCGGCGTGCGCGCCGACGGTGGTCGCGCGCAGCGCTGACCGGCCGCCGCGAGCGCCCCTGCTCGTCACCGAGCCCGCTCGTCACCGAAACCCCGCTCTCGCGTTCTCCACTCGTGGGGACCTCTCCCGAGCGCCGGCCGCGACGTGAGCCCGACCCCGCCGCGCCCCCGCCCGCCGACGAGCCGGGCCGCCGCCGCGGCGCGAGCCGCCCCCACCGGCTCTCCGCCCGGGGCGACGGCGACCAGGCCGTACCCCGGGAGCCGGGACGCGGCCACCGCCGCGGCCGCACCAGCACACCGACCCGGCCCGCCGCGGTGGCCGGCCGGCGCCGCCGGGCCGACCCGCTCGGCGGCCGCCACCCCACACTCACCACCCGGCCGGGAGTCGACCCGGAACTGGACGGCGCCGACGACCCGCCGGACGGGCCGGACCGGCGCCGCATCGCGCTCGTCACGCTCGTGGCGGCGGCCGCGCTCTCCGCCGCCATGCTCGTCGCCGCCCTTCTCGCCTGGGTACCCGACCGGGCCGACGACACCGGGACCGCACGTCCGCTCACCACCGCCGAGGCCGACCGGGTGGCAGCGCTGCGGGTCACCAACCTGCGCGACGTACGCGCCGGCGTCCGGGTCACCGTCGGGGCCGGCGGTGCCCGTACCGAACTTGTCGGCTGGGTCGACTGGGCGCGCCCCCTGGTCTACCTGGACGTCGGCGGCCCGGGCGCGAGCGCCGACCGGGGCCTGGTCCAGGCCACCGCGTCCGCGCTGCTGGTGCGGCCCGACCCCGGCGCGCTCCCCACCCCCGCCCGTCCCCCGCTGGTGCCGCCGGCGGACCGCTGGCGGATGCGGGAGCCGGTCGGCGGGCACGGCCTGGGCGCGGTACGCGACCTGCTGATCGGGCTCGGCGCCGACCGGGTCGACAGGCCCGCCACCGACGGGCGGTGGCTGCGCGGCGACCGGGTCGGCGGCATCCCGGTGGACGTGCTCCAGGCGCCCCTCGGACCGCCCGGTGACCCGCCGCCGACGCTGTGGGTGGACGCGGACGCCCGGCTGCACCGGCTCACCGGTCGGCTGGCCGACGGCACCCCCGTCACCGTCGACCTGACCCGCGCCGACCGGCCCACCGTGCATCCGGTGGACGCCCTCGGCGGCCGGCCCGGGCAGCCCCGGGCGCTCACCGACGACGAGACCGCCCGGCTGGCCGCGCTGCCCGCCCGGCTCCGGGCACTGCGCGGCGCGACGGTGGCGGTGGACGCTCCGCTCGCCCCGTCGGCAAACCTGCGGGCCACCGGCACGGTGAACGGGACGACGCCGTCGGCGTACGTCACGGTGATCGAGCAGGGCAGCGGCCGGCGTACCCTGCGGTGGGCCCGGCCGGGACGGGTGGCCGAGGTGCAGCGCTCCCCCGACGGACCCGCGACACCCCCGGCGCCGATGCCGGCAGCGCTGCTCGCGGCCCCCGCGCGCCCGCCCGGCGACGACCTGGACCGGCTGCTCGACGCGGCGCTGCGGACAACCCGGCGCGCACCGGCCGGCGACACCGTCCGGGTCCGGGAGGACCGGCTGGGCGACCGGGCGGTCGACGTGTTCGAGGTGCCGGGCGGCAGGCGCTGGTGGCTGGACCGGGGCGGCCTGCCGCACCGGCTGGAACTGCGGACCGGGCCGGGTGTGTGGATTCGGCTCGACCTCACCCCGGGCGCGGCGGGCGGCGGCGGCTCGTCGGCGTCGACGGCCCGCTGAACCGGACCCGGCGCGGGCGGGACGGCCCGTTCAGGGGCGCCAGCCGGTCTGCGCGGCCCACTCCTCGGCGCGCAGGTGCTCCTCGTCGAACCACGGATCGGTCACCGTGCCCCACGCGGCGTGCTCCGGCGCCGCGGCCGCCAACTCCCGCTTCACCTGGAGGTAGTCGGCCCGCCGTGCCGGGTCGGCACGCAGGTGGTCGCGCATCAGCAGCGCGTACCGCCAGCCGGGTGAACCGGCCTCCCGCAGGTGCAGGCGCACCGGACGCCCCGGGTCCGCACCGCCGTGCAGCCGCTTGGCCCAGCGCACCGGTTCCGGCTGTCGCGGCGCGTCCCACCAGTCACCCGGCAGACGCGGGAACCCCGCCTCGGCCAGCCGCTGCGCGAGCGGCCCGTCCGCCTCGTCCAGGGAGGACACCGTCACCTGGATGTCGATCACGTCCGGCGCGGCGAGCCCGGGCACGGCGGTGGAGCCGACGTGGTCGACCCGGATGTCACCGCCGGCGGCGTGGCGGATCCGGGCGGCGAGCCGGGCGTACTGCTCGGGCCACGTCGGGTCCGGCCCGGCGAGCGCCACCGGGTCGGGCGGGACGGCGCGGTGCTCGCGGACGTTGCGCTCGTAGGGCAGCAGGCGGTCCCGCCACAGGGCGTCCACCGCGGCGTGCAACTCGGTCAGCGTGCCGTCGTTGCTCAGCAGCACGTCGGCGGCCGCGCCGCGGGTGGCGTCGTCGGCCTGCGCGGCGATGCGCCGCTGCGCCTCCGCCGGGGCCATCCCCCGGTCGCGGGTCAGCCGGGCCGTCCGGATCGGCACGGCCGTCTGCACCACGACCACCAGGTGGTACGTCGGCGCGAGTCCCACCTCCACCAGCAGCGGTACGTCGTTCACGACGATCGCGTCGGCGGGAGCGGCGGCCACCAGTTCGGCGCTGCGCGCCCGTACCCGGGGATGGGTGATCCCTTCGAGCGTGCGGCGGGCGGCCTCGTCGCCGAATACCAGCGCGCCGAGGGCGGCCCGGTCCAGCGCCCCGTCGGCGTCCAGGACCCTGTCGGAGAAGGCGGCGACCACCTCGGCCAGCCCGTCGGTGCCGGGCGCGACGATCTCGCGGGCGATGCGGTCCGAGTCGACGATCACCGCGCCCAGCGTGGCGAGCCGGCTCGCCACCGCGCTCTTGCCCGATCCGATTCCGCCGGTCAGCCCCACCTTCAGCACCCGGACAGTCAACCGGATGCGGTGTCGGCATGCCAAACCGCCCCGGCACACGACGCGGGCCCCGCCCCCGGCGCTCCGCTGGTGCGGAACGCGGGGACGGGGCCCGTCGTCAGAGGCAGTCGCCGGTTCGTCCGGTGGGACGAACGGGCGTCAGCGTCCGGTCACTTGCCGCCGGCGAGCTTCTCCCGCAGCGCGGCGAGCGCCTCGTCGGTCGCGAGCGTGCCGGCCGGCTCCTCGGCCTGACGGCTCGGGGCCGAGGTCGAGGTGGTGGTGCCGCTGGTGGCGGGCGGAGCCGGGTTGGCAGCGGCCTCGGCGTCGGCGGCGCGGGAGGTCTGCACCTGCTTGGTGTGGGCCTCCCAGCGCTGACGCGCCTCGGCGTACTGCTGCTCCCAGGTCTCGCGCTGCTTGTCGTAGCCCTCGAGCCACTCGCCCGTCTCCGGGTCGAAGCCCTCCGGGTAGATGTAGTTGCCCTGCTCGTCGTAGGTCGCGGCCATGCCGTAGAGGGTCGGGTCGAAGTGCTCCTCGCCCTCGACGAAGCCCTCGTTGGCCTGCTTGAGCGACAGCGAGATCCGGCGGCGCTCCAGGTCGATGTCGATGACCTTGACCATGACCTCGGAGCCGACCTGCACGACCTGCTCCGGGATCTCCACGTGGCGCTCGGCCAGCTCGGAGATGTGGACCAGGCCCTCGATGCCGTCGTCCACCCGGACGAACGCGCCGAACGGAACCAGCTTGGTGACCTTACCCGGCACGATCTGCTGGATCGCGTGGGTGCGGGCGAACTGACGCCACGGGTCCTCCTGCGTCGCCTTCAGCGACAGCGAGACCCGCTCGCGGTCCAGGTCGACGTCCAGGACCTCGACCTCGACCTCCTGGCCCACCTCGACGACCTCGGACGGGTGGTCGATGTGCTTCCAGGACAGCTCGGAGACGTGCACGAGGCCGTCCACGCCGCCCAGGTCGACGAACGCGCCGAAGTTGACGATCGAGGAGACGACGCCCTTGCGGACCTGCCCCTTCTGGAGCTTGTTGAGGAACTCGGTGCGCACCTCGGACTGCGTCTGCTCCAGCCAGGCACGGCGGGACAGGACCACGTTGTTGCGGTTCTTGTCCAGCTCGATGATCTTGGCCTCGAGCTCGCGGCCGACGTACGGCTGCAGGTCACGCACGCGCCGCATCTCGACGAGCGACGCGGGCAGGAAGCCACGCAGGCCGATGTCGAGGATGAGACCACCCTTGACGACCTCGATGACCGAGCCGCGGACGACGCCGTCCTCGTCCTTGATCTTCTCGATCGTGCCCCAGGCCCGCTCGTACTGCGCCCGCTTCTTGGAGAGGATCAGCCGACCCTCCTTGTCCTCCTTCTGGAGGACGAGGGCCTCGATGTGGTCGCCCACCGAAACGACCTCGGCCGGGTCCACGTCGTGCTTGATCGACAGCTCCCGAGAGGGGATGACACCCTCGGTCTTGTAGCCGATGTCGAGCAGGACCTCGTCCCGATCGACCTTGACGACGGTGCCTTCGACAATGTCGCCGTCGTTGAAGTACTTGATGGTCTCGTCGATCGCGGCGAGGAAAGCTTCCTCAGAGCCGAGGTCGTCGTGGGTGACCTTGTTGGCGCTCGAGGTGGCCTCGATGCTGCTCGTCATGTGGGCGGTTGCTCCGGTCGGATGGGTTGTCACAGCGGGCATGGGTGTCGCAGTGACTCTTCCGCGCCAACGGATTCGTCGCCGGGCACACCGAACGATCGACGCGAGAAGATCATTAGTGGCTCCGGTGACCGCGCACCTGCTCCCTGCCGAGGCACACGATCCGCGAGCGCATCGTCTAGCCTACCCGCTGCATTACCACAGCGTGCAAGCCCTCCCGGGTCCGTGCGAACTCATCCGCTGCGAAAGCGGAGATTTTGCGCGGTAAGGGGCCACAGCTGTCTCGTCCGTCACACCCGTCCCAACCGCCACCCCACCCGTCCGGCCGGAGGCCGCCGGACCTAGCTTGGACGGGTGGACGACGACAGGGTGACCCGCCGACGGGTCGACGCCGGTGAGATCCGCCGGGCCAACCGCGGCTGGTGGGACACCGACGCCGACGCGTACCAGGCCGAGCACGGCGCGTTCCTCGGCGACGCCGACTTCGTCTGGTGCCCGGAGGGCCTGCGCGAGGCCGACGCGCGGCTGCTCGGCGATGTGGCCGGCCGGCGGATCCTCGAACTGGGCGCCGGGGCGGCCGCCGCCGCCCGCTGGCTCGCCGGCCAGGGCGCCCGGCCGGTCGCGCTCGACCTGTCCGCCGGCATGTTGCGGCACGCCGCCGAGGCCGCCGACCGCACCGGGGTACGCGTGCCGCTGGTGCAGGCCGACGCGCTCGCCCTGCCGTTCGCCGACGCCGCGTTCGACACCGTCTGCACCGCGTTCGGCGCGATCCCGTTCGTGGACGACTCGGCGGCCGCGATGCGCGAGGTGGCCCGGGTGCTGCGCCCCGGCGGCCGGTGGGTCTTCTCGGTCACCCACCCGATGCGCTGGATCTTCCTGGACGACCCGGGCGAGGGCGGGCTGACCGCCGTGCACTCGTACTTCGACCGCTCCCCCTACGTCGAGCAGGACGAGCACGGCGTGGCCACGTACGTCGAGCAGCACCGCACGCTGGGCGACCGGATCCGGGAGCTGGTCGGCGCCGGGTTCCGCCTGCTGGACCTGGTGGAGCCGGAGTGGCCGGCCGGGCACGAGGGGATCTGGGGCCAGTGGAGCCCGCTGCGCGGGCGGCTGTTCCCCGGCACCGCGATCTTCGTCGCCGAGAAGCCGGCCCGCTGACGCCGGACGGACGCGCGGTGCGATCGGGCCGGCGGTAGCGCCCCCATGCTGCCCCGGTGAGCGCCGAGCCGATCGCGACACCACCCTCTCCGTTACTCGGTACCGGCCGCGGGTAACCGGCCGGCATGGCCGAGAAGGAGTTCCGCGCCGGCGACCACGTCTCCTGGGCCAGCCACAGCGGCCGGGCGTACGGGGTCGTCAAGGAGAAGCTGACCGAGCGCACCCACGTCCGCGGGCACACCGTGAACGCCTCGCCGGAGCAGCCGCAGTACCGGATCACCAACGACGACTCGGGCCGCGACGTCGCCCACCGCCCGGAGGTGCTGCGCCATGAGTCGCGCTGAGGACCCGCAGCAGACGTACCGGGAGTTCACCGACGCGGTGAACATGAAGCCCGGTGAGCTGACCCGCTGGCTGGAGACCGAGGAGTCCAAGCACGTCGGCTGGCACAAGAAGGGCACCCAGGGCGGCGAGTCGGTCGGGCACGACTCCGGCCGGCGCATCGTCGACCTGCTGCGCCGCAAGCGCGCCGACCTGACCGCCGCCGACTACAAGCACATGCGCAAGGTGATCGGGTACGTCCACCGCCACCTGGCGCAGCGCCCGTCCGGCGACGTCCGGGACACCCGGTGGCGGTGGTCGCTGATGAACTGGGGGCACGACCCGCTCAAGGGCTGAGCCGCCCGAGCCGTTCGCCGCGCGTTGGTACCGTGCCGGCGATGACGACAGACGTCTCGACCGCCGGCCGTCATCCCCGCGCCGGACGGATTGTCCTCCTGGCGGGCCTCGGGCTCGTCGCCGTCGCGGCGCTCGTCCTGGTGATGACCGGCAACACCGGCGTCAGGTACAGCGCCGACCACGACGGCACCGTGCCGATGTGGAGCCGCTGGATCCCGGCGCTGGCCGCGATCGCGCTGATCCGCCTGATCCCGCCCGCGCCCGACCCGAGGTGGTCGGACCCGGTCGCGCCGTACCGCGAGGCGGTGCCGCTGCTGCTGGCCGGGATCGCGTTCGCCGCCGTGATGCCGCTGCTGGGCGGCGAACCCGCGTACACGGTGTTGAAGCTCGCGCTGCTGCTCGGCGTACCCCTCGTGGTGTTCCTGGCCGCGCGCCGCCGGCCGCCACGGTGGCGTCCGGGGCCGGCCCCGGCGGACGCCGCCCACCGGTGGGGTCCGGCGCTGCCGGTGGCGGTGTGGCTGGTGCTCAGCTACGCGACGCCGCTGGCCGTGCCGGCGAGCGACTGGGGGCGGACCGTCACGCCGGTCGAGCTGATCGTCACGCTGCTGGTGGCCTTCTCGGTGAACGCGCTGCTGGAGGAGGTCTTCTACCGGCGCTGGCTGCAGACCCGGTGGGAGTCGCTGCTCGGCCGGTGGCCGGCGATCGTGCTCGCGTCGCTGGTGTGGGCGGTATGGCACGTGGCCATCCAGGGCAGCGGCCGGCCCGGCATCGACCTGGCCGCGGTGCTGGTCAACCACGGTGTGATCGGGCTGTTCCTCGGCTACCTGTGGTCCCGGTACCGCCGAATGTGGCCGCTGCTCGTGGTGCACGGCGCGGTGAACGCGATGCCCGTCCTGCTCGGCCTCTGACTTGACCCTGCCGCAGGCGGCAGGGTCGGACGATGCCGGCATGGAACGCCCCACACCACGCGTCGCCGTGGTCACCGGTGCGGGCACCGGCATCGGCCGGGCCACCGCACACGCCCTCGCCACCGCCGGGTACGCCGTCGTCGCCGTCGGCCGGCGCGCCGCGCCGCTGACGGAGACCGCCGCCGGCCGGCCGGACATCACGCCACTGACCGCCGACGTCACCGCGCCCGACGCGCCCGGCCGGATCGTCAGCGCCGCGCTCGACCGGTACGGCCGCCTGGACGTCCTGGTCAACAACGCCGGGGTGGCCGGCGGCGGGCCGCTCGCGGATCTGGACGAGGACGCCGCCCGGCGGCAACTGGAGACGAACCTCCTCGCGCCCGTCCGGCTGGCGCACGCCGCCGTCGAGGCGCTCGCCGCGACGGGCGGTGTGCTGGTCAACGTCACCACGTCGGTCGGCCTGCGCGCCTGGCCGGGCAGTTCGGTGTACGCGGCCGGCAAGGCCGCGCTGGACTCCCTGACCCGCAGCTGGGCGGTGGAACTCGCGCCGCGCGGCGTCCGGGTGGTGGCGGTGGCGCCGGGCGCGATCGACACTCCCATCGGGGTGCACAGTGGCCTGTCCCCCGAGCGGCGCGCGGCGGTGCGGGACTGGCAGCTCGCGCACACCCCGGCGGGCCGGCTCGGCCGCCCGGAGGACGTAGCCTGGGCGATCCGGCGGCTGTGCGAGCCGGAGGCGGGCTTCGTCACCGGTGTGGTGCTGCCGGTGGACGGGGGCGCGGTGGTCGCGTGAGAGGACGGTGGCGACGGTGCGGATCGGCGCGGTGGCAAAGGCGACGGGCTGCACACCGCGTGCCCTGCGGCACTACGAGGAACACGGGCTGATCGCCTCGGCCCGGGCGGCGAACGGCTACCGCGAGTACGACGACAGGGTCGTCACCCAGGTCCGCAACATCCGTCACCTGCTCGACGCCGGGCTGACGCTGGACGACGTGCGGGTCTTCCTGCCGTGCCTGGACGGGGACGTGGCGTCCGCGCCGCCGTCGCCTCCTGTGCGGTAATCAAGGAGTTTGTGTCACGCCAGAGCCCGTTCGGGGACACAAACTCCTTGATCATCGCCGGGGCGGGCGGGTGGTGGCGCGGGTGGGACGGCGGTGGGGTGTCAGTGGTCGGCGCTGTTCCAGTCGCGGCCCTCGCCCACCGAGACCTCCAGCGGCACCGACAGCGGGTACGCCTCGCCCATCTGCTTGCGTACCAGCGCCTCCAGCGCCTCGCGCTCGCCCGGCGCGACCTCGAAGACCAGCTCGTCGTGCACCTGCAGCAGCATCCGGGAGCGCAGCCCGGCGTCGCGCAGCGCGCTGTCGACGTGCAGCATCGCGACCTTGATGATGTCGGCCGCCGAACCCTGGATCGGGGCGTTGAGTGCCATCCGCTCGGCCATCTCCCGGCGCTGCCGGTTGTCGCTGACCAGGTCGGGCAGGTAGCGGCGGCGGCCCAGAATGGTGGAGGTGTAGCCGTCCTGGCGGGCGCGGGCCACCACCTCCTGGAGGTAGTCGCGCACCCCGCCGAACCCGGCGAAGTAGTTCTCCATCAGCCCGCGCGCCTCCTCGGCGCTGATGCCGAGCTGCTGCGACAGGCCGAACGCGCTGAGCCCGTACGCCAGGCCGTAGTTCATCGCCTTGATCTTGCGGCGCTGGTCGGCGGTGACGTCACCGACCTCGACGGTGAAGACCGACGACGCGGTGGCGGCGTGGAAGTCATGCCCGGAGTTGAACGCCTCGATCAGCGCGTCGTCCGAGGACAGGTGCGCCATGATCCGCATCTCGATCTGGCTGTAGTCGGCGGTGAGCAGGCACTCGTAGCCCTCGCCGACGACGAACGCGCGCCGGATCCGCCGCCCCTCCTCGGTGCGGATCGGGATGTTCTGCAGGTTCGGCTCGGTGGAGGACAGCCGCCCGGTCGCCGCCACCGTCTGGTTGAACGTGGTGTGGATCCGGCCGTCGTCGGAGACCGACTTGAGCAGACCGTCGACAGTCGACTTGAGCTTCGCCACGTCGCGGTGGCGCAGCAGGTGGTGCAGCAGCGGGTGCTCGGTCTGGGCGTAGAGCCACTGCAACGCGTCGGCGTCGGTGGTGTAGCCGGTCTTGATCCGCTTGGTCTTGGGCAGGCCCAGCTCGGTGAAGAGGATCTCCTGCAGCTGCTTCGGCGACCCGAGGTTGAACTCGCGGCCGACCACCTCGTACGCGCTCTGGGCGGCGGCCTTCACCTCGGCGGCGAAGTGCGCCTCCAGCTCGGAGAGGTAGTCGGTGTCGGCGGCGATGCCGGTGCGCTCCATGGTGGCGAGCACCCGCATCAGCGGCAGCTCCACGCCGGCCATCAGCCGGGCCGACTGCTCGCCGTCGCGGGACAGCTCGGCGTCGATCGCGTCGGCCAGGTCGAGCGTGGCGCGGGCCTGGAGCATGAGGTTCTGCTCGGCCACCCCCTCGTCGCCGAGCCCGTCGAGCGTGAGCTGACCGGTCTCCGGCGCGTCGACGCGCAGCTCGCGGTGCAGGTAGCGCAGGGCCAGGTCGGTCAGGTCGTAGGAGCGCTGGTCGGGGCGGGCCAGGTAGGCGGCGATCTGCGTGTCGCGGGCGATGCCGTGCAGCTCCCAGCCGTGCGCGGCGAACGCCAGCACCGCCGGCTTGCTGTCGTGCAGCACCTTCGGGCGCTCCGCGTCGGCCAGCCACCCGGCCAGCGCGGCCTCGTCGCCGGCCTCCAGCCGGCTCGGGTCGAACCAGGCGCCCGCCCCGTCGGCGGTGGCCAGCGCCATCGCGGTCACGGTGGCGGTGTGCCGGCGGTTGGGGCCGGTGTCGAGCGTGACCGCCAGGCCGACCGGTGCGCCCGCCGGGGCGTGCGTGTCGAGCCAGCCCGTGAGCGCGCCCGGCTCGGTGAGCACCTCGCCGGCCAGGTCGAAGCCCGCCTCGGCCTCCGGCTCGACCGCTTCCAGGTATTGGTAGAGCCGGTCGCGGAGGATGCGGAACTGGAGCGTGTCGAAGACCTGGTGCACGGCTTCGCGGTCCCAGCCCTGCCAGCGGGCGTCCTCGGGGCGTACCGGCAGCTCCAGGTCGGAGACCAGGCAGTTGATCTCGTAGTTGCGGATCACGTCGGCGAGCCGCTCGCGCAGGCTGTCGCCGGCCTTGCCCTTGATCTCGTCGGCGCGGGCCACCACGCCCTCGACGCCGCCGTACAGGTTGATCCACTTGGCCGCGGTCTTCGGGCCGACGCCCGGCACGCCGGGCAGGTTGTCGCTGGTCTCGCCGACCAGCGCGGCCAGGTCGCGGTAGCGATCAGGGGTGACGCCGTACTTCGCCTCGACCGCGGCCGGGTCCATCCGGGCCAGGTCGGAGACGCCCTTGCGCGGGTAGAGCACCGTCACGCGCTCGCCGACGAGCTGGAACGCGTCCCGGTCGCCGGTGGTGATCAGCACGTCCATGCCCTGGTCGCGGGCCTGGCAGGCGAGCGTGGCGATGACGTCGTCGGCCTCGTAGCCCTCCTTCTCGACCACCGGCACGCGCAGCGCGGCGAGGACCTCCTTGACCAGGCTGACCTGACCCTTGAAGTCGGTCGGGGTCTCGCTGCGGCCGGCCTTGTACTCGGAGTACTTCTCGGTGCGGAAGGATCGGCGGGAGACGTCGAACGCCACGACGATGTGCGTCGGCTGCTCGTCGCGCAGCACGTTGATCAGCATCGAGGTGAAGCCGTAGACGGCGTTGGTCGGCTGCCCCGTGGTGGTGGAGAAGTTCTCCACAGGCAGGGCGAAGAACGCCCGGTATGCCAGGGAATGTCCGTCGACGAGGAGCAGGCGCGGCGTCGTAGCTGTCACGGCTGCGACTCTAGTCCGTACGCCCGACAACTCCGGCCTCCGGTGCGGCGCGCGCCGCACCGGAGGCCGAGGTCAGAGAACCTTGGCCAGGAACGCCTTGGTCCGCTCGTGCTGCGGCGCCGAGATCACCTCGCGCGGGTCGCCCTGCTCGACCACCACGCCGCCGTCCATGAACACGAGGTGGTCGCCCACCTCGCGGGCGAAACCGATCTCGTGGGTCACCACGATCATCGTCATGCCGTCGCGGGCCAGGTCCTTCATCGTGTCCAGCACCTCGCCCACCAGCTCCGGGTCGAGCGCGCTGGTCGGCTCGTCGAACAGCATCAGCTTCGGCCGCATGGCCAGCGCCCGGGCGATAGCCACCCGCTGCTGCTGGCCGCCGGAGAGCTGACCGGGGTACGCGCCGAGCTTGTCACCCAGGCCCACCCGGTCCAGCAGCTGCGCGGCGTGCTCGCGGGCCTGCGCCTTCTTGGCCTGGCGCAGCAGCACCGGGGCCTCCATGACGTTCTGCAGCACCGTCATGTGCGGGAACAGGTTGAACCGCTGGAACACCATGCCGATGGCACGGCGCTGCGCGGCCACCTCCCTGTCCCGCATCTCGTAGAGCTTGCCGCCGCGCTCCCGGTAGCCGATCAGGTCACCGTCGACCCGGATGCGGCCGGCGTCGATCTTCTCCAGGTGGTTGATGCAGCGCAGGAACGTCGACTTGCCGGAGCCGGAAGGCCCGAGCAGGCAGCACACCTCGCCGGAGCGGACCTCCAGGTCGATGCCCTTGAGCACCTCCAGCGGCCCGAACGACTTGTGCACCTGCTCGGCCCGCACCATCAGCCCGGACTCGGCGCCCGGCGCCTGCGGGGAAACCGTCGCCTCGGTCATGATTCCGCCGTCCCACTCGTGGTGCCGCCGCTCTCGGCGGCCAGACCCCGGAGCCGCTGCCGAGCCCGCCCGCTGCGTCCGACACCCTTGGAGTAGTGCCGCTCCAGGTAGTACTGCCCCACCAGCAGGACGCTGGTCAGAAGCAGGTACCACAGCGTCGCGGCGACGTACATCGGGAAGGGCTGGAAGGTCCGGGAACCGACGGCCTTGAGCTGGAAGAACAGCTCCATCGACACCGGCACGAAGGCCACCAGCGAGGTGTCCTTGAGCATCGCGATGGTCTCGTTGCCGGTCGGCGGGATGATCACCCGCATCGCCTGCGGCAGCACGATCCGCCGCAGGATCTGCGCCCGGCTCATGCCCAGCGCCTGAGCCGCCTCGGTCTGCCCCTCGTCCACCGACTGGATGCCGGCCCGGACGATCTCGGCCATGTACGCGGCCTCGGACAGACCCAGCGCCAGCATGCCGGCGACGAAGCCGGTCAGGATGTCCACCGCGCTGAACCCGAACAGGCGGGCCTCGAAGTCGTGCAACCCGAACAGGGCGCCGATCTGCCTGTCGAACGGCAGACCGAACTCCAGGCGCGACCAGAGGATGCCGAGGTTGCCGAAGAGGATCGCCAGCACCAGCCGCGGGACCGCACGGAAGAACCAGGTGTAGACCCAGGCCACGCCGCGCAGCACCGGGTTGGGCGACAGCCGCATGATCGCGATGACGATGCCCAGGCCGATGCCGATCACCATCGACGTGATCAGCAGCAGGATGGTGCCGCGCAGTCCTTCGATGATCGGCGGGCGGAACATCTCGTCCACCATGAACGACCACTGGAACGCGGAGTTCGTGACCAGCATGTGCACGAACATCGCGACCAGCACGGCGATGACCGCCACACCGGCCCAGCGCCCGGGGTGCCGCACGGGCACGGCCTTGATCGGTTCAGGCCGTGCCCGTCCGGATGTGTCGACCGACATGGTCAGACCGACGGGTTCAGTTCAGCGTTGGTGATCGCGCCGCCCTCGACACCCCACTTGCTCAGCGCGGCCTTGTAGCTGCCGTCGGCGATGACCGCCTGCACGGCCTCCTTGAGCACCTCGGCGAACGCCTGCTGCTCCTTGTTCACCGCGTAGCCGTACGGCGCCGACTCGTAGATGTCGCCGAGCACCTCGAGCTGGCCGTTGCTCTGCTTCACCGCATACGCGCCGACCGGGGAGTCGGCCAGCATGGCGTCGTTCTTGCCGCTGCCCACGGCGGCGGTCGCGTCGCTCTGCGCCTGGTACTGGTCGATCTTGATGGCCGGCTTGCCGGCGTCGGTGCACTTCTTCGACCGGGCGGTGATGTCGTCGAGCTGGACCGTACCGACCTGCACGGCGATCTTCTTGCCGCAGGCGTTCTCCGGGTCCACCCCGGCCGGGTTGCCCTTCTTGGTCGCCCACTGGGTGCCCGCCGAGTAGTAGCTCACCATGTTGACCGTCTTCAGACGGTCGGCGTTGATGGTGAACGACGAGACGCCGACCTCGTACTTGCCCGAACCCACACCGGGCAGGATCGCGTCGAACGGCGCCGACTCGTACTCGGCCTTGAGGCCGAGCTTCTGCGCCACCGCGTTGAACAGCTCCACGTCGAAGCCGACCACGGTCTTGCCGTCCTGGTCGAGGAACTCGGCCGGGGCGTACGTCGAGTCGGTGCCGACCTTGATCACGCCGTCGGCCTTGATGGCGTCCGGCACCTTCGCGGCGAGGTTGGAGTCGGCCGTGGCGGACACCGACGGGCCGTCGCCCGGCTCGGCCGAGTTCTCCTTCTCGCCGCACGCGGCGAGGGAGAGCAGCAGGACGGCCGCACCGGCGACGCCGAGCGCCGCCCGCCGTCCGGGGTTGGGGTGGAACATGGCTGTACTCCTTATTGCGAGGGGTCGGTCGGTCAGGCCACGCCGAGGTAGGCCTCTTTGACCGAGGGGTCGTGCAGCAGGTCCGCGCCGGTGCCGCTCTTGACGATCCGGCCGGTCTCCAGCACGTACGCCCGGTGGGCGCGCGCCAGCGCCTGCTGGGCGTTCTGCTCCACCAGCAGGATGGTGGTGCCCTGCTGGTTGATCTCCGTGATGATCGTGAAGATCTGCTGGATCAGCATCGGCGCGAGACCCATCGACGGCTCGTCGAGCAGCAGCAGCTTCGGCCGGCTCATCAGCGCCCGGCCGACCGCGAGCATCTGCTGCTCGCCGCCGGAGAGCGTGCCGCCGGCCTGCTTGCGCCGCTCGGCCAGCCGCGGGAACAGGTCCAGCACCCGGGCCAGGTCCTGCGCGATGCCGGCCTTGTCGCGCCGGGTGTACGCGCCCATGTCGAGGTTCTCCAGCACCGTCATGCCGGGGAAGATGCCCCGGCCCTCGGGCGCCTGGCACAGCCCGCGCCGCACCCGCAGGTCGGCCCGGAGCTTGGTGATGTCCTCACCGGCGAACTTGATCGTGCCGGAGGCGACCGGCCGGATGCCGGAGATCGCCCGCATGGTGGTGGACTTGCCGGCGCCGTTCGCGCCGATCAGCGCGACGATCTCCCCCTCGTCCACGGTCAGGCTGATGCCGTGCAGCGCCTGGATCCGCCCGTAGAGCAGGCTCACGTCCTCGATCTCAAGCAGCATCGTCCGGCACCCCCAGGTACGCCGCGACCACCTTCGGGTTGTCCCGCACCTCGGCGGGCAGCCCTTCGGCGATCTTCTTTCCGAACTCCAGGACCACGATCCGGTCGGTCACGCCCATCACCAGGCGCATGTCGTGCTCGATCAGCAGCACCGTCACGCCCTGGTCCCGGATCTGCCGGATGAGCTGGAGCAGCTCCTCCTTCTCCGCCGGGTTGAAGCCGGCGGCCGGCTCGTCCAGGCAGAGCAGCTTCGGGTCGGTGGCGAGCGCGCGGGCGATCTCCAGCCGCCGCTGCTCGCCGTAGGACAGGTTGCGGGCGAACTCGTGCATCCGGTTGCTGATGCCGACGAACTCCAGCAGGCGCTCGGCCTTCTCCCGGCCCTCGCGCTCCTCCTTCCAGTGCCGCGGCAGGCGCAGCAGGGCGGAGATCACGCTGGTCTTGTGGTGCGCGTCCGCGCCGACCTGGACGTTCTCCAGCGCGGTCATCTCCGGGAAGAGACGGATGTTCTGGAACGTCCGGGCCATGCCCATCCGGGTGATCTGGTGGCGCTTCTTGCCACTGATCTTCTGGCCCAGGAACCGGATCTGCCCCTCGGTGGGCTGGTAGATGCCGGTCATCGCGTTGAAGCAGGTGGTCTTGCCGGCGCCGTTCGGGCCGATCAGGCCGAGGATCTCACCCTTGTAGAGGGTGAAGTCCACGTCGTTGAGGGCCACCACGCCGCCGAAGCGCAGCGTGACGTGGTCGACCTCCAGCAACGGCTCCCGCTTGTCGACCGTCTCGACGGCCGGGGCCGCCGCCTGGGCCGGAACAGCCGGGGTCTGCTCGGTGTCACTCACCGACGATCACCTCCTTGCGGCGGTCCTTGAACTCCGCCGCTCGTCGCCGGTTCGGGATCAAGCCCTGCGGGCGGAAGATCATCATCACCACGAGCACCAGACCGAAGAAGAGGAACCGGTACTCGTACAGTTCGATGCCGAACAGCTCGATGCCACGGAACCGCTCGATCATGTACGCCACCAGGCCGCCGCCGACGATCGCGCCGATGATGTTGCCCGA
Organism: Micromonospora sp. WMMA1949; assembly: GCF_027460145.1. NCBI lineage: Bacteria > Bacillati > Actinomycetota > Actinomycetes > Micromonosporales > Micromonosporaceae > Micromonospora > Micromonospora sp. WMMA1949. Next base: position 4,554,203 of record NZ_JAPZBG010000001.1, on the reverse strand, counting down.
GCCGCCGAAGATGACGGCGGCCAGGATGATGATCGAGTTGAGCAGCTCGAAGTTCTGCGAGTTGACGAAGTTCTGCTTACCGGCGAACAGCGCGCCGGCCAGGCCGGCGATGGCCGCGCCGGAGGCGAACGCCCACAGCTTGAACTTGAACGTCGGCACGCCCATCAGCTGGGCCGCGTCCTCGTCCTCGCGGATCGAGATCCAGGCCCGGCCGACCCGGCTGTGGGTCAGGTTCCGCACCCCGATCACCACCAGGATGATCAGCGTGAGCACCAGCCAGTAGTACGGGCGGGCGTCGAGCACGCCGAACCACGGCCGGCCGTCGGCGTACTGGCCGGGCGGGTGCGGGATCTGGTTGAAGCCGCGCTGTCCCTTGAGGAACTCGGAGCTGACCGCCGCGATCCGGATCATCTCGGCGAAGCCGAGCGTCACCAGCGCCAGGTAGTCGCCGCGCAGACGCAGCGTCGGCGTGCCCAGCATGACGCCGGAGACCATGGTCAGGCCGATCGCGATCGGCACCACCGCCAGCCACGGCCACAGCGTCTTGAGGTCGCTGCTCGGTGAGGTCAGCACCGCGACCGTGTACGCGCCGACGGCGAAGAAGCCGAAGTAGCCGAGGTCGAGCAGGCCGGCGAAGCCGACCACGATGTTGAGCCCGACCGCCAGCAGCACGTAGATCGAGACCGTGAACATCACCTGGGTGAAGTTCGCGCCCGGGGTCGGGATCGGCCCGAGGTACTGGTAGAACTCCTTGTTCGGCAGCGCGTAGAAGAACGCGATGACCGCGATCAGCAGCACCCAGCGCACCCAGCGCGGCGCGTGGTGCCAGCGCTCCGAGATCGCGTGCCGGCCCTGCCGCAGCTTGTCCGCCGCCGTCTCCCGCCGCTCCGGCGGGTCGATGGTGGTCGTCATGCGCGTGCCCTCCCCAGTGATTCGCCGAGCAGACCGGTCGGCCGGAACATCAGCAGGACGACGAGCACCGCGAACGCGGCGAAGTCCTTCCACTGACTGCCGAACAGGCCCGCGGCGTAGTTCTCCACGACGCCGAGCAGCAACCCGCCGACGAGCGCGCCGCGCAGGTTGCCGATACCGCCGAGCACCGCGGCGGTGAACGCCTTGAGGCCCAGCAGGAAGCCGACGCTGTAGGTGAGCGTCTGGATCCGCACGTCGTAGAGCAGGCCCGCGACGCCGGCCATGGTGCCACCGGCGATGAAGACCATCAGGATGATGCGGTCCTTGTTGACGCCCATCAGGGCCGCCGTGTTGGCGTCCTGGGCCACCGCCCGGATGCCGCGGCCGGTACGGCTGCGGTTGATGAACTGGTCCAGCGCGAACATCATCACCAGCGCGGAACCGATCGTGAGCAGCTGCACCGCGTCGATCGGCACCCCGGCGATGTGGAACAGCGGCTCCGAGCTGACCAGGATCGGCGCGCCCTCCGGCCGGCGCCGGGTGTAGACGCCGAACGCCTCGGAGATGGCGATCGAGGCGCCGATGGCGGTGATGAGGAACGCCAGCGGCGGCGCGTTGCGCTTGCGCAGCGGCCGGTACGCCACCCGTTCGATCACCGTCGCGGTGCCCGCCGAGGCGATGGCCGCCACGATCATCGCCACCAGTAGGTAGAACAGGATCGAGCCGATGCCGCTGACCTGCGAGTTCTGGTCGAGTCCGAAGCCGTTCCAGGTCCAGATCGCGGCGAACGCGCCGGCGATGAAGACCTCGGAGTGGGCGAAGTTGATGAGCCTGAGCACGCCGTACACAAGCGTGTAGCCGAGCGCGACCAGGGCGTAGATGGCGCCCTGCGTCAAGCCGGTCGTGGTGAGTTCCCCGAAGTTGGAGAACAATCCGTCGAAGTCCAAGGGAGGGACGCTCCGTCGCTCAAGAGAAAAAGAGGGTGCGGCCGGGAGCCAGCTCCCGGCCGCACCCGCGATCACTACTCAATCGCCAGTCCAGCGATCGAACGATCAGGACTTGGGGATCTCCTGGTCCGGGACGACCTTGCCGCCCTGCACCTTGAACGCCCAGACCTTGACCTGCGCCGGGTCGAGCTCGCCGCCCTCGACGAACTTGTAGCTGGCGGCAACGCCCTCGCCGCTGTAGCCCTTCACGAACTCCAGCAGGTCGGCGCGGGTGCTCTTGCCGGCCTTGATGCCCGCCAGCAGGATGTTCGCCGCGTCGAAGGCGGTGTCGCTGTAGGTGCCCGGGTCGGTGCCGTTGAGCGCCTTGAAGTCGGCGGCGAAGGTGCCGCGCGCCTCGGTGGACGGAGCGCAGGGGCAGGTGAGGATGGTGCCCTCGGCGGCGGCGGCACCGGCGGAGGTGATGTACGCGCCGTCGTTCACGCCGTCACCGGCGACCAGCGGGGCGGTGACCCCGGCAGCGGTGAGCTGCTTGCGGATCAGGCCGGCCTCCTGGTAGTAGCCGCCGTAGAAGACCGCCTTGACGTTGGCGGCCTTGACCTTGGTGACCACGCCGGAGAACTCGGTCTGCTTGCCCTCGCCCTGGACCTTGTCGCTGCCCACGACCGAGGAGCCGAGAACCTTCTTGACCTCGTCGGCCAGGCCGGCGCCGTACGCGGACTGGTCGTCGATGACGTAGACCCGGTCGGCCTTCATCACGTTCTTGATGTAGTTACCGGCGGCGGGGCCCTGGCTCAGGTCGTTGCCGACCGCGCGGAAGAACGTCTTCCAGCCCTGCTCGGCGAGGCTGGGACGGGTCGCGGAGGGGGTGATGGTGACCAGGCCGGCCTCGTTGAACAGCGGGCCGGCGGCCTCGGACTCGCCCGAGTAGGCCGGACCCACGACGCCCAGGATCTTGGTGTCGTCGATCGCCTTCTGGGCCAGACCCGGCGCCTGGTCCGGGCTGCCCTGCGAGTCGAGCTCGGCGAGCTCGACCTTGCAGTCCGGGTTCTCCTTGTTGTACTTGTCGACGGCCAGCTTGACGCCGTTCTTCTCGTTGATGCCCAGCGCGGCCGAGCTACCGGTCAGCGCGCCGAAGAAAGCGATCTTGCTCCCGCAGGCGCTGCCCCCGGAACCCTCATCGTCGCTGCCGCTGGAACAAGCGGTGCCACCGGCGACGAGCGCCAGCATGGCGACCCCGCCGATCACGCGTGCGAGCTTCTGCCTCAAGGCCCGAACCCTCCTCCGTCCATGATCCGAACCACCCGCCGCTGATTGGCCCTTGCGGGGTGGACGAACCAAGACCGTCGTCGCCGGTCTGGGCCGGGACGTTATCCCACCGCGAGCGGTGGCGTAAGACCTGGAAAGCGGGGTTGACCGAACCGTTACACGCGGTGGCGGATTCAAGCCGATCGCCGTAAGAACCGTAGGCCCGGCAAGGCTTTCGCCGACTATTCCTCGGTAACGAGCTGGAACCTCCTCACCCGCTACCGATCGATGGTCGACAACGCCCCCCACCAGGCGCGGGACGTTTTCCCGTCGTCGACGACCACGAGCAGCCCGCCGTCGCCGACGGCCACCGGCAGCGCCGCGTCGCCACCGTCCGGCACCGGCACCGGAGTGATCACGGGAAGCCACGACACGCCGCCGTCACGCGACATCCAGAGCCGTCGCTGAGCGCCGTCCCCGGTCACCGCGACGAGCCGCCGCCCCGACGCCGCGAGCGCGTCCACCGACGACACCCCGGGCCCCGACGTGCCGAACCCGCCGACGCGCCGCCACCCCTGCGCCGCACCTGCCGAACCGGCGGACCGCGAGCCGCAGTCGTCGCACCCGCGCCACACCCCGAACCGGTCGCCCACCGGACCGAGGACCACCGGCCCGCCGTCGGCCGGCACCACCCGCTCCGCCGCCCCGGCCGCCCCGTCCGGCACCGGCAGGGCCACCCGCCGCCACACCCGGCCGTCGGCCGAGGCCCACGCGAGAGGCGTCCGGGCCGTCCCGCCGGGCGGCAGCAACGCCCCCACCACCAGCCAGCCCGACCCCACCGCCGCCACGTCGTACGCCGCCGTCCGGCCCCGGCCGTCGCCGGCCAACTCCGCGACCCCCTCACGCAGGACGAACCCCTCGGCGTCCGGCGACGTCCACACCGCCGCGCCGTCCGCGCGCGCACCGGCGACCAGCCAGCCGCCCGGCCCCGCCGCCAGCCGCGACGCGCTCACCGCGCGCGGGCCGCCGAACAGCTCGAACGCCGCCGGCACCTCCCGCAACGGCCCGCCCGGACCCCACACCCACGTCCCGGTACGCGGATTGCCGTGCACGCCACCGGTCTTCGCGCCCAGCGCGGCCATCCCGTCGTCGCGGCAGGCGACCGCGTAGAGCACGTGCTGACGGCCGTAGAACGTCTGCGCGCGCACCGGAATCGGCGACCAGGTCACGCCGTCCGATGAGGACCACGCCGCCGGACGGGTCTCCCCCGCCGGATCGACCAGCCCGCCCACCACGTACCACCGACCGGCGCACCGAACCGCGTCGCGCGGCACCGGACGCCCCGAGGCGCCGGCGGGAAGGGCCAGCTCCACGGGCTGCCACTGCGGGCGTACGGAAGCGGGCTGCGGCAGCGGCCGCGGGGTCGCGTGGCAGGCCGCCAGGAGCAGCGCGGCGGCAGCGGCGACGAGGACCGGCCGGACGCGCATGGATCCGATCCTATCGATCGGACACCTCGCGGGCAGGTCAGGGCGTGGGCTGCTCCACCTCGCCGCCGGCGGTCTCCGCGAGGATCCGCTCGGCGACCTCCTTCATGGTCATCCGGTGGTCCATCGCGGTGCGCTGGATCCACTTGAACGCCTGCGGCTCGGTCATGCCGTACGTCGTCATCAGCGCACCCTTGGCGCGCTCGACGGTCTTGCGGATCTCCAGCCGGTCGGTTAGTCCGGCGACCTCCGACTCCAGCGCGGCGATCTCCGAGTAGCGGGACAGCGCGATCTCCACCGCCGGCACCAGGTCGCTCTTCTGGAACGGCTTGACCAGGTACGCCATCGCGCCGGCCGCCCGCGCCCGCTCCACCAGGTCACGCTGGCTGAACGCGGTCAGGATGATCACCGGGGCGATGCGCGCGCCGGCGATCCGCTCGGCGGCGGCCAGCCCGTCCATGATCGGCATCTTGATGTCGAGGATGACCAGATCCGGCTTGAGCTCCTCGGCGAGCTTGACGGCGGTCTCGCCGTCACCGGCCTCGCCGACCACCTCGTAGCCCTCTTCGACGAGCATCTCGGCCAGGTCCAGCCGGATGAGCGCCTCGTCCTCGGCGATCAGAACGCGCTTGCGCTCGGCGTCCGCCTGCATCTCGCCCACGAGCCACTCCCACCATCGATCCCGGCACGGTCACCACACATGCTCCCGCATGAGCCTAGTCGGGTACAGTTACCGCACCCCGCCGGGATGGTGGAACGGCATACACGGAAGTCTCAAACACTTCTGCCCGAAAGGGCTTGCGGGTTCGAATCCCGCTCCCGGCACTCTTGTCATACATCTGTTCGAGGATGCTGCTGTGCATCCTCCCGAAATGCGGGCACGAGCCCGCGCCCTTCGCGCCCAGGGTCACAACATCCGTTCGGTAGCCCGCAGCCTCTCCCTGCCCTACACCACGGTCTGGCACTGGTGCGTCGACCGACCAGAGCCGGCGATCTTCGGAAGCGCCGTCCGCTGCTTCCGGTGCCGCCCCAATCCGGACGCCCCACCCGACCATGCCTCCTACGCCTACCTGCTCGGGCTCTATCTTGGTGACGGACACCTGGTCACCACGGACCGGACGCCGGTGCTCCGCATCTACTGTGCCGACGCCTGGCCGAGCCTGATCGAGAAGTGCGACGCAGCGATGCGGGCGGTGTTGGCCAACAAGGTGCAGCGCATCCAGAAGCGCGGCTGTGTCGCCATACAGAGCACAGCACTCCACTGGCCGTGCCTGTTCCCCCAGCACGGACCGGGCAAGAAACACGAGCGCCCGATCGTCCTGACCGCCTGGCAGCGGAGCATCGTCGAGGCCCACCCGGGCGACTTCCTGCGCGGCCTGTTCCACTCCGACGGCTGCCGCTTCGCCAACCGGGTCGTCGTGCGCGGAAAGGAGTACGTCTATCCCCGCTACATGTTCTCCAACCGCTCCACCGACATCATGGCGCTGTGCCAGTGGTCCCTCGACCTGCTCGGCATCGCGTGGCGGATGAATCTGCCGTGGTCCCTGTCAGTCGCCCGCCGGGAGGCGGTCGCCGTGCTGGACCAACACGTCGGCCCGAAGTCCTGAGCAGCCTCAGATCGACGCCAGCGCCCGCGCGAGGTCCGCCCGCAGGTCCTCCGGGTCCTCCAGGCCGACCGAGACGCGCAGCAGCCCGCCACTGGGCTTGGCGTCGCCCTCGACCGGCCGGTGGGTGAGCGAGGCCGGGTGCTGGATCAGCGTGTCGACGCCGCCCAGCGACACCGCGTGCGTGATCAGTTCGCAGGCGCCGGCGACCTCGGCCGCGGCGGGCGCGCCGCCGCGTACCTCGAAGGCGAGCAGGCTGCCGGTGCCGGACATCTGGCGGCCGACCAGCCCGGCCGGGTCGTGCAGGGACGGGTGGTGGACGCGCTCGACAGCGGGGTGGCCGGCGAGCCAGGCGGCGAGCTTCTCCGCACCGGCCTGCTGGGCGCGGACCCGCAGCGGGAGGGTCTGGATGCCGCGGTGCAGCAGGTACGCGCCGAGCGGGTGCAGGACGGCGCCGGTGACGGCGCGGACCTGGCGCAGCCGGGCGGCCCACTCGGGAGCGCAGGCGATCACTCCGGCGAGGACGTCGCCGTGGCCGCCGATGCTCTTGGTGGCGCTGTGCAGCACGAGCGCGGCGCCGTGGCGGGCGGGCTGCTGGAGCACCGGGGTGGCGACGGTGTTGTCGACGAGCAGCGGGACGTCACCGGCGGCGCCGGCGAGCGCGGCGATGTCGACCAGGTCGAGGCTGGGGTTGGCGGGCGTCTCGACCAGCACCAGCGCGGTGTCGGGGCGGATCGCGGCGGCCACGTCGGCGGGGGTGGCCCAGGTGACCTCGGTGCCGAGCAGGCCGGTGGCGAGGACGTGGTCGGTGCCGCCGTAGAGGGGGCGGACGGCGACGACGTGGCGTTTGCCGTCGCGGGTGGCGGCGAGCAGGGCGGCGGTGAGGGCGGCCATGCCGCTGGCGAACGCGACCGCCTCGGCGGTGCCTTCGAGCTGGGCGAGCGCGGTCTCGAACCGGGCCACTGTGGGGTTCCAGAGGCGCTGGTAGACGGCGCTGCCGCCGGCCGGGAGGGTGCCGCCGGTGGCGAGCGTCTCGTAGTCGTCACCGCCGCCGGCCACCGAGGGCAGCGGGTTGGTGGTGGACAGGTCGATGGGCGGGACGTGGACGCCGAGCCCGGCGAGGTCGGCGCGCCCGGCGTGTACGGCTGCGGTGTCCACGGAAGTCATGCCGGAAGCGTCGAACATGACGATGGCAGAGGGCAATAGGAGCGAACAAGATTCTGGGAGTCGCGCTTTCGCCCGGTGGCGATTCGGTGAAGGATGGTCACATGCCTGCCGCACCGAATGATGTACGGCCGTTCGCCGGCCTGGACGACACCGATCGCGCGATCCTCACCGAGTTGGCGGCCGACGGCCGGCTGCCGAACAACGCGCTGGCCGAGCGGGTGGGGGTGGCGCCGTCGACGTGCCTGACGCGTACCCGGGCGCTGCGCGAGTGCGGGGCGATCCGCGGGTTCCACGCCGAGGTCGACCCGGCGGCGGTGGGTCTGCCGTTGCAGGCGCTGGTGTCGGTGCGGTTGACGGCGCACGAGCGGGCCGCCGTGGACGCGTTCCGGGCCCGGTCGGTGCGGCTACCAGGGGTGGTGTCGGTGTTCCACGTGGCGGGCGCGGAGGACTACGTGCTGCACGTGCGGGCCGCTTCCGGGGACGCGCTGCGGGACTTCGTCCTCGACCATCTGGCTGTCGATCCGGCGGTGCAGCACACCCAGACCAGCCTGATCTTCGAGCAGGCCCGGGGTATGGGGTAGCGCACCCGGCGGAACAATTCCGGCACGTCGCCTGTTGCACCACGCTGTGATCGACGTACCCATGTCTGTTCTTGATCTTGCCCCGGTGGCGGCGACCGGCAGTGCCGGTGAGGCGCTGCGACACACCACGGAGCTGGCCCGCCGCACCGAGGAGCTGGGCTACCGCCGGTTCTGGGTGGCCGAGCACCACAACATGCCGGCGATCGCGAGTTCGGCGCCGGCGGTGCTGCTCGCGCACCTGGCGGCGAACACCAGCACGATCCGGCTCGGCTCCGGCGGCGTGATGCTGCCCAACCACGCACCGCTGGTGGTGGCCGAGCAGTTCGGCACCCTGGAGGCGCTGCACCCGGGCCGGATCGACCTGGGCATCGGCCGGGCGCCGGGCACCGACCAGGTGACCGCGCTGGCGCTGCGCCGCACCATGGAGGGCCTGTCCGCCGAGCACTTCCCGCGTGAGCTGGCCGACCTGATGAACTACTTCTCCGGCGCCGAGCCGGGCCCGATCACCGCGACGCCGGGCCGCGGCCAGTCGCCGCAGGTGTGGCTGCTCGGGTCCAGCGGGTTCAGCGCGCAGCTGGCCGGCCTGCTCGGGCTGCCGTTCTCGTTCGCGCACCACTTCAGCTCGCAGAACACGATCCCGGCGTTGCAGCTCTACCGGCAGAACTTCCGGCCGTCGCAGTGGCTGGACCGGCCGTACGCGATGGTGGCCGTCAACGCGGTCTGCGCGGAGACCGACGAGCGGGCCGAGTGGCTGGCCGGGCCGGCCGGGCTGTCGTTCCTGAAGCTGCGCTCGGGGCGGCCGGAGCCGCTGGTCACGCCGGAGGAGGCGGCGGCGTACCCGTACTCGGAGTTCGAGCGGGAGTTCGTCGCCCAGCGCCGTGACGGGCAGGCGACCGGCTCGCCGGAGACGGTGGCCCGGCAGCTCGGTGAGTTGCTGGAGCGCACCGGCGCGGACGAGCTGATGCTCACCACGATGGTCTACGACGTGGCCGACCGGGTCCGCTCGTTCGAGCTGATCGCCGAGAAGGTGGCGGGCGGGCTGCGCCGGGAGGGCTGAAACACGCTCTTCATAGCCACGTCACCGCACCGTCGCGTGGGACGCCTAACTTTGTCCTCGGTGGTGGTACGGCATTCCCGGTCGGGACGGGTCGGGAATGCTGCGGTGTGGTGCACCGGGTCGCCGGCGGAGCGGATTCCGCGACCGGCGACCCGGTGCCTGCCGTTTCAGCGCAGGTAGATGTTCGGGGCGGGCGGGGTGCTCATGCCGTCGCCCAGGTGGAAGCCCGGGTGCGGCGGCTGGTTGTAGGCGGTGTTCTGCCAGGCCACCGCCACCCGGTACTGCGGGTCGTGCATCAGCGTCGGCAGGCGCAGGCCGGTGGTGACCGGCGTGCTGTAGATCCGTAGCGCGGTGCTGTCGGAGGTACGCCAGACCACCTCCTCGCGCCAGTCACCGAGCAGGTCGGCCGAGAGTGCCGGGGTGGACTTGGTGCCGTTGTTCGAGGCGACGCCGCTGCCGGTGAGCAGCCGGGTCTCGCCGCCGGTGCCGTACTTGTCGATCTTCGTGGCGTCGAGCAGTTCCCGGACCGGGTCGCCGTCCCACCAGATCAGGAAGTTCGCCGACGACGGCTTGCGCCCGATGTTCTGCCCCCGGGTGTTGAGCAGCCCGTCGACCGCCGACGACCAGGACTCCGCGCCCGGGCTGCCGGCCCAGACGTCACCGGAGACGCCGCGGCCGTTGTCGCCGTTCGGCGCGGTCTGCCAGATGATCTGCCCGGTACGCGCGTCGGCCATCCAGGAGCTGGGCTTGCTGCCGTCCTCGTCGACCTTGAAGATCTCCAGGCCGGCGCGGGACGTGTCGAGGTCGCCGACGTGCAGGGCGTCGCCGTGGCCGTTGCCGGTGGAGTACAGCAGCCGGCCGTTGTCGTCGATGGTGGCGGCGCCGTACACGATCTCCTGGCGGCCGTCGTTGTCGACGTCGGCCACGGAGAGCTGGTGGTTGCCCTGGCCGGCGGCGGCGCCGTTGCCGGAGGCGTTCGAGTCGAACGTCCAGCGCTTGCGCAGCGTGCCGTCGCGGAAGTCCCAGGCCGCGACGACGGCGCGGGTGTAGTAGCCGCGCGCCATGATCAGCGAGGGGCGCTGCCCGTCCAGGTACGCGGTGCCGGCGAGGAACCGGTCGACCCGGTTGCCGTACGAGTCGCCCCAGGACGAGACGGTGCCGCGCGGCGGGTCGTAGTCGACTGTGGAAAGTGCTGCGCCGGTGCGGCCGTCGAACATGGTCAGGTACTCCGGGCCGGCGAGCACGTAGCCGCTGGAGTTGCGGTGGTCGGCCGAGCCGTTGCCGATCACCTGGCCGGTGCCGGAGCGGGTGCCGTCGGCGGTCTTCATGGCCACTTCGGCGTCTCCGTCGCCGTCGTAGTCGTACACCTGGAACTGGGTGTAGTGGGCGCCGGCGCGGATGTTGCGGCCCAGGTCGACGCGCCACAGCCGGGTGCCGGCGAGCGTGTACGCGTCGACGTAGACGTTGCCGGTGTAGCCGGACTGCGAGTTGTCCTTGGCGTTCGACGGATCCCACTTGAGCACGAACTCGTACCGGCCGTCGCCGTCGAGGTCACCGACGCTCGCGTCGTTCGCCGAGTAGCTGTAGCCCTCCCCCGCCGGGGTGGTGCCGCCGGGTGGGGGCTGGATCGGCACGTCCAGGTAACCGTTGGCGAACTGGAGCGCCGGCGCGGACGCCGCCTGCTCGGCGCCGTTCACCACGGCCCGCACGGTGTACGCCGAGCCGGCCGCCGCGCCGCTGTCCAGGTACGTGGTGGCGCCGGTGATCGGGCTGCCGTTGACCTTGGTGCCGCCCCGGTAGAGGTTGAACGCCACGCCCGAGGTCTCGGTGCCGAGCAGCCGCCAGGAGACGAGGTTCCCGCTGCCGGAGCGGACGCTGACCAGCCCTCGGTCGAGCTTCTCCATCTGCTTCGCCCCGGCCGGCGGGTCGGTGGGCGGGGGTGTGGTCGGTGGCGGTGTGGTGGGCGGAGGTGTGGTGCTCGGTGGCGGCGTCGACGGTGGCGCGCTGGTCGACGGCGCGCCGGTGCAGGCGGTGCCGTTGAGCGTGAACGCGGCCGGGACCGGGTTCGACGCGTTGTTCCAGGAGCCGTTGAAGCCGAAGTTCGCGGTGCCGCCGGTGCCGATGGCCGCGTTGTAGCCGGCGTCGCGGGCGCTCACCTGCGCCCCGGACTGGCTGACCGTCGCGTTCCACGCCTGGACGACCTGCTGGCCGGCGGCGAAGCTCCAGCCGACAGTCCAGCCGTTGACCGGGTCGCCGAGGTTGGTGACTGTCACGTCGGCGCCGAAGCCGCCGCTCCACTGGTTGGTGATCCGGTAGTCGACCCGGCAGGCGACGGCCGCCGCGGCAGCAGTCATCGTGGTGAGCGCGCCGGCCGACAGGGTGACCGCCGAGGCCGCGGCGAGCAGCGCGATCCGGCGGCGAGGGGTGGTGGGGTGCACGGGGAACGCCTTTCGCGGAGGTCAGGCACGCGACGGTCGCCGGCCTGCCCGGACCGGCGGATACGTGCCCTGACGCGACGGGCGACGTCGACGCATCGACGTCGGTGATTCGGCTCCGCGCTTCGTCAGCCTAGGTCACCGCCGGACACGCCCACAAGCGCGGCGGAACGGTGGAGCGGCGGCGCGGTCGGGCGACGGCGCGAAGGAATGAACCGACAGCCGATATACCTCAGAGTCATAAATATGACCGAGAGGCATACCGGTCAGGGGACATGTTCTCTCCCGGCGAGCGACCGGCCGAGACAGAGCCCTCCCGGGCGACGGCACGGCCAGGCGAGGCGCGCGGTTCAGGCCGCGGGCGGCTCAGCCCTCGACAGCGGCGGCGAGCTTCCGCGACTCCGCGGCCTCGGTGGTCTCGGCGGTGGCCACCGGCTGCGGGACCTGCCCCGGCTGCGGGACCTGCCCCGGCTGCGCGGCCTCCGCCGGCTCGACGGACTCCCCCGGCTGGGCAGGCTTCCCCGCCTCGGCCGGCGGCGCGGCGGCCAGGGCCGCGTCGACAGTGGCGCGGGCCCGGCGGGTACGGCGCAGCGCGCGCACCGCCAGCCCGACGGCGACCAGCCAGGCGGCGCCGAGCAGCACGTACACCACGACCGGCACCGACCCGCCCACGCCGCCGGCGCTCAGCAGCGTGCGGGCGTTCGTCAGCACGATCACGCCGCCGATCACGGCGCCGAGCAGCTGGGCGGGAACGATGCGGACCAGCCAGGCGGCGATCGGCGCGGCGATCAGGCCGCCGACCAGGAGCGCGGCCACCGTCGGCAGCAGGAAGCCCTCGGAGCCCAGGCCGATGAGGAAGCCGATGCTGGCCGCGCCGGCCACCACGAACTCGGAGGTGTCCACCGAGCCGATGACCTTGCGGGGTTCCATCCGGCCGGACACCAGCAGCGCCGGGGTGGCGACCGGGCCCCAGCCACCGCCGCCGGTGGCGTCGACGAAGCCGGCGACCAGGCCGAGCGGCGCGAGGAAACGGCTGCGCAGCCGGCCGGCGGCCCGGTTCGCGCGCAGCGGCCGGGAGAACCGCACCAGCAGGTACGCGCCGAGCGTGAACAGGATGGCGGCCATCCACGGGGCCGCCGCCTCGGTGGAGATCGAGCTGAGGAAAGTCGCTCCGGCGAACGCGCCGATGGCGCCGGGCAGCGCGATCCGGCCGACCACCTTCCAGTCGACGTTGCCGAATCGCCAGTGCGAGACGCCGGCGGCGAGCGTGGTGCCGATCTCGGCCAGGTGCACCGAGGCGGACGCGGCGGCCGGTGCGACACCGGCGAACAGGAGAAGCGTCGAGGAGGTCAGCCCGTACGCCATGCCGAGCGCGCCGTCGACGAGTTGCGCGGCGAGCCCGACGAGGGCGAGGACCAGCAGCTTGCGCACGAGCGCCCCCTGACTTTTCGGTATCTCCTATCAACTTGGTCGACAATGCGGCACGAGGGCACCCCGGGTCAAGTCCCCCATCCGGTTGGTAGGAGTCGCCGGACGGTGTGCCCGGACGTGCGGAGGCGGTCGTCAGCTCCAGGCGCGCGGGTCGGCGGCCAGCTCGTTGACCCGGCCGGGCAGCGCGCCGGCCGCCACGTCGGCGATGGTGACCAGCTCGAGGATCTCCCGCTCGCTGGCCCGCAGCGCGATCCAGACGTCCTGCAGCGCGCGGGCCGCACCCTGGTAGCCGAGCTGCTCCGGACGCTGCCCGCGTACGTGCGCCAGCGGGCCGTCGATGACGCGGATCACCTCGGCCAGGGAGATCTCCCCGGCCGGCCGGGCCAGCCAGTAGCCGCCCTCCGGGCCACGCTGGGCGTGCACGATGCCGCCCCGGCGCAGTTGCAGCAGGATGCTCTCCAGGAACTTCGGCGGGATGTCCTGCGCGCGGGCGATCTGCTCGGCGGTCACCGGGCGGCTCCGCTCGGCAGTCCCGTCCGCGACGGAGGCCAGCTCGGCGGCCGCGCGGAGGGCATAGTCGACCCGGGCGGAAAGGCGCATACGGCCAGGTTAGTCCGCTGCGATGCGGACCGGCCGCCGGGCCCGCGTCCGGACGATCACCGGCCGGACGGTCAGCCGCCGACGCGCCGCAGCAGCCCCTCCTGGACGGCGCTGGCGATGTGCCGTCCGTCGGTGGTGAACATCCGGCCGGTGGCCAGGCCACGGGCACCCGATGCCGACGGGCTCCAGCAGTCGTACAGGAACCACTCGTCGGCACGGAACGACCTGTGGAACCACAGGGCGTGGTCGAGGCTCGCGCCGACCACGCCGCCCGGCCCCCACACCTCGCCGTGCACCGACAGCACCGAGTCCAGCAGCGTCAGGTCGGAGGCGTACGTGAGGGCGCACGCGTGCAGCAGCGGATCGTCCGGCAGCTTGCCGTCAAGGCGCATCCACACCCGCTGGTGCGGTTCGGCCGGGCGGTCACCGGGACGCACCCAGCCGGGCTCGCCGACGTACCGCACGTCGATCGGGCGCGGGATCATCCCCCAGATGCCGAGGCGCTCCGGGTAGCGGGAGAGCCGGTCGGTCATGGTCGGCACGTCGTCCGGGCGGGGTACGTCCGGCGGGAGCGGGGCGTGGTGGTCCAGCCCCTCCTCCTGGCGCTGAAACGACGCCGACATGAAGAAGATCGGCTTGTCGTGCTGCAGCGCCACCGAGCGGCGTACCGAGAAGGAGCGGCCGTCGCGGACGTTCTCCACCTGGTACTCGATCGGCTCGGCCGGGTCGCCGGGGCGCACGAAGTAGCCGTGCAGGGAGTGCACGGCCCGCTCCGCGTCGACGGTGCGGCCGGCCGCGACCAGGGCCTGACCGGCGACCTGGCCGCCGTAGACCCGCTGCGGGCCCACCGGCGGGCTCATCCCCCGGAAGGTCATCTCCCCGGTACGGGCGAGGTCGAGCACCTCCAGCAGCTGGTCGACCGCCGCCTGCCCGGTCGCCACACTCATTGGAGGGCTCGTGCCGAGGCAGCGTCGACCAGCGAGCCCAGCTGGTGCACGCGCAGCGTGTTGGTGGAGCCGGGGGTGCCGGGCGGGCTGCCCGCCACGATCACCACGTAGTCGCCCGGGTTGGCCCGGTTGAGGCCGAGCAGCGCCTGGTCGACCTGGCGGAACATGTCGTCGGTGTGCTGGACGAACGGCATCAGGAACGTCTCCACGCCCCAGGACAGCGCGAGCTGGTTGCGCACCTCCGGCACCGGCGTGAACGCCAGCAGCGGCAGGTCGCAGTGCAGCCGGGCCAGGCGCTTGACGGTGTCACCGGTCTGCGAGAACGCGACCATGGCCTTGGCGCCGATGGCCCGGGCGATCGACGAGGCGGCGACGGTGAGCGCGCCGCCGTGCGTACGCGGGTCGTGCTGCAGCCGGGGGACGGCGATCGAGCCGGCCTCGGTGGTGGTGATGATCTTCGCCATGGTGCTGACGGTGAGGACCGGGTACTTGCCGACGCTGGTCTCGCCGGAGAGCATCACCGCGTCGGCGCCGTCGAGCACCGCGTTGGCCACGTCGGACGCCTCGGCGCGGGTCGGACGGGAGTTCTCGATCATCGAGTCGAGCATCTGGGTGGCCACGATGACCGGCTTGGCGTTCTCCCGGCACAGCTGCACGGCGCGCTTCTGCACCAGCGGCACCTGGTCCAGCGGCAGTTCGACGCCGAGGTCGCCGCGGGCGACCATGACGCCGTCGAAGGAGAGCACGATCGCCTCCAGGTGGTCGACCGCCTCCGGCTTCTCGACCTTGGCCAGGACCGGGCGGCGCACACCCTCCTCGTCCATGATCGAGTGGACGAGCTTGATGTCCTCCGGCGACCGGACGAACGACAGCGCGACCAGGTCGACGCCGAGGCCGAGGGCGAAGCGCAGGTCCTCGGCATCCTTGTCGGACAGGGCCGGGACGCTCACCGCGACGTTCGGCAGCGAGACGCCCTTGTTGTTGGAGACCGGGCCACCCTCGGTGACCAGGCACCGGATGTCGTTACCGGTGACGTCGCTGACCTCGACCGCGACGCGGCCGTCGTCGATCAGCAGCCGGTCGCCCGGCTTCACCTCCTGGGGCAGCTTGCGGTAGGTGCAGGAGACCCGCTCCTTGGTGCCGACGACGTCGTCACCGGTGATCACGACGGAGTCGCCGGTACGCCACTCGTGCGGGCCGTCGGCGAACCGGCCGAGACGGATCTTGGGGCCCTGGAGGTCGGCGAGCACGGCGACCGGCTTGCCGGCCGCCTCGGCCGCTTCCCGGACCAGCCGGTAGACCGACTCGTGGTCGGCGTGACTGCCGTGGCTGAAGTTGAGCCTCGCCACGTTCATGCCGGCTTCGACGAGCCCGCGGATACGCTCCGGGGACGCGGTGGCGGGGCCGAGAGTGCAGACGATCTTCGCGCGGCGTGTCACGCCCATCAGGCTAGTCTCTCTTCCGGATCGGCCTCCCGGCCGACCCCTTGCGAGCTGCGGAACAGTTGTCCAACGACGCGCGTCAACCGCGTGGGCGGGCGGTAGGCGTACCGCACCGCGACGTCGTGTGGCGGGCATCGGCGACCGCGCGGTGAGAAATCGTACCGCTCCCCGCCAGAGGCCGGCCGGGGGCACGGTAGCGCCGCCGCCCACTGCCGGTCGACGGTGGGCGGTGGGCGGGTACGCGACAGCGGGTGGTGCCGCCGGAGGGGCGCGAGCCGCGCCTCAGCTCTCCGTCTTGACCAGCGGGAACTCCAGCGAGCCGGCCGGGCAGAGGAAGGTGAGCACCTCGACCCGGTACAGCCCGGCCTGCACCGCCGGGTCGGCCTCCATGACGCTGCGGACGTCGTCCACCGAGCCGGTGCGGGCCAGACCGAAACCGATCGGCGGGTCGGGTTCCCGCGCCGGGCCGTCGACGGATCCGTCCACGAGCACGATGCCGCGCCGTTGCAGCGCCCGCATGTGCTGGAGGTGCTCGGCCTGCAGCCGCTGCACCGTCTCGTCCGGCAGGGCCCGCCCCGAGGGCCCCGGGTAGAGCACGATGCACTCGTACGTGTCCAGCGCGAAGTCGAGCTGTGGCGTCGCGGCCATGCGCACCTCCTGAGCACCGTTCCGCCCAGCCTCCCACGGCGGGCCGGTGTGCCGAGGCTGCTCGCCGCAACTGCCCGGCTGGTCGTCGGGAGGCTTCGCCGGTCCGATTCGGGGAAAGCTCCCGCGTCCGGGCGTGCGACGGCCCGCGACCGCGTACGAGCCCGGGAGGACCGCGAATGGCCGCCAGCACCCAGCCCGCCAAGGCGTCGGGCAGCTACCGGATCGGTGGCGACCTGCCGGTCGACCGCCTCGGCTACGGGGCGATGCAGCTCACCGGGCCGGGCGTGTGGGGTGACCCGAAGCATCCGGCCGAGGCGGTACGGGTGCTGCGCCGCGCGTACGAGCTGGGCGTCACGTTCATCGACACCGCCGACTCGTACGGGCCGTTCGTCAGTGAGCTGCTGATCCGCGAGGCGCTGCACCCGTACGCCGACGATCTGGTCATCGCGACGAAGGCCGGGCTGACCCGCGCCGGCCCGGACGACTGGCGGCCGGTGGGGCGCCCGGAGTACCTGCGCCAGCAGTGCGAGCTGAGCCTGCGCCACCTGGGCCTGGACTGCATCCCCCTCTACCAGCTGCACCGCATCGACGCGAAGGTGCCGCTGGCCGACCAGCTCGGCGAGCTGGCGCTGCTGCGCCAGGAGGGCAAGATCCGGCACATCGGGCTGTCCCAGGTCGGCGTCGAGGAGATCGAGGCGGCCCGGGCGATCGCGCCGATCGTGTCCGTGCAGAACCTCTACAACCTGGCCGACCGCAGCGCGGAGGACGTGCTGGAGCACTGCGAGCGCCACGACCTGGCGTTCATCCCGTGGTTCCCGATCGCCACCGGCAACCTGGCCCGCCCCGGCGGACCACTCGACGCGATCGCGACCGGGCACGGCGCCGCCCCGGCGCAGCTCGCGCTGGCCTGGCTGCTGCGCCGGTCGGCGGTGATGCTGCCGATCCCGGGCACGTCGTCGGTGGCGCACCTGGAGGAGAACGTGGCGGCGGCCGAGGTGGAGCTGACCGACGCCGAGTTCGAGGCGCTGGCCGGGGCCGCCTGACCCGGCCACCGCACCTCCCCCGACCGGCCCCTTTCGCAGACGGTGACCGGGCAACTACGGTCAGAGGGATTCTCACGAGTGGGGGTCCCCTGTGGAGGAGTTCGACTACGTCATCGTGGGAGCCGGCGCGGCGGGCTGCGTGCTGGCGAACCGGCTCACCGAGGATCCGGGCACCCGGGTGCTGCTGCTGGAGGCGGGCGGCTGGGACCGCAGCCCGTACGTGCGGGTGCCGAAGGCGTTCTCCCGGCTGATGGACGACGAGCGCACCGCCTGGCACTACCCGGCCACCACCGGGCCGGGCCGCCAGGAGATCTGGCAGCGCGGACGGATGATCGGCGGCTCCACCTCGGTCAACGGCATGATCTGGAGCCGCGGCGCGGCGCACGACTGGGACGCCCTGGAGCCGCTCGGCTGGGGCTGGTCGGTCATGGGCCGGGTGTTCCCGCGGCTGGAGGACCACCCGCTCGGCCCCGCACCGCACCGGGGCACCGGCGGCCCGGTGCGGCTGTCCATCGCCACCGGCACCGACCCGCTCGCCGAGGAGATGGTGGCCACCGGCGCCGAGCTGGGCTGGCGCCGCGCCGACGACCTGGACGCCCACGACGACGAGCGGATCGGCTACCCCACCGCCACCATCCACGCCGGACGCCGGGTCAGCGCCGCGGACGCGTTCCTGCACCCGGTCCGGCGCCGGCCCAACCTGACCGTCGAGGTCGGCGCCGTCGTCCTGCGGGTGCTCGTCGAGGGCGGCCGGGCCACCGGGGTACGGGTGGCGCACGGCGGCCGGGAGACCACGTACCGGGCAGCGGGTGAGGTGATCCTCGCCGCGGGCGCCCTGGCCACCCCGCACCTGTTGCAGGTCTCCGGCATCGGGCCGGCGGACACGCTGCGGGCCGCCGGGGTGCCGGTGCTGCTCGACCGGCCCCGGGTCGGCGCCGGGCTGCGCGAGCACCGGTCGATAGTCCTGCAGTACCGCCTCACCGAACCCGGCGGCCACAACATGACCATCGGCAGCCCGCTCGGGCAGGCCCGGGCGGCGCTGCGCTGGCTGCTCACCCGGGGCGGCCCGCTCGCCCTGCCGGTGCTGGACGTCGCGGCGCACATCAAGTCCCGGCCGGACCTGGACCGCCCGGACGCGCACCTGCTGATGGCGCCGTTCTCCGCCGCGCCACCGCGGCCCGGCAAGGCCCTCGAACTGGAACGGGAGCCGGGCCTGATGTGCCTGGGCACCGTCAGCCGGCCGGACAGCGAGGGCAGTCTGGCGATCACCGACGCGGACCCGCGTACGCCGCCGGCCGTCGTGGCGAACTATCTGACCACCGCGCACGACCGGCGGGTGGCGGTGGACCTGTTCCGCCGGATGCGGGAGTTCTTCGGCACCGGCCCGATCGCGAAGCGCATCCAGGGCGAGACGGTGCCCGGTACGGCGACCACTACCGACGCGGAGATCGTCGAGGCGGCGGTGGCGCGCGGCTACTGCGGCTACCACGCCATCGGCACCTGCGCGATGGGCACCGGCGACGAGCACGTGGTCGATCCACTGTTGCGGGTACGCGGCGTGGACGGGCTGCGGGTGGTCGACGCGTCGGTGCTGCCGGTGATGGTGGCGGGCTGGACCAGCGCCCCGGTGACCGGGCTGGCCTGGCGGGCCGCCGACGTGATCACGGGGCGGGACGCGGACTGACCGACGGCACGCGCGACGGCCCGGCCGGACGTGCCCGGCCCGCGCGGCGGCGGGCCCGGGCGGGTGGCTCAGACCGCGAAGCAGTTCGGCTGGATCGCGGCGCCGGAGAGCACCTGACGCACCGCCGTGTACGTGGTGCCGTCCAGCACCAGCCCGAGGTGGCCGACGACCCGCAGCGGGCACCACGCCTGCACCAGGATGTTCGTGGCGCCGTCGGCGAGCACGGCGTTGTCCACCGGCCGGACCAGTTCGTCCTGCCAGGTGCGTACGGTGGCCCAGCGCACCGGGCCGGGGGTGTCGTCCCCGGCGTTGAGGTCGGCGAGGAAGCTCGACCCGATGGTCATCTGCTGGCAGGCGATCACCCCGGCGCAGCTGCCGAGCCCGAGGACGGCGACCAGGTTCGCGACGTAGGTGCCGTACTGCGGGCTGCCCAGGCTGACGTACTGGTCGACGGTCGCCGCGCCGCCGAGGTACTTGACGTACCAGCGGCTGACCAGGCCGCCCTCCGAGTGGCCGACCAGGTCGACCCGGGCCGCTCCGGTGGTGGCGCGCACCCCGTCCACGTAGGACGACAACGCGCGGGCGGACTCGCGGATGTCGCCGAGACCGAGGTTCGGCAACTGGAAGATCGAGACGCGGTAGCCGTCGGCGCGCAGCCGGGCGGCGATCGGCTCGTACGCGATGGAGATTCCACTCAGGCCACCGACCACGATCACCGGGTCGGCGGCCGCGGCGGCGGCCCGTTGCGCGGCGGTGGCGACGGTGGCCGTGGCCGGCGGCGCGGCGGGTTCGGCGGCGGCCTGGGCGGCGGCCGGGACGAGCAGGACGGTGGCGGCGACGGTGGTGGCGGCCAGGATCGTTCGGAGCAGCATGGGCTGCACCTCCGGGGGGAGGCACCCGGGCGGGCCCGGGGGGACGGGTGGGATCCGATCGATCGTGGACACGATGATGCGTGTCCGATTTCACACACGTCAATGAAAAGTTACGCGGCGGTAACCCTTGTCGCGCCCTGCGCGCAAACCGGCATGCCGGACCGGGCTCAGTTGCCCAGCGCCTGGACCTTCGCGATGGTCTCCCGTACGTGCTGCCGGGCCGGCTCCCCGCCCTGCGCGGCCTGCGCCAGCGCCTGCCGGTACGAGTCGATGACCCCGATCAGCGGCCCTGCCGTGGCCCCCTCCAGCGCGCCCGCCACCAGCGCCCGCGCCTCGGCCGCGTCCTGCGCCGCCGCCGCGGTGCGCGCCTTGGCCTCGTCGAGCTTCTGAGCCGCCGCCGCCAGCCTCGCGATGATCTCCGCCGCGCTCACACGCCCTCCCCAGCTCACCGACCCCGCGAGCCTACCGCCCCACCCCGCCCCGCCGTCCTCGCGATCTTGTACTTTCCGCCCGCCCACAAGCCACATATGCCGCGCCCTCGGGGCCACAACTCCATGATCGACGAAGCGGCGTGGGGTGAGGGCGGGGCGGGCGGGCAGGGCGTCAGCGCAGGAGGCGGAACAGGAGGAGGTAGAGGCAGAAGAAGGACGGGGAGACCAGCGCACAGATCACGAAACCGAGCGGCACGTACCGGCCGGCCGGCGGGGCGTCGCCCTCCACCACCGGGCGGCCCCAGCGGGCCAGCACCACCTGACCGGCCACGAAGGACAGCAGCGGCACCCCCGCGCAGGACAGCGCCGCCACCAGGTCCAGCCCGGTCACCGGCAGCGACGAACCCACAATCGCGATCAGCATCAGCAGCGAGCCCGCGAGCGCGCAGCCCGCGTACACCACCACCGCCCGCGCCGGCGCCGACCAGGTGGGCAGCAGCACCGGCGTGCGGGCCAGCGCGTCGGCCTGCTGCCCGTACCCGTCGGCCTCCTCGGCGAGCCGCCCCGCCGCCGCCAGCTCCGCCGCCGGGTCACCCGCCCGCGGGGCCGGCACACCCCCCGAGGGGTACGCCCCGACATCCGGCCGCCCCGGCGCGTCGGCTGCGCCGCCGGTCACCCCGTCCCCCGGTCCGGGCGCGGAACCCGGCGCTCCCCCGCCGGCCGCCATCGCCGGTGCCGGCGCCTCCGCCGGGACCGACGTCATCGGCACGCCGATCGCCTGCCCGAGCCGGTCCAGGTGCTGCCCCTGGGCGGCGAGGCGCTGCCCGAGCGTGTCGACGGCGGACTGGAGGCCGCGGCGGCGCTCCGCCTCGGCGGCGATCTCCCGCTCACCGCCGCGCTGCCGGGTCGACAGCTCCCGCAGCAGCGCCGCGTACTCGTCGAATCCGCTCATGCTGGGCCGTCTTCCGTTCGCGACTGCGGGGCTCGCAAACCCGGCTCACTCCTCGCGCTCACGTGATATCTCCCCCGGCGGCGAACGGCACGATCAGCGCGGTGCGGTGCTCGTGCCGGTCGACCAGGAGGGCGCGGCCGTCGCGCGGCGCGTACGCGAGGTCGTGCACGCCGAGGTGCAGGCCCAGGTCGGCGGCGGGAACGTTGAGCGCGACCAGGCCGGTCACGTCGTCGCGGTGCCCGCTGCCGCCGAGGTCGTCGGCGAGGCGGCGCAGCCCGCGCCACCAGCCGAGCACGTGCGTGCCGCGCGCGGGCCCCTGGCGCAGCACGGCGCGCAGGTCGTCGTACCCGGAGCGGAACGTCGCCGGGTCGGAGGCGGCCAGCGTCGTGGCGGCGGCGTCCATGCCGAACACCACCAGGTAGGTGCGCCCGGACGCCGGGCTGTCGCCGGCGGCGGCCTCGGCGAGCTGGGCGCGCAGCGCGTCGGCGTCGAGGCGCCGGACCGGATGCCCGGCTGCGGCCAGCGTCATGGCCAGGTCGTCGGCGGCCTCCGTGGTGCCCGGCGCCAGCGGGGCGAACAGGAACCGGGCGGTGCCGGGTGCGTGCTGGCGGGCCAGCGACAGGGCGGCCGACCGGAGCACGTCCGCGCCGGCCGCGGCGGTGCCGACCACGGCGAGGTGCCGGCCCGGACTGGCGTCGAGCGCGAACCCGGCCGGACTGCCGGCCACGTCGACCACGCGGCCGACGAGTGCGTACGGCGTGTCGGCGCCGGGTGTCAGCGCGGTCCAGGCGCTGTCGTCGGTGAGCCGGGGCGTCTCGTGTCCCCGGAAGACGGCAGGCGGGCGTGACCCGGCCGGGCGGGCCGCGTGCAGCTCGTGGCGCAGCGCGGCGAGGTCGGCCGAGGCGGCGTGCGCATCGGGGAACCGCACCTCCACGTCCGAGCCGGGCGCGCCCGCGCCGGTGTTCACCACGGCGGTGCCGACGGTGAGCCCGCGCGCGGCGTCGTTGCGCGGGTCCAGCACGGCGTCGCCGCCGGGTAGCGCGATCCGCAGCGGGAACTGCCCGAAGATGGCCTCGGCCCGGCCGTAGAGCGCCTCGATGCCGGTGGTGCTCTGGCTCGCCAGCACCAGGTGCAGGCCGTACGAGCGACCCTTGCGGGCCAGCTCCTCGATCAGGTCGACGGCCTGCCGGGCCAGCGCGTCGTTGCCGGCGAACAGCACGTGGAACTCGTCGACGACGGTGACGATCCGGGGCGGCCGGGCGTTCGGCGGCAGGTCCGCCAGCCGGCTGACCCCGTGCCGCTTCAGCAGGTCGGCGCGGCGGCCCAGCTCGGCGCGCAGCTCGCGCAGCACCGCCACGCCGTACTCGCGGTCGGACTCGATGCCGACCGCGTCGGCGTGCGGCAGCCAGGTGGGGTCGCGGTCGGTGGGCACGAACTCGGTGAAGCTGACGCCCTCCTTGAAGTCGAGCAGCATCAGCCTCAGCTCGGCCGGGGAGTAGCGGGCCGCCAGCCCGTAGAGCACGTCGAGCAGCAGGACCGTCTTGCCGGCGCCGGTCCGCCCGCCGACCAGCCAGTGCGGGGTGGCGTCGTCGAACGCCACGCTCAGCGGCCGGCGTCCGGCCCGGCCGAGCACGGTACGCAGCCCGGAAGCGGCGGACCCGGCCCACCGCTGCGCGGGTAGCAGGTCGGCGAACGTGACGCCGTCCTGACCGGCGGTCTCGGCGTACCGGCGGGCCAGCGCGGTCACCGTGGCGTGCGAGGGGTCGCCGTCGAGCACCACCGGTGCGGCCAGCCCGCTGCCGTCGGCGCTGAACGGACGGCCGGGCGGGTCCCCGACGAGGGTGTACCGCTCGGTGAGGCGCAGCTGGGTGGTGGCGCCCAGCGGCGGCGCGGCGGACGGCCCGGCGGGCGGCCCGGCGGGCGGGTGGCCGGCCAGCAGCACGCAGACCGCGGCGGCCGGGCCGGCGTGGGTGAGCGCGGCGAGCCGGGCCAGCTCCCGGGGCGGGGGCGCGGACGCGGCGACCACCACCAGCAGCTCGCGGTCCTCCGGCGCGGATCGCTGGGCGGTACGCGCGTGGCGCTCGGCCAGCTCGAGCAGCGCCGTCGTCTCCGCCTCGGTGGTCGCCGTCGCGGCGAGCACACCGGCGTCGTGCAGCGGGCGCAGCGGAAGGAACGCCGCGCCGAAGGCCGCCTGGTCGATGCCGGCGACCCGGATCGCGCCGGCCGGCGCGGCGGTCAGCAGCCGTACCACCACCGCCCGCAGCAGCTCGCCGACGCGCGGGTCGCGGGCGTCCGCGTCGATCGCCAGGTGCGCGCCCGCCCCCACCGGCACGAGCACCGGGAACGCGCCGTCCACTGTGGTCGCCGCGCCGAGGCGTACCGGAACGGGGTGAGTCGCGACGCGGGCGGTGCCGGGCACCGCGGCGGCCAGCTCACCGCCGAGGCGGGCCAGCCGCGCGACCAGCTCCGGGCTGCCGACCGGCGCCGGGCCGGCGGCGCCGAGCAGCCGCCGGGCCGCCTCCCAGTGGCGCACCGCCCGTCGATGCCGATCGACCGCCTGCCGGTACGCCGAAGCGAGTCTGCCCACCGTCCGCCCTCCGACGTTTTGCGATCGAGGGGAACCCTAACGGACCCGCGCCGCACCGGCACGAGGCGCTCGGCACGCGGGATTCGTCAGCTGTTCACCCGGCTGCGAGCGGCCCGGCCGCTTGCCGTTCCCCCGGGCCCGCTTGCCTTCCCCCAGGCAATCGTGCGCACAGGAAGGCGACGACGTGACCTCCTCACCTCTCTCCCGGCGGGCCCTGCTGCGCGGCGGCGCGGCCGGCGGACTCGGCATCGTGGTGACCGGCAGCCTGGAGGCGATCGCCGGACCGGCCGCGGCCCGGCCCGCGTGCCGCCCCGCCGTCGGCTACGGCGACCTGGTGCCGGACCCGGCCGGCCTGCTGGCGCTGCCGCCGGGCTTCTCGTACACGGTCGTCGCGCAGGCCGGCGCGACGCTGCTGGAGTCCGGGCAGCCCACCCCGAGCGACGCCGACGGCACCGGCTGCTTCCGCGGCCCGCACGGCTCGGTGCTGGTGAACAACCACGAGATCGGCGGCGACGAGCCGTACCCGGTGCCGGCGCTGGCCGGCCTCACCTACGACCCGGGCGCCCGCGGCGGCACCACCACGATCGAGGTGGACCGGCACGGGCGGCGGCTGCGCGAGTACGTGAGCGTGGCCGGCACGCACAACAACTGCGCCGGTGGCATCACCCCGTGGGGCACGTGGCTGACCTGCGAGGAGACCGAGCAGCGGGCCGGTGGGCGGTATCTGAAGGACCACGGGTACGTCTTCGAGGTCGACCCGCACGACCGCTCCGCGAACACCGGCCCGGTGCCGCTGACGTTCCTCGGGCGGTACTCCCACGAGGCGGTGGCTGTCGACCCGTACACCCATTCGATCTACCTGACCGAGGACGCGAGCGGGCCCAACGGCCTGTACTTCCGGTGGACGCCGCCGCCCGGCTTCCGGGCCGGCAAGGGCGCGCTGCGGGCGCTCGCCCAGCGACCCGACGGCGGCACCGCAGGCAGCCTCGCCGCGATGCGCTGCCTGCGCGGCGACGACCACGTGGCCGACCTGTCCGAGGCCACCACGCCGGGCACCCGCTACCGGGTCCAGTGGGTCGAGGTGCCCGACCGCGACGCCCGGACCGTGTCGGTCCGCAAGCAGTTCACCGACGCCGAGGTGACCCGCAGCCGCAAGCTGGAGGGCGCCTGGTGGGGCGACGGCGGCGCGTACTTCGTGGCCAGCTACGCCCGGCTCGACGACGGCAGCGCGCACGAGCACGACGGGCAGGTGTGGTTCTACGACCCGCGCCGGCAGACCGTCACGCTGAAGACCATCTTCGGGGTGAACACCGACCCGGAGGCCGACCACGGCAACTACGACGGGCCGGACAACATCACCGTCTCGCCGTACGGCGGGGTGATCCTCGCCGAGGACGGCGAGGGCGTGTCGCACCTGGTCGGCGTCACCGAGCAGGGCACTGCGTACCCGCTGGCGCGCAACGAGCTGAACGACAGCGAGTTCACCGGGCCGACGTTCAGCGCGGACGGCAAGACGTTGTTCGCCAACATCCAGTCGCCGGGGTACGTGTTCGCGATCACCGGACCGTGGGGGCGGCCGGGCAACGGGCACCGCTGACGGGACTGCGAGCGGCCGGCGGTTCTCGCTCAGGGGCCGCCGGCCGGCGCCTCCGGTCAGCCGGGAAAGGCGATGACGGGAAGGTCTCCCCCGTCGCCGTATGCCTTACCCTCGCTGGTCAGCACACTTGCGTCGTGGTCGAGAACGGCCATCACCGCCGCCGCGAGATCGACCCGGCCGGTGATCCTGCGCCAGTAGGCCAACTCCTGCCAGTCCTCGCCCCAGGTCGGCAGAACAGCGCAGGCGGGACGCGCCAACAGCCGGTGCAGCACCGCGCGGTCGCCCGGTTCGTCGATCACCGCCAAGGCCTCGGCCACGACGACCGCTGGCACGCCGAAGCGCACGCCGTCGTGCGCGACCTCGTGCAGCGGCTCGGCCACATGCATCGAACCGGCCACGTAGCCGACCAACGCCGACCGGTCCAGCACCAGGCGGACCGGCGGTTCCTCAGTGGTCATGCCGCCGGTGCCTGACGGTCGGTCTCGCCGACCATCTCCCGTGCCGCCCGGCGCGAACGCTCTCGCAGAGCCTGGCGGCGACCGGGCGACCACTCCTGCTCCACCTGCGCGCGCTGCGCCCGGGCACGTGCACGCCCCTGCGCGGAAACGGTCATCCCGCGCCGGGCCAACTCGGCATCGAGGTCCTCGGCGCGCATCCGCGCCCGCACGGCGTCGACGACGTAGGCGCTGGCGTTCGGCTCGCGTTCCAAACGCTCCGCGACATCCGCAGGCAGCGAGAACGACTTCTTGCTCACCGGTCCGGTCACACTCAGGATGCTATCGGATCGCACCAGCGGCGGCCTGCGCCACGCGGAATCATCCCGATGGGACCTTCCGAGCGGGCATCTTCGGCCTCGGCTAGACCCGGGGCGATCCCGCACCGGCCGGCGGGCGCAGGCCGTCCAGCGCGATGGCCAGCACGCGGTCGCGCTGGGCCGGGTCCGGGAACTGGTACGCGGCCAGCCCGCTGATCAGCCGGATCACGTCGTCGAATCCGGCGTCCGGCCGGGCGGCCCCGGCCTCCTGGGCGCGGCGCAGCAGCGGCTCACCGGTCGCGTAGATCTCGGTGCGGCAGCTGCGGAACACCTCGGAGTCGTGCACCAGCTCCTCGGCCAGCGCCCGCTTGGTGGCCACGTAGGCGACGAACCGGTGCAGCCAGCCGACCAGGGCGTCCCACGGCGGCTCGTCGGCCAGGTCGGCGGCGGAGACGCTGAGCGCGCGCACCTCCTCGACGTAGACCGCCTCGAACAGGTCCCGCCGCTGCGGGAAGTTGCGGTAGAGCGTGCCGATGCCCACACCGGCCCGGCGGGCGATCTCCTCCAGCGACGCGCCCGCGCCGTGCTCGCCGAAGACCTCGCGGGCGGCGGCGATCAGCGCGTCGTAGTTGCGGCGGGCGTCGGCCCGTTTCGGGCGGCGGGAGAAGACCTCACCGGGCACGTCGGCGTCGGCCATGAGGCGCGTCACCCCTTCCGCCTTGCAACCGGAGGCACCCCTCCGCTAGGTTAATGGAGGCACGCCTCCGGTTACTGACCGGAGCCACCCCTCCGGATAGCTTACTCCGGACTTCCGGCCGCCCTCCGGCCACGCGATCCTCGCGCCACGACACGGACCCGGGAGGTCCCACCATGCCCGCCGACCGCTGAGCACCGGCACAACCCGGCCGCCACCGCCGCACGACCGCGCGAGCGGCCACCAGTCTCGTACCGACAACGGGGAGTTCTCCCACATGATCCGCTCATCAGGGCGCGGCTCGCGCCGTCTCACCTTCCTCGTGCTGGCCGCCGGCACCGGATTCTTCGCGATGCTCCAGTCGCTGATCACGCCGGTGCTGCCCACCATCCAGCACGACCTGCACACCTCGCCCAACACGGTGACCTGGGTGCTCACCGCCTACCTGCTCTCCGCGTCCGTCTTCACGCCGATCATCGGCCGCGTCGGCGACATGGTCGGCAAGGAGAAGACGCTCGTCTTCTCGCTCGCCGCGCTCGCGCTGGGCTGCCTGCTCGCCGCCCTCGCCCCCAGCATCGGCGTACTGATCGCCGCCCGCGTGGTGCAGGGCATCGGCGGCGCCGTCTTCCCGCTCTCGTTCGGCATCATCCGCGACGAGTTCCCGGCCCCCCGGGTCAGCTCGGCGGTGGCCTCGATCTCCGCGGTCGTGGCAGTCGGCGGCGGGCTGGGCGTGGTGCTGGCCGGGCCGATCGTGGCCACGCTGGGCTACCGGTGGCTGTTCTGGATCCCGCTGGTGGTGGTCGGCCTGACCGCGTTCGCCGCGCACCGGTTCGTCCCGCGTTCGCCGGTACGCACCCCGGGCCGGATCAACTGGCTCAGCGCCGTACTCCTGTCCGGCTGGCTGGTGGCGCTGCTGCTGCCGGTCAGCAAGGGCGCCGCGTGGGGCTGGGGCTCCGGCCGGGTGGTCGGGCTGCTGGCGCTGGCCGCGGTGCTCGCGGCCGCCTGGCTGGCGACCGAGGCCCGCGCCGCGAACCCGCTGATCGACCTGCGGATGATGCGCCTGCCCGCGGTCTGGACCACGAACCTCGTCGGGTTGCTCTACGGTGCCTCGATGTTCGCCGTCTACGCGTTCCTGCCGCAGTTCGCGCAGATCCCGACCAGCGCCGGCTACGGCTTCGGCGCCAGCGTCACCCAGGCCGGGCTGCTGATGCTGCCGATGCTCGTCGGCATGTTCGTGGCCGGCCTGCTGGCCGGACGACTGCAGTCCCGGTTCAGCGCCAAGGCGCAGCTGAGCACCGGCGCGGTGTTCAACGTGGCGGCCGCCGCCATGCTGACCGTCGCGCACGACACCCGCTGGCAGGTCGGGATCGCCGGTGGCCTCGTGGGCCTCGGCATCGGGCTGGCGTTCGCCTCGATGGCCAACCTGATCGTGGCGAACGTGCCGGCCGGGCAGACCGGCGCGGCGACCGGCATGAACGCCAACATCCGTACCATCGGCGGCGCGATCGGCGCGGCGCTCGCCAGCGCCGTGATCACCGCGAATCCGCAGCCGAGCGGGCTGCCCCGGGAGGCCGGTTTCACGGCGGGCTTCCTGCTGCTCACCGGCATCTCGGTGGCCGCGGCACTGGCCGCGCTCGCCGTACCCTCCGGCCGCCGTCGCCGGCCGCGGCGGCGGATCGGGCCGGCGGTGCCGGACCTGGCGCCGGCGGTGGAGCTGGTCCCGGCCCGCTGACCCCAAGGGGTACGCAGACGGAAGCCCCGCCCGGCGCCTGTGCCGGGCGGGGCTTCGCCGTGCCGGTCAGCCGATCGCGGCGGTCAGCGCGGCCAGGTAGCCGTAGCGGTAGCCGCTGGCGTTCGGGTGGTACGCCTCGATGACGCCGCTGACGTCCCGGATCCACGGGTCGGCGGCACACACGCCGTGCCCGGCGAAGAACGGCCGCGCGTCGACGAAGGTGCCCCCGGCGGCGGCGGCCCGGCCGGAGATGACGCCGTTGAGCGTGTCGGCAGCCTGGTTGAGGATGGTGCGCTTGTAGCTGCTCATGGCGAGCAGGCCGCAGGAGCCGGTCTCGAACAGCCGCGGGTAGCCGAGCACCACCAGCCGGGCGTTCGGGGCCCGGTTGCGGATCGCGGTGTACGTGGCGTCGAGGCGGGCCGGCAGCGTCGCGGTGGCGAACGCCTTGGACTCGTTCACCGCGCTCTCGCAACTGGACGTGCTGCCGAATCGGCAACTGGTCATCACGTCGGCGAAGCCGGCGTCGTTGCCGCCGATGGTGATGGTGACGAGTGTGGTGCTGCTGCTGAGCTGGGCGACCTGGTTGTTGAGCACGTCGGCGGTGACCGCGCCGCCGCAGGCCGGGAACTTGAAGCTGGTGACCGAGTGGGCGGCGGCCCAGAGCGGGGCGTACGACTTCTGGCTGCGCAGGCAGGTGGACAGGTCGTACGGGCCGGCGCCCACTCCGGAGGAGTAGGAGTCACCGAGGGCGACGTAGTTGACGGTGGCCGCCCGGGCGGCGCCGGGCAGGAGCACGGCGCCGAGGACGGCCGCCAGGACGGCGGCGAGCGCGGTACGGACGCGACGGGACATGACAGAGCCTCCACGGGGCAGGGTGGTGGAGCCCGTTGACCGCGCGCGTGGCCGAGGGATCGGTGCTGTTACTGGTCGGTAATGCTATCGAAACATTTGCCGAAATTGAATAGTCGAGATCGGTCCGACGGGACAGATTGGTTCACATGTGTCGATTAGCTTGGCGGTGACGACACCCGACGGAGGGAGTCCACCGTGCGACGCGCACTCACGGCGGCGATCGCCGCCCTCACCCTCACCGCGACCGGCACCGCAGTGACCGGTGCGCCCGCCCAGGCCGCCCCCACCGGATGGGGCCGGCCGCAACCCGCGGCGGCGACCCCGACGCCGGGCAGCCCCGGGCTGGGCGACAGCTACTTCCCCGACTACGGCAACGGCGGCTACGACGTCGGCCACTACGACATCCGGCTGCGCTACGACCCGGCCGGCGACCGGCTCACCGGCACCACCACGATCCTGGCCACCGCCACCAAGGACCTGTCCCGGTTCGACCTGGACTTCGTCCTCGACGTCGCGTCGGTGCGGGTGAACGGATGGGTCGCCGGGTTCACCCGGGCCGGCGACCACGAGCTGGTGATCACCCCGGCCCGGCCGCTGACGAAGGGCCAGCAGCTCACCGTCGTGGTGACGTACGCGGGCGTGCCGTCGCAGACCACCGTCCAGGGCTACACCGCCTGGACGCGTACCGCCGACGGGGCGCTCGCCGTCAACGAGCCAGAGTCGGCCTGGTGGTGGTACCCGAGCAACGACCACCCGAAGGACAAGGCCACCTGGGACATCTCGGTGTCGGTGCCGACCGGCGTCGAGGTGATCAGCAACGGCGTGCAGCCGCGCGACCCGCTGCCCGAGGCCGGCAACCGCACCCGGTGGAGCTGGCGCAGCGTCAAGCCCGGTGCCACGTACCAGGCGTTCCTGGCCATCGGGCAGTACGAGATCGTCACCGACGTCGCGCCGAACGGGCAGCCGGTGGTGAACGCGTACAGCACCACGCTGGGCGAGCGCCTGCCCGCCGCGCGGGCCAGCATCGAACGCACCGCCGAGATCGTCGACTGGGAGAGCGGGCTGTTCGGCCCGTACCCGTTCGAGGCGCAGGGCGGCGTGGCCGGGCCGGTCGACGGCATCGGCTTCGCGCTGGAGACGCAGACCCGCCCGGTGTACGGCCCCGGCTTCTGGCGGCGCGGCGCCAACCCGTACGTGGTGGTGCACGAGAACGCCCACCAGTGGTTCGGCGACTCGGTGGCGGTGGCGGACTGGCGGCACATCTGGCTCAACGAGGGCTTCGCCTCGTACGCCGAGTGGCTCTGGTCGGAGGAGCAGGGCGAGGGCACCGCGCAGGAGCTGTTCGACTTCACGTACGACAGCTACCCGGCCGGCTCCGAGTTCTGGCAGGTGCTCCCCGGCGACCCGGGCGCCGGGCGGATCTTCGACGACGCGGTCTACGACCGGGGCGCGATGGCGCTGCACCAGATCCGGCTCGCCGTCGGCGACGCGGCGTTCTTCCGCATCCTGCGGACCTGGACCGCCAAGCGGCAGTACAGCAACGGCACCGTCGCGCAGTTCCAGGCGCTCGCCGAGCGGATCTCCGGGCGGGACCTCGACGCGGTGTTCACCACCTGGCTGTTCACTCCGGGGCGGCCCGACGTGGCCGCCGCCGCGCGGACGACCGCCGCACCGGCACCGCCCGCCTCGTCGGCGAAGATCCGCGCGGCGCACGACCTGCTCGGCCGCTGACGGTGCCGTCCGGCCGGTCCGCTGCTGCGGGCCGGCCCGCGTCGTCCGGGAGGAGACCGGTGATACGCAACGTCCACGAACGACACCTGCCGGTGCCGGCTTCGGCGGCCGGGGCGCTGATCGACTCGCTGGCCGGGCCGGAGGACCGCCTCTGGCCGCTGCGGCGCTGGCCGGCCATGCGCCTGGACCAGCCGTTGGGGGTCGGTGCCACCGGCGGCCACGGGCCGGTCCGCTACACCGTGCAGGACTACCGGCCCGGCGCGTACGTCCGCTTCCGGTTCCTCGCCCCGGCCGGCTTCCGCGGCCACCACGAGTTCGAGGTGCTGCCCGGGACCGGCGACGGGTGTCTGCTGCGCCACCGGCTGGTGATGACCGCACACGGGTCCGCGCGGGTGAGCTGGCCGCTGTTCTTCCGTCCGCTGCACGACGCGCTGGTGGAGGACAGCCTCGACACCGCTGTGGTCAGCCTCGGCCTGGCCCGGCCCGCGCCGAGGCGCTGGCCGGCGCGGGTACGCGTCCTGCGCGCGCTGGCCCGGACGGTGAGCCGCGGCCGGCGCGCGGTCCGGTGAAGTGTTAAGAAGGGCCCCCTCCTCTACCTGAGGCGTTAAGAGGGGGCCCTTCCTTTCATCTGGCGGCGAGCGGCTGGCGGGCCGGGTCGACCGGGGCGGGCAGCTCGCCCACCCCGCCCAGGTACGCGTGGATCGCCGCGGCGGCGGCGCGTCCCTCGGCGATCGCCCACACGATCAGCGAAGCGCCCCGGTGCATGTCACCGGCGACGAAGACGCCGTCGGCGGCCTGCCAGTCTCCGCGGGCGTCGACAGCGCCCCGGCCGTTGCGGGCCACCCCGAACTGGGCCAGCAGCGGCTGCTCCTCGGTGCCCTCGAAGCCGATGGCGAGCAGCACCAGGTCGGCCGGGATCTCCCGCTCCGAGCCGGGCAGCGGCGTGACGATCCGGCGACCGTCCACCTTCTCCACAGTCACCTCGGCGATCCGGACCGCGCGGACCTGGCCGGTGCCGTCGTCCACGAACTCCTGCACGGCGACGGCGAAGACCCGCGCGCCGCCCTCCTCGTGCGCCGGGTAGTTGCGCAGCACCCACGGCCAGGTCGGCCACGGGTCGCGCTCCGCGTCGCGCTCGGACGGCGGCTGCGGGTAGAGGTCGAGCTGGTGTACGCCGGCCGCGCCCTGCCGATGCGCCACACCGAGGCAGTCCGCGGCGGTGTCGCCACCGCCGATGATCACCACGTGCTTGCCGGCGGCGTCGATAGGCGTACCGTCGGGCAGCGTCGCGAGGGCGGGCTTCCCGTCCCCGGCGGCGGCCACCACCCGGTTCGCGGCGACCAGGTGCGCCATCGCCTGGTGCACGCCGCGCAGCGGCCGGCCCGGCGTCTCCGGGGTGTCCCGGCCCTGCAACGCGCCGCAGGCCAGCAGCACCGCGTCGTGCTCGGCGCGCAGCTGCTCGGCGGTCACGTCGACGCCGACCTCGACGCCGGTACGGAAGCGCACACCCTCGGCGGTGAGCTGCGCCAGCCGCTTGTCGATGTGCTGCTTCTCCAGCTTGAAGTCGGGGATGCCGTAGCGGAGCAGGCCGCCGATCGCGTCGTCGCGCTCGTACACGGTGACCGTGTGACCGGCGCGGGCGAGCTGCTGGGCGGCGGCCAGCCCGGCCGGGCCGGAGCCGACCACGGCGACCGACCGGCCGGTCGGGGCGGCGGCGGGCCGGGGCCGCAAGCCGTCGCGGGCCACGGCCGCGTCGGCGATCTCCACCTCGACCTGCTTGATGGTGACCGGCTGCTGGCCGCCCAGGCCGAGCACGCAGGCCGCCTCGCACGGCGCCGGGCAGAGCCGGCCGGTGAACTCGGGGAAGTTGTTGGTGGCGTGCAGCGACTCCACCGCGGCGTCCCAGTTGCCGGTGCGGACCAGGTCGTTCCAGTCCGGGATGCGGTTGCCCAGCGGGCAACCGTCGTGGCAGAACGGGATGCCGCAGTCCATGCAGCGGGTGGCCTGCTCGCGGATCAGCTCCTCACCGGCCGGCGGGTAGACCTCGCGCCAGTCGGAGATGCGCACCGGCACCGGACGGCGGGCCGGCAGCCGCCGGTCGTAGCGCAGGAAACCGTTCGGGTCAGGCACGAGCCACCTCCTGGGCGACCGCCCGCGGCGCGGGCGGTACCGGTGCGGGAGAGAGGGCACTCATCACCGCGTCGTCGACGTCTCGGCCGGCGGCTTCGGCGGCCCGCATGATCTCCATGACCCGGCGGTAGTCCCGGGGCACCACTGCGGTGAACTCCTCCACCGCCTGCGGCCAGCGCTTGAGCAGGTCCTCGGCGACCGCCGAGTCCGTCTCGGCGAAGTGCCGCTGGACCAGCTCGTGCAGCCGGTCGCGTTCCTCGTCGCGCAGCGGCGCCAGGTCGACCAGCTCGGCGTTGACGAGCCGCTGGTCGAGCCGGTGCACGAACGCGGTGCCGCCGGACATGCCGGCGGCGAAGTTGCGCCCGGTCGGCCCGAGCACCACGACCGTGCCGCCGGTCATGTACTCGCAGCCGTGGTCGCCGAGGCCCTCGACCACCGCGACGGCGCCGGAGTTGCGGACCGCGAACCGCTCCCCCACCCGGCCGCGCAGGTACACCTCGCCGCCGGTGGCGCCGTACAGGATGGTGTTGCCGGCGATGATCTGGTCCTCGGCGCGGCGGCCCGGCGCGGCGTCCACGCCGACGAACGGCGCGCCGGCGTCCGGCCGGACCACGATCCGCCCGCCGGACAGGCCCTTGCCGACGTAGTCGTTGGCGTCGCCGTACAGGCGCAGCGTGACCCCGCGCGGCAGGAACGCGCCGAACGACTGGCCGGCGGTGCCGCGCAGCCGGAACTCGATCGTGTCGTCGGGCAGGCCCTCGCCGCCGAAGCGGCGGGTCACCTCGCCGCCGAGCATCGCGCCGACGCTGCGATGCTCGTTGCGGACCTCGACCTCGACCCGCACCGGGGTACCGTCGCGCAGCGCCGGCCCGGCCAGCTCGATGAGCCGGTTGTCCAGCGCCACGTCGAGGCCGTGGTCCTGGGCGCGTACGCCCCGGCGGGCCGCGCCCTCGGGCAGCTCCGGCAGGTGCAGCACGCGGCTCAGGTCGAGCCCGTGGCCCTTCCAGTGGTCGATCGCACCGGCCACGTCGAGCAGCTCGGTGTGGCCGATCGCCTCGTCGATGCTGCGGAAGCCCAGCTCGGCCAGGTAGCCGCGGACCTCCTCGGCGAGGAAGAGGAAGAAGTTCTCCACGAACTCGGGGCGGCCGGTGAAGCGCTCGCGCAGCACCGGGTTCTGGGTGGCGATGCCGACCGGACAGGTGTCCAGGTGGCACACCCGCATCATCACGCAGCCCTCGACGATCAGCGGCGCGGTGGCGAAGCCGAACTCCTCGGCGCCGAGCAGCGCCGCGATCAGCACGTCCCGGCCGGTCT
Organism: Micromonospora sp. WMMA1949; assembly: GCF_027460145.1. Classification (NCBI taxonomy): domain Bacteria; kingdom Bacillati; phylum Actinomycetota; class Actinomycetes; order Micromonosporales; family Micromonosporaceae; genus Micromonospora; species Micromonospora sp. WMMA1949. The sequence continues at coordinate 4,519,330 of NZ_JAPZBG010000001.1, read as the reverse complement.
TGAGCTGGCCGTCGACCTGCACCGTCACCCGGTCGCGCAGCTTGTTGAGCAGCAGCGTCTGCTGTGCCTCGGCCAGGCCCAGCTCCCACGGGGTGCCGGCGTGCTTGAGCGAGTTGAGCGGGGACGCTCCGGTGCCGCCGTCGTGCCCGGAGATCAGGATGACGTCGGCCTTGAGCTTGGCCACGCCCGCCGCGACGGTGCCCACGCCCACCTCGCTGACCAGTTTGACGTGCACCCGGGCGGCCGGGTTGACGCACTTCAGGTCGTGGACGAGCTGGGCGAGGTCCTCGATGGAGTAGATGTCGTGGTGCGGCGGCGGGGAGATCAGGCCGACGCCCGGGGTGGCGTGCCGGGTCCGGGCGATCCACGGCCAGACCTTGTTGCCGGGTAGCTGCCCGCCCTCGCCGGGCTTCGCGCCCTGCGCCATCTTGATCTGCAGGTCGTCGGCGTTGACGAGGTATTCGCTGGTCACGCCGAACCGGCCGCTGGCGATCTGCTTGACCGCGGAGCGGCGCGCCGGGTCGTGCAGCCGCTCGACGTCCTCGCCGCCCTCGCCGGTGTTGGACTTGCCGCCGAGCCGGTTCATCGCGATGGCGAGCGTCTCGTGCGCCTCCGCCGAGATCGACCCGTACGACATGGCGCCGGTGGCGAAGCGCTTGACGATCTCGCTCGCCGGCTCGACCTCGTCCAGCGGCACCGCCGGGCGTACGCCGGTGCGCAGCGTGAACAGCCCGCGCAGCGAGCCCGCCTGCGCGGCCAGTTCGTCGACCTTGGCGGTGTACTGCCGGAACACGTCGTACTGGCGGCTGCGGGTGGCGTGCTGGAGCAGGAAGACCGTCTCCGGGTTGAACAGGTGCAGCTCGCCCTCGCGGCGCCACTGGTACTCGCCGCCGACCTCCAGCCGGTCGGTGGCCTGCGCGCCCGGCGCCGGCCAGGCCCGCGCGTGCCGGGCCGCCACCTCGGCGTGGATCTCGTTCAGGCCGATGCCGCCGATGGTGCTCGGCGTGCCGCGGAAGTACCGCTGGACCAGGCGGGTGTCCAGGCCGACCGCCTCGAAGACCTGCGCGCCGCAGTACGACGACACGGTCGAGATGCCCATCTTGGACATGATCTTCAGGACGCCCTTGCCGAGCGCCTTGACGTAGTTGCGGACGGCCTTCACCCGGTCCACGCCGGCCAGCACGCCGGTGGAGATCATGTCCTCCACCGACTCGAAGGCCAGGTACGGGTTGACCGCCGCCGCGCCGTACCCGATCAGCACGGCCGCGTGGTGCACCTCGCGGCAGTCGCCGGACTCGACGATCAGCGCCACCTGGGTACGGGTCTGCTCGCGGACCAGGTGCTGGTGCACCGCGGCGGTGAGCAGCAGCGACGGGATCGGGGCCAGGTCGGCGTTGGAGTCCCGGTCGGAGAGCACCAGGATGCGGACGCCGTCCTCGATCGCCTCGGAGACGTGCCGGCAGATCTCGGTCAGCCGGGCCTTGATGCCGGCGCCGCCGTCGCGCAGGCGGTAGAGCCCGGAGACCCGCACCGCCTTGAAGCCGGGCAGGTCGCCGTCCTCGTCGATGGACAGGATCTTGGCCAGCTCGTCGTTGTCGATCACCGGGTACGGCAGCACGATCTGCCGGCAGCTCGCCGGGCCCGGGTCGAGCAGGTTGCCCTCCGGCCCGATGGTGGACGCCAGGCTGGTCACCAGCTCCTCCCGGATGGCGTCCAGCGGCGGGTTGGTGACCTGGGCGAACAGCTGGTGGAAGTAGTCGTAGAGCAGCCGCGGCCGGGTGGACAGCGGGGCGATCGGGGTGTCCGTGCCCATCGAGCCGATCGGCTCCGCGCCGCTGCGGGCCATCGGGCCGAGCAGGATCTTCAGCTCCTCCTCGGTGTAGCCGAACGTCTGCTGGCGGCGGCGTACCGAGTCATGGGTGTAGACGGTGTGCTCGCGCGGCGGCAGGTCGTCCAGCTCGATCAGGCCGGCGTGCAGCCACTCCTGGTACGGCTGCTCGGCGGCCAGTTCGGTCTTGATCTCGTCGTCGGAGACGATCCGGCCGTTGACGGTGTCGACCAGGAACATCTTGCCGGGCTGGAGCCGGCCCTTGGCGACCACGGTGGCCGGGTCGAGGTCGAGCACGCCCGCCTCGCTGCCGAGCACCACCAGGCCGTCGGCGGTGTGCCACCAGCGGCCCGGGCGCAGGCCGTTGCGGTCCAGCACCGCGCCGACGATCTCGCCGTCGGTGAACGCGACCGACGCCGGGCCGTCCCACGGCTCCATCAGGCTGGCGTGGAAGCGGTAGAACGCGCGCTTGTCGGCGCGCATGTCCGGGTCGTTCTCCCACGCCTCGGGGATCATCATGAGCACCGCGTGCGGCAGGCTCCGCCCGGCCAGGTGCAGCAGTTCCAGCACCTCGTCGAAGTTGGCCGAGTCGGACGCGGCCGGGGTGCAGACCGGGAAGACCCGGCGGATGTTGCCGGGGATGCTCGGGCTCCGGAGCAGGGCCTCGCGGGCCTGCATCCAGTTCCGGTTGCCGCGGATCGTGTTGATCTCGCCGTTGTGCGCGATGAACCGGTACGGGTGCGCCAGCGGCCAGGACGGGAACGTGTTCGTGGAGAACCGCGAGTGCACCAGGGCGATGGCGCTGACCACCCGCTCGTCGGTCAGCTCCGGGTAGAACGCCGGGAGCTGGTCCGGGGTGAGCATGCCCTTCCACACCATGGTGCGGCCGGACAGCGACGGGAAGTACGCCGGCACGCCCCGCTCGGCGGTCTCCCGCTCGACCTGCTTGCGCAGGCAGAACGCCACCCGGTCCAGGTCGAGCCCGGTCAGCGGGGAGCCGGCCGGGCCGTCCGGCGAGCCGGTCAGCCGGTGCGCGGCGACGAACAGCTGCCGGACCCGGGGCATCGCCGCGAGCGCGGTCTCCCCCAGATCGGACGGGTCGGTCGGCACCTCCCGCCAGCCGAGCACGTCGGCGCCCTCGACCAGCGCGTACTTGTCGACCACCTGGCGGGCACGGGCCTCGGCCGCGTCGTCGTCCGGCAGGAACACCAGGCCGGTGGCGTACTGGCCGGCCGGGGGCAGCGGGAAGTCGACGGTGGCGCGCAGGAACGCGTCCGGCACCTGGATCATGATGCCGGCGCCGTCCCCGGTGTTGTGCTCCGCGCCCCGGGCGCCCCGGTGGTCGAGCCGGCACAGCGCCCCGAGGCCGTTCGCGACGACCTGGTGCGAGCGCCGCCCGTGCAGGTCGGCCACGAAGGCCACGCCGCAGGCGTCGTGCTCGTACGCGGGGTCGTATAGCCCGGTCGGTGGGGCCGGCTGCGGGCTGTGAGGGTACGGAAAGGCCACCGGGCCTCCTGTCGTCACTCAGGATGGATCATGATTGGGGACGACGTCGGCCCTCTGCGGTTTATTGAGTCTACGTTAGGGCTTCCGGCGCAAGACCAGTTCAGATTGATCACACTTCCAGATGCTGGGACGTGTAGTCTCGCGCGGTGGATCTCGCACGCGCTGACGTACTCGCCCGGTTGGAGCGGTTCTACGACGCGGTGCCCCGCGACGGGGCCCGGACCGAGGATTACGGCGCTCTGGTGCTGTTCGTCCGGGACGGGGACGGCTGGCCGTTCTACGCCCGGCCCCGGCACGACGCCACCGAGGCGCCCACGCTCGCCGACGTCACGGCGGTCCGCGCGCGGCAGCGGGAACTGGGCCTGCCGGAGGCGTTCGAGTGGGTGCACGAGCACCAGCCCGACCTGCTGGCGGTGGCCCGCTCGGCCGGGCTCAGCGTGCTCGAGGCACCGCTGATGCTGCTGGAGCCGGAGCGGCTGCCCGAGCCGGGGACCTTCAGCGACGTACCGGTGCGGGTGCTGGACCCCGGCGACCCCGGCTTCGCGGCGGACATCGCGCTGCGGCGGGCCGTCGCGGCGGTCGGCTTCGCCAACGGCGGCACGGCGCGCGGCGAGGCCGGACCGGCCGAGCGGGACGCCGCCCTCGCCCAGCTGGACGTGGCCGCGCTGGAGGAGGAGGCGGCCCGGGTCGCCGACGGGCGGCGCATCTCGGTGCTCGCCGAGACGCCCGAGGAGGGCGCGCTCGCGAGCGGGATGGCGATGCGGGTCGACGACGTGGCGGAGATCGCCGGCGTGGCCACGCTGCCGTCCGCCCGGCAGCGCGGGCTGGGCGCCGCGGTGACCGCCACCCTGGCCCGGGAACTGCGCGCCGCCGGCACCGGCCTGATCTTCCTGAGCGCGGGCAGCGAGGACATCGCCCGCGTCTACCTGCGGGTCGGGTTCCGCCGGATCGGCACCGCCTGCATCGCCGAGCCCGCAGCCGTCATCTGAGCACCGGCGCGGGCCGCCCGCCCGCGCGGGGACCGCGCGCCCCCGAGGGCCGCGTCAGGACGGTCAGGACGGCGGCTGCCAGGCGGCGGCCGCCGCGGCGGCGGTGTTGCGCAGTCGCGGGCTGATCGTGCCCAGGGCGGCGTCCCGGGCCCGGAGCGCCAGCCGGCCCCGAGCCTGCAGGACCGCCGACATCCGCCGGGTCTGCCGGACCATCGTGGCCGCCCGGGGGCGGCGCAACCTGTCGTACGCGGTCACCGCGTCGGGCAGCCGCGACTCCCGCAGCAGCCCGGCCAGCGTCGCCGCGTCCTCGAACGCCAGGCAGGCGCCCTGCCCGAGGTGCGGCGGCATGGCGTGCGCGGCGTCGCCGAGCAGCACTACGCCGCCCGGGCCGGCCGGGAAGCCGTACGCCTTCGGCAGCGGACGCAGCTCACGGATCTCCTGCTGGACGACGTCCTCCGGGTCGGTCGCCTCCAGCAGCGTGGCGATCGGGGCGGGCCAGCCCGCGAACCAGCGCTTGAGCAGCGCGAGCTGGATCTCCGGCGGCTCCGGGCGGGGCGCGCCCGCGGCGGTGGCGACCCAGTAGACGCCGCCCCGGCGGGAGGCGCCCGCGGTGCCCCGCTCGCCGAGCGAGGCGGCCAGGAAGCGGTACCCGGCGCCGAGCGTCTCGCCGTGCACCGGCTGGTCGTCCGGCAGCTGCGGGGCGCGGTACCAGGGGATGACCGCGCGCCAGGCGGCACAGCCGGAGCTGACCACGGCGGTCTCCGGGGCGAGGTGCCGCCGGATCTCGCTGTCGGTGCCGTCGGCGGCCACCACCAGGTCCGCCTCGTAGGTGTGCCGGCCGTCGCCCACCGCCGGGCGCTCGCCCGGCGCCGCGCGTACCGTCCGCACCGTCACGCCGGTCCGCAGTTCGACCCGGTCACCCAGGCCCGCGATGAGCGCGTCGTGCAGATCCTCCCGGTGCACCACCACCGGCATCCGTTCGGCCGGCGTGGACCGGGCCTGCACCAGCCAGTGGCCGTCCGGCCGGCGGACGCCGCCGTCGGGCAGCGGGGTGGCGATCGCGTCCAGCCCGTCGCCCAGCCCGAGGGCACGCAGCGCGCGGACCCCGTTGGGCCAGAGCACCACGGCGGTCGGCTCCGGGCGGACCCGGTCGGCGCGTTCCAGCAGCGTGACCTGCCAGCCCGACCGGGCCAGCACACCGGCCGCCGCCATTCCGCCGAGGCCGGCGCCGACCACCACCGCGCTGCGCATGACTCCCCCGCTCAGCTGTCCCGGTCCGCCGGGCGCCCGCCGCCGTCAGCCCGGCCGGCGTTCGTCCGCTCGGCGTCCGCCCGCTCCGGGTCCGTGCCGTCGCCGTCCGCCCGGTCGGCGTCCGCGCTGTCGTCGCCGTCCGTCGCGGTGTCGGCGGCGGAGTCGGCCGGTGCCGGTTCGTCGTCGGCCGGCGGCTCCACCGGGGGCAGCACGCCGGTCTTCCGGTACGCCTCGAACTGGTCCTCGGTCACCACCCGGTAGCCCTCGGGCGCGACCGGTCGTACGTCGGCGTCCCGGGCGGAGAGGTCGACCTGGGACACGTCGCCCGCGGGGCCGGCAGCGGGGGCCGGCTCGCCCACCGGCACCAGGTATTCGCGGGGACCGCGGACCCGGATGAAGTAGGCCAGCGCGCCGAGGAAGACCAGCGCGGCGGTCCAGACGTTGAGGCGTACGCCGAGGATCAGGTTCGCCTCGTCGGTGCGCATCAGCTCGATCCAGAACCGGCCCGCCGTGTAACCCATCACGTAGAGCGCGAACGCCCGGCCGCGCCCGAGCCGCAGCTTGCGGTCGAGGTAGAGCACCAGCGCGGCGACGCCGACGTTCCAGAGCGCCTCGTAGAGGAACGTCGGGTGGTAGAGCCCCGGCTGGAGCACCGGGTTGCCGGCGTCGTCGCGCAGCGCGTGCCCCGGGTTGTCCGGGTCCATCACGTGCACCTCGAGGCCCCAGGGCAGCGTGGTGCGCCCGCCGTACAGCTCGTTGTTGAACCAGTTGCCCAGGCGGCCGACCGCCTGCGCCAGGGGCAGGCCCGGCGCCAGCGCGTCGGCGATCACCGTGAACGGGATGCCGAGCTGCCGGGCGGCGAGCCACGCGCCGACCGCGCCACCGGCCACCGCGCCCCAGATGCCGAGGCCGCCCTCCCAGATGTAGAGCGCCTTGATCGGCTCGCCGCCGGCACCGAAGTATTTCTCCGGCGAGGTGATCACGTGGTAGATCCGCGCGCCGATGATGCCCGCCGGCACCGCCCAGACGGCGATGTCGAGCACCGCGCCCGGCGCGACACCGCGGCGGCGCAGCCGGTACTCGGTGACCACGCAGGCCACCACGATGCCGAGGATGATGCAGAGCGCGTACGCCCGGATCGGAACCGGACCGAGCTGCCAGACGGCGGTGCTGGGGCTGGGCATGGCCGCCAGTGGGGTCATCGGGGCGAGGGTCACGGGTGCACACGGTACCGGTGCGGACTGTGTGCGCGGCACCCCGGGCCGCCTGCCGCGCGGGTCGGATGACATCTGGTTTGCACGGTCGTAGGCTCTTTGTACATGAGCCCGCTCACCTGGGCGGTCGCCGCTGTCGTCACCGACGCATCCGGCCGGCTGCTGCTCTGCCGCCGGTCCGAGGGGGCCCGGCGCTGGGGCCTGCCGGGCGGGCGGCTGCGTCACGACGAGAGCCCGGCGGACGCCGTCGTCCGGGCGGTCCGCGCGGAGACCGGCTGGGCGGTGGAGCCGGCTGACCTGGTGGGCCTCTACCGGGTCACCGATCCGCAGGCGCCCGCCCCACCGGCCGGGCGGTGCGGCTCGCGGCCGGACGTGCTGGTGCACGTGTTCCGCGCCGCGCCGGCCGGCGTGCAGCCCGCGGGCGATCCGGTGGCCGGGTGCCTGGTGGAGTGGTGGTCCGCGGAGGGGTTGCCCGACGTGCTGACCCCCACGACGCGCGCGGCGGTCGCGGACGCACTCGCCGGGCGCTCCGGCGTGCTGCGGCACACGACCACCGCCGACGCGCTCACGCCACCCGGCGACGGGCCGCCCGCCCCGCCCGGCCAGCGCGCATCCGAGCAGGCCGACAGCAGTAGCCGCTGACCACCCTCCCACTCACGCGGGTCACCTTGAAGATCTTGGTACGTTTCGGCCCCTATGAGGGCCGTTTCGTACCAAGATCTCGGGCGGCCGGGTCGCGCTCGCGCTTGATCGACACCAGTTCGGCGAGGTGGCGGTGTCCCGGCGTCCTGGACCACGCCAGCTCGGCGAAGTGGAGTCGATCAAGCAGGTGGCGACGGAGCGGAACCCGGGCGTCAGCGAGCGGGGTTGCGGACTCCGTCGGCCAGTTCGGCGCTGAGCTTGCGCAGCGCGGTCAGGCCGGTGGCCTGGTCCGGGGCGTCCAGCACGCAGCGGACCAGCGCGCTGCCCACGATCACCGCGTCGGCGTACCCGGCGACGGTGGCGGCCTGCGCGCCGGTGCCCACGCCCAGCCCGACGCCGACCGGGATGTCGGTGACCTCGCGCAGCCGGGAGACCAGCACCGGGGCCGCCTCGGAGGTCTGCGCCCGCGCGCCGGTGACCCCCATGATCGCGGTGGCGTAGACGAACCCGCGGCAGTGCTCGGCGGTCATCCGCAGCCGCGCGTCGGTCGAGGACGGCGAGACCAGGAACGTCCGGTCCAGGCCGTGCGCGTCCGAGGCGGCCAGCCACTCGGCGGCCTCGTCGGGGATCAGGTCCGGCGTGACCAGGCCGGTGCCGCCGGCGGCGGCCATGTCGCGGGCGAACGCGTCCACGCCGTACTGCTCGATCGGGTTCCAGTAGGTCATGGTGACCACGCTCGCCCCGGTCGCGGCGACCGCCTCGACGGCGCGCAGCGTGTCCGCGACGCGCACGCCCCCGGCGAGCGCGATGTCACTCGCCTTCTGGATCACCGGGCCGTCCATCACCGGGTCGGAGTACGGGATCTCCACCTCGATGACGTCCACGCCCGCCTCGACCATGGCGGTCATGGCGGCGATGCTGCCCTCGACGGTCGGGAAGCCCGCCGGCATGCAGCCGACCAGCACCGCCCGCCCGTCCGCCCGCGCCTTGTCGAAGGCGACCCCGATGCGGCTCACGCTGTCACTCCTTGTCGAGGATGCCGAAGTACGCGCCGGCGGTGTGCACGTCCTTGTCGCCCCGCCCGGACAGGTTGACCACGATCACCGGCTCCCGGCCCAACTCCTCGGCCAGCCGGGGGGCGATCGCGCGGGCGCCGGCGAGCGCGTGCGCGCTCTCGATCGCCGGGATGATCCCCTCGGTGCGGCAGAGCAGCTCGAACGCGGCCATCGCGTCGGCGTCGTCCACCGGCAAGTAGGTGGCCCGGCCGGTGTCGTGCAGCCAGGCGTGCTCCGGCCCGACGCCCGGGTAGTCCAGGCCGGCCGAGATCGAGTGCGACTCGATGGTCTGCCCGTCGGCGTCCTGGAGGACGTACGTGCGGGTGCCGTGCAGCACGCCGGACGAGCCGCCGGTGATGCTGGCGGCGTGCCGGCCGGTGTCGACGCCCTCGCCGCCGGCCTCGAAGCCGTAGAGCCGGACCCCGGTGTCCGGCACGAACGCGTGGAAGATGCCCAGCGCGTTGGAGCCGCCGCCGACGCAGGCCGCGACCGCGTCCGGCAGCGCGCCGGTCAGGTCCAGGCACTGCCGGCGGGCCTCCTCGCCGATGCCGCGCACGAAGTCCCGGACCATCTCCGGGAACGGGTGCGGCCCGGCGGCGGTGCCGATCAGGTAGTGCGTGTCCTCGACGTTGGCGACCCAGTCCCGCATCGCCTCGTTCATCGCGTCCTTGAGCGTGCGCGAACCGGCGGTCACCGGGACGACGGTGGCGCCGAGCATCCGCATCCGCGCCACGTTCAGCGCCTGCCGCTCGGTGTCCACCTGGCCCATGTAGACGACGCACTCGAGGTCGAACAGCGCGGCGGCGGTGGCGGTGGCGACGCCGTGCTGGCCGGCGCCGGTCTCCGCGATGACCCGCCGCTTGCCCATCCGCTTGGTGAGCAGCGCCTGGCCCAGCACGTTGCGGACCTTGTGCGCGCCGGTGTGGTTGAGGTCCTCGCGCTTGAGCAGGACCCGCGCGCCGATCTGCGCGGAGAACCGCCGGGCCTCGTAGAGCAGCGAGGGGGTGCCCGCGTAGTCGCGCAGCAGCGCGTCGAACTCGGCGAGGAAGTCCTCGTCGCCCATCGCCTTCCGGTACGCCGCGTCCAGCTCGTCCAGCGCGGCGACGAGCGCCTCGGGGACGAACCGGCCGCCGAACCGGCCGAAGTGACCGGCGGCGTCGGGGACCGGGCCGGTTGCGGGTGCGGCGCTCATCGCGGGCGTCCTCTCGGATCGGGTGCCCGGCGGCTCAGCGCACCGGGCGGGGCGTGGCCGGGTGGTTACCGGCGTTGACCAGCTCGGCGACCGCTTCGCGCGGGCTCTTCTGGGTTACCAGGCCCTCGCCCACCAGCACGGCGTCGGCGCCGGCGGAGGCGTACCGGATCAGGTCGTGCGGGCCACGCACCCCGGACTCGGCGATCTTGACGACGCTGCTCGGCAGGCCGGGCGCGATCCGCTCGAACACCGAGCGGTCGACCTCCAGGGTACGCAGATCGCGGGCGTTCACGCCGATCACCTGCGCACCGGCCTCCAGGGCGCGGTCCGCCTCCTCCTCGGTGTGCACCTCGACCAGCGCGGTCATGCCCAGCGACTCGATCCGCTCCAGCAGCCCGACCAGCACGTTCTGCTCCAGCGCGGCGACGATCAGCAGCACCAGGTCGGCGCCGTGCGCGCGGGCCTCGTGCACCTGGTAGCTGGAGACGACGAAGTCCTTGCGCAGGACCGGCACGTTCACCGCGGCCCGCACCGCGGCCAGGTCGTCGAGCGACCCGCCGAACCAGCGGCCCTCGGTGAGCACGCTGATCGCCCGCGCGCCACCTGCCGCGTAGTCACCGGCCAGGTCCGCCGGGTCGGCGATCTCGGCCAGCCGCCCCTTGGACGGCGACGAGCGCTTCACCTCGGCGATCACTGCGACGCCGGGGCGGCGCAGGGCCGCGTACGCGTCGAGCGGCGGCGGCGCGGCGGCGGCCAGTTCCCGGATCCGCTCCAGCGGAATCTGCTCCTGGCGCCGGGCCACGTCCTCGCGCACGCCGGCCAGGATCTCGTCGAGCACCCCTGCGGACGGCGCCGCTCCGGCGTCGTCCCCCTCCGCGTGCGCATGCTCAGCAGTCACCAACGGACTCCCCTCTCCGGGCGTCATGGGCCGATGCTAGGGGGCGCCACCTGGCGACGAGTGCCCGGGGGTATGGCGCACCTCACGACATGGGCTGTGGCATGATGGCCGACTTCCGGTGAACGCCATGTCACGCAGCGCCACCGCTGGCATCGACCGTCACCCATCCCTATCTCACCACGATCGTTCCGGGGCCGCAGGACCGGTTCCACGTGGCGGGCTGTGACCAAGCTCAAGGACCTCCGGCCCTGCCCAGGTGGCGCCCGGTACGACAGCGTTGACCTGTGCTTCACGGCGGCGAAACGTCCACCCGGAAGCATCGTCGTCGGGCACACTCGACGCCGGCGGCTGCCGACCGTCGCCAACGATCTCGTATGGGGTGACCATGAGCGCCAACGGGCCGACCCAGACCATCGGCTTGACCACCATCTCCCGTACCGTCGCCTCCCTCGCCGTCGGCGTGGTGCACACGCTGGAGCGCGCGACGGCCGGCGACGGCCGGATGCGGACCGCACGGGGCAACGCCTGGGAGGCGGTCTGCGCCGACCGGGCCCGCGCCGCCCACCGCCGCGAGCTGGAGCGGCTGGTGGCCGAGCTGACCGCCGCGCGGGCCGCGGCCCGGCAGCGGCGCGACGCCCGCGAGGCGCAGCCGGTCAGCTGACCGTCGGGTCCTCGCCCCGGTCCAGCGCGTCCCACGCGTCCCGGGTGCCACGCTCGACCGCCGGACGGCCGGGCTCGTCCGCCGGGGCGGATCGCCGCTCGTACCGGGCGCCCATCGCCGGCCAGCCGTCGCCGCGCAGCGCGGTGAACACTCCACCGGCCGCCAGGGCCAGGCCGCCGGCGAGCACCAGCACCGGCCACTGCCGGCTGACCCCCGCCTCGGTCAGGCCGATCCCGCCGCCGGCCGCCACGGCCACGCCGACGGCGGCCAGCAGCAGACCCAGCAGACGGCGCAGCCGGCCCCGGGTGGCGAGCACCGCGCCACCGCCGGCGAGTCCCACGTAGGTCAGCGCCAGCACCCAGGGCAGCAGGTCCGTACCGGTGCGCTCGGCCCGCCCGGACGGCAGCGACCCCCGGGCGGTCGTCTCCACCGCCCAGGTCCGGGTGACCGCCCAGCAGGCCAGGCCCGCGCCGGCCAGGCAGAGCAGCACCGCGTACGCGAGTTCGCGCCGGCCGCGGGCCGGCGGCGCGGTGGTACCGGGCGCGCTCACCGGGCCGCCCGCAGCGTCTCGGCGGCCGCGATGGCGGCGAGCACGGCGGCGGCCTTGCTGCGCGTCTCCCGGTCCTCGGCGTCGGGGTCGGAATCGGCCACGATCCCGGCGCCGGCCTGCACGTAGGCGCGGCCGTCGCGGATCAGCGCCGTGCGGATCGCGATGGCCATGTCGAGGTCGCCGCCGAACGCGAAGTAGCCGACGGTGCCGCCGTAGACGCCGCGCCGCACCGGCTCCAGTTCCTCGATGATCTCCATGGCGCGCACCTTCGGCGCGCCGCTGAGCGTCCCGGCCGGGAACGTCGCGGCGAGCGCGTCGAACGCGGTGCGGTCCTCACGCAGTTCCCCGACGACTGTGGAGACGATGTGCATGACGTGGCTGTAGCGCTCGATGGTGGCGAACTCGGGCACCTCGACAGTGCCCGGCCGGCACACCCGGCCCAGGTCGTTGCGGCCCAGGTCGACGAGCATCACGTGCTCGGCGCGTTCCTTCGGGTCGGCGAGCAGCTCGGCGGCGAGCCGGGCGTCGCCGTCCGGGGAGCCGCCGCGCGGCCGGGTGCCGGCGATCGGGTGCAGCAGCGCCCGCCGCCGCCCGTCCGGGCCGGCGCTGACCTTGAGGTGCGCCTCCGGCGACGAGCCGACGATGTCGAAGCCGTCGAAGCGCAGCAGGTACATGTACGGGCTGGGGTTCGTGGTGCGCAGCACCCGGTAGACGTCGAGCGGGTCGGCCTCGGTGGGACGCTCGAAGCGCTGGCTGAGCACGATCTGGAAGCACTCGCCGGCCCGGATCGCCTCCTTGGCCGTCTCCACCGCCTTCGGGTAGCCGCCCTCGGGGGTGCGGCTGACCACCTCGCCGACGCCGGGCCGGTCCACTGTCGAGACCATGGGCGGAATCGGCCGGGACAGCGCGGTGGTCATCGCGTCGAGCCGGCCCACGGCGTGGTGGTACGCGGCGTCGACCCGCTCCGCCCGGCCGGGGTCGTCCAGCGGCGGCAGCACGGCGTTGGCGACCAGGATCGCGGAGCCCTCGTAGTGGTCGAGGACCACCAGGTCGGTCGCGAGCATCATGCCCAGCTCGGGCACGTCCAGCTCGTCCTCGGTCAGCTCGGGCAGGCGCTCGAAGCGGCGGACCAGGTCGTAGGCGAGGTAGCCGACCAGGCCGCCGGTCAGCGGCGGCATGTCACCGGCCGGATCCCAGCCGGGCCCGGCGAGCGCGGCGACCGTCTCGCGCAGCACGGTGACCGGGTCGCCGCCGGTGGGCACGCCGGCCGGCGGGGTGCCGGTCCAGCTCGCCGCGCCGTCGCGCTCGGTCAGCGTGGCGCTGCTGCGCACGCCGATGAACGAGTAGCGCGACCAGGCCGTGCCGGCCGAGCCGACGCCCTGCTCGGCGGACTCCAGCAGGAACGTGCCGGGGCCGCCGGCCAGCTTGCGGTAGACCCCGACCGGCGTCTCCGCGTCGGCGAGCAGCCGCCGGGTCACCGGCACGACCCGCCAGCGGGCGGCCAGGTCGGCGAAGGTGGACCGGTCCGGGCTGACGGTGCCGTCGGTCACGGGGTCACCTCCGGGGAGCTGACCGGCAGGTCGGTGAAGAAGCAGGTGCGCTGCCCGGTGTGGCAGGCCGCCCCGACCTGCTCGACGCTGACCAGCAGCGCGTCGCCGTCGCAGTCGAGCGCCACCGAGCGCACGTACTGGTGGTTGCCCGAGGTGGCGCCCTTGACCCAGTACTCGCCGCGGCTGCGCGACCAGTAGGTGGCCCGGCCGGTGGTGAGCGTGCGGTGCAGCGCCTCGTCGTCCATCCAGGCGACCATCAGCACCTCGCCCGAGTCGTGGGCGCGGACCACGGCGGCGACCAGGCCGTCCGGGGTGCGGCGGAGCTTCGCCGCGATGGCCGGGTCGAGCCGGGACGGCCGGGCCGGGCCGGGACTGGGGGCGCCGGTCAGCGGCGCGTCAGGGGCGGGCACGGTTGACCATTCTCCCGCACGCGGCCCGGGTACCGCCGACGTGTCCCGGGAGGCGGGCGTCACTGTCGCCAGCGCCCGGCCGAACTGACCGAGGTAGCGGTCCACCCGGCCGTCGACGAGCGCCTCGGCCAGGTCCGCGCCGTGGGTGGCGGCGATCTCGTCCGCGTACGGGCGGACCAGCGGGAGGATGCCGGTGACCAGCCGTCCGGCGGCGGCGCCGACAGCGGCCGGGTCACCGGCGCGCAGCCCGAGGCAGAGCAGCATGTCGTCGCGGTAGCCGGGCGGGGCGACCGGCAGGTCCAGCGCGGCGGACAGGGCGGCGCGGCGGGACACCACGCGCACCGACGGGTTCGCCGGCCGCAGCACCGAGGGGCAGAGCCGGGCCAGGTCGGCCGCCGCGAGCCGGACCCCGACCGGGTCGTCGGCCACCCGGGCGGCGGCGACCTTGCCCAGCGTCGCGAGCAGCTCCTCCAGGCGGGGCTCGTCGGCGGGCTGGCACAGCACGGGCAGGTCGATCCGGCGGCGCCACTCCGGCACCGCCCACAGCAGCCGGGCGGGCGCGGTGACCGGGAGGCCGAACGCCCAGTCGGCGGGCTGGCTCAGGCGGCGCACCCAGGAGCGGACGTCGCGGGCGGCCACGGAGACGTGCACGAGGCGACCGCCGTACTCGGTCAGGTACGCCCGGCGGGCCGCGTACGGCGTGCCGCGGCGGGACGTGGACCGCCGGTGCCCCGCGGCGGCGCGTCCCTCGTCGGCGGCCACCAGCACGTCCACGTCCACGTCGCTGTGCTCGGTGGCGGCCCGCCGGGCGTGGCTGCCGCGCAGCATGATCCCGACGACCGGCCGGTCGGCGGCCTGCCGCAGCCGGGCGGCCCAGTCGTCGAGGAACCCGGTGTCGGACAACGAAGCTGGGCCCACGACGCCATGCTGCCGAGACCCGATCTTCCGGTGCCGGACTCCCTGTCCGCCACCGGGGCGGTCAGCCCGACTCCTCCTCCGCCCGGCGGTATGCGTCGATCTTGTACTCGAGGACCTTCAGGTCCTCCTCCAGTTCGGCCATCCGGGCCAGCACCCGGGCCCGGTGCGCCTCGAACAGCGCCCGTCGCGCGCCGAGCGTGCTGTCCCCGTGCCGGGCCAGCTCCGCGTAGCGGCGCATGTCACGGACCGGCATGCCGGTCCGCCGCAGCCGGGTGAGCAGGAACAGCCAGTTGACGTCGGACTCGGTGTAGCGCCGGCGGCCCGACGAGTCCCGCCCGACGCGACCCACCAGGCCCTCCTGCTCGTACCAGCGCAGCGTGTAGGTGGTCAGGCCGACCCGTTCCGCCGCCTCACCCACGGTGAGGCTCATCTCCCGCGTGCTGATGTCCACGCCCTCCAGGCTTCCAGTTCGAGCCCACTCGAAGTCAAGTCCCTCGTTGCCGTGGCGGAGGAATTCACCTACCGTTGAGTTCAACGGGTGATGAATTGACGGAGGCGAGCATGGACGACGCGGTGTCGGTCCGCGAGCTGGTGGTCGACCGGGGCGGGCGGCGGGTGCTGCACGGCATCAGCTGCGGGGTGCCCCGGGGCACCGTGACCGGACTGCTCGGGCCCAGCGGCAGCGGCAAGACCACGCTGATGCGCGCGGTGGTCGGCGTGCAGACGGTCGGTGCCGGCACCGTCGACGTGCTCGGCCGCCCAGCGGGCTCGGCCGAGCTGCGCCGGCGGGTGGGTTATCTGACGCAGGCGCCGAGCGTCTACGCCGACCTGACGGTGCGGGAGAACGCCCGCTACTTCGCGGTGCTGCAGGGCCGGGGCCGCGCCGAGGCCGACCGCGCGGTGACCGACGTCGGCCTCGGCAAGGCGGCCGACCAGCTCGTCGGCACGCTCTCCGGCGGCCAGCGCAGCCGCGCCTCGCTCGCGTGCGCGCTGGTCGGCGAGCCGGAGCTGGTGGTGCTCGACGAACCCACAGTCGGCCAGGACCCGGTGCTGCGCGCCGACCTGTGGGCCCGGTTCCACGCCATGGCCGCGGCCGGCACCACGCTGCTGGTCTCCAGCCACGTGATGGACGAGGCCGCCCGCTGCGACCGGCTGCTGCTGATCCGCGAGGGCCGGCTGGTCGCCGACGACACCCCGGCCGCGGTCCGCGCCGCCACCGGGACCGACGACCTGGAGGAGGCGTTCCTGCGCCTGATCCGCGACGCCGAGGGGGAAGCGCGATGAACGGACCGATCCTGGCCGCCACCACCGGACGCATCCTGCGTCAGCTCCGCCACGACCGGCGGACCGTGGCGCTGCTCGTGCTGGTGCCGTCGGTGCTGCTCACGCTCGTCTACTTCATGTACGTCGACCAGCCCGCCCCGCCCGGCGCGCCGAGCACGTTCGACCGGGTGGCCCTGATCATGCTGGGTTTCTTCCCGTTCATCATCATGTTCCTCGTGACCAGCATCGCCATGCTCCGCGAACGCACCACGGGCACGCTGGAGCGCCTGCTCACCACGCCGCTGGGCAAGCTCGACCTGCTGTTCGGGTACGGCATCGCGTTCGGCCTGGCCGGGGTGCTCCAGTCCACAGTCGCCTCGGTCGTCGCGTACCGGGTGTTCGGTCTGGAGACTGCGGGCAGCGCGTGGCTGGTCGTGCTGATCGCCGGGGTGAACGCGGTACTGGCGGTGGCGCTCGGGCTGTTCTGCTCGGCGTTCGCCCGCACCGAGTTCCAGGCGGTTCAGTTCATGCCGGTGGTGGTGGCCCCGCAACTGCTGCTGTGCGGCCTGTTCGTGCCCCGCGACCAGATGGCCGGCTGGCTGCAGGCGGTCAGCGACGCGCTGCCGCTGTCGTACGCGGTCGAGGCGTTGCAGGAGGTCGGCGCGCACGCCGAGCCGACCGGAACGATGTGGCGGGACGTGGCGATCGTGGCCGGGGCGGCGGTGGCGGCGCTGGTGCTGGCCGCCGCGACGCTGCGCCGGCGCAGCGGGTGAGCGCGCGGCGCACCGGGCGGCGGCCCGGCAGCCCGGACACCCGCGAGGCCATCCTCGCCGCGGCGCGGGAGGCGTTCGCCGAGCGTGGCTACGACGCCGCGTCGATCCGGGCGATCGCCGCGGCGGCCGGCGTGGACCCGGCGCTCGTGCACCACTACTTCGGCGGCAAGGAGGATCTGTTCCGGGCCGCGACGGCGTTCCCGGCCGACCCGGGACGGCTGCTGCCGGCGGTGCTCGCCGGCGGCGCGGACGGGCTCGGCGAGCGGATGGTCCGGATGTTCCTGGAGGTCTGGGACTCCCCCACCGGCACGGC
This sequence comes from Micromonospora sp. WMMA1949, assembly GCF_027460145.1. NCBI lineage: Bacteria > Bacillati > Actinomycetota > Actinomycetes > Micromonosporales > Micromonosporaceae > Micromonospora > Micromonospora sp. WMMA1949. The sequence continues at coordinate 4,502,317 of NZ_JAPZBG010000001.1, read as the reverse complement.
CGCGGTGGCGCTGCTGCGTTCGGCGGTGAGCAACGAGTGGACCGCCCGGCTGCTGCGCGAGTTCCTGGTCACGCAGGTGCTGCGCCGGGTGTTCGACCATCTCGGCGTCGACCCGGAGCAGCGCGCGCTGCGCGGCGGCCTGGTCGCCACCCAGCTCGCCGGGCTGGCCATGATGCGGTACGTGCTCCGCCTCGACGCGGTCGCGACCGCCGAACCGGCGACGCTGGTGGCAGCCATCGGTCCCACGGTCCAGCGCTACCTCACCGGCGACGTCACCTGAGGCGTCCGCGCCCGGCTCAGGCCGCCGCCCGGGGGCAGAGCATCGGGTGCAGCAGGCGGGACAGCTCCGCCACGTCGGCGACCGGCCGGGGGAAGGCGAGCCGGGCCCGCCGGGTCGCGCCGGGCCGCCCGTGCGCGACCAGCAGGCCGTACCTGTCGATCCGGACCACCCGCGGCACCTGGTCGCCGGTGAGGTGAAGCCGCCGCCGCAGGTAGTCGCCGACCTGTTCGGCGTGGTGGTCGGCCAGGTCGGCCAGCAGACCGGCCTCGACCGGGTGCAGCGGGTCCGGTTCGGCCTCCGCGAACGCCTCGGGGTCGATCCGGCGTACCCGCCCGGCGCGTTCCCAGCGGGCCTCGGCCACCTCGAAACGGTGCAGGTGGAACCGGCTGCCCACGTCGAGCAGGTCGCCGACCGGGTCGATGGCGGCGAAGTCGACAGCCGCGTCGCGCGCCGCGTCGCCGTCCAGCCGCGTCGCCCAGCCGGACACCCAGGCCCGGCCGAGTGAGGGCGCCCCGGCCGCGGGCGGCAGGTCGAGCACGTCGAGCACCGTGGCCACGTCGGCGTCGCCCGCCGGCGGCACGAGCGCCGCGGCGAGGTCACTGACCACGGGTACGAGCAGCAGCACCCGCCCGTCGGCGTCGACGGCGTGCCGGGCCTGGTGCGGGCCGGGGTGCCGGGCCAGGTGGACGAGGGCGGGCAACCGGCCCGCGACCAGGGTTCGCACGATCTCCGCCGGGCTGGGCCGCATGATCCCGACCTCCTTTAGCTAGGTTAGGCTTACCTAAGAAGCAGGCTAGACGATCGGAGACGTCGACGTGAACCACCCCCGGCCCAAGGCACGGCTCTCCCGCGCCCTCGGCATCCCGCTGACCCGCAAGTGCGTGCGGTACTTCGAGCGGCGCCCCTACCCGCCGGGCGTGCACGGCCGGTCCCGCCGCACCACCTCCGACTACCAGGTGCGGCTGCTGGAGAAGCAGCGGCTGCGCCACCAGTACAACGTCAGCGAGGCCCAGCTGCGCCGGCTGTTCGACGAGGCCGCCCGGGCCGCCGGCAGGACCGGCGACACGCTCGTCGCGCTCCTGGAACGGCGCCTCGACGCGGTGGTGCTGCGGGCCGGGCTGGCGCGCAGCATCTACCAGGCCCGCCAGCTCGTCGGGCACGGCCACATCACCGTCGACGGGCGCAAGGTCGACCGGCCGTCGTACCGGCTGCGGCCCGGCCAGGTGGTCGGGGTACGCGAGCGCAGCCGCGCGCTGCCGCCGTTCCAGCTCGCCGCCGCCGGCGCGCACGCCGACGCGCAGCCCCGGCCGTACCTGTCGGTGCAGCCGGCCGAGCTGCGCGCCACGCTGGTACGCGAACCGGCCCGGCACGAGGTGCCGGTGGTGTGCGACGAGCAGCTGGTGGTGGAGTTCTACTCCCGCTGACGGTCAGCGGGTCTGCTCCAGCCCTGGCGGACCCGCCAAGATCAGCGGGTCTGCTCCAGCCAGGAGGCGTACAGCAGCGCGTAGACCGAGTCGGTGTCGCGGACCAGTTCCTCGTGCGGGCCGCGCTGCACGATCCGGCCCCGGTCCACCACGATCACCTCGTCCGCCGCCTGCGCGGTGGACAGCCGGTGCGCGATGGCCAGCGTGGTCCGGCCCCGGGTCACCGCGTCCAGGGTCCGTTGCAGGCGGACCTCGGTGGCCGGGTCGACGGCGCTCGTCGCCTCGTCCAGCACCAGCAGGTCCGGGTCCGCGACGTACGCCCGGGCCAGCGCCACGAGCTGCCGCTCGCCGACGCTGAGCGCCTCCCCCCGCTCACCGACCGGCGTGTCCAGCCCGGACGGCAGCCCGTCCAGCCAGTCGGAGAGGCCCAGCTCGGCGAAGGCGGCGGTCAGCCGCTCGTCGGTCAGGTCGGGGCGGGCGAAGCGGACGTTCTCCCCGACCGTGGCGTCGAACAGGAAGCCGTCCTGCGGCACCATGACCACCCGGGAGCGCAGCGAGTCGAAACGTACCTGCCGCAGGTCGACCCCGGAGAGCAGCACCGCGCCCTCGGTCGGGTCCATCAGCCGGGTGAGCAGCTTGGCGAACGTGGTCTTGCCGCTGCCGGTCTCGCCCACCACCGCCACCCGGCTCTTGGCCGGGATGTCCAGCGTCACGTCGTGCAGCACCGGCGGTCCGCCCGGATAGGCGAACGTCACCCCGGCGAACCGGGCGTCCAGCGGCCCCGGCGGCAGCTCCCGGCCCTGCTCGCCGGGGTCGGCCACGTCCGGGGAGACGTCCAGCACGTCCAGCACCCGGCGCCAGCCGGCGATCGCGTTCTGCGCCTCGTTGAGCACCTCGGTGGCGATCTGCACCGGCTGGATGAACAGCGTGACCAGGAACAGGAACGCGGTGAGCTGGCCGATCGACAGCGTGCCGCCGACGCCCAGGCTGACCCCGACCACCACCACGCCGGCCAGCGCCAGCCCGGCCGCCAGCTCCCCCACCGAGCTGCCCATGATGCTGATCCGGATCGCCCGCTGCTGGGCCACCCGCTGCCCGTCGATGGCCGTGTCCAGCCGCCGCGCGGTGCGCCCGGCGATGCCGTACGCCCGGATCACCGGCGCGCCCACCACGCTCTCGCCGATCGCGCCGAGCAGCGTGCCGGTGCGCTGCCGCACCAGGCCGTAGGCCCCGGCGAGGCGGCGCTGCAACTGCCGGATCACCAGCACCGCGGGCGCGAACGCGACGAGCACCACGAGCGTCAACTGCCAGGAGTACGCGAGCATCACCGCTGTGGTCACCAGCAGCTGGCCCAGGTTGACGATCAGGATCACGCCGCCCCACTGGAGGAACTGGGTGATCTGGTCGACGTCGCTGGTGACCCGGGAGACCAGCGAGCCGCGCCGCTCGGACTGCTGGTGCAGCATGGACAGGTCGTGCACGTGCCGGAACGCCCGGGTTCGCACCCCGGCCAGCGCGGTCTCGCTGACGGTGAACAGCCGGCGCATCATCAGGTACCCGCAGGCGGTGGTGACCACCAGCACCCCGGCGGTGATGGCCACGGTGAGCGAGATGACGTTCAGGTCGAGCCCGCCGACGATGCCGTGGTCGATGCCGCGCTGCACCGCCACCGGCACGGCGACCCGGCCGACCATGTAGACAAGCGCCAGCGCGATCGTGCCGGCGAGGCCGGTGCGCAGCTCCGGGGAGAGCGCCAGGCCGCGCCGCAGCGTCTGCCAGGTGGTCTCGGCCCGCTCCTCATTGGCGACACTGCTCACCGGTCCACCTCGATCTCCAGGCCCGAGGGCAACGGCGTGACCTCGTCGTACGTCTGCTTCTGCTCGCGTTCCTGCTCGGCCTGCTCGTACGCGGTGACCAGGTCGGCGTAGCCGGGCACGGTGGCCAGCAGCTCGGTGTGGGTGCCGCGGGCGACCACCCGGCCCTGCTCCACGTAGATCACCTCGTCGGCGAGCGCGATGGTGGCCCGGCGGTACGCCACCACCAGGATCGATGCCGGGGCGCCGCCGTCGGCGGGCGCGCGCAGCCCGGCCAGGATGGCCGCCTCGACGCGCGGGTCGACAGCGCTGGTGGCGTCGTCGAGCACCAGCAGCCGGGGCCGCCCGGCGAGCGCCCGGGCCAGCGTCAGCCGCTGACGCTGCCCGCCGGACAGCGACGTGCCCCGCTCGCCGACCATGGTGTCGAGTCCGTCCGGCAGCGCGGCCACGAAGCCGTCCGCCTCGGCCAGCCGCAGCGCCGCCCACACCTCGTCGTCGCCGATGCCGGCGCGGTCGAGCGCGATGTTGGCCCGGACCGTGTCGTCGAAGACGAACGGCACCTGCGCCACCAGCGCCACGGTGCCGGCGAGCGAGGCGGCGGTCAGGTCCCGCACGTCCACGCCGTCCAGGGTGACCCGCCCGGCGCCCGGGTCGACCAGGCGTACGGCGAGCGACGCGATCGTCGACTTGCCCGCGCCGGTGGGGCCGACCAGGGCGACCGTCTTCCCGGCCGGCACGGTGAACGTCACCTCGCCGAGCACCTGGGCGCCGGGCAGGTGCGCCTCGGCCGGCTCGTACGCGAAGTGCACGTCGTCGAAGGCGAGCGTGGCCGGCTCCCGGGTGGCCGGGTCGAGCGTCGTCGTGCCGTACGGCATCTCGCCGGTGGCGTCGAGCACCCGGCGGACGCGGTCCCACCCGGCGACGCTGCGCGGCAGCTCGGCCAGCACCCAGCCGATCGCGCGTACCGGGAAGGCCAGCACGGTGAACAGGAACGCGACGCTGACCAGCTCGGTCACGCTGATCGCGCCCTGCCGCAGCCGGATCGCGCCGACCACCAGCACGGCGAGCGTGCCGAGGCTGGGCAGCGTCTCCAGCATCGGGTCGAACACGCCGCGCAGCCGGCCGACCGAGATCAGCGCGTCGCGCAGCTCACCGGCGCGGGCGGCGAAGCGGGCCGTCTCCTGGGCCTCGCGGCCCATCGTCTTGACCACCAGCGCGCCGTCGAAGCTCTCGTGCGCGATGCCGCTGACCTCGGCGCGCAGCCGCTGCGCCCGGGCCTGCCGAGGCGCCATCCGGCGGGAGTAGACCACGTTGAGCGCGAACAGCGCGGGGAACACCGCGAGGCCGACCAGGGCCAGCGCCCAGTCGGTGAAGAACAGCGACGCCACCGCGCCGACCAGCATCACCAGCGTGCCGACCGCGAACGGCAGCGGCGCGATCGGGTACCAGGCCGCCTCCACGTCGGAGTTGGCGTTCGACAGCAGCGTGCCGGTGGAGTTGCGGTGGTGCCAGGCCAGCGGCAGTTCCAGGTAGCGGCGGGTGACCCGGCGGCGGTAGGCGGCCTGGAGCCGGTACTGCATGTATCCGGCGCCGAGCCGGCGACCGAAGATGCCGACCACCCGCAGCACGCTGATGCCGAACAGCGCCGCCGCGGCGAGCGCCAGTGCCCCGCTCGCCACCTCGCCGCGCTCCACCGCCGGCACGACCACGTCGCCGACCACCGCGCCGACCACGTACGCGCTGGCGATCACCAGGAGGCCGAACAGCACGCTGCCGCTGACCGCGACCGCGAAGATCCGTGGCTGCTCCCGGATGGCCCGGCCGAGCACCCGTAGCCCCCTGCCGAGCACGTCCCGACTTGTCCCGCTCGCCACGCTCTCCCCCGCCGTAAGCCGCAGTTTTCTCCCCCATCCTTACCGCTCTCCGCCGGTCCCGCCGACCCGGCCCGGATATGTCCGCCGTCACGTTCCCGCCGGACCTGGCCCGGGGGCGGCCGGGAGCGGTCCGGCGGCGCGATCCCGCCGGGCGTGGCGCGCCGATCGGCCGGGACGGGCCTACGATCGGGTCATGCCGCGGTACGCCCGAGCGGAGCGCGAGGCGCTCGCCGACCTGATGCTGGAACTGGGACCGGACGCACCGACTGTGAACGAGGGGTGGAGCACCTGTGACCTGGCGGCACACCTGCTGGTGCGGGAGCGCCGGCCGGACGCGGCGGGCGGGATCCTGCTGCCCCCGCTGCGCGGCTACGGCGAGTCGGTCCGCAGGCGGATCGCCGCCGGGCCGTACGCCGATCTGATCGCCCGGGTCCGTCGTCCCCCGGTGTGGAGCCCGGTGAGCAACCCGCTCACCGACGAGCTGGCGAACGGGATGGAGTTCTTCATCCACCACGAGGACGTCCGCCGGGCCCGGCCGGGCTGGCAGCCGCGTGACCTGCCGGCCGGGCAGCAGGCGGTGCTCTGGAAGCGGGTAGCCCTGCTGGCCCGGATGGCGCTGCGGCGGTTCCCGGCCGAGGTGCTGGTGCAGGCGCCGGGGTACGGCGAACTGCGGGCCGGCGCCGGCGGCGAGCGGCTGCGGCTGGTCGGCGCGCCGGGCGAGCTGGTGCTGTTCCTCACCGGACGGCAGCGGGTGGCCCGGGTCCAGGTGGACGGTCCGGCCGACCGCGCCGAGCGTCTGCGCACCGCCGAGCTGGGACTGTGACCGAGGGTGCGTAGCCGGTCACGTTCGCACTGTGGAAAGTGGACGGCCGGACTTCGATAACGGTTACGTCCTCCCGTACGCTCCTGCGCACCGGCCCGACCCCGCGGGGCGGCGGACAGGGGACGACGATGCGCGACTTCGCCCTCTCGGCACTGCACGAACCGCCCTTTCCCTCCCGGCGTCACGCCGCTGTCGACCAGGCGGCCGCGGAGAGCGCCGCCTGGGTACGAGACTTCGGTCTGGTGACGGACCAGGCCGGGCGCCGGCGCCTGGCCGGCGCGCACGCCGCGGACCTGGCCGCACGCGCCTGCCCCGAGGCGTCGCCGTCCGGCCTGCGCCTGCTCACCGACCTGATCAACTGGCTGTTCGTGGTGGACGACGCCTGCGACGACGACGGGCTGGGCGCGGCGCCGACGCTGCTGGCACCCACGCTGGCCGCCCTGCTGGCGGTGCTCGACCGGCACGGCGACCCGGAGGCGCCGGCGCCCGCCGACGGCGGGCCGATCGCCTTCGCGCTGCACGACCTGTGCCGGCGGGCTCGCGGCCGGGGCCGGCCGGCCTACCTGCTGCGCCTGGTCAGCCAGCTGCGGGAGTACCTGCTGGCGCTGCTCTGGGAGGCCGCCAACCGGGAGCGGCTGCGGGTGCCGGGGGTGGCCGAGTACACCCAGATGCGCCGCCACACCGGCGGCGTCCGCCCGAGTTTCACGGTGACCGACCTGGCCCGCCCGTCCGCGCCCAACGCCGACCAGCGCGTCGCGCCGGCGCTCACCGCGCTGGACGCTCTCGCCACCGACCTGATCTGCTGGTGCAACGACCTGTTCTCGTACGGCAAGGAGCGGGGCGCCGCCCCGGAGGCGCACAACCTGGTCACCACCATCGCGGGCGAGACCGGGCAGGACGAGTCGGCGGCGCTGCACGCGGCGGCGGGCCGGTTCAACTCGGCCCTCGCCGCGTACGCCGAGCGGGACGCGGCGCTGAGCGCCGTCGCCGACGAGGGGATGCGGGCCTTCCTGGACACCCGCCGGGACTGGATCCGGGCCACCTACGACTGGTCCCGCGCGGCCAGCCGGTACGCCTGACCGGTTCCAGCAGGCGGGACCGGTGGCGACTCGGCCGATCGGGGCTAGCCGCTGGCCGGGTGCAGGCAATACCCTTCGGTAACCGCAGACCGGCGTGACCCCCGTCACGTCCCTCCACCCCTGAAGGCGGCTACAGCGATGGCTCTCGATGTACCGTACCGTTCCGTACCCGACATGTTCCTCAAGCGCGTGGCGGACTCCCCCGACCGGCACGCCTTCGCCCACCCCGCACCCGACGACTCGGGCCCGGTCTGGCTGACGTGGGAGCAGGTCGGGCAGCGCGCCAAGGCGATCGCCGCCGGGCTGCACGGGCTCGGTGTCGGCCTGGAGAACCCCGTGGCGATCCTGGCCAACACGCGCCTGGACTGGGTGCTCGCCGACTTCGGCATCATGTGCGCCGGTGGGGCCACCACCACCGTCTACCCCACCACCGAGCCCGAGGACGCGGTCTACATCATCGCCGACTCCGGCTCGAAGGTGCTGTTCGCGGAGAACCCGGACCAGGCGGCGAAGATCGCCGGAGCGGACCTGCCCGCGCTGACCCACGTGGTCCTCTTCGACGGCACGCCCGACCCGGCGGCGGCCGTACCGCAGCTCACCCTGGCCGAGCTGGAGGAGCGCGGCGCGGCCGCGCTGAGCGCCGAGCCGGATCTGATCGACATGCTCGTCGCCGGCATCGGCCCGGACCACCTGGCCACCCTGATCTACACCTCGGGCACCACCGGGCGCCCGAAGGGCGTGGAGCTGCTGCACGGCGGCTGGTGCTGGGAGGGCGTGGCGCAGGCCGACCTGGGCCTGCTGCGCGTCGACGACCTGCAGTACCTGTGGCTGCCGCTGTCGCACTCGTTCGGCAAGACGCTGCTCTGCGGCGCCACCCACGTCGGCCTGCCCACGTACGTCGACGGCCGGGTGGACAAGCTCGTCGACCTGCTCGGCGTGGTGCAGCCGACGCTCATGTGCGGCGCGCCCCGGGTCTTCGAGAAGGTCTACAACAAGGCGGTCACGACCGCGCAGGGCGCGGGCGGCGCCAAGGCCAAGATCTTCGCCTGGGGCGTCGGGGTCGGCAAGGAGAAGGTCGCGCTGGAGCAGGCCGGCAAAGCGGTTCCGGCCGGGCTGCGGATGAAGTACGCGCTGGCCGAGAAGCTCGTGTTCAGCAAGCTCCAGGCCCGGCTCGGCGGCCGGATGCGGGTGCTGGTCTCCGGCGCGGCGCCGCTGAGCAAGGAGATCGCCACCTTCTTCGCCGCCGCCAACCTGCCCATCTCGGAGGGCTACGGACTGACCGAGACCAGCGCGGGCGCGTTCGTGAACCCGCCCGACGGGTTGAAGATCGGCAGCGTGGGCCGGGCCATGGGCGACCTGGAGTGCCGGATCGACACCGACGGCGAGGTCCTGTTGCGCGGCAAGCCGGTCATGCGTGGCTACCACAATCTGCCGGAGGAGACCGCCGCCGCGTTCACCGAGGACGGCTTCTTCCGCACCGGCGACATCGGCACCCTCGACGACGAGGGCTACCTGCGCATCACCGACCGCAAGAAGGACCTGGTCAAGACGTCCGGCGGCAAGTACGTCGCGCCGTCGCACATCGAGGGCATGTTCAAGGCGGTGTGCCCGTACACCTCGCAGGCGGTGGTGATCGGGCAGGCGCGCAACTACTGCACCATGCTCGTCACGCTGGACCCGGACGCGATCAAGGGCTGGGCCGCCGGCACCCCGTTGGAGGGCAGCGACTACACCACGATCGTCACCTCGCCGCAGGCGCGGGAGATGGTCGAGGGGTACGTGGCCGAGCTGAACTCCAAGCTCAACCGCTGGGAGACGATCAAGAAGGTAGCGATCCTCCCCCGTGACCTCACCATCGAGGACGGCGAGGTCACGCCGTCGCTGAAGATCAAGCGCCGCAGCGTGGAGACGAACTTCGCCTCCGAGATCGACAAGATGTACGAGGGCACGCTCGCCGAGCTGTAACCCGCACCGCCGTACTGTCGCGCCGGCCGTGCCCCACCGTCCCGGGGCACGGCCGCGCGCCGTTCACAGGTGCCGCTGCCGCCAGTGGCTCTGCTCGGCCTCGGCGGCGATCTGCTCCTCCAGCGCGAGCTGGCGTACGCGGCGCCGGTGACCGTTCTCGCCCCGGGTCTCCCAGGCCACGCCCGCGCCGGTGAGCACCGCCAGCACGACGAGAGCGTTCAGCTCGTGGAGAAGGGCGACGGCCGGTACGGCGGCGACGAGCAGCAGCACCGTCACCAGCAGCGGCGGCCGTACCCGGCGTTCCGCCAGCCACCAGCACGCGGCGATGCTGAGCAGGTAGAGCCCGACCCCGCCGAACAGGATCCCGGCCCAGAAGGCGCCCAGCGGCGGGCCCCACGCGGGCGTCGCCGGTGAGGTGGCCTCGGCCAGCAGGTCCTTGAGGCCGAGGGCGAAGAGGATGATCCCGGCGACCATCGGCAGGTGCAGGAACGTGTAGACGGTGCGGGCCAGCCGCAGCCGCGCGGCCCGGTCCCGGGCCTGGTGCAGGGCCTGTTCCAGCGCGAACGCCAGCGTGTCGAAGTACGCCCACCACAGCGTCGCCACGATCACCACGCCGAGCAGCGCGGCGACCGCGACCGGCCCGGTGAGCGGCAGCCCGGTCTTCGGGCCGAGCCCGAGCGCGATGAGCGACTCGCCGAGCGCGACGAGCACGATCAGCGCGTGCCGTTCCGCCCAGTGCCCGGCCGAGACGACCACCCACCACTGCCGGCCCAGAATCGCCCCGGAGAGATACTCGACGAGCAGCGCCAGCGTCCAGAGCGCCAGTTGCAGCCACACCGCGAGCCGCTCCTGCGGCAGCCGCCCGGGCAGGGTCCCGGCGACGACCAGCAGCGCCGTGGCCACGGTCGGGGCCAGGAAACGGATCCGCAGTCCCCGGCGCCGGGCCGGGTCGGCGCGGTCGGCCCAGGCGAAGACGGTGAGCTGGGCGGTCCGGATCACGAAGTAGCACCCGGCGAAGACGAGCGGCCCCGGGAGCCAGCCGGCGCGGTTGGCGAACGCGCTGGGCACGCTGAGCACGAGCAGGAACGTCGCGGCCACGGTGACGAAGCCGACCAGCGGCAGAATCCCCTGGTCGGCGCGGAAGGCGTTGCCCATCCGCGCGAAGCCGGTCCACGACCACCAGAGCAGCGCCAGCACCAGCAGGAACCGGTAGAGGTTGACCGGCGTGAGCACCGAGGCGGTGAGCGTCGTGACGCTCAGGAACGCGAAGACGAAGACCAGGTCGTAGAAGAGCTCCAGCCGGGTGGTCCGGGAGCCCGGCGCGCTACGGCGCACCGCCCACGACCACCGGACCGCGTCCCCGTCTCCCACCCGGGCAGTCTGCGGGCAGCGGCCCGCCCACAGCCGGGATTCGGGCGGTTCACCACCGGATCGGGCGGGCGGTCAGGCGATGACGCTGGGCTCCCGCCACTGCGGGCGGCTGGTGCGGTCCAGGTCGTACCGGACCGCGGCGAGTCGGCCCACCGCCTCCACCAGTTCCTCGGCGGGCAGCGTGAAGGGCAGACGCAGGAAGCGCTCCAGCGTCCCGTCCAGGCCGAACCGCGGTCCGGGCGCCAGCCGTACGCCGACCTCCTCGGCCGCCCGGGCCAGCGCGCTGGAGATCGGCCCGTCCAGCTCCGCCCAGAGCGTGACGCCGCCGCCCGGCACCCGTACCCGCCAGTCGGGCAGCCGCTCGGCGAGCGCCGTGACCAGGGCGTCCCGCTGGGCGACGAGCTGGGCCCGGCGGGCGGCCACGATGGCCGGCGCCTCGGTGAGCAGGTGCACGGCGACGAGCTGGTCGAGCACCGGGCTGGCCATGTCCACCCCGACCCGGGCCGCTGCGAGCCGCTGCACCTGGGGTGCGGAGGCGCGGACCCAGCCGATCCGCAGCCCGCCCCAGTAGGGCTTGCTCATGCCGCCGATGCTGATCACCCGGGAGTGCCTGTCGAAGACCGCCACCGGCGGCGGCATCGCGGTGTCGTCCAGCGGCAGGTCGACGAAGGACTCGTCGACCACCAGGTCGGTGCCGGCCGCGTGGGCCGTACCGACCAGCCGCTCACGCAGGTCGGCCGCCATCAGGTGGCCGGTCGGGTTCTGGAACTCGGGGATCACGTACGCGAGCTTCGGCCGGGTCTGCCGGAGGCTGCCGAGCAGCAGTTCGGCGTCCCAGCCCTCGTCGGACAGGCCGTGGGTGGCGATCCGGGCCCGGCGGGCGGACAGCGCGGCCAGCGCGTTGGGGTAGGTGGGCGACTCCACCAGCACCCCGCCGCCCGGTGACAGCGCCAGCCGCAGCACCAGGTCCAGCGCGTGCTGGGTGCCGCTGGTGACCATGATCTGCTCCGGGCTGGTGGGCAGACCGCGTTCGGTGTACCCGAGGGCCACCGCCTCGCGCAGCTCGATGATGCCGGTCGGGTGGTAGCCGGCGCCGCCGAGGTAGCGGGGCAGGTCCTCGGCCGCGGCCCGGGCGGCCGGGACGAGCTGCGGCGGCGCGGACAGCGCGGCCACGCCGAGGTCGATCATGTCGCGGTCGTCCAGCGGCGTCCACAGGCCGGTGCTGGCGACCTTGTGCCCGCCGGGCAGCATGGTCCAGCTCCCCGCGCCCCGGCGGCTGGCCAGGTGGCCGCTCTCCCGCAGTTCCCGGTACGCGGCGGTGACGGTGGTCCGGCTGATCCGCAGCGCCTCGGCCAGCTCCCGCTCGGCCGGCAGGCGTACCCCCAGGGGGAGCCGCCCGTCGGCGAGCAACCCCCGGACGGCGCCGGCGAGTGCGGCGTAGTCGGGGCTGCGCCGGCGGCCCGGCAGGGCGTGCCACTGGCCGAGGAGTCGCGCCAATTGGACGCCGCGCACCTGGCTGGTCATGGCCACACCTCCGAAATTGGCACCCTTGATGACCGCGATTGGCCCCTAGGGTGGCATGCATGGCACCGCTTGGCAATCTCCGGCACCGGCCCGCGCGACGACTCACCCAGCTCTATGCCGGGCTGGTTCTCTACGGCGTGAGCATGGCACTGATGATCCGGTCGGAGCTGGGGCTGGACCCGTGGGACGTGTTCCACCAGGGGCTCGCCCGGCAGACCGGCCTGTCCTTCGGCACCGTCACCATCGCCGTCGGCGCCCTCGTGCTGCTGCTCTGGATCCCGCTACGACAGCGTCCCGGCCTCGGCACGGTCAGCAACGTCGTGGTGATCGGACTGGTCGTCGACGCCACCCTGGCGGTGCTGCCGCCCGGGGAGGGCATGCCGGCGCGCGTCGCGCTGCTCGTCGCCGGGATCATCGCCAACGGCGCCGCCACCGGCCTCTACCTCGGCGCCGGGCTCGGCCCCGGCCCGCGCGACGGCCTGATGACCGGGTTCGTCGCCCGCCACCCCCGGTTCTCGGTCCGGCTGGTCCGCACCGTCATCGAGATCACCGTGCTGGCGCTCGGCTGGCTGCTCGGCGGCACCGTCGGCCTCGGCACGGTGGCCTACGCGCTGACCATCGGCCCGCTGGCCCAGTTCTTCATCCCGGTCTTCGCGCTGCCCGGGCGGCCGGCGACCGGCGCTTACGCTACGTGACCTCGGGCGGGCCGACCGCCACGGCCCGGGACGATCCGCAACGCGCTGAGCTGCGGCGACGCAGAACCGGGAAACCAGGTGTTTCCTCCGCCGTCGCGGCCGGGCATCATTCCTGCATGGGGGAGAACGGATGGCGTTGGAGCGACGCCTGGATCTTCGTCGCGCTTGTCATCGCCAGTGGCGCCGGCCGGCACCGGCGGGCCGCCGCTACACGCCGCCCCGAAGGCGTACGGCTGGCCGACGTCCTCTCCACCGCCGACCACCTCAACCAGGCCATCCCGGAGCGGCACGAGGTGGAGGGGGCGGTCCGGCGGCTCGTCGGCGCGGGCCTGGTCAGCGTCGCCGACGGCTGGTTCCGGGTCACCCCGGACGGTGAGCGGCTCTGGCGCACCCGGCCCAGCGCCGGGCTCGGTACCACAGTGGACACGGTGCAGGGCGTACTGACCCGGCGGCACCCGCCCGCCGAGTCCGAGTGGCAGCTCGCCGAGGACGACCACGCCGCCGCCGTGCAGGAATACGTGGTCCGGTCGATCCCGATGCCGCGCCGCTCCCCCGAGGGGCACTCCGGCCGGCCCTGAGAGCCGGCGGGCCGCCTCAGCGCACCGGGTGCCCGGCGCCGCGCAGCGCGTCCTTGACCTCGCCGACGGTGAGTTCGCCGAAGTGGAAGACGCTCGCCGCGAGCACCGCGTCCGCCCCGGCGCCGACGGCCGGCGGGAAGTGGGCCACAGCGCCCGCGCCCCCGCTGGCGATCACCGGCACGTCGACCACCTCGCGGACCGCCTGGATCAGCGGCAGGTCGAACCCGGCCTTGGTGCCGTCGGCGTCCATCGAGTTGAGCAGGATCTCGCCCGCGCCCAGCTCGGCGCCGCGCGCCGCCCACTCGACCGCGTCCAGGCCGGTGCCGCGACGGCCGCCGTGGGTGGTCACCTCGAAGCCGCTGGGCGTCGTGCCGTCCGGGGCGCGGCGCACGTCGAGCGAGAGCACCAGCACCTGCCGGCCGAACCGGTCGGCGATCTCGGCGATCAGCTCCGGCCGGGCGATGGCGGCGGTGTTCACGCCGACCTTGTCCGCACCGGCGCGCAGCAGCGTGTCGACGTCGGCGACCCGGCGGACGCCGCCGCCCACGGTGAGCGGGATGAAGACCGACTCGGCGGTGCGGCGCACCACGTCGAGCATGGTGCCCCGGTCGCTGGACGAGGCGGTGACGTCGAGGAAGGTCAACTCGTCCGCGCCGGCCCGGTCGTACGCCGCCGCCAGCTCCACCGGGTCGCCGGCGTCGCGCAGGTCGAGGAAGTTGACCCCCTTGACCACGCGCCCGGCGTCCACGTCCAGACACGGGATGACCCGTACCGCCACCGTCATGCCCCGAGCCTAACGAACGCGCGGGCGGTGGTGTCCCGCCGGTGAGGCCGGTCACCACCGCCCGGGGTGGAGTGGTTCGCGCCGGTCAGAGACGGACCAGCATCTTGCCGAGGTTCTCGCCGCGCAGCAGGCCGAGGAACGCCTCGGGCGCCTGCTCGATGCCGTCGACGATCGTCTCGTCGTACGACAGCCGGCCCTCGCGCAGCCAGCCCGCCACCTCCTGCACGAACTGCTCCCGCAGGTGACCGTGGTCACTCACGAGGAACCCGCGCAGCGTCAGCCGCTTGCCGATCACCAGCGCCAGGTTGCGCGGCGCGGCGGGCGGCTCGGTGGCGTTGTACTGCGCGATCATGCCGCAGATCGCGGCCCGGCCGTGCGGGTTCATCGCCCCGATCGCGGCCTCCAGGTGGTCGCCGCCGACGTTGTCGAAGTACACGTCGACACCGTCCGGGGCGGCGGCCCGCAGCTGCTTGGGCACCGGGCCGTCGTGGTAGTCGAAGGCGGCGTCGAAGCCCAGCGCGGTGAGCCGTTCCACCTTCGCGGCGGAACCGGCGCTGCCGATCACCCGGCCGGCGCCGCGCAGCTTCGCGATCTGGCCCACCATGCTGCCGACCGCGCCGGCGGCGCCGGAGACGAACACCGTCTCCCCCGGCTTCATCGCCGCCACGTCCAGCAGCCCGGCGTACGCGGTCAGCCCGGTCATGCCGAGCACGCCCAGGTACGCGGTGACCGGCGCCAGATCGGGGTCGACCTTGCGCGCGCCCTTGGCGTCCACCAGCGCGTACTCGCGCCAGCCGAGCCCGTGCAGCACGGTGTCGCCGGGCTTGACGCCCCCGGCCTCGCCGGCCACCACCTCACCGATCGCGCCCCCGTCGAGCGGGGCGTCGAGCGCGAACGGCGGCACGTACGACTTGACGTCGTTCATCCGTCCGCGCATGTACGGGTCGACGGACATGAACCGGTTGCGGACCACTACCTGTCCCGGGCCCGGCGTCGGCACCTCGGTGGTGACCAGCCGGAAGTTCTCCGCGGTCGGCCAGCCCTGCGGCCGGGACGCCAGATGGATCTCCCGGTTCATCGCGCCTCGCGGACCGTGCGCGTCACCTCGACGTTGCCACGGGTCGCGTTGGAGTAGGGGCACACCTGGTGGGCGGCGTCGACGAGCTGCTCGGCGGCGGCGCGCTCGACAGCGGGCAGGTCCACCACGAGCGTCACGGCCAGGCCGTAGCCGCCGCTGCCGTTCGGGCCGATGCCCACCTCGGCCTCGACGACGGAGCCGGAGACGTCCGCCTTGGCGTGGCGGGCCACCACGCGCAGCGCGGAGTGGAAGCAGGCCGCGTAGCCGGCCGCGAAGAGCTGCTCCGGGTTGGCCGCGCCCCCGGCGCCGCCCATCTCCTTCGGGACGGCGAGGTCCAGCTCGACCGTGCCGTCGGAGGTCCGGACGTGACCGTCGCGGCCGTCGCCGGTGGCGCGGGCGGAGGCGGTGTAGAGCACCTGCATGTCACTGCTCCTTCTGTCGGTGGATCGTCTCGGTGACCCGGGTGAGGATGCCGTGGAGGAAGACCAGTTCGGCCTCGGTGAGCCCGGTGGCGGTGGCCACCCGCCGTGGCACGTCACCCATCCGCTCCCGCAGATCCCGGCCCCGGCCGGTGAGGCCCACCTCGACCCGGCGCTCATCGGCCGCCGAGCGGGTACGCACCACCAGACCGGCCGCCTCCAGCCGCTTGAGCAGCGGGGAGAGCGTGCCGGAGTCGAGCCGGAGCTGACCGCCGAGCTCGGAGACCGTGGGGGCGTCGTCGCCGCGCTCCCAGAGCACCAGCAGCACCAGGTACTGCGGGTAGGTCAGGCCGTGCTCGTCGAGGATGGGCCGGTAGACGTCGGTCAGGGCGCGCGACGCCGCGTAGAGCGCGAAGCACACCTGCCGGCGCAGTACCAGATCATCGGTCACGTGTTGAACCGTAGCGTGCAATTGAGTTGTGCACAACTTATCCGGGCGCGGAGCGGGACGGCGCCGGCCACCCGGGCACCGGTCAGCGCTCCGGCAGGTACGCCTCCAGCTCGACCTCGACCAGGAGATCGGGGTCGATCAGCCCGGCCACCACCACCATCGTGGCGACCGGCCGCACCGGCCCGAACACCGCGTTGTGCGCCCGCCCCACCTCGTCGGCGTAGATCCGGTCGGTCACGTACATCCGGGTCCGCACCACGTCCCCCGGCCCGGCGCCGACCTCCGCCAGCGCGTCCAGGCCGATCCGGATCGCCTGCGCGGTCTGCGCCGCCGCGTCACCCGCGTGCGCCACCCGGCCGTCCACTGTGGAGGTGCAGCCGGCGGTGATCGCGAGCGAACCGGCCCGGACCACCCGCGAGTAGCCGTACAGCGCCTCCCACGGGCCGCCCGAGCCGAGCCGGGTCACCACCGCGGCGTCGGCGGGCGGCTCCGCCGTCACGCGCCGGCCCGCAGCGTCGCCAGCGCCTCGGCGACGGTGAACGCGCCCGCGTAGAGCGCCTTGCCGGCGATCACGCCCTCCACACCGATCGGCTCCAGCGTGGCGAGCGCCCGCAGGTCGTCCAGCGTGGACACGCCGCCGGAGGCGATCACCGGGGCGTCGGTGCGGGCGCACACCTCACGCAGCAGGTCCAGGTTGGGACCGCGCATGGTGCCGTCCTTGGTGATGTCGGTGACCACGTACCGCGCCGCGCCGGCGGCGTCGAGCCGGGCCAGCACCTCGTACAGGTCACCGCCGTCGCGGGTCCAGCCCCGCGCCGACAGGGTACGGCCGCGCACGTCCAGCCCGATCGCCACCCGGTCGCCGTACTCGCCGCAGATCCGGTCGCACCACTGCGGGTCCTCCAGCGCGGCGGTGCCGATGTTGACCCGGGCCGCCCCGGTGCCCAGCGCCGCCCGCAGCGACTCGTCGTCGCGGATGCCGCCGGACAGTTCCACCTTCACGTCCAGCTTGCCGACCACCTCGGCGAGCAGCGCGGCGTTGGAGCCCCGCCCGAACGCGGCGTCCAGGTCGACCAGGTGGATCCACTCCGCGCCGTCGGACTGCCAGGCCAGCGCCGCGTCCAGCGGGTCGCCGTACGTGGTCTCGCTACCGGCGGCGCCCTGCACGAGCCGGACGGCCTGGCCGTCGGCGACGTCCACGGCGGGCAACAGGGTGAGGCTCAACGCTTCTCTCCTCGGATCCTCAGCGACGGTCCAGCGCGATCACCACGACCGCGGGCAGGACCAGCAACAACAACACGACCAGCACCAGCCGCAGCGCGAGGTCGTCGACCAGATTCCAGATGGCGACCACCGCGACCGCGGTGAGCACCAGGATCGTCGCCCGCTCACGGCGGGTGTGCCGATGCAACCGGCCGGTACGGCCGCGCCGCGGCGACGGCGTCAGCCGGCGTACCAGAGAACGACGCCGCTCCCGGCGTGCCACCCGGCGGGCCCGGGCGGCGCGCGCCCGCTCCTGCTCGGCCTCGCGCTCCGCGCGGCGGCGGGCCCGCTCCTTGCTCACGCGGACGCCCGCGGGCCGGTCACAGCGTGCCGAGCCAGTTGCGCAGCAGCGCGGCCCCGGCGTCGGCCGACTTCTCCGGGTGGAACTGCGCGGCCGACAGCGGCCCCCGCTCCACCGCCGCGACGAAGTCCGCGCCGTGGTGCGCCGTGGTCACCGTGGCGCCCGCCTCGGCCAGCGCCACCGGGTCGGTCACCCCGTAGGAGTGGACGAAGTAGAACCGGGTGCCGTCCGGCAGCCCGGCGAACAGCGCCGAGCCGGCCGGCGGGCGCACGGTGTTCCAGCCCATGTGCGGCAACCGCCGCGCGGGCAGCCGGGTCACGCCGCCGGGCAGCAGCCCCAGCCCCTTGGTGACCACGCCGTGCTCCTCGCCGTGCCCGAAGAGGATCTGCATGCCGACGCAGATGCCCAGCACCGGCCGCCCGGCGGCGACCCGGTCGGCGATGACCGGCCCGGCGCCCAGCGCCTCGATCCCGGCCATGCACGCGGCGAACGCGCCGACGCCCGGCACCACCAGGCCGTCGGCCGACGCGGCGGCGTCCAGGTCGTCGGTGACTGTCACGTCGGCGCCGGCCCGCTCCACCGCGCGCTCGGCCGAACGCAGGTTGCCCGAGCCGTAGTCGAGCACCACCACCCGTGCCATCAGCTCTCCCCCGGCAGCAGCCAGAGCACCCCGGCGACGGTGGCCAGCACGGCCAGCAGGCCGGTGATCACCACGGCGGCGCGGGGAGCGCCCTGCTTGAGCAGCGACCACGTCCCGCCGACCAGCAGGCCGGCCAGGATCAACAGAAGGGTGGGCAGCACCTTCATTAGAGAGCACCCTTCGTGGACGGCACCACACCCGCGTTACGCGGGTCCAGCGCGGTGGCCTCGCGCAGCGCGCGGGAGACGGCCTTGAACTGCGCCTCGACCACGTGGTGGGCGTCCGGGTGGCCGCCGGGACGGGCCGCGCGCAGCACGTCCACGTGCAGCGTGATCCGGGCCGACTGACCGAACGACTCCCAGATGTGCCGGGTCATGCTCGTCGGGTAGACCGGCCCGATGTACGGGGCCAGCGCCGGCTCGTCGTGCACCACGTACGGGCGGCCGGACAGGTCGACGGCGGCGCGGACCAGCACCTCGTCCATCGGGACGGTGGCCGAGCCGTACCGCCGGATGCCGGCCTTGTCGCCCAGCGCCCGGTCGAACGCGGCGCCCAGCGCGAGCGCGGTGTCCTCCATCGTGTGGTGCGCGTCGATCTCCAGGTCGCCGACGGTGTGCACGGTCAGGTCGAAGCCGCCGTGCCGGGCGATCTGGTTGAGCATGTGGTCGTAGAAACCGACGCCGGTCTCGATGTCGGCCTTGCCGGTGCCGTCGAGGTCGATCTCGACGAGCACCTTCGTCTCGTTTGTGACCCGCTCGATCCGGGCGATCCGGCTCATGAAACTGTCTCCATCGCGGTGAGGAAGGCGTCGGTCTCGGTCGGGGTTCCGGCGGTGACGCGCAGCCAGCCGGGCAGGCCGACGTCGCGCACCAGCACGCCGGCATCGAGCAGGGTACGCCAGGCCACCGCCTGGTCCCCCTCGACGGCGAACAGCACGAAGTTGGCGTCGCTGTCGGCCACCCGGTGGCCCCGGGCGCGCAGCTCGGCGACGATCCGGTCCCGCTGCTCCATGATCGCGGTCACGGTGCCGAGCAGGGCGTCCCGGTGCGCCAGCGCCGCGCGGGCGGCGGCCTGGGTGAGCGCGGACAGGTGGTACGGCAGCCTTACCAGCTGCACCGCGTCCACCACCGCCGGGTCGGCGGCCAGGTAGCCGAGCCGGCCGCCGGCGAACCCGAACGCCTTGCTCATGGTGCGGGTCACCACCAGCCGCGGGTGGCCGGGCAGCACGGCGAGCGCACTCACCGTGCCGGGCCGGGCGAACTCGGCGTACGCCTCGTCGACGATCACCATGCCGGGCGCCTCGTCCAGCACGGCGGCGACCACCGCCGGGTCGAGCGCGGTGCCGGTCGGGTTGTTCGGCGAGCAGAGGAACACCACGTCCGGCCGGTGCTCGCGGACCTGGGCCACCGCCTCGCCGGCGGTGAGACCGAAGTCCGCGCCGCGCCGGGCGGGCACCCACCGGGTGCCGGTGCCGAGCGCCAGCAGCGGGTGCATCGAGTACGCCGGGGCGAAGCCGAGCGCGGTACGCCCGGGACCGGCGAACGCCTGGAGCAGCTGCTGCTGGATCTCGTTGGAGCCGTTCGCCGCCCACACGTGGTCGGCGGTGAGCCCGTGTCCCAGGTAGGCGGCGAGGTCGGCGCGCAGCGCCACCGCGTCCCGGTCCGGGTAGCGGTTGAGGTCACGCAGCTCGGCGGCGACCGCCTTGCCGATCGCCTCCACCACCGGCTCGGGCACCGGGTAGGAGTTCTCGTTGGTGTTCAGCCGCACCGGCACGTCGAGCTGCGGCGCCCCGTACGGCGTGCGCCCGCGCAGGTCGTCGCGGATCGGCAGGTCGTCGAGCGTGGTCACGACGCGCCGCCGTCGGGGAACCGGACGCTGACCGCCTGGCCGTGCGCGGGCAGGTCCTCCACGGTCGCCAGGGTGACCACGTGCGGGGCCACGTCGCGCAGCGCGTCCTGGGTGTATTCGATCAGGTGGACGCCGCGCAGGAACGACTGCACGGACAGGCCGGAGGAGTGCCGGGCGCAGCCGCCGGTGGGCAGCACGTGGTTGGAGCCGGCGCAGTAGTCGCCGAGCGACACCGGCGACCAGGCGCCCACGAAGATCGCACCGGCGTTGCGTACCCGCAGCGCCCACTCGCGGGCGTTCTCGGTCTGGATCTCCAGGTGCTCGGCCGCGTACGCGTCGACCACCCGCAGGCCCGCCTCCAGGTCGTCGACCAGGACCACGCCGCTCTGCTCGCCGCGCAGCGCCGTGCCGATCCGCTCGGCGTGCTTGGCCGCCGGCGCCTGCCGGGCCAGCTCGGCGTCGACCGCGTCGGCCAGCGCGGTGGACGGGGTGACCAGCACGCTCGCGGCCAGCGGGTCGTGCTCGGCCTGGCTGATCAGGTCGGCGGCGACGTGCGCCGGGTCGGCGGTGTCGTCGGCCAGGATCGCGATCTCGGTCGGGCCGGCCTCGGCGTCGATGCCGACCACGCCGCGCAGCAGCCGCTTCGCGGCGGTGACCCAGATGTTGCCCGGACCGGTGATCATGTCGACCGGCTCGCAGCGCTCGTCCCCGGCCGGGTCGACGGTGGCGCCGTACGCGAGCATGGCGACCGCCTGGGCGCCGCCGACGGCGTACACCTCGTTCACGCCGAGCAGCGCGCAGGCCGCGAGGACCCGGCGGTCGGGCAGGCCGTCGTTGTCCTTCTGCGGCGGGCTCACCACCACCAGGGAGCGCACCCCGGCCGCCTGGGCCGGCACCACGTTCATCACGACGGTCGACGGGTACATGGCCAGGCCGCCGGGGACGTAGAGGCCGACCCGGTCGACCGGCACCCACCGCTCGGTCACCGTGCCGCCGGGCACCACGGTCGTGGTGTGGTCGGTGCGGCGCTGGTCGTCGTGGACCTTGCGGGCCCGGGTGATCGACTCCAGCAGCGCGGCGCGGACCTGCGGGTCCAGCTCGCCCTCGGCGGCGCGGATCGTCTCGACCGGCACCCGCAGCCGCTCCGGGGAGACGCCGTCGAACCGTTCGCTCGCCTCCCGGATCGCCGGGTACCCATGGTCCCGGACCGCCTCCACGAGCGGGCGGATCCGCTCGACCGCCACGGAGACGTCGAGCTGGGCACGGGGCAGCAGGCGGCGCGGGTCACGGACACCGCCGCGCAGGTCGATCCGATTCAGCACGCCTGCGAGTCTAGGCCGCCGCCGGTGTCACCGGCCGGGCCCGCCCGCACGCCGGGACGGTGAGCCGGGACACGCACGGGTGGGCGCGTTGGCGATACGCTCGATCACGTGAGCGCACGGCTGCCGGTGTTCCCGCTCGGGACCGTCCTCTTCCCCGGGCTGGTCCTTCCGCTGCACATCTTCGAGGAGCGCTACAAGGCGCTGGTGCGCCACCTCGTGGGGCTGCCCGAGGGCGCGCCGCGCGAGTTCGGCGTGGTGGCGATCCAGGCCGGCTGGGAGGTCGCGCCGGCCGGGCCGCCGGGTCGCGCCGGGCCGGCCGGCGGCGAGGTCACCCTGCACGAGGTCGGCTGCACCGCCGAACTGCGGCAGGTCACCGAGCTGGCCGACGGCGGCTTCGACATCGTCACGGTGGGGCGGCGGCGGTTCCGGGTCGCCGAGGTCGACGACTCCGCCGAGCCGTACCTGACCGCCGAGGTGGAGTGGTTGCCCGAGCCGGACGGCCCGGACGAGGTCTCCGACCTGCTGGCGGCCCGGGTGATCTCGGTGTTCCGGCAATATCTCGGCCTGATCCGGCCGGACCAGCAGGAGATCACCGAGCAGCTGCCGGAGGATCCGACGGTCCTGTCGCACCTGGTCGCCGCGACCGCCGCGCTGACCGTCGCCGACCGGCAGCGGCTGCTCGCCGCCGATGACACGGCCGGCCGGCTGCGCGCCGAGCTGCGCCTGCTCAACCGGGAGACGGCGTTGCTGCGGCAGGTGCGCGCGGTGCCGGTGCCGCTCAGCGAGCTGGCTGGTCCCCCGGCGCCGAACTGAACCCGGGCGGGGGCGGCGGCCAGGTCGCGTCGAGCTCCGGCTCCGGCCGCAGCGACGGCCACCGCGACCAGCCCGCCAGCAGCGTGTACGTGACGGCGGCGCCGAACGCGGCGAGCAGCAGGTTACCGTGCGGCAACGGCAGCGGGCCGTACCAGTCGACGCCACCGGCGCGCAGGTCGACGGGCTTGGTGAAGGCGGTGCCCGGCGGCGCGGTGTCCACCAGCCGCTGGAACGTCGACAGCCCGATCCGGCGGCCGACCTGCCAGGCCACCACTGCCGCGCCGAGACCGCCGAGCGTCACCGCGACCAGGCCGGCCGGGCCGCGCCGGCGGCGCAGCACCACCCACAGGGCGATCGCGGCGAGCACACCGAAGCCGAGCGTCAGGAGGCTGAACCAGCCGTCCGCGGCGATCGGCTGCTCCGGCTGGGTGGTCGCGTAGACCGCGCCCGCCGGGGTCTGCCGTACCGGGGTGGCGGGCGCCGCCCACGCCCACAGCAGGCCCAGCGGGACGCCGAGCGCGGTGAGCAGCGCGACCACGGCCAGCGCGGTGAGCAGCGGGCGGCCGGACCGGCCGGCGTCGGCGCCAGGCAGCTGCGCCACCACGCCGGGGTACCCGGCTAGCGGGTCGGCGCCGGGCGCGGTGACCGGCGTGCCTGCCGGTACCGGCAGGCCGCCGGGCCAGCCGGGCGGCTGCTCGCGCGCGGGCCACGCGCCGTCGCCGGGCCACGGGGCGTTTCCGGTACGCGGGACGGCGTCGCCGGTACGCGCGTCGGTGCCGTCGGTGCGCTCGCGCGCCCGCTCGGGCTCAGGGGTGTCCGGACTCACCCGTTGATCCTCTCAGGCCCGGGCACGGCGCGGGGCGGTGGTCACCGCTCAGCGCGCGAACGGTTCCACCATCACCGCGGCCGCCTTGAGCCAGGCGTTGCGGGTCTCGGCCTGGAGCTGGTGGTACTCGATCGAGGAGCCGGTCTCCAGCGCCGGGTCGTAGGGCACCACGGCGACCGCCCGGGTACGGGTGGCGAAGTGCCGTTCCAGGTCCTCCTGCAACGAGGTACGCCCCGGCGTCGGGCAGGAGATCAACGTGACCGCGTTGTCGGCCAGCTCCCCCATGCCCTCCTCGTGCAGCAGGTCGAGCATCCAGTCCGCGCTGAACGCCGCGTCCTCGCGCGGCACGGTGGTCACCACGAGCTGGTCGGCGGCCTGCATGACGGTGCGCCAGTTCGGGCTCTCCACGTTGTTGCCGGTGTCCACGCAGACCACCTCGTGGGTGCGGCGCAGCAGCTCCAGCACCCGCTTGACGGTGAACTGGTCGAGCCGCTGGGCGAAGCGCGGGCTCTCCTCGCCGGCCAGCACGTCGTACGAGCCGTCGGAGGCGTGCCGCAGGTAGTCGTCGAGGTGCGACAGCAGCGTGTTGCCCTCGAGGATCTCGATCTGCGCCAGGTCGTGGATCAGGTGGCGGATGGTACGGGCGTGCCGGGCGCTGCCGGCTCGCAGACCGAGCGTGCCGCGCAGTTCGTTGTCGTCCCAGGCGAGCACGCCGCGCCCGCGGACGCTGCCCACGGTGGCGGCGGCGAGCACCGTCGCGGTGGTCTTGTGCACGCCGCCCTTGGGGTTGGCGAAGGCGAGCACCCGGGGGGTGCCCAGCTCGCGGCGCAGCACGCTGGTGGCGCGTTCCAGCTCGGCGTCCGGCTCGGGGGCACGCCACTTCGCCTGGGCCGGCGCGGCCCGGCCCGCCCGGCCGGAGCGGCCCTCCAGCGGGCTGCGCGGCGCGGGCACCACCGGTTCCGGCGCGGGCGGGACGTCCGGCCGGTAGCGGCCCCGGTCGAGCAGGGCGTACCGGGACTCGGCAGGCGGCGGCGCGGGCCGGTAGCCGCCGTCGAGAAGGGAGTACCGGGACTCGGCCGGCGCCTCGGCCCGGCCGTGCGGCTCCGGCCGTGCCGGTTCGGCGCGCCAGGACGGCTCCGGCCGGGGCTCGGCGGCGAAGGGCGGGTCCGGCGCGATCGACGGCTCGGCGCGCCAGGACGGCTCGGCCGGGTAGGGCTGCCCGGTGCGCCAGGACGGCTCCGGGTCGCTGCGGTACGCCGGTTCGGCCCGGTAGGCCGGCTCGCCGTCGTGCCGGGGATCGGCGCGGAAGGCCGGGTCGACCCGGAACGTGGCCTCGGCGCGGTAACCGGGCTCGGCGCCGTACGACCCGTCGGGGGCGCGGCCGACGGCGGTGGCGCGCCCGGTCCACCCGGTGCCCGCGGCGCGACGGGGCAGCGGGTCGGGCGGCGGCGCCGGTTGCTCCTCGACGTGCCGGTCGGCGTCGGCGTGCTCCGCGCCGCGACCGCCGAGCCGGGCCCGGTCGAGCAGCGCCCGCCACCGCGGTGCCGGCTCGCCCTGCCGACCCCAGCCGGTCTCGCTGCCGTCCAAGGATTCGCCCTCCCCCAGCCCATCGATCTCCGCCTGACAGGCTACGAACGAAACCCTATTCGGACCACTCCCCGCGCCGCACATCGCCCGGCGGCCTGCCGCACCATGGGATCGGCCCGGTCACCGCGGGCCCCGATGTCTCAGGAGGTGGGAGCGGGGTTGGGTGCCCCGGAGCCGCCGCCCGGCGCCGGGGCGGTGGGTGAAGGTCCGCTCACCGTCCGTGCAGCTTCCGACGAATCGCCCATTCCGCCTGCCTCGGCGGGTTCGCCGTCGGCCGGTGGGCGAACCACGTCACGCTGCTCGGGCAGCGGCGGGGTGAACACGGTCCGGTCCAGGCGGCGGACCTCCGGCGCCGGGTCCACCACCCGCACACCCGGACGCCCGGCGAGCGCGCGCAGGGCCTCCGGTGCGGCACTCACCACCGCGGCGTAGACGCAGGCGCAGCCCGTCCGGTACGCCTCGGCCTCGCGCGCGGCGACCTCCGCGCCACTGTCGTACACCCGGCGCAGCTCCGGATCGGCGGTGGTCGCGGCGGCGCGGGAGCGGTAGTCCGCGGCCTCGGCGTCCTTGCGCGTCGCGACGCCGGCCATGCCGGCCACCACGTCCTGGGGCAGGCGCAGCGCCGCGATCCGGACGATCTCGGTCTGCCGGCCGGGCAGCGGTACCCGCGCCACCACCGCCGAGACCCGCGTGCCGTCCAGCGCGGCGGCCGCCCGCGCCGGGGTCAGGTAGCCGTCGAACGAGACGAGCGCGTAGCCGTCGGGGGCGTCGAGGCGGGCCAGCTCGTCCCCGGCGGCCCGCAGGTACGCCGGGATGCTCGCGCCGTCGCTCACGCCGACCCGGGTCACCTCGCCGACAGTGCGGTCGCTCACCGGCCGGTCCCGCCGCTGGGCCACCGCGACCACCAGCACCACGAGCGCGCAGGCCAGCGCGATCCAGGTCAGCGCGGCGGACCGGGACCGGCGCGGCGGCGCGGGATCGTCGCTCACGTCAGTCGCGCAGGATCTCCAGCGCGCGGGCCAGGTCGTCCGGGTACTCGCTGACGAACGTCACCTCGTCGCCCGTGCCCGGGTGCGCGAAGCTCAGCGAGCGGGCGTGCAGCCACTGCCGGGCCAGCCCCAGCCGGGCCGACAGCGTCGGGTCCGCGCCGTAGGTCAGGTCACCCACGCAGGGGTGCCGCATGCTGGAGAAGTGCACCCGGATCTGGTGCGTACGCCCGGTCTCCAGCCGCACGTCGAGCAGGCTGGCGGCGGGGAACGCCTCGATCGTGTCGTAGTGGGTGATGCTCGGCTTGCCGCCGGAGACCACGGCCCAGCGGTAGTCGTGGTGCGGGTGCCTGTCGATCGGCGCGTCGATGGTGCCGCTCAGCGGGTCCGGGTGGCCCTGCACCACGGCGTGGTAGCGCTTCTCCACCTCGCGGTACTTGAACGCCCGCTTCAGCGCGGTGTACGCGCGCTCGCTCTTGGCCACCGCCATGATCCCGGTGGTGCCCACGTCGAGCCGGTGCACCACGCCCTGCCGCTCGGCGGCGCCGCTCGTGGAGATCCGGTGGCCGATGCCGGCCAGCCCGCCGATCACCGTGGGGCCGGTCCAGCCCGGGCTGGGGTGGGCCGCCACCCCGACCGGCTTGTCCACCACCACGATGTCGTCGTCGGCGTACACCACGGTCAGGCCGGGCACCGCCTGCGGCACCACAGTCGGCGGTGCCGGCGGCGCGGGCAGCGTGACCTCCAGCCACGAGCCCGCCTTGACCTTGTGCGAGTTGGGCCGGACCACGCCGTCGACGAGCGCGTCGCCGGCGTCGATCAGGCCGGCGGCGGCGGTGCGGGAGAGCCCGAACAGCCGGGACACGGCCTGGTCCAGGCGCATCCCGTCGAGGCCGTCCGGCACGGGCAGGGAGCGGGTGTCGCCGGCGGCGGCGAACGCGGAGGTCACGCGCTCTCCCGCTGCTCGGCCGGGGCGGCGTCGTCGCGCTTCTCGTCGCGCAGCCGGGAGCCGTCGCGCTGGCGGCCGGTCAGCTCCAGGAAGACCGCGAGCACCACGCCGCACACCAGCGAGCTGTCGGCCAGGTTGAACACCGGCCAGACCTGGCCGTACGGGTCGAAGAGGCTGATCATGTCGACCACGTGGCCGACGAAGTGCCCCGGCGCGCGGAAGATCCGGTCGATCAGGTTGCCCAGCGCACCGCCCAGCACCAGTCCCAGCGACACCGCCCAGGGCAGCGAGCGCAGCCGCAACGCCATCCAGGCGATCCACCCGACCACCACGAACGTGATGATCGGGAAGACCCAGGTGTGGTCCGAGCCGATGCTCCAGGCCGCGCCGCTGTTGCGGGTGAGGCTGAGGTAGACCGCGCCACCGAGCAGCGACACCGGTTCCCGGCCGGTCAGCTCGGCGAGCGCGAGCTGCTTCGTGCCGAGATCCGCCAGCAGCGAGAACAGGGACACGCCGAGCAGC
Source organism: Micromonospora sp. WMMA1949 (assembly GCF_027460145.1). NCBI lineage: Bacteria > Bacillati > Actinomycetota > Actinomycetes > Micromonosporales > Micromonosporaceae > Micromonospora > Micromonospora sp. WMMA1949. The sequence continues at coordinate 4,475,101 of NZ_JAPZBG010000001.1, read as the reverse complement.
AGGCCGACGGCCTTACGGCGAGGCGCGCCGGCGCCCGACTCGGTGGTGCCGGCCCCGGCGGGCGGTGCTGCGGTCATCTGCTCCCCATCGACGTTCGCGACGGTGTGGTCACCGTCTGCCGTACGGCCGCCGGGGAGCGGTGATCAGCGCCGCTCCTCCAGCTGCTTGCACGTCACGCAGAGGGTGGCCGACGGGAACGCGGCGAGCCGCTCCACCGGGATCGGGTTGCCGCACCGCTCGCACCAGCCGTAGCCACCCTCGTCGAGGCGCTCCAGGGCGCGCTCGACCTGCGTGATTCGTTCCTTGATGCTGTTGGCGAGAGAGATCTCCTGCTCCCGCTCGAACGTCTTGGTCCCGGTGTCGGCCTGGTCGTCCCCGGCCGAGTCGGTCAGCCGCTCGCGCTGCAGCTCGGTGATCTCGCTCAGCGTCTGATCGTACTCGGCCGTGAGCTCGTCCCGCCGTGCCGCCAGGGCGGCCCGGATCTTCTCGGTCTCCGCCGCGCTGCGGGTGGCCTTCGCCACCGGCTTGCGACCGGCGGTCCTGGTGTCGGCTGGCTTCGCCATCGTCAGCTCCCTCAGCCGCGCGGAGCGGCGGTCAGCGGTGCGTGGGCGGGGACGCCCACGTCGGCGTCCCCCGCGTACGGAAGGGTGCACGGCGAGCGGCCCGCCGTGCACTCCGGAGGTTGGCAAGAATACGGAACGTACAGGCGTCCGACAACGTGCCGCACCGTAGTCCCACGTATTCGCCCCGGACTGCCATCAATCGGGGCAAAAGGAACGGTAGCAGATCAGCGGGCCGGCTCCTCGCCGTACTCCCCGAACCACCTCGCCAACCGGCCCCGGCGGCTCACCGCCCGCAGCCGCCGCTCGGTCTCGTCCCGTACCCCGGCGGTGGCCACGATGAGCAGGCTGTCCCCGACCTTGAGCCGGGTGTCCGCGCCCGGCACGAAACCGACGCCGTCGCGCAGCACCAGCGTCACCGCGGCACCGACAGGCAGCCGCAGCTCGTCCACGTGCACCCCGGCCAGCCGCGACCCGGGCGGCACCTCCAACTGGAGCAGATCGGCGCGCATCCGCTCCAGCGGGGCCGTCTCCAGCAGGATCTCGCTCGCCTCGGCCGGTGCGGTCACGCCCAGCCGCCGGGCCGCCCGCGCCAGCGTGCCCGCCTGGAGCAACGTGAAAATCACCACCAGGACGAAGACCGCGTCGAACAGGCGGTCCGCCCCCGGTACGTGCAGCGACAGCGGGATGGTCGCCAGCACCACCGGCACCGCGCCGCGCAGCCCGGCCCAGGACAGGAACAACTGCTCGCGCAGGTTCACCCGGAACGGCAGCGCGGAGATCGCCACCGACAGCGGCCGGGCGAGCAGCAGCAGGGCCAGCCCGGTGATCACGGCCGGCAGCACCGCCGAGTCCAGCCGGCTCGGCGAGACCAGCAGGCCCAGCAGCACGAACAGCCCGATCTGGGCCAGCCAGGCCAGCCCGTCGGCGAAACCGAGGATGGCCTGCCGGTGCGGCAGCCGGGAGTTGCCGAGCAGCACGCCCGCGACGTACACGGCGAGGAAACCCGAGGCGTGCAGCACCGAGCCGGCCGCGTACGCGAGCACGGTGAAGCCGACCACCGCGATCGGGTACAGGCCGGCCGACGGCAGCGCGGCCCGGCGCAGCGCGTACCGGCCGGCCAGCCCGGCGCCGACCCCGACCGCCGCGCCCGCGCTCAGCTCGTAGCCGACCAGCAGCACCTCGTACCACCAGGGGTGGGCGACCCCGGCCCCGGCGCGGGACAGCACCAGCACCAGCAGGACGACCGGGGCGTCGTTCACGCCGGACTCCGCCTCCAGCGCGGCGACCAGCCGGGGCGGCAGGCGCAACCGGCGCAGCGTGGCGAACACCGCCGCCGCGTCGGTGGAGGAGAGCACCGCGCCGTAGAGCAGGGCCAGCCGCCAGTCCAGGTCGAGCAGCAGGTGCACCACTACGCCGACGACCACGATGCTGACCACCACACCGACGGTGGACAGCGCCGCGGCCAGGCCCAGCACCGGCCGCAACGTGCTCCACCGCGCGGTCAGGCCGCCCTCGGCGATGATCACGATGAGCGCGCAGAAGCCGAGCACCCGGGTCAGCTCGACGTCGTCGAAGCGGATGCCCAGCCCCGCCTCGCCGAGCAGCACCCCCAGCGCCAGGTAGACCAGCAGGCTCGGCACGCCGAGCCGGGTGGAGAACCGCACCGCGCCCACCGCGACCAGCAGCACGGCGGCGCCCACGAGCAACGCGACGTCGAGCCCCGGGGTCATCGCCGGCCGGCCCGACCGGACCTCACGCCGTGCTGCCGTCGCGCAGCCGGCGCAGCACCTCGGGCAGCCCGTCGTGCGGGCGCTCGACCAGGAAGAGCTTGTCGCGGCTGGCGGCGCCGGACCGCAGCGACACGGTCGCCGGCCGGACGCCGAGCGCGTCGGCGAGCGCGCGCCGGGCCGCCTCGGTGGCGCGGCCGTCGACCGCCGGCGCGTGCACCGCGACGACGAGCGCGGGACCGTACGGCCCGTCGAACCGCCCGCCCACCCGGGCACGGGACGCTCCGGGCTTCACCCGCACCGCGACGGTGAGTGTGTCGTCCGCGATCGTCATGGTCAGCGCGGCCGGGCCTCGGCGAGCAGGGTGGTGGCGGCGGCGCAGTGCGCACACGGGGTGAAGCCCAGCGCGACCGCCTCGGCGACCGGCAGTGGCTCGTCGTCCCGGCCCACCAGGTGCGGGCAGTCGGGCATGTGGAAGCGGGGGTGGCCGTCGACCACCAGGACCTCGCCGGGCAGCCGGACCAGCCGGGCGACCTCGCCGTCGGAGAGGAGTTCGGCCGGCGGGTCGCCGTCGAACGGCCCGCCCGGTGCGGGCGAGGTGGGCCGGGCGGTCTCCGGCACACGCGGGCCGGGCGGCGAGTAGGGCGCCGCGTCCGCGACGACCGGGTCCGTGTCCACCGTCGCCGCGTACGGCCCGGCGGGCTCGGCGTCGAACGCCGACGTGTACGGCCCGGCCTCGTACGGCCCCGCGGCCGGTTCGGCCTCGTACGGCCCGGCGGCCGGTTCGGCCGGCGGCGAGTACGCGGCCGGCGGCGGGACGTCGTCCGGTTCGGTCACCGGAGACCCGGGCGGTTGCCGCCACCCGGATCCGCCGGCGCCGACCGTGGACGTGTGGTGCGGGACCGGGCTCACCGGTTCGTCCGGGGACGGGACGGTGTGCGCGGTCCGTACGCGCGGACCGGTCTCCCGGCCGGCCGTGGCCCGCGTCGCGGCGGCCTGGCGGGCGAACGCGACGAAGGCGACGGCGGACAGCAGGCTGGCCGCGATCGAGACGATGAGCAGGAGGCTGGACCCGCCGGCGAGACCGGCGATCAGCAGCACGACCGCGACGAGGATGAGCAGGATGCTGGCGGCTACCACGGCTCACCCCCGGCCGCGTCGTGTCGGTCTGGGCGGTCGGTGGCCGTCACGGGGACGGCCACCGACGCGGGATCAGCGGCCGGACTCGAGCGAGCCCGCGCGGCCACCGCCGTAGGAACCGGCGAGGCCGGCCGCGGCGAGACCGTTGCTGCCGGTGGCACGGGTGCCCTCGGTGCGGTTCATCTCCACCTCGAGACCCTGGCCGCGACCGTCGAGGTCACGCAGCTGGCTCTCCAGGTACGCCTTGAGGCGGGTGCGGTACTCGCGCTCGAACTGCTTGAGCTCCTCGATGTGCTTCTGCAGCGCGGTGCGCTTGGCGTCCAGGCCGCCCATGGCCTCCTGGTGCCGCTGGCGGGCGTCCCGCTCCAGGGCGTCGGCCTTGGCGCGCGCCTCCCGGGTGACCTCCTCGGCCTTCGAACGGGCCTCGGAGAGCAGCTGGTCGGCCTCGCGACGGGCGTCGGAGACGTGGTCGTCGGCGGTGCGCTGGGCCATCATGAGCACCCGCAGCGCCTGCTGCTCGCCGTCAGCGGTCACGCCGGCCGGGCCGCCCTGCGTGCGGACCTGCTCCAGCTCGGCCTGCATCGCGCGGGCCGCCTGCTCGGCGGCCGCCTTGTCGCGCTGCACCCGGTCGAGCTGGGCCTTGACGTCGTTGAGCTCCGCCGCGAGGCGGGCGTCGCCGCCGGGGCCGGCGGGAGCGCCACCCCGACCGCCGCGCTCCACCTGGGCGCGCAGCTCGTTGTTCTCCTCGATCAGACGGGCCAGCTCACGCTCGACCTCGTCCAGGAAGGCGTCAACCTCCTCCTCGTCATACCCCCGCTTGCCGATCGGCGGCTTTTTGAAGGCGACGTTGTGGACGTCGGCCGGGGTCAGCGGCATCGAAACTCCTCGGGTCAGTTGCGGCCGCGAAAGCGCTCTGGTCAGGCAAACGCGAAGATCAGGCGCCTAAACACGAACTCCATCAGCACGAACAGGATAACCAGGAGCACAAGGGAGGCCAGGTCGATGCTCACGGTACCAATTCGCAGTGGTGGGATCACACGCCTCAACGCTCGCAGGGGCGGATCAGTGACGCTCCACACGACTTCCAGTCCCGCCGACGCTCCGCGCCCCGGTTGCCAGCGGCGACCATAGGCCAGCACCGCGCCAAGAACAAATCGCGCCAAAAGGACAATTAGGAAGATGTACAGCAGCAGGTAGAGCACCTGGAACAGGATCGACAACACGGCAGGCGACGTCCCTCGGTCGTGCGGCTCAGCTCAGGCTGAAGAAGCCGCCCTCAGCGATCTTGGCCTTGTCCTCCGCGGTGACCTGGACGTTGGCCGGTGAGAGCAGGAACACCCGGTTGGTCACGCGCTCGATCGTACCGCGCAGACCGAACGCGAGCCCGGCGGCGAAGTCGACGAGCCGGCGGGCGTCCGCCTCGTCCATCTCGGTGAGGTTGATGATCACCGGTACGCCGTCACGGAAGTGCTCGCCGATGGTCCGCGCCTCGCGGTACGTGGTCGGGTGCAGCGTGGTGATCTGGTAGCGCTGCTCGTCCTCCGGCGCCACGCGCTCCCGCTCGCGCGGCTGGGCCTGCGGCGCGAGCGCGAGGTTGTCCCGGGTGTGGTAGCTCAGGGCGCCCGAGGTGTCACCGGCGGAGGACCGGGTGATCGACCGCACGCTGGACCGCTCGGCCCGCTCCGGGCGCTCGCCCTCGGCCCGGTCGGCGTCGACGGCGCGGCTGGAGGCGCGCTCGGACAGCCGGCCACGGTCGCTGAGCCGGCCGCGCGTCGTCGGCGGCTCCTCGGCCTCGTCGTCGTCCTCGTCGGCGAACTCCTCGGCGTACCGGCTCGACCGGTAGCGCGACGAGTCCCGGTAGCCACCCTTGTCGTAGCCACCGTCCTCGTACGCCCGCTCGTCGTCCTCCTCGACGAGACCGAGCCAGACCCCCGCCTTGCGCAGTGCACCCATCCCCGCGCCCTTCCGTCCGCCGTGCGGCACGCGCCCCCGTGCCGTGTCGCTTGATCACGAGTGGACGATCATGCCCACCGGACCGGATCGGCAATCCCCTGACGTGCGGTTCGCGGTCCGCCCGTCACGGCCCCCGGCTACGGGAACGCCGTCCTGAACAACACTGATGTAATTTGCTTCCGTCCTGCTGAGGCTACCGCAGCGCAGGGCGCATTCCGAGCAACGCGCTGCCGACACGGACATGTGTCGCGCCGTACCCGATCGCGCTCTCCAGGTCTCCGCTCATGCCTGCCGACAGCACCGTCGCGTCCGGATGGTCGGCCCGGAGCCGCGCCGCCACCTCGGCCAGCCGGGCGAACGCCCGGTCCGGCTCCCAGCCCAGCGGCGCCACCGCCATCAGGCCCGCCAGGCGCAAGCCGTCGGCGCCGGCCACCGCGGCGGCCACCGGGTCGAGCCCGCGCTGCGGATCGGCCACACCCGGCAGCGCCCCGCCCCGGGCCGGGTCGCCGTCGATGCTCACCTGCACCAGCACGTCCAGCGGCCGGTCCCGGACCGCACCGGCGGCGGTGTCCAGCGCGGCGGCCAGCCGGACGCTGTCCACCGACTGGACCACGTCGGCGTACCGGACCACCGAGCGGGCCTTGTTGCGCTGCAACTGGCCGATGAAGTGCCAGCGCGGCGCGGCCCCGGCGGCGGACACCGCCTCCGCCTTCGGCGCCGCCTCCTGGTCGCGGTTCTCCCCGACGTCGGTCACGCCGAGCCCGGCCAGCGCGACCACGTCCGCCGCCGGGTACGTCTTGGTCACCGCGACCAGTGTGACCTCGTCGCGCTGCCGCCCGGCCGCCGCACAGGCGTCGGCGATGCGGGCCCGGACCCGGGCCAGTCCGGCCGCGAGTTCGGCGCGCCGCTCGGGCCGCACCGCCGTCTGTGACTCCGTCATCGGCGCGGCTCAGGACCCGTTCTTGAGGAAGTCGGGCACGTCGACGTCGTCGAAGAGCACCCGGCGCGACGGCTGCTGCGGCGCCGGCATGGTGGCCGGCGGGCTCACCGGCGCGTTCGGCTGGGCCGGCGGGTTCTGGTTGCTCTTGCGCGGAGGCTCGACCGCCTTGTACGCCGGCGTACCCCCGTCGAAGCCCGCCGCGATCACCGTGACCCGCACCTCGTCGCCGAGCGCGTCGTCGATGACCGCGCCGAAGATGATGTTCGCGTCCGGGTGGGCCGCGTCGGTGACCAGCTGCGCCGCGTCGTTGATCTCGAACAGGCCGAGGTCCGACCCGCCGGCGATGGAGAGCAGCACGCCGCGCGCACCGTCCATGCTCTGCTCGAGCAGCGGGCTGGAGATGGCCGCCTCGGCCGCCTCGACGGCCCGGTTCTCGCCCCGGGCGCTGCCGATGCCCATGAGCGCGCTGCCGGCGCCGCTCATCACGCTCTTGACGTCGGCGAAGTCCAGGTTGATCAGACCCGGCGTGGTGATCAGGTCGGTGATGCCCTGGACACCGGAGAGGAGCACCTGGTCCGCGGTGCGGAACGCGTCCATCATGGAGATGTTGCGGTCGCCGAGCGCGAGCAGCCGGTCGTTCGGGATCACGATGAGCGTGTCGCACTGGTTGCGCAGCTCCTCGATGCCCGCCTCGGCCTGGACCTGCCGGCGCTTGCCCTCGAACGAGAACGGCCGGGTGACCACGCCGATGGTGAGCGCGCCGAGCTTACGGGCGATGTTCGCCACGACCGGCGCGCCGCCGGTGCCGGTGCCGCCGCCCTCGCCGCAGGTCACGAACACCATGTCGGCGCCCTTGAGGACCTCCTCGATCTCGTCGCGGTGGTCCTCGGCGGCGTTCTTGCCGACGTCCGGGTTGGCGCCCGCGCCGAGTCCCCGGGTCAGCTCCCGGCCCACGTCGAGCTTGACGTCGGCGTCGCTCATCAGCAGCGCCTGCGCATCGGTGTTGATCGCGATGAACTCGACGCCCTTGAGCCCAACCTCGATCATCCGGTTGACGGCGTTGACGCCGCCGCCCCCGATGCCGACGACCTTGATGACCGCCAGGTAGTTGTGCGGAGGTGTCATCTCCGGTCCTTTCCCTTCGAGATTGGCATGGGCCGACCCCACACGGCTTGGCCGGATCAGCGGTCGGACACTCCCCGGTGGCCTCCGACGGCTGAACCCTCACCCTCTACTAGAGGCTTAGAGTTATGTCAACCACTGATCTCTTCGGGGCAACGTATGCGCCGCCGCGCCAGGAGCCAAGGACCTGTTCCGGCGTGTCGCCGACCGAGCGACAGGGGACACAACGCCCGCTCGCTGAGCCGCGGGTCACTCGAACGTGACCACGTCCGGCGCGCTGACGTCGATCCGGTCCGCCTTGCGGCTCAGCAACGCGGTGGCCACGGTGGACTTCTGCGCCCCCCGGGAGGCGTCACCCCAGAAGACCTGACGCTCGCCGCGCAGCAGCAGGGTGATCCGGGCCAGGCCGGCCACGTCAACCGCGACCAGCTCCGCGCGCAGCTTCTCCCCCATCGCGTCGAGCACCGCCAGCCCGGCCCGCGTACCCGGGTCGTCGGGGCCGGGCCGGGCGACCCGGACCTGCGGCAACCCGTCCGGCGCCCGGTCCAGCCGCTGGAAGACCACGCCCGAGCCGTCGACGACCACGAAGCCGTCGCCCTGCGGCACCACCGCCACCGGCGTGCGTTCCCGCACCCGGATCACGAGCGTGCCCGGCCACTCCCGTTCCACGGTGGCGTCCGCCACCGGCGGCAGCGTGCCGACCCGGCGCGCCGTCGCGTCCAGGTCCACCCTGGCCAGCGGCGCGTTGTCCGGCACCGCCGCCGCGTCGCGGATCTGCACCGGGGTGACCAGCCGCGCGCCGACCACCCGTACCTCGCGGACGCCGAACAGGCCGGTGCCGAGCACCGTCCACGCCACCAGGCCCGCGACGGCGAGCACCGCGGCGGCGACCGCCCAGGGCAGCGCGGCCCGCATCCGCCGCTGCCGGGCCCGGGCCATGAACCGGCGGGTCGACGGCGGCACGGCGTCCGCGTTCGCCCGCACGAGCTGCCAGCGCCGGGCCGGGCTGCGCCGCCCCGCCCCGCCGTCCGGTCCGGGGGTACGGCCGCGGGCCGGGCCGGGACTCATCCGGCCGGGGTCGCCGCGCCGTCCGGGTCGACGCCGGCGCCCAGCCCCGCGCCACCGCCGGAGCGGGCGAGCAGGGCGTCGAGCAGCTGGTCACCCATCAGCGAGATGGGCGGCGCGCCCATGGTCACCACCACGTCGCCGGTCCGCGCCCGCCGGGCCACCTCGGCCGGCACGTCGTCCCACGACTCGACGAACACCTTCCGCTCGGCCGGCAGCGACACCTCCTGGATCAGCGCGGCCGAGCCCTCGCCCGGGCGGCGCGTCTCACCGGGGCCGAAGACCTCCAGCAGCACCACCTCGTCGGCGATGCCGAGCGCGGCGGCGATCTCCGCCTGGTTGTCGCGGGTGCGGTAGAGCCGGTACGGCTGGAACACCACGATCAGCCGGCCGTCGCCGGCGACCTCCCGCAGCGTCTGCAACGCCAGCGTCATCGAGGTCGGGTGGTAGGCGTACTCGTCGTAGACCAGCACGCCGTCGGCCACGCCCTTGCGCTCGAAGCGCCGCCGCACGCCCGGGAACGCGCCGAGCGCGGCCTCCGCCGCGGCCACCGGCAGTTCCAGCAGGTACGCGGTGAGCACCGCGGCGGCGCTGTTCAGGGCCATGTGCTTGCCCGGTACGGGCAGCCGGATCTCGCCGAGCGGCCGGCCCTCGACCTCGGCCTGGAAGCGCACCCCGTGCGCGGACGAGACGACCTCGCTCATCCGCAGGTCCGCGTCGGTGGACTCGCCGTACGTCCAGACCCGGCGGCCCTCGGCGCGCAGCGTCTCGGCCAGCCGGCGCCCGCCCGCGTCGTCGGCGCAGGTGATCACGAAACCGGCCGGGTCGGTGAGCCGGGCGAACTCGGCGAACGCCGCCTCCAGGGTGGCCAGGTCGCCGTAGGTGTTCAGGTGGTCCGCCTCGATGTTCGTGACGATCGACACGAACGGCCGGTAGATGAGGAACGAGCGGTCGCTCTCGTCCGCCTCGACCACGAAGTGCTCGCCGGTGCCGTGGTGCGCGCCGGAACCCACCTCGGAGATCTCGCCGCCGATCACGAACGACGGGTCGGTGCCGGCCTGCTGGAGCACCATGGTGACCATCGACGTGGTGGATGTCTTGCCGTGGGTGCCGGCGACCGCCACCGTGCGACGGCCGGTCATCGCGGCGGCGAGCGCCTCGGAGCGGTGCAGCACCCGCAGGCCCCGCCGGCGCGCCTCCACCATCTCCAGGTGGTCCTGCGGGATGGCCGAGGAGTAGACCACCGTGTCCACGCCGTCGAGGTTGGACGCCTCGTGGGTGGAGTGGATCGTGCCGCCCAGCGCCCGCAGGCCGGCCAGCGACGGCCACTCCCGCAGCTCGCTGCCGGAGACCGGCAGACCCCGGGTGAGGAACAGCCGGGCCAGCCCGGCCATCCCGACCCCGCCCACCCCGATCAGGTGGATCCGGCCCAGGTCCTCCGCCGTCATGGTGCCGGCGGGCGTGAACTGCGCGGTGTTCATCAGACGTACCTTCCCGTCGCGGTGTCCCTCATCAGCGGGAGACCGCCTCGTAGACGAAGTTCAGCAACGCCACGTCGCCGTCGCGGCGGCCGTACCCGGCTGCGGCGTGGCTCATCGCGTACAGCCGCTGCGGGTCCCGGATCAGCGGGATCACCGTCCGCTCCACCCAGGCCGGGGTCACCTCGGCGTCGTCGACCAGCAGACCGCCGCCCGCCTCCACCACCGGCAGCGCGTTGCGCTTCTGCTCCTGGTTGCTGTGCGGGTACGGCACGTAGACGGTGGGCAGGCCGATCGCGGCCACCTCGGCGCAGGTCATCGCGCCGCCCCGGCCCAGCATCAGGTCGGCCGCGGCGTAACCCAGCTCCATCTCGGACAGGTACGGCAGCGTGACGTACGGCACCGGCAGGTCGGTGGGCACGGAGACCGGCTCGTTGCGGGCGCCGATGACGTGCAGCACCTGCACACCGTTGCGGGCCAGTTCCTTCGCCGCGCCGGAGACGGCCAGGTTGATCGAGCGGGCGCCCTGCGAGCCACCGGCGACGAACAGCACCGGCAGGTCGGGGCGGAGTCCGAAGTGGGCGCGGGCGGCGTCGCGCAGCGCGGCCCGGTCCAGCCCGGCGATGCCCCGGCGCAGCGGCACGCCGACCACCCGGGCGTCGCGCAGCGCCTCGGCCTGGGCCGGCTGGTGCGGGAAGCCCACCGCGACGTTCTTGGTGAACTTCATCCCGAGCCGGTTCGCCACGCCCGGCGGCACGTTCACCTCGTGGATGACGATGGGCAGTTCCCGCCGCCACGCGGCCAGATAACCGGGCACCGAGACGTACCCCCCGAAGCCGACCACGGCGTCGGCCTGGACCTCGTCGATCACCTTGCCCGCGGCGCGGGCCGCCTTCCACATCCGGTCCGGGGTACGCACCAGGCTCATGTTCACCGACCGGGGCAGCTGGTACGCCGGGATCTGCCGCAGGTCGTAGCCGGCCGGCGGGATCAGCTCGTTCTCCAGCCCCTTGGGTGTGCCCAGACAGGTGATCCGGACGCTCGGGTCGTGTCGGCGCAGGCAGTCGGCGAAGGCGAGCAGCGGGTAGATGTGCCCGCCCGTACCCCCTCCGCAGAGCACCACCGAACGCAGCGGACCCATCAGCGTCTCCTCTCGCTCGCCGCGCCGGCGCGCGCCCGGTCGGGCCGGGCGCCGCGGGGCGCGGCCTGGTCGTCCTGCCGCCGCTGCCGGGACCGGGGCACGGACCCTCGGTCGGCCGGGGGCGGCGCCGCCTTGCGACGCCGGCCGGGAAGCGGCGGCAACGGGGCCCACACTAGTCGGACCCATCGGGCGGGCGGACGGGCATGCAGCGCGCGCGCCGCGTCCGGCTCGGCGCGGGCGAACGAGGCGAGCATGCCGATCGCGGCGAGCGTCACCACCAGGGCGCTGCCGCCGTCGGAGATGAACGGCAGCGGTACGCCGGTCAGCGGCAGCAGCCCGGTCACGCCGCCGATGTTGATGACGGCCTGGCCGACCAGCCAGGCGGTCACGCCGGCGGCGGCGAGCCGGCGGAACGGGTCCTCGACCCGGCGGGCGATCCGCATCCCGGTGTACGCCAGCACGGCGAACAGCACCAGGATCACTGTGCAGCCGACCACCCCCAGCTCCTCGGCGAGGATGGCGAAGATGAAGTCGTTGTGCGCCTCGGGCAGCCAGCCGTACTTGAAGCTGCTCTGGCCCAGGCCGACGCCGAACCAGCCGCCGTTGCCGATCGCGTAGCGGGCCTGCACGAGCTGGTAGCAGTAGTCCAGCTCCTGTTCGAAGCAGGTCCGCGGGGAGGGCGGGTCGAGCCACATCGTGAGGCGGCCGAGCCGGTAGTTGTCGGCGCCCCGGGAGCCGGAGCCGGCGCCGAGCGAGGCCGCTGCCACCAGGAGGCCGACGCCGGCCAGGCCGATCGCGGTGAGCGCGGCGAAGACCCGGGTCCGCACGCCCGCCGCCCAGAGCATCCCGACCACCAGCGCGAGCAGGCAGAGCATGCTGCCCAGGTCGTTGTAGCCGACGAGTACGAACAGCAGGGCGACCACCGGGAACAGCGGCGTGGCCAGTTCCTTCCACCAGCCGAGTGCCGCGCCCTTGCGGGCCAGCACGTGCGCACCCCACAGCACCAGCGCGAACTTCGCCACCTCGACCGGCTGCACGGAGATCGGGCCGAGGTAGAGCCAGAGCAGCTGCGCCTTCAACGGCCCGATCGACGTCACCCCGAACAGCGAGTTCAGAGCCACCAGCAGGTTGAGCAGGAGCAGCAGCGCCACCGCCACACCCAGCGCCAGACGGCTGACCGCCCGGAACGTACGTGCGGGCAGCCGCTGACAGGCCCAGAACGCACCGATGCCGATCACCGCGAAGACGGTCTGCTTGGTGAGCGACGCCGCCGCGTCGCCGTCCATGACGTAGTCCCGCACGCTGGTCGCGGAGAAGACCATGGTGAGGCCGATCAGCAGCAGCAGGCCGGCGCTGGACAGCAGCAGGTAGTAGGAGGCCAGCGGCCGGGCCAGCAGGCCACGCAGCGCGGCCAGGCCACCCGCCGGGTCCCAGCGCGCCTCCGGCGGGTCGGCCGGTGGCGTGGCCGCCGGCGCACGACGGGCCGGCGGGTCGCTGGTCACCTGGATGTCTCGTCCCTCCCCCACAGGCCCATCATGGCCGCTCGACCCGCCCGCCCGTGGCGCAACCGCCCGGTCGGCGTGTCGGATCTGAAGGAAGGGCCCCTTATTAACAGACGTCTGTTAATAAGGGGCCCTTCCTTACACCTAGCTCACCGCGGCGAGGAACTCGCTGTAGAACAGGCCCAGCGCGATGGCCACGCCGATGCCGGCGATGATCCAGAACCGGACCACGATGTTGACCTCGCTCCAGCCGGCCAGCTCGAAGTGGTGCTGCAGCGGCGACATCCGGAACACGCGCTTGCCGGTGGTACGGAAGGAGATGATCTGGATGACCACGGACATCGTGATGATCACGAACAGGCCGCCCAGGATCGGCAGCAGCAGGATGGTCCGGGTGGACATCGCCATGCCGGCGATCAGGCCGCCCAGCCCGAGCGCGCCGGTGTCACCCATGAAGATCCGCGCCGGAGACGTGTTCCACCACAGGAAGCCCACGCAGGCACCGGCCGCCGCGCCGGCGATCAGCGCGATCTCCAGCGGGTCGCGCACCGTGTAGCAGTACGACTCGGTGTAGTTCGGGTCGGCGCACCAGTGCCGGTACTGCCAGAACGCGATCAGCGCGTACGCCGCCAGCACCATCACCGAGGCGCCGGTGGCCAGGCCGTCGAGACCGTCGGTGAGGTTGACGCCGTTGGTGGCCGCCATGACCACCATGATGATGACGATCACCGCGCCGACCTTGCCGATCTCCAGCGCCGGGATGTCCCGGATGAAGCTCAGCGTGGTGCTGCCCACCGTCTCGGTGTTCGTCGCGTTGCCGCCGGCGTCGGTCATGCTCGACGGGAAGTAGACGGCCACCGCGCCGAACACGGCACCGACCAGGATCTGCCCGGCCAGCTTGCCCCGCTTGTTGAGGCCGCCGCTGTGCCGCTTGCGCACCTTCAGGAAGTCGTCGATGAAGCCGACCGCGCCGGAGAACACCATCAACCCCAGCAGCACCAGCGCCGTGATCGTCGGCTCGACCTGGGCGATCTGCGCGTCCGGCAGCGTGGTCAGGGCCAGGTGCCCGGCGACGTACGCGATGACGGTGGCCAGGATGAAGACCACGCCGCCCATCGTCGGCGTGCCCTTCTTGCCCTCGTTGCTGGCGAGCCCGAGGTTCGATCGGATCGGCTGGCCGGCCTTCAGCCGGGCGAACACCTTGATCGCGATCGGCGTGCAGAACAGCGAGATCAGGAACGCGACGCCGATGGCGACGATGACCGCCCTCATGCGGCGCCGCCCTCCGTCGCACCCTCCCGGGTGTCCGCGCGCAGCGCGTCGGCCACCTCCCAGGTCCGGTACCGGGAGCCCTTCACCAGCACCACGTCTCCCGGACGCAGCTCGCTCCGCAGCACCTCGACGGCCGCCGCCTGATCGGTGAGCAGCACCGACTCTCCTCCCCAATTGCCTACCGCTGTCGCGCCCTCGTGGATCGGCGCCGCCGGCTCACCCACCACGAGCAGCCGGTCCACTCCCAGTTCGGCCGCGAGCCGGCCGACCTGCTGATGCCCCTCCCGTTCGAAGTCACCCAGCTCGGCCATGAAGCCGAGCACCGCGACGGTACGCCCGTCGCCGCGCATGCTCGCCAATGCCCGCAGCGCCACGCCGGTGGAGGCCGGGTTGGCGTTGTACGAGTCGTCGATCACGGTCACCCCGTCGGGGCGTTCGAAGACGTCCATCCGCCGGGTCGAGACCAGGCCCAGCTCGTTCAGCGCCGCCGCCAGCTCGGGCAGCGGCAGGCCCAGCTCCCGGCCGACCGCCGCGGCGGCGAGCGAGTTGGAGACCTGGTGCCGACCGGTCAGCCCGAGCCGTACCGGCGCGCTGCCCTCCGGGGTGACCAGGGTGTACGAGGGCCGTCCCCGGCCGTCGAGCGTCACGTCCACGGCGCGCACGTCGGCTCGCTCCGACTCGCCGTAGCGCACCACCCGGGCCTGGGTGCGCGACGCCATCGCGTCGACCCGCGGGTCGTCGGCGTTGAGCACCGCCAGCCCGTCTTCGGGCAGCGCCTCGACCAGCTCCCCCTTGGCGAGCGCGATGGTCTCCACCGAGCCGAACTCGCCCAGGTGCGCCACGCCGACGTTGAGCACCACGGAGATCCGCGGCGGCACCACGTCGCACAGGTAGCGGACGTGCCCGACCCCGCGGGCACCCTTCTCCATCACCAGGTAGCGGGTCTCCGGGGTGGCCTGCAACGCGGTGTACGGGTGCCCCAGCTCGTTGTTGAACGAGCCGGGCGGCGCCACGGTCGGGCCGAGCCGGACCGCGAGCTGGGCGATCAGGTCCTTGGTGGTGGTCTTGCCGGACGAGCCGGTCAGCCCGATCACGGTCAGCCCGGGCAGCCGGTCGACGACGGCGCGGGCCAGCCGGCCCATCGCGTCGAGCGCGTCGCCGACGAGCACCATCGGCACGCCCGGCAGCTCCCGGGTGCCGAGCACCGCCACCGCGCCGGCCGAGACCGCGCCGGCCGCGTAGTCGTGGCCGTCGACGTGCTCGCCGGGGAAGGCGACGAACAGCCCGCCCTGGTTCACCTTGCGGGAGTCGAACTCGACGGTGCCGGTGACCCGGGCGTCCGGGTCGGCGCCGGCCAGCCGGCCGTCGACGGCCGCGGCCACCTCGGCCAGCGTCAGCGGGATCACCGCTGACCCACCAGGTCACCGAAGCGGGCGCGCAGCGCCGTCGCCAGCTCCACCCGGTCGTCGAACGGCAGCACCTCGCCGCCGATCTCCTGGCCGCGTTCCTGGCCCTTGCCCAGCACCGCCACCACGTCACCCGGTTCGGCCACCCGGACCGCCTCCTCGATCGCCGCCCGCCGCCCGGGCACCTCGATGACGCGGGCCGGGGTCGCGGCGGCGTACGCGCCGGCCAGCACCTCGGCCCGGATCGCGGCCGGGTCCTCGGTCCGCGGGTTGTCGTCGGTCACCAGCACCACGTCGGCGCCGCGCGCGGCCACGCCGCCCATCACCGGCCGCTTGCCCCGGTCCCGGTCGCCGCCGGCGCCCAGCACGCAGATCAGCCGGCCCTCGGTCAGGCCGCGCAGCGCGGTCAGGACCGCCTCGATCGCGTTGGCCTTGTGCGCGTAGTCGACCACCCCGCGTACCGGGGCGTCGCCGCTGACCAGTTCCAGCCGGCCGGGCACACCGCCGCAGGCGGCCACGCCGCGCGCCGCGGTCTCCGGGTCCACTCCGACGGCGACCAGCAGGGCGACCGCCAGCAGCGCGTTCGCCACGTTGTGCCGGCCGGGCAGCGCCACGCCGGTCGGGAGCGTCAGCCCGTCCGGCCCGTGCAGCGTGAACCGCTGCGCGTAGCCCTCGCCGTCGATCCCGTCGGCCCACCAGGTCGCACCGGCGTCGCCGGCCGCCGAGTAGGTGACGGTGCCCGGCTTGTGCAGCGGGCGCAACGCGGGGTCGTCGTGGTTGAGCACCTCGACCCGGCAGCGGCCGTCGAACAGCTTGGCCTTGGCCGCGAAGTAGTCCGCCTCGTCGGCGTGGAAGTCCAGGTGGTCGGAGCCGAAGTTGGTGTAGCCGCCGACGTCGAACCGGACGCCGCCGACCCGGCCCATGGCGAGGGCGTGGCTGGACACCTCCATCACCACGGTGTCCACCCCGTGTTCACGGGCCACCGCGAGCATGGCGTGCAGGTCGGTGGCCTCCGGGGTGGTCCGGACGCTGTCGATCACCAGGTCGCCGAGGCGGGTCTCCACGGTGCCGATCAGCCCGGTGACGTGCCCGGCGGCGCGCAGTCCCGACTCGACCAGGTAGCTGGTGGAGGTCTTGCCGGCGGTGCCGGTCACCCCGATCACCGTCAGTCCGGCGGTCGGGTCGCCGTAGACGGTCGCGGCCACCTCGCCGAGCGCGTCGCGCGGGTCGTCGACGACGAGCACGGGAAGGCCGGTCCCGGCGGCCAGCGCCACGCCGGCCGGGTCGGTCAGCAGGGCCACCGCGCCCGCCGCCGCCGCGGCGGCGGCGAACTCCGCGCCGTGGCGCCGGGCACCGGGAAGGGCGGCGTACAGGTCGCCGGGGCGTACCTCCTGGCTGGCGTGGGTCACGCCGGTGACGGCCAGTTCGGCGGCCTCCTCCGGCGGGGTCGCCGCGACGCGGGCGGCGAGGTCGCCGAGCCGTACGGGACGCACGGTTGTGGGACGTGGATTGCCGGGCACGGCGTCAGACCCTACCCGGTCGTCCGGTTCCGACCGCACAGCCGCCCCGGTGGTTCGTCGCCACTCACCGATGATGTCCCGCCACCCCCGCTCAGCGCGGAAAGACCTCGAACTTCGGGGACTTGTTGGTCAGCGACGGCGGCACCCGGTAGTGGCGGAGAGTGAAGCCCATCATCTCCCGGAACGCGGGCGCGGCGACCGCGCCGCCCCCGCCGCCGGGGCTCCACACGAACACCGCCACCACGTACCGGGGGTTCTCCGCCGGTGCCATGCCGATGAACGAGCCGACCTCGCCGGGCTGCTGCTTGCCGCCGTCGTAGCGCAGGCCGGTGCCGGTCTTGCCGGCCACCCGGTAGCCGGGCACGGCCGCGGCCAGCCCGGTCGCCTGACCGTCCGGGCCGTCGACGGTGGTGACCGCCTCCATCATCCGGCGCAGCGCCGCCGCGTTGGCCGGGCTGAGCACCGAGCGCGTGGTGGGCGCGGCGGCGGGGCTGCGCTCGCCGTCCGCGCCGATGGTCTCCTTGACCAGGTGCGGCTGCACGTACGTGCCGTTGTTGGCGATGGTGGCGTACGCGGCGGCCATCTGCAGCGGCGTGGCGTCCACGCTGTGCCCGATCGGCACCGACCCGTACGCCGAGCCGCTCCACTGGTCGGGCGGCAGCAGCCGTCCGGCCGCCTCGCCCGGCATGCCCTCGCCCGTCACCTGGCCCAGCCCGAACCGCTTCTGGTAGTCGAAGAGCCGTTCCTTGCCGAGCTTCTCGCCGATCTCGATGGTGCCGACGTTCGAGGAGAAGGCGAGCATGCCGGGGATGCTCATGGTGCGGCCGTCGACCGGGTGGGTGTCGCGGAAGGTGACCCCGCCCCTGTCGATCGTGTTGGCGACCGGGAACGCGGTGTCCGGGGTGATCACGCCCTCCTGGAGCGCGGCGCCGAAGGTGATCGCCTTGTGGATCGAGCCCGGGTCGACGACGAACGTGGTGGCCGCGTCGTCCCGGTCCGACGGCGAGGCGACCTTCGTGGGGTTGGCCGCGTCGTACGTCGGCTGGCTGGCCTGCGCCAGCACCTCGCCGCTCGGCACCTCGATGATCACCGCGGCGCCGACGCTGCCCTTCACCTTGGCCGTCTGCTTGGCCAGGATCCGCTGCGTCATGAACTGCAGGTCCCGGTCGACGGTGAGCTTCAGCGAGCTGCCCGGCTGCGGCTGGGTGGTGCGGCTGTAGCCGCCCGGGATGGGCGCGGCCAGGTCACCGAGGCCCACCTCGTAGGTCCGCTTGCCGGCCTGCCCGCGCAGCACGTCGTCGTACTTGGCCTCCAGCCCCTCCAGGCCGTTCATGTCCTGGCTGACGAAGCCGATCAGGTTGGCGGCCAGGTCACCGCCGGGCACCTCGCGCCGCTCGTCGCGGTGCACGTTGATGCCGGCCAGGTCGAGCGCCATGATCCGCTTGGCGGTGGCGATCTCCACACCGCGGGCCAGGTAGACGAACTGCAACGGGGTGTCGGTGCCGGGCAGGGTGCGCTTGCGCATCTTCTCGGCCAGGTCGGACACGGGCACGCCGAGCAGCGGGGAGAGCAGGCGCGCGGTGGCGAACCGGTCCTTGACCCGGGTCGGGTCGGCGAACACGTACCGGGCCTCGACGCTGTGCGCCAGCGGCTCGCCGTCGCGGTCGAGGATCGCCCCGCGCGGGGCCGGCAGCTCGACCACGGCGAGCCGGTTGGGCAGGCCACCGTCGGCGTACGCCGGGGTGTCCACGGTCTGGAGGTAGACCAGCCGCACGCCGATGCTGGCGAACAACGCCAGCGCCAGCACCGTGCCGAGCCGCAGGCGCCGGCGCGGGTCACCGAGTCGCGGCGGCCGGCGCGGCTTGCGGACCGGCCGGCGGGGCTGCGCATCCGGGCGGCGCGGCTGGGACCGGCGGCGTGGCGGCGGCGCGTCCTCCTCGTCGTCGAACGGCTCCCGCACCGGCCGGGACGAGACGGTCCGCACCACGCCGGCCCGGCCGCCCGCGGCGGTGGACCGGCGGCCGGCCCGGGCGCCGTCGGTCGCGGGCTCCCGCGTGCCGGCACGCCCGGCCCGGCCACCGTCGAGCACCTGCAACGCGGGCCGGAACGGGTCGCCGGACCGGTTGCTGCGGGGGGTACGCCGTTGCTCGGCGCCGCCGCCCTCGCGCACGGTCCGGCCGCGCGGGGTGTACGCCCGGGCGTCGGAGATCCCCCCGAGGCCCGGCTCGCGCGGCTCCGACCCCCGCGACGAGCCGCGCCGGGAGCCCGTGGCGTCCCGGCGCGGATCATCCGATCTCGGCGGCACGACTCAGCCTCCGTTGCCCTGCTGGCTGGTGACCGACGGAGCGCCCTGCGCGGGGTGCGGCACCCCGATGGTCTGCCCGTCCGGCAGCCGGATGTACGCCGGGTCCTCGGACTCGACCAGGCCGAGCCGCCGGGCGTTGGCGGTCAGGTTGCCGGGCGCCTCCTGCTTGGCGATCTCCTTCTTCAGCTCCTGCTCGTCCACGTCCAGCTTGGCCTGCTGCTGCTGGAGCTTCTCCAGCTTGAACGCGTTCTCGTTGATCTTCGTGTTGACCGCCAGGATGCCCAGCACCCCACCGACCACCAGCACCAGGATCAGCGCGACGAACGGGGCGCGGGGCACTCGGATCGGCGCCGGCGGGGCGACCCGCAGGCGCGGCGTGGGCGCACCGGTGACCCGGGTGCGCTCGGCCGGCCGCAGGGCGGCGCTGCCCTGCGTCGGGAACTCGCGCGCCCCCCGGGCACGAGTGGTCTCCCGGCGGTCGGCCGCCGTCGTGTCCCGCGTGGTGCGCTGCGCCGCGGTCCGGCCCCCCGACCGCGGTGCGCGCTGCCCGACGGCTCCCCGGCCGTCGCGCTTCTCGACGTTCATGTCCCCTCCCCCTCCTCGTCCGTCCCGTTCGCGTCCCCCGGGGCCGACCGCGGGTCCTCGCCGGACCCCGGTGACCCCGTCCCCGGTTGGTGCATCGCCTTCACCCGGCGGCGGTACCGTTCGCGGTCGGTACGCCCCTGCCGGGTCGCCTCCGGGTCGAGGCGTTCGGCGGCACGCAGCCGCACCGAGGCGGCACGCGGGTTCGCGGCCACCTCCGCCTCCCCGGGCAGCTCGGCGCCCCGGCTCAACAGCCGGAACGTCGGGCCCGACCCGGGCAGTTCGACCGGGAGGTCGATCGGGCCCTTACTGCGGACCCGGTCGGCGAGCGCCTGCTTGGTGAGCCGGTCCTCCAGCGAGTGGTAGGACAGGACCACCATGCGGCCGCCCACTGTGAGCTTGTCCAGAGCAGCCGGCAGCGCCGTCTCCAGCGCTGCCAGTTCTCTGTTTACCTCGATCCGTAAAGCCTGAAACGTTCTCTTTGCCGGGTGTCCACCGGTTCGTCGGGCGGGTGCGGGAATGGCGTCCCGCACCAGCTCGGCCAGCCGGGCCGAGGAGGTGATCCGGGTGCGCTCCCGTTCCCGGATGATCGCCGAGGCGATCTTCCCGGCGAACTTCTCCTCGCCGTACACCCGCAGCAGGCGGGCCAGGTCCGGGTGGGAGTAGGTGTTGACCACCTCCTCGGCGGTCACCCCCCGGGTCTGGTCCATCCGCATGTCCAGCGGCGCGTCCTGCGCGTAGGCGAACCCGCGGTCGGGCGCGTCCAGTTGCAGGGACGAGACGCCGAGGTCGAACAGCACCCCGTCGATCGCCGGGTAACCGAGCCGGTCGAGCACCTCGGGCAGCTCGTCGTAGACGGCGTGCTCCAGGTGGATCCGGTCGGCGAACCGGGCCAGGCGGACCCGCGCGTGGGCGAGCGCCTCGGTGTCCCGGTCCAGGCCGATCAGCACCGTGTCCGGATGCGCCGTGAGCACCGCCTCGGCGTGCCCGGCCAGGCCGAGCGTGGCGTCGACGTGGACGGTGCGACCGGGCCGGCCCAGTGCGGGGGCCAGCAGCTCGAGACACCGCTCGAGCAGCACCGGCACGTGCGTGCCGCGTAGCTCCCCCATCTCGACCCCCACCCCGTTCGCCAACCGTTCCGTCACGTGTCTGTCGTCGCCACGACGCCTCGCCATACCGCCAGATCCCCATCCGCTCCCGCCCGCCGGAGGCCGCGGCCCTCCGTGTCGGATCGTGCGCCTGGCACCGGGGAAGGGGTGCCAGGAACTCGAAAGCGGCTGGAGATCTCGCAGTACGTCGGGCGCCGTCACGCCCTACAGACCGCCGGGCAGCACCCCCTCCTCGATGTCGGCGAAGTCGTCTTCGCTCTCCGCGAGGTAGGCCTCCCAGGCCGCCTTGTCCCAGATCTCCACCCGGGTGCTCGCTCCGATCACGACCAGATCCCGGTCCAGTGCCGCGTACGACCGCAGGTGGCCGGGAATGGTGACCCGGCCCTGCTTGTCCGGCACCTCGTCGTGCGCGCTGGCGAAGAAGACCCGGCTGTAGGCCCGGGCCGCCTTGCTCGTCATCGGCTGCGCGCGCAACTGGTCGGCGATCCGCTGGAACTCGGGCATCGGGAAGACGTAGAGGCAGCGCTCCTGCCCTTTGGTGATCACGACACCCCCCGCCAGTTCGTCCCGGAACTTCGCCGGAAGGATCAACCGGCCTTTGTCGTCCAGGCGCGGAGTGTGGGTGCCGAGGAACATCGGCCCAACCCCCTCGCCCTGAGCGGCGTTCGCGGCGCCGCTGACCCCCCGGGCCGGTGTGGCCCTCCCGGCCTCACCATCGCGCCCCACTCTACTCCACTTCCCTCCACCTGCAACCAGATTCGCCCGCGTGGCGTGGCGTTTCCGCGCGCAAAACCGCACGTCAACGCGGGTGGGGCGGAGTGGAGGGGGTGGGGAGGGCCGCGCAGCGTCCGCTACCCGACATCGACCGCCACCGTCCGGCCCCGCGCGCTCCGGCCGTCCGCCGGGCCCTCCCCGGCCGAACGGTTCGCCCTCGGCCGCGATCTGGCGGAGGTGGTGGTCCGGTAACCTCGCTCGCGTGACGGACGCGAAGATGCCCTTGCGGGCAAAGGTGGCCAGCTCCGTGTCGCGCACCGCCGCGGCGCTGTCGCGGGCTGCGGGCCGTGGCGACGGCTCGGTGATCGGCGGCTGGATCGGCCTCAAGATCGACCCGGACCTGCTCGCCCACCTTTCGGCCGGGCGCGCCATCGCCCTGGTGTCCGGCACCAACGGCAAGACCACCACCACCCGGCTCACCACCGCCGCGGTCGGCGTGCTCGGCCGGGTCGCCACCAACTCCTTCGGCGCGAACATGCCCACCGGCCACACCTCGGCGCTCGCAAAGGCCGGCAGCACCCCGTACGCGGTGCTGGAGGTGGACGAGCACTACCTCGCCCAGGTGCTGGAGGCGACCGAGCCGCACGTGGTGGCGCTGCTCAACCTCTCCCGCGACCAGCTCGACCGCGCCAAGGAGGTCGCCATGATGGCGCAGCTCTGGCGCGCCGCCCTGGTCCGGCACCCGCGGGTACGGGTGGTCGCCAACGCCGACGACCCGATGGTGGTGTGGGCCGCGTGCCCGCCGGCCGACCCGGCCCAGGGCCATGTGCCGCCGCACGTCACCTGGTTCAGCGCCGGGCAGCGCTGGCACGACGACTCCTGGGTCTGCCCCGAGTGCGGCTCCACCATCCAGCGCTCCGGCGAGCAGTGGTGGTGCACCGGCTGCCCGCTGCGCCGCCCCGAGCCGAACTGGACCGTCGAGGACGACGGTGTGCTCGACCCCACCGGCGCCTGGCACAAGATCCAGCTGCAGCTCCCCGGCAAGGTCAACCTCGGCAACGCGGCCACCGCCCTGGCCGTCGCCGCCGAGTTCGGCGTACGCCCGGTGGACGCGGTGTCCCGGCTCGGCACCGTCACCTCGGTGGCCGGCCGCTACGCCCAGGTGGACCGCGACGGGCGCAACATCCGGCTGCTGCTGGCGAAGAACCCGGCGAGCTGGCTGGAGGCGTTCGACATGGCCGACGTCGCGCCGACACTGCTGTCCATCAACGCCCGCGACCCCGACGGGCTGGACACCTCCTGGCTGTTCGACGTGGACTTCTCCCCGCTGACCGGCCGGCAGGTGCTGATCACCGGCGACCGGGCGTACGACCTGGCGGTGCGGCTGGAGGTCAACGGCGTGCCGTTCCAGCACGTCCGCAGCTTCGACGAGGCCGTCCGCGCGGTCCCGCCGGGCCGGCTGGAGGTCATCGCCAACTACACCGCCTTCCAGGACATCCGAGCGGAGCTGGACCGTGTCAACTGAGAGCCTGCGCATCGTCTGGATCTATCCCGACCTGCTGTCCACCTACGGCGACCGGGGCAACGCGCTGATCCTGGCCCGCCGGGCCCAGCTGCGCGGCATGCCGGTCGAGGTGCTGGAGGTCCGCTCCGACCAGCGGCTGCCCGCCACCGCCGACATCTACCTGCTCGGCGGCGGCGAGGACGGCCCGCAGGCGCTCGGCGCCCAGCGCCTGATCGCCGACGGCGGCCTGCACCGGGCGGTGGCCCAGGGTTCGGTGGTGTTCGGCGTCTGCGCCGGCTACCAGCTGCTCGGCACCTCCTTCTTCGCCAAGGGCACCCGGTGCGCCGGCCTGGAGCTGCTCGACCTCTCCTCCGACCGCGGCCCCACCCGGGCCGTCGGCGAGCTGGCCGGCGAGGTCGACCCGCGGCTGGGCATCCCGCACCTGTCCGGGTTCGAGAACCACGGCGGCCGTACCCACCTCGGCCCGGGCGTGTCCCCGCTGGCCCGCGTCACCACCGGCGTCGGCAACGACGGCGCCACCGAGGGCGCGTGGCGGGGCAAGCTGCTCGGCACCTACTCGCACGGGCCGGCGCTGGCGCGCAACCCCGACCTGGCGGACCTGCTGCTGCGCTGGGCGACCGGCATCCATCAGCTCCCGCCGCTCGACGACACCTGGGCCGACCGCCTCCGCTCCGAGCGCCGCACCGCGGTGGCCGCCGCACCGAGGCCGTGACCGACGCCGCCCGGCCGGGGCGGCGACCGGTGGCCCGCCGGCTCGCCGGGTTGCTGCGGCAGCCCTCGGCGCGCCGGTTCGGGCTGCTTCTCCTGCTGCTCGCCGGGTTCGGCGTGACGCTGCTGCTGGTGCCCCGGCCGGACCCGGCCGACCTGCCCCGGCTCGCCGACTCGCTCGGCGGCTACGGCCCGCCCGCCGCCGTGGTCGGCGGCGCGCTGCTGCTGGTGGCGCTGGTGCCGCGGACGTTCGTCACGCTGGCCGCGGGCGCGATCTTCGGCCCGGTGCAGGGCGCCGCGTACGCGCTCGGCGCGGCGTTGCTGGCGGCGGCCATCGGATTCACTGTGGGCCGGGTGCTCGGCCGCGACTTCGTCGCCGAGCGGGTACGGGGCCGGCTGGCCCGCCTCGACGGCTGGTTCGCCCGGCAGAGCGTCTTCGGCGTGATCACCGTACGGCTGCTGCCGATCGCCGGGTTCGGGCTGGTCAGCTACGGCTACGGCACCACCGCCGCCCGGGTGGCGCCGTTCCTGGCCGGCAGCGTGATCGCCTCCGCCCCCACCGCGATCGGCTACGCGGCGATCGGCGCGGCGGTGACCACGCCCGGTTCGATCAACTGGTACGCGGCCGCGCCGGCCAGCCTCGGCCTGATCGCCAGCGTGCTGATCATCCACCGCTGGTGGCGGGCCGAACGGCGCCGGTCTGCCGGACCGGCCGGCTGACCCGGCGGCGAAGGCGGCCGACACGGTCCGGCCGGCGGGTTGAGGCGCGCCCCGCGTACGGGACGCGCCTCCGGCACACGGCCGCCGGTCAGGCGACCACGGACACCATCCGGCCCTTCACCACGATGACCTTGCGTGGCTCCTTGCCGGCCAGCGCGCCCGTGACCGCCTCCAGCGCCACCGCGCGGACGGTCTCCTCGGACGCGTCGGCCGGCACCTCGATTCGGCCCCGGACCTTGCCGTTGACCTGCACCGGGTAGGTGACCGACTCGGCCACCAGCAGAGCCGGGTCGGCGACCGGGAAGTCCGCGTACGCCAGCGAGTCCTCGTGACCCAGCTTGCGCCACAGTTCCTCGGCCATGTGCGGGGCGAACGGGGCCACCATCAGCACCAGCGGCTCGGCCACCTCGCGCGGCGTACGCGCCAGCCGGGTCAGGCCGTTGGTCAGCTCGATCAGCTTGGCGATGGCCGTGTTGAAGCGGATCCCGTCCATGTCGGCGCGGACCCCGTCGATCGTCTTGTGCAGCAGCCGCCGGGTCGCCTCGTCGGCCGGTTCGTCGGTGATCCGCAGCTCGCCGGTCTGCTCGTCGACGACGCTACGCCAGACCCGCTGCAGGAACCGGTACGAGCCGACCACGGCCCGGGTGTCCCACGGGCGGGACACCTCCAGCGGGCCCATCGACATCTCGTACACCCGGAACGTGTCCGCGCCGTACGCCGCGCACATGTCGTCCGGGGTGACGACGTTCTTCAGCGACTTGCCCATCTTGCCGTACTCGCGCCGGACCTCGGTCTCGCCGTGGAACCAGCGGCCGTCGACCTCGACGACCTCCTCGGCGGGCACGTACGCGCCGCGCGAGTCGACGAACGCGTACGCCTGGATCATGCCCTGGTTGAACAGGCGGCGGAACGGCTCGAACGACGAGACGTGGCCCAGGTCGTACAGCACCTTGTGCCAGAAGCGGGCGTACAGCAGGTGCAGCACGGCGTGCTCGGCGCCGCCGACGTACAGGTCGGTGCCACCGCAGTCGCCCGGACGCTGCGGCCCCATCCAGTACGCCTCGTTCTCCGGGTCGGCGAAGCGCTGCGAGTCGGTCGGGTCCAGGTAGCGCAGCTCGTACCAGCAGGAGCCGGCCCACTGCGGCATCACGTTGGTCTCACGGGTGTAGCGCTTGGGCCCGTCGCCCAGGTCCAGCTCCACCTCCACCCAGTCGCGCCGCCGCGACAGCGGGGTCTCCGGATCGCTGTCGGCGTCCTCCGGGTCGAACGTCTTCGGCGAGAAGTCCTCCACCTCGGGCAGCTCGACCGGCAGCATCGACTCGGGCAGCGCGATCGGCGCGCCGGTCTCGTCGTACACGATCGGGAACGGCTCGCCCCAGTAGCGCTGCCGGGAGAACAGCCAGTCGCGCAGCCGCCAGGTGACCGCGCCGGCGCCGTGTCCGTTGGCCTCCAGCCACTCGATGATGCGCGCCTTCGCGTCGGCCACGCCCAGGCCGTCCAGGTCGATGCCGCGATCCGGCGCGGCGCTGTTGATCGCCGGACCGTCCCCGGTGTACGCCTTGCCGTCGAAGCCCTCCGGCGGCTGCACGGTCCGTACGATCGGCAGCTCGAAGACCTCGGCGAAGGCCCAGTCCCGCTCGTCCTGGGCGGGTACCGCCATGATCGCGCCGGTGCCGTACCCGGCCAGCACGTAGTCGGCGATGAAGATCGGGATCTGCCCGCCGGTCACCGGGTTGGTGGCGTAGGCGCCGACGAAGACGCCGGTCTTCTCCTTGCTGTCCGCCTGCCGCTCCACGTCCGTCTTGGCCGAGGCGGCCTTCCGGTACGCCTCGACGGCCTCACGCGGGCCGGCGTGCCCGCCGGTCCAGGCGTCCTTCGTGCCCTCCGGCCAGGCGGCCGGCGTCAGCACGTCGACCAGCTCGTGCTCGGGCGCCAGCACCATGTAGGTGGCGCCGAAGACGGTGTCCGGCCGGGTCGTGAACACCCGCACCGGGGCCGCGGCGGTCGGGAAGTCGATGTGCGCGCCGGTCGACCGGCCGATCCAGTTGCGCTGCTGCAGCTTGATCGGCTCCGGCCAGTCCAGTGTGTCCAGATCCTCCAGCAGCCGGTCCCCGTACGCGGTGATCCGCATCATCCACTGCTTCAGGTTGCGCTTGAAGACCGGGAAGTTGCCGCGCTCGGAGCGGCCGTCGGCGGTGACCTCCTCGTTGGCCACCACGGTGCCCAGGCCCGGGCACCAGTTCACCGGCGCTTCCGAGACGTACGCCAGCCGGTGGTCGTCGACGACGCGCCGCCGCTCCCCCACGGACAGCTCGGCCCACGGACGCCCGTCGGGGGTGGCACGGGTGCCGCCCTCGAACTCGGCGATCAGCTCGGCGATCGGCCGGGCCTTGCGCGCGTCCGCGTCGTACCAGGAGTTGAAGATCTGCAGGAAGATCCACTGGGTCCAGCGGTAGAAGTCGGTGTCGATGGTCGCCACCGAACGCCGCTCGTCGTGGCCCAGCCCCAGCCGGCGCAGCTGCGCCTTGAACCGCTCGATGTTGGCCTCGGTGGTGGTCCGGGGGTGGGTGCCGGTCTGCACCGCGTACTGCTCGGCGGGCAGGCCGAACGCGTCGAAGCCCATCGCGTGCAGCACGTTGCGCCCGGCCATCCGCTGGTAGCGGGCGTAGCAGTCGGTGCCGATGTAGCCCAGCGGGTGGCCGACGTGCAGGCCGGCGCCGGACGGGTACGGGAACATGTCCAGCACGTACAGCTTCTCGGCGCCCGCCCGCGGGTGGCCGGGGTCGGCCAGCGGACCGGCCGGGTTCGGCGCCTGGAAGGTGCCCTCCCGCGCCCAGGTGTCCTGCCAGCGGTGCTCGATCTCGTCGGCCAGGGCGGCGGTGTACCGGAACGGGGGGATGTCGGTCGCCGGTGCGGCTGCCTCACTCATGGCGTCTCCTCGGCGCGGAACGATTCGAAAAAATTGTGGGCGGTCTGCTGCGGGCACAAAAAAGCCCCTCGCGCAGGAGGGGCGGCCGTGCTGTCGCGCGTTCAGCGCATCAACACGGCTCGGTAAGAAGCAGGAAGAACCCGGCCATGCAGGCAGTGTACCTCGCACCCCTCGGCGGCGGCGCGCCCGTTCCACCCTCGGCGGCCGGTCCCCCGGTCCGGCGAATATTCCGGGCGTAACCGACCGACCACCTGCGGGAGTCGGCAGTAACGACAAACATGGTTAGCCTGAGAGGCCAGTGAGATTACTGCGGCAGACGTGGCTCGGCGTCGCGAACCCAACGGCGGGTCCAGGTGCTCTATAAAGAGCTGCCGTCCAGGCGACGAGGAGGAGGCCCGTGACACAACAGACCTGGGACGAGGTGGGCGGTCTGCTGCCGCACGACGAGTTCCGCGCCGCCAGCGAGGCCATCGTGGCCAACATCGAGCAGGTCATCGAGGGCAAGACCGCCACCGTCCGGCTCGCCCTGGCGGTGCTGCTGGCCGAGGGCCACCTGCTCATCGAGGACGTGCCCGGCGTCGGCAAGACCAAGCTCGCCAAGGCGATGGCCCGGTCCATCGACTGCTCGGTCCGGCGGATCCAGTTCACCCCCGACCTGCTTCCCAGCGACGTCACCGGCGTCAGCGTCTACAACCAGGAGACGCACGACTTCGAGTTCCGCCCCGGCGCGGTCTTCGCCAACCTGGTCGTCGGCGACGAGATCAACCGGGCCTCGCCGAAGACCCAGTCGGCGCTGCTGGAGTGCATGGAGGAGCGGCAGGTCACCGTCGACGGGGTCACCTACCAGTTGCAGACGCCGTTCATGGTGATCGCGACGCAGAACCCGATCGAGATGGAGGGCACCTACCCGCTGCCCGAGGCGCAGCGCGACCGGTTCACCGCCCGCATCGCCATGGGCTACCCGGACCCGCGCGCCGAGCTGGCCATGCTCGACGGGCACGGCGCCACCGACCCGCTGCCGGGGCTGCGGCCCGTCTCCGACGCGGCCACCGTCCGCCGGCTGATCGGTCACGTCCGGCAGGTGCACGTCGCCGACGCCGTCAAGCAGTACGCGATCGACCTGGTCACCGCCACCCGGGAGGCGCCCGACCTGCGCCTGGGCGCGTCCCCGCGGGCCACGCTCCAGCTGCTGCGCACCGCCCGCGCGGTGGCCGCCCTGGAGGGCCGCGACTACGTGCTGCCCGACGACCTGCAGGTGCTCGCGGTGCCGGTGCTGGCGCACCGGATCATCCCCACCGCCGACGCGCAGCTGGCCCGGCGCACCACCGACGCGATCGTCTCCGAGCTGGTGCACCGCCTGCCGCTCCCGCACGACCGGCAGCGCTCCCCGTACGACACCCGGCCCGGCGGCGCGAACAACGGCCGCGGGCCGTACGAGCCGCGGAGGCCGTGACGTGCGCGACGGCCTGCGTGGGCTGACCACCCGCGGCCGCTCCTTCCTGGCGGCCGCGGTGGCCGCCGCGATCTCCGCCGGCATCCTCGGCGAGAAGGACCTGCTCCGGGTGGCGGTCCTGCTCGCCGTGCTGCCGCTGCTGGCCGCCGCGTACGTCGGGCGCAGCCGATACAAGCTCGCCTGCAACCGCTCGCTGGAGCCGCACCGGGTGCCGGTCGGCGCCAGTTCCCGGGTGGTGCTGCGGTTGCAGAACCTGTCCCGGCTGCCCACCGGCACGCTGCTGCTGGAGGACCGCCTGCCGTACGCGCTGGGCAGCCGGCCCCGGGTGGTGCTGGAGCGGCTCGGCGCGCACCAGGCCAGCTCCGTGGCGTACACGGTCCGCGCGGACGTGCGCGGCCGCTACGAGGTGGGCCCGCTGGTGATCCGGCTGACCGACCCGTTCGGGCTGTGCGAGCTGACCCGGTCGTTCCCCAGCACCGACCACCTCACGGTGATCCCGCAGGTCACCCCGCTGCCGTCGGTGCGGCTTCCCGGCGAGTACGCCGGCAGCGGCGACAGCCGGGCCCGCTCGGTGGCGGTGCACGGCGAGGACGACGCCGCCACCCGGGAGTACCGGATGGGTGACGACCTGCGCCGGGTGCACTGGAAGTCCACCGCCCGCACCGGCGAGCTGATGGTGCGCCGCGAGGAGCAGCCGTGGGAGAGCCGCGCCACGGTGGTGCTCGACACCCGCGCCGGCGGGCACCGGGGCGAGGGCCCGACTGCGAGCTTCGAGTGGGCGGTGTCGGCGGCCGCCAGCATCGCCGTGCACCTGCGCGAGGCCGGCTACAAGCTGCGGCTGGTCACCGGCAACGGCGCCGACGTCGGTGCCACCGAGGCGGGCGGTGAGGGACTGCTTCTCGACCACCTCGCCGACGTGCACCTGGACCGGCGCGGTGAGATCACCACGCTCGTGCAGCAGGTCCGGCAGCGGGCCGACGGCGGCCTGATCATCGCGCTGCTCGGCACGCTCGGCACCGCCGAGGCGGAACTGCTGGCCGGGTTGCGCGGCAACGGCGCCACCTGCGTGGCGTTCCTGCTCGACAGCAACACCTGGCTCAACCTGCCGCCGAACGCCCGGGCCGAGGCGGAGCGGGCACACGGCGCCGCCGCGCTCACGCTGCTGCAGAGCGGCTGGCGGGTCATCGGGGTGGAGCACGGCACCCGGCTGCCGATGCTGTGGCCGCAGGCCGGACGGGGCTCGCAGGGCTTCGCGCTGCGGGCGGCCATGGCCGAGACGGTGGCCGGCGGACGACGATGACCGGAGGGATGGTCCTGTGACCCCGCACCGCAACATCGGCTTCGTCGCCGCGGCGGCGACGCTGCTGGCGGCGGCCCCGCTGTCGGCGATCTTCGAGCGCTGGACCTGGCTGATCCAGGCCGCCGTCGTGGTCGCCGTGGTGGCCGGCTCGGCCGCGCTGAGCCGTCTCGGCCGGCTACCGCTGTGGGGGCAGGTGCTGGCCATGCTGGCCGGGCTGACCCTGGGCCTGACCTGGGTCTTCCCCGGCGGCACCGAACTGCTCGCGTTCCTGCCGACCCCTGCGACGTTCGGCCACTTCGGCGACCTGCTCCAGGCGTCGCTGCAGGACATGCGCTCGTACGGCGTACAGGTGCCGGACGTCGACTCGCTGCTGTTCCTCGCGGTGCTCGGCATCGGCGCGGTGGCGGTGGTGGTGGACGTGCTCGCGGTCGGGCTGCGCCGGCCCGCGCTGGCCGGCCTGCCGATGCTCGCCATCTACTCGGTGCCGGTCGCGGTGTACGTGGACAGCGTCCCGGCCACCCCGTTCGTGGTGGGTGCTGCCGGTTACCTCTGGCTGCTGGTCACCGACAACGTCGACCGGGTACGCCGGTTCGGCCGCCGGTTCACCGGCGAGGGCCGCGACGTCGACGTCTGGGAGGCGTCCCCGCTCGCCGCGGCCGGGCGGCGGCTCGCGGTGGTCGGTGTGATCGCCGCGGTGGCGCTGCCGCTCGCAGTGCCCGGGATGACCGGCGGGCTGCTGAACAACGTCGGCGCCGGGCCCGGCGAGGGCAACGGGCGGCCGGGCCAGGGCGGCAGCTCCGGCCGGGTCGACCTGTTCGCGGCGCTCAGCGGTCAGCTCAACCAGAGCGAGGAAGTCGATCTGGTCAAGGTCAGCACCAACGAGACGGCCCCGTTCTACCTGCGCCTGGGCGTGGTGGACGACCTGCGGCCGAGCGGCTTCCAGGCGCGGGTGCCGACCGGGAAGTCGATCTCCCGTTCGCTGTCCGACCCGGTCGACGCCCCGCGCGGCGTCGACCGGCAGCGCTACCGCGCCACCGTCGAGGTGACGAAGAACCTGAACATGCCGTTGCTGCCGGTCTACACCGAGCCGGTCAAGGCCGACGACCTCAACGGCAACTGGCTGTACGACGAGAGCCAGCAGGTCATCTTCTCCAAGCGGGACACCGCCCGCGGCAAGAACTACTCGTTCGACTACGTCCGGTCCACCTACAGCCCGGCGGCGCTGCGCGCGGCCCGGTCACTACCCTCGGACAGCCCGCTGATGCGCCAGCAGACCGAGCGGCCGTCCGTCCCGGCCGTCGAGGAACTGGTCGCGGAACTGGTCAAGGGCAAGTCGAACGACTACGACAAGGTCCGGGCGATCTACGACTACTTCTCCGTGGAGAACGGCTTCACCTACGCGCTGTCCACCCGTAACGGCAGCAGCGGGGAGGACATCACCGACTTCCTCGCCACCAAGGTCGGCTACTGCCAGCAGTACGCCGCGGCGATGGCCTGGCTGGTCCGGGCCGCCGGGATCCCGGCCCGGGTGGCGGTCGGGTTCACCAACGGCAGCAAGGCCGACAGCGGCACGTACGTGCTGACCAACCGCAACCTGCACGCCTGGACCGAAGTCAACTTCAACGGGATCGGCTGGGTGCCGTTCGACGCCACCCCGGCAGCGGCCGTGACGGGCTCGGTCCGTTCTGCCTGGGCGCCGGACGTCGACGCCCCCGAGGAGGTCACCCCCTCGGCCGGCAGCACCACCGCTCCCGACGCGGCCGGCCCGTCGGCCGGGCCGAACGAGGCCGACCGGCTCGACAAGGACACCGACCAGGGCCTGACGCTGGACCAGGGCGCGCCCGCCGAGGAGAGCCCCGTCTGGCCGTGGTGGCTGGCCGGTGCGCTGGCGCTGCTGGCGCTGCTCGCCGTACCGGCCCTGCGCCGCTCCGCCCTGCGCCGCCGCCGTCGCGTCCGGACCGTCACACCCACGGCCACCGCGCTGCCGGTGCCGGGCCAGCGCGGCGAGACGCGGGAGGTCGTGGTCGGCGTGGACGCCGAGGCGGCCCGCGCCGACGCGCACGCCGCCTGGGACGAGCTGCTCGACACGCTCGTCGACTTCCACGTCCGGGTGGACCGCACGGAGACCCCGCGCGCGACCGCCGAGCGGCTGGCCCGGGAGGCGCTCGCCGAGAAGGGCGACGCCGCGACCGGGGTACGCCTGCTCGGCCGCGCCGAGGAACGCGCCCGCTACGCGCGTGACCCGCTGACCGACGCGGAGTTGCAGCCGGCGCTGCGCACGGTCCGGGGCGCGCTGGCGGCCGGCGCGGACCGCCGTACCCGCCTGCTGGCCGCGCTGCTGCCCCCGTCGGTGCTGCAACGCTGGCGTACCGCCCTGGCCGAACGGTCGGCGAGGGCGGTGACCACGAGCGGTCAGATCCGGCAGCGGATGACGCGCTGGAGCCCACGCCGCCTCCTGGCCGGCCGCCCCGCCCGCTGACCCCCCCTCCCCCGGCCCTCCGGCCCTCGTGCCCCCGTCCCCTCCCGCCCGGCCCCGGCGGTGATCAAGGAGTTTGTGTCCACATCCAGCCCCGCTGAAGACACAAACTCCTTGATCACCGCTTCTGGCCGGATGCGCACGAGATCTTGGTACGAAATGGCCCTCGTGAGGGCGTTTTCGCACCAAGATCTACGACGGCTTCCGCGATACGCGGCGCATGGGCTGATGAGGCGGGCCGGCCGAGCAGGCCCCCTCGCCTCGGCGATCTTGCGGTTTGTGCCCGGGTGAACGGGACATTCGGGGCACCGCTCGGGCCGAAAGTGCAAGATCGCGCGGGAGAGCGGGAGAGCGGGCGGGCGGGGCGGAGGGCGGGGGCTGATGAGCCTTGAGGAGGCGCTCGCGTGACGCTGAGGCTCGGGCGCGAACCGCGACCCGGGCGGGGCGGTGCACATGCGTGCGGGCAGCCCGGGGCGCCACGTAGCGAATGAGGCGCGTAGAGGGGGACGGACCGCGGGGGGCGCGCCTAGGGGCGGGGCGGTGGGATCGATCGTGGGCATGACTGAGCGCGCGCCCTCGCCCTCGCCGCCACAACACCCCGGCAGCAAGTAGCGCCGGCGGCGCTCGTCGGCCTACGGAGGCACCGCCGGTTTCCCGCCCCTGGTCAGGGGCGGGGCGCGGTCAGCGGTGGCCCTCCGGGCGCTGCCGCCAGCGGTCCTCCATCCGGTCGAGGAAGGAGCCCCGGCGACCACCACCACTGCGGCCACGGGGACGACGCCGGCTCGTTGTGCCGCCGACCACGTGCAGGTCGGGCGACTGGGATCGGCGGTGCGACTGCACCGCGTAGCCCAACGAGGCCAGCATGACGACGAAACCCGCCACGGCCACCGCGGGAATCTTGATCACGGCACCGTAGATCAACAGGGCCAGACCAGCGACGACCACGCCGGCAGCGACGAGCACGCGACGCCGCGCGTGGAAACGCGGGTCGCTGGCGCGCACGGCCGAGGCGAACTTGGGGTCCTCGGCAAGCGACCGCTCGATCTGCTCGAACAGCCGCTGCTCGTGCTCCGAGAGCGGCACGGCACTCCTCCCCGGTCACGTTGGTCGGCCCGGGCGGGCCGACAGACCGTGGCAGCCAACCGGCTGCTTACCCGCAAGTCTACGAGGGCCCCCGCGCGTCGGAAAGCGGGACGACCTACGGCCGGGTCGGTTTTTCGACTTGTCGTGTATCACGACGGCCGAGAAGACTGGCCGGACCTATGACGGACCGCCCGAATCGGGCAGCAGCCGCGTCGGCCGCCGCCTCCGCCTCACGCCAGCCGCGCTCGGGCGCACCGAGGGTGAGCTGCTGCGGGGTCTCCCCGGCGGGGGCGAGACCTTCCATCCGGACACCGACCAGCCGAACCGGCTCGCCGGGGGCGAGCGCGACCCAGAGCGCCCAGGCCGTGTCGAACATCTCCCGGGCGGTGTCGGTGGGCACGGCGAGCGTGCGGGAGCGGCTGATCGTTCGGAAGTCGGCGAAGCGGACCTTGAGCGACACCGTACGGCCCACCTGCCCGGCCGCGCGCAGCCGGGAACCGGCCTTGTCGGCGAGCGCGAGCAGGGACCGCCGGATCTCGGCCGGGTCGGTCACGTCGGTGTCGAACGTGACCTCCGCGCCGATCGACTTCTCCACCTGCTCGGGTGTGACCCCGCGCGGGTCACGCCCCCAGGCCAGCTCGTGCAGGTGGGAGGCGGACGCATCGCCCACGGCCCGGCGCAGCAGGCCGGCCGGCGCCTCGGCGAGGTCGCGCACGGTGCGCAGGCCGAGGCGGCGCAACGCGTCCGCTGAGCGCTCCCCCACGCCCCACAGGGCGGACACCGGCAGCGGGTGCAGGAAGTCCAGCACCCGGGCGGCCGGGACCACGAGCAGCCCGTCGGGCTTGGCCCGGGTGGAGCCGAGCTTGGCCACGAACTTGCTCGGCCCCACGCCCACCGAACAGGTCAGCTGCTGCTCCTCGGCGACCCGGCGGCGGATCAGCGCGGCGATGTCGGCGGGCCGGCCGAACAGCCGTCGGGCGCCCGCCACGTCGAGGAACGCCTCGTCCAGCGAGAGCGGCTCGACCAGCGGGGTGACGTCCCGGAAGATCCGCATCACCGCCCGCGACGCCTCGGTGTAGGCGGCGAAGTCGGGTGGGAGGTAGACGGCGCCGGGGCACAGGGCCCGGGCGCGGGCGGTGGGCATCGCGCTGCGGACGCCGTACCGCCGGGCCTCGTAGCTGGCGGAGCTGACCACGCCGCGCGGGCCGACGCCGCCCACCACCACCGGCCGGCCGCGCAGCTCGGGGCGGCGGCGCACCTCCACGGAGGCGTAGAACGCGTCCATGTCGACGTGCAGGATGGTGCAGCCGGTGTCGTCGGCGTCCGGCCCGAAGCGCGGGTCACCGCCTCGGGGCAACGACTGGCTGCGGCCCATGCCAGCAGGCTAGCCCGCCGGTCCGACAACCCCGCCGCCCAGCCCGCGGCGACGCCACCGGCCCCGGACCAGACCCGGGCCGGCGGTCACCGCCCACCGGCCCCGGACGAGGCGGGTCCGACCAGGGGCGCGGCGCGGAGGCAGGGCCAACCGGGGCCGCGGCGCGGAGGCAGGGACGAACCGGGGTCAGCCCCGGACCACCAGCAGCGGGACTGTCATCTCGGCGGCGGTGTCCGCGCCGTGGTACGCCACCAGCCGCGACGCCATCGGCGGTTCGGAACGGGTCGCGACCACGGCGTACGTGTCCCGGCACACCACCACCACGTCGCCGATCCGCCTCAGGTGCGCCTCGGGCACCGGCCCGAACCAGCCGGTCGCCACCGCCTCGGCCCGGGTCAGCACCTGCGCCGCCGGGCCCAGCACCTCGGTCCAGGCGGCCACCACGTCGGCCTCGGCACCCGGCTCGACGTGCAGGTAGCGGACCCGGGGCTCGCCGGCGACCACCCGCACCCCGGTTCGCAGCCGGGGGTCGGTGTCCAGGTCGATCCGGTGCCCGGCGGGCACGTCGAGCTGGCCGTGGTCGGCGGTCACCAGCAGCGCGGCGTCCGGCGGCAGCCCGTCGACGAGCCGGGCCAGCAGCGCGTCCACATCGGTGGCGGCCGTCCGCCAGGGCGCGGAGTCGACGCCGCTGAGGTGCCCGTGCCGGTCCAGGTCGGGGTGGTAGCCGGAGACGAGCGCGGGACCGTCCCCGGCGGCGAGCGCCGCCAGCATCCGGGCGGCGAGCGCGTCCACGCCGGCCGCGCCCCGGTAGTCGCCGCCCCGGTTGGCGGCGAGGGTCAGGCCGCTGCCGGCGAACTCGGGGCGGCTGACCACAGTCACCGCGACGCCGGCGGCGCGGGCCCGCTGGTACCAGGTGGGCACCGGCTGCCAGCTCGCCGGGTCCGGGTCACCGGTCCAGTCGATGTGGTTGAGCACCCGGTCGGTGCCGGGCACCCGGACCGTGAAGCCGAGCACGCCGTGGGCGCCCGACGGGGTGCCGGTGCCGAGGCTGACCAGGCTGGTCGGGGTGGTGGACGGGAAGCCGGTGGTGAGCGGCCGGCCGGCGGTGGCGGCCAGGCCGGCGAGCGTCGGCGCGTACGGGGCGGCGGTGGGGATCTGGTACCAGCCGAGGCCGTCGACGAGCAGCACCGCGATCCGGCGTACCCCGGCCAGGCGCGGGGTCAGGCCGAGCCGGTCGGCCGCGCCCGGTACGCCGAGCAGCGCCAGCGCGCTGGGCAGCACGTCGGTCAGGGCGCCGCCGTCGTAGCGGGGCGCCACCCGGTCCAGCGGGCCGGGCGCCGGATCGGGAACCGGGCCGGTCATGCCGGGCGGCGGGCGAACAGGTGCAGCTGGGCGGCGAGATCGCGGTACGGGGACCGGGCGGCGAGGGCGCGCTCCAGCTCCACCAGGGCCGCCTGCTGCCCGTCGGCCACCGCGGCCGGGAGCAGGTCAGCGAGCACCCGTACCCCGTGGATCTCCTCCACGACGAGGCCGGCGGCGGTGAGCAGCCCGGTCGCGTCGGTGGCGTCGTAGCGGCGGCGCAGCGTGTCCCGGCCGCCTGTGGTGCCGCGCGGATCGGCGGCGAGCGCGGCGGCGGCGTCCAGTTGCCCGTTCATCGCCCGGCCGAACACGGCGGCGGCCCGGCCGGCGACGAGCACGCTCGCGGCGCCGCCCGGTCGCAACGCGGTGACCAGCGCGGACATCACCGGTTCCGGGTCGTCGACCACCTCGAGGACGGAGTGGCAGAGCACCAGGTCCACGGTGGCCGGTTCGACGAGCCCGGTGAGCGCGTCGGCGTCGCCCTGCGTCGCGCGTACCCGATCGGCGACCCCGGCCTCGGCGGCCCGGCGGGTCAGCGCGGCGAGCGCGTCGGGGCTGGCGTCGACGACGGTGACCCGGTGACCGGCCTCGGCGAGCGGGACGGCGAAGCCGCCGGTCCCGCCGCCGACGTCGAGCACGGAGAGTCGTTCGCCGGCCCGCCGGTCCAGCTCGGCCCGGAGCACCGACCAGATGACGGCGGTGCGGGGGGTGAGGGTTCGGATCTGCTCCACGGGCCGAGCCTAGTCACCCCCCGGCCCGGGTTCAGGACTCGCCGCCGCCGGCGGGGTCGTCCTCGGCGCGGGAGCGCTGGTCGTTCGCCACCGGGCCGTCGGTCACCTGGTATTCCCGCGGCTCGGCCTCGTGGGTGGGCGCCCAGTCGGCGCCGAGGCGGGTCCGTCGGACGTTGGCTACGCCGCCGGCGTACGTGCGGTGAAAGGTCATCTGTTCATCCCCCATACCCCGGGTGGGCCACTCTGCCCACCCGCGTCGGGAGTCTCCCGCCTCCGGCTCACGGAAACCGTAATGTGGATCACTCCATCAACGGAAATCCCTGGATGCCGGTGTGACGGGGGGCTCGATCGCGTCCAGCCGGTCCGCGGTGAGGTTCGTGACGCCCTCGTGCCGCTGCAGCCGGCCCCGCACCACAAGTGCTCCACTGGTGCGGGCGACTCGACGGTATCTCTGCCACAACCCCGGGGAGCAAGTGACATTGAGCATCCCGGTCTCGTCCTCCAGGTTGATGAACGTGACGCCACCGGCGGTCGCCGGGCGCTGCCGGTGGGTGACGATCCCGCCGACCCGGATCCGCTGCCCGGGCGGCACCTGACCGAGCCGGGCGATCGGCACCGCGCCCAGCTCGTCGAGGCGATCCCGGATGAACCGGGCCGGATGGCTCTCCGGGGACAGGCCGGTGGCCCAGACGTCGGCGACCAGGCGGTCCACCGCGGCCATGCCGGGCAGGGTCGGCGGGTCCGCGCCGGTCACCGTGCCGGGCAGCCGGCCGGGCCGGTCCTGGGCCGCCGCGCCGGCGGCCCAGAGGGCCTGCCGCCGGGTCAGCCCGAAACAGGCGAACGCGTCGGCGGTGGCCAGTGCCTCCAGCTGCGCGGCGGTGAGACCGACGCGGCGGGCCAGGTCCGGCATGTCCCGGTACGCCCCGTGCGCGGCGCGTTCCGCCTCGATCCGCTCGGCCACGTCCTCGCCGAGGGTACGGACGCTGCCCAGCCCGAGCCGTACCGCCGGGCCGCCCAGCCCCCAGGCGTGCGGCGGCTCGCCCGGCACGCTGCCCCACCGGGTCTGCGGGGTGGACTCCAGCACCGCCTTGGCGCCGCTGGCGTTGATGTCCGGCCGGCGCACCTCCACGCCGTGCCGGCGGGCGTCGTCGGTGAGCGTCTGCGGCGAGTAGAAGCCCATCGGCTGGGCGTTGAGCAGCGCGGCCAGGAACGGGCCCGGGTGGTAGCGCTTGAGCCACGAGCTGGCGTACACCAGGTAGGCGAAGCTCATCGCGTGGCTCTCCGGGAAGCCGTAGCTGGCGAACGCGGTGAGCTTGCGGTAGACGTCGTCGGCCAGCTCGCCGGTGATGCCCCGCTCGGCCATCCCGGCGTAGAGCCGGTCGGCGATCTGCGCCATCCGCTCCACCGACCGCTTCGCCCCCATGGCCCGGCGCAGCTGGTCGGCGCCGGCCGCGTCGAACCCGGCCAGGTCGATGGCGAGCTGCATGAGCTGCTCCTGGAACAGCGGCACGCCGAGCGTCTTCTCCAGCGCGTTGCGCATCAGCGGGTGCGCGTACGTCACCGGCTCCTGGCCGTTCTTGCGCCGGATGTACGGGTGCACCGAGCCGCCCTGGATCGGACCGGGCCGGATCAGCGCCACCTCCACCACCAGGTCGTAGAACTCGCGGGGCTTGAGCCGCGGCAGCGTGGCCATCTGGGCGCGGCTCTCCACCTGGAACACGCCCACCGAGTCGGCCCGGCAGAGCATGTCGTAGACCTCGGGGTCGTCCAGCGTCATGTCGCCCAGGTCGAGGCGGGAGCCGATCAGGTCGTAGCCGTAGTGCAGCGCCGAGAGCATGCCGAGGCCGAGCAGGTCGAACTTGACCAGGCCGACGGCCGCGCAGTCGTCCTTGTCCCACTGGAGCACGCTGCGGCCGGGCATCCGGCCCCACTCCACCGGGCACACCTCGATCACCGGCCGGTCGCAGATCACCATGCCGCCGGAGTGGATGCCCAGGTGCCGGGGGAACGTCTGCAGCTCGTTGGCGTACGCGACCACCTGCTCGGGGATGTCCGCCACGTCGACCGCGGCGACCGAGCCCCACCTGTCGATCTGCTTGCTCCAGGCGTCCTGCTGGCCGGGCGAGAAACCGAACGCCTTGGCGACGTCGCGCACCGCCGACCGGGGCCGGTACGAGATGACGTTGGCGACCTGGGCGGTGTGCTCCCGGCCGTAGCGGGCGTAGACGTGCTGGATCACCTCCTCCCGGCGGTCGGACTCGATGTCCACGTCGATGTCGGGCGGGCCGTCGCGTTCGGGGGCGAGGAACCGTTCGAACAGCAGCCGGTGCCGGACCGCGTCCACGTTGGTGATGCGCAGCGCGTAGCAGACCGCCGAGTTGGCCGCCGAGCCCCGGCCCTGGCAGTAGATGTCCTGCGCGCGGCAGAACGCGACGATGTCGTAGACCACCAGGAAGTAGCCGGGGAACCCGAGATCCTCGATCATCCGCAGCTCGTGTTCCAGTTGCGCGTACGCCTCCGGGTGCGCCTCGGGCGGGCCGTAGCGCTCCCGGGCGCCGTCCATGGTCAGCCGGCGCAGCCAGCTCATCTCGGTGTGCCCGGGCGGCACCGGGTACGCGGGCAGCTTCGGCGCCACGAGCTGCAGGTCGAAGGCGAGTTCCGCGCCGTACTCGGCGGCCCGCGCCACCGCGCCCGGGTACGCGGCGAACCGCGCCGCCATCTCCGCGCCGCTGCGCAGGTGGGCGGTGGCCGCGGCGGGCAGCCAGCCGTCGATCTCGTCGAGGCTGCGCCGGGCCCGGACCGCCGCGACTGTGGTGGCCAGCCGCCGCCGGCCCGGGGTGGCGTAGTGCACGTTGTTCGTGGCCACAGTGGGCAGCCCGGCCGCGGCGGCCAGGTCGGCGAGCGCGTCGTTGCGGTCGGCGTCGATCGGATGGCCGTGGTCGGTCAGCTCCACCGCCACCGTCTCCGCGCCGAACAACGCGGTGAGCCGGTCCAGCTCCCGGGCCGCCGCGTCGACGCCCTCGGTGAGCAGCGCCGCGGGCACATGCCCCTTGCGGCAGCCGGTGAGCACCAGCACGTGGTCGCGCAGCTCGGCGGCGATCTCCTCCAGCTCGCCGTAGACCGGGCGGCCCTTCTCCCCGCCGCGCAGCTGGGCCCGGGAGATGGTGGCGGCCAGGCGCGCGTACCCCTCGTGGCCGTGCGCCAGCACCAGCAGATGCCGGCCGAGCGGGTCGGGTTCGCCGTTCTGCGGGCCGGGCAGCCCGAGCGACAGTTCCGCGCCGAAGATCGTCGGCAGCCGCAGCGCGCGGGCCGCCTCGGCGAAGCGCACCACACCGTAGAAGCCGTCGTGGTCGGTGACGGCGAGCGCGGTCAGGCCGAGCCGGGCCGCCTCCTCGGCCAGTTCCTCCGGGTGGCTGGCGCCGTCGAGGAAGCTGAAGTTGGAGTGCGCGTGCAGCTCCGCGTACGGCACCACGCCGTCCGGGCGGGCCAGCTCCGGCGGCCGGTACTCCTGGCGCTTGCGGCTCCAGGCCGGGGAGTCGCCGCCGTCGGCGTCGACAGCGAGCGGGTCGACCACGTGCAGGTGCCGCTCGCCCTTGGCCCGCCCGGAGAGCACCTGCTCCAGCTTGGACCACGGCATCTTCGGGTTGTGGAAGCTCACCGACGCCCGCCTCGCCCCGCACCCGGCCGCCCGAGATCTTGGTACGAAACGGCCCCCGGAGGGGCGCTTTCCTTCCAAGATCTTCCCCGGCGCTCAGTCATAGATCGCCTCCACCAGCCACTGCCCGCCCTCGACCGCGAGCAACAGGGCGGCGCCGTCGGCCAGGCACACCTGGAACCGGGCCCGGCGGCGCGCCTCGGCCGGCGCCCACCAGCGCTCGTCCACCGGCCACGGACCGGCCCACCCGGTGATCTCGGCCGGGCGGCCGTCGCCGACGGTGAGCCGGGCCGGCGCCGCGCTGACCGCCAGCCGGGCACTCACCACGACCGGCTCCCCGGCGGCGTCACGCACGTCGGCCGGCAACGGGGTGGGCAGCACCACGGCCGGCGACGGCGGCGGAATCCGCCCCGGCCACGGCGGCTCGGCCACCGTCCGGCCCCGCCGGGTCCGCCGCCCGGTCCGCATCCCGGCATCGGGTACGGCGACCGGGGCGGACGCGGCACCCGGAGCGGCCCCGACAGCCGGGGACGGCGGAGCGGCCGGAGCCGGGGACGCCGCGGCGGGTGGCAGGGATGGCGGGCCGGGACGCGCGGGCACCCGTTCGTCGCCCCACGGCACCAGGCGCACCTGGTCGGCCGGGGAACGCCCACCGCCGAGCACCGCGGTGACCACCGCCTCGGGACCGAGGATGCCCTGTACCCGGCTCAGCGCGCGGTGCGCCCGCTCCCGCTCCTCACCGGTCTCCCCCCACAGCCCGGGTTGCAGGCCCGCCTGGGCGAGCACCCCGTCCGGCACCAGTCGCAACCGGACGATTCCGGCGGTGGGGCGGGCCGGACGTGTCCCGCCCCGGCCGTTGCTGCCGGAGAGCCAGCCGTCGAGCTGCCAACGGACCCGGTCGGCGATGGCGGCTGCGGTGAGCAGGCCGTCGTGCCGCCAGACCCGGTGCAGTTCCTGGCCGTGTGCGGTGACCGCCTCGATGCCGAGGCGGGTGCAGGCCAGCCCGTACCCGGCCAGCCGTTCGTGCAGCCGCTCGGCGAGCGTGCGGGCGGCGAACGCGGCGGCGTCGACCCGGTCGACCGGCTCGTCGTAGTCGGCGGTGACGGTGAGGTCGGCGGGCGGCTGCCGGACCGCCAGCGGGCGGTCGTCCCGGCCACCGGCGAGCCGGTGCGCCAGCGCCCCGTCGAAACCGAACCGGGCCAGCACGTCCCCGGCGGGCAGCGCCGCGAACTCGCCGAGGGTACGCACGCCGAGCCGACGCAGCAGGTCGGCCAGCGCGGGCCGGCCGAGCGCCTCGACCGGCCGGGCGGCCAGGAACTCGCGGGTGCCGCCGGGGGTCACGATCCGGCCCTCCCGGGCGGCCAGCCCGGCCGCGAACACCCCGTCGGCGATGCCGACCTGGCTCTCCACCGCGCAACTCTGCGCGACGTGCTCCACGATCCGCTCGGCTGCCGCCTCCTCACCGCCGAGGTAGCGGCTCGGCCCCCGGGCCGCCGTCGCGCAGGCGCCGGGCCGGATCACCTCGACGCCGGCGACCACCTCCTCCACGGCGGCCACCACCGGCTCGAACGCCCGCACGTCCCGGCCGGGGTCGTGGTCGACCACCGTCAGGTGCGGGCAGCGCCCCTGCGCCTCGCGGCGGCGCAGCCCGCGCCGGATCCCCTCGGCGCGGGCCCGCTCGGAGCAGGCGATCACCCGGTTGGCGTGCAACACCACGACCGGGTCGGTGGCGGGCACCCCGTCGACGATCTCGGCGGCCAGGACCGGCCAGTCCGGGCACCAGAGCAGCAGCGTCCGCTGCGGTACGCCGCTCACGCCGGCCCGGCCGCGGTGAGCGTACGGGCGGGTGGGGCCACCATACGCAGCCGCCGCGACGGCGCGGCGGACGGTGCGCCGAGCCCGGCCGAGCGGGGGATCACCCGAGTCAGCTCGTCGCCGGGCAGCCACACCTTGATCTCCTTGGGGCGGGCGGCGGCGCCCCGCCCCCGGGCCGACACTGTCACCTCGCGGCGGCGCAGCCGCCCGCGGCCGGGGCCGAGCCCCTGCCAGACGCCCCGGACCACCTGGAGCGTGACGTCCGCGCCGTCCCACCTGCCGTACGGGACGAGCACGCTTCCACGCTGCCGGGCCCGGGCGGCCAGCCGGGTGGCGACCGAGGCGGAGACGGTGGCCGGCACGGCGGTGACCACCACGTCGACCCCGTCGATGAGCGCGGCGACCACTGTGGGCCACTCCGGCCCGGGGTCGGGCACCAGGGCCAGCCGGTCCAGGGCGATGCCCGCCTCGGCCGCCGCGCCGGCCCCGAAGGTGGGTACGCCGACCACCGCGCACCACGAGCCGGCCCGGGACGCCTCGGCGAGCAGCGCGAGGATCAGCGAGGTGGCGCCGCTGCGCCGGGGCTGGCCGGCGCCGACCGCGACGGTGCTGCCGCGCCGCAGGCCGCGGTTGGGCAGCAGCCCGGTCAGCTCGGCCCGCACGGGCAGCACCCGGTGGCCACCGGCCGGGTCGGGCGCGCTCGCCGGCCGGACCAGATCCGCCAGAGCGGCGGAACCGACCACCATGCGGCCCGCCATCGGACCAACCCCCCGTCGTGTTTCGCCACGGGCCCGCCCGTGGATGGTGCTGTGGATCGTGTCGTGCGCGGCACGCGTGTGCCGTGGTGCGGCGCCCGGCCACCCGGGGTCCCGCCGGTGGTGGCCGGGCGCCACGAATCAGGCGGCGGCTGCTCCCGGGCGGGGCGGGGAGCCGGAGGCGCCGAGCCGCAGCGGTCGGGGCAGGCCGTCGAGCGCCGGCTGGTGCGCCAGGCCGAGTGCGGTCTCCACCACCGTCACGAACTCCTCGGCGGCGCGCAGCAGGTCGTCGGCCTCCCGGGCGGTGACCACGCGGGGGATGCCGGCCTCGGCGGCGGCCCGCTTGCTCGCGCCGGCGGCGAAGTAGGCGGCCCACTCGTCCAACTCGGGGGCGATGGTGGCGAGCAGCACCCAGACACTGGTGATCCGGTGCCGCTTGGTGGGCGCGGGGCGGGCCCGGGCGGCGAGCACGGCGGCGGCGGCGCGCAGCGCCGCGAGGTGGGCGGCGGCGTACCGGAGGCCGTCGGGACGGGTGCGGGATGCCTCGGCCAGCCCGTCGCGGGCCACCGCGAGCAACTGGGCGGGGGTGCGGTGCGGCAGCACGTGCGCGGGCACCGTGGGCGCCTGGGCCGGACTGGTCGGCATGGGTCTCTCCTCCGCGTGTGGCCGGGGCGGGCGGTCGCGCGACGGGGAACGTCGCCCGGTCGCCCGGAGCGGTCGGTGCGGAGGAAGACGCACCTTGCAGGGTGGCGGCCGGCCGGATGTGGACGCTTCCCCACACCCACACCCGGCCGGCGTGCCGGCGGGTCCGTCGTCCGCCGCCCGGGGGTCGTGGGCGGCGGACGACGACCTGCCTGACGGGCCCGGACTCGCGACTGTCCGAGACCCGGTGCGGCCCGCGGTGCCGCACCTCCCGGAAGCCGGTGCCGCGAAACACCGCTTCCGGAGCGTTCGACGAGTGCGCGACCGGCTCGGATCAGGCCGGGCCAGCCGGGGAGCTGAGCCGTTGCCGTTCGGACTGGGCCGAACTTC
Organism: Micromonospora sp. WMMA1949; assembly: GCF_027460145.1. NCBI lineage: Bacteria > Bacillati > Actinomycetota > Actinomycetes > Micromonosporales > Micromonosporaceae > Micromonospora > Micromonospora sp. WMMA1949. Next base: position 4,430,646 of record NZ_JAPZBG010000001.1, on the reverse strand, counting down.
GGGCCGATCGAACCTCGAGCCGGAATCGAACACTCGTTCTAACTACCCTGACAGTACACCTCCCCACCGACGAAAACGCAACGTGTGACGCGCCGGGGACGCGCGGGAGGGTGACGGCCCCCGGCGGGGCCGCGCCGGGGTGGGGGAAGAATGGGGGGATGCAGCCACACCCGAACGTGCAGGCGGTGCAGCGCGCGCTCGACGACGCGGGCGCGCGGAACGGATCGGGCGAGGCCAGCCTCGTCCGACTGCTGCCCGAGGCGGTGCACACCGCGGCCGCGGCGGCCGAGGCGCTCGGCGTCGCCGTCGGTGCCATCGCCAACTCGCTGATCTTCGACGCGGACGACGCGCCGCTGCTGGTGCTCACCTCCGGCGCGCACCGGGTGGACACCGCCGGGCTGGCCGCCACGCTGGGCGTGACCCGGCTGCGCCGGGCCACCCCGGAGTTCGTCAAACGGCACACCGGGCAGGTGATCGGCGGCGTCGCCCCGGTCGGCCACCCCGCGCCGCTGCGCACCGTCGTCGACACCGCCCTGGCCGGGTACGACGAGGTGTGGGCGGCCGGTGGCGTACCCCGGGCGGTGTTCCCCACCACGTACGCGGAACTGCTGCGGATCACCGCCGGTGCCCCGGCCGAGGTGGCGTGAACCCCGGACTCGTCACGCTGCACGTGTGGCGTGTGCCCCGGCGGGCCGTACCCGGTGTGCTGACCCGGATGGCCACCCACCCGGCCCGGCTGCGCCGGCTGCCGGGCGTCCGCTTCGCCAAGCTGCTCGGCACCGGGACCGGCACCGGCTTCGGCCCCGGCGACGCCGATCTGACCCGGTGGGCCGCGCTCGTGGTCTGGGACTCCCCCGCCGACGCGGCCGGCTTCGACGCCTCCCCCGTCGCCCGGTCCTGGGCCCGGATCGCGCGCGCCACGGTACGGGTGGACCTGCGCCCGCTGACCAGCCGCGGCCAATGGTCCGGCCGGGAGCCGTTCGGCGCGCCGTCCGGCGGGCGGGTCACCGGGCCGGTGCTGGCGCTGACCCGGGCCCGGTTGCGGGCCCGCCGCGCGGCCACGTTCTGGCGGGCGATCCCGCCGGTCGCCGCCGAGTTGCACGCCGCGCCCGGGCTGCTCGCCCGGTTCGGCGTCGGGGAGGCGCCGCTGGGCTGGCAGGGCACGGTGAGCGTGTGGCGCGACCCGGCGGACCTGGTCGCGTTCGCGTACCGTTCCCCGGAGCACCGCGCCGCGATCACCCGCACCCCCACCGAGGGCTGGTACGCGGAGGAACTGTTCGCGCGGTTCGCGGTGGGCGACGTGGCCGGCGACCGTACGGTGCTCGGCTGGGCCGCCGAGGGCGACCCGGAGACAGCGAGAGGGCACGCATGAGGCTGGTGCGGTGGACACCGGACGACCTGGTCCGGCGGCTGGACGACGTGGTGGCCGTCTACGGCGAGGCGATGGGCTACCGGCCCGACCTGCTGGAGGCCCGCCGCGGCTACATCGCCACCCACGTACGCCGGCCCGGCTTCCGCGCCGTCGCCAGCCTCACCAGCGAGGGGCACCTGGCCGGTTTCGGGTACGGCTACCGGGGCGCCACCGGGCAGTGGTGGCACGACCAGGTGCACCGGGCGCTGAACGCGCAGGACCGGCAGCGCTGGCTGGCGCACCCGTTCGAGGTGGTCGAGCTGCACGTCCGCCCGCCCGCGCAGGGGCACGGCCTGGGCGCCCGCCAGTTGCGCGCGCTGCTCGCCGTGGCCGAGGGCGACACCACGCTGCTGTCCACCCCGGAGGCCGACGAGGAGAAGTCCCGGGCCTGGCGGCTGTACCGCCGGTTCGGCTTCGTCGACGTCCTGCGGCACTTCCACTTCCCCGGCGACGAGCGGCCGTTCGGCGTGCTCGGCCGGGACCTGCCGCTGCCCCCGCCGGAAGCGTCATGAGGGCGGGGCTGCCCTGGGCGCGGCTGCCCTGGGCGCTGCTGGCCGCGCTGGTGCTCGCCCAGATCTGCTACCCGCTCACCGGCGGCTCCACCCGGGCCGGGCTCACGGTGGCCACGGTGGTGCTCGGCTGGCTGCTCTCGGTCGGCCACGCGCTGCTCACCCGGGGCGCCCGTACCGCCGCCGCGCTGGTCGCCGTCGTCACCGGCGGCGGGTTCGCGGTGGAGGCGATCGGCGTGGCCACCGGGTTCCCGTTCGGCACCTACGACTACTCCGGCGAGCTGGGCCCGAAGCTGGCCGGGGTGCCGCTGATCATCCCGCTCGCCTGGACCTGGATGGCCTGGCCGGCCTGGCTCACCGCGGTCCGGCTGGTCCGCTCCCGGATCGCGCGGATCGCGCTCTCGGCGGTGGGGCTGGCCGCCTGGGACCTGTTCCTCGACCCGCAGATGGTGGCCGAGGGCTACTGGACCTGGCGCGACGCCACCCCGGCGCTGCCCGGGCTAGCGGGCATCCCGGTCAGCAACTACCTGGGCTGGCTGGGCTTCGCGGTGCTGCTCGCCGTCGCGCTGCGCCCGCTCGCCGGGTCGTCCGTGGACCGGGTCGACGGCCGGGACGCCCCGATGTTCGCGCTCTACCTCTGGACGTACGCCTCCAGCGTGCTGGCGCACGCGGTGTTCCTGCGGCTGCCGGCGTCGGCGCTGTGGGGCGCGGCCGGAATGGCGGTGGCGGCGGTACCGCTGGCGGTGACGCTGTGGCGGGCCCGCCAGGACCGGGCCGGAACGCCGCAGCCGGCGCCGCGCGTCGACGCCCCAGCATGATCGCCGTCTTCGCGCTGGCCGTGGCGGTCGCCGCGCTCACCGGCCACACGCTGGTCAACGCGTACGCCTGGCTGCGCCGCCCCGGCACCGGCCCGGCCGAGGTGACCGAACCGGTGGCGGTGCTGCTGCCGCTGCGCGACGAGGCCGAGCGGGTCACCCCGTGCCTGCGCGCGCTGCTGGCCCAGCGCGGCGTGCCGGACCTGCGGATCGTGGTGCTCGACGACGGCTCGACCGACGGCACCGCCGACGTGGTCCGCGCGGTGGCCGGTGACGATCCCCGCCTCACGCTGCTCACCGGCGTCACCCCGCCGCCGGGCTGGCTGGGCAAGCCGCACGCCTGCTGGCAGCTCGCCACCCGTACCGCCCCGGAACCGGCGGTGCTGGCCTTCGTCGACGCGGACGTGGTGCTCACCCCGTACGCGGTGGCGGCGGCGGTGACCGAGTTGCGCGCGGCGGACGCGGCGCTGCTGTCGCCGTACCCCCGGATCGTGGTGCGGACGGCGGCCGACCGGCTGGTGCAGCCGCTGTTGCAGTGGTTGTGGCTGACGTTCCTGCCGCTGCGCGCGATGGAACGCTCGCGGCGGCCGTCGCTGGCCGCGGCGGGCGGGCAGTTCCTGGTCGTGGACCGGACCGGCTACCTGCGGGCCGGCGGGCACGCGGCGGTGGCCGACAAGGTGCTGGAGGACATCGAGCTGGCCCGGGCGGTGAAACGGGCCGGCGGGCGGATCGCGCTCGCCGACGGCTCCCGGCTGGCGTCCTGCCGGATGTACGACACCTGGCCGCAGCTGCGCGACGGCTACACCAAGTCGCTGTGGGCCACGTTCGGGCACCCTGCCGCGGCGGTGGCCGTGCTGGCGCTGCTGGTCGCGCTCTACGTCGCGCCGCCGCTGCTGACCCTCGGGGCGCTGCTCGCCGGCGCGCCGGCGGTGGCCGCCGTGGCGTTCCTGGCCTACCTGGCCGGGGTCGCCGGGCGGGTGGTCAGCGCCCGCGCCACCGGCGGGCGGGCGTGGCCCGACGCGCTCGCACACCCCGTATCGGTCGTGGTCCTCGGTTGGCTGACCGTCCGGTCGTACCATCTGCGGAAGCGACACCGGCTCACCTGGCGGGGTCGTCCGGTCACCTAGGAGGGGCACGCCATGGCGCGCATCGTGGTCATCGGCGCCGGGGTGGGCGGGCTCGCCACCGCCGCCCGGCTCGCGGTCACCGGGCACGAGGTCACCGTCCTCGAACGGGCCGGCACGGTCGGGGGCAAGCTCGGCCGGTACGCCCACCACACCCCGGAGGGGGTGTGGCACTTCGACACCGGGCCGAGCCTGTTCACGCTGCCGCAGGTCTTCCACGACCTGTTCGAGGCGACCGGGGCGAAGCTCGACGAATACCTGGACCTGGTCCCGCTGGACCCGATCGTGCGGCACGTCTTCCCCGGCGGTGGACCCACGCTCGACTCCTGCGCCGACCCGGACGAGTTCGCCGCCCGGATCGGCGCCGCGTTCGGCGAGCGGTCCGCCGCCGACTGGCGCGGGCTGTGGCGGCGCGCCGGCCGGGTGTGGGCGGCCTCGCACCGGGACATCCTGCGCCGTACCGTCGACTCGCCGCGCGACCTGGCCGCGCTGGCCTGGCGGCTGGGCGACCTCGCCGCCATCGGCCCCGGCCGCAGCCTGCGCGGGCTGGGCCGCCGTCACCTGTCCGACCCGCGGATGCGGATGCTGCTGGACCGGTACGCCACGTACACCGGCGCCGACCCGCGCCGCGCCCCGGCCGCGCTCGTCGCCGTCCCCTACGCCGAACTGGCGTACGGCGGCTGGTACCTGCGCGGCGGACTGGGCACGCTCGCCGACGCGCTGCTGTCGCGCTGCCTCGACCTCGGCGTGGTGGTACGCACCGACGCCACTGTCACCCGGATCGACGCCGCGGGCGGGCGGGTGCACGGGGTACGCGTGGCGGGGATGGCCGCGCCGGTTCCGGCCGACGTGGTGGTGGCGAACGTGGACGCGCTCACCGTCTACCGGAACCTGCTGCCCGACCCGCGCCGGCTGGCCGCGCTCACCGACCGCAGCCTGGCCGGGTTCGTGCTGCTGCTGGGCGTACGCGGCGACTCCGGGCTGGCCCACCACACCGTCTTCTTCCCCCGCGACTACGACGCCGAGTTCGACGCCGTGTTCGGCGACCCCGGTCGCGGGGTGCGGGCCCGCCCGGCGCCCGACCCGACCGTGTTCGTCACCGCGGCCGACGACCCGGCGGTCCGCCCGGACGGCCACGAGGCGTGGTTCGTGCTCGTCAACGCGCCCCGCCACGGCACCGCCGCGAGCGCCGTGGACTGGCGGCGGCCCGGCCTGGCCGAGGCGTACGCGGACCGGATCCTCGACGTGCTGGCCGAGCGCGGCGCCGACGTGCGGGACCGGCTGGTGTTCCGGGAGATCCGTACCCCGGCCGACCTGGATGCGGCCACCGGCGCGCCGGGCGGGGCGATCTACGGCACCGCGGGCGGGCTGCTGCGCCCGGCCAACCGGGGGCCGGTGGCCGGGCTCTGGCTGGTCGGCGGCTCCAGCCACCCGGGGGGCGGGCTGCCCATGGTGACGTTGTCCGCGGAAATCGTCGCGGAGGCGGTCGGCCCCGCTTGGTGATGGTGTAAGGAAGGGCCCCTTGTTAACGCCTCCGGTAGAGGAAGGGCCCCTTGTTAACGCCGGCAGCCCGCCGCGCCCACGCGCGGCGGGTCGCGCCGGCAGCCCGCGGCGGTCAGCCGGCGTCGACCAGGGCGCGGCGGACGGCGGAGAGCAACTGCCCCAGGCCGAACCCGGCGAGCAGCACCCAGACCGTGGTGGCCATGGTGATGGTGCCGGCGGTCAGGTCGGCGTCGATCAGCCCGGTGAGCCCGGCGACCAGCAGCCCGACCAGTGCCACGCAGACCCGGGTGGGCCGCTCCCCCACCGTCACCGCGCCGATCTCCCGCATCCCGGCCGAGACCGCGCGCGCCCGCACGTACTCGTGCAGCCAGGACAGGCCGCCGGCCGCCGCGACCAGCGCGCCCGGCGCGCCGAGCAGCCAGAACGCGATCAGCCAGGCCACCTCGCCGAGCCGGTCGGCGACCGAGTCGTACACGTAGCCCAGCCGGGTGGTGCGGCCGGTGGCGACCGCCACCGCGCCGTCGACGCTGTCGGCCACCGCCGCCAGCAGCACGAACAACGCGCCCAGGAACGGCCCGTCGCCGGGCCGCTCCACGAACAGGGGTACGCAGAAGCAGAGCAGCACCCCGAACACGGTCACCGGGGTGGGGCCGACGCGCAGCCGGCCCAGCACGTAGCCCACGTGGTAGGCGAAGCGCAGCCAGGCGCGTACCACCGGCGCGGCGGTACGCGGATCGAAGCCGCCGTGCAGCCGTGCCCACGCGGTCGCGTACTGGTCCCAGTTCAGCTGTGTGCCCACCACGGATCAACCGTAGAAGCACGGCGCGGGTGTCGTGTGGCGGGTGGTCACACCCGTGCGGCGGCGCGCAGCCGCTGCCACACCTCCCGGGTCGCAGTGGACCGGTTGAGCGTGATGAAGTGGATCCCCGGCACACCCTCGTCGAGCAGCTTCTCGCACATCTCGCTCGCCTGCTCGACGCCGAGGCGGCGGACCGCCTCCGGGTCGTCGGCCACCTGCTCGAACCGCTGCGCGAGCGCCGGCGGGAACGGCGCGCCGGACAGCTGCACCGACCGTTCGATGGTGCCGATCTGGGTCACCGGCATCACCCCGGCCAGGATCGGCGTGTCGCAGCCGGCCGCGGCCACCCGGTCGCGCAGGCGCAGGTAGTCGTCGGCGTCGAAGAACATCTGGGTGATCGCGAACTCCGCGCCGGCCCGGCACTTGCGGACGAAGTGCGCGGTGTCGCTGGTCACGTCCGGCGAGCGCGGGTGCTTGTACGGGAAGGCGGCCACCCCGACGCTGAAGTCGCCGCTGTCGCGGACCAGCCGGACCAGGTCCTCGGCGTACCGGACGCCCTCGGGGTGGGCGATCCACTCGCCGCCCGGGTCGCCCGGCGGGTCACCCCGCACGGCGAGCACGTTGCGCACCCCGACCGAGGCCAGCCGGCCGATCACGTGCCGCAGCTCGGCCACCGAGTGGTTCACCGCGGTCAGGTGCGCCATCGGCAGCAGCGTCGTCTCGGTGGCGATCCGCTCGGTCACCGCCACCGTGGTGTCGCGGGTCGACCCGCCCGCGCCGTAGGTGATCGAGACGAACGAGGGACGCAGCGACTCCAGCTCGCGGATGGCCTGCCAGAGCAGCTTCTCCCCGGCCGGGGTCTTCGGCGGGAAGAACTCGAAGGAGAAGGTGGGCCGGCCGTCACGGATCAGCTCCCCGATGGCCGGCTGGGGATTGGGAAGGACCGAGGGAAGACCGAGCGCCACGGACCGACTGTAACCGGGACGGCACTGCGCATCGGGAATCTTCCCAGCCCGCGAACACCTGTCCCGGCGCGACGTCGTACCCCGGGGGTAGAAAGACGGCAGCGCGGTGGGCGGCCGACGGCCGTTCCGGGGGCCCGCGCGGGGGTCGCCACGACGGCGACGCACCGGCGCCACCACCTGGCCGGGCGTCCGCGTCGCCATCAGCGTCGTCGCCCCCGGAGGTTCCCGATGATCCCGTCCCCGCCGCCCGGCCCGCGCCTGCTCGGGCCGCTGCTGGCCGAGTTGCGGGCCGCCCGTGGCTGGAGCCAGCAGCGGATGGCCGCCGAGCTGTGCGCCGCCTCCGGCGTGCCCACGCTGACCCGCAACGAGGTGTCCCGCTGGGAGCGCCAGCTGCGTCTTCCCGGCGACTTCTGGTCCGCCTGGCTGGCGACGGTCCTGGGGGTGCCGGGCGAACTGCTCGCCGAGGCCGCCGCCCGCAGCCGCCGTCTCGGCGTGGCGCCCGCGGTGGTCGACCCGGCCGGCTCCCGCGCCCGGCTGGCCCTGCTCACGCTCGCGTACCGCTGGGCGGCCGACCCGGCCGGGCGCACGCTGGCCGGCCCGTTCGCCGCCGCACCGCCGCCGCTGCCCGGCCGTCCCACATGGGGGGACGAGCACGGGCGGGCCGGCCGGTGTACGCCGGTCGCGGACGAGCCCGGACCGGACGCCGAGCCCGCCGGCGGCGGGTCCGGTCGTGGTCGCCCGGCGGACGGGGTGACGCTCGCCACGCTACGACGCTGGGACGACCTGCTCGGCGGCGGCGACCTCGCCGGGTACGGCGCCCGCCGGCTGCGGCGGGTGGTGCGCGGCTACCGTCGCGCCGGGCCCGCCGGCCGGCGCGCGATGCTGCCCGCGCTCGCCGAGTCGGCGCAGCTCGCCGGCTGGCTGGCCGCCGACGCGGGCGACCTCGGCGGGGGCCTGGTCGCGTACCGGCTGGCGCTGCGGGCGGCGGTGGCCGCCGGGCAGCCGCCGCTGGCCGGGCACGTGCTCGCGTCGGCCAGTCACCTGCTGGCCGACGCCGGCGACCCGGCCGGCGCGCTGGTCCTGGCCCGGATCGGGTACGCCGCCGGCCGCGCCACCGCCTCACCCGGCCTGCGGGCGCTGCTGCTGCACCGGGTCGCGCTCGCCGCCGCGCTCGCCGGGCGTCCCCGCGTCGCCGGGCAGGCGCTGGCCGGCGCGGATCGGGCCGGCACGCCGGAGCCCGGCCGGGAGCCGCCCTGGCTCTACTGGCTCGACGCGGCCGAGCTGGCGGCGATGACCGGGCGCACGCTCGTCGCGTTGGGCCGTCCGGCCGCCGCCGTGCCGCTGCTCACGCCGGTGGTGGGCGCGCGCGGCCACCCGCGCCGCTCGGCCGTGTACGGCGGCTGGCTGGCCCGCGGCCACCTGCGCCTGGGCGCGGTGCCCGAGGCGTGCGCGGTGGCCGGCGAGGCGCTGCTCGACGCGGTCCGGTCCGGTTCACCCCGGGCCGTCGGCCAGCTCACCACGTTCCGCCGCGGCCTGGCGCACGCACCGCCCGGTCCGGCCACCCGGGGGTACGCGCGACTGGTCGCCTCGGCCCGCCCGTACCTGCCGTCCGGCGTGCCGCGTCATCCGCGCGACCGTCCGGGCAGGTGAGCCACGAGGCACGCCGGGCGCCGGGCACGGCGGGAACGGGTGTGAACCGCTAGCGTCGTGGCGTGACCCACGCTGCTCCCGTATCCCCCGTCGACCGCGCCGGCCTGCGCCAGCGGATCGACAAGGCGCTCACCGAGTTCCTCGCCGGCCAGCGCGGCTGGCTGACCGCCGTCGACGACGGCCTGCTGCCCGTCGCCGAGGCGATCGAGGCGTTCGTGCTGGGCGGCGGCAAGCGGCTGCGCCCGGCGTTCGGCTACTGGGGCTACCGGGGTGCCGGCGGGGTCGACTCCGACCAGGTCGTCGCCACCCTGGCCGCGCTGGAGTTCGTGCAGGCCAGCGCACTGATCCACGACGACCTGATGGACCGGTCGGACACCCGGCGCGGCGAGCCGGCGATGCACAGGCGGTTCGCCGCCCGGCACCGCGCGGCCGGCTGGGGCGGCGACGCGGACTCCTTCGGCGACGCCGCGGCGATCCTGCTGGGCGACCTGTGCCTGGTCTGGTCCGACGAGCTGCTGCACTCCTCCGGCCTGCCGCCGGCCACGGTGGCCCGGGCCCGGCCGGTCTTCGACGAGATGCGCACCGAGGTGACCGTCGGGCAGTACCTGGACGTGCTGACCCAGGCCACCGGGGACACCTCGCTGGACCGGGCCGCCAAGGTGGCCCGGTACAAGTCGGCGAAGTACACGGTCGAGCGCCCGCTGCTGCTGGGCGCCGCGCTGGCCGGGGCGCCGCCGGAGGTGCACGCCGCGTACTCGGCGTACGGGTTGCCGCTGGGTGAGGCGTTCCAGCTCCGCGACGACGTGCTGGGGGTGTTCGGCGACCCGGAGCGCACCGGCAAGCCGGCCGGTGACGACCTGCGCGAGGGCAAGCGGACGTATCTGGTGGCGGCGGCCCTGGAGACGCTCGACCCGGCCGGCCGGGAGGCGCTGCTGGGCGGGCTCGGCGTGCCCGACCTGGACGCGGCGGGGGTGGACCGGCTGCGCGAGCTGATCACCACGAGCGGCGCGCTGGATCGGGCCGAGCGGCACATCAGCGAGCTCACCGAGAGCGCCCTGGCCGCGCTCACCGCTGTCGACCTGGACACCGAGGCCCGTCAGGCCCTGGTCGACCTGGCCATCGCCGCCACCCGCCGCCCCGCCTGACCACCCTCCCCGCCTCGCCCGCCCCTTCAGCGGTCGATCATGAAGTTGGCGGCACTTTCGGAGATCGACTTCGCCGCCAACTTCATGATCGACGGGAGCGGGAGCGGGGCGGGAGCGGGGCGGGAGCGGGGCGGGGGTCAGAAGGCTACGGCCTGGGCTCGGCGTTTTACCTCTCGGGCCAGGTCGCCGCCGAGGGCTACGGCGGGGGTGCCGGGAAGCGACGGGTCCTCCCGGTAGAGCCAGCGCAGCGCCTCCTCGTCGTCGTATCCGGCGTCGGAGAGCAGGTTGAGCACGCCGGGCAGATGCTTGAGCACGGTGCGGTTGGCCACCAGGTCGGCCGGGATCCGGCGCACGCCGTCGCGGCGCACCGCGATCAGTTCGCGGTCGCGGATCATCTGATGCACCTTGCTGATCGACAGGTCCAGGCGCTCGGCCACGTCGGGCAGCGTCAGCCAGCCGGCCGGGTCGGCCGGTCCGGCCAGGTCGGGGCCGGTCTCGGCGGGTACGGAATCGGTCACCCGACCACCCTGCCACGTGCCCGCCGCACCCGGTGCACGGCACCCCGCACCGCCGCCGGGAGCGCGGCGGTCCCCCCGTGTCGCAACCCGGCGGTAGCATCCTGTTCTACCTTCATCCTTCCGACACATAGACTGCCTGCCGATGGACACACAGGTCGCCGACACGTTGCTGGGCTCGCTGATCGAGGGGCGCTACCGCATTCGCGGTCGCGTCGCCCGTGGCGGCATGGCGACCGTGTACACCGCCACCGACGAGCGCCTGGAGCGCACCGTGGCGGTCAAGATCATTCACCCGACCCAGGCGCCGCAGGCCCAGGCCCGGATGGCCGGCTTCGTCGAGCGCTTCACCGACGAGGCGAAGACGATCGCCCGGCTCACCCACCCGAACGTGGTGGCGGTGTACGACCAGGGCATCCACGCCGGCCTGCCGTACCTGGTGATGGAGTACGTCCGTGGCCGCACGCTGCGCGACGTGCTCGCCGAGCGCCGCCGGCTGAACCCGGACGAGGCGCTCGCGATCACCGAGCAGATGCTCGCCGCGCTGGCCGCCGCGCACCGGGCCGGCCTGGTGCACCGCGACGTCAAGCCGGAGAACGTGCTCGTCGCCGAGGTGCCCACCGGCGGCAGCCGCAACCTGGTCGACAGCGTGGTCAAGGTGGCCGACTTCGGGCTGGCCCGTGCCGTCGAGGCGAGCGCCGAGGACGAGAACGGCAACCAGCTCATGGCGACCGTGGCGTACGTCGCGCCGGAGCTGGTCACCCAGGGCCACGCGGATCCGCGCACCGACGTCTACTCCGCCGGCATCGTGCTGTTCGAGATGCTCACCGGCCGGGTGCCGTACGACGGCGACCGCCCGGTGGAGGTCGCGTGGCAGCACGTCGACCGGGACGTACCGGCGCCGTCGACGCTGGTGCCGACGCTGCCGCCGGCCCTCGACGCGCTCGTCGCCCGGGCCACCCGGCGGAATCCGGCCGGTCGGCCGGCCGACGCCGCGGCGCTGCTGAGCGAGGTGCAGGCCGCCCGCGAGCAGCTGGGCGACCCGCACGCGCACACCACGGTGCTGCCGCAGCTCAGCGACGACACGGCGATCCTGAGCCAGCCGACCCAGATGGTGGCCGCGGTCCGGCCGGCCGAGCGCCCGTCGTGGGCCCGGCTGCCCGAGGGCGGCGCCGCGCCGCGCCCGCACCGGCGCCGCGCCGTCGAGGAGGACGACCCGGGGACCGGGTTCGCCGCCCTGCGTACCCGGATCATGGGCTCGCCGCGCGGGCGGCTGGCCGTCGCCGCGGCGGTCGTGGTGCTCGGCCTGGTCGCCGCGGTGGGTGGCTGGTGGTTCGGCGTGGGCCGCTACACGGTCGCGCCGCAGATGGTGAGCCTGACCAAGGCCGACGCGGAGGCGCAGGCCCAGCGCGGCGGCTTCACGCTGCGGTACACCGCCCCACGCCACGACGAGCAGGCCCCCAAGGACACCGTGCTCGTGCAGGATCCCGGCTCGGCCGCGCGGATCGTCAAGGGCGGCACGATCACGCTGACCCTGTCCCTCGGCCCGGAGCGGCTGCCGGTGCCGGACGTGGTCGGCAAGGACTACGCGCTGGCCCAGGCCGAGCTGGAGGGCGCCAACCTGGTCGTGGCCAAGGGCTCCTCCCGGTACGACGACGCGCTGCCGGCGGGTGTCGTGCTGGCCACGGACCCGAAGGTGGGCACTGTGGTCAAGCCCGGCGCGAAGGTGACGGTGATCCTCAGCAAGGGTCGCGCGCCGGTGACGGTGCCCAACCTGGTCGGCAAGAGCCTCACCGAAGCGCGCACCATCCTCGCGCAGCTGGGGCTGAGGCCGGTGGAGACCGTCAAGGAGTCCGACAAGCCGAAGGACGAGATCCTCGGCCAGAGCCCGGCCGACGGCGCCGGCGTGGAGAAGGGCACCCAGGTCAAGCTGGAGATCAGCAAGGGTCCGCCGCAGGTGGCCGTGCCCCGCGTGATCGACATGCCCTGCCAGCAGGCCAAGCAGACGCTGGAGAGCCAGGGCTTCCCGGTCAACGTCCAGCTCAACCCGAACGGCATCGTCCGGATCCAGAACCCGGCCGAGAACACGCCGGTGCCGCCGGGTACGACGATCACGGTGACGTGCCTGTGAGCGGGTGTGACGGGCGCCGGCGGGTGGGGTCGCACACCCCCACCTCCGGCGGCCTGGCCCGGGCGGCCCTGCCGTACGCGGACGCGGCCGAGTCCGAGGTGGTGCAGGTCTACGTCTCGAACTCGCGCGGCTGGGCGTTGCCGCCCGGCGACCGGGCGCAGGACACGCTGTTCCGCGACGGGTGCGGTGAGCGCGGCCTGCCCGTCTTCATCCACGCGTCGCTGCTGGTCAACCTCGGCTCCCCCACCCCGGCAACAGTCACCCGGTCGGCCGAGACGCTGGCGCACGCACTGCGGCGGGGCCGGGCGATCGGCGCCGAGGGCGTGGTCTTCCACGCCGGCAGCTCGGTCGACGCCGGTCACGCCGAGGCGGCCCTGCGGCAGGTCCGCGAGGCACTGCTTCCGCTGCTCGACGAGGTCGCTGCCACCGGTGGGCCGATGCTGCTGGTCGAGCCGAGTGCCGGGGGCGGCCGGTCACTGGCGTCCCGGGTCGAGCACCTCGGCCCCTACCTGGACGCGGTCGACCGGCACCCGATGCTCGGGGTCTGCTTCGACACCTGCCACGCCTGGGCGGCCGGTCACGACCTGGCCGCCGAGGGTGGCATGACCGCCACCCTCGACACGCTCGTCGCCACCGTGGGCGCGGACCGGCTGCGGCTGGTGCACGCGAACGACTCGAAGGACCTGTGCGGCTCCACCCGGGACCGGCACGAGAACATCGGCAAGGGCACCATCGGCGAGCCGGCGTTCGCCGAGCTGATGCGCCACCCGGCGACCGCCGGTGTGCCCGTGCTGGTGGAGACCCCCACGGAGAAGCACATCGGCCACGCCGCCGACATCGCCGCCCTGAAGCGTCTCCACCCCTGACAGTTCCCCTCCCCCCTCCCTCTCCCCCCGCGAGACCGCGGTGATCAAGGAGTTCGTGTCCCGCTACGGCGCGGAATCGGACACAAACTCCTTGATCAACGAGGCGGGGGTGGAGCGCCCAGGGGCGGAAGGTCAGGCGCGCAGCGCGGCGTTCAGGATGGTGGCGGCGCGGTCGACCTGCGCGTCGGTGACGTCCAGGTGGGTGACCAGCCGGGCGGTACGCGGGCCGAGCACCGAGATCAGCAACCCCTCGGCCCGCGCGGCCGCCGCCAGCGCGTGCGCGTCCAGCGGGTGCTTGGTCAGGTCGATCGGCACGATGTTGGTGCGCACCACAGACGCGAGCACCCCGTGCGGGGCGACCGCCTCGGCCAGCCGGACCGCCTTGGCGTGGTCGTCGGCGAGCCGCTCGACGTGGTGCGCCAGCGCGTACCGGCCGGCGGCGGCGAGGATGCCGACCTGCCGCATGCCGCCGCCCATCCGCTTGCGCAGGAACCGCGCCCGGGCGATCTTCTCGGCGCTGCCCACCACCAGCGAGCCGACCGGCGCGCCGAGGCCCTTGGAGAGGCACACCGACAGCGTGTCGAACAGCACGCCGTACTCGGCCAGCGGCACCCCGTCGGCGACGTGCGCGTGCCAGATCCGCGCGCCGTCACAGTGCAGGGCCACCCCGTGCTCGTCGGCGACCGCACGCATCCGGCGCAGCGTCGGCAGCGGGATCACCCCGCCGCCGCCCCGGTTGTGGGTCTGCTCCACCGCGATCGCCCGCGTGGGCACCGCGAAGTAGCCGTCCGGCCGGATCATCCCGGCGACCACGTCGGGGTCCAGCTCCGCGCCCACCGTCGGCCAGGTCCGCGAGGAGATCCCGCCGTACGCGGCGGCGGCGCCGACCTCGTACGTGACCACGTGCGCGTCGGCGTCGCAGAGCAGCTCGTCACCGGGCGGCACGTGCAGCTGGAGCGCGATCTGGTTGGCCATCGAGCCGCTCGGGGCGAACAGCGCCGCCTCGTGGCCGAACAGCGCGGCCACCTCGGTCTCCAGCGCGGTGACCGTCGGGTCCTCGCCGTAGACGTCGTCGCCCACCTCGGCGGCGGCCATCGCCTCCCGCATCCCCGGCGTCGGCCGGGTCACGGTGTCCGTCCGCAGATCGATGACCTCACCCACTGTGCCTCCTCCGGCTGCCGACTGCGGGGCTCGCAAGCTCACTCCTCGCGTCAGCCACTGTGATTCTTCCGGCTGCCGACTGCGGGGCTCGCAAGCTCACTCCTCGCGTCAGCCACGGAGCATCTCCGCCACCAGGAACGCCAACTCCAGCGACTGCTGGGTGTTCAGCCGGGGGTCGCAGGCGGTCTCGTACCGGTCGGGCAGGTCCAGGTCCTCGATGCCCTGGGCGCCGCCCAGGCACTCGGTGACGTCCTCGCCGGTCAGCTCGACGTGCAGGCCGCCCGGGTGGGTGTCCAGGCCCCGGTGCACCTCGAAGTAGCCGAGCACCTCGTCGACGATCCGGTCGAAGTGCCGGGTCTTGTAGCCGTTCGAGGACTCGTGCGTGTTGCCGTGCATCGGGTCGCACTGCCAGACGACCTTCGCGCCGGCGGCGGTGACCTTCGCGACGATCGGCGGCAGCGCGTCGCGTACGCGGTGGTTGCCCATCCGGCTGATCAGCGTGAGCCGGCCGGGGACGTTGTCCGGGTTGAGCTTCTCGCAGAGCTCGATCGCCTCGTCCGGGGTGGTCGTCGGGCCGAGCTTGACCCCGATCGGGTTGGCGATGCGGGAGATGAAGTCGATGTGCGCGCCGTCGATCTGCCGGGTCCGCTCGCCGATCCAGAGGAAGTGCCCGGACAGGCCGTACGCCTTGCCGTTGGAGATCCGGGTCAGCGCCCGGTCGTACTCCAGCGCCAGCGCCTCGTGCGAGCAGTGCAGCGTGACGGTGCGCAGCGCCTCGTCGTCGGTCATCCCGCAGGCCCGGATGAAGGCCAGCGCCCGGTCGATCTCGCGGGCGATCGCGTCGTAGCGCTCGCCGGCCGGGGACTGCCGGACGAAGTCCTTGTTCCAGTCGTGCACGGCGTGCAGGTCGGCCAGCCCGCCGGCCAGGTACGCCCGGAGCATGTTCATCGCGGCGGCCGAGTTGGCGTACGCCCGGATCATGCGCTGCGGGTCGGCGACCCGCGCCTCCGGCGTGGCCTCCAGGGAATTGATCATGTCGCCGCGGTAGGCGGGCAGGCCCCGGGCGTCGGTCGGCAGGGACCGGGGCTTGGTGTACTGGCCGGCGACCCGGGCGACCTTGACCACGGGCAGCGACGCGCCGTAGGTGAGCACGATGGCCATCTGGAGCAGCGTGCGGGCGTTGGCGAGCAGGTGGCTCTCGGTGTTGTCGGCGAAGGTCTCCGCGCAGTCACCGCCCTGGAGCAGGAACGCCTTGCCCTCGCAGACCAGCGCCAGCCGCTGCCGCAACTGGTCGACCTCGTAGGGCGCGACCACCGAGGGCACCGTGTCCAGCACGCGGCAGACCTCGGCGACCTGGGCCGGGTCGTCCCACGGCGGGGTCTGGGCGCGCGGCAGCTCCCGCCAACGGTCGAGGCCGAGGGCCGCGTCCTCGGCGGAGTCGGCGGTCGGACGGCTGGTCTGCAGACCAGGGCTGCCCACGGCGGGGTGACTCAGCTGATGCCACTCATGGCGCATGAAGGAAAGCGTACGGCGACCGTCTCGATCACTCGCGGCCGAGGGGGATGGTTCCGGTCACTGGGAGGGCACCGGCGAGGGCGCCCGCGCGGGCGGCGGCGGCTCCGCCGGGTCGGCGGTCGCCTCGACTGCGGGCTCGCCGGGCACCTCGCCGGAGATACACCAGTCCGCCCCGGTACGGGTGACGGTGAACAGCAGCGTGCGGGCGGCCTTGCGCGAGCCGGCGGCGACGGTGATCGAGGCGCTGACCTCCTGGCCGTTCGGGCCGGAGCGGACCTCGGTGATCGTCGCCTCGGGCACGGTGAAGTGGTCGGCGAAGTCGCCGTTCGGGCCGGTGGCGGCGGAGTCGAAGGCGGCGTGCATGGGCGCGCAGAGCTGGCTGCGGCCGGCGGCGGCGTCGCGGGCGGTGAGCGCGTCCAGGTACGCCTGCACACGTTCGCGGCTCTTGGCCGCCGCCTCCTCGGCCGGTGCCTTCCCGCTGGGCGGGGCGTCTTTGCCGTCCTGGCCGCCCGAACCGCAGGCGGCCAGGGCCGCCGGCAGGAGCGCGAGGACGACGAGACCGGCGAACCGGTCCCGGTGGCTGCGGCCCATCTGTCCTCCCGTCGCGTGGACTCGTCGAGCGGCGAGTGTGTCACATCCGGCCCGCGTGGCCGGGTGACTCCCCATCCTGACCCGGATCGGCGCGCTCGGCCAGGACGGCACGCGGGCGGGGAGGGGCCGGTACGGCCCCTCCCCGCCGGGTGGGTGGTGCGTCGGCCCTCGGCTCAGCCGAGACCGCCCTTGATGGCGCCGATCAGCTCGCCGTTGCTGGTGTCACCGGAGAGCTCCCAGAAGAACGCGCCACCGAGGCCCTGGCTGTTGGCGTAGCTCATCTTGCCGCCGATGGTCGACGGCGTGTCGTAGCTCCACCAGTTGCTGCCGCACTTGGCGTACGCCGTGCCGCCGACGGTGCCCGTGGCCGGGCAGCTGTTCTTGAGCACCTTGTAGTCCTCGATGCCGGCCTCGTAGGTACCAGGTGCCGCGCCGGTGGCGCTGCCGCCGGGCGCGGCCTGGGTCACGCCGGTCCAGCCGCGTCCGTAGAACCCGACGCCGAGCAGCAGCTTGCTGGACGGTACGCCCTTGGACTTGAGCTTCTGGATCGCCGCGTCGGACCAGAAGCCCTGCTGCGGGATGCCCGCGTAGGAGTAGAGCGGCGAGTGCGGCGCGGTCGGCCCCTGGGCGTTGAAGGCGCCGAAGTAGTCGTACGTCATCGGCATCAGCCAGTTGAGGCTGTTCGCGGCGCCGGCGTAGTCGGTGGCGTCGATCTTGCCGCCGTTGCTGCCGTCGGCGGTGATCGCCGCGGTGACCAGGAAGCTGGAGCCGAACTTGCTCCGCAGCGCCGACACCACGTTCTTGAACGCGTTCGGGCCGCTGCTGTCGCACTGGAGGCCGCAGGCGTTCGGGTACTCCCAGTCCACGTCGATGCCGTCGAAGACGTCCGCCCAGCGCGGGTCCTTGACCAGGGAGTAGCAGGAGTCGGCGAACGCGGCCGGGTTCTGCGCGGCCTGGGTGAAGCCGCCGGACCAGGTCCAGCCGCCGAAGGACCAGAGCACCTTCAGGTTCGGGTACATCTTCTTGAGCTTGCGCAGCTGGTTGAAGCTGCCGCGCAGCGGCTGGTCCCAGGTGTCGGCGACGCCGTCGACACTGTCCGCCGCGGTGTACGCCTTCTCGTAGTCGGCGTAGCTGTCCCCGATGCTGCACCGGCCGCCGGTGGTGTTGCCGAAGGCGTACAGGATGTGGGTCAGCTTCGCGGCCGAGCCGCTGGTGTGGATGTTCTTGACGTGGTAGTTGCGGGCGTAGACGCCCCACTCGGCGAAGTAGCCGACGATCTTCTTGCCGCCGGGCGGCGGCGTGGTGGGCGGCTGCGTGGTCGGCGGGGTGGTTGTCGGCGGAGTGGTGGTGGGTGGCGTCGTGGTCGGCGGTGCGGTGGTCGGCGCGGTGGTCGTCGGCGTGCCGCCGCCGGTGCAGGTACCACCGTTGATGGTGCAGCTCACCGGCGCCTTGTACGCGCCGGTGCCGTTGTAGCCCCAGCTGAAGCTGGCGCCGGGGGCGAGCGTCGACGCCCAGCTCTTGTTGACCGCCACGTAGCGGTCGCCGCTACGGGTGATGTCGGCGTCCCAGGAGCTGCTGATCGAGGTGCCGGAGGGCAGCGTGAACTCGATGCGCCAGCCGTTGACGGTGGAGCTGGTGCCGTTGGTGACGGTCACCCGTCCCTCGTGGCCGGTCCCCCAGTCCTGCACCTTGGCGAACGTGGCGGTGACGCTGCCGGCGGCCGACGCGGTGGTCATGGGCACCGCGGCGACCGCAAGCGCGACCACGGCGCCGGTGGCCCACAGGGCCCGGCGGAGCGATCTCTTCATACAGCGTCCCTCCAATAGTTAGGAAACTTTCCAAATTGATTGCTGAGACGCTACTCACGCCGTCACCACTTCGTCAAGATGTCGATGCATCGATTTCACGGGTGACGCGGGACGGTGGGCACGACGAGTCGTAGCCTCGTCCCATGACCGTTTTCGACGTCCAGATCGACGCCCTCACCGGCGGCCCGGCCGACCTCGGCCGCTACCGCGGCCGCGCCCTGCTCGTGGTCAATGTGGCCTCCCGCTGCGGCCTCACCCCGCAGTACGCGGGCCTTCAGGAGCTCGCCGACACGTACGCCGGACGCGGGCTGACGGTGCTCGGGGTGCCGTGCAACCAGTTCGCCGGCCAGGAGCCGGGCAGCGCCGCCGAGATCGAGGAGTTCTGCCAGGTCAACTACGGCGTGACGTTCCCGCTGACGGAGAAGGTCGACGTCAACGGGCCGGACCGGCACCCGCTCTACGCGGAGCTGGTGTCCACGCCGGACGCCGAGGGCCACACCGGCGACGTGCGCTGGAACTTCGAGAAGTTCCTCGTCGCGCCGGACGGCACGGTGGCCGCCCGGTTCGGCCCGCAGGTCACGCCCGAGGATCCCGAGCTGCGTACGGCGATCGAGAAGGTCCTGCCGGCCTGACGGCCGCCGGGCACGGCGAAGCGGCACGCCCCCGTTCGGAGGCGTGCCGCTGCCGTCGGGCGGGTCAGCCGGCGGCGGCCCGGAAGACCGGGTAGTAGCCGCCGGACTGCCCGGCCGCCGTCGGGTGGTACGACTTGCTCAGGCTGAGCACGTTGAGCGCGTGCAGCCACTTGGTCCCGTAGCTGCACAGCTGGTGGCCGACGAAGATGGAGCGGACGTCGGCGAATGTGAAGCCGGCCGAGACGGCGGCCGTACGGGTGATGTCGTCGAGCAGGTTGATGCCCTCGTTGATCTTCGCCCGGGACGTCGCGCTGAGCCCGACGCAGGTGGTGCCGAGCTGGTAGAAGACCGGGTAGCCGACCACCACGACGCGAGCCGAGGGCGAGCGGCTCTTGATGCCGTTGTAGACGTTGGCGAGGCGGCCCGGCATCGAGGTGCGGGCCACGTTCATGGCGGACTGCACAGCCGCCACGCACTGGGTCTCCCCCTGGAGCACACAGGTGCTCATGATGTTGGCGAAGCCGACGTCGTTGCCGCCCACCGTGACGCTGACCAGCGTGGTGGTGGAGGAGAGCGCGGAGAGCTGGCTGTTGATGACGTCCGTCGTGGTGGCGCCGGAGCAGGCGACCGACCGGTACGACGCGGGCTTGATGTTGGCGTTGTAGAGCGCCGGGTAGGCGTTCGTGCTGCGTAGACAGTTACCGCTCTCGGACGTGTAGCTGTCGGCGCCGACGCCGGAGGCGTACGAGTCGCCGAGCGCGACGTAGCGGTCGGTCGGGGCCGCCTGGGCGGGGGCGGCCAGAGACAGGGTGACCCCGACCGAGGCGGCCAGGGTCAGGGCGAGGGTGGCAAGACGGGATCTCCGCACGTCGCACTCCTGGGGGCGTGAAGTGGTGGTGAGAGATAGATATCAATAAGATCACAGCGCATGGAAGATCACCGATTTGCGGTTCGGCGCGCATAGCGACTACTCGCTACAAATCGCTGCCGGTTTCGCGGGGTGGAATGAAGGATTCCGCCGGAAAGGTCAGCCGCATCGCCGGGTCGGCGGTCTCCCGGAAACCCAGGGCGCGGTAGAGCGGCCGGCCGGCCGCCGAGGCCCGCAGGTCGACCCGGCGTACGCCCCGCTCCCGGAACCAGGCCAGCAGCGCGGTCACGCATGACCGGCTGTGGCCACGCCGGCGGTACGCCGGGTCGGTGCTGACGTTGAAGACGTACCCGACCAGGCCGCTCGGGTCGTCCGGCCCGCCGAGCCGCCGCTCCACAGTGCCCACCGCGCAGGCCGCCAGCGACGCGCCGTCCGGCGTGTCGACCACGAAGGCGGCGAGCCAGGGATCCGGCTCGGCCAGCCAGGCATGCAGATTGTCCCGGGCGACGTCCTGCCAGCGACCCGGCGGCGTCGGCACCCCACTCATTCCGGCCAGCATCAGCCCACGCAACCGCACCAGCTCGTCGGCGTCGGACGGCACCGCCCGCCGCGCGTCACCCACGAACGGCTCAGACCGGACGGCGGCCGGCGAACCCGCACTCGACCCGGTGGTACCACCGGATGTCGGTGTCCCCCTCCAGCCAGCACCAGAGCACCGCCCGGCCGTCACGTTCACCGGGAAAGTCGAGCAGCACCGGAGCGATTCCCTTGACCGCGATCTCGTGCTGGTGGAACTCGTCCACCACGAGATGCAGGCGCGCCTCCAACGCCTTCACCTCGGCCAGCCCGCCGAGCGCGCTGACGCCGTGGTCGGCCAGATCGACACGCAACTCGGCCAGGTCGGCCCGCAACCGGATCAGCTCGTCAACGCGCGGCCGCAACGTTGCCACCAGGTGTCGCGCCTGGGCGAGAGTGAACACCGAGCCAGTATGCGGCACGACCGGCTACACGGACGGGTCCCAGGCCGCGAGCTGGTCGAAGATGCGACGGTCGCCGTCGAACTGCAGGGAATCCAGCGGTATGCGGCCGTAGAAGAACAGGACCAAGTCACTGGCGGTGCCCCGGGCGGAGACGTCGGCCGCGTCCGGGGCCCCACCGGCAGCGGGCGTGAGGTGGGCGACCTGCGCCCCCTCGGCGGACAGCCGGAGGCGCCAGGAGCGGCCCTCGACGGCGTGGTAGTCGACGACGGCGGGCCGGTGCGGCCAGGCGACAGTCGTCGCGCAGAGGGTGAACTGGCAGTCGTCGAAACCGTCGAGGGCGACCTCCTCCGGCAGCGGCTGAGGGCTGCCCACCGTGAGCTGGGCGTCGTAGGTGTGCACCGCGATCTCGGGAACCTGTCGCCGCGCCCAGGCACCAGCGGTTTGCGGGGACGGCGAGTCGTCCCACCACGTCCAGCAACCGCGATCCGGGCCGGCCTCACCCAGCGCCCTCGTCAACCGCTCGACGGACTCGGTCCACCAGGCCAGCAGCGCCTCGCGTTCCCGGGGCGCACCCACTCCGTCCTCCCATGCCGACGCCTCCGGGGGCCCGTCCGCGGGCCCCGCGGCGACGATCGCGGCTGCTTTGCGACGGCCCGTGCCCACGTGTCGGACGAGATCGAACAGCGTCCGCTCCGGATGGGTGGGAACCGTCATGTCGAGGCTGGGCGCCGCGGCGACCGTGGTGCGGAAGGCGGTCGACCGTTCGTCGATGAGCCGCAGATGATCGGAGAACGTCAACGTCTTGTGCACGTCGGCTTTCTACCAGTGCACCCGGCAACCGGACAGCGGTTTTCGCCGCCGACTGTCAGGACTGGACGCGTTCCGCCTCCTGCACGAACGTGTCGGCCCGGCGCGCGCCCATCCGGTCCAACTCGTCCAGCACCGCCCCCACCCCGTCCGCGCCGACCAGCACGGTGACGCGCAGCCGGGCGGCGAGGGGCTGGTCCTGCCAGTAGCCGCGGGGTAGCAGGCTGGCCTGAGGTGTCGTGGTCGCCACGGCGGCGTCGCTCACGATGACCGAGATCGCGCCGGCGCGCAGCAGCGCGTCGCGCAGGTCGGCGCTGTTCGCCGCCGGGTCCGGTTCCAGCAGCGCGGTGACCAGCCGTACCCGCCGGCCGGGGGGCACTGCCGGTTCGCCGGCCGGCGCCGTCGCGGTACGACGCCGGGGCGCGCCGGGCGCGGTCAGGCTGGTGACGCCGCCCAGGTGGTACGCGTCGGCGCCCTGCTGCGCCTGGTCCAGGCGTTCCTGGTCGGCCGGCGGTACGCGCAGGCCGATGAGCGCCTGCACCCCGGCGGCGATCAGCCAGGTCAGGACGAAGGAGAACGCGACCACGCTCACCACGCCGACGAGCTGGCGCCACAGCAGGCCACCTCCGCCGCCGAGGAACAGCCCGTCGGCGCCGAGCGGGTTGACCCCGCGGTTGCCGAACAGGCCGAGCAGGAGCGTGCCGAGCATGCCGCCGACGAAGTGCACGGCGAGCACGTCGAGGGCGTCGTCGAGGCGCAGCAGGTACTTCAGCTTCAGCGCGAAGTGGCAGACCAGGCCGGCCAACGCGCCGATCGCGACGGCCGAGGCCGCGTTGACGTACCCGGCGGTCGGGGTGACTGTCGCGAGGCCCGCGACCGCGCCGGAGACCGCGCCCACGACGGTGCTGTGTCCGTCCGTGACGCGTTCCAGCGCCAGCCAGACGAGCATCGCCGCGGCGGCGGCGAGGTGCGTGTTGAGGACGGCCTGCGCGGCCAGGCCGTTGGCCTGGAGGCCGTCGCCGCCGTTGAAGCCGAACCAGCCGAACCAGAGGATGCCGGCGCCGACGATGGTCAGCGGAATCGAGTTCGGTGGCGCGGCGGTGTGCGGCCAGTCCCGGCGGCGGCCGACGACGAGCAGGACGGCGAGGACGGCGGCGCCGGCGCTGGCGTGCACAACCAGACCGCCGGCCCAGTCCTGGGTGCCGAACTTCGCGAGCCATCCGCCGGGGTGCCAGAGCCAGTGCGCGATCGGCGCGTAGACCACAATCGACCAGACCGCGAGGAACAGCACCCAGCCACCGAACTTGAGCCGACCCGCGGTGGCGCCGGTGACGAGCGCGGGCGTGATCACCGCGAACATCATCTGGAACAGTACGAACGCCAGCGTCGGGATGGTGATCCGGCCGTCGACCACGTGCAGGTTCGGCGCGGGCGGCACCTTCAGGTCGGTGAGCCCGAACAGCTCCAGGTTGCCGAACAGCCCGCTGCCGGCGTCGTCGCCGAAGGCGATGGTGTAGCCGACGAGCACCCAGGTCAGGCTGACCACGCCCAGCGCGATCATGTTCTGTTGCAGCATCGCCAGCACGTTGCGGGTACGGACCATGCCGCCGTAGAAAGCGGCGAGCCCCGGCGTCATGAACAGGACCAGCCCGGCGCAGACAAGCACCCAGGCGGTGTCACCCGCGTTCGGAGCGGACACGGTTTCCCTCCTTCTCTCGCAGGTGGACGGAGTCGCGCACGGTGTGCAGGACGCTGTCCCTGACCCGTTCGTGGTTGGGCAGCGGCGCGAAGTGCCGGTCCGGCAGCAGCAACAGCCAGGTGGCGATGTTGAACGGACCGGTCAGCACCGGGATGCCCAGCGGCGTGAGCATCGTGGTCAGCGCCATCTGCACGACCAGCGTCAGCGCGATGCCGAACAGCGTGTAGACGGTCACCAGCGCGCCGGGGCGGTGCGCGACAGCGCCCACCACGATCGCGGTCAGGACCGCGTTGAAGGCGAACAGCCCCTTGTCCAGGGACGCGCCGTCGGCGCCGAACCAGAGCGCCAGCAGTGTCGCGCCGACGGCGCCGATCACCGCGAACAGCGCCGACCACCGGGAGTTGATCAGGAGGGCGACGAGGATGAGCAGGCCGGTCACCCAGCTCTCGATCAGGTAGACCTGGGACACGCCCTTGAAGAACGTCGGGACGAGGCCCCAGTCGAACGTGCCGCCGGCCGACGATCCCTCACCGGGGAACTTCGGCGTCAGCTTGGTGAGCACGGTGAACCTGTCGAACTGGTACGCCGCCATCAGCAGGAACCAGGTCGTGAGCACGAACGGGAACGTGTAGGCGGTCAGGTTCCAGCGTTTGAACACGGCGTTGAGGGCGAGTGTGACCACCACCGTGCCGATCGCACCGAGCACGAGGTAGAGCCACATCAGCGGGCGCTGGTCGAGGAACGTGGGCACCGCGAGCCCGGTCAGCAGCGGGCTGAAGCCGAACAGGCCCTTGCGCCAGCTGGACATGTCGACCCGCAGCGCCAGCGCGGTGGCGGTGCCCACGACCAGGGCGAGCACGCCGCCGCCGAACACCCGGGGCGTCCCGTTCTCGAACGCGCCCCAGGCCAGCGCGATCAGGATGAGCAGGCCGCTGAGTGGATTGTTCTGGAGCACCACCTGCGCGGCGCCGCGCAGGCTCGCGTCGACGAATCCGGCCGCCGGGTTCCGGTCGGCCAGGTGGCGCCAGCCACGTCCGATGTCGGCCATGTCGCTGTTCTCCTCGCCTCAACGCCAGCTGAAGACCGGCGGGAAGGTGCAGCCGGTCACCTCTTCGCGGGCGGCGACGCAGAACTCGCGTACCGCTGCGCGGACCGGTTCGGTCTCCTGGCCCAGCACCTTGAACACCAGTCCGGCGTCGTTGGGCAGCCGGCTCACCGCAGTGGCCAGCGGTGTCTGCTCGTCCCACACCGGTGTCGCGGTCCGCTCGAACACCCGGGCCGCCCGGTCCGGGTCGGTGAGCAGCACGACGTTGCCGAAGACGTGGAAGCGGTCCATCATCCCGATCCGCGTCACCGGGAAGCGGCCGGGCGTGATGACGAACTTCTCCACGAACAGCGGGCGTCCGTCCGGCCGCTGGGCCCGCAGCGTGGTGGAGAACAGGTCGTACGCGAAGATCTCGCCGTCGCGGTAGTACTTGCGGCCGGGCTGGAGCACCTCCGCGTACAGCATCGTTGCGGTCTCCGGCAGCCGGACCACGGTGTCGGAGACGAACCGGCTGCGCCGGAACGGGATCACCGGCTCGGGCAGGAACTCCAGGTAGGCGTCGTCGGCCAGGGTGAAGCTCTGGGTCTGGGTGCCGTAGTTGGCGTCCATCTCCTGGATCTTGGTGGCGGCCTGGGTGACCAGGTGCGCCTGTGCGCCCGGGCCCAGGTCGACGTCCATCCGTAGCCGGTCGCCCTGGAGCACGCCGCCGGAGGTGGTGAGGATCATGACGCAGGGCAGGCCCGGCATTTCCTCGTCCCAGTACAGCGCACGCTGCACCAGCAGCGGCGACTGCCGGAAGACGTCGCGCAGGATGGTCCGGTCCGCGCGCCGCTCGAACCCCAGCCGGAGGATGCCCACCTTGCCGTTCGCGGCGGCCGGCAGCTGCGCCGGCTGGTCCTGGTACGGCGCGAGTTCCCGGACGGAGTCCAGAGTGGTCATGCCAGCACTTCGGCGTCGAACAGCGCGTTGCGACGGACCAGGTCCACCAGGTCGTCGATGCCCTCGCCGGTCTTGCAGTTGGTGAACACGAACGGCTTGCCGCCGCGCATCAGCTCGGCGTCGCGGGCCATCACGTCCAGGTCGGCGTCGACGTACGGGGCCAGGTCCGTCTTGTTGATCACGAGGATGTCGGACTTGGAGATACCCGGGCCGTTCTTGCGCGGGATCTTGTCGCCGGCCGCCACGTCGATCACGTAGATGAAGTAGTCGACGAGCGCGGGGCTGAACGTGAGCGTGAGGTTGTCCCCGCCGCTCTCGATGAGCACGACGTCGCTGTCCGGGAACCGCGCCTCCATGTCCTCCACCGCGGCGAGGTTCATGCTCGGGTCCTCACGAACGGCGGTGTGCGGGCAGGCGCCGGTCTCCACGCCGACGATGCGTTCCTCCACCAGCACGCCGGTCAGCGCGCGGCGGACGTGCTTGGCGTCCTCGGTGGTGACCACGTCGTTGGTGATGACCAGGATGCGCAGGCCCTGCTCGACCAGGCGGGGCACGACGGCCTCGATGATCGCCGTCTTGCCGCTGCCCACCGGGCCGCCCACACCGATCCGACTCGCTGATTTCATTGTTGAAAAGCCCTTCAGGTGATGAGCGGTCAGCTCATGAACATCCGTACGTGTGCGTGCTGGTGCGCGCCGGCCAGCACGTCGAGGTGCGGCGCGAAGCTCTGCATGTCGTCGAGCCCGGCGGTGCGCACCTCCTCGTAGTCCTCGCCGACCCGCTCGTTGACCGCGAAGAGGATCGACTGGGTGTCGAGGTGGTCCACCCGCATCAGCCGGACCGCCGCGCCGAGCACCATGGAGGCCGCGCCGTACTGGTGGGCGGCGAACGCGTCCGCCTCGCCCACGCCGAGTTCGGCGAAGAGCACGCCGAGCGCGACCGGGTAGGTGACCGGGACGCCGGCGCCGCTCTCCGCGACGCGCTTGCGCAGCAGGGACTCCCCCACCACCCGTTCGGCGGCCTCGGCCAGCTTGCGCCCCATGCGGACGGTCATCGTCCGCGTCTCCTCGTTGATCTTGCGCAGGTGTACGGCCTCGTCGGCCGCCCGGATCCGGTCGAGGTCACCGGCACGGGCGGCGCGGTGCGCCACGAGCAGCGCCACCCCGTCACCGGTGGCGGCGGCGCGGGTGACCGTCCGCACGAACTCCTGCAACGTGGCCCGGTCGTGCACCGCGCCCTGCTCGACCGCCGTCTCCAGCCCGTTGGAGAAGGAGAACGCGCCGACCGGGAAGACCGAGTCGCCGAACTGGAGCAGCTTCAGGGCCTCGGTCACCGTGGACACCGCGGCCCCTCAGTTCAGGTCGGCGGGCAGGTGCGTGTGCGGGGTCGAGTCGGCCCCGCCGAACAGGCGCCGCGACTCGTGCGGGGCCAGGTACGCGATGATCTCGGTGCCGGGAATGAACTCGTGGGTGAGACCGGTGAACGCGTGGGTGCGCATCACCGAGTCCATGACCTTGCGGTCCACAGTGAGCGGGACGTACATCTTGGTGCCCTTCACCACCGCCGGCCAGTGCTGGTTGCCGATCGCGTGGCCCAGTTCGACGGCGGAGCGGATCACCATGTCCAGCGACTCGCCGTGCAGCGTGTCGAGGTGCACCACCATGACCTCGCCGAGCGCGATGCGGGCCACCACAGCGGTCGCGGTGGCGTCGTCCCAGGCGAGCACGTCACCGTCGCGCAGCCGTACGCCGCGGGCCAGGGACAGCGCCAGTTCGGTGCCGAGACTGGTGGTCCGGCGCAGCCGGCTCTTCTGGGCGTCCCACTGGTCGAGGACCAGGTCGTCGACCTTTGCCTCGCGGAGCCGCTCGGTCCAGGCCGGCTCGTTCACGTTGCCGAGTACCGTTTCGACGAGCATGTGTTCTCCTTTCACGCGACCCCGCCGCCGGCCCGGCCGGGAGCGGTCGCCGCGCCGGGTCAGCTGAAGAAGTAGAGCTGGCTGAGGGGGAGGTTCTTGGCCGCCGGCACTGTCGCGTGCACGCCGTCCATCTTCACGGCGAAGGTCTCCGGGTCGACCTCGAGCTTCGGCGTACGGTCGTTGCGCACCATGTCGCGCTTGGTCAGGTTGCGGCAGCCGTAGACCGGCACGACCTGCCGTTGCAGGCCCAACTGCTCGGCCACGCCCGACTCGTGCGCGGCGCGGGACACGAACGTCACGCAGTTCTTGGCGACCTGCGAACCGGTGGCGCCGAACATGGGCCGGTAGTAGACCGGCTGCGGGGTGGGCAGCGACGCGTTCGGGTCACCCATGATCGACCAGGCGATCATGCCGCCCTTGAGGACCATCTTCGGCTTCGTGCCGAAGAACGCGGGCTCCCAGAGCACCAGGTCGGCGAGCTTGCCGGGGCTGACCGAGCCGATGACGTGCGAGACGCCCTGGGTGATCGCCGGGTTGATGGTCATCTTGGCGACGTAGCGCAGGACGCGGAAGTTGTCGTTGGCGTCGGAGTCCTCGGCCAGCTTGCCGCGGACGTTCTTCATCTGCCCGGCGAGCTGGACGGTGCGCAGCCAGGTCTCCCCCACCCGGCCCATGGCCTGCGAGTCGCTCTGCATCATCGAGATGACGCCCTCGTCGAGGAGCACGTCCTCGGCGGCGATCGTCTCGGTGCGGATCCGGCTCTCCACGAAGGCGACGTCCGAGGGCACCTTCGGGTTGAAGTTGTGGCAGACCATGATCATGTCGTACAGCTCGGACTGGCTGTTGATGCCGTACGGCACGGTGGGCGTGGTCGACGCGGGCAGGACGTTCATCTGGCCGGCGACCTTGATGATGTCCGGCGCGTGCCCGCCACCGGCGCCCTCGGTGTGGAAGGTGTGGATGGTGCGGCCCTCGAAGGCGGCGATGCTGTCCTCGATGTAGCCGCTCTCGTTGAGCGTGTCGGTGTGGATGCTGATCTGGACGTCGTACTCGTCGGCGACGGCCAGGCAGGACCGGATCACCGCGGGCGGCGCACCCCAGTCCTCGTGGATCTTGAAGCTGGGCACCCCGGCCATGATCTGCTCGACGAGCGGCGCCCGGCCGCTGCTGTTGCCCTTGCCCAGCAGGCCGATGTTGATCGGCAGGTCCTCGAAGGACCGCATCATGTTCTGGATGTTCCACGGGCCGGGCGTGATGGTGACGCCGTTGGTGCTGTCGGTGGGCCCGGTGCCGCCGCCCCAGAGGGTGGTGACGCCGTTGCTCAGCGCGGCCCACACCTGCTGCGGGGTGACCAGGTGGACGTGCGCGTCGATGCCGCCGGCGGTCAGGATCAGATGCTCACCGGAGATCGCGTCGGTGCCCGGCCCGGTCACCAGGCCCGGGGTCACCCCGTCCATGATGTTGGGGTTGCCGGCCTTGCCGATCCCGGCGATCTTCCCGTCCTTGATCCCGACGTCCGCCTTGACCACGCCGAGCAGCGCGTCGACGACTGTCACGTTGGTGATCACCAGATCCACCACGCCCTCCGCGCTGGTGGCCTGGCTGGCACTGCCCATGCCGTCGCGCAGGGTCTTGCCGCCGCCGTACATGACCTCGTCACCGAGGACCCGCAGGTCCTTCTCGATCTCGATGTAGAGGTCGGTGTCACCCAGCCGGATCTGGTCGCCCGTGGTCGGGCCGTACATTCCGGCGTATTCCTGCCGTGAGATCTGACTCATGCGTTCTTGCCCTTGCCCTGGTCCTGGCCCTTGCCCTGGTCCTGCTGCTGCGAGGTGGTCTTGAAGCCGCGCGTCTGGGCCTGGTGGAGCGCCTCGGCCCGGTCCGGCCGGTAGCCGGGGATCGGCCCGTCGCCGGTCCAGCCCTGGACCAGGCCGTTGAAGCCGTACACCCGCTGGGAGCCGCCGTACGGGACGAGCTGGACGGTCTTGCGGTCGCCCGGCTCGAACCGGATCGAGGTCGTGGCCGGGATGTTCAGCCGCTTCCCGAACGCCGCCGGACGGTCGAACTCCAGGAAGCGGTTGGCCTCGAAGAAGTGGAAGTGGGAGCCGACCTGGATGGGCCGGTCGCCGGTGTTGTGCACGACCACCTCGGTCACCGGCCGCCCGGCGTTGAGTTCCAGGGGTTGGTCGCTGAGCTTGTAGCCGCCGATGGGCCGAAGGTGCTTGGAGTTCGGTCCCGGGTGTTGCTTCGCCATGTCGCCCCCGCTCTGCCGGAGACCGTGGCCTCCGGTCGCTGCTCTACTGGATGGGTGAGTGGACGGTGATCAGCCGTGACCCGTCGGTGAAGACCGCTTCGACCTGGAGCATCGGGATCATGTCCGCCACACCGGGGATCACGTCGTCGGCCGTGAGCACGTGGCTCGCGTCGTTCATGACCTCCTCGACGGTCTTGCCCTCGCGCGCGCCCTCGAGCGCCGCCGCGCAGATCACCGCCACCGCCTCGGGGTGGTTGAGCTTGACCCCACGCGCCTTGCGGGCGTTGGCGACCATCGCCAGCGAGTGAATCGTCAGCTTGTCGAATTCCTTCGGCGTGAGATGCACGTCGCGATCCCTCCACGTACTTTCGGCTATTCCGTCACATTAGGGGTGGTTTGCGGGGAAAGGAGGTTTTCAGCAAGATCTCAGGAATCCGCGTGCGCCCGCCTGCGCCGGTCGTAGTCGGCGACCCACATCTGCTGGATCTGCTCGAGCGGACGGCGCCACTGCGGGGACCGCAGTTCCCGCCGGATCGCCTCACGGCCGTGCAGGCTGCCATCGAAAGGGTTGAAAGCCCTACATACGCGACATATGGTAGGTTCGCCGCAGCGGTGCGACAGCGGAACGTCCGGACGCCGCCGGGGCTGCTCCTGCGGACGGACGGGGGAAGGGTGAACCGCTCGGCGCCGTACGGCTCCGCGGACTCCTACCGCGAGTTCCGCCACCCGCTCGCGGCACTCGTGCTCGCCGTCGTCACCGCCGGCGCGCTGGACGCCTTCGCGTTCCTGCGCTACGGCGCGTTCGTCGCCAACCAGTCCGGCAACGCCATCTTCCTCGGCATGGGACCGGCCGGCGGGCACGCCACATGGCCGGTCTCCGCCGCCTCGATCGTCGCGTTCGCCACCGCCGCCGGACTGGTCGCCCTGCTCCGCGGTCGCACCCGGCCGACCGTGGCGCCACTTGTCGACATCGCCGTCACCGAGGCCGCCATGGTCGCCTGGACGGTGCTCAACCTGGTGCTCCCGTACGGCCGGGACGGCACGGCGTCGCGGGTGCTGCTCGCCGCGGCCGGCGCGGTCGCCATGGGCAGCCTGACCACACTGGCGACCCGTACCGCGGGGATCGCGACGCCGATCACCTACCAGTCGGACACCACGACGAAGACCGGTGAGCGGGCCGCCCGCTGGCTGTTCGGCCCCACCGCCGGCCGGGGCCGGGCCCGGCGGGGCACCCTGCTCGGGCTGCTCGCCCTGGTCAGCTACAGCGTCGGCGGCGCGGTCGGCACGCTCGCCCAGCAACGGCCCCGCTGGGTGCCGCTGTGGGGGACGCTCGCCCTGGCCGTGCTCATCCTGCTGCTGCGGCGGCACCCGCGACCGGCGTCGCGGCCCGGCTGAACGTCAGTCGGCCTGAGCGGCGAGTTCCCGCGCCCGGTCCCGGGCCGCCTCCAGCGCCGCCAGCATGGCCGCCCGTACGCCGTGGTTCTCCAGCTCGCGGATCGCGGAGATGGTGGTGCCGGCCGGCGAGGTGACCGCCTCACGCAGCTTCACCGGGTGCTCGCCGGAGTCACGCAACATCACCGCCGAGCCGATCGCGGTCTGCACGATCAGCTCGTGCGCCACCTGGCGCGGCAGGCCGAGCAGGATGCCCGCGTCGATCATCGCCTCGACCAGCAGGTAGAAGTAGGCCGGGCCGGAGCCGGAGAGCGCGGTGACCGCGTCCTGCTGCGACTCGGGCACCCGCACCGTCGAGCCGAGCGGGGAGAACATCTCCTCGGCCAGAGCCAGGTGCTCGCCGGTGGCGTGCGCGCCCGCCGAGATGGCGCTCATCGCCTGGTCGACGAGCGCCGGGGTGTTGGTCATCACCCGGACCACGGGGGTGCCCTCTGGCAGCCGGCGGTTGAAGAACGCGGTCGGCAGGCCGGCGCAGAGCGAGATGACCAGCTTGTCGGCCGGCACCTTCGGGCCGATCTCGTCCAGCAGCGCGGCGGCGTCCTGCGGCTTGACCGACACGGCCAGCACCTCGGCCTCGGTCACGGCGGTCAGGTTGTCCACCACCCGTACGCCGTAGCGGTCGGCCAGTTCCTTCGCCCGGGCGGGCCGACGCGCGGTGGCGAGCAGCCGCTCCACCGGCCAGCCGGAACGCAGCAGCCCGGAGAGCATCAGCTCACCGATCTTGCCGGCGCCGATCACCGCGACCGTGTGCACCTGGCGTGCCATCAGCCGTACCCCTTCCCGGGTCACGTGGGCACGGGCGTGGCGGGCCGGGTCGCCGGCCCGCCACGCCCGTAGGCCGTCGATCAGCTACCGAAGAAGACTTCGGCCTCGGCGTACCGCTCCAGCGGCACGGTCTTCAGCTCGCGGGTGGCGTCGGCGAGCGGGACACGGACGATGTCCGTGCTCTGCATCGCGACCATCTTGCCCCAGTCGCCCTCGTTCGCGGCGTCGATCGCGTGGAGGCCGAGCCGCGTGGCCAGCACCCGGTCGAAAGCAGTCGGGGTGCCGCCGCGCTGGATGTGGCCGAGCACCACGGTGCGGGCCTCCTTGCCGGTCTTCGCCTCCAGCTGCTCGGCCAGCCACTGGCCGATGCCGCCGAGACGGACGTGACCGAACGCGTCCAGCTCCTGGTTGTGCAGCACCATCTGGCCGTCCAGCGGCTGGGCGCCCTCGGCGACCACGACGATCGGGGCGTACTGGTGCTGGAAGCGCTTCTCGACGTAGCCGGCGACCTGCTCGACGTCGAACTGCCGCTCCGGCAGCAGGATCACGTTGGCGCCACCGGCGAGGCCGGCGTGCAGGGCGATCCAGCCGGCGTGGCGGCCCATGACCTCGACCACGAGCGTGCGGTGGTGGCTCTCCGCGGTGGTGTGCAGCCGGTCGATCGCCTCCATGGCGATGTTGACGGCGGTGTCGAAGCCGAACGTGTAGTCCGTCGCACCGAGGTCGTTGTCGATCGTCTTCGGCACGCCGATGACGTTGACGCCCAGCTCGTGCAGCTTGGTCGCGACGCCGAGCGTGTCCTCGCCGCCGATCGCGATCAGGGCGTCCACGCCCTGGGCGGCGAGGTTGTCCTTGATCCGCTCCACGCCGTTCTCGATCTTGAACGGGTTGGTGCGGGACGAGCCGAGGATGGTGCCGCCGCGGGGCAGGATGCCGCGCACCTCGGGGATGCCCAGGGGCTTGGTCAGACCCTCCAGCGGGCCCTTCCAGCCGTCCCGGAAGCCCACGAACTCGTGACCGTAGGTGGCGACGCCCTTGCGGACCACCGCCCGAATCACCGCGTTGAGACCTGGGCAGTCGCCGCCGCCGGTGAGCACTCCGATACGCATGATCTGCTCATCCTCCTGGAGCATCAGGTGAAGCCCGGATAAGCCCCAGGATATGTGTCAGATCAGACCATCGGCGCCGTTGCCGGCCCGGGGCGGGCCGTCACTGCGCACTGTAGTCGGCGCAGGTGTACGCCGACACCGCACCCCGGGCCGTTCCGGACGGCGGACGGGCTACCCGTCAGTAGTCGACCTCGTGGTTCTCCCCCGCCTTCGGCGGCTTGCCGGTCACCGCCGCCTTGGCGAAGCCGAGCAGGTTGACCACGGTGCTGCCGGGCGAGTCCCAGTACTCCGCCGACCCGGCGTGCACCTTGATCAACGTGATCCCGGGCGTGTCCAGCCCGTCCGGGAACCACGCCTTCAGCAGCGGGTTCCACAGCTCCTTCGCCCGCTCGGGATCCCACTCCTCGGTGGCGGTGCCGGCGACCGACACCCAGGCGTGGTGGCGCTGGTCGGAGAAACCGACATTGACCTGCGGATTCACCCGGATCTGCCGGACCTTCGCCGAGTCGGCGTACGCGAAGAACCACAGGTCGCCGTCGAAATCGGCCTCCTGCAACCCCATCGGGCGGCTGATCAGACGGCCGTCCACGCCGGTCGTGGTGAGCAGGCAGATCCGGGCGTCCCGGATCAGCTCGGTGACCCGGCGGCGGGCATCCGCGGCGTTTGTCGGCTCATGGCTCATGGGGCACTCCTGTCTCGGATCGGCGTAGATGCCGCTCCGGTGCCCTGGGCGGAACCGGTCAAACCTCCCGCGCGGTCATCGCCCGCCACCGCGCCAGGTTGTGCCGCGCGTCGACGAGCGCGTCGTGCCGGTCGGCCTCGGCGTCCGGCAGCCGGGGGCGCCCCCGGTCGTCCCAGAGCTGGCGCAGCTCCTTGGTGAAGCGAGGGATCTCCCGGGGCAGCGCCGGCATCGCGCCCCAGAGCTGGGCCAGCACGACGTGGTCGTAGGCGGCGTACCAGGCCCACAGCTCCAACTGCTCGCCCGGCCGGTCCCGCACCGGCTCCAGCAGGAACTCGTGCAGGTCGTCGCGGATGCGCGCGCGGGAGCGCCACGCCCGGTCAGCAGGCGACGGGAGCTTGTCCAGCACGTTGCGCCGCACCCAGGGCACCGCCCGGGAGTCGTCGAACTCGGTGGAGACCGCGTAGAACTCGCGGCCGTACTCGTCGACGACGCCGATCGACACCAGGTCGACGATGCGGCCGTCCTCGATGAATTCGCAGTCGTAGAAATAGCGGTAGACCATCACCCCCATCCTCGCCCATCACCGGCACGGGCCGGTCGCCGGGGCGTCCGCCGAGGTCGGCGGCGTGCCGGCGGCGGCCGGGCATGGTCACGGAAGTGTTTCCGGGGGTGTACAGCACGCGACGAGAGCGTCATGATCTGATGTGTACCGCCGTCGGGCGCCGAACCGGTTGAGCTGCCTCGTACCGGGAATGACAGCTTCACCCGGTGTGCGAGTCGTGACTTCTGACCGGGGAGGGGTTGAGCCGTGGAGTCTCGCCTGCCGGAGCCGGGTGACGCGCTCACGGGTGTGGAGATGTTCGCCGGGCTGGAGCCGGAGGTGCGGCAACGTGTCATCGCCGCCGCCGTACCGCGCACCTACCGCAAGGGCCAGCTTCTCTTCGTCGAGAACGACCCCGGTGAGTCGCTGATCGTGCTGCGCCGTGGCGCGGTGGCGGTTTTCCGCACCGCACCGACCGGCGAACGCGCGGTGCTGTCGGTCATCCGACCCCCGGACGTGCTCGGCGAGGTGTCCCTGTTGGACGCCTCCACCCGCTCGGCGTCGGCCGAGGCGATCGAGGACTGCGCCGCGCTGGCGCTGTCCCGGCCCGCGTTCATGGAACTGGTGCACTCCAACCCGCGCATCCTGGACGCGGTGATGCGCTCCCTGGGCCAGCTGATCCGCCGGCTCACCGAGCAGAACGCCGACCACGTCTTCCTCGACCTGCCCGGCCGGGTGGCCAAGACGCTGGTCCGGCTGGCCGGCGAGAGCCAGGCCCCGATGATCACCATCGAGTTGAACCAGAGCCAGCTCGCCGAGATGGCGGGCGGTTCCCGGCAGAGCGTCAACCAGGCCATCGGCTCGTTCGCCAGCCGCGGCTGGCTGCGCACCGAAGGCCGCCGCATCGTGGTCACCGATGTGGCCGCGCTGCGCCGCCGGGCCGGCATGAACGACCGCTGACACGACGACGGCGGGGCCGGCGGTCGTCCCGCCGGCCCCCGCCGCGTTCGTCGTACGCCCGTTCGTCGTACGCCCGGTCAGTCGTTGTCGGTGTCGGCCGGGGGCGCGCTCGGGCCCGGGCCGATCTTCGACGGGTCGGTCTTCTTCGGCGGGGTCGTCGTGGTGGTCGTGGTCTCGGTCGATCCACTACCCGCGGGCTGCTCCACCATGCCTTTTTCCTCCAGTTCGGCGAGGGTTACGGCGTCCACGTCGACCGTGTCGCCGACGGCCCACACCGTCCCCCGTGGATCGGTCCATGCGGCGGACAGCCGGACGTGCACGGCAAACTCCCTGTCGACGGGACTTCCTGCTAGGGGAGACTAGACCCGGCCGAACAGCCGTGACGTCCCGCCGACCCGTCGGGTACCCGACTGCGCGGCCGCGCGGGACACTGGGGACCTCACGCGTACGGAGCCCGACATCGACCTCACCTGTGGACACTGCGCCCGGACCGCCGGGCCGGACGACCGTTTCTGCGGTGGGTGCGGTCGTCCGCTGGCGGCTGCCTGCCCTGGCTGCGGCCACGCCAACGACACCGGCGCCAACTTCTGCACGAACTGCGGTCAGCCGCTGCGCGACCACGCGGTCGCCGTGCAGGAGGACCGCCGCCAGGTGAGCGTGCTCTTCATCGACATCGTCGACTTCACGACATACGCCGAGCGGGCCGACCCGGAGCAGGCCCGTGGCCTGCAACAGGCGTACTTCGCCACCGTGCGCCGGCTGGTGCACCAGTACGGCGGCGTGGTGGAGAAGTACATCGGGGACGCCGTCATGGCGTTGTTCGGCGCGC
The DNA here is from genome assembly GCF_027460145.1 of Micromonospora sp. WMMA1949. Lineage (NCBI taxonomy): Bacteria > Bacillati > Actinomycetota > Actinomycetes > Micromonosporales > Micromonosporaceae > Micromonospora > Micromonospora sp. WMMA1949. Next base: position 4,394,661 of record NZ_JAPZBG010000001.1, on the reverse strand, counting down.
CGGTGGCCACCGACAACGACGCGCTGCGCTGCGTACGCGCCGGGCTGGAGCTGCAACGCAGCCTGGCCCGGCAGCCGGCCGGCCCGCATCCGCCGCTCGGGTTCCGGGTCGGCATCGCCACCGGCGAGGCCCTGGTCGACCTGTCCGCGGCGCGCGACGGCGGCCAGGCGTTCGTCACCGGCGACGTGGTGAACACCGCCAGCCGGTTGCAGGGGCTCGCTCCGGTGGGCGGCGTGGTGGTCGACGAGAGCACCTGGGCGGCCACCCGGCGCGAGATGGAGTACGACGACCAGCCGCCGGTGACCCTGCGCGGCCGCTCGACGGTGAGCCGGATCTGGCTGGCCGTACGGGCGCGGCCCCGGCGCGACGGGCAGACCGCCGAGCTGACCCCGATGGTCGACCGGGACCACGAGCGGGGCCTGCTGGTCAGCGCGTTGCACCGCACGCTCACCGAGCGCACCTCGCAGCTGCTCACCGTCTTCGGCCCGGCCGGGGTGGGCAAGAGCCGGCTGCTGCGCGAACTGGCCCGGCACGCCGCCAGCCTGCCCGGCGCCCGGGTCACCTGGCTGACCGGCCAGTGCCCGCCGTTCGGCGAGAACGTCACCTACGCGGCGCTGGCGGACATCGTGCGGAGCTGGGCCGGGCTGACCGGCGCCGACGACCCGGCCACCGTCCGGGACCGGCTGCGCGAGCGACTGGGCCACCTCGCCGACCCGCACGCGGTACGGCTGGCCGAGGCGCTGGGCCCGCTGGTCGGCGTCTCCGGGGAACGGCTCACCTCGGCCGAGACCGAGGCGGCGTGGCGGCGTTTCCTGCTCACCCTGGCGGCGACCGGCCCCACGGTGCTCGTCTTCGAGGACATGCACTGGGCCGACGAGGCGATGCTGTCCTTCGTCGAGCAGCTCGGCGCGGCGGCCCGCAACGTGCCGCTGCTCGTCGTCGCCACCGCCCGGCCGGAGCTGCGGGAGCGGCACCCCGCCTGGACCGGCACGATCAGCGGGGCGATGTCCATCTCGGTGCCGCCGATGCACGACGGGGACATCGACACGCTCTACTCGCTGCTGCTCGGCCAGGCCACGCTGCCGCAGGAGGCGCGCGCGCCGCTCATCGAGTTCGCCGACGGCAACCCGCTCTACGCCCAGGAGTACGCGCGGATGCTGCTCGACGGCGGGCTGGCCGAGCGGACCGCCGCGCTCGCGCTCGTCGACCCGGTCGGCACCGCCGGGATGCCACGTACCGTGCAGGCGGTCATCGCCAACCGGCTGGACCTGCTCGATCCGGCCGACCGGGCGGTGCTCCAGGCCGCCTCGGTGGTCGGCGTGCAGTTCTGGGCGGCGCCGGTGGCGCTGGCGCTGGGCCGCCCGACGGAGTGGGTCGAGCGCGCGCTGCACCACCTCCAGCGGCGCGACCTGGTCTACGAGCTGCCCGTCTCGGCCATGCCCGGCCAGGCGGAGTACCGGTTCCGGCACGTCCTGGTCCGGGACGTCTGCTATCAGCGGCTGCCCCGCGCCGAGCGGGTCGTCCGGCACCAGCGCACCGCCGACTGGCTGGAGCAGCTCGCCGACGGCCGGCTGCACGACCTGGCCGAGGTGCTGGCCAACCACAGGTGGGCGGCGCACGAGATCGCCCGTACGGTCGGGCTGGACCAGGCCCCGCAGGCGGCGGCGACCCGGTCCGCGCTGCACCGGGCCGCGCGCCGGGCGTACGACCTGCACGCGCTGGACACGGCGGCCACGCTCGTGGAGCGCGCGCTGAGCGTGGAGTGCGGGCCGGACCCGGCACTCGAGCTGTTCCAGGCCGAGCTGGCGTTCTACCGGGACCGCGACGGTTTCCTGGACGGCGGCGGCACGGCGCTGCTCACCGCGCTCGCCGACCGGCTGGCCGACGTCGGTGACCGGCCCGGCGCGGCGAAGGCGTGGCGGCTGCTGGCCACGGCGGCCTTCGCCCGGGCCGACCGCTCGGAGCTGATGCGCTGCCTGGACCGGGCGATCGGGCTGCACGCCACGCTGCCGGACAGCGAGGACAAGGTGGGGGTGCTGCTGGAGCTGGCCCGGGCGCACATGCTCGACGCGGAGACCGAGCCGGCGTGCGCGGCCGCCCGCACCGCCGCCGAGCTGGCCGAGCGGCTGGGGCTGCGCGAGGCCCGGGCGAACGCGCGCATCACGCTCGCGGTGGTCCGCTACCAGGCCGGCGCCGAGGAGGCGTACGCCGAGCTGGCCGAGGTGACCGAGGAGTGCCGGGTGGAGCGGCTGACCGGCCGCCGCCGGGCGGTGCACAACCTGGCCTGGGTGCTTCAGGAGGAGGGCGACCTGGCCGGCTCGGCCCGGCTGGTCGACGAGCAGCGGTCGCTGGACCTGGCCGGCGAGCACGCCCTGACGGTGAGCTTCAGCGACCAGTGGACCCGGTCGTACTACAGCGGGGACTGGACGGCGGCGCTGCGGATGGCCGAGGGGTCGACCCGGCGCCCGACCGACGAGTGGGACATGCACGTCGTGGCCGTGTCCGGCTGGATCCGGGCGCTCGGCGACGATCCGGCCGACCCGGGGACCGGCGAGGACCTGGTGGACCAGGCGCTCGTCGCGGCCCGGCGCAGCGGCTTCCAGCGGGTGCTGCGCTCGACGCTGGCGCACGCCGCGCTCTGCCGCGCGGTGCAGGGGCGCCGGGACGAGGCGATCGCGCTGCTGACCGAGCTGGACGAGGACTGGCGCCAGACCCGGATGATCCCGTTCGCCGAGTGGGTGCCCGCGGTGGGTCACGTCGCCGCGCTGCTCGGTGACGACGCCGCGGTGCTGGTGCGCGACCTGCTGGCCCGGTCGCCACGGGTGACCCGCTGGGCGCGGGCGGCCGGCCGGTCCGCCGAGGCGGCGCTGGCCCGGCGCGACGGAGACGCCGCGCGGGCGGGCCGGTTGCTCACCGAGGCCGCCGAGGGGTACGCGGAGATGACCGACGTCACCGACCAGATGATCGCGTCCGCGCTGGCGGTCGGGCCGCTGACCGAGGCGGACCCGCCAGCCGCGGCGGCGACGCTGGCCCGGGTACGCGAGTTCGCCGGCCGGCACACCGCCGGTGGGCTGCTGCGGATCGCCGGGGCGGGCTGAGGGTCAGGCCGGGACCGGCTGCCGCGTCGCGGCGCTCTTGGCCTTCTGGGCGTACGTGTCGACGTACTCGCGGCCGGACAGCTCCATCAGCTCGTACATGATCTCGTCGGTGACCGCCCGTTCGACGAACCGGTCGCCGGCCATCCCCGCGTAGCGGGAGAAGTCCAGCGGCGGCCCGAAGCGGATCCGCACCCGGCCCAGGTTCGGGATGATCTGGCCGGTGGGCTGGATGGCGTCGGAGTTGAGCATCGCCATCGGGACGACCGGGGCGCCGCTCTCCAGGGCCAGCCGCGCCACGCCGGTCTTGCCCCGGTAGAGGCGGCCGTCCGGCGAGCGGGTGCCCTCCGGGTAGATGCCGGCGATGCCACCGGCGCGCAGCACCGAGAGCTGGGTGTCGAGGGCGGCGCGGGCGGCCCGGCCGCCGGAGCGGTCGACCGGGATGGTGCCGGAGCCGACGAAGAACATCTTGGTGAGGCGGCCCTTGAGTCCCTTACCGGTGAAGTATTCGGCTTTCGCGATGAAGGTGACTTTTCGCTTGACGATCAGCGGCGTGAAGATCGAATCCGAGAAGGAGAGGTGGTTGCTGGCCAGGATCACCGGGCCGGTGGACGGAACGTGCTCCAGCCCTTCGACCTGCGGGCGGAAGATCAACCGCAGCAGCGGGCCGAGAACGACGTACTTCAGCAGCCAGTACAGCACCGGCGTCCTTCCCGTGTCGGTGGCGGCGGACGGGTCGCCGCGTGGCCCCGCGGGCGCCGGCGGCGGCCGCGGAGTCCGGGATGAGGGTACGAACGACGAGCGGCACGCCACAACGCACTCCCGGAACCGGGTGCCGACGTGTCACGATTCAGGGCACGGGCAGGGAACGGCGAAGGGGGTGTCCGTTGTCAGGGGGCGGGCCCCGTCGGGGACGACGGGACAACGGGCTCGACGCGGCCGAGTACGCGGTCGCGGGCGACGTCGATCCACGCGTCGGCGAGCACCTGCTCGACGTGCTCGCCGCCGGTGGCATCGCGGCCTACCTGCAGCCCTCGGCCGACCTGAACCCGGTGACCCGCACCACCACCGTCCCGGCCCGCCCGGTCGACCGGCTCTACGTCGACAGGTCGCACCTGACCACCGCGCGGGACTACCTCACCCAGCTCGCCGACGAGGGCGCGGGCGACTCGCCGCGCGCCGACGAGCCGGACATCGAAGCGGAGTGGGCGAAGATCGTCGCCGGCTTCCACACCGCGCCGAGCGCCGGCAGCCACCCCTGGCCCGCCGCCGAGGACGTGGACGACCCGCCCGCTCCGGGCACCGCCGCCGGCAGCCGGGCCGAGGAGCCCGCCGGGCCGACCGCCACCGACGTGCGCCGGCTGCCGTACGCCGCCGACGTCTCCGGTGTCTCGCTCAGCCGCGACCGGCACGACGAGCCCTCGCTGCTCGACGGCCTGGACACGTTCGGCGCGAACCTGCCCGACGAGGCCTCGGACGAGGAGCACTACACCCCGCCTCCGCCGCCCCCGCTGCCCCGCTTCTCCAAGTACGCGGTGCTCGGCGTGGCCTGCATCGTGCTCGGCTTCCTGCTGTTCCTCTCCCCCACCGTGGTGTCGCTCGTCGACCCGTCGGTGGTCACCCTGCTCGGCTTCACCGGCATCCTGGCCGGCTTCGTGATGCTGATCTGGCGGCTGCGTCCGGGTGACCGGGACGACCACGACCCGGACGACGGCGCGGTCGTCTGACCTCGCGCCGCCGGGCCCTGCCCGGATGCCGGGACACCGCCCGCCCTGGGCCGGGGCGTAACAAGCGTGTAACTTACAGTCAGTAGGAATAGGCTGAACGTCACGTCCCGCACCGGCTGTCCGGCTTGCGTCTCCTTCCGGGTCGCCGGTCCCCTGCTGAGCGGATTGCCCGAGATGCGACAGAGCCCCCTCGTGGTGGTGGCCAACCGCCTCCCCATCGACGACAGCGTGGCGCCCGACGGCGCCTTCGAGTGGCGCCGCAGCCCCGGCGGCCTGGTGAGCGCCCTGCACCCACTGCTGCGGCAGACACCCGCGACCTGGGTGGGCTGGGCCGGCGGCACCGGCCCCGCGCCCGAGCTGCCGGACGTGGACGGCGTGCGCATGCACACCGTGCCGCTGAGCGCCGAGGACTTCCGCGACCACTACGAGGGCTTCGCCAACGCCACCCTCTGGCCGCTCTACCACGACGCCGTCGAGCAGCCGGAGTACCACCGCCGCTGGTGGGAGGCGTACCAGCGGGTCAACCAGCGGTTCGCCGAGGCCGCGGCCCAGGTGGCCGAGCCGGGCGGCCTGGTCTGGGTGCAGGACTACCACCTGCAGCTGGTGCCCGGCCTGCTCCGCGAGTTGCGCCCCGACCTGCGGATCGGGTTCTTCCTGCACGTGCCGTTCCCGCCGCCGGAACTGTTCATGCAGTTGCCCCGCCGCGCCGAACTGCTGCGCGGCATGCTCGGCGCCGACCTGGTGGGTTTCCAGCGGGCCCAGGCCGCGCACAACTTCGCCCAGCTCGCCACCAAGGTGCTCGGCCTGCCCGCCACCGACCGGCGGATCGGCGTGGACGGCCGGGTGGTCCGCATCGGCGCCTTCCCGGTCGCCATCGACACCGCCGAGGTGTCCGCGCTCGCCGCCCGCCCCGAGGTCGCCGAACGGGCCCGCCGGCTGCGGCAGGATCTCGGCCGGCCGGAGCACGTGATCCTCAGCGTCGACCGGATGGACTACACGAAGGGCATCGAGCAGCGCCTCAAGGCGTACCGCGAGCTGCTCGCGAACGGCGACATCAAGGTCCGCGACACCGTGCTGGTCCAGGTGGCGGTGCCCAGCCGCGACCGGGTGGCGCAGTACCAGATCCTGCGCGACCGGGTGGAGCACCAGGTCGGCCGGATCAACGGCGAGTTCGGCCGGGTCGGCGAGCCCGCGATCCACTACCTCACCCAGCCGTTCGACCGCGCCGAACTGGTGGCGCTCTACCGCGTCGCGGACGTGATGGCGGTGACGCCGCTGCGCGACGGCATGAACCTGGTCGCGAAGGAGTACGTGGCGGCCCGGGTCGACGGCACCGGCGCGCTGCTGCTGAGCGAGTTCGCCGGCGCCGCCTCCGAGCTGGAGCAGGCGTACCTGGTCAACCCGCACGACCTGGACGGCCTCAAGCAGGGGTTGCTGGCCGCGCTGCGCGCCGGCCCGGAGGACGTCGAGGCCCGGATGCGTGCGATGCGCGAACACCTGGCCCACAACGACATCCACGCCTGGGCGGCGTCCTATCTCAGCGCCCTGGAGGAGAGCGGAACACTCGTCGGCCGCCGCCCCGCCGCCCGGTGAGCCGGGCCCCGGCGCTCACCCGAGGGCGGGCGCCGGGTCCTTGTCCAGCCAGTCCAGGATCGCGTCGATCGGCTCGCGCCAGCGCGCGTCGAGCATCAGGTCGTGCCCCATGCCGGGGAACAGCAGCGGCGCCGAGGCGTACCGCCGGGCGGCCCTGGTCAGCGCCGTCGCCGGTAGCACCCGGTCGTCCGGGCTGCCGAGCACCAGCACCGGCGGGCGGCCCACCGCCGGCTCCGGGGACCGGCCGGTCAGCAGCTGCCACTGCGCCCGCCGCCCGGCCCGGCCCAGCCGGGCCAGGTGCCGCCGCGCGTCGGCGTCCGGCAGCTCCGCGCTGAACAACTGCCGCCGGTTGAGCCGCAGCCCGGCGCCGAAGACCGCCGGCACCGTACCGACCGGGTTGCGCCGCAACGCCGTGCCGAACGTCGCCCAGCCGCCGAGCACCGGCGCCACCAGCACCGCGGCCCGCGCCGGGTAGCGGGCCAGCGCGTGCGCCACGACCCGGGCGCCGGCGCCGTGCCCCACCAGCACCGCCTGCCGCGGCAGGCTCGCCGCCACCTGCGTCACGTCATGGGTGTACGACCGCAGCGTCGCCTCGGGCGCCGGCTCGCTGCCGCCGTGCCCGCGCAGGCTCAGCGCGTACGCCGGGAAGCCGCGACCGGCGGCGTGCCCCAGCCAGTGCTCGGCGAACGCCCACGCCCCGTGCCCGAAGCCGGGCACGAACAGCAGCGGCGGCTTCGCCTCCTCCCGCTCCGGTACGGCGGCGAGCACCTCGCGGCGGGCTGGCCGCTCGGGCCGGGCCCACTCCCAGGACCGGACCACCCGCACCCGCTGGGCCGCCGTCATTTACCCTCCTCCAGCTCGTGCAGCGCCCGCTGGAGCGCGCGCAGGTAGTCGGCGTGGCCGACCTCGAACCAGTGCCGGGTGCTGTCCTTGACCTTCGCCGAGTACCGCTCCCCGAGGCCGGCCCGGACCTTGCGGTCGAACGCGGCGGCCCGCTCCGGCCGGGTGGCGCGCAGCGTGAGCAGCCGGGCGAACAGCACGCTCTGCCAGTGCGAGATCGGGAAGATGCCGGAGTCCGGCTGCACCAGGCCGACCACGGCGAGCGTGGGGTGACCGGCGGTGAACGCGTTGAGCCACAGCCGGGGGCGTCCGGAGCCGTCCTCGTCGCCGAGCACCTGGCCCTTGAGGAACTCGAAGCGCGGCAGGTAGCCGGTGGCGAAGACGACAAGCTCCGGGTCGACCCGGCGGCCGTCGGTCAGCTCCACCGCGCGGTCGTCGAACCGGGCCACGTCCGGCACCGGGGTGATCTCGCCGTGGCCGACGTAGTAGACGAGCTGGCTGTTGGCGATCGGATGCGTCTCGTAGACGCGGTGGTCCGGCTTGGGCATGCCGAACCGGGTCAGGTCGCCGACGGTCAGCCGCAGCGTCCAGTGGTAGAGCCACTGCCGCACCCGCAGCGGCACCCGCAGCGCCAGCAGCGTGTCGTTGACCTGGTCGGCGGGACGGCCGAGGACGTACTTCGGGGCGTACCAGTAGCCGCGGCGGGTCGAGTGCCAGCAGTGCGACGCCTGCTGCGCCGCCTCGACCGCGATGTCGCAACCGGTGTTGCCGGCGCCGACCACGAGCACCCGCTTGCCCCGCAGCTGAGCCGGGTCCTTGTAGGACGAGGCGTGCATGACCTCGCCCCGGAACTCCTCCAGCCCTTCGTAGCGGGGCAGCTTGGGCGACCAGTTGTGGCCGTTGGCGAGCACCACGGCGGCGTACCTCGAGGTGCGTTCGGGGCCGTAGCCGCCGGTGCTGCGCGTGGTCACGTCCCAGCGGTCCCCCTCGACCGGCTCGACGCGGACCACCTCGGTGCCGAACCAGATGTGCTGGCGCAGGTCGAAGTGGTCGGCGTACCGCTCGAAGTAGGACAGCAGCTGGCTGTGGTGCGGGTAGTCCGGCCAGTCGTCCGGCATCGGGAAGTCGGGGAACTGGGTGAACGGCCGGGACGAGATCAGGTGCGTGCTGCCGTACACGGGGCTGCGGTCGTGCCGCCAGTTCCAGGCGCCGCCGACGCCCGTCTCCCGCTCGTAGCAGTCGACGCCGAAGCCGGCTTCGCGCAGGTTCTTCACGGCGGTGAGGCCGCTGGCGCCGGCGCCGATGACGCAGACCGTGTCACCCCGGTCGGAGACCGGGCGGTCGTCGCGGATCGGGACGTCCGTCCGGTCCGGATCGGGGCGGCCGGGGTCGGTGGAGGAGGACACCGGGAATTCTCCTTTGTGCGGCACGCGTGCCGGGTCGGAGCGAAATCCTGCCGAGAATGCCCGCCGTTGTCCAGCCACCGGATCCGGCGCCGCCCACCCACCCGGCTGCCCTGACACAGCGTCACCGACCCGCCGGTCACCGAGCGTGAGTGGGCCGGCCGCGCCGGAGGCGTACCCTCGTTCGCCCTTTGCTCTGCCGCCACGGACGCAGCACCGCCGCGAGCTGCGCTGATGTCTCGCGGCCGTCCGGCCGGGACGCGGCCTGCCGGTCACGGCGGGTAGCTGGTGCGGATATGGCGGCAGAGCAAAGGCGGCGACCCGGTTGTCGGCCGGCCGCCGGGCACCTGACCGTGCGTCACGCCCCGGCGGTCCGCGCCGGTCAGGCGGTGGGCAGCATCAGGTCGACCAGGACCGGGAAGTGGTCGCTGGCCCGCCGGGCCGCCGGGGTGTCCACCACGTCGTAGTCGACCACAGTGATCCGGGGGTCGACGAACAGCGCGTCGATCCGGCGGCGCGGGTCGGCGCAGGAGTACGTGTGCCGGTCGGCCCGGTCGGCGGCGAGCGCCGTGTCGGTCAGCCCCTCGGCGAGCGTCTGCCAGGCCGGGCCGTCCGGGCCCTCGTTGAGGTCCGCGCCGGCCACCACAGGCAGCGTGGACGCGGCCAGTTCCCGCTTGAACGCCGCCGCCTGCGCCGGCCGCTCGGCCGGGTCGGTGGACAGGTGCGAACCGGCCAGCAGCACCTCGACGCCGCCGACCCGGCACCGCGCGTACGCGGCGCCGCGCATGTGCCGGCCCGGCGTCAGCGGGTACCGCTGGCAACTGGTGTCGGTGACCCGCACCCGCAGGCTGGTCAGCAGCACGTTTCCGAGCGACGGCAGGCCACCGGCGGCCACCACCATGCCGAACGACTCGGCCAGCGCGGCGCACTTCTGCCGCCACCGGAACCGGCGCGGTCCCTCTTGGACGATCACCACGTCCGGTGCCACCGCGCGGACCACCTCGGCCAGCGCGGCGGTGTCGTCGCGCTGGCTGTGGATGTTGTACGACACGACGCGCAGCGGCACACCCGAATCCGTCATGTCAGATCCGCCGGGCCAGGTCGGCGGCGCCGATCACACCGGCGGTGTTGCCCAGCTCGGCCGGGCGCACCTCGGCGACGGGCAGGCGGCTGCGCTGGGCCAGCGCGTCGGCGAACGACCGCCGGGTCGGGCCGAGCAACAGGTCACCGGCGTCGATCACGCCGCCGCCCACCACCAGCACCTGCGGGTCGAGGATCTGCGCCATGTCGGCGAGGCTGGTGCCGAGCCAGCGGCCGACCTGGGCGAACGCCTCGGTGGAGACCGGGTCGCCGCCCTTCGCGGCGGCGGTCACCATCGGGCCGGTGATCGTCTCGGCCTCGCCGCCGGCCAGCTCCAGCAACGCGGTCGCGCGGTGCGGCTCCTGCCGGGCGGCGGCGCGGGCGAAGCGGACCAGGGCGCTGCCGCTGGCGTACTGCTCGATGCAGCCCAGCCGGCCGCAGCCGCACTGGTGGCCGTCCGGCACGGTGAGCATGTGCCCCAGTTCGGCGGCGATGCCGTTGGCGCCGCGGACCAGGCCACCGCCGAGCACGATGCCGCCGCCGACGCCGGTGCCGATGGTGAACATGACCATCGAGTCGTCGGCGTCGCGGGCCGCGCCGTAGCGGAACTCCGCCCACGCGGCCACGTTCCCGTCGTTCTCCACGATCACCGGCAGGCCGGTGGCGTCGCCGACGTACGTGCGCAGCGGCTCGTCCCGCCAGGCCAGGTTCGGGGCGAACAGCACGGTGGACCGGGAGGCATCGATCCAGCCGGCGGCGCCGATGCCGACCGCCTCGACGGCGTGCCCGGCGGCCAGCTCGGTGACCACCTCGATGATGACGTCGCGGGTCTTGGCCACATCGTCGGCGGGGGTGTCCCGTCGCGTCTGCACGAGTACCGTGCCGGCGTCGTCCACGACACCGCCGGCCACCTTCGTGCCACCGACGTCGACTCCGATGGTCAGCGTCACCGCTGCCACTCCCCTCTGCTGTGCTGCCCGGGGACCGGCCGAACCGGCCGTACGGTCCCGGGATGTCCGGTGGTCAGGCCCCGTCGCCTGGTGCGTCCGCGCCCACCTCTCCGGACGCCCGCGAGGCGGGCACCACGGGACGGCCGGCCGGTGGCCGGCCCGTGCCCGGCTCCGGCGGCCCGGCGGCGTCGGCGGTGGCACCCGAATCGGCCGCGCCCTCCCCCCGGGTGGCGGCGGACCACACGTCCTGCTCGGGTGCCGGCTGAGAATCATGCCCGGTACGGGTCGCCTCGCGCCACACGTGGTCGCCGGATCCGGCCGGCGCGGCGGTTCCGTCGTCGGCGGTCCGCTCCGCCTCGGCCGGGGTGAAGGCACGCAGCAGACTGGCCACCCCGGCCGCCAGGTCCCCGGCGCCGGTGGCGAGCCGCTCGGCGAATTCCGGACTCGGGTCGCGCAACGCGGCGATACCGCGACAGACGGGGCAGACACAGCATTCCGGCGAGCCGGTGGCGAAACCGGCGGGCGCGACGGTCTCCGGGGCGGAAGCGGCACCGGGTGGGGTGTGACCGAGGACACCGGAGAGGATCCCACCGAGCGGACCCCAGGCGCCGGAGCCGGGCGCGGCGGCGGCCATCTTCGCGCCGGCGAGCAGGGTGGCGACGAGGCGCTCGGCCTCTTCCCGGGCCGAACCCGGATCAGTGGTGCCCATGGTTCGGCTCCTTCAGCGTGACTACCGGGACGAGGGTCGGGTCTCCTGCGCCGCACCGGGTGCTTCTACCCGGCGCTTGAGCTGCTTCAACGCCGCATCCATGATCATTTTCTCGGCCTTGCGGCGGAACATGCCGAGCATCGCCACGGACAGCTCCACCTCGAGCGTGTACGTCACCGTGGTCGTGCTGTCCGGGTTGCCCGCCAGGTCGTACGAGCCGCGCTGGGAGCGCTGCATCTTCGACGGGGCGACCAGGTGCCACTCGATCCGGGAGATGTCCTCCGCGTACTCGTAGGCCAGCACGTACTCGTCGGCCATCACGCCCGCGTCGAGGGTGAACCGGACCTGGCTGGCGTAGCCGTCCTCGTACTCCTCGATCACCTCGGCCGCGCGTACCGCCTCGGCCCACTCGGGATAGCTCGGGAAGTCGCAGATGACGGCCGCCACCTGGTCCGGTGACGCGCCGATGATGATCGACTGGGTGGAGGAGTCCGCCATGGGGGGAGGCTACCCGGCCGCCTCCCGGCCGGTGCCGCTCCACCCGCCGGACGGCGTCCCACCAGCCGGGCGGGCAACCTCCCTGGCAGACCCCCCGGGGTGTGCGGGTAGGTTTCGACAGAGCCGACCAGGCCGGCCCCCGCCGGTAGAGCACGAGGGAGTGCAGGTGCGCGAGTTCTCCGTCCCGCCGATCGTCACCGTCGGCGACGCGGCCAACCTGACCGACCCGGTCTGGGAAAACGCCGAGGTCGCCCCGGACACCGTGCAGTTCGTCCGCCCCGCCGCCGGGACGGGCGCGCGCGAGGAGGTGACCTGCCGCCAGTTCCGCGACGAGGTGGTGGCGGTGGCGCAGGGCCTGATCGCGGCCGGCGTCTCCCCCGGCGACCGGGTCGGCCTGATGAGCCGCACCCGCTACGAGTGGACGCTGTTCGACTACGCGATCTGGGCGGCCGGCGCGGTCACCGTGCCGATCTACGAGACCTCCAGCGCCGAGCAGGCCGCCTGGATCCTCGGCGACTCCGGCGCCGTCGCCGTGGTGGTGGAGAGCACCGCGCACGCCACCCTGGTCGCGGGCGTCCGGGACCGGCTGCCCGAGCTGCGCGAGGTCTGGCAGATCGACCTCGGCGCGGTCGACGACCTGGTCGCCGCCGGCGCGTCGGTGGACCCGGCCGAGGTGGCGACCCGCCGCTCGCTGCTCAAGGCCGACGACGTCGCCACGATCATCTACACCAGCGGCACCACCGGCCGGCCCAAGGGCTGCGTGCTGACCCACCGCAACATCTACACCGACATCGCCAACGCCGTGCCGGTGCTGCCGAACCTGTTCCGCCAGGGCGCCTCGACGCTGCTGTTCCTGCCGCTCGCGCACGCGTTCGCCCGGCTCATCCAGGTCGGCGTGGTGCACGCCCGGGCCACCATGGCGCACTGCGCGGACACCAAGAACCTGGTCGCCGAGCTGCAGGACTTCAAGCCGACGTTCGTGCTCTCCGTACCCCGGGTCTTCGAGAAGGTCTACAACGGCGCGCGGCAGAAGGCCGAGGCCGAGGGCAAGGGCAAGATCTTCGACCGCGCGGAGAAGGTCGCCATCGCGTGGAGCGAGGCGCAGGAGCTGCCGGGCGGTCCCGGCCTGGGCCTGCGCGCGCAGCACGCCCTCTTCGACAAGCTGGTCTACCGCAAGCTGCGGGCGGCGATGGGCGGCCGGTGCCGCGACGCCATCTCCGGGGGCGCGCCGCTCGGCGCGCGGCTCGGGCACTTCTTCCGCGGCGTCGGGGTGACCATCTGCGAGGGGTACGGCCTCACCGAGACCTCGCCGGCCGCCGCCGCCAACCTGCCCACCGGCACCCGGATCGGCACCGTCGGCCGCCCGCTGCCCGGCGTCACCATCCGGATCGACGACGACGGCGAGGTGCTGATCGCCGGCGACATCGTCTTCCAGGGCTACTGGCACAACGACGCGGCCACCGCCGAGGCGATCAGCGCCGACGGCTGGTTCCGCACCGGCGACCTCGGGCACCTCGACGACGACGGCTACCTGAGCATCACCGGCCGCAAGAAGGAGATCATCGTGACCGCCGGCGGCAAGAACGTCGCCCCGGCGGTGCTCGAGGACCAGGTACGGGCGCACCCGCTGATCAGCCAGTGCGTGGTGGTCGGCGACCGGCAGCCGTTCATCGCCGCCCTGGTCACCATCGACGAGGAGGCGCTGCCGAAGTGGCTGGCCGGGCAGGGGCGCCCGGAGACCACGAGCATCGCCGAGCTGCGCGAGGACGCGGCGCTGCGCGCCGAGGTGCAGTCCGCGATCGACCAGGCCAACCAGGCGGTCTCCAAGGCCGAGGCGATCAAGGTGTTCCGGATCCTGCCGCAGGACTTCACCGAGACCACCGGCGAGCTGACCCCGTCGCTGAAGGTGAAGCGTCAGGTCGTGCACAAGACGTACGCCTCGGAGATCGCCGAGATCTACCGGGGCTGACTACCATCCGTCACGTGCCCGCCTCCACATCCCGCCAGCCGTCGACGCAGCCCCTCGCGGCGGCGGCTCGCGCGGTCCTCCTCGCGCTGGTCGCCGCCCTGACCCTGTTCGCCACCCGCGACGCCACCCAGCTCTGGTGGATCGCGCTGCTGGGCGTCGCCGGCCTGCCCGCCGTGCTCGCCCCCCAACACCGGCTGCTCGCCCCGATCAGCCGCTTCGCCGAGGTAGTGGTGCTCGGGCTGGCCGCCAGCCAGGTCGCCGCCGACACCCACCTGTCCGGCGTGACCGGCGGGCTGGGCGCCTCGGCGGTGCTGCCGTACCTCGCCGTGCCGGTCACCGTGACCGCGCTGAGCCGCCGCTTCCGCGAGGGCGCCGCGCTGCTCGCGGTGGCGGCGGCGACGCTGCTGGCCAGCGCCGCGTTCACCCAGGTCGACGGCGGGCCGCAGCTCGGCCAGGTCGGCTACCTCGCGGTCTGCGCCCAGTGGCTGATCCTGGCCGGGCTCGGCCTCTACACCGCCGGCACGCTGCAGCGCGTCATGCGGGTGCGCGGCGAGGGCAAACCCCAGCCGTACGCCGAGGCGACCCGCCTGCTCACCCAGCTGCGGACGGTCGCCCGCCAGCTGCCCGGCGCCACGCTGGACCCGGGCGGCATCTCCGAGCACCTGCTGGAGGAGCTGCGGGTGGTCGCCAAGACCGACCGGGGCGCGGTGCTGTCCGCCAGCGGCGGCGGCCGGCTGGTGGTGCTCGCGCAGATCGGCGCGGACCGGGTCGACTGGGAGACCACGCTCGACGCCGACTCGGCCATCGCCGACGCCTGGGCCAGCCAGCAGCCGACCGTCTCGGCCCGCTCGCAGGCCCGGTCCCGGCACTCCGGTGAGGTCTCCGCGCTGATCGTCCCGCTGGTGGCGGGCGTACGCACGGTCGGCCTGGTGGTGATCGAGGCGGACACCGCCGCCGCGTACCCGCCGCCGGTGGTGTCCCGGGTCACGGCGCTGACCGGCCCGGCGGCGCTGCGGCTGGAGGCGGCGCTGCTCTTCGACGAGGTGCGCTCGCTGGCGACGAACGAGGAGCGGCAGCGGCTGGCCCGGGAGATCCACGACGGAGTCGCCCAGGAGCTGGTCATGGTCGGGTACGGCATCGACAACGCGCTGGCCACCGTGCACGAGGACGCCGAGGAGACCGCCGACTCGCTGCGGACGCTGCGCCATGAGGTCACCCGGGTGATCACCGAGCTGCGGCTGAGCCTGTTCGAGCTGCGCAGCGAGGTGGACCGGCACGGTGGCCTGGCCGCCGCCATCGCCGAGTACGCCCGCACCGTCGGCGCGTCCGGCGGCCTGCGGGTGCACCTGTCGCTGGACGAGTCCACCGCCCGGCTGCCCGCCGCCACCGAGGCCGAGTTGCTGCGCATCGCGCAGGAGGCGGTGACCAACGCGCGCAAGCACGCCGGCGCGTCGAACCTGTGGGTCACGTGCGAGGTGGATCCCCCGTACACCCGAATCGAAGTGTCGGATGACGGTCACGGCATCGGTGACCAGCGCCCGGACGGGCACTATGGCCTTGCGATCATGGCCGAGAGGGCGGAACGTATCCGGGGCCGGTTGGAGATCAGGCCGCGGCAGCCGAGTGGGACGACTGTGGCGGTGGTGCTCGGTTCGTCGCCCCGGCGCGATAAGGTGCGCGGCAGCGCCGCAGCAGCAGAAGGGGAGTAACCCGAGGATGACCAGCAGTCCGACACCGGCCACCCGTACCAAGGTTCTCCTTGTCGACGACCACGACCTCATCCGCAAGGGGCTGCGTCACGCGTTCGAGCGCGACCGCCAGTTCGAGGTCGTGGGCGAGGCGGCCACCGCGGCGGAGGGCGTGCGCCAGGCCGGCGCGCTCCAGCCCGACGTGGTGATCATGGACCTCCGCCTGCCCGACGGCAGCGGCCTGGAGGCCACCCGCGCCCTGCGCAAGTCCAGCGCGTCCATGGGCATCGTCGTGCTCACCATGTACGCCGGCGACGACCAGCTCTTCGGCGCCCTGGAGGCGGGGGCGAGCGCGTTCGTGCCGAAGACCGCCCCGGCCGACGAGGTGGTGGCCGCCGCCCGGCACGCCGCCTCCTCCCCCAGCGCGTTCACCGCGGCCGACCTGGCCGAGGCGATGAAGCGCCGGCTGGCGCCGTCCGGCCCGCAGCTGTCCCCCCGCGAGGGCCAGGTGCTGCGGCTGCTCGCCGACGGCATGAGCGTGGCCGGCATCGCCAAGCAGCTGTTCGTCAGCGAGTCGACGGCCAAGACCCACATCTCCAAGCTCTACGAGAAGCTGGGCGCCGCCAACCGGGCGCAGGCCCTGATGACCGCGCTGCGGCTGGGGCTGCTCGAGGCCCCGGACGCACCCAAGTTCTGAGGCGTACCGCCGGAAGAGGCCCCGTCCACCACGGACGCGGGCCTCTCGGCGTACCCGGTCGCGGCATGGTCGCGCACTGTGAACGGCCGGACGCACAGTGACGGCGGTCTTTGCAGCGCGACGGCGGAGGGGCAGAATACGCGGGTGATCCGCGCGGCGGTGACGACCGCGTGTCGCCGACACCCGAGGGGCAGGACATGCAGCGGCCGGACTGGGCACCGGAGACGATCGACATCGAGCGCCCCAGCGTCGCCCGCATGTACGACTACTATCTCGGCGGCTCGCACAACTTCGCCGCCGACCGGGCGGCCGCCCGCGCGATGGTGGAGGCGGTGCCGGAGGCGCCGCTGATGGCACAGGCCAACCGCGCGTTCCTGCGCCGGGCGGTGCAGTACCTCGCTCAGGCCGGCATCCGTCAGTTCCTCGACATCGGCTCCGGCATCCCGACCGTCGGCAACGTGCACGAGATCGCCCAGCGGATCGACAGGGAGTCGCGGGTGGTCTACGTCGACGTCGACCCAGTGGCCGTGGCGCACAGCCAGGAGATCCTGGCCGGCAACGAGCACGCCACGGTTCTCCAGGAGGACCTGCGTAACCCGGAGGCGATCCTGACCCACCCGGAGGTCACCCGGCTGCTCGACTTCAGCCGGCCGGTCGCCGTGATGATCGTGGCGGTGCTGCACTTCGTCCCGGACGCCGACCGCCCGGAGGAGATCCTGCGGACGCTGCGCGCGGCGCTGGCGCCCGGCAGCCACCTGGTGCTCTCCCAGGCCAGCGAGGACGGCCGCGCCGGCACCGGCGAGCGGGCCGAGGCGGAGCGGGTCTACCGGCGCACCGACAGCCAGCTCTGGATCCGCAGCCGGGCCGAGATGACCGCGCTGTTCGACGGCTTCGAGCTGGTCGACCCGGGCGTGGTGTGGGTGCCGCAGTGGCGGCCGGACTCCCCCGACCAGGCGGAGAACGCCGAGCGGGCCGTCTTCATGGGCGGGGTCGGGCGGCTCGGTGGGTGACGACGCGACCCGCTGCCGGCCCGGCGTGTTCGCCCGGGCCTGGGCCAAGGCGGTGTCCGGCACCAGCTACCTGCCGATGACGCAGTCGCAGCTGGAGGAGATCCTGCAACGGCTCACCGACCGGCTGGCCCAGGCGATGCGCGCCGAACCGTTCGACCTGCGGATCGGCCAGCACGTCGGCGCGGAGCTGGTCCAGGCGCACATCGCCTCCGCGGAGGGCCTGGGTCGCACCGTCGAGGTGATCCAGCTGCGCCTGGTCCGCGACCTCGACCTGGTCGTCGACGACGTCGAGGACCGGATGGCCCGGCTGCTCGCCACCGTCGCCACCGGCTACGCCCGGGCCCTGCGCGACCGCACGCTGGACGAGCAGGAGTCCATCCGCCGGGCCGCCATGATGGCCCGTGCGCAGGCGGAACGGGCGCTGCGCGACAGCGAGGCCCGGTTCCGGCACCAGGCCACCCACGACCCGCTCACCGGCCTGCCGAACCGCACCCTGTTCACCGAACGGCTGACCGCCGCGATCACCGCGCCGGGGCGGGGCGCCGACCGGATCGGCGTGTGCTTCCTCGACCTGGACCGGTTCAAGGTCGTCAACGACTCCCTCGGCCACCAGGTCGGCGACTCGCTGCTGGTGACGGTGGCCCAGCGCCTGCACGGGGCGCTCGGTGAACACCTGGTCGCCCGGCTCGGCGGCGACGAGTTCGTGATCCTGGTCGAGCGCAGCGCCGGCACCGACGACGCGGTGAAGGTCGCCGAGACGGCGCTCGCCGCGGTACGCGAGCCGGCGCTCGTCGACGGCCACGAGCTGACCGTGTCCGCGAGCATCGGCATCGTGGAGCGCCCGGTCGCGGGCACCTCGCCGATGGACCTGATGCGCGCTGCCGACAGCACCCTGCACTGGGCCAAGGCCGCCGGCGGGGCCCGCTGGTCGCTGTTCGACGCCGACCGCAACCGCCGCGAGCTGGCCCGGTACGCGCTGTCCGCGGCGATCCCCGCCGCGCTGGACCGGGGCGAGTTCTACCTCGACTACCAGCCGCTGACGTCGCTGCGCGACGGGCGGGTGCTCGGCATGGAGGCGCTGGTGCGGTGGCGTCACCCGGAGCTGGGTGTGCTGCGGCCGGACAGCTTCATCCCGCTGGCCGAGGAGACCGGGTTGATCGTCCGGCTCGGCAGCTGGGTGCTGGCCGAGGCGTGCCGCGAGGCGGGCACCTGGCCGGGCGGGGACGCCGACGCGCCGTTCGTCAGCGTCAACCTCGCGGTACGGCAGCTGCACCGCACCGACCTGGTGACCGAGGTACGCGGTGTGCTGGGGCGCACCGGCCTGCCGCCGCACCGGCTGCAACTGGAGATCACCGAGAGCACCATGATGAGCACCGTGGTCGAGCCGGTACGAGCGCTACGGGTGCTCGGTGACCTCGGGGTCCGGGTCGCCATCGACGACTTCGGCACCGGTTACTGCAACCTCGCGTACCTGCGGGACCTGCCGGTCGACGAGCTGAAGGTGGCGGGCGAGTTCGTGACCGGCCTGCGCGCCCCGGGCAGTCGTACCGACGAGCGGATCCTCGCCTCGCTCGTCTCGCTGGCGCACGCGCTGGACCTCACCGTCACCGCCGAGGGCGTGGAGACGGCCGACCAGGCCGACCGGCTGCGCGCGATCGGCTGCGACGCCGGGCAGGGCTGGCACTTCGGCCGCCCCGGGCCGGCCGCGCCGCACCTGGGCCGGGTGCCCGCCCACGTCGACGCGGTCTCCTGAGCCGGGCCGGCGCGCCTCCCGGCCCGGCCGCGGTTTCCGGCCCGTCCGGCCCGTCCGGCTCGCGGTCAGCCGGCCAGCAGGGCGGCCATCCGCTGCGCCTGCGTCTCCCAGCGCCACTCCCGCTCCACCCAGGCGCGGCCGGCGGCGCCGAACTGCCGGGCCAGGTCCCGGTCGGCGAGCAGCGTGGCCACCCGGTCGGCGAGCTGGGCCACGTCCCGGCCGCCGACCACGTACCCGGTCTCCCCCTCGCGGACCGCGTCCGGGGCGCCGCCGGAGTCACCGGCCACCACCGGCAGCCCGGTCGCGCTCGCCTCCAGGTAGACGATCCCGAGGCCCTCCACGTCCAGGCCCCGGTTGCGGGTGCGGCACGGCATCGCGTACACGTCGCCGGCCGCGTAGTGGGCGGGCAGCTCGGCCGAGGGCACCGAACCGGTGAAGACCACGTCGCGTTCCAGCCCGGTCTGCCGGGCCAGCTTCTCCAGCGTCGAGCGGTACGGGCCACCGCCGACCACGAGCAGCGCGGCGTCGGGCACCCGGCGGCGGATCTCCGGCAGCGCGCGGATCAGCATGTCCTGGCCCTTGCGGGGCACCAGCCGCGACACGCACACCACCACCGGCCGGTCGGCCAGCCCGAGCCGCGACCGGACCGGCCCGCCGTCGACCTCCGGGTGGTAGGTGTCCACGTCCACACCGGGGGCGAGGCGCCGCAACTCGGTCAGCCCGTCCAGCACGCGGGCCAGCCGCGCCCGGGTGTACTCGCCGAGGTAGGTGGTCACGTCGACGCCCCGGCCGATCCGGCGCAGCGCCGAGCGGGCCCCGGGCAGCGCCGCCCAGCCGACCTCGTGCCCGTGGGTCAGCGCCACCGCCCGGCGGATCCCGGCCCGGCGCCGCAGGCCCGCGGCGAGCAGCCCCAGCGGGGCCGCCGCGCCGAACCAGACGGTGTCGCAGTCGTACGCGCGGGCCAGCCGCGCCGCCCGCCGGGCGATCAGCGGGGTGGGCAGCAGCACCCGGGTCCGTTCCCGGACCACCTCGAACGGCTGGTCGGCGTCGAACTTCTCCGCCCCGCGCCAGCTCGACGCGTAGACCACCACCGAGCCGGGCGGCTGGCGTACCGCGAGGTTGTGCACGAACGACTGGATGCCGCCGGGGCGCGGCGGGAAGTCGTTGGTGATCAGCAAGGTGCGGCTCATCGGCCCGGCTCCCTGGCGTAGGCGCGGGCGGCTGCCATCCGCTCGACTGTGGACGGGTGGGTCGCCGACCAGAGGCGCTCCCAGCGCGGCGGGTCGGGGTCGGCCAGGTTGACCCCGGCGAGCCGGCGCTGCATCGCCTCGAACGTCGCCGGGTCGCCGGTGAGCGCCAGCGCGTGGGCGTCGGCGCGGGCCTCGATCCGGCGCGAGACCAGCGCCTGCGCCGGGGTGGCGAGCAGCCCGGCGACCGTGACCAGCGCGATCAGCAGCGGGAACGCCCGCGGCTGGGCGATCGAGTCGACACCGGCGAGCCGCAGCAACGGCGTCCAGGACCCGACCAGGTAGAGCGCCACCACGGCGGCGGCGGCGCCGAGCGCGCCGAGCAGCGTACCGGTCCACACGTCGCGGTCCTTGGCGTGGCCCAGCTCGTGGGCGACCACGCTCGTCACCTCCGCCGGTTCCGCCTCGCGCAGCAACGTGTCGTAGACGACCACCCGCCGCGTCGGGCCGAGCCCGGAGACGTACGCGTTCACCGCACTGGTACGCCGGGACGCGTCGGCGACGAGCACGTCACGCACCGGTACGCCGTCCCGGGCGGCCATCGCGGTCAGCTCGCTGCGCAGCGGGCCCGGCTCCATCGGGGTGAACCGGTTGAACACCGGCTCGACGAGCACCGGCAGCACGAACGACAGCACCACCACCAGGGCCGCCGCGCCGGCCGCGCCGAACGCCCACCACCAGCGCGGGGCGAGCCGCACCACGGTGTAGAAGCCGAGCAGGACCAGCGCGCCGATCACGGCGCTGACCGCGTACGACTTGAGCAGGTCGACCGCCCAGCCACCCCAGCTCTGGGTGCTGAGCTCGTAGCGGACCAGCACGGTGCGCCGCCAGGCCGCGAACGGCAGCGTGAGCAGGTCGGCGAGGAACATGACGGCGAGCCCGCCGAGCACCGCCTGCGCGATCCAGTGCCCGCCGAAGGGCCGGCCGACCAGTTCGACCAGGCGCCCGCCCAGCGGGGTCAGCCCGAGCAGCACCGCCACCACCAGCCCGACCGCCAGCGCCGACCAGGCCGCCGGGCGCAGCGCGCCGTGGAACGCCCGGCCCCGGGTCACCTGCTCGGCCGGAAGGTCACGCAGGGCCGCGAGCTGGTCGGCGCGGGGCGCCGGCGGCCGGCTCCACGGCACCAGCACGGCGACCGTCACGAGCAGTGCGACCACCAGGCCGCCCAGGGTCAGCAGCGCCCAGGCGCGCGGGGTCACCGACCCACCCCGCCGTCGTGCCCCGTCCGCGTCATGCCGCTCCCCTCCCACCGTGACCGCCCATCCTATTGCCCGGCCGCGCAAGCGGGACCGCCGTGCCCGCCACGCGGTCCCCACCGCCCCGCCCTCGCCCCGCGCGCGCCGATCTTGGAGTTGTGGCGCCTCACAAGGCTCACCAAAGCGGCATTCTGGGCGCCACAACTCCAAGATCGATGGCCCTTGTCGGGTCGAGGACGAGCGGCGGGCGGCGGGCGGCGGGCGGCGTCAGGCGACCCGGCGGCGACGGCCGGGGCGGCGGGGCATCGGCGCCGGCGCCTCGGCAGGCGCCGGCCGCAGCACCTCGACCTCGAACCCGGCCCGCGCGAACACCTCGATCGCCCGCTGCTCTGCCGGTCCGAGGTCGGCCGCGGCCGGGTCCGAGTCGAGCAGCGCGGTCACCAGGCAGCCGGAGCAGCCGGCGCCGCGGTTGCCGCAGGTGTCGCAGTCGATGAGCATCAACGCCTCCTGACGGGTCGCCGGTGGCGCTCGGGGAAGGAACCACCACCGTCGGTCACCGGAACGCTAACGCCGGGGTACGACAGAACCGGACAACGAGGCAGCACCCGCCGCGAACCAGAACCAGTACGCCGAAGTGGCGCGATCAGCACGCGCCCGACCCCACCACTCCCCCGATCTGGAGTCGATCAAGCGGGGGCGGCGGTCAGGAACGGGCCAGGCGCCGCAGCAGCGAGTCGGCGCCCAGCGGGTACGCGCCGTGCCGGCGTACCCCGTCGGCGACCTCGCGGTCGGAGGAGACCACCACCACCGGCCGCCCGGCCGGCTCGGCGCGGACCAGCCGGCGGATCAGCTCGTCGGCGGTCTCCCCCTTGCGGGAGAACAGCACCCGCACGCCGCGCGGCGCCGGGGGCAGTCCGTGGATCCGCTCGGCGCCGTCGAACACGACGGTGACCTCGTCCCCGGTCTGCGCGGCGATCCCGCCCAGCCCGGTGATCAGCCGCTTGCGCTGCTGCTCCAGCGACATCTCGCCGAAGCCGCGCTTGGTCACGTTGTAGCCGTCCACCACCAGGTGCGCCCGCGGGAGCGCGAGCAACTGGTCGAGGCGGGCCGGGTCGTCGGTGTCGCGGGCCCGCGTCGACGGGCCCGCCGGGGCGGCGCCCGGCTGCTCGGCGAACGCGTCGGCGACGAAGTCGGCGGGGAGCTTGTCCACCGGGTCGAGCGCCAGCTCGCGGCGCAGCCCCACGGCGGCCTGGCCGATCGTCTCCAGCAGCAGCCACAGCCGCGCGTCGTCGACCGAGCGGGCCTCCTTGGCGCTGGCCCGGGCCACCCCGGCGGCGGCCTCCGCCTCGGCCAGCCGGGCCCGGGCGCGGCGCAGCTCGGCGTCCGCGTCGGCGGCGGCACGCGCCGCCCGTCCCCGCTCGGTGGCGAGCATCTCGGTGGCCTTGCGCTCCCGGGCCTGGGTCTCCCGCAGGGTACGGGTCAACTGGCGGGCCTCCTCGCGCAGCTGACCCAGTTCCTCCCGGACCCGGGCCAGCTCGTCGCGCAGCTTCTCCGCCTCGACCCGGGCCACCGCACGGTCGTGCTCGGCGCGGGCGGCCCGCTGTTCGGCCTCGCGGACCAGCTCGGCCACGACCGCGCTGTCCGCCTCGGCGCGTACCGCCTCGCCGCTGGCGTCGATCAGTTCCCGCCAGCCCCGGGGCCGGGCCAGGTAGGCCAGGGCGGCCACCTCGACCGGGTCGGCGGCGGCGGGCGCGGTGCCCTCGACCACCGCCGCGCCGAGGTCACCGGCGTCGGCGAGCACCCGGGCGGTGATCCGCTGCCGGAACAGCGGGTCGGCGGTGAGCTGGGCGGCGATGGCGGGCGCGCCGAGGCGGGCCCGGCGGTTGGGGGCGAACTTGGCGACCCGCCGCAGCGGCACCGGCACCTCGTCGGCGGGCAGGCCGGGCAGCACGGCGGCGGTCAGCGTGACGATCCGCTGCCGGACCGGCTCGGGCAGCACGGGCTCGGGCTCGACGGCGGGCGGCGCGTCCTCCTCGGCGGGCACGCCGACCACCGGCTCCTCCACGGAGGAGTGGTCGTCGTGCGGCTCGATGAGGGGCATGAGGCAAGTCTCCCACCCCGAACGGGCCCACCGCCCGGTGAGTGAGCTGATCTCTCATCGTACCCCCGTGGTATCTCCTGGGGCCGCAGTGACAGGAGTGTCGGACCGTGCCGCTAGCGTCCCGCGGGTGACACGAGCGGAGTACGTCCAGGAGTCGCTGGCCGGCCTGGACCCGGCGGGCAGCGGTGTCGACCCGGCGCTGCCGCTCTACGCGACCACCTTCGTGGTGGTCGACCTGGAGACCACCGGCGGCGCGCCCGACGGCGGCGGGATCACCGAGATCGGCGCGGTGAAGGTGCGCGGCGGTGAGGAGCTGGGCGTGCTCGCCACGCTGGTCAACCCGGGCGTGCCGATCCCGCCGTTCATCACCGTGCTCACCGGCATCACCCAGGCCATGCTGCTGCCCGCCCCGCCGATCGAGCAGGTGCTGCCGAGTTTTCTCGAGTTCGTCAGCGACGCCGTGCTGGTCGCCCACAACGCGCCGTACGACGTGGGTTTCCTCAAGGCGGCCTGCGCGAAGCACGGCTACCGCTGGCCCAACCCCCGGGTGCTGGACACGGCCGCGCTGGCCCGGCGGGTGCTCACCCGCGACGAGGTGCCCAACCGCAAGCTGGGCACGCTCGCCGCCTACTTCCGCACCGCGACCCAGCCCACCCACCGGGCGCTGGACGACGCCAAGGCCACCGTCGACGTGCTGCACGGGCTGATCGGCCGCCTCGGCGGGCACCGGGTCGGCACGGTCGGCGAGGCGATCGAGTTCGCCCGCGCGGTCACCCCCACCCAGCGCCGCAAGCGGCACCTCGCCGACGGGCTGCCAAAGGTGCCGGGCGTCTACATCTTCCGGGCCGCCGACGACCGGCCGCTCTACGTCGGCACGTCCGGCGACATCGCCACCCGGGTCCGCAGCTACTTCACCGCCGCGGAGAAGCGGGCCCGGATCTCCGAGATGCTCGCCGCCGCCGAGCGGGTGGAGGCGGTCGAGTGCGCCCACTCGCTGGAGGCCGAGGTCCGGGAGCTGCGGCTGATCGCGGCGCACGCGCCGCCGTACAACCGCCGGTCGAAGTATCCGGAGCGCCAGGTGTGGCTGAAGCTCACCGACGAGGCGTACCCCCGGTTGTCGATCGTGCGCGGCATCACGCCCACCGACACGGCCTACCTGGGGCCGTTCCGGTCCCGGCAGGCGGCGGAGCTGGCCGCCGCCGGTTTCCACGACGCGGTGCCGCTGCGGCAGTGCACGCACCGGCTCTCCCGGCGCACCACCATGCCGGCCTGCGCGCTGGCCGAGCTGGGTCGCTGCCCGGCGCCCTGCGAGCACCGGATCACCCCCGAGGAGTACGACGACGCGGCGGCGACGCCGTTCCGCACCGCCACCAGTGACGACCCCGGCGTGGTGGTGGACGCGTTGCTCGCCCGCATCGAGGCGCTGTCGGCCGCCCAGCGGTACGAGGAGGCGGCGGTGGCCCGCACCCGGCTGGTGGCGGTGCTGCGCGCGGCGGTCCGGATGCAGCGGCTGGCCGCGTTGACCGGCATCGCCGAGCTGGCCGCCGCCCGTCCGGCCGCCCGGGGCGGCTGGGAGCTGGCTCTGGTGCGGCACGGCCGGCTCGCCGGGGCCGGGGTGTCCCCGCCGGGTGTCCACCCGCGACCCACCATCGCCGCGATCCGGGCCACCGCCGAGACCGTGCTGCCCGGGCACGGTCCGGTGCCGGCCGCGACCGCCGAGGAGACCGAGCGGATCCTGTCCTGGTTGGAACGACCGGAGACCCGGCTGGTCGAGGCGACCGCCGGATGGGCGTCTCCGGTGGCCGGCGCGGGGCGTTTCCGCGATCTGCTGACGAAGGCGGAGAACGGCGGATCCCACAAACTCTCGACCGAACGCTCATGACCAACTGACCGATCGGACTACCTCGGCTCCCTTAGTCTGTTAAAGGAGTGCAGACCTGCCCGTTTCGCGGGCTCTGCTCCCGGCCGCCGGTTTCGGTGGCCGAGGGCCGGGGTGAGGAGGTGTCCCAGGTGGACGTCGACGCCGGACACGGCGCCGCCCTGGGTGGCGCGCTCCCGACCCAGGGCGAACTGCCGCTCACCCGCCGCCTGCGTTCCCTGCTCACCTGGCCCACCGCCGACGGGGATCCGGTGACCACACTGGTCCGGGCCCATCGGGGCATCCACCCGAGCGCCGACGCCTCGGTGCTGCGCCGGGCCTACACGATCGCCGAGAACATGCACCGCGGCCAGTTCCGCAAGAGCGGCGAGCCGTACATCACCCACCCGCTGGCGGTGGCGCAGATCTGCGCCGACCTCGGCATGGACACCATCACGCTGGTCGCCGCGCTGCTGCACGACACGGTGGAGGACACCCGCTACACGCTGCAGGCGCTCCAGGAGGACTTCGGCCGCGAGGTCGCCCACCTGGTCGACGGGGTGACCAAGTTCGACAAGGCGTTCTACGGCAAGGCCGCCGAGGCGGAGACCGTCCGCAAGATGATCGTGGCGGCCGGCAAGGACGTCCGGGTGCTGGTGATCAAGCTGGCCGACCGGCTGCACAACATGCGGACGCTCGGCGTCCGCTCGGCCGCCTCCCGGGAGCGGATCGCCCGCAAGACCCAGGAGGTGCTGGTCCCGCTCTGCGACCGGCTGGGCATCCAGACCCTCAAACGCGAGCTGGACGACGTGGTGCTGCTGCACCTGCGACCGGAGGAGCACGCGCGGATCGCGCGGTTCGTGCACGACCGGCCCGGCTGGGACGCCTACCTCGCCGACGTGGTGGCCCGCACCCGGGTGGCGCTGCGCCGCAACCGGGTCGACGCCGACGTGTCCCCCCGCCCGCGGCACCTCTACTCGATCTGGAAGGACACGGTCGCCGGCGACCACGCCGCCCCGTTCGACCTGCCCCGCATCGCGATCGTGGTGGACGGCCCGGCGACCGACTGTTACGCCGCCTTGGGCGCCGTGCACGGGCTGTGGCGGCCGGTGCCGGGCCGGTTCAAGGACTTCATCGCCTCCCCGAAGAACAACCTCTACCGGTCCCTGCACACGAGTGTCTGCGGCCCGCAGGACCGCACCGTCGAGGTGCTGATCCGCACCACCGAGATGCACCGCTCCGCGGAGTACGGCGTGGCCGCCCACTACCGCTTCCCCCGGGCCGCGGGCCGGGCCGCCGACCGCGCGGACGAGCTGGCCTGGCTGCGCCGGGTGCTCGACTGGGAGCAGGAGACGGTCGACCCGACCCAGTTCATGGAGTCGCTGCGCTGCGACCTGTCCGAGGCGCAGATCCAGGTGGTGGCCGACGGGCGGCAGGTGGTGCTGCCGGCCGGCGCGACCCCTGTCGACCTCGCGTACGAGCTGGGCACCGAGCGCGGCGACCACTGCCTGGCCGCCCGGATCAACGGCCGGCTCGCGCCGCTGTCCTCCGAACTGGAGGAGGGCGACGTGGTGGAGATCTTCACCGAGAACGACGCGGAGAGCGGCTTCGAGGCGGACGTGGCCCCGCGTGGCCCGCGCCGGGAGTGGCTGGGCTTCGTGAAGTCCCCGCACGCCCAGATGCAGATCAACCGCTGGTTCGCCGAGCACACCGAGCCGGGCATCTCGATCGCCGACAAGGTCCGGCTCGGCCGGGCCTCGATCGGCCTGGCGTTGCGCAAGCACAACCGGGGCCTGGCCAGCGACCTGCCGCTGCTGCGGCTGTCCGAGGAACTGGGCTACCCCGACCTGGAGACGCTGCTGGTGGCGGTCTTCGACCGCACCGTCGAGCCGGACACGGTGGTCGAACAGTTGATCGATCTGGTCGACCACAGGCAGTAGACGGAGCCGGTTCGCGCCGGGACCACTAGCCTGGACCGCATGATCCCCCGCGCGCGTGCCACCGGTCGGGCCCTCGGCTACCAGATCTTCTACCGGCTTCCGGTCCCGCTGCGGCGGCGGCTGGTCCGGCTGGCCGTACCGAAGTACGTCGTCGGCGCGGTCACGCTGGTCAAGGACACGGAGGCCGGCGGCGCGGGCCGGATCCTGCTGCTGCGCCAGCCGCCCGGGTACAGCTGGACGCTGCCCGCCGGGCTGCTGCAGCGCGGCGAGGCCCCGGTGGTCGGCGCCGCCCGCGAGCTGTACGAGGAATCCGGCGTCCGCCTCTCCCCCGACGCGCTGCGCCCGGCGGTGCCGAACGCGGTGGTGCACGCCAAGGGCTGGGTCGACGTGGTGTTCGAGGCGGAGGTGCCGGCGTCGACTACCGAGCTGAAGGTGGACGGCGCCGAGGTCTTCGAGGCCGCCTTCCACCCGCTCGACGACCTGCCCCGGCTCAGCCGCGCCACCGCCAACCTGCTCGGGTACTACGGCATCGGCCCGCGCGCCGGCGAGCACCCACCGGCCGCGTGAGCACCCCGTACGTGGGCACCCCGGCGTCCGGGGTCGAGGTGTGCGCGGTGGTGCTGGCCGCGGGCGAGGGCACCCGGTTGCGCCCGCTCACCGAGCGGGTGCCGAAGGCGCTCTGCCCGGTCGGCAACGTCCCGCTGCTGGACCGGGCGCTGGCCCGGCTGGCCGGGCTCGGCCTGACCGGTCCGGATCGGGTCGCGGTGAACGCCTGCTACCTGGGTGACCAGGTGGTCGCGCGGGTCGGCGACCGGGCACACCTGTCGGTCGAGCCGGACGCCCCGCTGGGCACCGCCGGGGGCGTGGGCCGGCTGCGGGACTGGATCGCCGGCCGGGGCGTGCTGGTCGGCAACGCCGACGCGTACCTGTCCGATCCGCAGGCCCCGCCCGGGCCGGACATCGCCGCGCTGCTGGACGGGTGGGACGGGCACGGCGTACGCCTGCTCGGCCGGCCCGCCGACGACCCGGACGCCCCCGGGACCTTCGACGGCCACGAGTTCGTGGGTTTCTCACTGCTGCCCTGGCGGCTGGTCCGCGACCTGCCCGCCACTTTCGGCGACCTGGTCCGGGCGGTGTGGCGGCCGGCGGAGGCGGACGGCGCGCTGACGGTAGTGCCCTACCGGGGCACGTTCTACGACACCGGCACCCCGGCCGACTACCTGGCCGCCAACCTGCACGCGGCCGGCCCCCACGGGCTGGTGGACCCGGCCGCGACGGTGGACGGCCGGGTCACCGCCTCGGTGGTCGGCGCCGGCGCGCGGGTACACGGCGACGTGGACCGGTCGGTGGTGTGGCCGGGCGCGAGCGTGGCGGCGGGGGAACGCCTGCGTGAGGTGATCCGGGCCGGTGACGACCTGACCGTCCCGGCGGCGCGCTGAGGGCCGTGGGCTCTAGCATGGGCCTCGTCGCCGACGAACGGAGAAACGTCCCGTGATCACCGCGATCGTGCTGATCGACTGCGCCACCGACTCCATTCCCGAGGTGGCCGAGACTCTGGCCAACCTGCCCGGCGTCAGCGAGGTCTACTCGGTGGCCGGGCACGTCGACCTGATCGCCGTGGTCCGGGTCCGGGAGTTCGAGCAGATCGCCCAGGTCATCGCTGGCAGCATCTCGAAGGTGCCGGGTGTGCTCAACACCGAGTCGCACATCGCGTTCCGCGCCTACTCGCAGCACGACCTGGAGTCGGCGTTCGCCATCGGGCTCGCCGGCGCCGACTGACACGAGCCGGTGGCCGGCCCACCCTCGCGGGCGGACCGGCCACCGTCGGCCGTGCGGTACGTCAGCTCTGGCTGGGCACCGGGGTCTCCGTGGTGCCCGGAGCGGGCTCCTCGGTCTCGGTGCCGCCCGGAGCCGGCGACTCGGTGCCACCCGGGGACGTGGTGCCGCCCGGGCTGGGCGTGCCGCTGGCGCTGGTCTGCGGCACCGGGACGCCCAGGGTCTGTGCCAGGGCCACAAGCGCGTCGTAGTGCGCCTGGAGGACCGGCAGCGCGTCCTGGGCGATCTGCACCACCGACTGCTCCGAGCCCTGCGAGATCTCGGTCTGGGTGGCCTGGATCGCCTGGACGTGGCCGGCGAGCTGCGCGGTCACCCACGCCTTGTCGAACTCGGCCCCGCTGAGGTTGTTCAGCTTGTCCAGGACCTTCTGCTGGTCGGCGGTCGGGTCGGCCGGCAACTGCACGTTGAGCTGCTGCGCGGTCGACTGCACCGTCTGGTCCAGCTGGGTGTGGTCCGTCACGAACATCTTGCCCAGGTCCTTGACCTGCTGGTTCTGACCCTTCTGCTGGGCCAGGTTACCGGCGGTGATCTCGAACAGGTTGACCTGGTGCACCGCCTGCAGATACTGCGTGTCCTGCGTCGACGGCTGCGCCGCCGCCTGCGCCGCGGCGGCGGGCGCCAGCCCCACGACCACCAGCGCGGCCAGCAGACCCAGGCGTTTGATTCCCAACATTCGTTCCTCCCCCATGAGACGTCGGACCGCACGGATACCCGGCTGACCGGGGTTATTCCTGCGATTCCACCCGTCCGTGTCGGGGGCGACGGCGGTCGGCGCACCGGCCTTCCGGCGTGCGCCGGAGGGAACCGGACGACCGGGCCGGAAACGGCAGTGGCGCCCGCCGGATGATCCGGCGGGCGCCACTGTCAGTCGTACCGGGGAGGGTCAGCGACGGCTCTCGCCGCTGCCGATCTCCTCCCGCTCCGGCCGGGCCTCGACCGGCG
Organism: Micromonospora sp. WMMA1949; assembly: GCF_027460145.1. Classification (NCBI taxonomy): domain Bacteria; kingdom Bacillati; phylum Actinomycetota; class Actinomycetes; order Micromonosporales; family Micromonosporaceae; genus Micromonospora; species Micromonospora sp. WMMA1949. The sequence continues at coordinate 4,364,529 of NZ_JAPZBG010000001.1, read as the reverse complement.
GGTGTCCCGGCGAGACCGGCGCCTCGGCCGGCTTCTCGATCGGGTAGAAGAAGCCCCGGATCGCCGGGCCGAGGGCACCGAGCCGGTTCATCTTCTTCGGCACCACCCAGCCGACGTAGTCCAGCGCCGGCGGGTGACCGTCGTGGCCCTCGGCCGAGGTGAGCGGCTGGTGGACCTCGACGAACCGGCCGTCGGGCAGCCGCTTGATGATGCCGGTCTCCACGCCGTGGGCCAGCACCTCGCGGTCGTGCTGCTGCAGCCCCAGGCAGATCCGGTACGTGATGTAGTACGCGATCGGCGGGAGGATCAGCAGGCCGATCCGGCCGGCCCAGGTCATCGCGTTCAGGCTGATGTGGAACTTGTCCGCGATGACGTCGTTGGCGCCGGAGAGGGTCAGCACGATGTAGAAGGCGAGCGCCATGGCGCCCACGGCGGTCCGGGCCGGAACGTCCCGGGGCCGCTGGAGCAGGTTGTGGTGCTTGTAGTCCTTGAGGCGGCGCGCCTCCAGGAACGGGTACATCGTCGAGAGACCGACCAGGATGCCGGGTAGCACCACAGTGGGCCAGAACAACGGTGGAATGACGTACCCGTTGCCGATCGGGATGTGGATCTCCCAGCCCGGCATGAGCCGGGTCGAGCCGTCGAGGAACATGACGTACCAGTCGGGCTGGCTGGCGGCCGAGACCACCCACGCCTCGTACGGGCCGAACAGCCAGATCGGGTTGATCTGGAACAGGCCGCCCAGCAGCGCGATCACGCCGAAGACGACCATGAAGAAGCCGCCCTGCTTGAGCGCGTAGCGCGGGAACATCCGCTCGCCGACCACGTTGGAGTTGGTCCGGCCGGGGCCGGGCCACTGGGTGTGCTTCTGCTTGAACACCAGGCCGAGGTGGACGCTGATCAGCGCCACCAGCAGGCCCGGGACGAGCAGCACGTGGGCGATGAAGAAGCGGCTGATGATGATGGTGCCGGGGAACTCACCGCCGAAGATCGACGAGCTGACCCAGGAACCGATCACCGGGATCGACAGGATGATCGCGGAGGCGATCCGCAGACCGGTGCCGGACAGGCCGTCGTCCGGCAGCGAGTAGCCGGTGAAGCCGGCCAGGAAGCCGACCCAGAAGAGCAGCGAGCCGATGATCCAGTTGGTCTCACGCGGCTTGCGGAACGCGCCGGTGAAGAAGACCCGCAGCATGTGGACCACGATCGCGGCCATGAACAGCAGGGCCGACCAGTGGTGCATCTGCCGCATGATCAGACCACCGCGGACATCGAACGAGATGTCCAAGCTGGAGGCGTAGGCGGCCGACATCGGCGTGCCCCGCAGCGGGGCGTAGCTGCCGTTGTAGATGACCTCGGTCATCGCCGGCTCGAAGAAGAACGTCAGGAAGACGCCGGTGAGCAGCAGGACGATGAACGAGAACAGCGCGATCTCGCCGAGCAGGAACGACCAGTGGTCGGGGAAGACCTTGTTCAGCAGCCTGCGCAGGGGCGTGGCCACCTGGAAGCGGTCGTCCACCGCCCGCGCGCTCTTGGCCGGCAGCGCTGCTGCATCAAACTTTCGGCGCTTCATGGCCGCTCCCAGAAGTCGGGACCGATGGTCTCGGTGTAGTCGGACTTCGCCACGAAGAAGCCCTCCTCGTCCACCTCGATCGGCAGCTGCGGCAGCGGCCGGTTCGCCGGGCCGAAGATCGGCTTGGCGTTGTCGGTGATGAGGAACTGGGACTGGTGGCAGGGGCAGAGCAGGCGGTTGGTCTGCTGCTCGTAGAGGCTGGCCGGGCAGCCGGCGTGCGTACAGATCTTGGAGTACGCGACGTAGTTGCCCCACATGTAGTCGCCGTGGCCCTTGCGCTCGTTCGCGGCGCGCGACTTCTGCGCGTCGTCCTCCCGCAGGTGGATGAGCAGGGTGGGCGAGTCGGCGTGCAGGTTGCTCACGCCGCCGTCGATGCCCGGGAACACGGTGAGCTGGCCGCCGACGCTGACGTCGGCCGGGCGGATCGGGCGGCCGTCCTCACGGATCAGCCGGATCTTCTTGCCGCCCTCGCCCGGCTGGAAGCCGGTGGTGAACATCTGGTTGTTCTTGTGCGGCTGCTCGATCAGGCCACCGATCAGTGGAGCCGCGGCCACCGCGCCCACCGGCGCCAGGCCGGCGAGCAGGGAGATGCCGAGCAGCGGCCGGCGACGGACGCCCATCTCGTCGGCCAGGTAGAGCATGGTCTCACCGGTGATCTTGCGACCCTCCGGATCGTCGGCCTGGTCGTGCCGGTCCTGGATCGAGACCTCCTTGGGCAGCAGCTTCTTGCCCCAGGTCAGGATGCCGAAACCGATGCCCAGCAGGGCCAGGCCGAGCGTCACGCCGAGCAGCGGCGTGTAGAGCTTGTCGCCACCGCGACCCGGCTCCCACTGCCACGGCCACCAGATGTAGACCACCAGGAAGGCGGTGGCGAAGACGCCGGTCAGCAGGAACATCAGGGCGACCGTACGGGTCAGCCGGCGCTCGGCCTTGCTGCCCGGGACCACCTGCGGCTCGTAGTGGACGATCTCGATGTCGTCCCGCCGCGCACCCTCCTGGACGATGTCGAACCGGGAGAGCCGGGGGTCGTTCACGTCGAGCGGCTCCGGGCCCTGCGGGGCCTGGTGCTCGGTGTGGGTGCTCATGCCGTCACCTCGCTACGGGTGACGCCGGGGGTCGGCGCCACAGCACTGGAAGCATTGATCCGTCCGGTCACGACTTGCCCGCGATCCACAGGCTCGCGAAGACCAGCGCGACGATGCCGACCAGGAAGATCGCGAGACCCTCGGTCGACGGGCCGTAGCGGCCCAGGTTGAAGCCGCCCGGGTCACCGTCGTGCTTCAGCGTCTCCTGGATGTAGGCGATGATGTCCGCCTTCTCCTCGGGCGTGATCTGGTTGTCGCCGAACACCGGCATGTTCTGCGGGCCGCTCAGCATCGCGGCGTAGATCTGCCGGTCACTGGCCGGCGCGAGGCTCGGCGCGTACTTGCCGGAGGACAGCGCGCCGCCGCCACCGCCGAAGGCGTGGCACTGCGAGCAGTTGATCCGGAACAGCTCACCACCGGTGGACAGGTTGGCGCCCTCACGCAGGTCGCCGTTGGGGACCTCCGGGCCGCCGCCGAGCTCCTGGATGTACTGCCCGAGCTGGCGCACCTGCTCGTCGGTGAACTGCGGCGGCTTGCGCATGGCCTGGGCCTCCTGCCGGGCCATCGGCATGCGACCGCTGCTGACCTGGAACTCCACCGAGGCCGATCCGACGCCGATCAGGCTCGGACCGCGGCCCTCGACGCCCTGGGCGTTGCGACCGTGACAGGTCACACAGCTCACGTCGAACAGCGCCTTACCCTCGTTGCCTGCGGCGGTCAACGGAGGGTTGTCCTGCGCCTGCACGCCGGGGGCGAAGACGGTGTAGGCACCGCCGGCCAGCATCAGCGCGGCGAACAGCCGGACCGCGGCACCCAGCCGGCGGCGGCCCCTGCTGCGCGCTACGGGCCGCCCGCGCAGCCGCGCGAGCAGACCGCGTCGGCGGTCGTTGTCAGAAGTCATGACCTGTGTCCTTAACCGGTTGGACCTTGTCTCAGGGGACGGAGCAGCGGCGCGGTTCGTGACGCGCCAAGATCACTGGAGCCAGTAGATCATGGCGTAGAGCCCGATCCACACGACGTCCACGAAGTGCCAGTAGTAGGACACGACGATCGCCGAGGTCGCCTGGGCGGGGGTGAACCGGCCCATCGTGGTACGGACCATGAAGATCACGAAGGCGATGAGACCGCCGGTCACGTGCAGACCGTGGAAGCCGGTGGTGAGGTAGAACATCGACCCGTAACCGTCTTCGTTGATCTTCACGCCCTCGTGCACCAGGGTCCGGTACTCGTTCAGCTGACCGAGCACGAAGATCAGACCCATCACGAAGGTGATCGTGAACCACCGGCGCAGAGCGTGGACGTCACCGCGCTCGGCCGCGAACACGCCGATCTGGCAGGTGATCGAGGAGAGCACCAGGATCACCGTGAACGTGGTCGCGTACGGGATGTTCAGCACCTCGGTGTGCTTCTCCCACTGCTCCGGCGCCGCCGCGCGGATGGAGAAGTACATCGCGAACAGCGCCGCGAAGAACATGAGTTCGCTGGAGAGCCACACGATCGTCCCGACGCTGACCATGTTGGGTCGGGTCAGGGAGTGGATCCGGCTCTTGTCAATGGCTGGGGCCGCAGTCACGCGGTCATTATTGCCCCTGACCGGGACCGACGATCAGCGGGGTGCCAAACCTGGCCCTTCCGTGGCCCGATCGTGGTGGTCCGCTTCGCCTGACCTACCCTGAAAAGCGTGCTGCACGTCGATCAGATCCTCGCCGTCACCTCGGCTGTTCCGGCGACGCTGGCGGCGGGAGGCGAGGGCGCCCCGCCGCCGTTCACCGTGACCCGGGTGTTCACCGAGACCCGGCTGGACAGCTGGCTCACGCTGGGCATCGTCCTGGCCGCCGGCCTCTACCTCTACGGGGTGCACCGGCTGCGGCTGCGCGGCGACCGCTGGCCGGTCATCCGTACCGTGTCGTTCCTCGGCCCCGGCCTCGGCGGCATCGCCCTGGTCACGCTCACCGGCCTCGGCGCGTACGACACCGCCCTGCTCTCGGTGCACATGGTGCAGCACATGGTGCTGTCGATGATCGCGCCGATCTTCCTGGCGCTCGGCGCGCCGATGACGCTGGCGCTGCGCACGCTGCCGGCACGGCCCCGCAAGCGGCTGCTCGCGATCGTGCACAGCAAGGTGATCCGGATCTACAGCTTCCCGCTTGTGGCGTTCGCCATCTTCGTGGTGAACCCGTTCGCGCTGTACTTCACCGACCTCTACGAGTTCACCCTGCGCCACGAGTGGGCGCACGAACTGGTCCACGCGCACTTCATCGCCACCGGCTGCGTCTTCTTCTGGCCGCTGCTCGGCCTGGACCCGCTGCCCGGCCGCTGGCCGTACCCGGGCCGCGCGCTGCTCATGCTGCTCTCGGTGCCGTTCCACACGGTCCTCGGCCTGACCATCATGCAGAGCACCACGCTGTTCGGCGGCGACTGGTACCCGTCGCTCAACCTGTCCTGGTCCGACCCCTGGAACGACCAGGTGGTCGCGGGCGGCATCCTGTGGGCCGGCGGCGAGTTCGTCAGCGTCACCATGCTCGCCGTCCTGGTCGTGCAGTGGGTGAAGCAGTCCGAGCGCGAGGCCCGCCGGCTCGACCGCGAACTGGACCGCCAGGAGGCCCGCCAGCGCGCCGCGGAGGCGAGCGCCTGACGGCCCGTTCCGGGGTACGCCCCGACCCCACCGGGCGGGGCGACAGCCCGGATGTGACGACCGCTACGATCAGCGGGCAGCTACGAGGTGGGAGCCACGTCACGATGAGCGATCGTCTTTGCACCGTCCTGCTCTACAGCGACGACCCGAAGGTCCGCGACCGGATGCGGCTCGCCGTGGGCACCCGGCCGGCACCGGGGATCGAGATCGAGTTCGTCGAGGCCGACGAGTACAACGCCTGCATCCGGCTGGTCGACGACTACGAGATCGACCTGATGCTGCTCGACGGCGAGGCGAGCCCCGGCGGCGGCATCGGCATCGCCCGCCAGATCAAGGACGACCGGGACGACGCACCGCCGACCTGCGTGGTGCTGGCCCGCGCCGCCGACCGCTGGCTGGCCGCGTACGCCGAGGTGGACGCCACGCTGACCCACCCGCTGGACCCGGTCGTGGCCGGCAGCACCGTGGCGGAGCTGCTGCGCCGCACCCACGCCGCGGCCTGATCCCCCGGCCTTCGCGCGCCACGGCGACGCGGCCGTGGCGCGCCCCAACCGCTTTCCTCACGCCGCTCGGGAGGCCCGCCATGGGCGAACGGACCTGGCCGCTTCTGCTCAACGCGCTGCTGCGCGGCGAGGAGCTCTCCACCGCCGACACGGCGTGGGCGATGGGCGAGATCATGGCCGGCTCGGCCACCCCGGCCCAGATCGCCGGCTTCGCCGTCGCGCTGCGCACCAAGGGCGAGACCCCCGCCGAGCTGGGCGGCCTGGTCGAGACCATGCTGACCCGCGCGGTGCCGGTGCACCTGCCCGACGACGTCCGCGCGAGCGCGCTGGACGTGGTCGGCACCGGCGGCGACCTCGCCCACACGGTGAACATCTCCACCATGGCGGCGCTGGTGGTCGCCGGGGCCGGGGTCCGCGTGGTCAAGCACGGCAATCGGGCCGCCTCCTCCTCCTGCGGCACCGCCGACGTGCTGGAGCAACTCGGCGTACCGCTGGATCTGGAGCCCGAGCAGGTGGCGCGCTGCGTCACCGAGGCCGGCATCGGCTTCTGCTTCGCCGCCCGCTTCCACCCCGGCATGCGCCACACCGGCCCGGTCCGGCGCGAGATCGGCGTACCCACCGCGTTCAACTTCCTCGGCCCGCTGACCAACCCGGCGCGACCCCGCGCGGGCGCCGTCGGCTGCTTCGACAGGCGGATGGCCCCGGTCATGGCCGCCGTCTTCGCGGCCCGGGGCGACTCGGCGATCGTGGTACGCGGCGAGGACGGCCTGGACGAGTTCAGCACCGGCGCGCCCACCCGGGTCTGGGTGGCGCAGCAGGGCACCGTGACCGAGTCCGTGCTGGACGCGACGGAGCTCGGGGTGCCCCGGGCCACCCTGGCCGACCTGCGCGGCGGGGACGCGGTCTACAACGCCGACGTGGTACGCCGCCTGCTCGCCGGTGAGACCGGCCCGGTGCGCGACGCGGTGCTGGTGAACGCGGCGGTCGCGCTGGCCACCCAGGGCCCGCTCGACGGCGACCTGTACGCGGTGTTGCGGACCAACCTGGACCGGGCCGCCGAGGCGGTCGACTCGGGCGCCGCAGCGGCAGCGCTGGAGCGCTGGCTCGAGGTGGCGCGGGCCGCCTGACCGCAGCCTGGCGCGGGTGTTGTCGTACCCGGGTGCCAAACTACACGGGAGTTGTTTTCCGTCTTCGGTCTATCCGTTTTCGGTCCACCGGCCGGCGCCTCCCCGCCCCGACCGGTGCCCGGAGCGAGAGGAGCCACCCGTGTCTGACCGCGAGCTGCACTGTGACACCTGCGAGGGCGTCGTGCTGTTCGAGGCGCCGCCGTGCGGTGACGGGCACGGCGCCGACTGCCCGGAGCTGATCTGCACCGGTTGCGGCGCGGCAGTGGTGATCGCCACGTTCGCGTTCCGCCCGACGCGCCTGTCCGGCCGCCGCGCACCCCGCCGACCCTCCCACCCCCAGGCCGCCTGACCTCCCCTCCCTCCCCTCCCCACCCGACAGCCCACCCGCTCGCCGCTCGTGATCAAGGAGTTTGTGTCCCCCACGGTCGTCCAAGGGGACACAAACTCCTTGATCACCGCCTGGGGTCGTCAGGTGGTGCGTGCTCCCCGTCCAAGGCAGTGATCAAGGGGTTTGGGTCACCGGCGATACACGAAAGTGCCTCGAACTCCTTGATCAACGGGGCCGGCCGGGCGCGGGAGCGCGCAGTGGCCGGCGCGCTGGGCGGTGGGCGCGAGGCCTCAGGAGTCGGGCGTGGAGGGCGAGCGCTACGGGGACGAGCCAGGCGGTGCGCGAGATCTTGGTAGGAAATGGCCCCCTTAGGGGCACTTTCCTACCAAGATCTCTCGTGGTCCTGGCAGGTGGAACGGCGCTCTCAGTGAATGGAACAGCTGAGAGCGCGTGAGCCGGGTAGTGCGCGTCGACGGGGAGCGGGAGAGCGAAAAGCCGACCTGACGGGCGGTGATCATGAGGTTGGCGGGGACAAAAGGGACCGTCGGTGCCGTCAACTTCATGATCGACGCAGGCAGGCGCAGGGGACGGCGCGGGGGGTGCCGCAGGCAGGCGCGGGGAAAGCGGCAGGCCCGCTACCCCGGGAGGGGTGCGGGCCTGCGACGGTGCTTCGGGTCAGTGCTCGGCGGTACGGCGGGTGCCCGAGTAGTACTCGAACAGCAGCCCGCAGGTGGCGAAGACGACCGCCACCAGGCCCAGTCCCAGCAGCCAGAACTGCCAGAACACCAGGCCGAGACCGGCGATCGCGGCGGCCAGCGCCAGACCGAACGGCCAGTAGCTGCCCGGGCTGAAGAAGCCGACCTCACCGGCGCCGTCGGCGATCTCGCCGTCCGGCCGGTCCTCGGGGCGCAGGTCGATACGGCGGGAGACGAACCAGAAGAAGCCGCCGCACATCGCGCAGAGCAGGAAGGACAGCAGCAGCGCCACAGTGCCGATCCACTCCACGTGACCGCCGCTGTCGGCGTACGTCCAGGCGCCGTAGAGGATCGTCGCGCCGAGGAGGAACGTGGCGATGGTCAGGAAGATCTTCCACTCGGTCTTCATGCCGAACCCCTCAGCTTCCCGCGCCGGCCGACGCGTCGGACGGGTTGAAGTTGTTCACGTCGCGCCGGGTGTCGAACGGCTTCGTCTCGGTGGCGTACTCTTCCTCACCGATCGCGCCGAGCGCCTCCTGGGTCGACTTGCCGGCCTTCTTGGCCGCCAGGAACTGGTCGTACTTCTCCGGCGACACGACCCGCAGCTCGAAGTTCATGAAGGCGTGGTAGCTGCCGCACAGCTCGGCGCAGCGGCCGACGAACGCGCCCTCCTGGTCGATGCTGGAGACCTCGAACGTGTTCCGCACGTTGCCCGGCATGACGTCCCGCTTGAACAGCAACTCCGGCACCCAGAACGAGTGGATGACGTCGCGGCTGGTCTCCTCGAAGCGGATCGAGCGGCCGCTGGGCAGCACCAGCACCGGGATGACCTCGCTGGTGCCGAGCACCGAGGCGACGGTGTTGGCCTCCGGGCCCTGACCGTCGCGGTAGTTGAACTGCCAGTTCCACTTGAACGCGACGACCTCGACGGTGACGTCCGGGTTCTTCGACTCCTTGTTCACGTCGGTCTGCACGACCGCCGTGTAGTAGAAGAGCACGGAGACCACGAGGATCGGCGCGATGGTGTAGAGGAACTCCATCGGCAGGTTGTAGCGGGTCTGCACCGGCAGCTCGTTGCCGCGCTTGCGGTAGCGGACCACGCACCAGAAGATCAGCCCCCACACGAACACGCCGACCGCGAGCGCCGCGATGCAGGACGCGATCCACAGGTCATACATGCGGTGCGACTCGGGCGTGATGCCGCCCTGCGGCCAGCCGAACCCGCCGAACGTCTTGCCGACGTCACAGCCGGTGAGCGAGACAAGCAGCGCCGCCGCGCCGAGACCGAGCCCGGCGATTCGACCAGCACCACGCCGCCGGCGTCCACCGGCCCCCGGGGAAGCGCTGTGCCGTACGGCCGAGCGCCGTACCTCCGAACTCCTTGCGACCACCTGGTCCTGCCTCCCTAGCGCGCCGCGGCGGTTGTTCCTTTTGACACCGACGGCAAAGGCGTCACCGACGGTCGCAGATTACTCGACCATGACCGGCCAGGCCGTCTTGGGGTCGCTGTCCACCCCCATCGGGGGGATCTTGGGCGTAACCGGGCGATAGCGTGGAGCGTCATGAGCGTCTCCCCGGTCTACCTGGACGCCGCCAGCGCGGCGCCGCTGCATCCGGTCGCGCGGCAGGCGATGCTGGCCGCCCTGGACGACGGCTGGGCCGACCCGGCCCGGCTGTACGCGCCGGCCCGCCGGGCCCGTCAGCTCCTCGACGCCGCGCGGGAGGCCGCCGCGCAGACGCTCGGCGTCCGCGCCGACGAGTTGTCCTTCACCCCCAGCGGTACGGCGGCAGCGCACGCCGCCGTGCTCGGTGGCCTGGCCGGGCGGCGGCGGGCCGGGGCGACGCTGGTGCACTCGGCGATCGAACACTCGGCGGTGCTGCACGCCGCGCAGCGGCACACGGCCTCAGGCGGCGCGGCGGTGTCCGTACCCGTGGACCGGTTCGGCCGGCTGGACCTGGACGCCTGGGCGGCGGCGGTGACCGCGCCCGGCGTGGCTCTCGCCGCACTGATCGGGGCCAGTCACGAGGTGGGCACGGTGCAGCCGGTGCCCGCGGCGGCCCAGCTGTGCGCCGAGGCGGGCGTGCCGCTGTACGTGGACGCGGCGCAACTGGCCGGCCGGGTGCCGCTGCCGTCGGGCTGGTCGGTGCTGACCGCCAGCGCGCACAAGTGGGGCGGGCCGCCCGGCGTCGGGCTGCTCGTGGTGCGCAAGGGCACCCGGTGGGAGTCGCCGTACCCGGCCGACGAGCGGGAGTCGGGGCGTACCCCGGGGGTGGTGAACCTGCCGGCGGTGGTCGCGGCGGCGGCGAGCCTGCGCGCGGCGGCGGCCGACGCGGCGGCGGAGGCGGCCCGGCTGGGGCCGCTGGTGGACCGGATCCGGGCCCGGGTCGCGGCCGAGGTGCCGGACGTGGAGGTGGTCGGCGACCCGGTGGACCGGTTGCCGCACCTGGTGACGTTCTCCTGCCTGTACGTCGACGGCGAGGCGCTGCTGCACGCGCTGGACCGGCGCGGGTTCGCGGTGTCCTCCGGCTCGTCGTGCACGTCGTCGACGTTGCGCCCGTCACACGTGCTGGAGGCGATGGGGGTGCTGTCGCACGGCAACGTGCGGGTGTCGCTGCACCGGGAGACCACCGAGGCGGACGTGGAGCGGTTCCTGGACGAGTTGCCCGGGATCGTGGCGGACCTGCGGGCGGAGGCGGGGGTGACGGACCTGTGAGCGCGAGGAGCGAGCCGGACGAGGTGCTGGACTGCCGGGGGCAGCGCTGCCCGCTACCAGTGATCAATCTCGCCCGGCTGGTGCCCGGTCTGCCGGCCGGTGCGGTGGTGCGGGTGCTGGCCGACGACCCGGCGGCGGCTGTCGACATCCCGGCGTGGTGCCGGATGCGCGGCCACGAGTTCCTCGCCGCGCACGACGGCCCCGCCTACGACGTCCGGGTGTAAGGAAGGGCCCCTTGTTAACGCCTGAGGTAGAGGAAGGGGCCCTTCTTAACACCCAGCGCTCAGCGCAGGTACGCGAGGATGCCGGGCAGCGGGTCGGCCGACACGGCGGTGTCGACCACCAGGCGCGGGCCGATCAGCGGCTCGTACTCGGCGCGGCGGCGCAGCGTCTGCTCCCAGGTGCCGTGCTCCTCGGGCGGGCGTGCCTCGACCCGGCGGCGGTGCTCTTCCTCGTCACCGCAGTGCACCTCGATCACCCGCAGCGGCACGCCGGCCCGTTCGGCCACGTCGTGCCAGAGGCCCCGGGCGCTGGCGACCGGGTTCACCGCGTCGACCACCACGCTGAGCCCGAGCCCGAGCTGCACCTCGGCCAGCCCGGCGACCGCGCCGTACGCGGCCATCCCGGGCACGTCGCCGGTCAGGCCGTAGCGGTGCAGGGCCCGCTCGACCGGATCGACCGGCAGCACCGGGGCGCGTAGCGCGGCGCCGACCCGGGCGGCGAGCGTGGTCTTGCCCACGCCCGGCAGCCCGGCGAACGCGACCAGCACGGGCCCGCCGGAGCCGGGGCGGACCTCCGGGTCCACCCCGCCGGCCGGGGCGGTCACAGCAGGTGCGGCCGGACGTCCTCGGCGGCCGCGTCACCGTACGACTCGGCGAGTCGCTTCACGAACAGGTCCCGGCGGACCTCGTACTCCTGGCCGCCGAAGTTCTCCAGCACCAGCGTGGCCAGCAGGCAGCCGACCTGGGCCGCGCGTTCCAGGCCGACGCCCCAGTCGAGCGCGGCGAAGAAACCGGCCCGGAAGCCGTCGCCGACGCCTGTCGGGTCGACCGCCTCGATCTCCCGCGCGATCGGCACCCGGATCGTGCCGACGTCCCGGCCCGCGATCTCCACACCGTCCTTGCCCAGGGTGGTGACCCGCACCTTGACCTGGTCCAGCAGCTGCTCGTCGGTCAGGCCGGCCTTGCTCTGCAGCAGCGACTTCTCGTACTCGTTCGTCATCAGGTAGTCGGCGCCCTCGACCAGGCCGAGCACGTCCGCGCCGTCCATCCGGGCGAGCTGCTGCGACGGGTCGGCGACGAAGGAGTAGCCGCGGTCCCGGCACTCGCCGGAGTGCCTGATCATCGCGGCCGGGTCGTTGGCGCTGACCAGGACCAGGTCCAGCCCGCCGAGGCGCTGCGCCACCGGGGCCAGCTCGATGTTGCGGGCCTCGCTCATCGCCCCGGCGTAGAAGGAGGCGATCTGGCACATGTCGGTGTCGGTGGTGCAGACGAAGCGGGCCGTGTGCGCGACCTCGCTGACGTGTACCGAGTCGCAGTCGACGCCGTGACGCTCCAGCCAGGAGCGGTAGTCGGCGAAGTCGGCGCCGACCGCGCCCAGCAGCACCGGGCGCAGCCCGAGCTGGGCCATGCCGAAGGCGATGTTCGCCGCGGTGCCGCCGCGCCGGAGCACCAGCTCGTCGACGAGGAAGGACAACGAGACCTTGTCGAGCTGGTCGGCGATGAGTTGGTCGGCGAACCGGCCGGGGAAGCTCATCAGATGGTCGGTCGCGATCGAGCCGGTCACGGCGATCTTCATGTCAGCCCTCGGGGTCGGGAGCACGGCGCGGTCAGCCTACCGGCCGCCGGGCCGTACGGACGACGGTCGGTGGCCAACCGGTCGATCAGCGCACAACCGGGCGTCACACCCACGGGGTACGACAAGCGGCGGGCCGCCCCAATCGGGGCGGCCCGCCGCTTTCGGTCGTCCGTCGACTCAGCTGAAGGAGTCGCCGCAGGCGCAGGAGTTGCCCGCGTTCGGGTTGTCGATGGTGAAGCCCTGGGCGTCGATCCGGTCGGCGAAGTCGATGGTGGCGCCGGTCAGGTAGGGGGCGCTCATCCGGTCGACGACGACCTCGACACCGTCGTAGTCGGTGACGACGTCACCGTCGAGCGAGCGCTCGTCGAAGAACAGCTGGTACCGCAGGCCGGAGCAGCCACCCGGCTGCACGGCGACCCGGAGCCGCAGGTCGTCGCGGCCCTCCTGCTCGATCAGGGCCTTGACCTTCTGCGCCGCGACGTCGGTGAGGACGACGGTGCTGGGGGCCTTGGCCTCGGTCGACTCGGTCTGCGCTGGCGTGGTCACGTGGAAGTCTCCCTGCGCGGTATGAGGTCCGGACGTCCTGGCCAACGCCGCACGTCCGCCAGTGATTCCCGGTGTGGTCCGTCTTTCGATCGTACGCCGCCTCCGGCGTCACCACCCGGCGGCGTGACCAGCGGAACCGGTCAGCGGCTCCACTGCCGCGCCAGGCGGGCGCCGAGCGCGCGCAGCCCCTCGCCCGGGCGGGTCATCGCCGCGTCCACTCCCCCGTGCTCCTCGCCGCCGAAGTGCTCGACCAGGCTGTGCGCCTCGGTCACGCCGGCCGCGGCGGCCTCCCGCCGTCCGGTGCTCACCCGTCCCGCCAGCACCACGCAGGGCACGCCCCGGTCCCGGGCGGCCCCGGCCACGCCGGCGACCACCTTGCCGCGCAGGGACTGGTGGTCGAACGAGCCCTCACCGGTGATCACCAGGTCGGCGTCGTCGAGCGCGGCGTCCAGCCGGACCGCGCGGGTGACCAGGCCGATGCCGGACTCGCACCGGCCGCCGAGCGCCAGCACCGCGGCGCCGAGGCCACCGGCCGCGCCGCCGCCGGGAAGCGCGCCCAGGCCGGGTGGGCACCCCGGCAGCCGGTCGGCCAGCACCTCCGCCCAGCGGGTCAGCGCGGCGTCCAGCAGCAGCACGTCGGCCCGGTCGGCGCCCTTCTGCGGGCCGAAGACGCTGCTCGCGCCGTGCAGGCCGAGCAGCGGGTTGTCCACGTCGGTGGCGGCGACGAGTGTGGCGCCGCGCAGCCGGGGCTCGCCGTCGAGCGCGGCCACCTCGGCCAGCGCCGCGCCGCCGTACGGCAGGGCCCGGCCGGCGCCGTCCAGCGGCGTGACGCCGAGCGGGACGAGCATCCCGGCGCCGCCGTCGTTGGTGGCCGAGCCGCCCAGCCCCACCACCACCGTGCGCGCGCCCGCCTCGACCGCGGCGGCGACGAGCAGCCCCAGCCCGTACGAGGTGGTGGCCTTCGGGTCGCGTTCGGCGGCGGTGAGCAGGTGCAGGCCGCACGCCTGGGCGCTCTCCAGGTACGCCGTGCCGTCGTCGGTGAGCAGGATCTCACCGGCGGCCGGGCGGCCCAGCGGGTCGACTGTGGGTACCGGCACCCGGCGCCCGCCGAGTGCCCCGGCGAGCACCTCGACGAACCCCGGTCCGCCGTCGGCGAGTGGCCGGACCAGCAGGTCGTCGTCGGGGGCGACGTCACGCCAGCCGTCGGCCACGGCGGCGGCCACGTCGGGGGCCGACAGCGTGCCGGCGAACTTGTCCGGGCAGAGCAGCACGCGCATGCGCAGCAGTGTGGCAGGCCACATCGGGGACGGCTGCGCGGTGGTCGCGCTGTGGGACCATGGGGTCGTGACTTCGACCTGGGTTGAGCCGTCCAACACCGCCACGGCGCTGCTGCTCCTCGGCCGCGGCAGCGACCCCGCCACCGAACGTGGCGTGGAGTGTCCGGGTGATCTCCCCGCGCCGAGCGACCCCGACCTGGTGGCCCGCGCCGCCGCCGCGAAGGCCGCGCTCGGCACGAAGGTGTTCGTCCTGGGCCACCACTACCAGCGCGACGAGGTGATCCAGTTCGCCGACGTGACGGGCGACTCGTTCAAGCTGGCCCGGGAGGCGGCGGCCCGCCCGGACGCGGAGTACATCGTCTTCTGCGGCGTGCACTTCATGGCCGAGAGCGCGGACATCCTCACCTCGGACGCGCAGAAGGTGATCCTGCCCGACCTCGCCGCCGGCTGCTCGATGGCCGACATGGCGGTGCTGTCGCAGGTCGAGGCCGCGTGGGACACGCTCACCGACCTGGGCATCGCGGCCGAGACCGTGCCGGTGACGTACATGAACTCCTCGGCCGACATCAAGGGCTTCGTCGGCCGCAACGGCGGCGTGGTCTGCACCTCGTCGAACGCCAAGCGGGCCCTGGACTGGGCCTTCGAGCAGGGCCGCAAGGTGCTGTTCCTGCCCGACCAGCACCTCGGCCGCAACACCGCGGTGCTGGAGATGGGCTTCTCGCTCGACGACTGCGTGCTCTACGACCCGCACAAGCCGAACGGCGGGCTGACCGCGGAGCAGCTGCGGGACGCGAAGATGATCCTGTGGCGCGGCCACTGCTCGGTGCACGGCCGCTTCACGCTCGAGAGCGTCAACGACGTCCGCGAGCGGGTGCCGGGCGTGAACGTGCTGGTGCACCCGGAGTGCCGCCACGAGGTGGTGAACGCCGCCGACCTGGTCGGCTCGACCGAGTTCATCATCAGGACCATCGAGGCGGCACCGGCCGGCTCGGCGTGGGCGGTGGGCACCGAGCTGAACCTGGTACGCCGGCTCGCCCTGGCCCACCCGGACAAGCAGATCATGTTCCTCGACCGGGCGGTCTGCTACTGCTCGACGATGAACCGGATCGACCTGCCGCACCTGGTCTGGGCGCTGGAGGAGCTGGTCGCGGGCCGCGTGGTCAACCAGATCACCGTCGATCCGGAGACCGCCCGACACGCCCGGTCGGCGCTGGACCAGATGCTCGCCCTTCCGGGAGCTTGATCACCGTCGGTGACGCCGCTGGCACGGAAACGCGCCTGGCACCCCGGTTCGTGCCCTCGCTGGCGATGTGACCGATTCCATTCCCGTCACGGAGGGCTATGCTGCCGG
Source organism: Micromonospora sp. WMMA1949 (assembly GCF_027460145.1). Lineage (NCBI taxonomy): Bacteria > Bacillati > Actinomycetota > Actinomycetes > Micromonosporales > Micromonosporaceae > Micromonospora > Micromonospora sp. WMMA1949. The sequence goes on along the minus strand of NZ_JAPZBG010000001.1, from coordinate 4,348,898 downwards.
GGCGACGACACACGCGGCCCGTTTTCCCATGACCGCGTTCCGGGTAGCGATGAACTTCGTGCACCCATCACTAGACACGGCAGCACCCAACGCGCTGGAGGTTGCGTTGACCGACGACGTCCTGGTCGTACACGGAGGCACTCCGCTTGAAGGGCGGATCCGCGTGCGCGGCGCGAAGAACCTGGTGTCCAAGGCGATGGTGGCCGCCCTGCTGGGCGACACACCCAGCCGGTTGTTCGACGTGCCGCGTATCCGTGACGTCGAGGTGGTCCGCGGTCTGCTCGGCCTGCACGGCGTCAAGGTCAGCGACGGCGACGAGGAGGGCGAGCTCGTCTTCGACCCGTCGAACGTCGAGAGCGCCAGCACCGACCAGATCAACGTGCACGCCGGGTCCAGCCGGATTCCGATCCTGTTCTGCGGCCCGCTGCTGCACCGGCTCGGCCACGCCTTCATCCCCGACCTGGGCGGCTGCCACATCGGCCCGCGCCCGATCGACTTCCACCTCCAGGCGCTGCGCGAGTTCGGCGCCACCGTCGAGAAGACCCCGGAGGGTCTGCACCTGTCCGCGCCGAACGGGCTGCACGGCACGAAGTTCGCGCTGCCGTACCCGAGCGTGGGCGCCACCGAGCAGGTGCTGCTCACCGCGGTGATGGCCGAGGGCGTCACCGAGCTGCGCAACGCGGCCGTCGAGCCGGAGATCATCGACCTCATCTGCGTGCTGCAGAAGATGGGCGCGATCATCAAGGTCCACACCGACCGGGTGATCGAGATCCAGGGCGTCAAGAAGCTGCACGGCTACACCCACCGGCCGATCCCGGACCGGATCGAGGCGGCCAGCTGGGCGGCGGCGGCGCTGGCCACCCGCGGGCACGTCGAGGTGCTTGGCGCCCAGCAGGCCGACATGATGACCTTCCTGAACATCTTCCGGTCGGTCGGCGGCGAGTACGAGGTCACCGACCTGCGTCCGCCGCGCGGCGGCAGCCCGGGCCAGGAGGGCGGCATCCGGTTCTGGCACCCGGGCGGCGAGCTGAACGCGGTCGCGCTGGAGACCGACGTGCACCCCGGTTTCATGACCGACTGGCAGCAGCCGCTGGTGGTCGCGCTCACCCAGGCGCGGGGCCTGTCGATCGTCCACGAGACGGTCTACGAGCAGCGGCTGGGCTACACCGAGGCGCTGAACACGATGGGTGCCAACATCCAGGTCTACCGGGACTGCCTCGGCGGCACCCCGTGCCGCTTCGGCCGGCGCAACTTCAAGCACTCCGCGGTCATCGCCGGGCCGAGCAAGCTGCACGCGGCCGACCTGGTCATCCCGGACCTGCGGGCCGGGTTCAGCCACCTGATCGCGGCGCTCGCCGCCGAGGGCACCTCCCGGGTGTACGGCGTGGACCTGATCAACCGCGGCTACGAGGACTTCGAGGCCAAGCTGGCCGACCTCGGCGCGCACGTCGAGCGTCCCTGACCGTCCCGTTCACTCGACCGTCCGCGCCCGGTGCACCCGTGATGTGCACCGGGCGCGGCCGGTTGGCTACCCTTGCCGCGTGCCGTCGCTGTTTCGCCGCAAGTCCGCCGACCTCGTCGAGGAGTCCGTCACCACGGTGACGACCGACGAGGAGTCCGCCGCCGCCCGTCCGCGGGGCTACACGCCCAGCAAGAAGGAACTCGGGCAGGTCACGCCGAAGCGCCCGGTCGCGGGTCGCCGGCCGACCGCGCCGGCCAAGCCGCTGACCAAGGAGGAGGCCCGCGCGCAGCGCCGCGCCGCGCGCGCCGAGGCCGCCGCCGAGTTCCGCCGCGAGGGCGGCCCGCGTGACCGGGGCCCCGAGCGGCTGCTGGCCCGCAACGTGGTCGACTCCCGGCGGACGATCGGCACCTGGTTCTTCGGTGGCGCGCTGATCGTGCTGTTCGGCTCCAACCAGGCCATGCCGCCGATCGTGCGGCTGCTGTCGAACGTGCTCTGGGGCGCGCTGGCCCTCGGCGTGCTGATCGACTCGATCCTGATCTCCCGGAAGATCAAGCGGCTGGTCCGCGAGCGCTTCCCGAAGAGCACCGAGAAGCTCGGCTCGCTCTACTTCTACGCGATCATGCGGTCGATCACGTTCCGCCGGATGCGCGCGCCCGCGCCCCGCGTGAACATCGGCGACAAGGTCTGACCGGACCGGCTCCGAATCGGCCCCTCCCCGCCCCGGCGGTGCGGGGCCGTTCTCGTGCCGGGCCGGCGTCAGGCCACGCCGAGCAGGCGCAGCACCGCGGTGGTGGCCGCCGCCGCGACCACGACCAGCACGAACGGCGCCCGCCGCCAGGCGAGCACCAGGCCGACCAGCACCCCGGCGGGCCGGGCGTAACCGGCGAAGCCACCGGCCTCGGTGAGCGCTGCGGTGGCGGCGAGCGCGGCCAGCAGCGTGGCGGCGCCGACCGGCAACAGGTGCCGGGCCCACTCGGGCAGGTCCAGCCGGTCCCGCAGCAGCACCCCGGCGACCCGGAAGCCGTAGGTGCCGGCGGCCAGGGCGAGGATCACGGCGATCAGCACGAGCCCTCCCCGGCGCTCACCTGGCGCCTCGCCCCACCGGCGTCCATCGGTCCGCCGATGCCGTCCGGCGCAGCGCCGGAACCGGCCGGCACGGCGACCGGGCCGCCGTCGCGCACGCGGCCGGGGTCACCATCCGGCGCGGCGTCCGGGTCGCCCGGCGGGATGGGTGAGCGGCGGCGGGCCAGCAGCGGCAGGGCCAGCGCGGCGAGCGCGAGCAGCACCGGCAGCCCGGCCGGCAGCAGCGGTGTCGCCAGCACGGCGAGGCCGGCGCCGAGGAGCGCCACCCGGCGCGTCTCCCGGTCGCGCAGGCTGGGCAGCAGCAGGGCGGCCAGCCCGGCCGGGAAGGCGGCGTCGAGTCCTAACGCCGCCGGGTCGCCGGCCGCGCCGCCGGCCAGCACGCCGAGCGCGGTACCGGCGTTCCAGGCCAGGAACAGCAGCACCCCGGCCAGCCAGAACGCCCGCCGCCGCTGCGGGCCGGCCGGGCGGGCCAGCGCGAACGCGGTCGCCTCGTCGGTCATCAGGTGGCTGCCGAGCAGCCGCTGCCAGCGGCGGGTGCCGAGCGCGCCACCGAGGGCCAAGCCGAACGGCAGGTGCCGGGCGTTGAGGAGCAGGCCGGCGAAGACCGCCGCGAGCGGGCTGCCGACCGCGACGAGGCCCACGGCCATGAACTGGGCGCCACCGGCGTAGACGACGGCGGACATGGCGAGCGTGGCCCAGACGGGCAGGCCGGCGGCCACCGCCACGGCACCGAACGACGCGCCCACGGCGAGCATCGCCGCGCCGATGGCGGCGACGTCGCGGAGCACCCGGGCGTCGCCCGTTCGGTATGCCGTACGCATGTCCATTATCCTGAACGGGAGCCCGCTGGTTCGTCAAACCGAACAAAACGACCGATGGAGCGAACACATGGCGATCGACCCCGCTCCCCCACTCGCCACCATCGCAGCCGCGCTGCGCCGCGAGCGCGAACGGGCGGGCCTGTCGCTCACCGAGCTGGCCCGCCGCGCCGGGATCGCCAAGTCCACCCTGTCCCAGCTGGAGTCCGGGTCCGGCAACCCCAGCGTCGAGACGCTCTGGGCGCTCGGCGTGGCGCTCGACGTACCGTTCAGCCGCCTGGTCGAACCGCCCACCGCCGCCGTCCGGGTGGTACGGGCCGGGCAGGGGCCGAGGATCCGGTCCGAGCACGCCGACTTCTCCGCCACCCTGCTCGCCGCCGGAGCGCCGCACGCCCGGCGGGACGTCTACGTGATGGAGCTGGAACCCGGCGCGGTACGGACCGCCGAGGCGCACACCCCGCGCAGCGTCGAGCACGTCGTCGTCGCCGCCGGCCGGATGCGCGTCGGCCCCGAGACCGACCTGGTCGAGCTGGAACCGGGCGACTACGCCACCTTCCCGGGCGACACCCCGCACCGCTACGAGGCGCTGGCCCCGGGCACGTTCGCCGTACTCGTCATGGAGCACCCGTGACGGCGGACGGCCCGGCCGGGGCGCGGTAGAGCCGCGTCACCACCTCCTCGATGTCCGGCTCCACGATCGAGATGTCCCGCAGCGTGGTCAGGCCGGCCAGCCCGGCCACCACCTCGGCGACGCTCGCCCGTTCCAGCGCGAAGACCAGCCGCCGCCCGTCCGCCTCCACCCGCTGCACCGGCGCGCCGGGCAGCACCGGCGGCTCGGGCAGCGCCGCGTCCAGCTCGGCGACCACCATCCGGCGCGAGCCGTACCGGCGGTGCAGCTCCGCGATCGACCCGTCGTGCACCACCCGCCCGTGGTCGATCACCGCGAGCCGCCGGCACAACCGCTCGATGTCGGCCAGGTCGTGCGTGGTGAGCACGAGCGTGGTGTCCCCGGCCCGGCCCAGCTCGGCCAGGAAGCCGCGTACCGCCTGCTTGCTGACCACGTCCAGGCCGATCGTCGGCTCGTCCAGGAACAGCACCTCCGGGCCGTGCAGCAGCGCCGCGGTCAGCTCGCCGCGCATCCGCTGACCCAGCGAGAGCTGCCGGACCGGGGTGTCCAGGAACCCGTCCAGGTCGAGCAGGTCCCGGCAGCGGGCCAGCCGGGCCGCGTGCTCGCCGGCCGGCACCCGGTAGACGTGGCGCAGCAGGTCGAACGAGTCCCGCAGCGGCAGGTCCCACCAGAGCTGCGAGCGCTGCCCGAACACCACCCCGATGCGCAGCGCCAGCCGGGTCCGGTCGGCCACCGGGCGCAGCCCGCACACCCGGGCCCGCCCCGCCGACGGCGTCAGCACGCCGGTCAGCATCTTCAGCGTGGTCGACTTCCCGGCGCCGTTCGGGCCGATGTAGCCGAGCATCTCGCCGCGCTCCACCCGCAGGTCCACCCCGTCGACGGCGGTCACCGTCCGCTTCTCCCGCCGCAGCGGCCCGGCCTTCACCCGGACCGTGAACTCCTTGCGCAGACCGTCCATCTCGATGACGCTCATGACCCCGTACTCCGGTAGTGACGGACCCCGACGCGCCAGGCCAGGGCGGCCAGCGCGGCGGCGACCACCGCGACGCCCGGCGCGGCCCAGCCCGCCCACTGCGGCAGGCCGAGCGGGTCGGCGCGGCCCAGCAACGCCAGCGCCGGGTGGTAGCTGACAAAGGCGAACCCCATCCCGTACGCGAACAGCGCGCGGAACCACCCGCCGTACACGGTGACGGGGTACGAGGTGAAGTCCCGCCCGCCGTAGGTGACCGCGTTCGCCAGCTCGCCCGAGTCGACCCAGTAGAACGACACGGTGGCGGTCAGCACGAAGACCGAGCCGAAGAAGACCACTGCCGCCGGCGGCGCGACGACTGCCAGCGCCACCCGGGCCGGTGTCCAGTCGATCCCCGCCGAGGCCAGCGCGAACAGCAGCACCGCCAGCCCGAACACGGCCCGGGACAGCTTGCGCAGCGGCAGGTCCATCAGCAGCAGCTGCGGCAGCGCCCCGAGCGGGCGTACCAGCACGGCGTCGAAGAGGCCGGTGCGCACGTACCGGGGAAGCCGTTCGATGTTGCCGACCAGCAGGTCGGCGGTGGCGAAGCCGCACGACGACAGGCCGACCACGACGAGCGTCTCGCGCAGCGTGAACCCGCCCAGCTCCCGCGTCACGCCGAAGATCACCAGGACGGTGACCACGTCGAACACGGTGGCGCCCACGTTGCCGACCAGGTCCACCACGAACGAGGTGCGGTACGCGGCCTGCGAGCGCGCCTGCGCACCGAGCAACGCCCGGTACGCGCGCAGTTCAGCCAGATCAGCCACCCTGGGCGCGCTGCCGCGCTCAGCCACCCTGGGGGCGCTGCCGCGCTCAGCCACCCTGGACCACCAGACGGCGCTCGGCGCGACTCTGCACCAGCCGGCACAGCGCCAGCAGCAGCACCGCCCAGACGGCCTGCACGCCGACCAGGGTGAGGCCGGTGGCCATCGGCTCCCGCTCGACGAGCACGTCCAGCGGCACCTGGAGGATGCTGGGGAACGGGGTGGCGTACCGCAGGACCGCCTCCAGCGGGCCGGGCAGGAAGCCCAGCGGGAAGTAGAGGCCGGCCAGCACGCCGGAGCCAAGCGTCCACAGGATCATCGGGCCCCGGACGTCCTGCAGCCAGTACGCGGTCGCGTTGACCAGGTAGCGGCAGCCGAAGCAGACCACCACCGCGAGCAGCGCGGAGAGCAGGAACAGCGGCACCGTGGCCCAGTGCCGGGGCACGTACACCGCGAAGAAGAACGGGCCGATCACCAGCGGCGGCACCAGCCGGACCAGCGACGCGAACCCGGCCCGGCCCAGGTCGGTGGCGAGGTAGCTGGTCACCGGATGCACCGGCCGCAGCAGGTCGGCGGCCACCTCGCCGGTACGGATCCGGTCCGCCAGATCGGTCCAGCCCCAGACGGCGATCACCGCCAGCAGCCCCTGGCCGGCCCAGACGAAGGTGGCGAGCTGTGCCCGGTCGTAGCCGGCCACGACGCCCGTCGCGCCCGCCGCCGCGAGGAAGATGTAGCAGCGTAGGAAGCCGAACACGGTGTTGGTGCACAACCCCGCCACGGCGGCCTGCCGGTAGGTCGCGTGCCGCCGGAACCCGGCCGCCGCGATCGCGCCGAATGTCCGAAACCATGGGGTAACGTGTGCGCCGGTGGGTGGTGCCACAGTGGCGGTGACCGAGCCCACGCCGTTACCCTCCTTCCGCAGCCACGACGTGCTGGACCGGGCGACTCTACCGGCACGTCCGGCGCCCCAGCGCGAGAATTTCCAATGAGGTGACACCGCCGTGAGCGAGCGACGCGAGCCGGCCCCGGGGCCGTCCCGCGCGAGCGGCGGGAGGGGTTGCCGATGAGCGGCTGGGGCAGCTGGCGTGAGCCGGCCGAACCGGCCTGGGCCGCCGAGCCCACCCACGAGTGGCAGCCGCAGTTCCCCGGGCAGCGCTACCCGGGTGACATCGGCATCGAGAACCTGACGCCGCGCCCGCGTGCCGTGGTCGGCCGCGCCGAGGTGCGCCCGGTCAGCCCCGCGCCCGACGTGGACACGTACCCGGTGAGCCCCGCGGGTTCCCGGCCCCCGGTGAGTCCGGCGGGCCCGCGTGACGCCTACCCGGTCAGCCCGGCGTCCCCACGCGACGCGTACCCGGTCAGCCCCGCCGCCCCACGTGGCGGCGAACCGGTCAGCCCGGCCGGTCCCCACGGCACGTACCCGGTCAGCCCCGCCGGGCCGCGTGGCGGCGAGCCCGTCAGCCCCGCCGGGCCGCACGGCACATACCCGGTCAGCCCGGCCGGTCCACGGAGCGCGCATCCGACGAGCCCGGCCGGTTCACGCTGGTCGGACCCGGTCAGCCCGGCGGGTCCGCACGAGGCGCACCGGGCCGCGCCTCCCGGTCGCCCGGACGCGTACCCGGTCAGCCCGGCCGGGCCGCACGGCACGTACCCGACCAGCCCGGCAATCCCACGCGGGGCGTACCCGATGGGTCCCGCCGGGCCCGGCGGACAGCGCCCCGCCGTGCCGGACGACCGGCGTGGGCATTCCGACGGCCCCGGCGCGGACGGCCGCCGGCCGGGCCCGCCGCCGGAGCGGCTCGACCAGCGCTGGGTACGCCCCGACGGCGCACCGCGCCGGACCGCGCAGCCGGGCTGGATGCCGGAGCCGAACGAGTCCCCGCACCCCGCCCCGCACCGGACCGACCGCCAGGACGGCAGGCGCGCCCCGGTCGACGGCCGTCCGACGGCCGCAGGCGAGCGATGGGGCACGCCACCCGACGCCCGGCGGGACCAGCACTCCCCCGCCGGGCGTCGCGAGCCCCTGCCCGACGGCCGCCGCGGTGCGTTCCCGGAGCCGTCACCGATTGATCCCGGCCGGGACCGGCGCGGTCCCGGCACCGGCCGGCGCGACGACGCCGTGCCACCGGCGGAGCGGACCGCAGCGGGGTGGGGCGAGCCGGATCGGCGTGAACCCCGCTGGGACGAGCCGAGCCACGACGGCCGACGTGAAACCGGCTGGGGCGGGCCGGGCCGCGACGGCCGGCGTGAACCCGGCTGGGGCGAGCCGGGCCGCGACGGGCAGCGTGAGCCCGGGCGGGACAGCCGCCGCGAGCCCGGCCCACGTCCCCCGGCGGACCGGCGCGAGCCGGCCGGTGGGCGGTGGGACGACCGTGCGCCGGGCCGCGAGGCCGCCGCGTACTCCGAGACCCAGCGCCGGGCGCCCGAGAACGCGCGACCCGCGCAGCAGAGCGAACCCGACCGGTACGGCGCGCAGGGACCCCGCCCGTCCGACCCACACACCGTCGCCCCGCCGCGTCCCGGCGCCGACCCGCGCCGGCAGCGTCCGCCTGCCGACCGGGCCCGTCCGCACCAGGGCGAATGGCCGATCATCGAGCCCCGCCCCCGGCCCGAGCCCGACGCGCACCGGCCCGACGAGCGGTACCGCCCTCCGGCGGACCGGCCGATGCCGCCCCGGCACCCGGCCGCGCCCGCCGACGGCCCGCGCCCCGAGGCACGCCGCCCCGAGCAGGACGGCTCCGCACGCCCGGACGCCCGCGACGTCAGGCCGGCCGGTCCGGGCGCCCAGCCCGATGCCGCCGGCCCACGTGCCCACGCCATCAGGCCGCCCACCGCCCCGTCCCGCCCGGAGGCCGGCCAGGAGCAACCGGAGCAGGACCGTCGCCGGCCCGACGGTGCCGCCGCGCGTTCCGAGTCCCGGCCGCAGCACTGGCCGGTACGGCCCGACGAGCGCCGGCCGGCGGCCCCGGATCAGGCGGTTGCCCACCCGGACGAGCACCGGACAGCGCGGCCGGCCGAACCCAGGGTGACGCCGCCGGCCGAGCCCAGGGCGACGCGACCGGCCGAGCCCAGGGTGGTGCCGCCGGCGGAACCCAGGACGACGCCGCCGAACGAGTCCAGGGCGACGCGGCCCAGCGAGCCCTGGACGTCGTCGGACGCGCCGGTGGTCGGCACATCCAGCGGCGGTGTGCAGGCTCCGGTCGCCGGCGGACCGGTGCAGCGCAGCGAGGAGCCCGCTCGCCCGGCTCCGGCGCAGGGCCGGGTCGAGGAACGCCAGGGTCCGCCGCCGTTCCAGCCGCCACGGGCCGCGCCGGCACGTCCGGCACCGCCCACCTATCCCGGTCCCGCCCCGGTCCGGCCGGCCGCGCCACCACCGGTCGGCCCGTCGAGCCACGCCGCCACGTCGGAAGCACAGCCCGCGCAGCGGCCCGTCGTCGCGCCGCAGCCGGGTACGCCCGGCCGCCCAGCAGCCGACGCGGACGCCCGGCCCACGGCGGGCACGGACACCCGGCCCGTCCCCGGCGCGGACGCCGACCGTCCCCGGGCCGATGCTGAGGCGGCGTCCCGGACGAGCACCCCGCCTGCGCCGGACACGGACGTCCACGGTGCTGACGCGCGCATCGAGACGACGCCCCGCACGGGTGCTCCGGTCACGCCGCACGCGGACACCGGTCGGCCCGAGGCCGGTGTCGACGTTCCCGCCACGGGAATCGGCAGCCTCAGAGTTGACGCGGGCATCCGGCCCGAGTCCCGCTCGGACGGCAGCCGGCCCGATACCGAGGGCTCCCGAACCACGTCCGACACGGCCATCGCCCGTCCCGGCGTCGACCGCAACCCGCAGCCCACACCGGGCGCGGACCGCCTCGGAGCCGACACATCCCCCGGCCCGGCCGACGAGCCGTCGGAGAACGGCGGCCCGTCGAGGACGACACCTCCGCCCTCCCCCGGCGCCGAGGCATGGTTCCAGCCCTCCCGGCCCGCAGGAGACCCGGAACCGCCGGAGATCTTGGACGATTTCGGCCCCCCTGAGGGCCATTTCGTACCAAGATCTCAGCCGGGCCACGACGGCGAGCCGGAAGCGGCAACGCAGACGCCGGACGCCGTGACGACGGCGCCGGGAATCGATGCCACGGTGCCGGGGGACGGCGCCTCCGTGCTGGCCGTGCCCGGTCCGGCGCCGGCGTCCACTGCCGACCCCGCCACGCCCTTCCCCGCCGCCGCATCACGTCCGGCGGACGGGAGCGCCTCCGCCACCGCACCGTCCGCGGAGAGCACGACACCTCCCGCCATCGCGCCGCGTGACGCCAGCTCGTCGCTCCCCGCAGCTCCGTCCCCCGACGCCGCCCTGCCAGTCGACTCCACCCCGTCAACCAGCACGGTCCCGCCAACCGGCTCCACACCGTCAATCGACTCCACCCCGTCAACCGGCGCCGTCCGGCAAGCCGACGACGACGGCATCACGAACGGCACGCCGACCGCGCCGAAGGCCGGTACCGCCCCGGCCACCGACCCGAACACGGCCTCGCCCGGCAGCTTCGGCAGGCCCGCGAGCCCCGTCGACGTATCGCCCGCACCGGCGCCGTCCCCGCCCGCGCCGGCACCGATCGTGCCGGCGCCGATCGTGCCGGCGCCGATCGCCTCCCCGTCCACCGTGGACGCATCGACCGTGGACGCATCCGCCGTTGCCGCAGCGGCCACCGGCTCGTCGGCCGCATCCGTGGACGCGCAGATCACCCCGACGGTCGAGCGGACCACGGCGGAGGCCGGCGCCCCCGTGACCGCACCCGACAGTCCGGCCGCCGATCCCGAGCCGCAGGTCGCGGTGGCGACGGCACCCGACCGGCCCGGTCCCGGCCCGGAGCGCGCTCCGAACGATGTCACCGCCGCCGCAGCCCGCCAGGACGACGACACGACACCGGAAGTCGCCGTCGAAGCCCGCCAGGACAGCAGCGCGGCATCGGAAGCCTGCCTCGAAGCCCGCCAGGACAGCGGCGCGACGCCGGAAACCACCACCGAAGCCCGGCAGCACAGCGGCGCGACACCAGGAACCACCACCGGCGCGACACCAGGAACCACCGTCGACGCGACGGCACCGCACACCACACCGGACACCGCAGACGAGACGGCACCGGAAACCGGCGCCGAGGACACGGCCGGGGAACCGACGACGATCGACGGCGCCGACCACGCCGGGCTCTCCCCATCCACCGAGGAGCAGACCGGCACCGTGGCCGACGCCACGCCCGCCCAAGAGGCGCAGGCCCACACCGGCGACGGCGCCCCGGCCGGCACCGAGCAAGCTGACGAGGCGCAGGATCGGCGTACCCCCGAAGCCGCAACCGACGACGACGCGGATCCGGCGGCGGACGCCGAGCCGCCGCCTCCGGTCGACCCCGAGCAGGCGCTCGCCGCGGTCGGCTGGGAACTGGATCCGCGTACGCTGCGCGAGCAGGCGCCCGACCCGGCGCAGCTGCGGGTGATCCGGGACGGGCTGACCGGCAAACTGGACACCACACTCGACAACCGCAGCCGGGCCCGGCTGCTGAGCCTGCGCGCGGTGGCGTCCCGGATCCTCGGTGACCTGGACGACGCGCTCGGGGACGCGCGGCTGGCGGTCACGTACGCCGAGGCCACCGGCGAGTTCCGGCGGACCGCGCTGGCCCGCGCGCGCCTCGCGGAGGCGCTGCGGTGGCGGGGCGACCACGCGGAGGCCGACCGGATGTTCGCCGAGGCGAACTCGCCGGAACTGCCGGACCGGCTGCGCGCGCTGCTGCACGAGCACGCCGGACGGTGCTGCTACGACCAGGGCCGGCTGACCGAGGCGTGCCTGCACTTCGAGCGCGCGCTGGACCTGCGTCACGGCGAGGACGCGCAGCTGAACGCCCGGGTCGAGGTCGCGCTGGACGCGGTCGCGCAGCGGGCCGCCGCCGACGGTTTCGGTCCCCCGCCGCGCCGACCGGAGGAGGTGCTCGGCACGCCTCGTCCGCCGGTGGCGACGTTCGACGAGGAGCAACAGCTCTGGGGGTACGCGGACGCCGACGGCGACATGGTCATCGCGCACCGGTACGCCGAGGCGCAGCCGTTCCGCGAGGGCCTGGCCTGGGTACGGCGGCCGGAGGCGTCCCGGTGGGCGCTGATCGACACGTCCGGCGCGGCGCTGATCGAGGCGAACAACGGCTACCGCTCGGTGGTGCCCTTCTCGGACGGGCTGTCCTGGGTGTCGATGGACGGCAAGGGCCGGTGGATGGCCGTCGACCGGATGAACATCGTGAAGATCCCGCCCGGGTACGAGGAGGCGCGGCCGTTCCGCAACGGCCTGGCGGCGGTACGGCAGAACGGCGGCTGGGGTGCGGTGGACCTCACCGGCGAGGTGGTGGTGCCGACCCGCTACCACCGTCTCGGCACACCGCTCGCGGACGGGCGCGAGGTCGACGGGTTCACCGCCGACGGGCTCGCCGTGGTCGAGCTGGCCGGCCGCCGGGGTGTCGTGGACCGGGGCGGCCGGGTGGTGGTGGCGCCGGCGTACCCGACGGTGGTGGTGCACCCGGTGGCGTTCCTGGTCGCCACCGAGTCGGGCCGCTGGGGCGCGCTGGACCGGCGCGGCGAGCCGCTGATCGACCCGGTGCACCCGGGCCGCGCGGCCGTGGTCGCCGAGATCGACAGGCTGCTCGCCGACGCCAGCCCGGTGCTCTGACCTGCGGCTCACGCCGGCGCCGGGGAGCGCCGGACGGCGTCCGGGAGCGGGCAGGTCTAGGGTCGGGAGCATGGAATTCCGTCACCTGGGCCGCTCCGGCCTGATGGTCAGCGAGATCTCGTACGGCAACTGGATCACCCACGGCTCGCAGGTCGAGGAGGACGCGGCGGTCGCGTGCGTCCGCGCCGCCCTCGACAACGGCATCACCACCTTCGACACCGCCGACGTGTACGCGGGCACCCGCGCCGAGTCGGTGCTCGGCCGCGCGCTCAAGGGCGAGCGTCGCGAAGGGCTGGAGATCTTCACCAAGGTCTACTGGCCGACCGGTCCCGGCCGCAACGACAGGGGTCTGTCCCGCAAGCACATCATGGAGTCGATCGACGGCTCGCTGCGCCGCCTGCAGACCGACCACGTGGACCTCTACCAGGCTCACCGCTACGACTACAGCACCCCGCTGGAGGAGACGATGGAGGCCTTCGCCGACGTCGTACGCTCCGGCAAGGCGCACTACATCGGCGTCTCCGAGTGGAAGGCGTCCCAGCTGCGTGAGGCGCACGCGCTGGCCCGCGAGCTGCGCATCCCGCTGATCTCGAACCAGCCGCAGTACTCGATGCTGTGGCGCGTCATCGAGACCGAGGTGGTCCCCACCAGCGAGGAGCTGGGCATCGGCCAGATCGTCTGGTCGCCGATGGCCCAGGGCGTGCTGTCCGGCAAGTACCTGCCGGGCCAGCCGCCGCCCGCGGGCTCCCGCGCCACGGACGAGAAGTCCGGCGCCGGGTTCATCGCCCGGTTCATGACCGACGACGTGCTGACCCGGGTGCAGCGGCTCAAGCCGCTGGCCGAGCAGGCCGGGCTGACCATGCCGCAGCTCGCCGTCGCCTGGGTGCTGCAGAACCCGAACGTCTCCTCGGCGATCATCGGCGCGTCCCGGCCGGAGCAGGTGCACGACAACGTGAAGGCGGCGGGCGTGAAGCTCGACGCCGACCTGCTCAAGGCGATCGACGAGATCGTCGAGCCGGTCACCGAGCGGGACCCGGCGAAGACCGAGAGCCCGGCTCAGCGCCCGTGACGTCGCGTCGTTCCCGGGCCGGGTCGCACCGGCCCGGGGACGACCGGCCGGCTACTCCCAGAAGCGGATCAGGGCGTAGCCGATCTGGTACAGCTCGCGCGGCAGGCCGAGCGCGTCGCCGACGGCGAAGACCGCGCCGAAGAACGCCCGGTTGATCTGCGGGCTCCACAGCAGCGCGAAGAGCAGGATGAATCCGTACGGGGCGAACAGGTCGTACATCCGCCGGTAGGCGGGGCTGAGCCAGGGCTGGAGCATGTTGCCGCCGTCCAGGCCCGGCACCGGCAGCAGGTTGAGCACGCTGGCGGTGAGCTGGAGGAACGCGAGCAGCCCGACGCCGGCCCAGAACTCCAGCGGCCCGCCCAGTTCCGGCCCCCACGCCACCGCCGCCACCAGCACCAGCGTGAACAGCACGTTGGTGGCCGGCCCGGCCAGGCTGACGAGCGTGTGCCGCAGCCGGCCGGGGATGGCGTGCCGGTCCACCCAGACCGCCCCGCCGGGCAGGCCGATGCCGCCGAGCAGCACCACGACCACCGGCAGCACGATCGACAGCAGCGGGCTGGTGTATTTCAGGGGGTTGAGCGTGAGGTAGCCCCGGTGCGCGATGTCCCGGTCACCGGAGCGGTACGCGACCACGGCGTGCGCGTACTCGTGCAGGCACAGCGAGACCAGCCAGCCGGACACGACGAAGAGGAACACGTCGAAGCCGACGTTGCCGTACCGGTTCCAGGTCATCACCCCGGACGCGACGAACAGCGCGACCAGGGCCAGGAAGATCGGGCTCGGCCGGAACGCCGCCCGGGGCACGCCGAGGATCAGCGGCTCGCCCGGGCGGTCGTAGCCGGTCATTCGGCCGGGGGTTGCAGGCTCATCCGGTAGTCCACCCGGTCGTCCTCGACCAGCACGACCGTGGTGACGCCGGATGCCGCGAGCTCCCGCCAGGTCTGGCCGATCCACGACTCGGCGTCCGCCTGGCTCGTGAACGATTCGACGGGTCCGTCCACCACGTCGCCGTTCGTGCCCTCGTACCGCCAGCTCCACGCCATGCTGCGTCTCCCCTCGCCGCCGTCGTCCCGCAGGACGCCAAACCTCCGCAAGCCTAGTCGCCCGCCCACGACGCTTCACCCCTCGACCGGCGCGGGCCGACGCGCGGGTGCCCGCAAGGTTCGGCCGTCACCAACGGGGTATCCACGCCGGACGTCGTCAGCGAGGGAGGACACCATGCGGCCGTTGCGGGAGATGGACACCGAGGAGGTGCGGGCGATGGCGGTACGCGGCGGCATCGAGGCGGCCCACGAGATGGACCGGGAGGAGCTGCTCGACGCGCTCCTCGCCCGCCCCGGCGAGGGAGCCTGGCAGGAGGATCCGAAGCCGGTTGACGTGAATCCCAACGACTATCGCTTCGAGGCCCCCGAGCGCCGACCGCGATGAGCCACCTCTGACTGCCCCGCCCGGGCGGCGGCATCTAAGGTACGGGGCATGTCCGTTGACGGGTGGCACACCCTTCTGGTGCTCGGCGGTATCCGCTCCGGCAAGTCCGAGTTCGCCGAGTCACTGGTCGCCGACGCGCCCACGGTCCGGTACGTGGCGACCGCCCCGGCCGGGGATCCCGAGGACACCGAGTGGGCGACCCGCCTCGCGACGCACCGCGCCCGCCGGCCGGGGAGCTGGACCACCGAGGAGACGGCGGCGAACCCGGGCCGGCTGGTCGAGGTGATCGCCGCCGCCGGGCCGAACGAGACGCTGCTCGTGGACGACCTGGGCGGCTGGGTGACGGTGCTGCTCGACCCGGCCCACCAGCCGGCCGACGACACCGCCACGATCGCCGAGCTGGCCGCGGCGGTGCGCTCCAGCACCGCCCGCCTGGTGCTGGTCAGCCCCGAGGTGGGCCTGTCGCTGGTGCCCACCACGCCGCTCGGCCGGGCGTTCACCGACGCGCTCGGCGCCGCCAACCGCGCGGTCGCCGACGCCTGCGACGCGGTCGCGCTGGTGGTCGCCGGCCAGGCCGCGTGGCTCAAGCCGGCCGCTCCGGCCCCCGCGCACGCCGTGCCGCCCGCCGCCACGTCGCCCGAGGCCGAGCCCGGCCGCGCCGCGGCACCCCGGACCGCGCCGGCCGACCTCGGCGCCGGGGACGTGACGCTGCCCGAGGTGCTCACCCCGGCCGCCGCCCCGGTGCCCGCCCCGGCCACGTCCGACGAGCCCGGTACGGGCGACTGGGCCGCGCCCACCATGGCGCTGCCGATGATCGCCACCGGGCTGGTGATCCAGCCGGGCATGGAACTGCCGATGCCCGACGACTACACCGGACCGCAGGCGGTCGACCGGCTCGCCACCCTCGACATCCCCGGCGCCGGTCTCGGCGTGCTGGAACAGGTGGTCGGCTTCGCCGCCGCCACCCAGGGCACCTCGACGCCGCGTCCGTGGGACTCGGTGCGCGTCCTGCTGATCCAGGGCGACCACGAGGGCGGCGCGTCGGCGGGCGCACCGGCCGGTGAGTCGGCCCGCCGCGCCCGGCAGGCTCGCGCCGGCCGGGGCGCGCTGGCCCGGCTCGCCGCCGAGAACCGCGCCGGCCTGCAGATCGTCGAGGCGCCCGTCTCGGCGCCGATGGAGGAGCGCCCGGCCCTGCCCGCCGACGAGGTCGAGGCGGCGCTGCGCTACGGCTGGCGGCTCGCCGAGCAGGCCGCCGACGCGGGCGTACAGCTGCTGGTGCTCGCCGCGTGCGGGGCCGGCGCCGAGGCCGCCGCCGCAGCCGTGCTCGCGGCCACTGCCGGCGCGGAACCGCCGACGGTGCTCGGCCGGGTGGTCACCGAGCAGGGCGAGATCGACGACGCGGCCTGGATGGTCCGCTGCGCGGCGGTGCGGGACGCGCTGCACCGCACCCGGCGCTCCGCCCGGGAGGCCAAGGACGTGCTGGCCGAGCTGGGCGGCGGCGACATCGCGCTGGCCACCGGCGTGCTGCTGGGCGCGACCGCCCGCAAGCTGCCGGTGCTGCTGGACGGGCCGGTCGGCACCGCCGCCGCCATGGTCAGCCGCGACCTGGCCGGGCAGGCCCGGCACTGGTGCCTGCTGCCCGACCACGGCGGCCGTCCGGGCGTACGGCTCGCCGCCGACGTGCTCGGCCTGACCCCGCTGGTGGACCTGCGGCTCGACCTGGGCGAGGGGGCGACCGCGCTGGCCGCGCTGCCGCTGCTGCGCTCCGCGCTGACGCTCGCCGCGACGCTCCCGGTGCACCCGTCGCTGGGCGGCCCCGACGACGACCGCGACACCGGCGACGAGGGCAGCGACGCCGGCCGGACCGACGACGAGCCGGACTTCGCCGAGCCGGAGCCGGCCGGGCCGGGACCGACGACGATCGGGTCCGACGAGCCGGTCTCCCCCGGCCGACGTGCCGACTGAGGCGCGGCTCGCCGACGGCATCCGGCTGGCGCTCACCACGTTCACCACCGCCCCGGTACGCGCCGGACGCGTCGACCGGGCCGCCGCCGGCACCGCGATGGCGCTCGCCCCGCTGGTCGGCGCGCTGCTCGGCGCCGTACTCGGCGGGGTGCTGCTGCTCACCGGCGCGCTCGCGCCACCGTTCGTCGCCGCCGTGGTCACCGTGGGACTGGGCGCGCTGCTCACCCGGGGCCTGCACCTGGACGGGCTGGCCGACACCGTCGACGCGCTGGGCTCGTACCGGCGCGGTCCGGCCGCGCTGGAGATCATGAAGCAGCCGGACGTCGGCCCGTTCGGGGTGGTCGCGCTGGTGGTCGTACTCCTGCTCCAGAGCGCGGTGCTCGCGGAGCTGGCCGGCCGGGACGCCCTCCCCGCGTTCGCCGCGGTGGTCGCGGCCACCGCGGCCGGGCGGCTCGCCGTCGGCCTGGCCTGCCGGCGCGGCGTGCCGGCGGCCCGGCCGGAGGGCCTGGGCGCGCTCGTCGCCGGCACGGTCGGGTGGGGCGCGCCGGCGCTCGGCGCGGTCGCCGTCGCGCTGGCGGCGGTGCCCGCGGTGCCGGACCGTCCGTGGCAGGGGCCGCTCGCCGTCCTCGCCGCGCTCGCCGTCGCGGCCGGGCTGCTGCGGCACCTGGTACGCCGCTTCGGCGGCATCACCGGCGACGTGCTCGGAGCGCTCGTGGAGATCGTCACCACGCTGTCCTACCTGGGACTGGTGCTGACCGGCTGAGCGCCACCGGTCCGGGCGGGTAGCGTTCGGGGCGAGTGCACCGGCGCGGTCGAGGGGGACGGCATGCTCATCACGGACGACTTCCTGCCGGTACCGGTGCCCGAGTCGCTCGACGCGACGTACCTGGTACCGATCACCGGGCTGCCCAAGGTGAGCCCGAAGACGGCCGTGGAAGGGCTGGCCGGCCGGCTCGCCGAACCGGTGCACGGGCTGGCCCGGCAGATGCTCGACAGCCCGCTGATGACAGTCGACACCCGTACCGTCGACGAGTTCCCCGAGCTGCCGCCGGACCTTCTCACCGCGTTCGGCGCGACCGAGGAGCAGCTGGCCCGGCTGGCCGCCGCCACCCACCTGGTGGTGGTGCAGGCCGAGTACCGGCCGGGCTGGCCGCCGGCGCACGAGTGGGCCGCCCGCGCGGTGGCCGCGGCGGTCGCCGAGACGGTGGACGGGGACGTGGTGGACGTCTTCGGGCTCCAGTTCCTCGACCCGGCGGCGGCGCTGCGCTCGCTGCCGGACGAGCAGGGCCGGATCCGGCTCGTCGACTGGGTGCTGGTGCCCTACTCCTCGGACTCCGACGGGCTGTGGTTCACCACGAAGGGGCTGCGCCGGTTCGGGCTGCTGGAGTTGCAGGCGCAGGGCGTGCCGGACCACCTGACCCGGGCGTGGGGCGCGGTGATGACCGGCGCGGCCCGGCGGCTGCTGCGGGACTGGACCGACGGGCTGTCCGGCGAGGAGGTGCCGGCGTTCGTGCAGCTTCCCGTGCTGGCCACGGTGACCGGGCACGACATCGCCGTGGCGTACGGCAATCCGGAGCAGCACGGCGCCACCGCGCCGGTGCTGCTGCGGCTGGAGCTGGACCCGGCCACCGACCCGGACGCCGACTCGTTCCTGAGCCTCAACCCGCCGCCGGGGCACCCGGGTCCGCCCGGCCGCTACTTCGCCGCCGCCTGCGCGACGCTGTTCAACGGCATCCAGCCGGACGTGCGCTACACCCGCACCGGTGACGCGATGAGCCGGGCGGTGGAGACCGCCCGGGAGGCGCTCGGCGACATCCGGGCCCGCTTCCTGGCCGGGCGACTGCCCGAGGAGAGCCAGCTCGTGGTCAAGTACGGCCTGCCCGGCGACGACGGCCCCGAGTACGTCTGGGCCGGGGTGACCTCGTGGGACACCCCGGAACGGATCGTCGGTGCCAGCGCCAGCGACGCCAACACCGACCCGAGCGTGCGGATCGGCTCCCCGGTGGTGGTGGAGGCGACCGACGTCGTCGACTGGGCCGTGCTGGACGGCACCGGCGTGCTGGAGGGCGGCTGGACGCAGGCCGTCCTCGACGCCGGGGAGCGCGGCGAGGACTGACCCGCGCGGCTCAGCGCACCGAGGGCGGGCCCGCCTCCGGCCTCAGCGCACCGAGGGCTTGACGAACGGCGGCCGGGTCAGGCGCATCCGGGCGCGGCGGCCACGAATGTCCACCTCCAGCTCGTCCCCGTCGGGCAGCTTCGGGTCGGTGTCGACAAGCGCCAGCGCGATGCCCTGCTTGAGCGTCGGGCTGAACGTGCCGCTGGTGACGGTGCCGACCTGCCGGTCGCCCGCGTAGACGGCCATGCCGGGGCGCGGGATGGCCCGGTCGACGGCGGTGAGGCCGCGCAGCGTACGGGCCGGGCCGGCGGCCTTCTCGGCGCGCAGCGCGTCGCGGCCCCAGAAAGCCGCCTTGTCCCAGCCCACGGCCCAGCCGGAGCGGCCCTGCACCGGGGTGATCTCCGGGGACAGGTCCTGCCCGTGCAGCGGGTAGCCCATCTCGGTGCGCAGCGTGTCCCGGGCGGCCAGGCCGCAGGCGCGGACGTCGTCGGCCGCCGCGAACAGCGCGTCCCAGACGGCGACCGCGTGCTCGGACGCCACGACCAGCTCGTAGCCCAGCTCGCCGGTGTAGCCGGTGCGGCACACCGTCAGCTCCACCCCGTCGAGCGTGGCGGTGGAGAAGCTCATGTAGTCGTGCCCGGTGGGCAGCCCGAGCGCGCCCAGCAGGTCCGCCGAGCGCGGTCCCTGGACGGCGAGCACCGCGTACGCCTCGTGCTCGTCGGTGACGGTGACGCCCGCGGGCGCGGCGGCGCGCAGCCGGCGGGCCACCTCGGCGGTGTTGGCCGCGTTGGGCACCAGGAAGACGTGGTCGTCGGCGTGCAGGTAGGCGATGATGTCGTCCACCACGCCGCCGGTGGCGTCGTCGCAGCAGAGCGTGTACTGCGCCTGGCCGGGGGTGATCCGGCCGAGGTCGTTGGTGAGGCAGGCGTTGACGAAGTCCGCCGCGCCCGGCCCGGTCACCCGGATCTTGCCCAGGTGCGAGACGTCGAACACGCCGACGCCCTCACGGACGGCCGTGTGCTCCTTGAGCACGCCGCCACCGGCGTACTCGAGCGGCATCTGCCAGCCCCCGAAGGGGGCGAACTTCGCGCCGAGCGCGGTGTGCCGCTCGTGCAGCGGGGAGCGGCGCAGCCGGGTCTCGGCGGCGTCGGAGGTCACCTCGGTCATGGGTGGCAACTTACCGGCCCGGACCACTGTGGTTAGCATCGGCGGGATCCCGTCGGCACGCATCGGCGGGACAGCCACGCCTCCCGGCGGGTAGGTTGCCGCCGGAGACACCTTCATCGCCGGTACGCGACGACGCGGCCGGCCCGGCCCGCCCGGAGTAGCTTTCGTGACATCGCCCCGCACCACCCTCAGCCTGGTCGACACCGACCCCGCCGAACTCGCCGTCGACGCGATCGTGATCGGCGTGCACAGCCAGACCACCGAGCCGGGCAACGGCGCACCCGCCCACGCCCTGCTGCTGGCCACCGGCGGGGAGAGCATCGCCGCCGCGTTCGACGGAAAGCTGACCGCGACGCTGGCCCTGCTCGGCGCGACCGGTGGCCCGGGCGAGGTGATCAAGCTGGCCACGCTGGGCACCGTGACCGCCCCGCTGGTCGTGGCCGTCGGCCTCGGCCCGGAGCCCTCGGGCGCCGCTCCGGCCCCGGAGTCGCTGCGCCGGGCCGCCGGCGCCGCCGTACGGGCGCTGGCCGGCGCCTCGCGCGTCGCCCTGGCCCTGCCGCTGCCCGACGACGCCGACGCCCCGGCCGCGCTGCGCGCGGTCGCCGAGGGCGCGCTGCTGGGCGGCTACCGGTTCGCCGGCTACAAGACCAAGCCGCAGCCGGCCCGGCGCGAGCCGGTGGCCGAGGTGCTGGTGGCGGTGCCGGACGCGGCCGACGCGACCGCCCAGGCCGAGGTGGCGCGGGCGCAGGCGGTGGCCGGCGCGGTGCGGACCAGCCGGGACTGGGTGAACACCGCGCCGAACGAGCTGCGTCCCCCGGCGTTCGCCGACGTCGTCTCCGCCGCGGCCCGCGAGGCGGGGCTGGAGGTCGAGGTGCTGGACGAGGCGGCGCTCAAGGCCGGTGGCTACGGCGGCATCCTCGCCGTCGGCCAGGGCTCCGAGGCCCCGCCGCGGCTGGTGAAGATCACCTACACGCCCTCCGGCGGCGGCAACGGCAAGCGGGTCGCGCTGGTCGGCAAGGGCATCACGTTCGACACCGGCGGTATCTCGATCAAGCCGGCGCAGGGCATGTGGGAGATGAAGTCGGACATGGCCGGCGCGGCGGCGGTCGGCGCGGCCATGCTGGCGGTCGCGGCGCTCAAGCCGTCGGTCACCGTCACCGGCTACCTGCCGATGGCGGAGAACATGCCGTCGGGCACCAGCTACCGGCCGGGCGACGTGATCAGCATGTTCAACGGCAAGAAGGTGGAGGTGCTCAACACCGACGCCGAGGGCCGGATGGTGCTGGCCGACGCGATGGCGCGGGCCTGCGCGGACGGCGCCGACTACCTGTTCGAGACCTCCACGCTGACCGGCGGCCAGGTGATCGCGCTGGGCAAGCGGATCGCCGGTGTGATGGGCACCCCGGAGCTGTGCGAGCGGGTGCGGGTCGCCGGTGACGCGACCGGCGAGCCGGCCTGGCCGATGCCGCTGCCGGACGACGTGCGCAAGGGCATGGAGTCCGAGGTCGCGGACATCTCCCAGGTCAACGCCGGGATGGACCGGGCCGGGCACATGCTCCAGGGCGGGGTGTTCCTGCGCGAGTTCGTCACCGACGACGTGGCGTGGGCGCACATCGACATCGCCGGCCCGGGCTACCACTCGGGTGAGGCGACCGGCTACTGGACCAAGGGCGGCACCGGCGTGCCGGTGCGTACGCTCGTGCACCTGGTCGAGGACGTCGCCACCAACGGCTGACGTGTAGGGAAGGGCCCCTTCTCAACGCCTGGCGTTGCAGAAGTGGCCCTTTTCAACACCTGCGCCCGAGAGCCTCAGTACAGCTCGGGACGGCGCTTGCGGCGCTCGTTGTAGTCGCGCATGCGCTGCGGGTAGCCCATCAGCCGCACGTCGTAGATCGGAATGGCGATCCGGTGCGCCCAGCGGCGAGCCTCGTCCGGCCCGCCGACGCGCCGCCGGGTCCACTCGCCGTCGTCGGCGATCAGCATGATCGTGGTCTCGGTGACTGTCGTACGAGGCTCGATGTACGCCTCGACGCCCTTCCGGGTCCGGACGAAGTTCTCCAGATGGTCCAGATCGGCACGGTCGGCGGCGCGGTCGCGGCTCGCCGGGGCCGCCCGCTTGCGTCGTCGGAACAGCCCCACCGAATCCACTCCTCCCCCACCGCCGTCATCGAGAACGGTGCCAAGGGTACGTGTCACCGACGTGTCGTTGGGCACCTCGGTACGCGCCCGGTCCGTGGTGGTGACAAGATGACCGAGGTGGGGTGTGCCTGTTACTCCGCCGTAACCCCCGATGCAGTGACGCGACCTGGGAGTTGGATGTGAGCGAGCCGAACGACACGACCTTCGACATCGTCATCCTCGGAGGTGGTAGCGGCGGCTACGCGGCGGCGCTGCGTGCCGCCCAGCTGGACCTCTCCGTCGCCCTCATCGAGAAGAGCAAGCTGGGCGGGACCTGCCTGCACAACGGGTGCATCCCGACCAAGGCGCTGCTGCACGCCGCCGAGATCGCCGACCAGACCCGCGAGTCCGAGCAGTTCGGCGTGAAGGCCGAGCTGGTCGGCATCGACATGAAGGCGGTCAACTCGTACAAGGACGGCGTGATCTCCCGTCTGTACAAGGGCCTGCAGGGCCTGGTGGGCGGCAGCAAGAAGATCACGTTCGTGGCCGGCGCGGGCAAGCTGGTCGGCAAGAACGTCGTCGAGGTGGACGGCAAGCGCTACACCGGCCGCAACGTCGTGCTGGCCTCCGGCTCGTACGCCAAGAGCCTGCCGGGCCTGGACGTCGACGGTGAGCGGATCATCACCAGCGACCACGCCCTGACCCTGGACCGCGTCCCGTCGTCGGCGATCGTGCTCGGCGGCGGCGTGATCGGCGTCGAGTTCGCCAGCGTCTGGAAGTCCTTCGGCGTGGACGTGACCATCGTCGAGGCGCTGCCCCGCCTGGTCGCGGCCGAGGACGAGGAGTCGTCGAAGGCGCTGGAGCGGGCGTTCCGCAAGCGGAAGATCAACTTCAAGGTCGGCAAGCCGTTCGAGAAGGTCGAGAAGACCGACAAGGGCGTGAAGCTGACCATTCAGGGCGGCGACACGGTCGAGGCCGAGCTGCTGCTGGTCGCCGTGGGCCGTGGCCCGAACACCGCCGGCCTCGGCTACGAGGAGCAGGGCGTCAAGATGGACCGCGGCTACGTGCTGACCGACGAGCGGCTGCGCACCAGCGTGCCGAACGTCTACGCGGTCGGCGACATCGTGCCCGGCCTGCAGCTCGCGCACCGCGGCTTCCAGCAGGGCATCTTCGTCGCCGAGGAGATCGCCGGGAAGAGCCCGGCCGTCATCGACGAGGCCGGCATCCCGCGCGTCACCTACTGCGACCCGGAGCTGGCGTCGGTCGGCCTGACCGAGGCGAAGGCCAAGGAGCAGTACGGCGCCGACAAGATCAAGACCTACAACTACAACCTGGGCGGCAACGGCAAGAGCCAGATCCTCAAGACCGCCGGCCACGTGAAGCTGGTCCGGGTGGACGACGGCCCGGTGGTCGGCGTGCACATGGTCGGCGCCCGGGTCGGTGAGCTGATCGGCGAGGCGCAGCTCATCTACAACTGGGAGGCGTACCCGGCCGAGGTGGCGCAGCTCGTGCACGCCCACCCGACGCAGAACGAGGCTCTGGGCGAGGCGCACCTGGCCCTGGCCGGCAAGCCGCTGCACTCGCACGCCTGACACGACAACCGCGGCGTCCGGCGACGGGCGATGATCCCACCAGGGGAATGAAGGAGTCTGGAGAACATGCCGGTATCGGTCACCATGCCCCGGCTCGGCGAGAGCGTCACCGAGGGCACCGTCACGCGCTGGCTCAAGCAGGAGGGTGACACCGTCGAGGTCGACGAGCCCCTGCTCGAGGTGTCGACCGACAAGGTCGACACCGAGATCCCGTCCCCCGCGGCGGGCGTGCTGAGCCGGATCGTGGTCGGCGAGGACGAGACCGCCGAGGTCGGCAGCGAGCTGGCGGTCATCGCCGGCGAGGGCGAGGACGCGGGCGCGGCTCCCACCGAGGAGGCCGAGCCGGCCACCGAGCCGACGGCCGCCGCCGAGGGCACCGGCCCCGAGCCGGAGCAGCAGGCCGAGGAGGCCGCCGCCGAGCCGGGCGCCGAGGCCGAGCAGCCGGCCGTCGAGGAGCCGGCCCAGCCCGCCGCGTCGTCGGGCGAGGGCACGCCGGTGACCATGCCGGCGCTGGGCGAGAGCGTCACCGAGGGTACGGTCACCCGCTGGCTCAAGCAGGTCGGCGAGACCGTCGAGGTGGACGAGCCGCTGCTGGAGGTCTCCACCGACAAGGTCGACACCGAGATCCCGTCGCCGGTCGCCGGCACGCTGCAGGAGATCAAGGTCGCCGAGGACGAGACCGCCGACGTCGGCGCCGTGCTGGCGATCGTCGGGGTGGCCGGTGCCGCCCCCGCGAAGGCGGAGCCGAAGCCCGAGCCCAAGCCGGAGCCGAAGGTCGAGGCGAAGCCCGAGCCGAAGCCGGAGCCGAAGGTCGAGGAGCCGACGCCGGGCGCGTCCTACAACGAGCCGGCCGCCGAGGCGGAGAAGGCAGCGCAGCCGGCCAAGGCCGAGGCGGCAGCCCAGCCGTCCGCGCCGGCCGCCGCGCAGCGTCCGAGCGTTCCGGCCGAGTTCGGCGAGGACTCCGCCGGGTACGTGACGCCGCTGGTGCGCAAGCTCGCCGCCGAGCACGGCGTGGACCTGGGCTCGCTCAAGGGCACCGGCGTGGGTGGCCGCATCCGCAAGCAGGACGTGCTGGAGGCGGCCGAGAAGGCGAAGGCCGCCAAGCCGGAGCCGGCCGCCGCCGCGCCGGCCGCCAAGGCCGAGGCCCCGGCAAAGCCGGCCGCCAAGCCGGAGCCGAGCGCCAAGCGGGGCACCACGGAGAAGCTGCCGCGCATCCGGGCCACCATCGCCAAGCGGATGCAGCAGTCGCTGCACGAGACGGCGCAGCTGACCACCGTCGTCGAGGTCGACGTCACCAAGGTCGCCAAGCTGCGGGCGCGGGCCAAGGACTCGTTCCAGGCCAAGCACGGCGTGAAGCTGTCCTTCCTGCCGTTCTTCGCGCTGGCCGCGATCGAGGCGCTCCAGACGTACCCGATCGTCCAGGCCAGCATGGACCTGGACGGCGGCACGATCACCTACCCGGCCGCCGAGCACCTGGGCATCGCCGTGGACACCGAGCGCGGCCTGCTCGTGCCGGTCATCCACAACGCCGGTGACCTCAACATGGGCGGCATCGCCAAGCGGATCGCCGACCTGGCCGAGCGCACCCGGGCCAACAAGATCACCCCGGACGAGATGGCCGGGGCGACCTTCACGATCACCAACACCGGCAGCCGGGGCGCGCTGTTCGACACCCCGATCGTGCCGTCGCCGCAGTCGGCGATGCTCGGCACGGGTGCCGTGGTGAAGCGCCCGGTCGTGGTCAACGACCCGGAGCTGGGTGAGGTCGTCGCGATCCGGTCGATGGTCTACCTGGCCATGTCGTACGACCACCGGCTGATCGACGGCGCCGACGCGGCCCGCTTCCTCACCGCCGTGAAGCAGCGGCTGGAGGGCGGCAACTTCGAGGCCGAGCTGGGTCTGTAGATCCCGTACGGCGAGGGGGCGCGCGGCGACATGCCGCGCGCCCCCTTCGTCGTGTGCGGCCTCAGCCCTTCAGGTGCTCCTCGGATACGGTCCAGAGCTGCTCGGCGGCCTCCGGGTCCCGGGCGTACGGCGCCCAGCCGGTCCGCGTGCCCGGCTGGTTCGGCCCGGCCTCCTGGCAGTCCTCGAAGTACCGGCCGCCGACGCCGTCGAGCAGCGGTGAGGCGGCGACCAGCACCGAGGTCGCCGCGCCCTGCTCGGGGGTCTTGAACGAGGCCGCGCCGCCACCGCTCTGCGCGCGCATCCGGACCAGTTCCTCCTCGGTGATGTAGCGCTGCAGGTTGGTCCGGATCGCGCCGGGCATCAGCGCGTTGGTGTAGATGCCGTCGTCGGCCCAGCGACGGGTCGCCTCCACCGCGAACAGCACGTTCGCGGTCTTGGACTGCCCGTACGCCAGCCACGGGTCGTACGGCCGCTGCCGGAAGTGGATGTCGGAGAACACCACAGGCGAGCGCAGGTGGGCGCCCGAGCTGACCGAGACGATCCGCGCGCCACCGGCCGCGGCGAGCGCCGGGCGCAGTCCGGTGGCCAGCGCGAAGTGGCCGAGGTGGTTCGTGGCGAACTGCATCTCCCAGCCCTGCTGGGTACGCATCTCCGGGGAGGCCATGATCCCGGCGTTGTTGACGAGCATGTGCAGCGGCCCGTCCCAGTTCCGGACGAACGCGGCCACCGACGCGAGATCGTCCAGGTCGAGCGGGGCGACCAGGATCCGGTCGTTGCCGGTGGCACCGGTGATCTCGGCGGCGGCACGCTGACCGGCCTCGGTGTTGCGGACGGCGAGGGTGACGTCGGCCCCGGCGGCGGCGAGCGCGCGGGCGGTCTCGACGCCGATCCCGGAGGCGCCGCCGGTGACGACGGCTCGCCGGCCGGTCAGGTCCAGGTCACTGACCACCTCCAGGGCGGTGGTCTCGGCGGAGAACGGGGTGGTGACTGGTGTCGGGGTTGTCATGGTCCATCCTTGTCGACGGCGACGCGGACCGATGTCCGCCCGCTACGATCAGAAGCGGAGGATCCTCCGTTACTTGCTCAGCATAACCGGAGGAGACTCCGGTTACCACCGACCCGGGCCGCGACCCGGTCGAGCCGAGGAGGAACCGTGCCCGACCGACCGCCGCGCGCGGACGCGCTGCGCAACCGGCAGCGGCTGCTGGACGCCGCGGTCCAGGCGTTTTCCCAGGACGGCCCGGAGGTAACGCTGGACCGGGTCGCCAAGGAGGCCGGCGTCGGCATCGGCACGCTCTACCGCCACTTCCCCAGCCGGGAGGCGCTGATCGAGGCGGCTTACCGCAACGAGCTGGAGAAGCTCTGCGACGCCGCCCCGGCGCTGCTCGCCGCCCAGCCCGCCGACGCGGCGCTGCGCGCGTGGATGGACCGGTTCGTCGACTACCTCACCACCAAGCGGGGCATGGCCGACGCGCTGCGGCTGGTCATCGCCTCCGGCGCCAACCCGTACGCGCAGAGCCGCGACCGGCTGCTGGCCGCGCTCGGCGACCTGCTCGCGGCCGGCGCGGCGGCCGGTGCCCTGCGCGCCGACGTGGCCGCCGCCGACGTGCTCGCCAGCCTCAGCGGGGTCTCCCTGGTGGCCGGCGAGCCGGACCAGCGCGCCCAGGCCGGACGCCTGCTCGACCTGCTGATGGACGGCCTGCGGCACCGGCCGGGCTGACCGAATCGGTCACCCGGCCCGACCTGCGCTGACAGACTCGGCCGGTGGGCTCGTACGGGTGGCGGGGACGCCTGGGACCGGCGGTGCCGGTGGCCCCCGGCGCCCGGGTCGACCGGTTCGAGATCTTCTTCGACCTGGTCTTCGTCTTCTCGTTCTTCATCATCACCCGGGCCACCGCCCTCCAGGTGACCGGCGGCGCGCTGCTGCACGCGCTGCTGGTCCTCGCCGTGCTCTGGTGGTCGTGGGTGGTGCACAGCGTGGTCGCCACCCGGGTACGCCTCGGCGAGGGTTTCGTCCCGGTGCTCATGACCGTCGGCATGGCCGCGCTGTTCACGTTCGCGCTCTCGCTGCCGCACGCGTTCCGCGACCCGCGCGGCAACGCGGCCGGGCCGATGGTCGCGGCGCTCAGCTACACCGTCCTGCGGTTGATCCACCTGCTGCTGTACCGGCACGCGGTACGGGACAGCCCGAACGAGCGCCGGCAACTCCTCCGGTTCGCCCCGGAACTGATCGGCAGCACCGCGCTGCTGCTGGTCGCCGCGCTGCTGCCGCCGAGGATCGACGACCTGTTCTCCGCGGCGGCGCTCCGGGACGTGCTGTGGGCGGTGGTCATCCTGCTCCAGTACGGCAGCGGCATGATCGCCGGCACCTGGGGCTGGGGCGTCGCGTCGGCCGAGCACTGGACCGAGCGGTACGACCTGATCCTGATCATCGCGCTGGGCGAGTCGGTCATCTCGGTCGGCGTGGGCAGCAACCTGCTCGGCCAGCCGCCCACCTGGCCCGCCGTCGCGGCGGCGGTACTCGGCATCTTCTTCACCGCCGCGCTCTGGTGGGCGCACTACGACATGATCGGGCCGGCCGCCCGGATCGCGTTGCACGTCGCGCAGGACGGCCCCCGGGTGGCGATGGCCCGGGACGCGTACGCGTACCTGTTCCTGCCGATGATCGCGGGCATCATCCTGTTCGCGCTCGGCGCCGAGACGATCGTGCACGGGATCGCCGATCCGAACGTGCCACCGAGCGAACCGGCGCACGGTCCCGGCGTACCGCTGCTGTTCGGCGGCGTGATCTGCTACCTCTGCGGCAACATGCTGTTCCAGCTGCGTACCCTGCGCACGCTGAGCTGGACGCGGGTCGCGACGGCGTTGCTGCTCGGCCTGACCATCCCGGTCGCGGAACGGGTGCCGGGGCTGGCCGCGCTGGGCATGCTCACCGCCATCACCGTGGGTATGGTGGCCGTCGAAGTGATCGTCTTCGACGAGGGCCGGCGGGCCCTGCGAAAGCTGATCTTCGAGGAACGCGCCAGCCACGAGGCACACGAGGCGGCCTGGCGGGCCCGCTGGCACGAACGGCCCGACGACCGCGACGAAGGCGAGTGAACCAGCGGCCCGCCGCCTCCGTGAAACCTGTCGGCCCCGCCGCGGGGCCACACCTGAGGGATACGGGGGCCACATGACCATCGACACCGTCCACGCCGGCGCGGCCGGCACCTGGCAGCTCGGCGACCTGACCGTCAACCGGATGGGCCTGGGCGCGATGCGGCTGACCGCGAACGCCGACGGCAGCCCCAGCGACCGGGACCGGGCCGTCGCCGTACTGCGCCGCGCCGTCGAGCTGGGCGTCAACCACATCGATACGGCCGCGTTCTACTTCTCGCCGCTGCGCTCGGCCAACGAGCTGATCAACCGGGCGCTGTGGCCGTACCCGGAGGGTCTGGTCATCGTCACCAAGGTCGGGCCGGGCAAGGACCCGTCCGGGCAGTGGCTGCCGGCGGCCCGCCCGGACCAGCTGCGCGGGCAGGTGGAGGAGAACCTGCGCCAGCTCGGCCGCGACCACCTGGACGTGATCAACCTGCGGGTGCACGGCCCGGAGCCGCTGTCCGAGCACTTCGGCGCGCTGGCCGAGCTGCGCGACGCCGGGCTGATCCGGCACCTCGGCGTCTCCGCCGTACGCCCGCACCAGGTCGCCGAGGCGCGCGCCATCGCCCCGGTGGTGTGCGTGCAGAACTCGTACGGCCTGGGCTACCGCCGCAGCCACGACGAGCTGATCCGGGACTGCGCGGCGCACGGCACCGCGTTCGTGCCGTTCTTCTCCATCGTCACCAGCGGCCGGGAGGCCGGCGCGACCGGCGAGGAGCACCCGGAGGTGCTCGCGGTGGCCCGGGAGCACGGCGTGACGGCGACCCAGGTCCGGCTGGCCTGGACGCTGGCCCGGGGCCCGAACGTGCTGGCCATCCCCGGCACCGGCGACCCCGCGCACCTGGAGCAGAACGTCGCCGCCGCCGCGCTGCGTCTCTCCCCCGCCGACCTGGCCCGCCTCGACGCGGTGTGACGTTCGGCCGTCGGCAGAATCGGCGCGTACGGGGTGGCCCACCGCTGCGTGCGCGCCGATGCTGAGGCGATGGCGACCTTCTCCGTACAGGCCCAACCCACCGACGCGGCGAGCTGGACCGAGCTGGCCCGTACCGTCGAGGCGGCCGGCTTCGACGCGCTGTTCGCGGCCGACCACCCCGGCGGCTGCGCGTCGCCGTTCGTCGCGCTGGCCGCCGCGGCGGCCGTGACCAGCACGCTGGGCCTCGGCTCGTACGTCTCCAACGCCGGCGTCCGCGAGCCGATCCTGCTCGCCGCCGACGTGGCCACCCTGGACGTGGTCTCCGGCGGGCGGGCCCGGTTCGGCGTCGGGGCGGGCCACACGCCGGCCGAGTGGCGGGCCGTCGGGCGCGAGCGCCCGGACGTCGCCGGCCGGGTCCGCCGCTGCGTCGCGGTGACCGAGGCGGTACGGGCGCTGCTGGCCGGCGACGAGGTCACTGTGGACACCGAGGAGC
Source organism: Micromonospora sp. WMMA1949 (assembly GCF_027460145.1). Taxonomy (NCBI): domain Bacteria; kingdom Bacillati; phylum Actinomycetota; class Actinomycetes; order Micromonosporales; family Micromonosporaceae; genus Micromonospora; species Micromonospora sp. WMMA1949. Next base: position 4,318,533 of record NZ_JAPZBG010000001.1, on the reverse strand, counting down.
TGACCGCGCACACCGCCCGTCTCACGGCGCCCCGGCCGGTCCAGGACCGGATCCCGCTGACCGTGGGCACGTCCAACTCGGCGCTGCTGCGCTGGGCCGGGAGGCACGCCGACGTGGTCGGCCTGGCCGGCTTCGGCCGTACCCTGCCCGACGGCCACCAGCACACCGTCCGGTGGCGGGCCGACCAGATCGAGGCGCAGCTCGCCTGCGTCGCGGCCGGCGCCGCCGACCGGGACACCCCGCCGGTCCTGGAGGCGCTGGTCCAGCACGTCGCCGTCACCGACGACGCGGAGGCGGCCGCCGCCGGGACGGCCGCCGAGACCGGACTCCCCCCGGCGGAGGTGCTGGCCACCCCGTTCGTGCTGGCCGGCACGCCCGACGAGATCGTCGCGGCCGTGGCCGGGCACGAGCGCCGCTGGGGCGTCACCCGCTTCGTGGTACGCGCCGGAGCGGTCGACGCGCTCGCCCCGCTCCTGCCCCGGCTGGCGGGAAAAGAGCTGGACTTCGAGCACACTCGAAAGTGAACACTGGCGGCATGACGACGACACGACGGCTGGGCCGCAGCGGCATCGAGGTCAGCGCGATCGGCATGGGCTGCTGGGCGATCGGCGGCCCGCTCTGGGACGGCACCCAGCCGCTGGGCTGGGGCGAGGTGGACGACGACGAGTCGGTGCGTACCGTCCACCGGGCCCTGGAGCTGGGCGCGACGCTGTTCGACACCTCCAGCAACTACGGCGCGGGGCACAGCGAACGGGTGCTGGGGCGCGCGCTCGCCGACCGCCGGGACCGGGCGGTCATCGCGACCAAGTTCGGCTACCCCACCGACGAGGAGACCCGCCAGGCGCTCGGCGAGGACGCCACCGCGGACTACGCGCGGCGCAGCCTGGAGGGTTCGCTGCGCCGGCTCGGCACCGACCACGTCGACCTCTACCAGCTCCACCTGGGCGGCCTGCCGGTGCCGCGGGCACTGGACCTCGTCGGCACGCTGGAGGACCTGGTCGCGGAGGGAAAGATCCGCGCGTACGGCTGGAGCACCGACGACCCCGCCTCGGCGCGCGCCTTCGCCGAGGCGGGACCGCACTGCGCGGCGATCCAGCACGACCAGTCGGTGCTGCGGGACAACGCCGCCATGCTCGCGGTCTGCGCGGAGTTCGACCTGGCCGCCCTGAACCGGGGGCCGCTGGCGATGGGCCTGCTCACCGCGAAGTACCAGGACGCGCCGACCGCCCGGGGCGACGACGACGTACGCGGCGTGGCGCCGGAGTGGCTGGACTGGTTCACCGGCGGCGTACCGCGCGCCGAGTGGTCCGAGCGGGTGGCCCGGGTCCGTGCGGCGCTGACCGCAGACGGCCGGACCCTCGCCCAAGGCGCGCTGGGCTGGCTGCTCGCCCGCAGCCCGCAGACGCTGCCGATCCCCGGCTGCCGGACGGTGGCGCAGGCCGAGGAGAACCTCGGCGCGCTGGCGTACGGGCCGCTGCCGGAGGCGGCTTTCGCCGAGGTGGAACGCCTGCTCGCCGACCTGCGCACTACCCCGGCCCCCGCCTGACCGGCTCGGCCGCACCGACGCCGACAACCTGTAGCACTTCGTAGCACACAGGCGGTAGGCTGCCGGTGTGGCCGAGCACGCTCATCGCGAGATCACCCAACGCGAGCTGCGCAACGACTCCGGCGCCATCATGCGCGGAGTCGAGCGCGGAGAGTCCTTCACCATTACCCGCAACGGCACGCCGATCGGGCGGTTGATCCCGATCCGGCGGCGCACGTTCGTGCCGCGAGCCGAGGTGCTCGCCGCCTTCGCCAGCGCACCACGGCTGGACGAGGCACGCTTCCGGGCCGACCTCGACGCCGCAATCGACCAGGATCTGCCCGGCCGTGAATGGTGACCTCCCCGTTCGCGGTCTGATCGACACCAACATCGTCATCCATCTGGCTGGCCTCGACGGCGCGGAACTGCCCGACGAGATGGTCATCAGTGCGGTCACGCTTGCCGAACTCTCGGCCGGTCCACATCACACCGACGATCCGCGCGAGCGTGCCCGCCGGATGAGCGTCCTGCAACACGTCGAAGCCACGTTCGAACCACTTCCGTTCGACGCCGAGGCGGCGCGGGCATTCGGCCTGGTCTCAGCGGCTGTGCTCGCCGCCGGACGAGGCACACGCCGCCGGGTGGCGGACCTGATGATCGCCTCCGTCGCACACGCCAACGCGCTTCCTCTCTACACCACGAACCCCGCCGACTTCCTCGGACTCGACGGTCTGATCACCGTGCATCCGGTCAACCGGCCGACCGGCTGAGGGGCCACGGGCGGCGCGCAACCCGGCGGGCGTGACGAGTGAGTGATTTCGCTCAACGCATCCGAATCGGGGTTCGTATCGGAAGATGTGAGCATGCGGATCCTCATGGCCGGCGTGTCCGGCTTCCTCGGCACCCGACTGGTCGACTGCCTCACCGCGGACGGCCACCAGGTCACCCGCCTGGTCCGCCGCCCACCACGCACACCCGCCGAACGGCAGTGGAACCCGTCCGCCGCGCAGCTGGACCCGCAGTGCGTCGCCGACGCCGACGCGGTGGTGAACCTGGCCGGCGCCGGGGTGGGCGACAAGCGCTGGAACGACGAGTACCGCAAGCTGATCCGGACCAGCCGGGTGGACAGCACCACCACGCTCGCCATCACGATCGCCGGCCTGCCCGCCGCCGACCGGCCCGCGGTGCTGCTGAACTCCTCCGCCGTCGGCTGGTACGGCAACACCGGCGACCGGGCGGTCACCGAGGAGGCGCCTGCGGGTGAGGGGTTCCTGGCCGACGTCTGCCGGGTCTGGGAGGCCGCGACCCGCCCGGCCGAGGACGCCGGGGTACGGGTGGTGCGCCTGCGTACCGGACTGCCGCTGCACCGCGACGGCGGCCTGCTCAAGCCGCAGCTGCTGCCGTTCCGGCTGGGCGTCGGCGGCAAGCTGGGCAGCGGGCGGCAGTGGGTGCCGTGGATCTCGATGCGGGACTGGCTGAACGCGGCGAAGTTCCTGCTGGACCGCGACGACGTGGCGGGCCCGGTCAACGTGGTCGGCCCGGCGCCGGTCACCAACGCCGATTTCAGCCGGGAGCTGGCCCGGCAGCTGCACCGCCCCGCGATCATGCCGATCCCGGCGGTGGCGCTGAAGGTGGCGCTCGGCGGCTTCTCACAGGAGGCGCTCACCAGCAGCCGGGTGCTGCCGGGCGTGCTCGACAAGTCCGGCTTCCCCTGGACGCATCCGGAGCTGCCGGGCGCGCTGCACGCCGCCCTCACGGAGTGAGCCCGCGAGGGCGGCGCGGCGTCGCGGTTCAGCAGCCGATCACCCAGTACGCGGGTCCGGTCTGCTTGAGCGTGCTCGTGTAGAAGGTGTTGTAGAGGCCCATCCGCTGCCCGCTGCCGAGCGCGTAGGCGTACCCGCCGGACTGGTAGGCCCGCCCGGCCACGACGTGCGCGTAGTTGCTGGCGGTGATGCAGACCGGCGCACTGGTCGGCGAGGGCGAGGCGGTCGGGGTCGGTGACGCGGTCGGGGTGGGTGACGCGGTCGCCGTCGGGGTCGGGCTGGGCGAGGCGCCGCCACCGCCGAGCCCGAAGAAGACCGCGTCGCGGTACGTCGAACAGATGGTGTCCAGGAAGTACGCCCCGGCGGTGCCGCACTGGTCCGCGCCCGTACCCGGGTCGACGGGGGTGCCGTGGCCCATCCCGGAGACCCGGTAGAGGCGGATCTGGTCGGCGCCGTAGACCTCCAGGCTCGTCCCGGACGGCAGCGTGGAGGTGCTGGTCGGGGTGGCCGAGACGCCCAGCACGTTCGTCCACTGGTCCCGTGACTCGGCGGCGTTCGCGGTCGCCACCGTGGTGTCGCTGGTGCCGTGCCAGATCGCCACCCGGGGCCGCTTGCCGGAGTAGCCGGCGTACGCGCCGCGGACCAGGTCGCCCCACTGCGCCGGGGTCTTGTCCACGCCCGGGTTCATGCAGCTGAACGCGGTGACGGTGCTGGTGGCGCAGCGGTACGGGATGCCGGCGATGATCGAGCCGCCGGCGAAGACGTCCGGGTAGGCGGCGAGCATGGCCGCGCTCATCGCACCACCGGCGGAGAGGCCGCTGACGTAGACCCGGGCGCCGTCGGTGCCGTAGGTGGTCCTGGCGTAGTCGACCATCTGCTTGATCGACAGCGCCTCACCCTGGCCGCGCGCGGTGTCGCCGGTCTCGAACCAGTTGAAGCAGGAGTTGGCGTTGTTGCCGCTGGGCTGCTGCGGCGCGATGAGTGCGAACTTCCACTGGTCGGCGTACTTCTGCCAGCCGGAGTTGGCGACGTACGTCGAGGCGTTCTGCACGCAGCCGTGCAGCAGCACCACGGCGGGCGCGCCGGCGGGCAGGCCGTCCGGGCGGTACGCGTACATGGCCAGGTTGCCGGGGTTGGAGCCGAAGCCGGTGACCTGGGTCAGCGAGGCCGCCTGGGCGGGAAGGGCGGCGACCAGCGCGGTGGCCGCGGCCAGCACGACCCCGGCCGCCGCCCCGGCGACGCGGGCGATGAGGGATGAGGAGCGGGGCACGGGGACCTCCCGATCGTGGAATGTGAACTGAGTCACCTCCGGGTTGCCGCGACGTTACGGCCGCGTTTCGTCACACCGGAATGGCCGCCGCTCACACATTCACGGCCACCGAAGTGTGCGGCCGAGTTTCGTGTCCGGGCGGTCTGCCCAGGTCCGGTTGGTAACGTCCGCTGCGTGCCCTCCTCCCCGTCCCCGGCCACCGGCCGGTCGCCGACAGCTGTCCGCGACCGGCGCTCCGACCTGCTGGTGACGCTCGCCGCGCTGACCCTGGCCCTCTGGGTGACCAGTGGCATGTGGCGGGATCCGAACAGCCGGGCCATCACCGTCAACTCCAGCGACCAGGCGCTGTTCGAGTGGCTGCTGGCGTTCGGCGGGCACGCGCTGACCCACGGGCAGAACCCGCTGTTCACCACGCTGATCAACGTGCCGGACGGGGTGAACCTCGCGGTGAACACCTCGATCACCGTGTACGCGGCGGTCTTCGCGCCCCTGACGTACCTGATCGGGCCGCCCGCGACGTTCCTGGTGATCCTCACGCTCAACCTGGCCGCGACGGCGGTGGCCTGGTACTGGCTGCTCAGCCGGCACCTGGTGCGCAGCCAGCTGGCCGCCGGTGTGGCCGCGCTGTTCATCGCCTTCTGCCCGGCGATGGTGTCGCACGCCAACGCACACCTGAACTGGACGGCGGGCTGGCTGGTGCCGCTGCTGATCTGGGGCGTGTTCCGGCTGCGTCGCCCGGGCCGGGCGGTCACCGGCGGGATCGTGCTCGGGCTGCTGGTGGCTGTCGCGTTCTCAATCGCCGCCGAGGGGCTGTTCTTCACCGCGCTGGCGCTCGGCGTGTTCCTCGCCGTGTGGGCGTTGCACCCGGCCCGCCGGTCCGAGGTACGCGCCGCGCTGCCCCGGATGGCGGCCGGGCTGGGCGTGACGGCGCTCGTCGCCGGGGCGCTGCTGGCGTACCCGCTCTGGCTGCACTTCCTCGGACCGCAACGGTTCCACGGCACCGGGTTCGACCCGCTGATCCACTCCGAGGACATCGCCGCGTACGGGTCGTATCCGCGCCGGTCGCTGGCCGGCTGGGCCGGGTGGGGCACCTCGCTGGCGCCCAACCCGACGGAGGAGAACTCGTTCTTCGGCGTACCGCTGCTCCTGCTCGCCGTCGCCTGTTTCGCGCTGCTGTGGTGGCGCGCGGACCGGGCGTTCCGAGCCACGCTCGCGGCGCTCGGCGTGACCGCCGTGGTCTTCGCGGTGCTGTCGTGGGGGCCGACGGTGAAGTGGAACGGCCGCCGCTTCGACCAGACGCTGCCGTTCGGGGTGCTGGACAACCTGCCGGTGATCAACGCGGCGTTGCCGTCCCGGCTGGCGCTCGTGGTCGCGCCGGTGATCGGCCTGCTGCTGGCGTACGCGATCGACACGTTGCGCGCCCGGCCGCCACGGCGCCGGGTGAGCGGGCTGGCCTGGGCGCTCGGCTTCGTCGCCGCGCTGCTGCCGCTGGTGCCGACGCCGCTGCTCACCAGCGTCCGCGAGCCGATTCCGCAGTTCATCACCAGTGGCGCCTGGCAGCGCTACGTCCCGCCGGACGGGGTGCTGACCCCGCTGCCGCTGACCGTGGACGTCTACCCGGACGGGCAGCGCTGGCAGGCGTACGCGCTGGCGAACCGGCAGGGTGAGTTCCGGATCCCGTCCGGGTTCTTCCTCGGGCCGGGCGGGCCGGAGGGCCGGGGCCGGATCGGCCCGGTGCCGCGCACCTTCGACTCGCTGATGGATCAGGCCGGGCGGACCGGCCTGGTGCCGATCATCACCGACGGCAGCATCCGGGCGTCCCGGGCGGACCTGCGCTACTGGGGGGTCCAGGCGGTGGTGCTGCCCGACCGGGTGCACGGCGCCAAGTTCGACGTCGACGAGGAGGCGCTGCGGCGCACCGCCACCGCGCTGCTCGGCCCGCCCGAGCGGGTCGAGGACGTCTGGCTGTGGCGGGTGCCGGCCTGACCGCCGCCTCGGCCCGATGGCGACGAGGCTCACGGGTCCGGTTCCCGGAGGGCGGGACTAGGCTGGACGGGTGAGCGTGACGACTTCCGGGCTGACCGCCGTCCGCGCCGGCCTGCTCGACTACCAGGCCGCCTGGGACGAGCAGCGCCGGCTGCACGAGGCGGTGGTGGCCGGCGAGCAGGGCGACACCGTGCTGCTGCTGGAGCACCCCAGCGTCTACACCGCCGGCAAGCGCACCGAGCCGTGGGACCGGCCGATGGACGGCACCCCGGTGGTGGACGTGGACCGCGGCGGGAAGATCACCTGGCACGGTCCGGGGCAACTGGTCGGCTACCCCATCGTCCGGCTGCCCGACCCGGTCGACGTGGTCGCGTACGTCCGCCGCACCGAGCAACTGCTGATCGACGTGTGTGCCGAGTTCGGGCTGGCCGCCGGCCGGGTCGAGGGACGCAGCGGCGTGTGGGTGCCGGAGGACGACAGGGGGCCGGCCCGCAAGGTGGCCGCCATCGGCATCCGGGTCGCCCGTGGCGTCACGCTGCACGGCTTCTCCGTCAACTGCGACTGCGACCTGGGCTTCTTCGACCGGATCGTGCCCTGCGGCATCCGGGACGCCGGGGTCACCTCGCTGACCGCCGAGTTGGGCCGGCCGATCACCGTGGCCGACGTGCTGCCGGTGGTCGAACGGCACCTGCCGACGCTCACGCAGGTCTGAGCCCGGTGCGGCTCGACCTGGTCACGCTCGTCGTGGCCGAGTACGACCCGGCCATCGCGTTCTTCACCGAGGTGCTCGGCTTCGAGCTGGCCGAGGACAGCCCGTCCCTGACGAACGACGGCCGGCCCAAGCGCTGGGTGGTGGTACGCCCGCCGGGCGGCGGGACCGGCCTGCTGCTGGCCCGCGCCGACGGCGAACACCAGGCCGGCGCGGTGGGCGACCAGACCCACGGCCGGGTGGGCTTCTTCCTGCAGGTCGACGACTTCGAGGCGGTGTACCGCCGGATGGTCGACGCGGGCGTCGAGTTCGTCCGGCCACCCCGCACCGAGCCGTACGGCCGGGTCGCGGTCTTCCGCGACATCGCCGGCAACCCCTGGGATCTGCTCGGCCCGGCCTGACCGCCTCGGACACACGGTGGCCGACCGGTCCGATCGCCGCCGCAGGCCAGCGCCCTGCGGTCACCGTGAGTGACAGAAGCCGTGCCCGAGGGTTGTCCCCTCTCGCCGACTTTGCTCTGCAGCCGGATACGCGACGGTCACTCCTGGTCGATCGATGCGTCGGTGGCTGCAGAGCAAAGGGCGCACGCACCCGTCCCTCCCCCTCGGCGGGCGCCGCCATAACCCCTGCTCAGCCCGCTCCGGAGGCAACAAGGGCACCCGCGCGACATCTAGCGCACCCTTACGGACCGTGACCGCAGCCGGAGACGACCTCCCCTCACTCTCAGTGTCCGCGCCGGGGCTGGTTTCCCAGCCCCGGCGCGGCCGAGAGCCGCCGGTCAGGGCGTGAGGCGGTGCAGGTCGCGCGGGAAGGCGGTCACCTCCCGGACGTTCGCCGCACCGACGAGCCGCGCGACGAATCGCTCCAGCCCGATCGCGAACCCGCCGTGCGGCGGCATGCCGTGCCGGAACGCGTCCACGTACCCGGCGTACGGCTCCACCGGCTCGCCCCGCGCCGCGAGCGCGGCCAGGTAGTCGGCGTGCCGGTGCAGGCGCTGCCCGCCGGTGACCAGCTCCACGCCCCGGAACAGCAGGTCGAAACCGTTCGAGTACGCGGGCCGGGCCGGGTCCGGGTGGGTGTAGAAGGGGCGCTTCGCCATCGGGTACCCGGTGACGAAGAGGAAGTCGCTCCCGTGCTCGCGGAGCGCCCACTCCCCCAGCGCCCGCTCGTGCGCCGGCGCCAGGTCGGGTTCGGAAGGCGGCGCCCCGGCGATCTTCAGCGCGTCGGTGAAGTGCACCGCCGGGATCTCGGCCGGCACCTGCGGCACCGTCACGCCGAGCGTCGTCAGCGCCCCACCGGCCCGGTCGGCGACGGTCGCCACCATCCCGGCCAGGGTCTCCCGCAGCACCGTCATCACGTCCCGGTGGTCGGCCACGAACCCCAGCTCGACGTCGAGCGACGTGTACTGGGCCAGGTGGCGCACCGTGTCGTGCGGCTCGGCACGGAACACCGGCCCCACCTCGTAGACCCGCTCGAAGACGCCCACCATGAGCTGCTTGTAGAACTGCGGCGACTGGGCCAGGTAGGCGGGCCGCCCGAACCAGTCCAGCGCGAACACGTTCGCCCCGCTCTCGGTGGACGAGGCGACCACCTTCGGCGTGTGCACCTCGACGAAGCCCTGCCCGTCGAGCGTGGCCCGGAAGCCGGACACGGCGGCCGCCGATACCCGCAGCGCGGCGGAGCGGACCGGGTGCCGCAGCGCGACCGGCGCGTGGTCGAGCTGAGTGTGCAGGCCGGCGGTGAGCACCGGCCGGTACAGGTCGAACGGGGGCGGGACGGCGGCCGGCCCGAGCGGACGTACCGTCGGCTCGACGACCTCGACCCCGGCGGGCGCGGTGGCGTTCGCGACCACGGTGCCGACGACCTCGACGACCGTCTCCTCGGTGAGCGCCTCGATCTGCTCGCGCACGGCGGGCGCGGCGACCACCACCTGCGCGAGCCCGGCGGCGTCGCGGACGATCAGGAAGGCCACCGACTTGAGCAGCCGGCGGCGGTGGACCCAGCCGGCGAGCCGCACGGTGGCGCCCATATGGGCGGGGAGTTGGGTGGACAGGATGCGTTGCACGACGACTACCTCCTTGACCAATCGCAACGCGATCCCCAGGGAGGTGTGGGCGAGCGGGAACCTCGCGGTGCCACCACACCTTCGTCCCCGCCGAAGCGGGAACCTCGTTCGTCGCCTTTTCACCGGGGCCGGCCGGGCGGGCTCTACTGGGCGCGACGCGCCGTTCTTCCCGCAGCTCGGGAGGGTCTTCACGGACCGGCGCCAGACCGCCTCGCAGCAACCGGCGGCTCTCTCGACTGGCGGATCGGTCCGTTACTCGGCTCCGTCACAGCTCTGCCCGGCACGCTAGCACCGCGCGGGCCGCGCTGTGACCGGGTTTTTTCACCCCTGGTGTCCGGTGTCACAGCGATTCCGGCGTGACGGCCGTCGCCCACGTTCATCGACCGGCGCCGACCGGCGTACGCTCGGTTTTGTGACGATCGAGCAATCCGCGCCGACGACTGAGCAGCCAGCGCGCACCGCGACCGTCGCCCCGGAGGGGCGGCGGATGCTGCGGATCGAGGCGCGCAACGCCGAGACGCCGATCGAGCGCAAGCCGCCATGGATCAAGGTGAAGGCCAAGATGGGCCCGGAGTACACCCAGTTGCGCGGGCTCGTCTCGCGCGAAGGGCTGCACACCGTGTGCCAGGAGGCCGGCTGCCCCAACATCTACGAGTGCTGGGAGGACCGGGAGGCCACCTTCCTCATCGGTGGTGACCAGTGCACCCGGCGCTGCGACTTCTGCCAGATCGACACCGGCAAGCCGGCCGAGTTCGACGCCGACGAGCCGCGGCGTGTCGCCGAGTCGGTCGCCGCGATGGGCCTGCGCTACGCGACCATCACCGGTGTCGCCCGCGACGACCTGCCCGACGGCGGTGCCTGGCTCTACGCCGAGACGGTCCGGCAGATCCACGCGCTGCAGTCCGGCTGCGGTGTCGAGCTGCTGATCCCCGACTTCAACGCCGTACCGGAGCAGCTCGCCGAGGTCTTCGGCTCGCGGCCCGAGGTGCTGGCGCACAACGTGGAGACGGTGCCGCGCATCTTCAAGCGGATCCGCCCGGCGTTCCGCTACGAGCGTTCGCTGGACGTGATCCGCCAGGCGCGGGCCGACGGCCTGGTCACCAAGAGCAACCTGATCCTCGGCATGGGCGAGGAGCGCGCCGAGGTGTCCCAGGCGCTGCGCGACCTGCACGAGGCGGGCTGCGAGCTGATCACCATCACGCAGTACCTGCGCCCCTCCCCCCGGCACCACCCGGTGACCCGCTGGGTCAAGCCGGAGGAGTTCGTCGAGCTGCGCGAGGAGGCCGAGGAGATCGGCTTCGCGGGCGTGATGAGCGGCCCGCTGGTCCGTTCGTCGTACCGCGCGGGCCGCCTCTACCAGCAGGCGCTCGCCGCCCGCCGGGAGGTTCCGGTCGCCGGCTGAGGCCGGCCGTCGACCGCGTCACCCGCCGCCGCCGCCCGCCGGATGCCATGATCACAGGCATGACCGCCGGGGTACGCGAGGAGCCACGCGAATCCGTGCGCCCTCGTACGCCCCGGCGGCTGCCGTTGCCGACTCTGCTCGCCCTGCTCGTCGGGCTCGCCGCTGTGGGGTACCGGCTGGCGCTGCTGTTCGCCGACGTGCCGCCCACGAACAGCGACGAGGCGACGATGGGGCTGGCCGCCCTGCACATCGCCCGCGGCGACGGCTTCCCGGTCTGGTTCTACGGCCAGGCCTACATGGGCACGCTGGAGGCGTACCTGGCCGCGCCGCTGGTCGCGCTGGCCGGGCCGTCGGTGCTCGTGCTGCGGCTGCCCACGCTGGCGCTGTACGCGTTGTTCCTGCTGCTGTCCTGGCGGCTGACCCGGCGGCTCGGCGGTGACCGCTGGTACGCCCTGCTCGTCGTGGCCGTGCTGGCGCTCGGCTCGGACCGGGTGGTGAAGAACCAGCTCATCGCCGGTGGCGGCTATCCGGAGCTGAACCCGGCCGGTGCCGCGCTGGCGCTGCTCACCGTCGGGCTCTGCGTAACCGGGGCGGGCGCGCGGCTGCCCCGCTGGGCGGCCTGGGGGCTGGTCTCCGGGGTGCTGCTCTGGGTGGACCCGCTGATCCTGCCGTACGTGCTGACGCTCGGCGTGCTGCTGGTGGCGTGGCGGTGGCGGGAACTGGCCGGGCGGGCCGGGGTGGTGCTGGCGGGCGCGCTGCTGGTGGGCGCGGCGCCGATGCTCGCCGACAGCCTGCTGCACGGCCGCAACCCGGTGGCCGCGGTGCTGGCGGCCGGTGGCACGGGTACGCCCGCGGACTGGGCGGACCGGCTGCACGGCGGGCTGGTGCTCGGGCCGCCGCTGGCGATGGGCTTCTGCTCCCCCGGCCGGTGCGCCACCTGGCAGCTCTGGTGGGCCGTCGTGTTTCCGGTGCTGCTGGTGCTCGCCGCGCTCACCGCGTGGCACACGCTTCGCCGTGCCCCCGACGGTCCGCGCTCGGCGGAGCGGGTGTCGGCCGGGGTGCGGCTGGCGCTGCTCGGCGGGGCGGCGGGCGTGCTCGCGGCGTACGCGGTGAGCAACGCGGCCGGGCAGACGCCGATCGAGAGCAGCCGTTACCTGTCGTGCCTGGCGGTCGCCGTGCCGGCCCTGCTCTGGCCACTGTGGCGGGCCGCCCGCCGGCCGGCGGTCCGGGTGGCGCGAGTCGCGGCGGTGGCGGTACTAGCGGGTGTGCTCGGCACCGGCGTGGCGGCCACGGTGGACGTGGTCCGGGCGGCGCCGGCCGTGCACGCCGAGGCCGACCGGCACCGGTCGCTCGTGGACACGCTCGGCGCGCTCGACGTGCGGAATGTGCGCGGCGGCTACTGGACGTGCAACCGGCTCGCCTACGCCACCGGCGAGAACGTGCTCTGCGCCGTGGTCGAGGACGACCTGCGCCCCGGTTTCGACAGGCTGCCCGCGTACCGGCGGGAGGTGGCGGCCGACCCGGACGCGGCCTGGGTGGCGCTCGCCGGCTCGCCGCTGGCCGCCCGGCTGGACGAACGCGTCGGCACCGAATCGGGCGCGCTCGACGTCGTCACCGTCGCCGGCTGGCGGATCTACCTGCCACGCCGCTGACGCAGGCCCGAAGCGGCCGGCGCGGTGCTACCGGGCGCGGCGCTGTGCCGGGGCGGGGGGCGCAGCGTCGAGCAGGCCGAGACGGTGGGCCAGCGCGGCGGCCTCCACCCGGTTGGTCACGTCGAGCTTGGCGATGATCCGGGACACGTGCACGCTCGCCGTCTTCGGCGAGATGAACAGGCGCTCGGCGATCCGGCTGTTGCTGTGCCCCTCGGCGACCAGCCGCAGCACCTCCTGTTCCCGGCTGGTCAGCAGGTCCGGCCCGGGTCGCCCGGTGCCGCGCAGTCCGACCCGGCGGGCCAGAGTCGCCGCCTGCTCGCCCAGCGGGGTGGCGCCCAGCTTGGCGGCCAACTCCACTGTCTCCCGTACCGCGGCGGCCACCTCGTCCCGCTCGCCCGCCGCCGCGGCCGCCTCGGCCAGCCCGAGCAGCGCCCGGCCCAGCGGGTACGGCTGCCCGGCCGTCCGCCACGCCGCCACCGCCGCCCGCCACGCGACGAGCGCGTCGGCGGGACCGGTGGACGTCGTGCCGCCGAGGATCGCGGTGAGGTGGGCGGCGTGGGCATGCTCGGCGGGGTACCGGGCCGGCAGCGCGGCAGCTACCGCCGACACCTCGGCGGCGAGCGTGGCGTCCCCGGTCAGCGCGGCGGTACGCGCCACCGCACCGAGCACCGGCCACCCCTCGCGCGGCAGGTCGGTCAGGTGCGGGTCGGCCAGGGCGGCGCGCGCCGCGCGTACCGCTTCCAGCTTGTCGTCGGCGGCGAGCGCGGCCTCCACGCGCAGCTCGTGCAGCGGCAGCCGGTGGTTGGGCCACAGGTAGGGGCGCCGGAGGAACGCGAGCGCCCGCCCGACGACCTCGTCGGCGGCGGGATGGGCGCGGGCCAGGTGGAGCCCGGCGCGCAGTTGCAGCCAGTGCAGCCCGGAGACGCCGGGCGGGTCGATCCGGGCCGCCTCGGCGCAGGTGGCGTCCGCCTCGTCCCAGCGGCCCAGCGCGATCAGCGCCTCGGCCCGGTTCGACAGCAGGTACGCCCCGATCGAGCGGCTGATGCCGACCCGGCGCGCCTCGGTCACCCCGGCCGCGGCCGCCTGCTCCGACTCGTCGTAGCGGCCCAGCTCGTATAGCACGTCGGAGAGGAAGACCAGCGCGCTGACCAGGGCCCACGAGTCACCGGCGGCGCGGGCCCGCGCCTCGACCCGGCGCAGCTCGGCCAGCCCGCGCTCCGGGGTGCCGTCGAGGCGGTGCAGCAGGGCGATCCGGGTGGGCAGCAGCACCAGGTCGGTGCCGACCTCGGACGCGCCGGCCGCGGCCTCGGCGGCGACCGAGGCGGCCTCGCGCGGGTCGACCTTCATCAGGTGCGACGCGATGTCGGCGAGCACGGCGAACCGTTCCGGGCCGTCGGGGGCGGCGGCCGCCAGCCGGTACGCCTCGCGCAGCTCGGTCGCGCCGTCGCTCTTGCCGAGCAGCGCGAACAGCCGGCCCCGGTGGTCGAGCAGGCGGGCGGCGCGCAGCGGTTCGGCGTCGGAGTCGACCTCGGCCAGCGCGGCCCGGGTGAGCGTGAGCGCGCGGCTGAGGTCACCGGCGGTGACCGCGGCGGTGAGCGTGTCCTCCAGCACCCGCAGGTGGTCCATGCCGAGCCGGTCGGCGGCGTCGGGCACCTGCTCCCACAGTTCGAGGACGCGCTCCAGCAGCCGGCTCTGCTCGGCGTACGCGTACCGTTCGGCTGCCGCCTCGGCGGCGACCCGGGCGGCGGTGAGCGCGCGGGGGTGGTCGTGCGCCGCGTACCAGTGGTGGGCGATCTCGGCCGGCGCGCGACCGGCGGCGACCAGGTGCGGTTGGGCCTCGATCGCGGCGGCGTAGCGGGCGTGCAGCCGCGCGTGCTCGCCGGGCAGCAGGTCGTCGTGCACGGCCTCGCGGACCAGCGCGTGCCGGAACTCGTAGTCGCCGTCCGGGTCGGCCACCACGAGCTGCCCGGCCACGGCGGCGCGCAGCGCGTCCTCCAGTGCGGCCTCGGGCAGGCCGGCCACCTCGGCGAGGATCTGGTGGGCGAAGCGGGTGCCTCCGGCGGCGGCGATCCGCAGCACCCGCTGGGCCGGCTCGGGCAGCCGGTCGACGCGGGCCAGCAGCAGGTCACGCAGCGTCTCCGGGATGGCCGCGCAGCCGACCGGGCCACCGGCGGCGGCCAGCTCCTCGATGAAGAACGGATTGCCCTGGGTGCGTTCGTGCACGTCGTCGACGGTCCGGGCGTACTGCTCGACGCCGAGCAGGTCGGCCAGTACGGCGGCGGTGCCGTCCCGGTCGAGGCGGCCCAGCTCGATCCGGTCCACGCCGCGAACCCGGTCCAGTTCGGCGAGGAACGGCCGCAGCGGGTGCCCGCGGTGCAGCTCGTCGGTGCGGTAGGTGCAGACGACCAGCAGGCGGGTCGCGCGGGCGGCCCGCACGAGGAAGCCGATCAGATCCCGGGTGGACCGGTCGGCCCAGTGCAGGTCCTCGATCACCAGCACCAGCGGGCGTTCCTCGGCGATCCGCCGGAACAGGTCGGCGACCAGGTCGAACAGGTAGCCGCGCGGGGTGTCGGCGAGGGCCGGCCCGGCGGGCACGGCGACGGCCGCCGGCATCCGGGCCAGTTCCGGCAGCAGCCGGGCGAACTCCGCCTCGTAGCCGGCGAAGGCGGCCGGCCCGTCGTGGCGCAGCACGTCGCGCAGCGCGGCGGCGAACGGGGCGAACGGCAGACCGGCCTCGCCCAGTTCCAGGCACTGGCCGACGAGCAGCCGCGCGCCGGCCGCCTCCACCTGGGTGCCGAACTCCTCCAGCAGCCGGGTCTTGCCGACACCCGCCTCGCCGCCGACGAGCACCGTCGTCGGCTCGCCGGACCGGGACCGGGTCAGCGCGTCGCCGAGCGCCGTCAGCTCGGGCCGGCGGCCGACGAGGACGGTGCTGGCAGCGCGTACGGTCACGCCGTCGAGCATGCCACGACCCCCCGACTGCGCGGCCGGGCCGAGGGGGCCCGCCGGCCCGGCCGCCCCCGTGACGGCCGGACCGGCAATCTCCCCCACGGCACCGGCCGCGCCCACGAACCCGGCCGGACCGGCGACGGCCGCCGGTGCGGTCACCGGCGGGCGTCGGTGGTGCGGGCGCTGTGCCGGCGTCGGCCGAGCCAGCCGCGCGGGTGCCGGCGGGGCAGCGACCGGGCGAGCCGGTCCTGGGCGGCGTCGGCCTGCAACTCGGAGGCGTGGCTGCGGTGGATGCTGAGGATGAAGTCCGCGTCGTTGCCGAACATCTCGGTCTCCCTTGCCGTGCGGTGTCGTTCCCTGTCGAGATCGACTCTCCGCGCGAAGGTGCCCCCGGGGCATGGGTACGCCGCCTGATCTTCGCCCCCTCCGCCTCCTTACCTGCGGGCCGGTTCGGGCCGGCGCGGCGGTAAGGTACTCAGCCCTCGGCGGAACAGGCGGCCACGGATCAACGTGACGTGCGCCGACCACTAGACTCTGCGGTATGGCAAAGCCCCAGGAGAAGGTCTCGTTCGGCCAGCGGCTGAAGCAGATCGGGATGGTGTTCCGGTTCACCGCCAAGCAGGACAAGTGGTTCGCGCCGCTGACCGCGGCGGCGGTGCTGATCCCGCTCGCGCTCACCGTGGTCGCGGTGATCGCCTGGGGCTGGATCTGGCTGCCGATCGGCATCCTGCTCGCCCTGCTCGCCGTGCTGATCGTGCTCAACCTGCGCTCCAACAAGGCGATGATGAACGCCGCCGAGGGGCAGCCGGGCGCGGCGGCGCAGATCATGGAGAGCATGCGCGGCGACTGGCGGGTCACCCCGGCCGTCAGCTCCACCACCCAGATGGACATGGTGCACCTGGTGGTGGGCCGGCAGGGCGTGATCCTGCTGGCCGAGGGCAACCCGCAGCGCGTCCGCGGCCTGCTCGGCCAGGAGAAGCGCCGCCTCGCGAAGGTGATCGGCACGGCCCCGCTGCACGACTACGTGATCGGGCAGGGCGAGGGTGAGCTGCCGGTCCGCAAGCTGCGGATGACGCTGATGCGGCTGCCGCGCGCCCTGTCCCCCAAGGACGTCAACGCCCTCGACAAGCGGCTCAAGGCGCTCACCGCGCGGCCGCAGATGCCCAAGGGCGCAATCCCGAAGAACATGCGGCCGGCGCGTGGCGCGTTCCGGCAGACCCGGGGTCGCTGACGTCCGGCGTACGCGAGAAGGAGCCGGTCCCGTGCGGGGCCGGCTCCTTTCCTCATGCGGGTCAGCGGCGCGGGGCGTCGGTGACGACCGACCCGGCGAGCCGGTCGTGCAGGCCGCGCCGGTGCTCGTCCATCAGCAGGGCCGGCACCACGAGGGCCAGCAGGAGTCCGCGCCACAGCCCGCGGAGCAGCCCGATCCGGCCGCCGTCGGCCCAGGACACGCAGCGCAGCCGGGTGAGGAACATGCCGGGGGTCTGGGCGAACAGGCCGATGAAAAAGCCGTACTCCAGGATCAGCACCAGGACCGGCGGCCAGCCGTCGCGGACCGGGTCGGAGAACGCCCGGGCGACCATCAGGCACAGCACCCAGTCGATGATCAGGGCGCCGAAGCGGCGGCCGAGGCTGGGCGGGGTGAACGCGGGGTCGGTGGCGGGCGGCACCGGTGTGGCGGCGGTATCGGTCACAGCGGCCAGGGTAGCGCCGCCGCGACCCCTGACGAAAAATACGACATTCGGCATCAGAGTGTGCCGGGATGACGCTCCGCAAGCGACGTAACACGGCGGAAACAGACGAGACACGGCAGGGCAACCCCCCGGCCATAGCGTCGCCAGTAGCCAGCTACCGGAGTGGACCTGCCAGGAGGACGTGTGTTCGCCAATTCCGAGGAACTCCTGCGATACCTCGCCAACGAGGACGTGAAGTTCGTCGACGTACGTTTCTGTGACCTGCCCGGCGTGATGCAGCACTTCAACCTGCCGGTCGAGTCGTTCGACGACAGCGTCTTCACCGACGGCCTCGCCTTCGACGGATCCTCGATCCGCGGCTTCCAGGCCATCCACGAGTCCGACATGCTCCTGCTGCCGGACGTCGCGACCGCCTTCATCGACCCGTTCCGGGCCCAGAAGACGCTCGCGCTCAACTTCTTCATCCACGACCCGTTCACCCGCGAGGCGTACTCCCGCGACCCCCGCAACGTGGCGAAGAAGGCCGAGGCCTACCTCGCCGCCAGCGGGATCGCCGACACCGCGTACTTCGGGGCGGAGGCGGAGTTCTACATCTTCGACTCCATCCGCCACGAGACCTCCGCGCACCAGTCGTTCTACTACATCGACTCGATCGAGGGCGCCTGGAACAGCGGCCGGATCGAGGAGGGCGGCAACCGCGGTTACAAGACCGCGTACAAGGGCGGCTACTTCCCGGTGCCGCCGGTGGACCACTACGCCGACCTGCGCGACCGGATCGTGCGGCGCCTCGTCGACGGCGGATTCACCGTCGAGCGCTCGCACCACGAGGTGGGCACCGCCGGCCAGTCGGAGATCAACTACAAGTTCTCCACCCTGCTGCACGCCGCCGACCAGCTCCAGCTGTTCAAGTACATCGTCAAGAACGAGACCTGGGCCGCCGGCAAGACCGCGACGTTCATGCCCAAGCCGCTGTTCGGTGACAACGGCTCCGGCATGCACACCCACCAGAGCCTCTGGCGCGGCGGCGAACCGCTGTTCTACGACGAGACCGGCTACGCCGGCCTGTCCGACACCGCCCGCTGGTACATCGGCGGCCTGCTGCACCACGCACCCTCGCTGCTCGCCTTCACCAACCCGACGGTGAACTCCTACCGTCGTCTGGTGCCGGGCTTCGAGGCGCCGGTCAACCTGGTCTACTCGCAGCGCAACCGCTCCGCCTGCACCCGCATCCCGGTGACCGGCAGCAACCCCAAGGCCAAGCGCGTCGAGTTCCGGGTGCCGGACCCGTCCAGCAACCCGTACCTGGCGTTCTCGGCCATGATGATGGCCGGCCTGGACGGCATCAAGAACAAGATCGAGCCGCCGGCGCCGATCGACAAGGACCTGTACGACCTGCCGCCGGAGGAGTGGGGCGACGTCAAGCAGGTCCCGGGTTCGCTGCCGGAGGTGCTCAACGCGCTCGAGGCCGACCACGACTACCTGCTCGACGGCGGCGTGTTCACGCCGGACCTGATCTCGACCTGGGTCGAGTGGAAGCGGGCCAACGAGGTCGACCCGGTGCGTCTGCGCCCGACCCCGCATGAGTTCGCGATGTACTTCGACTGCTGAGCACGTACGTCAGCACCGGCCGGGCCGGCTCCGCGATGGCGGAGCCGGCCCGGCCGTTCAAGCAGCGCGGTCCGGCCTTTACGTCGTGCGGCGGCGCAACGTGGCCCGGGCGCCGGCGACCGCGACGACCACCACCAGCACCGTCATCAGCACCGCGCCCGGCGCCTTGCTGAACCGGGCCAGGTTGGATCCGTCGGGCAGGGTGAGCACGGAGGCCAGCGCGCAGGGCGCCACGAACCAGACCTGCCGGGCCAGCGGCACCGCCGCGACCGCGAGCAGCGTCAGCGGCCAGATCGCGTACCAGGGGTGGAAGACCGGGGCGAGCAGCACTGTGGCGGCGAGCGCCAGTCCCGCGCCGAGCAGCGCCACCCGGGGCCGGGCCAGCGTCAGCCGGGCGACCCGCTGCCGGGCGTCGTTGAGCCGGCGCAGCGTCGTCCACGCCCACCACCAGAGCGCGACGAGCGTCCCGGCCAGCAGCACCAGCGCGACCGCCCGGACCACCGGCACCGCCCGTGGCCGCAGCCCGGCCAACTCGCCGGCGTAGTCGACGACGAAGCCGACAGCGGTGGGCGGGGAGGTCCACTGCTGCGAGTCGCCGCTGTGGCCGAGCCCTCCCACCCAGCCCAGTCCGAGGCCGGTGGCGAGCGACACGACCAGCAGGGTGCCGAGCACCGACGCAGCCAGCTGCCCGCCGTCGCGCAGCAGCGCCCGCCAGGTGTAGCGGCCGAGCACGGCGGCGAGCGCCGCGAACGGCAGCGCCACGACCGCGACCGCCTTCACCGCCACCGCCAGGCCCAGCAGCACTCCGGCCACCAGCAGCGCGCGCGGCCTGCCCGGCAGGCGGACCAGCACCAGCAGGCCGAGCAGGAGCAGCCCGAGCGCGAGCGCGTCGTTGTGCGCGCCCGCCACCAGGTGTACGCCGACCAGCGGGCACGCGAGCACCAGCCAGGCGGCCCGGCGGGTGGGCACCCCGGCGGCGCGGGCCAGACCGGGCAGGCAGAGCGCCGCCAGCAGCACCCCGGCCACCGCGACCAGCCGCAGCGCCACGATCGTCCCGAGCAGGCCGCCACCGGCGAGGACCGCGAGCCCGGCCAGCAGGACGAAGAACGGCCCGTACGGCGCCGGGGTGCCCCGCCAGATCGGCGACACCGAGTCGGTCCACGGGCAGCCGGCCGCCGCGACCCCCACCCGGTACGGGCTGAGCCCCTGCGTCCACGTCCAGCCCTGGCAGGCGTACGAGTAGACGTCGCGGCTGCCGATCGGCGGCGCGGCGAGCAGCGGCAGCGACCAGAGCCCCGCCGTCAGGTACGCCCACCGGCCGGACGGGGCGCCCCACCGCAGCGACCACCATGCGCCCACCAGCAGCACCGTCCCGGCCAGCCAGCAGCCGAGCGTCAGCGGCCCGTGCGGCGCCGACCAGATCGCGGCGAGCGTGGCGCGCGAGGGCGTACCGGGAAGGGCACCGCCGAGCCACCCGGCGACGGTGAGCAGGACGGCCCCGGCGAGACCGGCGTAGCGGGCGAGACCGGCGGCGACCGGCCGGACGGGTCCGTCGGGCTCGCTCACCGGCCCTCCCCTCAGTCCACGGGAACCGGCTGCCGACCCTGGCGAGCCGACCGTACCAACCAGACGACCACACCGATCACGAACAGGGTCATCAGCGGCGCACCGGGCATCTTGCTGTACCGGGCCAGCCCGGTGCCGTCGGCGAGCACCAGGAACGACGACACCACTGTGACGATCGAGAACCAGAGCGTGCGGCGCGCGGTGGCGGCGAGCACTGCCAGCGGCCACAGCCAGTACCAGGGGTGGAACAGCGGGGACAGCGCGACGGTGGCGGTGAGCGCCAGCCCGGCGTGCCAGAACGGTTCACCGCGACGGAACGACCGGAACCAGAGCCAGATCAGCACGGCGATCAGCACGACCATGCCGATCGCACGGGTCACCGGCAACGCGTCGACGTGCACCCCGAACGGCGCCAGCAGGTAGCCCACCGTCTGCCCGACCGCCGTGGGCGGCGACGTCCACGCCACCACCAGCCCGCCCTGCTCGAGCCCGCTGATGAAACCCAGCCCCAGGCCGGAGGCGACGGTCACCGCGGCGAGCGACGCGAGCGAGCCGCCGACCACCCATCCGCCGTCGCGCACGAGCGTCCTGATCCGGTACGCCCCGACGATCGCGGCCAGCGCGGCGAACGGCATCACCACCAGCGCGGTGACCTTGACGGCGGCGGCGAGTCCGAGCAGCGCCCCACCGGCGAGCAGCGGTCCGGGCCGGCCCGGGCGGGCCGCGACCACCGCCAGCCCGGCCACGAGCAGGCCGATCATCAGCGCGTCGTTGTGCGCGCCGGAGACCAGGTGCACGGGCACCAGCGGGCTGGCCAGCGCCAGCCAGAGCGCCCGCTGCGGCGGCACCCCGCAGCGGCGGGCCAGCACCGGCAGCGCCCACGCGGTGAGCGCCACCCCGGCCACGGCGAGCGCCCGGAACAGCACCACGGCGCCGAGCAGCGAGCCGGTGGCCTCCACCACCGCGCCGGCGAGCAGCACGAACAGCGGCCCGTACGGCGCCGGGGTGTCCCGCCAGATGTAGGAGATGGTGTCCAGCCAGGGGCACGGCAGCGCCGACACGCCCTGCTCGTAGGGGTTGATCCCGGCCGAGAAGCTGGCGCCCTGACACGCGTACGCGTACACGTCCCGGCTGCCCAGCGGCGGCGCGACGAGCATCGGCAGCAGCCACAGGGCCACGGTGACCAGCACCCAGCGGGCCGACGGCACGCTGTCCCGCAGCGACCACCAGGCCCACGCCAGCAGCCCGGTGCCGACCAGCCACAACCCGATGATCAGCGGCCCGTTCGGGCCCTGCCAGATGCTGACCGGGGTGGGACGCAACTCGCCGTCGGGCAGGGCGCCACCGAGGTACGCGGCCACGGCGAGCAGCACCGAACCCGCCAGGCCGATCCAGCGCGAGAGGTGGTGAGGCACGTCCGACATGCTGCCAGTACGGTGGTTCGCGATCAGGAGGTGGGCATGCGGGGCGGTCGGGTGGTGGCGGTCTCCGCCGTGTCGGCGCTCGTCCTCGCCGTGCTCTACCTCACGCTGC
This sequence comes from Micromonospora sp. WMMA1949, assembly GCF_027460145.1. NCBI lineage: Bacteria > Bacillati > Actinomycetota > Actinomycetes > Micromonosporales > Micromonosporaceae > Micromonospora > Micromonospora sp. WMMA1949. Next base: position 4,296,811 of record NZ_JAPZBG010000001.1, on the reverse strand, counting down.
CGGCCACCGGCTCGGACCTGTCCGCGCAGGTAGCCCGCGCCGGCTTCTTCGCCGAGCACGGGGCCGCCCTGGTGGACCTGCGCTGGTACGGCGGCGTGCACCCGTGGGGCTACAGCCTCGTCTCGCCGCCGCTGATGGCGCTGCTCGGCGTACGCGTCACCGGCGCGCTCGCCCTGCTCGCCTCCGCCACCGCGTTCGCCACCCTGCTGGTGCGGACCCGGGTGCCCCGGCCGCTGCTGGGCAGCCTGGTCGGCGTGGTCACGATCGCCGGCAACCTGGTGTCCGGCCGGGTCACGTACGCCCTCGGCGTCGCGTTCGGCCTGGCCGCGCTGCTCGCGCTCACCGTCCCGGCCCGCCGCACCAGCCTCGTCGCCGGTGCCGCCGCCGAGCCGGTCGGGTCCGGCCCTCCCGGTCCCGGTCCCGGCCGGGACCGGGACTGGGCGGCCGTCGCCGCTGCCGCCGCACTGCTCGCCTCCGCGGCCAGCCCGGTGGCCGGGCTGTTCGTCGGGCTCGCCGGCGTCGCGCTGCTGCTGACCCGCAGGTACGCCGACGGCCTGCTGCTCGCCGTACCGGCCGCCGCGCCGCTGGCGGTGACCGGGCTGCTGTTCGGCGAGGGCGGCTGGATGAACATCAGCACGGCCGACACCGTGCACGCCGTGGTGACGAGCCTGGTCGTGGCGGCTCTCGTCGCGTACCGGCCGGTGCGGGTCGGCGCGCTGCTGTCCGCGGCCGGGGTGCTGGCGTCGGCGCTGCTGCACACCCCGGTGGGGCTGAACGCCACCCGCCTGGTGGTGATGTTCGCGCTGCCGGTGCTGGCCGCCACCGCGACGCTTCCCGCCCCGCTGTCCGGTCGGCTTCGCGCCGCCGGTCGGCGCTCCCGGCTCGCCGGGGCGGTCGGGCTGGCCGCGCTCCTGGCGGCGGTGTGCTGGTGGCAGCCGCCGGTGGTCACCGCCGACCTGCGCAGCGCCGACGACCCGACCGCCGACCCGGCGTACTTCGCGCCGCTGCGCGCGGAGCTGGCCCGGCGCGGCCTGACCGGGCGGGTGGAGGTGCCGCCGACCCGCAACTACTGGGAGGCGGCCCACATGGGCGACGTGCCGCTGGCCCGGGGCTGGCTGCGGCAGGCCGACATCGACCGCAATCCGCTGTTCTTCACCACGGTGCCCGGCGCGGACGGCACCGGCGTTCCGCTGACCCCGATCACCTACCGGGACTGGCTGGCCGACAACGCGGTGCAGTACGTGGCCGTGCCCGACGCCGAGTTCTCCTGGGTGGGTTCGTCGGAGGCGAAGCTGGTGGAGGCGGGCCAGCCGTACCTGACCGAGGTCTGGTCGGACCGGCACTGGAAGCTGTACGCGGTCGCCGACCCCACCCCGCTGGTCGGCGCACCCGCTGAGCTGATCAGCCAGGACGGCGCCTCGATCACGTTCCGCGCCTCCACAGCCGGCCCGATCCCGATCCGCGTCCGCCACGACCGCTGGCTGACCGCCTCAGGCGGCGCCGAAGTCACCCGAGACGGCACCTGGACCACCGTGACGGTCCCCCGAGAGGGCACCTACACCCTCACAAGCTGACCCCGCCCCTCCTGCCCCTGCCCCCCGTCGATCTTGCGGTTGCGGCCCCTCGAGAGTCGGATATACCCCTTTCGCCGGGGCCACAAGTGCAAGATCAACGCCGAGGGGAGGCGGGGCGGTAGGGGGCGGCGTGGGCTAGAGGGGGGACTCGAGGATTCGCTGGACGACTGTGCGGGAGTGGCGGCCGGTGCGCAGGTACTCGTCGAGGAACTCGCCCTGGTCCTCGCGCCCGAGCAGCCGCACCACACCGGCCAGCTCCACCCCGTGCCGGGGCAGCTGGTCGCCGGCCCGGCCGCGTACCAGCATCAGCGCGTCGCGCACCTCGGCGGCGAGCGTCCATCCGGCGGCCAGCTCGGCGGCGTCGGAGGCGTCGAGCAGCCCGGCGTCACGGGCGGCGGCGAGGGCGTCGAGCGTACGGGTGCCGCGCAGCGCGGGCACCTGACCGGCGTAGCGGAGCTGGAGCAACTGCACCGCCCACTCGACGTCGGCCAGCCCGCCCCGGCCCAGCTTGGTGTGCGTGGCCGGGTCGGCGCCGCGGGGCAGCCGCTCGGTCTCCACCCGTGCCTTGATCCGGCGGATCTCGATCACCTGCTCGCGGCTCAGCCCTTCGGCCGGGTAGCGCACCGGCTCGATCATGGCCTCGAACTCGGCGCCCAGGTCGGCGTCGCCGCAGACGTACCGGGCCCGCAGCAGCGCCTGCGCCTCCCACACCCGGGACCAGCGCGCGTAGTACTGGGCGTACGCGGCCAGGCTGCGCACCAGCGGGCCCTGCCGGCCCTCGGGGCGCAGGTCGGCGTCGACGCCGAGCGGCGGGTCGGGGGCGGGCGCGGACAGCAGCCGGCGCAGCTCCTCGGCGATGGCCTGCGCGGCGGCGCTCGCCACGCTCTCCTCCACCCCGGGCGGCGGGTCGTAGACGAACAGCACGTCGGCGTCGGAGAGGTAGTTCGACTCGTACCCGCCGAGCCGGCCCATCCCGATCACCGCGAAGCGCAGGCCGGGCGGCCCGGGGTGGACGGTACGGGCGGCGCGCAGCGCGGCGGCCAGCGTGGCGTCGGCGACGTGCGACAACGCGGTGCCGACGGCGGTCACGTCCACCACAGTGGGCCGGCGTTCCCCGCCGCCGACCGGGCGCGGGGTGAGCGGTGCCAGCGAACCGGCGTGGCTGAGCACGTCGGCGGCGGCGATCCGGACCAGCTCCCGGCGGCGCAGCGCGCGGACCGCCCGGATCGCCTCGACCGGGTCGTCGTGGCGGGCGGCAGCCGCGGCGAAGCCCTCGACGAGCGTCTCCCGTGGACGCGGGGTCAGTTCGCTGTCCTCGGCGAGCAGCCGCAGCGCCTCCGGTTCGCGGGCCAGCATGTCGGCCGCGTACCGGGACGAGGACAGCACCCGGGCCAGCCGGCGCGCCACCGGGCCGGAGTCGCGCAGAAGACGCAGGTACCAGGGGGTGCTGCCGAGCTTGTCGGAGACCTGCCGGTAGTTGAGCAGACCGCGGTCCGGCTCGGGGGCGTCGGCGAACTCGTCGAGCAGCACCGGCAGCAGCGTGCGCTGGATGGCTGCGGTACGGCTGACGCCGCCGGTGAGCGCCTGGAGGTGCCGCAGCGCGCCGGCCGGGTCGGCGAAGCCGAGCACCTCCAGCCGGTGCCGGGCCGCCTCGGGCGTGAGGCGCAGCCCTTCGGCCGGTACGCGTGCCACGGATTCCAGCAGCGGCCGGTAGAGCAGTTTGGCGTGCAGCCGGCGTACCTCGGTGGCGTGGGTGACCCACTCGGCGCGGAACTCCTCGACGGCGCTGCGGCCCGGGGTGGCCGCGTAGCCGAGCGCGGCGGCGAGCCAGCGCAGCGCGGCCGGTTCGGTCGGCACGGTGTGGGTGCGGCGCAGGGCCTGGAGCTGGAGCCGGTGCTCGACGGCGCGCAGGAAGCGGTATCCGCGCAGCAGCGCCTCCCCGTCGGCGCGGCCCACGTAGCCGCCGGCGACCAGCGCGCGCAGCGCCGGTACGGTGCCCGGCACGCGCAGCGACTCGTCGCCCCGGCCGTGCACGAGCTGGAGCAGCTGCACGGCGAACTCGATGTCGCGCAGCCCACCCGGACCGCGCTTGATCTCGCGTTCCAGCTCCTTCGGCGGCACGTTGTCGAGGATCTTGCGACGCATCGAGCGGACGTCCTCGACCGCCTCGGGGCGTTCGGCGGCGGTCCACACGAGCGGGGCCAGCGCCTCGATCCACTCCCGGGCCAGCTCCAGGTCGCCCGCGGCCGGGCGGGCCTTGAGCAGCGCCTGGAACTCCCATGTGCGGGCCCAGCGCTTGTAGTAGGCGAGGTGGCTGGCGAGCGTGCGGACCAGCGGCCCCCGGTTGCCCTCGGGCCGCAGCGCCGCGTCGACCGGCCAGGCCACCAGCCCGCAGATCTGGATCAGCCGGGTGGCGACCTGGGTCGCGGCGGGCAGGTCGTCGTCGGTCGCGGCGACGAAGATGACGTCGACGTCGGAGACGTAGTTCAGCTCGTCGCCGCCGCACTTGCCCATCGCCACCACCGCGAGGCGGGGGCGCGGCGTGCCGTCAGGCAGCTCGTCGGCGGCGATGTCGTAGGCGGCGGCCAGCGTGGCGTCGGCCAGCCCGGACAGCGCTGCCATGGTCTGCTCCAGGCCGCGCCCGCCGGTCAGGTCGGCCGCCGCGATCCGCAGCAGCGCGAGCCGGTACGCCTGCCGCAGCAGCGGGACCGCGCCGGTCATGGTGGTGAGCCGGGCCGCGACGCCGAGGTCGAGCCGGCCGTCCGCGGTGGGGGCGAGCCCGTCCGGCTCGGTCGCCAGCACCGCCCACTGCCCGGGGTTGGCGACCAGGTGGTCGCCGAGCGCGGAGGAGGCGCCGAGCACCGCGATCAGCCGACGGCGCAGCCCGGGGTCGGCGGCCAGGGCGTCGCGGACGGCCACCTCGTCGCCGGAGCGCCGCTCGGACTCGACCAGCCGGTGCAGCTGACGCAGTGCCAGATCCGGGTCGGCGGCGCGGGACAGCGCGCCGAGCAGCTCGGCGGCGCGGTCGTCGGCGGGTTCCTGGGTGTCGGGCCGCCACAGGGCGAGCCCGTCCGGGCCGAGCAGGTCAACGGCGCGGGTGGCGCCGTCGCCCTCGGCGAATCCGTAGCGGGCCAGGCGCCCGCGGGCCGGCCGGGTCACCGTCAGGCCCCGAGCAGCGGCAGGCTGCGGCGCGGGTTGTCGTCGCCGAGTTCGCCGAGCGCGAGCGCGGCGAACCGGATCGCGAACGGCTGCCAGGCCTCCTCGACGTCGGCCATCACCCGGTCGCAGGCGGCCACCACCAGTTCGGGGTCGTAGCCCAGCTCGGCCAGCACTGCCGAGTCGCGGGACCACTCGGCGATCATCGCGGTGTCGCACTCGATGTGGAACTGCAGGCCCCAGGCCCGGTCGCCGAGACGGAACGCCTGGTGCGGGTAGCGGGTGGACGCGGCGAGCAGCGTCGCACCGTGCGGCAGCTCGGTGATCTCGTCGGCGTGCCACTGGAACACGTCGGGCATCAACGGCACGTACCGGAACAGTGGGTCGTCCTCGGCGGCGTCGCGCCGGCCCACGAGCGCCGGCCCGACCTCCGGGCCGGACGGGCTGCGCTCGACGCGGCCGGCGTGCGCGGTGGCGAGCAGTTGCGCGCCGAGGCAGACGGCGAGCGTGGGCACCCGCCCGCGGACCGCCTTGCGCAGCAGCCCCTCGAGCGCGGGAAACCAGGGCGCACCGGGGGCGTCGTCGGCCCCCGGGTAGGCCTGCTGGTCGCCGCCGAGCACCACGAGCGCGGCGTATCCCTCCAGGTCGGCGGGGAGCGCGTCGCCGGCGTGCGGACGCAGCACACGTAGCTCAAGGCCCCCTTCGGTGAGCCACTCCCCCAGGCGGCGGAGGTCGTCGGTCGGGTCGTTCTCGATCACCAGCGCGGTCGCCACGACGTCGAGGCTAACCGGTGCGCCCGACAGGGCACGGTCCGGCAGGCCCTAGGCTCCGATCGTGCCTGACGACTGCCTGCGCCCGCCGGCCCTGCGTCCCGGCGACGCGGTGATGCTGGTGTCCCCGTCCGGGCCGACCCGTCCCGAGCGGGTGGCCCGCGGCATCGAGCTGCTGACCGGCTGGGGGTTGCGGCCGGTGCCCGCGCCGAACGCGTACGCCCGGCGGGGTTACCTGGCCGGCGACGACGCGCTGCGGGCCGCGGACCTCAACGCCGCGTTCGCCGACCCGGAGATCCGCGGGGTGATCTGCACCCGGGGCGGCTACGGCGCACAGCGGGTGGTCGACCTGATCGACATGGCGGCGGTGCGCCGGGACCCGAAGGTGGTGGCCGGGTTCTCCGACATCACCGCGTTGCAGTTCGCGCTGTGGCGGGGCGCCCGCCTGGCCGGGGTGCACGGTCCGGGTGCGGCGTGGCGGGACGAACGCACGCCGGTCCGCTCGGCGGAGTCGCTGCACGCGGCGCTGACCAGCACCGCACCGGTGACGGTGGCGGCGGTCGAGGCGGAGGAGACGTACCCGGTGCGGGTGCCCGGACGGGCCGAGGGCCGGCTGATCGGCGGCAACCTGTGCCTGATCACCGCGTCCATCGGTACGCCGGACATGCCCGACCTGACCGGGGCGATCCTGCTGGTCGAGGAGGTGCAGGAGCCGCCGTACAAGATCGACCGGATGCTCACCCACCTGCGCCGCTGCGGCGCGCTGGACGGGATCGCCGGGGTGGCGGTCGGCCAGTTCACCGAGTGCGCGGACGGCTGGGACACCACTGTCGTGGACGTGCTCACCGACCGCCTGGGCGACCTCGGCGTGCCGGTGCTCGGCGGCCTGCCGATCGGTCACGGCCCCGGCCAGCTCACCGTCCCGGTGAACACCAGTGCCCGGCTCGACGCCACCACCGGCACCCTGACGGTCACCGCCGCCGTCCGCCCACCGGGTTGATCATGAGGTTGGCGGCAGTTGTGGATCTCTGAACTGCCGCCAACCTCATGATCGACGCTGGGAGGGCGCGAGGTGGGCCACGGCGCCGATCTCCAGGGCAGCCCAGACCGTGCCGTCGGGGGTGACCGTCAGGCCGTGGGGTTCCGAGGCCGGCGTGGGCAGGGTGTGGGCGGTGATGTGACCGTCGGGGTCGACGTGGCCGATGCGGTTGGCGCCCCACTCGGTGAACCAGCAGCCACCGGCCGGGTCGGCGACGATCGCGTGCGGGCGCGCCGTCCGGTCCGGCAACGGGATCTCGTCGATCCGCCCGTCCGGCGTGATCCGGCCGAGCTGCCCGGCGAGGATCTCGACGAACCAGAGGGCGCCGTCACCACCGCGGGTGATGCCGACCGGCCCGGCCGCCTCGGTGGGCAGCGGATGCACTGTCACCTTGCCGTCCAGGTCGACCCGGGCGATCGCGTTCGCCTGGTTGAGTGTGAGCCAGAGCGCGTCGTCCGGGCCGGCGGCCAGCATCGACGGGAAGCCCTTGGCCACCGGCAGCGGGAAGGACGTGACCTCTCCGTCGACGCTCACCCGGCCGACCGTGTCGTCGGTCATCCCGGCGTACCAGAGCGCGCCGTCCGCACCGGCCGCCAGCCCGCAGGGGCCGCAGCCGGGCGGCAGCGGCACCGATCCGGTCTCGCCGTCGACGGTGATCCGGCCGAGCCGGTCGTCACCCGAGCGGGTGTACCAGAGCGCGTCGTCGGGGCCGGCGACGATGATCAGCGGGCGGCTGCCGGGCGGGTCGTCGCGGTAGGTCCGTACCTCACCGTCGAGGCCGAGCCGGGCGACGCCGCCGGAGCCGGCCAGCGCCAGCCAGAGCGCGCCGTCGGGCCCGACCGTGATCGAGTACGGCCCGGAGCCCGGCCCGGTGAGCGGGATCTCGCGGATGGCGGGCTGTGTCATCGAGTGGCCTTTCGTCGGGTTCGCCCCAGCCTCGCGGGTGCTCCGGGGTTGCGGCAACACGAATAATTCGGGCCTTCCGGGCGGGTTGCCAGCTCGCTGACAGGTTCGCCACGGGTGGCCCTCAGTTCCGGCGGCCACTGTCGGTGACGTCATCGCACCACCACCGAACAGGAGAATCGCATGATCCGCACGATGTCGAAGAAGCAGCTGCTGGCCGGCCTGGCCGCCGCCGGCGTGCTCGGCGTCGGGATCGCCGCCCCGACGGTGGCGCTCGCCGACGACAAGAGCCCGAACCCGTCTTCGAGCGCCGGCAGCACCGACCAGGCTGACGACCGCCGCCAGAAGCACGCCGACCGGCAGGCCGAGTTCGCCGAGGCGCTCGCCAAGGAGCTGGGCGTCTCGACCGACAAGGTCACCGCGGCGCTGGAGAAGCTGCACGAGCAGCGCCAGGGCGACCGCCCGGAGCGGCCGGAGCGGCCGTCGACCGAGGACCGGCAGGCCGCGCTGAAGGAGCGGCTGGACCAGGCCGTCACCGACGGCAAGCTGACCCAGGAGCAGGCCGACGCGGTGCTCAAGGCCGCCGAGGCGGGCGTGTTCCCGGGCCCCGGCAAGGGCGGCCACGACGTCCGGCCCGGCCACCACGGCAAGGGCGGCGACAAGGCCGACCGGGGCGCCGAGGCCGAGCAGGAGGGCCAGGGCGGCAAGTGACGCGGTGGCCCCGCCGCCCCGCACCGGCCGTTCCCTCCTCCTGGCCGGAGCTGAGCGGGGCCACCCCCGGTGGCGGTGCCCGAACGGGCACCGCCACCAAGCCGTTCCGGTACGGCAGTCCCGACGACGACCACACCCGACGTGCTGTCAGCCCTCGGCGGGCGGGGTGAAGACGCCGAGCAGATTGCCCGACGGGTCGCGCAGCAGGGCCCGCACCAGGCCGGCGGGCGTGGTCACCGGCGCCGTCACCACGACACCGCCGGTCGCCTCGGCCCGGCGGCAGGTCTCCGCGACGTCCGCCACCTCGGCGTAGAAGATCGCATAGTTGCCGGTGTCGGTGCCCCGGATCGCGCCGCCGATCCCCCGCTCACCGCCGGCCGCCGTCTGCCGGTACGACCCGGCTGGGCCGCCCTGCTCCTCGAAACTCCAGCCGAACAGGTCGGCGTAGAACCGCTGCGCCTCGTCCGGCCGGTCGGAGCCGATCTCGAACCAGGTCACGGGCGTGCTGGACATGCTGCCTCCTGAGGTTCGCGCCGGCGACCGCCGGCGTCGTCAGGATTCAGCGTGGTGCCGGGACACGACAGCGTCCTGTCGGTGTTTCCACCCGAATCAGACCAGGGTGAGCGGGCGCACCCGGTCGACCGGCACGTCGAGGTCGTCCGGACGCCACTCCCGGGTCACCGGCTCGGCCAGCGGGCGCACCGAGCGGATCCGGTCGGTGCGGAAGCAACGCACACCGTCGCGCAGCCGGCACCAGGCGACCAGGTACCAGTGCACCGAGTTGCCCAGATAGGCGAGCGGCTCCACGTCGCGTACCGAATCGGCGCCGCCACGGTCGGCGTACCGCAGGCGCAGCACCCGCCCGGCGGCGACCGCGTCGGCGACGGCGGCCGGGACCGGCGTGCCCGGTCCGTCGCCGACCAGGTGCACCCGGCCGGCGAGCCGGTGCGCCTCGGCGACAGCGGCCGGCGGCATCACCGCGACCAGCTTGCGCAGCGCGGCGCCCGCCGCCGGGGCGAACGGGGAACCGCCGAGCCGGTGCAGCGCGACGGCCATCGCCACCGCCTCGGCCGGTGTCAGGTTGACCGGCGGCAACGTGCGGGCCCGGTCGACCGCGTAGCCGCCGGTGCGGCCCGGCTCGGCCCAGATCGGCACCCCGGCGCCCTGCAACGCGGAGATGTCACGCTCGACGGTGCGGGTGCTCACCTCGAAGCGGCGGGCCAGCCAGCTCGCGCTGCGCGGGCGCGGCGACACCGCCCGCAGCTCCTCGACCAGGGCGTAGAGGCGGTCGGTGCGGTTCACCCCCGGACGCTAACCCGGGGGTACGACACCGCTCAGGCGATGCAGGCGCAGACGATCAGCGCGGCGCCGAAGTGGGTGGCGGCGCTGACCCTGGCGGCCGGGTGCGGCTCGTCGGCGGCGATGACGTCGCCCAGCTTGCCCGGGGTGAGCAGGTCCAGCACCAGGAAGGCCACCGCCATCACCAGCAGGCCGACCAGCCCGAACACCACTGTGGACGCCAGGCCCTTCGTGAACGAGCTGTAGCTGGTCAGCACGGCGGTGAAGACGATGCCGGCGATGCCGAGCTGGTTGGCGGCGAGCAGCAGCGCGGCGTTGCCGTTGCGGCGCACCCAGATCAGCTCCCGCAGCTTGCCCGGGGTGAGCAGGTCGACGAGCAGGAACCCGGCGGCCATCAGCGCCACCCCGACCAGCCCGAACACGATGCTCTGCCACGCCCCGTCGAGCAGATCTCCCAGCACCAACGCCTCCCCGGCTCACGCCGCCCGGCGGAGGTGCCGGTGCGGTGCCGCAGACGATAGCGGCACCGCGCCACAACGATCTAGAGCGAGAGGTAGCGCTGCCGCTCGTACGGGGTGACCTCGCGGCGGTACTGCTCCCACTCGGAGCGCTTGTTGCGCAGGAAGAAGTCGAAGACGTGCTCGCCGAGCACCTCGGCCACCAGCTCCGAGCCGGCCATCACGTCGATCGCCTCGGCCAGGTTCTCCGGCAGCGCCTCGTAGCCCATGGCGCGGCGCTCGGCGCTGCTCAACGACCAGACGTCGTCCTCAGCGCCGGGAGGCAGCTCGTAGCCCTCCTCGATGCCCTTGAGGCCGGCGCCGAGCATCACCGCGAACGCCAGGTAGGGGTTGGTCGCGGAGTCCAGCGAACGCACCTCGACCCGGGCCGAGTTCGGCTTGCCGTACGCGGGCACCCGCACCAGCGCCGACCGGTTCAGGTGACCCCAGCAGACGTACGCGGGGCTCTCGGTGATCCGGTCCGGCAGCGCCTGCGGGAACAGCCGCTTGTACGAGTTCACCCACTGGTTCGTGACCGCGGTGTACTCCCGGGCGTGGGTGAGCAGACCGGCGATGAACGACTTGGCGACCTTCGACAGCTTCATCGGGTCACCGGCGTCGTGGAACGCGTTGCGCTCCCCCTCGAACAGCGACAGGTGCGTGTGCATGCCGCTGCCCGGCTGGTCGGTGAACGGCTTCGGCATGAAGCTGGCCTGCACACCGGTGGAGAGCGCCACCTCCTTCACCACGTGCCGGAACGTCATGATGTTGTCGGCGGTGGTGAGCGCGTCGGCGTAGCGCAGGTCGATCTCCTGCTGGCCGGGGGCGACCTCGTGGTGGCTGTACTCCACCGAGATGCCGATCCGCTCCAGCGCCAGCACGGCCTGGCGGCGGAAGTCCCGCGCGACGGCGTGCGTGGTGTGCTCGAAGTAGCCGCCGGTGTCCACCGGGATCGGCACCGAGCCGTCCTGCGGACCGTTCTCCAGCAGGAAGAACTCGATCTCCGGGTGGGTGTAGAAGGTGAAGCCCTTGTCGGCGGCCCGGGAGAGCATCCGGCGCAGCACGTGCCGCGGGTCGGCCCACGACGGGCTGCCGTCGGGCAGCGAGATGTCGCAGAACATCCGGGCGCTCTCGCCGCTCACCCCGCCCTCGAACGGAAAGACCTGGAACGTGGTCGGGTCCGGCATGGCCACCATGTCCGACTCGAAGACCCGGGCGAAGCCCTCGATCGCGGAGCCGTCGAACCCGATTCCCTCGTCGAAGGCCGCCTCCAGCTCCGCCGGGGCCACCGAGACGCTCTTGAGCGTGCCGAGCACATCGGTGAACCACAGCCGGACGAAACGGATGTCCCGCTCTTCCAGCGTGCGGAGGACGAACTCCTGCTGACGGTCCACTTCCACCCCTCGTGACACGTACGTCCGCACCGGTCGGGCCGGCCCGGCCTGACCGCCCAGTCTCCACCGGGCTCGTTACGCCGACGTTACGCCTACCCCCGGCCGGCCGTCCCGCCGTGTCCGGCCCCGCCGGGACGCGCGGCCGGCCGCCCCGGTATCCCGCGACCTGTCGGATTCGGCCCGGACGGCTGGGGGAAGATGGAGGCATGCCCACCCTGCGTCTCGCCCTGTGCCAGGTCAACCCGACGGTAGGCGACCTCGCCGGCAACGCCGGCCTGGTCCGCTCGTGGAGTCGTCAGGCCGCCGACGCCGGCGCCCAGCTCGTCCTGTTCCCCGAGCTGATGCTCACCGGTTACCCGGTCGAGGACCTGGTGTTCCGCCGCTCGTTCGTGGCCGCGTCCCGTGCCGCGCTGCACCGGCTCGCCGCCGACCTGGCCGCCGACGGCCTCGGTGACCTGCCGGTGATGGTCGGCTACCTGGACGCGGACGGCCCTCCGCAGGTCAGCGCCGACGCCCAGCCGGGCCGGGGCGCCCGCAACGCGGCGGCGGTGCTGCACCGGGGCGAGGTGGTGGCCACCTACTTCAAGCATCACCTGCCCAACTACGGCGTCTTCGACGAGGACCGCTACTTCGTCCCCGGCGACACACTCACCGTGGTGCGCGTCGGCGGGGTCGACGTGGCGCTGACCATCTGCGAGGACCTGTGGCAGGCCGGCGGCCCGTTCGCGGTGGCCCGGGAGGCCGGCGTCGGGCTGGTGCTGAGCATCAACGCCTCGCCGTACGAGCTGAACAAGGACGACGTGCGGCTGCCGCTGGTGCGTCGGCGCGCCGCCGAGGCCGGCGCCCCCATCGCGTACGTGAACATGGTCGGCGGCCAGGACGAACTCGTCTACGACGGCGACTCGATGATCGTCACCGCGGACGGCACGCTGCTGACCCGGGCACCGCAGTTCGTCGAGCACCTGGTGGTGCACGACCTGGAGCTGCCGGCGGCCGGTACGCCCGGCGGGACCGGCGCGCTGACCGACGGGATGCGCGTGGTCCGCCACGAGATCCCGGCGATCCCGGCCGCGCCGACCGGACCGGCGGCGGACGGCGGCATCATCGAACCGGTCGCCGACGAGGCCGAGGTGTGGCACGCGCTGGTGCTGGGCCTGCGTGACTACGTCGACAAAAACCGCTTCCCGTCGGTGGTGCTCGGCCTGTCCGGCGGCATCGACTCGGCGGTGGCCGCGGCCATCGCGGTGGACGCGGTCGGCCCGGACCGGGTCGTCGGCGTCTCGATGCCCAGCCAGCACTCCTCCGAGCACTCCCGCACCGACGCCGAGGACCTGGCGAAGCGCACCGGCCTGGACTACCGGATCGAGCCGATCCAGCCGATGGTGGACTCGTTCCTGGCGAACATGTCGCTGTCCGGGGTGGCGGTGGAGAACCTCCAGGCCCGGGTCCGCGGCGTGATCCTGATGGCGCTGTCGAACCAGGAGGGCCACCTGGTGCTCACCACCGGCAACAAGAGCGAGCTGGCGGTGGGCTACTCGACGCTCTACGGCGACTCGGTGGGCGGCTACAACCCGGTCAAGGACGTCTGGAAGACGCTGGTGTGGCGGCTGGCGAAGTGGCGCAACGCGGACGCGGTACGGCGCGGGCAGACGCCGCCGATCCCGGAGAACTCGATCGGCAAGCCGCCGTCGGCCGAGCTGAGCCCCGGCCAGCTCGACAGCGACACGCTGCCCGACTACGACGTGCTCGACCCGATCCTGATCGGCTACGTCGACGGCGACCTGGGCCGCGACGGCCTGGTCGAGTCCGGCCACGACCCGGCCGTGGTGGACAAGGTGCTGCGGATGGTGGATACCGCCGAGTACAAGCGACGGCAGTCGGCGCCCGGCACCAAGATCTCCATGAAGGCGTTCGGGCGGGACCGGCGGCTGCCGATCACCAACCGCTGGCGCGAGGACGGCTGACCGTTCCCCCGGCCGGGGAGTGACATCCTCCACTGCGACCTGCCCGCGGCCCGCCGCCCGGTGCGACGATCGCGGGGAACCCGGGGACCGCGTGCGCGGCCTCGAGGAAGGAGATTGTCATGGTGGAGTCCACCCCGGCCGAGGTGACCGCGCTCTACGGCGGGCCGGCCACCCGGCGGGTACGCACCCGAGACCTGATCGCCGCCAAGGAGCGCGGCGAGCGGTGGGCGATGCTCACCTCGTACGACCAGTACACGGCCTCGATCTTCGACCAGGCGGGGATCCCGGTGCTGCTGGTCGGCGACTCCGCGGCGAACAACGTCTTCGGCTACGAGACCACGCTGCCGGTGACCGCCGAGGAACTGCTGCCGCTGGTACGTGCCGTGGTGCGGGCCACGAAGCACTCGCTGATCGTCGGCGACCTGCCGTTCGGCTCGTACGAGGAGGGCCCGGCGCAGGCGCTGCGCACCGCGGTGCGGTTCATGAAGGAGGGCGGCTGCCACGCGGTGAAGCTGGAGGGCGGGCGGCGCTGCGCCGCCCAGATCGAGGCGATCACCGGCGCCGGCATCCCGGTGATGGCGCACATCGGCTTCACCCCGCAGAGCGAGCACACGCTCGGCGGCTACCGGGTGCAGGGCCGGGGCGAGGCGGCCGAGGAGGTGCTCGCCGACGCGCGGGCGGTGGCCGAGGCGGGCGCGTTCGCCGTGGTGCTGGAGATGGTGCCGGGCGAGGTGGCCAAGCGGGTCACCGCCGAGCTGTCCATCCCCACCGTCGGGATCGGGGCCGGCCCGGACACCGACGGGCAGGTGCTGGTCTGGCAGGACATGGCCGGACTGCGTACCGGGCGGGCGCCTCGCTTCGTCAAGCGCTACGCCGACCTGGCGGGCGCGCTGACGGACGCGACCCGCCGGTTCGCCGACGAGGTACGCGGCGGCGAGTTCCCCGCCCCCGAGCACACCTTCTGAGGGATGTAAGGAAGGGCCCCTTCTTAACGCCTGGCGTAGAGGAGGGGCCCCTTCTTAACAGACGCCGCCGCGACGGGGCGACGGCGGCGCGCACGTCAGACGTCGGTGACGCGGATGCCGGCGTGCGCCTTGTAACGCTTGTTGATCGCGATCAGGTTCGCGGTGAACGCCTCGATCTGGTGGGCGTTGCGCAGCCGCCCGGCGTAGATGCCCCGCATGCCGGGGATCCGCGCGGCCAGCGCGCCGACCACACCCACGAGTTCCCGCTCCTCGGTGCAGATCAGCACGTCCAGCTCGATCCGGTCGATCTCCGGGTCGGCCAGCAGCGGCGCGCTGACGTGGTTGAACGCGGCGCACACCCGGGACTCGGGCAGCAGCGCGGCGGCCTGCTGCACGGCGCTGCCCTCGTCGACGGTGAGCGCGTACGGGCCCTGCTTGTCGAAGCCGAGCGGGTTGACGCAGTCCACCACGATCTTGCCGGCCAGCGGCTCGGCGAGCGCGGCGACGGTGGCCGCGTGCCCGTCCCACGGCACCGCCACGATCACCACGTCGCTGCGCCGCGCGACGTCCTCGTTGTCGCCGCCGGAGACCAGAGCGCCGTCGGCCACCCCGGGCAGGGCGGCGATCTCGGCGGCGGCCTGGTTGGCCCGTTCCGCCGTGCGGGAGCCGATCAGCACGGTCTGCCCGGCCCGGGCGAACCGGTAGGCGAGACCCCGTCCCTGGTCGCCGGTGCCACCGATGATGCCGACGGTCAGCCCGGAGACGTCGGGCAGCGTGGTCGCGTCATAAGCCATGGGCACATCCTCGCAAAGCACGGCGGCGTGCGGTGCATCCCGATGCTGTGACAATGGCCGCGCTGGTCAGGCCCGTTCGAAGGCGACCCGGCGCTGGACCGGGTCGGCGACGGTGAGCCGTACCCGGACGCGTTCGCCCAGCGGCAGCTCGCCGGTGCAGCGGGCGCGTACCGGCGGCTCGTCGAGCGCGATCGTGCCGCCGGGCGGGCGGCCGGGGCGGCCGTTGCCCGCCGGGCGCGGTTCGTCCACGTCGAGCACGGCCGCCTCGAACGTCTCCCCCACCCGGTGCGCGAGCAGCACCGCCTCGGCCAGTTCCACGGCGCCCCGGGTGGCCCCACCGGCGGTCCGGTCGGTCGCGGCCATCACCTCGGGTAGCTTCGGCAGCGCGGCCCGGACCTGTTCGGGCACCTCCCGGCCCTCGTGCAGGGCCAGGCAGACCTCGGTGGCGTAGCGGTCGGCCAGGCGGCGCAGCGGCGCCGTGACATGCGCGTACGCGGCGGCCACGCCGCCGTGCTCGGGCTGCTCGGGCACCTCGCCGTCGAAGGCGGTGTACGCCGCGCCGCGCATCAGTTCGGCGGCCTGGTCGACGAAGGCGGCCACCCGGGGCCGGGAGGTGTCCAGCCCGTCGAGCACCTGACCCACGGGTGTGCCGTCCGGCCAGGGCACGCCGAGCGGGCCGGCGGCGAGCCGCAGCCGTTCGACCGCCTCCGCGCGGGGACGGGGCATGGTGCGCAGCAGCCCGATCCGGCCGGCCAGCATGATGTCGGCGGCGGCCATGCCGGTCAGCAGCGAGATCTGCGCGTTGTGCTCCTCCATCGGGCCGGGGCCGCGCAGCACCAGCCGCCACCCGTCCCCGTCGGGCTCGACGTCCTGCTCCGGCAGCGGCAGGTTGATCGCGCCCCGGGTCAGGCCCCGGGTGGTGAGCAGCGCCCCGATCTCGGGCAGCAGGGCGATCGGCTCGGGCAGCCGCCCCGCGTCGGCGTCGCGCTGCACGCCGCCGTAGTCGAGCTTGGCCCGGCTGCGCACCAGCGCCCGCTCCAGCGTGACCGCCACCGTGCCGCCGTCGGCGTCCAGGTCGACGGTCCAGAGCACGGCGGCCCGGTCGGCGTCGGGCAGCAGGCTGGCCGCCCCCTCGCTGAGCGTGTGCGGGTGCAACGGCACGTTGCCGTCGGGCAGGTAGACCGTCTGTCCCCGGCGCCACGTCTCGGCCTCCAGGTCACCACCGAGGCGTACGTGGGTCAGGACGTCAGCGATCGCGTACCGGACGCGGTAGCCGCCGCCGGGACGGCGGGTGAGGTGCATGGCCTGGTCGAGGTCGCGCGAGGTCACCGGGTCGACGGTGACGAACGGGATGTCGGTCCGGTCGGCGACGGCCGGCGGCGGCGCGGCGGCGGCCAGGTCGGCTTCGCGCTGCGCCGCGGCCGGGAAGCCCTCGGGCAGTCCCAGCTCGCGGCGCAGCGCGCCGAAGTCGATACGGGGCGCCAGTACGCGTCGGATCACCACGCGCTCAATCCTGACAGCGACCCGCACGTTCCGCTCCCCGGGAGAGAGCGGTGTCCACGGCGTCAGGCGCGGCGGGCCGGCGCCTTGCGTGCGGTGGTGCTCTTGGCGGCGGTGCTCTTACGGGCCGGCGCCTTCTTCGCGGCGGTGGTCTTCTTCGCCGTGGTGGTGGTCTTGCGCGCGGTGGTGGTCTTGCGCGCGGGCGCCTTCTTCGCCGCCGTCTTGCGCGCCGTGGGACGCGTCGAGGCGGTGGTCTTCTTCGCGGGCGCCTTCTTCGCCGCGGCGGTGGTCTTCTTCGCCGCCGCGGTGACCTTGCGCGCGCCGGTGGTCTTCTTGGCCGCCGTCGTCTTCTTCGCGGTGGTCGTCTTGCGGGCCGGCGCCTTCTTCGCGGTGGCGGTGGTCCGGGCCGTCGTGGTCTTGCGGGCCGCCGTGGTCTTCGTCGCCGCCGCTGTCTTCTTCGCCGCTGTGGTCTTCTTCGCCGCCGTCTTCTTCGCGGTGGTCTTCTTCGCGGTGGTCTTCTTGGCCGGCGCGCTCTTGGCGGTGGCCCGGCCGGCCGGTGCCGTACGAGCCGCTGTCTTCTTCGCGGTCGTCCTGGTGGTGGTGGCCTTGGCCGGCGCCTTGCGCGCCGCCGACACGACCTTTCTGGCGGCCGCCTTCTTGGCCGCCGCCTTCTTCGCCGGTGTCCGTCCGGCGCCGGCGCCCGAGGCGTTCGGCGACGCCTTGGTGACCGTCGTCGTCCTGCCCGCGGCGGTCCTCTTCGCGGTCGTCCGTTTCGCGGCCGGGCGGGTGGCCTGCTGTGCTTCGGCCATCTCGGTTCCCTTTCCTGGGGACGTGCTCTCGCCCTCGCGGAGCACGGATCACCTCGACGCGGGCCCTCCCGCGCCGTCTAGCGGCCCTCCCCGGCCCAACGGGCGTCCTCGGCGTCCCACGCGTCGTTCCGCTCCCGCACCGTCTGCAGGGCGTTGTCCGCGTCGGCGGCTGAGGCGTACGGTCCGAGAACGTGCCGCGCGGGACACACGTCGGCATCGGTCTCGACCCGGTGGTGTCGCGTGCACCAGTAGTAGTGCCCACCACTTCCGTCGTCGCTCATGCGATCACTGTGCACCCGGAACCGCCCGGCCGCCACCGGAACGGCACAAATAGTCACGGCCTTCTCCACATTAGACCTGGTCGCGGCGGTTGCGGCGGGGAACGGCGGAACACCCGACAGATGCCTCCGCTCGTCCGAACGGCCCGTCCCCGGAGCCATCCGAGGCGCGGGCCGACGCCGGGCCGGCCCGGCACCACGAGCGGGCCGGCCGGGTGCTGAGCGGGGACGCCCGACCCTCAGGCGGGCGCCGGGACGGGCTCCGGACCGGGCGCGGCGGCCGGCGCCGGGCGGGCCGCCCCGATCGCGTACGCCAGGGCGTAGGGCGTGCAGGCCAGGTGGAACATCGGCTCGACGAGCACCCGGTCGGTGATGAGGAACCGTTCCCACTCGGTCGGCCGGGGCAGCCCGAACGACGAGTCGGTCCAGCAGGTGAACAGCCAGAGCGGCGCGGAGATCCGGTCCACCGCGTCCGGCGGCAGGCCGTCCGCCACCGGCGCGGTGGCCGGGATCGAGGTGACCACCGCGAGCACCACCGCCGCGTCGGCCGCCACCAGCGCGCCGAGCAGCCCCGTGAACCAGGCGGCCCGGACCCGGCTCCGGCGCGCCAGGACCCCGGCAGTCCAGAGCGCCGCCGTCATCAGCGCCAGCCAGAGCAGCAGCCCGGGCACGCTCTCCCAGACGCGGCTCTCGCCCCGGGCGGCGAACAGCGCGAGCGACGCGGTCACCGTCGCGGCGATCGGCAGCACCACGCCGAGCGCGGTGGGCAGCGCCCCCACGCGTACGGTCCGGCGCGCGGCCCGGGCGACGACGAGCGCGAGCGCGACGCCGAGCAGCGCGGTGAGCGCCGACCAGGCCGGCAGCTGCGCGGCGACGGCCCACGGCACGCGCATCTCCAGCCACCCGCGGGCCAGGCCCATCACCACGGCCGCCACCACGAGGACCGCGACGCAGGCCGGCGGCGCGAGCAGCAACACCCCTGCGGTACGCCCCAGCCGCCGCGCCCCGGCCCGCCCGGTCAGTGGCGTGGCCGCCCGGCGCGCCGCCAGGCTCGCGGCGAACCGGACCATCCCCCACCGCTGCCCGGTGCGGGCCAGCTCGTGCAGCTCGGCGGCCCACTCGCGGGCCAGGTCGGCGCGCAGCTCCGCCGGCCACCGGCGCACCGCGACCCGCAGCAGCAGCGCCGCTACCCGCCGGATCACCACGCGGGCGCCCCGGCCGGGTCCGCGCCGCCGGCCGGTTCGGAGGGTACGAGGGCACGCAGCTCGGCCAGCGCCAGCCGGGCCGACCGGGTGCCCTCGCCGGTGAGGCGGTAGTAGCGGCGGGCCGGGCGGCCGGCGGTGACCGGGTCGACGTCCTCCCAGTCGGCGGCCAGCCAGCCGGCATCCTGGAGGCGGTGCAGCACCGGGTAGAGCGTCCCGCTGGGAAGGCCGGTGAGCCGCATCAGGTCGAGGCCGTAGCGCGGCGCCCCGGGCTCGGCGAGCAGCGCCGAGAGCACCTTCGCCACCGGAATGGTCAGTCGCACTGGCTCACTCTATCGGATCTCTACATAGCATAGATGCACCGTCTTTCCGGGACGGACGGCGATCGGCGATGGACGGCGTGGTCCCTCCTGCGGGACCGGTGGCCCGTCCGGAGGGCCCGCTCAGGTGGATCACCGGCGGTCCGTGTGCACCTCACGCCTCCATATGCGAGCCTCGACGGACGAATCCGCTGTCGCGCTTCCAGCGGACAGCGGCCCGAGCTGGGGAGAGAAAATCGTGGGCAACCTTGACATCGCGCTGAAGAACGCGATGGACATCGACGGTGCGATCGGAGCCGCGCTCGTCGACTACACAAGTGGCATGACACTCGGCGTCGCCGGGGGCACCGGCGAGATCGACCTGACGGTCGCCGCCGCCGGCAACACCGATGTCGTACGCGCCAAGCTGCGCACCATCGAGATGCTCAAGCTCGACGACGAGATCGAGGACATCCTGATCACGCTCGGCAGCCAGTACCACCTGATCCGCCCGCTGAGCAACCGCACCGGCAAGGGCCTGTTCCTCTACCTGATGGTGAGCAAGAGCCGGGCCAACCTCGCGATGGCGCGGCACCAACTGCGCATGATCGAGGAGAGCCTGGAACTGTGAGCCGGGTGGACGACCTCCCCCGCCGTGCGCGCGCCCAGACCGGCACCCTGCCGCCACCACGCGCGCTTCCCCCCTCACTCGCCGGCAACCCGGCGCTGCCGTACCCGGCCATCGCACAGGAACTGTCCGCGCTGCGGCTGCAGATCCCCGGCGTGCACGGCTGCGTCCTCGGCGGCGTCGACGGCCTGCTCGTCACGCACAACCTGCAGAACGGCGCCGACCCGGACGACCTGGCCGCGCTCGCCGCCACCACGTACGGGCTCGGCCGTCAGGTCGGGATCCGGCTCGGACAGGGCGACTTCCAGCAGTCCACGGTGCGCAACGCGGGCGGCTACCTCAGCGTGTACGCGATCAACGGGCAGGCGCTGCTCGCCGTGATCGGCACGGACAGCATCAACGTGGCGCGGCTGCACCTGCACGCCCCGGCCACCGCGGCCAAGCTCGCCGAACTGCTCGACGGCGTCAGCCCGGCCACGTCCTGACGTACGCCGGTCGTCCACCCGGTCCCACCCGTCCGGACCGGAGGCGGCCGGCGTACCCCGGGGTTGTCCGGCTCGTGCGGCGCGGCGCGTCAGATGCCGAAGCGGCCGGCCCACGCGGTCACGTCGGTCACGGTGGCGTTGCCGCCGCAGACCACCAGGCCGATCCGGGCGTCGCCGCCCACCCGCTCGATCACCCGGCGGGCGGCGGGCAGCAGACACCCGGCGGCCGGCTCGGCCCACACCTTGGCGTGCTCGGCCAGCTCGAGCGTGCCCCGCACCGCCTCGGCGTCGGAGACCACGAGGACGTCACTGACCAGCGCGGTCACATGGTCGTAGGTGAGCTGCGAGACGGTCGGCGCGCTGAGCGTGGTGACGATCGACGACAACGGCACCTCGACCGGCCCGCCCTTCGCGATCGCCTGCGACATCGCCTGCGCGCCCTCGGTCTCCACGCCCCAGACGCGTACCCCCGGCCGGCGCGCCCGCAGCGCGGCCGCCACACCCGAGATCAGCGCGCCCCCGCCGATGCTGACCAGCACGTCGGTCAGCTCACCGGCGTCGTCGGCCAGTTCCAGCCCGACGGTGCCCTGCCCGGCGAGCACGATCGGGTCGTCGAACGGGTGCAGCAGCGTCACGCCCTCGTCCCGCAGCCGGTTCATCAGCGCGAACGCGCCCGCCATGTCCTCGGTCAGCCGCACGTCGGCCCCGGCCGCGCGCGCCACCTCCACCGCGCGGGCGGGCGCGCTGCGCGGCATCACCACAGTCGCCGCCACCCCGAGCGCGCCGGCCATCACCGCGACCGCGATGCCGTGGTTGCCGCCGCTGACCGCGACGACCCCGGCCGCCCGCTCCGCGTCGTCGAGCGCGAGCAGCTTCGCCGCCGCGCCCCGGGCCTTGAACGATCCGGTACGTTGCAGCAGCTCCAGCTTGGCGGTGACCGGTACGCCGAGCAGCTCGGTCAGTCCCGGGCTGGGCAGGGTCGGGGTGTGCACCACGACGTCGGCGATCCGGTCGGCGGCCGCCTCGATGTCCGCAAGCTCGATCACCACCGCAGCGTCCCACACCGGCCCCTGGCACCCGCGCTCGTCCCCGCCCGCCCTCGTCCCCGCCGCGGCCCACCCTCGTCGATCTTGGAGTTGTGGCGCCCAGAACACCCCTGTTCGCGAAGTTCGAGAGGTGCCACAACTCCAAGATCGGTGGCTGGAGCCGGCGGGAGGCGGCCGTTCGGTCACGCTCGGGTGGCGGCCACCTCGGCGTCGCTGCGGAGGATGCAGAACTCGTTGCCCTCCGGGTCGGCGAGCACCACCCAGCCGGTGCCGTCGGAGTTGCGCCGGTCGGCCACCACTGCCGCGCCCAGCCCGGTCAGCCGGGCCAGTTCCTCGTCGCGCGTCCCCTCGACCGGGCGCAGGTCGAGGTGGATGCGGTTCTTGACCTGCTTGGCGTCCGGCACCTCGATGAACAGCAGGCGGTGCCGCCCGTCCCGCGAGAAGATCATGCACTCCTCGTGGCCCGGCTCGTTCGGGTCGTCGGGATCCTCGCGGTAGTCGAGAACGCCTGCCCACCAGCGGGACAGGGCATAGGCGTCGGCACAGTCCACGGTGGTGTGGGACACGTAGGAGGTCATCACCGGATCATCGCAAGGTCTGGCGGGCGATGTCCCACCGCGCCGAGGGCGGGTACTCCCGACCGTGCGCATCAACATCGACATCGACGAACCGAGGGCCGCGGAACTCTTCTGGGAGGGCATGCGGGAGGTGGCAGCCGCCGCCGCCCGGCATCAGGACGACGACCTCTACCGGGCGATCGTCAAGATCGGCCGGTATGCGCTGGCCCAGGGCAGCGAGTTGGTGCCGCAGTGCGGACTGTTCCTCCAGTGCCCGGTCTGCGAGGCGGTGGCGGGTCAGCGGTGCATCAACGTGCCGAGCCACCCGCTCCGCGACGCCGTCCTCCATCCGGAACGCATCGAGCTGGCCGAGATGGCCCTGAAGGGAGAGGCGCCGCTTCCCCCGCCGCTACGGGACAAGTGAGCCGGCCGCCAGTCCGGCATCGAGCGCGGTCAGGAAGTCCAGCAACTCACGCCGTGCGGCCTCGTCATGTGTGCGGTGGTTCAGGAAGTCCGACGTGACGCAACGGGAGCGGTCCTCGACCACCTCGATCAACTTCATGAGTTGAAGCCGAGCCTCTACCACCTTGGCCGGACCCACCCGGCGGCACCACTTTTCGATGAGGGCGGGGTCGGTGGACACGGCGTCGATCCCGCAGCACCCGCGAACGCAGTGGACCTCGCAATAGTCGATGCACTCGCGCAGGGGCCACGGCACTTCGACCGACACGTCCGCCATCGCGGTTCCCTTCCCGGAGCCCGCCGCACACGGTTGACGGGCAGCCGATCCTAGCGCCGCCACGGGACCACGCTCCTGCGAGTTTCGGCCGCACCGAATCCGTAGTGTTGCCGGGTGAACATTGCGTGGAGTGCCACGTCTCCCTCGTCGGGGAGGTTCGTGCCGATGGAGCGGTCGGGCGTCGCCGGTCTGTTCGAGCGGTTCGAGGAACTGCGCGCCCTGGGGCGCGGCTACCTCGAAGTGCGGGGCGACGCCGCATTCCCGGTGCTGACGCTCGGGTTCACGGGGTCGGCGGCGGTCGTCCACCTGATGGCGGACGAGGATGCCGTGTCCCTGCTGGCCGCCGATGAGCCTGCGTGCACGCATGCCGAGGTACCGGTGCTGGACGACCCGGTGGAGTTCACCGCGGACGTCGTTCTCGACCTCGAACGCGCCTGGCAGGTCATCGAGGGGTTCGTTCACACGGGTGATGCCGGCCGGGCAGGAGAGTGGCGCGAGTTGTAGCGCCGGCGGCCACGGCGGTGGGCTACGGGCGAGGAGGTGCTACAACGAACTCTTTCCCGAGGACGCTGGGAGGGCCGGGAATGGCGAGCCCGTTCGGCCGGCGAGAACTCAAGCTGGTCCTTGCGGTTGTCCTGGGCACCCTTGTGGTCGGCGGCGGGATGCTGCTCGACGCTCGGCTGACCGCGACGATCGACGAGCGGGTACTCGCCGGCGCCGAGACGACCGGTCGGGTGGTGCACGTCGAACGGTTCAAGATCAGCCGATCGTTCGCCGCCACGAGGTTGACCGTGGACTACACGTTCGACGGCGTGCGGCACCGGGAGCGGTTCTCCAGCGAACTCGACGAGAGCGAGTTCCACGTCGGGGACGTACTCGATGTACGCGTCGACCGGACGGATCCGACCCGGGCTGCCACGCCCGACGGGTACGCGACGGAGGATCTTCTCCTGCAGGCGCCGACAGTGCTGGCAGGCCTGGGCCTCGGCGTGATCATGATCTCGCTCGCGCTGCTCAGAAGAGATCCCGCACCCCACGAATGCCCTCGCTGAGCACCCGCTAAAGGGGTGGAGTGTGCCGAAGTGCCGTGCAGGCCGTCACCCGGTCGAGATCCGATCTCCAACGAGGTTGGCTGCCCTTAGGTCATCGATGGTGACCGCAAAGCTGCGCCCCTCACGTTGCGCGCTTCGTCTAGCCGACGCCAGGATGCTTTCTAGCCGCTTCACCGCTTGGGGATCGCCACGCTTGGCAGCTTCCATCACGCGCATCTGCTCGACCCACCGGGTGTACGTGTCCCGCATGATCTTCGTCTTGCGGGGAACGTCGAGATCCGCCTCAGAGCCGAAGACGGCATCGGTGTGCATCTGCCACCAGCTATCGGCTGGGATCCCGTCATTGACGTATGCGATCGCTTCTGCCCTGCTTTCGCAGGGGTCCATGATGTCGTGGCACTGTCGACACAGCGGAACTAGATTTTCCGGCCCGTTGGAGCCACCGAGAGCCAAGTCCTGCAAGTGTGCTCGGTCAAGCCAGCCTCGGGCGGAATTCCAGACGGCGGCAAGGGTTGGCTGGGTATCATCTACCGGCGCCAACCACCCACATCTGAAACAGAACGGCTCGCCCCAGCCGATGTAGGACGCTTTGAGGTTCGGGAAGACCTCGCCGTACCTGACCCTCCAGTACTGCACGATGCCGTAGAGAGTTGGCATGCCACGACGGCTACCGCCCACCAGCTTCACCCTTCCCTTACCAAGACCGAACCGCGGCCAGCACAGTAACGCCCACCTATGACACTCCAGGCCGACCGTCGGCGCGTCTTTCGTTCGGATCAACGTGCTGAACCATCCAGTTCCTCCCTCCTGGCAGCACTAGCGGTCTAGCAGGTCATCGATGGCATGGCGGGTACGCTCCTCGCTAGACGGGATGAGGTGGGTGTAGACGCGGAGCGTGAAGCCCGGGTCAGAGTGCCCGAGGTACGACGCGAGGGCCTTGAAGCTCTTCCCCGCGTCGAGCAGCGCCGAGGCGTAGAAGTGGCGCAGCGCGTGCATTCCGGTCGCCCGGGTCGGGACGATGCCGGCCGCTTCCACCGCTGGACGCCAACTCTTCCCGTCGAAGGTGGCCCGCTTGATCGCACCCGATGAGTGGTGGTGAACAGCAGCGGCATCGTCAGCCGCTCGCCCCTGAACGGATCCTCCCAGGGCAGGGTGATCGACAGCGGGTCGTACTTCTCCGCGTGCTCCTTGAGCGACTGGACCACCGAGTCGGGTAGCGGTAGCCGGCGGGGCTGCTCTGGTCGGGCGGTTCGGGCTTCCGCCTGCCGCGCCAGTCCGACCCCAGAACTGGCTTGCCACCGATTCGCAGGGTCGCGGCACCAGCTCCACCGCCAAGACGTGTCCGGCGTCCATGACAGCCGGCGGCACAGCGCCAGAACTTGCACAGCTGGAACGCATCGAGCGTGGCACGATTCCACCGGGTTCTCTCTTGCCAGCCGAGAGCGCGCTCTCCAGTGAGTTCGGAGCAAGCCGCGGTACAGTCCGAAAAGCCATAGCCGCCCTTCGACAGGAGGGCTTAGCGAACACGGAACATGGCAGGGGAACTTACGCACGGGGCCGCCCTTACCACCGCGACCTAGATCGCTGCGGCGCTACGGAAACTAGACGACGTGAAGTTGCTGCGGATGCAGAGTTAGCAGGCTGTTCGGCATTGAGGCCGGGGCACTGTTGACCGAATACGAGAGCGTCGAACGGGGGGGGGGGGGGGGGGGGGGAAGGACGCACGGAGGCGGTCATCCGAGTCTATCGGATAAGACCGACAGACCAGTAGAAGTGCAGCTCGTTCTAATTCTGATCAGAGCAGCATGCTCAAGCGCAGTCTGTGCTCTCCCAACGAATCGCCGTTCCACTCTTGTCTCTTTCTACCACAGCATCGTAACTCACGCGGGCTTTCGAAATTGCGTGCAACCAGATGGCGTTACGGTCAAGGCCGATCTTTAGTGCTCGGCGCGCGTTCTCTTTTTTGCAGGCGTAGCGCCTACCATCAAAGTCGACGAAAACAATAGAAATAGCATCCGTCAACTTCGGCCGCGAAACCTGCGCAAAACTGGTGGCGCTATCATGAATTAGACGTGCCGCCCTGCTGGCAAGCAGGTCGAACCCAAGGGCAATTGCTTTAGCCTGCTGACAGAAGGTAAGCAACTCACTTGGCTGAATATTGGAGTCCGCCTTATGCGCCGCCCGATTGCGCAGCCTCAGCCCTTGGGCGTATGCATCACGGAGTGGCACTGCACCCAAACCGACGCGAGAGCCAAGCCTTGTCATTTCATTCCATGGATCCCCAGCATGGAGCGTCTTGAGAATATTGCCCACTTCATCCGCGCCTACATTGGACCCGTTGTAGCCCAGTGAAAACTTCGATATGTGCAACGGACCGTTGAGAGTGCTAGCGACCTCAGACGCCGCCTGCTGCAGAAGCGGCACAGGATCGTCCCCATGGCGGCTCGCCATCTTCGCATGGGCATGAGCCGCTCTCATCACCTCCACAGTGGCAGCAAGGACTAAGTCGCGGGGTAGATCGGAGAATACGAGCGCAGTTCTACTGATATAGCCTAGGACCTCTGCCGATCTCTCGCGTATGAAGTCTTCGAGTGCACTGAACGTCACAACCATCAGGCCATTTCGCAGGATCCGAGCACGGTTATTGTGAGAGGTTTCAGTAAGTGCCTGATCGATAAGAAGTGGCTGTGCGAGTGCATCCTGTACGGCAACAACTCTGTCTAGGAAGTTGCGACGCGTGACCGACATACGCTATTCAGCCGCCTCGCGTAGCGCATTGGCCATTTCGCTCACTCTATACTTTACTTTCGAGGGCGTATTGGTCGCGACACGGACCGCATCCTCAAAGTTCTCGTCTTCAAAAAGCTTCCGAGTGACCTGCTCTGCGCGCCCCTTTCTACGCCCCAATTTTTCGATTACGGCAGGGGAAACCAGACTAACGGCAATCATCTGACTGTCATACATCCCAGCCAACGCTTGATCTCGCCATGCAGCCCTGTCAGGCCGCTTGAAAGCGTTAACACCCCAGAGTCGCTCACAGCTATTTACCGCGCTGAGGAAGGCGGAGGATAAATCCTTTAGGGACTTCGAGTCGGGGTTCTGATTCCTCTGCATGTAAATGTCCATAGACAAGCGAAAGTCACCCGAGAATTGCTGCCAAGAATCCACGAGGGTGAAGAATCTTAAGACATACTCGACATCCAGCATTGCCCTGTATGCGGGAGACCTGGTATCACGAATCTTCAGTTGATGGCGAAGGAAGGAGTTTTCCGACAGCTTCACGAGCAGATCGTTGAGGGCACCTCGGTATATTACGTTACGGATCTCTTGCGCGTTGAGCGGCTGGCCACCTGAGTTGAGGCGATGAAATACTTCGTACTTAGTTGCAGGGTCACTCTGGCGCAGCAGTGTAACGGCGCGAATATACGGACGAACAAGCAGCGCGTTCTTTAACGAAGGGGGAAGATCCCTGAATCGGTAACCGTTCAGCTCCTCGAACCTGCCAAGAAGCGAGAGGGTGAGGCGGTTTCTCATGAATTCATGAATCGCCGTCAGCCGTTGCTTTCCATCAATTACAGAATAGCTTCCAAAATCATCTTCGGCCAGGTATACCGGAGGCACAGGAATATTCAGCAAGAAAGACTCAATTAGAGCCGACTGCTTAGCCGCATCCCACCTTTCACGACGTTGAAACTGGGGACGCACATCGATAGCCTCGTTCTCAACCATCGAGGCCACCGTTTCAAGAGACAGGTCGGACGCCTGAAGAACCAACGCATCTTGCGCAAGCTCGAATCTCCGAATGACGTCACTATCAGCGCGCATCGTACTCCCATGCATCAGGCATCAGGGCCAGATAGATAACCGTACCGACCAAGAGCGGCCGAGTCTAGTTCACAGCGAATGGGGGGTGCGACAGCAGCACGTGAGCCGGCCCGAGCACGATCCTCACTGGTATTTGCTATCCAGGACCACCGTTGCCGATTTCCTCTGTTCTACATCAAGGCACCGCGCTCCGCGCGATGCAGGGCGGCAAGCCCGGCCGGCGGCAAGCCGCCCCGGCCGCTTACGGCGCCGGGGCGGTGAGCCACCGACAGCCGCCGGGACACCGCCCTCACGCCAGATGACGGCAGAGCCCTACGGTCGCAGCATGGACGACCCGATCGAGCTGCGACTCGACCTCGCCACCGCAGAAGACCTTCGCATCGCGTTGTACGGCCTGGGCGAGCACCAGGCCGCAGGCAGGCCGATCCCGCACATGGACGCCGAGACCAGCCGACGGCTCGGCGCGCTCTTGCGAGAGCTGGACATTCGGTTGGGTGGCACCGGCGGATTCGCGTAGCCGGGTTGCCAGCGAGCGGTGCGGAAGCCGACACCTCGACCGCCATCGAGGTCAGGGCTTCCGCCTGCCGCGCCAGTCCAACCCCGGGACTGGCTTGCCACCGGATCACCGGGTCGCGGCACCAGCTCCACCGCCAGGACGTGTCCGACCCTCCCCCACAGCCGCCGGCCCCGCTCCGAAACCATCGAGCGGCGGCCCCTCAGACGGCCCTCGGCGGCATAGCAAGCCCGACCCGAGGAGGGGTCAACTGAGCCAGCGCTCAGGGCGTCTCCAGGGCGTCAGGGCGTCCACAGGGCGTCAAACGCCGGCCAAGTTGACCAACGACGACCATCGACGCCCGGACATAGAACCAGCTCAGAGCCTTGATCAGGTCTCTGAGCCGGTGGGCGACGGACGAGTCGACCTGTACGCCGGATTCTGTGACCGGCACGCCCGCAGGCGCACCGGCGGCGGCCATCCATCTCGGCCTGCCGTTGCCGGCAGGCTCCAGCGGCCTACCCGCAGACATCGGGCGGGCAGCCCTCAAGCGTCTGCGCGGGTCGTCATCTTGCGGTGACGGCCCTTTCTTGGCCTTGCTCCGGGTGGGGTTTACCGAGCCACCCCGGTCACCCGGGGTGCTGGTGGGCTCTTACCCCACCGTTTCACCCTTACCGTCCCGTTACGGGCCGGCGGTCTGTTTTCTGTGGCACTGTCCCGCGGGTCACCCCGGGTTGCCGTTAGCAACCACCCTGCCCTGTGGAGTCCGGACGTTCCTCGGCGACGGGCCGGAGCCCGTCGACGCGACCGCCCGGTCGACTCGTCCGTCGCGCCCTCATCCTAACGACGCATCCGCCGCGCCCATTTCCGCCCCGGCGGGCCCAGCACGGGTCGACGCCGTGACACAACGAGGGCGTACTAGCCTCGGGGGACCATGGATCTCTCCGACGCCGCGCTCCTGATCGCCGCCGGTCTCGCCGCGGGCACTGTGAACGCGGTGGCCGGTGGTGGCTCGCTGATCACGTTCCCGGCGATGATCGCCACTGGCCTGCCGCCGGTGGCGGCGAACGTCTCGAACTCCGTGTCGGTCTTCCCCGGGTACGTGGCGAGCGTGGCGGGCAGCCGGGTGGACCTGCCGCGCGGGCGGGAGTTGTGGTCGCTGCTGCCCACCGCCGTCCTCGGCACGATCGCCGGGTGCGCGCTGCTGCTGGCGACTCCGGCGCGCGCGTTCGAGCTGGTGGTGCCGTTCCTCGTGCTGGGCGCGACCGCCGTACTCGCGTTCCAGGGTCCGCTGCGCCGGCTGGTCGGCCATCCGGAACGGTTGGGCGCGCGCCGCCGTACCGTCACGGTGCAGACCATGGTCGCGGTCGGCACCGTGTACGGCGGCTACTTCGGCGCGGCCCTCGGGGTGATGCTGGTGGCCGGGTTGGCGCTGGTGCTCGACGCGACGCTGGCCCGGGTGTCGGCGGTGAAGAACCTGCTCTCGGCCGTGGTGGGGCTGACCACGCTCGTGGTGTTCGCCCTGTTCGGCCCGTTGAACTGGGCGGCCGTCGCGGTGGTCGCGCCGGCCACCCTGTTCGGCGGGTACGCGGGCGCGCGGCTGGCCCGCCGGCTTCCGCAGGTGGTGCTGAAGACGGTGATCGTGGTGTTCGGCACGGCCATCGGGTTCTACCTGCTGTGGCGGGCGCTGACCTGACGCCACCGGGGCGGGCCGGACCAGGCCCGGCTGGACCGGGACCGGTCAGTAGGCCTCCCCCACCGGCTCCTCCGGTGCGTGTTCGGCGCGGCGGGCGGCCCGGTTCCAGATGACGCGTTCGCCGTAGCCGGCCGCCATCAGGTGGCCGAACGCGAGGTACGCGAGCAGGCCCGCGGCGAGCACCCCGAAGCCGACCCAGAACGGCAGCGCCAGGCTGTGCTCGGCCAGCTTGCCGGAGATGATCGGCGCGGGCGCGGCGGCGCCCCAGCGGACCAGGTTGAACGCGCCGGTGGCGACGCGCCGGTCGGCGGAGCCGAGCCCGAGCGCCAGGTCGGTCAGGTTGGCGTTGGCGAGGCCCATGAACAGGCCGGCGACGACGAGTACGACGAGCGACACGGCGGTGCCGGTGGAGGTGGCGAACGCGACCATGCAGGCCAGCAGGCCGAGCAGGGCGACGCCGACGGTCTGCACGGCGCCGATGCGGTGGGCGAGCCGGTGCCCGAGCAGCAGGATGCCGGCGGCCAGGCCGAGGCCCCAGCCGGTGAACGCCAGGCCCAGCGGGATGACGTCGAGGCGCAGGAACAGCGGCGTGTAGCCGAGGACGACGAAGAAGACGAAGTTGTACGCGGCGGTGACCACGCACAGCGTCACGAACGCGGGCTTGCGGTACGTGGCGAAGATCTGGCCGAGGCGTACCGGCTGTTGCTTGTTCGCAGGTTCGCGCAGCTTGCGGGCGGCGACGCCGAGCGCCAGCACCATGAACATGCCGCAGACGAAGAACGGCAGCCGCCAGCTCACCTCGCCGAGCAGGCCGCCGATCAGCGGGCCGACGGCGAAGCCGAGCCCGAGGGCGGTCTCGAACAGGCCGACCACCCATTCTCTGTCGTTCGCCAGGTTGACCAGCACCACCATGGCGGTGGCGAAGAACATCGCGTTGCCCAGACCCCAGACGCCGCGCAGCACGGAGAGCTGCACGATGTCGTTGCTGAACGAGGCTCCGATCGCGGCCAGGCCGACGACGGAGACGCCGGTGACGAGCACCGGCTTGAAACCGAACCGTCCGCTGGCGAGCGTCGCCGGGATCATCCCGACGGCCATGACCGCGATGTACGCGGTGAAAAGCAGCTCGACCTGCCAGGCGGTGACGCCGATCGCCTCGCCGATGGCGGGCAGGATCGGGTCGACGACGGCGATGCCGGCGATGGCGAGGAACGCCACGAGCGTGGTGGCGTAGATGGCACTGCGGTTGGGCTCGGATCGGCGATCCACTCCGCAACCTCCCAGATAGCTGTATCGTACAGGCATTTTCCCTGTATCATACAGTCATGAGCGAGGACGTCCACGCCGCCGAGGCCACGCTGGGCCGGATCGAAACCGAGGTCGCGCTGCTGATGCGCCTGGGTGAGGCCACCCGCCGGGGCACCGGCACGACGGAGCACCGGTTGCTCGACCGCGCCGCGTACGTGATCCTGCGCCACCTGGACGCCGCCGGCCCGCAGAACGTCTCGGCGCTCGCCGCACGGCTGAGCCTGGACGGCTCGACAGTCACCCGGCAGGTCTCCGCGCTCCAGCGCGACGGGCTGATCTCACGTACCCCCGACCCGGCCGACGGGCGCGGCACGGTGATCTCCGCGACGGCGGCCGGGCTCCAGCGGATGGCCGCCGTCCGGGCGGCCCGCACCCGGCTGTACGGCGACATCCTCGCCGCCTGGCCCGAGGCGGACCGGGAGACGCTCGCGGAGATGTTGCACCGCCTCAACGAGGCGCTCGACGCGCGCAACCGCCGCCGCTGAGGTGTTAGGAAGGGCCCCTTTCAATGCACGAGGCGTTAATAAGGGGCCCTTCCTTTCATGCCACGGGCTCGCGGGCGGCGTCGGCGGAGGGCGTGACGCGCGGGTCGCCCTCGTCGGCGAAGTAGTCGTCCGGCGTGGTGTGGTCGGGTCCGTCGGCCACCTTCGCGGCACGCAGCACCAACGTGAGCAGCGCGGCCACGACCAGGTTCACCAGCACCGCCACGATGCCGACGTAGATGGTCTTCGGCGTGTCGAAGCCGAACTTATCCAGCGGGAACGCCGAACCGGCGAAGTGCTTCTTCCCGGTCGCCGGGTTGCCGATCTGGTACAGCATCCACATGCCGAGGCCCATGCCGGCCGCCCAGCCGGCGATCAGCGCACCCCTGTGGAACCAGCGGGTGTAGAGGCCCAGCGCCACCGCCGGCAGCGTCTGGAGGATGATCACGCCGCCGATGAGCTGCAGGTCGATGGAGAACTGCGGGTCGAGGAAGACGATGCAGGCCACCGCGCCGACCTTCACCACCAGCGAGGTGATCTTCGAGACGTTCGCCTCCTGCGCCGGGGTGGCGTCCCGCTTCAGGTACTCCTTGTAGATGTTGCGCGTGAACAGGTTCGCCGCCGCGATCGACATGATCGCCGCGGGCACCAGCGCGCCGATGCCGATGGCGGCGTACGCCACCCCGGCGAACCAGTCCGGGAACTGCTGGTCGAACAGCAGCGGCACCACCGTGTTGCCGTCGGTCGTGCCCTCCTTCGCGCCTGGTAGCGGCTTCACGTTCGCCGCGATGGCCATGTAGCCGAGCAGCGCGATCAACCCCAGCAGCAGGCTGTACGCGGGCAGCGCGGACATGTTCCGCTTGATCACGTCGCGGTTCCGGCTGGCCAGCACGCCGGTGATGCTGTGCGGGTAGAGGAACAGCGCCAGCGCCGAGCCGAACGCCAGCGTCACGTACTGGATCTGGTTGTTCTGGTTGAGCAGGATGCCGTCGCCGGGCGCGGGTGACGCCTGGAACTTCGCGTCGGCCGCGTCGAAGATGGCGCCCCAGCCGCCGAGTTTGTACGGCAGCCAGATCACCGCGACCAGGATCACGATGTAGATCAGCGAGTCCTTGACGAACGCGATCAGCGCCGGGGCGCGCAGCCCTGACTGATAGGTGTACGCGGCCAGGATCGCGAACGCGATGATGATCGGCAGGTGCCGGGCCAGCGCGCTGTCCCCGGTCACGCCCATGGTCTTGAGCACCGCCTCGATGCCGACCAGTTGCAGGGCGATGTACGGCATGGTGGCGACGATGCCGGTGATCGCGACCAGCAGCGCCAGGATCGGCGAGCCGAACCGGTTGCGGACGAAGTCGGCCGGGGTGACGAACCCGTGCCGGTGCGAGACCGACCAGAGCCGGCACAGCACCAGGAACACCAGCGGGTAGATGACGATCGTGTACGGCACGGCGAAGAAGCCCGCCGCACCGGCCCCGAAGATCAGCGCCGGGACCGCCACGAACGTGTACGCGGTGTAGAGGTCACCGCCGACCAGGAACCAGGTGATCCAGCCGCCGAAGCTGCGCCCGCCCAGTCCCCACTCGTCCAGGTGGGCCATGTCGGTCGGTCTGCGCCATCGGGCCGCCACGAAACCCATGGCGCTGACCAGCAGGAACAGCAGCGTGAAGACGATGATCTCGGTGAGGTGGTCCCGCCACATCAGTGGTCACCCCGCTTCTTGGTCATCTGGTAGACCAGCGTGGTGGTGCCGACGCCCAGCAGGATCCAGACCAGTTGCAGCCAGTAGAAGCGCGGGAAGCCGAACAGCCGGGGCGAGTCGGCGTTGAACAGTGCCGGGATCAGCGGCACCACGATCGGGATGAAGAGCAACCAGTTCCAGGGACTCTTGTCCTTCGCCCTGGATCGCGCCGTGTCGAGCGCCTCCGGTTCCGGTTCGGACATGTGACACCCCTCCGGGCATTCGTAGCGGGCCATGTGACGGCCGGAGGCTACGACCCTGTGACGGGGGTCACGTCCGATCGGGTGATGTCGATGCGCCGAACGGCCGCCGGCATGCGCCGAGCGGCCGTCAGACGTCCGTGAGGTGGGAGGTGTCGTTGACCGAGCGGACCGCGACGCCGCCGTCCGGGTACAGGTCCAGCACCGAGATACCCGCCGTGTCCAGGTAGAGCCGGTGCAGGAACGCGTCGCCGGCAGCGAGCGCGTCGCGCAGCACCAGCTTGATCGGCGAGACGTGGGAGACCACCACGACCGTCTCCCCCGGGTACGCCGACCGCAGCCGGTCGACCGCCCGCCCGGTCCGCTCGGCGACTGTCACGAACGACTCGCCCTTCGGCGGCGCGACCCTCGTGGAGGCGAGCCAGGCGTCCAGTTCGGCCGCCCAGCCCTCGCGTACCTCGGCGAACGTGTGCCCCTCCCAGACCCCGAAGTCGCACTCGATCAGGTCGTCGTCGGTACGTACCGGCGGGTTTCCGACCTGCGCGGCGACCGCCTCGGCGGTGGCCGTACACCTCGACAGCGGGGAACTGACCACCGCGGCGACGGACGGTGCCAGCACGGCCACCCGGGCGGCGGTGGCCCGGGCCTGGGCCCGGCCGCGCTCGGTGAGCGGCACGTCGCCCCGGCCGGAGTAGCGCTTCTGCACGGTGCGCTCGGTCTCGCCGTGCCGTACCAGGATCAGCCGGGTGGCCTCCTCGGTGGGGCGCGGCTCCCAGGAGGCGGGCGTGGTGGCCGGGTCGGTGCCGGTGGCGCGCACGACCGCCGCCTCCCGCGCCTCGGCCTTCACGGGGGTGGCCGCCGGCGCCGCGCCCGAGGCGGCGGCGTCCATGGCCGCGTTGGCGAGGGCGTCGGCGTGCCGGTTGCGCTCCCGGGGCACCCAGGTGAACCGTACGGCGGTGAAGCGGCTGACCAGCCCGGCCGCCTGGGCGGCGAGCGGACGCAGCCCGGGGTGCTTGATCTGCCAGCGGCCGCACATCTGCTCGACCACCAGCTTGGAGTCCATCCGCGCCTCGACCTCGGCCGCGCCCAGCTCGGCGGCGGCCTCCAGCCCGGCGATCAGACCCCGGTACTCGGCCACGTTGTTCGTGGCCGTGCCGATCGACTCCGACCGCTCGGCCAGCACCTCACCGGTCTCCGGGTCCCGGACCACAGCGCCGTAGCCGGCCGGCCCGGGGTTGCCCCGGGAGCCGCCGTCGGCCTCGATCACCACCGCGCGCACCGCCACGACGGCTACAGCCCCGACTCGTTGGTCCGGACCATGATCCGCCGGCACTCCTCGCAGCGGACCACGTCGTCCGGGTCGGCCTTGCGGATGCGGGCCAGGTCGGCGCCGGACATCTCCAGCCGGCAGCCGCCGCAGCGCCCTCCGGTGAGCAGCGCGGCGCCCATGCCGGTGTCCTCGCGGATCTTGTCGTAGAGGCTGATCAGGTCCGCCGGGAGGTCACCGGCGAGCGGCTGGCGGGCGGTGCGCTTGAACTCCTCCTCCTTGGCGATCTCGGCGAGGGTCTCGTCGCGGCGCTGCTCGGTCGCGGCACGGCGCTCGCGGGCCTCGGCGAGCCGGCTCTCGACGCCGTCGAGCACGCCCTGCGCGGTCTCCCGCTGCTCCATCAGCTCCAGCTCGGCGTCCTCCAGGTCGCTCTGCCGGCGGTTGAGCGAGACCAGCTCGTGCTGGATCGCCTCCAGCTCCCGGGCCGGGCCGCTGCCCGAGGCCAGGCGGGCCTCGTCCTTGCTCTTGCGCGCCCGCACCTGGTCGACGTCCTTCTCGATCCGGGCGATGTCCCGGTCCAGGTCGTCGACTGCCACCTGGGCGCGGACCCGCTCGTCCTCCAGCGCGGACAGCTCACGCGCCAGGGCCTCCAGCTCCGCGCGCTCCGGCAGGGTGCGACGGCGGTGCGCGAGCTGGGCCAGGGCGGTGTCGATCGCCTGGAGGTCGAGCAGGCGGCGCTGCACCTTCGGGTCAGCCTTCACGTCGGGGCTCCTTGTCGTCCGGCCGGGGCGCGGCGGCGTGCACGGTCCACGGGTCGGTGTCCAGGTCGGACACCACGGTCTCGACGTCCAGCTCGGCGGCCAGGTAGGCGGCCAGGTCGTCCAGCCAGGGTCGCTCCGTCGCCCAGTGGGCGGCGTCCAGCAGCGCCGGGCCGCCGGCGGCGAGGTGTTCCCCGGCCGGGTGGTGGCGCAGGTCCGCGGTGAGGAACGCGTCCACCCCGGCCGCGGTCGCCTCGGCGAGGAAGCCGTCCCCCGAGCCGCCGCTGACGGCGAGGGTACGAACCATACGCCCGGGATCCCCGGCGGCGCGAACTCCCCAGGCGGTGACCGGGAGCACGGCGGCGGCCAGCCGGGTCAGCTCGGCGAGCGTCATCGGGGTGGGCAGCTCGCCGATGCGGCCGATGCCCCGGCCGGGCCCGGCGGCGGGCGAGCCGGGGCGGGGCGGGTGCAGCGGGCGCAACCCGGTCAACCCGAACCGGGCGGCGAGCGCGTCGGACACGCCGGGATCGGCCACGTCGGCGTTGGTGTGCGCCACGTGCAGCGCGACGTCCGCCTTGATCAGCCGGTGCACGATCCGGCCCTTGTACGTGGTGGCGGCCACCGAGGAGACGCCGCGCAGCAGCAGCGGGTGGTGCGCGACGATCATGTCCGCGCCGGCGTCGAGCGCCTCGTCCACGGTCTCCGGGACCACGTCCACCACGCAGGCGACCCGGCGTACCGGGTGGTCGGGCTCGCCCAGCACCAAGCCGACGCGGTCCCACTCCTCGGCCCAGGTGGGCGGATAACGGCGGTCCAGCGCGGCCACCACGTCGGCGACGGTTGTACTCACGGGCGGCCAGCTTACCGGCGTCCGCGCCGATACACGCCGAGCGCCGCCGGGCGCGGCCCCCGGCATCTGCCGAGGGCCGTACCCGTCGCGCCTCTTAGCCGACCGGAGCGACCGGCCGGTCCGCGCCGCGCAGGGCGGCCAGGCCGGCGTCCCAGGGGAAGGCGTCCGCGCGCCGGTCCCCCGTGCCGGGCGGGTGCAGGCGTACGACGTGGTCGCCGAACACCACCCGGACGCCCCACTGCGCCAGCCGGTCGATACTGGCCCGGAACGCCGGGTGCGCGGCCATCGCCTCGTTCGTGTACGGGACGGCCGCGATCGGCACCCCCATGCCCTGCGCCTCGACCAGCAGGCCGAGCGCCAGGGTGTCGGTGATGCCCACCGCCCACTTGTTGATCGTGTTGACGGTGGCCGGGCACACCAGCATGGCGTCCGCCGGGGGCAGCACGTCCGGGTCGCCCGGGTTCTTGTAGTGCGTACGGACCGGATGGCCGGTCTGCCGGGCCAGCTCCGTCCGGTCCACGAACTTCGCGCCGTCCGGCGTGGTGACCACGCAGACCGTCCAGCCCTCCCGCTGGGCGAGGTCGACCAGCCGGCCGACGTGACGGGCCAGCGGCGAACCGCAGGCGATGACGTAGAGCACCCGCCGGTGCCCGTTTGCGGTCTCCGGACCGCTCATACTCCGACTCCCATGTGCTCAGCCAACTCCGCGATCGGCGGAGGCGGCGCACCACGTGTGCGACGGAGAATCTCGGACATCAATTCGTGGGCTATCGGCCGGCACCGGATCTCCGACGGCGCGAGCCGGTCACCGCGCAGCAGCATGTCCCCGGCGTTGGCGACGTCACCGATCTGGGAGTAGCCCCGGGCCAGGTCGAGCAGGTGGTGCGCGCGCCGCTCCGGCAGCAACGCGTTGAACGCGGGCTCGGACAGCCGCATGTGGGTCTCCACCGCCCGGCCGCCGTCGCCCAGCTCGACCGCCGCCGCCGCGCGGTGCAGCTCCAGGTTGGTCGGGCCAAAGGAGGTCCAGTAGTGGTTGTGGTCGCCGCCGAGCATGGTGGCCGCCTCACCGGCGCCGGCGAGCAGGTCGTCCACCGTCGCCGAGTCGCCGATCCGGGCAGCGGCCATCGCGCCCTGGAGCAGCAGCATGCCGTACACGGAGAGCCGTTCCGGGCGGACGTCGTTGTCGCCGCCCGGTGCGAGCCGGCCCGCGATGCGGACGTTGAGTTCCAGCGCCGGGCGGGGGCGGCCCATCGCGACGAGCGCGTTGCAGACGCGCGTGGTGGCGATGCCGGCCAGCAGCGGGTCGTCGGCGCGCTGGGCCACCGCCATCGACCGGTCGGCGGCCAGCCAGGCGAGGTCGCACTCGCCGAGCTTGCGCAGCACCGAGGAGGCGATCTGGTAGACCTGCCCGAGCAGGTGGGCGGCCTCGCGTACCTGTTCGTCGGCGGCGTAGCCGGCGTCCGCCGCCTGGGCGTCGCGCAGCAGCTTGGGCAGCGCGCGGGTCAGCATGCCGTACCGGCCGTACTGGTAGGTGAGCCAGGCGTGGTTCACGGCCTTGCGCATGTCGGCCAGCGGCGGGGGGTAGGGCGCCGCGTCGAAGTAGGCGCTCATGGAGTCGTACCGTTCCAGGGCGGTGCGGATCTCCTCCACCTCGACCTGGTCGATGCAGTTGAGCGCGTCGGTGCGCCGTTCCGGGTCCTTGCCGTGCAGCAGCTGCACGTCGATCTGGAGGATGTCGGCGATCTCGTAGAGAACGGAGAACTTGTCCAGCCGGCGGACGCCGCGCTCCACCTTGTCCACCCAGCTCTTGGACTTGCCGAGCCGGTCGGCGAAGACCTGCTGGGACATCTTGCGGCGACTCCGCCAGTACGCCACCCGCCGGCCTATGGGTAGTTCGTCCATCCCTGCTCCCTCCCCCTCACGGCGCCGGCCGGTCCCCCCACGTCCCTCAGACTCGCGCCGATCGCACAGGTTGTGCGTCCACCGACCAGCCAGTTCTCGTAGTTTTCGTGCAAGTTGCACCGACCGTTAGTCACCTCAACGAGCGTGGGTTACGGCAGTGACGGCTTTCGACGTGTGGCTTGTGGACGGTTCGGGCTTGTGGACGGTTCGGTGGGACCAGAGGGGACGACTGACATGTGGAGGAACGTCCGACCGCGCGTCGCTCACCTGTCACCGCTGGAACGGGTCCGGCTGCGCCGGGTCGCGGTGCGGTACGCGCTGCACGGCTGGCCGGTCACCCCCGGCGCCTGCCTCGCCAACAGCCGCTTCGTGTGCGGCCGGGCCGGCTGTCCCACGGTGGGCTGCCACCCGGCCCTCGAGGACTGGGAGCACGCCGCCAGCGACGACCCGGCCCGGGTGGCCACCTGGTGGCGCAGCCGCCCGCACGGCATCCTGCTGCCCACCGGGCGCGCGTTCGACGTCCTGGAGGTCGCCGCCCACCTGGGCCGGCAGGTCCTGGACGCGGTCGCCACCCATCCCGCCGGGTTCGGCGTACGCGGACCGGCGCTCGTCACCCCGACCGGGCGCTGGATGTTCCTGGTACGCCCCGGCGACCCGCTGCGGCCCGAGCTGGAGCACTGCTTCCACGTGGTCCGCCACGGACCCGGCTCGTGGATCCCGGCCCCGCCGACCCGGCTGCCCGAGGGGACGGTGCGCTGGGCGGTCGCCCCGGAGCAGGCCCGCTGGCAGCTGCCCGACTCGTACCTGGTGCAGAACGCGCTGATCGCCGCGTTACGCGCGGCCGGGGTGACGCTCGGCGCCGACCTGTTCCCCGGTCATCTCCCGCTGCCCCGCCGCGGGCGCTGACCTCCCGGCACCCGGCCGGTGCTGCCGCAACGCGTACGCCGACGCCGAGCGTTCTCCCTGGTCACGACGGGTCCGGTGACCCGGACGGGTGGCCGGCAGCGACCTCCCCGGCACCGGGCTCGTTGTTCCTGGCGAGGGCGCGTGCGCGCCAGAGCGGGGGTTTGACCATGTCCAGGGACGACGCTGCCCGCCACACCGGCGGTACCGAGCCGGCGCGGCCCCGACGCCGCCTGCACCCGTGGGCCTTCACCCGCCCCCTGGGCGTCCGCCCCGGCCGTCCTCGCCCGACGGGCTCCCGCCCCGCCATCCTCCACCGCCCCCTCCGCTGACCCCGCCTGCGTCCCTCCCCGCCTCGCTCCCCACAGCCCACCGCGCCGGGCCGACGCGTGGTCGATCATGAAGTTGGCGGTGCGACACGCCGGGCAGCGGTGCCGCCAACCTCATGATCGACGGGGCAAAGCGGGGCGGGGGCAGAGGGCAGGAGGGGCGGGATCAGGCGGGGAGGGTGGGGAGGGTTCGGGAGTGGTGTTGGTGGGCCTCGTCCGTGACCACGGCGTGCTGCCACGGGGACGGTAGGCGGTCCAGCCAGGCCAGGCCGGGTGCGCCCATCGCCACCGCGGCTGTCGCGTACGCGTCGGCCACCCCCAGATCGGGGCCTACCACCGTCACCGAGCGCAAGCCGGTCGCCGGTACGCCCCGGCGCGGGTCGACCACGTGGTGGCCGCGCTCGTACACGCCCGAGGTGGCGACCGCCATGTCGGTGCCGGTCAGCACCAGACAGGTCGCCGCCGCGTCCCACGGATGACGAACCCCGATCCGCCACGGCTCACCGGTCGCGTCGTGGCCGCGTACCCGCACGTCGCCGCCCGCGTTCACGCAGTGGTTCGGCGCGCCCGCGGCCACCAGCCGGTCCGAGGCGACCTGTGCCGCCCAGCCCTTCACGTAGCCGGACGGGTCGAGCCGCCCGGTCGCGTACGCGTCGAAGAAGCCGTCGGTGGCGGTCCACAGGTCGGCGCAGGCCGCCAGCACGGCCCGCAGGTCGGCGGAGGCGTCGGCGGCCCGCAGCTCGCCCCGGTCCAGCCGGCACACCTCGCTGTCGTCGCGGTACGTGCTGAACCGCGCGTCCACCTCGCGCAGCCAGCCGAACGTGTCCTCCGCCAGCTCGTGCAGGGCCTCCCCCGGCATGTCGTCGGCGAGGTCGAGGCTGATCGCCGTACCCATGACGTGTTCGACCCGGCGCAGGCCGCGCCGGGCGGACGGACCGGGACCGACGGCGACGCCGGCACGAGCCGGCACTGTCACGCCTTGTCCAGCGCGGCCTGCAACGACTGCTTGTACGCGGTGCTGGTGTAGGTGGCCCCGGACACGGTGCTCAGGTTCGCGCTCTGCCGGGCCACCACCTCGCCGGAGGTACCGCTGTAGCGGGCCTGCACGTCGTCGCTGCGCTGCCCGGACTGCCCGCCCAGCGGCAGTCCGATCGCGGTGGCGTCGACGATCCGGCTGCCGCTGAGCGTGATCCGAACCTGGAGCGAGCCGTACTCGTAGGTGACCGACGACCCGGTCACCGTGCGGGTGGTGGCCTTCGGCGCGCTGGTGGTGGTCCGGGGCGCGGCGGGTGCGGTGCTGGTGCTGGTGCGGGTGCCGCCCCGGCTGGCCGCGCTGCGGTCGGCGGACGGCTTCGGAGCAGGCTTCGACGAGGCGCGCGGCGACGGGGTGACGTCGCCGGGCGCGGAGCCGGTGGGCGACGGCGGCTCGGGCGCGGCCGACCCACCGGGTGCGACCGGTGCCAGCGCGGCCGGTACGTCCGGCGTGGCCTGCCCGGTGCCCGGCGCACCCTTGAGCACCACCAGTGCGGTGGTGCCGGCGGCCAGGCCGGTGATCGCGAACAGCGCGCGACGCATGGGCGGTGCCTCTCCTACAGCTCGAACGCGGTCAGGTGGATCTGGCGGCGGGGCACGCCCGCCGCCCGCAGCGCGGCGACCGCCTCGTCGACCAGGCCGCCGGGGCCGCACAGGTAGACGTCGCGGCGGGTCAGATCGGGCACCAGGCGGCGCAGCCCCTCGGGGTTCATCACCTGGCGGGGGCCGGGGTCGTCGCGGCGGCCGACGACGTACCAGACGGAGGTGTGCCGGGCCTGCGCGAGCCAGTCCAGCTCCTGGTGCAGCAGCACGTCGGCCGGGGTACGCGCCCGGTAGATCAGGGCCGCGCCCGGCGGCAGTTCCTCCAGCATCGCCCGCAACGGCGCGATGCCGCTGCCCCCGGCGATGAGCAGCGCCCGTTCCCGGGTGCGGTGCGCGGCGGTGAACGTACCGGAGGGTCCCTGCGCCCAGACCCGGGTGCCGGGCGTGAGGTCGCGCAGCTCGGCGGTGTACCCGCCGACGACCTTGACGGTGATCCGCAGCCAGCGGTCGTTCGCGGCGGCGGAGACGGAGAACGGGTGCGACTGCCACCAGCAGCCGGGGTTGAGGAAGCGCCAGCGGAAGAACTGCCCGCCGAGCAGGTCGATCTGGTTGAGCCGCTGCCCGGTCAGGTAGACCGACACGGTGTCCGGGCTCTCCGCGACCACGTCGGCGACGCGCAGCCGGTGCCGCAGGTTGAACACCAGCGGGGCGAGCATCCGGCCCCACACCAGCGCGGCCACCACCAGCAGGTACGCGGCGATCCAGCCGGTACGCACCGGGCCGGGCTCGTAGAGCTGCGCGCCGTTGCTGAACTGGTGCGCGTACCCGAGCAGCAGCGTGAGGTAGCTGGCCGCGTGCAGCAGGTGCCACAGCTCGTACGGCAGTCGGCG
Organism: Micromonospora sp. WMMA1949; assembly: GCF_027460145.1. Lineage (NCBI taxonomy): Bacteria > Bacillati > Actinomycetota > Actinomycetes > Micromonosporales > Micromonosporaceae > Micromonospora > Micromonospora sp. WMMA1949. The sequence continues at coordinate 4,254,931 of NZ_JAPZBG010000001.1, read as the reverse complement.
CCGCACGGCGCGTACCGCGGTGAACGCGACGGTGACCAGGATGCCCGCCGCGACGAACGCGGTGACCATGTCCTCGTAGTCGGTCAGCAGCGCGCCGACCTCGCCGAGCACCGTCTTGCGTTCCTGCCGGCTGTAGCCGACCACCAGCAGCGACATGTGCGTGAGCACCGCCACCAGCAGCGTCGCGCCGAGATCGCGGTGCAGGCGGGAGATCCGCTCGCCGCCGAGCGCGCGTTCCAGCACGCCGAGCCGGCTCATCATCAGCACCTGCACCAGCAGCAGGTAGCCGGCGATCAGGCCGGTGATCCGGCCGCCGGCGGTGAGCAGGTCGGCGGTGTCGGCGAGCGACCCGGCCGGGGTGTCCAGCCACCACGGCAGGACCGCGGCGACCAGGCCCAGCCAGAAGGCCACCGCGAGCGCACGCCGGCCGCCGGGTCCGCGGCGCGGACGACCCGGGGGTACGGGGGCAGCCGGACGGCCGCCGTACGGGGCGGGATGCCCGGTACGGCGGCCGGCGGCGCGGGTGTCCTGGTACGTCACGCGTAGATCTTGACCGGGGTGAACTTCTGCCGGGGGAAGACCTTGTCCACCTGGGCGGTGGTCAGGCCGAAGCGGCCCTGCGCGACGGATCCGTAGACGTTGAACATGTTGTTGTATTCCGGCACGTCGCCGCTGTCCAGCTTGTCCAGCCCGTTCCAGGTGCCGAGCAGCGAGCCGGCGAGCTTGCGGCCGGACAGCACGGTGACCACACCGCCGTGCCCGTGGTCGGTGCCGCCACCGTTCGAGCCGACCCGCCGGCCGAACTCGCTGGACACCATGATGGTCACGTCCGCCGCCTGGTCGCCCAGGTCGGTGAAGAACGCGGCCATCGCGTTCGCCAGTTCGTTGAGTCGCCGCCAGAGCTGGCCGCCCTCGCGGGTGCCCTGGTTCTCGTGCGTGTCGTAGCCACCCATGCCGACGGTGGCCACCCGCACGTTCGCGCCGCCCTTGATGAGCTGTGCGAGCTGCTTGAACGCGTTCCCGACGCCCTGGTACTGGACGCCCTCGGCGGCGGCGTACGGCTTGGCGGCGAGCTTCTGCGCGGTGGCGAGCGCGCCCATGCCCTCCTGCACCGCCTCCTCGACCGGGTGGTTGATGCCGGTGAACAGGCCACGGATGGCCTTCTCGGTGGCCGCGCGGTACTTGTCGGCGCCGTTGAGCCGCAGGTCGCCGACGCTGTTGAGGGAGATCGCGCCGTTCACGCCGACCAGCGAGCGGGGCAGCGTGCTGCCGATGCCGACGCTGCGGAACGCGGTGCCCTTGCCCAGCGAGTCGACCAGGCTGTCCAGCCAGCCCCGGCCGCCGGTCTCGCCCGGCAGGCCGCCCAGGTTGCACGCGTCGGCGGCCTGGAAGTGGCTGCGCGACAGGCGCGGGTCGGACACGGCCGGCACGAAGCCGAGCTGCCCGGCCTTGAGCCACTTGTCCAGCGGCGCGAACGCGCTGGTGAGCTTGAAGCCGCGGGCCAGCGCCAGCGAGTCGTTACCGAGCAGCAGGTCCGGGCGCGCCTTGGCGAGCACCGGGTCGTCGGCGGGGGCGACCAGGCTCAGCCCGTCCAGCCCGCCGTAGAGGAAGACGTGGATCAGCGTGCCGGTCTTGGTCGCGGCGAACGACGCCGAGGTGGTGACGAACTGCGCCGTCGCGAGCGCGGTCGCGGTCGCGGCGGCGCCGGCGACGAAGGTACGCCGGGTGACGCCCCGGCCGTCCTGCTGCGCCTCCTCGATCTCCTCCAGCCGGCGGTACCGGTCGGCCTCGGCCGCGTTCTCGGCCGCGACGATGTCCGCCTCCGCGCGCAGCAGCGCCTCGGCCGGGTTGTCGGCCAGCCGCCGCAGGTCGGGGCACTCGGGGTGCAGGGGGTACGGGTTCACGGTCATCTCCATCGAATGCCTCACCGGAGGTGGTGCTGGGGGGACGCGAGGATCGTCCGCGCGACAGCGGCGATGGCCCCGTTGAAGGTGGCGTCGACCTTGGCGGTCTCGGACACACCGGCCACGGCGAGCACGAGCTTCTTCTCCTTGGCGCTGAGCTTCTGCTGCACCAGCCGCTGGGCGAGCGCGTCCACGTACGCCCCGGCGGTGGCCGGCGGCTTCGCCACCAGCTTCTCCGGCTTGACGAAGGTGAACTGCTTGCGGTAGCCGGCGAGCAGGTCGCCGGCCTCGTTCCAGCCGTCGATCATGGTGCCGGCGGAGGTCCAGGCCAGGAAGACGTCGGCGTAGCCGTCCGGGGTGGGCTTGCCCATCGGGTACTGGCCGAGTTCGCGCATCTTGTCCTGGATCTGCCGCAGGCCCTGCGCGAACGGGGTACGCCGGTTGTCGCCGGAGTAGTCCGGCGCCGCGTCCGGCGAGACGCCGAGTGCCCGGTACGTGGCGACCAGGTACTCCATCGGGCGGCGAACCTTCTGCCCGACCGCGGCCCAGAACTCCGAGGAGCTGAACAGCGTCGCCAGCACCGGCCGGATCTGGCCCTTGTTCGTGGTGTAAGCCTTGGCGAGCCGGTCCACCACGGACTTCGGCGGGGTGTCGGAGACGAAGCGGGTGGCGAGGTTCTGTGCCACGTACCGCGCGGTCGACGGGTGCATCGCGATGTAGCGGATGTACGAGTCGATGACCTTGTCGGCAGCCACCGGGTCGTCGGAGTTGTTGGCGTGGCTGAACCCGAGGATCTTCACCTTGCCGAGGTAGTGCCGCTCGGCGAAGAACTTGTACTTGCCGTCGGCGACACCGCGTCCGGTCTGGAGCAGCGCGGCCTGGCGGACGTCCTTCTCGGTGTAGCCGCCGTCGACGCCGACCGAGTACAGCTCCAGGTTCTCCCGGGCCAGGTTCTCGTTGACCGCGTCCTTACGCGAGTCGACCTGGTTCAGGTAGAGCAGCAGCGCCGGGTGCTTGTTCGCGGCGACGAGCATCTCCGGGTAGCTGCCGAGCGCGTGCTTGCGGATGACGTCCCGGTCGAACGCGTTGCGGTAGTTCTCCCCGCCGTCGAAGTCGGCGGCGACGTGCAGGAAGTCGTTCCAGAAGTCGACCATCACCTCGAACAGCTGGCGGTCGGACCAGATCTGCCGGGCGATGGTGGCATCCACCGTCTCCCGGGCCGGGTCGACGCCCTTCTCGTTGAGCTGCTCGCGCTGGTCGCGAAGCTGCGTCGGGCTGAGCTTGAGCGACTGCAGCTCGCTCAGCTTCAGCTCGGCCTTGGTCGGGGCGATCTTCTCCGGCTGGAGCTGCTCACGCAGCCAGTCGTCGATGCCGACGCGCTTGACCTCCGCCATCATCTTCTGCGTCGGACCGAAGGTGGTCCGGGTCAGCAGGTGCCGGATCGGGTCCTTGGCGAGCACGGTCTTGACCGTCACCTTGGTCGCCGCGGCGGCTTCCGCCGGGCTGCCGTAGAGCCGGCCACCGGACGGCGCGTTGCGCTTGAGCGCCTCGCCGGCCCGGGAGCCCATGTAGCTCTCGTTCTGCTCGGTGTAGGTGCGTACCGTGCTGGGCTGCTGGCCGCTGGGCCGGGCCGCGTTGCCGTCGGTGGTCACCGTGCCGGTGGCGTCACCGGCCGGGGCGTCACTGAACAGACCGCGCACCTGCGGGGACATGGCCAGGGCGGCGCCACCGGCGACCACCACGGCGCCGCCGAGGGTGGCGAGCGCCCGGCGCCGGCCCCGCTTCGGGGCCTCCTCGCCGTCGTCGTCCAGGTCGGGCAGTCCGCCGCCGGGCGGCGGGCCGTACCCGCCGGCGGGCTGGGCGTAGCCACCGGGCTGGGGGTAGCCGGCGGGGGCCGGCGTGGCGGGGGCGAAGCCGTTCGGCCCGACCCACTGCGGGCCCTGAGCGGGGTGGGCGCCGGGGTGCGGCGCGGCGTGCGGGTCGCGGTACCCGTCCGGATGGGGGTGCTGGTATCCGTCCCAGCCGCGGTCGTCCCGGGGACGACGCGGTGGCACGTTCAGGTCGGCCATGTACCTATCCCGTTTTCTTCGAGCGCCGGCACGCCTGCCACCCGGGGGGTCGGGTGAGCGCAGGGGCGGCGACGGTTGCCGGAGAAGTTGCCTACGGGAAAGTAGCCATGCCGCCCCGGCCGCTCAAGACGCGTCGGACGCGCTCGTGAGCGCACTTAAGACGGTGCTCAAGCCCGCCGGGGAGGGCCCGTCGCGGCGGCGGGGACGCGGCGGCCTCCGGAGCAGGGCCGACCCGGGCGCACACCGCCCGGATGCGAGGTTTCGCCCCCCGGCGACGCCGCCGGGGGCGTTCACCGCCTCACCAAAACTTAAGGTACGGATAAGCCTGCGCTGAGAACGTCGTCCCGCCCGTCCGGTCCGCCGAAACAGCAGCAGCAGCGGCGCGTGACCGCCCTCCGATCCGGGTATGCCGCCGAACCGCTGAAGCCGTGAGGGGAAGGCACCGCCATGCTCAGCCAAGAGGATCAGCGCAGGTTCGAACTCATCACCCGTCAACTGCGGGAGAGTGATCCACGGTTCTTCGCCCGGCTGGACAGCCGGATCAAGGGCCGCCGGGGCCGGTACATGATGCTGTTGACGATCGTGCTGTGGGCCTCGCTGCCGGCGATGACAGTGCTCGTCGGACGGCTGGCCGGGGCGATCTGCGCGGTGGTGCTCGTCGCCAACGCCGCAGTGATGTGGCGTTTTCGCCGCCGCCTCCTTTAGGTGTAAGGAAGGGCCCCTTCTTAACGCATTCGGTAGAGGAAGGGCCCCCTCTTAACGCTCGCCCGCGGCTTCGCCGCCGCTGAACTCCCTGGGGGAGGCGGCTTCGCCGCCAGCGAACTCCCGGTACGCCCGGCGCAGCCGCTCGGCCAGGCCCGGCCCGCCGACTGCGGCCCCGGGTGGCCCGAGCTGGCGCAGCAGCAGCTCCGGGCCGGTGGCGAGCGTGGGCGGCCGGTCCGGCAACGCCACCGGCGCCAGCCAGAACCGGTCCAGCTCGTCGTCCGGCTCCACCGCCGGCAACCCGGCCAGGGCACGCGCCGCGCCGACCACCGGCACCGCGCTCGACGCGGCCGGCTCCGGCCGGGCACCCGGAACCGGTCCCGCTCCCGCGCCGCCGGTTCGGCCCACACCGCCGGTTCGGCCCACGTCGCCGGTTCGGCCCACGTCGCCGGTTCGGCCCATGCCGCCGGTTGCGCCCGCACCACCGGTTGCGCACGCGCCGCCGGTGCCGCTCGTGCCGCCCGCACCGCCGGTTCTGCCCGCACCGCCGCCTCCGCCCGCACCCCGGGCGCCCGCACCGCCGGCTCCGCCCGCGCCCCGGGCGTCGGCGCCGCGGAGCGTACGCAGCCGGTCCAGCAGTTCGGCGCGGGACCGGCCACGCCAGTGCAGCAGGTGGAACGGGTCGGCGTCGAACGCCTCGGCGAGCAGGTAGAACGTGGCCGCCAGGTGTTTGCACGGCACCGCGAAGTCGGGGCAGCCGCACCGCTGGTCGAGTTCGTCGATCTCGGCCGGGAACAGCGGCGCGCCCGCGTCGGTGAACAGCTCCTCCAGTTCGGCCGGCAGGTCACCGGCGAGCAGCCGGGCGCTGAAGAAGGCCTGCCCGGCCAGCTCGGCCTCGATCCGCCGCCACGTCTTCTCCGGGTACGCGGCCAGCCCGATCCGCACCGGGTAGGGCCGTGGCCGGGAGCCCTGCACCTCGGCGGTGACCTCACCCGGCGACACGTCCAGCCGGAGCACCTGGCCCCGGCGCGCGTACGCCCGGCCACGGGTGAGCCGGGAGCCGAGCGCGAACGACTCCAGCACCTCCACGAACCGCCGGGACCACCAGGACTGCCCGATCGCGCCCCGGGTGCTGCGTGCCCGTAGCCCGCCCTCGACCCGCAGCGGCGGACCGTACTCGTCAAAACCGGGGCTCACTCGACCACCGCCCCGGACTCCAGGGTGAACAGGTCGCGCAGCGTCTCGGTGGACAGTTCGGTGACCCACTGCTCGCCGCTGCCCACCACCGACCGGGCGAGGCTGCGCTTGTCGGCGATCATCGCGGCCACCTTCTCCTCGACGGTGCCGGCGCAGACGAACTTGCGTACCTGCACGCGGCGGCGCTGTCCGATGCGGAACGCCCGGTCGGTGGCCTGGTCCTCGACGGCCGGGTTCCACCACCGGTCCACGTGCACCACGTGGTTGGCGGCGGTCAGGGTGAGCCCGGTGCCGCCGGCCTTGAGCGACAGGACGAACAGCGGCGGCCCCTGCGGGGTCTGGAACCGGGTCACCATGGCGTCCCGTTCGGCTTTGCCGACGCCGCCGTGCAACAGCAGCACCTCCCGGCCGGTACGCGCCGACAGGTGCCCGCGCAGCATGCCGCCGAACTCGGCGTACTGGGTGAACAGCAGCGCCTTCTCCTCCGCCGCGAGCACCTCGTCGACGATCTCGTCGAGGCGTTCCAGCTTGCCGGAGCGGCCGTCCAGCGCGGAGCCGTCGTGCAGGAGCTGGGCGGGGTGGTTGCAGACCTGCTTGAGCCGGGTCATGGTGGCCAGCACCAGCCCGCGCCGTTCGATCCCGTCGCTGGACTCGATCTTCGCCATCATGTCGTCCACCACGGCCTGGTAGAGCGCGGCCTGCTCGGCGGTGAGGTTGCAGACCACCTCCATCTCCAGCTTCTCCGGCAGGTCGGTGATGATCGTCGGGTCGGTCTTGAGGCGGCGCAGCACGAACGGGCCGGTGATCCGGCGCAGCCGCTCGGCGACCTCGGCGTCGCCGTGCCGCTCGATCGGTTCGGCGAAGCGCTTGCGGAACGTCGCGGCCGGTCCGAGCAGCCCCGGATTCGCGAACTGCATGATCGACCAGAGGTCGGCGAGCCGGTTCTCCACCGGCGTACCGGTGACCGCGACCCGGTGCCGCGCGGGCAGCGACCGGACCGCCTCGGCCTGCCGGGTGGCGGCGTTCTTGATCGCCTGCGCCTCGTCCACCACCACCCGGTGCCAGTCGACGCCGGCCAGCTCGAACGCGTCCCGGGCCGCCACCGAGTACGTGGTGAGCACCAGGTCCGCCTCCCCCACCGCGGTGGCGAAGCCCTCGCCCCGGGCGCGCTCGGCGCCGTGGTGCACGTGCACCCGCAGCCCGGGCGCGAACTTCGCCGCCTCGCGCTGCCAGTTGCCGACGAGGGACATCGGGCAGACCAGCAGCGTGGGCCCGGCTTCCGGCGGGTCGCCGGCGAGCAGCGCGAGCAGTTGCACGGTCTTGCCCAGGCCCATGTCGTCGGCGAGGATCCCGCCGAGCCCGAGCGACTGGAGGAACGCCAGCCAGGCCAGCCCGCGACGCTGGTACGGCCGCAGCGTCCCGGTGAAGCCCGGCGGCGGGTCGGCCGGGGTGAGCCGCCGCTCCGCCTCACCGGCGAGCAGTTCGCCCAGTGCCCCGTCGGCGACCACGTCCAGGACCGGCAGTTCACCGGCGCCGTCGTCACCGGACAGTCCCATCCGGAGCAGGTCGGCCACGGTCAGCTCGCCGGAGGAGCGCAGCAGCTTCAGCCCGGCCTCCAGCCGCTGCGGGTCCAGCTCGACCCACCGGCCGCGCAGCCGGACCAGGGGCGACTTCAGGTCGGCCAGCGACGCCAGTTCCTCCGCGGTCAGCGGCTGGTCGCCGAGCGCCAGCTCCCAGCGGTAGTCGACGAGCGCGTCCAGACCCAGCTTCCCGGCGGTGGTGGCCACCGCACCGGGCGCGGTACGGCTGCGCGCCCGCAGCCGCGCGCCGAGCCGGGACGAGGAGCGCCGCCACCAGGACGGCAGCAGCACCCCGAACCCGGCCGCGTGCAGCACGGGCGCGCCCTCGCGCAGGAACCGGTGTGCGCCCTCGGCGTCCAGCTCCATGCCCTCGGGCGCGGCGGTGCGCAGCGCGGCGTCCACCTCGGGCCACAGCCGGCTGGCCCGGCCCAGCTCGGCCAGGAGCGTCTCCTGCGGCTCCACGCCCCGGGCGGCGAGCGCCGGTGCGGGCCGCTGCCAGATGTGCGCGGCGTCGACCACGAGTCCCGGCTCGTCGGCCGGGTGCAGGCCGAACTCGACCCGCCAGACGGCGTCCTCGACCAGTTCGGCGACCGGGTCGACGGCCGGCTCGACCAGGCGGAACGTGGCCCGTACCGCGCCGCCCGCCGCGTCGCGCTGCCAGGCGTCCAGTTCGTCGCGCAGCGTCGCCAGCGCGTCCGGCTCGGCCGGGAAGGCGCGCTCCGGTCCGGTGAGCGCGGCCAGCCAGCGCGGCACCGCGCCGACGGGGCGCATCCCCCGGTGCAGCCGGGTGTCGCCCAGCGCCACCCGGGCGGCGGCGTCGACGAGCCCGTCGAGCGCCTCCGCGACCAGCTCACCGGCCCCGATGTCGTCGGCCCGCCCGGCCCACGCGTCGTCCGCCGGACCGCTCGGCCCGCTTCGCGGTGCACTCCCTCCCGGCGAGCGCCCGGCGCCGCCGCCCGTCCGGGCATCAGCCGGCCCCGAGACGATCGCCGCGCCGCCGATGGCCGCGGCCGAAACCTCGGGCCGCCATTCCCGGCCGGCGCGGGCCGCCGGGGGCAACGCCGTCGCCAGGTCGCGCGCCCAGCCCGCGTCGGTGCCGGTGAGCAGCGGCCGCCAGAGCGCCCACCCGGTCGCCACGTCGTCCGCCCGCACAGCCCGCAACGGCCGCCCGGCCCCCGAAACCACCGGTGAGCGCCGCGCCGAGGTCCGCCCGCCGGTCGCGGCCGACCCTGCGCCGGGCACACCACCGGGGTACGCCTCGAGCACGCCGGGCAGCAACCGGCCGCGTACGACCAGGTCGGCGGCGAAGTCGGCCAGCTCGCACAGGTGCCGCAGGCTCGCCCCGACCGGGCCCGGCATCGGCGCGCGCAGCAGCGCGTACGCGTCGTCCGGGGCGTACCCCAGGGCGGGCGCCCGCCACCCGGCGCGGGTGACCGGGCCGCGGACCGGTTCCCCGACGGTGGCCCGGACCAGTGCCGGCGAGTCCAGCGGCGAGCCGGCGCGGGTCGGCAGGCTCAGCAGCACGGAGATCGGCTCACCGGGGAGGCCGTCGAGCGCGGCGGCGAGCGTGGTGTGGTCGGCGGCGAACGGGTGCGGGCGCTCGCGCGGGACGCGGCCGGGACGGCGGGGCGCGCGGGCCGGGAGCGTGCTGTCCTCGGCCCACAGGGCGAGCCCGGCGCCGGGCAGCCACAACCCGTGGATGACCAGCACTGCTCCCCCTCGCCGACGCCCGGGGCCGGAAGACGGCACCCGGGGAGCCAGGATAGGCCGCCGGGCGCCGCTATCGTCGGCGCCATGGTCGACCTTCTCGTGATCGGCGGGCTCGGCGTGGACGTCCGGGTCCAGGTGCCCGCGCTGCCGCCGCCCGTCGCCGACTCGCTGCTGGTGCCGCCGATCGACATGCGGATCGGCAACACCGGGGCCGGGGTGGCGCTGGCCGCGCACGCGCTCGGCCTGCGGGTGGCGCTCGTCGACGTGCTCGGTGCCGACGCGGCCGGTGACGTGGTGCGGGCGGCGCTGGCGCGTACCTCGATCCGGACGACGCTCGCCGACGCGCCGGCCGGTACCCGCCGCTCGGTGAACATGGTCGACCCGGCGGGGCGGCGGATGTCGCTGCACGACCCGCGTCCCTGGTCGGGGCTGGCGCCCTTCGGCGAGGCGGAGCTGGCCGCGCTCGTGGCCGAGGCGACCCACGTCCACCTGTCGATCATGGATTGGGCCCGGGACTCGCTGGGGGTGCTGCGCGCCGCCACGTCGGTCTCCACCGACCTGCACGACTGGGACGGCGAGAACGACTACCACCGCCCGTTCGCCCGGATCGCCGACCTGGTCTTCGTCAGCGACACGCGGCTCGGCGAGCGGGCCGCGAAGGAGGCGGCCGAGCTGGCGCCGCGCACGGTGCTGGTCACCGGCGGGGCGGCGGGCGCGACGCTGCACACGCCCGGCGCGCCGCCGACGCACGTGCCCGCCGCCACCCCGCCGGGCCCGGTGGTGGACACCAACGGTGCCGGGGACGCCTTCGCCGCCGGGGTGATCGTCGCCCGGCTGCGCGGCGCGGACGTCCTCGACGCGGCCCGGTACGCCGCCCGGGTCGCCGCCGCCGCCTGCACGTACGACGGGATGGAGTACCCGGACGGGCTGCTGCCCCGTGACTGAGGCGTCAGATCGCGCCGGTCTCGCCGTCGGTCAGCTCACGCAGGATGTCGGCGTGCCCGGCGTGCCGGGCGGTCTCCTCGATCAGGTGCACCAGCACCCACCGCAGCGACACCTCACCGAGTTGCGGGTGCGGCACCACGTGGTCGAGGTCGAACCGGGCGGCGACCCGGCGGGATTCGTCGCAGGCCGCCTCGTACGCGGCGGCGAGCGTCTCGACCGTCTCGCCGGCGCGCAGCGTGAAGCTGGCGTCGGCGTCGGCCTGGGAGGTGAGGTAGACGTCGCCCGGCTCGGGGGCGAACAGGCGGCGGAACCAGTTGCCCTCGACCAGGGCCAGGTGCTTGAGCAGCCCGGCCAGGGTGGTCAGTGAGGGCACCAGCCGCCGGCCGGCGTCGGCGTCGGTCAGGCCGCGCACCTTGCGCAGCACGTTGGCGCGATGCAGGTCGAGGAACGCGTCGAGGATTGCCCGTTCGCCGCCCGTGCGGGCGAGGACCGGACCGAGTGTCGGATCGATCGTCGGGTGCGCCATTTCCGGACCCTAGTACGCGGTGTGCCCGGTCCGCTGCCCCGCGTGATCCCCTGCGCGGGCGGGCCGGCCGGGGCAGGATGGGCGCATGGCTTCCACGGTGCAGATCCCTCTGGTGGGCGGTACGGCCGACGGCGAGACCGTCACCGTCGAGCTGGACGTCAACGGCCGCCCGCCGCTGACCCACCACCACCTCGGGTCGCAGGGACTCGCGGAGGCGCAGATCTACGAGCTGGAGTCGGACGACCAGCCGGGCCGGGAGTGGGTCTACTCCTGGCGCGGCCCGGCGGTCTGACGGCCCGGCTCACACCGCGGGCGTCAGCGTGCGGGCCCGAATGCTGTCCAGCACGCTGCGGGTCACCTGGGAGGTGCCGCGCGCCTGCTCGCAGACCTCCGCGACCCGGCGTGCGGTCGCGTCGGCCCGGGCCGCCCGCTCGTCCCACAGCCGGTCCACCTCGGCCAGCAACGGGCCCTCCACCTCCCGTTCCACGCCGCGCAGCGCCGGCACACCGAGCCGCTGGGCCAGGTCGAAGACCTTTCCGGCGTACGGCAGCGGCAGGAACGGCGTGCCCATCATGGCCGCGAAGATCAGGAAGTGCAGGCGCATGCCGACCGCGAGGTCGAAGTGGCGCATCAGCCCGAGGATCTGCGCCGGGCGGTAGTCGCCGTGCAGGATGCGGCCCCGGTCGGCGGCGGTCATGTGCGACAGCACGCCGTGGGAGTGCCGGATGTCGTCGCGTTCCATCGGCACGAACAGCACGTGCGCGTCGATCCGGTGCACCAGGAAATCACCGATCTGGGCGAGCAGGCGGTGGTAGCCGTCCACGTCGAGCCGTTCGGCGGCCCGGCCCGGCTCGCGCACGCTGAGCCCGACCAGCCGGGAGCCGGCCGGTACGCCCTCCTCGCGCAGCCACTGCTGGGGGAACTCCTCCGGTTCGAGCAGGAACGCCGGGTCGGCGGTGACGGTGATCGGGTTCACCAGGCCCGCCTCCTCCAGCACCATCCGGGACTCCTGGTCGCGGACTGTCACCTCGACGGCCTGCGCCAGGGTTTCACGCACCATGCCGCTGTCCAGCGTGTCGGTGAGCGGGCCGACCCCGACCGCGTACGTGATCAGCGGCAGCCCGCGCTCCTGGGCGACCCGGACCACCCGCAGGTAGCGCCGGGCCTCCTTGTCGTAGAGGATCCCGCCGCCGCCGAGGATGAGCAGGTCGAGCTGGTTGAGCACCGGGGACGAGTCGACGCGGCTGACGCCCTCCCACGGCACCGCCTCGACCTCGGGGTGGGCCAGCGCGGTGTGCGCCGGGTTGCGGGAGAAGACGATGATCCGGGCGTTCGGCTCGTGGCGGCGCAGGTCGTCCAGGAGACCCGTGAGGATCGCCTCGTCGCCGAGGTTGCGACCGCCGTAGGAGCCGAGCACGCCGATGGTCAGTCCGGTGCGTTCCCTCATCCGTTGCTCCTTCCCAGGGGCGTCCGCGCCAGCGTTCCCGCTGGCCGCCCCGGGTTAACGCACGGCGAGGAGGCTCAAGCGGTGGTGCCGCCGACCAGACGGGAGACGAGGTCCGAGACCACCTGATCGGTGTCGAATCCGGCGTCGATCGAGGTGGTGAGCAGGTCGAGCAGGAGCCCGTCGACCGCGTAGTGCAGCAGCGCCACCTCGTACGCCCCGCCTGGCAGTCCGGCGGCGGTGTGGTGGGCGACGTCGTCGGCGTACCCCTGGCGCAGCACGCCGCCGAGCGCGGCCCGCAGCTCCGGGCGGCGCGCGGCCTCCAGCCGAAGCTCGAACAGCGCCCGGGTGAGGCCCGGCTCGCGGGTGGTGCGCGCGACGATTTCGCGCAGGTAGTCGGTCATCAGCGCGAGCGACGGCTCGCGGCGGCCGAGGTCGGCCAGGACGGCCGGGTCGGGGGCGATCCGGTCGAAGATGCGTTCGGCCAGGCCGGCGAGCAGGGCCGCGCGGGACGGGAAGTAGTTCGAGGTGGTGCCGGTGGGCACACCCGCCTCGGCGTCGACCGCCCGGTGGGTCAGCCCGCGCGCGCCCGCGTCGGCGAGGATCCGCAGGCCGGCGTCGGCGAGCAGGGTACGGCGTTCCGGATTCCTGGCCACGCGAACACACTAGCAACAACCACGACAGGTGTTGTAGATTCGCCATCGAACCACGACAGCCGTCGTGGATCACCTCGGACATCGGAGCCGGTTTGCGCAAGCTCGTCTACTTCGTCGCCAGCACCCTCGACGGCTTCATCGCCGCGCCCGACGGGTCGTTCGACTTCCTCCCCCTGACGCCCGACCTGGCGCCCCACCTGGCGGCCGAGTGGCCCCAGACGCTGCCCACGTTCGTCCACGCCCAGCTCGGCATCGACTCCCCGCCCGCCGGCCGCTTCGACACCGTGCTGATGGGCCGCGGCAGCTACGAGCCGGGCCTGCAGCTCGGCGTCACCAGCCCCTACGCCCACCTCGAGCAGTACGTGTTCAGCCGCTCGCTGCCCCCTGCCGACTACCCGGACGTGCACGTCGTCGACGGCGACCCGGTGGCCCTCGTCCGCGAGCTGAAGACCCGCCCCGGGCGCGACATCTGGCTCTGCGGCGGCGGCCGGCTCGCCGGTCAGCTCCTCGACGAGATCGACGAGATGGTGGTCAAGCTCAACCCGGTGGTCGTCGGCAGCGGCATCAAGCTCGTCGACAGCGGCTTCGATCCGCGGCGCCTCACGCTCACCTCGGCGCGCCCGTTCGACGCCGGCGTGGTCGTCCTGCACTACACGCGCAACGGTTAACCCGGTTGCCCCGGCGGCGGGCGGCACGCACCGTGGAGCGGTGACGAAGACCCGGCTGCACTGGCACGAGCTGCCCCCGCACGTCCGCGACGGCGTCGAAGCAGTCCTCGGCGACCGGGTGGTGGCGGCGCAGTCCCAGCCGGGCGGCTTCTCCCCCGGCACCGCCGACCGCGTCCGTACCGCAGGCGGTGGCCGGGCCTTCGTCAAGGCGGTCAGCCCGGCGCAGAACGACCGCAGCCCCACCCTGCACCGCGCCGAGGCCCGGATCGCCGACGCCCTGCCGCCGGACGCGCCCGCACCCCGGCTGCTCGGCAGCTACGACGACGGCGAGTGGATCGCGCTGGTCTTCGCCGACGTGGAGGGCCGGCACCCGGTCACCCCGTGGCGGGCCGACGAACTGGCCGCCGTGCTGTCCACGCTGGAGACGATGGCCGCCGCGCTCACCCCGGCGCCCGCCGTCGCGCCCACCCCCACCGCCGCCGAACGGCTCGCACACGACTTCGGCGGCTGGCGGCGCCTCGCCGCCGACCCGCCGACCGACCTCGACCCGTGGGCCCGGTCCCACCTGCCCGAGCTGTGCGCCGCCGCCGAGCGAGGGCTGGCCGCGCTCGACGGCGACACGCTCTGTCACGTCGACGTGCGCGCCGACAACCTGCTGCTCGGCCCGGACGGGTCGGTCACCGTTGTCGACTGGCCCTGGGCCTGCCGGGGACCGGCCTGGTTGGACACCCTGCTCACCGTCGTCAACGTGCAGGTGTACGGCGGACACGACCCCGACGCGCTGCTGGCCGCCCGGCGACTGACCGCCGACGTCGACCCGGCCGACCTGACCGGGGTGCTGGCCGGACTCACCGGGTTCTTCCTCGACGGCGCCCGCCAGCCCCCGCCACCCGGCATCCCCACGGTGCGGGCCTTCCAGCGCCTACAGGGCGAGTCCCTGCTCCCGTGGCTGACCCACCGCCTGAAGCCCTGAACGCCCCGCCCTGGCCCGGTCCGGCCCCGCCCCGGCCCGGCCCGGCCCGGCGACGCTTCTATAGGTGGGCCGGTTCCGGGAGGGGTTGGTATCGGTAGGGTTCGACGTCGGTGATCGACGAGTGACTCATGCAAGATCTGGCCACCGCAGAAGGGTGTGCCGTGAAGCGCGACCTGTCCTCGTGGGTTGCCGGCGTCGGCCCGGCCCACCTTGCTGGCCTGATCAGAAGCCTGTCCGCGATTGGTGTCGCGTGACTCATCACAGATGTGCCGCCGGGTGATCGTCTCCCGGGCCGACGCCGTCCGAACGTCGTCCCGTGCAAGGGAGAACCGTCCGTGCCTTCCATCCTGGCAGATCGTCTGGCCGGCCGTGTTGACGCGGTCATCGGTGTGGATACCCATACCGATACGCACACCGCCGCGGTGACCACCCCGGTCGGGACAGTGCTGGCCGAGATCACCGTGCCGGCCACCGCCGACGGCGCCGCTGTTCTGCTGGCCTGGGCCGGGCGGCAGACGACCGGGCTGGGAACGGGCCGGCGGGCCTGGGCCCTGGACGGCGCCCGGTGTCACGGGGTCGGCCTGCTGCGTGTCCTGCGCGCCGCGGGTGAGGACGTCCTGGAAGCACCCAAACCCGCTGCCGGACGCCGTCGGCGAGGCGGCAAGTCCGACGCGTTGGACGCCGTGCACGCCGCTCGCGCGGTGCTGGCCGCCGACCACGTCGCCACGCCCCGCGCCGACGGCGACCGGGAAGCCCTGCGCCTGCTGCACGTCTGCCGCCGCCACTACAGCGACACCCGCACCGCCACCATCAACCTGTTCAAATCGCTGATCCTCACCGCCGACGACGATCTACGCACACAGATGCGCGGACTGAACACCCTGCGGCAGGTCCAACACGCCACCACCCTCACCACCGGCACCGGCAGCGGCAGCGGACTTGACCGACTGCGCCGCACTCAACTGGCAGCCCTGGCCGAGCAGATCCTGACCCTCGAGAAGCTCCTGAAAGCCAACCTCGCCGAGATCCGCACCCTGGTCGACAAGCTCTGCCCCACCCTGCTCGACCAACCCGGGATCGGCCCCGTCACCGCCGCGATCGCACTGACCGCCTGGTCACACCCCGGCCGGTTCCGCAACGAAGCCGCCTTCGCCTCACTCGCCGGCGCCAGCCCCGTCCCCGCCAACTCCGGACGCACCATCCGCCACCGCCTCAACCGAGGCGGCGACCGCACCCTCAACGCCGCCCTACACACCATCGCGAAAACCCGCCAACGATGCCACCAACCCACCAAGGACTACGTCGAACGCCGCACCACCGAAGGCCGCACCCCAGCCGAAATCACCCGCAGCCTCAAACGCTACATAGCCCGCCAAATCTGGCGCACCCTCGAAACCAACGCTTGACAAACACCTTCACAGATCTTGCAGTTTCGGCCCCTGGGATGCACCTTTGGCGCGCTTTGTCAGGGCCGGAAGCGCAAGATCAACGCGCTCAAGGGAGGCTGAACGCGCGGCGGTGCGCGGCGCGCGGGCTCACCCGGCAGTGGGGACTCCGAGGGGGTCGGCGAACAAGGGTGAGAAGCCCAGTTCGGCGGCGCCGATCAGGGTCGCGTCGTAGCCGAGCGCGGACACCCGCAGTTGGGCCTTGTCGCGGGAGATGGGCAGCACGTTCGCGGCGATCCGGCTGCGGACGTGACCGGCGCAGACCGGGAAGACCTCGCTGAGCGTGCCCCCGAAGATCACCACGCCCGGGTTGAACAGGTTGATCACGTTCGCCACGCCGATGCCCAGCCAGTCACCGATGTGCCGCAGCGCCTCCTGCGCTGCCGGTTCCCCCTGAGCGGCGGCGGCGACCACCGCGCGTACCGCCTCGCGCCCCTTCTCCTGCGCCGGGCGGCCCGCGACGTCGAGCAGCGCCCGCTCACCGACCTCGGCCTCCAGACACCCGCGCGAGCCGCAGCCGCAGGCCCGCCCCTGGTACGGGTTCACGAGCATGTGCCCGACCTCGGAGGCGTACCCGCCGTCGCCGTCGAGCAGTTCCCCGCCCACGATGATCCCGCCGCCGACACCCACGTCACCGTGCAGGTAGACGAGGTTCTGCACGCCGACACCGGCCCCGCGCTGATGCTCGGCCAGCGCGCCCAGGTGCGCCTCGTTGCCGACCAGGACAGGGAGGCCCAGGTCCAGCCGCCCGGCCAGCTCGGCGCCGAACGCCTGGTCCACCCACCCCATGTCCGGTCCGAACCGGACCATCCCGTCCCCCGGCCGGATCATGCCGCAGTAGGAGGCGCCGACGCCCACGCACACCGACCCGGGTGGCGCGGCGTGGTGCAGCGCCCGCCCGAAGTCGGCGAGCACCGAGACCACCGAGTCGAGGTCGGCACCGGCCCGCGGCCGTTCCGCCTCCAGCCGCGCCGAGATCACCCCGCCGAGCCCGACACGGGCGGCCACGAGCCGGTCCACGGCGATGTCGAACGCGAGGACGTAGACGGTGTCGGAGGAGGGACGCACCACACGCGACGGACGCCCGGCCCGCCCGCTGCCACCGGCCGCCACCTCCCGGACCAGGCCGGCCGCCGCCAGTTCCGCGGTGAGCGCCATGACGGTGCTGCGGTTGACGCCCATCCACTCGGCCAGCTCGACGCGCGTGACCGGACCGGTCAGGTGGACGCGCCGCAGCACCGCGCCGAGGTTGAGCCGGCGGCTGTCCCCCTGCGCGTGCCGGTCCGCTGCCAGACCTTTCAGCATCGACCACTCCGTCGGATGGCGACTGGCTCTCCGATACCGAGGATAGTTGGCACACATCGACAGCAGCCAGCGCTGAGGCGCCCACCGGACTGCCGACGCACGAGTGGAACGCCACGGGTGTCTCCCGGCCCGGGAGACACCCGTGCTGGTCCGGTGACCGCTACTCGGTTTCGCGGACCGGGCTCTGCGGCACCACCATGACCGGCCGGTGGGCGCGGTGCAGCGTGGCCATGGCGACGCTGCCGAGCAGGATCTTGCGCACCGCCGTGCGGCCGCGCGAGCCGACCACGACCAGGCTCGCCTTGCGCTCGGTGGCGACGGCGGAGAGCGCGTCGGCCACCGCGCGGCCGGGCGCGCCGCCGCCGGCGCGTACGCGCACTGTCGTCACCCCGTCGACCGTCTCCGGCGCGTCCCCCTCGTCGCCGTCGACGGCGGCCAGGACGATCTCGCGCTCCGGGAAGAGGCGACGGGCGGCGGCGAGCGCGGCCTCGGATCCGGCGGAGGCGTCCCAGCCGACCACGACCGGCCCGGCGGCGAGCGCGTCGTACTCGTCGGTCAGCAGCGGGTGCGGCACGACCAGTACGGGACGCGGGCTGTAGTGCACGGCCATGTCGGAGACGGAGCCGAGCACGGCGCGGGCGCCGCCGAGGCCCCGCGACCCGAGCAGCAGCACGTCGGCCTGCTTCTCGTCGGCCAGCTCGGCGAGCCGGAGTCCTTCGCCGCCGTAGCTGCGGCACACGAGCGGCTCGGCGTCCCAGCCGGCGGCGCGGCCCAGCATCACGCCGACGGCCGTCATCCGGTCGGCCTCCCGGCTGCCCTCGCGCTCGATCGCCTCGACGAACACGTTGATGTTGCGGGTGCCGGTCCAGAGCCGCTTGCGGAGTTCCTCGCTGGCGAAGGGAGGCGTCCACAGATGCCCGATCCACGCGTGCGCGCCGGGGAACAGCAGCGCGCCCACCTCGATGGCGGCGCTAGCGGCCGGAGATCCGTCGTAACCCACCACCACTTGCCTGCTGTGCTCGTCGCTCACCGCACCCAACCTCTCTCACCGACGACATCTCACAAGATCGTATCCGGGTCCAGTCCGGGTCCGAGCCGGATCATCCGCCACGGAATCATCGGTACGCTGGGCGAATGAGCACCCCGGACCTGTCGTACCTCCTCGACCACACCAGCCACGTGTTGCGTACCCGGGTGGCGGCGGCGCTCGCCGAGATCGGGCTGACCGCACGGATGCACTGCGTGCTCGCGCACGCGCTGCCCGAGGAGCGTACGCAGATCCAGCTCGCCGAGATGGGCGACATGGACAAGACGACGATGGTCGTCACGGTGGACGCGCTGGAGCGGGCCGGGCTGGCCGAGCGGCGTCCGGCCCGTACGGACCGGCGGGCGCGGATCATCGCGGTGACCGAGGAGGGTGCCCGGGTCGCCGCGCGCAGCCAGGAGATCGTCGACCGGGTGCACGCCGAGACGCTCGCGAGCCTGCCGGACGACGAGCGGGAAGTCTTCCTGCGCGCGCTGCGGCGCCTGGCCGGCGGACACCTGGCCACGCCGGTGCAGAGTCCGAAGCCGGCACGCCGAGCCCGCCAATAGTCTCAGAATAGATTGTCTGTAACGGAACTATCCGTTACGGTCTCTCCTGTCGCACCTCTCGACAGGAGGACTCCATGTCCGCTCCCCGCTCGCGACGGCTCGCCCTCGGCGTGCTCGCCACCGGCGCCCTGATGACCATCCTCGACGGCAGCATCGTCACCGTGGCGATGCCGGCCATCCAGCGCGACCTGCGCTTCTCCCCGACCGGCCTGAGCTGGGTGGTCAACGCGTACCTGATCGCGTTCGGCAGCCTGCTCCTGCTCGCCGGACGGCTCGGCGACCTGATCGGGCGCCGGGCGATGTTCCTCGGCGGCACCGCGCTGTTCACCGCCGCGTCGGTGCTGGCCGGGCTCGCCGGGAACAGCGCCACGCTCGTCGCGGCCCGCTTCCTCCAGGGCGTCGGCAGCGCGGCGGCCACCGCGGTGAGCCTCGGCATCCTGGTCACGCTCTTTCCCGACGCGGCCGAGCGGGCGCGGGCGTTCGCCGTGTTCGCGTTCACCGGCGCCGCCGGGGCGGCCATCGGCCAGGTCGCCGGCGGCCTGCTCACCGACGCGCTGGGCTGGCACTGGATCTTCCTGATCAACCTGCCGATCGGCCTGGCCACGATCGCGCTCGCGGTCCGCACGCTGCCCGCCGACCGGGGCCTGGGCCTGGCCGCCGGGGCCGACGTGGCGGGCGCGCTGCTGGTCACCGCCGGGCTCGTGCTCGGCATCTACACGGTGGTCACGATCGAGCGGTACGGCGCGACGTCGGCGCACACGCTCGGTCTCGGCGCGCTCGCCGCCGCGCTGGTCGCCGGGTTCGTGGTCCGGCAGGCCACCGCGCGCCGCCCGCTCATGCCGCTGCGGCTGCTGCGCTCGCGCGGCGTCGCCGTGGCGAACGTGGTCCAGATCCTCACCGTGGCCGCGACGTTCGCGTTCCAGGTCCTCGTCACGCTCTACCTCCAGCAGGTGCTCGGCTACGACGCCACGCGCACCGGGCTGGCGCTGCTCCCGGCGGCAGCCGTCATCGGCGCGGTGTCGCTCGGCGTCTCGGCCCGGCTCAACGCCCGCTTCGGCGAGCGGGTCGTGCTGATCGCCGGGCTCGTGCTGCTCGCCGCCATGTTCGCGCTGCTGGCCCGGGTGCCGGTGGACGGCCGCTACCTGCGCGACGTGCTCCCGGTGATGCTGCTCGCCGGCGGGTTCGGGCTGGTGCTGCCGGCGCTCACCGCGCTCGGCATGTCCGCCGCCCGCGTCGAGGACGCCGGTCTCGCCTCCGGGCTGTTCAACACCACCCAGCAGCTCGGCATGGCGTTCGGCGTCGCGGTGCTGTCCACGTTGGCCGCCGCCCGGACGGCGGACCGGGTCGCGCTCGGCGACGACCGGGCCGCCGCGCTGACCAGTGGCTTCCACGCGGCATTCGCGGTCGGCGCGGGGCTCGTGGTGGTCGCCGTCGTGCTCGCGTACGCGCTGCTGCGCCCGCAGGCGACGGCGCGCGCCGACGCCCCGGCGCTCGTGGGGTGAGTCAGCCGGGTGCGCGCGCCGGGTGGGTGAGGAACGGCAGCACCGCCGCCGGCAGCGCGGGCGAGGCCACCACGTCGTAGTGGGTGAGCCCGGGCAGCACGGCGAGCCGGGACGCGGGACGGCCGGCGCCGTCGCCGCCCGCGTCCCGGTGGCCGCCGCCGAGCAGGCCGAAGAACTCCGCCGCGTGGCTCACCGGGATCTCGTCCGCGTCGGCGAAGACCAGCAGCACCGGCATCGGCAGCGCGGCAACCTCGGCGGACCAGTCGTACTCCCGGCGCAGCAGTTCCCCGCTGCGGGCCCAGAGCAGGGGCCAGTCCTGCGGGCGGGGCGCGACCCGCGCGTACCGCTCGTACGGCGGGGTGCCGCGCATGCGCTCGGCGGCGCGCTCGTCGTGTGCGGACATCGCGGCCAGCGTCTCCGGGTACCAGCCGCGCCGCCGCACAGGCGTGGAGACGAGCACCAGGCGGCGGACCAGGGCGGGGTGCTGGATCGCGGTACGCAGGGCCACCGCGCCGCCGAGCGAGTAGCCGAGCACGTCGGCGTGCGGCAGACCGAGGTGGCGCAGCAGCCCGGCCACGTCGTCGGCCATCGACTCGTACCGCAGTGGCCGGTCCAGACCGCCGGTGCGGCCGTGGCCGCGCAGGTCGACGGCGATCAGCCGGCGGCGGGCGGCCAGCGCCGGCCGGACCGGCGCGAACGTCTCCGTCGACCCGTAGCCGCCGTGCAGCAGGACCAGCGGCCGGCCGGCGCCGTGCTCCTCGTACCAGATCCACAGCCCGCCGACGTCCGCATAGGTCACCTGCCGATCGTCGCGCCGCCGGCGCCGCCGCGGGCGCGTTCGCGGACGCCCCTCAGCGGGACGTGCGAGGGCGGGCGCGCAGGTGGGCACGTTCGCCCTGGCTGCCGAAGAGGCTGAGGAACTCCACCCCCTCGCTGTCGGCGCGGCCGAACCAGTGCGGTACGCGGGTGTCGAACTCGGCCGCCTCACCGGGTTCGAGCACCAGGTCGTGCTCGCCGAGCACGAGCCGCAGCCGCCCGTTGAGCACGTAGACCCACTCGTACCCCTCGTGGGTCTTCGGCTCGGGCTCGGACCGCCCGCCGGCCGGGATGATCAGCTTGTACGCCTGGATGCCGCCGGCCCGGCGGGTGAGCGGCAGCATGGTCATCCCGTGCGCGGCGACCGGCCGCAGGTGGACGCGCGGGTCGCCGGTGGGCGGGGCGCCGACCAGTTCGTCGAGCGTGACGCCGTGCGCGCGGGCCAGCGGGAGCAGCAGTTCCAGCGTCGGCTTACGACCGCCGGACTCCAGCCGGGACAGCGTGCTCACCGAGATGCCGGTGGCGGCGGAGAGGTCGGTGAGGGTGGTCTCCCGTTCGCGGCGCAGCGCGCGCAGGCGAGGGCCGACCGCGTCGAGGGCCTGGTCGAGGTCGTCGTCCATGCCTGCCAGTTTGCCACATCAGCAATAGAGTTTGCGGTTCTGCCGGCCCCGGACGCAGTCTGGTCGCGGAGGTGGTCACGATGACCGAGAACTACGAGGTACTGGTGATCGGCGGCGGCGCGGCCGGGCTCAACGGCGCGCTCATGCTGGCCCGGGCCCGCCGGTCGGTGCTGGTGGTGGACGGGGGCGAACCCCGCAACGCGCCCGCCGACGGCGTGCACGCGCTGCTGGGCCACGACGGCGTGCCGCCGGCCGAGCTGCTGGCGCGCGGCCGGGACGAGGTCCGCCGCTACGGCGGGCACCTGACCGAGGGCCAGGTCGAGACGGTGGCCCGCGACGACGCCGGGTTCGAGGTGGCGCTCGCCGACGGCCGCCGGATCCGCGCCGGGCACGTGCTGGTCGCCACCGGTCTGGTCGACGAGCTGCCCGAGGTGCCCGGCCTGCGCGAGCGCTGGGGGCGGGACGTGGTGCACTGCCCGTACTGCCACGGCTGGGAGGTGCGCGAGCGGCCGATCGGCGTCATCGGCACCGGCCCGATGTCGGTGCACCAGACGCTGCTGTTCCGGCAGTGGAGCGACGACGTGGTCTACCTGCGGCACACCGCGCCGCCGCTCACCGACGAGCAGGCCGAGCAGCTCGCCGCGCGCGGCGTGCCGGTGGTCGAGGGCGAGGTCGCGGCCGTCGAGACGGACGGGGACCGGCTGACCGGGGTACGCCTGCGCGACGGCCGCACTGTCGACCGCGAGGTGCTGACCGTCGCGCCCCGGATGGTGGCGCGCGCCGGGTTCCTGGCCGGGCTGGGCCTGCGCCCGCAACCGCACCCGAGCGGGATGGGCGAGTATCTGGCGGCCGACGAGTCGGGGCGTACCGATGTGCCGGGGGTGTGGGTCGCGGGCAACGTGACCGACCTGTCGGCGCAGGTCGGGTCCGCCGCGGCGGCGGGCGCCCGGACCGCAGCGATGATCAACGCGGATCTGGTGCAGGAGGAGACCCGCCGAGCGGTCGAGGCGCGGCGGGGCGCGCGGGAGGGTGGGTGACCACGAATCGTCCCTAACCTGACAATTCTTCCCCTAGGTTGAGTCGGAGAGGGCAGTCGGAACCTGGGGGGCGACGTGAGGGGCTATCCGGCGATCGAGGATCACGGGCTGATCGGCGACCTCCAGACCGCGGCGCTGGTGACCTGTGACGGGACGATCGACTGGTTCTGCGCGCCGCGCTTCGACTCGCCGAGCATCTTCGCCGCGCTGCTGGACAAGGACAAGGGCGGCTTCTTCCAGATCGCCCCGCACGAGGTCCGGTACGTCACCAAGCAGCTCTACCTGCCCGGCACGCCGATCCTGATCACCCGGTTCATCAGCGCGGACGGCGTCGCCGAGGTGATCGACTTCATGCCGGTCACCGGCGAACGCGTCACCGACTCGCACCGCATCGTGCGCATGGTCAACATGGTGCGCGGCAGCATGCGGTTCCGGGTGGAGTGCCGGCCCCGGTTCGACTACGCACGCCAGAGCCACAAGCTGGAGCGGCACCGCAACGGCTACCTGTTCCGCGGCCCGTCGGAGACGCTCACCTTCAACCCGATCGACCCGGTGCGGCAACTGTGGGCCCAGACCGGCGAGATCCGCATGGAGGACGGCGACCTCATCGCGTACGGCACCCTCAACGAGGGCGACACCGGCGGGGTGATCCTGGAGACCGGCAGTGAGGAACCCCGGATCATCCCGCCGGAAGAGGTCCAGGGCATGTTCGAGTGGACCCGGGACTACTGGCGGCGCTGGGTCGAACGCTCCCGCTACACCGGCCGCTGGCGGGAGATGGTCGAGCGCTCCGCCATCACGCTCAAACTCATGACGTACGCGCCGACCGGCGCGATGATCGCCGCGCCGACCGCCGCGCTGCCCGAGCTGGTCGGCGGCTCCCGCAACTGGGACTACCGCTACACCTGGGTACGCGACACCTCGTTCTCGGTGCACGCGCTGCTCGGCCTCGGGTTCACCGAGGAGGTCAGCCGGTACATGGACTGGCTCGACGAGCGCATCCGCGAAGCCGGCGACCACCAGGACCCGCTGAAGATCATGTACCGCGTGGACGGCTCCTCGGACCTGCACGAGGAGGTGCTCGACCACCTGGAGGGGTACCGGGGCTCCCGGCCGGTGCGGATCGGCAACGGCGCGGCCGACCAGATCCAGCTCGACATCCACGGCGAGGCGCTCTACGCCATGCACCTCGCCGACGAGCAGGGCATCCGGGTGTCGCACCAGGTGTGGAAGAGCACCGTGCGCCTGATCGACTGGCTCTGCCACAACTGGGACCAGCGCGACGCCGGGATCTGGGAGAGCCGCCACCACCCCCGCAACTACACGTTCGGCCGGGTGATGTCCTGGGTGGCGCTGGACCGGGCCATCCGCCTGGCCACCCGGACCGGCCGTCCCGGGGACATGAGCTGCTGGACCGAACAGCGCAACCGGATCTACAACCAGGTCATGGCCCGCGGTTTCCATCGGGAACGCGGCAGCTTCGTGCAGGCGTACGACGAGAACGTGCTCGACGCCGCCCTGCTCTACATGCCGGCGGTCGGGTTCGTCACGCCCACCGACCCGCTCTGGCTGTCCACGCTGGAGTCGATCGAGCGCGATCTGGTTTCGGACAGCCTGGTCCACCGGTACGACCCGCTGCACTCCCCCGACGGGCTGCCCGGCCACGAGGGCACGTTCAACATGTGCACGTTCTGGTACGTGGAGGCACTGGCCCGCTCCGGCCGGCTGGACGACGCCCGGCTCACCCTGGAGAAGATGCTCACCTTCAGCAACCACCTCGGCCTCTACGCCGAGGAGATCGCCTCCACCGGTGAGCAGATCGGCAACTACCCGCAGGCGTTCAGCCACCTCGCCCTGATCAACTCGGCGCTCGCGGTGAACGACCTGCTCGACGCCGAGGCCCACGCCCGCCTGCGCCGATAATCCCGATGATCCCCGGTTCCGCTCCGGTAGTGTTGGCCGCATGAGGTTCCACGCCGCCGTCATGAAGCCCTGGTCCCTCCGCTGACGGCGGCAGGGTGACCGGCTTCTTCTGACGTACCAGCTCTGCTCCGCCGTCCTGGCGTTCCCGCCGGGCGGTGTCCTCGCGCTGCCCGGCTCCACGACGAGCCGAGAGCGGACTGTGAACAACCTCGACAACATTCCTTCATCCCCGTTCGCCGC
This sequence comes from Micromonospora sp. WMMA1949, assembly GCF_027460145.1. Taxonomy (NCBI): domain Bacteria; kingdom Bacillati; phylum Actinomycetota; class Actinomycetes; order Micromonosporales; family Micromonosporaceae; genus Micromonospora; species Micromonospora sp. WMMA1949. Next base: position 4,230,076 of record NZ_JAPZBG010000001.1, on the reverse strand, counting down.
GGACGGCCTGCTGCCCGCCGGGCACCGGGCGCACGTCCGGGCCGACGGCGTCCGTGTCGTACGCGGCGGCCGGGTCGTCCTGTCCGACGTCGACGTGACCGTCTCCGCCGGCTCCCGCCTGGCGGTCGTCGGCGAGAACGGCCGCGGCAAGACCACCCTGCTGCACGTGCTGGCCGGCATTCTCGTGCCCGACCAGGGCACCGTGGAACGGCTGGGCACGATCGGCGTCGCCCGGCAGAACCTGGAGGCGCGCCACGGCGAGACAGTGGGCACGCTCGTCCACGGGTCGATCCGGGAGTCCGCACGCGCGCTGCGGGCACTGGACGACGCCGCCGACGCGCTGGCCGAGGGCCGGGCCGGCGCGGACGACGCGTACGCCGCCGCGCTCGACGCCGCCACCCGGCTGGACGCCTGGGACGCGCAGCGTCGCGTCGACGTGGCGCTGGCCGGTCTCGACGCCTGCCCGGACCGGGACCGCCCGCTGGCCACGCTGTCCGTCGGCCAGCGCTACCGGGTACGGCTGGCGTGCCTGCTGGGGGCCCGGGTCGACCTGCTGATGCTGGACGAGCCGACGAACCACCTCGACACGACCGGCCTCGCCTTCCTCACCGCCCGGCTGCGCGAGCACCCCGGAGGCGTGGTGCTGGTGACCCACGACCGCGCCCTGCTGCGGGACGTGGCCACGGAGTTCCTCGACCTCGACCCCAGCGCGGACGGGCGCCCGCGCCGCTACGCCGGGGACTACGCCGCCTGGCAGGACGGACGCAGTCGCGACTTCGCGAACTGGGTACGCGACCACGAGGCACAGCAGGCCGAGCACCAGCGGCTGGCCGACGGGGTACGGGAGGCGCAGGATCGGCTCAGCACCGGCTGGCGTCCGGCCAAGGGCCACGGCAAGCACCAGCGCCAGTCCCGCGCGCCCGGCCTGGTCCAGGCACTACGACGCCGGCAGGAGGCACTCGACGCGCACCGGGTCACCGTGCCGGAGCCGCCGCAGCCGCTGCGCTGGCCGCCGCTGGACACCCGGGCCGGACTGCCGATCCTGCGGTGCCACGACGTCACGGTGGCCGGGCGTCTGCGTACCCCGGTCACGCTCACGCTCGACGGCGGGGACCGCCTGCTGGTGACCGGGCCCAACGGCGCGGGCAAGTCGACGCTGCTCTCCGTGCTGGCCGGCGACCTCACGCCGTCGACCGGGGAGGTCCGCCACCTGTCCGGGGCACGCGTCGCGTACCTCGGTCAGGAGGTGCCCGACTGGCCGCCCGGGATGCTCGCGCACGACCTGTACGAGCAGCACGTGGGGCGGCTGCGCTCCACCGGGCGCCTCCGGGGCGGCACGGCGCTGCCGCTGAGCGCGACGAGCCTGCTCGACGCCGAGGCCCGGCGTACCCCGGTCGACCGGATGTCGCACGGACAGCAACGGCGGCTGAACCTGGCGCTGCGGCTGGCCGAACGTCCCGACCTGCTGATCCTCGACGAACCCACGAACCACCTGTCGGCGCCGCTGGTCGACGACCTCACTGCAGCCCTGCTGACGACCAGGGCCACGGTGGTCGTCGCCACCCACGACCGGCAGATGCTCCACGACCTCGCGTCCTGGCCCACGCTGCCCCTCACCGCCGACCCGGAAGACGACGGCGAGCGCCCTTCCCGCGACGCCTGACCGTCCGGTCACACGGAGTCACGCCTGCCGGAGGACTGAGGCCTCGAACCGATATGACTGAGAGGCATAAATATGCCTCTCAGTCATATCGAGTTCCTCCTCGGTCGCCGCACGGCGGTGCGACGGCCGGTGCCGCTTCCCGGCACCGCCTAATGTCTGCGGGATGCAGCAACTGCGCGACGTCGCCGTCCGGCTGGCCATGGACGAACCGTTCGGCGACGACCTGCCGATGGCGGCCGCTCACGCGCTGGCCCGTGGCATCGACTCGCCCAGCCTGCGTGAACTCGCCGGCCTGTCCAGGGGCCAGTCCCGGGAGGCCGTCGACCTGTTCCGGCAGGCGATGGACGAGCTCGGCTAGCCGGTCCCGGACGAGGGCGGCGCTCGGCTGCACCTGATGCGCCAGGCAGCGGCGGCCATCGTCGCGGGAGAGGGCGACGCCGAGGACCTGGCGTACGAGATCTACTGCCAGGCGGCCGAATCCCAGGCTCCGGAGCTGCGAGCAGTCGCCGACCGCTTCCTCGAGGTCTACACCGGTTGGGGCCCGTCCTTCGACCAGACGGAGGAGGCGACAGCGGCCGCGAAGGCGGCGGCACGGTCGTTCCTGCGCGAGCATCCCGCCTGAGCGGCTCCGCCCGCAGCACCGCTGTCGTGGCCGGATGCCGACCCTGGAACCCTTGACCGGCGGCGCACACTGGGGGCAGGCATGACCCGGGAGGTCGACATGCGCTGGATCATTCTCGTACTCGTCGTCGCGGCAGCCGTGCTTGCCGCCGGCCTGTTACGTCGTCGTCGGCAGACACGAGTGGACGGCCGCCAGGTACGTGACCTCCGGGCATCCGCCGAGGCCCGCCGCAGGCTCGACGACCACCGGAATCGCACGGACGGCAGCAACACCGGAAGCGGCGGCGTGGGCGGCTGGAGTTCCTGACCTCTCCGGCAGATCGCTGACCGTCCGCTCTCGACCGTCCGGGCACGGTGGGTGGGACGGGAGGGACAGCCTGAGCAGGGCGATGATTGCTATCGTCGCCCGCATGGTTGCGGGGGGTAACAAGAGCCGGCGCAAGCCGCGTAAACCGATGTCTCCGGAGGAGCGGGCGCAGGCCGAGCGGGACGTCCGCGGCGCGGTCGCCGACCTGCAGGTCACCGCGTACGCCAATCTGCGGAACGCGATCGCCAACGTGGCGATCTTCTTCGGCTTCGTCGGGGTGTTCGCCACGGTCGTCGGCGCGGCGGACGGACGGCGGCTGATCCCGATGCTCGTCCTCGTGCTCGCCGGGCTGGTCGGGGCCGCCTACTACCCGGTTCGTCACCAGCACCGGCTGGCGGTCAGGCTGCTGATCGTGTCGAGTGCGCTCGTGGTGGTCGGCCTGGCCGGGCTGGTCCTCTTCGCCACGGTGCTCGAACCGTGAGCTTCGACGTCGAACCCGCGGCGCTGGTCAACTACGCCCGGCAGGTGGACCGCGCCAGCGGCGACGCGAGCGCGATCGCGGGCTACATCGGCAACCACACCAAGGAGGCCAGCGGCGGCGAGCTCATCGCCATCGCCGCCGACGGTCATCGACACGCCTCCACAGTCATCGCGGACACGATGAAGCGGCTGACCACGCTGCTCGACGCGTCCGGGCCGGAGTTGACCGCTGCCGCCGCCTACTACCGCAAGACGGATCTGCGGTCAGCAGCCGACATGGACCGCACGCTCCCGGGTGCCGTCCCCTGCCAGCCTCCGACAGCGCTGGAGGAAGAACTCAAGACCCTCGTCTGTCCCCCGCCGCCCTTCGTCGACCTGCGCGACGTGTCCGGCAGCCTCACCCCGCCGCCGGAGCCGGACTCACCACCGAACGCTCTCGGCTGGATGGACTACGTGAGCCCCACGTCGTGGGCCATGAAGGGCTTCGACGCGGTCTTCGGCTTCGACCCGATCTCCTGGATGCAGGAACGCCTGTTCGGCAACTGGGAGGCCCTTGCCGTCATGCAGCCCGTGCTGAGCAACGCCGGCAACGCGCTGCACGACCTGGCCCTCAACGTCCAGACCGGCGCCGCGACGCTGCACCAGATGTGGAACGGGCAGGCGGGAGACGCCGCCCACAGCTACTTCACGCAGCTCTCCGGCGCCACCGCCGCCCTGCGCGGGCCGCTCAACGACATCGGCAACGAATACAAGATCATGGCCGACTCGGTCTGGTCCATCGGCGAATCGATCGGCGGCATCATCAAGGGCCTCGTCGACGCGGCCATCATCGCCGGCATCTCCGCCGCCGCCGGCACCGTCACCGCGGCGACCGGTGTCGGCGCCGTCATCGGCTACGGCGTGGCCGCCGTCGAGGTCGCCAACATGCTCCGGCTGTGGGGCCAGGCCACACAGCTCTACCAGCACGCCAACGCCGCCGTCCTCGCGTTCCGGTCCGCGTTGACCCATCGGCTCGGCGACCTGGAATCCGTCAAGCTCCCCGCGCTACCCGGCAGCAACGGGTACGACCACCCGCTCGTCACCTCCGGAGCCACCCGATGAGCGAGATCGCCGACATCGCCGGCGGCGACCCCCGACGCGTGAAGGCGCTGCGCGACAGCCTCGACCGGCTCGCCGACAGCCCACAACCCGAACTCCGCGAGATGGCCCGCGCCGTCCTCGACGGCCACATGACGCTCAGGAACGCGGCCACCACCAGCACGTACGGACCTGCGATCAGCGACGCGTTCGGCACCTTCTGGACCTACTACAGCCAACTCGACCCGGAAGAACGCCGGCAGCTCGAAGCCACCGCGTACGCCGACGCCGACCAGCACGCCGAACGCCGGCCGGGCAACGCCCAGGCGTGACGGCTCGGCTCAGTCGTCTTCGTCCAGAAGCCCGAACGCTCCCGGCGCCTCCTCGACGAACCGACGGTACGGCGGCTCGAAGCTCTGCGCTCTGGCGGTGATGGCCGCGGCCAGGCGAGCCCGATCGGCGGGCGCCAGGCCGCTGAGGCGGGACGCCGCGTCCTCCAACTGCCGTACGGCGGTGTCGGGGTGAAGCGTTTCGTCATCGCACAGCTCGAAGAACGCCAGGCAGTCGAGCAGGCTGTCGAGCACTGCCGTGAAGACGGGATCATCCGACACAGGCGCATGCTACGGATTTCTGAAAGGTGGTGGGCGCGGCAGGTTTCGAACCTGCGACCCCTCGCTTGTAAGGCGAGTGCTCTCCCACTGAGCTACGCGCCCGGAACGCCCGTACGGCGGGCCGGAGCGGCCAGCTTACCTGTCCGCCTCCGGCCCCGCGCAACGACGTGCCTGGGGTGTGGGACTCAGGCGGCGACGGCCTCGGCCAGCGCCTTGCGCCAGCCCTGCTGGTCGCGCGCCTCACCGGGCATGTTCATCTCGGCGAACCGGACCACGCCGGCCTTGTCGATGACGAAGGTGCCCCGGTTGGCGATGCCCGCGACGTCGTTGAAGACGCCGTACGCCTGCGCCACCGCGCCGTGCGGCCAGAAGTCGGCCAGCAGCGGGAACTGGTAGCCCTCCCGGTCGGCCCAGATCTTGTGGGCGTACACGGAGTCGACGCTGACGGTCAGCACCTGGACGTCGTCGTTGACGTACTCGTTGAGGTTGTCCCGCACCTCGCACAGCTCGCCCTGGCAGATGCCGGTGAAGGCGAGCGGGTAGAAGACCAGCAGCACGGTCTTGCGACCGCGGAAGTCGGAGAGCCGGACCTCCTGGTTGTTCTGGTCCTTGAGCAGGAAGTCGGGCGCCTCGGCGCCAACCTCGATGGGCATGCGTGCTCCCTCGGGGATCGGGTCTGGAGATGATCAGCCTGCCACACCCGGCGACCGCGGTCGCCGGGTGTGCGGCGCCGCCCTACTTCTTGCTCTTCGACCCGCGCCGCATGACGAGGCGGGCGCCGCTCCAGTCGCGGCCGGCGTTGACGGTCGAGGTCTGCTGCAGCCCTGCGGTCTGTGCGCTCTCCGCGACCTCGCTCGGCTCGACGTGGCCGTCCCGGCCGGCCTTGGGGGTCAGGAGCCACACCACGCCGTTGTCCGCGAGCGGCCCGAGGGCGTCGACGAGGAGCTCGAACAGGTCACCGTCGCCGTCGCGGTGCCAGACCAGAACCGCGTCGACAACCTCGTCGGTGTCCTCGTCGACGAGTTCCCCACAGCGGTCGGTCAGGGCGTCCCGGAGATCGGTGTCGACGTCGTCGTCGTAGCCCATCTCCATGACGACCATGCCCGGCTCGATACCGAACCGGTCCGCCAGGCTGCGTACCCCGTCGGCCTGGCCAGCGGTCGCGCTCACTGTCGCGTGCCTCCTCATCTATCCCTGCTCGTGGCGTCGGGTGACACCGTCGGGCCCAGTCCACACAGTTGCGGCTCGCCGCGCAAGTGGCGCACCGGGTGGAACGGAATTTACCGTGCCAGCAGCGTACGGGCACCCTGGGTGATGGCTTCCGCGGAGACCAGAACCTGACGGGCAGCCGGACCTAATGGTACAAACGAGTCAAGTCCGGCAACGCGGCGTGCGGCCCCCACGTACCCGGTGTCGACGAGCGCGGACAGCACGCCCTCGCCCACCCCGCCGGACCGCCGCGTCTCGTCCACCACCAGCACCCGGCCGGTCGCCGACGCCTCCCTGATGATGTCGGCCACCGGCAGCGGGGCCAGCCAGCGCAGGTCCACCACCCGGCTGCCCACGCCCTCCTCGGCCAGCGTGGCCGCCGCGCGCAGCGACATACGCACGCCGTTACCGAACGTGATGATGGTGAGGTCCTCGGCGGAGCCGATCCCGTACACCCGGGCCCGCCCGATCGGCACGTGACGGTCCGCCCAGGCACCCGGCTCGGCGTACTCGGCGGTCCACTCCTCGTCACCCTCGGTGTACAGGTCGCGGACGTGGTAGAGCGCAACCGGCTCCACGAGGACGCAGACACTGCCGTCCACCCGGGCCGCCGCGAGACAGGTACGCAGCATCGGCGCGGCGTCGTCCGGCCGGGCCGGCACGGCCACCACGAGCCCCGGTACGTCCCGCAGCGCCCCGAGCGAGTTGTCGTTGCGGTCGTACCCGCCGAGCCCGTCCGGGATCGCCAGGCCGGCCACCCGCACCACCATCGGATTGCGGAACGCGCCCTGGGAGAGGAAGCGCATGGTTGCCGCCTCGCCGCGGAGCTGGTCCTCGGCGCCGTGCAGCGACGTAAGGTGGCGGATCTCGGGCACCGGCAGCAGCCCGGCCAGTCCGGCGCCCAGCCCGAGTCCGAGGATCGAGGTCTCGTCCGGCAGCGTGTCGAACACGCGCGCCGCCCCGAACCGGTCCCGCAGCCCGTCGGTCACCCCGTGCGCCCCGCCCCGGGCGGCCACCTCGTGCCCGAATACCACCGTCCCGGGGTGGTCGAGCATGCCGTCGGCGAGCGCGGCGGTGATGCTCTGTGCCAGCGTCAGCGGGCCGGTCAGCTCCGGCGGCTTGCCGCCGAACGCCTCCGCCCGCGCCCCGGCGCCCGGCCCGGCCGCCCGCGCCGCCGCCTCGGCCACCGCGCGGGACACCCGGACCGGGCGGCGCGGCGCCAGTTCCCGCACGATCTCGACCGGGGACCCGAGCTTCGGCTCGTCCAGCACCTCCTCGGCGACGCGGCGCAGCTGCCAGCCCCGCTCGTCGTACCGGGCCAGCAGTTCCTCGCCACTGGCGTACCCGGAGGTCACCAGCAGCCGCGCGGTGGCCAGCAGGGGGTCGCGGGCCGCGTCGCCGTCACCCGGCCCCATCAGCCGGACCGCGCCCAGGTGCAGCACGGCCGGCCGGCGGTGCCGGCGTACCCAGGCCGCCGCCTCCGCCGCGACGCGGTAGCCGGCGACCACGTCCGTGCCGTCGGCCGCGAAGTACCGGATGCCGGGCCGGGACCGCAGCGTGGCGGCCACCCACCCCTCGGCGGCGCGACCGCTGTCCTCGCACACGAACAGCACCGGGAGGCGCAGGCCGGTGTGGTCGTACCAGCCGGTCGTGTTGAGCGCGGCGGTGACCGCGGCGTGGTCGACAGCGCCGTCGTCGAAGGAGCAGAGCACCACGGCGTCGGCGGGCCAGGCGGCCGCCTCGGCGTCGCCGTCCGCGGACCGCGCGCCCCGGCGCAGCCGCTCCAGGGCCAGCCCCAGGCCGACCGCGCGCGGCAGGTGCGCACCGGCGGTCGCCGCGGTCGGCACCACCGCCAGGTCGGCGCGACCGAAGACCTTCGCCCGGCCGCCGGCGGCCGGTTCCTCCGCGGACGCGACGATGCCGCGCAGCACGTCGCGCGCCGCCGCCGCGAACGCGTCGTCGGGCGCGGGCTGCGGCAGATCGGGTACGACGACAGTCGCGTCCCCGTCCGCGTCCACGGCGATCGCCGCTCCCGACGGAAGCCTGCCCGCCTCCCCGCCGCCCCCGCCATCGCTGCGCGCGACGTCGTCCCGCACGCCCGCCCGCTCGAGATCTTGGTACGAAACGGCCCCCATAGGGGCACTTTCGCTCCAAGATCTCCCCGGGTCCCGGGGGGTGGGAGTGGCTGACGGGTTGCTATCCGCGTCGGGCTGGGCCGGCGCGCCGGGAGCGGTGTCCGGCTGGGCCAGGGCGGTGCGCGGGGCAGCCTCGGCGGATGAGGCGTCGACGGCCGGGGCGGGGCGTGACGCAGGCTCGGCGGACGAGGCGCCGGAGGCCGGGGCAGTGTGCGGCGCGGTGGAGGCGCGGGCCTGCTCGGCGGGTGCGGCGCCGGTGATCGGGGCGGTGAGCGGTGCGCTGGAGGCGTGGGCCGGGTCGGCGGATGGGGCGCCGGAAGCCGGGACGGCGAGCGGCGCGCTGGAGGCGTGGGCCGGGTCGGCGGGTGCGGCGTCGAAATCTGGGGCGGTGTGCGGTGCGCTGAATGCGCGGATCGGCTCGACGGGTGAGGTGTCGGAGGCCGTGGCAGTGAGCGGCACGCCGGAGGCCGGGATGGGGTGCGGCGCGGTGGATGCGGGGTTCGCCTCGTCGGGCCGGGCGTCGGAGGGCGCGCCGGACGCGCCGGTGCGGGCGGTGTCGGGTGTGGCGGCGGGGGGCGACGCGGCGTCGGACAGGGTGCCGGAGGGCGACGACGGGGCGGGCGGGAAGGCGCCGGCGGCCTGGGCGGCGCGCAGGCAGTAGAACGCACCGGAGCGGGCGTGCAGCAGCGCCGGGTCGGTCGGCCGCAGCGCGGCGGCCACCGCGGCGTTGCCCTCGTGGCCCGCCGACTCGATCGTGTGGTACCCCTCACCGAACCCATGCAGCCAGAGCCCGGCCAGGTCGAGCAGCCGGCTGGTGAGTTGCGCGTCGAACAGGGCGAGCGCCTGCGCACCGGTCAACGGCCCGCCGTCGGGCAGCGGTTCGCCCAGGTCGCGCCGCTGGTCGGGCGCACCGAGCGCGGCCAGTTCGGCTCGGAGCCGGTCGTCGAGATCGTGCGGGGTGGTCACGTCGGAAAGCATTACCGACTCGGGCCCGCCGCGCCCAGTCGGACACGTTCCGCCCGGCGTGGCTCAGACGTCGCCGCAGCCCTCCGGGCAGCCGCCGTCGGAGACCTTGAACACCAGCTCACGCAGCGCGGCCAGCTCGGCGGTGCTCAGGCCGTCGAGGAGTCGGGAGTCCGACATGACCTGCCCGACCCGGTCGCGGACCTCCCGGCCGCGTCCGGTGACCACCAGCGTCTTCTGCCGCCGGTCGGCCGGGTCGGTCCGTCGTTCCACCAGTCCGGCCTGCTCGAGCCGGTCGGCCAGGCCGGTGACGTTGGACCTGTCGCAGCCGAGTTGCTCGGCGAGGTCGCGTGCGGGAAGGGGGCGGTCCGGGTCCAGCTCGTGCAGCGCGCGGGCCGCCGCCGGGGTGAGCCCCAGCGCGGCGATCCCCTCGTCCTGGTGGTGCCGCATCGCGGCGGCGATGCGCAGGATCCGGCGCACGGTCTCCCCGGCGAGGCCGGCCCGGTCGCCGGCGGTGGGAGCGGTGGAATGCGCCATCCGTTCATGTTAGGACGAAGTCGATCTTCGATCAGCCGAACGGTCAGGCACCTCCTGCAACCGATTGCCGATCATGGAGCGCTGTTCGGCGGAAAGCCCCGCCCGGTCGTCCGCGCGTCAGCCGGCCAGGAACGAGAAGCGCACCTGGCGGTCGGGGTTGTCGCCGTTGGTGTCGACCAGGCAGATCGACTGCCAGGTGCCGAGCTGCAGCCGCCCGCCGAGCACCGGCAGCGTCGCGTACGGCGGCACGAACGCCGGCAGCACGTGGTCGCGGCCGTGCCCGGGTGAGCCGTGCCGGTGCCGCCACCTGTCGTCGGTGGGGAGCAGGTCGTCGAGCGCCCGCAGCAGGTCGTCGTCGGACCCGGCGCCGGTCTCGATGATCGCCAGCCCGGCGGTGGCGTGCGGGACGAAGACGTGCAGCAGCCCGTCGCCGGCCCCGGAGACGAAGCGCTCGGCCTCGCTCGTGATGTCCCGGACGGTCGGGCGGGAGCCGGTCCGGACGGTGATCACCTCACTGCGCATACGGCGCATTCTGCCGCAGCGCCCGGTTCCCTGCCGCGCCCGCCGATAGCGCATCCGGTGATCGCGCAAAGTTACTGATGGGTACCTGTGTTCAGCGTCGCGTCTGGGGGCGGGAGAGGTGACGACACGCGCCACCAGGGGGCAGGATGGCGCTAGAGACCTATCCCACACGAAACCGAGGGAACGCCTGTGGCTACGGAACGCAAGCGCCCGGTGATCACCGCTGGTCTGCCGAGCCAGCTTCCGGACATCGACCCTGAAGAAACCAGCGAATGGGTCGAGTCACTCGACGGTGTCATCGACGAGCGCGGGACAAAGCGAGCCCGGTACGTCATGCTGCGCCTGCTGGAGCGGGCCCGCGAGCGGCAGGTCGGGGTGCCATCCCTGACCACCACCGACTACATCAACACGATCCCGCCGGAGCGCGAACCGTGGTTCCCGGGTGACGAGCACGTCGAGCGGCGGCTGCGGGCGTACATCAGGTGGAACGCCGCGATGCTGGTGCACCGGGCACAGCGCCCGGAGATCGGCGTCGGTGGGCACATCTCCACGTTCGCCAGCTCGGCGTCCCTCTACGAGGTGGGCTTCAACCACTTCTTCCGGGGCAAGAACCACCCCGGCGGCGGGGACCAGATCTTCTACCAGGGTCACGCCTCCCCCGGCATGTACGCGCGGGCGTTCCTGGAGGGCCGGCTCAGCGAGAACCAGCTCGACGGGTTCCGGCAGGAGCTGTCGCACCCCGGTGGCGGGCTGCCGTCGTACCCGCACCCGCGGCTGATGCCGGACTTCTGGGAGTTCCCCACCGTCTCCATGGGCCTCGGGCCGCTGAACGCCATCTACCAGGCGCGGTTCAACCGCTACCTGCAGCACCGCGGCATCAAGGACACCTCCCAGCAGCACGTCTGGGCGTTCCTCGGCGACGGTGAGATGGACGAGGTCGAGTCGCTCGGCGCGATCGGCGTGGCCGCCCGCGAGGAGCTGGACAACCTCACCTTCGTGATCAACTGCAACCTCCAGCGCCTGGACGGACCGGTCCGCGGCAACGGCAAGGTCATGCAGGAGCTGGAGGCGTTCTTCCGGGGTGCCGGCTGGAACGTCATCAAGGTCGTCTGGGGCCGGGAGTGGGACCCGCTGCTCGCCGCGGACACCGACGGCGCGCTGGTCAACCTCATGAACACCACGCCCGACGGTGACTACCAGACCTACAAGGCGGAGTCCGGGGCGTACGTGCGGGAGCACTTCTTCGGCCGCGACCCGCGGACCCGCAAGATGGTCGAGCACCTGTCCGACGACGAGATCTGGAACCTCAAGCGGGGTGGCCACGACTACCGCAAGCTCTACGCGGCCTACAAGGCGGCGATGGAGCACACCGGCCAGCCGACGGTGATCCTCGCCAAGACGATCAAGGGCTGGACGCTCGGCTCGCACTTCGAGGGCCGTAACGCCACGCACCAGATGAAGAAGCTGACGCTGGAGGACCTGAAGCTCTTCCGCGACCGCCTCTACCTGGACATCCCGGACAAGCAGCTGGAGGAGAACCCGTACCTCCCGCCGTACTACACCCCGGGCGAGAAGTCGGACGAGATCACGTACCTGAAGGACCGGCGTCAGCAGCTCGGCGGCTACCTGCCCACGCGCAGTACCGCGCGCAAGACGCTGGCCATCCCGGGCACCGAGCGGTTCTCCGACGTCAAGCGCGGCTCGGGCAAGCAGAAGGTCGCCACCACGATGGCGTTCGTCCGCCTGCTCAAGGACATCATGAAGGACAAGGAGTTCGGCAAGCGCTGGGTGCCGATCATCCCGGACGAGGCCCGTACCTTCGGTATGGACTCGCTGTTCCCGACGCAGAAGATCTATTCGCCGCACGGTCAGCGCTACACCGCCGTGGACCGGGACCTGTTCCTGTCCTACAAGGAGTCGACCACCGGCCAGATCCTGCACGAGGGCATCAACGAGGCCGGGTCGGTCGCCTCGTTCACCGCCGCCGGTACGGCGTACGCCACCCACGGCGAGCCGATGATCCCGCTGTACATCTTCTACTCGATGTTCGGCTTCCAGCGCACCGGCGACGGGTTCTGGGCGGCGGCGGACCAGATGGCGCGGGGCTTCGTGCTCGGCGCGACCGCCGGCCGGACCACGCTCAACGGTGAGGGCCTCCAGCACGAGGACGGCCACTCGCTGCTGCTCGCCGCCACCAACCCGGCGGTGGTCTCCTACGACGCGGCGTTCGCCTTCGAGCTGGCGCACATCGTGGAGAACGGCCTGCACCGGATGTACGGCGAGGCGCAGGAGAACATCTTCTACTACCTCACCGTCTACAACGAGCCGATCTTCCAGCCGGCCGAGCCGGAGGGGGTGGACGTCGAGGGCATCGTCAAGGGCATCCACCGCTACTCCCCCGCGCCGCAGGTCGGCGACGACGCGCCGAAGGCGAACATCCTGGCCTCCGGCACCGGCATGCAGTGGGCGCTCAAGGCCCAGCAGCTGCTCGCCGAGGACTGGGGCGTGGCCGCCGACGTGTGGTCGGTGACGTCCTGGACCGAGCTGCGCCGTGACGCGGTGGAGTGCGAGGAGCACAACCTGCTCAACCCGGGCGAGGAGCCGCGGGTGCCGTACATCGCGCGGAAGCTGGCCGACGCCGACGGGCCGAAGGTCGCTGTGAGCGACTGGATGCGCGCGGTACCGGACCTGATCGCCCGCTGGGTACCCGGCGACTACACCTCGCTCGGCACCGACGGCTTCGGCATGTCGGACACCCGGCACGCGCTGCGCCGTCACTTCCACGTGGACGCCGAGTCGGTGGCGGTGGCCACGCTGCGCCAGCTCGCGCTGCGCGGCGTGGTGCCGGCCCACGTGCCGGCCGACGCCGCCCGCAAGTACGCGCTGGACGACGTCAACGCCGCCCCGGTCGGCGAGACCGGCGGCGACAGCTAGTACCCGTCACGCGAGAAGGGCCCGACGCCAGGCGCGCCGGGCCCTTCTCGTCCCCCGATGCGACGACGGCCCGGCGTCCCTGGCGGGAACGCCGGGCCGTCACCATCGCGGGCGACGCCGGGACGGGCTCGGTCAGCCGACGGCGGCCAGGTCGGTCAGCCGGGCCAGCGAGTCCTCCAGGTCGGCGCCGACCCGGCGCAGGCCGAGCCGGAGCAGGGCCGCCTTGACGGGTCCGGCGGGCCACCGCACGACGATCAGGCGTACGACGGTGCCGCCCTCCTCCTCGTCCGGGGTCAGCTGGACGTAGATCTCGGTGCGCGCCTCGGCACGGGCGCCGGCACCCTTCGCGCGTTCGCGCCAGCCGATCAGGGTCGGCTCCTGGAAGGCGATCACCTCGGCCTCGTGCGCGGCGCCGCGTCCGGCCTGGACCAGCTGCCGCCGCCCGAATCCCTCCCCGGACAGGACCTCGGCCGCGCGGACTCCCGCCAGCCAGGCCGGCAGCTGCTCGGCGCGCTGCACGACGTCCCAGACCACATCCACCGGCGCCGCCACGTGTGCGCTTCGTTCCACGAGGATCATGAGTATCTTTCCCCCACTTAAATCACATCCGCGATATTCGGCACTCTATGTGTAAATCGGACTTAAGCGGACGGGTTCGGCCAAGACACGCCGAACCCCCTTGCGCCATCCAGTCATCTCGGCCTATGGCGCGGCGGTCCGCAGGGCCCTAGAGTCGCGAGCACGCTTCACGTTCCTGGAGGGTGACTTGACGACCGCGCCGATGCCCGAGTTCCCCGCCGGCTTCCGCTGGGGGGTCTCCACCTCCGCGTACCAGATCGAGGGAGCGACCTCGGTGGACGGGCGCGGTCCGTCCATCTGGGACACCTTTGCCCACACCCCGGGCCGGATCGCCGACGGCAGCACCGGCGACGAGGCGTGCGACCACTACCACCGGTACGCCGAGGACACCGCGCTACTGGCCGGGCTGGGGGTGTCCGCGTACCGGTTCTCCATCGCCTGGCCCCGGATCCAGCCGGCCGGCACCGGCCCGGCCAACGCCGCCGGGCTGGACTTCTACGACCGGCTGGTGGACGGCCTGCTCGCCGCCGGCGTGGACCCGGTCGCCACGCTGTTCCACTGGGACCTGCCGCAGGCGCTGGAGGACGCGGGCGGCTGGCTGAACCGGGACACGGCCGCCCGCTTCGCCGAGTACGCCGACCTGACCGCGGCCCGCCTCGGGGACCGGGTGAAGCTCTGGATCACGCTCAACGAACCGTTCATCCACATGAGCCTCGGCCACGGCGTGGGCGAGCACGCACCCGGCCGGACGCTGCTGTTCGACGCCTTCCCGGTGGCCCACCACCAGCTCCTCGGGCACGGTCTCGCGGTCGCCGCGCTGCGCGCCCGCAGCACGTCCCCGGTGGCGATCGCCAACAACTACTCCCCGGTACGCCTGGCCGGCGACACCGACGCGGACCGGGCCGCCGCCGCGGCGTACGACGCGCTGCACAACCTCCTGTTCACCGATCCGCTGCTCGGACGCGGCTATCCGGACGCGCTCGGCCCCGACCCGGGCGTGGTACGCGACGGCGACCTGGACGTCATCGCCGCCCCGATCGACGTGCTGGGCGTCAACTACTACAACCCGACCGGCATCCGGGCGCCGGAGGCGGACTCGCCGCTGCCGTTCGAGATCGTGCCGCTCGACGGCTACCCGCGTACCGCGTTCGACTGGCCGGTGGCCCCGGACGGGCTGCGGGAACTGCTGCTCCAGCTGCACCAGCGGTACGGCGATGCGCTGCCGCCGATCCAGGTCACCGAGAGCGGCTGCGCGTACGACGACGCGCCGGACGCCGACGGCCGGGTGCACGACCCGCAGCGGATCGCGTACCTGGACGGACACGTGCGCGCGGTGCACCAGGCGGTGGCCGAGGGCGTGCCGGTGACCGGGTACTTCGTCTGGTCGCTGCTGGACAACTGGGAGTGGGCCGAGGGCTTCACCAAGCGGTTCGGCCTGGTGCACGTCGACTTCGCAACGCAGCGGCGGACGCCGAAGTCGTCGTACACCTGGTTTCGGGATCTGGTCCGGCGATGACCACGATGAACCCGACGCCGGCGTCGCTGCCGGCGGCGCTCGCGGAGCCGACCGTGCCGGTGCGGCGCGGCTGGATCGCGCTGATCTTCGCGGCCAACCTGGGCGTCTGGATGGCGTTCTTCACCCCGATCCAGGTGCTGCTGCCGCAGCAGGTGGAACGGATCGCGCCGGCCGACAAGGAGGCCATGCTGGCGGTGGTCACCGGCATCGGGGCGCTCGCCGCGGTGCTGGCGAACCCGCTCGCCGGGGCGCTGTCCGACCGCACCTCGCTGCGGCTGGCCAACCGCCACTTCGGCCGCCGGCACGTCTGGACCGCACTCGGCGCGGTGATCGGCGCGCTCGCCCTGGTGCTGCTGGCCCGGCAGAACACGATCGCCGGGGTGGCGGTGGCCTGGGTCGCCGCGCAGGTCTGCTTCAACGCGATGCTGGCCAGCCTCACCGCCGCGATCCCGGACCGGGTGCCGGTGGCGCAGCGCGGCGGCGTGTCCGGCTGGGTGGGCATCCCGCAGGCGCTGGGCCTGGTGCTCGGCGCGGTGCTGGTGACCGCCGTGGTCACCGGCAACGCCGCCGGGTACGCGGCGATCGCGCTCGCCGTGCTGCTGCTGTCGCTGCCGTTCGCGCTGCTGACCCAGGACGACCACCTGCCCCGGGAGCACCGGTCGCCGCTGCGGCTGCGCTCGCTGTTCACCTCCATGTGGATCAGCCCGCGCCGGCACCCCGACTTCGCCTGGGCCTGGTTCACCCGGTTCCTGGTGCAGACCGGCAACGCGCTCGGCACGCTCTACCTGCTCTACTTCCTCACCGACGGGGTACGGGTGGCCGACCCCGAGGGCTCGCTGCTGATCCTGATCCTGCTCTACACGGTCGGCATGATGCTGACCGCCGTGACCGCCGGGCGCATGTCCGACCGCTCCGGCCGGCGCAAGGTCTTCGTGATCGCCTCCGGGCTGATCATGGCGGTGGCGGCGACGCTGCTGGCGGTGGCGCCCATCTGGCCGATGGCGATCGTCGCGGCGCTGCTGCTCGGCGCCGGGTACGGCGTCTACCTGTCGGTGGACGCCGCGCTGATCACGCAGGTGCTGCCCGCCGCCACCGACCGGGCCAAGGACCTCGGCGTGATCAACATTGCCAACTCGGCGCCGCAGGTGCTCGGTCCGGCGCTGTCCGCGCCGATCGTCGTGCACCTCGGCGGCTACCCGACGCTGTACGCGGTCACCGCGGCGGTCACCCTGCTCGGCAGCGCCCTGGTCGTGAAGATCAAGTCGGTGCCCTGACCCGGCCCCCTGCCGGAAACCTCTCGCGGTCCGCCGTAGGCTGGGGGGCGTGACGGTACGTGTACGCTTCGCCCCTTCCCCGACCGGTATGTTCCACGTCGGCGGCGCCCGTTCGGCGCTGCAGAACTGGATCTTCGCCAAGCAGCAGGGCGGGGTGTTCGTGCTGCGCATCGAGGACACCGACGCGGCACGTAACCGGCCCGAGTGGACCGAGGGCATCCTGTCCGCGCTCGACTGGATCGGCATCGCCCGGGGCAGCTACGAGGGCCCGTACTTCCAGTCCTCGTACGCGGGCGAGCACCGGGCCGCCGCGCAGCGGCTGTACGAGGGCGGCCGGGCCTACTACTGCGACTGCACCCGCGAGGACGTGCAGGCGCGTACCGGCCCGCAGCAGCGCGGCTACGACGGCTTCTGCCGCGACCGCGGCCTGGGACCGGGCGAGGGCCGGGCACTGCGCTTCCGTACGCCGGACGAGGGCGAGACCGTGGTGGTCGACCTGGTCCGCGGCGAGCCGACGTTCGAGAACAAGCTGATCGAGGACTTCGTCATCGCCCGGGGCGACGGCTCGCCGGTGTTCCTGCTGGCGAACGTGGTCGACGACATGTCGATGGGGATCACCCACGTGATCCGGGCCGAGGAGCACCTGCCGAACACCCCGAAGCAGCAGCTGCTGTGGGACGCGCTCGGCGTCAAGCCGCCGATCTGGGCGCACGTGCCGGTGGTGGTGAACGAGAAGCGGCAGAAGCTGTCCAAGCGGCGGGACAAGGTCGCGCTCGAGGCGTACCGGGACGAGGGCTACCTCGCCGACGCGATGCGCAACTACCTGATGCTGCTGGGCTGGGCGCCCTCGGGCGACCGGGAGATCGTGCCCTGGTCGGTCATCGAGGAGGAGTTCCGGCTGGACGAGGTCAACCCGTCCCCGGCGTTCTTCGACGAGAAGAAGCTGCGCGCGTTCAACGGCGACTACATCCGGGCGCTGCCGGTGGCGGACTTCGTCGAGGCGTGCCGGCCGTGGCTCATCGGCACCGACACCATCGCCCCGCCGCCGTGGCAGCCCGACGAGTTCGACCCGGCCGCGTTCGCCGCGGTTGCAGCGCTCGCCCAGACCCGGATCGCGGTGCTCAGCGAGATCGTGCCGAACGTCGACTTCCTGTTCCTGGCCGACCCGCTGATCGACGAGGCGGCCTGGGCCAAGGCGATGAAGGAGGGCGCCGCCGAGCTGCTGGACGCGGCGATCGTCGCGTTCGAGGCGCTGGAGTCCTGGGACGCCGAGTCGCTGAAGGCCACGCTGGAGGCGGTCGGCGCCGAGCGCGGGCTGAAGCTGGGCAAGGCGCAGGCGCCGGTACGCGTCGCGGTCACCGGACGCACCGTCGGCCTGCCGCTGTTCGAGTCGCTGGAGGTGCTCGGCCGCGACCGTACGCTGACCCGGCTGCGCGCCGCTCGCGTACGCCTGGTCTGAGTCACCCGCCCGGGCGCGTCACGGGGAGTGTCGCCCGCGAGCCGACCCAGGCCGACCGGCCGGCGTCAGCGGGCGGGGAGTCAGCGGCGGGCGGCCCGGCGGCGCAGCAGCAGCCCGCCGCCCAGCGCGGCCAGCACCACCACCGCGCCGGCCGCCCACAGCCAGCCCGTACCCCCGTCGTCGTCCGCCTCGGCGGCGGTCGGGGTCGGGGTCGGGCTCGGCGCGGCGCTGGTGGGCGCGGCGGTCGGGGCGGCGCTGGTGGGCGGCGTGCTCGCCGACGGCGATTCGGCCGGGGTGCCGGTGGTCAGTGTGAACCGGATCTCCCCCTTGACCGGATGGCCGTCGTCGGACGCCAGCCGGTAGGTGACGATGTAGAGCCCGGCCGCGCCCGGCCGGAACGGCACGGTGACGCGCTTGCCGGAGAAGGCCGGCGCGCCGCCGGTCGCGGCCACGTTGTCCGGGCCGGTGACGGTGACCTCGGTGGTGGCCTCCTTCGGCGTGGCGAGGAACCGCAGCTCGATCCGCTCCGGGGCGGCGGCCAGCCGGGCCCCGTCGCGCGGGTCACTGCCGGTCAGCGAATTGTGCGCGGCGGCCGGCGCGGCCGGGAGCAGCGCGAACGCCGCCACCATCCCGAGCACCACCACCCAGGTACGCGCCACACGGGCGACCCTGCCCCCCATGGTTTCCTCCGTCCGGGTAGGATCCGGCCGATGATCATCGACCGTTCGTTGGTCGGTCTCAGCTCGCAGATAGTTCCAAATACTCTTCCACCAGCTGCAACCGGACGCCGTTTTGCGGAGTCTTTGTGGTGGGCACCGGTCCAGTGTGACCTGCAGCGGAAGCCAGCCATCGAACGGGGCGAGGAGGCGGCGATGATCCGTAGGGTGAGACGGCTGCTGGTCACCGTGACCGGGAGCGTGGCGGCGCTGGCGTGCGCGCTGGCCCTGGCCGGCACGACGGCGGCACAGGCCGCGCCCAAGCCCAAGCCGGCCGTCCCGGCCGGCGTGGACATCAGCGGCGAGCGGCTCGACGGCCCGCTGAAGCTGCGGTCCGACACCAGGCCGAACGAGGTCAACCTGGTGGTCGACCAGGTCAGGTGGCTCGGCGCGACCGGCCAGCTGCGCGGCCCGGCCGCCAAGGACCTCGGTCCGAAGTACACGGTGGTGGTGCTCACCGCCGCCGGCCCGCAGCGCACCTACGACCTGTTCCCCCTGGCCAAGGGCGGTCCGCGGATCTACCGGCCGGGCAAGCAGCCGGACCTGAGCAGCAGCCGGGCCGGCTGGTTCTTCGGGCGGCTCAACATGCCCGAGACGCTGCGCTCGGTCGGCGTGCCGATGCCGGCGCAGTTCGACACGCTCGCCGGCGGCATCGGCGGCGGCGAGCGGGTGCTTCCGGAGGAGGCGCTCGACCCGGTGCAGAACATCGACACCGCGCTCGGCGAACTCCAGCGGCTGCTGCTGCTCAACGTGGGTGTCGTACTGGTGATCACCGCCGGGCTGGCCGGCATCGCGCTGCTGGTCCGCCGCCGCACCCGCTGAGCCCGGCCCGCACCCCGCCCGATCCCGGCCGGTGTCGGATCAGCCCGGCCGGCGCCGCGTCAGCACCAGCGGCGCGGCGGGCGCTCCCGGCGGGTGGTGCGGTTGCGCGGGCGTACCGCGCCGTGACGATGGGCACCCGCCCAGCCCGCCAGATCGCTGCGGCAGCCCTGGTCCGGCGACGGCTCGTCGGCCAGGTGCGCCGGCTCCGCCGACCGCTGCCGGGGCACGCCCGGCTCGTCCTCGGCGCGTTCCGGCGGCCGCCCGGCCGGCGGCTCCCCCTGATGGTGCAGGCACGGCCGGCGCGGGTGCGTGGCAGTCGCCGGCTGCTCGTGACCCCGCCGGCAGGCCTCACCCTGGGCGCAACCGTGCTCGGCCTCCCCCTGCGCCATCCCGGCCCCCTCACGCGTCGCCCTCGCCCGCCCGGCCGGAGTCTGGCCCGGCGTGCCCTGACACCGTACTGGCCCGGCCGGACGAGATCGTCAGCGCGTACCGGTGGAGATCGTCACGCCGCCGCGGGCCCGTCGCCTCGAGGTGGATCCGCTGGTCACGCCGTGTCACGCTGGTGCGGTGAGCGAACCGGGCGGAACGGAGACGTCGGCGACGCTGCGGCGCATCGAACGGGCCGCGGGCGGCCTGGCGACCGCCAGCGTGGCCCGGATGGACGAGACGCTGCCGTGGTTCCGTGAGCTGCCCGCCGACCAGCGTTCCTGGGTCATGCTCGTCGCCCAGGCCGGCGTGCGCTCCCTGGTGCAGTGGCTGCGCCAGGGCGGGGGCGCCACCGACCGTACCCAGGAGGTCTCCGACGAGGTCTTCGCCGCCGCGCCGCAGGCGCTGGCCCGCTCGATCAGCCTCCAGCAGACCGTGGCGCTGATCAAGGTGACCATCGACGTGGTCGAGGAGCAGGTGTCGGACCTGGCCGTGCCGGGCGAGGAGCAGTCGCTGCGGGAGGCGGTGCTGCGCTTCTCCCGGGAGATCGCGTTCGCCGCCGCGCGGGTGTACGCCCGGGCCGCCGAGAGCCGCGGCTCCTGGGACGCCCGGTTGCAGGCGCTGCTTGTCGACGCGCTGCTACGCGGCGACTCCCCGGACGTGCTGGCCAGCCGGGCCGCCGCGCTGGGCTGGACGGACGCGCCGCCGGTCGCGGTGGCGGTGGGCCGCTCCCCCGGCGGCGAGGTCGCGGCCGTGCTGCACACCGTCTACCGGCAGGCCCGGCGGATCGGCGTCGAGGTGATCGGCGGCGTGCACGGCGACCGGCTGGTCATCGTGCTGGGCGGTGCGGCCGATCCGGTGGCGGCCACGGAGAAGCTCCGTACCGCCTTCGGTGAGGGTCCGGTGGTGGTCGGCCCGGCGGTGCCCAGCCTGGACGAGGCCACCGAGTCGGCGCGCGCGGCGCTCGCCGGGTTCCGGGCCGCGCCGGCCTGGCCGACCGCGCCGTGCCCCGTCGCCGCCGACGAGCTGCTCCCGGAACGCGCGCTGGCCGGTGACACCGAGGCCCGCCGCCGGCTGCGCCACGACGTGTACGCGGCGCTGGCCCGCTCCGGCGGCGAGCTGCTGGAGACGCTCGACGCGTTCTTCGCCGCCGGCGGCACGCTGGAGAGCGCGGCCCGGGCGCTGTTCGTGCACCCGAACACCGTGCGCTACCGGCTGAAGCGGATCGCCGAGGTGACCGGTTTCTCGCCCCTCGCTCCGCGCGACGCGTTCGCGTTGCAGGTCGCGCTGACAGTGGGACGGCTCGACCCGGTGGTGCCGGCGGTCTCCGACCGGCGATGATCGCCAGCGATCTTTGTAGGTTTCCTCTAAAGGTTCTAGTGCGGTTTGGTGCCGTACGTTACAGCGCGGCACGCCCGGATCCGTCAGAGTCGTACACGTGCTCGCCGTACTCTCCCCCGGACAGGGTTCGCAGAAGCCCGGCTTCCTCGCGCCATGGCTCGACCTCCCCGGCACCGAGGCGCGTCTGCGCTGGTGGTCTGCCCTCGCCGGGGTGGACCTGATCCACCTGGGCACCCGGGCGGACGCGGACGAGATCAAGGACACCGCCCGCACCCAGCCGCTGCTGGTCGCCGCCGCGCTGCTCGCCGCCGATCACCTGCCGATGCACGAGGTCGGGCTGGTCGCCGGGCACAGCGTCGGCGAGCTGGGCGCCGCCGCGCTGGCCGGCGTGCTGCCGGCCGAGTCCGCCGTGACACTCGCCGGCGTACGCGGGCGGGAGATGGCCGCCGCCTGCGCGCTCGAGCCGACCGGGATGGCCGCCGTGCTCGGCGGTGACCCGGACGAGGTGATCGCCGCGCTGACCGCCCACGGGCTGCACCCGGCCAACCGCAACGGCGCCGGTCAGATCGTGGCCGCCGGGGCGATCGACGGGCTGGACAAGCTGGCCGCCGAGCCGCCGGCCCGGACCCGGGTCATCCGGCTCCAGGTGGCGGGCGCGTTCCACACGCCGTACATGGCTCCGGCCGAGACCGCCCTGGCCGCGGTGGCCGCCGGCGTCCCCGCCGCCGCCCCGGCCCGGATCCTGCTGTCCAACCTCGACGGCGCGCCGGTCGGGCACGGCCCGGAGACGGTCCGGCGGCTGGTCCGGCAGGTGACCGCCCCGGTCCGCTGGGACCTGTGCATGCGCACGCTGGCCGACCTGGGCGTCACCGGCGTGATCGAGCTGCCGCCGGCCGGCACCCTGGCCGGGCTGGTCAAGCGGGAACTCAAGGGCGAGGGCGCACCCGAGATCGTCACCCTGAACACCCCGGCCGACCTGCCCGCCGCGCGCCGCCTGATCGCGCGGCACGCCGGCCCCGCCGCCCGCCCCACCGCACCGTCGTACCGGGTGGTCGTCTCGCTCGCCGCCGGGCGCCTCGACCGGTCGGCCGCACCGGCCGAGGGCACCGAGGTACGCGCCGGACAGGTCCTCGGCCACGTCGCCACCGGCCGGGGGCCGGTCGAGGTGACGGCGCACGACAACGGGTCGCTCGTCGAGTGGCTCGCACACCACGACGACCCGGTCGCACCGGGCCAGCCCCTCGTCCGCATCGGAGGAACGCACTAAATGGCCGGCAGCCGGATCGTCGCGATGGGGCACTACCAGCCCTCCCGCGTCGTCACGAACGACGAGATCGCCCAGATGGTCGACACCAACGACGAGTGGATCCGGGACCGGGTCGGCATCGTCACCCGGCGGATCGCCGGCGACGAGACGGTGGCCGACATGGCCACCGCCGCCGCCGGCAAGGCGCTCGCCAACTCCGGCCTCACCGCCGCCGACATCGATCTGGTCGTGGTGGCCACCTGCTCGTCGGTGGACCGCAGCCCCAACGTGGCCTGCCGGGTCGCGGCCAAGCTGGGCATCAACGCGCCCGGGGCCTTCGACCTCAACACCGCCTGCTCCGGTTTCGCGTACGCGCTGGGCACGGTGGACCACGCGATCCGGGCCGGCGCGGCGCGCAACGCGATCGTCGTCGGCGCGGAGAAGCTCTCCGACTTCACCGACTGGACCGACCGCTCGACCTGCATCATCTTCGCCGACGGCGCCGGGGCGGCGGTGGTCACCGCGACCGCCGACGACGAGCCGGCCGGAATCGGGCCGGTGGTCTGGGGTTCCGCGCCGGAGAAGAGCGACGCGGTCCGGATCGAGGGCTGGCAGCCGTACATCACCCAGGAGGGGCAGTCGGTGTTCCGCTGGGCCACCACCGCGATCGCCCCGCTCGCGCTGCAGGCCTGCGAGCGCGCCGGGGTGGATCCGTCGGAGCTGGCCGCGTTCGTGCCGCACCAGGCCAACGCCCGGATCATCGACGGCATCGCCAAGCGGCTGAACATCCCGGACGCGATCATCGCCAAGGACATCGTCGAGTCCGGCAACACGTCGGCGGCGAGCATCCCGCTGGCCCTGTCGAAGCTTGTCGAGCGGCGCGAGGTGCCCTCGGGCGCCCCGGTGCTGCTGTTCGGCTTCGGCGGCGGCCTGACCTACGCCGGCCAGGTCGTGCGCTGCCCCTGAAACCCCCTCGGGCGCGAACGCGCCGAGGTGCGTGACCGGCGACGCCGGTCACCGGTAACCCCCGATGAGAGGAACCAACCGCAATGACCCGTGACGAGATCACCGCCGGCCTCGCCGAGATCCTCGAAGAGGTTGCCGGGGTGAACCCGGACGACGTGGCCGAGGGGAAGTCCTTCACCGACGACCTCGATGTCGACTCGCTCTCCATGGTCGAGGTCGTGGTGGCGGCCGAGGAGAAGTTCGGCGTCAAGATCCCGGACAACGAGGTGCAGAACCTCAAGACCGTCGGGGACGCCGTCAGCTACATCGAGGCGCAGTCCTGATCATGAGTCGCCCCGACGTCGTCGTCACCGGGCTCGGCGCGACGACCCCGCTCGGCGGGGACGTCGCGTCGACCTGGGACGCCATGCTCGCCGGCCGCTCCGGGGTGAGTGCGCTCACCCAGGAGTGGGCCGCGGAACTGCCCGTCCGGATCGCCGCCCAGCTGGCGGTGGACCCGGCCGAGGTGCTGGACCGGGTGAAGCTGCGGCGGCTGGACCGCTCGGAGGCGATCGCCATCATCGCCGCCAGGCAGGCCTGGGCCGACGCCGGTCTGACCGACGCCGGACCGGACCCGGAGCGGCTGGCGGTGAGCGTCGGCTCGGGCATCGGCGGCGCCACCACCCTGCTCGCCCAGGACGACATCCTGGAGGCGTCCGGACCCCGGCGCGTCTCCCCGCACACCATCCCGATGCTCATGCCGAACGGCCCGGCCGCCTGGGTCGGGCTGGAGCTGGGCGCCAAGGCCGGCGTGCACACCGTCGCCAGCGCCTGCGCGACCGGCGCGGAGGCGATCGCGCTGGGGCTGGACATCATCCGCGCCGGCCGGGCCGACGTGGTGGTGGCCGGTGGCACCGAGGCGGTCATCCACCCGCTGCCGATCGCCGGCTTCAGCTCGATGCGGGCCATGTCGACCCGCAACGACGAGCCGGAGCGGGCCTCCCGGCCGTGGGACTCCGGTCGCGACGGCTTCGTGCTCGGTGAGGGCGCGGGCGTGGTGATCCTGGAGCGCGCCGACCACGCCGCCGCCCGGGGCGCCCGGGTGTACGCGCGCCTGGCCGGCGCGGGGATCACCTCGGACGCGTACGACATCGTGCAGCCGCACGCCGAGGGTGAGGGCGCCATCCGCGCCATCGCCCGGGCGGTCGCCGACGCGGACGTGGCCCGTACCGACATCGTCCACGTCAACGCGCACGCCACCTCCACCCCGGTCGGGGACATGCTGGAGATCGGCGCGCTGCGACAGGCGGTCGGCGACCACCCGGTGCTCACCGCCACCAAGTCGATGACCGGGCACCTGCTCGGCGCGGCCGGCGCGCTGGAGTCGATCGCCACCATCCTGGCCATCCGGGACGGCGTGATCCCGCCGACGATCAACCTGGACGACCCGGACGAGGGCCTCACCCTGGACGTCGCCGCGCACAAGGCGCGTCACATGGAGATCCCGGCGGCGCTGAACAACGCGTTCGGCTTCGGCGGGCACAACGTGGCGCTGGTCTTCACCCGCCCCTGATGTAAGGAAGGGCCCCTTCTTAACAGCCGCTGTTAAGAAGGGGCCCTTCCTTTACCGCAGGCGTTAAAAAGGGGCCCTTCCTTACACCTCAGCCGCGGTTGCGGGGGTGTAGCCGGGCGGTCCGCTCGTTGCCCCGCCGGTAGTTGCCGGTCCACCGGGCCATGGCCAGCTGCGGGTCGTCGCCGACCTCGGCCAGGAACTGCGCCGCCCGGCCGCCGCGCAGCGTGCCGGCGACCCGGCCGTGATGCGTGATCACCACCGTGCCGTCGCCGCGCTCGACGTACCGGAATCCCTGTGCCGCCTCTCCCATGGGCGCCACCCTGCCAGCCGGCCGCCCGGGCCGCACCCGAGTTACGGCGGCGGTCAGGTCCGGCAGGTGGTGGCCGGCAGGCCGGAGACCGGCACCGGGGAGCGACCGGCCGGGCGGGCCTTGCCGGCGAGCACCGCCGCGAGCCCGGTCATCGAGGCGCGGGTGGACGAGTAGGTCGCCATCAGCGTCGGGGACTTCGCCCCGGACAGCACGTACGGCGTGTCCATCGCCACCGTCACGGCGGCGTCGGCGCGCAGGTCCTTCGCGCCGTCGCCGTACCCGACCAGGTGCACCACGGTGCCGCCGGAGGGCACGACCTTGACCCCGGCCGCGGTGAGCGCCTCGGTCAGCAGTTTGCGGGTGCGCTCCCGGCCGCCGGAGGAGGTCACGCTCACCGGGCCGGTCACCGCGCCGCCGCACTTGCCGCGCAGCACCGTCACGGCGGCGGTCGCCAGGTCGTCGGCGGCCTTGCGGTGCGCGGCGCCGTCGAGCGTGGACAGCGCCGGGGTGTCCCGCCCGGCCAGCCGGAACTTCATGGTCAGCACGCGGGTGACCGCCTCGACCAGGCGGGCGCGGGGCAGTGAGCCGTCCTTGAGCGCGGCGCGCAGCCCGTCGTACGCCTGGGTGACGTTCGGCGTCATCAGGATGAGGTCGTTGCCGGCGTTGAGCGCGCGTACGGCGGCCTCGCCCGGCGACCACTTCTTCGCCGGGGCCATGTTCATCCCGTCGGTGATCACCACGCCCTGGAAGCCGAGCTGGCCACGGAGCACGTCGGTGAGCAGCTTGCGGGAGAAGGTGGCGGCGGTGCCCGGGTCGACGGCCTTGACGTCCAGGTGGGCCGACATCACCGCCATCGCCCCGGCGCCGATGCCGGCGCGGAACGGCGGGAACGCGATCCGGTCCAGGTCGGCGCGGGACTGCTTGATCACGGGCAGCTCGGTGTGCGAGTCCTCGGCGCTCAGGCCGTGCCCGGGGAAGTGCTTGACGGCGGCGCCGACGCCCTCGGCCTGCAGGCCGCGTACCGCGCCGGCCACCTGCGGGGACGCGGTCGCCGGGTCGGCGCCGAAGGACCGGGAGCCGATCACCGTGCTGCGGGTGGCGAGCACGTCGGCGACCGGCGCGAAGTCGAGGTTGATGCCCATCGCGGCCAGTTCGGCCCCGGCGGCCCGCCAGGCGGCCTCGGTGAGTGCCGGGTTCCCGGCGGCGCCGGCGGCGAGCGGGCTGGGCAGCAGCGTCACCCCGTCGGTGATCCGGGTGACCACGCCGTACTCCTGGTCGGTGCCGATCAGGAACGGCGCGGCGCCGGCGGGCAGCTTGCCGGCGGCGGCGCGCAGCCCGTCGGTGAGCGCGCGGACCTGCTTCGGGTTGTCGACGTTCGTGGTGGCCTGGTTGCCGGAGGTCGGGTCGTCGGCGCTGAAGCCGACCAGGATCAGGCCGCCGAGCCGGTACTTCGCGACCATCTCGGCGGGGGTGTCGACCCCGGCGAGCGCCCGGTTCCCGGCCGCCGAGCCGGCCGACACCTTGGTCGCCGAGCTGCCGTACGCGTAGGGCATCAGCACCTGCCCGACCAGGTCCTCGTCGCTCAACGTGCCGACGAGCGCCGCCGCGCGGGCGGCCGGGTCGGCGGCCGGTTGGTCACTCGGCGCGGGCGCGGCCGACGACGGCGCCGGGCTCGTCGGGACGGGGCGGGGCCGGTCCGGCCCGTCCGAGCACCCGGAGACGAGCAGCGCGGTCAGTGCGGCGAGCGCGACGGCGGAGCGGCGCGGGGAAATCGACACGCGGCCCACCGTATCGGGGCAACTCGGCCCCCGTCACCCGACCCGGGTGAGCAGCGTCACCGGCGCACCGTCGCCGGCGTACCGGTAGGGCTCCAGTTCGGCGTCCCAGGCGGTGCCGAGCGCCTTGTCCAGGGCGTGCGCGAGCGCCTCCGGGCCGCGCGCGGCGGCCATCAGGCTGCGGAGCCGGTCCTCGCCGAGCTGGATGTCGCCGGCCGCGCCGACCGCGGCGCGGAACAGGCCCCGACCCGGTACGTACATGAAGCGCTCGCCGTCGACGCCGGGACTGGGTTCCTCGGTGACCTCGAAACGGATCATGGGCCACTGCCGGAGGGCAGCGGCCAGCTCCGCGCCGGTCCCCGGGCTGCCGGTCCAGCCGCACTCGGCGCGACGGGCGCCCGGATCGGCGGGCTGCGCCGTCCAGTGCAGGTTGACCGGCGCGGCGAGGACGCGCGCGATCGCCCACTCGACGTGCGAGCACACGGCGAGCGGGGTCGAGTGGACGTATACGACGCCACGCGTTGGCACGGTGACCTCCCGGTGAGCCGAGGTGCGTCTTCCCCTACGACCTCGTCGTACCGAGTGGTACCTGGCACACATGATGACCCGTGTGACTGGTGGTGCGCCAGCGAATCGGAAAATTCGCCGGGCCCCGGGGGCGGGAAATACCCGGGTGGTGGACCCGGTTATGCCCTCTGACGCCGCGACGACCAGCCAGGTGTCGTGGTCGTGTACAGTTCTCTGGGCGGTTCTCTGTGCCGCCGTACATCTTCGCGGGCCGGCGCCCACCCGGGCGTCATCCGCACAGCCCCCGGACGGCCTTCCGTCCCCACCGTACGTCTGCAAGGAGTACCTCCGTGGCGAGCAACACCTCTAAGACCGCGCGCGCGTCCGTCCGGGCCGGCCAGGCTGGCCAGGGTGGCGCCCTCAGCGTGCTGGGCGAGTTCAAGTACCTGATCCCGCTCAACGGCGGCAAGCACGCCTACGTGCGCAACCTGACCAACGGCAAGACCGCGCACCTGCGCACCGACTCCGACGCCTTCGTCGAGGAGATCCGGGTGCTGGCCGCCGCCGGCCACGCCGCCAAGATCCGCGCCGAGATCAACGGCCTGGCCGCGTCCTACCCGGACCACGGCTGGGACGCCACCGAGAAGCGCCTGGTCGAGGCCGGCGTCTTCGAGGGCTGAGCGCCCTCACCCGCACCACCGCGACCGCCCGCCGGGATCACCCCGGCGGGCGGTTTCGCGTCTGCTCCCGCGGCAGCAGCGTGACCTCGCCCGTGGCCAGGTCGTAGAGCGCGCCCTCCACCGCCAGTTCGCCGGCCTCCACCGCCCCGGCCAGCCGGTCGTCGGCGCGCAACGCGGCCACCGTGCGCCGGACGTGGCGGCGGATCGCCAGCGGGTGCGCGTCCGGGTCGTCCACCCCGACGTCGGTGACCGCCGGGGCGATCCGGTCCACCACGTACGCCAGGTCCCCGCCGGGCCGCCGCCCGGTGCGCAGCGCCTCGACGGTGGAGCCGACCGCGCCGCAGCGTTCGTGGCCCAGCACCATCACCAGGCGTACGCCGAGCTGCTCCACCACGTACTCGATCGAGCCCCGCACGGCCCGGTCCAGCACGTGCCCGCCGGTACGGATGACGCAGATCGAACCGAACGTCTGGTCGAAGATCGCCTCCAACGGCACGCGGGAGTCGATACAGCCCAGCACGACCGCGTACGGCTGCTGGTCGCCGGAGGCCACCGCCGCGGCGGCGGTGACGTCGTGCCCGTGCACCGGCTGGCCGCTGACGAAGCGGCGGTTCCCGGCGAGCAGCTCGGCCAGCGCGGCGCGCGGACTGGTGGACGGCATGCCTCCCAGCCTGGTCACCGATCCGACGCCGCGGGCCCGGACGGGAATCTTCTCTCCGGGCCGGTTGCCGTGGTCTCATGGCGGGTAACGCCGGTGTCACCGCCGGGTCATCCGGTGGACACACACCGGTGGGCCCGGGAGGTGGACGATGCCGGACCTGGAACTGCGGCTCCCCGACGACGTACGCCTGCACGTCACCGTCACCGGGCCGGTCGACGCCGAGGTCACCGCGGTCCTGCTGCACGGCTGGACGCTGGACGGGCGCAGCTGGCACCGCCAGGTCGCCGAGCTGCGGGAACGCTTCGGCGGCCGGGTCCGGGTGGTCACCTACGACGCGCGCGGCCACGGCCGGTCGAGCTGCCTGGCGCTGCGCGACGCCACCCTCGCCCAGCTCGGTGACGACCTGGCGGCGGTGGTCGACGAGATCGTCCCGTCCGGGCCGGTCGTCCTGGTCGGGCACTCGATGGGCGGCATGACCGTGATGGAGTACGCCCACCGCCACCCCGACCGGTTCGCCGCCCGGACCGCCGGGCTGGTCTTCGTCTCCACCACCGCCGAGGGGCACACCCACACCGCGTACGGCCTCTCCCCTCGGATCACCCG
Source organism: Micromonospora sp. WMMA1949 (assembly GCF_027460145.1). Classification (NCBI taxonomy): domain Bacteria; kingdom Bacillati; phylum Actinomycetota; class Actinomycetes; order Micromonosporales; family Micromonosporaceae; genus Micromonospora; species Micromonospora sp. WMMA1949. The sequence continues at coordinate 4,200,584 of NZ_JAPZBG010000001.1, read as the reverse complement.
GCTGATCCGCCTGGCCGAGACCACCGGCGCCGGGGTGCTGGCCCGCTGCGGCGGCTGGCGGCCCCCGCACGCGCTGCTGCGCGCCCTGCGCCCGAGCATCCGCTGGATGCTGTTCGGCGACCGCTGCGACCCGGCGGACATCCGGCTGGTCACCTCGGCGGTGGCCCGGGCCACGCTGCGCTCGATCGGTGGTTTCCGCGCCTCGATCGGCGCCCAGCACCGGCTGGAGACGCTGGCCGCGCTCGGCGTGCTGCCGGCCGCCGCGCTGGTCGGGGACCGGGACCGGCTCACCCCGCCGCCGTGCGCCGAGTCCATCGCGGCGGCGCTGCCCACCACGGAGCTGACCGTCTGCCCGGGTGCCGGGCACATGCTGATGATGGAGCGCCCCGACGAGGTGAACGCGGCCCTCGCCGGCGTGCTGGACCGGGTGCTGGCCGACCGCCCGGCGACCCGCCTCTGAGCGTCTCCCGCCCGCGAGCGGGGCAGACGTACGCCACGTGCGCGGCATGCCCCGATGTGCCGGTTGCCGGCGGCCCGTACCCTCATTCAGCCCGCCGTGCCCTCCGAACACAGGAGCATCCGCGTTGACCGACCAGACCACGCTGGACCGGGAGATCGCCGCCGAGCAGCGTCACCTCGACCGGGTGTACGCCCGGCTGGCCGAACTGCGCCGGTCCGCGGCCGACGCCGAGCGGGAGGGCTACCGGCTGGCCCGGGTCGGGAACTTCGGCGCGCTGGTCGAGCGGGACGCGATGGTCTTCCACGCCGCCCAGCGCCGGCACGTGCTGGACGCCGAGCACGAGGGCCTGGTGTTCGGCCGGCTGGACCTGCGGACCGGTCAGGTGCTGCACGTCGGCCGCCTCGGTGTGCGGGGCGTGGACGCGGAGACGCTGGTGGTGGACTGGCGGGCGCCCGCCGCCGCCGCGTTCTACCAGGCGACGCCCGCCGAGCCGCGCGGCGTGGTGCGCCGGCGCACGATCCAGTCCGCCTCGGAGAAGGTCACCCGGATCGAGGACGACCTGCTGGACCCGGAGGCCGCGCCGCCGGACATGGCGGTGGTCGGTGACGGGGCGCTGCTGGCCACGCTGTCCCGGGCCACCGGCCGTGGCATGCGGGACATCGTCGCCACCATCCAGCGCGAGCAGGACGAGGCGATCCGCTCCCCCGGCAACGGCGTCACGATCGTCTCCGGCGGCCCGGGCACCGGCAAGACGGCGGTGGCGCTGCACCGGGCCGCGTACCTGCTCTACTCCGACCGGGCCCGGTACGCCGGCGGCGGCATCCTGGTGGTCGGCCCGTCCGGCGTGTTCGTCGAGTACATCGCCTCGGTGCTGCCCTCGCTCGGCGAGGAGACCGCCACGCTGCGCTCGCTCGGCTCGCTGTTCCCCGGCCTGTCCGCGTCCCGCACCGACCCGCCGGACGTGGCGGCGGTGAAGGGATCGCTGCGGATGCGCCGGGTGCTGGAACGCGCGGTCCGCGACGCGGTGCCGGACTCCCCGGCCGAGTTGCGCCTGCTGTACCGGGGTGAGCTGCTGCGCCTGGAACGCCCCGCGCTGGACGCGATCCGGGACCGGACGCTCGCCCGTGGGGCGCGCCGCAACGAGGTACGCCGGGCGGCGTTCGACGCCGTCCTGGCCGCGCTCTACGCCCAGGCCCGCACGCTGCGGGTGGGCCGGCTGCCGGAGCAGCCCGCGTTCGAGGACGAGATCATCGAGCGGCCGGAGTTCCGGGAGTTCCTCAAGGCGTGGTGGCCCCGGCTGCACCCACGGCACGTGCTGGACTGGCTGGCACGCCCGGACCGGCTGCGCCGCTACGCCGGGGGCGTCCTCTCCTCGGCGGAGATCCGGCTGCTCGCCGACGCGTACCGGAGCCTCGGCACCGAGGGGCTGACGGTGGCCGACATCGCGCTGCTGGACGAGCTGGACGCGCTGCTCGGCAAGCCGGTGCAGCGGGCCCGGCCCAAGCGCGATCCGTACCAGCTCGCCGGTGGCGTGCGCGAGCTGAGCACGTACGCCGACCGGCAGCGTGCCGCCCGCGCGGCGGCGCGGGAGCGTCCGGCCGACTACCGCGACTACGCGCACGTGGTGGTCGACGAGTCGCAGGACGTCTCGCCGATGCAGTGGCGGATGATCGGCCGGCGCGGCCGGCTGGCGTCCTGGACGGTGGTCGGTGACCCGGCGCAGACGGCCTGGACGGGCGATCCGCAGGAGCTGGACCGTGCCCGCGACCAGGCGCTGGGGCGGCGCAAGCGGCACCGCTACGAGTTGACCACCAACTACCGCAACTCGGCGGAGATCTTCGCGGTGGCGGCGGCGGAGATCCGCCGCCTTTACCCGGATCTGCCGCTGCCCGACGCGGTGCGGTCCACGGGCGTGCCGCCGGTGGAGCGTACGGTGCCCGCCGCCGACCTGCCGGCGGCCACGGTCGAGGCGGCCGAGGCGCTGCTCGCGCAGGTGGAGGGCACCGTCGGTGTGATCACGCCGGTGCCCCGCCGGGACGAGGTGGCCGGCTGGCTGGGCGCGCTCGGCACGGGCCGCCTCCAGGTGGTGACCAGCCTCCAGGCCAAGGGCATGGAGTACGACGGCGTGGTGCTGGTGGCGCCGAGCGAGATCCGGGCCGACCCGGGCTCGGGCGTACGCACGCTCTACGTCGCGCTGTCCCGCGCCACCCAGCGCCTCACCACGCTCGATCCGGTGGGGTGAGTGGCCGCGTCGGCGCCACCCACAGTTCACTTGCATACATAGCGATGTGAACATACATTGAGCCTGGCCGGTACGGGGCAGGGAAGGTGTTGGCGTGGGCGCAGGTCATGACCACAGCGGCGCGGTGGCCAACGCGGCACACCGCCACCGGGGCCGCCTCTGGGCCGCCTTCGCGCTGCTCGCCGCCCTCATGGTGGTCGAGGCGGTGGCCGCCTTCACGACCGGATCGCTCGCGCTGCTCTCCGACGCCGGGCACATGTTCACCGACGTCCTCGGCATCGGCATGGCGCTCGCCGCGATCTCCGCCACCCGCCGCGCCGGCACCGACCCGCAGCGCACGTTCGGGCTCTACCGGCTGGAGGTGCTCGCCGCCCTCGCCAACGCCGTACTGCTCGGCGCCGTCGCGGTCTACGTCCTCATCGAGGCGGTACGCCGGTTCGGCGAGCCGCCGGAGGTGCTGGCCGGCCCGATGCTCGTGGTGGCGGTGCTCGGCCTGCTCGCCAACATCGTCGCGTTCGCACTGCTGCGCGCCGGGTCGAAGGAGAGCATCAACCTGCGCGGGGCGTACCTGGAGGTGCTCGGCGACCTGCTCGGCTCGCTCGGCGTGATCGCCGCCGCGTTGATCATCACGGTCACCGACTGGTGGTGGGCCGACCCGCTCGTCGCCGTCGGCATCGGCGTGTTCATCCTGCCGCGCACCTGGCGGCTCGGCCGGGCCGCGGTCCGCATCCTGGTGCAGGCCGCGCCGGAACACCTCCAGGTCACCGCCGTGCACGACCGGCTGGCCGCCGTGCCGGGTGTGGCCGAGGTGCACGACCTGCACGTCTGGACGCTCACCTCGGGCATGGAGGTGGCCTCGGCGCACCTGACCACCGACCCGGGCGTGGACCCGGCCGGGGTGCTGGCCGCCGCCCGGGCCGCCCTGCACGAGGACTTCTCCATCGATCACGCCACGTTGCAGGTCGAGCCCGGAGCGTCAGCCGGAGTGTGCGGAAAGACCGAGTGGTGATTAGGACAGACTTAAATCACTGTGACTGCTGTAGTCTTATGCCGGTTTTGCCCCGCCTAGTGGCATTGCTCGACGGAGCCGTGCCCGGGCAGCGCCGGTAGTCTCGGTCGCGGCCGCACCCGCGGGCGCCACCGGCCCCGGTGGGGCGGCCGTCGCCTAATCGTCCGCAGGGGCGAGCCGGGGAACCACGTACGTGGGGTGCATCCGCGTCAGCGGTAGGGATCTTCCGTCCCGAACCCGTCAGCTAACCCGGTCGGCGTTGACGGAAGGACGTGTGAATGCCCCCAGTGGCACCTGTACGACGGACGGCCGCCCGGTTGGCGGCCCTGCTCGTCGCGACGCTGGCCCTCGGCGTCGCGACCGTTCCGGTCTCCCCCGCCTCCGCGGCGCCGGCGACCGGCCTGCTCGCCGCCGCACCCGGCGGCGACGACGAGGGCGGCACGCCGGAACTGCGCGCCCAGCTCGACGCGGCCAGCAAGGGCTGGCTGGAGGCGAAAGCCGCGCTGAACCGGTCGGTGACCCGCCAGAAGCAACTGAACGACCAGCTCAAGACCGTCGGCGCCGAGCTGGCCGTCCGCGACGCCAAGGTCGGCGAGATCGCCGCGGTGGCGTACCGCAACGGCCGCCTGGGCACCGCCGGGGCGCTGCTCGGCAGCAGCAGCCCGGAGGGCTTCATGGACCGGGCCGCAGCGCTGGAGCAGGTCGCCGCGCACGAGGACCGTACGCTGCGCGACCTGATCACCACCCGGGACGAGGCCACCCGCACCCGTGCCCAGCTCGACGGGGAGATCCGCGAGCAGCGCAAGCAGGTCGCGGTGATGGGCAAGCGCAAGGAGCAGGCCGAGCGCGCCCTGGAGGTCGCCAACGACCGCGCCTCGCGCAGCAGCACCAGCGGCGGCGGCAGCGTCCAGGGCACCTCCAACAAGAACGCGAAGCCGGCGCCGCGCAACTCGGACGGCTCCTGGCCGTCGGAGTCGTGCAGCGTCAACGACCCGACCCCGGCGAACGGTTGCATCACCCCGCGCACACTGCACGCGCTGCAACAGGCAAAGGCGGCGGGCTTCACCCGGTACGTCTCGTGCCACCGGCCCAGCGGCTCGGGTGAGCACCCGAAGGGGCGGGCCTGCGACTTCGCCGCGCAGAAGAACGGCTTCGGCGGCGTGGCCAGCGGCGGTGACCGGACGTACGGCAACAACCTCGCCGCGTACTTCGTGCGCAACGCCGACCCGCTCGCCGTGCTCTACGTGATCTGGTTCAAGCAGATCTGGCTGCCCAGCAGCGGGTGGAAGTCGTACAGCGGCGGCAACGGCGACCCGTCCAGCGACCACACCAACCACGTGCACCTGTCGGTGTACTGAGCGCGCCCGGAAGGGGCGGCCGGATCAGGCCGGCCGCCCCTCCAGGGTCGCCCCGAGACGCGCCGCCAGGCCCAGGTGAGCCGCCCGGGCCTGGCGGAACGCGTACCCGAACAGCGGTGCCGGTGCGGTGAGCGTGATCTCCACGTCGATGCGTACCGTGCCGTCCGGCTCGTCGCGCAGGCGGGTGTGGTTGCGGACCGTCGTCGCGGGTTGCTGACGCGCCACGGTGACGACCTCGTCCTCGCCGGCGATCAGCACGTCCGCCTGGTACGTGACCGGGAAGTGCATCGGGCCGAGTTGCAGCCGGTCGGTGATCGCGTAGCTGGCCAGCGCGCCCGGCCGGGCCGGCAGCTTCCGGACCCGGACGATCAGCGGATGCAGCTCGCCCTGGCGACTCAGGTCACCCAGTAGCGCCACCGCTTCGGCCCGGGTGCACCGGGCCTGCACGGTGTAGCTGAAGCTGTCGCTGCTCTGCAAGCGGGCCCCCTCGCCGTCGTGCGTCGCGACGATCGTCCCGTACCGACGCCGGACTGGCAACGGGTAGAAGGTCCCCTGGCAGCAGGGGGTGTGAACGGCGCTCAGGCGCCGGGCAGCACCTCGGGGGTGTCGTCGGCGAACCACGGCTCGGGCGCGCCGAACAGGCCGAGCAGGCCGGTCACCCAGAGCTGCCGGTGCACGAACCGGCTCGGCTCGGTGACCACGAGCTTGACGCCGCTGACCTCGCAGGTCTGGAAGCCCGCGACCATGGCGCTGATGCCGACCGAGTCGATGAACGTGACGAGCCGCATGTTCAGCTCGATTCGCGAGGGACGGCCCTTCGCGAGCACCTCGGCGATCGCTTCCCGCACCTCGTACGCGGTGTCGACGTCGATCTCCCCACGGGGCGCGATCTGGACGACACCACCCGGCCGCACCGACTTCACGATCGACAGGCTCACGCGAGCACCTCCACTCGCCCATGACGGGCGCCTCATCAGTACGCGGGCCGCGACCGAGAGTATTCCTCCAACGGCCCGGTCGCCACCCCCCGGGATGAGCAATTCGCGAACTGGGCACACCTGGGCGTACCCAATCCGGACCTCCGGGTTCCAGTTTCCCCTGTTTGGCGGGTCGCGGCCAACCGTGCGACCGGGCGGGCCCGCCGATCCGCCGACCAGGGTAGCGGGCGCACGCACGTCCCGTCGGCACCGGTCCCGGCGCGTTCGAGTGGTTCGTCCCGTTCGCTGTTCCGGGCCGCCCGTGACGCCCGCCTGGTTTGCCGCGCCCGCCCGTGGGGCACTGCCCGAGACAGTGAACCCCGCCGGATGGACACCGGAGTCCGAAGTGGCCGCCGGCCTTCGGCACCCGAGGAGGTAGAACGATGTTCGGATCCAACCTGCTGGACCGCCGGGGCAAGGCCGAGCGGGTCGCCGACCAGGCGTGGCAGAACCTGCTCTCCGCCGTCGGTTCCGCCGGTGACAGCGTGCGCGACGCCACCCGGACCGCCCGCCGCAGTTCCTCCGGCCTGGCCGACGACGCCACCGACCTGGTCGGCTCCGCCGCCGAGGAGGCACGCCGCCGGGCCTCCCTCGCCTTCGACGCGCTCGCCGGCCGCCGGCCCGCGCTGCCGTGGACGCTGCTGATCGCGGCGGCGCTGGCGGGCGCGGCGATCGGCTGGGCCGCCGGCACCGCGGCACGCGCCGCCGGCAGCCGGGACCGTGCCGCGGACGAGATCGAGTTCGTGGACGTGGACCGGCCGAACTCTCCGGCCGGCCTGGACGGCTGACCCACCCGTACGACCCGACGACGGCCGCTCCCGGGACTCCCGGGGGCGGCCGTCGTGCTGCCTCACCCCGGCCGGGTGAGGGCCGCTCACCCGGGACGCGCGCAGGATCGCGGGTGCGGGACCAGGCGCCCGCGCCGCGATCGACGGGAGGGAGAGCCGGATGGCCACCGACACGATCACCCGTACCGACCGGGACATCCAGTCCGCCGTGCTCGACGAGCTGACCTGGGAGCCGCGGGTCGGCCCGGACGAGATCGGGGTGACCGTCACCGAGGGCGTGGTGACGCTCACCGGCCGGGTGGACAGCTACGCCAAGAAGTGGGCCGCCGAGCGGGCCGCGCACCGCGTCTTCCGGGTCCGCGCCGTCGCCAACGACCTCGCCGTCCGGATCGACACCGCGGCCGGGCGGGAGGATCCGGAGATCGCCGTCGCGGCCGTACGGGCGCTGGAGTGGGACGCTTTCGTGCCGATCGAGGCGTTGCAGGTGACGGTGGCCGACGGCTGGGTCACGCTGCACGGCGAGGTCGAGTGGGAGTACCAGCGGCGGGCCGCCGAACGGTCGGTCGCGCGCCTCACCGGCGTGTGCGGGGTGAGCAACGGCATCGCCGTGCGCCCCGCGGTGCACCCGGACGGCCGTGACCTGGCCGAGCGGATCGTGGACGCGCTGGCCCGCAACCGCGCCACCGAGGCCGAGGAGGTCGACGTGCGGGTGCACGGCGACACGGTGCTGCTGGACGGGCAGGTCCACTCGGCCGTCGAACGCGAGGAGATCGAGCGGGTGGTGTGGAACGCCCCCGGCATCCGGGAGGTGCACAACCACCTCGTCGTGCGCTGAACGGAACCACCCCGCCCGGGTGAGCCCGCCTCACCCGGGCCGGGGCCATGGTGGGAGGCATGAGTGATCCGAACGGGCTGATCACACCGGGCCAGGACGCGCCCCGGTTCACGCTGCCGGCGGCGCCGGACGGGCGCGAGACGGGCCCCGGGCAGTTCCGGGGCCGTCCCGTGGTGCTGGCGTTCTACCCGGCGGACTGGTCACCGGTCTGCGGCGAGCAGATGACCCTGTACCAGGCCGCCCTGCCCGAGCTGGAGCGGTACGACGCGGTGCTGCTGGGCATCTCGGTGGACAGCGTCGACTCGCACCGGGCGTTCGCGGAGAGCCGGGGCATCCGCTTCCCGCTGCTCGCCGACTTCGAGCCCAAGGGCGAGGTGTCGCGCCGGTACGGGGCGTACGCGCCGCGCGGGCAGTCGGACCGGGCACTGGTGGTCGTCGACCCGGACGGCCGGGTGGCCTGGAGTCACCTGTCCCCGCCCGAGGTGAACCCGGGTGTGGACGGCATCCTCGACGCGCTCGAACAGCTGGACGCGGATCGGCGGGTGAGTGCCCGATGACCACGCCACTTCAGGTCACCACCGCGCGGCTGCGGATCCCGGTGACCGAACGCGACCACGTCCGCGGGCCGGTGGACGCGCCGGTCACGATCGTCGAGTACGGCGACTTCCAGTGCCGGTTCTGCGGCGCCGCGTACCCGAACCTGGCCGAGGTGCTGCGCCAGCGGGCCGAGGTGGTGCGGCTGGCGTACCGGCACTTCCCGATCACCAACGTCCACCCGTACGCGGAGAGCGCCGCGGAGACCGCCGAGGCCGCCGCGGCGCGGGGCCGGTTCTGGGAGATGTACGACTGGCTCTACCAGCACCAGGACCAGCTCGACCCGGTGCACCTGTCGCTGGGCGTCGAGCAGATCGGCCTGTCGCCGGAGGAGATCGCCGGTGAGGTCGGCCGGCAGGAGTACGCCGACCGAGTCCGGCAGGACTTCGTCGGCGGCATCCGCAGCGGCGTCAACGGCACCCCGACGTTGTTCGTCAACGACGTCCGCCACGACGGCGGCTACGACCTGGCCGAACTGCTCGCCGTGGTCGACGCCGCCGCCGACGAGGGCTGACGGTCAGATCAATCGCAGCTCGCGCGCCCGCCGGACGGCGTCCCGCCGGCGGGTCGCGTCGAGCTTGCGGTAGATGTTGCGCACGTGCGTCTTCACCGTGTTGACCGACAGCGACAGCTCGGCCGCGATCTCCACGTTGGACAGGATGCTCTGCAGGTAGCGCAGGATGGTCAGCTCCCGCTCGGTGAGCTGCTCGTCGAGCACCCGGGCCGGACCGTCGCCGGCCGTGGCCACCGGTTGCGCGTCCACGCCCCGGACCAGCTCGCTCACCGTGGCCCAGTACGCGGTGCCGGAGTCCAGGCGCGCGGCGAGCAGGTCCCGTACCCCCGGGTCGGCCCGGGTGAAGACGCGCCGGAAGCCGTCCGGCTCGGCGAGTGCCAGCACCTCCTCCAGCAGCCGGCCGGCCCGCCGGGCGTCACCGGAGGCATCGGCGAGTGCCGCGTCGAGCAGCCCGGCGCCCAACCGCACCGGCAGCGGCCAGTCCGCCGCGCCGGGCGCGGTCCAGTCGGGCAGCGTCCGCCCGGCCGCGTGGGCGTCACCGGCGCGCAGCCGCAGTCGCGCGGCGGCCAGCGCCGGTGCCGGCCCGTCGCCGGCCGCGTCGAGCAGCGCCCGCGCGCCGTCGACGTCACCGACGACGGCGCGTAGGTGCGCCTCCTCGGCGGTGAGCCACTCGCCCAAATCCGGCCCGGGCGCGACGGTCCGCGCCTCGGCGAGCGTGCGCAGCGCGCCGCCCGGGTCGCCGCCGTCGGCCAGCAGCCCGGCCCGGCAGAGCGCGGTGATCGCCGCGCCACCCGGTTCCGCGCCGGCTGGCCCGGCGAGCGCCAGGTGGGCCGTGGCCTCCGCCGGCCGGTCCCGCTGCCAGTCCACGAGCGCCAGCGCCAGGTACGCGTAGCCGCAGTCGGACCGGGACGACCAGCCCTGGCACGGCGGCATCGCCAGCGCCTCCCGGGCCAGCTCCTCGGCGGCCCGCAACGCGCCCCGGGCCGCCTCCAGCAGCGCCGAGCGGCTGACGCAGAGCAGTTCGGTACGCGGCCGCCCGGCCCGCCGCGCCGCCTCCCGCGCGGCGCCGAACCGGTCCCCGGCGGTGGACAGCTCCCCCTCGGCCAGCGCGGCCAGCCCGTGCGCGGCACCGGCCACCGCGCGCACGTCGTCCCGCTCGGCCGTCCCGGCACGCGGATCGCCGCCATCACCGGCGACGGCACTGCCGGCGTCCGGGCCGCTCGGGGGCTCGCCCGCCGCGATGGTGGCCAGCAGGCGGTCGGCGGCCCGGCGTACCTCCTCGTGGTCGCCGTCGAGCCGGGCCAGGCTCAGCTCCACAGCGGCGGCCAGCCGGCCGAACCGGTCGCGGCGCGGCGCGGGCAGGTCGCCGGCGTCGGCCAGCGCCCGCCGCAGCTGCACGTCGGCGGCGGCCCGATCCCCGGCGTACGCCCGCTCGGCGGCCGCGGCCAGCGCCAGCTCCGGATCCCGGCGGACCGCTTCGGCGGGCGGCTCGGGTGGGGCCGGTACGGCGGCCGGTTCGTCCGGCGCCAGCTCGGGCCAGCGGGTCACGAGCAGTTCGGTGGCGTCGGCCCACTCACCGGCGAGGAGCGCGTGCCGCAGCGCGTCGGCGGGACGGTCGTGGGCGGCGTACCACCCGGCCGCCCGCCGGTGCAGCTCGCGCACCTCGTCGGCGGGCAGCCGGTCCAGCTCGTCCCGGAGCACGTCGGCCAGCAGCGGGTGCGGCCGGTACCACTGCGGGCTGCCGCCGTCCCGGTGGAGGAAACCGCCCTCCCGGGCCGCCTCGGCGAGCAGGTGCCCGGCGTCGGGCCGCCCGGTCAGCGCGGCGGCCAGATCGGCATGGACCGCGACGGCCACCGCCACCCGGCGCAGGACGTCGCGGGTCGCCGGTTCCAGCGGGGCGAGCACCTCGTCCCGCAGGTACGCGGCGACGTCCGGCTGGTCACCGGCGAACCGTTCCACCGCGCGCGCCGGGTCGGCGCCGTCGCCGAGCGCCAGCGCGGCGAAACGCAGCCCGGCCGGCCAGCCGGTGGTGCGCTCGGCCAGCCGGGCCACGGCCGGGACGGGTACCGACACGCCGTGTGCGACGAGCAGGTCGGCCACCTCGTCGGCGGTGAACGCCAGGTCGTCGGCGCCGATCACGGTCAGCTCGCCGGCCAGCCGCCAGCGGTGCAGCGCCAGCGGTGGTTCGCTGCGCGCGCCGGCCACCAGCCGTAGCCGGCCGTCGGTGTGCCGGAGCAGGAACTCCAGCCCGGTCAGAGCGGCCGGGTCGGTGACCCGGTGCAAATCGTCCAGGACCAGCAGGACGTGCCGTTCCCGGGCGGCGAGCGCGGCGGCGAGCGTCTCGAGCTGCTCGGGCCGGGGCGGCCCGTCCGGCACCGGCGGCGGCCCGTCGTCCGGGTCGCCGGCGGCAGCGGTACGCAGGGCCGCCGCGAGATAGCCCCAGAGCCGCCGGACGGTCTCGCCCTCGGCCACCGTCACCCAGGACGCTGCGGGCCCGTCCCGCTCCCCCTGCGCCCAGGTCGACAGCAGCGTCGTCTTGCCCCAGCCGGCCGGCGCGCAGACGAGCGTCACCGGCCCGGACGCGCCCTGTTCCAGCCGGTCCAGCAGCCGGGGACGCAACAGGACCGGCTCGGGTGGCGCGGGCGGCGTCAACCGGGACGCCAGCAGCGGCGGGCCACCGGACGGCGCACCACCGGCGACATCGGGTGAATCGAGGCCGGTGGTGAGCAGATCGGGCGTACCGGTGATGTCGCTGGTGCCGCTGCGTGCGGTGACGACCTGGTCTGCCTCCTCCGGCATGCGTCCCTCCCCCCGTCGGTGCGGGCAGCGGTTACCCGCACCGCGCCGGTTCACCCCTTCCGGGCGAACCCCGCTCACCCGGGCGCCGCGCACCCTGTAGGCACGCGGGGCAGGCCGGGACGGGCCGGCGCCCGGGGACGGCGGGAGGTCAGGTGGTGCGGAGCAGACGGCTCGCGGCCGGCGCGCTGGCGCTGGCCGGCGCGCGGGTGCTCGCTCCGGCGGGCGCGCGGATGCTGGCGCGCCACCGGGCACGGCGCACCGCCACCGATCCGCGGCCGGGCCGGTGGCAGGTGGTGACGGTGGCCGCGGCGCCCGAGCAGGTGCTCCCGGCCGGACGGTGGCCCGAGCCGCTGCGCCGCCTCGACGGCGCGGTCGAGGTGTGGGCCCGTCCGGCGCCCGGCGGGCGCGGCACCGAACTGGCGGTTCGCCCGCTGGGCGGGGAGTGCACGCTGCCGGGGTTCGCCGCGCACCTGGTCGGCGACGACCCGGGCCGGTTCCTGCGCCACGTGCTGCGGCAGACCAAGCAGCTCCTGGAGACCGGCGAGGTGCTGGCGGCCGACCCGTCGCCGCTGGACCGGCCGGGGGCCGTGCCGTGAGGGCGCTGTGCTGGGCCGGTGCCGGTCTCGTGGAGGTGCGCCGCGTCCCGGACCCGGAGCTGCGCAACGCCCAGGACATGATCGTCCGGGTCCGGCGGAGCACGACCTGCGGCGCGGACCTGCCGCTCCTGGGCGGGCGGGTACCCGAGGCGTCCGCCGGGGAGGTGCTCGGACGCGAGTTCCTCGGCGACGTGGTCGAGGTCGGCCCGGACGTACGCCGGCATCGGGTCGCCGACCGGGTGGTGGTGGGCGCGGCGGTGGCCTGCGGGGCGTGCTGGTTCTGCCGGCAAGGGCTGCCGGCCTGCTGCGACAACGGCACGAGCGGCGTGACTGCCGAGCCGGAGTGGGGGCAGCCGTCCGCCGGCGGTTACGGCCGCCCGGCGCGGCTGGGTGGGTTCGCCGGTGGTCACGCCGAGTACGTGCGGGTTCCGTACGCCGACGTGGGCGCCTTCGCCGTACCGGAGTCGGTGAGCGACGACCGGGCGGTGTTCGCCGCCGACGCCGCGCCGGCCGGCTGGTACGGCGCCGAGCTGGGCGAGGTCGCCCCCGGCGACGTGGTGGCGGTGTGGGGTGCGGGCGCTGTCGGTCAGCTCACCGCCGACGCGGCGGTGGCCCGGGGCGCGGACCGGGTGGTGGTGGTCGACGACCGGGACGACCGGCTGCGGATGGTCACCGGGCACGACGGTGTGGAGGCGCTCAACCACAGGTACGTGGACGTGCTCGCCGAGCTGCGCGAGCGCAGCGGCGGCCGGGGGCCGGACGTGTGCGTCGACGCCTCCGGGGTGCCGGCCGCGCCGGGCCGGTGGCCGGTGGCCGAGCCGGACGCCGGGTCGGCGCTGCGCGAGGCGGTGCACGCCTGCCGCAAGGGCGGCGTGGTGGTGGTGCTCGACGCCCGGCCCGGCTTCGTGGACCGGTTCCCGCTCGGCGCGCTCGCGGACAAGGGACTCGCCGTCCGCGCCGCGCGGCGCCGGGGCGGGGACGCGATCCCGGCGCTGCTCGAGCGGATGGCCCGCGACGAGCTGGTCACCGAGCACCTGGCCACCCATCGGATGCCGCTGGAGCGCGGCGCCGAGGGGTACGCGTTGTTCCGGGATCGGGCCGACGGCTGCGTCCGGGTGGTCTTCACGCCGTGAAGGTGAGCGCCGTCGGTGGCACACTCGGCGGATGCGCGCAGACCGTCCGTACGACCTCGTCCTGTTCGGCGCCACCGGCTTCACCGGCGGGCTGACCGCCGAATACCTGGCCCGGCACGCGCCGGACCGGCTGCGCTGGGCACTCGCCGGCCGCAACCCGGGCAAGCTCGCAGCGGTGCGGGACCGGCTGGCCGCGATCGACCCGGCCCTGGCCGAGCTTCCGCTGCTCACCGCCGACGTGACCGACACGGCGTCGCTGCGCGCGGTGGCGGAGAGCGCCCGGGTGGTGGCCACGACAGTCGGCCCGTACGTGCACCACGGCGAGCCGCTGGTGGCCGCCTGCGCCGCCGCCGGCACCGACTACCTCGACATCACCGGCGAGCCGGAGTTCGTGGACCGGATGTACGTGCGGCACCACGCCGAGGCGGTACGCACCGGGGCACGCCTGGTGCACGCCTGCGGCTTCGACTCGATCCCGCACGACCTGGGCGTCTGGTACACGGTCAAGCAACTGCCGGCCGACGGGCCGATCGCTGTGGACGGCTACGTGCGGGCCGGTGGCCGCTTCTCCGCCGGGACGTACCATTCGGCGCTCACCGCGTTCTCCCGTACCGGTGAGATGAGCCGCGCGGCGCGGGCCCGCCGGGCGATGGAGCCCGGCCCGGACGGACGCCGGGTCCGCGCGGTGCCGGGCAAGGTCGGCCGGGTACGCGAGTTCGGCCAGTGGGCGGTGCCGCTGCCCACCATCGACCCGCAGGTGGTCCGCCGGTCCGCGGCGGCCCGCCCGGAGTACGGCCCGGACTTCCGCTACCGGCACTTCGCGGCGATGAAGCGGCTGCCCACGGTGCTGGTCGCGGGCGTCGGGCTGGCCGGTGTGGTGGGGCTGGTGAAGGTGGCGCCGACGCGGCGCTGGCTGCTCGGGCGGCTCGCCTCCGGGCAGGGGCCGACCGCCGAGCAGCGGGCCAAGTCGTGGTTCCGGGTGCGGTTCGTGGGCACCGGCGGCGGCCGGCGGGTGGTGACCGAGGTGGCCGGCGGCGACCCGGGTTACGACGAGACGGCCAAGATGCTCGCCGAGTCGGCGCTCTGCCTGGCCTTCGACGAGCTGCCGGAGACCGCCGGTCAGGTCACGCCGGTCGCGGCGATGGGTGACGCGCTGCTGGACCGGCTGGTACGCGCCGGCATCACGTTCCGCACGCTGCCGGCGTGAGGTTGACCCTCGACCCGCTTGAGGTCACAGGATGACGGCCGTGGAGAGCGAGCTTCGCAGCATCGGCGAGCTGGCCCGGGCCAGCGGGCTGACGGTCAGCGCCCTGCGGTTCTACGACCGTTCCGGCGTACTGGCCCCGGCCCGGGTGGACCCGGTGACCGGCTACCGCTGGTACACCGAGGAGCAGGTGGGCCCGGCCCGCCTGGTGGCCGGGCTGCGCCGGGTGGGGATGCCGCTGGCCGGCATCGCCGAGGCGCTTCGGCACCGGCACCGGCCGGTCGAGGTGCACCGGCTGCTGGACGCGCATCTGCGCCGCCTCGAGGACGGCCTGACCGACGCGCGTCGCGAACTCTCCCGGATCCGTAGCCTGATCGACCCGGAGGAGACCATCGTGACCACCCGCCTCGTCCTGTCCCGCACCGATCTCGCCGCCGCCGTGGACGCCGTACGCTTCGCCGTCGGCGCCGACCCCGGCCTGCCGGTCCTGTCCGGTGTGCTCGTGGAGGTCGAGCCGGACGGTGTCCGGCTGGTCGCCACCGACCGGCACCGGCTCGCCGTGGCCCGGGTCGCCGGCACCGTCGACGGCCCGCCGGTGAGCGCGCTGCTGCCGGTCGCCGCTGTCGACGAGCTGCGGGCGCTGCTGGACGCCGACGGTGCGGTTGACGCCGAGGTCGTCGTCGCGACCGACTGGGTGACTGTCACGGTGGCGGGCCGGCCGCTCACCGCGGTGCCGCTGCCGTACGACTTCCCTGACTACCGGCGGTTGCTGCGGGCGCAGCTCGGCGACGTACCCGCGTACCGGATCCCGTTCGACGGCGCGGCGCTGCGGGCGGCGCTCACCGCCGACGGCGTCGCGGTCTGCCACCGCACGCACGAGGGTGTCGCACACGAGGTGGTGGCGCTCGGCCTGGACGGCCGGGGCGAGCTGCGCCTGGTCGACCCGAACGCCGTGGTCGACGCCGACGGCGACGGCGTGGTTGGCGCGGGCGGGGCGGGCGGCACGGGTGCGCTTCGGGTGGCGGTGAACCGGGAGTACCTGCTGGACGCGCTGGGGTCCGGTGACGGCCAGCTCGTGCTGGAGCTGGACGGCCCGATCGCCCCGCTGGCCGTGCGGCGGCCCGACGACGCGCACGCCTTCTCGGTCCTGATGCCGGTACGCCTCTGACCTTTTCGCGGGCCGGTCCCGGCCCCGCCGCCGCGACGGACTTTCGTCACCGTACGTGACACCACCGCCCTCCCCGGTGCGTCACCCCTCGCGGACTTTGCTCTGCAGCCATCCGCGCACCGCTGACGCTCCGTCGAACGCCGCGTGGGTGGCTGCAGAGCAAAGTCGCCGGAGGGACATGTCGGCCGGGAAACGGTCTCGCGAGATTGACCAGGTCAGCGAGGTGATGAACCACAGTGGGGCGGTGCGGGCACCGGACGACCATCACGGAACGTGAGCGCGGCTGACCGACGGCACCACCACCACGCACCGTCACCAGAAAGGGCATCCCGGCGGCGGGCTACGCGGGCCGGGCCGGAGCGGCGGGGGCGCGACGGTAGCATCTGTGGGTCCCACCTGACTGCCTGGACGGAGGCGTACGAGCAGCATGCTCGACATGGAGTTGATCCGGAAGGATCGCGAGGCGGTGGCGACCGCGCTGGCGAAGCGTCTGGATCCCGCCGAGGTCACCCGGGCGCTGGACGACATCCAGCGGCTCGACCAGGAACGGCGCGCCCTGATCACGGAGATCGATGCCGAGCGGCAGCGCCGCAAGGCCGAGGCGCGCGCGTACGCGGAGGCGAAACGGTCCGGCGGCACGCCGCAGCCGGTCGCCCCGGAGGCCGAGCGCAAGCAGCTCGCGGAGCTGGAGTCCCAGCTCGACGAGGTGCAGTCCCGGCTCCGCTCGGCGATGAGCGAGCTGCCGAACCTGCCCGCCGACGACGTGGTCGCCGGGGGCAAGGAGGCCAACCGGGTGGTGCGCACGTTCGGCGAGGCACCGGCCATCGAGAAGGTACGCGACCACGTGGAGCTGAACCGCGCGCTCGGCCTGGTCGACCACGAGCGGGGCGTGAAGCTCGGCGGCTCGGGCTTCTGGATGTACACCGGTCTGGGCGCCCGGCTGGAGTGGGCGCTGGTGAACTGGCTGATCGAGCAGAACATCCAGGCCGGGTACGAGTTCCTGCTCCCGCCGCACCTGCTGCTGGAGAGCGCCGGTTTCGCCGCCGGGCAGTTCCCGAAGTTCCACGACGACGTCTACCACATCGACAAGCAGTCGTCCTCACGCGGCCAGTTCCTGCTGCCGACGGCGGAGACGGCGATCCTCGGCGCGTACCAGGACGAGATCCTGGAGACGCCGAAGCTGCCGTTGAAGGCGTTCGCGTACACGCCGTGCTACCGGCGGGAGGCGGCCGGTTCGCACTCCGACGAGCGCGGCACCGTACGCGGCCACCAGTTCAACAAGGTGGAGATCTTCCAGTTCACGCTGCCAGAGCAGGCGGGCGAGGCGCTGGAGGCGATGGTCGGGCACGTCGAGGGCCTGGTCGGCAAGCTCGGTCTGCACTTCCAGACCAGCCTGCTCGCCGCCGGTGACGCGAGCGCGTCGATGAAGAAGACGCTCGACGTCGAGGTGTGGATGCCGAGCACCGGCAAGTACAAGGAGGTGTCGTCGGTCTCCTGGGCCGGCGACTACCAGGCCCGCCGGGCAGCCATCCGCTACCGCGAGCCGGGCGCGAAGCAGACCCGCTTCGTGCACACGCTCAACGGTTCCGCGCTGGCCACCAGCCGCCTGTTCCCGGCGATCCTGGAGCAGCACCAGCAACCCGACGGCTCGGTGGTGGTCCCCGAGGTCCTCCGCGACAAGCTCGGCACCGACCGCCTCACCCCGCGCTGACCCGCTCCCCCGCCGCCGCTTCCGCCGCTCCCACCGTCCCCGCCTCTCCCCCGCGATCTTGCACTTCCGGCCCGCGAGAAGTCCGCTTCACCCCTTCCGCCCGGGCACCAACTGCAAGATCGCGGGAGCGGGAGCGGGGGCGGGAGCGAGGGCGGGGGCGGGAGCGGGGGCGGGTGAGGAGGGCCAGGAGCAGCAGCGCCAAGAGGGCGGCGAGGACGGCGGGGCCTGCGGTGTCGACGGCGCCGACCAGGCTCTGCTGGGCTCGGGCGGCGGTGCGGATGACCGGGTCGGTGAAGGCGTCGTAGCGGCCCTGGGCGAGGCGTACCTCGTACCAGCCGTACCAGGCGACGTATCCGCCCGCGACCAGCAGCACCAGGCCGCTCAGCCGGGGCACCCACGCGCCCGCGCCGCGCAGCCGCGCCACGATCCGGCCGCGCAGCAGCGCCACGGCGAGCGCGGCCACGCCGACCACGAGCGCCATCCCCAGCGCGTACGCCCCGAACAGCGCCAGCCCGCGCACCGGTGAGCCGGCTCGCAGGCTGGTCACCACGATCGCCAGGAACGGCGCGATCGCGCAGGTCAGTGACGTGAGCGCGTACGCCGCACCGAACAGCACCATGGACGGCCAGGTACGGGTGAGCCGGGGCGCGACGCGCAACGGGCGCGGCGCGGGCAGCCGCCGGCCGGCGAGCAGCCAGCATCCGGCCAGCGCCAGCAGCACGCCGAGCGTCACGGTGAGCCACGGCAGCCGGGGCCGCAGCCAGTCCGCCGCCGGTGCCAGGGCCAGCCCGAACGCGCCGAACACCAGCACGTACCCGAGAGTGAGCCCGGCCGTCGCGGTGAGCGCGCGGCCGACCGTGCCGCGCCCGCCGTCGGGGCCGGCCACCAGCAACGACAGGTACGCGGGCAGCATCGCGAAGCCGCACGGGTTGACCGCGCCGAGCATGCCCGCGGTCAGGGCAAGTAGCAGCGCGCCGGTCATCCCCGGGCCAGCGTCTCGACCTGCCGGGTCAGCGCCTCGCCGTCCAGGAATCCCTGGTGGACGACCCGGCCGGTGCGGTCCAGGACGACGAATGTGCTCTGCTCGACCACCTTGAACCGGCGCCACAGCGCACCCGCCCGGTCGTCGATCTGCGTCGTGCCGCCCAGGTCGAACTCGGTGACGAACGACGTCATGGCCTTCTGCTCACCGAGCCCGGCGACGCCGACGATCGGGACGGTGTCGCGGTAGGTGGGGGCGATCTCGGCCACCGTCCACGCCTGGCTGGCGCAGGTGGCGCACCAGGGCGCCCAGAACCAGAGCACGACCGGCCGCCCGGCCAGGGTGGCGGCGTCGAACGCCGTACCGTCGAGGGTCTTGCCGGTGAACGACAGCGCGGCCGGCACCGGGGCCGGTGGCGCGGACGACGGCCCGGCTGCTGACCCGGACGGGGACGCGGAGGCCGGGGACGCCGGGGCGACCGCTTCGGTCCGGGCACCGGGCCCGGGTCCGGCGGCGCAGCCGGTCGCGGCGGCGAGCACGACGCCCAGGACGGCGGCGGCGGTCACGGCGGTACGCATCGGCGTCTCCTGGTTCTACTCGGCCCGAACGAGGCGGAGCGCGAGTTCGGGACAGACCTTTACCGCCTTGAGCGCGCCCTCGCGCAGCCACGTCGGCACCGGGGTGGGCGGGAACGCCGGGTAGCCGTTGCCGTCGAGGCGGATGAAGTCCGGCACGACGTGCGCGCAGAGCCCGTGCCCGTCGCAGCGGGACCAGTCCAGGGTGAGCTTCTGCGGGTTGGCGTCCGGTGCGCCGGGCAGGCCCATCATGCCCTTGACCCGCTTGCCGCAGCCCTCGCCGGTGGCGTGCAGCCGCAGGTCGTCGGCGAACACCTCCATGGCGGACAGCGCGAACCGGGCGGTGCCGTCCGGGTGGCTGCACGCGCCGCGTCCCTTGACGTCGCCGGCCGCGGCGCGGACCAGTTCGACCGGGGCGCTGCCGGAGACCGCGAGGTCGACCGAGCGGGCCAGGTCGGGCAGGCCCATCTTGCACGGGCCGCACTGCCCGGCGGACTCGCCCGCGAGGTACCGCACCACCTGGGCGGCCTCGCCGAGCGGGCAGGTGTCGGCGCCGAGCGGCACGATGATGCCGGCGCCGAGCGTGCCGCCCACGGCGGTGAGCCCCTTGCGGGACACCTCGGCCCGCTCGGCGGCCGCCGCGGTGATCCACTTGCCGTGGTAGCCGCCCATCAGGATGCCCGGGCCGGGCGGCACCTCGCACAGGTCGAGGATCTCGCGCAGCGGGGTGCCGGCGGCGCACTCCACCACGGCGGGGCGCTTCGCCGACCCGGTGACGGTGAGCAGCACGGTGCCCGGCTCGTCGTCGGTGCCGAGGGCGGCGTACTCGTACGGGCCGATCCGGGCGGCGACGGCGAGCTGGGCGTACGTCTCGGCGTTCGACAGCAGCGTGGGCAGCCCGCCGACACCGGAGTCGCTGGAGCGCTTCTTCGTGCCGGGCGGGATGTGCGGCAGTCCGTTGATGCCGTTGACGAGCGCGCCGCCCTCGCCGGAGATGAACCGGTGCGGCACCGTGACGATGGTGGTCGGCACCGGCATCCGACGTTCCTGCAACGCCTCGGTCAGCGAGGGCCGGCCCACGTCGTCGTCGGCCACCCCGATCACGATCTCCTCGGCGTCGAGCGCGAACGCGGCGAGCGCGGCGCCGTCCAGGATGAGGTGCGGGGCGCGGGTGAGCAGCACCTTGTCCTTCCAGCTCGCCGGCTCCCCCTCGGTGGCGTTGACGACGACCACGGCGGAGAGGTCCTGCCGCTCGCAGGACTCCAGCACGGCGCGCAGCTTGCGGGCGAACGGGAAACCCGCGCCGCCCTTGCCCTTGAGGTCGATGGCTTCGGCGAGCCGCAGCAGCGCGGCCGGCTCCATCGGACCGATCGGGCCGTGCACCTCCTCGTGGGCCAGCAGGTCGAGCCGGCCGAACTCGGCGAACCCGGCGGTCAGCCGGGGCTCGCCGACACAGGCGACCGGTGGGATCGTCGCGCGCGTCACCGGGCCTCACCACGCAGCCCGGCCCAGTACGCACCGTCGACCGCGTCCGCGTCGGCCCGCTTGCGGCGGCCGGACCGGCTCTCCTTGCCCGCGCGCATCGCGCGACGGGAGGCGAGGTCGACGAGCGTCGGGGTGTCGTCCACGAACGCCTCGTCGGCGGCGTAGCGGGCCGGCGGACGCCAGTAGTCCGGCTCCTCCGGCACGTCCTCCTCGTCCCGGTAGCGGCGGCCGGATCCGCTGAGCGGCTCGGCCGAGAGCGGGGTGCCGGAGATCGGGCCGGCCGAGATCGGCTCACCGGAGACCGGGCGGGTCTCCCAGCGGCGCGGGCTGTCCCACGGCTCCTCCGCCTCGTCGGCCGCGCGCGGCGGCGCGGAGTAGCGGGCCACCTCGGCCGCGGTGGCGTACCGGCGGCTGTCCGGGGGTGCGGAGTGGCGGCCACCGGTGTCCGGCGGCGCCGAGTGCCGGCCGCCGCTCTCCGGCGGGGCGGAGTACCGGGCGACCAGGTCCTCGTCGTCCCGGGAGCGCCGGGCCACCCGCTCCTCGGTCCGGGACCGGCGGGTCACGCGCTCGTCGTCGTCGCGGCGACGGCGGCGGGCGGGCGCCTCCTGGGTGCGGGCGCGCCGGGTGGGTGCCTCCGGCTCGGCCTCGCGCCGCCGGGCGGCTGCGGCGCGGACCGGCTCGCGCAGCGACCCGGGTTCCGGCACCACGGGTACGGCGAACCGCTCCGGGTCGCGCCGCCGGGCGGTGCCTGCCGGTGCGGTCCAGGTGGCCGTCGCCTCGGCCCAGCGGCCCCGGCCGGCGCCGCTGTCCTCCTTGTCGGCGGCCTTCTTCCGGGTGAGCGCGGCGAACACGCCGGTACGTTCCTCGCCCTTGCCGGCCATCGCCTTGTTGAGCGCGACGGCCTGGTGCTGCTCGCGGCTGCGCTTGCCGAGGTGGACCGAGACGCGCACCAGCAGCGCCATCACCACGAGCAGCACGCAGGCGAGGTAGCTCAGCACCACCCAGGCGGCGGCGGGACGGCCGGCGTTGAGGCCGTGCACCAGCGCGAACGGCCAGGAGACGTACGCCATCGAGTGCAGTCCGCGCCAGAACCACTTCGGACCGACGCCGGCGAACCGGACCCGGACCAAGCCGGTCCAGAGCACGCCCACCATCAGCAGCGCGGCGACGGTGCCCAGTCCGACGTAGAGGCCGCTGCCGCTGAGGAACGGCACCACCGCGTCGGTCGGCCCGGCCCGGCCGATCGCGACCTTGGTGATGACGTGGAAGACCAGCCCGGCCACGCCGAGCACGCCGGTGGCCCGGTGCGCCGACTGGAGCAGCACGCGGTGCCGGATGAGCAGCACCAGGCGGTCGGTGGCCAGCAGGCCCAGCATCACGGTGATGCTGAGCGAGACCAGGGCGACCACCCCGGCGAAGAACTCGGTGAAGAAGAATCCGTACGAGTACATGACGCCGCCCGCGCCGGCCAGCTCCACGCCGGCCCACGCGAGGCCGAGCGCGGAGGCGGTCAGCGCCACCATCGCGGACTTCGACATCGTCCGGGCACCACGGCTGGTGGTGGTGGTCCGGACGGTCGTCGCCTTCTCGTTCTGCTGTGCCCGGGCCATCTGCTCCTCGATCGTCTCGCGGCGGCGCCCCCACCGGCCGACCCTGCTCCCCACTCAGGTACGGAGGGACGGCGCGGACGGATCACCTCCGGTGGCGAATTTCTCGGCCGGATTCTCGAACCGTCCGGCCCGGACGCGCGTGTAGCGCCTGACGCAACGACGGATGCCCATACGTTGACAGACTTTGCAACATCCTCGTAACCTTGCCGCAAAATTTCAGGCTGGTTGCAAGAAGCCGGCCTGATCCAGGCTCCACTCCCCCGCATCCCCGCATCCCCGCACCCCGCAGGAGTCCTGATGCATCGACGCCGATGCCGTGCCGCCGCGCTCGCCCTGGGTCTGGCCGCGAGCCTGCTCGTCCCCGTCGCCGCCGCGGCACCCCCGGCCGCAGCCGCCACCCCCGGCACCAAGAAGGTCATCGTCCAGCTCTTCGAGTGGAACTGGACCTCGGTCGCCGCCGAATGCACCAGCACGCTGGGCCCGAAGGGCTACGGCTACGTGCAGGTGTCCCCACCGCAGGAACACGTCAACAGCAGTCCGTGGTGGGTGTCGTACCAGCCGGTCAGCTACCGGATCGAGTCCCGCAAGGGCACCCGCGCGCAGTTCCAGTCCATGGTGAACACCTGTCACGCCGCGGGCGTCAAGGTGATCGTCGACGCCGTGGTCAACCACATGTCCGGCCAGGAGAACGGCGGCACCGGCTGGGCCGGCTCGTCGTACGGCCACTACAACTACCCGGGCACCTACTCCTCGGCGGACTTCCACTACTGCGGCCGCAACGGCAACAACGACATCGCCAACTACAACGACCGGTACGAGGTGCAGAACTGCGAGCTGGTCAACCTCGCCGACCTCAAGACCGAGTCGGAGTACGTGCGCGGCCGGCTGGCCGCGTACCTCAACGACCTGCTCTCACTCGGCGTCGACGGCTTCCGCCTGGACGGCAGCAAGCACATGCCGGCCGCCGACATCGCCGCGATCAAGGCCAAGCTGAACCGCAGCGCGTACCTGGTGCAGGAGGTCATCTACGGCGCCGGTGAGCCGATCCAGCCGACCGAGTACACCGGCAACGGTGACGTGCACGAGTTCCGGTACGGCAAGGACCTGGCCCGGATGTTCAACAACGAGCGGCTGGCGTACCTGAAGACCTTCGGCGAGTCCTGGGGCTACCTGTCGAGCGCGAAGGCGGTGGTCTTCACCGACAACCACGACACGCAGCGCGACGGCGGCGTGCTCACCTACCGCGACCGGGGCACGTACGCGCTCGCCAACGCGTTCATGCTCGCCTGGCCGTACGGCACGCCGGCGGTGATGTCGAGCTTCACGTACAGCGGCCGGGACCAGGGTCCGCCCGCGGACGGCAGCAACCGGATCACCAACGTGACCTGTTACTCGGGCTGGGAGTGCGAGCACCGCTGGCCGGTCATCGCCAACATGGTCGGCTTCCGCAACGCCACCGAGGGCGCCGGGGTCTCCAACTGGTACGACAACGGCTACCAGCACATCGCGTTCAGCCGTACCGGCAAGGGCTACCTGACGATCAACGACGAGGGCAGCGCGGTGAACGGCCGCTCCTACTACACCGGGTTGCCGGCGGGTCGCTACTGCGACGTCGTCCACGGCACGTTCAGCAACGGCTCGTGCAGCGGTCCGGTGATCACGGTGGACTCGTCCGGCTGGTTCGCCGCGAACGTTCCCGCGCACGACGCGATCGCCATCCACATCGGCGCGAAGCTGAGCTGATCCCACCGGCGCGAAGCTGAGCTGAGCCACCCGGGCCGCGAAGCCCTCGTACCCGTAGTACCGGGTACGAGGGCTTCCGGTCGGTTACAGTCGGTTTCGTGCTGTTCGACCGGTTCGCCAT
Organism: Micromonospora sp. WMMA1949; assembly: GCF_027460145.1. Lineage (NCBI taxonomy): Bacteria > Bacillati > Actinomycetota > Actinomycetes > Micromonosporales > Micromonosporaceae > Micromonospora > Micromonospora sp. WMMA1949. The sequence continues at coordinate 4,176,680 of NZ_JAPZBG010000001.1, read as the reverse complement.
GCGCCGGCCTCCCGGCTGGCTGATCGCCGCGCTCGCCGTACCGCTGCTGCTCGTCACCGCGCTGCTGGTCGGCCGCGCGCTCACCGTCACGCCCGTGCGCCAGGCGGCGCCACCCGCCGCCGCTCCCCCTGCTACGACCGCCGCGCCGAGTCCGTCGCCGCAGGAGTCGGTGCCGCCCGCCGCGCCGGCACCGGACGACCTGCCCGTGGTCACCTACGACCCGGCACCGCGTGGCTTCCCGCCCGACCCGGACCCGGCCGACACCCGCCCGCTGAGCGAAGGGCTGCGCCCGAACCGGAACGTGGCCGCGTACGACGCGCCGGGCGGCCGCCCGCTGGCGTTCCTCGCGCCGACCATCAGCGGCGTACGGCTGACAGTGCCGATCATCGACCGCCGCTCCGGCTGGACGGCGGTGCTGCTGCCGTCTGCCAACCGCACCATCGCCTGGCTGCCGTCCGGCGGCTGGACCACAGTGGTGCTGCGCGACCAGATCGTGGTGGAACGGCGCACCCACCGCCTCACCTGGAGCCGGGACGGGCGCGCGATGCGCACCTGGCCGGTCAGCCTCGGCATGTCCGGGCAGCTCACCCCGCTGGGCCGCACGTTCGTGCTGGGCCGCACCCCACCCCCGCAGGCCGTCTACGGCGGTGTCGACATCTTCGCCCTCGGCGCGATCCCCGACGACCCGGACGCGGTGCCGACCGGGCTGCGCGGCGCCCACATCGGACTGCACAGCTGGTACAACGACGACACGCTCGGCAAGAACGTCACGAACGGCTGCATCCGGCTGACCCGCAGCGCCCAGCGCCAGCTGCTGACCGAGGTCGAGCCGGGCACCGCCTTCGTGGTGGTCGACCGCCTGCCCTGACCGGGCTCAGCCCAGCAGCCAGCCGTCGGACCCGATCCGCTCAGGCCGTCGCGCCGCCGTCGACCGCGATCGACGCGCCGGTGATGTGCCGTCCGCCGGGGCCCACCAGGTGACTGACAGTCGCCGCCACGTCGTCCGGGGTCGCGTACCGGCCGAGGGCGATGTGCGACCGCTGCCCGTCCGCGCCCGCGCTGTCCGCCGGGTTCATGTCGGTGTCGGTCGAGCCGGGCAGGATCAGGTTGACGGTGATCCCACGCGGACCGAGTTCGCGGGCGAGCGCCCGGGTCAGCCCGTTCACGGCGCTCTTGGTCATCGCGTACGCGCTCACCCCGGGAGCCGGGACACGGCTGGCGAAGCTGCTGCCGATGTTGACGATCCGCCCACCCGCGCCCATGTGGCGTACCGCCGCCTGGGTGGCGAGGTAGACCCCGCGCACGTTCACCGCGATCGCCCGGTCCAGGGCGTCCAGGCTGACCGACTCGATCGGCCCACCCGCGAACACCCCGGCGTTGTTGACCAGGATGTCCAACCGCCCCAACTCGGCGACGGTCCGCTCCACGGCACCCACCACTGCCGTCGCGTCGGTGCTGTCCGCATTGATCGCCAGGCCGGTCCGGCCGTACGCCTCGATCTGGGCCACCACGGACTTCGCGCTGTCCTCCGCGGTGCGGTAGGTGAACGCGACGTGGATGCCGTCCTCGGCGAGCCGGCGCGCGACGGCGGCGCCGATCCCCCGGCTCCCACCCGTGACCAGGGCGACCCTGTCGGCACGTCTGACCGTCATGCCGTCATCCTGACAGTCGACTCAGGACAGCGATCATCCGGGTCACCGTCCGTCTCCTGTCCGTTCGATCAGACAGGGTTGCCGGCGCCCAGTCCGGGTACGCGCGGGCCGTCCAGCGGCGAAACGGGGAGGCGGACATGAGCGCACCGACGGGACGGGTCGACACGATAGTGCTCATCCACGGGCTCTGGATGACCTCGCGGAGCTGGGAGCACTGGGCGCAGCGGTACGCCGCGCGCGGTTTCCAGGTGCTCACGCCCGCCTGGCCCGGCATGGACCGCGAGGTGGAGGACCTGCGGGCCGACCCGACGCCGATCGCCGCGCAGCGCATCGCCGACATCGCCGACCACTACGAGGCGATCGTCCGGGACCTGCCGCGCCCGCCGATCATCATGGGCCACTCGTTCGGCGGCCTGATCGCCCAGCTGCTGGCGGACCGCCGCCTCGGCGCCGCGGTGGTCGCCGTGCACCCCGCACCGGTACGGGGCGTGCTCAAGCTGCCGCCCGCCACGCTGCGTTCCGGGTACTCGATCCTGCACAACCCGGCCAACCGGCACCGCGCCGTGCCGTTCACCCCGGAGGACTTCCGGTACGCCTTCGGCAACACCATCAGCCAGGAGCAGTCCGACGCCGCCTGGGAGCGGTACGCCGTACCGGGCGCCGGGCACGTGCTGTTCGAGGCGGCGTTCGCCAACCTGGATCCGAACTCGGCCACCGAGATCGACAAGAAGCGCAGCGACCGCGCTCCGCTGCTCATCACCGCGGGCGGCGAGGACCACGTGGTGCCCGCGTCGCTTGCCAGCTCGATCGCCAACCTCTACCGGAGTTCGACGGCGCTCACCGGCTACCGGGAGTTCCCCGGCCGGTCGCACTTCGTCGGCGGCGAACCGGGCTGGGAGGAGGAGGCGGACTACGCGCTGGAGTGGGCGGTCGAGGCGGCGAACGAGTACTCCCCGACGGTGGTCGCCGAGGCGCCGCGACGACGCTGACCCACGGGTATATCAAGATCAGCGAAAATTGATATCATCGCCTCGTTCGAGTGCTCGAACGAGGAGGCGCACATGTCCCGAACCATCCTTGACGTCGATGACGAACTCCTGGCCGAGGCCGCCGAGATCCTCGGCACGGGCACCAAGAAGGCCACTGTCAACGCCGCGCTTCAGGAAGTGGTCAACCGGGAGAAGCGCCGGGAGTTCGCCGACTGGCTCAAGAGCGGCGGCCTGCCGGACCTCACCGACCCGCAGCAGGCGTCGAAGCCCGAAGCGGCATGACGCAGGAGCGCTACCTCCTCGACAAGTCTGCGCTGGCCAGGTGGCCGAAGCCGGCAGTGGCACACGTCCTGGACGAGTTGTCCGAGCGCGGTCTACTGGCGGTCTGCGGGGCGGTCGAGATCGAGGTGGTGCACAGCGCCCGTTCAGCAAAGGACGCGAAGCGCGCTCGATGGCTGCTCCGCGGTTTCGACTGGCTCGCCATGCCGGACGACATCTGGGATCGTGCGATCGACGTCCAGGTGCAGGCGCTGCACAAGGGCAACCACCGAGCGCTCTCGATGGCCGATCTGCTGATCGCCGCGACGGCCGAACGGCATGGCGTGACCGTTCTGCACTACGACGGTGACTTCGACCTGATCACCGCGATCACCGGGCAGCCGACGACGTGGGTCGTCCCGGCCGGAAAGGCCGACTGACCGGCTCCGGCCCTCGAGGGTCGGGTGGGGCCGCCGCGAGCAGCGCCGAGGCGTCCAGGACGAGCCCGTTCGCCGACCGCCCGTCGGCCCCGGCTCGTGCACACTCCGCTTCCGGTGCGGTAAGCGGGCGTTCTCATCGCGGCCGGAACCGCCGGGAGCACTCACCGTCGTGCCCGGGCCGGAGCAGACACCGCTGTCCACCAGACAATGATCGATCGCAGAACACCCAGTGGCGAACGTTCTGGTCGTCCTCCGCCGAGACAGTGGTGCCGCCGGGCTCGGTCTGTGGCAGGACGTGCGACCAGTGCGCCACCACCCGGGCCAGCCGCTGAGCGGAGAGCAGGTCGTTGACGACGACCGGCAGGTGGATCACCCATCGCTCGGTCACCTGTCGTACCCCCGTTCGTTGCGGGCCCGGGCCTGCTCCGACTGCCAGCGGCGCAGCGCGTTCTTGATCCGGTCTGTCTCCCGGCGGCTCTGCGCCAGCGCGTCGTAGACGACGGCCAGGTCACCGGCGACGCGGTCGAGGAACTCCCGCACCTCCTGCGGGTCGAGCCCGCGCCGGCCCAGTTGGGTCGTCCGGAAGCTCCGCTCACGGACCTGCCACGGGCGCAGGGGTTGGTAGGCGGACGAGCGGTAGCAGGTCGATCCGAGGACCGATCGCCGACGACGCCGGACACGCCGGAGGAAGACGCGCATGACAGGACCTGCCCCTCACCGTCGAGATCGAACCGTGGAAGGGCAGGCCCACCGGCCCGCCCCGCACCGGCGGACCCACCCCGGCACCTGCCACCGCAGCCTTCGACCAGCAGTACGTCAGCAGGGCACAACGCGTGGCCCAGGTCGACACCCGATGACCCAGCCGATCCGGCCACTCACTCATCGTGCAGTGGACCGCCCCCTTTGCGCAACTCCCGATTCGGGATGATGTCATTGCGAAGCTCGTCCGCTTCCGCCACACTGACCGGCATGACTGGAAGCCCGACCGTCCGACGTCGACGCCTGGCCGCTGCCCTCCGTCGCCTCCGTGAGCAGACCGGCATGACCGCCGACCAGGCCGCCAAGGAGGTGGGTATCTCGAAGTCGGCGATCAGCCGCATCGAGAACGCCCAGGTGTCCGTCATGCCGCCGGTCGCCCGTGGACTTCTCGAGCTGTACGGGGTGGAGGGCGACGAGGTGGACGCACTCGTCCAGGTCGCCCGCGATGCCCGCAAGCGCGGCTGGTGGCAGGCGTACGACGACGTGCTGCCGGACTGGTTCGAGGTCTACGTCGGGCTGGAGGCCGAGGCGGCCGAGATCCGCGCCTTCCAGCCGCAACTGGTTCCGGGTCTACTCCAGACCGCCGACTATGCCCGCGCGGTCATCCGCGCCGAGCACCCGGACGCCCCGACCGACGAGGTGGACCGGCGGGTCGAGTTGCGCATGCGCCGTCAGGACACCGAGACTCCGCCGAAACTCTGGGTGGTGCTGGACGAGGCAGCGCTACGGCGGCCGGTCGGCGGCGCGGAGCTGTTCGCAGCGCAGTTGCGGCGACTGGCCGAGGAGGCGGACCGGCCCGGCCGCACCATCCAGATCCTGACCTTCGGCGCGGGCGAGTACGGGTCGATGGGCAGCGCCTTCAGCGTGCTGACCTTCCCCGAGCCGGCCGCTCCGGGGGTCGTCTACGTCGAGACCCGCGCGGGTAGCCTCTATCTCGAAGGCCAACAGGTGAGGGAGTACAGCCGCGTCTTCGAGCACCTGGTCGCCACGGCGGCCGGCGCCCGGGAGTCGCGCGACCTCATCCTGGGGGCGATCGACGAGCTATGAGAGGACGGCGCGGGTGGAAGAGGCCAACCAGGCGACGATGACCTGGCGCAAGAGCACCCGTAGCAACGGTTCCGGCGACTGCGTCGAGGTCGCCGACAACCTGCCCGGCGTGGTCGGGCTACGCGACAGCAAGGACCCGCGCGGTCCCATCCTCGCCTTCGACCCGGCAGCCTGGTCGACCTTCGTCGCGAGCGTCAAGTACGAGACGTTCCGGAACTGAACGCGGCAGGCATCGCCTGCGCACCCTGCCCTACGATCCGATGCCCGAAGCCTCCGCGCTTCGTAGCTTCGCAAGGGCGCGCAGGTACTCGTCTTCCACGATCCGGTCGAACGCTGCTGGCTGCGCCCCCGCGTGCACGACCTTTCGCGTAAGCCGCGCCTGCTCCCAGAACCTCAAGCCGATCTCGGTGGCGAAGATGTCAGCCGCCAGCAGACCTCGCAACTGGCTCTCAGGCATCCCGCCCAGTTGCCAGGTCGCGGCCCAGAAGTTGAGGATCAGATTGATGTAGGCCCGCTGCCTTCGCCGTTCAGGGGCAGGGTCCTGGGTCAGCGACCCCCAGCACTCCATCAGCACGGCATCGTCTATGGCCATCTTGAGCAACAAGGCGTGCTGGTCACGTTGCGCGTATTCCAATGCGATGCGGGCCTGCCTGTTTTGACTGATGGTGGTGGCGACCACACCCACGAGAGCCAGCGCGGACAGAAGCATGGAGACCGAGCCGTAGGCTTGGCCGATATTCGCCAAGCGCTCCCAGTCGGTACTCGGATCGAAGGCGTAGTCGATCAGGGGCGGGGAGAGCAGCAGCGCAAGCCCTCCCAAGAAGACCAACAACGCCCAGACGGCTACGCCGCGAACACTCCTCATCTACGCAAGGCTAGTTCTCCCATCAAAGTTGATCAATCGAGCGCGCCGCCCCTGGCGCCCCGACCCTCCTGGCTCTGCACTCACCGCAGGTCCGGCACGCCGTGCGGCAGGTTCTGGTGTGCGGGTGGGTGTGCCGGGTATGACGGAAACATGAGGGCGAGTTTCCGTCTGGGTCGGATCGCCGGCGTACCGGTCGGCGTCAACTGGAGTGTCCTGGTCATCTTCGTGCTGATCGCGTGGGCGCTGTCGGCGAGCCTGTTCCCCGCCTCGTACCCCGGTCACTCGCCCGTCGCCTACGTCGCGGCCGGCCTGGCCGCCGCCGTGGTCTTCTTCCTCGGTCTGCTCGCCCACGAGGTGGCGCACGCGGTAGTCGCCAAGCGCAACGGCATCGAGGTCGAGGGCATCACGCTCTGGCTGTTCGGCGGCGTCGCCGAGCTGAAGGGCGAGGCGAAGGACCCGGGCGCCGAGCTGCGGATCGCCGGGGTCGGGCCGCTGGTCAGCCTGATCATCGGCGTGGTGTTCGCGGCGATCGCGGTGGCCGTCGCCACCGCGGGCGGGCACGGGCTGCTGCTCGGCGCGCTGGCCTGGCTCGCGGGCATCAACGTGCTGCTGGCGATCTTCAACGTGCTGCCGGCCGCCCCGCTGGACGGCGGGCGGCTGCTGCGCGCGGCGGTCTGGAAGTTCACCGGCGACCGGACCAAGGCGTCGGTGGTGGCGGCCCGCGCGGGCTGGGTGCTCGGCGTGGTGCTGATCGGGCTGGGGCTGTGGCGGTTCTTCACCGGCGCCGGGTTCGGCGGGCTCTGGCTGGCGCTGATCGGCTGGTTCCTGCTCGGCGCCGCCGGCCAGGAGGAACGCGCCGCCCGGATGGGCGACGCGCTGCGCGGCGTCCGGGTCGGCGACGTGATGACGCCCCAGCCGCAGACCGCGTCCGGCGACCTCACCGTGGCCGACTTCGTCGACCACTACCTCTTCGCGTACCGGCACTCGGCGCTCCCACTGACCGTCGACGGCAGGCCGGTCGGTCTGGTCACGCTCGATCGGGTACGCGGCATCGCGGCGGACCGCCGCGCGGCAACCACGCTGGCTGAGGTGTCCTGCCGGGCCGACGAACTGGTGCTCGCCCGCCCCGAGGAGCAGCTGACCGACCTGCTCCCACGGCTCAACGAGTGCACCGACGGCCGGGCGCTCGTGGTGGTCGGCGACCAACTGGTCGGCATCGTCTCGCCCAGCGACATCAGCCGCGCGGTGCAGCGCGGCAGCCTGCGCCAGCAGATGCCGGCCGGGCGGTGACCCGCATGAGCGACCGCACCGAGCGAAGCGAGGGCCGGGAGCGCATGCCCAGCCAGCGCCGTCAATCCCGGGGGAAGTAGCGGTCCATCTCGGCGGTGCGGAACTTTCCCTTCGGGTCGAACTCGCGCAGCAGCGCGGCGAAGTCGGTGTGCCGGGGGTACGCGGCGGCGGGATCGCGCTCGAACAGCTTGCCCCAGTGCGGGCGCGGCGCGAACGGGGCGAGCCGCTCCTCCACCTCGGCCAGCACCGGCGCGACAGCCACCGGGTCACCGATCCAGGTGAAGTGCAGCGCCAGCGAGTCGCGCCGGAAGTTCGGGCTCAACCACAGCTCGTCGGCGGCGATCGTCCGCAGCTCGCAGATCTGGAGCGCGGCGGCGATCCGGTCGGCGACCGGATCGAGCGCGGCGAGCGCCGCCGTCGCGTCGTCGCGGGCCACGTGCCACTCGGACTGCAACTCGTCGCCGCTGCTCGGGGTGAAGCCGAGCCGGAAGTGCGGCAGCCGCTCGTGCCACGGCCCCGGCTCACCGAGCTGAGCGGTGCAGTGCTCCGGCGACATGCCGGGCACCGGGTGCCGGGGCGAGTCGGCGGCCACCGTGTCCAGCCAGTCGGCGGGCGGCAAGGCCTCGTCGGCGTCCTGCTTCACCCACACCTGGTCGAAGCGCTCGGAGCGCCACGAGGTGAAGACGCTGACGCTGTACGCGGCGTCCAGCGCCTCGTCCAGCGCGGCGCGGGGCAGGCCGAGGCGCACGTGCTGGCGCACCGCGTACGTGGGCACCACGTCGAGCGTCAGCCGGGTGACCACGCCCAGCGCGCCCAGGTTGACCACCAGCCCGGCGAAGCGCGGGTCGCTTCGGTCGACGGTGATCAGGTCGCCGTCGGCCGTGACCAGTTCCAGCCCGGCGACGGCGGCAGCCAGGTTGCGGTTCCGCGCGCCGGATCCGTGGGTGGCGGTGGCGACCGAGCCGGCCACCGAGATGTGCGGCAGCGACGCGAGGTTCGCCAGCGCGTACCCCTGAGCCTGCAGCGCGGTGGCCAGGTCGCCGTAGCGGACGCCGGCCGCGACGGTGACGGCGCCGCGGTCCGGGTCGAGCGCGACGGCGGGCGGCAGGCCGTCGAGCGCGATCTGGGTACCAGTGGTGTCGCCGAGCCGGTTGAACGAGTGGCCGGTGCCGACGGCCCGGACCAGGTCGGCCTCCGCGACCAGCCGCCGCAGTTGGTCGGTCGAGGTCGGCCGCGATCGGGTACGCGCCGACCAGCTGACGTTTCCGGCCCAGTTGGTCTCCGTCATGCGCTGCATCATCCGCCATCATGCGCCGACAGGGTTGCCCCGGCCACTCGGCGGGAATCCTGGCGGAATGAGCAGCTACCGCGACCCGAGCCTCCGCGGCGACGTGTACCCGTCGGAGGAGGAAATCGACCCGACCGGCGTGGACCCCGACGCTGCGGAGATGCCGCCAGTCGGTGTGGGACCCGCCGGTGTGGGGGTGACGCCCGTGGCGACCGCGCCGGTGCCGGGGCCCACGCCCGAGCCCGAGCCGGCTCCGGTGCCCCACCCGGGGCCGCCGCCGCGCCAGGGGACGGCCAGGTCGATCGTGACCCGGCACCTGGACGGTTCCGTCGAGGTGGTGACCGACCTCGACGGCGACGGCGTGGCCGACGTGGTGCAGGTCGACCTGGACGGCGACGGCGTGCCCGACGTGACGCTCCTGGACAGCGACCGCGACGGCCGCCTGGACACGGTCCGCCGCGCCACAGCGAGCTGACCCGTCCGCCGCTCACGCGTACCGCCGAGGATGGCCCGGCGAACGGGTACAGCTTCCGCGGGGGCGCCCGCACCGTTGATCATGCAGTTACTGCCCCGACAAGAGCCGTAAATCCGGCACCGAAAGGGCCGCAACTGCAAGATCGCGGGTTTGTGGGGTGGTGCGGGAGGGCGCCTCCCGCACCGCGAGATTGTTGTTCCGCGAGGTGGGACCGGTGTAGATCTTGGTAAGAAAGTGCCCCTATGGGGGCCGTTTCTTACCAAGATCTCGACGGGGCCGGGCGGCGGGACGGGCGGCGGGTCAGAGCTGGGGCATCACCTCGGCGGCTACCAGCTCCAGGTGGTCCAGGTCGGTCAGGTCGAGCACCTGGAGGTAGGCCCGGGAGCTGCCCGCCTCGGCGTACCGGCCGAGCGTCTCGACCACCTCGGCGGGCGTGCCGGCGGCGCCGTTGGCGCGCAGCTCGTCCGGGTCGCGTCCGATCGCCTCGGCACGCCGGGCCACCTCGGCCTCGTTGCGGCCGCAGCAGAGCACGAGCGCGTTGGACCAGGTCATCGTGGACGGATCGCGGTCGATCGCGGCGCAGGCGTCGCGGACCCGCCCGAACTGCGTGACGGTGTCCTCGACCGAGACGAACGGCAGGTTGAACTCGTCGGCGTACCGGGCGGCCAGGCGGGGCGTGCGCTTCGGGCCCATGCCGCCGAGCAGGATCGGCGGGCGGGGGCGCTGCACCGGCTTGGGCAGCGCGGGCGAGTCGCTGACCGGGTAGTACGTGCCGGGGTAGTCGAACGTGGCGCCCTCCGGGGTGGACCAGAGCCCGGTGATGACGGCGAGCTGTTCCTCCAGCCGGTCGAACCGCTCCCCCAGCGGCGGGAACGGGATGCCGTACGCGGAGTGCTCCTCGGCGTACCAGCCGGTGCCGATGCCCAGCTCGACCCGTCCGCCGCTCATCTGGTCGACCTGCGCCACAGTGATCGCCAGCGGGCCGGGTAGCCGGAACGTGGCGGCGGTCATCAGCGTGCCGAGCCGGATCCGGGTGGTGTCGCGGGCCAGCCCGGCGAGCGTGGTCCAGGCGTCGGTCGGGCCGGGATCGCCGCTCACCGAACCCATCTTCAGGTAGTGGTCGGAGCGGAAGAACGCGGCGAAGCCGGTCTCCTCCGCGCGGCGGGCCACGGCGAGGAGCTGGTCGTATGTGGCGCCCTGCTGGGGCTCGGTGAAGATCCGCAGTTCCATCCCCCGAGCATATGGAGCCGCCCGGGCCGGGGCAGCGCGACCTGTCATTCCTTGCCAGGCATATAACCGATGAGGCATATTGAAGCGGTGAGCGTCGACGCCTTCACCGTCCTGGCCGAGCCTTCCCGGCGCCGCATCCTGGACCGGCTGCGCCGGGCGGAGAGCAGCGTCGGCGAACTGGTGGACGCGCTGGGCATGAGCCAGCCGGCGGTCTCCAAGCACCTGCGGGTGCTACGCGAGGCCGGACTGGTCACCTGCCGTACGGCCGCGCAGCGGCGCATCTACCGGGTCGACACCACGCCGCTACGAGCCGTCGACGACTGGCTCGGGCCGTACCGGTCGATGTGGACCGCGCACCTCGACGCCCTGGAACGCCATCTCGACAGTCAGGAGTGACAGATGGACCGCGACACGTTCCGTCCCGGCCCGCTCGCCCGGGTCGAGCTGGCACCCGACAACGAACTGGTCTTCGTCCGCGACCTGCGGCACCCGCCGGAGAAGGTGTGGGCCGCGCTCACCGACCCGGATCAGCTCGCCGGGTGGGCGCCGTTCCTGGCCGACCGTGACCTGGGCCGCCCTGGCGACGCAGTACTCAGCACCGTCGACGGCGACCAGAGATACCCGGCGCCGGCCCGGGTGCTGCGCGCCGACCGGCCGCACCTGCTGGAGTACACCTGGGGCGACGACCTGCTCCGCTGGGAGCTGACCACGAACGGCGACGGCACCACGCTCACGCTGCGGCACCGGGTCGGCGGTCCCGACCTCGCCGCGATGACTGCCGCCGGCTGGCACATCTGCCTCGACGTCGCCGCGCATCTGCTCGACGGCGACCCGGTCGGCCCGATCCGGGGCGCGGAGGCGAAGGACTTCGGCTGGGCGGAGCTGCGCGACGCGTACGCCGAACGCCTGAACCGCGACTGACGGTACGGCCGCCCTACCCGTCGAGGTGGTCAGCGGGTGCGGTCTGCAGCAGCCAGGCGAGCGGCATCCGGGCGTGCTCGGCGTACCGGCCGTCGCCGGCGAGCTCGTGGAGCGTGACGGTCTGCGCGCCGTCCCGCTCCACGACCCAGTAACGCGGGATGCCGGCCGAGGCGTACTCCCGGGCCTTCGTCACCGAGTCCATGGTCTCCGAACCGGGCGAGACGATCTCGACCACCAGCACCAGGTCGGCCACGGCGGACCAGACGCGACGGCTGGGCGGCTTCCGCCAAACCGTGATGTCGGGGATCCGGCCACCGTCGCCGCTGGGCCCCGGCACCCGCACACCGACGGCCTGAAGCACCTGCTCAGCGGGCCAGCCCGCCATGATCAGCCAGGCGAAGATCCGGCTCGCGATGATGGCGTGCTCGGAGTCGGGCGGCGGCATGACCGACAGAACCCCCTCGGGGCTGGTCTCGTAGCGGTGGCCGTTCGGGTCGGCGGCATTCATCGTCGCCACGTCGTCGAGCGTCACGACGGCGGGCATGTGCATGCCGACTGCCTCAGCGCTCATGACGCCATCCTATGGCAGCAGGCCGCGTAGCCGCGGCATCCAACCCCGTCACCCGGTCCGGCGGCGGAGCCAGCCGGCGGCGCCGCCGACCAGCGTCGTTCCGATGGTGGTGCCGATCGCCACCAGCGCCGCACCGACCGCCCACAGGCCGGTGTCGTCGGTCGAGGCGGCGTGCACCGCCCACGGGACGGTGAACGCCACTGTCATCACCGTTGCCACCAGCCAGATGTTCAGCCACCAGCCGGCGACGGCGGCCAGCGCGCCCAGGGTCAGCACCGCGGCGGCGACCTGCCAGACCGCGTACGGCCCGCTCATGTCGCCGGTCCGCGGGTCCACGGTCCAGCCGGACTCCCAGCTCAGCCAGGCCACCCAGGCGCCGGCCGTGGCCAGCGCCAGGATCAGGCCGCCGAGCAGCGTACGTCTCGTTGTCACGCCTTCGATCCTGCCCGGCCGGCGGGGCGGCCGAATGAGCACGCGTACTCGATTTCGCCGCCGCGCACACGGCGGTGTGCGGCCCGAGAATCCCCGTCCGCACCGCGCCACTCTCCATCCCCGTCCGCCGCGCCGTGGCAAGATCGCGGGCGTGACGAGTGTGTCCCGCCCCCTGCCACGGCTCGTGGCGGCGGAGGCGTTCGCGGACGTCCCGGCCGAGCGGCTCCTGGCGGTGCTGGAGGCGGTCACGATGGTCCTCACGCTCCCCCACCGCGCCGCCGAGCGGGTGGACGCGCTCGTGGTGCCCACCGGCCAGGGCGAGGACTGGCGCCTCACCGACGCGATCCGCGCCTGGGAGACGGGCCCGGCGCTGCGGCACCTGCTGGTGGCGAACACCGACTCGGCCGAGCGGACGTATCGCCCGCTCACGCTGGACCGGTTGCGCGGGCTCGGTCTGCGCCGGACCGACGGGGTCGTGCTCCAGGCCGAGCCGGTCACCGGCACCGGCCGGCAGGCCACCTGGGTCGTGGAGGAGGTACGGGCGCTGGGCGTCGGCAGCGTCGCGCTCGTCGTCTCGCCGTACCACCTGGTCCGGGTCTATCTCACCGTGCTGCGGGCCTGCGACGACGCCGGCCTGCGGATCCCGATGGTTCCGCTGCCCGTGGCGATCGCACCGGACGCCCCGGTGCCGGAGACCGGCGCGGCCGGGTACGACCTGGTGGCCGGCGAGGTCAGCCGGCTGCTCCGCTATCCCGGCCAGGGGTGGATCGCCACCCCGGAACGGCTGCGCGACTACCTGCGCTGGCTCTGGTCCGAGCACCGCCCCCTGCTCACCGGCGCCTGAAGGTCGGCCGCGCGCCGCCGCCGGCAAGGGTTCTAAGCGTCGGGGATCCGGACGGTGAGCACCCGGGTGCGGACGCGGAAGCCGGCCGCGTCGTACATCCGGCGGGCCGGGTTGCCGTCGACCACCGACAGGCCGACGGACGGTAGCCCTGCCTCGCGCGCGCCGCGCAACGCGTGCACCAGCAGCGCCCGGCCGAACCCGCGCCGCTGCGCGCGGGGCGCGACGCCCAGGTTGAGGATCCAGACGCAGTCGTCGTCGGTCCACGGCACCGGTCCGGCGCACAGCACGTGCCCGGCGCTGCGGCCGTCCGGGTCGATCAGCCGGGCCGAGGCGGGCACCAGCGGCGGCACCGGTTCGCCGGTGTCGAACATCGCCCGCACCTCCTCGGTGTCGCTGGGCTGCCAGCGGCCGTCCGGGTGGTCCGGGCCGTACGCCGCGTCCAGCCCCGCGGCGAGGTCGTCGTCCCAGCCGGGGGCACCGAGCGACCAGCCGTCCGGCAGGGTCACCGCTTCGGGTACGTCGGTCAGGTCGTGCCGCATGTCCGTGGCGGCCCGGTCCAGCGTCAGCCCGTCGGCCACCAGTGCCGACGCGAGCGCCTCGTCCGGCGTCTCCAGCCGGTGCCCGGCCAGGTCGCGCCGCACCTGCCCGACGAGCCGGGTCAGCGGCGCCCCGGGCAGCGGCCGGACGTCGGCCGCGACCGCCGTGCCGTCGTCGTCCCGCAGCCGCATCCGGGCCAGCGGAGTGTCGTCGTCACCGACCAGCAGCGAGTCGGCAGGGGCGTCGGGGTGCGGCAGTACCGGCATTCGCGGCAGCGTACCGGCCGCGCCTCCCTCCCGCTCCCCCGCCGATCTTGGAGTTGTGGTGCCTGAATCGCCCAACTCGGTGGCATTTGTCAACCGCCACAACTCCAAGATCGGCGTCGGGCCGGACCGGCGAGCGGTGGGAGGCGCTTAGGGTTGGGGGGTGAGCAGGGTCGATCGGGGCAGCAGGACGATCGCCGCCGCGCCGGCGGCCGTCTACGACGCGCTCGTGCACCGGGCGGCCCTGGAGGCGTGGCTGCCGCCGGACGGGATGCGCGGGCGAATCGAGCGCTGGGATCCGCGTCCGGGCGGCGGGTTCCGGATGGTGCTCACCTACCTCGACGCGACCGGCAACCCGGGCAAGACCTCGGACGCCACCGACGTGGTCGACGTCGGGTTCGCCGAACTCGTACCGGCGCACCGGGTGGTGCAGACCGCCGTGTTCCAGGCCGACGACCCGGCGTACGCGGGCACCATGACCATGACCTGGCGCCTCGCGGCGGCCGGCGACGGCACCGAGGTGACAGTCACCGCCACCGGCGTACCTCCGGGCATCGACCAGGCGGTGCACGAGGAGGGCATCGCGTCCTCGCTGGCGCACCTGGCCGCGTACCTCGAACCGGGCGGCTGAGCTCGGCGGACGCCGGGATTGGCGGCGGTTTTTGCGGGTAGCCGCCGGCGGTGACCGGGCAGCGGGAGGGGCGCGGCGGCCGGCGGGGGTCGTCGCGGCGCGCCGGCCTGGACGCGGAACGGTTCGACGAGGCATGGGAGCGCGTGACCGAGCGCGGCCGGGCCGCCGGGCGGGACCGGATGCAGCAGCTGCGGATCAAGTCCGTACTCGCCGTGCAGGCCGGACTGGCGGCGGCGCTGGCCTGGGCCGTCGCGCGCTGGCTCACCGGCATGCCGAGCCCGATCTTCGCCCCGGCGGCCGCGGTCGCGGTTATCACGTCGTCCTTCGGACGGCGCCTCTCCAACACCGTCGAACTGCTCGCCGGGGTGACGCTCGGCATCGTCGTGTCGGACCTGCTGATCGGCGCCGTCGGCGCCGGGGTGTGGCAGACCGGCGTGATCGTCGCGGCGTCCGTCCTGGTCGCGCTGGCACTGAGTACGCGGGGCGGGATCGTGGGCAACGCCAGCGGTACGGCGGTGCTGCTCGGCGCGCTCTCCTCCTCCCGGCACACACTGGAGTTCCCCCGCTTCGTCGACGCGCTGATCGGCGGCGGCGTGGGACTGGTGGTGACGCTGCTGCTGGTGCCGATCAACCCGCTGCGGGTCGTGCGGCGGGTGGCCGCGCCGACGCTGCGGCAACTCGCCGACCAGCTCGCCGCGACCGCCGCCGCGCTACGGCGACGCGACCACGACCTGGCCGACCGGTCGCTGAGCCGGTCGCAGGCGATCGGCGCGGACCTGGGCCGGTTCTGGGACGTCTTCGGCGGCGCGAAGGAAACAGTCGACCTCGCCCCGGCGCGCTGGCCGAGGCGGCGTTCCGTCCGGCACTACCAGCTCAGCGCGCCGGACGTGGACCAGGCGGTCTGGAACACCCGCGTACTGGCACGCCGGGCCGTCGTGCTGATCGAGGACGGGGAGCCGATACCGGAGAGCCTGCCGGACGCGGTGGAGGCACTCGGCGCGGCGGTGCACGCCGTACAGGAGGAGGTTCTCGCGGACCAGGGCCCGGAGGACGCCCGCCGCCACGCGTTGCGTGCGGTGGCGGCGGCGACGCGCGCGGAGCTGGCCGGGACCGGGCTGTCCGGCACGGTGATCGTGGGGCAGGTCCGGACCGCGGCCAGCGACATCCTCCAGGCGACCGGGATGGACCGGGAGGAGGCGCTGCGGCGCATCCGGGAGGTGGCCGCCGCCCAGTCGTGAGGCCGGTCAGGCGTCCCCGCGGACGCGGGCGTGCAGGTGCATGTCGTGCCGCCCGTCGTCGTGCACCGCAGCGCTGCGCTTGGTGCCCTCCAGCCGGAACCCGGCCTTGACCGCCACCCGGCACGACGCGACGTTGCCGGTCGAGTGGTCGAGCCAGAGCCGGTGCAGCCGCCCTTCGCCGAGCGCCCACGCGCTCACCGCCCGCAACGCGCGGGAGGCCACGCCCGCGCCACGGGCGGCCGGAACCACCCAGTACGCGCAGCCGGCCTCGCCGTCGTCGAGGTTGAAGCCGCCCAGCGCCATGCGGCCCACCACCTCGTCGCCCCGGGTCACCGCCCAGCTCGCGCCCGTCTCCTCCTGCCACGAACGACGGAGGTGGGCGATCCACTGGAGGACCTGCTCCGGCGACGCGGGCCGGCGGGTGTGCCAGCGGCGGATCTCCGGATCCTGGTACGCGGCCAGGACGGCGGGCGCGTCCCCGTCCGCCCAGGGGCGCAGGACCAGGCCGCCCTCGGCGGGCAACGTCGGTTGCGGGCCGGTGGTGAGCGTGCCGGCGGGAACGGCGGGCGGTGTGGACACCGGGAAGCGCATGCCCGACTCTCCCCCGCGGACCACCCCGCGTGTCAATCCGGTTCGGATCGGCACATGCGCGGGTCCACGCGTCGCATGGCCGCTCGGCTAGGGTGCGCCGGTGGCAGTGACGGCAGCGGGGGTCTTCCGGCGTACGCCGCGGGAACGGGCCGACCAGCGACTCGCCTGGGAACGCGCCGACCAGCCGTTCTTCGCCGCCGGGGCCTGCCACATCCTGGCCTGGGCGTGCCGGGACACCTACCCCGACCGGCCGATCGGCATCGCGGGGTTGCGGTTCGCGGGCGAGCGCCAGGTCTTCCACGTGTACGCGACCTGGGCGGACCGGGCGTTCGACCACGCCGGCTGGAACCCGGAGGCGGATCTGCTCGCGGCCAACCGGGAGTTCGAACGGCGTCCACTGGACCGGATCGCGATCGTCGACGACCTCGCCACCTTCTGCCGGGCCCAGCATCACCGCATGCCGCACGAGTACTGGGACGATCCGCTCCCCCGCGCCCACGACTACGTGAGCCGGCATCCCCCGCCGTGGACGTGACGCCGGATTCCGGTAGGGCCGGGCTCTGATCGGCCGGGCGTACCCATGTGAACTGCCCGCCGACGAATGCGCGGGGCGGGCCGGTCCCGCCGCCGTCGGGGCGGGCCCGGCACCGTCCACGGTCCAGGCTCAGCCCTGCCTACACTGCGCCGCGTGGACCAGGCCGCACCGCACACCGTCAACTCGTTCGCGTACGACCTGCGCGCGCTCGGCGTCGCCCGGGGTGACGTCCTGCTGCTGCACTCGTCGTACCGGAGTCTTGGTTTCGTCGCCGGCGGCACCGAGGCGGTGGTGTGGGCGCTGCTCGAGACGCTCGGACGGGAAGGCACCCTCGTCGTGCCGACGCACACCCCGGACAACACGGACCCGGCCGGGTGGCGGGATCCGCCCGTACCCGAGGCGTGGTGGCCGGTCATCCGCGAGCAGACGCCCGGCTTCGACCCGGCGCGCACGCCGAGCCGGTGGATGGGCGCCGTCGCCGAGACGGTACGCACCTGGCCCGGCGGCCGCCGCAGCGATCATCCGCAGGTGTCGTTCGCCGCGATCGGCGCGCACGCCCCCGACGTCGTGGACGGACACCGCCTCGACGACGCGCTGGGCGAGCACTCCCCGCTGGGTGCGGTGTACCGGCTCGACGGCAAGGTGCTGCTGCTCGGCTGCGGCCACAGCTCCAACACCTCGCTGCACCTGGCGGAATGGCGGCAGGCGGCGGCGCCGCGGGCGGTGACGGGCTCGGCGGTACGGCTGCCGGACGGCACGAGCCGGTGGACCACGTGGACCGACGTCGTCACCGACGAGGACGATTTCGACCAGGTGGGCGCCGACTTCGAGGCGACAGGCGCCACGACAACCGGCCGGGTCGGCACCGCAACGGCCCGGCTGATGCGCCAGCGCACACTGGTCGACTTCGCCACCGCCTGGATGGCCGCCAACCGCGGGCGTTGACCTCCCGTCGCGCGCGGATTCTTCGTCGATGCTGCGAGGGCACCGGGTACGACGGGCCGCGCGTTCAGTCCGGCTTGGGGGCGAAGGGGTTGCGGCGGGGCTGGCGCAGTTCCCACTCGGCCGGGCACAGGTGGGTCCACGCGGCTCCCGTCACCGATCGCCGGTCGGGCAGCTCGTCGCCCCAGGCCGGCAGGTGGCTCTCGACCTGCCGGACGTAGCGCTCGTAGACGACAAGCTCGCGGTACTCCGGATCGTGCCGCCACAGCGCGTACGGTTGTTCGCGCAACCAGTCGCACGCCGCGTCGCCCTCGGCGACCAGGTCCGCAGTCGGCGGCAACACCGCCAGCGGCCTGTCGTTCTGCCGGTCGCCGTACTGCTTGAGGTGCGCCAGGTAGCCGTCCTCGTTCCGAGGGTGGGTCACGTGGACGCCGACAACGGTCACCGGTACGGCGAGCAGCGCGGTCCCGGCCAGCGCCGACACCACCCACAGGCGTCTGTTCACGCGGCAACCATAGGCCGCGGTACATCTGTCCGCCGCCCCCCTGACAGCGGTGGACCCCGCCTACGATCCTGCGCATGAACTCGCCACGCCGGCGCCTCCTCAGCTGCCTCGTCGTGCCGTTGCTGGCTGCCTGCGGCGCCGAACCGTCCGAGACGGTGCCGCCGCCGGCATACACCTGCTGTGCGGACCTGGACGTCGACAAGCCCTACCACCCGGGCCAGACCCTGACCGTGCGGTGGACGGTCGAGCCGGGCTCCACCTCGTCGCAGGTCGAGTTGACCGCACATCTGACGGGCCCGTACGGCACCGTGGACGACCTCAAGGCCGCCTCGGCAGTCCCAGGGCTGGTCACCTTCACGGCCGCGGCGGTCCGGCCGGCGGGCGCTCCCGGCGAACGCCCCGTCAGCACAATCGTGATCGGCCCCGACGCCGAGCCGGGCTTCTACGACCTGGTCACCTCAGTGATCGACGGGGGCAACGCCACGTCCAGCGGCAGCAGCGTCGTCCAGGTCGCGGCCACGCAATGAGCGCCGAAAAAGCGTCATCGACTGCACCCACCCTCGGGTTGGCGCGAAGCGACGCGCAGCGAAAGCCCCTACCGAGATGACAATGGACGACGACGGTGATCGAAGGAGCTTCCCGTGATTGCCGGCGACCGGTCAGGACGGAACCTGGGCAAGCCTGAGCACGTGTTCGAAGCCGCGTTTCCGCGCGGGCGAATCCACCATCGGCAGGATCAGCGCTGGTATACCGGCAGAAACCGATCCGCCGTCACCGGCAGGATGATCACCGACCATCAGGGTCTGGCCCGGTGCGGCATGGAGGGCTTCGAGGGCGGCACCCCAGATCCGAGGGTCCGGTTTGACGAAGCCGACCTCGTAGGACAGTACGAACGCATCGACACAGCCGTCGAGTCCGTGCCGCGCGAAGCATGTGCGGATGTCCCAGCCGACGTTGCTGACGACACCGACGCGAACACCGCTGTCACGCAATGCGGACAGGGTGGCGACGGTGTCGGCGTACGGCTCGATCGCCTCGGCGTGTGTTTCGTGCAACATCGATGCCAGCGCCTGGTCCACCCCGGGAATCTGTTTCAGCACGGCGAGGATCGCCCGATCCCAGACTCGCGGATCCAGATCTCGGGCGATGTGGGCCGGATCCGTGGCCGTCTCCCGCAACAGTTCCGCGAAGTCGCCGGCAATACGGTGCGCCTCGCCGGCAGCCAATGCCCGGTCGATCGATGCCGCCGCGTTGCCCACCCAGCGCTCCGAGTTCCTGGCGAACAGAGTCCAGGCGAAGTCGAACAGCACTGTCGTCACGGGCTTGGCGGTCACCGCATCACCCTAGATCAACACGAAGATTACCGGGCTTTCTGGAGCGGCTATGTCTCGTGGCGAGCCAGGTTCGGCCCGGCACCAGCCGCCTCGGAACTCGACTCCGGGGACGCCGTCGATCAGGCGGCTGATGTCCACCACAGCCCCGAGCGACGCGGAGATGCTGCCGTGCAGCTCTGCGACCGCCGATTCGAGGTCGTCGTCTTCCGTCTGCCAGTCCACATCCGCATCTCGCAGCTCGGCGACTGCGCGATCGGTTAGTGCCTCGATGTCGGTGACCAGGACGTCGAGCCTGCAGTACAGGTGCAGAGGAAGCGGTGTCGAGGCGTGCGGATTTTCCACCCGGTAAGCATGCCGAAGCAAGCGTGAGTGAGGAAGATGCGCGCCCGCCGGGGGTGGCGCCCAGAGCCCCCGCGCCCGTGCCCGCTCGCTGGCTGCGACCTCGCAGACGGGGATACTCATCAGGTGGACGAGCGCGCCGAGTCAGCGATCGAAGCAGTTCGAGGCTACGCCGCCGCCCTGACGTACATTCGGTCGCGTTTGTTCGACGCCTACGCGGATCTCGGATGCGTCTCGGATCTGATGGCGGCAGTGAGGCATTCACGAAGGATGCCTCGGGAGGGCATGGCGAGCACTGGTATCGAGTACTCGGTTCATGGCGCCGGCTGCCGGATGACCGATCAGCACGACCAGGAGGTCGACATCGACCAGGTCGGCGGTGTTGAGGCATTCGACGTCTGGCGGATCACGCGCTTCCTGGACCGGAGTTCGGGAGCACGCCCCTCGGTCGAGGAGTTGCGTACGGCATGTGTCAACCTGGTGTCGGCTCCGCCTGAAAACTGACCCCGTGGTTCCGGCTGAATTTTGACCCCTTCCGGAAGCATCGGGAGGTGCTGAGCGTGGAGGACTGGGCGGAGATCCGTCGGTTGCACCGGGCGGAGCGGATGGCGATCAAGGCCATCTGCCGTCGGCTGGGGGTCTCGCGGAACACGGTGCGCAAGGCCTTGGCCAGTCATGAGCCGCCCCGCTATCAGCGGGCGGCGAAGGGCTCGATCGTGGACGCGGTCGAGCCGCAGATCAGGGCGTTGTTGGCGGAGTTCCCGGACATGCCGACGACGGTGATCATGGAGCGGGTCGGGTGGACTCGCGGCAAGACGGTGTTCTCTGATCGGGTGCAGCAGCTGCGGCCGTTGTTCCGCCGGCCGGATCCGGCCCAGCGGACGGAGTATCTGCCGGGTGAGCTGGCGCAGTGTGATCTGTGGTTCCCGCCGGCGGACGTGCCGTTGGGCTTCGGGCAGGTCGGTCGGCCGCCGGTGCTGGTGATGGTGTCGGGGTATTCGCGGTGGCTGTCTGCGGTGATGATCCCGTCGCGGCAGTCGCCGGACCTGCTGGTCGGACACTGGACGCTGATCTCCGGCTGGGGGCGGGTGCCCAAGGCGTTGGTGTGGGACAACGAGTCCGCCGTCGGGCAGTGGCGGGCCGGTCGGCCTCAGCTGACCGAGGCGATGAACGCCTTCCGCGGCACCCTCGGCATCAAGGTGATCCAGTGCCGGCCGGCGGACCCGGAATCGAAGGGCTTGGTGGAGCGGGCTAACGGCTATCTGGAGACGTCGTTCCTGCCCGGTCGTCGCTTCGCCTCACCCGGCGACTTCAACGCTCAGCTCACCGAGTGGTTGGTGCGGGCGAACAACCGCCAGCACCGGATGCTGGGCTGCCGCCCGGCGGAGCGGTGGGACGCCGACCGGCAGGTGATGCTGCCGCTGCCGCCGGTCGCGCCGGTGGTCGGGTGGCGGCAGGCCACCCGGCTGCCCCGCGATCACTACGTCCGCTTGGACGGCAACGACTACTCGGTGCACCCGTCAGTGGTCGGCCGGCGGGTCGAGGTCACCGCCGACTGCGACCACGTGACGGTGCTCTGCGACGGCCGACCGGTGGCCCGGCACGACCGTTGCTGGGCCAAGCATCAGAGCATCACCGACCTCGCACACCGGCAAGCCGCCGCCGATCTGCGCATCGCCGCCCAACGCACCCCGACGGCCGCCGTCGACGCCCAAGTTGAACGCCGGCCGTTGAGCGACTACGACCGGATGTTCGGCCTGGACGAGGTGGCTGCGTGATGGCCGCCAAGACCAGCCGCAACGTCGCATCCGAGATCGCGTTCCTCACCCGTGCCCTGAAGGCGCCGTCCCTGGCCGCGTCGGTGGAGCGCCTGGCGGAGCGGGCCCGGGCAGAGTCGTGGACGCATGAGGAGTTCCTCGCCGCCTGCCTGCAACGCGAGGTCGCCGCCCGCGAAGCCCACGGCGGAGAAGGACGCATTCGGGCAGCCAGGTTCCCGGCCCGCAAGAGCCTGGAGGAGTTCGACTTCGACCACCAACGGTCGTTGAAGCGGGAGACCATCGCCCATCTGGGAACCCTCGACTTCATCACCGGCCGAGAGAACGTCGTCTTCCTGGGCCCGCCCGGCACCGGCAAAACCCACCTGTCCATCGGCCTCGGGATCCGGGCCTGCCAGGCCGGGCATCGGGTCGCGTTCGCCACCGCCGCCCAGTGGGTGTCTCGCCTGGCTGATGCCCACCATGCCGGCCGGCTGCAGGACGAGCTGGTCAAGCTCGGCCGGATCCCGCTGCTGATCGTCGACGAGGTCGGCTACATCCCCTTCGAAGCCGAAGCCGCGAACCTGTTCTTCCAGCTCGTCTCCAACCGCTACGAACGAGCCTCGCTGATCGTCACCAGCAACAAGCCCTTCGGCCGCTGGGGCGAAGTGTTCGGCGACGATGTCGTCGCCGCGGCCATGATCGACCGCCTCGTCCACCACGCCGAGGTCATCTCGATGAAGGGCGACAGCTACCGCCTCAAAGACCGCGACCTCGGCCGCGTCCCCGCAGCCACCAAGACCAACGACTGAACATCAACAACCAGCGAGGGGGTCAACATTCGGCCGGAACAGAGGGGTCAAAGTTCAGCCGGCGTTGACACCTGGTCGAGCTGGGCGAGCTGCGAGAGGTGCAGGCCGGCCGCTGGTACGCCCTGCCCGATCACTGATTCGACCCACCGCGCACCTTCTGCCGAGCTGACAGGCATCCCACAGGACCCTTCGCGCCCGAGACGCTCGAGGTCCGATCAGCCGATCGGTGGTGAATCGATCGAGGGTCTCGGCATCCCCCGCACCGCCCGCTTCACCATCAGCGGCAGTCCGAGGCGGTCGACGATGGTCGACAGTGCGTCTGACATGTATCGTCACGCTTCCGCAAGATCCGCGAGATGGGATACGACGTGACGGTACGACGGTTCGGGCTCTGCGTGGCGGTTGCTGCGACGCTGCTCACCGCCTCGGCGTGTGGCCGCGTCGACGAGATGCCGAGCACGCCCACTGCCGTGGCGGCGAGTACCGCTACGGAGCCACCCATCGCAACGCCCACGGCGCCGACGGCCACGCCGAGCCGCACACCCGAGTCCTCCCCGACCGCCCGGCCCTCGGGGACCGCGCGGCCCTCCGGAACTCCCCGGTCCTCGGGAGCCCCCGCGGCGGCGCCCACGACCAGGAAGACCACGCAAGTGGCCGCCACCAGCAACAAGGCGGCCTGCACCGCCGTCAAGGGCTCGTTGGAGAAGGCCATCGCCGGTCTGATCACCCTGGGCGGGGTCGCCGCGAGTTCGACGGTAGAGGCCGAGCTCGTCAATGCCCGGGCGGAGGCGTCCACCCGGCTGATCAACCTCGGTGCGGTGGCGAACCGGGTGGCCGGCGAACAGGCGGATCGCACCCTGCGGAGCAACTTCAGGGCGCTCGCCGTGGCCGCCGGCCTGAAGGACGTCCAGGTCCGCTCGATCAAGCCCAAGCTCTCGAATGCGGAAGGGCTCGTGAAGGTCGCGAGCGACACCGGCGACCTGGAGAGCGCGGTCGACAAGCTCGAGCCGACCTGCGGCAGGTACTGGTAGCTCGGCTGAGTAGCGCGTTTCGCGTGGTGGGCGGCGGGCTCCTGGCAGTGGAAACGCCTCTCGACGTCTCCCACCACTCCCCGCCCGCCCGCCGACCTCCTGCGGACCGGACGCGGACCGCTGCCGACCATGAGTGCAGACAGATCACCGATGACGGCATCGAAGGCGTCCCGCCTTTCGATACGGTGACACTTCACGAGTCGCGCCCTTACCGTCGATGGCCTCGCCGTTCAGGAGGTGACGCGCGTGCACAGGACCAGCCGTATGGTGTGGTGGCCGCTCAGCGTCTGCCTGATGGTGACGTCGGCAGCCTGCACGTCCTCAAGCGACTCCTCCCGGGGCGAGGCCGGCCCACCCGCGCCAACTGCGTCTCCGGGCACTGACCTCAGCGCGTCCCCGTCGCTTGACGTGAGCGCCAGGCAGGAGCCGTGTACCGTGTCTGTCGATGTGATCAAGGAACCGCCGGCGGCTTATCGGCTCGTGGGAGAGGACGTTGCGGTGCCCGCCCGGCCGGTGCTTCAAGCAGAGGAATCGGGGCAGTCGGATCCGGCAGCCCGGCTGTTCGCCAAATGGGGGCTGGTCGTACGCGGCGGCGCGGTGGTTGACCTTCGGGTGGCTTCCGGCTGGGAGGACAGGGCGCGCCTCGGATGGGGCTCGTCAGTGGTGCCGGCCGTGAGCGCCCATGTGCGCGCCTGCGCACCTGTCGATGACCAACCTCGGTGGCTGGCCTTCGTCGGCGGCACCTGGGTTGCGCGGCCAACCTGCCTACCGCTCACCATTCGGTCGCGGGGGCAGACGGCGCAGGTGCAGCTGGGCATCGGTGTCCCTTGCGACGGAACCGACCCGCCGAGTTCCTAGGAACGCTCGCCAGAGGAAACGCCGCTCGATATCCCTCCCTCGGCAACATGGCTTGAGGCTTACTCACCTAGGGCTCGAGCGTGGCGGGCATGCTGAAAGCGGTGACGTGACGGGCACCGATGAAGGCGTTGCTCTCGACGATCTTTCCGTTCTCGATCCGGAGTACGTCGACGACCAACGCCTCGTAGTGCGGGCTGCCGGGCCGACGGAGATAGTTGATCAGCGCCGGGCGCCCGTTGGCCGAGGTGGGAAACGTACGCCAGTCGAGCGGTCGGCCGAGGAACTCCGCGGCCGCGTCGATCCCGACGACCGGCGGCTCGGGCGGCATCGTGATCCGTACGTCCTCGGCGAGCAGTGCCCGGATCGTCTCCGGGTCCTTCGCGCTGGCGTAGCGGCGCAGGATCGCTTCGTCCTCCCTGGTGAGCTGCGGGCGGCGCCAGTCCTTCGGGTCCGACGGAGCGCGCCGCCGGAGGGTGTGGCGGGCCCGCTGGAGGAGGCTGTTGACGGCCGCTACGGGGGTGCCGAGCGAGGTCGCGATCTCCTGCGGCGTCCAGCCGTAGACGTCGCGCAGCACGAAGGCCGCCCGCTGCCGCGGCGGCAGGTACATGAGCGCGGCGATCACGGCCAGCTCGACGGTCTCCCGGGCGGCGAGGCCGGTCTGTGGATCGTCGGCCAGCAGGGCGTCGGGATAGGGACCGAGCTCGGTGGACCACTCCAGCGCATCACCGTAGGGAACCGTCCGGTGACCGGCCGCCTTGCGGCTGTCCAGGAAGATGTTCGTGGCGATCCGGTAGAACCAGGTGCGCGCTGACGCCCGACCCTCGAAGCGGTCGCGAGCCCGCCAGGCACGCAGGAAGGTCTCCTGCACCAGGTCGTCCGCGTCGGTGACGTTCCCGGCGAGGCGGTAGCAGTGGACGTGCAGTTCACGCCGGTGCTCGTCGAAGGCGCGCTGCAGCCAGACTGCCTGCTCGTCAGGCGAGTCGGACATGTGATTTCCCCGGGACTGAGTGGTGCTCACAACCGTACTGACGACCGCGGACCCCATCCGTCATCGGTCACCGATGACAATCGCCGACTCGGTCGTCTGTACCTGTGACCGATCCCCCTCCACGAAGGAGACAGCCATGACGACAACCCCCACGTCCGACGCCGCCGCGCCCCCGGTCGTCGACCGGGAGACCTGGCTGCGCAAGCGCGACGAACTGCTCGTACGGGAGAAGGCCCATACCCGCGAAGGAGACGCGATCGCAGCCGCTCGTCGTCAGCTGCCGATGACCTTGATGCCGGCGGTGACAGTGCGGGGCCCTGGCGGGGACATCCCGCTGGTGGAAGTGTTCGAGGGCCGCCGGATGCTCATCGCCTACTTCCACATGTGGCACGACGGCAATCCGTACGAGCATCAGTGTGAGGGGTGCACCTTCTCGACCTGTCACATGCAGACGCTGGACTACCTGCACGCTCGGGACGTCACCTATGCCGTGTTCTGCGAGGGTCCCTACGACGAAAGTGCCCCGTTCGCGGAGTTCATGGACTACCGGTTCCCCTGGTATTCGGCGAAGCACTCCGACCCGGCTCTGGCCGACGGTCGTCACTTCGGGTTCATCGCGTGCTACCTGCGCGACGGGGACAAGGTCTACGAGACCTACTGGACCACCGGGCGGGGCGTTGAGGCGTTGATGACCACCTACCACGCCCTGGACCTCACGGTGTACGGCCGGCAGGAGAACTGGGAGAACTCGCCTGAAGGCTGGCCGCGGGTCAACGGGCACCCGTGGCGTCTCGACGGCCGCCCCACCGCGCAGTGGTCGCGCCCCGGCGTCGCACCGCGATGACGTCCTGATCATGGCAGCGGCCATCACCGGGACGCGTCCCGCTTGACGTCCATCAGCTCAAGCACCTCGTCGCTGAGTCCATGGATCGCGATGTCGTCACGGTGGCTCTCCCACCGCTCGCGGTCGAGCACCAGGTTGATCTGCTCCTGACGGGCACCGTCGAAGGTCCGAATAGTGGTGCCGTTCGACTGATAGCCAAGCGACCACGAGACTCCCAGCGACGGCGCGTTGGTGGACCAGGCGGCGGACTCGGCGCGATCCGCTCCCAGCCCGGCGAACGCAAGGTGCAGGATGGCGCGCCGCATCTCCTTGCCATAACCACGCCGCTGGAACCGCCGCGCGATCCATGACCCCGTCGAAACGGTCTTCGTGATCCCGAAATCCTGCGCGCCGATCTCCTGCACCCCGACGCACGCGCCATCGACCTTCACAGCCATGACCAGGTTCCATCTGCTCGGCCGCCAGTCCGCCAGGGACGCCCAGTAGTACCGCAAGAACGACCACTCTGCCTGGGGAGACGGTCCGGACTCCCATCCCGCTACTGGCGAACGCGCCAGAAAGCGGTTCTGCGGATCGTAGATGCCGGCTGCCGCATGGATCGCCAGTTCAGCAAGCTCGTCCTCACCCGGCACAGCCAGCTCAAGCACGGACGTCGTCACCCGCAGACGGTGCACGGGCCAGATCTCGGCCAATGTCATCCGAGCATCATGCCCCGTCCTGCCGTCTGCCGTCGCCCGACGATGGTGGCGGATCTCTGAGGCGGGCCGGGGTTCGGGGCGGAGCCGCGAGGTCTTCAAGCTCTTGTCGTCCGTCAGCGTGGCCGGTCGGCGCGGGCCCGCTCGCGGGCCGCCTTGATCTGACAGAGCGGAATTCGGCAACGCAGACCGCACGGGCCATGTCTTCCGTCGGCTGATGCGCGACACCCGTCCGCCAACTGATCGGCGACACCTACGCGCTGGTCGCGGCATGAGCGAGCGTCAGCGATGATGGCGCGACCGTTCAGATGGGGAAACGATGACGACACGACCGACTCTGTTCCTGACGGTAGGACTGCCAGGCACCGGGAAGACCACAGAAGCGCGGCGCATAGAAGCCGAGGAGCAGGCTCTTCGCCTCACGAAGGACGAGTGGGTAAAGGCCCTGTACGGCCTCGCGAACCCGCCGTCGGCCTCGGACGTGATCGAAGGACGGCTCATCGAGATTGGGCTGCGCGCCCTCAATCTCGGCATCAACGTCGTCATCGACTTCGGCCTCTGGGGTCGAGATGAGCGCTCCGCGCTAAGGCAGGCAGCTGCCGACCTCGGCGCGGCGGTGGAGATGCGCTACTTCGAACTCCCACCGGCCGAGCAACGGAGGCGACTCGACCAGCGCCAAGCCGAAGAGCCGCACACGACGTGGCACATGTCCGACGAGGAACTCGCCAGGTGGGCTGCCATCATCAGCATCCCGACCGAAGGGGAACTCGACGGCAGTGAACCTGTCGATTGCCCGCCGGCAGGATTCGCGACTTGGGAGGAATGGCGCAGGCATCGCTGGCCTCCATCGGTCCCCTGACACAAACGATTCCCAAGCCCGCCACCCGTCGGCAGATACGGATGCTCGGGCACGCTTCGGCGGCCATGACGTTGGACGTGTAAGCGCACCTGTTCGAGGACGAAGTGGCTAACCAGGGAAAACATGTGGTGGGGCGGGCGGGGTTCGAACCCGCGACCGAGGGATTATGAGTCCCCTGCTCTAACCGGCTGAGCTACCGCCCCGTGACCGCGCCGGATCGTAACCCGCCGATCGCTGCGCGGACCACCACCTACCGGGCGGAAACACGGCCGCGACAGCACGATGGGCTACGCGAGGATAACAACGCGCAACCCGTCGACCAATCGCTCACGCTCGCCGCAACTGCGCGAGGACCGCGCCGGCCGTCCGCCACCCGCTGGCGAGCGCTCCCTGGATGGACGGGCTGTCCCGGTGGTCGCCTGCTACGTACAGGCCGTCGCCGAGCGCCACCGGTTTGCGCAGCCGGCCCTGTGGTGGCGGTGCGGCCGGGAGCGCCTCCGGCACGGCGACGGTGGTGAGGTGGGTCCAGTCGGCGGTGGAGCGGCCGTAGAGGCGGTCCAGTTCGCGCCGGATCACCGGTTCGGGCGGTGCCTGCGGGCCGACCACCGAGGTGGCGACCAAATGCTGGCCGTCGGGGGCGTACGTGGGCGCGGCCCGGCTCACCACCACCGTGTTGGCGACGAGCTCGCGCCGGTCGCCGTCGAGCAGCAGGATCGGCTCGTCCAGTGGCGCCGTGCCGGAGCGGTGGTAGTAGGTGGTGTACGCGTGCATGCGTACCCGCGGCAGCCCTGGCAGCAGCGTGGCCGCCGCCGGCGGGTCGGCGGCGACCACGACGGCGCGGGCGGTGATCTCGCCGGACGGGGTGCGGACCCGGCCGGGCGCGACCTCGGTGACCGGGCTGTTCAGCTCGATCAGCTCGGCGGGAAGCGGCGCGGCGAGCGCCCGGGGCAGCGCCGCCATGCCGTCCGCCGGCAGGCCGATCCGGCCCCGGGCGAAGGAGCGCATGATGACCGCGAGGACGTGGCTGGAGGTGGCCAGCTCGCGGTCGAGCAGCACGCCGGACAGGAACGGCCGCAGCAGTTCCTCGATGATCGCGTCGGAGAGCCCGGCCCTTCGCAGCGCCGTCTCGGCGGTGGTCTCGGGTGTGCCGAGCAGCCGCCCGACCGGCACCGTCGCGTAGCCGGCGGCGAGCGCGGCGAACCGCAACCGGTCGGTCAGTGATCCGATGCCGGCGGTGAGCGTGCCGGGCGCGCCGGTCGGTTCGCGCAGCGGGTTGACCAGGCGTTCCAGCCGGTCGCCACGGCGTACCAGCACGCCGGGCGTGAACCAGCCCATCCCGAGCGCGCCGACGTCGACCAGGCCGGTGAGTCGCGGGTACGCGGCGTTGAGCACCTGGAAGCCGCGGTCCAGCAGGAACCCGTCGACCCGGTCGGTGGCGACCCGCCCGCCGAGCCGGTCGCCCGCTTCCAGCAGCCGCCACGGCACGCCCGCGCGGTGCAGCCGCCGGGCGGCGGCGAGACCGGCCAGGCCGCCGCCGACGACCACCACGTCCGTGTCAGGCACGGTCCACCCCCGCCCCGGCCCGGTCGCCCTCGCGGTGCGACCGCGACAAGCGGCCCGGCCACCAGACCTTCGGCCCGATGTCGTACGCGAGCGCGGGCACCAGCAGCGAGCGGACCACGATGGTGTCGAGGAGGACGCCGACGGCTACCGCCACGCCCAGCTCGACGAGCACCACGAGCGGCAGGACGGAGAGCGCGGAGAACGTGGCGGCGAGCACGATGCCGGCGGAGGTGATCACGCCGCCGGTGACGGCCAGTCCGGCGAGCACACCGGCGCGGGTGCCGCGGCGTACCGACTCCTCGCGGACCCGGCTCATCAGGAAGATGTTGTAGTCGATGCCGAGCGCGACCAGGAAGACGAACGCGAACAGCGGGAAGGACTGGTCGACGCCGGGGAAGTCGAAGACGTACCGGAACAGCAGCGCGCACAGGCCCAGCGTGGCCAGGAACGACAGCACCACCGTGGCGATCAGCAGCACCGGGGCGACGAGGGCGCGCAGCAGCAGGGCCAGGATGACCGCGATGACGAGCAGCACCACCGGGATGATGACGTCGCGGTCGCGTACCGAGGCGTCGGCGGTGTCGACGTTGATCGCGGTGAACCCGCCGACCACGGCGTCGGCGCCGGGTACCCGGTGCACCGCCTCGCGCAGTTCGCGGATGGTGCGTTCGGCGCCGTTGCTGTCCGGCGCGTCGGCGAGCGTGACGTTGAGCTGCACCCGCCCGTCGACCACCTTCGGGGGCGCGTCCGGGTCGGGCGGCGCGTTCTCGCCCCGCTCGCCGAGCGGCAGCACCGAGGCGACTCCCGGTACGCCCTGCGCCACCTGGGCGACCTGCCGCGCGGTGTCCTGGGTGGTGAAGACGGTGGCGGGGCTGCCGGTGCCGGCCGGGAAGTGCCTGTCGATGACCTCCTGCCCGGCCACCGAGTCGGTGCGCTGGGTGAACAGCTGGGACTGACCGAGGGTGGTGGCGCCGAGCTGGGTCACCCCGATCGCGAGGGCGGCGAGCGCGACGGCGGTGACGACCCAGACGGTACGCGCGCGGCGCGCCACGAAACCGGCGATCCGCGCCCAGATGCCGTGCTCGGCGCGCGGGTCGGCCTGGTCGTACCGGGGTCGCCGGGGCCAGAACGCCCAGCGGCCGCCGAGGACCAGCAGCGCGGGCAGGAACGTGAGCATCACCAGCAGCGTGGCGGCGATGCCGACGGCGCTGACCGGGCCGAGCGCGCGGTTGGAGTTGAGGCTGGACAGCAGCAGGCAGAGCAGGCTGACGATGACTGTGGCGCCCGAGGCGACGATGGCCGGGGCGGCGCCCTTCCAGGCGGTCCGCATCGCGTCCCAGGGCCGCTCGTGCCGGTGCAGTTCCTCCCGGTAGCGGGCGATGAGCAGCAGCGCGTAGTCGGTGCCGGCGCCGAAGACGAGCACGGTGAGGATGCCCTGCGCCTGCCCGTTGAGCTTGACGATGTCGTGGTCGGCGAGCAGGTAGACGAAGACGGCGGCGAGCGAGTACGACATCCCGGCGGCCAGCAGCGGGAAGATCCACAGCACCGGGCTGCGGTAGACGACGAGCAGGATGACGAGCACCACTGTGAGCGTGACCAGCAGCAGCGGCCCGTCGATCGCGCTGAACACCTCGATCAGGTCGCCGAGCAGCCCGGCGGGTCCGGCCACGTCGACGGTGAGCCCGTCGCGGTCCGGGCCGGCGATGTCGCGCAGGCGTTCCACAACGGACCGGATCTGTTCGCCCTCGGCGCTGTCGATCGGCACGATCACCTGGGCGGCCTGCTTGTCCTGGCTGACGATCGGCGGCGGCAGCGGGCCGACCACGCCCGGCACCTCCGCGAAGCGGGCCGCGTCGGCCTGGATGCGCTGCTGGTCGGCCGGGGTGAGGCCGCCGGGGCGTTCGTAGACCACGAGTGCCGGGGTGGTCTCCCGGTCGACGAATCCGGCGGCGAGGTCCTGCGCCCGGGTGGCCTCGGCGTCGGCCGGCAGGAAGGAGGCGTTGTCGTTGGTGGAGACCTCGCCGAGCTTGCCGGAGTACGGGCCGGCGATGCCGCCGACGATCAGCCAGCCGAGCACCACCGCCACCGCGATCAGCGTCGCGGTCCAGCGGCTGCGTCCTGCGGCCATCTCCACCGTCCTCGAATCGACGCATCAATCGACGCAGCGGGAGTCTAGGTCGACGCCGACCATCCTGCCCGGCGAACGAGGACTCGCGGGCGGAAACCGGGCAGCCGGGCACGCGCGAGGGGAGGCAGGAACGACGAACGCCCGCCGGATCTACCGACGGGCGTGACGTGGAGCGAAGCTCCCCCGATTGGACTCGAACCAATAACCTGCCGGTTAACAGCCGGCTGCTCTGCCAATTGAGCTACAGGGGACCGTGCACCGCTCGGTTCGGATCTCTCCGCTCCGTGCGACGGGGACAAGAGTACAGGACATCGGGGGGTGGTGCGCCAGGGGGTTGCCGGGACCGGACCCGACCGGCGGACGCGCCAGAATTCCGGACAAATCGTCATCTCGGCACAGGGAGGCATGAGCGGAGAGCAGGATGGGTAGTTAGCCGTCGACAGAGAACGCAGGCGCGAGACGGTCGTTCCGCCAAGCTGGCGGGAAACCGGCGAGAGCGTCAGGTACGGAAGGAGCCGCCATGCGCGGAAAGATCATGTTTCTTGGCGGGCTGGCTGCGGGATTCGTCCTGGGCGCCCGTGCCGGCCGGGAGAAGTACGAGGAGCTGGTGGTCCGCGGGCGCAAGGTGCTCGACCACCCGACCGTCCAGGAGGCGGCCGGGGTCGCGCAGGCCCAGGCGAACCGGCTCTACTCGGAGGGCAAGGACAAGCTGGGGCAGACCAAGCTCGGTGAGAAGCTCGCCACCAACGGCGGCAAGCCGGGCATGACCGACGCCGACAAGCCGTTCGCCGGTACGCCGGCCGCGGTCGGCAGCCGCAGCGCCAACGGGACGGGCTCGACCAGCGCGTCCGGCTCGACCACCACCGGCACGAGCACCAAGCCGTCCAGCACCGGCAACACGCTCTGACGTAAGCGGACAGCGGGCCGGTCACCTCCGGGTGACCGGCCCGCTCCCGTGTGCGCGGGCGGCGGTGTGGCACATTCTCCGTGGGGAGGTGACCACATGCCGATGGTCGGACCGGAGACGGCGGATCAGGCGCGACTGCTGCGCCTGCTGCGCGACGACGGCCCACGCTCCCGGGTCGAACTGGCCGACCTCCTCGGCCTGCCTCGGGCCCGGTTCGCCGCCGAGGTGGACCGGCTGACCGCGCTCGGCCTGGTGGAGACCGCCGGTCCGGCCGCGTCCCGGGGCGGACGCCGCTCGTCGCTGCTGCGCATCGGCGCGCAGGTCCGGTTCGGTGCGGTGCTCGTCGGCGACGGCGTGCTGCGGGTCGCGCTCACCGACGGTGAGCTGAACCCGCTCGCCCGCCACGACGAGCCGGTGGACGTCCGGCTCGGCCCGGACGTGGTGGTCGGCCGCGTCGTCGAACTGCTCGGCAAGCTGCGCGTCGAGGCGGGACTGGCGTCGCTCACCGGCGTCGGCGTCGCGCTGCCCGCGCCGGTCGAGGTCCGCGACGGCACGCCGGTCTCCGCGCCGGCCCTGCCCGGCTGGCACCGCTACCCGGTACGCGACACGCTCGCCGCCGAACTGGGCTGCCCGGTGCAGGTGGACAACGACGCCAACGCGATGGCCCTCGGCGAACGGCACGCGGGCACCGGGCGCCCGTTCGACGACTTCCTCTACGTCAAGCTGGGTGAGGCGATCGGCTGCGGGCTGGTGCTCGCCGGCGCGCTGTACCGGGGCGCGGCCAGCGGGGCGGGCGACATCGGCCACTTCCAGCTCACCGAGGACGGGCCGCTCTGCGGCTGCGGCAACAACGGGTGTGTCGAGGCGTACTGCGGGGATGTCGCACTGGTGCGGGAGGCGGTGAGCGCCGCGCGGGCCGGGCGCTCGACGGCGCTGGCGGACCGGCTGGCGGCGGCCGGGACGCTGTCGGTGGCCGACGTGGCGGCGGCGGCCACCGAGGGCGACCCGGCGGCGCAGACGCTCGTGCGCGACGCCGCCCGCCGGCTCGGGCGGGTGCTGGTCGGGCTGGTCAGCTTCGTCAACCCGGCCATCGTGATCATCGGCGGTGCGCCGGCCGGGATCGGGCCGGTGCTGCTCGCGGAGATCCGGGGCGTGGTCTACCGGCGGTCCACGCCGCTGGCCACCGGCAGCATGCCGATCGTCCTGTCCGACCTCGGCGACACCGCCGGCCTGATAGGCGCGGCCCACCTGGTCAGCACCCAGACCTACGCCGCCCGCTAGCCCCCACCCCCGCGCCGCCCCACCCCACCCTCCACGCCGTCGATCTTGCACTTGCGGCCCACGGGATGTCGGTTACACCCGTTTTGGCAGGGCCGCAACTGCAAGATCGCGGGGGCGAGGAGGGCGGGGGCGGGGTGGGGTGGGGTGAGGTGAGGGGTCAGTCGCGGCTGCTGAAGGCGGCGTCGAAGGCGGCTGACGGGGCGTCGAAGGCCAGGCGGCGGACGAACTGGAGTGCCTCCGGCGCGCCGACCAGGCGGTCCATGCCGGCGTCCTCCCACTCGACCGAGATCGGGCCGTCGTAGCCGATCGCGTTCAGCGCCCGGAAGCAGTCCTCCCACGGCACGTCGCCGTGCCCGGTGGAGACGAAGTCCCAGCCGCGCCGCAGGTCGGCCCACGGCAGGTGGGAGGAGAGCCGGCCGCGCCGCCCGTCGCCGGTACGGACCTTCGCGTCCTTGCAGTCCACGTGGTAGATCCGGTCGGCGAAGTCGAAGATGAAGTTCACCGGGTCCAGTTCCTGCCAGACGAAGTGCGACGGGTCCCAGTTGAGCCCGAACGCCTCCCGGTGCCCGATTGCCTCCAGCGTGCGCTTGGTGGTCCAGTAGTCGTACGCGATCTCGCTGGGGTGCACCTCGTGCGCGAACCGCACGCCCACCTCGTCGAAGACGTCCAGGATCGGGTTCCACCTGTCGGCGAAGTCCTGGTAGCCGCGCTCGATCATGGCCGGCGGCACCGGCGGGAACATGGCCACCGTGTGCCAGATCGACGAACCGGTGAAGCCGACGACGGTACGGACGCCGAGCTTCGCCGCCGCCCGTGCGGTGTCCTTGATCTCCTCGGCGGCTCGCTGCCGCACCCCCTCCGGCTCGCCGTCGCCCCAGATCCGGGCCGGCAGGATGTCCTGGTGGCGCTCGTCGATCGGGTGGTCGCAGACCGCCTGGCCGACCAGGTGGTTGGAGATGGCGAACACCTGGAGGTTGTGCTTGGCCAGAGTGGCCCGCTTGCGCTCCACGTACGAGTCGTCGGCGAGCGCCTTGTCCACCTCGAAGTGGTCGCCCCAGCAGGCGATCTCCAGCCCGTCGTAGCCCCACTCGGCGGCGAGCCGGCAGACCTCGTCGAACGGCAGATCGGCCCACTGGCCGGTGAAGAGCGTGATGGGTCGCGCCATTGTCCTTCTCCCCTGTGGTGATGGGGGATTCCGTCACGGACCGGGGCGAGGACGACCGGAGGCGGCGGTCGCGTGGGCACCGGTGGACGCCGGAGCGTCTGCTCCCGGACGGGTTGCGCCTCCCGCCGGGTCACCGGCCACCTCGCGGTCGCCGCCTCCACTCTATGGCCTCCGTCAGGGCAGGGTCCAGCGCTGGTTCGCCGCACCCGTGCAGGTCCACAGGTGCACCGCCGTGCCGTCGGCCGAGTTGTTGCCGGACACGTCCAGGCACTTGCCGGACTGCGGGTTGCGTACCGTCCCGTCGGCCTGCGCCGACCAGTTCTGCGCACCCGTGCCGTTGCACGCGTACAGCTGGATCTTCGTGCCGTTGGCGTTGCCACCGCCCGACACGTCGAGGCACTTGCCCAGCGCCTTCACCGGCCCGTTCGGCGTCACCGTCCACGCCTGCGCCGTCGAGCCGTTGCAGGTGTAGAGCTGGATCTGCGTCCCGTCGGCCGACGACCCGTTGCGCACGTCCAGGCACTTGCCGGCCAGGCCCTTGATCGGGCCGGTGCCGCCGCTCGCGGTGCCGCGGACGAGTGTGAAGTCGTCGACGTCGAACAGCCCGGAGCCGCTGCCGGTGAACGTCAGGTGCACGGTCTGTGTACCGGACGGCACGCCGGTGAGCGCGGTGCTCACGTCGGCGAACGTGGTCCAGCTGCCGGTGTTCGGCACCGCCACCTGGCCGAGCACCGGCCCGGTCGGCGAGCCGGTCCGCACCTGGAGCGTGCCACCCGGGCCGCCGGAGACCACCCGGGCGCGCAGCGACGTCACACCGGTCAGGTCCAGCCCCGGATACGCGGCCCAGTCGCCCGGGTCCACGTACCCCAGGGTCTGGCCGCCGTTGGCGCCGGCCTTGGGGTACGCGCTGACGCCGCTGGCCGATCCGAACGCCTCGGCCTGGACGGTGGTGTTGCCGGTCGGCGGCGGCGTGCCGCCGAGTTCCTTGATCCGGATGTTGCGGAACGACACGTCGTCGCCGGTGCCGTGGTTCTGGATGCCGACGTGCCCGGCGAGCGACCGGACCGGGTCGGTGTTGGTGAAGTCGTTGATCCGGACGCCGTTGAGGAACACCTGGAGTCGTTCCCCCTCGACCAGGATCTCGTAGGTGTTCCACTCCCCCGCCGGGTTGAGCGCCGCGTCCCGGGCCGCCAGGTCGGCGGACTTGAAGCCGTAGATCGCGCCGGTGGTCCGGTCGGCGGAGTCGGTGGGGTCGATCTGCACCTCGTAGCCGTTGTCGACCGCCGAGTTCGGGTCGCTCGACGGCGGGAAGCCGACGAACACGCCCGAGTTGTCGTCACCGGCCAGCCGCCAGTCCAGCTTCAGCGAGTAGTTGGTGAACTGCTTCGCGCTGTACCAGTACAGGCCCATGCCGCCGACCGAGGTGAGCGTGGCGTCGGCGTTGGTGAAGCTGCCCGGCCCGGCCTGGGACCAGCCGGTGGTGCCGCCGTTGTAGAGCGCGGTGTAGCCGGTCTCCGGCCGGCAGTCGGCCTTCGTGCGCCCGGCCGCGTAGCGGATGCCGCCGAGCAGGTGGTTGCGGAACGCCGCGTCGGCGTACGACGCCTGGGTGTGGCCGCCGCCGGTGTAGAAGGACCGGCCGCCGCTGTACGTCTTGCACCAGGCGTGCGGGTGGTCGCCGCCCATCGAACCCCCGGAGTACGAGGACTCGTCGAGGCTGGCGAGCACGTGCGCGGTGGAGCGGGCGTTGGTGCGGTAGTCGTACCACTCGTCGGTGCGGTTCCACTGCTGGGGCAGGTGCGCGGTCGCGGCGTGCGCCCGGTCCTCCACCTTGACGGTGGCCGGCTGGATGGCCGGGTGGGAGGCGAACCAGGCGCCGACCAGGTTGCCGTAGAACGGCCAGTCGTACTCGGTGTCGGCGGCGGAGTGGACGCCGACGTACCCGCCGCCGGCGCCGATGTACGCCTCGAACGCCGACTGCTGGCTGGCGTTGAGGACGTCGCCCGTGGTGTTGAGGAAGATCACCGCCTCGAAACGGGCCAGGTTGGCGGTGGTGAACTGGGCGGCGTCCTCGGTCGCGGTGACGGTGAAGCTGTTCGCCGCGCCCAGTTCCCGTACCGCCTGCACGCCGGTGGCGATGGAGTCGTGGCGGAAACCGGCGGTCTTGGAGAAGACGAGCACGTCGTAGGGGGCGTCGGCCGCGGTGGCCGGACCCGCGGGCGCCGTGCAGGCGATGGTGGCGAGGACGGCGGTCACCGCCCCCAGTGCGGTACGCAGGAGTTTCATCTGGTTCTCCTTCATCCTCAGGGCAGGGTCCAGCGCTGGTTCGCGGCACCCGTGCAGGTCCACAGGTGCACCGCCGTGCCGTCGGCCGAGTTGTTGCCGGACACGTCCAGGCACTTGCCGGACTGAGGGTTGCGCAGCGTCCCGTCGGCCTGCGCCGACCAGTTCTGCGCACCCGTGCCGTTGCACGCGTACAGCTGGATCTTCGTGCCGTCGGCGGTGGCGCCGCCGGAGACGTCCAGGCACTTGCCGAGCGCCTTCACCGTGGCGTTCGGGGTCACGGTCCACGACTGCGCCGTCGTGCCGTTGCAGGTGTAGAGCTGGATCTGGGTGCCGTCCGCGGTCGCCGCGTTGCGCACGTCCAGGCACTTGCCGGCCAGGCCCTTGACCGGGCCGGTCCGGACGGCCGAGGTGGTGAGCGTGAACGCGTCCAGGTCGTAGAGCGCCCCGCTGCCCCCGGCGAACGTCAGGTAGAGCGTGGTGGTGCCGGCCGGCGGATTGGCGATCGTGCCGGTGACTGTGGTGAACGTGTCCCAGGCGCCGGTGACCGGGACGGTGGCCGAGCCGAGCACGGTGCCGGTGGCCGAACCGGCCCGCACCTGCAGCGTGCCGCCGGCCCCGGCGGACGAGACCCGCGCGGTGAACCCGGTGGCGTCGGCGAGCAGGTACGGCTGGAACGCGATCCAGTCCCCGTTCTGGATGTCGCCGACGGTCTTGCCGCCCTCGGCGGTGGCCTTGTCGAACGTGTTGATCCCGGACGAGGTCCTGAAGTGCTCGGCCTGCCGGTGCCGGGGCTGGAGCGTGTGCTGGGTGTGCGTGGTGAGGCCGCCGGAGTCGGTGTACTCGGCGTCGAAGACGGCGAAGATGTTCGCCGCGTCGTCGTGCTCACCGTCGACGGGTACGGCGATCGAGCCGGTGCAGCCGGTCGCCGAGGTGATCTGGTGGCCGTGCTGGTCGTGGCCGAGCACGTAGGTCATCTTGACCTTCGTGCAGTCGATCGTGGCGTCCTCCGGGTCGGTGACGGTGATCCGGAACGGCACGGTGTCGCCGAAGGAGAACAGCTTGCCGTTGCCGGGCGTCTCGATGACCACTGTGGGCGCGGTGTTGCCGACGGTGACAGTCACGCTCGCGGTGCCGGTGGCGCCCTGCGGGTCGCGGACGGTGAGCGTGGCGGTGTACCTGCCGTTCGCGGTGTAGGTGTGCGAGGGGTTCGCCGCGGTGGAGGTGCCGCCGTCGCCGAACGTCCAGGCGTACGTGAGCGCGCCGCCCTCGGGGTCGGACGAGCCGGCCGAGGAGAACGCCACAGCGAGCGGCGCGGCGCCGGAGGTCCGGTCGGCGGCGGCGCGGGCCACCGGGGCGCGGTTGGCGCCGCCGAGGTAGTCGAAGCGGTACAGCGCCGAGTTGGCGTCGCCGTTGAAGTAGCCGGTGCCGTAGTCGAGCACGTAGTAGGCGCCGTCCGGGCCGAACGCGGAGTCCATCACCTGCTTGCCGGTCCAGCCGAACGTGTCGATGGTGCCGGGTGAGCCGTCGGCGTTGACGTGGATCGGCTTGATCCAGCCCCGGCCGAACTCGGTGGCGAAGAACTGCCCGTCGAAGGACTGCGGGAACTTCGTGGTGGACGGGTTCGCCGCGTCGTACCGGTAGACCGGGCCGCCCATCGGCGACTCGGAGCCGCCGCCGAACTCGGGCGGGCTGCCGGCGTCACCGGCGTAGCGGATCCAGGACGGCTTCGCCGCCGGCAGCGTGGCCAGGCCGGTGTTGCGGAAGGAGTTGTTCGTCGGACCGCCGGTGCAGTTGTACTTCGGTCCGGCGGTGCCGGTGGCGAAGTCCCATTCGGCGTACGTCTCGGCCGCCGTATTGGTGCCGGTGCAGTACGGCCAGCCGTAGTTGCCGGGCCCGGTGACCCGGTTGAACTCGACCTGCCCGGACGGGCCGCGGGCCGTGGTGGTGCCGGCGTCCGGCCCGTAGTCGCCCACGTAGACGACGCCGGTGGCTTTGTCGACGCTGATCCGGAACGGGTTGCGGAAACCCATCGCGTAGATCTCCGGACGGGTCCGCGCGGTGCCGGGCGCGAAGAGGTTGCCGGCCGGGATGGAGTACGTGCCGTTGGCGTTCACCTTGATCCGCAGGATCTTGCCCCGCAGGTCGTTGGTGTTGCCGGCGCTGCGCTGGGCGTCGTACCCGGGGTTGCGGTTGGCGCGCTCGTCGATCGGCGCGTAACCGGCGGAGTCGAACGGGTTGGTGTCGTCACCGGTGGACAGGTAGAGGTTGCCGGCGGCGTCGAAGTCGATGTCGCCGCCGACGTGGCAGCACAGCCCCCGGTCCGCCGGTACGTCGAGCACGTCGACCTTGCTGGCCTGGTTGAGCGTGAAGTCGGCGTTGAGCGTGAACCGGGAGAGCCGGTTGACGCCCTGCCAGGCGGAGAAGTCGGTGCCGGTGGCGGGCGCGTCCCCGGCCGGGGTGGACAGCGGCGGCGCGTAGTAGAGGTAGATGTGCCGGTTCGAGGCGAAGCCGGGGTCGACGCCGACGCCCTGGAGCCCTTCCTCGTCGTGGGTGTAGACCGGCAGCGTGCCGATGACAGTGGTGGCGCCGGCCGCGTCGGTGCGGCGCAGCGTGCCGTTGCGGGCGGTGTGCAGGACCGACCGGTCCGGCAGCACCGCGAGCGACATCGGTTCGCCGGTCTCGGCGACACCGCGGGCGAGTTCGACCTGCTGGAAGTCGCTCGCCGGGATCGGGTGGGCGGACGCCGGGACGGGCGCCGCGGCCGCGGTGACGGCGCTGGCGGTGGCCGCGAGCAGCAGCGCTGCGGCAGCGGCGAACGGTCGTCGGGCACGGGGGTGGTGGTGGCTGGACATGCTGTGCTGTCCTTCCTGACGCGCGCAGCCAGGACCGGGCGCGCGTCGCGCCGGATGCCGAGCGGGGGATGCTGCGCCTCGCCGAGGCGGGCGGTGCGGGGGCGGTCACCTCGACGAAACAGCGTTGTGCTGTGCACGACATTAAGACCTTTCGATCAGCGTGTCCATAGCTTCTGATCGATCGGCTTTCACTTTCGGCGCTCAGCGACAAAAGTAGGTGTCACTCGTGGCGGTCGACCGCCCGCTCCACGAGCCCGGCCAGCACCCGCCGCGCCGGCTCCGCCAGCGGCAGCGCCTCCAGCGCGAGCACCGACGCCTCGGCCCGGGTACGGATCATCCGCTCCACCGCATCCCGGGCGCCGGACTCCTCGACGATGCCCCGCACCTCGGCGGCACCCGCCTGATCGAGTTCACGATCGCCGACCAGCTTCTCCAGCCGGGCCGCGCCGGCCGGGGAGGCGGACGCCCGGGCCAGCGCCAGCAGCACCGTCGGCTTGCCCTCCCGCAGGTCGTCCAGGTTGGACTTGCCGGTCACCGCCGGGTCGCCGAAGACGCCGAGCAGGTCGTCACGGAGCTGGAACGCGTCCCCGAGCGGATCGCCGAACCCGGCCAGCGCCGCCACCTCCTCCGGCGCCGCGCCGGCGAGCGCGGCGCCGATCTGCACCGGACGGGTCACGGTGTAGCGGGCCGTCTTCAGCCGTACCACGGTGAGTGCGCCCGCCACCGAGCCGTCCCCGGCCGCCCCGACCACGTCCAGGTACTCCCCCGCGATCACCTCCGAGCGCATCCGGGCCAGCAGCACGTGCCCCCGGTGCAGCCGCTCGGGCGGCAGCCCGCACCCGTGGAACATCTGCGCCGACCAGGTGGCACAGAGGTCACCGCAGAGCAGCGCCGCCTGCCGCCCGTACGCCGTGGCGTCGCCCGGCCGGCCGGAGCAGGTGTGCAGGTCTGCGAAGAACCGGTGCAGCGTCGGCGCGCCCCGGCGGCGGTCGCTGCGGTCCACGATGTCGTCGTGGATCAGCGCGAACGCGTGGAACAGCTCCAGCGAGGCGGCGGCGGTCACGATCGGCGAGCCGTCCGGGCCACCGAACCCCCGCCAGCCCCAGTAACAGAACAACGGCCGCATCCGCTTACCGCCGGCCAGGACGAACCAGCGCACAGCGGTATGGACGGCCCCCGTACCGTCGTCCGGCCGATCCGGCTCTCTCGCGTCCAGGAACGCGGCTAGCGCGGCGTCGAAGCGGCCCCGCAGCAGGGCCGGATCGGTCGGTGCGACGGTTACGGTCATGGTGCCTCCCTGGCCAGCCCGGCGAGTTCGAGCAGCAACGCCTTCACATCGGTGGCCTCCACCCGGGGCCGGATCGCGGCCCGGTCGGAGCAGATCAGCACCGGGCCGTCCGCCGGGTCGGCGGGCAGGCGCCCGTGGGAACCACGTACCGCCCGCGCGCCCGCGTCCAGCCCCACCACGGACATCAGGTAGCGCAGCCCGAGCTTCTTGCGGGCCAGCGCCACCGCCGCGCGGCGCTTCGCCGCACCCGGCGCGGCCGGGTCGAAGAACAGCTCCGCCGGGTCGTAGCCGGGCTTGCGGTGGATCTCCACCAGCCGGGCGAAGTCGGGCGCCCGCGCGTCGTCGAGCCAGTAGTAGTACGTGAACCAGGCGTCCGGCTCGGCCACCAGCACCAGCTCGCCCGAGCGGGGGTGATCCAGCCCGTACCCGGCCTGCCCGGCGGCGTCGAGCACCTCGGCCACGCCCGGCAGCGACGCGCAGAGCTTCGCCACCGCCGGCACGTCCGCCGGATCCTTGACGTAGACGTGCGCCACCTGGTGGTCGGCCACCGCGAACGCCCGTGACGTCCACGGGTCGAGGTACTCCATCCCGGCCTGGGTGTAGACCCGCAACAGCCCTTCGGCGCGCAGCATCCGGTTCACGTCCACCGGGCGGGACACGTCGGTGATGCCGTACTCGGACAACGCCACCACCGTAGCTCGCTGCTCGGCCGCGGCGTCCAGCAGCGGAGCGAGCACGGTGTCCAGTTCGGCCGCCGCGGCGGCGGCCCGCGGGTCGGACGGGCCGAAGCGTTGCAGGTCGTAGTCGAGGTGCGGCAGGTAGACCAGGGTCAGGTCGGGGGCGTGGTCGGCGAGGATGCGCTGCGCCGCCCGGCTGATCCAGGCCGAGGACGGCAGCCCGGCGCCCGGCCCCCAGTAGCTGAACAGCGGGAACGTGCCGAGCGCGTCGGTGAGCGTGTCCCGCAGCTCGGGCGGGTCGGTCCAGCAGTCCGGCTCCTTGCGGCCGTCGGCGTGGTAGACCGGCCGTGGCGTGACCGTCCAGTCCACGTCCGCGCCCATCGCGTACCACCAGCAGACGTTGGCGACCCGGTAGCCCGGCTCGACGCGGCGGGCCGCCTGCCACACCTTCTCGCCGCCCACGAGCGCGTGGTGCTGCCGCCAGAGCAGCACCTCGCCCAGGTCGCGGAAGTACCAGCCGTTGCCCACCACGCCGTGCCCGGAGGGCAGCTCGCCGGTGAGGAACGTGGACTGCGCCGAGCAGGTCACCGCCGGCAGCACGGTGCCCAGTTCGGCCGCGAACCCGGCGTCGGCCACCGCGCGCAGCCGGGGCATGTGCGCCAGCAGCCGCGGCGTCAGCCCGACCACGTCGAGCACCACCAGCCGCCGGCTCACGAGGGCACGCCTTCCGCCGCTCGCAGGCCCGGAGCGCCCTGCGCGCCGCCGTCGGCCAGCCCGAGCGCGGTCAGCTCGTCGCGGGCGAACGCCAGCTCGGCGGCGATGCCGGCGGCCAGCTCCGCGTCGCCGCGCGGCCGCCGCGCCTCCGGCAGCACCCCCCAGGTGTACGTCTCGACGTCGAGGTGGTCGCAGCCGGCGACCGGGCCGGCGAACAACGCGGCGAGCGCCTCACGCAGCACCGGCACCGTCGAGCGCAGCGGCGGCTCGGGCGGGGCGTGCAACGGCACGTGGTAGTGCACCCGCCACGCCCCTGGTAGCCGCGCGTCGAGCGCGGCGTCGAGGTCGTCGGCCGCGTACGCCGGGTCGGCCGGGTCGGTGGCGCCGGCGCACCCGGCCGCCCGGGTCTGGTGCAGGAACCTCGGTTCGACGAACCGGCGCAGCGCCGCGCTCGCGCCCGCCGGGTCCGGCGCCTCGACGGCGGCGGACACCTGGACCTTGACCACGGGGAGACCGGCGGCACGCAGCCCGGCCAGGGCATCGGCCGGCTGCTCCCAGGCGCACGCCAGGTGTGCGAGGTCCAGGCAGATCCCGAGCCGGTCGGTATCCATGTCTGAGAATACCTCACATGCTTGTCCCGTCGACTCGACCAGGCAGCCGGGTTCCGGCTCGAAGCCGACCCGGATCACCCGGCCGGTCTCCCGCTGCACTGCGGCCAGTCCGTCGGCCAGCGCGTCCAGCCGGCGCCGGGCGGTGGCCGTCCGCCCGGCGTCCCACGGGGTGCGCCAGGCCAGCGGCAGCGTCGAGACCGAACCGCGGGCGGCGTCGTCGGGCAGCAGGTCGGCCAGCACCCGGGCCAGGTCCAGCGTGTACGCCGACCGCTGCGGCGTGGTCCAGTCCGGGTGGTACACCGCACCCTTGACCACCGGGGCCTGGAACGCGGCGTACGGGAAACCGTTGAGCGTGACCACCTCCAGCCCGCGTACGGTCAGCTCGTGCCGCAGCCGGCGGCGGGCCGACGGGTCGGCGGCGAGCGCGGCGGCCACCGGCGCGGCCAGCCAGAGGCCGAGCCCGAGCCGGTCGGCGTCGAGTGCCCGGCGCACCGCCACCGCGTACGTGTCGAGTTGCGCGACGATGCCGGGGAGGTCCTCGGCCGGGTGCACGTTCGTGCAGTAGCCGAGGTGGACGGTGGTGCCGTCGGTGTGTCGCAGCCGCATCACTGCCCCCCACGCGCGATCGAGTTGCCGGCGAAGGTGGGCGCGGCGGCCTCCAGGTCGGTCAGGTCGAGCCGGCCGGACTGGCCGTAGAACTCGACCGGGTTGCGCCACAGCACCCGGTCCACGTCGTCGGCGTCGAACCCGGCCAGCAGCATCGCCTCCCCGGTGGCCCGGGTCAGCAGCGGATCCGAGCGGCCCCAGTCGGCCGCCGAGTTCACCAGCATCCGCTCGGTGCCGT
Organism: Micromonospora sp. WMMA1949; assembly: GCF_027460145.1. NCBI lineage: Bacteria > Bacillati > Actinomycetota > Actinomycetes > Micromonosporales > Micromonosporaceae > Micromonospora > Micromonospora sp. WMMA1949. The sequence goes on along the minus strand of NZ_JAPZBG010000001.1, from coordinate 4,132,550 downwards.
ACCGCTTCAGCAGCTCCACCATGCGCGGCGGCGACATCTTCGTCTCCGGGTAGATGGAGAAGCCCAGCCAGCAGCCGGTGTCCCGGACCAGCTCGACTGTGACCTCGTTGAGGTGGTCGATCAGCACCCGGCCGGGCGCGATGCCGGACTCGGCGACCACGGCGAGGGTGCGCTCCACGCCGCGCGCCTTGTCCCGGTGCGGTGTGTGCACCAGCGCCGGCAGGTCGTGCGCGACCGCCAGGGCGAGCTGACCGGCCAGCGCGGCGTCCTCGGCCGGCGTCATCGCGTCGTAGCCGATCTCGCCGACCGCCACCACGCCGTCCTTGTCCAGGTAGCGGGGCAGCAGGTCGAGCACCGGCCGGCAGCGCGGGTCGTTCGCCTCCTTCGGGTTCAGCGCCACAGTGGCGTGGTGCCGGACCCCGAACTGGCCAGCCCGGAACGGCTCCCACCCGATCAGCGAGTCGAAGTAGTCCACAAAGCTGTCCACGCTCGTGCGCGGCTGGCCCAGCCAGAACGCCGGCTCGACCACCGCGCGGACCCCGGCGGCGGCCATCCGCTCGTAGTCGTCGGTGGTGCGGGACGTCATGTGGATGTGCGGGTCGAAGATGCGCATGTCACGCCTCCGTGGTGGGGATGGTCAGCCGGCGCAGCAGGTCGGTCGCGTCGGCGGGCATGGTCCGGCCGGCGGCCTGGCGCTCGGCGGCGTACGCGGCGAGCATCCGGGCCAGCTCGCCGTCGGCCCGCTCCGGCAGGCCGTCGACCACGGCGAGCGGCACGCCGGTGAACACGCACTTGAGCACCGCCTGCCGCCAGGTCGCCTGTTCCAGGTGCCGGGCGTACGGGCCGAGCGCGGCGGCTACCAGCCGGGTGTCGTTGGTGCGGATCGCGTCGTGCAGCAGCGGCACGCACTCCGCGCCGATCGGCAGCAGCGGCAGCGCGCGCAGCACCGCCCGCTTCTCGGCGGCGTCGCCCTGCCGGTAGAGCGTCTCCGCGGCGGCGGCGTGGCCGTGCGGCAGCGCGGTCAGCAGCAGCGCCCGGGCCGCCTCGTCGGCCGTCCAGCCCGGTGGGTCGGGCAGCGGCCCGCGACCGCACCGCCGGGCCGCGGTGGCGAAGAACCGCCCGACGGCCGTGGGCTCGGTGGCGACGCGGCGCAGCGCCGCGTCCAGCCACTGCGGATCGGGTACGCCCCGCAGCGCGGCGCGCAGTCGGTCGGGTGTCATGCCGTCTCCCCTCTACGGGTGGAAAGGTGGTGGGTCACCGCCCCTCGCCGCGCGAGGCGGCGGCGCGCAGGAAGTCCAGTGAGCGGGCGGCGACGGCCGGCGCGGCGTGCGAGTGGCGGGGCAGCTCGACCGCCACCAGGCCGCGGTAGCCGGCGTCGGCCAGGGCGCGCAGCACCGGCGGGAAGTCGATCTCGCCGGTGCCGAACTCGAGGTGCTCGTGCACGCCCCGGCGCATGTCGTCGATCTGCACGTTGACCAGGTGCTCGGCGACCGCCGCCACGCACCGCGGCACCGGCAGCGGCTCCAGGCAGCGGCAGTGTCCGATGTCGAGCGTGATGCCGAAGCCGGGCGGTTCGCCGAGCGCCGCGCGCAGGCGCCGCCACCCGGCGATGTCCTCGACGAGCATGCCCGGCTCCGGCTCGAAGCCCAGCGGCACGTCCACCTCCGCCGCCTCGTCGCAGACGGTCGCGCAGCCCGCGACCAGGCGGTCGGCGGCGACGTCTGGCGGTACGCCGGGCGGGCGTACGCCGGCCCAGAAGGAGACCGCCTCCGCGCCCAGGTCGGCGCCGATCCGCACGGCCCGGCGCAGGAACTCCACCCGGCGCGCGGGGTCGTCGTGCAGCAGCGTCGGCGCGTGCTTGTGCCACGGGTCCAGCAGGTAGCGGGCGCCGGTCTCGATCACCACGGCGAGCCCGAGCGCGTCCAGCCGGCGACGCACGGCGGCGACCCGGCGGATCAGCCCGGGGGCGAACGGGTCCAGGTGGTCGTGGTCGAGGGTGAGCGCGACGCCCACGTACCCGAGGTCGGCGAGGACCGCCAACGCGTCACCGAGCCGGTGGTTGGCGAAGCCGTTGGTGCCGTACCCGAAGCGCAGCGCGCCCGGGCCGGACAACGGTTCGGCAGTCACGTCGGGGAGAGCGGTCATGTCGGCGAGATCAGTCGGGCCAGGCGGCGGCCGAGCGGAGCGGCCCCGGCCACGGCGAGGCCGAGCAGCCGCGCCCCGGCGCGGGCGGTCAGCGCGCCCTGCAACGCGGGCAGCCCGGTGATCCCGGCCCCGACGGCGGCGCGTACCCGGCCCGGTGACGGGTCGGCGAGCACCCGCGCCTGGGCCCGGCCGTAACGGGCGACGTATCCGGCCGCGAGGACGGCAGGCACGAACTCACCGAGCCGAAGGAAGGGCCCCCTCTTGACGCATCCGGTGGAGGAGGGGGCCCCGCTCAACACGGTGGGCCGGGCCGGGGTGGCGAGCGCGATCAGCGCGGTGCCGGCCAGCGTGAGGCCGGGCAGCCGCCGATCCGCGCCGGTCACCTCGCGGCGGGACAGCGCGGTCACGGTCCAGGTGTGCGCCGCGACGGTGAGCGCGGCGGGCAGCGCCCGGACCACCCGGCCGCCGGACGCGCCGAGCAGCACGTCCAGCCCTCGGCAGGCGGCCATCACCGCGGGCCCGGCGGCGGTGTTCTTCGCGCGCAGGTCGTACCCCCAGATCGTGGCGGCGAGCGGGAGCGCGACGGCGGCCGCCCGGCGGCCCCCGGCGGCGGTGGCGACGGCGAGGCCGGCTGCGGTCAGGCCGGACGCGACGCCGAGCGCGACGGACGGGCGCACCCGGCCGGACGGGATCGGCCGCTCCGGCCGCTCGACCGCGTCCAGCCGCCGGTCCGCCCAGTCGTTGGCGGCCATCCCGGCCCAGTAGAGCAGCACCGACGCGCCGGCCAGGGCCGGTGTGCGCGGGCCGAGCGCACCGGCGGCCGCCGCGCCGGAGAGCACATCCCCCGGTACGGAGAGCGCGGCGGGCGCACGGACCAGTTCGGCCAGGTCGGCCAGGCGGGTCACGGCGTCACCCGGGCGTGCAGGTCGGCGACGAAGTCCCGCAGCACCGTCCACTGGTCGCCGAGGGCGTGGCCGGTCGTGCCGAGCGGATCCTTGAAGAAGAACGCCAGCTCGGTCAGCGGGCCCTCGCGCCCGGCCGCGTGGGCGGCGGCGGTGAGCCGGGCCAGGTCCAGCACGAGCGGCGCGGCCAGCGCGGAGTCGCAGCCGTGCCAGGTGAACTCCATCCGCATGCCGGTGCCGAGAAAACCGGCGAACGTGACCAGGTCCCAGGCGGTCTTGAAGTCGCCGAGTTCCTCGACGTACTCGATCCGGGTGTGGCCCTGCGGCAGGTAGCCGAGCGTCTCGGCGAGCACCCGCTGTTTGCTGCCCACCTTCGCGGCGTTGGCGGCCGGGTCGGCGAGCGTGGCGCCGTCGCCGCCGCCGAGCAGGTTCGTGCCGGACCAGGAGCGCACGGCCAGGTGGCGCATCGCGAACATCGGCGCGAGCACCGACTTGAGCAGTGTCTCGCCGGTCTTGCCGTCGTGCCCGGCGTACGGCAGTCCGCGTTCGGCGGCCAGCGCGGCCAGGGCCGGCAGCCGGGCACCAGTCGACGGGGTGAAGTCCACGTACGGGCAGCCCGCGGTGAACGCCGCGTACGCGTACGCGGAGCTGGGCGGCAGCACGTCGGCCGGGCCGGTCAGCGCGTCCCGCAGCGCGGCCGGGTCGCTGTGGGCCGGATGCGGGGCGGTCGCCGGTTCGGTGGCGGCGACGTTGACCATCACCACCCGGTTCAGCCCGTGCCGGGTGCGGAACTCAGTCAGGTCGCGTACCACGGCGGCGATCCGCTCGCCCTGGTCGCCGTCGGTGGGTGCGGGCCGCAGCGACGCCTCGACGGCGGCCAGGTCGGGCGCCACGGCGTCGGCCAGCCGGGCGGGCAGCACCCCGGCGGCGGCGAGCGCCTCGGCGCGTTTGGTAAGCGGGGCGGCGACCACGTCGTGGCCGCCGAAGACGAGATCGGCGAAGCCCGGCAGGGCGGGCCCGCGCAGGGCGGGCAGCTCGGTCACGCAGCCGGTCGGCGCGGTGAGCCCGGCCCGCAGGGCCAGCCCGCCGACCACGGCGGTGGTGGCGACCGAGCCGCGCGCACCCACCAGCCAGACACCCGTACGCATTCGCGCTACCTCCCCAGGTAAGGCCGGTCCACCGGTGCGGCCGGGGAATCCCGGTCCGGCCGCACCGGAGGGCCGTGCTGGTCGTGCCGGCGGACACCGGCGGCACGCTCCCCGGAGCCGGCCTCGTCCCCGCCGCGGGGCGCAACCGCGGGCGGGCCCTCGCCGGCCGGCGCCGGTGAGTGTCGGGCGGGCCTGGCCCGCCTCGGGTCAGGCGGAAGCTTCGGCCAGCGCTGGCTCCACCTCCGTCCAGGCGGCCCGCTCGGCCGAGCGGGTCACCGCGTCGAGCACGAGCTGGACCTGCAACGCGTCGGCGAACGACGGGGCCGGGTCGGCGCCGGTGGCGACCGCCTCCACGAAGTCGCGCGCCTGGTGGGTGAAGGAGTGCTCGTAGCCGATGATGTGGCCGGGCGGCCACCACGCACCCAGGTACGGGTGGTCCGGCTCGGTCACCAGGATCCGGCTGAAGCCCTGTTCGGCGGCGGGCCGGGTGGCGTCCAGGAACTCCAGCTCGTTGAGGCGTTCCAAGTCGAACACGACACTGCCGCGCGAGCCGTTGATCTCGACCCGCAGGGCGTTCTTGCGGCCGGTGGCGAAGCGGGTCGCCTCGTACGTGGCCAGCGCTCCCCCGTCGAGCCGGGCCACGAACACCGCCGCGTCGTCCACCGTCACCTCCCCCATGGCGCTGCCGTTGCCGTCGGCCTGCGCGGCCAGGCCGCTCGACCCGGCGACCAGTGGCCGCTGGCGCACGAACGTCTCCGTCAGCGCGCTGACCCCGGTGATGAGCTGACCGGCGACGTACTGGGTCAGGTCGATGATGTGCGCGCCGATGTCACCGAGCGCGCCGGAGCCCGCCCTGTCCTTCTGCAACCGCCACACCAGCGGGAACTGCGGGTCGACGATCCAGTCCTGGAGGTAGGTCGCCCGCACGTGCCGGATCTCGCCGATCCGCCCCTCGGCCACCAGCTGCCGCATCAGGGCGACAGCGGGCACCCGCCGGTAGTTGAAGCCGCACATCGCGCGTACCCCGGACGCCCGGGCCCGGGCCGCGGCCTCGGTCATCTCCCGGGCCTCGGCGACGCTGTTCGCCAGCGGCTTCTCGCACAGCACGTGCTTGCCCGCGGCGAGCGCGGCGAGGGCTATCTCGCGGTGGCTGTCCCCCGGCGTGCAGATGTCGACCACGTCGATCTCGTCGGACTCGACGAGCCGCCGCCAGTCGGTGGTGTAGCCGTCCCAGCCGAGCCGGTCGGCGGCCTCGGCCACCTTCGGTTCGTCGCGGCCGCAGACGAGCGTCATCCGCACCCGCGCCGGCAGGTCGAACACCCGGTTCACGGTGCGCCACGCCTGGGAGTGCGCGGCGCCCATGAACGCGTAGCCGACCATGCCGACCCGCAGGATGCTGTCGTGACTGGACAAGGTGGGTCTCCCCCCGTGTGTCAGAACCCGAGCTTCAGGTAGTCGCTCGCGTTCTCCTTGGTGATTGTCTCGGAGGCGAGGACGATCTCCTTCGGTACCTGGAGTTCGACCAGGTCGGACATGCCCTTGCCCTGGCCGATCAGGCGGGCCAGGGAGATGGCCGAGGAGGCCATCGACGGGCTGTAGGTGACTGTGGCCTTGAGGACCGTGTTGTCGGCGGCGATGTCCTCCATGGCCTTCTTGGAGCCGGCGCCGCCGACCATGATGAATTCCTTGCGGTTGGCCTGGTTGACCGCCGCGAGCACGCCGATGCCCTGGTCGTCGTCGTGGTTCCAGACCGCGTCGATCTTCGGCAGTGCCTGGAACAGGCCGGTCGCGGCCTGCTGGCCGGAGTCGACGGTGAACTCCGCCGGCCGCCGGTTGGCGACCTTGAACCCGTACGAGGCGAGCGTGTCGGCGAACCCCTTCGAGCGTTCCTGGGTCAGCTCCAGCGACTCGATGCCGGGGATCTCGCCGATCACCGGGTTGCTCACGCCCTTGGCCTTGAGCTGCTCGGCGATGTAGGTGGCGGCGGCCACCCCCATGCCGTAGTTGTCGCCCTTGATCTGGCACCGGTAGGCGCGCGCGTCCGGGAAGGCGCGGTCCAGGTTCACCACCGGGATGCCGGCCTTCATCGCCTCCAGGCCGAACGCGTTGAGTTCCTTGCCGTCGTGCGGCAGCAGCACGATCACGTCGGGCTTCTGCGAGATCAGCGTGGACAGCGCCGCCCGCTGGGCCGCCGCGTCCGCGCCGGCCTCGACCGACTTCAGCTCCACGTCCTGGTACGCCCCGGCCTGCGCCTTGGCGTTGTTGGTGATGGCAGCGATCCAGCCGTGGTCGGCAGCCGGGGCGGAGAAGCCGATGGTCACCTTCTTTCCCGGCTCGGTGTTGGCGCCGGAACCGGCCGCCTTGGTCTGCGCCTCGGTCGGGCTCTGCTCGTTGCTGGTGCAGCCGGCGAGCAGCACCCCGGCGGAGACGGCGGCCCCGCCGAAGAGCAGCCGGCGGCGGGACAGGTCATGGCGCGGTGTTCTCATGACGCCTCCTGGGATGAGGTGGTGGGGTGGTTTCGGGTGTGGCGGGCCGGACCACTGTCGGTGCGACGGCGGCCGGGGGTGTGCGAATGGGATCAGGTGGTGGTGGCCCGGTTGCGGGCGAGGAACTGGGTCAGGCTGCCGAACTGCACCTGCTGGACCAGGACGGCGGCGACGATGATGCCGCCCTTGACCATGTTCTGGGCCTCGGCGGACAGGTTGTTGATGGCGAACAGGTTGGTGATCGTGGAGAAGATGATCACCCCGAGCAGGGAACCGATGATCGTGCCCCGCCCGCCGCTGAGCAGCGTGCCGCCGATGATCGCGGCGGCGATCGCGTCCAGCTCGTAGAGGTTGGCCATCGCCGCCTGCGCGGAGGTGGCCTGCGCGGTCAGCATGACCGCGGCGATGCCGCAGCACAGGCCGGAGAGCGCGTAGAGGAGCACCGTGTGCCGGCGGACGTTGATGCCGGCGAGCCGGGCCGCCTCGGGGTTGCCGCCGACCGCCACCGTACGGCGGCCGAACGTGGTGCGGTTCAACAGCACCCAGCCGGCCGCCACCACCGCCACCAGGATGTACACGAGCAGCGGGATGCCGAGCACGTTCGTGCTGGCGATGCCGTTGATGAACGTGTTGCCGGACACCTGGGTCTGCTTGTCGGAGATCTCCGCCGCCAGCCCCCGGGCGGCGACGAGCATGGCGAGCGTGGCGATGAACGGCACCAGCCGTCCGTACGAGACGAGCAGCCCGTTCACCACGCCGACGGCGAGCCCGACGGTGAGCGCGGTGAAGATCATGCCGCCCGCGCCGTAGCTCTGCGTGGCCACTGTGGTGCACCAGACCCCCGCCAGCGCCACGATCGCGCCGACCGACAGGTCGATGCCGCCGCCGATGATCACGAAGGTCATACCGACGGTGACCACGCCGACCACCGAGGCGAGCTTGAGGATGGTGAGCGTGTTGCCCCACACCCAGTTCGCGTCACCGTAGAGGTCGGGGCGGGTCAGGATGCCGATGACCACCAGGACGACGAGCGTGGCGAGCAGGCCGAGGTTGCGCTTGACGCCCTCCCCGCCGTCGCCGCGCCACCAGGAGAGCCGCGCCGGCGCGTCGACCTTGGCGGTCTCCGCCCGTTCCACCGGCGGCGACTGCGCGGGCAGCGAGGTGTCAGTGGCTTCGCTCATGCCGGTGCGCCTTCCATGAGGGACCCCGCCATGACGAGGTCGAGCACGGTGTTCTCGTCCAGTTCGCCGGCCGGGGCCTCGCGGACCACCCGGCCCTCCCGCATCACCAGCACCCGGTCGGCCAGGCCCAGCACCTCGGGCACCTCGCTGGAGACCAGCAGCACCCCGACGCCGCGGGCGGCCAGGTCACGGATCACCTGGTACAGCTCGGCCCGGGCGCCCACGTCCACGCCCCGGGTCGGCTCGTCGAGCAACAGCAGCCGGGTGTCCCCGAGCAGCCACCGCCCGACCACCACCTTCTGCTGGTTGCCGCCGGAGAGCGTGCGCACCGGCCGGCGTACGTCCCGGGGCCGCAACTCCAGCGACGCCGCGATCCGGTCGGCCTCGGCGCGTTCCCGTCCGGCGTCGGTGAACCCGAGGCGGGCGTACCTGCTGAACGTGGCGAGCGTGACGTTGCGGTAGATCGGTTCGCCGAGCAGCAGCGCCTGACTCTTGCGCTCCTCCGGCGCCATGCCCATCCCGGCCCGTACCGCGGCGCCCACGCTGCCCGGACGCAACACGCGGCCGTCGACCCGGACCGTCCCGGCCTGCGCCCGGCGCGCGCCGAAGATGGTCTCCAGCAGCTCCGAACGGCCGGAACCGACCAGCCCGGCGATGCCGACGATCTCGCCGGCCCGGACCCCGAGCGAGACGTCGGCGAACTCGCCGTGCCGGGTCAGCCCGTCCACCCGCAGCAGTTCCGCACCGCCCCCGTGGTCGGCCGGACGCTGCGGGAAGACGTACTCGATGGTCCGCCCGGTCATCCGGGCGACCAGATCGCGGGTCGGCGTCTCGCGGGCCGGCAGGCTCGCCGCCGTGGTCCGGCCGTCCTTGAGTACGGTGACCCGGTCGCCGATCTCGCGGATCTCCTCCAGCCGGTGCGAGATGTAGATGACCGCGATGCCCTGCGCGGTGAGTTCCCGGATGATCCGGAACAGGTTCGCCACCTCGTCGTGGGCCAGCACCGCGCTCGGTTCGTCCATGATGATCAGCCGGGCCTCGTGGGACAGCGCCCGGGCCATGCTGACGATCTGCTTGCCCGCGGCGGGCAGGTGCCGCACCAGGCGGCCGGGCGGGATCTCCGGGTGGCCGAGCCGGGCCAGGATCTGCCGGGTACGCCGGGCCATGTGCCCCCGCCGGACGAAGCCGAACCGGCGCGGCTCGTGGCCGAGGAACGCGTTCTCCGCCACCGACAGGTCGTCGACCAGGTCGAGTTCCTGGTAGATGGTGGCGATGCCGGCGCGCATGGCGGCCTGCGGGTTGGCGAACGACGCCGGCTCGCCCCGCCACAGGACCTCGCCGGAGTCCGGCCGGTGCACCCCGGCCAGCACCTTGATCAGGGTGGACTTGCCGGCGCCGTTCTGTCCCAGCAGGCAGTGCACCTCACCGGCCCGTACCTCCAGCTGGACGCCGTCGAGCGCGCGTACCCCCGGGAACGTCTTGACCACGTCGGTGAGGCGCAGGACCACCTCGCCCGCGACGGCGTCGGCGGGCGCCTCGACCAGTGGCGTGCCGGTGTCGCTCATGCTGCACCGCCTTTCGTTCGCGACTGCGGGGCTCGCAGGACCGGCTCACTCCTCGCGCTCACGCTGCTTCTCCGAACGCGAGGTCGCTGGCCAGCACCGCCGCGCCGGCGACGCCGGCGCGCGGGCCCAGCTCGGACAGGACGACGGGCAGGTTGCCGGTGGCCAGCGGCAGCGAGCGGCGGTAGACCACGCTGCGGATCTCGGCGAGCAGGATGTGGCCGAGCTGGGCGAGCCCGCCGCCGATGACGATCATCGACGGGTTGGTGAAGCTGACCAGCCCGGCCAGGACACTGCCGACCCGCCGGCCGCCGTCGCGGATGAGCTGGATGCAGGTGACGTCCCCCTCGATCGCCCCCTGCGCCACGTCCAGCGCGGTCACCACGCCCCGGGCGGCCAGCCGCTCGGCCAGCGCCGGGGCCACCTCGGTGCGGGCCGCCACAGTCGCCTCGCGGGCCAGCGCGGCGCCGCTGAACACCGCTTCCAGGCAGCCGAGGTTGCCGCAGGAACACATCGGACCGTTCGGGTCGACCTGGATGTGGCCGATGTCCCCGGCGCAGCCGTCGGTGCCCCGGTAGACCTCGCCGTGCAGGTAGATGCCGCAGCCGATGCCGGTACCGATCTTGATGAACAGGAAGTCGTCGACCGAGTGGGCCACGCCGCCGTGCCGTTCCCCGATCGCCATGATGTTGACATCGTTGTCGACCACCGCCGGGCAGCCGTGTTCGCGGGTGAGCAGCTCGCGGACCGGGAACCGGTCCCACCCGGGCATGATCGGCGGGGAGACCGGCACGCCGTCGCGGAAGCTCACCGGGCCCGGTACGCCGATGCCGACCGCGTCGAGCCGCTCGTACGCGCCGTCCACCTTGGCCTTGTGCAGCAGCTCGTTCACCCGCTGGAGGGTCACCTTCGGCCCGGAGCGGATGTCGGCGGCCTCGGTGTAGGCGGCCACCGTCTCCAGCCGGCCGTTCACCACCTCCACGTCGATCGAGCTGGCGCCCAGGTCGACGGCGGCGAACCGCAGGTGCGGGCTCAGCTCGACGAGGGTGGAGCGCCGCCCGCCCCGGGAGGCGGCCAGCCCGGCCTCCGCCACGTATCCGAGGGAGACGAGGCGTTCCAGCTCGGCGAGCAGGCGCGGGCGGGGCATCTGGAGCCGGTCGCCGAGTTCGGCGCGGGACACCGCGCCCTCGTCCCGGAGCAGCCGCAGGAGCCGTACGTGCAGGGGGTCGGCCGTCCGCACCGGCAGTCACCTCCGCATCGGATGGGTGTTGTGTCCGACACAGTAGGAGCCTTCCGGGCCGCATGTCCATAGCTTCGGCACGTCCGATGCAAACTTTTGTCCATACGAACAAAAGCAAGATCCGGATCATGAAAACGCGCCGCCCCGCCCGGGTCACTTCCGGGCGGGGCGGCGCGATGTCGGGTCACCGGGAGGGCGCGCGGCCCTTCTTGCGCAGCTTGCGGTCGTCGCGCAGCTCGACGTAGGGCTCCTCGTCGACCGGGTGCCCGGCCGCGATGGCGCGGCTGCGCTCCAACTCGGCGTCGAACTCCGCGCCGAGCAGGATCGCCACATTGCTCAGCCAGAGCCACACCAGGAAGATGATCACGCCGGCCACCGCGCCGTACGTCTTGTTGTACGAGCCGAAGTTGCTGACGTAGAGCGCGAACAGCCCGGACACCACCAGCCAGAGCACCACCGCGAGCACGCCACCGGGGCTGACCCAGCGGAAGCCGCCGTGCCGGGCGTTCGGCGAGGCCCAGTAGAGGATCGCGAACATCAGGCTCACCAGCACCAGCAGCACCGGCCACTTGGCGATGTTCCAGACCGTCACGGCGGTCCCGCCGAGCCCGATCGCGTTTCCGGCCTGCTCGGCCAGCCCGCCGGTGAACACCACGATCACGGCGCTGATCAGCAGCATCACGCCGATCACCGCGGTCACGCCGAGGCGTACCGGCAGCGTCTTCCAGATCGGCCGTCCCTCCGGCACGTCGTAGATGCTGTTCGAGGCGCGCATGAACGCGGCGATGTAGCCGGAGGCCGACCAGAACGCCGCCGCCAGACCGACGATCGCCGCGATGCTCGCCAGGCCGCCGGACTGGCCGGCCTGGTCGATCGCGGTCTCGATGACGCGGCGGATGTTCTCCTCCGGCACCGCCTGCCCGACGGTGTCCCGTACCCCCTCGGTGGCCCGGTCGCCGAGCAGGCCGAGCAGCGAGATCAGCACCAGGACGCCCGGGAAGATGGAGAGCACGCCGTAGTAGGTGAGCGCGGCGGCCCAGTCGGTGAGGCTGTCGTCCTGGAACTCCCGGACGGTCCGCTTGAGGGTCGCCATCCAGCCCGTCGCCGACAGGTCGGCCGGGCTGTCCGGTCCGTCGTCCGGCCCCACCGGCCCCACGTGCTCGCGCCCGCCGGACCGGTCCTGCCCGGCGCGGGCGTCGTCGCGCGCAGCGGGGACGTCGCGCGCGTCGCGGGCGTCGTCGTGGACGTCGTGGGCGTCGTCGCGGGCGGCCATGGCACCTCCTCGTCGTCATGTCGTCCCGCACGACATGCCCTGACGAGGGCAGCGGTAACCACCGCACCCGCAAACCGGCCACCCGGCCACCCGGCCGCCGCCTGCCCGCTCTCCGCCGCCCTCTTCCCCGTCGGCGCTTTCACTCCCTCGCCGCCTTTGCTCTGCAGCCACCCGCGCGGCGGACACGCTCCGTCACCGTGTGCGCCGATGGATGCAGAGCAAAGGCGGCGGGAGGCACCCTCTCACCGGCGCCCCACCGCACCCCGCCCGAGATCTCGGCGAGCCGTCGCTCCGCCGCGACCACCCGTCGCCGCCATCTCGACGACGGTCACGACGAGTGGAACGTCACGGGTGTGAAACGGGGCCGGAAGCACCCATGGCGTTCCACCCACGAAGGGTCGGTCACCGTCCGTCCGCCGGCCGGCGCGCCAATGGGGCGCGGCGTACGGGGCGGCGCGGTCGGGGGGCACCGACGGGGCGCGTGATCTGTCTTCCGATGCCGCCACCTCGGCAGAAAGGACGGCGCTCGCGGAAACGCGGAGCGGAGAAGACGCACTCCGCGCATTTCCCGTCCGGGCGGGTACGCCGGGCGCGAGCGCGCGCGAACCGGCGCGCCCCGCTGCGACAGACGTTGTCCGCGCGCGTCAACGCGGACGACACACCCACCTCAGTGGACACGTTGCGTGACGGCAAGCATCCCGGGACACGCCCATTCTTCATCGTTGTAAACCATGCGGGAAGTAGGCCGCGAGAGACCCCCTCCCGGCATCGCGAAACTGTTTCAAGAAATACGTGCCACGAGTGAGCGACGCTCCATTCCGTCACTCATTGCAATCATGATCGGCAATGTTCCCACCGTGCGCGCTATTCGCGTATCGTGCCCGATCGTGCCGCCCGTTCGCCCCTCCGACGCCACTCCCCCGAAACCCCGGCCGCCGTCCGGCGGACGACCGGGGTCCGACGTGGACGCCGAGGTGGTGTCACTGCCGCCGGACGAGGGCAACGTCGGCGGCCCCGAATGGGCCGACGACGGGCCGGGCGAGACGCACCACCACAGCCACGCCGGACACCACCACACCCGCGGCGACGCGGACCGCGACACCGCGGACGAGAGCCCGGAGCACGCCCCGGACGGATCGCACCCGGACACCCGCGAACTCGCCGCCCGGTTCGAGGACGAGAAGCCGGGCCGGGTGCTCGCCGGACCGGTCGGCCTCCTCTTCACCGGCGTCACCGTCGCGGTCGGTCTGCTGACGCTCTGGCAGGTGTTCTTCCCGCTGGCCCAGGGCAGCAAGTACTACCTCATCTTCTTCCTGGCCGGCGTCCTGCCGATGGTGTTCCTCGCGTACCCCTCGGGGGTGCGGCTGCGGCGGACCGCAGCCGACACTGACGACCGGCACGGACCGACGCCGGTGGACTGGCTGCTGGCCGTCACGGCGCTCGTCGTCTGCCTCTACCCGGTACTGCCGGTCACGATCGGCGCCGGTGGCGGCGGGTACGACGCCTTCCTCGACCGGCAGGGGCTGCTGGATCCGCTGGACGTGGCGTTCGGCACCGGGCTGCTGCTCCTGCTGCTCGAGGCGTGCCGGCGCACCACCGGATGGATCCTGCCCGCGGTGTGCGTGCTGTTCCTCGGGTACGGCTACTACGGCGGCCTGCTGCCGCAGGCCTGGCCGGTGGCGCACGCGGGGCTCGACTTCGGGCAGCTCGTCGACGCGTTCTACAACTCCGACAGCGGCTTCTACGGCACCCCGCTCGACGTGGCCGCCTCCTACATCGTGCTGTTCACCATCTACGGCGCGGTGCTCAACCTCTCCGGGGCGGGCCGGTTCTTCGTGGAGCTGTCCGCCGCCGCGTTCCGCCGTTCCCGTACGGCCGCCGGCCGCACCGCCGTCGCCTCGGGCTTCCTGCTCGGCACGGTCTCCGGCTCCGGCGCCGCCACCACCGTCAGCATCGGCGCGGTGACCTGGCCGATCCTGCGGCGCGCCGGCTACCCGGCCGAACGCGCGGGCGGCATGCTCGCCGCCGCCGGTGTGGGAGCGATCCTGTCCCCGCCGACGCTCGGCGCCGCCGCGTTCATCATCGCCGAGTACCTGGGCGTGTCCTACCTCCAGGTGCTCGGCTGGGCGACGGTGCCGACGATCCTCTACTACCTGGGCATCCTGCTCTCCGTCGAGATCGACGCCCGGCGCTCCGGGGTCCGGCCGGTGGTCATCGACACCGGCTCGGCCTGGCGCCTGCTGGCCCGCTTCGGCTACCACTTCCTCTCGCTTCTCGTGATCATCCTGGTGCTGGCGCTCGGCGCGTCCGCGATGCGGGCGGTGGTCATCGCCACCGCGCTCGCCGCGGTCCTGTCCTTCCTGGACCGGCGGCACCGGCTCACCCCGGCCCGGCTGATCGAGGCGCTGCGCGACGGCGTACGTGGGGTGCTCGCGGTGACCGCCGTCTGCGCCGCGGCCGGCATCATCACCGCCACCACCACGAAGACCGGCCTCGGGCCGCAGGCCGCCGCGCTGCTGATCGACGGCGCGCAGGCCGTCAGCTCGGAGCCGGCGGTGGTGCTGGCGCTGACCGCCGTGCTCGCCGCGGTCGCGCTCAGCCTGCTCGGCCTCGCGGTGCCGGTCACCGCCTCCTTCGTCATCGGCTGGGTGATCATCGGTCCGGCGCTGCTGAACCTGGGCGTCGAGGCGCCCGCCGCGGCCATGTTCGTCTTCTACTTCGCGGTGCTGTCCGAGGTCTCGCCGCCGACCGCGCTCGCAGCTGTCGCCGCCGCCGCGGTCACCGGCGGCCGGTTGGTGCCGACCATGTGGCAGACCCTGCGGTACGCGCTGCCGGCGTACCTGATCCCGCTGGCCTTCGTGATCACGCCGACCGGCCTCGGCCTGCTCGGCATCGGCGGCGCCGGGCGGATCGTGACGGCCGGCCTGGTGTCGGCGTTGGGCGTGGCCGTGCTGGCGGTCGCGGCCGGCGGCTGGCTCCCGGGTGTGGGCCCGGCCGGCGTGCCGGAGCGGATCGTCGGCGCGATCGCCGGACTGGTGCTGCTCTGGCTGGAACCGCTGCCCATGGCGATCGGCGCGGCACTCGCCGCGCTCGCGGTCGCGGGCGTGTACGTCCGACGTGGCGCCGCCGGACACCCCGGCCGCCCGGCGGTCGAAGAATCCGTGGACCTTGGGGAGGAGAGAGAGTGGGACGGATCGACGCGAGGATAGTGGCGGGCGTCGGGGCACTTGTCCTGGTCGCCGCCGGTGCCGCCGGCTGCGGGGGCCGTCAGGACGGCGCGGCGAAGGACGACGCGGCCCGCGAGGTCAGCTGCAAGGTCATCAAGGACACCCGGGTCGGCATCGCCACCGGCAACGCCACCGGCGTCTACTACGTGGTCGGCAACGCGCTCGCCGGTGAGCTGAGCAAGACCACCGACGGCAAGCTCACCGGGACGGCCGCCGAGACCGGCGCCTCGGTGCAGAACGTCGAGCAGCTCGTCGCCGGCCAGTACGACGTGGCGTTCTCGCTGTTCGACACCGCCGTCAACGCGGTGCAGGGCAAGGGGAGCTTCACCGCACCGCAGCCGGTCAAGGCACTGGCCCGGATCTACGACAACTACACGCAGGTGGTGGTCCGCGCCGACGCGGGTATCACGTCGGTGGCCGACATGAAGGGCAAGAAGATCTCCACCGGCTCGCCCAAGTCCGGCACCGAGGTCATCGCCAACCGGCTGCTCACCGCCGCCGGGCTGGACCCGGCCAAGGACATCCAGGCGCAGCGGCTGGACCTCACCAAGACCGTCGACGGCATGAAGGACGGCAGCATCGACGGCTTCTTCTGGTCCGGCGGCGTGCCGACCGGCGGGGTGACCGACCTGTTCACCACGTCCGGCGACAAGGTGAAGTTCGTCGACATCAGCCCGCTGCTGCCGAAGATGGCGGAGCTGAACCCGGCCTACCAGGCGGGCACCATCGGCAAGGACATCTACCGGACCCCGGCCGACGTGCCCACCATCGTGGTGCCGAACGTGCTGCTGGTGCGGGACAACCTGGACGCCGACGTGGCCTGCGCGATCACCCGGACGGTCTTCGAGAAGAAGGACGCTCTGGCCCAGGCGAACCCGGCGGCGAAGGGCATCGAGCTGGGCAACGCCCGCAAGACCGACCCGGTGCCGCTGCACCGCGGCGCGGAGCGGGCGCTGAGCGACCTCGGCGCGAGCTGACCCGAACGGGCCGGGCCCGGACGCGCGTCCGGGCCCGGCCCACCGACCCGACCCGGAGACCCCCGTGCCGCTGCCCCACCCGGCTCGCGTACGCCGGCATCACCGCTCCGCGGACCGCACCGGACGCCTCCGCTCGGTCCGCGTCCAACTGCTGACCCCGATCCTGGTGGCCACCGCCGGCCTGGTCGTGCTGGGCGCGGCGCAGACCGACGCCGCGCTCGACGCGTCCACCGACGCCGACCGGGCCCGAGTGCTCGCCGGCACCGCCACCGCGACCGTACGTCTGGTGCACGAGCTGGAACGCGAACTGGGCGAGACGGCCGCGTTGCGCCAGCGCGGTGGTACGTCGGGCCGCCCGCTCGTGGACGCGCAGCGTCGCCGGGTGGACACGGCTGTGGAGCGCTACCGCGCGGCGCAGGGTGACGCGCGCCGGGCCGCCCCCGACCTGGCACCCGTGCTCAACGACGCCAGCCGGCGCCTGGACAAGCTCGCCCCCACCCGGGAGCAGGCGGTAGCCGGCGAGGACGCCGACCCGGCGTACGTGTCGCTCGTGGAGTCCCTGCTCGCGGTCGCGGACGCGCTGCCGAGCCAGCTCCGCGACGCCGACCTGGCCAACCAGGCCCGTGAGGTGGCAGCGGTGGCCGCCCAGGAGCATCTGTCCTCGCTGGAGCGCGACCTGCTGCGGGCGGTGTTCGTCCGCGGTGGACTGCAAAGTGGCGAACTGGCCCGGCTGGGCCGGCTGCGGGGTGCCCGGGAGCAGCGGCAGGCCGAGTTCCTGCGGATCGCCTCCGACTCGTCGAGAACCGCCTGGTACCGCTTGGTCGATGGCGCCGACGTGACCACGGCCCGCCGGATGCGGGACGCCGTCCTCGACCTCGACGGCGCGCCGGGCACGGTGGAGATCGACGGCGACGCCTGGTACGTGGCGCAGAGCGGCGCGATCCGCCGGTACAACCTGCTCGGCCGGGACCTGTCCGACGGGCTGGACCGGGACGCGGCGGACCTGGCCGCGGCGGCCCGGCTGCGCGCGGTGCTGACCGCCGGTGCGACGAGCACCGTCGCGCTCGGATCGCTGGTCACCGCCGTGTTGCTGGCGGTCCGTACCAGCCGCCGGTTGCGCCGGCTGCGGGTGGCCGCGCTCACCATGGCGAACCGGGAGCTGCCGGAACGGATCACCGCGATCGCGGCGGGCGAGGGCACCCCGGCGGAGGGTGCGGCAACCCGGATGACCGACGGGATCAGGCGGGGCCGGGACGAGGTGGCGCAGGTCGCCGAGGCGTTCGACACGGTGAACCGGGCCGCGTTGCGGCTGGCCGGCCAGCAGGCCGAGTTGCGGCTGGACGTGACCCGGATGGCGGAGGCGCTGGCCCGGCGCATCCGGACGCTCATCACCCGGCAGCTGCGGCTGCTCGACGACTTCGAGCGCGAGGAGACCGACCCGGACGCGCTGGCCCGGCTGTTCGCGCTGGACCACCTCGCCGCCCGGTTGCGTCGCAACGGGGAGAACCTGCTGGTGCTCGCCGGTGGTGAGCCCGGCCGGGGGCACGAGGGCGCGTTGCTGCTGGAGGACGTGGTACGGGCGGCGGCCTCCGAGATCGAGGACTACCCGCGGGTGGAGATCGACGTGCCGACCGCCGCGGTGCACGGCGCGGCGGCCGGCAACCTGGTGCACCTCCTGGCCGAGCTGCTGGAGAACGCCACCGTCTACTCGCCGCCCGCAGCCCGGGTACTCGTCGACGGCCGGCGCACCGTTGACGGGCTGGTGCTGCGCGTCCACGACCAGGGCATCGGTGTCAGCGAGGGCCGGCTGGCCGAGATCAACGAGCGGCTGGCCGCGCCGGCCACGCTCTCCAGCGCCGCGGCGGGCAGCATGGGCCTGCACGTGGTGGCCCACCTGGCTGCCCGGCACGGCATCCGGGTGCAGTTGCACAACCCCGGCACCGGAACGGTGGCGCAGGTCGACGTACCGGAGTCGGCGCTGACCCGGGTCGAGTCGGTGGCGTCGCGGCCGATGGTCGAGCGGCGACCGCGCGCCGCGGCATGGTTCAAGTCCGGGCCCGCGGCGCGGTCGGCGGCCGGCAGCCGCAGCCTCGTCACCAGCGCCACACCCGTCGGCCCGGTGCGCGGCGTCGCCGCCGTCCGCACGCCGGGAGGCGCGTTGCTGGCGCCGAGCACGGCCCGGATCCGGCCGGTGAGCGGGCCGCCGACGCCCGTCCCGACCACCGCCGCCGGGCTGCCCCGGCGGCAGGTGGGCGGCCACCTGCCCGAGCCGATGCCGGACGCCACCGCACCGCCGCCGGCCGTCGACCTGCTCGACCCCGAAGTGGTACGTGCCCGGCTGTCCGCCCTCGCCGAGGGGGTGGCCAGCGCGACCCGCCGTGCCCCGAACACCACACCCACCGGGAGAAGACCATGACCTCACCGTCCTCCGCCGGCCTGGACTGGCTGCTGGCGAACTTCGCCGAGCAGGTGCCGGACGTCTCGCACGCGCTCGCGGTCTCCGAGGACGGGCTGCGGCTGGCGTCTTCGCCGGACCTCGCCCCGGACCAGGTCGACCAGCTCTCGGCGGTGATCAGCGGGCTGGCGAGCCTGACCGTTGGCGCGGCCCGGCTGATGTCCGCCGGCCGGGTGCGCCAGCAGATCGTCGACATGGACGGCGGGGTGATGCTGGTGATGGCGGTGGGTGAACGGGCGCTGCTCGGCGTGCTCGCCGCGCCCGGCTGCGACCTGGGCCAGATCGGTTACGAGACGGCGACGCTGGTGCAGCGGGTGGCGGAGGCGCTGGAACCGGCGGTCCGCCGGTGACCGGCCGCGCGGTGCGGCTGACCGCCGCGCTGATGACGGCGGTGCTGGTGGCCGGCTGCGCGGCCGAGGACCCGGCCCCGGAGGCGTGGCACGGTGGGCGGATCTTCCTGGCCACCGGCAACACCACAGGCGTCTACTACCAGCTCGGCGGCGGGTACGCCGACCTGATCACCCGTCACCTGCCCGGGTACGAGGCGCGGGCGGAGCCGACCGGCGCCTCGGTGGAGAACATCACCCGGGTGGCGAGCGGGGACATGGAGATCGCGTTCAGCCTGGCCGACACGGCGGCGGACGCGGTGGACGGGCGTGGGGCGTTCGACAAGCAGCCGCAGGCGGTGCGCGCGCTGGCGCGGGTCTACAGCAACTACACGCACGTGATCGTCCGCGCCGACGGCAAGATCCGCAGCTTCGCCGACCTGCGCGGCAAGCGCATCTCCACCGGTTCGCCGAAGTCCGGCACCGACATCATCGCGGGGCGCCTGCTCACCGCCGCCGGCATCGACCCGAACCGGGACATCCAACGGCTCAACCTGTCGCTGCCGGAAACGGTGAAGCAGATGCGGGCCAAGGGCCTGGACGCCATGTTCTTCTCCGGCGGTCTGCCCACACCTGGCGTCAAGGACCTGCTGTCCTCCGCGCCCGGCACGTTCCGGCTGCTGCCGATCGACGAACTGATCGAGCCGCTGAGCGCCCGCTTCGGCGCGGTCTACACGACCGCGACGCTGCCGAAGGAGGTCTACGGCACCCCCGCGCCGACGCCGACCATCACGGTGGCGAACGTGATCCTGGTGGCGGCGGACATGCCGGAGCAACTCGCGTACGACCTGACCCGGGTGCTGTTCACCTGGCAGGGGGAGCTGATCCAGGTGCACCCGGAGGCGGCGAACTTCAACCGGTCCAGCGCCGCGGCGACCCGCCCGATCCCGTTGCACCCGGGTGCGCAACGGTTCTACCGCACCGGCTGAGCGCAGGACCGTGCCGCCTCGGCCAGCGCCGGGGCGGCACCACTGCGGCTACGGCGTCCAGTCGCGCCGCAGCAGGCCGTAGAGCACCAGGTCGGTGTAGCCGTCGCCGTCGTACTCGCGGTCCCGCTGGGTGCCCTCGTGGACGAACCCGCATCTCTCGGCGGTACGCCGCATGGCCGTGTTGCCGGCGAGCGTCTCGATCTCCAGGCGCCGCAGGTTGCGGTTGCGGAAGCCGTACCGGCAGAGCAGCCGGATCACCTCGGTGCCGTAGCCCTGACCGCGCGCCTCGGGGAGCAGGGTGATGCCGAGGTGGGCGTACCCGTTGAAGGTGTTGATGCCCCACAGCACGCCGGTGCCGAGGAACGTGCCGTCGGCGACGGTCTCGGCCAGCAGCGACACCGCGGCGTCGAGCGCCGGCTGCTCGGCGGCGCGTTTCTCCAGCCGGGCCCGGACGTGGCCGACGTGGTGCGGCAGGAACGGCCCGTCGTCGGTGACCAGGTGCAGTTCCGGATCGGCGTTCAGGCGGAACAGGTCCGGCGCGTCGTCGGGGGTGGGCGGGCGCAGACGGACGCGCTCGGTGGCGAACATGCCGTGACGCTAGCGGCGGGCGGGTGGGTCGACAACCGGATTTGGCTCCCCTACCGACCGGTCGGTAGGGTGGCGGCATGACCCCGCTCGTGCTCGCCTCCGCCCTGACCAAGACCTACGGGACCCGGGACGCCCTGCGCGCGCTCGACCTCACCGTCGCGCCCGGCAGCCGCTTCGTCGTGCTCGGCCACAACGGCGCCGGCAAGTCCACGCTGCTGGAGATCGTCGCGACGCTGCGCACTCCGACGTCCGGTTCGGTACGCGTCGGCGGGTTCGACACCGTCACGCAGGCCCGGGACGCCCGGCGCCTGATCGGCCTCGCGCCGCAGTCGAACGCCCTGGACCCGCTGGCCTCACCGACGGAGGTGCTCGACTTCCACGGCGTGGCGCTCGGGCTCGGCCGCCGTGAGCGGGCGCGCCGCACCCGGGAACTCATCGGCCTGTTCGGCCTGGGCGAGCACCGCTCGACCCGGGTGGCCAAGCTCTCCGGCGGCACCCGCCGCAAGCTCGACCTGGCCGTGGCGCTCGTCGCCGAGCCCGCCGTGGTGATCCTGGACGAGCCGACCACCGGCCTGGACCCGCTCGCGCGCATCGACTTCTGGACCGAGCTGACCCGCCTCAACCAGGCCGGCACGTCGCTGCTCCTCTCGACCCAGGACCTGCACGAGGCGGACGTGCTCGCCACCGAGATCGCGGTGCTCCGGGACGGCCGGGTGGTCGCCCAGGGCCCACCGGCGGTGCTCAAGCAACGCGTCGGCGCCCGTACGCTCACGCTCGACCTCTCCGGCGCCGCCGCCGCCACCGCGTTCGCCGCCGCGTCCGAGGCCGGATTCCGCGCCGATCCCGACCGGCCGGACCGGGTACGCCTCAGCGTGCCCGACGACCCGCGTGCCCTGGCGAAGGCCCTGACCGAGGCCGGCGACGCCGCCGCCGACATCACCCGGCTGCACCTCGCCGAGCCCTCCCTCGACGACGTCTTCGTCGCCCTCGCCGCCCGCTGAGGCGTGACCCCACCGCACCCCGAAAGGCCCGGATCCGTGCTCCCGCTCGCAGTCACCCCGCCCCGCCGCTCACCGGCCCCCGTCGTCCTCGCGGCGATCAGACGCTCCACGCGCGCCGTGCTCCGGACGCCCGCGCTGCTGGTCGCCCCGGTCGCCCAGTCCCTGTTCTTCCTGCTCGTCTACGCCGGGCAGCTCGACTCCGTCGGCAGCACCTACCTGGACGGGACGAGCTTCATCGCGTTCCTGCTGCCGCTGATCCTGCTCACCGGCGTCGCCACCGGCGCGGGCGCCGCCGGCACGCTGGTGCTGGGCGACCTCACCAGCGGATACCTCGACCGCCTCCGGCTCGCCCACGGCACCACGACACCGTTCCTCGTCGGCCCGGCCGTCGCCGCGCTGATCGCCGTCGTCCTCCAGATGGCGGTCACAGTGGCCGGGGCCACCGCGATCGGCTACCGGCCGGCGAGCTGGTCCGGCGTCGCCGGGATGCTGCTGCTGATGCTGGCCCTGGGCCTCGGCGTCGCGCTGCTGAGCATGGCGCTCGCGCTCCGGTCGGGCTCGGCGTCGGCCACCAACCTGGTCACGCTCGTCGTGTTCGGCCTGTCGTTCTTCACCGGCGTGTTCGCGCCGGTCGACGAACTCGCCGGCTGGATGCGGGTGATCGCCGTCGCCAACCCGCTCACCTATATCGTCGACACCGCCCGCCAGCTCGGCGGCGACGCGGCGCTCACCGCGGCCCCGATCGGCGTCGCGGCGATCGTCACCCTCGCCGTCGCCGGGACCGCGGCCTGCGCCCTCGCCCTCCACCACGCGAGGAAGAACCGATGAGCCCAGCCGACACCCGCACCCAGATCATGGACGCCTTCGCCGAGCAGCTCCGCGCGACCGGCTACCAGGGCATCTCCCTGGTCGGCGTGGGCCGCAGCGTCGGCATCCAGAAGCCGTCCATCTACCACCACTTCCCCGGCGGGAAGGAGGATCTCTACATCGCGGTGGCGGAACGGTACATCCGGGACGTCGGTGGTCGGATCGCGGCGGCGCTGGCCGGCCCCGGCGACGTGCCGCAGCGGCTGCTCGCGCTCGCCACCGTCGCCGCCGGTCAGCACGGCGACGCGGTCACGTTCGAGCAGCGCATCTACGACACCCTGCCGCTCGTCTCCGCCGAGACCAGCGAGCACGTCTCGGGCCTCTACGTCGCCCTGATGCTGGCGCCGGTGACCCGGTTCTTCGCCGACGCCCGGGCCGAGGGCGCCGTCACCGGCGAACCGGAGTTCCTGATGAACGCGTTCCTGCACCTGGCCCGCGCGGCCGACCTCACCGACGAGACCGGACCCGCCCGGGTCGTCGCGCTCTTCCTCGACGGCGCCCGCCCACGTGCCTGACCCCGTGTGACTCCGGGCGTGGCGCGGCCTCAGGCGTCGGCGGGGGCGGTGGCGGCCCGCGCCGCCGCGACCAGCCGGGCGGTCTCGTCGGTCACCGCCTCGTCGTCGGCCGGCGTCCCCGGGTCGTAGCGGACCGTCCAGGTCAGACCGTCGACCCCGGGCACCCGCCGGGCCGCGATCCGGCCGGAGCCGCCGGGCACCTCGTGGTGCGAGGTGTACGCCACCGAGCCGGTGACCCGGGCCCGGACCTGGTGCGGCAGGTCACCCGGGTCGACGAGCAGGTACGTCCCGGGGAGGCCGTCCGCGACCACCAGGTAGCCGTCGCGCTCGGCGACCGGCTCGGCCGGCGTGACAGTGAGTTCCCGGCCGGACCAGACCGCCTTGAGGATGTCGTGCCAGCCGAGGCGGTCCACCCGGCCGGGCAGCCAGAGCCCGCGGTTGCTGGCGACCAGCACGCCGTCGTTGCCGCCCTCGCCGGTGCCGGCGGCGGCCCAGGCGAGCACCCGCTCGTCGGCGGCCAGCGGCGGCCGGTCGGCCGACGGGAGTTTCGGCCGGCGGTTGAACAGACCCATCACAAACCTCCGGCGGCCTGCTCGCGCAGTGCCCGTGCGTGCTGTTCCAGCGAGAGCAGTTCCCCGAACAGGGCGAAGTACTCGTCCTTGTTGCTCACCGGGTTGATCCGCTGGATCTTCGACTTCAGGTCACGGATGCGGCCGGTGACCGAACTCCACTGCAGCCGCGCCATGGTGATCGAGACGTACCTCGGGTCCGGCTCGCCGTCGATGCGCAGCGGCTCCACCGCCAGCTCACCGATCAGCGCCTGCCCGGCCAGGTCGTCGCACGCGTCGCGGACCCGCTCGATCCAGACCGCGCCGCCGGTGGCGGCGGACGCGCCGCCGGCCGCGGCCACCGCGGCGCGTACCGAGACGTGCACCGGGTGCTGGTAGTCGGTCACCTCGACCGCGTCGAACATCGGGCCGGCCAGGACCGGCTCCTGCAACGCCAGCTTCAGCGCCTCCCGCTCCACCATGGACCGAGGGCTGTCCACGCTGGGCGCGGGCCGGCCGGGGCGCGCGGGTGCGGCGGGAGCACCGGGCGCGGGTTGCCCGTTCGCCGCGCCGAGCACCGCGCGCTGCACCGGCTCGATCTCCATGCCGAGGTCACCGGCGAGCTTGCGGACGTACTCCGGGCGCTTCTCCCGGTCCTTGATCTTCGCCACGAGAGGCGCGGCGCGGCGCATGGCCTCGACCCGGCCGTCGACGGTGTCCAGGTCGAACCGGCTGATCACGTGCCGGAGGGCGAAGTCGACCAGCGGCTCGCGGCGGGCCACCAGGTCGCGTACGGCCAGGTCGCCCTTGGCCAGCCGCAGCTCGCACGGGTCCATGTTGTCGGGGCTGACCGCGATGAAGGTACGCCCGACGAAGCGTTGGTCGTCCTCGAACGCGCGCAGCGCGGCCTTCTGACCGGCCGCGTCGCCGTCGAAGGTGAAGATGATCTCGCCGGCCCGTTCGTCGCTGTCGAACAGCACCCGGCGCAGCACCGAGATGTGGTCGCCGCCGAACGCCGTGCCGCAGGTCGCCACCGCCGTCGGCACGTCGGCCAGGTGGCAGGCCATCACGTCGGTGTAGCCCTCGACCACCACCACCTTGCCCTGCTTGGCGATCTCCCGCTTGGCCTGGTCGATGCCGTAGAGCACGTGCGACTTCTTGTAGATCGGCGTCTCGGGGGTGTTCAGGTATTTGGGGCCGTCGTCGTCGTCGAAGAGCTTGCGGGCGCCGAAGCCGATCACGTCGCCGGTGATGTCCCGGATCGGCCACATCAGGCGGCGGCGGAACCGGTCGATCAGCGAACCGGAGCGGGCCGGGCGGGACAGGCCGGCGGTGACCAGCTCGTCGTGGGTGAAGCCCTGCTGGCGCAGGTGCTTGGTGAGCAGGTCCCACCCGTCGGGGGCGAAGCCGCAGCCGTACCGCTCGGCGGCGGCCCGGTCGAAGCCGCGCCCGGCGAGGAACTCGCGGGCCGGGCGGGCGCCGGCGGTGCTGAGCTGGGCGCGGTAGAACTCGACGGCGGCGGCGTGCGCGGCCACCAGGCGCTGCCGCTGCCCCTGCTGCGGGCGGGCACGCGGCGCGGACCTGTCGTCCTCGACGTAGCGCAACTGGATGCCGGCGCGGGCGGCCAGCCGCTCGACCGACTCGACGAAGCTGAGGTGCTCCGCGTCCATCAGGAACTTGATCGCGTCGCCGCCGACCCCGCAGCCGAAGCAGTAGAACACGTTGCGGGCGGGCGAGACGTTGAACGACGGGCTCTTCTCGTCGTGGAACGGGCACAGCCCCTTGAGGTTGCCGCCGCCGGCCGACTTGAGCGTCACCACCTCGGAGATGACGTCCGCGATGGCGGTGCGCTCGCGGACCAGCGCGATGTCCTCGTCCCGGATCCGCCCCGCCATGACCGCCACCCCCTCGGCGTACATCCTGCCCTGCCGGACCGACGTTGCGGCGGCCGGGGGGACGGGCGTGTGGCCGGCCACGCCCGCCCCCGCCGGCTCAGGCCGAGCGGGCCGTCGCGGGGTCGCCGATGCGCGGGAACGGCTCGATCGAGAAGACCACCTCGACCGGCACCTCGAAGTACGCGGCGATGCGCAGCGCCAGGTGCAGGCTGGGCCGGAACTCGCCGCGCTCCAGGTAACCGACGGTCTGGTAGTGCACACCGAGCGCGTCGGCCAGTTGCCGGCGGGAGATGCCCCGTTCGGCGCGCAGCACCGCGATGCGGTTGTGCACGGTCTCGCTCATCGACGCCCTCTCATCCGACCCGCTGCATGGCCCGCTCCCGCCGGGCCGCGACCCGCGAGCCGGACTCCCGGCGGGCCATCCGGCGCAGCACCACCGGGGCCAGCACGAGCCCGAGCACCGCCCAGGCGCCGAGCACGCCGACCGTCTCCAGGTGCCGCCAGGAGCCGCCGAGTTCGACTGCTGCCAGGTCGCCCGGGAGCAGCGCCGAGCGCATGCCCAAGCCTAGCCAGTAGAGCGGGAAGACCTGGGCGACGCCCTGGAGCCAGCCGGGCAGGCCGTTGATCGGATAGAAGATGCCGGACAGCGCGATCAGGCCGAAGATCGGCATCACCACCAGGCCCATGTTGCGCGGGTTCTCGATCAGCGAGCCGATCACCGCGCCCAGCGGCAGCGTCGCCACCAGCCCGAGCGGCACCACCCAGGCCAGCGTGAGCCAGGCGCCGGGGTCGCCGAGCCGCAGCCCGTCCAGGAAGAACAGCCCGGGCGTG
Organism: Micromonospora sp. WMMA1949; assembly: GCF_027460145.1. NCBI lineage: Bacteria > Bacillati > Actinomycetota > Actinomycetes > Micromonosporales > Micromonosporaceae > Micromonospora > Micromonospora sp. WMMA1949. The sequence goes on along the minus strand of NZ_JAPZBG010000001.1, from coordinate 4,106,394 downwards.
AGCTGGATGACCACGCCGATCAGTGCGACCGCCGAGACCAGCACGATCTTGCCGACCAGGTAGCCGAGCATGCCGTCCGGGATGGCCTTGGCGCGCAGCAGCGTACCGTCCTCCCGGTCGATGACGAGCTGGTTGGCCAGCCCGAGCAGGCCGCCGAAGAGCAGGCCCATGCCGAGCGCGCTGGGCAGCGTGCGGGCGCCGAGCGAGAAGTCGGTGCCGGGCACGGTCGAGCCGCGCATCCAGAACACGGCGACCAGCAGCACCACTGTGGGGAAGAAGTAGGTCCAGAGATCCTGGCCGTTGGTGAACGTGGCGCGCAGCTCGATCGCGCCGCGCCGCAGCCCGGCCCGGAGCGCGTTGGTGGTCGGGTTCATCGGTTCGCCTCCTGCTGCCACACCCGCTCGGCCCGGCCGGTACGGATGCCGGTCTCCTCCTCGTGCACCAGCGCCAGGTACGCGTCCTCCAGGCTGGCCCGGCGCACCTCCAGCTCCCGCACCCCGTCGCCGTGCTCGCGGAGCAGGTCGCGCAGGAAGGCGGTGGCGTCGGCGGTGGCGTGCACGTACCGCTCGCCGTCCCGGGTCCAGCGCACCTCGGCGTCCCCCGCGACGCGCCGGGCGAGCTGGTCGGGCGACCCCTCGGCGATGATCCGGCCGCCGGCCAGGATGAGGATGCGGTCGGCCAGCTTCTCCGCCTCGGCCAGGTCGTGCGTGGTCAGCACGATCGTGGTCTCGTCCAGGTCGGCCAGGCGGTGCACCAGCTCGTGGAACTCGCGCCGGGCGGCAGGGTCGAAGCCGACCGTCGGCTCGTCCAGGAACAGCAGCTCCGGGCGGCCGACGATGCCGACCGCGACGTCGAGCCGGCGGCGCTGTCCACCGGAGAGCCGGGACACCCGGCTGCCGGCGTGCGCGGTCAGGCCCACCGTCTCCAGCAACTCGTCGACCGGCCACGGGCGCGGGATCCGGTCGGTGGCGTACGGCGCGTAGAAGTCGCCGAGGTGGGCGAGCAGTTCCCGTACCCGCCACTTGCCGTGGTCGCGCCAGGACTGGAGCACCACGCCCAGCCGCGCCCGCCACCGCTCGTCACCGCGCGCCGGGTCGGTGCCGAGCACCCGCACTGTGCCGGCCGAGGCCAGCCGGAAGCCTTCGAGGATCTCGATGGTGGTGGTCTTGCCCGCGCCGTTGGGCCCGAGCAACGCCACCACCTCGCCCCGCCGGGCGGTCAGGTCGACGCCATGGAGCACGTCGACGGCGCCGTAGCGCATGCGCAGATCCCGCACGTCGAGGACGAGGTCCTCGTCGGGAGGTCGGGGGGACGCGACGGCCCCGGGGAGTTCGACCGCAGTCATGCCTCGGAATGTAGCACTCATACTACAAACAGAGGTACCCCCGCTCAGGAGCGAGGGCGGTGGAACCAGCGCGTGACGGGGGCCGGCTGCTCCTCCTCGTACGACCGGGCCGCGTTCACCGCGGCGGCCAGGCCGGAGCGGCGGGGCCGGGGCCCGGCGCGCAGCATCGGATCGGCGGCCATCTCCCGGAGCACCGCGACGGCCAGGCCCAGCATCACCACGACGAACGGCAACGCGACCAGGATGGTCGCCTGTTGCAGCGCGGCCAAACCGCCGGCCAGCAGCAACGCCGCCGCGACCGCGCCGATCAGCACGCCCCAGAGCACCACCACCCCGCGGTGCGGCCGCAGCGCGCCGCGGGAGCTGAGCGAGCCGAGCACCAGCGACGCCGAGTCCGCACTGGTGACGAAGTAGAGCGCGATAAGCACCATGGCGAGCACGCTCGTCAGCGTGGCCAGCGGCAGCGCGTCGAGCAGCCCGAACAGCGCCTGCTCGGAACCGGCCTCCACGTCCGCCACCAGGTCCCGGGTGCCGGTGGTCTGGGTACGCAGGGCGCTTCCGCCCATCACCGCGAACCAGACGGTGCTCGCGCCGCTGGGTATCAGCAGCACCCCGATCAGGAACTGACGGACCGTACGGCCGCGCGAGATGCGGGCGATGAACGTGCCCACGAACGGCGCCCAGGAGATCCACCACGCCCAGTAGAAGATGGTCCACGAGCCCAGCCAGGCCGGGTCGGAGAACGCCCCGGTACGCGTCGACATTCGCACCAGGCCGCTCAGGTAGTCACCGACCGAGGCCGGCAGCACCTCCAGCGTGTAGACGGTCGGGCCGACCACGAACACGAACAGCATCAGCACGACCGCGATCAGCACGTTCGTGGTGGACAGCCACTTGACGCCCCGGTGCAGGCCGGAGAAGGCGGAGACGACGAACGCGAGCGTGAGCGCGCCGATGATCGTCAGCTCGACGGCCCGGCTGTCCGGCACGCCGGCCACCAGGTCCAGGCCGGCCGCCACCTGGAGCGCGCCCAGACCGAGGCTGGTGGCGGAGCCGAACACGGTGGCGAAGACGGCGAGCAGGTCGATCGCGCGACCGAGCGGGCCGTCGGTCCGGTCGCCGAGCAGCGGCGCGAACGCGGACGAGATCCGGTTGCCGCGCCCCTTGCGGAACGTCGAGTACGCCAGGGCCAGCGCCGCGATCGCGTAGATGCCCCACGGATGCAGCGTCCAGTGGAAGAGCGTGTACTGCATGGCGGTCGCGGCGGCGGCCCCGGTCTGCGGCGCGACGCCGGAGGCGGGAGGCGGCGTCGCGTAGTGCTGGATCGGTTCGGCCACGGCGAAGAACACCAGGCCGATGCCCATGCCGGCGCTGAACATCATGGCGACCCAGGCCAGCGTGTCGAACTCCGGCTCGTCGTCGTCGGCGCCCAGCCGGATCCGGCCGAACCGGGAGGCGGCCACGACGACCGCCAGCACCAGGAAGGCGTCCGCCGCGACCACGAAGAACCAGCCGAACGTGCTCACGGTCCAGGCCAGGCCGGACTCGCCGAACCGCGCCAGTGAGCCCCGGGCGAACACGCCCCAGGCCACCACGGCCAGCACGCCGGCCACGCCGAGCCCGAGCACCACCCGGTCGACCCGCTTCCCCACGTCTTCCCCCATGGCCCCATCCTGGGCAGCGCAGCCGCCCGGGTAGGACGAAACGCCCCACTCCGCCTCCGTCGATCATGGAGTAGTGGCGCCCGGAATGCCGGTTCCATGCCGGTATCAGAGGTGCCACAACTCCAAGATCGGCGCCGGGAGCGGGGCGGCGAGTGCGGGGCGGGTCAGGACACGACGGCGGCGGCCTCCTCGGCCTCCACGGCGGCGTTCCAGGCCGGCTTGGTGGACCGCCAGCCCTCGTCGTCCAGGCCCTGCCGCCAGTAGCCGGAGATGGACAGGTCACCCCGGGGCACGCCGCGTTCGACGCGCAGCAGCCGCCGCAGCTCCTTCATCGCGCCGGCCTCGCCGTGCACGAACGCGTGCACCCGGCCGGGCGGGAACTCCAGCGCCCGGACCGCCTCGACCAGCGGCTCACCGAACGGGCGTCCGTCGCGGTGCAGCCAGCGCACCTCGATCTCGCCCGCGCCGGCCAGGGGCAGCTCGTCGGCCGGGCTGCCGACCTCGACGTACACCTTCGCCCGCGCGCCCGCCGGCAGCCGTTCCAGTGCGGCGGCGATGGCCGGCAGCGCGCTCTCGTCACCCGCCAGCAGATGCCAGTCGGCGTCCGGGTCCGGCGCGTACGCGCCGCCCGGCCCGGTGAACAACACCCGGTCGCCGGGACGCAGCGCCGCCGCCCACGGCCCGGCCAGACCCTCGTCGCCGTGGTGCACCACGTCCACTGTCATCTCACCGGCCGCGGCGTCCCAGGCCCTGACCGTGTACGCGCGCAGGCGCGGCCACTGCTCCGCCGGAAGCTCCCGCTTGATCGTCGCCAGGTCCACCGGGTGCGGGTAGGTCACCCCGGCCGGCGAGAAGACGAACTTCACGTAGTGGTCGGTGTACGCGCCCACCGGCAGCCCGGCCAGCTCCGGACCCCCCAGCACGAGGCGGATCAGGTGCGGGGTGGGCCGCGTGGTCCGGACGACCGTGGCGGCGGTGAGCTTCTTCGGGCGATCCGTCATACTGCTTAGGCTAGCCTAAGCTCCGGCGGGGTGATCCGGTCAGCTCGGCGACACCAGACGAGCATGCCAGGCCAGCGCGGCCGGATCGGTGAGCGAGGCGACCTGGTCGACCACCACGCGCAGCCGCCCGGCGTCGTCCGCCGCCTCCCGCCACAGCGGCGCGAACACCGGGTCGAGCGCGTCGGGCGCCCGGTCCAGCAGCGCCGCGACCAGCCCGGCCAGGACGTCACGCTGCCGCGCGTAGCGGTCCTCGGCACCGGGACGGCGCATCACGTACCGCAGCGCGATGCCCTTGAGCAGCGCACACTGCGCCCGGATCCGGCGCGGCACCACCAGGTCGGCGGCGTAGCGGCGGTGCGGACCGGGACCGTGGCGCTGCTGCGTGGCGTCCACCACGCGGGAGACGAACCGGCCGGTGAGCACACTCGTGGTGGTCTTCAACGCGGCGAGGGCACGGTGGCTGCCGTCGTACGCGGCCAGCGGGGCGAGCACCGGATCGGCGAGCAGGTCGGCCAGCACCTCGCCCAGGTCCTCCGGCGCCTCGCCGGAGTACGTGGCGGCCACGTCGGCGCAGAGCGCCCGCCGCTCGTCCGGGTCGGCCAGCAGCGGGCGCAGGTCCACGTACCCGCCGTGGATGCCGTCCTCGACGTCGTGCACCGAGTACGCCACGTCGTCGGCCCAGTCCATCACCTGGGCCTCCAGGCAACGGCGCTCGCCGGGCGGGGCGCCCTCACGCAGCCAGTCGAAGACCAGGCGGTCGTCGGCGTACACGCCGAACTTGCGCTCGCCGGGGCGGCGCGGCCACGGGTACTTGCTCACCGCGTCCAGCGCGGCCCGAGTCAGGTTCAACCCGGCCGAACGCCCGTCCGGGGTGAGCACCTTCGCCTCCAGCCGGGTGAGCACCCGCAGTGTCTGCGCGTTGCCCTCGAACCCGCCGCAGGTGGCCGCCAGCTCGTCCAGCGCGTACTCACCGTTGTGCCCGAACGGCGGGTGGCCCAGGTCGTGGGCCAGTCCGGCGGTGTCCACCACGTCGGGGTCGCAGCCCAGCCGGGCGCCCATCTCGCGGGCGATCTGCGCGACCTCCAGCGAGTGGGTCAGCCGGGTACGCAGGAAGTCGTTCGTGCCGGCGGTGTGCACCTGGGTCTTCGCGGCGAGCCGGCGGAACGCCGCCGAGTGCAGTACGCGGGCGCGGTCCCGCTCGAACGGCGAGCGGCCGTACCCGGTGTCCTTGGGCGCCTCGTCGACCAGCCGCGCCGCGTCGCCGCTCACTTCTCCCGGACGCGCAGAAGGTCGCGACTGCGGGGCTCGCAAGACCGGCTCACTCCTCGCGCTCCCGACGCACGCAGAACTCGTTGCCCTCCGGGTCGGCGAGCACCGTCCACTCCACGTCTCCCTGGCCGATGTCGACGTGCCGGGCGCCCATGTCGACAAGGCGCTCCACCTCGGCCTCCATGTCGGCCGGGCGCAGGTCGATGTGCAGCCGGTTCTTTCCCTCCTTCGGCCCGGCGACCGGGACGAAGACGAGACCGGGCAGCGTGTCGGGGGTCCGGCGGATCTCCACCTCGTCCGGCTTGTCGGTGATCACCTGATAGCCCAGCGCCTCCGCCCACCAGCTGGCGAGCCGGGACGGGTCCCGGGCGTCGACTACCAGGTTCTCCCAGACGGCGGTCATGTGGACACCCCTCCTGATCGACACGCGGCGGAAGCTCAGGTTACGCCGAGGAAGCCGGAAAGGCGCGCCGGGCGTACGCGGGGCCGTCGATGAACACCGGCGGCCCCGCGTCCTCGTCAGCGGGAGTCGGAGCCGGTGGTGGTGATCGCCGCCCGTCCAGCCTCCAGCCGCGCCACCGGCACCCGGAACGGCGAGCAGGAGACGTAGTCCAGCCCGACTTCGTGGAAGAAGTGCACCGAGTCCGGGTCGCCGCCGTGCTCGCCGCAGACGCCGAGCTTCAGGCCGGGGCGGGCCGCCCGGCCCTCCTCGGCGGCGATGCGGATCAGCCGGCCGACGCCGTCGGTGTCGATCGACTCGAACGGCGAGATGCCGAAGATGCCCAGCTCCAGGTACCGCCAGAAGAACGCGCCCTCCACGTCGTCGCGGGAGAAGCCCCAGCCCATCTGGGTCAGGTCGTTGGTGCCGAAGGAGAAGAACTCGGCCGCCTCGGCGATCTGCCCGGCGGTCAGCGCCGCCCGGGGCACCTCGATCATCGTGCCGATCAGCACCTCGACGCCGCTGTCTCCGACCACCTCGGCGATGATCCGCTCGGCCTCGGCGCGTACCGTCTCCAGCTCCTGCACGGCCCCGACCAGCGGCACCATGATCTCCGGGCAGGCCGTGCCGCCGTCGCGGACGACCGCGACGGCGGCCTCCGCGATCGCGCGGACCTGCATGGCGAACAGGCCGGGGATGACCAGGCCGAGCCGGACACCGCGCAGGCCCAGCATCGGGTTCTCCTCGTGCATCCGCCGCACGGCGGCGAGCAGCGCCTCCTCCTTGGCGACGTCCTCGCCGCGCTCCTGAGCGACCGCGACGTTCACCGCGAGCTGCTCCAGCGGGGGCAGGAACTCGTGCAGCGGCGGGTCGATCAGCCGCACAGTGACCGGCAGGCCGTCCATCTCGCGGAAGATCTCGACGAAGTCGGCCCGCTGCAGCGGCAGCAGCGCGGCGAGCGCGTCCTCCCGCTCCCGTTCCCCGGAGGCCAGGATGAGCCGCTCGACCAGCTCGCGCCGGTCGCCGAGGAACATGTGCTCGGTGCGGCACAGGCCGATGCCCTCGGCGCCGAAGCGCCGGGCCCGGGCCGCGTCCGTGCCGGTGTCGGCGTTCGTGCGGACCCGCAGCCGCCGCGCGGCGTCGGCGTGCGTCATGATCCGGTGTACGGAGCGGACCAGCGCGTCGTCGGTGGTCTCCGGGTCGAGTTCGCCCTCGAAGTACTGCACCACCTCGGACGGCATGACCGGCACCTCGCCGAGGTAGACCTTTCCGGTGGTGCCGTCGATCGAGACGATGTCGCCCTCGTTCACCACGTGCCCACCGACTGTGAACTTCTTCGCCGGCACGTTCACGTCCAGCTCGTCGGCACCGGAGACGCAGGTCTTGCCCATGCCACGGGCCACCACTGCGGCGTGGCTGGTCTTGCCGCCCCGGGAGGTGAGGATGCCCTTGGCGGCGATCATGCCGTTGAGGTCGTCCGGGTTGGTCTCCCGGCGAACCAGGATCACCGACTCCCCCTCGGCGGCCAGCTCGACCGCGCGGGCCGAGGTGAAGACGACCTTGCCGGACGCGGCACCCGGGGAGGCGCCGATGCCCTTGGCCACCGCCTCGAACTCGTGGTCGAGCTGGAAGCGCGGGAACATCAGCTGGGCGAGCTGCGCGCCGTTGACCCGGTGCAGCGCCTCGTCCAGGTCGATCAGGCCCTCGTCGACGAGCTGCCCGGCGATGACGAACGCGGCGGCGGCGGTGCGCTTGCCGACCCGGGTCTGGAGCATCCACAGCTTGCCGCGCTCGATGGTGAACTCGATGTCGCAGAGGTCCTTGTAGTGCTCCTCCAGCCGGGCCATGATGCCGAGCAGCTCGTCGTAGGAGGTCTTGTCGAGCTGCTCCAGCTCCTGCAGCGGCACCGTGTTGCGGATGCCGGCCACCACGTCCTCGCCCTGGGCGTTCGCCAGGTAGTCGCCGTAGATGCCCTGCGCGCCGCTGCCCGGGTCGCGGGTGAACGCGACGCCGGTACCCGAGTCGGGGCCGAGGTTGCCGAAGACCATCGTCACCACGTTGACGGCGGTGCCCAGGTCGGCCGGGATGCGCTCCTGCCGGCGGTAGAGGATCGCCCGCTCCGCGTTCCACGAGTCGAAGACCGCGCGGATGGCGAGGTCGAGCTGCTCGCGCGGCTCCTGCGGGAACTCGCGGCCGGTGTGCTTGGCGAAGATCTTCTTGTACGCGTCGACCAGCCCGCGCAGGTCGTCGGCGTCCAGGTCGAGGTCGTTGTGCGTACCCTTGGCGCTCTTGATCTCGTCGAGCGCGTGCTCGAACTCCTCGCCCGGCACCTCGCACACGGTCTTGCCGAACATCTGGATCAGCCGGCGGTAGGAGTCCCAGGCGAACCTGTCGTTCCCACCTGCCTGGTTGCTCAGGCCGATCACGCTGCGGTCGTTGAGACCCACGTTGAGGACGGTCTCCATCATGCCCGGCATGGAGAACTTGGCGCCGGAGCGTACCGAGACCAGCAGCGGGTCGTCCGGGTCGCCGAGGCGCCGGCCCATCTCGCGTTCCAGCGACTCCAGGTGCGCCTCGATCTGCGCGGCCAGGCCGTCCGGCTCGCGCCCGGTCGTGAGGTACGCCTTGCAGGCCTCCGTGGTGATCGTGAAGCCGGGCGGAACCGGCAGGCCGAGATTCGTCATCTCGGCCAGGTTGGCCCCCTTGCCGCCGAGCAGATCCTTGAGATCCTTGTTGCCCTCGGCGAAGTCGTAGACGTACTTCTGCTCGACCGAATCGTGCGCTGCCACCAGAGCCTCCCACGCGCGCCATTGACACTTAACGAAGGTTCAGTTCGGACATACCCCGGTAGTGACCACCGGCAATCCCGGCTCGTCAGCGTCGGTGGGGCGAAGGCTAGGCGAGTTTGGAGAAACCTGGGAGCGTTCGGTGACTTTCGGCACAACGGTCACCACAATCCGCGTTCGTACGGGTTTTTGGGAACGCTTCCACGAGCACGATCACGCAATTCCATTTCTCCTCGTACTCTTGACGTCACTGCATCTCGCGGAACCTGACCTTTGCCATATCCCGCGCGAATACACCCCTCGGAGCCGTCGCCGTGCCGACCAACCCCGCCGCCCCGGAGACCGGGCCGGAGCCGACCGACACCCGTCCCACCAGCCCGTCCGGTGCCATGACGCCATCGGGGGCGGCCTCGCCCGGCGCGCTCGTCCCGGCCGCCGCGGCGTCGCCCTCCGCCGGCCTGCCCGATGCGGCGGCACCCTCCTCCGCCGGTCTGCCCGGTGTGACGACGCCCGCCGACGGCCCACCCGGTGCGACGCCCGCCGACGGCCTGCCGGGTGTGGCGACGTCCCCCGCCGAGCTGGCCCGGGTCGCCGCGGGCCGGGCCGCCGGGGCGCTCGCCGGACCGGCGCCGGTCCGGCTCGGCGACGTGGTGCCGGCGCCCGAACAGGTGCGCCCCGACCCGGCCGGCGACTTCACGCTGAACGCCGACGCGGTACTGCGGGTCAGCCCCGCCGGGCGGGACGTGGCCGAACAGCTCGCCGGCTGGCTGCGCCCGGCCACCGGCTTCCCGCTCCCGGTCGCCGACACCCCCGAGGGCGACCCGCTGACGCTCACGCTGTCCCCGGCGGACAGCGAGGGCGACCTGCTGACGTTCCCGCTGTCCGCGGCGGACACGAGCGCGGTCGCGAGCGGGCCGGCGTCCACGGGCCGGGCGGCGGCGGACGTCGCGGGCGGTGAGCCGTCCGGCCCGACGGCCCGCACCGCTGCGCCGGACGACGCCGGGCTCGGGGACGAGGGCTACCGCCTCGACGTGACCGCCGACGGCGTCCGGATCACCGCGGCCACCCCGGCCGGCCTGTTCCACGGCGCGCAGACGCTGCGGCAGCTGCTACCCGCGCCGATCGAGAACCCGACCGCTGTCGCGGTGCGCTGGGCGGTGCCCGGCGGCACGATCGTCGACCGGCCCCGCTTCCCCTACCGGGGCGCCATGCTCGACGTCGCCCGCCACTTCTTCCCGGTCGGGGACGTGCTGCGGGTGATCGACCACCTGGCCCGCTACAAGCTCAACCACCTGCACCTGCACCTCACCGACGACCAGGGCTGGCGGATCGCCGTCGACTCCTGGCCCCGGCTCGCCGAGGTCGGCGGTGCGACAGCTGTCGGCGGCGGCCCCGGCGGCTGGTACACCCGCGACGACTACCGCCGCATCGTCACGTACGCCGCCCGCCGCCACGTCACGGTGGTGCCCGAGATCGACCTGCCGGGCCACACCAACGCGGCGCTGGTCGCGTACCCCGAACTGGCGCCCGGCAAGGTCGCGCCGCCGCCGTACACCGGCACCGAGGTCGGGTTCAGCTACGTCGACCCCACCGACGAGCGGACGTACGCCTTCGTCGCGGACGTCGTCGGTGAGGTCGCCGCGCTGACGCCCGGACCGTGGCTGCACCTGGGCGGCGACGAGGCGTTCAAGGTGCAGGCCGACAGCTACCGCGCGTTCGTGGCGCGGGCCCAGCGACTGGTCGCCGCCACCGGCAAGACCGTCGTCGGCTGGCACCAGCTCGCCCCGGCCGAACACGTCGACGGGCGCGTCCTGCAGTGGTGGGGCACGAACGGCGACGACCCGGAGACCGCCGACGCGGTACGCCGGGGCGCCCGGCTCATCCTCTCCCCCGGCAACCACGCGTACCTGGACATGAAGTACGCCCCGGACACCCCGATCGGACACGACTGGGCGGGCCTGATCGACGTCCGCCGGGCGTACGAGTGGGACCCGGCCACTCACGTGCGGGGCGTACCGGCCGAGGCCGTGCTGGGCGTGGAGGCGCCGCTGTGGACCGAGTCGGTCACCACGGTGGCCGAGGTCGAGTTCATGCTCTTCCCGCGCCTGCCCGCCGTCGCCGAGCTGGGCTGGTCACCGCGCGAGACGCACGACTGGTCCCGGTTCCGCAGCCGGCTCGCCGGCCACGGCCCGCGCTGGGCCACCGCCGGCATCACCTTCCACCCGTCCCCCGACATCCCCTGGCCCCCCACCGCAGCCCAGATCCCCACCCAGCCCACCCCCACCCCCACGACCCCCTGACGGCACGGCCACGCCAACCCGCGCTGGGCCACCCGACCCGTGCACCCCGCCGCGCCGCGCAGGCCGCCGCGCCGCGCAGGCCGCCGTGCCGCGCAGGCCGCCGTGCCGCGCAGGCCGCCGTGCCGCGTCGATCATGAAGTTGACGGCGACAATCCGGATACATTTCGCCGCCAACTTCATGATCGACGCCCATATCCGGGGCGGGTGCGCGTCCAGCCGCCCCTCGTCGGGCGCGGTCCCTTCCGATCGCCGAGATCTTGGTACGAAACGGCCCCCGGAAGGGCGCCGATCTACCAAGATCTCAAAGCTCGGCGCCACCCCCTCCCACCGCATCGGTGATCAAGGAGTTTGTGTCGGGCGGACGGCCCCAGACGGACACAAACTCCTTGATCAACGGGGTGGTGGGGGCGGCCCTGGGGGCGGGGACGGTGTCCCTGGGCGGTGAGGTCGAAGCGGAGTCGCCGCGCGCCAAGTGGGTTGGCTCGAAACACCGCCTAGGGCGGGCCGGACCCGGTGCGGCCCGGGCCGGGGTAGCTGCGGCGAGGGCAGACGGGTTCGGTGTCGGCTTGGGCAGACTGGGTCGTCCGTCAGCGGCGGGTGCGGGTGGGGTCGGTGTCCGGGTTTCGGGTGGTCGGGGTCACCGGTGGGGCGGAATCGGGGGTGGTTGCGGGGCGTTGTACATGGCAGACCGCGCCGCACCCGCCGACCACCCGCCCCCTCGGGCCGGGAATCAGGCCGGGAAGCCGGTCGTTACATCCCCCGGGCCGCCGAGCAGGCCGGCAGCGCCTGTCGAGCGGGCCCCACCGCCGGGCAGCACCCCGGGAATGACCCCGGACCCCCGGTCGTTACATCCCCGAGCCGCCGGAGCAGGCCGTCCCCCTGGCCGCCCGAGCGAGCCACCGGCCCGACGCACATACCGGGCCACCTGATCTTTCTTCGCGGCATCCCCCATCGCCGCGTACCCCCGACAGAGAGGCAACTGATCATGGCTACCACTCTGCTGCGCAAGACCGTTCTGACCGCTGCTGGTGTCGTCGCCACCGCCGGTGGCATCGCCGGCCCCGCCATCGCCGCCCAGGCCACTCCGGCCGAGCGCGCCGCCGCCCAGGTCACCGCCGACCGCAAGGGCCACGGCGAGCGGGAACTCGACGTGCGCTACGAAGCCCAGCCCAACTTCTACTTCTGCGGCCCCGCCGCCGCGCGCAACGCCCTGAGCGTGCAGGGCAAGAACATCGACGTGCACGCCATGGCCGAGGAAATGGGCACCACCGAGGCCGGCACCAACTCCATCAACGACATCACCCCCGTTCTGAACAAGGAGACCGGTAAGGACGTCTACAAGTCCACCGAGATCCCCATGGACAAGGCCCGCGACCGCGACAAGGTCGACAAGCTGCGCGCCGACGTGGTCAAGACCGTGGACGACGGCCGCGCCGTGGTCGCCAACATCGCCGGCACCGCCACCGACACCGACGGCACCACCCACTCCTTCGAAGGTGGCCACTACATCAGCGTGGTCGGCTACCGCGACGGCGGGAAGGTCGTGACGATCGCCGACTCGGCGAACCCGAACCAGGCCTCCTACCGGATGGACGTGGACGAGCTCGCCCGCTGGATCGCCAGCCGCGGCTACAGCTCCTGACCGAACACCGAAGGGCCCGGCCCCCCACGGGGGCCGGGCCCTTCGTCGTATCCGGGTCAGCCGCCGGAGTCGTCCAGCTCGGCGCCGTCCGGCGGGGTGTCGTCGTCGCGGCTGGCCAGCCAGCCGTCGGGCAGGAACACCTTGCCCGGGGAGTTGGTGCGGCCGCGCGGCTGGCCGAGGTTCTCCACCGGGAACGGTACGGCCGGGTCGAGCTTGCCGAGCAGGTCGTCGAGCTGCGCCAGGCTCTCGATCATGGCGAGTGAGCGGCGCAGCTCGCTGCCGATCGGGAAGCCCTTCAGATACCAGGCGACGTGCTTGCGGAAGTCGGTGCAGCCGTCCCGCTCGCCCCGGGCCGGGTTGCGCGCGCCCGCCACGAACTGCTCCACGAGCAGCTCGGCGTGCCGGCGCATGGTCACCGCCACCTCGCCGAGGCTCGGCAGCCGCCGCTCGGCGCTCCCGTTGAACGCAGCCTCCAGGTCGGCGAACAGCCACGGCCGCCCCAGGCAGCCACGCCCGATCACCACACCGTCGACGCCGGTGTGCGCGACCATCCGCAGCGCGTCGTCGGCCTCCCAGATGTCGCCGTTGCCGAGCACCGGCACGTCGAGCGCCGCCTTGAGCGTGGCGATCGCGTCCCAGTCGGCGGTGCCGGAGTAGCGCTGCGCGGCCGTACGCCCGTGCAGGGCAACCGCCGCGACGCCCGCGTCCTGGGCGGCCAGCCCCGCCTCGACGTACGTCAGGTGGTCGTCGTCGATGCCCTTGCGCATCTTCACGGTGACCGGCACCCCGGCGGGTGACGCGGCGTCCACCGCGGCCCTGACCAGCCGGGCGAACAGCCGACGGCGCCACGGCAGGGCCGAGCCGCCGCCCTTGCGGGTCACCTTGGGCACGGGGCAGCCGAAGTTGAGGTCGATGTGGTCGGCAAGGTCGCGCTCGACCACGATCCGTACGGCCGCGGCGGTGATCTCCGGATCGGTGCCGTAGAGCTGGAGGCTGCGGGGCTGCTCCTCGGCGCCGAAGGCGATCATGCGCAGCGTCTTCGGGTTCCGCTCGACGAGCGCACGGGTGGTGATCATCTCGCAGACGTAGATGCCGCCGCCCTGCTCACGGCAGAGCCGGCGGAAGCCGACGTTGGTGATCCCGGCCATCGGCGCGAGCACCACCGGCGGCCACACCCGGTGCGGGCCGATGGTCAACGCGGGCAGGGTCGGGGCAGTCACCGCACAAGTGTAAGGAAGGGCCCCTTCTTAACGTCTCCGGTAGAGCAGGGGCCCCTTCTTAACAGGGCACATATCACAGCCGGCCCGCCCGGCGGGCGTTCTCCACAACCGGGGAGGCTGTCCACAGGCCGGGCGCACGGGCCGGAACGTGGATCGGTCGATCGCGCACGCTGCCGGGCATGCCCGAACAACCACGCGAGCTCAGCGACCTGGCGGAACGCCAGCAGCAGATCGTAACGCGGACCCAGCTGCTCGGCGTCGGATTCGACGACATGTACCTGTACCGGCAGACCCGGCGCGGCCTGTGGCAGCGGGTCCTGCCGGCGACGTACGCGCTCGTCACCGGCACCCTCACCGACGAGCAGCGACGCATCTCGGCGGCGCTCTACGCGGGCGCCGACGCGCAGCTCACCGGCCTGGCCGCCCTGACCTGGTACGGGTTCCGGTACAGCCCGCGCACCGCTGACGTACACCTGATCCTGCCGCACCACGTGCGGCGCCGATCGGCCGGTCACGCGGTGATCGCGCGGGCCCTGGAGCTTGATCCGCGGGCCCGGCGGACCGCGCTGTACCCGGTGTGCTCGCCCGCCCGGGCGGTCGTGGACGCCGCCCGCGACCTGCGCCGGCTGCGGCCGGTACGGGCGACGGTGGCCGAGGCCGTGCAGCGCGGTTTCACCGACCTGGACAGCCTGGACGCGGAGATCCGCCGGGCCCGGCGAAGCCGCACCGCCCTGATCCGGAAGGCGTTCGCCGAGATCACCGACGGGGTCCGCTCGGCGCCCGAGACGGAGCTGCGGGAGTGCCTGGGCGGCAGCGGCGTGCTCGGCGAGATCCTGTGGAATCCGCGGCTGTCGGCGGCCGACGGCACCCGCCTGCCGACGCCGGACGGCTACCTCGCCGACTGCGCGGTGGCGCTGGAGGTCGACTCGCGGGAGTACCACCTCAGCCCGGACGACTGGGCGCGGACGCTGGACCGGCACAACGAGCTGAGCCGGCACGGGGTGCTCATCCTGCACTTCACGCCGGCACAGATCCGCCGGGAGCCGGGCCGCGTGCGGCGCACGGTGGAGGACGCGTACGCGGCCCGGCGCGGGCTGGGCGCCGCGACCGGCGTACGGGTGGAGTCGATCTCCCCCGGGTGACGGGTGTTAAGAAGGGGCCCCTTCTCTACGCGAGGCGTTAAGAAGGGGCCCTTCCTTACACTCAGCAGCCGGGGAGGCGCTCGATCAGGTAGCGCTCGACCTGGTCCAGCGAGACGCGCTCCTGGGCCATGGTGTCCCGGTTCCGGACCGTCACCGCGTTGTCGTCGAGCGTGTCGAAGTCGACTGTGACGCAGAACGGCGTGCCGATCTCGTCCTGCCGGCGGTAGCGGCGGCCGATCGCCTGCGAGTCGTCGAACTCGACCACCCAGCGCTTGCGCAGGTCGGTGGCGAGCTGCTTGGCCTTCGGCGACAGCGCCTCGTTGCGCGACAGCGGCAGCACGGCGACCTTGACCGGGGCCAGCCGCGGGTCGAAGCGCATGACGGTGCGCTTGTCCACGCCGCCCTTGGTGTTCGGCGCCTCGTCCTCGTCGTACGCCTCGAGCAGGAACGCCAGCACCGCGCGGGTGAGACCGGCGGCGGGCTCGATCACGTACGGCATCCAGCGCTCGCCCTTGCCCTGGTCGAAGTACGACAGGTCGACGCCGGAGTGCTTGCTGTGCGTGGACAGGTCGAAGTCGGTGCGGTTGGCGATGCCCTCCAGCTCGGCGAACTCGCTGCCGCCGAACCGGAACCGGTACTCGATGTCGACGGTGCGCTTCGAGTAGTGGGAGAGCTTCTCCTTGGGGTGCTCGTAGAAGCGCAGGTTCTCCTCGGACAGGCCCAGGTCGAGGTACCAGTTCCAGCGCTCCTGAAGCCAGTACTCGTGCCACTGCTCGTCGGTGCCGGGCTCGACGAAGAACTCCATCTCCATCTGCTCGAACTCGCGGGTCCGGAAGATGAAGTTGCCGGGGGTGATCTCGTTGCGGAACGACTTGCCGGTCTGCGCGATGCCGAACGGCGGCTTCTTGCGGGCGACCGTCTCCACGTTCTTGTAGTTGACGAAGATGCCCTGGGCGGTCTCCGGGCGCAGGTAGTGCATGCCCTCGTCGCTCTCCACCGGGCCCAGGTAGGTCTTCATCAGGCCGTTGAACATCTTCGGCTCGGTGAAGGTGCCCTTGTTGCCGCAGTTGGGGCAGTTCAGCTCCGTCAGCGAGGTCAGCGGCTTGCCGTGCTTGGCCTCGTACGCCTCTTCCAGGTGGTCGGCCCGGAACCGCTTGTGGCAGGACTGGCACTCGGTGAGCGGGTCGACGAACTCGGCGATGTGGCCGCTGGCCTCCCAGACCTTGCGGGCCAGGATGACCGCCGAGTCGAGGCCGACGACGTCGTCGCGCTGCTGCACCATGGTCCGCCACCACTGCCGGCGGACGTTCTCCTTCAGCTCGACGCCGAGCGGACCGTAGTCCCACGCCGACCGGGTGCCCCCGTAGATCTCGCTGGAGGGAAAGACGAAGCCCCGGCGCTTGGCGAGGCTGGTGACGGCGTCGATACGGTCGGCTGGCATGTTTCCTCCTACGCCGGCTGGCGGTCGGCGCGGTTGAGATGGATGGAACCGGGCTGTTCGGGACAACGGTACGACCGTGTCCGTCCCGAGCCCAGCAGAATACCGGGGGCCGGTCAGCTCACCCCGCAGACCTCCACGCCGCCCGTCTGCTGGTCCGGCGCCAGCGTCACGGTCTGCGCCTCCCGCCGGCCGCCGGCCAGCGTCACGTCCACCGGCACGGTGAGCGTGGCGAGGTCGACCTCGCCGACCCGGAAGCCGGAGATCTGCGGCTCGGTGGCCACCCGCCGTTCGAACTCCCGCCGGGGTTCGCGTCGCCGGATGTCGTCGCAGAGCGTGTCGTACGCCTTGGACCACTCCCGGGCGACGAGCGCCTGGTAGTAGTCGTTCGTGACGGCCCGGCCCTGCTCGCCGACGGCCTGAGCGTTGCTCACCGCCAGGCCGACCACCGCCGCGCCGCCCCCGCCGCAGCAGATCAGCACTGCGAGCGCGCCCGCGCCGAGGCCGAGCCAGAGCCGGGTCCGCCCGCCCTCGGTGGGCGGGGCGGCGAACGGCGGCGCGGCGCCGGGCCCCTGCGGCGGTGCGGGCACCCCGGGGTCCGCCGGCAGCGCGGGCGGAACGGATGGCGGGGGTGGCGCGGCCGGTCCGGGAGCGGTCATACGCGCCAGGGTAGTGCCCCGGCACTCAGCGGTACGGGCCTGCGGCACGATCGCTGGCGACGACGACGATCTCCCCGTCGGGGGCGGCGCTGGCGAGCGTCTCGTACGCGGACGGCTCGTCCACCGATCGGGCGAGCAACGGCACGGCGGTGACCTTGACGTCGAATCCGCCGAGTGCCCGCCGGTACGCCCCGACCGACTCCCACTCGGTGATCAGGACCCAGTGGGCCGGGTCGTCGAGCGCCCGCAGCAGTTCACCGCGCAGGTAGCCGGGGCGGGCGGCGAGCGCGGCCAGTGCGGCGTGCGCCGCCCGGGTGAACTCGTCCACCGTTTCGGCTTCCACCACGAAGCGGTTGGTGACCAGCACGGGGTTCCTCCTCGTAGAGTTTGTGGCATGCAGCGTACGCAGAGTCCTGTGCTGTCCCGGTTGGCACGGCTCAACCCGACGGCGGTGTTCCTGGCCACGCTGGCCGTGGTGCTTGTCGGCCTCTTCGCGCCCGGCCCGGCGGGCGGCGTCCTGCTGCTCGTGCTGGCCGGCGGGTTGGTCTGGCTGATGTCGGTCACCTGGCCGGTGCAGGCCCCGGCGACCCGGATGCTCCGGCTGGTGATGCTCACCTTGTTGATCGCGGTGGCGCTGGCGAAGGTCATGGTCGGCTGACTCGGGGAAGCAGAGCCGAGCTGACCTGCGCTGACATGCAATCATGCGTTTTTGACAATAGTTTTCGTTGTCGCGGACAGTTGAGCCCATGACCGTTCGCGCACCTCGCCGCATCCTGACCGCCGCAACCACCGCCCTGCTCGCCGCCGCCGGCCTGACCGCCTGCGGGGACGGCACAGGCGCCGCGAGCGAGCCGGGCAAGGTCGGCGTGGTGGCCGCGTTCTACCCGCTCCAGTTCCTGGCCGAGCGGATCGGCGGCGACACGGTAGCGGTCAGCAACCTCACCAAGCCGGGCGCCGAGCCGCACGACCTGGAACTCAACCCGCGGCAGGTCGGCCAGGTGGTCGACGCCGACCTGGTCGTCTACCTCAGCGGCTTCCAGCCGGCGGTGGACGAGGCGGTGGAGCAGAACGGCGGCGCCCGCGCGTTCGACGTGGCGGGCGTCACGCCGCTGCGGGACGCCGCCGCCGGTGGCCACGACCACGACCACGAGGGCGAGGCCGGGCACGCCGAGGAGGGCGGCGGCAAGGACCCGCACGTCTGGCTCGACCCGACCCGGCTGGCCACCATCGGCGACAAGCTTGCCGAGCGGCTCGGCAAGGCCGACCCGGACCACGCCGCCGACTACACCGCCCGCGCCGGCGCGCTGCGTACCGAGCTGACGAAGCTCGACACCGAGTACGCCGACGGCCTGCGTACCTGCCAGCGCCGGGAGATCGTCACCAGCCACACCGCGTTCGGCTACCTGACCGAGCGCTACCAGCTGGAGCAGATCGGCATCAGCGGGCTCACCCCGGAGTCCGAGCCGTCCCCGAAGCGGCTCGCCGAGGTCGCCGAGGAGGCCCGGAAGCACCAGGCCGGCACGATCTTCTTCGAGACGCTCGTCAGCCCGAAGGTCGCCGAGACCATCGCGCGTGAGGTCGGCGCGAAGACGGCCGTCCTGGACCCGCTGGAGGGCCCGCCCGCCGACGGCGACTACCTCTCCGCGATGCGCACCAACCTGCAGACCCTGCGAACCGCTCTGGACTGTTCATGACCCCACCGGTGATCGAGATCGCGCACGCCACCGTCGGCTACGACGGCCGCCCGGTGCTGCGTGACGTCTCGTTGACAGTGACCGCTTCCGAGGTGGTCGCCGTGCTCGGCGCCAACGGCTCCGGCAAGTCGACGCTCGTGCGCGCCGCGCTCGGCCTGGTGCCGGTCGGCGCCGGGTCGGTCGCCCTGTTCGGCACACCGCAGCGCCGCTTCCGGCAGTGGCACCGCATCGGGTACGTGCCGCAGCGGCTCGGCGCGGGCAGCGGAGTGCCCGCCACCGTGGGCGAGGTGGTGGCGTCCGGGCGGCTGGCCCGCCGGGGCGTACTGCGGCCCGCCGGGCGGGCGGACCGGGAGGCGGTGGCGGCGGCGCTGGACGCGGTCGGGCTCGCCGACCGGGCCGGCGACCCGGTGTCGACGCTCTCCGGCGGCCAGCAGCAGCGCACCCTGATCGCCCGCGCGCTCGCCGGCGGGCCGGAGCTGCTGGTGCTCGACGAGCCGACCGCCGGGGTGGACGCGGCCAGCCAGGAGGCGTTCGCCGGGGCGCTGCGCACGTTCCGCGACGGCGGGGGCACGGTGCTGCTCGTCGCGCACGAGCTGGGCCCCCTGCGCCCGCTGATCAGCCGGGCCGTGGTGGTGCACCAGGGCGGGATCGCCCACGACGGCGCGGTGCCCGAACCGGCCGGCCACCACGCCGACCCGGACCACGAGCACGTGCACCCGCACTGCGACGAGGAGCCGGCCCGGCTCTGGACAGGCATCTGAGATGGACCTCTTCCAGTACGACTTCATGCTCCGCGCCCTGGTCGGCGCGCTGATCATCGGGCTGGCCGCCCCGGCGCTCGGCATCTACCTGGTGCAGCGCCGGCTGGCGTTGATCGGCGACGGGCTCGGGCACGTGGCGCTCACCGGCGTCGGCGCGGGACTGCTGCTCAACCGTTCCCCCGTGCTGGTGGCGGTGATCGCCGCGACGCTCGGCGCGATCGTGATCGAGCTGGTCCGCGCGTACGGGCGAACCTCCGGCGACCTCGCGCTGGCGCTGCTGTTCTACGGCGGCATCGCCGGTGGCGTGATGCTGGTCGGGCTCTCCGACGCCAGCAGCGGGTCGCTCAACGCGTACCTGTTCGGGTCGCTGACCACCACCTCCCGCACCGACCTGATCACCATCGGCGTGCTCGGCGCGGTGCTGCTGGTGACCATGCTGGTGCTGCGCCCGGCGCTGTTCGCGGTGTGCCACGACGAGGAGTACGCCCGGGTGTCCGGCCTGCCGGTGCGGACGCTGAACCTGGTCATCGCGGTCGGCACCGCGGTCACGGTGACCATCGCCATGCGGGCGGTCGGGGTGCTGCTGATCAGCGCGCTGATGGTGGTGCCGGTGGCCGCCGCGCAGCAGGTGACCCGGGGCTTCCGGTCGACCATGGCGGCGGCCATGGCGCTGGGCCTGT
The DNA here is from genome assembly GCF_027460145.1 of Micromonospora sp. WMMA1949. Taxonomy (NCBI): domain Bacteria; kingdom Bacillati; phylum Actinomycetota; class Actinomycetes; order Micromonosporales; family Micromonosporaceae; genus Micromonospora; species Micromonospora sp. WMMA1949. The sequence goes on along the minus strand of NZ_JAPZBG010000001.1, from coordinate 4,086,354 downwards.
TCGCCGCCGGCACCGGGGTGTGGGTGGCCGCCACCGCGGACACCGCGCCCGGCGCGTCGGTGGTGCTCGTGGCGATCGGCTCGTTCCTGCTGGTCGCGCTCGCGGCGGCCGGTCTGCGGGCGCTGCGGCGGCGGACCCGGGCCGACCGGGCGACGCCACCGCCCGAGCCGGCCGAGCACGAGGTGCTGCTGCGGTGAGGCCCTACCCGCCGGCGCAGCTGGGATTGGTTACCGTTACAGGGTGACCGGCACGAACGGGTACGACGCCTTCGAGGGTGCGGGTGACCTGCTGCGCGCGCTCTCGGCCCCGATCCGGCTCGCGATCGTCAGCGAGCTGGCCGAGGGCGAGCGCTGCGTGCACGAGCTGGTCGAGAAGCTCGGCGCGCCGCAGCCGCTCGTCTCCCAGCACCTGCGGGTGCTGCGCGGCGCCGGGGTGGTACGCGGGTCGCGGCGCGGCCGGGAGATCGCGTACGCGCTGGTCGACGACCACGTCGCGCACATCGTGGCGGACGCGGTCAGTCACGCCGGCGAAGGGTCGCACTGAGCGGGAAATCCGCCAGGTGCCGACGCGCCCGCGCCGTGGGACGCTGTCCGGCGTGAAGATCTACGCCGACCGTTTTCCCACCGCCGTCCGCCAGTTCCTCACCGACCTGCTCGTGGTCGTCTGGGTGTACGCGGCGATCCGCTTCGCGCTGTGGCTGCACGACGTGGTCGAGAAGCTCGCCGTACCCGGGCAGAAGCTGGAAGGTGCCGGCGGTGGTCTCGCCGACAACCTGGCCGACGCCGGCGGCAAGGTCGGCCGGGTGCCGATCGTCGGAGACGAGCTGACCGCGCCGTTCACCCGGGCCGCCGACGCCGCCCGCGCGGTCGCCGACGCGGGCCGCGACCAGCAGGAACTGGTCGGGCAGCTCGCGCTCGGGCTGACCGTCGCGGTGCTGGTGTTCCCGCTCGGCCTGGTGCTGTTCGGCTGGCTGCCGCTGCGCCTGCGCTGGATGCGCCGGGCCGGCGCGGCGAAGGCGCTGGCCGGTGCGCCGGCCGGCCGGGACCTGCTGGCGCTGCGCGCGCTGGCCGGTCAGCCGCTGTCGAAGCTGACCCGGATCGCGCCCGACGTCGCCGAGGCGTGGCGGCGCGGCGACGACGCGACAGTCGACGCGCTCGCCGCGCTGGAGCTGCGCGAACTGGGGCTGCGCGGCGGCCGGTGAGGCGCGCCGGTCAGCCAGCGGGCGGGATGCGGCGTCGCACATCCTCGGCGGTGGACGGGCCGGCTTCCCAGCGGGCCACCCACGGCAGGTCGGCCGGCGGCGTGACCACGCCGTCCTCCAGTGCGGCGTACCGGCCGGCGACGATCCGCTTGGCGGCGGCCACGTCGACCGAGTCGGTGTTCGACCACAGGCCGGTGAACAGCTCGTCGACGCGCAGCCGGGCCTGACGGCAGAACAGGTCGGCCAACTCGACGTTCTCCGGGTGCGCGTCCCGCTCGGCGTAGGCCCGGACGCAGACCGCGCTCATCGCGAACAGCTCCGCCCCGATGTCCACCACCCGGCCGAGGAACGCCTGCTTGCGCTCCATCTTCCCCTGCCAGCGCGACATCGCGTAGAAGGTCGACCGGGCCAGCTTGCGGGAGGTCCGCTCGACGTGGCGCAGGTGCCCGGCCAGCGGCCCAAACTCCTGGTACGCCCCGGGCGTCTGCCCCTTGCCGACGGCGAGCGTGGGCAGCCACTTCGCGTAGAAGGCGCCGGCCCGCGCGCCCGCCTTGGCCTTGCGGCCCAGACCGGCGTCGGGGTCGATGATGTCGCCCGCCACGGACAGGTGCGCGTCGACCGCCTCGCGGGCGATCAGCAGGTGCATGATCTCGGTGGAGCCCTCGAAGATCCGGTTGATCCGCAGGTCGCGCAGGAGCTGCTCGACGGCGGCCGGTCGCTCTCCCCGGGCGGCGAGCGAGTCGGCCGTCTCGTAGCCGCGGCCACCGCGGATCTGGATCAGCTCGTCGGCGATCCGCCAGGCCATCTCGCTGGCGTAGAGCTTGACCAGCGCCGCCTCGATCCGGATGTCGTTGCGGTCGTCGTCGGCGAGCATGCAGGACAGGTCGAGCATCGACTCCATGCCGTACGTGGTGGCGGCGATGAAGGACAGCTTCTTCGCCACCGCCTCGTGCTCGCCCACCGGACGGCCCCACTGGACCCGGTCCGCCGCCCACTCCCGGGCCACGTTGAGCGCCCACTTGCCGGCGCCGACGCACATGGCCGGCAGCGAGAGCCGCCCGGTGTTCAACGTGGTCAGCGCGATCTTCAGGCCCTTGCCCTCGCCGCCGATCACGTTCTCCTTCGGCACGAACACGTCGTGGAACCGGGTGAGGCTGTTCTCCAGGCCGCGCAGCCCGACGAAGGAGTTGCGCCGCTCGACGGTGATGCCGTCGCTGTCGCCCTCCACCACGAACGCGGTGATGCCGCCGCGCCGCCCCTCGGCGGCCGGTACCCGGGCCATCACCACCAGCAGCGTGGCGAGCGTGCCGTTCGTGGCCCAGAGCTTCACCCCGTTGAGCCGGTAGCCGGTGCCGTCGGCGGTGGGCTCGGCGGTGGTGGCGAGCCGGGCCGGGTCGGAGCCGACGTCCGGTTCGGTGAGCAGGAACGCGGAGACCTCACCGGCCGCGAGCCGGGGCAGGAACCGTTCCTTCTGCTCGGGTGTGCCGAACATCTTCAGCGGCTGCGGCACGCCGATCGACTGGTGCGCGGAGAGCAGCGCGCTGACCGCCGGGTTCACCGAGCCGACGAGCATCAGCGCCCGGCAGTAGTGCAGGTTGCTCAAGCCGAGCCCGCCGTACTTCCGGTCGATCTTCATGCCGAACGTGCCGAGCCCGGCCAGGCCGTGGAACACCTCGTCGGGGATGCGCGCGTCCCGCTCGATCGCCTCACCGTCCACCTCGGACGTCAGATACGCGCGCAGCGCGCCGAGGAACTCGTCCGCGCGGGCCACCTCGGCCGGGTCGGGGCGGGGCCACGGGTCGATCAGGTCGAGCCGGAAGCGGCCGAGGAACAGTTCCTTGCCGAAGCTGGGCCGGTCCCAGGCCGACTCGCGGGCCGCCTCGGCGACCTGGCGGGCCTCCTTCTCGGAGACCTGGCCCGCCTCGGTGGGAAGCGGCCCCGCACCGTCGGGTGACTCGGGCCGGCTGTTCTGTGTCGTGGTCACGGCTGCCTCCTCGTCGGTCCGGCTGCGTCGACGCGTGCGACGAAAACGACGCTACCCCCGGGTGTTACCCAGGGGTAGCGTTGCGTGCACGTCCGATTTGGCGGACCGTCAGTCGGTCAGCGACTGCGGGCTGTCGTCCTCGTCGTCGATGTCGTCCTCACCCCAGTTGCGCCGGCTGAACGGCAGGATCGCCCAGAAGGTCAGGAACCACAGGCCGGTGAGCGCGCTGAGCAGGAACGCGATCGGCCGGTCCAGCACGAAGTCGGTGACCAGCAGGACCGAGCTGACCATCGCGATCAGCATGAAGAACAGGCCGCCGGTGGCCATCCGGTGGGCGAACCGGACCAGCTCCGGCTTGCGGCCCTGCCGGAACAACGCCCGGTGGAACGCGACCGGAGAGATGATCATCGCGGCGGACGCGGCGGCGGTCAGCAGCGCCAGGATGTAGACGTCGCGCTGGAACTCCGTGGTCCGGCCGAACCCGTTGCTGAACGGCAGCGTCAGCAGGAAGGCGAAGAGGATCTGCACGCCTGTCTGCGCGACCCGCAGCTCCTGCAACAGATCGGCGAAGTTGCGCTGCCAGCGCTGCTTCTCGGATTCCTTGGACACTCGCGGACCTCCCCGGGAGACGGCACGGCCGGCGGGTGAACGCCCACCGGCAGCACCGCCTGTGCCCCGTACGGGCGATCACGAAACCGGTTCAGGAACCCCTGCGGATCCGGCCCGCGTACCGTGCCTCCAGCTCGGCGTTGTGCTCGTCGCCGCCGGTGATGTTCGCGGACAGGTAGACCGGCGGGCGCTGCCCCGCCGCGACCAGCCGGGCCACCACCTCGGTGACGATCTGCTGCGCGAGCAGCGCCGCGGTGATCGAGGAGACCGCGCCGACCGCGCCGCCACCCGGAAGCGGCAACGTCGCGTCGCCGTACGGGGCTCCGTTGTCCAGCACCACGTCGGCGAAGTCGGCGAGCTTGCGGCCGGACGGGTGCCGCGAGGTCATCCGGGCCGAGTGCTGCGCCGAGGTGATCGCCACCAGGCCGTGCCCGCGTTCCTTCACGATGGACGCGAACTCGACCATCGCCCCGTTCACGCCCGAGTTCGAGGCCAGCACGAATACGTCCTGCGGCCGGATCGGCGCCAGCTCGTAGAGGCGGTGCGCCACGGCCGGATCGCGTTCCAGCTTCGGGCCGAGCACGTCGGCCGGGTCGCCGCCGATCAGCACCAGGTCCCGCAGCGCGATCCGGTTGGTGGGCACCAGGCCGCCGGCCCGCCCGGCGATCTCCATGGCCAGCGCCTCGGAGTGCCCGGTGCCGAACGCGTGCACCACACCGTCGGCGCGCAGCGCGGCCGCGATCAGGTCGGCCGCGTCGGCCACGTTCTGCCGCTGCGCGGCGGCCACCCGGCCGATCGTCTCGGTCACCACCGCCAGGTACGCGTCGGCGCTCACCGTCATGCCTCCTCCGTTCCTGTGCAACGGGCGAGGATCGCCTCGGCCAGCGGGCCGGGCGCCTCGTCCGGAATCCAGTGGCTGACCCCGGGCAGTTCCACGAACCGGTAGTCACCGGTGACGCGCGCGGCGCACGCCTGCGCCGCCGTCCGGCCGATCGCCACGTCCTTGTCGCTCCAGACGAACGTGGTCGGCACCCCGACCGGGGCGACCGCCTTCATGTCCGCCCCGGTCATCGCGCGATACCAGTTCAGCGCCGCCGTCAACGCGCCCGGCTCGCGCATCGGCTCGGCGTAGCGCGCCACCGTACCGGCGTCGCCCACGCCGCTCAGCAGCTTGCGCAGCGTGGCGCCGTTCCACGCCAGCAGCACCTTCTCCGCCGTACCGGGCTTGCGGAACAACGCGATGTAGGCGGACTTGACCTTCTGCCGGGGGTCGGTGGCGAGCGCGTGGCCCATCGCCGCCGGATGCGGCACCGACACCGCGGTCAGCGTCCGCACCCGGTCCGGGTGCGCCGCCGCCAGGCCCCACGCCACGATGGCGCCCCAGTCGTGGCCGACCACGTGGGCGCGAGTCACCCCGAGCGCGTCGAGCACGGCCGCCGCGTCGGCCACCAGCTCCGGAATCCGGTACGCCCCGATGTCGGCCGGACGCGCGCCGGGCGAGTAGCCGCGCTGGTCGAGCGCGTACGTGCGCAGCCCGGCGGCGTGCAGCGCGGGCGTGACCGCGTCCCACTCGCCCGAGTGCTGCGGGAAGCCGTGCAGCAGCAGGACCGGGTCGCCGCCCTCGGGACCGCCGGCGCGTACCTCGAACGTCAGTCCCCGCGCATCCACCAGCATGATCGCCACCATACCGACACTCGCCCTGCTGGGCCCCGGGCCGTGGTCGGTGCTAGCGTCTGCGACGAGACAACTTCACATCCGACAGGGGAGCGCACAGCGCTGAGAGTGCGGGCCGGTGCCCGCAGACCCTCGAACCTGATCTGGGTAATGCCAGCGCAGGGAGTTCGGTCGACCTCCAGCCGCGTCGCCGTCCGGTGACCACCGGGCGCGGCGTGCGTCTTCTCCTGGTTCACCTCGACGAACTGGGAGCCAATCGTGAACCGTACCGACAGCAACCGCTGGCGTACCGTCGACATCGTCGTCGCCTCGGTCATCGCCGTCGCCTTCGGCGTCGTCTTCTGGGCCTGGGGCCTGCTCTGGAGCGCCACCGACGCGGCGTTCGCGTTCTTCCCGCCGGCGCAGGCAGTGCTCTACGGCGTGTGGCTGATCCCGGCGGTGCTCGCCGGCCTGATCATCCGCAAGCCGGGCGCCGCGCTGTACTGCGAGACGGTGGCCGCCATCATCTCCGCCCTGCTGGGCAGCCAGTGGGCGAGCATCGTGATCCTCCAGGGCCTGATGCAGGGCATCGGCGCCGAGCTGGCCTTCGCGGCGTTCCGGTACCGCTCGTTCCGCCTGCCGGTGGCGGTGCTGGCCGGTGCGCTGACCGGCCTCGGTGCTGCGATCTTCGACTTCGTCTACTGGAACAAGGCGTACGACTTCGCCTCCTACCGCCTCCCGTACGCGCTGATCACTATCGTCAGCGCCACTATCGTCGCCGGTCTGGGCGCGCACGTCCTCACCCGCGCGCTGGCGAACACCGGCGTCCTGGACCGCTTCCCCGCCGGCCGCGACCGCGCCCTGGTCTAGCCCCCCTCCCCACTTCCGCCCGGTGATCAAGGAGTTCGCGTCCGCCGGGGACGGTTCTCCGGACGCGAACTCCTTGATCACGCAGGCTGGGCCGGGAGGGGGTGGTGGGCGGTGAGCGCTGTGGTGCTGCGGGGGTTCGGGTGGCGGCACGGAGGACGCAAGCGCTGGGCTCTGCGCGGAGTGGATCTGCGCGTGGAGAGCGGCGAGCGGGTGCTGCTGCTCGGGCCCTCCGGGGCCGGTAAGAGCACGTTGCTGGCGGCGCTGGCCGGACTGCTGCCGGAGGACTCCGGCGAGCAGGAGGGCACCGTCGAGATCGACGGGCTGGACCCGCGCAAGGCGCGTGAGCGCGTCGGCATCCTGTTCCAGGACCCGCAGACCCAGCTCGTCATGGCCCGCTCCGGCGACGACGTGGCGTTCGGGCTGGAGAACCGGGGCGTACCGGCCGGCGAGATCTGGTCCCGCGTCGACGAGGCGCTGCACCGGGTCGGCTTCCCGTACCCCCGGGACCGCCCGACCGCCGCGCTCAGCGGCGGGGAGCAGCAGCGGCTGGCCCTGGCCGGCACGCTCGCGCTGCGCCCCGGGCTGCTGCTGCTCGACGAGCCCACCGCCAACCTCGACCCGGCCGGCGCCGGCCTGATCCGCCGGGCCGTCGCGAACGCGCTCGACCCGGACACCACGATGATCCTGGTCGAGCACCGGGTCACCGAGGCGCTGCCGCTGGTCGGCCGCGTCGTGGTGCTGGAACCCGGCGGCGGCGTCCGCGCCGACGGGCCGCCCGACGCGGTCTTCGCCGCGCACGGTGACGCGCTGGCCGCCGCCGGGGTCTGGGTACCCGGCCACGTCGCGCCACCCCGGCACGCCACCACGCCGCCCGGCGACGTGCTGCTCACCGCGGAGCGGCTCGGCCTCCCGCCCCGGCTGAACCCCACCGATCTTCGGGTACGCGCCGGCGAGGCGCTCGCCGTCCTCGGCCCCAACGGGGCCGGCAAGTCCACACTGGCGCTGCTCCTGGGCGGCCTGCTGAAACCCGGAGCGGGGGCCGTCACCGCGTCCGCCGAACTCGCCGGGCGGGACGCGCGCACTCCCCCGCACCGCTGGCGGGCACCCGCGCTGGTCCGCCGGATCGGTTCGGTGTTCCAGGACCCGGAGCACCAGTTCGTCACCGCCACGGTCCGCGACGAGCTGGCGCTCGGCCCGCGCCGCATCGGCCGGCCCGAGCCGGCGGTCACCGCCACCGTGGACGAGCTGTTGCACCGGCTGCGGCTGGACCGGCTGGCGGGCGCCAACCCGTACACCCTCTCGGGTGGCGAGGCGCGGCGGCTGAGCGTGGCGACGGCGCTGGCCACCGCGCCCCGCCTGCTGATCTGCGACGAGCCCACGTTCGGCCAGGACCGGCGGACCTGGCTGGAGCTGGTCGACCTGCTGGCCGAGCTGCGCGACGCCGGGCACGGCGTGGTCACGGTGACCCACGACGAGGACTTCGTCGCCGCGCTCGCCGACCGGACGCTCGCCCTGGACCGCCCGCCCGCCGGGGTGCTCCCGTGATCAACCTCGAACCGGTCGCCGCGCCCGGCGCGCCGCTGGCCCGGCGCAACCCGGTGGCGAAGCTGGCCGCCGCGGTGGTCTTCACGCTGATCCTGGTGGCGACGCTCGATCCGGTGGCCCCGGCCCTCGCCATCGCCGTCGAACTCGCGGTGCTGCCGCTGTTCGGCGTCCGCTACCGGGTGCTGGCCCGCCGGGCCTGGCCGCTGCTCGCCGGCGCCGTCGGCATCCTCGTCACGCTGGTGCTGTTCGCGGCCGACCGCTCCGGCCCGGTGCTGCTCCAGGCCGGACCGATCCTGGTCACCCAGGGCGTGCTGATGACCGCGCTCGGGCTGGTGCTGCGCATGTTCGCGGTGGCGCTGCCCGGCATCGTCGTGTTCGCCACCACCGACCCGACGGACCTGGCCGACGCGTTGATCCAGAACGCGAGGACGCCCGCCCGGTTCGCCATCGGGGCGCTCGCCGCGTTCCGGATGGTGCCGCTGCTGGAACAGGAGTGGCGGATGATCAGCATGGCCCGCCGGGCCCGCGGCGTGGACGCGGGCCGCAACCCGGTGGCCAGGTTGCGGCTTTTCGCGTCCACCGCGTTCACGCTGTTGGTGGGCGCGATCCGGCGGGGTACCCGGCTGGCGGTGGCGATGGACGCCCGGGGCTTCGACGCCGGCACCCCGCGCACAGTGGCCCGTCCCCAGCGCTTCACCGGCGCCGACGCCCTGCTCGTCGCAGGCGCCGCCCTGCTGGCAGGCGCCGCCTTGGCGACAAGCATCGCCCTGGGCACCTTCCGCCCCTTGATCGGCTGACCCCCTCCCCCTCCCCCTCCCCCTCCACCTTCCGCCCCGTTGATCATGAAGTTGACGGCACCGGTTGCCCGTTTTGCCGCCGCCAACCTCATGATCAACCAGGATCGGGCGAGATCTTGGTAGGGAATGGCCCCTATGGGGGCCGGAATCTTCCAAGATCTTCGGGGACGCTCGGGCGGGGCTGTCGGTCAGCTGCGGCGGAAGGCGTAGAACCGGGTCTGGCCGGCGCGCTGGCTACGTCCGGTGAACCGGGCCTGCCGCCCTGCCGGTGGCCCCGATCTCGGCGGCGTCGCGGATGCGCCGGGCAGGACCGGGGACTCCGGAGACTCCGATGGCGACACGGTGGACGCCGCCGGCTCGGCGGGAAGCCCCACCGCAGACACGGTGGACGCTGCCGCCTCGGTGGGGAGCCCCACCGCAGACACGGTGGGCGTCGCCGGCGCGGTGGGGAGCACCACGGCGGGCGGCGCCACGGTGAGCGCGTCGAGCTTCGGCGGGGCCACCTGCGGCGCGGACTGCTTGCGGGACTTCTTCGGATTGCGCTTCGCGGGCATTCGCGGGCCTCCTGTCGTGCGGGCGCGTCGACCGGGACGCTCCGAGCGAGGGCTCCGGTGCGTTCCGATCACGACAGACACCGCGACCGACGGCGGCGGGAAGGAATGCGGACGCCCGGAGCAGGACAGGTCCACGGCACTTCGGCGGTGGACCGGGCTCGGAGGTGGGGCGTCACTTACGCATGCGGCAACGCTATCCCGCCGCCCGGACCTCCCGCACCCGAATTACGGAGAAGGACCACCGGGAGGCGAGGCGCGAACGCGCCGCGGACGCACGGCCACCCACCGGTCACGCCCTGTCGACGTCCCCGCCCACTGCCCCGACGACCGCGATACGGTCGCAGCACGGCAGCACGAACGAGAGGTGGCGGTACGCATGGCAGAGCAGGCGACGGCGCAGATCGGAGTCACCGGTCTGGCGGTGATGGGCCGCAACCTGGCCCGGAACCTGGCCCGCAACGGCTTCGCCGTGGCGGTGCACAACCGGTCGCCGGAACGTACCCGCAGCCTCGTCGCGGAGCACGGCGACGAGGGCACGTTCGTGCCGTCGGAGTCCCTCGCGGACTTCGTCGGCTCGCTCGAGCGGCCCCGCGCGGTGATCGTGATGGTGAAGGCCGGCGCGCCCACCGACGCGGTGATCGACGAACTGGTCCCGCTGCTGGAGGAGGGCGACATCGTCGTCGACTGCGGCAACGCGCACTTCGCCGACACCCGCCGCCGGGAGGAGGCGCTGCGCGAGCACGGCCTGCACTTCGTCGGCACCGGCGTGTCCGGCGGCGAGGAGGGCGCGCTGCTCGGCCCGAGCATCATGCCGGGCGGTTCGGCGGAGTCGTACCAGAAGCTGGGGCCGATCTTCTCCAAGATCGCCGCGCACGTGGACGGCGAGCCCTGCTGCCGGCACGTCGGCCCGGACGGCGCGGGCCACTTCGTGAAGATGGTGCACAACGGCATCGAGTACGCCGACATGCAGCTCATCGCCGAGGCGTACGACCTGTTGCGGGCCGGTCTGTCGGCGAGCCCGGCGGAGATCGCGGAGATCTTCCGGGAGTGGAACGGCGGCGAGCTGGGGTCGTTCCTCATCGAGATCACCGCCGACGTGCTCGGCCACACCGACGCGGCCACCGGTCAGGCGTTCGTGGACGTGGTGCTCGACCAGGCCGAGCAGAAGGGCACCGGCCGCTGGACCGTGCAGAGCGCGCTCGACCTGGGCATCCCGATCACCGGTATCGCCGAGGCCACGTTCGCCCGGTCGCTGTCCGGCCACGCCGACCAGCGCGAGGCCGCCCGCCGGGTATTCGCGGACGCGGGCGACAAGTGGCAGGTGGACGACCGGGAGGCGTTCGTCGAGGACGTGCGCCGTGCGCTGCTGGCCAGCAAGATCGTCGCGTACGCGCAGGGGTTCGACCACATCCGGGCCGGCAGCCGGGAGTACGACTGGGACATCGACCTGGGCGGCACGGCCACGATCTGGCGGGGCGGCTGCATCATCCGGGCCGGTTTCCTGGACCGGATCCGGGAGGCGTACGACGCGGAGCCGGACCTGTCGACGCTGCTCGTCGCGCCGTGGTTCGCCGAGCGGGTCAGCGCCGGCGTTCCGGCCTGGCGACGAGTGGTGGCCGACGCGGCCCGGGCGGGCGTGCCGGCCCCGGCCTTCGGTTCGTCGCTGGCCTACTTCGACGCGCTGCGGGCGCAGCGGCTGCCGGCCGCGCTGATCCAGGGCCTGCGGGACAACTTCGGCGCGCACACCTACCACCGGGTGGACCGGGACGGCTCGTTCCACACGCTATGGGCGGGTGACCGCTCCGAAGTGGAGGCGTGAGCCCGGCCGGACAGGTCACCAGGCTCGCGGGGCGTGCGGGTCGGGCGCCCAGCCGGCGGCCGGCTCGCCTGCCGCCAGTTCGCCGATCTCGCCGGAGCGGACCGCCGGGGTGTGCCCGAGGTCGGCGCACCACCGCTGCGCCACGTCGGCGCAGAGAGCCGCTACGGCGTCCCGGTGGGTCGCCTCCACCAGATCGGCGGCGGCCAGGGCAGCAGTCATCTCGTACCGGAGATCGCGCATCCTCCACCCCCCGTGGCGGGCGCGCACCCGGCGGCACGCCCTGCGCCGATCGTAGAGCGGAACGCCCCGCGCCCGGCGGGAAAGCCGGATGCGGGGCGTCACGCTCACGTCGGGTGCCGGCCGCGGCCATCAGGGCCGGACGTCGCGGTCAGAAGAACCGGCGACGCTTGGCCTTCTGCGGCCGGACCAGGTCGGCGCCCTTGGTCAGCAGACGGCTCACCCCGGACGGGCCGCGACGGGCCTCCAGGGTGTGGCTGAGCCGGCGCGCGCCGGCCGCCGCCAGCGGCACGGCGACCGCCATGAACGCCCACTGCGCGATCCGCTTCTGAATCATGTGGTTCACCTCCGCGTTTGCTGTCTGGAGGTATCGGTACCCACCGCGGCGCCTTGGTAAGCGTGACGTCAGGCGCCCGGGGCGACCGGGTTGGGCAGGGCACCGCCGAAGCGGCGGTCGCGCTGGGCGTACAGCTCGCAGGCGTACCAGAGGTGGCGGCGGTCGAAGTCGGGCCAGAGCGTGTCCAGGTAGACCAGCTCGGCGTACGCGGTCTGCCAGAGCAGGAAGTTGGAGATGCGCTGCTCCCCGGAGGGGCGCAGGAACAGGTCGACCTCGGGCACCTCGGGGTGGTAGAGGTATCGCGCGATCGTCTTCTCGTTCACCTTGGCCGGGTCGAGCTTGCCCGCTGCGACGTCGCGGGCGATCCCGGCGGCGGCGTCGGCGATCTCGGCCTGGCCACCGTAGTTGACGCAGAACTGCAGCGTGAGCGTCGAGTTGCCGCGGGACATCTCCTCGGCGGTCTGCAGCTCGGAGATGACGCTCTTCCAGAGCCGGCCGGCGCGGCCCGACCAGACCACCCGGACGCCCAGGTCGACGAGCTGGTCGCGGCGGCGGCGGATGACGTCGCGGTTGAAGCCCATCAGGAAGCGGACCTCGTCCGGCGAGCGCCGCCAGTTCTCGGTGGAGAACGCGTACGCCGACAGGTAGGGAATCCCCATCTCGATCGCGCCCTCGACGGTGTCGAACAGGCTGTGCTCGCCCTGCTCGTGCCCCTTGGTGCGGGGCAGGCCGCGCTCCTTGGCCCAGCGGCCGTTGCCGTCCATCACGATGGCGACGTGCCGGGGCACCGCGGCGGGCGGCAGCGCCGGCGGGCGGGCGCCGGAGGGGTGCGGGGTCGGCGGCACCGGCTCGCGGCGGGTCGCCCTCGTCGATCGGATCACTCGGTCATCTCCCTGTTCACTCCGGCGACGGGCCCGGCGCCGGAGCGCGCGGGACCACATCCGGCCCCGCGCCGCCGGGCGGCGGGACCGCGCCGGACGCCGGGGCGCCCCGGTCGACCAGCGGCAGCGAGCGTAGCGCGCGCTCCAGATGCCATTGGAGGTGCGCCGCGACCAGTCCGCTGCACTCCCGGCGTACGCCGGTGTCGGCCGCGTCGGCGTACCCCCAGTCGCCGGAGGTCAGCGCGGACATCAGCTCCAGCGTGGCGGGCGCGGGGTGGGCGGCGCCGGGAGGCCGGCAGTCCGGGCAGACCGCGCCGCCGGCCGGTACGGAGAACGCGCGGTGCCGGCCCGGCTCGCCGCAGACCGCGCAGGCCGCGAGCGCCGGCGCCCAGCCGGCGAACGCCATCCCGCGCAGCAGGTACGCGTCGAGCACCAGCGTGGTGGCGTGCTCGCCGCGGGCCAGCGACTTCATCGCGCCGAGGGTGAGCTGGAACAGCCGCAGCGACGGCTCGCGCTCGACCGGGGTGAGCCGCTCGGCGGTCTCGGCGATCGCGCTGGCCGCCGTGTAGCGGGGGTAGTCGCCGAGGAACCGCTTGCCGTACAGCTCGATCGCCTCGACCTGGCTGACGGTGTGCAACGAGCTGCCCTGGTTGCCCTTGGGGTCGCCGGCGAGCTGGAGGTCGACGTGCCCGAACGGTTCCAGCCGCGCGCCGAAGCGGCTCATGGTGCGCCGCACGCCCCGGGCGACCGCGCGCAGCCGGCCGTGCCGGCGGGTGAACAGCGTGATGATGCGGTCCGACTCGCCCAGCTTCTGCACACGCAGCACCACCGCGTCGTCGCGGTAGAGCTGTCGGCGGTACCCGGCCATCAGGCCATTCTCCCTCCGGGTGCGATCTCAGGGTCGGCTCGGGGTGGACCGGCGGGCGATCCCCGATGTGCCGGGCGCCGGGCCGGTCCTAATGTGCTGGCCATGGCTTCGCTCCGCACCGCTCCCCGGCTGCGTGGTGTGGTGGCCGCCGCCGCTGCCGCCGCGCTCATCGTTCTCTCCGGGTGTGACACCCTCTCGTTCCGCCGCCTCGACTACGACCACACCGAACGGACGAAGATCACGAAGATCACCGTGGACGACGACGGCGCCGGCGACGTCGTGGTGCGGGCCAACGGCCCCGCCGACCAGGTACGCGTCAAGCGCGTGGTCCGCTACCAGGGCGACGAGCCGACCAGCCGGTACGAGATCAAGGGCGACGAACTCGTCCTGCCCACCGACTGCGGGCACCGGTGCAGCATCTCCTGGGAGGTGACCGCGCCGCCCGGCGTGGTGGTCCGCGGTGGCACCGGCTCGGGCAACGTCGACCTCACCGACGTGGGCGCCGTCGAGTTCACGCTCAGCTCCGGCGACCTGACCGTCAGGGGCACCACCGGCGAGGTCCGTGCCTCCACCACGTCGGGCAACATCCGGGTCGTCGAGGCGGCCGGCCCCGTGCGGCTGCGGGCCCGCTCCGGCGACATCGAGGCCCGCCGGCTCGCCTCCGCCGTCGACGTGGAGACCACCTCCGGCAACATCGTCGTCGAGCTGGACCAGCCGGCACCGGCCCGGGTGCACGCCACCAGCGGAGACGTCGACCTCGCCGTACCGGCGGGCCGCTACCGGGTACGCGCCACCGCGACCTCCGGCGACACCGACGTGCGTGTCGACGACGACCCGACGGCTTCGGTGACGCTGGAGGCGTCCGCCACCAGCGGCAACGTCACGGTCAGCACCCGCTGAGCGGGCCGCGCCCCGGCGTGCCGCGCCGCGCTCCGCCGGGGCTCAGTCGCCGGGCGCGCCCCGCCGGGCCGCCGGGACGCCGCCGGCCCGGCCGGGGTCCTCCGTCCCGCGGCGTGGCGCCGGCACCCGGGCGCCGACGCTCACCAGCGCGTCCTCCGCCCCGGCGGGTGCCGGGCTGGCCGGTACGGCCGCCGCCCGGTCGGCCACGGTCCGCCGCGGCCTGCCGGGGACCAGTTCCGGGGTACGCCGGGCGGCCACGTCCTCGACCCAGCCCACGAGCAGCGTCACCACGCCGACGAGCGCGAAGACCAGCCCCACCCGCAGCCACAGGCCCACCGGGTCACGCGGCGACCAGCCGACCAGGCCGACGAGCGGAGTGAGCAGCACCACGAACGGCATGTGCCAGAGGTAGACGGTCAGCGCGCGCCGGTTCACCACGGTGACCGCCCGGCCGAGCGCCGGCACACGGTCGACCCAGGTCACCCCGACCGGTGCCCGGCCGATCGCCACCAGGATGAACGCGGCCGACCAGAGCGCGTTGCCGAGCGGGATGTCGTTGATGTCGTACCCGCGCGGGCCCGGGTGGGTGACGATCCAGGCCAGCCCGGCGGCGCCGACCACAGCGGCCACCGGCAGCAGCACCCGGTTGCGCATCCGGCGCAGCATCCCGTCGTGGTGGGCGAAGCCGAGCAACCAGGCGCCGAAGTAGAGGCCGAACTCCCGCAGCACCGTCGGCGGGTTCGCCAGGACGCCCACCTCGATCGCGACGAGCAGCAGGTACGGGGCGGCGAGCGTGGGCAGCGGCGCCCGGCGGAACAGCCAGAGCACCAGCGGCGACGCGAGCACGAACCACAGGTAGTCCCGCAGGTACCAGATCGGGCTGAGCGCCAGCCCGCCCCAGTAGTTGGCCGGCGGGTCGCTGATCGGGAACAGCCAGAGCAGCACCCTCGGGCCGAACGCCAGCCCGGTGAGCAGCATGGCCGGCACGAAGACCGCGGCGAGCACCCACAGCGACGGCAGCAGGCGACGCAGGCGTCGCCCGACCGCGCGTACCCCGCTGCGGTCGAGCGATGCCGCCATCAGCGACCCGGCCAGGGCGAACATCACCGACATCGCCGGGAACACCAGCGTGAGGGTGGCGTAACCGGTGACGTGGTAGGTGACGACGCGCAGGATGGCCAGGAAGCGGAGCAGGTCCAGATAGCGGTTTCGCATCAGCTCACGGCGGGGTCCGGGGGCAGAGACAATGGTCCCTACCCTGCTCCGGGGCGCTGTGAAACAGCCAAGAACACCTATGGAAAGTGAGATGTCCCATAGGTCTGGCTGATCCTGATCACGTCTCGCCGGGCCTGCCCCGGCCGCCGGTCAGAAGCCGAGCTTGCGCAACTGCTTCGGGTCGCGCTGCCAGTCCTTCGCCACGCGTACGTGCAGGTCGAGGTAGACCCGGGTACCGAGCAGCTCCTCGATCTGCCGCCGCGCGGTGGTGCCCACGTGCTTGAGCCGGCTGCCCCGATGGCCGATGACGATGGCCTTCTGGCTCGGCCGCTCCACGTACACGTCGGCGTAGATCTTGGTGAGGTTGCCCTCCGGGATCATCTCCTCGACCACCACGGCGATCGAGTGCGGCAGCTCGTCGCGTACGCCCTCCAGCGCCGCCTCGCGGACCAGCTCCGCCACGAGCACCTGCTCCGGGTCGTCGGTGAGCATGTCGTCCGGGTAGAGCTGCGGCGACTCAGGCAGGTAACCGGTCATCACGTCGACGAGCGTGTCCACCTGGTGGCCGGAAACCGCGCTGACCGGCACCACGTCGGCGAACTCGCCCAGCTCGCTGACCGCGAGCAACTGCTCGGCCAGCCGCTTCTTGTCGACCAGGTCGGTCTTGGTGACCACCGCCAGCACCGTTGCCTTGAGGCTGGCCAGCTCGCCGGTGATGAAGCGGTCGCCCCGGCCGATCGGCTCGTTCGCCGGTACGCACAGGCCGATCACGTCCACCTCGCTCCAGGTCTCCCGGACCAGGTCGTTGAGGCGCTCGCCGAGCAGCGTGCGGGGCCGGTGCAGACCCGGGGTGTCGACCAGCACGAGTTGCGAGTCCGGCCGGTGCAGCACCGCCCGGATGATGTGCCGTGTGGTCTGCGGCTTGTTCGAGGTGATCGCGATCTTCGTGCCGACGATCGCGTTCGTCAGCGTCGACTTGCCGGCGTTCGGCCGACCGACGAAACAGGCGAACCCGGCCCGGTAGGGACGCGCCTCGGGCGTGGTCACTCGACCACCGTGCCGAGGACGGTGCCGTCCGGCGCGGCCACGTGCACCGGCGCGTCGGCGGACAGGTCACGCACGGCGGCGTGCCCGGAGCCGTCCAGCGTCGACGCCTCGGTCACCACCACCGCGGCCTCCAGCCGGCTCGCGCCCGCCGCCACCGCCGAGGCCACCGCGAGCTGAAGCGCGGTCAGGGTCAGCGACGGCAGCGCCACGCTCGCCGCCGCGTACGTCCGGCCGTCCTGGTCGCGGACCGCGGCGCCCTCCACTGCCGCCACCCGGCTCCGCGCGCCCCGGGCCAGGATCACGAGCTTGGCGTCCTCCGCGCTCAGCTCGGCCGGGTCGGCGGGGGTGGGCAGGGCGGCCGGTACGGCGGGTGACTCAGGCATCGGCGGATTGCCTCTCCTCGGAACGGTTGTTGTCGCCACGGGAATCGGGCGGGTCGTGTCGGTTCGTGCCCTCCGGCGCGTCGCCCCGGTCGACCCGGCTCACCAGAACCGTGTCGATCCGGTTGCGCCGGCCGGTGGTGCCCTCGGCCATCAGCCGCAGGCCGGCCACCTCGGCCTCGGCGCCCGGGATGGGCACCCGGCCGAGCGCCTGGGCGAGCAGGCCACCGACCGTCTCCACCTCGTCGGTGGGCAGCTCGGTGTCGAACAGCTCGCCCAGATTCTCCACCGGCAGCCGCGCGGTCACCCGCACGGCCCCGTCGGGCAGGTGCTCGACCGGCGGGCGCTCGACATCGTACTCGTCGGTGATCTCCCCGACGATCTCCTCCAGGATGTCCTCGATGGTGACCAGCCCGCCGGTGCCGCCGTACTCGTCGACCACGATGACCAGGTGGTTACGGGCCGCCTGCATCTCGGAGAGCAGGTCGTCCACCGGCTTGGACTCCGGCACGAACGTGGCCGGGCGCATCAGCTCGGCCACCGGCATCTGCCGGGCGGCCTGGTCGCCCTGCACCCGCCGGATCAGGTCCTTGAGGTAGAGCACACCGAGCACGTCGTCGACGTTCTCGCCGATCACCGGGATGCGGGAGAACCCGGAGCGCAGGAACAGCGCCAGCGCCTGCGCGAGTGTCTTGCGCTCCTCGATCCACACCATCTCGGTACGCGGCACCATCACCTCGCGGGCGATGGTGTCGCCGAGTGCGAAGACCGAGTGGATCATCTGGCGCTCGCCGTGCTCCACCACGCCGCGCTGCTCGGCCAGGTCGACCAGTTCCCGCAGCTCCACCTGGGTCGCGAACGGCCCCTCGCGGAAGCCCTTCCCGGGGGTCACCGCGTTGCCGATCAGGATCAGCAGCGACGCCAGCGGGTTGAGCGCGCGGCCGAGCCAGCGCACCAGCGGCGCGACGGCACGGCCGACCGCGTACGCGTGCTGGCGGCCGATCGTGCGCGGGCCGACGCCCACCACCACGAAGCTCACCACAGTCATCGCGCCCGCGGTCACCAGCGCCGCCCGCCAGCCCGCGCCGAACGTGTCGACAGCCACCAGCGCGACGAGCGTGGTGGCCGTCAGCTCGGCCAGCAGGCGCAGCAGGAGCAGCAGGTTCAGATGGCGGACCACGTCACCGGCGACCACCTGGAGGGCGCGCCCGCCGCGGGCCCCGTCCCGGGTCAGCTCCGCGGCGCGGGCCGGCGAGACCGCTGCGAGCGCCGCCTCGGTCATCGCGATCAGGCCGGCGAGCACCACCAGCCCGGCGGCGAAGACCAGGAGTTGAAGATCAGGCAGACCGGCGGGGGTGCGGACCGCCGCCACGATGTCCATCACCGCGACCGCGTCGACCGCCAGCTGGCCAGCAGCCGGGCCTGGAGACCGAACATCTCCCGCTCCTCCTCGGGCTCCGCGTGGTCGTAGCCCAGCAGGTGCAGCACGCCGTGCACGGTGAGCAGGTGCAGCTCGTCGGCGGCCGAGTGCCCGGCCGCGGCGGCCTGCTTGGACGCCACCTCCGGGCAGAGCACGATGTCGCCCAGCAGGGCCGGCTCACCGCCGGCCGGGGCGCTCTCCCCCGGACCGTGGTCGACGCTGCCCTCGTCCATGGGGAAGGCGAGCACGTCGGTCGGGCCGTCGCCACCCATCCAGCGGTGGTTCAGCTCCGACATGTATTCGATGTCGACGAGCAGCACTGACAACTCGGCGAGGGGGTTGACCCCCATCTCGTCGAGAGCGTGCCGCGCGACGGCGAGCACGGCGTCGGTGTCGACGTCGACACCCGACTCGTTGGCGATCTCGATGGACAACTGTCTTCCTCTGATGATGTGACGGCTTCCGCCGGCCGGTCAGCGGCGCCGGCCGGCCCGGCCGCCCTGGGCGGTCCGCCCCGGTACGGCGTGCACGCTCTGCGCCTGCTGGTTCTCCCGCTCGGCGTCCCAGCGGGCGTACGCGTCGACGATCTCGCCCACCAGCTTGTGACGCACCACGTCGGAGCTGGAGAGCTGGGCGAAGTGCACGTCCTCGACGTTGTTCAGGATCTCCCGGACCACTCGCAGGCCGCTCGTCGTCCCGCCGGGAAGGTCCACCTGGGTGACGTCACCGGTGACGACGATCTTGGAGCCGAAGCCGAGCCGGGTGAGGAACATCTTCATCTGCTCGGGCGTGGTGTTCTGCGCCTCGTCCAGGATGATGAACGCGTCATTAAGGGTTCTTCCGCGCATGTATGCCAGCGGCGCGACCTCGATCGTCCCGGCGGCCATCAGCTTCGGGATGGTCTCCGGGTCGAGCATGTCGTGCAGCGCGTCGTAGAGCGGGCGCAGGTAGGGGTCGATCTTCTCGTTCAGGGTGCCGGGCAGGAAGCCCAGCCGCTCGCCCGCCTCGACCGCCGGCCGGGTCAGGATGATCCGGTTGACCTGCTTGGCCTGGAGCGCCTGGACGGCCTTCGCCATCGCCAGGTACGTCTTGCCGGTACCCGCCGGGCCGATGCCGAAGACGATGGTGTGGGCGTCGATCGCGTCGACGTACTTCTTCTGCCCCAGCGTCTTGGGACGGATGGTGCGGCCGCGCCGGGAGAGGATGTTGAGGGTCAGCACCTCGGCGGGCCGCTCGCTGCCGCCCTGCTCGAGCATGCCGACGGTACGCCGTACCGCGTCTGTGGTCAGGGTCTCGCCTTTCTCGATCAGTTCGAGCAGCTCGCTGAAGAGGCGCTCGGCGAGGGCGTTGTCGGCGGGGGCGCCGGTGATGGTGATCTCGTTGCCGCGGACGTGGACGTCACTGTCGATCGAGCGCTCGACGAGCCGCAGGATCTCGTCGCCCGCGCCGAGCAGGTTCACCATGATCTTCTGGTCTCCGACCGTGATCCTGGTCTGCACACGCGGCGTGCCGGGAGGTGGGGTGCCGGTCATAGGTCGGGCCCGTCGGGCCCTGCGCCACCTGCTCTCCGCTTCTCGGGCGCCGGGCCCTGCTGGCGCGGCGTACCCCTCCATCGTATCGGGTCGGCACCGTACGCACCGCGCCCATTTCGGGTGGCCGGCGGTCAGCCGCCGGCGCGGAAGTCGTACCCGTCGAAGGTCTCCTGGGTGCGGGTGAAACGGTAGGTCGCCCAGTGCATCCGGACCACCACGCCGCGCTCGTCGCGGGTCAGCCGCAGCAACTCCCCCGCCTCGCGGCCGGAGACCGTGCGGAACACGTCCGGCCGGTCCGGCAGCGGCGCGAAAACGGCGGGCGGCTTCCCGGCCGGGTCGTCCGCGCCACGCGCCCGCAGCGTCCCGTCGTGCCAGGAGAAGACGTACTCGAAACCCTCGCCCCACCAGCGGCCCAGCACGCCGCGCAGATGGTCCGGCGCGGGCGGGCCGGGACGCCACGGCTCGATCTCCGCGGGGTCGTGCTCGGCGGCGGCGGCCAGCAGCCGGTGTACCAGGTCGAACACCTCCGCGCCGGTGCCGGACGAGCCGAGCACGGCGGCGCCCGTCGCCCCGGCGGTGCCCTGCCCGCCGCGCCGCCCGTACACGGCGGCGAGGAAGCCGGGCATCGCGCCGTCGTGGCCCACGTGTGTCACCCGCTCCGGCTGCGGGATCAGGATCAGGCCCAGCCCGAAGCCCGCCGACCAGACCGACTCGTCGGTGGGCGTGAGCGGCCAGCGCATCTCCTCGACCGTCGTCGCGGCGAGCACCGCGCCGTCCGGGTCCACCGCCGCCGGGTCGGCCAGGAACGCGGCCCAGCGGGCCATGTCCGTCGCGGTGCTCCAGAGCTGCGCGGCGGGGGCCACCGCGCCGAAGTCGGCG
The DNA here is from genome assembly GCF_027460145.1 of Micromonospora sp. WMMA1949. Lineage (NCBI taxonomy): Bacteria > Bacillati > Actinomycetota > Actinomycetes > Micromonosporales > Micromonosporaceae > Micromonospora > Micromonospora sp. WMMA1949. The sequence goes on along the minus strand of NZ_JAPZBG010000001.1, from coordinate 4,065,626 downwards.
GGCGGTTCCGGGTGGGCCTCGTCGGAGTACGCGTCGACCAGGAACCCGGTCGCGGCGCGCTCGGTCGGGTGCGGGCCGGTGGCGGTCAGCCCGAGCGGGCCGAGCACCCGGTCGGCCAGCACCTCGGCCCAGGTGCCGCCGCGCAGCCGGGCGACCGCCTCGCCGAGCAGCGCCAGACCGAGGTTGGAGTAGTGGAAGCGCCGGCCGGTGGGCAGCACCCGCTCGACCCGGGCCAGGTCCGCCAGCATCTCGTCGACGGCCGGGGCGCGCAGGCTGTCCCACACGTCGCCGTGCGGCTCGCGCTGCATGCCGGCCGTGTGCGACAGCAGCCGGCGTACCGTCGCGTCGCCGTGCGCGGGCAGGTCGAGGTGCCGCCCGATCGGGTCGTCCAGGTCGAGCAGGCCGTCGTCGCGGCACTGCATGACGAGCACCGCGGTGAAGGTCTTGGTGACCGAGCCGATCCGGAAAACCGTCTCCGGCCCGAGCGGGCTGTCGTTGCCCGTGTCGCCCACGGTGCAGGTCCAGAGCGGCCGGTCGGCCCGGTGCAGGGCGGCCGACACCGCCGGGATCCGCCCGGTGGCCTGCGCCTGGCGCACCATCCGGGCGAGCCGGTCGGAGACGTCAGTCATCGGCAGAGCATCGGGCCAAGCGGCGCGCCGCCGAGCAGGTGCGCGTGCACGTGGAAGACCTCCTGGCCGCCGTACGGGCCGGTGTTGAACATCAGCCGGAACCCGTCCACGGTCAGGCCCTCCTCCTCCGCGACCACGGCGGCGGTCTGGAGCACCTCGCCGGCCAGTTCGGGCGCGCCCTGGGCCAGCGTGGCCACGTCCGCGTAGTGCTCCTTCGGGATCACCAGCACGTGGGTGGGCGCCTTCGGGTCGATATCCCGGAAGGCCAGGGTGGTGGCGGTCTCGCGGACGATGGTGGCGGGAATCTCCCCGGCGACGATCCGGCAGAAGAGGCAGTCCATCGCAGCAGTGTAAGGAAGGGCCCCTTCTTAACGCCTCCGGTAGGGGAAGGGTCCCTTCTTAACGCCTCGGCCCGGTGCGGCAGGATGGCCGCCATGTCGGGACGATCGGTGCTGGTGACGGGGGCCTCGCGGGGCATCGGGCGGGCGGTGGCGCGGGCGTTCGCCGCGGGTGGGGACCGGGTGGCGATCCATCACCGGGACTCGGCCGACCTGGCCGAGCGGCTGCGCGCCGAACTGCCCGGCGACGGGCACGTGGTGGTACGCGCCGACCTGGCCGACCCCGACGCGGTACGCGCCATGGTGGACGAGGCGGCCCAGCGGCTCGGCGGCCTCGACGTGCTGGTGAACAACGCGGGCGTGTTCGGGCCGGCCGATCCCCCGCACCCGGTCTTCGAGAGCAGCTACGAGCAGTGGCGGGCGCGGTGGCGGGAGGTGCTGGACACCAACCTGGTCGGCGCCGCGAACGCGGCCTGGTGCGCCGCGCAGCACATGCGCGAACGCGGGGGCCGGATCGTGAACGTGTCGTCCCGGGGCGCGTTCCGGGGCGAGCCGGCCAACCCGGCGTACGGGGCGAGCAAGGCCGGGATGAACGCGATGGCCCAGTCGCTGGCGGTGGCCCTGGCGCCGTACGGCATCGGGGTGGCCTGCGTGGCGCCCGGCTTCGTCGAGACCGACATGACGAACGAGCACCTCAAGAGCGAGCGGGGCGAGGCGGTACGCGCCCAGTCCCCGTTCCACCGGGTGGCCCGGCCGGAGGAGATCGCGGCGGCGGTGCACTGGCTGGCGAGCCCCGAGGCCGAGTGGGCCGCGGGAACAATCATCGACCTGAACGGCGCCTCCTACCTCCGCTCCTGACCCCGCCCCTCCCCCGCGATCTTGCGCTTTCGGCCCTGACGAAGCACCACAAAAAGGGCGCAGCACGGGCCGAAACCGCAAGATCGACGCACGCGGGGAGAGCGCGGGGAGAGCGCGGAGGGCGCGCGGGGAGAGAACGCGGGCGCGGGTTACCAGTGGGTCAGGCGGGTGGCCAGGACTGTCAGGGCTGCCACGCCTGCTGTGGACGTGCGCAGGACCGACGGGCCCAGGCGGACCGTGCGGGCGCCCGCCTCGGCGAAGGTGGCCAGCTCGTGGTCGGCGATGCCGCCCTCCGGGCCGACCACCAGCACGATCTCCCCGGCGGCCGGCAGGTCGACTGTGGTCAGCCGGTCCTGCGCGCCCTCGTGCAGCACGTACGCGCCGGCCGCGCCCGCGATCCGGCGGGCCACCGTCGCGGTGGACTCGTCCGGGGCGCCGGCCACCACCGGCAGCCACGGGCGGCGGGCCTGCTTGGCCGCCTCCCGGGCGGTGGCGACCCACTTCTGCCGGGCCCGTTCGCCCCGCTCGCCGCGCCACTGCGCCACCGAGCGGGACGCCGCCCAGGGCACGATCTCGTCCACCCCGACCTCGGTCATCGCCTGCACGGCGAGTTCACCCCGGTCGCCCTTGGCGATGCCCTGCACCACGACGAGCCGGGGTACCGGCGCGTCCGCGTACCCCCGGCTGGTGACCCGCAGGTCGAGCGTGCCACGGCCGACGGCGGTGACCACCGCGGCGGCGGTGCCGCCCCGGCCGTCGGCGAGCAGCAGCTCCTCGCCGGCGCGCAACCGCTGCACGGTGGCCGCGTGGTGGCCCTCCGGGCCGTCCAGCGTCAGCGTGTCACCGGTGGGCAGCGCCTCGACCAGGAACAGCGGCGCGGACACCTCAGGCGTGCCCGTTGAACGCGTCGCGCATCCGGGAGAAGAAGCCGCCCTGCTTGGTCAGCTCGGCGACCTCCTCGCCGCGGGTCTTGGCGAAGTCGCGCAGCATCCGCTCCTGGTCGGCGTCGAGCTTGGTCGGGGTACGCACGTCCAGGTGCACATAGAGGTCACCCCGGCCGGTGCCGCGCAGGTGCGGTACGCCCCGGGCGCGCAGCCGCAGCGTGCTGCCGGGCTGGGTGCCGGGCTTGACGTCGACAGCTTCCTCGCTGTCCAGCGTCTTGATGGTCAGCCGGGTGCCGAGCGCGGCGGCGGTCATCGGCACGGTCACCCGGCAGTGCAGGTCGTCGCCCTTGCGGGAGTACACGTCATGCGGCCGCTCGTGGATCTCCACGTAGAGGTCACCGGCGGTGCCGCCACCCGGGCCGACCTCGCCCTGCTGGGCCAGGCGGATCCGCATGCCGTCCTCGACCCCGGCGGGGATCTTGACGGTGAGCGAGCGGCGGGTGCGCACCCGGCCGTCACCGGCGCAGGTCGGGCAGGGGTGCGGGATGGTGGTGCCGTAGCCCTGGCAGACGGTGCACGGCCGGGCGGAGACGACCTGACCGAGGAACGTCCGCTGCACCGACTGCACCTCGCCCCGGCCGCCGCACGCCTCGCAGGTGGCCAGGTGGGTGCCGGCGGCGGTGCCGGCGCCGGAGCAGGTGGTGCAGAGCACTGCGGTGTCGACGGTGATCGGCGCCTCGACGCCGAACGCGGTCTCGTTGAGGTCCAGCTCCAGGCGCAGGATCGCGTCCGCGCCGGGGCGGGTACGCGGCCGCGGGCCCCGGCTGCCGCCCGCGGCGCCGCCGAAGAACGCGTCCATGATGTCCTGGAAGCCGACGAACGGACCGGCGCCGCCGGGCCCGCCCGGGCCGCCCATGCCACCGCCGCCCGGGGCGAGCGGGTCGCCGCCCAGGTCGACGATCTGCCGCTTCCGGTCGTCCGAGAGGACCTCGTACGCGGCGTTGATGTCCTTGAACTTCTCCTGGGCCTCCGGGTCCGGATTGACGTCCGGGTGGAACTGCCGCGCCAGCTTGCGGTAGGCGCGCTTGATCTCGTCGTCGGAGGCGTCCCGGCTCACGCCGAGAATGCCGTAGTAGTCCCTGGCCACTGCGTTAGGTGTCCTCATGTTCGTCTCGCGTCGCTCCGGTCGTCGGCCGGAACCGGCCGTCGGCCCTGACTGGTCAGTTCTGGGCCAGCAGTTCGCCCACGTAGCGTGCCACGGCCCTCACCATGGCGATATTGCCGGGGTAGTCCATCCGGGTCGGCCCGAGCACGCCGAGTCCACCGACGATCGTGCTGCCCGGTCCGTAGCCGGTGCTGACCACCGAGGCGGCCCGCAGGTTGTCGAATTCGTTCTCGTCACCGATGAGCACCCGGGTGGTGCTCGGCTCGGTCTCGCCGATCAGCTTGAGCAGCACGACCTCTTCTTCGAGCGCCTCCAGGATGGGACGCAGCGAGCCCTGGAAGTCGAGCAGGCCGCCCCGGGTGAGGTTGGCCTGGCCGGCCAGCGCGAGGCGCTCCTCGTGCCGCTCCACCAGCGTCTCGAGCAGCACGGTGGACAGCGTGGTCATGGCCGGGCGCAGGTGCGGCGCCGACTCGTCGACGAGCGCCTGCACCAGCGGTGGCGTCTCGGCGAGCTGGCTGCCGACGAGCTTCTCGTTCACCAGCCGGCGCAGGTCGGTCACGTCGTCGGCGGGCACCGGGGCGGGCAGCTCGACCAGCCGCTGCTCGACCCGGCCGGTGTCGGCGATCATGACGACCATCAGCCGGGTGGTGGAGATCGGCACCAGCTCCAGGTGGCGCACCTTGGAGCGGGCCAGGCTCGGGTACTGCACCACGGCGACCTGCCGGGTGAGCTGGGCGAGCAGCCGGACCGTACGGTGCACCACGTCGTCCAGGTCGACGGCGCCGACCAGGAAGCGTTCGATCGCCCGGCGCTCGGCCGGGCTGAGCGGCTTGACCCGGGACAGGCGGTCGACGAAGAGGCGGTAGCCGCGGTCGGTGGGCACCCGGCCGGCACTGGTGTGCGGCTGCCGGATGTAGCCCTCCTCCTCCAGCACCGCCATGTCGTTGCGAACGGTGGCCGGCGAGACGCCGAGCTGGTGCCGCTCGACCAGAGCCTTGCTGCCGACCGGCTCCTGCGTGGCGACGTAGTCCTCGACGATCGCGCGCAGCACGGCGAGTTTGCGGTCGTCGAGACCCATTCCCCACCTCCTGACGCACCTCGGCCGGGCCGGCACGCGACATCCGCCGGGCGGCTGGCACTCGACTGTAGCGAGTGCCAGTCTACGTCGGCACCCCCGCCGACGCGATGATCGCCTGACGGACCTGGGGTGCGGCCCGCCACACAACCCGGCCCACCAGGGCCGAACAGCCGGTCATCGTCGGTCTGTGTCGCTCTGGTGCCAGTTGCCCGGTGCCCCTACCGTGGCGACCATGACTGAACCTCCTCGCCCACCCGGGGCAGGGGACTCCGGCCCCCAGCCCGACCCGTCGGCGCCCTACGGCTCGTCGCCGGGCAGCGAACCGCCCACCGCTCCACTGTCCGGGGCCCCGGGCGCCGGCGGCTATCCCCCGCCCGGTGACTATCCGCCTCCGGGCGGCTACCCGCCGCCGGGTGGCCAGCCTCCGCCGGGCGGCTACCCGCCCCCCGGTGGTTACCCCCCGCCGGGCGGAGCGCCCGGCTACGGCGCCGGTTACCCCGCCGGTGGCGGGTACGGCCCGGCCTCGTACGCCAACAACGACGAGAAGACGTGGGCCCTGGTGGCGCACTTCGGTGGCGCCGCGGGTGTCATCGTCGGCGGCGGCCTGCTCGGCTGGGTCGCCCCGCTGATCGCGATGATGACCCGCGGTCAGCAGTCGCCGACGGTCCGCGCCCACGCGGTCGCGGCGTTGAACTTCCAGATCACCTGGACCATCGCCAGCGTGCTCGCCTGGGTGATCACGGTGATCTCCTGCGGGATCCTGTTCTTCGTCCCGATGCTGGTCTGGCTGGTGCCGCTGATCTTCGGGATCATCGGCGGGATCAAGGCCAACGAGGGTGTGCTCTACCGCTACCCGATGACCTACAACTTCATCAAGTGACACCGCCGGCCGGCCGAGGGGGCGGCCGGCCGGTGCCGGTCACGGCAGCAGGTCGCGTACCACCGCGTCGGCCAGCAGCCGGCCGCGCAGCGTCAGCACCACGAGCCCTCGCGCGTACGCCCCGGCGTCGAGCAGCCCGGCGTCCCGGGCCCGCTCGGCGCCCGCCCGGCCGGGCTCGTCCAGCACGTCCAGCGGCAGCCCGGAGGCGAGCCGCACCCGCAGCATCACGTCCTCCATGTGCTGCTCGTCCGGAGTGAGCCGCTCCCGGGCCAGCGCGGGCGAGGCGCCCTCGGCCAGCCGTGCCGCGTACGCGCTCGGGTGCTTGACGTTCCACCAGCGCACGCCGCCGACGTGGCTGTGCGCCCCCGGGCCCAGGCCCCACCAGTCGGCGCCGGTCCAGTAGAGCAGGTTGTGCCGGCACGCCGCCGCCGACGAGCGGGCCCAGTTCGACACCTCGTACCAGGAGAATCCGGCCTCGCCGAGCGCGGCCTCCGCGGCCAGGTAGCGGTCCGCCGCCACGTCGTCGGAGGGGTACGGCAGCTCGCCGCGCCGCATCCGCGCGGCCAGCCGGGTGCCGTCCTCCACGATCAGGGCGTACGCGCTGACGTGGTCGACCCCGGCGTCGACCACCTGGGCCAGCGAGGCGGCGAAGTCGTCGGCGGTCTCGCCCGGCGTGCCGTAGATCAGGTCCAGGTTCACGTGCTCGAATCCCGCGTCGCGCGCCTCCAGCGCGGCGGCGGTGGCCCGGCCCGCGCTGTGCCGCCGGTCCAGCACCGCCAGCACCCCCGGCGCGGCGGACTGCATGCCGAGCGAGATCCGGGTGTACCCGGCGGCCCGCAGCGTCTTGAGCGACTCCGGGCTCACCGACTCGGGATTGGCCTCGGTGGTCACCTCGGCGTCGGCGGCCAGCCCCCAGACGCGGTCGATGCCGTCGAGGATCCGGGCCAGGTCGTCGGCGGGCAGCAGGGTGGGCGTGCCGCCGCCGACGAAGACGGTGTCGACCCGGGGCGGCGGCGAGTCGCCCAGCACCCGCGCGGCCAGCGCCAGCTCGGCCAGCACCGAGTCGGCGTACGTCTCCCGGCTCGCCCCGCCGCCCAGCTCGGCGGCGGTGTACGTGTTGAAGTCGCAGTAACCGCACCGGCTGGCACAGAACGGCACGTGGACGTACACGCCGAAACCGCGCGCGCCGACGTCGCGGCGGGCGGTGGCGGGCAGCGATCCGTCGCGCGGGACGGGTTCGCCTTCTGGAAGGACGCCGGGCATGGCCACTAGTGTGCCCGGCATGACCTCTCCGGACGCTCTCGTGCGAGTCGCCACGGCCCGTGGGGTGACCACCCTCACCCTGGACAGCCCGCACAATCGCAACGCGCTCTCCACGCCCCTGATGACCCAGCTGCTGGCCGGGCTGGCCGACGCGGTGGCCGACGACGCGGTACGCGCGATCGTGCTCGACCACACCGGCCCGGTCTTCTGCTCCGGCGCCGACCTGAAGGAAACCGCCGCCGCGTACGCCAGCGGCACCGTGCCCGCCGGGATGCTCGGCGACGTGCTCGTCGCGGTGCGGGAGTGCCCGAAGCCGGTGGTGGCGAAGGTCGCCGGGCCGGCCCGGGCCGGTGGGCTGGGCCTGATCGCCGCCGCCGACCTGGCGGTCTGCGCGCAGGAGGCGACGTTCGCGTTCACCGAGGTGCGGATCGGGGTGATCCCGGCGGTGATCTCGGCGACCGTGCTGCCCCGGCTGGGCCAGCGGGCCGCCGCCGAGCTGTACCTGACCGGCGACACGTTCGACGGCCGCCGCGCCGCCGAGATCGGCCTGGTCACCGCCGCGGTGCCGGCCGACGAGCTGGACGCCGCCGTCGGGCGCTACTGCGACTCGCTGGTCAAGGGCGCGCCGGGGGCGCTGGCCGGGGCGAAGGAACTGCTGCGCCGGCCGGCCGGGGCCGATCTGCGGGCCGAGATCGCCGAGTTGGCCGCGCTGTCGACCGGGTACTTCCTCTCCGACGAAGGGCGCGAGGGCGTGATGGCGTTCCGGGAGAAGCGTCCCGCCGCCTGGGTGCCCGCCGGGGACTGAGGTGCGCGGCGGGCCCCCCGGGAGCCATTGCGGCCGTGGTGGGGCCCGCCGGTCGGCCGAGACACGCCGGTGCGGGTGGGACGTACGCTTGTCGGACTGTCGGGACTGGGGGTGCGGGTGCGGACGCGAGCGGCGATCGTGGCATCTGGGGTGGCGGTGTGCGTGCTGGCACTGCTCGCGGTCTACGTCGTGACCAAGCAGTTCGGTGAGCACCTGCGGCTCCCCCTGTCCAGCCGGACGTGCACGGTGAAGGCCGACGGCGAGGTGGTGCTCGGTGCCGACCAGATGGCGAACGCGGCCACCATCGCGGCCATCGGGATGCAGCGCCGGATGCCCGAGCGGGCGGTGGTGGTGGCGCTGGCGACCGCGTACCAGGAGTCGCACCTGCGCAACATCGCCCACGGCGACCGCGACTCGCTCGGCCTGTTCCAGCAGCGCCCGAGCCAGGGCTGGGGCACCCCGGAGCAGGTCCAGGACCCGCGGTACGCGGCGAACAAGTTCTACGCCGCGCTGAAGAAGGTCAAGGGCTGGGAGCGGATGCGGGTCACCGACGCCGCCCAGCGGGTGCAGCGGTCGGCGTTCCCCGAGGCGTACGAGAAGTGGGCGGACGAGTCGGAGGTCCTGACCCGGGCGCTGCTCGGCCACGCGACCGGCGCGGTGGCCTGCACCGTCTCCTCGCCGCCGACGATGCGCGGCCCGGCCGCGGCCAGCGCCGTGCTGGAGAGCCTGTCCCTGGACTGGGGGCTTCCCCGGCTGGCCACCGCGACCGACCTGACCGAGCTCACCGTGCCGGCCGGCGGCGACCGCAACGGCTGGCGGTACGCGCACTGGCTGGTCTCGCACGCCGACGACCACGGCGTGAAGAAGGTCCGCTTCGGCAACCTGGAGTGGACCGCCGAGCAGGGCTCCTGGGCCCGGGTGAAGGGCGACCCGGCCACCGAGGTACGGGCCGAGGTGTTCGCCGCGGCCTGACGGCCCGCCGGGTCAGCCCTTCACCGCTCCCGCCACCAGGCCGGAGACCATCCGGCGCTGCACCAGCAGGAAGAAGACGATCACCGGCAGGGTGAACAGCGTGGACGCCGCCATCACCGAACCCCAGGCGGTGTCGTCCCGGCCGAAGAAGAACGTCATCGCCACCGGCAGCGTGTACTTCTGCTGGTCGTTGATGAAGGTCAGCGCGAAGATCAGCTCGTTCCACGCGGTGATGAACGAGAAGATGCTGGTGGCGACCAGGCCGGGCGCGACGAGCGGGAACAGCACCTTGCGGAACGTCTGGGCCCGGCTGGCGCCGTCGATGGCGGCGGCCTCCTCCAGTTCCTTGGGCACCGCGGCGACGAAGCCGCGCAGCATCCAGACCGCGAACGGCAGCGAGAAACCGAGGTACGTGAGGATCAGGCTGGGCAGCGTGTTGTAGAGGCCGAGCCGCTGGATCATCAGGAACAGCGGGATGACCAGCGCCTCCAGCGGGATCATCTGCACCACCAGCAGCATGATCAGGAACGTGGTGCGCAGCTTGAACCGGAACCGGGCCACGGCGGTCGCGGCGAGCAGCGCGACCAGCCCGCTCAGCAGCACCGTCGCCAGCGCGACCAGCGCGCTGTTGAGGAAGAAGTCGGCGAACGTCACGCCCGGGATCAGGTTGCCGGTGAGGATCTCCCGGTAGTGCTCCAGCGTCGGCTCCGCCGGCACCGGCCGGGGCGTGGACGAGAAGATCTCCCGGTTGGGCTTCAGCGAGGTCGCCACCATCCAGTAGACCGGGAACGCGGCGAAGAGCGCGACCAGCAGGCCCGCGCCGTTGAGGGCGATCTTCTTCGTCATTCGTCCTCCTGCCGCAGCACCATGCGGACGTACAGGGCGGTCACCACGAGCAGGATCACGGTGAGGATGACCGCGATGGCGGAGCCGAGGCCGTACTTGGGCGGCGGCGAGAACGCCTCCGCGTACGAGTAGATGGACAGCATGAACGTGGACCGGTCCTGGGTGCCGCCGGCCAGCACGAACTGCTGGGTGAAGACCTTGAAGTCCCAGATCGTGGAGAGGACCACGAGGATGCCGAAGACCGGCCGCAGGACCGGGAACGTGACCGACCAGAACACCTTCCACGGCCCGGCGCCGTCGACCCGGGCCGCCTCCTGCAGCTCGGTCGGCACGCTCTTGAGCCCGGCCAGCACGCTCACCGCGATGAACGGGAACGAGTGCCAGACCACCACGAGCGTCAGGACGGCGAAGAACAGCAGCGGGTCGTTGAACCAGCCGTAGCCGGTCCAGTCGCTGCGCCCGAACAGGGCCGTGGAGAGCCCGTCCGGGAGCTTGTTGAACAACCACGTGACCAGACCGCTCGTGTCGTCGAAGATCCACTTCCAGACGATCGTGCCGGTCAGCGCCGGGGTGGCCCAGGCGAGCATCACGCAGCTCGCCACAAACGTGGCCATCTTCTTGCCCAGGCGGTTGAGCAGCAGCCCGACCAGGGTGCCGAGGATCATCGTGAGCGCCACGTTGGCGATCGCGAACAGCACGGTGTTGCGCAGCACCGTACGGAAGAACGGGTCGCCGAGGATCTGCGCGTAGTTGGCCAGGCCGACCCACGGCCACTCGCGGTCGCCGCGCAGCTGCCGGACGCTGTCCAGCTTGTGGAAGGACATCCACACGACCTGGCCGAGCGGCCAGAGCAGCAGCACGGCGATGATCGCCAGGCAGGGCAGGAGAAGCAGGTACGGAAGGTGGTCCACCCGGCGACGGCGCCGCCGCGCGGGGGTGTCCCGCGCGGCGGCCTCGCCGGTGGCCTCGGTCAGCGTGGTCACTTGGCGTTGAGAATGCTTTCCATCTCGGTGGCCGCGTCGGCGGTGGCCTTCTCGACCGTCTTCTGGCCCTTGATGACCGAGCTGTTCATCGCCTGGGTCACCGTCTTGGTCCGGCTGACCTCGACCCACTTCGGGGTGAGCGGGGTCAGCTTGGTGTTCTGGATGGCGGTCGCGAACGCGGCCATCACCTTGTCGTTGGCGTAGTCGCCGCTGCTGACCAGGTCCTGGTAGACCGGGAAGAAGCCGAGGCTGCTGGCGAACTCCTTGTCCTTCTGCTTGCTCAGCAGCACGGTCATGTAGTCCCAGGCCAGCGTCTGCCGCTCGCTGTCCTTCCAGATGGCGATGTCGGAGCCACCGGCGAACGCCGGGGCGGGCTTGCCGTCCGGGCCGGGGATCGGGAACGTGCCCCACACCTTCTCGATGTCGGGGTTGTCCTTCTTCATCGCGCCGCCCTGCCAGCTACCGGCGAACGCCATGGCGGCCTTCCCGGTGGCGAACTGGGTACGGGCGTCGACCTCGTTCCACCCGGCGGCGGCCGGCGGGGCGACCTTGTGCACGGTGACCAGGTCGGTCCAGAACTTGACCGCCTTCTGCGCCTCGGGGGTGTTGTAGCCGGACTTCCAGCTGTCCCCCTCCTTGGTGGCGATCTCGCCGCCGGCACCCCAGAGGAAGGAGTAGAACGGCAGCTCGGAGTTGCCGGGCAGGGCGATGCCGTAGGTGCCGGGCTTCTTGGCCTGCACGGCCTTCGCGGCGGCGACCATCTCGTCCCAGGTCGTCGGCGGCTTCACTCCGGCCTCGGCGAACCAGTCGGTGCGGTAGTAGACGGCGCGGACGCCGGCGTACCAGGGCACGCCGTACTGCTTGCCGTCGAGCTGGGCGTTCTTGACCAGATCGGGCAGGATGTCCTTGCCCTCGGACCAGCCGTTGAACTTGTCCGAGACGTCGGCCAGGGCCTCCTGCGCGGCCCAGCCCTGGGTCTCGGTGTTGCCCAGCTCGGTGACGTCCGGGCCCTCCCCGCCGGCGAGCGCGGCCTGGAACTTCTTCGGCGCCTCGAGCCAGGGGATGTACTGCACCACGACGTCGGTCTCGGGGTGCTTCTTCTTGAACTCCGCCTCGACGCTGTCGAGGAACGCGGTCTGGGCGTCGCCGCCCTCACCCATCATCCACACAGTGAGCTTGCTGTTGTCGGCGGCCTTGTCGTCGTCGCCGGAGCCACCGCACGCGGTCAGCACCAACGCGGCCGACGCCACGATGGCGGTGACCGGAGCCAGCCGCTTCCACCTGTTCACGCCATATCTCCCTCAGGGCCGTTTGGCACTAACCTTCTCCGCCGCACCTTAGTAGGAAAATTTCCTTTACAACAGGGGGTGTTCGTGACGGAGGGCACAGGCGACCGTATCGCAGCCGCGGCCCGGCCGACATCGATGCCGTCCGGGCCAGCTCAGGGGCCGCACACGCCGACGGGCGCCCGGCCGCTGAGGCCGGGCGCCCGTCGAGGCGCGTGGTGCGGGGGTCAGTAGCGCGAGACGCCGCGGCGACGGCCGACGCCGGCCACCAGGGCCACACCGATCGCGGCGAAGAGCACCTGCAGCATCAGCTCGCGCCAGTCGATGCCGGCGGTCTCGGCGAAGCCGGAGGCCCGGGCCACGATCGTGCCCAGAAGCGCGGCGCCGACACCGATCAGCATGTGCAGCCAGATCGGCATGTTCTGACGGCCCGGCACGACCAGCCGGCCCAGCGCGCCGACGATCAGACCAACGACCAGCGCGGTGATGATGCCCCAAACGGTGAGCTCCATGGTCGCCCTCCTCCTTAAGAACCGGTCACACGTTTTCGTGTGGTTACTGTCGTGATCGCTAAGTTCCCGACCGCCCGGAAATCCAAACCGACTCCGATGACGAATTGTTCAGACGTACCCTGACCTGCTACTTCTCCCCGAAACCCGGCGCCCGGGGCGAGCCAGGGGCACCGACGGGGTTCAATGCGCCGAATACGCCGACGGGCGCCCGGCCGATACGGCCGGGCGCCCGTCGAGGCGCGTGATGCGTCGATCAGTAACGCGAGACGCTGCGGCGGCGGCCGACGCCGGCCACCAGGGCCACACCGATGGCGGCGAGCACGACCTGCACGGCCAGCTCGGCCCAGTCGATGCCGGCGGTCTGCGTGGCGATGCCGAGCGCGCGGGCCAGGACGGTGCCCAGCAGCGCCGCGCCGACACCGATCACCATGTGCAGCCACATCGGCATGTTCTGCCGGCCCGGCACGACCAGCCGGCCCAGCGCGCCGACGATCAGACCCACGACGAGCGCGGTGATGATGCCCCAGACGGTGAACTCCACGGTCGGTCCTCCTAAGCGATTTCGCACGTTCTGTGCGTTTGCTGTCGTGTCCGCTCAGTGCCCGACGCATCGAAAAACGAAACCGGCCGCATCGGCCGCCGCTCCCCTGCCGGGACGAACCCGCAGGTGGGAGCGCTGCCGCCGGCTGAAAATTTCCTGGGTACGCGAACGGCCGGCACCCTCGGGACGAGGATGCCGGCCGCTGCGCGGAGCCTGACTGCTACTTCTTGCCGGCGGGCTTGCCGTCGCCGGAGTCGGACGAGAGCGCCGCGATGAACGCCTCCTGGGGGACCTCCACCCGGCCCACCATCTTCATCCGCTTCTTGCCCTCCTTCTGCTTCTCCAGCAGCTTGCGCTTGCGGCTGATGTCACCGCCGTAGCACTTGGCGAGCACGTCCTTGCGGATCGCGCGGATGGTCTCCCGGGCGATCACCCGGCTGCCGATGGCCGCCTGGATCGGCACCTCGAACTGCTGGCGCGGGATCAGCGTGCGCAGCTTCGCCGCGATCGTCGTGCCGTACGTGTACGCCTTGTCCTTGTGCACGATCGCGCTGAACGCGTCGACCGGCTCACCGTGCAGCAGGATGTCGACCTTCACCAGGTCGGACGCCTGCTCGCCGGAGGGCTCGTAGTCGAGCGAGGCGTAACCCTTGGTGCGGCTCTTGAGCTGGTCGAAGAAGTCGAAGATGATCTCGGCCAGCGGCAGCGTGTAGCGCAGCTCCACCCGGTCGGCGGAGAGGTAGTCCATGCCGAGCAGGCTGCCCCGGCGGCCCTGGCACAGCTCCATCACCGCGCCGACGTAGTCGTTCGGGGTCAGCACGGTGGCCCGCACCGTCGGCTCGTACACCTCGGCGATCTTGCCGGTCGGGTACTCGCTCGGGTTGGTGACCACGATCTCCTCGCCGTCCTCCTGGATGGCCCGGTAGACCACGTTCGGCGCGGTGGAGATCAGGTCGAGGTTGAACTCCCGCTCCAGCCGCTCCCGGATGATCTCCAGGTGCAGCAGGCCGAGGAAGCCGCAGCGGAAGCCGAAGCCCAGCGCGCCGGAGGTCTCCGGCTCGTACACCAGCGCGGCGTCGTTGAGCTTGAGCTTGTCCAGCGCCTCACGCAGGTTCGGGTAGTCCGAGCCGTCGATCGGGTAGAGCCCCGAGTAGACCATCGGCTTCGGGTCCTTGTAACCGCCGAGGGCCTCCTTGGCCGGGTTGTTGTTGATGGTGACCGTGTCACCGACCCGGGACTGGCGCACGTCCTTCACGCCGGTGATCAGGTAGCCCACCTCGCCGACGCCGAGCGCGTCGGCCTTCACCATCTCCGGCGAGATGACGCCGATCTCCAGCAGCTCGTGGACGGCGCCGGTGGACATCATCTTGATCCGGTCCCGGGCCGAGATCCGCCCGTCGATCACCCGGACGTACGTGACCACGCCCCGGTACACGTCGTACACCGAGTCGAAGATCATCGCGCGGGCCGGCGACTCGGCCTCGCCCACCGGCGGCACGAACTGCCGGACGATCTCGTCCAGGAGGTACGGCACGCCCTCGCCGGTCTTGCCGGAGACCCGGATGCAGTCCGCCGGGTCACCGCCGATCAGGTGCGCCAGCTCCTCGGCGTACTTCTCCGGCTGGGCGGCCGGCAGGTCGATCTTGTTGAGCACCGGGATGATGTGCAGGTCGTTCTCGAGCGCCAGGTAGAGGTTGGCGAGCGTCTGCGCCTCGATGCCCTGCGCGGCGTCGACGAGCAGGATCGCGCCCTCGCAGGCGGCCAGCGAACGGGACACCTCGTAGGTGAAGTCCACGTGGCCCGGAGTGTCGATCATGTTGAGCACGGCGCTCTCACCGGCCCGGTCGCCCTCGCGGATCGTCCACGGCATCCGCACGGCCTGGCTCTTGATGGTGATGCCGCGCTCGCGCTCGATGTCCATCCGGTCCAGGTACTGCGCGCGCATCTGCCGCGGGTCGACCACACCGGTGAGCTGCAACATCCGGTCGGCCAGGGTCGACTTCCCGTGGTCGATGTGGGCGATGATGCAGAAGTTCCGGATGCGCGCCGGGTCGGTGGCACCAGGAGCGTTCGCGCCGGGATCGAGCGTCGGTGGCACAGCGGTCCGTTCTGGTCGGCTGACGTGAGCGGGCCGACGCGCCGCCGGCCCCCTCCATGGTCCCACGTCGCCCGGCGCCCGCCCGGACTCCCCCTTCACTCCACGGCTATTCCACGGGTGGCTCGGCTATTCCATGGGTGGCTCGACGAAGAGGGCGGCCAGCCTCGGCAACCGGCGGCGGGCCTCCTCCTCGTCGTCGAAGTCCCAGAAGTCGTTCAGGTCGGGCACCGGCACCGGGTCACGCTCGGCCGGCAGGTCGGACGCGGTGGCCTTCCGGTACGCGTCCCACGGCACCGCGAGCATCTGCTCGCACTCGAACTCCTCGCCGCTGAGCGCCGCGGCCCGGACCTGCGGCAGCTCGGCAAGCGCGTCCGGATCGCCGACCGCCCGGGCGAACACCGCCCGGCCCTGAGTCATCAGCCAGCCCCGGAAGTACTCGAAGCCGTCGTCCGAGGCACCCCCGTTGATCAGGTACGCCGCGCCCCAGAGGTCGACCTTGTAGGAGGCGGCGAGCACCCGCCGCTGGTGGTGGGCGTAGCCGACGATCTCCTCCGGGTCGCGCTCGGCCAGCAGCGCGACCGCCCGGGCCGCCACCGCGTCGGGCTCTCCCCCGGCGCCGGCGCGGGCGTCGTCGATCAACTGCCAGAACTCGTCGGTCCTCATGGGGGGCAGTCTGGCAGAGCCCACCGACGCGCCGGACCGTCGCGCGCCGCCGGTGCGGCAGCATGGTGCGGTGCGCGCGATCTCCCTACCGCCCGTTCCGTACGGGTCGACAGCGGTCCGGCCCGGCTGGGCCGACCTGCCGGCCGGGCTGCGCGGCGCGCTGGCCGCCCGGATCGGCGGCGAACCGGCGGCGGTACGGGTGACGGGCGGGGGATTCACCAGCGGCTTCGCCGCCGTGCTGACCGGCCCCACCGGGGAACGCGTCTTCGTGAAGGCGGCGGCGCTGCACGGACAACGGCACCTGGTCGACTGGTACGCCCACGAGGCGGCGATCCTCGCCCGGCTCCCGGCCGGGCTGCCGGTGCCCCGGCCACGCTGGGCGCTCACCGAGTCCGGCTGGTACGCGCTCGCCCTCGACGCGATCGACGGGCACACCCCCGCGCTGCCCTGGGCGCCGGCCGAGCTGGACGCCGCCCTCGCCACGTACGCCGAGGTGGCCGCCGCGCTCGCCGGCCCGCCCGCGGAGCTGGCCGCGCTCCGGCTCCCCCGCCTCGCGGACCTGGCCCGCGACGACATCCTCTGGTGGGGCGAGGTGGCCGCCGGGCGCGAGCCGCCGCCCGAGCAGGCCGCCGGTGCCCCGCTGGCCGAGTTGGTCGCGCTGGAATCGCGCCTGCCCGGGTACGCCGACGCGGCCCCCGGGCTGGCCCACGGCGACCTGCGGGTGGACAACCTCCTGATCGACCCCGACGGCCGCGCCTGGCTGTGCGACTGGCCCTGGCTCTGCCACGGGCCGGCCTGGTTCGACCTGGCCGGGCTGCTGCTCACCGCGTACGCCAGCGGCCTGGACGCGGACGCCGCATTCGCGGGTCACCCGGCGGCAGCCGGGGCGCCCGCCGACGCGCTGGACGTGACGCTCGCCGCGCTGGCCGGGTACTTCCTGACCGGCGCCGCGGCCGGACCGTCGAACGCCTCCCCCCATCTGCGCGCCCACCAGCGGTGGAGCGGGGAGCAGGCGCTCGGGTGGCTGGCCGAGCGGCAGGGCTGGTCCTGGGCACGGCACCCGCGCCCCTCGTGATCGGATCCGCTCGGCACGGCCGGCTCGGCCCGGTCGGCTCGGCCCGGTCGGCTCGGCTCGGCTCGGCTCGGCTCGGCTCGGCACGGCACGGCACGGCTCGGCACGGCACGGCTCGGCACGGCACGGCACGGCTCGGCACGGCACGGCTCGGCCGGCACGGCCGGCTCGGGCCGGCCACTGTCTTCCAGCCGGGGGCGGTCGGCGGCATGGCTCCCGGCTGGCGGCGGCTCCCGGCGGGCAGCGGGCTCCCGGCGGGCGGCAGGCTGGTGGGTGGCGGCGGGCTGGTGGAGGGGCGTCTGTCCCGCCCGGCTGGAGGCGTTTTGGCTCGTCCGGGGCCAACCTGGTAGCCTGGCTTTTCGCGCGGCGATGACGCATGCTCGTCGTGCGCGAAAGCAGACCAACCCGAGCTATCAAGACGAGGCTGTCGCGTGGCGAACATCAAGTCCCAGATCAAGCGCAACCGGCAGAACGAGAAGCGCCGGCTGCGTAACAAGTCGGTCAAGTCGTCCCTGAAGACCGCCATCCGGAAGTTCCACGAGGCTGCCGAGGCGGGCGACACCGAGAAGGCCACCGTGCTCATGCGTGAGGCCACCCGCAAGCTGGACAAGGCTGCCAGCAAGGGTGTCATCCACTCGAACCAGGCGGCCAACCGGAAGTCGGCGATCGCCAAGCGCGTCGCCTCGTTCTCTGCCTGACCAGCGCTACAGAACCCACCGGAAGCCCCGGGGCCACCGCGCCCACGGGGCTTCCGCCTGTCCGCACTCCCCCGCAGCGGGTCGCATCACGTGCGCGTGCGTCGCGCTACGCGCTGCGCGCGTCGGGAGCCCGGAGATCTTGGACGATTTCGGCCCCTATGAGGGCCGTTTCGTACCAAGATCTGCGGGGTGATCGCGCCACGGCCGGTCGGCGGAGGCTCTGGCTGTGGGAGCGCGCGTGTCCGGAGGGCGCAGCGCGGGGCGGCGGGAGAGCACGGGGCGTTCGGCGAGCGCAGGCAAGGCGGCAACGTGGTGCGGCAGCGCAGTGCGGGGCGGCGGGAGAGCACGGGGCGTCCGGCTGGCGCAGCGCGAGGCGGCGGGAGGGCCTAGCGCGGTGGGTCGCTACTGCTCGTTGGGGCGGTCGAACGTGGCGCGTCGCGGATGGTGGTAGCGGACGCCCCGGGAATCGGTGGTCGCGCCACCCGGCAACGCACGGGCGCTCGGCGGTGCCGCACCGCCCGGCAGCGACCCGAGGCTCGCCGCACCGCCCGGCAGCGCGCGGGCAGTGGCCGGCACCCGCGCCCGGCCGATCACCGGCTCCATCTGGCGGCGGAAGCGATCCCGCTCCTGCTCGGGCACCTGCGCGGCAGTACGGACGACCATCTCGGCCACCACGTCGTTGAGCTTGACCATGGCGGCCACCGCGACGGGCAGCACCACTACCGCCCACCAGCTCACCAGTTCGGCGAGTGCGAGCAGCACGGCCAGCGCCACCGCGCCCTCGAAGAAGAGGAAGCAGAGCACCCCACCCGGGTTGACGAAGCGCAGTCCCAGCACCCGGGCGTAGAGCGGGCGGTACCGCTCCTCGTCCGTGGCCACCGTCGACCACGCTCGGGTCACCGGGCGCCGCCCTGCCGGGCCGCCGCCACCGCGAACACGGCTCGCTCCAGCGCGTACGCCCGGTCGTCGGCGCCGCCCTTGACCGCCGCGTTGCACTCGGCTGCCACCCGCATCGCCTCGACGAGGCCCTCGGGCGTCCAGCCCCGGGCGCGTACCTGGGCCTTCTCGATCTTCCAGGCCGGCATGCCGAGCGTCTTGGCCAGCTGGAACGCGCTGCCCCGGCCGGCGGCGGCGACCCGGGCAACGGTTCGTACGCCGTCTGCCAGCGCGTCCGCGATCGGCACCGGGTCGACGCCGACGTGCAGCGCCCACCGCAGCGCCTCCAGCGCCCCGGGTACGTCACCGACCATCGTCGCGTCGGCGACGGTGAATCCGGTGACCTCGGCCCGTCCCCGGTAGTACCGGGCGACCGTGTCCGCGCCGATCCGGCCGTCGGTGTCGGCGACCAGTTGCGAGCAGGCGGCGGCCAGCTCACGCATGTCGTTCCCGACGGCGGCGACCAGGGCGTCCGCCGCGTCAGGCGTGCATTTGCCGCCGATGCGACGGATCTCGTCCCGCACGAAGGCGGCCCGCTCCCGGTCGCCCTTGAGCTTCACGGCCGGCACCACAGTGGCGCCCGCCGCCCGCAGGCCGTCGGCGAACGCCTTGCCCTTGGCCCCGCCCAGGTGCAGCACCACCAGCTGTACGTCCGGGTCGGGATTCTTCGCGTACGCCAGCAGCGCTGCGACGAGGTCCTTCCGGGCGTCCTGACCGGAGCGGAGCACGAGCACCCGGCGACCGCCGAACAGCGACGGGCTGAGCATCTCGGCGATCTCGCCGACGGTGAGCGTGCCGGCCTGGTATTCCCGCACGTCCACGTCGGGGTCCACCTCGCGGGCCCGGGCGACGGCTTCGGTGACCGCTCGCGTGGCGAGCAGCTCCTCGTCGCCGAGGACGAGCACAATAGGAGGCAGGTCGGCGGGGGTCACGTCGCCCATACTCGCACGCCCTCCGACCCGGCCGGGCCTGCTCATCGGGGACTGTGACGGCGCAGCCCGCACACAGCGCAAATCCAGACATTTGCCTTGATCTACCATCTACCGCGACAAGATCCCCCCTCTCTATCGCTGCGGCCCGTTGTCGGCGCCGCGCTTCACCACGGCGAGACCGGCGCCCGCCCGGACCGCGGCGACGTCCCCGTCGGTGTCGGTACGCAGCACCCGCGCCCCGCCCCGGGTCAGCCGGTCCAGCAACCCGGCGTTCGGATGCCCGTAGTCGTTGTCGACGCCCACACTCACCAGCGCCACGGCCGGACGTACCGCGCCCAGGAACTCCGGATCCTGGTACGCCGAGCCGTGGTGGGCGACCTTCAACACGTCGGCCCGGATCCCGGCGGCCGCTGTCGTCTCCAGCATCGCCCGCTGCTCCTCCGTCTCGGCGTCGCCGGTGAGCAGGATCCGTACCCCGCCCACGGTGGCGGCCAGCACCAGTGAGTTGTTGTTCGGGTCGGACCGGCTGCCCCGCAGCGGGTACGGCGGCCCGACCGCCACCAGGTCCACCGCGCCCGCCCGCCACCGCCAGCCCGCCTGCACCGCGGCGAGCGGCGCACCGGCCCGGCGGGCCGCCTCGCGGACCTGGGCGGCGCCGTAGGGCGGCTCGGACCAGGGCGGACCCACCACCGCACCCACCCGCCGCCCTCGGAACACCCCGGCCACGCCGCCCACGTGGTCGACGTGAAAGTGGCTGACCACCAGCAGCGGCACCTCCCGTACGCGGAGGCGGCGCAGGCAGGCGTCCACGCCGGACGGCTCCGGGCCGGCGTCGACCACGACAGCCCGGCCGGCGGCGATCGGCAGCACCACCGCGTCGCCCTGCCCCACCGCGCACGCCACCACCACCCAGCCGCGCGGCGGCCAGCCGGAGGCGAACAGCCGGACCGGCACCGCACCGAGCACCACCGCCACCACGACGACCACGACCAGTCGCCGTGCCCGGCGTCGCCGGAAGGCGAGCAGCAGCCCCACGCTCACCGCCGCCAGCAGCAGAGCCCCTGCCACCCCGCCCGTCCACGGCAGGTTCCCGGCGGGCAGGTCCGCCCCGTGCCCGGCCACCGCCACCAGCCAGCGCGCCGGCCAACTCGCCAGCCAGGCCAGGAATTCCGCGCCACCCGGCCACACCGGCGACAGCACCGCCGCCAGTACGCCGAGCACAGTGGCCGGTGCGACGGCCGGCACCGCCAGCAGATTCGCCGGTACCGCCACCAGGCTCACCGTCGCCGACAGCCCGGCGACCACCGGGCCGCAGGCCAGCTGCGCGGATGCCGGCACCGCGAGCGCCTCGGCCAGCCCGGCCGGTACGCCGCGGCGCCGCAGCGCGTCCCGCCAGCCGGGCGCGAGCAGCAGCAGTCCCCCGGTCGCGCACACCGACAGCGCGAAACCCGGGTCGCCCGCGAGGTCCGGGTCGTACAGGACCAGCCCGGTGACCGCTGCGGCGAGCGCGGGCAGCGCCGACCGGGACCGCCCGGCGGCGAGCGCCGCGAGCCCGATCGCGCCCATCGCGGCGGCACGCACCACGCTGGGCGAGGGCCGCACCAGGATGACGAACCCGACGAGCGCGAGGACGCAGAGCACGGCGGCGGTACGCGGACCGGCACGCGCCCACCGGGCCAGCAGCAGCACCGCCCCGACGACGATCGCCACGTTGGAGCCGGACACCGCGTTGAGGTGGGTCATCCCGGTGGCCCGGAAGTCCTCCTCCACCTCCGGCAGCAGCCGGCTGGTGTCGCCCACCACGAGGCCGGGCAACAGCCCGCCCGGCGCGTCCGGCAGCGGCTCGCAGGCCCGTTGCAGCCCGGCGCGCAGCACGCCCGCGGCCCGTTGCGGCCACGATGCGTCGCCGCGCAGCGTGGGCGGGTCGGCGGTGGAGAGCACGGCGGCGGTCAGGTCGCCGCCGCGCGGTGCGGACAGTCGCCCCCGGCTCGTCACCCGCTGCCCGGGCAGCAGTGGACGCCAGGCGGGGTCGGTGGCGAGCACCAGCGCGCGTACCGGGCCGGTGACGCGAGCGCCGTCGGGGCCGGTGAGCCGGATCAGGTCCACGCGGACGAGCAGCATCGGTTGCCGGCCGGGCGCACCGCGTACCGGGCGGGGATCGTCGCGCAACAGCAGCTCGGCGATGACCAGGGCGCGATCGGCGACGAGCGCGCGGACCGGGGCGGCGTCGCGGACCGCGACCCGGGCGCCGGTGGCCGCCGCCCCGCAGAGCACGCCGAGCAGCACGGCGACCGCGATCCAGCCGTAGCGGCGGACCGTCGCACCCGGCCGGCCGAGCACGCCGCACAGGTGCAGGCCCGCGAGCAGGGCGAGCGCGGCGGCGACGATGGCCAGCCACACGCTCACACCGACGCTGAGGTGCAGTCCGGCCAGCGCGGCGAGCCAGGCCGCCACCGCCAGCCCGGCCAGCCGCAGGTCGGGCACGTCGCGGCCGGCCGCCTCCCCGTCGAGAGCCGCGCGAAGGCCGTGACCGCGCGGCCCGCGTCGGACGGTCACACCGTCACCAGTTCCTTGAGCTGCTCGTACCGGGCGTCGCCGATGCCGTCGACCTGGCGCAGGTCGGACACCGAGCGGAACCCGCCGTTGCGGTCCCGGTGGTCGAGGATCCGCTGGGCGAGCACCGGCCCTACGCCCGGCAGCGCGTCGAGCTGGGCCAGCGTGGCGGTGTTCAGGTTGACCGGACCGGCCGGTGCCGCCGAACCGCCCGGCGCAGCGCCACCGGCCGCCGGGCCGGGCGCGGCCTGGCCGGGTGGGGCGGTGACGCCGACCAGGATCAGCTCGCCGTCGGTGACCTTGCGGGCGGGATTCAGCAGGGCGGTGTCGACGCCGGGCAGCGCACCGCCCGCCGCCTCGATCGCGTCGGCCACTCGCGCACCGGCCGGCAGGCGGACGAGGCCGGGGCGGCGGACCTTGCCGGCCAGCGCGACGACCACCTGACCGGGTGTGCCGGCCGGCGCGGGCACCCCGGGAACCGCTTCGGTCGCCGCGCTCACCGGCGCCTCGGCGGACGCCGCGACCGGCTGGACGGGCTCGGCGCTGGGACGGGAGCGCCACGCCCAGACGGCGGCCACTGTGACCACCACCGCCGCCACCGCCGCGAGCGCGCGTACGCCCCGGCGGCCGGGATCGAACGCCCCGGGACCGGGTAGCCGGGACGCCAGGCTGCGCTCGGCTGCCGGCGGGTCGTCGAGCCCGTGCCCGTCGGCGTCCGGTTCGGCGGAGGCCGGATCAACTCCGAACGGATGCTCCCGCCCGCCGTACCGCTCCGGGAGGCCAGGGCGCAGGCCGAAACCCGGCTCGATCTCGTCCGGCACCGGCCCGAGCCGGCCTCGGACATCCGGCCCAGCCCCGCCAGCGGCGTGCCCAAAGGCCGCAACGGAACCGCCGTTGAAGATCGGCCCGGCTTTGTCAGGCCAAGGGCCGGAGTCCGCTCCGGACCGGGAAAGCCCGGACCGCCGGGAGGGCCGCGCCGCCCGGCCGCCCTGCGCGCCGAGATCCGGGCCGAGCTGGGCCTCGCCGGCGCGATGGCCGGCCTCGCCCGAGCGGTCGGCGGGGAACGGCGGGACGGCGGCGGCGTCCTCGAACCCGGACAGCCGGGCGAGCCGCCGCCGTACCGTCGTCTCCTCGTCGTCTGGCACGGCTCGGGACGCTACGGCGACGGCTCGTCAACCGTCGGCCGGTGAAGCCTCACCTGTGGACGACGCGGGCACTGTGGACGGCGACCCGATCAAGCCCTGACTGTGCTAGGGCCTGGAGACGAAGCTCAGCGCGCCTCCGGGTCCAGGCCGAGCGCGGCCCGGCCCCCGTCGACCGGCACGGTCGCGCCGTTCACGAACGAGGCGCGCTCGGAGAGCAGGAACGCGACCACCTCGGCCACCTCGTCGGTACGCCCGATCCGGCCGACCGGATGCAACCGGGCCATCTCCGCGTCGACGTGCGCCACCCCGGCCGGGTCGAGCCCGGCGAGGTAGGCGGCGTGCCGTTCGGTGTGGACGGAGCCGAGCGCGACCGCGTTGGCGCGGATCCCGCGGGGACCGTAGTCGACGGCGAGCGCCCGGGTCAGCCCTTCCAGCGCGGCCTTGGCGGTCGCGTACGGCAGGGCGCCCGGCACCGCCCGGCGGGCCTGGTGGGACGAGACGTTGACGATCGCGCCGCCGGATCCGGCGGCCAGGAAGCGGCGTACGGCGGTGCCGGCCCCGGCCACGGCGGGGCGCAGGTTGAGCGTGATCAGGTCGACGACCTCGGCCGCGGGCGCGCGGTGCAGGTCGGCGTCGCGGAAGACGGCGGCGTTGTTGACCCAGCCGGCCAGCGGCGCGGACGCCTCGGCGCGGTCGGCGGCCCGACCGGTGACCGCCTCGTCGCCGGCGTCCCCGGTCACCGCGTGCAGCCGGTCGGCCAGTGGGTGCCGGGCCAGCCAGTCCAGCGCGCCGGTGTCCCGCTCGACCACGACCACAGTGCCGCCGTCGGCGGCCAGCCGTTCCACGATCGCCCGTCCGACGCCGCGCCCGCCTCCGGTGACGACGTACGACAGTGGGCTCATCCGGCCACCCTAGGGCGTGCGGCGGTGGACCACCACGCACGCCAGCCCCGGCCCGGCGTGGGCGGCGACCACGGCTCCGGCCTCGGTGACGTAGGTGTCGTGCAGGCGGTCGCCCAGCCGCTCGGTCAGCGCAGCCAGCAACTGCTCGGCCCGCTGCGGCGCGGCGAGGTGGTGCACGGCGAGGTCCACCTCGGCGTCACCGGCTGCCTCGACGGCGAGGTCGACCAGGCGTGCCACGCCCCGGCTGGCGGTACGGACCTTGTCCTTGACCACGATCGCGCCGTCCGGCATGTGCATGATCGGCTTGACCGAGAGGGCGGTGCCGAGCAGCGCCTCGGCCGCGTTGATCCGGCCGCCCCGGCGCAGGAACTCCAGCGTGTCGACGTAGAAGTAGATGGTGGTCCGGGCGACCGCGTCCAGCGCCGCGTCGCGTACCCCGGTCAGGTCGGCGCCCCGCGCGGCGGCCGCGGCGGCGGCGAGCGCCGGGAAGCCGAGACCCATGCCGGTGGATCGGCTGTCGACGACGGTGACCCGGTCGTCGCCGACCTCGGCGGCGGCCAGCCGGGCGGCCTCGACGGTGCCGGACAGCTCGGCGGACAGGTGCACCGACACCACGCCGTCGGCGCCGTCGGCGAGCAGCGCGCGGTAGACCTGCGCGAACTGTTCCGGCGCGGGCCGGGACGTGCTCACCGAGACCCGCCGGCCGCTCAGCGCCCGGGTGGCGTCGGCCGGGGAGGTCTCGATGCCCTCCAGTCCTTCCGCACCGTTGAGCACGACGGTCAGCGGGACGACGGTGAGCCCGCGTGCGCGGACCAGGTCGGGGGGCAGGTAGGCGGTGGAGTCGGTGACGACCGCGACGGGCATGACCGGCACGCTAGCCGATGGCGCTGTGAGGTGCCGGGGGCGGAGGTGTCAGACCGCGTCGGTGAGCGCCGGCTGGGTGATCAGCCCGACGTTGTGCGCCCGCAGGTGCCAGCCCCGAACGTCGTCGTGGCGCAGTTCGGTCCAGTGGCAGTTCGCCAGGGAGCCGAGGCTGCGCAGCACGGTGTGGTCCCAGCCGAGCAGGTGCCCGACGCCCTGCCGGGCGCCGCCGCCGTGGGTGGTCACCACGACGGTGCCGCCGGTGGCCAGGTCGGCGGCGTCCTGGAAGCCGGCGCCGAGCCGGGCGCCCAGGTCGCCCAGGGGCTCGATGCCGGCGCCCGGGTCGGGGTCACCGGCCCGCCAGCGGGCGTACTCGTCGGGGAACCGCTCGGCCACCTCGGTCAGGGTGAGGCCCTGCCACTGGCCGAAGTGCCGTTCGCGCAGCCGGGCGTCGGAGCGGACCGGCAGCCCGGTCAGCGCCGCGAGCGCGGCTGCGGTGTCGGCGGCCCGGCGCAGGTCGCTGGCGACGATGGCGTCCGGGCGCAGCGCGGCGAGCACCGGCGCGGCGGCGCGGGCCTGTTCCCGGCCGAGGTCGTTGAGCGGCACGTCGGTCTGCCCCTGGACCCGGCTCGCGGCGTTCCAGTCGGTGTTGCCGTGCCGCCAGATGATCAGGCGGGTCATTCGGCGGTGGCGGTGCCGGCGGCCGAGTCGGCCAGGTCGCGATCGGTGAACGGGATCTGCGGGCAGTCCTTCCAGAGCCGGTCGAGCGCGTAGAACTCGCGCTCCTCGGTGTGCTGGACGTGCACCACGATGTCGACGTAGTCGAGCAGCACCCAGCGGCCGCCGCGCTCACCCTCGCGGCGCACCGGCTTGGCCTTCTCCGGCAGCTCGAGCAGGCGCTCCTCGATGGCGTCGACGATGGCGAGCACCTGACGCTCGTTCGGAGCGGCGGCCAGCAGGAACGCGTCGGTGATCGCGAGCTGGTCGCCCACGTCGATGATGACGATGTCCTGTGCCTTCTTGTCGGCCGCGGCCTGGGCGGCGGCGATCGCCAGCTCGTGCGCGCGTTCGGAAACTGTCACCGTTCTCCTTCGATCAACCGTGCGACCCTCCAAGCGTCTCACACCCGGCGGTGCGGCGACTTGTCAGTTCTCGTCGATTACAGGCATGAACCGGGACACAAAGGGGCGAATCACCGCTGGTAAAGACGCCGTTTCGCGATGTACTGCACCACACCGTCGGGCACCAAGTACCACACCGGCTCCCCCCGGGCGACCCGCGCGCGGCAGTCGGTCGAGGAGATCGCCATCGCCGGCACCTGCACCAGGCTGACCGAGTCGGCCGGGAGGTGCTTGTCGGTGAGTTCGAAGCCGGGCCGGGTCACGCCGATGAAGTGGGCCAGTTCGAGCGCCTCGTCCAGGTCCTTCCAGGAGAGGATGCGCTCTAGGGCGTCCGCACCGGTGATGAAGAACAACTGCGCCTTCGGGCCGTACTCGGCGTGCAGGTCGCGCAGCGTGTCGACGGTGTAGGTGGGACCACCCCGGTCGATGTCGACCCGGCTCACCTGGAAACGCGGGTTGGAGGCGGTGGCGATCACCGTCATGAGGTAGCGGTCCTCGGCGGGGGTGACCGCTTCCTCCGCCTTCTGCCACGGTTGCCCGGTCGGCACGAACACGACCTCGTCCAGGCCGAACCGGTCGGCCACCTCGCTCGCCGCCACCAGGTGCCCGTGGTGGATCGGGTCGAACGTGCCACCCATGATCCCGACCCGCCGGATGTCTTCCTCCACCCCGCGATCGTAGGCTGCCCGCCGGACGGCCCCGGGCGGGGTCGGTCACGCCGGGCGGGTGAGCCCCGCCCGGCGTGCCCGGTCAGGCCGCCGCGGCGGCCACCGCCGTCCGGGCCACGAGCGCCCGGCGCATGTCGTCGTCCAGGTCGGTCACCCACCGCCGCAGGCCGGGCGTGAGGTCGTCGCGGGTCAGCAGCGCCGCGGCCATCTCCCGGGTGGTCTGCGCCACGGCGTAGCGGGGGTACGCGGCCACCGTGACCGCGTCGGCCACCCACGCGGTACGCAGACGCGCCGCCATCGGCATGTCGGTGAAGTAGCGCTGCACGTACCCGGCGGTCAGTTCGGCCTGCTCGGGCTGCCAGAAGCCCTCGGCGGTGGCCTCGACCAGCCGGTTGGACAGCTCGGTGCTGCGGGTGACGATCTCCCAGGCGGCCCGCTTCGCGTCGGCGTCGGGCAGCGCGGCCCGACACGCGGCGGCCTGCTCGGCGCCGGTGGAGCTGCGGTCGGCGGCGGCCTCGGCGTCGATCTCCGATGCGCCGGCCGCACCGAGCACCACGAGCCGGCGCAGCACCGCCCAGCGCAGGTCGGTGTCGATCGCCAGCCCTGGCGGCACCCCCTTGCCGGCGAGCCAGCCGGTCAGCATCGCGGTGTCGGTGGTGGCGCCGACCAGACCCCGCGCCGCCGCCAGTTGCAGGGAACCGCCCGCGGGCGCCGAGTCGAGCAGCGCCGCGCAGGCGTTCGCCACCCGCAGCAGCGCCGCGTCCCGGGCGAGCGGGTCGAGGTAGCGGTCGATCAGCCGGCGGCTGAGCAGCAGCACGTCCTCGACGATCGTCACCTCGGTCTCGGCCGGCAGCGCCGCCCCGATCAGCCCGGCGAGCGCGCCGGCCGGCCGTTCGCCGTCGGTGACCGCGTCCAGCGTCTCGGCCCAGAGCAGCGCCCGGGCCAGCGAGTCGTCGAGGCCGGGAAGCAACAGCGGCACCGCGTCCGCCGAGGCCGGATCGAGCCGGATCTTCGCGAACGTCAGGTCACCGGCGTTCGGCAGCACGAGCCCGGTGGCGGGCCGCCCGACCAGCTCCGGCAGCGGAGTGCGGCCACCGTCGGCGTCCGGGTCGAGGTCGACCTCGAACCGGTACGCCGGGCCGTCAGCGATGTGGTGGGCCACGCCGATGCGGTGCGGCCGCAGCACCGGGTGGCTCGCCGGGGCGGTCTGCACGATCGCCACCTCGGTCCACCGCCCGTCGGCGTCCACAGCGGTCTCGACCCGCAGCGTGTTCACCTGCGCGCGGCGCAGCCAGCGTTCCGCCCAGCCGTCCAGGTCGCGGCCGCTCGCCGTACCCAGGGCGGCCAGCAGGTCGGCGAGCGTCGCGTTGCCGAACCGGTGCGCGGCGAAGTGCGCGTTCAGCCCGGCCAGGAACGCCTCGTCACCGAGCCAGGCGACGAGCTGACGCAGCACGCTGGCCCCCTTGGCGTACGAGATGCCGTCGAAGTTGAGCAGCGCCCGCGCGGCGTCGGCCACCTCCTCCGGCGCCACCGGGTGGGTGGAGGGGCGCTGGTCGGCGGTGTAGCCCCAGCCCTTGCGGCGGCTCGCGAACGTGGTCCACGCCCGGTCGAACCGGGTCGCCTCGGCGGTGACCCGGGTGCCCAGGTATTCGGCGAAGGACTCGTTGAGCCACAGGTCGTCCCACCAGCTCATGGTGACCAGGTCGCCGAACCACATGTGCGCCATCTCGTGGGCGATGGTGGTGGCGCGCAGCTCCCGCTGGGTGTCGGTGACAGCGGAGCGGAAGACGTAGTCGTCGCGGATCGTGACCAGGCCCGGGTTCTCCATCGCGCCGGCGTTGAACTCCGGCACGAACGCCTGGTCGTACTTGCCGAACGGGTAGCGCTCGGCGAACAGCTCGTGGAAGCGGTCGAAGCACTGCCGGGTGACGGTGAAGATCTCCTCGGCGTCGGCGTCCAGGTGGGCGGCGAGCGAGCGCCGACAGTAGAGGCCGAGCGGGATGCCGTCGTGCTCGGCGCGCAGCACGTGCCAGGGCCCGGCGATCAGCGAGACGAAGTAGGTCGCGAGCGGCTCGGTGGTGGCGAACTCCCAGCGGCCGGGCGCGGGGCGGTCGGCGTCCGCCCCGTTGGCGGCGACTGTCCACTCCGGCGGCGCCGTGACGGTCAGCGTCACCGGCGCCTTCAGGTCGGGCTGGTCGAACGCGGCGAAGATGCGCGGCCCGTCGTCCAGGAAGGACATCGCGTACAGGTACGTCTCGCCGTCGGCCGGGTCGACGAAACGGTGCAGCCCTTCGCCGGTGTTGGAGTAGACCATCTCGGCCTCGACGGTGAGCGTGTTGTCCTCGGCCAGGCCGGTCAGCGGCAGCCGGTCGCCGGCGAGCAGGGCCGGGTCGAGGTCGCGGCCGTTGAGGCGGGCGGCGAGGAGTCGGCGCGGCTTGACGTCGACGAAGGTCTCGGCGCCGGGGGTGGCCCGGAACCGGATGGTGACGGCGGAGCGGAACCGCTCGGCGTCGCCGGTCAGGTCGAGGTCCACATCGTAGGACTCGACACTGATCGACGCGCGGCGCGCGGTCGCCTCTGCACGGGTGAGGCTCGGCATCCGCTTATCCTGCCCGATGAGGTCCGCTCGGGCCGTCTCGTTACGCATGGCGATGGAGGAACAGCGATGGGTCAGCACCCCAAGGGCGATTTCGACCTCTCCCGGGCGGTTTGGCAGCGGGCTGAGGGCGACACCTCCGAGGGAGCGGTCGAAGTGGCCTTCGTCGATGACCTGATCGGTATGCGCAACTCCGCCGAGCCGGACGGGCCGGTGCTGGTCTTCACCCAGGCCGAGTGGGATGCGTTCGTCGCGGGCGCCCAGGACGGCGAGTTCGACCTGGACTGAACGCGCTTCAGTCACCGTCGCCCCAGCCGAGTCCGCCCGGACCGGGCGCGTGGTGGAAGCCGAGGTGACCGGCCACGTCGGCGCAGCGCTCGCCGTCAGGCCCGGAGGCGTCGCAGAACAGCCGCTCGGCGCGGTGCCAGGCGTCCGCCGGGGACAGCGCCGCCGCGCCGAGTGCCAGCTCCGGGCGGAGCAGGCCGAGTGCTTCGGCGTACGCCACGGCGTGCTCCCGCGCGACGGCGGGGTCGGCGGCGGCGAAGCCCAGGTGCACGGTGAAGTAGCGCGGAGGGCGGCCCTCGGGGCGCCGGGGCCCGCCGATCAGCGGCCCGTCGCGGCCGTCGCCGCGCAGCCGGGCCGCTGCCTCGCGGTGCCGTCGCACCGCCCTGTCGTCACGCATCAGTGCCCTCCCCCGTCGTCGGTGACCGCCGCCGGACGCCGCGCCGGCGGTTCGCGGACCGGTCACCGCCGGTCCGCGAACCCGAGGGAACCAGCTTTTCCGCCCCCGGGGAGGGGCCAGCACCGCCCCGCGTGGCCGGCCCCTCCCCCGAAGGGCCCGAGCTGCTGAGATGGAGGGTTCGGCCGCGCCGCGCCGGGTAGGTAGGCAACGCCGCCGAACCGCATCAGGAGCAGTCGAGATGAGCACCATGCCGAGCGACCGGAGCCCGGACAGCACGATCGCGTTTCTCCGGGAGGGCTACCGCTTCGTCGGCTCCCGCTGCGACCGCCTCGGCACCGACGTCTTCCAGACCCGGCTGCTGCTGGAACCGACCATCTGCCTGCGCGGCCGGGAGGCCGCCGAGCTGTTCTACGACGAGGAGCGGTTCGTCCGGCGCGGCGCCATGCCGATGCGCGGGCAGCGCACGCTCACCGGCGTCGGCGGCGTACAGGGCCTCGACGGGCAGGCGCACCGGGTCCGCAAGGCGATGTTCATGTCGATCATGACCCCGGCCGCGATCCGCCGCCTCGGGGAGATCTTCGACGAGCAGTGGCGGGCCCGGATCCCCGACTGGGCCGAGGGCGGCCCGGTGGTGCTCTACGACGAGGTGGGCGAGATCCTGACCCGTACGGTCTGGGCCTGGGCCGGGGTGCCGCCGGCCGAGGCCGACGTGCCGCGCCGCACCGCCGAGATGCACGCGATGATCGAGGCCCCGGCCGCGCTGGGCCCCCGGCACTGGCGCGGACGGCTCGGCCGTCGGTGCGCGCAACGCTGGGCCGGCGAGCTGATCGAGCGGGTACGCGCCGGCACGGTGCCCGCCCCGGAGGGCAGCGCGCTGGCGGTGGTGGCCGGGCACCGGGACGAGCGGGGCCTGCCGTTTCCCCGCCGGATCGCCGCTGTGGAGCTGCTGAACGTGCTGCGCCCCACCGTCGCGGTGGACCGGTACGTGGTCTTCGCCGCGCTGGCGCTGCACGACCACCCGCACTGGCGGGACCGCCTGCCCGGCGACGACGCCGCGACCGAGCAGTTCGTGCAGGAGGTACGGCGCTACTACCCGTTCTTCCCGGTCGCCGCGGCCCGGGTGCGCCGCTCGTTCCAGTGGCGGGGGTACGCGTTCCCGCAGGGCCGGCGGGTGCTGCTCGACCTGTACGGCACGAACCACCACCCCGACGTGTGGCCCGAGCCGGAGCAGTTCCGCCCGGAACGCTTCGCCGGGTGGCGCGACGATCCCTTCGGCCTGGTCCCGCAGGGCGGCGGCGACCACTTCACCGGCCACCGCTGCGCCGGTGAGTGGATCACGATCGAGCTGATGAAGCGGGCCGTGTCGAACCTGACCGGCGCGATGAGCTACCGCGTACCGCCGCAGGACCTGGCGCTCGACCTCGGCACCATGCCGGCGTTGCCGCCCGGCGGGCTGGTGCTCGACGGGGTACGCCCGCTCGACGGGGCACGCCCGGGCGGGGTACGCCCGCCGCGCTGAACGGGCGCACCCCCGGACGGGTCAGGCGGCCTGCGGGTGCAGCACGGTACGCAGGCAGCCGTCCTCCTTCTTCTCGAAGATCTCGTAACCCCGGGCGCCCTGTTCCAGCGACATCGGATGGGTGGCCAGGTAGCCGGGGTCGATCTCGCCGGCCGCGACCCGGTCCAGCAGCATCGGGATGTAGCGCTGGGCGTGCATCTGTCCCATCCGCAGCACCAGGGCCTTGTTCATGGCCGCGCCGAGCGGGAACTTGTCCACCAGGCCGCCGTACACGCCGACGATGCTCACCGTGCCGCCCTTGCGGGCCGCCATGATCGCCTGCCGGACCGAGGTGGGGCGGTCGGTCTGTGCGCGTACCGTCTGCTTGGCCTTGTCGTACGCGTACGCCGGGCCGACGTCGTGCGACTCCATGCCGACGGCCTCGATGCAGGCGTCCGGGCCGCGCCCGGCGGTCATCTCCCGCAGCGCCTCCAGCACGTCGGTCTCCGCGTAGTTGATCGTCTCCACGCCGAGGCGCTGCGCCGCGGTGGCGAGCCGTTCCGGCAGCCGGTCGATGACCACGACCCGCTCGGCGCCGAGGATCTGCGCGGACCGGGCCGCCATCTGGCCGACGCCACCGGCGCCCCAGACAGCGACCACCTCGCCGCCCTTGAGATCGCAGAAGTCGGCGGCCATCCAGCCGGTCGGCATGGCGTCCGAGGCGAACACCACCGAGTCGTCCGGCACCCCGTCCGGCACGGTGAACGCGCCGACATCGCCGAAGGGCACCCGGATGTACTCGGCGTGGCTGCCCGCGTAGCCGCCCGCCGCGTGCGAGTAGCCGAGGATGCCGGCCGGCGAGTGGCCCCACAGCTTCTCGGTGAAGACCGGCTGCGGGTTGGAGTTGTCGCAGAGCGAGAACTGCTCGGTGCGGCAGTACCAGCACGAGCCGCAGGCCACCACCGAGCCGACCACCACCCGGTCGCCGACGGAGATGCGCCGCACGTCCGGGCCGGTCTCGACCACCTCGCCCATGAACTCGTGGCCGAGGATGTCACCCTCGCGCATCGCCGGCAGGTAACCGTTGATCAGGTGCAGGTCGGAGCCGCAGACGCTGCTCGCGCGCACCTTGACGATGATGTCGCCGCCGGACCTGATGGTCGGCTCCGGCACGTCCCGCACGGCCAGCTTGCCGACGCCCTCCCAGCACAACGCCCTCACGGTCGCCCTCCCGCCATCAGCTTCTCGCGTACCTTGTCCGTCGCCCGTTCCTGGCGCGGGCTGCGCCCGGACGGGTCGTGCCGGGTGTCGAGCACCTGGCCGGTCTCGACCAGCGACTTGATCCGGCGCAGCGCCGTGCGCAGTCCCAGGTCCGGGTCGCTGCCGCCGACGAGGCCGGCCGCCCGCCGGATCGGCCCGGAACGCCACCGCAGCTCGGCCCGGATCTCGGTGCCCCGGTCCTGGGGGGCGGCGGCCAGTTCGACCCGGCCGCGCTGGGCGACCGGCCCGTCGGTGACCCGCCAGCTCAACCGGCCCGGCCCGTCGACGGTGATCTCGGCCCGCCACTCGGTGCCGCCGCCGGCCGGGTCGGCTGCCACACAGCGCCACCGGTTCGCGTCGAGCTGCTCCAGCGTGGCCCACTCGGCCAGCCCCCGGTCGAGCCGTTCCCGGTCGGTCCAGAACCCGATCACCTCGTCCACCGGCCGGTCCACGGTGATCCCGCGGCGCACCACGTACCAGCCGTCCTCCCGGTCGGGTTGGTGCCGGTGCCGCCGACGGGCCACCGTCCGGGTGACTCCGAGCGCGGCCACCGCGGCAGCGCCGGCCAGCGTCCATCTCGTCGCGTTGCTGGGCATCACGTCTCCTCCCGACTCGGACCGTCCGTATCCGGCTGCGCTACCCGACACAGCCCGCCCGAAACGGTTTCAGCAGCCGCATTCCGGGCAAGTCGCGTCACCCCGACCCGAAGGGAGGCGACGTGACCCGACTGACCGTCGCGCAGCCGCGCGACCAGGCCGCCGCGTCCGCGCCGGTCCGGCTCCCGATGGCGTACGTCCTGCCGCTGCGCGCACGCGACGACGAGGGCCTGGACGAGCTGACCGGGTACCTGCGCGAGCTGAGCCGCTGGGTCGACGTGGTGGTGGTGGACGGATCGGCGCCGGAGCTGTTCGCCCGGCACGCCGACGCCTGGCGCGGGCTGGTGCGGCACGTACCGCCGGACCCGGCGCTGCGCGGTCGCAACGGCAAGGTGCTCGGCGTGCTCACCGGCGTCGCGCTGGCCCGGCACGAGCACGTGGTGATCGCCGACGACGACGTCCGGTACGACTTGCCGGCCCTGTGCGCGGTGCACCAGATGCTGGACGGGGTGGACCTGGTCCGGCCGCAGAACCACTTCGACCCGCTGCCCTGGCACGCCTGGTGGGACACCGGCCGGACGCTGCTGGCCCGCGTGGTCGGCGGCGATTGGCCGGGCACGCTCGCGGTGCGGCGGAGCACGTTCCTGGCGATGGGCGGCTACGACCCCGACGTGCTCTTCGAGAACCTGGAACTGGTCCGGACCGTGCGCGCGTACGGCGGCAGCACCGCCACCCCGGCGTGGCTGTACGTGCGGCGACTCCCGCCCACCGCCGCGCACTTCCTCGGGCAGCGCGTCCGCCAGGCGTACGACGAGACGGCCCGGCCGGGGTGGCTGCTGGCCGCGCTGGCGGTGCTGCCGGCGACGGCCGTCGCGCTCGCCACCCGCCGGACCGGGCTGCTGCTGCGGGCCGGGCTGGCGACCGTCGCGGTGGCGGAGCTGGGCCGGCGACGGGCGGGCGGTGCCCGCGTCTTCCCGGCGCACACGAGCCTGGCCGCGCCCGCCTGGGTGCTGGAGCGCGGCCTGTGCGCCTGGCTGGCGGTGGGCCGGCGGCTGCGCGGCGGGGTGCCCTACGCGGGCGCCCGGCTGCGGACGGCGGCCAACTCCACACGGGTTCTCCGCCGGCGGATGACCCGGCGCCGCCCCGACGACCTGGTGCTCTGGGTGGAAACCGGAGCCGTGCCCCCACCACCGCTGCGCGCCGAGGTGTAAGGAAGGGCCCCTTTTTATCGCCTGGGCGATAAAAAGGGGCCCTTCCTAACCGGAGGTGCGGACCTTCAGGACCGCACCTGCTCGGCGCTGTGCCGGACGTCCTGGGCGGCGGCGCGGCCGTCATCCTTGACCGTGTGCGCGGCGTCCTGCGCGGTGGCCTTCACCGACTCGGCGGCGTGCTGCGCCGGCTCGCGCAGCTCCTCCTTCAGCTCACCGGCGACCTCGCCCAGCTTCTCCTTCACCACCCCGCCGTGCTCGGCGGCCTTCTCCTTGACCTGCGCGGCGACCTGCTGCTCGCGGCGGGTGGCCGGGATCAGCGAGGAGACCAGCATGCCGACACCGAAGGCGATCACCCCGGCGGCGATCGGGTTGCCCTCGGACTTGCGCCGCACCACCTCCGGCGCCCGGTGCGCGGCGTCGCTCACCGTGGCGGCGGCGGACTGCGCCTTGTCGCCCACCGTGGACGCCATCGAGGAGGCGTGGTCGCCCACCGAGTGGGCGGCGTTGCCGGTGCTGTGGCCGAGGTCCGATGCGGTTCCCATCACCTTGTCCTTCACGTTCGTCAGCGCGCTGCGGACGCGCTGCTTGCGGTCGTCGACGATGCGGCTCGGGCTGACCTTGTACGCCAAGGCGTCCACGTCCGAGCTGAGGTTGTTGCGGGTGGCTTCGATCTCGCGGCGGATCTGCTCGGGATCGGTGCTCATCGGGTCACTCCCTCCGGGTGCGGCTTGAGCGCGTCGGGAATGCGCTGCACGCTGTCGTTGGTCTGCTTCAGGCCGCGGATCCGCTCGGCGTTCTTCTTGCCCATCGAGTACAGGACCGCCGCGACAGCGGCCCAGATGACGGCCACGATCAGCGCGGCCAGCCCGGAGTCCATGACGTTGTCGAGGAACTGCCAGATCGCGATCGAGACGAAGAGCGCCACCATGTAGCCGCCGAAGCCGGCGCCGCCGAACAGTCCGGCGGCCTTGCCCGCCTTCTTGCCCTCCTGGCGGATCTCCGCCTTGGCCAGCTCGACCTCCTGGCGCATCAGCGTGGACAGGTCCGTGGTGACCTGACGCATCAGGTCGCCGATCGAGCTGCTCCGCACCTCGTCGGCGTGGGGCGGGGCGCCCGCCGCCTGATAGCCGGGGTCCTGCGTGGGTACGGTCATGCCGTCGCCTCCCTTCTGCCGGTGCGGCCGGTCACGGGCGGGGAGCGCCGGTCGACGGGACGCCCGGCAGCGGGTCGGTGCGCTCCGGCGGCGGCAGCGGCTGACCGGTGCCACCCGCCGGGTCGGCCCAGGTGTTCGGGGCGCCGCCGGTCGGGTAGGTCGCGCCCGGCGCGGAGTAGCCCGGGTCCGGCTCGGCGTAGCTGCCCGGCGTCGGGTCGAGGTAGCCGCCCGGCGGCACCTGGTCCGGCATCTCACGCGCGGTCGGGATGACGGCGGTACGGTCCGGGTCGTACGCCGGCCGCGCCGCGCTGTCGTCGCCGAGCGCGGTGATGTTGCGGGTGAGCCGTCCGGCGACCACGCCCAGCAGCGCCGCGCCGACGAGGAACGTGCCGGGGTTGCGGCGGGCGTAGTTCTTCACCTCGTGGAGCAGGTCGCCCGGCTCGCGCTGCTCCAGCCAGCCGGCCACGCCGTGCACCCGCTCGGCCGCCTGGTGGGCCAGCTCGGTGACCGGCCCGGAGCCACCGCCCTGCTGCGCCATGGTGCGCATCTCGTCGGCGAGGGAGCGCAGTCCGCTGGCGGCGCGCTGCTGCTGCTGACCGGCCTGCGCGGTGACCTGGCTGCGGGTCTCGCTGTAGAGGTCGCGGGCCTGCCGCTTGGCCTCGCCCACCACCTCCCGGCCCTGCTCCCTGGCGGTCTGCGCCACGGCGCCGCCCGCGTTCGCGGCGTCGGAGCCGACCTGGCGGGCCTGGTCCCGTACACCGCCACCACCGTTCGTCGACTGGTACGTGGCCGAACTGGGGGAAAGATCCTGAGTCATGATGTCCCTTCCGCTCGTGTCTTCCCAGCGGTTGTCTTCGGGGGGTACGCGGATTTGTTTCCGCGTGACAATCGCCCTACCCCGGGTCGGTGGGTCCATGCCTGATTCGTGAATTCTCTGCGGAAGCGCCCCACCCCGGTCAGACAATGGGGTGCCTGCCCGCCCGGGCGGCGGCGAGTTCCACGGGGGTGACAGGGATGGCACGTGACGTGCGCGAACACGCCCGGCCTACGGTGCAGAAGGTCGCCCTCGCGGCGGCCGCCGTCTTCGCGCTCATCGGCGTGCTCGGTTTCATTCCCGGCATCACCACGCACTACGGCGAGCTGACGTTCGCCGGGCATCACTCCGAGGCGAAGCTGCTCGGGGTGTTCCAGGTGTCGGTGCTGCACAACCTGGTGCACCTGCTGTTCGGGCTGGTCGGTCTGGTGATGGCCCGGCGGCTGGCCGGGGCACGGGTCTTCCTGGCCGGTGGCGGCGCGCTCTACCTGGTGCTCTGGCTGTACGGCTTCGCCATCGACCGCGACACCGCTGCCAACTTCGTGCCGGTGAACGACGCCGACAACTGGCTGCACCTGGTCCTCGGTTTCGGCATGCTCGCCGCCGGCCTGCTGCTCAACAACAACCTCGGCACCGGCACCCGGGTGGAAGCCCCGTTCGACCGCCCCTGACCAGGCGCGACACGCCGGTGCGGCGTTTGCCCCGGCCCGATGCCGGGCAGGAGGGCAACCGCGAGCGGGTCGAGGAGGTCCGGCGATGCCACGGTGGTTGCGCGACAACATGCTCTCGGTCGCCATGCTCGGCGCGTTCCTGGTTTTCCTGCTGTTGCAGAGCGTGTTCGGCTGGCAGGTGCACAACGAGGAGCTGAGCCGGTACGGCGCCGAGCCGCTGAGCTGGTGGGCCTATCTCGGCACCGGGCACTTCGCCGAGGCGGTGTTCGAGAACTGGGAGTCGGAGTTCCTCCAGATGGGCGGGTACGTGCTGCTCACCGCGTACCTGGTGCAGAAGGGCTCGGCCGAGTCGAAGCCGGAGGACCAGACGGACCGGCCGGAGGACAACCGCGACCACGCCCGCCCCGATTCGCCGTGGCCGGTACGCGTCGGCGGGCTGCCGCTCGTGGTCTACCGCAACAGCCTCTCCATCGCGCTTTTGATGATCTTCGGGGGCGCGTTCCTGGGGCACCTGTTCGGCGGCGTGGCCGCCTACAACCAGGAGCAGGCGCTGGAGAGCGGCGCAGCCCCGATCAGCGCGTGGCAGTTCCTCGGCACCAGCGACTTCTGGTTCCAGTCGATGCAGAACTGGCAGAGCGAGTTCCTCGCCGTCGGCGTGCTGATCCTGCTCAGCATCGTGCTGCGCCAGCACGCCAGCCCGGAGTCCAAGCCGGTCACCGCGCCGCACGCGCAGACGAGCGCCTGAGCGTCAGCCGCCGATCAGGCCGCCACCGGCAGCCGCTTGGCGAAGCAGACGCTGTACGGGTTGTCCACGTACTCGCCGTACACCGGGATCGGCTCGTAGCCGCTGGACCGGTAGAGCCCGATCGCGGCCGGCAGGTAGGTGCCCGTCTCCAGGCACACCGTGCGGTGCCCCGCCTGGAACGCCAGTTCCTCCAGCGCCACGAGCAGCTGCCGGGCGATGCCCCGCCCCCGGAACGCCGGCCGCACGTACATCCGCTTCAGCTCACCGGTGTCGGCGTCGAGCGCCTGGAGCCCGCCGCAGCCGACCGCCCGGCCGCCCACCACTGCGGCCAGGTAGTGGATGTCGGTGTGCACGACGGTGACCTGCCCGTCCAGCCCGCCGTCCGCGTCGCGCAGCTCACGCTGCTGGGCGACGACGAGCGCGGCAATCTCCGGATCGGTGGCGGGACGGGACTCGATCAACATGCCCGTACGCTAGATCCGCCGGATTTCGCGCAGGTTTCCCGCCACCGACCCGGAAACGGCTACTCGGCGTCCGCTTCCGCCGCCGGCGCGGCCTCGACCTCGTCCTCCGGCCGGACCCGGCGGGCCTTGCGGGCCGCGAGCCGGTCCGACGCCGACGGCCGGTTCGTCTTCTCCTCCAGCCGCACGTCGGTGCCCCGGTTGCCGGGTACGAAGTCGACGCCGGCGTAGAGCGTCGGCTGCCAGTCGAACTCCCGGTCACCGATGCGCACCAGGTCGCCGGCCTGGGCGCCGGCCTTCGCGAGCTTCTCCTCGACGCCGAGGCGGGCCAGCCGGTCGGCCAGGTAACCCACCGCCTCGTCGTTGTCGAAGTTGGTCTGCTTGACCCAGCGCTCCGGCCGGCTGCCGCGCACCGTGTACGAGCCGTCCGGCTCGGCCTCGATGGTGAAGCCGGCGTCGTCGACCGCCTTCGGGCGGATCACGATCCGGGTCGGCTCGGCGGGCGGGGCGGCGCGGCGGCCCTGGTCGACCAGCTCCGCCATCGCGTACATCAGCTCGCGCAGACCCTCTCGGGTGGCGGTGGAGACGTCGAACACGCGCAGGCCGCGCGCCTCCAGGTCGGGGCGGACGATGTCGGCGAGGTCCTTGCCGTCCGGCACGTCGACCTTGTTGAGCGCGACCAGCCGGGGCCGGTCGGTCAGGCCGCCGTACTGGGACAGCTCGGACTCGATGGCGTCGATGTCGGCGAGCGGGTCGCGGCCGGGCTCCAGCGTGGCGGTGTCGATCACGTGCACCAGTACGGCGCAGCGCTCGACGTGGCGGAGGAACTCCAGGCCGAGGCCCTTGCCGCTGGCCGCACCCGGAATCAGGCCGGGTACGTCGGCGACGGTGAAGGTGTGGTTGTCCACCCGCACCACGCCCAGGTTCGGCACCAGGGTGGTGAACGGGTAGTCGGCGATCTTCGGCTTGGCCGCGGAGATCACCGAGATCAGCGACGACTTGCCGGCGGACGGGAAGCCGACCAGGCCCACGTCGGCGACGCTCTTGAGCTCCAGCACGACGTCCAGCCGGTCGCCGGGCTCCCCCAGCTCGGCGAAGCCGGGTGCCTTGCGGCGGGCGTTCGCCAGCGAGGCGTTGCCGCGCCCGCCCCGGCCGCCCCGGGCCGCCTCGAACGTGGTGCCGACGCCGACCAGGTCGGCCAGCACCTCGCCGTCGAGGCTCTGCACGACGGTGCCGTTCGGCACCTTGATGACCAGGTCGCGGCCGTTGGCGCCGTCCCGGTTCGAGCCGGCGCCGCCCTTGCCGTTCTCGGCCTTCAGGTGCGGCCGGAAGTGGAAGTCGAGCAGCGTGGTGACCTGCGGGTCGACCACCAGCGACACGCTGCCGCCGTGGCCGCCGTTGCCGCCGTCCGGCCCGCCGAACGGCTTGAACTTCTCCCGGTGGATCGAGACACAGCCGTGCCCGCCGTCGCCGGCCTGCATGTGCAGGACGACCCGGTCAACGAACGTCGTCACGACGCCAATCCTTCCAGCGGGGTCCGCCCCGCACGGGGAAAAGCGAAGCGGGCCGGGACTCGAGGTCCGCGGCCCGCTTCGCAGGAGAACTACTGCTGCGGCACGATGCTGACGGTCTTGCGACCGCGCTTGGTGCCGAACTGCACCGAACCGGCGGCCAGCGCGAACAGCGTGTCGTCGCCGCCACGGCCGACCAGGTCACCGGGGTGGAACTTGGTGCCACGCTGACGGATGAGGATCTCACCCGCGCTGACGACCTGACCACCGAAGCGCTTCACGCCGAGTCGCTGGGCCGCGGAGTCACGGCCGTTACGCGAGCTGGACGCACCCTTTTTGTGAGCCATTGGAGGACGACCTACTTCCCGCTGGAGATGCCGGTCACCTTGACCTGGGTCAGCGGCTGGCGGTGACCCTGGCGCTTGTGGTAGCCGGTCTTGTTCTTGAACTTGTGGATCCGGATCTTCGGGCCCTTGGTGTGCGCGGCGATCTCGCCGGACACCGCGACCTTCGCGAGCTTGGCCGCGTCGGTCACCAGGTCGTCACCGTCGACGAGGAGCACCGCGGTGAGCTTCACCGCGTCGCCGGGGGCACCGGCGAGCTTCTCGACCTCGATCACGTCGCCCTCGGCGACCTTGTACTGCTTGCCGCCGGTCTTGACGATCGCGTACATCGGAGGCGGACTCCCTGTCGTTGAGGCTACTGGCGTCTATTCCACCGCTGTCGGCTGTCACACCGTTCGCGGTCGTTCCCACGGCGTCTCGCCGGGAGCCGTGACACCGGCAGCGCGGGCACGCGGGAACTCGGCACACCAAAGTGCGCCGCAGGCAAGCGTACGGCATACCCGGCCCGCCCCCCAAACCGGCCCCGCGGTCCGCGCCGTCCCGGCGGGCCGACGGACACGACAGAACCCCTGAATCCACCCATAGCGCACGGATTCAGGGGTCCTGTTCGAGCAGGTCAGAGCCTCACGGCCGGGTACGCCGCCGGGCCCCGCCGCGCCGCGCCCGCCGGCGCGGGGCACCGCTGTCGTCGTCGTTGTCCCCGTCTCCGATCGCGTCCGGGTCGTCGGCGGCGGCCAGCCGGGCCGAGTCGCCCTCCTGGCTGTCCGCGACCGCCGGGGCGGCCGGCGTCTCCGACTCGAACCGGGACAGGTCGTAGCCCTGGGTGTCGTAGTAGTCGTCGTCGTTCTCGACCACCTCGGCGACGGTCCGCTCCGGCGGCGCGACGGCCGCGGGCGGCTCGGCGGCAGCCTGCGGCTGCGCGGCCGGCTGCTCCGGCGCGGCCTCCACGGCGGGCTTCTCCGCGGCGGCCTTGCGGCCCCGGCGCCGGCCACTCTTCTCCTCGGCCGGCGCGGCCACCGCCGAGGCGACCGCCTTGACCTTCTCCCCCGCGCCGCCGCGTGGCTTCTCCGGCACCGGCTCGGTGTGGATGATCACGCCCCGGCCCTTGCAGCACTCGCAGGTCTCGCTGAACGCCTCCAGCAGGCCCGCGCCGATGCGCTTGCGGGTCATCTGCACCAGGCCGAGCGAGGTGATCTCGGTGACCTGGTGCTTCGTGCGGTCCCGGCCGAGGCACTCGGTGAGCCGGCGCAGCACCAGCTCCCGGTTCGACTCCAGCACCATGTCGATGAAGTCGATCACCACGATGCCGCCGAGGTCACGCAGCCGCAGCTGGCGCACGATCTCCTCGGCCGCCTCCAGGTTGTTGCGGGTGACCGTCTCCTCCAGGTTGCCGCCGGAGCCGGTGTACTTGCCGGTGTTGACGTCGATGACAGTCATCGCCTCGGTGCGGTCGATCACCAGCGAACCGCCCGAGGGGAGGAAGACCTTCCGGTCCAGCCCCTTGAGGATCTGCTCGTCGATCCGGTACTCGGCGAACACGTCCGCCACCCCGGCGTGCCGGCGCAGCCGCGCCACCAGGTCCGGAGACACGTGCGACAGGTACGACTCGACCTCGCCGTACGCGGACTCACCCTCGATGACCAGTTCGCGGAAGTCCTCGTTGAAGAGGTCCCGGACCACGCGGATGACCAGGTCCGGCTCCTCGTAGAGCAGCACCGGGGCGCCACCCTCGGTCGCCTTGGCCTGGATGTCCTCCCACTGCGCCTGGAGCCGCTTGACGTCACGCGCCAGCTCGTCCTCGCTGGCGCCCTCGGCCGCGGTCCGGACGATCACCCCGGCGCCGTCCGGCACCAGCTTCTTCAGCACGTCCC
Organism: Micromonospora sp. WMMA1949; assembly: GCF_027460145.1. NCBI lineage: Bacteria > Bacillati > Actinomycetota > Actinomycetes > Micromonosporales > Micromonosporaceae > Micromonospora > Micromonospora sp. WMMA1949. The sequence goes on along the minus strand of NZ_JAPZBG010000001.1, from coordinate 4,023,524 downwards.
GCAGCCGCTTGCGCTCGGTGTCGGGCAGCTTGCGGCTGATCCCGGACGCGTTGCCGTTCGGCACGTAGACCAGGTGCCGGCCGGAGAGCGCGATGTGGCTGGTCAGCCGCGCGCCCTTGTGCCCGATCGGGTCCTTCGTCACCTGCACCAGCACCGAGTCGCCGGAGCGCAGCGCCTGCTCGATCGAGCGGGCCCGGCCCTCCAGGCCGGTGGCGTCCCAGTTGACCTCACCGGCGTACAGGACCGCGTTGCGCCCGCGCCCGATGTCGACGAACGCCGCCTCCATGCTCGGCAGGACGTTCTGGACCTTGCCCAGGTAGACGTTGCCGGCCATGGTGCCGGACGAGTTCCGCGTGACGTAGTGCTCGACGAGCACCCCGTCCTCGAGCACGGCGATCTGGGTGCGGTCGCCGCGCTGGCGGACCACCATCACCCGGTCCACCGCCTCGCGGCGGGCCAGGAACTCCGACTCGCTCAGGATCGGCGGCCGGGTACGCCGCTGCTCGCGGCCGTCCCGGCGGCGCTGCCGCTTGGCCTCCAGCCGGGTCGAGCCGGAGACGCCCTGCACCTCGTCGACCGGCTTGCGCGGCTCACGGATCTTGACGACGGTCGGCACGCCGTCCTCGGCGGCGGTGTCCGACTCCCCCGCCCCCCGGCGACGACGGCGGCGACGGCGACGGGTCATCCCCTCGCCCTCGGCCTCCTCGTCCTCGGCGGTCTCCTCGGCCTCGCCCTCGGCGGTCTCCGCCGCGACGGGCTCCTCGATGTCCTCGTCGTCGGCCTCGTCCGCGCCGCCCTTGCCCCGGCCACGACCCCGGCGGCCCCGGCGACGGCGACGGCGGCCCGCGGCCGTCTCGTCGTCCTCGTCCGTCTCGGCGGTCTCCTCGGCCTCGGTGGCCGGCTCCTCCTCGGCGACCTCGGGCTCGACCTCGGCCTCGACCGGCTCGACCTCACGGCGGCCGCGACGGCGGCGCCGGCCGGTCTCGACCGCTTCCTCGATCGGCTCCTCCGCCGCCGGGTACGTGACCTGGACGGCGGGTGCCTCGTCGGGCTGCGGCGCCATGAACAGGACGGTCGGCGCGGAGAGCGCGGCACGACGACGGCGGCCGGTGGCCGGCGGCGTCTCGGCCGGCTCCTCGGCGGCGCGCGGCACGGCGGCGCCCGTCGACACGACGCCCGTCGCGTCCGCCGGGCCGCCGCTGCGGGCCAGGTCGACCTCTGCGGTACGCGCCGACGCGCCGCTCGCGTCCTCGACGGTCTCGCCGGTCTCGCTCTCGGCGTCCTCGTCCTCGATGTCCTCGCCGGTGGGCTCACCGATGGCGGCCACGCCGCCCGTGCTCGCCATGCCGGCGCCGGCGGCCTCGTTCCCGCTGGTGGTGCCCTCGTTCCCGCCGGTGGTCCTGTCGCCGGCGGCGGTGGTCTTGCCGGCGGCGGCGCGCCGTCCGGTGCGGGTCCGCCCGCCGGTCCCGGCGGCGGTACCCGCGGTCTCCCCGACGGCGGTCCCGTCCGGGGCGGTTGCCTCGCCGCCGTCGATGTCGGCGCGTCCCTCGGCGATCAGGTCGCCACCGGCCGCGGAGACCGGCCCGTCGATCACGTCCGCGGACGTCTGCCCGGCGGTCTCGTCCGGCGCGACCGGCTCGGCAGCCGGCGGCGTGGCCTTGCGGCGACGCGTCCGGGTCACCTTGACCGGCGGCACGACCTCCTCCGAGGCCGCCTCCACCCCGGCCGCGGCCACCGGCTCCTCGACCGCCTTCGCCGGGGTCGCCTTACGGCGCCGCCGGGTGGTCTTCGGCGCGGTGTCCAGTTCGCCGGCCACCGGTGCGAACACCTCGGCCTGGGGCGACTCGCCGCTGCCCGTCGCGGCCGTGGACGCCTCGACGGGCGCGTCGGTCTGCTCCGGCTGGTTCAGCGGGGCGACCTTGCGACGGCTGGCCCGCTTCCGGGCCGGCGGCTTGGTCTCGGCGGCGCCCTCCACGGTGGCGGTGCCTTCCGCGACGGCGGTGCCCTCCACGGTGGCGGTGCCCTCCGTGGTGGCGCCCTCGGCGCCAGCCGGCGTCGTGTTCGCGGCGCTGCCGGAGGCGGTGCCGGCACTGTCGGCGGTCGTCCCGGCCGGCTCTGCGCCGGTCCGTTCGCTGCCCTCGGGCTCGTTCTCGAGCATGGACGTTCTCCAGTTCTGGCCGCCCCGGGCGCGGGTGAGCGCTGCCACGCAGGGTTGCCGCAAAGGTGTTTCCGCCGGGCGCGCAGGCGCGCGACCGCCGAAGTCTGCCTGCCAGAGCGTTGACCGACGGTCAGCGCTCTCCGATGGTTGCCCCGTCGCGATCCGCTTCCAACGGATCGACGATCTCGCCCTGCGCGGTCAGCGTGCCCTGCGCCAGCCGGATCACCTTCGGGGTGACCGGCGGCTCCAAGGCGGCCACCGCGCGGAGGCCGGACAGGACGTCATCGGGCCGAACGGACGGGGTGACCTGCCGCACGACCAGTTCGAGTATCGCACACGGCACGGCCGCCGCCCCGGAAGGCGTCTCAGCCGGAGCCATGACATCGATAGACACCACTGCCGCGCGGGCGTCGAACGTACGCCGCCCCTGCTTGGTCATCCGCTCGACCTGGATCTCCTCGGCGGCGGTGAACGCCGCCACGGCGGCCGCGAGCACCTTCGGATCGACCTCGGGCAGCTCGATCCGCCAGTACGACGCCTCGATCCGGTCGGCCAGGCTGCCGCCGGTGGCCTCCACCGCGTCGAGGACGTCGAGTCCGGGCGAGAGCGCGGCGTCGAGCGCCTCGCGCAGCCGCGCCGGGTCGACCGGCTCCCGGAGCCCGATCTCCAGGTACTCGGCCTCGCTCGCCACACCCGTCGGGGCGGCCGAGGCGTACGAGATCTTCGGGTGCGGGGTGAAGCCCTGGGAGAAGGCGATCGGCACACCGGCCCGGCGCAACGCGCGCTCGAAGGCCCGGGCGAAGTCCCGGTGCGAGGTGAACCGCAGCGGACCACGCTTGGCGTACCGGATACGGACCCGCTGGACGACGGGGGCCTGGCCGCCCTCGGGTTGAGGCTTTCTGGCGATCGTGAGCTCCTCGGCTGTGCCTGCGTATCGGTCCCATCCTGGCGCAGCGCCCGCCGCGCCCCACACCCGGGGCCACCCCACCCACCCCAAACCCCCACAAACACCGCCGCCCTTCCCTCCACCCCACCGCCTCCCACCCCGCCGCCTCCCACCCCACCCCGTCCAACCCCGCCCAACCCCGTCGATCATGAAGTTGACGGCGAAGTTGATCTCTGATCATGCCGCCAACTTCATGATCGACGGAGCGGAGCGGGTGCGGGCGGGGTGCGGGGCGGGCGCGGTGCGGGGTGTGGGGTGCAGGCGGGACGCGCGGGTTGGGGCTGCGAGGGCGACCTGCGGGCGCCCGAGCTGCGGGCGCCGGGCGCTCGGCGCCGGGCTGCCGGAGGGCCGGCGGGTGCTGGTGCACGCCGCCGGGCCTCCGGCGCGGGACGGGTCAGGAGCGGTTGTCGCCGGGTGGGGCGTACGGGCTCTGACCAGGCGGGGCGTGGGGGACCTGGCCCTGGGGCGGGTAGGCGCCCGCACCGGGTTGGGGATACCCGCCCGGCTGCGGATGTCCACCCGGCTGGGCGTATCCACCCGGCTGGGCGTATCCGCCCTGCTGCGGGTATCCGCCCGGCTGAGGTTGCGCGCCGGGTGGCGGGTAGCCGCCGTAGCCGGGCGGTGGGGCGGCCGCGTGACCGGCGGGCACCGGCGGACCCTGCCCACCGCCGTTCATCCGGTCCAGCGCGTCGTCCGGGATCGAGCCGGCTTCGGCCAGTTCGCGCCGGTGACGGCGGCGGTTCCAGATCAGGAACACCACGAGCGTCAGCAGCACCACGACCGCCACGGCGATGCCGATGCCGATGACCATCACCTGCTGGTCGGTGGGACCGCCCCGGTCGCCGTACTTCGTCACGTCGAAGTTGTCGTCCTCGGCGGCGGCCGGCGGCGCGGACCCGCTCGCTGGGGCGGCCCCGAGCAGCGGGTTCGCCGACACCGACGGCACGTCGGCGGTGAGCGCCGCCACCGGGTCGATCCGGCCGAAGCCGAACCGGGGGTCCCGGCCGGGCGGACCGGCGTCCCGGGCGGTACGGATGATCCGGTTGATCACATCGGGCGCGGAGAGCTTCGGGTGCTTCGACCGGATCAGCGCCACGACGCCGGAGACGACGGCGGCCGCGTCGGAGGTGCCGTCACCCCAGCCGTAGCCCCGGTCCGGGCCGATGTTGTAGACCTCGTCGCCGGGCGCGGCGATCACCGCCTCCGGGCCCTGGGCCGATCCGGACCAGAAGCCTCCGCCCCGCACCGTGCCGGTCACCGCGATCACGCCGGGGATCTTGGCGGGTGAGGTGACGTCCGGGCCGGCCTGCCGGACGTTCCCGGCGGCGGCCACCACGACCACGTCGCGCTCCAGCGCGTACCGGATCGCGGCCTCCTCGATCTCCTCCACGGCTCCGGCGCCGCCGTACGACAGGTTGAGCACCTTCGCCCCGCCGTCGACAGCCATCCGGATGCCCCGCGCGGAGTCGTCCGAGGTGAACGCGTCGCCGGCGGGCTTCCGGATGGGCAGGATCCGGGCGTCGGGCGCGATGCCCACCACCCCGGTCCCGTTGGCCGCGATGATCCCGGCCATGTGGGTGCCGTGACCGTCCGGGTCGCGCCGCCCGTCGCCGGAGTCGCGGGTGCTCCCCCCGGCCAGCAGCTGGCCCCGCATGTCGGGGTGCCCCGCGTCGACGCCGGTGTCCACCACGCCGACGACGACGCCCCGGCCGGTGGAGATCTGGTGCGCCCTGTCGATCCGCAGCTCGTCCAGATACCACTGCTCGGCACGGCGCGGAGCGGCGACCGCCGGCTGGGCGGCGGCACCCAGCAGCATCAGCCCGGCGAGCAGGCCGGCCGCCACCGGCCGGAGCGCACCGACGTGCACCTTCATCCGTCTGTCCTCATCGCAGGATGCCCGGGGACGCACCGTCACCGGCGCCCCACGGATCGTCGTCCTCAGTCAACCATGACGAGTGCCCTGCCGCGTCGCCGCCGTGGCCGGCGCCGCCGTGGCCGCCCATCATCCCGCCGCCCATCATCCCGGCGCCGGCCATCCCGCCACGCGCACCGGCCGCGCCGCCCGGTCCCGCCCCGGCCGCGGCCTTCAACGCGCTGGCCGCGCTGGTCAGTGGCGGGACCTTGCCGTTACCGCCGCCGACCATGCCGGGCAGGCCGCCCATGGCCATGCCGCCGGCCGCGCCGATCCCGCCGCCGCCGATCCCACCGGCCGAACCCAGGCCGGCGCCACCGCCGCCGACGCCGCCACCACCGGCGCTCAGTGCACCCGCGCCACCGCCGCCCAGACCGAGGGTGCTCGGCCCGCCTGCGGTGATCGTGCCGGGCCCGCCCGCGCCGGCCAGACCACTGCCGTACTCCGGGGTGCCCGAGCCGGGGGCGCCACCGAGTTCGGGCGGGCCGCCGGTGGTCGGCGGGGTGTAGGAGCCGCCGCCGGGGATGCCGCCGCCGGGCGCGCCGGGCGGCGGCGTGTACGAACCGCCACCGGGCGTGCCGCCACCGATGCCGGTGCTGCCGATGGACGGCATCGGGCCGCCACCGCCGCCGGGCATGCCGCCGCCCGGCATGCCGCCGCCGGGTGCGCCGCCGCCGGGCAGGCCACCACCGGGTACGCCGGTCGGGGGAACGCGCGGGTCGCCCCGGTAGCCGTCGCCGAAGTCGCCCTTGTGCTGGGGTACGGCCAGCTTGGGGCGCTCGGCCTCCACCGCGGCCGGCAACGGCGCCATCGCCGCGTTGGCCGCCTTCTGGTTGTCGTTGTACCAGTTGTCGAGGTGCGACTTGGTGTCCCACCAGCCGCCACGCTTCTGGTCGCTGGCGTTGCCGTCGATCTTCATGGTGGCTTCCAGGTCGTCGGCCTTGTCGCGGAACGCGCCGTCGGCGTACAACGCCTGGTTGCCCTGGTAGTCGCTGCGCAAGGCGGCGAGGAAGCCGGACTGGCTCTCACCGTCGCGTGCGTCGTCCAGCTCGGTGCCGCCGGGCAGGCTCCACTCGTTCCAGCCGAAGTTGTCCATCAGCGGGATCGGGATGCTCGCCACCGTCTTGCGGATGTCGCCCTCGATCCGCGACAGCGCGCCGCCGACGTTGCTGGCGTGCGTGATGAGTTCCTCGATGTCCTTGCCGATCTCGGACAGGTGCTCGCGGTACGCGTCGCCGCCGCTGCCCTTCCAGCCGGCGAGCATCCCGGGCAGGCCGCCGGTGTGCGGACGCTCCTGACCGGCCGCGATCGGGCCGACGAACGACCGGCCGACGAGGGAGTCGCGCAGGTGGCCGAGAGCGGTGGAGAGGTTGCTCCACCCCGAGCCGACCAGGCCGACGGTGTACGGATCCGCCGACAGCGTCACCTCGCGGACACAGCGTTCCCAGGTGGCTCCAGCCATGACCGTCTCCTCTCTCAGGCCGTGTACGGGTAGGTGGGCGGCTCGGCGCCACCGGGCGGCGGAGCAGCGGACTCCAGCAGCCGCTCGATGTCCTTGCCGTTCGCGGCGTTGCGCTCCTCGGCGTCACGGAACGCCTTGGCGATGTCCTCGGTGCCCTTCTTCAGGCCGGCCAGCTTGGCGGAGAGGCCCTTGAGGTGCGCCTCCATGTTGGCCGTGGAGCGCTCCAGCGCCTGCCACTGCAACCGGGCGTCGGCGAACGCGCCGAACGGGGTGCCGTTCGAGACGATCTGCGGGCTGTTGCTGTCGCCCTTCATGTTCTCCTTGATGCGTTCCATCTCCCAGGAGATGGTGTCCTCGACGTACTGCTTGAGGCGCTCGATGTACTCGGCCGCCGCATCCAGGTCCTCGACGCTGACGTGCAGATCGCCGGTGTCCGGCGGATTGATGCCCATGCTGCCTGTCCTCCCCGCTGCCGGCCCCGGCCGGTCCATTACGGACGCAGCGTATCGAGGAAGGACCAGTCGGGGCACCCCCACCCCGCGTACCGCGCCGGTCACCGGGAAAAGACCACGGAGCGCGGGAACCCGGTCGGGTTCCCGCGCTCCGTGGTGGTGTCGGCGGCCTCAGCCCTGGGCGGCTGCGGGCAGCTTCAGCCCGTTGACCGGGGTGAGCGGCAGCAGCTTGCGGCCGGTCGGGCCGATCTGGATCTCGGTGTCCATGGACGGGCAGACGCCGCAGTCGAAGCAGGGCGTCCAGCGGCAGTCGTCCTGCTCGTACTCCGACAGCGAGTCCTGCCAGTCCTGCCAGAGCCAGTCCTTGTCCAGGCCGGAGTCGAGGTGGTCCCAGGGCAGGACCTCCAGCTCCTCGCGCTCGCGGGTGGTGTACCAGTCGAGGTCCACGCCGTACGCCGGCAGGACCTCGGCGGCGGCGTCGACCCAGCGCTGGTACGAGAAGTGCTCGCTCCAGCCGTCGAACCGGCCGCCGTTCTCCCAGACCTTGCGGATCACCGCGCCGACCCGGCGGTCGCCCCGCGACAGCAGGCCCTCGATCAGCGACGGCTCACCGTCGTGGTAGCGGAAGCCGATCGCCCGGCCGAGCGACCGGTCGCTGTTGATGGCCTGCTTGAGCAGCTTGAGCCGGCCGTCGATGACCTCCGGCCGCTCCATCGAGGCCCACTGGAACGGGGTGTGCGGCTTCGGCACGAACCCGCCGATGGAGACCGTGCAGCGGATGTCCTTGGACCCGGTGGCCGCGCGGCCGGCCCGGATCACCTCGTGCGCCATGTCGGCGATCTCCAGGACGTCCTCGTCGGTCTCGGTGGGCAGGCCGCACATGAAGTAGAGCTTCACCTGGCGCCAGCCGTTGGAGTACGCGGTGACCACGGTGCGGATGAGGTCTTCCTTCGACACCATCTTGTTGATCACCTTGCGGATCCGCTCCGACCCGCCCTCGGGGGCGAAGGTCAGACCGGTCCGGCGCCCGTTGCGGGACAGTTCCTGGGCCAGGTCGATGTTGAACGCGTCCACCCGGGTCGAGGGCAGCGACAGCGAGACGTTCGTGCCCGCGTACTGCTCGGCCAGGCCGGAGCACATGTCGCCGATCTCCGAGTGGTCGGCCGACGACAGCGACAGCAGGCCCACCTCGTGGAAGCCGGAGAACTCCAGTCCTTCCTTGACCATCTGGCCGACGGTGGTGATCGAACGCTCCCGCACCGGGCGGGTGATCATGCCGGCCTGGCAGAACCGGCAGCCCCGGGTGCAGCCCCGGAAGATCTCCACCGCGTACCGCTCGTGCACCGTCTCGGCGAGCGGGACCAGGGGCTTCTTCGGGTACGGCCAGGCGTCCAGGTCCATGGTCGTGCGCTTGTGCACCCGGAACGGCACGTCCGGGCGGTTCGGCACGACCCGCTGGATCCGGCCGTCGGGCAGGTAGTCGACGTCGTAGAAGCGCGGCACGTAGACGCTCTCGGTGCGGGCCAGCCGCAGCAGCAGTTCGTCCCGGCCGCCCGGGGAGCCCTCGGCCTTCCACTCCCGCACGATGGCGGTGATCTCGAGCACCGCCTCCTCGCCGTCGCCGAGCACCGCGGCGTCGACGAAGTCGGCGATCGGCTCCGGGTTGAACGCGGCGTGCCCGCCGGCCACGATCACCGGGTCGGCGTCGGTGCGGTCGGCGGCGAGCATCGGGATGCCGGCCAGGTCGATCGCGGTGAGCAGGTTGGTGTAGCCCAGCTCGGTGGAGAACGAGACGCCGAACACGTCGAAGTCACGCACCGGACGGTGGGCGTCGACGGTGAACTGCGGCACGCCGTGGGCGCGCATCAGCTTCTCCAGGTCCGGCCAGACCGCGTACGTCCGCTCGGCCAGCACGTCGGGCAGCTCGTTGAGCACCTCGTACAGGATCTGCACGCCCTGGTTGGGCAGGCCCACCTCGTACGCGTCCGGATACATCAGCGCCCACCGGACGGTCGCGGCGTCCCAGTCCTTGACCACCGCGCCGAGTTCTCCACCCACGTACTGGATGGGCTTGGTCACCTGCGGCAGCAACGGCTCCAGCCGGGGCCAGACCGAGTTGGCGGCGGCAGGACGCGGGGTCGTGGACGGGGCACTCATGATGCCCAAGCGTACGCGGTGCCCCCGCCCTCCCCCGCGCCCGCGCCCGTGTCCGCCGGGTTGATCAAGGAGTTTGTGCGCTCTCCGGCGCTCCCGACGGACACGAACTCCTTGATCACCGGAGTGGGGCCGGGGAGCGGGCGAATTCGTCCTGGGTGGCGGGGCGGTACTAACCTCGCAACGGGCGCGAGAGGAGATAGCCGCGATGCCGCAGCCGCAGCCGGGGGCGGACCGGCCGGCCGACGGGGCCGAGAGGCCGTCCGTCACCGAGCCGCCGACCGCCGCCGACACCGAGGACGCCACCGGCGCCTCGGCTCCGGCGTCCCCGTCCGGCACGCCGGAGGCCGCCACCGACGACCGGACCTCCGACGGGGTGCCGGCCGACCAGCCGTCCGGCGCCGCCGAGAGCGGGCCGCACGACGGTACGCCCCACCGCCGGCCGTCCGACGTCGCGCCGGACGAGCAGTCGGAACAGGCCGAACCCGCTCGGCTGGACGAACCGGCCGAGCAGGCTCTGCGGGACGACCAGGCTGAACCGGCACCGCGAGACCGACGAGCCGGACCGGCACCGGCGGACCCGGCCGGCACCGCCCCGCTCGACGACGCGAGCCCGCACCCACCGGCCGACGACGCCACCGTCCCCACCGGCACGGCCGACGCCCACGCGAGCGCGACGGCCGCCGACGCCCCCACCGACGACGCCGGAATGCCGGCCGACGCGCCCACCGGCGACGAGGCTCCGACCGTCGACGCCGGAGCGCCGGACGGCGTCGACGCCACCCCGCCCGTATCTGTCACCCGGGCCCGGGGATCCGCGGCGGTTCCCGGCCGCACCACGCCCGTCCCCACGCCCCGGACCGGGCGCCCGCCGGATCCGACCCGGATCGACGTCGCGCCGCAGCCGCCCCGGCCCGCGAATACTCTGGACCCCACCAAGGTCGAGAACGCCCCGGTCTCCGCGCGGGCCGCGAACACGCCGGACCCGACCCGCGTGGAGAACACCCCGGATCCGACCCGGGTCGAGGCGTCCGCGCCCCGCTGGAGCGGTTCCGCCGCCGTACCGCCACCGCCGCCGCGCCGGCCTGCCTGGGGCGAGTCCGCCGAGCCCACGCCGGTGCCGCCGCACGCGTCGCCGGAAGAGGCCACACCTGTCGACCCGTGGGCAGGGGTCGACACCACCGGCTGGGAGCTGCACGCGCCCGAACTGCCGCCGCTGACGCCGACGCTGCCCTACACCGCGCCCTGGGCCACGCCGGGGAACCCCCATCCGGCCCACCCGGCGCCACCGGCGGCCCACCCGGCCCAACCCGCGCCGCAGTCGGCACCACCGGCCCATGCCGCGCCGCCCGCCGCCCGGCCGGTCTCACCGCCGCCCAGCCCGCCGTACCCCGGACCGGCCCGGCCGGTCTCACCGCCGCCCAGCCCGCCGTACCCCGGACCGGCCCGGCCGGTCTCGCCGCCGCACCATCCCGGCCTGCCGGCCGCGCGTCCCCTGCCACCGGCGGCGCCCGTCGCGCCGCCGGCGAAGCCCGGACGGCCGCCGAAGCAGCGCCGGGGCAAGGCCGGGCCGCCGGTCGCGCCGCCGCCGGGCTGGCAGCAGCCGCCCAAGTGGACCCGCCGCCGGCGTCGCTGGCCCTGGGTGCTGCTGCTCTCCGTCGCCTGCTGCTGCGGTCTCCCGCTCTGGTGGTTCCAGCCGATCTCCAGCCAGTACCCGGCCAGCGCCACCCTCCCGGACCAGATCGACTCGATGCGGCTGCGCCAGGACGACACCAGCCGGGCCGCCGCCGAGGAGCTGAAGTCCCGGGTACGCGAGTCGAACCTGCTGGCCGAGGACACGTTCGCCGGCATCTACAGCACGAGCGACGGCAAGCGGGTGACGCTGTTCGGCAGCACCGGGCTGCGGTTCAACCCGGAGTCGGACGCCAAGTCGGAACTCGAGCGCCTCGCCGGGGACTACGCCCTGCAGGAGTCGGTGGTGGTGGACACCGGCGTACGGGGACGCCACGAACGCTGCGCGGTCGGCCGGGCGGACGGTGACTCGGTGGTGGTCTGCGTATCGGCCGACCACGGCAGCCTCACCACGGGCGTGTTCACCCGGCTGTCGGTGGACGACAGCGGGCGGCTGCTGAACGACCTGCGCAAGCGCGTGGTGGTGCCGAAGTCGTGACCGCTCAGGCGGTCTGCTCGCCGCCGGCCTGGTCGCCGGTGGCCTGGTCGGCGCGCTTCGGGGCGTAGCGCGGGACGTACTCCTGGCCGCTGAGCTTCTGGATCTCGGCCATCATCTCGTCGGTCATCGCGCGCAGCGACGTGCGGTCGTCGGGACGGCCGGTGAAGTCCAGCGGCTTGCCGAACTTTATGGTGATCTTGGCGCGGCCCGGTCGCGGGATCCGCGTGCCGATCGGCTGGGCCTTGTCGGTGCCGGTCACGCCGACCGGGATGATCGGCACATTCGCGGCGATCGCCAGCCGGACGGTGCCGGTACGCCCGCGGTAGAGCCGCCCGTCCGGGGAGCGGGTGCCCTCCGGGTAGACGGCTACCAGGTCACCGGCCTTGAGCACCGGGATCGCCGCGTCGAACGCGGTCAGCGCCGCCCGGCCGCCGGCCCGCTCGACCGGGATGGCGCCCAGCCCGGTGAGCACGAACTTGGAGAAGCCGCCCTTGACCCCGGTGCCCTTGAAGTACTCCGACTTGGCCCAGAACGCCAGGTGACGGGGCACCACGGTGCCGAGGAGCAGCTCGTCGGCGACGGAGAGATGGTTGCTGGCGAAGATCGCGCCACCGGTCGCCGGGATGTGCTCCAAACCCTCCACGTGCGGACGGAAGGCCAACCGGAGCGCGGGCGCCACGGTGAGCTTGCCGATGGTGTAGAGCAGGGGCACGGGTCCTCCGGCGGTCGTACGTGAAACAGGCGCTGTCACGGTAGCGGACGCGGCCGTCCGCCACCGAGCGGGTGGCCCGCAGTCCACTCGCTGGGGCCGGGCCCTCCTCCACCCGAGGGGGTGCAGGAGGGCCCGGTCCGCTCACACCTTGCGGACCGTCACGGTCACGCGCTCGCCCTCGCCGGCCTCGCCGGCGAAGCCGTCGAGGCCCTCGGCGAAGTCGATGCTGTCGGCGAGCACCTCCCGGGCCACGAACCCGGTGTACGCGGCGACCGCCGCGCGCACCTCCTCGGACGCGGAGACGGCCACCGTGATCCGGTCGGAGACGTCCAGGTCGGCCTCGCGGCGGGCCTGCTGCACGACCCGGACCACGTCCCGGGCCAGCCCTTCGGCCGCCAGTTCCGGCGTGACCTCGGTGTCCAGCACGACCACTCCCTCACCGCCTGGCAGCGGCGCGGAGTGCTCGGCGTCGGCGGCGACCAGGCGCAGCTCGTACTCGCCCTCGGCCAGCGTGACCCCGGCGGCGACCGGGGCGCCGTCGCGCAGCTCCCACTCCCCCGCCTTGACCGCCTTGATCACCTGCTGGACGGCCTTGCCGACGCGCGGGCCGAGCGCCCGCGGCACCACGGTGAGCACCTGCTGGCAGTACGCGGACACCTCGTCGGTGAGCACGACCTCCTTGACGTTCACCTCGTCGGCGACCAGGTCGGCGAAGGGCCGCAGCTGGTCCGCGACGGGCGACGCCACGGTCAGCTTCGCCAGCGGCAGCCGCACCCGCAGGCCCTTGGCCTTGCGCAGCGACAGCGCCGCCGAGGCGACCGCCCGGACGTTGTCCATCGCGGAGACCAGCTCGTGGTCGGCCGGGAACTCGGCCGCGTCCGGCCAGTCGGTCAGGTGCACCGACCGCTCGCCGGTCAGCCCGCGCCAGATCTCCTCCGCGGTCAGCGGCGCCAGCGGCGCCACCACCCGGCACAGCGTCTCCAGAACCGTCGAGAGCGTGTCGAACGCGTCCGCGTCCCCGGCCCAGAACCGGTCCCGGGACCGGCGCACGTACCAGTTGGTGAGCGCGTCCAGGTAGGACCGCACGGTGGCGCACGCACCGGAGATGTCGTACGCGTCCATCTGCGCGCCGACGGTCGCCACCAGCTCGTTGGTCTTCGCCAGCACGTACCGGTCGAGCACGTTCGCCGAGTCGGTACGCCGACGCGCGGTGTAGCCGTCGGCGTTGGCGTACAGCGAGAAGAAGTACCAGACGTTCCACAGCGGCAGCAGCACCTGGCGCACCGCGTCCCGGATGCCCGACTCGGTGACCGCCATGTCGCCGCCGCGCAGCACCGGCGAGGACATCAGCATCCACCGCATCGCGTCCGACCCGTAGGAGTCGAACACGTGGTAGACGTCCGGGTAGTTGCGCAGGCTCTTGGACATCTTGCGTCCGTCCGAGCCGAGCAGGATGCCGTGGCTCAGGCAGTTGCGGAACGCCGGCCTGTCGAACAGCGCGGTGGCCAGCACGTGCATGGTGTAGAACCAGCCGCGGGTCTGCCCGATGTACTCGACGATGAAGTCACCCGGGTAGTGGTGCTCGAACCACTCGCGGTTGGAGAACGGGTAGTGCACCTGGGCGAACGGCATCGAGCCGGACTCGAACCAGCAGTCCAGCACCTCCGGCACCCGGCGCATCATCGACTTGCCCGTCGGGTCGTCCGGGTTGGGGCGGACCAGGTCGTCCACCGCCGGCCGGTGCAGGTCGGTCAGGCGTACGCCGAAGTCCCGCTCGATCTGCTCCAGCGAACCGTAGACGTCCACCCGCGGGTAGTTCGGGTCGTCGGACTTCCACACCGGGATCGGCGAGCCCCAGAACCGGTTGCGGCTGATCGACCAGTCCCGGGCGTTCGCCAGCCACTTGCCGAACGAGCCGTCCTTGATGTGGCCGGGCGTCCAGTTGATCTGCTGGTTCAGCTCGACCATCCGGTCCTTGAACTTGGTCACCGCCACGAACCACGACGACACCGCCTTGTAGACCAGCGGGGTGTCGCAGCGCCAGCAGTGCGGGTAGGAGTGGGTGTAGGTGTCCTGGCGCAGCACCACCCCCCGCTCCTTCAGCTCCCGGATCACCGGCTTGTTCACGTCGAAGACCTGCTCGCCCTGGTACGGCGGCACCAGCGCGGTGAACCGGGTGTGGTCGTCCACGGTCACGACGGTGGGGATGCCGGCGGCGTTGCAGGTGTTCTGGTCGTCCTCACCGAAGGCGGGCGCCAGGTGGACGATCCCGGTGCCGTCCTCGGTGGTGACGAAGTCCGCGCCGAGCACCTGGTAGGCGTTCGGGCCGGCCGGCTCGACCAGGAAGTCGTAGAGCGGTGTGTAGCGGCGTCCGACCAGGTCGCGGCCGTACACGGTGCCGACCTGCTCGTACCCCTCCAGCTCCTTGGCGTACGCGCCGAGGCGCGCGGCGCCGACGACGTAGCGCTCACCACTGCGCTCGCTGTCGGGGGAACCCCGGTGTTCCAGCACGGCGTACTCGATGTCGGGGCCGACGGCGAGCGCCAGGTTCGACGGCAGCGTCCACGGCGTTGTCGTCCAGACGCCGAGCTTGACCGGCCCGCGCAGCGGCTCCGGCGCGTTCTCGTCAGCGGTCAGCTCGAACCAGACGGTGAGCGTCGGGTCGTGCCGGTCCCGGTAGACGTCGTCCATCCGGGTCTCGGTGTTCGACAGCGGCGTCTCGCACCGCCAGCAGTACGCGAGCACCCGGAAGCCCTCGTAGACCAGGCCCTTGTCGTGCAGGGTCTTGAAGGCCCACATGACGCTTTCCATGTAGTCCAGGTCGAGCGTCTTGTAGTCGTTGGCGAAGTCGACCCAGCGGGCCTGCCGGGTGACGTACCGCTCCCAGTCGTGGGTGAACTCCAGCACCGACGTGCGGCAGGCGTCGTTGAACCGGGCCACGCCGAGGTCGAGGATCTCCGCCTTCGTGGTGATGCCGAGCTGCTTCTCGGCCACCACCTCGGCGGGCAGGCCGTGGCAGTCCCAGCCGAACCGGCGCTCGACGTGCCGCCCGCGCATGGTCTGGTAGCGCGGCACCACGTCCTTGACGTAGCCGGTGAACAGGTGGCCGTAGTGCGGCAGGCCGTTGGCGAACGGCGGGCCGTCGTAGAAGACGTACTCGTTCTCGCCGTTCCGGCCCGCGTCGCGGGCCTCCACCGACGCCTCGAAGGTCTTGTCGGCCGTCCAGTGCTCCAGCACCCGGCGCTCGACCGCGGGCAGGTCCGGGCTCGCCGGGACACCGGCGCCGGTCGGGTCGTGCAACGGATAGGCCATCGCCTGTCGCTCTCCCTCAGCAGCTCACTCGTCCGTGGTCTGCGAGGACGAGCCGAATCCGGTACGCCGTGACCGGCGCCCGGGCGTGGCCCGCGGTACCACCCCGCTTGGCGGTCGAGGTGCGACCGCCCGCTCGTTGGCCGGCTGTGACGGGCCGTCCCGTCCGGTTCTACTGAGCCGGTGACCCGGCCGTTCTTCCGGAGGCTCACCGGTGATGGCCGGGTCGTCGCCTGTGCGCTCAAGCGTACTCGACCCCCCGCCCCCGGCGCCGCCGAGTATCGCCCGCCCCGGCGATCATGAGGTTGACCCGGTCATGACCACCGTCACACCGCCGTGCCGTCACACCGCACCCGCCGTGTCCCGTCCTGTCCGCGTACCCGAACCTCAAGGAGGCGGCGATGAGCCGGATGGACATGGCAGCGGTGGCACCCGAGGCGTACCAGGCCGTGCTGGGCCTGGAGAAGTACGTCCGGACGAACGTGGACCACACCGTGCTGGAGCTGGTGAAGCTGCGGGCGTCGATGCTCAACGGCTGCGCGTTCTGCGTGGACATGCACAGCCGGGAGGCGCTGGGGGCCGGGGAGGACAGCCGCCGGCTGTTCGCGGTCGCGGCGTGGCGGGAGGCGCCGTTCTTCGACGAGCGGGAGCGGGCCGCGCTGGCCCTCACCGACGCGGTGACCCGCCTCGGCGAGCACGGCGTGCCGGACGACGTCTGGGACGCCGCGGCGAAGGTGTGGTCGGAGAAGGAGCTGGCCGACCTGGTGGTGGCGATCGCCACCATCAACGTGTGGAACCGGGTCGCGGTGACCTCTCAGACGCAGCCGCCGGCGTCGGTCTGACAGCCGACACACGACGGCCCCGGTCCCGCGAAGGCGCGGGCCGGGGCCGTCGGCGTATCGGTCAGGCCAGCTCGGGGAACCAGAGCGCGATCTCGCGCTTGGCGCTGTCCGCCGAGTCGGAGGCGTGCACCAGGTTCTCCCGGTTCGACAGCGACAGGTCACCGCGGATGGTGCCGGCGGCGGCCTTGCGGCCGTCGGTGCTGCCGATCATCGCGCGCACCACCTCGATCACCTGATCGCCGGAGAGCACCAGCGCCACCAGCGGGCCACTGGTCATGAACGTCTTCAGCGGCGGGTAGAACGGCTTCTCGACGTGCTCGGCGTAGTGCTGGTCGGCGAAGTCGCCGTCCATGGTCCGGCTCACCATCGCGTCGATCCGCAGGCCCTTGCGCTCGAAACGGGACAGGATCTCGCCCACCAGACCGCGGCGCACCGCGTCGGGCTTGATCAGTACGAGCGTCCGCTCGTCCGGGCTGCTGCTGGACACGCTGGGTTCCTCCTGCGCACTCAAACGGGGTTCGGCTGGGTACGGTCAGCGTAGCGACCCGGTCCCGGCGCCGGTGCGGCGGCTGCGTCTTCCCTGGCCCGCCGCGGCGGCCTAGCCTGGCCCTGGAACCCCTGGGAGGTCCACTGTGGCGAATGGCGGGAACCGCACGATCGCGCCGGTACGCAAACTGATCGGGGCGGTGCTCGGCACCGTCGCCACCTTCGTGACCGTGTTCGGGCTCGGTATGACCAGCTGGGCCATCGTGGCCCTCGGCGTGGCGCTGCTGGTGCTGGCGATCGCCCTGGCCACGGTACGCGGCGGCGGCCGCACCTGGGTGATCGGCCTGGGGCACGTGCACAGCGCCTCCGAACCACCCACCCAGTACGCGTTCGGCCGGTGCGAGCTGCAACTGGTCATCGACGCGCCGGGGCTGCCGCCCCGCTCCAAGAAGATCATCGAGCCTCGGGTGCCGGTCGCCAAGTGGCCCTCGCTGGGCCAGGCGCTGCCGGTCCGGGTGGCGCTGGACGACCAGCGGCACGTACGCGTGCTCTGGGACGAGGTGCCCACGCACGCCGAGAGCGCCGCCGCGGTCGCCGACCTGCCGCCCGAGTACGCCGCCGAGCCGGACCCGCTGGACGAGCCGCTGATCGCGCAGGAGGCGCCGCCGTGGGCCGGGCGCGCGCCGGAGGACGACTTCCGCGACGACCACCCGCCCGCGCCGGACCCGTACCTGGACGACGTGCCGCCCCGCGCCGAGGAACGCGAGCCGGTGGTGCTGCACCAGAGCCCCGGCGGCCCGGTGGTGCTCGAGGGACAGCTCGTCGAACGGACCGACCGGGCGGCCGGCCCCGGCCCGCTCCCCCGCCGTGCCCCGGCGCCCCGCTCGCCGGCCGAGGAGCCGGTGGACACGGTGCCGGTCCAGACCGTGCTCGTCGACCCCGGGCCGGCGGACACCGGGCCGGCCGACACCGCACGGGCCGGATCGGGGCCGGCCGACACCGGGACCGACCCGATCGACCTGGCGCTGGACGACCCGTCGGACGCGCCTCGGCGCTCCGACGTACCGCCGACGGCCGAGGAGCTGGACGAGGCGATCTTCGGCCCGTCCGGCGCGGCCGAACCGGACGAGCTGGCCAGCCCGATCAGCGGCGTCGGCATCACGCTGCTCGTCACCGACCTGGACCGGTCCCTCGACTTCTACCGGGAACTCGGCTTCGACGAGCTGGACCGGGGCGAGGGCAACGCCGTGCTCTCCTCCGGCCCGACCCGGCTCGTGCTGCGCCGGGTGACCGGTGCCGCCCCGATCAGCCGCCGGCTGGTGCACGTCAACCTGGAGGTCGACGACATCCAGGGCGCGTACGAGCGGCTGCGCGACTCCGGCGTCCGGTTCACGTACGCCCCGCGCGTGGTCAACCGGGGCACCAAGCTGGAGGTGTGGGCGGCTGCTTTCCGCGACCCCGACGGCCACGGCGTCGCGCTGACGCAGTGGCGCACCCTCGCCCAGGTGTAAGGAAGGGCCCCTTCTTAACGCCTCAGGTAGAGGAAGGGGCCCCTCTTAACACCGCGCAGCCCGCAGCGACGACGCTCAGCCGAGGATCACCCGCCGCACGTGCAGCGCGTACGCCCACACCAGCGCGAACATCACCCCGAGCGCGAACAGCGACCAGTGCAGCAGCCCGGAGAGCAGGAGCAGTCCCTGGATCGCGGTGCCGGCGTGCCACGCCCACGGGCGGCGCATCATGCCGGCGAGCACCACACAGGCGACCGCCAGCGCGACGATCGCGCCGATCGCCGCGCCGCTCAGGTCACCGCCGACCACCCGGATCGGCTGGATCGCCAGCAGCAGCACCAGTGCCTCCAGCGCCATCGTGCCGGCGCCGAGTCCGCGTACCGCCTTGTCCGGGTTCCGCAGCCCGGACCGGCGCTCACCGCCCGCCGGCTCCGGGCCGGTCGGGCGAGGCTGCGGGCCGGTCATCGCTTGAGCAGCCGGCGGGCGTCGGCCACTGTCACCACCGATCCGGTGACCAGCACGCCCACCCCGGACAGCTCACCCGGTACGTCCGACTCGGCCTCCGCCACCGCCGCCTCGATGGCGTCGGGCATCTCCCGGGCCACCTGCACCCGCTCCGGCCCGAAGATCTCCCGCGCCAGCTCGGCCAACTCGTCCACAGGCATCGCCCGGGCCGAGCTGTTCTCCGCGACCACGATCGAGTCGAGCACCGGTTCGAGCAGTTCGAGCAGGCTCGCCGCGTCCTTGTCGCCGAGCACCGCCAGCACGCCGACGAGCTTGCTGAACGCGAACTCCTCCTGCACCGCGGCGACAGTGGCGGCCATCCCGTGCGGGTTGTGCGCGCCGTCGAGCAGCACTGTCGGCGCGCTACGCACCCGCTCCAGCCGGCCCGGCGAACTGGTCGCGGCGAAGCCCTCGCGGACCGCCTCGATGTCGAGCTGCCGCCGGGCGCCGGCGCCGAGGAACGCCTCCACGGCGGCCAGCGCCACCGCCGCGTTCTGCGCCTGGTGCGCGCCGTGCAGCGGGATGAAGATCTCCTCGTACACTCCGCCCAGGCCCTGGATGGTCAGCACCTGGCCGCCGACCGCAACCGCCCGGCGCAGCACGCCGAACTCGGCGCCCTCGCGCGCGACAGTGGCGTTGACCTCGGCGCAGCGTTCCAGGATCGGACGGGCCGCCTCCTCCTCCTGCGCCGCCGCGATGACGGTGGCGCCGGGGTGGATGATGCCCGCCTTGTGCAGCGCGATGTCCTCGATCGTGTCGCCGAGCCACTCGGTGTGGTCCAGGCCGATCGGAGTGATCACGGCGACGCCGGCCTGGATGACGTTCGTCGCGTCCTCCGCGCCGCCGAGCCCGACCTCCACCACCGCCACGTCGACGGGGGCGTCGGCGAACGTGGCGAACGCCAGCGCCGTGGTCATGTCGAAGTACGTCAGCGGCTCGGCGAACCGCTGGTCGACCAGCTCGGCCAGCGGCGCGATCTCACGGTACGTGGACACGAACCGCTCCTCGCCCACCGGCTCGCCGTCCAGGCTGATCCGCTCCCGGACGGTCTCCAGGTGCGGGCTGGTGTAGCGGCCGGTGTGCAGCCCGAACGCCCGCAGCAGCGAGTCGATCATCCGGGCCGTCGAGGTCTTGCCGTTGGTGCCGGTCAGGTGGATCGACGGGTACGCCCGCTGCGGGCTGCCCAGCAGGTCGAGCAGGGTTTCGATCTTCTCCAGCTCGAAGTGCATCCGGGTGAAGCCGCGCGCGTTGAGCGCGGCCTCCACCTCGGCGAACGCGGTGCGGTCGGTGCGGTCGCTCACGAGGGCAGCGCCTCCAGGGCGGCGTCGATCCGGACCAGGTCCGCCTCGGCCACCGCCAGCCGTTCGCGGATCTTCGCCACCACCGGCTCGGGCGCCTTGCCGACGAACGCCGGGTTGTCCAGCTTCGCCCGCGCCTGGGTGGCCTCCTTCTCGGCTGCCGCCCGGTCCTTGGTGAGCCGGGCCCGCTCGGCGGCCACGTCGATCGAGCCGCGGGTGTCGAGCGCGACGCTCACCTCACCGGGCATGGCCAGCGTGGCGCTGGCCTGGAAGTCGTCACCGGGTGCGTCGAGCCGGGCGAGCGAGCGCACCAGCGGCTCGTGCGCCGCGATGCCCGCGCCGGCCAGGCCGTCGAGGCGCGCGGCGACCCGCTGGGTGGGACGCAGCCCCTGGTCCGACCGGAACCGCCGGACCTCGGTCACCACCCGCTGCAGGGTGCCGACTTCGCCCTCCGCGGCGTCGTCGATCAGGGTACGGTCGGCGACCGGCCAGGACGCCGTCAGTACGGTCTCGCCGCCGCTGAGCGCGGACCACAGCTCGTCGGTGACGAACGGGATGACCGGGTGCAGCAGCCGCAGGAGCTGGTCCAGCACGTGGCCCAGCACCCGGCGGGTGGCGTCGGCGGCGGGGCCGCCCTCGGCCAGCACCGGCTTGCTCAGCTCCACGTACCAGTCGCAGACGTCGTCCCACGCGAAGTGGTAGAGCAGGTCGCAGACCTTCGCGAACTCGTACGCCTCGAACTGCTCGTCGACCTCGGCGGTGACGTGCGCCAGCCGGGACAGGATCCACCTGTCGACGGTGGAGAGGTCGCCGGCGTCCGGCAGCGGGCCGTCGGTGTGCGCGCCGTTGAGCAGCGCGAACCGGGTGGCGTTCCAGAGCTTGTTGCAGAAGTTGCGGGAGCCCTGGCACCACTCCTCGCTGACCGGCACGTCCTGCCCGGGGTTGGCGCCCCGGGCCAGCGTGAACCGGGTGGCGTCGGCGCCGAACCGGTCGATCCAGTCCAGCGGGTCGACCACGTTGCCGAACGACTTCGACATCTTCTTGCCGTGCTCGTCGCGGACCATGCCGTGCAGCGCCACCACGTCGAACGGCTGCACGCCGTCCATCGCGTACAGGCCGAACATCATCATCCGGGCGACCCAGAAGAACAGGATGTCGTAGCCGGTGACCAGCACGCTCGTCGGGTAGAACTTCGCCAGGTCGGGGGTACGCTCGGGCCAGCCGAGCGTGGAGAACGGCCACAGCCCGCTGGAGAACCAGGTGTCCAGGACGTCCTCGTCCTGCCGCCAGCCCTCGCCGGACGGCGGCTTCTCGTCCGGGCCGACGCAGACGATCTCGCCGTCCGGGCCGTACCAGACGGGGATGCGGTGCCCCCACCACAGCTGGCGGGAGATGCACCAGTCGTGCATGTTGTCGACCCAGGCGAAGTAGCGCTTGGCCAGCTCGGCCGGCTCGATCTTCACCCGGCCGTCGCGCACCGCGTCACCGGCGGCCTTCGCGAGCGGGGCGGTGTTGACGAACCACTGCAGCGACAGCCGCGGCTCGACGGTCGTCTTGCACCGCGAGCAGTGCCCCACCGCGTGCAGGTACGGCCGCTTCTCGGCGACGATCCGGCCCTGCTCGCGCAGCGCCGCGACGATGGCCGGGCGGGCCTCGTACCGGTCCAGGCCCTCAAACGGGCCGGGCGCGGTGATGACGCCGCGCTCGTCCATGATCGTCAGTGAGGGCAGGTCGTGCCGCTGGCCGATCTCGAAGTCGTTCGGGTCGTGCGCCGGGGTCACCTTGACCATGCCGGTGCCGAAGCTCGGGTCGACGTGCTCGTCGGCGACGATCGGGATCCGCCGGTCGGTGAGCGGCAGCTCCACCTCGGTGCCGATCAGGTGCCGGTAGCGCTCGTCGTCCGGGTGCACCGCCACCGCGGTGTCACCGAGCATGGTCTCCGCCCGGGTGGTCGCCACCACGACCTCGTCGCCGTAGCGGATCGAGACGAGCTCGCCCTCGTCGTCGGTGTGCTCCACCTCGATGTCGGACAGCGCGGTGAGGCAGCGCGGGCACCAGTTGATGATCCGGTTGGCCCGGTAGATGAGCCCGTCGTCGAAGAGCTTCTTGAACATGGTCTGCACGGCCCGGGACAGGCCCTCGTCCATGGTGAACCGCTCTCGGTCCCAGTCGACGGCGTCGCCGAGCCGGCGCATCTGGCCGAGGATCGCGCCGCCGGACTCGGCCTTCCACTGCCAGACCCGCTCGACGAACTTCTCCCGTCCGAGGTCGTGGCGGGACAGCCCCTCACCGGCGAGCTGCCGCTCGACCAGGTTCTGGGTGGCGATACCGGCGTGGTCCATGCCCGGCAGCCAGAGCGCCTCGTACCCCTGCATCTTCTTGCGCCGGGTGAGCGCGTCCATGAGCGTGTGCTCGAACGCGTGGCCCATGTGCAGCGAGCCGGTGACGTTCGGCGGCGGGATGACGATGGTGAACGGCGGCTTCTCGCTGTCTGCCGACGCCCGGAAGTGCCCGCCGGCTACCCACTGCTCGTACCGTCGCTGCTCTACCTCGCCGGGCTGGTACTGGCCGGCGAGGGTCGGGGCGTCGGGGCGTCGGGCATCCAGTCTCTCGGTCACCCTGAAAGTCTACGGAGCGCTTTCGGGGACCCGACGTGCACCACCTGTGATTCGCGTACGGTGGCGGTCATGTCCGACGCGCACCTCACCGAGCGCCCGGTCGACGGGGGTTCCGATCCGGTCGAGCTGACCGATGAGCCGATCGAGCTGAGCCGCCGCGATCCCGCGCAGGAGCCCGAACGCCGTCCCGTCTCCCGGCGCCGAAAGATCATTCTGTCCGCCCTGCTGGCGGTCGGCCTGGCCGGGGCCGGTGCGCTCGGGCTGAGCGGCTGGCGGGTGATCCAGCAGAAGGACACCACGCTCGGCCAGCCGGCCGAGGTGGCCGGGCTGGTCCGGGACGACAGTGAGCGGGCCCGCAGCACCGCCGACTACCTGCGCGACGGGCTGGCCGCCGACATCGAGCTGGACCGCGGCTACGGCGCGGTCTACTCCGACCGCGGGGACGCCAAGCGCTCGGTGCTGCTGTTCGGCGGCACCACGCTGCTCTGGCAGCCCGAACGCGACCTGGACACCCTGTTCGGGCTGATGGCCGACGAGACCGGCCGGGTGGCGGGGCTGCGCGAGGTGGACGCGGGCCGCCTGGGCGGCGTCATGAAGTGCGGTACGACAAGCGGCGACGGCGGCGACTTCGCGGTCTGCGGGTGGGCCGACCACGGCAGCGTGGTGATGGGCATGTTCCCGGGCCGCCGGGTCGACAACGCCGCGGCGCTGTTCCGCGAGATCCGCGAGTCGGTTCAGAGCCGCTGATTGAGGGCCGGCCTTCGGGCCGGCTTCCCGTAAACGCAATTCAGGGCCACCCCCGTTTGGGGGTGGCCCTGAGTTTGAAAGGTTGTCCGGCGGTGTCCTACTCTCCCACACCCTCCCGAGTGCAGTACCATCGGCGCTGGAGGGCTTAGCTTCCGGGTTCGGAATGTTACCGGGCGTTTCCCCTCCGCCATGACCGCCGTAACTCTATGAACATGTCAACCAACCCTGGTGGGTGGTGGTTTGTTCAGAGTTGCACAGTGGACGCGTAGCAGCTTGGTAGTCAAGTCCTCGGCCTATTAGTACCGGTCAACTGAACCCGTTACCGGGCTTACATTTCCGGCCTATCAACCCAGTCGTCTAGCTGGGGGCCTTACCCCACAATGTGGGTGGGATACCTCATCTTGAAGCGAGCTTCCCGCTTAGATGCTTTCAGCGGTTATCCCTTCCGAACGTAGCTAACCAGCCGTGCCCCTGGCGGGACAACTGGCACACCAGAGGTTCGTCCGTCCCGGTCCTCTCGTACTAGGGACAGCCCTTCTCAAGTATCCTACGCGCACGGCGGATAGGGACCGAACTGTCTCACGACGTTCTAAACCCAGCTCGCGTACCGCTTTAATGGGCGAACAGCCCAACCCTTGGGACCTGCTACAGCCCCAGGATGCGACGAGCCGACATCGAGGTGCCAAACCATCCCGTCGATATGGACTCTTGGGGAAGATCAGCCTGTTATCCCCGGGGTACCTTTTATCCGTTGAGCGACACCGCTTCCACATGCCAGTGCCGGATCACTAGTCCCGACTTTCGTCCCTGCTCGACCTGTCAGTCTCACAGTCAAGCTCCCTTGTGCACTTGCACTCAACACCTGATTGCCAACCAGGCTGAGGGAACCTTTGGGCGCCTCCGTTACCCTTTAGGAGGCAACCGCCCCAGTTAAACTACCCACCAGACACTGTCCCTGAACCGGATAACGGTCCGAAGTTAGATACCCAAATCAACCAGAGTGGTATTTCAAGATTGCCTCCACCCATACTGGCGTATGGACTTCACCGGCTCCCACCTATCCTACACAAGCTAATTCAGATACCAATGTCAAGCTATAGTAAAGGTCCCGGGGTCTTTCCGTCCTGCCGCGCGTAACGAGCATCTTTACTCGTAATGCAATTTCGCCGGGCCTGTGGTTGAGACAGTGGGGAAGTCGTTACGCCATTCGTGCAGGTCGGAACTTACCCGACAAGGAATTTCGCTACCTTAGGATGGTTATAGTTACCACCGCCGTTTACTGGCGCTTAAGTTCTCCGCTTCGCCCCGAAGAGCTAACAGGTCCCCTTAACGTTCCAGCACCGGGCAGGCGTCAGTCCATATACATCGAATTACTTCTTCGCATGGACCTGTGTTTTTAGTAAACAGTCGCTTCCCCCTGCTCTCTGCGGCCATACAACGCTCCACCCGCGCGGGGCTTCACGTCTCCGGCCCCCCTTCTCCCTAAGTTACGGGGGCAATTTGCCGAGTTCCTTAACCACAGTTCGCCCGATCGCCTCGGTATTCTCTACCTGACCACCTGTGTCGGTTTGGGGTACGGGCCGCTAAGAACTCGCTAGAGGCTTTTCTCGGCAGCATAGGATCACTGACTTCACCTGAATCGGCTCGGCATCACGTCTCAGCCTGTATGCGCCGCGGATTTGCCTACGGCACGGCCTACACGCTTACCCCGGCACAACCACCGGCCGGGCTCAGCTACCTTCCTGCGTCACCCCATCGCTTGACTACTACCCGCCAGGTTCCCACGCTCCCCGCTTTTGGTCCGAAGACCGCCGGCAGTTCGGGTGGTTAGCACAACGAGGTTCGTCAGGGTCGCTCTTTCGCGGGTACGGGAATATCAACCCGTTGTCCATCGACTACGCCTCTCGGCCTCGCCTTAGGTCCCGACTCACCCAGGGCGGATTAGCCTGGCCCTGGAACCCTTGGTCATCCGGCGGAAGGGTTTCTCACCCTTCTTTCGCTACTCATGCCTGCATTCTCACTCGTGCCGCGTCCACAACTGGGTCACCCCGCTGCTTCACCCCCGGCACGACGCTCCCCTACCCATCCACACACCTGCATACCCCATCAAGGAGGCACGAAGTTGAAATGTGAATGCCACAGCTTCGGCGGTGTGCTTGAGCCCCGCTACATTGTCGGCGCGGAACCACTTGACCAGTGAGCTATTACGCACTCTTTAAAGGGTGGCTGCTTCTAAGCCAACCTCCTGGTTGTCTATGCGACCCCACATCCTTTTCCACTTAGCACACGCTTAGGGGCCTTAGCTGGTGATCTGGGCTGTTTCCCTCTCGACTACGAAGCTTATCCCCCGCAGTCTCACTGCCGCGCTCTCACTTACCGGCATTCGGAGTTTGGCTGATTTCGGTAAGCTTGTGGGCCCCCTAGACCATCCAGTGCTCTACCTCCGGCAAGAAACACGCGACGCTGCACCTAAATGCATTTCGGGGAGAACCAGCTATCACGGAGTTTGATTGGCCTTTCACCCCTAACCACAGGTCATCCCCCAACTTTTCAACGTTGGTGGGTTCGGCCCTCCACGCGGTCTTACCCGCGCTTCAGCCTGCCCATGGCTAGATCACTCCGCTTCGGGTCTAGAGCATGCGACTAAAAACGCCCTATTCAGACTCGCTTTCGCTACGGCTCCCCCACACGGGTTAACCTCGCCACATGCCACTAACTCGCAGGCTCATTCTTCAAAAGGCAC
>NZ_JAPZBG010000001.1:2850000-3995000 GCF_027460145.1 Micromonospora sp. WMMA1949 | reverse complement strand
TAAGCACGCCGCCAGCGTTCGTCCTGAGCCAGGATCAAACTCTCCAACAAAAACTTGTCGAACAGCATCCTGACAACAAAAGTGTTGCCAAAGGAATCCCAACCGAATCAGACAACAGCCTGACCAGTCCGGGGTATAAAACAATTGGCACTGGCTTTACAAGCACCCTGTTGAGTTCTCAAAGAACAACCACACACCAACCAGAAGCACCGCACCAGCGGAACCCCCGTTTGGGGCAACCTCTCCAACCTACTCGGTCTTACTTCCGTCGTCAACCTCGTGTTCGAGGTGATCAACTTGGTTCGACCAGACCCACGCTGACGCTCACCGTTTCCGGTGGTCGTTGCTCTCGTGGGTTTCGGCGGACCGGCCGGCGTCGCTCTCGCAATCACCCGCCCGGCTCCCTGCCGGCTTTCGAACTCTACCCGGTCGGCTTCGCGTTTGCAACTCCGTGTCCCGGAGTGCCGAGCACCGCCCGAATCTCAGTCTGGCTCGGCGTCACCGCCACCAGCCTGGCGCCCGTTCTCGGCCGGTTTGCCCGGCCTCCCGCGTGCAGAGAGAAAGTTACGCGGACCCGCCTCGGAAGGCAAATCAATGATCGTCATTGGGCGGGCGCGACCGCTCCCCCGGGAAGGGCGCCGTCGAATGGAGACGTCAGGAGCGGTGCCGTGCCAGAGTGGTCGGCATGGATGATCCGTCCCCGGTCCCGGCCGTCGCCGAGGACGCTCTGCTCGGCCTCCTGCTGCCGTTCTGGCAGCTGGTGATCGGGGCCGTCGTGCTCGCCGTACTGGTGCTGTCGATCAGACGCCTGGCCCGGCGCGGACCCTCCCGGATGACCACCGCCCTGCTGGTCACTGCGGCGGCGATCGCCGGGATCGCCGCTCTGGGTCTGCTCCTGGGCGGCTGACAACCGTCAGAGCCGGCGGTTGGCCAGGCTGGGCAGCTCGGCGCGGATCGTCCGCAGCCGCTCCAAGTCGATCTCGGTGACCGCCAGCCCCGGGCCGTCGGCGACCTGGCTCAACACGGTCCCCCACGGGTCGACCACCATGCTGCGCCCGAAGCAGGTCCGGCCCGGGTCGTGATCCCCTGTCTGTCCGGCCGCGGCCACGAAGCACTGGTTCTCGATCGCCCGGGCCCGCAGCAGCACCTCCCAGTGGTCCCGGCCGGTGTGCATCATGAACGCCGCCGGCACCACGAGCAGTTCGGCGCCGCCGTCGGTCGCGAGCTGCCGGTACAACTCCGGGAACCGCAGGTCGTAGCAGATGGACAGGCCGACCCGCAGGCCCTCGACGTCGACCACCACGGGCTTCTCCCCCGGCGCGACTGTTGCCGACTCGAGGTAGGAGACGCGGCCGGGGATCTCCACGTCGTACAGGTGAATCTTGCGGTAGGTGGCGGCGAGCGCGCCCTCGCGGTCGAAGACCAGCGAGGTGTTCCAGGTGTGCGCCGGGTCCGGACCGGCCTCGTGGAACGAGCCGGCGATCACCCACATGCCCAGCCGGCGGGCGGTCTCCGCGAAGAACCGCCCCACCGTGCCGTCGACCGGCTCGGCCGGCGGCATCCGGTCGGCGTGACCGAGGTAGTCGACGTACTCCGGAAGGAGGGCGAGATCCGCGCCGGCCGCCGCGGCCCTGACCAGCAGGGCCTCGGCGGCGGCGAGGTTCGCCGCCCGGTCGTCGCGGGCGTTGAGCTGGCAGACGGCGACGCGCATGACCCGAGGGTACGGCCGGAGGCGGGCGCGCGACAGGCTCAGACGCTGGACAGCACGAGCGCTGCCGCGGCGAGGCCGAGCCCCGCGACCTGTGCCGGCCGGAGCCGTTCCCGGTCGACGGCGAGCGCGAGCAGGACGGTGCTCGCCGGGTAGAGCGAGGCGATGGCGGCAACCACGCTCAGGTGCCCTCGCCCCGCCGCGGCGAGGAAGAGCGCGTTCGCGGCGGAGTCGAGCAGACCGGCGGTCGCGGCCCAGCCGAGCACGCGCCGCCCCAGCCGCAAGCGTTTGCCGGTGCGGAGGGCGAGCGCGAGTCCGAACGCGATCGAGCTGACGCGTACCGCCAGCACCGGCCACATGCCGGCGCTCTCGTCGGCCTGCCCGAGCAGGGCGAAGAAGACGCCGAAAAGCAGCCCGGCGGCCAGTGCCGTGCCGAGCACGCGGCCGGAGACGCGGCGGGCCGTGCCTCGCTCCCCCAGGCTGACCAGCCCGATGGCGACCACGGCGAGCCCGGCGCCGCCGAGCGCCACCGCACCCGGCGAGTGCGCGAGGACGAGGCCGGCGATGATCGGCACGATCGCCGCGGTGATCGCGGTGACCGGCGCGACGACGGCCATCACGCCGGTGGCGAGCGCGCGGTAGAGCAGCATGACGCCGCCCGCGCCGGCCACTCCGGCGAGCAGTCCCCACCCCAGGTCGAGCGGGCTCGGCGTGCCGGGCACGACGAGGACAAGGACGAGCAGCAGCGGGACGCTGAGGATCTGCGACACCACGGTCACGGCGATCGGGTCGGCGCGCCGGGACGCCTTGCCGCCCGCGAAGTCGGCGGTGCCGAAGGCGAGCGCGGAGACCGCGGCGAGGACAATGGGGAGCACCAGGCAGTCGTACCATAATAGTGACCGTGAAGGACAGTGTGATGACCGATACCGGTGGACGGGTCGGCGCGGTGACCTCCGCCGTCGCCCGCCAGGTACGTGAGCTGCGCGCGGCGCGCGGCTGGTCGTTCGAGGAACTGGCAGGCCGGTCCGGGGTCAGCAAGGGCATGCTGGTGCAGATCGAGGGGGCCCGGACCAACCCAAGTATCGGCACGCTCTGCCGGGTCGCCGACGCGTTCGGCGTCAGCATCGCCCGGCTGCTGGAGCCGGCCGAACAGAGCACGGTACGGGTCAGCGCGGCCGACGAGGCGCCGGTGCTGTGGCGCGGCCCGCACGGCGGCCTGGCGCGCCTGCTCAGCGGCCTCGGCGAACCCGACCTGGTCGAGCTGTGGGACTGGCGGATGGAACCCGGCGAGGCGTTGCGCTCCTCCGACCACGCCCACGGCACCCGGGAGATCCTGCACGTACTCGACGGCGCCGCCACGGTGACAGTCGACGGCGTCGACCACGAGGTACGCGCCGGCGAGACGGTCGAGTTCCACGCCGACCGGGAGCACGGCTACCGCACGGCCGGTGACGGGCCGGTGCGCCTGATGATGGTGGTGGTCACCCCGTCGGGCGAGTGGGACCGGCGGACCCGTTCACGCGAACCGCGCCCGAGCTGACCCGGGCGCGGTCGCGAACAGCGGTCAGGCCGACTTCTCCTCGCGGTCCCGGCGGCGCCGGCCGGTGAACTCGCGGGGCACGATCGTCGGGTTGACGTTCTCCAGGACGACCTCGCGGGTGATCAGCACCCGGGCGGCGTCGGGGTTGCTCGGCACCTCGTACATCACGGAGAGGAGCACCTCTTCCATGATCGCCCGCAGGCCGCGGGCGCCGGTGCCGCGGAGCATGGCCTGGTCGGCGATGGCCTCCAGCGCGGGCTGCTCGAACTCCAGCTCGACGCCGTCCAGCTCGAACAGGCGCTGGTACTGCCGGACCAGCGCGTTGCGCGGCTCGGTCAGGATCCGAACCAGGGCGCTGCGGTCGAGGCTGCGCACGTTGGTGATCACCGGAAGCCGGCCGATGAACTCGGGGATCAGCCCGAACTTCAGCATGTCCTCCGGCATGACCTGGCTGAAGATGTCGTCGGTCGACCGCTCGGAGACCGACCGGAGCCGGGCGCCGAAGCCGGTGCCGCCGGAGCCGGTGCGGGCCTCGATGATCTGGTCGAGCCCGGCGAACGCGCCACCGCAGATGAACAGCACGTTCGTGGTGTCGATCTGGATGAACTCCTGGTGCGGGTGCTTGCGCCCGCCCTGCGGCGGCACGTTGGCGACAGTGCCCTCGAGCATCTTCAGCAGCGCCTGCTGCACGCCCTCCCCGGAGACGTCACGGGTGATCGAGGGGTTCTCCGACTTGCGGGCGATCTTGTCGACCTCGTCGATGTAGATGATGCCCGTCTCGGCGCGCTTGATGTCGTAGTCGGCGGCCTGGATCAGCTTCAGCAGGATGTTCTCGACGTCCTCGCCGACGTAGCCCGCCTCGGTGAGCGCGGTGGCGTCCGCGATCGCGAACGGGACGTTGAGCATCCGGGCGAGCGTCTGCGCCAGGTGGGTCTTGCCACAGCCGGTCGGGCCGAGCAGCAGGATGTTGGACTTGGCCAGCTCCACGCCGTCGGTGCCGGAACCCGGCGCACCCGCGGCCTCGGCCTGGATCCGCTTGTAGTGGTTGTAGACCGCGACGGCGAGCGCCTTCTTGGCCTGCTCCTGACCGACGACGTAGTTGTCGAGGAACTGGCAGATCTCCATCGGCTTGGGAAGCTCTTCCCACTTCACCTCGCCGGACTCGGCCAGCTCCTCTTCGATGATCTCGTTGCAGAGGTCGATGCACTCGTCACAGATGTAGACACCAGGGCCCGCGATGAGCTTCTTGACCTGCTTCTGCGACTTGCCGCAGAACGAGCATTTCAGTAGGTCGCCGCCGTCACCGATCCGTGCCACCTACGTTCTCCCTGCACTCGTCGGCCGGAACGCCGGCCCTGACCTGCGAGCGCCGGAGCGCCCGTCCGTCCTGTCGTCCCACCATGCTGTCGGCTCCACCCGATCCGACCGGCGGAGCGGTACAGACCCGACGTTACCCGGTGGCCGGGTTTTCTCCGACCCCCAAAACGGGTGTGTCAGAGGTCGACCGGGAACGATACCCCGACCGACCTCCGACCACACGTTGCTCAGCCCGCGGCGTGCGACGCCAGCAGACCCTTCTTGCGGCTGGTCAGGATCGTGTCGACCAGCCCGTACTCCTTGGACTCCTCGGCCGTCATGATCTTGTCACGGTCGATGTCCTTGCGGACCTGCTCGATCGGGCGGTTGCAGTGCCGGGACAGCATGTCCTCCAGCTGCGTCCGCATCCGCAGGATCTCCCGCGCCTGGATCTCGATGTCCGAGCCCTGGCCGTAGCCGCCCTCGGTGGCCGGCTGGTGGATGATGATCCGGGAGTTGGGCAGCGCCATCCGCTTACCCGGGGTGCCCGCGGAGAGCAGCACCGCCGCCGCGCTCGCCGCCTGCCCGAGGCAGACGGTCTGGATGTCCGGGCGGACGTACTGCATGGTGTCGTAGATCGCCGTCATGGCGGTGAACGAACCACCGGGCGAGTTGATGTACATGATGATGTCGCGGTCCGGGTCGGTGCCCTCCAGCGTCAGCAGCTGGGCCATCACGTCGTTCGCCGACGCGTCGTCCACCTGGACCCCGAGGAAGATGATCCGGTCCTCGAAGAGCTTGTTGTACGGGTTGGACTCCTTCATCCCGTACGACGTGCGCTCGACGAACGACGGCAGGACGTAGCGGTTGTGCACGGCCGCGAACTGGGGCGGCAGGCTCAGGTCGGTCATCGTCAGCTCCTCGCTCAGCTCAGGGTCCCGGCGCCATCCGGAACCTGGGCGGCTCCGATGATCACCTTGTCGATGAAGCCGTAGTCCATGGCCTCCTGGGCGGTGAACCAACGGTCGCGGTCCGAGTCCGCCTCGATCTGCTCCTGGGACTGGCCGGTGTGGAACGCGACCCGCTCCTGGAACATCCGCTTGGTGTAGAGCATCTGCTCGGCCTGGATCGCGATGTCCGACGCGGTGCCGCCGAGACCGCCCGAGGGCTGGTGCATCATGATCCGCGCGTGCGGGAGGGCGTACCGCTTGCCCTTGGTGCCCGCGCAGAGCAGCAGCTGGCCCATGGAGGCGGCCATGCCCATCGCCACGGTCGAGACGTCGTTGTCGATGTACTGCATGGTGTCGTAGATCGCCATGCCGGAGTAGACCGAGCCACCCGGCGAGTTGATCCAGAGGAAGATGTCGCGGTCCGGGTCCTCCGCGGCGAGCAGCAGGAGCTGCGCGCAGATGCGGTTGGCCACCTGGTCGTTCACCTCGCTGCCGAGGAAGATGATCCGTTCCTTGAGCAACCGGTTGTAGACCGAGTCGTCGAGGTTGCCAATGGAGTCGCCACCGCGGGCCTCGTTCACCCGGAGCGACTTCTTGGGGATGTGCATGTCGGTCATGGCAGCCCTTCGCTCTCCGTACCGTCCTACCCGACACTAACCGCTCAGCCGGGAGGCGTACTCCCGGTCGGGGCACTGTTCGCTCTCAGCGCAGTCACCCGCACGGCGTACCCCGGAAAGGGTTTCGGCCGCCTCCCGGCGCGCAGCGCGGGACGGCGGCCGACATCCCCGATGATCAGTGCTGGTGGTCGTGCTCGGCCTCGTTCTGGGCCCGCAGCGCGTCGAGGGAGACCTCGTTGCCCGCCGAGTCCTTGATCTTGATCTTCTCCATCACCGCGGCGAGCGCCTTGCCCCGGCGGACGTCGCCGAAGACGGCCGCGGCGGCACCGGAGCGGACCAGCTGGTCGTAGTACTGCTGCGGGGCCATGCCGGCGCGCTGCGCGCGGTGCACGATCTCGTGACCGAACTCGTCGTCGGAGACCTGCACGTCCTCGGAGTCGGCCAGGGTGTCCAGCAGGAGCTGGATCTTGACGCCGTCGGTGGCCGCCTCGGTCAGCTCGGTGTCGATCTGCTCCTCGGTCTTCTCCTCCGCCGCGAGGTATTCCTCGAGGGAGGCGCCGATGCGCTCGAGCTGGTCGATCATCGCGGCCTTGCGGCTCTCGACCTCCTCCTTGACGACACCCTCGGGCGCCGGCACCTCGGCGGCGGCCACCATCTGCTCCAGGGCCTTGTCACGGGCGGCGTAGATCTGCTCGACCTGCTTGTTGCGGGTCACCCGCTCCCGCAGGTCGCCGCGCAGCTCGTCGATCGTGTCGAACTCGCTGGCCATCTGCGCGAAGTCGTCGTTGAGCTCGGGGAGCTCCTTCTCCTTGACCGTACGGACGGTCACCGCCACGTCGGCGTCGCGGCCGGCGTAGTCGCCGCCGACGAGCTGCGTGGTGAAGGTGGTGCTGTCGCCGGCGGCCAGGCCGACCAGCGCCTCGTCCAGACCCGGCAGGAGCTGCTTGCTGCCCACCTCGTGCGAGATGTTGCTCGCCGAACCGCCCGGGACCTCCTCGCCGTCGACAGTGGCGTTCAGGTCGATCTGCACGAAGTCGCCCTCCTGGGCGGCCCGCTCGACGGTCTTCAGCGTGGCGAACCGCTCGCGCAGGCTGTTGATCTGCTCGTCGATCTCGCTGTCGGCGATCTGGATCTCGTCGACGGTCACCTCGATGGTGGCCGGGTCCGGCAGGGTGATCTCCGGCCGGACGTCCACCTCGGCGGTGAAGTTGAGCGAGTCGCCGTCGTTGAACTCCGTGATGTCGACCTCGGGACGGCCGAGCGTCTTCAGGTCGTGCTCCCGGACCGCGGCGAGGATGTTCTGCGGGATGGCCTCCTGGATCGCCTCGTTGAGGACGGTCCCCCGGCCCACGCGCTGGTCGATCACCGCGCTGGGGACCTTGCCCCGGCGGAAGCCGGGAACCTGGACCTGCTGGCCGATCTCCCGGTACGCCTTCTTGAGGCTCGGCTCGAGCTCGACGAACGGCACCTCGATGGCGAGCCGCACGCGCGTCGGGCTCAGAGTCTCGACGGTGCTCTTCACAGGCGTACTCCTTGACGGATCTGGGTGTTGGTTCTGGGGCGTGATTGCGCGCATCGAGTGTAGGCGAGCCGGCCGACGGCATCGGCAGGGCCCGGGCACCGCGCGGAAAAAACCGGCGGTTCCCGGGACGATCCGGTCGCGAACGACAGTCGGGGTGGCGGGATTTGAACCCACGGCCCCTCGCTCCCAAAGCGAGTGCGCTACCAAGCTGCGCCACACCCCGGTGGCGACGAAGAGTGTATGCCGTCCGGCCACCCGCGCGGGTGACGGGGCACGGCGCGGCGGCCGCCGGGCGCGGCCGGGCGCCGCCGGGCGGGCGGCTGGGCGGCGCCGGGCGGGCGGCTGGGCGGCGCCAGGCGCCAGTTCGGGGAAGTGGCTGGGTCCGAGGGCCCGGGATGGCGCCACCTCGCCGAAGTGGCATGGATCTTGAAGGTCGGCGGGAACCTCCGGGTACGCGCTGCGCGGTGGCCGTGGTTCATTGGGTACGCTGTCGGCGCGCCCTGCTGTGGTGGGGCGCTCGCGGGCGTAGCTCAATGGCAGAGCTTCAGTCTTCCAAACTGACGGTGCGGGTTCGATTCCCGTCGCCCGCTCCAACAGCCTCCGGCCCAGGTCAGAGGCTGCGTCCCCCGATCCTGGGCCGGTCGGCCACTCCCCCGCTCCGATCTTGCGGGCCATCCGTGGGCCATTAGCTGCTCTGGCCGCCCTTGCGCCGGGTCTGCCGGGCGATCCGCTGGTCCATGGCCGAGGCGATCTCGCGGTCCCGCTCGCTGGTTGCGTGCTGGTAGATCAACGCCGCCCGCATGCTGGCGTGTCCCATTCGCTGCATTAGCTCGCGAGTGCTCGCGCCAGAGGCTGCGGCGAGGGTGTTGCCGGTATGGCGGAGGTCATGGAAGTGGAAGCCGGGCAGCCCGAGCGCTTCGACCGTCCGCGTCCACTTGGCCGCACGGCCGAAGTTGCCGGATCGCAGCAGCGCGCCCTTGTCGCCGGTGAAGACCAGGGCGTCAGCGTCGACGGCGGTCAAGGCGGCCCGCAAGCGGGCCGCGCCGGCCCGGCCCCGGCCTGCTGGCGACCTCCGGCCGGCATCGGCCGGGCCGGCCGGCCACGCTTACGAGATGCAAGAGCTTGAAGACCTCGGGGCTCCGCCCCGAACCCCGACCCTCCTCAGAGATCGGCCGGGAGCGGATCACCTCGCCGGGCACCACAAGGGCTACCAGCCTCCCCAGGCCGGGCCAAGGTCGTACGTCCAGTAGGGCGCTCCACCTTGTCCCGGCCTGGGGAGGCTGGACGGTCTGACGACTGCCCGACGAGGAGACCCGCCTTCTGGCCCCGCCTAGACGCTTGTGCGGCGCCTGATCAGTTTCCGACTGCCAGCCCGCCGGATTGCTTCGCCCACCCCCGTTGACGAACGAAGCGACCGACTGGTGCCAGCCTGGCTGACCTTGGCTTGGGGCTAGATCCGAAACATGTGTCGGCGAATGCTTCCGCGATTGCCGCGATGCCCGCCTCTTTCGCCGTTACCACCCGGCCGTTGGCGAGCGACGACCACCAGCGTGAGAAGGACCGGGCCGAGCAGGCTCACGAGGACTGCGTACGTGGCGAGGGCGCTGAACTCCACACTTGGGGAGCCCCGCCACGGGCTCACACTTCCAGCCAGTTTGTGCAGCGAGAGCTGAGCGACCGGAGTAAGTAACACCAGCGAGGCCCAGACGCCGCGGTTGTCACGATGGAGGGCCGGGCCGAGAGCCAGTAGCAGAGCGACAGCCAGCAGAAGCCCACCGGCGGCCGGTAGAAACCGGGCGGTACTGGCGGCGTAGTACCCATCGAACGCGTCATGCAGGATCAGGTAAGCCGCTGTCCCACCTGCGCCTACCGCCGCGAGTGGTACTCCAACCCGAATGAGGGTCAAAGACCCCTCCGGCAGGAGGAGCGCTAGCGCGCCAAGAG
This sequence comes from Micromonospora sp. WMMA1949, assembly GCF_027460145.1. Lineage (NCBI taxonomy): Bacteria > Bacillati > Actinomycetota > Actinomycetes > Micromonosporales > Micromonosporaceae > Micromonospora > Micromonospora sp. WMMA1949. The sequence continues at coordinate 3,985,423 of NZ_JAPZBG010000001.1, read as the reverse complement.
TGACTTGCGGCAGCAGGATGAACAGCGGTGGCCTGGACAGGCCGGTCAACGCGCTCAGTGGCACTGCCGCGATCGTGAGCGCAAGAGCTACGGCTACCGCGACTCGCGTCGTCCGGCCCGGGGAGACGGTTGCGGCGATCGCGGCGACCAGCCAGGCGGTCCACGCAATGAACCCGAGTGAGGCGAAGGGACTCATGTGCGGGTGGTCCCCAACGGGCGCCACGGGACGCAGTTCCGCCACCCACCAGATGGCCGCAAAGGCGGTAGCAGCGAGCAATGCCACGACCGAGGCGAGATGCACCCCGGGAACGAGATCAATGAGGCCGGCGGCGCGCAGCCGCTGACGGACGCCGCCGCGCACGAGATCCGTGATGTCGCCAGGTGAGGGCCAGCGTTGGCCAGGCTTGGCCAGGTCAAGGCACGTTCCCACGATCTCGGCCCCACGCGCCCGGCGATAGTCCGAGGGGTACACATTCAGCAGGCGCAGGTACCTGCGTTCCAAGTTGGTCACGCCAAGCCTCCGGCGGTACGCGCAGTGAGCGACCGGCCGGTGCGGGCTCGCGCGCGAAGCCGCGTCGTGGCCGCCTCGACGTTGCGCCGCAGCCGGTCCGTCTCCTCCGCCAAAGTGGCGTCGCCGGCTGGCGAGAGGCGGTAGTAGCGACGCGCTCGACCGTTCACGACCTCCTCCCGGTCGACCTCCACCAGGCCGGCGTCGACCAGCCGGTCAAGCGCCCCGTAGAGGGTGCCTGGACGCAGTGAAACTCTGCCATCGGAAAGAACGGCAACCTCGCCGATCAACCCGTAGCCGTGCATCGGCTCCTTCGCCAGCGCGGTCAGGATCAAGAAGGTCGGCTCACGTAGCGGTGTGTCCATGCCCGCAATATATCGGACGCGAAGCTATATCGGGGGGCGTTACATGATGGTGTCTCCCAAGGCCATCATGGGCCATCCATGGGCCAGTAGCCGGGGCGCGCAGCGGTCATGAGCGGGCACGAGGGGCAACTGGCTCGACCGTTGGGACCAGGCGTTTCGGGCATCACGACCGGCTGAGCACGATCTTCCAAACTGACGGTGCGGGTTCGATTCCCGTCGCCCGCTCCACCAACGAAGGCCCAGGCAGACCGCATGATCGCGGCACCTGGGCCATCGCATTCCTCCCCCATTTTCGATCTTGCGCCGTTCACCGGCGATGTCAGCCCGCCCCGGCGATCCGGTGATGCAGCGCCGAGGCGATCTCATGGTCGCGCTCGCCGATGGTGTGCTGATGGAGCAGGGCCGCCCGCATGGTGCTGTGACCCCTGCGCTAGCCGCCGCGTCTCCCCGAGTGACTGAGGTACGCGCACGGCATCTCCGCCTCCCGCTCCCAGGCGCTTCCTTTCACGGCGACGGGGTAGCTGACCTCTCTGGCCTGCCGGTCGGCGGTCTCGACCGAGAACCGTATCGACAACGGCTCGCTCTCGAACGCGGTGGAACTAGCGCACTCGACGCGCACCTCGACATCGATCCAGCCGGTACCGCCAGGTCGTAGCAGCCTCGACTGGCCGGTGTCACGGACCTGGATGCCCGGTCGTTGACCGACAGCCGCACCGACAGTGATCGGCGCGGGTCCCGTGTTGATCACCGCGAGCTGTCCGTTCAGCTGGACGACGCCCAGGGCTTCCGTACCCGAACCCCCGCTGACTCTGTCTTGAGGTAGGGCCACGAGCGCGACCGAGGCATTCCGCTCCCGCTCGTCCCGCGAGACTCGCAGCTCGCTCACACCGACACCGCCGAGCACAGCGCCGATCACGAAGGCAGCAACGAGCCGTACGTTCATCGTTCGTCCGGACACGCGGCGACCAGGAACAGCGCCGTCCGAATCCGCCGGCCGGTGATCGCGTTCGTCCAGGTCGATCACTTCGTGCTCCGCCGGCATGGCGTCAGCCTAGGGCTCTCCCCGGCCAGCATCGACCGGCCGTACAGCCGGGATCGCGATGAGTTTCGTTACCGCGTCCGGTCAGCATTCCTGTGCACCGATCTCCGGACACCGGGCAGAGCATCATGACCGCTACGCGCAGGAGGCAAGCGTGAAACTTCTCCTCACATCCGCAGGCGTCCAGAACCCGAGCATCAACGATGCGCTGGTCGACCTGCTGGGCAAGCCGATCGCTGAATCCAGCGCCCTCTGCATCCCCACTGCGGCGTACCCGATGGGCGGACCGGCCTCGGCCTGGCGCTTCATCACCGGTCAGACGCCGCTGCCCATGAGCGGTCTCGGCTGGAAGTCGCTGGGCGTACTCGAACTGTCAGCGCTACCCAGCATCGGCCAGGAGCACTGGGTCCCCTGGGTCCGGGAGGCCGACGTCCTGCTCGTGCACGGTGGCGACGCGACGTACCTGTGCCACTGGATGCGGCAGTCCGGGCTGGCGGACCTCCTGCCGTCGCTGCGGGACACCGTCTGGGTCGGGCTGAGCGCCGGCAGCATGGTGCTCACCCCCCGGATCGGTACGGAATTCGTCGAGTGGCAGTCCGCACCCGACGACCGCACGCTCGGGCTCGTCGACTTCTCGATCTTCCCGCACCTGGGCCTCGAACCGGACAACACCATGGCGTCTGCCGAGAAGTGGGCGGCCGAGATCGCCGGTCCGGCGTACGCGATCGACGACCAGACGGCCATCAAGGTGACCGACGGCGCCGTCGAGGTCGTCTCCGAGGGGCAGTGGAGGTGGTTCCCCGCGTGAGCACCCGCCCATGCCGCGATCAGCGCGCCGCGTACCCCAGGTCGGTCGCCTGCAGGCGGCGCTGCAGCCAGGTGACGACGAGTTCGTCGAAGCCCGGCGCTCGCTCGGCAGGGGTGTAGCGCCCCTCCCTGACCTGCGCGGGCCCTTCCCCCGTGTAGACGCGGATGCTGTGGTCGGCACCGGGGAAGACCACAGTCGTGTGATCGGCGTGGCGTGCGCCGTCGAGGGTGCCGCTGATGGCGCGCACGCTCGCCTCCACCGGCACGAGCAGGTCGTCCGCGCCGAAGATCGCCAGCAGCGGGCAGCGCAGAGCCGCCAGTGCCGGGGCGGGGTCGTAGTCCGCGATGCCCGCGATGAACGCGATGGACTCGGGTGTCGTCCCGGCGAGCATCGGATACCAGGGAGCGCCGTGCCAGTGCGCCTGCGCGGCGTGCACGCGCGCCGGGTCGTCGCCCGACCGGACCCGCCGGATCTGGTCGCGTAGCAGGAGAAGCGCTTGCTGGATGTCGGCGCCGCCGAAGCCCTCCGCAGCGAGTTGGTGGCGGAGCCGGTACTCCTCCTGGTCCCGTACGCTCACGCCCGGCCCCGACACCGTCACCACCGCCGCGATCCGGTGGTCCGCTGCCGCAGCGAGGTGAGCCACCCAGCCGCCCTGGCTACCGCCGATCAGCGCGACCGCGCCGGACAGCACGTCCTCGCGGCTCCGCACGGCCCGGACCGCGGCCACGGTCTCGGCGGCGCGGTCGGCCATGGTCTGACGGGTCCAGTCACCCGTCGACGCACCGGAACCGGGCTTGTCGTAGGCGAGACTCGCGAAGCCGGCTGCGGCCAGCCTCGTCTGCCACGCCCCCTGGTCGCGACCGCCCGGCCCGGAACCCTCGACGAAGACCACCGCCGGGTACGGCCCCGGCCAGGGCGGCCGGACGACGTCGCCGACCAGCTCGTTCCCGTCGTCGAGGAACGAGAACTCCGCGGTCACCGGTTCGAACAACACCCCGTCGACCGTACGAGGCTCCTGCCACCTGCCTGCGTCCTCACGCATTGGCCCCGCATGCTCGCTCGATGTCGAGCAGGTCCTGGACGTTGTTCTCCCTGATGCAGGTGAGGAACCGTCGACGGGCGATGACCCGGCTGATCCGATGGATCGGTGAGCCACCGGTCAAGGTGTAGGTGAGCTGGAGGTCGGTGGTGCCAGCCGCGGCACCGGGAACCAGCCGGTACTCGGTCACACTGTGCCCGCCCGCGAAGCACTCGACGACGTAGCGGAACGGGGGCCGGCAGTCGGTCACGCGGAGTTCCACGGTGACGGGCCAGCCGTACGGCCTGCGGGTCTCCCGCCACCTCGTGCCCGTTCCGAACGCCTGGCTGTGGAGCAGCTCAGTCGCGTCGACCTTGGTCAGCAGCGCCGGATACCGCGCGACGTCGGCGAGGCACCGCCACACCTTCTCCGGCGGTGCGGAGATCGTGTGGCTGAAGGTCATCGGCTGCAATGTCTGTCCTCTGCTGGGCGTACGGTCTCGGTCCGGTGTCGTGTTGAATCCGGGCCATGTCGCCGGCCCTCGGACCCGCCTTCACGATCCCCGGCTATACCACCATGTCCCCGCCCGGCTACGACGTCGAGTGCGACGCGACCGTCCATGCGGCAGACGGCGTGGTCGGATACCCCGCCTTCTGGTTGCACTTCCTGTCCGGACCGCTCGGCGCCCACCGGGAGTCGGAGGCCGCCTTCGGAGTGCAGGCCGCCGACTACGACGCGATGTGTGACGTCCTCAACGACCCGGAGCGCTGGCCGGCGGTCTCGGTGCGGCTCGACGGAGAGGTGTGGCTTCGGATCGTCTACCGCAACCTGGAGGACGAGGCGGGACTCGACTTCGTGGAGGATCGGCCGGGGCGGCCGGCGAAGGTTGTCGCCTCGGTCGAGGGCCACGGGTTCACGTCCGCGATGACCTGGGCGGAACTGCTCGCCGCGGCGGCACTGCCGGACGAGCGGCTGACCTGGGCGCAGCGGCTCATCCTGATGCTGCCGATGCTCGGTCCGCAGGAACTGCCCGAGGACGCCGGGAACGTCATGCACCGGGCGCTGGACGAGATCGGCGCGGCGAATCGGTCGGCCCTGGTAGAGGTCCTGCTCGACGCCATGGACTGGCGTACCCACTAGCTGGAACTCCGCTCTCATCGCCGAGAAACTGCCTGATGGCGCCGCGAAGACGCTGGTCCGGGTCACGAGGGTCCGGACCGGCGTCGGAGGACGGGCGACCGGCGACGAGCTCCGCCAGAACCGACCGCAGCCGCTCCCGTTCCGTTCGCAGGCCCGACCACGCCGAGTCGGGTAGCCGCAGCACGTTGGCGAGCAGGTCACCCGGGTAGTAGTCGCCCTCGGCCAACGGATCGCGGAGCAGGACCTGTACCGCGAGAGGCAGCAGCGCCGACACGCCGCTCCCCTGCCCGAGCATGATGCGCAGGTCTTCCACGGTGAACTCGGCCAGCGGCTTGCGTCGTAGCTCCGAGCAGCGCCTCACGAGAGACGTGGCCTCCCGGCCGGGGTCCGGCCAGACGTCCCGTTCCAACTGCTCGATCGTTGTCACGGCGGTCAGGCTAGCCCGCGTCCCGCGGCTGTCCTCCACTTCCCGGACCGCTTCCGGGCTTCGGCGCAACGCGTCCGGAGAATGGACGAACAACCGAAGACCCATCGGCACCCGCTGGTGGCGAGCCGGGCCGAGCACGAACCCCGCGGCCACGAACGAGATGGAAGCGCCTGCCTCATGACGAACCCCTGGCATGTCCTGACCGAGGCCGAGCGGGAGCAGTGGACGTACACGCCGGGAGCCGGCGTGGGACCTCTGCGGTTCGGAATGAGCCACGACGAGGCCGCCGAGGCGCTGCCCGGGTTCGCCGCATCGGTTTCCGTCGCACACCGCGACTTCGACCGGCCGACGAAGGCGGAGTTCCGCAACGCGGGCGTCGCTGCCCACGCCACGGCGGTCACGGCTTATTTCGGCAGGTCAGAGGGCCTGTTCTGCGTAGTCGTCGATGCGCGGTACGGCCCACAGGTGACGCTGGACGGGATCAGCCTGGTCGGACGCGTGCCGTCCCGGCTGGAGGAGCAGTTCCTGAGCTACGTGCTGGCGCGCGGCATCGCGCCGCAGTACGCCCCGGAAGGCGATCCGGCCTCCGACGACCTGGGGATCGTCATGCGCGTCCAGCGGACGGGCGACGTCGTGCTGTCCCGGCCGGTGTTCGCGGTCGTCCGCGAGCGTGCGAACACCCTGTGGGACTGCGTGCCGTACGACGAGTTGTGCGTCCACTGATCAGCCGGCACGGCCAGCCGCGACCGCGTCGGTGGCGGGCACTGCCGGATCCGGTCGCCTCGCGAGGACGATCACGCCGATCAGAAGGAGCACCAGCCAGAACGGCACCAGCACCGGAGCGAGCCCGCGCCAGACGGGCCACACCGGCTCGGCGAGCCGGTGCACGGCCAGGTCCGCCCAGGTGACGACGGCTGCCGGGAACAGGCCGACGGTCACCAGCGTGCCGACCACCAGGGGTACCGGCCGGCGACTCCGCGCCGCCGCCCAGAACAGCGCCGCACCGGCGGCGACGCCGAGCAGGGTGCCGGTGATGGTGGCGATGCGGAACCCTCCGGGAGCGCTCTGCGTGATGCTCAGCCTCGACCCGTATGCCGGATGCGTGAGGGTGACCGTCATACCGTCTCGCTCGGCCCGCCAGCCGTCGCACGATGCTCCCGGCACCCGACGGAGTTCCCGCCACCCGCCCGTCTCGGCGGCACCCCGCATCCGCTCCGACAACGTGCAGTCGGGGCCGTCGCCGTACTGGAACTCGGCCCGGTTACCGCCGAGGTCGTCGGCGGCCAGGAAGACGCCGTACCGGTAGCCGCGCACGGTCGTCGAGCCGCTCGGCTCGACACCGGGGAGCAGTTCGCCGGCCGCGCTCCGAGCTGCCTCAGGGCTCAGCGATAGGGCGCCCCGGCCGCCGTACCAGGACCCGACGGCCAGGCCGGCCGTGCCGAACAGCAGCGCGCCGAGCAGCGCCATCGCGACGTACCCCAGCCGACGCCCCACCGGCCCACCCCCTGTCGCCGTGCGGCACAGCGTAGGCGTCGCACGCCACACGCGGCGCCCCGCAGCGGAGGCGATCTCGGCGCTCAGTCGGAGAAGCGGGCCGATGGCCTAGTAGTGGTCCTCGATCGGCCGCCGCGCCTCGTCGAACAGCGCCGGCCCGTCGTACCGCACCGGACGCGGCGCGGGCGTCGCGGGCTTGACCTGCTCGAACTGCTCGGTGGACAACGCGTACACGACCCGGCCGAGGCCAGATGCGTTGATCGCGACGGTGCACATCGGGCAGGGCTGGCAGCTGGTGTACATGGTGGTGGCGACCGCCGCCTCGGGGGCGAGCTGCCGGGCGGCCCAGCGGGCCAGTTTCAGCTCCGGGTGCGCGGTGACGTCCCGGTCGGAGACCACCGTGTTGTGGTCCTCGATCAGGACGGTGCCGTCCGCGCCGACGAGCAGCGACGCGAACGGCCGCTCGCCGGACGCGCCCGCCCGGTCGGCGAGTTCCACGGCGCGGCGCAGGAACGCTTCGTCGTCGGGTGTCATCGACCCTCCAGGTGTCGGTGGTACCGAGCCGAGGCCGTCAGTCGGCGGCGATCTGCTCGACGGATCGGGCGGCCACGGCAAGCAGGGCCGGGTCACCGCTGCGGGCGTACGCATCGCTCAGGGTGTCGATGAATTTGATCGCGTGCGCGTCCCCGGTGTCCAGCGCCCGCGCCATGGCCTCGTCGAGTTCCGGCCCGGCGGCCGGCGGGAGGGACCGGGCCTCGGCCGGGGCGTAGGCGGCGGTGACGGCGGCGGTCGCCGCCCAGGCGGCGGCCAGGCTCGGCTGCCACAGCGCCGGCGGCAGCGCGCGCAGGGTACGCAGGACGGCGTTCGGCGCGGTGGCGGCGTGCACGAGCATGACCGGGGCGGCGTACCCGTGCGTGCCGTGCCGGAGCACCGCGGCGTCGACGACGGCGGCGAGCCGGGCGGGCACGTCGGCGGCGGCGTCGCCTGGTACGGCGGCCGCGACGGCCGGCCACCGGTCCAGGTCGGCGAGCTGCGCCAGGCGGGACCGGATGCCGAACCGCTGATCGGGTACGCGGGGCACGGCGTCGAGCGCGGATCGGGCGTCGGTTGCTGGGTACGCCCCGGTGCCGGGCGGGGCGAGCGGCTGCCAGCGGGCGGCCCAGTAGGCGAGCCCCTGGCCGAGTTCGGTCACCCGTGGTCCGGTCTCGGCGTCGAGCAGCGCGCGGACGGCGTGGCCGACCCGGATGACACCGTGCGTGGCGCCGGCGGCGATGCCCGGCAGCAGGCGCGGCCACCAGCGGGTCAGCACGTCGCGCCACGGCTCGCCGGCCAGCTCGCGGTCGAAGAGGTCGAGCCAGTCGCCGGTGCGCACCGGGTCGCCCAGCGGGTCGCGCCACTCCTCGGCGGCGATGCGCCGGATGCCACGCGGGCGTTCCTCCAGCCGGTCGGCGTACGCGTCGATCCAGCGGTGCACCGCCTGCCCGTGGCCGTGGCGCACCAGGGCCTCCGCCGCCATCGGCACGTGGTTGGACAGCCACCCGTCGCGCTCGGGACCGGTGTGGCGTACGCGCTCGTACGCCTCGTCGAGTACGGAGTTCAGCACGCCGGCAAGCGTCCGACCTGAAGGCCGGTTCAGGTCAAGCGGCGGCGGATCCGCGCCATGTCCTCCTCGGGCAGCGCGTCGGCGACCAGCAGGCGGGGCAGCAGTTCCGTCTCCAGCGTGACGGCCCGGAACACCAGCGCCACCGTCACGTCGTGGCCGGGCCGGTGCACCACCTCGACCGGGTCTCCGGCCCCGACGCTGCCCGGCGTGACCACCCGCAGGTACGCCCCGGGCCGTACCTGCTCGGTGAACCGCTTGATCCAGCCCTGTTCGCCCAGCCACCCCTGGAACGTGCCGCAGGGGATGCGCGGGCAGGAGACCTCCAGCACCAGGTCCGGACCGATCCGCCACCGCTCGCCGATCAGCGCGCCGTTGACGTCCAGCCCGCTGGTGGTCAGGTTCTCGCCGAAGCTGCCGTCGGCGAGCGGGCGGCCCAGCTCGGCCTCCCAGTGGTCCAGATCCTCCCGGGCGTACGCGTAGACCGCCTGGTCGGTGCCGCCGTGGTGGGCCACGTCGTAGACCCGGTCGCCGGCGAGCCCGACCGCGCCGGTGCCCTTGGGGCCGGGCGCGGTGACGGCGACCCGGCCGTCGACTGGGCGCTTGTCGATGCCGGTGGCGCCGATCCCCTTCCACGGGTTCGGTTGCGGTCGGCCCACGTTGACGGAGATCACCTTCATGACCGCGACGGTATTCGGCCACGGTCCCACCGGCCACCCCATTCCGCCGGGCCGGGTGGGAAGCGGGGCAGCGTGGGCTGCGTACGATGCGGGCCGGACATCCTCGTCGGGTGGTGGAGGTAGCCGCGGATGGCAGGCCAGCAGGACGGTTTCGCCCTCGGCGTGGACCTCGGCACGTCGAACACGGTGGCGGTGCTGCGCTGGCCGGACGGGCGGACCCGGCCGGTGCTCGTCGACGGCCACCCGATCCTGCCGTCCGGCGTGTACGCCGACGCGGACGGTCATCTGCACGTCGGGCGGGACGCGCAGCGCCTGGCCCAGGCCGACCCGGCCGCCTACGAGCCGAACCCGAAGCGCCGGGTCGACGACGAGACGGTGGAGCTGGGCGGGCGGGCGTACCGGCCGGCGGAGCTGCTGGCCGCGACGCTGCGCGCGGTCGCTGACGCGGCGGTGGCGGCGGTCGGGATGCTGCCCCCGGCGGTGGTCACCCATCCGGCGGCCTGGACGCCGGCCCGCCGTCAGGTGCTGCACGACGCGCTGGAACTCGCCGGCTGGCCGGCCGCGGCCGAGCACACGCTGGCCGGGCCGATCGCGCCCGGCACCCGCCTGCTGCGCGAGCCGGTCGCCGCCGCGCGCTACTTCACGCAGGTGCTGCGCCGGCCGGTGCCGGTGGGCGGTGCGGTGGCGGTGTTCGACTTCGGCGGCGGCACGCTCGACGTGGCGGTGCTGCGCAACGAGGGCGCCGACCCGTGGGGCGACTCCGGTTTCCAACTGGTCGCCACCGGCGGGATCCCCGACCTCGGCGGCCTCGACCTGGACGCGGCCCTGCTCGGACGGCTCGGCGAGCTGGTCGGCCCGGCCCACCCCCGCGAGTGGGCCCGGCTGACCGACCCGACGACCACCGCCGAGCGGCGGGACCGCCAGCAGTTGTGGGACAACGTGCGCGGCGCCAAGGAGATGCTGTCCCGGGCCATGGTGGCGCCGGTCGCCGTACCGGGGGTGGAGGCGGCGGTGCCGCTGACCCGCGAGGACTTCGAACGCCTGGCCGCGCCGCTGCTGGCCCGGGCGGTGACGGAGACCCGGGAGGTGACCGCCGCCGCCGGGCTGCGCCCGGAGCAGCTCTCCGGCCTGTTCCTGGTCGGCGGGTCGACCCGGGTGCCGCTGGTGGCCCGGCTGCTGCACGCCGAGTTGGGCATCGCGCCGACGGTGCTGGAACAGCCGGAGATGCCCGTCGCGGAGGGCGCGCTCACCGACCTGCCGCTGCCCCGGCGGCCCGGCCGTCCCGCCGTGCCGGTCCAGGCCGCGCCGGCACCACCCGCGCCGACGCAACCCGAATCGACACGGCCCGCGCCGGCCGCGGGCGAGACCGCCGCCACGGCCCCCGCCGGTGCGACGAGGACGAACCCGACCGCGCCGCTCGGCGGTCCGGACGCGGCGTCCGCCGGACCGCACGGCACGCTGGTCGCCGACGGCCCCGTCCCGCAGACCGCCGCCACGAGGTACGACGGCACGCCGGGCCCGGTTCCGCCCCAGCCCACGAGGTACGACCACATGCCGGCCGCCCACGGGCCGGTTCCGCCCCACCCCGCCGGCTACGGCGTACCCGGACCGTCCGCTCCCCCGCCCGGCGGCTGGCAGCCCGGCGTACCCGGGGCGCCTTTCTCCCCCGCGCCGAACGGCGTCCGGACCGGCGGCGGCCGGCCCCGGCGCGGCCGGTGGATCGCGCTCGGCGCGGGTCTCGTGGTCGTCGCCGTGTCGGCGGCGGTGCTGCTCTGGGTGTTCCGGGACCGGCACCCGGCGCTCGACTTCCACACCGCGGAGCTGGTGAAGACGGTGGCCGCCGGTGACAACCGGCCGGACCAGATGTTCACCGCGACGCTCGGTGACCGCGCCTACCTGGCCCGGTCGCTGCCCGACGGCCACCTCCAGGTGACAGCCGTCGAGGCGGGCACCGGCAAGACGGTCTGGGAGAAGCGGACCGACGCGGCCACGCAGCGGTGGGCGGCGATCCGGGCGCTGCCCGACGGGCTGCTCGTCCTCGGCGACGCCACCGGCAGCGGCACCCCGCGCGTGCTCGCGGTGCTCGACGGCGATTCCGGCAAGCAGCGCTGGCGGACCGACGTGGGCCGCGACGACGCGCTGTTCTTCGGGCCCGACACGGTGGTCCGGGTGGACCGCGACGGCGAGCGCCTCGTCGGGCTGCGGCTGGACGACGGCAGGCAGCGGTGGGAGCGGCGCAACCCGCGCACCGAGTACGGCGACGCGCGCACGAAGGTGCTGCCGGTCGGCACCGGAGCGGCACTGGACGGGCCCGGGGACGCCGAGGGCTCGCCGCTCGCCCCGTGGGCGGGGAAGGCGGACCGGCTGGTACAGGTCGGCGCGGACCGCTCGGTCCGGATCCTGGACCTGCGCAGCGGGAAGATCCTCAAGGAGCGGGGCAACGTGGCCGCTCTCGACGATCCGATGGCCGCCCGCGACGACCGGCTGTACGTGGCGGAGAACGAGCGCGGCCTGCGGCTGCTCGCCTACGACCTGGGCAGCCTCGGCACGCCCGGCGTGCTGTACGAGGCGCCGGAACAGGGCGGCCGGGTGAAGGACCTGGTCACCTGCGGGGAACGTCGCGTGTGCCTGCTGGAGACGCCCAGCAGCGGCGCCGACGGCACCCGGGTGGTGGCGGCGACCGAGGGCGAGGGCACCCGGCAGTGGCCGGCGCCGCGCGCCGAGTCGCTGGTGCCGGTCGGTGAGCACGTGCTGGCCGGGCAGGGCTCAGCGGACGCGGTGACGCTGTTCGCGCCGGACGGCACCGCGGTGCTGCGCGACCGGGACGGCGTCGCGGTCCGGCTGGACGCCGGCAACCTGCTGATCTTCTCCGAGGCACCCAGCGCGTACGAGGACGACCGGGTCCTCGCCGGCACGGCGGTGGACGGAAAGCCGGTCGAGATGGGGCAGCTCAAGCAGATCCGCAGCGAGTCCTGCTCCTGGAACACCGAGATGCTGGTGTGCGGCGCGGACAAGGAGTTCCGGTTGTACCGGTTCGCCGGCTGACCGGAAGTGAGCTTGACAGCGATCGATGCCTCGGCTGGTGTGAACGGCAGAGAGATCGACGTTCGTCAGGAGGCCCCGTGTTCGTCCGACGACGGTGGACCGCACTCGCCACCACCAGCATCCTGATCGCCGCGGCACTGGCCCATCCCGGGCCGGGCGCCGCCGCACCGCCCTCCCCCGCGATCACCCTCGCCCCCACCGAGACCGCGCTGGTCCGCGTGCAGCTCGCCGACCGGGCCCAACTCGACCGCCTGGTGGCCGGCGGCGCCGACCTGGCCAACCGCCCCCGTTCCCGCGACGGCGTGTTGATCACCGACCTGGTCCTCACCGGCCGGCAGCTCGCCGACCTCACCCGGCAGGGGGCCACCGCCGTGCAGGTGGTGCAGCGCGCCGACGACGGCACCCGGCGGATCGCCGAGAGCCGCCGCGCCGCGCAGGACCGCACCCGCGCCGGACTGCGGACGAGCGGCGCCACCGCTGTCGACACGCTCCAGTTCCTCCAGGCGTACTGGTGGACCACCGGCGGCCGGACGTTCCTCCAGGCCCAGGTCGCCACCACTGCCACCGACGACCCGGACGTGGAGATCACGGTGAACTGGCGGGCCGCCGACGGCGCCAGCGGTTCGTTCCCGCTGTACCGCTTCGAGGACTCGGGCGAGTACCAGTACCACTACGCGCTGCCGCAGCCGGTGCCGAGCCGGCCGGTGCAGCTCACCGCCACCTCCACGCTGGGCGGCACGAGCCGGCCGGTGACCCCGTCGCTGTGGCCGAACGCGACCCCGCCGCCGCAGCCCGCCGGCTACCAGAAGGACTTCATCGACGCGTACCTGACGCCGGTCGACATCAAGGCGCGCATTGCCCGGCTCGGCCGCCAGTACCGCGACCTGGTCGACGTTATCGACCTGCCGAACAAGACCCAGGGCTACCGCCGGACCGCCGCCGCCTACCTGGGCGACCCGGCGGCCGCCGCCGTCGTGGTGGAGTCGGTCCGCTTCGGCGACCAGGGCTTCAACGGCGTGCAGGTACGCACCGTCGACCCGGGCCGGCCGAACCGGCCGCTGAGCATGCGCTACCGGGACCGGGTGCTCACCATCTCGCTGGCCACCGACCGCGCGGGCAAGGTGACCAGCACCACCGACGACGTCGCCGCCCTGATCAACGCGCCACGCGGCGCCCGCTTCCGGGCCACCGTGGAGGACGGCTCGGCCGGGCTGCCGATGCCGGTCACCGGGCCGGTACGCCTCGACGACGGGCTGCAGGGCACCGAGGTGCCGGCCGGGCCGTGGACGGTGCAGGCGCTGCGCATCGGCAAGCACCGCGACGGCTCCCGAATCGGCGTGCTGGCGTACTCGCAGGAGCACGCCCGCGAGTGGGCCACCCCGCTCGTCACGCTGGAGTTCGCCGAGCGGCTGCTGGCGAACGCCCGTACCGACGCGGCGACTCGCAAGCTGCTGGAGCAGGTGGACGTGTTCGTCATCCCGACGGTGAACCCGGACGGCGCGAACTACTCGTTCCACGACTACAACTTCCAGCGCAAGAACCTGGTCAACCACTGCACCGGCGCAGCCCGCGACCCGAAGTACCGCACCATGTGGGGCGTCGACGTCAACCGCAACTACACGGTCGGATCCCTGTTCGACGGGTACGTGGGCGCCAGCACGAACTGCCTGTCCGGCAACTACGCGGGCACGGCGGAGCTGTCCGAGCCGGAGAGCCGCAACGTGATCGACCTGGCCAAGGCCCACCCGAACATCAGGTTCGCGATGAACGTGCACTCGTACGGCGGCTACTTCATGTGGCCGCCGGGGGCGTACAAGGCCGACGGGCGAGTGACGCTGCCTCGCCCGTCGATCGACGAGTCGACGCTGTTCCTGGCCAGCGCCCGGCGCATCGTCGGCGCGATCGCGACCGAGCGCGGCACCGTCACCTGGCCGTCGCAGACCGGCCCGGTCGCCGACGTGCTCTACTCGGCGGCCGGCAACTCGGCCGACCAGCTCTACTACGAGCTGGGCATCTTCGCCTGGGACTTCGAGGTCGGAAACGACAGGTGGAACGAGGCCACCGGCCAGTGGGAGGGCGTCGGTTTCCAGCCGCCGTTCGACGAGGCGCACGCCGAGGCGCAGGAGTACGCCGGCGGCCTGGTGGAACTGGTCCGGGTCGCCCGCGACTACGCCGCCGCCAACCGGCGCTGACCGCAAGCGGTCCCCGGCCGGTGGAGTCCGGCCGGGGACCGTCCGGCGTCGTGTCGGCCCGGCCGCGTCACTTCGGGGTGCCGAGATCGCGGAAGACGGTGAGCGCGCCCGGGTCGTCGATGGTCGCCGGGACCGGCTCGTCGCGCCCCTCGACCAGGCCCCGCATGGTGCGCCGCAGGATCTTCCCGGAGCGGGTCTTCGGCAGCGCCGGCACCACAGTCACCCGGCGGAACGCCGCCACCGGGCCGATCCGCTGCCGCACCAGCGCGACCAGCTCGGCGGCGAGCGCGTCCGGGTCCACGTCGGCACCCGCCTTGAGCACCACGTACCCGCTGGGCACCTGCCCCTTGAGCGCGTCCGCCACGCCGATCACCGCGCACTCGGCCACCGCCGGGTGCGTCGCCAGGACCTCCTCCATCGCGCCGGTGGACAGGCGGTGCCCGGCCACGTTGATGACGTCGTCGGTGCGGCCCATCACGTAGAGGTAGCCGTCCTCGTCGAACCGGCCGCCGTCGCCGGTCAGGTAGTGACCGGGGAACGTGGACAGGTAGGAACGGACGAACCGCTCGTCGTCGCCCCAGAGCGTCGGCAGGCAACCGGGCGGCAGCGGCAGCCGGATCACGATCGAACCGTCCGTGCCGGGCGGCACGTCCCGGCCCGCGCCGTCGACCACGCGCACGTCGTAGCCGGGCACCGGCACCGACGGCGAGCCCGGCTTGATCGGCAGCGGCTCCAGGCCGCGCGGGTTGGCCGCCACCGGCCAGCCGGTCTCCGTCTGCCACCAGTTGTCGACCACGGGTACGCCGAGCCGCTGTCCCGCCCAGGCCCAGGTGTCCGGGTCCAGCCGCTCACCGGCGAGGAAGAGGGTACGCAGCGCGCTCAGGTCGTACCGCCCGATGTGCTCGCCGTCCGGGTCCTGGCGGCGGATCGCCCGGATCGCGGTGGGCGCGGTGAACAACGCGGTCACCCGGTGCTCGGCGGCGACCCGCCAGAACGCCCCGGCGTCGGGGGTGCCGACCGGCTTGCCCTCGTAGAGCACGGTGGTCGCGCCGGTGAGCAGCGGCGCGTACACGATGTAGGAGTGGCCGACCACCCAGCCCACGTCGGACGCGGCCCAGAAGACGTCGCCCGGCTCGATGCCGTAGACGTTGCGCATCGACCAGCGCAACGCCACCGCGTGCCCGCCGTTGTCCCGCACCACGCCCTTGGGCCGGCCGGTGGTGCCGGAGGTGTAGAGGACGTAGAGCGGGTCGGTGGCGGCCACCGGCTCGCACGGCGCCGGTTCCGCGTCCGCCATCACCTCGGCCCAGGTCAGGTCGCGGCCGGGCACCAGCGGGGCCGGTTCCTGCGGGCGCTGCACCACGACGCAGCGCTCCGGCGCGTGCGCGGCCTCGTCCAGCGCGGCGGCCAGGATCGGGTGGTACGGCACCACCCGGTCGGCCTCGATACCGCAGGAGGTCGCCACCACCACCTTCGGCCGCGCGTCGTCGATCCGGACGGCCAGTTCGTGCGCGGCGAACCCGCCGAAGACCACCGAGTGCACCGCGCCGATCCGGGCGCAGGCCAGCATGGCGACCACCGCCTCCGGGACCATCGCCAGGTAGAGCAGCACCCGGTCGCCCCGGCCGACGCCGAGCCGGCGCAGCGCACCGGCGAACCGGGCGGTCTCGTCGAGCAGCTCGGCGTAGGTGAGCGTCCGGACCGTGCCGGTCACCGGGCTGTCGTGGATCAGCGCGGGCTGGTCACCACGGCCTGCGGCGACGTGCCGGTCGAGCGCGTTGTGGCAGGTGTTCAGCACCCCGTCGGGGAACCAGCGGTACAGCGGCGCCGCCGTCTCGTCGAGGATGCGCTCCGGCGGGATGACCCAGTCGATGTCGGCCGCCGCGTCCCGCCAGAAGCCGGCCGGGTCGGCGATGCTCCGCTCGTACGCTGATCGATACGCGCCCATGCCGCCATGCTGCTCCGCGGCGCCGGACCGGCACGACGGCCGGGCGGGGTCGGTGCGCCGGAAGCACGCCCCGGCTCGCTGAACGGCCACTCACGGCGGTGGGTGGTACCGCCCTCGGCTGTTTTTGTCGGCCCCGGCCGGGGTAGGGCGGGCACATGGAGACGAACACGAAGGCGTACCTGGTGGGCGGTCCCCGCGACGGCAGCAGCCAGGACGCGGACGGCAAGGCCCTGGTGGAGATCGAGATCGACGGCATGATCCACCGCTACATCCGGACCACGAAGCAGCACGGCGACGACGGCGTGGTCTACAACTACGACGGCATGGTGGCCCCGGGCGGCGGTGAGCCCGGCGTCGAGGACCCGGCGGCCCGGGTCGCGTCGCCGAAGGCCGACGAGCAACGGTGACCGCTCAGCCCAACGGGCGACGGATGAAGCCCGCCGGGCGGGGTAAGGCAGCACGGTCCTGGTGGAGCGACGACCGGCGTCGCGGCGTACCGCGGCCGGGCGCGGGCGGGCGGCACGGATGCCGCCCGCCCGCGCGTCCCGCGAACCACCCCGGCAAACCGAGTTTGATCAATGACGGGCATCGACTAGCGTGCCCAGACGTGAAAACCAACCGGATCATCCCGATCCTTCTGACCTGCGCCGTGCTGGGCCTCGCCGCGTGCGCCGACGAGAAGCCCTCGACCACGGCCGGGCCGGCGACCACGTCGGCCTCCGCGGCCCCCTCCACGGCGGCGCCCTCGCCGTCGGCGGCCGCCATGAGCGACAAGGACCTCTGCACCGCCGCGGAGAAGATCAACAAGGACATGCGGACGAAGCTCATGGCCGTCGTGCAGGGGGGCGGCGACCTGACGAAGCAGACCGGCGCGATCCTGACCGAACTCGGCGACCGGGTCACCACGCTGGCCGGGACCGCCGGTGACGGCAAGGCGGCCACCGCGCTGAAGGAGTTCGGCGCGGAGGCCGGCAAGGCCGGCTCGGCCGCCGACCCGGGCACCGCCGCCGACAACCCCGCCATGGAGAAGGCCAGCAAGGACATCAACGCCGCCTGCAAGGCGGCCGGCGCGCCGACCACCTTCTGACGCCGACGCCCCGGGTCGTCCGTCCGGCGCCTACCGGACGGACGACCGGTCGGCTCAGTTGCCGGTCACCCAGTTCCAGGCGGAGACCACCCACTCGGTCTGCTGGAGGTATGCCACACCCACGCCGACCAGGAACAACGCGGTCACCAGGTGGGCGCCCTTGGCGCTGCGGCGCACCCGGCCGAGCTGCCGCTCCAGGATCAACCGGCCGAGCAGCCGGGCCAGCGCGAACAGGCCGACTGCGGTGAGCAGGCTGAGCACGAACGTGAGCAGCGGGGCGACCAGGTTGCCCCGGCCGGAGATCGCCCAGATGCCCCAGCACACGAACGCGAACAGGGCGCCGGCCGCGCTCAACTCCCCGCCCTTGCGCGCCTGGGCCAGGTGCCAGCTCATCGGCCGGCGCGGCGCCGGCTCGGCGGCCCACTCGCCGTGCTGCTCGACGGTCGGGAACTGCTCGGTGCGGGGCGTACGCGACGCGCGCGGCTGACCGACCGCCGCCACCCCGCGCTGGAACGCGTCCCGCTGCGGGGGCACCACCCCCGGCTGCGGGGGCACCTCCACGGTGCGCTCGGCCCACGGCTGTGTCTGGTCCGCCATCCTCGTCCTCCCCCTCGGCCGATCCCGGCCTCGCTTCCGAGGGTAGCCAGCCCGCAAATAGGGTGCCGACCCCCATCGCGGTGCGATACACACGTGCCGTGACTGACGTGCTGGTATCCCGAGCTGAGGACTTCGACGACATCGCGGCGCTGCTGGCGCTGGCCTTCCACGGCGATCTCGACCCCGACGTGCAGGCGCTCGAACGCCCGATCTTCGAGCCGGACCGGTCGTTGCTCGTCCGCGACGGCGGCACGATCGTGGCGAACGCCGCCGCGTTCAGCCGCGAGCTCGCGGTACCCGGCGCGAACGTGCCGGCCGCGCACGTGACGATGGTCGCGGTCGCGCCGACGCACCGGCGGCGCGGCCTGCTCACCACGCTGATGCACCGCCAGCTGCGCGACGTCCGCGACGCCGGCCGGGAACCGGTCGCGGTGCTCTGGGCCAGCGAGGGGCGCATCTACCCCCGGTTCGGGTACGGGTCGGCGGCCCCGCGCTACGTGCTGTCCGTGGACACCACCGGGCTGCGCCTGCCCGACCCGGCACCCACCGAGGGCAGGCTGCGCCTGGACCGTCCGGACGCGCACCGGGACGAGCTGGCCCGGTTGTACGAGCGGGTCCGCGCCGGGCGTCCCGGCTGGTCCCGGCGCGACGAGCGCTGGTGGTCGTACGTGCTGGCGGACCTCAAGGCGCACCGGGGCGGGGCCACCGAACGCCGGGTGCTGCTGCACGAGGGCGCCGACGGCCTCGACGGGTACGCCCTCTACCGGACCAAGGACGGCTCGACGGCCGTCGGGCCGCAGGCCGAGGTGCACGTCGGCGAGGTGGTGGCGGCGACGCCGGAGGCGTACACGGCGCTGTGGCGGTTGCTGCTCTCGGTCGACCTGACCCGGCGGCTGTCGTTCCCGATCGCGGCCCTGGACGAGCCGCTGCTGCGGCTGGTGGACGAGCCCCGACAGCTCTCCCCGCAGCTCTCCGACGCGCTCTGGGTACGGGTGGTGGACGTGCCGGCCGCGCTCGCCGCCCGCCGCTACGCCACCGACGTCGACGTGGTGATCGAGGTCACCGACGACCTGCTGAAGGAGAACGCCGGCCGCTGGCGGCTGGTCGGCGGACTCGACGGCGCCCAGTACACGCCCACCACGGCCCCGGCCGGGCTGGCGTGTGACGTACGCGCCCTCGGTGAGCTGTACCTCGGCGGCGTGAACCTGTCGGCGCTGGCCGCCGCCGGCCGCGTCCGGGAGCTGATCCCGCACACCCTGGCCACCGTCACCCCGGCCTTCACCTGGCACCGCGCCCCCTCCCCCATGGAGGTCTTCTGACCGCCCGCCCCGCACCCCTCCCCGCCCACCCCAGCCCACCCCAGCCCGGCTGGCCCGGCTGGCCCGGCTGGCCCGCGCGATCATGAAGTTAGCGGCGCGGATCGTCCGATTTATTCCGGCTAACTTCATGATCGCGCGGGGGCGGGGGCCGGGGACATGGGGCGCGCACGCCCGTCGGGGGACTCGTCGGCGCGCGCCTCGTCGACCTTGGAGTTGTGGCACCTCACATACCTCGCTGACCGGGCACTCCGGGCGCCACAACTCCAAGATCGACGGAGGCCGGCGGGATCGGGTGTGCCGGGAGCGGGTATGAGACGGCTGGGTCAGCGGGCCGCGCGGGGTGCTAGCGGCGCGCGGGTGGGCTCGGGGACGGTACGGTCGGGGGATGGGTGAGGCGGAGCGACGGCGACGGCGGCTGCGGCATCACGGCGACACCGGCACCCCGGCCGACGCCGAGAGTGCCGGCGCCGACGGGAGCACCGCGAGCACCACGCCCGTACACGACGACGTGGCGCCCCGATCCGCGCGCGGCGGCCGGCCGGGCGAGCCGGAGCCCCGTGGGCGGCGCGGCTCCGCGCCCGCCGAGGAGGGCGAGCGCGGGCTGCGCGGGCTGGTCGGCTCCGGCTCGTCGCAGGTGAGCGTCACGGCCGCGCTGCGGGCACGGGACGCGGCCCGTCCCACCGAGGACGACCTCGCCGAGGCCGAACAGCGGGTGGTGCTCATCCGCCGCAACTGGGTGCCGCGCGAGGAACTGCCCCGCAACGGGCGGTGAGCCCGCGGAGGTCCGCTCAGCCTGAATCCACCGGTGGTTGGTGAGATGGGCGTGTCGGTGCGTGGGATTGACTGTTGCTGATGGGTGGGAGTGCTGGGCAGGGTAGGTCTGCCGGTCTGCCCGGCTTGCTCCGTGGTCCTGGTCGTGGTGGTCGGTGTTGGTGTGGTCAGCCGGCGGGTGGGGGCAGGCTGCGGATGCGGTGCAGGGCGTTGAGGAGCGTGTCGGCCCAGGGCCAGGCGCGGGGTAGGTGCAGGTGGAGGCGGCGGGCGGTGCGGGTGAGGCGTGCGCCGACGGTGTAGATCTTGCGGCGGATGGTCTTCGCCGTGACGCGGGGCAGGCCGAGGCCGAGGCGGGCGGTCCAGCGGGTCAGGTTGTGGGCGATGGTGTTCAGGACCAGCCAGGCGGCGTTGCCGCCGAAGCTTTTGGTGGGCAGGTGGGCCAGGCCCATGCCGTGTTTGAGGTCGCGGATGGCCAGTTCGACTTCGGCGTGGCGGCGGTGGTCGGCTTCCAGGTCGAGCATCGGTCCGTCGCGGTCGGTGATGAACGGGTGGTAGTCGTAGACGGGGAACAGTGCCTGCTGGGTGGCGCGGCCGGTGTTGCGGGCCAACGCGTCGGTGCAGGGGGTGCGGCGCACGATCAGCCGGACCGGGGCCGGGTCGGGTCGGTCGTGGCCGCGGGTGTCCTGGGTGAACGGGGTCCAGGCGATCTCGGTGACGGCGGCGCCGGGTAGGAAGTAGTCGATCGGGGTCCACGCGTCCTCGTCGATGGCGGGGATGACGTGCTTCAGGTTGCCGATCATGCGGGCGCCGATGGAGAACCGCACCCCGGCGGCCCGGCAGGCGGCGACCACGTCGTGCAGGTAGAACCCGGAGTCCATCCGCAGAACCAGTTCCCCGGCTGCGCCGGCGGCCCGCATACGGCCGATGGTCTCCTTGATGAACACCGGCGCGGCGGTGGCGTCGTTGGACCGGCCCCTTCGCAGCCGGGCGTGCGCGACGTCGCCGGTGCCGGCGATCACCGCGAGCAGAGGGTGATAGCCCCGCCGGCCAGTGCGCATCACCTCCCGCGCGCCGGCCTTGCCCAACCCGAACGTCTCACACAGCGTGGAGTCGATGTCCACCGTCACCGACTCGGTCAGGCCAGGTGACGCCCCCACGGTCACCGCCCGGGCCAGCAACCGACGGGCGACCACATCGAGTTGCCGGGCGTGATTGAACCCGAACGCCCGCAGAAACGACCCGACCGTCGAGGGCGCCGCCACCCGGTGACCTAGAACCGCCTGGGTCGACCCCGCCCGCAACGCGGCCACATCATCGATGCAGTCCCCACCGGCCAGCAGCGAGTGGATCACCGTCAGGCACTTGTCGTCCGGATGTGCGCCCAGACTGCCCGGCACCGTCACATGCTCCCGCAACAGCCCCGGCAGACCCAGCCGCTGCCCCAACGACGCCGCCACCAGCAGACCCGCATCCGACACGGCATTACCGTCATCCGCGCTGACAACGAGCCGATCCAAGCTGTGCGATGCTGACACCACGAGGGTGCTCCTTGCGTAGGTGAATCATTGGTGTGGTAACCACGATTTTCCCTGCTCAGGAAGCACCCTCACTCGTTCAACACGCCCTACCCCGACCACACCCCGGTGGATTCAGGCTCAGGCGGGCAGCTCGGGCAGGCGGCGGCTCTGCTCGTAGGCGGCCACCTGATCGATGCGCCGGCTGTGCCGGGGGTTGCCGGAGAACGGCGTGGTGAGGAACGCCTCGACGAGCGCAGTCGCCTCGTCCAGCGTGTGCTGCCGGGCACCGATCGCGACGATGTTGGCGTCGTTGTGCTCGCGGGCGAGCTGCGCGGTGTCGACGTTCCAGGCGAGCGCCGCCCGGACGCCCGCGACCTTGTTCGAGGCGATCTGCTCGCCGTTGCCGGAGCCGCCGATCACCACGCCGAGACTGCCCGGGTCACCGACCACCCGGTCGCCGGTGTGCAGGCAGAACGCCGGGTAGTCGTCGTCCGGGTCGAAGACGTGCGGTCCCACGTCCACCACCTCGTAGCCCTGCTTGGCCAGGTGGTTGGCGAGGTGCACCTTCAACTCGAAACCGGCGTGGTCGGATCCCAGGTAGACGCGCATACCGCGCAGTCTGACAGGCCCGCCTCCGGGCCGGCGCGCGGGCGGCGACCCGGAGGCGGATTCGTCACACGGTCAGTGCGGCAGCTCGGCCACCACCAGGCCGGCCCGCGCCTTCGGGGTGAACCAGGTGCTCTTGCGCGGCATCTTCTCCCGGGCCAGGTTCACCGCGACGAAGTCGTCCACGGTCACCGGCGCGACGAGCACCGCCAGCTCGGCCCGGCCGGCGTCGACCTCACCGACGAGCCAGCTCGCCGGGTAGTCGCCGCCCACGTACGTGATCCGCTTGTCGCCCGGGTCGAGGCCCAGCGCGTCGCGCAGCAGCAGGCGCTCGACGAGCGCGTGGTCGAGGTTCTCCAGCCGGCCGGCGCCGACGTGCGGCAGCGTCACCGCGTACCCCCGGCCGCCGAGGTAGAGGTGCACCACGCCGCCGGTGGCCGGCACGTCCACCGGGCCGTCCACCGGGGTGACCTCCGCGCCCGCGGCGTGCAGCCGGTCGAGCAGCTCGTCCGGCGTGGTGGTCAGCTCGCTGACCAGCCGGTTGTAGGGCTGGATGGCGACCGACGCGGGCGTGGTGACCACCGCCAGGAAGCGCGGGAAACCGCCGGTCTGCGCGGCCAGGCTGCGGTGGTTGCCGTCCGCGACCACCAGCTCCCCGCCGCCGGCGAGCGCGGTCAGCTCGTCCTGCGCCGGGCCCGGGCCGAGCAGCCAGATCGCGTGCGTGCGACCGGACTGGTCGACGTCGGTCGCGGCGGGAGCGCCGGCCGCTTCGGTCGCCGCCGCGAGCGCGGCGTGCAGCTCGTCGCCCTTGCCGGTCTGGAGCAGGAGTACGGGCGAGAGCAGGTGACCGAGCGCCTCGGCCAGCGCGACGCGCTCACGCACCTTGGCGATGAACACGTCCTCGTTGCGGATCACCAGACCCGGCTCGTCGGCGCGGGTGGAGATCTGGTCGGTGTCGACCATCGCCCACAGCCCGTACGCGCTCTCCTCACCCGGCGCGCTGATCCGGTAGAGCACCACCACCTGCTCGGCCGGCGTGTAGCTGCCGTCCGCCTTCGCCTCGCCCAGGCGCGCCACCGCGTCCGGCAGCGCGTCGAGGAAGGACTTCCCGAGGCTGCCGGGCGCCCGGTGGGGCATCTCGATGCCCAGGGCGCTGTGCGGATTCGCCTCGACGATGGCGGTGATCTCCGCGTCGTCGGCGAACTCGTCGTAGTTCTGCGCGCCGGTGCCGCCAGTGGTGATCCAGGCCCGGGCGATCGGATGCACGACCGTCATGTCCGCTGACGCTACCCGGGCCCCGATCGCCGCCGCCGCCGGACTCACCCGCTTACCACCAGGTGAAAGGAAGGGCCCCTTGTTAACGCCTCCGGTAGAGGAAGGGCCCCTTCTTAACGCCGGGGAGGGCAGCTCAGGCGGTGGGGTTGCGGTGCCGGCCCGGGGCCGGGCGGCGCACCGGCGGGCCGGGGCGGGAGCCGGCGTTGAGGCGTACCGTCGTCGCACCGGCGGCGGCCGGGTGGGCGGCGGCGCCGGGCCGCGACGGCGCGCGGCCGGGCCGGACGGTCTCGCCCGGCGGTGTCATCCGCGACGTGGCCACCACCCGGGCCACGCCGACCACGATCGGCGGGGCCAGCAGGTCGGCCACGTCGGCCGGGCCGGCCGGCCAGTCGCTCTCGGTCACCGACCAGTACGTCGCGCCGGAGTCCTCGGTCGCCTGCTGCGGCGCGTCGTCGGACATGCGGCGGTGCTTGGCCATGGGAACGCCTCCAGGAGCTGCCGTGCTGCGGCCCCGCGGGCCGTCGGCTGGGACACCCGGTGAAACGAGCCCCGCACCGGCCCGGTGACGGGCGGTGCGGGGCTCGGGGTGCGGTGCCGGTGTCAAGAAGGGGCCCTTCCTCTACCGGAGGCGTTAAGAAGGGGCCCTTCCTTACCCCTCAGTCGAAGATGGGGCCCTGCTCCCGGGTGCGCTTCAGCTCGTAGAAGCCGGGGGTGGCGGCGACCAGCAGGACGCCGTCCCAGAGCCGGCCGGCCGCCTCGCCCTTCGGCGCCGGCGTGATCACCGGGCCGAAGAACGCGACCTGCTTGCCGTCCGGGCCGGGCGCGTGGATCACCGGGGTGCCCACGTCGGTGCCGACCGGCCGCATACCGGCTTCGTGGCTGGCCCGCAGCGCGTCGTCGTACTGGGTGGACTCGGCCGCGTCGGCGAGCGCCGGGTCCAGGCCGACGTCGATGAGCGCGCCGGCGAGCATGTCCCGGCCCAGCTCCTCCTTGCGGAGGTGGATCCGGGTGCCCATCGCGGTGTAGAGCTTCGCCAGCGTCTCGGCGCCGTGCGCCTGCTCGACGGCGATGCACACCCGCACCGGGCCCCAGCCCTTGCGCATCAGGTCCTGGTACTCCTCCGGCAGTTCACGGCCGTCGTTGAGCACGGACAGGCTCATCACGTGGAACCGGATGTCCACGTCCCGGACCTGCTCGACCTCCAGCAGCCAACGGGAGGTGATCCACGCCCACGGGCACAGCGGGTCGAACCACATGTCCGCGGTGACACGTTCGGTCACTGTGTCTTCCCTTCACGACATCGTCGCGCCGGGGACCCGGCGCGGTCACCTCCGATCCTCACCCCGTACCGCATCGACCGGTACCGGAATGAGAGCGTGACCTCGACCACCGAGAGGGGTCCGTGCATGGAAGACTCGGTTCTCGACGGGCCGTCACGAGCGGCCGGGCAGAACCGGCGCCGCGGGGCGCGGCGAGACGAGTGGGATGGAGACGAACAGTGCCGGGAGTGCGCAACCTGACCCAGGTCGAGGCGACCGAGCGGGCCCGCCTGCTCGAGGTGACCGGGTACGACATCAGCCTTGACCTGTCGACCGCGGTGCAGCCCACCGGTCGTACGTTCCGCTCGGTGACCGAGGTCCGGTTCCGCTGTACCGAGCCGGGGGCGACCACATTCATCGAGACAGCCGCCGAATCGGTGCGGTCGGCCACGCTCAACGGGGAGCCGGTGGACCTGTCCGGCTGGTCGGCGGAGAAGGGCCTCACGCTCAGCGGCCTGGCCGCCGAGAACGTGCTGGTGGTCGACGCCGACTTCGGCTACTCCAACAGCGGGCAGGGCCTGCACCGCACCGTCGACCCGGTGGACGGCGAGACCTACCTCTACAGCCAGTTCGAGACCGCTGACGCGCAGAAGGTCTACGCCTGCTTCGACCAGCCCGATCTGAAGAGCGTCTACACCTGGCACGCCACGGTCCCGGACCACTGGCGCGTCGTGTCGAACATGCCGGTGGCCCGCGAGGAGGCCGCCGGTGAGGGCCTGAAGACCGTGCACTTCACCGTCTCGGAGCGGATGAGCACCTACATCACCGCGCTCTGCGCCGGGCCGTACCACGAGGTGCGCCGCAGCCACGACGGCATCGACATGGGCTACTTCTGCCGGGCCAGCATGGCGCCGCACATGGACGCCGACGACCTGCACCTGATCACCACGCAGGGCTTCGACTTCTTCCACGAGAAGTTCGGCGTGCGTTACCCGCTGCCCAAGTACGACCAGCTGTGGGTGCCGGACTTCAACGCCGGCGCGATGGAGAACTTCGGCTGCGTCACCCACGCCGAGTCGCACTACATCTTCCGCTCGCAGGTCACCGACTTCGAGTACGAGCAGCGCGCCAACACGATCCTGCACGAGCTGGCGCACATGTGGTTCGGTGACCTGGTCACCATGCGCTGGTGGAACGACCTGTGGCTGAACGAGTCGTTCGCCGAGTGGGCCAGCCACTGGTGCAACACGCACGCCACCCGCTTCACCGACGCCTGGACAACGTTCCTGTCGATCCGCAAGAACTGGGGTTACCGGCAGGACCAGCTCTCCTCCACCCACCCGGTCTACTGCGAGATGCCGGACCTGGAGGCCGTCGAGGTCAACTTCGACGGCATCACGTACGCCAAGGGCGCGAGCGTGCTCAAGCAGCTCGTCGCGTACGTGGGTGAGGAGCCGTTCCTGGCCGGCCTGCGCGCCTACTTCGGCAAGTACGCCTGGGGCAACGCCACCTTCGACGACCTGCTCTCCGAGCTGGAGGCGGCCTCGGGCCGGGAGCTGCGCAAGTTCGCCGCCCAGTGGCTGGAGACCGCGCAGGTCAACACGCTGCGCCCGGAGGTGACGATCGGCGCCGACGGCACGTACGAGCGGGTGGTGGTCCGGCAGGAGGCGCCGTCCGGCTACCCGACGCTGCGTACCCACCGCATCGGCGTCGGCCTGTACGACCTGACCGGCGGCCGGCTGGTGCGCCGCGAGCTGGTCGAGACGGACGTGACCGGCGAGCTGACCGAGCTGTCCGAGCTGTACGGCAAGCCGGCCGCCGACGTGCTGCTGCTCAACGACGAGGACCTCACGTACGCCAAGCTGCGGCTGGACGAGCGGTCGATGGCGACAGTGGTGCAGCACATCGCCGGCTTCGACTCGTCGCTGGCCCGGGCACTGTGCTGGACGGCCGCCTGGGACATGACCCGCGACGCGGAGCTGTCGGCGCGCGACTACGTGGCGCTGGTGCTGGCCGGGCTGACCGCCGAGACCGACATCAACCTGATCACCGCCACACTGCGGCAGGCGACCACCGCGCTCACCTTCTACGCCGACCCGGAGTGGGCGCCGACGGGCTGGGCCGACCTGGCGCGTACCGCGCGGACCGCGCTCGCGGCGGCCGAGCCGGGCAGCGGCTTCCAGCTCGCCTGGGCCCGGGCGTACGCCTCGTCGGCCCGCTCCGGCGAGGATCTGGCCACGCTGCGCGGCTGGCTCGACGGCAACGGGGTGCCGGAGGGTCTGACCGTCGACACCGAGCTGCGGTGGACGGTGCTCCAGTCGCTCGTCGCCAACGGCGCCGCGGGCGCGGCCGACGTGGACGCCGAGCTGGCCGCCGACCGTACCGCGAGCGGCGAGCGGGAGGCCGCGTACGCGCACGCGCTGGTGCCGACCGCCGAGAACAAGGCCGCGGTGTGGGCGCTGCTCACCGGCCCGGACGCGCTGCCGAACTGGCGTAACCGGGCGCTGCTGCAGGGCTTCACCCACCCGGCGCAGGTCGAGCTGACCGCGCCCTACCGGGAGCGCTACTTCGCCACGGTGGACCAGGTGTGGGCGCAGCGCGACAGCGAGCCGGCGCAGGAGTTCGTCCAGCTCGCCTACCCGGCGTACCTGGTCGAGGAGGACACCGTCGCGGCCACCGACGCGTGGCTGGCCCAGGACGGCCGGCCGGCGTCGCTGCGGCGGCTGGTGGCCGAGGGCCGTGACGGCGTGGTCCGCGCGTTGAAGGCCCGGGAGCGGGACGCGCGCAGCGCCTGAGTGAGGCACGTCGGCCGGGGCCGGCGCGGGTGGCAGCCCGCGCCGGCCCCGGCCGCTGTCGTGAGGCCCGCACCGCCGGCGCACGAGAAAGCCCGGCCCGCGTGTGCGCGGGCCGGGCTTCGTCGTGCGTGCGGGCGGGTCAGCCCTTGCCGGCGTGGCTGGCGAGCTGGTCGAGGCCCTGGATGATGCCGCCGGCCAGGTCGCCGCCACCGAAGGCGGCCACCATGGAGAGCGCGGCCAGCTTGGCGTACGTGTCCGGGATGCGCTTGCGCGCGTACTTGCCGGTGACGATCTCGAGCTGCCGCTGGTTGGGCGACACCGCGATCAGCACCGAGCGGTCCGGCTCGGCGAGCTGCCGGTGCAGCCGCTCGGCGTGTTCCCGGATCGGCTCGTCGAGGCCGCCGACGTAGACCGAGAAGACCAGGCCGGTGCCCTGGTCGGCGAGGCGCAGCGCCTCGTCGATGCGGAGCAGCTGACGGGTCGAGAACGGTCCGTCCAGCACCTCGGGCGGGGTGCCCGTCCCTGTCGTGGGCCGCGCTTCACCAACGGTCACTTGCGCCTCCGGTTCCACCGGCCGGTGCCTCCCGGCCGGCCTGCTCCTGCTTGCGGCTGGTCAACGCCGGCGCCTGCGCCCCGGCGGCCAGCGCCGTGCCGGCCGAGTCGGCCAGCTGCTCCGGACGGCCCAGGAACCAGACCGGAGTGAAGTCGAAGGGCCGACCCGGCCGGTAGCGCTTGGCACCGCCACCGCTGCCGCGGCTGCCGGCTGCCGCCAGGGCGGCGATCAGCAGCACCGCGGCGACCGGGATGCCGACGAAGACCACCAACGTCTCGGTAACAGACAATCCCAACGCCCCCAGGCGGAAAGAGAGACCAGGAATGGTGCGGAACGGCCGGTCAGGACCGGTCGCGCCCCACGTCACTTGTGATGTTCACGTTAGCGGAGTCGGCGGCCCGCCAGATTGCGGGGTGCTGATCCCATCCGTCACTCCGGTGCTCCAGTTGCGCGGCAGTGGCGAGCAGTGTCGCGTCGTCGCCGTACCGGCCGGTGAGGAGCACCCCCACCGGAAGCCCGCCGGCGGTCCGTCCGACCGGCAGCGAAACGGACGGATCGCCCGTGACGTTGAAGACCGCACAGTACGGCGAGAAGCGCCGCTGCCCGTCGAAGTCCTCCGCCGGTTCGAGGGCGGCGAACGCGCCGACCGGCGCCTGCGGGCTCGCGAGCGTCGGGCAGAGCAGCAGGTCACACCCGGCGGTACGGCGTATCCCACGGCGTACCTGCGCCTGGAGTTCGCCGAGCGCGGCGATCAGCCGGGCCGCGCCGAGCGCCTCTCCGCGCTCGCGCAGGTACCGGGTCAGCGGCAGCAGGTCGCTCTCCCGCCCGGCCGGTACGGGGGTGACCGCCAGGGCGTACCAGACGGTCTCGAACAGCGGCCACGCCTCGGGGCCGAGCGGCGCGGGGACGTCGACCACCTCGTGGCCGGCGTCGGTGAGCAGCGCGGCGGCCCGGTCGACGGCGGCCACGCAGTCGGGGTGGACCGGTTCGTCGGCGAGCATCGGCGTGGTGAACCGGCCGACGCGCAGCCGGCCGGGGCCGGCGAAGCGGGCGGCGCGGGTGACGCCGAGGTAGCCGCCGGCTGGCCCGGCCGGCGGCAGGTACGGCTCGCCGGGCACCGGCCGCGCCAGCACGTCGAGCAGCGCGGCCACGTCGGCGACGGTACGGCCGATCGGCCCGTTCACCGGCAGCCCGAAGCCGCCGAAGCCGAGCGGCCCGCCGGAGACCATGCCCCGGCTCGGCTTGTAGCCGACCAGGCCGCACAGCGCGGCCGGGATACGCAGCGAGCCGCCGCCGTCGGAGCCCTGCGCGACCGGGACCAGCCCGGCCGCGACGGCAGCGGCCGCTCCGCCGCTGGATCCGCCCGCGGTGTACGCGAGGTCCCACGGGTTGCGGGCCGGCGGGGCGACCAGTCCTTCGGAGTAGAGCGAGCAGCCGAGTTCGGAGGTGGTGGTCTTGCCGAGGCTGACCAGGCCGGCGTCGGACATGAGGCGGACCACGTCGGCGTCGACGGGCGGGACGAAGTCGGCGAAGGCGGCCGAGCCGAAGGTGGTGCGCACACCGGCGGTGAGCGTGAGGTCCTTGACCGCGGTCGGCACCCCGTGCAGCGGGCCGCGTTCGTCCGCCGCGACCGCGTCGGCGGCGCGGGCGGCGGTCCGGGCCCGTTCGGCGGTGACGGTGACGAACGCGCCGACGGTGTCGCCGAGCGCCTCGACCCGGCGCAGGTGGTGCTCGACCAGTTCCAGGCTGGACAGCTCGCCGCGGCGGATCGCGGCGGCCTGTTCCAGCGCGGTCAGGTCGTGCGGCTCGGCCATGCCGTCCATCCTGCCGGTCCGGCGGCCGGGAGGCCGGGCGACACGTCCGGCCGGCGGGTCCGTACCCGGGAACAGCGCCGGGTGCGTCCGTCGGCACTAGGGAGACGACGGACGCACCCGCGCCGGCTTCAGCGGCCGAGGAACCGCAGCGCGTTGCCCCCGAGCAGCGCGTCCCGCTGCGCGTCGGTGAGGAAGTCCGCCCGGTGCACCACGTCACCGACCGGCCGCTCCCCCAGCGGGTACGGGTAGTCGCTGCCGAGCAGCACCCGCTCGGCGCCCATGGTGTCCACCAGCAGCCGCAGCGCGGCCGGTTCGAAGACCACCGAGTCGACGTGGAACCGGTCGACGTAGGAGCTGGGCGGCGCGCTGGACGCGCCTCGTACCAGGTCGCCGCGGCGGTGCCAGGCGTTGTCGGCGCGGCCCAGCCAGAACGGGAAGCTGCCGCCGCCGTGGGCGAAGCAGATCCGCAGCGACTCCGGCACCCGGTCGAACACGCCGCCGAGGATCAGCGCCAGCACCGACAGATGCGTCTCGGCCGGCATCCCGGTCAGCCAGCGGGCCATCCACCGGTCCAGCCGAGGGCCGCCCGGCATGTCCCACGGGTGCACGAACACCGGCGCGCCGACCTCGGCGCAGTGGGTCAGGAACTGCACGATGCCCTCGTCGTCCAGATCCCGGTCGCCGACGTGGTTGCCGATCTCCACCCCGGCGTGCCCGGCCGACAGGCAGCGGTCCAGCTCGGCGCAGGCCGCGTCCGGGTCCTGCAACGGCACCTGGCAGAACGGCACCAGCCGCCCGTTGCCGGCCGCGGTGACCTCGAGCGTGAGGTCGTTGAAGATCCGGGCCACCTTGACCGCCTGGTCGGCCGGGCGGTCGTAGCTGAAAAACACCGGAGTGGGCGAGACGACCTGCACGTCCACGCCGTCGGCGTCCATGTCGGCGAGCCGGGTCGGCGCGTCCCAGCACTGCGCGCCGATCGGGCGGAACTCCGTCTCCCCCACCATGATCATGGCGGCGCGCTCGGAGTCCACCCGCAGCCAGGGCCAGCCGGACCCGCCGCACGCCGCGGCGAGGTCCGGCCACCCCTTCGGTACGACGTGCGTGTGCACGTCCACGACCGGCACGCGTCAGCCCTTGCCCGGGTGCAGCGCGCCGCAGTTGTCGCAGGTGCGGGCCTTCTCGTCGGCGTAGAACGCGGCGAAGACCGGGGGCAGGTCGGCGGCGATGTCGCGGACCTGCAACTCCACCTCGTGCACCTTGTGGTCGCACTCGGCGCAGTACCACTGGAACTTCTCCAGCGTGCCCTCCTCGCGGACCCGCTCGATCACCATGCCGATCGAGCCGGCCTCGGGACGCTGCGGCGAGTGCGGGGTGTTGCGCGGCAGCATCCACATCTGACCCTCGCGCACGTGCACCGTACGCGGCCCCTCGGGGAGCATCAGGTTGATGTGCATGTTGCCCTTGACCTGGTAGAAGAACTCCTCGTACGGGTCGACGTGGAAGTCCGTGCGCTGGTTCGGGCCGCCCACCACCATGACGATGAAGTCGTCGCTGCCGGGCAGCATCTCCTTGTTGCCCACCGGGGGCTTGAGCAGGTGCTGGTTCTCGCCGATCCAGCCGGAGAAGCTGAACGGCTCGGCGATCTCACTCATGGGAACCTCCCGACGGAAGTAGGGCGACAGCCTGCATCTCGATCAGCAGATGCGGGTGCGGAAGCTGGTGCACGGCGACTGTGGTCCGGGTCGGCCCGGTGGCGTCGAAGAACTCCGCCCACACCTCGTTGTAGCCGCCGAAGTCGTTCATGTTGACCAGGTAGGTGGTGACCTGCACCAGGTCGCTCAGGTCGGCGCCGACCGAGCGGAGCAGGTCGCGGATGTTCTCCACCACGGCCCGGGTCTGCTCGCGGATGTCCAGGTCGGTGGTGCCGAACTCGTCCACCGACACCCCGGCGAACGTGTTGTCCGGCCGGCGCGACGACGTGCCGGAGACGTAGACGAACCCGCCGGCCACCTTGACGTGCGGGAACGCGCCGCGCGGCACGGCCTTCCCGGCCACCACGCGGGCCGTCATGGGATGGCCTTCAGGGAGGCGGAACCCAGCTTCTCCACTGTGGCGCGGACGTGCGCCCCGGGGCGCAGCGGCACCGCGGCGGTGGCCGCGCCGGCCAGGAACACCCAGCCCTTGCGCAGCCGGACGCCGTGCCGGCCGGCCAGCCGCAGGCCCTCGTCCAGCGCGCGGCACGGGTCGCCGAGGATGGCTGCGGTCGAGCCGACCTGTGCCACCCGCCCGTCGATCTCCAGGACCACGCCGAGGTTGTCCAGCCCGTCCGGCACCGGCGACCACGGCCCGACCACGAACGCGGCGGCCGAGGTGTTGTCGGCGATCACGTCCGGCAGCGAGAAGGTGAAGTTCGCGTACCGGGAGTCGATCAGCTCGATCGCCGGGGCGACCGCCCGTACGGCACGGGTGAACGAGCCGACCGGTTCGCCCGGGTCGGGCAGCCGGTCCAGCAGGAACGCCACCTCCGGCTCGACGCGCGGGTGGATGAAGTCGACCACGTCGACGCCGCCGCCGTCCGGTACCCGCATCACGTCGGTCAGCCGGCCCCAGATCACCTCGTCCACGCCGACCTGCGCCATCTTGGCCTTGCTGGTCAGCCCCATCTTGAGGCCGACCAGCCGCTCACCCCGGTCGAGGCGGCGCTGCACCAGCGCGGTCTGCACCGCGTACGCGGCGTCGACGTCGAGGCCGGTCTCGGCGGCCAGCTGCGGGATCGCGGTGGCGTCGTCGGCCGCCGCGCCCAGCTTCTCCGCGATGCCGGCGATGTCCGGCCCGATCATGAGTTGCTCTCCTTGCTCGCCAGGTCCAGTGCCACGTCCACGATCATGTCCTCCTGGCCGCCGACCATCCGGCGACGGCCCAGCTCGACCAGGATCGAGCGGACGTCCACGCCGTACTTGGCCGAGGCCCGCTCGGCGTGCCGCAGGAAGCTGGAGTAGACGCCCGCGTACCCCAGGGAGAGCGTCTCCCGGTCGACCTGGACCGGCCGGTCCTGCAACGGGCGGACCAGGTCGTCGGCGGCGTCCATCAGCGCGAACACGTCGCAGCCGTGCTTCCAGCCGTGCAGCTCGGCGACCGCGACGAAGACCTCCAGCGGCGCGTTGCCCGCGCCCGCGCCCATGCCGGCGAGCGACGCGTCCACCCGGACGGTCCGCCCGGACGGCGAACCCAGCGGGCCGTCGCCGAGGATCCGGCCGTGCTCGACCGCCAGCACGCTGTTCGCCACACCCAGCGACAGGTTGTGGTGCGCGTGGATGCCGATCTGCGTCTCGGGTTCCAGCACCTGCCGGTACGCGTCGACGCGCTGCGCCACGTCCGACATCAGCAGCCGCCCGCCCGAGTCGGTGACGTAGACGCAGTGCGCGCCGTACGACTCCATGAGCTTGGCCTGCGCGGCCAGCCCGGCCGGGTCGTTGAGGTGCGACATCATCAGGAACCCGGAGACGTCCATGTCGTTCTCCCGGGCCCACGCGATGTGCTGGGCGGAGATGTCCGCCTCGGTGCAGTGCGTGGCGATCCGGACGCTCGTCACGCCGAGCGCCTTGGCCGCCTTCAGGTCGGCGATGGTGCCGATGCCCGGCAGCAGCAGCGTGGTGAGCCGCGCGGTGGTCAGCACCTCGGCGGCGGCGGCGATCCAGTCCGCGTCGGCGGCGGCGCCGTGCCCGTAGTTGACGCTGGAACCGGCCAGGCCGTCGCCGTGCGCCACCTCGACCGCCGCCACACCTGCGGCGTCGAGCGCGGCGGCGATGGTACGCACCTGGTCGACCGTGTAGCGGTGGGCGATGGCGTGCATGCCGTCGCGCAGCGTCACGTCCTGGATGTACAGATCGGTCATCGGGGTGCCCCCTCCGGGGAACGCAGCGCCACCAGCCGCTCGGCGGTACGCAGCGCGGCCGACGTCATGATGTCCAGGTTCCCGGCGTACGCGGGCAGGTAGTGCCCGGCGCCGGAGACCTCCAGGAACACCGACACCTGCAGGCCGGTGAAATGCCGGCCCAGCACCGGCGCGTACGTGTCCACGGCGTCGAACTGCACGTCCTGCTTGAGCCGGTAGCCGGGCACGTACTCCTGCACGGCGGCCACCATGTCGGCCACCGAGGCGGCGATCTTCACCCGGTCGGCGTCGGCGTCCGGGCACAGGCAGTAGACCGTGTCCCGCATCAGCAGCGGCGGGTCGGCCGGGTTCAGCACGATGATGGCCTTGCCGCGCTCGGCGCCGCCGACCACCTCGATGGCGCGGGCGGTCGTCTCGGTGAACTCGTCGATGTTGGCCCGGGTGCCCGGACCGGCCGACTTCGAGGCGATCGAGGCGACGATCTCCCCGTACGCGACGGGGGTGACCCGGCCGACCGCGTGCACGATCGGCACCGTCGCCTGCCCGCCGCAGGTCACCATGTTGACGTTCGGCTCGCCCAGGTGCTCGTCGAGGTTCACCGGCGGCACCACGTACGGGCCGATCGCGGCGGGCGTCAGGTCGACGACGGTGCGGCCGTGCGCCCGCAGCACCTCGTCGTGCCGCTTGTGCGCGCCGGCCGAGGTGGCGTCGAAGACGAGCTGGACGTCGGCGAACTCGGGCAGCGCGACGAGGCCGTCGACGCCCTCGGCCGTGGTGGTCACGCCGAGCCGGCGGGCCCGGGCCAGACCGTCCGAGGCCGGGTCGATGCCGGCCATCGCCACCATGCGCAGGCTCTCACTGAGCCGCAGCACCTTGATCATCAGGTCGGTGCCGATGTTGCCCGACCCGAGCACCGCCACTCCGACAGTCATGAGGTGGCCTCCTTCGAGAAACAGGTACGCACCGAGCCGAGCCCGGAGATGCGCGCCTCGTACGCGGCGCCGGGCGTGACCGGCACCATCGGCCCGAGCGCGCCGGAGAGCACCACGTCGCCGGCCTTGAGCGGGTCGCCCGCCCGGGCCATGGTCGCGGCCAGCCACTGCAGCGCGTGCAGCGGATTGCCGAGGCAGGCCGCGCCCGCGCCGACCGAGACGGGCTCACCGGCGTGCTCCAGCACCATGCCGCACAGCCGCAGGTCGACGTCGGCGAGCCGCCGGGGCGCGGTGCCGAGCACGAACAGCCCGCTGGACGCGTTGTCCGCCACCGTGTCCACGATGGAGATGTCCCAGTCGGCGATCCGCGAGTCGACGATCTCGATGGCCGGCAGCACGTGGTCCACCGCCCGGATCAGGTCGACAGTGGTGACCCGCTCGTCCGGCAGGTCCGCGCCGAGCACGAAGGCGATCTCCGCCTCCACCCGCGGCTGGAGCAGCCGGTCGATCGGCACCTCGACGCCGTCGCCGACGGCCATGTCGTCGAAGAGCACCCCGAAGTCGGGCTGGAAGACGCCAAAGCTCTCCTGGACGGTCCGCGACGTCAGGCCGATCTTCGCGCCGACGCGGCGGTGTCCCTTGCCCAGCCGCTGCCGGGTGTAGACCTGCTGCACCTGGTACGCGGCCTCGATGTCGCCCTCGGGCAGCAGCCGGCCGCGCAGCGGCGGGCAGGGCTTCCCGTCCTGCCGGGCCACTGCCAGTTCCCGGTTGGCGGCCTCGATGTCCACGGTCATGGCGGCTCCTCGCTTACGTCGCTGGGGATTCCGGCCATTCTGCCCACCACGCGCGCTCATGTGAGATCCACGCAGACGTTGGTGAGCTCGGAGTAGAAGTCGAGCGAGTGCACGCCGCCCTCGCGGCCCACACCCGACGCCTTCACCCCGCCGAACGGGGTGCGCAGGTCGCGCAGGAACCAGGTGTTGACCCAGACGATGCCGGCGTCGAGCCGGGCGCCGGCCCGGTGCGCCCGGCCCACGTCCCGCGTCCACACCGTCGCCGCCAGGCCGTAGGCGGTGCCGTTGGCCAGCGCGAACGCCTCGTCCTCGTCGTCGAACGGCGCGACGTGCACCACCGGGCCGAAGATCTCCTCCTGGTTGGTGCGGGCGTCCGGGCCGAGTCCGGTGAGCACCGTCGGCTGCACGTACGCCCCGCCGTCGCGGGCGTCGCCGAAGCGCGGCGTGCCGCCACCGGCGCGCACCTCGGCGCCCTCGGTGCGGGCCAGCGCGTAGTGGCCGAGCACCTTGTCCCGGTGCCCGTGCGAGATCAGCGGCATGTTCGCCGTCGCCTCGTCGTCCGGCCAGCCGTACGCCAGCTCGCCGGCGCGCTTGGCCAGGCGCGCGGTGAACTCCTCGAACACCGGCCGCTGCACGTAGATGCGCTCGGTGCACAGGCACACCTGGCCGCCGTTGGTGAAGCTGGACCGCACCGAACCGGCGACCGCCGCGTCCAGGTCGGCGTCGGCGAACACCAGGCCGGCGTTCTTGCCGCCCAGCTCGAAGCTGACCGCCTTCACGCCGTCGGCGGCGGCGCGCATGATCGCGCTGCCGGTCGCCGACTCGCCGGTGAACGTGATCGCGTCCACCCCGGGGTGCCGGGTCAGGTGCTCGCCGGCCGAGCCGGGGCCGAAGCCGTGCACCAGGTTGAACACGCCGTCCGGCACGCCCGCGGCGGCCATCACCTCGGCCAGCAGCGTGGCCGAGGCGGGGGTCTCCTCGCTGGGCTTGACCACCACGGCGTTGCCGCAGGCCAGGGCCGGGGCGACCTTCCAGGTGAGCAGCAGCAGCGGCAGGTTCCACGGCACGATCACCGCGACCACGCCGACCGGCTTGCGGACCGCGTAGTTCAGCGCCCGGCCCCCGGCCGGGGTGACTGTGGTGAACGACTCGGTGGGCGCGGTGGCCACGATCTCGGCGAACGCCCGGAAGTTGGCCGCGCCGCGCGGGATGTCGAGCGTCCGGGCCTGCGAGATGGCCTTGCCGGTGTCCGCGACCTCGGCGGCCACCAGGTCGTCGAAGCGCCGTTCCAGCTCGTCGGCGACCCGGCGCAGCACCTCGGCGCGTTCCCGCTCCCCCATCCGGCCCCACGGGCCGCGCAGCGCCGCACGGGCCGCCGCGACCGCGTCGTCCACTGTCGACTGCGATGCCTCGGCCACCTCGAACACCGGCT
The DNA here is from genome assembly GCF_027460145.1 of Micromonospora sp. WMMA1949. Classification (NCBI taxonomy): domain Bacteria; kingdom Bacillati; phylum Actinomycetota; class Actinomycetes; order Micromonosporales; family Micromonosporaceae; genus Micromonospora; species Micromonospora sp. WMMA1949. The sequence continues at coordinate 3,948,513 of NZ_JAPZBG010000001.1, read as the reverse complement.
CGCCGGTGACCGGGCTGCGCTTGGTGAACCGGGAACCGGCGTCGACGAACTCGCCGCCGACGAAGTTGCGCAGCAGGCCGGGGCCGTCCGGTGCGTGCCCGGTCATCAGCCGGGGATCCCAGAGCGTCATCGCCGCCGCCCCAGCGCCGCGCGGACCCCACCGGCCAGCAGCGCGACCGCGCCGGCCGCGACCGCGCCGACCACCGCGTACTGCGCGCGCACCCGGCGGCGCACCTGCGCGTACGGGGTGGTGGAGAAGGAGACCAGCTCGTACTGGGAGACGTAGCGGCCGGGCAGCGCGCGCTCCAGCGCGTGCTCGACCTGCTTGCGGGTGCGGAACACCGGCGAGGCGACCTTGTCCCGCATCTCCACGAAGTTCGCGAGCGCCATCCGGGCGATCGCCTCGGCGTTGTCCTGGCGGCGGTGCTGGAACAGCGGCAGCGCGGCGGCCCACTCGTCGTCGCACTCGTCGAGGCAGCGGTCCAGCTCGACCACGTCCTCGAACGCGCAGTTCGCGCCCTGGCCGTAGAACGGCACGATGGCGTGCGCGGCGTCGCCGATCAGGCCGACCTTGCCTGCTACCTGCCACGGCGTGCAGCGCACCGTGCCGAGCACACCGACCGGGTTGTGCTGGTAGTCGTCGACCAGGTTCGGTGCGAGCGGGACCAGGTCCGGGTAGTGGGTGGCGAAGAACTGCTCGATCGCCGCCGGGCTGCTGAGCGAGGCGAAGCTGCGGGTGCCGTGGGTGGGCCAGAACAGCGTGCAGGTGAAGGAGCGGTCCGGGTTCGGCAGCGCGATCATCATCGAGGTGCCGCGCGGCCAGATGTGCAGCGCGCCCGGGTCGAGCGCGAACTCCCCGCCCAGCGGCGGGATGGTCAGCTCCTTGTAGCCGTAGTCGAGGAAGTCCAGGCTCTCCGTCACGCCGCCGTACGCGAGCAGTTGCCCGCGCACCGCGGAGCCGGCGCCGTCGGCGCCGAGGACGACCGAGGCGGTGGCGGTGACCTTGCCCTGCGGCGTCTCGAACGTCATCTCGCCGCCGAGAGGGTCGAGCCCGACCAGCCGGTGGTCGAACGCGACGCGCACGTTCGGCAGCGCGGCGGCGGCGTCGAGCAGCGCGTTGTTCAGCGCGCCCCGGCTGATCGAGTTGATCGCCCGGTCCCCGGAGCCGCTGTAGGACTGGAACTCCGGCTCGCCCTCGACCGGGTGGATCATGCGGCCGCGCATCGGCAGCGCGTCCGCCATCACCTCGTCCTCCAGGCCGATGCGGCGCAGCGCGTCCAGGCCGCGCTCGGACAGCGCCAGGTTGATCGACCGGCCTCGCTCGACGGTGCCGGTACGCGGGTCGGGCCGCCGCTCGTAGAGGGCCACCGGGTAGCCACGGCGGGCCAGGTAACAGGCCAGCAGGCAGCCGGCCAGCCCGGCGCCCACCACCGCGATCTCGTCGCGCTCACTCCTCGCGCTCACGAGCCCTCCTTCTCAAACGTCGCCGCCAGCGCCTCGGCGACCCGCCAGCAGTCGTGGTACGTGGAATACAGCGGCACCGGCGCGAACCGGACGATGTCCGGCTCCCGGGCGTCGGCGACCACGCCGTGCTCGTGCCGCAGGCGCTTGGTCAGCTCGTTCGCGCTGCCCACCCCGATACGCACGGAGAGCTGGCAACCGCGGCGAGCCGGGTCGCGCGGGGTGACCACGGTGAGCGGACGGCCCGGCGTCACCTCGTCGAGCAGCTGCTCCAGCCAGGCGGTGAGCCGCAGGCTGCGCTCGCGCAGCGCCGGCATGCCGACGGAGTCGAACAGCTCCAGCGACGTCCGCACCGGGCCCATCGCGAAGATCGGCGGGTTGGAGATCTGCCACGCCTCCACGGTGGCCGGCGGCCGGGACACCGGGGTCATCTCGAACCGGGTGGCCGCCTCGGTGCTCCACCAGCCCTCGAACCGCGGGATCGACGGGTCGCCGAGGTGCCGCTCGTGGACGAAGACGCCGCCCAGCGCACCCGGGCCGGAGTTGAGGTACTTGTACGAGCACCAGGCGGCGAAGTCGACGTCCCAGTCGTGCAGCGCCAGTGGCACGTTGCCGACGGCGTGCGCCAGGTCCCAGCCGACCACCGCGCCCGCGGCCCGGCCGGCGGCGGTGATGGCGGGGATGTCCATCAGCTCGCCGGTCAGGTAGTTCACGCCGCCGAGCATCAGCAGCGCCACCGTGTGACCCTCGCGGGCCAGGAAGTCCAGCACGTCCTCGGTGCCGAGCGTGTCGGAGCCGGGGCGCGGCTTGAGGCGTACGACTGTGGTGTCCGGGTCCAGGCCGTGGAAGCGGGCCTGGCTGCGCACCGCGTAGCTGTCCGAGGGGAACGCGCTGTCCTCGATCACGATCCGGGTGCGCTCGCCGGCCGGGCGGTAGAAGCTGACCATCAGCAGGTGCAGGTTGACGGTCAGGGAGTTCATCACCACGGTCTCCGCGGGCAGCGCGCCGACCAGGCGGGCGGCCGGTGCGGTCAGCAGCTCGTGGTACGGCAGCCACGGCCGCTCCGACTCCAGGTGCCCCTCGACGCCCAGGCGCTGCCAGGCGTCCAGATCGGCGAGGAGTTCGTCCCGGGTGGCCCGGGGCTGCAGGCCGAGCGAGTTGCCGGCGAGGTACGCCGTGTCGGGGTAGCGCCCGCCGTCGGCGGGTGGGATGTGGAACAGGTGCCGGTGGCCGGGGTCGGCGGCGTCGCGGCGGAGGGCTTCGTTCTCGGGGGTGTGCATGCTGTTCTCTCTCGTCACATCGCGGTGCGGGCCGACCACAGCTCCGGGAAGACCACCCGGGCCATGCTGCGCTGCAACCATGCCAGTCCGGCGGAGCCGCCGCTGCCGACCTTGGCGCCCATCGTGCGCTGGACGGCCTTGACGTGGTTCCAGCGCCAGTCGCCGAACTCCTCGGCGACGTCGGTGAGCGCGTCACCGAGCAGGCGCAGGTGGTTGTCCGGGCCGTTGTCCCCGTAGATCCGCACCCAGGCCGCCTCGATCGCGGGGTGCGCCTCGTGCTCGGCGTTCACGTCGCGGGCCAGCAGCTCGGCGGGCACGTCGAAGCCCTTGCGGGCCAGCAGCGCCACCACCTCGTCCCAGAGGCTCGGGACGGCGAGCGCGGCGGTCAGCTCGTCGTACACCTCGGTCTGCCGGCGGAACGGGCGGATCAGCGCCCGGTCGCGCAGGCCGAGCAGGAACTCCAGCTGCCGGTACATGGCGGACTGGAAGCCGGAGCCCTCGCCGAGCCGGTCGCGGAAGCGGTTGAAGTCGGCCGGGCTCATCCAGCGCAGGCCGTGCCACGCGGCGTTGAGGCCCTCCAGGTGCAGCGCGGCGCGGCGCAGCGGGGGCAGCGCCTCCCAGATCCGGTCCTCGCGCAGCTCGCGCTTGGCGTGCCGAAGTTCGTGGCAGGTCAGGCCGAAGTACAGCTCCATGATCTGGCTGACCATCAGGAAGGACATCTCGCCCGGGTCGTCGCTGAGCGGCTCCTGGAGCCGGTGCAGCGTGCTGGCCCGTACGTACGCGTCGTACGGCACGCGGTCGGCGAACTCCAGCGTCGGCTCGCCGCCGTTGCGCGCCGCCCGAGCCGCCCGTTCCTGGGGGGTTACCGGGCGCACCGCCGTCGTCTGTTCCACAGTCATTCTCCGTCCGTGCGCGGGGTAGAAATCATGATCCCGCTGGTGGGCGCGCGAATGGAATGCCTGATCAACGGCGGTATGGTGGTCTCACTTCGCGAACTGAAACCATCTCGCGTCGCCGTCTTTACGGAAGGAAGGTCCGCGCGTGGACGACATGGACTGGGCCCTGCTGCGCGAACTCCAGGCCGACGCCCGGCTGTCGTACAGCGAGTTGTCCCGCCGGGTCCACCTGTCGCCGCCCGCTGTGGCCGAGCGGGTACGGCGGCTGGAGGAAGCCGGAGTGATCACCGGCTACCACGCCCACGTCGACCTGACCCGGGCCGGGCGCACCGTGCTCGCGCTGATCCGGATGTCCTGCTACGGCGCGCGCTGCATCCTCAACGACCCCGAGGTCACCGGCTGGCCGGAGATCATGGAGATCCACCGGATCACCGGGGACGCCTGCAGCATGCTCAAGGTCGCCGCCACCAACATGGGCGAGTTCGAGGAGGTCATCGACCGCCTCGCGCCGTACGGGCAGCCGTCCAGCACCATGGTGCTCTCCACCCCGCTGGCCTGGCATCCGGTGGTCAAGGCGCCTCGTTAGCTTCCCCTGCCCTCCGGGAAAGCAGGCGCCGCTGCCCGTCAGTGGTCCGGCGCACCGTCGCGCCGGGAGGGGGGAACCATGCGAGGGCTCCTGTCACATCGTGCGTTGTCGTCCCTGCTGGGCCTGTTCGGCCTGGTGGCGGCGTTCGTCCTGACCACCGCGCCACCGGCCCGGGCCGGGGAGAGCGTGTTCATCGAGGTGACGCCGAACAGCGTCCAGGCCGGATCCCGGGTGAACCTGCGAGCCGGCTGCGACAACAGCAACAACCGCCAGGCGCAGGTCACCTCGGACGCCTTCGGGCGGGTGACGCTGCGGCCGGACAACGGCTTCCTCACCGGCTCGGTCACCGTGCCCGGCAACAAGGCGCCGGGCGACTACCCGGTGAACCTGGACTGCTCCAACGGCAACACCGCCTCGACCATGCTCACCGTGCTCAACATGGCGCAGCCGAGCAAGGGGCCGGCGACCGGCGGCGGTGGCACCGCGGGTAGCCGGGGCACGGGCTCGCTGCTGCTGGTCGGCGGTCTGGTCGCGGTAGCAGTGGTGGCCGGTGTGAGCGCCCGCCGCAAGACCGGCGGCCGTGCCTGACGAGAGGTGCCACCATGGCCCGCTCATCGCGCCGCCGGGGCCGTACCGGACCGGCGGCGGACCGCACCCGCCGCCGCGCCGCCGCGCGCCGGTCGGCGGAGCGCACCGGACGGCTCCGGGCCGCGCTGCGGCTGACCGGCCGGGCCGCGCGCCGGTTCGCCCACGTCGCCGGGCACGCGTTCACGGCCAGCGTCGCCACCGCGGACCCCCGGTCCGGCCCGGTCCCGGCCCGCGCCACCAGGACCACCACCCGCCGGTACGCCCCGAGCCGCAGCCCCGGGGTCCCGGTGCTCGTGGTGGCGAGCGTGATGGCGCTGATCGTGGCCATGCTCGGGCTGGAACGGGTGACCGGGGTCAGCGTGCTGCCGGACCGGATCGTCGCCGGCCTGCGCCCGCCGCCGAAGAAGTTCCCGGTGCTGCCGGCCAGCCCACCGACCAACCTGAGCATCGGCAAGCTCGACCTGCGCGCGCCGGTGCACCGGGTCGGCATCGCGCCGGACGGCAGCATCGACGTGCCGGACGTGGAGCGGGCCGGCGAGGTCGGCTGGTACGACCAGGGCCCCACGCCCGGCCAGTACGGCCCGGCTGTGCTCGTCGGGCACGTCGACACCACCACCGGGCCGGCGGTCTTCCACGGCCTGAAGGACCTCGAGGACGGCGACCGGATCGAGGTGTCCCGCGAGGACCGCTCGGTGGCGGTGTTCGAGGTGACCTCGATCGAGCGGTACGGCAAGGAGAAGCTGCCGGTGGAGGACGTCTACGGCGACTTCAGCCGGCCCAACCTGCGGCTGATCACCTGCGGCGGGCGCTGGGTGGGCGGCGAGACCGGGTACGCGGACAACCTGGTCGTCTACGCGTCGCTGGTCAAGGCGCGCTGAGGGCGCCGGTCAGGCCGCCTCGGGCTCCGGCTCACGCAGGTCGAGCCAGTCCGCCCAGCGCGGGTCGGGGGCGCGGTGGCCGAGCACCCGCCAGGCGGCTCCTTTGGGCGCGGCCGGCAGGTGGTGCAGCCGCCAGCCCAGCTCGGCCGGGGTCTTGTCGCCTTTGGTGTGGTTGCACCGCGCGCAGGCGGCGACCACGTTCTCCCAGGCGTGCCGGCCGCCCCGGCTGCGCGGGAAGACGTGGTCGATGGTCTCGGCCGGCCCCCGGCAGTACGCGCACCGCCACCCGTCGCGGGCGAACACGGCCCGCCGGGACAGCCCGACGTGGGTGCGGTAGGGCACCCGGACGTAGCGGGTCAGGCGTACCACGGAGGGCACCGGTAACGCGTTCCGCGCGCTGTGCAGGATGCCCTCGCCGTCGGCGACGCAGACCGCCTTGGCGGAGAGGACGAGGATCGCGGCACGACGCACCGACACGACGCACAGGGGCTCGTAGGTGGCGTTGAGAACGAGTGCACCGGAGCCCGCCGTGGGTCGTATGTCAGGCATCGCGCTCACCCTCCCGGTCCAGTCGCTCCGCCCCGTCTGCGTCGGAACCGCCCCGCGGACAGCGCGGAACGGTTCCGACGCCGGCCGGATCACCCGACGTCCGTTGCGCCAATAGTCCCTGATCGCGCCCCGGATTGCACGTACTAATCCCGGGCTACCCCCGCCGGTAGCGACACTTCGCCGAGGTGGCGGTGTCCGTCGTCCGCCAGGCGTGCGGTACGAAAGCACAGTGAACGTCTCCGACCTGATCTCCGCCGTGCTGGCCGCCGTCTCCGACCGGAAGCCGGACTGCCAGGGCAGCAGCTCCTGCGAATGGGTGTACCGGGTGACCAACTCCGCCTGGTTCGCCGAGAGCAGCTACTGGATCCTGTTCAAGCCGCTGCGGGTGGCGCTGATCCTGCTGCTCGCGGTGGCCGCCCGGTGGGCGCTGCACCGGACCATCAACCGGCTGGTGCGCACCACCACCGAGGGCGCGGTGCCGACCATGCTGCGCCCGCTGCGCGAGCGGATCCCCAGCGCCTCGCTCGACCCGGACCAGTTCGTGCCGGAGCGGCGGCGGCAGCGGGCCGAGGCGATCGGGTCGGTGCTGCGCAGCATGGTCACCGCGTTCGTCTTCGGCATCGCGCTGCTGATGGTGCTCAAGGAGTTCAGCTTCGATCTGGCTCCGCTGCTGGCCAGCGCGGGCATCGCCGGCGTGGCGCTCGGCTTCGGCGCGCAGAGCCTGGTCAAGGACCTGATCGCCGGCCTGTTCATGCTGATCGAGGACCAGTACGGCGTCGGCGACACGGTCGACCTGGGCGAGGCCACGGGCGTGGTCGAGGCGGTCGGGCTGCGGGTCACCACGGTCCGGGACGGCCGGGGCGTGCTCTGGTACATCCGCAACGGCGAGATCGTCCGGGTCGGGAACAAGAGCCAGGGCTGGGCGCTGGTCGTGGTCGACCTGCCGATCGGGTTCGCCGGCACCGAGGAGGCCACCGCCGTGCTGCGTACCGCGGCGGCGTCGGTGGCGCTGGACCCGGAGCTGGCGCCGAGCATCGTGGAGGAGCCGGAGGTCCTCGGCGTCGAGCAGATGACAGTCGACGGCGCGGTGATCCGTACCGTCGTCAAGACCACCGCGGACGGGCAGTTCGCGGTCGGCCGCGAACTGCGCCGCCGCCTCGCGGAGGCGCTGGAGAACTCGGGGATCGTCGCGCAGATCGCGGCCGCCCGGCTGTTCCCGGGCCTGCCGGTCCAGCCGCCGGCGCCGCCCGCCGCCGAGGGGACGGGCACCGCCGGACCCACCTGAGTCGCCGCACGAGCCGGACTATTTCCGGGGGTCGCGCACCGCGCGGCCCCTCGGGTATCGTCCGTTCGTTCAGTCGGAGATGCGACGATCAATCCGTTCGCCCTAGCCAGTTGTCAGACGATCGGGCAGAATCCGGTGCACACGCTCCACCGGGGGGCGTGCTCGTGTCCTCGCTGATCGGTTGATCTGACGACGGTTCCCGGTCGGGCCATCACAAGTGGTCGACCAGGAACGATGGAGGCGACGGTGTCCGATGCGCGACCCGCCCAGGAGGGCCCGGCCACCTTCCGGGACGTCTTCGGTCAGTCGGAGTTCCGCGCCATCTTCGCCGCCAACACCCTCTCCTGGGTAGGCGACTACCTGGCCCGCGCCGCGGTCACCGTGCTCGTGCTGCGCGAGACCGACTCGGTCGCGCTCTCCGCCGCCGCGTTCGCCGCCAGCTACCTTCCCTGGCTGGTCGGCGGCCCCCTGCTCTCCGCGCTCGCCGAACGGCACCACTACCGGCGGGTCATGGTCATCTGCGACCTCCTCCGGATGGCGCTGATGGCGCTGGTCGCGATGCCCTGGGTGCCGACCTGGTCGATCTTCGCGCTGATCTTCCTGGCCACGCTCGCGAACCCGCCCAGCCAGGCGGCTCGGTCGGCGCTGCTGCCGCACATCCTGACCGGGGACCGGCTGGTCGTGGGCCTGTCCGCCTTCGCCAGCGCCGGTCAGGCCGCCCAGGTCGTCGGTTACCTGATCGGCGCCACGGTGGCGGCGCTCAACCCGAACACCGCGCTGCTCATCAACGCCGGCACCTTCGCCCTGTCGGCCGCGCTGGTCCGCTTCGGCGTACGCGAGCGACCACCGGCGATGGCCGACGTGCACCGCAGCCACCTGCTGCGGGAGACCGTCCAGGGCTTCCAGATCGTCTTCGAGCGGCCGGTGCTGCGCGCCATCGCGGTGCTGGTGTTCAGCGCGATGCTCTTCTCCATCGTCCCCGAAGGGCTGGCCGCGGGCTGGGCCGCCGACCGGGCCGGGGGCCGGATGGACGCGGGCACCGCCCAGGGGCTGATCATGGCCGCCGTCCCGGTCGGATACATCCTCGGCGGGCTGACCATCAGCCGGCTCGTCGGCCCGGAGCGGCGACTGACGCTGATGCGACCGTTGATGATCATCGCGCCGGCGACACTCGTACCCGCGCTGTTCAACCCGCCGCCGACGGTGGTGGCGCTGCTGGCCGCCGGGTGCGGTTTCGCCGTCGCCGGGCTCGTCCCGGTCGCCAACGGCCTGTTCGTGCAGGCGCTGCCGGACGGATTCCGGGCCCGGGCGTTCGGCGTCATGGCCAGCGGCACGCAGGTCATCCAGGGCGCCGCGGTGCTGGCCACGGGCGCGCTCGCGGAGCGGTTCTCGGTCCCGTCCGTGGTCGGCGTCTGGAGCGCCGCCGGGGTTCTGATCATGATCGTCGCGGCGCTCGCCTGGCCCCGGCCGCAGGTGATCAACGAGGCCATCGCGGCCGCCCGCGCCGAGTCGCCGGGCGGCGCCGGAGCGCCGCCCGCGCACGCGCACGGCCCGGCGTCGGGCGACCGGAACCGCGAGCACGGCCGGCGCCGGCACGCGGTGACGTGATCCGCGCCGCCCGGCGGGCGGGCGCGGGTGCCGGGCCGCACCTGGCAGGATGGAAGGGTGACTTCCCCAGGCGAGTCGATGCCCCTCTTCGAGGCGATCGGCGGCGAACCGGCCTTCCGCAAGCTGGTGGACGAGTTCTACGCCGGCGTCGCCGACGACCCGCTGCTGCGGCCGATGTACCCGGAGGAGGACCTCGGCCCGGCGGCGGACCGGCTGACCCTGTTCCTCATGCAGTACTGGGGTGGCCCGCACACCTACTCGGAGCAGCGCGGCCACCCGCGGCTGCGGATGCGGCACGCCCCGTTCCGGATCGGCGCGGCCGAGCGGGACGCCTGGCTGCGCCACATGCGCCGGGCGGTGGACACGCTCGACCTGCCGCCGCAGATCGCCGCCGCGCTGTGGGACTACCTGGAGCGGGCCGCCTACTTCATGGTGAACGCGATGGAGGACCCGGCCGCGGGCTGAGCCCGGCTCAGAGCAGGGCGCCCTCGTCGTGCAGCCAGTCGACGAACGTGACAGCGACAGCGGCGCCGCAGTCGAGCATCTCGACCAGCAGCGCGTCGTGGGCGCCGGCGCCGAGCGGGACCTGCAACTCGGCGTAGATCGGGAGCTGACCGCGCTCGGTCGGGTCGCCGATGTACGCCTTGCAGAAGCGCCGGGTGTGGTTCCACTCGTTCACCACGCGGTAGGCCCGGTCGGCCCAGTCCGGCGGGACGGTCGCGTGCGGGCGGGCCCGCATCACCAGGATCTCGTCCTCCGGGCCCTCCAGCGCGACGAGCACCGCATGCCGCTCCCACATGGCCAGCAGGTTGCCGTCGCCGTCGGCCAGATAGCGCACGTCCAGCAGGTCGAGCGCGTCGCAGACCCGGCTCAGGGTGACCGGAGCGACGGTGGCCGGCATGTCCGTGAGGACCGGACGCTCGGGTGGCGCCACGTCGTCCCCCGGCTGCCGAGGGGTCGGTGGTCCGACCCGGATGGTGTCATCCACTGTGGTCCCGCTTCGAGTCTCCGGCTCCCCGCCAGCGGCGGGACCAGGGCGCCATGACCACCACGGCATCGCTCGCGCACCTCACTCCCCAGCGGATCCGGACGCCTACGGTGCGTTGGATCCGAGGATGGACGGTACCCGGACAGACGGCTTGAGGCATCCCCCCAACGACCGCCCCAAACCGGAAGGACGAACCGGGGTCATCCTTTCGGATGACCACCTGTCGGCCTGAGTGCAAGATCGGCGACGGACCGCGACCAGGCCGACCCGAACGGTCCGACGAGCCCGACCCATCGACCAGCCGCCCGCACCTGAACGTCGTCCTCGCCGGTGCCGAGGAAACCCATCCGGACCAGCGCCTGGACCAGTCGCTGCGACACCTCCACCGGATTGCCCGGCGCCTCGTCCGGGGTCACCACCACGGCGACGTGGTCCAGCAGCGCGTCCCGCAGCACCCGCTGCCCGACCGCACGGCCGCCCACGCCGTGCGTCGCCGCCTCGCGCAGCGTCAGGGCCGCCGCGTCCGCGATCCGGAGCAGCTCGGCGCCGGGCAGCGCCTCCACCGCCCGGCTCGCCGCCGGTGGCAGCTGCCACCGCCAGCCGTCGTCCCGGCGTACCGGAAGCGCCGCACCCCCGGCGGAGAGTTCGGCCAGCAGCTCCCCCGCGGCCACCGTGACGTCACCGGGGGCGGTGCCGGGCACGGTACGGACCACGAGCACACCCCACGGCAGCCGCGCCCAGAGGGCGGTACGGCCCGCGCCCGGCACCGGCCGCAGCCGGACCACCGTGGCCGGGTCGAACCGGACCAGCCGGGCCAGGAAGGCCCCGGCGTCAGCCGTTCCGGTCAACCCGTGCCCGGTCATCCGCTCAGCCCCGGCGCGTAGCGGAGCAGGAACGCCCGCTCCTCCGGCGAGATCCGGCGCGGGCGCTGCGCCGACAGGTCGAACGGCACCAGCAGCGAGCGGGCGGTGCCGGCCAGCGTGTCGCCGTCGTACAGCTCGTACGCGACCGAGAAGGACGCGGCCCGGATCTGGTCGACCCACAGCTCGATCCGGACGGTCGGGGCGGCCTCCGCGCTGGCCCGGCCGAGCGCGTAGTCGACCGGGCGCAGGTAGTCGACCTCGTGCCGGCGGATGACCACCCCGTCGGCGAACGAGCCCACTCCCCACGCCCGGCCGCCGGCGAACATCATCGCCACCCGGGCCTCCTCGTAGAGCGTGAGGAAGCGGGCGTTGTTGACGTGCCCGTACGCGTCCAGGTCGGACCAGCGCAGCGCGCAGTGGTAGACGAACCGGTCAGACAAGGGTCAGCACCGGTCAGTCGCGGGTGAGCTTGCGGTAGGTCACCCGGTGCGGCCGGGCCGCCTCGGCGCCGAGACGGTCGACCTTGTTCTTCTCGTACGCCTCGAAGTTGCCCTCGAACCAGAACCACTTCGCCGGGTTCTGGTCGTCGCCCTCCCAGGCCAGGATGTGCGTGGCGACCCGGTCCAGGAACATCCGGTCGTGGGAGATCACCACGGCGCAGCCGGGGAACTCCAGCAGCGCGTTCTCCAGGCTGGACAGCGTCTCCACGTCCAGGTCGTTCGTCGGCTCGTCGAGCAGGATGACGTTGCCGCCGATCTTCAGCGTCAGCGCCAGGTTGAGCCGGTTGCGCTCGCCGCCGGAGAGCACCTTCGTCGGCTTCTGCTGGTCCGGCCCCTTGAAGCCGAACGCGGCGATGTACGCCCGGGACGGCATCTCGACCTTGCCCACCATGAGGTGGTCCAGCCCGTCGGAGACGACCTCCCAGACCGTCTTGTCGCCGTCCAGGCCCTGCCGGTTCTGGTCGACGTACGACAGCGAGACGGTCTCGCCGACGCGCACCGAGCCGCTGGTCGGCTGCTCCAGCCCGACGATGGTCTTGAACAGCGTGGTCTTGCCGACGCCGTTCGGGCCGATGATGCCGACGATGCCGTTGCGGGGCAGCGAGAACGACAGGTTGTCGATCAGCACCCGGTCGCCGAACGCCTTGGTGAGGTTCTGCGCCTCGATCACGGTGTTGCCCAGGCGCGGGCCCGGCGGGATCTGGATCTCCTCGAAGTCCAGCTTCCGGGTCTTCTCCGCCTCGGCGGCCATCTCGTCGTAGCGGTCCAGACGGGCCTTGGACTTGGTCTGCCGCGCCTTGGCGTTCGAGCGGACCCACTCCAGTTCCTCGGACAGGCGCTTCTTCATCTTGGCGTCGCGGCGACCCTCGACGGAGAGCCGGGCGGCCTTCTTCTCCAGGTAGGTGGAGTAGTTGCCCTCGTACGGGTACGCCCGCCCGCGGTCCAGCTCCAGGATCCAGTTGGCCACGTTGTCCAGGAAGTACCGGTCGTGGGTGATCGCCAGGACGGTGCCGGCGTACTTGGCCAGGTGCTGCTCCAGCCACTGCACGCTCTCCGCGTCCAGGTGGTTGGTGGGCTCGTCGAGCAGCAGCAGGTCCGGCGCCTCCAGCAGCAGCTTGCACAGCGCCACCCGGCGGCGCTCACCACCGGAGAGCGTGGTGACGTCGGCGTCCGGCGGCGGGCAGCGCAGCGCGTCCATGGCGAGTTCGAGCTTGGAGTCGATGTCCCACGCGTCGGCCGCGTCCAGCTCCTCCTGGAGCTTGCCCATCTCCTCCATCAGCTCGTCGGAGTAGTCGGTGGCCATCTGCTCGGCGATCTTGTTGAACCGCTCCAGCTTGGCTTTGGTCTCGGCGACCGCCTCCTCGACGTTGCCGAGGACCGTCTTGGCGTCGTTGAGCGGCGGCTCCTGCGCGAGCATGCCGACGGAGTAGCCGGGCATCAGCCGGGCCTCGCCGTTGCTGGGCCGGTCCAGCCCTGCCATGATCTTGAGGAGGCTGGACTTACCGGCGCCGTTCGGACCGACCACCCCGATCTTGACACCCGGCAGGAAGTTCAGCGTCACGTTGTCGAGCACGACCTTGTCGCCGTGCGCCTTGCGCGCCTTGTCCAGGACGTAGATGAACTGGGCCACGGTGCGGGCTACCTCCGTCGGTTGCGATCGCGGGCTTGTCGGGTGCGGGGCGCGGGCGTCGATCTCCGCCTGCCACCGCCGGCCGGGAGCCGGCCGCGCGCACGCCGCCGTCAATCCTGACAGGTACGGACCGCCACGCCCACATCACCCCACCCCAGGGGTACGGCGGCGAGCCGCGTTGCCGACCACGGTACTACTCGCTAACGTCTTCAGTATGACCAAGAAGATCGCCATCAGCGTCCCCGACGACGTGGCCGAACGACTGGCCCAGGAGCCGAACGTCTCCGCGTTCGTCACCGAGAGCGTGCGGCGGCGGATGGCGGGCGAGCGCACCCGGCACACGCTCCGGCAGGTCGGCTTCCGGCTGTCCGACGGCGGGCTCGCCGACGCGGGCCACGCGCTCGACGAGGCCCAGGCGAAGATCACCCCGGAGCTGCGCGCCCGGGCCGCCGCACTGCTGAGCGAGCCGTCACGTGGACGGCTGACCCGTGACTGACCCCGGGCTGGTGCTCGACACCGCCTGCCTGCTGGCCTACTCGGAAGGCACCGAGGCGATCGGGGAGCAGATCGCGTCGGTCGCGGATCGGGGGCAGACGGTGATCGTGCCGGCGCTGTGTCTCGCCCAGGCGTACCAGCAGGTGGCCGTCGACGGCTGGCGCCTGCTGGACATCCTCGGCGAACTCGACCACGTGGTCGTCACGCCGGTGGCGCACGACATGTGCATGTTCCTCGGCGGCTGGTCGCGCACGCTCCTGAGCACGGACCTCGCCCAGGTGGCGCTGGAGGCCGCGCGGGCCACCACACCGATCATGAGCGACCGGCGGGAACTGCTCGGTGAGGTGCTGCCGAAGGAGTGGCCGATCATCGACCTCTGAGCCTTAGGTGTCGACAAGATCACGCGGTGGGTTCGGCGGTTCTGGGACGGGTAGGTAACTCCGGCACGGGGGATCAGACGCCGCAGCTACGCTCAGTACGCTCATCGCGGTGGACCCGTCAGTACCCGGAGGTGGCCGATCGTGACCGTCCGTAGCTCCTTTGTCGTAGTGGCCAACCGTCTGCCGGTCGACGAGGTGAGCACACCCGAGGGACGCCAGTGGCGGCGCAGCCCCGGCGGGCTGGTGACCGCGCTGCACCCGGTGCTGGCCGAGCACCAGGGCACCTGGGTGGGGTGGGCCGGTGGCACCGGCGCCGCGCCCGAGCCGTTCGACCTGGAGGGCATCCGGCTGCACCCGGTGCCGCTGAGCGCCGAGGAACTGGAGCGCTACTACGAGGGCCAGTCGAACGCGACCATCTGGCCGCTCTACCACGACGCCGTCGAGACGCCCGCCTACAAGCGGCGCTGGCGCGAGGCGTACCGATTGGTCAACGCCCGGTTCGCGGAGGCCGCAGCCGACGTCGCCGCCGAGGGCGCGACGGTCTGGGTCCAGGACTACCAGCTCCAGCTCGTGCCGGCGATGCTCCGCGAGCTGCGGCCGGACCTGCGGATCGGCTTCTTCCTGCACATCCCGTTCCCGCCGATCGAGCTGTTCATGCAGATGCCGTTCCGCACCGAGATCCTGCGTGGACTGCTCGGCGCGGACCTGGTCGGCTTCCAGCAGCGGCTCGCGGCGCAGAACTTCGTCCGGCTGGCCCGGCACCTGCTCGGCCTGCGCTACGAGGGCCAGATGATCCAGGTCGACGGCCGGCAGGTGAAGGCGGGCGCGTTCCCCATCTCGATCGACACCAAGGAGATGGAACGGCTGGCCGAGGACCCGGCGATCCAGGCCCGGGCCAAGCAGATCCGCGAGGAGCTGGGCAACCCGAAGACGATCATCCTGGGCGTCGACCGGCTCGACTACACCAAGGGCATCGAACTCCGGCTGAAGGCCTTCCGAGAACTCCTCGCTGACGGAAAGTTGACAGTTCCGGACGCGGTTATGGTGCAGGTCGCCACGCCCAGCCGCGAGCGTGTGGAGCACTACCAGGCACTTCGGGTGAAGGTGGAACGCGAGGTTGGCCGGATCAATGGTGAATTCGGCCGGGTCGGCGTGCCTGCAGTGCATTATCTGCATCAGTCGTACAGTCGCTCCGAACTGGCCGCGATGTACGTCGCGGCCGACGTGATGATGGTGACCCCGCTGCGAGACGGAATGAATCTGGTGGCCAAGGAGTACGTCGCATCGCGCGCCGACCAGGGCGGCGCGCTCGTGCTCAGTGAGTTCGCCGGCGCCGCGACAGAGCTGCGCCAGGCGTTCCTGTGTAATCCGCACGACCCGGACGCGGTGAAGGACGCGTTGCTGCGGGCCGTGCATGTCGAAAAGCCCGAAGCCCGCCGCCGGATGCGCGTCATGCAGCGCCATCTGCGCAGCCACGACGTGGGCCAATGGGCCAAGTCGTTCCTCAGCGAGCTCGGCGTCCCCGATTCGGAGGCTGCGTGACCTCGCCCGCCCCCGCCGCCGCCCACGGCGGCGTGCTGGATCCCGAACTGCGTGCCGCCATCGGCCGTATCGCCCGGGTTCCGCAACTCCTGGTCGCCTGCGACTACGACGGCACGCTGGCGCCGATCGTCGAGGACCCGAGCAAGGCGGTGCCGCTGCCCGAGTCGGTGGCTGCCGTCCGCGCGCTCGCCGCCCTGCCGCAGACGAGCGTCGCTGTCGTCTCCGGCCGCGCCCTGCGCGACCTGGCCACACTGTCCCGGCTGCCGAGCGAGGTGCACCTGGTCGGCAGCCACGGTTCGGAGTTCGACATCGGCTTCGTCGAGCGGCTCACCCCCGAGCTGATCGCGGTCCGGCACCGGCTCCGCGAGGCACTGCGCGAGATCGCCGCCGAACACCCGGGCATCCGCCTGGAACGCAAGCCGGCCAGCGTCGCCGTACACACCCGCGGTGTCGACCCGCACGTCGCCGCCCGGGCCGTCGAGGCGGTCCGCAGCGGCCCCGCGACCTGGGAGGGCGTGACAGTCACCCAGGGCAAGGAGGTCATCGAGCTGTCGGTGGTGGTGACGAACAAGGGCACCGCCGTCGACCAGCTCCGGACCCAGCTCGCCGCGAGCGCGGTGCTGTTCATCGGCGACGACGTCACCGACGAGAACGCCTTCGGCAACCTGACCGGGCCGGACGTCGGCATCAAGATCGGCCCCGGGGAGACTCGCGCCGACTACCGGGTGTCCGAACCGATCGAGGCGGCCCGCGCGCTCGGGCTGCTGCTGGAGACGCGGCGGCACTGGCTGTTCGGCGAGCGGGCGGTGCCGATCGAGCGCCACTCGATGCTCGCCAACGGCCGTACCGTCGCGCTCGTCACGCCGGAAGCCAAGATCACCTGGTTGTGCCACCCGAAGCCGGACTCGGCGGCGATCTTCGCCGACCTGGTCGGCGGCAGCCCGGCCGGGCACTTCACGGTCGGGCCGGAGCGCGGCGGCATCCCGCTGGGCCAGCGCTACCGCAGCAACACGATGACCGTCGAGACCCGCTGGTCCGGCCTGACCGTGACCGACTGGCTCGACCTGCCGGTACGGGAGACCACGCCGGACGACCCAGTCGTGGTCAGCGGCGACTCGACACTGGTCCGGGTGCTCAGCGGCACCGGGCGGGCCCGCGTCGAGTTCGCACCGCGCCCCGAGTTCGGCCAGGTGGCGGTGCAGCTCCAGCCGCTCGACGACGGGCTGCTGGTGCTCGGCTCCAACGAGCCGGTCGCGCTGCACTCCCCCGGCGTCGAGTGGGAGGTCACGAACGACGCCGGGTACGAGACCGCGAAGGCGGTCGTCGACCTGTCGGCGGCCGGCGGCCAGGTGGTGCTGGAGCTGCGCTTCGGCACGCAGAGCCTGGAGCCGCACCGGTTGCCGGTGCACGAGCGGCAGGCCGCCGCCGAGCAGCCCTGGAAGGACTGGGTGGCCTCGCTGCGGCTGCCCGCCACCGCCCGGGACCTGGTCGCCCGCAGCGCGCTGACGCTGCGCGGGCTCTGCCACGAGCCGACCGGCTCGATCCTCGCCGCGGCCACCACGTCGCTGCCGGAGGAACTGGGCGGTGTCCGCAACTGGGACTACCGCTACTGCTGGCTGCGGGACGCCGCGATGACCGCCCGCGCGCTGGTCGACCTCGGCTCCACCGAGGAGGCCGAAGGGCTGCTGCGCTGGATCGACGGCGTGGTCGAGCGCACCGGCGGGCACCCGGAGCGGCTGCACCCGCTCTACACCGTGGACGGTTTCGAGCTGGGTGCCGAGGCGGTCATCGACACGCTGCCCGGCTACGCCGGCTCCCGGCCGGTACGCGTCGGCAACCTCGCCAACCACCAGCTCCAGCTCGACGTCTTCGGCCCGGTCGCGGACCTGATCGCGGCGGTTGCCGACGCCCGTGGCTCGATCCGCGACGACGAGTGGCGGGTGCTGGAGAACATGGTCGAGGCGGTACGCCGCCGCTGGCACGAGCCCGACCACGGCATCTGGGAGGCCCGCCTCCCCCCGCGGCACCACGTCTTCTCCAAGGTCATGCTCTGGATGACGGTGGACCGGGCGCTGCACGTCGTACGGCGCCACGGTGGCGAGGACCGGCCCGAGTGGGTCGAGCTGCGCGACCGGATCGCCTCGAACGTGCTGGAGCACGGCTGGCACCCGGAGGCCGAGGCGTACAGCGTCG
Source organism: Micromonospora sp. WMMA1949 (assembly GCF_027460145.1). NCBI lineage: Bacteria > Bacillati > Actinomycetota > Actinomycetes > Micromonosporales > Micromonosporaceae > Micromonospora > Micromonospora sp. WMMA1949. Next base: position 3,930,791 of record NZ_JAPZBG010000001.1, on the reverse strand, counting down.
CCTACGGGTACGAGGAGATGGACGCCTCGTCGCTGTGGATCGGCATCTCCGGGCTGCTCGCCGGCGACGACCCGCGCTTCCTCTCCACCGTGCTCAAGATCGAGGCGGAGCTGCGCAGCGGTCCGGTCGTCTACCGGTACCACTGGGACGACGGCCTGCCCGGCCGGGAGGGCGGCTTCCACATCTGCACGTCGTGGCTGATCGAGGCGTACCTGCGCACCGGTCGCCGGACCGACGCCGAGGAGCTGTTCACCCAGATGGTCGACACGGCCGGGCCGACCGGACTGCTGCCGGAGCAGTACGACCCGCTGGCCGAGCGCGGGCTGGGCAACCACCCGCAGGCGTACAGCCACCTCGGCCTGATCCGCTGCGCCCTGCTGCTGGACAACATGCTCAAGCAGTAGAGCCCGTACGAGGGCGGCGGCGGGGACTTTCCGGTCCCCGCCGTCGCCCTCGTCCCGCCCCGCCCCGCCCTCGTCCCGCCCCGCCCCGGCCCGGCCCGCCCCGCCCCGGCCCGGCCCGGCGATCTTGCACTTGCTGCCCCGGCAATTGGGCTTTAACGGGCACGCGGTGGGCACCAAGTGCAAGATCGACGCGATCAGGCGGGCGGCGGCGGGCGAGGGCGCCGGGGATCAGGGCGTGGGGGTCAGGGCGTTGACGACGTCGCCGACCACCACGATCGCGGGCGGGCGGAGCGCGGCGGCCTCGACGTCGGCGGCGACCGTGCCCAGCGTGGAGCGCAGCGTCCGCTGGGCGGCGGTGGTGCCCTCCTGGATCACCGCGGCCGGGGTGTCCGCCGGCTTGCCGTGCGCGATCAGGGTCGCGGCGATCGCGGCGAGGTTCTTCAGGCCCATCAGGATCACGAGCGTGCCCCGCAGCCCGGCCAGGGCGTCCCAGCGCACCAGCGACGCGGGCGCGTCGGGCGCGAGGTGCCCGGAGACCACTGTGAACTCGTGCGCCACGCCCCTGTGTGTCACCGGCACCCCGGCCACCTCGGGCACCGCGATCGCGCTGCTCACGCCCGGCACCACTGTTACCGGCACGCCCGCCTCGGCACAGGCCAGCAGCTCCTCGCCGCCGCGGCCGAAGACGTACGGGTCACCGCCCTTGAGCCGGACCACCGTCCTGCCGGCCCGGGCCCGGTCCACCAGGATCCGGTTGATCTCCTCCTGGGCACGCGACGGGCCGTACGGGATCTTGGAGGCGTCGACCAGCTCGACGTCCGGGCGCAGTTCGTCCAGGAGCAGGCCGGGCACGAGCCGGTCGGCGACGACCACCTCGGCCTCGGTGAGCAGTCGCCACCCCTTCACGGTGATCAGCTCCGGGTCGCCCGGCCCGGCGCCGACGAGCGCGACCCGCCCGCCGGTGTTAAGAGGGGCCCCTTCCTCTACCGCAGGCGTTAACAGGGGGCCCTTCCTTCCGAGCAGGGCGCGGATGGCGTCTCGGGTCGCCATCGCTCGGCGGGGGTCGCCGCCGCCGAGGACCGCCACGGTGACCGGGCCGTGCCGGGTCACCGCCGGGGTCCACGCGCTCGCCGCCGTCCGGTCGTCGGCGCGTACGCAGAAGATGCGCCGCTCGGCCGCTGCCGCGCTGACGGCAGCGGCGGCGGCCCGGTCGTCCACCGCCACCTGGACCAGCCACGCGCCGTCCAGGTCGCCGGGGACGAACCGGCGCGGCTCCCAGTGCAGCCGTCCGGCGTCGACGTGCGCGCGCAGCGCCGGGGTCAGTTCGGGCGACACCAGCAGCACGTCCGCGCCGGCGTCGAGCAGCGCGGGGACCCGCCGGGTGGCGACCGCTCCCCCGCCCACGACCACCACGCGCCGTCCGCCCAGCCGCAACCCCAGGGGGTACGGGCTGGGCGGCGTCGGCCCGGCCGGCTCGGTCACTTCTCCGCCACCCCGGCGGAGTCGAACGTGGCGACCTCGTGCAGTACCCGGACCGCGCCGGTGACCACCGGCAGGGCGAGCAGCGCCCCGGTGCCCTCGCCGAGCCGCAGGCCCAGGTCGATCAGCGGTTCCAGGCCGAGGTGCCGCAGCGCCGCCGTGGCGCCGGGTTCGGCGCTGCGGTGCCCGGCGACCATGGCGCCCACGGCGTCCGGCGCGAACGCGGCGGCGGCGAGCGCGGCGCTCACCGCGATCACGCCGTCGAGCAGCACCGGCACCCGGCGGGCGGCGGCGCCGAGGATCAGGCCGGCCAGCGCGGCGTGCTCCAGGCCACCGACGCTCGCCAGCACGCCCAGCGGGTCGGCCGGGTCGGGCTCGTGCCGGGCCAGCGCGGCCCGCACCACAGCCAACTTGCGGGCGTACGTCTCGTCGTCGACCCCGGTGCCCCGACCGGTGGCCGCCTCGGCGTCCGCGCCGGAGAACGCGGCGATGAGCGTGGCCGACGGGGTGGTGTTGCCGATGCCCATGTCGCCGGTGAGCAGGATGCCCGCCCCGGTGTCGATCAGCTCGCCGGCGACCCGGATGCCGGTCTCGACGGCCGTACGGGCCTCGTCCCGGGTGAGGGCGGCGGTGACAGTCATGTCGCGGGTGCCGGCGCGGACGTTCGCGGACACCAGGCGCGGCCCGGCCGGGTCGGCGGATTCGGCGCCGGGGATCGGGGTTGCCACGCCGACGTCCACCACAGTGACCGAGGCGCCGGCCTGCCGCGCGAACGCGTTGACGACCGCGCCGCCGGCCAGGAAGTTGGCGATCATCTGCGCGGTGACCTCCTGCGGCCACGGGGTCACGCCCTGGGCGTGCACGCCGTGGTCACCGGCGAAGATCGCCACCGCGGCCGGCTCGGGCAGCGGCGGCGGGCAGGCGCCGGCCAGCCCGGCGAGGCGTACCGAGAGCGGCTCCAGGGCGCCGAGCGAGCCGGCGGGTTTGGTCAGCCGCCCCTGCAACTCGCGGGCCGCCGCCATGGCGGCCTCGTCCAGCGGCCGGACGGCCGCGACGGTGGGCTCCAGCATCATGCCTCCAGGATCCGTGCCAGCGTCTCGATGAACGCGTCTGTGGTGCTTCGGTCGCGTACGGCGATCCGGAGCCAGTCCGGGCCGAGCCCGGGGAAGGTGTCGCCCCGGCGTACCGCCCAGCCGTGCGCGCGCAGCCGCTCGCGTACGTCGGCGGCGCCGGCCACGTGGATCAGGACGAAGGCGGCGGCCGGGCGGCCCGCCACGCGTACCCCGGGCAGGCCGGACAGGCGGGTCACCAGGTGGTCGCGGTCGGCGGCGAGTTCGGCGGCGATGGCGCGTTCGGCGGTGACGGCGGCCGGCGTGGCGCAGGCGGTGGCGGCGGCGAGCGCCGGGGTGGAGACCGCCCAGAGCGGCTGCGCGGCGGCGAACCGGGCCAGCAGCGCGGCGTCGCCGAGCAGGTAGCCGATCCGCAGCCCGGCGAGGCCCCAGGTCTTGGTGAGGCTGCGCACCACCACCAGCCCGGGGAGGTCGCGGCGCCCGGTGAGGGACTCGGGCTCGCCGTCGACGCCGGGTGCGGCGGTGGTGTCGGCGAACGCCTCGTCGACCACGAGCACCCGGCCGGGACGGGCCAGCGCGGCGATCGTGTCCGCCGGGTGCAGGACCGAGGTCGGGTTCGTCGGATTGCCGATCATGACGAGGTCGGCGTCGTCGGGGACGCGGGCCGGGTCGAGGCGGAAGCCGTCGGCGGGGTCGAGCAGCACCCGGTCCACCCGGTGCCCGGCGGCCCGGAGCGCGGCCTCCGGCTCGGTGAACTGCGGGTGCACCACCACGGGGTGGCGGACACCGGACAACGCGCGGGCGATCAGGACGAAACCCTCGGCGGCGCCGGCGGTGAGGAGTACCTCCTCCGGGGGTCGCCCGTGCCGGTGAGCGACGGCGGCGCGGGCCGGTGCCGGGTCCGGGTACGCGGCCAGGTCGCCCAGCGCGGCGGTGACCGGGTCGGCCAGCCAGTCCGGCATCGGGGCGCGGCGCACGTTGACCGCCAGGTCCACCAGGCCGGGGGTGACCTCGGCGTCCCCGTGGTGGCCCAGGTCCGGCTCGTCGAGCGCGGCGGCGCTCCCGGTCGATGGTGCGGGCATGTCCGCGATCCTGCCGGGTAGCCGCCGCCCGGGACAGCGCATCCCGGCGTGGGTCGCGTCACGGTCCGCCGGTTTATGAGTTCTTCTCATTTCCGAATCGGAAATGTCATAGCTTGACCCCGTGAGCAGTCGTCCCCTTGCTTCCGCTGGCCGTCTCGTTCCTCTCCTCCGTGCCGGGCTGATCGCCGGCATCGTGGTCGCCGCCGCCCTGTACCCGCTGGTCGCCGTCACCGGCATCGGGGCCAAGGCCACCGCGCACGCGATCGAACAGAAGACGAACATCCTCAAGACCGCGTTGCCGGCCGAGACCTCGTACGTCTACGCGCCGGACGGCAAGACCGTGCTGACGATGTTCTACGAGGAGTACCGGCAGTACACCAAGATCGAGAACATGTCGCCGAACATCCAGCAGGCGATCGTCGCCGCCGAGGACAACCGCTTCTACCAGCACCACGGCGTCGACCCGAAGGGCGTGGCGCGTGCCTTCGTCTCCAACGCCCGATCCGGCGGCGTCTCCCAGGGCGCCTCGACGATCACCATGCAGTACGTGCGGATGGCACTGCGCGACAGCGCGACCACGCCCAGGGAGGTCCAGGAGGCGACCCAGCAGACCAGCCTGCGCAAGGTCAAGGAGATGCGCATGGCGCTGGACATCGAGAAGCACCTGAGCAAAGAGCAGATCATGGAGCGCTACCTCAACTCGGCCTACTTCGGTCACCGCGCGTACGGGATCTACGCCGCCTCGCAGATCTTCTTCTCCAAGACCCCGGCCACGCTCACCCCGGTCGAGGCGGCCACGCTCGCCGGGCTGGTGAAGTCGCCGTCGGAGTACGACCCGATCACCTCCGACCAGAAGGAGGCCACCGGCCGGCGCAACTACGTGCTGGACAACATGGCCCGCCTCGGTTACCTGTCGCCGGACGCCGCCGCCGCGGCCAAGGGCCAGCCGATCAAGCTGAAGCTGACCGACCCGCCGAACGACTGCGCCGCGATCGACGGCGGGCACCGCAGCTGGGGCTTCTACTGCGACTACCTGAAGAACTGGTGGAGTTCCCAGCCCGCGTTCGGCGAGAACCGGCTGGAACGGATGGACAAGCTGCGCCGCGGCGGCTACCGGATCGTGCTCGCGCTCGACCCGAAGACCCAGGCGGCGGCGGAGAAGAACGTCGGTGCCAAGGACAACACGGGCAGCCCGTTCGCCAACGGCATCGTGGTCGCCGAGCCCGGCACCGGGCGGATCAAGGCGATGGCGGTGAACCGGAACTACTCGCTCGACCTGGCCGAGAACCCGAACAGCTCGAACCCGGAGGCCGGGCCGAAGGTCAAGGCGAACTACCCGAACACGGTGGCGCCGCTGCTCGGCGGCGGAACGCTCCCGGGCTACCAGGCCGGTTCGACGTTCAAGATGTTCCCGATGCTCGCCGCGCTCAACGCCGGCATGCCGCTGAACACCGCGTACGACTCGCCACACACGTACAAGTCGGCCGTCTACGACGGATGGGCGCCGTCGAACGCCAGCGGCGCGATGACCGGGCGGCAGACCATGTGGTCCGGCTTCGGCAAGTCGGTGAACACGTACTTCGTCCAACTGGAGGAGAAGATCGGCGCGGACGCCGGGGTGCGCCTGGCCGAGCAACTGGGGCTGCGCTGGCGTACCGACGTGGACAAGGAACAGGCGTCGCCGGGGAAGGCGAAGAAGTGGGGCGCGTTCACGCTCGGCGTCTCCGACGCCACCCCGCTGGAGATGGCGAACGCGTACGCCGCGATCGCCGCCGACGGGCGCTACTGCGAGGCCATCCCGGTCAACGCGATCATGAACCGGGACGGCACGCCCGCCACGTACACCACGCCCGGCGGGGTGCAGCGGGAGGTGGCGAAGCCCCGGTGCCGGCAGGTGGTGAACGCCGACGCGGCCCGGGCCGCCACCGACGCGGCGCGCTGCCCGACCGGCGACACCCCGGCCAAGGGAAGCTGCGGCGGCTGGTCGACGGCCGACAGCGTCCGCGGTACGGTCGGCCGCCCGGTCGCCGGCAAGACGGGTACGACGGACAGCACCCGGTCGGCGTGGTTCGTCGGCTACACGCCGGAGCTGGCGGCGGCGAGCTTCATCGCCGACCCGGACAACCCGTTCAACGCCGTGGGTGACGGGCAGTCGCAGATCCCGGTGAACGCGGTAGCGCAGACCCTGCGGGACTCCCTGAAGGGCCAGCCCACCCGCCAGTTCACCCCACCGTCGGACCAGATAGTCGGCTGACCCGCCCCACCCACCACCCAGTTCCGCCCGGGGGTGCGCCCGGGTAGTTGATCAAGGAGTTTGCGTCACGGATCGCCCGATCCGCAGACGCGAACTCCTTGATCGACGTTGCGAAAGGCTGAGCTCAGCGGAGGTCGGCGGCCACGAAGGACCACAGCTCCAGGTCGACCCGGGCGCCGCGGACGAACCCGGCGTTGCGCAGCAGGCCCTCGTAGCTGAAGCCGGCCTTCTCGGCGACCCGCCGCGACGCCACGTTGCCGGCCGCCACCCGCAGCTCCACCCGCTGGAACCCGTGCTCCAGGATCAGCGCGATGGCCACCGCGTCCACCGCCTCGACCGCCAGGCCGTAACCCCGGGCGTGCGGCGCGATCGCGTACGACAGCTCGGTGAGCCGGGCACCCCAGTCGGTACGGCGCGCCCAGAGCGAGCCGACCACCCGCTGGTCCTCCCGGCGGACCACCGCCCAGTGGTCGCCGTCGCCGCTGTCCCGCCGCTGCCGGGCCAGCTCGGTGCACCACGCCCGCCCGTCGATCTGCCCGGACGCGTCGGCCAGCGGCAACCAGCGCTGCGTCTGCCGGTCGGCGAACACCTCGTCCATCGCCTCCGCGTCGGCGGCGACGAGGTGCCGGACCTCGATGCGCGGGGTGGAGACGGTCAGCGCCGGGAAGCGGCGTACCGCCACCTGACCGATCACGCCGACGCCCCCACCGGTGCCAGCGCGGCGGCCACCAGCCGGGCCGCGATGCCGGGGTGGGCGGCCCAGTGCGGCACGAGCTGCGAGGCGTGCACCGCCTGCCGGACGAAGCCCTCCGGGTTGCCACCCTCCCAGCGCCACGCGGGACGGTCACCGGCGCGCGGCGTCAGCACGGCGGCGTGCTGCTTGTGCCCGGTCACCGTGGTGCCGGCCGTCGCCACCACGCTGTCGGTGACCGCGGTGGCCGTCCGGTAGCCGACCACCAGGCCGTCGCGGACCGTGCCGACCGCGTCGAGCACCCCGCACATGGGCAGGCCGTCCAGCTCGCGGGCCAGCCAGAGCAGGCCCGCCCCCTCGGCGATCACCGGACGGCCGGAGCGGGCCAGTTCGGCCACCGCGATGCAGAGGCGGCGGTTGGCGGAGAGCTGTTCCGCGTACGTCTCGGGCAGCCCGCCACCGACGACGAGCGCGCGGGCCCCGGCGGGCAGCGCCTCGTCGCGCAGCGGGTCGAGCGTGACCACCTCGGCGCCGGCGGCTCGCAGCAGCTCGGCGACCTCCGGGTGGCTGTAGGTGCCGGCCGGCCCGCCGGCGAGCGCCACCACCGGCCGCTCCCCCGGCTCGGACGGGCCGTCGGCCGGCTCCGGCGACCACGGCTCGACGGTGAGCGCGGGCGCGGAGCGGGCCAGGGCCAGCAGCCGGTCGAGGTCGACGGTCGCGGCGACCGCCTCACCGAGCCGGCGGACGCCGCGTTCGGCGTCCGCGTCGGCGCGCACCACGGGCCCGGTGCCGTAGCGGCGGGCGGGCAGCACCGGGGGCAGCTCGTGCCGGCGCAACGCCCCGTAGACCGGCACGCCCACGTCGTCGAGCGCCTCGCGCAGCAGCGCCTCGTGCCGGGGCGAGGCCACCCGGTTGAGGATCACGCCGCCCAGCCACAGCTCGTCGTCGTACGCCCGGAAGCCGTGCACCAGCGCGGCCACCGACTGACCCATCGCGGCCACGTCCACCACGAGCACCACCGGGCTGCGCAGCGCGGTGGCGACGGCGGCGGTGGACTCGCTCTCCGGTCGCCCGGCGACCGAGTCGTAGAGGCCCATCGTGCCTTGCACCAACGCGAACCCGGCGCCGTTCGCGCCGTACGCGAAGAGGGGTGCGATCCGCTCCGGGCCGACCAGTCTCGGGTCCAGCGTGCGCCCGGCGCGCCCGGCGGCGAGCCCCAGATACGCCGCGTCCACCTGATCCGGCCCGACCTTGAAACCGGCCACCGGGATCCCCCGGTCGGTGAGCGCCGCGAGCAGGCCGAGGGAGACGGCGCCGGTGCCGTGCCCCGAGGAGGGCGCACTCAGCACGACGCGCGGCACGTCGGTCATCATCGACTCCTGATGTGGGTGGTTTCCGCCCGCGTGACCATACCCGTCCGGCCCGGCGTCCGAGGGCCGCGCACCCCGCCGTTTCTGCCTGGCAGCGGCGAGTGGCATCGCTCATACGGGTAGCCTTGGCCAACGTGTACCGGTTCCTGCTGACCCCGCGCTGGCTCGGCTACCTCGCGCTCACGCTCGTCGCCGCCACGGTGATGGTGTTCCTGGGCAACTGGCAGCTGGACCGCTACCGGGGCCGCACGGCGGTGAACGAGCGGATCGACGCCGGGGCCACCATGACCCCCGCGCCGCTGCGCGACGCGCTGCCCGCGCCCAGCGGCGGCGACGTCGGCCCCGCGCCGTCGGAGGAGCTCACCTGGAGCCGGGTCACCGCCACCGGCCGGTACGACAGCACGAACACGATCCTGATCCGCGGCCGGACCCTCGACCGGACGGTCGGCTTCGAGGTGCTCACCCCGCTGGTGCTGGCCGACGGCAGCGCGGTACTCGTCGACCGGGGCTGGATCCCGCCCGTGCCGGGCGCCGGCGCGACGGTCCAGCCGCAGGTGCCGGCGGCGCCGGCCGGCGAGGTGACGGTGACCGGCCGGGTGGTCGCCGGCGAGAGCGGCGGCGGCGCGGTCAGCCGGCGCGACGGCAAGCTGGAGTCCCGGCGCATCGACATCCCGCGCCTGGCCGAGCAGCTCCCCTACCCGGTGACCGGCGGCTACGTGCTGCTCGACGGCCAGACGCCGCCGGCCGACCCGGCCTTCCAGGCGGTTCAGATCGGGCACACGAACAACTGGCAGAACTTCGGCTACGTGTGGCAGTGGTGGATCTTCGCGGTGATGAGCCTGTTCGGCTACGGCTGGGTGGCGCGCCGGGAGGCCCGCCGCCGGGCCGGGCTGGACACCCCGGGTGAGCCGGTGGACCGCGCCGCCGAACCGGCCGCCCCGACCTCCGCCTGAGCCTCACCGGGCACGGCCCGCCTCGTCGATCCTCGGCACAGGGCCCGTTACTCGCCGTAGCCGCCGTCGACGAAGGACTCCTCATGACGGATATGCCTGAGAGGCATAAATATGCCTCTCAGGCATATCGTTCCGAGCGATGAGGTTTCCGCGCAGGGGCGGGCCGTGGATCCCGGCGGCACACCGGGCGGCGGGGACGTTGGTAGGGTCCGCGGATGATCGTCAATCGTGGGGGTCGCGGTGACCTCTGACGCCACGACGCCCCCGGCCGCCGAGCCGCCCGCGTACGACCCCTGGTCGGCCATGCCGCCGGCCGTCGCGCCGCCCACCGAGCAGTTCCCGGTGATCGCCGCGCCGGAGGCACCCGTCACCCCGGGGCCCACCGCGCCGTTCCCCGCCCCGCCGTCCACCGCGCACTTCCCGGCCGCGCCGCAGTTCTCCGCGCCGCCCGCCCAGTTCTCGGCGCCGCCTGCGCCGCCGGCCGGGGCGGTCGCGCCGTTCCACGGGTCGGCGGGCGCGCCCGGGCCGTACCCGCCGGCCGGGCCGGTGCCGCCCGCGCAGTCGGCGGTGGCGGTGCAGATCGCCGAGATCATGGTGACGCCGCCGGTCATCCGTACCCCGGCCGGTGTCCTGCCGCTCGCCGGCGCCTCCTGGTACGTGACCGACTTCTGGCAGAAGGAGGAGAAGATCGCGCCGTGGGCCGTCGTCGCCGCGATCCTCGGTTTCTTCTGCCTGACCGTGTTCAGCCTCCTGTTCCTGCTGATCAAGGAGACGCGGCACTACGGCACCGTGCAGGTGACGGTGAGCAGCGGCGGGCACCAGTACGTCGCGCGGATCCCGGTCACCGACCAGTTCCAGGTGCAGCAGCTCAACAACCAGGTCAACTACGCCCGGTCGCTGTCGGCGGGCTGAGCCGTCAGCCGGTGACCCGGCCGGCGTGGATGGCGCGGACCGCGTCGATGGTGTCCGCCTCGGCGGCGGTCTTGTCGTCGCGGTAGCGCAGCACGCGCGCGAAGCGCAACGCCATGCCGCCCGGGTACCGGCTGCTCGTCTGCACCCCGTCGAACGCGATCTCGACCACCTGCTCCGGCCGGACCCGCACCACCCAGTCGCCCTTCTCCACGGCGAGCGACAGGAATCGTTCGGTCTGCCAGCGCAGCAGCTCGTCGGTGAGCCCCTTGAACGTCTTGCCGAGCATGACGAACTCGCCGGTACGCGGGTCGCGGGCGCCGAGGTGCAGGTTGGACAGCCAGCCCTCCCGCCGGCCGCTGCCCCACTCGACCGCGAGGACCACCAGGTCGAGCGTGTGCCGTGGCTTGACCTTCACCCAGGCCGAGCCGCGCCGGCCGGCGTCGTAGGGCGCGGCCGGATCCTTGACCACCACCCCTTCCTGGCCGGCGTCGACAGCCGCGGCGAACGCCGTGGCGGCCTGCTCCGCGTCGTCCACCTCGACCCGGTCGACGAGCAGCGAACCGTCGACCGCACGGGCCAGGGCCGCCCACCGCTCCCGGCCGGGGGCGTCGATCAGGTCGGCGCCGTCGAGGTGCAGCAGGTCGAAGAAGTACGGCGTGAGCACCGGTTCGCCGGTGCGCTCGGCGGCGGCCAGCACGGCGGGCGCGACCGGCACCTGGCCGGTGGTGCTGGGCGTGGTGCGGCGGGCGGCCCGGCTGGACGTCTCCTGGAACGGCAGCGGCCGCCCGGCGGCGTCCAGCCCGATCGCCTCGCCGTCGAGCACCAGCTCACGGGCGGGCAGTGCGCGCACGGCGGCCACCACCTGGGGCAGTCGGCCGGTGATGTCGTCCAGGCTGCGGGTGAAGACCGCGATGTCCGACCCGGAACGGTGCACCTGGATGCGGATGCCGTCGAGCTTGACGTCGACCACCGCCGGCACGCCGGTGGCGGTCAGCGCCTCGTCGACCGAGGGCGCGCTCTGCGCCAGCATTGGCGCGAGCGGCCGGCCCACCTGGAGCCCGAAACCGGCCAGCGCGGCGGCGCCGCCGGTGAGCGCCGCGACCGCCACCGCCCGCAGGTCACCGGCGAGCAGCAGGGCCCGCCGGACGGCGCTGACCGGTACGTCGGCGGCGCGCGCGACCGCGTCGGCCAGCAGCCCGGCCTGTGCGCCCTGGCGCAGCTCGCCCCGGAACAGGCCGGTCAGCAGGCGCTGCTCGTCGGCGGTCGCGGTGGCGAAGAGGCGGCCGACCAGCTCCCGCCGCCGGGCCTGGGAGCCCGTCCCGGCGACGCGGGAGATCTCCTCGATCGCCGCGTCGACGGCGGCGACGGTGAGCGTCGGCTCGGCGGCCGGCGGCGGTAGGTCACGCAGGCCCGCCCAGCCGACGCCGGTCTGGCGCTGACGCAGCTCACCGGCGAGATAGCCGGCGCCGGCCGGGATCTCGCCCGGCTCCAGCCCGCGCAGCGCGGCGGCCAGCAGCTCCACCTTGGCCCGACGGCCGCTGGTGGCGCCGACCGCGGCCGAGGTGGCCGCCAGCTCCGCGAAACGCACGTCCACATCCTGCCAGCCGGCTGTGACATCGGGGCGGATCCGGCGACCCGGCACACCACACGGGTGCGCCGGGCCGCCGGGCCGACGTCAGGCCGAGACCGGTTCCTCGATGCGCAGGCCGCGCCCGCGCACGCCCTCGGCGACCCGGGTGAGCAGCGCGTCGAGCGTGACCAGGGCGGCGGAGAGCTCGCCGATCTGTTCGTTGAGCGTGTCCTCGGACCACGCGGAGACGTCGACGTCCCCCAGAGCACGGACGGCGGCCTGGAGCCGCTCCATCTCGTCGTTCGTACGCATGTTCGAAAGGCTATAACACCCCGCCCGCCGACACACCACAAACTCCGACATCGGCCCCGAAGTTACGGTTTCGACACCTCAGGCGCGGTTTCCGGCCTCCGCCACCCGGGCCAGCAGCAGCGCCTCGGCCAGGCAGACCCGGGCGAACTCGCCCAGGTGCAGGCTCTCGTTCGGGCCGTGCGCCCGCGCGTGCGGATCCTCCACACCGGTCACCAGGATCGCGGCCCGCGGGAACATCTCCTGGAACGTGGCGATGAACGGGATCGACCCGCCCACCCCGATGTCGACCGGGTCGGTGCCGTCCCAGGCCGTCCGGAACGCCGACCGGGCCGCGTCGAACATGGGCCCGGAGGCGTCGATCACGCAGGGCGCACCGTCGTGCTCGAACGTCACCGACACCTGCGCACCCCACGGCGCGTGCCGTTCCAGGTGCGCGGTCAGCGCCGCGTACGCCTTCTTCGGGTCGTCGCCCGGCGCCAGCCGTACGCTCAGCTTCGCCTTCGCGGACGGCACCAGCGCGTTCGGCGCCTCGCCGGTGGACGGCGCGTCCACGCCGAGGATCGCCAGCGCCGGCTTGGTCCAGAGCCGGTCGGTGATCCGCCCGGTGCCGAACAGGGTCGCGCCGTCGACCAGCCCGGCCTCGGCGCGGAACCGGTCCTCCGGGTAGTCGACGCTGGCGCCCTCGTGGCCGACCAGCCCGTCCACCGCGACGTCACCGGCCTCGTCGTGCAGCGTGCCGAGCAGCTTCACCAGCGCGGTGAGCGCGTCCGGCACGGCGCCGCCGAACATGCCGCTGTGCACCGCGTGGTCGAGCGTGCGCACCTCCACGAAGCAGTTGACGATGCCGCGCAGCGAGGTGGTCAGAGCCGGTACGCCGACGTCCCAGTTCGTGGAGTCGGCGATCACGATGACGTCCGAGGCCAGGTCGTCGCGGTGCTCGGCGAGCAGCCGCTCCAGCGAGTCCGAGCCGTACTCCTCCTCGCCCTCGATGAACAGCACCACGCCGACCGGGAGGCGGTCGCCGTACGCGCGCAGCGCCGCGACGTGCGCCATGATGCCGGCCTTGTCGTCGGCGGCGCCGCGCCCGTAGAGGCGGCCGTCGCGCTCCACCGGCTCGAACGGGTCCGACTCCCACAGCGACAGGTCGCCGACCGGCTGCACGTCGTGGTGCGCGTACATCAGCACCGTGGGCGCGCCGGGCGGGGCCGCCTTCGTGCCGATCACCGCGGGCTGGCCGCCGGACCGGACGATCCGCGTGTCGAGGCCGCACCCGCGCAGCAGTTCCGCCACCGCCTCGGCGGAGCGCTCCACGTGCGAGTGGTCGAAGCCCTCGAAGGCGATGCCCGGGATACGGACGAGTCGCTCGAGGTCGGCCCGGACGCCGGGGAGTTCCCGCTCGACGGCGGCCCGCACCTCGGACTCGGAGAGGATCGGAGTGGTCATGACCGGAATCGTATGCTGGCCTTACCCGGCCACGTCGGCCGAGCCCGATCGCCGCCCCACGCGTGTGTAGTAGCGGTCCGCGTCGTGCGGCAGGTCCGGGGCGCCGTCGACGACCAGGTCCACCGCCGTCGCCGTACCGTCGGCGGCGAAGTGCGCCCGCTCCCCCGCGTGCCAGCGGCGCAGCTCCGGCAGGACCTGCTCGCCGTCGCGGGCCAGCGCCCGGCGCAGCCGCAGCTCGGCCGGTGCGGTGACCAGGACCGACAGCGTCAGCTCGGGGCGTACCGCGGCGCGGGCGGCGCTCACCCCTTCGACGATCAGCACCGGACCGGCCGGCACCGGCACCACCCGGTCCAGGAAGCGGCGCCGCACCCAGCTGTAGCGGCGGTAGCCGCCCGCCCGGCCGGCCCGCACCGGGCCGAGCACCTGCTCCTCCAGCCGGGCCCAGAACGTGAGCTGGTCGTCCCAGCCGTCGAGCAGGTCGTCGGTGTGCACCAGCGGCGGACGCACGCCGCCCGCCCGCGCCGCGAGGGCGTCCGCGAGGCGCGTCGCGAACCGGCTCTTGCCCGCGCCGCTGGGCCCGTCGACGGCGACCAGCCGGGTACGCCCCAACCGCGCCGGACCGGCCAGCACGCGGCGGGCCAACCCGGCGTACGCCTCGATCACGGCCACGTTCACCCGACCGACGCTAACGTTCCCCCGTCCGCTGGAAACTGCGACCCGGGCGGACCGTTTCGCCGAGCGGCGGCGCGGTGCGCTGGGCATCATCGGGGGGTGCTCCATGACGTGATGTGTCCGGGCGTCGACGCCCTCCTGGAACAGGCCCGCGCCGGTCTCCGCCGGCTCACCCCGCACGAGACCGTCGAGGCGGTCCGTGGCGGTGCGCTGCTTATCGACACGCGTACCGAGGCGCAGCGCCGCGAGGAGGGTGAGCTGCCCGGCGCGATCGTCATCGACCGCACGGTGCTGGAGTGGCGGCTCGACCCGGCGAGCGCGTGGCGCATCCCGGAGGCCACCGGGTACGACCGCGAGATCGTCGTGGTGTGCCGGGAGGGATACAGCTCCAGCCTGGCCGCCGCCAGCCTCCAGACGCTGGGGCTGCGGCAGGCCACCGACATGATCGGCGGGGTGCAGGGCTGGCGGGAGGCCGGGCTGCCGATGTCCGACCGCCCGGCCGACGTGCGCTACTGAGCCGCGCGCTCCACGGCGGCCGGGCCCACAGCCGCCGGGCCCACAGCCGCCGGGCGGACGACGCCCGGTGCCGGTGGCGCGCCGGGTGGCACGAACGGCAGTCCCGGCGGCGGGCCGGACTCGATCAGCCGCCACAGCGCCTCCGTGTCGAGGTGCTCCTCCACCAGGTCGCCGAGCAGGTCGAGCGTCCGCTCCCGGGCCGCCGCGAAGGACGTGTCCGGCGCGACCTTGAAGCCGGTGCGTCCGGCCGCCTCCGCGACCTCGGTCAGGAACCGGCGGCGGAACGCGTCCGAGGAGAAGGCGCCGTGCCAGTGCGTGCCGTGCACGGCGCCGAGGCGGGCGCCCTCACCGGTGCCGTCGGCGTAGCGCAGCAGCGGAGTGAGTCCCGGGTCGGCGGCCGTGACCCGGCCGTGGTGGATCTCGTAGCCGTGCACCGGGACGTCACCGGCGGCGGTGCCCTCGGCCCGGCGGACCGTCTTGCGGGGCTCGAAGGTGATCTCGAGGGGCAGCAGCCCGAGGCCCGGTACGGTGCCGCGGCGGCTCTCCACCGGGTCGTGGATCGCCCGGCCCAGCATCTGGAAGCCACCGCAGATGCCGAGCAGCGGCCGTCCGGCGGCGGCGTGCGCCAGGACCGCGTCGGCCAGGCCGGTCTCCCGCAGCCAGGCCAGGTCGGCGACAGTCGACTTGGTGCCGGGGAGCACCACCAGATCGGCGGCGGCCAGTTCGGCCGGCTCGACGGTGAGGCGTACCCGCACACCCGGCTCGGTGGCGAGGGCCTCGACGTCGGTGGCGTTGCTGATCCGCGGTAGCCGCACCACGGCGACGTCGAGCCAGTCGGTGCCCCGGGGCGCGGCCGGCCGGCCGAGCACCCGCCCGTACGCGAGCGAGTCCTCCGCGTCCAGCCACAGGTCCAGTGCCCAGGGCACCACCCCGTACGTCGGGCGGCCGGTGACCCGGTGCAGCATGTCCAGCCCCGGCTGGAGCAGCCCGCGGTCGCCCCGGAACTTGTTCACCACGAACCCGGCCAGCAGCGCCTGGTCGGCCGCGTCGAGCAGGGCCACGGTGCCGAACATCGACGCGAACACGCCGCCCCGGTCGATGTCGCCGACCACGATCGTGGGCAGCCCGGCCTGCCGCGCCAGCCCCATGTTGACGTAGTCGCCGTCACGCAGGTTGATCTCGGCGGGGCTGCCCGCGCCCTCGCAGATCACCACGTCGTACTCGGCCCGCAACTCGGCCAGCGCCGCGTACGCCGTGGTGGCGAGCCGGGCCCGTACCTCGTGGTAGTTGCCGGCGGTGACCGTGTCCACCGCCTCGCCGAGCAGCACCACCTGGCTGGCGTGGTCGCTGCCCGGCTTGAGCAGAACCGGGTTGAACCGCAGGTCGGCGTCGAGCCCGCAGGCGGCGGCCTGCATCGCCTGGGCGCGGCCCAGTTCGCCGCCGCGACCGTCCGGACCGACCACCACGGCGGAGTTGTTCGACATGTTCTGTGCCTTGAACGGGGCGACCCGGACGCCCCGGCGGCGCAGCCAGCGGCAGATGCCGGCGGTGAGTACGCTCTTGCCGGCGTCGGAGGTGGTGCCGGCGACCAGCAGCCCGCCGCTCACCGCCCGCTCCCCCGGTGTCCGCTCCCCGCCTCGGCCGCGCTGCTCGAAGCGCGAGCCGCCCGGCCCGGGCCACGGGCCGCCCGGGTGAACGCGCCCAGCGCGGCCCGGCCGGCGGCCCCGGCCAGGCGGCCGACCGTCACCGGGTAGAGCGCGGCCAGGCCGAGCGCCGCCACACCCACCGCGCCGGAGATCCGGGCGGCACGCTTCAGGTGCCGTGCCTCGGGGCGGGGCCCGTCACCGAGGAACGGCCGGGTCTCGGCGCGGCCGAAGTAGACGTTGCGCCCACCGAGCCGGACGCCGAGCGCGCCCGCCATGGCCGCCTCGCACTGGCCGGCGTTCGGGCTCGGGTGGTCCGCCCGGTCCCGTCGCCACACGTGCCACGCGGCGGCCCGGTCCCCGTGCGCCACCGGCGCGACGGCCACCGTGAGCAGCCCGGTGAGCCGGGACGGCACCAGGTTCAGCGCGTCGTCCAGCCGGGCCGCCGGGGTGCCGAAGCGGGCGTACCGGGGAGAGCGGTGACCGACCATCGCGTCGAGCGTGTTGGCCGCCCGGTAGCCGAGCAGGCCGGGCAGGCCCGCGACCGCGCCCCAGACCAGCGGGGCGACCACGGCGTCGGAGGTGTTCTCGGCGACCGACTCGACTGTGGCGCGGGCGAGTTCGGGCTCGTCGAGGGCGGACGGGTCGCGCCCGCAGAGGTTGCCCAGGCGGGCCCGGGCGGCGGGCAGGTCGGCGCGGCCCAGCGACCGTGCCATCACCCGGGACTCGTGCCGCAGCGTGCGCCCACCGAGCACCGTCCAGGTGCCGGCGGCCACCAGCGCGGCCCGGGCCATCGGGTGGCGTCGGGTCGCCAGCGTGGCGGCGGCACCGAGCAGAACCGGCGCGCCGACGGCGAGCGCGGTGAACGCGGCGCCGGCCGCGCGGTCGGGGCGGTAGACCCGCCGTTCCAGCGCACCGGCCGCCCGGCCGAAGCCGGCCACCGGATGCCACCGGCGGGGGTCGCCGAGCAGCGCGTCGAACGCGTAGCCCGCCACCAACCCGGTCGCGTTCGCCATGGCGGTCGCCTGCCGCACCCGTCACCACCTCCGGCCGGCCAGCCTAGTCGTACCGCGGGGTGGTGACGCCGATGTCACCACCCCGCGCCCCCGTCGGACGAAGAGTCAGGCGGGCACCGGGGTACGCCGCCTGCTCCGGCGCCCCGACGCGGTCCCGCCCGCACCGCCCGGGCCCGCGCCGCCCGGCTCGCCCTCGCCCGGTCCGGCACCACCCGGCCCGTCGGCCTCCGGCGGCGTGACCTCGCCCAGTTCGTCGTCCTCGGCCGTCACCGGCCCGTCCTCCTCCACGCCGCCCAGCTCGTCCCCCTCCGGGCCGCCCGGCCCGGGGTCGAAGCCGGCGGCCTGCCGCACACCGGGCCGGTCGTCGAACGGGTCGGGCTCGCCCACCCGCTCGACGGTGCCGACCAGTCCGACCCGGCCCCCGTACTCCGGCGGCGGGAAGTCGTCGTCGAAGGGCCGGTCGTCGAACGTCGCCGGGGCCTGCGCGTCCGGCACCGGCTCGGTCGCCTCGCCGTGCACCCGCTGCTCGGCCGCCGCGTCCTCGACCGTGCTGGTGGCCGCGCGCGGCTGGTTACGCAGGAAGCGGGCGCGGCCCCGGGACAGGTCGTGCCCGACGGCGACCGCCTCCAGCTCGTAGAGCGTGCGGTGGGTGCCCGCCTCGTCGGTCCAGTCCCGCGTGTAGAGGCGCCCGGCCACGATCACCGGATCACCCACCGCCACCGAGGCGGCCACCCCCTCGGCGAGGCGGCGCCAGCAGTTGACGCGTACCCGAAGGCTGTTGCCGTCCACCCAGCGGCCGCTGTCGCGGTCGAGACGGCGCGCGGTCGAGGCGACCTTGAAGTTGGCCACCAACGTCCCGCTCTGCGTGGTCCGGCGCCACTCCGGCGCGGTCAGCACGTTGCCGACGATCGTCACGTACGTATCGAACATCGCCCCTCCCAGGGATCGACTTGTCCCGGTGAGCGTCGGCCGGACGCCCGGCCCGGGGCCACCCGCCGGCCCGGGCCTGTGGATGACGAGCCGCCCTGTGGACAACCACCTGATCAAGGTCCCGATCTGCTAGGCCGACCGGCCCTACGTGCCTGAGCTGCAAAGACGCACGATCGAGTGGAGCCGGCAAGCAGGCGTTCCGGAATCGCGCCGGTTGGGTAAGTACTTGATCAACCGAGAGAAAGGGAGCTCCCATGCTTCTCCGAGACGTCCGCGAGGCAGCGCGATGAGCGCCGTGGCGAACCCCGCGACCGTGGCCGAGTGCCTGCGGGTCGGCGCCGGGTTCTCCCAGGGCGACCGCAACTGGATCGCCGAACAGTTCGCGACCCTGGACGCCCGGCTCGCCGGCTTCCACGCCGACGCCACCGAGCTGGAGGTGTCCGTCAAGGATCGCGAGGCCCGGGGCCAGAAGGTGACCCTGGAGTGCTGGATCGCCGGGCGGCAGAAGATCGTCACCACCTCGTCCGAGGAGGATCTGCACGCCGCGCTCAACGACGTCCGGGACGACCTGCGCCGCAAGCTCAACGACGCGAAGACCCGGCAGGAGCCGCGCCACAACAAGCACCTGCGCGCCGTCGACCAACCCGAGGGCACCCCGTTGCAGGACGCCGAGCGCGAGGACGCCGAAACCGTCTGACGTCCGGCACGGCCCGCCCGCCCGGTGCCGGCGGGCGGGCCGCCCTGCGCCGAGGCGTTGTTAACAAGGGGCCCTTCCTCTACCGGAGGCGTTAACAAGGGCCCCCTCCTTTCACCACCCCTACCGCCGGGTAGCGAGGCGGCGTACCGTCGCGGTCGTGGAACCGGACGTGCTGGGCGCCCCCTACGAGCGGCGGACGATCGAGCTGGGCACCGACGACGAGGGGCCGGTGGTCGCGACCCTCGTGCGGCGGCGCGCCGACCGTCCGACCGGCCGCGCCGTGCTCTACGTGCACGGCTTCGTCGACTACTTCTTCCAGACCCACGTCGCCGACTTCTTCGCCGAGCGCGGCTGGGACTTCTACGCGCTCGACCTGCGCAAGTACGGCCGCAGCCTGCTCCCGCACCAGACCCCGAACTTCTGCCGCGACCTGAGCGACTACTTCCCCGAGCTGGACGCCGCCGCCGAGATCATCCGCGCCGAGGAGGGCCACGACACCCTCCTCGCCATGGGGCACTCGACCGGCGGCCTGATCATCTCGCTCTGGTCGCACGACCGCCGCGACGCCGGCCTGGTCGACGGCATCGTGCTCAACAGCCCCTTCTTCGACATCAACGCGCCCTGGATGGTCCGCCGGCCCCTCGCGGCCGCCGTCTCCCGCCTGGGCCGCAGGGCGCCGCAGCGTGTCCTGCCGTTCGGCCTGGGCACGGTGTACGGCGAGAGCCTGCACGCCGACCACCGGGGCGAGTGGCGGTACGACCTGGCCTGGAAGCCGCTCGCCGGGTTCCCGGTCCGGGCCGGCTGGATCAACGCGATTCGCGCCGGTCAGCGCCGCCTGCGGGCCGGGCTGGACATCCCGGTGCCGGTGCTGCTCGCCTGTTCCACGCGTAGCTTCCGGGGCACCAAGTGGCACGACAGCGCCACCGGCGCCGACGCGGTGCTCGACGTCGAGCACATGGTGCGCTGGGCGCCGCGCCTCGGCCGGCACATCACGCTGGCCCGCTTCGACGGCGGGCTGCACGACCTCACGCTGTCCAGTCCCGGCGTACGCGAGAAGGTCTTCGCGGAGGTCGGACGGTGGGCGGAGGGATTCCTGCGCGCCGGACCGACCGAACCGGAGCCGACAACGCCGCCGTCACCGCGCCGGCCGGCCGACGCGACCACCGAGGGCTGATTCGATCGCGCTACCCGGCCGCCTCTTGCTCGGCGGGCCCGGCCACCCAGGGATCGGCAGGGTCGGTCGGCTGGGCCGGGGGTCGGCTCAGTCGTTGACGACCGCCGCGAGCGCGGCGCGGATCCGGTCGAACGTGGCGACCGGGTGACCGCCCGCCCGCGGCGGCAGCACCACGCCCAGGCACCGCAGTGCCGGCCCGCCGTCCGGCCCGGCCTCGACCGCGAACACCGGCGCGCCCACGTAGCCCGCTGGTAGTTCCGTCGTGACCCGCACCTCGCCGCCGTCCCGGGCGACCCGCTCGACCACCGCTTCCAGCGGCCGCGACCCGCCGTCGCCGACACCGAGCGCCAGCACGAACGCCGAGGCGGGCGCCGCGCCGATCCGCGCGACCGCGTCGGCCGGCGCGGCCACCGCCTCGGTGACCTGCTGGGTACGCCAGCGCCAGCCCCGATCGTCGGCCCAGCCGTGCAGGCCGCCGGTCGGCATCGCGGCGAGCCCCAGTTCCGGCAGGTGCAGCCAGTGGTCGGCGAAACCGGGCAGGTCGATCGGCTCGTCCGCCCCCTCGGCCGGGTCGGTGACGCTCGGCCGCAAGCCGATCTCGCCGTACGCCCGGTCGGTGAGCGCGTCGGCGGTGAGCAGCCACTCGTGCGCGACCTCGCCGTCGTCGGTCGCGCCGACCATCTCGCTGTAGAAGAAGGCCGTGCCGAGAACGCCGGCCGGCGCGCCCGGCGCATCCGAGCCGGTGAGGGGCAGGATCGCCCGCCCGAGGAGCTGACACAGCTCGAAGACGATCTCGTTCTCGGTTTCCTGGTCGAGCAGCATCCGACGAGGGTACGGATCGCGTCCCGCCTGGCCCGCGCGGGACCCGCCGGAACTGTGGTGCCGGCCCGGACCCCGGCGTGGGACGCTGAGGGGCGGAACGGACGCGCCGACCCGTGCCCCCGGCCACGTGCGGACCGGCGGTACCCTCTTGGCGCGACGACCGTCGGCGCGCGCCCGTAGCTCAGCGGATAGAGCAGGGGACTTCTAATCCCAAGGCCGCAGGTTCGAATCCTGCCGGGCGCACCACCGTTATCGCAGGTCGGCGGCTTGGCGCTCGGTCGAATCGATCACCACGACCCACGTACGGCCAAGTCAGCCGACGAAGTGCTGCGCGGCCTCGTCCACGGCGGCCCGCTCGATCTCCCACAGGACGTGGGCGTAGGTATTCGTCGTCAGGCGGATCTGGCTGTGACCGAGCACCTTCGTCACCGTCCGGGGCGAGGCACCGGAGACGAGCAGGAACGTCGCGCAGGCGTGGTGCAGGTCGTGCAGCCGCAGCCACAGTCGAGGCCGCCGCCGGACCTTCTGCCACGTCCGGTCGATGTGGTCCGGATCCATCGGCGTACCGACCTGGGCGGGAAGACCAGACCGTGATCCTGCTACCGCTCCCCCGCCGCACGTCAAGACGGCCCGCGAAGCGGGCCGCGCCGGCCTGTGACGCTGGGGACGACCAGCACCTGAAGACCCCGGGGCTCTGCCCCGAGCCCCGGGCCTCCTCAGAGATCAGATCCTTCGCTCTTGACGTTGTCGATGGACAGCGATGCACGCGTCGCCGGCCGGCCGCCGTTCAGTCCAGCGTGAGCGCGGGATCCAGGGCCACCGCGGTTAGCTGCGCGAGGGTGAGGGGTGGGTTCTCCCCATCGGCAGCCATGGTCGCTATCAGGCGCGTCCCGTCCGACCGCTCGACCGCGATGCCGTAATGAGTCGAGAACCTGTCGCTGGTCGGTGCAGTGGGCATTCCGCGGAGTGTCAGACTCCGGTTCTTGGGCGACGACGTGATCGGGACCTGGCTCGATGCTGTCCGGATTTTCTCGCCGGCCGGTCCCGTGCTGTCGACGCAGCTCTTGCCCTGGGTCTTCTCCGGAATGCAGGGAACGACCCGACGGTCCCAGTCCTGCTCCACCTGCAGCGAGAAGTATCCGGTCCGATCGCCGGCACGGATCGGACCCTGCCCGAAGTAGAGTTTCGTCGAGTTGACAGGGTTCCACGTCACCACGTCGCCGTCCGACGGCCAATCTTTGGTGATCCATTCGACGTCGGGCGCCTCGCGCTCCAGCGCCGCGAAGACGGCAAGGTCATTCGTGCTGAAGGTCTTCCCCGGTTCCGGGCGTGGGGTCCGCGCCGGCTGTGCAGTCGGGCTCGGGGAGGACGACGATGTCGGTAGGTCCGGCCCGGACCCGCCAACGATGGCGAGCGGGACGGCGACCCCGAGTACCGCAGCGGCCACCAAGGTCGCCAGCCGGTGCCGCCGACGCTGCTGGCGCTGCTGGCGGATGACCTGCTCTACATCGATAGAGGTGGGTGGGATCTCGCCGACCGCCTCCCGGAAAACCGTCTGATAGCTCATGCTTCCCCTCCGTTCCTCGCCCGAATCCGCGTCCCGTCCCACGTCGCCAGCAGGCGTAGGCTCTCCAACCCCCGTGCGGCCTGGCTCTTCACCGTGCCGGTGCTGATGCCCAGGACCCGCGCCGTCTCCTCGACCGACAGGTCGCACCAGAACCGCAGGACGATCACTGCCCGTCGGCGCGGCGGCAGCTGGGACAGCAGGTCGAGGAGGTGTTCCCGGTCGGCCAGCGCAGCCTCGGAGAACTCCGCGTCCGCCCGCTCGGGCGGGTTGTCGGTGCTCCGTTCGCGCCGCCACGGCCGGCGCCGTTCGTCCAGCCAGGCGTTGGTGAGCATTGCCCGGACATACGCGTCGACGTTCTCCATCGCGCGGACCCGGTGCCAGTGGCGGTACAGCTTCCCGATCGTGATGGACACGAGGTCGTCGGCGGTGTGCCAGTTACGGCATAGCAGGTACGCCGTCACTCGCAGCGTTTCCAGGCGGGCCGTCACGAACTGCCGGTACTCGTCCTCGTCGGCGCGATTCATCGCGCCACGTCTCTTGTCGGTCTCATATGTGGGGAACGGTACGGCTGGCCGAGGAGGTTGCCCTCGGCCGGAAAGGATCGTCAACGACGGACCGGCTGACCAGGCGCGTGATCGCCTGACCAGCCATCCGCGATCTTCTTCAAGTCCCAACGCCGCAGGTGCGAGTCTCTCCGGGCGCCGCGGACGGGCCGTACGGCTGGCACAGAAACCCATCAATAAATCGCCTCGAACGCTTACCCTGTCGCGCGTGCCAACCGATATCTACGGCTTTTTCGAGGTCCGGCATCCCCATGCCGACGCGGACTGGCACGGGCGGGAGTCGTGGTTGTGCATGATGCCGCTGTCCCCGCTCTACGACGATGGCGACTACACGGCGTTCGGTTGCCTGTTCGGTGTGCGGAACTGGCTCGGCTGGGAGCCGGTTGCGGCTGGCCGCGGCCTGCCGGCGGAGGTATCAAGCCCGGTACGAGCCGACTACGACGAGGCCGTGCGGATGGATGCTGCCATCCATGGCGCTACCTGGGTTTCCTGGGCCGAGTTGCGTGACCTTGACATGTCGGTGCCTCCTGCGGCCTGCGGGGTGCTGCGCGTGCACGAGGCGCCGGGGCTGATTCGTCAGTTCCGGGTGGTTGACGAGTGGCCCGCCGAGGTCGTTGGGAAGTATGGCGTTCCTCCGGTCGGCACATCGCCTGCCGAGGTCACCGGGCCGCTGGGAAGAAGCCGGGGTCGCGTTCGAGTACGGGCCGATGACCCGGCAGGACGTCGTCGGTCCGGGAACCGGGTGGGAGCACGTCTTCGCCGTGATGCGCGCACTGGCGCAGCGCTTCGGCGATGACGGCGTGCGCCTGGTCGTGTGGTTCGACTAGAGCGGCGGGCGCTCAGCAGAAACGGCACGCTCGCGGCTGTACAGCCAAGTCGGCGGACGACGAAACACGCTGTCATGCCGATAGCCGCGCGTGCCTTGCCGCAATAGCGTGGTCGGCGTGACGGAGCCTGACTACAGCCTCGCGAAGATCAGGGTCCTGGAGTTCGACGACTCCGTACGCAAGCGGCCCGGTATGTATTTCGGGGTGGGCAGGGACGATCCGCGTCTGGCGACTCGGGTGCTGTGCACGGTCGTGGGGCACGCGTTTCATCCGGCCACCCGGGTCGCCGCGAGCCACTCACCCGACGTCGTAGCGGAGATCACCGCTGATCTCGTCTTCTCGGTGACCGACGATCAGGCGGACGTCCTCACCGGCCCGGGCATGCCGAGGCTCGGCTACTACGACTCGCTGCTCACCAGCGAGCGCTGGTCGAGCGCCGCCGCGGCGGCGGTGAGTTCGCAGACCACTGTCGAGGTCTGGCGACACGGCCACGGCTATCGGCAGCGCCTCGTCGGCTTGCGGCCGGTCGAGCCACCTGCGGAGTTCTCCGCTCCCGTCGGAGCCGGCACCCGTGTGGCCTTCGTCCTCGATCCCGCCTACTTCGGCTCGGCCGCGATCACCACCGATATCGCCGGCCTCGACGTGCACGGCCCGGACTGCACCGACACCACCGGGTCCGGCACGGTCGTCATTCGGGACCACAGAGAGCGGCGTCGAACTCGTGCGGGTCGAGCGTCCGGTACCGCGCGATGAACGGCTCCAGGTCGAGGTCGGTGAGGGCGGCGGCGACGTCACGAACTTCGGCCGGCGTGTTGAAGCTGACGACGTAGTCGTCGCCCTGGTGCATCGGCAGGCCGTAGGTTCCGGGCGTTCGGGCCATCACCGCCGGTTGAGCCACTCCTGTGCCTGTAGGTTGTGGACGCCATGGAGTTCCCCGAGTTCGCGTTGATGGTGGCCTACGTCTTCCTGGTGCTGCTCGCGCTGGCGTGGCCGTTGCTCGTGGTTGGCGCCGTCGCGCTGCCCCTGTGGGGTCTGCTCGTCCTGGTGAACGCGCGAAGGCGAAGGAGCACTCCCGCCCCGGCCAGACGGCAGAGACGTGCCGGATGGTTGCTGATCGCCGGGCCGGTGCTGACGGGACTCGCCTCGTACGGTTACGGACTGAGCCGAATGCCGTCCGGATTGCCGACCGATCCCGACGACAGGTGTCGGATCGCGATGGGTGGTGACATGCCGTACGACCCGGAGCGAGCCGGCGGGTCGTCGTCCATGTGGCCGCTGCATGACACCACCTGCGGGCCGGAGTTGGTGCCGGGGTTCGTCAACCCGTTGGTAGCCGGTTCGGCTGTCGTGTCCGTGGTGCTCGTCGCGATCATGGCGTGGATGACGATCAGGCCGTCGTCAGCGCCGCCAAGGCCCGGTCCATCGCGGCGTTGAACTCCTCCGGGGTCAGCGTCAGCCGGGACTTGACGTCGCGGCTCCACTGGTCGGCGAGCACCTCGGCGGCGCCCGCCTCGACGCCGTCGAGCACCGCGTCGGCCAGATCCGACGGCGCGATCTTGTCGACGGGCCAGCCGGCTGACATGTCGGTGTCGGCCAGGCCGAGGTGTACCGCCGTCACGAGCGTGCCCTGGTCGGCGAGTTCCAGGCGTACGCCGTTCGTCATCGCCCACGCGGCGGCCTTGGTCAGGTGGTAGGCGCCGGCACCCCTGGTCCCGAACCACGACATGGCGGAGAGCACGTTCACGATTCCGCCTCCGCCGTTGCGGGCCAGCGCCGGGGCGAAGGCCCGGATCATCTCCAGGTGGCCGAGCACGTTCGTCTCCACCTCGTGCCGCACCGCGTCCAGCGAACCGGTCACCAGGTCGGTTCCGGTCTGGATTCCGGCGTTGTTGACGAGCAGCGTGACGTCCGGGGCGGCAGCGGCGACGGCCCGTACGGATGCGGGACTGGTGATGTCCAGCGGCAGCACTTCGACGCCTGGTAGGTCGACGGTTTCGGGGCGGCGGGCGGTCGCGTAGACCTTGCGGGCGCCGCGTTCGAGCAGGCGCTGGGCGAAGGCGCGGCCCAGGCCGCGGTTGGCTCCGGTGACGAGGGCTACCGAGTTGGTGATGTCCATGCCCGGTACGCTAAAACCTGACGTTGACGTCAGAGGCAAGTGCGGACCGCCCGGATCGGAGTGAGAGGAGCCACATGCCCGAGACCCTGATCCGTATCGGCGAGGTGGCGCGCGGCGCCGGTGTCTCGGTGCGCGCCGTGCGCTACTACGAGGAACAGGGTCTCCTCGTCCCCAGGCGCAGTGCGTCCGGCCAGCGCCTCTACCGGCCGGACACGGTCACGCTGGTGCGCTTCATCCAGCAGATGTACGCCGCCGGCCTGACCAGCAGCCGGATCGCGGAGCTCCTGCCGTGCTGGGACTCCGGGCACACCGACCCCGCGCAGCGGGCGATGCTGCGCGCCGAGCGCGAGCGCATCCAGGCCAAGGTCGACGACCTGCGGGCCGCACTGGACCGCCTCGACGAGGTCATCGCGATCACCGATTCGCACCCGTAGGCGCGACCGCCCGCGCAAGGGGGAAGACTACGGACGGGCGTTCTCGCGGGAAGCACGCAACGCGCCGACGACCGCCAACCCCGCGCCGCCGAGCGCGACAGCCGTTTCCACCGCCGAGGACACCTCAAGGGCGCTTCCCGCCGGAGCACCCACGCTCACCATGACTCCCGGTTGCAGGAAGGCGTCCTCGGCGGGCTCGACAAGCGTCCACCAGCTCACCCACATGGGGGCGAGATCCGCGCAGGCCCGCACGGCGACCAGCGCCAGCAGGACCATGCCCGCCGTGAGAAGCCCGCGCCGGTCTCCCCGCCATCCGGACGACGCCAGCACCGCGGCGGTCACGAGAACGGCGAGCAGCGTCGGCTGCAGCGCCAGGAGCAGGTCGAGCAGCGGCGGGTCGCCGGGCGTCGCCGCCACGCTCAGCCCGCACCAGACGAGCACTGCCACCGCCAGGACCGCCGTCACCACCCCCCGCCGTCCGCCGCGTGCCGGCAGCGCCGGCACGGCAAGGGCAAGCAGGAGTACGCCGAGAGCCAGGCCCCAGGCGGTCAGCCGCTGCCGGTCCAGGCCCTCCCGCAAGCTCTCCAGCAGGTGCGCCAGCGTCGCCGCCCGACTCCCCGCCGACTCGCCCGCGTCCGCCGCCTGTTCCCGGTGCCAGTGCAGGTTCGCGGCTGCCACCAGTGCGAACAGCCCGGCGCCGGCGGCGACGCTCCACCTCACCCGGGGCGCATCGGAAGCGGTGAGCGCGTGGCCGCACAACGCCGCCAGCGTGACCACCGCCCACAGGAGCGACGCTTCCCGCATGGCGAGCAGTGCCGCTCCGACCGACAGCAGACCGGCCACGACCGCGGCGACTCGAAGGCCCGACGACAGACGCATGGCGGAGACAGTGGCACAGGAATCCTGGTCGCGTTGACCCGCCGGTTTCGTCGGTGGTCTCGGGCATGATCGCGTGCGCCGCCGGACGTGGCGGCGACGAGCGGGATCACCGGGAGGCAGCGTGGGCGCATCGGGATGGACCTACTTCGTGGCGTACCAGCCGGACGCCCAGGCCGCGTTGGACGAACTGCGCCGACAGGTCTTCGAGGCCGGCGACTACTGGTGGGCGGTGCCGGGCGGGTTCGGCGCTTCCGCCGCCGACTTCCCGGACCGTCCCCGCAGCGAGGAGGAGCTGTGGGCGGACGAGCGGGTGCAGGAGTCCGGCACACACTCCATCCTCGACATGACGCGGGTGCTGGCCGACGGCGAGGAACCCGGCTTCGGGGCGTTCCAGCGGGTGACGGAGGCCGAGGCGCTCGCCCGAGCGGGCGTCGCCCGGCCGACCCGCGCTCACGTCGAGGCGCTCGAGCCGCTGGCCGAGCAGCGCTGGTTCGGCCGGTACGCCGTCCTGCACGACGACGCGGGTGCCCCGAACGAGCTCTACTTCTGGGGGTTCTCCGGGGACTAGCGTGCCGCGCCGGCGAGCAGCCACCGCCGGACGGGCACCTCCAGCAGCACCCGTTCCCCGTCCGGTGTGACCGGCTGCCGGATGTCCCATCCCCCGTACTTCTCCGCGAACGCCGTGACGATCGCGGGCGGGAAGCCGCTGCGGTGCACGCGAGCCTCGCCCTCCGCGACGACCGGGTGGACGCCGTCCTCCAGGGCGAGCGAGACGCGGGGGTCGGCCGCCACGTTTCGGGCCTTGACGCTGCGGCCCTCGCAGCCGATCCACCAGACGTCGTCGGCGTAGACGAACCACACCGGCGTGACGTGCGGGGAGCCGTCCCGGCGCAGCGTGCAGAGCCAGACGTTGCGCTCGCGGGCGAGCCGGTCCGCGACGGCCGGCGGGAGCGGGGTGGCGGGAGATGAGGCCATGCGACAAGTGGATCAGGTGTCACGCGGCGACTGAAGAGGTTCGCCTCCGGACGGGCCGGCCCGCTCCCGGCGAGCCGCGTGCCACACCCGCATCCCCATGACGGTGAGCAGCGTCAACGTGAGCACGCCGACTGACTGCGCGGTCCGGTCGACGCGCTCGCTGATGCACCTGCGGAATGCCAGATCCAGGTAGGTGTCCCTCTCCTCCGAGTAGGGCTGGTTGCGCCAGTGCCCGAGATCCATGGCGACCGCGTTGCCGCAGCTGGTGCCCACCGTGTGGTCACCGAAGCCGATCCGGATCGGCATGAACAGCAGCAACGCGATCACGACCGCGCCGAGCAGCACCACGAGGAAGGGGCCGGGCCGCAGGACCGGCGGGGACTCCGCAGTCATCCCGCGGAGTATGCCTGCCCGGCGCCCGCCCCACCGCCCCGCGACCGGCTCACTCGCAGATCCGCCACTCCCCGTCCTCCTTGACCATCGGGAACGACTGGGTCACGTTGGTGCCGGTGGCCGGGGTGAAGCGGATGGTCGTCGACCCGCTCACCCGCCCGTTGTTGTTCGACACGTTGAGCCCGGTGATCTGGTAGTCGGTGAACTCCGGCTGGGAGGACTGCTGCCGGGTGAAGTCCTCCTCGCTGACCCGGTCGCGTACGCGGGAGCAGAGCTGCCGGTACGCGGCGGGATAGTCGCGGTCGACGATCGCCTCGGCATAGGTCTGCGCTGTGGACCGGGCCGGGCCGGTCGCTTCCTGCACGGCACGGAAGAGGAAGAATCCGGCGAGCACACCGCCGGAACAACAGATCGCCAGCACGACGCCGAGCACGATGAACAGGGTTCGCTTGGACTTCTTCGGCGGCACCATGGCCGGCTGGTATGCCATACCCCGCAGGGTAGGAAACCTCGGCAACCGTAAACCGGATGCCGCAGCTCCGCTTCTCGTCGACGATCAGGGGATGCCCGCACACCGTCCACCCGAGCCGGACGTCCGCCGCTACTACACCGATGTCTACGTCGAGGCGGACCGGCTGGAGGGGTCACCGCAGGGCCGGCTGGAGGCACGGCGTACCCGAGACCTGCTCGCCCGCCTGCTGCCCGCCGCACCGGCCGACGTGCTGGACGTCGGCGGTGGTCCCGGGGCGTACGCGGGTCCGCTCGCCGCGGCCGGTTACCGGGTGCACCTGGTCGACCTGGTGCCCGCACACGTGGCGGCGGCGCGGTCGGCGTACCCCCTTGTCGGCGCCTCGGTGGGTGACGCCCGCGCGTTGCCGGCGCCCGACGCGGCGGCGGACGCGACGCTGCTGCTCGGGCCGCTCTACCACCTGCCCCGGCAGGCCGACCGGGTGGCGGCGCTGCGCGAGGCGGCGCGGGTGACCCGGCCGGGCGGGACGATCGTGGCGGCGGCGATCAGCCGCCACGCCGCCCTGATCGACCTGACCGCGCAGGGCCGCCTGGACGACGACAACCGGCAGTTGCTGCGCGCCGAGTACGAGACCGGGGTGAACGATCCGCGTACCGGCTTCACCACCGCCTTCTTCCACCGGCCGGAGGAGTTGGCCGCCGAGTTCGTCGCCGCGGGTCTGCCCACCCCGCAGGTGTACGGGGTGGAGGGTCCGCTGTGGCCGCTGCTGAACGCCCTCGGCACCGGGTCGCACGAGCGGTTGTTCACCGACGCGCTGGCCTGCGCCGAGACGTTCGAGCGGGACGCGGCGATCCTCGGCGCCAGCGCCCACCTGCTCGCCGCCGCGCGCCGCTGATCGCCGGGCCGGACGGCCGGCTGCTTTACGCCGGAGCGAAACTCGTCAAGCACCAAGGGTGACCAGTTCCGACAAACCGTGTTATTCTCCAGCGTCAATCTCTGCCGCGCGGACCCGGCCGGGTCGCTACCGGAAGGACATCTCCCCGATGCCGGTCGCTGCCGCCGTGCCCATGCCACGGCCCCCGCTGGCCCGCCCGGCGGGTGACGCGTTCAGCCTGATCTTCACCACCCTGCCGGCGCTGCTGCGGCTCACCTGCGGCGTGGTCGGCGCGGTCGTCGCCCTGTCGGTGCGTACGCCGCCGGTGCGGGTGGCGCTGTTGATCCCCGCGGTCGTCGTGCTCACCGCCTGGTCGGTCTGGTACGCGTTCCGCGCGTTCCGGCACGGCATCGGCGGCGCGCTGGTCGCCGGTGACGTGGCGCTGACCACCGCCGCCGCGATCGCCGTACCGTGGCTCGTCGCGCCGGAGGTGCTGCCCGGCGAGGCGAGCTGGATCGCGGTGCTGGCCAGCTCGACAGTCATCAACACGCAGGCCACCGCCCCGGCCCGCTGGTCCGTGCCGGCCGGCCTGCTGGTCACCGCCGCGTACGTCACGGGCGCCACGCTGGCCGGCGACCCGGCCGAGGCGCGGGCGCACGCCGGGACGCTGCTGGTGCAGACCGGCAGCACGGCGGTGATGACGGCGGTGATGCGCCGGCGGATCGCCCGCGCCGACGCCGCGTTCGCCGACTACCAGCGGTTGTCCCACGAGGCGGTGGTGGCGCGCGCCGCCCGCGAGGCCGAACGGCGGCACAACCGCGACCTGCACGACACCGTCCTGGGCACGCTCACCATGGTCGGTCTCGGCGCGGTGCCGGACTCGGCGACGTTGCGCGAGCGGTGCGCGGACGATCTGCGTACCCTCACCGCGCTGGCGGGCGCGCGGACCGCGACCGCGACGGGCGAGGCCGACCTGGACGAACGGTTACGCGAGGTGCTCGCCGCGACGCCCGGGCTCGCGGTGACCGCGACGCTCGCGCCGTGCCGGCTGCCGGCGGAGGTCGCCACGGCGCTCGCCGACAGCACCGCCGCCGCGCTGGCGAACGTGGCACGGCACGCGCCGGGCGCGGCCACGTCGCTGCGCCTGGCGCGCGAGGGTGGCACCGTCGTGGTCGAGGTGGCCGACGACGGTCCCGGTTTCGACCCGGCCACGGTCCCGGCGCACCGGTACGGGCTGCGCGAGTCGATCCACGGACGGATGGACACTGTGGGTGGTCGGGCCCTGGTGACTTCCGCCCCTGGCGCCGGTACCCGGGTTCGGCTGGAGTGGTCCGATGGCGACTGAGTCGGGTACGGCGGCGGCCGGCCACGCGCTGCGCCCGCTGCCCCGGCCGCGGGTGGCGACGCGCTCCGGAGCCGACGCCGCTCCGCCGGAGGCGCACGCGGTGGCCGACGCCTCGGACCAGGGCGCGCGGATCGCCGTGATCGTCATCGCTGCCGCCTGGCACCTGGGGGTCGCGTTGCCGGCCGTGTTGCGGGCCGGGCAGGGGATGGCGGCGCCCGCGGTGGTGGCGGCCGGCTGGCTGGTGACCGCGCTGGTCGGGGTCGGGACCGGGGTGCGGCTGCTGCGCGGCGGCCTGCCGCCGGCCGGGCCGCTGGCCGTGGCGCTGCTGGTGGTGGACGCGGCGGTGGTCGCGGGGGCCGGCGAGCGGTTCCTGTTCAGCACCGCCAACTGGGTGTGGGGCGGGCTGGCCTGGTTCTTCCTGCTGGTGATCTGGCGGCGGCCGGTGCCCTGGCTGCTGCTGATGCTCGCCGCGCACGGCGCCGTCGCGCTGGCCGCGGTGGTGCTGTACGGCGCGACCGCCCCGGCCGATCTGAGCCGGACGGCGATGTACGTCTACGGCACCTCGACCCTGCCGGTGGCGGTCTTCGTCGGCGCGGCGGCGATCACCGCGCAGGCCCGGGACCGCGCGGCCACCGCGGCGGCGGTGCTTGCCGTGGCGGCGGAGCAGGAGGCGGCCGAGCGGGCACGCACCGAACGGCAGGCGCGGCTGGCCCTGGTCAGCGGCACCGCCGAGGAGGTGCTGGCCGAGCTGGCGGCGGGCGACGCCGACCCGGCCGACCCGGCGGTACGGCGGCGGGCGGTGCTGGCCGCGGCCCGGCTGCGCCGGTTGATCGCCGAGTCGGACGACGTGCCGGACGCGTTGCTGCACGAACTGCGCGCGGCCGCCGACCTGGCCGAGCGCAACGGCCTGCCGATCGACCTGGTGTCGGTCGGCACGCCCCCGGAACTGCCGGTGGAGATCCGGCGCGGGCTGGCCGACCCGCTGACGGCGGCGCTCGCCGCCGCCGAGGGCTGGGCCCGGATGACAGTGGTGGCGAACCCGGACGAGGTGGTGGTCAGCCTGGTGACACCGGATCACGACGGCCCGGACGAGCCGCCGACCGGCGGGGACGGGCCGGTGGAACACCTGCACGAGCGGGACGGGGAGATCAGATGGACGCAGACCCGCTGGCGGCGGACGTGAACGCCGGGACCCCGATCGGGGTGGCGATCGTGGACGACCACCCGGTGGTGATCGACGGGGTGCGCGCCTGGCTGGCCGGTGAACCCCGGTTGCGGGTGCTGGCCACCGGGGACGACCCGGACGAGGTGCTGCGGGCCGCGCCGGACGCCGAGGTGGTGCTGCTCGACCTGCGCCTGCACGGCCGGATGGTGCTGGACAAGCTGGCCGAGCTGAGCACGGCCGGGCGCCGGGTGGTTGTGTACTCCGAGCACAGCGACCCGCAGACCATGCTCGCCGCGCTGGACGCGGGAGCGGTCGCGTTCCTGGCCAAGCACGAGGGCCGCGAGCACTGCGTGGCCACGGTGCTGGCGGCGGCGAGCGACAGGCCGTACGTGCCGCCGGCGCTGGCCGGTGCGATGGTCGGTGACGCCCGCCCGGATCGTCCGTCCCTGTCGGACAAGGAGCGCGAGGCGCTGCTGCTGTGGTTCCAGTCGATGTCGAAGGCGTCGGTGGCCCGCCGGATGCAGATCAGTGAGCACACGGTGAAGCAGTACGTCGACCGTGCGCGGATCAAGTACACCCGAGCGGGGCGTCCGGCCGCCACGAAGGCGGCGTTGCTCGCCCGGGCGATCGAGGACGGACTCGTCCGACCGGAAGATATCGGCATCTACCGGTCGCAGGCGTCGGCCGACCGGCCGACCCCCTAACAGGCGTCATGACAGTCACCCCAGGAATCCGGAAGGCTCGTCCGTACCGCCAACCGTCACCGGGGAGGTCGTACCGTGCCGGAGGACGCCACACCCTTCTTCGTCGGACCGCACCGGTTCGACGCCGACGACGACCCCACCCGTCCGGTGCTCGACCGGCGCTACGAGCTGGTGCCGGAGCCGGGCGAACGCCTGCTCGGTCAGCACTGCCTGCGCGTCGCCGGTCACCTGCTCGGCCCGAGTGAGGACGTCCGCTGCTGGTCGCTGCCCGGCCCGGCGACGATCACCGTGACCGACCGCCGGCTGGCGTACGTCTGCACCGGCTCCGACCTGTCGGTGGTCTCCGGGCGGGACAGCCGGGCGGGTGCCCGGCACCGGCGACCGGTCCGGCTGTCCCGCCTGGTCAGCGGTCAGATCCGCTGGCAGTGGCCGTCCCGGCTGGAGCTGGCCGAGGTCGGCGACGGCACCGCCGAGCTGCGCGTCGTCTGCGACGCACTGCGTACCATCCGGCAGCCGGCGCTGGCGCTGACCGGGCCGGTCGGTCCGGTCGCCGCGCTGGCCCGGCAGGTACGCCGAGCGGTGGCCGGATTCCGGCTGGCGCACGCCGAGCTGGTGGACCTGTCCCCGCCGGAGCGGGACGTCCTCGCCGTCCGGGTGGCCGCCTCCCCCGGCCCGACGCTCGGCACCGTCATGCTGCCGGGCTCGCTGCCGGTGGAGTTCCTGTCCCGCGACGACTACTACCGCCCGGCCGAGGCCGAGGCGACGCCCTGGTCGTGGTCCGGCTTCCCCGCCCACGACCAGCCCGGCTCCGCCTGCTGACGCTCCCGTCCGGAACCCGAGCGCGAGCGCGCAGAGGGCGGGCGCGGTCAGGAGGCGCTGCGGGTGCGGCGCTCGGACCGGTCCAGCTCGACGGCCTCCTCCGGGGTCGGCGCGCTGCCGCCCAGGTGGGCCGGCTGCCACCAGGTGTCGTCCGGGCCGGACGGCTTGTCCGGGTACTCCCGCTGGGCCCGGTCGACCAGCGCCGACAGGCGGGTCCGCAGCTCGGCGGTCATGGCCGTGGCGTCCGGGTAGGCGGACGGGTCCATCGGCTCGCCGACGATGATCGTGATCGGCGTGTGCCGGCGGGTCAGCGTGCGCGGGCGGCCCTTGGTCCACAGCCGCTGGGTGCCCCAGAGCGCGACCGGCAGCAGCGGCACGTTCGCCTCCTGCGACATCCGGGCCGCGCCGTTCTTCAGGTCCTTCACCGTGAAGGAGCGGCTGATCGTGGCCTCCGGGAAGACGCCGACCACCTCGCCCCGGCGCAGCGCGCTCACCGCGGCGGCGTACGAGCCGGCACCGGCGGCCCGGTTGACCGGGATGTGCTTCATGCCGCGCATCAGCGGGCCGGAGACGCGGTGCCGGAAGACGCTGTCCTTGGCCATGAACCGGACCAGCCGCTTCGCCGGGTGCGCGCCGTAGCCGGAGAAGATGAAGTCGAGGTAGCTCACGTGGTTGGAGGCGATCACGGCCCCGCCGGTGGGCGGCACGTGCTCGCTGCCGGACACGTCCAGGCGCAGGTCGAGGAGCCGGAACATCGTCTTCGCGGCGGTGATCACAGGTGGGTACACGAGTTCCGACATGTCGAAACTTTACCCCGAGTAGGTTACGCGACCGTAGGGCCGATCTGCCCTCGGCAGACCCGGGTCGCGCACCCGCCCGGGCGCGGCGACGATGGCCTCATGACCGAACGCGCGGTGCTGCTCTGGATCCACGGCGGAGGCTGGCGGGCCCGCGCCGAGGAGGACGGGACGGCGCTCGCGTCCCTCGGACTGCGCGTGGTCCCGGCCTCGTACCGGTTCTCGCACCAGGCGCGCTGGCCGGCCCAGCTCGACGACGTCCGTGCCGCCTCCCGGGCCGCCCGGGCGGCGGCGGGCGGGCTGCCGCTGCTGGTGGGCGGTGACTCGGCCGGTGGGATGCTGGCCCTTCAGCTCGGCCTGCGCGGGGTGGACCGGCCCGGCGACGTGGCGGGGGTGCTCGCGTACTGGGCACCCGTCGACCCGCTCGACCCGGAGCAGCGGCGCCGGCGCGCGCCCGGCGACGACCCGTGGACCGACCTGCTGGGTCATCCGCCGGCCCCGGGCGATCCGGCCACCGTCGACGCGACGATCGCCACCCACCTCGGCTCCGGCGTACCGGTGCTGCTGGTGCAGGGGCGCGACGACGAAGCGGTGCCGGCCGCCCAAGCGGTCGAGCTGACCGGCCGGCTGCTCGCCGCCGGGCACCCGGCGCATCTGTGGCTCACCCACGGCGGTCACTCGCTCGACCTGGCCCGGCCCGACCTGCGCGCGGCTGCCGCCGCGTTCCTGGACAGCGTCCTGACCGCCGCCGCTGACGACTAGGTTCGAGGCATGCCTGACCTCGCCGCGATCGTCATCCACTGCCGCGACCCCTACGTGCTCGCCCCGTTCTGGAGCGCGGTCACCGGGCTGCCGGTGGTCGAGGAGGACCGCGTGAAGCTCGCCGAGGGCACGCTCGCACCGACCGAGGCGGTGCTGCTGCGCGATCCGCACGGGCGGCGCCCCGACCTGTGGATCAGCCCCGCCGAGATGCTGCCGGAGCCCGGCCGGATCCACCTGGACCTGGTCGGCGACGCCGAGGAACGGGCCGCGGTGCTGGAGGCGGGCGCCACTGTCGTGCGGGAGCTGCCGCGCTGGACCGTGCTGGCCGATCCGGAGGGCAACGAGTTCTGCCTGCTCCCGCCGAACGAGGCGCACACCGCGTCGCCGCCCGGGCACTGACCGGGCTCAGTCGGCCAGTTCCTCGAGGTTGAGCCGCCCCCGGGCGAACGCGTCCACCCGGCCCCAGCGGCCCGGGATGTCCAGCACCTCGATCCGTCCCATGCCCACCGGCAGCCGCGGGTCGACAGCCAGGTGCTGGTCGTGCGGCTCCAGCCCGAGGATGGTGCGCAGCAGCAGCAGCGGCGCGCCGGTCGACCAGGCCTGCGGGCTGCACGCGGTCGGGTACTCCACCGGGAACTTGGTCAGCTCGCGCTGGTAGCCGCCGAACGCCTCCGGCAGCCGCCCGTCGAAGTAGGTGGCCGCCTCGAGGATGCCGTTGGCGACGGTGGCGGCCTCCTCGGCGAAGCCGTACCGGCGCAGGCCCCAGGCGACGAACGAGTTGTCGAACGGCCAGATCGTGCCGTTGTGGTAGCCGATCGGGTTGTAGCGGACCTCACCCTCGGCCAGCGTCCGCACCCCCCAGCCGGACCAGAGCCGGGGACCGACCAGGTGTTCGGCGACCTTCGACGCCCGCTCGTCGTCCACGATCCCGCTCCACAGCAGGTGGCCCATGTTGGAGCTGAGCACGTCGCACTGGCGCCCGTCCGGGTCCAGCGCGAGCGCGTAGAAGCCGCGGTCGGCGACCCACCAGTCGTTGTTGAAGCGCCGCTTCAGCTCCGCCGCCTCGCGTTCCAGCTGATCGGCGTACGTGGGGTCGTCCCAGAACTCCCGGGCCATCCGGGCGGCCCGCACCTTCGCGTCGTACGCGTACCCCTGCACCTCGCAGGTGGCCCGCGGGAACGGCGGCAGTGTGCCGTCGGCGTACGAGATGGAGTCCCACGAGTCCTTCCAGCACTGGTTCTCCAGGCCGGTGTCGGTGTTGCGCCGCTCGTACCAGATGTAGCCGTTGCCGAGCAGGTCGGCGTAGTCGTCGATCCACTTCAGCGCCGCCCGGCACTCCCGTTCCAGTTCCTTGACCAGCGCGCCGTCGCCGCTCCACCGCTCGTACTCGTCGAGCAGCACCACGAACAGCGGGGTCGCGTCCACCGAGCCGTAGTACGGCGAGTGCGGTTGTTCCTCGAACGCGGCCGTCTCGCCGTACCGCATCTCGTGCAGGATCCGGCCCGGGTCCTCGTCCCGGAAGTCGTCGAACCGGGTCCCCTGCAGCGCGCCGAGGATGCGCAGCGTGGTCTTCGACATGTCCGGCGCGAACGGCAGCACCTGGAGGCAGGTGAGGATGCTGTCCCGGCCGAACATGGTCATGAACCAGGGCAGGCCGGCCGCGGGCAGCGTCTGCCCGCCGAGCGACAGCGGCGAGAAGCGCAGCGCCGCGAGGTCGACCAGGCTCCGCCGGTACGTCGCCGCGAGTTCCTCGTGCTCGCTGTTCAGCTTCGGGGCCCGGCTGATCCACTCCTCCAGGTCGTGCTGGAGCGCGAGCCGCTCGGTGCCGTGCGCGCGCAGTCCCATCCGCAGGTCCCGGCCGCCGGGGCCGATCGCGAACGTCTGCACGTCGATGACGGCGTCCCACTGCTCGTTGGGTTCCAGCCGGATGCTCCAGGCGAAGCCGCGCTGGTCGTAGCGGGCCGGCCGGTTGGCGGAGAGGAGCGTCTCGCGCCGGAAGTTGCCGCGCCGGTAGCCCAGGCGCAGCCGGTCGGACTCGGCCTCGGCGTAGTGTTCGCCCTTCTTGTTCAGGATCTCGTCCTTGACCTGGAACAGGTCGGCGAAGTCGGACCCGGCGTCCATCCGGACCTCCAGATCGACCGCCTTCTCGTCGTGGTTGAGGATGGTCAGCGTCTCGCGGAAGCTGCCGCCCACCGCCCGCTCCCGGATGACCGACAGCTTCGCGTCGATGTAGTGCGTGGCCACACCGGGCACCAGGAAGAACCGGGCCTCGTAGTACTGCAGGTCGTCGTAGGAGAGCGCGTTGAGCCGCTCGCCGTTGACGGTGAGCACCCACTTCGACAGGTACCGGGTGTCGAGCGAGAAGAGGCCGGTCGGCTCGCTCGGTGTGGCCTCGATGTCGCCGGTGTCCTCGCTGACCACGAACGTGTTGCCGTCCAGGATCCGGACGGTGTTGCTGCCGGGCATCAGGCACCCCTCCCGCTGAACGTGTGGTGCGGTCCCCGGGAGTCCGGCGGGCCGGGGAAGACCCGCTCGACCTGCAACACGAGCCGCAGGTCGCCGACGACGGTCATGTCACCGCGCAGCAGCGCCGCGATCGCGTTCTCCTCACCGCCGACCAGCTCGGCGAACAGACGCGGCTCGGTGCCCACCACCGTGTCCGCCTCGCCGTCCTCCTGGCGGACCCGCAGGTTGCCGTGATCGATCTCCAGCAGCCAGTGCGTGGTGTGCGGGCCCTCGTGTAGGTCGAAGCGAAGCGTTCCGGATGTCTTGACCAGCAGGGGCTCGAACCCCCGCCGATCCAGGTCCTCGAAGAATCTCGTGGTCATGTCCACCATCCGGGCGACTCCTCCCGCGATCCGCGGTCTCCTGTCCGAGGCCCGTGTCCCCACCCGTTCCGGGGCCAACCTCGCCCGAACCGGGTGAGCGCGGCGCCACCGCACACACGCGCGACGCCGGCCCCCGAACCGGGAGCCGGCGTCACCGCGTCGGTCAGGTCAGTTGTTGGGGTCGTCGGCGCTGATGTCCGCGAGCACCGACTGGGGTTCCCGCTCCACCGCCAGATCACCCATGGAGATCAGGCCGACCAGGCGGCCGTCGTCGACCACCGGGAGGCGGCGGACCGCGTACGTGCGCATCAGGTCGGCGGCGGCCACCGCGTCGTCGTTCTGGCTCACCGTCACCACGTCCTTGCTGGTGATCTGGTTGAGGCGGGTGGCGGTGGGGTCCATGTTCTCGGCCACGCCGCGTACCGCGATGTCCCGGTCCGTCACAATGCCGACCACGTCGTCGCCGTCGGTCACCACCACGTCGCCGATGGCGCTGTCGCGCATCTCCTGCGCCGCGGCGATGAGCGTGTCGTTGCCGTCCATCGTCACCAACCGGGTCGTCATGAACTCTCCGACCGTTGTCATGGTGCTCCCCTCTCGGTGTCGGCACGGCCGTCTACCCGCCGCCGCAGGCGGGGTAACGCACGCATCACCGCCGGGGGTACAGGCGTCGGCGCAGGTCGTAGGAGCCGTTGCTGGACAGCCCGTAGAAGATCGGCAACAGCAGGAGCACCGCGAGCGCCGCCGGCACGCTCAGCAGCACGCCCACCAGACCGGCGATCGCGTACGCGAGCACGCCGAGCAGGGCCCGGACGCGTTCGGCCTCGAAGAACCGCGCGGTGACGTGCGGCTCCAGCAGTTCCCGGTGCCGGCTCAGGTAGTGGTAGAGCCAGAGCCAGGTCATCGACAGGATCACGCCGACGAGCGCGTACGCGGACACCGCGACCCGTTCGTCGACGACGTCGCCCTCCTCCACGGCGCGGGAGACGAGCCCGGTGACGAACGGCAGCAGCGCCACGCTGAACAGCACGCCGAGGTTCGCCCAGTGCAGTCCCCGGTCGGCGCAGCGGACCCGGTGGAACGTCCCCTTGTGGTTCAGCCAGTTGACCGCCACGTACAGGTACGACGTGACGTAGGCGAGGTAGACCGGCCACTGGTCGAGCAGGGCGCGCAGCATTCCGCCCGGCGCCGTCTCGGGCACCCGCAGGTCGAGCACCAGCAGCGTGATGACGATGGCGAAGACCGCGTCGCTGAACCCGATCGCCCGGACCGTGTCCGAGCGCGTCCCGGCGTCCCCGGTGTCCCCTTCGGCCGTCATCGGCACCCCCGCCCTGCCGGCGCGGGGCGGCCGGCGACGCGGGGGCATACCCGCTGCGGGAGCGTCCGTGCCGGGTGGCCCGGCACGGACGCCCACGGGGTCAGCGCTCGGCGGCGACCAGCTCGGCGAGCTGCACGGCGTTGAGCGCCGCGCCCTTGCGGAGGTTGTCGTTGGCGCAGAACAGCGCGAGCCCGTGCTCGACGGTCTCGTCGGCCCGGATCCGCCCGACGTACGTCGGGTCCTGGCCGGCCGCCTCCAGCGGAGTCGGAACGTCGCGCAGCGCCACGCCGGGCGCGCCGTCGAGCAGCTCACGGGCGCGGGCCGGGTCGATCGGCCGGGCGAACCGGGCGTTGATCTGCAGCGAGTGGCCGGTGAAGACCGGGACCCGCACGCACGTGCCGGAGACCTTCAGCCCGGGGATCTCCAGGATCTTGCGGCTCTCGTTGCGCAGCTTCTGCTCCTCGTCGGTCTCGAAGGAGCCGTCGTCGACGATCGAACCGGCGAGCGGGAGCACGTTGAAGGCGATCGGGCGGGCGAACGAGCGCGGCGCCGGGAACTGGACCGCCCCGCCGTCGAACGCGAGCCCGGTGGCGTCCTCGGCCACCTTGCGGACCTGCTCGTCCAGCTCCGCGACACCGGCCAGGCCGGCGCCGGAGACCGCCTGGTAGGTGGAGACGACCAGGCTGACCAGCCCGGCCTCGGCGTGCAGCGGGCGCAGCACCGGCATCGCGGCCATCGTGGTGCAGTTCGGGTTGGCCACGATGCCCTTCGGGCGGTCCGCGATCGCGTGCGGGTTGACCTCGGCCACCACCAGCGGCACCTGCGGGTCCATCCGGAAGGCCGAGGAGTTGTCGATCACCACCGCGCCGGCCTCGGCGACCCGGGGAGCCAGCTCCTTCGCGGTGCCCTTGCCCGCCGAGAAGAGCACGATGTCCAGGCCGCGGTAGTCCGCGGTGGCCGCGTCCTCGACGGTGACCTCGCCGTCGCGCCAGGGCAGCGTGCGCCCGGCCGACCGGGCCGAGGCGAACAGGCGCACCTGCTCCGCCGGGAACTCGCGCTCCGCCAGCACCTGCCGCATGACGCCACCGACCTGACCGGTGGCTCCCACAATGCCGATCCTCATGCCCGCGAGGCTACCCAGCCGGGCGGCACGGGTGGGAAACGTTTCCCACCGCGCGGATGCGGGGCGACGGGAATCACAGGCCCGCCGCCCCGCCCCGTCACGTGTGGTCGAGCACCTCACCGAGACCGCTGGCGACCAACTCGTCCCGGATGACCGCCGCGTCCCCCTCGATCACCATCGTCAGCGACTCCGGGTGCAGGTAGGTCGCGGCGGCGGCGGAGACCTCCTCGACGGTCGCGGCGAGCAGTCGCTCCCGCAGCCGCGCGTGGTAGTCGTCCGGCAGGTCGTGCACGACGAGCGTGCTCAGGGCCGCGGCGATCGATCGCGGACTCTGCAACTCGACCGAGAGCTGCCCGGCCCGCCAGGAACGCGCCACCTCGAGCTCGTCCTCGGTGACGCCGGTCAGCTGGGTACGCGAGATCTCGCCCACCGCCTCGACGAGCGCCGGGGCGGTCACCGCGGTCTGCACGCCGGAGTTGACCGCGAAGCGGCCGAACCGCCGGGACGAGGCGAAGTCGCCCCGGATCCCGTACGTGTAGCCGCGCACCTCGCGGATCAGGTGGTTGAGCCGGGACGTGAACGCGCCGCCGAGCACGGTGCCGGCGAGCGTCATCGGCACGTGGTCGGGGTGCGACCGGTGCGGGGCCGGATGACCGAGCCGCAGCGTGGACTGCACCGAGCCGGGCCGGTCCACCAGGACGATCCGCCGTTGCCCGGCCAGCGGCACGTCGATCGGGCCGCCGCGTTCCACGGGGCCACCGCCGGCACCGGCGAACGCCGTCGCGGCGAGCGCGTCCAGGTCGATCCGCTCCAGGTCACCGGCGACGACGAGCGTGCCGGGACGGATGAACCACTCCGAGTGGAAGACGGTGACGTCGTCCACCTCCAGCGCGGCCACGCTGTCCGGGTCGCCGTAGAGCGGCCGGCCCCACCGGTGCTGTGCGCCGAACAGCTCGGCCCGCAGCACCGCGTCGGCACGCGGACCGGGGTTGGCCCAGTCCATCCGCAGCGCTGTCGCCTCGTCGTCGCGGACCCGCCGCACGTCGGCCGGGTCGAGCCGCGGCGTACGGACCGCCTCGGCCAGCAGCTCCACGGCGGCGGTCAGCCGGTCCACCGGCACCTGCACGCTCACCTGGAACGAGTCCCAGTCCAGCCCGGTCGACAGCTCGGTGCCGAGCGCCTCGATGGCCAGCGCGTACGCGGTGGCGTCCCGCTGCGCGGTGCCCTCCTCCAGCGCCTTGGCCAGCACCGCGCCGAGTCCCTCCTTGCCGACCGGCTCCCGGCCCGCGCCACCGTCGAGCAGCAGCAACGCGACGGCGAGGTTCTGCCCGGGCAGGTGCGCGGCGACCACCTGGCCACCGGCCGCCGTCCGCCGGACCACCTGCGGGAACCGGTAGGCGCGGGCGGCGCCGGGGCCGGGACGGGTGGCGATCAGCGACATCAGTTCTCCTCGGGCACGTAGGTCAGGATCACCCGGTCGGCGGCGCCGAGCAGCTCGGCGGCCTGCTCGGCGATCTGCTCCGCGGTCACCGCGAGCCAGGCCGGCAGCCGGTCGGCCGCGCGGG
The DNA here is from genome assembly GCF_027460145.1 of Micromonospora sp. WMMA1949. Taxonomy (NCBI): domain Bacteria; kingdom Bacillati; phylum Actinomycetota; class Actinomycetes; order Micromonosporales; family Micromonosporaceae; genus Micromonospora; species Micromonospora sp. WMMA1949. Next base: position 3,888,258 of record NZ_JAPZBG010000001.1, on the reverse strand, counting down.
CCGGGTCGCCGAGCTGGGTGGCGTACCGGCCGAGCGTGTCCGCCCGCCCGTCGACAGTGGACATCTGCCGCCACCACATGGTGGTCAGCAGGGCCTTGGCCCGGTCCAGCTCGGCGGCGGTCACCGGCACGGTCGCCAGCTCGTCGACCACGTCGGCCAGCCCGTCGCGCAGCCGCTCGGCGCTCACCCCGGGGCGGGCCGTGGCGGTGGCGATCAGCGGCGCGGGTGCGTGCGCCAGGTCCACCCCGTCCGCGCCGACCAGGTCCGGCTGGGCGATCCGTTCCCCGTCGGCGAGCCGCTGGTAGAGGCGGCTGCCCCGGCCGCTGCCGAGCACTGTGGCCAGCACCGTGGTCACGTCGTACCCCGGGGTGCCGAACGGGTGGGTGCGGTGCGCGACGTAGACGCGGGGGGCGGGCACGTCGGCGGTGACCGTCTCCACCGCCGGGCGGCCGGTGGCCGGCACGGTGCGGCCGTCCGGCGCAGCCGGGATGTCGGCCCGCGCGGCGAGGCCGCCGAAGTACTTGTCGGCGAGCGCGAACACCTCCGCGGCGGTGGTGTCGCCGACCACCGTGAGGACCGCGTTGTTCGGCGCGTAGTACGTGCTGTGGAACTCCTGGAAGGTGGCCAGGTCGGCGGCGTTCAGGTCGGCCATCGACCCGATCGTCGCGTGGTGGTACGGGTGCCCGGGCGGGTAGAGCAGCGGCAGCAGGCGCAGCCAGGCGTCACCGTACGGCACGTTCTCGTAGCGCTGCCGGCGCTCGTTCTTCACCACGTCGCGCTGGTTGTCCAGCGTCTCCTGGGTCAGCGCCGGCACCAGCCCGCCCATCCGGTCGGCCTCCAGCCAGAGCGCCAGTTCCAGGTGCTCGGCGGGGACCGTCTCGAAGTAGTTGGTCCGGTCCGGGTTGGTGGTCGCGTTGAGCGAGCCGCCGGCGCCCTGGATCAGCTTCATGTGCTCGGTCTTCGCCACGTTCACCGAGCCCTCGAACATGAGGTGCTCGAACAGGTGGGCGAAGCCGGTCTGTCCGGCCGGCTCGTGACGTGAGCCCACGTCGTACCAGAGGTTGACCGCCACGGCCGGGGCGGAACGGTCCTCGCTCACCACCACGCGCAGGCCGTTGTCCAGTCGGGTCGTCTCGATCGGCCAGGGGAAACCGCTGTCGGGCATGAGACGACGCTATCCGATCTCGGAGGCGCAGACGTGACGCGCGCGCCGGAGCATCGTCGGTGCGCGCCGGGGTACCCCAGCGGGCATGGCCGCCACCACATCCTCCGCCGTCGAGCGCGCCGCCGCCGCGCTGGCCCGGCTCCGGCACGCCCGGCTGCTGCACCCGGCCGGGCGCACGTTCGCCGGCGAGACCCGGATCTGGGGTACGCCGGGACCGCCGACCGGGGTGCCGCTGCTGGACTCCCCCGGCCGGTGGCCGGCCACGATCCGCCTCTCCAAGGGCGTGCCGACGCCGGGTGCCTGGCCGGACGTGCTGGGCGTGGCGGTGCGGCTGCACCGTGACCCGGAGCCGCCGGTGGACCTGCTGTGGAGTTCCAGCGGCGCCGCGCCGGTGCTGCGGAACCTGCCGCTGCCTCGGCGGCGCTTCACCGGGACGTACACGTCGATCATGCCGTTCCGGGCCGGCGCGCGGCGGCTGCTCCTGGCCGCGCTGGCCGACCCGGAGTCACCCGACCTGGGCCGCGGCCTGGCCGAGGCGGGCGCGGCGGTGGCCGGTGCCGAGCCCCGGCTGGTGCTGGCGGTGGCCTCGCCGGTGGGCCGGTGGCGGCCGTTCGGCGAGGTACGCCTCGACGACGAGCGCGGCGCCGCCGAGGACGCCGCGCTCACGTTCGACCCGATCGGCAACGTGCCGCCGGGGTTACGTCTGGCCGGCCCGCTGGCCCGGCTGCGGGACGACAGTTACCGGGGTTCCCGCCGGGCCCGGGGCGCCGGGCTCAGTCGGGAGGCTCGACGGGGGTGACGGTCTGCTCGGAGGTGCGGTGCTCCAGCACCGTGTCGGGGGCGGCGTTCTGGTCCGCCTCGCGGATGTCGGACTCGGCGAGGATCGCGTCGGCCTGCGCCTGGGCGTCGTCGCTGCCCGCCGCCGCCTCCTCCGGCAGCAGATGCGCTCGGGACTCGATCCGTTCCTGGTCAGTGGGGTCGTGGCTCGTGGTCATGGCGATCTCATACCCCGTGTTCCGCACTTCGGAACGACAGCGGGTTTTCCGGCGCGCGTCGGGTACGCTGGCCGACGTGACGCGGTCGTATCGATGGTTTAGGCAGCCGGCTGGAGGAGCCGGTGACTCGACCATGAGCTGACGTCACCACCTCTTCGAGCCGGCCGGGCAGGGATTGTTTCCCTGCCCTTTCGTATGCGAGCAGCCGGCTCGATCCCCCGGACCCGGCACGGGGGCACGGTCGGCGGAAGGAATCCCCACCGTGACCACCTCCCCGGACGCCCATCGCGTCATCGACCAGCGCATCGACCGTGTGGTGCCGCTGACCACCCCCGCCCTGCTGCACCACCACCTGCCCCTCGACACCCCGCTGGCCGAGGCCGTCGTGGCGGGCCGGCGTGCCGTCGGCCGGGTGCTGGACCGCGCCGACGACCGGTTGCTCGTCGTCGTCGGCCCCTGCTCCGTGCACGACCCGGCCGCCGCCCTGGAGTACGCGGGACGGCTGCGCGAGGCCGCCGCGCGGGTCGCCGACGACCTGCTCGTGGTGATGCGTGTCTACTTCGAGAAGCCGCGCTCGACGGTGGGCTGGAAGGGCCTGATCAACGACCCGGCGCTGGACGGCTCCGGCGACGTGAACACGGGCCTGCGTACCGCGCGGGCGCTCCTGCTCGACGTGCTGCGGCTGGGTCTGCCGGTGGGCTGCGAGTTCCTCGACCCGATCACCCCGCAGTACATCGCGGACACGGTGGCCTGGGGTGCGATCGGCGCGCGGACGGTGGAGAGCCAGGTGCACCGGCAGCTCGCCTCCGGGCTGTCCATGCCGATCGGCATGAAGAACCGCCCCGACGGCAGCATCGCCACCGCGGTGGACGCGATCCGGGCGGCCGGGGTGCCGCACGTCTTCCCGGGCATCGACGTCTCCGGCACGCCGGCGATCATGCACACCCGGGGCAACGCGGACGGGCACCTGGTGCTGCGCGGCGGTGGCGGCCGGCCGAACTACGACGCGGAGTCGGTGGCCGGGGCGCTGGAACTGCTGCGCGCTGCGGGCCTGCCGGAGCGGGTGGTGGTCGACGCCAGCCACGCCAACAGCGGCAAGGACCACCGCAACCAGCCGCTCGTCGCCGCCGACGTGGCCGCCCAGCTCGCCGCCGGGCAGCGCGGGATCGTCGGCATCATGCTGGAGAGCTTCCTGGTGCCCGGCCGGCAGGACCTGGACCCGACCCGGGAGCTGACGTACGGCCAGTCGGTCACCGACGCCTGCATCGGCTGGGACTCCACCGCCGAGGTCCTGGAGCACCTGGCCCAGGCTGTCCGGGCCCGCCGGGCCACGCTCCCGGCACCGGCCTGAGCGGGGTTGCGGCGAGTTTGACCGGTTCGGTGCCGGGTAGGTGGTCGGCGTGACCGATGACGCGCCCGTGACCGAGCAGCCCGACACCAGGCCGCTCGACGACCTGCTCGACGACATCTACCACGGCCAGGAGCGGATCACCCAGGCGGACATCTACCGCCGGGCGGTGGCCGCCGAACTCCCCGCGGAGCTGCTCACCCGGATCGCCGCGCTCCCTGAGGGCGAGTACGCGGCGGACGAGGCGGCCGATCTGCTGGGCGGCACGGTCGCCTGAGCCCCCGGAACCGAGAGGACGCGAGATGACCCACCACGACCGCGAGCACGAGCACCTGGAGGCGCTCGGCCAGCCACCGGAGGGCGTCGACACGCTGCCGGAGCCGGACTTCGCCAACGAGCACGACCGGACCGCCGTGGACCGGGAGGTCATCACCGGGGAGGACGAGGACGAGCGGGAGCCGGAGGCGTCGCGCGGCTGGGCCGGCGAGGACCACGGCACCACCCCCACCTGACGGTGGGAGACACGCGAAAGGGGGCCGGCGCCCGCGCGCCGGCCCCCTTCGTGTCCGCGTCTCACGCCTCGTGGCGACCACCCTCGGCCGCCTGCTGGGCGACCGCGTACCCCATCTGGAGGAAGTCGGAGGCGGCCACCGCGGTCAGCGCGGTGGCGACCAGGCGGGTCAGCCGGGGCGCCAGCACCAGGCCGCCGGTGAGCCCGGTGGCCACCCAGACCGCCAGGCAGAAGGGGCAGCTGACCAGTTCGCCGAGCGCGTGCCGGGTCGGGCTGCCCTCGTCGCGGACCTGTTCCATCACCTCGCCGCTGCCGATCGGGTGGTCGTAGCGGGTGAACGGCGCCCGCAGCGGGCTGGTGATCGCGTCCTTGGACAGCAGCCGGCTGAGCTTGTGCGTGGCGATCGAGAGCAGCACCACGTCCGCCGGCGTGGGCCGCTCGGGCACCGGCCGCCCGGTCGCCCGGACCAGGCCGACGAGCCCGGCGGTCACACCGGCGTACGTGCCCATCGCCTTCAGGTAGCCCTCCAGCGGCCGGTGCTCGTGCGGCGCGTACGCCTGGCGCAGGCGCGCCACCTTCTGCTTCAGGCCACTCCCGGTCAACCCGGCCTCCTCGTGCTCGTCGTGCGGGCCGGGCTCATCCGGCGGTCAGGTTGTCGGCCACCTCGCGGTCGAGATTGGCCAGGATCTCGTCGGCCAGGTCGTGGTCCGGCCCGGCCAGGTCCAGCCGCACCCGGGCGCCGCCCGCGTCGGCCGGTTCCACGTCGATCTCGGCGGACCAGTCCGCGGCGCTCCATCGGGCCCGCATGTCGTCGGCGTCGACGACCGCGACCCGGCAGGTGCCGGAGTTGCGCAGCCGCTCGGGCAGCCAGGCCGAGGAGCGGTCCGGATCAGTGGCGGTGTTGAACACCACCTCCGGCGGCGCGGACATGCCGCGCTCGGCGTGGCTGGCCATCAGGCGTCCCGCAGCCGGCTCGGGTCGACCTCCCGGCCGGGGTGCCGGGCCAGGTACTCCGTCTCCAGTTCGGCGGTGCGCCGCAGGTGGTTGGCGAGCGCCGAGTCGGTGGCGTGGCGCAGCGTGTCCAGCCGGGTGCGGTGCAGGCTCTGCATCTCCCGGACCAGGTCCTCGTCGCCCAGCTCCACCGGGTCCACCCCGAGCTGCTCGCTGTCGACGGTGCGGGCGTGATCGCCGTCCCACTCCGCGACCCGCTGTTCCGGGCTCGCGTCCCGGCGTACCGATTCGGTCATCGTCGCCCCCTCGTCTCGTTCGGGTTGGCACCTGTTCGGATGCCCACCGGGCGTGTCACCAAACCACCGCCCGGACTACGACGCCGTGTCGGAGACGCCCGGGAGTCCCGGTACTCTCGTGGGCATGGAACGGCTCTGGACACCGGCGTGGATCGTCCGCCACGTGGCCATGGTCGTGCTGGTGGCGGGTTGCCTCGGGATGGGCTGGTGGCAGGTCACCCGCGCCGCCGGGGGAAACGCGATCAGCTTCGGTTACGCGATCGAGTGGCCGGTGTTCGCCGGTTTCGTGATCTTCGTCTGGTGGCGTGAGGTCCGCCAGACGCTGCGCGCGACACCGCCGGGCGACGCGCAGCCGGCGGCCGATCCGGCGCCGTCGGCGGCTGCCGACGACGAGCCGGTCGCCACCACCCCGGCGGTACGCCGGCCGGTGCGCGTCGTGCGGGTGCCGGCCGCCCCGGCCGACGGGGCGGACGACGCCGAGCTGGCCGCCTACAACCGCTACCTATCCTGGTTGAACGCCAATCCGGGCGCCCGGCCCGGCGACTATCCCGGCTGAGGCCGGTGCGGAAGGACGGACGACGGTGGGCGGAGCCCTAACCCGGTACCGCGTGATCGCCTGGATCGTGGGCGTGGCGCTCGTGGTGCTGGTCCTGATCGGCATGCCGCTGAAGTACGGCTTCGACAACCCGAGCGTGGTCGGCGTGGTCGGCGTGGCGCACGGCTGGCTGTACATGGTCTATCTGGCGCTCACGTTCGACCTGTCCCGCCGGGCGAACTGGCCGCTGAAGCGGATGCTGCTGGTGATGCTCGCCGGCACCGTGCCGTTCGTCTCGTTCTACGCCGAGCGGCGGGTGAGCCGGTGGGTGGCCGCCGAGCAGCGGCCGCGTACCCCGGAGCCGGTCGCGGGCTGACCGCCGTTCACCGGGCCGGCCGCCACGGCTCGGCCGCCGGCGGGTCGGCCCAGCCGCCCAGCCGCGCCGCCTCCCGGGCCCGGCCCAGCGCGCGGGCGACCTGACCGAACTGCCGCTCGTCGTCGCTGCTGAACAGCAGCACCTCGGTGCCCCGCACCCGGCCCCACAGCTCGTACATCGGGGGCCGCACGCGGTCGCCGACCAGCACGAGCAGCATCGGCACCAGCCCGACCGCGCCGAGCAGGAGGTACGCCCCGGCGGTGAGCCGGTGCAGGCCGCCGGTGAATCCGAGCAGCAGGCCGACGGCGGCGATCATCGCGGCGGACACGGCGACCGCCCGGATCGCGAGCCGGTCGTGCGGCCCGCGGTCGGTCCGGAGCTGGGTGATCTCGGCCACCGGCCAGGTGTTGCGGCCGACGGTGAAGCGCTCGGCGGTGACGACAATCCCGGGCCGGGCGTAGAGCAGCCTGGGTGCGGCCGGTCGCGGCGAGCGGGGCGGCTGGGCGGCGGAGCGGTCGGTCTGCACGGCGGCCTCCCGGGACCAGGGATCCCGTGGTGGGATTTCCCGTCCGGGCTTCATTGTGTTGGCGTCGCGCCACCTGACCTCGGGGTTTCGGCTGTCGCAGGGTTGACCGGCCCGGCCCTGCCCGCCGGAAACAGAAAACGATTTCCGTCTTTGTCGTGACTTTGCCCGGCGCCGCCTGGCGACATCCGCCCAGAACGACGAATCGGGCGAGTCGCCTCATCCACCCACCGGCTCCCCCTCATTACTTTCCGCCACTTTGCCAACTTTCGCCCCTGCTTGAACTCCCGGCTACAGCGATCACGGGTTAGGTTGTCCAGGTCGGCCCGGTCGACAGCCGTCCACCCGGACGGCCCCGGGCCGGTGTCGCCGGGTCGCCGATGCGCCCGGCGACCGGTGGGAGAGGAGCTTTCCGCTCTTGTCGTCCTTACGGATGCTGCTCCGCTCGCTGGCGGTGGCCGGCCTCTCGGCCGCGCTGCTCGCCCCGGCGCAGGTGGCCCGGGCCGAGCCCACACCCGCCGAGCTGACGAAGCAGATCGAGAAGTCCTCGACTGAGCTGGAGCGAATCGTCGAGTCCTACAACAAGCTCAACGAGGACATCAAGGCCAACAAGGCCACTGCGGCCACGTTGGAGGCCCGGATCGGGCCGTTGCAGGAGCAGGCCGAACGCAGCCGCGCCGATGTGGGCGTGCTGGCCGCGACGGCGTACAAGACCGGTGGCATGCGCACCGCGGCGGCCCTGCTGGACCCGGGCGGCCAGGCCACGCTGCCGGAGCGGCTGGGCACGCTCGACCAGCTCACCCGCCAGCGTCAGCGCACCATCAACAGCTTCACCGAAGACCAGCAGCGGCTGATCGACCAGAAGACCCGCCTGGACGCCACGCTCGCCCGGGAGGCGGCGCAGGCCAAGCAGCTCAAGTCCGCGAAGACGCGGATCGAGGCGGACCTGTCCGACCTCTACGAGATGCGGCGCAAGGCGTACGGGCGGGCCAACGAGGCGCCCGGCAACCCCAGGTCGGCGGGTAAGCCCCCGGCCGTCTCCGGCGACGCCGGCGTGGCGGTGCGGTTCGCCTACGGCGCCGTCGGCAAGCCCTACGGCTACGGCCAGGACGGCCCCGGCAGCTACGACTGTTCCGGTCTGACGCTCGCCGCGTGGCGGGCCGCCGGGAAGTCGCTGCCGCACAGCGCGGCACGGCAGTGGGACGCCACCACGCGGATCAGCCGCAGCCAGCTGCAGCCGGGTGACCTGGTCTTCTACTCCGGGCTCGGGCACGTGGCGCTCTACGTCGGCAACGGCCAGATCATCGACGCGCCCAGCGCCGGGCGCAACGTCAGCAAGCGCGGCATGAACATCATGACGATCGCCGGCTACGGCCGGGTCTGAGCACCACGAGAACGGCGAACGGCCGGCGTCCCCCTGTCGGACGCCGGCCGTTCGCCGTCAATTGTTACCAGGTCAGGCCGCCTGGAGCCCTTCCGCGCGAGCCAGCTCACGCAGCCGGCCGAGGGCCTGGATCTCCAGCTGGCGGATCCGCTCCCGGGAGAGCGAGAACCGCGACGCGACCTCGGTCAGCGAGTGCTCGCGGCCGTCCTCCAGGCCGTACCGGGCCCGCATGATGCCCGCGGAACGGTCGTCGAGGTGGTTGAGCAGACCCTCGATGCGCTGCCGCTCCAGGCCGGTGAGGACGATCTCCTCCGGCGACGGCGCGTCGCTGTCGGCGACCAGGTCACCGAGGTTGGTGTCGCCGTCGTCACCCACCGGGGTGTCCAGCGAGACGGTGTCCTGCGACCAGCGGACCAGCTCGTTCACCCGCTCGACGGTCACGCCGAGCGCGGTCGCGATCTGCTCCGGCTCCGGGTCGCTGCCCAGCTCACGGGTGAGCTGCCGGGCCACGTTGCGCATCCGGTTGACGTCCTCGACCAGGTGCACGGGCAGCCGTACGGTCCGCTCCTGCTGGGCGATCGCCCGGCTGATGGCCTGGCGGATCCACCAGGTCGCGTAGGTGGAGAACTTGAAGCCACGCTCGTAGTCGAACTTCTCGACCGCCCGGACCAGGCCGGTGTTGCCCTCCTGGATCAGGTCCAGCATGGGCATCCCGGAGCGCACGTAGCGCCGGGCGATCGACACGACCAGCCGCAGGTTGGCGCGAATGAAGAGGTCCTTCGCGCGCTCACCCTCGACGACCAGCCGCTCCAGGTCCTCCCGGTCGACGCCGTCGGGGATGCGCTCTTCGTCGAGCAGGTGCTCGGCGTAGAGGCCCGCCTCGATCGCCTTGGAGAGGTCGACCTCCCGGGCGGCGTCGAGCAGCGGCGTCCGGGAGATCTCGTGCAGGTAGACGCCGACCAGGTCCCGCTCCTCGGCGACCTCGTCGGTACGCATGCCGATGTTCTTGTCCACGATTGCCACGGTCCCCTCGCTCGCGCCGGTTGCCCGGTTCCTTGCCATCCCCACGTTCATCAGCCCTCCCCGTAACCTCCGCTGTGCCCGTAGGTGCTGACACCTACACAACAGATGTGACGCGTCGGGGATTCCATGTCGTGAGTCGAAACTGTCACGAATGCCTGAGTAGTAGCTGAGAGCCCGGTCCATGTTTCCTGTTACCGGCCCGGTTCGGGCGGCTCGCGGGCGCCGTTCTCGGCACGCGCCGGAGCTGCGAAATCGCCGTTCGCCCATGGAATGGCACCATTGCCTGATCCATGAACACAGCGAGCCGCGTCACCGAGTCGTTGCGATCCTGGTCACTGCGAGATACGCGCCTGCGGACCGGTCGGTTCAGCCATGCTCAAGGATTACCCTCCGCCTCGTTGAACAATCCGGGCGGGAGGAGTCGTCCCCCTCCCGCACGTGATACGCGTCGCACCCGCCTGACGGATGCGCCGGGCGGGTGGATCGAGGCGGGACGGGCGGGGCCGGAACGGTCAGGAGGCGAGCAGGGCGAGCGCGCCGCGTACCTGGTGGGCGGAGCGGGCCAGCGCGGCCCGGGCGGCGGGCACCTCGGCGCCGGACACCAGCGCGACGAGCGCGGTCTTGAGGTCGCCGTCGGCCTCCCGCAGGGCGACCCGGCACACCTCCTCGGCGCAGCCGGTGGCCTCCACGAGAATCGAGATCATGCGGCCGCGGAGTTTGGCGTTGGTGGCCACCATGTCGATCATCAGGTTCGAGTAGACCCGGCCCAGACGCACCATCACGGCCGTGGAGAACGTGTTGAGCACCAGCTTCTGCGCGGTGCCGGCCTTCATCCGGGTCGACCCGGTGACCACCTCCGGCCCGGTGTCCACCCCGATGAAGACGTCCACCGACGCGGCGGCCTCGGCCTCCGGATTCGCGCAGAGCAGCACCGTACCGGCCCCCTGCGCCCGGGACGCGGCGAGCGCCCCGAGGACGTACGGGGTGCGCCCGCTGGCCGCCAAGCCCACCACCAGGTCGCCGGGGCGTACGCACTCGCCGGCCTCGGCGGCGCCGCCGCGCTCGTCGTCCTCGGCGTCCTCGACGGCCCGCCACATCGCGTCCGGGCCACCGGCCAGGTGCGAGCAGAACCAGTGCCGCGGCGAGTTGAACGTGGGCGCCAGCTCGGCCGCGTCAAGCACACCGAGGCGACCGGAGGTGCCGGCCCCGAAGTAGTGCACGCGGTGCCCGTCGCGCAGCGCGGCCACGGCCAGGTCGACCGTCTCGGCGATCTCGTCCAGCACCGCGGCGACCGCGGCCGGCACCCGCCGGTCCGCCTCGTTGATCACGGTGAGCACGTCCCGGGTGGACATCAGGTCGAGGTCGACGCTGTGCGGGTTGCGCCGTTCGGTCGGCGCGCCGACGCGCACCACCGGCCGGATCGCCGCCACGCCGTCGCGTTCCACCCGGCCCGCCGTCATCCCCGCCTCCGACCGGGACCGACCCGGCGCGACTTGACCGCCTCGGCGGTGGCTTCAAGCGCCTTCTTGGTCCGGGCCCGGCTGCGGGCGGCCACCCCGACGAAGAGGCAGTCGACGACGGTGAGCTGGGCCAGCCGGCTGGCCGTCGCGCCGGAGCGGTACGTCGTCTCCCGGGCCGCGGTGGTGAGCACGTGGTCGGCGACCTCGGTGATCGGCGAGCGCGGGAAGTTGGTCAGCGCCACAGTGGTGGCGCCGCGCGCCCGCGCCTGCTCCAGCACCTCGATGACGTCGGAGGTGGTGCCGGTGTGCGAGATGCCGACCGCGACGTCGCCGCGCCCGAGCAGGGCGGCGGAGGTGAGCGCGGTGTGCACGTCCGGGAAGTAGAACGCGATGCGGCCGATGCGGTGCAGCTTCTGCTGGAAGTCGGAGGCGACGAAGCCGCTGGCGCCCGCGCCGTAGACGTCGATCCGGCCGGCCGCGCCGATCGCCTCGACCACCTGCTCGCAGACCGCCGGGTCGAGCTGCTCGGCGGTCTCCTCGACGGCGCGGGCGTCGTTGAACGCGATCGTGGCGATGATCTGGGCGAGATCAGCACCCGGCGGGATGTCGCCACCGACCACTCGCGCGTCCGGCGGCTCGATCCGGCGGGCGGCCTCGGCGGCGAGCCGGATCCGCAACTGCGGGTAGCCGTCCATGCCGACCGAGCGGCAGAAGCGGATGACTGTCGCCTCGGACGTCTCGGCGGCGGTGGCGAGGTCGGTGATCGTGCGCCGGGCCGCATCCGCCGGATCGGAGACGACCAGCCGGGCCACCCGCTGTTCGGCCGGGGACAGCGAGGGCAGCAGGCCGCTGATGTGGACGATCAGTCCACCGGGCTCGTGACTCGCAGAAATCTTCGAACTCTTCGCCACGGATGAAACTTACTTTCAGCAGGCCCGAGCGTCAACCATGACACCGCGTATCGGGAAATTTACCGTCTTCCGTGCCTGCCCCGGACCAAGGATCCCATTGTCGCAGCCCGCCCGCCTCATCCGCTCCGGTCGAGTCACTCCTGCCGCCCGACGTACCGGTCCGCCGTCGCGCGGCCGGGCCTGCCTGGTCGGCCTCGACCGGGCGGGCCGGACGGCCCACCGGCCCGTCGGCGGGGCGGTTGGCTAGCGTGTGTCCATGACGGAACGCACGGTGCTGGTGACCGGAGGCACAGGTGGGCTCGGCGGCGCGGTCACCGCCGCCTTCCTCGACGCCGGCTGGCGGGTGGTCGTACCCCAGCGGGAGCCCGGGACGGACGACGGCCCGGTCCGGGTCGTGGCCGACCTGCTGACCCCCGACGGGGCCGCGCGGGCGGTCGAGGCGGCGACCGCCGAGCCGGCCGCGCCGCTGCGCGCGGTGGTCAACCTCGTCGGCGGGTACGCCGCCGGCGGCCTGGTGCACGAGACACCGGTCGAGGACTTCGAGCGGATGCTGCGGCTCAACCTGCGCCCGACGTACCTGGTCACCCGGGCGGCGCTGCCGCACCTCGTGGCGTCCGGCGACGGCGCGGTGGTCTGCGTCTCCGCCCGGGCGGCGGTCTCGCCGTTTCCGGGCGCCTCCGGCTACGTCACCGCCAAGGCCGCGGTACGGGCGTTCGCCGAGACGGTGGCGGTCGAGTACCGGCAGCGCGGCGTGCGGTGCAACACGGTGCTGCCGAGCGTCATCGACACCCCGGCCAACCGTGCCGCCCAGCCCGACGCGGACCACGGACGCTGGGTGCCGCCGGCCGAGATCGCCGCGGTCATCCGCTTCCTGGCCTCCCCCGAGTCCGCGCCCACGAGCGGCGCGAGCATCCCGGTCTACGGACGGGCCTGAACCGGCACCGGCCCGTCCCGCCCGCCGACCGGGCGCGGCGGGCCGGCCGGCGCCGGGCCGGGACCGGCGGACGGGTCGTCGGGCAGCCACTCGCTCAGGTGCGCCCGGATCCGGCGGGCCACCTCCTCCGGCGGGCCGTTGCCGTCCACCACCACGAAGCCGGCGTACTCCGGCAGCGCCCGGTAGGCGTCGGCCGCGGCGGTCAGCCACGCCATGCTCTCGTGGTCGGTGCCGCGCCGTTCGATCCGGCGGTACGCCTCGGCGGGGTCGACGGTGAGCAGGAACGTCACCCGGGGCGCCGGGAAAATCCGGTACCCGGCCCGGGCCAGCCGCTCCCACCGCTGCCCGCCGTGCGCCCGGATGCTGGCGTACTGACAGGCGGACCACCTGTCCATCACCGCGGTCCGGCCGGTCACCAGGCAGCTGAGCAGCGCGAGCGCGATGGCCAGCCACCGCAGCACCGACTCGACGACGAGCAGGCCGCCGCGCCCGACGAGCCGCTGCGCGTCCGGACGGCCGACCCGCTGCGCGACGCGGCCGAGCCAGCGGCGGCCACCGGCGTTGCGGTGGTAGGTGGCGGGAAGGCCGGCGGCGGTGAGCGCCTGGGCGAGCCGGTGTGCCTGGGTGGTCTTACCTGAGCCGTCGATGCCGATCAGGGCGACGGCACGCAGTCGGGCCCTGCCCCGCCGCGTCCGCAGTGAGCTGGCCACCCTCCCGAGGTTATCCGACCGACGCTCACCCGGCCCCGGTGTCGCTTTCCTGCCCTGACGGGCCGATCGCGCCGCAACAGGTGTGACCGGAGCGTCCGCCGGGTACGCATCGTGGTCCCACCCCCCACATGACGACGAGGGAGCCGCAGATGGCCGAGCGCGGGGACGAGACCCTGGTGCACACGCTGAAGAAGGTCGCCGCCGTGCTCAAACAGTCCGAGATCCCGTTCGCGCTCGGTGGCAGCTTCGCGGTGTACGCCCACGGCGGCCACTCCAGCGACCACGACGTGGACTTCCTGCTCCGCGAGGCGGACGTCGACAGGGCGCTGGAGGCGCTGGTCGAGGCCGGCTTCACCGCCGAGCGCCCGCCGGAGGACTGGCTGGTGAAGGTCTACGACGAGGACCGGATGGTGGACCTGATCCACCGGCCGGTGGAGACGCCGGTGACCGAGGAGACGTTCGCCGACACGATCGTGCGCCCGGTCGACGCGATCCAGATGCCGGTGCTCTCGGCCAGCCAGCTCATGGTGCACAAGCTGCTCAGCTTCTCGCAGCACTACTGCGACTTCGCCCGGGCCCTGCCGCTGGCCCGATCGCTGCGGGAACAGATCGACTGGGAACGGGTACGGAAGGAGACGCAGCACTCGCCGTACGCGGAGGCGTTCCTGGTGCTGCTCGACCGGCTGGACGTGCTGCCCGGCGGTGCGCCCGGCGGAAGGGAGACCCTGTGACCGGACTGTCCGGCGACGTTCCCCCCGACGAGTACGTCGAGGCGGAGATCCAGAGCATGCTGACCGAGGATCCGACGGTGGCCGAGCAGGGCATCACGGTGGTGCGGCGGGAGAACGGGCTGGTGCTCTACGGCGAGGTGGAGAGCCCGCACCGGCGGGAGGAGATCCTGCGCCGGGTGGCCGAGCGCTTCCCGGACACGCCCGTGACCAGCGACATCGGGGTGATCCGCACGCAGGCGCCCACCCAGGTCGAGGAGTTGCCGTGAGGGAGGTTCGATGGTGATCCGGATCGCCGCCGTGGGTGACGTGCATCTGGACCAGGACGTGGTGGGCCGGTTCCGCCCGGCGCTGGAGGAGTTGCCCGGCTGCGCCGACGTGCTGCTGCTCGCCGGTGACCTGACCCGGCACGGCACCGAGGCCGAGGCGCGGTGCGTGGCCCAGGAGTTCGGCGGCCTCGGCGTACCGGTGATCACCGTGCTCGGCAACCACGACCACCAGTGCGACGAGGTGCCGCAGGTGGTGAAGGTGCTCCAGGACGCCGGGATCACGGTGCTGGAGGGCACCGGCACCGTGCTGGACACCCCCGGTGGGCGGCTCGGGGTGGCAGGCGTGAAGGGGTTCGGCGGCGGGTTCGCCGGGCGGTGCGCCAGCGACTTCGGCGAGCCGGAGATGAAGGCGTTCGTGCGGACCACCCGGGAGAGCGCCGACGCGCTCGCCGACGCGCTGCTCTCGCTGGAGTGCGATGCCCTCGTCGCGCTCACACACTACTCCCCCGTGCCCGACACGCTCGCCGGCGAGCCGCTGGAGATCTACCCGTTCCTCGGCAGCTACCAGCTCGGCCAGGCGATCGACTCCGCACCCACCGCGCTGGCGCTGCACGGGCACGCCCACCACGGCACCGAGCGCGGCACCACGCCGGGCGGCGTACGGGTCCGCAACGTGGCCCACCCGGTGATCAAGCAGGCGTACAGCGTCTTCCACCTCGGCGGTGATCAGCTCGACTGACCGGGAGGTTTCCCGTATCGGGCGGCCGGGTATTCAGCCGACATGGAGCTGATTCTCTGGATTCTCGCAGTCGTACTGGTGGTCGCCGGAATTCTCGCCCTGTTCCGCCGGCAGATCCTCTGGGGCATCGTCCTCATCGTCGTCGGCCTGCTGGTCGGCCCGGGCGGCGTCAGCATCTTCAACACGTAACAGCGGTTCTCGTACCCGCCGGGGTCGCCGGGCCCGGGCGTTCCGTCCTGCCGGACCGGAACGTCCGGGCCGGGTGACCCCGGCTTTTCTCGCGCCCGGGTCCGGCGGGGCGTTTGCCGCAGCGGTGGAGCGGAAACATCTCGACCATGGAGATGTCGCAGAGTGTCGCCCGGCGCACCACCGGAGCCCGCCAGTGGTGGGCGCTGCTCGGCTTCGGCGCCGCCACCTTCGTCGCCGCCGCGATCGGCGGGCTGGGTGTGCAGGGCACCTCCGCCGAGTACCAGAGCCTGGAGCAGCCCGCCTGGGCGCCGCCCTCGTGGCTGTTCGGCCCGGTCTGGACCGTGCTCTACGCGCTCATCGCGATCGCCGGCTGGCTGGTCTGGCGCCGGGCCGGGTTCGGCCCCGCGCTCTGGGCCTGGGTGGTGCAGCTCGTGCTGAACGCGATCTGGACCCCGCTGTTCTTCGGCGCCGGGGCGTACGGGCTGGCGTTCGCCGAGATCGTGCTGATGTGGCTGGCGATCGGGGTGACGGTGGCCCTGTTCCGGCGGATCTCCCGGCCGGCCACGCTGCTGATGCTGCCGTACTGGGCCTGGGTGACGTTCGCGTCCGCGCTGAACTTCGCGGTGTGGCGGCTGAACTCCTGACCGGTACGGGCGCGGGGGCCGCTCGCCCCCACGCCCGCCTCGTTCAGCCGCGGGCCGCCGGGTTCAGCAGCGGGGTACGCCGGGGATGTAGCCGTCGTAGCCGGTGTAGACGTAGGCGTCGGAGATGAACCGGCCGGAGCCGATCCGGTCCCAGATCGAGCTGGTGCCGTACGTGCCGCTGACGCTGGTGCCGCTGGTCTGGCACTGGATGGTCACCTTCGCCCCGTCGGCAACCGTGCCGACCGAGCTGTAGCCGGTGCCGGGGCCGGAGCGGACCGTCAGGGGGGAGCCGGCCGTGTTGACGGTGCCCTCGCCGGTGTTCGTCCCGCCGCAGCCGTTGTCGCTGGTGTAGGTCTTCGTGCCCCAGTAGAGCGCCTGGACACCGTTGAACTTGATCTTCACGGAGCTGCCGTCGATGCGCTGCTCGTAGTGCAGGTGCGGGCCGGTGGAGCCGCCGGTCGTGCCGACGTACCCGATCACCCGGCCGTAGCCGACGGTCTGCCCGACCGAGACGTTGAAGGCGCTCAGGTGCGCGTAGTAGGTGGTGTGGCCGCCACCGTGGTTGATCCGGACGTACTTGCCGTAGCTGGTGTCGCCGAGGTTGGTGACCACGTCGACGGTGCCGGGTGCGCTGGCGACGACCGGGTCACCGGCGTCGTCGGTCCGGTTGAAGTCGATCGCGTTGGCCGGGCTGTGGTTGGTCCGGGTCTGGCCGGACCAGGACTGGTTGCAGGGGAACGGGACCTTGAACGTCGGCGCGGCCATCGCCGGCGCGGCCGGGACGAGGGTCGCCGCCAGGACAGCCGCGGTCGCCCCGAGGGCGAGCCATCGCTTACGCATCCACTGCCTCCAATGTTGAAAGTCTTCAATACGATGGGGACATCGTGACAGAAAGTTCCGTTCCGGGGAAGATTCGTGGGAGCGCACCCAACCCCGCTGGCCAGGGTTTCGGGATTGTTACCGGGCCGTGTCCGGCCAGGGGTGGACCCGACGCGATGCAAGCGCTTACATGGGTGCACGACCATCGGACCGGCGCGGGTTCGATCCCCCCACGCGCCGGCAAGGAAGGAGATCGGCATGGCGTTTGCCAGATCGCGCCAGGCGCTCGCGGTCGCCGGCGTCCTGGGGCTGGCGCTCGGCGTCGCCGCCTGCGGCACCGGCAACGACAAGAAGAGCAGCAACGCGGGCTCGGCCGAGTGCGACGCATACGAGAAGTACGAAGGTCACGACGGCAAGAAGGTGACCATCTACTCCTCGATCCGTGACATCGAGGACGAGCGCCTCCAGCAGTCCTGGAAGGAGTTCGAGGACTGCACCGGCATCGAGATCGACCACGAGGGCTCCGGCGAGTTCGAGGCCCAGCTGCCCGTGCGGGTGGACGGCGGCAACGCCCCCGACCTCGCCTTCATCCCGCAGCCGGGTCTGCTGAAGCGGTTCGTCGACTCCGGCAAGCTCAAGCCGGTCGGCGCCGACACCAAGGCGATGGCCGAGCAGAACTACTCCGCCGACTGGCTGAAGTACAGCACCGTCAACGGCCAGCTCTACGGCGCCCCGCTCGGCTCGAACGTGAAGTCCTTCGTGTGGTACTCGCCGAAGACCTTCAAGGAGAAGGGCTGGACCGTCCCCACCACGTGGGATGACATGATCAAGCTCTCCGACCAGATCGCGGCCAGCGGCACCAAGCCGTGGTGCGCGGGCATCGAGTCCGGTGACGCCACCGGCTGGCCGGCCACCGACTGGATCGAGGACGTGCTGCTGCGTACCGGCGGCCCGGACGTCTACGACAAGTGGACCACCCACGAGATCCCGTTCAACGACCCGCAGGTGGCCGACGCGCTCAACCGGGCCGGCACCATCCTGAAGAACGAGAAGTACGTCAACGGCGGCTTCGGCGGCGTGAAGAGCATCGCCACCACCTCGTTCCAGGAGGGCGGCACGCCGATCACCGCCGGCAAGTGCGCGCTGCACCGCCAGGCGTCCTTCTACGCCAACCAGTGGCCTGAGGGCACCAAGGTGGCCGAGGACGGCGACGTCTTCGCGTTCTACTTCCCGGCCATCGACCCGGCCAAGGGCAAGCCGGTGCTGGGCGGCGGCGAGTTCGTCGGCGCGTTCGCCGACCGTCCCGAGGTCCAGGCGGTGCAGACCTACCTGGCCTCCGGGGAGTACGCCAACAGCCGCGCCAAGATCGGCGACTGGGTGTCGGCCAACAAGAAGCTGGACATCAACAACGTCCCGAACCCGGTGGACAAGCTCTCCGTGGGCATCCTCCAGGACGAGAAGACGGTCTTCCGTTTCGACGGCTCGGACCTGATGCCGGCCGCGGTCGGCGCCGGCACCTTCTGGAAGGGCATGGTGGCCTGGATCAACGGCAAGGACACCACCGCCGTCCTGAACGACATCGAGGGCAGCTGGAAGTGATCTAGCAGGTGGCCCGGTCCGGTTCCCCCGGACCGGGCCACCTCTGCTAGCCGAACCCTTGAAGGAGGGTCGATGGAGTTCGACTTCGCGGCGGAACAGCCGAAGTTCCTCATGCTGATGTACGGGCTGATCGCTTTCGTCGCGGTGGTGGGCGGGCTGCTCCTGCTCCTCGACGTGGTGCCGTCGTACTTCGCCCGGCGCCGGGAGGCACAGCTGGTCGCGGCCTCGGCCAGCGGCGCGCCGCTGCCCCGCCGGCCCAAGCAGCGCGAGGGCGCGTTCGCGTTCTTCTTCCTGCTGCCGACGCTGCTGCTGCTCGCCGTCGGGCTGGTGGTCCCCGCCGTCCGCACCACGCTGCTCTCCTTCATGGACTCCGGCAGCAACAACTGGGTGGGCCTGGACAACTACCGCTGGATGTTCGCCGAGGACTCGATCGTCCGGGTCCTGATCAACACGCTGATCTGGGTGCTGCTGGTGCCGCTGGTGGCCACCGCGTTCGGCCTGATCTACGCCGTCCTCGTGGACAAGGCCCGGTTCGAGGCGGTGGCCAAGTCCCTGATCTTCCTGCCGATGGCGATCTCGTTCGTCGGCGCCTCCATCATCTGGAAGTTCGTCTACGCCTACCGGGGCGAGGGCGACCAGATCGGCCTGCTCAACCAGATCGTGGTGAGCCTCGGCGGCGAGCCGAAGCAGTGGCT
This sequence comes from Micromonospora sp. WMMA1949, assembly GCF_027460145.1. Taxonomy (NCBI): domain Bacteria; kingdom Bacillati; phylum Actinomycetota; class Actinomycetes; order Micromonosporales; family Micromonosporaceae; genus Micromonospora; species Micromonospora sp. WMMA1949. Next base: position 3,869,454 of record NZ_JAPZBG010000001.1, on the reverse strand, counting down.
GCTGGACTCGCCGCTGAACACGTTCCTGCTCATCGCGATCATGGTGTGGATCCAGGCCGGTTTCGCGATGGTGGTGCTCTCCGCCGCGATCAAGGCCATCCCGGCCGACATCGTCGAGGCGGCCCGGCTCGACGGCACCACCGCGTGGCAGATGTTCTGGCGGATCACCATTCCGAGCATCCGGCCGGCGCTGATCGTCGTGGTCGTCACGATCTCGATCGCCACGCTCAAGGTCTTCGACATCGTCCGGACCGCCACGAACGGCAACTACGACACGAACGTGATCGCGACCGAGATGTACAACCAGGCGTTCCGCTACCAGGAGAACGGTCAGGGTTCGGCGCTGGCGGTGTTCCTGTTCGTCCTGGTGATCCCGATCGTGATCTACCAGATCCGCAACCTGCGCAAGCAGCGGGAGGGCTGAGATGACCACCGCCACGCCCACCGTCGGAGTCGGCGCCCAGGCCACCGAGCCGACCACCCGGGGCGCCCGGGTGCGCAAGCGCCTGAACAGCCGTACCGCCACGCTCGTGTCGATCGTCATCGCGATGCTCTGGACGATCCCGACCTTCGGCCTGTTCATCTCCTCGCTCCGGCCGGAGAACGAGATCAAGACCACCGGGTGGTGGACGTTCTTCACCAACCCGCAGATCACGCTGGAGAACTACCAGGAGGTGCTGTTCAGCCGCGGCTCGTCCGGGCAGCTGGCCAGCTACTTCATCAACTCGCTGGCGATCACCATCCCCTCGGTGCTCTTCCCGCTCGCGTTCGCGTCGCTCGCCGCGTACGCGCTGGCGTGGATGAACTTCAAGGGGCGGGACTGGGTCTACATCGGCATCTTCGCGCTGCAGATCGTGCCGCTGCAGATGGCCCTGGTGCCGCTGCTGCGGTTCTTCTCCACCGGTGTCACAGTCGCCGGCGTGCAGATCATGCCCGCATGGGACCTGGTGGACGAGCAGAAGTTCGCCCAGGTGTGGTTCGCGCACACCTGCTTCGCGCTTCCGTTCGCCGTGTTCCTGCTGCACAACTTCATCTCGCAGCTCCCCGGCGACCTGATGGAGGCGGCCCGGGTCGACGGCGCCACCCACCCGAAGATCTTCCGCACCATCGTGCTGCCGCTGATCATGCCCGCGCTGGCCGCGTTCGGCATCTTCCAGTTCCTCTGGGTCTGGAACGACCTGCTGGTCGCGCTGATCTTCGCCGGTGGCGGCGACGAGACCGCCCCGATGACCGTCCGGCTCGCGGAACTGGCCGGTACCCGGGGCAACGAGTGGCAGCGGCTGACGGCCGGCGCGTTCGTGTCGATCGTCGTACCGCTGATCGTGTTCCTGTCCCTCCAGCGCTTCTTCGTGCGAGGTCTGCTCGCCGGCAGCGTCAAGGGTTGACCCGGCGTCCCGCCGCCGGCACGGCCGGCGGCGGGCCCGGGTCACAGCGGGGAGCCCACGATGACCAGAATTGACGACGTCGCCCGGCTGGCCGGAGTCTCCACGGCCACCGTCTCCCGGGCGCTGCGGGGCCTGCCGACGGTCTCGGCCGCGACCCGCCGCCGGGTGCTCGCCGCCGCCGAACAACTCCAGTACGCGGTGTCGCCCAGCGCCAGCCGGCTGGCCGGCGGCCGGACCGGCACGGTGGCGGTGGTGGTGCCCCGCATCACCAGATGGTTCTTCGGCACCGTGGTCGAGGCGGTCGAGGAGTTCCTCCAGGACAGCGGCTACGACCTGCTGCTCTACAACCTCGGCGGCCGCGAGCAGACCCGCCGGCGGGTCCTGCGCCCGGCGAGCCTGCACAAGCGGGTCGACGCGATCATCCTGGTCGCGACGCCGCTGCGCGCGGCCGACGTGCACGCGCTGACCAAGCTCGACCTGCCCGGCGTGACGATCAGCTCCGGCACGAAGGTGCCCGGGTGGCCCTGCGTCCGGATCGACGACGTGGCCGCCGCCCGGACCGCCACCCGCCACCTGCTCGACCTCGGCCACACCCGGATCGCGCACATCTCCGGCGACCCGGACGACGAACTGGCCTTCACCACCCACCTGGACCGGCGGCGCGGCTACCAGGAGGAGTTGCGGGCCGCCGGGCTGCGGCCCGACCCGAGCCTCGACGTCGAGTCGCGGTTCACCATCGACGGAGGCACCCGGGCCACCGCCGAACTGCTGGCCCGGGGCGAGCCGCCGACCGCCATCTTCGCCGCCTGCGACGAGATGGCGATGGGCGCGGTCACCGCGCTGCGCGACGCCGGGCTGCGGGTACCGCAGGACGTGAGCGTGATGGGCATCGACGACCACGACCTGGCCGGCGTGCTCGGGCTCTCGACGATCGCCCAGCCGGCCGCCGAGCAGGGGCTGCTCGCCGCCCGCATCCTGCTCGACCCGCTGGGCGTACGGGCCGCCGCGCCGTACCCCGGCCCGGTGCCCGCCCCGCGCGGCGCCGACACCGACGATCCGACGCCGCCCCCGGTGATCCTGCCCACTCGCCTGGTGGTGCGCGAATCGACCGCGCCACCCCGGGCACACTAAAGAACTCGCTGGTCCCGCACCACCCAGACAGGAGTAAGGCGCTGAACACCGACGCGACGCAGCAGACCCCCGGCACCGGCTGGTGGACCGAGGCGGTGATCTACCAGGTCTACCCGCGCTCGTTCGCCGACTCCGACGGCGACGGCATCGGTGACCTGCCGGGCATCACGGCCCGGCTCGACCACCTCGCCGAGCTGGGAGTCGACGCGCTCTGGCTGTCCCCGTTCTACCCGTCCCCGCAGGCCGACGCCGGGTACGACGTGTCCGACTACCGCGACGTCGACCCGCTGTTCGGCACGCTCGCCGACGCCGACAAGCTGATCGCCGAGGCGAAGGCCCGCGGGCTGCGAGTGATCGTCGACCTGGTGCCCAACCACACCTCGTCCGCGCACCGCTGGTTCACCGCGGCCGTCGCCGCCGCGCCGGGCAGCCCGGAGCGGCAGCGCTACGTCATCCGCGACGGCAAGGGCCCGGACGGCACCGAGCCGCCGAACGACTGGGTGAGCGTGTTCGGCGGCCCCGCCTGGACCCGGCTGCCCGACGGGCAGTGGTACCTGCACCTGTTCGACTCCGGCCAGCCCGACCTCAACTGGGACAACCCGGAGGTGCGCGCGGAGTTCCTCGACGTGCTGCGCTTCTGGCTGGACCGCGGCGTCGACGGCTTCCGGGTGGACGTGGCGCACGGCCTGATTAAGCAGGCCGACCTCGCCGACTGGCAGGAGCCGCAGGAGATCCTCTCCGGCAGCGAGGTGGACAAGCCGCGCCCGCCGATGTGGGACCAGGACGGCGTGCACGAGATCTACCGGGAGTGGCGGCGGGTGCTCGACTCGTACCCCGGGGAGCGGATTCTCGTCGCCGAGGCGTGGGTGGAGCCGGCCGAGCGGCTGGCCCGGTACGTGCGCCCCGACGAGATGCACCAGGCGTTCAACTTCGAGTACCTGCTGGCCGCCTGGACCGCGCCGGCCCAGTACGCGGTGATCACCCGCTCGCTGGAGGCCACCGACTCCGTCGGCGCGCCCACCACCTGGGTGCTGTCCAACCACGACGTGGTCCGGCACGCCTCCCGGCTCGGACTGGGCACCGGCGGTGGCCGGGCCAACGGCGTCGGCGTGGACGACCCGCAGCCGGACGCCGCGCTGGGCCTGCGCCGGGCCCGGGCGGCCAGCCTGCTGATGCTCGCGCTGCCCGGCTCCGCCTACCTCTACCAGGGCGAGGAACTGGGGCTGCCGGAGCACACCACGCTGCCCGACGAGGCCCGGCAGGACCCGACCTGGGCGCGCAGCGGGCACACCGAGCGCGGCCGGGACGGCTGCCGGGTGCCGATCCCGTGGGAGGCCGACGCCCCGTCGTACGGCTTCGGGCCGACCGACGCGAGCTGGCTGCCCCAGCCGCCGGTGTGGGCCGAGTACGCACTGGACCGGCAGCGCGGCGTGCCCGGCTCGACGTACGAGCTGTACCGGACCGCGCTGCGGCTGCGCCGGGAGCACGCGCTGGCCCGAGGCCCGCTGCGGTTCCTGTCCTCCGGCGACGAGGTGCTCACGTTCACCAACGGCGACCTCACCGTGCTGACCAACTTCGGCACCGACCCGGCGCCGTTGCCGGCCGGAGCCGAGGTGCTGGTGTCGAGCGCGCCGCTGGACGGTGCCGCGGTCCCGACGGATGTCACCGTCTGGTTCCGGGTGTAAGGAAGGGCCCCCTATTAACGCCTCAGGTAGAGGAAGGGCCCCTTCTTGACACGCACCGTCAAGAAGGGGCCCTTCCTTCCTCCAAGCGGTCGGCGCGAGCGTGCAGCAGGTCGTGCACCTGCGCGATGTCCCGCGGCGACGTATGCGCGGCCAGCCAGTACATGATCCCGGTCGGGATGAAGAAGAGCTGGAACGCGGCCAGCCCGACCGCGTAGTTCAGCGGCGGCGGGAAGGCCGCTCGCAGCCCGGCGAACGCCACCCCCACCAGCCCGTTGCCCGCTGCCCGGCCGACGCCGTTCACGAGGTTGCCCAGGCTGTAGACGGTGCCGCGGTGCTCGGGCGGGTTGACGTCGGCGATCAGGGCGAACCAGTTCGGCGAGTTCGCCGAGGTCAGCGCCAGCGCCACCACGGCGGTGAGCAGGCTCAGCCCCACCGACGGTTCGGTCAGCACGCTGGACAGCACGGCCGTGACCACCGCGCCGGAGCCGGCGCCGTCGGGCACGTCGATGCGGATCGGCACGAAGAACAGAACCAGGTAGAACGGGAGCGCCGCGAGGATGCCGACGGCCGCGACCATGGCCCGGCCACTCGGCGTACGCCGTTGCAGCGCGTCGCCCACGAGTCCGCCCACGATGGACAGGACGCCACCGAGCTGGAACAGGGTGGCGAAGACGCTGCCCACGACCACGGCCGTCGCAGGTGAGTAGCCCTGCGCCTCGGCCCGCTGGCTGAACAGCACCGGCAACCAGACCAGCGAGCCGAACGCGGCCTGGGCGGTGAGCCCTTGCAGGATCAGCCAGCGGTTGGTCCGGCGGGCCAGGATCCGGGGCAGGTCGGCGCGGCTGATCCGGTAGTCGTACTCGTTCCCGGCGTCGATCGCCCCGGCCAGCTCCGGTTCGCTCTGCCCGCGCCGGATGTCGTAGGTGAACAGGTACGCCACCGTGGCGGCCAGGCCCACGCCGGTCAGCAGCAGGAACGGCCGCCGCCAGTCGGTCGACCCGAGTACGCCGCCGAGCAGCGTCCCGGCCAGCGTCCCGACGCCCTGCGACAGCCCCCAGAAGCTCATCACCAGGCCCCGGCGGCGCGGTGAGATCAGGTCGGTGACCACGGAGAAACCGACCGAACCCACCGCGCCGAGCCCGACCGCGCCGACGAACTGCGCGATCAGGAACGTCGCGTACCCCCCGGCGAGCGCGCTGCCCCCGGTGCCCGCGGCCCAGAGCAGCGTGCCGACCATGAGCAGCGGCTTGCGGTTGGTGCGGTCCCCCACGTACGCCCAGCCCACCGCCGCCACCGCGCTGACCAGGAAGCTGACGGCGGTGACCAGGCCGAGCATCCGCTGGGGTACGTCGAGGGCGGTGGAGATCGGCCCGTACAGCGGGGGCACCAGGCCGATCGCCACGTTGTCCAGCGAGGCGAGCACCACGAAGACCACGACGCTGTAGATCCGGTGTGCCGCGTTCCCGCGCCGGGAGATCCTGGTGCCCGTCATGCAGGGCAGCCAATCAGGTGCGGGCCCGATCCGGGACACCGCCCCCGACCGGCGGGCGTGTTAAGAAGGGGCCCCTTCTCTACCGGAGGCGTTAAGAAGGGGCCCTTCCTTACCCCCGGGCGTGGGCGTAGCGCTCGCGGATGGCGGGGACCGCCTCGCCCGTGTACTCCTCGGTGTCGCCGATCGACCAGGCGGGCGGCGTGTCGCCGCCGAGCGCCACCCAGGCGGCCTGCCGGGCCGCGCCGTCGGCCACGTACTCGCCGGGCGGCGGCACCACCACCGGACGGCCGAAGACCTGCGGCGCGATCCGGCGTACCGCGGCGGACCGGGCGCCGCCGCCGACCAGGATGATCCGGTCGGCGCGGGCGCCCTGCGCGATCAGCGCGTCCAGGCCGTCGGCCAGCCCGCAGAGCATGCCCTCGACGGCGGCCCGGGCCAGGTGCGCCGGGGTGGACGTCCGCAGCGTCAAGCCCTTGAGCTCGCCGGTGGCGTGCGGCCGGTCCGGCGTCCGCTCCCCCTCCAGGTACGGCACCAGCACCAGCCCGTCCGCGCCGGGCGGGGCGGACAGGGCCAGCTCGCCGAGCGTGTCGAGGTCGACGCCGAGCAGGGTCGCGGCGGCGTCGAGCACCCGGGCCGCGTTGAGCGTGCACACGAGTGGCAGGAACCGGCCGGTGGCGTCGGCGAACCCGGCCACCGCGCCGCTGGAGTCGGCGGCCGGGGTGTCCGCCACCGCGAACACGGTGCCGGAGGTGCCGATCGAGACGACCACGTCGCCCGGACCGGCTCCGGCGCCGAGCGCCGCGGCGGCGTTGTCCCCGGTGCCCGGCCCGAGGAGCACCGGGCCAGCCGCCGCGCCGTCGCCGAACACGGCCGGGTCGAGGTGCCCGGCCACCTCGGCAGGGCCGAGCACGACAGGCACCTCGGGGCGCCGGCCGAAGGCCCGCTCCAGCAGGTCCAGCCGGTACTCGCCGGTGCGCGGCGACCAGTAGCCGGTGCCGCTGGCGTCGCCCCGGTCGGTGCGCAGCGCGTCCAGCCCGGGAGCGCCGGCGAGCCGCCAGGTCAGCCAGTCGTGCGGCAGGCAGACGGCTGCCACCCGGTCGGCGTTGTCCGGCTCGTGCCGGGCCAGCCAGCGCAGCTTCGTCGCGGTGAAGCTGGCCACCGGCACCGCGCCGGTCGCCTCGGCCCAGAACCGGCGGCCGGTTTCCCCGCCGCCGGCTTCCTCGACCAGGTCCCGGGCCGCGTCGGCGGAACGGGTGTCGTTCCACAGCAGCGCCGGGCGGACCACCTCGCCGGAGGCGTCCAGGCAGACCATGCCGTGCTGCTGGCCGCCGACCGAGACGGCGGCCACGTCGGCCAGGCCGCCGGCCTCGGCGACCGCCGCCCGCAGGGCCTCCCACCAGGCGTACGGGTCGACCTCGGTGCCGGGCGGGTGCGGCGCGCGGCCCTGCCGGACCAGTGCGCCGGTCTCCGCGTCCCGGACGACCACCTTGCAGGACTGGGTCGACGAGTCGACCCCCGCGACGAGCGGCATGGCGGCCCGCCTCAGCGCGCGCCGAGCACGTGCTCGACGGCGAGCTGGTTGAGCCGGACGAAGCCGAAGCCCTTCGCCCCGGCCGAGTCCGGGTCGAACTCCTCGAACGCGGTCCGGTCGGCCAGCAGCTCGCGGTAGCCCTCGCCGGGGTTCAGCGTCGGCTTTGCCAGCTCGGCCACCCGGGCGGCGGCGAGCGCCTCGGCCACCTCCGGGTCGGCGCGGAACGCCGCGGCCCGCTCCTTGAGCAGCAGGTACGTCCGCATGTTCGCCTCGGCGGAGGCCCACACGCCGGTCATGTCCTCCGTACGGGACGGCTTGTAGTCGAAGTGGCGCGGGCCGTCGTAGGCCGGGCCGCCGTTCGGGCCGCCGTGCTCGAGCAGGTCGACCAGGGCGAACGCGTTGAGCAGGTCGCCGTGGCCGAAGACCAGGTCCTGGTCGTACTTGATGCCCCGCTGGCCGTTGAGGTCGATGTGGAACAGCTTGCCCTGCCAGAGCGCCTGGGCGATGCCGTGGGCGAAGTTCAGCCCGGCCATCTGCTCGTGCCCGACCTCCGGGTTGAGCCCGACCATCTCCGGGCGGGCCAGGGTGGAGATGAAGCCCAGCGCGTGGCCGACGGTGGGCAGCAGGATGTCGCCGCGCGGCTCGTTCGGCTTGGGTTCCAGGGCGAAGCGCAGGTCGTAGCCGTTGTCGACGACGTACTCGCAGAGCAGGTCGACTGCTTCGCGGTAGCGGTCGAGCGCGGCCTGGACGTCCTTCGCGACGTCGTACTCGGCGCCCTCCCGGCCGCCCCACATCACGAACGTCTTCGCGCCCATCTCGGCGGCCAGGTCGATGTTGCGCAGCACCTTGCGCAGCGCGTAGCGGCGCACCTCGCGGTCGTTGCTGGTGAAGCCGCCGTCCTTGAACACCGGGTGGTTGAACAGGTTGGTGGTGACCATCGGCACGACCAGGCCGGTCTCGTCGAGTGCCTTGCGGAACCGGCTGAGCCGGGCGTCGCGGGTGGCCGCGTCCGCGCCGAACGGGATCAGGTCGTCGTCGTGGAAGGTGATGCCGTACGCGCCCAGCTCGGCGAGCCGGTGCACCGCCTCGACGGCGTCCAGCTCGGGGCGGGTGGCGTCACCGAACGGGTCACGGGCCGGCCAGCCCACCGTCCAGAGGCCGAAGGAGAACTTGTCCGCGGGGGTGGGGCGGGGAGCCATGGCAGACCTCCAGGTGGTGGTGTCGTCCGCGATTTGTTCAGCGGTTGAATTAAATGGCGGCGATGTGGCAGTGTCAAGAGGTGACAAGCACCAGCACCGCCGGGGCGGTCCGGCAGGGCAGCCTGCGCGAGTTGAACCTCGCGGTGGTGCTCCGGCGGATCGCCGCCGCCGATCGACCGCCCTCGCGCGCCGGGATCGCCGCCGACACCGGCCTCACCCGGGCCACCGTCTCCGCCGTGGTGGACGACCTGATCGCCGGGCGGCTGGTCGCCGAGGCCGAGCCGGAGCCGCGTACCGGGGCGGGCCGGCCCGCCCGCGGCCTGGTGCTCGCCTCCGACGGCCCGGCCGGGCTCGGCCTCGAGGTGAACGTCGACTACCTGGCGGCCTGCGTGGTCGACCTGACCGGCGCGGTCCGGCACCACCTGGTCCGCCGTGCCGACCTGCGCCCGGTCTCCCCCGCCGACGCGCTCGCCCGGCTCGCCGCGCTGGCCGCCGAGGCGCGCGCCGCCGCCGTACGCGACGGGCTGACACTGGCCGGCGCGGCGCTCGCCGTGCCGGGTCTGGTGGGCGACGGCGGCCTGGTCCGGCTCGCGCCGAACCTCGGCTGGCGGGACGTGGACGTGCCGGCCCTGCTCGCCGGGCACCCGCTGGCCGAGCCGGTCGACGGGGTGCCGCCGCTGGTGGTCGACAACGAGGCCAACCTGGCCGCGCTCGGCGAGCTGTACGCGGGCCCGGCCGGCCCGCGCAGCTTCCTGCACGTCACCGGCGAGATCGGCATCGGCGCCGGGATCGTGCTCGACGGCGCGCTGTACCGGGGCGCGCGCGGGTGGAGCGGAGAGATCGGTCACTTCCCGGTGCAGCCGCAGGGGCGGCCGTGCCGCTGCGGCGGCCAGGGCTGCCTGGAGCGGTACGCGGGTCAGGAGGCCATCCTGGCCGCCGCCGGGCTGCCCGGCGCGGAACTGCCGGCCGACACCGCCGCCACCCGGCTCGCCGACCTGGCCGAGGCCGGCGACCCGGCCACGGTGACCGCCCTGACCGACGCCGGCACCGCTCTCGGCGTCGCGGTGGCGGGCGTGGTGAACCTGCTGGATCTGGACACCGTGGTGCTCGGGGGCGGATACGCCCGGCTGGCGCCCTGGCTGCGGCCGACGGTGGAGGCGGAGGTCTCCCGGCGGGTACTCACCGCCGCCTGGGCACCGGTGACGGTGCGCCCGGCAGTGCTCGGGGCGCAGTCCGCCGCGGTCGGCGGAGCCGGCTCGGTGGTCCGCCGGATCGTCGACCGGCCGGTGGGGTGGCTGGCCCGGGCCGGCTGACCCGGATGATCCTCGACGGGCATTCCGTGCCTGCGCTCGGTACGCTTGCCGCCAGGCAACGTGTCCGCCGAGCGAGGAGTGCACCGACAGCATGCGCAGGGGTCGACCGACCGAAGCGCCCGGCCACCGGAGGTGACCGCCGCGCGCCGGGGCGGTGTCGCGGGGCCGGTCAGCGGCGGTGGACACGCCTCGCGGAGACGACCCCGGCGGGTTGCCGGGGTCGCGCTACCGGCTGACGACCACCTGGCCCGCGAGCTGCTGGACGGGCTCGCCGAGGCGGTCGTGACAGTCGACCGCTCCGGGGTGGTGACACTCGTCAACGCGATGGCCGCCGACCTGCTCCCCGAGGTGTCGCCCGGCGTCGACCTGGCCGCGTGCCCGGTGCCCGCCCTGGCCGGCGCGGCGGCCGCCGGTTCGGACACGTTCGAGACCGAGCACCGCGGCCGGCGGCTGAACGGCCTGCGGCGGCCCCTGGCCGACGACCGCCACGCCTGGTACGTCCGGGACGTCACCGAGGAGCACGCGCGCACCGACGCGCTGCTCGCCGAACGGTCGCGCACCGCGTTCCTCGCCGAGGCGGGCAGTCGGCTCGGACTGTCCCTGCACCGCGAGCAGACGCTGCGTACCGCGGTGACGCTGCCGGTGCCCTACCTGGCCGACGCCGCCGTCGTGGTGCACCGCCCGCCCCCGCCCGCCGAGGACGAGCCGCACTGGATCCGGTACGCCACCGGCGATCCCGGCCCGGTGACCGGCCTGGCCGCCTGGACGACCGTGGAGTCCGTCCCCGGGCTGGTGGAGGCGCTCGACGGCGACCTCACCGAACCGAGCCCGTGGCTGGACGCCGAGCTGGCCGACCTGGCCGAGGTGCTGCCCGCCGGGTTCGGCCGCCCGGGCACCGTGCTGATCAGCCCGATGCCCAGCGCCGGTGGTCCGGCCGGCGCGCTGGTGCTGGCCCGCCGCCCGGAGCGGCCCGGCTTCGACAAGCGGGAGATCGGCCTGGCCCGGGAGTTCGCGGGCCGGGCCGGCGCCGCGCTGGCCGCCGCGGACCTGTACGGCGAGCAGGCCCACCTGGCCCGGGTGCTCCAGAACAGCCTGCTGCCGCCGGAACTGCCCCGCCTGCCCGGGATGACGCTCGCCGGCGGTTATCGCGCCGCCGGGGACAGCCTGCGCATCGGCGGCGACTTCTACGACCTGTTCCCCACCGGCGACGGCGGCCTGTTCGCACTCGGTGACGTCTGCGGCAAGGGTGTCGGCGCGGCAGTGCTGACCGGTCGGGTCCGCCAGTCGCTGCAGACCCTGCGCCTGGTCGAGCAGCGCCCCCGGCAGCTGCTGGAGCTGCTCAACCGGGCGCTGCTGGACGCCCCCGACGCGGCCCGCCGGGCCCAGTTCACCACGCTCCTGCTGGGCGCGCTGCGCCGCGAGCCGGACGGCGCGCTGCTGGTGCGGCTCGCCGGTGGCGGGCACCCGTCCCCGCTCGTCGTCCGCGCCGGCGGCGGGGTGGAGACGGTCCGGGTGGGCGGCATGCCGGTGGGCGCGCTCACCGACGCCCGGTTCGCCGACACCGAGGTACGGCTGGCGCCGGGTGACCTGATGCTGGCGTACACCGACGGGGTGACCGAGGCTCGCGGCGGCCCGACGGAGCCGGCCATGTTCGGCGACGCCCGGTTGCGTCAGGCGCTCGCCACCGGCGCCGGGCTCCCACCCGCCGCGCTCGTCGACCGGGTGCTCCAGCTCGTCGACGAGTGGCTGGACGGGCAACCCCACGACGACATCGCCATGCTCGCCGTGGCAGCCGGATGACACCGCCGCCGGACCGCCCCGGGGCCGGGCGCCGGATCGGGCCGGACACGCTCGCCGCGTACCTCGACCGCCTGGACGCCGCCGACCGGGCCGGCGCGATCGCGCTCGCACGCGACCTGCTCGCCGACGGTTTCTCGGTCGCGGACGTCCTGGTCGACCTGGTCGCGGTGGCGCAGCGGGAGGTCGGCCTGCGCTGGCTCACCGGCTCCTGGAGCATCGCCCAGGAGCACGCCGCCACCCACGTCAGCGAGCAGGTGGTGGACGCGCTGGGTGCGACGACCGGTCCGCCGCGGCGCGGGCACGTGGTGATGGCGTGCGTCGAGGGCGAGTGGCACGCGCTGGCCGCCCGCATCGTCACCGAGGTGGTCCGGGCGGCGGGCTGGCGGGTGACGTTCCTCGGCGCCAGCGTGCCGGCCCGGCATCTGGTCTCCTATCTGCACCAGACCGGCCCGGACGCGGTGCTGCTGAGCTGTGTGCAGCCGAACCGGCTGGTCCGGGCGGCGCGGATGGTGGAGGCCAGCCGCGCGGCCGGGGTGCCGGTGCTCGCCGGTGGTCCCGGTTTCGGCCCGGACGGCCGGTGGGCCACCGTGATCGGCGCGGCGGGCTGGGGCGCCAGTGCCCGGGACGCGGTGGCGCTGCTGGAGCAGCCGTTGTCGGCCGCACACACCGGCGCGCCGCCGCCCCCGCCGGACGACGCGTACGTGGCGGTGCTGCACCGGCGGCGTGAGCTGATCCGGCTGGCGCTGGCCGCGGTGGACCCGCCGCCCGAAAGCGCCGAGGATGTCGCCGCCGGCATCGCGCACCTGGTGGACGCGCTGATCGCGGCCGTGCGCGTGGACGACGACCGGCTGCTGCGCGACTTCGTCGGGTGGCAGGAGGAGGCGCTGACCTCCCGGGGCGGCCGGGCGCTGCTGGACGAGGTGCTCGGCACGCTGGAACGGGCACTCACCGAACATCCCCGGGTGGTGGCCCGGTTGCGGGCCGCCCGTGAGGGCTGAGTCAGGCGGTACGGGCCACCGGAGGCTCGTCGGACGGCCGGGCGGGGTCGCCGATCCGTTCCCCGGAGGGTTGCAGCATCGGCCATCCGTCCGCCACCGTGGCCTCGCCGCGCCGGCCCACCTCGTCGAACTCGCGCATGCCGCGTACCAGCGCGGCCCGGCCCTCCGGGCTCATCCCGGCCAGGATCCGCTCCAGCCGGTGCCGCCGGTCCTCGCGCAGCTCGGCGAGCAGCCGGATGGCGGCGGGCGTGAGGTGCAGGGAGATCTCCCGCCGGTCGTAGCGGCCCGGCTCGCGTTCCAGCATCCCGGCCGCGACCAGCCGGTCGCACAGCCGGCTGGCGGAGGAGAGCAACATGTCGGTGAGCGTGGCGAGCCGGCGGAGGTTGATGCCGTCATACTGCTCGACGACCATGATCGCGCGTAGTTGGGCACTCGACAGCCGGCTGGTGGTGCGTTCCCGGGCCGCCTCCCAGACGGCGAGCAAGGTGCCTGCCGCCTCGTCCAGGGCGGCGGACGTACTCGTTTCAGGTCCCCGGGGACCGCGCTCTTCGGTCATGGTGGGCCCGAGACTACTCCCCGGATCTGCCCGGCGACCTGTGCAAAGGAGCAAAGATGAGCGGAGCGGAGGGACGCGCTCGCCGCGTCCTGACCGAGGCGCCGACGGATCTCATCGTGGACCGGCTCGCCGCCGAGCTGGCACGCACGTACGGCGTCACCCGCACCGAGCTCTACCAGGTCGACTACCGGCTCGCCGAGCTGCTGCCGCTGGGTGACGGCCCGTCGGTCACCGGCCCCGGCCACCCGGCCTGGCGCGCCTTCGACCACCAGGAGCCGGTGATCGCCGACGGCGTCGGCTGGTTCCCGGTGGGCATGCGCGGCGAACGCCGGGGCGTGCTCCAGGTCGCCCCGGTCCCCGCCGACCCGAACGCCTGCCGGGAGCTGGCCACCATCGCCACGGTGCTCGGGCACGAGCTGAGCGCGGTCATGGCGACCACCGACATCTACCGGACCGCCCGGCGCAGCCGGCGTCTCACGCTGGCCGCCGAGATGCAGTGGGAGCTGCTGCCGGGGCGCAGCCGGATCCGGCCGTCGTTCAGCCTGGCCGGGCAGCTGGAACCGGCGTACGCGGTGCGCGGGGACAGCTTCGACTGGTCCGACGACGGTCACCGGCTCTGGCTGGCGGTGCTGAACGGCTACGGCGAGGGGGTGGCCGCGGCGCTGCTCGCCTCGCTGGCCACGCACGCGCTGCGCAACGCGCGCCGGGCCGGGCTCGACCTGGCCGACCAGGCCGCCCTGGCCGACCAGGCGATCTACGCCCAGTACCGGGGCGAGCAGCACGTCTCCGTGCTCCTGATCGAACTGGACCTGGCCTCCGGCGAGATGACGGTGGTGGACGCCGGTTCGCCACGGCTGCTGCGGCTGCGGGCCGGTCAGGTGACCGAGCAGGAGCTGGACAAGCAGTTCCCGCTCGGCATGTTCGAGAGCAGCGACTACCGCCCGCAGCGGTTCCGGCTGGAACGCGAGGACCGCCTGTTCGTGGTCAGCGACGGCGTGATCGAGGCCACCACCGAGCAGGTGCGGTACGGCGAGGTGGCGCTGGACCGGTTCCTGCGCCGGACCGGACCGATGGAACCGCTGGACGCGGTCCGGTCGCTGATCGGCGACCTGCGGGCGTTCGTCGCCGGTGACCTGGTGGACGACGCGGTGGTGGTGTGCCTGGACTGGCTGGGGCCGCAGCCCTGACCCGGCCCCTCAGTACGCGCCGCGGCTGTTGATCACCGCGCCGAACGTCTTCCAGAGGATGGTCAGGTCGGCGGCCAGCGACCAGTTCTCCACGTAGTACAGGTCGAGCCGGATGCCGTCCTCCCAGCTGAGGTCGGACCGGCCGCTGACCTGCCAGAGGCCGGTCATGCCGGGCTTGACCAGCAGGCGGCGGGCCACGTCGCCGTCGTAGCGGGCCACCTCGGACGGCAGCGGCGGGCGCGGGCCGACCAGGCTCATCTGGCCGAGCAGCACGTTGACGAGCTGGGGCAGCTCGTCCAGCGACCACTTGCGCAGCAGCCGGCCGACCCGGGTGACGCGCGGGTCGTCGCGCATCTTGAACATCAGGCCGTCGGTCTCGTTGCGCGCGGCCAGCTCGGCGAGCAGGGCGTCGGCGTTGACGACCATGGTGCGGAACTTGAAGACGCCGAACTCCTCGCCGCCCTGACCGACCCGGGTCTGCCGGAACAGCACCGGGCCACGGCTGTCGATCTTGATGGCGAGCGCGATCACGATCAGCAGCGGCGCCAGCACGAGCAGGGCGATCGACGAGATCGACCGGTCGACGAAGCCCTTCACCAGCTTGCGGGCACCGCGGAACTCGGGCGCCTCGACGTGGATCAACGGCAGGCCGGCGACCGGACGGGTGTGGATGCGCGGACCGGCCACGTCGGTGAGCGCCGGTGCCACCACCAGGTCGACGCCGGTGCCCTCCAGCTGCCAGCCGAGGCGGCGCAGCCGGGTCGCGGTCAGCTCGCCCGAGGCGGTGACCGCCACCGTGTCGGCGCCGATCGCGGTGGCGGCCTCCGGGATGCCCCGGAAGCTGCCCACCACCGGCACGTCGCCCAGCCGCTGCGGCACCGGGGCGAGCAGCGCGTCCGGGATGCACGCGCCGACCACCTGGTAGCCGGCGTACGGCTCCCGGCGCAGCGTGTGCACCAGCTCCAGCACGTGCGCGGTGTCACCCACCACGAGCACCTTGCGGGACCAGCCGGCGCCCCGGTCGCGGGCCCGGTGCAGCCGCTTGCGGGCCGCGAACCGCGCCACCTCCAGCCCGATCGTGCCGACGGCGAAGGAGATCGCCAGGAAGCCCCGGGAGACGCCGACGTCGGCGATGTACCCGGCGATGGCGATGCCGCCGGCGAGTCGCATGCTCGCCGCGCTGACCCGCCGGTACTCGTCGGCGCCGTAGCCGAGCACCTGGTCGTCGTAGCACCGCATCGCCTTGAGCGAGACGAGCCAGACCAGCAGCAGCGCCGGGGCGACCACCACGTACGGGATCTCGGAACCGGTCGGCTCCTCGTCTCCGAACCGGGCCAGGTAACCGACCAGGATGGCCACCGCGAGCACGGCGGTGTCCAGCACCACCAGGACCCGGATGTAGGCCCGCTCCGCGGCTCGCGTCGTCTTGCCCGGGCGTTCACCACCGGGTCGCGACGACGTGGCAGGAGTCAACAGCGTCGCCGAGGTCACCGGCCCTCCCCACTTCGCTCAGGACCGCCTCGTCCCCGCCCGGCTCCGGTGTGGAGCCCGCGGTCGAGGCACCCGGTCATCATGCCTGGACAATTATGGTTACCGATTGATTCGGACGCATTACCGTCAGTTCTCATCCCGCGTCTTGACCCGGGAAGCCTTCCGCCGTACCGGATTTCCGGTACGGCGGAAGACTAGCGCTGAGCTTCAGATCAGCGGGGGGCGGGCGGCCGGAGCGCGATCGCCCGGAGGAAGATTTCGCCGATCTTGCTGGGGTCGGTGGTGACGAACGCGCCGCCGCCGGTGACCTTGGTGATCGACTCCAGCTCGGCCCGGTTCACCTCGGTGCCGATGCCGATGATGACGACCTGGACCGGCTGCTCGTCGTCCTTCAGCTTCTTCAGCTGGTCCAGCAGTTCCTTCTGCGAGATGCCGTTGGCGTCCTCGTTCTTGCCGTCGGTGAACAGCACGATCGAGTTGACCTTGCCCGGCTCCCAGTCCTGCTGCACCTTCTTGTACGCCGCGAGCATGGTGTCGTACAGGCCGGTGTCGCCGCTGGAGGGCTTGATCGAGGCCAGGCCGCGCTGGAGCGCGCCCCGGTTGCTGGACAGAGGCTTTATTCCGACCAACTCGCTCCAGTCCTGCGAGCCCTGGAGGTTGGTGGAGAAGGTCCAGAGGCCGATCGACCAGGAGTCGTCGAACAGCCCGAGGCCCTGGCTCGCGGCGGCGACGGTGACCTGCTCCCGGCTGGCGCCGTTGGCGGTCGCGACCGGCTTCTTCATCGAGCCGGAGACGTCGATGACGCAGAGCATCCGGCCCGACTGCGTGGCCACCGACCAGGTGGTGGTCGCGGTCGAGATGGCACCCGGGTCGAGGTCGGCCGCGCCGCCCTGACCCGACGGCGGCACCTGGCTCGCGCCGCCGTTGGCCGGGCTCGGCGCGCCGGTCGGGGCCTGGAAGCCCTGCCCCCAGTTGCCGTCCGGCGCGCGCAGCGCCTGCGAGGCGAGCCGGTCCTTGAAGGCCGGCGTACGCAGCACCTCGAAGAGCACCCGGGCGGCGGACGCCTTGGACGGCTCGATGCCGGGCAGCACCGCGAACGGGTAGTCCAGCGGGATCGGCGCCGGCTCGAGGTAGAGCGCGGCGAGCCGGATCGGCGGCTTGGTGCTGTTGTAGGCGATCACGTCCTCCTCGGACAGCGCCGCCGCCCCCAGCCCGTTGGCGATCGCCGTCGGGTCCGACGAGCGCGGGAACCGCGCGAGGAGGTCCTGCCGCAGCGAGGAACGGTTGGTCGCCAGCGCACGCAGCGCACCGACCATCGCCTCCTGCGCCTTCGGCGAGCCGGACTCGCCGGTGGAACTGGCCGCGGCGGTCAGCGACAGCAGGCCGGACAGGCCGGCCGCGTCCTGGGTCGGCTCGACGATCCCGGCCCGCAGCGGCTTGCTGGCGGTGACCTGGGTCAGCAGGTCGGACCAGCGCAGCTTCTTGTCCGGCCACCCGATGCGCGAGGCCACCGGCTCGGGCAGCGCCACCACGACCGGGCTGCGCGCGATCGAGGCACCGTTCGTCGGCGCGAACGCGCTGGCCCCGCCGCTCTTGAGCCGGACCAGCCAGGTCGAGGAGTCCGGCACCCAGACGTCGGGGGTGACGGCGGTGCCGCTGGCCTGCCCGACGCCGGCGAGCGTGGCACCGTGCTTGCTCGCCACCGCGGCAGCCACCTCGACCGACTCGGACGAGGAGACGTTCACCGCGATGCACGTTCCGCCCACCGCCGCGCCGTCGGAGACCCACTGGTCGGCGGCGGCGCGCACCGCGGGGGCGATCTCCGGGGCGGTCGCCACCGACAGCTCGATGCGGCCCGAACAGTTCGGGCCGGCCAGCTGCTGGTAGCCGAACCAGGAGCCGGCTACGACGGCGACCAGGGCGGCCGCCACGGCGGCGGCACCTGCTCCGCGGAGGTGAGAACGCATGCGATGGCGGCCAGACACGGTGACCATCTTGCGTACCTCGTGGGGTTACCACCACAACCGTTCGGACGAAAGTTACGCAGCAGAAACAGTTGATCACCTAACCCATACGTTAAGTTACTGGTCAGTCATTTAAGGTGACTTCAGTCCACTTCGGACTGGCAATTGGTGACCGTTCCGTCACGGTAGGACGCACGTCGGACTGGCCACCGGCACCGGCTCCCCCACCGGCTCGGGCACCCCGCCGTCCGGATCCACCCGGAAGATCCTGATCATGTCGGCCCGCTCGTCCGCCACGTACAGGTGCGCACCGGCGAAGGCGAAGTGCCGGGGCCACTCGCCGCCGGTGTCGACCTCGGCCACCAGCTCCGGCGCGGGACCGTCGAGCGCGAAGACCGCGACCGTGCCCACACCGCGGTTGCCCACGTAGAGGAAACGTCCCCCGGGCCCGACCGCCACCTCGGAGGGCTGGACGTGCCCGGTCCGGCCGCTGGCGTCGACACGCGTCCGCTGCCGCGGCCCGTCCGGCGTCAGCTCGTACGCGGTGACCGTGGCGTCCAGCTCGCCGACGAGCCAGCAGCGCCGCCCGTCCGGGTGCCGGGCCAGGTGCCGGGGCCCGGTCCCGGGCGCCGTCCGTACCCGGGGCTCCCGCTCGGTCAACCGGCCGGCGTCGACCGCGTACCGGTAGACGGAGTCGGTGCCCAGGTCGACAGCGAGCAGCCCGCCGCCGGCCGGGTCGGGCGAGACCATGTGGCAGTGCGCGTGCTCCTGCCGCTGCGGGTCGGCGCCGTGGCCGGTGTGCCGCACCAGGTCGGTGCGCTCCCCCGGCACGCCGTCGGCGTCCAGGCCGAACACCGCCACGCTGCCGCCGCCGTAGTTCGCCACGAACAGGTGCCGCCCGTCCGGTGCGACCGCCAGGTGGCACGGCTCCGCGCCGCCGGTCTCGCGGACGCCCAGCGGCGTGAGGTCGCCGTCCGGTGCCACCCGGAACGCGCTCACCTGCCCGTCGGGCAACTCGTTGCACCCGTACAGCACCGGCAGCGCCGGATGCCGCACCAGGAACGACGGCGACGGGGTGACCGCCACGACGCCCAGCGGGGTCAGTTCCCCGGTCGCCCGGTCCCGCCGGGCCGCCACGACGCCCTCGGCCCGCCCGCCCGTCTCCGCCGTGTAGCCACCGATGTGGACGATCTCGTCCTGCCCGGTCACCGCTCCCACCTCTCGTCGGTCCTGCCTGCGATCCAACCAGAGGCTTCCCGGTGGCGCGCCCGGTCAGTCCCACCGCGCCCGACGGATCGGGTGCGGGTGCTCAGCCCACCGGCACCGGCTCGCCGCGCTGCCGCGCCACGTGCTCGACGAGCGAGATCAGCACCAGCTTGCCGGACTGCCGGTCCCGGGCGTCGCAGAGCACCAGCGGCACGTCCGGGTCCAGGTCGAGGGCGTCGCGGACCGCCTCCAGGCCGAACCGGCGGGAACCCTCGAAGCAGTTGACGCCCACCACGAACGGAATGCCCCGCTGCTCGAAGTAGTCGATCGAGGGGAAGCAGTCGGCGAGCCGCCGGGTGTCGGCGAGCACCACCGCGCCGAGCGCGCCGAACGCCAGCTCGTCCCAGAGGAACCAGAACCGGTCCTGGCCCGGGGTGCCGAACAGATAGACCTGGAGGTCGTCGTTGATGGTGATCCGGCCGAAGTCCATCGCCACGGTCGTGGTCGACTTCTGCTCGACCCCGGAGACGTCGTCGGTACCGAGCCCGGCCCCGGTGAGGACCTCCTCGGTCTGCAACGGCCGAACCTCACTCAACGCGCTGACCAGCGTCGTCTTTCCGGCGCCGAAGCCACCGGCGATGAGGATCTTCAGCGCCAGCGGCACTCGTGCCGCCTCCGGCTCCCGGTCATAGCGCACGGAGTCCACTGACCACCGCCTTGAGGATGTTGTCGTCGGGCAGGTACGCGGTGGCCGGTGGGCGGTGCACCGCGACGAGTCCATGGGCGAGAAGGTCGCCGAGCAGCACCCGGACCACGCCCACGGCCAGGTCCAGGTCGGCGGCGAGGTCGGCCACGGCCTTCGGCCGCCGGGCCAGCTCGATCAGGCGGCGGTGCTCCGGCTGGAGGCCGGGCGTACCGGCCGGGTCCGCGCCACTGGTGGCCAGCACGAACGCCAGCAGGTCGAAGCCGTCGACGGGTGGGCGCACCCGGCCGCCGGTGAGCGTGTAGGGGCGCACCACCGGTCCGGCGTCGGCGTCCAGCCACTCGTGCTGCGGCCCCGGCGACTCAGCGCGCATCGGTCCGCTCCCTCGCCACCCGGCTCGGCGCGGCCAGGTTCTCCCCGACCCGGATGACGAGCATCGCCATCTCGTACGCGACCAGGCCGATGTCGGCGTCGGCGTCGCTCGCCACCGCCAGGCAGGCGCCCTGCCCGGCGGCGGTCACGAACAGGTAGGCCGACTCCATCTCCACCACGGTCTGACGGACCGCGCCGCCGCCCAGGTGCCGGGTGGCGCCCTTGGCCAGGCCGGAGAAGCCGGAGGCCAGCGCGCACAGGTGTTCCGCGTCGGTGCGGTCCTGGTCGGTGGAGGCCCCGAGCAGGAGCCCGTCCGCCGAGAGCACCACCGCCTGGCGGGCGGCGGGAACGCGCTCCACCAGGTCGTCGAGCAGCCAGTCGAGATCGGCGTTCTGCCGCGTCGTGTGCACCACTAGGCGTCCCTCTCAGTCGCGGTTCGTGGGTCCGGCGCCGGCGGGGCGGGCTGAACGCCCGGCCCCGCGGTCGTGGACGGCGTACCGGTGTCGCGCGTTTCGGTCGTGGGGGTGGCCGGGTCGGTCCCGGCGGTGCGGGCGCCGTCCCGGCGTCCGCGGGCGGTGCCGGCCTGCAACGCCGACATGGCCCGGCGGGCCTCCTCCGGGGTGCGGTGGGCCGGAGTGTCGGTGACAACCGCGCGGGGACGCGCCGTCGCGCCGCGGCGCCGGATCCGGCGGGGCAGGCCGTCGTCGTCGGCAGGTGGCTCCACAGTCGAGGCGCGCGCCGACTGCAACGGGACCACTGTGCTCTCCGACCGGTCCCGGCCCGGCCGGACCGGCCGCCCCGGCCGGGGCACCGTGGCCAGCCGCGTCACCTTGGCCAGGCGCCGCCGTTCCGGCCCGGCGGAGGTGTCCGCGCCCACCGGCGGCTCGTCGGTGATCAGTTCCGACGGTACGAACACCGCGGCGACGATCCCGGCCGGGCGGGACGGCCGCAGCTCCACCCGTACGCCGTGCCGGGCGGCCAGGCGCGCCACCACGAACAGCCCCAGCCGGGCGCTGCCGGCCGGGTCGAACTCCGGCGGCTCGGCCAGCTTGCGGTTGGCGTCGGCCAGGGCCGGCGCGGACATGCCCAGTCCCCGGTCGGTGATCTCGATGGTGTAGCCGTCCGGGACGGTCCGGCCGGTGACGTCCACCCGGGTGCCGGGCGGGGAGAACGTGGTGGCGTTCTCGATCAGTTCGGCGAGCAGGTGGATCACGTCGCCGACGGCCCGGCCCAGCACCCCGGCCGGGGCCACCTCGCCCACGTCGACCCGGTCGTACGCCTCGACCTCGGAGATCGCGCCGCGCATCACGTCGACGGCGGCGACCGGCCGGCGCCAGCCGCGTCCGGGCGCGGCCCCGGCGAGAATCACCAGGTCCTCGGCGTGCCGCCGCAGCCGCGTCGCCAGGTGGTCGACCTGGAACAACCCGGCCAGCTCGTCCGGGTCCTCGGTACGCCGTTCCAGCCGGTCCAGCAGCGCCAGCTGCCGGTGCACCAGCCCCTGGCTGCGCCGGGCCAGGTTGAGGATCACCTCGTTGAAGCCGCGGCGCAGCGTCACCTCGTCGACGGCGGCGCGGACCGCGGTCCGGCGCACCTCGTTGAAGGCGCGCGCCACCTGACCGATCTCGTCGCCGCCGTGGTCGAGTTCGGGCGCCTCCCGGGCCACGTCGACCTCCTCGCCCCGGCGCAGCCGCGCGACCACGTCGGGCAGCCGGCGTTCGGCCACCTCGGTCGCGGCCGCCCGTACGCCGGTCAGCCGCTGCGCCAGCGACCGGCCGACCCGCAGCGCCACCAGCACGCACACCACGATCGCGACCAGGCCCAGCACCCCGGCGGCGGCGAGCTGGACGAGGATCCGGGTGGCCATCGGCACCGACCGCTCGGCGAGGGCGTCGGCGCCGCGCAGCTCGAAGTCGCGCAGGCTCTTCCACACCTCGGCGTGACTGGTGTCCCACGCCCGCATGTCGAACCGGGCGGGCAGCGCGGACGAGCGGACCAGGCTGTCCTGCAGCGCGCGCAGCTTGCCGAACCCGGCGCCCTCGGTCATCCGCTGGTACGCGGCCCGCTCCGCGGGCGGCAGGTCGGCCACCGCGATCTCGGCCAGGAAGCGCTGGTTCTCGACGGTGCGTACCAGTTGCTCGTGCTCGCCGTCGGCGTACCGGCCGGCGGTGACGGCGCCGGCCAGCAGCGCGTCGGCCTGCCCGAGCAGCTCCCGGGAGCGCCCCAGCGCGGTGAGCGCCGTCGCCTCCCGGTTGAGCTGCGCGTCGGGCAACGCGGCCATGGCGCCGAACGCCTGGAACGCCGAGCCGATCATCCCGCTGTAGAGGCCGACGGCGCCGGCCCGGTCGACCTTCCGGTCGTCGATGAACGCGCGCCCGGCGGGCAGCGCGTCGAGCGCCGAGACCAACTGGTCGAGCCGGTTGTCGAGCTGGGCGTCGGCGACGTCGCGCAGGTCACCGCCGTCGACCTTGCGGCGCAGCTCGACGATCGCGTCGTCGGTGCGTACCCGCTGCTCGGTCAGCTCCGGGAGGGCGCGGTCGCCGGCGAGCTGGACCACCGACAGCCGCCGTTCACGTTGCAGCTCCGCCACCACGGCCTCGCCCGGGCGGCCCAGGTCGTAGAGGAGGGTACGCGCGGAGAGCAGGTCGAGCGCGGGCCCGAAGGTGAGCGTGGTGGCGAAGATCCACAACGCCAGCAGCCCGGTCACCGGGCCGATGACCAGCGCGGTCAGCTTGGCGCGGATCGGCCAGTCACGGGTGTTCAATCAGACCTCGCCCGGGAAGGTGTCGCTCGGTGGCGCCGGCAGCGGCCGCCGTTTCGCCGGCCACGACGCCGGGCCCCGGCCCGGACGCCTTGGGCAGGATACGTAATCCGGGGCGGATGCACTACCGGCCGTCTCGGCTCTCACTACGGTCCGAGACGGGCACGACGGGCGCAGTCGGACACCGCTGCGGCACCGGACGGCGGTCGCGGCAGCGCGCCTTTTTCCCGGCCGGGGCGGAAAGTGCCGCAGAACGGGATTGGCGATCACCCGCACGAGGGAATACCAGCGTGCGAAGGAGGAGCCATGTCGTCCACCCAGGTAGTCGTCATAGTCATCGTCGTCGCCGTCATCGCCGCGCTCGTCGCGGTCGCCGTGGTCGCCAGCCGCCGCCGGGCGCTGCGCGAACGCTTCGGCCCCGAGTACGACCGGGTCGTCGCCGAACAGGACAGCCGCAGCGCCGCCGAGCGCGAGCTGCGGGAGCGGGAGCGCCGGCACGCCGAGCTGGAGCTGACCCCGCTGAGCCCGGAGTCGCGGGCCCACTACGCCGCCGCCTGGGAAGAACTCCAGGTGCGCTTCGTCGACTCCCCCGCCGAGACCGTCGGCGAGGCCGACGAGCTGGTCAGCCGTCTGATCGCCGAGCGCGGGTACCCCACCGGGGACTTCTCGGACCAGATCGCCCACCTCTCCGTCGAGCACGCCCGCACGCTCACCCACTACCGCGACGCCCACGAGATCCGGCAGCGCAACGAGCGCGGTGAGGCCGGCACCGAGGACCTCCGGCAGGCGCTCGTGCACTACCGAGCCCTCTTCGCCGACCTGCTCGGCGAGGACCCGGTGCCCACGTCGACGCAGCAGCCGGAGCAGCGCCACCCCGATCACGACCACGACCACGACGTCCCGAGCCGCTGAGGAGGCCGCCGCCATGCGCCAGGATGAACAGCAGGTCACGCAGGACCACCCCGAGGCCGTCCGGTCCGCACCGGTGCCGGTGCCGCAGCCGGGCGAGCACGCCGACCGACGCGACGCCGACCGGGCCGACGTGCCCGAGGACGCGCTGGACGACCGCGGCACCTTCGACGACCCGGCGGTCGCCGACGAGCGGCGCGACGCCGAGGTCGACGAGACCCGCGCCTACGACGCCGGGGACCTGCGCGACGCGGCCGACCGGACCGACGAGGACGGGCGCGACGAGGACGGACGACCCCCGTACGCCGAGCCGGCGCCGCTGCCGACGGCGTTCGGCGCGGCCACGGTGGGCGACGCGGTAGCCGCCTCGGCGCTGGCCGGCGGCCGTCCGCAGGACGAGCGCGACGCGCGCGACGAGGACACGGCCGCGCCGGGCGACGGCGCGCCGGGACGCACCGACCCGCTGGACGACGAGCGGGCCGACCCGACCGCCGGGGACCGCCTGCACGACCGGGACCGCTGGGACGCCGAGCACTCCGGCGCCGCCGATGACGTGGACGGCGACGGCCGGGACGACCGCACCGGCGACGACGTGGCCCGGGGCGACCGCCCGGTGGACACCGACGACCGCATCGACGGCGTCGTCCGGGACGGCGCGGCCGCCGACGGCGCGGTCGGGTACGGCAGCGCCGAGCCCGGCCTGGTCGACCCGGACGCCGAGCCCGTCCCCGCCAGCGACGACGCCGACCGGCGGCACGACCGGGTGGACGCCGACACCGCCGCAGCGGCGGCGGGCGCGGCAGCCGCCGGGGCGGCCGGCACGACGCTGGCCGGCGCCGAGCGGCCCACGGCCGGCGCGGTGCCCGCCGACGCGGCGACGCTGTTCGCACCCGAGGCCGCGCAGGGCTTCCGGGACCGCTGGCGCGACGTGCAGCTGCGCTTCGTGGACGACCCGCGCGCCGCGGTCGGCGAGGCGGAGTCGCTCGTCGAGGAGGCCATCGAGGCGCTCTCCACCGCCCTGCGCGAGCAGCGCACCCGGCTCGGCGCCTGGCAGGAGTCCGGCTCCACCGACACCGAACAGCTCCGGGTCGCCGTGCGCGGCTACCGCGACTTCCTGGACCGCGTCCTGGGGCGCTGAGGCTCCCCGCAGAACCCCACGGAGCCCCGGCCGGCGACCCGGCCGGGGCTCCGCCGTACCCAGACCGGCCAGCAGGCATGAAACTTCGCAATCGGGGTACGTGCGGGCAGCGGTGCACACGAGGGGAGCACGGGCATGGGTGGCGGCGGCCTGCGTCTGGACATGAACGCGGTGGACTACCTGATCCTCGCGCTCTACTTCGTCACGGTGCTCGGCGTCGGTTTCGCCGCCCGGCGCGCGATCCGTACCAGCGTGGACTTCTTCCTCTCCGGCCGCTCGCTGCCCGCCTGGGTCACCGGCCTGGCGTTCGTCTCGGCGAACCTGGGCGCGCTGGAGATCATCGGCATGGCCGCCAACGGCGCCCAGTACGGCATCATGACCGTGCACTACTACTGGATCGGCGCCGTACCGGCGATGGTCTTCCTCGGCATCGTGATGATGCCGTTCTACTACGGCTCCAAGGTCCGTAGCGTCCCCGAGTACCTGCGGCTGCGCTTCAACCGCCCCACCCACCTGCTCAACGCGATCAGCTTCGCGGTCGCGCAGGTGCTCATCGCGGGCGTGAACCTCTACGCGCTGGCCCTGATCATGCAGGCGCTGCTCGGCTGGCCGCTCTGGTTCGCGATCATCGTCGGCGCGGTGATCGTGCTGGCGTACATCACCGTCGGCGGGCTCTCCGGCGCGATCTACAACGAGGTGCTCCAGTTCTTCGTGATCATCGCCGGTCTGGTGCCGATCACGGTGATCGGGCTGGTCAAGGTCGGCGGCGTGAGCGGACTGATGGACGCGGTCCGCGACTCCAAGCTCGGCGAGGCCGGACTGCACGCCTGGGAGGGCACCGGCAGCACCGACAACCCACTCGGCGCGCACTGGCTGGGCATCGTGTTCGGCCTCGGCTTCGTGCTCTCCTTCGGCTACTGGACCACCAACTTCGCCGAGGTGCAGCGCGCCCTGTCCGCACGGAACATGAGTGCCGCGCGGCGTACGCCGATCATCGCCGCGTACCCGAAGCTGCTCATTCCGGCGGTCACCGTGATCCCCGGCCTGATCGCCCTGGTCACCGTGAAAGGGCTGGGCGCCGACGAGGGCGACCTGGTCTACAACAACGCGATCCCGCTGCTCATGCGCGACCTGCTGCCCAACGGGGTGCTGGGTATCGCGGTGACCGGCCTGGTGGCCTCGTTCATGGCCGGCATGGCGGCGAACGTCAGCGGGTTCAACACCGTGTTCACGTACGACATCTGGCAGGCGTACTTCCGGCGGGACATGCCGGACGAGCACTACGTGAAGGTGGGCCGGATCGCCACCGTCGGCGCGGTCGTGATCGGCATCGGCACGGCGTTCATCGCGGCCGGGTTCAGCAACATCATGAACTACATCCAGGCGCTGTTCTCGGTCTTCAACGCCCCGCTGTTCGGCACCTTCATCATCGGCATGTTCTGGCGGCGGATGACGCCGCTGGCCGGGTTCTGGTCGCTGCTGTCCGGCACCGTCGTCGCGACCGCCACCTACCTGCTCTACAAGGGCGGCGTGATCAGTTTCAACTCGGACCTGGAGGAGAGCTTCTGGGGCGCCGGCCTGGCCTTCGCCACCGTCGCGGTGGTAGCCGCGGTCGTCACGCCGCTGACCCGGCCGAAGACCGACCGGGAGCTGACCGGGCTGGTGTACGGCCTCAGCGACACCACGCTCGCCGACGACTCGCTGGCCGGCGACACCGCCTGGTACCGCTCCCCGGTGCTGCTCGGCGTCGTCGCCGTGGTCCTCGCCGCCCTGTTCTACATCCCGGTCTTCTGAAGGAGGGGACGCACGCCATGGCAGACGACGCGGACCGCCACTACCAGGGCGGCGAGGCGCACGACCCGCTGGTCGACGAGACCGAGGACGCCCGGGAGGAGCGCTCCGCCGCGGCCCGGCTGTTCGACATCCGCCGGGTCATCGGCGGCCTGTTCGTGGCGTACGGCCTGATCGTCGGGTTGCTGGGACTGTTCGACACCTCCGCCGAGATCGAGAAGGCGCAGGGCCTGCGGATCAACCTGTGGGCCGGCGCGGCGATGCTGGTGTTCGGGCTGCTGATGCTGCTGTGGCAGCGGCTGCGCCCGACCGAGCCGCCGGAGCCGCAGCGCGACGAGTCCTGACCCCTCCGCCCGCATGGCGCGGTCCGCACCGGGTAGGCCACGGGGATCACGCGAAGGGACAGGAGGGCAGCAGCATGACCGATCGTGACCGCGGTGGCGAGCGGCCGCTGGAGGAGACCCCCGAGGTGGCCGCGGCGGTGGACGACGACAGCACGGTGCCCCAGTTGCGCAGCGGCGGCACCGACCCGGACAACCCCGTCTTCACCGAGCCGGACGGCGCGGTGCCGGACACCGGTTCACCGAACCTGATCGGTGACCCGTACGCGGCCGGGACCGGCGCGACCGGCACCGGCACCGGTGCCGCCCCGGACGACATCCGTACCGGCGCCGAGCAGCCCTGGGATCCGGAGGACCTGGTGCAGGCCCGGGGTCAGGACGTGACGCCGGAGAACCTGGAACGGGCCCGCCGCGACCTGGCCGAGCTGGGCCGGGCGGCGATCGAGCGCACCGTGCCCTGACACCGGGACGGCCGAGGGCCCCTGGTCGACGTGGGCGTCGACCAGGGGCCCGGGGAACCCGCGCGGCGGTGCCTCACTCCCGCCGCGGCGGGTGGCCCTCACCGCGGCTCAGGAGAGCGGCGGGTACGCGTTCTGCATGAGCTGCTGGAACTGGGCCGCGAACCAGGCGCCGGAGATCGGCGCGTCCGGCAGGGCACCGGACATGTTGTTGCCGTTGCGGGCGTTGCCGGTGTAGGTCGGGTCGCACATCCGGTCGAAGCCCTTGCCCTCGTTGTTCGGGATCTCCTTGCTGGAGCCGTCCGACTCACCCGGGGGCTTCACCCAGACGTAGGCGTCGATCCCGGGCTCCGGGTTGGCCTGCGGCCGCTCGCCGAGACCCGCGCCGGCCTGGTTGCACCAGTTGCCGGTGTGGAAGCGGCGGTCGACCCGGCCGCCGTCGACGTACGCGTCCACGCTGGTCGACGGGCCGGGGCCGGTCGGCCGGGCGGCGCCGCCCCAACCGTTGCGGGAGGTGTCGATCAGCATGCCGATGTTGCTGTCGAAGCCGATCGAGACCAGCTTCTGCCGGAACGCCTGGGCGAACGACAGCTCGTCGAGGTACTGGTTCCAGTCGGCCCACTTGGACTGCCGGACGGTCTGGCCGTTCACCGTGTCGGTGATCTTGACGTACGGCTCCCTCAGCGCGGAGTAGTTCGCCGTGTTGACGATGAAGCCCTGCACGTTGGCGACGGTGCTGCCGGAGGCCACAGCGGCGGCCTTGAGCTGGTCGGCGACCGGGCCGAAGTTGCTGTCCCAGCCGATCCAGCCGTGGTGGGCGGCGTCGATGTAGTTGTAGACGTTGCCGATCGCGCCCAGCTTCGCCAGGGCGTAGCCGACACCGTTCACGTACGCGCCGTTGGCCTTCACCGTGTCACACATGACCGTGCCGCCCGCGTTGCCCGAGGTGTTGGTCACCAGGTTGGGCAGCGAGTCGATCTCGATGATGTTGACGATGCGCAGGTTCCGGTACTTCGAGTCGCCCTGGATCGCGGCGATCGGGTCGATGTACTCGGCCTTGTAGCGGGGCAGCTCGTCCGGGCCCAGCTCACCGTTCGAGGCGAGCGCGGAGCAGTCCCGGCCGGGCAGGTTGTAGATGACGAACTGGATGTAGCCGGCACCCTGGGCGACCGCGGCGTCCAGGTGGTCACGGACGCCCATCGCGCCGTTGGAGCTGCTGTCCGGCGTGCCGTTGATGGCGGCGATCCGGTCGATCCAGACGGCGGTCGGGTTGTTCGACACCCGGTTGCCGCCGGACACCGACTCGGCCTTGGCCTTCCACTCGGGGTTCACGTACCCCTTCACACCGGCGTACGGGTTGTCGACCCGCTGCCCGGGCGGCGGCGGGCTGGTCGGCGGCGTCGAGGTCGGCGGGGTCGACGTCGGCGGCGTGCTCGTGGGCGGCGTGCTGGTCGGCGGCGTGCTCGTCGGCGGGGTGCTGGTGGTCGGCGTGCCGCCGTTGCACACAGTGCCGTTGAGCGTGAACTGGGTCGGCTTGGGGTTGCTGCCGCTCCAGGAGCCGTTGAAGCCGATGGTGGTGCTGGCGCCGCTGGCGAGCGACCCGTTGTACGACTCGTTCTGCGCGGTGACGTTCTGCCCGCTCTGGGACCACCTCGCGGACCAGCCGTTCACCACGCGCTGCGAGCTGTTCGGGAAGGTGAAGCCGAGGTTCCACGAGCTGAGCGCGTCACCGATGTTCCTGATGGTCACGTTGCCGGTGAAACCACCGGGCCAGTCGCTGGTCGTGTAGGTCACGCTGCACTGGGTGGCGGCCTGCGCCGCGGTGACCGGGAGGGTCACCAGTCCACCGGCTACCAGGACGCCGGCGCTGGTGAGCGCGAGCGTCCGGCTCCGGCCGGACAGCCTTCTCCACAGATTCATGCCACTGATCTCCTTGGGCGAGACCGGATCCGCGTACGGCCCGGCGCAAATGGCGGCGGCGGTCGTGGGAACGACCGTGCGCGCCACGGGTTTCTTCGGGGGACGCCCGACCCGGACGGGCGTTGTGGGGGGTGGTGGTGCCGACCGGTCCGCAGGACCGGCCGATGGAGCCGGACGTCGTCCGGTGGTGCCGGTTGCCCTCGACGTCTGAGCTCGCGGTGTGGCTCCCCGAACCGCGTGCAGCGATTCTTGCATGGGAGCGCTTCCATGGCAATGGTTCGATGCGCTCGCCGCCCACCCTACCGCCGGCCCGCACCCGCCCCGCCCGTCCCACCAACCCCGTCCGCTACGACCCGCCCGGCTCGGTGGAACGCCATGGGTGTCAAAACGGCCCGATGACACCCGTGACGTTCCACCCACGGCGCGCAGCTCCGCGACGCCGGGGCACGACGGGCGAAGCGGCGACGACGGCGACCGAAGTGGGGCCGATCGGCGCGCCGGGTCGGGGACAGCGCGGACACGCCTGATCTCGACAAACTCCTAAAAGCGAATCTTTCCCCGAATAACTCGCGAAAAGGTCTAACGTCGGCCTTAGCGCGACTGACGTCGGGCTCAGGACGAACAGGGATGGAGACGCTGGTCATGGCTAAGAAGATGCTCGGGAAGGTGGTCGCGGGCGCCGCTCTCGGCGGGGCGGGCCTTCTCGCGTTCACCCCGGGGATGGCCTACGCGGGCGGGCACGACGACGGCAAGGTCATCGCCAAGCCGCACGTGGTGAAGGCGGGGGACACCGTCGAACTGCTCGCGATCTGCTCCGAGCCGCAGAAGCACGCCACCGTCTGGTCGAAGGTGACCGGCAAGGTCGACCTGCACCCGGCCCGGGACGGCGAGCACGGCGACCGGACCGACCGCGGCGGCGACTGGGGCGGTGACAAGGACTGGGGCTGGGACGACAAGGGCCCGGAGGGCAAGGACGAGCACGGCAAGGGCCCGGACGGCAAGGACGAGCACGGCAAGGGCCCGGACGGCAAGGACGAGCACGGCAAGGGCCCGGACGGCAAGGACGAGCACGGCAAGGGTCCGGACGGCCGCGGCGAGCCGGGCTGGGACGACAAGGGCCCCGGCGGCAACGGTCCGGGCGGCAACGGTCCGGGCGGGAACGGTCCGGGCGGGAACGGTCCGGGCGGCGACGGGATGCCGCAGCCTCCGGCGAACCAGCCCCAGCCGGGCGGCCAGCCGGAAGGACAGCCGCAGCCGGGCGGTGCGGGTGCCGGCGCGGCCGTCGAGCCCGGGGACTGGCAGGGGCACGACGAGTACGGCCAGGACGCCGAGCCGGGCTGGGAGAAGGAGAAGCGGGGCGAGCCCGACTGGACCAAGGACGCGCACGGCCCCGACGGCAAGGAGCGGCACGGCAAGGACGAGCACGGCAAGGACGCCAAGGGCGAGTACGGCAAGGACGCCGAGCGCGACTACGGCAAGGACGAGCACGGCTCGTGGCAGGGCGGCAAGGACGACTGGCAGGCGAGCGGAGGCGCCTGGCAGGACGAGAAGGGCGACTACGGCAAGGACGCCGAGCGCGACTACGACAAGGACGGCTGGGAGCACGGGAAGGACTTCGTCTACTACGGCGAGGCCACCGTCTCGCACGACGCCCGGCCGGGCCGCTACGAGCTGCGGGGCTCCTGCGGTGAGGGCGAGCTGGTCGTCCTGCCGCGCGGCGGGGTCGACGGTGGCGACGGCGGCATGACGACCACCGGCGTGGACCGCAACCTCGCCACCGGTGGCGCCGGCATGATCGGTGCCGCGGCGCTGGGCGGCCTGGTGCTGCTGCGCCGGCGGCGGGCCGGTGGCCTGGTCTGACCGGACGACGACCCGGGCCGGCGGCCGTCACGGAAGTCCGTGGCGTGCCGTCGGCACGGCCGTCGTCGTCCTGCTCGCCATGGCCGGGGCCGGCCTGGTCGGCGCGTCGGTCCGCACCGTACCGCCACCCGCCCCGCCGCAGCCGATCTCGCAGGCGGGCCCGGTCACCACGGAGCCACAGATCGATCCGGGCACCGTCTACACCGACCCGGACGCCGGAGGGCGGGTGACACCGGACGCCTCCGCCCAGCCCGTACCCGGCGGCGACGGGCAACCGACGGCGGGCGCCACCGGCCAGGCGACGCCGGGCCTGCCGGCCGGGCCCGCCACCCCGGGCGCCCCGGCCGCGACGGGTGCCACCGGAGCGGCCCCGCTGCCCCGGTCCGCGCCGGTCACCATCTCGATCCCCCGCATCGGGGTGCAGGCCCCGATCATGTCGCTCGGCACGAATCCGGACGGCACGGTCCAGGTGCCCCCGCTGGACCAGGCCATGAAGGCCGGCTGGTACTCCCCCGGCGCCAGCCCGGGCGAGGCCGGCAACGCGGTGATCGTGGGTCACGTCGACTCCGCCCAGCTCGGCCCGGCGGTGTTCTTCAACCTCGGCGCGCTGGTGCCCGGCGACACGATCGTGGTCGCCCGGCAGGACGGCAGGCCCGCCACGTTCGCGGTGCGGGAGGTGGGGTCGTACCCGAAGACCGCCTTTCCCGCCGCGCAGGTCTACGGGCCGTCGACCACGCCCGCCCTGCGCGTGGTGACCTGCGGCGGGGTGTTCGACAAGACGGCCGGCAGCTACCTGAACAACATCGTCGTCTACGCCGAGATGACCGGCTGAGGTCGGGAACGGCGGTGGCCCGGCGGTCGGGGAACCGACCGCCGGGCCACTCGTGCGTGCGGCGTCAGGCCGCCGCCGACGTCCGGACCAGGGTACGGATCTGGCGCAGCAGCACCGACAGCGCGGACAGGTCGGCGCGGGACTCGTCGAACTCCCCCATCGCCCGGTGCGCCCGGTGGATCGAGGTGGCGTTCGCCTGCTCCCACGCCTGCACCCGCTCGACCGGCGGTACGTCCTCCGGCGTCGACCCGAGCACCTCCGCGGTGAGCGCGGCCAGCGCGGCGTACAGGTCGTAGCGCAGCGCCATCCGGGCCAGGGTCTGCCACCTGTCCTCGCGGGGCAGCAGGGAGATCTTCGACAGCAGCGCGTCCACCCGGAACCGGTCGGAGAGGACGAAGTAGACCGAGGCCACCTCGCTCACGTCCCGCCCGGTGCCCTGCGCCGTCTCGACGATGTCCAGCAGGCCGAAGCTGTACATCAGGCGGGTCGCCTGCTCGGCCAGGTCACGCGGCAGCCCGCGGCCGACCAGCGACTCGATGTGCGCCGCGATGGCCTCCCGCTCGGTGCCCCAGAACCGGTGCTCCAGGTCCGGCAGGAGCCGGGCCACACCGTCACGCAGCCGGGCGATCTCCGCCGGCACGTCGATCGGCGAGCGCCGGTTGGTGACCAGCCAGCGCACCGCGCGGTCGAGGAGCCGCCGGGTGTCCAGGTAGACGGCCGTCTGCAACTCGGGCGAGACCTTGTTGTCCAGCGCCTCGACCGCGTCCCAGAGGTCGCGCAGGCCGAACACCTCGCGGACCACCACGTACGCGCGGAGCACGTCCGCCGCGGACGCGGCCGTCTCCTCGACCACCCGGAAGACGAACGAGATGCCGCCCCGGTTGATCGCCTCGTTGACCAGGACCGTGGTGACGATGTCCCGGCGCAGCCGGTGCCGGCCCATCCGGTCGGCGAAGCGCTTCCGCAGCGGGGTCGGGAAGTAGTTGACCAGAACCTCGGTCGTCCACTCCTCGTCCGCCAGGCCCTCGCCGACGATCTCGCGCTCCAACACGATCTTGACGTACGCGAGCAGCACCGCGAACTCCGGCGCGGTCAGGCCGCTCTCGGTGCGGACCGCCAGTTCCTCGTCCGACGGCAACGCCTCCAGCGACCGGTTCAGCGCG
Source organism: Micromonospora sp. WMMA1949 (assembly GCF_027460145.1). NCBI lineage: Bacteria > Bacillati > Actinomycetota > Actinomycetes > Micromonosporales > Micromonosporaceae > Micromonospora > Micromonospora sp. WMMA1949. The sequence continues at coordinate 3,836,271 of NZ_JAPZBG010000001.1, read as the reverse complement.
CCGGACCGCTCCAGCTCGTTGATCATCCGCCGGTGCACCGGGAGCAGCGAGGCGGCCTGGGCCTGGGCGTTGTTCAGTGCCCGCGCCTGGTCGTAGTTGTCCCGCAGCACCAGCTCGGCGACCTCGTCGGTCATCTGGGCCAGCAGCTCGTCGCGCTCCGGCCGGTCCAGCTCGCCGTCGGCCACCGCCGTGTTGAGCAGGATCTTGATGTTGACCTCGTGGTCGGAGCAGTCCACACCGGCCGCGTTGTCGATGAAGTCGGTGTAGATGCGGCCGCCGGTCGAGGCGTACTCGATCCGGCCCTGCTGGGTGAAGCCCAGGTTGCCGCCCTCGCCGACCACCCGGCAGCGCAGGCTCTTGCCGTCCACCCGGATGGCGTCGTTGGACTTGTCCCCCACCTCGGCGCTGGTCTGGCTGGACGCCTTGACGTAGGTGCCGATGCCGCCGTTCCAGAACAGGTCGACCGGCGCGGTGAGGATCGCCTTCATCAGCTCCTGCGGGCTGATCTGGGTGACGTCGTCGTCGAGGCCGAGCACCGCGCGGACCTGCGGCGAGATCGGCACCGACTTCGCCGTACGCGAATAGACGCCGCCGCCGGCGGAGATCAGCTCGCGGTCGTAGTCCTCCCACGACGAGCGCGGCATGTCGAACAGCCGCTTGCGTTCCTCCCAGGACCGGGCCGAGTCCGGATCCGGGTCCAGGAAGATGTGCCTGTGGTCGAACGCGGCCACCAGCCGGATGTGCTTCGACAGCAGCATCCCGTTGCCGAACACGTCGCCGGACATGTCGCCGACGCCGACCACTGTGAAGTCCTGCGTCTGGGTGTCGTGGCCCAGCTCCCGGAAGTGCCGCTTGACCGACTCCCAGGCGCCCCGGGCGGTGATGCCCATCTTCTTGTGGTCGTAGCCGGCCGAGCCGCCGGAGGCGAACGCGTCGCCGAGCCAGAAGCTGTGCGCCTCGGAGATCTCGTTGGCGATGTCGGAGAACGTCGCCGTGCCCTTGTCGGCGGCCACCACCATGTACGGGTCGTCGCCGTCGTGCCGGACCACGTCGTCGGGCGGCACGATCTCGCCGCTGACGATGTTGTCGGTGACGTCCAGCAGGGCGGAGATGAACTCCTTGTAGCAGATCACCGCCTCGTCCCGGTCGCCCGGCTTCTGCTTGAGCACGAAGCCGCCCTTGGCGCCGACCGGCACGATCACCGCGTTCTTCACCATCTGCGCCTTGACCAGGCCGAGCACCTCGGTCCGGAAGTCCTCGCGCCGGTCGGACCAGCGCAGGCCGCCGCGGGCCACCGGCCCGTAGCGCAGGTGCACGCCCTCGAACCGAGGCGAGTAGACGAAGATCTCGAACTTGGGTCGCGGCGCCGGCAGGTCCGGGATGGCCTGCGGGTCCAGCTTGAACGCCACGTACGCCTTGGGTCGCCCGCCCACCGGCTTCTGGTAGAAGCTGGTGCGCAGCGTGGCCTGGATCAGCGTCAGGTAGGCCCGCAGGATGCGGTCCTGGTCGAGGCTGGCCACCTCGTCCAGCGCCTCGCCGATCGCGTCGACCAGCTCACCGCTGCGCTGCCGGCGCTCGTCGAGCGTGGTCGCGCCCGGGGCGAACCGGGTCTCGAACAGCTTCACCAGCAGTTCGGCGATCTGCGGGTACGCGATGAACGTCTGCTCCATGTACTCCTGGGAGAACACGGTGCCGGCCTGCCTCAGGTACTTCGCGTACGCGCGCAGCACGACGACCTGCCGCCAGGTGAGCCCGGCGCGCAGCACCAGCTCGTTGAAGCCGTCCACCTCGGCCTCGCCCCGCCAGGCGGCGGCGAAGGCGTTCTCCACGTGCGGACGCACCTCGGCCAGGTCCTGGTGCCGCTCGGGCAGCTCCAGACCGAAGTCGTAGAGCCAGATCCGGCCGTCGACGCGCTCCACCTCGTACGGGTGCTCGTCGACCACCTTCACGCCGAGCGAGTGCAGCACCGGCAGCACGGCGGAGAGCATCATCGGCTCGCCGTACCGGTAGACCTTGAACCGCACGTCCATCGCCTCGTCGGCGTCGGCGGCGCGCCCGGCGTACGGACGCGGCGGCGCCTGCTTGCGGAACAGGTGCATCTCCAGCTGGCCGGGCTCCTCCAGCAGCTCCAGCTTCGCCAGGTCCTTCATCGCCTCGTACGGCGTGTGCCCGTCCTTGTAGCCCTCCGGGAAGGCGTCGGCGTACCTGGCGAACAGGTGCTTGGCCTGCTCGTCGCCGAGCTTGCGCTCCAGCACCAGCCGGTAGTCGTCGTCCCAGAGCCGGGTCGCGTCGGCCAGCTCCTCGGCGAGCAGGTCGGCGTCGATGTCACCGGGCGGGTTGTTCGGGTCGGTACGCACGATGAAGTGCACCCGCGCGAGCATCGACTCGGTCACCCGGGTGGTGTAGTCGACGCCGACGCCGTTCAGCTCGCGCAGCAGGATGTCCTGCATGCGGAGCCGGTTCTGCGTGGTGAACCGGTCCCGCGGCAGGTAGATCAGGCAGGAGATGAACCGCCCGTACGCGTCGCGGCGCAGGAACACCCGCAGCTGCCGGCGGCCCGCCATCCGCAGCACGCCGATCACCGCGTGGTAGAGGTCGTCGGTCTTGATCTGGAACAGCTCGTCGCGCGGGTAGGTCTCCAGGATCTGCAACAGGTCCTTGCCGGAGTGGCTGCGCAGGCTCAGGCCCGAGCGGTCCAGCACCTCGGCGACCTTGCGCCGGACCACCGGCAGCTCCTGCACGCTGGTCCGGTACGCCGCGGTGGAGAACAGGCCGAGGAAGCGCCGTTCCCCGACCACCTCGCCGGCCTCGTTGAAGATCTTGAAGCCGATGTAGTCGAGGTACGCCGAGCGGTGCACGGTGGCCCGCGAGTTGGCCTTGGTGATGATGAGCAGGCGCTTCTCCAACACCTTCTCGTGCGCCTCGGGCGTCATCGAGTTCAGCGACCGGGCCTCCGGCGAGTCGGAGCGCAGGATGCCCAGCCCGGTGCCGAGCACCGCCTCCAGGGCCTGCCCGCCGCGCGCCCCGTCGGTGTGCACCAGGCGGTACTCGCGGTAGCCGAGGAACGTGAAGTGGTCGTGCGCCAGCCAGCGCAGCAGCTCCACCGAGTCGGTGATGTCCTTCTCCGGCACCGGCGGGCGATTGTCCGACGTGCGGGCGGCGGCCAGTTCGTCGGCGAGCGCGAGGGCTCGCTGCCGCATCTTCGGCCAGTCCTCGACCGCCTCGCGCACGTCGGTGAGCACCCGCTGCAACTCGCGGCGCAGCGCCTCCCGCTCGGCCGGGTCACGGACCGGGTCGATCTCGATCCGCATCCAGCTCTCGACCAGGTCACCGGCGATGGCGTCGTCCGGTTCCACGTCGGCGGAGACCTCGGTGAGCCGGCCGAGCGGCTCGCGCCGCACCACGACCAGCGGGTGCACCAGCAGGTGCACGTCGAGGTGGCGGGAGTTCAGCAGGGCGGTCACCGAGTCGACGAGGAACGGCATGTCGTCGGTGACGATCTCGACGACCGTGTGGTGCTGTTCGGCGTCCGGCTCGTGGATGCGGAGCTTCAGCTCGCCCGGCACCCGCTGCTGGGCCAGGTCCCGGTGGGCCCGGGCCGCCTCCAGCATCTCCTCGGCGGTGAAGCCGATCAGCTCCTCGTCCGGCGCGAACCGCCAGAAGCGGTCCACCAGCGTGGCCGCGTCGTGGTCGTCGCCGGCGAGTGCGACCGCCTGGGCGACCAGCCGCTCCGCGTTGGGAACGGGCTCGTCCAGCTCGGCGTCCTCCGACTCGTCGGCCAGTGCCTGCGCAGGCAGGCCCAGGTCGTAGAGGGTGTCGATGCTGGAACCGGTCATCCCGGTCACTCCTGTGTCGAGACGGCTGAAACCGTCCCCGTCGGTCGCCGAATCGAAGCTGTCGTCGTCCCGGCCGGTGTCAGCCTGCCGGAGGTCGGGTCCCGGTTTGATCGCCGGACGCCGGTCCATCGGTGCCACTCCCCTCGACCCACCGCGTTGTGGGTCACTCTGCCGCCCAGCCTAGGCCCTACCGCGCGGTACCTCCCGCGGCGGACCACCGGCCGGACGTCCGGATCGGGACTCTGTCCTTTCACCCGTTGCGGGTTCGTGGTCGGCCGATCGCGGAGTACCCCGACTGGCGATGTTCATCACACTGCCACACGCTGCTTCTCGCGCTCCCGGAGGCCGTGGCGGGGCGGTGGCGAGCGCCGCGTCGTACTAGCGTGCAGGGCAGTTGAGCACCGGAGGGACCGCTTCATGCCCGTGTCGTACCCCGTCCGCCCCCGCCGCCACACCCGTCACCGTGCCCTCGCCGCGCTGGCCGCAGTCCTGGTCACAGCCGGTGCGCTGACCGGATGCTCCGGAGACGACGGCCCGGAGACGGCCGTGGAGGCGTTCCTCGGCGGCTGGCGCTCCGGCGACCTGCAGGCGGTCGGCTTCGTCGAGCCGGCCGGCGGGCGGGTGCCCGCCGGTGAGGTGACCAAGCAGATCCAGGCGCTCGCCGGCGCGCTCGCGGCCAACCCGCCGGAGCTGGCCCGCACCGGGGAGATCACCACCAAGGGCGACGTCGCCACCGCGCGCGTCAAGGTGAGCTGGGCGCTGCCCGGCGGCGGCACCTGGGCCTACGAGAATCCGGTACGCCTCAAGCGCGGCGGCGACGACCAGTGGCAGGTGGTCTGGGAGCCGTCGGTGGTGCACGAGAAGCTGGAGAGCGGGGACCGGATCGCGCTGCGGCGGGAGCCGGCGCAGCGCGCCGGTGTGCTGGACGCCGCCGGTCAGCCGATCGTCGCGCCCCGCCCGGTGGTCCGGGTGCAGCTCGTCCCCGGCGAGATCGACGACGTACCGGGCATGGTCCGGAAGCTGGACACCGCGTTCAAGGCGATCCGGCCCGCGCTCACCCCGCCGGTCGACCTCGGCGACCTGCCCAAGCGGCTCAAGGAGGCGAAGGCGGACGGGCTCGTCGAGGTGGTGACGCTGCGCGACGAGGCGTACCGGCAGATCAAGCCGCGCATCTACGACCTGGCCGGCACCCGGTTCGTCTCCGAGCAGCTCATGCTGGCGCCGACCCGCGAGTTCGCCCGGGCGCTGCTCGGCTCGGTCGACCAGGCCACCGCCGACGACCTCCAGGCCCACCCCGACCGGTACGCGCGCGGCGACCTGGTCGGCCACGGCGGCCTCCAGGGCCGGTACGACGAACGGCTGCGCGGCACCCCCGGCGTCACCGTGATCACCGAACGGACCACCCCGGACGGCAAGGTGGAGCCGACCGGCACGGAGCTGTTCCGCAGCGACCCGAAGCCCGGTCAGCCGGTGAAGACGACGATCGACGCGGCCACCCAGAACGCCGCCGACGCCGCGTTGCGCGGGCAGACCCGCCGCTCCGCCCTGGTCGCCGTGCGGATCAGCGACGGCGCGGTGCTGGCCGCCGCGAACGGTCCGGGCGCGGCGGGCGAGAACCTCGCCTTCACCGCCCAGGTTCCGCCGGGTTCGACGTTCAAGATGGTCAGCGCGCTCGGCCTGCTCGACCGCGGTGCGGTGACCCCGCAGACGACTGTGAACTGCCCGAAGACGGCGACCGTCGAGGGCCGGGTCTTCAAGAACTCGGACAACTTCGAGCTGGGCGCGGTGCCGTTCGCCACCGACTTCGCCAAGTCCTGCAACACCGCGTTCGTGGCGCTGGCGCCGAAGCTCGGCCCGGACGGGCTCGCGCAGGCGGGCCGGTCGCTCGGCCTGGAGGCCGAGTGGGATCTGGGCACCGACGCGTTCACCGGCAAGATCTCCGCCAACGGCCCGGCCACCGAGCAGGCCGCCGCCGCGATCGGGCAGGGCACCACGCTGGTCAGCCCGCTGACGATGGCGAGCGCCACCGCGGCGGTGGCCCGGGGCAAGTTCGAGCAGCCCAAGCTGCTGCTCGACCCGGCGCCGGCCAAGCCCGCGCCGGCCGGCGAGGCGCTCAAGCCGGAGTCGGTGGCGGCGCTGAAGACGATGATGCGCGGGGTGGTCACATCGGGCAGCGGCAGCGTGCTCGCGGACGTCCCGGGCGAGCCGGTGCACGGCAAGACCGGCACCGCGGAGTACGACAACAACCCGGCGCACACGCACGCCTGGTTCGTCGGCTGGCAGGGCGACGTGGCCTTCGCCGTCTTCGTGGAACAGGGCGGGGCGGGCTCGAAGGTCGCGGCGCCGATCGCCGAGCGGTTCCTGCGCGGGCTGGCCGGCTGACCGCGCTCACATCGACGTGGTTCGACCATTCGTGCGATCCGCGTCGATGCCGGAGTGCTGGATGATACGGCTCTGACCACAACGGCTCCGACCACAGTGGAGGGGGCCTCGGTGTTCCCCGACCTCTATGCGACCGCCGCCCAGGTACTCCCGGTGGTGTTGCTCGCGCTGATCTGGGAGTCCCGGTTCCTGGATCGCCTGCGGGCGCAGAACCGCCGGCTCCGGCGCGACGATCCGGGCGGTGTCCTGTTCTGGACCCGGCCCCGGGTGCGCGCGTACTCCCTGTTCATCGTGAGCGTCATCGTGACCGGGACGGCACTGGCCGTGCTGGTGCTGGCCGAGGTGCTGCCGCACGGTCGGGTGCTGCGTGCCGGCGTGACGATCTGCGTGCTGCTGGCGCTGGCCACGCTGCTCACCCGGGTCGTGCTGGACGTGCTGGCCGCGACCGGCGCCGAGCCGGGCTCCGGGGGCACGCCTCCCGTGGACCTGCCTCGGTCGCCCACCCCGCCGGAGCCCGGCCCGTCGGCGGACCGCGACGACCCGGCCATGACGTGACCGGCTGCTCAGGGGGTGCCGTCGGCGACCGACGGCGCCTCCTCGACCGGCGGCACGTCCGCGTCGGGCACCGCCACGCGGCGGAGCAGACCGGGACCGACGGGCGGTAGCCGATCCTCCGGGCCGGGCCACGGCGGTGGCTCCTCGGCATCCGCCGACGCGCGTTCGTCGAGCCCGTCGACGGCGGCGGGTGGGCCGATCGGGTCCGTCGCGACGGCGGGCACCGGCACGGTCACCGCCACCGGCTCGGCCCGGCGGCTGTCGGTGCGGGGGGCCGGTGCGACCGGCCCGGCCGGCAGCAGCCGGGGCGGCACGGCACCGGGCGCGACGACCGGGGCGAGCCCGGCCACCACCGTGTTCACGATCTCCGCCGCGTACGCCCCGTCCGGGTCGTAGTCGGGGTCGAAGACGGTCAGCTCGACGCCGAGGCAGTGCGGGGTGTCGACCAGCCCGGCGAGCAGGATCTCCAGCTCGGCGAAGGCGATGCCGCCCGGGTCGGGCGCGTCCACGGCGGGCATGACCGCCGGGTCGAGCACGTCCACGTCGATGTGCACCCAGTAGCCGGCGCAGTCGACGAGCTGCTCGTGCGCCCACTGGGCGGTCCGGGCCGCGCCCTCGGCGCGCAGCGCCGGCACCGGCCGGGTGGTGATGCCGGCGGCCTGGAGGTCGAGGCGGTACTCGTCCTGCGCGCGGATGCCGAGCACCACCACGTCGATGTCCCGGAAGTAGGGCCGTCGCCCTTCGATAGCGGCCAGGTCGGGCTGGCCCCGGCCGGTGACCAGGGCCAGGTCCTCCCCGGCCGCCGCACCGACGTAGGAGGCGTTGCCCGGGTGCCGGAAGTCGGAGTGGCCGTCGACGAAGACCAGCCCGATCCGCCCGCCGACCGCCTCGCCGAGGCGGTGCATGGCCAGCGCCGAGCCGAGCAGCACCGAGCAGTCCCCGCCGAGCACCAGCGGGAACTCGCCCCGGTCGATGATCGCGCCGATCCGGTCGGCGAGCGCCAGCGAGTACGCGGAGATCTCCGGCGCGTGGCAGACGCCGTCGCCGGGTCGCCAGTCCCCCGGGTCGTACCGGGGCGGGGTGAGGCAGCCGGCGTCGCGTGCCCGCAGCCGGGCGAGCAGGCCGTGGTCGCGCAGCGCACCAGGCGCCTTGGCGCAGCCGGGGACGGAGCTGGCGGTCGGCGGGCGCAGTCCGAGGTTCGTCGGCGCGTCGAGGACGGCGATCCGGCGCATCATGGGCTCCCGTCCTCGGCGGTCGGGCGGGCCGGCGGTGCGCCGGCCCGCGCGGGTTGACTCAGAACAGTGCGCTGGCCAGGGCGCGTCGGGCGGAGGCCACGGCCGGGTCGTCCGGGCCGGCGATGGTGAACAGGCCGAGCAGGTGCTGGCGTACCCGGTCCCGGTCGTCTCCGGCGGTGCGCCGGACCAGGCCGACGAGCCGCTTGTACGCCTGGTCGGCGAGGCCGCTGAGCACCTCGATGTCGGCGGCCAGCAGCTGGGCGTCGACGTCGTCGGGGGCGGCGGCCGCGGCGTCGAGCGCGCCCTGCGGGTCCGCGCCGGCGACCCGGCGGGCCAGCCCGACCTGCGCCAGGCCCGCCTCCGCCGCCGCGTCCCCGGGCGACTCGGCGAGGATCTTCCGGTACGCCGCCTCGGCCGCGTCGAGGTCGCCGCTCATCAGCGCGTCGTCGGCGGCGTCGAGGCGCGGGTCCTCCGGCTCGGCGACTGTGACGCCGCCGGCCTTGAGCACCGCCTGGAGCCACTGTCGCAACTGCGACTCCGGCACCGGGCCGGGGAAGGCGTCGATCGGGCGTCCGCCGACGATGGCGTACGTGGTGGGCAGCGCCTGCAGCTGGAACATCTGCGCGAGCCGCGGCTGCTGCTGCACGTCGACCCGGGCCAGCAGCCACGCTCCGCCGCCCTCGGCGGCCAGCTTCTCCAGCACCGGGGCGAACTGGTCGCTCTCCGGGTAGCCGGCGGCGCCGAAGAAGACCACGACCGGTGTGGTGAGCGAGCGTTCGAGCACCTCGGACTGGATGTTCGCCTCGGTCACGTCGATCACGGCGGCGGACCCGGCGGGGCTGCCCGGCAGCCCGGCGGGTGTGCCGCCCGGAGACGGTGTGGCGGTGGAGGTGTCGGCCGGTGCGGGGGTGCGCAGCGCGCTGAGGTCGACCGCGCCGCGGGTGAAGATCGACGAGGTGATCCGTGGGTCGCTCATGGTTGTCTAGTCTCGCACGTACGCGACGGATCTCCGACCAGCCGCGACGGCGACAGTCACCACTCTCCCCCAGCTCAGCCCGCCCGCAAGGAAGGGCCTCTTGTCAACAGCTGCTGTTGACAAGAGGCCCTTCCTTGCAGAGCGGGGGTCAGAAGCGGGCGGGCTCGCGGTAGACGCCCCACTCGGCGCGGAGCGCGTCGCAGATCTCGCCGAGGGTGGCCTCGGCGCGGACCGCGTCGAGCATGGCGGGGATCATGTTCTCGCCGGTCCGCGCCACCTCGACCATCCGCGCCACGGCGGCGGTGACGGCGGCGTCGTCGCGGGCCGACTTGCGCTCGGTCAGCACCCGGCGCTGCTCCAGCTCCACCTCGTGCGAGATGCGCAGGATCTCCAGGTCCTTGGCGACGGTGCCGGTGTGGCAGTTGACGCCGACGATCTTCTTGTCGCCCTTCTCCAGCGCCTGCTGGTAGACGAACGCCGACTCGGCGATGTGCCCGGTGAACCAGCCGTCCTCGATGCCGCGCAGGATGCCGGAGGTCATCGGGCCGATGGTGTGCGGGCCCTCCCCGCCGAGCTGCTTGATCCGGGCGAAGATCTCCTCCGCCTCGGCCTCGATCCGGTCGGTGAGCGCCTCGACGTACCAGGACCCGCCGAGCGGGTCGGCCACGTTCGTCACCCCGGTCTCCTCCATCAGCACCTGCTGGGTCCGCAGGGCGATCTCGGCCGACTCGTCGGTGGGCAGGGCGAGCGTCTCGTCGAGGGCGTTTGTGTGCAGCGAGTTGGTGCCGCCGAGCACCGCCGCCAGGGCCTCCACGGCGGTACGGACCACGTTGTTCACCGGCTGCTGCGCGGTCAGCGACACACCGGCGGTCTGCGTGTGGAACCGCAGCCACTGCGCCTTCTCGCTGGTCGCGCCGTACACGTCGCGCAGCCAGCGGGCCCAGATCCGGCGGGCGGCGCGGAACTTGGCGATCTCCTCGAAGAAGTCCACATGCGAGTCGAAGAAGAAGCTCAGGCCGGGGGCGAACGTGTTCACGTCCAGCCCGCGCGACAGGCCCAGCTCGACGTACCCGAACCCGTCGGCCAGCGTGTACGCCAGCTCCTGCGCGGCGGTCGAGCCGGCCTCACGGATGTGGTAGCCGGAGACGGACAGCGGCTTGTACCGGGGGATCTCCCGGGCGCAGTACTCCATCAGGTCGCCGATGAGGCGCAGGTGCGGCTCGGGGTCGAACAGCCACTCCTTCTGCGCGATGTACTCCTTGAAGATGTCCGTCTGGAGCGTGCCGTCCAGCGTGGACAGGTCGGCGCCCTGCCGCTCGGCGGCGACCAGGTACATGCAGAAGACCGGCACGGCCGGGCCGGAGATGGTCATCGAGGTGGTCACGCCGGCCAGGTCGATGCCGTCGAACAGCACCTCCATGTCGGCGGCCGAGTCCACGGCGACACCACAGTGGCCGACCTCGCCGAGGGACTGCGGGTCGTCCGAGTCGCGGCCCATCAGCGTCGGCATGTCGAAGGCGACGGAGAGACCGCCGCCGCCCGCGCCGAGGATCATCTTGTAGCGCTCGTTGGTCTGCCGGGCGTTGCCGAAACCGGCGAACTGCCTGATGGTCCAGGTCCGTCCGCGGTAGCCGGTCGGATACAGACCCCTGGTGTACGGGAACTCGCCCGGCCAGCCGATCCGCTCGAACCCGGGGTACGCGGTGTCCTCCGGCGGGCCGTACACCGGCTCGACCGGCATTCCGGACAGCGTGGTGAAGTCCGCGTCGCGCTTGCGGGCGGCGTCGTAGCGGGCCTGCCAGCGGGCCCGACCGGCGGCGATCTCGTCAGCGTCCATGCGCGGAGCTCCTTCTCAAGTCGTCGTCCCGAGTCCGAGTGTAGAGCGGGAGCCTGAACGATCCTTAAGGGCTCGCGTACCGGCCGGTAACCGGCGGCCGGTCCCACCGGGACGACCCATCGCTGTCGATCCGCAGGTCAGGGCCCTGTCTCACGTGGCGGACGACTGCCCGGCGCGACCTCCCGGAGGCCCGGTTCCCGTGCCAGACTCCGGCCGTGGGCAATCGAATCGCGACCCGGCTGATTACCTAGGCGGCGTACGCCTCCGCGTGCGTCGCCGGCCACGAGATCCTGTCGGCTCGTCCTTGAGAGGCCCCCGTGAGCGTGTCCGCATCCACCCCCGCCACCGTCGACCATCCCCGGCCCGCCCCCGGCCGCCCGCACGCCGAGCCCGCCGCCGACCACGGCACGCCGACCACGATGGTGATCCACCTCGGCGTGGGCCACTCCACGACCGGCCTGCTCAAGGTGCTCTCCGTGCTGCACTCCCGCCGGGTCGCCGTCTCACACGTCCAGTACGTGCAGTGCCCCGACCGGTCCGCGGTGATGATCGTCGAGTGCACCCCCGGCACGGCGCCGATGGAGACGGTCCGCAAGAGCGTCGCGAACGCCGTACCGGTGGTCAGCGTCAGCGTGCACAGCGCGCCGACCCGCGACGGCGCGCGGCGCCTCCGGTCGGGCCGCGGCACCCACAGGTGACGATCAGCCGGTGGGCTCCGGGCCGCCGGCGCGCATGACGTCCCGGGCGGTGAGCGCCACGTGCAGCGACAGGCGCCGCTCGCTCGAGTCCAGGTCGACGCCGAGCACCCGCTCGATCAACTCCAGCCGCTGGTAGAGCGCGGATCGCGACAGCGACATCGCGTCCGCCGCGCGCCGCTTGTTGCGGCCCTCCACGAGGTACGTCTCCAGCAGCGCGACGTGGTTCGTGCCGTGCCGCTGGTCGTAGGAGAGCAGCGGGCCCAGCTCGCGCTCGACGAACGTCTGCAGGCGCACGTCGTCGCGGAGCAGGTACAGCAGGCCCCGCAGGCGGACGTCGCCGAGCCGGTAGAACGGGCGGGGCTCGGCGGTGTGCACCGTGGCGTCGGCCACCTGCGCCGCTTCGACAAGCGAACGCCGGGCCAGGTCGAGCGTCCGGACCACCGATCCGGCGGCGACGACGACGTCCGAGCCGGCTCGGCACCCCGCCCGGGTGAGCGCGGTGGACAGGCCGTGCAGCGCCGCTTCGTCGGAGCCGGTCTCGTCGAGCGCGACGAGGAGCGTGACGCCGGTGCCACCGGCCGCCTCGTCCACGTCACCGACCAGCGCGGCTAGCCCGCACTCGCGTACCGCCGTCTCCACCGCGTCCAGCAGCTCCCGCCGGGGCGCGTTCGGGCCGGCGCCGCCGGCCGGGGCCGGACGGCGCCGCCGGACCACGACGCCGAGCAGCGGTCGCTGCTCCAGGACGACACCGAGCCCGCGCGCCCGCAGCGCCACGTCCCGGGTGGGCGCCGAGTGGTTGAAGATGCTCAGCAGCAGGCTGCTGCGCGCCTGCCGTTCGACAGACGACGAGTCCCGGGCCACGAGCTGGTTGAGCGCGATGGTGGACGCGGCGCGCTCCAGCAGCACCCGGGTCCGGGCCGGCGGCTCCTGCTCGCACAGCAGCACGAGCCGCCCCCACCGGTTGCCGCGCGCCTCGACGCTCGTCACCAGCCAGCCCGAGCGCGGCTCGTAGCCGGTGCCGGACGGGACCTCGACCGCGCGGGAGCGGGTCTCCCAGCGGTCGAGCAGTTCCTCGGCGGTGAGCGGGCCGGTCTCGTACGCCAGCACGTGATGGGCGAGGTTCTCCAGTACGGCGGGACGCCGGGACAGGCGGGTGACCTCGCGGAGCACCTGCCGGGGCTCGGCGCCCTCCACCGACAGCTCGGTGAAGATGCGGTGGATCTCGTCCTTCGCGAGCAGGTCGGCCGTCTGCTCCTCGACGATCACGGAGTGGACGACCTCGGTGACGGCGACGAAACGCATCTCGCGCCGCAGCGCGATGAGGGGCAGGTTCCGGCTGCGGGCGTGCTCGACCAGCCCGGCCGGCAGCGTGCCGCCGAACCGGCGGCCCAACTCGACCACCACACCCGCCACCCCGACCGCCGCCAGGCCGTCGATCCACCGGCGCAGCCCGTCGTCGTCAGGCGGCAGGCCGATACCGGTGGTCAGCACCAGCTCGCCGCCCCGGAGCAGGTCGGCGATCTCGGGGATCTCGGCGACGTGCACCCAGCGCACCGGCGCGTCCAGCCGGTCCCGGCCCGCCAGGACGCGCGGCCCGGCCTGCTGCAACGCCGGCAGTTCGAGCACGTCGCGGACCGTCATGGGCATCGGAGCGTCTCCCCCCTCTGGCGCACAGTATGTGCGCTTCCCGCGGACGGGAACGACACAGTGCCCATTGCCCCGACCTGGGGAAGCGCAGATGATCCCGGGCATGACCCAGACAGCACCCGGCACCGTGCCCGCTCCCGTCCCGCTGGAGCGGGTGACCCACTGGATCGACGGCAAGCCGTTCGCCGGCGTCACCGAGCGTACGGCCCCAGTCTACGATCCGGCGCTGGGCGCGGTCCGGACCGAGGTGCCGCTGGCCTCGGTCGACGAGGTGGACCAGGCCGTCGCCTCCGCCGCCGCCGCGTTCGCCTCCTGGCGGAACTCGTCGCTGACCAAGCGCACGCAGGTGCTGTTCGCGTTCCGGGAGCTGGTCAACCAGCACAAGCAGGAGCTGGCCGAGCTGATCACGGCCGAGCACGGCAAGGTCGTCTCCGACGCCCTCGGCGAGGTCACCCGGGGCCTGGAGGTCGTCGAGTTCGCGTGCGGCATCCCGCACCTGCTCAAGGGCGGCTACTCGGAGGGCGTCTCCACGAACGTGGACGTCTACTCCATCCGGCAGCCGGTCGGCGTCTGCGCCGTGATCTCCCCCTTCAACTTCCCGGTGATGGTCCCGATGTGGTTCGTGCCCATCGCCATCGCGGCGGGCAACGCCGTCGTGCTCAAGCCCAGCGAGAAGGACCCGTCCGCGTCGCTGCTCGTGGCCCGGCTGTGGGAGCAGGCCGGCCTGCCCGCCGGCGTGTTCAACGTCGTGCACGGCGACAAGGTCGCCGTGGACCGGCTGCTGGAGCACCCCGAGGTCAAGGCGGTGTCGTTCGTCGGTTCCACGCCGATCGCCCGGTACGTGTACGAGACCGGCACCCGCAACGGCAAGCGCGTCCAGGCCCTCGGCGGCGCGAAGAACCACATGGTGGTGCTGCCGGACGCCGACCTCGACCTGGCGGCCGACGCGGCGGTGAACGCCGGGTTCGGCTCGGCCGGCGAGCGGTGCATGGCGATCTCGGCCCTGGTGGTCGTCGAGCCCGTCGCCGACGACCTGGTGGCCCGGATCCGGGAGCGGATCGCCACGCTGAAGGTCGGTGACGGCCGGCGCTCCTGCGACATGGGCCCGCTGGTCACCCGGGAGCACCGCGACCGCGTCGCGTCGTACCTCGACGCGGGTGTCGAGGCCGGCGCGGAGCTGGTGGTGGACGGCCGCGAGGTGCGGGTCGACGGCGACGAGTCCGGGTTCTGGCTCGGCCCGAGCCTGCTGGACCGGGTGTCGCCGGAGATGAGCGTCTACACCGACGAGATCTTCGGGCCGGTGCTCTCCGTGGTGCGCGTCGGCAGCTACGACGAGGCGCTCGCGCTGGTGAACGCCAACCGGTACGGCAACGGCACGGCCATCTTCACAAACGACGGCGGTGCGGCCCGCCGCTACCAGAACGAGGTCGAGGTCGGCATGGTCGGCGTCAACGTGCCGATCCCGGTGCCGATGGCCTACTACTCCTTCGGTGGCTGGAAGGACAGCCTCTTCGGCGACTCGCACGCCCACGGCGCCGAGGGCGTGCACTTCTTCACCCGTGGCAAGGTCGTCACCTCCCGGTGGCTCGACCCCAGCCACGGCGGCATCAACCTCGGCTTCCCCGAGAACGTCTGAGCAGCGGAGAGAGAACGCCGATGAGCAGCAGCGCACGCCGCACCTACGAACTCGACCGGGCCCACGTCTTCCACTCCTGGTCCGCCCAGTCGCTGCTCGACCCGATGGTGGTCGAGCGGGCCGAGGGCTCGTACTTCTGGGACGGCGACGGGAACCGCTACCTGGACTTCTCGTCGCAGCTCGTCAACACCAACATCGGCCACCAGCACCCGGTGGTGGTCGCGGCGATCCAGGAGCAGGCCGCCAAGCTGTGCACCATCGCGCCGTCGTACGCCAACGACGCCCGCGGCGAGGCGGCCCGGCTGATCGCCGAGCTGACCCCGGCGGGCCTGGAGAAGGTGTTCTTCACCAACGGCGGCGCGGACGCGATCGAGCACGCCGTGCGGATGGCCCGGCTGCACACCGGCCGGCCGAAGGTGCTGTCGCAGTACCGCAGCTACCACGGCGGCACCCAGACCGCGGTGAACCTCACCGGCGACCCGCGCCGCTGGCCCAGCGACAACGGCACCGCCGGGGTCGTGCACTTCTTCGGCCCGTTCCTGTACCGGTCGGAGTTCGGCGCCACGACCGAGGAGGAGGAGTGCACGCTCGCGCTGCGCCACCTCGAACGCGTGGTGGAGATGGAGGGCCCGTCCACCATCGCCGCGATCGTGCTGGAGACGGTGCCGGGCACCGCCGGCATCATGCCGCCGCCGCCGGGCTTCCTCGCGGGCGTACGGGAGCTGTGCGACAGGCACGGCATCCTCTACATCGCCGACGAGGTGATGGCGGGCTTCGGGCGTACCGGCGCCTGGTTCGCGCTGGACCACTACGGCGTGGTGCCCGACCTGATCACCTTCGCGAAGGGCGTGAACTCCGGTTACGTCCCGCTCGGCGGTGTGGTGATCGCCGACCACGTGGCCGAGACGTTCGCCACCCGCGCCTACCCCGGCGGCCTGACCTACTCCGGTCACCCGCTGGCCACCGCCGCCGCCGTCGCCACCATCAACCTGATGCGGGACGAGCGGATCGTCGAGAACGCCGCCACGATCGGTGCCGACGTGCTGGGCCCGGGACTGCGCGAGCTGGCCGAACGGCACCCGAGCGTCGGTGACGTACGCGGGCTCGGCGTGTTCTGGGCGCTGGAACTGGTACGCGACCGCGAGTCGAAGGAGCCGCTGGCGCCGTACGGGTCGTCGTCGCCGGAGATGAACGAGGTGCTGGCCGCATGCAAGCGGGGCGGCCTGGTCGCGTTCGCGAACTTCAACCGGATCCACGTGGTGCCGCCGTGCACCGTGTCGGAGACGGAGGCCAAGGCGGGCCTGGCGATCCTCGACGAGGCGCTGACACTCGCCGACCGCCACACGGTCTGAGGCAATGCCCATCACCGCCCGCCGGGTCCACCCCGGCGGGCGGTCCCGTATCCGAGATCCGCGAGACGGCCGGTGACCCCGGTGACGCGGAGACCGACGCACCCAGAAGGTGACGAATGACTACCGTAGATCTCGCCGACCCACCGGTCACCAACCCCTTCGCCGGCACCACCGGCCTTCCGCGTACGTCCGAGGGCTGGACCCAGCTCGTCGCCCCGGACGGGCGCCTGCACCCGGACGTCGACGCCGACCGTGACGCCCTCGGCCGCCTCACCCGCGACCTGTACCGGGGGATGCGGCTCGCCCGCCGCCTCGACGACGAGGCGTTCGCGTTGCAGCGACAGGGTGAGCTGGGCCTGTGGCTGCAGTGCCGCGGCCAGGAGGCCGCCCAGATCGGTTCGGTAGCGGCGGTACGCGCCGACGACTACGTCTTCCCGAGCTACCGGGAGCACGCCGCGGCCCTGTGGCGCGGCATCGGCCCGGCCGACCTGCTGCGTCAGTGGCGCGGCGTCGCGCACAGCGGCTGGGACCCGGAGCCGTACGCGTTCCACATCTACACGCTGGTGCTGGCCGCCCAGCTGCTGCACGCCACCGGGTACGCCCTCGGGGTGCAGCGCGACGGCAGCGACACGGTCGTCGTCACGTACTTCGGTGACGGCGCCGCCAGCGAGGGCGACGCGAGCGAGGCGATGAACATCGCCGCCGTGAACGCCGCCCCGATGGTGTTCTTCTGCCAGAACAACCAGTGGGCCATCTCGACGCCGACGGCGTCGCAGACGCGTACCCCGATCCACCGGCGCGGCGCCGGATTCGGCCTGCGCAGCGAGTGGGTCGACGGCAACGACGTGCTGGCGGTGTACGCGGTGACGTCGGCGGTGACCGAGCACGCCCGGTCCGGCGCCGGCCCCGCGATCGTCGAGGCCACCACGTACCGGATGGGCGGGCACAGCACGTCCGACGACCCGACCCGGTACCGCACGGACGACGAGCTGGAGGCGTGGCGGGCGCGGGACCCGCTGGCCCGGGTCGAGGCGCTCATGCGCGCCGAGGGCTGGAGCGACGAGGCGTTCCTCGGCGAGATCCAGGCCGAGGCGGACGAACTGGCCGACCGGACCCGCCGGGAGTGCCTGGCCCTGACGGCGCCGGACCTCGCCGACGCCTTCGCCACGGTGCTGGCCGACGTGCCCCCGCTCCTGCGGGAGGAGCGCGACGCGTTCGTCGCCTACCGCGCCTCCTTCCTCGACTGACGCCCGCCCGCGATCGGAGAACTCGTTTCATGCTCACCCTCTGTCAGGCACTGAACTCCGGCCTGCGCCGCGCCATGGAGGACGACGACAAGGTCCTCCTGATGGGCGAGGACGTCGGCCGGCTCGGCGGCGTCTTCCGGGTCACCGACGGTCTCCAGAAGGACTTCGGTGAGGCCCGGGTGGTGGACACCACCCTCGCCGAGTCCGGGATCGTCGGCACCGCCATCGGGCTGGCGCTGCGCGGGTACCGCCCGGTCTGCGAGATCCAGTTCGACGGCTTCGTGTACCCCGCGTTCAACCAGATCGTCTCCCAGCTCGCCAAGATGCGGGCCCGCACCGGCGGCCGCACCGCCCTGCCGGTGGTGATCCGGATCCCGGTCGGTGGCGGCATCGGCGCGGTGGAGCACCACAGCGAGTCGAACGAGGCGTACTTCGCGCACACCGCCGGGCTGCGGGTCGTCTACTGCGCCAGCCCGGACGACGCGCACTGGATGATCCGGCAGGCCGTCGCCGGTGACGACCCGGTCATCTTCTACGAGCCGAAGCGCCGCTACTGGGTCAAGGGCGAGGTGACACCGGAGGACTCGGGGCCGCCGCTGCCACTGGACCGCGCCCGGACCGTACGGCCGGGCAGCGACGTGACGCTGCTGACGTACGGCGGCACTGTCGCCACCTGCGTGGCCGCCGCCGAGGCCGCGGCGCAGGAGGGCCGCGACATCGAGGTGATCGACCTGCGGTCCATCTCCCCGCTGGACGTGGCGACCATCGAGGAGTCGGTGCGCCGCACCGGCCGGGCGGTGGTGGTCCACGAGGCCCCCACGTTCGCCGGGTTCGGTGCCGAGGTCGTCGCGCAGGTGACGAGCCGGTGCTTCTACTCGCTGGAGGCGCCGGTCGAGCGGGTCGGCGGGTTCAACCTGCCGTACCCGCCGGCGAAGGTCGAGGAGGAGTACCTGCCCGACCTGGACCGGATCCTCGACGCCGTCGACCGCGTCCTGGCCGCCTGAAGGGAGAGGTACACGTGACCGTTCAGCAGTTCCGTCTGCCCGACGTCGGCGAGGGCCTCACCGAGGCCGAGATCGTCACCTGGCGGGTCGCACCGGGCGATCCGGTCGGCCTCAACGACGTCATCGTAGACATCGAGACCGCCAAGGCCGTGGTCGAGCTGCCCAGCCCGTACGCCGGGGTGGTGGACCGCCTCCTGGCCGAGGCGGGGCAGACCGTCGAGGTCGGCTCGCCGATCATCGCGATCCGGACCGGGGACGACCCGGACGCCGCGCCGGCCGCCGCATCGCCGGCCACCGAGGAGCCCGCCGAGGAACGCACCGCGGTGCTCGTCGGCTACGGGGTCTCCGCCCAGGCGCGGACGCGGCGGCCACGCCGCGCCACGCCGTCGGTACGCCCGGCCGAGCCGGCCCGCCCGGCGCACACGTCCCGGCCGCCGGTGCTCACCAAGCCGCCGCTGCGCAAGCTCGCCAAGGACCTCGGTGTGGAGCTGACCGAGGTGCGCGGCAGCGGCCCCGGCGGCCGGATCACGCGCCAGGACCTGCTCGACCACACCACCGGCCCGGCGCCGGCGACCGACGCCCGGCGGGACGAGCGCCTGCCCGTGCGCGGGGTTCGCAAGGCGACCGCCGCCGCCATGGTCGCCAGCGCGTTCACCGCGCCGCACGTCACCGAGTTCCTCACCGTCGACATGACCGGCACCGTCGAGTTCGTGGACCGGCTGAAGCAGGACCCGGCCTTCCAGGGGGTGAAGGTCAGCCCATTGCTGGTGGCGTCGCTGGCGGTGCTGGACGCCGTCCGCCGGCATCCGGACGTGAACGCCAGCTGGGACGAGGAGAACCAGGAGATCGTCCGGTTCGCCGACGTCAACCTGGGCATCGCCGCCGCGACGCCGCGCGGCCTGCTCGTGCCGAACATCAAGGCCGCGCAGACCCTTCCGGTACGGGACCTCGCGGTCGCCCTCAACGAGCTGGCGAGCACCGCGCGGGAGGGCCGCACCCGTCCCGCCGACCTGGCCGGCGGGACGATCACCATCACCAACATCGGCGTGTTCGGCGTGGACGCCGGCACTCCGATCCTCAACCCCGGCGAGGCGGCGATCCTCTGCCTCGGCGCGCTGCGCCGGATGCCGTGGGTGGTCGACGAGCAGGTCGTTCCCCGGTGGACGGTGCAGTTGTCGCTGTCGTTCGACCACCGGCTGGTGGACGGGGAACTGGGCAGCCGGGTGCTCGCCCACGTCGGCCGGTTCCTGGAGGACCCGCTGTGGGGTCTGGCCCTGCGCTGAGGCCCCGGTGGACGGACGGCGCGTGGACGGACAACGAGGTCCGTCCACGCGCCGTCGCCGTACGCGGGGCCCGCGTCAGTCCACGACCTCGAACCCGACGCCGGCCGACGGACGCGGCGCGACGTCGCCCGCCGGGGCGATGGGCTCACCCACCTCCTCGGACGCGGCGAGCCGGAACCGCACGTACTCCAGCTCGCCGGAGAACTCGTGCCGGGCCGGGTAGCTCGGCGACACCGGCGAGTGGATGCTGCGGCCGACGTCCATGCCGGCGAACCCGTGGAAGAACGGCAGCAACCGCGGGAACAGCGCCTCGCCCGCCGCCTCGCCGTCCACGAACAGCCGGCCGGTGCCCTGGCAGTCGGCGGTCTTGGTCAGCTCGAAGGTCAGCTCCACCGGGCCCAGCGGCAACTCGCCCTCGGACCGCAGCACGTAGTGGGTGCCGAGGTGGTTGTACTCGTACACCAGGTGGTTGTCCTGGATGTGCAGCACGTAGCCGCCGCTGACGTTGCCGAGCACCACGATCACGCCGCCCTGGGTGGCGTCGGTGCGGTGCACCCGGGCGGTGACGGCGTGCGAGCGGTTCATCGTCGGCGGCACCGCCGCGCCGGAGATCGTCGGTACGCCCGCCAGGTAGGTGAAGTCCAGCCGGTCCCGTACCGATCCGGGTCGCGGCACCCGGGCCCGGACCGCGAATCCCCTGTCGTCCAGCGGCAGCACGTCGTAGCGGGCCGCCTCGATCCAGAACTCCTCGATGAGGCGCCGCAGCACCTCCGGATGCTCGGCGGCCAGGTCGCGGCTCTCGGTCGGGTCCTCGTCGATCCGGTACAGCTCCCAGCGGTCCTCGTCCCACGAGGTGCCCCGCTCGTGGAACGCGACGGCCTTCCAGCCCTGGTGGTAGATGCCGCGATGGCCGAACATCTCGAAGTACTGGCGGTCCCGCGACGGTGGCGCCGCCGGGTCGCGCAGCCCGTCGCGGAAGCTACGGCCGTGCAGCGGCATCTGCGGGACGCCCCGGCGCACCGCGGGCGGCTGCACCCCGACGAGGTCCAGCACCGTCGCGGTGACGTCGATGCTGTGCTGGAACTGCGTCCGCACTCCCCCGCCGGGTACGTCACCGGCCGGCCAGCTCAGCACGAACGGCACCCGGACCCCGCCCTCGTGGGTGTGCTGCTTGTAGCGGCGGAACGGGGTGTTGCTGACCTGGGCCCAGCCCAGCGGATAGTTGCTCTGCGCGCGCGGGCCGCCGATCTCGTCGATCCGGGCCAGGCTGTCCTGGAGGTTCTCCGGCACCCGGTTCTGGAACGCGGTCGGGTTGAGCGTGCCCAGCGGCGTGCCCTCGGGGCTCGCCCCGTTGTCCGACATGACCACGAAGATCGTGTTGTCGAGCCGGCCGATCCGATCCAGGAAGTCGACCAGGCGCCCGAGCTGGGCGTCGGTGTGGTCGACCATCGCCGCGTACGCCTCCTGCATGCGGGCGAACAGGCGCCGCTGCTCCGGCGGCACGTCGTCCCACGGGACGACGCCGGGGTTGTGCGGTGGCAGCGGCGCGTCCGGCGGGACGATGCCGAGCCCGATCTGCCGCCGGTGCCGGTCCGCGCGGATGACGTCCCAGCCGGCGTCGTAGCGGCCCCGGTACTTCGCCAGGTACTCCGGCGGGGCCTGGTGCGGCGCGTGCGCGGCGGCGTACGCCAGGTACAGGAAGAACGGCTTCTCCGGGGTGAACGAGGTCTGGTCCCGGACGAACCCGATGGCCCGGTCGGTCAGGTCCTCGGTCAGGTGGTAGCCCTCCTCCGGGGTGGCCGGCGGGTCCACCTGGTGGTTGTCGTACACCAGTTCCGGATAGAAGTTGTCGGTCTCGGCCTCCAGGAAGCCGTAGTACCGCTCGAAGCCACGGCCCAGCGGCCACTGGTCGTACGGGCCGGACGGCGTGGTGTGCTCCAGCGGCGCGACGTGCCACTTGCCGACCGCCATGGTGTTGAACCCGGCGTCGCCGAGCATCTCCGCGACGGTGGCAGCGGCGTGGGTGATCCGCCCCCGCCCGCTCGGGAAGCCGCTGTCGAAGTTGGACAGCATGCGCATGCCGACGCTGTGGTGGTTGCGGCCGGTGAGCACGCTGGCCCGGGTCGGCGAGCACAGCGGCGAGGTGTGGAAGTTGGTGTACCGCAGCCCGGACGCGGCCAGCCGGTCGATCGTCGGGGTGTCGATCTCGGCGCCGAAGCAGCCGAAGTCGGCGAACCCGACGTCGTCCAGCAGGACGTACACCACGTTCGGGGTGCCCGGCGCGGCCGACTGCGGCGCGCTCCAGTGCTCCGTCGACTCGTGGTAGGTGCGCCCGATCGTGCCCTCGTACGGAGGGTCCGCCAGCGAACTGGTCACCTGGCGCCTCAGCCGGCCGTCGTGCCGCCGTCGAGGACGAGCGTGTGGCCCGTCACCATCCGCGCCTCGTCGCTGGCGAGGAACACCACCGCGTCGGCGGAGTCGCGCGGCGTCGCCATGCGGCCCAGCGGGATCGACGCCCGGAAGTTCTCCCGGGCGCTGTCCGGCACGTCACCCATGCCGCCGAGGAACGCCGAGAGCATCGGCGTCTCGGTCGCCGCCGGGGCGATCGCGTTGACCCGGATGCCGTGCGGCGCGAGTTCCAGCGCCAGCGCCTTCATCAGACCGATGACGCCGTGCTTGGCGGCGGTGTAGGGCGCGTACCGGGGGCGGGCGATGACCGCCTGCAGCGACGCGGTGAACACGATCGCGCCGCCACCGGCCTCGATCAGCGCGGGCGCGGCGGCCTGCGCGGTCCAGAACGCGCCCTTGAGGTTGACGTCGACCACGCGGTCCAGCGTCGCCTGGTCCACCTCGTCCAGCGGGCCGGTGAACGGCGTACCGGCGTTGGCGTGCATGAGGTCGAGCCGGCCGAACCGCTCGACGGCGGTCTCGACGGCGGCGCGGCAGTCGGCGGCCCGGGTGACGTCGCAGGCCACGCCGACGACGGCGGACCCGAAGTCGGCGGCCGCCTTGGCGGCGCGGTCGCCGTCGAGGTCGGCGATGACCACGCGCGCACCCTCCTCGACGAGCCGGCCGACGGTGGCCAGTCCGATGCCGCTGGCGCCTCCGGTGACGACGGCGACGCGGTCAACCAACCTCATGTGCTGCTCCTGTTGAATCGGTCCAGGAGGTCGCCGCTCAGGGTGGGCACCGCGGACAGCAGCCTCTGGGTGTAGGGGTGCTGAGGGTCGGAGTAGATCGATTCGGTGTCACCCGTCTCGACGATCCGGCCCTGGTTCATCACCGCGATCCGGTCGCAGAGGTACCGGACCACGGACAGGTCGTGGGAGACCAGGATCAGGGTCAGCTTGAACTGCTCGGCCAGGTCGGTGAGCAGGTTGAGGATCTGCGCGCGCACCGACACGTCGAGCGCGCTGACCGGCTCGTCCCCGACGATGACCTTCGGCCCGGCCGCGAGGGCCCGGGCGATCGCGATGCGCTGCCGCTGACCGCCGGAGAACTGGTGCGGGTAGCGGGTCACCGCCTCCTCGGGCAGGCCCACCGAGTGCATCAGCTCGGCCACGCGGGCCCGGTGGTCGCCGGGCAGGCGCAGCGCGCGCATCGGCTCCGCGATGATGTCCGCGACGCGCATCCGCGGGTTCAGCGACGACATCGGGTCCTGGAGCACCATCTGCACGTCGCGGCGCAGGAACGCGAGCTTCCGCTCCGGTACGCCGCTGATCCGCTGCCCGTTGTAGAACGCGGTGCCGGACGTCGGCCGGTCGAGGGCCATGAGGATGCGCGACAGTGTGGACTTGCCGGAGCCGCTCTCCCCCACGATCCCGAACGCCTCGCCCTCGTGGACCTGCACGCTCACGCCGTCGAGCGCGCGGATCGGCTGGCCCGGCGTACGCAGCGACCGCCGCGGGGCGCGATACTCGCGCACCACGTCGACGGCTTCCAGCAACGGGGTGGTGGTCATGCGCTGGCCTTCCCGCTTCCTAGGGGCTGGTCGCTCTCGATCGGGTGGTGGCAGGCCGCCCGCTGGGTGCTGCCGGGCGGCGCCGTCAGCAGCGGCACCGTGCCGCAGACGTCGTCGGCGCGCGGGCAGCGGTTGCGGTACACGCAGCCGGTGGGGAACGACCCGAGCGACGGGACGCGGCCCGGGATCGTCGACAGCCGGCCGCTTCCGTCGGTGCTCTCCAGCACCGTGGACGCCCGCAGGCCCGCCGTGTACGGGTGCCGGGGCGAGTCGAACACCGTCGCCACGTCGCCGTGCTCGACGATCGAGCCGCCGTACATGACGAGCAGTTCCTCGCAGATGCTGGCGACCACCGGCAGGTCGTGCGTGATGAGCAGCAGCGACGCGCCCTCCTCGCGCACCAGCGTGTCCATCAGCCGCAGCATCTCCGCCTGCACCGTGACGTCCAGCGCCGTGGTGGGCTCGTCCGCGACGAGCACGGCCGGGTCGCACGCCAGCGCGATGGCCAGTACGACGCGCTGCCGCTGACCGCCGGAGAGCTGGTGCGGGTACTTGCGCGCGGTCCGGTCGGGCTCGGGCAGCTGGACCCGTTCGAGCAGTTCGGTGGCCCGGGCCGAGGCCGCCGCGCGGCTCATCCCCTTGTGCAGCCGCAGTGACTCGGCGACCTGGTTGCCGACCCGCATCAGCGGGTTGAGCGCCGTCATCGGCTCCTGGAACACCATGGCGATGTCGTTGCCGCGGACCGCGCACATCTCCTTGTCGGAGAGGTCGAGCAGGTTCCGGCCGTTCAGCAGCACCCGGCCCGACGCCGTCACACCGTGGGGCAGCAGGCCCATCAGCGCGAGCGCGGTCAGGGACTTGCCGCAACCGGACTCGCCGATCAGCCCCATCCGCCGGCCCCGCCCGATCTCGAACGAGACGCCCTTGACGGCCTGGATGTCGTGGACCTTGACGACGAGGTCCTCCACCACGAGCCCGCTCACGCCGCTCACCGTCCTCTCAGCCGCGGGTCGAGGGCGTCGCGCAGCCCGTCGCCCATGAGGTTGAAGCCGAGCACCGACAGGGCGATGGCCAGACCGGGCCAGACGGCGAGCATCGGCTGCACGACGAAGTAGTTCTGGGCCTCCTGGAGCATCCGGCCCCAGGTGGGGGTCGGTGGCGGGGTGCCGTACCCGAGGTAGGACAGCGCCGCCTCGGCGAGCACCGCGTGCGCGAACGACACCGACGCCTGCACGATGAGCAGGGCGGCGATGTTGGGCAGCACGTACCGGACCATGAGCACCACCCCCCGGCGGCCGTAGCTGCGCGCGGCCAGCACGAAGTCGCTCTGCAGCACCTGCATCGCGCCGGCCCGGGTGAGGCGGCCGAACACCGGCACGTTGGCGACGCCGATGGCGATCATGCCGGTGAGGGTGGAGGCGCCGAAGCCGGCCGCCAGGATGATCGCCAGCAGGATGGCCGGGAAGGCGAACACGATGTCCAGCGCCCGCATCACCGGCTCGCTGAGCCAGCGGTGCCCGGTGGCGGCGAGCAGACCCAGGGGTACGCCCACAGCGGCGGCGATCGCGACGGCGACGACACCGACGAACAGTGTTGTCCGCGCGCCGACGAGGAGCTGGCTGACGATGTCCCGGCCGAAGTGGTCGGTGCCGAGCCAGTGGTCCCCGCCCGGGGAGAGCAGCGTCTGCGACGGGTCGACCCGGGTGGGGTCGTACGGCGTCCAGAGGAACGACACCAGCGCGGTGAGGACGACCAGGCCCACCAGGCCGGCGCCGATCACCAGCGTGAGGTTCCAGCGGCGGCGCGGCTTGACCGGGCCGGCCGCGACGACGTCGGCGGTGGCGTCCGGTGGGGCGTCGGCGACTGATGTCATGCCTTGCTCCTCAGCCTGGGGTCGACCGCGTGGTACACCACGTCGACGACGAAGTTGATCAGAAGCACCGCGGCGGTCAGCACCATCACGGTGCCCTGCACCTTCAGCAGGTCGCGGTTGCCGACGTCCTGCAGCAGCATCCGGCCGAGACCGGGCAGGCCGAAGACGTTCTCGATCACGACGGTGCCGATGAGCAGCGTCGCGAGTTGCAGACCGAGGACGGTGATGACCGGGATGGCCGCGTTGCGCAGCGCGTGCCGGGTCAGCGCCTGCGAGCGGCTGAGCCCCTTGGCCCGCGCGGTCTGGATGAAGTCCTCCTGCATGACCTCGACCACCGCGGACCGGACGTAGCGCATCAGGATCGCGCCCTGGGCCACGCCGAGGACCAGCGCCGGCATCAGCAGGGCCTGCACGGCGCCGCCGACGTCGTCCCATCCGGTGAACCCGCCGGCGGGCAGCCACTGCAGCTTCACCGCGAACACGGTGATGAGCAGGATGCCGAGCCAGAACGACGGCACGGCGATGCCGACCTGGCTCAGCGCCGACAGCGCCGTCCCGATCGCGGTCCGGCTCTTCACGGCGGCGAGGATGCCCAGCGGCACGGCGATGAGCAGCGCGAGCGTCATCCCGGCCAGGATCAGCGGCACCGTCACGCCGAGCTTGTCGGCGATCTCCGAGCCGACCGACACCCCGCTGAGCGGCGAGATGCCGAAGTCACCGCGGATCAGGCCGCCGGCCCAGTCGAGGTACCGCTCGGTGAACGGGCGGTTCGTCCCGAACTGTTCCCGCAGCGCCTCCAGCGCCTCGGGGGTGGCGTTCACACCCAGCATCGCCTGCGCCTGGTCGCCCGGCAGCAGCGACAGCATCGTGAAGACGAGGATCGACGCGGCGAACAGGGATACCGCGAGGATGGCCAGCCGCCGGACGAAGTAGATCACCATGCGTGTGTGCTCCCACTCCGAATCATGGCCTGATCATCACCATCTTGGTCACGGTCAGCTCCTCCATGGCGAAGCGCGGTCCCTCCCGGCCGATGCCGGAGTCCTTGACGCCGCCGTACGGCATGTTGTCGGCGCGGAAGCCGGGCACCTCGTTGACGAGCACCCCGCCGACGTCGAGACGGCGCACGACGTCCAGGGCCACCGCCAGATCACGGGTGAAGACGGCGGCCTGGAGCCCGTAGCGCGACCTGTTGACCAGCTCGACCGCGGCGTCCATGTCCGGCACCGACCGGACGCAGACCACCGGCCCGAAGATCTCCTCCGCCCAGCACTCGGCGTCCTCGGGGACGTCGACGAGCACCGTCGGTTGCAGCACCCGGCCCTGCGCCGTACCGCCGGCCAGGCAGCGCGCACCGGCGGCGACCGCGCGATCCACCCAGGAGTGGACCCGCTCGGTGGACGCCTCGTCCACCAGGGCGGACACCCGGGTGTCGGCGGACCGGGGGTCACCGGTGGTGACCGTCGCCAGCAGCGGCTGGAGGCGTTCCAGCAGCGCCTCGCGGACCGGCTCCTCGACGATCACCCGCTGCACGCTGATGCACGCCTGACCGGAGGCGTAGAACCCCCCGCGTACGACCGCTTCCGCGGCCCGGTCCAGGTCGGCGTCGCGGCCGACGACGAGCGCCGCGTTGGACCCGAGTTCGAGCAGCACCTTGCGCGGGGCCGCGGCGCGGGCGATCTGGTGGCCGACCTGCGCCGACCCGGTGAACGACACGGCGGCGACGCCGGGATGCGTGGTCAGGAGCTTGCCGACCTCGACGCCACCGGTGACGAGCTGGACCCCGGCGGCCGGGCAGCCCGCCCGGCGGAACAGGTCGACCAGCACCAGCGTGGCCAGCGGCGTGTTCGGCGCCGGCTTGACGATCACCGGGCAGCCCGCCGCGACCGACGGCGCGACCTTGTGGGCGGCCAGGAGCAGGGGGTAGTTGAATCCGGTGATGCCGACGACGACACCGACCGGGCGGCGCACCCAGAAGCCGAGCATGCCCTCGCCGGCCGGCTGCATGTCCAGTGCCACCGTCTCGCCGGTCAGGTGCCCGACCTCCTCGGCGGCGGTCTCCAGCGTGACCAGCGTGCGGGCGACCTCGACCCGGCAGTCGACGAGCGGCTTGCCGGTCTCCAGGACCAGCAGCTCGGCGAGGTCGTCGGCGCGGGCGCGCACCTCGGCGGCGACTGTCGTCAGGATCGCGCGCCGCCGGTGACCGGGCAGGCCGGCCATCTCCGCGGCGACCTCCCGCGCGGCTTCGACAGCCGCCTCCCCGTCGGCGATGTCGCCCCACGGCGCCTGGGTCACGATGCTGCCGTCGTACGGGAACCGGACCGGCGCGGTCTGCGCGGTGGTGGTCCAGCCCGCGCCGATCGGCAGGCCGGCGGGCAGCGCGTTCAGCAGCTCCTGCGCGGTCACGACGCCGCACCCGACCGGGCGCCGGTGGCCCCGTTGAGGAAGGCCAGCGCCGCCTCGGCGTAGACCTTCGTCTTGCGGACGATGTCGTCGACCTCGACGTACTCGTCGGGCTGGTGGGCGATCCACTTCGGGCCCGGGCCGTACACGACGTTCGGGATGCCGCTGTCGCGCCACAGGATCGTGCCGTCGGTCGCGCCGGGCACGCCGCCGAAGACCGGCTCGGCGCCGGTGACGGCGCGGTGCGCGTCGGCCACGGCGAGCGAGATCGGGTGGTCCTCCGGGGTGACCGCGCACGGCCGGTCGTCGACGACCTCGACGGCGAAGGTGACGCCGTGCCGGGCGCCGATGGCGTCGGCGTCGGCGCGGACGCGCGCGGCGAGGGCGGCGTGGTCGACACCGGGTACGGTCCGGCAGTCCACGCCGAGCACGGCGCGGCCGGGGATGACGTTGAGCTGGTCGGCGGAGCCGGCGTCCAGGACCGTGGGCGTCAGGTACGTCGGGCCGAGGTGCACGTGCTCACCCGGGTCGGCCTGCAACTCCTTCTGGTACCGGCCGAGCGCGGCGACCAGCTCGGCCACCGCCGGTACGGGGTTGCGGCCGTGCTGCGGCATCGCGCCGTGCGCCATCTTGCCGGTGCACGTGACCAGCAGCCGGACGGCGCCCTTGGCGACCGCGCAGATCTCCTCCGCCTCCGGCTCGCAGATGATCGCGGCGTCCACCTCACCGGCCAGCGGCGTCGTGGTGAAGTGCTTCGCCCCGAGCATCTGGCCCTCCTCGTCCACCAGGGCCGCCACCACGATCCGGCCCGGGAACGGCCCGGCCAGCTCGACGGCCCGGGTCGCGTGGATCATCGCGGCGACACCGGCCTTCATGTCGGCGGAGCCGCGACCGTACAGCCGCCCGTCGACGATGTCGCCGCCGAACGGGTCGACGGTCCACTCCTCGGGAGCGCCCTCGGTGACGACGTCGGTGTGCCCCTCGAACATCAGCGTCGGGCCGGGCAGGCCACCGTCGACCACCGCGACGACGTTGGGACGCCCGGGGACGACCTCGGTGACCTCCGGTCGCCACCCGAAACCTCGCATGACCTCCGCGACGAGTTCCGCCGCGGGCTGCTCGCTGCGCCCGCGCCCCGCGTCCCAGGTCGAGGGGATGCGGACCAGGTCCTGGGTCAGCGTCACGACGGCTTGCTCGTCCACGAGATGGCCGGCGCGGAGGGAGGCGTGGGTGTCCGACGTCATGGCGTCGGAGGTTACGAACTCCGACCCCGGAGGGGAACGTCCAGTTTCCGGGTCGGTGGGGGTACCAGCCCTGGCCGGACCTGGTCTTCTACCGCCTCGACGACCCGTCGCACCCCCTCGTCGATCCGGTCCAGCGGCATCACCTGGTACCCCAGGCGCAGGTGGTGACGCGGTGCCGGCCGGGCAGCCCAGTACGGCGCGCCCGGGTCCAGCAGCACGCCCTGCCGGCGCAGTTCGCGGGCCAGTTCACCGGCGTCCAGCCCCGGCGGGCCGGTGATCCACCGGGCCAGTCCACCGCGCGGCACCGGCTGCGGTCCCCAGCGCACATGCCGCTCGACCGCCCGCACCATCTCCTCGTACAGCCCCAGGTAGTGGGCGCGGACGCGGCGCACGTGGCGGGCCAGGTCGCGGCTGGCGATCATCTGCGCGAGGGCGCGTTGCATCGGGCCGGGCGGGTGACGCAGCACGTAGCGGGAACGGGCCCGCATGGCGTCCACGAGCGCCGGGGACGCCACCACGTAACCGAGCCGCAGGCCCGGCGCCAGCAGCTTGCTGAAGCTGCCGAGGTAGACCACGCGGTCCTCGTCGTCGAGCGCCCGCACCGCCACCGCGGGCATCCCCCGGAACGTCATCTCCGGGTCGTAGTCGTCCTCGATCACGACCGTGTCCGCCGCCCCGGCCCGGCGCAGCAGCTCCTCCCGCCGGGACGCCGACATGGTCGCGCCGGTCGGGTACTGGTGGCTCGGCGTGACGTAGACGAGCTGGGCGCCGTGCAGGTCGGCCGGCAGGTCCTCGACGACCAGGCCGTCCTCGTCGACCCGGCCGGGCACCACGTCGGCGCCGGCCATCTGCATGATCGTCCGGGCGTCCGGGTAGCCGGGGTCCTCGACGAGCACCACGCTGCCCGGCCGGACGAGGACGCTCGCCAGCAGGTGCAGCGCGTGCGTCGAACCCAGCGTGATCATCACCTGGTCCGGGTGGGCGGAGATGCCGCGCGCGGGCAGCACGTGCTCGCAGAGCTGACGCACCAGCTCCGGGTCGTCGGCCTGGCCGGCGTCCCCGATGACCCGGGACAGCCCGTCCTGCCGCAGCGCCTCACGCTGCGCCCGCTCCCACGCGCCGATCGGGAACATGGACGGGTCGGGCTGGCCGACCACGAACGGGAACGGCGCCCGCGACCAGGCCGGATCCCGGTGTACCGGCGTGGGCGGCGGTTCCGGCAGCCGCGCCTCCCAGTCGATCGGCTGCATCGGCGAGCGGGCGGTCCGCCGCGCGGCCCGCATCCGCACCACCGCGTCGGAGGAGACGTAGAGACCGCGCCGCGGAACGGTCACGATCAGACCCTGCTCCATGAGCCGGTCGTACGCGGTCAGCACCGTGTTCCGGGAGACGCCGAGCGCCTCGGCCAGGCGGCGCGTGCTCGGCAGCGGGCCGTCGTCGTACTGCCCGGCGAGGATGGCGTCCTCTAGCCCGGTGATGATCTGTTCGTAGAGCGGAACCGTGCTCTGCGGGTTGACCGGCAGCAGGAAATCCGCCACCTCGACCTCCCACCTCCGCGGGGGTCTCGCCTCGTCCCGTCGTCGTACGCCCTGCACACGCCCTGTGCGTCCCGCTGGTACCAGCCTAGCCGGAGACCTGGACCTGTTGCGGAGGGCCCGTTCCCGCCACGCTTGGCCGGGCGATGGCAGGTGACGGTCTCCTGCACGCGGACAGGGGTGGACTCATGAGCGCCCAGCGAATCGCGCTGGTGCCCGGCGACGGCATCGGACCGGAGGTCACCGCGCAGGCGGTCAAGGCGTGCGACGCCGCCGCCCGACGGTTCGGGATCGACCTGGTCTGGGAGGACTACGAACTCGGCGCGGACTACTGGCGGATAACCGGCCAGGTCGTACCGCCGGACGTGGAGCAGGAACTGGCCAAGGCGGACGCCATTCTCTTCGGCGCCGTCGGCGACCCGTCGGTGCCGCCCGGCGTGCTCGAACGCGGCCTGGTGATCCACCTGCGGACCGCGTTCGACCAGTACGTGAACCTGCGGCCGGTCAAGCTGCTGCCCGGCGTGCCCACGCCCATCGGCGGCCTGCGCCCCGAGCAGTGCGACCTGGTGATCCTGCGGGAGAACACCGAGGGCGCGTACGTCGGCGCCGGCGGCTTCATCCACCGGGGCGGGCCGGACGAGATCGCCACCCAGGAGTCGGTCAACACGCGCAAGGGGGTCGAACGCCTCATCCGGCACGGTTTCCGGCTGGCCCTGACCCGCCGCAAGCACGTGACCCTGGTGCACAAGGCGAACATCCTCACGTACGCCGGCGACCTGTGGCAGCGGACCTTCGAGGAGGTCGCGGCGGAGTACCCGGACATCGCTGTGGACTACGTCCACGTCGACGCGATGTGCCTCTACCTGGTGACGCAGCCGGAGCGGTTCGACGTGGTGGTCACCGACAACCTGTTCGGCGACATCATCACCGACCTCGGCGCCGCCGTGCAGGGCGGTCTCGGTCTGGCCGCCAGCGGCAACCTCAACCCGACCGGGTCGGCGCCGAGCATGTTCGAGCCGGTGCACGGCTCCGCGCCGGACATCGCCGGCCGTGGCTGGGCCAACCCCGCCGGCTCGATCCTCAGCGCCGCGCTGATGCTGGAGCACCTGGGCCACGCCGAGGCGGCCCGCAGCCTGGAGGACGGCGTGAAGGCGGTGCTGCCGCGCCTGGGCGCCATGCGCGGGCCGGAGATGGGCATGTCGACCGAGGACTTCGGCGACGCGGTCGCCGCCGTCATCGGCGAGGGCGCGTACCAGGCGGACGCCCTGCCGGCGTAGCGCGGATGTGAGCACCGAATCGGCTGAACACGGCGACGGCGGAGGAAGCCCTCCGCCGTCGCCGTGTTGCGCGCCGAAACGCCTGCCCGCCGCCGCCGGATCGACGTCCGGCCCGAGCGCCGTCCGCGCCGGCCCCGCCGGTACGGACGGCCTGATCGCGCTGCCCGGCGGCACCTTCCTCATGGGCACCGACGATCCGGAGGGCTTCCCGGAGGATCTGGAGGGGCCGGTCCGCCCGGTGACCGTGGCGCCGTTCGAGATCGCCGCGACACCGGTGACGAACCGGCAGTTCGCCCGCTTCGTCGACGCCACCGGCTACCGCACGGACGCGGAACGGTACGGCTGGTCGTTCGTCTTCCACCTGCTGCTGGCGCCGTCCGCACGCTCGTGGGTACTCGACGCCACGGTGCCGGGCGCACCCTGGTGGCTGGCGGTCGAGGGGGCGCACTGGGCCGCCCCGGACGGGCCCGGTTCGGACGTACGCGGACGCGAGCAGCATCCGGTCGTGCACGTCTCCCAGCGGGACGCCGAGGCGTACTGCCTGTGGTCCGGCACCCGGCTGGCCGCCGAGGCGGAGTGGGAGTACGCGGCGCGCGGCGGCCTGTCCCAGGCCCGCTACGCCTGGGGCGACGAGCTGACCCCGGGCGGGCGGCACCTGTGCAACATCTGGCAGGGCACCTTCCCCGCTGTCAACGCCGCGGACGACGGGTTCGTGGGCACCTCTCCGGTGACCGCGTTTCCGCCGAACGGCTACGGCCTGTACGACGTCGCGGGCAACGTTTGGGAACTCACGGCCGAACCCTGGCGCGACCATCGAGGCCGCATCTCACCAGGTGAGAGCGTCATCAGGGGTGGTTCGTATCTCTGCCACGACTCCTACTGCAACAGATACCGCGTGGCAGCACGGAGTCGGACCACCGTTGACTCCTCGAGTGGCAACACCGGGTTCCGCGTGGCCCGGTAGCCGGATGCTGATTGGTACCTGCCGACCCCGCTGAACTGGCCCTTTTGCATCGGGTACCACGCTCATAGTGTCCCGCCTCACAGGCTACGAGCGCCCTTGGCGTTCTTCGCGATGGGACACACGAATGAATCGGCTGAAGATAACGCTGCCCGCCGTGCTGCTCGCCACGGCGCTGGCTCTGACCGCGTGCAGTAGCGATGGTGACTCGGAGACCACCACCGGCGGTGGTGGTTCCGGCAACGGTACGGTCACCCTCGGTGCCTACCTCGAGCCGGTGAGCCTCGACCTGACCGCCGAGGCCGGCGCCGCGATCCCGCAGGTCCTGCTCTACAACGTGTACGAGGGCCTGGTGCGCCAGAACGCGGACACCGGCGAGGTGGAGCCGCTGCTGGCCACCGAGTGGAAGATGTCCGACGACGGCACCAAGTACACGTTCAAGCTCCGCGAAAACGTGACCTTCCACGACGGCCAGAAGCTCACCGCGCAGGACGTGGTGTGGAGCTTCAAGCGGGTGACCGCGGAGGGCTCGACGAACCCGTTCAAGTCCCAGATGACAGTCGTGAAGACCGTCGAGTCGCCGGACGCGTCCACCGTGGAGGTGACGCTGTCGCGGCCCAGCCAGAGCTGGCTGTTCGACGTCGCCGGCCGCGTCGGCGTGGTCCTCAAGGAGAACGCCACCGACCTGGGCACGAAGCCGAACGGCACCGGCCCCTTCAAGTTCGACAAGTGGAACCGCGGCGACAGCATCACGCTGGTGCGCAACGACGGCTACTGGGGCGAGAAGGCCAAGGTAGCCACCGCCGTCTTCCGCTACATCACCGACGCCAACGCCCTGAACAACGCGATGCTCTCCGGTCAGCTCGACATCGTGGCGAACATCCAGGCGCCGCAGCTGCTCGAGGTCTTCAAGGGCAACAAGCAGTTCGAGGTGGTCGAGGGCAAGACGACCGGTGAGGTCGTCATGGCGATGAACAACAGCAAGGGCCCGCTGGCCGACGTCCGGGTGCGCCAGGCCATCCGCCACGCGATCGACCACGACGCCCTCATCAAGACCGTCTGGTCCGGCTACGGCACGAAGATCGGCAGCATGGTGCCGCCGAGCGACCCGTGGTACGAGGACCGCACCGGCGACTTCCCGCACGACCCCGCCAAGGCCAAGCAGCTGCTCGCCGACGCCGGTCACGCCAACGGGCTCACCCTGACCATGGACGTCCCGCCGCCCGGCTACGCCCGCGCCTCCGCGCAGTTCGTCGCCTCGCAGCTCGCCGAGGTCGGCATCAAGGTGACCCAGAACAACGTCGAGATGCCGCAGTGGCTCGACAAGGTGCTCGGCAAGGCCAACTACGACCTGTCGATCATCGCCCACGTGGAGCCGCGTGACCTGGTCCGCTACGGCCAGCCGGACTACTACTACCGCTACAAGAACCCGGCCGTCACGCAGCTCATGAACGAGGCCGACACGGCCCTGGACGCGGCGACCCGGGACAAGAAGTTCGCCGAGGCCGCGAAGGTCATCTCGCAGGAGGCGGCCAGCGACTGGCTCTTCCTGCTGCCGAACCTGGCCGTGATCCGCGACGGCGTCGAGGGCTACCCGAAGGACGCGGTGACCCAGTCCTTCGACGTCACCAAGGTGTCCAAGAAGTAATCAGTTCCACGCACACGGAAGGACCTGGTGGGCTCCCGCCCACCAGGTCCTTCCGTCTTTCCGCCCGCTCCCCGCTCCCCGCTCCCCGCGATCTTGCACTTGCGGCCCCTGGCGCGGGGGATTCGACCCCGTTCGCCGGGGCACCAGGTGCAAGATCGACGCGCTAGGAGGGCCGGGGACGCCCGAGGAGCCGTGATCGGTGCGCAGTGGACTGACGCAGTCGAGGTGCTGCCCGCGTGTAGCCCTGCGCGTCCGGGACCGCAGGGCGTCGACACAACGCACTGCCGAGCGAGGGCTAAGCCGCGGTGGACGTGTTCCGCCCGGGCCGACGACCACGTCCAGCCCTGCGGTGCGGCCCCTGCGCTCGGCGCCAGCGCGATGCACAGGGGCTGCCGAGGGACGGCGCAATCCCGCTCGCGCTCCACACGCCAGGAGCTGACGTGCTGCGGAGTGAGTCGGTGTAGAACGCCACGCTCCGTCGATCTTGGAGTTGTGGCGCCTGGGATGCCCCGTATGCGAGCTGTGCGAGGTGCCGCAACTCCAAGATCGGCGGTCACATCAAGCGCGGACCGGCGGGCTGGGAACGACGCGGGGCGGGTCCCGTCCTGGTGGACGGAACCCGCCTCGTTCGTCAGGCGCCTACTGTTGCGGCGCGAGGTGGGACAGCGTGTGCGTCAGCTGAGCCCGGCGGAGGGTGCCCGGCGGCGTCCCCGCAGGTGCATCCCCAGCAGGCCGACACCGAGGATGGCGGCGGCCAGCAGGCCCGTGGTGACGCCGGTCGGGACGCTGGGGCCACCGGTGCTACCGGAGGCGAGAACCATGCCGTTCTGCGACTCCTGCTGGGTGGTGTTGCCCGCCGGAGCGGCCTTGGGCTTGGGCTTGTCCTTGCCGTTGTCGGCACCGGCCGGCGCGGGGACCGGGGTCTGGGCCAGCGCCTGGGTCGCCTGGGCGAAGGTCTCCGGCGTCACGTCCGGCGCGTTGCCCTGGGTACGCCACTGCTTGAGCTGCTTCATGCCCTTGCAGGCCGAGGGGTAGCGGTCACAGTAGCTGGTGGTGCTGCCGATGCTCTCGGACGAGAGGACCGCCTTGGCGATGGCACGGGCGAGCGTGCTGGCGCCGGCGTTGAAGATGGCGTTCAGCTGGCGGGTGTCGGCCGGGTCGTTGATCTGGAGCGCCTCACCCTTGCCGGTGGACACCGCGAACACGGTGTCACCGTCGCCGAGGGTGTGGATCGGGCTGATCGCGCGGGCCATGCCGTCGTGCGCGTTGCCGGACATACGCTGCGCGGCGGCCTTCTCCAGCGGGGCGTTGGTGGCCACCACGGCGATCGTGGTGTTGGCCGGCTGCTCGGCGGCGGCGGCCGGCGGGGTCGGCGGGTTGCACTCCTTCTTCTTGGGAGCCTTGTACCCGGCGAACTCGTCGCCGATGCCGTACTTGACGCCGTACAGGGTGCAGTCGGCCGGGTCGACCGGGGAACCGGCCGGGTTCACGATCACCATCGCGCCGACGTAGATGCCGTCGCCGAGGTGGACGCTCGCGGTGCCGACGCCGCCGCGCATGCCGCCGCCGCGGGCACCGGTGCCGCCGCCGACGCCACCCTGGCGGACCGGGCCGTCCGAGGTGGCCTGCGCCGCGAGGTAACCCCACTCGGCGGAGGTACGCGCCTTCGGGTCACCGCCGCGGCCGAGGTCGAAGATGTCCGCAGCCGGCACGATCGGGGCCACGCCGCCGGCGCCGACGCGTACGCCCTCGCCGCGGTCCTCGAGCCAGCGGATGATGCCGTTGGTGGCCGACAGCCCGTACATGCTGCTGCCGCCGAGCTGGATCGCGTTGACGCCCGGGTTCGAGTTGAGCGGGCTGAGCAGGTCGGTCTCCTTGGTGGCGGGGGCGCCACCACGCTGGTCCACACTCGCCACGGACATCTGCGGCATGTAGACGACCGAGGTGCCGGTCAGGTACGGAGCGGTGTCGGACTGGACCTGGCCGACCTGGATGCCGGGGACGTCGGTGATGGCGTTGTGGGCGCCCGGGGCACCGGCGGCGGGGTTGGCCGACGCGGGCGACCCGACGAGCACGAGTCCCGGACAGACCAGGGCTGCCGCGGCGAACGCGGCGAATCTGGACGACTTCATGCAGCTTCTCCCATGTGAAGCGGTGCGACCTCCGCCCCGATCCGGGGCGGTCGATGCATTGGGCAACTGGTGGTCCCCCGTGGTACACGACGAGATGTGGGGGAGGCTACTGGTCAGACCAGTTGAAGGGAAGAGCCTGCTCAGCTGATGGCCGACTCGGATAAGCCGAGGTCAGGCCACATCAGGCGGATTCAGAGCAATACGTCCACCATCGAGCGCCGCGCCTCCGGCACGTACTCGGCGTAGTAGTGGTGCAACTCCTGCCGGGTCAGCCGGGCCACCTCGTCGGCCTCGCCCGCCCGCATCGCGTCGATGACGCGCCGGTGATGTGCCAAGGTGCGCTCCATCAGGGCCTCCGGATCCGGGGCCTGCGCGAGCTTGGTGGAGATGAGGTCCAGCACCATGCTCCGGACCGCGTCGAGGCAGAGCACGAGCAGTTCGTTCCCGGACAGCCGGGCGACGTGCTCGTGGAAGCGGACGTCCGCCGCGCTGAAGGCTTCGTAGCCGTCGGCGACCGCGTCCCGCATGCCCGCCAGCGCCTGCTCCAACTCGTCCAACTCGGACGGTGACGCCAGCCGGGCGGCGACCGACCCGGCGGCCGATTCGATGATCATGCGGAACTGGAGCAGCTCCGCCACGCCGAGCCGCCGGCTGTCCACGACCCGGGCGAACAGCTT
Organism: Micromonospora sp. WMMA1949; assembly: GCF_027460145.1. Taxonomy (NCBI): domain Bacteria; kingdom Bacillati; phylum Actinomycetota; class Actinomycetes; order Micromonosporales; family Micromonosporaceae; genus Micromonospora; species Micromonospora sp. WMMA1949. The sequence goes on along the minus strand of NZ_JAPZBG010000001.1, from coordinate 3,798,872 downwards.
GCGCATCGCCGAGGCGGTCGAGGCGATCACCTGCGGCCCGAGCGGGTCACCGGGGCGCGAGCGGACCAGGCCGCTGCTCTCCAGCACGCGCAGCGCCTCGCGCACGGTGGACCTGCTCACGTCGAACTGGGTCGTCAGCTCGCGCTCGCTGGGCAGCCGGTCCCCCGGCCGCAGGTCGCCGGCGGCGATCCGCTCCTCGACCTGCCGGACGATCCCCTCGTACGCCCTCACGGTGCGCACTGGAGCGAACGAGACACCCTTGGGCATGGCGAACCTCCCGACGCACCGCGGCCTCGCGCCGCTGTGAACAACGGTACGGTGCATCGACCCGTGCGGTGGTCAGCCCCCGTCCGCGACGACGAGTGCGCAGGCCGGGCGGCCGAGCGCGTCAGCTCGCGCCGATGGCCACGTCGTCGACACGAATGTTGATCTCGGCGGCGCGCAGTCCGTACGCCTCGATCGCGGACGCCACCGCGGCCCGGACCTCACCCGTCACCTGCGGCACCGGGTACCCGGCGTCGATCACGAGGACGAGGTTGACCACTGCCGAGCCGTCGGTGACGTGCGCCGAGCAGCCGCGCCGCGCGTCCCCGACCTGGTCCAGCCCGACCCGGTCCAGCACGGCGTTGAAGAAGCGGGCGATGTCGCCGCCCAGCTCGGCCACCCCGGGCACCGACTTCGCGGCGGCCACCGCGATCTTCTCGACCACCTCGTCCGAGACCGAAGTACTCCCGCCCGCCACGGTCTCGTGCATCGCCGGCAGCTCCTGAGTAGCGTCGTGCTCCACGCGCCCGCCCTCCCTCGTCCGGGGGAGCGTACATCGACCGTCGATCATGGAGTTACGGCCCCGGCAGAAGCCCCGTCACGCGAGATTGGCGTTCCGCCAGGTGGGAGCGGTGGACGGGGCGGGGGCGGGTCAGGAGCCCAGCTGGGAGAGCAGCTCGTCCGCCGCGGCGTACGGGTCGACGGCGCCCTCGGCCACCTTGGCCGCGAGCGTCGGGAGCTGCGTACCGTCGCGCAGTGAGCCGATCCGGGCGCGCAGGACGCCCAGCGCGATGGCCTCGATCTCGGCGGCGGCCCGCGCCTCCCGGCGGCGGCGCAGCTCGCCGTGGCGCTCCAGCCAGTCGCGGTGCTTGTCGATCGCGGCGGCGATGTCGTCGATGCCCTCGGCACGGGAGGCGATCGAGCGCACCACCTGCGGACGCCACTCCCCCGGCCCACGCTCGCCCAGCGCGATCATGCCCTGGATGTCGCGGACCGTCGCGTCGGCACCGTCCCGGTCGGCCTTGTTGACCACGAAGACGTCGGCGATCTCCAGGATGCCGGCCTTGACCGCCTGGATCGCGTCGCCCATGCCCGGCGCGAGCAGCACGAGCGTGGTGTCGGCCAGCGACGCCACCTCCACCTCGGCCTGCCCGACACCGACGGTCTCGACGAGCACCACGTCGCAGCCGGCGCCCTCCAGCACGCGCACCGCCTGCGGCGTGGCGGCGGAGAGCCCGCCCAGGTGGCCCCGGCTGGACATCGAGCGGATGTAGACGCCCGGGTCGGTCGCGTGGTCCTGCATCCGGACCCGGTCGCCGAGGATCGCCCCGCCGGTGAACGGGCTGGACGGGTCGATCGCGAGCACGCCGACCCGGTGCCCGCGCGCCCGCAGCGCCCGGACCAGCTCGTTCGTGGTGGTCGACTTGCCCACGCCGGGCGAGCCGGTCAGGCCGACCACCTGGGCGTGCCCGGCGTACGGCGCGAGCGCCGCCGCAACCTGCGGCAACACCTCGTCGCCGGACTCGACCAGGGTGATCAGGCGGGCCACCGCGCGGGGGTCACCCGCGCGGGCCCGTTCCACCAGCATGGGTACGTCCCGGCTGCGGCGCACCGGGCCGGAGGCCGCCGCCGGGGCGTTCTGTGCATCGTTCACAGGTATCAGCAATCAGCTCTCGGCGCCGTTCGGGACGTGGATGATCAGCGCGTCGCCCTGCCCGCCACCGCCGCAGAGCGCCGCCGCGCCGGTGCCGCCACCGCGCCGCTTCAGCTCCATCGCGAGCGTGAGGACGAGGCGGGCGCCGGACATGCCGATCGGGTGGCCGAGCGCGATCGCGCCACCGTTGACGTTGACCTTGTCGGGGCTGATCCCGAGGTCACGGGTGGACTGGATGCCCACCGCCGCGAACGCCTCGTTGATCTCGATGAGGTCGAGGTCCTCGATGCTCAGGCCGCCCTTCTTCAGGGCGTGGTTGATCGCGTTCGACGGCTGCGAGTGCAGGGAGTTGTCCGGACCGGCCACGTTGCCGTGCGCGCCGATCTCGGCCAGCCAGGTCAGGCCCAGCTCCTTGGCCTTGGCCTTGCTCATCACGACCACGGCGGCGGCGCCGTCGGAGATCGGCGAGGAGCTGCCGGCGGTGATGGTGCCGTCCTTGGTGAAGGCGGGGCGCAGCTTCCCGAGCGACTCGGCGGTGGTGTCGGGGCGGATGCCCTCGTCCTCGCTGATAACCAGCGGGTCGCCCTTGCGCTGCGGGATGACCACCGGGGTGATCTCGTCGCCGAAGTGGCCGTTCTTCTGCGCGGCGGCGGCGCGCTGGTGGCTGGCCGCGGAGAACGCGTCCTGCTCCTCGCGGGTGATGCCGTGCTTCGCGCCGTGCCGCTCGGTCGACTCGCCCATCGAGCAGCAGTCCCAGGCGTCGGTGAGGCCGTCGAGGGCCATGTGGTCCTTGACCGTCACGTCGCCGTACTTGTAGCCGGAGCGCTGACCGAGCAGCAGGTGCGGGGCGTTCGTCATCGACTCCATGCCGCCGGCCACCACGACGTCGAACTCACCGGCCCGGATGAGCTGGTCGGCGAGCGCGATCGCGTCCAGCCCGGAGAGGCAGACCTTGTTGATGGTCAGCGCCGGGGTGGACATCGGGATGCCGGCCTCGACGGCCGCCTGCCGGGCCGGGATCTGCCCGGCGCCGGCCTGGAGCACCTGGCCCATGATCACGTACTGGACCTGCTCGGGCGCGACGCCGGCGCGCTCCAGGGCCGCCTTGATCGCGATGCCACCGAGCTTGGTCGCGGGGAGGTCCTTGAGGTTGCCCAGCAGGCGCCCCATGGGGGTCCGCGCGCCGCTGACGATCACCGAAGCCATTGCCTGCCTCCGAGGGGGGTGCCGACCTGTACGCCTTAACGATTGTTCGGTCAGACTAGCGTCATGGCTGAGAACTCCCCCGTCGAGCCCGCTGCCGAGTTTGTCACAGACATCGGCCTGCGCCGCATCGACCACGTCGGGATCGCCGTGGCCGACCTGGACGCCGCGATCGACTTCTACCAGCGCACGTTCGGGATGCGCTGCGTGCACACCGAGACCAACGACGAGCAGGGCGTACGCGAGGCGATGCTCGCGGTCGGGCCGGACGCGTCCGGCGGCATGGTGCAGCTGCTCGCGCCGCTGTCCCCGGACACCACGATCGGCAAGTTCCTGGACAAGCGCGGTCCCGGCATCCAGCAGGTGGCGTACACGGTGGCGGACATCGACGTGGCCTGCGCGGCGCTGCGTGAGCGCGGCGTCCGGCTGCTCTACGACGCACCCCGGCGCGGGACGTCGGACTCCCGGGTCAACTTCGTGCACCCCAAGGACGCCGGCGGCGTGCTGATCGAGCTGGTCCAGCCCGCCTGAGGCGCAAGGAAGGGCCCCTTCTTAACAGACGTCTGTTAAGAAGGGGCCCTTCCTAACACGTGGGAACACGCGCGGCAGTGCGCACTTGCACGTTCCCACGGACACCTCCACGCATTGGTGGATGCAGTTTTTCACAGAGGGGTTCCCGCTTTAGCTACCGTTCAGTAACGTCCGCCCGAACAGCAGCGGCGACCGGTGCCGGAATGTGTCGATTGCCGACATGGCGGTCCCGCCGCACCGGCGCCGACGATGGCAGCACCCCTGCCCGCGTCGTGCGGGTGTGGACAAACGGGAGGTCACCGTGCAGGACATCCTCGAAGCGATCATGGCGGCGGAGGGTTCGTCGCAGCCGGAGCGGGAGCTCGCCGGCCTCGCCGGCCTGCCCGTGCCGGAGAGCTACCGGGGCGTGGTGGTGCGCGCCGAGGACACCCGCATGTTCGAGGGCATGGCCACCCGCGACAAGGACCCGCGCAAGGCGCTGCACGTGCAGGAGGTGCCCACCCCCGAGCTGGGCCCGGGTGAGGCGCTCGTCGCGGTGATGGCCAGCGCGATCAACTACAACACGGTGTGGACCAGCATCTTCGAGCCGCTGCCCACGTTCAAGTTCCTCCAGCGCTACGGCCGGCTCTCCGAGCTGACCCGCCGCCACGACCTGCCGTATCACGTGGTCGGCTCGGACGCCGCGGGCGTGGTGCTGCGCACCGGGCCCGGCGTGACCAAGTGGAAGGCCGGCGACGAGGTGGTCGCGCACTGCCTCTCGGTCGAGCTGGAGGACTCCGCCGGCCACGACGACACGATGCTGGACCCGCAGCAGCGGATCTGGGGCTTCGAGACCAACTTCGGCGGCCTGGCCGAGCTGGCGATCGTCAAGGCCAACCAGCTGATGCCGAAGCCGCGCCACCTCAGCTGGGAGGAGGCGGCCAGCCCGGGGCTGGTCAACTCCACCGCGTACCGGCAGCTCGTCTCGCACCACGGCGCGAACATGAAGCAGGGCGACGTGGTGCTGATCTGGGGCGCGTCCGGCGGCCTCGGCGGGTACGCCACCCAGATGGCCCTCAACGGCGGCGCGATCCCGGTCTGCGTGGTCTCCTCGCCGGAGAAGGCCGAGCTGTGCCGCAAGATGGGCGCCGAGCTGGTCATCGACCGCACCGCTGAGGGGTTCACGTTCTGGAAGGACGAGCAGACCCAGGACCAGGACGAGTGGCGCCGCTTCGGTGAGCGCATCCGCGAGCTGACCGGCGGCGAGGACCCGGACATCGTCTTCGAGCACCCGGGCCGGGAGACGTTCGGCGCCAGCGTCTACGTCGCCAAGAAGGGCGGCACGATCGTCACCTGCGCCTCCACCAGCGGCTACATGCACCAGTACGACAACCGCTACCTGTGGATGCACCTCAAGCGCATCGTCGGCAGCCACTTCGCCAACTACCACGAGGCGTGGCAGGCCAACCGGCTGGTCGCGCTCGGCAAGGTGCACCCGACCGTGTCGAAGACCTACGCGCTGGAGCAGACCGGCCAGGCCGCGTACGAGGTGCACCGCAACGCGCACCAGGGCAAGGTGGGCGTGCGGTGCCTCGCCCCCGCCGACGGGCTCGGCGTCCGCGACACCGAGATGCGTTCGCGCCACGAAAGCGCCATCAACCGGTTCCGCGGTCACTGACCGTACGGTCGTCCCGGATTGCCTTTCCGGCCGAGCGGGGCACCATTCGATCGACGTACGCACAAAGGGCCGCGGGTACCGACCCGCGGCCCTTTGTGCGCCGCCTTCCCCGCAGAAGCCCGACCCGCCCGACCCGCCCGGGAGCTGCCAAGATCGCCTATTGGTCCGGTCTCGCCGGCCGACCGAGTTGACCATGTAAACAGGACGCGAAAGGTGCCGACCGCTCTTGCGAACCACCCTGGGGCGTCTGCCAGTATGTCCCAATGCCCCAGCAGCAGTCCTCCCCTCTTGCGTTCTTCGATAACGCGAACTCACAGCCCGATTTCACCGTTGGCCTGCGTGGTTACAACACCAACCAGGTCGACGACTTCATCGGCCGCCTCAGCGCCGCCCTGAGCCAGTCCGAGCAGGCCCGCGCCGAGGCCGAGCAGCGGATGAACGACGCGCAGCGCCGCCTGCGGCAGGCCGAGCAGCGCCAGAGCGCGCTCGAGCAGAAGCTCACCGAGACCAACAAGCAGCTCGAGGAGAACAGCCGGCCGACCCTGTCCGGCCTGGGCACTCGCGTCGAGCAGATCCTGCGGCTGGCCGAGGAGCAGGCGAACGACCACCGCAACGAGGCCAAGCGCGAGTCGGAGGGCATCCTCTCCGCCGCCCGCCTCGAGGCGCGCGAGATCACCGACAAGGCCCGCGCCGAGGCCGCCGCCATGAAGGCCACCGCCGAGCGCGAGGCCGGCAGCGTCCGTACCGCCGCCGAGCGGGAGGCCGCCGAGGTCCGGGTGCAGGCCCGCCGCGAGGCCGACACGCTGCGCGCCGACGCCGACCGGGAGACCAAGCAGCTGCGTACGGTCACCGCGCACGAGGTGGCCGAGCTGAAGTCGACGGTCGAGCGGGAGGTCGCCACGCTGCGCGCCACCGCCGAGCGGGAGATCACCCAGCAGCGGGCCAAGGCCGCCCGGGAGGCCGAGGAGAAGCGGGCCGAGGCGACCAAGCTGCTCACCGACGCGCGCGACAAGCGCGACAAGGATCTCCAGGCCCTGGAGCTCCAGCTCGCCGAGCGGCGGGAGAAGGCCGAGCGCGAGGAGTCGGAGCGGCACGCCGCCCAGGTCTCGCAGACCCAGAAGCTGGTCAACGAGGCCGAGCAGCGGGCCCGCGCGGCGCAGGAGCGCGCCAAGGAGATCGAGCAGCGGGCCGAGGCCCGCCGGGTCGAGTCCGAGCGCACCGCGAACGAGACCGTCGACAAGGCCAAGGCCCTGGCCGACAAGACCCTCAACGAGGCGCGCGCCGAGGCGCAGCGGGTGCTCAACGAGGCCCGCACCGAGGCCGAGCTGACCACCCAGGCGGCCCGCCGCGAGGTCGAGGACCTGACCCGCCAGAAGGACGCGGTCACCTCGCAGCTCGGGCAGATGCTGTCCGGCCTGGCCGGCATCGTGCCGGGCGTGCCGGCCGGCGGCAAGGCCGAGGCGCCGAAGGCCGACGCCTCCGGGCAGAAGGTGACGGCCGAGTCGGCCGGCTGACCGTTACACCCGCTGTCGGGGGCATGAGCCACGGCGCGGGGTGACGCCGGGTGACCGGTGTCGCCCCGCGCCGTCATGCTTGTGCGGCCCGTTTCGCCAGGAGGGTGAAGTAGCTCCCAGAAGGGGCGTCCGTATCGCCCCCGCAGACCCGGATGCGTGTGAGGATGGGGTCATGTCGCACGGCGAGGAACTGTTCGCGCTCGGCGGGGACGTGACGACGGAGCCCAGCTTCGAGTCCGCCCTGCGGGGGTACGAGAAACGACAGGTCGACCGCTACGTCGCTCGCGCGGAGCACGAGATCGCGGCGTTGACCACCGAGCGCGAACAGGCGTACACCCAGATCCACAAGCTGGCCGGTCAGGTCGAGGTGCTCCAGCGCGACCTGGCCCAGGTGCGCAAGCAGGCGGCGGTGGTGGACCGGGCGTCGTTCCGCCACCTGGGTCCGCGCGTCGAGCAGATCCTCACCATGGCCGAGGAGCAGGCCGACGACATCCTGGCCGCCGCCAACGAGGAGATCGAGGCCCGCCGCGCCGCCGCCGAGCACATCGTCGAGGAGGCCCGGGAGCAGGCCGCCCAGGCGCTGAAGGACTTCGAGATCGCGCTGGCCGCCCGCCGGGCCGAGGAGGAGCGGCACACCGCCGCCCGCAAGGCCGAGGCCGAGGCCACCCTCAAGGCCGCCAAGGACGAGTCCGCGAACCTGCGCAAGGCCGCGCAGGACGAGTCGACGAAGCTGCGGACGGCCGCCCAGGACGAGGCCGAGAAGCTGCGCCGGACCGCCCAGGACGCGCTGGCGAAGGCCCAGCAGGAGGCCACCCAGCTCCGCGACACCGCCAAGGAGATCCACGCCCGGGCCCAGCAGGAGGCCGCCCGGCTGCGCGAGGCGGCCAAGGAGGCGCTGGCGAAGGCCCAGCAGGAGGCGAACCAGCTCCGCGAGGCCGCCAAGGAGGTGCACGCCAAGGGCCAGCAGGAGGCCAAGCGGCTCACCGACGCCGCCGCCGAGGCCGGCCGGGCCACGCACGCCAAGGCGCTGGCCGAGGCCAAGAAGATCGTGGACGACGCGGAGGAGGCCGCCAAGGCCACCCGCGGCCGGGCCCGCACCGAAGCCAACCGGCTCACCACCGAGGCCGCCGAGGCCGGCAAGCGCAACCGCGCCGAGGTCGAGGCGTACGTGCAGCGCATGCGCACCGAGACCGAGGCGTACGTGCAGCAGGCCCGCGCCCAGACCCAGCAGGAGCTGGGCGCGTGGCGGGCCGGGGTGGAGAAGGAGGTCACCGAGCGGCGGGACAGCGCGGAGAAGGAGCTGGCCCAGCGCCGGGCCGCCGCCGAGCAGGAGTTCGCCAAGCGCCGCGACGAGCTGGACAAGCAGCACGCCAAGCGGCAGGAGGAACTGGAGCAGGCGTACACCACGCGGCGCGACGAGATCGAGCGCACCGCCGCCGGCGTCCGGGAGGCCGCCGAGGCCGACGCGCTGAGCATGCGGCAGCAGGCCGAGCTGGAGGCCGCCGAGCTGCTGCGCCGCGCCGAGGCGGACGCCACCGCGCAGCGCCGCAAGGCCGACGAGCACGTCGCGGCCTCGCGCCGCCAGTTCGAGGAGTACGCGGCCACGACCCAGCAGCACCTCGCCACCACCCAGCAGCACCTGGCCTCGACCCAGCAGGAGGTGGCCGCCGGCCGGCAGCAGCTCGCCGGCGTGATGCTGGAGATCGCCAAGGCCCAGCAGGAGCTGGCCGACCTGCGTACCGAGACGTGGAAGTCGCGGCAGGAGTCCGACGACCTGCAGCGCCGGCTCACCGACCTGCGGCGCGACGCCGACTCGGCCGGAATCGCGGCCACCCCTGTCGACCCGGACGAGCTCGCCACCGCCGCCTCCGGCCGGGGCACCGACGACGGCGACGAGCCCGCAGACGCCCCGGTCGGCAGCGGTGCGCCGGTGGCAGCGAAGGGTGCCGCCGCTCCCGTCCCCGATGGCGCCGCAGCGGCGAAGGGCGACGCCGCGCCGGCGGAGGCGGGCAAGGCGAAGCCGGTCGGCGAACCGGTCACCACCATGGACTCCCCCGCCGGCGCGGGCGTGGACGGTGAGCCCACGGTGGCCGCCGTGCCGGGCGAGGGCGGCCGGGGCGCCACCCCGACGAAGATCACCAGCACCGGCGAGAACGGCAAGCGCCCGACCAAGCCGACCACCGACGAGCGCAGCGCCAAGCCCAGCACGGTGACCGTCGACAAGGACTGATCCACCGCCTCCGGATGCCGCCACTTCGCCGAAGTGGCGGCATCCGGCCCGCCCGGACCACGCCACTCCCCGACCCGCCGGACGGCTGAGGCGGCGGGTAGCGGTGATGGGATGGCCCGGGGCGGGCGGTGGCGACTACCCTCCGGGCAGAGGGCCGCGCGGCGGCCGTGGACGTCACCGGCGGGCGAGCCGGGCAGCGGGGAGGCACGGTGTCGCAGGAGGGATCCGCCGCCCGGGACGACGAGGCCGCGGACGGAAACACCTCCGGCTCCTCCACCGGCGCGGCGAAGCCCGCGAACGACACCACGCGCACCGCGAACGAGACCACGAGCACCGCCAGCGACACCACGCGCACCGCGGGGCACCCGCGGACCGGCACGGACACGAGCAGCGAGCGGCCGACCGAGGTCGAGCCGGGCGAGTTCGAGCCGAGCGGGCGCTTCGGCGTACCGGGACGCCCGCTGCGGCGCAGCGCCTTCCTGGTCGGGTTCACCGGCGCGCTCGGCGTGCTGCTCGCGTACGCGTTGTTCCTGGGCATCCGCAACGCCGCCGGCATCCTGGTGCTCGTGGTGATCGCGCTGTTCCTCGCGGTCGGCCTGCACCCGGCGGTGGTCCGGCTGCGCAAGTGGGGCCTGCCGCGCGGGCTGGCGGTGGCGGTGGTGACGCTGACCCTGCTGCTGCTGATCGTCGCCGGGCTGCTGGCGCTGGTACCGCCGGTGGTGACCCAGTCCGGCCAGTTCGTCCAGCAGTTGCCCGGGTACGTCGAGGAGCTGCGCCGCAACCCCACCGTCAACGACCTGGTGATCCGGTACGACGTGATGGAACGGGTCCAGGCGGCGGCGAACGCGGACACGATCGGGCGGGCGCTCGGCGGTGTGCTCGGCGGCGCGCAGCTGATCTTCGGGACGATCTTCCGCCTGCTCACCGTGCTGGTGCTGACGATCTACTTCCTGGCGTACTTCGACAAGATGCGCGAACTCGGGTACGCGATGGCGCCGCGCTCGCGCCGGGAGCGGGTCCGGCTGATCGGCGACGAGATCCTGACCCGGGTCGGCGCCTACATGGTCGGGGCACTGGCCATCGCGGTGCTGGCCGGGGTGAGCACGTTCGTGTTCGCGCTGGCGGTCGGCCTGCCGTACCCGTTCGCCCTGGCCGTGGTGGTCGCGGTGACCGACCTGATCCCGCAGATCGGCGCGACGCTCGGCGCGGTGGTGGTCACGCTCGTCGGGCTCGCCACCGACCTGCCCGTGGGCATCGCCTGCCTGGTGTTCTTCGTGCTCTACCAGCAGGTGGAGAACTACCTGATCTATCCGAAGATCATGCGCCGGGCGGTCGCGGTCAACGAGGTGGCGGCGTTGCTCGCCGCGCTGCTCGGGGTGGCGCTGCTGGGCGTCGTCGGCGCGCTCATCGCGATCCCCACGGTGGCCGCGTTGCAGCTGATCCTGCGCGAGGTGGTGCTACCGCGCCAGGACGCCCGCTGAGCCGTTACTCGGCGCGTCGCTGGGCCGGGCCGGGCACCGGGGTGTCCGCGAACGCGGCGACGGTGCGGTCGGCGTACGCGCTGACGTCGCCGGTCTCCATCGGGCCGTCCCAGGTGGTCGGCAGCGGCAGCGGTACGCCGGGGGCGACCCGCCGGACGATCTCGTCCAGTACCTTCTCCGCGTCGCCGACCCAGAGGTGCTTGGCGCCGTCCACGCCCACCACCTCGGCCTGCGGCACGGCGGCGAAGCGCTCCCGGGCCTCCTCCGGGCGCAGGTAGTCGTCGAACTCGGGGACCAGCGCGGTGAGCGGCTTGCCCGTCTCGGCCCAGACCGCCAGGTCCTCCGGAGCGGAGTAGCGCAGCGGCGGGGAGAGCAGGATCGCGCCGGCCACCGCCGGGTCGCAGCCGTACTTCAGCGCCAGGTCGGTGCCGAACGACCACCCGACCAGCCAGATGTTCGGCAGCTCGTGGAACTCGGCGTACTCGATCGCGGCGGCCACGTCGAACTTCTCGCCGACCGCGCCGTCGAACGCGCCCTCGCTGGTGCCGCGGACGCTGCTGGTGCCTCGGGTGTTGAACCGGAGCACGGCCAGGCCGGCCATCGCGGGCAGCCGCCACGCCGCCTTGCGGAACACGTGGCTGTCCATCATCCCGCCGTGCGTGGGCAGCGGGTGCAGGCAGACCAGTGTGGCGGCCGGTTCGCGGTCCAGCGGCCGGGCCAACTCGCCGACGAGCGTCAGCCCGTCGGCGGTGTGCAGCTCGATGTCCTCCCGGCGGCCGGGCAGGATCGACGACGCGCGAATCGGAGTGCTCACGTCTTCCAGTCTCCCGTGTCGGCGGCCCCGCCGCCCAGTGGGACGGGAACCTGGTGATCCAGATCGCTCAGCCGTAGCGCGGGGCGCCCCGGCCGCGCTGGAGGTTCGGCCCGCGCCGGTCCCGGGCCCGCCAGCAGCCGGAGTGCCAGTGGCGGCGATCCGTCAGGTCACCCCGGTCGTCGGCCGGCCAGGCCACCAGGTGCGCCACGCCGGGGCGGATCTCCTGGTCACAGCCGGGACAGCGGTACGTCTTGACCGACGCGCCGCCGCTGATCGCGCGTATCTGCCACTCGCCGTCGCGCCACTGCTGCACGGTCGGCACGCCGTGGCGGGCACGCTCGGCGTCCACGGCGGCGATGTCGTCCCGGCGAGGGCGGTTGCGACGGGGGCTCACGGTCACCAAGCGTACGGTCCGCCGGCCGGACCGGCCCGGGTCGGGCGGCCGGTCGGCGGACGACCGCTCAGTCCCAGGTCTCCGGACGGGTCGGGTCCGGCGCCACCTGTACGCCACCCAGCACGAGCGCCGCGTCGCGTTCGTCGAACCCGTTGTGCGGCCAGCCGTACTCGGCGAGCAGGTGCGCCTTCGGTAGACCGAGCAGCTCGATCCGGCCGTATGCGGCGTAGAGGCGCGCGGGCCGCCCGTTGATCTCCATGTTGGCGCCCGCAGTCGAGGTCGACGCCTCGGCCGCGTACCGGTAGGAGACGGCCATCTCCTGGGTGACGGGGCCGGTGATGACGAACCGAGCGGTCACCAGCCGCGGGAAACCGCTCACGTCGACCCGGCAGCCCACGACGCGGGCCCCGTCCGGCAGGCTCGTGGGGCGGACGGGGGCGCCACACCGGCGGGCCTCGTTCAGCCGCAGCGCCTCCACCGCGGTGGTCAGCGCCGTGTCCGGCTGGCCCGACGTACTTGCCCGCGCGTACAGGCCGGGCACCGGCTTCCACTGCCGCACCCGGATCGTCAGCCCGTCAACGGTCAGGCCGCTGGTGCTGCCGTCGAACGCCGCCTCCTCGGCGAACACGCTGACGTCGAAGGGCACCCCCTCGGCGGTGTACTGCCGTAGCGATTCGGCCGAGCGCGCCAGCTCTACCGTGACGATCCGCCCGCCGCCGACGTCCAGCCGGATGCTCTCCACGTCCCGCCACGTCTCCCAGCGCAGGTAGCGGGCCCGGCTGGTGTCGACGCCGAAGTGCAGCACCCCGGTGTCGGTGCCGACGACCTCCGGCGCGGCCGCCGCTCCCGGCTCGGCCCGCATCACCGGTGGCACCGGCCCGGATCCGACGGCCGGACCAGTGAACGGCCGGTCCACGCCCGGGAGGCCCGGGACGACGGCCAAGCCGCCGAGGAGCGCGACCAGGGCGAGCCCTCCACCGAGCACCGACCGACGACGGCGCAGTCGACGGCGGCCACCCGTCACCGCCCGGGCGGTCAGCCGGTCGATGTCCACGGCACCCTCGGCGTGCTCCCGCAGCACCGAGGTGATCCGCTGGTCGAGGTCGGTCACGGCCGGCTCCCCTTGGTCATCGGGACGCCGCAGCGCTCCCGGAGGTGGGTGAGCGCCCGCATCGCGTGGGTGCGGACGGTGACCGGGGAGCAGTCGAGGATCTGGGCGATCGTGGCGTCGTCCAGATCCTCGTAGTAGCGCAGCACCAGCACGGTGCGCTGGCGGTCCGGGAGGGCGCGGATCAGCCGCCACATCTCGTCCCGATCGGCCGGCCTCGCCGCTCAGGTCGCCGCGTTCGGGCCGGTCGGCGAACGTGTCGACCGCCAGCTCACGGCTGGATCGCCGCCGCCACCAGGACGTGTTCGCGTTGACGAGCATCCGGCGCACGTACACGTCGGGCCGGTCGGCCCGGGCGATCTTCCGCCAGTGCACGTACGCGCGCGCCAGCACGTCCTGGGTCAGGTCCTCGGCGCGGTGCGCGTCACCGGTGAGCAGCCGGGCCAGGCGCAACAGCGCCGGGCCGCGGCTGCCGACGTACTCCTCGAAGGTCACACCCCGAAGACGCCGTCACCGGGCCCGGCTGTTGACAGCGGTCAGCGCCGGGTGTGGTCGCGGAACCCGCGGCCGGACTTGCGGCCCAGGTAGCCGGCCGTGACCAGGTGCTCCAGCAGCGGCGCCGGGGCGAAGCCGGGCTCGCGCAGCTCCAGGTACAGCTCCCGCTGGATGGCCAGCGAGACGTCCAGGCCGACCACGTCGAGCAGCTCGAACGGGCCCATCGGGTAGCCGCAGCCGAGCTTCATCGCGTAGTCGATGTCGTCGGCGGTCGAGTAGCTGGCCTCCAGCATCTTCACCGCGTCGTTCAGGTACGGGAACAGCAGCGCGTTGACGATGAAGCCGGACCGGTCGCCGCAGACCACGCCGGTCTTGCCGAGCTTCGCGCAGACCGCGCGGGCCGTGGCCGACGTCTCGCCGGAGGTGCGGATGGTCTGCACGATCTCCACCAGCGGCATGATCGGCGCCGGGTTGAAGAAGTGCAGGCCGACCACGTCGGCGGGACGCTGGGTCGCCATCGCCACGTCGATCACCGGCAGCGACGAGGTGGTGGTGGCGAGCACGACGCCCGGCTTGCAGATCTCGTCGAGGCTGGCGAACAGCGCCTTCTTGACGCTCAGCTCCTCGATCACGGCCTCGACCACCAGGTCGACGTCGGCCAGGTGCTCCAGCGTCGCGGACCAGGTGATCCGGCCGAGCGCGTCGTCCCGGTCGGTCTCGCTGAGCTTGCCCCGCACCACGCCCTTGTTCAGCGAGGTCTTGACCGCCTCGCAGACCTTCGCGGACTTCTCCGCGCCCCGGGTCACCGAGATGACCTCGTACCCGGCCTTGGCGAACACCTCGATGATGCCGGTGGCCATGGTGCCGGAGCCGACCACGCCGACCTTCGCGATGGCGCGGGCGCCGTCGGCGAGCGCGGCGTCCGCGGCGAGCGGCGTGTACTCGTCGGGTACGACCTTCGGCGAACCCGGCCGCTCGTAGGTGTAGAAGCCGCGACCCGACTTCCGGCCCAGCAGACCGGCGGTGACCATCTGCTTGAGCAGCGGGGCCGGGGCGTGCCGGCGGTCCCGGCCACCGCGCCGGTACATCGTGTCGAGGATCTCGTACGCGGTGTCCAGGCCGATCAGGTCCATCAGCGCCAGCGGGCCCATCGGCAGGCCGCAGCCGAGCTTCATGGCGGCGTCGATGTCCTCGCGGGTGGCGTAGCGGGCCTCGAACATGCCGACCGCGTGGTTCAGGTAGCCGAACAGCAGCGCGTTGGCGATGAAGCCGGCCCGGTCGCTGATCGTCACGTCGACCTTGCCGAGCCGCTCGCAGAGCGCCTCCACGTCGGCGACCACGTCGGCGGAGGTGACGACCGTGCGGACCACCTCGACCAGCTTCATCACCGGGGCCGGGTTGAAGAAGTGGATGCCGATGACCTGGTTGGGCCGCGTGGTGGCGACGGAGATCTCGGTGACGCTCAGCGAGGACGTGTTGGTGGCCAGAATCGCCTCGGGCTTGCAGACCCGGTCCAGCTCGGCGAAGATCCGCTGCTTGAGGTCCAGGTGCTCGGGCACCGCCTCGATCACCAGGTCCACGTCGTGCAGCGCGTCCAGCCCGACCCGGAAGTCGACCCGCGCCAGCAGGGCGTCCCGCTCGGCCTCGGCGAGCTTGCCCTTGGCGACGGCCCGGTCGGTGGAGCCGGTGAGCGTGACCCGGCCGCGCTCCAGCGCCGCGTCGGAGATCTCCACGGCTGTGACGTCGAGGCCGTTGCGGGCGAACACCTCCACGATGCCGGCACCCATGGTGCCCAGACCCACCACGCCCACCCTGGTGAACTCCCGCGCCACGACCGGCCTCCCCTGGCTCGACTCCGCCGTCCGCGACATGAACGGCCGCTAAGGTTATGCGCCGGAGTCTGCCACGTGACGCTGTGTTGTCGAGACGCCGTGGGATATTTCACGCACCGCGCCTCACCCGGTGGCGTTCTCCCCCACCAGCGCCAGCAGCTCGGCGACGAACTCGGTCGGCCGTTCCAGGTGCGGGCTGTGCCCGCAGCCCGGCAGCACCACCTCGCGGTACGTCCCGCCGGCCGCCGCGTACCGGTCCAGCACCGCGCGGGTCTGCCCCACCATCGGCTGCGGCGGGCACTGGGCCTCGCCCGGCCAGCCGGGCACCACACCGAGCTGACCGAGGTACGCCAGGTCGAACAGCGAGGTGTCCGAGACGATCACGTCGGCGTCGCCGCGTACCCAGGTCACCGGCGGCTTGACCAGCACGGCGACCAGCTCGTCGGCGAGCCGGAAGTGGGCCGGGGCCAGCGCGTTGAGCACGCCGCGCGGCCCGGCGGCGGTCCCCGGCCAGTGCGGCGAGGCCACAGCGGTGCCCGGGTAGTTGTCGTCCCCGGTGGCGGTGGTCAGCATGCTCTCCAGCAGCAGGTCCTCGTCGTCGCCCAGGGACGCCGGGTCGGCCACGTACGCGGCACGCAGCACCGCGCGCGGGCTGGTCGGGCCGTCCGCGCTCCGGTCACCGGCGGCGAGCCGGACTACGAAGTCCTGGTTCGCGCCACCGGCGCCGGTGCCGGCGAAGTCGGGCGTGGTCGGAGTGCCGTCGAGGTCCCGGGTGCCGCCGAAGCCGTACGGGGACACCGGCGCCTCCAGCAGCAGCCCTGCGACCCGCTCCGGGTGGCCGACGAGCAGCCGCATCGCCACGCCGCCGCCCAGCGAGTGCCCCGCCACCACCGGCCGGGCGCCGGGCGCGAACAGCCCCGGGACGGCCAGCAGCGCGGCCACGTCGTCGGCGAAGTCGTCCAGCCCTCGGGTCGCGTCGACCGGCGCGGTGTCGGTCTCGCCGTAGCCGCGCAGGTCGGGGGCGACCACCCGCAGCGTCTCCGGCAGCCGGGCCAGCAGCGGTTCCCAGAACGCGGAGGAGGAGACGTTGCCGTGCACCAGCAGCACCGGCACGCCGTCCGGTGGACCGGCCACGCGGACCGCCTGGGTGATGCCGTTGGCCTGGACCATGTGCCGTGCGCTGCGCATCCGCGCATGCTGACACGCACGCCCGCCCCCGGTCCATGTGCCCCACAGACACAGCAGGCCCCCCGAAGATGGCGCACGCCCCCGCCGGCCCTCGCCCCCGCCCCCGCCGCGCCCCACCCCCGCCGCGCCCGCGCCCGCGCCAACCGCGTCGATCATGAAGTTGGCGGCGTTCTGCGTCCGATTTGTCGCCGCCAACTTCATGATCGACGGGACCTGGGAGCGCCAGCCCGCCCGGCCCGCCCGTCCGCCGGCCCCATCGCTGGTCGGCCGGCGGCCCATCACCCGCGGTGATCAAGGAGTTTGTGTCGCCGCACCAGGCCTTCCCGTACCCAAACTCCTTGATCACCGGCCCGTCGGAGGGCTCGTCGGCGATTCCGGTCGCCGCTCGCGTCACGGCGGTGATCAAGGAGTTTGGGTCACCGCGGGAGCTGTTTCCGTACCCAAACTCCTTGATCACCCGCGGAGTGGGCGGGCCAGGGAGGGGCGCTGGGGAGGCCGGCGGGTGGCGGGGCGCGCGCTCCTGCGCCGCCGGGCTGCGCGCGCGAGCGGCGCGCGGGCGGGGTCAGCGCGGACGCGAGGGCTCAGCGAGCAACGGGAATCAGCGCCCGTCGAGGGCTCAGGGTGCCTCGACGGCCCAGCGGGTGCCGGCACGCAGCAGCCGTGGAGGAATCCACCTGGCCTCGACGCCCCATCGGGCGGATGCCGGGAATCAGCGAGGGCCGGGGCCGCTAGCTGACGTCGGCCGGCTGCGCCTCGCGCGCCTCGATCGGCTGGCGCGGCCCGGGGACGGGCAGCGGCAGGGTGGGGCGCTGGTCGCGGCGCAGCGCGCCGAAGCTCATCCCGACCGGGTCGGTCCGGGCCACGCCCGGGTCGTAGAGGCGCAGGTCGGTGCGGCCCAGCCGGACCACGTCGCCGTCGGCGATCGCCACGCTGCCGGTGACCCGGGTGTCGTTGAGCCAGGTGCCGTTGGTCGAGCCGAGGTCAGTGAGCAGCACCCCTTCCGGGGTGGCCCGGACGGTGGCGTGCCGCCGGCTCAGGTGCGGGTCGGCGAGCACGATGTCGGCGGTCGGCGCCCGGCCGATCACCTGCGCGTCCTGGCCGACCCGGAACGTGAGCCCTCGCATCGCCCCGCCGGACACCGTCAGCAACGGCATCAGCTCAGGATGCTCCTCCATGGACAGTCGACCTCCACCCCACATCGCCCCGCGGCGTCAGCCTGCCACCTCACCGTAGTGGCTTGCACCACCGCGCGGTCACCCCCGTGACCCCGGCCGGCCATCTCCCGTTCGCCGTTTCGGACGGCATCTCCGTCGATGCGACGGGCTGATCGTCCGCGCAGCGTACGGCGCATTCGACACCTACCGGCGAGTAATCCTCGGGTCTAGACTTCGGCCATGACCGCTGTACATGTGCCGGGCGCCCCGCTCATCTCCGAGGGTCTACTGGTGTCGACCAGCCCGGCCACCGGCGCCGAGGCGGGCCGATTCCCGCTGGCCGCCGAGGCGGACGTGCGTGCCGCCGTCGACCGCGCCCGGGAGGCCGGCGACTGGTGGGCCGGGCTCGGCTTCGCCGGCCGGAGGGCCCGCCTGCAGCGCTGGCGCGGCGTGCTCGCGCGGCGGATCGAGGAACTGGCCGACCTGATGCACACCGAGGGCGGCAAGCCGGTCGGCGACGCCGTGGTGGAGATCCTCACCGCGCTGGAGCACATCGACTGGGCGGCCCGCAACGCGCAGCGGGTGCTCGGGCCGCGCCGGGTCCGTTCCCGGCTGGTCCTCGCCGAGTTCAGCGGCCACCTGGAATACCAGCCGTACGGCGTGATCGGCGTGATCGGCCCGTGGAACTACCCGGTCTTCACGCCGATCGGCTCCGCCGCGTACGCGCTCGCGGCCGGCAACGCCGTGGTGTTCAAGCCGAGCGAGTACACCCCGGCGGTCGGCCAGTGGCTGGTCGACAGGTTCGCCGAGGTGGTGCCGGAGCAGCCGGTGTTCCAGGTGGTGCACGGGTTCGGCGCGGTCGGCGCGGCGCTGTGCCGCTCCGGGGTCGGCAAGGTCGCCTTCACCGGCTCGACCGCCACCGCGAAGCGGGTGATGGCCGCCTGCGCCGAGACGCTCACCCCGGTGCTGCTGGAGGCCGGCGGCAAGGACGCGATGATCGTGGACAGCGATGCCGACCTGGACGCCGCGGCGGAGGCGTGCGTGTGGGGCGGGATGACGAACGCCGGCCAGACGTGCATCGGCATCGAACGGGTCTACGCGGTCGACCAGGTCTTCGACGCGTTCGTGGAGAAGGTGGTGGCGAAGGCCGGGCGGCTCACAGTGGGCGCCGACGGGTCCGACCTCGGCCCGATCACCATGCCGTCGCAGATCGAGATCATTCGGCGGCACATCGACGACGCGGTCAGCCGCGGCGGCCGGGCGGTGCTGGGCGGCCCGGAGGCGGTCCAGCCGCCGTACGTGCATCCGACGGTGCTCGTCGACGTCCCGGAGGACTCGGCCGCCGTGCGGGAGGAGACGTTCGGCCCGACCCTCGTGGTCAACCGGGTCCGCGACATGGACGAGGCGGTCGAGCGGGCCAACGCGCTGCCGTACGGTCTCGGGGGTTCGGTTTTCGGCCGGGCGCGGGCGGTGGCGGTGGCGCGGCGGCTGCGTTCCGGGATGGCCTCGGTCAACTCGGCGCTGACCTTCGCCGGCATGTCCACGCTGCCGTTCGGCGGCACCGGCGAGTCCGGCATCGGCCGCATCCACGGCGAGGAGGGGCTGCGGGAGTTCGGCCGGCCCAAGTCGGTCACCCGCCGCCGGGCCCGGTCGCTGCTGCCGGCCATGACGTTCGAGCGCACCCCGGCCGACGTCGCCCGGATCATCAAGATCGCCAAGCTGATGTACGGCCGGGGCCGCTGAGGCAGCGCCTCAGAACAGCGTCAGCTCGTCGCGCTCGATGCCGCGCAGCTTGTCGTAGTCGACCACCACGCACCGGATCCCCCGGTCGGTGGCGAGCACCCGCGCCTGCGGCTTGATCTCCTGCGCGGCGAACACCCCGGCCACCGGCGCGAGCAGCGGATCGCGGTTCATCAGCTCCAGGTAGCGGGTGAGCTGCTCCACGCCGTCGATCTCGCCGCGCCGCTTCACCTCGACCGCCACCGCACCGCCGACCGCGTCCCGGCAGAGCAGGTCGACCGGCCCGATCGCGGTCATGTACTCCCGCCGGACCAGCGTGAAGCCCTCCCCCAGCGTCTCCGGGTTCGCGGCGAGCAGTTCCTGCAGGTGGGCCTCGACGCCGTCCTTGCGCAGGCCCGGGTCCACACCCAGCTCGTACGAGGTGTCCTGGAAGATCTCCTCCAGGGTGATGCGCAGCTCCTCGCCGGCTTTGTTCACCACCCGCCAGACGCCGGGGGCCTCCTCCAGCCGGCACGGCGGGCTCATCCAGTTCAACGGCTTGTAGGCCCGGTCGTCGGCGTGGATCGACACCGACCCGTCCGCCTTCACCATCAGCAACCGGGTCGCCGGGGGCAGATGGGCCGAGAGCCGTCCGACGTAGTCCACTGAGCACTTCGCAATCACCAACCGCACCCGCCGAGGGTAGCCGAGGCCCCGGCGGACGCCGACGAGCGCCACTGGCGCACCGGTGCCATATTGAGATCGTGCTCGAAGTCCTCACCGGTTCCGGTCTGGCCGCCTCGGCGGGCCTGAACGCCTACATCCCGCTGCTGCTGATGGGGCTGCTGTCCCGCTACACCGATCTGGTCGAGCTGCCGAGCGGCTGGCAGTGGCTCGGCAACGGCTGGGTGGTGCTCATCCTCGCCGTCCTGCTCGCGGTCGAGGTGGTGGCCGACAAGGTGCCGGTGGTCGACCACGTCAACGACGTGGTGCAGACGGTGGTCCGGCCGACCGCCGGCGGGCTCGCGTTCGGCGCGGGCGCCGGCTCGGAGACCGTCACGGTGAGCGACCCGGACACGTTCTTCTCCACGCACCAGTGGGTGCCGGTGGTGGTCGGCGTGCTCATCGCGCTCGGCGTACACCTGCTCAAGGCCGTCGCCCGGCCGGTCATCAACGCGACCACCGCCGGGGTGGGCGCGCCGGTGGCCAGCACCGCCGAGGACGCGACGAGCGTGGTCATGTCGGTGGTGGCGCTGCTGCTGCCGGTGCTGGTCCTGGTGTTCCTGGTCGCCCTGGTGTTCTTCGTACCGTGGCTGTTCCGCCGCCGCCGGGAGCGGCGGCGGGAACGCGCCGCCGCCCGGGCGGCGGGCTTCCGCGTCTGACCCGCACCGACGCCCGAAACCTCTAAAATCGGGGCAAGACACCCAAGGAGGTACGGGAGATGACCGCGTCGTTGGAGATGCCCCGGGTCCAGGAGTGCGCCGTCCGGTCCTGCGCCTACAACCACACGAACGACTGCCACGCCTTCGCCATCACGATCGGCAGCAGCGACCACGCCCACTGCCACACGTTCGTGGAGATGCCGGTGCGCGGTGGTCTCGACCAGTTGGTCGCCCAGGTCGGGGCGTGCTCACGCGCCGACTGCCGGCACAACGCCGACCTGGAGTGTCACGCCCCGGCCATCACCGTCGGCCCCGACATGGACATGGCCGACTGCATGACCTACGAGAGCCGCTGACCCCCACGCGGACGGGTGTTGAGAAGGGGCCCCTTCTCTACCGGAGGCGTTAACAAGGGGCCCTTCCTTTCACGCCAGCGCGCTGGCCTCGCGGATCACTGTGACCAGCTCGTCGATGATGCCGGTGAGCGCGAAGTCCTTCGGCGTGAACACCCGGGCCACTCCTGCGGCGCGCAGCGCCTCGGCGTCGGCGGCCGGGATGATCCCGCCCACCACCACCGGCAGGTCACCCCGTCCGGCGGCGCGCAGCCCGTCCAGCACCGCCGGCACGGCGGCCAGGTGCGAACCGGACAGCACGGAGAGGCCGACCAGGTCGACGTCCTCCTCCACGGCGGCCGCCACGATCTGCCCGGCGGTCAGCCGGATGCCCTGGTAGACCACCTCGAAGCCGGCGTCGCGGGCGCGTACCGCGATCTGCTCGGCGCCGTTGGAGTGCCCGTCCAGCCCCGGCTTGCCGACCAGCAGCCGCAGCCGCCCGCTGCCCAGCTCCCGGGCGGTCGCGACGACCCGCTCCCGAACTCCGGCGAGGGTCGCGTCACCGGCTGTCCCGACCGCCCCGGCCAGGCCGGTCGGCGCGCGGTACTCGCCGTAGACCTGGCGCAGCGCGCCCGCCCACTCGCCGGTGGTGACCCCGGCCCGCACGCAGTCCAGCGTCGCGGGCATCAGGTTCGCCGTGGTGGCCGCGTCCGCGCGCAGCTTCGCCAGCGCCGCCTCCACCGCCGCCGCGTCCCGGTCGGCCCGCCACCGGCGGACGCCGTCGGTGGCCGCCTCCTCGACGGCCGGGTCCACCTGCTCGATCGCCTCGGCGCCCGCCGCGGTCAGCGGGGACGGCTCGGTCTCGGTGAACCGGTTGACGCCGACCACCACGTCCGAGCCGGACTCCATCCGGCGGCGCCGGTCGGCGAGCGAGGCCACCAGCGCGCTCTTGAGGTAGCCGGACTCGACGGCGGTGACCACGCCGCCCATCTCCAGCACCTTCTCCAGCTCGACGCGGGCGCCGGAGACGATGTCGTCGACCAGCGCGGTCATCACGTGCGAGCCGGCAAACAGGTCCGGGTACTCCAGCAGGTCCGACTCGTACGCCAGCACCTGCTGCATGCGCAGCGACCACTGCTGGTCCCACGGGCGGGGCAGGCCCAGCGCCTCGTTCCAGGCGGGCAGCTGCACGGCGCGGGCGCGGGCGTCGCGGGACAGCGTGACGCCGAGCATCTCCAGCACGATGCGCTGGATGTTGTTCTCCGGCTGCGCCTCGGTCAGGCCCAGCGAGTTGACCTGTACGCCGTAGCGGAACCGGCGCTGCTTCGGGTTCTCCACGCCGTAGCGGTCGCGGGTGATCTCGTCCCAGAGCGCGCCGAACGCGCGCATCTTGGCGATCTCCTCGACGAAGCGCACCCCGGCGTTGACGAAGAACGAGATCCGCTGGACCACGTCGCCCATCCGCTCGGGCGGCACCTGACCGGAGTCGCGCACGGTGTCCAGCACGGCGACGGCGGTGGCCAGTGCGAAGCCGACCTCCTGCACCGGCGTGGCGCCCGCCTCCTGGAGGTGGTACGAGCAGATGTTGACCGGGTTCCACCGGGGCATCTCGCGCAGCGTGTACGCGATCACGTCGGCGGTCAGCCGCAGCGACGCCGCCGGCGGGAAGATGTACGTCCCCCGGGACAGGTACTCCTTGATGATGTCGTTCTGGGTGGTGCCGGCGCAGCGGCTCAGCTCCGCGCCCTGCTCGGCGGCGACGGTGCCGTAGAGGCCGAGCAGCCACATCGCCGGGGCGTTGATGGTCATCGAGGTGTTCATCTCGGCCAGCGGGATGCCCTCGAACAGCGCCCGCATGTCGCCCAGGTGCGCCACCGGCACGCCCACCCGGCCCACCTCACCGGAGGCCAGCTCGTGGTCCGGGTCGTACCCGGTCTGGGTGGGCAGGTCGAAGGCGACCGACAGGCCGGTCTGCCCCTTCGCCAGGTTGCGGCGGAAGAGCGCGTTGGTGGCCGCGGCGGAGGAGTGCCCGGCGTACGTGCGCATCACCCACGGGCGGTCCCGCTCGGGCAGCCGTCCCGGCATCGCGTCGTCCATGGCCGGAGTTTAAGTTACCGTTCAGTAAAAGAGAGTGTGGAAAACCACACAACCCGCTGCCCGCGTCGGTGGGCCGGCGCGCGGCCGGCCCACCGTACGGGTCACTCGCTGCGGGCGGTCTCCGGACCGGTGATCCGTTCCAGCAGCGGCAGGGTGGCGGCGACGACCGCGAGGCAGCCCAGCACGCCGAGGACCACCACGGCGGCGAACCCGATCCCCGGTAGGCGCAGGTCGTAGTCCATCTGCGCGCGCAGGAACAGCTGCGCGGCGACCAGTCCCATCCCGACCGCCACCACGGCGACGGTCAGCAGCGGCACCACGCTCTCCACTGCTACCACCCGGCGCAGCAGCCGCACCGGGGCGCCACTGAGCCGCAGCAGGCTGAACGGCCGCTTCCGTTCACTGAGGCCGGCCGCCACCGCGACCGCCAGGCTGCATCCGGCGAGCACGAGACCGGTCACCACGACGAGGTCGGCCAGCCGCTGCCAGCCCCGCATGGTGTCGGCGAAGTCGGCCTCGAAGTCGCCCGGCACGTTCGGGGCCACGAAGAAGGTGGGGAAGGCGGCTTCGAGGACCGTCCGGACCCGCTCGACAGCGGCCGGGTCCGCCGCCTCGACCGCCACCGAACCGGCGGGCAGCCCGGGAAGCGCGGCCGGGTCCACCGGGGACGACGGCCAGACCCGGTCGGCCGAGGCGGACTCCCGCCAGGGGATCAGGTCCGGCGGCACCTCGGCGACGCTCGCCCCGGCGGCACACCGCCCGTACGCGGGTGGGATGTCCGCGCAGGCGATCACGCCGGAGTCGCGGCCGTCACCGCGTACCGGGTTCTCCCGGACGAGCACCGGGTTGCGGACCCCGGGAATCGCGGCCAGGTCGGCCACCAGCGTTCCGGGCACCGGCGGGTCGTCCGTCAGCACCATCGACACCGGACCGGCCTCCAGGGAGCCCTGGGGCGCGGGACCGCGCTCGTACGCGATCGTCCCCATCACGCCCACGGCCACCGTCGTGACGAACAGCGCGAGCATCACCCCGCCCACCGCGCGGAAGCCGGCGGCCGGGTTGTCGGCGAGCCGGCGCGCGGCGATGAGCGCGGCGGGCCGGGTGGCGCGAGCGGCCATCGCCCGGGCGCCGACCATGGTGAGCCACGGCCCGCCCGCGATCAGCCCGACCATGACCAGCAACAGCGCGGGCAGGAACAACGCGGTCTGACCGTCCGAGGTGGGGGGCCGGTACACCAGGGCGAAGCCCAGCCCGGCCAGGCCGAGCGCGAGCGGGATCAGCCGGTACGCCCGGGGCGGCCGGGGCGTGACCCGGCGGGTGACGCCGAGCGGGGAGATCCGGACCCGGCGCAGCGCGATCCAGGCCGCGGCCGCCGCGCCCGCCGGCACGCCGAGCGCCACCACGAGGGCCTCGGGTACACCGAGGGCCATGTCGTCCGGGAAGAACGGCATGCCGGTGAACGGGATGCCGGCGAGCTGCCCGCGGAACGCGAAGAACACCGCGAAGCCCGCCGCCGCGCCGGCCGCCGCCGCGAGCGCCGCCTCGACGGCAGCGACCGCCGAGATCTGCCGGGGCGTGGCCCCGACCAGCCGCATGGCCGCGAACCGCTGCTCCCGGCGGGCGGCGCCGAGCCGGGTCGCCGTACCGATGAAGACGAGGACGGGAAACAGCAGGCCGCCCGCGACCACGCCGAGGATGAGGTCCACCGCCGCCCCCGGCAGCGGAGCGGTGTTGCCGTCGAGCCGGGTGACCTTCCGGACCTGGTCCAGCCCGCCCACCTGCTCGGGTGTGCCGCCGACCAGGACGAGCAGGGTGTCCGGCGAGGTGAGCGCCACCGGCCCGACCTCGCCGAGGTCCCGGCCCGGGTAGCGGTCGGCGAGCTGGTCGGCGGGGGCGGTCGCCAGCAGCTTCCGCAGCGCCGGGGAGGCGTAGAACTCGCCGGGCCCCGGTACGCGGGGAACGCCGACCGGCGTGGGCGCGTCCGGACCGGTCGCGGCGACGTCGATGCGAACGATCTGATCGCCCTGGAAGTAGTCAAACCGGGTCGACCACAGCAGCGGGTCGGCGGACCCGCCCGCCGTCTCCTGCGGGTACATCGACGCGTAGCGGGTGAGCTGGGCGTCGGTGGCGTGCACACCGGCGAGCGTGGTGAGCAGCAGCCCGGTCCCCACCGCGACGGCGGCGGCGATGGCGACCAGCCGGAGCAGCGCCTCCCGGCCACCGGCGACGGCGAGCCGGAGCGCCAGCCCGATCACGAGGCGACCCCGGCGGGGGCGTTGACCCGGCCGTCGCGCACCATGACCTCCCGGTCGGCGTACGCCGCGATGCGCGCCTCGTGCGTCACCAGGACGACTGTGGTGCCCTTCTCGCGGGCGGCGTCCACCAGCAGCGTCATCACCTCCTCGCCGGTGAGCGAGTCGAGCGCGCCGGTGGGCTCGTCGGCGAACAGCACCCGCGGCTCGGCGACCAGGCCGCGCGCCAGCGCGACCCGCTGGGCCTGCCCACCGGACAGCTCCCCGGAGCGGCGGTGCTCCATGCCGGCCAGGCCGAGCCGCTCGAACCAGCCCTGCGCGGCGCGCAGCGCCGGAGTGCGGCGGACACCGCGCAGCAGCAGCGGCAACGCCACGTTCTCCGCCGCGGTGAGTTCCGGCACGAGCTGGCCGAACTGGAAGACGAAGCCGAAGCTGTCGCGGCGCAGGGCGCTGCGGTCGGCCTCGCCGAGCGTGTCGATCCGGGTGCCGTCGAACCGGACCTCGCCGGAGTCGGGACGCAGGATGCCGGCCAGGCAGTGCAGCAGCGTCGACTTGCCGGACCCGCTCGGTCCCATCACGGCGACGACCTCGCCGGCCGCCACGGCGAGGCTCGCGCCGCGCAGGGCGGGTGTCTCGCCGAACGCGTACGTGACGTCGCGTGCCTCGATCATCGGGCTCATGGCCGTACCGCCTTTCTCAGGGCCTCCAGCCGGGCGCCCGTCGTCTCGATCCACCGCAGGTCCGCCTCGAGGTGGTAGAGGCCGTGGTCGGCCAGCATCACGTCGACGAGTTCGCCACTGCGCTTGATCTCGGTGAGTTCGCGCATCCGGCGCAGGTGCGCGGCGCGCTGGGTGTCCAGGTACTCCTCGGCCGGGCGGTCGAGCATCAGCGCGAGCACGACCTTGGTGAACAGGAGGGTCTGCAGGTGCGGTTCCGGTTCGACCGGCTCGGTCAGCCAGTGCTCCACCTCGGTGGCGCCCAGGTCGGTGATGACGTAGCGCTTGCGGTCCGGCCCGGCACCGGGAGCGACGTCGCCGACCACCACCTTGCCGTCGCGGGCCAGCCGGCTGAGCGTCGAGTAGACCTGCCCGTACGGCAGGGGCTTGCCGCGCCCGAAGAAGGTGTCGTAGTCGCGCTTGAGGTCGTAGCCGTGGCTCGGCTCGCGTTCGAGCAGGCCGAGCAGGGTCAGGGGAACCGTCATGAGCAGAGAATACACCGAGTGTATACCTCGCGTATATAGCTGACCCGGCAGCGGAGCGGGCGGCTGCACGACGCACACTTGACGTCATGGAGAACGAGCTCGCGATTTCCGTGCGAGGGCTGCGCAAGGCGTACGGCGACAACGTCGCCGTGGCCGGGGTGGACCTGGACGTCCGGCGGGGCGAGGTGTTCGCCCTGCTCGGCCCCAACGGCGCCGGCAAGACCACCACTGTCGAGATCCTGGAGGGCTACCGGCAGCGCGACGCCGGCGAGGTGCGCGTCCTCGGCGCCGACCCCGCCCACCCCGACGCCGACTGGCGCTCCCGGGTCGGCATCGTGCTCCAGGGCACCGGCGAGTTCGACGAGCTCAGCGTCATCGAGGTGGTCCGCCACTTCTCCGGCTTCTACCCGGGCGCCGACGACCCCGACAAGGTGGTCGAGCGGGTCGGGCTGGGCGCCAAGGCCAAGGCGCGTACGCACACGCTCTCCGGCGGGCAGAAGCGCCGCCTGGACGTGGCGCTGGGCATCATCGGCCGCCCCGAACTGCTCTTCCTCGACGAGCCGACCACCGGCTTCGACCCGGAGGCCCGGCGCGAGTTCTGGGAGCTGATCCGGGACCTGTCCGCCGCCGGCACCACGATCGTGCTCACCACCCACTACCTGGACGAGGCCGAGGCGCTCGCCGACCGGGTCGGCGTGATCGCCGCCGGGCGGGTGATCGAGGTCGCACCGCCGAACGCGCTGGGCAACCGGCAGGAGTCGCTGGCGACCGTCTCCTGGCGTACCCCGGACGGGACACCGGCCTCGGCGGAGACCGCGACGCCGACGGCGCTGGTGTACGACCTGGCCGCGCGCTTCGGCGGCGAGGTGCCCGGCCTCACCGTGACCCGGCCGACCCTGGAAGACGTCTACCTGCGGATGATCGGACACTCATGACCACCACGACGAACCCCGCGGCCCCGGTCACCGCCGCCGCGGCCCGGCGGCCCGGCGCGGGCGCGCTGGCGCTGCGTCAGGGGCGGCTGGAGATCACCCAGTTCCTGCGCAGCCGGGAGTCCGTCGTGTTCACGATGGGCTTCCCGATCATCATGATCCTGATCTTCGCGGCGATCTTCAGCGACGAGATCGCGCCCGGGGTCAGCTACACGCAGTACTTCATCACCGGCATGATCGCGACCGGCCTGATGACCGTCAGCTTCCAGAACCTCGGCATCTGGATCCCGATCGAACGGGACCGGGGCGTACTCAAGCGCTACCGCGGTACGCCGATGCCGAAGTGGGTCTGGTTCGCCGGCAAGGTGATCATGGTGGTGGTCATCGGCATCGCCGAGACCGTGCTGCTGCTCGCCGTCTCGGTGGCGATGTTCGACCTGGACCTGCCGCAGACCACCGCCAAGTGGCTGACGTTCGCCTGGGTCTCCGTCCTCGGCGTCACCGCCTGCACGCTCTGCGGCATCGCCATCTCGTCGCTGGCCCGTACCGCGCGCAGCGGCTCGGCGGTGGTCACCCCGGTCGCGCTGGTCCTCCAGTTCATCTCCGGCGTGTTCTTCGTCTTCACCAGCCTGCCCACCTGGATGCAGCAGGTCGCGGCGATCTTCCCGCTCAAGTGGATGTGCCAGGGGCTGCGCTCGGTCTTCCTGCCGGACAGCTTCGGCACCCGGGAGCCGGGCGGCTCGTTCGAGCTGGGCACCGTCGCGCTGGTCCTGGGCGCCTGGTGCGTCATCGGCCTGGTGCTGTGCCTGACCACGTTCCGCTGGACCACCAAGCGCGACGGCTGAGGTGTAAGGAAGGGCCCCCTCTTAACGCCTGCGGTAGAGGAAGGGCCCCTTCTTAACGCGCGCCCGGCGGTGGCACACTCGCCCGCATGGCATCGACGCTGACCCGGCGTACCCTGCTCGGCGCCGCCGCCGGCGTGGCCGGCGCCGCGGTGGTCGGCGGCCTGGCCGCCCGGCAACTGACCGGCCCCCGCCCAGGGCCGGCACCGGCCCTGCCGGACGCCCCGGCCGGCGACGAACGGCTGATCCGCATCGCGTCCGGCGCGCGGGGCCGCGAGGTGGACTTCTGGACGGCGGTGCCCGAGGGGTACGGCGACGGCCGCGGCCTGCCCGTCTGCCTGGTGCTGCACGGCGCGTCGGCCACCCCGCGCGACTACGGCCGGTTCGGGCTGGCCCGCTTCCTCACCGACGCGGTACGCCGGGGCGCCCCGCCGTTCGCGCTCGCGGGCGCCACCGGTGGGCGGCTGTCCTGGCGCGCCGCCGGTGACGACGATCCGCAGCGGATGGTGCGCGAGGAGGTGCCCACCTGGTGCGCCCGGCGCGGTTTCGACAGCAGCCGGCTGGCCGTGTGGGGCTGGTCGATGGGCGGTTTCGGCGCGTTGCTGCTGGCCGAGACGTACCCGAAGTGGCTGCGGATGGCGGCGGCCTTCTCCCCCGCGGTGAGCCCCGGCGACGCGGTCTTCACCGGCGTGGAGAAGCTGCGCGGCACCCCGGTGGGGCTGTGGTGCGGGCGGCAGGACAACTTCCTCAAGGATGTCCGGGCGCTGGCCCGGGTGCTGCCCGAGGAGCCGGTACGCGCCGCCTGGGCCGACGGGCGGCACAACTTCGGCTACTGGGGCACTGTCATCCCGGACGCGTTCGCGCTGATCGGCACCGCGCTCAGCCTGCCCCGGACGTGAACCGCCCCCGGCCGCGCGGGCCGGGGGCGGGACGGGCCGGTCAGTACGAGTAGAAGCCCTGGCCGGTCTTGCGGCCCAGGTCGCCGGCGGTGGCCATGCGCTGGAGCAGCTCCGGCGGGAAGAACTTCTCGTCCGCGGTGTCCGTGTAGATGTTGCGGGTGGCGTTCAGGAGCACGTCCACGCCGGTCAGGTCGACGGTGGCGAGCGGGCCCATGGCGTGGCCGAAGCCCAGCTTGCAGGCGGTGTCCAGGTCCTCGGCGGAGATCACGCCGGACTCGACGAGCTTGACCGCCTCCATCGCCAGCGCGCAGATCAGCCGGGTGGTGACGAAACCGGCGATGTCCCGGTTGACGACCACCACGGTCTTGCCGATCCCCTCGGCGAACGACTTCACCGTGTCCATGGTCGCGTCGCTGGTCTTGTAACCGCGTACCAGCTCGCAGAGCTTCATCATCGGCACCGGCGAGAAGAAGTGCGTGCCGACGACCGACTCCGGGCGCTCGGTGGCGGTGGCGATCTGGGTCACCGGGATGGCCGACGTGTTGGTGGCGAGCACCGCGTCCGCCTTGCAGATCTTGTCGAGCGCGCGGAACACCTCGTGCTTGATCTCGATCTTCTCGAAGACCGCCTCGACCACGATGTCCGCGTCGGCGGCGGCCTCCAGGTCGGTGGTCGGCGTGATCCGGCCCAGCGTCGCCTCGACGTCGGACGCCTCGATCTTGCCCTTCTCGGCGAACTTCGTCAGCGACTTCCGGATGCCGTCCACACCGCGCTTCGTGGCCGCGTCGTCGATGTCGCGCAGCGTCACCTGCCAGCCCGCCTGCGCCGCCACCTGGGCGATGCCCGAGCCCATCAGCCCGGCACCGACGACCGCGAGTCGACCCGCCATCTGCTTCTCCCTCGCCGTGTTCTGCAACGTCTGCCAGAACCCTACTTAACGAGGGATAAGCGTCGGCCGTCAGATGGCCAGGTCCGGCTCCTCCGGCGCGGTGCCGCGTTCCACCTCGACGCCGAGCGCCCGCAGGTCGGCCACGAAGTCCGGGTAGCCCCTGTCGACGTGGTGCACGTGCGAGACCTCGGTCAGCCCGTCGGCGCAGAGCCCGGCGATGATCAGGCCGGCACCGGCCCGGATGTCGGTGGCGCGTACCGGGGCGCCGGACAGCCGCTCCCGGCCGCACACCAGCGCGTGGTGGCCGTCGGTACGGATCTCCGCGCCCAGCCGCATCATCTCGTTGGCGAACATGAACCGGCCGTCGAAGATGTTCTCGGTGATCAGCGAGCCGCCCTCGCTGACGGCCGCCAGCCCGATCGCCATCGGCAGCAGGTCGGTGGCGAAGCCCGGGTACGGCAGCGTCACCACGTCGACCGCCCGGGGGCGGTCGTCCATCCGTACCCGGAAGGCGTCGCCCCGCGTCTCGACCAGGCCGCCGGCCGCGACCAGCTTGTCCAGCGCGACCGCCAGGTACGCCGGGTCCAGGCCGGTCACCGTCACGTCGCCGCGGGTCATCGCGGCGGCGAACGCCCAGGTGCCGGCCACGATCCGGTCCCCCACCGTGGCATGGCGGACCGGCCGCAGGTCGGGTACGCCGACGATGTGCAGCGTCGAGGTGCCGGCCCCCTCGATCCGCGCGCCCATGGTGTTCAGCATGGTGCAGATGTCGACGATCTCCGGCTCCCGGGCCGCGTTGTCGATCGTCGTGGCGCCCCGGGCCAGCACCGCCGCCATGACCAGGTTCTCGGTCGCGCCCACGCTCGGGAAGTCCAGCACGATGTCCGCGCCGTGCAGCCCGCCCGGGGCCTCGGCGATGACGAAGCCGTGCTCACCGGAGATCTCCGCGCCCATCCGGGCCAGCCCGGCGATGTGCATGTCCAGGCCGCGCGAGCCGATGGCGTCGCCGCCCGGGTGCGCCACCCGCACGTACCCCCGCCGGGCCAGCAGGGGGCCGAGCACGCAGATCGACGCGCGCAGCCGGCGGACCAGGTCGTAGTCGGCCTCCGCGCCCGGCCGCTCCGGCACGTCGATGAGCACCGAACGGGACCGCTCCACACCGCCGTGGGCCACCATCGGGTCGACCGGGTCGTCCGGGCCGAAGCGTACGCCGCAACCGAGCCGCCGCAGCACCTCGCCCATGATCGCGATGTCGGTGATCCGGGGCACGTTGGTGATCAGGCTGCGGCCGGGCGCGAGCAGCGCGGCGGCCATCAGTTTCAGCGCGGAGTTCTTCGCACCCACCACGTGCACGGTGCCGTCGAGCCGGGCGTCACCGCGTACCCGGATGACGTCGACGTCGCTGAGCGCCGGATCGCTCGCGTCCCCCGGCCCCACCGGACTCGGCCGGGCCGGGATGGTCAGGTCCGGTATCCGTAGGCTGTGCGTCATGGCCGTCCACCTCACGCGCATCTACACCAAGGCCGGCGACGCCGGCATGACCAGGCTGAGCAACAACGAGCAGGTGCCGAAGACCGATCCGCGTATCGCCGCGTACGCGGACGTGGACGAGTGCAACGCCTCCATCGGCGTGGCGCTCGCCCTGGGGCAGCTCTCCGACGAGCTGCGAGCGGTGCTGGAGTCCGTACAGAACGACATGTTCGACGTCGGCGCGGACCTGGCGACGCCGGTGGAGCCGGACCCGAAGTACCCGCCGCTGCGGGTGACCGAGGAGTACGTCGAGCGCCTCGAGGGCTGGTGCGACGAGTACAACGCGCGCCTGAGCAAGCTCGACTCCTTCATCCTCCCCGGCGGCACCGCTGGTGCGGCACTGCTGCACGTGGCACGGACGACCGCCCGGCGCGCAGAGCGTGCGGCATGGGCGCTGGTCGCACACGACCCCGATCGGACCAGTCCCCTCCCGGCCAAGTATCTCAACCGGCTCTCCGATTTGCTCTTTATCCTGTCAAGAACGGCAAATCCGGACGGCGACGTGCTATGGGTTCCGGGCGGGAAGCGCTGACCATCGGCGGCCTCCATCACGTGGAGGTGTGGGTACCCGACCTGGCGGCCGCCAGTCGTTCCTGGGGCTGGCTTCTCGGCGAGCTGGGCTGGACGCCGTACCAGGACTGGCCCGCCGGCCGCTCCTGGCGCCTCGGCGCGACCTACCTCGTGCTGGAGCAGTCACCGGCGCTCACCGGCCGCACCCACGACAGGTGTGCGCCCGGCCTGAACCACCTGGCCTTCCACGCCGGCCCGCCGCCCGCCGTCGAGCGCCTGGTCGCCACCGCCCCGGGGTACGGCTGGACGCTGCTGTTCCCGGACCGGCACCCGCACGCGGGCGGCCCGGACAGCTACGCCGCCTACCTGACCGACGGGCAGGGGTACGAGGTCGAGCTGGTCGCGCAGACGTGAAAAGGCCGGCACCCCGTTGTTCGGGGTGCCGGCCTTTCGCTGTGTCTTACTTGTTCCAGTGCTCGGCGACCAGGTCAGCGGCCTGCTGCTCCCACTGGGCGTAGTGGTCCGGGTAGGCCGAGACCTGGACCGTCTGGGCGGCCTTGGTCAGCGGCATGTCCTGCCAGCCGTCAACCTGCTTCAGACCCTTCAGGAACGCCGTGGTGGAGTACTCGGGGTCGGTGATCTGCTCCACCGTGCCCCAGCCGCTCGAGGGGCGCTGCTGGAACAGGCCCTGCGAGTCGTGGTCGTTACGGTCACCCAGGTGACCCAGGTTCTCCAGCTTCGACTCCTGCAACGCCGTCGCGATCGACACCACCGCGGCACGCTCGTCCATGCCGGCCTTCTTCGTCGCCGCGATGATCGCCTTCACGTTCGCGGTCTGCTCGTCGTTCAGCTCGATGCGCGACTGGGCGCCCTGCACACCGTGCGGGATCAGCTTGTCACCCTGCACCGTCGCCGTGACCGGCTTCGCGTGCGCGGTGGTGTCCGCCGCGTGGGCGGCGACCGGACCGGCGAACACGCCACCGGTGAAAGCCAGACCAGCAATACCCAGAACGCTCTTACGCAGAATCGTGTTCATCACATGTGCTCCATTCGGGGGTCAACGCACCCGGGGGGATGCGTGGGCACCGTCAGGCGCTCAAAGTCTTCAAGGGGGTTCTCGGCTGCTCGCGGGGCGGGGGCCTCTACGCGGCGCCGGAAGCATGTCCAACGACCGGCCACCCGGCATCATTCCCGGGCCGGCTCACGTCACCGGAACCGTACTCAACGACCAGCCGGCCACGTCTGTTCCCGCAGACCGTGCGGCCCATCAGGGGCGGGTCCGGTGCTCCGTCGTTCACCCGGTTACAACGCCACCCACCCCCCGACGATTCCGCCGTCAGAGTGCCGCCCACCACCCCGAACCGGACACGCACGCCCACACGCCCGGACCCGGCACCACCCACACGCCGAACCGGCAATGCTGCCCGGCACTCCCGACCTCCCGCCCCCGACCTCCCGCACCTCAGAGCACCTCGGAGCCCTCCGCCAGCGCGTCTCCCATCAATTGAGACACATGTCCGCATTCCAGGAACAGCCGTAGATCTTGGTACGAAAGTGCCCTCATGGGGGCCGTTTCGTACCAAGATCTACGGCTGGCTCGGTCGCCGAGGCGGCGGAGGGCGCATGGGCGGGCTCGCGTGCACGGATGGCACCACCACCCGCCCCCGGGCCGTCGATCATGAGGTTAGCGGCGACAAATCGGACACCACATGCCGCCAAGTTCATGATCGACCCGACCCAGGCGGGGCCGGCCGGTCAGAGCTGGCCTGGGCGGGACTGACGCAGGGCGGGGCTGGCCCGAGAGGGGGCCGACCCGAGCGAGGTCGGCCCGAGCGAGGCCGGCTCGGTGCGAGGAGCGCGCCGCCGCCGGACGCTCGCACGACTGGCCGCGCGATCTTGCAGTTCGAGCCCTCCGGGCGTCCCGTTTACGAGGTTTGCCGGGGCTCCAAGTGCAAGATCGCGGGCGACGCCGGGGAGGGGTGCGGCGTCAGCGGAGGTGCCCCGGCACGGCCCCCGTGAACCGGGGAGGGGCGGCGAGGAGGGTGGGGGTCAGGCGGCGGGCCAGTCCTGGGAGGCCAGACGCGGCGAGACCGCCCCGGGTGGGGCGGCCTCGAGCCAGGACAGGAATCCGGTGACCGTGGATCGCGCCATCGCGATCTCGATCGGCGCGTGGTGGCTGGTACAGCGCAGGATCACCCACTCGGCCGGCATGGACATGCGCTCCTGCCCCTCGGGCAGGCGGCGGCGCTCGACCGCCAGCCCCTTGCGGGAGAGCACCCGCTTGGGGCGCAGCGCGAAGCTGAACATGCGGTACCAGCGGAGTTCGTCGCCCACGAAGCGACCGAACCCGGGTGACCAGCCACGACCGTCGAGGATCGTGTTGACCCGGACGCTCAGCCGGATGATGCCACCGCTACGCATGAACAGGGCCCGCCGGATGAAGAGGATCAGAAGCGCGACGACGACGATCGCGACGCCGATTCCGATCCCTTCGACGATCTCCATCGGCGGGTCGGCTCAGCGGGCCGGGGTGGCGGGGGTTGCGCTCTCGGCGAGGACCGTGACGCCCTCACCGGTCACCGACAGGAAGCCGCCGGCCACGTCGTACGCGATCTGCTGGCCGCCGGCCTGCTTGATGCGTACCTGGCTGGGTTCGGCGAGCTGGCCGAGCAGAGGCGCGTGCCCCGGCAGCACACCGAGCTCACCCTCGGTCGTCCGGGCGACGACCATCTCGGCCTCGCCGGTCCAGACCTTCTCCTCGACGGCTACGAGCTCGACGTGAAGCTGCTGTGCCACGCTGTCTCCTTGCTGCGGCGGCGGATTGCCGAAAGTCTAGTCGCGCCCCCGCAGCCCACCCAACGCGGGTGGTGAGAGCCGGACCACCACGGCCCCGCACCCGCTCAGGCTACTTGGTCTTCTGCACGAAGTCGGGGTGCTCCAACAGGAAAGCGTCGAGCTGTTCGGTACGCAGGGCGGTGAAGAAGTCCTCCGCCGGTTCGAGCAGTTGCTCACCCCGGTAGTTGCTGCCGGTGCCGATCCCCCCACCCGGCAGCTTGATCGTCTCGATCGCGTCGGGACGGATGTCCTTGAGGGCCAGCCCGAAGTCCACCACGCTGTTGCCGCGCCCGTTGAAGACCAGCGACTTGCCGGCCGCGCGCAGCACCCGGTCCAGCTTGACGGGGTTGGTCACCACGTCGGCGCTGAACGCCTGGCTCGCCATCGCCTTGACGAACTGCTGCTGGTGCCGCTGCCGGCCGTAGTCGCCGTCCGGTACGCCGTTCTTCGGGTAGCGCTGCCGGACGTAGTCCAGCGCCTGCCAGCCCTTGAGGTGGGCGTTGCCCTTCTTGTACACCGCCTGCGGGCCGAGGTAGCCCCCGCCGCCGGGCCGGAGCTGGCGCGGGGTGCCGTCCGGCTGGAGGTGCTCGGAGCGCACCTCCCGCTCGATGTACATGTCGACACCGCCCATGGCGTCGACGATCTTCTTGAACCCGCTGAAGTTAATAATCGCCCCGGCGTCGAAGCGCTTGATACCGGTGACCTTCTGCACGGTCAGGGCGAGCAGCTCGAAGCCCTGTGCGGTGCTGGGGTTCTGCCCCGGCACGTTGCTGCCGTGCGACATGGCCGCGTTGAGCCGGTCGTTGGCGCCCGCGTAGTCGGCCTTGGGGAAGGCCGGGATATCGACCCGCAGGTCGCGCGGGAGCGAGAAGAGATAGCCGCGGTCCATGGTGGCGGGCACGTGCAGGACCATGATCGAGTCGGCCAGCGGGCGGGCGGTCGACGTCCGGGGGTCCACACCGACGAGCAGGATGTTGAGCGGGCCCTTGATGTCGCTCTTCTTCTCGTTGGCGCCGGCGGCCTGGTCACCGAAGAGGTCGGCCTTGCCCACCGATCCCTCGTAGCGGGCGACCAGGGCGCGGGAGCCGATCAGCACGGAGCCGCTGAGCACCACCATGACGATGCCCAGGATCGTGCAGACGCGGGCCCACCGAGGCACGCCGCGCCACATGGACCGCTTCCCGCGATCCGCGCCGCCCTTACCACCCACGAGCATCTCCAATCGTCGCGCCCACGGGTAGGAAGACGGGCGCGGGGGTCCGTTTGGTTGCAGAGATCAACGGCCGGGATGTGAAGTCGTGTCAGGAACGGTACCGCGCGATTCGGCGAACTGCTTGCTGGACAACCGGGCATCTGGTAGTGCACCGGCCCGAAAAGGCGGAGGCCGCCCCGGCTTTCGCCGGGACGGCCTCCGTGGGTGTGAGCGGGCTCTCAGCCCTCCTCGTCCATCAGTTCCTTGGCCTTGGCCTTGAGGTCCTCCAGGCCGCCGCACATGAAGAACGCCTGCTCCGGGAAGTGGTCGAACTCCCCCTCGCTGATTCGGCGGAAGGCGTCGATGGTCTCGGCGATCGGGACCGTCGAGCCGGGAACGCCGGTGAACTGCTCCGCCGCGTACGTGTTCTGCGAGAGGAACCGCTCGATCCGGCGGGCGCGGCCGACGGTGAGCTTGTCCTCCTCGGAGAGCTCCTCGATACCGAGGATGGCGATGATGTCCTGCAGGTCCTTGTAGCGCTGCAGGATCCGCTTCACCTCGGTGGCGACGGCGAAGTGCTCCTCGCCGACGAACTCCGGGGCGAGGATCCGGGACGAGGACGCCAGCGGGTCCACGGCCGGGTAGATGCCCTTGTCGGAGATCGACCGCTCCAGGTTGGTGGTCGCGTCGAGGTGGGCGAACGTGGTGGCCGGCGCCGGGTCGGTGTAGTCGTCGGCGGGCACGTAGATCGCCTGCATCGAGGTGATGGCCTGGCCCCGGACGGAGGTGATCCGCTCCTGGAGCTCGCCCATCTCGTCGGCCAGGGTCGGCTGGTAACCCACGGCGCTCGGCATACGGCCGAGCAGCGTGGACACTTCGGAACCGGCCTGGGTGAAGCGGAAGATGTTGTCGATGAAGAGCAGCACCTCCTGCTTCTTCACGTCACGGAAGTACTCCGCCATGGTCAGGGCGGACAGCGCGACCCGCAGGCGGGTGCCCGGCGGCTCGTCCATCTGGCCGTAGACCAGCGCGGTCTTGTCGATGACGCCCGACTCGGTCATCTCGGCGATGAGGTCGTTGCCCTCGCGGGTGCGCTCACCCACGCCGGCGAAGACCGAGGTACCACCGAAGTTCCGGGCCACCCGGGTGATCATCTCCTGGATGAGCACCGTCTTGCCCACGCCCGCGCCGCCGAACAGGCCGATCTTGCCGCCCTTGACGTACGGGGCGAGCAGGTCGATGACCTTGATGCCGGTCTCCAGCATCTCGGTCTTCGGCTCCAGGTCCGCGAAGGCCGGGGCCTTGCGGTGGATGCCCCACCGGTCGTCGGCCTCGATCGTCTCGCCCTCGGTGAGGTTGAGGCACTCGCCGATCGCGTTGAACACGTGGCCCTTGACCGCGTCGCCCACCGGCACGCTGATCGGCGCCCCGGTGTCACGCACGTCGGCACCGCGAACCAGACCGTCGGTCGGCTGCATCGAGATGGCGCGGACCAGGTTGTCGCCCAGGTGCTGGGCGACCTCCAGGGTCAGCGTCTTCTCACCACCGGAGAGGGTCACGTCGACCTGCAGAGCGTTGAACAGCTCCGGCATGGCGTCGCGCGGGAACTCGGCGTCGACGACCGGGCCGATGACCCGGACCACGCGACCCGTGGCCGTCTTGGTCTCAACTGCGGATACAGTCATCACACTTCACTTCCCGACGCGGCCAGCGCGTTCGCGCCGCCGACGATCTCACTGATCTCCTGGGTGATCCCGGCCTGACGGGCCGAGTTCATCTCGCGCGTGTACTTCTCGATCATCTCTTCGGCGTTGTCGGTGGCGCTCTTCATCGCCCGCCGGCGGGCAGCCGACTCGCTGGCCGCCGACTCCAGCAACGCCGCGAAGATCCGCGTGTTGATGTACTTCGGCAGCAGGGCGTCGAGCAGCGACTCCGGCTCCGGCTCGAACTCGTACGCCGGCAGCGCGCCCTCGGTCCGCGGCCGGTCCTCGACCTGCATCGGGCCGATGATCCGGGTCACCGGGTTCTGCGTCATCAGGGACTTGAACTCGGTGTAGACGATGTGCAGCTCGTCCACGCCGAGGATCCCGTCGGCGCCGGCATCCCCGTCCACGTCGTCCGCGCCGGCGGTGAACGCCTTGATCAGCGTGTCACCGACCTCGCGGGCGTCGGCGAACGTCGGCTGCTCGGAGAAGCCGGTCCAGCTTCCGGCGATCTGCCGGCTGCGGAACCGGTAGTACGCCACGCCCTTGCGGCCGATGACGTAGAGCACCGGCTCCTTGCCGTCGGCGCGCAGCCGGGCGCTCAGCGACTCGGCGGTCCGGATCGCGTTCGAGCTGTAGCCACCGGCCAGACCCCGGTCGGCCGTCACCAGCAGGACGCCCGCCCGCCGCACCCGCTCGCGCGGGGTGAGCAGCGGGTGGTCGATCCGCGCGTTCGAGGCCAGCGCCGTCAGCACGCCGGTGATCGCCTCGGCGTACGGCAGCGAGGCCGCCACCTTGGCCTGGGCCTTGGCGATGCGGCTCGTCGCGACGAGCTCCATCGCCTTGGTGATCTTCTTCATCCCCTTGGCGGAACGGATCCGCTGCCGGAGAACGCGTACCTGGGCGGCCATCGGATCAGCTCTCGGCCGGGCGGTCGGTGGCGCCGTCGCGGAAGCGGGTCACCGTCTCGCGGGACGGCTCGCCCTCCAGCGGCTTGGCCGGCGCGTCGTTGACCCGGACCTCGTCCTCCTTGCCCAGGAAGAGCTGCTTGAACTCGGTGATCGCGGAGTCGAGCGAGGCGATGATGTCGTCGCCCCACTTGTTGTCCGCGATCGAGGCCAGGATGCCCTCGTGCTTGTGCCGCAGGTACTGCAGGAACTCCGACTCGAAGCGGCGGACCTCGCCGACCGGGACGTCGTCCAGCTTGCCCTCGGTGCCGGCCCAGACGGAGACGACCTGCTCCTGCACCGGGTACGGCGAGTAGTTCGGCTGCTTGAGCAGCTCGACCAGGCGGGAACCGCGGTCCAGCTGGGCCCGGGAGGCCCGGTCCAGGTCGGAGGCGAAGGCGGCGAACGCCTCCAGCTCGCGGAACTGGGCCAAGTTCAGCCGCAGCGAGCCGGCGACCTTCTTCATCGGCTTCACCTGCGCGGCGCCACCGACCCGGGAGACCGAGGTGCCGACGTTGATAGCCGGCCGGACGCCCTGGTTGAACAGGTCGGTCTCCAGGAAGATCTGGCCGTCGGTGATGGAGATGACGTTGGTCGGGATGAACGCCGAGATGTCGTTCGCCTTGGTCTCGATGATCGGCAGACCGGTCATCGAGCCGCCGCCCAGCTCGTCGGAGAGCTTGGCGCAGCGCTCCAGCAGACGCGAGTGCAGGTAGAAGACGTCACCCGGGTAGGCCTCGCGGCCCGGCGGGCGGCGCAGCAGCAGCGACACGGCGCGGTACGCCTCGGCCTGCTTGCTCAGGTCGTCGAAGACGATCAGGACGTGCTTGCCGCCGTACATCCAGTGCTGCCCGATGGACGAGCCGGTGTAGGGGGCGAGGTACTTGAAGCCGGCCGGGTCGGAGGCCGGGGAGGCGACGATGGTGGTGTACTCCATCGCGCCCGCCTCCTCCAGCGTCCCCTTGATGGAGGCGATGGTGGAGGCCTTCTGGCCGATCGCGACGTAGATGCAGCGGACCTGCTTCTTCGGGTCGCCGGAGCGCCAGTTCTCGCGCTGGTTGAGGATGGTGTCCAGGGCGACGGTGGTCTTGCCCGTCTTCCGGTCACCGATGATCAGCTGGCGCTGGCCGCGGCCGATCGGGGTCATCGCGTCGACGGCCTTGATGCCCGTCTGCAGCGGCTCGTCGACCGACTTGCGGGACATCACGTTCGGGGCTTGGAGCTCCAGCTCGCGGTAGCCCTCGTTGGCGATGTCACCGAGGCCGTCGATCGGCTCGCCGAGCGCGTTGACCACGCGACCGAGGAACGCGTCACCGATCGGCACCGAGAGCACCCGGCCGGTGCGCTTGACGCGCTGACCCTCTTCGATCCCGCCGAAGTCACCGAGGACGACGACACCGATCTCCCGGACGTCGAGGTTCAGCGCCACACCGAGCGTGCCGTCCTCGAACTCCAGGAGCTCGTTGGTCATGGTCGAGGGAAGGCCCTCGACGTGGGCGATGCCGTCACCGGCGTCGGCGACGGTGCCGACCTCCTCGCGGGAGACGTCGGCCGTGTAGGAGGAGACGTAGCGCTCCAGGGCGCCGCGGATCTCCTCCGTCGAGATGGTCAGCTCGGCCATCCTCTGCTTCCTTAAGTATCTCAGGGCCCGGGATACCTAGTACCGGCCGGTCCGATGGCGTCGAATCAGGGCTGCTAAGACGCTGGTCAGCGCTTCGCGAGCGCGTTGCGGGTCTCGTTGAGGCGGCGCAGGACGGTGCCGTCGTACAGGTCGGAGCCGACCCGTACGCGTGCCCCCCCGAGCACGTCGGAGTCGACCGTCTGCTTGACGGAGACCTCCCGACCGTACATCTCCGAGAGGCGGGCACCGAGGCGTCGTTCCTCCTCCTCGGTCAGCGGGGACGCCACGGTCACGTACGCGACCTGACGGTCCCGCCGGTCGGCGGCCAGCTCGACCAGCCGGGTGAGCGCACCGGTGAAGGAGCGTCCCCCGAAGCCGGCGAGCGCGGCCTCGACGAGGCTGACGGTGACCGGCTGGGCCTTGCCGGCGAGCAACTGCCGGGCCAGTTCGGCCCGCCGCTCGACCGAGGCCATCGGGTCGGAGAGCGCGTTCGACAGCTCGGCGGAACCACCGACGACCTGCCCGAAGCGGAACAGCTCGTCCTCCACCTCGCCCAGGTCTCCGGACAGGTCCGCGCTGGCGAGCAGCGCTTCCACGCCGAGGCGCTCGACGCCGTCGAGCAGCTCGGACGAGTTCGACCAGCGGCCGGACACCAGCGACGCGAGCAGGTCGAGCGCTTCCGCGCCGATCCGGCCGCGCAGCATGTCACCGAGCAGACCGGAGCGGTCCGACCCGGCCCGGGCCGGGTCGGAGAGCGCCCGGCGCAGCCGCGGCTCGCGCCGCAGCAGGTCGGCGACGGAGAGGATGTCGTCGGCGGTGGAGGCCACCGCCGACGGCTCCGCGCCGCGGACGTACGCGTCGAGGCGCTCGGCCCCGGCCCGGTACGACTCCCGGCTGGCGGCCTGCATCAGCGGGCCCCCGTGCTCTCGAGACCGCTCAGGAACCGGTCGACGGTGCCCTTGCGACGCGCCTCGTCGGCGAGCGACTCACCGACGATCTTGCTGGCCAGGTCCACCGCGATGGTGCCCACCTCGGTACGCAGCTCGCGCACGATGGTGGCCCGCTCGGCGGCGAGCTGCTCCTTGCCG
Organism: Micromonospora sp. WMMA1949; assembly: GCF_027460145.1. Lineage (NCBI taxonomy): Bacteria > Bacillati > Actinomycetota > Actinomycetes > Micromonosporales > Micromonosporaceae > Micromonospora > Micromonospora sp. WMMA1949. The sequence goes on along the minus strand of NZ_JAPZBG010000001.1, from coordinate 3,757,382 downwards.
GCGGCGATGATCCGGTCGGACTCCTCACGCGCCTTGGCGAGGATGTCCTGGCGGATGCCGTCGGCGTCGGCCCGCGCGTCGTCGCGGATCTTGGCGGCGTCGGTACGCGCCTCCGCGAGCTGGGCCCGGTACTGCTCGAGCAGCTTGTTCGCCTCGGCCTGGGCCGCCTCGGCGCGCTTGATGCCACCCTCGATCGCGTCGACCCGCGCCTGGTACATCGCCTCCATGCGGGGCATGACGAACTTCAGCAGGACGAAGACGAGCAGGGCGAAGGAGATCGTTCCGACGACCATCTCCTGCCAGATCGGCAAGATCGGATTGTGCGCGCCTTCGGCGGCGAGATACATGTCAGACCTCCGGATCGGGAGAGCTCGCGTCAGCTAACGGCGAAGGCGAGCACCAGGCCGAACAGCGCCAGCGCCTCGACCAGGGCGAAGCCCAGCACCAGCCAGGTGCGGTTGTAGCCGGCCGACTCGGGCTGGCGAGCGCTCGACTGGATGTAGGCCGCGAAGACCAGAGCCACACCGATACCGGGGCCGATGGCGGCGAGGCCGTAGCCGATGGTGTTGACGTTGCCACCGATCTCGGCAAGAACGTTCATTGCGGGTATTCCTCCTAGTTCACACGTGAGGGCTCACGTGTACGCGGTCGGTACCAGATGCTTGGCCGGGCCGGGTGCCCGCCGAGCCGGATCTCAGTGCTCGTCGGCCAGCGACGTGCCGATGTAGTTGGCGCTCAGCGTGACGAAGACGTATGCCTGCAGCACCGCAACCAGCGCCTCGAAGAAGGCCATCACGATCGCCATCGCGAAGGAGAAGACCGAGGTCGCCTGGACGAAGACGCTGCTCGACCCGAGCATCACGAAGCCGCCGACGGTGAAGACCAGCAGGAGCAGGTGGCCGGCGAACATGTTGGCGAAGAGCCGCAGTGCCAGGGTGACCGGCCGGACGACGAAGTTCTGCAGGAACTCGATCGGAATCAGCAGGAAGTGCATCGGCCACGGCACGCCGGGCAGGATGAGGCTCTGCTTGAGGTACTTGCCGAGGCCGTGCTTGCGGACGCCGACGTAGTTGTACATGACGTACGAGATGGCGGCGAGCACGATCGGGAACGCGATGTGCGAGTTCGGCGAGATCTGCAGGCCGGGCACGATGCTGAAGATGTTGGTCAGCAGGATGAAGCTGAACAGCACGGTGAGGTAGGGCGCGAAGCGGATGCCCGCGTTGCCCATCTGCTCACGGGCGATGTTGTCCCGGACCAGCCCGTAGACCGCCTCGGCGGCCCACTGGCCCTTGCCCGGCACCAGCTTCGGCTTCCGGTACGCGGCCACGAAGAAGATGATCAGCAGCGCGACGGCGATCCAGATCATGATGCTGAACTTGGTGACCCAGGGGCCGGCCACGTTCGGCGGGTAGAAATCCCCGACGCTGGGGGGCCAGGGAAGGTCCTGGGCGACGACCAGCTGTCCGCTCACCGTGTCATCCTCCGCACTCAACAGACCCGCGTGTGCCGGAACTCAGGCACTGAGCCTCTTCATGATCAGGTAGATCGCCCCGGCCGCGCCGAGCATCATGCCGACGGCGACCCCGATGCCGGCTGGCAGACCGAAGAAGCGTTCCGCCAACCAGCCGAGGCCACCCCACACCAGAATGCCGGCGAGCAGGTAACCCACGACGGCGCCTGCCACACCCTCCGACGAGTGCTCGTCGGACTTGTGGGAGTGGGGGTCATCGGCCATGACGTGGCGAACAATATCAGCAGGGGCGCGCGGGGATGTGCGGCACCCCCCACACTGCGGGCAGCGTGCGGGCCGTACTGCGGGCGCGTCAACCTGGCGCCACGTTACTCCTGTCGCGCCCGTCAGGGCACCCGCCGTACCGGACACGATTCCGCAAAGTCACTCGATGTCGTCGCGACGCTCGAATGTGGGCAGCGGTGATCTCATCGCCCAGGTCAGGTGGGCGCCGGTCCACGCCACCACGGCCGCGATGATCGCCACGCCCATGTCCGGCAGACCGGGCCAGCCGGTGGCCGCCACGGCGGCCATCACCACGCCCAGGATCACGATCTTGGTGGCGTAGGTGACCAACCCGACCGACATGATCATCCGTGGGTGGATGGCGTCCGCCCAGGCCACCGAGAGGCTGGAGATCAGGTAGCTGACGATCACCAGCGCCACCCCGGCCGCGAAGCCGGCCGCCCCGGTCGGGCCGCGCAGCAGCGCCGCCGCCGGCACCCCCACCACCGCGAGGGCCGCGCACGCCAGCAACGGTAGGCGCAGGTGGTTCAGCCGGGACCGGATCGCGCCGGGCTCACCCGCCCGTGGCGCCGTCATCGGGGGTACGCCGGGAAGGCGGCGACCAGCTCGGTGACCTCGCGGGCCACCTCGGCCAGCGCGTCGGCGCCACCGGGAGCGGCCGGATCGGTGCGGACCGCGCGCCCGATCAGCCCCGCGATCCGGCGCATCTCCCCCTCGCGCATGCCCTGGGTGGTCACGCTCGGCGTACCCACGCGGATGCCGGAGGCCACCATCGGCGGCTGCGGGTCGTACGGGATCGCGTTCTTGTTCAGCGTGATGCCGGCGGCGTCGCAGCGGGCCTCGGCCTCGGCGCCGGTCACGCCGGTCTCCCGCAGGTCGAGCAGGGCCAGGTGGGTGTCGGTGCCGCCGGAGACCGGCGGCAGCCCCTCCGCGGCCAGCCCGTCGGCGAGCGCGCGGGCGTTGGCGACCACCTGGGCGGCGTACGTGCGGAACTCCGGCTGCGCGGCCTCGCGCAGCGCGACCGCCTTGGCCGCGACGGCGTGCATCAGCGGGCCACCCTGGGTGAACGGGAAGACCGCCTTGTCGATCCGGGCCGCCAGCGGCTCCCGGCAGAGGATCATGCCGCCGCGCGGGCCGCGCAGCACCTTGTGGGTGGTCGCGGTGACCACGTCGGCGTACGGCACCGGGGACGGGATCGCGCCGCCGGCCACCAGGCCGATGAAGTGGGCGGCGTCCACCATCAGGTACGCGTCGACCTCGTCGGCGATCTCCCGGAAGCGGGCGAAGTCGATCAGGCGCGGGTACGCGGTCGCGCCGCAGATGATCATCTTCGGCCGGTGCGCGCGGGCCAGGTCGCGTACCTCGTCGTAGTCGATCGTCCCGGTGTCCCGCCGGACGGTGTAGCCGACCGGGTGGAACCACTTGCCGGAGAAGTTCACCCGGCTGCCGTGGGTCAGGTGCCCGCCGTGCGGCAGGTCCATGGCCAGCACCGTGTCACCCGGCTGCACCAGGGCGGCGTACGCGGCCAGGTTGGCGCTCGCCCCGGAGTGCGGCTGGACGTTCGCGTGCTCGGCGCCGAACAGGTCCTTCGCCCGGGAGACGGCCAGCTCCTCGGCCCGGTCCACCTCGGCGCAGCCGCCGTAGTAGCGCCGGCCCGGGTAGCCCTCGGCGTACTTGTTGGTGAGCGTGGAACCCAGCGCGGCCAGCACCGCGGGCGAGGTCAGGTTCTCGCTGGCGATCAACTGCAGGCCGCCGCGCAGCCGGTCCAGCTCACCCAGCACCACCTCGGCGATCTCCGGGTCGACGGCACTGAGCTGCTGGAAGTCCGGCCCCCAGAAGGTATCCCTCGCGTTCTCCACAGCGAAGGAGTCTACGGAGCCGCACACTGGAGGCCGTGAGATGCCTCGTCACCGGTGCGACCGGCTACATCGGCGGACGCCTCGCGCCCCGGCTGCTGGCCGAGGGGCACACCGTACGCTGCCTGGCCCGTACCGCCGGACGGCTGCGGGACGTGCCGTGGGCGGCCGAGGCGGAGGTCGTCGAGGGCGACCTGCGCCGGCCGGAGACGCTGCCGGCCGTGTTCGAGGGCATCGAGGTGGCGTACTACCTGGTCCACTCGCTCGGCCAGCGCGGGTTCGAGGCGGCCGACCGGGAGGCGGCGACGAACTTCGCCGAGGCGGCGCGCGCCGCGGGCGTACGCCGGATCGTGTATCTCGGCGGGCCGGAGCCGGCGGAGCGCGACGGCCTGCCCTCGGCGCACCTGCGCTCCCGGGCGGAGGTCGCGCGGATCCTGCTGGACAGCGGCGTGCCCACAGCGGTGCTGCGCGCCGCCGTGATCATCGGGTCCGGCTCGGCCTCGTTCGAGATGCTGCGCTACCTGACCGAGCGGCTCCCGGCGATGGTCACCCCGCGCTGGGTACGCAACCGGATCCAGCCGATCGCGGTCCGGGACGTGCTGCGCTACCTGGTCGGCTGCGCGCACCTCCCGGCCGACGTCAACCGGGCCTTCGACATCGGCGGCCCGGACGTGCTGACCTTCACCGAGATGATGCAGCGCTACGCCCGGGTGGCCGGGCTGCGGCCCCGGGTCATCCTGCCGGTCCGCCCGCTCACCCCGTCGCTCTCCTCGCACTGGGTCGGCCTGATCACGCCGGTGCCGAACGCGATCGCCCGGCCGCTGGTGGAGAGCCTGGTGCACGAGGCGGTGGCGCACGAGCACGACATCGCCGCGTACGTGCCGGACCCGCCGGACGGGCTGACCGGCTTCGACCAGGCGGTCGCGCTGGCGCTGTCGAAGGTGCGCGACGCGCAGGTGGAGACGCGCTGGTCGAACGCGAGCGGGCCGGACGCGCCCGCCGAGCCGCTGCCGTCGGACCCGCGCTGGTCCGGCGGCACCGCGTACACGGATCTGCGGGAGCGGGCGGTGGACGCGCCACCGGCGGCGCTGTGGCGGGTCATCGAGGGCGTCGGCGGCGAGAACGGCTGGTACTCGTTCCCGCTCGCCTGGTCGGTGCGCGGCTGGATGGATCGCCTGATCGGCGGCGTCGGGCTACGGCGGGGCCGGCGCGACCCGCACCGGCTGCAGGTCGGTGAGGCGCTGGACTTCTGGCGGGTCGAGGAGATCATCCCGGGTGAGCTGCTGCGGCTGCGCGCCGAGATGCGGCTGCCCGGGCGGGCCTGGCTGGAGATGCGCGCCGAGCCGGACGGCGACGGGCGCAGCAGATACGTCCAGCGTGCCGTGTTCCTCCCGCGCGGCCTGCCCGGCCACCTCTACTGGGCCTCGGTGGCCCCGTTCCACGCTGTCGTCTTCGGCGGCATGGCCCGCAACATCGCCCGGGGCGCCGAACACCCGGCCGGTTAGGCCGGAGAGCCGCTGGGCAGTGCGGGGCCGAGGAGCAGCCCGCCGTCGATGACGTACTCGGCGCCGGTGATGAAGGCCGCCTCCGGCGACACGAGGAACATCAGCAGCGCGGTGATGTCGGCGGGCTGCCCGAGTCGCGGGACGGCGAACGGCTCGGGCGAGTAGAAGTCGGCGATCGGGGCGTCGCTGCCGGCCGCCGGCTCGGTGATGAACGGAGTCTCGACCACGCCGGGGTGGATCGCGTTGACGCGGATGTTGTCGCGGCCCAGTTCGAGGGCGGCGGTCCGGGTGAGCCCTCGAACGGCCCACTTGCCGGCGACGTAGGGCGCGTAGAAGGCGGTACCACCCAAGCCCATGGTGGAGCCGATGTTGACGATCGTTCCTCCCCCCGCGCGCCGCAGCGCCGGGGCGGCCGCCTTGATGCCGAGGAACGTGCCGGTGAGGTTGACGTCGAGGATGCGAGCCCACGTGGCCCGGTCGGTGGACTCGATCAGGGCCGGCGGGTTCTGCACCCCGGCGTTGTTGACCAGGGTCGTGAGCGCACCGAATGCCGTCTCGGTCTCCGCGACGGCGGCGGCCCACGACTCCTCCCGGGAGACGTCCAGGCGGACGAATCGTGCCCGGGGTCCCAGTTCGGCGGCGAGGTCGGCGCCACGTTCGGCGTCGATGGCACCGATGACGACGTTGGCGCCTTCGGCGTGCAGGGCGCGGACGTGGCTGGCCCCCTGCCCACCGGTGCCGCCGGTGACGAGAACGGTCTGCTGGGCGAAGCGGGACATCGGATCCTCCGGAAGGGTGGGACGGGTGGTGAGTCGATTGACTCACCATTCCGAAGTTACGCCGCCGCGAGTGGTGAGTCAACCCACTCACCTCGCTATGATTGCCGCATGACCCCAGCGCCGTCGGCCTATCACCAGCGCGTGGCGGAGGAGAAGCGCGCGCTGATCGTGCAGGCCGCCACCGAGCTCTTCCTGGAGTTGGGCTACGACCGGGCGTCACTGGCGCGTGTCGCCGCCGACGCCGGCGTGTCGAAGGCGACGCTGTTCAAGCAGTTCCCGACGAAGGCGGCACTGTTCGACGCCATCGTCATCAACTCGTGGGCCCGCCACGACGTCGCCGACGTGCCGCCCGCCGGTGACCTGACGGCCGGCTTGACGGTTCTCGGGCGGCACTACGCGACGCTGTTGAGCCGGCCGGAGATGACCGACCTGTTCCGCATCGTGATCGCCGAACTGCCCCGCTTTCCCGAACTGGCCAGAGCGCATTTCGCGCAGGGCAAACTGCCGTACTTCGAGTCCGTCCGGACCTACCTCGTGGCCGAGCACGAGGCGGGAGGCGCGGACATCGCCGACCCGGAGCTGGCCGCCACGCATTTCCTCGGGATGATCTCCAACTACCTGCTCTGGCCGCGCCTGGTCCTTCCGGACTGGACGGTCACCCCGGACCGCACGACAGCGGTCGTCGACGAAGCCGTCCGAACCATGGTCGCGCGGTACGGCAGGTCGACGAGCTGACGCTCAGTTGCCGGTGCGCGGGCTGGTGTGCTGGAAGGCCACCGCCTGGCCCGGGGGCACGAAGTCGCGTACCGGCTCGTCGCGCAGCGACCACGCCAGGATGCGGCCCACGGCGGCGATCTGCCGTTTCTGCACCCCGCCGCCGACCGCGTCCCGGGGGTCGTCCGGGTTCGCCGCGATCGTCGCCACCGACAGCTGCGGGGTGAACGCGACGACCGTCTCGGTGGCGTTCCGCTCCGAGCTGCCGGTCTTGCCCGCCACCGGCCGGCGCAGACCCGGGGCCAGCTCCTCGGCGGTGCCGCCGTCGCAGCGCCGGTACATCGACTGGTCGCCGACCGGGCAGCGGCTGGCGTCCGCCGCCGCGCGGGCGACCTCGGTGTCGAGCACCTGTCGGCAGTCGGTGTTGCCGGCGGCCACCGTCCGGCCGGCCGGGTCGGTGATCGAGGTGACCGGCGTGGGCCGGCACCAGGTGCCCTCGGCGGCCACCGCGGCGTACGCGCCGGCCAGGTCCAGCGGCGTGGTGGCGGAGACCCCGAGCGTGAACGGTCCCCAGCTCTTGGCGCCCTCGCGCGCCATCCGGGCGTCCGCCGGGGCACGGAACACGATGCCCAGCCGCTGCGCCATCTCGACCACCCGGTCCGCGCCGACGCGCTCGGTCAGCCACGCGAAGTACGTGTTCACCGACCGGCCGAACGCGTCCCACATGTCCCGGTCGCCGTCCATCCAGTAGGTGTTGGCGTTCTCCGGGCACCACCGGCCGCCGCAGCTCGCCGGACCGGCGCCGACCGGGTACTGCGTCACGTAGACGCGCGGCGCGTCGAACTCGGTGTCCAGTGGCAGCCCGGACTCCAGCGCGGCCAGCAGCGCGAACAGCTTGAACGTCGAGCCCGCCTGGTAGCCGGTGATGCCGCCACCGCCGGCCACCAGCTGGTTGACGGTGTTCGGGAAGTTCTGCTGCCCGGCCGGGTTGGCGGCCGTGCCGTAGGTGCGGTTCACCGCCATCGCCAGCACCCGGCCGGTGCCCGGCTGCACCACCGCCGTCGGCGCGGCCCGCGCGATCGTCTCCGGGTAGATCTCCCGCACCTGCTCGCTCGCCTTGGCCTGCACGTCCGGGTCGAGCGAGGACACGATCTTCCAGCCGCCCCGGCGCAGCGTCCGCTGCCGCTCGTCCACGTTCTCGCCGAACGCCGGCTGGGCGTTCCACCACTGGGTGAACCAGTCGCAGAAGAAGCCCCAGTCGTTGTGGTCGGCAGGCACCGCCGCGCAGTCGTTCGGCGTGGTGTTGGGCTTGAGGACCAACTCCGTCGCCTTCGCCGCCTCGGCATCGGCCACGTTCACCCGGCCGGTCTCCACCATCCGGTCCAGCACGTACGCCCGGCGTTGCACCGCCGCGTCGGCGTCGCCGTTGATCGGGTCGTCGGCCGGGGACCGGACCAGCCCGGCGAGCAGCGCGGCCTGGGCCAGCGTGAGCCGCTCCGGGGTGGTGGAGAAGTAGCGCTTGCTGGCGGCGGCAATGCCGTACGCCCCGGCGCCGAAGTACGCGATGTTCAGGTAGCGCCCGAGGATCTCGTCCTTGCCGACCTGCCGTTCCAGCGTCAGCGCGTACCGCATCTCGCGGATCTTGCGCCCGACGGTGATCTCGGTGGCGGCGGCGCGCTGCTCCTCGGTCAGCCGGGGGTCACCGGCCAGCGCGTTGCGCACGTACTGCATGGTCAGCGTGGAGGCACCCTGGCGGGTGCCCTCACGGCGGTTGGCGGTGAACGCCCGCGCCACGCCGCGCACGTCGACGCCGTGGTGCTCGTAGAAGCGCACGTCCTCGGCGGCCACGATGGCGTCGCGCATCACCGGCGCCACCTCGGCGACCGGCACGTCCACCCGGTCCTCGACGTAGAACGAGGTGATCAGCGTCCGCCCGTCGTTGGCGTACAGGTTGGAGCGCTGCGCCGGCTGCGGCGTCTTGAGCGCCTCCGGCAGCGCGGTGTACGGCATCAGGTTCTTCACGCCCAGCCCGAAGACCAGCGCGGCCGGCAGCGCGGCGGCGGCCAGGGCCAGTCCGGCGAGCACGCCGGCGAGCACAACGGTGAACAGCTTGTCGAGATAGGCCCGGTTCATCAGCTCTCCCCGCAGGAGCCGGCCGTACGGACCCGTTCAGAATGACCGGATTGGCCGCTTTCGCCGCCATCTTCCGCGAAATGCGCAGGAAGTTCGCGAGGAAGGATGAACCGCGATCAGGGGAGCAGGACGGCAGCCAGCGGCTGCACCGTCTCCTCGATCTCGTCGGCGACCCGGCTGAAGCACTGGTCGCCCCGCCCCCACGGGTCGTCCAGATCGTCCGTGGGCAGCGCGGAGGCGTTCTGCCGGGCCGCGTCGGCGGCCGCCACCAGGGCGACGCCGCGCGCGTACACGGCGTCCGGCGTCGGCTCCGCCGGCGGCAGGGCGGACCGGTCCAGCCCGCCGAGCAGGCGGCCGAACTCACCCAGCACGAACGTGCGCGCGGCGGCGTCCGGCCGCAGCGCCACCACGTACTCCTGCTGGTCGGCGGTCGCGGTGAGCACCAGGTCGGCGGCGTCGATCAGGTCGGAGCGCAGCCGGCGGGCGGCGAACCCCTCGGTGTCACCGCCGCGCGAGATCACCTGCCGGGCGGCGGGCGGGTTCATCTCCTCCCCCGCGTGCCAGCCGCCGGTGCCGGCGCTGTGGCTGTGCACGAGCGCGTCCGACCCGGCCGGGTCGACGTCGAGGCGGGCCAGCCGCTCCCGGACCGCGAGCAGCAGCAGCCGCTCGGCCATCGGCGACCGGCAGATGTTGCCCATGCAGACGTGCAGAACGGTGAAGGGCGGCACTCAGACCCCCCGCTCGTCGAGGATGTCCGGCACGACCTCGCGCAGCTTCGCCAGCGTCACCGCGCCCTCGCGCAGCACCCGCGGCACCTCGCCGGTCAGGTCGACGATGGTGCTCGGCACCGGGTCCACCGCCGGCCCGGCCTCCAGGTAGGCCCGGACGCCGTAGCCGAGCTGGTCGCGCGCCTCCTCGGCGGTGAGCGCGGCGGGCTGACCGACCTTGTTGGCCGAGGCGACGGCCATCGGGCCGGTCTCCCGCAGCACCTCCAGCGCGACCGGGTGCAGCGGCATCCGCACCGCCACCGTGCCGCTGCTGTCGCCCAGGTCCCACGCCAGGCTCGGCGAGTGCTCCACCACGATGGTCAGCGCACCGGGCCAGAACGCCTCGACCAGGTCGCGAGCCGCGCCGGGCAGCGAGAAGACCAGGCCGTCGAGCGTGTGCCGGGAACCGATGAGCACCGGCGGCGCCTGCCGGGCGCCACCCTTGGTGTCCGCCAGGGCCTTCACCGCGTACGGGGTGAAGGCGTCCGCCCCGATGCCGTAGACCGTGTCGGTCGGCAGGACGACGAGTTCCCCGTTCTTGACCGCCTCGATGGCAGCGGCGATGCCGCGGTCCCGGTCGGCGGGCGACCGACAGTCGTAGAGCATCACGAGGAGTCAGTCTGCCACGCCGGGGCCGGGTCGGCGTGGGTGCCGTCCGCCCGCCGGGACGCGCTCGCCCAGCGGGGCCGCCCGGCGAGGTCCCGGTGCTCCTCGACCCGGTCGTAGCGGCCGTCGCCGCGCAGCAGCCCGGGCACCGCCGCCGCATGGGTGTCGTCGTGCTCGATGCCGATCGCACCGCCCGGGCGCAGCAGCACGGCGGCCCGGCCGATCACCGGCCGGATCACGTCGAGTCCGTCCGCGCCGCCGAACACCGCCTCGTCCGGGTCGTGCCCGGCCACCTCCGGCGGCACCGTCACCGACCTCGGCACGTACGGCGGGTTGCACAGCAGCACGTCGACCCGCCCGGCCAGGCCGGCCAGCAGGTCCGGATCGGTCACGTCGGCGGCCACCACCTCGACCGGCCGGTCCCCGGCGGCGGCCCGGTCCGCCGCGTTGCGCCGCAGCCACGACAGCGCGGCCGGGAACCGCTCCACCGCCACCACCCGGGCCGCGGGCACCTCCTGCGCCACCGCCAGGGCGATCGCGCCCGACCCGCTGCACAGGTCGACCACGAGCGGCGCGTCGTGCTCCCGGGCCCGCTCGATCCCCCAGCCGGCCAGCAGTTCCGTCTCCGGCCGGGGCACGAACACGCCCGGCCCGACGGCCAGCTCCAGGTGCCGGAATCCGGCCGACCCGATCAGGTGCTGCAACGGCTCCCGGGTCACCCGCCGGCCGACGAGCGCGTCCAGGCGGTCACGTTGCGCCGGGGTGAAGCCGTCGGCGATCGCCAGCCGGCCCCGCGGCACCTGGAGGACGTACGCGGCGAGCTGCTCGGCCTCGGCGCGGGGCGCCTCGACGCCCGCCGCCGCGAGCGCGCGCGCCACCCGGTTGATCACCAGCGAGGGGCGTTCGCGTTCTGTCCCTTCGGACGGGTGTTGCGGGAGTGCGGTCACGCAATAATCATGAGGCGTCGCGGCTCACCTCACGAGCGGGTGCGTCCGGGCGCACACCGCAGGGAGGTCGCGAGTGGGCTGGCTCGACCAGGTCGAGGACCAGGTTGACGCTCTCCGCCGCGCTCGGTCCCTCCAGGAGGCCAGCCGGTCCGCGGAGGCGTGCGCCCTGCTCGACCGCGTCATCCGCACCACCGACGACCCGTACGCCCGCGCCGACGCGCTCGTGCAACGCCTGTCCGCGCTGATCAACCTCGGCCGGACCGCCGAGTTCACCAGGGCCGTCGAGGACGCCTCCGCCGCCGTCCGCGACCTGGCCGAGCCCTACCTGCACGGGCACCTCAACGCGCTGGCCGCGCTCGCCGCCCACCACCAGGGCGCGCTGGACCGCTGCGTGATGCACCTGGTCCGGGCCGCCCGCGCGCTCGGCGCCGACGACGACCCCGACCGGGACACCGCCTGGGGCTGGCACGACCTGGCGATGGCGTACTCGTACCTGAGCTTCCACGGTCACGCGCTGGGCGCGATCGAGCGCGCCCGCGAGGTCGGGCTCAGCGTCGGCATCCCCGAGGAGACGTTCGCCGCGCCCGGCATCCGGCTGCGCAACGCGGTGGCGCTCGACCACAACGGCGACAGCGACGGCTGCCTGCGGGTGCTGCGCGACGTCGCCGGTGACCTGGCCCGGTTCCTGCGCGGCGGGCGCGCCGGCAACCTGCGCCCGAGCAGCCTGGCCGCGTACGGCTACGCCGCCGCCCGCCGGGCCGCGCTCGGCGACCGGGTGGAGTCCGCCGGAGACGCCGACCCGAACCGGCTGCTCGGCCACGGCGGTGACAGCGCCCGTGCCCGCGACCTGCGCCAGCTCGGCCAGGTCTGCCTGGCGGTGGCCGCCGGGCGCCCGATCGAGGCGGTCACCCGGCTGGACTCGCTGCGCGTCTCCGACGAGACGCTCGGCGCCGCCGAGCCGCCCCGGCTGCGCAGCGTCGCGCTGGCCCGGGCCGGTGACCACGCGGGCGCGCACCGGGCCGACCGGCACGCGTTCCGGCTGGCGGCACGGCGCAGCGACCGGCTGCGGGACGTCTACATCGACGGCATCGCCGCCCGGATCGACCACGAGGAGATGCGCCGCGAGGCCGCCCGGTACGAGGGCGAGGCACTCACCGACCCGCTCACCGGCCTGCCGAACCGGCGCCGGCTGGAGCGCTACCTGGGCGCAGTGGTGTCCCGGGGCGAACGGGTCGTGATCGGCGTCTGCGACCTCGACGGGTTCAAGGCGGTGAACACCCGCCACGGCCACCACTCCGGCGACCTGGTGCTGCAACGGGTGGCCGGCGTGATCAACCGGGTGATGCGACGAGGTGACTTCGTGGCCCGCTACGGCGGCGACGAGTTCGTCGTGGTGCTACCCGACACCGGCATGCCGGAGGCGGTCGAGGTGGCCCGCCGGATCGAGGCGGCCGTCCGCACCGAGGACTGGGAGTCCCTGGTCCCCGGCACGCCGGTCGGGGTGACGATCGGCTTCGCCGAGGTCGACGGCAGCACCACGGTGAGCGTCCGGGAGGCGCTCGGCACCGCGTTCGAGCTGGCCGACCGGGAGATGCTGCGGGCCAAGGCGCGGTTGCGGGCGAGCTGAGCGGTAAGGAAGGGCCCCCTGTTAACGCCTCCGGTAGAGGAAGGGCCCCCTGTTAACACCCCAGCGGTCAGCGGCGGGACAGCTCCGTCTCGCCGGCCAGCCGGGCCGCACGGTCCGCCTCGGTCAGCGCGTCGAGCACCCCGTCCAGCTCGCCGGCCAGCGCCAGGTCCAGGTTGTACGCCGTGTAGCCGATGCGGTGGTCGGTGATCCGGTTCTGCGGGAAGTTGTAGGTGCGGATCCGCTCGGACCGGTCCACGGTGCGGACCTGCGCCTTGCGGGCGTCCGAGGCCGCCGCGTCCGCCTGCTCCTGGGCGGCGGCGAGCAGCCGGGCGCGCAGGATGCGCATGGCCTGCTCCCGGTTCTGCAGCTGCGACTTCTCGTTCTGGCAGGAGACCACGATGCCGGTCGGTACGTGGGTGATCCGGACCGCCGAGTCGGTGGTGTTCACCGACTGCCCACCGGGGCCGGACGAGCGGAACACGTCGATACGCAGCTCGTTCGGGTCGATGGTGACGTCGACGTCCTCCGCCTCGGGCAGCACCAGCACACCGGCGGCGCTGGTGTGGATGCGGCCCTGCGACTCGGTGACCGGGACGCGCTGCACCCGGTGCACGCCGCCCTCCCACTTGAGCCGGGACCAGACGCCGTTGCCGCCCTCCGGTACGCCCTTGCTCTTGATCGCCAGCGAGACGTCCTTGACGCCGCCCAGGTCGGAGTCCTGCGCGTCGATCACCTCGGTGGCCCAGCCGTGCCGCTCGGCGTACCTGGTGTACATCCGCAGCAGGTCACCGGCGAACAGTGCGGACTCCTCGCCGCCCTCGCCGGCCTTGATCTCGACGATCACGTCCTTGGCGTCGTGCGGATCGCGCGGGATGAGCAGTTCCGCGAGCCGCTCCTCCAGCGCCGGCAGCGAGGCCGCGATGGCGTCCGCCTCGGCGCCGAACGTCGGGTCCTCGGCAGCCAGCTCACGGGCCGCTGCCAGGTCGGCGCGGGCCTGCTCCAGCTCACCGGCGGCCTTGTGCAGCGGGACCAGCTCGGCGTACCGACGGCCGACCCGCCGGGCGGTGCCCTGGTCGCCGTGGATGGCCGGGTCGGCCAGCCGCCGCTCCAGCTCGGCGTACTCGTCGAGGAGGGCGGCCAGGCGCTCACTGCTCATGCTGCGGATGCTCCTTGGGGATGGAACCGGCACAAACGGACGAACGCCCGTGCCCGGCAGGAGCCGGACACGGGCGTCGTCGACGGAGCTACTTGGCCTTCTTGGCCTGAACCTTGGCGTACTTCTGCTGGAACTTCGCGACCCGGCCGGCGGTGTCCAGCACGCGCTGCTTACCGGTGTAGAACGGGTGGCAGGCGCTGCAGGTCTCGACGCTGATGGCGCCGCCCTTGGCGGTGCTGCGGGTCGTGAAGGTGTTGCCGCAGGAGCAGCGGACCTCGGTGGTCACGTACTCCGGGTGGATGTTGGGCTTCATGTCGCCTCGGTCCTTTCGTCGGTGGTCGCCGGGTCGCCGTCGGTGCGCCCCGTCGTCACGACGGGCTCGGGCGTGAACCGGAACCGGTGGCCGATTGACCAGTCTGCCACGGGCGTCTTCCACCCGGCACAGGAGGTCCGCCACCCCCAACGCCGGCCCACCCCTCCGCATTCCCACAGCCACCCCACCCACTCCCCCCGCCCACCCCCGCCTTCGGCCGTCGCTCCCGGCCCCAGCCCCCACCCGGGCCCTGGCCCTGGCGCTGCCCTGGCCCTGGCGCTGGGCTGGCCCTGGCGCTGGGCTGGCCCTGGCGCTGGGCTGGCCCTGGCGTTGGGGCTAGAGCTGGCTCGGCTCGGCCGGCCTCCGGCCCGGGCCCTGGCCGCGGCTCCGGCTCCGGCTCCGGCTCCGGCTCCGGCTCCGGCGATCATGAGGTTGGCGGCACTTTCTGCCCGCTTTGTCCCGGGCTAACTTCATGGTCAATAGGACTGGGCGTAGGGCGCGCCCAGATTCGTGGGCGAGTGGAACGCAGTGGGTGCCATCGGGCCGTTTTGACACCCATGGCGCTCCACTCGGGCGGGGAGCCGGGCTGAGGCGGACGGGCCTGCTGACGCGAACGAGCCAGCTGAGGTGGGCCGGGGCTCCTCCCCCAGGATGAGGAGCCCCGGCCCCGGATCAGGCCGCCGGAGCGAGGACCGCCGCGGCCGTGGTCACCGTCGCCTCGGCCTTGACGCCGTTCACGGTCACCGTGAGCAGGATCTGCGCGCCGGGGCGCAACGCGGTGAGCTTGCCCGTGGCCGGGTCGAACCAGGCGGCGTGCCACGGACGTACCCCCGTGGCGCCCCCGACGTGCAGGTTCGGCGAACCGGCCCAGTCGGCGCTGACCGGCGCGGCCACCGGCACCTGCCGGCCGCCGGGCTGCGTGAGCGTGGCCGTGACGTCCACCGGCGCTCCCCGCCGCACCTGTGCGGGCGCGGCCAGCGCGAGCCGGTCGGTGTGCGCGTGCATCTCCGCGCTCACCCACGTCGGCCCTTCGGCCAGCGGGTCGCGGCGGGCCCGCTCGGCCTCCCCCGGCGTCACCGGGTCCACCCCGAACTCGGTCCAACCGGTGAAACCGCCGAGCGCCGCCGGGGTGGACGGGCCCTTGCCCGAGTTGCCGTTGATCACGTACGGCACGCCGTCCACCCGGTCGGCGTGGAACGTGCCGACGTGGCCGTTCACCATCAGGGCGCCCTTGCCGGTGCGGTGCTGGAAGTCGGCCAGCCACTGCTCGACCAGTGCCGCCTCCTTGCGGTCGCCGAGCTGGCTGGCCTTGGCCGGGCTCGGGTCGCGCGGCGGGTGGTGGAAGAACACCGCCACCGAGCCGACCGAGCGGTCGGCGGCCGCCTGGTCGAGCGTCCGGCGCAGCAGCTCCACCTGGTCGAACCCGCCGCCGCGCAACGACCCGGTGGCGGTGCTGAGCGTGAGGAACCGGGTGCCCCGGTGGTCGAAGACGCGCGAGGTGTCCCCGAAGACGCTCCGGAAGTTGTCGATCGGGGCGCCCATGATCTCGTGGTTACCCGGCACGTAGTGGTACGGCACCTCGCCGCCCAGTTCCTCGTCCAGGAGGCGCTTGGCCAGCGCGAAGTCCGCCGGGTAGGCGGTGTCCACGAAGTCCCCGTTGATGATCAGGAAGTCCGGTCGGGCGGCGCGGACCTCGCGCAGCGTACGGCGGGCCTGGGCGACCAGGTCGCTGTCCGGGTCGGCGGCGACGAACTGGGCGTCGGAGAGCACCGCGAAGCGCCACGGCGCGCCGTCCACAGTGCCGTCGCGCAGCACCACCCGGTCGGTGCGGTTCGGCTCCGGCGGCGCCTGCACGTCCGGCGGTACCCGGGCCACCAGGTCGTCGATCACCACCTCGCTGCGGTACTGCTTCGCCGGGTCGGTCTCGGCCACGTAGAACCGGCGCACCCGCACCGGGTACTGCACCCCCGGCGGTACGGCGAACTCGACGTACTTCCAGCCGGTCCAGTCCAGGTACGGGCCGCGCAGCACGAACTGGGTGTCCTGCGCGTCGTGCAGGTGCAGGCTGGGCCACTCGCCGGTGCCGTTCGCCTTGATCCACATGCCGAACGCCTGCGGCTGGCCCGGTACGTCGATCCAGGCGGGCGGGTCGGCGTACGCGGCCCGGGTGCCGGTGGACTGGCTGAAGTCGTACGACATCCGCAGCCCGCCGCCGGTGTGCCCCTCGGCCGGTGCGACCGCCCCGGCGGCGCGGGCCTGGCTGAACTTCCAGGACGCGGCGTCGTCGAACCCGGCCACCGGCACGTCGGTGAGCCCGACGGTCACCGGCAGGACCGTGCTCCGGTTGCCGACCCGCGCGGTGATCAGCGCCGAGCCGGTCGCGGCGAGCGCCGTGACGGCCAGGTTGCCGTCGGCGGTGGGGGTGACCGAGAGCAGGTCGCTGTCGTACTCCAGCGTCAGGTCGGTCGGCTCGATCGGCGCGGTGTTGCCCTCGGCGTCGTAGCCGACTACGCCGAACAGGCCGCTGTCACCGGCCCGGTCCAGGCCGACCCGGTCGACGGTGCCGTCGATGCGCTGCAGCGGGCCGAGCACTGTCAGCTCGATGGTGCCCCGGGCCCGGCCGCGCGCCGCGGTGACGGTGCTGCGGCCGGGGACGGCGGCCCGGAACACGCCGTCGCCGTCGACCCGGCCGTGGGTGGCGTGCCAGCGCGGATCGCCCGCGGCCGGGCCGTACGTCTCGTCGTATCCGGCGGCGGTGAGCCGGCGGGTGAGGCCCGGGAAGACCCGGTCCGGCCGGCCGCCGCGTACCGGCGCGACACCGGGTGCGGCGGTCGGATCGCTGGCGGTCTCGAGCCAGTAGCCGGTGAGCCGGCCGCTGCCCTTCGGGGCGTAGACGGCCAGCCCGTTCGGCACCGGCCGCTCGCTGCCGTCGGACGGGCTGTTCTCCACCTGGACCGTGGCCGCGCCCGGCTCCCGGGCGAGCAGCGTGGAGGAGCCGCCGCCGTCGAGGTTGAGCGCGTTCGCGGCGCCCAGCTCGGCCATCATGCGGCCCATCTCGGTCTGGGTGACGCCCCGGCTGTCCACCTGCCGCCCGTCCACCGTCAGCATGATCATCTTGCGGCCGTCGGCGGAGAAGCCGACGGCGGTGCGCGGGGCCAGCGACGCGTCGGCGATGCTCTGCACCACGCCGTCGCGGACCAGCACGTTGCCGCCACCCACGGCGGCGCGCAAGTCACCGCCGTCGGAGGCCCGCGGCCGCCAGGTCAGGTCCACCGCGTCGCCGGGACGCAGCGCGGCGAGCGCGTCGGCACCGGTCTCGCGACCGAGCAGCACGGTGCTGCCGGCCGGGATCGGCCCCTCGCCCGCCGTGGTGGCGACGCTCGCCACCCGGCCGCCGGTCACCGTCACCTCGACCGTCCGGGCCGCGCCCTCCACCGCCCGCGTGCGGGTGTACGACCCCCAGAGCGGCGTGAACACGCCCACGCCGTCGCGCTGCACCAGGTTGTTGAACTGGGTGAGCGGCACCGGCCCGGCAGGCAGCGTCGCGGTGCCCTCGAAGCCGACCTCGACGACCCGGCCGATGCCCTGGGCGCTGATGCCGACCGCGTTGGGGTGCCCGGCGACGGGCGACTGCACCAGTTCGCCGGAGCGGATGCCGACGCCCTGGGCGGCACCGGAGTTGTTGATGTCGAAGAAGTCGCCGTTCACCGCCGCGACGGCACGGGAGCGGTCCACCGCGGTGCGCAGCGGCTCGTCCTTGGTGACCTCACCGGAGTTCACGTAGTCGACAGTGAGCCCGCCGGCCAGGTCGGCGGTGAGGGCGTCGGCGCGCAGCCAGCCGGCCGCGTCGTACCTGTCGAAGGAGGTCAGGTTGAGGCCGGGCGCGACCGGCCGGGTGGTCTTGGCGGTCTCCAGGCCGCCGGCCGGTTCCACACCGGCCAGCGCGACGGCCGAGTCGGGACGGGACGAGGCGCGTGGCGCGTCCTCGGCGGCGGTGGCGCCCGGCGGCGCGACGGCCGGTGGCGCGGCAGTGGCGACGGACGGCGCCGGCGCGGTGAGTGTCAGCAACGGCGTCAGCAGCAGGACGCCGGCGAGGCGGGCGGGTCGACTGCGGGTTCGCATGGACGACAGTCAACCCGACG
This sequence comes from Micromonospora sp. WMMA1949, assembly GCF_027460145.1. Taxonomy (NCBI): domain Bacteria; kingdom Bacillati; phylum Actinomycetota; class Actinomycetes; order Micromonosporales; family Micromonosporaceae; genus Micromonospora; species Micromonospora sp. WMMA1949. The sequence goes on along the minus strand of NZ_JAPZBG010000001.1, from coordinate 3,739,078 downwards.
ATGAACAGAAGTTTCAATACCTAGCGGCTGAACCGTAGAAAAACTTCACGATGGACGGTGCCACGGAGGCGACGAGGGGCACGGCCGCGTTCGGCCGTGCCCCTCGCTCGTCGGATCCGTCAGGTCACTCGCCCGGCGTGGACTTCGCGATCTGCATCAGGAACTCGATGTTGGTGCGGGACTGCTTGAGCCGGTCCAGCAGGAGGTCGAGCGCCGCCTGCGAGTCCAGCGAATGCAGCACCTTGCGGAGCTTGTGGATGATCGCCAGCTCCTCCGGCGCGAGCAGGACCTCCTCCTTGCGGGTGCCGGAGGGGTTGATGTCGATCGCCGGGAAGACCCGCTTGTCGGCGATCTTCCGGTCCAGCTTCAGCTCGGCGTTACCCGTGCCCTTGAACTCCTCGAAGATGACCGTGTCCGCCATGGAACCGGTCTCCACCAGCGCGGTGGCGAGAATGGTCAGCGAGCCGCCGTTCTCGATGTTGCGCGCCGCGCCGAGGAAGCGCTTGGGCGGGTAGAGCGCGGTGGAGTCGATACCACCCGACATGATCCGGCCGCTGGCCGGCGCCGCCAGGTTGTACGACCGCCCGAGCCGGGTCACCGAGTCGAGCAGCACGACCACGTCGTGGCCCAGCTCGACCAGGCGCTTCGCCCGCTCGATCGCCAGCTCCGCGACAGTGGTGTGGTCCTGCGGCGGACGGTCGAACGTGGCCGCGATGACCTCGCCCTTCACCGATCGCTGCATGTCGGTGACCTCTTCGGGCCGCTCGTCGACCAGCACCACCATCAGGTGGCACTCCGGGTTGTTGCGGGTGATCGCGTTCGCGATCGCCTGCAGCACCATCGTCTTGCCGGCCTTCGGCGGCGACACGATGAGCGCCCGCTGGCCCTTGCCGATCGGCATGACCAGGTCGATCACCCGGGTGGTGAGGATGTGCGGCTCGGTCTCCAGCCGCAGGCGCTCCTGCGGGTAGAGCGGCGTGAGCTTGTAGAACTCCGGCCGGCGCTTCGCCTCGTCCGGCTCCATCCCGTTGATGGTGTCCAGCCGGACCAGCGGGTTGTACTTGTCGCGCCGCTGCTCGCCGTCCCGCGCGGCCCGCACGGCGCCGGTGATCGCGTCACCGCGGCGCAGGCCGTACTTCTTGATCTGGGACATCGAGACGTACACGTCGTTCGGACCGGCCAGGTAGCCGGTGGTCCGGACGAAGGCGTAGTTGTCGAGCACGTCGATGATGCCGGCGACCGGGACGAGCACGTCGTCCTCGCCGACCTGCGGCTCGCGGCCGCCACCGCTGTCGCCCTCGCCCCGCTCGCCACGGCCGCGACGGCGGTCCCGGAACCGGCTGCGCCGGCCCCGCCGGCCGCCGCCCTCGCCGTCGTCGTCGCCGTCGTTGTCCCGCTCGGCGCGCTGACCACGGTCGTTGCGGTCACCCCGGTCGTTGCGGTCGCCGTTCCGGTCACCGCGCTCGTTGCGGTCGCCGCTCCGGTCACCGCGCTCGTTGCGGTCGTTGCGCTCGGCGCGCTCGCCCCGCTCGTTGCGGTCGCCACGCTCGGCCCGCTCGCCACGTTCGGCACGGTCACCACGGTCGTTGCGCTCACCGCGCTCGGCCCGCTCGCCGCCACGGTCGGCCCGCTCGCCGCCACGGTCGCCACGGTCGGCCCGCTCACGGCCCCGGCCCTCGGTGCGCTCGCCGCGCTCGGCCCGGTCACCGCCACGCTCGGCCCGCTCGCCGGTCTCGGCGGGCGCCGCCTCGACGCGCGCCGACTCGGCCGGCCGCGCCTCGGTCGCCGGCGCCTCGGCCGGTCGCGCCTCGGTGGTCGCGGCGGCGGCCCGGGTGCGGCGACCACGGGTACGGCCCTCGGTCGCCTCCGCGGCCGGCGCCTGCTCGGCGGGGCGCGCCTCGGCCCGCTCCTCACGGACCTCCGCGTGCACCTCCTCACGGGCGGGAGCAGCAGCGGCCGCTACCTCGGCTCGCGGTCGAGGGGTTCCGGCCGCGGCGCCGCCCTGCTGCCGCTCGGTGATGGCACTGATCAGCTCGCCCTTGCGCATGCGAGCGGTACCAGAGATGCCGAGCGACGCGGCCAGGCTCTGGAGCTCCGGCAGCAGCATCGCCGACAGACCGGTGCCGCTCCGCCGGCGGCGCGTGGGGGCGGCGGTGGTGGCATCGCCAGCGACGTTGGAAACATCCGACGTCACGTCGGTGGTGTCGCTCAATGGATTCCTTCCCTCGATAGGCCGGGACTGCCCGGAGTCGTGGAACCAGGTGGCCGGGCGGCCTCGGTGCACCCGCCTCGCATGGACGCGTCGCGGGAGTCTGTGACACAGCAGCCGGTGGTTTCCCGACTCACCACCATCGGTGAGCAGGTCTCGCCGTCTGCGGCGACCTGTGGAAACTGCGGTGCGGCGTGGGCCTTGAGCAGGGGTGACGGGCTACCGCCGAGAGCTTCGGGGGTGCGCCGAACCGCAGGAAGATCGCATGCTTCGCGGCTGTGCTAGGTCTAGAGCGTAATCGCCTCGTCCGACCTGCGGCAACAGGGCCCCGCTCGGCGTGTCAAAGTCTACCCCGGATGACCCGGGCACCGCTGACATCTATCGGCAACTCCCACCGGCGCCAATCTGTTCCCACCTCGAATTCCGTCGGGACCTCGGAGAGCGCCAGCACCGTCGGACCCGCCCCACTGACCACAGCCGCCACACCCACCTCGCGCAGCGCACCGACCAGCCCCGCCGTGGCCGGCATCCCCGGGGCCCGCTGGTCCTGGTGCAGCCGGTCGACGGTGGCGGGCAGCAGCAGCGCGGGATCGGCGGTCAGCGCGTGCACCAGCAGGGCCGCCCGGCCCGCGTTGAGCGCCGCGTCGGCATGCGGCACGGTGGCCGGCAGCGCCGCCCGGGCCACCGAGGTCAGGCCCCGCTCGGCGGGCACGAAGACGGTCGGGCGCACGGCCGGCGCCACCGGCAGCGAGACCGCCCGCGCGCCGCCCGGCTCCGTCCAGGCGATGGTGAAGCCGCCGAGCAGACAGGGCGCGACGTTGTCCGGATGCCCCTCCAGCTCGGCTGCCAGGCGCAGCGCGGCGTCGTCGTCCATCCGCCGGTCGCCGCCTGCAACCAGCGCGCGGGCCGCCAGCACCCCGGCCACGATCGCCGCCGACGACGAGCCGAGCCCGCGGGCCTGCGGGATGCGGTTGACGCACTCCAGCGCCAGGCCGGCCGGCTGCGCGCCGAGCGCGTCGAAGGTGGCCCGCATGGCGGTGACGATCAGGTGCCGCTCGTCCGACGGCAGCTCCCCGGCGCCCTCGCCGGTGACCGACACCCGTACGCCGCCGTCCGTCACCTCGGCCGTGACGTCGTCGTGGCGGCCCAGGGCCAGCCCGAGCGCGTCGAAGCCGGGACCCAGGTTGGCGCTGGTCGCGGGCACCCGGACCCGCACCGGGCCGGGGGTGAAAGTGGTCGGCACCGGCTCATGCTAGGACGTTGCACCGACAGCCCGGCCGGACCGCCCGGTGCGTGGGACCGGCGTGTCAGCCGGTGCGCTCCGGGGTCGGCGTGTCGACCGGGTCGGTGAGCGAGAGCCGGCGGGTGGCGAACCGCCAGCCGATCGCGTACACGACGGTGACCAGGCCGCAGCCGGCCAGCACGGTGCGCTCGTCCACCCGGTCCACCACGAGCGCCACCACCAGCTGGCTCACCGCGATGGCGAGCGTCGCCAGCATCATGTCGGTGGCGAAGACCCGGCCGCGGAGGCGGTCCGGCACCTCGCCCTGCAGGGCGTAGTTGGACAGCACCCAGTTGCTGCCGCCGCCCAGGTGGGCCAGGAACACCAGGACCAGCACCAGCGGGAACCAGGTCACCATCGAGGCGCCCAGGTAGGCCAGGCCGTACGTCGACATGGACAGCGCCAGGCCGGTGAGCAGCCAGGCCCGGTTGCTGAGCACCCGGCGCATCATGATCGGGCCGACCAGGGCCCCGGCGCCGCGGGCGGCGAAGAGCAGTCCGGCGCCGACCGCGCCGACCCCGTACACGCCGGCCAGGAGCGGGAAGACGGTCAGCACACCGTTGCCCAGGCCGACCGCCGACTTGACCGTCACCAGCGCCAGCACGCGCGGGCGGTGGGCGATGTAGCGCAACGCCTCCCGGATCGCCGCCCAGGTGCGGGGCACCGGCGCCGCCGGGTCGCGCGGCGCCTGCAACGGGCGGCGGATCAGCGCGGCCAGGCCCGCGGCGGCGACCAGGCCGACGGCGGCCACCCAGAAGCTGGCGTACGGGCCGGCGACGGCGCTCAGGATGCCGCCGAGCGAGGCGCCGACCACAGTCATCGTGCCCCAGGCCGAGCCGGCGACCGCGTTGCCGGCGGCCAGGTCCCCCGGGTCCACCACGTTGGGCAGCGCGGCCTGGGCGGCCGGCGAGTAGAACGCCTTCGCCACCGCCACCACCGCGATCGCCGCCAGCGCCAGCCATGCCGTACCGGCGCTGCGCACGCCGAGCAGCAGCAGTACCCCCGCGAGCGCGCCCACGTTGGCCACCATCATCACCGTGCGGCGGTCGAACCGGTCGGCGATCGTTCCGGCGTACGGCAGCAGCAACGCGGTCGTCCCGGTGTCCACCGCCAGCACCAGCGCGCCCCACACGCCGCTGCCGGTCAGGTCGGGCAGCAGCACCAGCAGCGGCACCATGACGAACCAGTCCGCGCCGAAGACCACCAGCTCGGCGAGGAACAGATGACGGAAGTCGCGGTTGCGGACCAGGACCGAGAGGGTGGGTGACACGCGGGCACCTTATCCGGCCGCTCCGGTGGCGGCAGCGCGGCGCAGCAGGTCGGAGACCGTCACGAAGGTGTAGCCCCGGGCCCGCAGCCCATTGATCATGTCGGGCAGGCCGCGGAGCGCGACGAGCCGGCGGCCGGTGCCGACGTCGTGGCCGAGCACTATCGTTCCGGGGCGCACGTCGGCGACGATCCGCCGGGCGTGCCCGGCCGGGTCGTGCGGGAACTCGCCCTCGACCATCTGGAGCGTCCAGAGCACCAGGCGGTAGCCGAGCCGGGCCGACGCGTACAGCACCGAGCCGCCGAGGTGCCCCCAGGGCGGGCGGAGCAGCCGGGGCGCCGAACCGGTGGCCGCGGTGATCGCGTCGTGGCTGCGGCGCAGGTCGTCGTAGACCGTCGCGGCGTCCATCCGGGCCAGGTCGCGGTGCGCCCAGCTGTGGTTGCCGACCTCGTGGGCGGCCATCCGGCCCCGGACCAGCGCGGCGTGTTCGCGGGCCCGCTCACCGACCAGGAAGAAGGTGGCCGGCACCCGGTGCTCGGCGAGCGTGTCGAGCACCATCGGGGTCCACTGTGGGCGGGGGCCGTCGTCGAAGGTGAGCGCCACCAGGGGTTCCTCGGTGCGTACGCCCCAGACGACCTGCACCCCGCCGGTGCCGACGTCCTGGTGGCGGCTGCCGAGCGTCGCGCTGGCCGGCCCGCCGGAGATGGGGAGTCTGCGGTCGGCCACCCAGGTGCTCTCGACTGTCGCGACGGAGCCCGCCACGGCCCCGCCGAGCAGCAGCGCGGAGCGGCGCAGCACGGTACGCCGATCCCACCGGCCCGCACCCCCCGCCATCACGCCTCCGAACCGAAAGTAGGCAGCAGCTCACCGAGCGTACCGTTCGGTGCGGTTCTGGTGTGTCCCGCGTGCCGAGGTGCCGGGAGGGGCCCGGGCGGGCCCCTCCCGGCTCCGTCACTCGGCGGGCGGAATCGGCGACTGGCGGCTCTTGGGCAGGCGCAGCACCTCGAACTGGTCGGTGCCGTCGACGAGCGCGCCCGACGGGCGGGCCGGCGGCGGCGCGACCTCGGCCCGCTCCTCGGCGCGGTCCCCGCCGCCGACCGGCACCGGCACCGGATCCGGCTCCGGCTGCGGCTCGACCGGCTCCGCAGCGCCCCGGCGCCGGTTCCGGAACGAGCCCTTGGTGTGCTCGACCATGGTGTAGAGCGTCGGCACCAGCACCAGCGTCAGCAGCGTCGAGCTGAGCAGGCCGCCGATCACCACGATCGCCAGCGGCTTGGAGATGAAGCCGCCCTCGCCGGTCAGGCCGAGCGCCATCGGCAGCAACGCGAAGATGGTCGCCACGGCGGTCATCAGGATCGGCCGCAGCCGGCGCCGGCCGCCCTCGACCACCGCCTCGGTCACGTCCATGCCCTGGGCCCGGTACTGGTTGATCAGGTCCATCAGCACGATCGCGTTCGTCACCACGATGCCGACGAGCATGAGCACGCCGATCAGCGCCGGCACGCCCAGCGGCGTGCCGGTGACCAGCAGCAGCCCGATCGCGCCGGTCGCGGCGAACGGCACCGAGATCAGCAGGATCAGCGCCTGGGTCAGGCTGCGGAACGTGGCCACCATGATCAGGAAGACGATCGCGATGGCGGCCAGCACCGCGAGACCGAGGTCCGCGAACGCGTCCGCCTGGTCGGCGCTCACGCCGCCGATCACGTACGTGGCACCCGGCACGTCCAGCGCGTCCAGCCGCTTCTGCAGCTCCTGCGTGGTGGCGCCGAGGTTCGAGCCGGTCGCCGTGCCGGTCACCGAGACGCTGCGCTCCCCGTCGATCCGGGTCACCTGCTGCGGGCCGTCCACCTGCTCGACGTCGGCGATCGCGTCCAGCGGCACCGCGCCCACGCGCAGCGCCCGCAGCTCCGCCACGGTCAGCGGCGGCTGGGCGCCGCTGCTCAGCACCACGTTCTGCGCCGTGCCGTCGAGCGTCACCTGCCCGAGCGGCGCTCCCCGGTACGTCTGCGCGACGAGCTGCCCGACGGCCGCCTCGGTGAGGCCCGCACGGGCCGCGGCCAGCCGGTCCACAGTCACCTCGACGCGCGGCACCTGCGTGGCCAGGCTGCTGGTGACGTCCTCCACGCCCGGCGTGCCCGCCATCGCGCCGCGTACCGCCTCGGCCGCCCGGACCAGCGTCTCCTGGTCGGTGGCCTGCACGACCACCTCGACCTCGTTGGCCGAGGTGTTCTGCCCGCCGCCGAACGTCAGCTCGCCCACCTCCGGGCCGAGCGCGTCGAACTCCTTGCGCAGGCCCTGCCGTACCGTCGCGGCGTCGGTGTCGTCGGAGAGCGACAGCGACCAGGTGGCCCGGTCGCTTCCGCCGCCGGCGAACGGGTTGTCCCCGCCACCGGCGCTGACCTGGTAGGTCTCCACCCCCGGGGTACGCCGCAGCACCTCCTCGACCCGGGCGGCGGCCCGGTCGGTGCCGGCGAGCGAGGTGCCGGCCGGCATCTCCTGCCGGATGGCGAGCGTGTCCTGGCCGGAGTCGTCCAGGAAGTTCGTCTCCAGCTTCTGCGCCAGGCCGAACGTGCCGAGCAGCACGAGCAGGCCGAGACCCACGGTGGCCCAGCGGGTCTTCCGCGAGCGGGTGGCGAAGTCGATCACCGGCAGGTACGCCCGCTGCAGCGGGTTGCGCAGTTCCTTCTCCTCGGCGGCACGCCGGGCGGCGGCGTCGCCGGCGGCGCCGCGCGGCCGCAGGAACCAGTACGCCAGCACCGGGATGACTGTGAGCGACACCAGCAGCGAGGCGAGCAGCGCCACCGTCACGGTGATCGCGAACGGGGCGAACAGCTGCCCGACGAAGCCGCCCACCAGGGCGATCGGGGCGAACACGGCGACTGTGGTGAGCGTGGACGCGGTCACCGCGCCGGCCACCTCGCGGACCGCGGTGAGGATCGCGTCGCGCTTCGGTTCGCCGTACTCCAGATGGCGTTTGATGTTCTCCAGCACCACGATGGAGTCGTCCACCACCCGCCCGACCGCGATGGTCAGCGCGCCGAGGGTGAGCAGGTTCAGCGAGTAGTCGCCGGACCAGAGCACGATCAGCGCAACCAGCACGGACAGCGGGATGGACACCGCGGTGACCACCGTGGAGCGCACCGACAGCAGGAACACCAGGATCACCACGACCGCCATGACCAGGCCCAGCAGGCCCTCGGTGGTCAGGCTCTCGATGGACTTCTCGACGAACGGGGCCTGGTCGAACACCACGGTCAGCTCGGCGCCCGCGGCGTCGCCCAGCTCGTCCAGCCGGTCCCGGATCTCGTGCGAGATCTCCACCGCGTTGCCGTCCGGGGCGGCCGTCACCGCGATGCCCAGGCTGGGCTTGCCGTTGGTACGGGTCAGCGAGGTCGCCGGGGCGAGCTGCTGCTCCACCGCTGCCACGTCGCCCAGGCGTACCGGGGCGGCGGGAGCCGTGGTGAGCACGATGCCGCGCAGGTCGTCGAGCGTCCGGATCGGCGTGCCCACCTGCACCGGCAGCGACCGGTCGCCCTCGGCGAGCGCACCGGCCGGCACCGCCACGCCGTTGCTCTTGAGCGCCGACGCGATGGCGGTGGGCGCCACCTTGGCGGCGGCCAGCTTCACCGGGTCCGGCGTAATGGTCACGATCTGGTTCCGGGCGCCGGTGACGTCCACCGAGCGGACGCCGTCCAGCGCCTCCAGCTCCGGTACGACGGCGCTGCGCAGCTTCTCCGCCAGCGCCCGCTCGTCGCCGTCACCGGTCGCGGCGACCACCACGGCGGGCAGGTCGTCGGTGCTACCGGCGATCACCTGCGGGTCGACGCCCTCGGGGAGCTGGGAGTCGATCCGGTTGAGCGCGGTCTCCATCTCGTTGACGACGTCGTCCAGGTCGGTACCGAACTCGTACTGCACCTGGATCGTGGCGGCGCCCTCGCGCGAGGTCGAGGTGACCTCGTCGAGGCCCGGGATGCCCTTGAGGCTGTTCTCGATCGGTTCGGTGACCTGGGATTCCACGATCTCCGGCGCGGCGCCCGGGTACGTCGCCACGATGAACGCGGCGGGGAACTCCAGCGACGGCAGGAGCTGCTGCTTCAGCGACGGCACGGCGAACAGGCCGAAGGCCGTCGTCACCAACGCGACGAGGGCGATCAGCCCACGGTTGGCGAGGCTGAATCTGGCGAGCAGCGACATCGGCGTTACTCACTCCTGGGAGAGGTGTCCGGCGGGGGGTGTCTGAGTCTGCCCCACGCCCCGACACTCCCGGCATCCGCCCCAGCCGATGACACTGCCGACGAAGCGGGAACCCTCAGACGAGGTCGAGGGAGCGGGCGGCGGCCAGCGCGTCGTTGGCGATGGTCACCGGCGCCGGCGCGGTCGAGATGGCCCACTCCGGGTCCTTCAGGCCGTGCCCCGTGACCGTGCACACCACCCGCGACCCGGCCGGCACCTTGCCGGCGGCGGCCTGCTGGAGCAGACCGGCGACGCTCGCCGCGCTGCCCAGCTCGACGAAGACGCCCACCTCGCGGGCCAGCAGCCGGTACGCCGACAGGATCTCCCGGTCGGTGACCGCCGAGATCAGGCCGCCGGAGGCGTCCCGCGCGTCAAGGGCCTTCGTCCAGCTCGCCGGGTTGCCGATCCGGATGGCGGTGGCGATCGTCGACGGCTCCGGCACCACCTGACCGGTGACGATCGGGGCCGCGCCGGCCGCCTGGAAGCCGTACATCCGGGGGGCCTTCGTGGCGTTGCCGTCGCGCAGGTCCTCGGAGTAGCCCATCCAGTACGCGGTGATGTTGCCGGCGTTGCCGACCGGCAGGCAGTGGATGTCGGGCGCGTCGCCGAGCGCCTCGACGATCTCGAAGGCGGCGGTCTTCTGGCCGTGCAGCCGGTCGATGTTGACGGAGTTGACCAGCGCGACCGGGTAGTCCTGGGCGAGCTTGCCGGCGAGCCCGAGGCAGTCGTCGAAGTTGCCCTGCACCTGGAGCAGCTTCGCGCCGTGCACGAGCGCCTGGGCCAGCTTGCCCAGCGCGATCTTGCCCTGCGGCACCAGCACCGCGCAGGTGATCCCGGCGCGGGCCGCGTACGCGGCGGCGGAGGCGCTGGTGTTGCCCGTGGAGGCGCAGATGATCGCCTTGTCGCCGGCCTCGACGGCCTTGGAGACGGCGACCGTCATGCCCCGGTCCTTGAACGAGCCGGTCGGGTTGGCGCCCTCGACCTTGAGCCACACGTCCGCGCCGACCCGGGCGGAGAGCACCGGCGCCGGCAGCAGCGGCGTGTTGCCCTCGTGCAGGGTGACGACGGGAGTCGCCTCGGTGACCGGCAGCCGATCCCGGTACGCCTCGATCAGTCCCCGCCACATGTCGTGCTCCTCGCCTCTGTCGCCCCGCTCCGGGGCCTGCCAACAGCGTGGACCAGCCTGCCCGGCCGGCCACCGGCACACCCTGTCCTAACCATCAGGCGGGACGCGTGGGTTACGCGCCGCCCTCCACCCGCAGCACACTCGTCACCGACCTGACGATGTCGAGTCCGCGCAGCTCACGCACGGTGGCCGCGAGCGCGGCGTCGGGCGCGACGTGGGTGACGATAACGAGTTCCGCGTCACCGCCGGCCGGGCCCTGACGGACGGTGGCGATGGACACCTCGTGCCGGGCGAAGACGCCCGCCACCCCGGCCAGCACACCCGGCCGGTCGGCCACGTCGAGGCTGATGTGGTAGCGGGTGAGCGCCTCGCCCATCGGCCGCACCGGCAGGTCCGCGTACGCCGACTCGCTCGCCGCGTGCACCCCGGCGAGGCGGTTGCGGGCCACCGCCACCACGTCGCCGAGCACCGCGCTGGCGGTGGGCGCGCCACCGGCGCCCCGGCCGTAGAACATGAGCTGCCCGGCGGCGTCGGCCTCGACGAAGACCGCGTTGAACGCGTCCCCCACGCTCGCGAGCGGATGCGTCAGCGGGATCATCGCCGGGTGCACCCGCACGTTGACGGTCTCCCGGCCCTCCGCGTCGACGCCCCGGGCCGCGATGCAGAGCAGCTTGATCGTGCAGCCCATGGCCTTGGCGCTGGCCACGTCGGCGGCGGTCACCTCGGTGATGCCCTCGCGGTGCACGTCGGCGGCGGTCACCCGGGTGTGGAACGCCAGCGAGGCGAGGATGGCGGCCTTCGCGGCGGCGTCGAAGCCCTCCACGTCGGCCGTCGGGTCGGCCTCGGCGTACCCCAGCTCGGTGGCCTCCTCCAGCGCCTCGGCGAACCCGGCGCCGGTGGCGTCCATCGCGGAGAGGATGAAGTTCGTGGTGCCGTTCACGATGCCGGTGACCCGGGTGATCCGGTCGCCGTGCAGCGACTCGCGCAGCGGGCGCAGCAGCGGGATGGCCCCGGCGACGCTGGCCTCGTAGTAGAGGTCGGCGCCACCCTCGGCGGCGGCGTCGTGCAGCGCGGCGCCGTCCTCGGCGAGCAGCGCCTTGTTGGCGGTGACCACGCTCTTGCCCGCGCGCAGCGCCTCGACCAGCCAGCCCCGGGCCGGCTCGATGCCGCCGACCACCTCGACCACCACGTCCACGTCGTCGCGCTTGATCAGCCCGAGCGCGTCGGTGGTGAACAGCGCCGGGTCGACCGGCAGGTCGCCGCGGTCACGGCCGATCCGGCGTACGGCGATCCCGGCGATCTCCAGCGGGGCGCCGATCCGGGCGGCGAGGTCTTCCGACTGCTCGTGCAGCAGCCGGACCACGTCGCTGCCGACAGTGCCGCAGCCGAGCAGCGCCAAGCGAACCGGTGAGGTCATCCCACATCCAATGCCAGCAGGTCGTCTTCGGTCTCCCGGCGGACGATCAGCCGCGCCCGACCTTCGCGGACGGCGACGACCGGCGGCCGCGGGACATGGTTGTAGTTGCTCGCCATGCTCCGGCAGTAGGCCCCGGTGCCGGGCACCGCGACAAGATCTCCGGGCTGCACGTCAGCGGGCAGGAATTCATCCTTCACCACGATGTCCCCCGACTCACAATGCTTTCCCACCACGCGGGCGAGCATCGGCTGTGCGGCTGACGTGCGGTTCGCCAGCGTGGCCGAGTACGAGGCGTCGTAGAGAGCGGTACGGATGTTGTCGCTCATCCCCCCGTCCACGCTCACGTACGTCCGCAGGCCATCCACGTCTTTGACGGTCCCGACCGCGTAGAGCGTGAACACTGCCGGGCCGACGATCGCGCGACCCGGCTCGACCGACAGGTGCGGCACGGCGAGGTTCTCCGCCGCGCACTCCCCGTCGACGATCTTGCGCAGGCGCTTCGCCAGATCGTGCGGTGACGCCGGGTCGTCCTGCGTCGTGTACGCGATGCCGAAACCGCCGCCCAGGTCCAGCTCGGGCAGCTCCACGCCCCGCGCGTCGCGGATCTGCGACTGGAGGGCGAGCACCCGGCGGGCGGACACCTCGAAGCCGCTGGCGTCGAAGATCTGCGAGCCGATGTGCGAGTGCAGGCCGCGCAGCTCCAGCACATCCTCGTCGAGGATCTTGAACGCGGCCGCCGCGGCGGCACCGCCCGCGAGCGAGAAGCCGAACTTCTGGTCCTCGTGCGCGGTGGCGATGAACTCGTGGGTGTGCGCCTCCACGCCGACGGTGACCCGAACCAGCACCTTCGGGCGTACCCCGCGCTCGCGGGCCAGCTCCGAGAGCCGGTCGATCTCGGTGAACGAGTCGACGATGATCCGGCCCACGCCGGCGTCGACCGCCCGGGTCAGCTCCGCCACCGACTTGTTGTTGCCGTGGAAGCCGATCCGCTCCGGCGGCATCCCCGCCGACAGCGCGGTGGCCAGCTCACCGCCGGTGCAGACGTCGAGGAACATGCCCTCCTCGGCGATCATCCGGACCACGGCGCGGCACAGGAACGCCTTGCCGGCGTAGTAGACGTCCGCGTCCGGGAAGGCCGCCCGGAACTCCCGGCAGCGCTCGCGCAGGTCGTCCTCGTCCAGCACGTACGCCGGGGTGCCGTACTCGGCGGCCAGGTCGCGGACGTCCAGGCCCGCGACGGTGAGCGCGCCGCCGGGGCCGCGCGCCACGTTGCGCGGCCACAGTTGCGGCACCAGGGCGTTGACGTCGACCGGGGTACGGAGCCACGCGGGCCCCCGGGTGCCGATCTCGCCGTGCAGTGCGCCTGCCTCGTGAGCGCGCATCTCTACTCGTCTCCGCTTCGCGACTGCGGGGCTCGCAAGCTCACTCCTCGCGCTCGCACGCTACATCCGCTCCGGCGCGGACACCCCGAGCAGGTGCAGGCCGTTGGCGATGACCACCCGGGTGGCGTCGTTGAGCCAGAGCCGGGCCCGGTGGGTGTCGGTGATCTTCTCGTCGCCCTGCGGGGCGATCCGGCAGTTGTCGTAGAACCGGTGGTACGCCTGCGCGACGCTCTCCTCCAGGTAGCGCGCCACCCGGTGCGGCTCGCGCAGCTCGGCGGCCGTGGCCACCACCGCGGGGAACTCCGCGAGCGCCTTGAGCAGCTCGTTCTCCTTTTCGTGGCCGAGCAGTTCCGGCTGGAACGCGGCGGCGTCGCCACGGGTCAGCCCGATCTCGGCCGCGTTGCGGGCCACCCCGGCGGTACGGGCCGCGACGTACTGCACGTAGTAGACCGGGTTGTCGTTCTTGGCCCGGGTCCACAGCTCCACGTCGATGTCGATGGGCGAGTCGGCCGAGTAGCGGGCCAGCGCGTACCGGGCGGCGTCGACGCCGATCGCGTCGACCAGGTCCTCCAGCGTGACCACGGTGCCGGCCCGCTTGCTCATCCGCACCGGGGCGCCGTCGCGGACCAGGTTGACCAGCTGGCCGATGAGGATCTCCAGGTTGCGCGCCGGGTCGTCGCCGAAGCACGCGGACATCGCCTTCATCCGGCCGATGTAGCCGTGGTGGTCCGCGCCGAGCATGATCACGACCCGGTCGAAGCCGCGTTCCCGCTTGTTCAGGTAGTAGGCGCAGTCGGCGGCGAAGTACGTCCACTCGCCGTTGGACTTGCGCAGCACCCGGTCCTTGTCGTCGCCGAACTCGGTGGTGCGCAGCCAGGTCGCGCCCTCGGACTCGAAGACGTGACCCTGCTCCCGCAGCCGGTCCAGCGCCGCCTCCAGCGCGCCCTGGTCGTGCAGGTCCTTCTCGTTGAAGTAGGTGTCGAACTCCACACCGAAGTCGCGCAGCGATGACTTGATCTCGGCGAACATCAGCTGGACGCCCTCGGTCCGGAACACCTCCTCGGCGGCGTCCTCGGTGAGGTCCAGCACATCCGGCCGCAGGCGGACCACCTCGGCGGCGATCTCCGCGATGTACGCGCCGCCGTAGCCGTCCTCCGGCGCGGGCTCGCCCTTCGCGGCGGCCAGCAGCGAGCGGGCGAACCGGTCGATCTGGGAGCCGGCGTCGTTGAAGTAGTACTCCGTGCCCACCTCGGCGCCGGTGGCGCGGAGCAGACGGCTCAGCGCGTCGCCGACGGCCGCCCAGCGGACCCCGCCGATGTGCACCGGGCCGGTCGGGTTCGCCGAGACGAACTCCAGGTTGATCCGCTGGCCGGCGAGGGTGTCGCTGCGCCCGTACGCCGGACCGGCCTCGACGATGACCTTGGCGAGCTGACCGGCGGCGGCCGCGTCCAGGCGGACGTTCAGGAAGCCGGGACCGGCGATCTCCACCGACTTGATCCCCGGTGCCTTGGCCAGTTCGTCGGCCAGAGCTGTCGCGAGCTCCCGAGGGGGTACGCCAACCTTCTTGCTGAGCTGGAGCGCCAGCGTCGAGGCGTAGTCACCGTGATCGGGATTACGGGGTCGCTCGACGGTGGTCTGCGCGGGCAGCGCGGCGCGGTCCAGTCCCCGCTCGTCGAAGACGGCGTGGGCTGCGGCGAGGACGACCTCGGCGAGTTCTGCGGGAGTCACTGATCCATGTTATCGGGGGTAGACTCGGGCACCGCGGAGGCGACCCAGCATGTGAACCGGCCCCGCACTCCCCCTGACCGACCGACCTGACGAGGCACGATGAGCATCAGCACCCCGGGCGGCCCGGAACGCCGTCCCACCGTGGTCAGCACCGGCAAGAAGCCGGCCGCCGGCCGGCCCGCGGCTGCCGACAAGCCCGCCGCGAAGGCCGGCTCCGGCAAGGCCGGGGGCGGCAAGGGCACGCCACGGCAGGGCGCCGGGGGCAAGGGCCGCAAGCCGGTCGCCCCGGTGAAGGTGAGCCAGGGCCGTTCGTGGGGCCCGATCGCCCTCTTCGTCGCCGTCGGCGTCCTGGCCGTGGGCATCATCGGCGTCGGCGCCTGGGCGGTCTACCAGGGCGGCCAGCCGTGGCAGAAGCGGGCCGAGGCGATCGACGGCATCGTCGACTACCGTGCGAAGGACAAGGACCTGGTCAAGGGCGGCAACCACCAGCCCGGCGCGATCAAGTACGACGTCCTCCCGCCGGTCGGTGGCCCGCACAACCAGGCCTGGCAGAACTGCATGGGTGACGTCTACGACGCCCCGATCGCCAACGAGCACGCGGTGCACAGCCTGGAGCACGGCACGGTGTGGATCACCTACCGCCCGGACCTGCCCGCCGACCAGGTGGAGAAGCTCAAGAGCAAGGTGCAGGGCAAGGAGAAGCTCATGCTCAGCCCGTTCGAGGGGCTGGACAAGCCGATCTCGCTCCAGGCCTGGGGCTACCAGCTCAAGGTCGACAACGCCGACGACGGCCGGATCGACGACTTCATCAAGACCCTGCGGGTGAACGCCTCGATCGAGGGCCCGAACGCGCTCTGCGACCAGGGCGTCACCGCCACCGGCACCGCCCCGCGCGACAACCTGCAGAACAACATGCCCCAGCAGCCCACTCAGTGAGGACGCCGCGATGACCGCTCCGGTGACCACCGACAGCGAACTGGACGAGGCTCCGGCCGCCGACCAGGGCGGCCGGGGCGCGGTGCGCCGCTACGGCCTGCTGGCGGTGGCCGCCGCGCTCGTGGTCGGGCTGGTCCTCGGGTACGCGGGCGGCCTGCTCACCCCGACGCTCACCCGTCCGGGTGAGAACTCGGCGGAGGCCGGGTTCGCCCGGGACATGACCGCCCACCACAACCAGGCCGTGGCGATGGGCCTGCTGGCGTTCAACCAGGGGCAGGACCCCGAGGTACGCCAGGTCGGCGTGGACATCGCCACCGGCCAGCAGGGCGAGATCGGCACCATGCAGACCTGGCTGCGGTCCTGGAAGCTGGACCCGACCGGCGAGCAGGCGCCGATGGCGTGGATGAAGGACGGCGGCGGGCTGATCAAGGACGGCCTGATGCCGGGCATGGCGACGCCGGAGGAGATGGCGAAGCTGCGCGCGGCGAGCGGTCGCGAGTTCGACGTGCTGTTCCTTCAGATGATGATCCGCCACCACATCGGCGGGGTGCACATGATCGACGGCATCCTCGACGAGGGGCGCGACGACGACGTGCTGGCGGTCGCACAGATCATGAAGAACACCCAGCAGAACGACCTGACCAACCTGAGCGCGGCGCTGAAGCGCCTGGGCGGCACCCCGTAACACCCCCGCCCCCGCCCACCCCCGAGGCCCGGTCCCCTCCCCAGGGGCACCGGGCCTCACCGTCTCTCCCCCCGGCGCGGCCCCGGCCCGGCCCGCCCCGGCCCGGCCCGGCCCGGCCCGGCGATCTTGCACTTGCGGCCCCCCGGATGCCGGATTCACCCCGTTACGCAAGGGCTGAAAGTGCAAGATCTGTGAAGGTGTTTGTCAAGCGTTGGTTTCGAGGGTGCGCCAGATTTGGCGGGCTATGTAGCGTTTGAGGCTGCGGGTGATTTCGGCTGGGGTGCGGCCTTCGGTGGTGCGGCGTTCGACGTAGTCCTTGGTGGGTTGGTGGCATCGTTGGCGGGTTTTCGCGATGGTGTGTAGGGCGGCGTTGAGGGTGCGGTCGCCGCCTCGGTTGAGGCGGTGGCGGATGGTGCGTCCGGAGTTGGCGGGGACGGGGCTGGCGCCGGCGAGTGAGGCGAAGGCGGCTTCGTTGCGGAACCGGCCGGGGTGTGACCAGGCGGTCAGTGCGATCGCGGCGGTGACGGGGCCGATCCCGGGTTGGTCGAGCAGGGTGGGGCAGAGCTTGTCGACCAGGGTGCGGATCTCGGCGAGGTTGGCTTTCAGGAGCTTCTCGAGGGTCAGGATCTGCTCGGCCAGGGCTGCCAGTTGAGTGCGGCGCAGTCGGTCAAGTCCGCTGCCGCTGCCGGTGCCGGTGGTGAGGGTGGTGGCGTGTTGGACCTGCCGCAGGGTGTTCAGTCCGCGCATCTGTGTGCGTAGATCGTCGTCGGCGGTGAGGATCAGCGATTTGAACAGGTTGATGGTGGCGGTGCGGGTGTCGCTGTAGTGGCGGCGGCAGACGTGCAGCAGGCGCAGGGCTTCCCGGTCGCCGTCGGCGCGGGGCGTGGCGACGTGGTCGGCGGCCAGCACCGCGCGAGCGGCGTGCACGGCGTCCAACGCGTCGGACTTGCCGCCTCGCCGACGGCGTCCGGCAGCGGGTTTGGGTGCTTCCAGGACGTCCTCACCCGCGGCGCGCAGGACACGCAGCAGGCCGACCCCGTGACACCGGGCGCCGTCCAGGGCCCAGGCCCGCCGGCCCGTTCCCAGCCCGGTCGTCTGCCGCCCGGCCCAGGCCAGCAGAACAGCGGCGCCGTCGGCGGTGGCCGGCACGGTGATCTCGGCCAGCACTGTCCCGACCGGGGTGGTCACCGCGGCGGTGTGCGTATCGGTATGGGTATCCACACCGATGACCGCGTCAACACGGCCGGCCAGACGATCTGCCAGGATGGAAGGCACGGACGGTTCTCCCTTGCACGGGACGACGTTCGGACGGCGTCGGCCCGGGAGACGATCACCCGGCGGCACATCTGTGATGAGTCACGCGACACCAATCGCGGACAGGCTTCTGATCAGGCCAGCAAGGTGGGCCGGGCCGACGCCGGCAACCCACGAGGACAGGTCGCGCTTCACGGCACACCCTTCTGCGGTGGCCAGATCTTGCATGAGTCACTCGTCGATCACCGACGTCGAACCCTACCGATACCAACCCCTCCCGGAACCGGCCCACCTATAGAAGCGTCGCGGGTGCGAGATCGCCCGATCGGGGATCTTGGTACGGAAGGGCCCTCGGGAGGGCGGTTTCGTACCAAGATCTCGGGCGGGGAAGCTTCGGGTTGTCCGTAATGTTCGGTATGGGCGTTTGTAACGGTTTGGGGTTAACGGGTCATTGTGGGGGTTGGAGAGTTTTCTACCCACATATCGTGACCAGTTGCGATTCGGGCTCGTTGCCCAAGACGTGGGGGTTGCACTCAGAGACGCAGGGCGGTCGGTGACCAGCTGGTGCCGACGCCACACCATCGGCGGTGACGGAGCGGTGGCAGCCGTCCGTCGCGGACTGCGGCAGGGCGAGCCGGGAACGCTCAGCCGCGAACAGGAACTCGAACTCATCGACGTGCTCCGCGGGGTCCACCCCGACGAGTTCGGCCTCGACGAGGAGCTCTGGACACGGCAGAGCCTGACCGCCCTCATCGAGCGCCGGTTCGGCCTGGCGATGGAGGCCGGCACCGTCGGGGCGTACCTCCGGGCCTGGGGTCTGGGGCCGCGCGAGCCGCGCGAGCGGGCCTGCGGCCTGTGCGTCGGCGCGGTCGAGCGCTGGGTACGCAGCGAGTATCCGGCGATCACGCGGGCGGCCCAGGAGCACGCCGCGGAGGTCTACTGGATCGGCCGGGTACGCCTGCGCGGCACGATGCCCGCCGCGGACGTGGTCTCGGCGGTCTCCTCCCGGGGACGGGTGCGGTTCATGGTGACCACGCCGTCGGTGGACCCGCCGCTGCCCCGGGACTTCGTGTTGCGGCTCAGCGGCGCCGAGGAACGCACCGTGCACCTGATCGTGGACGGCTCGTGGCCGCGCAACGAATGGCCCCGCCGGCTGCCCCGCCGGGTCGTGCTGCACCCGCTGCCGAGCTGCGGTCGCGCCGTCGTCGCGGCCTGATCCGACGAAGATCGACTCGCGGGGGTACCGATTCGGTGATCCGGGAGGGGGTTTGCTACTCTTCTCGGGTCGCTGAGCCCCCGTAGCTCAGGGGATAGAGCACCGCCCTCCGGAGGCGGGAGCGCAGGTTCGAATCCTGCCGGGGGCACCTCACAGAAGACCTTCACGAGCCCGACAGCCGCCTTGGCTGCCGGGCTCGTTCCGTTTCCGGGCGAGCCGGCGTCCTTGACCACCGACCCACTGCTTTACTACGTTACTAGTAAAGCAGTGAGGAGCACCGTGTTCGTCTTCCGGCTCGACACCCACTCCGGCGTGCCGCCGTACCTGCAGCTCGTCCAGCAGGTCCGCCAAGCGGTGCTGCTGGGCTTCCTCCAGCCCGGTGACCGCCTCCCGCTCATCCGCGAGGTGGTCGAGGACCTGGCGATCAACCCGAACACCGTCGCCAAGGCGTACCGGCAGATGGAGCAGGAGAACCTGGTCACCGGCCGGCCCGGCCAGGGCACGTTCGTCACCGCGCAGCAGTCGGCCGTGATGTCGGCGTCGACGTACACGTCGCTGCGCCGCGGCCTGGAGAGCTGGTTGCGCCGCGCCTACGCGGCCGGCCTCGACGAGCAGGCGGTCGACGCGCTCTTCACCTCCGTCCGCCGGCAGACGAGAAACGAGGACGTGGCGTGACAGCTACCGGGTTCGCGCTGCGCACCGACGGTGTGGGCAAGCGGTACCGGAAGGGCTGGGCGCTGCGCGACTGCACCCTGGCCCTGCCGACGGGCGGGGTGATCGCCCTGGTCGGACCGAACGGCGCGGGCAAGACCACGCTGCTGCGCCTGGCCGTCGGGTTGCTGGCACCCAGCACCGGCACGGTGGAGGTCCTCGGCCAGGACGTCACCGCGAGCACCCCGCAGACGCTGTCCCGGGTCGGGTTCCTGGCCCAGGACCACCCGCTGTACAAGCGCTTCACCGTCGCCGAGATGCTCCGCTTCGGCCGGGCCTGCAACAGGCGGTTCGACCAGCGGCTGGCCGAACGCCGGTTGGCCAAGCTGGGCATCCCGCTCGACCGCAGGGCCGGCACGCTCTCCGGCGGCCAGCAGGCCCAGGTCGCGTTGGCCCTGGCCCTGGCGAAGCGGCCGGACCTGCTCGTCCTCGACGAGCCGGTGGCCAGCCTCGACCCGTTGGCCCGGCACGAGTTCCTGCAGGTCCTCATGGGGGCGGTGGCCGAGGGCGGGGTGACAGTCCTGTTCTCCTCCCACGTCGTGCACGAGCTGGAGCGCGTCTGCGACCACCTCGTCGTGCTCAACCAGGGCCGGGTCACGCTCACCGGTGACATCGACACCCTCCTCGCCGAGCACCGGCTGCTCGTTGGCCCGCGAACGACGAACGACCTCGACCGGGCCGGCGCGGTCGTGGAGGCCGTCCACAGCGACCGGCACACGACCCTGCTGGTACGCGACGGCGGGCTCCCGGCCGCGCCCGGGTGGCAGGCCCAGCCGGTGGCGCTGGAGGACCTGGTGCTGGCGTACCTGCGGCGGCCGTCCGAACCCGGCGCCGCGGTCACGTCGGAGGTGGCGGCATGACGTGGGTGATCTGGCGCCAGCACCGGGCCGAGGTCTGCGTCCTGGCTCTGCTCGTCGGACTGTTCGGCGCCGCCCTGCTCGTACTCGGGACGCAGGCCCACGACCTGTTCCCCGGCGGTCCCGCCCGGTGTGCCGGAGGAGCCGGTGTCGACGAGGCCTGCGCCGCCTCCTTCCGCCGGCTCGACGAGGAGTACGGGTACGTCGAGAACCTCCTGGCGGCCTTCTACCTGGTTCCCGTCGTCATCGGCGCGTTCCTCGGCGCGCCGCTGCTGGCGCGCGAACTGGAGGACGGCACCTGGCAGCTCGCGTGGACGCAGGCCGTACCGCGGATGCGCTGGCTGGCGGCCAAGCTCGCGGCACTGGCCGGCGTCACCGTCGCGCTCACCGGGATGTTCACCGCGGTGCTCACCTGGTTCCGTCAGCCGTTCGACGCGTGGGAAGGGCGGTTCCAGTACGACGCCTTCGACCTGGAAGGGCTCGTTCCGGTGGCGTACGCGTTGTTCGCGTTCGGCGTCGCCACCGCCGCGGGGGCGATCCTGCGGCGCAGCCTGCCCGCGTTCGGCGTCGCGTTCGGGGCGTTCCTCGCCGCCCGGATGACTGTGGCGCTGCTGGCCCGGCCCGCGTACGCCACGCCGCTCACCACCATGGGGCCGGTGCCCGTCGGCGGCTCGACGGACCGGGCGGGGCACGGGCCCGCGCCCGGCGTCGCCGACTGGGTCATCGAACGCGGCTACGCCGACGCCGCCGGCCGCAGGCTGAGCGGCACCGAGTTCTCCGAGCTGGAGATCGCCGCCGACCGGGCCGGCACCAACCTCAACCAGTTCCTGCACGCACGGGGCATCCAGCAGTTCGGCGTCTACCACCCGGCCGACCGGTTCTGGACGTTCCAGATCGTCGAGGCGGCCCTGTTCCTCGCCGTCGCGGCGATCCTGATCGGTGTGGTGGTGTGGCGGGTCCGACGCCGGATGATCTAGGTACCGGGCGGCTTTCACCTTTGTCCCCCGATTCGGGGATGGGCAGGTCGTGACCTGGCTAACCTCGCGGTGAACGGGTCGAACCTCAGCACCTGCGAAGGTGAGCCAGTTGCCCGAGACGCCGTTGACCAACCGCCCCAAGATGCACACGGGCGTACCCTCCTCGCTGACCACCGCGCAGCGGTGGGTCCTGCGCGGCGTCGCCGTCGCGGACGCCCCCTGCGGTCTGTGGTTCCTCGAAGCGGTGGCCACCCGCACCGGCACCACGCCGGACGAGCCGGCCGGCGCGACGGTGGAGGAGCTGATCTCCCGCGGGTTCCTCGTCGACACCGCCGCCGGCCTGCGGCTGGCCTCGATCGCGCTGCGCGACGAGGTCCTGCGGGACACGCCGCCCTCGGTGCGCCAGGGCCTGCGCGAAGCGGCAGCCGAGGTGCTCGCCGACGCCGGGCGTCCCGCCCAGGCCGCCCGGCAGCTCCTCCTGGTGCTCCCGGCGGTGAGCCGGTCCGCCCGGGCGCTGGCCGCCCGGCTGGCGGCCGACGCGGCGGTCGGTCCGAGCCTCGCCGCGGATCTGCTGCTCGCCACACCCCCGCCCGGCCCGGCCGACGAGCGCCTGGCCTGGCTGGTCGACGTCGCCGACAACCTCTACCTGGCCGGCCGGGTGGACGAGACGCTGCGCATGCTGCACCGGGAGGTCGCGGTCGACAGGTACGGGCCACGCCAGCGGGCGATGCTGCTCGGGCGGCTCGGCGCCTACTACGCGACGCAGCGTCCCTCGCTGTCCCTGACGTACCTCGGGCAGGCGCTCAACCAGGAGCTGGACGCCGCCGGGCGGAGCTGGACGCTCACCATGCTGGCGTCGCAGGCGACCCGGTTCGGGCACCCCGACGCCGCCGAGCTGGTGGCGGCGGCGGAGCGGGCCCACGAGCGCAGCCCCTCCCCCGGCGGCGGTATCCGGCTGGCCCTGGCGCATGCGTCCCGGGCCACCGCCGCCGGCGACCTGCCCCGCGCCGCGCGGATCCTGCGGGAGGTGGACGCGGGCGAGCCCGTCGCCCGCGCCCAGGCGATCTTCCTGCGCGTCGACCGGGTGGTGAACCAGATCGCGCTCGGCCGGTACGTCGACGCGGCGACCGCGCTCGACAGCGTGGCCACGGAGATCGACACGCTCGGTGCGGTGGCGCAGCCGCTGGTGACCGCGCTGGACTGCGTCCTGCGGCTGACCACAGGTGAGCTGGCCGAGGCCGAGGTCCGGGCCCGTCTCGCGCTTACCGAACGCGGTGGCGCCCTGCCGGCGCAGGCCCGGGTGGACCTGCTCGCCACGGTCGTGGAGGTGCTGCTGCGCCGGGGTGAGGTGGCCGCGGCCCGGGAGCTGCTCGCCGGGGAACGCCCCGCCGTGGGCTGGCCGGACGAGATGCAGTGGTTTCGGCTCGGCTGCGCCGCCGCCAGCGACCCGGAACCGGGCCGGCACGCCGCGCTGCTGGGCGCCGCCTTCGCCGTGCCGGACCGCTCGGTGGCTCCCCTGCTGCTGGTGCCGCACCACGGCCCGCGACTGGTGCGCGCGGCCCTGGCGCTCGGTGACCGGCAGCGGGCCGAGACCCTCGCCGACCACCTGAAGCGGGCCGCCGGGACGACGAACAACGCGCTCTGGCGCGGGGTGGCGCACCAGGTCGACGGGCTGCTGACCGGCGATCCGGCGGCGCTGCGCGCGGCGGTACGGCTGCTGCGCACCACCTCCGCCCGGCCGGCCCTGGCCGACGCGCTGTACGACCTGGCGCGCTCGCCCGGGCTGCCGCCGGCCGAGACGTTCGACCTGCTGGCCGAGGCCGACGCGATGTACACCCGGATGGGTGCCGGCGGGACACGGGAGCACGACGGCCCGGCGGGCGACGAGGCCCGCCGTCCGGCCGTGGCCGCGCTGACGCCCGCCGAGGTACGGGTGGCCGAACTGCTCGCGGTCGGCATGACGAAGCAGGAGGCGGCCCGGGACCTGTTCGTCTCGTTCCACACCGTCGACACCCACCTGCGCTCGATCTACGCGAAGCTCGGTGTCCGCAACCGGGTGGAGCTGGCGCTGGTATGGGAGTCCCGGGAGGACGGCTGAGCGCGGACGACCCTGTGGCGTCCGCGCTCAGCCGTCGTTCTCAGTGCCGTTGCAGCGGGCTCTTCGTCTTCGGAAGCGCCTCGACCAGCTCGCGTGGCACGTTGATCGTGTCGGCGACCACCTCCGGCGGGATGTTCGCCAGCCACTGCGCGAGCGACACGTCCTCGAACTTCGCGGTCCGGAACAGCTCCAGGTAGACGAAGGGCTTGTCGCCGATGTTCTCGATGTAGTGGCCCATCGAGATCGGTACGTAGCCGACGTCGCCGGTCTCCATGTTGAAGGTGCGCGCGGTGGCGTGGTTGGCGAAGACGCCCATGCGTCCCTTGCCCGAGATCACGTACTGCATCTCCGCGCCGTTCGGGTGCCAGTGCAGCTCCCGCATCGCGCCGGGCTCGATCTCCACCAGCGCGGCGGTGGTGGTGATCGCCGCGGCGAAGTTGCTCGAGTCGGCGATTCGTACGCTGCCGCCCTCGAACTTCTCCGGCGTCTGCGCGAGGAGGCTGTGCTTGAACGTCCGGGGCACGTCGCCGGTGGGGCTGAACACCCGGTCCTCGGCCAGCGGTGGCGGGCTCTGACCCGGGAAGATGTAGCGTTCCGACTCGGGCGGGAAGTTGGCCATCTGCTGCATCGTCCAGCCGAAGTTCTTGGCGATGACCTCCCTCGGCACATGCGCGAAGAAGTCCGTGACCTGGAACGTTCCGTCCTCGGAGTAGCAGCCGTCGTCGAAGACGAGCAGGAACTCCACGCCCTCGTCGTGGGCCTGGATGTGGTGCGGGATGCCGGCCGGAAAATACCAGAGGTCCCCGGCCTTGACGTCCTCCAGGAAGTTGCGCCCCTCCTGGTCCACAGCGGCGATCCGGCAACTGCCGGACAGGATGAAGGCCCATTCGGACTGGATGTGCCAGTGCAGTTCCCGGTAGGCGCCGGGGTCGAGCTTCATGTTCACGATCGCCAGGTCGTGGGCGATCGGCAGCAGGCGGTTCGTGACCTCCCGGGTCCAGCCGCCGCTCTCCCGGCGGGTGTGGGCCAGCGAGAACGGGAACACCAGGTTCGGCATGAGGCCGTGGTCGGTCGACGGCGGGTTCACCAGGTCCGGGTGGGTGTCGTCGATCGCCGGGTTGCGCGGAACGGTGCCGACCATCGAGTGGTCCTTCGCCGATCCCTTGCCGACGGAGTCAGTGGATCTGGGCATGACGGATGTCCTTCCGGGTGAGGGCCGCCGGCTCGGTGGCCCGGGACGGGACGAACAACGCCCGCAGGTGCTCCGGGCTCTGAACGGCCACCGCGAGCGGAATCGCGACACAGAGGAACAGCGACGCCGCGATGCTCCAGAACGGAGCATCAGTGGCGACTCCGGCGACGGCCAGGGCCGCGATCGAATAGAACGTGACGCGGATTCTGGCGACGGGGAGCACGAACATGCGCTCGGCCTCCTTCGGCTTCGAGTCTCGCCGTCGAGACGCAATTGCGATGCTGCCGAACCGGATGCCGATGGTGAATAACGCGATCGCGCCATTCACCGGAAACGACAGGAAACACTTTTCCCGGCACTTTCCCGCATCGCGTGCCCCCACGGTTTCACGGGCGCAGCCGGGGGTAGGGAGGGCGATGCCCAACGACGCTGAGGATCGCTGGCGGGTAGGGGAATACGACTTCCACGTACCGCTTCTGGCACTTGCGCTCGCCACCGGCCTCGCCGGCGTTGTCGACGCTTTCTCGTTCCTCAGGTACAAGGTGTTCGTGGGTATTCAGACCGGCAACGTGGCGTTCGTCGGAATGGGGGCCGCCGATCACTTTCCGCCCTGGCCGGCCGCGGTGGCGTCGCTTGGCGCGTTCGGCCTCGGCGGTCTGCTCGGCGCCGGTATCCGCCGCCTCCGTCCGGCCGGTCCGCTCACCCCGCCGGGCATGGAACTGCTCGCCATGCTGGCGCTGCTCGTGCTCTGGGGGCTGGTGGACCGGTCGCTCGACTCGGGGCGCGACTCGATGACCGAGCGCACGGTCCTGACCGCGCTGCTGGCGTTCCCGGTCGGCATCCTCGGCGGGTTGATCGTCCGCACGTTCGGCGTGCAGACCGCCACGTCGTACCAGACCGGAACCGTGCTGCGGACGACGAAGGGCATCGCGGACTGGGTGTTCGAGCCGGAGGGCCGGGCCGCGGCCGGGCGGCTCGCCGCGACCGGCCTGCTCTGCCTGGTCAGCTACGCGATCGGTGGGTTCGTGGGCGCGGCCACCGAGGCCCGCCCGATCTGGACGATGATCGTCACCTGGGGCCTGGCCGTGGTGCTCGTCGCGTCCACCTGGGGCAAGCACCCGCCGGCGGCGGTGACCCGGCGGCGCTGACGGGGACCGGCCTCAGCCGGCTTCGCGGCGGGCCTTGGCGCGGCGCTTGCCCTCGTGCATCGCCTGCACCCGGGCCACCGGGATGGTCCGTCCCTGCTCGACCAGGTCCGCCGGCAGGCGCTGCGGCGCGGGCAGCGCCTCCGCCCAGGGATCCCGGTCGCCCAGCAGAGCGGGCACGGTCCGCACGGTGAAGTCGGCCGGGCTCGCCGACTCCAGGTCGGTCCAGCCCACCGGGTACGACACCGGGGCGCCGGGCCGGATCCGAGGGCTGTAGGCGGCCACCACAGTCGCCCCGTACGCCCGGGTGGAGTCGACGAAGACGCGGCCGCCGCGGTCGGCGACGATGAACGCGGTGGTCGCGGCCGCCGGATCGAGCCGTTCGGTACGGGCGGCGAGCGCCCGGGTCGCGGCGGCGGCCTCCTCCGCCGTGGTGGCCGGGTCCACGGGCACGATCACGTGCAGCCCCTTGGCGCCGCTCGTCTTCACCGCGCCGGCCAGCCCGGCGTCGGCGAGCGCCTGCCGCACCAGCAGCGCGACCCGCACCACGGCACCGAACGCGTCCCCCTCCGGGGGATCGAGGTCGAGCACCAGGTGGGTCGGGTGCTCGGACTGCCCGGCGGGGGCGAGCGTCGGGTGGTACTCCACGGCACGCTGGTTGGCGAACCAGAGCAGCGTCCGGCGGTCGTCGCAGAGCGCGTACGAGATCCGCCGGTGCGACGCCTCCGCCCACACCTCGGTGCGGCGTACCCAGTCGGGCGTGTACTTCGGCAGGTTCTTCTGCATGAACGGTTCCTGGCCGGGCCGCACCCGCAGCACCGACAGCGGCCGGTCCCGCAGTTCCGGCAGGATCCGGTCAGCCATCGCGTCGAGGTAGTCGACCAGGTCGCGTTTCGTCGCCCCGGCGCCGTCGAACAGCGACTGGTCGAGGTTGGTCAGCGACACTCCGGCCCGGGTCTCGTCGGCGGCACCCATCGGACCACCTTCCCGGGCCGGGCCCGGCTCGGCAACCCCGACACGGTGCCCGGCGCGCTCCGGTGGCCGGCACCTGCGACGATCGAGGCGTGGGCGAGCAGGAGGCGAACCGGTGCGGGTCCGGCCCGGCGGAGCAGGCGAACGCCTGCACCGTGCGGGAGGCGCTGGACCGGGTGGGCGGTAAGTGGGCCATCGGCATCCTGATCGCCGCCTCGGCCGGCCCGGTCCGCTTCACCGAGCTGGAGCGCCGGGTGGAGGGGATCAGCCGCCGGATGCTCACACTGACGCTGCGCAACCTGGAGCGGGACGGGCTGCTGAACCGGCACGTCCACCCCTGCGTGCCGCCGAAGGTCGAGTACACGGCCACCCCGATGGCCCGGGAGCTGCACGACTCGCTGGTGGCGCTGACCAGCTGGGCCGAGCGGCACCGGGAGGCGATCAGCGCGGCCCGGGCCGCGTACGACCGCAGGCACGGCCACCCGCCGGCCTGACTCAGCCCTCCACCCGCTGCGCCCAGTCGATGTGGTGGCCGAACAGCCAGGCCTGGGCGGCGCCGCCGTTACGCGCCAGGTATCGGGCGGCGAGCGGCATGCCGAGGTCCCGGACGAGCCGCCCGACCGGTCCGGCGACCTTCGTGGTGCTGGTCCGCCGTCCCTGCGCGACCACCCGCTCCACCCGGTCGCGGCGCAGCCGCTCGTAGGCCCGGAACGCGGCCGGCACGTCCGGCAGGTCGCGCAGGCAGCGGGCGAGCTGGACGGCGTCCTCGAAGGCCATCGCCGCGCCCTGCCCGGAGGAGGGGGCGGCGGTGTGCGCCGCGTCGCCGATCACGATCATGCGGTCGCGGTGCCAGACCGGCACCGAGGGCAGGTCGTACGTGGGCCAGCCGTACTCGATCCGCGCGGTGTGGTCGAGGATCGTCGTCGCCGGTCCCGGATCGCCGGCGAGCAGCGCGCGCAGCCGGGACCGGGCCTCGTCCGGGCCGATCGCGGCGAGGTGTTCCCGGCTCGGCTCGTCCGGCTGCGGCGGGTTGGCGAACCACCAGACCTCGTCCTCCCCCACCACGATCCAGCAGAAGAAGCAGCGCCGGCCGAACATCATCTGCATCACGCCGCGCTCGTCGGGCAGGCGCAGCCCGCGGGCGAAGCCGCCGGCGTTCAGCAGCGGCACGTAGCGGGGCGCGGGGGCGGCCGGGTCGATCAGCGCGCGGACCCGGGAGCGCAGCCCGTCGGCGCCGACCAGCAGGTCACCGTGGGCGGTGCGGCCGTCGGCGAACCGGGCGGCCACACCGCCGTCGGTCGGGTCGGCGCCGGTCAGGCGCGCGCCGTGGACGAACTCGACGCCCCGGCGCAGCGCCTCGTCGCGCAGCGCGCGGTAGAGGTCGGAACGCCCGACGGTACGGCTGCCGGGGGCGCCGAACTCGGCGAGCCGGCGTCCCCTGTGGTTGTGCATGAGCATCCGGGGTGTCGGGTGTCCGAGCCCGGCCACCAGGTCGTCGAGGTCGATCGCGCGCAGCGCGTCGAGCCCGTTTGCCGAGAGCGTGAGGAAGGCGCCCACTCCGACCGCGTCCCGCGGGTACGCCTCGTACACCGCAGCGTCGATGCCGGCGCGCCGCAGCGCCATGGCGGCGACCGGGCCGGCCAGTCCGGCACCGACGACGACAGCTTTAGTCATGCCATGACTATACATAAAATGACTATGGCGCGGCAGAGGGCACCTAGGGTGGGGCCATGACGGTTCGTCGCTCGCCGCTGGCGATGATGGTGCTGGCCCTCCTGGTCGAGGAGCCGATGCACGCGTACCGGATGCAGCAGCTCATCCGGGAGCGGGAGAAGCACGACGTGGTGAACGTCGCGCAGCGCAACAGCATCTACCAGACCATCGAGCGGCTGCGCCGCGACGAGCTGATCCGGGTGGCCGAGACCAGGCGCGAGGAGGGGCGGCCGGAGCGCATCGTGTACGCGCTCACACCGGCCGGCCGGAGCACGCTCGACGGGTGGCTCGCCGACGCGCTCGCCACCCCCGCCCGGGAGTTCCCGGAGTTCCCCGCCGCGCTGTCGTTCCTGCCGATCCTGCCGCCCGAGGAGGCGGCCCGGCGGCTCGACCAGCGGGCCGGCGCCATCGAGGCACGGTTGCGTGAGCGTGAGGCGGCGCTGGCCGGGGTACAACTCCCCCGGCTCTTCCTGGTCGAGGACGAATACCAACTGACGCTGCTCCGCGCCGAACTGGACTGGGTACGCGCGCTCGTCGCCGACCTGCGCTCCGGCGCGCTCACCTGGTCCGGTGAATGGCTCGCCGACTGGACCGGGACACCGGCCTGACCTGCGGGAACGTGCCGTTGTGGCGAACGCCACGCGGCGGATCTGACCGATCGGTCAGCACCTGACCGATCGGTCAGGCATGCTGGATGACATGGCGCGACCCACCCCCGCCACCCACGACGAGCTGCTGGCCGCTGCCGCTCGCCGGTTCGCCGTCACCGGATACAAGGGCACCTCACTGCAGGACATCGCCCGCGACGTCGGCTGCTCCAAGGCGACGGTGCTCTACCACTTCGCCAGCAAGGAAGCCCTGCTCTGCGAGCTGATGGCACCGGCCATCACCATGCTGGAGGAACTGGACGT
Organism: Micromonospora sp. WMMA1949; assembly: GCF_027460145.1. NCBI lineage: Bacteria > Bacillati > Actinomycetota > Actinomycetes > Micromonosporales > Micromonosporaceae > Micromonospora > Micromonospora sp. WMMA1949. Next base: position 3,709,767 of record NZ_JAPZBG010000001.1, on the reverse strand, counting down.
CCGGATCGCCGCACACACCGGCGCCGAGGCCCAGCGCGTCGCCGCGGACGGCTTCGTCGACCTGGCGGTCCGCTTCCGCCGGGAGATCGCGCTGCTGCGGGGAGAGTTCCCCGACCTGCTCCAGCAGCCCGCGTTCGCCCACATCCAGCAGATCTCCGAACAACTGGTCGCCGCGTTCGCCGGCTTCTCCGATCGCCCGGAGGCACGCGTCGCGGCGCTCGTCGTGCTCGCCGGGATCGCCGAGACCTGCGGCGAGTTCCTGGACATCCCCGGCGACCAGCTGCGACCCGCGCTGCTCGCCGTGGCGTACCGCGCGCTCGAAGTCACCACCTGATCCGTTTCTGCGAGGACAAGGAAGGTCCATGGCGACCCTGCTGTACCGGCTCGGCCGGGCATCCCTGCGCCGGCGGCGACTCGTCGCCGTCGTCTGGCTCGTCGTACTCGTCGGCCTCGGCCTGGCCGCGGCCACGCTGCGAGGCCCGACGGCGAGCAACTTCACCATGCCGGGCACCGAGTCGCAGAAGGCGATCGACCTGCTCGCCGACCGCTTCCCGGCGGCCAGCGGCGCCACCGGCACCATCGCGATCAAGGCGCCACAGGACGGCGCGCTGACCACGCCCGCCGGACAGGCCGTGGTCAAGCAGGTCACGGAGGAGGCGGCCACGCTCCCGGGCGTGGTCGGCGCGGTCGACCCGTACCAGGCCCAGGCCCTCACCCCGGACGGCCGGTACGCGCTGATCCAGGTGCAGTTCGCCGGCGGCGCGGACGAGGTCACCGACGAGCAGCGCGAGGCGTACGAGAAGGTCGGCGCCCAGGCCGAGACGCAGGGCTGGCAGATCGCGCCCGGCGGCGAGGTGCTCAACGGTGAGCCGGAGGTCGGCTCGACCGAGGCGATCGGCGTGCTGGTCGCGGCGATCGTCCTGGTGATCACGTTCGGCTCGCTCGTGGCGGCCGGGATGACCATGCTGAACGCGCTGATCGGTGTCGGCGTCGGCATGGCCGGTCTGTTCGCGCTCAGCGGCGCGGTCGAACTGACCAGCACCGCGCCGATCCTGGCGCTGATGCTCGGCCTCGCGGTCGGCATCGACTACTCGCTGTTCATCACCTCCCGGCACCGGCAGAACCTCCTCGACGGACTCTCCCCGGAGGAGGCGGTCGGCCGCGCGGTCGGCACCGCCGGTTCGGCTGTGGTCTTCGCCGGCGCGACCGTCGTGGTGGCGCTCGCCGGCCTGGCCGTGGTGGGCATCCCGTTCCTCACCGTGATGGGCCTGGCCGCCGCCGGCACCGTCACCGTGGCCGTGCTGGTGGCGATCACGCTGGCCCCGGCGCTGCTCGGCTTCGCCGGCCACAAGGTGCTGCCGCGCAAGCTGCGTGACCGCAAGGCGGTCGAGGACCCGGCCACCGGCTCGGAGGACCGCTCCGGCTTCGGCTTCCGCTGGGCGCGGTGGGTGACCCGGTTCCGTATCCCGGTGATCCTGGTCGGCCTGCTCGGCCTCGGCCTGCTCGCGATCCCGGCGCAGGACATGCGCCTGGCGCTGCCGGACGCGTCCGCCGCCGCCGAGGGCACCCCGGCCCGGGTCAGCAGCGACCTGATCCGCGAGGGCTTCGGCCCCGGCTTCACCGGCCGGCTCGCGGTCGTGGTGACCGCCGACTCGCCGCAGGACACCCAGGCCGCCATCCCGCAGGTGACCGCTCTGGTCCAGAAGACCGACGGGGTGCTGGCGGTGGCCCCGCCGCAGGTCGACCCGTCGGGGCGTACCGCGCTGATCGGGGTGATCCCGAAGTCCGGCCCGACCGACGAGGCCACCGAGACGGTGGTGCACGACATCCGTAAGCAGGTCTCCGGCATCCAGAACGCCGACGTGCTGCTCACCGGCGTCACCGCGGTCGGCATCGACGTGTCGGAGAAGCTCTCCGACGCGCTGCCGGTCTACCTGCTGCTGGTGGTGGGCCTGTCGATCCTGCTGCTGATGCTGGTGTTCCGGTCGATCCTGGTGCCGGTCAAGGCGGCGCTGGGCTTCCTGCTCACCGTGGCGGCCACATTCGGCATCACCGTGGCGGTGTTCCAGCAGGGCCACCTGGCCGACCTGGTCGGCCTGGACACCCCGGCCCCGCTGGTCAGCTTCCTGCCTATCCTGCTCATCGGCATCCTGTTCGGCCTGGCCATGGACTACGAGGTCTTCCTGGTCTCCCGGATGCGCGAGGACTTCGTGCACGGCGACACGGCTCAGCAGGCCACCATCAACGGCATGGGGCACGGCGCCCGGGTGGTCACCGCCGCCGCGCTCATCATGATCTCGGTGTTCGGCGGCTTCGTCTTCCTGGAGGACCCGATCATCAAGTCGATGGGCTTCGCGCTCGCGATCGGTGTCGCCATCGACGCGTTCGTGGTCCGGATGACGATCGTGCCGGCGGTGATGTCGTTGCTGAACAACGCCGCCTGGTGGCTGCCGCGCTGGCTGAACAAGATCCTGCCCAACGTGGACGTCGAGGGCGAGGGCCTGCGGGCCCACCTCGCCGAGAAGCAGCACGCGAACGTGTGAGCCGCACGGGTGGGGCCCCGCGGGGCCCCACCCGGTCACACCCCCGCCGGGTACGTCTCCATCTCGCCCGGCGTCACGCGCGCCGGCAGCGGGTGCAACGCCGTCGTCTCGTCGCACCAGATGAACGCGTCGTAGCGCTCACCCAGCCGGGTCGGCACGTAGTTGCCCCAGGACTCGAAGCTCGGGTCGTACACCACCCCGATCGCCCGGTGGTCCGCCTCGCCGGTCACCCATTCCGGCTGGTCGTCGCCGCCGAACACGAGCACCGCCCGGTCCGGCATCAGCTCGTGCAGCCGATGCTCCACCGAACCCTCCCGGGCCGGCGGCACCACCATCGTCTCGGCCGGTGAGCCCCAGCGCGGCGCGGCGACCACGCTGCCGTGCCAGCTGCCGAAGCCGATCAGTGCCACCGCGTCCCGGCCGTGCCGTTCCCGGCCGAGCTGCCCAATGTTGACCATGCCGTCCGCCGCCATGTCGGTGGCCCGGGCGTCGCCGACGTGCGTGTTGTGCGCCCACACGATCCCCCGCGAGCCCGGCCCGTACCGGTCCAGCAGCCGGTCGAGCGTGTCGGCCATGTGGACGTCGCGGACGTTCCACGACTCGGGGCCGCCGCCGACCATGGACCGGTAGTACCGTTCCGCGCCGGCCACCACCTCCGCGTTCTGCCAGGCCGAGAAGCGGTCCGGGCCGTCCGCGGCGGCCTGTTCCCGGGTACGCGCCAGCAGCCGTACCACCTCCTCCTCGCACCGCGCGGAGACGAACCGGCTGGCCATCCCGTACTCCTCGACCCGTTTGCCGTACGGCTCGAAGCAGCGGTACGCCTCCTGGGCCGCCTCCAGCGAGGCCGGGTCCTCCTCACCGAGGTAGTCGAAGATGGCCTGCATCGACTCCCAGAGGGAATACACGTCCAGGCCGTGGAAACCGGCCCGCTCCCCCTCGGGGCATTCCAGGTTCCACGCCCGCAGCCAGCGGCAGAAGCGGGCCACCTCGGCGTTCGCCCACATCCAGGTCGGCCAGCGTTCGAACCGTTCCAGCGCGACGAGCGGATCGGCCAGACCGCCGGGCGCTCCCACCACCGATCGGTGCACCCGGTCGCAGTCCGGCCAGTCCCCCTCCACCGCCACGAAGTCGAAGCCCTGCTCGGCGATGAGCCGCCGGGTCAGCTGTTCCCGCAGCCGGTAGTAGTCGTAGCTGCCGTGCGTCGCCTCGCCGATCATCACCACCCGGGCGTCCCGTACGCGGTCCAGCAAGGGGTCGAAGTCGCTCGGCGCGCCGAGCCGCTGTACCAGCATGTCCGCGGCTACCCGGGGCCCGCCGGGGCAAACCGCCGGGGCCGGGAGCGGCATTCCCGCCGCCGGCTCCGGGCCGGCGGCGGGAATGCCGCCGGGCTCAGCGGGTAGCCGGGCGGCATGACCGTCACCGGCGCGCAGTTGCAGGAGTTCCTGGCCGGGCTGGACTACCCGGTCTCCCGGGAGGACCTGGTCCGCTGGGGCCAGGAGAACGGCGCGAGCACCGAGGCGCTCCAGGCGTTGCGATCCCTGCCGGCCGAGGAGTTCCAGTCCCCCACCGAACTGGGCGAGGCGATCGTCACCCTGGCCGGCGCCTGACCGACGGGTGTCAAGAAGGGCCCCTTCCTCTACCGGAGGCGTTGATAAGGTGCCCTTCCTTACAGCTCGACGGTGCGGGCCTGGGCGCGGGCGGTCTGCGCGGCGTCCAGCACGGCCACCACCTCGCGCCCGAACCGCACGTCGCAGCGGTGGTCGCGGGTGCCGGCGTCGACCTCCTCCAGCAACTGGTCGAGCGCGGCGCCGAACGCCTGGAGCGCGCTGCCGCCGCCGGGCGGGACGGTCTCGGTGCCGTTCTCGCCGAAGAAGACGAAGTCCCGGGTGACCGCCTCGGACGGCGCGTCCAGGGTCAGCGACAGCGAACTGGTCGCGCCGCCGTCGTGGGTGAGCAGCAGGTGCACCAGGCCGCTCGGGCCGTCCATCGCGGCGACCCGGGTGACCCGGCCGAGCACCGGCAGGATCAGCGACAACGCGTGCGGGCCGATGTCCCAGAGCGCACCGCGCTCCCGCCGCCAGGTCGAGTCGCCGTACGGGTTACCCGGCTGGAAGATCGACGCGAACATGGTGGCGCGGGCGTGCTGCCAGCCGCCGGCCGCCGCGGTCGAGGCGAGGAAGCCGGTCACGTTCGGGTGGAAACGCTGGGTGAAGAAGACCACCGAGGCCACCCCGGACGCCTGCGCCGCGTCGACCACCCGGTCGGCGTCGGCGAGGTCGAGCGCCAGCGGCTTGTCCAGCAGCAGGTGCCGCCCGGCGGTGGCGGCCCGGACGGCAATGTCGGCCTGCACGTCCGGCGGGAGCGCCACCGCGACCGCGTCGGCGGCGTCGATCAGCGCGTCCACGTCGGTGAAGGCCGGTACGCCGTACCGGGTGGCCAGTTCCTCCGCCTTCGCCGGGTTCCGCCCCCAGACACCGGCGAGCCGGGCCCGCGGGTGTGCCTCGATGGCCGCGGCGTGCGTCTCCGCCGCCCAGTAACCAGTGCCGAACAACCCGAACCGCACCCCGACCCCCTGCCGTCCACGTCCGCCACCGGCGTACGCCGGGACCGTGATCCACGCTAGTCGCCGGACCCGTCCGGCGCGCCCCGACCCGGCGGGCGAGCCGCTACTACACGGATTAGTAGGCTGTGCCGGTGAACGACACCGTGTCGACGACCAGTGCGGCAGCCGCCTCTCCGGTGGACGGGCCGCTCGCCACGGTCGCGATCGTGATCTCGCTGGCGGTCGCCGTCTGGGCCCTGGTGGCGGCGGTACGCCACCGGCCGCCGGACCGGATCCAGTTCGTCGGCCTGGCCGTGCTGGAGGTGGCGCTGCTCGCGCTCACCGTGACGGCCCTCGTCGCGCTCGGCGGCGGGGAGCGGCCGGGCGAGCCGGGTGCTTTCTTCGGTTACCTGGCGACGCTCGTCTGCCTGCCGCCGCTGGCCTGGGTGCTGGCCCGGATGGAGCCGACCCGCTGGGGCTCGGGCATCGTCTGCGCGATCTGCCTGGTCACGCCGGTCGTGGCGGTACGGCTGCAGCAGACCTGGGAGGTCCTCGGTGGCTGAGTCCACGACCGAGCAGCGCGCCACCAACCGCGGACCGGGCCGGCTGCTGATCGCGGTCTACATCGTCTTCGCCATCGCCGCGACCTCGCGGGCGAGCTTGCAGATCGCCACGAAGTTCGACGAGGCGCCGGTGGCGTACCTGCTCTCCGCGGTGGCGGCACTGATCTACATCGTGGCGGCGGTCGGGCTGGCCCGGGCCGGGCACGCCGGCCGCCGGGTCGCGCTGGCCTGCTGCACAGTCGAACTGGTCGGGGTGCTCGGGGTGGGTGTGCTGAGCATCGCCGACAAGGAGCTGTTCCCGGACGAGACGGTCTGGTCCGACTTCGGCAGCGGCTACGGCTACGTGCCGCTGGTGCTGCCGGTACTCGGCCTGTTCTGGCTGTGGCGCACCCGGCGCGACCCCGCCTGAGCGGGCCCGCGCCGGGTCGGGCCGATCAGTCCTTCGGACCGCCGGCGACGTAGATGACCTGGCCGGAGACGAAGGACGCGCCCTCGCTGGCCAGGAACGAGATGGTGTGCGCCACGTCCTCCGGGCGGCCGGGACGGCGGACCGGGATCTCGGCGGCGGCGTGCTTCTGCAGGTCGTCGAAGTCGACCTTCATCCGGGCCGCGGTGGCAGCGGTCATGTCGGTGACGATGAAGCCCGGCGCGACCGCGTTGACTGTCACCCCGAACGGGCCCAGCTCGATCGCCAGCGTCTTGGTGAAGCCCTGGAGGCCGGCCTTGGCGGCCGAGTAGTTGGCCTGGCCCCGGTTGCCGAGCGCGGACGTGCTGGACAGGTTGACGATCCGGCCCCACTTCGCCTCGACCATGTGCTTCTGCGCGGCCTGGCTGAACAGGAACGCCCCGCGCAGGTGCACGCCCATGACCGTGTCCCAGTCGCCCTCGGTCATCTTGAACAGCAGGTTGTCGCGCAGCACGCCCGCGTTGTTGACGAGCACTGTCGGTGCGCCCAGTTCGGCGGCGATCCGTTCCACTGCGGCCTCGACCTGGGCCCGGTCGGACACGTCGGCGCCGACACCCAGCGCCCGGCCGCCGGCCGAGCCGATGGCGTCCACCGTCTCCTTGGTGGCGGACTCGTCGATGTCGACCACGGCTACGGCCATGCCGTCGGCCGCCAGCCGGCGGGCGGTCGCGGCGCCGATGCCGCGTGCGGCTCCGGTGACGATGGCGACGCGGGGCTCCTCCGACATGCTTACCTCCCGGTAACTTGTGGCTCGATCGAAGGAGCTTAACCCGCCGGTACGCCGCCCCCTACCGCTCGTGTCCCCGGCAGAGCCGGATCCACCGGTAGCCGTACCCGCCGAGCTTGAGCCGGTCGAGCTTGCCCACGTCCTCGTAGTTGCGGTCGCTGAGCACGTCGATCGGCAGGTCCGCCTCCGGCGCCAGCGTGCTCAGGTCCACCTCCACGTCCTCGGTGCCGAGATTGTGCAGGAAGACCATGGTCCCGGTACGCCCGTCGGCCCGGTGCGCGAGCACGCCCGACGGCATCGGCACATCGATGTACGTGGTGCTGCCCGAGCCGGTCTCCGGTGCCTCCCGCAGCGTCCGGATCATCCGCTCGAACCAGCCGAGCAGCGAGCGCGGGTCCTTGCGCTGGGCGGTGACGTTGACCTTCTGGTAGCCGTACTCGCCCTTGTCGATCACCGGGCGGACCAGCTTCTCCGGCTCCGCGGTGGAGAAGCCGGCGTTGTCGGCGTACGACCACTGCATCGGGGTACGGATCGCGTCGCGCCCGTCCAGCGACAGGTCCTCCCCCATGCCGATCTCCTCGCCGTAGCGCAGCACGGGGGTGCCACGCAGCGAGAACTGCAGCGAGTACGCCAGCTCGATGTGCCGGCGGTCGTTGCCGAGCATGGGCGCCAGCCGGCGGCGGATGCCCCGGCCGTAGAGCTGCATGTTCTCGTCCGGGCCGAACTTCGCCAGCACGTCGTTGCGCTGGTCGGCGGTGAGCCGTGACAGGTCGATCTCGTCGTGGTTGCGCAGGAACGTGGCCCACTGGCCGCCGGTGGGCAGCTTCGGGGTGTCGCGCAACGCCTCGATGATCACCTCCGGGTCCTCCCGGGCCAGGGCGAGCATCAGCCGGCCGTTGAGCATGAAGTCGAACAGCATGTGGATCCGGTTGCCCGAGCCGCTGCCGTCACCGAAGTAGACGGGCAGCTCGTCCGGCTCGACGTTCGCCTCGGCGAGCAGGACCGCGTCGCCGCGCCGCCACTGCACGTGCTGGCGCAGGTCGGTGAGGAAGTCGAAGTCCTTGGGTGAGTTCGGGTTGCCCGGCTCGGTGCGCTCGATGATGAACGGCACGGCGTCCATCCGGAAGCCGGAGACGCCGAGCTGGAGCCAGAACGAGGTGATCTTCTTGATCTCCGCGCGGACCTTGGGGTTCTCGATGTTCAGGTCCGGCTGGAACTTGTAGAAGCGGTGGTAGTACCACGCCTTGGCGGTCCGGTCGTACGTCCACGTCTCGTGCTGCTCGCCCGGGAACACCATGCCCTGGTGGCGGTCGGCCGGCTCGTGGTCGGCCCAGACGTACCAGTCCCGGTACGGCGAATCCGGCGAGGAGCGGGCGGACTGGAACCACGGGTGCTGGTCGGAGGTGTGGTTGACCACCAGGTCGATGATCACCCGGATGCCCCTGTTGCTCGCCTGGTGCAGCAGTTCGGCGAAGTCGCCGAGGGTGCCCAGTCGCGGGTCGACGTTGTAGAAGTCGGTCGCGTCGTACCCGTCGTCCTCGTTCGGCGAGGGATGGATGGGGTTCAGCCAGAGGCACGTCACCCCGAGCCGGGCCAGGTAGTCCAGGCGCCCGATCACGCCCTGGAAGTCACCCACCCCGTCGCCGTCGGAGTCCGCGAAAGTGTCCACGTCGAGGCAGTAGACGACCGCCTCCTGATACCACCTGTCACCCATGCGAGGACTACTTCTCCGAACGCGCGCGGCGGCAAACCCGGTACGGTGCTCCGATGAGCGAGGAGGCGTACGACTGGTCCGCCGGCACCTGGCTGAACCCGCCGGAGCGGGCCGAGCCGGACGGTCGCGGCCTGCTGGTCGAGCCGCGCGGCGGCAGCGACTTCTGGCGGCGCACCAGCTACGGCTTCGTGCACGACGACGGCTCGGCGCTGCTCGCGCCGTTCGGCGTGGACAGCGCCGTGGAGGTGTCGTTCCTGCTCGACTACGCGGCCCAGTTCGACCAGGCCGGCGTGCTGGTCCGGGTGGACGAGCGGCGGTGGACCAAGGCCGGGGTCGAGGTGAGCGACGGCGTCCCGCAGGTCGGAGCAGTGGTCACCGACGAGTTCTCCGACTGGTCGGTCGCGCCGGTGCCGCAGTGGTCGGGCCGTGAGGTCACGGTCCGGGTGAGCCGGGCCGGCGACGCGCTGACGGTACGGGCCCGGTGTGACGACGAGCCGTGGCGGCTGGTCCGCGTCGCCCCGCTCGATCCGGCGGCGCAGGCGTCGGCCGGGCCGTACTGCTGTTCGCCCAGCCGGGGCGGCCTGGTGGTCCGCTTCACCGGCTGGCGGCGGGGTCCGGCGGACGCGGCGCTGCACCCGGAGGGCTGAGTCACAGGTGTGGCGGCAGCCGGTCCGGGTAACACTTCCGGATCTCCGGCTCTCGCGTGGAAGGACCGCCATGGCCCTGGCCCAGGACGTCGACCCGAACCAGTTCACCGGGCTGACCGGGTGGGTGGCGAGCGTGATCGACTCGTTCGGCGCGGTCGGTGTGGCGCTGCTGGTGGCGCTGGAGAGCATCATCCCGCCGATCCCGAGCGAGATCGTGCTGGCGATGGCCGGCTACCTGTCCGCCGAGGGCCGGTTCAACGTGGTGCTGATCGTGGTCGCCGCGACAGTCGGCTCGCTGCTCGGCGCGCTGGTGCTCTACTGGCTCGGCGCGGCGCTCGGCGAGGACCGGCTCAAGCGCTGGCTGGACCACATTCCGCTGGTCGACCTGGAGGATCTGGAGAAGGCCGACCGCTGGTTCGAGCGGCACGGCCGGTGGGCGGTGCTGATCGGCCGGGTGGTGCCTGTGGTGCGCAGCCTGGTCTCGATCCCGGCCGGCGCCAACCGGATGCCGCTGGGCGAGTTCATCCTGCTCACCACGCTCGGCAGCGGCGTGTGGAACGCCCTGATCGTCGGCGCCGGGTTCGCTCTCGGGTCGCGGTGGGAGGACGTCGACAGGTACAGCTCGTGGTTCAACTACGCGATCTTCGCCGTCTTCGGTTTCATGATCGTCAGCTGGGCGGTGAAGAAGGTGCGCCGGCGGCGCGCCCGGCAGTCGGTGACCACCGGGCGCTGACCGCCGCGCGGGCTCAGAATCCGGCGGTGATGCCGGTGAACTCCCAGGTGTTCTGCGCGATGCCGGAGCAGTTGGCGACCACGCCCCCGCCCGGGCAGGGCCGGTCCCGGTTGACCGACCAGAACGTGAACCGGGCCAGGCCGCGCGCCTTGGCCCAGTCGCGGATCTGCGTCCAGGTGGCCGGCGAGGTCAGCTCCTGCTGGTCGGAGAGGCCGTTCATGCCGGACAGGCCCATGTGCGCGTACGCGGTGGCGTCGGACCAGCCGAACGCGTTGCGCAGCGCGGTCTTCAGGCCCTCGGCCGCGTTCACCGTGTTCTGGTACATGTTCGCGCCGCCGCCGAAGTCGAACGGCATGATGGTGAACACGTCGATCCCGGTGCCCTTGGCCGCGGCCTGGTTGATCAGCCGGGTGCCGTAGTACGACGGCCCGGTGGTCGACGTGCCGAACGTGATGATGGTCTTGATCCCCGGATTGTTCTGCTTGACGATCTTCAGGGCGTCCAGGATGCGGTCCTGCACCACCTCGTTCTCGAACTCGTCGCTGTTCTCGATGTCGATGTCGATCGCCTTCAGCCCGTACGCGTTGATGACCTGCTGGTACGCGCCGGCCAGGGCGGCGGCGGTCGAGCAGTTCGGGCCGAGCTTGTTGCCGCTCCACCCGCCGAAGGACGGGATGACGTCGCCGCCGGCCGCCTTGATCGCCGCGATGGTGGCCGCGTGCGTGCCGCCGGTCAGCGGGCCGGTGCCGTCCCAGGCCGGGGTGCAGCCGCCGCCGGAGAGCACGAACGCGATGGTGAACCACTTGATCCCGGTCGCGCCCATCACCGTGGCGGGCGCGGGCGGGTCGCCCCAGCCCGGGTAGAGGTACGGCGCGGCGGCCATGGCACCGCCGCCGCCACCGGTGCAGCCGCTGGTGGTGGCCGCTACCGCCGCCGACTTCGCCGACTCGCCGCTGCCGTTGTACGCGGTCACCGTGTAGCTGTGCCCGCTGCACGCGGCCAGCCCGGAGACGGTGGCCGAGGTGCCGGTGACGGTGGCCTTGACGGTGCTGCCCTCGTACACCCGGTAGCCGGTGACGGTGCCGGAGACCGCGTTCCAGGCGAGCGACACCGAGGACGCGGTGGTGCCGGTGACCCGCAGTCCACCGGGGGTGGCGGGCGCGCCCGGGTTGCCGGGGTTGCCGCCGCCGGTGCAGGAGGCGCCGTTGACGGTGCAGTTCACCGGGTCGCCGGTGCCGCTGACGACGAAGCCGAAGCTGGTGCTGGCACCGGGGGCGAGCGCGCCGTTCCAGGACTGGTTGACGGCGGTGACGTGCTGGCCGGAGGTGGTGAGGCGGGCGTCCCAGAACGAGCCGAGCGCGCTGCCGGCGGGCAGGTCGAACTGGACGTTCCACGAGGAGATGGCGGCGGAGCTGTCGTTGGTGACGGTGAACCGGGCCTCGTACCCGCTGCTCCAGCTGGAGGTGCGGACGAAGGCCGCGGTGGCGGCCGAGGCGTGCGGGGCGGCGAGCAGGGCACCGGCGACCACGGCGGTGGTCAGCGCGGCGGCGAGCGTCGCCAGGCGGGGGCGGAGTCTCACGGCGTCCTCCAGGGGACGGGCGGGGGTGGAGAGGGATTCACAACCGTCGACGTGCGCCTATTATTAAGAGTGTTAACTGTTTCTGTCCAGCACCGGTTCGACGCGACCCGGACCGAGGCCCGGGCCGCGTCCCGACCGGCCTCAGCGGCGGAAGGTGAACCAGTTGACGTTGACGAAGTCGGACGGCTGACCGCTGCTGAACGTCAGGTAGACGGTGCGCCGCCCGGTCACCGCGCTGACGTTGCCGGGCACCGAGCGCCAGGTCTGCCAGCCGCCGGTGTTGCCGACCGCGAAACTGCCGATCGGCGGCGCGGTCGGGCTGTCCACCCGGACCTCCACCAGCCCGCTCACCCCGGACGCCGCGCCGGAGGCGACCCGGGCCACGAAGTCGCGCGGCGGCGTGGAGCCGAAGTCGACGTTGTCGTAGCGGGCCCAGTCGCCGTTGGCGAGCCAGCCGATGTCCTGGCCACCCTCGGCGCACGTCTCCACCTGCACGCCGTTCTGCGCGTTGAACGACTCGGCCTGGATCGTCGAGTAGGCGTCACGCACTCCGCCCGGTGGCGGCGTGGTCGGCGTCGGCGACGGGTTGCTCCCGCCACCGCGGGTGTAGACGGCCACGTAGTCGACGAGCATCGACCGGCCGGGCACGGTCGACGCGGTCGGCGTCGCCGAGCCGGCCACGCCGTCCGGGAAGCCGCCGCCCATCGCCACGTTGAGCAGCAGGAAGTAGCCGGCGTGGTTGGTCATCTGACTCCAGTACGGCTCACCGATCTGGTTCTGCCCGACGGTGTGGAAGAGCTGACCGTCGACGTACCAGCGCAGTTGCTGCGGGCTGATCGAGGCGTCCCACTCGAACCGGTAGGTGTGGAACGCCGACTGGCAGGTGCTGCCCGGACAGGCCCGGGACGCGCCGATGCCGTTGAACTCCCCACACGGGCCGCCCGGCGCGACGCCGCAGTGCAGCACGCCCCAGACCGAGTTGATCCCGTTGACGTTCTCCATCACGTCGAACTCGCCGATGCCCGGCCAGTTCTGGTAGTTGCCCCGGTACGGCGAGCCGAGCGCCCAGAACGCCGGCCAGTACCCGGACGCCGCCGCCCCCGTCACGTTCGGCATCTGGATCCGGCCCTCCAAGGCCAGCACGCCGCCGGTCGGCGGCTTGAAGTTCGAACGCACCGTCTCGATCCGGGCCGAGGTCCAGCGGCCGGCGGAGTCCCGCAGCGGCGTGATGCGCAGGTTGCCCGAGCCGTCGTGGGCCAGGTTGGCGGTGCTGGAGGTGTAGGTCTGGATCTCGCCGGTGCCCCAGTTGGCCGGGCCGCCCGGGTAGCTGGTGCCGGTGTCGATGATCCAGTTGGCGGACGAGGGCAGCGTGCCGGCGGAGCCGGTGAAGTCGTCGCTCCACACCAGGTTCCACCCGGACGGCGTCGGGGGCACCGCGGCCTGGGCGGTCATCGAGACGCCCGCGAGCGCGGTGGTGAGCGCGAGGACGCCGGCGGCCAGGGCGAGCCGGCGGCGTGGTCGGGGCACGGTGGCGGGGGCGGCCGCAGCCGCCGGGATCGGGTTCATCGGGGTGCCTCTCTGCGGGGACGGGTCCGGGAGAGCGCTCTCTGAGAGCGATTTCTACGCGCCCGCCCCCGCATTTGTCAACGCTTGTCGATGGCCGCCGCCGGCTGCGGCCGGCGCAGCACCACCTGCTCCAGCGCGGTCCACGCCGTGGTGGTGACCAGATAGAGCACCGCCGCCAGCGGCACCACGAGCGCCACCAGCACCGTGCCGTACGGCAGCAGCGGCAACAGCCGCCCGAGCACCGCCGCGCCCGGGCCCTCGGTGGGCGTCCCGGCCACCGTGCCGGTGGCGGCCGCCGCCCGGCGCATCCGCCGCGACGACCACCAGGCCAGCGCGAGCAGCGCGGCCAGCAGCACCCCGAACACGAGCAGCACCGGACCGGACAGCCCGTCGCCGAGGTGCCACCCCAGCGGTACGCCGGCCAGCCGCTCCCCCAGCAGCTGCGGCGCGCCGTCACCGGTGGCGAACAGGCGGTACATGACAAGGAAGAACGGCGCCTGCAACAGCGCCGGCAGGCAGCCCGCGACCGGGCTGGCCCCGGCGTTGCGGTAGAGCGCGAACACCTCGCTCTGCAGGCGGGACGGGTCGTCGGCGTACCGGCGCTGGAGTTCCCGTACCTCGGGGGCGAGCGCGGTGCGACGCCGCTCCCCGCGGACCTGTGCCACCGTCAGCGGCGAGATCAGCAGCCGGACGGCGACGGTGAACAGGACGATGGCGGCCGCCGTGGCGGCGCCGCCGGTGAGCGGGGCGAGCACGTCGGCGAGCCAGGTGACGACGGTGGCGGCGGCCGAGGCCGCCGAGTGCAACGGTGCGAAGGCGAGCATGGGTGGACCCCTCGATGGCGATTCCGGGTGTCCCGGGCGGCGACGTGCGCGCGGCGGGACGGATGACGACGGAATCGGCCGCGAAGCCGGGGAGAGAGCGGCGGCCCGCCGGCGCGGGCCGGAAGGAGGTGGCTACGCGGCCGAGGGGCGCAGGCCGGGTGCGCGGGGGCGCGGACGCCCCGGCGCGTCCGGGTCGACCTGCCGGGGCACCCCACGACGGCGGGCGCGGGCCCGTAGTGCGGCGGCGAACCGGGTGCCGGGCGGCGTGGGCAGCGCGCGGACGCGCAGCGCGAGCAGGGTCGCGAGCAGCAGCGCGGCGACGACCGCCGCACCGGCGAGCAGCCCGGCCGGCCGGTCGGCGAACAGGGTGAGGGCGTAGGCCCACGCCCCCGTCAGCACCGCCAGCATCCCTGTCACGAGCCCACCCTAGCCCGCCGTGTCACGCACCGGGGCCCCTGCGCGCACGCCGATCCGACGCTCGGCCGGCCCCGCACGCGACCCCGAACGGGCGAACCGGCACCGACACGCCCACCGGCACGTTTCCCGAAACGGACACGGTGGGTAACAGGCTCTCGACCCCGCGGCACGGTGCCGTGAGCGGTCCGGAGGAGACGGTGGTGACGATGAGTGGCTCAGTGGCGGAGCGGGAGCGGAGCGCCGCACCGGGCGGAACCGACCTGCTGACGGTCGGCGTCGAGGAGGAGTTCCTGCTCGCCGACCCGCACACCGGGACCGCCGTACCCGCCGTCGACCTGGTGATGGAGCAGGTGCCGGCCGAGCTGCGCGGTCAGGTGGAACGCGAGTTCCAGACCAGCCAGATCGAGATCGGCAGCCCGCCCGGACTGGACCTGTCCTCGATCCGGCACTCGCTGTCGATGCTGCGCGCCGAGCTGGCCGACGCGGCCGAGCGGGCCGGCGTACGGCTGCTCGCGATCGGCACCGGGCCGGTCGACGGGCCGGTGCCGCCGGTGGTGGACAAGCCGCGCTTCGACCGGATGATCGAGCGGTTCCGGCTGCTGGTGCCCGGCCCCGGGAACAACGGCATGCACGTGCACGTCGGCATTCCCGACCCGGACACCGGCGTGCAGGTGCTCAACCACGTCCGGCCCTGGCTGCCGATCCTGCACGCGGCCACCGCCAACTCCCCGTTCTCCCGGGGGGAGGACACCGGGTACGCGAGCTGGCGCTCGGTGGAGTGGGAGCGCTGGCCGTCCGTCGCGCCCACCCCGTACCTGGAGTCGCACGAGCACTACGAGCGGCTGATCCGGCAGCTCATCGCCAGCGGCGTGATGCTGGACGAGGGGATGCTCTACTGGTACGCCCGGCTCTCCGCGAAGTACCCCACGGTGGAGATCCGCATCGGCGACGTCTGCCCCTCCGTGGACGACGCGGTGCTGGTGGCGGCGCTGGTCCGCGCGCTCGTCGCGACAGCGCTCACCGACATCGACGCCGGCCGTCCGGCCGTCAACACCGACCACCACCTGCTCGTGGCGGCGCACTGGCGGGCCGCCCACGACGGGCTGGAGGGCGAGGGCGTCGACCTCACCGACGGTGAGCTGCGCCCGGCGTGGGAGCTGCTGGACCGGCTGGTCGACCGGCTGCGCCCGGAACTGGAACGGCACGGCGACCTGGACCGGGTGACCGATCTGCTGGGCGGGCTGCGCCGGCACGGCAGCGGCGCGGCGCGGCAGCGGGCGGTGTTCGAACGTACCGGCAACCTCGTCGACGTGGTCGCGGACGTGGCGCGGCAGACCCGTGGCTGAGCGGCCACGCGGCCGTGGCCCGGCGTGACAGGATGGGCGACGTGGCCGAGCGCATGATCGTCATCGGCGGCGACGCCGCCGGCATGTCGGCGGCGTCGCAGGCGCGGCGCCGCCGCGACCGGTCCGACCTGGAGATCGTCGCATTCGAACGAGGGCACTTCACCTCCTACTCGGCCTGCGGCATCCCCTACTGGGTGAGCGGCCTGGTGGAGGATCGGGACGAGTTGGTCGCGCGCGACCCGGCGACCTTCCGCGACGAGTTCGGCATCGAGGTCCGTACCCGGCACGAGGTCACTGCCATCGACCTGGACCGCCGCGAGGTGATCGCACGCGACCTGGACGGCGGCGGCGAGGTCCGCGCCGGTTTCGACACCCTGGTGTACGCCACCGGCGCGTCCCCGGTGCAGCCGGACTGGGCACGCGACGACGTGGCCGGGGTGTTCGGCGTGCAGACGCTGGACGACGGGGCGGCGCTGATCGACTGGCTCGAACGCGAGCCCCGGCCCCGGCACGCGGTGGTGGTCGGCGGCGGCTACGTCGGCGTCGAGATGGCCGAGGCGCTCGTGCAACGCGGGCTCTCGGTGCAGCTGGTGGAGCAGGCCGACCAGCCGATGTCCACAGTCGACCCCGACATGGGCGAGCTGGTGGCCGAGGCGATGCGCGGCACCGGCATCGGCGTCCGCACCGGCCTCACCGTCACCGGCCTCGACGAGCGGGACGGCCGGATCTCCGCGGTGGTCACCGACGAGGGGCCGATGCCGGCCGACGTCGTGGTGCTGGGCCTCGGGGTACGCCCCAACATCGGGCTCGCCGAGGCCGCCGGCCTGCCGATCGGTCCGTCCGGCGCGGTCCGGACCGACCGCCGGATGCGGGTGCCGGGCGTACCGGGCGTCTGGGCGGCGGGCGACTGCGTGGAGTCCCTGCACCGGGTCAGCGGCATGCCCGTGCACATCCCGCTCGGCACGCACGCCAACAAGCAGGGCCGGGTAGCGGGCATCAACATCGGCGGCGGGTACGCCACCTTCCCCGGCGTCATCGGCACCGCCGTCACCAAGGTCTGCGAGCTGGAGGTGGGCCGCACCGGGCTGCGCGAGCGGGACGCGCGGGAGGCGGGCTTCGAGTTCGTCACCGTGCTGGCCCAGTCGACGAACCGGGCCGGCTACTACCCGGGCTCGCGGCCGATGACCGTAAAGCTGCTCGCCGAGCGGCCCAGCGGACGGTTGCTCGGGGCGCAGATCGTCGGGTGGTCCGAGGCGGCCAAGCGGATCGACGCGCTCGCGGTGGCGCTCTGGAACGGCATGACGGTGGACGAGATGACCGCGCTCGACCTTGGGTACGCGCCGCCGTACGCCCCGGTGTGGGACCCGGTGCTGATCGCGGCCCGAAAGGCCGTCGACGCCCTCGCCGCCGCGTAAGGAAGGGCCCCCTGTTAACGCCTCCGGTAGAGGAAGGGCCCCTTCTTAACACCGACACCCGGGTTTGTCGGTGCCCGGCGTTAGCGTGTGCGCGTTGCCGGTCCGGCACTTCCCCTCGGAGGTAAACCCCCATGTCCCAGGAGACGACCTACCTCGAACTGTCCGAGGTGGACGGTGGAGCGCACAAGTTCTACGAGGTGGTGGTCGACGACACCGCGATGACAGTGCGCTACGGCCGGATCGGCGACCAGGGCCAGGTGAAGACGAGCACCTACCCGGACAACGCCCGAGCCCGCGCCGCCGCCGCGAAGAAGATCGGCGAGAAGATCCGCAAGGGGTACGCCCCGGCGGTGCGCGGCGTACGCCAGAAGCGCACCGTGTCGCGCCGGCAGATCGTCAGCACCCGTTCGACCGCCCGCACCGCCCCGGTCCTCTGGCGCTACGCCTCGGGCGCGCCCGCCTTCGGCATCTTCGTCGACGACCGGCACTGCATGGTCGGCAACGAACACGGCGTGATCACCACGCTCGACCACGACGCCCGGCTGGTCAACCAGGTCCGGCTGCCCGACGGGGTGAAGTGCATCGTCGCCGACGACGCCTGGGTCTACGCGGGCTGCGACGACGGAAACGTCTACGACCTGTCCGGCAAGGTGCCCCGCGCGGCGTACGCGATCGCGCCCGAGATCGACATCTACTGGCTGGACATCCACGACGGCGTGCTGGGCGTGTCCGACCGCGACGGTGGCATCTCGGCGATCGACCACGAGGACGAGTTCCTCTGGCGCCGGCCGGGGCGCGGCCGGTCGGCGTGGATGGTGCGCTGCGACGCCGACGCGCTCTACCACGGCCACTCGCAGGGGGTCACCGGCTACGACTGGCGCACCGGGCGCGAGCTGTGGCACACCGGCACCGGGGCGGTGCTGTTCGGCTGGCAGGAGCGGGACGCCGTGTTCGCCGGTACGGGCACCCGCGAGGTGGTGCGCCTGCGCAAGGACGGCCGGGCCGAGCAGGTCTACCGCTGCGACTCCGCGGTCTTCTCCTGCGCCACCGCCGAGTGCGGCCGGTACGTGTTCGCGGGCGACAGCGCGTCCTCGATCTACTGCTTCGACCAGTCCGGCAACCGGCTGTGGAAGCTCGGCACCGGCTGCGGCTCGGCGTACTCGATGCAGTACCACGACAACCGGCTCTACGTGGTCACCACGAGCGGCCACCTGGCCTGCATCGACGCGAGCGAGGCGGCGATCCGGGCGGCCGAGGCGGGCAGCGTGCCCGACGTGGTCGACGTCAAGGCGCCGGCCCGGATGCCCGAGACTGCCGCCTGGACGTCGGTCGAGGTGACCACCGACGACCGCGACGGCGTGCTGGTGCAGTGCGTCGAGCAGGGCGGCCGACTGCGGGTGCACGTGCTCGCCGACGGCTACCGGCGGGACTGGTCGGTGCAGTTCCCCAAGGGCATCCGGGAGCCGGGCGCGCGCTACCTGGTCACCGAGGTCCGCGAGTCCGGCCGGGGCGGCTTCTACCGGGCGTACGGGGACATCCGCAGGCTGCGGTGACAGGTCCTCGGCGGGCCCGCCGCACGCGGCGAGGCGGCGCCGGCCCGGCAGGGACGAGGGCGGCCCGGCGAGGCCGGAGGGCCGCGTCGGGGACAGCGGAGACTCGCCGCACCGGTCAGGATGTGCCGATGCGGTGCGACATTCCCGAAGGGCTGCGCTGGGTCGAGCGGACCGAGACCGGCCGGGCATGGCTCGCGGAGCTGCCCGGCCGGCTGGCCGACTGCGTCGCGCGGTGGGAGCTGACGGTCAGTCCGCCGTTCGCGTACGCGTTCGCGTCGCTGGCGCTGCCCGCGACGCTGCCCGACGGCACCCGGGCCGTGTTGAAGCTCCAGTACCCGGACGACGACAGCGTGCACGAGGCCACCGCGCTGGCGCACTGGGACGGGCGCGGCGCGATCCGGCTGCTCGGGCACGACCCCGGCCGGCGCGCGCTGCTCGTCGAGCGGTGCGACCCCGGCACGCCGCTGCACTCGCTGGCGGCCGACGCGGCGCTGGACGTCGCGGTCGGGCTGCTGCCAGGGCTCGCGGTGCCGGCCGGTGCGCCGTTCACGCCGCTGGCCGAGGAGGCGGCCGGCTGGGCGGAGCGGATGCCTGGCAACTGGCGGCGGGCCGGCCGCCCGTACGAGCGGCGCCTGCTCGACGCCGCGCTCGGGCTGCTCGCCGAGCTGACACCGAGCCAGGGCGAGCAGGTGCTGGTCAACCAGGATCTGCACGCCGGCAACATCCTGGCGGCCGGGCGCGAGCCGTGGCTGGTGATCGACCCGAAGCCGCTCGTCGGCGAGCGGGAGTTCGCCGTGGTGCCGCTGGTGCGCGGCGCGGAGCTGGGCCACTCCCCCGCGGCGGTCCGGCACCGGCTCGACCGGCTCAGCGCCGAGCTGGGTCTGGACCGGGAGCGGGTACGCGGCTGGGCCATCGGCCAGACGGTGGCCTGGAGCATCGGCGGCGACCAGGTCTTCCCCGGCAACGTCGAGGCGGCCCGCTGGCTGCTCGACGAGATGTGACAGCGCCGCCGCGCCCGGAGCGGGCGCAGCGGCAGGTACGCCGAGAGGTCAGCCCGCCTGGCAGGTGGGGCACCAGTAGAGGTTGCGTCCGGCCAGCGCGCCCCGGCTGACCGGGGTGCCGCAGACGTGGCAGGGCGCGCCGGGGCGGCGGTAGACGTACACCTCACCGCCGTGCCTGTCGACGCGCGGCGCGCGGCCGGTCGCCTCCGGCAGGTGCGCGTCGCGCACCGTGTCGATCCGGCCCCGCTCGACCGCGAGGGTCATCAGCGTCACCAGGTCCGCCCAGAGGTCAGCCCAGCCGGCCGGCGTCAGCTCCCGCCCGGGCAGCAGCGGCGGCAGACCGGCCCGGAACAGCGCCTCGGTCACGAAGATCAGGCCGGTGCCGGCCACGACCGACTGGTCGAGCAGCAGCGCGGCCAGCGGGGTGGGGCTGCGGCGGATCCGCGCGTACGCCCGGTCCGGGTCGGCGTCGGCGCGCAGCGGGTCCGGCCCGAGCCGGTCGCGCAGCGCCGCCACCTCGGGCGGGGTCAGCAGCTCGCAGGCGGTCGGGCCGCGCAGCTCCAGCCAGTGCCGGTCGCTGTGCAGACGCAGCCGCAGCTGCCCGACCGGGGCCGGCGGCTCCCCCGGCCCGTCGGCGAACTTCCCGTACAGACCCAGGTGTACGTGCAGCGTCAGCTCGCCCGCGTAGTGGTGCAGCAGGTGCTTGCCGTACGCCTCGGTGCCGTCCAGGACGGTGCCGCTCAGGCGGGCCGCGCCCTCGGCGAAGCGCCCCTGCGGGCTGTCGGCGTGCACCTTGTCGCCCGCGAACAGCTCGGCGTGCCGGGCGGCGAGGCGGTGGATGCTGTGTCCCTCTGGCACAACGGCCAAGCGTAGCCAGCAGACCGCGCCGTCGGCGACGTCGGGTGCCGGGACGGCATTGAATCGACGATCGTCGACTGAAAGACTGGCGGCGGTAGCGCTCGGGAGCCAGTGCGAGCAGCTCGATCTCGCCGGAGGGACAAGCGCGGGGTGATGCGCCACCCCGGTGCCGGGCAGTCGTCTCCGGCAAGTCCGCCGTGCCGCCGCGGCGGCGACATCGCGGTCCACCACCTCCGGCGCCGACCGCCCCCGGCGCCCCCAGCTCGGGAGAGACAGATGCTCCGTACCCTCGGCGCGGCGCTGGCCGCCACCCTCGCCCTGACCGGCCTGGCCGCCTCGGCCGGTGCCGACCGATCACCCGCCGCCACGACGATCACGCCCGCCACCGCGGCGACGCCCACCCCGACGCCCACGTACGCCTGCCCGCCGGCGCTGCCGGTCACCGGCCAGGTGACGGGCGCCACCACCACCAGCGTCACCATCACCTACTGGATGGTGCTCAGCCCGCCCTGCGGCTACGACCCGCCGCTCCTCATCAGCCTCTTCACCAGCCGCGAGGATGCCACCGGGTGGCGCGATCCGGTGGCCGAGGCCGTCACCGGGCCGGAACGGTCGGGCACGGTGACCATCGGCGGCCTGACCCCGGGCACCGAGTACTGGTTCCGGTTCGGCGACACCAAGGGCACGCGGGATCCGTACGTGATCGGCGGACCGGCGCGCACGCTGTCGCTCTGCTCCGCGACGGCCACTATCGACAGCAGGTGGGGCGGCGGCTTCGTCGCCACGGTGACGGTGCGCAACGGCGGCACCGAGCCGGTCCCGGGCTGGCTCGTCTCGTGGCGGTGGTCCGGTGACGAGCGCATCCAGTCGGTCTGGGGCGGGGTGGCCGAGGGCACCGGCCAGGACGCCACGGTCCGTAACGCCTCCTGGAACGGGACGCTGGCGCCCGGCGCGTTGACCACGTTCGGCATGCTCGTGGCGAGCAGCGCGACGCCCGCCACGATCACGCCGGTCTGCGGACGGTGACCGGCGTGCGACGGGCGGCACGGCACGGCGCCACCGGCCGCCTCCTGGCGGCCGGGCTGGCGCTCGCGGTGGCCGTCGCGGTGACGGTGATGGGACCGGCGGCCGCGCTGGCGGCGCCGGTGACGGTCACCAACGGCACCCAGTTCACCGACACCAGCGGCGCCGTGGTGCACGCCCACGGCGGCGGCGTGCTCAAGGTCGGCGACTACTACTACTGGTTCGGCGAGAACCGCAACCCGGACAACACGTTCCGGGCGGTCTCCGTCTACCGCTCCACGGACCTGCGCACCTGGGAGTTCCGCAACAACGTGCTCACCCAGTCGTCGGCGGCCGAACTGCGTGTCGCCAACATCGAGCGGCCGAAGGTCGTCTACAACGCCTCCACCGGCCGGTTCGTGATGTGGATGCACAAGGAGAACGGGTCCGACTACAACGAGGCGCGGGCCGCCGTCGCCTCGTCGGCCACGGTGGACGGGAACTACACGTACCACGGCAGCTTCCGGCCGCTCGGGCAGCACATGTCCCGCGACATCACGCTCTACAACGACAACGGCACCGCGTACATGATCTCGGCCGCCGACGACAACTACGACCTGCACATCTACCGGCTCACCTCGGACTACCTCAACGTCGCCACGCTGGTGGGCAACTTCTGGGACGGCGCGCACCGGGAGGCGCCGGCGATGTTCAAGCGGGGCTCCACGTACTTCCTGCTGACCTCGGGGGCGACGGGCTGGAGCCCGAACCAGGCCCGGTACGCCACCGCGCCGAGCATCTCGGGACCGTGGAGCGGCTGGACCGACGTGGGCAACGGCACCACGTTCAACTCTCAGCCGGCGTTCGTGCTGCCGATCCAGGGCACCTCCGGCACCAGCTACCTCTATCTGGGTGACAGGTGGGCGGGCGCCTGGGGCGGCCCGGCCAACGACTCCCAGTACGTGTGGCTGCCGATCGCCTTCCCGACCGCCACCAGCATGAGCCTGACCTGGTATCCGTCCGTCACCGTCGACACCGCGGCGGGCACCGTCACCGGGAACTCGCCCACGTACCACCGGGTGACCGCCCGGCACAGCGGCCGGGTGCTCGACGTGATCAACGGCTCCACTGCGAACAACGCCGAGGTCAAGCAGTGGGGCTGGAACGGCGGCGGCAACCAGAGGTGGGAGTTCCAGGACGCCGGCGGCGGCTGGTTCCGCCTCGTCAACGCGGCGAGCGGCAAGTGTCTCGACGTCGCGAACGCGTCCACCGCCGACGGCGCCAACATCATCCAGTACACCTGCGGCGGCGGCGCCAACCAGCAGTGGCAGTGGGCCGCGCGCGACGGCTGGTTCCAACTGCGGGCCCGGCACAGCGGCAAGTGCCTGGACGTGGTGAACGCCGGCACCGGCGACGGAGCGGACGTCCAGCAGTACACCTGCGGCGCGGGCACCAACCAGCAGTGGTCACGCACCGTGTCGTGACCGGACGGCACGCCTGAGCGTGCGGAGCGACCCAGGGGTGTCGATTTCGGCACACCTGGGTACTTCCTGCATGTCATGCGCGGCCTCCGCGCCTGGATCAGGAGGTGTCATCGTGAAGATCCTGTCCCGCCGGAACTCTCCGGCGACCAGTACCGATACCAACGGCGACGGCGTGGTCGACGAACGCGACCGGACCGCCGAGCAGCCGGCCGACCGGCCCGTGGTCACCGACCGCGACGAGGAGCGGACCACGTACCGCAGCGCCGCCACCGCGACCGACGACGAGCGCGCCCGGGACGCGGCGACCGACCGGGCCGCCCGCGACCGCGACACGACGGCGGCCACCGACGGCCGGACGGCGGCCACGACGACCGACGGCCGGATCGCGACGGCCGACGACGAGCGGGACGCGGAGGCGCGGCGGCGGGCCGCGGACCGGGGTGCGGCGGCGCGTGCGGTCAC
Organism: Micromonospora sp. WMMA1949; assembly: GCF_027460145.1. Classification (NCBI taxonomy): domain Bacteria; kingdom Bacillati; phylum Actinomycetota; class Actinomycetes; order Micromonosporales; family Micromonosporaceae; genus Micromonospora; species Micromonospora sp. WMMA1949. Next base: position 3,686,325 of record NZ_JAPZBG010000001.1, on the reverse strand, counting down.
CGGCCGCCGGACCGACGCCGACACCGTTCCGGTGACCGACGCGCGGACCGCCGGCGCGGCGCCCGTCGCCGAGCGCACCGCCGACCTGGACCGCGACGGCCGCCCGGACCGCACCGACCTGGACCACGACGGCCGCGCCGACCTCGACCGGGACGGCCGCCCCGACGGTACGGACACCGACCGCGACGGCCGGGTGGACCGGCCCGAGCCGTACACCACGAAGCGTCCCCGGGCCAGCCTGCTCGCCACGCTCGGCCTGATCGTCTCGGTGGTCGGTGCCCTGTTCGTGCTCTCCGGCACGCTCGCCGGGTACGGCATCGGCGTCGGCGCGGCCGGCGCGGTGCTGGCCGTGCTGGGCCTGATCGCCACCCGTCGCCGGCACGTCGCGGGCAAGACCGACGCGCTCATCGGCATCGCTGTCGGCCTGGCCGCCGTGGTGCTCGGCATCGTTGCGATGACCGGCCAGTTCGACTGGCCGACCACCGACGGCGAGTGGGTGGGCCGCTTCCGCGAGTGGCTTGACTCACAGTTTGGCGCCTGGTTCTGACGGGCACTGTCCCGATCGCCGGCAGGGCCGGTCAGCCCGATCAGTTCTGGTGGTTCACCGGCCGGGCAACACCTCTTTCGGGGGCGGCGGTTCGCCGCCCCCGAAGTGTGTCCGGCGTCGGCGCAAGGATCATCCGCCGCTGACCGATTCAACGCAACGATTCGCTGCCGGACGCAACTTCTCGCGGTGGATATCGTCTACCCGGGCCGCATAACGTTGGACCACGGCGCCAGCCCGTGGGCCGACCGTGGCCGGGCGCGCCCGACCCTGGGAGCACGACATGACGATGGACGCCATCCGCCAGCGCTTTCTGATGTGCCGGCCGACGTACTTCGCCGTCGACTACGCGATCAACCCGTGGATGGACCCCACCGCCCCGGTCGACGCCGACCTGGCGATCCGGCAGTGGGAGCAGCTTCGCCGGACGTACCTCGACCTGGGCCACGAGGTCGACCTGATCGAGCCGGTCGCCGGCCTGCCGGACATGGTCTTCGCCGCGAACGGCGGCACCGTGATCGACGGCAAGGCCATGGCGGTGCAGTTCCGCGACCCGCAGCGCGCCGACGAGGCGCCCGCGTACCGGGCCTGGTTCGAGAGCGCCGGCTTCGAGATCTACGACCCGAAGCACGTCAACGAGGGCGAGGGCGACGTCCTGCTGGCCGGTGACCACCTGCTCGCCGGCACCGGGTTCCGCACCGCGCACGCGTCGCACGCCCAGCTCCAGGAGACCTTCGGCTACCCGGTGATCACCATGCAGCTGGTGGACCCTCGCTTCTACCACCTGGACACCGCGCTGACGGTGCTCGACGAGCGCACCGTGGCGTACCTGCCGGAGGCGTTCTCCCCCGGCAGCCGGGCGGTGCTGCGCCGGCTGTTCCCGGACGCGATCCACGCCACCATGGCCGACGCCGAGGTGCTGGGCCTGAACGCGGTGAGCGACGGCCGGCACGTGGTGCTGCCGGCGCAGGCCACCGACCTGGCCGCGAAGCTGCGCGACCGGGGCTACGAGACCATCGGCATCGACCTGTCCGAGCTGCGCAAGGCCGGCGGCGGACCGAAGTGCTGCACGTTGCGACTCCGTCAGGGAAAGGCGAGCAAGTGATCATCGACGACATGCTGCGGACTCCGTCCGCCGTCCGGGACGCGGAGCGTCACACGGCGCACAACTACCACCCGCTGCCCGTGGTGATCTCGTCGGCCGAGGGCGCCTGGCTGACCGACGTGGACGGCCGCCGCTACCTCGACTGCCTGGCGGGATACTCGGCGCTGAACTTCGGCCACCGGCACCCGAAGCTGATCGAGGCCGCCCACGCGCAGCTCGACCGGCTCACGCTGACCAGCCGCGCGTTCATCCACGACCAGTTCGCCGTCTTCTGCCGCGAACTGGCCGCGCTCTGCGGCAAGGACCTGGTGCTGCCGATGAACACCGGCGCCGAGGCGGTGGAGACCGGCATCAAGGTGGCCCGCAAGTGGGGCTACCAGGTCAAGGGCGTCACGCCGGGCCAGGCCAACATCGTGGTGGCGGAGGGCAACTTCCACGGCCGTACGACCACTATCGTCAGCTTCTCCACCGACGAGGACGCGCGCGCCGACTTCGGGCCGTACACCCCGGGTTTCACTGTGGTCCCCTACGGCGACCTGGACGCGCTGACCGCGGCGATCGACGAGAACACGGTGGCCGTGCTGCTGGAGCCGATCCAGGGTGAGCAGGGCGTCGTGGTGCCGCCGGAGGGCTACCTGCCGGGTGTCCGCCGGGTCTGCACCGAGCGCAACGTGCTTTTCGTCGCCGACGAGATCCAGTCGGGGCTGGGCCGCACCGGCGCGACGTTCGCCTGCGAGCACGAGGGCGTCGAGCCCGACATGTACCTGCTGGGCAAGGCGCTCGGCGGCGGCATCGTGCCGGTGTCGGCGGTCGCCGCGAACCGCGACGTGCTGGGCGTGCTCCAGCCGGGCCAGCACGGCTCGACGTTCGGCGGCAACCCGCTGGCCTGCGCGGTCGCGACCGAGGTGGTCCGGCTGCTGGCGACCGGCGAGTTCCAGCGCCGCTCGGCCGAGCTGGGCGAGCGGCTGCACGCCGGGCTGCGGGGCCTGATCGGCAAGGGCCTGGTGGCGGTACGCGGTCGCGGGCTGTGGGCCGGGCTTGACATCGACCCCGCGTTGATGACCGGCCGGCAGGCGTGCGAGCGACTGATGGAGCGGGGCGTCCTCGCCAAGGACACCCACGGCTCGACCATCCGGCTCGCCCCGCCGCTGGTGATCACCGCCGACGAGATCGACCACGCGGTGGCGCAGCTCGCCGCCGTCCTGGCCGGCTGAGGCCGTACGCGACGCGGCTGAGGCCGTACGCGAGAAGGCGCCGGGACCACGACGGTCCCGGCGCCTTCGCATGTGGCCGTTACTGACGCGGCAGCCGCATCGCCATGGTCGGCGCCTCGGCCATCACCGAGTTCGGGGTGTACTTGGCGTCGCTGCTCATGGCACCGGCGCGACCCACCTGCACGCCCGGGTACAGCTCGATCAGGTCGCCCTCGGCGAGCACCCGGGACTGCTGCGGCGCCAGCGCGATCCGCTCGTGCTCCGCCATCGAGCCACCGGGGCGTACGCCGGAGCCGTTGGTGCTGGTGTCGGTGACCACCACCTCGCCCACCCGCAGCTCCAGGCGGATGTGGCTGCGGCTGATCCAGCGCCGGGCCTCGTCGTTGAGCCACTGGCCGAGCGTCACCCCGCCCGGCCCGTCCGGCGCCCGGCCGACCGCGACGGGCTCGGTCTCGGTGAGCACGAACCGCTTGCGGACCAGCCCGCCGATGCGCACCGCGAGCACCTCGGTACGCGGGCGCGGGCCGGCGTCGGAGAGCCGCGTACCGTGCCGGGGGCAGGTGGGCGCACCGGTACGCAGCGTGGGCGGCGGCTGCTCGGCCGGCACCCGGTCCACCGCGGCCAGGTCGGCGAAGGCGCCGCCGCCCCCGCCGAACAGCGCGCAGCCCGGCTCCGGGCACCGCCACTTCCGGGTGAGCAGCTTGACCCCGGCCGGGGAACGGCTGCCGGTGGCCGGGTCCTGGCCGCCACCGACGTGCGCGATGAAGACCGGCCCGCCGGCGCCGGGCACCGGGGCGAGCACGCGGCCCGCCTGCCCGATCCACGGGTACCGCCCGACGACCCCGTCGAGCCGCGCCCGGGTGAGCACCGGCAGGCCGAGCAGGTCGGCCACCTCCAGCATCCGGTCACCGGGCTGGTCGAGCACCTCCACCAGGCCGTCATCGGCCCACCGGCGCACCACCATCCGCTCGTTGGAGGTCAGGTCGGCGTCGGACAGCAGTGCCCGGTGCACGATCGCGTAGACCGGGACGCTGTCCTCGCCGATCTGCCGGGACAGCGCGTCGATCACCATGCCGAGCCGCAGCAGGCTGGCCGGGCGTCCGCCGTCCAGGTTCTGCCAGCGGATCACCTCGGCCAGGTCGACCACGGCCCGGGCCAGCGACGGATCGGTGCAGACCCGACCCTCGATGGCGTCGAGCACCTTGCTGATCTCGAATCTCATGCCGCAGCTCCGCACGATGTCGTCCCGTGACGCGGCCGGGGCCGTCCGGCCCGCCGCGCCGCGCGCCACCACCGCGGCGCGCCCTCCACCATGCGACGACCCTACCGGCCACCTCCGTCGGCGGCCTCGCCGCGCACTGCGGAAACGGGAGCACGGCGTCGGGCGGGTGCCGATACATTGATCGTCCGGCCCCGGTGGGGGCCCTTTCACGGAGGAACATCACTGATGACGAAACGACGGCTGGCGACCACGGGGGTCGCGCTCGTCGCGGTGCTCGGCCTCGGTCTGACCGGATGCGGCGACCGGACCGGAACGGGCGCGCCAGCCGAACGGGCCGCCGCTGCGGGCTCCGCGAGCCCGGCGACGACGCCGCGTGACGAACTGACCGCCGCCATCGGGAAGCTCAACGAGCAGACGCTGCGGGTCGAGCTGGACTCGGCCATGCTCACCGCGCACGGCGTGACCGACCCGCGGGCTCGCACCATGCAGACCACCCTGACGATGGCCGCCTTCGGTGAGGTGCGCATGCTGGTCATCGGCACCGACACCTGGGTCAAGTTCGACGGCACGCTGGGCGAGCAGCTCGGCGGTTCCCGGAAGTGGCTGCGCATGGACACCGGCGACGGCGTGATGCCGGTGGACGACCCGGGCGGGGTGAAGAAGCTGCTCGCGGCAGTGGTCGACGTCCGCAGCTCGGGTGACCGCGCGTACGCCGGGACACTCGACTACACGCGCAGCGGCGCCAACGCGAAGGCGCTCACGGCGGCGGGCGACAAGGCGAAGGCGCTGCCGTTCACCGCGACCGTCGACGAGCAGGGGCGCCTGAGCACCTTCAAGCTGGACATGACGCCCATCGACGCGTCGCTCGAGCAGATGTCTGTCACCTACTCCGAGTACGGCACGCCGGTGCGGCTGAGCCCGCCCGCACCAGGTGCGGTGGAGGAGGCACCGGCGGCGATCGCCGCGGCCTTCTCCGGCACCCGGATCTGACCCGGCGCCGGGCGGGGGCGCCCCACTCGCCCCCGCCCGGGCCCGCCGCGCTCAGGCCGCGCGCAGCGGCCGGCCCACGTCGTGCAGGTGCGCCAGGGCCTGCCGGTACGACTCGACCAGCCCGGTCTCCGCGTACGGGACGCCCTGCTCGGCGCAGTACGCCATGACCAGCGGCCGGGCCCGGCGCAGGTTGGCGCGCGGCATGTTCGGGAACAAGTGGTGCTCGATCTGGTAGTTGAGCCCGCCCAGCGCCAGGTCGACGAACCGGCCGCCGCGGACGTTGCGCGAGGTCAGCACCTGCTTGCGCAGGTAGTCCAGCTCGTCGTCGGCGGTGGGCATCGGCATGCCCTTGTGGTTCGGGGCGAACGAGCAGCCCATGTAGAGCCCCCACAGCCCCTGGTGCACGGCGACGAACAGCAGCGCCTTGGCCGGGGACATGACCGCGAACAGCAGACCGAGGTAGCCGGCGGCGTGCGCGGCGAGCAGGAGCGCCTCCACCGCCCGGTGCCGCATCGGCACCCGCCACCGCCCGTCCGGCTCCCGACCGACGAGCGCCTGCACGCTCGCCACGTGCAGCGCCAGCCCTTCCAGCAGGAGCAGCGGGAAGAACAGCCAGGCCTGACGGCGGGCCATCCACCGGCTCAGGCCGCGCGTGGCCATCGCCTGCTCGTACGTCCAGACCAGCGCGCCCGCCCCGACGTCCGGGTCCTCGTCGGTGTGGTTCGGGTTGGCGTGGTGCCGGTTGTGCTTGTCGACCCACCAGCCGTAGCTGAGCCCGACCGCCAGGTTGCCGGCGACCAGCCCGGCCGCCTCGCTCGGGCCACGCCGGCGGAACATCTGCCGGTGCCCGGCGTCGTGGCCGAGGAACGCCACCTGTGTGGTCGCCACCGCCATCACCACCGCCAGCGGCACCTGCCACCACGAGTCACCGACGAGTGCCACCACGACCCAGCCGGCCGCGAACGCGCCGAGCGTGAGCGCGATCCGCAGCGCGTACCGGCCGGGCCGCCGCTCGAACAGCCCCGCCTCGGCGATCCGGCGGGACAACCGCGCGTAGTCGCTGCCCCGCCGTGCCGCGGGTTCCGTCGCCGTGGAAGAAGTCATGTCGCCCCCGATGCCGCGAGCCACGCTCCGTACGCGACTCTCCGTCACCGATTCTGGCGATGATCGTCGCCGTGGGTAATCCCGCAGACCCCCGGCTCAGGGGTGGTGCTGTCCCTACCCCTCCGGGCCGGCGCGACGCAAACGATCTTCATCACACCGCGGCGGCCCCTCTCGCCGGTGGGCGCACCCCCTCTGACCAGCTAATCTGTACGTAAATACGAGGGATTCTCATCCGAACGGCCAGGGTGCAGGCCGCACGGTCATCGACAGACGGGAGACAGCGCGGTGCGTGGATTGACGGACAAGGTGGTGCTGGTGACGGGCGGCGGCTTCAGCCCCGACCAGGTGGGCTCCGGACTCGGCATGTCGATGTGCGTCGAGCTGGCCGCCGAGGGCGCGAAGGTCGTCGTCTCCGACCTCTCCATGGAGCGCGCCGAGGCGACGGTCACGCGCGTCAAGGAAGCCGGCGGCGACGCGGTGGCGGTGGCGGCCGACGTCACCGACGAGGACTCGGTGCGCGCCATGGTGAGCGCCGCCCTCGACGCGTACGGGCGCATCGACGTGCTGGTGAACAACGCCGGGGTGTTCGGCGCGTACGTGCCGTTGCTGGAGATCGAGAACAAGCAGTGGGACCTGGTCATGGAGGTCGACCTGAAGGGCGTCTTCCTGGTGACGAAGGCGACGCTGCCGCACATGCTGGAGCGCGGCAAGGGTGTCGTGATCAACGTGTCGTCGGCGTCCGGCGTGGTCGCCAGCGAGGTCGGCGCGGAGTACACCACCGCCAAGCACGGCGTCATCGGGCTCACCAAGCAGATCGCCTACGACTATGGCCACCAGGGCATCCGCGCGGTCGGCATCGGCCCCGGCGTGATCAAGACCGCCGCCTTCGAGGGCGCGGAGATCACCAGCGACTTCCCGTTCTACGACCTGACCATGCAGGCGCCCGCCGGCCGGTACGGCGAGCCGCACGAGATCGCCCGCGCGGTCTGCTTCCTCGCCAGCGACGACGCGTCCTTCATCCACGGCCACACCATCCCGGTCGACGGTGGTTCGCCGATCAGGTGAGGCACGAGCCGCGGTCACCGAAGCAGGGTGGCATATGTGGACATGATGAGGGGCGCAGCCATGCCTGGTGCGCCCCTCATCAGTCATTCAGACCTTGTCCAGACCCATTCTGATCCAACGTCGAGCTGCCTGCTCCCATGTCACCTTCTGGAACATGGCAGCTTTCCGAATAGCCTCGTCCCAACTGAAGATCTTGACGCTCTGCCTGCTTTCCAGACCGTCTTGCGACGAGATTCTCAAGTAGTATTCCGAATCTCTTCCGACCTGACCGGTTACCCTGTCGACCACTCGCGCGGCAGGCCTCAGGGTTACCGAAACACGGTCAGCCGGGCGCTCCGGCACAGCCGTCACCGCTGGAAGACCATCGACCGGACACCGATCCGCGTCGCCGGAGATCTCCTCTCCTTCCGGAAGGTCGAGCGTCCACTCGTGGTTCAAATCGCATTGAAGTCTCCACCATATATTCATGCGTTCCTCTAATAGAACAGATGCAGGCCTTTTCCGCCGTTCGGAAGATGCGGCGCTTCCACGTTGAGATGCGGGCCGATAATTTTTTCGACATTCCCCCGACCGTCCTTGAAAACATGTCCGGTGAAGTCGTCCCGCCAGAGGCGCGTCCCATCGGCGCTCTTACGACCAATGACCTTATCGGAGTCTCTCATCCAGTACGGGCCGCCACGAAAATCTCTAGCCCGAATCGCAACCGAATTCGAACCCATATCTCCAACCATTTCCGAAGCCGCTTGTCGCGCTGAGCGGTGACTAGGGAATTTGTATCCGCCTTCCACCACGGCACCGCCGTGGCGGGCAGCAACCGCTGCGTCTCTGCAGTTGTGGACGAGGACGGGAGCGCTGCCGGCCAGCACATAGTACGTGTGGATGTCCTCGACGGTGAGGTTGTAGACGGCGGTCACCTGCGTCCAGTGCCGTGTCCGCACCACAGTCAGGGTGTCGCCGTCGGGCGTCGCCACCTGGTCACCGGCCACGAGTTGCCCGGCGTCGATCCACCGGCCCTCGTCCTCCACCCAGAACGGGTGGCCGTCGGTGGCCACGATGTCGGCCGTCGCGTCCCCGGCGTCGCCGTCGGTGTCGACGGTGACGTCGACCAGGTCGCGGTGGCCCTGCCCCTGGATCAGGCGACTCACCGGCTTGGCCTCGGTCTCACCGGTCTCCGGGTCGGTCGCCAGCACCTCGTCGTCGAGGTCGACGTCCTCGATCGCCTTCGTGGTGCCGTCCGCGAGCAGCACCAGCGTGCCGGCCACGAAGCTGTTGGAGAAACAGTCCCGCGCGGCGGTGGACGCCCCACCACCCTGTGAGGCCCGGCTGCCCGGCGAGGCCCCGCTGGCCTTGCCGGCGCGTGCCGCGCCGGCACCCCGGCCGGCACCCTTGCCGGCGAACATGTCCAACGCGGCCACCGTGAGGTTGCCGGCGCACTCCGGGCCCGACTTGTCCTCACCACAGCCGACCGACTGCTTGACCGAGTCGCAGGCGGCCTTGTCGTTGTTGTAACCGCAGTCGCCGGCCTTGTCGAACTGGTCCGCCGCGGCCTTCGCCTTGCCACGAACGCTGTCGCAGGCGGCGTCGCTGTCACCGGAGGCGCAGTCGTCCACCTCGGCGTAGGTGTCCAGCGTTCCCTTGACCGTGTCCTTGATGCCGCTGGCGACGGTCCCGACGTACTCCTTGGCGGCGTCCAGCGTCTTGTCGATCCAGCTGTGGCCGTCCAGCTCCACGTTCGAGATCGGGTTGCCGCCGGCGAAGGCGTACCGGTTGCCGGTGTACGGGTCGACCGCCAACGCCAGGTCGTTCAGCGCCCCGTTGTAGGAGTCGCGGGACAGGAACTGGTTGATACCCGGGTCGTAGTCGCGGAAGCCCATGTCGTACTTGCCGGTGGACTGGTCGAACCGCTTGGCCTGGAAACGGTACGAGTTGTAGGGCACCCGATCCGGGTTGTCGGGGTTGTCGGCGTCCGGCTTGTCCACGCCGGTGAACTGACCGGAGTCGTTCTTGCCGTAGGCGGTGTAGCCGTACGTCGCCCGGCCGTCGCCCTTGTCGTCGGTGATCTGCTCGACGTCCGAGCCGCCGTCGTAGCCGACGTACGAGTCCTCCTGGCTGTTGTCGGTGTTGGTCTTGACCTGCGACAACAGGCTGCCGCCGGGGCCGCGCTGGTAGGACTTGACGACCTTCGTGCCCTCCAACTCGGCGGAGATGTCCGAGCTGAGGCCCAGGTAGGCGTACGTGGTGGTCTTGCCGCCGTACGTCCGCTCGACCTGCCGGTCCAGCGGGTCGTACTTGTACGTGGTCGTCTTGTTGCCCGGGTTCTTGACGTTGGTGACCACGTGGTCGAAACCGTCGTAGGTGTAGCTCTCCAGCGCGGTGCCGGCGGCGGTCACCGTCTTGAGCCGGCCGTACGGGTCGTAGGCGTAGGTCGCGCGCACGCCGTTCGTGGTCGCGTACTGCAGCCGGTTCTTCGTGTAGTTGTACGAGGTGGGGACCTCGCCGACGGTCTGCGACACGACGTTGCTGTTGGCGTCGTGCACGTAGCTCTCGGTCGTCGCACCCGCGCCCGTCTTGGTGACCGAGCGGACCCGGTCCTGCGGGTCGTACGTCCAGGTGGTCGTCGTGTCCAGGTAGGCCGTGCGGTTGTCCGCGTTCTGCTTGCGCGAGACGTCCTTGGACTTCTGCCCGTTCGCCGCGTACTCGTAGGTGTGCTGGTTGACCAGCGTCCCGGCGGACTTCTTCTCGGCCTGGCTCTGGACCGCGCCGTTGAGGAAGTAGGCGTAGGTGACGACGTTGCCGTTGCCCTTGGTCTCGGTGTCGGTCTGCCCCCGCTTGGTGTAGGTGTACCGGGTGTACTTGGGCTTCGGGTCGGTCGGCGAGGTCATGTTCTTGATCTCGGTCGCCAGGTCCCGCTGCGGCTCGTAGGTGTACTCGGAGATCTGCGTGTCGTGCGTCCGGCGCTTGAGCAGCCCGTTGGGCTCGTAGCTGAACGTGGTCGTGTTCTTGACCGTGCCGGATTTCTTCTCCTCGACGCTGGCAACCTGGTTACGCGGGTCGTAGGAGATGACGTATGTGTCGACCGTGGCGCCGGTGCTGGCGTCCGACATCTTCGTCAGGTTGGCGTTGACGTCGTACTCGTAGCTGAAGTCCTTGCGCGCCGTGCCGGAGCCGGCACCGTTGTCGGCCTGGGTCTTCTTCTTGCCGTCCGGGTGGTACGTCCACAGCATCTCGCGCGGGTTGCCGCTGGCGCCGGTGACCGTACGGGAGGTCTGCGCGCCGTTGAGGTCGTACTTGTAGGCGGTCTTGATGTTCCAGCCGACGTCCTCGGAGGTCCGCACCCAGCCGGTGTCGTAGAACGTCTGGACGGTGTCGTTGCGGGTGCTCTCCCCCTGCGACGGCGGGGCCGAGATCCGCTCCGGGTTGCCCACCTTGTCGTAGGTGTAGATCGTGGTGGCCGGGGTGGTGAACCGCTCGTCGTCGCGGTCGTACGGCTGCTGGACCTCACGGACCCGGTTGAGCTTGTCGTACAGGGTGACTGTGGTGAAGTCGTCCGGGTCGTCGGCCTCGGCGGTGTCCACGCCGCGCGGGCTGACCTGGGTGGTCCGGTTGCCCACTTCGTCGTAGCCGTAGCGGGTGGTGCGGTAGGTGATCGTGCCGTTGGCCGAGGAGTAGGGCACCTTCTGCTCGATCAGCGCGGACCGCTCGTCGTAGCTGAGGAGCGTCTTGTTGCCGTCCTGGTCGGTCGAGGACTTCGTGTTGCCGTCCCTGTCGTACGAGACGGCAGTGGTGTTGCCCTTCGCGTCCACGGTCTCGATGACCCGGTGGTTCGCGTCGTAGTTGTACTTGGCGGTGTAGTCGGTGGAGTCGGCCGTCGCCATCTTCCGCTGGTCGGCCACGTTGATCATGTTGCCGACCCGGTCGTAGTCGATGTGCACCCGGCCGTTGGCGGCGTCGGTGACGTCGGTCAGCTGGTTCAGCTCGTCGTAGACGTAGACGGTCGCGAAGTCGTTCGGGTCCGTCGGAGTGAGCATGCCGCGTGGCTCGGTGATCTTCGTGACGTTGCCGACGGGGTCGTAGTCGTACTTGGTCGTCGGCGCGTCGGACGTGCTGGTGTCCTTGGCGGTGGTGACGGTGCTCGTCCGGTCGAGCAGGTCGTAGGTGGCGGTGGTCACCGCACCGGTGGCGGAGGTCTGCTGGGTGACGTTGTCGTTCTTGTCGTAGACCGGTGCCGGGGTGGTGGCGTAGACACCCGCCGCGCTGTCCACCGGGATCTTCCTGGTGGTGGGCCGGCCGAGGATGTCGTAGCCGTACGTCGACGTGTGCTGCTTCGCGTCCGTCATGGTGGTGACGGAGCCGATCGCCGAATAGGTGTAGGTGGTGTCGTTGAGCAACGCGTCGGTGATCGTCCTGGGGAAACCGTTGGCGTCGAAGCTCGCGTACTTGGTGACACCGTCGTTCGCGTCGGTGGCGGTGAGCATCCGCCCGGCCGCGTCGTACGTGTACGAGGTGGTGAAGTCACCCTCGGTGCTGGTCGCCGTGCCCTTCGGGTCGGTCACCGAGGTGACGTTGCCGACCGCGTCGTAGCCGAACTTCCAGTGCCGGCCCTCGGCCGAGTACTTGTCGGTGAGTTCGGCGGTGTGACCGCCGAGCCCGAACCGGTAGTCCATCCGGATGCCGGGGGTGTTGTTCTTGACCGCCTCCGCGTCCCGGACCTCCAGCGGCAGGCCGGTCGCCTGGTCGTAACGCCAGGTGGAAACCGCGTTCTTGGCGTCCTCGAGGCGGACCACGTTGTTGTCCGCGTCCCAGCCGAGCAGCGTGACCTCGGCCTTGGCGTTCGAGATCCGGGTGCTGCGGCCGTAGCCGTCGATCGTCGTCTCGGTCGCCCGGCCCTTCGGGTCGGTCACCGTGGTGACCACGCCCGTGCTCGCGCCGCCGTCCGGGTCCTGGTACTCGAACAGGGTCGACCGGTTGAGCCGGTCCGTCATCGTGTTGACCTTGCCCTGCTGGAACGCGTCCCCGGGATCGTTGTAGGCGATCTTCGTGTTCGAGTTCCGCGGGTCGGTGACCTTGATCAGCCGCGCGTTCTGCGCCCCCTGCGACTCGTCGTAGGCGTACCCGAAGGTCTTGGCCTCGGCCGTGCCGGCGCCGTCGGTGACCTCCCGGAGCAGGCCGGTGTCGCTGTAGACGAAGGAGAGCGTCCGGCCGCTCACGTCGGTGACCGACTTGAGCTGACCGATGATCCGGAGGTTCTGGAGGTTGGTCAGCGACTGCCGGGTGCCGGCGACGAAGGCCGTGTACGCGTCGCCCGGCTCGTAGTAGTCGAGCGTCAGCGTCTGCCGGTTGTCCGGATCGGTGAGGTGACGCAGCACCGCCGCGTTGCGGTTGCCGACCTGCTTGCGCTCGTACGCGAAGCGCAACTGGTTGCCGTTGCGATCCCGCACGGCCATCTGGTAGCCCTGCTCGTCGAAGACGAACTGGCTGCGGTCCGGCCGCGTCATCGTCCACGCCTCGGCGGGGTCGCCGCTGCCGGTGCGTTGCAGGTACAGGTGCACACCGGACGGCTTGACGTACCGCCAGTCGGCCGGGTTGCCGCTGCCGTTCTTGTTCAGCTCGAACAGGTGGGTGGTGCCGTCGCCGTCGGTCATCGCGACCTGTTGCGGCCAGGTGGCGTCCCCGCCCCGGAACTCCAGTGGCGAACCGAGCCGGACCGCGCTGGAGGTGGACAACGACCAGCCGAGGCCGGCCGACGAGGTGGAGGTGTCCTGGCTGTTGTACGTCATCCGGACGAACGTGGTGACGCCCCGGCTCGGGTTGTTGATCGGGTTGTAGCCGACCAGCGCGTTTCCGGAGAACTGGTTGACCAGCAGCGTCGAGCCGGCCCCCGTGCCACCGCCCGCGTACTGGTAGAACTTCTCCAGCCCGAGCTGGTCGGAGGTCGGGTCCTCCACGGCGACCGACTGGTCCAGCGGGTCGATCTGGGCGGTCTGCGACAGCCACTGGTTCGTGGTCTTGTTCCGCAGCTCCCACTTCAGCACGTACGGCTCCCGGCGGTCACCGTCGCTGCCGGACGTCGGTGCCTTCACCGTGCCGTTGACGGTGACCACGCCACCGGGCGCCTGCGCGGACGGCAGCGGCGTCTCGATCGGGTCCGCGCTCACCGCGGTGCCGTCCTGCCGGGTCCACCGGTACGACAGCACCCAGTCCGACGGCGACCACACCGACGACGTGGTGTTCGTGACGGTGACCGGCACCAGGTACTGGTCACCCGGGACCATCCGGCCCGGGGTGGTCGGCGCGTAGTAGGTCCGGTCGCTGGTCGGCGCGGTGAAGATGACCCGGAGCCGGGGGCGCAGCGACGGCTCGGCCGCCTCGGCGGAGAGGAACAGCACCCGCTGCTCCGCGCCGGCCTCGTCGGCCTGCCGGATCAGGACGCCCTTGTTGGTGGCGGCGTCGTCGATCCAGCGTTGCACCAGCGGTCCGGCCTCCCAGTTCGTCCACCCCGGATCCCCGTTCAGGGAGCCCACCGTGGACTGGACCGTCGACTCGGCGTCACCGCCCGGCGTGGTCCAGGCGGTGCCGGTCTGGGCGCTGTTCCACGTCGAGGTGGTCTCGCTGAAGCCGCGGGTCAGACCGCGTAGCTGGAACTGCTGCTGGCCGACGCCCGTCCCCTCGCTGTACCAGCCCCAGAGCCCGACCTGGGCGTTGATCACCTTGGTCTTGGCGGGCAGGCCCGTGACGTTGGGGAACTTCAGCACGACGCGGCTGGTGCCGTAGATCGAGCCCTTGTTGCCGACCTGGAGTTCGCCGCCGGCGTCCAGCGTGTCCCAGTTGTTGTTGGGCTTGGCGCTGGTCAGCGTGTTGTCGTCGGCGCCGGTGAAGAACTTGATCACCTGGCCGGCCTTTGGCAGCCGCACCATCTGCGTCTGCGCCGGGAGGACCGTGCCGTCGCGCAGCCGGGCCGCGACCATGTAGAAGTAGGCGTCACCGAACTGGCCGGACGAGTTCGCCGGGGTCGGCGTCGCGTGCGTGTCGGCGTAGCTGGTGCGACCCGGCCGTACCGGCGCGACGAGCGTGGCCGCGCTCGGCATGAAGTTCTGCGTCCGGCTGGCGTGCACCTGGTATTCGAGCAGGTCGTCGTCCGGCGACGAGGACGGGTCGGCGTAGGTCGACCAGGACAGATCGGCGCCGGTCGCGCGGACGGTGTTCACCGGGTTCAACGCGACCCCGGGGCGTCCCCAGGTGAGCACCAGCTTCGGGCCGTGGTCGTCCTCACCACCGTAGGAGAAGTCGCCGGACTCGTAGCGCGGGCCGCCGTTCTTGTTCGACTCGTCCTTGCCCTTGACCATGAAGCCGTGGTTGGTCGCGGGGTCCCCCAGCCAGCCCTGCACGATCGAGCGGACGCTGTAGCTGTGCCAGGCGTTCGTCTGGTGCGCCGGCTTGGTCACCTCGGCGCGCTTGACGAAGCGCACCCCGTCGGCCACCACCGTCTTGCCGGCCACATCGCCGAGGACCACCTTGTGGGTGGTGCCGGCCTTGAACGCGTACGAGCCGATCGACACCCACGTGCCGTTGCCGGAGCCGGTGGTCTGGTTGACCGTCTTCACCACCGAGCCGCCGTCGTAGTGGACGGTGTACGGCGCGTTCGTCGCCCGGTTACTGCCCGGCACGTAGTGCACGAACACCTCGTACTGGCCGGTCTCGGTGAGCCGGGGCACCCAGGTGAACGTCTGCCCCGTGGTGGAGTCGGAGTTGTAGCGGTAGGCGCCGTTGAGCGCCTGGCTGCGGTCGGTGCCGGTGGCACCGGGCCACTCCCCGCTCGCGGTGACCTTGGTGGCGTCCGCCTCGTCGACCTGCTCGCGGTTCTCGCCGACCTCGGCGAACTTGCCGCCCATGCTGTCCCACGTCGCGGTGCTCTCGTTCCACGCCGCTGTCACCCGGCGCGCCTCGAACGCCATCGAGTAGTCGTCCGCGCCGCCGTGGGTCTGGTCGAAGTACATCTCGAGTTGCGCCGAGTCCAGCACCGTGTTCGCCGGGACCTTCGACAGGTCGAACTTCGTCAACGACCGGAAGGTGCCGCCGCTGGAAGCACCGGCGGACAGCCGCCAGGTGCTGTCGAAGTTCTCCGTCGGGCCGCCGGAGGCGAGCATGACGTCCTGCGCCTGGCCGAGCGTCGGCTGGATCTTGATGGTGGGGTCGATGACCACCGGGTACTTCCGGTCCGGGCTGCGCAGCCAGGCACCGTCGGCGCTCACCGTCACCACGGTGCGGCCGCCCTGCTGCTCGATGCGCTGGGTGACCTGGTAGCTGACCCGCTTGCCGACCACCGAGCCCGGGTCGTCGGCACTGTCGTACATGTACGGCCGCGGCATCGTGAACAGCGGCGGGCCCTCGCGGTCGGTCGCGTAGAACGACACCGAACCGTCGGCGTGCGCGACCGGCCGCACCTTCCGCGTGTCCAGCGTGAACGAGTACGTCGCCGGTCCGCTCGGCGGAGCCGCCAGCACGATCTGTTCCTTGACCGCCGAGCGGGTCACCTCGTAGACCAGGTCCGCTCCGCCGACCGCACCCCGGTAGCTGACCCGCGTACCGCTCGCGGTGGGCCGCAGCTCACGCCGGTCCCCGGCGAGTCCGAGCGTCAGCCCGTACGCGCCGGTCGAGTAGGACAGCACCCGGTCGCTGCGGTCACCGAACCGGGAGACGAACGCGTTGCGGGTGGCGGCGTACGGATATCCGGCAGTGGTGCCGGCCGCGATCGCAGGCCGGATGTCCTGCCAGCGGCCGTTCCCGTCCCGGTAGTGCACCGGTTCGCGGCTGACCTCCGCCTGCGTCCGGCCGTCGGCGAGCTGGAAGACCTTGCCGGTGGCGGTACGGCGGTCCGTGAGTTCGCGGACCCGCCGGGGCGCGGGTATCGGGGCGGCGGGTACCGGCCGGGCCACCGACGGAAGCACCTTGCCCGGCCCGGGCGGGGTCGCCGGCAGGTCCCGGCCCTTCACCGCGGGCGGGCGGAGCACCGTGCCGGGGCGCGGTTCCGGTTTCTCCTGGCCCGGTGGCCGGGCCTGTGCCGGGGCGCCGGAGACGACCAGGACGGCACCGATCACCGCCGCGAGCAGACGGCGGGCATGACGTTGACGCATGCGTGTCCTCCATGCGGAGCGCGCGAAAAGGGCGTGACGAGTCCCGGCACGTGACGTGCCGTTCGTACTGCCGCGAAGGAGAATCCGCGCACGCGCATGCGTGTGCCGACACCGCGACCAAGCTCTGTGAGCGAGTCGGTTCAGCGCCCCCCGTGGGTGCCGGAAGGAATCTAACAACCTTCGATGTCGCGGAGCAATAATTGTCGTCGATCAATTTTGACGCGACGAAGCCCTCTCACCACTTTCTGTGAGAGGGCTTCGTCGCGCGGGTCAGCCGAGCCGGGCGACCGCGTCGCGCAGGCGGACCAGGTCGCGCCGGCGCCGCTCGTAGGTGGCGGCCAGCCCGATCAGCAGCAGCCCGCCCACGCCCAGGAAGGGCCAGCGGGGCAGCAGCTCCCAGCCCCGGGCCAGCTCGTGCAGCGCCAGCGGCACCAGCGTGGCCGCGCCCAGCACCACCGGTGCCTGCCAGCGCCGGGCAGCCCCGCCCAGCACCACCGCCACCGCCGCCGCGCCGAGCGCGAGCCGCCGCCACGGCTGCGGCTCACCGAGGGCCAGCACCGACACGAGGCTGGGCAGAAACGCCGCACCGAGTCCTGGGCCGAGCGTCAGCCAGCTGGTCAGCCCGGGCCGGCGCCGCAGCGCCAGCAGCCCGGCGCCCAGGGCGAGCGCCGCCGCCGGCAGCGTGTACGCCTCCAGCACGACCACACCGCCCGCTGCCAGCAGCAGCCACCCGCCGACCAGCTCGCTGCCGGCGGCCACCACGGCCAGCACGCGACGCCCGCCCGGCGACTCGCCCCGGCGCGGCACCCTGAGCGCGACGGCCGCGCCCCAGAGCACGCAGACCGCCGCCGCGTGCCGCAACGAGCCGCCGGCGAGCAGCAGCGCGAGCAGCGCCACGGCCTGTGCCGCCGCCTCCATCGCCCACGCGACGGCCTGCCCCGCGCCGACGCCTCCCGGCCCTCGGACCACGCGCAGCAGCGGCACCGCGTGCAGCGTCACCGCCGCGACGGCCAGGGCCGCGAACGCCCCGGTACGCAACGGCTGCCCGGCCGTGAGCGACGCGACGACGGCGAACCCGGTGGCCGCCGCGACGGCGCCCAGCCACCCCACGATCCGGACCACCACCGGCCGCCCGGCCACCCCGGTCACGGCCCCGGCCAGCACCAGCACGCCGAGCGCGGTGAGCGTCCCGGCCCGGGTGGCGAGCAGGCCGCCGAACCCGGGAACGGCGAGCACCACTGCCAGCGGCACGAGCACCGCCCGGTACGCGCCGGTGAGCGCGGTGGCTAGCAGCGCGGCCAGCCCGATCCCGAACGCCGTCGCCGGCACCACCGGCCAGGGCGCACCGGCCGCCGCCGCCAGCACCGGCAGCGCCACCGCGCCGAACGGCGACGCGGCGACCCACCACGCGACGCGGCGACCCGTCGCGGCGTACGCCCCGGCGGCGGCACCCAGGATCAGCAGCACCAGCCCGGCACGGGCGGTCGAGGCGGACGCCGCCGCGACGGCGGGCACTCCGGACCCGGGGCGCACCGGCAGGTCCGCGAGCAGCAGCAGCACGGTCCGCGCCGTGGCCAGCAACGCCACCACGGCCAGCGCGGCGCCCACCGCGCGCGGGGCGGCCGCCGGCCGGGAGCCGCCCCCGGCGGCGAGCGCCAGCAGGACTCCCGCCGCCGCGTAGACCGCCACCGGCTCCCCGCCCGGCGCGACGAGCGGCACGAGGCCGGTCCCGGCGAGCGCCACGGCGAGCCCCGTCGAGGCGTACCCGCTCAGGTCGGGCCACAGGCGACGGACGGCGAGGTGGACGACGACCGGCACCACGACGGCGGCGAGAGCGCCTCGCAGTTGCCACCACAGCGGCGCGCCGAGTCCGAGCAGCGCGACGGCCACCGCCGCCGGTAGGGCGACCAGCGCCACCGCGAGCGCGACGCCGCCCACCACCGGCTGCGCGCCCAGCCCGCGCCGGCCCAGCGCCGCCAGCGCCACGCCGAGCAGCGCCGTCACGGCGAGCACCACCACCGCCCCGACGGGCGCGGCGGCGCCGACCAGCAGCGCGTGCCCGAGCAGGACCGCACCGGCCGACGCGGTGACCGGGACGACGACCCGTCCCCCACGCGGCCGGGCCACCGCCCCCAGCAGCAGCGCGGCGGCCGTCGCGAGGTCCACGACGAGCACCAGCGGCCACGGCGTCGCCGTCACGGCCGGCGCGGCGAGCGCGACCAGCCCGGCGGTGATCGCGCCGACCAGCGGCCGACCGGTCCGGGGCGTCAGCAGCGCGACAGCGCCGGCGGTCAGCAGCAGAGCGACCGGGAGCTGCCAGCCCCAGGACGGGGCCGGTACGTCCTGTCCGCCCTGCCAGGCCGGGAACGAGTCGATCGCGGTGGCCGCGCCGACCAGGCCGGTGAGCACGACACCGACCTGGCCCAGCGCGGCGGCCACCGCGAGCGCGCCCACCCGGGGACCGGTCCGGACCGGCACGGGCAGCGCCCGGACCGCACCGGCGAGCGCCGCCACCACGAGACCGGCGGCGAGCAGCAGCAGCCCCGGGCGCAGTTCACCGACCGGCCGGATCAGTGCGAGGGCGAGCACCGGCACCAGCAGCCCGGTGGTCGTCGCACGCCAGATCCGGCTGCCGGCCGCGAGCGCGCCGGCGACCACTGCCAGCGCCACCACCAGCAGCGGGCCACCGGCCAGCAGCGGCACGCCCGCCGCGTGGCCGACCGCCAGCGGCACCAGGGCGCAGCCGGCCGCCACGACCAGCGCCACGCCGTGCCCGGTCCAGCCCAGCACCCGCCCGGCGGCCGAGGCGGTGGGGTTGCCGGAGGTACGACGGCGCAGCACGACCACCACGGCGAGATCACCGAGCGCCACGGCGGTCAGCACCAGCGCCCAGCCGGCGGCGGTGGGCCGGAACGCCGCAGCGGCCAGCGGCAGCACCGGCTGCGCCAGCAGCCACGCCGCGAACCAGGGTGCGGTGAGCCGGCTGACCAGCGCGTATCCGGCCGCCACCACAGCACTGACGGCCGCGACGAGCGCCGCGTACCGGCTGCCGGGCAGGCCGGTCACCCCGAACAGGTCCACCGACCAGGCGGCGTACCCGTCCAGGACCACCAGCAGCAACGCCACCGAGGCGAGTGTCTCGGCGGTGCCGCGCAGCCCGCGCGCCCGGGCGACGAGCGGCGCGGCCAGGGCCAGCGCGGTGACCGCCAGCAGGATCAGCGCCCGGCCAGTCACTCCGAACGTGGCCCAGGCGACAGTGGTGAACACCACGGCGGCGGTGCCGAGCAGCAGTCCACCGAGGACGAACAGCAGGCCCTGCACCGCCCGGGTGGAGGTTTCCGCGCCGCCGGGGCGTACCGGGGCGGCGGGCGCGACCGCGCGCGGCGGCGGCGCGGCCACCGGGAGCGGCGCGGGGATCTCCTGGCGGATCCGGGCGGCGAGCGCCGCCCGCCGCTGCCGGGCCGTGCCCAGCCGGCCGGACAGGTCCTGGTACGCGAGCCGGGCCGCCTCGACGCGCGGCACCAGCTCGGTGATCTCCCGGTCCAGCCGGACCACCTCGGCGGCGGGCGGATAGGGCGGACGGCCGCAGCCGCGACATCCGGCGACGAGGTCGGCCGGGGCGCCGCATCCGGGGCAGGGGTAGCCGGTGTTCTCCACCCGACCAGCTTCGTCAGCGACGGAGCGGACGGACAGAGTAGGAATACCTAGGGCCGGGTCTGCTCGTGTACCCAGGCGGTGTAGCCGGGGTTGCCGCTGTCCTCCCGGCTGACCAGGATCTCCGGCACCTCGTACGGGTGGTTGGCCCGGAGCTGGTCGACCAGGGCGTCCACGCGGTCCGGCGCGGTCTTGAACCGCACCTGCCACTCGACGGTGGTCTGGATCGCCGACTGCCACCAGTAGGTGCTGTCCACCGGGCCGCCGACCTGGGCGCAGGCCGCCAGCCGACCGGCGACTGCCGCGGCTGCCAGCACGTCCGCGACCCCGCGGGCGTCCACCACCGTCGTCACCACGCAGATCTGCTCCACCAGCGCACCCTACGCGGCGGACCTGGCACCGCGCTGAACACGCGCGGCGATTCCGCTCAGGCGTCGTCGGCCGCGCCGTTGCGGTTGGCGGCGATCCACGTGTCGATGCGGGCCCACCAGTCGAACAGCCAGTCGACGCGTTCCTGCTTGCCGGCCGGGATCTCCTCCGGCGGCACCGACCAGAACCGCATCACGATCCGCTTGTCCATCGGCAGTTCGCGCCACACGTCGGCGACGGTGAGCATCTGGTCCAGACCGGTGTGCGCCACGAAGATCACTCCGGCGTCCGGCGCGGCGTCCAGCGCGGCGAGCAGCCCGCCGGGCTGCGGGGCGAGCACGTGCCGCATCCGCTCGGCCCGCCGCGCCATCCGCTCCAGCCCGAGCCCGCGGAGCCGGTCGATCGCGCGCAGCCGCCGGGACGGGGTGAAGTTTCCCCCCTCCGGGAAGATCACGAAGGCGTCGTCGTCGTCCAGGCCGGTGGCCAGGTGGCCGATCTGCCGCACCACCGACTCCCGCCCGTCCGGCCCGGCCGCGATGAACCGGTTGGGCAGCCGGTTGAGCAGCACGTCGATCGCCGGATCCCACTGGAGGGTCTCCTTGAGCACGATCCGGGGTTCCCGGTTGAACCAGTTCACCAGCGCGTGGATCAGGATGAACGAGTCACCGGGCCCGGCGTGCCGGCAGACCACCAGCTCGGGGCGGCCCGGCAGGGCGGTGTCCGGGTCGGCGCCGACCACGTCGATGCTCAGCCGCAGCGTCCACCGGGCCTGCCAGAACATGATCCGCAGGAACCAGCCGGCCAGCACGTAGTGGGCCCGCTGGAACGCCGGCGCGCGCTTGTACGCGCCGAAGCCCGAGGCCAGCCACAGCAGGAACAGCGCGAGCAGCGCGGCGGCGTCCCAGACCAGGTAGACGGTGCCGATCCAGAGCAGTCGCAGCGGGCGCAGCCGCCCCGGCACCAGCGGAGACGCGGCGAGCGCCAGCAGTGCCCAGGCCGGCAGCGTGGTCACCACGAAGAAGGCGAGCAGCACCACGCCAGGGGCGAGCACCAGCCGGCGGAGCCAGCGGGGTGGCAGCGGCATTCAGCGCTCCAGCGCGGTGTCCAGGTATCGGCGCGACGCAGTGTACGCGCGACTGATCCGCCGGCCCACCGCCGCCGTGTCCCGGTACGCCCACGGGCTGTCGTCGCGCGGCTCCAGCCCGCCGGTGGGCAGCACGTGCACCTCCACGTCCTCGGGCAGCGCCGCCATCTCCCGCGCGAACCGGTGCCGGCGGGCGATCTCGAACGCCACCTGGGCGATCTCCCAGGGGCGGCGCGGCGGGCTCAGCTCGCGTTCTATCCGGCCCACCTGGAGCACGAAGATCTGCTTCGCGCCGAGCGCCACCGCCTCGCCGACCGGGATCGAGTTGACCACCCCGCCGTCGATGTAGTGCTGGCCGTCGATCTGGGTCGGGGGCAGCAGCCCGGGTACCGAGGCGGAGGCGAGCACCGCCGGCACCAGTGGTCCGCTGTGGAACCAGTGCTCGGCGGCACGCTCGATGTTCGCGGCGCAGCAGCGGAACGGCACCGCCAGGTCGGCGAAGGTGGTCTCCTCGCCCAGCGTGCTCTCCAGCAGGCGGTACAGCGGGCGGGGCGAGTGCAGGTGGGTGCGGGCGGCGAATCGGCGCAACTGCCGGGCGACCGAGTCGCCGTACACCTCGCTGGCCTCGGGCGAGGCCCAGAGCCGGACCAGCCGGTCGGTGACCGCCTCGGTCGGGTCGGCGGCGACCAGGGCGCCGTTGACCGCGCCGATCGACGTACCGAGCACCAGATCGGGTGTGATCCGGGCGCGGAACAGCGCACGCAGCATGCCCACCTCGACCGCGCCGAGCACTCCCCCGCCGCCGAGCACGAACGCCACCGGACCTGCTGCCATGCGTTCATCCTGGCACGCGGCGCACAACCGGCCGGGCGGACGTCCCCGCCGCTCCCGGCGGTGACGGGGAGCCATCGCGGATGTGCGCCGCGCGATTGGCGCCGCGCGGACTGTTGACACGTAAGACACATTCACGGAACCTGATAGCGCTCCCGAGCGCAGGCAGGTGCGAGCTGATGGCGACACTCCAGGCCGGCCGTCTGCTGGCCCGGCGGTACCGGCTCATCGACCGGATCGGTGCCGGTGGCATGTCGGTGATCTGGCGTGCCCGCGACGAGGTGCTCGACCGGGTGGTGGCGGTGAAGGTGCTCGCCCCCTCGCTCGCCGCCGACGCGCGGTTCCGCGACATGGTGCGCGAGGAGGCCCGCTCGGCCGCCCAGCTCGACCATCCGCACGTCACCGCCGTGCACGACTACGGCGAGACGGTGGCCCCGGACGGCTCGATCACCTCGTTCGTGGTGATGGAACTGCTCAGCGGCGAGGAGCTGGAGCACCGGCTCACCCAGGGGCCGCTGCCCTGGCCGGTGGCGGTGGAGACGGGCGCGCAGGTGGCCGAGGCGCTGGCCGCGGCGCACCGGCTCGGCATCGTGCACCGCGACGTCACACCGGCGAACGTCATGATGACCGGCACCGGCGCGAAGGTGCTCGACTTCGGCATCGCCACCCGGATCGGCACGCCGGACGACGACGAGGACGGCGGCACGTTCGGCACCCCGGCGTACGTGGCCCCGGAACGGCTCGACGGGGCGCCCGCCCAGCCGGCCACCGACGTGTACTCGCTCGGCGTGCTGCTGTTCGAGACGCTGACCGGGCAGCCGCCGTACCCGGCGGAGACCTGGGAGCAACTGAGCGCGGCGCTCGCGGACAGTCCGGAGCCCACGCTGGACGACGTACCGGGGCTGCCCCGGCCGGTCGCGGAGATCTGCCTGCGCTGCCTGGCCCGCGACCCGCGTCGCCGGCCCACCGCGCACCGGGTGGCTGCCGTGCTGCGCGACCAGATGCTGCCGGCGGACCCGCAGGCCGCCACCATGCTGGCGCCGACCATGACGCTGCCCGCTCTGACCTCGCCGCCGGCCGGCCCGGAACCGGCCGCCGCAGCCGCGCCGCCGGGGCCGGTCCCGTCCCCGGAGCCCGTCCCCGCCGCGCAGCCGGTTCCGGCAGCCGGGCCGGGCCGGCGCCGCACCCTCACGGTGGCGGCCGTCGGTGTGGCAGTGGTCGCCGCCGCGGCGCTGCTGGCGCCCGCGCTGACGCCGGACCGGCCCGCCGACCCCCGGGTCCTGCCGACCGCCGGGCCGGTGCAGCCGACGCCCGCCGAGCCGCCGGTGACCGAGGCGCCGGCCACCACGTCGCCGGCCGCGCCGACGTCGGTGCCGCCGACCGGCGGTGCCCGGCCGCCGGGCGCCGGTCAGGCCGACGCCGCCGAACGGGTGGACGGGCTGATCGAGGACGGGCTGACGGAGGGCCAGATCCGCGAGGACGTCGGGGTGGACCTGCGCAACCTGCTGCGCAACGCGGTCGCCGCGAGCGGTGAGGGCGAGGTGACCGCCGCCGTGGACCGGCTCCGCGGCAAGATCGACGAGCGTCGCCGCGAGGGCAGCATCAGCCCCGGGTACGCGCGGCGACTCGACGCCGCCGCGGCGGAACTCGTGGCCGGGCAGACCTGACGGCTCACCCGGCGACGGCCGGCGCCACCGCCAGGGGTGCCCGTGCGGGCGCCCGCGCGGCGAGGAAGCCCCGGTAGACCGCCTCGTAGTCGGCGGCCATCCGCTCCACCGAGAAGTTCTCCGCCACGTGCGCCACGCAGTCCGCCGGGTCCAGGTCCGCCGCCGCCCGCAACGCCGCCGGCAGCTCGCCGGGGTGCTCGCAGACGAAACCGGTGATCCCGTTGCGGACCAGTTCCGGCACCGCGCCCCGGCCCAGCGCCACCACCGGGGTGCCGGTCGCCATCGCCTCCACCATCACCATGCCGAACGGCTCCGCCCACTGGATCGGCATGATCAGGCAACGCGCGTCCAGCAGCAGCCGCAACGCCGTCGCCCGGTCCGCGTTCACCACGAGTGTCACGTCGTCGCCGAGCAGCGGCCGGACCACCTGTTCCAGGTAGCGGCGCTCGGCAGGTTCGTTGCTCTTGCCCGCGAGCGTGAGCGGCAACCCGGCCGCGCGGCAGGCCGCGATCGCCACGTCCGGGCCCTTGTCCGGGCTGAACCGGGCCAGCCAGAGCACCGGGCCCGCGCCGGGGCTGCGCTTGCGGGGGATGTCCCGCAGCGGCATCGCGTTGTGAACCGTGCCGGCCCAGGGCAGACCCGGGTTGGCCCGGCGCTGGGTGTGCGAGATCGCGACCAGCCCCACCCCCCGGTCGGTGTTGCCGAGCACCGTGCCGTACTCCCCGACCGGGTTGCCGTGCACGGTGGCCACGGTGGGCACCCGGCGGCGGCCGGCCACCAGCGGGCCGATCGTGGTGTGGTCGTGGATCAGGTCGAAGGCGGCCGGGTCGACCAGGCGGTCCACGTGAGCGAGATGCGCCAGTTCGGGCAGCGACTCGCCCATCCGCTCGTACTGGAGGTCGTCGCAGGTGGAGACGAAGTCGGCGGCGGTGCCGTGCTCGGTCCCGGCGCCGAACAGCGTGACGCGGTGTCCCCTGTCGACGAGCGCGTCGACGAGGCCCGCCACCACTGTCTCCAGACCGCCGTAGCCGGGCGGCGGCACCGACAGCCACGGCGGCACCACCATGGCGATCCGCAGCGGCCCGGCCCGGGCGCGCTCCGGGGACTGCTGGTTCACGGCCACGAGTCCTCCCCGTCGGTCCCCGGCGTACCCCGCTGCGCGCGGGTTCCCGGCCCGGCCCGCGGTAAACGACACCGGTCAGCCGGACACCACGATCCCGACGTGCACCTCCCGTACGCCGGGCAGCGCCCAGGCGGCCCGTTCCGCGTCCTCCCGCTGCCACCAGGCGCTCACCGCGCCGTCGAGCACCACCGTGTCCCCGTCGACCCGGGCGTCGATCCGATCGGTCCCGGTGCGCCGCAGCAGCAGGGCGCGCAGGTCGAGCCGCCTCTGCTCGTCGCTCGGCGGAGCCGGGGGCCGCACCTCGACCAGGTTCGTCACCCCGCGTACGCCCCGCAGCCGGCGCAGTTCCCGCTCGGCGGTACGGCGCTGGAAGCCGAACTCGACCTCGCCCCGGAGCATCACCCAGCCGTCTGCCACCGTCACGTCCAGCCGCTCGGCGGGCACGAAGCTGTCCCACTCCAGCGCCCGGCCGGCCGCGATCGCGATGTCCGCGTCGGTACGCAGGTCCGTGGCGGGCAGGTCGACGGCCAGGTCACTGGCGACCGCTCGGACGCCGCGTACCCGGTAGGCGCAGCGCTCGACGGCCCAGCGCCGGGCGTAGCTGTCCACCTGGCCGGTGAGCGTGACGACGCCCCGCGAGACCGTCACGCCGACCTCGGTGGCGCGGGTCTGCGCGTCCCAGTCCAGTTCGGCGAGGACGTCGCGCTGGATCTCCTGGTCGGTACGCACGGCGGACGTGGTCGTCATGCCCCGAGCCTGCCCACCGTGCGGGTGAGGCGCGCTCACCCGCACCGGGTGAGAAACGAGGAGGGGCGGCGGGTGACGGAGCCAACCCCCTTGGCTCCGTCACCCGCCGCCCAGGAGGGAGGCAGGTCCTCGGGACTACGACGTCTCGGCGAGCGTCACGGTTGCGCTCTCGCTGGATCCGTTTCGCTTGTACTGCACCTCGACCCGGTCACCGACCTTGCCGGCCTGCACGGCGCCGACCAGGTCGTTCGAATCGTTGATCACCTTGTCGCCGAACTTGGTGATCACGTCGCCGCGCTGCAGCCCGGCCTTCTCGGCGGGGCTGCCGGGCGTGACGGCGGCGACGAGCGCTCCGCCGTCCTCGGCGCCGTTCACGCTCACCCCGAGCGAGGGGTGGCTGATCTTCTCGCCGCGCTGGAGCTTCTCGGCCACGTCCTTGGCCTTGTTGCTCGGGATGGCGAAGCCCACGCCGATGTTCCCGGTGCTGCCCTGTCCGGCGGTGGCGATGGCGGTGTTGATGCCGATGACCTCACCCCGGGTGTTCACCAGCGCGCCGCCGGAGTTGCCCGGGTTGATCGGGGCGTCGGTCTGCAGCAGGCCGGAGATCGAGCTCGCGCCCTGCTGCGGGTTCTGCTGCTGGCCGCCGCCCGCCTGGATGGTGCGGTCGCGGGCGCTGAGGATGCCGGCGGTGACCGAGCCCTGGAGGCCGAGCGGGCTGCCCAGGGCGAGCACCTGGTCACCGACCTGCATGGCGTCGCTGTCGCCGAACTTGGCCGCCTTCAGGTCGCTGACGCCGCTGGCCTGGACCACCGCCAGGTCGGTCTTCGGGTCGGTGCCGACGACCTTCGCGGAGGCGCTCTTGCCGTTGGCGAAGACCACGCGGACGGTGTCGCCGCCGCC
Source organism: Micromonospora sp. WMMA1949 (assembly GCF_027460145.1). NCBI lineage: Bacteria > Bacillati > Actinomycetota > Actinomycetes > Micromonosporales > Micromonosporaceae > Micromonospora > Micromonospora sp. WMMA1949. The sequence goes on along the minus strand of NZ_JAPZBG010000001.1, from coordinate 3,659,575 downwards.
GGCGACCACGTGGTTGTTGGTGAGCACGAACCCGTCGGCGCTGAGGATCACCCCGGAGCCCTCACCGCTGCCCGTCATGATCGTGACGATGCTGTCCTGGACGGAGGCCGCGATCTTGGGCAGGTCGGCGCTGTTGATCACCGGAGCGGCCGAGTAGGTGCGGGTGGGCCCGTCCCCGTTGAGCCCGAGAGCGAGGGCGCCACCCGCCACGCCGGAGCCGAACATCAGCGCCAGTGCCAGCGCGCCCGCGCCGACGATCTTCCCGGCCCGGCTGGGCCGCGGCGGCTGCTGCTGGCCCCACTGCGGCATCGGCTGCCCGGGCTGGTACGACTGGTAGCCCTGCTGCGTCTGGTACGGCTGCGCCTGGTACGACGGGACCGGCCCGCCGTGCTGGGTGGACGGGTAGCCCGAGGTGGGCTGCTGGTTCCAGCCGCCCTGCTGGTGCTGCTGCCCGTACCAGGGGTGGGGCTGCCCCGAGGCCGGATACGGCGGCGCGGACGGCGTCGCCGGCTGCGGCGGGTACGGCCCGGCGGGCGTGCTGGTTCCGGCGGCCGGGGAGTCGGCCGGAACCGACGCCGCGGCCGGGTTGCTGGAGGAGTCCGACGTCCCGCTCTCGACGCGGGGCAGCTCGGCGGTGTGGTGCGACGGCTCGGCGTCGGCGGGGGCCGGCGACCGCTGCGGATCGGTCTCGTGGTCGGTCATGTCACCAGCTTTCCCCGTAGCACTGTCACCAGCCTGGAATCCGCCTGGAAGTTTTCTGAATGTCACTCGCCCGGCTCGGGCGCCTCCGGCAGCAGCGGCAGCTTCACCCGGAACGTCGCCCCGCCGCCCGGCGTCTCCGCCACCTCGACGGTGCCGTGGTGCGCGGCGACGAGCGCCGCCACGATGGCCAGGCCGAGGCCGGTGCTGATCGGTCCGCCGGCCCGGCGGGTACGCGCGGCGTCCACCCGGTAGAACCGCTCGAAGACCCGCTCGGCCTGCTCCGGGGTGAGGCCGGGACCGGTGTCCGCCACCTCCACCACGGCGAGGTTGCCCGCCTCCGCCCGCAGCCGCAGCGTCACCGACGCGTCCGGCGGGGTGTGGGTGAGCGCGTTCGTCATCAGGTTGCCGATCACCTGGCGCAGGCGCGCGTCGTCGCCGAGCACCACCAGCGGGCCGGCGCCCGGGTCCCGCTCCAGCTCGATCCGCCGGTCCGGGGCGACCACCCGGGCCGCCTCCACCGCGTCCGAGGCCAGCACCGGCAGCTCGACCGGGGCCAGCGCGATCGGCCGCTCCCGGTCCATCCGCGCCAGCAGCAGCAGGTCCTCCACCAGCAGACCCATCCGGGACGCCTCGTCCTCGATGCGGCGCAGCAGGTCGGCGGTCTGCTCCGGCGCCCGCGCCGCGCCCTGCCGGTACAGCTCGGCGAAGCCCCGGATGGTGGTCAGCGGCGTGCGCAGCTCGTGCGAGGCGTCGGCGATGAACTGCCGCATCCGCTCCTCGGACCGGCGGGCCCGCGCCTCCGACGCCTGCGCGTACGCGGCGGCGTCCCGCGCGCCCATCTCGGCGCTGCGCGCCGCCGCCTCGGAGGCGGCCCGCGCGGTGAACGCGGCCTCGATCTGGGCCAGCATCGCGTTGAGCGCCCGGGACAGGCGGCCCAGCTCGGAGGTCGGGCACGACCGCCCCTCCTCCGGGTCGGGCACCCGCCGGGTCAGGTCGCCGCCGGCGATGGCGGCCGCCGTACGCTCTATCTCCACCAGCGGCTTCAGGCTGGTACGCACGATCCCGGCGCCGACGGACGCCAGCGAGATCAGCACCGCGCCACCGACCAGGAGGTCTATCCACACCAGCCGGCCGACCGCGGAGTCGATGCCGGTGAGGTGCTGCCCGAACGCGATGATCCGCCCGTCGGGCAGGGCGGTGTAGAGCATCCGCCACCGGCTGCGGCCGTCCTCGGAGCGCACGGTGAACGGGTCGCCCACCCGCTCCTGGTAGCCCGCGTAGTCGGCGGGGAACCGGGGCAGTTCCTCGTCGCGCAGGCCCTCGTAGCGCCTCGGCTCATCGGGCAACTCGCCGGGCGCCACGGTGGACGCCACGTAGTCCGACGGAATGGTGATCTTGATCGGGCCGCCGCCGGCCCTGTCGAGCGTGTTGGCCACCGTGTACGCGCCGCCGCGGAGCTGGTCGTCCGCCTGCCCGATCAGGTAGTTCCGCAGCAGGAACGCCGTCAGACCGCTGATCACCACCAGCGCCACAGCCACGAGCGCGAGGACCGCGGCGACGAGCTTCAGCCGGAGCGGGACGCTACGCAGCCTGCCCTTCGCGTCGTGGACGACGTTCACGCCGCCGGCTTGCGGAGCACGTATCCCACTCCCCGGAGCGTGTGGATCAGCCGGGGCTGGGTGTTGTCGACCTTGCGCCGCAGGTACGAGATGTAGGACTCGACGATGTTGTCGTCACCCCGGAAGTCGTAGTTCCAGACGTGGTCGAGGATCTGCGCCTTGCTGAGCACCCGGTTGGCGTTGAGCATCAGGTAGCGCAGCAGCTTGAACTCGGTCGGCGACAGCTGTACGCGCTGGCCGGCCCGGTGCACCTCGTGGGTCTCCTCGTCCAGTTCCAGGTCGGCGAAGGTGAGCCGGGAGGGAGTCTGGTCGCCGGTCGCGGTACGCCGCAGCACGGCCCGGATCCGGGCGGTCAGCTCCTCCAGGCTGAACGGCTTGGTGACGTAGTCGTCGCCGCCCAGGGTGAGCCCACGGATCTTGTCGTCGGTGGCGTCCCGCGCGGTCAGGAAGACCACCGGGGTACGCGTACCGCCCTCGCGCAGCATCCGGATGACCTCGAAGCCGTCCAGGTCGGGCAGCATCACGTCGAGCACCACCAGGTCGGGCCGGTGGTCCTTGGCGGCGTTCAGCGCGGCACTGCCGCTGGTCGCGGTGGCCACGTCGAAGCCCGCGAAGCGCAGGCTCGCGGAGAGCAGTTCGAGGATGTTGGGGTCGTCCTCGACGACGAGAAGCCGAGCCTCGGTCTGGGTAGCCGCCATGTCACCCATCATCCGCGCTCCGGCTGCGGCCGCGCTGGGTGCTCCCTGGAAACAACCTGTGAGATCAGCGGAGCAGTCGCCGCAGGCCCTCCAGCGCGCCGTCGAGCAGCCGGATCGCGGTACGGAGCTGGTTGTCGCTCAGCCGCCGGGCCCGGACCAGCGCCCCGACCTCGACCGTGAACGCGGCCAGCCGCTTGTCGAAGTCGGCGAGCAGCGGCGAGTCGTCCGGGCGGGCCGGGCCCTCGCCGCTCGCCGGGCGGGCGGTGGACGCCGTCCAGCCGCCCTGCCGGGTCTGGCGGGCCACCTCGCGCAGCTCCCGCTTCAGGTCGCGCACCGATCCGCGTACCTCGGTGCGGATCTCCCCGGCCAGCGCGGAGAGGTCCTCGACGGCGGCGCCGATGTCGCTCTCCAGCGTCGACAGCTCGTCGGCGCGCTGCCGCAGTTCGGCGCGGCCCGCCTCGGTGATCTCGTAGACCTTGCGTCCGCCCGCTGCGGTGTGCGTGACCAGCCCTTCCGCCTCCAGCCGTTGCAGGCGCGGGTAGATGGTGCCGGCGCTTGGTGCGTACAGGCCGAGGAAGCGCTCCTCCAGCAGACGGATCAGCTCGTAGCCGTGCTTCGGACCGTCGTCGAGCAGCTTCAGCAGGTAGAGCCGGAGCCGGCCGTGGCTGAACACCGCGGTCACGGCACGTCCTCCACATGGTCGACGGGCGCGACCGGGCGGGCGAGCAGCGCGATGCTGCCGGAGGTCGCGGAGGCCCAGAGCCTACCCGCACCCCCGCCGAGCACACCGTGGCTGTCCTTGATCGAGCCGATCCCGCGTCCACCGCTGTCCACCTGCGGGAAGCCGCTGGTGATCTTGCCGGAGGTGGTGTGCAGGTGCACGGTGAGGTCGCTGTCCTCACGGACCCGCACGGTGATGCTGCCGGAGATGGCGCTGAGCCGGATCTCGCTGCCGCGCGGGTTGTCCAGGTCGCAGGTGATCGAGCCGGAGACGGCGTGGGCGCGGACCCGCTCGGGCGCGCTGTCGGCCAGGATCAGCTCACCGGAGACCGTCTCCAGGTCCAGGTCGCCGCCGATGCCGAGCGCCTCGACCGGCCCGGAGATGACCTTCGCGCTCGTACGCCCCCGCAGCCCGCGCAACGTCACCTGGCCGGAGGTGACGTCGACCCGGGTCTCCCGGCGCAGCCCGGACGCGACGAGCGCGCCGCTGACCACCGACAGGGTGGCCAGCACGTCCGGCGGAACGGCGACGGACACCTCGGCCCGGATCCGGTTGCCGAACCAGGAGAAGATGCCGAGCAGGCCGGGCTTGCGCTTGTGTCGGATCGTCAGCCGCCCGTCGCGCACCTCGACGAGGAGCGGCCGGCTGCTGATCCGGGTCACGTCGACCCGGGCCGGTCCGTCGGCGCCGACCACGTTCAGCCGGCCGCTGATCAGCTCGGCGTCGAGCCGGGTGATCGGCTCGTCCACGGTGATCCGCTGCGGGCTCTCGACCGTCCAGTTGGCCATGACACGCTCCCCTCGTCGGCGTGCCGACCCACGGCACACCCGGTGTTGCGAGGAGCATAACGCGATACATCGCGACTGAACAAGACACTATCGCGACTATGTCGCGTCCCCGACGAGCCGCGCGACCGGGTGGACGGCGGCCTCGGCGATCCGGGCCAGCGCGCGGCGATCAGCGCCCTCGGCCGGGTGCAGCGCCGCCCCCAACGTCACCGACACGGTCAGGCCCCGGGCGGCGAGCACCCGGCGTACCGACGCCACGAGCGTCTCCGCACCGAGGAAGGCGGGCAGGGTGCTCGGATCACCCGCGTACCGGTAGCCGATGCGCAACGGCACCACCGGAGCGCCCGCCGCCAAGGCGGCCTCGAACATCGCCGGGCGGAAGCCGCGGCTCGGGCGGCAGTCCGAAGCGGCGCCGCACCAGGTCGTACCCTCCGGGAACACCGCCACCGACCGCCCGGACCGCAGCGCGCCGGCCACCCGCGCGACGGTGGCCGGCAGGTCACGCGGCCGGGACCGGTCCACGAAGACGGTGCCCGCCGCGGCGGCCAGCGCGCCGACCAGCGGCCAGCTCCGGACCTCGCGCTTCGCCACCATCCGGACCGGCGACACGGCGAGCACCGCCAGGACGTCCAGCCAGGAGACGTGGTTGGCGACCAGCAGCGCACGCCCGCGCGGCACCCGGCCGCGGACCAGCAGCCGGACCCCGAGGGTACGCAGCGTCCACCGCGCCCAGCCCCGCAACGCGGCCCGGCCCCGGGCGGCGGACAGCAGCGGCAGCAGCACGGTCAGGCCCGCCCCGGCCAGCAGCATGCCGAGTACGCCGAGCAGCCGTCCCGCCCGGCGCAGCCGCGACACGTCCGGGGCGGCGAGCGGCGGAAGGCAGTCCGGCCCGCAGCCGGAGGTGGGCCGCCACAGGCCCTCCCCGGCACCCGGACCGGCCACCCACGGCTCGGCGGCGGCGGTCACGACCCGGCCTCGCCGAGGAAGTGCCGCAGGTAGCGCGGGTTCATCCGGTCCAGCGAGAACAACACGTAGAAGTCGGCGCAGCCGAAGTCCGCGTCGTACCCGGGCTCGCCGGCCACCCAGGCGCCCAGCCGCAGGTAGCCGCGCAGCAGCGGCGGCACGAGCGCCCGCCGTTGCGCCGGCTTGAGCGCGGCGAGGTCGGCGGCCGGCGCCTCGGCGAACCAGGGCCGGCGCGGGGTGACCCGCAGCAGCGGCGGGGCGAGGTGCCGGGCGGTGACCTCGGCCCACACCTGCGCGGCGGCGGTCCCGCCGTCGGCGACCGGCACCGAGGCGCAGCCGCCGAGCCAGCGGGCGCCGCGCAGGTGCAGGTAGCGGCAGATCCCGGCCCACATCAGGTTGATCACCGCGCCGGTGCGGTGATCGGGGTGGACGCAGGAGCGGCCCGCCTCGACCAGGTGGTCGCGGAGCGGGGCCAGCGGGCTCAGGTCGAACTCGGCGTCGGCGTACCGGCGGTCGGTGCGGCCGGGCGGCAGCAGCCGGTACGTGCCGACGACCTCGCCGGTGCCCTCGCGCAGCACCACCAAGTGGTCGCAGTACGCGTCGAACCCGTCGGTGTCGAGCCCGGTGGCGGCGGTCGGCAGGGTGGCGCCGAGTTCGCCGGCGAACACCTCGTGGCGCAGGCGTTGCGCGGCCGCGACCAGTGTCGGGTCGTCGGCGATCAGCAGGGTGTAACCGCTGGTCGTGAGCGGTGCGCCAGCGGCGTGCAGAACGGCCATGACTCCTGTGTAGGTGCCCCGGGTTGCCGCCGGACGGGATGAGGGGTGTCGATCCGGTGAACGCCGGTCGGCGGCGGCGTGCGAACCGGGACGGCCGGGACGGGACCGGCGTGTGCGAGGCTGCCGGGCGGACCGCCGCGACGGCGCCGGCGGAGGGAACCCGGAGGTGCACATGCTGGTCGAGGCCCGCTTCCAGGGGCCGGACGGCTCCGGCAACGGCGGCTGGAGCGCCGGCATCTTCGCCGCGCTGATCGACGACCGGGGGCCGGTGGAGGTCACCCTGCGCCGGCCGCCGCCGCTGGACACGCCGCTGACCGCCGCCGACGGCGAGGTACGCGACCCGGACGGTCACCTGATCGCCCAGGTGCGCCGGATCGAGCCGGTCGACGCGGTGGTGCCGCCGGTGGACCCGGCGACGGCGGAGCAGGCCGCGCGGGCGTACCCCGGTCTGGTCGACCACCCGTTCCCCCGCTGCTACGTCTGCGGCCCGGCGAACCCGGACGGGCTGCGGATCTTCCCCGGCCGGCTGCCGGACGGGCGGACCGCCGCGCCGTTCCGCGCGCCGGCCGAGGTGGTGCCCGCGACGGTGTGGGCGGCGCTGGACTGCCCGGGCGGCTGGGCGGTGCTCGCGCCCGGCCGGCCGTACGTGCTGGGGCGGATCGCCGCGCAGGTCACGGCGCTGCCACGGCCCGGCGACGAGTGCGTGGTGACCGGCGTCGCGGTCGGTTCCGAGGGACGCCGGGCCGAGGTGCACACCAGCCTGTACGGTGCGGACGGCGCGCTCCTCGGCCGTGCCCGGGCGACCTGGGTGGCGCTGCCGGCCCGGTGATCTCCTCCCTGAGGAGGACGGCGCGTACGCGTCCCGCCTGATTGACCCCCTTGCGCCGGGTTGGAAGGCTGTTGCCGGGTGCCCCCGCAACGGCGCCCCACCGGCGCGCGACGAGCCCGCCGGGGCAGGAGAGGAGAATGATGTCCGACGGGCAGCCACGCCCCAGTGCCGGGACCGGCCAGATCATCGTGTCCGGCCTGACCAAGCAATACAAGAACGTCCGCGCGGTGGACAACCTGTCGTTCACCGTCGAGCCGGGCCGGGTCACCGGCTTCCTCGGCCCGAACGGCGCCGGTAAGACGACCACGCTGCGCATGCTGCTCAACCTGGTGACGCCGAGCGCCGGCACGGCCACCATCGGTGGCAGCCGGTACGCCGACCTGCCCGACCCGCTGCGTACGGTCGGCGCGGTGCTGGAGGCGTCCAGCGCGCACAAGGGCCGCACCGGCATCAACCACCTGCGGGTGATCTGCGCTGCGGCGGGCCTGCCGAAGGAGCGCGCCGACGAGGCGCTGGCGCTGGTCGGGCTCACGCCCGCCGCCAAGCGCAAGTTCAAGGGCTACTCGCTCGGCATGAAGCAGCGGCTCGGCATCGCCGCAGCGATGCTCGGCAACCCGCAGGTGCTGATCCTGGACGAGCCGGCGAACGGCCTGGACCCGGAGGGCATCCGCTGGATGCGCGGCTTCCTCAAGGGGCTCGCCGCCGAGGGACGGACGGTGCTGGTCTCCAGCCACCTGCTCTCCGAGATGCAGCTGCTCGCCGACGACGTGGTGATCATCGCGGCCGGCAAGCTGGTCCGGCAGGGCCCGGTCGACCAGGTGATGGCGTCGATGACGCACGACGTGCGGGTGCGGGTGCGCACCCCGCAGGCCGACGAGCTGGTCGCGGCGCTGCGCGAGCAGTCGGCAACCGTCGACACCGACCCGCACGGCGCGCTGCTGGTGACCGGCGTGGACGCGCCGACCGTGGGCCGGGTCGCGCTGGCCGCCAAGGTGGAGCTGCACGAGCTGACCACCGAGCGCCCCGACCTCGAAGGGGTCTTCCTGGAGCTGACGGCCGGAAAGGCGGAGATCCGATGACGCTGGTCCGATCCGAACTGCTCAAGATCCGTACCACCAGCACCTGGTGGATCTTCGGGCTGATCAGCCTGGCGCTGTGGGCGCTCACGCTGTTCTTCAACTGGTTGCAGACCGAGGCGCTGGCCGGCGGGGACTTCGGCGAGGTACCGGCCGAGCAGTCCGACCAGTTGCAGGCCATCTCGGCCGCCGACAACCTGGCGGCCAACCTCTACACCAACGGCCAGTTCTTCGGCCTGCTCATCGTGCTGCTGCTCGGCATCGTGGTGGTGACCAGCGAGTTCTTCCACCAGACGGTGACCACCACGTTCCTCACCGCACCGCACCGCACCGCGGTGATGCTGGCCAAGCTGGCCGCGGCCGGCGTGCTGGCGCTGCTGTTCTGGCTCGTCACCACTGTGCTGAACCTGATCATCTCGCCGCTGATCCTCAACTCGGTGGACGTCGGCTCGCAGCTCGGCAGCGGGGCGATCTGGCGGGCGATCGCGCTCAACGGCCTGGCCTACCTGCTCTGGTCGGTGCTCGGCGTCGGGCTCGGCGTGCTGATCCGCAGCCAGATCGGCGCCACCGTGACCGGCATCCTGTTCTACCTGGGTGGCGCGATCGGTGCGGCGATCGTGCTGAGCCTGCTCGCCTCGCGGTACGGCGACTGGATCAACAAGCTCCAGCTGCTGGTCCCGTCCCTGGCCTCCGGGCTCATGGTGGGCGGCGACACCGACATCCCGGGCAACCCGCCGCAGTGGGCGGGCGCGCTGGTGCTGATCGGGTACGCGGTGGTGGCCGGCGCGATCGGCGTGGCCACGATCCGCAAGCGCGACATCTCCTGACCTCGCGGTCAGGCCGGGCCCCGGCCGGTGACACCCGTCACCGGCCGGGGCCTTCGCCGTCTAGCAGGAGTCGGCGGATCACGCAGCGTTTGCCGAACTTCTGGCATCTTCTGTGAAACGGACCACCAGCCGGAGGCGAGAATGCCTGCGCGCAGCGCACGGCGTAGCCTTGGCATCGGTTTACCCAGCGTCGGCAACCGGGGGTCACCGGGGGCCACCGTGACATTCACAACCGCGTGAAAGAGGCGATTAGCGGCCGTGTCGACCCAGCAGACTTCGCAGGAGAACCCACTGGCGGGTTTCGGCCCGAACGAGTGGATCGTCGAGGAGATGTACCAGCGTTACCTCGCCGACCCCTCGAGCGTCGATTCGGCCTGGCACGACTTCTTCGCCGACTACCGGCCGGCCCCGGGCGCCGCCACGCCGCGCCCGGACGGGCAGGCCAAGCCGGCCGCGAAGCCGGAGCCGGCCGAGCAGCAGGAAGCAGTGGCCACCGTCAAGGAGCAGCCCGCCAAGGCGGAGCCGAAGGCCGCCCCCAAGGCCGAGCCGAAGGCGTCCGCCCCGGCCAAGCCCGCAGCGAAGCCGGCGGCGAAGGCGCCTGAGCCGGCGAAGAAGTCCGCCCCGGCCAAGCCGGCCGCCAAGGCGCCGACCGCGAGCGCCGCGGGCACCACGCCGCTTCGCGGCGTCGCCGCCAAGATCGTGCAGAACATGGACGCGTCGCTGTCGGTCCCGACCGCCACCAGCGTGCGCGCCGTCCCGGCCAAGCTGCTCGTCGACAACCGCATCGTGATCAACAACCACCTGACCCGTGGTCGCGGTGGCAAGGTCAGCTTCACCCACCTGATCGGGTACGCGCTGGTCCGCGCGGTCGTCGAGCACCCGGAGATGAACAACTCCTTCGCCGAGGTCGACGGCAAGCCGGCGATGGTCCGCCCGGAGCACGTCAACCTGGGCATCGCGATCGACCTGGTCAAGCCGGACGGCTCGCGCAACCTGGTGGTGCCGTCCATCAAGGGCTGCGAGCAGATGGACTTCCGGCAGTTCTGGCAGGCGTACGAGGACGTGGTCCGGCGCGCCCGCCGCAACGAGCTGACCATGGACGACTACTCCGGCACCACGATCTCGCTGACCAACCCGGGCGGCATCGGCACGGTGCACTCGATCCCGCGTCTGATGCAGGGGCAGAGCGCCATCATCGGCGTCGGTGCGATGGAATACCCGGCCCCCTACCAGGGCATGAGCGAGGCCACCCTGGCCGAGAACGCGGTCAGCAAGGTCATCACGCTGACCAGCACGTACGACCACCGGATCATCCAGGGCGCGCAGTCCGGCGAGTTCCTGAAGGTGATGCACGAGCTGCTGCTCGGCGAGCGTGGCTTCTACGACGACATCTTCACCTCGCTGCGGATCCCGTACGAGCCGGTGCGCTGGATGCGCGACGTGGCCGTCGACAGCGAAGGCCAGATCAACAAGACCGCTCGGGTGCACGAGCTGATCCACGCGTACCGGGTGCGCGGCCACCTGATGGCCGACACCGACCCGCTGGAGTTCAAGATCCGCAAGCACCCGGACCTGGACGTCCTCCAGCACGGGCTCACGCTCTGGGACCTCGACCGCGTCTTCCCGGTCAACGGCTTCGCCGGCCAGCAGCGGATGAAGCTGCGCTCGATCCTCGGCGTGCTGCGCGACTCGTACTGCCGCCGGGTCGGCATCGAGTACATGCACATCCAGGACCCGGAGGAGCGCCGCTGGATCCAGGAGCGGGTCGAGCGCAAGTACGAGAAGCCCAGCTCCGACGAGCAGAAGCACGTGCTGAACCGGCTCAACGCCGCCGAGGCGTTCGAGACGTTCCTGCAGACCAAGTACGTCGGCCAGAAGCGCTTCTCGCTGGAGGGCGGCGAGTCGCTGATCCCGCTGCTCGGCGAGGTGCTGGAGTGCTCCGCCGAGGCCGGTCTGGACGAGGTCGTCATCGGCATGGCGCACCGCGGCCGGCTCAACGTGCTGGCGAACATCGTCGGCAAGCCGTACGAGAAGATCTTCTCCGAGTTCGAGGGACACCTCGACCCGCGGTCCACGCAGGGCTCGGGCGACGTGAAGTACCACCTCGGCCAGAACGGCAAGTTCACCACCCCGGACGGCGAGCACGCGGTCAAGGTGTCGGTGGTGGCGAACCCGTCGCACCTGGAGGCCGTCGACCCGGTGCTGGAGGGCATAGTCCGGGCCAAGCAGGACCGGATCGACCTCAAGCTGGAGGGCTACACCGTGCTGCCGCTGGCCGTGCACGGTGACGCTGCCTTCGCCGGCCAGGGCGTGGTCGCCGAGACGCTCAACCTCTCCCAGCTGCGCGGCTACCGCACCGGCGGCACCGTGCACGTGGTCGTCAACAACCAGGTCGGCTTCACCACCGCCCCGGAGTACAGCCGGTCCAGCCTCTACAGCACCGACGTGGCCCGGATGATCCAGGCGCCGATCTTTCACGTGAACGGCGACGACCCGGAGGCAGTGGTCCGGGTGGCCCGGCTCGCGTTCGAGTACCGGCAGGCGTTCAACAAGGACGTCGTGATCGACATGGTCTGCTACCGCCGGCGCGGGCACAACGAGGGTGACGACCCGTCGATGTCCAACCCGGAGATGTACAAGATCATCGACTCGAAGCGGTCGGTCCGGAAGCTCTACACCGAGGAGCTGATCGGGCGCGGCGACATCACCGTGGAGGACGCGGAGGAGCTGCTGCGCGACTACCAGGGGCAGCTGGAGCGGGTCTTCAAGGCCACCCGGGACGCCGCCACCACGCCGCGTCAGCTCAGCCGCCCGGCGCGCGAGGACGAGCCGGAGCCGCAGGTCGACACCGCCACCGACGCCGCAGTGGTCAAGGCGATCGGCGAGGCGCACGTCAACCTGCCCGAGGGCTTCACCCCGCACAAGCGGATCCAGCAGCTGCTGGAGCGGCGCCGCAAGATGTCCGTCGAGGGGGCCATCGACTGGGGCTTCGCCGAGATCATCGCGTTCGGCACGCTGCTGCACGACGGCGTCACCGTCCGGCTCGCCGGGCAGGACTCGCGCCGCGGCACGTTCGTCCAGCGGCACGCCTCGGTGGTCGACGCCAAGACCGGCGAGGACTACCTGCCGCTGATGTCGCTCACCGCCGACGGCGAGCGGTCGCGCTTCTTCGTCCACGACTCGCTGCTCTCCGAGTACGCGGCCATGGGCTTCGAGTACGGCTACTCGGTGGAGAACATCAACGCGCTGGTCGCCTGGGAGGCCCAGTTCGGTGACTTCGTCAACGGCGCCCAGTCGGTGATCGACGAGTTCATCTCCTCCGGCGAGGTGAAGTGGGGCCAGCGCTCCGCGGTGACCCTGCTGCTGCCGCACGGCCACGAGGGCCAGGGCCCGGACCACACCTCCGGCCGCCCGGAGCGGTTCCTGCAGCTCTGCGCCGAGGACAACATGCGGGTGGCCATCCCGACCACCCCGGCGAACTACTTCCACCTGCTGCGCCGCCAGGCCCTGTCGCCCAAGCGCAAGCCGCTGGTGGTGTTCACGCCGAAGTCGCTGCTGCGGCACAAGCTCTGCGTGTCGCCGGTGGAGGACTTCACCACCGGCACGTTCCAGCCGGTGCTGGCCGACACCGCGGCTCCGGCGCCGGAGCAGGTCAAGCGCGTGCTGCTCTGCTCGGGCAAGGTCTACTACGACCTGTTCCAGGCCCGGCAGGAGCGGGGCGTCACGGACACCGCGATCATCCGGATGGAGCAGCTCTACCCGCTGCCCGTCGAGGAGGTCCGGGCCGCGCTCGCGCAGTACCCGAACGCCGAGGACTTCGCCTGGGTCCAGGAGGAGCCGGCCAACCAGGGCGCCTGGTCGTTCGTCGCGCTGAACCTGCTGGAGCACCTGCCCGAGGTCCGGCTGCGCCGCATCTCCCGGCCGGCCGCCGCCGCGCCGGCGGTGGGTTCGGCGAAGATGCACGAGGTCGAGCAGAACGCGCTGATCGAGGCGGCTCTCCCCCGCCCGTGACACCACCGGCAGCGGCCCGTCCCGACTCCGGGGCGGGCCGCTGCCGTACGACGACGAGAGGAACACCGTGTACTTCACCGACCGTGGCATCGAGGAGCTGGTCGAGCGCCGGGGCGACGAGCAGGTCAGCCTGGAGTGGCTGGGCGAGCGGCTGCGTGACTTCGTCGACCTGAACCCGGAGTTCGAGACCCCGATCGAGCGGTTCGCCACCTGGCTGGCCCGCCTCGACGACCCGGACGACGACTGACGGGTCAGCCGGTCGCGCCCCGCCCGGCGACCCGGAGGTCTCCGGTACGCCGCAGCTTCTGCCAGCCCAGCCGGCCGCCGGTCAGCGCGGTGCCGACCGCCTGGAGCAGCACCAGGTACATCACCTGCCGGTAGACGAACTGCTGCAACGGCAGCACCCAGAGCACGCCGAGCTTCTCCCGGTCCAGCCGGAAGGCCAGCACCGCGGTGAGGAACTGGAGCGCGAGCATCGCCAGCCAGGCCACCCCCGTGTCGCTGCGGTCCAGGAAGATAAGCCCGTAGATCGCGAGCAGGTCGATCACCGGTGCGGCCAGCGGCAGCAGCACCCCGAACAGCGTCAGGAACGACAGGCACCGCCGGCCGAACCGGCCCGACGGACCGCTGTCGATCACCGAGCGCCGGTGCTTCCACATCGCCTGCATGGTGCCGTAGCTCCACCGGTACCGCTGCTTCCACAACTGGCCGATGGTGGTCGGCGCCTCGGTCCAGGCGCGGGCGCTCTCCTCGTACACGATGTGCCAGCCGGCGCGGCCGATGGCGATGGTGACGTCGGTGTCCTCAGCCAGCGTGTCGTCGGTCAGGCCGCCCACCTGCTCCAGCGCCTGGCGCCGGAACGCCCCGATCGCGCCGGGGACGGTGGGCATGCAGCGCAGCGTCTCGTAGAGGCGGCGGTCGAGGTTGAAGCCGATGACGTACTCGATGTGCTGCCACTTGGCGATCAGGCCGCGGCGGTTGCCGACCTTGACGTTGCCGGCGACCACGCCGACCCGGGGGTCGGCGAACGGCTGGACCAGCCGGCGGACCGAGTCCGGCTCGAAGATCGTGTCGCCGTCGACCATGACGATCAGGTCGTGCCGGGCCAGCGCGACGCCGGTGTTGAGCGCGCTCGGCTTGCCGCCGTTGGGCTTGCGCACGACCCGGACGTTCGGCAGCCCCAGCGCCGCGACGATGTCGGCGGTGCCGTCGGTGGAGCCGTCGTCGACCACCACCACCTCGATGCCGCCGGGATGGTCGCCCAGGGCCAGCGAGCGCACCGCCGCGGCGATGCCCTCCCGCTCGTTGTAGGCGGGCACGATCACCGAGACCGGTTCGGTGACCGGCGGGCCCCAGGACCAGTCGCGGCGACGGCGACGGCGCGCGTGCCGGGTGGCCAGGACGAACAGCAGCAGGGTACGGCCGACGGTGAGCACCCCGACGAGCACGAAGAAGACGCCGAGCATCCCGAACATGCCGTCGGCCACGCGTACCGCGCCGACCAGGACGTGGCCCCGCAACCGCTCGTCGAGCGTGGCCGCCGTGTGCCCGCCCACCGGGCCGGACACACCCGCGGCCGCGAACGTCTGGTTGAGTCCCTCGTTCACGGTGGTGAAGCGGTACCCGCGCTCCAGCATCGCCGGGATGTACCGGTCCAGCGCGGCCACGGTGCCGGACCGGTCGCCGCCCGCGTCGTGCCACAGCGCGATCGTGCCGGCCGTCCCGTCCGGCGTGGCGTTCGCGACCATCTCCTCGACCGGGGGCAGCTCCCAGTCCCGGCTGTCGACGTCGTTGACGACGGTGAGGTAGCCCAGCTCGCCCGCGTGCCGCAGCATCGGCCAGTCCCGGTCGGTGTAGGCGTCCGCGCGGGACGAGTACGGGAAGCGCAGCAGCGACGGCCGGACGCCTGTGGTGCTGGCGATGGCGAGCTGCGTCTGCGCGTACTCCAGCTCCCGCCGCCACTCCGGCAGCGCGGCGAGGTCGGGGTGGGTGAACGTGTGCACGCCCAGCTCGTGTCCCTCGGCCACCAGCCGGCGGGTCACCTCCGGGTTGCTGACCACCTGCGAGCCGATGACGAAGAAGGTGCCCTTGACCTGGTACTTGTCCAGGACGCGTAGCACCTCCGGCGTCCACCGGGGGTCGGGTCCGTCGTCGAATGTGAGCGCGACGGTGCCCTCCGGCAGGCGGTGCGACTGGGTGCGGCCCTCCGCGCCGACGTTGACGATCGGGCCGCCCCCGATCACCGAGCTGGGAACCTCCCGCTGACTGCCGGGCGTCACCCGGTTGTCCGGTACGAACGCGGCGTTCGTGTACGCCTCGACGACCAGCAGACCGCCCAGGACGACCACGACCATGGCGACCAGGGCCCAGCTCGGCCGGGGCAGCAGAAGCCGGCCGCGGGACCGGCGCGGGCCGGGGATCTGCGGCGCCCCGGGGATCTGCCGGACGGCCGGCACGACCGTGGGCGCGCCGTCCGGGTGCCGCCCGGCCCGGTGCCGACGGGCGGCGTGCACACGGCGGGGGTCCAGCGTGACTGTCGGCTGCTCGCTAGTCGGCGGGTTCGGACGCGCGGGCGCCTGGTCACTCATCGGCGGGCGCGACCGGCGCGGCGGGCGGGTCGACGACGGACGGCGGGTCGACAACGGGCGGCGGCACCTCGGCGGTGGGGGCGGTGGGCGGCGCGGTGGTGGCCGGCGTCCGGACGGGCCGGGGCTCGGTCGGGGCGGTCCGGGTCGGCCGGGGATACCGAGGGCTCGGCGGGACCGTGGTGGCGGGGGCGACGGAGGTGGCCGGCACCCGCACCGGAGCGGTACGGATGTCGGTGGGCGTGTCCGGCGTGGGACGGGTCGGCGCGGGCGCGGGCGACGCCGGCGGGTTCGGCGACGGCAGCCGCTGCTCGCTGGTCGGCTCGACGAACGGGATGACGCTGTCCGGGGTGATCGGACCGCCGGCGAAGCTGGCTCCCACCATGACCGTGTAGATCACACCTGCCGCACCCGCGCAGTAGGCAAGACGGCGCAGCCGCCGGCGTCGCCGCCCGCTCGGGTCTACGAAGACGGGGGGCGATTCCGGTACGACGGGAATCAGTGCTGTCGGGCCTTCCACAAGGCCAAGTGTAGATGCGAAAAATTCCCACCTTCTCCCCCGGCTAGCCGCGCTGACCAGGCAGAACGGACAGCACCGACCTCGATCTTGTAGGTTGGTTGCCGTGGCGCGCAGCGTGTACCTGACCGGCGTTGGCTCGGGCGGGGGAAAATCGACGGTGGCCCTCGGGCTGGCCGAGTTGTTGTCCCGGCAGGTGGAACGGATCGGCGCGTTCCGGCCGCTCGTGTCGGGTGACGGCACCGACCCGATCCTCGCTCTGCTCACCGAGCGCTACCGGATGGACCTGCCGGTCGACGAGCTGCACGGCGCCACGTACGCCGAGGCGAGCGCGCTCGTCGCGGACGGCCGCCGGGAGGAGCTGATCTCCCGGATCGTCACCCGCTACCGCGAGGTCGAACGGCGCTGCCCGGCGATAGTCGTGGTGGGCAGCGACTTCGCCTACGGCGACGGCACCGGCCCGCGCGAGCTGGCCTTCAACGCCCGGCTCGCGACCGAGTTCGGCAGCGTCGTGGTGCCCGTGGTGGACGGGTTCGGGCAGACGCCCGACGCGATCGCGGCCGCGCTGCGTGGCGCGTACCACGATCTGGTGGACCTCGGCGCGACGGTGATCGCGGCGCTGGCCAACCGCGTGCCGGAGCCCATGACGCTGCCCGAGCTGCCGGTGCCCGCGTACGCGATCCCGGAGGTGCCGACCGTGTCGGCGCCGACGGTGGCCGAGGTGGCCGCGGCGCTGCGCGGCACCGTGCTCACCGGCGACGAGACCGCGCTCGACCGCGACGTGCTCGACTACGTGGTGGGCGCGGCGCACGTGCCGACGCTGCTGGACCACCTCACCGACGGCGCTCTGGTGATCACCCCGGGCGACCGCGCGGACCTGCTGGTGGCCGCCGGCGCCGCGCACGTGGCCGGGCAGGTGTCGCTGGCCGGGCTGGTGCTCACGCTCGGCGAGCAGCCCGACCCGCGCGCCATGCGCCTGGTCGAGCGGATGAACACCGGGCTGCCCGTGCTGTCGGTGCCGAGCGACAGCTACGACACGGTCTCCGCGTCCAGCCGGATCGAGGGCCGCCCCAGCACCGCCAACCCGCGCAAGGTCGAGGCCGCGCTCGGCGCGTTCGAGCGCTGCGTGGACACCGACGACCTGGCCCGCCGGCTGCGGGTCAGCCGGTCCGCGCGGGTCACCCCGCTGATGTTCGAGAACGACCTGATCGACAAGGCCCGCGCCCGGCGCCGCCGGCTCGTGCTGCCCGAGGGCGCCGACGAGCGGATCCTGCGCGCGACCGAGGTGCTGCTGCGCCGGGGCGTCGCCGAGATCACCCTGCTCGGCCGCCCGGACGAGATCGCCCGCCGCACCCGGGAGCTGGGCGTGGACGTCGGTGACGCCCAGGTGGTCGACCCGGCGACCAGCCCGTGGCGGGACGAGTTCGCGCAGGCGTACGCGCGGTTGCGCGCCCACCGCGGCGTCACCGTCGAGCTGGCGCACGACATCGTGGCGCAGCCCAACTACTTCGGCACGATGATGGTGCAGACCGGCCACGCCGACGGCATGGTCTCCGGCGCCACCCACACCACGGCCGCCACCATCCGCCCGGCCTTCGAAATCATCCGGACCGTGCCCGGCGTCTCCGTCGCCTCCAGCGTCTTCTTCATGCTGCTCGCCGACCGGGTGCTGGTGTACGGCGACTGCGCCGTCAACCCCGACCCGGACGCCGACCAGCTCGCCGACATCGCCATCTCGTCGGCCGACACGGCGGCCCGGTTCGGCATCGAACCGCGGGTGGCGATGCTGTCGTACTCCACCGGCAGCTCCGGCGCGGGCGCCGACGTGGAGAAGGTCGCGGCGGCCACCAAGCTGGTCCGGGAACGCCGGCCCGACCTGCTCGTCGAGGGCCCGATCCAGTACGACGCGGCGATCGACCCACAGGTGGCGGCTACCAAGCTGCCGGACAGCCCGGTCGCCGGGCGGGCCACGGTGTTCATCTTCCCGGACCTCAACACCGGCAACAACACGTACAAGGCGGTGCAGCGCTCGGCCGGCGCGGTGGCGGTCGGGCCGGTCATGCAGGGCCTGCGGCGGCCGGTGAACGACCTGTCCCGGGGCGCCACCGTGCCGGACATCGTCAACACGGTGGCGATCACCGCCATCCAGGCCGCCGCGGAGGCGCCGGAATGAGCCGCATCCTGGTCCTCAACAGCGGATCCTCGTCGGTCAAGTACCGGCTGTACGACGGCGACGACGTCCTGGACAAGGGCACCGTCGAGCGGATCGGCGAACCCGGCGGCGGGCCGGCCGACCACGAGAGCGCCGTCCGGGAGATCATCGGCCGGCTCGACCTGACCGGCCTGGCCGGAGTCGGCCACCGGGTGGTGCACGGCGGGCGGAAGTTCAGCGAGCCGGTACGCATCGACGACGCGGTCGTCACCGCGATCGAGGACCTGGTGCCGCTGGCCCCGCTGCACAACCCGGCCAACCTCGCCGGCATCCGGGTCGCGCTGGAGGCGCTGCCGGACACCCCACAGGTGGCGGTCTTCGACACCGCGTTCCACCACACGCTGCCCGAGGCCGCCGCCACGTACGCGATCGACAAGGCCACCGCCGAGCGCTACGGCGTCCGCCGGTACGGCTTCCACGGCACCTCGCACGCGTACGTCTCGCGTCGCGTCGCCGACCTGCTCGACCGCCCGTACGACCAGATCAACACGATCACGCTGCACCTGGGCAACGGGGCGAGCGCGTGTGCCGTCCAGGGTGGGCGCAGTGTCGCCACCTCGATGGGCATGTCCCCGCTGGAGGGCCTGGTGATGGGCACCCGCAGCGGCGACCTCGACCCGACAGTCATCTTCCACCTGCGGCGCGAGGGCGGCATGGTCGTGGACGACATCGACGACCTGCTCAACCACCGCAGCGGCCTGCTCGGGCTGACCGGTGCCAACGACATGCGCGAGGTGCTGGCCCGGCGTGCCGCCGGTGACCCGGACGCGACGCTAGCGTTCGACGTCTACTGCCGGCGGATCACCGGCTACGTGGGCGCGTACTACGCACTGCTGGGCCGGGTGGACGCGATCGCGTTCACCGCCGGGGTCGGCGAGCACGCCGCACCGGTCCGGGCTGCCTCGCTGGCCGGGCTGGAGCGGCTGGGCGTCGCCGTCGACCCGGCGCGCAACGACGGCCACGGCGACCGGGTCGTCTCCCCGGACGGCGCGGAGGTCGCGGTGCTCGTGGTCGGCACCGACGAGGAGCGGGAGATCGCCCGCGAGACCCGCGAGGTGCTAGACGTCTGATCGCGTGCGCCCCGGCCCTTTGGGCGCGAACCGAACGGGCCTTTCGGGCCGGACGGGCCGGGATCGACGGCGGTCGGCCCGGTCAGCCCAGGGCGATCCAGGCGACCAGGGCGATCACCACGACGGCGGCGACGGCCACACCGGCGATCAGCGGCAGGCGCGACGGCGCCGCCGCCGACGCGGCCGGCTCGGGAGAATCGACGAATGCGCGGAACTGCGCGGTGTTGCCACTCGGGTCGGTGTAGTTCTCAGCCATGCGGCTGACCCTAGCGAAGCCCACCGGACCGGTCCGCCCCGCCGGGCCGCCACCTGCGGATCCGGTCGGCGGGATCGGGCAAACCCGGCCACCCGGTGGAGGCGGGAGCCGACCGGGTGGCGGTGCCGACCGGCCCGGACGGCGGGCGCGGGCTGCCCGCTCGGCTGCCTACCGTGCAGGTGTGAGGGGGCAGCGGCTGGTCGCCGCGCTGATGACGGCGCTGCTGGCCGGTTGCGGCACGGCCGTGGCCACCTCCGACCCGGTCCCGGGGAGCGTCGGACCCGCGCCGGAGCGCCCGTACGCGGTCGGGATGCGGCAGTTCACGCTCGACCCGGACGGCAGGCGCCCGCTGCCGGTCACCGTCTGGTACCCGGCGCAACCGTCTCCCCCACCGTCGCACACAGCCGGGCCTCTTTCGGCCGGCACCGGCTCGACAGGCGCCGATCACGTGCCGGTCCTGCCGGGCCCGCGCGGGCCGCGCGTCTCGGCCCTGCCGTCCCGGCCGTCCGTCGTCGCGACTCCCTCCCGGTCCGGACGCGCCACACCGGCGAGCCCCGGCCCGGAGCGTGGACCACGCGTCCGGCCGGGAGCCCCGTTCGCCGCCGGACGGTTCCCGGTGGTGCTCTACAGCCACGGGCTGCGCAGCCTGCCCGCCCTGCACGCGGCGCTGACCAGCCGCTGGGCCGCCGCCGGTTTCGTGGTGGTCGCGCCCACCTACCCGCGGACGAACCAGCGCGCCCGCCCGTTCACCCGCGAGGACGTCCGCAACCAGCCCGCCGACGCCTGGCGACTGATCCGCCACCTGGTCCGCCTCGGCGCCCGCCCCGGGGATCCGCTCGGCGCGCACCTGGCGGTGGACCGGTTCGCCGCCGCCGGGCACTCGGCCGGCGGTCACACCACGCTCGGCATGTTCGCCTCCGGGCAGCCGTACCCGCTGCGCGCCGGACTCGTGATCGCCGGTGGCCGGATGGTCGCCGGGCTGTCCCGGCCGCTCGCGCCGATGCTGTTCGTGCACGGGAGCGCCGACCGGATCGTGCCGGAGTCGATCGGCCGGGCCGCGTACGCCCGCTGTCTCGGCCCGGCCGCCTTCCTGAGCCTCACCGGTCAGGGCCACGGCGAGTACCTGACGCCGGGGCGGCCCGGTTTCCCCCAGGTGCTCGCCACCACCACCGACTTCCTGCGCTGGACGCTCTACGCCGACCGCGCCGCCCTGCGCCGCCTCCCCGCCGACGCCACCGCCCCCGACCAGACGACCTTCACCACCCGCTCCCTGCCCACCTGACCACCACCCGCCCTCTCCGTCGCCGACGATCATGAGGTTGGCGGCGACAAACCGGGCAGCCGATGCCGTCAACTTCATGATCGACGCGGCCCCCCGGGGCGGGTGGGTACGGTGCCGGGGTGGACGGGACAGAGGGGCGGCAGCTGGGGGCGATCCGGGAAGTCGTCGGCGCCGGACCGTGGGCGGGCACGCCCCTGCCGGACGGCATGCTGGCCGGGCCGCCCGGCCGGATCGGCACGCTCGCGGCGCCGGTGATCAGCGTCGCGGCGCAGATCGAGTTCAAGGAGATGTTCCCGGTCTGGATGCCGGAGCGCCCCCGCCGGGCCAAGGACGCGGCCGACCTGGCTCGCCTCCGGGCGTCAGCGGGTGGTCACCCGGCGCGCTGACCGCACCTGATGGCAGGAATCGCGAGGCACAATCGAGTTCATGCGCCGTCGTCCCGTCGCCCTGCTCACCGCCGCCGTGCTCGGCGCCGCCCTCGCCGGCTGCTCGGAGCAGCCCAGTGCCCCCGCCGAGCGGCCCGCCCCCGACGCCCCACCGACGACCACCACACCCGCTCCGCGCGTACCCGCCGGCAAGGCCCCCACGGAGAGCTTCGCGGTCGGCGTACGCCAGGTGAAGCTGAACCGCGACGGCGACCGGCCGTTGCCGGTGACCCTCTGGTACCCGGCGGCGGGCGCGGCCGGTGGCGCGGTCGAGCGCTCCGCCCCGGCGGCGGACGGGCGGTTCCCGGTGGTGTTGTTCAGCCACGGGCTCAGTGCCCGGCCGGAGGACTACCAGGCGCTGCTGACCCGCTGGGTGGCGGCCGGGTTCGTGGTCGCCGCGCCGCGGTTCCCGCACACCTCCCGGGGCACCGACGGCAACCCGCTGGACGTGCTCAACCAGCCGGCCGACGTGTCGTACGTGCTGACGCAGGTGCTCGCCCTCGGCGAGAAGGCGGGCGATCCGCTGCGCGGCCGGCTGGACCCGGAGCGGGTGGCCGCGACCGGCCACAGCGCCGGCGGCGTGACCACGATCGGGCTGTTCACCGCGGGCCGGGACGAGCGGCTGGACGCGGGCATCGTCTTCGCCGGCACCGCGCTCGGTGTGGGTACCGCGTTCGCCGGCGCCGCCGCGCCGCAGCTGTTCGTGCACGGCGAGGCCGACGAGGTGGTGGCGTACGCGGCGGGCAAGGCCGTCTTCGACGCGGTGCCGTGGCCGAAGGCGATGCTCAGCCTGCCCAAGGGCGACCACGGCCGGGCGCTGCTGGGCGACGGCAAGGCGCTGGGCGTGGTCGCCGACACCACAGTCGAGTTCCTCCGCTGGACGCTCTACGGCGACCCGGCGGCGAAGAAGCGCCTCCCGGCCGACGCCGCCCGGGGCAACCTGGCCACCCTCGACGACCGCCTGTAAGGAAGGGCCCCTTCTTAACGTCTCCGGTAGAGAAGGGGCCCCTTCTTAACAAGCCGACCGCGCGGCCGGCGCGCGCCGTGCGCGTCAGGCGGTGTGGTCGACGACCACCTTGCCGAAGACCTCACCGGAGTGCAGCCGGGCGAACGCCTCGGAGATCTCGCTGAACGGCACCACCCGGTCGACCACCGGGCGCACCTCGTGCTCGGCGCAGAACGCGAGCAGCTCGGTCAGCTCGTCCGGCGTACCCATCGAGGTGCCGAGGATCTCCAGCTGCATGGCGAAGACCCGGCGCAGGTTGATCTTCGGCTCGTGCCCGGCGGTGGCGCCGGAGACCACGATCCGGGCCATCGGGGCGGCCGACTTCAGCGAGTGGTCGAACGTGGCCGCGCCGACCGTCTCGATCACCACGTCGACCCGCTCCGGCAGCCGCGCGCCCGGTTCGAGCGCGGTCGCGCCCAGTTCGGTGATCCGCTCCCGCTTGGCGGCGTCGCGGCTGGTCGCGTACACCCGCTTGCCGAGCGCGACGCCGAGTGCGACAGCCGCGGTGGCCACGCCACCGCCGGCGCCCTGGACCAGCACCGACTCGCCGTCGGCGACCCGGCCCTTGGTGGTCAGCATCCGCCAGGCGGTGAGCCAGGCCGTGGGCAGGCACGCCGCGTCGGTCGCCGACAGGCCGTCGGGCAGCGGCAGCAAATTCATCCGGGGTACGGCGACAAGCTCGGCGAACGTGCCCTGGTAGTGCTCGGAGAGGATGGAGACCCCGCGCGGGTCACCGGGGGTGGGCACGACCGGGTAGATGACCACCTCGTTGCCGTCCGGGTCGGTGCCGACCGCGTCACAGCCGAGGATCATCGGGAGCTGGCCGGCGGTCAGGCCCACGCCGCGCAGCGACCAGAGGTCGTGGTGGTTGAGCGAGCTGGCCCGTACCTGCACGGTGACCCAGTCGTCCTGCGGGTGGGTCGGCTCGGGACGGTCGCCGACGGCGAGCGCGGCGAGCGGGTTGTCGGCGTCGAAGGCCGAGGCATAGGCAGCACGCATGATCGGCACGGTAACAAGCTGAGCAGCAGTTAAGAAGGGGCCCTTCCTCTACCGGAGGCGTTAGGAAGGGCCCCTTCCTTGCATCTCAGCGGCGGGCGACACCGTCGCGGCGGGCGGCCTCCGCGACCGCCTCGGCCACCGCCGGCGCGACGCGCGGGTCCAGCGGCGACGGCACGATGGCGTCGGCCGTCAGCGACTCGGCCACCACCCCGGCGATGGCGTCGGCGGCGGCCACCTTCATCGAGTCGGTGATCCGGGTGGCCCCGGCGTCCAGCGCGCCCCGGAACACACCGGGGAACGCGAGCACGTTGTTGATCTGGTTCGGGTAGTCGCTGCGCCCGGTGGCGACCACCGCCACGTGCCGGGCGGCCACCTCGGGGTGCACCTCCGGGGTGGGGTTGGCGAGCGCGAACACGATGCCGCCGGGGGCCATGCCGGCCACCGCCGCCTCCGGGATCTGGCCGCCGGAGACGCCCACGAGCACGTCCGCGTCGCGCAGCGCCTCGGTGATGTCGCCCTGCCTGCCCTCGGCATTCGTCATCTCGGCCAGTTCGGCCTTGGTGCCGGTCAGCTCGCGGTGCCGGCCGATGATGCCGCGCGAGTCGCACACCACCACCCGGTCCGGGTCGACGCCGCCGGCGATCAGCATCTTGGTGACCGCCACCCCGGCCGCGCCCGCGCCGCTGACCGCCACCCGCAGGTCGCCGAGCTTGCGGTTGAGCAGCGTCGCGGCGTTGCGCAGCGCGGCGAGCACCACGATCGCGGTGCCGTGCTGGTCGTCGTGGAAGACCGGGATGTCCAGCGCCTCGTCGAGCCGGCGCTCCACCTCGAAGCAGCGCGGGGCGCTGATGTCCTCCAGGTTGATCCCGCCGAACGAGGGCGCGAGCGCCTTGACCGTCGCGACGATCTCGTCCACGTCCTGCGTGTCCAGGCAGACCGGTACCGCGTCCACGCCGGCGAACTGCTTGAACAGCACCGCCTTGCCCTCCATCACGGGCAGCGCGGCGCGCGGGCCGATGTTGCCCAGGCCGAGTACGGCGGAACCGTCGGTGACCACGGCGACGGTGTGCGACACCCAGGTGTAGGTGTCGGCGAGCGCGGGGTCGGCGGCGATCGCCTCACACACCCGGGCGACCCCCGGGGTGTACGCGAGGGAGAGGTCCTCACGGCTGGTCAGCGGCACGGTGGAGGCGACTGCCATCTTGCCGCCGACGTGCAGGCGGAAGACGGGATCGGCGGGGTCCGGGGTGGACGAAGACATGGTGACTCCAGGATCTGTCGAGCAGACGGACCGGCCGGCGTGGTCAGCGGTGGTCAGCGACCGGCGGCGCGGCGGTGCGGGGGTCACCCGGGCACTTTTCGAGCATAGTCACGCACCGGCGCCCAGTATGTGAGCGGGGTCATATCCGCTCCGGTCGTTACCTGCTCCTGACCCGTCCCGGGCGCGGCCACCAGCGGGCCACCACCCGGCCGCGGACGTCGGCCACCCCGTACGCCCGGGAGTCGTCGGTGACGAACTCGTTGTCGCCGCGCAACCACCATCCGCCGTCGCGCGGTTCCACCGCCCGCTTGACGACGAGCAGGTCGGGACGGCTGCGGAACACCGCGACGACCACGTCACCGGGGCGTACCGGCCGGCCTCCGGTGCGCACCAGGACCGCGTCGCCGTGACGCAGCGCCGGGGCCATGGAGGGGCCGGTCACCAGCACCGGCACCAGCGGGCCGCGCAGGGCCGGTAGTCCACCGGTGGGCGCCATGTCACCTCCCAGCCCCCGAGGGCGTCTCCAGGAGTAATGTCGTCTTGGATCATCGCAAACAACCCATGGAGGACCCTGATGCGCCTTCCCCGCATCCTCACGCCCCGGGTGACGGCCAGCGCTCACTGCGACCTGCCCTGCGGCGTCTACGACCCGGCCCAGGCCCGGATCGAGGCCGAGTCGGTCAAAATGATCTGCGAGAAGTACCAGGCCAACACCGACCCGGAGTTCCGCACCCGCGCCATCCTGATCAAGGAGCAGCGGGCCGAGCTGGTCAAGCACCACCTGTGGGTGCTCTGGACCGACTACTTCAAGGCGCCGCACTTCGAGAAGTACCCGCACCTGCACCAGCTGTTCAACGAGGCCACCAAGCTGGCCGGCGCAGCCGGCGCCAAGGGTGGCACCGACCCGGCCAAGGCCGACGAGCTGCTGGCGAAGATCGACGAGATCTCGAAGATCTTCTGGGAGACCAAGCAGGCGTGACGTCGCCCGACGGCACTCCGACGATCCGGCCGGTACGTCCCGAGGACGTACCGGCCGTCGTCGCCATGGTGCACGAACTCGCCGAGTACGAGCGCGCGCCCGAGCAGTGCCATCTCACCGCGGCACAGCTCGAGGCGGCCCTGTTCGGCCCGTCCCCGGCGCTGTTCGGCCACGTCGCCGTCGACGCGTCGGACCAGCCGGTCGGCTTCGCGCTCTGGTTCCTCAACTTCTCCACCTGGGCCGGTGTGCACGGCATCTACCTGGAGGACCTCTACGTCCGCCCGGACGCCCGGGGCACCGGCGCGGGCCGGATGCTGCTGGCCACCCTCGCCGCGATCTGCGTCGAGCGGGGCTACCAGCGGCTGGAGTGGTGGATGATCAACTGGAACCCGGCGGCCCGCTTCTACGCCGCGATCGGCGCCACGCCGATGGACGAGTGGACCCCGTACCGGCTGGCCGGGCCGGCGTTGCGCGAGCTCGCCACGCACGCGACGGCCGCGCCCACGCGGTCGGCCCCCTGACCGGGTAGAGTCCCGCACCGGGGGGAGGAGCCGTGACTCAACTGACCGGGCACCCGGCGACCGACGACGACGTCGTCCATCTCACCGTGCCCGCCGACGGTGGCTACCTCGGCGTGCTCCGCACCGCCACGGCCGGGCTCGCGGCCCGGCTCCAGTTCGCCCTCGACGAGATCGAGGATCTGCGTATCGCCGTCGACGAGGCGTGCGCCATGCTGCTCGCCATCGCCACCCGCGACGCCGAGCTGGAGTGCCGGTTCGCGGTCACCGAAGACGCGCTCACCGTCGAGGTGACGGTGCCGACGGTCCGGGGCGCCACGCTGCCGTCCGAGTCGTCGTTCGCCTGGAAGGTGCTGACCGCGCTGACCAGCGGGGCGAACGCCCAGGCGGCCGGCGGCCGGGCCACCATCTCGCTTCTCACCCGCCGCGCCGGCGGCTTCTGACCAACAAGCGGCCGGCGTCGTCCAGGCCCCGCGGGCTCTCAGCCGGCCGGCTCACCGAAGCCCAGCGCGCGGTTCGTCGGACCGCTCACCAGCAGCCCGACCATGCCGATCCCGAGCGCGATCAGCGGTACGCCGAGCCAGCCCATGCCGCCCTCGATCATGAACCAGCCGACCGGCAGCAGCATGAGCTGCAGCACGATGGCCGGCGCGCGGGCCCCGGCGCGGCGGCGGGACAGCGCGCCGCCGAGCGCCCAGAGCGCCACCGCGCCGCCGACCGCGAAGACGGTCACCAGCAGCGCCGAGGTCAGGTCCGTCGTGTCGGCGGTGAGGTCGGACCAGATGAGCCACACCGCGATCAGCCCCAGCGCCACCGCCTGGACACGTAGCAGGAGCACCGCCGCGCGCAGCGTGCCGGGGAGCGGGTCGGAGTCGATCGTCACGGGCGCCACGATACCGGTGGGTAGTCGCGGTACAGTGCCGCCCATGCGGGCCGTCCTGGTGGTCAATCCGAAGGCCACCACCACCAGCGAGCGCAGCCGGGACGTGCTGGTCCGGGCGTTGCGCAGTGAAGTCGACCTGTCGGTGCGGTACACCCGCCGACGGGGCCACGCCATGGATCTGGCCCGGGAGGCCGCCCAGGAGGGCGTCGACCTGGTCGTCACGCTCGGCGGCGACGGCACCGTCAACGAGGTGGTGAACGGCCTGATGGCGGCGGAGCCGCCGACGTTCCGCACCGGACAGACCTCGGCCGAGCGGCTGCCCGCGCTGGCCACCGTGCCGGGCGGTTCGACGAACGTCTTCGCCCGCGCGCTCGGGCTGCCCCGGGAGTGGCCGGACGGCACCAGCATGATCCTGGAGGGGCTGCGGCTGGGCCGGTCCCGCACGATCGGGCTGGGCCGGGCCGACGACCGCTACTTCACGTTCTGCGCCGGCTTCGGGCTGGACGCGGCTGTCATCCGCCGGGTGGAACAGGCCCGCAAGAAGGGGCGCGTCTCCACTCCGGCGCTCTACTTCCGCTCCACCGCGAGTCAGTACTTCGTCGGCTCGGACCGCCGCCACCCGTCGATCACGCTGGAGCGCCCGGGTGAGGCGCCCGACACGGATCTGGCCACCGCGATCATCCAGAACACCGCGCCGTGGACGTACCTGGGCGACCGGGAGATCAACCCGAACCCGGAGGCGTCGTTCGACCTGGGGCTCGACGTGCTCGCGCTGCGGCGGTTGCGGGTGGCCAGCACGGCCCGCACGGCGGCGCAGTTCTTCTCGAAACGACCGGATCCGCACGGCAAGCAGGTGCTGCGGCTGCACGACGTGGCCGAGTTCACGCTGGTCTCGGAGCGTCCGTTGCCGTTCCAACTGGACGGGGACTACCTCGGCGAGCGGGAGAAAGTCCGATTCACATCCGTACCGGCCGCACTGAGAGTAATCTGCTAGGTCTCGGGTATCCCAGTCGGTTGACGCGGACCCCCCGCCGCGCGGGCGCGGTGGCCGCCACGCCGAGGAAGGGTGCCGGAAATGTCAGCAACCTCACGCAGACCGTACTACATTGATTAACGACTGTGGCACGCCGGGTAACCAGGGCTCTGGCAAACCCGGACAAATGGGTGGTGAGCCCGCTCACTGTTCGGAGTTTTTCCGAGCGTCACCCTTGACATCGCTGTAGTTCGTGAAAGTATTCACAAGCGAACTCGTGTTGCCGGGACATTGCCTGGATATGCTCGTTCGGTTGAGCTGTTCCAGCAGGTCCCCGGCCCCGCAGCCTGCTCACGCAGCGCCGAATTGATGGATGCTGACCGTCACCATTCGGCAATGCGGACGCAAATAGAAAAAGCAACGAAGCGTTATCTGGCCACCCACTAAGAATGAGGAGTGTTGCCGCCATGGACTGGCGCCACGATTCGGTCTGCCGCGACGAGGACCCGGAGCTGTTCTTCCCGATCGGGACGTCCGGTCCGGCCCTCCTGCAGGTGGAGCAGGCGAAGGCCGTCTGCCGGCGCTGCCCCGTGACCGACCAGTGCCTGCAGTGGGCGCTGGAGTCCGGTCAGGACGCCGGCGTCTGGGGTGGGATGAGCGAAGAGGAGCGCCGCGCGGTGAAGCGCCGCGGCGGTCTCCGGGTGCTGCGCGCTCACTCCGCCTGACCCGTACACGCTGACCGCCCCGGCCGGGATTCCGGCCGGGGCGTTCTGCTGTCCCGGACCGGGTCAGCCTGCCACCGCCTCCACCCGCCGCCGGACCAGGTCCGCCAGCTCCGGCAGGTCGGTCAGCGGATCGGCCACCGCCACCGCGCCGGCCGACCGGGCCGACGCGCGTACCCCGTCGTGGAACCGGCCCGGGGCCAGGAAGTAGGCCGCCACCGCCACCCGGCGGGCGCCCGCCGCGCGCAGTCGCGCCACCGCGTCGCCGACCTCCGGAGGCGCCGCCGAGGCGTACGAGACGCGGCAGGGCAGGCCCAGCCCGGCACCGAACGCCGCCGCGACCCGGCCCACCGAGGCCCGCGCCGCCGGATCCCGGGTGCCCGCCGCCGCCAGCACCACCGCGTCCAGCCCGCCCGGCCCGTCGCCGGTCGCCTCCGCCAGGCGTCGGCGCAGCCCGCCCAGCAGCCCGCCGTCCACCCCGTCGCCGGTCGGCCCCAGCACGTCGGTCACCCGTACCTCGATGTCCGCGCCGGCCGCCGCGACCGCCGCCGGGATGTCCACCTTCCGGTGGTACGCGGCGGTCAGCAGCAGCGGCACCAGGACCGCCCGGGAGTGGCCGTCGGCGGCCAGCCCGCGCAGCACCTCGGCCGGCCCGGGATCGGTGTGGTCGAGCCAGCTCGGCAGCACCGGACGGCCGGGGCAGGTGTCCGCCACGGCGCGGGCCAGCGCCCGCGTCGCCTCGGCCGCGCGCGGATCACGGCTGCCGTGGGCCACCAGCACCACCGGTGGCCCGGCGCTCAGGTGTGCAGGCCGCACTCGGTCTTCTCGAACATCGCCCAGCGCCCGGAACGCGGGTCCTCCCCCGCCCGGGTCCGCCGGGTGCACGGCCAGCAGCCGATCGAGCCGTAGCCGCGGGCGAACAGCTCGTTGACCGGGATGTCGTACCGGGCCACGTAGGCGTCCACCTCCCGCTGCGTCCACGCCGCTATCGGGTTCACCTTGACCTTGCCGCGCCGCGCGTCGAAGCCCACCACCGGCGTGTTCGCCCGGGTCGGCGACTCGTCCCGGCGCAGCCCGGCGGCCCAGGCGTCGTACCCGGACAGCGCCCGCTCCAGCGGCTCCACCTTGCGCAGCTGGCAGCAGTCGTCCGGGGACCTGTTGAACAGACGCGGACCGTACTGGCCGTCCTGCTGCCCCACGGTCATCCGGGGCCGGATCGAGCGCACCCGCACCGGCATCCGGCGGGCCACCTCGTCGCGGACCTTCAACGTCTCCGGGAAGTGCAGCCCGGTGTCCAGGAACACCACGTCGACGCCGGGCGCGACCCGGGAGACCAGGTGCGCCAGCACGCCGTCGGCCATCGAGCTGGTCACGCAGAACCGCTCGCCGAACGTCTCCACCGCCCACCGCGCGATCTCCAGCGCGGGCGCGTCCGCCAACTCCCGGCCGGCCTCCTCGGCCAGCGCGCGCAGCTCGTCCGGGTCGCGGCGGGCCGGCGCGGCCGGACCGATCAGCCCGAGGCCGGCGGCCGAGACGAGGCCGGTCACCGGGTCACCGCCCGGCTCAGCAGGCCGGTGAACTTCACCGCGAAGACCCGCGCGCAGGCGTGGCACTCCCAGGCGCCGTGCCCGGCCTCGTGCGGCCGCAGGTCCTCCTCACCGCAGTACGGGCAGTAGAGAGGCGCGGATCGGGCATCGCTCATCGGAGCTCCTCCTCGTCGACTCTGATCACCCAGTTGGCGAACGTCTCGCCCTCGGTCCGGCCGGCCAGGTAGCGGCGGGCCAGTCGTTCCACGTACGCCGGAAGCTCCTCCGCGGTGGTCTTCAGACCGCGCAGCTTGCGGCCGAAACCGGCGGTCTGCCCCTGCGCCATGCCGAGGCCGCCGCCGAGGTGCACCTGGAAGCCCTCGACCTGCCGGCCGTCCGGGCCGACCACGAGCTGGCCCTTGAGCCCGATGTCGGCGACCTGGGTGCGGGCGCAGGCGTTCGGGCAGCCATTGAGGTGGATGGAGATGTCCGCGTCGAAGTCGCGCAGCTGCTCCTCCAGGCGCGCGACCAGTTCCTCGCCGCGCCGCTTGGTCTCGACGATCGCCAGCTTGCAGAACTCGATACCGGTGCAGGCCATCGTGCCGCGCCGCCAGGCCGACGGCCGGGCCTCCAGGCCGATCCCGCGCAGCGCCGCGACCAGCTCCTCGGTCCGCTGCGGCGGCACGTCCAGCACGAGCAGCTTCTGGTACGGGGTGAGCCGCACCCGGCCGCTGCCGTGCGCCTCGACCAAGTCGGCGAGCTGCGCCAGCTGGGTGCCGGAGACGCGGCCCACCACCGGGGCCGCGCCGACGTAGTTCGCGCCGTCACGCTGGGCGTGCACACCGATGTGGTCGACCGGCTTCGCCGGCAGCTCCGCGGCCGGACCGTCCAGCAGCGTGCGGCCCAGGTACTCCTTCTCCAGCACCTCGCGGAACCGCTCCACGCCCCAGTCGGCGACCAGGAACTTCAGCCGGGCCCGGTTACGCAGCCGGCGGTAGCCGTAGTCGCGGAAGATGCCGACCACACCGGCCCAGACGTCCGGCACCTCGTTGAGCGGCACCCAGACGCCGAGCCGCTTGGCCAGCATCGGGTTGGTGGACAGCCCGCCACCCACCCAGACGTCGAAGCCGGGACCGTGCTCCGGGTGCTCCACGCCGAGGAACGAGATGTCGTTCGCCTCGTACGGGGTGTCGACCAGCCAGGAGATCGAGGTCTTGAACTTGCGGGGCAGGTTGGAGAACGCCTTGTCGCCGACGTACCGGCGGACGATCTCGTCGATCGCCGGAGTCGGGTCGAGCACCTCGTCGCGGGCCACTCCGGCGACCGGGCTGCCGAGCACGATCCGGGGGCAGTCGCCGCACGCCTCGGTGGTCTGCAGGCCGACCGCCTCCAGCCGGCGCCAGATCTCCGGCATGTCCTCGACCCGGATCCAGTGGTACTGGATGTTCTGCCGGTCGGTGATGTCGGCGGTGTCCCGGGCGAACTCGCGGGAGATGTCCGCGATCACGCGGAGCTGGGCCAGGTTGAGCTGGCCGCCGTCCACCCGGACGCGGAGCATGAAGAACTCGTCCTCCAGCTCGTGCGGCTCCAGCACGGCGGTGCGCCCGCCGTCGATGCCGGCCTTGCGCTGGGTGTAGAGGCCCCACCAGCGGAACCGGCCGCGCAGGTCCTGCGGGTCGATCGAGGCGAAACCGCGGTGGGCGTAGATGTTCTCGATCCGGTCCCGCACGTTCAGCGGGTCGTCGTCCTTCTTGATCCGCTCGTTGGGGTTGAGCGGCTCACGGTGTCCGAGCGCCCACTGCCCCTCGCCGCGTGGCCGGCGGGGCGCACGGGCGGCAGGCGCCGGGGTGTCGGGACGGGTCGGGGTGCTGCTGACCGCCATCGCGGCGTCCTCCATGGTCTGCTGCGGTGCCTGGGAGCGCGGGCGCGGCGGCCGACCCTGGAGAGGGCCGTGGACGGCGATGTCGATGACGGCCGGCGCGAGTACGCGCCCGAGACGGAAAGGTCGGGCGTCGTCAGTGGGCCGGACAGATCGCGCTGCGCACGCGGCCGTAATCGACGTGGCGGCGAGCCACGAAGCGGCGGACGACAGCGGCGGTCATGTGCCTCATGCTGCCACATCACGCCCTGCCCGACCACAGCTCCGCACTGTGATCCCACATCACGGGCCCACCCCGCCCGCACCCACCCCGCTGATCATGAAGTTGGCGGGGACAAAGGGGACGGTGGATGCCGTCAACCTCATGATCGACGGGGCCGGGCGGGTGGGTTTCGGTGGAGCGGGCGGGTGGAGGGGAGCGGGCGTGTGACGCTGCGGGGGTGAGGAGGTTCGCGCCCGCGTCTGCCCGCGGCCGGTCGGGTCCGGTGGTGTGGGTGGTTCCCGGACTGCTCACGCTCGTGGTGACGCTGGCGGGCATCGGGCACGCCCAGCCGTGGCGGGACGAGCTGGCCACCTGGAGCGCGGCCACCCGGCCGGTACCGGACCTGATCCGGATGACCCGCACGATCGACGCCGCCACCGGGCCGTACTACCTGCTCGCGCACGGCTGGACGGCGCTGGCCGGTACGTCGCCGACGGCGTTGCGGCTGCCGTCGGCGCTGGCCATGGCGGTGGCCGCCGCGCTCACCGCCCGCCTCGGCGCGGTGCTCGTCGGCCGTCGCGCCGGGCTGCTGGCCGGAGTGCTGTTCGCGGTCCTGCCGGTCACCTCGCGGTACGGCCAGGAGGCCCGCCCGTACGCCCTCGCGACGCTGCTCGCCGTGCTGGCCACGCTGCTGCTGGTCGAGGCGCTGCG
This sequence comes from Micromonospora sp. WMMA1949, assembly GCF_027460145.1. Classification (NCBI taxonomy): domain Bacteria; kingdom Bacillati; phylum Actinomycetota; class Actinomycetes; order Micromonosporales; family Micromonosporaceae; genus Micromonospora; species Micromonospora sp. WMMA1949. The sequence goes on along the minus strand of NZ_JAPZBG010000001.1, from coordinate 3,626,559 downwards.
CCGGCCGGGGCGGTGGCGCTGGGCGGGGTACGCCGCAGCGGTCGCCGCGCTCGGCCTGCTCCACCTGCTCGCGCTCACGCTGCTCGCCGCGCACGCCGTGGTGGTGCTGCTGGCCGCCGCACGTGGGCCCGCGGCGGTCGTAGATGCGCCCGGCCAGTTCCGAGCCGAGATGCCCGACGCGAGCCGGCCACGTCGCAGACACCCACGACGTTCCACCCAGCCACGAGATCGAGCGCCGGTGGAACGCCACGGGTGTCACGGCGCCCCGCAGACACCCACGGCGTTCCACCCGGCCACCAGATCGAGCGCCGGTGGGACGTCACCGGTATCACCGCATCCCGGGGGGAGCAGGGAGCACGGCACGGACGCGCCGGAAGCGGAACCGCAGGACGTGACCGGCGAGGCTCGGGAGGCGTCAGCACCCGGCCGACGGGTGCTGGCCGGGTGGCTGCTGGCACTGGTGCCGGTCGTCGTGCTCGTCACCCCGCTGGCGCTCGTCGCCCGGGGGCAGCGCGGACGGCAGCTCGACTGGGTGGACCCGGCGCGCCTGCCGGACCTGGCGGCGCTACCGGGTGCGCTGGCGCAGAGCGGCGTCGTCGGCGGGTTCGTGCTCGCGCTCGCGGCGCTCGGCACCGCCCGGCTGGGCAGACGGGCGCTGCTGCCCGCCGCCGCCGTGCTGCTGCCGGTGCTGCTGGTCTTCGCCGCCGGAGCCGTGGTGCCGCTCTGGGTGACCCGCTACCTGGTCTTCACGGTGCCGTTCGCCTGCGTACTGGCCGGCGCCGCGCCGGCGGGGACAACGCGGACCGGTCCGGCACCACAGAAGACAGGGCAACCGCTCGCGGCCGGACTCGCGGTGGTGGTCCTGGCCGGGCTGCTCGGGCTGCCCGATCAGGCGGCCCTGCGCCGTACCCACGAGTGGCCGCGCAGCGCACCCGTCGACTACGCGGGCGCCGCCCGGATCATCCGCGCCGAGCAGCGGCCGGGCGACGCGATCGTCTACTCACCCCGGGACGGGTGGCTGTTCCCGGATCTCGGCATGGCGTACCACCTGGGGCCGAGGCTGCCGCGCGACGTGCTCGTGGTCCGCGACCAGCGTCAGGACGCGAGCCTCTGGGCCGTCGAGTGCGACGATCCGGCGCGGTGCCTGGCCGGGGTGGACCGGGTCTGGCTGGTGGTCACCGGCCGTCGCGCGAACCCGACGGCGGCGGTGCCGGGCGCGAAGGGCGACGCGCTGCGCGCGGGCTACACGGTGCGGCAGGTCTGGCCCCGGCCGGGGATCACGGTGGCCCTGCTCGTCCGGTGAGGCGGTCGGTGGTGCCGCGGGCCAGCGGTACGACGATGGTCGCCTCGGTGCCGCCGTCGGCGCCGTTGCGCAGGTCGATGGTGCCGCGCAGCTCGCCGGTGACCAGCGCCCGGACGATCTGCAGGCCCAGGTTGCCGCCGCGTTCGGCGTCGAACTGCTCGGGCAGTCCCCGGCCGTTGTCGGTCACTGTGACGTGCAGTTGCTTGCGGGCCCGGTGCGCGGTGACCACCACCTCGGGCCGGGCCGCGTCGACCACCGCCTCGAGCCGGGCCGCGGTGACCGCCGCCTCCACAGCAGGAGGCGCGGCGGTCTCCTCGTCGGCCGGCGGGAAGCCGTGTTCCACGGCGTTGAGCAGCAGCTCGTTGAGCACCATCACCAGCGAGGTGGCGATCTCGGCGGGCAGGACGCCGAAGGTGCCACGGCGGCGCATGCCCACGCTCACCTCGGTGACGGCGACCTCGGTGGCGGCGCTGGCGACCCGGTCCACGATGCCGTCGAACTCGACCACCTCGTCACTGGACATGGAGAGCGTCTCGTGGACGAGCGCGATCGAGGCGACCCGGCGTACCGATTCCTCGAGCGCCACCCGTGCCTCGGGCATGGCGACCCGCCGGGCCTGGAGGCGCAGCAGCGCGGCGACGGTCTGGAGGTTGTTCTTCACCCGGTGGTGGATCTCCCGGATGGTGGCGTCCTTGGTGATCAGGGCGCGGTCGCGGCGGCGTACCTCGGTGATGTCGCGGACCAGCACCAGCGCGCCGATCGGCACTCCGGCGGGCATCAGCGGCAGCGCCCGGGTGAGCATGGTGGCACCGCGCGCGTCGATCTCCCGGCGGGGTGGCGCCTCGCCGCGCAGCGCGGCGAGCACGGCGTTGCCCGCGTCGGTGCCTTCAAGGGGGTCGCCGGCGAGCCGGCGGTGCAGCTTGGCCAGGTCCTCGCCGACCAGGTGGGAGGCGTAGCCGAGGCGGCGGTACGCGGACTGCGCGTTCGGGCTGGCGTAGGTGACCTTGCCGTTGGCGTCGAGCCGCACCAGACCGTCGCCGACCCGGGGCGCCGAGGTGGTCTCGCCGGGGTGCCGGGGCGGCGGGAACGTGCCGTCGGCGATCATCTGGGCGAGGTCGTCGGCGGTGGTCAGGTAGTTCAGTTCGAGCTGGCTCGGGGTGCGCGCGGTGGACAGGTTGGTGTCCCGGCCCACCACGGCGATCACCTCGCCGGCTTCACCGTCGCCGGTGCGCAGCCGGACCGGGATCGCCTCGTGGCGGGCCGGGACGTCGCCGTACCAGACCGGGTCGCCCTCGCGCCAGATTCGCCCCTGCCGGTGGGCCACCTCCAGGTGGGCCACCTCGGCCCCGCCGACGATGCGCCCGACCTGGTCGTCCAGGTAGGCGGTCGGCGCGGTGGTGGGACGGACCTGGGCCACGCAGAGGTACGTGCCGTCGCCGTCCACCGGCACCCAGAGCAGCAGGTCGGCGAAGGACAGGTCGGACAGCAGCTGCCAGTCGCCGGCGATCCGGTGCAGGTGGTCGATGTCGGCCGGGCGGAGCGCGGTGTGCTCCTCGGCGAGGTCACGGAGGGTGGACACGCCCCACAGCGTGCCACGCCGGGCCTCACATCGTCGCCGTGACCTTCTTCAAGCCGCGCGGCGCGTCCGGGTCCTCGCCGCGTGCGAGCGCCAGGGACAGCGCGAGCCGCTGCAGCGGCAGGATGTCGAGCAGCGGCGCGTACCGCTCGTCGACCTCGGGCACCGCCATCCGGGTCTCGCCGACCTCGGCGGAGCCGACCACCACCACGTCGGCGCGGCGCTCGCCGAGCCGGGGCAGCACCTCGCGCATGGACGTACCGCCGGGGCCGGAGCCGACCACGGCGAGCACCGGGACGTCCGGGTCGGTCATGGCGAGCGGGCCGTGCAGCAGGTCGGCGCCGGAGAAGGCGAGCGCCGGGAGGTACGAGGTCTCCATCAGCTTCAGCGCCGCCTCCCGGGCGGTCGGGTACGCGTAGCCCCGGCCGGTGGTGACGAGCTGGGCGGCGAACCGGTAGCGCGGGGCGAGCCGGGCCGGGGTGTCGTCGGCGAGCGTCCGCGCGGCCAGCTCGGGCAGGCGGCTCAGGGCGGCGCGCTCGTCGGCGGGCAGCACGCCGTCACCGGCGCGTACCCCCTCGATGAGCATGAGCAGCGCGAGCAGCTCGGCGGTGTAGGTCTTGGTGGCGGCGACCGCGCGTTCGTGGCCGGCGGCGATGTCGACGCTCAGCTCGGCGGTCTCCACCAGCGGCGAACCGGGGTTGTTGGTGACGGCGAGGGTGAGCGCCCCGGAGGCGCGGGCGACCCGCAGCACCTCGGCCAGGTCGGGCGAGCCGCCGCTCTGGCTGACGCCGACGACGAGCGCGTCGGAGAGGTCGGGCCGGGCGCCGAAGACGGTGATCGCGCTCGGTGAGGCCAGCCCGGCGGGCAGGCCGAGGCGGATCTCGGTCAGGTAGGCCGCGTAGAGCGCGGCGTGGTCGGAGGTGCCCCGGGCGGTGAAGACCACGTGCCGGGGGCGGCGTTGCGCGACGACGGCCGCCACCTCGGCGATGGCCGCCGCGTGCTCGGTGGAGAGCAGACGCTCGTAACCGGCCGGCTGCTCGTCGATGTCGGCGGCCATTCCGGCCCCTGGACGCGTCACTCCAGACCTCCTTCTGCGCGTTTCCCGCGCGTTCGGTGCTCAGTCTTGCACGTTTCAGCAGGACCGATCAACGCAACGAGCAGGAGTGCGCAGTGGATCACTAATTGACGGAAGATCCCCTAGGCTTGCCCGGCTGACCGACCGACCCGATCCGGCGAGAGGACGACGTGCCCGACGACGACGCCGCGCTCTCCGCGGAGGAGGAACTCGCGCTGGCCCGGCTGGCACTGGGCGAGGGCGACCTGCGGCACGCCGCCGACCACGTGGCCGCCGCCCTGGTCCGCTCCCCCACGCTGCCCGAGGCGCACGAGACGCTCGCCCGGCTGAACGCGGCCAGCGGCGGCGACCTGGACCTCTTCCCGCTCGGCCAGCAGGCGTTCGTCGGCGCCGTGGTGGCCCGCGCGCACCTGCTCGCCGCCGCCGGGCGCCCCGCCGAGGGACTCGACCTGCTCGCCGCCGCCACCGGCTACGCGCCGGCCGCACCCTGGGCCGCGGTGCCCTGGGTGACCGCCGCCGAGCTGCCGGAACGCCTCGACCCGGAGCGCACCGCCCGGATCCTCATGCAGGTCTGCGCGGCGGCGCCGGACCCCGCGCCGCGCCGGCTGCGCGAGCCGCTCGCGCCGTACCTCACGCTGGCCCGCAACGCGATCACCGTCCACCCGGCCCATCCGCTGCTGCTGGGCGCGGCGTCCGCGCTGGCCCGGCGCCTCGGCGAGGTCACCCTCGCCGTCACCTGGGCCACCCGGGGGGTACGCGCACAGCCCACCAAACTCGGCGAGGTGTGGCTCGGGTACGCGTACCGCAGCGCCGGCCGGACCGCCGAGGCGCTCGCCGCACTAGAACGCGCTGTCGCGCTCGATCCCGACGACCTCGCTGTCTACGCGGACATCGCCGGCACGCTGGCCGACAACGGCCGGCTCGACGCGGCGCTGGGCTGGATCGACCGGGCGCTGGCGAAGGACCCCACCTTCGACTGCGCGGTGCACACCGCGCACCGGCTGCGCTACCTGCGCGACGGGAACGTGGACCACCTGGTGGCCCTCGCCGACTTCGTCCGTGACCACCCGGACGACACGCACGAGCACGGTGACCTCGCCGAGTGCTGCCGGGGCCGCCCCTGGCTCGGGCAGGTGACCCCGGCCGGCGACGACGCCCCGGCCCTCGACGGTCCCGTCCCCTCGGCGGCAGCGGTACGACGGCTCCAGCAGCTCGCGCACCCGGCCTGGGCGCACCCTCCGGCCGCGTACGACGCCGCCGTCGGGCTGGCCACACTGGACCTCGCCGACCTGCTGGCCCTGCTGGCACACCCGCCGGAGGCGCCGGAGACCGCGCTGGGCCGGGTGCTCGGCGGGCAGGATCCGGCACTGTGGACGCGCTGCGCGCAGGTCTGGGCCTGCCTCGGCCTGCTGCACCATCGCACCGACGAGCCGTGGGCCGGGTCGGCGCGGCGGCGGGTGCTGCGGGAACTGGCCACCGGTGATCTCGGCCCGGCCGCCGAGGCGGCACTGTTCGCCCTGGTCACCGCTGCCTGGGTGGATCCGGACACGCGCACCGACGTGGCCGCGCTGGTGGCCGGCCGGGTCACCGAGGTGGCGACCGGACCCGGCCGGCGTACGCCGGTGGCGGTGTCGCTGGCGTACCTGGCGCGGGCCACGCCGGCCCTCGACCCGGCGGCACGCGCCACCGCCGACCGGCTGATCGCCGACGCCGAGGGCGGTCCGCTGCGGCGTCTCTGGCGACGCCTCGCCGCCCTGTTCCACCGGGGCTGACCGCGGACGCGACGCGGCCCCGCGTACCCCCGGGACGGGGGCGGCGGGGCCGCGACGGTGCGTCAGGCGACGGGGGCCTTGCCGAGCGCGGCCTCGGCCTGGTCCTCCGGCGTGGTGCCGGCCGGCGGTACGTCGTTCGTCGCGCGCAGCGGCACCTCCTTGATGAACCAGGCGAGCACCGGTACGGCCACGGTGAAGACGACGGCCCAGAAGAAGACGTGCGAGATGGCGTCGGAGAGGCCGCCGAGCACCGCCTCGCGCATCGGGCCGGTGAGCTTCTTGAGGGCCTCCAGGTCCATCGCGCCGCCTTCGCCGCCCGAGCCCGCGAACGCGGAACCGGCGGCCGAGTCGGCCAGGCGGTTGGCGAAGATCGCGCCGAAGAGGGAGACGCCGAACGAACCGCCGATGGACCGGAAGAAGGTGGCCGCGCCGCTGGCCGCGCCGAGGTCCTTCTGTTCCACGCTGTTCTGCGCGATGAGCATCGAGGTCTGCATGAGGAAGCCCATGCCGACGCCGAGCACGATCATGTAGAGCGAGGACTGCGTCTTGCTGGTGTCGACGTCCAGCAGGCTGAGCAGGCCCATCCCGGCGGCCATCACCACGCCGCCGACGATCGGGAAGGCCCGGTAGCGGCCGGTCTTGGTGATGGTCCGGCCCACCACGAGCGACACCACGAGCATGCCGAACATCAGCGGGAGCAGCAGCAGGCCGCTGTTCGTGGCCGACGCTCCCTGCACGGTCTGCTGGTAGAGCGGCAGGAAGTTCATCGCGCCGAACATGGCGAAGCCGAGCAGGAACCCGATCACCGAGATCAGGGCGAAGTTGCGGTTGGCGAACAGGCTCAGCGGCAGGATCGGCTCCGGCGCGCGCCGCTCGACCAGCGCGAACGCGCCGAGCGCGAGCACTGCCAGCACGGCGAGGCCGAGGATCTGCGGCGAGACCCAGTCGTACTCGTTGCCGCCCCACGTGGTCACCAGCACGATCGCGGTGATGCCGACGGACAGCAGCGCCGCGCCGAGCCAGTCGATCTTGTGCTCGGTGCGGTACTTCGGCAGGTGCATGGTGGTGGCGAGGACCAGCAGCGCCAGTCCGCCCAGCGGCAGGTTGACGTAGAACGCCCAGCGCCAGGAGAGGTTGTCGGTGATGAAGCCGCCGACGAGCGGGCCGGCCACCATGGCGATGGCCATGATGCCGGCGATCATGCCCTGGTAGCGGCCCCGCTCGCGCGGCGGGACCAGGTCACCGATGATTGCCATGACGCCGACCATCAGGCCACCGGCGCCGAGGCCCTGGACGGCACGGAACGCGATCAGCTCGGTCATGCCGGTGTCGGCGCCGCCGAAGACGCCGGAGCCGGACATGCCGCAGAGCGCGGAGCCGGCCAGGAACACCACGACAGCGGTGAGGAAGACCGTCTTGCGGCCGTAGAGATCGCCGAGCTTCCCCCAGATCGGCGTGGAGACGGTGGTGCCCAGCACGTACGCGGTGACCACCCAGGTGAAGTGATCGGCGCCGCCGAACTCGAAGACGATACGCGGCAGCGCGGTGCTGACGATCATGTTGTCGAGCATCGCGAGCATCATCGCGATCATGAGCCCGAACAGGACGACCCGGACGTTTGGTTTCGTGGTCAGCTGGGCTGGTTGACTCATCGGTAGGCTCCCCCGCAGATCGGATGATCGACTTACTTGCCGCCCGGCTAGTTAACTTACTAGCCGGACGGTAAGCTGGTGGCGGGCGCACGTCAAGCGGATTGAAAGGATGTCGGCCGGTGAGGGAGACCACAGGTGGCACGCGGCAGCGCATTCAGGCCGTGGCCTTGGAACTCTTCACCGAGCAGGGCTACGAGAAGACGTCACTGCGGGAGATCGCCGAGCGGCTGGGCGTGACCAAGGCGGCGCTCTACTACCACTTCAAGAGCAAGGACGAGATCGTCACCAGCCTGGTCGACGACCGGCTGCGCCGGATGGACGAGCTGATCGCCTGGGCCGCCGACCAGCCCCCCACGCTGGCGACCCGCCGCGCCCTCGTCGGCCGGTACGCCGACAGCATGTTCGCCGGGGACCTGCCCCAGGTGATGCGCTTCTTCGAGCAGAACCAGACGGTGCTCAAGAGCCTGGTCGCCGGCCAGCAGATGCGGGAGCGGATGATGCGGCTGGCCCACGAGCTGTGCCGGGGCGACGACTCACCCGCCGCCCAGCTCCGCGCCGCGCTCACGCTGTTCGCCGTGCACAGCAGCTGGTTCGCGGTACGCGCGCCGGGCATCACCGACGACGAGCGCAAGCGGATCGCGCTCCAGGTGGCGGACGAACTGCTCGCCAAGATCGGCGAGGCCGGCCAGGGCTGAGCCGGTTCAGCCCGCCGCGCTCAGGTCCAGCCGCAGGCCGCGCAGGTCGATCCCGGGCGCCGGGCTCCAGTCCTTCTCCGGGTACCTGACGAAACCGAGCCGCTCGTAGATGTGGTGCGCGCTCACCGCCATCCCGGCGCGTACGCAGATCACCACCGCCGTACAGCCCAGCTCGGCCGCGCGCGCCACGCACGCGACGGCGAGCGCCGCCCCCGCGCCCCGGCCCTGGGCGGCCGGATCCACCGCGAGCATCCGGAACTCGGCCTCACCCGGGCCGGCGAGTTCGGCGTACGGGGTGCCGGCCAGCACGAACGTCACCGCCCCGAGCACCTGACCGGTGGCGTCGTCGACGGCCACCAGCACCTCGCCGGTCTCGGCGCGGCCGGCCACGTCGGCGAGCACCGGCGCGTACCCGGCCTCGTCCTTGAGCTGGCCGTCCGCCTCGTACGCGGCGACGGTCAGCCGGGCCACGGCGGGGAAGTCCGCCGGCTCGGCGCGGCGTACCCGCGGGCCGGTCAACCGATCTCCGCGATCAGGTCGCCGTCCTGCACCACGTCGCCCTCGTTGACGGCGAGCGTCCGCACCACGCCGTCGGACTCGGCGACCACCGGGATCTCCATCTTCATCGACTCCAGGATCACCAGGGTGTCGCCCTCGGACACCGTGTCGCCGGCCGACACGACGACCTTCCACACGTTCGCCACCATCTCGGCACGGATCTCCTCGGCCATGTTCCGGCCCTCCCTCTGTCCGACAGCTCCCCGACAATCCTGCGAACGGTATCCAATCATGACGCCGGTCACGCCGGGCCGCGCACCACCGGGCGCCCGATGCGCCCCGCCGCGCCCGGGCGGGCGGCGACGGCACTAGCATCGTGCGGGTCGGCCACCGGCGAGCCCGGAGGGCCGCACCGCGACCTCCGCCGCGCCCAGCCGCGGACGGAACCGTGACCAGCACAAGGAGGCAGAGCATGGCGAAGAAGGCCCGGAAGAAGAAGGCCCGGAAGAAGAGCAGCGCCAACCACGGCAAGCGCCCCAACTCCTGATCATCGGGATCAGCGCGGCGCACTGCGCCTGACACGCGGAACGGCCCGGGTCCGATCATTCGGACCCGGGCCGTTCCGTCGCTTGTTCAGTCGGCCAGTTCGCGGGACTCGGTGGTCTCGAAGACGACCAGCTCGGTCAGCCGAAGGCGCAGCCGTTCACGCAGCTTCTCCGGCGCCGCCTCGTTGCCGCAGCACCGCGCCACCAGCGCCTTGACCTCCTGCTCGATGCCGTACTCGCGCAGGCACGGCCCGCACTCGTCCAGGTGGTGCCGGATCAGCACCCGGCGCTCCTCGGCGCACTCCAGGTCGAGGTAGAGGTAGACCTCGGCGAGGACCTCGTGGCAGTCCGTCTCGTGCGGTTGTCCACAGCTCACGGTCACACCTCCCGGCCGGCGGCGGCGGTCGAACCCTTCTTCGACGAGGCGGCGCTGAAACCCCGCTCCGCCGCGTACTGCTCCAGCAGCTTCCGCAGATTACGTCGGCCACGGTGCAGACGGGACATCACGGTGCCGATCGGCGTGCCCATGATGTCGGCGACCTCCTTGTAGGAGAAGCCCTCGACGTCGGTCAGGTAGACGGCCAGGCGGAACTCCTCCGGCAACTGCTGGAGGGCCTCCTTGACGTCGCTGTCCGGCAGCCGGTCGAGCGCCTCCGTCTCGGCCGAGCGCAGGCCGCTGGACGTGTGCGACTCGGCCTCGGCGAGCTGCCAGTCGGTGATCTCCTCGGTCGGCGCCTGAATGGGCTGGCGCTGCCGCTTGCGGTAGGTGTTGATGTAGGTGTTGGTCAGGATCCGGTAGAGCCAGGCCTTCAGGTTCGTGCCCTGCTCGAACTGGTGGAAGGCGGCGTACGCCTTCAGGTACGTCTCCTGAACCAGGTCCTCCGCGTCCGCCGGGTTGCGGGTCATCCGCAGTCCGGCAGCGTAGAGCTGATCGACGAAGGGCATCGCGTCCCGCTCGAAGCGGGCCCTGCGCTCGTCCGTCTTCTCGGTGGTCAACCGCACATCCCCTCGCGTCGGATGCTTTCCCGCCGAGGATACGCGTACCCACTTGCCGGCAGATTCACTTCCGGAGTGTGTGCCGGTGCTCACGACCGACGCCGCCGCGGGCCACTCCGGCGCGTCGAGCAGCCGCCGGAGCTGGCGCTCGTCCCGTTCGTCCCGTTCCCGGCTCCGTGTCTCGATCGGCACCGGTCACCCCCCTCGCGCTGGCAATGTCGTCGTCCAAGGGAGGTAACGCGAGTTGCGGGGCGTGGCATTCCTCCGGCCCCACCCGATCCTGGTCCCGGCCTCGGCCGCGACCGACGCTGGGACCAGGAAGGGCCTGGGAGGGTGGCCCCGGCGCGCCCGAACCGGGCGGCCGGCACCAACCGGTGCAACGACCCGCCGCGGCGGACGGTCACGGCGCGCGCCGCCCGGTCAGGACGACCACCCGTGTACGCGCAGCCAGTCCCGCACCACGACGGCCGTGCCGGCCGGATCGCGGCGCAGGTCGTGGCGCTCCCCCGGCCGGACCACCACCTCGATCCCGGGGCCGGGCTCGGGCACGCCGAACGGGTCCCGGTCGCCGTTGACGACGAGCGTGGGCAGCCCGGTGAGCAGTTCCCCGGCCCGGGAGCGCTCCGGCCGGCCCGGCGGGTGCAGCGGGAACGCCAGCGCCACCACGCCGACCGCCCCGACGGCGGCTGCGGTACGGCAGGCCACCCGGGCGCCACTGGACCGGCCCCCGACCACCCAGTGGCGCACCCGTGGGGCACGCCGGCACAGTTCGGCCAGCACCGCCGTCCACGCCTCGTCGAGGTGTCCGGCCGGAGCGGGCGCGCGTCGGCCGGCGACCCGGTACGGCTGGGTAACCAGGGCCACCCCGGCTCCGGCGGCGAGCACCGCCTCCCGTACCGCGGTGAGGTCCGGCGCGTCCACGTCGCCGCCGGCGCCGTGACCGAGCACGAGCACCGCCGCGCCGTCGGCGGGCATGTCGAAGCGGAGCCGGGCGGGCCCGCGTGGTGTGTCGATCTCGTCGTCGTGCCGCACCGGCTCATTCTGCGCGGACCGGGCGGCCCGCCGGCGGCCGGGCGGGAAACGCCGACGTCGCCCGCGGCCTGCCGGAGCGGGCCACGGACGATGTCGGGATCAGCTCAGCGGAACCAGCGTGAGTAGGCGGTCGCGCACCGGCGGACCGGCGTCGTCGAGCGCGTCCGGGTCCGGCTGCACCTCGCTGCGCCAGGCCACCAGCATGGCGCGCCGCTCACGCGGCGTGGTGCCGCCCCAGACGCCGTGGCAGTCGCCCACCTCCAGCGCCCAGGCCAGACAGGAGCCCTGGACGTCGCAGGTGCGGCAGAGCGCCACCGCCGCGTCGGCCGGTTCGTTCGGTGCCGGAAAGAACGTCTCCGGATCGACGTTCTGACAGGTGCCCCTGGTGCGCCACGCGTCGTCCTGGCGTCGTTCGCTCAGCGCCCGCAGCAGTCGCGGATCGCGCCGCGCGGCGGCCACCTCGTGCGGGCGGGGCATGCGTGCCCGTGTCAATACACCCACCTCCCCCGTGGGAACCGGCATTGATCTCTCGCAAGATCGATGGGTGTCATCCGCCCCGTGCGAACAGACGCCCATCACCGGCGCTGTGTTCTATCGCATTCGCATACGTCAGGACAAGAGTCTTCAATGAAACTGACTGAACGTCCGGGCGACTTTTCCGGCGCAACCCCGACAAAAAGGTCACGCGAATGTGGCAGAGCGTGATCAGAAGAGAGTCGGCTCGACGGCCGTCTCGACACCCGCCGGAACCACCGGGGCGACCAGCTCCGGGCCGTCGTTGCGGACGTCGCCGACCGCCCGGGAGACGGGCCGGATCTCCAGCCCGGCGAGCAGCCCGGGCTCCGGTGGCGCGAGCAGCTCCGCCGGCTCCTCGGCCGGGCCCAGCCATCCCGGCCAGCGCTCCGGCGACAGCAGCAGCGGCATCCGGTCGTGCACCTCGGCCAGCTCGCCGACCGCCGCGGTGGTGAGCACGCTGAACGTGAGCCGGGCCGTACCCGCCGACTCCCAGACCGACCAGATGCCGGCGAAGGCCAGCACCGAACCGTCCCGCGGGGTCATGAAGTAGGGCTGGCGCCCGCCGTCGGCGAGGCGGACCCACTCGTACCACCCGTCGGCCGGAACCAGGCAGCGACGGCGGGCGAAGGACGGCGCGTACGCCCGGCTGGTGGCGACCGTCTCGGCCCGCGCGTTGATCATGCGGGCGGCTCCGGCGGCGCTGCGCGACCACTGCGGGAGCAGGCCCCAGCGGCCGAGGGAGAGCAGCCGGTGCCCCTCCGGGGCGAGCCGGACCAGCGGCACCGGATCGGTCGGCGCGACGTTGTAGTCCGGCGTCACCCCGCCGGTCTCGTCGGCCGACTCGAACAGCGCGCTCAGGTCCGCGGCGCTCCGGGTCGTGGCGTACCTCCCGCACATGGCGCACACGCTAGCCGCATCCGGACGTTCCGGCTGTCCCGCCCAACGGGAGCAGCGGCACCGGACGGTTCCACCCGGCCGTGAGCTTGGCAGAATGTAACGGTGAGCAATCCGACCGCGACGCGTCCGCAGCAGCAGTGGGCCGCGCCGACCGCGAGCGACCCGGTCGCCGCGACGCTGCGCCTGCCCGGCTCCAAGTCGATGACCGCCCGGGCCCTGGTGCTCGCCGCGCTCGCCGGCGGGCCGTCGACACTCGCCCGGCCGCTGCGCGCCCGGGACACCGAACTGATGGCCGGTGGCCTGCGCGCACTCGGCGCCCACATGTCGATCTCGGACGACGACCGCTGGCTGGTCCGCCCCCACCCGCTGGCCGGCCCGGCGCACGTCGACGTCGGCCTGGCCGGCACCGTGATGCGCTTCCTGCCCCCGGTGGCCGGACTGGCCGCCGGGCGGGTCACCTTCGACGGCGACCCGCACGCCCGGACCCGGCCGCTCGGGCCGCTGATCGGCGCGCTGCGCACGCTCGGCGTCCGCATCGACGCGCCGGCGGTCGGCAGCCTGCCGCTCGTCGTCCTCGGCGCGGGCCGGGTGACCGGCGGCGACGTGGTGATCGACGCCTCCGCGTCCAGCCAGCTCGTCTCCGGGCTGCTGCTCGCCGCACCCCGCTTCGACCGGGGCGTCGTGGTCCGGCACGAGGGGCCGCCGGTGCCGTCCGCGCCGCACGTGCGGATGACGGTGCAGATGCTGCGCGCGGCCGGCGCCGCCGTCGACGACACCACGCCCGACGTCTGGACGGTCGAGCCGGGCCCGCTGTCCGGGCGCGGCTGGGAGATCGAGCCGGACCTGTCCGGCGCCGCGCCGTTCTTCGCCGCCGCGCTGGTCACCGGCGGCGAGGTGACGCTGCAGGGCTGGCCGCGCAGCAGCCTCCAGCCGGTCGAGCAGCTCCGGGACCTGCTGCACCGGATGGGCGGCGAGGTGAGCCTCGGCACCGACGGCCTGACCGTGCGGGGCACCGGCACGGTGCGCGGGATCGACGCCGACCTCTCCGACGTCGGCGAGCTGACCCCGGTGCTGACCGCGCTCACGCTGCTCGCCGACGGTCCGTCCCGGCTCACCGGCATCGGCCACATCCGCGGCCACGAGACCGACCGGGTCACCGCGCTCGCCAAGGAGTTCACCGCGCTCGGCGCGGACATCACCGAGACCCGTGACGGGCTGGACATCCGGCCCCGCCCGCTGCGGGGCGGGACGTTCTGCACGTACGCCGACCACCGGATGGCGCACGCCGCCGCGGTGGCCGGGCTGGCCGTCCCCGGCATCGAGGTCGACGACGTGGCGTGCACCTCCAAGACCATGCCGGAGTTCCCGGCACTATGGTCGGGGATGGTGACCGGCAAGAACTGACAGCGGGGGGACGTCCTGGCGACGAAGCGGCGCGAGTACGACGAGGACGACGTCCGGGTACGACCGGGCCGGTCGTCGCGCCCGCGTACGCGCACCCGGCCCCGGCACGACGACGCCGTCGACGGCTTCGTCATCGCCGTCGACCGGGGCCGCTACACCTGTGTGATCCCCGGTGCCGGGCCGGACGCGCCGCTCGTGACCGCCATGCGCGCCCGCGAGCTGGGGCGCAAGTCGGTGGTGGTGGGTGACCGGGTGGGGCTGGTCGGGGACACCTCCGGGGCGGCGGGCGCGCTGGCCCGCATCGTGCGCATCGCCGAGCGGACCTCGGTGCTGCGGCGTACCGCCGACGACGACGAGACCACCGCCGAGGGGCGGCTGGAACGGGTCGTGGTCGCCAACGCCGACCAGCTGGTGATCGTCAGCGCGCTGGCCGACCCGCCGCCGCGCACCGGGTTCATCGATCGCTGCCTGGTGGCCGCGTACGACGCCGACATCGAGCCGCTGCTCTGCCTCACCAAGGCCGACCTGGACGGCCCGGAGGCGGTGCTCGGCTACTACACCGAGCTGGAGCTGCCGTACGTGCTGATCCGGCCGGACTCCGACCTGGCCGCGCTGCGGGCGCTGCTCGCCGGCCGGGTCTCGGTGATGGTGGGCCACTCCGGGGTGGGCAAGTCGACGCTGGTCAACCGCCTCGTCCCGGACGCCGAACGGGCCGTCGGCACGGTCAGCGCGATCGGCCGGGGCCGGCACACCTCGACCAGCGCGGTGGCGCTGCGCCTGCCCGCCGAGCCCGGCGCCGACGGCGACACCGGCTGGATCGTCGACACCCCGGGGGTACGCAGCTTCGGGCTGGCCCACGTGTCCGCCGAGAGCCTGCTGCACGGCTTCCCCGACCTGGTCGAGGCGACGGTGGACTGCCCGGCCAACTGCCCGCACACGGCCGACGAGGCGGACTGCGCGCTCGACGCCTGGGTGGCCGCCGGGAAGGCGGACGCGCGCCGGCTCGCCTCGTACCGCCGGTTGCTGGCCTCGCGCAGCGGCGAGGGTGACCCGCGCGAGCCGGAGCGCAACCCCGGCGACCCGCTCGCCGGGTCCTGACCGGCGGACCGGCGGCGACCCGCCGTCGCCGGCCCGGCCGCCGCCGCTAGCGTGTCGGTCATGACCGGGTACGCCGACGACCTCGCCCTCGCCCACCAGCTCGCCGACGCCGCGGACGCCGTCTCCTCGGCCCGGTTCCGCGCGCTCGACCTGCGCGTCGAGTCCAAGCCGGACCTGACCCCGGTCTCCGACGCGGACACCGCCGTGGAGCGGGAGATCCGCGCGCTGCTGGCCGCCCACCGTCCCGGCGACGGCCTGCTCGGCGAGGAGTACGGCGCGCAGCCGCCCGCCGGCCCGGACGGCCGGCGCTGGGTGATCGACCCGATCGACGGCACGAAGAACTTCGTCCGGGGCGTACCCGTCTGGGCCACGCTGATCGCGCTGCTGGAGCACGACCGGCCGGTGCTCGGCCTGGTCTCCGCCCCGGCGCTGGGCCGCCGCTGGTGGGGTGCGCTCGGCGCGGGCGCGTTCGCCGGCACCGGCGCGGCGGACGGCACGCCGATCCGGGTCTCCGGCGTCACCGCGCTGGGCGACGCGAGCTTCTGCTACTCGTCGCTGACCGGGTGGGAGCAGGCCGGCCGGCTGGACGCGGTGCTCCAGCTCATGCGGGACACCTGGCGCAGCCGCGCGTACGGCGACTTCTACGGCTACATGCTGCTGGCCGAGGGGGCACTGGACGTGATGGTGGAGCCGGAGTTGTCCCTGTGGGACATCGCCGCGCTGGTCCCGATCGTCACCGAGGCGGGCGGAACGATCACGGATCTGGCCGGGCGGCCCGCGCCGGCCGGTACCGACTCCGCCGACATCAGCGCCGTGGCCAGCAACGGAGCGCTCCACGACGACATCCTGGCCCGGCTCGGCCGTCCAGCCGAGCGCTGACCCGGGCAGAGCCTCTATCCTCGCCAGGTGGTTTCCTCCGGTTGGTGCTTCCTGGCGGCGATGATCATCGCGTACGGCTTCGCCAACCTTCTCCAGTCGGTCGCGGCCGCGCGGACCACTGTGCACCACACGTTCGATCCCGGGCTGCTGCTGCGCCTGGCCGGGCACCGGACGTACCTGATCGGCCTGGCCTGCCAGGTGGTCGGCTTCGTGCTGGCCTTCCTGGCCCGCCGTGACCTGCCGTTGTTCCTGGTCCAGGCCAGCGTGGCGGCCGGGCTCGGGGTGACCGCCGTCCTGGGCGTGCTGGTGCTCAAGTGGCGGCTGCCCGCCGCCGAGGTGGTCCTGCTGGTGCTGCTGTTCGCCGGCATCACCGCGCTCGTGCTCTCGGCCCAGCCCGCGCCGTCGCGGCAGCTCGGCACCGCAGGGCTGGTCGGCCTGGCGGTGGCGGTGGCCGCGATCGCCGGGTCCGGATTCTTCGCCGCCCGGCTGCACGGCGCGCTCGGATCGGTGGTGCTCGGCTCGCTGGCCGGGATGGCGTTCTCCGCCGCGGCGGTGGCGGCCCGCCCGCTCGCCTCGGCCGGCTCGGCGGAGGCGTTCGTCCGCGACCCGCTGCTCTACCTGCTGATCGTCCACTCGGTGATCGGTCAGCTGCTGCTCGGCCTGGCCATGCAGCGCGGGTCGACCACGGCGGCGGTGGCGGCGATGGACGCCGCCGGGGCGGTGCCCGCGGCGATCGTCGGCCTGCTGCTGCTCAACGACAAGATCTGGCCGGGCCGGGAGTGGCTGGCCGGGCTCGGCTTCCTGGTGACGCTCGCGGCGGTGGTCGGCCTGACCCGGTACGCCGAACCGCAGCACCACCACGCCGGCGCCCGCGACCGCCAGAAGGCGGTGGTGGGCGCCGGGATGGTGCCGGTTCAGGCCGCCTCGACCGGCCCGCGTTCGGAGACGACCACCTCGACCTCTGGCGTCGCCTCGACCGGCGTCGGCTCGATCGGCGTGGCCGGGCGGCGCCGCCCGATCACCCGCTCGTAGAGGCGCTCCAGCGCGGCGGCGGTCCGTTCCCAGGTGTAGCTGCACCGGACCCGGTCCACCGCGGCGTGCCCGTACGCGAACCGTCCGGCGTTGTCCGACAGCAGCCGGCGCAGCGTGACGCCGAGCGTGCGCACGTCGCCCGGCGGCACCAGCTTGCCGGTCACCTCGTCCACCACCGCGTCGGCGATGCCGCCCATGGCGTAGCCGACCACCGGCACGCCGCAGGCCATCGCCTCCAGCGACACCCGCCCGGCTGAGGCGTAGTGCGGGGTGCAGGCCACCACGTCGGCGGAGCGGTACCAGGTGGCCATCTGGTCGTGCGGCACCGCGCCGACCAGCTTCACCTGCTCCGCCACGCCCGCCCGCTCGGCCAGCTCGCGCAGCCGGCGCGCCTCGGCGTGCCCGGCCAGCCGCTCGGCCGGCGGACCACCGGCGATCACCAGCTCCGCGTCACCCACCAGCCGCATCGCCCGGATCAGGTCGTCCTGGCCGTGCCCGGGCGCGAGCCCGCCGACGGACAGGATCCGGGACCGCTGGTCGCGGGGCGCCGCCTCGCCGTCCGGGTGGAACTGACCGATGTCCACCCCGGTCGGCACCATCGCCACCGACGTGCGTTGCAGGCCCATCCGGGTCAGCTCGTCGACCTCGTCGTTGCACTGGGCCACCGCCACGTCCACGGCCCGGGTCAGGGCCCGTTCCAGCGGGATGCGCTCCCCCGGCCCGGTGTACTGCCGGCCGAGGTGGCGCAACTGCTCCACGCCGAGCGAGTGGAACGTCTGCACCACGGGGATGTCGGTGGCGCGTACCGCGTGGGCGGCGGCGAGCCCGCCGACCCAGTAGTGCCCGTGCACCACGTCGGGGGTCCAGTCCCCGGCCCACTGCCCGGCCAGCCAGCGGCCGTACTCGGCGACGAAGGGAACCAGCTCGGCGGTGGAGAGCACGTCGGGCGGGCCGACCGGGACACGTTCCACCCGGTAGCCGTCGAGTTCGGTCAGGGCGGGCTGGGCGGACGCGGCACGGCGCTCGTAGACGCGGACCTCATGGCCCCGGGCGGCGAGTTCCGCCGCCACGCGCGCAATGTGCTCCTGCGTCCCGACGGTGGGACCGTCGGTGGACGAGCCGGCGTGCGCGCATACAAGGCCGACGCGCATGGTGCACCTCCATGCGTTCTCTGCAAGCGGGGTCTCCGGTCAGAGCGTCCCATTAACCCAGGTCCGGTGCGCCCAAACCTGACAGATCAGGGTCACCCGGCCACCGCGTCCCGCGGACGGGACAGCCGACCGATGCCGATCACCGTCGAAAACGGTCGGCATGTCCGCCCGGGCCGGGGGTACCGACGGAGAATGCCGCTGACCCGCAGCCTCTCCGACGCCACTGTCGTCATCACCGGTGCCTCCAGCGGGATCGGCGCTGCCACCGCGTACGCGCTGGCCCGCCGGGGCGGCGACGTGGTGCTGGCCGCCCGGACCGAGTCCGCGCTGCGCCGGGTCGCGGCGTACTGCCGGGAACTCGGCGGGCAGGCGCTGGTGGTACCCACCGACGTGACCGACCCGGAGGCCGTCGGTCGGCTGGCGGAGCGGGCGGTGGCCGAGTTCGGCCGGATCGACGCCTGGATCAACAACGCGGCGGTCGGCACCGTGGGGCTGTTCGACGAGATCCCGGTGGCCGAGTTCCGCCGGGTGGTGGACGTGAACCTGCTCGGCGCCGTGTACGGGACGCGGGCCGCGCTGCCCTGGCTGGGCGCGGCCGGCGGCGGGGTGCTCGTCAACAACGCCTCGGTGCTGGCCGAGGTGGCGATGCCGTACCAGTCGGCGTACAACGCGACCAAGCACGCGATCCGCGGGCTGGCCGACACGGTCCGGCAGGAGCTGCGGGTGACCGGCCGGGGGAACATCTCGATCTGCACCGTGCTGCCCGCCACCATCGACACGCCGTTCTTCCGGCACGCCGCCAACCACTCCGGCCGGGAGCTGACCCCACCGCCGCCGGTGTACCCGCCGGAGATGGTCGCCGAGACGATCGTCAAGCTGCTGCGCCGGCCCCGGCGCGAGGCGTACGCGGGCGGCGCGGCCCGGCTGATCGGGCTGCAGTGGCGGCTCGCCCCGGCGCTGGCCGAGCGGGTGATGGGCTGGTACACCGCGCGCACCCAGTTCGGGCCCGGCGTACGCGACGACTCCACCGGGACCGTGTTCACGCCGGGCTCGGCGGCGGAGCGGACCGACGGGTGGTCCGGCCGGCGTGGTCAGGTGCTGCGGCTGACCGCAGCGGTCGGGCTGGCCGCCGGCACCGCTGTCGGTACGGTGAAGGCGATCAGCCGCCGGTCCCGGGCCGGCCGTCCGTGAGTCCCGTCGACCGGACCGGTGCGCGGACGCGGGCGGACGTGCACAATGGGGCGATCATGCCGACGGATGCGCGTTGCCTGGTGGAGACCGACGATTCGTCCCCGACGGTCCGGCTGACCGGGGTGCTCGACCGGTCCGAGGTGCAGGCCGTACGGGACGCGCTGCTCGCCCGGCTGTGGCGGCGCCCCGGGGCGCTGCTGGTGGACCTGTCCGGGGTACGGATCCCCGACCCGCTGGCCCGCGACGCGCTGGACGAGGTCTGCCGGGCGGTCGCCGACTGGCCCGCCGCCGAGCTGCTGCTCGACCCGGACGGGCCGCCGCGGGAGGCGCCGCCCGAGCCGATCGAGGTCGAACTACCCCCGGTGGTCGAGGCCGCCCGTGAGGCGCGGGTCCTGGTCACCGGCGGGTGCGTCAGGTGGGGTCTGCCGGAGCTGGTCGAGCCGGCCTGCATCGCGGTCACCGAGATGGTCAACAACGTGGTGGCGCACGCCGTCACGCCGATGACGCTCCGGCTGGCCCCGCGCGGCGGCGCGCTGCACCTGGCGGTCCGGGACCACTCGACCGGGCGGCCCGCGTACGGCGGGCCCGCACCGGTGGACTCGGTGGGCGGGCGAGGGCTGCTGCTGATCGACACGGTGGCCCGGCGCTGGGGCAGCACGGCACTGCCGGACGGCAAGGTGGTGTGGTGCGTGCTGTACCCCGAGGACGAAGCGGCGTACCGCAACTGAGGTGCCTTTTCGCACCGTTGCTCCCGATCCACCCGGCCGGTCGCGGTTAGGGCGGGGAGCGCAGTGGGTAGTTCCCGGGCATGCGCGACGACGAGTACCCCACCCCCGTGTCCGATCCCGAGGCGGAGGGCCTGCCCGACACCGCCGACGACGACTCCACCGCCAACGACGACGTGCTGACCGGGCGCGAGGCGGACGGCCCCGAGCCGGCCCAGCTCCCCGGTGACCGTACGCCGGTCGCCGTGGACCAGTTCGGCACCACGGCGGAGGAGCAGCTCGACGGCGAGTCGCTGGACTACAAGCTCCAGCGCGAGCGGTACGAGCGCCCCGCCGACGACCCGCTCGCCGGCCCGGTCGATCCGGACATCGCGGCCGAGGCGGACAGCGAGGAGGCCGCCGCGCAGGCCCAGCTCGACGCCGACGTGATCGACCTGGGCCCGGTGTCGGACCCGAACTCCCCGGTGTCGGTGTACGACCACGGCCAGCTCGGCACCGTCGCCGACCACCAGGTGGGCCGGCTGGTCGAGCCGGACGAGGGCGCGCACACCGACCAGGAGACCGACAACGTGGCCTACGACGCGGGCGCGGCCGGCGGCGGGGCCAGCGCGGAGGAGCTGGCGATCCACGAGACGCGGCCGCCGGACGCGCGCTGACCGCTCACTCGTCCAGGCCCCGCTCGATGGCGTACCGGGTCAGTTCGACCCGGTTGTGCAACTGGAGCTTGCCCAGGGTGTTCTGCACGTGGTTCTGCACCGTCCGGTGGGACAGGCTCAACCGGTCGGCGATCTGCTTGTAGGACAACCCCTTGGCGACCAGACGCAGCACCTCGGTCTCCCGTTCGGTGAGCCGGGGTGCGTCGTCGTGCGGGGCGGGCGGCGCCGCGGCCAGCCGCCGGTACTCCCCCAGCACCAGCCCGGCCAGGCCGGGTGTGAACACCGGCTCGCCGGCCGCCGTGCGCCGCACCGCGTCCAGGAATTCCGCCGGTGCGGCCGACTTGATCAGGTAGCCGGTGGCGCCGGCCTTGACCGCGTCCAGCACGCCCTGCGCCTCGCCGCTGGCCGAGAGCATGAGTACCCGCACGTCCGGCAGTGCGGCGCGGAGACCCCGGATCACCTCGACGCCGGAGATGTCCGGCAGCTGAAGGTCGAGCACGACCAGGTCGGGGCGGGCCGCCGCGGCCACCCGTACCGCCTGCCGCCCCTCACCGCTCGTCGCCACCACCTGGTGGCCCGCCTCGGTGAGGTCACGGGCCACGCCCTCGCGCCACATCGGGTGGTCGTCGACCACCATCACCCGGATGCTCATCCGCGGCTCCTCGGCACGACCAGCTCGATCTCGGTGCCGGCGCCGGGCGCGGACACGATCCGCACCTCGCCGCCCAGGTCGGCCACCCGGCCACGGATGGACTGCGCCACCCCGAGCCGGCCCTGCGCGGCGGCCTCCGCGAGCCGGCCCTCCGGGATCCCCGGTCCCTCGTCGCGTACCGAGACGGTCACCGTCTCCTCCTCGTCCTCGATCAGCACCCAGGCCCGCCCGCCGGCGTGCCGGGCCACGTTGTCCAGCGCCGCGCCGACCGCGGCACCCAGCTCACCAGCGGCCCGCGCCGGCAACGGCACCGGTGTGGCGGGCGCGGACACCACGACGGTGGCCGAGGCGTACCTGTCGATCAGGTCGCGCAGGTCCTGCTCGTCCCCGGCCCGATCCGGCGGCGCGCCCGTCCGGCCGATCAGCGCCCGCAGCGCCTCCTCCTGCTCGCCAGCCAGCCGGGCCAGCTCGGCCGCCTCGCCGTCCAGGTCCGCGCCGCGCCGCCGGACCAGCGCGAGCACCTGGAGCACCGAGTCGTGGATGTCGCGGGCCAGCCGTTCCCGCTCCCGGGTGGCCGCCTCCAGCTCCACCGCCCGCTGCAACCGCTCCTCCGCCTGCACCGCCAGCCGCGCCACGTGCCCGACCACCACGCCGGCGAGCAGCATCAGGATCGCCCCGGTCAGCGCGGACGGGCTGATCCGGTCGCGGGTGGCGAGGTCGGCGCCGCCGAGCACGATCGCCGCCACCGCGCCACGGCGGCGTCCGCCGGCGACCGCCCAGGCCAGCACCGGCCCGGCCAGCCAGGCGGCGGTCAGCATCGGCACTCCGGCGGCGAGCGCCGCCTGGCCGACCACCCACGGCGTGACCAGGATGATCGCCAGCACCACACCGAGGTCGGCCAGCAGCAGCGGCCAGCGCCGCCCGGCCGGACGGCCGTAGGCGGCCGCCGTCACGCCGCTCCACGCCAGCATCGCCAGCAGGACACCGCCCGCGGCGACCGGGTGCGCGTAGCTGCCCGCGTCGCGCAGCACGACCAGTCCGACGTACGCGAGCGCGGCGAAGCGGAACACCGCTATCGATCGCCAGAACGGGCCCTCGAGGCCGGAGGACGACGGCATGTGCGACACCCTGTCACAGCCGGTCCAGGGCACCCCGCCCGGTGCGGCCCGAGAAACCCTGACGTACGGTGGAAATGCCGCGAAAGTCGTCGAGAGCCATCGTCGGGACGGGGTCATGACAGACGCAGAACTCCCCGCACCGCGTACGGTTGTGCCCATCGAACCTTCCCTGCTTCTCGCCACCGCCTTCGACCAGGCGCAGGTGACCGGGCTGCGGCACTCGGTCACCTCCTGCGCGCACGGCTCCGGCCTGTCCGGCCAACGGCTGGACGACTTCGTGCTGGCGGTCAACGAGCTGATCACCAACGCGGTCCGCCACGGCGGCGGGCAGGGCTGGCTGCGGCTCTGGGAGCGGAACGGCGAACTGGTCTGCGAGGTCGCCGACCACGGGCCCGGGATCAGCGAACGGCGGCTGCGCGACCGCGAACGGCCCGCGCCGGACACCGCCGGCGGCTGGGGTCTCTGGCTGGCCCGCGAGTTGAGCGACGCGATGGAGGTGGAGACCGGCGCCGCCGGCACCGTCGTCCGGATCACCGCCGCGCTCGCCACCCGCCAGCCCGCCACCGGTCCGCTGGACGGCTGACCCGCCACCGTCAGGCGAACAGGGCGCTCACCGACTCCCCGTTGTGGATCCGCCGCATCGCCTCGGCCAGCGCCGGCGCCACCGACAGCACCTCCAGCTTCGGCACCCGCTTGTCCGCCGGGATCGGCACCGTGTTGGTGCAGACGATCTCCAGGACGCCCTCCTGCGCGCTCAGCCGCTCCAGCGCGCCGCTGGAGAACAGGCCGTGCGTACAGGCCAGCCGGATCGAGCGGACCCGCCGCTCGCGCAGGTGCGAGATCAGCTCGATCACCGTGCTGCCCTTGGCGATCTCGTCGTCCAGCACGATCACGTCCCGGTCCGCCACGTCGCCGATGATCGTGCTGATCTGCACCCGGTCGTCGCTGTAGCGCTGCTTCGCGCCCGCCGCCACCGGCGTGCCCAGCATCCGGGCGAACGCGGCGGCCTCCTTGGCGTTGCCCAGGTCCGGCGAGACCACCACCGCGTTGCTCAGGTCGTACCCCTTGAAGTGGGTGGCCAGCTCGCGCAGCGCGTGCAGGTGGTCCACCGGGACGCTGAAGAAGCCGTGCACCTGTGGCGAGTGCAGCGTCATGGCCAGCACCCGGTGCGCGCCCGCGGAGGTCAGCAGGTCGGCGACGAGCCGGCCACCGATGGAGATGCGCGGCGCGTCCTTCTTGTCCGACCGCGCGTACGCGTAGTGCGGCAGCACCACGGTGATCCGCGCGGCCGACGCGCCCCGGGCCGCGTCGATCATGAGCAGCAGCTCGACCAGGTGCTCCTGCACCGGCGGCACCAGCGGCTGGATGAGGAAGACGTCGCGCTCCCGGCAGTTCGCCTGCAACTGCACCTCGAGGCAGTCGTTGGCGAACCGGGACACCCGCACCGGGTGCAACGGGACGTGGAGGTGGGCGCAGATCTCGGCGGCGAGGTCGGGATGGGCCGACCCGCTGAACACGGCAATGTCACGCACGTCTGATGATCGTACGGGCCGCGGGGAGGAGACGGTGGACGCTCGCGGCGGGTACGGTGCTGCCGTGACCGCAGAGTTCGTCGCCGCCATCGACCAGGGCACCACGTCCTCGCGCTGCATCGTCTTCGACCGGGCCGGTGAGATCGTCACAGTGGCCCAGCGCGAGCACCGGCAGATCTTCCCCCGGCCCGGCTGGGTCGAGCACGACGCCGAGGAGATCTGGACGAACGTCGAGCACGTGGTGCGCGAGGCGCTGGCGAGCGCGGACATCGGCACCGAGATGCTCGCCGGGGTGGGCATCACCAATCAGCGCGAGACCACAGTGGTGTGGGACCGGGAGACCGGCCGCCCGGTGGCGAACGCGATCGTCTGGCAGGACACCCGCACCGGCCCGCTGCTGCGCGAGCTGACCGGGACGTACGACGAGGAGCGGCTGCGGGCCCGCACCGGCCTGACCCCGGCCACCTACTTCGCCGGCCCGAAGCTGCGCTGGCTGCTCGACCACGTCGACGGGCTGCGCGAGCGGGCCGAACGCGGCGAGGTGCTGTTCGGCACCATGGACAGCTGGCTGATCTGGAAGCTGACCGGCCGGCACGTCACCGACGTGACGAACGCCAGCCGCACCATGCTGATGGACCTGGAGACGCTCGACTGGGCCCCGGAGCTGCTCGACGCGCTGCGGATCCCGGCCGCCGTGCTGCCGGAGATCCGCAGCTCGGCCGAGGTGTACGGCACCGCCCGGGGGGTGCTGGCCGGGGTGCCGGTGGCGAGCGCGCTCGGCGACCAGCAGGCGGCGCTGTTCGGGCAGACCTGCTTCCAGCCCGGCGAGGCCAAGTGCACCTACGGCACCGGCAGCTTCCTGCTGCTCAACACCGGTGCCAGCCCGGTGCCGTCGCGGCACGGCCTGCTCACCACGGTGGCGTACCGGATCGAGGGCCAGCCCGCCGTGTACGCGCTGGAGGGCGCCATCGCGGTCACCGGCTCGCTGGTGCAGTGGCTGCGCGACAACCTCGGCCTGATCTCCACCGCCCCGCAGGTCGAGGAGCTGGCCCGTACTGTCGACGACAACGGCGGCTGCTACGTGGTGCCGGCCTTCTCCGGCCTGTTCGCCCCGCACTGGCGCAGCGACGCCCGGGGCGTGATCGCCGGGCTGACCGGCTACATCACCAAGGGGCACCTGGCCCGCGCGGTGCTGGAGGCGTCGGCCTTCCAGACCCGGGAGGTGGTGGACGCGATGAACGCCGACTCCGACGTGGCGCTGCGCCGGCTGCGGGTCGACGGCGGGATGACCGGCAACGAACTGCTGATGCAGTTCCTCGCGGACGTGCTGGACGTGCCGGTCGTGCGGTCCCGGATCACCGAGACGACGTGCCTCGGCGCCGCTTACGCCGCCGGCCTGGCCGTCGGGTTCTGGCCCGACCTGGCCACGCTGCGCGAGAAGTGGCGCTCGGACGCGCAGTGGGAGTCGACGATGGACCCGGCGCACCGGGAGCGTGAGCTGCGCCAGTGGCACAAGGCGGTGCGGCGCACGCTCGACTGGGTCGACTGAGCGTCAGTCCCAGCGGTTGCCGGTGAGCTTCTCGTACACCTCGACGTAGCGGGCCCGGGTCGCCTCGATCACCTCGGCCGGCACCTCCGGCGCGGGCGGCTGCTTGTCCCAGCCGCTCGCCGTGGCCCAGTCCCGCACGTACTGCTTGTCGTAGGAGAACTGCGCGCGGCCCGGCTGGTACGACTCGGCCGGCCAGAACCGGGACGAGTCGGACGTGAGCACCTCGTCGCCGAGGACCAGCGTGCCGTCCGCCGCCCAGCCCAGCTCCAGCTTCGTGTCGGCGATCAGGATGCCCCGCTCGGCGGCGATCTCCGCACCGCGCCGGTAGACGTCGACGGTGATCTGCCGCAGCCGCTCGGCGACCTCCGGCCCGACCTTGTCCACCACCTGCTCGTACGTGATCGGCTCGTCGTGCTCGCCCTTCGGCGCCTTGGTCGACGGCGTGAAGATCGGCTCGGGCAGGATCGACGCCTCCACCAGGCCGCGGGGCAGCGGCACCCCGGAGACCGAGCCGGTGCGCTGGTACTCGGCGAAGCCGCCGCCGGTCAGGTAGCCCCGGGCCACGCACTCGACCGGCACCATCTCCAGCCGCCGGCAGCGGATCGCCCGGCCGGCGAACTCCTCCGGTACGTCCGTCGCGGAGATCACGTGGTTCGGCACCAGGTCGGACAGCTGCTCGAACCACCACAGCGACAGCGCGGTGAGCAGGCGGCCCTTGTCCGGGATCGGGGTCGGCAGCACCACGTCGTAGATGGAGACGCGGTCGGTGGCGACCAGGATCAGGTCCTCGCCGTCGGCGTAGACGTCCCGGACCTTGCCCGAGTGCAGAAGTTCCACGGCGCTAGTACACCATGAGCAGCGCGGGCCGCCGGGCGCGCCCACCGGCGTCCCGTCCGGCGTTGACACCCGGCCGGGGGCCGGTGAAATGATCCGTCCACCCCACCTTCGGAGAGAGACCTGTGCGCGCTCCGCAGTCCGTACCCCGTCCCGGGCTCGACCGGCGACGGTTCCTCGGCGCGCTCGCCGGTCTGCCGCTCGCCGCCGGAACGCTGCCGCTGCTCACCGGATGCAGCCCGGAGGAGGTGGCCGCCGACGAGGGCCCGGTCGAGCTGTCCGTGTTCTGGTGGGGCGACGCCCGCCGCGCCCAGGCCACCGAACAGGCGCTGCGGCTGTACTCGCAGCAGAACCCGCGGGTCAGCTTCCGGGTCACCTGGCAGGGGCTGAGCGGCTACTACGACCGCCTCGCCACCCAGGCCACCGGCGGCAACGCGCCGGACCTGTTCCAGATCGACGACACCCTGCTCACCGAGTACGCCGGCCGGGACATCCTGCTGGACCTCACCCCGTACGCCGCGGACGAGCGGCTCGACCTGCGTGAGGTGCCGGAGCAGCTGGCCCGCTACGGGCGGGTGGACGAGCGGACCGTCGGCGTGCCCGCCGCGCAGACGAGCGCGGCGCTGGTGTTCAACCGCGGTCTGCTGCGCCGGCTGGACCAGCCCGAGCCGCGCACCGGGATGTCCTGGAAGGAGTACGTGAGCTGGGCCGCCCGCGTCACCCGCGCCTCCGGCAACCGGGTGGCGGGCACCATGGACGCCTCCGGCGACTACCGGGCGTTCTGGCTCTGGCTGCGCGGCCAGGGCAGCGAGCTGTACCAGGGCCGGCAGCTCGGCTTCAGCTCCGCCGAACTGCTCGCCTGGTTCGAGTTCTGGGAGGTGGCGCGCTTCGACCGGGCCACGCCGAGCGCCGCCCTGGTCGAGCAGGCCGACAGCGGCGAGCTGGCCCGCCAGCTCGTGGTCACCGGGCACACCGCAGCCTCGTTCGCCTGGTCGCACCAGCTGCCCGAGTTGCAGCGCCTGGCCGACGACGAACTGGGCGCCGTCGCCTTCCCCGGTACGCCCGCCGCCCAGTGGCCCCGGGCGTCGATGTACTGGGCCGGTTTCCGGGGCACCCGCCACCCGGAGGCGGTGGTGAACGTGCTCGACTTCCTGACCACGAACGTGGCGGCCGGTCGGCTCCTCGGCGTCGAACGCGGCTTGAACGCGAGCAAGCAGGTGCGTTCGTTCGTCGCCGCGGAGGTGACCGGCCGGGCCGAGAAGCGCATGACGGCGCTCGGCGCCGAGCTGGACGATCTGGCCGGTCCGTCCCCCGCGCCGCCGCCCAAGGGGCACGCCAAGGTGCGCGAGCTGCTGATCGACGCGGCCGAGAGCATCCGCGGCAAGCAGGCCGGCGCCCGCACCGCGACCTCCCGCTTCATGGCTCAGGCGAACACCGCCCTGGCCGAGTGACCCGCCCCGCCCGAGGCGGACAGGGCGGGCGAGGGCTCAGCGCGGGGGGCGGTTGCGGCGGTTACGGGTGAGCAGCACCACCAGCAGCACGATGCCGCCGACCACCACAAGGCAGCAGAGCAGGCCGAGGAAGCCGAACCCGCCGCGGGAACGACGGCGGGCGGCCTCCACCACGATCTCGCCGGTGCCCGACGACGCCCAGGCCGCGACCGGCACGAAGACCGAGAGCACGACCGTACCGAGGACCGCGCCCAGGCGGCCCCACCACTTGTTCCATCCAGACATGCCCCCATCCTCGCCGAGACCCGCAACCGGGGCACGGCGGACGGAAAGGATGTCGCCGGACACGGCGAAGGGCCCGGAGCGAACTCCGGGCCCTTCGTCACGAGTAGCGGGGACAGGATTTGAACCTGCGACCTCTGGGTTATGAGCCCAGCGAGCTACCGAGCTGCTCCACCCCGCGTCGGCTCGTACAGCTTATCGCACTCCGATCCTGGAGATCAGCCGGGTCCCCCGGAATCCCCCTCGGGCACCGCACGACGATCCGAAGTCCCGCCGGGCGAGGTCGAGCACGAGACTCTCTGGCGATATGACTGAGAGTCATAATCATGACTCTCAGTCATATGCGTCTCGGGACTTCTCTTCTGCCGAGCCGGTCGCGGACCGTGACCACGGCGCGCGATCCGCAGATGCGCGTGGGACACCGGCGGAAACGGCGAAGGCCCCGGAGAGAACTCCGGGGCCTTCGCCACGAGTAGCGGGGACAGGATTTGAACCTGCGACCTCTGGGTTATGAGCCCAGCGAGCTACCGAGCTGCTCCACCCCGCGTCGGCTCGACAACCGTAGCGCACCGACCGGGGGAGGCGCAAAACGGGTACTCAGTCCCACCACCGCCGGATCGCCCCTGCTCCCACAGCACCGTCACCGACGGCCGCCCCGGGCGGGCTGCTCGGGGCAGGCCCGGACCGCCACGCGCACCTCGGCCAGCGCCGGGGCCGCCGCACCGGCCCGGTAGATCGTGATGCTGTGCCGGTAGTTGCCGGACGGCACCTCGTCCGCGGGCGCACCGGCCCGGCGGTACGGCAGCGACCGGCCACCGCGTAGCCGTACCGGACGGCCCGGCCCGACGTGCTGCGGGGGTTGCGGCCGGGGAGTCCGCTTCACGACAGAGCCCGTGGTCCGGGTGACCGTTGCGGTCCCGGACCACGGGCTCGTGGTGTCAGCTCGGCGTCAGCCGCTCGGTGTCGGCGCGGGTGACGTCGGTGCCGGTGGCGAGGCGCTGCCCGACGGCGCGGGGTTACCTGAGCCGTTCGCCGCGGCCTGGGCCTGCTGGAACGCGCTCATCGCCTCGTCCAGCGCCTTCAGCGCACGCCCGTACCGCTCGAAGTCGCCGGACGCCTGCGCGGCCTTGACCTCGGCGATCGCGGTCTGCACCCGGGCGGCGGCCTGGGCCAGTTCCCCGCTCACCGGCGGCGTGTTGTTGTCGCCCGCGGTCGGCGACGGCGTGGGATTGTCGGGCGTCGGGTTGTCGTCGGTGCTCGGCGGCGGGTTGTTGTTCGGTGCCCGCTTGCCCTGCTCGACGAGTTGCTTGATGCCGTCGTTGAGGTTGTTGGCGAGCACCACGTACGAGCCGCCGTCACCGTAGGAGAGCAGCACCTTCTGCAACAGCGGGTACGCGTCGGTGCTGCTGCTCTTCACGTACACCGGCTCGACGTAGAGCATGCCGTCGGCGAACGGCAGGGAGAGCAGGTTGCCGTACTGCACCTGCGCCTGGTTGGAGGAGAGCAGGTTGAGCTGCTGCCGGATGTCACCGTTGTTGGTCATCTGCTGGTGCACCTGCGTCGGCCCGGAGATGCGGGTCTGGTCGGGCAGCTCCAGCACCTCCAGTCTCGGCTGGCCGTCGACGTACGACCCGGAGACCAGCGCGGCGAGGTTCTGCCGCCCGTTGGGGGTGACCGCCGAGGTCAGCTGGAAGCGTGGTCCCTCCTGCCCGGGGAACTGCGTGAACAGGTAGTACGGCGGCTGCTTCTGCCCGCTGTCCGGCGCGTCCGGCACGTTCGGCACCTGCCAGAAGTCCTGGCCGGAGTAGAAGTCGCCGGGGTCGGTGACGTGGAACTTGGTCAGCAGGTTGCGCTGCACCTTGAACAGGTCGGCCGGGTAGCGGAAGTGCTCGGCCAGCTCCGGCGGGATGTCGCCCTTGGGCAGCACCAGGTCACCGCCGAACGCCTTGTTCCACGCCTTGAGCACCGGGTCGGTGTCGTCGTACGAGTAGAGCTTGACCGTGCCGTCGTACGCGTCGACTGTCGCCTTCACCGAGTTGCGGATGTAGTTGACGTTCTCCCGGGCGAGCTGGAACGTGCCCCGGCCGGTCAGCTCGTCGGTCGTCTCGGCCTGGAGGTTGACCCGCTCGGCGTACGGGTAGGTCGCCGCCGTGGTGTAGCCGTCGATGATCCACAGGACGCGCCCGTTGACCACGGCCGGGTACGGGTCGCCGTCGAGCGTGAGGAACGGCGCGACCTTCTCCACCCGGTCGCGCGGGTTACGCACGTACAGCAGCTTCGAGTTCTCGTTGACCGCCTCGGAGAGCAGGAAGTTCGACTCCTGCTCCTTGATCGCGTAGAGCAGCCGGCGCGGGAACGAGCCGATCTTGACGCCGCCTTCGCCGGTGTAGGTGTAGTACTGCTCACCGCCGGTGGAGGTGGGCCGGTCGAACTCGACGTTGCGGTCACCGGTCTGCCCGACGATCGCGTAGTCGTTCGCCTCCATCCGCTCGCCGTAGTAGATCCGCGGCTGCTGGGCCGGGATCTCCTCGGTCGGCGCGGAGCACGCCTCCTGCGCCTTCTCGCCGAGGTAGCCGGAGACGAAGTACGGCTGGCCGCCGCAGACCACCTGGTTCGCCGGGGCGGCCACCAGGCCGTACCCGTGGGTGTAGACGGTGTGGCGGTTGATCCAGTTGCTCTGCTGGTCGGTCAGCTCGCCGTAGTTGATCTCACGGACGCCGACCACGTAGTCGGAGGTCTTGTCGTTGACCGAGTACCTGTCGATGTCCAGCTTCGAACCGAAGTCGTAGAAGCCCCGGACCTGCTGGAGCTGCGTGTACGTCTCGGAGACCAACTGCGGGTCGAGCAGCCGGATGTTCTGCACCACCGAGGTGTCGGTGGCCAGGCTGGCGGGTGGAACAAGGTTGCTGGCCGCGTACGGTGTGGTCTTCGCGCCTTCCAGGCCGAACGCGGACCTGGTGGCCTTGATGCTGCGTTCGATGTACGGCGCCTCCTTGTCCCGGGCGCTCGGCTTGACCTCGAAGGTCTGCACGGCCCACGGGTAGATGCCGCCGATCGCCACCGCGGAGACGCCCAGCAGGGCGAGCGAGATGCCCGGCCAGACCAGGTTCCGCATCACCGCGTTGGAGAACACGATGATCGCCAGCGCCACCAGGACGGAGATCCAGGCGAGGATCTCCTTCGCCGGGAGCAGCGCGTTCACGTCCGCGTAGCCGGCGCCGTAGAGCTTGGCGCCCTCGTTGTACTCCAGCAGCATGGCCCGCCGGTCCAGCACGTAGGCGACGGCCTTGAGCAGCACGAACACGGCGACCAGCGAGCTGAGGTGGGCGCGGGCGGCGTTCGTCATCCGGTCGCCGATGCCCTGCAGGCGCACGCCGCCGAAGATGTAGTGCACGGCGAGCGCGCCGAGCAGCGACAGCACCACGGCGGTGAAACCGACGCCGAGCAGGTAGCGCCAGAACGGCAGCTGGAAGACGTAGAAGCCGACGTCGATGCCGAACTCCGGGTCCTTCACCCCGAAGTCGCCGCCGTTGCGGAACAGCAGCCACTGACCCCAGCGGCTCTGCGCGGAGAGGCCGGCGAACAGGCCGACGACGGCGGCGGCGAGCGCGATCCAGGTGCCGAGCCGCGGGCTCAGCAGCATCCGGTAGCGCTCGAGCGTGGCCTGCTCGGCCGAGTGCGGGCGCATCTTGGGCCGCAGCCGGTAGGCCAGCCAGAGGTTGCCGCCGACGAGCAGCGCCATGCCGGCGCCGATCACCAGGAACAACAGCAGGCGGGTGGCGAGCACGCCGGTGAAGACCTGGGTGTAGCGGACCTCGTCGAACCAGAGCCAGTCGGTCCACGCGTTCACGCCCCACCCGAGGAGGGTGAACAAGATGAACACCCCGATCAGGACACCGATGGTGACGCGTCCGCGCCGGCTCATCCTCGGTAAGGGACTGCTACGCATGACCACTGTTGGCTCCGCACGCTCGATGTGATCGGCTCCGACCAGGCACCAAGAGTACGGGGTGTTCCTGAGCACGTCGGGTCAAGGTCACGTCACGATCCGCCAGCCGGTCGGCGCCCGGCCCGCCTCAGCAGCGCGTCGGCTGTCCCCCGGCGCGCAGCGTCTCGAGTGCCTTCAATGCCTCACCCAGCGTGGCGACCTTCAGCAGCGGCAGGCCCGGCTGCGGGTTGCGGACCGCCTCGGCGCAGTTGTCGGCCGGCACCAGGAACGCCTTCGCGCCCGCGTCCTTGGCGCCGACCAGCTTCTGCGCGATGCCGCCGATCGGGCCGACGCGACCCTCGTCGTCGATGGTGCCGGTACCGGCGATGATCTTGCCGCCGGTCAGGTCGGCCGGCTCCAGCTTGTCGATGATGCCGAGCGAGAACATCAGCCCGGCGCTCGGCCCGCCGATGTCACCCAGGTCGATCTTCAGGGTGAACGGGTGCGGCTGCTGCTGGTCGATCTCCACCCCGATGCGCGGCCGGCCGTCCTGCTCGCGGCTGGTCACCGTGGCCGTACCAGGGGTCTCACCACGGGTGTAGCCGATCGTCAGCGCGGTGCCCGCCGGCTTCGCGCGGATCAGCTCGGTGAGCTTGGCGGCGCTCGTCACCTGGACCCCGTCCACCGAGGTGAGCACGTCGTCGGGCCGTAGCACGCCAGCCGACGGGCCACCCGCCGTGACCGCCTTGACCAGGACCTTGATCGGGTAGCCCAGCTCACGCAGCGCCGCCGTCTCGGCGCTGGTCTGCGAGTTCTGGAAGTCCTCCGCGTTGCGCTTCTCGACCTCCTCCTGCGACTCCCCCGGCGGGTAGACCAGCTCCCGCGGCACCACCGCCTCGTCCGAGGAGAACCACCCGGCCAGCGCCGAACGCAGCCGCACTGTCGGCTGCACACCGACTGTGGTGAGACGGAGCTGACCGGCGGAGGTGGACGTCGCGCGGCCGGTCACCTGGATGACCTCCTTGCCGTCCTCACTGCCCAGCGTGTTCACCGTCGGACCGGGGCCGAGCACCACGTACGGCAGCGGCACGCTCAGCACGCCGACGCTGAGCAGGGCGGTGAGCAGGGCACCGAGAAGGACGGTCACGCCGCGACGTCTCATGGGCCAGAGCGTACCGATCCGTACCCGGCCGCCCGGCGCGGTGACCCGAGGACTTCGCCCTCAGCGCAACGCCGAGTGGCACGACCTGCGGCGGCGCGCGCGTACCGTAGAGGTCGTGCCTGATATTCCGTTCGGTTTCGCGCTCCCGGGTGGTCAACCACCGGACCCCAACGATCCCGCGGCGATGCAGCAGTTCATGTCGCAGTTGCAGCACCTGCTCTCGGCGCCGGGCAGCGGGCCGGTCAACTGGGACCTGGCCCGGCAGGTAGCCGCCAGCCAGCTCGCCGCCGCCGGCGACCCGGCGGTGTCGCCGTTCGAACGCAACGCGGTCGAGGAGGCGCTGCGCATCGCCGACCTCTGGCTGGAGCCGGCGACCTCGTGGCCCTCCGGCATCCGCACCTCGGTCGCCTGGAACCGCAACGAGTGGATCTTCAAGACGCTCGACGTGTGGCGCAAGCTCTGCGACCCGGTGGCCAGCCGGATGGTCGGCGCGATGGGCGACCTGGTGCCGCCGGAGGCGCGCGCCCAGCTCGGCCCGATGCAGTCGATGGTCGCCACGCTGGGCGGCGCCCTCTTCGGCGGCCAGCTCGGCCAGGCGCTCGGCTCGCTCGCCGCCGAGGTGCTCTCCGCCGGTGACATCGGCCTGCCGCTCGGCCCCGCCGGCACCGCCGCGCTCGTCCCCGCCAACATCAAGGCGTACGGCGAGGGCCTGGAGCTGCCCGAGGACGAGGTACGCCTCTACGTGGCCCTGCGCGAGGCCGCCCATCAGCGGTTGTTCCAGCACGTGCCGTGGCTGCGCGGGCACGTGCTGACGGCGGTGGAGAACTACGCCGCGGGCATCCGGGTCAACCGGGAGGCGATCGAGGAGGCGATGGGCCGGGTCGACCCGACCGACCCGGAGTCGATGCAGGCGATCGCGCTGGAGGGCATCTTCACGCCCGAGGACACGCCCGCGCAGAAGGCGTCGCTGGCCCGGCTGGAGACCGTCCTCGCCCTGGTCGAGGGCTGGGTCTGCCACGTCGTCGACAGCGCCGCCGGTGACCGCCTCCCCAACGTGGTACGCCTCGGCGAGGCGTTCCGCCGCCGCCGCGCCGCGGGTGGCCCGGCCGAGCAGACGTTCGCCGCGCTGGTCGGCCTCGAGCTGCGGCCCCGCCGGCTGCGCGAGGCGACGGTGCTGTGGGAGGCGCTGACCGAGCACCGCGGCATCGCCGGCCGGGACGCGGTCTGGGGCCACCCCGACCTGCTGCCCTCCGACGACGACTTCGCCGCGCCGGAGGCGTTCGCCGCGACGAGCACCGATCTCGACGACGAGCTGGCGAACTTCGACTTCTCCGCCCCCGGCGCCCCCGAGGAGAAGTCCCCCGGCGAGGACGACGACAAGCACTGACGCGTACGCGACGGGGCCCGCACGGTTCACCGTGCGGGCCCCGTCCACGTCCCGCCCCGCCCCGTCCCGCCCCGTCGATCTTGGAGTTGCGGCGCCCAGGATGCCCTGAATGCGGCGTCTGTCAGGCGCCACAACTCCAAGATCGCAGAGGTTTCGGGGCGGCGCGGGCGGGAGTTCCTCGTTCGGTTTGTTGCTGCGTCGACCGCCGCCCATCGGGCGAGATTTAGCGTTCCGCGAGGTGGGATCGGTGGAGATCTTGGTAGGGAAGGGCCCCAATGGGGGCCGTTTGGTACCAAGATCTCTCGGAGCCGGGAGCCGGGAGCCTCACTCACAGATCGACGAAATCGGCGGGGTGGAGCGGTGTGGGCGCGGGCGGGGCGGCGGCGGGTCAGACGGGGCGGCCGGACAACAGGGCTCGGGTGGCCTCCCAGCCCTCGACGGCGGGATCGAGCGAGGCCAGGTCGGCCGGGCCGCGCATGCGGTGCCAGCCGGCGGTGACCGCCACGTCCCCGGGGCTCGGTGCCGCCCGCCGCACCTCGGCCGGCGCTGTCGTGTTCAGGTCCAGCGCCGGCAGCCACGCCGGTACGGGCAGCCGCGCCGCCACCCCCAGCAGCCCGGTGCCGCTCCCCTCGACCGGGGCCACCGCCACCGGCCGGGTGGTGAGCGGGCGCAGCAGCTTGCCGAGCGTCAGCCCGGGCACGTCCGGCGCGTCGGCCACCACCACCGCCACCTGGTCGTAGCGGGCCGCCCGGTCACCGGTGACCGCCGCCGCGCCCGGAGTGGCCGCGGGCTCCTGTCCGGACGACTCCCCGGCCAGCGCCGCGAACACCGCGTTCGGCGTCGGCTCGGGCACCTCGTACACCTGGGTGCCGGGCCAGACCACCGCGTCGGCCAGCCATCGGTCCCGGGCGGTGACCGCGACGGCGGTCTCCACCTCGTTCAGCGTGGCGAGCAGGTCGACCACGTCCTCGGCGAGCGCGGTCCGCCAGCGCGCCGAATCGATACCGGGCGGCGACCAGGTCACCGGGCCGAGCAGCGCCACCACCACACGTCGCGACATTCGCCGACCTTAACCCCCACCCCGCCCCGGGTCCGCGCACGATCATGAGGTTGGCGGTGACGAAGCGGACGGAACGCCGGGTCAACTTCATGATCGACCGCGACGGGCGGGCCGACGGGCGGGCGGTGGTCAGGGGATCGCGGCGGTGGCGGCGACGCCCTCCAGATAGCCGCGGGCACGTTCCGACCTCGGGTAGCGGGCGACCAGCGCCCAGAACTCGGCGTTGTGGCTGGGCACGATGAGATGCGCCAGCTCGTGCAGCAGCACGTAGTCGATCACCCAGTCGGGCATGTCCTGGACCCGGTGTGAGATCCGGATGGTGCGGTCGGCGGGCGTGCAGGAGCCCCAGCGGCCGTTCTGGTTGGTCACCCAGCGGACGCTCGCCGGCGCGGCGGCCGACCCGTGCTCGGTCAGGTAGAGGTCGATCAGGCGGGTGGCGCGCGCGAGCAGTTCGGCGTCCGAGCGGGCCAGCCGCCCCTCGCGGGCGGCGAGCCGGGCGAGCATCCGGTCGACCCACTCGCTCTCCTCGGCCCGGGAGAACTGGTCGGGGATCAGCACGACGACGCGCTCACCGTCCCGGTACGCGGACACCGTGCGCCGCCGACGCTGGCTGCGCCGCACCTCGACGACGGGCTTCCGCGTCACGGCCATTACCGGTCCGCGCAGCCTCGGTTGACTGTCACGATGGAAAGCTAATGCGTACTGACCAGGACTCCGCAAGAGTCAACACGACGACACGCGCCCGGAAAGTGGCGGTTGATTGTCAGGAGTCCGGAAAAAATTCTTTGCGACGGTAGCTGACCATCACCTGACCGGCCCTGTTCACGTTAAGTGATCTACGACGAGCAACAGTCGGCGGGGCGGCGCGAAGCGGATCTGGGTGCATTCATCCGGCGTGTCCGCGCGAAACTGACTTATACGACGTTACTCGGCAGGCACACTCTCGACGTCGACTTGCTCACAGAGTCGGCGCACAGCTGACATGGAACCGCCCGTACCTGGGTAGGGTCCGCCAACCACGGTCAGGTGACTGACCGCGGAGAACCCCCCGGCGCCGGTGCCACGCGTGGGCCGCCGCAGGGATACCCGCCGGGACACCTCCGGCGGACGAGACGAGGAGGCTACCGTGGCCGACCAGGCCCAGACCTACAACGGTTACTGCGTGAAGTGCAAGGAGAAGCGGGACTTCGAGGGGCACGTGGAGGTCTCGAAGACCGGCATGAACATGGCAAAGGGCAAGTGCCCGGTGTGCGGCACAACAGTGAACCGCATCCTGGGCAAGGCCAAGGTCTGACCCGTACGACAGACACGGGGGAGGGCGGCCGTCGGCCGCCCTCCCCCGTCGTATAGCCGACAGAGTTACCCGTCGGTTGTGGAAAACCGGCGAGAACCTGTGGACAACGCTGGCCACGGCGCGCCGCACCTGTGGACAACGAGCGACGGAGCGCGCGGATACGGTCACGATCAGTGGCGTGACCGACCCGACACCGCTCGTCCGTCCCGTGCTCCTGCCCGGCCTGACCCGTCTCTGGCGCGACCGGCACACGCTCCAGCTCGGCGAGGCACCCGGCCGCGCGGTGCTGCTGGAGATGTCCTCGCCGGGGACGGCCCGCCTGCTCGACCTGCTCGACGGCACCCGCAGCGAGCGCGCCGTGCTGGCCGAGGCGCGTGCCGCCCGGGTCCCGCCCGACGAGGCACGCGCCCTCTACGACACGCTCCGGAACGCCGGGCTGGTGGTGCCGGCGCAGGCACTGCTCCCCCGCGACCTCGCCGGTGCGACCCGGGCCCGGCTGGCCGCCGAGGCCGCCGCGCTGGCGCTCGCCTCACCCGACCTGCCCGGCACACCCGCCCGGCTGCTGCGCCGCCGCCGTGACGCCCGGGTGCTGGTCACCGGCACCGGACGACTCGGCGCGGCGGTCGCCGTCGCGCTGGCCCAGGCGGGCGTCGGGCACGTCGTACCCGATCTGGCCGGCCCGGTCGGTGCCGGTGACCTGGTCGGGACCGGCCTGACCGCCGCGGAGCTGGGCCGGCCCCTGGCCCCGGCGGTACGCGCGGTGCTGGCGCGGTGTGCACCCGGCACGGTCACCGTCCCGTTGCGGGCGGCCCGGCCGGATCTGGTGGTGCAGCTCGGCGTCGACCGTCCGGCCGAACTGCTCGCCACCGGGTACGCCCGCCGACGCCGGCCCCACCTGCTGCTCGACCTGCGGGGCGGCGTACCGGTGGTCGGTCCGCTGGTCCGCCCGCCCGTCGGCCCCTGCCTGCGCTGCCTCGACCTGCACCGCGGCGACCGGGATCCGGACTGGCCCGCGCTCGCCGCCCAGCTCGCCGCCGACCGGGACGAGCGGGCCTGCGCCGCCGCCACCCGGCTCGCCGCGACGGCCTTCGCGACGGCCGAGGTGCTGGCCCACCTCGACGGCGCCCAGCCGGAGACGCTCGGCGGCGCGGTGGAGATCCGCGGGCCGGGCCGTATCCGTCACCGACGGTGGCCGCCGCACCCCTCCTGCGGTTGCTGCGGGCGTCGCCCGATCCGGTCGGCCCCGGCCGCTACCCGCCGCACGGCAGCAGCGGAGGCCCCGCGTCGGTAACAATGGCCGGGTGACCGACATCCCGCGCCGGGCCGTGTCCCGCACCGCCAAACTCGCCGCTCTGCCGCTCGGGTTCGCCGGTCGAACCGTTCTCGGCATGGGCAAGAGGGTGACCGGCCTCGCGTCCGACGTCATCTCCGCCGAGATCCAGCAGCGCACCGCCGAGCAGCTGTTCAGCGTGCTCGGGCAGCTCAAGGGCGGGGCGATGAAGTTCGGCCAGGCCCTGTCGGTGTTCGAGGCGGCGTTGCCCGAGGAGGTGGCCGCGCCCTACCGGCAGGCGCTCACGAAGCTCCAGGAGGCCGCGCCGCCGCTGCCGGCGGCGACGGTGCACAAGGTGCTCGCCGAGCAGCTCGGCCCGGACTGGCGCGACCGGTTCGTCGAATTCGACGACACCCCGGCCGCCGCGGCAAGCATCGGCCAGGTGCACCGGGCGGTCTGGCGCGATCCGGGGTACGAAGCGGCGGGCGGCCCCCGGCACCGGGACGTGGCCGTGAAGATCCAGTACCCGGGTGCCGGTGACGCGCTGCTCGCCGACCTCAAGCAGCTCTCCCGGCTCGGTGGCATGTTCCGGGCCATCCAGCCGGGGCTGGACGTGAAGCCGCTCCTGGCCGAGCTGCGTGAGCGCATCACCGAGGAGCTGGACTACGAACTGGAGGCGGAGTCGCAGCGGGCGTTCGCCGCCGCGTACGCCGACGACCCGGACATCTTCATCCCGGAGGTGCTCGACGCCGCGCCGCGGGTGCTGATCACCGAGTGGGTGGAGGGCATCCCGCTGTCCCAGATCATCCGGGAGGGCACCGAGGAGCAGCGCGACGAGGCCGGCCGGCTGATGGCCGAGCTGCACCTGTCCGCGCCGGAGCGGGCCGGGCTGCTGCACGCCGACCCGCACCCGGGCAACTTCCGGCTGCTCCCGGACGGCCGGCTCGGCGTGATCGACTTCGGGGCGGTGGCCCGGATGCCACAGGGCACGCCCGAGCCGATCGGCCGGATCGCGGCGCTGGCGCTGCGCGGGGACGCCGACGCGGTGGTGGAGGGGCTGCGCGCCGAGGGCTTCGTCAGCCGCACGGAGTCGATCGACGCCCCGGCGGTGCTCGACTTCCTCCGGCCGATGCTGGAACCGATCGCGGCGGACGAGTTCCGCTTCACCCGGGCCTGGCTGCGCGGCGAGGCGACCCGGCTGGCCAGCCCTCGCTCCCCCGCCTACCAGCTCAGCCGGCAGCTCAACCTGCCCCCGTCGTACCTGATGATCCACCGGGTGACGCTGGGGTCGATCGGGGTGCTCTGCCAGTTGGAGGCGAAGGCGTCCTACCGGTCGATCCTGGAACGCTGGCTGCCCGGCTTCGCGCCGGTGGCCTGAGCGCAAGCCGGCCACGAGCGGCCCGGCGAGCGAGTGAGCACAGCGAGAGGGGCGGTGACCGACAGGTCACCGCCCCTCTCTTGCTCGATCGTTCTACAGGACGCCCAGGTCGCGAGCCGACTGGCTGCGACTCCGCATGGCGACGGTACGGGCGGAACGGGTTGCCTCAGTGCTCGTGGTGGTGCGACCGGCCTGAGGCCGGCGCATTCGGGCCCTGGACAACGCTTCGTGGAGTAGTTGCATCTCGAATCCGTTCGGCAGGTTCAGCATCAGAATTTCTCTCTCAGGTCGGCCGGTGGAGGGACACCGGCATCGGTTCGGGCTCGGAACGTAGGTGTGTCAGGCTGCCAGCCGGACGGAGTTCCGCGACTCGGACAGCCCGCTGGCCGCCAGTCGCGCCTCCGCCTCGACCCGGAGCTGCGCGTCACGGGCGAGGTCCTCCTTGCGCGGACGGCCACGGGGCCGCTTGCGCGGGACGACCGCGCCACGCTCGAAGATCTCGCCGCCCCAGACGCCCCAGGGCTCGGCTCGCTCGACCGCACCGGCGAGGCACTCGACGCGCAGCGGGCAGTCCCCGCAGAGCGACTTGGCCAGCTCCAGCTCGGCGGGCGAGTCGGAGAACCACAGGTCGGGGTCGAACTTCCGGCAGGGCAGGTTCGCCTCCACCTCGACG
Organism: Micromonospora sp. WMMA1949; assembly: GCF_027460145.1. Taxonomy (NCBI): domain Bacteria; kingdom Bacillati; phylum Actinomycetota; class Actinomycetes; order Micromonosporales; family Micromonosporaceae; genus Micromonospora; species Micromonospora sp. WMMA1949. The sequence continues at coordinate 3,586,296 of NZ_JAPZBG010000001.1, read as the reverse complement.
CTCACGTCGAGTGGGGCCAACGCCAGACTCATCCTCCGGTCACCTCTCTCTCACTTCGATCTCGTGGATCGCATTCCGACGTACTTCGGCGGGGCAAAAACTGAGGCCGCGGATCCCGGTAGCGGGTTCCGCGGCCTCGAGGTGAGCCGGTGTCTGATGGATCAGACCGGTCTACCTCGAGGTGGAACGCCGCGGACATCCGTGCGCTTCTTGGCGCCATCGATGCCCTTGCCCGCGAAGCCACTGGTCCCCTCGACTCCGGCGATCGGCGCAACGGTCAGGTTCAGCTCGGCCTGAACCTGGACCTGGTGCACCTGCGGAGCCGACGGTCGAGCAGCGAGGGCCACCCGGACGGCCGACAGCGGAGCGACGGCAGACGGCATCGCCGCGAGACGCTCGTAGTTGAAGATCTTCACTGGTGCCACCTCCCTACTCTCCTCGTGCCGACCGTGGACTCATCCCTCTTGAGCAGCCAGAACGGCGCCGCTCGCGAGGTGTGTCATGAGGCTATTCCTCGCCCTCGGGCGAGGGCAAACGATTTACGGCTAGTTTTCAGAAGTTTTCTGTGGGCAGACGTCGTCCACGGTGGCACCGGCCACCAGGGCGAGCACCGTATCCCCGTAAAGACCGACTTTTCGGGGCCCGATCCCGGCGATCGCCACCAGTTCCTCGGTGCGGCCGGGCTTCCGTTCGGCCAGCGCGGTGAGCGTGGCGTCGGTGAAGACCACGTACGCCGGTACCTTCTGCGCGCCCGCGACCCGCTGCCGCCACTCGCGCAGCCGCTCGTACAGCTCCTCGTCGATGTCCGACGGGCAGGTCGGGCAGCGGCCCAGTTTGCGGTCCGCGCCGGCGAGCAGCGTGGCGCCGCAGATCCGGCAGGAGACCACCTGCGGCCGCCGCCGCTCGGCCCGCCGCGCCGGGCCGGTGCCGCCGGCCCGCTCACCACCGCCGGACCGGTCGAGCTGCGGCAGGAACCGCGACGGCCGCCGGGCCCGGCCACCCGGCGAGCGTGCCGTGGCGTACGACAGCCAGAGCCACTCCCGGGCCCGGGTGATCCCGACGTAGAGCAGTCGCCGTTCCTCCTCGACCTGCTCCATGGTCTTCGCGTACGTGGTCGGCAGCGTGCCCTCGGCCAGCCCGACCAGGAACACGGCGTCCCACTCCAGCCCTTTCGCCGAGTGCAGCGACGCGAGCGTGACGCCCTCGACCGTGGGCACGTGCTGCTGGGCGGCCCGCCGGGCGAGTTCCTCGGTGAACCCGGTCAGGCCGGGCTCCTCCTCGGCCTGCGCCGCGTACTCCTCGGCGAGCTGGACCAGCGCGGCGAGCGCTTCCCACCGCTCGCGCGCGGCGCCGCCGGGCGGGGGCGCGTCGGGCGCCCAGCCGACGGCGGTGAGCGCCTCGACCACGGCGGCCTGCAGCGGGGTCCCGGCGTCGGCCGACCGGGTGGCGGCGCGCAGCGCGATCATCGCCTGGCGCACCTCGGGCCGTTCGAAGAACCGCTCCGCGCCCTGGAGCACGTACGGCACCCCGGCCTCGGAGAGCGCCTTCTCGTACGCCTCGGACTGCGCGTTGGTGCGGAACAGCACCGCGATCTCCCGCGCCGGCGTGCCGCCCGCCACGAGTGCCCGGCAGCGCGCCGCGACCGCGTTCGCCTCGGCCGGCTCGTCGGTGAAGATCCGCAGGTCCGGCTCCGGGCCGGGCCGGCGCTGGCCGTGCAACTCCAGCCGCAGCCGCGCCTCGGTGCCCCGCGCCTGCGAGATCACCGCGTTTGCCAGGCCGACGACCTGCGGGGTGGAGCGGTAGTCGCGGACCAGCCGGACCACTGTCGCGCCGCGGTGCAGCCGGGGGAAGTCGACCAGGTACGACGAGGTGGCACCGGTGAACGAGTAGATCGTCTGGCTGGCGTCGCCGACCACTGTGAGGTCGTCACGGCCGCCCAGCCACGCCTCCAGCAGCCGCTGCTGGAGCGGGTTGACGTCCTGGTACTCGTCGACCACGAAGTGCCGGTACTGGTTGCGCACCTGCTCGGCGACGTCCGGGTGCTCCTCGATGCCCCAGACGGCGGCGCGCAGCATGTCCTCGAAGTCGATCACCCCGTTGCCGCGCTTGAGCCGCTCGTACGCGTCGAACACGTCCGCCACCCGGGCCGGCTCGTACGGCGTCTCGCGCAGCGCCTTGGCCGCGGCGACCACGTACTCCCCGGGCTCGACCAGCGACGACTTGGCCCACTCGATCTCGGCGGACAGGTCCCGCGCGGCGGCCCGGTCGGCGCGCAGGCCGACCTTGGCGGCGGCCAGCGTGACCACCCGCACCTTGCTGTCCAGCAGCTCCGGCATGGCCCGCCCGGCCAGCAGCCGGGGCGCGAAGTAGCGGACCTGGCGCAGCGCCGCGGCGTGGAACGTACGCGCCTGCACACCCTGCACCCCCAGCGTGCCGAGCCGGCTGCGCATCTCGGCGGCGGCGCGGGCGGTGAACGTGACCGCCAGCACATGCCGGCCGGCGATGTCGCCGGTCAACGCCCGGTACGCGATCCGCGAGGTCACCGCCCGGGTCTTGCCGGTGCCGGCGCCGGCCAGGATGCAGACCGGGCCGGCCGGGGCGGTCACCGCGGACCGCTGCTCCGGATCCAGCCCGGCCAGCACCCGTTCCGCCGCTGAGTGAACGCCCACAGCAGGGAATCATCCCAGCATCGTGTGACGTTGCAGCGGTTAGCCTGGCCTGATCGGACCGGGCGCGAGTCACCCCTTGGAGGATCGGACCATGCTGACGATGTATTCCACCCCGTGGTGCGGCTACTGCCACCGGCTGAAGTCGCAGCTCGACCGGGAAGGCATCGCGTACGAGGTGGTCGACATCGAGCAGGACCCGACGGCCGCGGACTTCGTGATGAGCGTCAACGGCGGCAACCAGACCGTCCCGACGCTGCGCTTCGCCGACGGCAGCGCCCTGACCAACCCCTCGATCACCCAGGTCAAGCAGCACCTCGCGGCGCTGCCCGGCTGATCTCCCGCGACGCCACGAGCGGCCGTCCCCGATCCGGGTACGGCCGCTCGTCGTCGTTCAGGACCCGCCGCGGCTGAACACCCCGTCGTCGGCCGGTTTCCGGGGCGCCGGGATCCGGACCGTCGCCGCGACCGGCGTGGTCAGCCCGCGGCCCCGCCACAGGTAGAGGCCGGCCGCCGTGGTGACGGCCCCCACCAGGGCGAACAGCAGCCGGTAGTCGAACACGCCGACGAGCAGCGCGCCGGTGCCGATGGAGAGCGCCTGCGGCCCGCTGACCAGCGCCTCGGACGCGGCGGTGACCCGGCCCAGCAGCCGCGGCGGCGTCCGCCGCTGGATCAGCGTGTTCAACCCCACCATGGTCAGCGGCAGCGACAGGCCGGCCAGCAGCAGCGCCACCACCCCGAGCCACAACCGGGGGTACGCCAGCGCCAGCGCGGCCGGTCCGAAGAACGTCACGCCCGCGGCGAGCGCGCCGACCTCGCCGAACCGGCGGACCACGGCGGCCGACAACAGGCCGCCGACCAGCCCGCCGACGCCCTGCACCATGACCAGCACGCCGACGAACGCGGCGTCGCGGTGCAGGCCCAGATCGACGTACGCGAAGATCAGCGATTCGGTGAAGCCCATCACCAGCGAACCGAGTCCGTACCCGAGCAGCGCCCGGCGCAGCGCCGGCTCCCTGGTCAGGTGGCGCAGCCCCGCGCCCAGTTCGGACGGCCCGCGACGACCCGGGCGCGACGGTGTGCGCTCCTCCACGCGCAGTCGCACGACCACCGCCGCCGCGGTCAGGAAACCGGTCATGGCCAGCAGCACCAGCAGCCAGCCGCCCACGGCGGCGTAGACGCCCGCCCCGGCCAGCGGCCCGATCAGCCGCAGGCCCTGCCGGACGGTCTGGAGCAGCCCGTTCGCGTCGGCCAGCAGCTCGGCCGGAACCAGATGCCGGATCAGTCCGTTGAGTACGGCGGTGAGGGTGATGTACGACAGCCCATAGAACGCGGCGACCACGTAGATCACCCAGACGTCGGACCGGTCCCGGACGGTGAGCAGCGGGCCGAGCAGCACCGCCGCGACCAGGTTGGCGGCGATGAAGAAGGGTCGCCTGCGGTAGCGGTCGACCACCCAGCCGACGAGTGGGGCGAGCACCATCGGCGCGATGACCGCGAAGATCGTCGCCCCGGCCATGCTGTCCGAACCGGTCAGATCCTTGACCCAGACGGCCAGGGCGAGCAGCAGGACCGACTCCGCCGCCATGCTCGCGACGAGCGCGGCGAACAGGAGACGGAAGTCGGGGCGGCGCAGGACGGTGCGCATCGGTTCCCTCCGGCGGGGGTGCGCCACCAGGGCGCGTCGGGGGCGGGCGCTGGCGAAAGTCACCCTCCACGGTCCTCTTTTTGTCTCGTGACACGCCCGTACCGGAACCTCCGACGCCGGTCGCGCCGTCCATACTGACCGTGGGGGGCGAATTTCATACAGTTACCGTCGCGTCAAGCGGCGGTCGACGGGAAAGAGGACGCCGTGCCTCCTGCCGTACCAGGCCCGATTCTGCGCCGTCGTCGACTCGGCACCGAGCTGCGTCGGCTCCGCGAACAGGCCGGTCTGACCGGTGACCAGGTCATCGAGCGGATCGGCTGGGCCTCCGCATCCAAGTTGTCCCGCCTGGAGAACGGCCGCAGCCGTCCCGACCCGGACGACGTGGACGTGTTGCTGACGCTCTACGGCGCCGACGAGGAGCAGCGCGCGGAGCTGACCGGGATCACCCACGAGGCCGGCGACATGCGCGGCTGGCTGCGCAACTTCCCCGTGATGACCCAGCAGCAGCGCGCCTTCGCCGAGCTGGAGGCGGGCTGCGCGGAGATCTCCGAGTACAACCCGGTGCTGGTGCCGGGGCTGTTGCAGACGCCGGGGTACGCGCGGCACCGGATCATGTCCGCCGCGCAGGTCGCGGCCGAGGCCGGCGACCCGGACGGCGAGGATCCGGAGACCGAGGTACGCGCGCGGCAGGCCCGGCAGTCCCTGCTGACCCGCTCCCCGGACGTGCCCCGCTACACGGCGGTGCTGGAGGAGGCGGCGCTCGGCCGCCGGGCCGGGCCGCCGGAGGTGTTGCACGAGCAGCTCGTCCACCTGTGCGAGATGGCGCTGCTGCCGAACGTGACGCTGCGTCTGCTGCTGCGGGACACCCGGGTCGGTGACTGGTACCTTCCGCCGACCGCGTTCTCGGTCTATCGGTTCGCCGATCCCCTCGATCCGGAGACACTCGCCATCGAAGGTGGGTTCACCGACGTCATGTCGACCGAGGCAAACACCCTAAATCGCTATAAAGTGGTGTTCGAGTGGCTATGCTCGTCGGCACTCTCCGCATCGGACACCCTCTCCTGGTTGATCGAGGCGACGGGACGGCTGACCGGCACGGCAGTCGAGTCCACGGTGGCGTACGGGCCGGCAACGGCGCCGGCCCAGCGTCGCCGGGACTCGGGGCGCCTCACCACGGAACGGTGATCCGGCACGGACACCGCCCGCGCTCCGGCGTCGCTCGGTCCCATCGGAGCACCTCACCAGGAGCAAGCACCATGAACGAGATCCGCACCAGCACGACCACACTCTCGGGACGGCTCGCCGGCGCCGCCTGGCGCAAGAGCACCCGCAGCCAGACCTCCAACTGCGTGGAGGTCGCGCCGCTCGGCTCCGGGCCGGCCACCGTGGCGCTGCGGGACAGCAAGGACCCGAGCGGCCCGGTCCTGCTGTTCGACCGGGCCGGCTGGCTCGGCTTCCTCGCCGGCACGAAGAGCGGCCAGTTCGATCTGGACTGATCCGGCGAATCACGGGGGCCGTCGGCGCGAGCCGGCGGCCCCTCGCGCATGTCCATCCCCGACAACGGTGCTGACCTGGGATCCCCCGATCGGTCGAGCTGGCGCGTTCCCCTTGCCGGGCGTAAACATCGGCGTAACATGACGCGGGAGTGACGTGGAAGTTCCAGCGTGTAACCGCCGATTGTCCGGGGGACACCATGCGGTTCCTGATCGTCCGCACCGAGATCCGTTCCGTCGCCGACGCCGACATCGCCGCCGCCTGGGCGGGCGGGGGCCGGCTGCGTGACGAGACGAGCACGCCGGAGCCCCGCCGCCAGGTCGTCCACGCCGAGGACCGGGACGCCGCACTCCTTCTCGCCCGCGCACTGTCCGCCGTCGGTGCGGTACGCGCGGGCCGGCACCGGGTCAAGGTGCTGCCGATCGAGGAAGCCGCCCCCGGGCACCCGTACCGCTGGGACGGTGGATGACCGGACGCTGACGTCCGTCGTGGCCGGACCGGCCTCCCCCGCCGCTTTCCCGCCTCACCCGGCCGTGACGGCACGTGTTCCCGGCCCGCGATCGTCGCGGCAACGACGGTCCGGGTCGGGGCCGCGTCCACCCGTGGGCGGCGGCCGGTCAGCTGGTCAGCAGTGACCGTCGAGCCAGCGGTGCACCAGGAACAACGCGATCGACGACGGCGGCGGCAGGATCAGCCGGTCTCCCCCGCCCACCGGCACCGGCTCGTCCGCGAGCGCCGCCCCGATCTCCCGGCGGGTGAACCAGCGCGCGTGCGCGATCTCGGCCAGGTCGACCCGGATCGGCGCGTCCGCGTCGGCGCGGGCCAGGAAGCCGAGCATCAGCGAGCCGGGGAACGGCCAGGACTGGCTGCCCACGTACGCGATCTCCTCGACCGGGACGCCGACCTCCTCGCGGACCTCGCGCAGCACGGCGGCCTCGGCCGACTCGCCGGGCTCGACGTATCCGGCCAGGCAGGAGTAGCGGCGCAGGCCCGGCGTGCGCGGCCAGGCCGCGTTGTTACCGAGCAGGCAGCGGCCGTCCGGCCCGTCCACCCCGTCGTGCACCAGCACGATCATGGCCGGATCGGTACGCGGCCAGACCCGGCCGCCGTCCGGGTCGATCCGCGACCAGCCGGCCTCGTCGGCGCTCGTCGGCTTGCCCGTCGTCGACGAGTAGCCGTGCCGCAGGTGCCAGTTGAGCAGCGCCAGCGCGGTGGTGAACAGGCCCGCGTCCCGGTCGGTCATCAGGTGGCCGACCTCGCGCAGGTGGGCCGGGCGGGTGTCCGGCAGCGCCGGCAGCGGCCCGTCCACCGCGAAGACGGGTACGCCGTCCGGCTCGACGCCGAGGAACATCGGCACCGACCGGGGCACCTCGGCCAGCTCACCGGGGCCGACCAGGACCAGCTCCGGCGGGGTCGCCGAGCCGCGGACCAGCGCCCGCCCCTCGGCCGCGGAGTCGAGCACCAGCACCCGCGCCCGCTCCCACGCCTCGGTCAGCCAGCCCGGATCGGTACGCCGGTGCGCGGCCCGGTCGAGCGTCGAGCGGGCCAGCGGCGGGGCGGACTCGCCGCTCATGCCGATTCCGTACGCACCGGTGTCAGCGTGGCCAGCGAGTCGGCCACCCGCTCGGCGTCGCCGAGCACGACGGTGACCGCGCGGGCCGGGGCCAGGTAGCGGGCGGCCACCTCGGTCACGTCGTCCACGGTCGCGGCGGCCAGCCGGGCGGCGTGCTCGGCGAGGAAGTCAAGCCGCAGCCCGTTGCCGGCGTACGCGCTGGTCAGCGACGCGAGACCGGCCTGGGTGGACATGCCGAGCTGGAGCGTGCCGAGCGCGTACTGGCGGGCCTGCTCCAGCTCGTCGGCCTTCGGCGGCACCGTCGCCAGGCGGCCCAGCTCGTAGGTCGTCTCCACCAGCGCCGCCGCTGTCACCTCGGTGGCCACCTCGGCGCCGGCGACGAGCAGCGAACCGGCCACCGAGTGCTCCACGAGCGAGTGCGGCCCGTACGTGTAGCCCTTGTCCTCGCGGATGTTCTCCACCCAGCGGGACGAGAAGTAGCCGCCGAAGATCAGGTTGGCGAGCTGCAACGCGGCGTGGTCCGGGTGCGTACGCGGCACCGCCGGCAGCGCGAGACGCAGCGACGACTGCACCGAGCCCGGCCGGTCGACGAGCAGCAGCGGCCCGGGCTCCAGCGGCGGCGCGGGCGGCAGCTCGGCGACGTGGCCGTCACCGCGCCACCCGGCGAGTGCCTTCTCGGCCGCGTCCAGCGCCCGCTCCGGCGCCACGTCACCGACGAGCACCAGCACCGCGCCGGCCGGGTGTACCCGCTCGGCGTGCAGCCGGCGCAACGCGGCCGGGCGGACCGCCCGGACCTGGTCCGGGTCGGGCGTCTGCACCGCGTACGGGTGCCGGCCGTACACCCGCTTGAGCAGCGCGGTGCGGGCCAGGTGCGACGGCTGGCTCTGCGCGACCTGGATGCGGTCGACCAGCCGGTCCCGTTCGGTCTCCACCCAGTCGGCGGGGTAGGTGGCGCCGGTGAGCACCTCGGCGAGCAGCTCCAGCATCCGGTCCAGCCCGGTGACCAGGCCCGCGCCGGAGAGCATCAGCCGATCCGGGTCGAGGCCGGCGGTCAGCCCGCCGCCGACCTTCTGCAGCTCGGCCGCCAGCTCGGTGGCGCTGTGCGCCTCGGTGCCGGAGAGCATGGTCTGCGCCAGCATCGCGCCGCGGGCCAGGTGGGTACGCCCGAACGGCATCCACAGTCGCAGCTCGACGAGCGGCACGGAGGAACGGCGTACCGCGATCACGGTGAGTCCGTTGGCGAGCGTGCGCTCGGCCTGCTTGGGCACCTTGAGGCGGCGGTTGGGGCCGAGTGCCGGCAGCGGCCGGACGGTGGCGGCGGCGGTCGTACTCGTGCTCATCGGGCTCCTCCGGCGACGACCTCGACGGATGCGCGGCGCTCGGGCCGCAGGGTGGCGGCGGCCGCGCGGACCTGCTCCTCGGTCACCTCGCCGACCAGCCGGGGCAGGTCGTTGAGCAGGCCGGGCTCGCCGCGTTGCTGTTCCAGCACCGCCATCCGCAACGCGCGGCCGAGCACCGCGTCCGTGTCGCGCAGCAGGTGGGTGGCCATCCGGGCCTGGGTACGCGCCAGCTCCCCCTCGGTCAGCCCGTCGGTCGCCAGCCGGTCCAGTTCCTCGTCGATCGTGCGCAGCACCTTGTCCACGTCGCCGCCGGGCGGCAGGTGCGCCTGGAGCAGCAGCGCGGTGGGGTCGCGGACGTCGAACGGGTCGCCCATGAAACCGAGGTACCCGCCGAGGCTGGTGACCGACCGGTCGCGTTGCACCAGCCGCTCGACCAGCCGGGAGGCGTCGCCGTCGGTGAGCACCTCGGCCAGCACCACGTACGGCAGGTAGCCGGCGAAGTCGCTGACCGGGTCGGGCACCCGCCACGCGCCGGCCACCGCCGGGAGCGGGGCCAGCGCGTCGGTGTACGTGCTGCGCCGCTCGGCGGTCAGGTCGGGCTCGGCGAAGTCGGGCCGCTGCGGCGCGGGCCGGGCCGGCACGTCCCCGAAGTGCCGCTCGATGAGCGTGGTCGCCTCGGCCACGTCGATGTCGCCGCTGACCGCGAGCACGGCGTTGCCGCTGGCGTAGTAGCGGCGGAAGAAGTCGGCGGCGTCTGCCACGGTGGCCGACTCCAGGTCGACGAAGGAGCCGTAGCCGTCGTGCGCGTTGGGGAAGGTGTCGAACATCACCGGGGGCAGCGTCAGCCAGGGGAACCCGCCGTACGGCCGGTTCAGCACGTTGACCCGGATCTCCTCCTTGACCACGTCGACCTGGTTGCGCAGGTTCTCCTCGGTCAGCCGCGGGCCGCGCATCCGGTCGGCCTCGAGGAACAGCGCCCGTTCCAGCGCGTTCGCGGGCAGCGTCTCGAAGTAGTCGGTGTAGTCCAGGTGGGTGGAGCCGTTGAACGTCCCGCCGGCGCCCTGGACGTGTCGGAAGTGGGCCAGCTTCTCGAGGTTCTCCGAGCCCTGGAACATCAGGTGCTCGAAGAGGTGGGCGAACCCGGTACGCCCTTCCGGCTCGGAGCGGATGCCGACGTCGTAGACCACCGCGACCCCGATGACCGGGGCGCTGCGGTCCGGCGTGAGCACCACACGCAGGCCGTTGTCGAGGGTGAACCGTTCGACCGGGTACTTCGTCGCTGGGATCTTCGCTCTCCGCGTCGGCACGAGATCGACACTAGCGCCTCGGTACCCGCTCTACCGCCGGTGTGCCCTGGCCGAACGGTGGACGTTGCGGGACGGGTCTTGACGCCGAGGGCCGCTTGCCCCAGTCTTCCTACCAACTAAATAGGAATACTGCGGATTGGACATTCGATGAGAGGGCTTCCCCTGCGCCGCCTGGTCACCCTGGCGACCCTGGCCGCGGTCGGCGCGGCCACGCTCGGCACCACCGCCGCCTGCGGCGAGGACAGCGACGCCGGCGCCGCGTCCGGCCCGGTCACGCTGCGCCTGGGCTACTTCCCCAACATCACGCACGCCCCGGCCGTGGTCGGCGTGGAGAAGGGGATCTTCAAGGAGAAGCTCGGCAGCCACGTCGAGCTGGACACCAAGACGTTCAACGCCGGCCCGGCCGCCATCGAGGCCGTCTTCTCCGGCGCGCTCGACGCCACGTACATCGGCCCGAACCCGACGGTGAACGCCTTCTCGAAGTCCAAGGGCGAGGCGGTCCGGGTCATCTCCGGCGCCGCGTCCGGCGGCGTCGCGCTCGTGGTCAAGCCCGGCATCACCTCGGTGGAGCAGCTGCGCGGCAAGAAGATCGCCACCCCGCAGCTCGGCAACACCCAGGACGTGGCGCTGCGCTTCTGGCTCAAGGAGAAGGGCCTGGAGACCACCAAGGAGGGCGGCGGCGACGTCAAGATCGTGCCGCAGGAGAACGCGCAGACGATCGAGACGTTCGGCAGCGGCGCCATCGACGGCGCGTGGGTGCCCGAGCCGTTCGTCTCCCGGCTGGTCAACGCCGGTGGCAAGGTGCTCGTCGACGAGCGTGACCTGTGGCCGGACAAGAAGTTCGTCATCACCAACCTGCTGGTCAGCACCAAGTTCCTCAAGGCGCACCCGGACGTGGTGAAGAAGCTGGTCGAGGGCCAGGTCGCGGCGAACGAGTTCGTCAACACCAAGCCGGACGAGGCGCAGCAGGCCATCTCCGACCACATCGGCAAGATCACCGGCAAGCCGCTGGACCTCAAGCTGATCAAGCAGGCCTGGCCGACGCTGGAGTTCACCAACGACCCGATCCCGGCCTCGCTGAAGACCGGCCTGGACCACGCCGTCGCGGTCGGGCTGACCCAGCCGGTCGACCTGAACGGCCTCTACGACCTCAAGTACCTGAACGAGGTGCTCAAGGCGCAGGGCAAGGCCGAGGTCAGCCAGCCGTGACGTCGACGACCACGACCCCGCGCAGCGCGACCGGCTCGGTCGCGCTGCGCGGCGTGACGAAGGTGTACGGCCAGGGCGAGCAGGCGGTCCTGGCCCTGGACGGGCTGTCGCTGGACGTCGCGCCGGGCGAGTTCGTCTGCATGGTCGGCGCGTCCGGCTGCGGCAAGAGCACGCTGCTCAACCTGGTCGCCGGGCTGGACCGGGCCAGCGGCGGCACGATCGAGCTGGGCGAGGGCGTCAACCCGGGACTCATGTTCCAGGAGCCTGCGCTGTTCCCGTGGCTCACCGTCGAGGGCAACGTCGAGGTGCCGCTGAAGCTGCGCGGACTCCCCCGCGACCAGCGCAAGGAGCGGGTGGCCGAGCTGCTGCGCACTGTCCACCTGTCCGAGTTCGGCCGCAAGCGGCCGCACCAGCTCTCCGGCGGCATGCGGCAGCGGGTCGCGCTGGCCCGCACGCTCGCGCTGGAGACGCCGGTGCTGCTGATGGACGAGCCGTTCGGCGCGCTGGACGCGATGACCCGCGACATCCTGCACGACGAGCTGGAGCGGATCTGGACCGAGCGCAAGCTCACCGTCCTGTTCGTCACGCACAACGTGCGGGAGGCGGCCCGGCTCGCCGACCGCATCGTGCTGCTCTCCAGCCGGCCCGGCCGGATCATCTACTCCACCGAGGTCGCCGTGCCGCGCCCCCGGCGGATCGACTCGCCGGAGGTCTCGGCCATCGCCGCCGAGGTCACCGACCGGCTGCGCAAGGAGGTGGGCCGGCATGGCCAGTGACACCCTGTCCGGGTCGGCGCGTACCGACGCGGAGATCTCCGGACTCGACGCGCTGGAGATCGCCGGCCGGGAGAAGGGCCCGTCCCGGGTCCGTCGCCTGTGGTCGGCCACCTGGCCCAAGTTCGCCGCGCTCGCGCTCGCCGTCGCGATCTGGCAGGCGGTGGTCTGGTCCGGGTGGAAGGAGCCGTGGGCGCTGCCCGGCCCGGCAGTGGTCTTCGGCGACCTCGGGGAGTACGCGCTCAGCTCGGCGCTCTGGGAGGGCCTGGCCACCACCGCCCGGCGGGCGGCCGTCGGCTTCGCCGCCGCGGTCGCGGTCGGCCTGCTGCTCGGCCTGGCGGTGGCCCGGGTCAAGGTGCTCCGGGCCGCGCTCGGCTCGATGATCACCGCGTTGCAGACCATGCCGTCGATCGCCTGGTTCCCGCTGGCCATCCTGCTGTTCCAGCTCAGCGAGCAGGCGATCTTCTTCGTGGTGGTGCTCGGCGCCGCGCCGTCGGTCGCCAACGGTGTCATCCACGGCGTGGACTACGTGCCGCCGCTGCTGGTCCGCGCCGGCCGCAACCTCGGCGCGCGCGGGCTCAACCTCTACCGGTACGTGATCGCGCCGGCCGCGCTACCCGCCATCGTGGCCGGACTCAAGCAGGGCTGGGCGTTCGCCTGGCGCAGCCTGATGGCCGGTGAGCTGCTGGTGGTCATCGCCACCCGCACCTCGATCGGCGCTCAACTCACGTACGCACGCGAGCTGAGCGAGGCGCCCCGCCTGATGGCCATCATGATCGTCATCCTGGTGGTGGGCCTGCTCGTGGACACCGCGTTCGGGGCCGCCGACAAGGCGATCCGTCGCCGCTGGGGCGTGCTGGACCAGGCCGGCAACTGACGTCGTGTACATCTCCGCGCGCGCCGACTACGCGCTCCGGGCCATGCTCGCCGTCGCCGACGCCGCCACCACCACCGGCGACCCGGCCTCCGGCGGCGGCGAGCTGGTCAAGGCGGCGAGCCTGGCCGAGAGCCAGGACATCCCGCTCAGCTTCCTCCAGGGCATCCTGCTCGACCTGCGGCGGGCCGGACTCCTGCACAGCCACCGCGGCACCGAGGGCGGGTACGCGCTGACCCGCCCGCCGGACGAGATCAGCGTCGGCGACGTGCTACGCGCGGTCGGTGGCGCGATCACGAGCGTCCGGGGCATTCCCGCGGACCGGGCCGGCTACCACGGCGTGGCCACCGGCCTGCGGGACGTGTGGCTGGCTGTGGACGGCGCGATCGCCCTGGTCGTGGACCGGACCACGCTCGCCGACCTGCTCAGCGACCGGGCCACGGCGCCCTGACGCGCGTCCGTCACCGGGCCGGCGGCTGCGCCTCGCGGACCATGCGGATCTCGCGTACGCCGTCCTGGACCTGCGTGGTCCCGTCGGCGACGAAGCCGTGCCGGCGGTAGAACGCCTGGGCACGGGGGTTGGGGTCGGCGACCCACAGCGCCGCCGGCTCCGCCGGGTCGAGGACGGCCCGCAACAACGCCGGACCGGCGCCGGTGCCGTGGTCGGCCGCGTGCACGTAGAGGACGTACAACTGCCGCGCCCACGCCGCCTCGGCATCGAGCGGCGGGCCCGACATCGCGATCCCGACCAGCTCGCCACCCCGCTCGGCCACCGCCGCCCGGTTCTCGCGGTAGCGCTCGTCGGTCAACGCGGCGGTCCAGAACCGCTCCCGGAAGGCCGGGAGGCCCGGATCGTCGAGCACCGCGTCCGGCATGAGCCCGCGATACGTCTCCTGCCAGCACCGCACATGGACGCGCGCCATACCGGCGGCGTCCTCGGCCCGGGCCGGGCGAACGGTGAGCGGCGGGTGCACCGTCGCATCGTAGGCGGCCGTCCGGGTCCGACACCGCCCCTCTTCGGTGCGGCTACTGAGTGTGCGGAGCGCTCATCCCAGGCGTGAAGCTGCGGGCCGCGCCCCGGTCCCGCGGGCTGTCGTCGGACGGCTGCCAGGGCCCGAACGCGGCCACCGCGGCGAGCGCCAGGCCGGCCCCCGCCACCGCGAGAACCAGCAGCACTTCCCGTGCTCCGCCCGATCCGGTCTCCCCCGCCATGAACCGCTCCCTCCGCGTCCGGTCGACCCCCCGACCGGTCCCCCGGGCGACAGCATCGCCGCCGGATTCCGGTCGGGCAGTCGGGCAGCCGACCGAACAGAGACTGATTCCCGACTCAGGAGCGAACGCCCGGCCGGTCGGAGGCGAGGCCGGTCAGGCGCGGGCCGCCCGGGCCCGGCCCGGACAAACACAAGTCCGACCGGACGGGCGGCCGGTCGGACGACGGGCCGCGGTCAGCGGCGACGCGGGCGCCGACGGGGCCGGGTCGCCGGGGCGGGGTGCGCGGCGGCGGGCGCGGCGATGGTCACCGGCACGCCGGACGGCTCCCGGGCGCCGGTGAGCCGGCTCAGCTCGCTGTCGCCGGGGCGTACCCGCGTGGTCTTGGGGTTGATGCCCGCGGTGCTCATCAGCCGGGCGACGTCGCGGCGCTGGTCCGGCAGGACCAGCGTGACCACGGTGCCCGACTCGCCGGCCCGCGCGGTCCGGCCGCCCCGGTGCAGGTAGTCCTTGGCCTCGGCGGGCGGGTCGGCGTTGACCACCAGGTCCAGCCCGTCGACGTGGATGCCCCGGGCCGCCACGTCGGTGGCCACCAGCGCGGTGACCTGGCCGGTGCGGAACTGCTCCAGGATGCGGGTGCGCTGCGGCTGCGACTTGCCGCCGTGCAGCGCCGCCGCGCGTACGCCCTTGGCGAGCAACTGCCGGGCCACCCGGTCGGCGCGGTGCTTGGTGGCGATGAACACGATCGTGCGGCCCTCGCGGGCGGCGATGTGCGCCAGCGCGGCCTGCTTGTCGTCCGCCTCCAGGTGCAGCACGTGGTGGGTCATCGCGGTGACGGTGGCGGTGCCCGGGTCGACGGAGTGCGTCACCGGGTCGGTCAGGAAGCGGCGGACCAGCCGGTCCACGCCCCGGTCCAGGGTGGCCGAGAAGAGCATCCGCTGCCCACCCGGCGCGACCTGCTCCAGCAGCTTCGTCACCTGCGGCAGGAAGCCCATGTCGGCCATCTGGTCGGCCTCGTCCAGCACGGTGATGGTCACCTGGTCCAACCGGGCGTCCCCGCGGTCGATCAGGTCGTGCAGCCGGCCCGGCGTGGCCACCAGCACCTCGGCGCCGGCCCGCAGCGCGGCCGCCTGGCGGCCCAGCGAGAGCCCGCCGACCACAGTCGCGCAGCGCAGGCCGAGCGTGGCCGCGTACGGGGTGAGTGCGGCGGTGACCTGCGCTGCGAGTTCCCGGGTGGGTACGAGCACCAGCGCGAGCGGGCGGCCCGGGCGGGCCCGGCGACCGGCCGTACGGTGCAGCAGCGGCAGCCCGAACGCGAGCGTCTTGCCGGAGCCGGTACGGCCCCGGCCGAGCACGTCCCGGCCGGCCAGGGAGTCCGGCAGCGTGGCCGCCTGGATCGGGAACGGCGCGGAGATGCCCTGGGCGGCCAGCTCGGAGACGAGCGCCGGAGCCAGGCCGGTGGCGGCGAACGTGGGCAGGGTCGTGGTCATGCGGACAGCCTTCCTCGAGGCGGCACGTGTCGAGGAAGGGCGCCGGGCTGCGGCGCGTCACCGGCGTCACCGGTGGTCACAAGCACGAACCGAAAGGGACGGGCCGGCCCGGCAGAGGCGGGCCGGCCCGTGCACCGCGCCCGAGAGGGCGCAGTGGTGGTGCCGGTTGATCTGAAGATCAGAGCGGGCGGATGTTCTCCGCCTGCGGGCCCTTCTGGCCCTGGGTCACCTCGAACTCGACCCGCTGGTTCTCGTCCAGGCTCCGGTAGCCGGAGGTCTGGATCGCCGAGAAGTGGGCGAAGACGTCGGCGCCGCCGTCGTCCGGGGTGATGAAGCCGAAGCCCTTGTCAGCGTTGAACCACTTGACGGTGCCAATTGCCATGTGTTTCGTCTCCTTGACGGAACGGTCGGCCCGCACGTGTTGCGGGCCGGAGAGGAGCACCCCGCGCGTGGAATACGCGGCGTGCCTGTCGCTGCTGGTCGCCCCGCCCGGAGAACTCCGGACACAACAAAGAGCGCCTGGGGCCACAATCCGCCAGGCGCACACAGAGTCTCTGGAAACCAAAACTGCAACCCGGACAACGTATCACGGATTCGTGCGCCGCGGGAGATCCCCCGGGATTTCCGGCACGGCGGCCACCAGATCGGCCAGCCCGTCCGCGTCGAGCAGGTCGGCCGGGCGGACGGTCGCCGAGTCCCGCACGTAGTGGAACGCGGCGCCGACCCGCTCCACCGGCACCCCGGCCAGTTCCGCCCAGGCCAGCCGGTAGACCGCCAGCTGCACCGCCGCCGCGTCGACCTCCCGGCCGGTGGGCTGCCGCCCGGTCTTCCAGTCGACCACGTCGTAGCGCCCGCCCGGGCGGGCGAACACGGCGTCCATCCGCCCCCTGACCACCACACCGGCGATGACGGTGGCGAACGGCACCTCCACCTCCACCGGCACCCGGTCGGCCCACTCGCCGGCCAGGAAGCGCTCCTGCAACTCGACCAGCGCCTCGTCCGGGGCCGCGCCCTCGTCCGCCGCGCCGGGCAACTCGTCCACGTCGAGCAGCCGGTCCGCGCCGAAACGCTGCTCCAGCCAGGCGTGGAACGCGGTGCCGCGCCGGGCGTACGGGTTCGGCTCCGTCGGCATCGGGCGGCGCAGCGTCCGGGCCAGTGCCTCCGGGTCGCGGCGCAACGCCACCAGCTGAGTCACCGAGAGGTGGCCGGGCAGTTCGACCTCGACCGCCTCGGCCTGCCGGGCCAGCTCCGCCCGCTCGGCGAGCAGCAGATCGGCCTCGCGCCGCCAGCGGGCCACCTCGGCGTCGTCCGCCGTCGTGGCGAGCAGTGCCGCCTCGCGCCGGGCCGCCTCCGGGTCGGCCAGGTGACGGCGGACCAGCGCCGCCGCCTCGGTCAGCGCCGGCCGGCGGGCCCCCAGCGGGTCGGCCGGCCACTCGGCCCGCAGCACCGTCTCGGTGGTCGGGTTCACCGCGTCCCCGGCCGGCTCGGGCGTCCACGCGTCCACCACGTGCCCGTCCGCACCGGCCAGGCAGGCGTCGTGCACCTCGCGCAGGAACACCGACGGGCCCCGGAACCGCTTGGTCCCCTCCCCCCACCAGTAGCCGGAGCAGAGCAGCAGCCGGCGGGGACGGGTCACCGCCACGTACGCCAGCCGGCGCTCCTCCCGCTCGTCGTGCGCCCGCCAGGCGTCGGTGAAGTCGGTGAGCGCCCGGGCCACGCCGCGCTGGTCCTCCGCCTCCGGCAGGGCCAGCTCGGGCAGCCCGTCCGCGTCGCCGCGCAACGGGAACGGCAGCACGCCCAGCCCGCCCAGCCAGTGGTCGGAGTTGCGGACCGGCCCCGGCCAGACGCCCCGGGTCATCCCGGCGACCGCCACCACGTCCCACTCCAGGCCCTTCGCGGCGTGGGCGGTGAGCACCTGCACCGCACCGGCCACCACCTCGACCTCACCCGGCGCCAGCCCGCGCTCCTCGTCCTCGGCCGCGGCCAGGTAGGCGAGGAAACCGGCGAGCGTCGCGCCGGGCGTCTCGCCGCTGAACCGGGCCGCCACGTCGCCGAGCGCGTCCAGGTGGGCGCGGGCCAGCCCGGCGTCGCCCGCGCCGTCCCGGCCGGCCCGGACCGCCACCTCGACGTCGAGGCCGATGGTCCGCTCGATGTCCGCGATCAGCTCCGGCAGCGACTGGTCCAGCCGGTAGCGCAGCAGCGCCAGCTCCATCCCGTACGAGCGCAGCCGCGCGTAGCCCTCGGCCGAGTACGCCTGCGCCGGCCCCAGATCCGCCAGCGCCTCCACGAGCGTCGCCTCGTCCAGCGCGTCCACGGTGATCTCCGGGCCCTCGTCGCCGGTCAGTTCCCGGCGGCTGCGGGCGATGGCGCGGGCGCGGCGGTGCAGGGCGACCAGGTCACGCGGGCCGATCCGCCAGCGCGCGCCGGTCAGCAGCCGCAGCAGCGCCGCCCCGTCGGTCGGGTCGGCGAGCACACGCAGCGTGCACACCACGTCCCGTACCTCCGGGGTGTCCAGCAGCCCACCCAGGCCGACCACGTCGACCGGTAGCCCGCGGGCGCGCAACGCCGCCTCGATCGCCGGGATCTGGCTGCGCAACCGCACCAGCACCGCGGTGGTCGGGCGGCGGTCGGCGGGGATGTGCTCGGGCAGCGCGCCGGGCATCCCGGCCGCGCCCCGCCAGGCCGCCAGCACGCTGTCCGCGATCCAGTCGGCCTCGTCGGCGTACGTCTCAAGCAGCGCGCAGTGCACGGTGCCGCCGCTCTGCCCGCTGGGCGTGCGGTGCGGGATCGGGTCGCGGACGCTGAGCGCGGCGTGCAGTTCCGGCACCCGTGCGCCGGCCGCCCGCAGCGGCACCGACAGCGTGTTGGCGACGCCGAGGATCTCCGGCCGGTTGCGCCAGCTCGTCGTCAGGCTGAGCACGTCGGCGGGGCTGCCGTCGGTACGGGCGAACTCGGCCGGGAACCGGTCGAGCGTGCCGGCGCTGGCCCCGCGCCAGCCGTAGATGGACTGGCACGGGTCGCCGACGGCGGTGACCGGGTGGCCGCCGCCGAACAGCGCGTTGAGCAGCACCACCTGGGCGTGGCTGGTGTCCTGGTACTCGTCGAGCAGCACCACCCGGAACCGGTCCCGCTCGATCACGCCGACGCCGGGATGGTCGCGGGCCACCCGGGCCGCGCGGGCGAGCTGGTCGGCGAAGTCCATCGCCTCGAAGTCGTCCTTGCGCCGGGCGTACGCGCGGACCAGCGGCAGCAGCTTCAGCCGGGTCCGCTGGAGCTGGAGCGCCTTGCGCACGTCGGCGTAGACGCGGCCGGGCCGGGACTGCACGTCGGCGAAGAACCGGCCGGTCCAGGCGGCCAGCTCGTCCGGGTCGACCAGGTGTTCGTCCAGCTCACCGGCGAGGGCCAGCACGGCGTCGGTGATGGTCGACGGCATCCGGTCCACCTCGGACATGTCGCCGTCGTAGTTGCGCACCAGCAGGTCGACGAGCTGCCAGCGGGACGCCTCGGTGAGCAGCCGGGTGGTCGGCTCGTACCCGGCGCGCAGCCCGTGCTCGGTGACGATCCGCCCGGCGTACGAGTGGTACGTCGACACGGTCGGCTCGCCCGCCAGCGGATCGTCGTGCGGATCCCGCCCCTGTCGGCCGAGCCGCCGGATGAGCTGGTCGAGCCGCGTGCGGACCCGGTGCGCCAGCTCCCCTGCCGCCTTGCGGGTGAAGGTGAGGCCGAGGATGTGCTCGGGGCGTACGTAGGAGTTGGCGACCAGCCAGACCACCCGCGCGGCCATCGTCTCGGTCTTGCCCGAGCCGGCGCCCGCGACCACCAGCAGCGGTTCCACCGGCGCGGCGATGATCGCGGCCTGCTCCCGGGTGGGCGCGGGCAGCCGCAGCAACCGGGCCAGCTCGACGGGCGTGTAGCGGGGCCCGGCGTCGGCGGTGCGCGGCGCGGGCGTGGCGGAGGCGCCGAACAGCGCCGGCTGAACGGTCACGGTGCCGTCCTTGTTCGCGACTGCGGGGCTCGCAACACCGGCTCACTCCTCGCGCTCACGAGGTCTCCGGGGGCGGTTCGACCACCTGGCGGCCCTGGCCGGAGACCGGGCAGCTGGTGCGGACCGGGCAGACCCGGCACTTGGAGTTGGCCACGGCGGCGAACGTCGAGGCGGCCATCGTGTCGGCGGTCCGGCGCACCAGCGCGGTGGCCCACCCAGCCTCCGGCCCCTCCCCGGCCGCGGCCTGCGTCTGTTCCTTGGCGTCCCGCGCGCCGGTGCCGAGTTGCACCAGCGCGGCCCCGCCCGGTTCCTCGCCGAACTCGGCGAACCCGCCCGCCTCGACCGCCGCCTGGTACGCACCGAGCTGCGGATGCTCGGCCACCTCCCGCTCGGTGACCGCCGTCGACTTGCCGGTCTTCAGGTCGATCACCACGAGCCGCCCCTCGGCGTCGACCTCCAGCCGGTCGACCCGGCCGGTCAGCTGGATCGGGCGGGACGGGTCGTCGAGGCGGACCGCGAACTCGTGCTCGATCGCGAGCAGCCGGCGCGGGTTGCCGGCCAGCCAGCGCAGCAGCTTGTCCACCATCGCCTCGGCGCGCTGCCGCTCCGGACCGGCCATCCACCGGGCGGCCAGTTCGATCGCGTCGAACCGGGCGGCCACGTACTCCAGCAACGCCTCCCGGTCGACGCTGGCGTCCTCGGCGAGCATCGCCGCCGCGTGCACCAGGTTGCCGACACCCTGCGCGGCGCTCGCCGGCGCGCTGCCGCCGTGCCGTTCCAGCAGCCAGCGCAGGCTGCACCGCAGCGCGCTCTCCATGGCCGACGGGGTGACCCGCACCGGCTCGCCCTCGTCGACCAGCGGCCGGTCGTCGGACAGGCCGCGCAACCCCCACCAGTCGTCCGGGTGCGCGCCGGGCACCCCGGCGGCGGCCAGCCGCGCCAGCTCACCCGCCGCCGCGTGCCGCCGGGTGATCGGCGTCGCCGGGTCGGTGACAGCGGTACGCAGCTCCGCCACCAGCGCGGACAGCGTGAGCCCACGCGGCGGCAGGGTGACCGGGAGCGCGGCGGGCGGCCCGTCCTGCGGATGCTCGTCCCCGTGCGGCACCGGCCCGTCCGCGGCTTGCCCTCGGTTGGCCGGGCCGTTCGCGCCGTTCCCGCTCGGTCCGTTCCCGCTCGGTCCGTTCCCGCTCGGTCCGTTCCCGCTCGGTCCGTTCCCGCTCGGTCCGTTCCCGCTCGGTCCGTTCCCGCTCGGGTTCGGGCTGGTCGGGGCGGTGCCGCCTCCGCCGGTGGCGGGTGGGTCGGCGGCGGCGAGTTCGTGCAGGAAGCGGCTCGGCTGTTCCTCGTGGTCGTCCCCGCCGACAGCGGCGGACGCGACAGCGGTCACGAGCAGCCGCCGCCGCGCCCGGCTGATCGCCACGTGGAACAGCCGCCGCTCCTCGTCCAGCAGCGCCGACGTCTGCCCGACCAGGCTGGCCCGCAGCCCGGCGCCGTCGGCGCGACCGGCGAGCACGTCGACGAGCCGCTCCGAGCCGAGCAGGCTGCCGCGCAGGCGCAGGTCCGGCCAGACGCCCTCCTGCACCCCGGCCACGGCGACCAGATCCCACTCCAGGCCCTTGGCGGCGTGCGCGGTGAGCAGGCGTACCGCGTCGCCGCGGTCGGCGGCGGCGGCGAGCGTGTCGGCGGGCAGCTCCTGCCCGAGGACGTGGTCGAGGAACACCTCGGTACGTGCGCCGGGCAACCGGTCGGTGAACCGGGCCGCCGCGTCGAAGAGGACGAGTACGGCGTCCAGGTCGCGGTCGGCCGCCTCGGCCCGCCAGCGCTGGGCGGTCTCGTGCTCGCCGGTTGCCGCCCGCCCTCTGGTGATCGCCCCGGCCCAGCGTTCGGCCAGCCCGCTCTCCCGCCACACCGCCCAGAGCACGTCCTCGACCGTGGCACCGGGCCGGGCGGCCGTCTCCCGGGCGGTCGCGAGCAGGTGCGCCACGGCCTGCGCGGGCGCCGCCCACCGACGCTCGATGGTGGCCAGATCGGCCGGTTCGCGCAACGCCTCCACCAGCAGCTCGCCGGACGGGCGGCGGTCACCACCGGCCAGCGCCAGCGCCCGCAACCCCTGGCGCAGCCGCCGTTCGGCCAGCGGGTCGGCGCCGCCCAGCGGCGAGTGCAGCAACGCGACCGCCGCTTCCTCGTCCAGCCGGTCGGGTTCGAGCGCACAGCGCAGCAGGAGCAGCAGCGGGGCGACCGCCGGCTGGAGGTGCAGCGGCAGGTCCTCGCCGTGCACGACGGTCGGCACGCCGGCGGTGTGCAGGGCGCGCCGCAGCGACGGCAGTTGCCGGCCGGTGGACCGGACCAGCACCGCCATCCGGGACCACGGCACGCCGTCGAGCAGGTGCGCTTCGCGCAACGCGTGCGCCAGCCACGCCGACTCGCTGGTGGCGGAACGGAACGTGCGTACCTCCACCGTCCCGGCCGGCGCCCCGGGAAGCGGGCGCAGCCGCCGGTGCGCCGCCGGGCCGCGCAGCCGCCGGGCCAGCCGGGCGGTGGCCGCCAGCAGTTCCGGCCCGGCCCGGTAGGAGGTGGTCAGCGTGACCTGCGCCGCCGGCGCACCGGAGGCGGTCCGGAAGCGGTGCGGGAACGTGGTGACGCCCGCGGGGTCGGCGCCGCGGAACGCGTACGTGGACGAGTCCGGGTCGGCGAACGCGACGAGGGACCGGCCGCCTCCGGCCACCACGGCGAGCAGGTCGAGCTGGGCCGGGTCGGTGTCGGCCAGCTCGTCGACGTACACGTGGGCCAGGCGGCGGCGCTCGGCGGCGAGCAGCTCGGGGTCGTCGAGCAGCATGCCGGTGGCGGCACGCACCAGTTCCGCCGGGTCGTACGCGACCGAGCCCCGATTGCTCACGTCGCGCAGGGCGAG
Source organism: Micromonospora sp. WMMA1949 (assembly GCF_027460145.1). Classification (NCBI taxonomy): domain Bacteria; kingdom Bacillati; phylum Actinomycetota; class Actinomycetes; order Micromonosporales; family Micromonosporaceae; genus Micromonospora; species Micromonospora sp. WMMA1949. The sequence goes on along the minus strand of NZ_JAPZBG010000001.1, from coordinate 3,563,820 downwards.
CACGGCGACGTACTCCCGCAGGAAGCGCGCGGCGGCCGGCCAGTCGGCGCGGCCCAGCTTCTCGCCCAGCCGCGCCAGCTCGACCGGGCCGACGCCGCGCTCCGCGGCACGCATCAGCAGGTCGCGGAGCTGCTGGGCGAACGCCCGGGTACGCAGCGCGGGGCGCAGATCCTCCGGCCAGCCGACCGGGTCGTCGCCGGGCTCCTCACCCACCACGTCGAGCAGCTCACGGATGATCAGATCCTGCTCGGGTCCGGTGAGCAGCCGGGGTGAGGGCTCGCCGCGTTCGGCCGCCGCGCGGCGCAGCAACCCGAAGGCGTACGCCGGGAACGTGCGCACCAGCGGCTCCCGGACCACCCGGTGCCCGCCCTCGGCGATCCGCGCCTCGATCCGGTGGCGCAGCTCGGTGGCACCGCGCCGGCCGAAGGTGAGCACCAGGATCCGCTCCGGGTCGACGCCCTCGGCCACCCGGGCGGCCACCGCCTCGACGAGCGTCGTCGTCTTGCCGGTGCCGGGACCGCCCACGACGAGCATCGGCCCGTCGGTGTGCGCGACCACTTCGGCCTGCACCGGATCGGCCCAGCGCCCGGTGTTCGTGCCCTGCTCGGCCACGCCCTGCGGCGAAGGGCTCCCGGGTGAAGGCACGCCGGTCGCCGTCTGCGACAGGGCGTTGCCGGGTGGCGTGGCGGTCTGCGGGCGCGCGGCATCGCCCGCCGACCCCCCGGATCGCGGCTCCGCATCGGCCGGCCCGCCGGGCCGACCCACCCCCTGCCCCGCCCCGGCGTCGTGGGGGACCCCCGCCTCCGCGCCGCCGGGCCGGCGCACCAACCGGTACGCCTGCATCACCGACATCCCACCACGCCGGTACGACACCCGGAAACCGACGTCCACCCCGCGCGCCGCAGCTCATCCGGGTGACGCGACAACCGCATCCGCTGTCCCGGTCGGCGGACGCGGAGGCGACCACAAGTCCGGCGCAGCGATGACGCCTACCGACCCCGACTGCGTCCCCTGAGACGGGGCTCCCATCCACCATTCGAGAACCGCTTCCCGCCTCCCGAGATCCGGACAGATCTTGGTACGAAAGTGCCCCCACAGGGGCCATTTCCTACCAAGATCTCCCCGCGGGGCAACGCGGCGCGGCGGGGCGGGGGGTCAGGTCAGGCGGGCGTCCACCAGGTCCAGGGCGGCGGTGACACTGTCGGCGACCATCAGCAGGTCCAGCGCGGCCGGCTTGAGGAACTGCTGTTCGCCGAGCCCGCGGATCCAGTCGAGCAACGGCCGGTAGAAGCCGTCCACGTCGACGATCACCATCGGCTTGGCGTGCAGGGCCAGGGTGGCGGTGGTCCACACCTCGAACAGCTCGTCGAGCGTGCCGAGGCCGCCGGGCAGCGCCACGAACGCGTCGGACTTCTCGTCCATCAGCGTCTTGCGGCTGGCCAGACTGTCGGTCACCAGCAGCTCGTCGGAGTCCAGGTCGGCGACCTCCAGGTCGACCAGGGACTGCGGGATGACACCGACGGTGCGGCCCCCGGCCGCCCGCGCGCCCTGCACCACGGCGCCCATCATCCCGACGCAGCCGCCGCCGCTGACCAGCGTGTGCCCGCGCCGGGCCAGTTCCGCACCGGTCTCGGTGGCGAGCGCGAGCCAGCGGGCGTCGAGGGTTCGGGAGGACGCGCAGAAGACACAGACGTTGGCCACGGGTCAGCTCCGTCCCGCCGGGCCCTCGGGGGCGGCCTCGGCGGCGGCGCGCTGGTCGGCGGCCAGCCGGGCGACCGCCTCCTCGCGGACCGCCTCCTGCTCGGCGGAGAGCACCGCCTCGGCCTCCACGATGTGCCGGACGGCCTCGTTGACGTCGTCGGTGAGACGGATCAGGTCGAGGTCGGCCTGGCCGATCTTGCCCTCGGCGGCCATGGTGCCGCGCAGCCAGTCGAGCAGGCCCCGCCAGTAGTCGGTGCCCATCAGCACGACCGGGAAGCGGGTCACCTTGCCGGTCTGCACCAGGGTGAGCGCCTCGAACAGCTCGTCCAGGGTGCCGAAGCCGCCGGGCAGCACCACGAACGCCTGGGCGTACTTGACGAACATGGTCTTGCGGGCGAAGAAGTAGCGGAAGTCGATGGCCAGGTCGACCCAGTCGTTGAGGCCCTGTTCGAACGGCAGCTCGATGCCGAGCCCGACGGAGAGGCCGCCGGCCTCACCGGCGCCCCGGTTGGCGGCCTCCATCACGCCGGGGCCGCCACCGGTGATCACCGCGTAGCCGGCCCGGGCCAGGGCGCCGCCCAGTTCCTCGGCCATCCGGCACTCGGGGCTGTCCGGCTTGCTGCGGGCGGAGCCGAAGACGCTCACCGCCGGGGGCAGGTCCGCGAGGGTGTCGAAGCCCTCGACGAACTCGGAGAGGATCCGCAGCGCGCGCCAGGCGTCCTTGGTCTTCCAATCGCTGCGGCCCCGGGAGTCGAGCAGCCGCTGATCAGCTGTACTCGTCGGAATCGCCCGATTGCGCAGCGTCACCGCCCCGCGGTGCCGTTCTCCCCGGTGCCGCTCCCCCCGCCGGCCGCCCTCGGCCGACATTTCCCTGCTCTCGCCCATGGGGCCACCGTAGTGGAGCGGCTCTCACGCGGCGCGCAGGCCCGGGAGCCGGAGAAATCTTTGGGATCCGGGCAACTAATTCGGTCGCACGGACGTCTTACTATTCACATACCCGGTATACCCCGGGCGACGCGCCTTCGGGGGAGGAGCCAGCGTTGATCAGTAACAGCGAGATGATCCGGATCCGCCGTCAGATGCAGCGACGGATCCGCGACGTGGTGGCCGAGCGCCGCCGCGCCCGGATGATGGAGACCCACCGGTCCGACCTGACCGGCGAGACCGGCGAGGCGGACGCACCCCTGACGACGACCGTCTGACGGTCCCGGGGCCCGCGGGGCGGGCGCGGGCCCCGGGATCGCAGCGCGTCAGGCGGGGGCCAGCCAGCGGTGCAGCGTCGCCGCGCCGTCCCGGATCTTGGTCAGTTCGACGTGCTCGTCCTTGTGGTGCGCCAGGTTCGGGTCCCCGGGGCCGAAGTTCAGCGCCGGAATGCCCATCGCCGCGAACCGCGCCACGTCCGTCCAGCCCAGCTTGCCGATCGGCGCGGCACCGACCGCCGCCAGGAACTCCTGCGCCGCCGGGCTCTCCAGCCCGGGCGGAGCACCGGCGGCCGCGTCGGTGACCTCCAGGTCGAAGCCGGCGAAGACCTCGCGCAGGTGCGCCTCGGCGCCCGCCGGGTCGCGGTCCGGGGCGTACCGGTAGTTGATCTCGATTTCGCACCGGTCGGGGATGACGTTGCCGGCCACCCCGCCGGTGATCCGCACCGCGTTGAGGCCCTCGCGGTAGTCGCAGCCCTCGATCGTCACCCGGCGCGCCTCGTACGTGGTCAGCCGCCGCAGCACCTCGCTCGCGCCGTGGATGGCGTTCACGCCGTGCCAGGAGCGCGCCGCGTGGGCCCGCTCGCCGTGCGTGGTGACCACCGCCCGCATGGTGCCCTGGCAGCCCGCCTCCACGATCCCGTACGTCGGCTCCAGCAGCACCGCGAAGTCGGCGTCCAGCCACTCGGGGTGGCTCTGCGCGACCAGGGTGAGGCCGTTGTACCTCGACTCGATCTCCTCGGCCTCGTAGAAGAAGTACGTGACGTCGTAGCGCGGGTCGGGCAGCGTCACCGCCAGGTGCAGCGCGAACGCCACGCCGGACTTCATGTCGGAGGTGCCGCAGCCGTACATGAGGTCGCCGCGCATGGTCGAGGGAAAGTTGCCGTTGAGCGGAACGGTGTCCAGGTGACCGGCGAGCACCACGCGCTGCGCCCGGCCCAGGTCGGTACGGGCCATGACGGTGTTCGAGTGCCGGTAGGTGGTCAGGTGCGGCACACCGCGCAGCACCTCCTCGACGCAGTCGGCGATGGCCTTCTCGTTGAGGGACACCGACTCGATGTCGACCAGGGCGCGGGTCAGCGCCACCGGATCGGCCAGGACCTCGGGGGTCAACGGGTTCTGCATGTCTCGCACGGTACCGTCATCCTCGGTGGGCGCGAGGAACACGTGCCGCGCCCCGGCCGCGAGCAGCGGCGGACGCCGCCGCCGGAGCAGAGAGGTGTCACCGTGACGTCCGCACCATCCGCCTGGGGTATCGGCCTGGCCACCGTCACCGCGCAGGACCAGGTGCTCGACACCTGGTACCCGACCGGCAAGCTGGGCCTGGGCGAGCTGCCGCTGGTGCCCGGCGAGGACCGGGCCGACGTGCTCGACCTGCCGCCGGGTGCGATCGGCGAGCGGGCGCTGCCCGGGTTGCGCACGGTCGAGGTGACCACGCTGATCGGCTCGCTGGACGACCCGATCAAGGACGCCGCCGACGCGTACCTGCGGTTGCACCTGCTCTCCCACCGCCTGGTGCGGCCCAATGAGCTGAACCTCGACGGCATCTTCGGCAAGCTGGCGAACGTGGCCTGGACGTCGGCCGGGCCGTGCCCGCCGGAGCGGGTGGACGAACTGCGCGTCATCGAGCGGGCCGCCGGCCGTCACCTGTCCGTGTACGGGGTGGACAAGTTCCCCCGGATGACCGACTACGTGGTGCCGTCCGGGGTGCGGATCGCCGACGCGGACCGCGTCCGGCTCGGCGCGTACCTGTCCTCCGGCACCACCGTCATGCACGAGGGCTTCGTCAACTTCAACGCCGGCACGCTGGGCACCTCGATGGTCGAGGGCCGCATCGTGCAGGGCGTGGTGGTCGGCGACGGCTCCGACATCGGCGGTGGCGCCTCGATCATGGGCACGCTCTCCGGCGGCGGCACGGAGAAGGTGCGCATCGGTGAGCGGAGCCTGGTCGGCGCGAACGCCGGTGTCGGCATCACGCTGGGCGACGACTGCGTGGTGGAGGCCGGCTGCTACATCACTGCCGCCTCGAAGATCACCCTGCCGGACGGCCGGACGGTCAAGGCCCGCGAGCTGTCCGGCGTCGACGGGCTGCTGTTCTGGCGCAACTCGGTGACCGGCGCGCTGGAGGCGAAGCCGCGTACCGGCCAGGGCATCACGCTCAACGCCGCGCTGCACGCCAACGACTGAGCCGTACCCCCGTCCGGGTCCGCGCTCACCGCGCGGACCCGGACGGACGGCTCACCGCAGGCGGTACGCCTGGATGATCCGCTGGGTCACGGTGTTGCCGGCGTCGTCCCGGGCGGTGGCCCGCAACGACGCGTACCCCGGGCCGGCCGGGTGCCGGACGGTGGCCGTCCACGCCCCGCCCTGCTTCTTCACTGTCGCCTTGCGCCAGGTCTTCCCGCCGTCGTAGGAGACGTCGACGGTGAGCGCGACGACCCGGCCGGACGGCGCGCCGGGCTGTCGCTGCACCGCCACCGGCACGGTGAACGTCCGGCCCGCCGGGGCGGAACTGTCCACCGCCAGCGGCGGGGTGAACCGGACCGCCATGGCCGGCAGCCGGGTCGGCACGTCACCCGGAACTCGCTTGGAGCGGAACGTCCAGCTCGCCGACACCTCGGTGCTCAGGTCGGTGAAGTCGCGCTTCGCCACGGTCTCCAGCCGGTAGTTCGCCGCTCCCGGCGGCACTGTGAACTCGCCGTACCCCGGGTAGGGCGATTCGCCGACCAGCTTGCCGTTGCGGTGGAGCCGGGTCTGCTCGACGTCGTTGAACGAACCGCCGGGGTGCCCGGCCGCGTCGCTGTGCACCGGCAGCGAGACCACGATGGTGTCACCGGTACGGGTGATGCCCTGCTCCGGCCACTGCGGCTGCGGGAACGACGGGCCGAACGGGGCCTTGTTCCACTCGTCGCGGTAGGTGTGCCCGGCCCGGTAGCGGGTGGGCACGGCCTCCAGCACCGCCTGCGGCTGGAGCCAGCCCTCCTCGTCCCGCTCACCGAAGGCCAGTTCGGCGCTCCAGCGGGTGCGGGTGACGCTGAGGTGGTCGATCCGCTTGCCCGGCACCTGCACGGGCAGGACGATCGCCGAGCCGCCCATGTTGTAGTCGGGCTCCGGGTACACGACCAGTTCGTTGTCCATCCCCGTGTAGCCGGCGGCGAACCGGTTGACGACGGTGGCCAGGTCGGCGGGCCGGTAGTTCCGGACGAAGCCGGTCGGGAACCGGCCCGGGAACAGCTCGTTCAGTCCGTAGAAGTACGGGCTGCGCTCGGGCGCTGTCGGCTCGACCCACTGGCTGGCGAGCGATCCGACGAACACCTTGTCGGAGACGGTGCGGCCGATCTGGGCCGAGTAGAGGCCCTCGAACCGGTCGGTCCACAGCCCGAAGCTGTTGTAGTAGTCGCCGAATCCCCAGGCCGCTGTGACGTCGATCAGCAGTGGTGCCGCGCCGCGCTGCGGCACCGTGGTGCGGACCGGCTTCGCCCGCCGGGCGTCCAGCGTGAGCCGCTGGTTCCCGGCCACCACCAGTTCCGGCTGGGCGAGGAAGGAGACCTCCGACCAGCCCTCGTCACCGTCGACGAAGATCAGGCTGTGCGCGCCGTACCGGCCCTTCGGCACCCGGATCCGGGTCTCGCCGCCGGCGCCGTAGACGTCCCGGTAGCTGCCGTCGTCGAGCCCGAGCAGAACGGTGTAGTAGCCGTCGGTCAGGGCACCCGAGCGGTTGCGGTGCGTCACGGTCAGGTCGTAGCTCTCCACCTCGCGGTCGACAGCGAGCGGGGTCACCGCCACCGCGTCACCGGCGCGGGCGAGCAGGCGGCCGGTCCAGTAGCCGTCGGCGCCGCCGAGCCGGGTGTCCACCACGACCGTCACCTGGGCGCTGCCGCCCGCCGGGACGGTGAGCCGGGAGGCGCTGAGGGTGAGCATGCCGGCCGGTGCGGCCCGCCCGCCCGGCCCGGTGAACGCGGTGCTCAGGTCCAGCGTGAGCGGGGCGGTCCCGCCGTTGCGGTAGGTGACCGTCCGGCTGATCGGCTGGTCGTCGGTGTGCGGCCAGGTCGCCACGCCGAACGAGACGGACGCCGGTTCGCTCGTCACCTGCTGGGTGATCGCGCGGGCGAGGTCGACCCGGCCCGCGCCCTGCTGGAACGCGGTCTGCTCGGGGTGCGGCTTCGCCGAGGCCATGAGCGTCGCCTTGTAGCGCTCGGGCGTCCAGCCGGGGTGCTGCTGGGCGAGCAGCGCGACCGCGCCGGCCACGTGCGGGGCGGCCATCGACGTGCCGGACAGCGAGGCGTACCGGTCCCCCACCGGGTCGCCGATCTGGCCGTTCGCGGCCCGCGCGGCCACGATCTCCACACCCGGCGCGGTGATGTCCGGCTTGATCGCCCCGTCGCCGACGCGGGGACCGCGGCTGGAGAAGTCGGCAAGCGCGTCGTCCCGGTCCACGGCGCCGACCGCGAGCGCGGCGTCGGCGCTGGCCGGCGAGCCGACCGAGCCGTCGACACCGTCGTTGCCGGCCGAGATCACGAACAGCGTCCCGTGCTGCTCGGTGAGCGTCCCGACCGCCTCCTCCAGCGGGTCCACCTCCGGGGTGTCGCCGCCGCTGAGGCTCATGTTCACGACAGTGGCGTCCTGCTCGGCCGCGGCCCACTGCATGCCGGCCAGGATGGCCGACTCGGTGCAGCCGTAGACCTCGCAGACCTTTGCGGACAGCAGCGTGGCGTCGGGCGCCACGCCCCGGTACTTCCCGCCCGAGGCGGCGCCGCTGCCGGCGATCGTGGAGGCCACGTGCGTGCCGTGCCCGACGATGTCGTCCGGGTCCGCCTCCTCGGTGAAGTTGCGCGACTCGGCGACCTTGCCGGCCAGGTCCGGGTGGGTGAGGTCGACGCCGGTGTCGAGCACCGCTACCCGCACGCCCTTACCCGTGTATCCGGCGGCCCACGCGGTCGGCGCGCCGATCTGCGGCACGCTGTGGTCGAGTGTCAGCCGCCGCCGGCCGTCCAGCCAGATCCGGTCGACACCCCCCGCCGCGTCGAGCCGGGCGCCGGAGCGGTCGGCGCTCACCGCCTTCCAGAGCGCGCCGGTGTCACCCTTGTCGGCGACGACCGCCGCGCCGGCGATCGCCGGCAGGTCGCGGGTCACCCGCGCGCCGGCGAGCGGGGCCGCCGTCCGCCGGGCCACCCCCGGCCGGTACGTCACGAGCAGCGGTACGCTGTCGCGCCGCGCGTCGTCGTAGCCGGCCTCGATCAGCCCGCTCACGTCGAACAGCCGCCGGTCGAGCTTGCCCGCGCGGACCAGCGGGAGCGCGTCCTGCGGCAGCACGGTGAGCCGGTCGCGCTCCCGGCCGACCAGGAACTGGATGCCGGCGCGACCGGCACCGGGGCGTACCGCGGCACGGCCGCCGGGGGCGACGGTGACCCGGTCGCCGGTGATCAGGGTGACGGTGACCGGGCGGGCGCCGGCCTGGGCGGACGGGACGGTCGGTGCGGACGGGCCGGTCGGTGCGGCGGCCAGCGCGGGCACCGGCAGGCCGAGCGCCAGCGCCAGGCCGAGGCCGAGCGCCGTCAGCTTTCTGCGGTTCCGGAGCAACCTTCCTCCTTCGTCGGGCGTTTCATCGATGAGGGACACATCGACGCGGGTATCAGAATTGCATACCGCGTATGCAACGGGAAGTCGCCGATCCGACGGAACCGGCACCGCGTCCCCGGCCCGGCCGGGACGATCGAACGATGACCTCCATGAAGGACCGGATGCTGGCCGGCGAGCCGTACATCGCCGACGATCCGGCGATCATCGCCGACCTGGAGCGCGCGGCCCGGCTCAGCGAGCGGTTCAACCGCAGTTCCGCCGACGACCCGCCCGGCCGCCTCGCCGCGCTGCGGGAACTGCTCGGCTCACTCGGCGAGGACGCCTGGGTCCGGCCACCGCTGTACTGCGACTACGGGTACCAGACGCACATCGGCCCGCGGACGTTCGTCAACTTCAACGCGGTCTTCCTCGACGTCGCCCGCATCACCATCGGCGCCGACGTCCAGATCGGACCGAACGTGCAGCTGCTCACCGCCACGCACCCGGTGGAGCCGGAGGCACGCCGGGCCAAATGGGAATCGGCCCTACCCATCACCATCGGTGACAACGTCTGGCTCGGCGGGGGCGTGATCGTCCTGGCCGGCGTGGCCATCGGCGAGAACACGGTGATCGGCGCGGGCGCGGTGGTCACCCGCGACCTGCCGGCGAACGTGGTCGCGGTAGGTAACCCCGCTCGTCCGATCAGGAGCCTGGCTCAACCGTCCTGAGCTGCGGGAACAACCGTTCCAGCGGATGCGGATTCCCGGCCCGTCGCGCACTCTGGGTAGTAGCACGTTTACCGGGAGGCACGATGGAACGGGTCCTCGAACTGCGGGTGCACGGGGTTTCCAACACCCCGCCGGACCAGCTGCTCGGTCTGAACGCCGGCATCAACGGTGACGGTGCGCAACCAACACTGGTCGCCGGCGGTCAGACCACCGGCTTCTACCGGTCCAGCGCGGCGGGCCGGGACGACCCGATCACCGTCGAGGCGTACAGCTGGGGGCAGTTGACCTCCGGCGCGCGGACCCGGCGGGACGTGGAACGGGCGCTGTGGACGCTGATGCTCCCTTTCGCCCTGGCGAACGTCGCGCTGCACGCCCGCGACGGCATCCCGCCGGACCCGGACCAGGAACGCTGGGCCAGCCGGTCCGGCATCACCGCCTGGCTGATCCGCCTGTTCTGCCTGAGCCTGACCTGCACGCTCGTCCTCACCGTGACCGGCGTCGGCGTGGACCTCGTCGGCTGGCAGTGCGTCGAGACGGACTGCCTCCGCAAGATCCCCGGCCCGTGGGAGTTCCTCGGCGGCTCCTGGTGGCGCGAGGGCACCCGCGCTCTCGCGATCGGGCTGCTGCTGCCACTGCTCGTGCTGGCCGCGATCGGGCTCGTCGCCTTCCGCACCTACCAGTACGAGGCCCAGATGCCCGCCGATCCGCACCACCACGCGCCGGCCCGGGCGGACGGGGAACCGGTCGAACCGCCGCGTGAGCCCTCACGGAACCCGCTCCAGGACCCGACGTTCTGGAACGGGGAGGGTCAACTGCGCCGAGCCGCCGTGCTGCACCTGTGCACCGGTGCGGTCAGCGCCGCCGCCGTACCGGTCGTCGCGGTGCTGATCATGGACCCACCGCGCGGTGTGCGGGCCGCCGTCGCCTGGCCCACAGTGACGCTGCTCGCCGCCGTGGTGGTGATCGCCGTGGTCGCGGTCGCCCGGCCCTGGCTGAGCCGGCGTCAGGGCGCCACCCCGCTCGGCCGGTGGAGCGCGGCGGTCGCGGCGCTCACCGCACTCGGCCTGATCGGGACGTTCGCCCTGCTGCTCCCCGAGGGCGCAGCCGGGCAGCCGCTGTCGACGTACCGCCCGCCGGACGGATGCGCGGCGCAGCCGGACACCCCCGGTTGCCACGCCGACCGGTCCCTGCCCGGGTACGACACCGCTGTCGCCTGGCTCGTCGCGTACCAGGTGCTGTTGCTGCTCGCCATCGCCGCGGCGAACCGCTCCGGCCGCCGGGCGCTGGCCGGGCCCGCCGCCGGGATGGTGCTGCTGCCGCTCGGCGCGACCTGGATCGAACGCGGCCTGCCCGCGCTGCCCGCCGCGCCGGACGAGCTGCACACCTGGATGCTGGTCGGTCCGGCCGTCGCGCTGGCCACCGCCGGGCTGTTCCTGCCCCGCCTGCGGCCGGCGGTGCCGACCCAGCCGCTCGGCGCGTACACCGATCTCGCCTGGCGCGGCTGCGCCCCGGCGGTCATCGCCGGGTTCGGCTGGATGATGGCGGTCGCCTACTGCGCCGGGCTGCTCTACTGGGTCAGCGACCGGCTCGACGCGTCGGCCGAGCCGAGCGGCCCGAGCCGGGTCGTGCCGCCGCTCGCCGTCTTCTGGGCCGGGCTGGCCTGCGCGGTCGGCCTGGCCGCGCTGATCGCGCTGCTGGTCCGGGCCGTCGTCCTGCTGCACCGCCTGCGCCGGGTCGAGTACGCCCGGCTGGCCGACACACCCGGGCTGTCCGCGCACGACCTGCGGCGCTGCCGCGACGTCAGCACGTACCGGGCGCTGCACCGGCTGGTCGGCGAGCAGGCGGTACGGCTGGTGGGCTGCTACGCCGCGTTCTGCGCGATCCTTGTCACCCTCTGCTGCGCCGCCGCCCTGTCCGGCGAACGGCCCAGCCCGCTGTCCCCGTCCGGCTGGCAGACCGCCATCCACTGGACCGCCGAACGCGGCGACGCCGTCCTCGGCTGGCTGCCGGTGGTGATGGCGGCGCTCGGGCTGCTCGTCTACCGCACCGACTCGGTACGCCGCTCGGTCGGCGTGATCTGGGACGTGTGCACGTTCTGGCCCCGGGCCGCCCATCCGCTCGCGCCGCCCAGCTACGCCGAACGCGCCGTACCGGAACTCCAGACCCGGGTGGCGGGCCTGCTGGCGCTGCCGCCGCACCACGGCGACCGGATGGACGGCATCATCCTCTCCGGGCACAGCCAGGGCACCGTCATCTGCGCCGCGGTGCTGCTGCAACTGCCCCGCCGGTGGCGGCTGCGGACCTGGTTCTTTTCGTACGGCTGTCAGCTCACCCGGCTCTACGGCCGGGTCTTCCCGTCCTACTTCGGGCCGGAACGACTGCGGGCGCTGGCCGGTGCGCTCACCTGGCCCGGCGGGCACGTGGCCTGGACGAACTTCTGGCGGGACACCGACCCGCTGGGCTGGCAGGTCAGCGCCGGTCAGCGGGACGTGCCGGTGGCCGACCCGGAGGCGCTGCACCCGTCCGGGGGCGAGGTGGCCGACCCGCCCATCCGCAGCCACAGCGGCTACCCGGAGGCGGTGGAGTTCACCCGCGAGCGCGCGGTGGTGGCGCGGCTGCTGCGCCGCACCGTGCCCTCACCCCGGCAGCGGACCGGCTGACCCGGCGTCACGCCTGCGGTGGGTCGGCCAGGCGTACCACCAGATCGGCGTGCCCGGCCGTGCCGGCCACTCGCCGGGCGTTCTCCTCGTCGCTGCCCAGCGCCCAGGCGCGGGCCTGCTCCGGCGACTTCCCGTACGCCTCGTGGCGGGCGGTGAGCCGGCGCAGCCGCAGCTCCGCGTCCAGGTCCAGGAACCAGATCTGGTGTACGAGGGTGCGCACCTCCTCCCACGGGTCGTCCCGCAGCAGCAGGTAGTTGCCCTCGGTGACCACCAGGCGCACCTCGGGCGGCACCTCGATCGCCCCGGCGACCGGCTCCTCCAGGTCGCGGCGGAACTCCGGCGCCCACACCGACGTCGGTTCCAGCCGGCGCAACCGGCGCAGCACGGAGACGAAGCCGTTGACGTCGAACGTGTCCGGCGCGCCCTTGCGGTCGGCCCGGCCGAGCCGTTCCAGCTCCGACCCGGCCAGGTGGAAGCCGTCCATCGGGACCAGCCGGGCGACCGGGCCGAGCGCGGCCACGATCCGTTCGGCCAGGGTGGACTTGCCCGCGCCGGGCGCGCCGGCGATGCCGAGCAGCTGACGCGGACCGGCCTCGGCCAGCGCCCGCGCTCGGGCGACCAGCTCGTCGAGCGGCAGCACCTCCGCCGGTGGCATCAGCCCAGCACCGGCTCGCTGATGGTGAACCGCGCCTCGACCGCCGCCTGCACCGGCTGCGGCGCCGGATCCATCTCCAGTTCGCGCTCCGGCTCGGCGGAACGCGAGTACGCCGCCCCGACCATCATCATCGGCGGCCCGGCGCTCATCCCGGTGTCGGACAGCTCCCGCAACGCGATCACCCGGGCGCCGAGGGCATCGGCGTACTCCCGGGCCCGGACCAGCGCGTCGGCGATCGCGGCCTGCCGCGCCTCCCGGTAGGCCGGGCTGTCCGGACGCAGCGACCACACCGGCCCGGCCACCTCGACCTGCTCCTGGTCGGCCAGGCGGAGCATCAGCTCGCCGAGCGCGGTGAAGTCGGTGGTCGTCACTGTGGTGCTGACGCTGCCCTGATAGGCCACCACCCGCTCGCCGGAGCGCTTCGTCACCGGCCAGACGTGGACCTGGCCGGTCTCCCGGCGCTCCACCACGGGCCCGGCCGCGTCGAGCAGCGCGCGCACCGCGGCGGCCCGTTCGGCCAGCCGGGTCAACGTGGTCTCCCGGTCCCGGTCCCGCGCCGTCGCCGTCACGGTGAACCGGGCCAGCTCGGGAGCCACCTCCCGGTACGCCTCACCGCGTACCGCCACGACCGGTGCGTCAGCCATGCCGCTCAGCCTAACGGCGGGGTGGCCGGCAGGTGCCCCATGTAGGTGACCGCGCCCGCCGCCTCCCGCACCTCGCTCAGGTGGCCGCCCGCCGCGCCCAGCTCCCGCAGGTACGCCAGCTCGCCCGCGTGGTCGTCGTCGGCCGGGAACTCCCGCCGGTGCGTGGTGAACGTCCGGGCCCGCAGCGTCGCGCGGACGTCCCGCCCCTCGGCGAACCGGTCGGCCAGCGCACCCGCGTCGCCGCCGCGCAGCGCCTCGGTCAGGTCGTTCAGGAACGCGCCGAGCGCGTCCAGTTCGGCGAGGACGCGGTCCCGGTTGCCGAGCAGCATGTTCGCGGTCCGCTCGGGTGGCCCGCCGGCGACCCGGGTGCCGTCGGAGAAGCTGCCGGCGGCGAGCGTCAACACCGCGTCCCGCAACGCCGACCGGTGCACGGTGCCGGCCAGCGCGCCGGCCAGCACGTGCGGTACGTGCGAGGCGAGCGCGGCGGCGCCGTCGTGCTCCGGGGCGGACATCGGCACCACCCGGGCGTGGAAGACGTCCACCAGCAGCACCGCCAGCCGTCGGAACGCGTCCAGGCCGGTCGGCCCCGGGCAGAGCACCCAGGCGGCGCCGTCGAGCAGGTCCGGGTCGGCGGCGCCCGCTCCGGCGCGGTCCGCGCCGGCCATCGGGTGGCCTGGCACGAACCGGTGCCCGAGCCCCAGCACGGTGGCGGCGGTGCTCACCTCGGCCTTGACGCTGCCCACGTCGGTGAGCACGCACCCGTCGTCGGTGACGGCGGCGACCTGGGCCAGCGTCGCCGGCAGCGTGGGCAGCGGGCCGCAGAGGAACACCACGTCCCGCCCGGTGACCGCCTCCTCGACCGTGCCGGGCGCCTCGACGCCCCGGTCGCGGACCTGCTGGCGGGCCGCCGGATCGGGATCCCAGCCGGCCACGTCGACCCCCGCCTCGTGCAGCCGCAGCAGCACCGAGCCGCCGATCAGCCCGGTGCCGACCACCGCCGCCCGCGCCAGCTCGCCCGCCATGTCAGGCCTCGGCGAGCCGCCCGGCCACCGCGTCGACGCGCTCGTCGGACTCGGTGAGCGCCACCCGGACGTGCCGGGCGCCGGCCGGGCCGTAGAAGACACCGGCGGCCACCAGGATGCCCCGGCGGGCCAGCCACTCGACGGTCTCCCAGCAGTCCTCGTCCCGGGTGAGCCACAGGTAGAGCCCGGCCTCCGAGTGCTCGACGGTGAAGCCCGCGCCGGTGAACGCCGCGCGCAGCTTTTCCCGGCGGACGCGGTAGCGCTCCCGCTGGGCGTCGGCGTGCTCCTGGTCGCCGAGCGCGGCCACCATGGCGGCCTGCACCGGGGCCGGCACGATCAGCCCCGCGTGCTTGCGGATCTTGAGCAGCTCGGCCACCAGCGCCGGGTCGCCGGCGACGAACCCGGCCCGGTATCCGGCCAGGTTGGAACGCTTGGACAGCGAGTGGACCGCCAGCACACCGTCGTACGAGCCGCCACACACCTCGGGCGACAGCACCGAGACGGGCTCGGCGTCCCAGCCCAGCGGCAGGTAGCACTCGTCGCTGGCGACCACCGCACCGCGCTCGCGCGCCCACTCGACCACCTTGCGCAGGTGGGCGGCGGGCAGCACCCGGCCGGTCGGGTTGCCCGGCGAGTTGACCCAGACCAGGCGGACCCGGGGATCCGGGCCCAGCGCGGTCAGTGAGTCGGTGCGTACCGTGGTCGCGCCGACGATCCGGGCCCCGTCCTCGTAGGTCGGGTAGGCGACCGACGGCACCACCACCACGTCACCGGGGCCGAGCCCGAGCAGCGTGGGCAGCCAGGCCACCAGCTCCTTGGAGCCGATCGTCGGCAGCACGCCCAGGCCGTCCACGCCCGCGCCGCAGGCCCGCGCGACCCACGCCGCGATCGCGTCCCGCAGGGCGGGCGTACCGGCGGTCAGCGGGTAGCCCGGCGCGTTCGACGCGTCGGCCAGGGCCTGGCGGATCAGCTCTGGTACCGGGTCGACCGGCGTGCCCATCGACAGGTTGATGAGACCGCCCGGATGCGCCGCAGCCGTGGTGGCCGCGGCGTCCAGGGTGTCCCAGGTGAAGTCGGGCAGCCGTGCCGAGACCGGCGAGCGCCGGTTCAGTGGCCCTCGCCGCGCGGCGGCTGCGCGGCGACGAAGGTGGCGTCCTTCTCCACCTTGCCGATCTTCGAGGCGCCACCGGGCGAGCCCAGGTCCTCGAAGAACTCGTAGTTGGCCCCGGTGTAGTCCTTCCACTGCTCCGGGACGTCGTCCTCGTAGAAGATCGCTTCGACCGGGCAGACCGGCTCGCAGGCACCACAGTCGACGCACTCGTCGGGGTGGATGTAGAGCATCCGATTGCCCTCGTAGATGCAGTCGACCGGGCACTCCTCGATGCATGCCTTGTCGAGCACATCCACGCACGGCTCGGCGATGATGTAGGTCACCGGTCTTCTCCTCCGCAGACTCGTCGCGATCACCCGCAACGGTAAGAGCCTAGTATCTCGCCGGGGAGGGGGTCGATCGTGCTCCGACAGCAGGACGTGGGACACCGGATCGTGGTCCGCCGGATTGTGGGGATTCGCGAGGGCCGCACGCTGTTCTCCGACGCGCTCGGCGAGCTCGTGGAGCTCAGCGAGACCCACATCACCCTCTCCACCGACGCCGGTCCGCTGCGCGTACCGGTGGCCGAGGTGCACCGGGCCAAGCGGGTGCCGCCGGCCCGGCGGCCCACCGCCGCCGCCGTGGTCGCGCTGGAGCTGGCCGCCGACGAGGCGTGGCCCGCGCCGGTACGCGGACGGCTCGGCGACTGGCGGCTGCGCTGGGCCGACGGCTGGACCGGCCGGGCGAACAGCGCGCTACCGGTCGGCGACCCGGACCGCCCGCTGCCCGCCGCGCTGGACGCGGTGCAGCGCTGGTACGCCGAGCGCGGCGGGCCCGCCCTGGTGAACACCCCACTGCCGCTGGCCGCCCCGGTCGGCGCGGAGCTGGACGCGCGCGGCTGGACGTCCCGGCCCCCGGTGCTCGTGCAGACCGTCCCGCTGCGCGCCCTGGCCGCGCCGCCGGACGCCGGGCTCGCCGACACGCCGCCGGACTCCGACACGCCGCCGCTCGCCGGCCCGGACGGCACGCCGCCGGTGACTCTGGGCGGCGCGCCCACCGACGACTGGCTGGCCATCTCCGCCAGCCGCAAGGGCGGCCTGCCGGACGCCGCGCGGCACGTCCTCACCGCCGTCGAGCGGGTCCGCTTCGCCGAGCTGCGCGTCGACGGCCGGGTGCTCGCCATCGGCCGGGGGACGGTGACCGGCGAAGGCCGCTGGCTCGGCGTCAGCCTGCTCGAAGTGCTGCCCGAGGCGCGTCGGCGCGGATTCGCCGCCGCTGTCGTACGCGCGCTGGCCGGCTGGGGTGCCGCCGAGGGCGCCGGCCACGCCTTCCTCCAGGTCGAGCAGAGCAACACCGCCGCCGTCGCGCTCTACCGCAGGCTCGGCTTCACCACCCACCACACCTACCTGACCCGGGTGGCCCCGGCGGCCTGAGCGGCGCTCCGGTCAGCGCCGGACGATCCGGCGGGGCCGGGTGCGCTTCATCTCGGCGTACCGCTTGAGCTGGCGGGACCGGTAGTCCCGCCCCAGCGCGGTGAGGATCAGGTAGCCGACCAGCACGCCCGCCGCGGTCGCAGCGAGATAGAGCCAGATCTGGGCGAAGAACAGGCCCGCGCCGCCGCCGAACGGGTTCTCCCCGACCAGCAGCGGGCCGACGAACACGGTGAGCGCCAGCGCGACCGCGACCGCGGCGGCCAGGTCACCGGCCCACCGGCCCAGCGGCCGGTCGGCGCCCCACCGGAAGGCGGTGCCGGCCAGGATCAGCCCGATGACCAGGAACATGGCGAGCGAGACGCGGCCCGAGGCGGTGTCGTCGTCCGGGAACGCGAATCTGATGACCAGCCGGGCCACCACGTTCACCCCGAACAACGCGGCCGCCAGCACAGCTACCGCACGCCACCGCTGACCCATCGCACGCCTCCCGCCGTACCGCCCGCTCCCTCGGCGGGCCTCTGGCAGGAATGTCTACCATCGCCGCCTGTGCGGCGTCAGCACCTCACCGGCCAGGCGGCGGCGTCACCAGGTGCCGGAATCCCACCACCGCGAACGTGACCGCCCCGGTCACGATCAGCGCGAGGCCGAGCACATTGTCGCCGACCAGCCCGAGATCACCCTCGACGGTACGGACACCACCCGCCACGATCACCACGAACCACGGCAGCGCGGCCAGCACGATCGCCCACCGGCCTCCTGTCGACCGGTGCGCGTACGAGCCCAGCAGCACCGTCGCCGCCACCACGGCGGGAACCCCGACGACCGCCGCCCCGATCCCGACCAGCGCCTGCGCCGCGCCGGAGAGCCCTTGCACGACACTCCAGGCCCAGGTCGCGACGATCAGTTCGAGCAGCGCGAGCAGGACGCCGGCCCAGACCGTCACCACTCCGCCGGTCACCCGCAGCGCGCGATCCAGCGCCCGCTCCGCCCGGCTCGGCGGCGCGGCCTCGGGCGGCTGCTCGGCAAGTGTCGACACGGGTACGGCCGGAAGCGTCACCGGAGACCGGCCGCCGCGACCGGGGAGCGCTCCGGCGAGTCCAGGGCGATCCCGGCGAAGAGGTCGTCCTCCCAGCCGTACGGGCCGTGGCCCGGCCCCTTCTCGCCGACCGCGAGCGTGAAGTACTCGACGCCCATGAACTCGCCGCCGAAGTTGCCGGCGATCGAGTAGAGCCAGGAGTTCGCCGGGATCTGGGTGGCGTGGGCGCGCATCGCCGCCTCCTTGGCGGCGTGCTGGTCGGTGCCGTCGATCCGGGCGGCGATCTCCGCGTCCGGCGTGCCGAACGGCAGCTCGTCGGCGCTCTCGATGCCGGCGAACGGGTTGTCCGACGACTCGGTGAACGTCTCCAGGCCGGCGTCGAGCACACTGCGCGGCATGGCCGTCCAGTAGACCTTCGCCGGGGCGATCCCCTCGGCGGCGGCCAGCTCGACCGCCCGCATCGCCACCCGGTGCGCCTGGATGTGGTCGGGGTGGCCGTAGAAGCCGTCCGGGTCGTACGTGACGAGCACCTGGGGGCGGACCTCGCGGATGACGTCCACCAGATATCCGGCGGCGACGTCCAGGTCGGCCTGCCAGAACGCGCGCGGGTGCTCGTTCGTGGCCATGCCCATCATGCCGGAGTCGCGGTAGCGGCCCGCGCCGCCGAGGAACCGGTGGTCGGTCACGCCGAGCGCGGCGCAGGCGGCCGCCAGCTCCCCGATCCGGTAGCCGCCGAGCTGGTCCGCCTCGGCCGCGCAGAGCTGGGCCAGCTCCGGGACGTGGATCTCGCCCTCCTCGCCGAGCGTGCAGGTCACGAGCGTGACGTGGGCGCCGGTGGCGGCGTAGTGCGCCATCGTCGCGCCGGTGCCGATCGACTCGTCGTCGGGGTGCGCGTGGACCAGCAGGAGGCGTCGGTCGGGCAGCGTCGTCACGCCCGTCACTCTAACCGGCGGTCCTGCCCGCTCGACGGTGATGCGTCCGCCCAGGTCGGCCACATCACCTCCGGCACCCGCCTACGCTGCAGGCGTGGACTTTCCCGAGCTGGCCGCCCGTACCCGTCGGTTCAGCCACGGGGCGCCGCGTGCCGTCACCGTCGCGGGCGACGGCGCCCGGGTGATCTTCCTGCGTTCCGCGGGACCGGAGGACCCGGCCGACGCGCTCTGGCTGCTCGACGTCGACAGCGGCGAGGAACGACTGGTGGCGGACCCGGCGGTGCTGCTGGGCACCGACGCCGAGCCGGCCCGCCTCGCCCCCGGCGAGCGGGCGCTGCGCGAGCGGTTGCGGCTCAGCTCCGGCGGCATCGGCTCGTACGCGCTGGACTCGGCCGGCCGGGTCGCCGCGTTCGCGCTGGCCGGGCGGCTGTTCCGGGCGGACCTGGTGCACGGCGACGTGGTCGAGGTGACAGCGGTCGGGCCGGTGATCGACCCGCGCCCCGACCCGGCCGGCGAACGGCTCGCGTACGTCACCGACGCCGCCGAAGGGGTGCGCCGGGGCCAGTTGCGGGTGGTCGAGCCGGACGGCACGGACAACCTGCTCGCCGGCGAGGACAGCGGCGTCACCTGGGGGCTGGCCGAGCACATCGCAGCCGAGGAGTTCCACCGCTACCGGGGCTACTGGTGGGCGCCGGACGGGCGCAGCGTGCTGGCCGCCCGGGTCGACGAGTCCCGCCTGGAACGCTGGTACCTGCACGACCCGGCCGACCCGGCGAGCCCGCCGACGTCGCTCGCGTACCCCGTGGCGGGCGGGTCGAACGCGGAGGTCAGCCTGCACCTGCTCGACCTCGACGGCGGCTGGGTCGACGTGCACTGGGACCGCGAGACCTATCCGTACCTGAGTTCCGTCGACTGGACCGAGGGCGGGCCGCTGATCACCGTGCTGCGCCGTTCGCAGCAGCACGGCCTGGTGCTCGCGGTGGACCCGCGCACCGGGGAGACGCAGGTGCACGCCGAGCTGGCCGACCCGCGCTGGGTGGAGCCCATCCCCGGCACCCCGGCACACCTGCCCGACGGGCGGGTGCTGGTCGGCGGCGAACTGGCCCACGACGGGTACGACGCCCGCTGCCTGTTCGCCGACGGCACGCTGCTCACCCCGCCCTCGCTGTACGTGCGGCGGGTCGTCGGGCGGCTGCCGAACGGCCCGAACGCGGCGGCGGACCTGCTGGTGGAGGCGAGCGAGGGCGAGCCGAGCCAGCGCCACCTCTACCGGGTGCGGACCACCATCGGCGGCGGCATGGACGCCCGCCGGATGGGCAGCGACCCCGGCTGGCACACCGCCTCGATCGGCGGATCCACGCTGGCGGTGGGCATCGCGTCGCTGGAGCACGCCGGGGTCCGCTGGCGGGTGTGGCACGGGGACCGCGAGGCGGGTGAGCTGCGCTCGTTCGCCGCCACCAGCTGGTACGCGCCGCGGCCGACGATGGTCCGGGTGACCGACAGGCGACTGCCCAGCGCGGTGCTCTACCCGGCCGAGCACGTCAAGGGCACCCGGCTGCCGGTGCTGCTGGACGTCTACGGCGGGCCCGGCCATCAGGAGGTGGTGGCGGCCCGCGGTGCCTGGCTGGAACGGCAGTGGTGGGCCGAGCAGGGCTTCGCGGTGGTCACCATCGACAACCGGGGCACCCCGGGCATCGCGCCGTCGTTCGAGAAGGCGATCCACCGCCGGGTCGCCGACGTGATCCTCACCGACCAGGTGGACGCGCTCACCGCGCTCGCCGACAAGCACCCGGATCTGGACCTGGAACGGGTGGCGGTACGCGGCTGGTCGTTCGGCGGCTGGCTGGCCGGGCTCGCGGTGCTGCGTCACCCGGAGCTGTTCAAGTGCGCGATCGTGGGCGCGCCGGTCACCGACTGGGCGCTGTACGACACCGCGTACAGCGAGCGCTACCTCGGCATGCCCGATGACGGGATGGACATCTACGCCCACCACTCGCTGATCGAGCTGGCCGCCGAGCCGCTCGGCGACCCGGCGCAGGCCCGGCCGATGCTGCTGGTGCACGGCCTGGCCGACGACAACGTGCTGGCCGCGCACACGCTGCGGCTGTCCGCGGCGTTGCTGTCCACCGGCCGCCCGCACGCGGTGCTGCCGCTGACCGGCGCGAGCCACCTGGCCGCCGGCGGGGTGTCCGAGCGCCTGCTCCGGCTGGAGCTCGACTTCCTCCGCCGCTACTTGTAAGGAAGGGCCCCTTATTAACGCCTGCGGTAGAGGAAGGGCCCCCTATTAACGCCGCGCGTTAACAAGGGGCCCTTCCTTCGCCTACGGCTACTGCTTGACGTACGCGTTGACGAAGTTCGGGTAGCCGAACACGGAGGAGATGAACACCCCGCCCGCCTTGGACCCGTGCACGTTGTACGCCACGTCCACGTAGAGCGGCACCACCGGCGCGTGCTCCTTCATGATCCGCTCATCGAGCTTGCCCCACTCCGGGCCCTGCTCGGACGGCGGCAGCGCCAGGATCCGGTCCATCTCGGCGTTGATCGCGTCGTCGTTGAAGTACGACTGGTTGCTGTTGCCCTCGGCCTTGATGGTCCGGCCGTCGTAGAGCACCGGCAGGATCGACGCGCCGCTGGGCCAGTCCGCCGCCCAGTTGCCGATGTACAGGTCCCAGGGGTTGTTCTTCTTCTTGACCTCGTCCAGCTTCGCGTCGTCCGGGATGTTCCGGACGGTGATCTTGAAGCCGGCGCGCTCCAGGTTGCCCTTGAGCTGGACCGCCTCCGCCTGCTCGGTCGTGTTGTCGGCGACACCGAGCACCAGCTCCGGCGTCTGGCCGCCGAGCAGCTCCTTGGCCTTCTCCACGTTGCCGTTGGCGCCCGCCGGGTACGCGTCGTACGCCTTGTAGCCGATGGTCGACGGCGGCATCAGCGTGGTGATCGGCTGCGCGACGGTCTGGCCACCGAGCGCCTTGACCAGGCCCTCGCGGTCGATCGCGTAGTTCAGCGCCTGGCGGATCTTCAGGTCCTTGACCCGCTGGGTGTTGATCACGAGCTGGTTGGCGCTCGGGGTCGGGGACAGCAGCGTCCGGGACTTCAGCGCCGGGTCACCGGCCACCTTGGCCACGAGCGAGGCGGGCACCGAGTTGAACGCCAGCGCGCTCTGGTCGGCGCCGTTGTCCGCGATCACCCGGTTGTTCGCGGCGTCGGCGGTCGGCCCGAAGCTCCACACGAACTGGTCCGGGTACTGGTGCCGCACCGGGTCGGTCTTCGCGTCCCAGTTGGGGTTGCGGTCGAGCGTGAGCTGGACCCCGACCTGGTTCTTGGCGATCTTGTACGGGCCGGACGAGAAGGGCTTCTGGTCGAGGTTGACCCCGGTGTCCTTCTCCGGCTTGAGCGGCGCCGTGGTGGGCAGCGAGACCGCGAACGGCAGGTCGCAGCGGGGCTTGGCGAACTCGAAGCGCAGCGTCTTGTCGTCCGGCGTGGTCAGGCCCGGCGGCAGCGACGTCTTGTTCTTCTTGAAGTCCCACTTGGTGTCGTACTGCGCGGTGTCGGCCAGCCACTCCTGGATGTAGGTGGGGCCGCCGGTGAGGTCCGGGTCGAAGGAGCGGGCGATGCCGTACGCGATCTCCTTGGAGGTGATCGGGCTCCCGTCCTCGAACTTCACCCCGTCCTTGATCGTGAATTCCCAGACCTTGCAGTCGTTGTTGACGTTCTTGCCCGGGGTCTCGGCCAGGTCACCCACGAGGACCAGGCCACCCTTGCCATCGTCCTTCCAGGTGGTCAGGTAGCGGGCGAAGAGCGGGTTGGCCATCAGGCCGGCGAACGAGTACGTCCGCTGCGGGTCCAGGTGGGAGATGGGGGTCTCCCGGATGATGGTGAACGTCCCGCCCTTGGCCGCGCCGTCGATCTCGGCAGCCGGCCCCTGCGAGTCCTTCGGGTCGGTCGCGATGACCCCTGTCTGCTGCCGGTTGGTGTCCACCTTGGTGCCCTCGCCCGTGTTCTCCGAGCAGGCACCGAGTGCCACAACCAGTGCGATGGCACCGCCAGCGGCGGCCGCTGCGCGTGGTCGCATGTCCTACCTCCTCCACCCGTGCGCCGAGCGCATCCGCCGACGTCCCGAGGATCGTAAAGAAGAAAAACTACAACTTGGGTAACAGTTGTCGATAAATTTCGTCGCGGTTCAGCCGAGCCGTACCCGCGGGTCGATCACCGCGTAGAGCAGGTCCACGACCACGTTCGCCAGCACCACGAAGACCGCCGCGATCAGCACGGTCGCCATGATCGTCGGCAGGTCCCCCGAGCGGACCGCGTCGACAGCGGTACGCCCCATACCGTTCAGACCGAAGGTCGTCTCGGTGATCACCGTGCCGCCCAGCGCCCCGCCCACGTCCAGACCGGCGATCGTCACCACCGGTGTGATCGCGGCGCGCAGCGCGTGCCGGCCGTACACCTTGCGTTTGGCCAGGCCCTTCGCCCGCGCGGTCCGGACGAAGTCCTCCGACAGTGTCTCCAGCATCTGCGCCCGGGACAGTCGCGCGTAGATCGCGGAGAAGAGGAACGCCAGCGCCACCCAGGCCAGGACCAGCCCGCTCGTCCATTTCAGCGGGTTCTCGAACAGCGAGGTGTAGCTCGGCACCGGCAGCAGGCGCAGGTTGTAGACGAAGACGATGAGCAGCACCGCGCCGACGAAGTAGAGCTGCAACGAGGCGCCGGTCAGCGAGAAGCCGATCGCGGCCCGGTCCAGCCAGCTGCCCCGGCGCAGCGCCGAGAGCATGCCCAGTCCGACGCCGAGCAGCAGCCACAGGATGGCGGCCGGGATGACGATGCTCAGCGTCACCGGCAGCACCCGGGCGATGGTGTCCGAGACCGCCTCGTTCGACACGTACGACCAGCCGAGGCAGGGGGCGTCGCACCGACCGCCCTGGGCGCTGCCCAGGTCCCGGCCGGTGAAGATGCCCTTCATGTAGCCGGCGTACTGGCTGATCAGCGGGTCACGCAGGCCCAGCTCCTGGCGGACCCGCTCCAGTCGCTCCGGGTTGCAGTTCTTCGGGCACATGCCGGTGACCGGGTCGCGCGGCAGCGCGAAGAACATCAGGAAGCTGAGCACGCTCACCGCGAACAGCGTGAGCGCGGCGGACAGCAGCCGGCGGATGAGGAATCGCGTCATGGACCGGCCTCCTACCGGGACGACTTCGGGTCGAGCGCGTCGCGCAGCGCGTCACCGAAGAGGTTGAAGGCGAACACGAGCGCGAAGATGGTGATGCCCGGGAAGAAGACGTACGCCGGGTCGGTCTGCAGGTAGTCGAGACTGCGGTAGATCATGCGGCCGAAGCTCGGCGTCTCGTCGGTGAGGCCGACGCCGATGAACGACAACGCGGCCTCGCTGGTGATGTACTGCGGCACCGCCAGCGAGAAGGCGACCAGGATCGGCGCCCAGGCGTTCGGCAGCAACTGGCGGAACAGCATGTGCCCGAGACCGGCGCCGCTGGCCCGCGCCGCCTCCACGAACTCGCGCTCCCGCAGCGCGATGATCTGACCCCGGACCAGCCGGGCCGTCCCGGTCCAGCCGAACAGGGCGAAGATCGCGATGAGCACACCGATCTGGAAGTACGCCGGCACGGCCTCGCGCTGGCCGTAGAAGCGCAGCGCGACGGTCGGCATCAGGGCCAGCGCGATGATCAGGAACGGCATGGCCAGGGTCAGGTCGGTGATCCAGTTGATCACGGTGTCCAGCCAGCCGCCCAGGTAGCCGGCGAGCGTTCCGAGCGTCACGCCGATCACCGCGGTCAGCACGGCGGCGGCGAACGCGATGAACAGCGATGTCCGCAGCCCGTGCACCATCCGGATGAAGATGTCCCGGCCGAGGCCGGGCTCCAGCCCGAACCAGTGCTCCCCGGTCACCCCACCGGCGTAGCCCAGCGGCATGCCGTAGCCGTCGAGGCGGTTCTGGAACTGCTCCTTCGGTCCCACCCCGTACAGCGCCTCGATGAGCGGCACCGCGAGCGCGACGAGGACGAAGAACACCAGCAGACCGCCGCTGATCAGCGCGGTGCGGTCCCGCTTGAGCCGCGCGAGGGCGAGCTGGCCGGGTGACCGGCCGACGAACTCCTTCTTACCGCTTTCGTCGCCCTCACCGGGGGACTCGATCTCGGCGAGCGCGACGCCCTCGACCGGCGACAGGCTCATTTCGACACCTCCACGGGTTCGCCGGTCGGCACGCCGACCGGTCCACTCTCCGGGTAGTGGCAGGCGGTGAGTTGTGTGCTGCCGTCGCGGGTAGTCAGCGCGGGTTCTTCGGTGGCGCAGTGGTCGGTGGCTTTCCAGCAGCGGGTGCGGAAGCGGCAGCCCGATGGCGGGTTCAGCGGGGTCGGGACGTCGCCGGTGAGGCGGATGCGGCCGGCGGGTCCGAGGGTGGTGACGTCGGGGATGGCGGACAGCAGGGCCCTGGTGTAGGGGTGCTGGGGCCGGGTGTAGATGGTGTCGCGGTCGCCGATCTCGACGATCTTGCCGAGGTACATGACGGCGACGCGGTGGCAGAAGTGGCGGATGACGGCGAGGTCGTGGGCGATGAACACGAACGCCAGGTCCAGGTCGCGTTGCAGGCTGCGTAGCAGGTTGATGACCTGCGCCTGGATGGATACGTCCAGTGCGGAGACGGGTTCGTCGGCGACGATGAGTTTCGGTTTCAGGGCGAGGGCGCGGGCGATGCCGATGCGTTGGCGTTGCCCGCCGGAGAACTCGTGCGGGTACCGGTTGTAGTGCTCCGGGTTCAACCCGACGAGTTCGAGGAGTTCCTGGACGCGGTGTTTGACGCCGCCGGGTGGGGTGATCCGGTTGACCTGCAACGGCATCGCCACGATCCGCCCGACGGTGTGTCGGGGGTTCAGTGAGGCGTACGGGTCCTGGAAGATGATCTGCAGGTCCTGCCGCAGCCCGCGCAGCTCACCACGTTTCGCGTGCGTGATGTCCCGTCCGGCGAACGCGATCGTCCCGGCGGTCGGTTCCAGCAGGCGCACGAGCATCCGCCCGGTCGTGGTCTTCCCGCATCCGGACTCCCCGACCAGGCCGAGGGTCTCGCCGGGGCGCACGTCGAAGTCCAATCCGTCCACCGCCCGCACCGCACCCGTGGCACGCAGGCCCTGCCGGACGGGGAAGTGCTTCGTCAGACCGCGCACCGACAGCAGCGGCTCGGTCTCGGTGCTCATCGGGCCACCCCCACCTGGGCGACCTCGTCGCGGTAGATCCGCTCCCGATCCCCCGCCGACAGATGGCAGGCCACCAGGTGCCCTGCCGCCCCCGCCGGGCCCAGCTCGGGAACCTCGGTGCGGGACCGGTCGCCGTTGACATCGGCCCACCGGCAACGCGGATGAAACGCGCACCCCGGCGGCAGGTTGATCAGGCTCGGCGGGTTGCCCGGAATGGGCACCAGGTCCGCGTCGGCGTCGCCGTGCAACGACGGCACACTCGACAACAACCCCCACGTGTACGGATGCTGCGGCGCCCGCAACACCCGCTGCACACTCCCGTGCTCCACCGCCCGGCCCGCGTACATGACCAACACGTCATCAGCCACCTGACTGACCACACCCAGATCGTGGGTGATCAACACGATCGCCGACCGGAACTCCTCCTGCAGATCCGCCAGCAGATCCAGGATCTGCGCCTGCACCGTCACATCCAACGCCGTCGTCGGCTCGTCGGCGATCAACAGATCCGGGTCGTTCACAAGCGCCATCGCGATCATCGCCCGCTGCCGCATCCCGCCCGAGAACTCGTGCGGATACTGCTCGAACCGCTTCGCCGGCTGCGGGATGCCCACCCGGCCCAGCATGTCCACCGCCCGGCTGCGCGCCTCCCGCTTCCCGGCCCTCGGGTGATGCACCCGGTACGCCTCCGCGATCTGCCTACCCACCGAGTAGTACGGATGCAACGCCGACAACGGATCCTGAAAGATCATCGCCATGTCCCGGCCCCGCAGCCGCCGCACCTCCTCCTCACCCAACCCCACCAGCTGACGCCCACCCACCCAGATCTCCCCCGAGATGGCCGTGCGCTTCGCGTTGTGCAAACCCAGGATCGCCAGCGACGTGACGCTCTTACCGGAACCGGACTCCCCCACGATCCCCAGCGTGCGACCCCGCTCGACAGCGAACGACACCCCGTCCACCGCCCGCACCACACCGTCCTCGGTGTCGAACCGCACCCGGAGGTCCCTGACCTGGAGATAGGGCCCGTCGCCGGAGCGCTGCTCCGGCACCTCCGGGCGGTCCGGCTCCCCGGACGGCACCGCCTCCGACCTGCCCATTGACCGCCTCCCCTTCGGTGATGAAGAGAACCTACAGGAAATCCCCAGAGGCGAAAATAAGCTACATCGAGCGGCCTGTCAGCGGCCTGAGCGTAACGACTGGGTTTCCGTCTCGCACGCCCGTCACCTGGGACATCCACATCCGCGACTGGCCGTCGTCGCCTCGTCGCCGCACTTGTGGTGCGACGACGGTCCCGGCGACGAAGGCAGGATTCCCGTGGGCACGAGGTGGAGGCGACGATGACCGCGGCGGTGTTCGGCCACAACGGCCCGTGGACCGAAGAGGAGTACCTCGCCCTCGGCGAGACGCACGGCCACCTCGAATTCTTCGACGGCAGCCTGCACGTGACTCCAGGTCCCACCCCGCTGCACCAGAACATCTCCGGTGAGCTGCGGGCCGCACTCCGATCCCCGACCTCGCCATTGTCGACGACATTGATCTTCGGGTTCCCGTGATCGAGGCGAGCAGCGTCCGGCTGGTGTGCGAGATCATCTGCCCGAGCAACGCCGACACGGACAAGGTGCTCAAGATGCACTACTACGCTGCCGCCGGCATCGAGTGGTATCTCCTTGTCGACCAGGAAACCCTGACGATGCACCTTTACCAGCGGCAAGGAGCGCACTATGTCGAGCGGTCCGTCACGAAGGCCGGCGAGGTGCTGGAGCTGACGGATCCGGTCCACGCGACGATCCGGCCTGAGGGTCTGCTCGCCTGACGGATTTCGGTGCACTGGCCTAGGGTCGGCGCATGAGCGAGCGTCAGCAGGGCAACGGAGTGCCGGCATGAGCGAGTTCGACGCGGCGACCGCCGCCGTCCAAGCCGCTCTGGACGCGGGCGCCCGCTACGCCGACGCCCGCGTCATGCACCGCCGCTACGAGTCGATGTCGGCACGCAACGGCGACATCGAGGAGCTGAGCCAGGACGAGAGCATCGGGCTGGGCGTACGCGCGCTCGTCGGATCGGGGTGGGGCTTCCACGCCGTACCCGATCTGTCCGACGCGGCGGCCCGCGACGCCGGCCGGCGCGCCGCGGCGATCGCCACCGCGAGCGCGCGGGTTCCCGGCCCGCCGATCGACCTGGTGCCGGTCGAGGCGACGGTGGCGAGCTGGGCCTCGGACTGCGTCGTCGACCCGCTCGGGGTGCCGCTGTCGGACAAGGGCGACCTGCTGGTCCGCGCCACCGCGACGATGCGCGAGCACGGGGCCGACCTCGCCGAGGGGCTCTACCAGATCTGGGACACCTCGAAGTGGTTCGTCTCCAGCGAGGGCCACCGGATCGACCAGCGCATCCGGGAGTGCGGCGGCGGCATCTCGGCCACCTCGATCGGTGCCGGCGAGACCCAGCGGCGGTCCTACCCGAGCTACCGCGGGCAGTACGGCACCACCGGCTGGGAGCTGGTCACCTCGCTCGACCTGGCCGCGCACGCCGCGCGGATCGCCGAGGAGTCCCGCGAACTGCTCACCGCGCCGCCCTGCCCGGCCGGCGAGACCGACCTGATCCTCGGCGGCGAGCAGCTCGCGTTGCAGATCCACGAGTCGGTCGGGCACGCCATCGAGCTGGACCGCATCCTCGGCTGGGAGGCGGCGTTCGCCGGCACGTCCTGGCTCGACCTGGCCCGCCTCGGCTCGCTGCGTTACGGCTCGGAGCTGATGAACGTCACAATCGACCCGACCATCCCGGGCGCGCTGGGCAGCTTCGGCTACGACGACGAGGGCTCGCCGGCGGTCGCCCGGGACGCGGTCCGCGAGGGGCGGTGGGTCGGGGTGCTCGCCGGCCGTGACTCGGCCGCCGTCGCCGGCCTGGACTACGGCGGCAGCGTACGGGCCGACGGCTGGGCCCGGCTGCCGATGGTGCGGATGACGAACGTGGGCCTGGAACCCGGCCCGCACACGCTCGACGAGATCATCGAGGCGACCGACGACGGGGTGCTGATGGACATCAACCGGTCCTGGTCGATCGACGACAAGCGGCTCAACTTCCAGTTCGGCTGCGAGGTCGGCTGGGAGGTGAAGAAGGGCCGCCGGGGGCGGATGCTGCGCAACCCGACCTACACCGGCATCGGGCCGGTCTTCTGGCGCTCGATGGACATGCTCTCCTCGGAGACGGTCGCCTGGGGCACGCCCAACTGCGGGAAGGGGCAGCCCGGTCAGGTCGGGCACACCGGTCACCCGGCCGCGCCGGCCCGGTTCCGCGGCGTCCGGGTGGGGGTGCGGGCATGAGCGAGCGCAGCGTGAGCGCCGAGCTGGAGATCGCCGCCGGGGTGGTGGACCTGGTCCGGCGTACGGCCGGTCCGGGTGCCGAGGCCGAGGTGCTGGTGACCCGCTCCGACCTGGCGCTGACCCGGTTCGCCAACTCGTTCATCCACCAGAACGTGTCCGAGACCGGTGTCTCCGTACACCTGCGGTTGCACGTGGACGGGCGGACCGCGACCGGCAGCGGCAGCCGGGTCGAGGCCGACGGGCTGGCCGCCCTGGTCGAGCGGACCCGGGCGGCGGCCCGGCTCGCGCCGCCCGACCCGGCCTGGCCGGGGCTCACCGCACCGGTGCCCGTGCCGTCGGGCGCGGCCGTCGACGAGGCGACCGCCTTCGCCTCGCCCGACGAGCGGGCCGAGCGGGTACGCGCGTTCGTGGACGCGGTCGACGGGCTGGAGGCGGCGGGCTACTGCCGCACCGGATACCGGTCGGGGGCGTTCGCCAACTCGGCCGGCCACACGGCCGTGGGCCGGGCGGCCGAGGCGGCGATGGACGGCATCGCCCGGGCCGGCGGCGCCGACGGGGTCGCGCGGCTCGGCGCCGACCGGCTGGCCGACCTCGACGGCGCGGCGCTGGGTGCCCGCGCGGCGGCGAAGGCGCGCGCCGCGGCCGACCCGGTCGAGCTGCCGCCCGGGCACTACGAGGTGGTGCTCGAACCGGCGGCCGTCGCCGACCTGCTGCAGAACCTGGCCTGGTACGGCTTCAACGGCAAGCGGTACGCCGAGCGGCAGTCCTTCGCCGAGCCCGGCACGGCGCAGTTCGACCCGGCGGTGACGCTGGTGGACGACCCGCTGCACACCAGTACGCTGCCGTTCGATCTGGAGGGCACGCCGCGGCGGGCGTTGCCGCTGGTGGAGGGCGGCACCACCGGGTCGTTGGCGTACGACAGGCGCGGCGGCGCCGAGGCGGGCACCCCGTCGACCGGGCACGGCATGCCGGGCAGCGCGACGTTCGGCCCGATCCCGCACAACATCCGCCTGCTGGCGGCAGGTGCCGACGCCGGTGTGCAGTCGGCCGCCGGGCCGGTGAGCGCGGGCGTCACCGGAGCGGTGGGCGACCCGGACACCGCCGCGCTGGTGGCCGGGATACGGCGCGGGCTGCTGGTGAGCGACTTCTGGTACACCCGTGTGCTGGACCCGAAGCAACTCGTGGTCACCGGGTTGACCCGCAACGGGGTGTGGCTGGTCGAGGACGGCGTGCCGACCCGGGCGGTGCGCGACTTCCGGTTCACCGAGTCGTACCCCCGGGCGCTGGGCCCGGGCCGGGTGCTCGGCCTGGGCCGGGCGGCGGTGCGTCAGCCGGGCCGGGTCGACGGTTCCTGGTACGAGGCACCCGCGCTGCGTCTGTCCTCCTGGCACTTCACCGGCGGCGCGTCCGGGTGACCCGGCGCGCCGCCCGGCGCGTCAGGCAACCGGTCGGCGCACCGTTCGACCGACCCGCCACATTGATCATGAACTGACTCTTTCCAAGCTGCGGGACACACGGGACACTGCGTTGCGCGGCCGGGCCGTGAAGATCGGCGTAACGTGTGTCACTTAGCCGCACCGGTTCGCCGGTGTGGCCTCGCGCGTGCGCAGGACGTGACAGTGACGTCAGGGAGATGACTCGAATGACAACTACGTCGGCCAGGACGCCGAGACCGCAGCCGCGGGGAGGGCGGGCACGCGCCGCCATCGCGGCGAAGACGTTGCGGACCGACAGATGGTGGCTCGCGCCGCTGATCACCGTGGTGGGGCTCAGCGCCTGGGTCATCTACGCGACGGTCCGGGTCTTCATGCACAAGTGGTACTGGGTGGAGCAGTACCACTACCTGACGCCGTTCTACTCCCCCTGCGTCACCGACCGTTGTGTCGAGGGCTCCTCGCACTTCGGCCAGTTCCTGCCCGGCTGGTGGATCATCCCGGACGCGGCGCTCACCCTGCCGTTCCTGCTGCTGTTCCGCCTGACCTGCTACTACTACCGCAAGGCGTACTACCGGTCGTTCTGGCTGTCGCCGCCGGCCTGCGCGGTGCCGGACGGGCACCAGTCGTACAGCGGCGAGACGCGGTTCCCGCTGCTCGGGCAGAACCTGCACCGCTACTTCTTCTACGCCGCGGCGATCATCTCGCTGATCAACACCTGGGACGCGATCCTGGCCTTCCACTCCCCCGAGGGCTTCGGCTTCGGCCTGGGCAACATCATCCTGCTCGGCAACGTGGTGATGCTGTGGGCGTACACGATCTCCTGCCACTCCTGCCGGCACATCATCGGCGGGCGGCTCAAGCACTTCTCCAAGCACCCGATGCGCTACAAGGCGTGGACCGGGGTGTCCTGGTTGAACGTCCGGCACATGCAGCTCGCCTGGATCACCCTGGGCACCCTGGCGCTCACCGACTTCTACGTGATGGCGGTCGCCGCCGGCTGGATCAACGACCTGCGGTTCATCAACTGAGAGCCTGGACATGACTGAGACGCGAATCGAACGACACCACTACGACGTCGTCGTGATCGGGGCCGGTGGCGCCGGCCTGCGCGCGGCGATCGAGGCCCGGCTGGCCGGCAAGAAGACCGCGATCATCTCGAAGTCGCTGTTCGGCAAGGCGCACACGGTGATGGCCGAGGGCGGCGCCGCGGCCGCGATGGGCAACGTGAACTCGCGCGACAACTGGCAGGTGCACTTCCGGGACACCATGCGCGGCGGCAAGTTCCTCAACAACTTCCGGATGGCCGAGCTGCACGCCAAGGAGGCGCCGCAGCGGATCTGGGAGCTGGAGACGTACGGCGCGCTGTTCGACCGCACCAAGGACGGGAAGATCTCGCAGCGCAACTTCGGCGGTCACGAGTACCCGCGCCTGGCGCACGTCGGCGACCGGACCGGCCTGGAGCTGATCCGTACGCTCCAGCAGAAGATCGTCTCGCTCCAGCAGGAGGACAAGCAGGAGTTCGGCAGCTACGACGCGCGGATCCGGGTCTTCTCCGAGACCACGATCACCGAGCTGCTGCTCGACGGGGACCGCGTCGCCGGGGCGTTCGGCTACTACCGCGAGTCCGGCGAGTTCGTCCTGTTCGAGGCGCCCGCGGTGGTGCTCGCCACCGGCGGCGTCGGACGGTCCTACAAGGTCACCTCGAACTCGTGGGAGTACACCGGCGACGGCCACGCGCTGGCGCTGCGCGCCGGGGCCACGCTGATCAACATGGAGTTCCTCCAGTTCCACCCGACCGGAATGGTCTGGCCGCCCTCGGTGAAGGGCATCCTGGTCACCGAGTCGGTACGCGGCGACGGCGGCGTGCTGAAGAACTCCGAGGGCAAGCGGTTCATGTTCGACTACGTCCCCGACGTGTTCCGCAAGCAGTACGCGGAGACCGAGGAGGAGGCGGACCGCTGGTACACCGACCCGGACAACAACCGGCGTCCGCCGGAGCTGCTGCCCCGCGACGAGGTCGCCCGCGCGATCAACAGCGAGGTCAAGGAAGGCCGGGGTACGCCTGCCGGCGGCGTCTACCTGGACATCGCCTCCCGTAAGTCGGCCGACGAGATCCGCCGCCGCCTCCCGTCGATGTACCACCAGTTCAAGGAGCTGGCCGACGTCGACATCACCAAGGAGCCGATGGAGGTCGGCCCGACCTGTCACTACGTGATGGGCGGCGTCGAGGTGGACCCGGACTCCGGCGCGGCGTACGGCACGGTACGCGGGCTCTACGCCGCCGGTGAGGTGTCCGGCGGCATGCACGGCTCCAACCGGCTCGGCGGCAACTCCCTGTCCGACCTGCTGGTGTTCGGCAAGCGCGCGGGCGGGCACGCGGCCACGTACACCGATCAGCTCACCACCCGCCCGGCGGTGTCGGTGGCGGCGGTCGAGGCCGCCGTGGAGACGGCGCTCGCGCCGCTGCAGCGCGACACCGGTGAGAGCCCGTACCAGCTCCAGCAGGACCTCCAGGCGGTCATGGGCGACCTGGTCGGGATCATCCGGCGCGAGGGTGAACTCGCGGACGCCATGCGCAGGCTGGCCGAGCTGCGGGAGCGGGTGGCGAAGGTCAGCGCGGTCGGCGGCCGGCGCTACAACCCGGGCTGGCACCTGGCGCTGGACCTGCGCAACATGCTCGTGGTCTCGGAGTGCACCGCGATGGCGGCGCTGGAGCGGCAGGAGTCGCGCGGCGGGCACACCCGGGAGGACTACCCGGCGATGGACCCGAAGTGGCGCAGCGTCAACCTGGTCTGCTCGCTGGACGGGGACGCGGTGCGGCTGACCCACAAGCCGCTGCCGAAGATGCGGCCGGAGCTGATCGGGCTGTTCGACCGGGCCGAGCTGGCCAAGTACCTGACCGACGAGGAACTCGCCGAGTTCGACGCCCTCACCGAGGAGGCGAACAACTGATGGGAAGTAAGCGCCAGTTCCGCATCTGGCGGGGCGACGAGACCGGCGGCGACCTGAAGGACTACACGGTCGAGGTGAACGAGGGCGAGGTGGTCCTCGACGTGATCCACCGGCTCCAGGCCACCGAGGCGCCGGACCTCGCGTGCCGGTGGAACTGCAAGGCCGGCAAGTGCGGCTCCTGCTCGATGGAGATCAACGGCAAGCCGCGGCTGGGCTGCATGACCCGGATGTCGACGTTCGAGGAGTCGGAGACCGTCACGGTCACCCCGCTGCGCACGTTCCCGGTGATCCGGGACCTGGTCACCGACGTCTCGTTCAACTACGAGAAGGCCCGGGAGACCCCGGCGTTCGCGCCGCCGGCCGACGTGGCGCCCGGCGACTACCGGATGCAGCAGGTCGACGTCGAGCGCTCGCAGGAGTTCCGCAAGTGCATCGAGTGCTTCCTGTGCCAGAACGTCTGCCACGTGATCCGTGACCACGACGAGAACAAGCCGGCGTTCTCCGGTCCCCGGTTCTTCATCCGGGCGGCCGAGCTGGACATGCATCCGCTCGACGCGCGCACCGACCGCCGGGAGTACGCGCAGTCGGACATGGGACTCGGATTCTGCAACATCACCAAGTGCTGCACCGAGGTCTGCCCCGAGCACATCAAGATCACCGACAACGGGATCATCCCCATGAAGGAACGGGTCGTCGACCGCAGGTACGATCCCCTTGTGTGGCTCGGTAACAAGATCTTCCGGAGGGGTCAGGTGCCTCAGACCAGCGCGACCAGCGGGCATTCGAGCGGTGCCGTCACGTCCGGAGGGGCGCAGAGCGGGGCGCACGCGCACGGCGGCGGTTCGCACGCCGGCGGGGTGCACTCGCACGCGGGCGGCTCGCACGACAGCGCCGCGGAGCGTCAGGCCCAGCAGGGCGTCAACTGGCACCGCGAGGTGCCGCACCCGACCGCCCCGGCGGTGGACGCCAACGGCAAGCTGCCGCTGACCGAACTGACGTTCAACAAGGCCGCCGCGCCGTCGCCGTTCGGCGACGACGTGACGTTCCCGCTGCCGCCCGAGCACCTCAACTTCGCTCACCCGCAGCAGGACGAGCCGAAGCACTGAACAGCAGCACGACGACGGGGGCCAGCGGCACGCGCCGCGGGCCCTCGTCCCGTTTCTGCCCGGCTGTCCGGTTCACCGGACGGCCCGGCTCGCGCCGCGTTCGCTCAGGGGGTGTCGAGCAGCGGGCGCAGCGCGGCCACGATCGGCACGTCGGCCGGCAGCCAGTCGACGCTGTCCAGGTCGGCGGCGGAGAGCCAGCGCAGGTCGGCGTGCTCCAGGGCCTTCGGCTCGTCGCCGTGCAGCAGGCGGGCGGCGTAGACGCGCAGCACGGATCGGCCGTGCGCCATCCGTACGTCCCGGCCGACGCGCGCGCCGATCGCCACCCGTACGCCGAGTTCCTCGACGCACTCCCGGGCCAGCGCGTCGGTCTCGGCCTCGCCCGGCTCGACCTTTCCGCCCGGGAACTCCCAGCGCCCCGCCACCTCGGGGGGCGCGGAGCGCTCGCACGCCAGCACCCGGCCGCCCTCGATGATCGCCGCCCCGACGACCACCCTCGGCTCCCGCCGGTCGGTCTGCCCGCTTCCGCTAACCCGTTCGGTCCGCACGGGCCACCAGCGTGCCAGATCAATCGGCGGTTTGGGTAGCTGCGTCGTCCGTCAGGTCAACAGAACACGGAAGTGTGGGCGTGGACACACCATCTGAGTGGCGAGAGACTAGAGGGCGTCGACTGGGACACGGGATGGCGACGATTTGGCCACAAGCCGGCAACGACGCCTGGGAGGTGCGGTGATGCGCGTGCTGTTCAGCGGCCGTGCGAAGCACGACTACCTCAGCGACGCCCTGGCCCTGCTGTCGGGATGGACGCGCGAGGGCGAACAGATCCGCCGCACGATCGTCCTCGACGACACCCAGCACGCCGCGCTCACCGAGCGGGTCGCGGTCGTGGCCGACGCGCTGCGGCTGCGCCCGGAGATCAGCCGCCGGGCCGATCGTACCCAGATCCGGCTGGGCCACGGCGACGGCGAGCCACTCACCGAGGGTGAGGTGCTGCTCGCGGCGCGCATCGAGGACGCGGTCCGCGCGGTCACCGAACCCTGACCCACTGGCACGCCCCGCCTACCCTCGGGTGCATGTCTGGCCCCACGTACGACCGCAAGGAACAGTTCCAGCAGATCCAGAGCGGGCTGCTGCCCGGTGAGCAGATCATCGCCGTCTACGACGCGGTGGGCACCGGCACCGGCTTCATCGGCCTGACCGACCGGCGGGTGATCATCCAGGACCGCTCCTTCGTCGGCAAGCGGTACGCGATCACCAGCATCCCCTACTCGAAGATCACCAGCGTGAGCGTGGTGAGCAACAAGTCCTGGGGTGGTTCGTTCTTCTCCACCGGTTCGATCGCCGTGCACGTCGGCACGCACACCTACGAGGTCGAGTTCCGGGGCGCACAGAAGAGCCACCACGTGCACAACGTGATCCTGCACCACATCTCCTGACCCGCCCTGGCACAATCGCCGCCATGCGACGGCTCACGGCGCGATGGCGGGCCTGGCGGGGCGACCGTCCGCGCGCCGTACGCCTGGTCCGCCGCCTCCTGGTGCTCGCCACCGCCGCCGTGGTGCTGCTGGGCGCCGCCACGGCCGCCAGCGCGGTCTGGGTCCGCGACGCCGCCGAGGGCCGCCTGTTCGACGCCGCGGACGCGCCGGAGACGCCGGTGGCCCTCGTGCTGGGCACCAAGGTGAACCCGGACGGCACGCCGGCGCCGTTCCTCGCCGCCCGGCTGGAGATCGCCCGCCAGTTGTACGCCGCCGGCAAGGTCAAGGTGCTGCTGCTCTCCGGTGACCACATGAACTGGGACTACGACGAGCCGGACGCGATGCGGCGCTGGCTCGTCGACCGGGGCGTCCCGGCGGACAGGACGGTGCTCGACCACGCCGGGTTCGACACGTACGACTCGTGCGTCCGCGCGCACCGCGTCTTCGGGGTCCGGCGGGCCACTGTGGTCACCCAGTCGTTCCACCTGCCGCGCGCGGTGGCACTCTGCCGGGACGCGGGCATCGACACCGTCGGCGTCGGCGACGACACCGCCCGCCGGTACGCCGGCCAGTGGCGGATCAGCTCCACCCGGGAGTACGGGGCGTGCGTCAAGGCCGCCGTGGACGTGCTGACCGGGCGGGATCCGGTGCACCTCGGCCGCCGGGAGACCGCTGTGGACGACGCGCTGCGGGCGTAATCCGGTTGTCCCCTCGGGCGGCCGCTGGTCTGCTGGACCCCTCGAAGCCGACCGGAGGGAGCACCGCCATGCCACACGCTGCGAAGCCCAGCCGACCCGTCGTCACCTCATCCGAAACGAGGCTTCGTGTTGTCGTACCCCATTCCGGCGCAGGTCACTGACCTCGTGCCGCGTCCTGCCCCTTCCGCCCGGCGGGAGGGCGTGTGATGTCCGTCTTCGACGATCCCGGCCTGTTCGGCCGGCTCTGGGCCGCCACCTACGACGGCCCCGGCAATCCCGACCCGGCCCCGGCCGTCGACTTCCTCGCGCCGCTGGCCGACGGCGGCCCGGTGCTCGAACTCGCTGTCGGCACCGGCCGGGTGGCCCTGCCCCTGGCCGCCCGCGGCATCGCCGTGGAGGGCGTCGAGGCGTCCCCGGAGATGGTCGCGCACCTGCGCGCCAAGCCGGGCGGCGCGGACATGCCCGTCACCATCGGCGACATGGCGGACGTCCCGGTCGCCGGGCCGTACCGTCTGGTCTTCCTGGTGTTCAACACGCTGTTCAACCTGGTCTCCGAGGAGCGCCAGGCGGCGTGCTTCCGCAACGTCGCCCGGGTGCTCGCGCCCGGCGGGGCGTTCGTCATCGAGACCTTCGTGCCCGACCCGGCGGACTTCGACCGGGACGAGCAGGTTCAGGTGCGGGAGGTGACCGAGGACTCGGCCACCATCCGCGTGCACCGGTACGACCGGGCGGCGCAGACGTTCGTGCGGCAGACCGTCACGTTCGACGCCTCGGGCGTGCACCTCAAGCCGTTCGCCATGCGGTACGCGTGGCCCGAGCAGATCGACGAACTGGCGGAGCGGGCCGGGTTGCGGCTCACCGAGCGGTACGCCGACTGGGACCGGTCGCCGTTCGACGCGGACAGCCGCTCGCACATCTCCGTCTACCGGCGGCGGTAGCGCTTCCGTCGAGGGCCGGGGTCTCGCGTCCCGGCCCTCGACCTGCGCCGATACGCTGACGGCGCCGGTGTCCGCCGTCCCGGCCGGGAGGTACCGATGACAGTCACCGTCGCCGCCATGGACGACTCGCACGCCGACGCCGTGCTGGAGATCTACCGCCTCGGCATCGACGAGGGCAACGCCACGTTCGAGACCGCGCCGCCGGACTGGGCGCGCTTCACCGCCACCCGCCTGCCCGGCCACCGCTGGGTGGCGCTCGACGAGGCCGGCGACGTGCTCGGCTGGGTGGCCTGCTCGGCGGTCTCCGACCGATGCGTCTACGCCGGTGTGGTGGAGCACTCCGTCTACGTGCACCCGCGGGGGCGCGGGCGCGGGGTCGGTCGGGCACTGCTGGACGCGCTGATCGCCTCCACCGAGGCGGCCGGGATTTGGACCATCCAGTCCGGCGTGTTCCCGGAGAACACCGCCAGCCTCGCGCTGCACGCGACGTGCGGCTTCCGCGTCGTCGGCACCCGCGAGCGGGTGGGCCGCCACCACGGCACCTGGCGAGACGTGACCTTGATCGAACGCCGCAGTCCCGCCGTCACCTGATCCGCCCCCGCCCCTGCCCCTGCCCGCGCCCGATGATCAAGGAGTTGGTGTCCGGTCGGGCCGGTCGGCGTGACCCGAACTCCTTGATCGCCGGCGGTTGGGGTCCCCTGTGGCACTTGACGCCCAACCTCCGGGGTGCCATGGTTAGTTACATGAGTAATGAACCAAAGAACCGGGATGGATGACGGCCGGCCGATCTTCGTCCAGATCGCGGAGCTGATCGAAAACTCGATCATCGACGGGACGTACGCGGA
Organism: Micromonospora sp. WMMA1949; assembly: GCF_027460145.1. Classification (NCBI taxonomy): domain Bacteria; kingdom Bacillati; phylum Actinomycetota; class Actinomycetes; order Micromonosporales; family Micromonosporaceae; genus Micromonospora; species Micromonospora sp. WMMA1949. The sequence goes on along the minus strand of NZ_JAPZBG010000001.1, from coordinate 3,525,192 downwards.
GGAGACCCAGGTGCCGTCCACCAACGAACTGGCGGCGTTCCACCGGATCAACCCGGCGACCGCCGCCAAGGGGATCAACCGCCTGGTCGATGACGGGCTTCTCTACAAGCGCAGGGGGATCGGAATGTTCGTGGCAACGGGGGCCGTCGAAACACTCCGGGAACGCCGCCGGCGCGAGTTCTCCGACCAGTACGTGCGGCCCCTCATCGAGGAGGCACGCAAGTTGGGCATCGGCACCGAGGAGCTGAAGAAGCTCATCGAGACAGGGGAGGAACAGCGATGAGCGTCGTGGCGGCAGCCGGCCTCACGAAGCGGTTCGGCGACGTGACCGCTCTCGACGACATCACCTTCACGCTGACCGGAAACAAGATCTACGGCCTGCTCGGCCGCAACGGCGCCGGCAAGACGACGCTGATGCAGCTGATCACCGGCCAGAACAGCAGCACCAGCGGCGACCTCACACTCTTCGGCGAGCGCCCGTACGAGAACGAGCAGGCGCTGGCGCAGGTGGCCTTCATCAAGGAGAGCCAGACGTACCCGGCCGCCTACCAGGTCCGGCACGTCCTGAGCCTGGCCAAGCGGCTGTTCCCCAACTGGGACGAGGACTTCGCACAGTCCCTCGTGGACGACTTCGACCTGCCGCGCAAGCGCAACGTGCGCAAGCTGTCCCGCGGCATGCTGTCCGCGCTGGGCGTGACGATCGGCCTGGCCGCACGCGCGCCGCTGACCTTCTTCGACGAGCCGTACCTCGGCCTCGACGCGGTCGCCCGGCAGCTCTTCTACGACCGGCTGCTCGCCGACTACGCCGAGAATCCACGCACTGTCGTGCTCTCCACCCACCTCATCGACGAGGTGGCCGACCTGATCGAGCACGTGCTGCTGCTCGACCGCGGCAAGCTGCTGCTCGACGCGCCCAGCGACGAGCTGCGCGGCGAGGTGATGGAGGCGTCCGGCCCGGCCGCGGTGGTGGACGAGTTCGCCGCCGCGTACCGGGTGCTGCACCGCGAGCAGCTCGGCGGCGCGGTCCGCGCGTCGCTGCGCGGGTCGTTCGACAACGCCGAACGGATGCGCGCCAAGAAGCTCGGCATCGACCTGGCGCCGGTGTCGCTCCAGCAGGCAGTGGTGCGCCTGACGACGGAAAGGACGAAGACCCGATGACCCGCATCCTCGACGTCGCCCGGATGCACACCATCGCCTGGATCGGCCAGCTGGCCTGGCCGTGGGGCATCATGGCCATCTCGCTCGGCGTCAACCTGCTGATCTTCGCCTCGATCGACGAGGCGGCGCCGGGCAAGAACACCACAGGCGGTCTGGCCAGCCTCTACATCGTCTGCTCGATCGTCGCCGCCGCCTCGATCAGCCAGGTGTTCCCGTTCGCCCTCGGCATGGGCGTCACCCGGCGCACCTTCTACCTCGCCACGGTGCTCGTCAACGTGGTGCAGTCGGTCGTCTACGGCGTCCTGCTCTACCTGCTCAACCTGATCGAGGGCGCCACCGGCGGCTTCGGGATTCAGCTCCGGTTCTTCCGGATCCCGTACATCGACGTCGACAACGGGCTGCTGCAGATCGCCGTCTACGCGGTGCCGTTCCTGTTCCTGAACTTCCTCGCCGTCTTCGTCGCCGTCTGGTACGTCCGGTTCGGCATGAACGGCCTGCTCGGGGCCGGCGCGGCCCTGATCCTGGTGACCGGCCTGCTCGTCGCGTTGATCACCTGGCAGGGCTGGTTCGGTGACATCTGGCAGTGGCTGAGCAGCCAGCACCAGGTCAGCCTGCTGGTGGGGTGGCCCGCCCTGATCGCCGCGGTCGCCGCGCTCGGAGGCATGGCGGCCATCCGCCGGGCGAACGCCTGACGACAGGCACGGGTGGCGGTCGCCGGTCCGCGATGCGGGCCGACGGCCGCCACAGCCATGTTCCGGCGGCCGACAACTTCGTCCGGTCGCATCGACAGTCGTTGTCGGACCCGCTCGCTAGCATTGCCGCGATCGCCGACGAGAGGGGTGCGCCGTGGACCAGAGCGACCTCAGGACGTTCGTGGACAGGGACCTGCAAGGCGCGCGCTTCACCAGGTCGACGCTGGCCGGCGCGGTGATGCGCGGCGTCGACGTGCGCGGGCTCGACATCGACGCGCCGTGGCTCACCGACGGCGCGCTGCTGGTCAACGGTGTCGACGTCGTGCCGCTCGTCGAGGCCGAACTCAACCGGCGGTTCCCCGGGCGCGAGCTGAGGCATGCCGAGGATCCCGATGGCCTGCGCGCGGCCTGGGCGGCGCTCGAACGAGCCTGGGCGGCCGCGGTCGACCGGGTCGTGTCCATGCCCGACGGCGCCGCCGACATCTCGATCGACGGTGAGTGGTCGTTCGCGCAGACCCTGCGCCACCTCGCGTTCGCCACCGACGCCTGGCTCGGCAAGGCGATCCTGCGCCTGCCGCAGCCCTTCCATCCGCTCGGGCAGCCACACGCCGAGTACGAGACGGACGGACTCGACATGTCGATCTTCTCCGCGGCGCGGCCGAGTCTCGCCCAGGTGCTCGATCTGCGGTCCGAGCGGCAGGCCATGGTGCGGGAGTTCCTCACGGGCGTCACTCCGGCGCTGCTCGCCGAGCCTCGACCGTCAGCGTGGTCACCCGAACACGAGGCACCGGTCCTGCACTGCCTCCACGTCATCTTCGACGAGGAGTGGGAGCACCTCCGCTTCGCACTGCGCGACCTCGACGCGCAGGAGTGACGCCGCGTCTCCATGTGGAGGGGGCGGTCAGTGCCTGGCCTCGTACCTGGTGAGGAGCACGCCGCCCGGGAACGTCCGGGTCTCCCGCAGGGCCAGGTTCACCCAGTTGTCCAGGGCCGTGAAGAACGGCATACCGCGACCGATCAAGACCGGATGAGTGACGAGCACGTACTCGTCGATCAACCCGGCCCGCATGGCCGCCGCGGCAATGGTGGCGCCACTGATGTCCATCGGACCACCGTCCTCGGCCTTGAGCCGGCTGATCTCGGTGACCGCGTCGCCGGTGACCAGGCGGGTGTTCCAGTCGACCGGCCTAATCGTCGAGGAGAACACCACCTTCGGCATGTCCCGCCAGCGACGGGCGAACTCGGCGTGCGCCGCTGTGACGCCCGGCTGTTGATCGGCGGTCGGCCAGTGAAAGCTCATCGCCTCCCACAGTCGTCGCCCGTAGAGCGCCGTGCCGGTCGCCGCCACCCGGTCGGACCACCACTGGAACCACTCGTCGCTCGGCGTACTCCAGCCGAGGTCGTCACCGGGCGCGGCGACGTAGCCGTCCAGGCTCACGTTCATGGCGAAGGTCAGTTTGCGCATCGTGCCAGCCTTCCGTGGGTCGGTACTCGTCGTACAGACCAGCACGGCGCCGGGAAGACATCGGTCAGGCCACGCCGAGGGCCGACCCGCCAGGATTCAGACGTCGAAGCGGAACCAAGGACGCCACGGGTCGCCAGCAGCGGGAACAGGACTCACGGCCTGCTGGCAGGGCGTTGCGGGCGGTCAGCGCTGGTCGCCGCCTGACGGCATTGCACACGTCGAGCCGGGAATCACCGGGGCCGGCGGCAGGTTCTCGACTACCAGCTCTGCGGCTTCTTCCGCCGTTGCGGCCAAGCCGATGATCCGCTCATAACCGGCGGAAATGACCTGGTAGGGAGGGCCGCCGCAGGCGATGAGGGGCAGATCGTGGGCAGGGGTATCGGGCCAGCTCCAAGCGGTCCTGAAGAACTTGATCGTCCCGTGCGTTGCCATGGGGAAGAGGGCGCGCAACGTGGGGTGCTCATAGGCTGCCCGGAAGACCGGATCATCCACCCACCAGCCCTGCGTGTCCTCCATGAGCGCGCGCCAAACGTCGTCCGCCGATGTCGCCGGTTCCATCGGAGCATCCTTGCACGAGCAGCCAACTGCTCGATGATCCTGCTGATGCAGCGCTCAGTCCAGAATCAAATCAGACGTTGAAGCGGAACTCCACCACGTCGCCGTCCTGCATGACGTACTCCTTGCCCTCGATCCGGACCTTGCCGGCGGCCTTCGCCGCCGCCATCGATCCGGCCTCGACCAGGTCGTTGTAGGAGACCACCTCGGCCTTGATGAAGCCGCGCTGGAAGTCGCTGTGGATCACCCCGGCGGCCTCCGGCGCGGTCGCGCCGACCGGGACGGTCCAGGCCCGCGCCTCCTTGGGGCCGGCGGTCAGGTACGTCTGGAGCCCGAGCGTCCGGAAGCCCACCCGGACGAGCTGGTTCAGGCCGGGCTCGGACTGCCCGATCGACTCCAGCAGCTCGCGGGCCTCGTCCTCGGGCAGGTCGACCAGCTCGGACTCGATCTTGGCGTCCATGAAGATCGCCTCGGCGGGGGCGACCAGGCCGCGCAGCTCGTCGAGGAACTCCTCGTTGCCCAGCTCGGCCTCGTCGACGTTGAAGACGTAGAGGAACGGCTTGGTGGTGAGCAGGTGCAGCTCACGCAGGTGCTCCAGCTCGACCTTCGCGGCGGCGGCGCCCGCGTACAGGGTCACGCCGTTGTCGAGGACCTCGACCGCCTTCTTGGCGGCCTCGACGGCGGCGGCCCGGTCCTTGCGGAGCTTGGCCTCCTTCTCCAGCCGGGGCAGCGCCTTCTCCAGCGTCTGGATGTCGGCCAGGATCAGCTCGGTGTTGATCGTCTCGATGTCGTCGGCCGGGGAGACCTTGCCGTCGACGTGCACCACGTTCGGGTCGGAGAAGGCGCGCACCACCTGGCAGATCGCCGAGGCGTCGCGGATGTTGGCGAGGAACGCGTTGCCCCGCCCCTGCCCCTTGGAGGCGCCCCGGACCAGGCCGGCGATGTCGACGAACGAGACCGGCGCCGGCAGCACCTTCTGCGAGGAGAAGATCTCGGCCAGCTTGGCCAGCCGCTCGTCGGGCAGCCCGACCACGCCGACGTTCGGCTCGATGGTGGCGAACGGGTAGTTCGCGGCGAGCACGTCGTTCTTGGTCAGCGCGTTGAACAGGGTGCTCTTGCCCACGTTGGGCAGGCCGACGATGCCGATGGTGAGACTCACGACGAACCAGCTTACGCGCCTCGCCGCCACCGCCGGGCAGGCAGGTACGCGAAGCCGGTCACCGCGGCGCGGCGGACAGCAGGCGCGGCTCGATCCGGGTCTCCCGGGCGGTGCCGTCCTCGGCGCGGACCAGCTCGTACGCGGCCACGCCGGGTCGGTCGGCCACCGCCTCGGCCAGTCGGGTGCCCCGGTAGATCAGCCCCACGCCGTCGTCGGTGCAGTGGCTCGCGGGCAGCGTGCCGTCGGCGACCAGCCGGTGCATCAGCGGGCGGCGCTGCTCCTCGCTGTCGTAGTGCACGCCGTTGCCGTACGGGAGCCAGCCCAGCCCTTCGGTGAAGGGCCGCAGCGTCGGGCCGTAGCTGTCGGTGGCGCCGCCGGTGTGCCAGCAGATCGAGCCGGCGGAGACCCCGCCGAGCACCACGCCGGCCTGCCAGCACTCGTGCAGGATCTCCGGCAGGCCGTGCACCCGCCAGACCGCGCAGAGGTTCGCCACGCTGCCGCCGCCGACCCAGATGATGTCCTGCGCGAGCAGGTGGGCGCGGATGTCCTCGACGTTGGGCATCGGGTAGAGCGCCAGGTGGGAGGCGCGGAACCGGGTGCCGGCGAAGGCGCCGTAGAAGACGGTGAAGCCGGTCGGCTGGTCGCCGGTGGCCTGGCCGAGGTAGCAGACGCGCGGCGCGTCACCGGCCCCGGCCAGGTCGGCCATCAGGTCGAACAGGGCGCTGGGCCGGGCGTCCCACGGGCCGCGGCGACGGCCGGCGAAACCCATGCTGGTGGCGACGATCGTCGGTTCGGTGGCGGGCACGATTGTCCTCCCGGGCGGTGACGGTGCCGATCATTGTGCCGGATCCGCGGGCCCGGCCTCGGCCGCCGCGAGCAACGCGCGCAGCAGATCGGCCAGCCGGTCCTGGTCGGCTGGGGGCAGCGCGTCGAGGATCCGCCGCTGCACCGCGAGGCCGGCCTCGGCCGACTCCTCGACCACCCGCCGGCCGGTGTCGGTGAGGGTGACCCGCAGCGCCCGCCGGTCGGCCGGGTCCGGCGAGCGCCGTACCAGGCCCGCCCGTTCGAGGCGGTCGAGCCGCCCGGTCATGCCGCCGGAGGTGAGCATCAGGGAGGCGGCGAGCGCCTTCGGCGCCAGCGTGTACGGCGAACCGGAGCGCCGCAGCGCGGCGAGCACGTCGAACTCGCCCCGGCCGATGCCCCAGCCCGCGTACACCTTCTCCTGGCTGTCGCCGACCAGCCGGGCCAGCCGGTAGATGCGGCCGAACACGGCCATCGGCTCGGGCCGCATGCCGGGCCGCTCCCGCCGCCACTGTTCGACGATCGCGTCCACCTCGTCGCCTGTCACGGCTGCCGATTGTGCCGCACGTCCCACTTCCCCTTTTGGCTCGGGCCTGATTAGCTTAGCGCTAAGATACTTAGGGCTGAGAAAGAGGCCGACATGAACCCCCGCTGGACCGACGTCGCGCTCACCGCCGCCGCACCGATCACCTGGGGCACCACGTACCTGGTCACCGCCGAACTCCTGCCCCCGGACCGGCCGCTCTGGGCCGGGGCGATCCGCGCCCTGCCGGCCGGCCTGCTGCTGCTCGCCCTGACCCGCAGGCGACCACACGGCCTCTGGTGGGGGCGCGCCGCCGTGCTCGGCGCGCTCAACATCGGGGTGTTCTTCCCGCTGCTGTTCCTCGCCGCGTACCGCCTACCCGGCGGCACCGCCGCCGTTCTCGGCGCCGCGCAGCCGCTGCTGGTGGCGGTGCTGACCGTCGCGCTGCTCCGCGACCGCCCCACCCGGCCGGCGCTGGCCGCCGCCGTGGCCGCCCCGCTCGGCGTCGCCCTCGTGGTGCTGCGCCCGGGCGCCGGCCTCGACCCGCTCGGCGTCGCCGCCGGACTGGCCGGGGCCGTGGCGATGGCCGCCGGGCTGGTGCTCACCCGCCGCTGGGGCCGGCCGCCCGGCGTGGGCGTCCTGGCCGCGACGAGCTGGCAGCTCGTCGCCGGGGGCCTGATGATCGTGCCGGTCGCCGCCGCCGTCGAGGCCGCGCCACCAGTGCCCGACGGGCCGGCCCTTCTCGGGTACGCGTGGCTCGGGCTGGCCGGCACCGCCCTGGCGTACGTGCTGTGGTTCCGGGGCGCGGCACGACTGCCTGTCTCCCGCGTGTCGGTGCTCGGCGCGCTGAGCCCGCTCACCGCCGCGGCGCTCGGCTGGGTGATGCTCGGTGAGGCGCTGGACCCGGTCCAGCTCACCGGTTTCGCGGTGGCGGTGGGGGCGATGGTGCTGGCCCAGATGCCGGACCGGACAGCGATCCCACCCGGCGCTCAGCCGGCCCGCAGCCGGCGCCAGTCGTCCGGCCACGCCTCGGCGGCGACGCCCTCGGGCAGCGCACCGGCCGGTAGTTGCGCCGCTGCCGCGAGCGGAAGCGTGAACCGGTGCGCGGCGGCGGGCCCGGCCGCGTACGACCGGTCGAGCAACCACCGCACCTCGTCGGCGGTCCAGCCGAGGCCGGACCGGGCGGCGATCTCGCGGACCAGTCGCAGGCCGACCCGGGTGTCGTCGTCGTAGAAGCGCATGCACCAGTGGTGGGCCCACATGCCGAGCGCGCGCAGCCCGTCGGGGTCGAGGGAGCCGGCCAGCCGGCCGCAAGCGGTGTCCGCGAAGGGGCGACCGGGGTCACCGGCCCGGTCACGCTCGATCGCGCCGTAGGCGGCCGGCGCCACCACCCGCATCCGCTCGTAGAAGCCCTCCACCACCGCGGCGTCAAGCGGTGCTCGCCCCGATCGCATCAGCGGACACCCCGCCCGGCCACGCTCGCCATGCCCCGCACCTTTTCTTGAGTTGGTGGCGGGACGGTACCGACCACTTACGACACTTTCTCGGGTCCGCCGTCCATGATCCACGCCACCTCGGCGAGGTGGCGGCATCCCGGGACCGCTGACACCGCCACTTCCCCGAGCTGGCGCGACTGCCGCACGTCATGTCCGAATCCCGCCAGCCGAGCGTCGGAGCTGCAGGGCAGGATCGTGGCATGGAACTGGACTTCGAGCGGTGCTACCGAGCCGTCGACAGCCGCGACCCGCGGTTCGACGGCTGGTTCTACACCGGCGTGACGTCGACCGGGATCTACTGCCGGCCGTCCTGTCCGGCGATGACCCCGAAACGGCGCAACGTCCGGTTCTTTCCGTCCGCGGCCGCCGCGCAGGGGGCCGGGCTCCGGGCGTGCCGCCGGTGCCGGCCGGACGCGGCGCCCGGCTCGCCCCAGTGGGACGTCCGAGCCGACCTGGTCGGCCGCGCCATGCGGCTGATCGCCGACGGCGTGGTCGACCGCGACGGGGTGCCCGGGCTGGCCACCCGGCTGGGCTACACCGAGCGGCACCTGCACCGGATGCTCCGGGCCGAGCTGGGCGCCGGCCCGCTGGCGCTGGCCCGCGCCCAGCGCGCGCAGACCGCCCGGATCCTGATCGAGACCACCGGTCTCGGCCTCGCCGAGGTGGCCTTCGCCGCCGGGTTCGGCAGCGTCCGGCAGTTCAACGACACGGTTCGCGAGGTCTACGGCGGCACCCCGTCCGAGCTGCGGGTCGGGCGCCGCAGCCCGGCCGCGACCACCGGGGCGGGCACGCTCTCGCTGCGGCTGGCATACCGGCCCCCGCTGCACGCGGGCGCGCTGCTGGACTTCCTCGCGCTGCGCGCGCTGCCCGACGTCGAGGTGGTCCGCGACGGCACCTACCACCGCGGGCTGCGCCTGCCGCACGGTCCCGCCACGGTGGCGCTGACCCCTGCCGACGGCCACGTGGCCGCCACGCTGCGGCTGGCCGACATGCGTGACCTGGCCCCCGCGGTGGCCCGCTGCCGCCGCCTGCTCGACCTGGACGCCGACCCGGTCGCGGTGGACGCCACCCTGGCCGACGACCCCGCGCTGGCCCCGGCCGTCGCGGCCGAGCCGGGCGTCCGGCTCCCGCACGCGGTCGACGGGTTCGAGCTGGCCGTCCGTGCCGTCGCCACCCAGCAGGTCTCGCTGACCTCGGCACGGACCACGCTCACCCGCCTGCTGGCCGCCACCCGATCCACCGGGGGTGCGGGCACCGACGATCCGGCGGACGGCCTGGTGGCGTTCCCCGGCCCGGCGCAGGTGCTCGCGGCGCCGGACGCGGCGTTCCGGATGCCGGCGGCACGCCGGGAGACGATCCGGGCGCTGGCCCGCGCCGTCGCCGACGGCGAACTCGACCTGGAACCCGGGGGCGACCGGGAGGAGGCGGTCCGGCGACTGGCCGCGCTGCCCGGCATCGGCCCGTGGACCACCGGCTACCTGGCCATGCGCGCACTCGGCGACCCCGATGTCGCCCTCACCACCGACCTGGGCGTACGCCGCGGCGCAGCCGCGCTCGGCCTGTCCGACGACCCGAAGACCCTGACCGCGTACGCCGACCGCTGGCGTCCCTGGCGGTCGTACGCGACGATCCGACTCTGGAGAGCAGCATGAACACTGTGGACAGCACTGTCATCGACACTCCCGCCGGCCCGTTGAGCGTGCTCGCCGGCCCGGCCGGCGCGGTACGCGCGGCGGGCTTCACCGCCGAACCGGCGGCCCTGCTGCCGCTGATCCACCCGAGACTGCGCGGCGAACTGCGGGAACGGGCCGACCTCGGCCCGGTGACCGACGCCGTCCGGGCCTACCTGGACGGTGACCTGGCCGCCATCGACGCGATCGCGGTCGAGCAGCACACCGGCGGGCCCTTCCTGACGCACGCCTGGCAGGTGCTGCGCGACGTCAAGCCCGGCGACCCGGTCACCTACACCGCGTTCGCCGCGCTGGCCGGGCGGCCGGCTGCGATCCGGGCCGCCGCGGCCGCCTGCGCGCGCAACGCCGCCGCGTTGTTCGTCCCCTGCCACCGGGTTCTGCGTACCGACGGCTCACTCGGCGGCTACCGCTGGGGGCTTGACGTGAAGAAGTGGCTTCTCGGGCATGAGGGACGGGTGACGGCTAGCTGACAGCGAGACTGTCACCCCCGGCGGCTACCGTCGGGTAGTGCCCGCGTCCAGCGACGGCAACCCCGCGGCGCATATCGACGCCCGGTCCCAGCCGCTGCGCAACCTCTGGCGGCTGCGGCCCTACCTGCGCCCGTACGCGACCGAGTTCGCCTGGCTGCTGGTCGCGGCACTCGCGGCCACCGCGGCAAGCCTGGCCGTTCCGCTCGTGGTGCAGCGGGTCGTCGACGGGCCGGTGGCCCGGCACGACGAGGCCGGGCTGCTGCGGCTCGGCACGCTGGCGCTGCTGCTCGGCCTGGCCGAGGCGGTCCTCATCTTCATCCGCCGCTGGACGCAGTCGTCGTCCTCGGTGGGCATGGAGGCCGCCATCCGGGCCGACATCTACGCCCACCTGCAACGGCTTCCGGCCAGCTTCCACGACCGCTGGCAGTCCGGCCAGTTGCTGTCCCGGATCACCAGCGACCTCTCGGTGATCCGGCGGTTCCTCTCCTTCGGGCTGCTGTTCCTGGTGCTCAACCTGGTCACCTACACGGCGGTGGTGGCGCTGCTGATCCGGCTGCACCAGTGGCTGGGGCTGCTGGTGGCGGCCAGCGCCGTACCGCTGTTCCTGATCAGCCGCCGCTTCGCCCGGCACTACCACGCGGCGTCGCGCCGCATGCAGGACCAGCAGGGCGACGTCGCCACGCTGGTCGAGGAGACGGCGCTGGGATTGCGCACCATGCGGGCGTACGGGCGCGGGCCGGAACTGGCGGCCCGGTTCGCCGTCGGTGCGCGCCGGCTGCACGACACCGGGATCGGCAAGGCTCGGCTGCTGGCGCGTACCTCCGCGCTGTTCGACCTGGTGCCGAACCTGACGCTCGGCGCGGTCCTGGTGGCCGGCGCCGCAGCGGTCGCCGACGGCGTGCTGTCCATCGGGGAGCTGGTCGCGTTCGTCAGCCTTCAGCTCATGCTGATCTGGCCGGTGCAGTCGCTGGGCTGGATCATCGCCAACGGCCAGGAGGCCGCGACCGCCGCCGACCGGATCCAGGAGGTCCTGGACACCCCGCCGACCATCGTGGACGCCCCGCACGCCCTGTCGCTCGACCGGGGCGAAGTACGCGGCCGGCTCCGCTTCGAGGGGGTCCGCTTCCGCTACCCCGGCACGTCCGGCCCGGTGCTGCGCGACCTGGACCTGACCGTCGAGCCGGGCGAGACGATGGCGCTGGTCGGCGTCACCGGCTGCGGCAAGAGCACGCTGCTGTCGCTGGTCCCCCGGCTGCACGAGGTGACCGGCGGCCGGATCATGCTCGACGGGCACGACGTACGTGACCTGCGGCTGGACTCGTTGCGCCGGCTGGTCGCCGTCGCGTTCGAGGAGCCGACGCTGTTCTCCATGTCGGTCTGGGAGAACCTGACCCTGGGCCGGCCGGACGCCAGCGAGGACGAGGTCCGGGCCGCGCTGACGCTGGCCCAGGCGGAATTCGCGTACGAGCTGCCGTGGGGCCTGGCAACCCGGGTCGGTGAGCAGGGGCTGTCGCTGTCCGGCGGGCAGCGGCAGCGCCTCGCGCTGGCGCGTGCGGTGCTCGGCCGGCCCGCGGTCCTGGTGCTCGACGACCCGCTCTCCGCGCTCGACGTGCACACCGAAGCGCTCGTCGAGGCGGCCCTGCGCCGGGTGCTGCGGGAGACCGCCACCACGACCCTGCTGGTGGCGCACCGACCCTCGACGGTGGCGCTGGCGGACCGGGTGGCGTTGCTCGACGGCGGCCGGATCGTCGCCGTCGGCGCCCACTCGGAGCTGCTGGCCCGGGTACCCGCCTACCGGGCGGTGCTGTCCGCCGAGCCGGAGCGACGGAGCGACGGCGTCGGCCTGGTGCGCTCGTGACCGGCCGCGCGCCGCGAGTGCCCCGGCCCCGCGACGCGCCGAACGGCTCCGGAACGACCGGCGCACGCGGTGGCAGCGGTGACGACCTGTCCCGGTGGCGGGGGCGGGCCACCGATCCGGACGCGGACCGCAGCCGGGCCGAGGACTCGTCCCCGGAGGCGGTGGCCCGGCTGCGCGCCCGCAGCCGGCTGCTGCTGCGGCTGCTGCTCCGCCCGCACCGGCGTGCGCTGGGGCTGGCGGTGGTGTTGCTGCTGGCGCAGAACGCCGCCGCGATGTCCGGGCCGTACCTGGTCATGCTCGGCATCGACAGGGGCATCGGTCCGCTGCGGGCCGGCAACCCCGGCCCGCTGATCGCCGTCGCCGCCGCGTTCGTGGTCGCCACCGCTGTCGAGTACGCGGCCCGGCGCGCGTTCCTCACCCTCGCCGCCCGGATCGGCCAGGCCGTCCTGCTGGACCTGCGCCGCCGGGTGTACGGGCACTTCCTGCGCCTCGACGTCGGGTTCCACGAGCGCTACACGTCGGGGCGGATGGTGTCCCGGCTGACCAGCGACCTCGAGTCGATCGGCGAGCTGGTCGACGGCGGCATCGACAAGCTGGTGATGGCCGGGCTGTCGGTGCTGTCCGTGGCGGGCATCCTGCTCTGGCTGGACCTGCCGCTGGCGGCGGTGACACTGCTCGCGTTCCCGTTCCTGTTCGTGCTGTCCCGCTGGTTCGCCCGCGCGTCGGCCGGGGCGTACCGGCGCACCCGGGAGGCGGTGGCGCTGGTCATCGTGCACTTCGTCGAGTCGCTGCGCGGGATCCGGGCCGTGCAGGCGTACCGGCGGGAGGACCGCAACGACCGCATCTTCGGCGCGGTGAACGACGACTACCGGCGCTCCAGCCTGCGCGCGTTCCGGCTGATCGCGATCTACTCGCCGGGCATCCGGCTGATCGGCAACCTGACCGCGGCGGTGGTGCTCGGGTACGGCGGCTGGCGGGTGCTGGGCGGCGGCGTCGAGGTGGGCGTGCTCGCCGCGTTCCTGCTCTACCTGCGCCGGTTCTTCGAGCCGATGGAGGAGCTGAGCCAGTTCTACAACTCGCTGCAGTCGGCGACCGCCGCGCTGGAGAAACTGGCCGGCGTGCTGGACGAGCACCCGGCGGTGCCCGAACCGGCCCGGCCGCTGCCGCTGCCCGGCGGGCCACCGCGCGGTGCGATCGTCTTCCGCGACGTCGACTTCGGCTACCGCCGCCGGACGCCGATCCTGTCCGGCCTCGACCTGACCGTGCCGCCGGGGCAGACAGTGGCGCTGATCGGTCCGACCGGCGCCGGGAAGTCCACAGTCGCGAAGCTCGTCGCCCGCTTCCACGACCCGGACGCGGGTGCGGTCCGGCTGGACGGGGTGGATCTGCGCGACCTGGCCGATGCCGAGCTGCGCCGGGCGGTGGTGCTGGTGACCCAGGAGACCCACCTGTTCAGCGGTTCCGTGGCCGACAACATCAGGTTCGGCCGCCCGGACGCCGACGACGAAGCGGTGATCGCCGCCGCGCGGGCCATCGGCGCGCACGACTTCATCGCCGCGCTCCCCGACGGGTACGCCACCGACGTGCACCGTCGCGGCGGCCGGCTCTCCGCCGGGCAGCGTCAGCTCGTCGCGTTCGCCCGGGCGTTCCTCGCCGACCCCCGGGTGCTGATCCTGGACGAGGCGACCTCGGCGCTCGACGTGCCGACCGAACGCCTGGTGCAGCGGGCCCTGAACAGCGTGCTGCGCGACCGCACCGCACTCGTCATCGCCCACCGGCTCTCCACAGTCGAGACGGCCGACCGGGTCCTGGTGCTCGACGACGGACGGATCGTGGAGGACGGCCCGCCGGCCGAGCTGATCGCCGCCGGCGGCCGCTACGCCGCCCTGCACCGGCAGTGGCGCGACTCCCTCCTCTAGCTCTCCCGCGAGGACGCGCGGGGTGGGGAAAGTCGTGGAGCGGCGCAGCCGGGCTGCCTACCATCGGCTGATGACCGACACGACGAGGAGCGCCCGCGGCGGCGTCCCCGAGCGTCCGAGCCTGGACGGCCTCGAGGAGACCTGGGCCCGCCGCTGGCAGGAGAACGGCACGTACGCGTTCGACCGCACGAAGGAGCGGTCGGACGTATACGCGATCGACACTCCCCCGCCGACCGTGTCGGGCGAGCTGCACATGGGGCACGTCTTCTCGTACACGCACACGGACACGGTGGCCCGGTTCCAGCGGATGCGCGGACGCACGGTCTTCTACCCGATGGGCTGGGACGACAACGGGCTGCCCACCGAACGCCGGGTGCAGAACGTGTACGGCGTGCGTCCCGATCCGGCGCTGCCGTACGACGAGGACTGGCGCCCGCCGGCGGCGCCGGTGGACGACGCGGCCCGGAAGAACCCGACGGCGATCTCCCGGCGCAACTTCATCGAGCTGTGCGAACTGCTCACGGTGGAGGACGAGAAGGCGTTCGAGGCGCTGTGGCGGCGGCTCGGACTGTCCGTGGACTGGTCGCTGACGTACACCACGATCGGGTCGGCGGCCCGCGCGGCCAGCCAGCGCGCGTTCCTGCGCAACCTGGCCCGGGGTGAGGCGTACCAGGCGGAGGCGCCGACACTGTGGGACGTCGGGTACGGCACCGCCGTCGCGCAGGCGGAACTGGAGGACCGGGAGCGGCCGGGCGCGTACCACCGGCTGCGGTTCACCGGGCCGGACGGCCGCGAGGTGCTGATCGACACCACCCGGCCGGAGCTGCTGCCGGCCTGCGTGGCGCTGGTCTGCCACCCCGACGACGAGCGCTACGCGGACCTGGTCGGCGCCGCTGCGCGTACCCCGGTGTTCGGGGTCGAGGTGCCGGTGCGCGCGCACCCGCTGGCGGACCCGGCCAAGGGCACGGGCATCGCGATGGTCTGCACGTTCGGTGACCTCACCGACGTGACCTGGTGGCGTGAGCTGCGGCTGGACACCCGCGTGGTGATCGGCCGGGACGGGCGGCTGCTGCCGGAGCCGCCGGCCGGCGTGCCGGCCGAGCCCTACGCGGCGCTGGCCGGGCAGACGGTGAACGGCGCCCGGCGGACGCTGGTGGAGCTGCTGGCCGACGCGGGTGACCTCGTCGGCGAGCCGCGCCCGATCACCCACCCGGTGAAGTTCTACGAGCGCGGCGACCGGCCGCTGGAGATCGTCTCGACCCGGCAGTGGTACCTGCGCAACGGCGGCCGGGACGCCGGCCTGCGTGAGGAGCTGCTGGCCCGGGGGCGGGAGCTGCGCTGGGTGCCGGAGCACATGCGGCACCGCTACGAGCACTGGGTGGGCGGCCTCACCGGGGACTGGCTGGTCAGCCGGCAGCGGTTCTTCGGCGTGCCGGTGCCGGTGTGGTACCGGCTCGACGACACTGGCGAGCCGGACTGGACCCACCCTCTCACACCGGACGAGGCGTCGCTCCCGATCGACCCGACGAGCGAACCGCCACCCGGATACGAGGAGTCGCAGCGCGGCGTGCCGGGCGGTTTCACCGGCGACCCGGACGTGCTGGACACCTGGGCCACCTCGTCGCTGACCCCGCAGATCGTCGGCGGCTGGGAGACCGACCCGGACCTGTTCGGCCGGGTCTTCCCGATGGACCTGCGCCCGCAGGGGCACGACATCATCCGGACGTGGCTGTTCGCCACCGTGGCGCGGTCCCACCTGGAGCACGGCGCACTGCCGTGGCACACCGCTGTGCTCTCCGGCTGGATCCTCGACCCGGATCGCAAGAAGATGTCGAAGTCCAAGGGCAACGTGGTCACCCCGATGGCGCTGCTGGAGCGCAGCGGGTCCGACGCGGTCCGCTACTGGGCCGCCAACGGCAAGCCGGGCATGGACCTCGCCTTCGACCCGGCCCAGGTCAAGGTGGGCCGCCGGCTGGCCACCAAGCTGCTCAACGCGTCGCGGTTCGCGCTCGGGCTGGGCGCCGCCGACGCGCTGCGGGCCGCGGCGACCCAACCGCTGGACACCGCGATGCTCGCCGAACTGTCCGGCGTGGTCGCGACCGCGACCACCGCGTTCGACGGGTACGACCACACGGCCGCCCTGATGGCCACGGAGGCGTTCTTCTGGCGGTTCTGCGACGACTACATCGAGTTGGTGAAGGAACGCGCCTACGGCACCGGGCCGGCCGCCGACTCGGCCCGGGCGGCGCTGGCGACCGCGCTGTCGGTGCAGTTGCGCCTGTTCGCGCCGGTGCTGCCGTTCGTCACCGAGGAGGTCTGGTCGTGGTGGCGGTACGGGTCGGTGCACCGCGCGCCGTGGCCGACCACGTACGAGGTGGGCCGCGCGATGGAGGCGCCGGGTGACCCGGAGCTGCTGCGGCTGGCCGCGGACGCGCTGGGTCAGGTGCGCCGCGCCAAGTCGGAACGGAAGCTGTCGATGAAGGCGGAGGTGCCGCTGGCCGAGGCGCTCGGACCGGCAGCCGTGCTGGAGCAGCTCGGCACGGTCGCCGACGACCTGCGCGCGGCGGGCCGGATCGCGAAGCTGGACCTGCTACCCGACCGCACCACCGAACTGGTCGTCGCCTGCGCGTTCTGACCCCGTGCAAGGAAGGGCCCCTTGTTAACGCCTCGCGTTGTAGAAGGGGCCCTTCTTAACACCCCGAAAGGCCGGCGGCGGTGCGTGCCTCAGTCGGCCGCGCAGGCCGCCTTGAGCTTGTCCCGGGCGGTGGTCAGATCCGCCTTGCTCGGCGCCTTGCCCGGCGCCTTGGCCCAGGTGTCCGCGAGGTCGGTCATGGCGGTGGCGACCCCCTTCACCGCGGCGTTCACCTCGTCACTGCTGGTGAAGGCGTGCGTGTAGAGCGTGGCCGCGCCCGCCGAGTACTGGGCGCTGACCGCCGAGTGGCCGGCCGGCGGGCCTATCTTCTCCGCCTCGGCCACCTCCTTCAGGGCGGCCGTGATGTCCTTCTCCGCCGTCGCGCAGGTCTTCCGGGTGGCCTCGTCGAGGCCCACCGGGGCCGGCGTCACCGGCGGCACGGACGTGGCGGCCGGGGCGGAGGGCGCCGCCGACCCGGCCGAGGGCGTCTCCTCGTCGTCGCCGCAGCCGGACATGACGATCATCGCCACCGCGGCCGGAGCCAGCAGGGCGAGGCGAGCTGAACGCAAGGTGTTCTCCCCGTGTCGGTGTGCGTAGCCGCCGCAAACTAACAGACCGGACACGGCGGGGCAGAACCCGTTTTCCGGCGCTCGTACCGGAGAACGGGTTCCGCCCCGCAGTTCAGCTCGTCTCGCCGGCCACGCTGAACGAGCGCAGGCGGTCGATCGCCAGCACGGTGAACCCGACCGCCACCAGGGCGGTGAGCACCGCCGCCACCGGCACCGAGACGGTGGTGCCGAGCAGCGGCGTCGGCGCCATCCGGTCGGCCAGGGCGATCACCCACTGCTGGATCGACAGCACCCGGGTGCCGCCGACGAACCGGCCCAGCAGCCCTTCCCAGATCAGCACGTAGACCAGGCCGAGCAGCACCGGCCGCCGGGTCACCAGGCTCAGCGCCAGGAACAGCGCCGAGTACGCCAGCGCGCCCGCCGCCGAGGCGGCGACCAGAGCGAGTCCGAGGCGTACCGAATCGGCGAGCACGCCCGCGACGTAGATCGGGATGCCGACGGTGACCGCTGTGACGCCGGCCGCGACCGCCAGCTTCGGCAGCACGATCTGCCAGCGCGGCAGCGGCTTGGTGAGAATGTGCACGACGGTGCCGTCGTCGATCTCCGCGCCGAGCACGCCGGTGCCCACGATCAGCGCCACCACCGGCAGCACCACCGCGAGCCCGAGGCCGACGAGCACCGGCGGGCCCCACTCACCGGGGTCGACGCCGAGCGACCGGCACAGCACCGCCAGGCCGATCAGGACCAGCGGCAACGGCAGCAGCATGAGGAACCGGCTCCGGCCGAACAGGCCACGCGCGGTGATCCAGGTGACTGTCGACATCATGCCTCCACCAGATACGAGAAGACGCTCTCCAGCGACTCGTCCTCCGGCAGGAGCTGCCGGACCCGGATGCCGTGCCGGAGCGCGATCCGGGGCAGTGCCCGGGTGAACGCGCCGTAGTCGCCGGCCTTGACCGTCAGGCCGGTACGGTCCAGCTCGACGCCGGAGACCGACGCCTCGGCCATCAGCGCCACCGCCAGCGCCCGGTCGTCGGTGGAGCGGACCGCGAAGACGTGCGGCCGGTTGGTCATCAGGCGGCGGATGGTCCGGTAGTCGCCGGAAGCGGCGAGCCGGCCGGCCACCATCACCTGGACCGTGCCGGAGACCTGCTCGACCTCCTCCAGGATGTGCGAGCTGAACAGGATGGTCCGTCCCGCGTCGCCGAGGCGGTGCAGCAGCGCCATCATGTGCAGCCGCTGGCGCGGGTCCATCCCGTTGAACGGCTCGTCGAGCAGAAGCACCTGCGGATCGTGCACGAGCGCGGCGGCGACCCGGGTGCGCTGCCGCATGCCCTTGGAGTAGGTGCCGATCCGGCGGGTCTGCGCGTCTTCCATCTCGACCAGTTCGATCGCCCGCCGGGTGGCGGCCTCCGGGTCGGGCAGCCGGTGCAGCTTCGCGCTGGCGAGCACGAACTCGTACGCGCTGAGGAACGTGTGCACCGCCTCGCGCTCGCTGACCAGGCCGAGCCGCCGGTAGACGGCGGGGTTGCGCCAGGTCGGCTCGCCGTCCAGCGTCACGGTGCCGCGCGACGGGGACAGGAAGCCCGCCATCATGTGCAGCAGCGTGGTCTTGCCGGCGCCGTTGGGGCCGAGCAGGCCGGTCACGCCGGGACCGAGCCGCATGGTGACGTCGTTCACCGCCACCACGTTGCCGTACCAGCGGGAGACGCCCGCCAGGTCGAGCGTGCTCGTCGCGGCGGCGGGCGCGCCGGCCGTCGACTGGGTGCTGATCGCCGTCATCGGGCGGCCACCTTCCGGTATCGCAGGAGCAGCAGGCTGACGCAGGCGGCGACCAGCAGCACGGCGGCCACGGCGTAGACCGGTCCGAAGTCGCCGATCGGCATGCCGCCGCGTCCCTGGGTCAGCCGGTCGCCGAGCGCCCAGTTGCCCACGCCGCCGACGAGCGTCGGCGGGGAGGCCACGAAGGCCAGCTCGTTGATCGTCTGCGAGGGCAGGATGGACAGCACGCCGACCACCGGCGTGGTCATCAGGAAGACCGCCACGATGCCGCCGGCCGCGAACGCGCGCTTGCCGGTGAGCGAGGCGACCAGCAGGGCGATCGAGGCGAACACCACCGCCCAGAGCCCGGCGTAGAGCAGCCCGGGCAGCAGGTCGAGCAGTTCGTCCCACACCCCGCGTACGCCCCGGTTCGTGGTGAACGCGGCACCGAGGAACATCACCAGCTGCGGGCCGCCGAGCAGCAGCCAGAGCGCGGTGACGAGCGCCAGCAACTTGGACAGCGCGTAGTCGCCGCGCGGCAGCGGCCGGGAGAAGTACAGCGGCAGCACGCCGCTGCGCAGGTCGCGGGAGACCAGCTCGGGCGCGGCCACCGCGGCGAAGAAGATGACCAGCCAGCTCATCGCGTCCGCGAACTGGGCGTACGTCATCACCACCTCGCCGATCTGGCTGCGCACCGCTGTGACACCGGCGGCCACCACGGTGACCACGGAAACCACCAGCCACGGGAAGATCTTGGCCTTGGCGCTGCGGCCCAGCCCGAAGACGGTACGCACGCCGTGCAGGTAGAGCGCGCCGAAGACCTGCCGGCGGCCGAGCCGCGGGCCGGTGTAGCGCTGGTAGCCGATGTCGTGGATGACCCCGGTCGCGTCAGACATGGCTGGGCTCCCTCGCGGCGAAGAGTTCGGCCACCCGGTGCCGTCGCTGGTCCAGCCGGTGCAGCGGCAGGTCCAGCTCGGCGACCGCGCCGAGGATCTGGTCGTAGGTGGCGTCGTCGGCGAGCGGGACGAGCAACAGCCGCCCGTCGCGGGTCACCGGCAGGTCGAGCGCGGTGAGCCGGGCGGCCAGTTCCTCCGTGCCCTCGCTCACCTCGACGGCGAGCACGTCGGTGGCCGTGGTCATGGCGGACACCCGGTCGGCGCGCAGCAGCCGCCCGCCGTCGATGGCGACGAGCGTGTCGCAGATCCGCTCCACCTCGCCGAGCAGGTGCGAGCAGACCACCACCGAGATGCCGAACTCGGTGCCGATCCGGTGGATCAGCGCGAGCATGGCGTCCCGGCCGGCCGGGTCGAGGCCGTTCGTCGGCTCGTCGAGCAACAGCAGGTCGGGATCGTGTACGAGCGCCTGGGCGAGCTTGACCCGCTGCTTCATGCCGGTGGAGTAGCCACCGACGGCCCGGTGCCGCTCCTCGTGCAGACCGACGTGGCGCAACGCCTCGGAGGCCCGTTCCCGGGCGACGGTGCGCGGCAGCCCGCTGATCCGGCCCAGGTGGGTGACCAGCTCGGCGGCGGACAGGTCGGGCGGGAGGGCGTCGTGCTCGGGCATGTAGCCGACCCGGGCGCGGACCGCGGCCGGGTCGGTGGTGGGGTCGAGGCCGAGCACCTGTACCCGGCCGCTGGTCGGCGGGAGCAGACCCAGCAGGATCTTGATCAGAGTGGACTTGCCGGCGCCGTTCGCGCCCACCAGCCCGATGATCCCCGGCTCGACCGACACGGTGAGGTCGGCCAACGCGGTGACCCGGCCTCCGTACGTCTTGGTCAGCGACTCGGTCGCGAGCAGTGTCACGCCGTTCAGCGTAGAACTCGGACGCCTCGCCGGAGCCCGTCCTGACCCCTGCGATCCCCTGATCCTCGGCCGTTGCGGCCCCTAGGTGGCGTCCGGGCCTCCGGGCCTCCGGGCCTCCTGGGTGACGTGACGGGGTAGCGGGGCGGCGACCGCTCCGGGATGCTGCCACCGGGTGAGGCGACTCGACGGGGGGCGGCATGACCGACGATACGGACCGGCCGATGGTGAGCGTAGTGGTGCCCGCGTACAACTGCGGCGCGAACCTCGATCCGCTCGTCGCGTCGCTGCCGAAGCAGGGGCTGCCGCCCGGTTCGTACGAGGTGATCTTCGCCGACGACGGATCGACCGACGGCACCCCGCAGCGCCTGGACGAGCTGGCCGCCGCCGACCCGCACGTACGGGTGCTGCACCTGGAGCACTCGGGCTGGCCGTCGCATCCGCGCAACAGAGGGCTGGAGGAGGCGCGCGGCGAGTACATCTTCTTCGCCGACGACGACGACTGGTTCGGCGACGACGCGCTGGCCCGCCTGCACGCCTGCGCCCGCGATCACGACGCGGACATCGTCATCGGGCGGATGGTCGGGCACCGGCGGGGCGTACCGCGGGAGCTGTTCCGGGAGAACCGGTTCGGCGTCACGCTGGCGGACGCGCCACTGGCCGACAGCATGACCTGCCACGCGCTGTTCCGGCGGTCCTTCCTGGACCGGCACGGGCTGCGGTTCCCGGAGGGCCACCCGCGCCGCCTGGAGGACCACCGGCTGATGGCGGCGGCCTACCTGCTGGCCGGGCGCGTCTGCGTGCTGGCCGACCACCCCTGCTACCACCACGTCCGCCGGGCGGACGCGGGCAACGTCACCGCCACCCGGATGGACCCGGCCGAGTACTACGCGGCGCTGCGGGAGGCGCTGGACATCGTGGACGCGAACCGGTCGCCCGCCGCGACCCGCCTCCGCCTGCAGCGGCGCTGGCTGCGCAAGGAGATGCTGAGCCGGCTGCGCGGGCAGACCCTGCTGAGCGCGCCGGAGCAGTGGGCCGACCAGGTGGCCGGCGAGGTGGGCCGGCTCGTCGAGGAGCGCTTCCCGCCGGAGGCGGTCGCCGGGCTCCCGCCGATGTTCCAGGTGATCGCGCACCTCGCCGCGCAGGGCCGGGTGGCGGACCTGCGCCGGCTGGCGGAGTGGGAGGTGAGCGTCCGGCCGCACGCCGCCGTCGACAGCTGGCGGATCGACGGGCGGACGCTGACGGTCGCCGTCTCCGCCGGCCTGCGGGCGGGTGACGAGCCGCTGCGCTTCGACGACCAGGGGCTGCCGGTGCTCCCGGTGGCCGACGCGGTACCGGCCGGGGTCGTGATGCGGGCGGGCGGGGCGAGGACCGATGTCGTCGTCCGCCGGCGGGAGACCCGGGAGGAGTTCTTCCTGCCGGTGGCCGCCACCACCGAGCGGGCCGAGGCCGGCGAGGTACGCCACCGCAGCACCGCCACCGTCGACTTCGCGACACTGAACGGTGGCCGGACCCGGGGCACCTGGGAGGTCCGGGCCCGGGTCATCCAGGCCGGCTGGGCGCTGGACGCCCGCCTGCCGATCGTGGTGCGCTGCCCGGCCGACGGCGGCGTGCCCCGGGTGGAGGACCCGCGCCGGCTCCGGTCCCGGCTCCGTCGCGCGGTCCGGCGGATCCGGGACCGCGCGCTCGGCCGGTCGGCGCGCGCCGGCAGCCGTTCGCACGATCGGCCGGCCGCCGCTCGCCGTTAGGATTCGATGACCCCGGTTCGCCCTCGGCACCGTCGCCGGACACGCGATCACCGGGAGGCCGGGTGGCGCTCTCGACCGATCGCCGGTGGGCTGCGAAACTGTGTGCCGGCCGGTGAGTTGGGGGTTCGATGAGCAACGGGTGGCTGCTGCCCGAGGACGTTCTGCGGGATGCGCCGTCGTACGCGCCCAGGCCCGCTGAGCTGGCCGATCTCCAGTTGTTGCTGAGTGGGGCGTACGCACCGCTCACCGGTTTCATGAGCCGGGCCGACCTGGCCTCGCTGAACCGGCGCGGCCGGCTGGCCGACGGCAAGCCGTGGCCGGTGCCGGTGACGCTCCAGGTGCCGGCGGCGCTCGCCGACGGGCTGGACCCGGCCGACCCGACCCGCCGTGCGGTGGTGCTCACCGACGGTGAGGGCGCACCCGTGGCGGCGATGGACGTGACCGACGTCTGGCCGGGCCGCGAGGGCATGGTGGGTGTCGGCGGCGCGGTACGCCGCCTGGGCGACGGCGGCCACGGGCCGTTCCAGCGGCTGCGGCGCGGCCCCGACGAGGTACGCGGACTGCTGCCGCCGGGCCGGGTGCTCGGCGTGTTCGCCGACCGCCCGCTGCACCGGCCGCAGCTCGCGCAGATCGCGCACGCGGCCCGGACGCTCGGCGCGCACCTGCTGGTGATGATCCCGATCGGCGAGGAGTCGATCGCCGGGCTGCCGGCCGAGGCGCTGGTGCGCAGCGTGTTCGCCGCGCGTGACCGGATGCCCCCGGCCACGCTCGTGGCGGTGCCGCTGGCCCGGCGACGCGACGAGATCAGCGACGCGTTGCTGCGGGCCCGGGTCGCCGCCGCGTACGGGGTGACCCACCTGCTCTCCACCGAGGGCATGCTCTCCGGCGCCGGCCTGCGCGTGCTGGTGCCGCGCGAGCTGGCCTACGACAACCGGGACGGGCAGTGGCGCTGGCGCGAGGACATCCCGCCCCGCAACCGGCGGCTGGCGCTGAGCACGCAGGAGATCGACGACCTGCTGGACCGGGGTTTCCCGCTGCCCGAGTGGCACACGCCGCCGGCGGTGGCGAAGGAACTGACCCGGGCGCGCCCGCCGCGGCGGCACCGGGGCCTGGTGATCTTCCTGACCGGGCTGTCCGGCTCGGGCAAGTCGACGATCGCCCGTGGGCTGGCCGACGTGCTCCGCGAGCAGGGCGACCGCACGATCACGCTGCTCGACGGCGACGTGGTGCGGCGCGAACTCTCCGCCGGGCTGGGATTCAGCAAGGCCGACCGGGACC
Source organism: Micromonospora sp. WMMA1949 (assembly GCF_027460145.1). Classification (NCBI taxonomy): domain Bacteria; kingdom Bacillati; phylum Actinomycetota; class Actinomycetes; order Micromonosporales; family Micromonosporaceae; genus Micromonospora; species Micromonospora sp. WMMA1949. Next base: position 3,501,617 of record NZ_JAPZBG010000001.1, on the reverse strand, counting down.
TCAACGTCCGCCGGATCGGCTGGGTGGCCGCGGAGATCGCCCGGCACCGGGGCGTCGGCATCTGCTGCCCGATCGCACCGTATGCGGCGGCCCGCGCAACCGCCCGGGAGATGGCCGAGACGGCCGGGGCGGGGTTCCTGCTGGTCCACGTGGCGACGCCGCTGGCGGTCTGTGAGCAGCGCGACCGCAAGGGCCTGTACGCCCGCGCCCGGGCCGGTCTGATCACCGGGATGACCGGCATCGACGACCCGTACGAGGAGCCCACCGACGCCGACCTGGTGGTCGACACCTCGGATCTGAGCGTCGAGGAGGCCATCGGGAAGGTGATGGAGCACCTCACCGAGACCGGCTGGGTGGAGCCCCGCCTCCAGCCCGCCTGACCTCCTGACGCCGGACGCGTCCGGCCTGTGAGCACCTCGACCGCCGTCGTCCGGCTTCCGGACGGCGGCGGTCTCGCATCACCCCTCGTTGCGCGGTAGTGTTCGTCTTTGTTGGAACACGTTCGACCGCGTGGAGTGCCCACGTGAGTCGGTGAGGCGCGGAGGTGAGCCGGGGATGCTGGCGCGGCAGCGGCAGACGGCCATCCTGGAACGACTGCGCCGCGCCGGTGGCGTCCGGGTCACCCAGCTCGCGGCCGAGTTCGGCGTCTCCGACATGACCATCCGGCGCGACCTGGACACGCTGCACGAGGCGGGCCTGCTCGCCAAGGTGCACGGCGGCGCGACACCGGCCGGTCCCGGCTCCACCGACGAGCCCGGCTTCCACGCCAAGTCCGTCCGCCAGTCCGCCGAGAAGGCCGCCATCGCCGAGCACGCCGCGGGACTGGTCCGGCCCGGCGCCGCCATCGCGCTCTCCGCCGGCACCACCACCGCCGAACTGGCCCGGCGGCTGGTCGACGTGCCCGGCCTCACGGTGGTCACGAACTCGCTTCCGGTGGCGGAGGCCCTGCACGTCGGTGGCCGGCCGGACCAGACGGTGGTGCTCACCGGCGGCGTCCGCACCCCGTCGGACGCGCTCGTCGGCCCGCTCGCCGTGGCCGCGATCGCCGCGCTCCACCTGGACCTGCTCTTTCTCGGCGTGCACGGGATCAGCGAACGGGCCGGTTTCACCACGCCCAACCTGATGGAGGCGGACACGAACCGGGCGCTCGTGGCCGCGGCGGACCGCCTGGTGGTGCTCGCCGACCACACCAAGTGGGGCACCGTCGGCATCTCGTCGATCGTGCCGCTGGACGCGGCGGACGTGCTGGTCACCGACGACCGGTTGGCACCCGAGGCCCGACGGGTACTCGAGGACAGGGTGGGCGAGCTGGTGACGGTGCCCACGACGAGGGGGGCGGAGTGAAGCGTACGCAGATCGCACTGGCCGACGGCCGCGAGCTGATCTACTTCGACGAGCGGGACGACGCGGTCCGCGACCAGCCGGACCGGCGGGACCTGCCCCCTCCCCCGCCCGCCTCGCAGCTGCGGTACGACCCACTGACCGACGAGTGGGTGGCGGTGGCGGTGCACCGCCAGACCCGCACGTTCCTGCCCCCGGCCGACCAGTGCCCGCTCTGCCCGTCCCGCGGTGACCGGCACAGCGAGATCCCGGCGCCCGACTACGACGTGGTGGTCTTCGAGAACCGGTTCCCCTCGCTGAGCCAGCGGGTGGCCGACGAGCCGGCCGAGATCACGCCGTTCACCCCGGTACGCCCCGGCCGCGGAAAGTGCGAGGTGGTCTGCTTCACCGACGACCACAACGCTTCCTTCGCCCGCCTCTCGCCGCGACGGGTGCGAACGGTGCTGGACGCGCTCGCCGACCGCACCACGGCGCTGAGCGCGCTGCCCGGCGTGGAGCAGGTCTTCCCGTTCGAGAACCGCGGCGTGGAGATCGGAGTGACGCTGCACCACCCGCACGGGCAGATCTACGCGTACCCCTTCGTCACGCCGCGCACCCGGACCATGCTCGCCGCCGCCCGGCGGCACGCCGACCGCACCGGGGGCAACCTCTACGCCGACGTGCTGGCCGCCGAGCGCGCCGCCGGGGAACGGGTGGTGACGAGCAACGAGCACTGGACCGCGTACGTACCGGCGGCGGCCCGCTGGCCGTTCGAGGTGCACGTGGCGCCGCACCGGCCGGTGCCGGACATCCCGGCGCTCGACGACGCCGAGCGGGACGCGTTCGGGCCGCTCTACCTGGACCTGCTGCGCCGCTTCGACGGGCTGTTCGACCTGCCCATGCCGTACATCGCGGCCTGGCACCAGGCGCCGGTACGGATCGACAGGGAGCTGGGCCACCTGCACCTGCAGCTGTTCAGCATCCGGCGGGCCAAGGACAAGCTGAAGTACCTGGCCGGGTCGGAGTCCGGCATGGGCGTGTTCATCAACGACATCGCCCCCGAGCGCGCCGCCGAACTGCTCCGCACCTCGTGAAAGGAAGGGCCCCTTATTAACGCCTGCGGTAGAGGAAGGGCCCCTTCTTAACCACCGCGGCGCGCGCATGGGGGCGCGGGGGGCCCGGGACAGGACCCCCCGCAGGGAAGGGACGGCTGGCTGCGCTGTGCAGCCACGAAGATCGGCCGGCCGACGCGCGGCCACGGCCCACCTTCCTGGACGCGACTGGCATCTCGTCCACTCTGTCAACGAGGGCGCACCGGGCGAAGTCACGCCGTCCCGACCGGCCCGAGGTGTTAAAAAGGGCCCCTTCTACAACGCGAGGCGTTAAGAAGGGGCCCTTCCTTACACTCAGGCGGCGAGCTTGCGCGCCAGGTTCTCGTCGAGCGCGTTCATGAACTCGTCGGTGGTCAGCCACGGGGCGTCCCGCGAGATGAGCAGCGCGAGGTCCTTGGTCATCTGGCCGCCCTCGACGGTGTCCACGATGACCTTCTCCAGCGTGTTCGCGAACTCGGTGACCGCCGGGGTGCCGTCCAGCTTGCCCCGGTGGGCCAGGCCCCGGGTCCAGGCGTAGATCGAGGCGATCGGGTTGGTCGAGGTCTTCTCGCCCTTCTGGTACTGCCGGTAGTGCCGGGTGACGGTGCCGTGCGCGGCCTCCGCCTCGACGGTACGGCCGTCCGGGGAGAGCAGCACGGAGGTCATCAGGCCGAGCGAGCCGAAGCCCTGCGCGACGGTGTCGGACTGCACGTCACCGTCGTAGTTCTTGCAGGCCCAGACGTACCCGCCCTCCCACTTGAGCGCAGCGGCGACCATGTCGTCGATCAGCCGGTGCTCGTAGGTGAGGCCGGCGGCGTCGAACTCGGCCTTGAACTCGTTCTCGAACACCTCGGCGAAGATGTCCTTGAACCGGCCGTCGTACGCCTTGAGGATGGTGTTCTTGGTGGACATGTAGACCGGGTAGTTGCGGTCCAGGCCGTACCGGAACGAGGCGCGGGCGAAGTCCCGGATCGACTCGTCGTAGTTGTACATGCCCATGGCGATGCCGCCGCCGGGGAAGTTGGCGACCTCCATCTCCATCGGGGTGCCGCCGTCGGCCGGGGTGTAGGTGATGGTCACCGTGCCCGGGCCGGGAACGACGAAGTCGGTGGCCTTGTACTGGTCGCCGTGCGCGTGCCGGCCGATGATGATCGGCTTGGTCCAGCCCGGGACGAGCCGCGGCACGTTCGACATGATGATCGGCTCGCGGAAGACCACGCCGCCGAGGATGTTGCGGATGGTGCCGTTGGGCGACCGCCACATCTTCTTCAGGCCGAACTCCTCCACCCGGGCCTCGTCCGGGGTGATGGTGGCGCACTTGACGCCGACGCCGTGCTCCTTGATGGCGTTGGCGGCGTCGACGGTGACCTGGTCGTCGGTGGCGTCACGGTGCTGGATCGACAGGTCGTAGTAGTGCAGGTCGACGTCGAGGTAGGGCAGGATCAGCTGCTCCCGGATCTGCTTCCAGATGATCCGGGTCATCTCGTCGCCGTCGATCTCCACGACCGGGTTGTTTACCTTGATCTTCGCCATCGGCCGGCGCTCCTCTCGGGGGACACGTGCTCAAGCAGTACGAGCGTACTGGAAACTGGCCGGCAGTCCCCAGGCGGCCCGGGTGGGCCGCCGGAAAAGCGGGCTGCGCCGCGCCTCGGGCCGCTGGCATCATCGTCCGATGCCGCACAGCCGCACCCTCGGGTCTATCACGGTCACCGCGCTGGCCGACGGCGAGGGGCCCTTCTTCCAGCCCCGCGGCGAGGCGTTTCCCGACGCCACGGCGGCGAACTGGATGGCGGCCGACCGGCTCGACCCGGGTGCCGTCACCGGCGACGGCCGGTGGTGGCTGCGGTTCCGCGCGTTCGCGGTGCGGGCCGGCGACGGGCCGGTCACGCTTGTCGACGCCGGCATCGGCCCGGCCGGCTCGCTCGCCGCGAGCTGGGCGCCGGTGCCGGGCCGGCTCCCGGCCGAGCTGGCCGCCGCCGGGATCGATCCGGCCGACGTCCGCACCGTGGTCCTCACCCACCTGCACACCGACCACGTGGGCTGGGCCGGCGCGCTGTTCCCGAACGCGGATCATCTGATCCAGCGCGCCGAGCTGGACGCGCTGGAGCTGTTCCACCCGGACCTGCCGGCCCGGCTGCTGGGGCCGTTGCGCGCCGCCGGCCGGCTGCGGGTGGTCGACGGCGACACGCCCCTCACCCCGGGGGTACGACTGCTGCACACCCCCGGGCACACGCCGGGTCACCAGTCGGTGCTGGTCGAGGCGGACGACGAGCGCCTCCTGGTCACCGGCGACCTGCTGGTGCACGCGATCCAGTTGGTCGACCCGGCGCTGGCGTACGCCCACGAGGAGGACCCGGCCACGGCCCGCCGCTCCCGGCAGCACCTGCTGGCGACCCTCTCCCCCGCCGTCCTGGCCACCCCCCACCTGACCGCCCCCTTCACCCCCCACCCCCACCCCACCCCGCGCCCCACACCCGCGCCTCACGCCGTCGATCATGAGGTTGGCCGGTGAGTTGATCTCCTTTTCCGCCGTCAACTTCATGATCGACGGGGAGGACGGGGAGGACGGGGGACGGGCGCGGGCGGGACGGCAGAAGGCCCGCCGGCGAAGCCGACGGGCCTTCGACGCGATGGGACGGGCGTCACATGCTGGCGACGTCACCCTGCTTGGCGCGGACGGCCTCGGCGGCCTCCTTCAGCGCGGCCAGCTCGTCGGCGTCCAGGTCGGTCTCCACGACCCGCTTCACGCCCTCGGCGCCGATCTCGGCCTCGACGCCCAGGTAGACGCCGGAGATGCCGTACTCGCCGTCTACCCAGGCGCAGACCGGCATGACGGCGCCGGAGTCCTCGGCCACGGCCTTCGCCATCCGGGCCGCGGCGGCGGACGGGGCGTAGTACGCGGAACCGGTCTTGAGCAGCGCGACGACCTCGGCGCCACCGTTGCGGGTCTTGACGACCAGCTCCTCGATCTGCTCGGCCGGCATGACGTCACGCAGCGGCTTGCCGTTCACGGTGCTCTTGGACGGCACCGGGACCATGGTGTCGCCGTGCGAGCCGAGCGTCAGGGTCCGTACCGACTTCACCGGTACGCTCAGCGCCTCGGCGACGAAGTTGGTGAAGCGGGCGGTGTCGAGCATGCCGGCCTGGCCGAGCACCCGGTTCTTCGGGAACTGGGTGGCGAGCTGGGCCAGCGCGGTCATCTCGTCGAGCGGGTTGGACACCACGATGACGACGGCGTTCGGGGCGTACTTGGCGACGTTCTCGGAGACCTGCCGGACGATCTTGGCGTTGGTCTCCAGCAGGTCCATCCGGCTCATGCCCGGCTTGCGCGGCAGGCCGGCGGTGATGACGACGACGTCCGAGCCCTCGATGGCGTCGTAGCCCTCGCCGTTCGGGCCGGTGGTGACGCCGACGACCTTGGTCTCGAAGCCCTCGACCGCGCGGGACTGGTTGAGGTCGAGCGCGAGGCCCGCCGGCTTGCCCTCCACGATGTCGGTGATCACAACGGTGTCGAAGACGTCGTACTCGGCCAGGCGCTGTGCGGTGGTCGAGCCGTAGAAGCCGGCGCCGACGACAGTGACCTTCTTACCCATGGTCGTCCCACTCCCTGATACCAGTCGGTTTTCCGGACCGTATCAGCCATCCTGGCACCGATCGGGCCAGGGGCGGACGGTTATGACCTGCGTGGGCGTCAGGCGGTCCGCTCGGCCCGTTCGACCACGTTCGTCAGCAGCATCGCCCGGGTCATCGGGCCGACACCGCCGGGCATCGGCACCAGCTTGCCGACGACCTCGGCCACCTCCGGGTCCACGTCGCCGGTGTAGCGGCCCTTGCCGTCCTCGCCGATGACCCGCGTGATGCCGACGTCCACGACCGTCGCGCCCGGGTTGATCATGTCGGCGGTGAGCAGGCCCGGCACCCCGGCGGCGACGATGACGACGTCGGCGGCGCGGGTGTGCGCGGCCAGGTCGAGCGTGCCGGTGTGGCAGAGCGTCACGGTGGCGTTCTCGCTGCGCCGGGTCAGCAGCAGGCCCAGCGGGCGGCCGACCGTGTTGCCCCGGCCGACGACTGCCACGTTCGCGCCGCGCAGCGGCACGTCGTGCCGGCGCAGCAGCTCCACGATGCCGCGCGGGGTGCAGGGCAGCGGCCCGTCGTACCCGAGGACGAGCCGGCCCAGGTTGACCGGGTGCAGCCCGTCGGCGTCCTTGTCCGGGTCGATCGACTCCAGCGCGCGCTGGGTGTCGAGGTGGCCGGGGAGCGGGAGCTGGACGATGTAGCCGTGGCAGGCCGGGTCGGCGTTCAGCTCGGCGAGCGCCGCGTCGAGCTGCTCCTGGGTGGCGTCGGCCGGCAACGCGACCCGCAGCGAGGCGATGCCCACCTCGGCGCAGTCGCGGTGCTTGCCGTTGACGTACGCCTGGGAGCCGGGATCCTCCCCGACCAGTACCGTGCCGAGGCCGGGGGTGATGCCGCGTTCCGCGAGCGCCTTGACCCGGGCTCGTAGCTCGTCCTTGATCTCCGCCGCGGTGGCCTTGCCGTCCAGGATCGTCGCCGTCACGTCGTGATCGTCTCACGGCCGCGGACGGACCCGGACGACGACGGCTGACGATCACGCTGCGCAACGTGCGTTACATCACCGAGAGTGACCAGTCACGGTGACGCGCCGGGCCGTCAGCACCCTTGGAGGCAGGTACCTGACGATCGGGACGGACGCCCCAGGGCCACCCGTAGCGCTCTGATCGGTTCAGCGTCGGCGAAGAAAAGGCCTGGTGAAGTCCACGCGTAGCAGACAGATCCGGCAGCGGCAACGGCTGGCGAACACGATCCGTCATCGATTGACCACGCGAATGTTGTCGACCGGCCGGATCGCGACCTACCGTTACCGCTCGTTGCGCAGAGTCACCCAGCGTCGGGACGACCGCGCAGCGTGAGGAGATGAGGAGACCCCCATGCGTGTTCGTAGGCTCGCGGCCTGGGCCGCGCTCCCGCTCGCGGTGACGCTGGGCCTGACGGCCTGCGGCTCGGGCGGTGGCGGCGGCGGTGCCGGCGACTCCGACGCGGCCGTGCGGATCGAGATCGCCGAGCCGCAGCACCTGGTGCCCACAAACACCAACGAGACGAGCGGCTCCCAGGTCCTGTCGGCCCTGTTCAGCCCGCTCGTCGACTACGACGAGGCGAACAAGCCGCACGAGGTGGCGGCGGACTCGGTGACGACGTCGGACAACAAGGTCTGGACGGTCAAGCTGAAGCCCGGCTACACCTTCCACAACGGCGAGAAGGTCACCGCCGACAACTACATCGACGCCTGGAACTACGGCGCGTACGCGCCGAACGGCCAGAACTCCAGCTACTTCTTCGAGAAGGTGGCCGGCTACGACGACCTGCAGGGCGAGAACCCGAAGGCGACGACGATGAGCGGCCTGAAGAAGGTCGACGACCTGACCTTCACCGTGACGCTCAGCCAGCCGTACGTGGACTTCAAGTCCATGCTCGGCTACACCGCCTTCTACCCGCTGCCCAAGGCGGCCTTCTCGGCGCCGGGCGTGCTCGCCGAGGGCTACGAGCAGGCGCCGATCGGCCAGGGCCCGTTCAAGATGAAGGGCAGCTGGCAGCACGACGCCAAGGTCGAGGTGGAGCGCTACGACGCGTTCCCGGGCCAGCAGCCCAAGGTCGGCGGCGTCGAGTTCCGCATCTACCAGCAGCCGACCGCGGCGTACGCGGACGTGCTGTCGGACAACCTCGACGTGATCAAGACGATCCCGACCGAGAACCTGTCCACCGCCGCGACCGACCTGGGCGACCGCTTCCAGCAGAGCCCCGCCTCGTCGCTGCAGGTGCTGGCCTTCCCGACGTTCCAGGAGGAGTTCAGCAAGCCCGAGGTGCGCAAGGCGATCTCGATGGCGATCGACCGCGACGAGATCACCAAGTCGATCTTCAAGGACTCGCAGCAGCCGGCCCGCTCGTTCGTCTCGCCGGTGGTGGCCGGTTACCGGGAGAACACCATCGGCACCGCGGGCGCGTTCGACCCGGTCAAGGCCAAGGCCGCGTACGAGGCCGCGGGCGGCCCGAAGAAGATCGAGCTGTCCTACAACGGCGACGGCGGCCACAAGGACTGGATCGACGCGACCTGCAACCAGCTCAAGGCCAACCTGGACGTGGAGTGCGTCGGCACCGCCGAGCCGAAGTTCGCGGACCTGCTGACCAAGCTGAAGCAGAAGCAGCCGGTCGGCCTGTTCCGGATGGGCTGGGTCATGGACTACCCGTCCATGGAGAACTACCTCGGCCCGCTGTACAGCAGCACCGGCTCGTCGAACTACTACGGCTACAGCAACCCGGAGTTCGACAAGCTGCTCGCCGAGGGCGCCCGCGCGGCGACCGAGGACGAGGCGATCAAGAAGTACCAGGCGGCGGAGGACCTGCTCGCGCAGGACATGCCGGTGATCCCGCTCCGGTACGGGCAGAACAACTTCGGCCACTCGACCAAGGTCAAGAACGTCCACGTGGACCTCTTCGACCGGGTGGACCTGCTGAAGATCGAACGCGCCTGACACCCCGCTGACGGGCCGGGCCACCCCCACCGGGTGGCCCGGCCCTCGCATTGGCACGCATTTCGGCCGCTTTCGGCAGACTTGCCAGCATGTTCCGGTTCATCCTGCGGCGGCTGCTCCAGATGGTCCTCGCCTTCTTCGGGACCACTCTGATCGTGTACGCGCTGATGTTCGCGGGGCAGGGAGACCCGATCCAGGCCCTCGCCGGAGAGCGGCCGGTGACCGCCGCGCAGCGGGCCTACCTGACCGAGAAGTACCACCTGGACGCGACAGGTGTCGGCGGCTTCTTCTACCGCTACTTCGACTACCTCGGCGGCCTGGTCCGGGGTGACCTCGGGCAGTCGCTGACCGGGCGGCAGATCAGCGACATCCTCGCCGCCGCCTGGCCGGTCACCCTGAAGCTCGCCGTGATCGCGATGGCCGTGACCGTGATCTTCGGGGTCACCGCGGGCGTCATCGCCGCGATCCGGCGCTCCGGCGTGTTCGACCACGCCACGCTCGTACTCACACTGCTGGTGCTCGGCATCCCCACCATCGTGCTGGCCCCGCTGGCGCAGTACTTCCTCGGCGTACGCTGGCCGATCTTCCCGCCCACCGCCGGCGCCCAGCCGTCCTTCTACGCGCTGCTGCTACCCGGCATCGTGCTCGGCTCGCTGTCCCTGGCCACCGCGCTGCGGCTGACCCGTACCTCGGTGACCGAGAACCTGCGCGCCGACTACGTCCGGACCGCCCGGTCCAAGGGCCTGCCGCGGCGACGGATCGTCGGCGTGCACGTGCTGCGCAACTCGCTCATCCCGGTGGTCACCTTCCTCGGCGTCGAGCTGGGCAACCTGATGGGCGGCGCGATCATCACCGAGGGCGTGTTCAACGTCCCGGGCGTCGGCTTCAACCTGTTCCGCGGCATCCGCACCGAGGACGGCCCCCTGGTGGTCGGCATCGTCAGCGTGCTCGTCGTGGTCTACCTGCTGTCCAACCTGGTGGTGGACGTGCTCTACGCCGTCCTCGACCCGAGGATCCGCTATGAGTGAGCGCAGCGAGGTGCCGCAGTGAGCGACTTCGAGACGGTGGCGGCGACGGAGAACCAGGCCGCGCGGCGCGGCGTGTCCGGCGAACCGGGCACACCCGGCCGGGCCGGGCGGCCGGACCGGGCCCGCAGCCTGGCCGGTGACGCCTGGCGGGACCTGCGCCGCAACCCGGTCTTCTGGATCAGCCTGTTCCTGGTGGTGCTGGTCGCCGCGATGGCCGTGGCGCCAGGGCTGTTCGCCGCGAACGACCCGCGCGACTGCGTGCTGTCCCGGCAGCACGCCGGGCCGTCCGGCGGGGCGATCTTCGGGTACGACTTCCAGGGCTGCGACACGTTCGCCCGGGCGGTCTACGGCGCCCGCGCCTCACTGCTCGTGGGCGCGTTCTCGGCGCTGATCACCGGCGTGATCGCGCTCGTCGTCGGCATGGTCGCCGGCTACTTCGGCGGATGGGTCGACGCGGTGCTGTCCCGGGTGATCGACATCGTGCTCGGCATCCCGCTGCTGCTGGCCGCGATCGTGCTGCTCAAGCGGGTCAGCACGAGCGGCGACACGGTACGGCTGTTCGCGGTGATCCTCGTCCTGGCGCTGCTCGGCTGGACCACGGCGGCCCGGGTGGTCCGGTCCTCGGTGATCACCGCCCGGGAGCAGGACTACGTGGCCGCCGCCCGGATGCTCGGGGCCGGCAACGGCCGGATCATGTGGCGGCACATCCTGCCGAACGCGCTCGCCCCGGCCGTCGTGGTGCTCACCATCGCGCTCGGGTCGTTCATCGCGGCCGAGGCGACGCTGAGCTTCCTCGGCATCGGGCTGAAGGCGCCGACCATCTCCTGGGGCATCGACATCGACGCCGGCCGGGTGCACATGCGGGAGTCGGCGACGCCGCTGATCGTGCCGTCGACGTTCCTCGCCCTGACCGTGCTCGCCTTCATCATGCTCGGCGACGCGATCCGCGACGCCTTCGACCCGAAGCTCCGGTGACTTCTCATGACGCAGAACGCGGTCCGGCCCACGCCGGCCTCACCCACCCCGCCCGGCGGGCACCTGCTGGAGGTACGGGACCTGCACGTCGAGTTCCGCACCCGCGAGGGCGTGGCCCGCGTGATCAACGGGGTGACGTACCACCTGGACGCCGGTGAGACGCTCGCGGTGCTGGGCGAGTCCGGCTCCGGCAAGTCCGTCACCGCCCAGGCGATCATGGGCATCCTGGACACCCCGCCCGCGTACGTGCGCGCCGGGCAGATCCTCTACCAGGGGCGGGACCTGCTCACCCGGCCGGAGGAGGAACGCCGGCAGATCCGCGGCGCCGAGATCGCGATGATCTTCCAGGACGCGCTGTCGGCGTTGAACCCGGTCTTCCCGGTCGGCTGGCAGATCGGCGAGTCGCTGCGCGAGCGGGCCGGGATGTCCCGGGCCGACGCCCGGAAGCGCACCGTCGAGCTGATGGACCTGGTCCGGATCCCGGCCGCGGCGAAGCGGCTCGGCGACTACCCGCACCAGTTCTCCGGCGGCATGCGTCAGCGGGTCATGATCGCCATGGCGCTGGCGCTCGACCCGAAGGTGCTGATCGCCGACGAGCCGACCACGGCGCTGGACGTCACCGTGCAGGCGCAGATCATGGATCTCCTGGCCGACCTGCGCCGGGACCTCGGCATGGCGCTCGTCCTCATCACCCACGACCTGGGCGTGGTCGCCGGTGTCGCGGACCGGATCGCGGTCATGTACGCGGGCCGGATCGTCGAGCACGCCGACGTGCACGCGTTGTACCGGGCGCCGGCCCACCCGTACACCAAGGGGTTGCTGGAGTCGATCCCGCGCCTGGACGTGCGCGGCCAGGCGTTGTCCAGCATCCGCGGGCTGCCGCCGAACCTGATGGCGATCCCGTCCGGCTGCCCGTTCCACCCCCGGTGCCCGTACGTCCAGCCGGTCTGTGTGGACGAGGTGCCGCACGACCTGGTGCTCGGCGACGGGCGGACCAGCGCGTGTCACTTCGCCCAGGAGGTGCACGATGACCGCGACGGCTGAGCCCGCCAAGGTGCGCGGCGAGACGATCCTCGCCGTCGACCACCTGGTCAAACACTTCCCGATCAGCCAGGGCGTGCTGTTCAAGAAGACGATCGGCCAGGTCAAGGCGGTCGACGGCGTCTCGTTCGAGCTGCGGCGCGGCGAGACGCTCGGCGTGGTCGGCGAGTCCGGCTGCGGCAAGTCCACGCTGGCGCGACTGCTCATGCGCCTGGAGACGCCCACCGCCGGGCGGGTCACGCTGGAGGGACGCGACCTGCTCCGGGCCGGCGGTGCCGACCTGCGCCGGCTGCGGCGGAACATGCAGATGGTGATGCAGGACCCGTACACCTCGCTGAACCCGCGCATGACGGTCGGCGACATCATCGGCGAGCCGTTCGAGATCCACCCGGAGGCGGCGCCGAAGCGCAGCCGGCGGCAGCGGGTGCAGGAGCTGCTGGACGTGGTCGGGCTCAACCCGGAACACGTCAACCGCTACCCGCACCAGTTCTCCGGCGGCCAACGCCAGCGCATCGGCATCGCCCGGGCGCTCGCGCTGCGGCCCGAGATCATCGTCTGCGACGAACCGGTGTCGGCGCTGGACGTGTCCATCCAGGCTCAGGTGATCAACCTGCTGGAACAGCTCCAGGACGAGCTGGGGCTGTCGTACATCTTCATCGCCCACGACCTGTCGGTGGTGCGGCACATCTCCGACCGGGTCGCGGTGATGTACCTGGGCCGGATCGTGGAGATCGGCACCGAGGAGCAGATCTACCAGCGCGCGACCCACCCGTACACCCAGGCGCTGCTGTCCGCGGTGCCGGTGCCCGACCCGGAGGCCCGCGACCGGCGGACCATCATCCGGCTCACCGGCGACGTGCCCAGCCCGGCCGAGCCGCCGTCCGGCTGCCACTTCCGGACCCGCTGCTGGAAGGCCGAGGAGGTCTGCGCGACGCAGGACCCGCAGGCGGTGCCCCGCGCGGCGGACCCGCACCCCAGCGCCTGCCACTTCGCCGAGGTCCGCACCGAGACGTGAGCGCGACGAAGGCCCCGTCCCCCGGAGGAAGTGGGGACGAGGCCTTCGATGCGGGCACGCGTGCGGACGGCGGACCCGGGGCGAACCCGAGCCGGACCGGCGGCGTGAGGCGCGCCGCCGTACCGGTGGGCGGCAGCTCGCGGCGGAACCGCCGGCGCGAGCGCGCGTCCCGGTGCGGGCTGCGGGTTCGGTGCGGCTCAGGCGGCCGGCGGGGCGCGCGCGGCGAGCGGTCCGCGCGGCGGCAGCGGCACGACCGGCGGCCGGGGCGCGGGCACGACCGGCTCCGGCACGACCGGACCGGCAGCGCGCGGAAGCGCGGCCGGGGCCAGGTCGTCCGGTCCGTCGGCGTAGCCGAGGCCGCCGCCGTGGTCGTGCCACGGCCCGGCGGCGAGCTCCGGCCAGGACCGTTCGGGGTACGCGGCACGCAGCGCGACCGGGCTCGTTCCGCTCGCCGAGGCAGCGGCGGAAGCGGACGGCGCGACGGGGAAAGCGCCTTCGACGATCGGAGCGGCGGGTGCGACGGCCACGCCCAGGCCGGCCAGGACGAGCGCCAGCGTGACGACGACGGCGGTCAACCGGTCGCGAACACGCATGGCACACCTGCCGGGCTCACAGACAGCGGAGACGCTCGATCGTCGCCGCGCACACGCTAGCAACCGCCTCCGACGCCGGGCAACGGCACGGCCCCGGGTGCGCCTGTCGCGTGAACGACGGACGCACCCGGGGCCGAGGCTTCCCGGCGGGGCCGGTCAGTGGAAGAAGTGCCGGGTCCCGGTCAGGTACATGGTGACGCCCGCCGCCTTGCAGGCCGCGATGGTCTCCTCGTCCCGGATCGAGCCGCCCGGCTGCACGATCGCCCGCACCCCGGCGTCGATGAGGATCTGCGGGCCGTCGGCGAACGGGAAGAACGCGTCCGAGGCGCAGACCGAGCCGCGGGCCCGCTCGTCACCGGCCCGGCTGACCGCCAGCCGCGCCGAGTCCACCCGGTTGACCTGTCCCATGCCGACACCGACCGTGGCGCCGTCGCGGGCCAGCAGGATCGCGTTGCTCTTGACCGCGCGGACCGCCCGCCAGGCGAACGCCAGGTCGCGCAGCGTCGCCTCGTCGGCCGGGTCGCCGGTCGCGAGCGCCCAGCCGGACGGGTCGTCGCCCGGCGCGTCGACGGCGTCCCGCGACTGCACCAGCACGCCGCCGCTGACCTGCCGCCACTCCGCCGGCCGCACCGCGAACTCGGGCGCCCGCAGCAGGCGGAGGTTCTTCTTGGCCCGCAGCAGATCCAGCGCGTCCTCGTCGAAGCCGGGCGCCACCAGCACCTCGGTGAAGATCTCCGCGACCTGGCCGGCCAGCGCCGCGTCGACCGGCCGGTTCACCGCGATCACGCCGCCGAACGCGGAGACCGGGTCGCAGGCGTGCGCCTTGCGGTGCGCCTCGGCCACGTCCGCGCCCACAGCGATGCCGCACGGGTTGGCGTGCTTGATGATCGCCACCGCCGGCTGGTCCGGGAAGTCGTTCGCGGCTCGCCAGGCGGCGTCCGCGTCGACGTAGTTGTTGTAGGACATCTCCTTGCCGTGCAGCTGCTCGGCCTGGGCCAGCCCGGCCGGCGCGCCCGGGTCGGTGTAGAGCGCCGCCGCCTGGTGCGGGTTCTCGCCGTACCGCAGCACCGCCTGGCGACGCAGCGCCAGCCCGGCGAACTCCGGCCAGCCGTCCTCGGCCGGCGCCACGGTGGTGGCGAACCAGTCGGCCACCGCCACGTCGTAGTCGGCGATGTCGGCGAACGCACGGGCCGCCAGCGCCCGGCGCCGGGCCGGCGTGAAGCCGCCCTCGGCGAGCGCGGCCACCACCGCCGGGTACGCGGCCGGGTCGGTCACCACCGCCACCGAGGCATGGTTCTTCGCCGCGGCCCGCACCATCGCCGGACCGCCGATGTCGATCTGCTCGACGCACTCGTCGGTGTCGGCGCCGGAAGCGACGGTGGCCTGGAACGGGTAGAGGTTGGAGACCAGCAGGTCGATGCCGGCGATCCCGTGCTCGTCGAGCTGCGCGGCGTGCGCGTCCTTGCGGAGGTCGGCCAGGAGGCCACCGTGGATCTTCGGGTGCAGCGTCTTGACCCGCCCGTCGAGGATCTCCGGGAAGCCGGTGACCTGCTCGACCGGCGTCACCGGCACCCCGGCGCCGGCGATCGTCGACGCGGTGCTCCCGGTCGACACGATCTCGACTCCGGCCTCGTGCAGGGCGCGGGCCAGCTCGACCAGGCCGGTCTTGTCGTAGACGCTGACCAGCGCGCGCCGGATCGGGCGGCGACCGGCGTCCTCAGTGGCGTTCACGGGATGGTGACCTTTCTTCCGGTGATCGTCCAGCCTTCACGGACCAGGCGGCCGACCTGCTCGACGAGCTGGCGCCGCTCGGCGGACTTGATGCGCTCGGTGAGCGTGTCCTCGTCGTCGTCGTCGAGCACCGGCACGGCGACCTGGGCCACGATCGGCCCGGTGTCCATCCCGGCGTCGACGAAGAACAGCGTGGCCCCGGTGACCTTCACGCCGTACGCCAGCGCGTCGCGGGGGCCGTGGATGCCGGGGAACGCCGGCAGCAGCGTGTTGTGCGTGTTGAGGTAGCGGTCGCCGAACGCGGCCAGGAACTCCGGGCCGACGAGCTTGAGGAAGCCGGCGCTGATGACCAGGTCGGGCCGGTGCTCGGCGACCCGCGCGGTGAGCGCCTTGTCCCAGTCGTCGCGGGTGGGGTGGTCCTTGACGCGCTCGACGAAGGACGGCACGCCAACTGCGGCGGCCCGGTCCAGGCCGGCGATCCCGTCCCGGTCGGCGCCGACGGCGACCACCCGGGCGCCGTAGGCGGGGTCGGCGGTGGCGTCCAGCAGCGCCTGGAGGTTGCTGCCGGAACCGGAGACGAGGACGACGAGGCGGGCGACGGACGCGGGCTCGGTCACCGGGCAACCCTATCGGGCAGGTCAGGCGGCTCGGCCGCGGGGCGGCGGCTCATCGGGTGACCTCTCGGATGGCGTGGTCGCGGTACGCTGCCGGTCGCCCGGTGTCCGGCCCCGTGCCCGGCCCGCACCCCCAGTGAACCCGGCACGCCGCGTGCCGCCGGACCGAGGAGTACGTCCCATGCAGCCCGGATACCCCCCGCAGCAGCCGCAGCAGATCGACAACAACATGACGATGTCCATCGTCGCGATCTTCCTGTTCTGGCCACTCGCGATCCCGGCCATCATCAACGCGTCGAAGGTCAACCCGCTGATCCAGCAGGGTGACTACGCCGGCGCCCAGGCCGCCGCAGCCGAGTCCAAGAAGTGGTCCAAGTGGGCCCTCATCGTCGGTCTGATCTGGATCGGCGTCATCGTGGTGGGATGTTGCCTCCTCGGCGGCCTGGCTGGTCTCGCCGGCAACAGCGGCAGCAACTGACCGACAACCCGAACCGATCTGAGGAGCACCCAGACATGCAGCCCGGTTACCCCGGACAGGACCCGTACGGCCAGCAGCCGAACCAGGACCCGACCGCTCAGCCGCACGACCCGTACGCCCCGCCGCCGCAGGCCCCGCAGTACGGCCAGCAGCCCCAGTACGGCCAGCAGCCCCAGTACGGGCAGCAGCCGCAGTACGGCCAGCAGCCGACCTCGGGCCAGCCGTACGGCCAGCCCACCTCGGGTCAGCCCGCCTACGGCCAGGACCCGTACGCGCAGCAGCAGCCGTACGGCGCCGCGCCGCAGTATCCGGGCGCCGGCTACCCGGCCGGTCCGGGCCAGGCCCCGAACAACACGCTGGGCCTCGTGTCCATGATCCTCGGTATCGCCTCGATCCCGATGGTCTGCTGCTTCTACCTCGGCATCCCGCTCGGTATCGCGGCGGCCGTCACCGGCTACCTGGGCCGCCAGAAGGCCGCGCAGGGGCTCGCCAACAACGACGGTCAGGCCAAGACCGGTCTGATCTGCGGCGCGATCGGCGCCGGCCTGGGCATCGTCCTGATCATCCTGGGCATCTTCGCCAACCTCAGCCTGCCGGCCCAGCCCTGATCGTCCGCCGTCCAGGGGCGTCCACCGACCGGTGGGCGCCCCTGACGCGTATCCCGCCCCCGGAGGCGGCGCGTCAGCGGGTGCGGGTCAGCGTGCGGGTGGCGGCGGCGCCGAGCACCGCGCCCACCCCGATCACCAGCGTGGCCACCACGGCCACCGCCCACGGTGAGGGCCCGACCTCCGCCAGCCGGCCACCGCCGAGCGATCCCCCGGAGGCCGCCGCGAACAGCCCCAGCAGCGCGCCGGCGACCGGCCCGGCGAGCACAGCCGGCAGCAGCAGCGCCGGCCAGCGGACCTCGGCCCGTTCCTCGGCGGCCGCGCGCAGCAGCCGCCGGGCCAGCAGCCAGCCGGCCGCCATCGCGGCCAGCACCGGCACTGCGAGCAGCGCGCCGCCCAGCCCGTCCATCGGGCCACGCGGCAGGCCGGCCAGCAGCGGTACGGCCGGCAGCGCGCCCACGGAGACCTCGCTCGTCCGGACGGCGGTGTCGGTGCCGACCGCGAACCCGGGACCGAGCAGGTAGCTCGCCGACCAGGCGGTCGCGTTCGGCGCGTAGGCGAGGCTGACAAGCGTGATGCCCGCCTGGCCGGCCACCCCGGTCCGGTACGCCCCGATCATGTCGGCCGCGTCGCCGCCCCCGGTGGCCACGGCCAGCCCGGCCGCGCCGGCGCCCGCGCCGCACAACAGCAGCGCCGCGACCAGTCCGGTACGCAGGCCGTCGCGCACCGGCGGCGGGCAGCGCGCGGCCAGCAGCGCCCACACACCGGTGGTACGCAGTGCGCCGACCAGAGCGGCCGGTACGCCGAACGCGGCGAACGTGAACGCGGCGGTCACCGGGGAGACCCGCAGGCCGCCCACGTCGACGGCGAACGCGGCGAGCGCGCCGAGCAGCGCGTACCCGATGCCGACGGCGACCGCGACGGTGAGCGCCTGGCGGGGCGAGCCCCCACCGCGCGCCCCGACGGCCCGGCTGACGTGCACCCCGGCGCGGGTGAGCCGCCAGACGGCGAGCACGCTGAGTGCGAGCGGCGCCAGGCCGAGCGGCCCGGCGGTGGTGCCCAGCGGCACCCCGTGGCCGAGCAGCCAGCCGGCCAGGCCGGCGCGCAGCGCGCCGCCGAACGAGCCGGCGTCCTCGCTGAGCTGGGCGAGGCCCAGCACGACGGAGACCGGCAGCCAGGAGGTCAGCGCCGCCCAGAGCGCGGCCACCCCGGCGGCGACCGGTAGGGGAGCCCGGCTGCGAGGCTCCTCACCCGGTCGGGGCGCGGGCACCCGCGCGGCCGGGCGGGCACGGCCGGGCGGCCGGGAGCCGGCGGGGGGACCGGTGGCCGGACGGCGGGGCTGGTCAGGGGTGACGCGTGACATCGTGTCTACTCTGGCACGCCGCGGGAAGGACGGCAGTCCGATACCGGGTCGGCAGCGTGGCGAGTTCGCGCGAACCCCGGCCCCGCGGCGGTGATCCGGTCTAGCCTCGGCCTCAGACGCGTCCGTTTCCGTCGCGGCGCCGACCGCTCGGAGGAAGCCGTGCACGCTCCGTATCCGCCGCCCCCGCCGCCACCGGCCGTCGGCCGGGACCGGACCACGCTCTGGGGCGTCCTCGGCATCGTCTTCGGCCTGTTCTGCTGCGGCGTCCTGGGCATCGTCTTCGGCGCGCTGTCGATCCGCGACGCCCGGCGCAACGGCAAGTCGCAGCTGCTCGGCTGGCTGGGCATCGCGTTCGGTGTGATCAACATCGTCGCCAGCGCCATCGTGCGGGCCCGGGGCAACTCGTACTACCCGTACTGGTACCGCTGAACGCGAGAGGGCCGACCGGTTCCCCGGTCGGCCCTCTCGGCGTCTCGCACGACCGCTCAGCGGCCGGACATGAGCTCCCGCATCAGGTTGGCGGTCTCGGTCGGGGTCTTGCCGACCTTGACGCCCACCGCCTCCAGCGCGGCCTTCTTGGCGTCGGCGGTGCCCGCCGAGCCCGAGATGATCGCGCCGGCGTGACCCATGGTCTTGCCGGGCGGGGCGGTGAAGCCGGCGATGTAGCCGACCACCGGCTTGGTGACGTTGGCCTTGATGAACTCGGCCGCCCGCTCCTCGGCGTCGCCGCCGATCTCACCGATCATGACGATCGCGTCGGTCTCCGGGTCCGCCTCGAAGGCGGCCAGGGCGTCGATGTGGGTGGTGCCGATGATCGGGTCACCGCCGATGCCGACGCAGGTGGAGAAGCCGATGTCGCGCAGCTCGTACATCATCTGGTAGGTCAGCGTGCCGCTCTTGCTGACCAGGCCGATGCGGCCGGAGCCGGTGATGTCGGCCGGGATGATGCCGGCGTTCGAGGCGCCCGGCGAGGCGATGCCCGGGCAGTTCGGGCCGATGATCCGGGTGCGCTCGCCCTTGGACTGGTTGTACGCCCAGAACGCGGCGGTGTCGTGCACCGGCACGCCCTCGGTGATCACCACGGCCAGGTCGATGCCGGCGTCGATCGCCTCGACGACCGCGGCCTTGGTGAACTGCGGCGGTACGAAGATGACAGTGACGTCCGCGCCGGTCTCCTTCATCGCGTCCGCGACGGAGGCGAAGACGGGCAGCTCGGTGCCGTCGAAGTCGACAGTGGTGCCGGCCTTGCGCGGGTTGACACCGCCGACCACGTTGGTGCCGGCGGCGAGCATCCGCCGGGTGTGCTTGGAACCCTCGGAACCGGTCATCCCCTGCACGATGACCTTGGAGTCCTTGGTCAGCCAGATAGCCATTGTCAGACCCCCGCAGCTGCCAGCTCGGCGGCCCGCTCGGCCGCGCCGTCCATGGTGTCGACCCGCTGGATCAGCGGGTTGGCCGCGTCGTCGAGGATCGCCCGACCGGCCTCGGCGTTGTTGCCGTCGAGGCGCACGACGAGCGGCTTGGTGGCCTTCTCGCCGCGCTGCTCCAGCAGCGCCAGCGCCTGCACGATGCCGTTGGCGACCGCGTCGCAGGCGGTGATGCCGCCGAAGACGTTGACGAAGACGCTCTTGACCGACGGGTCGGACAGGACGATCTCCAGGCCGTTCGCCATCACCTCGGCGCTCGCGCCGCCGCCGATGTCGAGGAAGTTGGCCGGCTTGACGCCGCCGTGCCGCTCGCCCGCGTACGCGACCACGTCGAGCGTGGACATGACCAGGCCCGCGCCGTTGCCGATGATGCCGACCTCGCCGTCGAGCTTGACGTAGTTGAGGTCCTTGGCCTTCGCGGCCTGCTCCAGCGGGTCCACCGACGCCTGGTCGACCAGGGCCTCGTGGTCCGGGTGCCGGAACCCGGCGTTCTCGTCCAGGGTGACCTTGGCGTCCAGGAGCAGCAGCTTGCCGTCCTTGGTGGTGGCCAGCGGGTTCACCTCGACGAGCGTGGCGTCCTCGGCCATGAACGCCTGCCACAGCTTGACCGCGACCTCGACCACCTGGTCGGCGATCTCGGCCGGGAAGCCGGCCGCGCTGACGATCTCGCGCGCCTTCGCCTCGTCCACGCCGGTGTTGGCGTCGATCGGCGCCTTCACGACCCGGTCCGGCGTCTCGGCCGCGACCTGCTCGATGTCCATGCCGCCGGCGACGCTGGCGATGCAGAGGAACGTGCGGTTCGCCCGGTCGAGCAGGTATGAGAAGTAGTACTCCTCGGCCACGTCCGCGGTCACGGTGATCATGACCTTGTGGACGGTGTGACCCTTGATGTCCATGCCGAGGATGTCGGTGGCCCGGGCCACCGTCTCCTCCGCGCCCTCGGCCAGCTTCACGCCGCCGGCCTTACCGCGGCCACCGACCTTCACCTGCGCCTTGACGACCACCCGGCCGCCGAGGCGTTCGGCGATCGCGCGGGCCTCCTCCGGGGTCGTGGCGACGCCGCCGGCGAGCACGGGCAAGCCGTGCCGCTCGAACAGGTCCCGCCCCTGGTACTCGTACAGGTCCACGTTTGCGCGTCCCGTCCCGTCTCCGCGGCGCGCCGTCGCGCCGCCACCAGCTTCGGAAAATCAGTTTGACGCCTGTCATCAGAACAGACAGGCCATTTGCCGCAGCCTAACGAGATGGGAACCGGCGGCAACCGAGCGGGTGCGGTGTGTGCGGTAATGCACAGGCCGGACCCGGCCGGGCCGGTCGCGACCGCGCCGGCACGCGCGGGCGTCAGCCGTCCGGGGGATGTCCGGGCCGGGGCGTAACCGCCCGTCGGGGGCGTCGTTGAGTGTGATGTCGGCGCGCTGGTCAAGCGCGACGACGGGAGCGGCCGATGCCCTGTCGGTCGAGGGGTGGCGGCGGGGCATCGTGCATAGAGGGGCCGGACGTGTGAGGGGTGCGTCCGGCCCCTCCCCCGTGCCCGGGGCCGGAAACGCGGCGGTCAGCCGACCGGCTGGGCCACGTTCTCCCGTACCCACTCGACGATCGACCCGGTGGTGGCACCCGGGGTGAAGATCTTCGCGACGCCGAGCCGCTCCAGCTCCGGGATGTCGGCCTCGGGGATGATGCCGCCGCCGAACACCACGATGTCGGTGGCCTCGCGCTCGGTCAGCAGTTCGACGACCCGCTTGAACAACGTCATGTGCGCGCCGGAGAGCACCGACAGGCCGACCGCGTCCGCGTCCTCCTGGATGGCGGTCTCGACGATCTGCTCGGGCGTCTGGTGCAGGCCGGTGTAGATGACCTCCATGCCCGCGTCGCGCAGGGCGCGGGCGACCACCTTCGCCCCCCGGTCGTGGCCGTCCAGGCCGGGCTTCGCGACGACGACCCGGATACGAGAGCTCATCTGCGCACACCTTTCACCGGCACTCCTGACCTGAACGAACGGTAACCCGGCCGGACGGGAGGCGGGAAGCCGGGCCGGACCTTCCCACATTCGAGCCAGGCCCCTACCGCCCACCCGGGTACGCGGAAAGCCGGACACCTCCGCCGTTCGGTCACTGTCCGCGACGAATGGGCAGTCGACAAGCCACCCGACCGGCGGCACGAGATATGACAAGGTCGGATGGAATTGGACATAACGAATCAGCATTTCGGCGCTTCGGCTTGTGACAGGAGTGGCGGTTGGCTAACGTGTCCACGGTTGTCATCAGGTCCACGGACGGGTGACGACGCGACACCGGAGGTTCGACAGAGCTTCACCGAACGGTCCGGAGTCGCATCGGATCCCCGACAACGGAGGGTGTGCGTGCGCCAGCGCCTGTCGTCTGAGCCCGATCGCTATCGCGGCCGCCGCCGCGTACCCACGCCCCCGCGGAGCCGCTACGCCGCGGTGGTCACCACCGCGTTCGTCGGCGCCGGCATCGTCGCCATCGGCGCGAACGCCCTCCCCGACGCCAAGAGCGTCAACCCGTCGGTCCTCGACGAGCTCCGGCAGGCCTCGGTCGCCAGCCAGGACGCCGCCGACCGTGGCAAGAGCGCGGACACCGCCTCCCGTTCCGACCGCTCCGACAGCAAGGCCACCGAGCAGGACCCATGGCTCCTGCCGCTGCACGGCTACGACTTCAAGTCCCCGTACGGCATGCGCTGGGGCAAGCTGCACACCGGCGTCGACCTGGTCGCCCCGGAGGGCACGCCCTACAAGGCGGTCCACGCCGGCACCGTCACCAAGGCCGGCTGGTTCGGCGGCTACGGCTACGCCGTCATCGTCAAGCACTCCGACGGCAGCGAGGCCATCTACGGCCACTCCTCCGCGGTGACGGTCAAGGAGGGCCAGGAGGTGAAGGCCGGTGACCAGCTCGGCCTGGTCGGCAACACCGGCCACTCCTACGGCTCCCACCTGCACCTGGAGATCCATGTCAAGGGCCAGCCGCAGGACCCGGTGGCGTTCCTGAAGGACCGCGGCGTGAACATCCAGCTCGAGCTCGAGGAGTTCTACAGCGACGTAGCCGCGTCCTGACGCTCCGTACCGCCCCGTCACCGCCCGGATCGTATGGTCCGGGCGGTTTCCTCTGTGCCGATGTCTGCCACGTCACACCGGCGAGTGTGAGCGGGAACACGCCAGTCGATGATCGTCTCTTCGACCGAGCCGGACGCCCGGTCCACAACCGGACGCGCGGTGACCGGGCAGGCCACCGCCTCCGCACCCCCGATACCCGCTGCGACCTGCACCGACACCAGTATTTCGAGGTCACGTGCCCCTCGAACCGATGAAGGATCCCGTGCAGCACAGCAGCCCCACCCCGGACAACGCTCCCGCCCGGCACCGGCGTCCTCGCCGCGCCCGGCGCACCGTTTACGTGGTCACCGGCGCGGTGGCCCTGCTCGGCCTCGGCATCGGTGGCGTCGTCGTCACCACCGCCCCGGCCGACCCCACACCGGCCGCCGTCGACCTCGGTGCCGCGGCCCGCGCCGACGACGCCGCCCGCGCCGACCGCTCGGCCCGCGAGCCGCTCACCCCGTCGCCCGTACCGGCCAGCCCGTCGCCGAGCCCGAGCGCGACCACGACCACCCCGGCACCGAAGAAGACGGCGACCGCGAAGCCCAAGCCCAAGCCGAAGAAGAAGACGGTCGCGAAGAAGCCGACCTGGGTCATCCCGATGAAGGGCGCCGGCATCACGTCCTGCTACGGGCCCCGCTGGGGCACCCAGCACGCCGGCATCGACTTCGCCATGCCGGCCGGCACACCGATCCACGCCGCCGCGGCGGGCACCGTGGTCAAGGCCGGTGACGTGGGCGACGGCTACGGCATCTCGGTCTTCATCGACCACCACAACGGCTACCTGACCCACTACGCCCACCAGAGCCGGCTCGCCGTCGCCGTGGGCGACACGGTCAAGGCCGGTCAGGTCATCGGCTACGAGGGCTCCACCGGCGACTCCACCGGCCCGCACCTGCACTTCGAGGTGCACCAGGGCGCGATGTGGAACCAGATCGACCCGGCGCCGTTCCTGCGCGCCCGGGGCATCGACGTGGCCTGCTGACAGCACCACGAAACGAGGAGGGCCCGGCCCGGCCACAAGCCGGACCGGGCCCGCTCGGCGCTCAGAGCTTGTCGATCGGGGCGTGCCGCAGCACCAGCCACATGGTCTGGTCGCCGAAGTCGATCTGCGCCCGGGCACCCGGCCCGGCACCCTCCACCGCCAGCACCCGGCCCAGGCCGTACCGCTGGTGGTTGACCCGGTCGCCGGCCGAGACCTTCGGGGCCTGCTTCAGCTCGCTCGCGGTGGACAGCCGGCTGGCGTCCACGCCCAGCCGCTTCGCCAGCTCGGTCGCCTTCGGCGTGCCGCCGGCGAAGCCACCGCGGCCCACGCGGTCCGCCCGGCCGCCGACGCCGCCGCCCCCGCCACCCCACGAGGTGTACGACCCCTCGGTGCGCTCCCAGCGGACCAGCTCCGGCGGCAACTCCTCCAGGAACCGCGACGGCGGGTTGTAGGCGGGCGCGCCCCACGCCGAGCGGGTCACCGCGCGGGACAGGTAGAGGCGCTGGCGGGCCCGGGTGATGCCCACGTACGCCAGCCGCCGCTCCTCCTCCAGCTCGCGGGTGTCGCCGAGCGAGCGCAGGTGCGGGAAGACGCCGTCCTCCAGGCCGGTCAGGAAGACCACCGGGAACTCCAGGCCCTTCGCCGTGTGCAGCGTCATGAGGGTGACCACGCCCTGATGAGGCGTGGCGTCGTCTGCCTCGGCGCCGTCAGGCGCCGAGCCCGGTGACGCAGGGATCTGGTCGGCGTCGGCGACGAGCGCCACCTGCTCCAGGAACCCCGCGAGCGTGGCCCGCTCGTCGTCGGCGCCGAGCGCCTCGATCCGCTCGGTGTACTCCCGGGCGACGCTCACCAGTTCCTGGAGGTTGTCCACCCGGCCGGCGTCCTGCGGGTCGAGGCTCTCCTCCAGCTCGGCCAGGTAGCCGGAGCGGGTCAGCACCGCCTCCAGCACCTCCTCCGGCGTGCCGGTGTCGGCCAGCTCCCGGGCCGCGTCGAGCAGCGCGACGAACTCGGCGATGCCGTTCGCCGCCCGGGTCGAGATGCCCGGTGCGTCCTTGGCCCGGCGCAGCGCGGCCCCGAAGGAGATGCGGTCCCGCGCGGCCAGCGCCTCCACGCACGCCTCGGCCCGCTCGCCGATGCCCCGGCGCGGGGTGTTGAGGATGCGGCGCAGGCTGACCGTGTCGTCGTCGTTCACCACCGCGCGCAGGTACGCGAGCGCGTCGCGGACCTCCTTGCGCTCGTAGAAGCGCACCCCGCCGACCACCTTGTAGGGCAGGCCGACCCGGATGAACACCTCCTCGAACACGCGGGACATGGCGTTGGTGCGGTAGAACACCGCGACGTCGCCCGGGCGGGTGTCGCCGTCGTCGACCAGCCGGTCGATCTCCCGGGCCACCCAGTCGGCCTCGGCGTGCTCGGTGTCGGCGACGTACCCGACGATCTGCTCGCCGGACCCGGCGTCGCTCCACAGCCGCTTCGGCTTGCGGGAGGTGTTGCGGTCGATGACCGCGTTCGCCGCGTTGAGGATGGTCTGGGTCGAGCGGTAGTTCTGCTCCAGCAGGATCGTGCGGGCGTCGGTGAAGTCCCGCTCGAACTCCAGGATGTTGCGGATGGTGGCGCCGCGGAACGCGTAGATCGACTGGTCGGCGTCACCGACCACGCACAGCTCGGCCGGCGGGATCCCCTCGGTGCCGGAGACCAGCTCCTTGATCAGCACGTACTGGGCGTGGTTGGTGTCCTGGTATTCGTCGACGAGCACGTGCCGGAACCGCCGCCGGTAGCTCTCCGCCACGTGCGGGTGCGACTGGAGCAGGTGCACGGTCGTCATGATCAGGTCGTCGAAGTCCAGCGCGTGCGCCTCGCGCAGCCGCCGCTGGTAGAGCGTGTACGCCTCGGCCAGCGCCCGCTCGTTCGGCCCCTTGGCCCGGCCGGCGAACTCCTCCGGGTCGACCAGCTCGTTCTTCAGGTTCGACACCTGGGCGGCCAGGCCCCGGGCCGGGTAGCGCTTCGGGTCCAGGTCCAGCTCGCGGGCGACCATCTGCATCAACCGGCGCGAGTCGTCCGCGTCGTAGATCGAGAACGTCGACTTCAGGCCGGCGTGCTCGTGCTCGGCGCGCAGGATGCGTACGCAGGCGGAGTGGAACGTCGAGACCCACATGAGCCGGGCGCGCGGGCCGACCAGCGCGGCCACCCGCTCCTTCATCTCGCCGGCGGCCTTGTTGGTGAACGTGATCGCGATGATCTCGCCGGGGTGCACGTCGCGGGCGGCGAGCAGGTAGGCGATCCGGTTGGTCAGCACCCGGGTCTTGCCGGACCCGGCACCGGCCACGATCAGCAGCGGGGAGCCGGCGTGGGTCACCGCGTCCCGCTGGGGGCCGTTCAGGCCGTCGAGGAGGGCCTGCGGGTCCGACCCGGCGGCCCCGGGGCGGCGCGGCGGGGTCGGCCGGGACTCCGGCGCGGGCGGGGACTCCGGCGCGGACGGGGATGTGGGGATGTCGAAGAGAGGATGCATCGCAGCCCGAGTCTATGCCGCCGGGCGGACACTTCCCCGCCCGCGCCACCGCTCGGCGCGCGCCGCACGTCTCACCTGTTGGTGCGTCTTCTTGCGCGCCCGCCCGGGTGGTCGGCATACTCGACGACGTGTTCGATCAGCGCTTCTACTTTTACTACGGCACCGGGAGTCCGGCAGCCGTGGGTCGCGCCTGATCACAGACCTACGAAACGCCCCGGGCTCCCCGAGCCCGGGGCGTTTCCGTCCCGGGATCCGGGTACCGGGCCCGAGCCCCGAGAGGGACGACGATGATGACTGACGTGGTGGAGTCCAGCGGCAGCCCGGCGCGCAACGGCCGGCCGGCCGGCGCCGACCCGACCGACGCTGCGGCGTCCCGGACCGGCACCGACGACGCGGCGGCCGCCGAGCGGATCGGGGAGATCCGGCGGCGGATCGACGAGATCGACAGCACCCTCATCGCGCTCTGGCAGGAGCGGGCCGCGCTCTCCCAGGAGGTCGGCGCGACCCGGATGGCCTCCGGCGGGACCCGGCTCGTGCTCTCCCGCGAGCGGGAGATCCTGGAGCGGTTCCGCGGCGAACTCGGCGCCGACGGCACCCAGCTGGCGCTCCTGCTGCTGCGCGCCGGTCGCGGCCCGCTGTGACGTCCGGGCGGACGCCGTGACGCCCCCGGAGACGACGAACCGCCTGCCGGCGTCGAGCTGACACCGGCAGGCGGTCCGGAACGGATCAGGCCACCTCGTGGGTGACGACGATCTCCCGCTTCTCCGCGAAGTGGCAGGCGCTCGGGTGGTCCGAGCCCGGCCGGATCTGGAGCAGCGGCACCTCCTGGGCGCAGACGTCCTGCGCCTTCCAGCACCGGGTGCGGAACCGGCAGCCCGAGGGCGGGCTGACCGGCGAGGGCACGTCGCCCTGGAGCCGGATGATCGCCTTGCTCTCCCGCACGGTCGGGTCCGGCACCGGCACCGCCGACAGCAGTGCCTGGGTGTACGGGTGGGTCGGCCGCTCGTAGATCTCGTCCTCGGTGCCGATCTCCACCATCTTGCCCAGGTACATCACCGCGACCCGGTCGGAGAGGTGCCGCACCACGGACAGGTCGTGGGCGATGAAGACGTACGACAGCCCGAACTCGGCCTGGAGCTTCTCCAGCAGGTTCATCACCTGGGCCTGGATCGAGACGTCCAGGGCCGACACCGGCTCGTCGCAGACGATCACCTCGGGCCGCAGCGCCAACGCCCGGGCGATGCCGATGCGCTGCCGCTGACCGCCGGAGAACTGGTGCGGGTACCGGTTGATGTGCTCCGGGTTGAGACCGACCAGGTCGAGCAGCTCCTTGACCTTGCTGCGCCGGCTGCCGCGCGGGGCCACCTCGGGGTGGATCTCGAACGGCTCGCCGATCAGGTCACCCACCGTCATCCGGGGGTTCAGCGAGGTGTACGGGTCCTGCATCACCAGCTGGATCTGCCGGCGCAGCCGCCGCAGCGCGCCACCGGAGAGCTTGGAGATGTCCTGGCCCTTGTAGAGCACCTGGCCGCCGGTCGGCTTCTCCAGGTTCATCAGCACCCGGGCCAGCGTCGACTTGCCGCAGCCGGACTCGCCGACCACGCCGAGCGTCTCGCCGGCCTTGAGGTCGAAGGAGACGCCGTCGACCGCCTTGACCTGACCGATGGTCTTCTTGAACACCACACCCCGGGTCACGGGGTAGTGCTTGACCAGGTCACGGACCTCGATGATGTTCTCAGTCACGGTTCACCAGTTCCTCGGCGAAGTGGCAGGCGCTGGCCCGGCCGTTGCCCAGTTGCAGCAGCGGCGGGACCTTCTCCCGGCACACCGGCTGCGCCATCGGGCACCGCGGGTTGAACGCGCAGCCCGGCGGGATGTTCATCAGGTTCGGCGGGAGGCCCTTGATGGTGCGGAGCTCCTGGCCCTTCTCGTCCATCCGCGGGATCGAGTTGAGCAGGCCGAGCGTGTACGGGTGTCCCGGCTTGCGGTACAGGTCGTAGACGTCGGCTTCCTCGACGATCCGGCCGGCGTACATGACCGCGATCCGGTCCGCGACGTCGGCGACCACGCCGAGGTCGTGGGTGATCAGGATCATGCCCATCTGCCGCTCCCGCTGGAGTTCGCCGAGCAGGTCCATGATCTGGGCCTGCACGGTCACGTCCAGCGCGGTGGTCGGCTCGTCGGCGATCAGCACCTCGGGGTCCAGCGCCAGCGACATGGCGATCATGGCGCGCTGCCGCATACCGCCGGAGAACTGGTGCGGGTAGTTGCTGAACCGGCCCTTGGCGTTGGGGATCTTCACCTGGTCGAGCATCTCGATCGCGCGCTTCTTGGCGTCCGAGCGGCTCATGCCGCGCCGGACGCGGAACTGCTCGGCGATCTGGAAGCCGACGGTGAAAACCGGGTTGAGGGCGGAGAGCGAGTCCTGGAAGATCATGGCGATGCCCTCGCCCCGGATCCGCCGCCGCTGCTCCGCGGACATGGTGAGCATGTCCTTGCCGTGGAAGCGGACCTGCCCGCCGGTGACGAACCCGGGCGGGGTGTCCAGGATGCCCATGATGGTCTGCGCGGTGACGCTCTTGCCGGAGCCGGACTCGCCGAGCACGGCGAGGGTCTCCCCCGCGTCGACGTGGTACGTGACCCCGTTGATGACCTTGGCGACGCCGTCCCGGGTGCGGAACTCCACCCGAAGGTCGTCGACCTCGAGCAGGCGGCCCGAGGGGCGGCCGGATCCGTCGGCGCCCGGGGCGGACTGCTCGGACACGAGAATGTCGGACAACTCAGTTCCCCTAACGGAGCTTCGGGTCGAGGGCCTCGCGGACCGCCTCACCGAGCATGACGAAGCTCAGCACGGCGGCGACGAGGAACGCGGCGGGGAAGAACAGCAGGAACGGCGAGACCCGGATGTAGTTCTGCGCCTCGCTGATCATGATGCCCCAGGAGACGACCGGGCTCTTCAGGCCGATGCCCAGGAACGAGAGCGTGGCCTCCGCGCCGATGAACGAACCGACCATGATCGTGCCGTAGACCAGCAGCGGGGCCAGGCAGTTCGGCAGCAGGTGCTTGAGGATGATCCGGCCGGTGCCGGCGCCGAGCGCGCGGGCCGCCACGATGTAGTCGGCCTCCTTGGTGGCGAGCACCGAGGAGCGCATCAGCCGCATCACGACCGGCCAGCTCAGCACGCTCAGGGACAGGATGACCAGCCCCATGATCGTCCACTCGCCGTTGTCGGTGCCGGACCCGTTGAACGTGGTCAGGATGACGATCGAGCCGAGCACGAACGGCAGGCCGAAGAAGATGTCCGCGATGCGGGACAGCAGCGCGTCCACCCAGCCGCCGCGGTAGCCGGCGATGATGCCCATCGTGCCGCCGACCAGCAGCGTCAGGGCGGTGGAGACCACCGCGACCACGATCGAGGCGCGGGCGCCGTAGATGACCCGGGCGTAGACGTCGCGGCCCTGCACGTCGTAGCCGAACCACGCGGCCGACGACGGCTCGACCCGGCTGCGCTCCAGCGTGCCGTTGACCGCGTCGCCGGAGGTGAACAGCCAGGGGAAGGCCGCCATCACGAGGAACACCACGATGATCGTCGCCGAGATCCAGAACAAGGGCTTGCGGCGCAGGTCGATCCAGGCGTCGCCGAGCAGACCACGCGGCTTCTGCTGCTTCGCGCTCTCCGGCAGGCCGGCGTTGGTGGGAGCGCCCGAACCGGCCTGGGTGGGCATGGTCGCGGGCGGCGTCGTCACGATCGACGCGGTATTCGGGTCACTCATGCCCGCACCTCGTTGCGCTCGGCGCGGGCGTGGTTGCCCGCGCAGACTGCTGGGACGATTCGTTCGCTGCGGCGGTCACTCATAGCGGATCCTCGGGTCGAGGGCGGCGTAGAGCAGGTCGACCACCAGGTTCATCACGAGATAGACGAGCACCAGCACCACCACGATGCCGACAACGGTAGCGCTCTCCTTCGTGACGATCGAGCGGAGCACCTGCCGGCCGATGCCGTTGATGCCGAAGATGCCCTCGGTCACGATCGCGCCACCCATCAGGGCGCCGAGGTCGGTGCCGAGCAGCGTGACCACCGGGATGAGCGAGTTGCGCAGCAGGTGCACGCCGACCACGCGGCGCATGGGCAGGCCCTTGGCGATCGCGGTACGGACGTAGTCGGCACGCCGGTTCTCGGCGATGCTCGTACGCGCCACCCGGGCGATGTACGCCATCGATGCGCTTCCGAGCACGAAGCCCGGCACGATCAGTTCACTGAACCGCATCTCGTTGGACACGGTCGGGTTGATGATGCCCCACTTGACGCCCAGCAGCCACTGCAGCACGAAGCCGATGACGAAGACCGGCAGGGCGATCAGGAAGAGGGTGGAGACCAGGACCAGGTTGTCCAGGAAGCCGTTGCGCCGCAGACCGGTCAGGATGCCCGCGCCGAGACCGATCACGGCCTCGATGGCGAGGGCGACCACCGCCAGCTTCAGGGTGTTCGGGTACGACGTGGCGATGATGTCGCTGATCTCGCGACCGCCGAACGTGATACCGAAGTCACCCTGCAGAAGGTTCTTCATGTAGCTGGCGTACTGCACCCAGATCGACTCGTCGAGGTTGTACTTCTCGGTCATCATGGCCCGGTAGTTCGGGGGGCAACCGCGGTCGCCGCACTTGCCGGCGAAGGGGTCACCGGGCACGGACCAGACGAGCCAGTAGATCAGGAACGTCGTGCCGATGAACACCGGCACGAGTTGCAGCAGCCGTCTCAAGAGATAACGGCCCATGGGGTGGTCCTCCAGACAGGGAGCGCCGGGTGAGCCGGCGCGGCGGCGACAACGTGCGAGGGGTTCGTTGTACACCCCCTCGCGGAACGGCCCCGGGTCGGGCTCACCGGTAGGCGAGCCCGACCCGGGGTCAGACCGTTCGGATCAGAGCTCGACCGAGGTGATGTCGAGCTCGCCGACGTTGGTCAGCTCCAGCTTCTTGATCTTCTCCGAGTGGCCGGACTGCTGGCCACCGAAGTAGATCGGCATCGACGGGACTTCCTGGTCGATGATCTTGACGGCCTCAGCGAACTTCTTGTGGGCCTCCTCGATGCTGGGGGCCGCGGTGGCCTCCTTGGCGAGGGCGTCCACCTGCGAGTTGCTGTACTTGCCGTCGTTCGAGGAACCACCGGTGACGTAGAGCGGGTTGATCCAGTTCTCCACGTCCGGGTAGTCCTGCTGCCAGCCGGCCCGGTACGCGCCGGTCATCTTGTAGGCGTTGATGTTG
The DNA here is from genome assembly GCF_027460145.1 of Micromonospora sp. WMMA1949. NCBI lineage: Bacteria > Bacillati > Actinomycetota > Actinomycetes > Micromonosporales > Micromonosporaceae > Micromonospora > Micromonospora sp. WMMA1949. The sequence continues at coordinate 3,469,929 of NZ_JAPZBG010000001.1, read as the reverse complement.
GCGCGGAAGACCGCGAAGGTCGGCACGCCGACGGCGACCGCGTCGATGCCCAGGTTGGTCTTGATCTGCTGGGCGACGGCCTCCATCCACTCCTTGTGGCTGGCGTCCGCGTTGTACGACAGGGTCAGCTTGCCCTGGAAGCCACCGGCCTCGGCGAGGAGCTTCTTGGCCTCTTCCACGTCGAACTTGCAGGCGGTGCAGTTGCCCGGCTCGGCGCCCGGGGTCAGCGGGTTGGCCCAGCTGTCGGCCGGCTTGCGGGTACCGAAGAAGATCTTGTCGGTGATCGACTGCCGGTCGATGGACAGCGAGATCGCCTTGCGCAGCTTCGGGTTCTGGAAGCGCTTGTCGTAGATCGGGAAGGCGATGATGCCGGTCGACGGGGTGGTCGAGGCCATGGCCCGCTCGCCCAGGTCGGTCTTCCACTTCTCACCGGCCAGCGCGGAGACCGGAACCTGCTGCTGGAAGTCCAGGTTGCCGGCGAGCAGGTCGTTGTACGCCGCCGTGTCGTCCTGGTAGATCTTGACGGTGACGTCCTTGATCTTCATCTTGTCGCGCAGGCTGTAGTCGTCGAAGCGGGTCAGCTTGATCTCGACGTCGTCCTGCCAGGAGACGAGCTTGACCGGGCCGTTACCGATCGGCTTCTTGCCGAACGTCGCCGGGTCGGACGAGAAGAACGCGTCCGGCAGCGGCACGAAGGCGCTGTAGCCGAGCTTGGTCGGGAACACGGCGGTCGGCGCGGTGAGCGTGACCTCGAAGTTCCACTCGTCGACGACCTTCAGGCCGGACATCTCCTTGGCCTTCGGCTCCGGAGCCTTCTGCGGGCCCTCCGGGCCGTCCGGGTCCTCGGTGTAGACCTCGTCGAAGCCCTGGATGTCGGAGAAGAAGGAGGCGTTCTGCGCGCCGTTCGGGCCGTACGCCGCCCAGTTCCAGGCCTTGACGAAGCTCTCGGCCTTGACGGTGGTGCCGTCGTGGAACTTGGTGTTCTGCTTGATCTTGATCTTGAAGACCTTCGAGTCGCTCGTGTCGATCGACTCGGCGAGAAGGTTCTGCGGCGCCCCACCGTTGTTGGGGTACTCGACCAGACCGCTCCACATCCAGTCGATGATCGCGCCGCCACCGGTCTCGGTGGTGTTCGCCGGAACCAGGGGGTTCTCCGGCTGGGTGCCGTCGATGACGATGGCGCCGTCCGAGCTGGCGCCGGCGTCGCCACCGTCGTTGTTCCCGCTGGAGCAGCCGGACGCGACGAGCGCGAATGCCGCGCCCACCGCGAGCGCGCCGCTCGCCCGCTTCGAGACTCTCATTCCGAGGGGCCTCCTCTTTCTAACCTGGTTCCGTCGTGAGTTTCACGCACGTCTTTGGGGGTGACACCACCGGCGACCCGAGCCGCAGGACGCCGGTTTACCGCAGAGGAATTCGGGACACCCCAGGGGTACCGATCCGCCGGGCGCCACACCCTGGACGAGACATCGCGCAGGGCCGTCGGCCACGCGGCGGCGCTGATGGCGGCGTCACGTGGTCGGCAGGCCCGACGAGATGCCTCACACCGGGGGGTGAGGTGCTGCCACTGTGACACCAACCGGCCCTTTCCGTGAAGGTGCCGTTATCAAGCCGTTAGTTGCTCGCCACGTTGCCGATACTTGAGAAAAGATCACAAAGCGTACGGACGATAGGGCCCTGAACAGGCAAGACGGGCATAGAAAGGTCGACAAGCATCCCTGCGGCAGGGAGGGTTGTGACGTTCACCGCGCCGGCCTGGGCGACTCCCACGGACGCGCGACTGTCGCGTTTTCTGTCCGTCCGGATGATGCCACACCGACTGAGCGGGCGACAGAGGCGCCCGGGGGTACGAGGCCGCCGAGGCCCCGCCCCCGGGCGGACGTGGGATTTCTAGACCAGGCGGCGGTCGGCGGCCCAGCGGGAGAGCTCGTACCGGTTCGACATCTGGAGCTTGCGCAACACGTTGGAGACGTGCGTCTCGACCGTCTTGATCGAGATGTAGAGCTCCTTGGCGATCTCCTTGTACGCGTACCCCCGGGCGAGCAGCCGCAGCACCTCGCGCTCGCGGTTGGTGAGCTGGTCCAGCTCGGGGTCGGCCACCGGCGCGTCCGGCCGGGAGGCGAACGCGTCGAGCACGAACCCGGCCAGCCGCGGGCTGAACACCGCGTCGCCGTCGGCCACCCGCCGGATCGCGTCGGTCAGCTCCTCCGGCGAGATCGTCTTCGTGACGTACCCCCGCGCGCCGGCGCGGATCAGGCCGATCACGTCCTCGGCGGCGTCGGAGACGCTCAGCGCCAGGAACCGCACCTGCGGGTGGGTACGCCGCATCGCCTCCAGCACCGCGCGGCCACCGCCGTCGGGCATGTGCACGTCGAGCAGGACCACGTCCGGCGCGGTGGCGGCGATCCGGGTCACCGCCTCGGCCACCGAGCTGGCCTCACCGACCACCTCCACGCGCGCCCCCAGCTCGGCGCGGACGCCGGCCCGGAACATCGCGTGGTCGTCGACGAGGAACACCCGCAGCGGCCCGCGCGGCGCCGTACCCTCGACCGGTTCCTGCTCGGACATGTCACTTGTCCCTTTCCGCCGTGGATCCGGAGCCGCTGATCGGCAGGATCAGCCGGACCTCGGTCCCTTCCCCAGGCTCGGACCGGATCTCCGCCCGGCCGCCGTGCCGTTTCATCCGTCCGATGATCGAGCCCCGGACGCCGTGCCGGTGATTCTCCACCGTATCCGGGTCGAAGCCCTTGCCCCGGTCCCGGACGAACACGCTCACCTGCTCCGGCTCCACCTCGGCGTACAGCGACACGGTCTGCACGCCGGCGTGCCGGGCCGCGTTGACCAGGGCCTCCCGGCCTGCGGCCACGATCGCGCCCACCCGTTCGTCGGTCTCCCGATCGCCGACCACGACCACCTCGACGGTGATGGCGAACGTGTCCTCGACCTCGGCGGCGGCCTGCTCCAGGGCCGCGGCGAAGCGCTCCGTGGGCGACGCGGCCGGCTTGTAGAGCCAGTTGCGCAGCGAACGCTCCTGACCCCGGGCCAGCCGCTGGACGGTCTTGACGTCGCTGGCGTTGCGCTGGATCAGGGCCAGCGTGTGCAGCACCTGGTCGTGCACCATCGCGGCCAGTTCGGCGCGCTCCTGCTCACGGATGCGGCCCTCCCGCTCCGAGCGGAGCTGGTTCCAGGTGCGCCAGAGCACCGGACCGGTCACCACACCCACGCCGGCCAGCCCGACCAGCGCGAAGATCACGCCGTTGAGCACCGCGTCGAAGTTCTGCGCCGGCGAGTAGACGGCCGCCACGCCGATGATGCCCACCGCGACGAGTACGCCGCCGCCGATGAAGCGCAGCACAAACGCGCGCCTGTCGCTCTCCTCCACCACCGCGCCCAGCCAGGGCACCGCCGAGTCACCCCACTGCCGGCGGCGTTCCGGGCCGGACTGGTGCCAGATGACGCCGGCGCCGACCGCGATGATCGCCACCAGCCAGCCGGCGGTGCCGGCCGCGCCCACCGAGTTGAACGCGACCACCTGGAGCAGCAGCACACCGAGCCCGATCACCACGAACGGCAGCAGCTGGGCGAGGTCGCGACGGGGCGGGACGGCGGTGTCGCCGGGGCGGGGCGGAACCACCGCCCAGAAGGCGGCGTAGAGCAGCAGCCCGAGCCCGCTCAGCCCGAGCAGCACCATGAACGCCACGCGTACCCGCAGCACCGGGATGCCCAGGTGCTCGGCGATGCCCGCGGCCACCCCGGCGGCCAGCCGGTGGTCGGTGGCCCGGTAGAGGCGCGGGGCGTGCGGGGCGGGGGTGCTGCTGATCGGAGGCTCCCAGGTCGAGGCGGTTGTGCCGGCGGCACCGACGCTCAGATCGTCACACGGCGGCGAGGCCCCGGACCACGGGGACGCCCCGGAGTTTCACCGGCGGCGGATCTCAGGGTGGGGTCAGGGTCGGGTCCGGAGGCTGCTCGGGCGGCCGGGGCAGCAGTATCGAAGGCATGAACGAGGACGCTGCCCGTCCGCCCCGCCCCTGGGCGGCAGCACAGGACGCCCCGCCGCCGCCCCCGCCGGGAGCGGCGCCCACCACCGACCAGGCGACCCCGCCGCCCGGCGGCGGCACGCCGTTCGGCGGTCCGCCACCCGGTGGGTACGCCCCACCGCCCGGCGCCGCCGGCTTCACCACCCGGTACGGCCTGGTACGCCCCCGCGAGGGCCGCTACCTGGCCGGGGTGTGCGCCGCCATCGGCCGGGCCACGAACACCGACCCGGTGCTGTGGCGCGTGCTGCTGGCCGTGCTCGGCTTCTTCGGCGGCATCGGCATCATCGTGTACGTCGCCGGCTGGCTGATCATCCCCGGCGAGGGCGACACCGCCTCGCCGGTGGAGGCCATGCTCGGCCGGGGCCGGTCCAGCATGTCCCCGATCACGGTGATCGTGCTCGGCATCGTGGTGGCGCTCGGCTTCGCCTACGTCGTCACCGACGGGTTCCGGGCGATCCTGCTGGGCGCGGTGATCCTCATCGGCGGCGCGCTCCTGCTCAACCGCGAGCAACGCGGCCCGGGGCAGCGGCCGCCGCAGCAGGCGCCGCCGCACGGTCCCCCGCCGGGTCCGGTGCCACCGGTGGCCTGGCCCGCACCGCAGGCCCCGGCACCGGGCGCGTGGACCGCGGCTCCCCCCGCGGCGCCGTGGACCGGCACGCCCGCCGGGCCGGCCACGCCGGTACCCCCCGGAGCGGCACCGTCCAGCGGCCTGCCCGCCACCCACCCGGAGCCCGGCTACCCGCCGGCCGGCCGCCCCGAGCCGGGCTACCCCCCGGCGTCCGTGTCCCCGGCGTCCGCCGCCGAACCGGGCTACCCGCCGGTGCCCGGGTCCGAGCCGGGGTACCCGGCCACGTCCGACGCGGAGCGCGAGCCGGGCCCCTCCGGTACCGGCTACCCGACGCTGCCGGCGCCGGGCTGGCCGGCCGCGTCCGGCACCCGGCCGGGCCCGTCCGAGCCGACGACTGTCGCGATGCCGCACGTGACCGGGTCGGCCGCCGACACCGCCGCCTGGCCCGCGTACGGCGGGAACCCGGCCTGGCCGGGCGAGCCGGGCGCCGTGCCGCCGCCCACGCCGGTGGGCGCACCGCTGCCGCCCGGCGGTTACCGGCCGCCGTTCGCCCCGCACGGCCCCTACGCGGCGAAGCCACCCGTCCCGCCACCGGTCCGGCCGCCCCGGCCACCGAAGCGGCCCAAGGAGCGCTCGGCGCTCGGCGCGATCACGTTCTCGCTGATCTTCCTGGCGCTCGGCGTGGTGGCCATGCTCGACCTGCTCGACGTCTTCCCGGTCGGTGCCGCCGGCTACTTCGCCGCGGTGCTCGCGACCATCGGCCTCGGCCTGCTCGTCGGCACCTGGTTCGGCCGGGCCCGCTGGCTGATCGCCCTGGGCCTGGTGACCGCCGCGGCGCTCGGCATCGCCACCGTCGCCGAGTCCTACGACCGGGTACGCGGCATCGACGGCAACGTCACCTGGGCCCCGACCGACCTGCGCGACCTGGCGAACCGGTACGAGAACAACCTCGGTGACGCGACGCTCGACCTGCGCGGGATCGACTTCGACAAGCAGGACGTCCAGGTGACCGTCGACGTGAACCTCGGCAACGCGACCGTGGTCGTACCGCCGAATGTCGACGTGACCACTGTGGCCGACGTGAACGCCGGTGACGCCACGGTCTTCGGCCGGCGCAGCGGCGGGCTCGGCGGTCGCCAGTGGGAAACCACCGACGCCGGTGCCGACGGTCCCGGTGGGGGCAAGCTGCGCCTCTTCGTCCACGTGAACGCCGGCAAGCTGGAGGTGACCCGATGAAGGCACACCGTACCGACATCGTGTCGTTCGCTTTCGGACTCGTCTTCCTCGGCCTCTCCGTCTGGTGGCTGCTGGCCCGGATCCTGGGTCTCTCCGTACCTCCGGTCGGCTGGTTCCTGGCCGGCGGGCTGGTGCTGATCGGCCTGCTCGGACTGATCGGCGCGCTGCGCTCCGGCCGCGCGCCGGAACAACCCGCCCCGGACGTCACTGTCGCGGCACCGTACGGCTCCCCGGCCGCCGGCGCGGAGACTCCCGCCGACGCGGAGGCGGTCACCGACACGAAGACGACCGACGGCGCCGACGAGTGGGCCACCCGGGCCACCACCGACTCCGCGGAGCCGGCCACCCGTGAACTGCCGGCGCTCGATCCACCGGCCGGCGAGGCGGCTCCGGAACGCCGTACGCCGGGGGATCCGGCCTGACCGCGCCACTGCGGCGCCCTTCGGACGCGGCCTATGCTGGTCGGCGGAGATCTCGCCTCCGCCGGCCGGCCCGCGCACCCCGACCATGCCGGAGCCGCCGGTCGGGTCGCCGGAGCCGCCCCGTCCGTTCGCTATCTCGTCAGGAGCCCGTCCGACATGACCCAGTCACCCGCCGTGCGCGTCACCGGTCCCTCCGGTGCGGTCCGCATCGGCGAGCGCGCCGCCCGCACGCTCGTCAGCGAATTCGCCCGGCGTAACGACCCGAAGGCCGGCCTGCTGGTCGGCGCGACCCCGGAGTCCGCGGTGCTGGCCGCCGCGATCGAGGCGCTGCTGCCCGGCGACCGGCTCACCGTGGTGCCCGCGGAGGGCGCCGCGGCGGCCGCGCTGCGCGAACACGTGACCGCACAGGGCCGCTGGGTCGCCGACCGGGTACGCGTGGTCGACACCCTAGCCGAGGCCGACGCCGCCGCGGTGGTGGTCGTCGCCGAGCCGTTCACCGGCACCGCGGACGAGGCGCGCACCGCGATCGACGGGCTGGCGAAGTACCTCGCCGAGGGTGCGGTGCTGAGCGTCGCCGCGCCGCTGTTCCGCACCGAGGGCGCCGACGGCGAGCTGGACCGGCAGGGCGTGCTGCACGGCGTCCGCAGCGATCTGGTGCTGCGCAACACCCCGCCGGTACGCGTGCACCACCTGCGGTTCGCTCCGGCGCCGGTCGCGCTCGCGGCCTCGCTGTCCCCGGCGTACCGCCCGTCGAGCGTGCCGCTGACCCGGGGCATGCACATCGACTCGAACGGGGTGGCCGCGGCCGGCATCACGCTCGGCCTGGCCGCCCTGGCCCGGGCCGCCCGGCCGAAGTCGAAGCTCTGGCTGCTGCCGGCGCTGGCCGCCGCGCCGGTGGCCGCGTTCTTCCGGGACCCGGAGCGGGACGTGCCGGAGGACCCGTCGGCGGTGGTCGCCTCGGCGGACGGTCAGGTGCTGTCCGTGCAGCGCCTCCAGGACGAGCGCTTCGGTGACGGCGAGTGGCTGCGGATCGCGGTCTTCCTGTCGGTGCTGGACGTGCACGTCAACCGCGCCCCGGTGGCCGGCAAGGTGGTCGACTACTTCGTCGCCGACGGCGGGTTCGTCAACGCCATGAAGCCGGACGCCGAGCACAACGTGGCGGCGTACACGGTGCTGGACACCGACCACGGCACCGTCGTGGTGGCGCAGCGCACCGGGCTGATCGCCCGCCGGATCGTGCAGCGGGCACCCGTCGGGTCGCTGCTGGCCCGGGGCGAGCGATTCGGCCTGATCCGGTTCGGCTCGCGTACCGACGTCTATCTGCCGGCCGACGCCGCGGACCCGCTCGTCGGGCCGGGCGACAAGGTGGTCGGCGGCGCGACGGTGATCGCCCGCTGGCGCTGACAGCCGCCGGACATACAGAAGGGGCGCCGCTGCAGCGGCGCCCCTTCTGTCGTTGTCGGGTCAGGCGGTACGGCGCTGGTGCAGCCAGAGCAGCGGCCCGCTGACCAGGTAGCCCACCACCACGAGGGCGAAGGTGAGCCGGATGTCGACGAGCGCGCCGACCACCGGGGCCAGCCAGAGCCACGGCGGCAGCTTCAGCAGCCGGGCCAGCTTCGCGTACGGGAAGCTGGACACCATGGCGAAGGCGAGCAGCGCGACGCCGGCCACCATGACCAGGCCGGAGACCGGTACGCCGATGGCCACGGTCAGGGCCAGCACGGCGGCCGCCATCGTGGTCGGCACGCCGCAGAAGAAGCGGCCGTCCTTCGGCGAGACGTTGAACCGGGCGAGCCGGATCGCGGCGCACGCGGCGACGAGCGCGCAGGAGACCGCGGCGGCGGCCGGGGGCACCGAACCGGCGAGCGAGGCGTAGACCACGACCGGCGCGGCGAGGCCGAACGAGCACATGTCGGCGAGCGAGTCCATCTGCGCGCCGAACGGGCTGGCCACACCGAGCTTGCGGGCCAGCGCGCCGTCGAGGCCGTCGAACGCGACGCACGCGATCAGGCAGATCGCGGCGATCTGCACGTCACCGCGCATGGCCAGGAAGATGGCCAGCATGCCGAGCATGAGGCTGCTCAGCGTGCACGCGTTGACGAGCGCGAACTTGGCCCGGCGGGCGGCGGTGCGCTCACCCGGCAGCAGCGGGATCGCCATCGCCGGAGACTCGTCGTCGACCGGGGCGGCCGGCGCGAGCGCCGGGCTGATCGGGCGCACGGTCTCGATGTCGGTGTCGAGCCGGCCGTAGCGCAGGCGCTGGCGGTCGGCGTAACGGTGGTCGGGGGTGACCCGGTCGGTCCCCGAGACGGTCGCGCCGTCCCGGCGGCCCACTCGGACCAGCAGCACCTGGCGGGCGAACGTACTGCTGCGGCGCAACCTGCCCGCCCAGCGACGCCCTGCGGGGCGCGGACTGTCAGTCGTACGACGCCGGCGCCATGGGGCTCTCGGCACGTTTCCTCCATCACCGGATCGGCTTGCCGCCCACGGTGGGGCGGGTGTCCGGCTGTCTCGTGCCGGACCTTTCGGGTCCGGCAGCCCTTTTGCGGAGTACACCATTGCACAGGGGACTAGGGCTTGGCGATAGCTGCCGGCGGTACTTATATCTCCCTTAACCGCGCGAACCGCCCATTCATTCCCACCTCGGGGCTCAACGCCCGTTTTCGTCGGTCGGCCCTACTCCTGACTGTACCGGAGGTCAACCAGGGCGGCTCGGCGAGCGATTCAGCTCACCCGCCGGCCGGTGGCGCGGGCGGCGACGTCGGTCATCGGCAGGCCCGTGACCTGCTCCGGCGCGAACCAGGCGGCCCGCGCGGTGGAGCCGCCGGCCAGCTCGGTCACCACCGCGTCGGTCGGCGCGTCCACGCGTACCCGGTAGATCACCCGGACGCCGTGCCAGTCCAGCGGGCGGCCCTCCGGGCCGAGCGCGGCCGGGTTGTGCAGGTTGTCCACGGCGATCAGGTCGACCACCCGGCCCAGCTGCCCGGCCTCCTCGACCAGCTCGCGCAGCAGCCCGGCGGCCGGCTGCTCGCCGTGGTCGGTGCCGCCGCCGGGCAGGTGCCAGCGACCCGCGCCCGGATACCCGTCGGCGATCATGGTGAGCAGCACCCGGTCGACGGGGTCGGTGACCAGCCCGTACGCGGCGAAGCGCTGCCGCCGGTCGGCGGAGCACCCGGCCGGGTCGACGGGCAGTCCTCGGGGCAGGCCGGCCGGCAGCGGCGTCACCGGCAGGCCGAGCAGTTCGGCGGTGAACACCATCAGCGGGAGGCTCGCGGCCTCCTGCGGGGTGAACCAGCCCACCTCGTCAGTGCCGCCGGCCGGCTCGGGTCGCAGCCGCCCGCCCCGCTCCTCGACCTCGAAGATCAACCGGTCGGTGTGCAGCGCGATCCCCAGGTCGGCGAACGCGGCCACGTCGGCCACCGCGGCCCGGATCGCGCCGGGCGCGACGGTCAGCCCGGTCTCCTCGGCGAACTCGCGGACCACCGCGTCGGCCGGGTGCTCCGCGTGCTCGACGCTGCCGCCGGGCAGCTGCCACACCCCCGGGTACGGGCACTTCGCCGAGCCGCGCGCCAGCAGCACCCGCCCGTCGGAGTCCCGCAGCACCCCGTAGGCCCCGACCCGCCGCCGCTGTTCCACCCGCACCACTCCCCCGCACCCGAGCGCCCCACTCCGTCGATCATGAGGTTAGCGGTACCGAGGCGGGCATTTCCCGCCGTCAACCTCATGATCGCCGGGTGGGGCGCTCGGGGGTGCGGGTCAGAGAAGGTGGGCGGCCTGGACTGCCTCGGCCGTCACCTCGGTGAGGCGGTCGGTGGGAAGGGCGCCGAGTTCGTCGCGGCGGAACCAGCGGGCCTCGCAGGTGGAGCCGCCGACGTCGGCCACGGTGGGTGGCGCGGGCTGGTCGACGACCACCCGATAGAAGGCGCGTACGCCGTGCCAGTCGATCGGGTAGCCCTCCGGGCCGAGCGAGGCGGCGTCCCGGTGGCTGGCCACCCCGAGCAGTTCGACCAGGCGGCCGGTCTGGCCGGTCTCCTCGACCAGTTCCCGGATCAGCGCCGCACCCGGCTGCTCGCCGTAGTCGGTGCCGCCGCCGGGCAGGTGCCAGCAGCCGGCGCCCGGGTAGCCGTCGGAAACCCGGGTCAGCAGGACGCGCTCGTCCGGGTCGGTCACCACCGCGTACGCGGCGAAGCGCTGCGCCCGGTGCAGCCCGTCCGGGCCGGGGACGGCGTAGAACGAGGGGAACTCGGGCACCTCCTCCGGCACGATGTCGTCGGTGGAGGTGGGCAGGCCCAGGGCACGTGCGGTGAACGACCGCAGCGGAAGCTCCCGGGCCTCGTCAAGGGTGAACCAGCGGGCCAGGTCGGTCGGCCGGTCGACCCGATCGGTGAGCGTCCCGCCACGGACCGACACGGTGTAGAGGAGCCGGTCGGTGTGGATCGTGATGCGCCGCTCGGGTAGCGCCCGCATGTCGGCGAGCACGTCCTGGAGGCCGGCGACCGCCACCGAGAGCCCGGTCTCGGCCGCGGTCTCCCGGACGACTGTGTGTTTGGGGTCCTCACCGTGGTCGACCGCTCCTCCGGGGAGCGACCAGGTGCCGGGGGTGCCGGAGCGCTCCGATGCGCGGACCAGCAACACTCGGCCGTTTGAATCAGCACAAACTGCGTATGCCGCGATCCTGCGGAGCGGCTCCAGCGAGGTGGTCACGGGAGCAAATTCTCCCCGGAGCGGGTTACCGACATCGAAAAGAGTCGGATTCCTGACTCTTGGCTGGCGCCTCAGGGACGGATCAGGGTAACCGTCCGGGCGGTCACCGAGGTCGACCGCCGCAGCGCGCGGGACCGTTGACACATGACCTTCCCGAACCCCTCCCAGGCCCCGTACAAGCAGCTCCGCCGACCTGTCAGCGACCGCATGATCGCCGGTGTGGCGAGCGGCCTCGGCCGCTACTTCGCCGCCGACCCCACGCTGATCCGGGTGATCTTCGCGACCGCCACGGTGCTCACCGGCGGGCTCGCCGCGCTCGCGTACCCGATCATGTGGTTCCTGATGCCCGAGGAGCCGGCCGGCGCGCCCGCCTGGCCGCACCCGCCGGGCACCGCGCCCGGGTGGCCGCCGGTCCCGCCGGCGGCACCGGTCCCGCCGGCTACCCCGCAGCCCGGGGCCGGACCGCAGACGCCGCCCGCGGCCTGAGCGGCGTCACTCCCACTCGATGGTGCCCGGCGGCTTGCTCGTGACGTCCAGGACGACGCGGTTGACCTCGGCGACCTCGTTGGTGATCCGGGTGGAGATCCGGGCCACCACGTCGTAGGGCAGCCGGGACCAGTCGGCGGTCATCGCGTCCTCGCTGGAGACCGGGCGCAGCACCACCGGGTGACCGTAGGTGCGCCCGTCGCCCTGTACCCCCACGCTGCGGACGTCGGCCAGCAGCACCACCGGGAACTGCCAGACGCCCCGGTCCAGGCCGGCCGTGGTCAGCTCCTGCCGGGCGATCAGGTCGGCCTTGCGGAGCACGGCGAGGCGCTCCTCGTCGACCGCGCCGATGATCCGGATGGCCAGGCCCGGACCCGGGAACGGGTGCCGCCAGACCATCGCCTCGGGCAGTCCCAGCTCCAGGCCGATCGTGCGGACCTCGTCCTTGAACAGCGTGCGCAGCGGCTCGACCAGGGAGAACTTGAGGTCCTCGGGCAGGCCGCCGACGTTGTGGTGGCTCTTGATGTTGGCGGTGCCGGTGCCGCCGCCGGACTCCACCACGTCCGGGTAGAGCGTGCCCTGCACGAGGAATTCCACGTCGCCGTGCGCGGCGATCTCCCGGGCGGCGGCCTCGAAGACCCGGATGAACTCCCGGCCGATAATCTTGCGCTTGTGCTCCGGGTCGGTCACCCCGGCGAGCGCGCCGAGGAACCGCTCCCGGGCGTCGACCACCTTGAGCTTGATGCCGGTCGCCGCCACGTAGTCCTTCTCGACCTGCTCGGCCTCACCGGCCCGCAGCAGGCCGTGGTCGACGAACACGCAGGTGAGCTGGTCACCGACGGCGCGGTGCACGAGCGCCGCGGCGACCGCCGAGTCGACGCCGCCGGAGAGGCCGCAGATGACCTCCTTGTCGCCCACCTGCTCCCGGATCCGGGCGACCTGCTCGTCGATGATGTTCGACGGCGTCCAGGTCGGTGCGATGCCGGCGATGTCGTACAGGAAGCGGGTGAGCATCTCCTGGCCGTGCGCGGTGTGCCCGACCTCGGGGTGGAACTGCACACCGGCGCGGCGGCCCGCCAGGTCCTCGAAGGCGGCCACCGGGGCGCCCGCCGACTCGGCGGTGACGGTGAAGCCCTCCGGCGCCTCGGTGACGCAGTCGCCGTGGCTCATCCAGACCGGCAGGTCGGCCGGGAGGTCACGCAGCAGCACGCCGGGCTCGGTCAGGCGCGGGCGCAGCGGGGTGCCGCCGTACTCGCGGTTGCCGGTGCGCGAGACGGTGCCGCCGAGGACCTGGGCCATGGCCTGGAAGCCGTAGCAGATGCCGAAGACCGGTACGCCGGTCTCGAACATCCCGGCGTCGATCTGCGGGGCGCCCGGCGCGTAGACGCTCGACGGGCCACCGGACAGGATGATCGCGGCCGGGTTCTTCGCCAGCATCTCGGACACCGGCATGGAATGCGGGACGATCTCCGAGTAGACCTTCGCCTCGCGGACACGGCGCGCGATGAGCTGGGCGTACTGGGCTCCGAAGTCCACCACGAGGACGGGGCGAGGCGTGCTCATGTGCGCAAAGCCTACCGACAGTCACCGGGCCGCCGGACGCGCCCCGGCGGTGTGGCGGGGTGAATGTGTTAACAAGGGGCCCTTCCTCTACCGGAGGCGTTAAGAAGGGGCCCTTCCTTTCACCGCAGGGCGGCGGGGGCGTGCGGGGGGACGGCCGGGCGCCGCGGCGGGACCGGCGCCACCCGGGTGTACGCCGACCCGAGCGCCGGACGTGGGTCCGCCTCGCCCTTGTTCGGCCAGTACGACATGGCCCGCTCGGCCTGCGCGGTGATCGTCAGCGACGGGTTGACGCCCAGGTTCGCCGAGACCGCCGCGCCGTCCACCACGTGCAGCCCCGGGTGGCCGTACACCCGGTGCCAGGGGTCGATCACGCCCTCGTCCGGGGTGGCGCCGATGACCGCGCCGCCGAGGATGTGCGCGGTCACCGGAATGTTGAACGGCTCGGTGACCGCACCGCCCGGGGTGCCGCCGATCTCCTCGGCGAGCAGCCGGGCCGCCGTGTTGCCGGCCGGGATCCAGGTCGGGTTGGGCGCGCCGTGGCCGGGGCCGGAGACCAGCCGGCCCCGGCGGTAGCGGGTGGTCAGCGAGTTGTCGACCGACTGCATGACGAGCGCGATAACGGTGCGCTCGGACCACCGGCGCACGGACAGCATCCGCGCCGCCAGCACGGGCTGCCGGACGATGCTGCCCAGCCAGCGCCGGACGCGGCGGGGACCCCCGTCGACGAGCAGCGACTGGAGCAGGCCCATCGCGTTGGAGCCCTTGCCGTAGCGGACCGGCTCGATGTGGGTCTGCGGGTCGGGGTGGAACGAGCTGGTGATCGCCACCCCCTCGGTGAAGTCGAGGCCGCGCCGCCGGGCCGCACCGGGCGCCACCGAGGCGCCGAGGATGGCCTCGGAGTTGGTCCGGGTCAGCTCGCCCAGCCGGGGCGAGAGCGCCGGCAGCGCGCCGGCCGCCTTCATGCCGTGCAGCAGCCGCTGGGTGCCGAGCGCGCCGGCCGCGAAGACCACCTGGTCGGCGTGGATCACCTCGCGCCGCTTGCGCAGCCACGCGCCGGTGCGTTCGGTGTGCACCGCGTACCCGCCGGCCGGGTCGGGGCGGACCGCTGTGACAGTGGTCAGCGGGTGCACCTGCACGCCGAGCCGCTCGGCCAGCCAGAGGTAGTTCTTCACCAGCGTGTTCTTGGCGCCGTGCCGGCAGCCGGTCATGCACGAGCCGCAGTGGCTGCACCCGGTGCGGTCCGGCCCGGCCCCGCCGAAGTAGGGGTCGGCCACCCGCTCGCCGGGGCGCCCGATGTGCACCCCGACCGGGGTCGGGTGGTAGGTGTGCGCGACCCCCATCCGCTCGGCCACCGCGCGGACGGCCTGGTCCGCCCGGGTGTCGATCGGGTACGTGGTGACGCCGAGCATCCGCTTCGCCTGGTCGTAGTGGCGGGCCAGCTCGTCGCGCCAGTCGGTGATGTCCCGCCACTGCGGGTCGGCGTAGAACGCGTCCAGCGGCTCGTAGAGCGTGTTCGCGTAGACGAGCGACCCGCCGCCCACCCCGGCGCCGGAGAGCACCAGCACGCCGCCGCCGGCCTTGCGGTCGGCCGAGCGCAGCAGCGTGATCCGCTGGAGCCCGAAGCAGCCGAGCCGGGGCGCCCAGAGGAACCGTCGCGCCCGCCAGGACGTACGCGGGAACTCGTCGTCGGCGAAGCGCCGTCCCGCCTCCAGGACGCCCACCGTGTAGCCCTTCTCGGCCAGCCGGAGCGCGGTGACGCTGCCGCCGAACCCGGAACCGATGACGAGCACGTCGTAACGCATGAACGCATCATTACCGACCGGTAGCTATGGCGCCAGCGAGTGTTTTTCGCAGATCATGCAGAGCGCTCGATTCGCCGGGATTCCCGCCGCTGCAACCTTTGGCATCCCCTGGCGCGTCGAATTCCACGGGGAGGCACGAACGTGACGAGACGACGCCTGCTGGGCCTGGCCGCACTGGTGGCGGCGCTGCTGGTGGCCACCGGAGCGGTGGTGACCACCCGGCTGGTGTCCGGGCGCCCGTCCGCCCCGGCCGCCGCACCGAGCACCGCGCCGCCGGCCTCCCCCACACCCGCCCCGACCACCGCCAGCCCGACGCCGCCGCCCGGCGCCGACCTGAAGGGCCCGCTCAACCTGCTGCTCGTCGGCGTGGACACCCGGGTCAGCATCCCCGGCTGGGAGCCGCACGCCGACGCGGTGCTGCTGCTGCACGTACCGGCCGGGCTGGACAAGGCGTACCTGTTCTCACTCCCCCGCGACCTGGTGGTCGACATCCCCGCCTACCCGAAGGCCCGCTACCCGGGCGGCCGGACCAAGCTCACCCACGCGATGAGCTACGGCAGCCGGGTGCCGGGAGACAAGGCCAACCCCAGCACCGCCCAGGGGTACGAGCTGCTGCGCACCACCGTCTCCCGCTACACCGGGCTGCGCATCGACGCCGGTGCGGTGATCACGTTCGGCGGTTTCGACAAGCTGGTGGACACGCTCGGCGGGGTGGACCTCTACGTCGACCAGCAGGTCGCCTCCCGGCACCGCCGCCCGGACGGCACCATGCGGACGCTGACCGGCGGCGGGTACGTCGGGCCGCAGATGGTCTACCGGAAGGGCACCCGGCACCTGACCGGCTGGCAGGCGCTGGACTACGCGCGGCAGCGCTACACCGCCGGCGGCGACTACACGCGGCAGCGGCACCAGCAGCAACTGCTCCGGGCACTGGCCCGCAAGATCCTCGACCAGGGCACGGCCCGCGACCCGCAGCGGGTCGAGCAGGTGGTGGCCGCGCTGGGCAAGACCCTGGTGTACGCCGGGGGCGGCCGGAAGCTGATCGACTTCGCGTACGCCCTGGGTGGTATCCCGGCCGACCGGCTCACCCTCGTCGTGCTGCCCGGCGCCGGGGTGAGCAGCGGCGGCGCCTACCGGGGTGAGCAGCTCAAGCCGCTCGGCCGCGACTTCCTCACCGCGCTGCGCGGCGGGCGGGCCGACGCGTTCCTGGCCGCCCACCCGTCGCTGCGCGTCAAGAACTGACCCACTACAGCGACTTGGGGGCGGGCGGGCGCTCGGTGCCGTACAGCCACGGGTCGAAGACCTTCGCCAGCTTCTTGCCGGAGATCCGCTCGGCCAGCGCCACGAAGTCGGCGGTGGTGGCGTTGCCGTTCTTCCGCTCCGCCGCCCAGGTGCGCAGGACGGTGAAGAACGCGGTGTCGCCCACCGCCACCCGCAGCGCGTGCACAGTCATCCCGCCCCGGTCGTAGACCGAGCGGCTGAACAGGTTCGCCACGCCCGGCTTGCCCGGGGGCGTACGCCACACCTGCCCGCCGGCGTTGGCGTACTTCTGCTCGAACGTCCGCTGCACCGTGGTGGAGCCGCTGTGCTCGGCCCACAGCCACTCGGCGTACGTGGCGAGCCCCTCGTTGAGCCAGATGTCCTGCCAGCGCTGGATCGACACGCTGTTGCCGTACCACTGGTGGGCCAGTTCGTGCGCGACCACACCGGTGTTGTCGCCCTGCCGGAAGAAGCTCGCCGAGTAGACCGGCCGGCTCTGCGTCTCCAACGCGTACCGGATCCGCTCGTCGTCGATCACCACGCCGCCGTACGCCTCGAACGGGTACGGCCCGAAGACGCTCTCCAGGTAGTCGGCGACCTCGATCGTGCGCGCGATGGACCGGTCCGGCGCGCCCTCCGCCACCTGGGTGGTGACCGCGTTGTAGACCGGTCGTCCCTTGTGCTCCCCGGTGGTGACCCGGAACTTCCCGATCGCCACGGTGGTCAGGTAACTGGCCGTCGGGGCGGTCTCCGACCACTTCCAGGTGGTCCAGGCGCCGCTTGTCGTCTTCCCCTTCGGCACGCCGTTGGAGACCGCCGTCAGTCCCTTCGGGACGGTGATCTCCATGTCGTAGGTGGCCTTGTCCGACGGGTGGTCGTTGACCGGGAACCAGGTGCTCGCCGACTCCGGCTGACCGAGCGCGATCGCCCCGTCGGTGGTGTGCAGCCAGCCGCCCTCGCCCAGCGACTCGGTACGCAGCGGCTCCGGCCGGCCGTCGTACCGGATCTCGGCGGTGAAGCCGTTGCCGGAGGTCAGCCCGATCGCCGGGGTGATCACCAGCTCGTCCTCGGTGCGGCTGTGCCGGGCGGCGGTGCCGTCCACAGTGACCGAGCGGACGGTCAGCCCGGCCAGGTCCAAGTTGAACGCGGACAGGTTGGCGGTGGCGGTGGCCCGCAGCGTGGTGGTGCCGCTGAGCTTGTCCGTCTCCGGGTCGTAGCGCACCTTCACGGTGTAGTGGGCGACGTCGTACCCGCCGTTGCCGTAGCTCGGGAAGTACGGATCCCCGGCCCCGGCGGCACCCGGCGCGAAGGTGCGCGAGGCGGCCGGCGTGGGCGTGGTGGGTGACGCGGGGCCGGGGTCCGGGTCGCCCGAACCGCAGCCTGCGACCAGCAGCGTGCCGCAGGTCAGCAACCCGAGCCGTCGTCGTGCGCCGCGCCGCGTCATCGCCTCGATCCCTCCCGCGCCGTTCGGCGGCCCCGCCCATGGGCCGCCCCGACCGCGGCAGCCTACCCAGCGGCGGTCACGCGTGCGTCACGGCAGTCCCGGCGGCGTACCACCGACCAGCCAGGCGTCCAGCAGCGCCCGCAGCGGGCGGCCCGACGTGCGTTCGGCGTACCCGACGAAGTCGGCGGTGGTGACGTTGCCGTCGCGGTGCTGCGCCAGCCAGCCGCGCAGCACGCGGTAGAACGTCTCGTCGCCCACGGCGCGGCGCAGCGCGTGCACCGCGAGCGCACCCCGCTGGTAGACCGCGTCGCCGAACATCCCGGCCCGGCCCGGGTCGACTGTGGGCCTGGACCAGTCGGTGGCCGCGTAGCGCTCCGCGAAGGTCTGCGCCACCGTCCGCCCGCCGTCGTGCTCGGCCCAGAGCCATTCGGCGTACGTGGCGAAGCCCTCGTTGAGCCAGATGTCGCTCCACCGGGCCACCGAGACGCTGTCGCCGAACCACTGGTGGGCCAGCTCGTGCGCGACCACCTCGGTGTTCGGCCGGTCGCCCCGGAAGAAGCCCGGCCCGTAGACCGGCCGGCTCTGCGTCTCCAGCGCGTACCGGATCCGCTCGTCGGCGACCACGACACCGCCGTACGCCTCGAACGGATACGGCCCGAAGCGCGCGGCCAGGAAGTCGGCGATCTCGCCGGTGCGGGCCACCGACGCGGCGGCCGGACCGTCCGGCGGCAGCGCCGCCGCGACGGCGGTGACCAGCGGCTTCCCGGCGTGGGTGCCGCTGCTGACCCGGTAGTCGCCGATCACCAGCGTGCTCAGGTAGCTGGCCATCGGCGCGCGTTCCGCCCAGCGCCAGGTGGTCCAGCCGCCGCTGGACGTCTTGCCCCGCGGCACGCCGTTGGACAGCGCGGCGAGGCCGTCCGGCACGGTGACCGCGAGGTTGTAGGTGGCCTTGTCCGACGGGTGGTCGTTCACCGGATACCACGTGCTCGCCGACTCGGGCTGGCCGAGCGCTATCGCACCGTCCGGTGTGGCGTGGAATCCGCCGTCGCCGAGTTCGGCGTTGGGCAGCGGTTTCGGCACCCCGCCGTACGTCACCTCGACGGTGAACCGCTTCCCCGACGGCAGCCCGCGCGGCGGGGTGACGATCAGCTCGGCACCGTCGTGGCGGTGCTTCGCCGCCTCCCCGTCCACCCGCACCCGCTCGACGTCCAGCCCGGCCAGGTCGAGCTGGAACCGGGACAGCGCCCGAGTGGCGGTGACGGTCAGCGTCGCGGTGCCGGTGAGCTTGTCGCCGGCCGGGTCGTAGCGCACGTCCAGCGCGTAGTGGCCCACGTCGTAGCCGCCGTTGCCGGCTCCCGGCACGTACGGGTCACCGGCGTCCGCCGCGCCCGGCCGGAACCCGTTGTCGTCGTCACCGCCGGTGCAGCCGCCCAGCGCGAGCGCCGCCGCCACCAGCCCTGCCGCCCAGACCCGCCGCCGTCTCACCCGGCGAGCCTAGACGCGCGACGGCGCGGGCGGGGCCGGAACACGTCCGCGCCGCCGCCCGCGCCGTCATGCGGTGCTCAGCCGGTGCTCAGCGGTCGAGGACCAGCCCGACCTTCTGAAACTCCTTCAGGTCGCGGTAGCCGCACTTGGCCATCGCGCGGCGCAGGCCGCCGAAGAGGTTGAGCTGGCCGTCCGGCTCGTCGGCCGGGCCGAACAGCAGCTTCTCCATCGAGCCGAGCGGCTCGCCGGCCACCTCGAACGCACCACGGGGCAGCGACGGGTGGCTGGCCGCGGAGTGCCACCAGGCACCGCCGGCCGGAGCCTCCTCGCACAGCGACAGCGGCTCGCCGAGCATCACCGCGTCCGCGCCGCAGCCGAGCGCCTTGGCGATGTCGCCGGAGGTCTGCATGTCGCCGTCGGCGATGAGGTGCACGTACCGGCCGCCGGTCTCGTCGAGGTAGTCGCGGCGGGCCGCGGCGGCGTCGGCGATGGCGGTGGCCATCGGCACCCGGATGCCGAGCACCGACTCCGTGGTCGACCAGTCGTCGCCGCCGATGCCCACGATCACGCCGGCCGCGCCGGTACGCATCAGGTGCAGCGCGGTCTTGTAGTCGGTGCAGCCGCCGACGACGACAGGCAGGTCCAGGTCGGCGATGAACTCCTTGAGGTTCAGCGGCTCGTCGGTGGTGGAGACGTGCTCGGCCGAGACGAGCGTGCCCTGGATGACCAGGATGTCCACACCGGCGTCCAGGATCACCGGGGCCAGCGCCAGGGTGTGCTGCGGGGAGACCCGCACCGCCACCGTCCCGCCGCCCTCGCGCAGCTCGCGCACCCGCTCGGCGATCAGGTCGGGCCGGATCGGCTCGGCGTAGACCTCCTGGAGGCGCTTGGTCGCCCGCGCGTCCTCGCCGAGCCCGGCCAGCTCCTCCAGGATCTTGGCCGGGTTCTCGTACCGGGTCCAGAGGCCCTCGACGTTGAGTACGCCGAGGCCGCCGAGCTGACCGAGCCGGACCGCCGAGGCCGGGCTCATGGTCGCGTCGGAGGGGTGCGCGACGCACGGGATGCCGAACTGGTACGCGTCGAGCTGCCACGCGGTGGAGACGTCGTCGACGTCCCGGGTGCGGCGGCTCGGCACGATGGCGATGTCGTCCAGGTGGTAGCCGCGCTGCGCGGTCTTGCCCAGCCCGATCTCGACCACGTCACGCATGGGGGACTCCAGGTGGTTGGGGGTGGTGGGTCAGCGGGAGTGGTAGTTGGGCGCCTCGACGGTCATCTGGATGTCGTGCGGGTGGCTCTCCTTGAGCCCGGCCGCGGTGATCCGGATGAGCTGGCCACGCCGGTGCAGCTCCGGGATGCTCTCCGCGCCCACGTACCCCATGGCGGCGCGCAGCCCGCCGATGAGCTGGTGGGCGACGGCGGACAGCGGCCCCCGGTAGGGCACCTGGCCCTCGACGCCCTCCGGGACCAGCTTGTCCTCGGCGAGCACGTCCTGCTGGAAGTAGCGGTCCTTGGAGTAGGACTTGCCCTGGCCGCGCGACTGCATCGCGCCGAGCGAGCCCATCCCCCGGTACGCCTTGTACTGCTTGCCGTTGATGAAGATCAGCTCGCCGGGGCTCTCCTCGCAGCCGGCCAGCAGGCTGCCGAGCATCACCGTGTCCGCGCCCGCGACGAGCGCCTTGGCGATGTCGCCCGAGTATTGGATGCCGCCGTCGCCGATCACCGGTACGCCGGCCGGACGGGCGGCGCGGGTCGCCTCCATGATCGCGGTGATCTGCGGTACGCCGACCCCGGCGACGATCCGGGTGGTGCAGATGGCGCCCGGGCCGACGCCCACCTTGACGCCGTCCGCGCCGGCCTCGACGAGCGCCTTCGCGCCCGCGTACGTGGCGATGTTGCCGCCCACGATGTCGATGGTGACGTCCCGCTTGAGCCGGGCGACCATCTCCAGCACGGCGCGCTGGTGACCGTGCGCGGTGTCCACGATGACGACGTCCACGCCCGCGTCGACGAGGGCACGGGCCCGCTTGTAGCCGTCCTCGCCCACGCCGACGGCGGCGGCGACCCGGAGCCGGCCCGCGTCGTCCTTGGTGGCGTTCGGGTACTGCTCGCTCTTGGTGAAGTCCTTGACCGTGATCAGGCCGCGCAGCTTGCCGCCCGCGTCCACGATCGGCAGCTTCTCGATCTTGTGCTGGCGCAGCAGGCCGAGCGCGTCGTCCTTGCTCACGCCGACCGGCGCGGTGATCAGCGGGGTGCGGGTCATGATCTCGCGCACCGGCGTGGCCGGGTCGGAGACGAACCGCATGTCGCGGTTGGTGACGATGCCGACCAGCTGGCCCTGGCCGTCCACGACCGGGACGCCGGAGATGCGGTAGCGCCCGCAGAGCGCGTCGACCTCGCGCAGCGTGTCCTCCGGGCTGGCGGTCACCGGGTTGGTGATCATGCCGGACTCGGAGCGCTTCACCAGGTCGACCTGGAGCGCCTGGTCCTCGACGGAGAGGTTGCGGTGCAGCACGCCGATGCCGCCCTGGCGGGCCATGGCGATCGCCATCCGCGCCTCGGTGACCGTGTCCATCGCGCTGGACAGCAGCGGCACGGTCAGCTCGATGTTGCGGGTGAGGCGGGTGCGGGTGTTGACGCGGCTGGGCACGACGTCCGACTCGCCCGGCTGGAGCAGCACGTCGTCGAAGGTCAGCCCGAGCGGCACCACGCGGGCCGAACCGGCCGGCAGCTCGGGCAGATGGCCACCCAGCTCCCCGCCGTCGGCGCCGGCCGGAATCTCGGTGCTGGGCGAATTCTCCACGATTGCTCCCCTGAGCTGGTCGAACGGGCTGCAGCGAGGCGGCGCGCGGGGGCACCGGCAGGCGCCGGGTGACGGCGCGTCGCCTCATCGTACCCACCTACCCGTCCGCGCCCGGGCAGCGGCGGGCCCGAGGGTAGGCCGGGCCACAGCACGGGCTGGGGCGGGCTTTCCGGCGGCTCGGGGTCTACGGTGAGGGGGTGCACGACGAGCCCATCGACCCGTTCAACGGCGACCCGGCCGATCCGGCTGCCGGCCTGCACGATCCCGGCGACGACGACGCGCTCGACCCGCTGACCGAGGTCGAGCGTCAGGACGTCCTGGAGGATCTCGCCGATCTGGAGATCTACCAGGCGTTGCTCCAGCCGATCGGCGTGCGCGGCCTGGTGATCGAGTGCGAGGACTGCCGCGAGCCGCACTACTTCGACTGGGACCTGCTGCGCGGCAACCTGCGCCACCTGCTCAACTCGGGGCGCCCCCGGGTGCACGAACCGGCCTACGACCCCGACCCGGACCACTACGTGAGCTGGGACTACGCCCGCGGCTACGCCGACGGCGTGCACGACACGCTCACCGAGGGCACCGACGACACCGCGCAGGAGTGATCCCCGCGCGGGTCAGGCCACCAGGCCGGCCCGGAATCCGGCCGCCACGGCGTGCGCCCGGTCGCGCGCGCCGAGCTTGCGGAACAGCCGCCGGGCGTGCGTCTTGACCGTGTCCTCGGAGACGAACAGCTCCCGTCCGATCTCCGCGTTGCTCTTGCCCTCGGCCATGCCGAGCAGCACCTGAAGCTCCCGCTCGGTCAGCCCGATCGCGCTGCGCGGCGCCCGCGCCGGCCGCTGGGCCGCACCGGCCCGGGGTGCCTCCGCGCCGTCGGCCGCCGCCGGGTCGTCCGGGTCCTCACCCCGCTGCACCGGCACCACTGTGGGCAGGCCCGCCGCGTCCACCGGCGCCGTCGCCGGCCAGCCGGGCCCACCCTGGGTACGCCCCGCCGACCGGGTCGGTCCGCCCACCGCCGCCGCGTCCCGGGCGGTGTCCGCCACCCGGTGCCTGTTGCTCCGCCCGGGGGCGGAGAGCAGCAGCAGCGCCTTGGCCACCGCGCTGGTCAGGTCGTGGTCGGCGTTCTGGATCAGGCCGCGCGCACCGGCGCTGATGGTGGCCGCTGCCGACTCCGACTCCTCGGCGCCGAGCAGCAGCACCGCGGCCTGCGGGGCGCGGGCCAGCACCCGCCGGACGAAGCCGGCGCTGTCCGGGCGGGTCAGCGCGGTGTCGGCGAGCACCACGTCCACCGGACGCTCGGCGAGCCGCAACATCACCTCCGGGTCGGAGACGGCCGTCCGGACGACGCCGGACAGCCCGAGCCGCGCCGCCGCGGAGGTCAGATGCTGGGCCGCCAATGGTGTCCGAACGCACACAAGAACACTACGCACAGTGGTCTCCTCTCCGACTCAGAGCAGACCATGCGGAGGTGGGGTCGGGAGGGGGTTCCGGGCAATCATCCGAACTTTTCCGACAGATGGGGCATATGCCGCCGAGTGTCCGAGGTTTTCGATCACAGATGTGTGAGGCGCGGACCGCTCGGGTACCGAGGGGTTCATCCGGAACCGGCATCCCGCGCGGACCGCCGCCCGGTAGCTGGCAACGAACATTCTCCGCGGTGCCGCGCGGGAGGAGGGGTGCTGATGTCGAACGTACGTAGGCTGCCTGGACCGATCGACGAGCTCTGGGACTGGCAGCGGCTCGGAGCCTGCCGTGGCCGCGACAGCGCGCAGTTCTTCCACCCCGACGGCGAGCGCGGCTCCTCCCGGATGCGCCGCGAGACGAGCGCCAAGTCGGTCTGCCGCGCCTGCCCGGTACGCGCCGAGTGCGCCGCCCACGCGCTCTCCGTGCGCGAGCCGTACGGCGTCTGGGGCGGGTTCAGCGAGTCCGAGCGGCTGCGGCTGCTCGCACTCGGCTGGGAGGACCTGGCCGACCGCCGGCAGACCCGGGTGGACATTGCCCGGCTGGAGGCCCGCCTCGGCCGGCCGCACAACACCGCCGTGCCGGACCAGCGCAAGGTCGCCTGACCCGGTTCACGATCCTCGACGCCGCGCCCCGGACCCCGGGGCGCGGCGTCGTGTCGTGGCCCCGGGGGCATCCGCCGGCCATCCGTTTCGAATACCAGGATCAGCGTTCCAGTCGCTAGGACACCCATAGATCTTGGAAGCTTTACGCCCCTATAGGGGCCGTTTCCTACCAAGATCTCTTGCGGAGGCGCCGAGGAGCGGGGACACGGCCCGACTCAGGAGGGTGCGGTCTGCGGGTCAGGCGACTGTGACCCTGACCGTGTGCCATCCCGTTGCGCCGTCGGGGGCGACCGGGGCGCGCTGTTCCGTCTGCGTCTCGCCCGTGGTGTCGGTCGCCCGCACCTGGAGCGTGTGCTCGCCCGGCGTCGCGTCCCACCGCCAGGACCACTGCACCCAGGTGTCCGCCGACACCGCCGGGGCGAGCGTCGCCTCCTGCCAGGGGCCGCCGTCGACGCGTACCTCGACACGGCTGATGCCGCGATGCTGCGCCCACGCCACACCGGCCACCGTCACCGGCCCGGCCGACGGGCGGCTGCGGGGCCGGGGCGTGTCGATCCGGGACTGCGTCTTGATCGGGCCCTGCGCGGACCAGCCGCGCGGCACCCAGTACGCGTCGAAGTCGGCGAAGCTGGTCAGCTCCAACTCGGTGAGCCACTTGCAGGCCGACACGTACCCGTAGAGGCCGGGCACCACCATCCGCACCGGGAAGCCGTGCTGGATCGGCAGCGGCTCGCCGTTCATGCCGACCGCGAGCAGCGCGTCCCGCCCGTCGCGCAGCACCGATGTCGGCGTGCCGCAGGTCCAGCCGTCGACCGCGCGGCCGACCACCTGGTCCGCGCCGTCGAGCGGGTCGGCCTCGTCGAGCAGTTCCTTGATCGGTACGCCGAGCCAGCGCGCGTTGCCGATCAGGTCGCCGCCCACCTCGTTGGAGACGCAGGCGAGCGTCACGTACCGCTCGACCATCGGGCGGGCCAGCAGGTCGTCGAAGCTCAGCTCGATCGGGTTACGCACCCGCCCGTGGATCCGCAGCCGCCACGTCACCGGGTCCACCTGCGGCACCACAAGCGCCGTGTCGATCCGGTAGAACTCCCGGTTCGGCGTCACGTACGGCGCGAGCCGGGGCAGCGACAGGTCCGCTCCGGCCGGCACCTGCGGGGCGGGCGCGGCCGGGGCGGGCAGCGTCACCGCCTCCCGGGCCGCCGACACGCCACGCCTTCCGGCCAGCCAGTGCCCGCCCAGCCCGGCCACCGCCGCCGTTCCGGCCAGCAGCCCGGCGCCACGCAGGAACCGCCGACGCGACTCCGCGTCGTCGTCGTGCCGGACCGGCTCCCACCCGCCCGGCGCGTCTCCTTCGCGGGCCAGCGCGGCAACCGCCGGAGGCGGCGCGGACGACGGAGGCGGCGCGGACGACGGAGGCGGCGCGGACGACGGCTCGCCGTCCGCCGGGTCCGCCCCGGCGTGCTTCGCCGGATCGGCCCCGGCCGGGTCGCGTCGCACGGCGTCGGTCCGGTCGCGCCCGGCCCGCCCCCGGGCCGGGTCGTCGCTCAGCGGACCGGCCACGAACGCCCACAGCGTCAGCGCGCCCAGTGCGCCCCCGACCAGCGAGGGCAGCGCGTCGAACGCGTCAGAGCCGGCCCGGGTCAGCGCGGCGGCGACGCCGAGCACCGTGAACGCGGCGACGCCGGTCAGGCCGATCGCCAGGCGCCGGACCGCCGCCAGGCCGAGCAGCGCCCCGAAGGCGACCAGCAGCAGCGCCGTACCGACCAGCAGGGCGATCTTGTCGTACGTGCCGAAGACGTCGATGGCGAACTGCTTGAGCGGCTCGGGCACCAGGTCCACGACGAGTCCACCGACGGCGACGAGCGGAGCGGACCGGGGACCGGTCAGGACCGCCACGGGTTCGGCGGTGCCGAGTGCCACCACGGCGGCGACGACACCGGCCGGCGCCGCGCGGCGGCGGGAAAGGGTGCTCACGGCATCCAGTCTGGTCGCCCCGCGGGGCCGGCTGCCAATCTCGTCAGCGATCCGTAAGGACATACGCGTCAGGGCACACCACCGGGTCGGCGGTGTGCCCTGACGTCGGGCGTACTCCTCGGGTCAGAAGCCCGGGCCGTGCTGGTGGCCGTGGCCGTGCGAGTGGCCGTGCCCACCGGCGGCCGGCTCCGGCTCGGCCGGCTTCTCCACCACGAGGCTCTCGGTGGTGAGCAGCAGGCCGGCGATCGACGCGGCGTTGCTGACCGCGTTGCGGGTCACCTTCACCGGGTCGATGATGCCGGACTTGGCCAGGTCGACGTACTCGCCGGTGGCGGCGTCGAGGCCGTGGCCCCAGTCCTGGCCGACGACCTTCTGCACCACCACGTAGCCGTCGTGGCCGGCGTTCTGGGCGATCCAGCGCAGCGGCTCGACGAGCGCCTTGCGCACGATCGAGACACCGACCTTCTCGTCACCGGTGAAGCCCAGGTCGTCGTCGAGCGCCGGCAGGATCTGGGCCAGGGCAGCGCCGCCGCCCGGGACCGTACCCTCCTCGACCGCGGCCTTGGTCGCGGCGATGGCGTCCTCGATGCGGTGCTTGCGCTCCTTCATCTCGACCTCGGTGGCCGCGCCGACCTTGATCACGGCGATGCCGCCGGAAAGCTTCGCCAGCCGCTCGGCCAGCTTCTCCCGGTCCCAGTCGGAGTCGGAGGCCTCGATCTCCTTGCGGATCTGCGCGACCCGGTCGGCGACCTCGGCGGCCTGCCCGCCACCGTCGACGACGGTGGTGTTCTCCTTGTCGACCACGACGCGGCGGGCGGTGCCGAGCACCTCCAGGCCGACCTGGTCGAGCTTGTAGCCCAGCTCCGGGGCGACCAGCTCGGCACCGGTCAGGATCGCCATGTCCTGGAGCATCGCCTTGCGGCGGTCGCCGAAGCCGGGGGCCTTGACCGCGCAGACCTTGACGGTCTTGCGCAGCGCGTTGAC
Source organism: Micromonospora sp. WMMA1949 (assembly GCF_027460145.1). Lineage (NCBI taxonomy): Bacteria > Bacillati > Actinomycetota > Actinomycetes > Micromonosporales > Micromonosporaceae > Micromonospora > Micromonospora sp. WMMA1949. The sequence goes on along the minus strand of NZ_JAPZBG010000001.1, from coordinate 3,443,104 downwards.
CACGAGCGTGGACAGGGCCTGACCCTCGACGTCCTCGGCGACGATGAGCAGCGGCTTGTTGTTCTGGAGAACCTTCTCCAGCAGCGGCAGCAGCTCCTCGATCGCCGAGATCTTCTGGGTGGTGATCAGGATGTACGGGTCCTCCAGGACCGCCTCCTGCGCCTCCAGGTCGGTGACGAAGTTCGGCGAGATGAAGCCCTTGTCGAACTGGAGACCCTCGGTCACCTCCAGCTCGGTGACGAGCGCGGAGCCCTCCTCGACGGTGATGACGCCGTCGCGGCCGACCTTCTCCATCGCCTCGGCGATCAGCTCGCCGATGGCGGCGTCCTGCGCGGAGACGGTCGCGACGTGCGCGATCGACTCCTTGCCGGCGACCTCGACGGCCTTGCCGAGCAGCGCCTCGGAGACCTTGGCGGCCGCCGCGTCGATGCCCCGCTTCAGGCCGGTCGGGTTGGTGCCGGCGGCCACGTTGCGCAGGCCCTCGCGGACCATCGCCTGGGCCAGCACGGTGGCGGTGGTGGTCCCGTCGCCGGCGACGTCGTTGGTCTTGGTCGCCACCTCCTTGACCAGCTGCGCGCCGAGGTTCTCGTACGGGTTGGTGAGCTCGATCTCCTTGGCGATGGTCACGCCGTCGTTGGTGATCGTGGGCGCACCGAACTTCTTGTCCAGGACGACGTTGCGCCCGCGCGGGCCGAGGGTGACCTTCACCGCGTCCGCGAGGGCGTTGACACCGTGCTCGAGCAGGTGCCGGGCGTCGTCCGAGAAGCTGAGGATCTTCGCCATCAGTATCCCTTCGAAGCGACGTTGCCCCGGCCCGGCGAGCCGGACCGGGGCAACGACACTGATCGGTTGCTTACTTCTCGATGACCGCGAGGACGTCGCGGGCGGAGAGCACCAGGTACTCCTCGCCGGCGTACTTGACCTCGGTGCCGCCGTACTTCGAGTAGAGGACGGTGTCGCCGACCTTCACGTCGATCGGCACGCGGTTGCCCTTGTCGTCGATCCGGCCCGGGCCGACAGCGAGGACGGTGCCCTCCTGCGGCTTCTCCTTGGCGGTGTCGGGGATCACGATGCCCGAGGCGGTGGTGGTCTCGGCCTCGTTCGCCTGGACCACGATGCGGTCCTCGAGCGGCTTGATCGCAACCTTGGTCGCGGTAGTCACGGGCATACCCTCCCGGGTACTTGGTGTCGTTGCCGGCCGGCACGCCGACCAGCGTCAATCTGCCACATGCCACCGGGCGGGGCCGTCGTCGCGGGTGCCGGTCCGCCTGGCGCTCAACCCCCGGGCACGAGGCTCGGGCGTTGGCACCCTCAGGGTGAGAGTGCTAATCGCAGGTTATTCCTCGGCTAGCACTCCGTCAAGGAGAGTGCCAACGCGTCGCCCTCCGTGTCGCGCCGGAACCGGGCCGGGAGAATGAGCGCGTGGATCTCGACCAGCTCGCCGTGCTGCGTACCCCCGAGGGGTCGGCGGCGCTCGCCGCGGCCGAGCGGGTGGCCGGCGGCGACCCGCTGGCGGCGGCGGCCGCGCTGCGCTCGGCCGGCATCCCCGGCGGGCTCGCGGCGGCGGCACTCACCCAGGCGGAGCTGCGCCGCCGGGCGGCCGGCAAGTTCGGCGCGGCGGCGGCCGGGATGTTCCTCACCCGGGCCGGGCTGGAGCAGGCCACCCGCCGCGCGGTCGCCGACCGGCGCGCGGCACGGCTGCGCGCCGCGGGCGTGACCACGCTGGCCGACCTGGGGTGCGGCCTGGGGGCCGACGCGCTCGCCGCGGCCCGCGCCGGCATCCGGGTGTACGCGGTGGAGGCCGACCCGCTGACCGCCGCGATGGCTGCCGTGAACGCCGAGGCGGCCGGGCTCGCCGACCTGGTGACGGTCTCCTGCGGTGACGCCACGGAGTTCGACGTGAGCCCTGTCGAGGCGGTGTTCTGCGATCCGGCGCGGCGGCGGGCCGGCACCGGGCGGCGCGTCTTCGACCCGAACGCCTACTCCCCGCCGTGGGACTTCGTCACCGGCCTGGCCGCGCGGGTGCCGCGGACGGTGGTGAAGGTGGCGCCCGGGCTCGACCACGCGCTGATCCCGCCCGGCGCCGAGGCGGAGTGGGTGAGCGTGGACGGCGACCTGGTCGAGGCGGCGCTCTGGTGCGGCGAGCTGGCCGAGGTCCCCCGCCGCGCCACAGTGCTGCGCGAGAAGGAAGGGCCCCTTCTTAACGCCTCCGGTAGTAAAAGGGTCCCTTCCTATCACCTCACCGGCACCGGCGCGGCCGAGGCGCCGGTGGGACCGGTCCGGCGGTTCCTCTACGACCCGGACCCGGCGGTGGTACGCGCCCACCTGGTCGCCGAGCTGGCCGCCGACCTCGGCGCCACGCTCGCCGACCCGTCGATCGCCTACCTGTACGCCGACCAGGCCCGGCCCACCCCGTTCGCCCGCTGCCTGGAGATCACCGACGTGCTGCCGTTCTCGCTGAAGCGGCTGCGCGCCCTGCTGCGGCAACGGCGGGTCGGCCGGGTGGAGATCCGCAAGCGCGGGTCGGCGCTGGAGCCGGAGAAGCTGCGTCGCGACCTGAGGCTGTCCGGCGACGAGGCGGCGAGTCTGGCGCTGACCCGGGTCGCGGGCGACCCGACGGTGCTCGTCTGCCGGCCGGTTCCGCCCGGCGGCTGACCCCGGCGCGCGGTTTCGGCTCGCGGCCTGCCGCCGGCCGGGCTAGCTTGACGCCCATGGCGGGCCCTGGCACTCCGGCGATCGCGTTGCTGAGCAAGCGGAAGATCGCCCACAGCACCCACACCTACGACGTGTCGCCGGACGCGCCGAACTACGGCGCGCTCGTCGCGACCGCGCTCGGGGTGACACCGGAGCGCGTCTTCAAGTCGCTCGTCACCGAGGTCGACGGCGGGCTGACGGTGGCGGTGGTGCCGGTGACCGGCGAGCTGGACCTGAAGGCGCTCGCCGCCGCAGCCGGCGGCAAGCGGGCCACGATGGCGGACCGGACGACCGCCGAGCGGGCGACCGGATACGTCCGCGGCGGCATCAGCCCGCTCGGGCAGCGCAGGCGCCTACCGACTGTCATCGACGCCTCCGCGCTGGCGCACTCGACGGTGTACGTCTCGGCGGGCCGCCGGGGGTTGCAGGTGGCGATTGACCCGCTTGATCTAATTGCGCTTTGTGCAGCGCGCACAATCTCAATAACTCACAACAAGAGCAAGCCCGCCCCGCAATAAGGCAGGGGGAGCGGACTCATACCGCCCCCCCTACTGCAGAATTACCCCGTCAGCTTGTCGCAAACAGTAAGCAATGCAAAACCTGAGTCAGACGGAACATACAGGGCGCCGCACTTATCCACAGAGTTATTTCTAGTGGACGTGCCCGTGGCAGTTACGCACGCATCCGCCGAACTGCTGCCAGAGGTAGTCTTCTCAGTTTTCGTGCCGATCACAGTACCATTCTTTCGGATGGTCACTCTGGCACTAATCGAAGTTCCCGCCTCGTTGAGATTGCATCCCGTGGAAGTGTAGGCGGTCAGCGTACCGGACGAATTGACCAGATAGCCAATACAGAGCTGGAAACCTCCTCCAGAGGTGCACTTGCTCACTGCCGCCTGCGCTGGCTGCGCACCGAAGGCGCCCGCCCCCAACGCGAGCAGTGCCACCGCACCGAACCTGGCGGCCGTTTTTCTCATAGACAACGAATTCTCCCCGCTACTAGAAAGTAAAGTCAGCTTAGAAAGCGACAGCCTTCATTGCAAGACTTTGAAGGCGATCACGCTAGGTAGATCAAAGGCCAAGCCTGTATTTCACCTGCTCAAACCATCCTCAACCCATAGGAGATGCGGAATATTTGTGGAACCTTTCCCTACGAATCGGGCGATCCGGACGCAAGGGCTTCACTCTCCGCACGCACTCACCCTCCACCCCAGGCGCAGGGCAACATGCTGCAGCAGAGTCGACCCGACGCTCAGCCCACCCTCTGTCACTTTGTCCAGTTACGCGAACGTTGCTGAATTGTTACCGCCGCCAACAAACTTCTGACCTCGGCAGTCTTGCGGCACATGGGAGGCGGGGGATACGTTGCCGGACACAACAAACCAGCACCACTCCCCCACCTCCGAAAGGACCCTGCACATGCGCAAGGGCTTCCTCACCTTCGCGGCCGTCGGTCTTCTCGCGACCGGCAGCATGGCCGCCTGTGGTGACAACGGCGGTTCTTCCGACGAGGCCGGCGGCTCCAACGCCAAGAAGCCGAAGATCGGCGTGATCCTGCCGGACAGCAAGTCCTCCGCCCGCTGGGAGGGCGCGGACCGCAAGTACCTGGAGGCGGCGTTCAAGGCCGCCGGCGTCGACTACACGATCCAGAACGCCCAGGGCGACAAGTCCGCCTTCTCCACCATCGCTGACGGCATGCTGACCAGCGGCGTCACCGCCCTCATGATCGTCAACCTGGACTCGGGCACCGGCAAGGCCGTGCTGGAGAAGGCCAAGTCGCAGGGCGTCGCAACCATCGACTACGACCGGCTGACCCTGGGCGGCTCCGCCCAGTACTACGTCAGCTTCGACAACGAGGCGGTCGGCAAGCTCCAGGGCGAGGGCCTGAGCAAGTGCCTGACCGACAAGGGCGCGCAGAAGCCGGTCGTCGCCTACTTGAACGGCTCCCAGACCGACAACAACGCGACCCTGTTCAAGAACGGCTACGACTCGATCCTCAAGCCGAAGTTCGACTCGGGTGATTACACGAAGGGCCCGGACCAGAACGTCCCGGACTGGGACAACGCGCAGGCCGGTGTGATCTTCGAGCAGATGCTCACCCAGCAGAAGGGCAAGATCGACGGCGTGCTCGCCGCCAACGACGGCCTGGGCAACGCGGCCATCTCGGTGCTGAAGAAGAACCAGCTCAACGGCAAGGTGCCGGTGACGGGCCAGGACGCCACCGTCCAGGGTCTGCAGAACATCCTCGCCGGTGACCAGTGCATGACCGTCTACAAGGCGGTCAAGAAGGAGGCGGACGCCGCCGCCGAGCTGGCCATCGCGCTCGCCAAGGGTGAGCGGAAGGACACCGGCCAGACGGTCAAGGACCCGGAGGGCGGCCGGGACGTGCCGTCCGTGCTGCTGGAGCCCAAGGCCATCTACAAGGACAACGTCAAGGACGTGGTGGCCGACGGCTACGTCACCAAGGAAGAGCTCTGCACCGGTGCCTTCGCGAAGCTCTGCACCGACGCCGGCGTGAGCTGACCCACCCGCCTCACGCGGCGCCGCCCGGCACGGGAGAACCCCGTGCCGGGCGGCGCCCGCGCCGGACGGGATCCGAGACCTCCCTCCGCCCAAAGGAGAACCCGTGTCCGCAACCCCCCTGCTGGAGCTACGCGGGATCGACAAGAGCTTCGGTCCCGTCCAGGTGCTCCGCGACGTCGCCTTCGCCGCGCACCCCGGCGAGGTGACCGCGCTCGTCGGCGACAACGGCGCCGGCAAGTCGACCCTGGTCAAGTGCATCAGCGGCATCCATCCCACCGACGCCGGCGAGTTCCTCTTCGACGGCAAGCCGGTCAGCATCAACAGCCCCCGCGACGCCGCCGACCTCGGGATCGAGGTCGTCTACCAGGACCTCGCGCTCTGCGACAACCTCGACATCGTGCAGAACATGTTCCTCGGCCGGGAGAAGCGCAGCGGCATCGTGCTCGACGAGCCGACCATGGAGCAGATGGCCGCCGAGACGCTCGCCGGCCTGAGCGTGCGCACCGTGAAGTCGCTGCGCCAGCACGTGGCCAGCCTCTCCGGCGGCCAGCGGCAGACCGTCGCCATCGCCAAGGCCGTGCTCTGGAACAGCAAGCTGGTCATCCTGGACGAGCCGACCGCCGCGCTCGGCGTCGCGCAGACCGCCCAGGTGCTGGAGCTGGTGCGCCGGCTGGCGGACAACGGCCTGGCCGTGGTGCTCATCTCGCACAACATGAACGACGTCTTCGCCGTCTCCGACCGGATCGCCGCGCTCTACCTCGGCCAGATGGTCGCCCAGGTCAAGACCAGCGACATCACCCACTCGCAGGTGGTCGAGCTGATCACCGCGGGCCGTTCCGGCAACCTCGGTCTCTCCACCGAACCCGGCAACGGCACCGAATCCGCCGACGCAACCTCGGGAGCGCTCCGATGACCGCCACCGCCGTGAAGAAGGAAGGACCGGCCGCCGTCACGCCCGCACACACCGTCGGCGACCACGTCCGCAACTACCTCGCCCGGGTACGCGGCGGTGACCTGGGCGCCCTGCCCGCGGTCATCGGCCTCGTGGTGCTCTGCGTGGTGTTCACCATCGTGCGCCCGGTCTTCTTCTCCGCGGGGAACTTCGCCAACCTCTTCACCCAGGGCGCCGCGGTCACCGTGATCGCCATGGGGCTGATCTTCGTGCTCCTGCTCGGCGAGATCGACCTCTCTGCCGGCTTCGCCAGCGGCGTCTGCGCCGGAATCCTGGCGAACGTGGTCAGCGTGCTCGGCTACCCGTGGTACGTCGCCGTCCTCGCGGCCCTGATCACCGGTGTGCTGATCGGCCTGATCCTCGGATTCCTGGTCGCGAAGGTGGGCATCCCGTCCTTCGTGGTGACCCTGGCCGGCTTCCTCGCCTTCCAGGGCGTGGTGCTGCTGCTCATGAAGGAGGGCAGCAACATCTCGATCAGCGACGACGTGATCGTCGGCATCGAGAATGGCCGCATCGCGCCTGCCATCGGCTGGCTGCTCGCCGCCGTCGCGATTCTCGGCTACGCCGTCGCCCAGCTGCTGCGTCACCGCAATCGCGTCTCCCGGGGCCTGGTGACCGAACCGGCAGCCGTGATGGGCGCCCGGATCGGCGGGCTGGCGCTGCTGATCGTGCTCGCGGTCTACGTGCTCAACCAGGAGCGCAGCATCAACCCGCTGATCACCTCGAACAAGGGCATGCCGGTGGTCGTGCCGATCGTCGCGCTCCTACTGGTGTTCTGGACGTTCGTGCTCAACCGCACGGCCTACGGCCGTCACCTCTACGCGGTCGGCGGCAACGCCGAGGCGGCGCGACGGGCCGGCATCAACGTGGACCGGCTCAAGATCTCGGCCTTCGTGATCTGCTCGGGCATGGCGGCGGTCGGCGGCATCATCGCCGCCAGCCGGGATCGGTCGGTGGATCCCAACACCGGCGGCAGCAACGTGCTCCTCTACGCGGTCGGCGCGGCCGTCATCGGCGGCACCAGCCTCTTCGGGGGCAAAGGCCGCATGATCAACGCGGTGCTGGGCGGCGCGGTGGTGGCTGTCATCATCAACGGTATGGGACTGCTCGACCTCAGCTCCGGGCTGAAGTTCATCTTCACCGGCCTGGTGCTGCTCCTCGCCGCCGGCGTAGACGCGCTGTCCCGGCGACGTTCGGCCGCAACCGGTACCCGCTGATCCCGGTTATCGACACCATGGCAGTGGCAATGCGCGCGGGCCCCAGTCAGGACGAGATCCGTCGGCAGAACCTGGGCGCATTGCTCCGCTACGTACACGTTCACGGGGCCACCACCCGCGCCGAGCTGACCACCGCGCTCGGACTCAACCGCAGCACCATCGGCGCGCTGACCGCGGACCTGGCCGGCGCCGGGCTGGTCAGCGAGGGGACGCCGAAGGAGACCGGCCGGGCCGGACGACCGTCACTCGTCGTCCGGCCCGAGTCGGAGCGGGTCTACGCGTACGCGTACAGCGTCGAGGTGGACCGGCTGCGGGCCGCGCGGGTCGGGCTCGGCGGTGAGGTGCTCGACCGCCGGGAGATGGACCGGCCGCGCAACCTGGTCGCCGGGGAGGCCGCCCCGCTGCTCGCCGGCGCGGTCAAGGAGATGCACCAGTCGGTCCCGCCGGACGCGATCTGCGTGGGCGCCGGGGTGGCGGTGTGCGGCATGGTCCGCCGCGAGGACGGGCTGGTGCGGCTCAGCCCGACCACCGGCTGGGTGGACGAGCCGATCGGTGCGGCGCTCGCCGTCGAGCTGGGAATAGACGTACCGATCACGGTGGGCAACGTGGCCGACGTGGCCGCGTACGCCGAGCACGCCCGGGGCGCGGCGGTCGGCTGCGACAACGTCATCTACATCTACGGCGACGTCGGTGTGGGCGCGGGCATCATCGCCGGGGGCCGCCGGCTGCGGGGCCACGGCGGCTACGGCGGCGAGGTGGGCCACATGGTGGTGGTCCGCGACGGCGTGCGCTGCGACTGCGGCCGGCGCGGCTGCTGGGAGACCGAGATCGGCGAGCACGGGCTGCTGCGCGCCGCCGGCCGGTCCGAGGCGCGCGGCCGGGACGCGCTGCTCGCCGTCTTCGACGCCGCCGACCGAGGCGACGCCCGCGCGCAGACCGCGGTACGGCAGGCCGGCGACTGGCTCGGCTTCGGCGTCGCGAACCTGGTGAACATCTTCAACCCGGAGATGGTCATCTTCGGCGGCACCATGCGCGACCTCTACCTGGCCTCCGCCGCGCAGGTACGCAGCCGGCTCAACTCCAACGGGCTGCCCGCGTGCCTGGAGCACGTGCGGCTGCGTACCCCGAAGCTCGGTGACGACGCGGCGCTGATCGGCGCCGCCGAGCTGGCGTTCGAACGACTCCTCGCCGACCCGCTGAACTGATCGGCCCGCCGATCCGTACCAGTGTGCGGACGGGCGGCCGGCTTGCGCGGCCGTCCACGACACCCCGCGTACCGGTCCGGACCGAGGAGGCACCGCAACCATGGCATCGCTGAAATCCGCACGCCGCAAGCTGGCGCACCGGGTGGTACTGCTGCTCGCCGCGCTGGGCGCGGGGATCGGCGTCGTTCCCGGGACGGCGCAGGCCGCGCCCAACCCCGGCGTGCAGATGAACGCCGCCGACATGACGCTGCTCAACGGGGTACGGCTGGCCGGGCTGTGGGAGATGCCGGCCGGGCAGATGGCGGCCGAGAAGGGCCAGTCCGCCCGGGTACGCGAGGTCGGCGCGGAGATCGCCAAGCAGCACGCGGAGCTGGATCAGCTGGTGGTGGAGGCGGCCAACAAGCTCGGCGCCACCCTGCCGACGGATCCGACGGCCGAGCAGCAGGGTTGGCTGACCGAGATGCGCAACGCCACCGGCGCCCGGTTCGACCAGATCTTCGTCACCCGGCTGCGGGTCGCCCACGGCAAGATCTTCCCGGTGATCGGCGCGGTTCGCGCCAGCACCCGCGATCCGATCGTGCGCAAGCTGGCCGAGGACGCGAACACGTTCGTCAACGACCACATGACCATGCTGGAGAGCACCGGGCTGGTGCGCTGGCAGCAGCTGCCGCCGGCCGCGCTGCCCCCCGCGCAGAGCGACTCGCTCGTCGCCGCCGCCCAGGCGAACGTGGGCAGTGGTGGTGGGCTGCAGGTCGGCACCGGACTGGTGTGGGCGGTGTTCCTGATCGCACTGGGCACCGGCGGGTACGCGACCTGGCGGCTGACCCGCCGCTCGTGACCCGGCCGCCCAGCGGGCCCCGGCGCACGTGCGCCGGGGCCCGTCGCGCGTTTGTCAGCCGTGCCAGGACCGCCACAGCGCGGCGTACGAGCCGCCGGCCGCTACCAGTTCGTCGTGTGATCCCAGCTCGGTGATGCGGCCGTCGGCGACCACCGCCACGCGGTCCGCGTCGTGCGCGGAGAAGAGCCGGTGCGCGATGGCGATGACGGTACGGCCCTGAAGCACCGCCGCCAGCGACCGTTCCAGGGCCCGGGCCGCCCGCGGGTCGATCAGCGAGGTGGCCTCGTCCAGCACCAGGGTGTGCGGATCGGCGAGCACCAGCCGGGCCAGCGCGAGCTGCTGCGCCTGCGCCGGGGTGAGCGGGTGGCCGCCCGCGCCGACCGGCGTGTCGAGCCCGTCCGGCAGGGCCAGCGCCCAGTCCAGCGCGTCGACGGCGGCCAGCGCGGCGCGTACCCGCTCCGGGCCGGCGTCCGGCCGGACCATCGCCACGTTGTCGGCGAGCGTGCCGATGAACACGTGGTGCTCCTGACTGACGAGCGCGACATGGGTACGCAGCTCGGCCAGGGGCATTCCGGCGAGTGGACGCCCGTCCACCGTCACCGTGCCGGCGCTCGGCGCGTGCACGCCGGCCAGCAGCCGGCCCAGCGTCGACTTCCCCGCCCCGGACGGGCCGACCATCGCGAGCCGCTCCCCCGGCCGGGGTTCCAGCGTCACACCGTGCAGCACGTCGTGTCCCGGGCGGTACGCGTACCGCACGTCGTGCGCGGCGAGCCGGCCCTCGCCGCCCGCACCGCCCGGGGCGGCGGCGCGCTCGTCCGGCGTGGCGGATGCCCTGGCTCGCTCGTCCGGCTCGGCGGCCACCCCGAGCAGCCGGGCCAGCGAGGCGCCGCCGACCTGGAACTCGTCGAGCCAGCCCAGCAGCCGCTCGATCGGGTCGGTGAGCTGCTGGGCGTAGAGCGTGGCGGCGGTGACCTGGCCGAGACTGACCCAGCCCTTCAGGTGGAACCAGCCGCCGATGAGCAGCGTCGCCACCATCGGCACCAGATAGCCGAACTCGGCCACCGGCCAGAACACGGTCCGCAGGTGGAGCGTGTAGCGCTCGGCGGCGTACGACCGGCGGATGTCGGCGTCGCCGCGAGCCCGGCGGCGGGCCGCCTGACGCAGCGCCTCGGTGGTCCGCGCCCCTTCGACGGTCTCGCTGATCCCGTCGGTGATGTCCGAGTAGGCGGCGTTCTCCCGCAGGTAGCCCTGCGGCGCGCGGCGCAGGTACCAGCGCGTGCCGGCCCACAGCACCGGCACCGACAGCAGGCTGGGCAGCGCCAGCAGCGGACCGGTCAGCAGCAGCGCGCCGAGGATCAGCAGCACGGTCAGCGCCGAGATCAGCGTCTCCGGTCCGGCGAACCGGACGGTACGGGACAGCGCGGCGACGTCGCGCGACGTGCGCGTGAGCAGGTCTCCGGTGCCGGCCCGCTCGACAGTGGCGAGCGGCAGCGCGAGCACCCGGTCGACGAACTCCTCCCTCAGCTCGGCGAGCACCCGCTCACCGAGCCGGGCCGAGGCCAGGTGCGCGAAGCGGACCAGCACCGCCTGCACCACCACGAACGCGGCGATGGCTGCCACGACCCGGTCCACTGTCGTCGCGGCGATGCCCTGGGAGATCCCCTGCACGAGGTCACCGAGCAGGCGCGGGGCGACGAGCCCGGCACCCGCGGCGAGCGCGTGCAGGCCGAGCGCGACGGCCAGGCCGCGCGGGTGGCGGCGGATCAGCTCCCGCACGTACCGGCGGACCTGGGCGACGTCGGCGACGGGCAGCGCGTTGCTCATCGGTCCTCCTCCCGGCTCACCGTGGCGGCGTAGCGCGGCTCGGCGGCGAGCAGTTCCTCGTGCCGGCCCTCGGCGACGACCTTGCCGTCCTCCACGAAGACCACGTGGTCGGCGTGGCCGAGCACCAGCGGGCTCGTGGTGCAGACCAGCGTGGTGTGGCCCCGGCGGGCCGGGCCGAGCCGTTCGGCGATGCGCGCCTCGGTGTGCGCGTCCACCGCGCTGGTCGGCTCGACCAGGATCAACGTCTCCGGGTCGGCGACGAGCGCGCGGGCCAGCCGCAGCCGCTGCCGCTGCCCGCCGGAGAACTCCCGGCCGCGTTCGGCGACCTCGCCGTCCAGGCCGCCGGGCAGCGCCTCGACGATGTCGGTGGCGCTCGCCGCGGCCAGCGCCGCCTCCACGGCGCCGGGCCCGGCCCGGTCGTGCGGGTCGAGCTCCGTGCGCAGCACGCCGCTGAACAGCTGCGCGTCGTTGTCGGCCACCAGGATCCGCTCCCGCACCGTCGCCAGCGTCAGGTCCCGCAGCGGTACGCCGTGCAGCGTGACGTCCCCGTCGGCGTACCGGCCCAGCCGGTCGGCGATCTCGACGGCGTCCTGCGGGGCGGCGCTGGCCAGCGCGGTGAGCCGGCCCGGTCGCAGCACCAGTCCGGAACGCACGTCCGCCAGCTCGCCCGGGCTGGCCGGCACCGGCACCGGGCTGGCCGGGTCGGTGAACTCCGGCGCGAGTCGCAGCAGCCGGACCACCCGGCGGGCCGCGACGTGTCCCCGGGTCAGCTTGTCGGCCGCCTCGGTGAGGTTGCGCAGCGGACTGACCAGGAACGCGGTGTAGCCGTAGAACGAGACCAGCTCGCCGGCGCTGATCTCGCCGCGCAGCGCGAACCGGGCGCCGAGCCAGGTCACCAGCACCACGAAGACGCCGGGCAGCAGGATCTGCGCGGCCTGCAACAGCGACTCGACCCGGGCCACCCGCAGCCCGTCCGCGCGTAGCGCCTGCGACCGTTGCCGGTAGCGCTCGGACAGCACCGGCTCGCCGCCGACTCCGCGCAGCACGCGCAGGCCGGAAACGATGTCCGCGGCCCGGGCGGTGAGCCGGCCGGTCGAGTCCCGGTACGCGGCCTGCTGCCGGTGCAGCGGACGGATCAGCAACGCGACGAGCGCCATCAGCAGCGGCACCCCGAACACCACCACGAGGCCGAGCGGCTGGGAGGCGCTGAGCAGGATCACCGCGACGGTGACGATGCCGACCACCGAGCCGACGCCCCGGGCGGTGATGTCGATGGAGCTGCCGATGTGCTCGATGTCGGCGGTGCCGATGCTCACCACCTCGCCGGCCGCGACGCGCCGGGGCAGCGCGGCGCCGAGCCGGTTGGTGGCGTCCACCGTCACCTGCACGGTGCGGTAGGCGGCGCCGAGCCAGTTGTGCACCGCGCAGCGGTGACGCAGGATCCCGGCGACGGCCTGCACCAGGCCCAGCCCGAGCAGGGCCAGACTCCAGCGCACGAGCGCGTCCGGGTCGCGTTGCGCCAGGCCGGCTTCCACGGCGCGGCCGAGCACGGCCGGCACCAGCGCCTGGGCCAGCATCCAGATCACGCCGAGCGCAAGACCGGCGCCGAAGATGAAGGGGTGCCGCCCGGCGAGCCACACCAGGTACCGGGTGGCCGACCGCGCGTCAGGGGTACCGGGGTCGCCGGCCGGTGAGAAGCGCATGACCCACTGACGCTAGGTGCCGGGGCGACCCGGACGCCAACCAGTTTCCGGCCGTCGTGACGACCCTCGCGTCAGCGGTCGACCTGGGCGAAGTCCCAGCTGTGCGGCGGGCGGGCGATCAGGCGCGCGGGCGGCTCGGGCAGTTCCCGGGGATTGTTCCGCCACTTGGAGATGACCACGAGCCGGTGGTCGGTGGAGGAGAACACCTCGCTGGAGACGTGCATCGGGTCGTGCTCGAACTCGGGCAGCGCGGTCTCGCAGACCCAGGTGATCAGGTCGGCGAAGCCGTACGGCTCGGCCTTGGCCTCCCACATCCGGACGATCATGTCGGTACCCTCCCCGCTCACACACTGACCACTGTCAGCGGCATCGCCGAGTCGGCCGGCAGGTCCAGCCGGCTCGGCGCGACGCCCGCGGCCACCAGATGGGAGCCGAGCGCGGCCACCATCGCGCCGTTGTCCGTGCAGAGCTTCGGCCGGGGCGTACGCACCCGGATGCCGTGCTTGCCGGCCCGCTGCTCGGCCATCGCCCGCAGCCGGGAGTTGGCGGCCACCCCGCCGCCGATCACCAGCGTGTCGATGCCGCTGGTGCGGCAGGCGTCGATCGCCTTGCCGACCAGCACGTCGCAGACGGCCTCCTGGAAGGACGCGGCCACGTCGGCGACCGGCACCGGCTCACCGGCCCGCTGCCGCGCCTCCACCCAGCGGGCCACCGCCGTCTTCAGGCCGGAGAAGGAGAAGTCGTACCGGTGCCCGGCCAGGTCCTTCGCGGCGGTCAGCCCGCGCGGGAAGGCGATCGCCGCCGGGTCACCGGCCCGCGCCTCGCGGTCGATGTACGGACCGCCGGGGAACGGCAGCCCGAGCAGCCGGGCCACCTTGTCGAACGCCTCACCGGCCGCGTCGTCGATGGTGGCGCCGAGCGGGACCACGTCACGGGCCAGGTCGTCGACGCGCAGCAGCGAGGAGTGCCCGCCGGAGACCAGCAGCGCGATCGCGGGCTCGGGCAGCGGACCGTGTTCGAGCGTGTCCACAGCGACGTGCGCGGCGAGGTGGTTCACCCCGTACACCGGCTTCTCCGCCGCCACCGCGTACCCCTTGGCGGCGGCGACCCCGACGAGCAACGCGCCGGCCAGGCCCGGCCCGGAGGTCACGGCGATGGCGTCGATGTCGGCGATGGTGACGCCTGCTTCGCGCAGCGCCCGGTCCATGGTCGGCACGATGGCCTCCAGGTGGGCGCGGCTGGCCACCTCGGGCACCACGCCACCGAACCGGGCGTGCTCCTCGACGCTGGAGGCGAGCGCGTCGGCGAGCAGCGTGTGCCCGCGCACGATGCCCACGCCGGTCTCGTCGCAGGAGGTCTCGATGCCGAGGATCAGGGGTTCGTCAGCCATGCGCGTCAGTCCTCGTTGCGCTGCATGACCAGCGCGTCGGTGTTGCTCGGTTGGTAGTAGCCGCGCCGTACGCCGATCGGCTCGAAGCCGTAGCCGGCGTAGAGCCGTTGCGCCGGCGCGTTGTCGGCGGCGACCTCCAGCAGCGTGCTGCGGGCGCCGCGCCGGGCCGCCTCGGCGAGCAGCGCCTCCAGCAGCAGCCGGCCGATGCCCCGGCGCTGGGCGTCCCGGCGGACCGCGACGTTCTGCACCCACGCCTCGTCGGGCGGGGACACGGCCAGCCCGGCGTAGCCGAGCACAGCGCCGTCGTCGTCGGTGGCGACCAGGTAGAAGTGCCCGTTAGCGAGTTCGTTCCAGAACATCGCCGCCGACCACTGCTCGGCGCCGAACAGGTCCGCCTCGATGGGCAGCACCTCGTCGATGTGCCACCAGCGGAACCGGCCCAGCCTCATGGCAGGACCGGCTTGTGGCCGGTGGCCGCGACCGCGTCCGGGCGGCGCAGGTAGAGCGGGGTGAGCGTCTCGCCGGGCGCACCCGCGCGGATCCGTGGCGCGGCGAGACGGGCCAGCGCCAGCGGGTCCGGGTAGCGCGGCTCGTCGCGTACCGGCAGCCCCAGCACGTCCGCGTACCGGTGCGCGCCGTCGCCGACCGCGACGGTGACCGCCAGGTCGCGCGCCCGCTCCGCGACCACCGCCGGGGCCGCCACCTCCGGGCCGACCAGGCGCTGGCCCGCGCCGTCGTAGACGGCCCAGTAGATCTCCCGGCGCCGCGCGTCGCTCGCCGCCAGCACCGGCTCGCCGGCGGCCGCCGGGTGGCCGAGCCCGTCCAGCGAACAGACACCGTACGTGGGCACGCCGAGCACCTGACCCATGGTGGCGGCGGTGACCAGCCCGACCCGCAGCCCGGTGAACGGGCCCGGGCCGAGGCCGGCGACGATCGCGGCCAGGTCGGCGGGACGCGCGCCGACGTCCGCCAGCACGGCGTCGACCTGCGGTGCCAGCAGCTCGCCGTGGGCGCGGGCGTCGACTGTGCACCGGGACGCGCGGACCGCGACGCCGTCCGCCGAGACCTCGGCCAGGGCCGCGGTCACCGCGGGCGTCGAGGAGTCCACCACGAGTACGAGCACGGTAAGCCAGCCTAGCCGTCCGCCCCGCCCACCTCCGGCACGCCCTCGCTGCTGACCCGGTGACGGTGCGTAGCGTCCGAGCCGAGGAGAAGACTGGAGCGCCTTATGCCTCTGGGTCATATTTATGACTCAGAGGCATAAGGCGTGGAAGATGACTGCCATCCTCCGGAGATGACGGAGAGTCGCCTCGTTCGAGAGGTCGCCCGCACTCTGCGGCGGGAGCGCGAACAAGCAGGGCTGACGCAGCAGGCGCTGGCCGCCCGGTCCGGGCTCAGTCAGGCCGCCATCGCCCGGATCGAACGCGGCGACCGGCTGCCGAGTCTGACCACCGCGGAACGCCTGCTCGCCGCGCTCGGCCGGCAACTGCGGATCGAGATCGAGCCGCTGGACAGCCACCTCGACGCCGCGCTGGACGAGATGGCCGGGACGGTGCTTGCCGAGCGGATCGAAGATCTCCGGCTGGACCGGCTCATGGGCGCGTTGGGCGACCTGCCGTACGTGCTGTCGGGCGGCATGGCGGCACTGCTGCAGGGCGCGCCGCTGCCGGTGGACGCGGTCGAGATCGCGGTGCGCTGGCGGGACTCGCCGCAGTTCAGCGCGCTCCTCGAGCGGATCCACGCGCAGCGCTGGGACGCCCGATGGCAGGTGTGGGGCGGCATCCACACGGAGCCCGAAGAGCCGGGCGAGCACCGCTGGCGGACCCGCTACGGCGAACTACGGGCCCGGATGTGCGACGAACTGCCCGAGCCCATCGAGGTCCGCCTCGGTGACCGCACGTACCCGGTCGAGCCGCTGGTCGAGGTGGAGGTGACCGACCGGCGTACGGCCGAACTGCTGCGCCGCCATCGTCGGCGCCTCGCCGAGGCGGCGGGCGAGGCGCCGGGCGGGTCAGCCGGCTGAGCGCTCCCAGTCGATGGTGGGCAGCCCCGCGTCGGCCAGCGCCTTGTTCGCAGCGCTGAACGGGCGGCTGCCGAGGAAGCCGCGCGGGTTCATCGGGCTCGGATGCCCGGCCTCCAGCACCACGTGCTGCGGGTTGGTCACCAGCGCCGCCTTCTTGCGCGCGTAGCCACCCCAGAGCAGGAAGACCACGCGCTGGTCGAGCGCGTTGAGCGCCCGGACCGTGGCGTCGGTGAACTCCTCCCAGCCCTTGTTCGCGTGCGAGCCGGGGGTGGTCTGCCGGACCGTCAGCACCGAGTTGAGCAGCAGGACGCCCTGCGCGGCCCAGCCGTCGAGGTTGCCGCTGCGCGGCTTCGGCACGCCCAGGTCCTCGCCCAGTTCCTTGAAGACGTTGCGCAGCGACGGCGGCACCGCCACCCCCTCGCGCACGCTGAAGCTCAGCCCGTGCGCCTGGCCCGCCTTGTGGTACGGGTCCTGCCCGAGGATCAGCACCCGGGTGTCGGCCGGCCCGCACAGCCGGTAGGCGGAGAAGAGGTCCTCCAGCGGCGGGAAGACCGTGGCGGTCGCGTACTCCCGGGTGACGAACTCGGCCAGCGCGGCGGTGCGGGCCGGGTCGAGGTGGGGGGTGAGCACGGCACGCCAGGCCTCTGGCAGCAGCGCCGGCAGGTCCAGGGTGGGGGCGTCGGGCATCGGCAACCTCTCCTCGTCGGGTCGCCATCTTCATACCAGCCGCAACCGACACTCCCCGGCGGTGGCAGGGCCGGGCACTGGACGGGAAAAGTTACCGGGACGTAACCTACTGGCAAGTTACTTACGCCACACCCTCACTGCTAGCTTGCATCCACCACCATCGATGCTCGCTAGGAGTGCCCGTGAGCAGGAGAAACACCCGTCCCCGCACGCCCTCCACCGCCCTCTCCCCCCGCCGCACGATCGGCCTCCGGATGTTGGCCGTCGCCGCGGCCGCAGCCACCTACCTGGCCGCCTCCGGCGCGGGCGCGGCCGCCGACAGCACCACGCCCGTGGTCTCCCGCGGCGTGACGATCCCCGCCTTCTACCACCCGCCCGCCGACCTGCCCGCCACCAACGGCACGCTGATCCGTACCGAGCCGTTGCCGCTCGGCCTGAGCATCCCCGGGCTCGACGGCCGCCCGATGCCCGGCACCGCCACCCGCCTGATGTACCGGTCCACCGACTCCAACGGCCAGGCCGTCGGCGTGACCGGCGCCTACATCGAACCGTCGGCGGCGTGGCGGGGCACCGGACCGCGCCCGCTGGTCGCCGTCGCCTCCGGCACCATGGGGCAGGGCGACCAGTGCGCGCCCTCGTACGCCCTGCAACACCCGCTCACCCTCACCGGCGACACCCTGTCCGTCGGCTACGAGGCCCTGGCCATCTACCGCCTGCTCGCCACCGGCGCCGCGGTCGTCGTCACCGACTACGTCGGGCTGGGCGCGACCGACCGGCTGCACACGTACGTCAACCGCCTCGACGAGGGCCGCGCCCTGCTCGACGCCGCCCGCGCCGCCCGCGCGGTGCCGGGAGCATCGGTCACCGCCCAGTCCCGCGTCGGCCTGTACGGCTACAGCCAGGGCGGCGGTGCCAGCGCCGCGGCGGCCGAACTCCAGCCCACGTACGCACCGGACGTGCCGCTCGCAGGCACCTACGTCGGCGCGCCGCCCGCCGACCTGACCGCCGTCATCGCGGGCATCGACGGCAGCGCGCTGGCCGGGGCGCTGGGCTGGTCGCTCAACGGCTTCGCCCAGTCCGACCCGGCGGTGCGGGACGTCATCCAGGCGAACATCAACGACGCCGGCCGGGCGGCGCTCGCCGACACCTCGACCATGTGCGTCGGTGACGCGATCCTCCGGTACGCGTTCACCAAGAGCAGCAGGTGGATCACCGGCGGCCGGTCCCTCACCGCCGTCATCGCCGCCTCGCCCGAGGCCCAGGCCGTCCTCGACCGGCAGCGCATCGGCACGCTCAAGCCTGCCGGCCCGGTCCGCGTGGCGACAGGCGTCCAGGACGACATCGTGCCCCACCGGCAGGCCCGCCAACTGGCGGTCGACTGGTGCCGCAAGGGCGCCAACGTGACCTACCAGGCGGTCAGCCTGCCCAACCTCGGCGACAAGCTCCTCACCAACCACCTGGCGCCGCTCATCACCGATCAGGGCGACGCGGTGGCCTGGCTGACCGACCGGCTCGCCGGGCGCACCGCCTACTCCAACTGCTGGACGATGCCTCTGCAGCCGTAGCTCAGGACAGTCCGGCGACCCGGGCGGCCCAGTCGCCACCGACCGGTTCCAGCGTGACCGCCCGGGTGTCGTCGTCGCGGCGGTCGATGCGTACCCGCAGGTGCGCGTCGACCAGCTGCTCGACCATCCCCTCACCCCACTCCACCACAGTGACCGCCTCGTCGACCGAGGCGTCCAGGTCGAGGTCGTCGATCTCCGCGCGCGGGTCGGCGGCCTCGCCCAGGCGGTACGCGTCGGCGTGCACGAGCGTCACCCGGCCGCCCCGCGCCGGGTCCGGCCGGTGCACCCGGGCGATGACGAAGGTGGGCGACGTGATGTCCCCGCGTACGCCGAGGCCGGCGCCGATGCCCTGGGTCAGCGCGGTCTTGCCGGCGCCGAGCGGGCCGCTGAGCAGCAGCAGGTCGCCGGCCCGCAGCACACCTGCCAGCCGCCGCCCGAACTCGTGGGTGTCGTCGACGGTCTTCAGCTCCACGACCACTGTCATAGCGAATCCAGGAACCTCTCCAGCGCCGCGTTCACCTCGTCGGCGTGCTCCAGCATCACCACGTGCCCGCTGTCGTTGATCTTCACGAACTCGGCGTGCGGCAGCCGCCGGACGATCTCCTCGGAGTGCGTCACCGGCGTGATCATGTCCTTGTCCCCCACGATCACCAGCACCGGCGTGCCGGCCAGCGCCGCAAGCGCCGGGAACCGGGAGTGGGTGGCAATCGTCCGCAGGTAGCGGGTGACCGTGTCGGCCGAGGTACGCGAGTTCATCATCTCGACGTACGACACCAGGGCCGGGCTCGGCTTCGACGTGCCGAAGCCGTACTTGCGGGTCAGCAGCCAGGCCACGTTCGAGGTCGACCGGCGCGCCCTGTCGATCACGGTGCCGCCGTACCGGGTGGCGTTGCTCATCATGTAGAGCACCGGCGAGCCGACGCGACCGAGCAGCGCGGGCGCCACCAGCTTGGTCTCCGCCGCCAGCCCGCCGGAGGTCGCCATCAGCACGGTGCCGACCACGCGGTCACCGAACATCTCCGGGTACAGCTCGGCCAGCGCCATGATCGTCATGCCGCCCATGGAGTGCCCGACCAGCACCAGCGGACCCTCCGGTGCCACCTCGTCGAGCACCCGGCGCAGCGTGTGGCCCAGCGCGGTCAGGTCGTACTCGCCGCTCTCCAGCCGGCCGGAGCTGCCGTGGCCCGGCTGATCGTACGCGACCACCCGGTAGTCGCCGCGCTCGGCGAGCCGCTTGCGCTGGAAGTGGAACGTGCCCATGTCCAGGCAGAACCCGTGCACCAGCACCACCGTCGGGTGCCCGGCCACCGGCCGGGTCGGCTCGACCACCTCCACGTGGATGTCGGTGCCGTCCGGCATCTCCAACCGGTACGCCTCGTCGTAGCGCTGCTCGCCGAAGACCTCGCCGGCGTACCTGTCGGTGGGGTCGTTCTTGAGCCGGCGGACCAGCACCCGCTCGCTGACCACGCCCGCCGCGAGCCCGGCGGCGGCCACACCGACGGCGGCGCCGACCAGCCCGGCGACCTTGCCGGCGGCGGTACGCGGTCGCGGCAACCGGACACTCATGCGCGCTCGCCGTCGTAGACGCGGGGCACGCGCACGCCGCCGAAGCGGGTCACGATCTCGTAGTTGATGGTGCCGACCGCCTCGGCCCAGTCGTCGGCGGTGGGCTCGCCGTCCGCGCCGCTGCCGAACAGCGTCACCACGTCACCGGCAGCCACCTCGTCGTCGCCGCAGTCGACCACGAACTGGTCCATGCAGACGCGCCCGGAGATGGTCCGGCGCTTGCCGGCGAGGTGCACCGGGCCGGTGTTGGAGGCGTGCCGGGGCACCCCGTCGGCGTAGCCGAGCGGCACCACGGCGAGGTTCGCCTCCTGCTCGGTCAGGTAGGTGTGCCCGTAGGAGACGCCGGTACCGGCCGCGACACGTTTGGTGAGCATCACCCGGGCGCGGGCGGTCATGGCGGGACGCAGACCGAACTGCTCGCCCGCGACCGGCGACAGGCCGTAGACGGCGATGCCGGGCCGGACCAGGTCGAAGTGGGTGTCCGGCCGGGTCAGCGTGGCGGCCGAGTTGGCCAGGTGCCGGTAGCGCGGACGCAGTCCGGCGCGCGTCACCATCTCCAGCCCTTCGTGGAACACGGCGAGCTGGCGATCGGTGGTGGGGTGGCCGGGCGAGTCCGCGTACACGAAGTGGCTCCACACGCCGACCACCTCAACCAGGCCGTCCGCCTGGGCCTTCGCGGCGGCCTCCAGCAGCGCCGGCCAGTCGGCGACGGTGGCGCCGCCCCGGGCCAGCCCCGTGTCGATCTTGAGGTGCAGCCGGGCCGCGCGGTCCGCCCGGCGGCTCGCCTCGATCATCTCGTCGAGCTGGGTGAGGCTGGCGCAGCCGAGGTCGACGCCGACGGTGATCCCGTCGTGCAGCGGCAGGCCGGGGTCGAGCAGCCAGGCCAGCACCGGCGCGGAGATGCCCGCCTCACGCAGCCGCAGCGCCTCGTCCAGCGTGCAGACGCCGAGCTGGTCCGCCCCCGCGTCGAGCGCCGCCCGGGCGGCGAGCACCATGCCGTGGCCGTAGCCGTCGCCCTTGACCACCGCCATCAGCTCGGCGCTGGTGCCGGCCTTGAGCCGGGTCACGTTCTCCCGGATCGCGTCCAGGTCGACGCGCACCTCCGACTGCCACATGTCCTCAGCCTACTTCCGTCAGTGATCATCAGCGCCGTGAGCCGTGCGGGCGGTGCCCGCCGACACCGGGCGCCGCCGCCCGGATCAGCCCAGCCGGGCCAGTACCGGACGCAACGCCGCCGCCACGTCGGGCGCGGTCACCGGGCCGCCGCGCGCCGCCTCCCGGCCGGCCAGCCCGTGCAGGTACGCCGCCGCGGCGGCCGCCCGCTCCGGGGCCAGCCCCGCGGCGAGCAGCGAACCGAGCAGCCCGGCCAGTACGTCGCCGGTGCCACCGGTGGCGAGCACCGGGGTGCCGGTCGGGTTCACGTACGCGCGGCCGTCGGGCGTGCCGATGACCGTGCGGTCGCCCTTGAGCAGCACCACCGCGTTCATCCAGGCGGCCAGCCGCAGAGCGGCGGCGACCCGGTCCTCCCCCGGCATCTCGCCGCAGAGCCGGGCGTACTCCCGGTCGTGCGGCGTCACCACGATCGGCGCGTCCCGGCCGCGCAGCCGGTCGGCCAGCTTGCCGTCGACGAGCAGCGTCAGCGCGTCGGCGTCGAGCACCACCGGCACCGGCGCGGCCAGCACCGCGCGCAGCTCGGCGGCGGAGTCCTCGCCGGTGCCGAGCCCGGAGCCGCAGACCCACGCCTGCACCCGGCCCGCGTCGGCGACCCGGCCGGTGGCGATCACCGACGGGTGCTGGTGCAGCACCTCGTCCTTGGCGCTCCCGGCGTACCGGACCAGGCCGGTGGGGCCGGCGAGCGCCCCGGCGACGGAGAGGACCGCGGCGCCGGGGTAGGTGGCCGACCCGGTGGCCACGCCTACTACGCCCCGGGTGTACTTCTCCGACGACGCGCCCAGGGCCGGCCACCAGTCGGCCACGTCCGTCTGCTCGATCACCTGGAGCGCCGGGGTGCCGCGCAGCCACGGCGTCAGACCGATGTCGACCAGCTCGACCTCGCCGGCCAGCTCGGCGGCGGGACCGACGACCAGTGCGGGCTTGAGCGCGCCGAACGCCACGGTCACGTCGGCGCGGACCGCCCGGGGCCGCCCGGCGTCGGTGAGCGGGACGTGGCCGGTGTCGACAGCGACGCCGCTCGGCACGTCGACAGCGACCACCGTGGCGGGCGTGCCGTCGCGCCCGCGCTGCCCGGTCAGGCTCGCGGCCAGCTGCTCGGCGGTCTCGCGCAGCCCTCCGGTGCCGCCGATGCCCACGATGCCGTCGAGCACCAGGTCGACAGTCGCGGGCGGCCGGTCGGCCACGCGCCCACCGGCGGCGCGCAGGGCGGCCAGCCCTTCGGCGTGCGCCCGGCCCGGCGTGAGCAGCAGCGCGGTCACCGCCGCGCCCCGGCGGGCCAGGTGCGCACTCGCGTACAGGGCGTCACCGCCGTTGTCGCCGGACCCGGCGAGCACCAGCACCCGCGCGCCGTAGACCCCGCCCCGGTCGGCGAGCAGCAACGCGCAGCGACGGGCCAGCCCAGCCGCGGCCCGCTGCATCAGCGTGCCGGGCGGCAGGGTGGCCATCAGGCCCGCTTCCGCCGCGCGAACGTCGGCGACCCGCCACACCTTTCTCATGCCACCCCGCTCCGTTCGTCGCGCCCGGCTCAGCTTCCGCCCGCGGCTCCCCCGATCACGGCCTCACCCTACCGGCGGTACGCGCCTCCGACCGGCCGGCGAACCAGCCCTGTGGACAACCCGGCACGTTGTCCACAGGGGTCGGCGGCCACCGTCGGCTGCCGCCTAGCGTCCCGGTGTCCGGAGCCGGCCGGTGGCGCCGGGCGAGGGAGGTCACGTGGTGGAGAGACCGTTCGACGTCGACCCGGAGCTGCTGCGCACGGTGGCGCGTGAGCTGGCCGACGACGCGTACCGGCTGGCTTGCGGGCCGGGCGCCGCGCCGGAGTCGTTGCTGGTGGCGGCACCGGAGGGCTGGCGATCCGGTGCGGCGCTGGCCGACCTGGAGGCGGCGGTGCGGCGCTGGTCCGGCGCGCTCGGCGCCCGGGTGGCCGACACCGCTCAGGCGTTGCGCCGTGGCGCGGACGGCTACGAGGCGGTCGACGAACGCGTCGCGCGCCGCCTCACCGGGGTGCTGCGATGAGCAGCGGTCCGGCCGGCTCCGCCGACGTGCCGGTCGGCTACGCGCAGCTCTGGCGGGCCGATCCGGGTGCCTGGCCGGCCGCCGGAACGGGGTGGCGAGACCTCGCCGGGCCGGTACGGCAGCGCGCCGACGCGCTCACCGCCCGGATCGGCGCGTTGCGGCCCGGATGGTCGGGCGCGGCCTCGGCGGCGGCGCAGCGGCGGATCGGGGACCTGCGGACCGACCTCACCGACGTGCTCCCCGCCCTGCTCGAGGTCGACCAGGTGCTCGCCGAGTTCGGTACCCGGCTGGGCGCGGCCAAGGCCCGGCTCGGCGCCGAGGTGGCCCGCGCCGAGTCCGGCGGCCTGCTCGTCGGCCGCACCGGAGCGGTCCGGCCCGACCCGGCACGGCCGATCGCGCAGGCCGGACCGGCGGTCGTGCACGCGCGGGCCGGGATCCGGGGCGCGCTGACGCTCGCCGGCGCCGCCGACCGGGAGGCGGCGGGCCGGCTGTCGGAACTGGCCACCGCTGCGGTACGCGGCTGGGTGAGCGTGCCGCCCGCGTACCGGCCCGGGCCCGGCGCCGGGCCGGCCGAGGTGAGCCGCTGGTGGGCCGGCCTGAGCGCGGCCGAGCGGCGCTGGCTGGTGGGGCGGGAACCGGAGCGGATCGGTCGCCTCGACGGGCTTCCGGCCGCCGCCCGGGACCAGGCGAACCGGCTGCTGCTCGGTGATCGGCGGGAGCGGTTGCTCGTCCGGCGGCTCGCGCTGCTGCCCCCGCTTCCGGCCGGGCCGTTGGAGGCGTCCCGCCGGGTCCGGCTCGCCGCTGTCGAGGCGGCGCTGCGCGGGCTGGACGGGCTCACCGAGCGGCTGGCCGCGGGCGGGACGCCCCGGGCGTACCTGCTGGGGCTCGATCCGGCCGGGGACGGCCGGGCGGTGGTGGCGCTCGGCAACCCGGACCGCGCCGCCTCCGTGCTCACCTACGTCCCGGGTATGACCTCGGATCTCGCCGACGCACCGGCCGAGCTGGGCCGGGCGGCCCGGGTGTTGCAGCGGTGCACGGCGCTCGGGCCGGGCGAGGAGGCGGCGGCGGTGCTCTGGCTGGACTACGACGCGCCGGACTTCCTCACCGAGGCAGCCGGCACCCGGCAGGCCGAGGAGGCCGGCCCGGCGCTGCACCGGTTCCAGGACGGGCTGCGGGCCGCGCACGAGGGTCCACCGTCGCGGCAGACGGTGCTCGGGCACAGCTACGGCTCGCTCGTGGTCGGCGCCGCCGCCCGCGACCACGGATTGAGCGCGGACGCGCTGGTCTTCGTCGGCTCACCGGGAGTCGGGGTGGATCACGCCGCCGACCTGCGGATGCCGGCCGGCCAGGTCTGGTCGTCGACCGCGCCGGACGACGTGATCCGGCTGGCCCGCCCACCAGACGACCTGGCCCGCCGTGCGCTGCTCGCGGGTACGCCGCTGGGTCCGGCACTCACCGCGCTCGACCCGCACGGCGAGCGGCTCTGGTTCGGCGCCGACCCGAGCGCGCCGGGCTTCGGCGGGCGGCGCTTCCCGAGCGCTCCGCACGGCCACACCGGCTACTGGGATCCGGACAACCCGGCGCTGGACGGCATGGCCCGGATCGTGCTGGGCCGGTGAGCAGGCCGGAGACGGCACGGTCCCGCCACCCGTCGTGCGGGTGGAGGGACCGTGGACGAGGTCGGCTACTCGACGGTGACCGACTTGGCCAGGTTCCGGGGCTGGTCGACGTCGTGCCCACGCGCGGCGGCGATCTCGGCGGCCAGCACCTGCAACGGCACCGTGGTCACCAGCGGCGCCAGCAGCGTCGGCGTACGCGGCACGTAGATCAGGTGGTCGGCGTAGCGGACCACTGCCTGGTCGCCCTCCTCGGCGATCACGATCGTGCGGGCGCCGCGGGCGCGTACCTCCTGGATGTTGGAGACGACCTTGTCGTGCAGCATGCCCCGGCCGACCGGCGACGGCACGATGCAGATCACCGGCGTGCCCTGGTCGATCAGCGAAATCGGGCCGTGCTTCAGCTCGCCGGCGGCGAAGCCCTCGGCGTGCATGTACGCCAGTTCCTTGAGCTTCAGCGCGCCCTCCAGCGCCACCGGGTAGCCCACGTGCCGGCCGATGAACAGCACCGTCGGCTCGGACTTCAACTCGCGCCCCAGCTCGCGCACCGGCTCGATCCGGTCCAGCAGCTCCCGCAGCTTGCCCGGCATCTCCTGGAGCTGGGCCACCACCGCGCCCACCTCGTCGGCGAACTTGATGCCGCGCACCTGGGCCAGGTGCAGGCCGATCAGGTAGCACGCGACGACCTGGGTGAGGAACGCCTTGGTGGAGGCGACAGCGATCTCCGGGCCGCCGTGGGTGTAGAGCACGGCGTCGGACTCACGCGGGATGGTCGAGCCGTTGGTGTTGCAGATGGCCAGCACGCGGGCCTTCTGCTCCTTGGCGTGGCGCAGTGCCATCAGCGTGTCCATGGTCTCGCCGGACTGCGAGATCACCACGATCAGCGTGGAGCGGTCCAGCACCGGGTCGCGGTAGCGGAACTCGCTGGCCAGCTCCACCTCGCAGGGGATGCGGGTCCAGTGCTCGATGGCGTACTTGGCGACCAGGCCGGCGTGGTAGGAGGTGCCGCAGGCGACGATGAAGATCTTGTCGACGTCGCGCAGGTCCTGCTCGCTGAGGCGGACCTCGTCGAGGGCGATCTCGCCGGTCTCGGTGAGCCGGCCCAGCAGCGTGTCGGCGATGGCCTGCGGCTGCTCCTCGATCTCCTTGAGCATGAACCAGTCGTAGCCGCCCTTCTCGGCGGCCGACGAGTCCCAGTCGATGTGGAAGTCCGTGCCGCTCGCCGGCTGACCGTGGAAGTCGGTGATGTCGATGCTGTCCGGGGTGATCAGGACGATCTGGTCCTGGCCCAGCTCGACCGCGTCCCGGGTGTGCTCGATGAACGCGGCGACGTCGCTGGCCAGGTAGTTCTCGCCGTCGCCCCGGCCGACCACAAGCGGCGAGTTGCGCCGGGCGCCGACCACCGCGCCGGGGATGCCGGCGTCGACGGCGAGCAGTGTGAACGCGCCCTCCAGGCGCCCGCAGACCACGCGCATGGCGGCGGCGAGGAGCGCCGGGCTGTCGGTCTCACCGGCCGAGCGCAGGTCGGCCAGCGCGCGGGCGATCAGGTGCGCGGCGCACTCGGTGTCGGTGTCGCTGGCGAACTCGACACCCTCGTCCTCCAGCTCGGCGCGGAGCTTCGCGAAGTTCTCGATGATGCCGTTGTGGATCACCGCGACACGGCCGTCCGGGGAGAGGTGCGGGTGGGCGTTGCGGTCCGTCGGGCCGCCGTGCGTGGCCCACCGGGTGTGGCCGATGCCGGTGGTGCCGTCGCCGATGCCGATCGGGCTGGCCGCGCAGTCCTCGGGGTTGTCCGCCGCGCGCTCGGAGAGAACCTTCTCCAGGTTCGCGAGCTTGCCGGCCTTCTTCTCGGTCAGCAGCTCGTCCTCGCAGACAACGGCGACACCGGCCGAGTCGTAGCCGCGGTATTCGAGACGCCGCAGTCCGTCAAGCACGATGCCGAGCGCCGGGCGCGCACCGGCGTAACCCACGATTCCACACATGGTCCGCAGCCTAACCGAGTTTCGCTCATCGTGCGTGCTCGGAAGTCCGGTTAACGATCACTGAATTTGAGCGAACCGAGCGTCGGGGATGTCATTACCGGACATAGCACCATCCAGGCCGTTCCACCCGTCCCTACCGGTTCGGGACGCGGGACGCGGAGCACCGGCCGGTACCGCACGGCTGGCCGTCACCGCCTACATTGAGGCCGGGCGCCGTCCCCAGGGCCCACCGTTCCGCGGTCGTCCGCGCCGTACCCCTGTGAGCTGAGCCCATGTCCGAGACGACCCCCGCCCCCGAGCCGGTCTCCGGACCGGCCGACCCGACCGCCGCGCCGGCCACGCCGCAGCCCTCCACCTGGACGCCGCCGGACCCGCTGGCCGCCCCGCAGCCGTGGACACCGCCCGAGCCCTGGTCGCCGCCGCCGGCTCCGAGCCCGTGGGCGGCCCCCGGCCCGGAGAGCGCGTCCGCCGGGACCGGTCCGGCCACGCCACCGGGCGGTGCGGAACCGCCGGTGGGCGAACCTGGCTGGGCCGCTCCGGCCGACCCGGCCGCCGCGCCACGCCCGGCGGTCCCACCCGCCTCCGCCGCCCCGTACGTCCCCGGTACGCCCGGGTGGCCGTCCCCGTCCGGCGTCCCGGACGTCGCGGCACAGCCGGCCTACCCGCCCGGCCCCTATCCACCAGGGCCCTACAAGACCGGCCCCTACCCGCCCGGGCCCTACCCGCCGCCGTACGCGTATCCGGGCATGCCGCCGCGCCGCAGCGGCGGCGGCTGGGTGGCCGGCCTGGTCATCGGCATCGTCACCGTCCTCGCGCTCATCGTCTGCGGCTGCGTCGGGCTGTCCTTCCTCGGCCGGGCCGTAAGCGAGGGGACGGCCTCCGGCGAGCGGTACGACGGCCCGGTGTACGGCGAGCCCGACGGGTGGGCCGACGAGCCCACCCGTGCCCCGGCCAGGCCGGTCACCACCCCGTCCGGCGGGCCCGGCAGGTTCACCGTGCTGTACGAGGTGACCGCCACCAACGGTGAGGCGGAGGTGCAGTTCTACGACGCGGACGCGAACTTCCACCAGCCCGGCGCCGTGGACACCCCCTGGCGGCTGCGCTTCACGGCGAACGACCGCGAGCGGGTGCAGATCATCGCCAGCCCGGTCGAGTCCGGCGACGTGACCTGCCGGATCACCGTCAACGGCAAGGTCGTCTCCACGGACTCCGGCGAGTACGGCGCGACCTGCTTCGGCTGGTGAGCAGTCGGCGGTGGGCCGTAGGCTGGCCGCCGTGACGACGACCGATCCCCTGGTGGCCCGGATGCGGCCGTTCGGCACCACCGTCTTCGCCGAGATGTCCGCGCTCGCAGTGCGCACCGGCGCGGTCAACCTCGGGCAGGGCTTCCCGGACACCGACGGCCCGCCGGAGATGCTCGCCGCCGCGGCCGAGGCGCTGCGCACCGGGCACAACCAGTACCCGCCCGGCCCGGGGATCCCCGCGCTGCGGGCCGCCGTCGCCGAGCACCAGCGCCGGTTCTGGGGCCTGGAGTACGACCCGGACGGCGAGATCGTCGTGACGGCCGGCGCCACCGAGGCGGTCGCGGCGAGCATCCTCGCGCTCTGCGAGCCGGGCGACGAGGTGATCTGTTTCGAGCCGTACTACGACTCGTACGCCGCCTCGATCGCGCTCGCCGGTGCGGTCCGCCGCCCGGTGACGCTGCGGCCCGGCGCCGACGGCCGGTACGCGTTCGACCCGGACGAGCTGCGTGCCGCGTTCGGGCCGCGTACCCGGATGGTGCTGCTGAACTCGCCGCACAACCCGACCGGCAAGGTCTTCACCGCCGGCGAGCTGACAGTGGTCGCCGAGCTGTGCCGGGAACACGACGTGTACGCGGTCACCGACGAGGTCTACGAGCACCTGGTGTTCACCGACGCCGCCGCGCCGCACGTACCGCTGGCCACGCTGCCGGGCATGCGGGAGCGGACGCTGCGCATCTCGTCGGCCGGGAAGACGTTCTCCTGCACCGGCTGGAAGGTCGGCTGGGCGAGCGGGCCCGCGCCGCTGGTGGCCGCCGTGCTGCGGGTGAAGCAGTTCCTGACGTTCGTCAACGCCGGGCCGCTGCAACCGGCGGTGGCGGTGGCGCTCGGGCTGCCGGACGCGTACTTCACCGGTTTCCGGGACGACATGCAGCGCCGGCGGGACCAGCTCGCCGCCGGGCTCGCCGACGCCGGGTTCGGCGTGCTCGCACCGGAGGGCACCTACTTCGTCACCGCCGACGTCACGCCGCTCGGCGGCCGGGACGGGGTGGAGTTCTGCCGGGCGCTGCCGGAGCGATGCGGCGTGGTGGCGGTGCCCACGCAGGTGTTCTACGACGACGTGGAGGCCGGCCGCCGGCTGGTCCGGTTCGCGTTCTGCAAGCGACCCGAGGTGCTGGCCGAGGCGGTGACCCGGCTGCGCCGGCTCCGGGAGGACGGATGAGCGAACGCACCGAGCGCAGCGAGGGCCGTGAGCGCATGCCCAGCCGGCACCGCATGCGCGAACGCACCGAGCGCAGCGAGGGCCGTGAGCGCATGCCCAGCCGGCACCGCATGAGCGAACGCACCGAGCGCAGCGAGGGCCGTGAGCGCATGCCCAGCCGGCACCGCATGAGCGACGGGCAAGCCGAGCGGCAGCGCCGGTTCGCCGCCCAGCGCGGCTGCGACACGATGCTGTCCGGCGTACGCCCGGCCTCCGTGCCGGAGCAGCTCGCCGCGCTCGGCGCGGCGGCCGGGGACGACCTGCCCGACCTGTACGGCGAGGGCGGACCGGTCGCGGAGCTGGAGCTGCGGGTCGCCGAGCTGCTCGGCGCGGAGGCCGCCGCGTTCTTCCCGTCGGGCACGATGGCGCAGCAGGTGGCGATGCGGCACGGGGCGGAGCTGACCGGCCGGGCCGGCGTCGGCCTGCACCCGCTCAGCCACCCGCTGACCCACGAGCGGGACGCGTACGCGCTGCTCACCGGCGTACGCGCGGTGCGCACCACGAGCGCGCCGCGCAACCCGACGGCCGACGAGGTGGCGGCGCTCGACGAGCCGATCGGCACACTGTTCCTGGAGTTGCCGCTGCGCGACGCCGGGTTCGTGCTGCCGACCTGGGACGAGCTGGTCGCCGTCGTCGCGGCGGCACGGGCCCGCGGCGCCCGGGTGCACTTCGACGGGGCCCGGCTCTGGGAGTCCACAGTCCACCTCGGCTACTCGCCGGCCGAGATCGCGGCGCTGGCCGACAGCACGTACGTCTCGTTCTACAAGTCGCTGGGCGGCATCTCCGGGGCGGCGCTGGCCGGCGACGCGGAGCTGATCCGGTACGCCCGTGCCTGGCGGCACCGCTACGGCGGCACGCTGTTCCAGCAGTGGCCGGCGGCGCTCGCCGCGCTCGCCGGGCTGACCCGGGAGCTGCCCCTCCTCCCCGGGTACGTGGCGCACGCGAAGGTGGTCGCCGAGGCGCTGGCCGCCCTGCCCGGCGCCCGGGTCCACCCGGCGCCACCGCACACCCACCAGTTCCGGTTCTGGCTGCCGTATCCGGCGGCGGTGCTGGACGCGGCGAACCTGGCGCTGGCCGAGGAGGAACGCGCGTGGTTCGTCGGCGGCTGGCGGGACACCGAGGTGCCCGGGCTGGCGTTGGCCGAGGTGACGGTGGCCGGGCCGGCCCAGGAGCTGGACAACGACGCGGTGGCCGACCTGGCCGCCCGCTTCCTGCGCCGGGTCCAGGCAGGCTGACCGCCGGTCCGCGCGAGCTGACCCGCCGGTCCGGGCGAACTGACCGGCGGGTGGCGGGAGCAGGCGGCCCCGGGTCGGTCAGGCGACCGGGCTGGCGGTGCGGACCTGCTCGGCGATGCGCTCGGCGACCTCGCGCGCGGTGTCCTCGGTGGCCGCCTCGACCATGACCCGCACCAGCGGCTCGGTGCCGGAGGGGCGCAGCAGCACCCGGCCGGTCTCGCCCAGCTCCGCCTCGGCGCGCTCGACCTCGGCCCGGACGGCGGGTGCGGCGGCGCCGACGGTACGGTCGCCGACCGGCACGTTGATCAACACCTGGGGCAGCTTGGTGACCACGGCGGCCAGCTCGGCCAGCGAGGTGCCGGTCGCGGCCATCCGCGCCATCAGGTGCAGGCCGGTCAGCACGCCGTCGCCGGTGGTCGCGTACGCGGGCAGCACGATGTGCCCGCTCTGCTCGCCACCGAGCGCCAGGCCGGAGGCGCGCAGCTCCTCCAGCACGTACCGGTCGCCGACCTTGGTCTCGACCAGCCGGATGCCGTGCTCGGACATGGCCAGGCGGAGACCGAGGTTGCTCATCACGGTGGCGACCAGGGTGTCCTGGGTCAGCTCGCCGGCGTCCCGCATGGCCAGTGCGAGGATCGCCATGACCTGGTCGCCGTCGACCTCGTCGCCGTCGGCGGTGACCGCGACGCAGCGGTCGGCGTCGCCGTCGTGGGCGATGCCGAGGTGCGCGCCGTGCTCGACCACGGCGGCGCGCAGCGCGTCGATGTGGTTGGACCCGCACTCGTCGTTGATGTTGAGCCCGTCCGGCTCGGCGTGGATGGCGATCACCTCGGCGCCGGCCTCCCGGTAGGCGACCGGGGCGACGTCGGCCGCCGCGCCGTTGGCGCAGTCGACCACGACCTTGATCCCGTCGAGGCGGTGCGGCACGGTGCCGACCAGGTGCTGCACGTAGTGGTCGGCGCCGTCGAGCAGGTCGTTGACCCGACCCACGCCGGCGCCGATCGGGCGCTTCCAGGCGGTGGTGGCGTTCGCCTTCACCGCCTCCTCGATCCGCATCTCGATCTCGTCGGGCAGCTTGTGCCCGCCGGCGGCGAACAGCTTGATGCCGTTGTCCGGCATCGGGTTGTGCGAGGCGGAGAGCATCACGCCCAGGTCGGCCTTGATCTCGGCGGTGAGGAACGCCACCGCCGGGGTGGGCAGCACGCCGACCCGGACCACGTTGGCGCCGGCGCTGGTAAGCCCGGCGACCACCGCCGCCTCCAGCATCTCGCCGCTGGCCCGGGTGTCCCGGCCGACCACCGCGAGCGGCGGATGGCTCTTGTCGGTCTCGGCCAGCGTGTGGGCCGCGGCCACCGCGACCGCCAGCGCCAACTCCGGGGTGAGATCCGCGTTCGCCCGCCCGCGTACGCCGTCCGTGCCGAACAACCGGCCCATACCCGCCAACCTCCGTGGAACTGCCGATGAGAGGAGAGAAACGCGGAACGGCCGGTCCGCCTCCCGGAAGGGGAGGCGAACCGGCCGTCCGTCAGAAGTACAAGACGCTTGTGGTGATCAGCGCTTCGAGTACTGGGGAGCCTTGCGGGCCTTCTTGAGGCCGTACTTCTTGCTCTCCTTGACCCGGGCGTCACGGGTCAGGAAGCCGGCCTTCTTCAGGGCCGGGCGGTCGTCGGGCTCGCTGACGATCAGCGCCCGGGCGATGGCGAGCCGCAGCGCGCCGGCCTGGCCGGTGGTGCCGCCGCCACGCAGGTTGGCGATCACGTCGAACGCCTCGGGCTTCTCGGCGGTGACCAGCGGGTCCTTGATGAGCTGCTGGTGCACCTTGCTCGGGAAGTAGGCCTCGAGGTCGCGGCCGTTGCAGGTGATCTTGCCGGTGCCCGGAACGATCCGAACCCGGACGATGGCTTCCTTGCGCCGACCCACGGTCTGGATCGGGCGGTCACCACGGGGCGCGCGCGCGACGGGCGCCGGCGCCTCGGTGGCCTCGGGGGCGACCTCGGTGGCGGTGATGTCGGTCATGCTGCTTCCTTCGCCCGCGCTCACTGCGCGATCTGCTTGATCTCGAACGGCACCGGCTGCTGCGCGGTGTGCGGGTGCTCGGCACCGGCGTAGACCTTCAGCTTCTTGAGAAGCTGACGGCCCAGCTTGTTGTGCGGGAGCATGCCCTTCACGGCCAGCTCGATGGCCCGCTCGGGCCGCTTGGTCAGCAGCTCGTCGTAGCCGACCCGCTTCAGACCACCCGGGTAACCGGAGTGGCGGTAAGCGACCTTGGTCTGGCGCTTGTTGCCGGTCAGCGCGACCTTGCCCGCGTTCACGATGACGACGAAGTCGCCCGTGTCGACGTGCGGCGCGAAAGTCGGCTTGTGCTTGCCACGCAGGAGCGTGGCGGCGTGGGTCGCCAGGCGGCCCAGCACGACATCAGAGGCGTCGATGACGTGCCACTGACGCTCGATCTCACCCGGCTTCGGGCTGTACGTACGCACAGGTCTACCTTGTCTCGTCGTCGGTCTGGGGTCGCGCGCCGAGGTGACCAGGAGTTCCCAGCCGGACCAGCGCGCACGAACGACCAAGCGTACCTGATGCGGCACGCCTAAGAATGTCGTACAACAGCAGGCAACGATACCCGGCCGCCCTGCGGCAGGTCAAAACGGGGTCACGCCGCGCGTGGCCTGCGCGTTCGTCATGGCACAGGTCACACGCCGACCAGCGTACGCGGCCCGGGACGCAGGTAGACCACCCAGGTCACCAGGAAACAGAGCGCGTACCAGCCGATGAAGGCCAGGTAGGCCGCGTCGGCCGTGCCAGAGGCCAGGAACGACTGCCGGAACGCCACGTTCACCAGCACCCCGCCCGAGGCGCCGACCGCCCCGGCGATGCCGATCACCGCGCCGGACAGGCGCCGGGCCCGCCGCTGCGCCGCCTCCGGGTCGCCGGTCAGCTCACTCTCCGCGACGGCCCGGGCCCGGAAGATCGCCGGGATCATCTTGTACGTCGAGCCGTTGCCGATCCCGGAGAAGACGAACAGCGCCAGGAACCCGGCCAGGTAGAGCGGGAAGGACCGCTCCCGGGCCGCGTACAGCACCAGCCCGGCCCCGGCGGCCATCGCCACGAAGTTCCAGAACGTCACCCGGGCCCCGCCCAGCCGGTCGGCGAGCTGACCGCCGACGGGCCGGATCAACGAGCCGATCAGCGGGCCGAGAAAGGTCAGCCAGGCCGCGTCGACGGGCGTCGGGAACCGGTCGTGGAACTGGAGCTGGAGCACCTGACCGAAGGCGAAGCCGAAGCCGATGAACGAGCCGAACGTGCCCACGTAGAGCAGCGACATCACCCAGGTGTGCGGGTCGCGGGCCGCCGCGCGCAGCGCGCCGGGCTCGTTGCGCGCCCCCGGCACGTTGTCCAGCCACCGCGCCGCGGCCAGCGCGGCCAGCACGATCAGCGGCAGGTAGACCGCCGGCACCAACCGGGGGTACGCGGCACCGGCGGTCGCGAGCACCGCCAGCCCCACCAGTTGCACGGCCGGTACGCCCAGGTTGCCGCCGCCGGCGTTGAGCCCCAGCGCCCGGCCCTTGAGCCGCTCCGGGAAGAACAGGTTGATGTTCGCCATCGACGAGGCGAAGTTGCCGCCGCCGACGCCGGACAGGCAGGCCAGCACCATCAGCGTGGCGTACGACACCCCGGGCTCGATCAGCACCGCCATCGGCACCGCCGGCACCAGCAGCAGCAACGCGCTCACGATGGTCCAGTTCCGGCCGCCGAACCGGGCCACCGCCAGCGTGTACGGCAGCCGCAGCACCGCGCCCAGCGCCGCCGGCACGGCGGTGAGCAGGAACTTCCCGGCCGGGTCGATGCCGTACTCGGGGCCCAGGAACAGCACCGTCACCGACCAGAGGCTCCACACGGAGAAGCCGACGTGCTCGGCGAAGATCGAGACGTACAGGTTGCGCCGGGCGATCCGGGCGCCGCCGGCGGCCCAGAACGCCGGATCCTCCGGCCGCCATTCGGTGAGCCGTCCGGCCGTGCCGGCAGGCGGCGTCGTGGGTGCGGAAACGAGCGTGCTCACGGGCCACTCCTCCTCGTCGATGACGAGGCGACGCTGTCAGCCCGTGGTTTCCCGGGCGTGCCCCGCACGCGTCGGCACGGCAACGGAGATCGCACGTCCGCCGGACGGCGTCGGTGAGGCGGTCACAGCTCCTGGAGGATCCGCAGTGCCCGGCCGACCCGCTGCATGGTCTCGGTGTCCGCCACGTCCACGCACTCGGCGAACCACTTCTTCATCGGTGAGGAGATCCGGTCGGGCATCACCACGTACGGGCCCATCGGCACGGCGAGCGGCGAGTCGCGTAGCAGCGACTCCTCGACCACCTCGGCCACGATCACGATGGGTACCGCGGTGGCGTTGTAGACGTCGGAGCTGATCACCAGGCCGAACCGTTCCCGGGCGCCGGAGATGCGCCAGACCTCGCCCCTACGCAGCACGCGGACGCCCGCCGAACAGGGCGTCGTCGACGAGCGCGGCCTCCTGGGCGTCGGCCAGGGCGGCGGATTCCAGGTCGAGGCCGGCCCGGCCGACCGCGTCGGCGTGCGCGGTGAAGACCTCGCGCAGCGCCTTCTCCCGGGCGGCCTGGTCCATCCAGGCGGAGAGGGAGAGCCCTTCCCGCTTGGCGAACCGGCGCGCCTCCTCGATGGTCTCGTCGGAGAACGACAGCGTCACCTTGGCGGTCATGTCGGGAAGACTACCCAGCGGTATGACCGGTAGTCATCCTCGTCGCCACCGATCGGGGAAACGGACAGCGGCTCAGGGACGCCGCCCGCCGAAGACCGCGAACCGCCATTCCTTGAAGAAGCAGTCCACGTCCACCAGGCCCGCCTCGGTCAGCCACCGGCACTGGTCGGCCACCGTGGCGGGCCGGTCGTGCCGCATCCGCTCCCGGGCGCCGGCGATCTCCTCGGCGCCGGAACCCAGCTCGGTGATCCGCGCGGTCCACACCTCGTCGTAGCGGCGGTCCAGCGCCGGGGTCGGCCCGGCGACCTGCTCGGCGTTGACGAACACCCCGCCGGGCGCCAGCGCGTCGGCGGCCCGCCGGTACAGCGCCCGTTTGCCCTCGTCGTCGAGGTGGTGGATGGCCAGCGCGGACACCACCGCGTCGTACCGGCCGGCCGGCAGCGGGTCGGCGAGGTCGGCGTGGACGGTGCGGTGCGGCACGCCACGCTCCCGCAGGTGTCCGGCGGCCACCGCGAGCATGCCGGGGGCGCCGTCCACCAGTGTCAGGCGCACGCCCGGGACGGCCGCGGTCAGCAGGAGCGACAGCAGGCCGGTGCCGGCGCCCAGATCCAGCACCTCGGGGGTACGCCCGGCGGCGAGCGCGGCGCGCAGCGGCGGTGCGGCCACCTCGACAGCGGTGCCGTAGAAGGCGTCGAAGCAGGGCACCAGGCGGCGTCGGGCCTGGTCGTAGGTGCCGGCCACCGCGTCGAACGCGTCCGTCACGCTCATTCTGCCTCCCGTTATATGAGATTTCTGTCCCACATTCTAAGCCCTGCGGAACGTCTCGTCACGCGCGTGCGGTGTGAAGCGCTCGTGACAGGACCGAAACAGAGCAGACCCGGACCGGAAACCGCCCGACGGCACGCTTTTCCGACATGACAGACGGTGCACGCACGGCGACGCGAACGGAGCCACGCTCCGTCGAGGCCGCCACGCACTGCCCGTACTGCGCCTTGCAGTGCGGGATGGTGCTGCGCGCCACCGGCGACGGTGTCGTGGTCGGCGCGCGCGACTTCCCCACCAACCGCGGCGGGCTCTGCCAGAAGGGCTGGACCGCCGCCGACCTGCTCGACCACCCGGACCGGCTCACCACTCCGCTGCTGCGCGACCGGCCCGGTGCCGACCTGCGCCCGGCCACCTGGGACGAGGCGCTCGACCGGGTCGCGGCCGGGGTCCGGGACGTGCAGCACCGGCACGGCCCGGACGCGGTGGCGGTCTTCGGCGGCGGCGGCCTCACCAACGAGAAGGCGTACGCGCTGGGCCGCTTCGCCCGGGTGACGCTGCGGACCCGGCACATCGACTACAACGGGCGCTGGTGCATGTCCTCGGCGGCGGCGGCCGGAAACCGGGCGTTCGGCATCGACCGTGGGCTGCCGTTCCCGCTCGCCGACCTCGGCCGCGCGAACACGCTGCTGCTGGTCGGCGCGAACCCGGCCGAGACCATGCCGCCGCTGATGCGGCACGTAACCGACCTGCGGGAACGCGGCGGCCGGCTGATCGTGGTCGACCCGCGCGCCACCGCCACCGCCCGCCAGGCGGACCTGCACCTGCAACCGCTGCCCGGCACCGACCTCGCGGTGGCGAACGCGCTGCTGCACATCGCGCTCACCGAGGGCTGGCTGGACCGGGCGTACGTCGCGGAGCGGACCACCGGCTTCGACGAGGTCCGGCGGACGGTGGCCGGCTACTGGCCGGCGGAGGTGGAACGGCTCTCCGGCGTGCCGGTGGCCGACCTGTACGCGACCGCCCGCGCCCTGGCCACTGTGGACCGCGCGATCATCCTCACCGCCCGGGGGGCCGAGCAGCACGCCAAGGGCGTCGACACGGTCACCGCCCTCATCAACCTGGCGCTCGCCCTGGGCCTGCCCGGCCGACCCGGCTCCGGCTACGGCTGCCTGACCGGGCAGGGCAACGGGCAGGGCGGCCGGGAACACGGGCAGAAGGCCGACCAGCTGCCCGGCTACCGGCGCATCGACGACCCGGCGGCCCGCGCGCACGTCGCCGGGGTGTGGGGCGTCGACCCGGACACGCTGCCCGGGGCGGGGGTGCCGGCGTACCAGCTCCTCGACGCGCTCGGCACGCCGTCCGGCGCGCGGGCGCTGCTGGTGTTCGGCTCCAACCCGGTCGTGTCCGCACCCCGCGCCGCCCGGGTCGAGTCCCGGCTGCGCGCCCTGGACCTGCTCGTGGTGGCGGACTTCGTCCGCTCCGAGACGGCCGAGCTGGCCGACGTGGTACTGCCCGTCGCCCAGTGGGCCGAGGAGGACGGCACGATGACCAATCTGGAGGGCCGGGTGTTGCGCCGTCGCGCGCTGCGTGAGCCACCCGCCGGCGTCCGTACCGAACTGGAGATCCTCGCCGCGCTCGCCGGACGGCTGACCGAGGGCGGGACGCCGCTGCCGACCGACCCGCGCGAGGTATTCGCGGAGCTGGGCCGGGCCTCGGCCGGCGGGCCGGCCGACTACGCCGGGATCACCTGGGACCGGATCGACGCCGACACCGGTGTGTTCTGGCCCTGCCCGGACCGGGACGGCCCGGACACGCCCCGGCTGTTCGCCGACCGCTTCCCCACCCCGGACGGCCGGGCCCGGTTCCACGCCGTGACCCACCGCCCGGCCGCCGAGCCGGTGTGCGCCGACTACCCGCTGCACTTCACCACCGGCCGGGTGCTCGCCCAGTACCAGTCCGGCGCGCAGACCCGGCGGGTGGCCGCGCTGCGCCGCGCCGCGCCGGGCGGCTTCGTCGAGCTGCACCCGGACCTGGCGGGCCGGATCGGCGT
The DNA here is from genome assembly GCF_027460145.1 of Micromonospora sp. WMMA1949. NCBI lineage: Bacteria > Bacillati > Actinomycetota > Actinomycetes > Micromonosporales > Micromonosporaceae > Micromonospora > Micromonospora sp. WMMA1949. Next base: position 3,404,859 of record NZ_JAPZBG010000001.1, on the reverse strand, counting down.
GGCCGAGGGGGCACCGGTACGGGTGGTCTCCCGCCGGGGTGAGCTGCGCGCGCCGGCCCGGCTCAGTACGGCGATCCGGCCGGACACCGTCTTCGCGCCGTTCCACTGGCCCGGCGCGCAACGCGCCAACTCGGTCACCAACGACGCGCTCGACCCGGTCTCCGGGATGCCCGAGTTCAAGATCTGCGCGGTCCGGGTGGAGCCGGCATGAACGACCGCATCGTCGTCGTCGGCTACGGGATGGCCGGCGCCCGGCTCGCCGCCGAGCTGCACGCGCGCGGCGGGGACCGGCGGATCACCGTGCTCGGGGCGGAACCGCACCGCGCGTACAACCGGATCATGCTCTCCACGCTGCTCGCCGGACGCATCGGCGAGCCGGACGTGGAGCTTGTCGAAACCGTCGGACCGGGCGTCCAGGTCCGCACCGCCGCGGCGGTCACCGCCGTGGACCGCGCCGCCCGGGAGGTGGTCACCGCCGACGGCGACCGGCACGGGTACGACCACCTGGTGCTCGCCACCGGCAGCCGGGCCGTGGTGCCGCCGCTGCCCGGCCTCGCGTCGCTGCCCGAGCGGGTCGTCCCGTTCCGCACGCTCGGCGACTGCCGGCGGATCCTCGCCGCCGCCGAGGGCGCGCGCCGCGTGATCGTGCTCGGCGGCGGGCTGCTGGGCCTGGAGGCCGCCCGCGGGCTGGCCACCAGGGGCCTGGACGTGACAGTGGTCCACCCGGTCGGGCACCTGATGGAACGCCAGCTCGACCCGCCGGCTGGCGCGGTCCTCGCGGGCACGCTCGCCGGCCTGGGCGTCCGGTCCCGGCTCGGGGTGGCGGCCACCGCCGTGAGCGCGGACGCCACCGGCGTCCGCCTGCACCTGGGCGACGCCGAACCGCTCGACGCCGACCTGCTGGTGCTCTGCTGCGGGGTACGCCCCGACACCGCGCTCGCCGCAACGGCCGGGCTCGCCGTCGAGCGGGGCGTGGTGGTGGACGACCGGATGCGGACGAGCGACAGGCGGATCTCGGCGATCGGCGACTGCGCCCAGCACGACGGGACGCTGACCGGGCTCGTCGCGCCAGCCTGGGCACAGGCCCGGGTGGTGGCCGACGTGCTGACCGGAGCGGATCCGCTGGCCCGCTACCGGCCCCGCCCGGCGGTGACCCGGCTCAAGGCGGCCGGCATCGACCTGGCCGCGATGGGCGACGTGGACGGCACCGGCGACCCGGGCGGCCCGGTCGAGGAGCTGACCTTCGCCGATCCGGCCCGGGGCACCTACGCCCGGCTGCGCATCCGGGACGAGCGGCTGACCGGCGCGATCCTGCTGGGCGACAACCCGGCGGTCGGCACCGTGGTGCAGCTGTTCGACAGGGGTGCGCCGGTGCCGGCGGACCGGCGTTCGCTGCTGCTCGGCCGGGCGTTCGGCGAGGCACCGGCCGGACCGGCCGCGTCACCGGCGCTGATGCCGGACGCCGCGACGGTGTGCCGGTGCAACGACGTGAGCAAGGGCGAGCTGGTGGCGTGCTGGCGGGCGGGCGCCCGGTCGGCGGCGGCGCTGTCCGCGGCGACCCGGGCCGCCACCGGCTGCGGCAGCTGCCGGGACGCGGTGGCCGGCATCGCCGGGTGGCTCGCCGAGGCGGATCCGTCCACAACCGACGAGGTACGCGAGACGGTGGAGGTGGCGTCATGAGCGAGCGAAGCGAGCGAATCAGCAGGCTCAGCGCGAAGGTGCCTCATGGCGCCACGCAGCGAAGCGGAGTGGCGTCATGAGCGAGCGAAGCAGGCTTGTCGTCGTCGGGAACGGCATGGTGGGGCAGCGCTTCGTCGAGGCGCTGCGAGCCCGGGACACCGACGGGCGGTGGCGGGTCACGGTGCTGGCCGAGGAGCGGCGTCCGGCGTACGACCGGGTGCGCCTCTCGGCCGTCTTCGACGGGGTGGACGCCGACGAGCTGACCGTGCACACCCCCGACCCCGGGGTGGCCCTGCGGCTGGGCGAGCCGGCCACCGGCGTCGACCGGGCCCGGCGGGTGGTGACCACGGCGGCCGGTGAGTACCCGTACGACGCGCTGGTGCTCGCCACCGGCTCGTACGCGTTCGTGCCGCCGGTCGACGGCACCGATCTACCAGGCGTCTTCGTCTACCGGACGCTGGACGACCTGGCCGCGATCCGGGAGCACGCCCGGGGCCGCCGCAGCGGCGCGGTGATCGGCGGCGGGCTGCTCGGGCTGGAGGCGGCGAACGCGTTGCGGCTGCTCGGGCTCACCACGAGCGTGGTCGAGTTCGCGCCCCGGCTGATGCCGGTCCAGGTGGACGAGGCGGGCGGGGCGATGCTCCGGCGGTACGTCGAGGAGCTGGGCGTCACGCCGTACCTCGGGGTGGCCACCGCGGCGCTGCGTCCCGGGCCGGACGGCTCGGTGGCCGCGCTCGACCTGGCCGACGGACGCAGCCTCGACGCGGAGCTGGTGGTGGTGGCGGCCGGGATCCGGCCGCGTGACAAGCTGGCCCGCGCGGCCGGGCTGCCGCTGGGCCCGCGCGGCGGCGTGCTGGTGGACGCGTCCTGCCGGACGGCCGACGAGCGGATCTGGGCGGTCGGCGAGTGCGCGGCGGTGGACGGGGTCTGCCACGGTCTGGTCGCGCCCGGGTACGCCACCGCCGAGGTGGTGGCGGACCGGCTGCTCGGCGGCGCTGCGACGTTCCCCGGCGCGGACACCGCCACGAAACTCAAGCTGCTCGGCGTGGACGTGGCGTCGTTCGGTGACGCGCACGGCGTCACCCCCGGCTGCCTCGACGTGACGTACACCGATCCGGCCACCCGCTCGTACGCGAAGCTGGTCCTCTCCGACGACGCGCGGACGCTGCTCGGTGGCGTGCTGGTCGGGGACGCGAGCGCGTACCCGACGTTGCGGGCCAGTGTCGGCGGGCCGCTGCCCGGTCCCCCGCTGGCGTTGCTGGCGCCGGCCGGCGGCGCGGGTGCCGGTGCGGGCGCGTTGCCCGCCGGCGCGCAGGTCTGCTCGTGCAACGCGGTGACCCGGGCCGACCTGGACGCGGCGATCGCCGGTGGGGCGACCGACGTGCCGGCGTTGAAGGCGTGCACCCGGGCCGGTACGAGCTGCGGTTCGTGCGTGCCGATGCTGAAGCAGTTGCTGGACGCCGCCGGGGTGCGTCAGTCCACCGCGCTGTGCGAGCACTTCGACCACAGCCGGCAGGAGCTGTTCGACCTGATCCGGGTGCGGGGCATCCGCACGTTCTCCCGGCTCGTCGCCGAGCACGGGCGCGGCGGCGGGTGCGACATCTGCAAGCCGGTGGTGGCCTCCATCCTGGCCTCGCTCGGCACCGGGCACGTGCTCGACGGCGAGCAGGCGTCGCTCCAGGACACGAACGACCATTTCCTGGCCAACCTGCAACGCGACGGCAGCTACTCGGTGGTGCCCCGGATTCCCGGCGGCGAGATCACCCCGGAGAAGCTGATCGCGATCGGCGAGGTGGCACGCGACTTCCGGCTCTACACGAAGATCACCGGTGGGCAGCGGATCGACCTGTTCGGCGCGCGGGTCGACCAGTTGCCGCAGATCTGGCGGCGGCTCGTCGACGCGGGCTTCGAGTCGGGTCACGCCTACGGCAAGGCGCTGCGCACCGTGAAGTCCTGCGTGGGTGACACCTGGTGCCGCTACGGCGTGCAGGACTCGGTCGGGCTCGCCGTCGCGCTGGAGCTGCGCTACCGGGGCCTGCGCGCGCCGCACAAGCTCAAGTCGGCGGTCTCCGGCTGCGCCCGCGAGTGCGCCGAGGCCCGGAGCAAGGACTTCGGGATCATCGCCACCGAGAGCGGCTGGAACCTGTACGTCGGCGGCAACGGCGGTTTCCGGCCCCGGCACGCCGACCTGTTCGCCACCGACCTGAGCACGGCGGAACTGGTCACGCTGATCGACAGGTTCCTCATGTACTACATCCGCACCGCCGACCGGTTGCAGCGCACCGCCGCCTGGATCGAGGCCATGGACGGCGGCCTGGACCACCTCCGGTCGGTGCTCGTGGACGACTCGCTCGGGCTCTGCGCCGACCTCGACGCGGCGATGGCCCGGCACGTCACGAGCTACTCCGACGAGTGGCGCGACGTGCTGGAGGACCCGGACCGACTGCGCCGCTTCACCTCCTTCGTCAACGCGCCCGACGTGCCCGACCCGTCCATCACGTTCACCCAGGAGCGGGGCCAGCCGGTGCCGGCCCGGGGCGCGCCCCCGGACGGCGGACACCGCCGCCAGCCCGTCGTGCTGGGACTGCCGGAGGTGCGCCGATGAGCCCCGTCGTCACGCTGGACTGGACACCGGTCTGCCCGCTGGACCGGCTCGACCCCGACCGGGGCGTGGCCGCGCTCGTCGGCGGCGTCCAGGTAGCGGTCTTCCGCACCGCGAACGGCCTGTACGCGGTGGACAACCTCGACCCGGTCGGCGGCGCGTACGTCATGTCCCGCGGCCTGGTGGGCAGCCGGGGCGGGGTGCCCACGCTCGCCTCACCGCTGCACAAGCAGGTCTACGACCTCACCACCGGGCGGTGCCTGGACCTGCCCGGCGTGACGCTGCGCCGGCATCCGGTGCGCTGCCGGGACGGCCTGGTCGAGGTGCGGTTACGGCAGGAGGAATGATGCGGGACGAGCTGGCCGGCTTCACCATCGGGGTCACCGCCGACCGGCGGCGCGACGAACTGGCCGCGTTGCTCCAGCGGCGTGGGGCGCGGGTGGTGCTCGCTCCGGCGCTGCGGATCGTCCCGCTGGCCGACGACACCGACCTGCGTGAGGCCACCCGGGCCTGCCTGGAACACCCGCCGGACGTGCTGATGGCGAACACCGGCATCGGCATGCGGGGCTGGCTGGAGGCGGCCGAGGGCTGGGGGCTGGCCGAGCCGCTGCGCGCCACGCTCGCCGGGGCGTACGTGGTGTCCCGGGGCCCGAAGGCGACCGGGGCGATCCGCGCCGCCGGGCTGCGCGAGCACTGGTCGCCGGATTCGGAGAGCTGCGACGAGGTGGTCGAGCACCTGGTCCGGCGCGGGGTGGCCGGCCAGGTGGTGGCGATGCAGCTGCACGGCGAGCGGCAGCCCGAGTGCGCCGACGCGCTGGTGGCCGCCGGCGCCACGGTGATCGAGGTGCCGGTCTACCGGTGGGCGCCGCCGGCCGACCCGGCGCCGCTGCACCGGCTCATCGACCTAGTGGCCGGGCGACTCGTCGACGCGGTCACGTTCACGTCGGCCCCGGCGGCCGAGGCGCTGCTGCGGGCGGCCGGGGACCGTACCGAGACGGTGCTGGAGGCGCTGCGCGGCGACGTGCTGGCCGGGTGCGTCGGCACCGTCACCGCCGAGCCGCTGGTCCGGCGCGGGGTGCCGGTGAGCGCGCCGAGCCGGGCCCGCCTGGGCGCGCTGGTGCGCACCATCGTCGAGGAACTGCCCCGGCGCACGATCTCGGTGAAGGCGGCCGGGCACGTGCTGACGCTGCGCGGGCACGCCGCGGTGGTGGACGGGGAACTGCGCCAGCTGGCGCCGGCGCCGATGGCGGTGCTGCGGGCGCTCGCGGCGTCACCGGGGAAGGTGCTGTCCCGCACCGCGCTGCTGCGGACGCTGCCGCGCGGCGCCGACGAGCACGCGGTGGAGATGGCTGTCGCCCGCCTGCGGGCCGGGCTGAAGGCACCCCGCGTGGTGCAGACGGTGGTCAAGCGGGGGTACCGCCTGCGGGTCGACTGACCCGCAGGCGGTCAGCCCACCGAGGCCGCGTAGCCGTGCTCGGCCTGGAGGCGGAGCATCGCGTGCTCGACCACCGTGACCAGCACCTGCTTGACCGAGTCCCGCCGCCGGGCGTCGCACAGGACCATCGGCACGTCCGGGGAGATGGCGAGCGCCTCCCGGACCTCCTCCAGCTCGTAGTGCGGCGCGTCTTCGAAGCGGTTCAACGCCACGACGTACGGCAGCTTGCGGTTCTCGAAGTAGTCCAGCGGCGCGAACGCGTCGGTGATCCGGCGGGTGTCCACCAGCACCGCCGCGCCCACCGCACCCCGGATGATCTCGTCCCACATGAACCAGAACCGGGTCTGGCCGGGCGTGCCGAACAGATAGAGGATCAGGTCCTCGGCCATGGTGATACGGCCGAAGTCCATGGCGACCGTGGTGGTCTCCTTACCCGGTACCTTCGACGCGTCGTCGATGCCCACGCCGGCCGCGGTCATCAGCGCCTCGGTGGTCAGCGGCTGGATCTCGGAGATCGCCCCGACCAGGGTGGTCTTGCCCACGCCGAAGCCGCCCGCGATCACGATCTTCGCGGAGATGATCTCCCGGCCGCGGTTCACCCCGTCGGGGTCATAGTTCGCGAAGTCCACTTAGCACCCTTCCAAGCAGGTTCATTCGCGCCGCGAAACCCGTTGCGGGAGCGGCAGTGTGTAGCGTCAGCAGGCCCTCGGCCACCATGTCGGCGACCAGCACCCGGGTGACGCCCAGCGGCATCCGGGTGTAAGCGGCGATTTCCGCCAGCGACTGCGCCCGGCCTTCACAGACCGAGGAGATGCGGTACTTGTCGTGCCCGGCGAAGCGCGCCTCGGCCGACTGCGTCGGCGTGCTCGACAGCACCGCCTCGAGCGCGATGTTCTGCAACGGCTCGGTGCGGCCCCGGGTGACCGCGTACGGCCGTACCAGCGCGCCACGTGGATCACGTCGCGGTTCCATTCGCGATCACCTCCCCTCGTTCGGAGCCGCACCGGCTCCGGTCCTCAGCTCCCCGGTCCGTTCAGGAGCGGACGGCGTCTCTCGGCAGCGGGACCAGCGCCTGGCCGACCCGCTCCACCAGCAGCGCCATCTCGTAACCCACCTGGCCGACGTCGCAGCTGCGCGCCGCGAGCACGGCCATCGACGAGCCGTCGCTGATGGACATCAGGAACAGGTAGCCACTGTCCATCTCGATCACGGTCTGCAACACCCCGCCGGCGCTGAACATCCGCGCCGCGCCCTCGGTCAGGCTCACCACACCCGAGGTGATCGCGGCGAGCTGGTCGGCCCGGTCCCCGGGCAGGTCCCGGGAGGAGGCGAGCAGCAGTCCGTCCGCGGACACCGCCACCACGTGCGCGATACCCGCAACGCTGTCGGCGAAGTTGGTGAGAAGCCACCCCATGTCCTGCATGGCCGCCGGCCTGTTCATCGGTTCGTCTCCTTGGTCGAGGTGCTGTTCAGGTCGGCGCCGGCCGTACGGCCCCGCTGGACGCCACGGTGGTAGGCGGAGAGCAGGCCGCGTACCTCGTCCGGCGTGCGCCGGCTGCGGTCCCGGCCGCTCTTCGGCTCTATCCCGCCGGGCACGAGCTGGGCCTGCGGCACCCGCTTGGGCAGGCCGGAGCGGGTGGTGCCGCCGGTGGTGGGCTCCGCGGCACGGCTGGCCCGCGACCAGCCCTCGTCGGCCGCCGTACGCCAGGCCTCCGGGTCGATCGACGGAGCGGGCGCGGGCGCGGCGGCGGGTGGCGCCGGGGGCGGCGTCGCGGCCGCCGGCGGCGTGGACGGCACCTCCGGCGGGCTGTACGCCGGCGGCGTGGTGGTCAGTCCCGACGCCTGGGCGCCGGGGGTACGGGTGGGCAGCTTCGGACGTGCCGACGCCGCGGGGGGCGCCACGGCGGGCTGGGCCGGTGCGGGCGGCTCGTCGAACGTGGGCCGGGTGAAGATGGTGGTCTCGTCCTCTCCGTGCGAACGGAACCAGACCGCCTCCATCTCCCGGAATATCGGCGCCTCGGCCCGCTGCTCGGGCCGGGCCACCACGGGCGTCGCCGGGGTGCTGTCCACCGCCGGCGCCGCGGCGAGCGGCTGGTAGGCCGGAGGTGCGGCCTGGGTCGCGGGTTGCGCGGCATCGACGCCCGGCGTCCGCTTGGGCAGGGGGTCGAGTGCGGGGTACGCCACCGTCGGTCCCCCGGCGGACCAGCCCGCTCCGGAGACCGGCGCGGGCGCGGTCGCGGGCGCCGCGGCCACCGGGGCGGGCGCCGCCACGGTGGGCAGCGCGCCGGTCGCCCCACCCAGTTGTACGGCGGGCGTGGTGTCGCGCGTCTCGGCGGGCGTCTGCCACCGCGACGGCGGGGCGGTGGTCGCCCCCCGCCACCCGTCGGCGAGCGTCGCGGTGGCGGCGCCCCGGCCCGCTCCGGCCAGCGCGTCGGCGGCGCCGACCTGGCTGAGCGGCGACTGCTCGACGGCGAGCGGCTGACGCGGCCGGGTCAGCGGGGCCTGGCCCCGGTTGGCCGGCAGCACCACAGTCGAGTTCGGCAGCGTGACCTGGGCGACGGTGCCACCCTCGACGTTGCGGCGCAGCTCGACGCGGATGCCGTAGCGGGAGGCGAGCCGGCTCACCACGGCCAGACCCATCAGCCGGAACGCGGCCACGTCGACGGTCGGCGGGGCGGCCAGACGCCGGTTGAGCGAGTCGAGCTGGTCGTCGGTGAGGCCGAGGCCCCGGTCCTCGACCTGGATCAGCACGTAGTCGCGGATCCGGCGGCCGTCGGCCACCACAGTGGTGTTCGGCGGCGAGAACCGGGTGGCGTTGTCGAGCAGCTCGGCGACCAGCCGGACGACGTCGTTGACGGCGTGCGCGGCGACCGAGATGTCGGTGTCGACGGTGCCGAACTCGATCCGGTTGTAGAGCTCGACCTCGGACTGCGCGGCGCGGAGCACGTCGACCAGGAGCGCGTCGTCACGACGCGGTACGGCCGAGTCGGCGCCGGCCAGCACCAGCAGGTTCTCGTCGTTGCGGCGCATCCGGGTGGCCAGGTGGTCCAGCTCGAACAGCTGCGCCAGCCGCTTCGGGTCCTCCTCGGAGCGCTCGATCGCGTCCAGCTCGCCGATCATCCGGTCGACCAGGCTCTGCGAACGGCGCGCCAGGTTGAGGAACATCGCCGAGACGCTCGTCCGCAGCGCGGCCTGCTCGGCCGCGACCCGGACCGCCTCGCGGTGGACCACGTTGAAGGCCACCGCGACCTGACCGACCTCGTCGCGGTTGCTCAGCTTGATCGGGTCCCGGACCTGCTGGACGATCTCGTCCACGCCGCCGTCGCCGATGGCGTTGACGTTCTGCAGCCGGCTCACCGCGTCCGGCAGGTCGTGGTTGGCCACCGCGAGCGCGCCCTCGCGCAGCCGGCGCAGCGAGTCGTTGAGCGAGCGGGCCAGCACCACCGCGAGCGTCACCGCGACGGCGAGCGTGAGCAGCACGAGCAGGCTCTCCACGATCGCCTGCCGGATCACGTCGGCGCGGGCCTCGTCGGCGTCCGCGAGCATCTCGTCCAGGAGCTGGATCTCGGCCCACCGCATCAGGTCGTCGACCGCGCCGATGGCGGCGGACGCCTCGTCGCGGGTGACCGGCCCGGGACGCCCGACGGACCGGGAGATGTCGTTGGCGACCCGGTCGGCTAGCTGCACGGCGTCGCCGGAGACGGTGCGCTCCACCAGGGCGCGCTGGCTCGGCGTCGCGGTCCGGGAGAAGGTCAGCAGCGCCTCCTGCTGGCCGGTGAGCGTGGCCACGAAGGACGAGAACTGTTCCTCGTCGATCCGGTTGCCGTCGAGGGCGGTGAAGGCCACCGCCTGCTCCTCGGCCACCTCGGCCTTGGCGTGGGCGAACGCGGCCACCGCGCGACGGGCGTCGGCCAGGCTCTCCGCGCCCGGCTGCTGGGCCAGCGCGTCGCTGTACGCGACCAGGTCGTCCAGCACGATGCCGTAGCGCAGGCTCGCCTCGGCCACCGGCATCTGCAACCGGTCCAGCACCTCCTGGCGGGTGCCGTTCAGCGTGGACAGGTGGGCGTCGATCACCTTGAGCTGGTTGTTGATCGCGTCCGGCAGGTCGCCGAGCTTGCCCCGCTCGTCCTGGTACGCCGCGATGCGCTCGTCGGTCTGCCGCACCCGCAGGTTGTACGCGTCCGGCTTCTGGTTCGGGTCGGCCAGGAAGACCGCCGCCGCCATCCGCTCCTTGTGCAGGTCCTGGGTGAGCGCCGAGATGTCGACGGACACCGCGCTCAGCGACCGGACCCGGTCCGCCTCGTACGCGCCCTCACCGACCGAGATGAGTCGGATAGTTGCCAGCGCGATGACAGCTGCCACCGGAACGACCAGGATGAGGGCAAGCTTGGAGCGGATCCGCGCGTCGCGCAGCCTGGGCAGGCGCCGGCGGCGGTTCCGCTGTTCGGCGTTGGGGCTCCCGGGCAGGGTCGTAGGTCCGGTGCTCACGACATCGCCTCCGTCGTTTCTTCCACGCGCGACCCGCTGACCCGTGCCTGGTGCAGCGGCCAGCGCCACGCGCGGCACGGCCGCGATTTCATCAGACGAGATCCTGTTTGGGAAGCCGCAGTGAGGCAGGAAACGGTCGTGGTCACCGCAACCCGTGATCCGATCACCTAATACCTTCTTTTCTCCAACCCCCTGATCAGGGGATGTCACTCCAGAGTGGTCACGCGCTTCTGTGCAGTAATTGTCAGTTAATGTTCCGTGTCCCCAGCATGTGGGATGGCTGTCCCGAAACAGCACTCGACATCCCCGCTTGACCACAGGCCCCGGCATTGGCAAGGTTTTGCAGGCTTCGCGCACACCGTACGGCACACCAATCCCGTTCCTCCACTGAGGACGGACAAGCGGCGGTGATCGGGCGTCGGCCCGCGCCGCACCTGGAGGACTGAGTTGAGCCCCATCCGCTCCGCGAGCATCGCGGCGCTCGCATCGGCCGTGCTGGCCACCACGCTCACCGGCTGCGGGATCGGCGGGGACCCGCAGGACACAAGCCCCATCGTGATCGCCGCCGACCTGGAACTCTCCGGCGCGTCGGCGCCGGTCGGCAAGGTGTACCAACGGGCTCTGCAACTGAAGGTCGAGCAGTTGAACGCGTCCGGCGCACTGGGCGGCCGGAAGATCGATCTGCGGGTCAAGGACAACCGCTCGGACGCTGCGGAATCCTTGCGGAACATCAATGATTTCAGCGGTGACTCGCGGGTGAGCGCCGTCATCATGGGCGGCTGCAACGAATGCGCCGTCGGCGCGGCCCGCACGATCGGTGAGAAGCGCATTCCGACGATCGCACTGGCGTCGTCGAGTGCCGTCACCGAGCCGGTGGCCGAGCGCCGATATGTCTTCAAGCTCGCCCCGAACGCCACCGACAGCGCCGCCGCACTCGCCGCGGAACTGGAGCGGCGCGAGATCCGCAAGGTGGCGCTGCTGCACAGCGCCGAGGGTTACGGCCAGGAAGGGCTCGCCGCCCTGCGCCGCGAGCTGAGCAAGACCTCCGTGAAGCTGGTCGCCAACGAGTCGGTGCGGGTCACCGACACCGAGGTCGGCACGCAGATCAACCAGCTGGTCGCCCGCAAGCCGCAGGCACTGGTCCTGTGGACCACGCCGGAGCAGGCGATGCTGGCCGCCACCACGGCCCGGCAGAGCAAGTTCCGCGGGTCGCTGTTCTTCGACGCCACGGCCGCCGGCGACCTCTTCCTGGGCCCCTCGGCCCGCTCCACCGACGAGGCCACGCTGATCTTCACCCAGACCATGGTGATCGACGACGTGATCGCCACCACCCCGGCCAAGGCCGCGCGGCGGCAGTGGTTCCAGGACTACACCGCCCGGTTCGGCGGCTACAACGGCTTCTCCTCGTTCGCCGCGGACGCGGTCCAGCTGATCGCCGACGCCGAGCTACGGGCCGGCGGCGAGCCCGGCAAGGTCGACCGGGACGCGCTGCGCGACGTGCTGGAGACCTCCCAGCTCGACGGGCTGTCCGGGCCGATCCGGATGACGCCGGACAACCACTCCGGGCTGATGCCGCAGGCGTTGACGACGCTCGTGGCTCGTGGTGGTCGTTGGCGGCTTGCCGGCTAGTCAACGTGGGGTGTGGGCCCCGGCACAACCGGCTCCGGGCGGTCAGGCTTGATCCCTCCGCCGGTTGCGCCGGGGCCCACACTGTCGTGGTCGGCCGCCATCAGTGGGTTGAGGTGTCCTTCTGGGTTCTCGGTCGACGTCGGGGCTTTCGTCCCGGGGTGTCAGCGGGCTGAGGTGGTGGCCTTCACCCAGGGCAGCGCCAGGCGCTCGACCAGGCTCAGCGCGGCGTAGAGCAGGATGCTCATCAGGGCCACCAGCACGATCGCCGCCCAGGCGGTCGCGATGTCGCCGACGCCGTTGTACTGCAGGATCTGGTAACCCAGGCCCGGCCGGTCCGAGTAGAACTCCCCGATCACCGCGCCGATCGCGGCGAGCGGCATGGCCACCTTGAGCCCGACGAAGATCTGCGGCAACGCGGCCGGGAAGCGCACCTTGCGGAACGACTGCCACCACGAGGCGTTCAGCGACCGGCCCAGCTCCGCCAGGTCCGCCGGGGTGGTGGTCAGTCCCGTCGCGGTGGAGAGCACGATCGGGAAGAAGCAGAGCAGGAACACCATGGTCAGGATGGGTTTCTGCCCCCAGCCCACAGCTACCACCAGCAGCGGCCCGAACGCGATCTTCGGGACCGCGTTCACCGCCACCAGCAGCGGCGCGAACATCCGCTCGACCCGGCGGGAGGCGGCCAGTGCCATCCCGATCAGCACCCCGGCGACCGACGAGAGCAGGAAGCCGAGCACCGTCATCCAGGTGGTGATGCCCAACGCGGGCAGCAGCACCTCGGTGGTGCCGGCGAGAGCCTTCCCCACCGCCTGCGGCGGCGGCAGCGCGGCCGGGTGCACCAGGCTCAGGCCCGAGGTGACCAGCCACCAGGCCGCCACCGCGATCACCAGGCCGAACGCCGGCAGCCCGACCGCCGCGGGGCGTACGGCGATCCCGCGCCGGACCGCCGGACGCGGCGGCGCCTCCGGCCGGGCCTCGGTCGACTGTGTCAACGTGTCCTCCTCTCTGCGCCGGTCGCGGCGACCGGCACGCGAAGGGGGTGCGCCCCACCGGGGTGTCCGGCGGGTCGCACCCCCGTTGGCCCGAGCGGACCGGTCAGGCCTTCGGCGCGAGGTTGAAGTCGATGATCTGGTCCGGGGTGAGGTTCTGCTTGAGCGCACCGGCGCCCTGCAGCAGCGCGATGCTCTTGGCCACCCGGCCACTGTCCAGCGTGCCGATCGCGGTGCCGGAGTTGCTGGACCGGACGTACGCGGCCATCAGCTGCAGCTCGGCGGAGGCCGCGGCCGGGACGGTGGCCGGCACGTTCTTCTTCAGGATCTCCGCCGCCTCGTCCGGGTTCGCCAGGGAATACTCCAGGCCCTTGAGCAGCGCGGCGGTGAACTTCTTCACCATCTCCGGCTTCTCCTTGGCGATCTTGGTGGAGGTGATCAGCGCGTTGCCGTAGAGGTCCTGCATCACGTTGCTGTACGGCAGGACGACCGGCTTCTTCTTGGTCACCGTCTCCACCGTCGGCTGGCCGACGACGAACTGGCCGATGCCGTCCACAGTGCCCGAGCCGAGCATGCCGATCAGGCCCTGCGCCTCACCGTTGACCCAGGTGACCTTGCTGCCGTCGATGCCGGCGAGTCGCGCGTACGTCGGGAAGAGGTTGCGCACGACGGACGTCGGGGTGTCGGCGAGCTTCTTGCCCTCGAGGTCCTTCGGGGTGGCGATGTTCTTGCCCTCGACCGTGACGATCGCGGCCATGGTGCGCTGCTGGATCGCGGCCACCGCCACGAAGTCCTTCGCCTGGCCGTTGCCGAGCTGCAGGATGCCACCGGTCAGGTCGATCGGGCCGAAGTCGGCCTGGCCGCCGGTGATGGTCTGGATGACGGAGCCGGTGCCCTGACCGGGCTTGATGTCGACCTCGAAACCGGCCTCCTTGAAGAAGCCCTTGTCCTTCGCCACCCAGGCGTACGAGTCACGCCCGAAGTTGGCGAAAGAAGTGAGGTACGTCACCTTCTCCAGCGCCGCGCCGTTGCCGCCGCCGCTCTCGGACTTGTCCGAGTCGCTGCTGCAGCCGCCCACCAGGGCGAGGGCGGTGGCCATAGCCGCGGCGGCGACCGTACGGGTCAGCCTTCTCATCAGTGCACCATGTCCTTTCCGACCAGGACTTCTTCGCCGGTCGGGTCGTGGGTCCGACGGGGTCGGCAGGTGGGTTCGGCCGACTGGACCGTCGTGAGGGGACTCTTCGCGCGCAACAGCGTACGAGAAGGCCGATGACGTGCCGCCGCCGTCCCGGTTGCGGAACGGAAACGAAGTTGCGTGACGGAAAGCGGACTGACGTCCACCCCGGACGGTGCTATAAGCACACCCCCCGGCTACGCTAGCCCGGCTCGCGTTCGAGACGACGTGGAAGGGAGGCGGCGGGAGATGATCCGACTGTCCGGGGTGTCCCGCACCTTCGACGGCCGCTCGGGGCGGGTGGAGGCGCTGCGCGGCATCGACCTCGACGTCGCCGAAGGCGAGTTCGTCGCCGTTCTCGGCCGCTCCGGCTGCGGCAAGTCGACGCTGCTGCGCATGATCGCCGGTCTGCTCCCGGTCACCGGCGGTGAGATCACCGTGGACGGTACGCCGATCACCAAGCCCCGCCGCGACGTGGCGATGCTGTTCCAGCGGCCGGCGCTGCTGCCCTGGCGCTCGGTGCTGGACAACGTGCTGCTGCCGGTGGAGATCTTCGGCTGGCGCCGCGCCGAGCACCGCGACCGGGCCCGCCAGCTGCTGGAGATGGCCGGACTGGGCGGCTTCGAGAAGCGCCTCCCGCACGAACTCTCCGGCGGCATGCAGCAACGCGTGTCGCTGTGCCGGTCGCTGATCGGCTCGCCCCGGGTGATGCTCATGGACGAGCCGTTCTCCGCGCTCGACGCGCTCACCCGCGAGGAACTCTCCGGCGAACTCCAGCGTGTGCACATGGAGACGAAGGCGACGATCGTCTTCGTCACCCACTCGATCGACGAGGCGGTCCTGCTCGCCGACCGGGTCGTCGTGCTCAGCCCGCGCCCGGGGCGCATCCGCGAGATCGTCGAGGTGAACGTCCCCCGGCCCCGCACGCTGGGCCGGCACGAACACCTGGAAGACGTCGCGCGGATCAGCGCCGAGCTGCACGAACTGCTGATGGAGCGGGACGCCCCGGGCGTACCCGTGGGAGGACGGTGACATGCGGGTCTCGGTGTTCACCGAACCCCACCGCGGCGCGGACTACGACGACCAGCTCCGGTTCGCCCGGCTGGTCGAGGAGACCGGCTTCGAGGGCTTCCTCCGGGCCGACCACTACCGGGCCATGGGGGACGAGCCGGCGCTGCCCGGCCCCACCGACGCCTGGCTGACGCTCGCCGCGCTGGCCCGGGAGACCTCCCGGATCCGGCTGGGCACGCTCGTCACGTCCGCCACGTTCCGGCTCCCCGGGCCGCTCGCCGTCATGGTCGCCCAGGTCGACCGGATGAGCGGCGGGCGGGTCGAGCTGGGCATCGGCGCCGGCTGGTACGAGCGCGAGCACACCGCGTACGGCATCCCGTTCCCTCCGGTCGCCGAGCGCTTCGACCGGCTCGCCGAGCAGCTGGAGATCGTCACCGGGCTGTGGCGCACGCCGGTGGACGAGACGTACAACTTCACCGGTGAGCACTACCGGCTGGTCGACGCCCCCGCGTTGCCCAAGCCGGTGCAGCAGCCCGGCCCGCCGGTGATCGTCGGAGGCCGGGGACCGAAGCGCACCCCCGAGCTGGCCGCCCGCTACGCCGACGAGTTCAACATGCCGTTCAAGAGCGTGGCCGAGACCGCCGCCGCGTACGAGCGGGTCCGGGAGGCGTGCGACCGCACCGGCCGGGACGCCTCCGGCCGGGCCCCGCTGACGCTCTCCGCCGGCATCGTGGTGGCGATCGGGCGCACCGACGCCGAGGCGCAGCGCCGGGCCGCGCCGCTGCACGTCACGAGCGCCCTGCCGCCGGAGGACCCGGTGGTCGGCTCCCCCGCCCAGCTGGTCGACCGGATCGGCGAGTTCGCCGCGATCGGGGCCACCCGGGTCCACCTGCGCCTGATCGACTTCGACGACCTCGACCACGTGGAGCTCATCGCCGCCGAGGTGCTCCCCCGACTGGACGGACCGCGATGACCGACATCTCCGCCGACCTCGAACTCGGCCCGGTGGGCCAGGAGATCGTGTACGAGAACGACCGGGTACGCGTCTGGCACATCCGGCTGGAGCCGGGTGAGCGGCAGCCGCTGCACCGCCACGACCACCCGTACCTGGTGGTGGCGATCCAGGGCGCGAAGAACGTGGTGCAGACGATCGACGGCACCACCATCGACGCCGACGAGCCGACCGGCGGCGTGGTCTACCGCGACCCGGGCGCGGTGCACATGCTGACGAACGTCGGCGACACCACCTACCTCGCTCGCCTGGTCGAGCTGAAGTAGCCACACCGGCAGGTTCGCCGCGCCGCGCGGCGGCAAGGTGGCGATCGGGGGCACCGGGCCGTAACGTGCCCGACATGGCCTTTCGGACGTGGGGCAGGCTGCTGCTCACGGCGCTCGGGGTGAGCGTGCTGGCCGGGGCCGGCCAGTTGGGCATCGCGTACGGCTTCGGAGTCGTACGCCTCGACGGCGCGTTCGTGGACGTCTCGGTCAACCGGTGGCCCGCCCAGCTCGTCTGGGTGGGCTGGTTCGCCGCGGTCGCCACGGTCGCCGGAGCCGTCCTCACCGAGCGCTTCGCCCGCCGCGACGACAGTCCCGGCGGCACCACCGAACTGCTCTCCATCGCCGGCGTCAGTGCGCTGGGCGCGATGGTGGTCGCCCCGCTGTGCATGCAACCGGCCCGCGCGGCCGAGCTGGGCGGGTCCGTCGACCCGGTCTGGGCCGTCGGCATCTGCGCCGCCCTCGGCGCTGTGGTCGGCGCGGGCGCCGCGATCGCCGTCCTGCTCAAGCCGCCGTTCGGCTGGGGAGTGGCGATCACCGCCGGGATCGTCTGGCTGCTGGCGCTGCTCTCCGTCGCGCCCACGATCGTCTCCAGCCGCCCGCTGGCCACGGTGCGGCTCGGCGTCCTCGAACCCTCCTGGCTGGATCCGGAGGCGGCGCAGCGCCTGTCCATGCTGCTGCTGCCGGTCCTCGCCCTGTTGGCCGGCGGCGCGGTCGGGGTGCTCGCCCGCCGGGCCGAGTGGCCGCCTCTGGTCGGCGGCGCGGCCGGGGCGGCCGGCCCGGTGCTCGTCGCGTTCGCCTATCTGACCGCCGGTCCCGGCTCGGCGACCGACCGCTACCAGGTCGCGCCCTACTACGGCGCGCTGATCGCCGTGATCGCCGGTGCGCTCGGCTCGACCGCCACCACGATGCTGCCCCGCCCGGTCACCGCAACCGGTGACCCCGACGCCGTCGAGGCGACCGACATCCTCGCCCCGCTGCCGCACTCGTCCGCTCCGGGCGTCCCGGCCGCCCCGCCCGAGCCTCCGGTGACGAGCGGTGCCGCCGCACCGGCGCACTGGAACTGGCCGGAGCCCGGCGGTTCGGCGGCGGCTCCGGCCGGTACCGACCTTCCCGCCGCCGCCCGGCCGGCCCTCGCGGATCTGCCCGCCGGCGATCAGCCGACCGTTGCGAAACGGCCGGGGGACGACCGCCCGGCCGTCGCCGACACGAGCCACGGCCAGCCCATGCCGGGTCTGCTGCCCCCGGGCCGCCGGACCTCGGCCATCGACGTCCTCGCCGCGGGCCGCCCCGACCCGGCCCCGGGTCCGGAAAGCGGCACGGCCCACGCGGGCAGCACCGGCGAGGCGGTCACCACGGACCGCGCAGGCATCTCCGACCGGGCCGTTGCCGGTTCCGCCCCTGGAACGTCCGGGCAGGCGACGGGCATCCCGGCGGACAGCGCGGCCGTCTCCGGCACCGGTTCGGCAGCCGGCACGGACGACGCCACCCCGGAACCGGAAACGACGGCGACTGCGCCCCGGGTGACCCGGCCGCGCCGTACCCGCGCCGGCCGGTCCAGCGGGACGGCCGACGAATCGACGCCACCCGCCGACGGCACCACACCCCGCCCAGGGGACGACACCTCCCCGAGCGCCGGCGCGGACACCTCACCGGCCACCGGCGGCACCGCCGACAGCCACGTTCCCGGCCCGCGTACGGACAGCGGCACCCTCGCCGGGCCGCTCACGGCCGACGCGGACAGCGACGCCCCCGCCACGCCTCGGGTCGAAGGCGCCGGGGACACCAGCGCGACGGGCCGCGCCACCCGCCCTCGGCGTACCCGCGCTCCGAAGGCCCCGCGCACCGCGGGCCCGGCCGACACGACACCGAGCGGCGAAACCGACGCCACGCCGACGGCGGCCATCCGTCGGGCCCGCCCGGCCACGGACACCGCCCCGATACCGCAGGCCGCCAGCCCGGCCCGGGACGACACGAGCGCCGCCTCGGCACCGGACCGCACGGACCCCGGCACGCCGGACGGTTCCCTCGGCAGCCCGGCTTCCCGCACCGGCTCCCCGGCCGGGGACGTCGACCCGGCTGCGCGTACCGGACGCAATTTCTTCTTCGACGACCCGGCGCCGGCCCCGTCGACCCGGCCCCGGTTCCCGATGTTCGAGGACGCGGCGCCCGGCGAGGTACGCCCGGCCTGGCCGATCACCCCGGCGGGCCGCCCGCACCGCGCCACCGCCGGACCGGACGCACCGGCCCGGGACGGCGCGGAGACGAGTGTCCCGGCCGAGCCGGCGCCGCGTCCCCGCCACCGGGGCCTCCCCGAGCCGGGCGCGAGCGCCGGTTGGGACGCGCTCGCCACGAACGCCCGTCCCGCCGGACCGGTCGCCCGGCCGGAGGCAGGGCCGGTCGCCCGTCCCGAGGCGGTGACCGCCGTACCGGCCGAGGCCGTCACCGCGCTGCCGGACGCCACGGCGCCGGAGACGACGAGCGAGCCGGACTCCCGGCGCGGCCGGCACGCCGAGCCGGACGACGCCGACGCGCCCGCCGGGAAGTCGAAGCCTCTGCGCGGTCTGTTCCGCCGCAACCGGGGGGCCAAGAGCGACTCGGAGCCGGCCGAGCGTACGGCCGAGCCGACCACCGCTGCCGACGACGAGTACGTGGACTGGGTCGCCGGTCTCGCCTCGGACGACAACGCCGACGACGCCCGCTCGCTGCGTACCGGGCGGCACCACCGGGACTGACGGACGGTCGGGGCGGACCGGATCGGCCCGCCCCGACCGAGCTCACGCCAGCGGCAGGTAGACCCGCGACCCGGAGGCGACGAACTCCTCCGACTTGCCGCGCATGCCTCGCGCCGCGTAGTCCTTCAGCTCCTGCGTGATCTTCATGGAGCAGAACTTCGGCCCGCACATCGAGCAGAAGTGCGCGGTCTTCGCGGGCTCGGCGGGCAGTGTCGCGTCGTGGTACGCCCGCGCGGTCTCCGGGTCGAGCGCCAGGTTGAACTGGTCTTCCCAGCGGAACTCGAACCGGGCCTTCGACAGCGCGTCGTCCCACGCCTGCGCGCCCGGGTGCCCCTTGGCCAGGTCGGCCGCATGCGCCGCGATCTTGTACGCGATCACGCCCGCCTTCACGTCGTCGCGGTCGGGCAGCCCGAGGTGCTCCTTCGGGGTGACGTAGCAGAGCATCGCGGTGCCGAACATGCCGATCATCGCCGCGCCGATCGCGGAGGTGATGTGGTCGTACGCGGGCGCGACGTCGGTGGTCAGCGGCCCGAGCGTGTAGAACGGCGCTTCGTGGCACCACTCCTGCTGGAGGTCCACGTTCTCCTTGATCTTGTGCATCGGCACGTGCCCGGGGCCCTCGATCATCACCTGGACGTCGTACTCCCAGGCGACCTTCGTCAGCTCGCCGAGCGTGCGCAGCTCGGCGAACTGCGCCTCGTCGTTGGCGTCGGCGATGGAGCCGGGGCGCAGGCCGTCGCCGAGGGAGAACGTGACGTCGTACTTCGCGAGCAGCGAACACAGCTCCCGAAAGTTCGTGTAGAGGAAGTTCTCCTCGTGGTGCGCCAGGCACCAGGCCGCCATGATCGAGCCGCCCCGGGACACGATGCCCGTCACCCGGTCCACTGCCAGCGGCACGTACGGCAGCAGCACCCCGGCGTGCACGGTCATGTAGTCGACGCCCTGCTCCGCCTGCTCGATGACGGTCTCGCGGAACACCTCCCAGCTCAGCTTCACCGGGTCGCCGCCGACCTTCTCCAGCGCCTGGTAGATCGGCACCGTGCCGATCGGCACCGGCGCGTTCCGCACGATCGCCTCGCGCGTCTCATGGATGCGCTTGCCGGTGGACAGGTCCATCACGGTGTCCGCGCCCCACCGAGTCGCCCAGGTCAGCTTCTCCACCTCCTCGGCCACCGACGAGGTGACGGCCGAGGTGCCGATGTTGGCGTTGACCTTCACCAGGAACGCCTTGCCGATGATGGCCGGCTCGCACTCCGGGTGGTTCACGTTCAGCGGCAGCACGGCCCGCCCGGCCGCGATCTCGTCCCGGACGAACTCCGGCGACACCGACTCGCGGATCGCCACGAACTCCATCTCCGGCGTGACGATCCCGGCCCGGGCGTACGCGAGCTGGGTCGGACGGGTTCCGGCCAGCGGCGTGCCGGCACCGCGCACCGGGGCCACGTCGCCGCGCTCGGCGATCCACGGCCCGCGCAGTGCGGGCAGCCCCACCTCCGGGTCGGAGCCGGGACCGGAGGTGTCGTAGAGCCGTACCGGTGGGTTGTCCCCGGTCAGCGTCACCTCGGCGAACGGCACCCGGATGTCCGGGCGTGAGCCTTCCACGTACACCTTGCGACGTGCCTGCATGCCAGCCTCCCTGTCGCTCATGCGGACCAGCCGAAGTGGTCCAGCGGGCCGCGTCCCGCGCCCAGCTCCCAGGTCCGCGCGCCGGTCAGCGCGCGGGTGACGTACTCCTTGGCGGCCGCCACCGCGACCGGCACCGCGTCGCCCGCGGCGAGCCGGACCGCGACGGCGGCCGAGAACGAACAGCCGGTGCCGTGGTTGTGCCGGGTGTCCACCCGGGGCGCGCGCAGCAGCCGCGTGGTTCCGCCGCCCGCGAGCACGTCCACCGACTCGCCGTCGGCGTCCACGTCGCCGCCGGTCACCACCACGAACGCCGGTCCGCGCGCCGCGAGCGCCTCGGCAGCCGCGACCATCTCCTCGACCGTGCCCACCGGGCCTCCGGTGAGGGCCGCGGCCTCCGCGCAGTTCGGCGTCGCCACCTCCGCGTACGGCAGCAGCCGCTCGACCGCCTCCACCACGCCGAGCCGGTGCCCGCTCGTGGCGACCAGCACCGGGTCGACGACCAGGTGCGGCAGCCTCCCGGCCCGGGCCGCGTCGGCCACCGCGTCGGCGACGGCGGGGGTGCCGAGCATGCCGCTCTTCACGGCGCGCACGTCGAAGTCGCCGAGCACGCTGTCCATCTGGTCGCGCACCGTCTGTGGGGGCAGCGGCAGGACGGCGTCCACGCCCCTGGTGCTCTGCGCGGTGACGGCGGTGAGGACTGTCGTGCCGTACGCCCCGAGCGCGGCGAACGTCTTGAGGTCGGCCTGGATGCCCGCTCCTGCTCCGGAGTCGGATCCTGCGACGGTGAGAACTGTTTTCGGCGTCACTGGTCTTCTCCGTTTGTTGCGGTTGAGGGCTGCGGCCGACCGTGCCCACTCCGGGCGGTCAGGCTTGATCCCTGCGTGGTCACGGTCGGCCGCAGCCCTTCTCGTGCGGGCCTTCGTCGGGTCGCGCGGGGTGGGTGCGCGTCACACGGGTGGCCGCCTCCTGGAAGGCGCTGCCCAGCGTGGTGGCGGTTTCTCTCGGGTCCTTCGCGCGCATGATGGCGCCCAGCACCGCTACTCCTGTTGCGCCTGCCTCTATGCATGCGTGGATCTGGGCCGGGGTTTCGATGCCGCCCAGGGCGAGCACCGGAACCGGGCTGGCTTTCGCCAGCTCACTCAATCCGTCCGGTCGCAACGCCGGGCCGTAGCCGGGCTTTGTCTTTGTCTCGTAGACCGGGGACACTGTTGCGTAGTGCTCGGTGGTGAGGCGGGCCAGCTCGGCGGTGTCGTGACAGGAGCGGCCGACGAGTCCGACGGCGGGCGGCGGGTACGGGCCGGCGGCGGGCAGGTGCACCGCGTCCCCGTCGAGCGGATCGGGTCCGGCCACGATCAGCGTGCCGCCCGCGTCGGCGAGGATCGCGCGCAGGTCGGCGGCGAGCGCGAGGCGCTCGGCGCGCGGTAGGTCCTTCTCCCGCAGCACCACCCACCGCACTCCCCCACCCACGGCCCGCGCCACCACGTCGACGAGCGCCCGTCGAGCGACCCGCCGATCGGTCAGCAGCACGATGCCGCTCGGCCCGCCCTGGATCTTGGTACGCGGCCGCCCCTCGAAGGGCGCATCCGTACCAAGATCCGCTAGGCGTGAGGCGGTCACAGGTCGGGCCGTCCCTCATCCGGGGTGGACGCGAGGGCGTGGAAGCGGCGGGCGATGCGGCCCGCGCCGTACGCCAGACGCCCGGCCTCGACCGCGTAGCGCATCGCCGTGGCCATCGCCACCGGGTCGGCGGCCCGGGTCACGGCGCTCGCCAGCAGCACCGCGTCGCAGCCCAGCTCCATCGCGAGCGCCGCATCCGAGGCGGTGCCGATGCCCGCGTCGAGCACCACCGGCACGTCGACGGCCTGCCGGATCAGCCGGATGTGATGCGGGTTGCCGATGCCCAGCCCGGAACCGATCGGCGACCCGGCCGGCATCACCGCCGCGCAGCCCACGTCGGCCAGCCGCCGCGCCAGCACCGGATCGTCCGACGTGTACGGCAGCACTGTGAACCCGTCCGCCACCAGCTCCTCGGCGGCGCGCAGCAGCTCCACCCCGTCGGGAAGGAGCGTGCGCTCGTCACCGATCACCTCCAGCTTCACCCAGTCGGTGTCGAACGCCTCCCGCGCCAGGTGCGCCGTCTTCACCGCCTCCACAGCGGTCCGGCAGCCGGCCGTGTTCGGCAGCAGCCGTACGCCGCACCGCTCCACCAGGTCGAGCAGGCCACCCGACCCGCCGGGGGTGGTGTCCACCCGACGCAGCGCCAGCGTCACCAGCTCGGTGCCGGACGCCCGGATCGCCTGCTCCAGCACGTGCAGGTTGGCCGCGCCGCCGGTGCCGAGAATGAGCCGGGAGCCGAACGTGACCCCGCCGATTTCCAACGTGGACATCCGCTCACCCGCCCTGGGTGGCGCTGAGGACCTCGACCCGGTCGCCGTCGCGCAGCACGCTCTCCGGCCAGCCGCCGCGCGGCACCACCTCGCCGTTCACCGCCACCGCGAGCCCGCGCTCCCGGTCGGTGACGGTGCGGACCACCTCGGCGACGGTGACGCCGTCGGGCAGCGTCCGGCCCGTGCCGTTGACGATCAGTTTCACGTGCGCTCCTTCCCGAAGCGATCCGGGGTGAAGGGGGCGAGCGCGGAATCCGGCTCGCCGGTGACGATCAGCTCGGTGACCAGGTCGGCGGTAGCCGGGGTGAGCACGATGCCGTGCCGGTGGTGCCCGGTCGCCGCGACCACGCCCGGCCGCCCCGGCAGCGGCCCGATGATCGGCGCGTTGTCCGGCGTACCGGGGCGCAGCCCCGCGACGGCCTCCACCAGCTCGTACTCGACGAGTTCCGGCACCAGCTCCGCGGCGGCGCGCAGCAGCGTCAGCACGCCACCGGCGGTGACAGCGGTGTCCGCGCGCTCCTCGACCGTCGCCCCGACCACGACCTCACCGCTGTCCCGGGGCACCAGGTAGACCGACTCGCTGTCCGCGTACCCCCGGATCACGTGCCGGAAGCCCGGCGGACCGTCACCGGGCGCGCGCAGCCGCAGCACCTGGCCCTTGACCGGCCGGACCGGCAGGCCGGTCAGCGCCGCCGCGCCGCAGCCCGCCGCGACCACCGTGACCCGCGCGTCCACCTCGGACAACGCGCCGACGCGGGCCGGACGCAGCTCCACACCGGCGCGTTCGGCGGCCGTGCGCAACGCGACGACCAGCCGCCGCGGATCGACCTGGTGGTCACCGGGCGCGACAGCGCCGCCGCGCACGCGCGGCGCCAGCGCCGGCTCGCGACCGCGCAGCTCCGAGGGACGCAACGGCGTGATCGGCAGTCCCAACCCCTGCTGGTACGACCACAGCCGCCTCGCCTCGGCCAGGTCGTCGGCGGTGAGCCCGACGACGAGCGTGCCCTCGGTGGAGTAGCCGATGTCGACGCCGCTCGCCTCGGTCAGCTCAGCCGCGAAGCCGGGCCAGCGGGCGGCGGACTCGACGAGAAGCGCGGTGAGTTCGTGCTCACCGAAGTACGCCTCGGCGACCGGCGACAGCATCCCGGCGGCCACCGACGAGGCGCCCGACCCGGGCCGGTCGTCGTGCACCACCACGCGCAGTCCGCGTTGCGCGCACCGCCACGCGATCGCCCACCCGATCGGCCCGCCCCCCACCACCGCCACCTCGGTAAGGAAGGGCCCCCTGTTAACGCCTCCGGTAGAGGAAGGGTCCCTTGTTAACACGTCAGCGCCCGCATCAGCTCGGCGGTGGCGTACGCCGGATCGGCAGCAGCGCTGAGCGCGCCGACCACCGCCACCCCGTACGCACCGGCCGCCCGCAACGCCGGCACGGTCGCGGCGGTCACCCCGCCGATCGCGATCACCGGCACGGACACCGCCGTCGCCACCGCGCGTATCCCCTCGGGGCCGATCGGTTCCGGCAGGCCGGACTTGGTGGTGGTGACGTGACACGGGCCCACGCCCAGGTAGGTGGCCCCGGCGTCCACCGCGGCACGGGCGGTCACCGGCTCGCGGGCGGTCGCGCCGAGCACCGCGTCCGGGCCGAGCACCCGGCGCGCGGCGGGCACCGGCAGGTCGTCCGCGCCGACATGGCCCCCGGCCGCGCCCACCGCGAGCGCCACGTGCAACCGGTCGTTGACCAGGCACCGCGCCCCATACGGCCGGCAGGCGTCGACCACCAGCCGGGCCAGCTCGTACGCCTCCCGGTCGGTCGCGTCGTCCTCCACGCGCACCTGCACGACGAGGTCGGCGCCGGCTACCGGCAGGGCGGCACGCAGCACGGCGAGCGGGTCACGCCCCGGCCGGGTGTCGGTGATGAGATGCAGTCGTCCCAGGGACAGCACGGCAACGCTCCTCCCTGCGCCGGCATTACCCGGATCAGGTTCGACGGTCGGGGGCTCCCAGCCCCCCTCTCAGCCCGGTCCGCACCGGGCTCCCGTGGGTCACTTGCGGCCTACCGTACGACGCCTCCTGCCCGTACGGAAGCCCGGGTGAGGTTTTTCCCAGGAACCAGCCGTCCGCCGGATCGGGGCAGTGGGTGACCGTCTCGTCACGACACGCTGCTGGGATGTCCGTTCCCGCCCGTGTCCCGCGCCGCCTGGCGACCCTGCCGTTCCGGGGCGGCCGCGCCGTGTCCGAAGGGCTGCTCACCTGGACGATGCTGCGCGGGCCGACGTGGATTCGCCTGCTCCCGGACGTGTACGTGCATCGGGACGGACACCGCGCCGACGACCACCGGATGTGGTGCGAGGCGGTGGCGTTGCGCCTGCCGCCGGGTGCCGTGCTGGCGGGACGCAGCGCCGCCTGGTTGTTCGGCGCGGACGTGCTCACCCGCGACGCGCCGGTCACCGTGCTGCTGCCGACCGCTGCTCGACTGCGACCGCACCCACGGTTGCGGGTGGTCCGGTCGCCCCTGCCGGAGCGGGACCGCACCTTCTTCGGCGGGCTGCCGGTCACCACCTCGCTGCGTACCGCGTTCGACCTGGGCCGGCAGGGCTCACTCGCCGAGGCGCTGGTCGCCGTCGACGCGCTGCTGCGTCGCCGGGTCGTGAAGCTGCCCGCACTGCGGGCCTACGCCGCCGACCGGACGGGTTGGCCGGGCGCTCCGCTGCTGCGCGAGGTGCTGGCGATGGCCGAGCCGTTGAGCGAGTCTCCGATGGAGACGCGGCTGCGGCTGCTCCTCCTCGACGCCGGTCTCGGCCCGCTCACCGCCCAGCACGAGGTGCGCGCCGGCGGACGCTTCGTGGCCCGGGTGGACCTGGCCTGGCCGGCTCTCCGCCTCGCGGTCGAGTACGACGGCGACCACCACCGGGAACGGGCTCACTTCCGGCGGGACGTGGCGCGACTGAACGCGCTCCGCGCGGCCGGGTGGGTCGTGCTCCGGTTCACCGCCGACGACGTGCTGCGCCGTCCCGACGCCACAGTCGCCCTGGTACGCCAGGCCCTGGCCGAACGTCGCGCCACCGCGGCAAACCACTGACCCGCACCCGCCGCACCCGCACCCGCACCCGCACCCGCACCCGCACCCGCACCCGCACCCGCACCCGCGGCACCCTGCCACGCCTCTGGTCCGCACCCCGCCGCACCACGCCTCCGGCACGCAGCCCGCCGCACCCCGCCGCGCCTCCAGCCCGCAGCCCGCAGCCCGCAGCCCGCAGCCCGCAGCCCGCAGCCCGCAGCCCGCAGCTACGAGTCTCGCCCCGGCGCGCGCCGGCCCGGCCACCGCCACCCGGCGCCTGACCCGTGGTGCCTGACCTGGCCGAGCCGAACCGGGCCGGGCCGGGCCAAGCAGGGCCGGGCCGAGCCGGGCCGGGCCGGGCTGGGCTGGGCCGACCGAGCCGAGCCGGGCCGAGCCGGGCCGGGCCGGGCCGGGCCGAGCCGAGCCGAGCCGAGCCGAGCCGGGCTGGGCCGGGCCGGGCCGAGCCGCCCGAGACACCACGGGCGTCAGGAGGCCGCCGCAGACACCCATGGCGTTCCACTCGCGACTGAATCTGGCGACGAGTGGAACGCCATGGGTGTCTCAAGGCCCTCTTGACACCCATACCGTTCCAGCCATCGTGGGCGCTGCCTCTGAGTGGAACGCCATGGGTGCCTCCGCGCGCGGGCGGGGCCCGGTGGGCGCACCCCGCCGCGCGGGGCAAGCCCCGACGGTTGCACGCCGACGAGCGGGCGCACCTGCGATGCGCGGGCGGACCGAACACCGGTGGACCGAACACCGGTGGACCGAACGCGCGGACGGACCCAACGCGCGGACGGACCGCGCGGACGGGCCGATCGAGCGAGCTGGCCCCACTCGCGGGCGGGCCCAACGCACGGACCGGACGCACGGGCGGGACCCAAGCGCGAGCGGACCCAACGCGCGGACCGGATGCACGGGCGGGATCCGACGCGCGGGCGGACCGAACGCGAGCGCACGGGCGGACCTAAGCGGGAGCGGACCCAACGCGCGGGCGCACGGGCGGACCTAAGCGCGAGCGGACCCAACGCGCGGACCGGACGCACGGGCGGACCCAAGCGCGGGCGGGCCCAACGCACGGGCGGGGCGCACGGGCGGGACCCGAGCGCGAGCGGACCCAACGCTCGGGCGCACGGGCGGACCCGACGCGCGGGCGGGCGCGTCGGCACCGGCGGGGACGGTCAGAGGATGGCGTCCAAGGCGTCCAGGTCCTCGTCGCTGGGCTGCCACGTCCCCGCTTCGGCGTTCGCCTTCACCTGCTCGGCAGTGGTCGCGCCGGCGATCACGGACGTCACGGCGGGACGGGCCGCCAGGCCGCCGATGGCCACCTGGAGCATGCTGATCCCGCGCTCGGCCGCGTACGCCTCGATCGCCTCGATGACGTCCCAGCGCGCGGCGGCCAGCCGCTCGGCGTACCGGCCGCCACCGGCCAGGCGGCTACCGGCCGGGGGTGCCTCGCCGCGCTTGTACTTGCCGGTGAGCAGCCCGTTGGCGAGCGGGAAGAACGGCAGCATGCCGAGGCCGAACCGCTCGCAGGCCGGGATCACCTCGTCCTCCACCCCGCGCTCCACCAGCGAGTAGTGGTTCTGCGCGGAGATGAACCGGGTACGGCCCTGCGACGACGCGGTCCAGTCGGCGTCGGCGATCTGCCACCCGGCGAAGTTGGAGTTGCCCAGGTAGCGCACCTTGCCGGCGGTCACCAGGTCGTCCAGCGCGGCGAGCGTCTCGTCGATCGGGGTGCCCGGGTCGGGCTCGTGCATCTGGTACAGGTCGATGTGGTCGGTGCCGAGCCGGCGCAGCGACGCCTCGACGGCGCGGGCGATGTAGCGGCGGGCGCCCCGGGCGCCGTGGTCGGGCCCGTTCGCGCCGTGCATGTCCATGCCGAACTTGGTGGCCACCACCACGTCGTCGCGGCGGCCCTTGAGCGCCTGGCCGAGCAGTTCCTCGGAGGCGCCCTGCGGCTCGCCGTAGATGTCGGCGGTGTCGAAGAAGTTGATCCCGGCGTCGAGCGCGGCGTCCACCACCGCGCGGGTGCCGTCGAGGTCGAGTTTGCGGCCGAAGTTGTTGCAGCCGATACCGACCACGGACACCACGAGCCCGGAGTCGCCCAGCCGGCGATAGGTCATCTCACTCACGAGATCCACCCTATGCCCGCTGCCCGGGGGTCACCCGGGCAGCGGGAGCACCTCGGCGGCCAGCGTCCGGGCAGCGGCGATTGTCGCCGCCAGCTCGGACGGGGTACGCCCCACCGCGCCCAGCAGTGCCTGCGCCCGCTCGGCGAAGTGCGGCGGCGTACCCGGCAGGCGCCCGGCGGAGGCGATCATGCCCTTCTCGTTGACAAGCCACCGTCCGGCGCGGCCGTGCAGCGCGTGGACCAGCACCCCGACCACCCGGAACAGGCAGCCGGCCACGTAGCCGGCGTCGCCCCCGGCCGCACCCTTCGCGGCGCCGTCGAGCAGCAGCCCGGTCTCCCATCCGGCCGCGACCAGCGCGGCGCCGAGCGCGGGCGGGTAGTCGACGGCCTCGGCCCGCAGCGCGGTCAGCTCGCCGGTCGGGTCGCCGAGCACCCGTCCGAGCGCCACCTCCCCGGCGTACGCGTGGGAGTAGAAGCCGAGCGGGTGCCCGGCCTGCACCTCGACCGTGTAGCGGCCGGCCCGGCAGTCCGCCCAGACCCGGTGCACGCGGTCCAGGTCGCGGTAGATCCAGTCCACCGCGACCCCGCCGACGCGCAGCCAGCCGCCCCCGTCGACCCACGGTCCCCAGCCGCCCGGGGCGGTGAGGTCCACCGGCCCGTCGGCGACCGAGGCGGCCACCGCGCGCAGCCCGGCCAGGTCCGGCGTACCCCGGTAGTAGAGGCCCAGGTCCCAGTCGGAGTCGGGCCGGTGGTCGCCGCGGGCGCGGCTGCCGCCGAGCGCCACCGCGACCACGCCGTCCACCGCACACAGCCGGTCGGCCAGGTCCCGGTCGATCACCCGACGTCCCAGACCGGCTCCGGCGTCTCCACCACGTCGCCGTCGCCGCGGAACAGCACGAACCGGTCGAAGGTACGGGTGAACCACCTGTCGTGGGTCACCGCGACCACAGTCCCCTCGAACGCGGTCAGCCCGGCTTCCAGCGCCTCGGCGGAGGCCAGGTCGAGGTTGTCGGTGGGCTCGTCGAGCAGCAGCAGGGTCGCCCCGGACAGCTCCAGCAGCAGCACCAGGAACCGGGCCTGCTGCCCGCCGGAGAGCGTGCCGAACCGCTGGTCGCCCTGACCGGCCAGCTCGTACCGGGACAGCGCCGCCATGGCCGCGTGCCGGTCCATGCCGGCGCGGTGGTCGTCGCCGCGCCACAGCACCTCGACGAGTGTCTTGGCCATCAGTTCCGGCCGGTCGTGGGTCTGCGAGAAGTGCCCGGGTCGCACGCGCGCGCCGAGCCGGACCACGCCGCCGTGGGCGACCGGTGCGAGCGCGCCGGCACCGTCGACGGGGGTGTTGCCCGGCTCCGGGTCGGTGCCGCCCCGCGCCAGCAGGCGCAGGAAGTGCGACTTGCCGGTGCCGTTCGCGCCGAGCACCGCGACCCGGTCGCCGTACCAGAGTTCGAGGTCGAACGGATACGTCAGGCCGTCGAGCTCCAGCTGCTCGGCGATGACCGCGCGCTTGCCGGTCCGCCCGCCGGTGAGGCGCATCCGGATGTCCTGGTCCTTCGGGGGTACGGGCGGCGGCCCGGCCTCCTCGAACTTGCGCAACCGGGTCTGCGCGGCCTGGTAGCGGGAGGCCATCCCGTCGTTGTACGCGGCCTTCTGCTTGTACATCAGCATCAGCTCACGCAGCTTCTGGTGCTCCTCGTCCCAGCGTTTGCGCAGCTCGTCGAGGCGGGCGTGGCGGGCCACCCGGGCTTCGTGCCAGCTCGCGAAGCCGCCCGGGTGCACCCAGGCGCTGCCGCCCTCCACCGCGACGACCCGGTCGGCGGTCTGCGCCAGCAGTTCCCGGTCGTGCGATACGTACAGCACGGACTTGCCCGACTCGCGCAGCCGCGCCTCCAGCCAGCGCTTGCCCGGTACGTCGAGGAAGTTGTCCGGCTCGTCGAGCAGCAGCACCTCGTCCGGGCCGCGCAGCAGCAGTTCCAGCGCGAAACGCTTCTGCTGGCCGCCCGACAGCGTGCGCACCGGCCGTTCCCGGGCGCTGTCCCACGGCAGGTCGAGCACGATGGTGGCGACGGTGTCGAAGAGGACCTCCGCGTCGTACCCGCCGGTCTCGCCCCAGGCGGCGAGCGCCTCGGCGTACGCGAGCTGGGTCTTCGCGGCGGCGGAGCTGTACTTGCCGCGGACCTCGGCCGCCCGCATGGCCGCCTCGGTCTCGGCGAGCCGCCGCCCGGCGTCGCGCAGCGCCGGCGGCGCCAGCGACAGGGCGAGGTCGGCGAGCGTGGACTCGTCTCCGATCATGCCGATGAACTGCCGCATCACGCCCAGCCCACCGGAGCGGGCGATCGCGCCGGTCTTCACCGGCAGGTCACCGGCGACCATCCGCAGCAGCGTGGTCTTGCCGGCGCCGTTCGGGCCGACCAGCGCCACCTTGGCACCCTCGCCGACCCGGAACGACACGTCGCTGAACAGCTCACGCCCGTCCGGGAGGATGTGCCCGACTCCTGCCACGTCCACGTATCCCACGCGGGCATCCTGCCCGAGCCGGGTCGGTGGACGACACCGGATTACCGGGTGACCCGCAGCACCCGGTAGCCCTTCTGGCTGGCGTGCCGCTCGACGGACCAGCCCTGCTCGACCAGCCAGCGGTGCAGCGAGTCGCCGCCGAGGTGCCGGGCGACGACGAGCCAGGCCACGCCGTCCGGGGCGAGCCGGGGCAGCCAGCGCAGCAGCAGGCCGTGCAGTTCCGCCTTGCCGATGTGGATCGGCGGGTTGGACCAGATCTGGGTGAAGGTGACGTCGTCCGGCAGGTCGTCGGGCGCGACGGCGCGGACCCGGTCGGCGGCGCCGACCCTTGCCGCGTTGGCGGTGGTGAGGGCGCGGGCGCGCTCGTTGACGTCCACGGCCCAGACGCGGGCCTTCGGCGCGACGGTGGCCAGGACGCAGGTGATCGGGCCGAAGCCGCAGCCGATGTCGAGCAGCGCGCCGGTGACGTCGGCGGCCGGCAGGTCGGCCTTGCGCAGCAGCACGGCGGTGCCCGGGTCGAGCCGGTCGGCGGAGAAGACGCCGCCGGCCGAGGCGAGCGTGTAGTCGCGTCCGGCGACTGTGAACTCGACCTCGCGCGGGCGGGCCGGGGTCGAGGGCTCAGCGGTGAAGTAGTGGTCGCCGGTCACGCAGGCATTCTCGCACCGGGCCGGAGCGGTTCCGGCGACGGTGTCGCGGGCGGAGCCGGACGCCACTCCGCCAGAATTTCCCGATATTACCCCTGAAAGGGACAATCAGTCCTACTCTATGCCACATGGTGTACCGGTACGAGTCCGATGAGGACGCCTTCCTGGAGTACCCGAAGCCCGGGTCGGCCCCGAACGGGCCCGCAGCCACGACGCCCCCGCCCGCGGGCCCGTCACGCTCCCGCTTCCCCACGCCGTCGCTGCCCCCGCCGCCGCGCCCGCAAGCGGCGCTGCCCCCGGCCGGCGCACCCGAGCAGGCCGACCCCGACGGGCAGGCCACGGCGGACGACGCCCGCGCCCCCGTTCCGGCACCACCTGCCCCGGCGCCGACGCCCGGGCGGCCCGCGCCACCACGCGAGCCCTCACCGGTGCCGCAGCCCGCGCCGCCCATGCCGGCACCGGTACCGGCGGCGACGAACCGGCCGACGGTCCCGATCCCGGCCAGCCCGACGGCCCGCGCCGCCGACGTCTCCGAGCTGCCCCGGACCCGGCGCGCCGAACGCCGCGGCGGCGGCCGGTTCTGGCAGACGCTCGTCGGCGGCGCCGCCGTACTTCTGCTGCTCTCGCTCACCGGGCTCGCCGTCGCGGCCCTGCTCGACGAACGCACCGCCACGCCGCCGGCCGGCCAGCCGACCCCGCAGCCGAGCGAGTCGAGCACCCCGTCCGGCGCCACCGACCTGGACTCCCGGGACACCGACCAGGCGGCGCTCACCGCCAAGGAGGTCTTCCCCACCAAGGACCTGGTGCTCACCGACGGGAAGCCCGCCTACCGGGTGCTGAAGACCCAGGCCAGCACGAAGTGCCAGGTCGCGGCCACCGGCGAGATCGCCGACCTGCTGGTCCGGCTCGGCTGCAACCAGGTCGTGCGGGGCACGCTGCGCTCCCCCGACGGCGACCACCTGGTCACCGCCGGTCTGTTCAACCTCACCGACGTGGCCACCGCCCAGCGGGTACGCGACCGCATCCGGCCGCTGCTCGACCAGCGCCAGGGACGGTTCCGCGGCATGGCGGCGGGCGACGACACCGAGGCGGTGGAGCGGGCCGCGGCCCGGGTCGCCTGGCAGGTACGCGGACACTACGTCGCCTTCTGCCTGGTCACCCGCGCCGACGGGGAACGCATTGGGAGCGACGACGCGACCGCCCGCGAGATCATGTACGACCTGGTCGAGCTGCACCTCAACCGGAGCGTGCTGGACCGTCGCGCGGCCGCCGGAACGGCCGGTCAGCCCGACGCGGACTCGGCCGGGGACAGCGCCGGTCAGCGGGGCACCGACTGAGCCCGGCTCAGCCCTCGGCCACCGGCACCCGCAACCGGCGGGTCAGATCGGCGCGGCGGGCGTACTCGGCCGGATCGGCCGGGTAGCCCACCTCGACCAGGGCCAGGCCGTGCGCGGGTGCCACTGTGACCTCGCTCGAGCGCTCGCGCCGGGTCAGCAGGCCGGCCGGCCACTGGACCGGCCGCCGCCCGTCGCCCGCCACCAGCATCGCCCCGACCAGGCTGCGCACCATGTTCTGGCAGAACGCGTCGGCCTGCACCGTGGCGACCAGGATTCCGTCCGGGTCGCGCCGCCAGTCCAGCCGGGTCACCTCGCGCAGCGTGGTCGCGTTCTCCTTGCGCCGGCAGTACGCGGCGAAGTCGTGCTCGCCCACCAGCCCGGCGGCGGAGGCGTTGAGTGCCGCCAGGTCCAGCGGCTTCGGCCAGGCCAGGGTGTCCCCGCGACGCAGCGGCTCGGCGCCCCACGGTGCGTCGGTGACCCGGTACTCGTAGCGCCGGAACGTGGCCGAGAACCGGGCGTCGAAGTCGGCCGGCACCTCGGTCATCGCGCGTACCCGCACGTCCGGCGGCAGCAGCCGGGCCAGCCGCCGCAGCAACCGCCCCTCGTGCTCCCGCCACACCGGAGCCGGGAGGTCGAGGTGGCAGACCTGCCCGGTGGCGTGCACACCGGCGTCGGTACGCCCGGCCACTGTCAGGCCGGTCACCGTGCCCGCGCCGAGCACCAGGTCCAGCGTCTGCATGAGCACACCCGCCACGGTGCGCCGGGTCGGCTGGGGGGCCCACCCGGAGAAGTCGGTGCCGTCGTACGAGACGTCCAGCCGCAGCCGGGTCCGCTCGTCCACCTCGTACCTCCTGTCGACGGCGACGGGCCCGGCACCCCCGAAGGGATGCCGGGCCCGGTCGAGCCTGATCTCAGGCCTTGTCGTTCTCGGTGGCCTCGTCGCTGTCCTCACGGGCGGCGGCGGTGTCACCCGACGCGGAGACCGGGGCCTCGGCGTCCTGGTCGCCCTCGCTGGAGCGCGGCTTCTCCTCGGCCGGGGCCAGGGCCTCGACCTTGTCCTGCTGCGCGGCCTTGCGGGCGGCGGTCTTCTTGTTCGCCTTCGGCTCGGCGACCTGAAGCTCCTCCACCAGCTCGATGATCGCCATCGGAGCGGCGTCACCCTTGCGCGGGCCGGTCTTCACGATCCGGGTGTAGCCACCGTTGCGGTTGGCGTACCGGGGCGCGATCTGGTCGAACAGGGCGTAGACCACGTCCTTGTCCTTGACGACGCCCAGCACCCGGCGACGCGCGGCGAGGTCGCCGCGCTTGGCCTTGGTGATGAGCTGCTCGGCCAGCGGACGCAGCCGCCGGGCCTTCGTCTCGGTGGTCTGGATCTTGCCGTGCTGGAACAGCGCGGTGGCCAGGTTGGCCAGCATCAGCCGCTCGTGCGCGGGGCTGCCGCCGAGGCGGGGGCCCTTGGTGGGCGTGGGCATGCTTGGTGCTCCTCAGGTGTGGCGGCAGCGCGGACTAGAGCTGCTCGGTCTCGCGGTAGTCATCGGTGTCGTAGTCCGCCTCACCGAAGGCGTCCACGACGTGCGCCGGGTCGAAGTTCGGAGCCGAGTCCTTCAGCCCCAGGCCCATCCCGGCGAGCTTCATCTTGACCTCGTCGATCGACTTCTGGCCGAAGTTGCGGATGTCGAGAAGGTCGGCCTCGGTACGCCCGATGAGCTCACCAACGGAGTTGATGCCCTCGCGCTTGAGGCAGTTGTAGGAGCGGACGGTCAGGTCCAGCTCCTCGATCGGCAGGGCCAGGTCCGCCGCCAGCTGGGCGTCCTGCGGCGACGGGCCGATGTCGATGCCCTCAGCGGTCTCGTCCAGCTCACGGGCGAGCCCGAACAGCTCCACCAGCGTCGAGCCGGCCGAGGCCAGCGCGGTACGCGGGCCCATCGACGGCTTGGTCTCGACGTCGATGATCAGCCGGTCGAAGTCGGTCCGCTGCTCGACACGGGTCGCCTCGACCCGGTACGTCACCTTGAGCACCGGCGAGTAGATCGAGTCGACCGGGATCCGGCCGATCTCGGCGCCCGCCTGCTTGTTCTGCGCCGCCGTGACGTAGCCGCGACCCCGCTCGACGGTCAGCTCCATGTCGAGCCGGCCCTTGCCGTTGAGGGTGGCGAGCTTCAGGTCCGGGTTGTGCACCGAGACACCGGCCGGGGGCTGGATGTCACCGGCGGTCACGTCGCCCGGGCCCTGCTTGCGCAGGTACATGCTGACCGGCTCGTCGTGCTCGGAGCTGACGCACAGCTCCTTGATGTTCATGACGAGCTCGACCACGTCCTCCTTGACCCCGGGGATCGTGGTGAACTCGTGCAGGACACCGTCGATCTTGATCGAGGTGACCGCCGCACCGGGGATGGAGGACAGCAGCGTACGCCGCAGGGAGTTGCCCAGCGTGTAGCCGAAGCCGGGCTCCAGCGGCTCGATGGTGAACCGGGAGCGGGTCTCGTTGATCGACTCTTCGGAGAGAGACGGTCGCTGGCTGATGAGCATCTTTTCTCTTCTCTTCCGGGGCGCCCGCTATTTGACGCCCACGACACAACTGTTCCGGTGGCCCGCCCCGGAGGACGGGCCACCGCAATGAGCCCTTACTTGGAGTAGAGCTCGACGATCAGCTGCTCCTGGACCTGGGTGTCGATCACCTGGCGGGCCGGGAGCGAGTGCACGAGGATCTTCAGCTGGCTCGGAATCGCCTCCAGCCACGCCGGAACGGTCCGCGAGCCGGCCTCACCCTGCGCCACGAGGAACGGGGTGAGCTCCTTGCTCTTGGCACGCACCTCGACGATGTCGTGCTCCTTGACGCGGTACGACGGGATGTCGACCTTCTTGCCGTTCACCGTGAAGTGGCCGTGCTTGACCAGCTGACGGGCCATGTCCCGGGACTTGGCGTAGCCGGCCCGGTAGACCACGTTGTCCAGCCGCGACTCGAGGATCTGCAGCAGGACCTCGCCGGTCTTGGCCTCCTTGCTCACGGCCTCTTCGTAGTAGCCGCGGAACTGCTTCTCCAGCACGCCGTAGACACGACGGGCCTTCTGCTTCTCACGGAGCTGGAGCAGGTACTCCGTCTCCTTCGTGCGGCCGCGGCCGTGCTGCCCGGGCGGGAACGGCCGGGACTCGAACGGGCACTTCGGACCATCGCACTTGCTGCCCTTGAGGAACAGCTTCATCTTCTCCCGCCGGCAACGGCGGCAGTCAGCACCGGTGTAACGAGCCATCTCTCTCTAACCTCTCAGACCCGGCGACGCTTCGGCGGACGGCACCCGTTGTGCGGCTGCGGCGTGACGTCGGAGATCTGCCCGACCTCGAGGCCGACGGCCTGCAGCGAACGGATGGCGGTCTCCCGGCCGGAGCCGGGGCCCTTGACGAACACGTCGACCTTGCGCATGCCGTGCTCCATCGCGCGGCGCGCGGCGGCCTCGGCGGCGAGCTGCGCGGCGAACGGAGTCGACTTGCGGGAGCCCTTGAAGCCGACCTGGCCGGAGGAGGCCCAGGAGATGACCGCACCGGTCGGGTCCGTGATGGACACGATGGTGTTGTTGAAGGTGCTCTTGATGTGCGCCTGCCCGTGGGCGACGTTCTTGCGTTCCTTGCGCCGGACCTTCTTGACGGCGGCTCCGGCACGAGCCTTCGGTGGCATAAGTCTGTGCGCTCCTAGTTACTTCTTGCCGGGCTTCTTCTTGCCGGCCACGGTCCGCTTCGGGCCCTTCCGGGTCCGCGCGTTGGTCTTGGTGCGCTGGCCACGCACGGGCAGACCGCGACGGTGCCGGATACCGGCGTAGCAGCCGATCTCGACCTTGCGGCGGATGTCAGCGGCGACCTCGCGGCGCAGGTCGCCTTCAACCTTGTAGTTGCCCTCGATGTGGTTCCGGAGCTCGACGAGCTCCTCGTCCGTGAGGTCCCGAACGCGCTTGTCCGGCGAGATGCCGGTCGCGGCGAGCGTCTCCAGGGCGCGGGTGCGACCGACCCCGAAGATGTAGGTGAGCGCGATCTCCATCCGCTTCTCGCGGGGGAGATCCACGCCGACTAGACGTGCCATGTGCGGGCGTACTCCTCGTGATGTGTGGCGGAGGTGTGGACCCGTCCCACCCCGCTACGCGACCGGCCCTGTCCTTCCGGCGACGAACGCCGGCGACCGGGACGGGTCGCTGCCCGAGCGGGCCCCGGCCTCCGACCGGGGGTCAACCACGAGGGGGTACGCGAGGCGCACCGACCGCGGCTGGGACGAGTTGGTGATGTGTGGGGCGTCAGCCCTGGCGCTGCTTGTGGCGCGGGTCGGTGCAGATGACCATGACCCGGCCGTGCCGGCGGATCACCCGGCACTTGTTGCAGATCCTCTTGACGCTCGGCTTGACCTTCACGGTTGCCTTACTTCCCATCTGGCCCGGAGCCGCGACGGTGCGCGATCCGGACGTCGAAGACGGACACGGGAACGTCCCGGCCGCCGTCAGGATTACTTGTAGCGGTAGACGATGCGCCCGCGGGTCAGGTCGTACGGCGAGAGTTCGACGACGACCCGGTCCTCCGGCAGGATGCGGATGTAGTGCTGCCGCATCTTGCCGCTGATGTGAGCGAGCACCTTGTGGCCGTTCGCGAGCTCCACCCGGAACATGGCGTTCGGCAGGGGCTCGATGACCCGACCCTCGATCTCGATTGCTCCGTCTTTTTTCGGCATGTACTCCGCTGTCCTGACGTCGGTTGCTCCGGACGGCCCACAACGTCTTACACGGGAGAACTGACCAAGATCAGGAAACCCGCGCCAGCCGCGGCTCCGACTCCCACCGAAGCGCTGGGTGGGCATGGCGGAGTGGACGCTGTGCGCCGATCTGAAAGTGTACGCCGACCCGCGCGCGCTCGCCAAACCGACCGGCCCGGCGGTCACCCGGACGGCACGGATATGACGCAGATCACGTCTCCGGCAGCTCCCGCTTCGCCTGCCGGCGGGTCTCCCGCTCGACCTGCTTGCGCCGCCGCCGCTCGGCGTCCTTCTCCGGCGCACCGTGGGCCAGCCCCTGCATGGTCTGGTAGAGCACCACGGCGCCCCACGGCCCGAGCACCCAGATCGGCCAGTAGTCGTCGAGCTCGAACTCGCCCTCACCGAGCTGGGAGACGAACCAGACGGCGGTGAGGATCAGGGCCACCTTCAGCCAGGGCCCCCAGACCCCCAGCAGCCAGGCGTTACGCGCGCTCAAGCCCGACCGCTCCCGGGCGGCCACGCCGCTCTCCCCGGTCGCGCGCGGAGCCGGCAGGGAACGCTCGGCCGGCGCGGTGCCGGGCAGATCGGTCAGCAGCTCGTCCAGCTCGCCGTAGGTCTTGGCCCCGTACGCCTGGCGGAGCCGATCGTCGTACTCGCCCAGGTCGAGCCGTCCCTCGGCCAGCGCCGTCCGAAGTCGCTCCGCGGTGGCCTCCCGGTCCGCGTCGGCCGCCCGCATCCGGTTGCGCTCATCCATGGGAACCAGCATGGCATCCGATCGCCAAGACGGCACGGTGTGCGGCGCTCATCCGGCGGCCGGGACCGGCGATCAGGCGGCCGGGGAGTCGACCGGCGTCTGCCGCGCGGTCACCAGATCGCCCAGGCGGGCCCGTCCGCCGTCCTCCGCGGTCAGCACCCACACGCCGTCCTCGAGCAGCGCCATCGAGTGCTCCACGTGCACCGCCATCGACCCGTCCCGGGTCACCACGGTCCAGCCGTCGGCCAGCTCGACCGTACGCGGCGAGCCCATCGTGATCATCGGCTCGATGGCGAGCGCCAGACCCGGCACCAGGCGCGGCCCCTTGCCGGGACGCCCGTGATTGAGCACGTGCGGGTCCTGGTGCATCTCGGTGCCGATGCCGTGGCCGCCGTAGCCGTCGACGATGCCGTACCGGCCGCCCTTACGGACCGCGGTCTCGACCGCGTGGGAGATGTCGGTCAGCCGGCCCCTGCCGGAGGCCGCCCCGCGCGCCGCGGCGGCGATCCCGGCCCACATGGCGTCCTCGGCCACCGCTGTCATCCTCAGCAGCGCCGGGTCGACCTCGCCGACCGGCACCGTGACCGCCGCGTCGCCGTGCCAGCCGTCCAGCACCGCGCCGCAGTCGATCGAGATCAGGTCGCCCTCGCGCAGCACCTGCTCGGGCGACGGGATGGCGTGCACCACCTGCTGGTTGACCGAGGAGCAGATCGACGCCGGGAAGCCGTGGTAGCCCTTGAACGACGGCACGGCGCCGGCCTCGCGGATGGTCGACTCGGCGATCGCGTCCAGGTCGGCCGTCGACACCCCGGGCGCCACCGCCTCGCGCATCCGGCGCAGGGCACGGGCGACGACCAGACCGGCGGCCCGCATCAACTCGATCTGCTCGGGGGTCTTCAGCTGGATGTCCAGCTGGGGACGGCGCATGGTGGTGTTTACCTTTCGTCGCGCGTACGCGGAGCAGCGGGGCACGTCGCACGTACCCCGCTGTTCGCACTCTATCCGCCGGTTGGCGGTGGGACCTCAGCCGCCGTACGAGCGCAGCGCGTCGATGGCGCGGACGGTGACGTCCTCCACCGGGCCGGTCGCGTCGATGCCCACCAGCTTGCCCTGGGCGCCGTAGTAGTCGACCAGCGGCGCGGTCTTCTCGGCGTATTCCCGCAGCCGGGCGGCGATGGTCTCCGGCTTGTCGTCGTCCCGCTGGAACAGCTCCGCGCCGCAGCGGTCGCAGATGCCGTCCCGGCTGGTCGCGTCGAACTCGACGTGCCAGATCTTGCCGCAGCCCCGGCAGGTGCGCCGGCCGGACAGCCGCCGGATCACCTCGTCGTCGTCGACGACCAGCTCCAGGACCAGGTCCAGCGCGGTGCCGAGGTCGGCGAGGAGCTTGTCCAGCGCGGCGGCCTGCGGAGTGGTCCGCGGGAAGCCGTCGAGCAGGAAGCCCTCGCTCGCGTCCGGCTCGGCGAGCCGGTCGCGCACCATGTTGATGGTGACCTCGTCCGGGACCAGCTTGCCGGCGTCCATGTACCGCTTGGCCTCGACTCCCAGGGGCGTGCCCTGGGAGACGTTCGCCCGGAAGATGTCACCGGTCGAGATCTTCGGCACCGAGAGGTGCGCGGCGATGAACTCCGCCTGTGTGCCCTTGCCCGCGCCCGGCGGGCCAACCAGAACGAGTCGCATCTACCGCAGGAACCCTTCGTAGTTCCGCTGCATGAGTTGGCTTTCGATCTGCTTCACGGTCTCCAGACCGACGCCGACCATGATCAGCACAGCGGTGCCGCCGAACGGGAAGTTCTGGAACTGCTGGTTGTCCAGCCAGATGAAGAAGAAGTTCGGCAGGATCGCGACGATGCCCAGGTAGAGCGCGCCCGGCAGGGTGATCCGGCTGAGGATGAAGTCGAGGTACTCGGCGGTCGGCTTGCCGGGGCGGATGCCCGGCACGAAGCCGCCGTACTTCTTCATGTTGTCCGCGACCTCGGTCGGGTTGAACGTGATCGACACGTAGAAGTACGTGAAGAAGATGATCAGCAGGAAGTAGATCGCGATGTGCTCCGGCGCGCTCGCCTTCACGATGTGGTTCTGGATCCACGCCTGGACCTTGCCCGGGTCGTTCTGATCGAAGAACTGGAGCGCGAGCTGCGGCAGGTAGAGCAGCGACGAGGCGAAGATGACCGGGATGACGCCGGCCTGGTTCACCTTCAGCGGGATGTAGGTCGAGGTGCCGCCGTACATCCGCCGGCCGATCATGCGCTTGGCGTACTGCACCGGGATGCGGCGCTGCGCCTGCTCGATGAACGTGACAGCGGTGATGACCACCAGCACCAGGGCGATGACGAGGAGGAACATCCCCCAGCCCTTGGTGGTCTTGATCTTCCAGCCCTCGCTGGGGAGGCGGGCCGCGATCGAGGTGAAGATCAGCACGGACATGCCGTTGCCGACGCCCCGGTCGGTGATCAGCTCGCCGAGCCACATCACGACGCCGGTGCCGGCGGTCATGGTCATGACCAGGATGGTCAGCGTCAGCCAGTCCGGGATGCCGGTGCCCTGGGGCACGATCGGGAACTGGTCGCACTGGTTGTTGAACAGCTGCCCGGAGCGGGCGAGCGCCACGAACGCCGAGGCCTGGAGGACACCCAGGCCCAGCGTCAGGTAGCGGGTGTACTGCGTGATCTTGGCC
This sequence comes from Micromonospora sp. WMMA1949, assembly GCF_027460145.1. Lineage (NCBI taxonomy): Bacteria > Bacillati > Actinomycetota > Actinomycetes > Micromonosporales > Micromonosporaceae > Micromonospora > Micromonospora sp. WMMA1949. Next base: position 3,363,984 of record NZ_JAPZBG010000001.1, on the reverse strand, counting down.
TGCCCGGCCTGGCCCTCCTTGCGGAGCTGCTCCAGGCGCGGGATCACCACCGTCAGCAGCTGCAGGATGATCGACGCGGTGATGTAGGGCATGATGCCCAGCGCGAAGACCGAGAGCTGGAGCAGCGCGCCACCGGAGAAGAGATCCAGCAGGTTGAGCACACCGGTGCTGCCACCCTGGATCGTGTCGAGGCACTTCTGCACGTTGCCGTACGAGACGCCCGGGCTGGGCAGCGTGGCGCCCAGCCGGTAGACCGCGATGATGCCTACTGTGAACAGCAGCTTCTTGCGCAGGTCAGGCGTACGGAACGCACTGAGAAAGGCGGACAGCAACTTCTTCCTCCTGCGCGACGCGGGCCGCCGGTGAACGAGTCCCTGGCGGGGCGGGGTGTGGTGCCGGACGGAGTGTCCGGAATCCATGGCTGGGAACGGACTCTAACAGCCCGGTCCCGGTCCGGGCAGATGTGCCCGGCTACATAAACCGAATCCGATGTTACCCGGCGCACACGTCGCCGGTAGACCATGGCGCCCGCCCAGTCGCGAACAACTGAGCGGGCGCCATGAACATCGTCTTACAGCTCGGTGACCGAGCCACCGGCAGCGGTGATCTTCTCCTTGGCCGACGCGCTGAACGCGTGCGCCGAAACCTGGAGGGACACGCCGCCGAGGTCGCCGGTGCCGAGCACCTTGACCGGGTGACCCTTGCGGACCGCGCCGGCCTCGACCAGCTCGACCGGGCCGACCTGGCCACCGTTCGGGAACAGCTCGGCCAGCCGGTCCAGGTTGACCACCTGGAACACGACCTTGAACTTGTTCTTGAAGCCCTTCATCTTCGGCAGGCGCATGTGGATGGGCATCTGCCCACCCTCGAACGCCGGCGAGATGTTCTTGCGGGCCTTGGAACCCTTGGTACCGCGACCGGCGGTCTTGCCCTTCGAGCCCTCACCGCGACCCACGCGGGTCTTGTCGGTCTTGGCACCCGGAGCCGGACGCAGGTGGTGCACCTTGATCGTCATTACTCGACCTCCTCGACCTTCACGAGGTGGTTGACCGTGAAGATCATGCCGCGGATCTCCGGCCGGTCCTCCTTGACCACCACGTCGTTGATCCGCTTGAGACCGAGCGAACGCAGCGAGTCACGCTGGTTCTTCTTGGTCCCGATCTCGGACCGGACCTGGGTGACCTTCAGGCGTGCCATCAGGACGCCACCCCCGCCCGCGACGCCAGCATGGCGGCCGGCGCGACGTCCTCGACCGGCAGACCACGACGGGCCGCGACCTGCTCCGGGGACTCGAGCCCCTTCAGGGCCGCCACCGTGGCATGCACGATGTTGATCGGGTTGGACGAGCCGAGGCTCTTGGAGAGCACGTCGTGGATGCCCGCGCACTCCAGCACGGCACGCACCGGACCACCGGCGATGACACCCGTACCGGCGGAGGCCGGCTTGAGCAGCACCACACCGGCGGCGTCCTCGCCCGTGACCGGGTGCGGGATCGACTGACCGATCCGCGGCACCTTGAAGAAGTGCTTCTTGGCCTCCTCGACACCCTTGGCGATCGCCGCGGGCACCTCCTTGGCCTTTCCGTAGCCCACACCGACGGTGCCGTCGCCGTCGCCCACGATCACGAGGGCGGTGAAGCTGAAGCGACGACCACCCTTCACGACCTTGGCGACGCGGTTGATCGCGACGACCCGCTCGAGGTGCGGGGTCTTCTCGACGGGCGCGTTTCCGCGGCCGCCCTCACGGCGGTTGTCGCGGCGACCACCCTCGTTGCCACCGGACCCGCCGCCACGGCGCTGTTGACCTGGCATCAGCAGCCTTCCTTCTCTCTCGTGACGGGGTTTCTAGAACTCGAGCCCGGCTTCGCGGGCGGCGTCGGCAAGCGCGGCGACACGCCCCGCGTACCGGTTGCCACCGCGGTCGAAGACGACCTTCGAGACGCCGGCGGCCTTGGCACGCTCGGCGAGCAGGGCGCCGACCTTGCCGGCCAGGGCGCTCTTGTCGCCCTCGGCGCCGCGCAGCGAGGCGTCCATGGTCGAGGCCGACGCCAGGGTGTGACCCTTGGTGTCGTCCACGACCTGGGCCACCATGTGCCGCAGGGAGCGGGTGACGACGAGGCGGGGACGCTCGGCGGTTCCGCTGACGTTCTTGCGGACCCGGAAGTGCCGACGCGCACGCCCGACGGCACGCTTGGCGGCGACGCCGCGGCGGCGCTTGAGCAGCGTGGCGCTCACTTCTTACCTGCCTTTCCAGCCTTGCGGCGGATGACCTCGCCCTGGTACTTCACGCCCTTGCCCTTGTAGGGCTCCGGCGGACGGATCTTCCGGATGTTGGCGGCGACCTCACCGACCTGCTGCTTGTCGATGCCGGCCACGTGGAACAGCGTCGGCTTCTCGACCGTGAAGGTGATGCCGTCCGGCGCCGGCACGAGGACCGGGTGCGAGAACCCGAGCGCGAACTCCAGGTCCTTGCCCTTGGCGGTCACGCGGTAACCGGTACCGGCGATCTCCAGGCTCTTGCGGTAGCCCTCGGTCACACCGACGATCATGTTGGCCACCAGCGTACGGCTCAGGCCGTGCAGCTCCTTGGCCTTGCGCTCGTCGTTGGGCCGGTTGACGTGCAGCTCGCCGTCCTCGCCCCGCTCCGCCGTGATCGGCTCGGCCAGCACGTGGCTCAGTTCGCCCTTGGGGCCCTTGACCTTGACGGTCCGGCCGTCGATCGTGATGTCGACGCCGGCAGGCACCGGGATCGACTTACGTCCAATACGCGACATTTCTACCTGTCTCCCGTTACCAGACGAAGGCGAGGACTTCCCCGCCAACGCTCCGCTTGCGGGCCTGCCGGTCGGTGAGCAGCCCCTGGGACGTCGAAATGATCGCCACGCCCAGCCCGCCGAGCACCCGCGGGAGCCCGTCCGACTTGGCGTACACCCGGAGACCGGGCTTGGACACGCGCTTGATGCCGGCCAGGCTCCGCTCGCGGTTCTGGCCGTACTTCAGCTCGACGACCAGTCGCTTGCCGACGGCGCCCTCCTCGGGCTCCTCGACCGACCAGGTGGCGATGTAACCCTCGGCCTTGAGGACCTCGGCGATGTTCGCCTTGATCTTCGAGTACGGCATCGTCACCCGGTCGTGGTACGCCTGGTTGGCGTTACGCAGACGCGTGAGCATGTCTGCGATCGGGTCGGTCATCGTCATGAAAACTCGTCAACCTTTCTCGCCGGGGTTCCCCGGGCCAGGCCCGGGGCCTACGGCGAAGAGACAGTTCAGCTGACGCGCCGGAGCGCGCCGGGCTATTACCAGGAAGCCTTGGACACGCCGGGCAGCTCACCGCGGTGGGCCATCTCCCGGATGCACACCCGGCAGAGACCGAACTTGCGGTAGACCGCCTTCGGACGCCCGCACCGCTGGCAGCGGGTGTACGCGCGAACCGAGAACTTCGGCTTCGCGGCCGCCTTGAGGATCAGCGCCTTCTTGGCCATCTCAGTTCTCCTTGAACGGGAAGCCCAGGAGCTTGAGCAGCGCCCGGCCCTCGTCGTCGGTCGTGGCGGTCGTGACCACCGTGATGTCCATGCCCCGCTGGCGATCGATCTTGTCCTGGTCGATCTCGTGGAACACCGACTGCTCGGTCAGACCGAACGTGTAGTTGCCGTGCCCGTCGAGCTTGCGCCCGTCCAGGCCGCGGAAGTCACGGATACGCGGCAGCGCGATCGAGAGCAGCCGGTCCAGGAACTCCCACATCCGGTCGCCGCGGAGGGTGACCTTCGCGCCGATCGGCATGCCCTCGCGGAGCTTGAACTGCGCGATGGACTTGGTGGCCCGCCGAACCTGCGGCTTCTGGCCGGTGATGGTGGCCAGGTCGCGAACGGCCCCGTCGATCAGCTTGGCGTCGCGAGCGGCCTCGCCGACACCCATGTTGACGACGATCTTGACCAGCCGCGGCACCTGCATCGGGTTGGCGAACTCGAACTGCTTCTGCAGCTCGGCCACCACCTCGTTGCGGTACCGCTCCTTGAGGCGCGGCAGGGTCTTGGTTTCGGTAGCCGTGGTCATCAGAGGTCCTTACCGGTGCTACGCGCGATGCGGACCTTCTGGCCGTTGTCGTCGATCCGGTAGCCGACGCGGGTCGGCTTGCCGTCGGAGTCCAGGACCATCACGTTCGAGACGTGGATCGGGGCCTCCTGGGTGACGATGCCACCGGTCTTGGCGCCACGCTGGGTGGTGCTGATACGGGTGTGCTTCTTGACCCGGTTCACGCCCTCGACCAGGACCTTGTCCTGCCGCGGGTAGGCCGCGATGACCTTGCCCTTGGCACCCTTGTCCTTGCCGGCGATGACGACGACCGTGTCGCCCTTCTTGACCTTCACGGTCACAACACCTCCGGCGCGAGAGAGATGATCTTCATGAACCGCTTGTCCCGCAGCTCCCGGCCCACCGGGCCGAAGATGCGGGTACCGCGCGGGTCCCCACCGTCCTTGATGATGACGGCGGCGTTCTCGTCGAAGCGGATGTACGACCCGTCCGGCCGCCGCTTCTCCTTGGCGGTCCGAACGACGACGGCCTTGACGACGTCGCCCTTCTTCACACCGGCACCGGGGATCGCGTCCTTGACGGTCGCCACGATGACGTCGCCGATGCTCGCGTAGCGCCGACCGGAGCCGCCGAGCACCCGGATGCACAGGATCTCCCGGGCACCCGTGTTGTCGGCGACGCGCAGTCGCGACTCCTGCTGAATCACGTCTATCTCCTATGTCTGCCGGTTCTCCGGCCGCTCGGGGCGGCCGGAGCCTGGCGGAACCTGCGCCCGACCGAGACCCGGCCGAGCTCGAGCCTTCGCTACTTGGCCTTCTCGAGGATCTCCACGAGCCGCCAGCGCTTGGTGGCGGACAGCGGCCGGGTCTCCATGATCAGGACCCGGTCGCCGATGCCGGCCGAGTTCTGCTCGTCGTGCACCTTCAGCTTGCTCGTACGGCGCATGATCTTGCCGTAGAGCGCGTGCTTGACGCGGTCCTCGACCTCGACCACGACGGTCTTGTCCATCTTGTCGCTGACCACGAGGCCCTCGCGAACCTTGCGGCGGGACCGCGCGGGGGCGGTGGTGTTCTCACTCATGATGCAGTCACCTCAGTCGGCGCGGCCGAGAGACCCAGCTCACGCTCACGCATGATCGTGTAGATCCGGGCGATCTCCCGACGGATGACCTGCAGCCGCCGGTTGTTGTCCAGCTGCCCGGTTGCGGCCTGCACGCGGAGGTTGAACAGCTCCGCCTTAGCCTCGCGCAACTTCGTGACCAGCTCCTCCTCGGAGAGCTCACGCAGCTCGGAGGGCTTGACGCCCGCTGCCATCAGGATTCACCCACTTCGCGCGTAACAATGCGGCACTTCATCGGGAGCTTGTGGATCGCGCGACGCATCGCCTCTCGCGCGATCTGCTCGTTGGGGAAGGACATCTCGAAGAGAACCCGCCCCGGCTTCACGTTGGCGACCCACCACTCGGGCGAACCCTTACCGGAACCCATCCGGGTTTCGGCCGGCTTCTTGGTGAGGGCCTGGTCCGGGAAGATCGTGATCCAGACCTTGCCGCCACGCTTGATGTGGCGGGTCATCGCGATACGCGCCGACTCGATCTGGCGGTTGGTCACGTACGCCGGCTCGAGAGCCTGGATCCCGAACTCGCCGAACACCACCCGGTTACCACCCTTGGACGCGCCACTGCGGTCCGGGTGGTGCGGCTTGCGGAAGCCCTTCGGGGGCTTGCGCGGCATCAGCATCTGTCAGCCCTCCTGCTGCTGTTCTGCCGGCTGGGTCGCGGCTGCGGCGACAGCGCTGCTGTCGACGGGCTCACCGGCCGGCGTCTCCGCCTGCTGCGCGATGGTCGTCGCGGCAGCGCGGCCGGCCTCGGTGCCACCGGCGGTCGTACCGGACGAGCCCGAGCGGCCACGGCGCGGCCGGTCCGGCCGGTCGCCACGGTCACGGCGCGGGCCGCGCGACGGGGCGGCCTCGGCCGGGGCCTCGCGGCCCGGGACGGCGTCGCCCTTGTAGATCCAGACCTTCACGCCGATCCGGCCGAAGGTGGTACGGGCCTCGAAGAAGCCGTACTCGATGTTGGCCCGCAGCGTGTGCAGCGGAACCCGGCCCTCGCGGTAGAACTCGGTCCGGCTCATCTCGGCGCCGCCCAGACGGCCCGAGACCTGAACCCGGATGCCCTTGCAGGCGGGGTTCTTCATGGCGGACTGCATCGCCTTGCGCATGGCCCGACGGAAGCTGACCCGGCTGGACAGCTGCTCGGCGACGCCCTGGGCGACCAGCTGCGCGTCCGACTCGGGGTTCTTCACCTCGATGATGTTCAGCTGGACCTGCTTGCCGGTGAGCTTCTCCAGCTCGCCGCGGATCCGGTCGGCCTCCGCACCCTTACGGCCGATGACGATGCCCGGCCGGGCGGTGTGGATGTCGACGCGGACCCGGTCCCGGGTGCGCTCGATGTCGACCTTGGAGATGCCGGCGCGCTCGAGGCCCTTGGACATCATGCGGCGGATCTTGACGTCCTCGCCGATGTAGTCCTTGTAGAGCTTGTCCGCGAACCAGCGGGACTTCCAGTCGGTCGAGATGCCGAGCCGGAACCCGGTCGGGTGAACCTTCTGACCCATTACTCGGCACCCTCCGTCGTGCTCTGCTCCTCAGCGGCCGGCTTGGCCGGAGCGGCCTTCTTCGCCGACTTCTTCGGCGCGGCCGGCGCCACCGCCTCGACCGCCACGGTGATGTGGCACGTGCGCTTGCGGATCCGGTACGCCCGGCCCTGCGCCCGCGGCCGGAACCGCTTCATGGTCGGGCCCTCGTCGACGAACGCCTCGCTGACGAGCAGCGCGTCGGGGTCCAGCCGCTCGTTGTTCTCCGCGTTGGCGATCGCGCTCGCGAGCACCTTGTACACCTGCTCGCTCGCAGCCTGCGGCGCGAACTGCAGCACCGTGAGCGCCTCCTTCGCGGGCAGGCCGCGGACGAGGTTGACCACCCGGCGCGCCTTCATCGGCGAGATGCGCACGTGCCGCGCAACCGCCCGCGCGCCCGGAAGCACCGGAGCGTCGCCCTTTCCTGGCATCGCTGTAACCCCTTGTTCCTCTATCCGTATGCCCGCGGCGTCAGCGCCGGCGGCTCTTCCGGTCGTCCTTCTCGTGACCCTTGAACGTGCGGGTCAGCGCGAACTCGCCGAGCTTGTGCCCGACCATGGCCTCGGTCACGAAGACCGGGACGTGCTTACGTCCGTCGTGCACGGCGATCGTGTGACCCAGCATCTCCGGGATGATCGTCGAGCGGCGCGACCAGGTCTTGATGACGTTCTTCGAGCCCTTGTCGTTCTGCGTCTCCACCTTCTTGAGCAGGTGGTCGTCGACGAACGGGCCCTTCTTCAGGCTGCGAGGCATGTCTTATCTCCCTCAGCCGCGCTTACGCGTGGCGTAGCGGCGGCGGACGATCAGCCGGTCGCTCGGCTGGCCCTTACGACGGGTGCGGCCCTCGGGCTTACCCTGCGGGTTGACCGGGTGGCGACCACCGGAGGTCTTACCCTCACCACCACCGTGCGGGTGGTCGACCGGGTTCATCGCGACACCACGGACGGTCGGGCGCTTGCCCTTCCACCGCATACGGCCGGCCTTACCCCAGTTGATGTTCGACTGGTCGGCGTTGCCGATCTCGCCGATGCTGGCGCGGCAGCGCACGTCCACGCGCCGGATCTCACCGGACGGCATGCGGAGGGTCGCGTACGCGCCCTCACGGCCGAGCAGCTGGATGCCGACGCCGGCCGAGCGGGCCAGCTTGGCCCCGCCGCCCGGACGCAGCTCCACGTTGTGGATGGTGGTACCGACCGGGATGTTGCGCAGCGGCAGGTTGTTGCCCGGCTTGATGTCGGCGCCCGGACCGGACTCGACGCGGTCGCCCTGCTTCAGGTCCTTCGGCGCGATGATGTAGCGCTTCTCGCCGTCGGCGTAGTGCAGCAGCGCGATGCGCGCGGTGCGGTTCGGGTCGTACTCGATGTGGGCGACCTTTGCCGGCACGCCGTCCTTGTCGACCCGCTTGAAGTCGATCAGACGGTACTGGCGCTTGTGACCGCCACCGTGGTGCCGCGTGGTGATCCGGCCGTGGGCGTTGCGTCCGCCCTTCTTCGGCAGCGGAGCCAGCAGCGACTTCTCCGGCGTCGACCGGGTGATCTCGGCGAAGTCGGCAACGCTCGAGCCACGCCGGCCCGGCGTCGTCGGCTTGTACTTACGGATAGCCATTGTCTACACCCCTCAGCTGACCGGGCCGCCGAAGGCCTCGATACGGTCACCGTCAGCCAGCTTCACCATCGCGCGCTTGGTGTCCTTGCGCTTGCCGAACCCGGTACGGGTCCGCTTGCGCTTGCCCTCGCGGTTGAGCGTGTTGACCGTCAGGACGCGGACGTTGAAGATCTGCTGGATAGCGATCTTGATCTCGGTCTTGTTGGCGTCCGGGTGCACCAGGAAGGTGTACCAGTTACGGTTCAGCTCGCTGTAGCTCTTCTCCGAGACGACCGGCGCGACGATGACGTCACGCGGATCGGCGATCGTGCTCACTTGCCATCCTCCTCGGTGGTCTCGGCGGGAACGCCCAGGAACTCGTCCAGGGCCTCCTTGGTGAAGACCACGTCGTCGGCCACCAGCACGTCGTAGGTGTTGAGCTGGCCGGCCTCGATCAGGTGCACCCGGCTGTCCCGCGCGTTGCGCAGGTTCCGCAGCGACACCCAGTTCAGCTCGTCGGTGCTGCTCAGCACGACCAGGACCCGACGGGCCTGGGTCAGCTTGGTCAGCGTGGCGAGGGCCGCCTTGGTGGACGGCTTCTCGCCGGAGACGAACGCCTCGACGACGTGCACCTGGCCGGCGCGGGCCCGGTCCGAGAGGGCGCCACGCAGAGCGGCAGCCTTCATCTTCTTGGGGGTGCGCTGGCTGTAGTCGCGCGGCTGCGGGCCGTGGACCACGCCACCGCCGGCGAACTGCGGCGCGCGGGTCGAGCCCTGGCGGGCACGACCGGTGCCCTTCTGCTTGTACGGCTTCTTGCCTCCACCGGAGACCTCGCCGCGGGTCTTCGTCTTGTGCGTGCCCTGGCGGGCCGCCGCGAGCTGGGCCACCACGACCTGGTGCATCAGGGCGATGTTGGCCTGCGCGTCGAAGATGTCGGCCGGCAGCTCCACGGAGCCGCTCTTGGCGCCTTCGACGTTGATCACGTCAACGGTGGTCACTTGGCCGCACCGCCCTTCTTCACCTTCGCCTTGGCCGCGGTACGGACCAGGACCAGCGCGCCCTTCGGGCCGGGAATGGCGCCGCGGACGAGCAGGAGGTTGTTCTCGGTGTCGACCGCCTGGACGGTCAGGTTCTGGACGGTGTAGCGCACGCCACCCATCCGGCCCGCCATCCGGGTGCCCTTGAAGACGCGACCCGGGGTCGCGCAGGCGCCGATCGAGCCGGGCGAGCGGTGCTTGCGCTCGACACCGTGGCTGGCACGCAGACCGTGGAAGCCGTGCCGCTTCATCGGGCCGGCGTAGCCCTTGCCCTTGGTCTTGCCGGTCACGTCGATCACGGCGCCGGCCGGGAACTCCTCGACCGTGACCTCCTGGCCCGGCGCGTAGTCCGCGGCGTCGGAGGTGCGCAGCTCGACGATGTGCCGGCGCGGCGCGACGTCCGCCTTGGCGTAGTGCCCGGCGACCGGCTTCTTGACCTTGCGCGGGTCGATGACCCCGTACGCCAGCTGGACCGCGGAGTAGCCGTCCTTGTCGGCGCTACGAACCTGGCTCACGACGCACGGGCCGGCCTGAACCACGGTCACGGGCACAACCTTGTTGTTGTCCCAGACCTGGGTCATGCCGAGCTTGGCGCCCAGGATCCCCTTGACTTGCCTGTCCATTTGTCCGGTCCCTACAGCTTGATCTCGATGTCGACGCCAGCCGGCAGGTCGAGGCGCATGAGCGAGTCGACCGTCTTCGGGGTCGGGTCGATGATGTCGATCAGACGCTTGTGCGTACGCATCTCGAAGTGCTCGCGCGAGTCCTTGTACTTGTGCGGCGAGCGGATGACGCAGAAACGGTTGATCTCCGTGGGCAGCGGCACCGGGCCAGCGACCTGCGCCCCGGTACGCGTCACCGTCTCGACGATCTTCCGAGCCGAGGAGTCGACGACCTCGTGGTCATAGGCCTTGAGCCGGATGCGGATCTTCTGTCCCGCCATGGTGGCTTCTGTTCCTTCTCTCGATGCCGCTGTGTTGCGGGCGCCTGTGCCGGCTGGCACAGGCCCACTTCCGCCGACCCCCGCGGTCGGGCGTGTCGCGCCCGTGGGCCAGGCTCCGCCCCGGGACTCCGGAGCGATTCTCTGACCACGCGGTGGGTCATGGCGCCGATCGCGGGGAACCGCGACCTGGACGCCGCGCGAGGGTGGTTGACCGCCGATGGCGATCAACCACCCTACGCGAGACAGTCTGACTCCCGGAGGTCCAGCGTTAACCGGACGCAGGCGACCGACTGTCGTTACGCAACCTGACTAGTATGCCGCACGACCGGCGGCGACGCTAATCGGGGTTACCCAGCTCACTTGATGATCTTGGTGACGCGACCCGCGCCGACCGTACGACCACCCTCGCGGATCGCGAACTTCAGGTTCTCCTCCATGGCGATGGGCTGGATCAGCTTCACCGTCATCGAGGTGTTGTCGCCCGGCATGACCATCTCGGTGCCCTCGGGCAGCGTGACGACGCCGGTGACGTCCGTGGTCCGGAAGTAGAACTGCGGGCGGTAGTTCTGGAAGAACGGGGTGTGCCGGCCGCCCTCCTCCTTGGAGAGGATGTAGACCGTCGCCTCGAACTCCGTGTGCGGGGTCGTGGTGCCCGGCTTGATGACGACCATGCCGCGCTCGACGTCCTCGCGCTTGATGCCGCGCAGCAGCAGACCGACGTTCTCGCCCGCGCGGGCCTCGTCGAGCAGCTTGCGGAACATCTCGATGCCGGTGCAGGTGGTCTTCATCGACTTCTCGCGGATGCCGACGATCTCCACCTCCTCGTTCGGCTTGAGGATGCCGCGCTCGGCGCGACCGGTGACCACGGTGCCGCGACCGGTGATGGTGAAGACGTCCTCGATGGGCATGAGGAACGGCTTCTCGGTCTCGCGCTCCGGCTGCGGGATCGCGGTGTCCACGGCGTTCATCAGGTCCATGAGCTTCCCGGTCCACTCCGGGTCGCCCTCGAGGGCCTTCAGCGCCGAGACCCGGACGACCGGCAGGTCGTCACCCGGGTACTCCTGCGAGGAGAGCAGCTCGCGGACCTCGAGCTCGACGAGCTCCAGGAGCTCCTCGTCGTCGACCATGTCGCTCTTGTTGAGCGCCACGACGATGTACGGCACACCGACCTGACGGGCCAGCAGCACGTGCTCGCGGGTCTGCGGCATCGGGCCGTCGGTCGCCGCCACCACCAGGATCGCGCCGTCCATCTGCGCGGCACCGGTGATCATGTTCTTGATGTAGTCGGCGTGACCGGGGCAGTCGACGTGCGCGTAGTGACGCGCCTCGGTCTGGTACTCGACGTGCGCGATGGAGATCGTGATGCCGCGGGCCTTCTCCTCCGGCGCCTTGTCGATCTCGTCGAACGGCGTGTACGGGTTCAGGTCCGGGTACTGGTCGTGCAGGACCTTGGTGATGGCCGCCGTCAGCGTCGTCTTACCGTGGTCGATGTGACCAATGGTGCCGATGTTGACGTGCGGCTTAGTCCGCTCGAACTTCGCCTTCGCCACTGGTGTCCTCCTGTGGACTTTCTTGGTTCGTTCGCCCGGCGCGCCGTGCGGCGCTTAGGACTCTGTCGACAGCCTTTCCGGCCGGAAGGCCGGAGAGCTTTTGTGGGTTCTGCGGCGATGAAGCCTACAGGCCCGGTCTCACGCAATCCGATCGAGGTGGCCGCGGGCGGGAGAACCCTCCCGCGACCGCCCTCGCGTCATCGGATCAGCCGAGGGTGAGTGTCACTCACCCGTCGACTTGGCGATGATCTCCTTGGCCACCGAGGCCGGAACCTCGGCGTAGGAGTCGAACTGCATGCTGTAGCTAGCCCGGCCCTGGGTCTTCGACCGCAGGTCGCCGACGTAGCCGAACATCTCCGACAGCGGCACCAGGGCCCGGACGACGCGAGCGCCGCTGCGCTCCTCCATCGCCTGGATGATGCCACGCCGGGAGTTGAGGTCGCCGATGACGTCACCCATGTTCTCCTCCGGAGTGGTGACTTCAACGGCCATCATCGGCTCGAGGAGAGCGGGGTCGGCCTTGCGGGCCGCCTCCTTCATCGCCATCGAGCCGGCGATCTTGAACGCCATTTCCGACGAGTCGACCTCGTGGTACTGGCCGTCCACCAGGGTGAGCTTGACGCCCACCAGGGGGAAGCCGGCGAGGATGCCGTACTGCATGGCGTCCTGCGCACCCGCGTCCACCGAGGGGATGAACTCCCGGGGGATGCGGCCACCGGTCACGGCGTTGGCGAACTCGTAGGTCGGTGCGTCGTTACCGAGCGGCAGCGGCTCCACGCTGATGATCACGCGGGCGTACTGGCCGGAACCACCGGTCTGCTTCTTGTGGGTGTACTCGACCTTCTCCACCTTGCGGCGGATGGTCTCGCGGTACGCCACCTGCGGCTTACCGATGTTCGCCTCGACGTTGAACTCGCGGCGCATCCGGTCGACCAGGATGTCCAGGTGCAGCTCGCCCATGCCGGAGATGACCGTCTGACCGGTCTGGTCGTCCAGCTTGACGCGGAAGGTCGGGTCCTCCTCGGCCAGCCGCTGGATGGCGGTGCTGAGCTTCTCCTGGTCGGCCTTGGTCTTCGGCTCGATGGCCACCTCGATGACCGGCTCCGGGAAGGTCATCGACTCCAGGATGACCGGGTTCGCCGGGTCGCACAGGGTGTCACCGGTGGTGGTCTGCTTCAGACCCTGCACCGCGATGATGTCGCCGGCCTGGGCGGAGCTGCGCTCCTCCCGCTTGTTGGCGTGCATCTGGTAGATCTTGCCGATCCGCTCCTTGCGGTCCTTGGTGGAGTTGATCACCTGAGAACCGGACTCGAGCGTGCCGGAGTAGATCCGGACGTACGTCAGCTTGCCGAGGTGCTTGTCGGTCTGGATCTTGAAGGCCAGGCCGGAGAACGGCTCGGAGACCGAGGGCTTCCGCTGCAGCGGGGTCTCGCCGTCGGTGGCCGTACCCTCGATCGCCGGGATGTCCAGCGGCGAGGGCAGGTACGCGACGACCGCGTCCAGCATCGGCTGGATGCCCTTGTTCTTGAAGGCGGTACCGGTGAGGACCGGGTTGGCCTTGCCGGCGATGGTGGCCCGGCGGATGGCGGCCTTGATCTCGTCGGCCGAGATCTCCTCGCCCTCGAGGTACTTCTCCATCACCGAGTCGTCGACGTCGGCGAGGGTCTCCATCAGCTTCTCGCGCCACTCCGCGGCGGAGTCGGCGAGGTCGGCCGGGATCTCCTCGACCGCGTAGTCCTCACCCTTCTGGGTCTCGCCGCGCCAGGTGAGCGCGCGCATCTCGACCAGGTCGACCACGCCGATGAAGTCGGACTCGGCGCCGATCGGGATCTGGAGGACCAGCGGGGTGGCGTTGAGCCGGTCGATCATCATCTGCACGCAGCGGAAGAAGTCGGCGCCGGTCCGGTCGAGCTTGTTGACGAAGCACATCCGGGGGACGTTGTACTTGTCCGCCTGCCGCCAGACGTTCTCCGTCTGGGGCTCCACGCCGGCCACGCCGTCGTAGACCGCGACCGCACCGTCCAGCACGCGCAGCGACCGCTCCACCTCGACCGTGAAGTCGACGTGGCCGGGCGTGTCGATGATCTGGATCGTGTGGCCCTTCCACTCGCACTTGGTGGCGGCGGAAGTGATGGTGATACCGCGCTCCTGCTCCTGCTCCATCCAGTCCATGACGGCGGCGCCCTCGTGGACCTCACCGATCTTGTACGTGATGCCGGTGTAGAACAGGATTCGCTCGGTGGTAGTGGTCTTACCGGCATCGATGTGGGCCATGATGCCGATGTTGCGTACGTTGGCGAGCGCGTCTGCGGCGGCCACTTCAATCCCTACTTATCGTCGTCTCGACACAACTGGTGGCGGTTCCGGCGCCGGCGGGCGCCGGAACCTCAGGTGTTACCAGCGGTAGTGCGCGAAGGCCTTGTTCGACTCGGCCATCTTGTGCGTGTCCTCGCGCCGCTTGACGGCGGCACCGAGGCCGTTGCTCGCGTCCAGCAGCTCGTTCATCAGTCGCTCGACCATGGTCTTCTCGCGCCGGGCGCGGGAGTAGGTCACCAGCCAGCGCAGACCGAGGGTGGTCGCGCGGGACGGCCGGACCTCGACCGGAACCTGGTAGGTGGCGCCACCGACACGGCGGCTGCGCACCTCGAGGGTCGGCTTGACGTTGTCCATCGCGCGCTTGAGCGTGACGACGGGGTCGGTGCCGGACTTCTCGCGGCAGCCCTCCAGGGCGGCGTACACGATGCGCTCGGCGAGCTGACGCTTGCCGCGCAGCAGGATCTTGTTCACCAGCTGGGTGACCAGCGGCGAGTTGTACACCGGGTCAGCGACCAGCGGCTTCCGCGGAGCGGGTCCCTTACGCGGCATGTCAGCTCTTCTCCTTCTTCGCGCCGTAACGGCTGCGAGCCTGCTTGCGGTTGCGGACACCCTGGGTGTCCAGCGAGCCGCGCACGATCTTGTACCGCACGCCCGGCAGGTCCTTCACACGACCGCCGCGGACGAGCACGATCGAGTGCTCCTGCAGGTTGTGGCCGACGCCCGGGATGTAGGCGGTCACCTCGATCTGGCTGCTGAGCTTGACACGAGCGACCTTGCGCAGCGCCGAGTTCGGCTTCTTCGGGGTGGTGGTGTACACGCGGGTGCACACGCCGCGCCGCTGGGGAGACCCCTTGAGCGCCGGGGTCTTGGTCTTGGTCGTCTTGGCCTGACGGCCCTTTCGGACCAACTGCTGAATGGTGGGCACCGGGTTTCTCCGCTCCCTTCGGCCGCTGCGAGGCGACCGCGCCGTCTGCTCCAGCCGTCCCGGATGGGCGGCTCTCTTACATTCCAACCAGGGCCGCCTGACGGCACCCCAGCACCCGCGGTCGGGCGTGTCGCCCGAGTCACGGTCCCGGTGCCGGCCGCTGACGCGTCGTACCGGATGTTCTGGTCTTGGTGGTGCGACCGCGCGATCACCGGCTTACCGGTTCCAGCGCACGCACGCATTGCCCGGGCGGGCCCGGGCACAAGGGGAAAGAGTACCTACCACAGCCGCGCCGGTCAAAACGGATGGGTCGGGGAGGGACCGCTCCGCGGTCCGCCGCCCGGTCTCCGGGTCGCCGATGCGCCAACGATGGGCACCTACAGTGACAAGTGTACCGGCTCGTCCGCCGTGCGACCCGGCGGCCCCGAGACCGCCCGGCGTTCGGGCACCCGGACAAACACCCCAAGCCAGGTCACCGGCCACAGACGTCGCAGCGGTGCCGTCACGTGATCTGCACCACGAGGGCCAGGGCGAGCCCGATCAGGCCGAACAGCAGGCCGGCCGCGCCGCAGGAGATGCCCGCCACGGCCAGGCGGGCACCGGTGAACCGGACCGCCGGTGGCGGCGCCTGCCGCCGGATCTGCCGCCGGGCCAGCAGCCCGGCCACCACCGCGCCGATGCCGATCAGCGCGCCGAGCACCGTGAACGCGCCCGCCGCCCAGGCGCCGCCGTAGTTCCGGGCGGCCAGACCGACGCACACCACCAGCAGCGACACCCCGATCGCGGCGATGCCGGCGACGAGCGACCCGATGGCCAGACCCGAGGTGACCGGCGGCACGTCGAGGTGGACCACGCCGAACGGCGTACCCGGCACCGCGTCGACCCGCCTCGGCGGCCGCGGCGCCTCGGCCGGCGGCGGCGGGAGCCCCGGCCCGCCGTGCGGACCCCAGCCGCCGTGGCCGGGCGCGCTCCCCGGTGCCGGCCATCCGCCGCCGTGGGCGGGCGGATTCCCCGGGTACGCCCCGTACGCCGGGTGATGCACCGGCACGGACGCGGGACCCGGCGGGTACGGCCCGGGGCGGGGCGGTTCGCCTCCCGGCGCGGCCGGTTCCGTCACGGGGTCCTCCTGTCCACACGCGCCCGCCGCGTGGCGGACACCGGCCAGGCTACCGTCGCCGATCACCCCGGGGTGTGCGGGCGCGGGCCCGCTCCCCCACCGGGTCAGTCGAAGTTCGGCGCGAAGTCGTGGCCGAACGAGGCGTCCGCGTGCCGTACCACGCCGATCACCACCGCCGCGACCAGCGCGGTCGCCGTCAGCACCAGTCCGGTCCGCGCCAGCTGCTCGCCGCGGCGCAGCCAGTCCGCGCCGGTGAGATATCCACCCGACGCGTACGCCTCGCGGCGGGCCTGCCGGGCCAGCACGAGCGCGATCGTGGCCGGCACCGCCCCGCCGAGGAACAGACCGGTGAGCGCGCCGATCAGGCCGAGCGCGAAGACGGCACGGGCCTTGGTGGAGCGGACCGGCTCCGGGTCGTGCGGATGGCGGTACGCCTGCGGCACGACGGGCGCCTGCCCGGGCACGGTCGTCATGCCTCCATCATGCCCCGGATCCGCTCCCCCGGTCCCGGCACTCCGGACGCGACGAGGCCCCCGGCGGATGCCGGGGGCCTCGTCGTTCCCTACTGCTTAGCGGTACGACCCGAAGTCGAAGTCGTCCAGCGGAACCGCCTGGCCGCTGGCCGGCCCGAAGCCGTAGTCGGTCTCCGGGTAGCCGGTCATCGAGTAGACCTTGGCCTTCGCCTCCTCGGTCGGCTCGACCCGGACGTTGCGGTACTTGCTGATGCCCGTACCGGCCGGGATGAGCTTACCGATGATCACGTTCTCCTTGAGGCCGATCAGCGAGTCGCTGCGGGCGTGGATCGCCGCGTCCGTCAGCACCCGGGTGGTCTCCTGGAAGGAGGCCGCCGACAGCCAGGAGTCAGTGGCCAGCGAGGCCTTGGTGATACCCATCAGCACCGGGCGACCGGCGGCGGGCTCGCCACCCTCGCCGACGAGCCGGCGGTTCTCCGACTCGAACAGCGCCCGGTCGACCAGCACACCCGGCAGGAACTCGGTCGAGCCGGAGTCGATCACCGTCACCCGCTTGAGCATCTGGCGGATGATGATCTCGATGTGCTTGTCGTGGATGAGCACACCCTGCGAGCGGTAGACCTCCTGGACCTCCTGGGTCAGGTGGACCTGGACCGCGCGCGGGCCGAGGATGCGCAGCAGCTCGTGCGGGTCGATGGTGCCCTCGGTGAGCTTCTCGCCGACCTCGACGTGGTCGCCGTCGTGCGCCCGGAGCCGGACCCGCTTCGAGATCTTGTCGTAGACGATCTCGTCGCTGCCGTCGTCCGGGATGACCACGATCTTGCGGGACCGCTCGCCGTCCTCGATCCGGATGCGACCCGGGGTGTCGGCGATGGGCGCCTTACCCTTCGGCACCCGGGCCTCGAAGATCTCCTGGACACGGGGCAGACCCTGGGTGATGTCCTCACCCGCGACACCACCGGTGTGGAAGGTACGCATCGTCAGCTGCGTACCCGGCTCACCGATCGACTGGGCGGCGATGATGCCGACCGCCTCGCCGACGTCCACGGTCTTGCCGGTCGGCAGCGAGCGGCCGTAGCACGCACCGCAGACGCCCAGCTTCGACTCGCAGGTGAGCACGCTGCGCACCCGCACCGTCTCGGTCCCGGCGGCGACGATCGCGTCGACCAGGATGGAGTTGACGTCCTGGCCGCGGTGGGCCACCACGGTGCCGTCCGGGCCCTTGATGTCGTCGGCGAGCGTCCGGGCGTGCACGCTGGTCTCGGCGTGCTCGTGCACGACCAGCTTGCCGTCGATCCGCTCACCGATCTGCATCGGGATGGCACGGTCGGTGCCGCAGTCCTCCTCGCGGATGATGACGTCCTGCGAGACGTCCACCAGACGCCGGGTCAGGTAACCCGAGTCGGCGGTACGCAGGGCGGTGTCCGCGAGACCCTTGCGGGCACCGTGCGTGGAGATGAAGTACTCCAGCACGGACAGACCCTCCCGGTACGAGGCCTTGATCGGCCGCGGGATGATCTCGCCCTTCGGGTTGGCCACCAGACCACGGATCGCCGCGATCTGCCGGAGCTGGAGCAGGTTACCGCGGGCACCCGAGTTGATCATCTTCCACAGCGGGTTCTCCTGCGGCAGCGCGGTGTCCATCTCCTTGGCGACCTCGTTGGTCGCCTTGGTCCAGATCTCGATGAGCTCGCCGCGACGCTCCTCGGCGGTCATCAGACCACGCTGGTACTGCTTGTCGATCCGGTCGGCTTCCTTCTCGTACCGCTCCAGGATCTCCCGCTTGCGCGGCGGAGCGATGACGTCCTCCATGCCGATGGTGACGCCGGACCAGGTGGCCCAGTGGAAGCCGGCCTCCTTGAGCCCGTCCAGGGTGGCCGCCAGGGCCACCTTCGGGAACCGCTCGGCGAGGTCGTTGACGATCGCGGAGAGCTGGCCCTTGCGGATCTCGTAGTTCACGAAGCGGTAGCCCGGGGGCAGCGTCTCGTTGAACAGGACCCGGCCCAGCGTGGTCTCCACCGTCACCGGCTCGCCCTCGGTCCAGCCCTCGGCGGGGGTCCAGGGCTCGGCGCCGGCGCCGTTGTCCACACCGACCACGTCACGCAGCCGGATCCGGACCGGAGCCTGCAGGTGCAGCTCGCCGTTGTCGTACGCCATCCGCGCCTCGGCGTCCGAGCTGAACACCCGGCCCTCGCCCTTGCCGCCCGGAGTGAGGTGGGTCAGGTGGTAGAGACCGATGACCATGTCCTGGGTGGGCATGGTGACCGGCTTGCCGTCGGCCGGCTTGAGGATGTTGTTCGACGACAGCATCAGGATCCGCGCCTCGGCCTGGGCCTCGGCGGACAGCGGCACGTGGACCGCCATCTGGTCACCGTCGAAGTCGGCGTTGAACGCGGTGCAGACCAGCGGGTGGATCTGGATGGCCTTGCCCTCGACCAGCTGCGGCTCGAAGGCCTGGATGCCCAGACGGTGCAGGGTCGGCGCGCGGTTCAGCAGAACCGGGTGCTCGCCGATTACCTCTTCCAGCACGTCCCACACGACCGGCCGCTGCCGCTCGACCATCCGCTTGGCGGACTTGATGTTCTGCGCGTGGTTGAGGTCGACCAGCCGCTTCATCACGAACGGCTTGAACAGCTCCAGCGCCATCTGCTTGGGCAGGCCGCACTGGTGCAGCTTGAGCTTCGGGCCGACCACGATGACCGAACGGCCGGAGTAGTCGACGCGCTTGCCCAGCAGGTTCTGGCGGAACCGGCCCTGCTTGCCCTTGAGCATGTCGGACAGCGACTTCAGCGGCCGGTTACCCGGGCCGGTGACCGGACGACCGCGACGGCCGTTGTCGAACAGCGCGTCGACGGCCTCCTGGAGCATCCGCTTCTCGTTGTTGACGATGATCTCGGGCGCGCCGAGGTCGATCAGCCGCTTGAGGCGGTTGTTCCGGTTGATCACACGCCGGTACAGGTCGTTCAGGTCGGAGGTCGCGAAGCGGCCACCGTCGAGCTGCACCATCGGGCGCAGGTCCGGCGGGATGACCGGGACGCAGTCCAGCACCATGCCGAGCGGCGAGTTGCGGGTGTTCTGGAACGCCGCGACGACCTTCAGCCGCTTGAGCGCCCGGATCTTCCGCTGGCCCTTGCCGGAGCGGATGGTCTCGCGGAGGTTCTCGGCCTCGGCCTCCAGGTCCATGTTCTGGACCAGGGCCTTGATCGCCTCGGCGCCCATGCTGCCGGTGAAGTACTCACCGAAGCGGTCGCGCAGCTCGCGGTAGAGCAGCTCGTCGGTGACCAGCTGCTTCGGCTCCAGCTTGCGGAAGGTGTCGAGGACCTCGTCGAGGCGGTCGATCTCGCGCTGGGCCCGGTCGCGGATCTGGCGCATCTCGCGCTCTCCGCCCTCCTTGACCTTGCGCCGGACGTCCGCCTTCGCGCCCTCGGCCTCCAGCTCGGCCAGGTCGGCCTCCAGCTTGGCGGCCCGCTTCTCGATCTCCGAGTCGCGGCTGTTCTCGGCCTGCCGCTTCTCGGCCAGGATCTCGTTCTCGATGGTCGAGAGGTCGCGGTGACGCGCTTCGGCGTCCACGCTCGTCACGACGTACGAGGCGAAGTAGATGATCTTCTCGAGGTCCTTCGGGGCGAGGTCCAGCAGGTAGCCCAGCCGGCTCGGCACGCCCTTGAAGTACCAGATGTGGGTCACCGGAGCGGCCAGCTCGATGTGACCCATCCGCTCCCGGCGAACCTTGGAGCGGGTCACCTCGACGCCGCAGCGCTCGCAGATGATGCCCTTGAAGCGGACCCGCTTGTACTTACCGCAGTAGCACTCCCAGTCCCGCTGCGGACCGAAGATCTTCTCGCAGAAGAGCCCGTCCTTCTCCGGCTTGAGGGTGCGGTAGTTGATGGTCTCGGGCTTCTTGACCTCGCCGTGGGACCACTGACGGATGTCGTCAGCGGTGGCGAGGCCGATGCGCAGCTCGTCGAAGAAGTTGACGTCGAGCACTATGTCCCCTATGTCGTCGTCTGTACTGCTAGCTAACGAGTGGGATCCGGGGCAGGGTGACCCTGCCCCGGATCACCACCTCAGACCTCTTCGACCGAGCTCGGCTCGCGCCGGGACAGGTCGATGCCCAGCTCCTCCGCCGCCCGGAACACCTCGTCGTCGGTCTCGCGCATCTCCAGGGCCACACCGTCGCTGGAGAGCACCTCGACGTTGAGGCACAGCGACTGCAGCTCCTTGAGCAGCACCTTGAACGACTCCGGGATGCCCGGCTCGGGGATGTTCTCGCCCTTGACGATCGCCTCGTAGACCTTGACCCGGCCCAGGACGTCGTCGGACTTGATGGTCAGCAGCTCCTGCAGGGCGTAGGCGGCGCCGTACGCCTGCATGGCCCAGCACTCCATCTCACCGAAGCGCTGGCCACCGAACTGCGCCTTACCACCCAGCGGCTGCTGCGTGATCATCGAGTACGGGCCGGTCGACCGGGCGTGGATCTTGTCGTCGACCAGGTGGTTGAGCTTCAGGATGTAGACGTAGCCGACCGCGATCGGGTCCGGCAGCGGCTCGCCGGAGCGACCGTCGAACAGCTGCGCCTTACCCGTGCGACCGATCAGCTGCTTGCCGTCCCGGTTGGGCAGGGTCGACGCGAGCAGACCGGAGATCTCCTCCTCGCGGGCACCGTCGAAGACCGGAGTGGCCACGTTGGTGTCCGGCTCGGACTCGTGCGCCTCGATCGAACGGAGCTGACGCTTCCACTCCTCGTCGTCGCCGTCCACGCTCCAGCCGGTCTTGGCCACCCACCCGAGGTGGGTCTCCAGGACCTGGCCGATGTTCATCCGGGACGGCACACCGAGCGGGTTCAGCACGATGTCGACCGGGGTGCCGTCCTCCAGGAACGGCATGTCCTCGATCGGCAGGATCTTGGAGATGACGCCCTTGTTGCCGTGGCGGCCCGCGAGCTTGTCACCGTCCTGGATCTTGCGCTTCTGGGCCACGTAGACCCGCACCAGCTCGTTGACGCCCGGGGGCAGCTCGTCGCCGTCCTCGCGGGAGAAGGTACGCACACCGATGACCGTGCCGGTCTCGCCGTGCGGCACCTTCAGCGAGGTGTCACGAACCTCGCGCGCCTTCTCACCGAAGATCGCGCGGAGCAGCCGCTCCTCGGGGGTCAGCTCGGTCTCGCCCTTCGGCGTGACCTTGCCGACCAGGATGTCGCCGGGGACGACCTCGGCGCCGATCCGGATGATGCCGCGCTCGTCGAGGTCGGCGAGCATCTCCTCGCTGACGTTCGGGATGTCGCGGGTGATCTCCTCCGGGCCCAGCTTGGTGTCCCGGGCGTCGACCTCGTGCTCCTCGATGTGGATCGAGGTGAGCACGTCCTGCTGCACGAGGCGCTGCGACAGGATGATCGCGTCCTCGTAGTTGTGGCCCTCCCAGCACATGAACGCCACGAGCAGGTTGCGCCCGAGCGCCATCTCGCCCTCGTCGGTGCACGGACCGTCGGCGATGACCTGGCCGGCCTCGACACGGTCGCCCTCGAAGACGACCGGCTTCTGGTTGACGCAGGAGCCGGCGTTGGAGCGGCGGAACTTGTGCAGCAGGTACGTACGGCGGTGGCCGTCGTCCTGGTGAACGGTGATGTAGTCCGCGCACAGGTCCTCGACCACACCGCCGACCTCGGCGACGACCACGTCACCGGCGTCCACCGCGGCGCGGTACTCCATGCCCGTACCGACCAGCGGGGCCTCGGCCTTGACCAGCGGCACCGCCTGACGCTGCATGTTCGCGCCCATGAGCGCGCGGTTCGCGTCGTCGTGCTCGAGGAACGGGATCATCGCGGTGGCGACCGAGGTCATCTGCCGCGGCGACACGTCCATGTAGTCCACGGCGCCCGGCGGGACGTCCTCGGTCTCGCCGCCCTTACGGCGGACCAGGACGCGGTCCTCGGCGAAGGTGCCGTCCGACTTCAGCGGGGCGTTGGCCTGCGCCTTGACGAACCGGTCCTCCTCGTCCGCGGTCAGGTAGTCGATCTGGTCGGTGACCCGGCCGTCGATGACCTTCCGGTACGGCGTCTCGATGAAGCCGAACGGGTTGACCCGGGCGAACGTGGACAGCGCGCCGATCAGGCCGATGTTCGGGCCTTCCGGCGTCTCGATCGGGCACATCCGGCCGTAGTGGGACGGGTGCACGTCCCGGACCTCGAAGCCGGCCCGCTCACGGGACAGACCACCCGGGCCGAGCGCGCTCAGCCGGCGCCGGTGGGTCAGACCCGCCAGCGGGTTGGTCTGGTCCATGAACTGGGACAGCTGCGACGTACCGAAGAACTCCTTGATCGCCGCCACCACCGGGCGGATGTTGATCAGGGTCTGCGGCGTGATCGCCTCGACGTCCTGGGTGGTCATCCGCTCGCGGACGACCCGCTCCATCCGGGAGAGACCCACCCGGACCTGGTTCTGGATCAGCTCGCCCACGGTACGCAGGCGACGGTTGCCGAAGTGGTCGATGTCGTCGGCCTCGTAGCCCTCCTCACCGGCGTGCAGCCGGCAGAGGTACTCCACGGTGGCGACGATGTCGTCCTCGGTGAGCGTGCCGGTGGTGATCGGCACGTCCAGCTCGAGCTTCTTGTTGAACTTGTAGCGCCCGACCTTGGCGACGTCGTACCGCTTCGGGTTGAAGAAGAGGTTGTCGAGCAGGGTCTGGGCGTTCTCACGGGTCGGCGGCTCGCCAGGGCGGAGCTTCCGGTAGATGTCGAGCAGGGCCTCGTCCTGGCCGGCGATGTGGTCCTTCTCGAGCGTGGTCATCATGAGCTCGGACCAGCCGAACTTCTCACGGATGCGCTCGGCGGACCACCCGATGGCCTTGAGCAGGACGGTGACGGCCTGGCGGCGCTTGCGGTCGATGCGAACGCCGACCGTGTCGCGCTTGTCGATGTCGAACTCCAGCCAGGCACCCCGGCTCGGGATGACCTTGACGCTGGAGAGGTCGCGGTCGGAGGTCTTGTCCGGCTGCTTGTCGAAGTACACGCCCGGCGAGCGGACGAGCTGGCTGACCACGACGCGCTCGGTGCCGTTGATGATGAAGGTGCCCTTCGGCGTCATCATCGGGAAGTCACCCATGAACACCGTCTGGCTCTTGATCTCGCCAGTGGTGTTGTTGGTGAACTCCGCGGTCACGAACAGCGGCGCGCAGTAGGTCAGGTCCTTCTCCTTGCACTCCTCGATCGAGGCCTTGACCTCGTCGAAGCGCGGAGCCGAGAAGGAGAGCGACATGGTGCCGGAGAAGTCCTCAATGGGACTGATCTCGTCGAGGATCTCCGCGAGACCCGAGCGTGCGTGCGGGTCGTCCGCCGACCGGCCCTGCCAAGCCTCGTTGCCGACGAGCCAGTCGAAGGACTCGTTCTGGATGGCGAGGAGGTTGGGGACCTCGAGGTGTTCGGTGATCCGACCGAAAGAAACTCGGCGGGGCGCGAATGCGCTCGACGTACGACTGGTCTTCGCAGGGCGGGAAGCTGCCAAGATGCGTCCTTCCGAGGACCGGTGCTGCAGAACGGCTGGTACGCGTGCACTCCAATGACCCCACCAGAAATATCCACAATCGGACATTTCCGAGCAGGGGTCAAGTCGGAAGGCAGCGCAAACTAGCAGTGTAGCCGAGAGGCTAACCGCTGTCCAGCCCACCCCGCAGGTCGTCGCGGAACAAGCCCTGGGACCTCGGAAACCGGGTCGACCGGGCCGCTCGGAACGCGACGCTCCTGCCGGTCCGCTCGGGAGCCGCGGCGTGGTGCTGCCGTTGCCCTTACCCGAGAGGCGGCCGTTGCAAGCGCGGAAGGTCTTGCTGATGTTCAGCGTGCCTGGCAGGCCGGTGCCGCGTCAAGGCCCGGTTACCGCTCGGGGTGTCTTTCCCACCGACGGGCTACCGACAGACGTCGCTGACCGGCCGATGAGAGGCCGCTGTACGCCCTGCTCACGCCGTCCCGCCGGCGGGGACACCAACACGGCGGGCGGTGACCCGGTCTCCCGGATCACCGCCCGCCGCGACGCGGTGTGCCCCGGCTCACGTGAGCCGGACGCGCGTCAGGTGGAGCAAGGTCACTTCATGGTGACCTTGGCGCCCTCACCCTCGAGCTTGGCCTTGGCCTTCTCGGCGGTCTCCTTGTTGGCCTTCTCCAGGACGGCCTTCGGCGCGGCCTCGACCAGGTCCTTGGCCTCCTTGAGGCCCAGGCCGGTCAGCTCGCGCACGACCTTGATGACCTGGATCTTCTTGCCACCGTCAGCCTCGAGGATGACGTCGAACTCGTCCTTCTCCTCCTCGGCCGGAGCGGCGGCACCGCCGGCGGCCGGGGCACCCGCGGCCACGGCGACCGGAGCGGCGGCGGTGACCTCGAAGGTCTCCTCGAACTGCTTCACGAACTCGGAGAGCTCGATCAGCGTCATCTCCTTGAACGCGTCGAGCAGCTCGTCGGTGCTGAGCTTCGCCATGTCTGGCGTCCTTTCTCGCAATGAAAACTAAGAACGTGGTGCGCCGGGAGGGCCTCAGGCCGCCTCGGCGCCCTCCTGCTCGCGCTTCTTGTCCGCCAGGGCGGCCGCCGCGCGGGCGGCCTTGGAGAGCGGAGCCTGGAACAGGGCCGCGGCCTTGCTCAGGTTGCCCTTCATGGCGCCGGCCAGCTTGGCCAGCAGCACCTCACGGGACTCCAGGTCGGCGAGCTTCGTGACCTCGGCCGCGGAAATGGCCTTGCCCTCGAAGACACCGCCCTTGATGACGAGCTTCGGGTTGGCCTTCGCGAAGTCGCGAAGCCCCTTCGCCGCCTCGACGACGTCGCCCGAAACGAAAGTCAGCGCGGTAGGACCGGAGAACAGCTCGTCGAGGCCGGAGATGCCCGCATCGGACGCGGCACGCTTGGCAAGCGTGTTCTTCGCGACCGTGTAGCTGGTCTCCTTGCCGAGCGAGCGCCGCAGCTGGGTGAGCTGGGAAACCGTGAGCCCGCGGTACTCGGTCAGCACGGTCGCTCCCGCGTTGCGGAAGCTCTCGGTCAGCTCGGCGACGGCCGTGGCCTTGTCGGCCCGGATCGGCTTGTCCGCCATGTCCCTCCTCTCTCGTTACTCGGAGCTGGTACGCCGGCGGCGAGCCAGGGCTCGACGACGGCGGCGGAGGCGTCACGACAACGAAAAAGCCCCGGCGCAGGGCGCACGGGGCGAGGGCCGGGGACACGAGCACAGTCGGCGGACCGTGCGTGACACCGAGTTTCGCTTACCGCCCTGCGCGGGTCGCCCGTCGTCGCGGGACCTTCGACCGTGCCGGAGCACGGTGACCAGCGGTCTTTGGGTGGAACTACCGCACCAGGTTACGCGACGCGCGCCGCAGCACCAAATCGCCCGACGTGCTCCCGGTCACCCCGGCTCAGGCCCGGGTGCGACGCGCCCAGGCGTAGCCGCTCAGCGCCACCGCCGTCCAGGCCACCGCCCAGCCGGTGAGGAGCACACCGGCGCCGGCCGCGACAGGCTCGGTGACCGCCCGCGCGGTCGCCATCACCGGCGGGACCAGCCACGGCGCGATCGAGCCGGAGAGCCCGAGCACCACGACCCCGACCGCGCCGGTGACCAGCACGGCCACCCCGTAGCCGGCGCTGCGGGTCACGGCCCGGCTCGCCAGCGCGCCGAGCGCCACCGCCGCCGGCAGAGCGAGCAGGTGGGCCCAGAGCCCGAGCGCCACCCCGACGAGGACCGGGCGCTCCCCCGGCCCGACGGCGGCGCTCACCCCACCGAGCGGCCACGGCAGCACCAGCGCGACGAGCACCACGGCGAGCCCCGCCGCCATTGCCGCGAGCAGCCCGGCCGCCCGTTCCCGGGCCGGCCCGACCACCACCCAAGCCATCCGGCGCTGCACGTCGGGTTCCACGTCCAGCAGGATCTTCGTCTGCCAGGCCAGCACCGGGAACAGCACCACGGCGGAGACGCCGTAGGCCTCCGCCGGCCGGGCCCGGCCACCGCCGTAGAGCACGCCGAGGACGAGCAGGCCGGCCAGGACCGGTGCCAGCGCCCGGCCGGTACGCACGAAGCCGGTCAGCCGCAGCCGGACCAACGCGATCACCGGGCCACCTCCGGCGCCGGCCCGGGTCGGCCGGACTCCCCGGCCCGGTCCGGGGAACCAGCGGCGGACGCGCCGCCCGGCCCGCCGGTGCTCGACGGGCCGGCGGAGGCCGGCACCGGGTGCGTGGCCGGAGGCGGGACGGCGTGTTCGCGTACCCGAAGGATCTGGTGGCCGTCGGTGCGCAGGCGGGCGACGGTGGCGGCCAGCGCGGCGGCCGGCACCGCCAGCTCGACCACGGCGACGGCCGCGCCGCCCGACGACGCCTCCTCGGTCACCGTGCCGTCGGTGACCGACAGGTGCCGGGCGCCCGGGAGCCGGACCGTCTCACCCCGGTGGTCGCTGACCAGCACGGTGCCGCCGTCGGCGAGCACCTCGCCGATGATCTCGGGGACCGACTCGCGGGCGGTGGCGTCCAGGCCCTCCCAGGGCTCGTCGAGCACCAGCAGGCCGGGCGGGCGCAGCAGCGCCTGCGCCAGGCCGACCTTCTGCGCGGTGCCCTTCGACAGCCGCGGCAGGCGCACGTCGTGGAAGCGGGTCAGGCCCAGTCGCTCCACCCAGTGGCGCACCGCCCGGTCGGCGGCGGGGCCGGAAAGGCCGGCGACGCGGCCCATCCCGGACAGGTAGGCCCCGACGGTGAACGGCTGGTCGGCGGGGAAGCGCTCCGGCACCCAGCCGACGACCGGCGGGCGGTCGGCGACCCGGCCCCGGCTCGGGCGCAGCACCCCGGCGGCGAGCTGGAGCAACGTGGACTTGCCGGCGCCGTTGCGGCCGAGCACCACAGCCGCCTCACCCGGGCCGATCGCGACGTCGACCTGCCGCAGCACCCACGGGCCGTGCCTGTGGTAGCGGAGCCAGACGCCGTCGAGCCGCATGCGCCCGAGAGTGCCACACCGGACGCACGAACGGGGCCCCGCCACAGCGTGGTGGCGGGGCCCCGTTCGGGAGTACGCGTGCTCAGCCCTCGGCCGAGGCCTCCTGGAAGTTCTTCACGACCTTCGGGTCGACCGGGACGCCCGGGCCCATGGTGGTGGTGAGGGTGACCTTCTTGAGGTAGGTGCCCTTGGCCGCGGACGGCTTGGCCCGCAGCACCTCGTCCAGCACCGCGGCGTAGTTGTCCACCAGCTGGGTCTCCGAGAAGGAGGCCTTGCCGATGATCAGGTGCAGGTTGGAGTGCTTGTCCACCCGGAAGGTGATCTTGCCGCCCTTGATGTCCGCGACGGCCTTGGTGACGTCCATCGTCACGGTGCCCGTCTTCGGGTTCGGCATCAGACCGCGCGGGCCCAGGATCCGCGCGATCCGGCCGATCTTGGCCATCTGGTCGGGCGTGGCGATCGCCGCGTCGAAGTCCAGCCAACCGCCCTGGATACGGGCGACGAGCTCGTCGGTGCCCACCTCGTCCGCACCCGCGGCGACGGCCTCCTCGGCCTTCGCGCCGGCGGCGAAGACGATCACGCGGGCGGTCTTACCGGTGCCGTGCGGCAGGTTGACCGTGCCGCGGACCATCTGGTCCGCCTTGCGGGGGTCGACGCCGAGGCGCATGGCGACCTCGACCGTGGCGTCGAACTTGACGTTGGTGGTCTCCTTGGCCAGCTTGACGGCCTCGACCGGGGTGTAGAGCTTCGACCGGTCGATGACGTCCGCGGCCTTGCGGTAGCTCTTGCTGCGCTGCATTTCTGGTGACTCCTGTGGTCTCTGGCGGGCACGCGTCACTCGCGGCCCTCCCACGAACAGATCGGGTGGAGCGGGTGCCGAGATCAGTCGGCGACGGTCAGGCCCATCGACCGGGCGGTGCCGGCGATGATCTTCTCGGCCTGGTCGATGTCGTTGGCGTTGAGGTCAGCCATCTTCTTCTCGGCGATCTCACGCAGCTGGGCGCGGGTGACCGAGCCGACCTTCTCCTTGTGCGGGACGCCCGAGCCCTTCTGCACACCGGCGGCCTTGATCAGCAGCCGGGCGGCGGGCGGGGTCTTCAGCACGAAGGTGAACGTGCGGTCCTCGTAGACGCTGATCTCGGCGGGGACGATGTCGCCCCGCTGGGACTCGGTCTGCGCGTTGTAGGACTTGCAGAACTCCATGATGTTCACGCCGTGCTGGCCGAGCGCGGGGCCGACCGGCGGCGCCGGGGTGGCCTGGCCCGCCGGCAGCTGAAGCGTGAACGTCTTGACGAGCTTCTTCTTCGGAGGCATGTCTCTTCCTGGGGCTTGGAACTGGGATTCTCGCCGGTCCGCGGGCGCGCACGGTCAGCACGGTGCGGACAGCCGACGTTCTAGGGTAGCGCAAACCTCTACCGAGTTTTCGCAGAGGTCGGCGGTCGTCGAGACGCCGCACCGGCGGCCACCCTTTCCAGGGTGACCGCCGGTGCCGACGTACGTCAGATCTTGGCGACCTGGTTGAAGTTCAGCTCGACCGGCGTCTCCCGGCCGAAGATCGACACCAGCACCTTGAGCTTCTGCTGGTCGGCGTTGATCTCGCTGATCGTCGCCGGCAGCGACGCGAACGCGCCGTCGGTGACGGTGACCGAGTCGCCGACCTCGAAGTCGAGGACCTTGACCTCGGGCTTGGCCTTCTTCTGCTCGGTCTCGACCGCCGGGGCCAGCCACTTGAGCACCTCGTCGAGGCTCAGCGGCGCCGGCCGGTCGGCCCGGTCGGTCGCGCCCACGAAGCCGGTGACACCCGGGGTGTTCCGGACGCAGGAGTAGGACTCGGCGGTCAGCTCCATCCGGACCAGGATGTAGCCCGGGAAGACTTTCGCCTGGATCTGCGACCGCTTGCCGTTCTTGACCTCGACCTCTTCCCGGGTCGGCACCTCGACCTGGTAGATGAAGTCCTCCATGTCGAGGGAGGTGATCCGGGTCTCGAGGTTGGTCTTGACCTTGTTCTCGTAGCCGGCGTACGAGTGCACCACGTACCAGTCGCCGGGCGCGTAGCGCAGCTTCTGGCGCAGCTCGGCGACCGGGTCGAAGTCCTCGTCCGGGGCCGGCTCGGTGGTCGGGAACTCCGGCTCGCTGGCGGCCTCGACCGACTCGTTGTTGGCCGCCGTCGCCACCGTGGACTGATCGTCCGGGGTTCCGGCGGTCTCGTCGTACTCAGGCACGCTCGCTCACTTCCGTCAGTATCGCTGTCCGCAGGTCAGCTGGACTCGCCGAAGACCCACAGCACCGCCTTGGCGAAGCCGTAGTCCAGGCCGGCCACGATCGCCAGCATCACCGCGACGAAGGTGACCACCACGGCCGTGTAGGTCAGCAGCTCCTTGCGGGTCGGCCAGATGACCTTACGCAGCTCTGCCACGACCTCGCGGAAGAACCGCGCGATGCGGGCGAACAGCCCGATCCGCTCGGTGTCCTTACGGGTCTTCCGGCCCTCGGCCGGCTCGGCCTGCGCCCGCTTACGGGTCGCGGTGCCGCCCCGGGCGACCGGCTCGTCCGCGTCGGTGGCGTCGTCGTCGGCCACGTCGTCGTCGGCCACGCCGTCGACGGTCGCGTCGTCGTTCAGACGCTCGTCGCCGTCGTCCTCGCCGCGGCGCTTGCTCTTGGCCACTTCGCCCTCCGTGCGGGATATGGGGTCGCACGCCGGGCGGCGTGCGCGGCGTGTTGGTCACGCCGGCCGGACCAACCGTCCCGCGACGGGCCGCGGCCGGCGGACCGGCCGGGAGGGCCCGAACGCCTCGGAACCACCCCACCGGTGCCACCACCACGGGCCGGACGCCACCGGTGAGGGTGGCGCGACCCACGGAACGGTCAGGCCTGAGGCGCAGGGGTGACAGGACTTGAACCTGCAGCCTGCGGTTTTGGAGACCGCTGCTCTGCCAATTGAGCTACACCCCTGTGCGGCAACTCACCTCCACCCGGACACGCTGTGCCGAGCGGGGGTCACTTGCCCCACGGCGGACCAGTGTACGGGTAGTCGTGCGACTTTCCCAACCGGTCTGCCCCTCGCGCGTCGGGCGGACCCTCAGCGCGTCGTACGGATCAGTGCCCGAGCCTGCGACAGCACCTTCTCACCCTGGCAGGTGGCGGTGATGTCGAGCCTGGTCAGGCCCGCATCGGTGACCTCCTTGACCACCGCCGACACCTCGATCTCGGTGCCCTCGTCGGTGTCCGGGACGACCACCGGGCGGGTGAACCGGACGCCGAAGTCGACCACCGCGTCCGGCGCGCCGGCCCAGCCGGCCACCGCGCGGCCGACCAGGGCCATGGTGAACATGCCGTGGGCGATGACGCCCGGCAGCCCGACGGCGGTGGCGGTGCGGTCGTTCCAGTGGATCCGGTTGAAGTCGCCCGAGGCGCCCGCGTAGCGGACCAGGTCCGCGCGGGTCACCCGGTACGTCTGGGTGGGCAGCTCCATGTCCTCAGGCCTCCCCGCGTACGACGATCTTGGACCAGACGGCGACCACCGGTTCACCGTCCACGGTGCTCACATCCGTGCGGGTGGTCAGGAAACCGTGCCCGCCCCGGGTGGTGACCTCCTCGATGGTGTTCACACACACCAGCTCGTCCCCGGCCACCACCGGCCGGGTGTACGCGAACCGCTGGTCGCCGTGCACCACGCGGCTGTAGTCGACGCCGAGCGCCGGGTCCTCGACGATCTGGCGGTTGGCCGCCATCGTGACGACCACCGGGAACGTCGGCGGCGCCACCACGTCGGGGTGGCCGAGCGCCCGGGCCGCCTCCGGGTCGTGGTGGGCCGGGTCGGTCGCGCCGACGGCGGTGGCGAACTCGCGGATCTTTTCTCGGCCCACCTGGTAGGGGGCGGTCGGCGGGTACGTCCGGCCGACGAAGGACGGGTCCAGGGACATGCCGCCGAACCTACACGCAGAACACGAACGCCGATCCGCCCGGTCGAGCGGCCCGGAGGCCACCCGTCAGCTGGATCGGCGTTCGAGAAGCTGCTGCGAGCCGGCTGCGCCGGCCGCGATCAGCGGGTCTCGCGGTGGACGGTGTGCTTGCCGTCCCGGGGGCAGAACTTCTTCAGCTCGATGCGGTCCGGGTCGTTACGACGGTTCTTGCGCGTGATGTAGTTGCGCTCCTTGCACTCCACACACGCCAAAGTGATCTTCGGCCGGACATCGGTCGCCTTCGCCACGGCGGAGTGCCTTCCTCGCTCACGGATAACTACGGCGTGTCAGCGTACGCGCTGACGACGCGGACATGCAAAGTGGGCGCCTGTGGCGCCCATCCCACCGGCCACCGGGCTGGGCCCGGAGGACGAGAGTAGCGGTGGCCGGACTTGAACCGGCGACACAGCGATTATGAGCCGCTTGCTCTGCCATCTGAGCTACACCGCCGTGGCGGGTCCAGCCGGACCCTCTGAGCCCCCTTACGGAATCGAACCGTAGACCTTCTCCTTACCATGGAGACGCTCTGCCGACTGAGCTAAGGGGGCCTGCCCGATCACCCCGGGGGTGTCGCGCAGGGGAAACAGTACACGACCGCGTCGCGGAGGTGAAATCGGATCCCCCAGGTGCGTGTCCGCCCTGGTCAGGGCACCACTCGCAGGCGCGGCAGCTCCCCCGCGACGACCGTCTCCGGGTCGACCTGGGCACCGAACCAGGCCTCCAGCCTTTCGTACGGCAGAGGGCGGCTGAACAGGAAGCCCTGGCCGATCTCACAGCCGATGTCCTGGAGCAGCTCCAGCGTCAGCTCGCTCTCCACACCCTCGGCCACCACCGCCAGGCCGAACTGCTGGGAGAGCGTCACCACCGCGTTGACGATCGCCAGGTCGCCCGGGTCGGTGGCCATGCCCTGCACGAACGACCGGTCCACCTTCACCTCGTGCACCGGCAGACGGCGCAGTTGCGCCAGGGACGAGTTGCCGGTGCCGAAGTCGTCCACCGAGAGGCGGACACCGAGGTCACGGAGGCTGCGCAGGGTGGGGATGGGACGTTCGGTGCCGTCCAGGACGCCCGCCTCGGTGACCTCCAGCGTCAGTCGCTGCGGCGGTACGCCGTACTCGGCCAGCAGATCGCGTACCAGTGCCGGGAAGTGCTGGTCGGTGAGCGTACGCGCGGCGAGGTTGACCGCGACGGACAGCGGCTGTTCGCCGTGGCTCCAGTCGCGGCTGCGCCGCAGGCTCTCCCGGAGCACGAACTCGGTGAGCCGGCCGAGCTGGCCGGTGTGCTCGGCCACCGCGACGAAGTCGTCCGGCGCGACGGTGCCGTGCGCCGGGTGCTCCCATCGGGCCAGGCCCTCCACGCCCACCAGGCGCCGGTCCCGCAGCGTCACCTTGGGCTGGAAGTAGACCTCCAGCTCGCCGTCGTCCAGCGCCCGTTGCAGGTCGCCGGCGAGACCGAGCCGGCGCAGCGACCGCGACTCCAGCGCGGGGCTGTAGAGCTGCACGCTGCCCGGCACCGACTTGGCCGCGGTGGCGGCCAGGTCGACGCGTTGCAGCAGCGCCACCGCGTCGCTGCCGTGATCCGGGTGGACGGCCACGCCGACCACCGTGTCCACGTCCACGGTGAGCGCGTCGAAGACCATCTCGTCGCGGATCTGCTCCCGGAGCTGGGCCGCCAGTTCCAGGGCCGCCTCGGTGCTCTCCAACCGGAGCGTCACCAGGAACTCGTCACCACCGGCCCGGCCGACGAGCGCCGAGGAGGGCGCGCAGGCGCGCAGCCGCTCGGCCACCTCGACGAGCACCTTGTCCCCGGCGGCGTGACCCAGCGACTCGTTCACCTGGCGGAGCCGGTCGACGTCGAAGAGCAGCAACGCGACCACCTCACCCGGCGCGCCGATCTTCACCGCCTCGGCCACCGCGGCGGTCAGCCGCCGCCGGTTGGGCAGCTTCGTCAGCGCGTCGTGGTCGGCGTCGTGCCGCAGCCGGTCCACCAGGCGCGAGTTCTCCAGAGCGACCGCGGCGTGCGCCGCCACCGTCTCCAGGAGCGCGATGTCGGCGGAGGTGAAGTGGTTGCCGTCGCCCAGGCGGTTCGCCACCTCAAGGGTGCCGATCACCACCGGACCTGATCGCAGCGGCACGACCACCGCGTCCTTGACCCGGCGCTCCGCCAGCTCGGCCCGGAACTCGCCGTCGGTCGTGACGCCGTGGCCGACCGCCACCGTCCGCCGGCTGTCCCGCACCTTCTCCCGCAGCCGGTTCGGCGTCGGCGCCACGTCCAGCAGACCGGAGTCGTCGACCCGGGCGGTGAGGAGCGTCTCCGGGTGCCGGCCCTGCGCCGGCAGCCACAGCGTGGCGTACTCGGCCTGCATCAACGCTCGCGCCCGGCCCAGCAGGGCGTCGGCGAGCGTCCCGCTCTGGCCGCTCTCCACCACCGCGCGGGTCAGCTCGTACAGGTCGGTGAGCGTGCGGTGCTGGCGGAAGAACAGCGCGTACGAGCGGTAGACGAACGCCAGCCCCGTGCCGAGCACGGCGAGCAGGAGCAGGGACCACCAGGTGCTGCGGACCAGGATCAGCACGATGAGGCCGACGGACACGTTGATCGCCGCGGTGAGCAACGCGGTCCCCGCGCTGCGGATCACGCCCCGCCCGGTCTGCCATCCGTGCAGCAGGACGTGCACCGCCATCACGCTCGCGATGCTGACCAGCATGACCGCGCTGACGGCCGCAAAGATGCTGAGCCAGGTGCGCGGGCCCACCGTGGTCATCGGCGGCATCGCCTGGAGGAGCAGCACCGCGAGGGAGGTGCCGGCTGCGGCCCGGGCGACGTTGAACCAGACCTTCGGCGCCGAGAACCGGTGCCGGATGTGCGTCACGAGCGTGGCGAGCGTGTAGATGAGCACCACGGTCAGCGGGGGCAGGAAGAACAGCGCCAGCACGAGGGGCAGCTCGGTGAGCGTGACGCCGACGGACTGCCGACGGACGACCAGACTCAGCAGCGGCAGGCCGGCCAGGATCATCAGGACGAGCAGAAGTGCCGCCTGCGGCCACTTGCCGATCGGGTCGTCGGCGACCAGACCGGTCACCACCGTGCAGGCGACCGCGATCAACGCCAACGGAGCCGTGATGATCCAGGCGTCCTCCGACGAACGCCGCCGGGACGGGTCGCGACCGGTCATCCCGCTCCTCCGGGTTGGACGCGTCGCCTCGTCACCGAAGCGACCTCTCGGTCAGCCGGCACGAGGCGCGCCGACCGACCGAGCCGAATGCGTGCGGGCCGGGAAACCCGGTTACCCCGTCACTGCCACACGAAGTCCGCAGTGCGCACCCCTGTATCGATACCGAAGTCGACACCGCCGGCGGCGCCCACGAGCGCGGCGAGCACGAGAAGCGAGCCAAGCAGCCGGCCCAACCTTCGACCAGACATGATTGCTCCCGTCGAGAGAATTTCAGAGATGCTGGAGGTTCCACGATCGTGCCACACGGCGCGCACGCACAAAAGGCGTGCGCGCGGCACCCGGGGGCGCTGAACAGAGGAATCATCCGTTCGTCATCCCGCCCCCGGCCCTCCGGCCCAGTACGAGGTCACGATCAGCCCTGAGGCCGCCACGGAAGGCGCGCACAGCGACTTCAGTCGTATACCTCACGTATCGCCTGATTCCCCCATCAGGACTCGACGCCGCTCTCTCGCGGCCGTCACGGACGAACTCGCCCACCTCGGCCGCCCACTCCCGGGACAGCCTCTACCATCATCGATGCCTGAGACAAGGTTTCACGTCGCGCGAACCGAGTCAATCATCAGTCAGGGGATCCCCGGTGCCCCGGCGAACCCGCCTCCGCGCGAGCAACCGCTCGACCCTTACGTCGATGATCTGCGCACGGCGACGGCGTACGACGGCGCCGGACGAACGACAACGGCCCTCGATCAGCATTACTGCTGGTCAAGGGCCGCATCTGCACCTGGTGGCGGGTAGAGGATTCGAACCTCTGTAGCTTTCGCGACGGATTTACAGTCCGCTCCCATTGGCCGCTCGGGCAACCCGCCAGGGCACCCCACCGCGTCGCAACGCGGCAGCGGAAGCAAGGATAGCGGTTGACCCCGGCACCGCCGCAACCGGGTACCGTCAGGAGGTCCCACGCTGGTCAGCGCGGGACGGACCAGGACAGACCGCCGGACAGCAGGAGCATGAGCATGGCAGCGAACCCGTCGTTCGACATCGTGAGCAAGGTCGACCGGCAGGAGGTCGACAACGCCGTCCGCCAGTCGGAGAAGGAGCTCTCGACGCGGTTCGACTTCCGCGGCACCGGCGCGGAGATCTCCTGGTCGGGCGAGGAGGCGATCAGCCTCCAGGCGGAGACCGAGGAGCGGGTCCGGGCCGCCCTGGACGTCTTCAAGGAGAAGCTGGTCAAGCGGAACATCTCGCTGAAGTCGCTGGACGCCGGCGAGCCCCGGCAGTCGGGCAAGATCTTCAAGATCGACGCCAAGGTGGTGCAGGGCATCGACTCGGACAAGGCCAAGGCGATCAGCAAGAAGATCCGCGACGAGGGCCCGAAGGGCGTGCAGGCGCAGATCCAGGGCGACCAGCTCCGCGTCACCGGTAAGAAGAAGGACGATCTCCAGGCCGTCATTGCGCTGCTCAAGGGCGAGGACTTCGGGCTGGCGCTCCAGTTCACCAACTACCGGTAGACACGACGACCGCACCGTGGCAGGTGACCGAGCCGGTCACCTGCCACGGTGCGGGTCAGCGGCCCCGTAGCGGCCGGAACGCGGCCCGCATCTCGGTCGCGAACAGTTCCGGCTCCTCCCACGCGGCGAAGTGCCCGCCCTTGTCGACCTCGTTGAAGTACGCGAGGTCGGGGTAGACCGCCTCGACCCAGCTGCGCGGCGCCGCCCAGATCTCACCGGGGAACACGGTGAAGGCGACAGGCACCTTGACCGGCGGAGGGGCCTGGCCGGCCTCCCTGGCGGCGGCCAGGAATCGGCCGAACTCCCAGTACCACCGGGCGGACGAGGCGCCGGTGCCGGTCAGCCAGTACAGCGTGATGTTGTCGACGACGCTCTCGCGGGTCAGACCGCCCACCGGTGCGCCGTCGACGAACGCGCGGGAGATCTTGTAGTAGCTGTCGGTGTCGTGGTCGAGCATCCAGGCGGCCAGCCCGACCGGTGAGTCCAGCAGCGAGTAGCCGATGGTCTGCGGCCGGGTGGTCTGCTCAAGGAAGTAGCCGAACCCGTCCGTGGTGAACAGCTGGAGCGCGTCGTGCGCCGCGCGCTCCTGCGCGGTCTCCGCCGGCAGCGTGTCCTTGAGGCCGATCGCCCCGGCGAGCAGGTTGACGTGGACGCCGAGCAGCCCGTCCGGCCCCTGGCGGGCCATCGCGTCGGTGACGGCGGCGCCCACGTCGCCGCCCTGGGCGACGTAGCCGGTGTAGCCGAGGCGCCGCATCAGCTCGGCCCAGGCACCGGCGATGCGGCCGTTCTCCCAGCCGGGCTCGGTGGGCGTACCGGAGAAGCCGTAGCCGGGCAGGGACGGCAGCACCAGGTGGAAGGCGTCCTCGGCGGTGCCGCCGTACGCGGTGGGGTCGGTGAGCGGACCGACGACCCCGAGCAGTTCGACCACCGAGCCCGGCCAGCCGTGCGTCATGATCAGCGGCAGGGCGTTCTCGTGCTTCGACCGTACGTGGATGAAGTGGATCTCCACGCCGTCGATGGTGGTGGTGAACTGTGGCAGGGCGTTCAGCCTCGCCTCGCACGCGCGCCAGTCGTGCTCGTCCGTCCAGTAACCGGCCAGCGCCTGGACGGTCGCCAGTTGCACACCCTGGGAGCGGTCGTCGACCAGTTCCCGGCTGGGCCAGCGGGTGGCCGCGACCCGGCGGTGCAGGTCGGCGATGGCGTCGTCCGGCGTGTCGAGCCGGAAGGGGCGGAGTTCGTCGGTGGCCATGGCCTGCACCTTTCACGTCGAGTGGATGGGCGTGGAACACCGGCGGGTAGCGATCAGTCTGGCAGGGGCCTGCCGCGCGGCGGGCCGGAATGCCGTTGCGCGGCCCGCCGTCACTTCCGGCTCCTTCTGCCGTCAGGCAACTTCCTTGGGGTACGGGCCGGGCGTGCGGTCGGGTGGGAGCCATGACCCCCGCGATGCTCCGCCCCTATCGCCCGGTGTTCGGCCAACCGGTGCTGCGCCGGCTACTGCCCGGGCTCGCGACCTCCGCTCTCGGTGACGGGCTCGCCCTTGTCGCGGTGACCTGGCTGGCCCTGCGACTCGCACCCGACGGGCAGCGCGGCACCTGGACCGCGTTCGCGGTGGCCGCGTACACCCTGCCGGGTGCGGCCGGCACGGTGCTGCTCGGCCGGTGGCTGGGTGGGCGGAGCGGGGCGCAGCTCGCCGGCTGGGACGCGACAGTGCGGGCCGCCGCGTTGGGGGCGATCCCCGTTGCCCACCTCGCCGGGGTGCTGGACGTCGGTCTCTACGTCGCCCTGCTCGCGGTGTCCTCGCTGCTGCACCCGTGGGGGTCGGCCGGCCGGTTCACGCTCGTGGCCGAGCTGCTGCCGCAGCGGCACCACCTGGCCGCGAACGCGCTGCTCGGGGTCTTCGGCCAGGCCGCGACGATCGTCGGCCCGCCGCTGGCCGGCCTGCTCATCGCCTGGGTGGGCGCGGTGTGGGTGATCGCCGTCGACGCCGCCAGCTTCGCCGTGCTGGCCGCAAGCTACCGCCTCGTCGCGCCGGCGGTCCGCAATGAGGGCGCCGTCCGCCGTGAAGGCGCCGTCCGCCACCACGCCGGAGACCGCCGCGCCGGAGACGACCACGAGGACGGAGAACGCGAGGGCGGAGACCACCGCGAGCACGCGACGGCCGGACCGTCGCGTACGTCGGGATTCCGAATCATCGCGCGGGACCGGTCGCTGCTCGGCCTGCTGTCGCTGACCTTCGCGTTCTTCTTCCTCTTCGGACCGTTCTACGTGGCCATGCCGGTGCACGTCACCGACGACCTGCGCGCCTCCGCCGGGACGCTCGCGGCCTACTACACCGCGTTCGGCGTCGGCTCGCTGCTCGGCGGGCTGCTCACCGGCCACCTGCGCGGATGGCCGCTGCGGACCACGCTCGCCGGCATCGTCGCGCTGTTCGGCGCCGCGCTGCTCCCGCTCGGTCTGGGCGCGCCGGTCGTCCTGTCACTGCCCGCGTTCGCGCTCGCCGGCCTGGTCTGGGCGCCCTACCAGCCGACCGCGACGGCGCTGTTCCAGCGACGCGCCGGCACCGTGGACCTCCCCCGCGTGCTGGCTGCGAACGGGGCGGTCACGATGCTGGCGGTGCCGCTGGGCACGATGCTCGGCGGTCCGGCGACGGCGCTGCTCGGGGCACGTCCCACGCTCCTGGCGTGCGCGGTGACGATCCTCGCGCTGGGCCTGGTCGCCGCGCTGTCCGCCGCGCACCCCGACCCTGGAGCGCAGCACACAGAGCGGCCCGCACGACCAGCCCGGACCGCACGACCCGCCCACCCGGATGGGCGCCGGATCGGGTACGACCCGGAGCGACCTGATCCGCGTGCAACCGCCGGACCCGTACCGGGGTGTCGTGTGGTGAGCGGACACGGGAGGTGGGCATGGACGGCCCCGAGGACTTCGACGCCTTCTACACGGCGACCGCGCGGCGGGTCGTGCACCACGTCTACGCCCTCTGCGGCGACCTGGCCGAGGCCCAGGACGTGACGCAGGAGGCGTACGCGCGGGCCTGGCAGCGGTGGTCGACAGTCGGGGCGTACGACGATCCGGAGGGCTGGGTCCGGACGGTGGCCTGGCGGCTGACCGCGAACCGGTGGCGCGGCCTGCGGCGCTGGTTCGCCGCGCGGGCCCGGCTGGGCCGGCAGGCGCCGGATCCCGGGCCCAACCCGGACCGGGTCGCGTTGCTGACGGCGTTACGCCGGCTGCCCGACGCACAGCGGCTGGTCGTCGTCCTGCACCACCTCCACGACCTGCCGGTGGCGGAGATCGCCCGGACCACCGGGATGCCGGAGGGGACGGTCAAGTCGTACCTGTCGCGGGGCCGTGCCGCGCTCGCCGTCCTACTGACCGACGACAAGGAGGAAGTCGATGTCGGCACGCATTGGTGAGGCCCTGCGGGAGTTGGAGCAGGACATGACCGGGCTGCGGCTCAGCTCGGCGGCCGAGGTGCGCGCACGAGGGCGCGCCCGGAGCCGGCGCCGGTCCGCGGTCCTGGCGGGGGTGGCCGCGGTGACCGTCACCGGCGGCGCCGCGACCATGGCGACGCTGTCCGGGCCGGCGGCGCCGATGCCGGCCGCGAGCGGCACGGCCACCCCGGCCGCCTCGGCGTCGACCGCGTGCCGGGCCGACCCTCCGGTACGGCTGGACGTCGTCTTCCGGCCCGGGGCCGCCGCGCCGCAGCTCGGCGAGGTCGACTACCGGATCGGGCAGGCGCGCGGGGACATCGGGCTGCGCTGCCGCGGCACCACTGCCGCCACCCGGCCGGACGCCGACGGACGGGTCGTCCTGTCGGTGCTGCTGGCGGACGGCGAGGACCCGGCGCCGATCCGGGCCGCCGTGGAGAAGCTGCCCGGGGTGGAGCGGGTGGTGACCGCCGGCGGGTGAGCGGTCAGGCGACGAGCGACTGCTCGGCGCGTACCGCTGTGGCCTCGGCCCGGGTGATCGGGCCGCCCGGCAGCGCGGCGACCGCGGCCCCGACGGCGACCGCCACCCCGGCGAAGACGAACGCCCAGGAGACGCCGCCGGCGTGGTCGATGATCAGGCCGGCGATCGACCCGCCGGCGGCGCTCGCCGCCACCGACATGGTCACCACCCAGGTGTACGCCTCGTTCAGCATGCCCGCCGGGGTGATCCGCCCGACGAGCGTGTTCTCCAGGGTGAGCGCGGGGGCGATGGCCGCGCCGCCGAGCACCAGCGCGACACCGAGCGCGGCCGGGCCGGGCATCACCGCGAAGACGGCGAAGCTGGCCGCGACGGTGCCGAGCAGCCAGGCGAACTGGCGGGTCATGTTGGCGGCGGGCTTGCGTACGCCGAACCAGAAACCACCGATGGCGCTGCCGATGCCCCAGACGGCGAGCAGCACGCCGGCGAGGCTCTCCGGGTCGGCGGCGCCGGAGTTGCCGGCGAAGGCCGGGACGATGACGCCGGAGGCGCCGAACGCGATGCCGAGGCTCGCCACGCAGAGCAGCAGCGCGGGGAAGCCGCCGAGCCGCAGCGGGCCGAGGCCCCGGGCGTGGTGCTCGCGGGCGTGCGGGCGCCAGCCGCGCATGACCCGGCCGAGCGCGACCGTGCCGGTGCCGACCAGCGTGACCACCGCGGCGCCGACGAGCGCGGCGGATGCGTCGGCGAACAGCACGAAGGCGGCCACCAGCAGCGGGCCGATCACGAACACGACCTCGAAGAGGGTGGTCTCGGCGGCGAGCGCGGTGTTGCGCAGGTGCGCCCGGCCGGTGGCGGGAGCGGTGAGGTCGTTCCACGCGCCCCGGATCGCGGCGGTGAGCGGCGGGTACGTGGCGCCGGCCAGGCCCGCCCCCAGGTAGATCAGCCCGAGGTTGCCGCTGTCGGAGCGGGTGGCGACGAGCAGCCCGATCAGGGCGAGCGGGTGGGCGAGCGCGGTGGCCAGCAGGACGGGGGCGGGTCCGACCCGGTCGGCGATCCGGCCGGCGACGGGGCTGAGCGCGGCACCGGAGAGCGCGTAGATGCCGCCGGCGACGGCGGCCAGGGAGTACCGGCCGGTGACCTGCTCGACGACGAGCAGCAGCGCCAGCGGGGTCATGCCGATCCCGAGCCGCCCGATGATGCCGAGGACCAGCAGCATCGGCGCGCCGGGGATCCGCCAGACGCCCTGGTACTGGCGCAGTGCGGCCACTGTGTGCACCTCCGGGAAGTAACGAGTGAGTCAGGCTTCGACCCTAACGCCCCTACTGCGCGGGACGGTGGTCGAGTCGGTCACATCGACCTGCCGGTGCGGGGCTGCCTTACCCGCCGGAAACGAGTAGGTTCGGTGATCGAACGGAGTCCATGCCTACGGCGGGTCGGCCGCCGCCATGATCGGAGGTCGGATGAGCGGCATGGCTGTCGCGCCGCTACGGGTCGAGATCTACTCGCTCTACGGCGACGCCCGGCCCGCCGAGCCCGCGTCCGCCACCCTCCGGGGTTCACTGCCGGTGCGTGCGGTCCAGCAGTGCCCACCGGTGGCTGCCGGCTCCGGTCTCGGGTGGTACGTCTATCCGCCCGCGGACGTGGCGCTGCGCTGGGACGGCCACGACACCGAGTGGAGTCTGCTCCAGGAGAACGAGCCGGCCGGCTGGCGATCGCTGGCCGGCGGGTACGACGGCACGTTGCCGCAGGCGCCGGCGCAGCTGGCGGACCTGCCGGAGCGGTTCCGGGACGGCCTGGACATCTTCGACCGCTACGGCGGCACCATGCCCTTCATCGACGCCGACCCGCGCGCTCCGCACACGATCGAGATGGTGACCGGGGTGGTGGCCCGCACCTCTCCCGGCTGGTGCCTGCTGGCGCGCGGGGTGCCGAACTGGCCGGCGCAGCGCGGGCTCCAGCTCTACGAGGGCGTGGTGGAGACCGACTGGTACACGTCGTTCCTGCCGACCATCCTGCGCCTGACCGAGCCGGGCCATGTGATCCGGCTCTACCGGAACATTCCCCTGATGTGCGTCCAGCCGGTGCACCGTTCGACGCTCGCGGCGGCGCGGCAGGCCGAACTCGTCACCGGGCAGGGCATCGCGGAGTGGCCGGACGACCTGTGGGAGGACCTCGTGGCGCTGCGCCGCCGGCGGCAGGATCCGCAGATCCGCGGCAGCTACCGGCGGGAGCAGGCCCGCCGGCGACGTGAGCGGGCCGACTACGAACCGGTCGGCGTCGAGGAGACGGACCCGCCGGATCGATGACCGACACCACGACGCCCGCCCCCGGCTACCGGGCACTGTTCCGGCATCCGGTCGCGGCCCGGCTGCTCGTCGCCCGGGGCGTCTCCGAGCTGGGTGACTTCGTCGGGCTGGCGGCCCTGCTGCTGCTCGCGTACGACCAGACCGACTCGGTCCTCGGTCCGGCGGCCGTGTACGCCGCCCGCACGGTGCCCGCCCTGCTCGTCGCGACGGTGTTCAGCGGCTGGCTGGACGTACCGGCCCGGCGCACCATGCTGGTCGGGCTCTCGCTGGCCGGTGCGGCGCTCATCGCCGTACCGGCTGCGGTGCCCGAGCCGGTGCCGGCGATCGTGGCGGCCGGGCTGCTCGGCGCGATCCGGGCCGCGTACGCGAGCGTGCATGTGGCGATCACGGCCGAGGCGGTGGAGCCGTCCTTGCGGCTGCCGCTGTTCGGGCTCTCCGCCTTCGCCAACCAGAGCGGCCAGGTCGTCGGTCTGCTCGCCGGGGCCGCCGTGACGGTGGCGCTCGGCCCCCGGTTGGCGCTCGTGATCGACCTGGTCTCGTTCCTGCTCGCGGCGGTGGTTCTCGCCGGCCTGCCGGTGCGCCGGCAGGAGCACCGGGGGCCACGGCCGCCCGCCACCGCGGGGATCCGGATCATCGCCGCTCATCCGGTGTTGCGGGGCGTGGCGCTGCTGACCCTCGCCACCGTCCTGTCCGGCGGGCTGCCGGAGACGCTCGCGCCGGATCTGGCTGCCGGCGGATGGCGGCCGGTCGTGCTGGCGGCGTCGTCGTTCGGCGGGGCGGTGTTCGTGCTCGTCGTGGGGCGGCGGGGCTGGCTGGCCCGCGTGACCGGTCAGGTGGTGGCGGCGGGCGCGCTCGCCGCCGCGCTGTTGCTGGCCGGTCTGCTGGTGGCGCTCGACGCCCCGGCGTGGGCGATCGCCGGGGCGAACGCGCTCGTCGGAGCGGGCGGCGGGTGGCTGATCGGGGCCCAGGCCACGTTCGCGCGGCTGGCCCCGCGGGAGCGGATGGGGCAGGTGGAGGCGACGATCGTGGCCGGCAACATCATGCTCTCCGGCGTCGGGATCTTCCTGCTCGGCGGCGTGGCGGTGCTGCTCGGCCCGGCCGCCGCCTATCTGGCGGCGGGGGTGGTGCTGCTCGCCGTGGTGCTGGTCGCCCGGCCGGACCGGCTGCCCGAGCCGGCCGCGTCCTGAGCCCGGCCGGAGCTGCCCCGGGGCCGGCCGGGCCTGACGGAAGGGCGCAGACACGACGCCGCCCGCGTCCGGGTGGACGCGGGCGGCGTTCGGGTCACGCGGGTCAGCGCTGGAACTGCACCGGCCCGGAGTTGCGGGCCATCTGCTCCAGGCGGGCCACCCGCTGCTCCATCGGCGGGTGGGTGGCGAACATCGCGGCGATGCCGCCGCCCCGCTTGAA
The DNA here is from genome assembly GCF_027460145.1 of Micromonospora sp. WMMA1949. Lineage (NCBI taxonomy): Bacteria > Bacillati > Actinomycetota > Actinomycetes > Micromonosporales > Micromonosporaceae > Micromonospora > Micromonospora sp. WMMA1949. Next base: position 3,320,175 of record NZ_JAPZBG010000001.1, on the reverse strand, counting down.
CGGGTTGTCGATCATCAGGTGCGCGGTGCTGGCGAGCTGGCCCTGCGGCGCCAGCGGGCGCGCCTGCGTCCCCATGTGGATCTTGCGGAGGGCGCTGGCCAGGGCCAGCGGGTCCCGGCTCAGCTCGGCGCCGGACTGGTCGGCCTGGTACTCCCGGCTCCGGCTGATCGCGAGCTGGATCACCGTGGCGGCGATCGGGCCGAGGATCAGCGTGAGCAGCAGCACCGCCGGGTTCGGGCCGTCCTCGTCGTCGGACGAGCCCAGCGGGATGAACCAGGCGAGGTTCGCCAGCATGGTGATGATGCCGGCCAGGCCGGCCGCGACGCTGGAGATCAGGATGTCCCGGTTGTAGACGTGCGACAGCTCGTGGCCGATCACGCCACGCAGCTCCCGGTAGTCCAGGATCTCCACGATGCCCTGGGTGACGCAGACCGCCGCGTTCTCCGGGTTACGACCGGTGGCGAACGCGTTGGGCTGCGAGGTCGGGCTCACGTAGAGCCGGGGCATCGGCTTGCCGGCCAGCGTGGAGAGCTCCCGCACCATCTGGTAGAGCTCGGGGAACTGTGCCTCGCTGACCGGTTGCGCCTTCATCGAGCGCAGGGCGAGCTTGTCGGAGAAGAAGTAGGTGACGCCGTTCATCAGCAACGAGACGACGACGGCGATGACGAGACCGCTGCTACCGCCGAACCAGTAGCCGATCGCGAGGATCAGCGAGGTCAACAGGCCGAGCAGCGCTGCGGTCTTGAGACGGTTGTGATGCACGATCTCTCCTTCGGTGCACGGGCCCTTGCGGGAGGCCCGCTGACCGGTTCAACACACCGGTACCCGTCAACCATCCGGCTCATGGCTGAAAGTTGGCTGGATGTTGCTGTGCGCGGGCTGAAGCGGTCGCCCATCCGGGCACGAACCGGTCAGCGCGCCGCGACGTCCAGCACGAGCTGCGGTGCGAAACCGATCACCACCGCCACGGCGGTGGCCACGCCGAGCGCCAGCACCACGGTCCGCGCGGGCCGGATCGTCGCCGCGCCGGTCGGCGTCGCGTAGAGCGACGCGGTGACCCGCAGGTAGTACGCCAGGCCGATCACCGCGTTCAAGGCCACCACCAGCGCCAGCCATCCCGCGTGCCCGGCCAGCAGCGCGCGTACCACTGTCACCTTGGCGAACAGCCCGGCCAGACCCGGCGGCAGCCCGGCCAGCCCGATCAGCGCCAGCGCGAACGCGCCGCCCACCCACGGGTGCCGTCGCGCCGCGCCGCGCAGGTCGGCCAGCGTGCCGCCGTCGCCGTCCGCCGGGCGCAACGCCACCACCGCGGCGAACGCGGCGAGCTCCAGCAGCACGAAGAAGATCGCGTACGCCACGGCTGCCGCGTACGCGGCCGTCCGCGCGTCGCCGGTGCGGCCAGCGGTCAGCGCCAGCGCGCCCAGCGGGGCCAGGATGTACCCCGCCTGGGCCACCGACGACCAGGCGAGCAACCGCACGGTACGCCGCTGACGCAGCGCCACCAGGTTGCCGACGGTCATGGTCAGCACCGCCAGCGCCGCCAGCACCGGGCCGGTCATGTCCCCGGGCAGCGCGCGCTGCACCACCGCCAGCAGCGCCACCACGCCACCGAGCTTCGAGGCGGTCGACAGGTACGCGGCCACCGGCAGCGGCGCGCCGTCGTACGTGACGGGGGCCCACGCGTGGAACGGCACGGCGGCGACCTTGAACGCCAGCCCGGCCACCACGAGCGCCACCGCGACGCCGGTCAGCGGCAGATCGGTCAGGTCGGTGCGGTCGGCCAGGGTGGCGCCGAGCCGGTCCAGGTGCAGCGTGCCGGTGACCGCGTAGAGCAGCGCCGCGCCGAGCAGCGTGACAGTGGTCGCGACCACGCTCACCACGAAGAACGTCACCGCCGCCTCGGCACCGGCGAGGCTGCCCCGGCGCAGGCCGACCAGCACGTACAGCGGCAGCGTCAGCGTCTCCAGCGCCACGATCAGCGTGATCAGGTCACCCGCCGCGCCGAGCACCACGCCACCTGTCATCGCGCAGGCGAGCAGGAAGCAGTACTCGCCGACCGGAGTACGCCCGGCGCGCAGCAGCGGACCGGACAGCGCCAGCACGCCGAGCGTGAGCAGGGCGATCACGGCCCCGACCAGGGCGGCCCGGCCACCCCACACCCAGGAGCAGTCGTCGCCGACGCAGAACGTGCGCCGCTCACCGGCCGCCCCGACCAGTGCCGCGCCGGCCGCGGTGCCGGCCGCGCCGAGCGCCGCCACCGCCACCGTGACGGCGGGCCGGGCCACCAGCAGGTCGACCAGGAGCACCAGCACGGCCGTGCCGGCGGCCAGGTACGCGGGCAGCATCGCCACGTTGTCGACGCTCTGTACCAGGCTCATGGGACGACCCCCAGCAGCGCCTCCACCGGACCGGAGGCGTACGACAGCACGAGCGCGGGAGCCAGGCCGACCGCGAGCGCGAGCAGCACCAGCGGTGCCCAGGCGGTCAGTTCCGCCCCCGCCAGCCCGGGTGCGAGCCCCGCCACCGCCGGGCTGGGCCGCCCGTGCGTGACCCGGCGCAGCAGCCGCAGGAAGTACGCGGCGGTCAGCGCCCCGCCCAGCGCCGCGAGCACGGCGAGCGTCAGCCAGAGCGGCCCGCCCCGCTGCACCGCGGCCACCACGGCGAACGCCTCCCCCCAGAACCCGGCCAGGCCGGGCAGCCCTAGCGAGGCCACCGCCGCGAAGCCGAGCAGCCCGGCCAGCCGGGGCGCGGTCTCCCGCAGCCCGGACAGCTCGGCCAGCGACCCGGTGTGGGCGCGGTCCTTGACCGCACCGGCCAGGAAGAACAGCAGGGCGGTGATGACACCGTGGGCGATGTTGCCGATCAGCGCGGCCTGGATCCCGGTGGCGGTGAGCGTGGCGACCCCGAGCAGCACGAAGCCCATGTGCCCGACGCTCGAGTACGCGATCAGCCGCTTCAGGTCGTCCTGCGCCAGGCAGACCAGGCCACCGATCAGGATGGCCGCGACGGCGAGCACGCCGAGCACCGGCGCGGCCCAGCGGGCACCTTCCGGGGCCACCCCCACCGCGACCCGGATCAGCCCGTACGTGCCCATCTTGAGCAGCACGCCGGCGAGGATCACGCTGCCGACAGTCGGCGCCTGGGTGTGCGCGTCGGGCAGCCACGAGTGCAGCGGCCAGAGCGGGCTCTTCACCGCGAACGCGAGCGCCAGCAGCGTGAACGCGGCGAGCTGGGTGCCCCGGGACAACCCGGCACCGCCGGTGAGCGTGACCAGGTCGGCGGTGCCCGCGGCGGCCACCACCACGTAGACGCCGACGAGCAGCAGCACCGAGCCGAACAGCGTGTAGAGCGCGAACTTGCGGGCCGCCCGGCGACGGTCCGCACCACCCCAGCCGGCGATGACCGCGTACATCGGCAGCAGGACGACCTCGAAGAACAGGAAGAACAACACCAGGTCGAGCGCGAGGAACGTGCCGAGGATGCCCACCTCGACCACCAGCAGCAGCGCCACCAGCGCCCGCCCGCTGCCGCCGCCGGGCGGCACCCGCCACAGCGTGTACGCGCAGCACAGCAGCGTGAGCAGCGCGGTCAGCACCACCAGCGGCCAGGAGATACCGTCCACGCCCAGGTGGAAGCGCAGGTCGAGCCCGGGCACCCACTGCAGGTCGAGCTGGTGCCAGGGCTGCACCGCCGGGCGCGGCCCGTACCCGAACCAGCCGTGGTCGCCGCCGACCAGCGGCAGCGTCGCCAGCAGCGTCAGCGCGGCGGCGACGGTGCCGACCACCCGGCCGGCCCGGTCACCGGGCACGACCGCCGCGGCCAGCGCGCCGAGCGCCGGCACCGCGACCACGGCGACCAGCAGGACCTGCCCGAACGTCATGAGGTGACTCCGATCAGGGCGACCGCCAGGCCGATCAGCAACGCGCCGGCCAGCACCCCGGCCGCCGCGCGGGGCAGCGCCGCCCGGTGCAGCGCGGCCAGGCCGCCGCCCACCTCGACCGCCGCCCGGCCGCTGCCCTCGACCAGGCCGTCCACGCCCAGCTCGTCGCCGGTACGCACGACCCGCGCGAGCGCGCCCGCCGGGCGTACGACGAGGGCGTGCTGGACGTCGTCGAGCCGGAACGCCCGGGCGAACACCGGCCGCAGCGGACCCAGGTAGCGGGCCGGGTCGGCGGCCGGGTCGCGGCGCCAGCCCGCCCAGGCGACACCCGCGCCGACGAGCAGCAGCAGGAACGGCAGGATCAGGTTCGGCGCGAGATGGACCAGCTCGACCGCCTCGCCGGTGTCGTCGCCCGGCACGCGCAGCCGGTCGGCGAACCACGGCGCGAACGCGGCCAGGCCGAGCAGCGCGGCCGGGACCGTGAGCAGCAGCACCGGCCAGCGCAGCAGCGCGGGCGGGTCGTGCGGGCGCAGCAGCGGCGTGCGGGTGGCGCCGAGGAAGGTGCGCAGCAGCAGGCGGGTCGCGTACCAGGCGGTCACCGCGACGCCGACCAGCCCGGCCAGCCAGACCAGCCAGCCCACCCAGGCCGCGCTCGGCCCGGCACCGTCGAGCGCGGCCGCCTCTGCGGCCGCGAGCACGCCGTCCTTGCTCCAGAAACCCGAGAGCGGGGGTACGCCGGCGAGCGCGCCCAGGCCGACCACCATGCACCAGAACGTCACCGGCATGGCGGTACGCAGGCCGCCCATCCGGGACATCAGCGTGGTGCCCACGGCGTGGATCACCGCACCGGCGGCGAGGAACAGCAGCGCCTTGAACGCGGCGTGGGTGAGCAGGTGGAACAGCGCGGCAGCGGGTGCGCCGACCGCCAGCGCGCCGGTCATGTAGCCGATCTGCGAGACCGTGGACCAGGCGAGCACCCGCTTGATGTCGTCCTGGGCGGTGGCGGCGAACGCGCCGAGCAGCATCGTGATCGCGGCCATCACGCCCAGCACGGCGAGCGCGGCCGGGGCGCGCTCGAACAGCGGGAACAGTCGGGCCACCGCGTACACCCCGGCGGCGACCATGGTGGCGGCGTGGATCAGCGCGGACACCGGCGTCGGGCCGGCCATCGCGTCGGGCAACCAGGTGTGCAGCGGGAACTGGGCGCTCTTGCCCGCCACCCCGGCGAGCAGCAGCAGGCAGGCGGCGGTGAGCGTGCCGGTGCCGTAGTCGTGCGCCAGCACGTCGGCGATCCGGAAGCTGCCCGCGCCCACGCCGAGCAGCGCGATGCCGAGCAGGAAGCCGACGTCACCCACGCGGGTGACCAGGAACGCCTTCACCGCCGCGCCGGGCGCCTCGGGCAGCCGCCGGTCGTGGGCGATGAGCAGGTACGAGCAGATGCCCATCACCTCCCAGCCGACCAGCAGCATGATCAGGTCACCGGACACCACCACCGTGAGCATGGCGGCGGTGAAGAGGCTCAACTGCGCCGCGTACGGCGGATAGCGGTGGTCGACGTCCACGTCGTCGTGCGGGCCCCGGCGCAGGTAGCCGATCGAGTAGACCTGCACGGCCAGCGCGACAGCCGCGACGGCGGTGGCGACGAGCACCGCCACGCCGTCCAGGCGCAGGCCCAGCGTGACCCGCAGCCCACCCAGGTCGATCCAGGTGGTGGACGCCTCGACCGGGGCGTCCACGCGGACCAGCAGCGCCAGCGCGGCCAGCAGCGACACCGCCGCCCCGGCCACACCCAGCGCGACCGCCGACCGCCGTGCCGACGCCCGGTCCTGGTGCGGGGCGGGCGGCAGCAGCAGGCCGAGCAGCCCGGCGACGAGCGGGGCGGCCGGCAGCACCGCCGCGAGCCACAGCGTCGGCGTGCTCACCGGACCGCTCCTTCCGTGCCCGGTGCCCCCGGCGTCGGCAGCCCGCCTGGGGCCGCCGCGACCGCTGGAGCCGGCTCGGCCAGCGGGACGTCGTCGACTGTGACGCCGGCGCGCAGCCGGTAGAGCTGGAGCACGATCGCCAGCCCGACACCGATCTCGGCGGCGGCGAGCACGATCACGAACAGCGCGAACACCTGACCGGAGTGCGGCAGCACGGCCTTGACTGTGGTGTCGGCGGTGACCAGCACCAGGTTCACCGCGTTCAGCATCAGCTCCACCGCCATCAGCACCAGGACGGCGTTGCGGCGGCGCAGCACGCCGTACACGCCGAGGCCGAACAGCAGCGCGGCGGTGACGTACGGGATGACCGGCCTCACGGGCGCCCGCCCTCGTCGGCGGGTCGCGCGGCGCCGAGCGGGGCGTCCCCGCCGGGCCGGTCGCCGTCGGCCGGGCTGGGCGCCTTCGGGCGGCCGATGTCGGGGCGGGACAGCACGATCGCGCCGACCAGCGCGGCCAGCAGCAGCACCGACAGCACCTCGAACGGCAGCACCCAGGAACGGAAGATCTGCTCGCCGAGGCGCTCGGCGGTGCCCGCGGCGGGCAGGTCCACCCGGGACCAGCGGAACGCGTCGATCAGCAGCACCGCCAAGCCGAGGCCGCTGCCGGCGCCGACCAGCGCGGCGGCCCAGCCCGGCCGGTCCAGGTCGTCCGACGGGCCGATCGGCGCGCGGGTCAGCATCACCGCGAACAACAGCAGCACCACCACCGCGCCCACGTAGATGAGCACCTGCACCCAGGCCACCAGCTCGGCGGTCAGCACCAGGTAGTCACCCGCGAGCGCGCCCAGGCAGACCACCAGCCACAGCCCGGCCCGGACCAGGTGACGGGTGGCGACCACCAGCGCACCCGCGCCCACCGCCACCGCGCCCAGCGCCAGCAGCAGGACGTCCGCACCGGTCATGAGGCAGTGCCTCCGCCCGGATCGGTGGCGGCGTCGGGGCGTACCCGGGAAGGAGCCGGACGGGCCGACGGACCCGCCGCCTTCCGGGCGGCGGTGGTCTCCTCCTTGGAGGGGTCGCCGAGCGGGTCGTGAGCCGGCGGCGGCGGCACGGTGGCCATCCACTCGCCCAGGTGGTCCTTGTCGTGCAGCAGGTTCTTGATGTCGTACTCGGCGTACTCGAACTCCGGCGACCAGTAGAGCGCGTCGAACGGGCAGACCTCTACGCAGATGCCGCAGTACATGCAGAGCGAGAAGTCGATGTCGAACTTGTCGAGCACGTTGCGCTGGCGGGGGCGGGCGGCGCCGGGCACCGCCACCTCCTCCTTGTGCGAGTCGATGTAGATGCACCAGTCCGGGCACTCGCGGGCGCAGAGCATGCAGACCGTGCAGTTCTCCTCCAGCAGCGCGATCACGCCGCGGGAGCGGGGCGGCAGCTCGGGCGCCACGTCCGGGTACTGCTGGGTGGTCGAGCGGCGGGTCATCGTCTTCAACGTGACCGCCAGGCCCTTCACCAACCCGGCACCGGGCACTCCACCGTGCTCGCTCATGCCGCCCATCCTGCCCTGTGGCCCGGGCGCGCGCGACCACCCCCCGACTCTTGGCGGCGGTATCGTGAGCGCGGGGAGAACGACGCACCGGGAAGGGCTGGTCGATGACCACCGACCTGGAGAGTTTCCGGCCGCTCCCGGGCGGGTGGACGACCGATCATCTGGACCTGCTGCCGGAGGACGGGCACCGCCGCGAACTGCTCGACGGAGTGCTGCTCATGTCGCTGCGCGGCCGGATCCACCAGAGCATCGCCGCCCTGCTCATGGTGGCTCTCGACGAGGACTGCCCCGACGGGTACGACGTGACCCAAGGGGTGGAGGTGCGCATCAACCGCACCCGCTCCTTCATCCCGGACGTCCTGGTCACCACCGCTACCGCCGCGGCACGCGAGCCGTCCCGATACGAGCCGCACGAGGTGGTGCTCGCCGTGGAGATCGTCTCGCCCAGCACCCGGTCCATCGACCGCGTGCTCAAGCCGGCGCTGTACGCGCAGGCCGGGATTCCGTTCCACTGGCGGATCGAGATCGAGGACGAGGGCATCGTCGTCTACACCTACAAGATCGATCCGGTGAACGAGGTCTACACGGAGACCGGCCGGTGGACGAAGTTCGTCGACACCGGAGAGCCGTTCCCGGTGAACCTGCCGATCAGCCGGATCACGCCTCGCCGGGTGTGAGCGGGGGCAGCATCTCCACGCCGAGCTGCTGGAGCAGCTGGAACAGCTCGTTGACGCTCCACACGTCCACGATCCGCCCGTCGTCGTCGAAGCGCAGGAACGTGGCACCGGAGTAACTGACCACGCGGCCGGTCGGCGGCACCGGCCCGAACTGCCCGGCCTGGGTGCCGGCGGCCCGCCAGCGCACCGCCACCCGCGTACCTGTCGCCACCACGTCGACGATCTTGTAACGCAGGTCGGGGAACGACGCCCGCCGGTCCCGGTGCCACGCCAGCGTCGCCGCCGGGCCGGTGCCGCCGAGGCCCGGGCACTCCGCCGCCACCAGCTCGTACGCGCTCTCCTCGCGCCCCGCGTTCCACACGTCGGCGACGAAACGCCGGGCTGCCGCCTCCACATCGGTCACGGCGGGCAGCCTATTCCCCTCTCCGGAGCACTCGCCCTGCCGGTCTCCGGGGTACTCGCCCTGCCGGGAGCGGCCGGAGCGACCATGATGGGAGCGAAAGGCGAACTCGGAGGTGGGCGTGGGCAGCGACGACGAAGTCCTGGACCGGACCGGCGGCAAGTACGTGGAACCGGGTGGCGAGTTCACCCGCGACCAGCGCTACATCGCCACCCGGATCACCGCGGACGAGCGGGACGGCTGGCCGGTGGAGCCGGGCCGCTACCGGCTGGCGGTCAGCCGGGCCTGCCCGTGGGCCAACCGGCTGATCATCGTCCGGCGCCTGCTCGGGCTGGAGGACGCCATCTCGATGGCCGTGGCCGGGCCCACCCACGACAAGCGGAGCTGGACGTTCGACCTCGACCCGGACGGCAAGGACCCGGTACTCGGCATCGAGCGGCTGGCCGACGCGTACTTCGCCCGCTTCCCCGGCTACGAGCGCGGCATCACCGTCCCGGCGCTCGTCGACGTGCCCACCGGGCAGGTCGTGACGAACGACTACGCGCAGATGAGCCTCGACCTGACCACCGAGTGGACGGCGTACCACCGGCCGGGCGCGCCGGACCTCTACCCGGAACCGCTGCGCGCCGAGATCGACGAGGTGAACGCTGTCGTCTTCGCCAACGTCAACAACGGCGTCTACCGGTGCGGCTTCGCCGGCAGCCAGGAGGCGTACGACAAGGCGTACCACAGGCTGTTCGACCGGCTGGACTGGCTGAGCGAGCGGCTGGCCGGTCAGCGGTACCTGGTCGGTGACACGATCACCGAGGCGGACGTTCGGCTGTTCACCACGCTCGTCCGCTTCGACCCGGTCTACCACGGGCACTTCAAGTGCAACAGGCAGAAGCTCAGCGAGATGCCGGTGCTGTGGGCGTACGCCCGGGACCTGTTCACCACGCCCGGGTTCGGCGACACGATCGACTTCGACCACATCAAGCGGCACTACTACGAGGTCCACCGGGACATCAACCCGACCGGGATCGTGCCGCTCGGCCCCGACCTGAGCAACTGGCTCACCCCGCACGGCCGGGAGGAGTTGGGCGGCCGCCCCTTCGGCGACGGCACCCCACCCCCGCCCCCACCCGAGTCCGAGCGGGTAGACCCGTCCCACACCCCCTTGCGCTGACCCCCGCCCGCCCCACCCCACCCCGGCCCGGCCCGGCCCGGCGATCTTGCACTTTGGGCCCCGAACCTGGGCGCCTTGCCCCTTTTGTCGAGGCAGAAAGTGCAAGATCGCCGGGAAGAAGGGTGGGGCGGGTGCGGGCGGGTTACAGGGCCAGGCGGACTGCGGCGGTCAGGACCAACTGGGCCAGGGCCAGGGGGACCAGGACCAGCCAGCAGAGGCGCTGGAGCTGGTCCTCGCGCAGCCTCGGGTAGCTCACCCTCAGCCAGATGATCACGAAGGCGACGGCGAAGACCTTGAGCAGCGTCCACAGCCAGCCGAGCTGCGCGTCCGCGAACGGGCCCTGCCAGCCACCGAGGAACAGCACAGTGGTCAGCGCCGCGATCACCACGATGCCCACGTACTCGGCGAGCAGGAAGAACGCGAACCGCAGGCCGGTGTACTCGGTCATGTAGCCGAAGACCAGCTCGGAGTCGGCCACCGGCATGTCGAACGGCGGGCGGCGGATCTCCGCCAGCCCGGCCACGAAGAAGATCACCATGGCCGGCGCCTGCCACAGCAGCCACCACGGCTGCCACGCCTCCACGATGCCCGGCAGGCTGAGCGTGCCCGCCGCCATCGCCACCGAGGCGGCGGCCAGCACCAGCGGCAGCTCGTACCCGAGCAGCTGCGCCGCACCGCGCAGCCCGCCGAGCAGGCTGTACTTGTTCGCCGACGCCCACGCCGACATCAGCACCGCCAGCACCCCGACACCCACCACGGCGAGCACGAAGAACAGGCCGATGTCCAGCGGCTGGGCGACCAGGTCACCCGGCCCGAGCGGGATGACGAGCAGCACCAGCAGGTACGGCACCAGCGCCACCGCGGGCGCCAGCCGGAACACCGGACGGTCCGCGTCGCGCGGGGTGACGTCCTCCTTCTGCACGAACTTGATGCCGTCCGCCACCAGTTGCGCCCAGCCGTGGAAGCCGCCCGCGTACATCGGGCCCAGCCGGCCCTGCATGTGCGCCATCACCTTGTGCTCGGCCTGGCCCACGATCAGCGGCAGCGTGAGGAACGCGACGAGCACCCCCGCCACCCGCAGGACCAGCTCCAACCAGTCCGGCATCAGCTCTCCTCCGCCGCGTCGGGCTCCGGCTCCTGGCGGGGCGGGCCGGTCGGCTGTTCCCCTGGCAGCGGCCGCCCGAGCGGCCCCGCCTCGTCGGCCGCCGGAGCAGCACCAGCCCCCGACCCGGCCTCTCCGGCAGCAGGCCGCGCTGGACGCTCCCCCGGAGCGGGCCGCGCCGGGCGTTCGCGGGCCGGGCGCGCCGGCGTACCCCCTCGGGGGCCCTCACCCGCGCCGGCCGCACCCGCCGGCGTGGGCGTCGTGCCCCACTCACCCGGCGCGGGCACGCCCGGCGGCCGGACCGGCCGGCGGCCGCCGCCCGCCTCCGACTCGCCCGGCTCCTTCGCGCCGGGCCACGGCTTGGCGACCCGGGAGGCGAGGACGAACTCCTTGCGCAGCGGGTGCCCCTCGAACTCCGGCGGTAGCAGCAGCGGACGCAGCTCGCCGTGGCCGGCGAAGTCGATGCCGAACATCTCGTGCGTCTCGCGCTCGTGCCAGGCGGCGCCGGGGAACAGGTCGACCACCGACGCGACGACAGGCGCGTCCCGGGGCACCCGGGTGCGCAGCAGCAACCCGTGCCGGTGCCGGACCGACCAGAGGTGCAGCACCACGTCGAAGCCGTCGGCCAGCTCGTCCACCGCCGACAGCCAGTCCAGGAAGTCGAGATCCAGCTCGGCGTCGTCGCGTGCCGCACGCACCGCGTCCGCCCAGCTCGCCGGGGTTACGTCGACGGTCGCGCGGGCGTACCCCTGACCGCCGGAGACCGACGCGGTGGCCTCGACGGGCGCGAGCAGCGCGACCACTCGCCGGCCGACCTCTTCCGGAGTCATGCGCTGATCCTATGGCGGACGGCTGCCGGCCGGGTCGGGCCGTCCGTGCCGGGATCGCCGCTTTGCCGGACGGGCGGCGCAAGCGCGCGGAAAGATGAGGTCCGTGCGCGCTGTGACTGTGACCCCCGGTGTCCCGGATTCGCTGCGGCTCGCCGAGGACTGGCCCGAGCCGCCGCCCGAGGAGGGCGCGATCCTGGTCGAGGCGCTGGCGGTGGGTGTCTGCGGCACCGACCACGAGATCGTGGCGGGCGAGTACGGCGAGGCGCCGCCGGGCCAGGAGCGGCTGGTGCTCGGGCACGAGTCGCTGGGCCGCGTGCTGGAGGACCCGACCGGCACGTTGCAGACCGGCGATCTGGTCGCCGGCGTGGTCCGCCACCCGGACCCGGTGCCGTGCGCGAACTGCGCGGTGGACGAGTGGGACATGTGCCGCAACGGGCGGTACACCGAGCACGGCATCAAGGCGCTGCCCGGCTTCGCCCGGGAACGTTGGCGGTTGCAGCCCAAGTTCGCCGTCGGCCTGGACCCGGCGCTCGAGTCCGTGGGGGTGCTGCTGGAGCCGACGAGCGTGGTGGCGAAGGCGTGGGACCACATCGAGCGGATCGGCCGCCGGGCCGAGTGGAAACCGATGACGGTGCTGGTCACCGGCGCCGGGCCGATCGGGCTGCTGGCCGCGTTGCTGGCCAGCCAGCGAGGATTGTCGGTGCACGTGCTGGACCGCAACACCACCGGGCCGAAGCCGGACCTGGTCCGTGCGCTCGGGGCGACGTACCACACGGCGACCGTGCCGGAGCTGGACGTGAAGCCGGACGTGGTGATCGAGTGCACCGGCGCACCCACCGTGGTGCTGGACGCGATGTGCAAGGCCGCGCCCACCGGCATCGTCTGCCTCACCGGTGTGTCCAGCGGCGGCCGGACCATCAACTTCGACGCCGGTGCGCTCAACCGGGAGCTGGTGCTGGAGAACAACGTGGTGTTCGGCTCGGTGAACGCCGGGCGGCGGCACTGGGAGATGGCCGCCGAGGCGCTCGCCCAGGCCGACCGGTCGTGGCTGACGTCGCTGATCACCCGCCGGGTGCCGCTGTCGAACTACCGGGAGGCGTACGCCACGGCCGGCGAGGACATCAAGGCGGTGCTGGACTTCACGCAGTGAGGCGGGGCGCCGGATCCGGCGCCCCGGCCCCTCAGATGCCGGGCAGCCGGCCGTTGCGGAACAGGTCCACGAAGAGCTGGTGGTCCTCGCGCGCCCGGATCCCGTACCGGTGCCCGAAGTCGACCAGGTAGTCGACGAACGCCTGCGGTTCGGCGTCGACCACGGCGACGATCGCCTCCTCGGTGGAGTAGTCGACCAGGTCGTGGCTGGACTCGTCGTCGGCGACCGAGTGCATCCGGGCCACCGCCCGGCCCAGGTCGGCGAGCACGCCCGCGAGTTCCTCCGGCTCGTTCACGTCGGCCCAGTCCAGGTCCGCCGCGTACGGGGACACCTCGGCGACGAGCTGCCCGACGCCGTCCAGCTCGGTGAAGCCCAGCCACGGGTCGGCGTGCGCCTGCAACGCGCGCTGCGACTCGGCGGTGCGGTGCCCCTGGTGCCGGAAGTACGACCGGACCCGCTCGTCGTCGACGTACCGCGCCACGGCCGGCACCTGCGCCTGCTTCATGTAGATGACGACGTCGTTCTCCAGCGCCTGGGTGTGCCCCTCCAGCAGCAGGTTGTACGACGGCAGCCCGGCCGAGCCGATGCCGACGCCCTTGCGCAGCACCACGTCCTTGATGCCCGCGGCGACCGGGCGCGTCCGGGCGGTCGAGTCCGGCAGCGTGTGCAGGTAGTCGGCGAACGCCGCGCACACCTTCTCCCGGGTGGCGTCGTCGATCTCGTGCACGCCGTCGCCGAGGGAGAACCGGCGCTCGTAGTTGTCGATGGTGGTCTGCGCGGCGAGCAGGTCCACCCGGGTGTTCAGCCGCGCCTGCTGGAGCACCCGGCGCAGCACGCCGTCGGCGTTGTCGAGCGTGATCGAGCCGATCGCGTCGTCCCCGCCCGCGGCGATGGCCCGCAGCTCGGCCAGGTACGACCGGGCGAAGCCGGACACCAGCTCGCCGATCACCCGGTCGGAGAGCGCCTTGGCGTAGCCGAGCAGCGCCACGCTGGCGGCGAAGCGTTTCAGGTCCCAGGTGAACGGCCCGACGTACGCCTCGTCGAAGTCGTTGACGTTGAACACGAGCTGCCCGGAGGCGTTCATGTAGGTGCCGAAGTTCTCGGCGTGCAGGTCACCGTGGATCCACACCCGGCTCGTCCGGTCGTCGAGGAACCGGTCGCTGCCGAAGTCGCCGCGCTGGTCGGCGTAGAACAACGCGGCACTGCCCCGGTAGAAGGCGAACGGTGACGCCGCCATCTTGCGGAACTTGCGGCGGAACGCCGCCGGGTCGATCGCCATGGACGCGCCGAACTCCTCGGTCAGCACGTCGATGATGAATGCGGAGCGCTTCTCCGCGAGGTCGGTCATGGCCCGCAGGCTAGCCCCGCGCCGCCACCTGGCGGTTCAGCCGACCGGCGGACGTACCGGGGGTGCGGTCAGCGCCTCGACGGGCCGTGCCACCGCGTCCGCCGGGGAGGTGAGCGCGTCCGGGCGGGGTACGCCGCCGACGCCGGACTGCTCGGCGGCGATCTTCTCCTGCAGGCGGAGGATGCCGTGCAGCAGCGCCTCCGGGCGCGGCGGGCAGCCGGGCACGTACACGTCGACCGGGATCAGCTGGTCGACGCCCTTCGTCACCGAGTAGGAGTCCCAGTACGGGCCGCCGCAGTTGGAGCAGGCCCCGAACGAGATCACGTACTTCGGCTCCGGCATCTGGTCGTAGAGCCGCTTGATCGCCGGGGCCATCTTGTCGGTGACGGTGCCGCTGACCACCATGAGGTCGGCCTGCCGGGGCCCGTGGGCGAACGGGATCACGCCGAGCCGCATGAAGTCGTGCCGGCCCATGCTGGTCGCGATGAACTCGATGGCGCAGCAGGCCAGGCCGAAGTTGAACACCCAGAGCGAGTAGCGGCGGCCCCAGTTCAGCACGAACCGGATCGGCTCGCCGAGCACGGCCGGCACCTGCATCTCTGGCCTCCCTCGCAGTTCCCCGAGGTGCCAGTCAACCACAGCGGTCCGGTGTCGTACCCCCGACAGGGCACCCGCGCAACGATCAGCGGTGCCGGCGTGTGTCACCACTGTCGGGCGGACGGAACCACCGCCGCCCACCACGGGGATCACGGAGGGCCTGTCATGACCACACGGACCACTCGGGTGGCCGCCGCGCTGCTCGCCGGGGCGGCGGCGCTGTTCGCGCCGGCCGCGCCCGCCGCCGCGGCCGGCGGCACCACGGCGCGGCTGACCGTCGACACCGGGACGCTGGTGCTGACGCCGACCGACAAGGGGTACGTCGGGACGCTGACCACGACGATCAGCAACCGGGGCCGGGCGGACGCCACCGCCGGCCTGCGCATCACCGAGCCGGCCGGTGGCTCCTTCACCGGCCTCGACAACGGCTCGCCCTGGTTCACGATGGGGATGGAGCAGAACCGCCGGGTCGTCGAGAGCTACGGCGGCCGGGTCGCGGCCGGCGCGAGCGTGACCGTCCGCCTCGACTTCCAGGTGTGGACGACTGCGCGCGCCTACCCGATGACCGCCCTGGGCGGCTCGGTCGCGGTGGTGCCGGACGATGGCACCCGGGTGTCGGACCGGGACTCCTTCCGGACCGTGTTCCGGTCCACCTCGGGCAGCGTCCGCAACCCCCGCGTCTACCGGCAGGCCACCGAGACGGACCTGACCATCAGCGGTGGCGACGTGACGCTCACCCGCCAGGCCGACGGGGCTCTGCTGGGCCGGATGCCGGTCACCGTGCGCTACGGCAACGACGCCCCGTCGTTCCGGCTCGACGTGCGGGCGAGCCTGCCCGCCGGGGTCGAGGTGTGGGCCACCGACCCGCAGGACCTGCCCAGCTTCCCGGACTGGTTCGACGTTCCCGGCGGCCGGTTCATGCCGGGCGAAGAGCGCACGTTCGACGTCGTCCTGCGGGCTCCGGCCGGAACCCCGGCCGGCGCGCTGGGCAGCGGCTCGTTCACCGTGGCGGCCGTCTACGAGAGCGAGCCGGTCGTGGACGTCGACCCGGCGGACAACACCACGTCGTTCGACATCAGCGCGACCGGCTGAGACAGCTGACAGAGCGGCCCGCCCGGAGTCCGGGCGGGCCGCTCGTCGCTCAGGTGAAGGCCAGTCCGGTGGTGTGGGGCAGCCAGTAGCCGACGTACGCCCCGGCGGTGACCTGGTAGCTGAGCCGGCCGTTGACCCAGGCGGTGGCGCCCAGCGGCGCGATCGAGGCGGCCGAGAACGTGAGCCGCTTGGAGCCGGTCACGTTGCCCGCCGCGTCGTAGGCGTAGCCGGTGTAGGTGCCCGGCTGGAAGGAGAGCGTCCGGGCCGGGCTGTAGCGGTGCTCGACCGCCTTGCCGAGCAGGACGCGCTGCCCGTACGCCTCGGGGACGAGGTAACCGGCGAGCGCGCCGTTGGCGATCAGGTAGTAGATGCCCCGCCCGTACACGCGGACCCGCTGGCTCGCCTGGGCCCCGGAGGCGCGGGCGAGCTTGAGCGTCTTCTGGCTCCGGACGGCCCCGGTGCTGGAGAAGGTGTAGCCGACGTGGGTGCCGGCGGCGAACGACACGGCGCCGTTGACGGCGGGCACCGGGTAGTCCGAGCGCAGCAGGTACGCGTACGTGGCGAAGGTGGCCGACGTGGTCATCTCGTACAGCTTGAGGTTCTGCGCGGTGTGGACCTGGTGGTACTTCACGTGCGGTTGCGCGCAGCCCATCGAGTAGTTGCTGGCCCACCGGGTGACCCGGAAGTGGGTCGGCAGGTACCGCCGGACGGTGCTCGCCGCGCCGTCGAAGACGGCGACCGCCCGCTCGTCACCGGTGAGCCGCCAGTAGTCGTACACGCCGTAGAGGGCGAAGGTGTGCCCGTTGAGCACCCGTTCCCCGGTGGTGCCGAAGGTCACCGGGTACTCCTCCAGCCACAGGTAGCCGTTGGGGTCGACCCAACTCGCCCAGGGCGCGTTGGCGACGACCGGCAGCGTCAGGCTCAGGAACGTGTTGTCCGCCGCCGTCCGCCACTTGGCCTCGCCGGTGATCTCGGCCAGGCCGACGAAGAGGCTCAGCATCTCGCCCTGCGCCATCCCGCTGTACCAGGGCGCGCGCAGCAGCGGACGGCCCGTGCAGCGGCTCAGGTCGAAGTCGTACGGATACCACCAGGCGCCCCGCGACTCGACCCGGCGGTCGATGTTGCGCTGGGCGTTGGCGACGGCCCGGTCGAGGAACCGCTTGTCGCCGCTGATCCGGTAGGCGGCCAGGTTGCTCAGGCCCCACTGCGCCTGGCCGACCGGGTGGTTCCAGGTCTTCCCGGCGAAGCTGAACATGCGGACGCCCTGCGCGTCGTGCAGTCCCTTGTCGACGAGCGGCGCCGGGTTGCTGTTCGTGGGCTGGGCGGCCAGCGGCAGCGGCTTCGGCAGGTGCCCGTCGCGGGCGTACGTGGCGGCGGCGGTGGCCCCGCTCGCCCGCTCCCGCCGCTGCTGTTCCTTGGTCTTCGCCACGTCCCGCGAGGGCAGCTGCGGCACCCCGTCGGTCAGCGGGTCGGGCGCCCACCCGGGGTCCACGACGGAGACGTCGGCGCTGCGGTCCGGGCCGGGTGGCGCGGCGGGGGCGGTACCGGCCGGCGCCAGGCCGACCATCGCGCCGGCCGCGACCACTGCCACGAACCGGCGGACAGGTGGTGACTTTGCGGTGATCATGCAACACTCCCCGTGTCATCGATGTGCCCTGATGCTAGGCAGGGACGGGCACCGGGTCCGGCACCGAAACGCCCGACTTCTCCGCCGAACGGACGAACTCGGGTGTCACCAGGCGGGGCGCTGGAGCAACCCGACGAACTCGGCGAGCAGCCGTTCCCGCAACCGCGCCGGTGCGGCGTCGAGCAGCGTGTTGACCACCGCCATCCGGTCCGGCACACCGGCGCCGCCGGCCAGGCCGAGCCCGCCCGCGAGCCCGGCCACCAGCTCCGGGGTGAGTGCCTCCGGCGTGAGGCTGCCGGCCAGCGCCAGCAGCTCCGGCGGCAGCACGACCGGTCCGGCGGCGCGGGCCGCCGCGACCGCCTCGGCCAGCGCCGGACCGAACTCGGCCACCCGGGGCGCCACCGCCGCGGTCACCGTGAGGTGCACGCTGGCCGGCAGATCGGCGTACGTGAGCTGGGGCTGGGTGTGCCAGCCACGCGCGGTCAGCTCGTCGACGAGCACGAACAGGTCGAGCCCCGGGTCGTCGGCGGTGAAGCAGACCACAGTGGTCTCCGGTTCGGCCATCAGCCGCAGCCCGCCGGTGGCCCGTACCGCGTCGGCCAGCCCGGCGACCGCGTCCCGGGTCGCCGCGGCCAGCCGCAGGTAGCCGTCCTCGCCCAGGTGACGAAGCGTGGCGTACGCGGCGGCGATCGGCCCACCGGAGCGGGTGGAGGCGATCACCGGGTTGACCATCGTGTACCCGGGCCAGTCCGCGTACGCGAAGAACTGCGGGGCGCGCAGCGCCGGATCGCGGTGCAGCAGCACCGAGACGCCCTTCGGCGCGTACGCGTACTTGTGCAGGTCGACCGAGATCGAGGTGACCCCCGGCACGGCGAAGTCGAACGGCGGCACCGGCGCGCCGAGCCGGCGCAGCCAGGGCAGCGCCCAGCCGCCGAAGCAGGCGTCCACGTGGCAGCGCACCCCGGCGGCCCGCGCGACGGCGGCGATCTCCGTCACCGGGTCGACGACCCCGTGCGCGTACGACGGGGCGGACGCCACCACCAGCACGGTCTCCGGGCGGATCGCGGCGGCCACCGCCGCGACGTCCGGCCGCAGCGTCACCGGGTCGACGGGCACAGTGTCCAGCGCGACCCGCAGGTAGTGCGCCGCCTTCGCGAACGCGGCGTGCGCGGTGGCCGGCACCACGATCCGCGGCTCGGTCAGATCGGGGCGGGCGTCCCGGGCCGCCTTGACGGCGAGCAGCAGCGACTCGGTGCCGCCGCTGGTGACACTGCCGACCGCGTCCGGCGCGCCGGTGCCGGGCCCGCCGCCGAGCAGCCGGGCGGCGGCCCCGACGAGCGCGTTCTCCATCGCCAGCAACGACGGGAACGCGGTCGGGTCGAGGCCGTTGACGTGGGCGCTCTCCGCGTACGCGGCCTGCGCCAGCTCGTCCAACCCGGCCACGCCGGGGTCGTAGACGTACGCGAACAGCCGCCCGCCGTGCGTCGGCCGGTCGGCGTCCCGCAGCGCGCGGATCTCGCCGAGTACGTCCGCCGCGGGCATCCCCCGCGCGGGCAGCGCGCCTCCGCCTGCCGTGTCGGTCATCGGGTGGTTCCTCTCCTGGACGGGCCGGTGCTCACGTCCGCACGGCCGAGGCGGCGCCGTCGGCCTCGGGTGCGGCGGTGGCCAGCTGGGCCGGGGTCAGTGTGTAGCCGCGCAGCAGCACCAGCGGGATCGCCACCAGCAGGGCGGGCAGCACCGTGAACCCGAGCAGCACGCCGAGGCGGGCCGTGTCGGACTGGACGGCGGCGGTCCCGGTGGACGACGAGACGTAACCGGAGAGCTGCAGCACCAGCCCGTAGATGCCGGGCCCCAGCGCCAGCCCGAACGTCTCCCCCGCGGTCCACAGCCCGGTGAACACCCCGGCCTGCCGCCGCCCGGTGCGCGCGGTGTCGTACGCGATGCAGTCCGGCAGCATGGCCAGCGCGAACACCTGCTGGCCCGCGTACCCGACGCCGATCACCGCGACCACGGCGTAGGCCGCGGCGGCGGGCAGCGCGGGCGCGGCGACCAGGGCCAGCGCGCCCACCGCGAAGATCACCGACGCGGCGATCAGCGACGTCCGCTTGCCAAGCCGGGCGCCGGCCCGGGACCACAGCGGCATGACCAGCAGCGCGGGCGCGACGAAGCAGGCGAACAGCAGCGTCGGGCCGCTGTCCGGCTCGCGCAGCACCTGGTCGGCGAAGTACTTCACGCCGGCCAGCACGGTGGCCACCCCGGCGGACTGGATCACGAAGCAGATCAGCAGCACCCGGAACGGCCGGTTGCCGGTGGCGACGGCGAGCTGCGCCCGCAGGCTCGGCTCGCTCTCCCCCACCGTCCCGGTCGGCGCCGACCGGGTGCCCAGGAAGACGCCGACAGTGCCGGCGACGATGAGCGCGGCGACGAACAGGCCCATCCACCGGTGGCCGGGCACGCCGTCGCCGCCCGCGCTCACCACCGCCGGGGCCACCGCGCCGGAGACCAGGATGGCCAGCGCCAGCACCGCGATCCGCCAGGTCATCAACCGGGTACGTTCCGCCGGGTCGGCGGTCAGCTCGGCCGGCATGGCGACGTAGGGCACCTGGAAGAACGCGAACGCGGTCGCGGTGGCCAGGAACGCCAGTGCCACGTACGCGGCGGCGGCCGAACCGTTCGCGAACGGCGCGGCGAAGATCGAGGCGAACAGCACCGCGAGCGCCAGCCCGCCACCGAGCAGGTACGGCCGGCGCGCGCCCCAGCGGGAGCGGGTCCGGTCGGAGATCCGCCCGGCGACCGGGTTGACCAGCACGTCCCACGCCTTCGGCAGCAGCACCAGCAGCGCGGCCAGCCCGGCGGCGACGCCGAGCGTGTCGGTGAGGTACGGCAGCAGGAGCAGCCCGGGTACGGTGCCGAACGCGCCGGTGACCAAGGAACCGAGCGCGTATCCGAGGTGCACCCGGCGGGGCAGGCCCGAAGCTGTCATGGAGCCGAATGCTACTCACGTTATGGCCCGCGTCACATCCCCTCGTCCGGCGCTGCTCGTGCGATGCCGCCAGGCGCTCGCGAGTCGCGGGAAGCCACAGGCCGGCACCGTTACCCTGGAGGGCATGGACCCGGCCCGATCCGTCCGCAGCTCGCGGGCACCGTACGAGGCCCGCCCCGGCCGTCGTGCGGTGGTGGTTCGCGACCTGAACGAGTTGCAGGGCCCTGTCTCCGGCGTGGTCGAGCTGCCCCATCGGCTGTTCTGGCAACCCGACCGGCACGTCGACCTCGACGTACCGGGTCTGCTCGCCTGGATGTACGAGACGGTGCTCACCGAAGCCGTTCATCCCGACGAGTTGCGCGCGTGGCTGCACGGTCCGACCCTGGTCCGGCTGTGGCCCGAGCTGTACGTGCCCCGCGGTGTCCGCCGCGCCTGGGAAGAGAGCCACCCGGTGCTGCGCTCCCGGGACGTCGCCGCCTGATGCCACCGGCGCCGGACCCGTTCCAGCACGAGGTCGCCCGTATCGCGCTCGCCGTGGCCGGTCGGCACGGCTTCGCCCTCGCCGGCGGCCAAGCCCTCATCGCCCACGGCATCGGCGCCCGTCCCACCGAGGACGTCGACCTGTTCACCGATGTCGACGGCGGGGTCACCGCCGCCGCCGAGCTGGTACACGCCACCCTGCTCGATGCCGGTTTTCAGGTCGACACCATCGCCGAGCCCACCGAGCTGGACGACGTCTTCTACGGCTTCGAACACGACATGACCGAGTTCGAGGTTCGCCGCGACGACCGGACCGTGCGGCTGCAGCTCGTACGCTTCGCGCGCAACACCAGCCCGATCGTGCTCGACGTCGGTCCGGTGCTGCACCTCGACGACGTGATCGGCACCAAGGTCGCGGCGATGGTCACTCGCGCCCAACCCCGCGACTACATCGACGTTGCCGCCGCCCTCGGCCGCTACAGCAGAGACGACCTGGTCCGCCTCGCGCGGAGGGCCGACCCGGCGCTCACCGACGAGGAGTTCCAGGACGCGCTACAGCGCCTCGACCGCCTGGCCGACACCGTCTTCACGCTCTACCGCCTCACCCCGGCCGAGATCCGCGACCTCCGCCAGACGTTCTCGGACTGGCCGCGATGACGGGCCGGGTCCAGCGCCGCCGCGACTGAACGCCTGGCTGCCTCCGACGCGGCCGGGTCACACCTCGTCCGGCGACCAGGACGCCGCCGCCAGGTCCACCCGGTCGCCGCGCAGCGGGCACCCCTCGGCGAGCAGCCGTTCCCGGGCCTTGCGCTCGTGCCCCGGCGGCATCCGGCCGGCCGCGTTCACCACCCGGTGCCACGGCACCCCGCCACCGTGCCGCGCCATGATCGAACCGACCAGCCGCGGCGACGCCCGCCCCGAACGCTCGGCCAGCGCGTCGGCCACCGCCCCGTACGACATCACCCGCCCCGGCGGGATCCGCTCGACCAGCGACAGCACCGCCTCGACGTACTCGTCAGGTGTCACGGAAAGCCACGATAAGGGACCTCAGCGGGCGGGCGAGCCGATGGCGAGGTCGCCCCGGGCCGCCAGCCAGTAGCCGTCCAGCTCACCACCGCTCACGTGGTAGCTGAGTTCACCGTTGACCCAGGCGGTGCCGCTCAGCGTCAGCTCCGTCACGGCGGCGAAGGTGACCTTCCGGGAGTCGAGCACCGCGCCGTTGCGGTCGAAGGTGTAGCCGGTGTAGGTGCCGGGCTGGGCGGTCAGCACGCGTACGGGGTGGTAGCGGTGCTCGACCGCCACCCCGAGCAGGACCCGCCGGCCGGGTTCCTCGGGCACCAGGTAGCCGGCCAGCGGGCCCTTGGTGATCCGGTAGTGGATGCCGCCACCGCGTACCCGGATGCGTTCGTCGGCCGCGAACCGGCTCGTCCGGTTCAGGGTGACGGCGCGCTGCGCGGTGACGGTGCCCTTGGCGTCGTACGTGTATCCCACGTGCGTCCCGGGCTCGAACTGCACGGTGCCCGTCAGATCCGGCACCGGGTAGTCCGCCCGCAGCGTGTCGGCGTACTCGGCGAAGACCGTCGCGTGGGTCACCTCGTACAGCTTGAGGGTCTGCCGGGTGTGGACCTGGTGGTACTTCGGGTGGAAGTGCCGGCAGTTCATGGAGTACCGGCTGGCCCAGTTCTCCACCCGGAACCTGGTCGGCAGGTAGCGGCGCACGGTGGTGGCCGCGGCGTCGAAGATCTCCGCCGCCCGCTCGTCGCTGGTCAGCCGCCAGTAGTCGTAGACGCCGTACAGGGAGAAGATGTGCCCGTTGAGCACCTGTTCGCCGCGCGGGTCGTCGTTCTCCGGGTACTCCTCCAGCCACAGGTAGCCGCCGCGGTCGGTCCAGGTGGCCCACGGCTCGCCGGGCTGGACGGGCAGGGTAAGGCTCTGGAACGTCCGGTCCGCGGCGGTCCGCCACCTCTCGTCGCGCGTCTCCTCGTACAGCCCGACAAAGAGGCTCAGCAGTTGCCCCTGCGACATGCCGCTGTACCACTTGGGCTTCAGCAGTGGACGCTTCTTGCACCGGGTGAGCTCGAAGTCGTACGGATACCACCAGGCACCGCGCGACTCGACCCGGCGGTCGACGTTGCGCTGCGCGTTCGCGATCGCCCGGTCCAGGTAGATCCGCTTGTGGGTGGCCCGCCAGCCGGCCAGATTCTGCAGACCCCACTGGGCCTGGGCCACCGGATGGTCCCAGGTCTGATCGTGCATCCGGAACATCCGGACGTTCTCGGCATCGTGCAGCCCGGCGTCCACCAGCGGCGCGACTCCCTCGCGCGACGGAATCGCCGCGAGCGGCACCGTGTGCGGCCGGTAGCCGTCCCGCCGGACGGCCGGCGCCTTCTCGTCGCGGAGACCGGCAAGCACCGGTGTCAGCCCGGCGACCAGGCCGACGGTGACGAGCAGCGCCAGCCACCAGGCACGATGAGCCCTCGGAATTATCACTGTGAACCCCCGTTCGTGATGAACGAGACGTTATGCAGCGGAATCCGCAGGCGTGTGCCGCCAACCGGGTGATCAAAATTGGTCGGTCGTCGAGCAACCGTTTTCGCATCGGTTACGTCGGGCACCGGCCGCGAGCTGCCACGATTTGGGAACGCGCCGCGGCACCGCGGACCGCAGCGCGCAGAATGGTCGGGTGCGCGAAGCAGTCACCTCGGCCCGTCGGATCGTGGTCAAGATCGGTTCGTCCTCGCTGACCACCGCGACGGGCGGCCTCGACGACGCCCGGGTCGACGCGCTCGTCGACACGCTCGGCGGGCTCGCCGCCGACGGACGCGAGGTGGTGCTTGTCTCCTCCGGCGCGATCGCCGCCGGGCTCGCCCCGCTGCGGCTGACCCGGCGCCCGCGCGACCTGGCCACCCAGCAGGCCGCCGCCAGCGTCGGTCAGGGCCTGCTCATCGGCCGGTACGCCGCGGCGTTCGCCCGGCACGGCCGCACCGTCGGGCAGGTGCTGCTCACCGTGGACGACGTGACCCGGCGGGCGCACTACCGCAACGCGTACCGGACGCTGCGCAAGCTGCTCGACCTGCGCGCCGTGCCGATCGTCAACGAGAACGACACGGTGGCCACCGAGGAGATCCGGTTCGGCGACAACGACCGCCTGGCCGCGCTCGTCGCCGCGCTCGTCGACGCCGACCTGCTGGTGCTGCTCTCCGACGTCGACGCGCTCTGGACCGGCGACCCGGCCCGGACGGGCAGCACCCGGATCACGGAGGTGCACGGCGAGGGCGACCTCGCGGGCGTGGACGTCGGCGGGGCCGGTCGGGCCGGGGTGGGCACCGGCGGCATGGTGACGAAGGTCGAGGCGGCCCGGATCGCCACCGGCTTCGGCATTCCGGTGGTCCTGACCGCCGCGCCGCTGGCCGCACCGGCGCTGGCCGGTGAGCCGGTCGGCACGTACTTCCACCCGAGCAGCCGCCGCCCCGCGGCCCGGCTGTTCTGGCTGGCGCACGCCACCGCCCCCCGTGGCCGGCTGCACCTCGACCCCGGTGCGGTGCAGGCGGTGGTCGGCCGGCGCAAGTCGCTGCTGCCCGCCGGCATCACCGCCGTCGACGGCGCGTTCACCGCCGGGGACCCGGTGGACCTGGTCGACACCGCCGGCGCGCCGGTGGCCCGAGGGCTGGTCAACTACGACGCGGTGGAGCTGCCGGGCCTGCTCGGCCGCTCCACCTCCGAACTCGCCGCGGCGCTCGGCCCGGCGTACGAACGTGAGGTCGTCCACCGCGACGACCTGGTCCTGCTGTAAGCAAGGGCCCCTTCTAAAAAAACACCTCCGAAGGAGTACGCACGATGAGCGTCGTCGAGCAGGCCCGGCGAGCCCGGGACGCGGCGGAAGCCCTGGCCACGGCCACCCGTACCGTCAAGGACGCCGCGCTGCACGCGATGGCCGACGCGCTCGTGGCGCGTACCCCGGAGATCCTGACGGCGAACGCGGCGGACCTGGCGGCCGGGCGCGAGGCCGGGCTGTCGGCGGCCGTGCTGGACCGGCTCGCGCTCGACGAGGGCCGGGTGGCCGCCATCGCCGACGCGCTGCGCCAGATGGCCGCGCTGCCCGACCCGGTCGGCGAGGTGGTACGCGGTTCGACGCTGCCCAACGGCCTGGAGCTGCGCCAGATCCGGGTGCCGTTCGGTGTGGTCGGCATCGTCTACGAGGGCCGGCCCAACGTGACAGTCGACGCCGCCGGGATCTGCCTGAAGTCGGGCAACGCGGCGCTGCTGCGCGGCTCCTCGTCGGCCGCCAGCTCCAACGCGGCACTGGTCGCGGTGCTGCGCGACGCGGTCTCCGGCTCCGGGCTGCCGGCCGACGCGGTGCAGCTGCTCGACTCCAGCACGCGCGACTCGGTCAAGGAGCTGATGCGCGCCCGCGGCCTGGTCGACGTGCTGATCCCGCGCGGCGGCGCGTCGCTGATCCGCGCCGTGGTCGAGGAGTCGACGGTGCCGGTGATCGAGACCGGCGTGGGCAACTGCCACGTCTACGTGGACGCCGCCGCCGACCTCGGCAAGGCCCTGGCGGTCACGCTGAACGCCAAGACCCAGCGCCTGTCCACCTGCAACACTGCCGAGTCGCTGCTGGTGCACCGTGACATCGCGGACGCGTTCCTGCCGGCCGTGCTGGCCGCGTTCGCCGAGGCCGGGGTGACGGTGCACGGCACGCCCGAGGTCGCCGCCCACTCCGACGCCGTGGTGCCGGCCACCGAGGAGGACTTCGGCACCGAGTACCTCTCCGCCGACATCTCCGTCGCCGTGGTCGACTCGCTCGACGCGGCGGTCGCGCACATCCGCCAGTACGGCACCGGCCACACCGAGGCGATCGTCACCGACTCGCAGCGGGCGGCCCGGGAGTTCGTGGCCCGGGTGGACTCGGCCGCGGTCATGGTCAACGCGTCCACCCGTTTCACAGACGGTGGCGAGTTCGGCTTCGGCGCGGAGATCGGCATCTCGACGCAGAAGCTGCACGCACGCGGCCCGATGGGTCTGCCGGAGCTGACCAGCACCAAGTACGTGGTCACCGGAGACGGTCACCTGCGCTGATCCGCCCGGTCGGCTACGTGAGCTGGAGTGGGTCCCCGTCCGCCGGGGTGGACGGGGCACCCGGCGCCGTGGGCGGTACGACGAGCGGGGGCAGGCCCGGGGACACCGGCACGGACGAGCCGTCGTCCACGCCCAGGTCGGGCAGGACCGTCCAGGCCGACCACGGCGCGGGCCCGGCGTCCGGACCGGCCGGCGGCGGCGGGGCCGCGGCCGGCCGGCGCGGAATCGGTACGGCCGGCGGCGCGGGCAGCTCGGCGGTCTGCGGCACCACGAACGGCGCTCCGGAGACCGGGGCCTCCGGCGCGTTCGGGCGGCACGCGCGGATCGCCCGCAGCGTGGTGTGCACGTCGAACTGGTGGCCGTCGTCGCTGTCCCAGCCGCCGTCGCTGCGCTGGGTCTCGGCGAGCCGCCTGCGCGCGGAGACCAGCAGCCACTGCTCCTCGCCCACGTCGACCCGGCGCAGCGTGGCGGCCAGCCAGGCCACGTCGGCCGGGGACATCTGCGGGATCCGGTCGGCCAGCACCGCCTGGATGCGCGCCGACTCGTAGTACATCTGCTGGCGGTGCAGCACCGCGGCGGCGAGCCAACCGGCGGGCAGGAAGGACGGCCAGCTGCCGTCCGGCGCGAGCTGGGCGGCGAGCGCCTGCGCCGCCGCCTGCACCACACCGGCGTACGCGCCGCCGACCCGGTGGTCGAGCGGACCGGCGGCCCGCGCGTCCAGCCCGGCCACGGTGAGCCAGAATCCGGCGTTCGCGGTCTGGTAGAGCCGTGCCTCGGGATCGCCGGGGGTGGCCCACTCGGGGGCGAGCCCGGCCAGCGAGGGATCCTCGTCCCAGCCACCGTCGGGCAGTTGCCGGGCGGCCAGCCAGTCCAGCGCGTGCCGGGCGGCCGGGCGGCCCAGCGCGCCGAGGTCGTCCAGCTCGGCCAGGCGGAAGCAGGTCGCGTCGATCGAGGCGACCTCGCCGTCGAGGACGGCGGGCCAGCCGCCACCCGGCGCCTGCCCGGACTCGGCGGCGTCGAGCACGTCGGGCGGCACCGGAGCGCCGGTGCGCAGCCGGGAGAGACGGGCGCGGTCCACCGCGTCACCGTGAGCGACGACGAATCCGATCGCCGCGTCCAAGTCCACCACGGCACTGACGGTACTGGCGCGGCCGCGGTTACGCCTCGGTAGCTCGGTCAGGACCACCCGGCCCAGCGGTCGCCGCGATCGATCGTTTGCCCACGCCAGGTCCCCCGGAGAGCACGACGGGCCCGCCCGGAGCGCCGGCGGGCCCATCGACACGACTCAGTACGCGGGCAGCGACGGGTCGACCTGCTTGACCCAGGAGAGCACACCGCCCTGGAGGTGCACCGCGTCGGAGAATCCGGCCGCCTTCAGCGCGGCCAGCGCCTCGGCGGAGCGGACGCCGGACTTGCAGTGCAGCACGATCTGCCGGTCCTGCGGGAACTTCGCCAGCGCCTCGCCGGAGAGGATCTCGCCCTTGGGGATGAGCGTCGCGCCGGGGATCCGGACGATCTCGTACTCGGCGGGCTCGCGCACGTCGACCAGGAAGATGTCCTTGCCGGAGTCCTGCCAGTCCTTCAGCTCCAGCGCGGTGATGGTCGAGTCGACCACCGCCTCCTGCGCCTCGTCGGAGACGGCGCCGCAGAAGTCCTCGTAGTCCTCCATCAGGTCGGTGAGGGTCGGGTTCTCACCGCAGAGCACGCAGTTCGGGTCCTTGCGGACCTTGATCTTGCGGTAGCTCATCTCCAGGGCGTCGTACACCATCAGGCGGCCGACGAGCGGCTCACCGATGCCGGCGAGCAGCTTGATCGCCTCGTTGACCTGGATCGACCCGATGGACGCGCAGAGCACGCCGAGCACGCCACCCTCGGCGCAGGAGGGGACCATGCCGGGCGGCGGGGGCTCCGGGTAGAGGCAGCGGTAGCAGGGGCCGTGCTCGGCCCAGAACACCGACGCCTGGCCGTCGAACCGGTAGATCGAACCCCAGACGTACGGCTTGCCGAGCAGCACCGCCGCGTCGTTGACCATGTACCGGGTGGCGAAGTTGTCGGTGCCGTCGACGATCAGGTCGTACCGGGAGAAGATGTCCCGGACGTTCTCCCGGTCCAGCGCGGTGTTGTGGATCTCCACGTTGACCAGCGGGTTGATCTCGCGGATCGACGCCGCGGCGGACTCGGCCTTGGACCGGCCCACGTCGGAGACGCCGTGGATGACCTGGCGCTGCAGGTTCGACTCGTCGACGGTGTCGAAGTCGATGATGCCGAGCGTGCCGACACCGGCCGCGGCGAGGTAGAGCAGCGCCGGCGAGCCGAGGCCACCGGCGCCCACACAGAGCACCCGGGCGTTCTTCAGCCGCTTCTGCCCCTCGACCCCGACGTCCGGGATGATCAGGTGGCGTGAGTAGCGGCGGATCTCGTCTACGGTCAGCTCGGCGGCGGGTTCGACGAGCGGGGGCAACGACACGGTGGACTCCCCGGGATCGGCGGTGTGACCGCGCCATTGTCGCTCGCCGGGAGGGGGATCGGCCATGATGAGGGACACTCGGCCCGAACTGCGGGACCGGGAATAACTCAGACGCCGTCCGTGGGCTCGCCTTCGTACCGGATCCCGCCGACGTACGGCCAGGCGTTCGGCAGGCAGCCGTCCAGCCCGTACGTCTGCTGCTGCATCACCGGGGCGGGCGCGCCGGGCTCGGGACACGCCTGGTGCAGTTCGCCGAACTCGTGCCCGACCTCGTGGTTGATCACGTAGGTCCGGTAGACGTCCAGCGGGGCGCCGTAGTCGGGTACCGCCGTCATCCAGCGGGCCAGGTTGAGCACGACCCGGCCGGGCAGCCGGCAGGACGTGTACCGGTCGGTGCGCAGGCCGCCCTCGGCGCACATCCGCTCGGAGGTGACGGGGGTGGCGAGGTAGACGGTGAAGTCGGCGGCAGCGGCCTCGGGCACCCGCTGCACCCGCAGGTCCCCCGACGCGATCCAGCTGCGCGGGTCGCCGAGTACCGCGTCCACGGTGGCGGCGAACCCGTCGGCGTCCTGCCCCGTACCGTGCTCGACCTCGACCCGGTAGCGGCGCAGCGGGCCCTCCTGTCCGCGTACCGGGGAGCGGCCCTGCGCCACCGCGAACGTGCCGGGGCCGGCGGTGGGGTAGCCGGTCGGCGCCGCGGCCGGGACGTCGGCCTCGGCGCCGCGCGCCAGCGACGGTTCGGCGGCGAGTGGCGTCCCCGTGTGTCCGGCCGGCGGCGCGTTCAGCCGGGTGATGCCGAACGCGCCGCTGCTCGCCGCGAGCAGCATCGCCAGCAGCACCGAGCGGCGGCGGCGACGGCGCATCCGGCGCAGCGTGGGACGCTCGGGTGGCGGCGCCGCAGGGCTGTCGTAGGGGGACGACGAGGTCATGCCTCCAGCGTCCCATGCAATTCGGGCATTTAGCTGCTTTTGCCGCCTATGCCGCGAATCTTCTTCACCATTCTCCGCTCAGAGCGACGGCCCCGTGTACCGCTTCCCGCCCACGTAGGGCCACGGATTCGGCCGGCAGCCCTTGAGGAACAGCGTCTGCTGCTGCATCACCGGCGCCGCCCGGCCCGCACCCGGACACCCCTCGTGCCGGTGCCCGAGCTGGTGGCCCACCTCGTGGTTGACCACGTAGAGCCGGTACGCGTCCAGCGGCATCCCGGCGTCGACCAGGTGCGGCGCCGAGGTCCGCCACCGGGCCAGGTTGATCACCACCTTGCCCGGCACCCGGCACGACGTGTACGGCACCCCGCCCACCCGGATGTCGAT
This sequence comes from Micromonospora sp. WMMA1949, assembly GCF_027460145.1. NCBI lineage: Bacteria > Bacillati > Actinomycetota > Actinomycetes > Micromonosporales > Micromonosporaceae > Micromonospora > Micromonospora sp. WMMA1949. The sequence continues at coordinate 3,290,515 of NZ_JAPZBG010000001.1, read as the reverse complement.
CCCGCCCGCCCCGCACAGCCGCCCGGCCGTGTCCCGGGTGGCCAGGTAGATCGTGAAGTCGTAACGGTCGCCCGGACCGACCCGCTGCAACCGCAGCGTGCCGCCGTCGACCCAGCTGCCCGGGCCGGCCAGCGCGCGCTGCACCGCCTCGCCGAACGCGCGGACCTCCTCGCCGGAACCGTTCTCCACCGCCACCCGGTAGCGGCGCAGCGTCCCCGAGCGGCCGAGCACGCCGCTGGTCCGGTCGTCGTACGCGAAGCTGCCCCGGCCCTTCGCCGGGCCGGGGTCGGACAGCGTCAGCACCGGCGCGGCCGGCGAACTGGGCACCACCGGAGGCGACGGCGGGACGCTCGGGGTGGACGGCTCCCGCGTGGGCGCCGGCGGCTGGGCGACGAACCCGTCGGTGACCCGCGTCCCCGCGCCCGCCGACGGCAGTTGCACCGCCACGCCGACCCCGACCGCGGCGGCGGCCACGAAGGCGCAGACCACGAGCGCGGTACGCCAGTGACGAAACGAGGAACGGGTACGGGCGGCACGAGGACGGCGGGAGCTGGGCATCCGGCTCAGCCTGCCATGTCACGCCCCGTTCCGCTCTCCCCCATGCCGGTGCTGAACGACGGTGTCGCCTCGGCGAGCAGCCCGAGCACCGCCCGCGCCACGGTCCGGGGCACCTCCAGCTGGGCCACGTGCCCGACACCGTCGAGCATCAGCAGCCGGCTGTCCGGGATGACCCGGGCCGCCTGCGGCGCCACCCGCACGTCGACCAGCCGGTCCTGCCGCCCGCCCACCACGAGCGTGGGCGCCCGTACCGCCGCCGCCTGCCGCCACAGCGCGCCCTCCCCCGGCAGGTACGACCGCAGGAAGGTGCCGACCAGACCCCGGAACGTCCGCACGTACGCGGCGGCGTAGTGGGCCGCCTCGTACCGGACCCGGATCTCGTCGATCGCCTCCTGCCGTCGCTGCTCGCTGATCCGGGTCAGGTCCGCCACGCACGCCTCCATCACCTGCTGCGCCGTCACCTCCGGGCTGAACTGGGCCAGCCGCCAGGCGGCCAGCCGTTCGCCCCGGGGGATCGCCAGCAGCGGGAGCATCCGCCCCTGCAACGAGCGCCGGAAGTCCAGGAACGGCAGCGCGGGCGAGACCAGGGTGAGCGTGCGGACCAGGTCCGGGCGCAGCGCCGCCACCCGGACCGAGATCGCGCCGCCGAGGGAGTTGCCGAACAGGTGCACCGGCCCCCTGTCGCTGTGCTCGATCCAGCGGATCACCCGCTCGGCGAAAGCCGGGATCGTGTAGCGCGGCCCGGGCTCACTGCGGCCGAACCCGGGCAGGTCGATCGCCTGGCCGTCGAGCCGGTCCGCGAGCAGCCCGGCCAGGTCGGTCCAGTTCTGCGCGGACCCGCCGAGGCCGTGCACGTACAGCGCGGGCTCTGCGCCGGGACCGGTGGCCGGGGTGTCGCGGACGTGCACGAGCGTGCCGTCGAGGCGTACGTGCCGGCCGGGCCAGGGCGGCGGGACGTGGTGTGCGGGAAGGCTGTGCTCCGGCCACAGTGCGGCGCGTTTCATGTCTCCAGTCTTCCCCGGGCGGGGGCCGTACCGCACACCGGCGCTCAGGAGAGCAGCGCCTCCAGCCGCCGGTTCACCGCCGCGAGCGTGGCCCGCACGACCGCCTGCCGGGGATCCCCGGCCACCAGGGCCGAGCCGGCCAGCTGCTCCACCCAGCCGTCGCAGACCAGCAGCACCACGACCGTGGCGACCTCGCAGTTGCCGAACGGCACCACGGCGGCGTGCTCCACGAAGCACCGGCCCCGCTCGCCGGCCGGGACGCCCCGGCCGAGCAACTCGTCCACCGCGGCGGCGGCGGCCACCGCGCAGAGCCGCAGCACGTACCCGTCGACAGCCGGCCCGGTCGCATGTCCCTCGGCCGTGCGGTCGCCCGCGACCAGGCGGACCTCGGTGGTGGCGTCCAGGCCGAACGTGCTGACCAGGACGTGCTCGATCACCACCCGGGGCCCCGGCACGCCGCCGGTGTCCAGCGGTCGCGACGGCGCGGTCTCCGTCGTGGTCATCTGGCCACCGGAGTACGACGTACCGAGCGTGACCGGGCTACCGGTGGACATGCCGGTCGGCGCGGCGGCCAGCGACGTCTCGTCGACGGTGGCCCGGCCGCGGTGGGTGGCCTGCCGGCGGCGGCGCGGCGGCTCGTCGCCGTCGGCCGGCGCCTCGGCCGGGCGCGCGGCGCGGTCCGCACCGAACCGCGCGTCGCCGGAGCGGTTCGCGGCCGGGCGCGCCACACCGGTCCGCGCCGGCGTCTCGTCGCCGGCCGGTCCGGGTTCGTCGCCGCGAGCCGCCGGCACCTGGGTACGCGCGTCGCCCGGCTCGGACGGCGCGGCGTGGGCCTCGCCCGGTGCGGTGCGGGACAGGCCCGGCGCGGACTGCGCCAGGGGTGCCCGGGTCTCGCCGGAGCGGTCCAGCCGGGCCGACCGGCGGCGCAGCGGTGCCGGTGGCGGTACGGCGGGCGCACCGGGCAGGTTCTGCGGAGCGGCGGCCAGGCCCATCCGTTCCTGGAGCAGCCGGGCCACCACGCGGCTCACCTCGGCCGGGTCCGCCCCGTCGGCCAGGTCGAGCCGGAGGCTGTGCGCGCCGGCCGGGGTCCGGCGCAGCGCGGCGTCGCGGACGCCCGCCACCTCGCGGACCGCGTCGAGGATCGCGTTGACGTCGAAGCCCTCCGGCCGTTCCCGCAACGGCGCGGGTTCGTCGTCGCGGCGCAGGTGGGTGGCGATGCGGGCGAGTTCGGGGGTCTCGGCGGACGGTTCCACTGCCGGTGGCTCCGGCACGACGGGCACGTCCGGTTCCGAGGGGACGCGCTGCGGCAGCACGGGGGACGGTTCCTCCGGTCGGGGCTCGGCGACCGCGTCGGCGGCCGGCACCGGTTCCGGTGCGGACCGGCGGGCCGCGTAGGGAGGGGCGCTCGTCGGGTGGGGCGCGGGTGGGCGATCGAGGCGCGGCGGGCCGCTCGTGGCGGGCACGCCTGACGTCGGCGGGGCGAGGGCGGCCGCTTCGACGGGCGGCGCCGGGGGGAATCCGCCGGGCGGCGCGGGCGGGGCACTGGACACCAGCGGCGCACCGGGCGCGGGCGGGGCACTCGTCGGCGGCGGACCCGGAGGCGTGATCAGCGGGGCGACCGGCACCGGCGGCCCGGCCCAGGAGGGCCGCTCGTAGCCGTGCGGCGGCTCGGCGTCGCCCCGGGGCAGCCGGAACGGCCGGGTCGCCTCGGGCGTCGGCTCGGGCGCGGCCGGCGGCTCGTAACGGCGCGCCTGCTCGGGCCCGGCCCCCGGCTCGTACGGCCGGGGCGCGTCGGACTCGGCGGGCGGCGGGTACGACCGCGTCGCCTCGGGGCCCGGTGCCGCCTCGGCGCGCAGCGGCTCGTACGGCCGTACCGGCTCGGCGCGTGGCGGCTCGTAGGCGGAGGGCGGCTCGACGCGGGCCGGCTCGTACGGCCGCACCGGTTCGGGCGCCCACTCGGCCGCGCGGTCGTCGCGGGCGGTGCGGTGGACGGCGCTGTCGTCCTCCCACTCCCGCCGCTCGGCGGCGGGCTCCTCGGCGCGGCGGGCGTGTGGCTCCTCCGGGCCCCGGGCCGTGGGCTCCTCGGGCCGGCGGGCCGGCGGCTCGTCGGTGCGGGCCCAGGGCGGGGCCCAGCCGTCACCCCAGCTCGGGCGGTTCCAGGACGGCCCCGACCAGTCCGGCTCGGCGGCCCTCGGGTCGTCGCCGGCCGGCTCCCGGGACTCGGCGGCGGCCCGCGGCTCGGCGGTGGCCGCCCGGCCCTCGGGCGGGTGCGCCTCGCCCGCCGCGTGCTCCGGCCGGCTGGTGGCCGGTGGCGGGGTGGCGGGGCGGTCGGCCCAGCCCCGGGACAGCGAGGGGGTGGATTCGGTGTTCGGGGCGTGGAAGCCCGGCGGCACCTCGAAACCGGAGGCGGCGGCGCCGACCGGCGGGACCTGGAGCGCCGGGGGCGCGGAGGTCGGACCGCTCTCGGCCCAGCGCGGCGCGCGGGCGGACGGGTCGTCGGCGGCGTGCCGGGAGCCGGGGGCGTCCCCCGGGTCGGTCGGCTGCTCGATCGTGGGCGCCGGGCGCGGGGCCGGTACGGCGAGCCGCTCGCCGTCGGCGGACCGGGGCGGTTCGTCCGCGGGCGGGGCACTGACCGGCGCCTGGCGGGTCACTGGTGACTCCTCCCCGGCGTGGTGCACGCCGTTGACGTGGCGGCCGTTGACGCGGCCCGGTTCCGGCGCGGAGTGGCCGGGCAGCGGGGCCGGCAGGTCGCCGTGCCGGGGCGAGGAGGCGGCCCAGCCGCCGAGGTCGCCGTAGGGCCAGCCGCCGGGCGCCGGAGCGCCGCGGGACCAGCCGTTCGCCGGGGGCGCCCAACCGCCGCCGGTACGGGCTGGTTCGTCCTGCTGGCCCGTCCCGTCGCCGTGCTCTCCCGGGGTGGCGGCTCCGGGTTGCCCTGTTTCACTCACCGCGCGCTCCTTGGTCGCCCCCGCTGAGGCTACCGTGTGGTGACAGTGGCGATAAGTTACAGCGGCGGGCCAATTCCGCGACGGGTTCACGAACCCGGACCGGTTCGGGTGATACGTGCCGGCTCGTACGCAGATACTCGGAGGATCCGATGACCGCAGTGGGGAACGGTGCACAGACCGCCGGTCGGCCCACCCGCCTGCCCCGCTCGGCGCGCCGTAAGCAGCTGCTCGCCGCCGCTCAGGAGGTGTTCGTCGCGCAGGGCTACCACGCCGCCGCGATGGACGACATCGCCGAGCGGGCCGGCGTCTCCAAGCCGGTGCTCTACCAACACTTCCCCGGGAAGATGGAGCTCTACCTGGCGCTGTTGGACACGCACTGTGACGCGATAGTGGCCAACGTGCAGGACGCGATGAGCGGCACCAACGACAACAAGGAGCGGGTCGGGGCCGCGGTGCGCGCGTACTTCGACTTCGTCGACCACGAGAGCGAGGCGTTCCGGCTCGTCTTCGAGTCGGACCTGCGCAACGACCCGGCGGTGCGGCAGCGGGTGGAGCGGGTCGAGCAGGGCTGCATCGCCGCCATCACCGACACGATCATCTCGGACACCGGGGTCAGCCGGTCGCACGCCGAGCTGCTCGCCTCGGGCCTGGTCGGCGCCGCCGAGACGGCCGCCCAGTTCTGGCTGGCCGGTGGCCGCCAGGTGCCCAAGGCGGAGGCCGAGGCGCTGGTCGCGGCCCTGTCCTGGCGCGGCATCGCCAGCTTCCCGCTGCAAGGTGAGTCAGCCTGAACATCGGGCCGCCGGATCGGATAGCCTTCCCACGGTGGCTTTTTCGCCCCAGTTGAGGAGGCACAGTGGAGGTCAAGATCGGCGTGCAGTACGCGCCGCGGGAGCTGGTCCTGGAGAGCGCGCAGTCGCCGGCCGAGATCGAGCAGATCGTGACCGACGCCTTCGCCAAGAGCGAGGGCACGCTCTCCCTGACCGACGAGAAGGGCCGGCGTGTGATCGTGCCGGTCGGCAAGGTCGCCTACGTCGAGATCGCCGAGGCGTCGCCTCGCGCGGTCGGGTTCACCGTCCGCTGAGTCCCGCGGCACCGGCCGCCGTGGCGGGCCTCCCCGCCACGGCGGCTCAGTTGTTCAACCCGGCCGCAGTCATCCGCGCGGTGTGCGTCTCGGTCAGCCGGCGCAGCAGCCCCGGTACGTCCCCGCCGGTCCGCCCGATCAACGCGACGAGCGCGCCCCGGTCGGCGGCGGCCACCCGGCCCGCCTGGGACAGCGCCTCACCGAGCAGCCGGCGCGCCCACATCGACAGCCGCCCGGCGGCCCGGGGATCGGCCTCGATCGCGGCCCGGATCTCGGCTCCGGCGAACTCGGCGTACCGCGAGTCGTGCAGCACGTCGAGCAGCAGCGCCCGGTCCGGCCCGGTCAGGCCGTCGGCGATTCCGCGCAGGAAGTCGTCGGTGATCGCGTCCCCCACGTACGCCTTCGTCACCGCCTCGGCCCAGTCCCGCGGCTCGGTCGAGTCGTGGTACGCCCGCAGCGCCTCGACGTAGGGAGCCATCGCCTCCTCCGGCGTGACCCCCCACGCGCCGAGCCGGTCGGTGAGCCACCGGTAGTGCGCGATCTCGGCGGCGGCCATCTCGCTGAGCGCGGCGCGGCGGCGCAGGTCGGGCGCGAGGCGCGCGTCGGCGGCGAGGCGGTCGAACGCGAGCAGTTCGCCGTAGGCGACGAGCCCGAACAGGTCGATCGCGGCGGGGTCGGGGGCGGTGGGTCCGGAGGCGGCGGGGGCGGACATCAGCGCAGGCTACCGGCGGCCCCGCTGTGACTCAAGTCACAGCGAGCCGCCCCGCGCGCACGGCCACCACCTGGGAATCGGGACGACTCAGGGGCCGTTCAGGTAGGATGAGACAGTTGCCGTGGGCACCGATTCGGTCACTTGCTGATCAAGACCGGTCCCCGACGCGCGTGCGGCCCGGTCCGGCTCGGCGAAATCGCCAGTGACCGCGTGGCCCGCGCCACACCGATCGCGCCCTGAGGACCTGAGGGGCGCACCACGAGAGGGCACCCCCAAATCCATATGAGCGAGCAGATTTCCGGCCAGCCACTGGCCCCCACCGCTCCGGTCCCCCCGGAGGCACCCACGTTCGCCGCGCTCGGCGCGCGGCAGGAAACCGTCGAGGCGCTGGCCGCCGCCGGCATCACCCGCGCCTTCGCCATCCAGGAGTACGCGCTGCCGATCGCGCTGCGCGGCGTCGACCTGATCGGCCAGGCGCCGACCGGCACCGGCAAGACCCTCGGCTTCGGCATCCCGCTGCTGGAGCGGGTGTTCGCCCCGTCCGAGGGCAGCGACGGCGTCCCGCAGGCGCTCGTCGTCGTACCCACCCGTGAGCTGGGCATCCAGGTAGCCAAGGACCTCGACGCCGCGGGCCGCACCCGGGGCGTCCGGGTGCTGCCGATCTACGGCGGCGTGGCGTACGAGCCGCAGATCGAGGCGCTCCGCAAGGGCGTCGAGATCCTGGTCGGCACCCCCGGCCGCCTGCTGGACCTGCAGAAGCAGAAGCACCTGCGGCTCGACCGGGTCCGCGCGCTCGTCCTCGACGAGGCCGACCGCATGCTCGACCTGGGCTTCCTGGACGACGTCGAGAAGATCCTGGCGATGCTGCCGGAGGACCGGCAGACCATGCTGTTCTCGGCCACCATGCCGGACCCGATCGTCGCGCTGTCCCGGCGCTTCCTGCGCCGGCCGGTGACCATCCACGCCGGGCACACCGCCGAGACCGGTCCGTCGCCGCAGACCAAGCAGCTCGCGTACCGGACGCACTCGCTGAACAAGGTCGAGATCGTGGCGCGCATCCTGCAGGCCGAGGGCCGCGGGCTGACCATGATCTTCACCCGTACCAAGCGGGCCGCCGACCGGGTCGCCGAGGATCTCGACTTCCGCGGCTTCGCCGTGGCCGCCGTGCACGGCGACCTCGGGCAGGGCGCGCGCGAGCGGGCACTGCGGGCGTTCCGGGCCGGCAAGATCGACACGCTTGTCGCCACCGACGTGGCGGCGCGGGGCATCGACGTCACGGGCGTCACGCACGTGATCAACTACGACTGCCCCGAGGACCAGGACACCTACACCCACCGCATCGGCCGTACCGGCCGGGCCGGGGCCACGGGTTCCGCCGTGACGTTCGTCGACTGGGACGACATGCCCCGCTGGCGGATCATCGACAAGACGCTCGGGCTGGACATGCCCGAGCCGCCGGAGACGTACCACACCTCCGCGCACCTCTACACGGACCTGGGCATCCCGACGGACGTCAGCGGCACGCTGCCGACCGCCGAGCGCACCCGCGCCGGCCTGTCCGCCGAGGTCGAGGAGGACCTGGGTGGCGGCGGCAGCCGGTCGCGCCGGGGCGCGCGGCGTGGCGACAGCCGGGGCCGCGAGCGCGGCGACCGCGGCCGTGGCCGGGGCGGCGAGGGCGGTTCGTCCGCCGGTTCGCCCTCCGTGCAGGCCGACGCCGCGGACGACGAGACCTCGCGTACGCCGCGTCGTCGGCGTCGCCGCCGGGCCGGCGAGACGGTGGCCGGTGAGCCGACCGCGGTGATCGGCAGCGAGGGCGCGGCCGAGACCGCCGCCGCACCGCAGCCCACGGAGGGCGACGCCGCGAGCACCAAGCCCCGTCGTCGTCGCCGGCGCCGCAGCGGCAGCACCGGTGCGCCCGCCGAGGCCACTAACGCCGACTGACGAACACCAAACGGATACGGCCTCCCGGACCCCGGTCCCGGAGGCCGTCCCCATCCCCGCCCCCCTCATTGCGACGATCATGAAGTTGACGGCGCGACACGCCATGCTCACGGCCGCCAACTTCATGATCAACCAGTCGGTGGCGGTCGACGGCGGCGGCGGGGCGGCCAGGAAAGGTAGGAACTGATGCCGGAAGCGCTGGACTCGGCGCTGGCCGAGGTGCGGGCGTTGCTGCTCGCGCCCGGGCTGACCCGCGCGGTCGCCGCCGGGCGACGTCGTGGGCAGCGTCCCTCGGTGGTACGCGCGGAACTGCGCCCGGTCACGCTCAAGGCCGGTCCTCGCCTGCAGATCGCCGTCTCCGACGGGTCACGGCCGCACACCCGCAACGTGGCACCCGGTACGGAGGCCGGCGCGGCGGTCGACGAACTGCTCGCCGAGCCGTTCGGCAACTGGCACGTGGAGACCGCCGACGCCACGCTCCAGCTCCGGGTGACCAAGTCCGGCGAGGCCCAGGTGCACCGCGCGGCGGCCAGCCGTCCGGCTGCCGAGCCGGGCGGGCACGACCGGCCCAAGGAGTGGCTGCTGGACCCGGGCGACCCCCTGTTCCGGGAGATCGGCGGATCGGCGGCCAAGCGGCGCCAGGTCGACGCGTTCCTGCGCGCGCTCGCGGCAACGCTGCCCGACGACCTCACCGGCCCGTTGCGGGTGGTGGACCTGGGCTGCGGCAACGCGTACCTGACCTTCGCCGCCTACCGCTACCTGGTCCAGCGCGGCCTCGACGTGACGCTCGTCGGGGTGGACGTCCGCGAGGACCAGCGCCGCCGAAACACGGAACTGGCCGAGCGGCTCGGCTGGGCCGACCGGGTCGGCTTCGTGGCCGGCACCATCGCCGACGCGTCCGTCGAACCGGCGCCCGACCTGGTGCTGGCGCTGCACGCCTGCGACACCGCCACCGACGAGGCGCTGGCCCGGGCGGTGCGGTGGAACGCCCGCTGGGTCCTCGCCGCGCCCTGCTGCCACCACGACCTGGCCGCCCAGCTCCGGGCCGGTCAGGCGCCGGCGCCGTACGAGCTGCTGACCCGGCAGGGCATCCTGCGGGAGCGGTTCGCCGACGTGCTCACCGACTCGCTTCGGGCCGCGTTGCTGCGCCTGCACGGCTACCGCGCCGAGGTGGTGGAGTTCGTCGACTCCCAGCACACGCCGCGCAACCTGCTCATCCGGGCGCGGCGCACGGCGGGCGCGCCGACCGACGGGCAGCGGGCCGAGTACCGCGAGCTGGTCGGCCAGTGGGGTGTCACGCCCCGGCTGGAGACGCTGCTGGCCGAGGCCGGCTGAGCCGTGGCAGCGGGGCGGCCCTACCGCCCCCGGTCGCCCCGGTTGCGGTCGCCCCGGTCCAGCACCGACACCCGCTCACCGGCGCCACGGTTCGGCCCTCGCTCGCCGTCGTGCGACGCGCTCGGGAACGGCACCACCTTCCCGGCATGCTCGGCGTTCCCGGCGGCGGCGAAGGCGTTCCACGAGATGTCCACGAGCAGCCGCTTCAGCTCCGCGTGCCGGTCGGCGGCGTTGCGCTGCAACGCCAGGCGCGCACCGAGCACCACCGAGGCCAGCGTCGTGCAGATCGCACCGGTCGCGGCGATCAGGTGTACGCCGGTCGCCTCGCTGCCGCGTACCGCCAGCACCAGCAGCCAGATCCAGAAGCCGAGCGCAAACACGGCGGCTTTGGCCACGAAGAAGACGCTCACCGCGCCGGGGCGATGCGGTACGGGACGGTCCGGCTCGGCCATGCTTCTCCTCCATCGACTCCCAGGGTTTCCTCAGCCTATTACCCGAAGTGCATTACCCGAAGCAGGCTTCCGTAGTTGAGTCCCGCCGACGAGACCTCCGGACCGATCAGTCAGTTACTTCTCCGGTTCGGCGTACTAGGCTCGATGCGCGAGCCGGGCCACCGGAGGAAGGGGACAGATCCACCAGGGATGGGTTCCGCAGACGTTTCGCCTCAGATGGCCTTCGCGCGCTTCGTACGACGGGCCATCGACGCCGCGCGCGAGGAGCGCGGCTGGACGGTGACCGACCTCGCCACCCACACCGGTGTCGGCCGTTCCACGGTGTTCCGCTGGCTGGCCGGCGACTGGCAGGACTACCCCGAACTCGCGAAGGTCCGCGGCTTCTGCGCCGCCCTCGACCTGCCCGTGGCGGCCGCGTTCCGCGCGCTGGGCCTGCCCGACGCCGGGCCGGTGCCCCGCCGCCGGGGCGCCGAGGACGGCCCGGTCGAGGCCGACGTGCGGGTCATCCTGGACCGGCTCGCCGACCCGAACGTGCCCGCGGAGGAGAAGCACCACATCCGCGATCTGCTCCGCTACCTGGCCCGCCGCCCGGTGCGCCGGGCCGGCTGACCGCCCGGCCCGCGCGGGACTCAGGCCACCGTCAGCGTGAACTCGGCGGTCCGCACCACGCCGCCGACCTGGAAGTCCAGGAACATCCGGTAGCTACCAGGCCCCGGCGCGCTCAGCCAGAACGTCACGTCGTCGCCGTCGCGCACCGGCTCCGGGTGCACGTGCAGGTAGCCGAGGTCGCCCTCGCGCAACGCCACCAGGTGCCCGTACGCCCCGAGGTACGGCTCCAGCGACGCCGCCGCTCCGTCCGCGCCGGTGACCCGGAACCGCAGCGGCACCGACTTCCCCACCTCCGGCGTGCCCGCGTACGCGACGGTGAATCCGTCGACTGTCGCCGACGTGGCGGCGGCGGGCAGCGGCCGTGGCCGGTACGCGCCGGACGCGGTCAGGTCGGCGCCGAGCACCACGGCGACCTGGCGGCCGTCGTCGGCGACGGCGGTGAAGTCCGCGTACATCCGCCAGGGGCCCGCCTCCGGTGACGCGATCGGCACCGACCAGGTCCCGTCGGCGGCCATCGTCGGGTGGAGGTGCCGGTAACCGCTGAGGTCACGACGGACCATGATCACGTGCATCGGCTTGTCGTGCACGACGGCGAACCGGGTGACCGCCCGGCGCTGGTCGTCGCGGATCTGGAAGCGCAGCTCACCGGCGCGGTCCGCGACCAGTTCGGTCGACGGCACCAGCGTGTAGCCGGCCGAGGTGATCGACAGCCCCGTCGCGCCGTCGCCGCCGCCCTGGGTGACGGTGGCGCCGTCGTGCGTGTGCGCGCCGGTTCCGGGTGAGTGGGCGTGCGCGCCGCCGTCGGCGCCGCCCGTGGCGACCCCGCCTGCCGTCGCGGGCCGGGCCGGGCCAGCCGGCGCGTTCATCCGCCCGAGGCCGAAGCCGAGCAGGACGGCGAGCACCAGGCCGCCCACCACCAGGGCCAGCCGCAGCGTCTCCCGGTCCACCACAGCGGGAGCAGCGTCACCGGACCGCGCAGCGTTCCCGGGCCGTGCCGCAGGAGCGACGGAGCCGGCCCCGGGATCGTCGGGGACGACGCCGGTGCCGGACGTGCCGGACGACGACTCAGGCACCGCCGCCGACCAGCTCGTAACCCGCCTCGTCCACGGCGGCACGCACGGACTCGACGGACAGCGGCGCCGCGCTGGTGACGGTGGCGGTGCCTCCGGTCAGATCGATCCGGACCTCGTCGACACCGGGCAGCGCGGACAGCTCCTCGGTCACCGCCTTGACGCAGTGTTCGCAGGTCATCCCGGTCACGGTGTACGTCTGGACGACGGGTCGCTGCTCGGTCATGACCCCACGGTACCGCCGCCCGGGTGCCGGCCCGACGACGGTCCGCCGACGGTGGCGACGCTCGCATTCCGCCCGGCGCGGGAACTTTCCGCGCCGGCCGGGAACGTCAGCCGGCCACCGCGAGCGCCAGCGGCAGCACGTCCGGAGCACCGGCCCGGCGCAGCAGCCGCGCCGCCATGGCCATCGTCCAGCCCGAGTCGACCAGGTCGTCCACCAGCAGCACCGGCCCGTTCAGCCCCGGCAGCGCGTCGGCCAGTTCGTCGGGCAGGTGGAAGGCGTCGTGCAGCGCGCGTACCCGCTGGGCGCTGTTGCCGCGCGGCCCGCCACCGCCGGACGGACCGGCCGGGACGACCTGGCCGAGCAGCGGCAGCCGGCCCACGGCGGCGATCCGCTCGGCCAGCGAGCCGACCAGCACCGGTCGCGCCCGGGAGCCGACGGCGACCACACCCGCCGGCCGCCGGGGCCACGGGTCGTCGCCGTGCGCCCACGCCTTCAGCACCTCGACCACGGCGGCCACCACGTCGTCGGGCACCGGGCCGTCCGGCGCCTCCGGCCCGGCCAGCCCACGCAGCCGCCCGCCCCACCCCAGGTCGGACAGTCGCCCCACGGCCCGGCCGGGCAGCGCCTGCTCCGCCGGGGGGATGCGGCCCTTCAGGGGTACGCCGACAGACTCCAGCCCGGTCGGCCAGAGCTTCTTGGGCGGGATCGGCACGCCGGGGCGCCCGAGGAACGTCTGCGCGGCGGTCAGCGCCGCCTCGGAGACCTCGGCGTCGAACAGCGGGCCGGCGCAGTTGTCGCACCGCCCGCAGTCGGCCGCCCCGGTGTCGTCCAGCCCTTCCCGCAGGTAGCGCATCCGGCAGCCGGACGTCGAGGCGTACTCCCGCATGGCCCGCTGCTCGGCGGAGCGCGCGTCGGCGACGCGCCGCAACCGGGCCTCGTCGTAGACCCACGGCTCGCCGGTGGCGAGCCAGCCGCCGCGCACCCGGCGGACCGCGCCGTCCACGTCGAGCACCTTGAGCATCAGCTCCAGCCGGGCCCGGCGCAGGTCGACCACCGGTTCGAGGGCCTGGGTGGAGATCGGCCGTTCGGTGTCCAGCGCGGCGAGCACGGCCCGGACCTGTTCCTCGGGCGGGAAGGCGAGCGAGGCGAAGTACCGCCAGATGGCCGCGTCCTCCGCGCCGGGCAGCAGCAGCACCTCGGCGTGTTCGACGGCCCGGCCCGCGCGGCCGACCTGCTGGTAGTAGGCGATCGGCGAGGGCGGCGCGCCCAGGTGCACGACGAAGCCGAGGTCGGGCTTGTCGAAGCCCATGCCGAGCGCGCTCGTGGCGACCAGCGCCTTGATCTTGTTGTCCAGCAGGTCCTGCTCGGCGGCCCGCCGGTCGGCGTCCTCGGCCTGCCCGGTGTACGACGCGACCGACCAGCCCCGCCCGCGCAGGAACTCGGCCGTCTCGGTCGCCGCCGCCACGGTGAGCGTGTAGACGATGCCCGAGCCGGGGAGCCGGTCCAGGTGGTCGGCCAGCCAGGCCAGGCGGTGTGCCGGGCTCGGCAGATCGAGGACGCCGAGACGCAGCGACTCGCGGTCCAGCGTGCCGCGCAGCACCAGCGCGTCGCCGAGCTGCTCGGCCACGTCCTGGGTGACCCGGGCGTTGGCGGTGGCCGTGGTGGCGAGCACCGGCGTGCGCTCGGGCAGGTTGGCCAGGAACGTGCGCAGCCGCCGGTAGTCGGGGCGGAAGTCGTGCCCCCAGTCGGAGACGCAGTGCGCCTCGTCCACCACGAGCAGCCCGGTGGTGGCGGCGAGCTTCGGCAGGACGCCGTCGCGGAAGTCCGGGTTGTTCAAGCGCTCCGGGCTGATCAGCAGCACGTCGACGGCGCCCGCGTGGATCTCGGCGGTGATCTCGTCCCACTCGTCCAGATTCGCCGAGTTGATGGTGCGCGCCCGGATGCCGGCCCTGGCCGCGGCCTCGACCTGGTTGCGCATCAGCGCCAGCAGCGGCGAGACGATCACCGTCGGCCCGTGCCGGTTCCCCTCGCGCAGCAGCGCGGTGGCCACGAAGTAGACGGCCGACTTGCCCCAGCCGGTGCGCTGCACGCACAGCACCCGCCGGCGGTCGACCACCAGCGCCTCGATGGCCCGCCACTGGTCCTCGCGCAGCCGGGCGTGGTCACCCGCCAGCCGCCGCAGTACCGCCTCGGCGCGCTCCCGGACGGCCATCCGATCCTGGCTCATCCGGCATTTCTACCAGGGAGGGCGGACGACTCCGGCGGCCCGGACGGTGGCGCGGGCGGCTGCTGCGGCGCCACGGGCGGCAGGAAGACCAGCAGCTCGCGCAGCGAGTCGGTCGCCGCCGCCGGCAGCAGGCACCGGGCGGCCAGCTCCTCCATCGAGGTGTACGGACCGCGCAGCCGCCTGTCGACCACCACGTGCTGCGCCTGCGACCGGGTCAGTCCCGGCAGCCCGGCGATCACCTGGTCCGGCACCGAGTTGACGTCCACCAGTCCGCCGTCGTCGTAGGCGCGGGGCAGGTCGGGGCGCCCGATGCGCAGGTCGTTGCGGGCCGACGGGTACTGGTAGAGCAGGTAGCGGGCGTACTCCCGGCGCAGCCGGTTGCGGTTGGCGTACGGCCGCCCACGCCAGAGGCCACGCAGCCAGGCGTGCAGCCGGCCGTTGAGCAGCACCACGTGCGGGACGCCACCCAGCCAGGCGGTCAGCCAGACCATCAGGAGGCCGATCTCGAACGCGGTGGGTTCCTCCGACTCGCTGCTGCCGAGGACCGCCACGAACGTCACGGCCACGGTCAGGTAGCAGACCGCGGCGACGACGCTGCCCAGGCCGCGTCGCCAGATTCCGTACAGCAGCACCACCAGCCAGGTGAGCATGCCGAACGAGAGCAGGGCGGTGAGCGCGCCGCCCACAGTCGCGACGACGCTGAGCCATCCGGGCACACCGGCCGGACGCCTGGTCGGCGGCACGGCACCGAAAGGCGGCGCGACAGGGGACGGAACCCAAGCCGGCACGCCGGTCGGCGACTCGGCGGACGGTGGCGGCCGGACCGGACCGCCCGGCTGTGCGGAGACGGTGAACTGGACCGGAACGGTGAGCTGCGCCGAGACCGCGGACCGGGGCGCAGCGGTGGGCGGAGGCGGGTTCTCGGCCGGGTTCGCCGGCGGCGGCTGGGCCGGTGCCAGGAGGTCCGGGTCGGCGCGCAGGATGCGCCGGTGCAGATCCTGGAGCGCCCCGCCCGGCTCGATGCCGTACTCGTCGCGGAGCAGCCCGGCGTAGTCGCGGTAGGCGGCCAGCGCCTCGGCCTGCCGTCCACTGCGGTGCAACGCCAGCATGAGCTGGTGGCGCAGCCGCTCCCGGACGGGGAACTCGGCGACCAGCTCGACCAGCCGGCCGACCAGCTCGCCGTGCCGGCCGTCGGCCAGCTCCAGGTCGACACGCGTCTCCAGGGCGACCGCGCGCAGCTCCACCAGCCGGTGCCGGGCCGCGTCGAAGTACGGCCCGGCGAACCCGGTGAACGGCTCCCCCTGCCACAGCTCCAGGGCGGCGCTCACCTCGGCGAGCGCCTCCTCCGTACGCCCGGCCGCCTGGGCCGACCGCGCGCTCCGTACGCCGCGCTCGAAGCGCACCACGTCCACCGCCTCGGGCGGCACCCGCAGCAGATATCCCGCGTCGGTGAGGGTGAGCACCCGGGCCGGCGTACGCGGTGACCGGTCGGGTTCCAGCACCCGGCGCAGACCGGCGACGTGCTTCTGCACCACGTTGAGGCCGTTCACCGGTGCCTCGTCCGGCCACACCGCCTCGACGATCTGCCCGCTCGGCACGGGACGGCCGGCGGCGAGCAGCAGCACGGCCAGTACGGCCCGCTGCTTGGCCGGCCCCAGATCGAGCTGACGGTCGGCGTACCAGGCCCGCTGCGGGCCGAGCACTTCGAAGCGCAGCGCCTCTGACATGCGAGTTTCCGCCCCCGTGTCGCCTGCCGGCACCCACTGTGGCCGACGGCAGTCGGACGGCAGCATATCGGCAGCGATGCCGCCGTGACGTCTGACGATACTTACCCGGCAACAATCACCTGGGAAAGTGAGTCGAACACCATGACGCAGCGATTCGGTTCCGCCGGCAACCTCCGGCGGATCGCGGCTCTCGCGACGGCCGTGCTGGCCACCACCGTCCTGTCCGCGGGGTGCGGGACCGGGGACGCCTCCGAGGGCGCCGGACCGGCGCCGAGCCCGTCGGCCGACCCGAAGGCCGCGCTGCTGGCCGCCGTGCCGGACGAGAAGGACCCGGCCTTCCGGTTCTCCACCATCGAGGGCACCGAGAAGTTCGACGGGCTGGTCGACCCGGCGGCGCGCGGCGTGGAGCTGACCGTGTCGGAGAAGGACCCCGAGTTCACCATGGGAATGACCTTCCGCGTGATCGAGGACGACATCTGGGTGCGCGTCAAGATCACCGGCATGCCCGGCCTGCAGGAGGCGATGAAGCTGCCGAAGCGCTGGATGCTCCTGGACCGCACGAAGCTCGACGACGCCTCGGAGGTGCCGGTCTACCAGAACGCCGACCCGGCCAACACGGCCGCTGTCATCCGGACCGCCGAGACGGTCGAGGATCGGGGCAACGGCACGTACGGCGGGTTCGCCGACCTGACCGCCAACGCCGACATCCGCGAGAACTTCAGCACGGTGGACGTGGCCGCGCTGGGTGAGGCGGCGAAGAAGGTGCCGTTCACGGCCGTGGTCGGGCCGGACGGGAACCTCACGTCGCTGACCCTTGACGTGCCGGCCGCCGGCAAGACGAAGGCGATGAAGCTGGTCGCCAAGTACTACGACTTCGGCAAGGCGCCGAAGCTCACCGCGCCGACGGGTTCGCAGGTGCAGAAGGCGCCGGCGTCGGCGTACGAGATGCTCAACGGCTGACCACGACGTACGCGAAGGGGCGGTGGCCACACGGGGGGCCGCCGCCCCTTCCGCGTGTCAGCGGCCGAGCACGGAACCGCCGTTGACGCCGAGCACCTGCCCGGTGACGTACCCGGCGGACGGTCCGACCAGGTAGCGCACTGCCGCCGCGATGTCGTCCGGCACTCCGGCCCGGCCGACGAGCGTGGCGGCGACCCGCTTGGCGTGGCCCTCGGGCGTCATCCGGTCGCCGAAGAACTCGGTCTCGGCCACGTAGCCGGGGCTGACCACGTTGACGGTGATCCCGTCGGGTCCGAGCTGGGCGGCGAGGTCGTACGCCCAGCCGTGCAGCGCGGCCTTCGCGGCCGAGTACGGCCCGGCGCCGCCGCGCTGCGCGGCGATCGAGCCGAGCAGGACCACCCGGCCGCCGGGACGGCGCAGGGCCGGCAGCAGCGCCTCGGTGAGCAGGACGGCGGTGAGCACGTTGGCGTCCAGGTTGGCCCGCCACCAGTCCGCCACCCCGCCGAGCGAGTCTGTCGCCCCGTGGAGGTAACCCCCGGCGTTGTTGACGACGGCGTCCACGGCACGGTCCCCGACCGCGTCCACCACCGCGCCGACCTGCCCCGGATCGGCCAGGTCGGCGGCGACGGCGGTGACCGCCCCGTCCCGCCCGCTCTCGTCAGAGATCCGCCGCGCGGCGGCGTCGAGCACGTCCCCCCGCCGCCCGACCACGAGAACGTCGAACCCGTCCTCGACGAGCCCACGCGTCACCGCAGCCCCGATCCCGGTCCCACCCCCGCTGACCACAGCAAGCCGCTGCTCCCGCTCCCCCATGTCCGTTCCCCTTCCCGCATCCCCGCCCGGGCCCTGTCCCGCGCGATCATGAAGTTAGCGCCATCGGACGGCGTGTCGCGGCGTTAACTTCATGATCGCCGGAGCAGAGGTGGGCGGGGCGGGAGCGGGTCAGCGGGGGCGGCGGAGGGCGGTCAGGACGGGGGTCAGGCGGGTTCGCAGGCTGGCCAGGCCGCCGGGGAAGAAGTAGACGGCCAGGATGAACACCGTGCCCAGGACGAACAGGGGCTGGCTCAGCGGGTGGCTGAGGAACGCGGGCAGGCTGTTCACCGCCTCGCTGCTGCCGAACGCGGTGAGCCGGTGGTCCAGGTACATGTAGAGGACGCCGCCCAGCACCGGCCCCCATCGCGTACCGGGGCCGCCGAGCACCACCATGACCAGCAGCGACAGCGTCAGCTCCGACGAGGTGATGTGCGGGCTGGCGCCGCCGACGATCAGCACGTAGACCACCCCGCCGGCCGACGCGAGGCCACCGGCGAGCGTGAACGCGACCAACTTGAACCGGTACGGGTCGAGCCCGAGCACGCCGATGCGCCGCTCGTCGTCGCGCAGCCCGGCGAGCACCCGCCCGGTCGGCGAGGCGCTGACCCGGTGCACGACCAGGACCACTATGGCCAGGTACGCCAGCGCCAGCCAGTACAGGTTCACCGTGTTGGTGACGCCCACCAGCGCCGCCGGCAGCCCCGACACGTCCAGCGGCAGGCCCTCCTCGCCGCCGGTGAGGCCGCCGAAGTCGCGGGCCACCAGGATCGCCCCCACCTGCGCGAACGCCAGCGTCACCATGGCGAACGCGATGCCCACCGTACGCAGCGCCACCGCGCCGAGCAGCGCGGCGAGCGTGGTTCCGCCGATCACCGTGAGCACGGCCGCCTGCCACAGCGGCAGCCCGGCCTTGGTGACCAGGATGTCGGTGCCGTACACCCCGGCGGCGAAGTAGAGGGCGTGGCCGAAGGAGAGCATGCCGGTACGCCCGAACAGCAGGTCGTATCCGGCCGCCAGCCCGCCGAAGACCAGGCAGATGGCGAGCAGTTGCAGCGTGCCGGGCGAGTTCAGCGGCCCCTCGAAGATGCCGGGCAGGTTCAGCGTCGAGTACGGCAGCACAGCCGCCACCACCAGAGCCACCAACGGCAGGTACGGACGCAGGCCGTGCCAGCGGGAACGCCCGGGAGTCAGTTCGTCGGGCACCTGCGCCGGAGGCGCGTCGACCACCGAGTTGGTCATGCGTGAGCCACCTTTCCGGCCAGGCCCTGCGGACGCAGCAGCAGCACCACGGCGAGCAGACCGACCACGCACAGGTCGCCCAGCCCGGACGTGCCGTAGTAGTTGACGAACTGTTGCAGCAGCCCCACCGCGACCGCCGCGTACGCGGACCCGACCACCGAGCCCATCCCGCCGATCACCACCACGATGAAGGCGAAGATCAGCAGCGAGCCGCCCTGTCCCGGCGAGACGGTGCCGAAGTAGACGCCGCCGAGCGCGCCGGCCAGCGCGGCGGCGGCCCCGCCGATCGCGAAGACCAGCGTGAACGCCTTGCGCACGTCGATGCCGAGCGCCGTCACCATCTCCCGGTTCTCCACGCCGGCCCGGATGATCAGGCCGTAGCGGGTCCAACGCAGGAACGCCAGCAGCGCGCCGAGCACCACCGCGGCGGCGACGATCAGCAGCAGCCCGGCGTTCGGCACCTGCGCGCCGAGCACCGATGTGACGCCCCGGCTCCAGTCCGGGCGCGGGAACGGCCGCGGGTCCGCACCCCAGGTGGCCTGGAGCAGCGCCACCCCGGCGAGCGACAGGCCGACTGTGACGAGCACCTGCTCGATGGTGCGGGAGTAGAGCGGCCGGATCAGCACCAGCTCCACCAGCACCGCGACGAGCGAACCGGCCAGCACACCGAAGACGACAGCGAGCACGAAGCCGAACCCGTCCGGTCCGGCGCCGGGCAGGTTGCCCGAGGCCCACCAGGTCGCGTACGCGCCGACGCCGAGGAACAGCCCGTGCGCGAAGTTGAGCACGTCGGCGAGACCGAACACCAGGGACAGGCCGGAGGCCACGAGGAAGTACAGCGCCGCCAGGCCGAGCCCGGTCAGCGTCAGCAGGACCACGGTGTTCACGCGTGCACCTCCCCGGAGCCAGAACCCACACCGAGCAACGACTTCGTCAGCGCCGTCTCCAGCAGCAGCTCCCGAGCGTCGCCGGTCCAGGCGACCTTCCCGGCGGAGAGCACCACCGCGTCTGTGGCCAGCCGCCGCACCACCGCCAGGTTCTGCTCGACCAGCAGCACCGGCACGGATTCCGCCACCCGTTCCAGCACCTCGGCCACCTCGGTCACCACCTTCGGCGCCAGCCCTTTCGTCGGCTCGTCGACCAGCAGCAGCCGGTTGTCGTTCAGCAGCACCCGGCCGATCGCGAGCATCTGCTGCTGCCCGCCGGACAGCGAGCCGGCCCGTTGCCGTCCGCGCCGCTCCAGCTCCGGGAAAAGCGCGAAGACCTTGTCGTACGCGGGCGTGACGCCGCGTCGTTCCGCGAGCCGCAGGTTCTCCGCGACGGTGAGCCCGGCGAAGACGCAGCGGTCCTCCGGCACGTAGCCGAGGCCGTCGCGGACCAGCCGGTGGGTGGGGCGGGCGAGCAGGCTGCGGGCACCCATGCGTACGCTTCCGCGCACCTCGCCGCGCGGCGTCAGCCCGACGATCGCGCGCAGCGTGGTGGTCTTGCCGACGCCGTTGCGCCCGAGCAGCACCGTCACGCCGGTGGGCGCGACCTCGAACGACACCCCCTGGAGGATGTGCAGTCCGGCGATCCGCACGGACAGGTCCGCCACGGACAGGACAGGTTCGGTCATTTAGAGCGCCTCCCCCAGGTACGCCTCCTGCACGGTGGCGTTCGCCATCACCGTGTCCGGGGTGTCGCAGGCCAGCAGCGCGCCGTGGTGCATCACGGCGATCCGGTCGGCCAGCTCCAGGATCACGTCCATGTGGTGTTCCACCATGAGCACCGCCCGGCCGCTGTCCCCGGTCAACGACTTGATCACGCTGACCAGCTCGGGTACGTCCTCGGCGCTCACCCCGGCCATCGGCTCGTCCAGCAGCATCACCCGGGGTTCACCGGCGAGCAGCAGCGCGATCTCCAGCTTGCGCTTCTCGCCGTGGGCCAGGGTGCCGGCGAGCGCCGTACCCCTGTGGTGCAGGCCGACCCGGTCGAGCGCCGCGTCGGCGGCGGCGGCCACCTCCCGGTCGGCCGCCGCCCGCCGCCACAGCTTCATCGAGCCACCCCGGTGTGCCTGTACGGCGAGCCGGACGTTCTCCCGCACGCTCAGCGAGCCGAAGACCGAGGACGCCTGGAAGGTACGCCCCAGGCCGAGCCGGGCACGCCGGTACGGCGGAAGCGCGGTGATGTCCGCGCCGTCCAGCAGGACCGTGCCCTCGGTGGGCCGGCGCAGGCCGGTGATCAGGTTGAACAGGGAGGTCTTGCCGGCGCCGTTGGGCCCGATCACGCCGAGGAACTCCCCCGGCGCCAGATCGAGGTAGACGGAGTCGACGATGGCGACCTCACCGATCCGCCAGGTCAGACCGCGGGTGGCGAGCATCGGTCAGCCCTTCATCTGCGCGACCGGCGGCGCGCTCTCGTCACCGGTGAGCGACTTCTGCGCGGTCGCCGTGAAGGCGGTTCCGCTGCCGGAGAGCTTCGCCTGGTACATCGGCTGGAGCAGGGCGTGGTCCTCGGCGCGGATCTTCATGGTGCCCTTGACGCCCTCGAACTCCCAGCCCTCCAGCGCCTTGACCATCTTCTCCACGTCGTCGCCGCCCTCCTGCACGGCACGGACGACCATCTGCGCGGCGGCGAACCCGTCCGGGTGGAACAGGTCGAGCGTGCCGCCCGGCACCTTCGCCTTCGCGGCCTTGGCGGCCTCGGTGTCGCTGGCGCCGTCGAAGTAGTGCGACAGGAACGAGATCTTGCTGCCGGCCGCGCCGAACGTCGGCCACGAGGCGCGGATGTCGAGGCCGGTGACGACGGTGGTGGAGGCGAGGACGCCCTGCTGGTCGAGCGTCTGCCACATCGCGCCGGCGGTGGTGCCGGCCCAGGCGACGAAGAGCAGGTCCGGCTTGGCGGCCTTGATCTGGCTGGCGAACGGCGTGAACTCGGTGGCACTGGCCGGGGCCCGTACGCTGCTCACGTTCGCACCGGCGCCGCCGATGACGGCCTTGACGGCGGCCTCGTTCGCGTCACCGAACGCGCCGTCCTGCGCGAACACCACGACCTTCTTGCCGCCCGCGTCGCCGATGAACGACCGGGCGGTCACCACGTCCTGCCACGACTGCCGGCCGGAACGGAACGTGTACTTGTTCGCACCGGTCACCGCGTCCGTGGCGGCCGGGCCGGAGATGAACAGCACCTTGTTCTGCGCGGCGATCGGCGCGACCTGGAGCGCCACCCCGGAGGAGGTGGACCCGGCGATGATCTTCGTACCCTTGCCGATCAGGTCCTTCGCGGCGGACACGGCCTTGGCCGGGTCGCCCGCGTCGTCGGCCTCGGTCACCTCGATCGTGCGGTCACCGACCTTGCCGGTGCCCTTCGTGGCGAAGTCGAGGCCCGCCTTGAAACCCTCGATGTACTGCTTGCCGTAGCTGGCGAGCGGCCCGGACTGGGAGTAGACCAGACCGACCTTGACCGGGGCGGCGTCGCCGCCGCCGGATGCGGTGTCCTGCGGGCTGCCACAGGCCGTGGCGGCCAGAGCGACCGCCACCGAGGTGGCGGCGGTAAGGAACACCCGTCGCGTGTGCCGGATCGTCATTGCGACTCCAGGTGAGGACAGGGGGAATGTCAGTTGTCGGCTCACGCTAGAAGTGACGTCACCCACGGGCTATGTGGTCGGCGCACACAAGTACCCGTGACGGGATGGCCGCACGTTACAACGGCGGACATCGACACGTAACCGCACCGACCCGGGATGGCCACACCCACCACGCGCACCTCGCCGGGAATGTCGCCCCACGCCATCGCGCGTCGGTCACCGCCCGCCGCAGTCCCCGTCGTGGTCGGCCGCCCGTGCACATCGCCGGCCACCGTCGCGCGGGCGGTCGCACCAGACCCAGTGGCGTACGGACTGCTCGTCCTCCCGCGACACGGTCGTCCCGGCGCGCTCCACGTCGGCCAGGAACCCGAGCGCCCGGCAGATGGCCCGCGCGAACCCCCGCGCGCCGTCGAGATCGGCCGCGAGAACCGGCAGGTGTACGACGAACCGCTCCCGGCTCACCGCTGCGCGCCCGGTGTGAACCGGGACTGCCAGCTCCTGAGCGCCGCCTTGATGCGGGTGTTCTCCTCGGCGTACCGGGACGCGTCTCGCCGGGCCAGAGCCAGATCTCCCGCCACCCGGTAGAGGAAGGCGTGCACCTCCGCCGGGTCGAGCCCGTGCCGCACGGTGCGGAACCTCCGCTCGCGGATCTGCCCGACGCTCAGCGGCCGGCACGAATCCGATCGGTACCAGCCCTGGTTGGGCGAGCCGCCCTTGCCGCGTCGCCGGGATGGCTGGAACAGGTTGAGCACGTTACGCACGCCGATCCTCCTCACCGAGCCGTGGAGGCGGCCCGCCTGCAGACAGGGGACGCGGGCGGGCCGCCGACCCCGAGACCGCAGCCCGTTCGGCGGTACGACCCCGGAGCCCAATCCGGGTCCGGCTCCCGAGGTTTGCCGAACCAACCGGAGCCGGACGCGGTCAGCCTACCCAAAATACCTGTGTAGGTCGAGCGTCCACATCGGGCTTTCCGCTTGTTGCAGTTACTGGTGTAGGCCCGGCATGATCGGAGGTGCCGAACCGACCGGAGTCCTCACCATGCCTACAGCCGAAGCGCCGTATCGTCAGATCGCCAACGAACTCGCCGCAAAGATCAAGAGTGGCGAGTTGAAGCCCGGCGACAAGTTGCCCTCGACCCGTGAACTCGCCGAAGCCTATGGCGTCCACATGAACACGGCGTCCCGCGCTCTCTCACTACTGCACGATCGCGAGTTGATCACCGGCCAGCCCGGCCGAGGCACCTACGTAGCCGACCCTCCGGCCTGATCAACTCCACTACGCCGAAGTGGCGGCATCATCGCGCCCGGAAGCAGCCACTTCCCCGAAGTGGTACCCGCCCCGCGCGACAAGCCCGCCCGCCACCGCCCACCACCGTCGATCTTGGAGTTATGGCGCCTCGGATGCCCGGTTAGCCCGACTTATCAGGCGCCACAACTCCAAGATCGCAGAGGTTTCGGGGCGGCGCGGGCGGGAGCTCCCCGTTCGGCTTGTTGCTGCGTCGAGCGCCGTCCATCGGGCGAGACTGGCGTTCCGCGAGGTGGGATCGGTGGAGATCTTGGTAGGAAAGGGCCCCTATGAGGGCCGTTTGATACCAAGATCTCTCGGAGCTGGGGAGCCGGGGGGCCCGTGACGGACCTGGGCAAGCGGACGGGGTGCCCGCCGCTTGCGGCGGGCACCCCGGAAGAAGGAGCAGGGTCAGCGGCCGGCTCGGGCGGCCACCGCCGTGTCGGGGTGGTCGCTGAACACGCCGTCCAGGCCCAGGTCGAAGAACAGCTCGTACTCGGACGTGATGTCACCACGCGCGTTCGGGTCGGTGCCGATCCGGAAGTCCACCGGCAGGAACTGGTTCTCGGCCCGGAACGTCCACGCGTGCACCACCAGCTTCCGCCGGTGCGCTTCCCGGATCACCGCTGTCGGCGCGAGCAGTCGTCCGGCCGGGTCCCGGGGCACGATCAGGTTCTTGTTCAGGCCGACGCCGTCGGCGTACCGGGAGATCCAGGCCAGTCCCGCGGGCGTCGCCAGGTCCGCGTAGGTCCGCTTGTCGCCGCCCGCGACGAAGTCGTAGGGCGCGCCGGACGCGTCCATGAGCTGCACCAGCCGCACGTCGATCATCGTGTCGAGCTTGCGCAGGTTGGCGGTCTCGAAGCTCTGGACGAACACCGGGTCGGCGCGGTGGGTGAGCCGGTTGCGGCGCAGCACCGCCACCAGCGGCTCCTCCAGTGGACGGCCGATCGACGCGAAGTAGGTCGGGTGCTTGGTCTCCGGGTAGACGCCGATGGTCCGGCCGCGGGCCTTCGACTCGGTCCGCGCCAGGTCGATGACCTCCTGGAACGTCGGGATCTCGAACCTGCCGTCGAACGCGGTGTTGGCGACCCGCACCTGCGGCAGCCGCTCCTTGGCCCGCAGCGTCTTCAGCTCGGCCAGCGTGAAGTCCTCGGTGAACCAGCCGGTGACTGTCACCCCGTCGATGGTCTTCGTCGCCTTGCGGGCGGCGAACTCGGGGTGGGCGGCCACGTCCGTCGTACCGGAGATCTCGTTCTCGTGCCGCGCGACCAGGACGCCGTCCCTGGTCGCGACCAGGTCCGGTTCGATGAAGTCGGCGCCCTGGCGGATGGCGAGCCGGTAGGCCTCCAGGGTGTGCTCGGGGCGGTAGCCGCTCGCGCCGCGGTGGCCGATCACGATCGGCCGCTGGGCCGGGCGAGCCTGCTCGGCGGCGCGGTGGTCCGGGCCGGCCTGGGCGGCCACGGCCGGCACCACCACTGCGGCCGCCGCGAGCAGCGTGCCGGCCACGCCGAGGGCGGAAAGGGTACGTCGCAACGCCGTCTCCTGTCGTCGATGGGTACGCACAGCAGACCGGGTGTGGTTGACCGCCAGTTGGTCGGTTCCTGACCTGCCGGTGAATCTCCGGACGGAAGATGACGGGGTGCGCCGCCTGCTCCGGAAGCCCGTACGGCTGGTGCCGTTGGGGTTCCTGGCGGTGATCCTGGTCGGCACCGGCCTGCTCATGCTGCCCTGGGCCACCAGCGAGCAGCGGTACACCCCGTTCGTCACCGCGCTGTTCACCTCCACCTCGGCGGTGTCGGTGACCGGGATGGCGGTGACCGACACGCCGAACTACTGGAACGGCTTCGGGCTCGTGATGATCACCGTGCTGACGCAGCTCGGTGGTCTGGGCATCCTGACCGGGGCGTCGCTGGTGATCCTGGCGGTGTCCCGCCAGCTCGGTCTGCGTAACCGGCTGCTCGTGCAGGCGGAGACCGCCGAGTTCGGTCTCGGCGACGTACGCCGGCTGCTGCTGCGCATCGCGGCGACGGTCTTCGTCACCGAGGCGCTGATGACGGCGGTGATCGCCGCGCGCCTGTTCCTGGCGTACGACTACCGGCCGGGCCGGGCGCTCTGGTCGGCGGTGTTCCACTCGGTGCAGGCGTTCAACAACGGCGGGTTCGCGCTCTACTCGGACGGCCTGATCGCGTTCTCCCGGGACGGCTGGGTGGCGCTGCCGCTCAGCGTCGGCGCGATCATCGGCGGGCTGGGTTTCCCGGCGCTGTTCGAGGCGGTACGCGAGTGGCGGCAGCCGGCGCGCTGGGCGGTCGCCACGAAGCTGACCGTCTGGGGCAGCGTGGTGCTGACCGTCTTCGGCGTCGCGTACCTGCTGGTGGCCGAGTGGGGCAACCCGTTCACGATCGGCACCTTCGACGTGCCGGGCAAGTTGCTGGCGTCGTTCACCCAGATCGCGTTGAGCCGTACCGGCGGCTTCGACGTCGTCAACGTCGGGCGGCTCACCGACGAGAGCTACCCCATGCTGATCGGCCTGATGTTCATCGGCGGCGGCAGCGCCAGCACCGCGGGCGGCATCAAGGTCTCCACGTTCTTCCTGCTCGGCTTCGCCATCTGGGCCGAGCTGCGGGGCGAGCCGGACACCACAGTCGGGCACCGCCGGGTGGCGACGGCGAGCCAGCGGCAGGCGCTGACGGTGGCGCTGCTGAGCGTGGCGCTCGTGGCCGGCGGGACGGTCGGCCTGATCGCGCTGACCTCGCACATATCGTTCTCGGCCGCGTTGTTCGAGGTCACCTCCGCGTTCAGCACCACCGGCCTGACCGTCGGCGTGTCCGGGCAGCTCTCGCCACCGGGCCAGTACGTGCTGACCGCGCTCATGTACATCGGACGGATCGGGCCGCTCACCCTCGGCTCGGCCATCGCGTTGAACACCCGTCGACGGCTGTACCGCTACCCGGAGGAGCAACCCATTGTCGGCTAGACATCCGGAGGAGACCGGCATCGCGGTGATCGGCCTGGGCCGGTTCGGCTCGCGCCTGGCGGACTCCCTGTCCCGCCTCGGCTACGAGGTGCTGGCGATCGACCGCGACGCGGGGCGGGTCCAGCACTGGTCGGCCGACCTGGACCGGGTGGTGCAGGCGGACACCACCGAGGAGGCGGTGCTGCGCCAGCTCGGGCTGGCGGACTTCCGCCGGGTCGTGGTGGCCATCGGCGCGTCGCTGGAGGCGAGCGTGCTCACCGTGCTGGCGCTGGCCGAGCTGGGAATCGAGCAGATCTGGGCGCGGGCCACGTCGGAGAAGCACGCGAAGATCCTGCACTCGGTGGGCGCGCACCACGTGGTCTTCCCCGAGCAGGAGACCGGCGAGCGGGTGGCGCACCTGATCGTCAGCCGGATGCTCGACTTCATCGAGTTCGACGACGACTTCGCCATCGCCAAGATCAAGGTGCCCGCGCCGCTGGTCGGGCGGTCGCTGCGCGACATCGCCCCGCAGGACCGGTACGGCGTGATGGTGGTCGGCGAGAAGCAGGCCGGGGAACCGTTCCGGTACGTCGGGCCGGACACCGTGTTGAAGGCGGACAGCGTACTGATCGTGGAGGGTGGCATCTCCCAGGTGCAGCGCTTCTCCGCGGTGACCTGACCGGGGCCGCTGACCTGGCCGTCAGCCCTTCTTGGGACCAGGACCCTTGCCCTTGCCGTGCTCACCCCCCTTCGGCCGGTCTACTTTGCTTTTCCCTTCGGGCCCTCCTTGCCCTTGGGCTTCGGCGCGGCCTTGGGCTTCGGTTTCGCCGGGGCCGGCTTGGCCTTCGCCGGCCCGCTCTTGGCGGTGGCCTTGGTGGCCGGCTTGACCGGCGTCTTCACCGGCGGCGCGGTGGTCGGTGCCGAGCCGGCGATGCCGGAGACCTGCACGCCGCAGGTGCTGCCGCCGACGGTGAACTCCACCGGCAGCGTGTTGCTCCCGGTGTAGCGGCCGGCCAGTGTCAGCTTCGTCGACGCGCCGGGCGCCAGCGCCGGGTCCGTCGCCGGTGCGGCGATCGAGACGGTACGCCCCGCCTGACGCGCGGTGGGCTGGGACGTGGTCACGGTCTGCTTGCCGGGGAACGTGAAGTTCATGGTCCAGCCGCGCAGTTCCCGGTCGCTGGTGTTGGTGAGCGTCAGCTCGGCGGAGAAGTCCTTGCCGGTGTCGCGGCGCAGCGAATAGTCGACGGCACAGGGGATCGGCTCGGGCAGGCTCATCCGCGCCTCGGTCGGTTCCACCCCGCCGCTGGCCGGGCTCCGCGAGGTCAGCCCCCAGAGCGTGGCGGTGACCGCGACCAGGCCCACGGCGGCCACCCCGGCCTCGACCTTGCGCCGCCGCGCCACCGCCCGCCTCGTGCGGGTACGCACCGCCGAGAACGGCAGCGCGTCGGTCTCCGCCGACCACGGCAGGATGGTGGTGCCCGCGTTCTCGGCGAGCGCCGGGTCCATCCGGCCGAACGCCGGTGACACCGGCACGATCGCCGCGATACCCGCCGCTTCGGCGAGCGTACGGGCCACCTCGGCGGTGGCCGGGCGGTCCTCGGGCCGCTTGGACATGCACCGCTGCACCAGCGCGGCGACCGGCTCGGGCAGGCCCGGTACGGCGGGCATCGGGTCCGGGTCGCGGTACATGTGCGCGCGCAGCATCTCGGTGGTGGTGCTGGCCTGCCACGGCAGGCGGCCGGTGAGCATCCGGTAGAGCAGCAGCCCGACCGCGTACACGTCGGTGGCGGGCGAGACGTGCCCGTTGTCCAGCCGCTCCGGCGCGAGGTAGGCCGGTGTGCCGAGCAGCGCGCCGTCCGGCCCCTTGTCGCTCTCCCCCACCAGCGCCGAGATGCCGAAGTCGACGACCTTCACCCCGGTCGGGGTCAGCATGACGTTGCCCGGTGTCACGTCCCGGTGCACCACGCCCCGGGCGTGCGCGGCGGCGAGCGCCGAGGCGACCTCCGCGCCGATGGTCATGGCCTCCCGCCAGGGAAGCTGCCCGTCGCGGCCGAGCCGCCCGCTGAGCGGACCGCCGTCGACGAGTTCCATGACCACGTACGGGACGGTCAGGCCGACCTGCACGGACTCGCCGTAGTCGTACACGTTGGTGATGTTGGGGTGGCACAGCCGCGCGGCGGCCTGCGCCTCCACCCGGATCCGGTGCCGGAACGCCTTGTCGCTGGCCAGCCGCGAGGCCAGCACCTTGACCGCGACCTGGCGGCCCAGCACCTCGTCGTAGCCGCGCCAGACGACCGACATGCCGCCCGCACCCAACTGCTCGACGAGCCGATATCGCTCGCCGAGCAGTTGCACGCCGTTCCTGACCGGTCCACCCATGGTCGGTCCTGTTGCCCGAAGTCGACCCCGGTACACCTCAGCTGTCGGAATCGGTCAGAAAAGTCACCCGTTCAGGCGGTCGCGAGCAGTTGGTCCACCGGCGCGTAGTCGTCGGTGAGCACCATCGCGTCACCGACCCATTCGGTCACCCGCGCCTCGTCCATCAGCTCGGCCCGCTCGGGCAGCAGCTTCAGCCCGGGCGGGATCGCGGCGAGCGGCAGCGGCGCGTCCGAGGCGACGATGACGAAGTTGGCGCCCTGCTCCCCGTCGATCGCGCCGGGCGGGGCGATCAGCGCGACGTGCGCGAACTCGGCCTTCACGGTGGCCAGCTCGGCCCGGATGAACCGGCCCGGCGGGTAGTCGATGACGTTCTGCACGTAGATCCCGTCCGGGCGCAGCACCCGGCGGATGTCGGCGGCCATCTCCCGGGTGGCCAGGTGCCACGGCACCACCAGGTGGCCGAACGCGTCGCCGACGATGAAGTCGCGGCTGTCGGTCGGCTCGTCGCGCAGCAGCACCCGCGCGTCGCCCACCTCGGCGCGCATCTTCGGGCCGGTGCGCAGGCCCAGCTCCCGCCGGTCCAGCTCGACCAGCCCGCCGTCCAGCTCGAACACCAGGTTGTCGGTGCCGGGCCGGGTCGCGGCCAGGTAGTTCGGCACGGTGAAGCCACCGCCACCCAGGTGCAGCGCGTCCATCGGCTGCTTCGGCGGCCGCGCCACGTCCGCGACCAGGCCGATCCACTGCGTGTACGCGTACTTGAGGTGGTTGGGCTCGTCCAGGTCGACGTACGAGTGCTCGGCCGAGTTGAGGTACAGCGTGCGGCCCTGCGGCCACGACTGGTCCACCTCGACCCGGGCGCAGTGGTACGCGGTCTCCACGTCGCACGGGTTCGGCGCGGCGGCGGTGAGCCCGGCCGCGGCGAGACCGAGCAACGCCAGCGCGGCCTTGACCCGGCCCGGCGTGGACGGCCCACCGGCACCCGCCTGCCGACGTAGCCAGACGCCGAGCGCCAGCCCGCTCACTCCCAGCGCGGCGGCCAGCCCCAGCACGATGACGGAGCTGCGCAGCGCTGCCACCAGGATGAAGCCGGTGCCGAGCGTGGCGGTGATGCCGCCGAGCGTGCCGATGCTGGACAGCTTGCCCACCACCTGGCCGGTGCGGCGCAGGTCGGCGAGTTGGAGCTTCACCACGAGCGGGGTGATGGCGGACAGCAGCGCCGCCGGCACCACCACGGTCAGCGCGGTCAGCAGGAGCACCGCGCTCGCCGCGCCGCCGCGCAGCGCCTCACCGGCGTACCTGACGATCGGCAGCGTAACCGCGGTGGCGATGCCGGCCAGCACCAGCGCCGGGGCGAGAAGGGTACGCGGGTCACGCCGGTCGGCGAGCCACCCGCCGAACCACGCCCCGTAGGCGATCGCGGCCAGCGCCATGCCGATGACCGAGCTGGTCACCTGGAGCGTCACCCCGACGTA
The DNA here is from genome assembly GCF_027460145.1 of Micromonospora sp. WMMA1949. NCBI lineage: Bacteria > Bacillati > Actinomycetota > Actinomycetes > Micromonosporales > Micromonosporaceae > Micromonospora > Micromonospora sp. WMMA1949. The sequence goes on along the minus strand of NZ_JAPZBG010000001.1, from coordinate 3,259,963 downwards.
CGGGCCGACCAGGCGCAACGAGACGGTCTCCAGCACCAGCACCGCACCGCTGGAGAAGAAGACGAGGAACGCGGCGAGCCCGTTGGGGAGGGCCCGCGGCGGAACCGGGGCGTCGGCCGCCGGTTCCGCCATGACGTCGGACGATGTGCTGCTCACCGTGGCGATGGTACGCAGCGCCACCGGCGGGCCGCGTCAATACATCGAGATGTGAACATGGTTTGTGTGGTCCGCGGCCGGGCTGCCACCACCGCTGTACGCGCGCCAGCCGGTGTTCGGCATCCAGATCTGCCGATACCAGATGACGTACATGATGCCGAGCCGGTTCGCGTTGTTCTTCGCCCAGGCGGCGAGGCTGTCGCCGTACGCCTTGTCGCCGCCGGTGGCGGTCTTGTCCTCGAACCCACCGCTGGCGGCGGAGAAGTCGCAGGCCCGACCCTTGGGGTGCTCGCCGCCGCCACCGCTGCGGTGGCACGAGGCGTACCGCTTGTAACCGGCCGCCTTGGCCTGCTGGAGCATGTGCAGCGTGCGCGGCGTGATGCAGCCGGAGGCGGGCGTCGGGTCGTCCACCGAGCAGGACTCCGACGGCCACGAGCCGTCCGAGTTGCGCGGCGCGGGCCGCGCCGACGAGGAGGTGCCGTTGAAGCCGGACCCGGCGCCCGAGCTGACCTTCGCCAGCGCCACCTCGGCGTCCTTCTTCTTGCGGGCCTGCACCGCGACCTGCTTGGCCTGCTCCCGCACCTCGGCGTCGATGGCGAGCTTCGCCTCGGCCGCCTGCGCCTTCGCGTCGGCCAGTTCCCGCAGCCGCTTGCTGTCCCGCTGGGCCATCACGTCCAGCTCGGCGGCGCGCTTGAGGAAGTCGTTCGGGTCGGCGCTCGCGAGCAGCATCGACGTCGCGGTCAGCCGGCCCATCCGGTACGACTGCGCGGCGACCTCACCGGCCTGCGCGCTGAGCCCGACGAGGCGTACCTCGATCTCGGTGAGCTGGGCGGCGAGCGCCTTCTGCCGGCGCTTGGAGTTCTCCAGCTTGTTCTGGGCCTCGATGTGGCCCTTCGCCGCCGCCTCGAGCGCCGCCCGCAGCTGCTTGCTGCCGCCCTCGTTCGGGGCGTTCGGGCTGGGTACGGCGGCGGCCGGCCCGGCGGCCACGCCGGAGCCGAGCAGCACGGCCACCGCGGCGAGCGCGGCGAGCAGCGACCGCCGGACGCGCCGGCCGGTAGGGCTGGTCCTGGGCACGTGTTGGTCCTTCCGTCGACCGCCGGCCCCCGTACACCGAGCGGCGTCTCCGCCGGCGCCGGACGGCGGCCTGCTGGCGGAGACCGCCGGTCACGATACCGGACCACGCGCGACACGCCAGGCCGGCGACGGCGTACGGCGTCCGACGTCGACGCAGCGTGCCGTGCTCGTCGCGCAGCGCCGCTCAACCGCCCAGCAGGGCGGTGCTCACCTCGTCCCAGATCTCCGGGCTGGCGGCCACGAGCAGTCCCTTGCCGTCGTCGGCCGGGTGGTAGTCGGCGCCGTCGAACCGGCGGGCCACGCCACCGGCCTCGCGCACCAGCAGCGTGCCGGGCGTGTGGTCCCACGGCAGGGTGCGCCAGAACAGCACGAACTGCTGCGCGCCGGTGAGGATGTCCAGGTACTCCCGGCCGGCGCAGTGCTGGCCGGGCAGCAGCTCACCGATGCGGCGGCCGCCCTCCTCGACCCGGCGGCGGAAGTCCGGGGGCAGGAACTTCGTCGCCGCGGTGCCGCGCAGCGCGCCCACCCGCGGCTCGGCCCGCGGCGCGCCCAGCGACGCCCCGTCCAGCCGGGCGCCCGCGCCGAGCCGGCCCGCCGCCATCGTGCCGTCGAGCGGGTCGTACACCCAGGAGGCCACCGGTACGCCGTCGGTGAGCAGCGCCGCCATCAGCGCGAACGGCCGGCGGCCGGCGGCGAAGTTGGAGGTGCCGTCGACCGGGTCGACGAGCCAGACGTCGCCGCTGCCGCGCAGGTGCCGCAGCAGGTCCGGGTCCTCGGCGACGGCCTCCTCGCCGACCACCACCGAGCCGGGACGCAACTGCCGCAGGCCCTCGGAGATCAGCACCTCGGCCTCGCGGTCGGCGACGGTGACCACCTCGCCGGGAGCCTTCTCGGAGATGTCGGACGCGTCGAGCCGGCGGAACAACGGCACGACGACCTTGGCCGCTGCCTCCTTCAGCAGCGCGCCGACGTCGTCCAGCAGCGGGTCAGCCACGCGGCGGCAGCTTGACCACGCTGACGAAGAACTCGTCGATCTGGCGGACCACGGAGATGAAGCGCTCGAAGTCCACCGGCTTGGTCACGTAGGCGTTGGCGTGCAGCTGGTAGCTGCGCAGGATGTCCTCGTCGGCCTGCGAGGTGGTGAGCACCACGACCGGGATGCGGCGCAGTTCCTCGTCCTTCTTGATCTCCTCCAGCACCTCCCGGCCGTCCCGCCGGGGCAGGTTCAGGTCGAGCAGGATCAGGTCGGGCGTCACCGCGTCCGCGTACTGGCCCTCGCGACGCAGGTAGGCGAGCGCCTCGGCGCCGTCGGAGACGACGGTGAGGCGGTTGCGGAGCTTGTGCTCCTCGAACGCCTCCTGGGTCATCAGCACGTCGCCGGGGTCGTCCTCGACGAGCAGGACCTCGATCGGGCTCTTGCCGTCCGCGGGCGCGGTCATCCCACCGTCTCCTTCATGCCACCGTTTGTACCGTGTCGGTCCGCCTCCGCGGGCGGCTCTTCGCGTGCCTCGCCGTCCGGCTGCCGCCCGACGCCCGCCGGGTCGCCCTCGGCAGCCTCGGCGGCCGGCGCCTCGGCCGGCTCCGCGTCGTCCGCCGCGTCCCCGTCCTTCGCCGCCTCCGCCGCCTTGGCGGCCTCGATGTCGGCCTCCAGCGCGGGGAGCGTGAACCGGATCGTGGTGCCCTCGTCGGCGTCCGTGTCCACCCAGACCCGGCCGCCGTGATACTCCACGATCTTCTTGACGATGGCCAGCCCGATGCCGGTGCCCGGGTACGCGTCCTTCGAGTGCAGCCGCTGGAAGATCACGAAGATCTTGTCGGCGAACTCCGGCTCGATCCCGATGCCGTTGTCCCGGCAGCTGATCTCCCACTCGTCGCCGACCAGCCGCGCCGACACGTGCACCTTCGGCGGCACGTCCGCCCGGCGGAACTTCACCGAGTTGCTGACCAGGTTGACCAGCAGGTTGGTCAGCAGCGGCTCCTCGCCGCGGATGGTCGGCATCTCGCCCCAGGTCAGGTCCGCGTCGGCGTACTGCAACGCCGCCTCGGTCTGCCCCGCGACGTCGCCCATCACCTTGTTCAGGTCGACCTCGGTGAAGCCGGTGGTCAACCGGCCGATCCGGGAGAACGCCAGCAGGTCGTTGATCAGCCGCTGCATGCGCTGCGCGCCGTCCACCGCGAACGCGATGTACTGGTCGGCCCGCTCGTCGAGCTGCCCGGCGTAGCGCCGCTGCAGGAGCTGGCAGAAGCTCGCCACCTTGCGCAGCGGCTCCTGGAGGTCGTGCGAGGCGACGTACGCGAACTGCTCCAGGTCACGGTTGGAGCGGGTCAGCTCCTCGGCCTGCTTCTGGAGCTGGCTGTTGACCCACTCGATGCGCTCGCGCGCCTCGCGTACCTCGTCCAGCTCGCGGGCGATCTTCATCCGCATCTGGTCGATGTCCTCGGCGAGCCGGCGGAACTCCGGCGGGCCGGACCCCTCGATGTGGTGCCGGTAGTCGCCGTCGGCCACCTCGCGCACCTGGCTGACCAGGGCCGCCAGCGGGCGGATCAGGATCCGGTCCAGCGAGAGCAGCATCACCACACCGGCAGTCGTCACCACCAGCGCGGCGATGACCAGCAGCACGACCAGCGCGTTGCTGGTCGAGTTGACCCGGTCGGCGGTCTCCTGCCGGACGGTGAGGATCTCGTCCTGAAGGGTGTTCACCGACGTCCGGATGCCGTCGAACTGCTGGCGGGTCGCGTCGGTGATCAGCGCCTGGCCGGCCGCCGCGCCGTCCCGCTCGACAGTGGTGATCACCGGCTCGGCCACCTGGGTCCGCCACTGCGCGGTCTGCTGCTCCACCACGTCCAGCGACCGGCGCACGTCCGGGTAGTCGGCCGACAGGTCCCGGATCGAGGCGGCCAGCGTCTGCTCGCGCTTCACGCCCTCCTGGTAGGGCTCCAGGTCACGGCGGTCACCGTTCACCGCGTACCCGCGAACCGAGGTCTCCTGGTCGAGCAGCACGCTCATCAGTTCCTGCGCCTGGACGCGCAGCGGGCCGGTCTTGAGCAGCACCGCGTCGATGTTCTCGCGGTTCTTCGCGGCGACCGCCGCCTCAGCGGCGGCCAGCCCGAGCAGCAGCACCACCACCACGCCGAGGAGCGCGACCACCCGCCGCCGCAGGGTCCACCCCTGCTGGTACGCCTTCACAGGTTCCTCCCCGTAGCCTTTCGCGCTCACGCTCACCGACCGCTACCGCGGGTCACCAGCAACATCGCCACGTCGTCGGCCAGCGGGCCGCCGTTTATCTGCTCGGCCCGCCCGACCAGCCAGGCGGGCAGCTCGGCCAGCGGCACCGCCCGGTTCGCCGGGTCGTCGAGCAGCCCCGTCAGGCCCGGCACGTCGAGGCGTTCGTCACCGCCGTCCACCCGGCCCTCGATCAGGCCGTCGGTGTACATCAGCAGGGACCAGTCGTCGGTGTCGAACTCCAGGTCGAAGGCGACCGGGCGGCGCGGCCGTACGCCCAGCAGCAACCCGCCCTTGGCCGGTACCGGCGCGACCTTCCCGCCGCTGAGCAGCAGCGGCGGCGGGTGACCGGCGAGCCGCACGGTGGCCCGTGCCGACGCCAGGTCGAGCCGGGTGGTGGCCACCGTCGCGAAGATCTCCTGGAGGCGGCGCTCGCTCATCAGCACCTGCTCCAGCGCGGGCAGCACTTCGTCGTCCGGCACCCCGGCCAGCACCAGGGCCCGCCAGGCCACGCGCAGTTCGACGCCGAGCGCCGCCTCGTCCACGCCGTGCCCGCAGACGTCGCCGACGATGAAATCGATCCGGTCCGGCCGGGTCTGCACCACGTCGTAGAAGTCGCCGCCGATCAGCGCGGCGTGCCGGCCGGGCCGGTAGAACGTGTGCACCGACACCTCGTCGGTGGTCATCAGCGGCTGCGGCAGCAGGCCGCGTTCCAGGCGGGCGGACTCGGCCTGGCGCAGCTCCACCTCACGCAGCCGGCGGGCGTTCTCGTCGGCCCGCTTGCGCTCCACCGCGTACCGCAGTGCCCGGGTCAGCAGGACGCCGTCGACCTGGCCCTTGACCAGGTAGTCCTGCGCGCCCTCGGCGACCGCGACGATGCCCAGGTGCTCGTCCGAGCGGCCGGTCAGTACGCAGACCGCCGCACCGCTGGCCATCTCCAGCACCCGGCGCAGCCCGTCCAGGCCCTGCGCGTCGGGCAGGCCCAGGTCGAGCAGGACGCAGTCGACGCCCATCACCCGCTGCCGGGCCTCGCTGAGGCTGGTGGCCACCAGCAGGTCGATCATCGAGTTGGTCTCGGCGAGCAGCTCGCCGACCAGGAAGGCGTCGCCTTCGTCGTCCTCGACCAGCAGCACCCGCAGCCGCTCGCCCGGCGGTACGCCGCCGTGCAGCCCCGCCCCGGCCGACGGCACGCGGACGGCACCCGACGCGCCGGAACCCCGCTGCGGTCGGGTAACCGCCGCGAGACGCGGGAGTTCGCTGGTGATGTCGGGCTCCTTCCGAATGCCCTGCTGATCCTGACTCAGACAACAGTCGCACACAACGCGACCGACACCGGCGCGGCGGAGCGTGTGACCGATCCACTTCCACAGCGGCGCGGTCGACAGACGATGTTACGCCGGGAGCGCTGTCACGCCCGCAGCGCACCGACCGAGGACTGCCGCCGCAGCCCTCGGGGGTGCAGGATGATCCCCACCCCGTAGATCCACCCCGAGGAGTCCCCGTGGGCGCACCCCCCACCCGCCCCGCCGACCGCGCGTTCACCCGGCCCCGCCGGCGGCCGATCGCCGCCGTCGCCGCGCTCGTCGCGCTGCTCGCCGTCGGGGCGGGCGTCCTGGCCGGCCTCTCCACCCCGGCGCCGGCCCCGGCGGACGCGCCCGAGGGCGAGTTCAGCGCCGCCCGGGCCTTCCGGAATGTCGAGGTGATCGCGGCCGAGCCGCACGTGGCGGGCAGCGCCGCCAACGACCGGGTACGCGAGCATCTGGTGACGACGCTGCGCGGGCTGGGCCTGCAGACCGAGGTGCAGGACGCGGTGGCGCCCGAGGCCGGGCAGCTGTCCGGCGCGGCGGGCGGGGCCACGCTGGCCCGGGTCCGCAACGTGGTGGCCCGCCTGCCCGGCACCGACCCGACCGGGAAGGTGTTCCTGGTCTCGCACTACGACTCGGTGCAGACCGGGCCGGGTGGCAACGACGACGCCGCCGGCACCGCCACGATCCTGGAGGTCGCGCGGGCGCTCACCACCGGCCCGCGCCCCCGCAACGACATCGTCTTCGTGCTCACCGACGCGGAGGAGGCGTGCCTGTGCGGGGCCGCCGGGTTCGCCGGCGACCATCCGCTCGCCCGCGACGGCGGCGTCGTGCTCAACCTGGAGGCGCGTGGCTCCACCGGCCCGGTGATCATGTTCGAGACGTCCCGGAACAACGCGAAGCTGGTGGAGATCTTCGGCAGGGCCGCGCCGCACCCGGTGGGCACGTCGTTCGCGGTGGAGATCTACCGGGCGCTGCCGAACGACACCGACTTCACCGCGTTCCTGGACCGGAAGTTCGTCGGGCTGAACTCCGCCTACATCGACGGCGGCGCGATCTATCACACCCCGCTGGACGTGCCGGCCCGGGTCGACCGGGGCAGCCTCCAGATGCACGGCGACAACGCGCTCGGCCTGGCCCGTGAGTTCGGCCGTACCGACCTGGGCGACCTGCGCGCCGGCCACGACGACACCTACTTCCCGGTGCTCGGCGGGCTGGTGCGCTACCCCGGCTGGCTGACGCTGCCGCTCGCGGTGGTCGCGCTGCTCGCCGTCGGCGCGCTCGGCTGGCTCCTGCGCCGCCGGGGGCGGGCCACCGCCGGCACGCTCGCCGCCGGCTTCGGCCTGACCCTGCTGCCGGTCGTCGTGGCCCCGCTGGGCGCGTGGCTGCTCTGGGCCGCGATCACCACGATCCGACCCGGGTACGCCGAACTGCTCGACCCGTACCGCCCGGGCTGGTACCGGCTCGCCGTCGTGGCACTCTCCGCCGCCGTGCTGTTCTGCTGGTACGCGCTGCTGCGCCGCCGGGTCGGCCCGGCCGCGCTGGCGTTCGGCGGGCTGGCCTGGCTCGCCGTGTTCGGTGTGCTGCTCGCCGTGGCGGTGCCCGGTGGGGCGTACCTGACGACACTGCCGGCGCTGGTCGGCGCGCTCGCCGGTTTCGTGGCGCTCGCCACCCGGCGCGACGGACCGTGGCCGGTGGTCGCGGTGACGCTCGCCGCCGCGGTCGCGGTGGTGATCCTGCTGCCTCCGGTGGTGCTGTTGTTCCCCGCGTTGGGCATGGGCATGGGCGCGGTAGCCGCGCTCGTCGCGGTGCTGCTCGGTCTCGCCGTACTCCCGGTGGTGGACCTGCTGCACCCCCGGGCCGGCGGCCAGCGCGGCCTGCTCGCGCTGCGCGCACGCCGGCTCGGCGCGCTGCCCGCCGCGGCCGCCGCGCTGGCGGCGGTGGTGCTCGCCGGGGTCGGCCTCGCCGTGGACCGCTTCGACGCCGCACATCCCGTGCCGACCCACCTGATGTACGCGCTGGACGCGGGCACCGGGAAAGCGGCCTGGCTCACCCGGGAGGAGAAGCCGCAGCCGTGGACCGACGGCTACGTCGACGGCACGGTCTCGATCGCCGACGACTTCCCCGGGCTCGGCCCCACCGAGCTGCGCGGCGGCTCGGCCACCGCCGCGCCCCTGCCCGCGCCGAAGGTGGAGCTGCTCTCCGACACCCGCACCGGTGACCAGCGCGTGCTGCGGGTACGGGTGGTGCCGCAGCGGCAGGTACGCCTGCTCACGCTGCACGTCGACACCAGCACCGCCACCGTGCGGTCCGCATCGGTGGCCGGACGGGACGTGCCGGTCGAGCCGGCCGACGGCAAGTGGGGGTTCGGGGTCGTGTTCCACGCCCCGCCGCCGGAGGGTGTCGAGGTCACGCTGACGCTCGTGCCCCGGGGCGGTGCCGTTTCGGTGCGGGCGATGGACGCCAGTGACGGGCTGTCCTCCGTGCCCGGGTTCCGGCCCCGGCCGGAGGGTGTGGGCGTGGTCGGGTCGCACAGTTCGGAGATGCTGGCGGTGGCGCGCACGTACCCGCTCTGACCGCCGCTTGATCGACACAGCCGCTTGATCGACACCACCTCGCCGAAGTGGCGGTATCCCCACGCCGGGATGCCGCCACTTCGGCGTACTGGCTGTGGGTCAGCGCCGCCCCAGCACCTCGGCGACCCGCAGGAAACCGTCCGCGCCGTGGCCCAGCCCGACGGCCCGGCGGGCCATGCCTTCGACCGCACGCATCACTCCGGCGTCGATGCCGTGCGCCTCGGACGTGTGGACGATGTGCGCCATGGACGACACGGCGGAGGTGATCGGGTTGCCGTCTCCGGGGAAGCTGCCCGTGTCCATCTCCGCCGCGCCCTCCTCGAAGATGGGCGGCAGGATCGCGGCGATGCCAGTGGCGAACGGCGCGAGTTCCCGGGCCGTCACGCCTTCCGCCTTCGCCACCGCCAGCGCGTGCGCGTAACCCGCCATCGCGGTCCAGAAGATGTCGAGCAGCGCGATGTCGTACGCCGCCGCGCGCCCGATCTCCTCGCCGAGGTGGGTGTGGGTACCGCCCAGCGCGTCGAGCACCGGCTGGTGCTCCTGGTAAAGGCCGGCCGGACCGCTGTAGATGAGCACCGCGTCCGGGGTGCCGATAGTGGTGGTCGGCGTCATGATCGCGCCGTCCAGATACCGGATGCCGTGTCCGGCCGCCCATCGTGCGGTGTCGCGGACCCGGTCCGGGGTGTCGGCCGTCAGGCTGACGACCGTTCGCCCTTCGAGCGCGGCGGTCACGGCGTCGCGTCGCAGGATCGCGTCCGACGCGTCGTAGTTCACCACGCAGACCACAGTCAGTTCGCTCGCGGCGACCGCCTCTTCGGCGGTCCGTGCGCTTGTCGCGCCCCGCTCGACCAGCTCAGGGTCCTTGCCCGGCGTGCGGTTCCAGACCGTCGTGGGCACTCCGGCGCTCAGGAAGGCGCCGGCCAGCGCACGACCCATCGGTCCCAGACCGAGCACCGTGACAGACTTGTCGGGATTGGTGTTCACGCAGACTCCTCTTGTCGAACGGGACGCAGATGACGCGCAGCCGGGCCCAGGATCTGAACGTCTGTGGAGTGACGGCCGCGATCGCCGTGATCGACGGCAAGTGGAAGACAGCCCTGCTCTGGCTGCTGGAATCCGGCCCGCGCCGCCCCGGAGAGCTGCGCCGGCAGCTTCCGGGCCTCACCGAAAAGGTGCTGACTCAGGCGTTACGGGAGATGGAGGGCGACGGCCTGGTGCACCGGGAGGCGTACGAGGTGCTGCCGTTGAAGACCGAGTACTCGCTCACCACTTTCGGCCGCGAACTGGCCGAGGCGCTGGCTCCCCTCTCCGACTGGGGCCACCGCCGCCTGGACAAACTCGCCGAAGCCCGCACCGCCTCCTGACCTGCCCCTTTTCGCCTCCACCCACAACCAGGTTCGTCGCCGTCGCGCACGCCGACAAGTACCCACAAAAAAGTGGCTACGCCTGTTGATCGACGGCGAGACTCGGGCCATGGAGTTCTTCTGCTACCACCGCGATCGGCTCGGCTCGGCACCTCTGCGCCAGGAGCTGATCGAGGAACACTGGTCCTACATGGACCGGCACGCGGAGCAGATGATCGCGCGCGGCCCGACCCTCGCCGACGACGGTTCACCGACCGGCAGCGTGCACATCCTGAGCCTGCCCGACCCGGCGGCCGCCCGGGCTTTCGCCTTCGACGAGCCCAACTACCAGGCCGGCGCGTACCGGGACGTGATGCTGCGGCGGTGGCGGAACATGCTGGGCCGCACCATGTGGGAGTTCCCCGGGGGCCGGACCGGTGGCAACCGCTACCTGGTGCTCGGGCTCGGTCCGGAGCAGGGCGCCGGTCCGGTGCTGCCGCAGTGGCAGGACGAGCTGATCGCGTACGGGCCACTGCTGTCCGACGACGGCGGGACGTGGGTGGGGACGGCGGCGCTGGTACGGGCGGCCGGGCCGGACGAGGCACGCGCCGTGCTGACCGCCGACCGGTACGCCGAGGTCGAGGTGCACAACTGGGTGTTCGGGGGACGCCCAGCGTGACCGGCTACTTCCAGCGGAAGTGGACGAACAGCCGGCCGAAGTTCTTCGAGTCCTTCTCGACCCGGTGGTAGAGCTGCTTCACGTCCTTCTGGTCGAGGAAGCGCAGCACCTTCTTCTTCAGCGCGCCCGACCCCTTGCCCGGGATGATCTCCACGAGCGTGGCCTTCTTCGCCACCGCCTCGTCCATGATCCCGCGCAGCGCACGATCGATGTCGTGGCCCTTGTTGTAGATGTCGTGGAGGTCGAGCTTGAGCTTCACGGTCCCATCCTAGGTACGCGGAAGGGCAGCCCGCCCGGGCTGCCCTTCCGCGTCATCGGTCAACGACCGACTTTGCCCTCCACCCGGCGCAGCGCGGTGGCGTAGTCGGTGTTCGTCGAGTACATCGCGGCCGCGATGCGCAGGTGCCGCAGCGCGTCCACCGGCCGGTTCATCCGCTCCAGCGTGCGGCCGAGCACGTGGTGCGCGTAGTGGTCGCTCGGGTCGCGGTCGACCAGCTCGCGCAACTGCTCCTCGGCCCGGTTGAGCTGGGCCGACTGGAAGTACGCGCGGGCCAGCAGCTGCCGGACCGAGGAGTTGTCCGGCTCGGCCTCGATGATCGGTTCGAGCAGCCGGGCCGCTCCGGTCGGGTCACCCGCTTCGAAGAACATGGTCGCCCGCCGGTACTCCGCCAGAAGATCCACTCGACCCACCTCCTCGTGTCGCGCCAGGCCCTTGGTCCGACGCTGGCACAACACCGGCGCGAGCGCGAGTGTTCCTGCGGGGCGAAAGATCAGGTGGTCGGGTCGTACCGGCCGCCGATCAGGTCCCAGGCCCGGACACCACCGACGATTCCGGCAGTGTTGGGGACGATCACCACGTCGTCGCCCATCCGGGCCACCTGCTCGGGCCGGATCAGCCGGGAGTTGCCGCCGCCGAGATACAGCCGGTCCCAGCGGAACACCGGCCGCAGGCCGTCCACCACCTGCCGGATCCGCCGGGACCAGAACGCGTCGCCGAGGCGCCGCCGTTCCGGCTCCCCCACGTACGTGTCGTAGGTGGTGTTCCAGCGCACCGGCGCGTGCGACAGCTCCAGGTGCGGCGCCAGCGTCCCACCGTCGAACAACGCGCTGCCCAGCCCGGTGCCGAGCGTCAGCACCAGTTCGCAGCCGGTCCCGGCGACCACGCCCGCGCCGTGCACCTCGGCGTCGTTGAGCACCAGCGCCGGCACGCCGAACGCCTCGGCCAGCGCGGTGCGCGCGTCGTAGCCGGACCACTCGGCCAGCAGCTCGGGGTCGACGCGGCTGCGCGGCCCGGACCGGGTCACGTAGTGCGGCGTCGCCACCACGACGCCGTGCCGGATCATGCCGGGCATGCCGACGGTGAGCCGGTCCGCCGTGGGCAGGCGGGCGCCGAGATCCAGCAGCGTCTTGACGAACAGGCCGGGCGGCAACGGGTACGGCGTGGGCACGCGCAGCGGCCGGGCGCGCATGGTTCCGGCGGCATCCAGTACGGAGGCCTTGATCCCGCCGCCACCGCAGTCGATCGCCAGTGTGGTCACCACGGCTGTGAGTCTCCCTCAGATCGGTGCCGCCGCAAGCGCGGGTCACGGTAATCCGGATGCGCCCGCCGGTAGGCTCGATCACCTGATGAGCGCCACGTTGATCGCCAAGGACCTCACCGCCGGCCACGGTGACCGCCTCCTCTTCGAAGACCTCGACCTGGTCGTCGCGCCCGGCGACGTGGTGGGTCTGGTCGGGGTCAACGGCGCGGGCAAGTCCACGCTGCTGCGTACCCTCGCCGGTCTTGTCCCCCGCGAGCAGGGCTCGGTCTCGCTGAGCCCGCCCACGGCGACCGTCGGCTACCTGCCGCAGGAGCCGGAGCGCCGGCCCGGCGAGACGGTCCGGGAGTTCCTGGCCCGGCGCACCGGGGTGACCGCCGAGCAGGCCGCGCTGGACGCCGCCACCGAGGCGCTCACCGCCGGGGCGGCGGGCGCCGACGACGCGTACGCGAACGCTCTGGAACGTTGGCTCGACCTCGGCGGCGCGGATCTGGACGAGCGGGCCGCGCAGGTGGCCGCGGAGCTGGGTCTCGACGTCGGCCTGGACCATCCGATGACCGGCCTGTCCGGCGGGCAGGCCGCCCGCGCCGGGCTGGCGTCGCTGCTGCTCAGCCGGTACGACGTCTTCCTGCTGGACGAGCCCACCAACGACCTCGACCTGGCCGGGCTGGACCGGCTGGAACGCTTCGTCACCGGCCTGCGCGCCGGCACCGTGGTGGTCAGCCACGACCGCGAGTTCCTCACCCGCACCGTCACCCGGATCGTGGAGCTGGACCTGCACCAGCGGCAGGTCAACCACTACGGCGGTGGCTACGCGGCCTACCTGGAGGAGCGGGAGGTGGCGCGCCGGCACGCCCGCGAGGAGTACGAGGAGTACGCCGACACGAAGGCCGACCTGGAGGCGCGCGCCCGCACCCAGCGGGCGTGGATGGAGAAGGGCGTCAAGAACGCCCGCCGCAAGGCCACCGACAACGACAAGGTCGGGCGCAAGTTCCGCGCCGAGTCGACCGAGAAGCAGGCCGCGAAGGCCAAGCAGACCGCCCGGCTGATCGAGCGGCTGGAGGTGGTCGAGGAGCCGCGCAAGGAGTGGGAGCTGCGGATGGAGATCGCCGCCGCGCCCCGCGCCGGCGCCGTCGTGGCCTCGCTCCGAGGAGCAGTGGTACGCCGTGGCGGCTTCACGCTCGGCCCGGTGGACCTGCAGATCGACTGGGCCGACCGGGTGGCGATCACCGGGGCGAACGGCTCCGGCAAGAGCACCCTGCTCGCCGCGCTGCTGGGCCGGCTGCCACTGGACGAGGGGCACGCCGCGCTCGGCCCGGGTGTGGTGGTCGGCGAGGTCGACCAGGCCCGGGGACTGTTCCTCGGCGACCAGCCGCTGCTCGACGCGTTCGGCGCCGCCGTACCCGATCTCGCCCCGGCGGACGTGCGGACGCTGCTGGCGAAGTTCGGGCTGCGCGCCGACCACGTGCTGCGCCCGGCGGCGACGCTGTCCCCCGGCGAGCGGACCCGGGCCGCGCTGGCCCTGCTCCAGGGGCGCGGCGTGAACCTGCTCGTGCTCGACGAACCGACGAACCACCTCGACCTGGCCGCGATCGAGCAGCTCGAGTCGGCGCTGGCGAGCTACCCGGGAACGCTGCTGCTGGTGACCCACGACCGGCGGATGCTCGACGCGGTGAGCGTGAACCGGCGGCTGCGCGTCGCGGACGGACGGATCGCCGAACACTGATCCGTGCCGAGTCGCCCGCGCGGGTCCACAATGAGCGCATGCTCAAGTGGGAGTACGCGCTGCTGGTCCGCCGCCGCCAGGCCGCCACCACCGACACCGGGTGGGAGGTCGTTTTCATCTGGTACGGCCCGGACGGCTCCATGATCGACGTGACGCCGTACGGCGACACCGCGCTGGCCCACCTGAACCGGGCCGGTGACCAGGGCTGGGAACTGGTCGCGATGAGCGAGGACCCGTCGCTGCCGGGCAACAACGAGTTGCACCGCTACCACCTCAAGCGCCCGAAGACGACTGCCGCCCAGCCCCGCCAGCGCATGCGGAGCTCCCGCACAGTCCGCCGAACCCTCTCCCCCTGACCCTCTCTCTTCACCCCGCGCCCTCACCCCGCGCCCTCACCCCGCTGATCTTGCAGTTGCGGCCCCTAGCATGCCCCTTTCGGGAGCTTTGCCCCGGCCACAACTCCATGATCGACGGGCGCAGCCAGGCCCCCGCCATCTCCGCGCACAACCCGACCCGAGACCGGCCGTGATCAAGGAGTTTGTGTCCGATCCGGGGCCCACAAAGACACAAACTCCTTGATCAACGAGGTGGGTCCGGGTGGCCCCTCGCCCGATCAAGGAGTTTGGGTCCATCCACGCCGCTGGTGCCAGCACCAACTCCTTGATCAGCGCCGCGTCCCGAGCCGCGGGAGATCTTGGAAGGAAAGTGCCCCCATAGGGGCCGAAATCTTCCAAGATCTCAGGTGCAGTCCGGTGATCAAGGAGTTTGTGTCATCGAGGGGTCGTCCGGTGACAGAAACTCCTTGATCACCGGCGACAGGCGGGGCGGATGGCTGGGTGCGGTGGGGCGGGCGGGCCGGGGGCGGGCGCGGGCCGGGGGCGGGCGCGGGCCGGGGGCGGGCGGAGCGCGGACCGGGCGGAGCGCGGGCGGGTCGGGCGGGGCGCGGACCGGGCGGAGCGAGGGCGGGCCGGGAGGGCCGGGCGGGGCGAGGGCGGAGCGCGGACCGGGCGGAGCGAGGGCAGGGGCGGCGGGGGCGACGAGGGCGGCTGGGCGGGGAGGGCGGCTGCCGGGCCCCGGGTCGGCGGCGCCTGCGCCCGCGCGGTGGAGGGGGGCGTGCTGCCGGGGGCATATGGGGGCGAAATGGGGGTAACGGGCCGCCGGAGGTGGCGCATGGTGGCGATGGGGCAGACCGCGCTTGCGGGTGAGCGACTCCGGCAGACCGACGGCTTTCTCGCCGAGGCGTGGGCCGACATGGTCCGGCACGACGAGCGGCTGCGCGGAACGGCGGTCGAGGTGCGCTTCGACCGGGGGGTGGCGCACCTGACCGGTGAGGTCGCAGATGCGGATCAGCTACGGCTGGTACGGGAGCTGATCGGCCGGCTGTCCGGCGTACTCGGGGTCTGGTGCCGGGTCACCGTGGCCGGGCGGGCGCCGGTGGTGGTCGACCTGGGCTGCGGTGCCACCAAGCAGTGGCCGGGCAACCTGGGGCTGGACATCTATCCGGCACCGGGGGTGAACGCGGTCGCCAACCTGGCCGGCTCGCTGCCGCTGCGCGACGACTCGGTGGACGTCTTCTTCGCGGTGCACATCGTCGAGCACCTGATCGACTTCCTGCCGCTGTTCGACGAGTGCCACCGGGTGCTGCGTCCGGGTGGCGCCCTGCACGTGATGAGCCCCTGGTGGCGGCACGTGAACGCGGTGGCCGACCCTACCCACGTACGCCTGCTGGACGTGCAGACGTTCAAGGGCATCTGCGGTCAGCGTCCACCGGGTACGCCGCGCTGGTATCCGCTGCACGTCGGCTGCGACGGCGCGTCAATCTTCGCCGACCTCACTCCCCTGCCCCCGGATGCGCCCGCCCCGCCCGCGTCCCATCTGGCCCGCTTCTTCGACTGACCCCCGACCGGGCCGAACCCACCCGGACCCACCCCGCACCCACCCCGTCGATCATGAAGTTGGCGGCACTCCAGGAGATCGACATCGCCGTCAACTTCATGATCGACGCGGCTAAGGAGGGGCCAAGGAGGGCCAGAGGGAGAGCTAGGCGGATTCGCGGAGGGCCAGGTGGTGGGGGGCCACCAGCTCGCGCGGTGGGGCGTCGCGGTCGGGGCCCAGGCGGCCCGCCAGCAACTCGACCGCGAGACGGGCGATGCGTTCCTTGTCCGGGGCGACCGTGGTCAGCGTCGGGATCGAGAAGCGACCGTCCTCGATGTCGTCGAAGCCGGCCACCGCGACGTCCTCGGGCACGCGCAGGCCCATCTCGTGCAGGGCACGCAACGCGCCGAGCGCGAGCGTGTCGTTGAAGCAGAAGACGGCGTCGGGGCGTACCCCCGTGGTGAGCAGGTGCCGCATGGCGGCGGCGCCGTCCGCGCGGTGCCAGGCCGGCGCGGGCGCCACCAGGCGGTCGTCGTAGGCGATGCCGGCCTCGGTCAGCGCGGCGGTGTAGCCGGCCAGGCGGAGCCGGGCGCTGGCGCCCTCGGGGGTGCGCTGGGAGCCGATCGCGGCGATCCGGCGGCGGCCGAGCCCGATCAGGTGGGCGGTGATCTCCCGGGCGGCGGCCACGTTGTCGATCATGACGTGGTCGGCGGGGCCGTGGTCGACCCGCTCGCCCAGCAGCACCATGGGCAGGCCGGCCAGCGCGGCGAGGTCGTCGGCGGTGAGTGCGAGCGGGCTCAGGATCAGGCCGTCGATCATGTGGTCGCCGATGCCGCTGGCGGCCTTGCGTTCCTGCTCGGAGCCGCCGCCGGTCTGGTCGATGAGGACGGTCCAGCCCTGGTCGGCGGCGGCGGTGACGACGTGCCGGGCCAGTTCGGCGAAGTAGGGGATGTCCAGCTCGGGCACGGCCAGGGCGATCACCCCGGTACGCCCCTTGCGCAGGTTGCGGGCCGACAGGTTGGGCCGGTAGTTCAGCGCGGCGATGGCCTCCTCGACCCGGGCCCGCGTGTCGGCGCGCACGTGCTGGTAGCCGTTGACGACGTTGGAGACGGTCTTCACCGACACTCCGGCCCGCTCCGCGACGTCCTTGAGCCTGTGCCGCACTGCACTTCCTTCCGGTGAACGCTGGCCGCACTGTACCGCGTCACGACGACGTAACGACCTCTTTACACGAGCGCTTACAACGTTGTAGAAACCAGTGACAGCGGGGTGACCGCGGTCACCCGCAACAGCAGCGAGAAAGAGGTTGGCATCGTGCCGAACGCGCAGCTCACGATCGATCCGGCGTTCCGGGTCGCGCCGGCGGACCGCCGGATCTTCGGTTCCTTCGTCGAGCACATGGGGCGTTGCGTCTACGGCGGGGTGTACGAACCGGGGCATCCGAGCGCCGACCGGCGGGGTCTGCGACGCGACGTGCTGGACCTGACCCGCGAGCTGGGCGTGTCGGTGGTCCGGTACCCGGGCGGCAACTTCGTCTCCAGCTACCGCTGGGAGGACGGCGTCGGCCCGGCCGGCGACCGCCCGCGCCGGCTCGACCTGGCCTGGAAGACCATCGAGACCAACGAGTTCGGCCTCGACGAGTTCATGACCTGGGCGGCCGAGGCCGGGGTCGAGCCGATGATGGCGGTCAACCTGGGCACCCGCGGCGTGACCGAGGCGCTCGACCTGTTGGAGTACACCAACCACCCGGGCGGCACCCAACTGTCCGACCTGCGCCGCAAGCACGGCGCCGAGCAGCCGTACGGGGTGCGGCTGTGGTGCCTCGGCAACGAGATGGACGGGCCGTGGCAGGTCGGGCACAAGAACGCCGACGAGTACGGCCGCCTCGCCGCCGAGACCGCCCGCGCGATGAAGATGATCGACCCCTCGATCAGCCTGGTCGCCTGCGGCAGCTCCGGCCGGGGCATGCCCACGTTCGCCGCGTGGGAGGCGACGGTGCTGGAGCACACCTACGAACACGTCGACTACATCTCCGCCCACACCTACTACGACCCCACCGACGGCGACCGGGCCAGCCTGCTCGCCTCCGCCGTCGACATGGACGCCTTCATCACCGAGGTCGTCGCCACCGCCGACTACGTGGGCGCCAAGCTGCGGCAGAAGCGCAAGCTGAAGATCTCCTTCGACGAGTGGAACGTCTGGTACCAGTCCCGCCTCCAGTCCGACCTGGACCGGCGCGGCTGGGTCGAGGCGCCGGCGCTGATCGAGGACGACTACACGGCCGTCGACGCGGTGGTGGTGGGCGACCTGCTGATCACCCTGCTCCGGCACGCCGACCGCATCGGTGTGGCCTGCCAGGCGCAGCTCGCCAACGTGATCGCCCCGATCCGTACCCGCAACGGCGGCCCGGCCTGGCGGCAGAGCATCTTCCACCCGTTCGCCCTGACCGCCCGGTACGCCCGCGGCACCGTGCTGCGGACCGAGCCCACCGGCCCGACCTACGAGACCCGCCGGTACGGCGACGTGCCGGCGCTGGACACCGTCGCCGTGCACGACGAGGAGACCGGCGCTCTGGCCGTGTTCGCGGTGAACCGCAGCTCGCAGGACCTCCCGCTCGACCTGGACCTGCGCGGCCTGCCCGGCCTGCGGGCCGAGGCGCACACCACGGTGGCGGCCGGGACCGACCCGGACGCCACGAACACCGAAGCGGACCCGGAGCGGGTCATGCCCCGGGACCTCACCACGCCCACCGTCGACGGCGGCCGGGTCTCCGTGCTGCTGCCGGCCACCTCCTGGAACCTGCTGCGCTTCGTGCCGGCGCTGTGACCAGGCAATACTCCATCCCGTCCCCCAAGGAGTACCCATGATCCAGAACGAGATGAGCCGGCGGCACCTGCTCGGGCTCGGCCTCGGTCTCGGCGCGGCGGCCACGCTGACGCTGAGCGGCTGCGGCGGCGGCAGCAGCTCCGACAGCTCCGGCGCGTCCGGCAACGGCGGCAAGGACTACACCGGCCCGAAGGTGGACCTGAAGCTGTGGAACGGCTTCACCGGCGGCGACGGCGACATCTTCAAGACGCTCGTCCAGCAGTTCAACGGCGAGCACCAGAACATCGCGGTCAGCGTGATCACGTACCAGTGGGAGGACTACTACAGCAAGCTGCCGGGCGCGGTCTCCAGCGGCAACGGCCCGGACATCGCGGTCATGCACATGGACCAGCTCGCCACGTTCGCCGCCCGCGGCACGATCACCGAACTGGACGACGTGGCCAAGGCCCTGGAGCTGAGCGAGGGCGACTTCGCCCCGACGGTCTGGAAGGGCGGCCTCTACAACGACAAGCGGTACGGCATCCCGCTGGACATGCACCCGCTGGGCTTCTACTACAACAAGGCGGTCATGCAGAAGGCCGGCCTCGATCCGGAGAAGCCGCCGACCACCCGGGACGAGTACACCGCGGCGCTGACCGAGCTGAAGAAGTCCGGCGTGCAGGGCTTCTGGGTCAGCCCGTTCCAGTTCACCGGCGGCATGACGTTCTACAGCCTGCTGCACCAGTGGGGCGGGACGCTCTTCGACGCCGAGGTGGCGAAGGCGACGTTCAACTCCGACCCGGCGGTCGAGGCGTGCACCTGGCTGGTGGACATGACCAAACAGGGCCACTCCCCGGCGAACGTCGGCCAGGACGCCGACTACCTGGCGTTCAAGAGCGGCAAGAACGCGTTCACCTGGAACGGCATCTGGCAGATCAACGACCTGAAGAAGAGCCCGAACGTGCAGTGGGGCGTCGCGCCGCTGCCGCAGATCGGCAGCCAGAAGGCCGCCTGGGCGAACTCGCACAACTTCACCATCGTCAAGCAGCGCTCCGCGAACGCGAACAAGACGGCCGGGGCGAAGGTCTTCATCAACTGGCTGAGCCAGCACTCGCTGGACTGGGCCAAGGGCGGCCAGGTGCCGGCCCGCAAGGCGGTCCGCGAGAGCAGCGAGTTCACCGCGCTCACCGAGGTCAACGCGCTCGCCCCCGAGCTGGAGTACGCGGCGTTCCCGCCGTCCGTGCCGGGCCTCAACGAGGCCATGCTGACCTTCTACAGCGCCTTCAACGAGGCGGCGCTGGGCAAGAAGTCGCCGAAGCAGGCGCTCGACGACGGCGTGGCCAAGGCGAACAAGCAGCTCGAGGACAACCGCAAGAAGTACGGAAACTGATCCGCCGTGGCGGACGTGATCGAGGCCGGGGCGGCGCGTGACAGCGCGCCGCCCCCGGCGGCGCCCACCCGCCGCCGGGGCGTGACGGAACGCGGCAGCCGGACGACGCCGTACCTCTTCCTCGCGCCGTACCTGATCCTGTTCGGCGTCTTCGGCCTGGCGCCGATCCTGTTCGGGCTCTGGATCAGCCTGCACCAGTGGGATCTGCAACTGCCCAACCGGCCGTTCGTCGGGCTCGGCAACTACCGGGACCTGTTCTCCAGCGAATCGGCGATCTACGGGGACTGGTGGTCGAGCGTCCGGGCCACCGGCATCTTCACGCTGTTCTCCGTACCGCTGCTCGTGGTCGTCCCGCTCGGGCTGGCGCTGCTGCTCAACCGCTCGTTCCCCGGCCGGACGTTCTTCCGGGCCGCGTTCTTCGCGCCGTACGTGCTGGGCGTGGCGGTGATCGGCCTGCTCTGGCGGTTCCTGCTGGACGCCAATCTGGGCCTGGTCAACCGGCTGCTCGGCGTGGTCGGGCTCCCCTCGGACACGCCGTGGGTGACCGACGTGCCGTGGGCGTGGGTGTCGCTGGTCGGCGTGACCGTGTGGTGGACCTGCGGTTTCAACGCGGTGATCTACCTGGCCGGTCTCCAGGACATCCCGGCCGAGCTGTACGAGGCGGCCAAGGTGGACGGCGCGGGCGCCTGGGACCGGTTCCGCCACGTCACGATCCCCGGCCTGCGCCCGGTGATGCTGTTCGTCTTCACCACCACGATCCTCGCCTCGGCGAACGTGTTCGGGCAGGCGTTCCTGATCACCCAGGGCGCGCCGGGCGAGCAGACCCGGACCGTGGTCTGGCGGATCGTCGACGAGGGGTTGCGGGACTACGACGCCGGGCGGGCCGCCGCGATGAGCGTGTTCTTCGCGCTGATGCTCGCGGTGGTGAGCGTCGTCAACTTCCGGCTGTTCCGCTACCGGGAAGACTGAGGGGTACGACATGAGGAACATGCGTGCGGTGGCGCGGTACGGCGTCCTGCTGCTGATCACCGCGATCTTCGTGACCCCGCTGGTCTGGATGCTGCTGACGTCGGTGAAGACGTACGACGACGCGCAGCAGGTGCCGCCCGGCTGGCTGCCGAACCCGTTCTCCACCTACGGCTACGAGCAGATCATCGACAACACGGCGAACCCGGTGCTGCGCTGGTTCGTCAACAGCATGCTCGCGGCCACCCTGCACACGCTGCTGGTGCTGGTGACCGCGTCGATGGCCGCGTACGCGCTGGCCCGGATGCGGTTCCGCGGCCGGAAGGTGCTGTTCGCGCTGATCGTGGGCACGCTGTTCCTGCCGCCCACCTCGCTGATCATCCCGAACTTCATCATCGCCGAGCGGCTGAACTGGATCGACACGCTGACAGTGGTGATCGTGCCCGGTGCGGCCAGTGCGTTCGGGGTGTTCTTCCTGCGCCAGTTCTTCCTCTCCATCCCGGCCGAGCTGGAGGAGGCGGCGGTGCTGGACGGCGCGAACCACTGGCAGATCTTCCGCCGGGTGCTGCTGCCGCTGTCGAAGCCGGCCCTGGCGACGCTGGCGGTGCTGTCGTTCCTGACCAACTGGAACGACTTCCTCTGGCCGGTGTACGTGCTGTTCAGCCCGGAACGGCTGACCCTGCCGGCGGGCCTGGGCCTGCTCCAGGGCGCGTACGTGACCGACTATCCGGTCATCATGGCGGGCGCGGTGCTGGCGAGCGTACCGGTGCTGATCCTGTTCGTGCTCGCCCAGCGGCACGTCATCCAGGGCGTCTCCCGCAGCGGCCTGAAGGGATGACGTAAGGAAGGGCCCCCTGTTAACGCCTCCGGTAGTAGAAGGGCCCCTTCTTGACGCCAGGCGTTGAGAAGGGGCCCTTCCTTCGGGGCGCCCGCCTCAGGGGGTGGGGGCGGGCTCGGGGGTGTCCGAGTGCTCGCGACGGGCGAGCCGGTTCTTGCGGTGGCCGTACCCGAAGTAGATGACCGCGCCGAGCAGCATCCAGGCGAGGAACCGCAGCCACGTCTCCACCGACAGGTTCAGGCTCAGGTAGAGGCACGCCAGCGCGGTGAGGATCGGCAGCACGGGCGAGAACGGCACCTTGAACGGCCGTTCCAGGTCGGGGCGGCGCTTACGCAGGATCGGCACCGCGATCGCGACCAGCGTGAACGCGCAGAGCGCGCCGATGCTGACCAGGTCGGCCAGCGCCGACAGCGGCAGGAAGCCGGCGAGCAGCGCCACCGCGATCGTCATGATCCCGGCGATCCGGTACGGCGTGCCCCAGCGCGGATGCACCTTCGCGATGGCGGGCGGAATGAGCCCGTCGCGGGCGATGGCGAAGCCGATCCGGCCCATGGCCACCAGGTCCACCAGGATCACGCTGGTGAGACCGGCGACGGCGGCGATGGAGACGAGCACCGCGGCCCAGCCCGCGCCGACCGCCCGGAACGCGGACGCGATCGGCGCGCCCTCGTCGATCTCGGTGTACTTGACCATGCCGACCACGACGAGCGAGACGCCGATGTAGAGCACAGTGGAGATGAGCAGCGTGCCGAGCAGACCCAGCGGCAGGTCCCGCTTGGGCTTGCGGGTCTCCTCACCCAGGTTCGCCACGGCCTCGAACCCGGTGTACGCGAAGAACACGACGGCGGCGGCGGTGAGCACCCCGACGAAGCCGAAGACGGAGGGTTCCAGCCCGAAGATGGCCTGGGTGACCGGTTGTTTGATGCCGTCGTCCCCGGCCCCGGCCGGCTCGGCGGCCGGGATGAACGGGGTGAGGTTGGCCGCCTTGACGAAGAACAGCCCGGCGATGATGACGAAGGCACAGATCGCCACCTTGACCAGTACGAGCAGGTTGGTGACCCGGGCCGACTCGCGGATGCCGACGATGGCGACCACGCCGAGCACCAGCACGATGCCGATGGCGCCGAGGTTGACGACGCTGCCCTCCTCGGCGAACCACGCGCTGGGCAGGCCGAACAGGTCGGCGAGGTAGCCGGACCAGCCCCGGGCCACCACGGCCGCGCCGAGCGCGAACTCCAGCAGCAGGTCCCAGCCGATGATCCAGGCGACGATCTCGCCCATCGTCGCGTACGCGTAGGTGTAGGCGCTGCCGGCGGTCGGCACGCTGCTGGCGAGTTCGGCGTAGCAGAGCGCGGCGAGCAGGGCGACCAGGCCGGCGATGCCGAACGAGATCACCACGCCCGGCCCGGCGCTGTTGCGCGCCTCGACACCGGTGAGCGTGAAGATGCCGGTGCCGATCACGATGCCGATGCCGAAGCCCATCAGGTCGACCGCGCCGAGCCGGCGCCGCAGCCCCGGCTTGCCGTCCTCGCCGTCGGCGTCGCCCTGGGCGAGCACGTCCTGGATCGGCTTGGTACGCAGGACCGACATCTGATCACCTCCCCCGCCGTGTGGCCGCCACGGTGGCGGTCTGTGACCGGGCTAGCTACCCAGCCGTTTTCCGCTCCAATCCCGCACCGCAGGTCTCGGAATCGTCACGATCCGGCCGAGTCGGACGGCGCGGGACATCGATCACCGGCCGGGGTCTTGCGCCGGGCACGGATTGATGAAAGTTTTCTACCGGAGGTCTGGGCAGCGCGGCGAATCTTGCCGTGGAGCCCTCGCCGCCGACCGTCCCCCCGGACCCGACGAAGGGACCGCACCGCATGAAGGCAACTCGGCTCGGAGCCGCCGCGCTGGCCGCGGCGCTGCTCGGCACGCTGGTCGCCGGCACGCCCGCGCAGGCCGCTCCCGGCGACACCGGCACGACCATTTCCCCCTCCACCGACTGCGTCACCGACCCGGCCACCCCCAAGCGCCAGTTCCGGGCCATGTGGATCGCCTCGGTGACGAACATCGACTGGCCCAGCAAGGACTCCTGGACCGCGCCGGACCAGGTGGCCAAGCAGAAGGCCGAATACCTGGCCTGGCTCGACCTGGCCCAGAAGCTCAACCACAACGCCGTCGTGGTCCAGGTCCGCCCGACCGCCGACGCGTTCTGGCCCTCGCCGTACGAGCCGTGGTCGGAGTACCTGACCGGCGTACGCGGCAAGAACCCGGGCTGGGACCCGCTGGCCTTCCTGGTCGACGAGTCGCACAAGCGCAACCTGGAGTTCCACGCCTGGTTCAACCCGTACCGCGTCTCGATGCCCGCCCCCGGCGGCGCCGGCGCCGACCTGTCGCAACTGGCCCCGGACAGCCCGGCCCGCCAGCACCCCGACTGGGTCTTCGCCTACCCGCCCGCCGGCGTCGCCGGCAGCCGGCTCTACTACAACCCCGGCATCCCCGAGGTCCGCGAGTTCGTCCAGACCGCGATGATGGACGCGGTCAAGCGGTACGACATCGACGGCGTGCACTTCGACGACTACTTCTACCCGTACCCGAGCGGCACCTACCAGGTGCCCGACGACGCCACGTTCGCGGCGTACAACAGGGGCTTCACCGACAAGGCCGACTGGCGGCGGGACAACATCAACCTGCTGATCCAGGAGATGAACGCCAAGATCAAGGCCGTGAAGCCGTACGTGAAGTTCGGCGTCAGCCCGTTCGGCATCTGGCGCAACGCGTCGGCCGACCCGAACGGCTCGGACACCACCGGCTCGCAGTCGTACGACATCATCTCCGCCGACTCCCGCAAGTGGGTCAAGGAGGAGTGGATCGACTACATCGTGCCGCAGCTCTACTGGTACATCGGCCAGTACCCGGCCGCCGACTACGCCCGGCTGGTGCCGTGGTGGGCCGAGCAGGTGCGCGGTACGCGGGTGCAGCTCTACATCGGCCAGGCCGACTACAAGAGCGGTGACCCGGCGTACGGGTCGTTCTGGATGAACCCGCAGGAGCTGTCGAACCACCTGACGCTCAACCGGTCGTACCCGGAGGTGCTCGGCAACGTGCACTTCTCCGCGGTGCAGGTGCGGGCCAACCGGCTCGGCGCCACCGACATCTACGCGGCCGAGCACTACTCCCGCCCGGCGCTGGTGCCCACGATGACGCACCTGCCGCGCAAGCCGCTGCTGTTCCCGGTGGTCACCAAGGCCCAGCGGGAGGCGGACGGCGTACGCCTCAGCTGGCGGCAGCCGGCCGACGGCAAGGGCCCGCTCGGCACCGCCGCGTCGTACGCGATCTACCGGTTCGACGGGCACGGCCTGGCCGGGCGCTGCGACTTCGCGGACGCCTCCCACCTGGTCGGCACCGTGCGGGCCACCGACGGCGCCGTCCAGTCCTGGGTGGACACGACGGCGGCCGACGGCGCCCGGTACACGTACTACGTGACAGCGCTGGACCGGCTGGCGAACGAGAGCCCGGCGAGCCCGCCGCGCTTCGTCCGCTGATCTGATTCCGCCGGATGCCCCCGGGCCGCCTCGCCGGCCCGGGGGCATTCGTCTGTTTGGGCGGATGTCAGCGAGCCGCCTCCCGGGGCATCGCCCCAGCTCACCCGCTTGATCGACACTTGTCGACATCCGGAGATCCCGGCCACCACCCCGCGGAGGTTCCCGTGTCCCGTCGCCTCGCCACCACCCTCGCCGCCGGAACACTCGCCCTGCTCACACTGCTCGGCCTGGCCACACCGGCCGCCGCCGCGGTGAGCACCCAGCAGAAGCTGTCCGTCCTGACCAGTTGGACGCAGACCAGCGCGTCCAGCTACAACGCCTGGAACAGCGCCCGGCAGAACCGGGCGCCCTGGGCCGAGTACGGCTTCGACTGGTCCACCGACTACTGCTCGTCCAGCCCGGACAACCCGATCGGGTTCAACTTCAAGCTCTCCTGCTACCGGCACGACTTCGGCTACCGCAACCACAAGGCGATGGGCGTCTTCTCGTCCAGCAAGTCCCGCCTGGACAACGCCTTCTACGCCGACCTGAAGCGGGTCTGCGCCACGTACAACGCGGTTGTCCGGCCCGCCTGCTACAGCCTCGCCTGGACGTACTACCAGGCGGTGAGCGTCTTCGGCTCGGTCGCCGCGGTGTCGCAGGCCGACCTCGACCGCGCCGCCCGGATGAAGGCCGACGCGCAGCGCCGCGCCGCCCTCGCCTGACGCACCGCACCGGGGAGTCCGCCGCCCGGCGGGCTCCCCGCCGCGCCCGACCGGTCGATGCGCCGTGCCCGGCCGGTCGATCCGCCGCGTCCGCACGTCGGCGCGCGGACGGCCCGCTCAGCCCGCCGTGCTGCGCGGCTCGAACGCCGGCCAGGAACCCGGCGTCCGCGCGCCGAACCGGGGCGAGTCGGCAGCCAGGTCCGGATGCTCGACGTGCAGCGCCAGTGCCGCCACCTCGTCCAGCCGCAGTCCCGCCCCGGCGCCGTAGGCGGCGTCGAACGCCTCGTCGCCGAGCACCCGGCGCAGCTCCGTCTGCCGGGCCGACCAGTACGGGCCGTATATCCCCGGCGTGGCCCGCAGGTTCGCCCGGGTGGCCTGCGCCGCCCCGAACAACCGGGCCGCGGAGAGCGCGTCCCCCGCCAGCGCGCACCGCACCGCTATCGCGTTGATCGTGTCGCAGGCCCGGCCCAGATAGCCGTGGCTCATCCGGGACCGCAGCGCCACCAGCAGGTGCTCGTGCGCGGCGACCAGATCACCCCGGGCCAGGGCCACCATCCCGAGCAGCATGTCCACCGACCGGCCGCCCCGCTCGGCCGGCCGGGACGCCTCCACCGGGCGGGCCGCGGCGAGCAGGTCGGCCGCCTCGTCCAGCGCGCCCCGGCGCCAGAGCAGCTCGGCGAGGTTGTAGACGGCCAGCAGCGCGTCCCCCACCACGTCCTGGGCGAGCGCCCAGTCGATCACCTCGCGGCAGACCCGCTCCGCCTCGGCGAACTGTCCCATGTCGACGAGCGGCGCCGCGCGCCCGGCCAGCACCCGCGCCAGCAGCCCTCGGTCACCGGACTGGCGGGCGGCCGCCTCGGCCCGCTGCGAGTACCGCAGCTCCTCGCCGAACTCGCCGTCCGCGCCCGCGTGCAGCGAGTGCATGTGGTACGCGGCGGCGAGTTCCGCGTCCGGCATCACCTCGCCGGTCTCGGCGAGCCGGCCGTAGAGCCGGAACAGCCAGAGCCGCCCCTCCCGGGCCAGCCCGCGCTCCCGCCACCACTGGTCCAGGTCGCCCGCGAGCGACAGGCCCGACCGGGCGCTGCCACCGGTGGCGCACCAGCGCAACGCGGCCCGCAACTCGTTCGCCAGCGGGTCGAGCGCGTACAGGGAGAGCGTCACCGGGCGGCCGTCCGGTCCCAGGTGCGCCCGGTCCAGCGCGTGCCGGCACCAGGCGACGTGCCGGTCCCGGGCGCTCTGCTCCTCACCCGCCTCGACCAGCCGGCGTGCCGCGTACGCCCGGATCGGGTCGAGCATCCGGTAGGTGCTGCCGGAGGCGTGCGGCTCGGCCAGCACCATCGACTTGTCCACCAGCACCGAGAGCGGGTCGAGCGGGTCCTCGTCGAGCAGCCACTGCACGGTGGGCAGGTCCACCGGGCCGGCGAACACCGCCATCCAGCGCAGCAGCCGGGCCGAGCGCGCACCGAGCGTCCGGTACGACCAGGTCACAGTGGCCTGGATCGTCAGGTGCCGCTCGCTCGCCGAACGCTGCACCGCGCGGCTCGCCGGAGTGGGCGGGGCAGCACCGGTCGCGGCGGCCACCAGGTCCACCGTGTCCTGCTGGTTGCCGCTCCAGCCCGCCTCCACCGGCGGCGGCTCCGCCGTCTCCCGCCCGGCGTCGAGCGTGCCCAGCATGTCGTCCAGCCGTTCGGCCAGTTGCCCGGCGGAGAGCACCCGCAGCCGGGCGGCGGCCAGTTCGATGGCCAGCGGCAGCCCGTCCAGGCGGCGTACCACCCGGTGCAGGTCGGCCTGCTCGGCCGGTTCCGGCGCCCGTCCGCCCCGGGCCACGGCGGTACGGTCCAGGAGCAGCGCCACCGCGTCGCTCCCCCCGCCGTCGGGTCCCTCGTCCACCGAGAGCGGCGGTATCCGCCACACCACCTCGCCGGGTACGCCGAACGACTCCCGGCTGGTCGCCAGCACCCGCACTCCCCGGCCACCCGCGAGCAGCCGGCTGATCACCTCGGCCGACGCCGCGGTCTGGGCGTCGCAGGTGTCGAGCAGCACGAGCATCCGGCGCGGCGCCGCGTACTCGACGAGGGTGTCGACCATCGGCCGGCCGGGCTCCGGGCGGAGGCCGAGCACGGCGGCGATCTCGAACGCCACCAGCCCCGGATCGGTCACCGCGGCGATGTCGACGAACCAGACGCCGTCCGGGTAGTCCTCGACGATTCCGGACGCCAGCTCCACCGCCAGCCGGGTCTTGCCGGCGCCGCCCGCGCCGAGCACCGTCACCAGGCGGTACGCCTCGACCAGCCGCCCCAGCTCGGCGCGCTCGGCCTGCCGGCCGACGAACGTGGTGACCTGGGTCGGCAGGTTGTGCGCTGTCGCGTCGGCGGTACGCGGACGCGGGAACCGCCGCTCCAGCCCGGGCGCGACGAGCTGGAACAGCCGCTCCCGGTCGTCGAATCCGCGCAGCCGGTGCAGCCCGAGGTCCAGCAGGGACACCCCGTCCGGCAGCGGGTCGGCGTGCCGGGCGGTGGCGGCCGAGCAGAGCACCTGCCCACCGTGCGCGGCGGCGGCCACCCGGGCGGCCCGGTGCACCTCCGGGCTGGCGTACTCGCCGTCGCGGGGCTCGGCGTAGCCGGTGTGCAGCCCCATCCGTACCCGGGGGGTGGCGTCCGGGTTGGGCCACTCGTGCCCGGCGAGCGCGCGCTGCGCGGTCAGGCAGGCGCGGACCGCGGCGGCGGCATCGGGGAACGCGAGGAAGAACGAGTCGCCCTCGGTCAGCAGCTCGGCTCCGTCGGTGCCGGCCAGGGTGTCGCGCAGCAGCCGCCGGTGCTCGTGCAGGACCGGGCGGTAGACCGGGCCGAGCATCCGGGCCAGCCGCGTCGAGCCCTCGATGTCGGTGAACACGAAGGTCACCCACCCGCTGGGGAGGTGGTGTCCTTGCGACATACGTCGAACCTCCGCCCGGTGACGTCGGGTTCATGCTGCCCTATGGTCGTGCCATCACGCATCGTGAGAACGGCTGGGCAGATTCCGCCCCAAGGTGCCAAAAGATCACACCGGCGGCAAGACCCTATCGACTCGCGGGACGGAAGGCGGAAAGTCAGCAGCCGCAGGAGCCGCCGCAGCAACCACCACCGCTGGGAATCCCACCGCTCGGAGCGGCGCCGCCCCGGCCGGTGACCGCCACCGTGGACAGCAGCTTCACCGTGTCGGCGTGGCCCTGCGGGCAGGTGGCCGGCTGTGCGGCCTCGGCCATCGGGCGGTTGACCTCGAAGGTGTCACCGCAGGCGCGGCAACGGAACTCGTACCGGGGCATGTCCCAAGCGTACGGCCGGGCCTGACGTCGTCACACGGATGGGTGATACTCGACGGGTGGTGGACGGCGAACGGCGAGCGACGGCCCGGCCCCTGCGACCCGCCGCGCCACCCGACGACGGCGCCCGGTCCATCCCGCAGCCCCGCCGCGAGCGCGATTCCCTCCCCCCGAAGCCGCCCGCCGACCCGGACACCGAGCCAGGCGCGAAGACCGACGCCGAGCCCGGGGCGGACGGCGGGCGCGAGCAGACGGACTCCGGCCCGGAGACGAAGGTCGAGGCGGCGGCCGAGGGCGGCGGGCGGCGTCGGCGGATGCCGTTCGCGCACGCCGTCCGGACGCGCCCCAGGCAGGTCGCCGTCGGCGCGGCCCGGGCCACCCGCGCCTGGTCCCGGCGGCCCGGCGGGCGCACCGCGCTGCCCGCGCTGTTCCTGCTCGCGCTGGTCGCCGCCGCCACCACGGCCGGCGCGGTGGTCGTGCCGGCGGCGATCGGCCGGCCGGAACCGGTCGCCGAGGCCACGCCGTCGGCGACCGTGCCGCAGACCGCCGAGGCGCCCGCCACGCCTCCGCTGCCGGAGCTGACCGGGTTGCCCGGCACCGCCGCACCAACCGGCACGCCGCTGCCCGGTGCGACCACCGCCCCGGTGCTGCCCACCGGGCGACCGGCGGACGCGCTCGCCGGCTGGGCGCAGCGGGTCGGCGCGGTGACCGGCATCCCCGCGGTGGCGCTCCAGGCGTACGCGTACGCCGAACTGGTGCTCGCCCAGACCAACCGCGCCTGCCAGTTGAGCTGGACCACGCTGGCCGCGATCGGTTACGTCGAGTCGCGCCACGGCGCGGCGAACGGCGCCACGCTGCAAGCCGACGGCCGGGCGCTGCCGGAGATCAAGGGGGAGCCGCTCGACGGGCAGGGCGGCCGATCCCGGATCCTCGACACCGACCAGGGCGCGCTCGACGGCGACCGCGTCCACGACCGGGCGCTCGGCCCGATGCAGTTCATCCCGACCACCTGGCAGGAGATCGGCGCGGACGCCGACGGCGACGGCGTGAAGAACCCGCACGACATCGACGACGCGGCGCTGGCCGCCGGGCTCTACCTGTGCAAGGGCGGCCGGAACATGACCATCCCGGGTGACTGGTGGGGGGCCATCCTCTCCTACAACGATGTGCGTCGGTACGCCCAGGCCGTCTTCGACAAGGCCGACGAGTACGGCAGGATCAGCCGCAACGTGAGGTGACGGCTCGCGTACATTCGCGGACTCAACCCTTCCCCCCGGCTGCTGTTGACGGCAAGCTAGACGGGTGATGGTGCGCGAGTGGGATCCCAGGACCGCGTCGTCCGCCGAGATCGCGTCCCTGCTGGACACGCTGAACGCGGTCCTGGCGGCCGATCTGCCGCAGGACCCGCCATGGCGGGAGAGCTCCATGCGGGAGTATCTGTCCGAGGTGATGCCCGGCGAGCGGCGAATCTCGTGGGTAGCGCAGGACGACGCCGACCCGGACGGCACGCCCGGAGCGATCCTCGGGCATGTGCACGTGCTGCTGCTCGGGGGAATCGGCGTGCTCGAGGTGCTGGTGCACCCGGCGGTCCGGCGCAGCGGGATCGGCCGTGAGCTGGTGCGGGTGGCCGCCCGCCGGGTCTGGGACGAGGGCTTCCAGTCGATCGGCGTGGAGGTGGTCGGCGACACCCCGGCCGTCGGGTTCTACGAGTCGCTGGGCTTCACCCGCGACTACGTGGAGACCCGCAGCGTGCTCGACCTGCGCTCGGTGGACTGGCCGGCGCTCTCCGAGATGGCCGCCGGGGTCGGTGCGGGCTACCGCGTGGAGTTCTGGCCGGGCGGCCCGCCGGACGAGCTGATCGAGGCGTACGCGCGGGCCAAGGCCGAGGTGCGCGATGTGGACGACGTGGAGCTGCGGCCCAGCTCCTACGACCCGGACCGCCTGCGCGACAGCCTCGCGACGCTGCACCGGCGCGGCATGAAGCCGTACATCGTGCTGGCGCTGCACGAGCAGACCGGCGAGGTCGCCGGGTTGACCGAGGTGGTGGTGCCGGCGCAGCACCCGACCCGGGCCGACCAGTACGACACGATCGTCGTCCACGACCACCGCGGCTACGGCATCGACCGGGCCATCAAGGCGCGGATGCTGCTGGAGCTGCGCTCGGCCGAGCCCGAGGTGGCCGAGGTGCAGACCTGGAACGCGCAGGACAACGAGTCGATGCTGAAGGTCAACGCCGAGCTGGGCTACCGCCCCGACCGCGACTGGTGCGAATACGGTGTGGACGTCGCCGAGCTGGTGCACCGGCTGGACAGTCACCGCTGACCGTTCACCGCCCGGCCATCGATGGGCTGGACGGTGGACCCACGAGAGCCTTAACGTTCGTTAGTTCCTGTCCACCCATCGTGGAGGCCCCATGCGCCCGCGCCGCACCCTCGCCGCGCTCGCGACCACCGCCGCCGTCACCCTCACGGCGATCGCTGTCGCACCCACCGCGGCCAGCGCCGCGCCCACCGACCTCTTCATCTCGGAGTACGTCGAGGGGTCGTCCAACAACAAGGCCGTCGAGCTGTACAACGGCACCGGCGCCCCGATCGACCTGGCTGCCGGCGGCTACCAGCTCCAGCTCTTCTTCAACGGCGCCACCACCTCGACGAACGTGGCTCTGACCGGGAGCGTCGCCGCCGGGGACGTGTTCGTCTTCGCCGCCGCGGCGGCCGCCCCCGCGATCCTCGCCCAGGCCGACCAGACGTACTCCGGTTCGCTGTTCAACGGCGACGACGCGATCGTGCTGCGCAAGGGTGACACGGTGGTCGACTCCCTCGGCCAGGTCGGTGTCGACCCGGGCAGCGAGTGGGGCAGCGGGCTCACCAGCACGGCGGACAACACGCTGCGCCGCCTGCCCTCGGTGACCGCCGGCGACACCGACCCGGCGGACCCGTTCGACCCGGCCGCACAGTGGGCCGGCTTCGCCACCGACACGTTCGACGGGCTGGGCAGCCACACCGTCGGCGGAGGCGGGCCGGTCGACCAGCCGCCCGCCCTGGCCTGCGGCGGCGCGCTGACGCTGTCGGCGGGCGCCACCGCGACCCGCGAGGTGACCGCGACCGACGCCGACGACACGATCACCGACCTGGCGGTCACCTCGGTCGTGCCGGTGCCGGCGAGCGGCTCGATCAGCCGTACCGCGTTCACCCCGGCGACCGCGGACGGCGGTACGGCCACCGCGACGCTGACCGCCACCGGCCTGCCGGCCGGCAGCTACGCGGTCACCGTGACGTCCACCGACGCCGACGGCGACAGCGCCACCTGCACGCTCACCGTGCAGGCCACGAGCGTGCTGTCGATCGGCGAGGTGCAGGGCCGCACCGGCGACGACGAGGACGGCCGCACCGACCGGTCGCCGCTCGCGCCGGCCAGCGGCAACGGCACCAGTTCCACGCTGTACGACGTACGCGGCGTCATCACCGGCATGTCGCTGACCCGCAGCTCGGCCGGGGCCGACCAGTGGGGCTTCTACCTGCAGAGCCGGCTCGGCACCGAGGACGGCGACCCGCTGACCTCCGACGGCCTGTTCGTCTTCATGGGCTCGTTCACCACGCTGATCGGCGGGTACGCCCCGACCGTCGGCGACGAGGTCGTGCTGCGCGGCCGGGTCTCCGAGTACTTCAACCAGACCCAGCTCTCCGGCGCCTCGCTGGTCCGCAAGCTGGACTCCGGCCTCGACGTGGACACCGCGGTCCGGGTCGACGACGCGGTCCCGCCGGCCGAGGCGGCCGCCGCCGACCTGTTCTGGGAGCGGCACGAGGGCGAGCGGATGCGGGTACGCGCCGGCAGCGGCGTTTCCGCGCCCCGGCACATCTACTCGTCCACCGCCGACTCCGAGATCTACGTGCTGGACCGCGAGGACCCGATCATGAAGCGGTCCGACCCGTACGCCCGGCGGGTGTTCCGGGACGCGCACCCGCTCGACGACATCCCCGGCGCGCTGTTCGACAACGGCAACAACCAGCGCGTCCTGCTGGGCGCCGGCGGTGTGAAGGCGACAGCCGGTGACTCCCGGGCGCTGCTGCCCGAGGCGCGCACGTTCGACACGCTCACCGAGGACGCCTACGGCTCCGTCTCGTACGCGTTCAGCAAGTACAGCGTGCAGCCGGAGCAGCTCACGCTGACCGGTGGCGCCGACCCGGCCGCGAACCACCCGCCGCAGCCGGCCGACCGCGGCGGCGAGGTCGCGATCGCCACCTACAACGTGGAGAACCTGTACGACTACCGGGACGACCCGTTCGACGGCTGCGACTTCGCCGGCAACACGGGGTGCCCCGGGGTCAGCCCGCCGTTCGACTACGTGCCGGCGAGCCCGGAGGCGTACGCCGCCAGGCTGGCCGTGCAGGCCCGGCAGATCGTCCAGTCGCTGCACAGCCCGGATCTGATCCTGGTGCAGGAGGCCGAGGACCAGGACATCTGCTCGGTGGTCGACGGCGCTCTGGCCTGCGGCGACACCAACAACGCCGACGGCGCGCCGGACACCGTGCAGGAGCTGGCGCTGACCATCGCCGCGCACGGCGGTCCGGCTTACGCCGCCGCGTACGACCGGACCGGCGCGGACGCCCGGGGCATCGCCTCGGCGTTCCTCTACCGCACCGACCGGCTGACGCTGGCCGAGGCGACCGCCGCGGACCCGCTGCTGGGCTCCGCGCCGACGGTCCGGTACCGCTCGGCGGCGCTGCCGGCCAACGCCGACGTGCAGAACCCCAAGGCGTTCAACGCGGTGCTGCCGGACGACGTGGACCGGTCGACCGGGGTGGACGGCAGCAACGTCTACACCCGTGCGGCGCAGCTGGCCCGGTTCACCGTCAAGGCCGCGCCCGGATCGAACGAGCGCTTCACGCTCTGGGCGGTCGCCAACCACTTCTCGTCCGGCCCGGACAGCCGGGTCGGGCAGCGCCGGGAGCAGGCCGCGTACGGGGCGGCGATCGTCGCGGCGATCGAGGCGAGCGACCCGAACGCCCGGGTGGTGTACGGCGGCGACCTGAACGTCTTCCCCCGCCCGGACGACCCGATCGCCACCGCCCAGAACCCGACCCCGTCGGACCAGCTCGCCCCGCTGTACGAGGCCGGGCTGCACAACCTCTGGGACGACCTGGTGAAGGACGCTCCGGCATCGGCGTACTCGTACACCTTCAGCGGCCAGGCGCAGACGCTGGACAACCTGTTCGTGAACGCCCCGATGCACGACGACCTGGTGCAGGTACGGACGGCGCACATCAACGCCGACTACCCCACCGACGCGCCGGAGCTGGGTGACCGGGGTGCCAGCGACCACGACCCGCAGGTGGCCCGGTTCCGGTCGCGCGCCTCGCTGCGCGTCGCGGACACCTCGGTCGCCGAGGGCGACAAGGGCACCCGCGCGATGACGTTCACCGTCACCGTGTCGCGCCCGCTCTCCGAGCCGGCCCTGATCTGCGCGACCACCTACGGCACGACCGCCCAGGCCGGGTCGGACTATGACCCGTACGTGGGCTGCCGGGTGCTCGCTGCGGGCCAGACCTCGCTGACGTTCCCGGTCACCGTGCGCGGTGACCGCAAGCGCGAGGCGGACGAGAAGCTCACGCTGTACGTGGCAGGGGTGCCGGGCCTGCGCCTTGCCGACCCGTCCGGCGTCGGGACGATTCTGAACGACGACTGAGCGGCGTTCCGCGCGGCGGCCCGTCGATTCGCTCATGGGCGGATCGGCGGGCCGCCGCGGTATCCGCACCGCTGCGGGTCGGGCGGAGGCGGTACGCCCCGGTACTTGGCCACCCGCACCTCCCACTGGCTACGGCGGCGCAGCCAGTCCCGGACCTCCCGATCGCGGTAGAAGGTCTCCGGTGGGCGGGCCAGCCCGTACCGGTCGGCCCACCACTCCCCCGGCTCCGGGTCGGTGACGATGTCGAGGTGGGACGGGTACCGCCGCTCCGCGCCGTCCCGCAGGTCGGCCCGGTCACGCATCGGCTTGAGCACCCGCCCGGCCTCGTCGACGACGACGAGCCGGAAGCCGGCCGTACCCACGATGCGCGACAGCATGGCCAGGCTCGGCGTCAGCGTCCCCGCCTCGATCCGCCCGACGGTGCTCGGATGCACCCGGGCGAACCGGGCCAGCTCTCGTTGGCTGGCGTCGGCCCGGCGACGCACCGCCCGGACGATCCCCGGCGCCGGGAACGGGACGTCGAACGGCTCGGTGAGCAGCGCCGGGCCGCCGTCCGCCACCGGGCCGCCGTCCGCCGCGGCGGTGCCGGCGCTCGCGGCGGCGGCCGCCTTCGGCTCGGTGTCGGCGATGTCTGTCACGCCGCCCACGGTCCCGCCGCCCGCACCGGCCCGGCAACCCCGCTCCCCGCCCTTGTGGAAACCCCGAGATACGGCGTCCACCCGGCACGGCACCACAGGCACAGAGGGTGATCGTCACTCAGCGTCAAGCAGCGCATCAAACCGCGCGATCCCCATCCACCCCGAACAGGACTTAACCGGCCAGAACTCCCGAGATCGTCGCCGCAAGGAGAACGCCCTCGGCAGACTTTGCTCTGCAGCCACCGAGGCAGCGCTCACGATTCGTGACAGGTGCGTCCGTGGCTGCAGAGCAAAGTCGGGGAGAGATGGGGTGCCCTGCCGCCCAGGAAGACACGCTGAGTGACCGCCTTGGGCTGTGGACAACGCACGACGACCACACGCAAGGGGCGCATCCTCGGTGAGCGTGCCGACGGCGCGAGGGAGCGACGCGACGCCGAGCGCCGACCGCCGGTCAGTAGCGCTCGCGCAGCAACCGGGCGGCCTCGACGGCCCAGTAGGTGAGGATGATCTGGGCGCCGGCGCGGCGGATCGAGGTGAGCGTCTCCAGCATCACCCGTTCCCGGTCGATCCAGCCGTTCGCGGCGGCCGCCTCGACCATCGCGTACTCGCCGGAGACCTGGTAGGCCGCGACCGGGACGTTCACCGCGGCCCGGACCGCCGACACCACGTCGAGGTAGGGCAGCGCCGGCTTGACCATCACCATGTCGGCGCCCTCGGCCACGTCCAGCTCGACCTCGCGCAGTGACTCGCGCAGGTTCGCCGGGTCCTGCTGGTAGGCGCGCCGGTCCCCCTCCAGCGCCGACTCGACGGCGTCGCGGAACGGGCCGAAGAAGGCGGAGGCGTACTTCACCGCGTACGCGAGCACCGAGACGTCCTGGTGCCCGGCGGCGTCCAGCGCCTTGCGGACGACGCCGACCTGGCCGTCCATCATCCCGGACGGCCCGACCACATGGACCCCGGCGGCGGCCTGGGCCACTGCCATCTCGGCGTACGCGGCGAGCGTTGCGTCGTTGTCGACCCCGCCGTCCGGGGTGAGCAGGCCGCAGTGCCCGTGCGAGGTGAACTCGTCCAGGCACAGGTCGCTCATCACCACAGTCGAGTCGCCGACCTCGGCGATCACGTCCCGGATCGCCGTGTTGAGCACGCCGGCCGGGTCGATGCCACCGGAACCGGTTTCGTCCCGCGTCGCCGGCACCCCGAACAGCATGATCCCGCCGACCCCGGCCTGCACCGCCTCCGCGGCGGCCTTGCGCAGCGAGTCCCGGGAGTGCTGTAGCACCCCCGGGAGCGACGCGATGGCCCGCGGCTCGGTCAGCCCCTCCTTGACGAACATCGGCACGACCAGCTCGGCCGGGTCGACGCGGGTCTCGGAGACCAGCCGCCGCACGGCCGCGTTGCGGCGCAGCCGGCGGGGCCGGACCTCGGGGTACGACATGACGGGCCTCCTGTCAGCGGAACCGCAGGGCGGTCGGGCCCTGCACCTTGGAGCCCCGGCGCTGCTTCGCCGGCATGGCGGCGAGCTTCTCCCGCAGCTCGACGGCGTAGGCGGCGAGCGCCTCCACCAGGTCGGGCACCGAGGCGTGCGGCGGCTGCACGTCGACACGCAGGCCGAACTCGGTGGCGGTCTCCGCCGTCTTGGGCCCGATCACTGCAACAACTGTGCGCGCGTGCGGCTTCCCGGCGATACCGACGAGGTTCCGCACCGTGGACGACGAGGTGAACAGCACCGCGTCGAACCCGCCCGACTTGATCGCGTCGCGGATCTCGGCGGGCGGCGGCGCCGCCCGGACGGTCCGGTACGCGGTCACGTCGTCGACCTCCCAGCCGCGCTCGGTGAGCCCGGCGGCAAGCGTCTCGGTGGCGATGTCGGCGCGCGGCAGCAGCACCCGGCCGACCGGGTCGAGGATCTCGTCGTGCGGCGAGAACTCGGCCAGCAGGCCCTCGGAGGACTGCTCCCCGGAGGGGATCAGCTCGGGCTGGATGCCGAAGGCGCGGACGGCCTCGGCGGTGGCGTCACCGATGCAGGCGATCTTCACGCCGCCGAAGTGGCGGGCGTCCAGACCGTGCTCGGCGAACTTCTCCCACACCGCGCGGACCGCGTTCACCGAGGTGAAGATCACCCAGGCGTACCGGCCGTCGACCAGGCCCTTCACCGCCCGCTCCATCTGCGCCGGGGTACGCGGTGGCTCGACCGCGATGGTCGGCACCTCGCACGGGATCGCCCCGTACGCGCGCAGCCGCGCACTCATCACGCCGGCCTGCTCCTTGGTGCGGGGCACCAGCACCTTCCAGCCGTACAGCGGACGGTTCTCCCACCAGCTCAGCTTGTCGCGGTCGGTGACGGCCGAGCCGACGGTGAGCACCACCCGGCCGGTGAAGCCGAGCGCCGCCGCGACGAAGGAGTCCACGCTCGACGTGGTGGTGTACTGCGTCTCGCCGGTGCCGTCGCCGGTCACCCCGACCGGGGTGGTGCCGTCGACCCCGGCGGCCAGCAGGCCGTCCCGGACGGCGGCCAGGTCACCGGCGTCCACGGCGAGCGCCAGCGAACCCCGCCCGACGGCGGTGGCGAGCGCCTCGAAGTCCAGCGCGGTGACGTCCTCGACGTCGGCGGCGGTCCGCACGCCCGGCAGCGGGACACCCGCGTAGGTGGCCACGCCCTCGGCCTGGCCGACGCCCGGCACCACCTCGAAGTGCGCGGCGGTACGCGCGACCGCCTGCACCTCCTTGACCACCGAGTCGTGGCCGAACGGGTCACCGGAGACGAGGTGCACGGCGTTCTGCCCGGCCCGGGCCGCGGAGATCAGCACCTTCGCCACGTCCCCCGGTACACCCTCGGCGGGGCTGAACTCGGCGTCCGGCCGGGCCTGGGCGCGGACGTGCGCCAGGAGCGACTCGGGTACGCCCCGGTCGTAGACCACCTGGTCGGCGTCGACCAGGGCGTCCAGCGCCCGGCGGGTCAGCAGGCCCGGGTCGCCGGGTCCGGCCCCGACGAAGGCGATCTGGCCTACGGGCTTACGGGTGCGGGTCATTCTGTGCTCCCAAGTTGCTGGGTCCCCGGGCCGGCCTGTGCGTCCTGGCCGAGGATCGAGTCGGCGCCGAGTTCGAGGAGTTCGGCGGCGAGTGCCTTGCCGATCTCCGCCGCGTCGGCGGGCGTTCCGGTGCGGGACAGCCGGAGGTCACGGGTACCGTCCGGGCTGATCACCGCACCGCGCAGGTAGATCTCCTGATTGACGTCGCCCTCGTCGGTGGGCTCGCCTTCGGCGAGGACGGCGTACGCGGCCACGGGTGCGCTGCACCCTGCTTCCAGGGTGGCCAGCAGCGCCCGCTCCGCGGTGATCGCGGCACGGGACGGTTCGTGGTCGAGCAGCGCGAGCAGCTCGAGCACGTCCTGGTCGTCGGCCCGGCACTCGACGGCCAGCGCACCCTGAGCGGGCGCGGGCAGCATGAGCATCGGGTCGAGCGTCTCGGTGATGACGTCGGCGCGGCCGATCCGGTTGAGCCCGGCGCGAGCCAGCACGACGGCGTCGAGGTCGGCGTCCGGGCCGAGCACCCGGGCCACCCGGGTGTCGATGTTGCCCCGGATCGGGGCGACCTCCAACTGCATGCCCAGCGCGTGCAGCTGGGCGATCCGGCGCAGCGCGCCGGTGCCGACGCGGGCGCCGGGTGGCAGCTCGGCGAGCGTACGGCCGTTCGTGGCCACCAGCGCGTCGCGCGGGTCCTGCCGGGGCGGCACGGCCGCGACGTGCAGGCCGGGAGCCGCCGCGGTGGGCAGGTCCTTGTACGAGTGGACGGCGAAGTCGATCTCGCCCGCGGTCAGCGCGTCGCGCAGCGCGGACACGAACACGCCGACGCCGAGCCGCTGCACCGGGGCGGTGGACTTGTCGCCGGCGGTCACCACCTCGACCAGCTCGACCGGGCGGCCGGTGGCCGCGGTGAGGGCCTCGGCGACGTGGCCGGACTGGGCCATCGCCAGGGCGCTGCCCCGGGTACCGAGGCGAAGGGGGGCGGTCATCGCGCACCTCCGGTGGGCGGGACGTCGGCGGCGTCGAACGACGGCCGGCCGTCGAGGTCGGTGGCGACCACGTCGGGAACGGTGTCGACCGGGGACGTCTGCGGAACGTCCAGGTCGAACAGTTCGCGCAGCAGCGCCGCGTACTGGTCACCGCCGGGCTCGGCGGCGAGCTGGCGGACCCGTACGGTCGGCTGGTGCAGCAGCCGCTGCACGACCCGGTGCACCGTGCGGGCGACCTCGGCGCGCTGGTCGTCGCTGAGGTCGGGGCGGCGCTGGCCGAGCCGCCGCAGCTCGGCGGTGACGACGTCCTCGGCCCGGCCGCGCAGGGCGGCCACCGTCGGCGCGACGTCGGCGCCGCGCAGCCAGCTCAGGAACGCCTCGACCTCGCCGGCCACGATCCGGGCCACCTCGGCGGCGTCGGCCGCGGCCGGTCCGTCGGCGAGGACGGCGGCCATCCGGTCGATGTCGATCACCTCGACGCCGGGCAGCTCGGCGACGCCGGGCTCGACGTCACGCGGGACGGCCAGGTCGAGCAGGACCAGCGGGCCGCGGTCGGCGTCTCGGCGGGCCAGCGCCCGGGTGACCACGTCGCGGGTGAGCACCGGCTCGGTGGCGGCGGTGGCGGCGACCACGACGTCGACGGCGGCGAGCGCGGTGATCAGCTCGGCCATCGGTACGGCGGACGCGCCGTACGACTCGGCGAGCCGGACGGCACGGGCGGCGCCCCGGTTGGTCACGGTGAGCGGGCCGGCGCCCAGCCGGGACAGCGTGGCGACGCCCAGCGAGCCCATCGCGCCCGCGCCGACCACCATGGCGGGCCGGCCGGCCAGGTCGCCGTCGAGCAGATCGGCGGCGAGGTCGAGCGCGGCGGTGACGACGCTCTGCCCGGCCCGGTCGATGTTGGTCTCGGCGTGCGCGCGCTTGCCGACCCGCAGCGCCTGCTGCATCAGCTCGTGCAGCAGCCGGCCGGCGGAGTCGGCGCCACCGGCGGAGTGGTACGCGTCGCGGAGCTGGCCGAGGATCTGCGCCTCGCCCACCACCATCGAGTCGAGCCCGGCGGCGACCCGGAAGACGTGGTCCACCGCGGCGGCGTCGTAGTGCACGTAGAGGTGCGGGGCGAGCGCAGCCGGCTGGCAGCCGGCCTGGTCGGCCAGGATCGCGCAGATGTCGCCGAGTCCGCCGTGGAAGCCGGAGACGGCGGCGTAGACCTCCACCCGGTTGCAGGTGGAGACCAGGACGGCCTCGGCGACGTACGGCTGGGCGATCAGGCGGTCGAGCGTGCGGGTGAGGTCGGCGGGCGGGACGGCCAGCTGTTCCAGGGTGGCGACCGGGGCGGTGCGGTAGGACGCGCCGACGACGAGCAGTTTCACGTGCCGATCGCCTCCTGGGTGTCGGTTGCCGCGAGTCCGCCGGGCAGGGCGGTGAGGGCGGACCCGCCGGTGGCGGGGAGCGCGGTCAGCGATGCCTTGCGGTGCTCGTGGAAGGACAGGATCTGCAGCTCGATGGCGAGGTCGACCTTGCGCACGTCGACCCCGTCCGGAACCGAGAGTACGCAGGGTGCGAAGTTGAGGATGCTCGTCACGCCGACGGCGACCAACTGGTCGGCGACCGCCTGGGCGGCCGGGGCGGGGGTGGCGATGACGCCGATTGAGATCGACTCCTCGGCGACGATCCGGGGCAGGTCGTCGACGTGCTGGACGACCAGTCCGTTGATCTCCTCGCCGACGCGGGACCGGTCGGCGTCGAGCAGCGCGGCGATGCGGAATCCGCGGTTGGCGAAGCCGTCGTAGCCGGCCAGGGCGTGACCGAGATTACCCACGCCGACGAGCGCGACGGCCCGGCACTGGGTGAGCCCGAGCACCGAGGAGATCTGGTCGACAAGCAGCGCGACGTCGTAGCCGACGCCCCGGGTGCCGTACGAGCCGAGGTGGGAGAGGTCCTTGCGGAGCTTCGCGGAGTTGACGCCGGCGGCGTTCGCCAGGCCCTCGCTGGACACCGTCTCGTGCCCGGCGTCGACGAGCGCGTGCAGCGCACGCAGGTATTCCGGGAGCCGGGACACGGTCGCCTCGGGCAGGTCCGGTAGTGCCGGTACGGCACCGGTGCGACCGGGCGCGCCTGGTTGACGGTGCTGGCTCATGAGACTCCGTGCGGTGCGATCCTCGACCAGCGGCGAGGGCGGGTCGTTTCGGGACTCCCGCTGGCGACCGAGATTGCCGGCTGTGCTAGCAGGGCGCGTCGGAACTACAGAGTAGGTGTTTGTGAAGGGGTGCACAAATCGCGATCTTGAAAGCTCGCGACGCGCCTTCACCTGCCCCTCCATTCCCGCAAGATCGATCAACCGCGTCTATCGGCGGCGCGTGGCGATTATTGCTCAATCCAGACTTCCCTGACCAATCGCGCGGGGTCCGTAGCGCTCCGTGACCGGCGTGGCGAGGCGAGTCTCACGTTTTCGAGTAGGGAGAACCCCACCCCGAAGAGGCCTGCGTGCGGGATGGGTGGGCGGGGCACGCGCCCATAGCCTCGAATCATGACCGCAGCACCACTGGCCACCGCGCCCACTCCGCTGTCCCCCGTCCGCGGGCTCCTGCGCCGCCTCGCCCGCGACACCACCTACGTGCTCGTGGGCCTGCCGCTGGCGATCGTCAGCTTCGTGCTCGCGGTGGTGGGGATCGCACTCAGCGCCGGGCTGCTGGTGACCACGCTCGGCCTGCCGATCCTCGCCGGCTTCCTCTACGCGGCGCGGGGACTGGCCGACATCGAGCGGCTCCGGCTCGCCGGTGTGCTGGACCGGCCCCGGGTACGCCCGGTCTACCGCACGCCGGAGCCGGGCGCCCGGTTCTGGCGCCGGGTGTTCACCCCGATCCGGGACGCGCAGTCGTGGCTCGACCTGCTGCACGCGTTCGTCCGGCTGCTCGTGGCGGTGCCCGCGTTCGTGCTGCTCGTGGTCTGGTGGGTGCTGGCCCTGGGCGGCACGCTCTACATCACCTACGACTGGGCCATCCCGCGCGGCGCCGACGACCAGGACCTGAGCCAGCTCCTCGGAATGGGCGACGGCGCGGGCGCGCGGATCGTCCTGAACACCGCGATCGGGCTGTTCGCCCTGTTCACCCTCCCGCTGCTGGCGCGCGGCTGTGCCCGGCTCCAGGCCGGACTCGCGTACTCGCTGCTCAACGGCGTGGCCGAGATGCGGCAGCGGATCATCACGCTGGAGGAGCAGAAGCGGGCCGCCGCGTCGGCCGAGGCGGTAGCGCTGCGCCGGCTGGAGCGCGACATCCACGACGGCCCGCAGCAGCGGCTGGTCCGGCTCGCCATGGACCTGAGCCGGGCCCGCCACCAGCT
Organism: Micromonospora sp. WMMA1949; assembly: GCF_027460145.1. Lineage (NCBI taxonomy): Bacteria > Bacillati > Actinomycetota > Actinomycetes > Micromonosporales > Micromonosporaceae > Micromonospora > Micromonospora sp. WMMA1949. The sequence continues at coordinate 3,217,260 of NZ_JAPZBG010000001.1, read as the reverse complement.
CGCCGGCGACCCGGAGGCGGCCCGGCAGACGCTGGACGAGGCGGTCGCGCAGACCCGGGAGACGCTGGACGAGCTGCGCGCCCTGTCCCGGGGCATCGCGCCGCCGATCCTGGTCGACAGGGGCCTGCCCAGCGCGCTCGCCGCGCTCGCCGCCCGTGCCCTGGTGCCGACCGAGCTGGCCGTGGACGACGACCTGGGCACCGCCGCCGGGCGGCTCGACCCGGGGGTGGAGAGCACCGCGTACTTCGTGGTGGCCGAGGCGCTGACGAACGTCTCGAAGCACAGCCGGGCGAACACCTGCCGGGTCGAGGTCACCCGGAAGGTGGGCCGGCTGGAGATCACCGTCACCGACGACGGCGCCGGCGGCGCGCACCTGGCCAAGGGCCACGGGCTCAGCGGTATCGCCGACCGGGTCCGGGCGGCCGGCGGCACGCTGGAGGTGGACAGCCCGGCCGGCGGGCCGACCCGGATCCACGCCGAACTGCCGAGGTGACCCGGCCCGCCCGGACTCCGGGCCGCCGCGCGAGCGCGTGGCGTGCCCGGCATCCGGGCCGCCGGGCCGGCGTCGGGTCCGCACGTGATAGACACCGGACCCATGCGGGTGGTGATCGCGGACGACGCCGTACTGCTCCGGGAGGGGCTGGTCCGGCTGCTGACCGAGTACGGGCACGAGGTGGTGGCGGCCGTCGGCGACGGTGACGCGCTGGTCGAGGCGGTGGTGGCGCACCGGCCCGACGTCTCGGTGGTGGACGTGCGGATGCCGCCGTCACACACCGACGAGGGACTGCGCGCCGCGGTCGAGGCCCGCCGCCGGGTGCCCGGCACGCCGGTCCTGGTGCTGTCCCAGTACGTCGAGGTGTCGTACGCCGACGACCTGCTGGACACCGCGGGCGGCGCCGGCGGCGGCATCGGCTACCTGCTCAAGGACCGGGTCGCCGCGATCGACGAGTTCCTGGACGGCCTGGCCCGGGTGGCAGCCGGCGGCACCGTGCTCGACCCGGAGGTGATCAGCCAGTTGCTGGTCCGGCGGCGGCGCGACGACCCGCTGGCGTCGCTGACCCCGCGCGAGCGCGAGGTGCTGGCGCTGATGGCCGAGGGCCGCTCGAACATCGCCATCGCCCGGGCGCTCGTCGTCAGTGACGGCGCGGTCGAGAAGCACGTCCGCAACATCTTCACCAAGCTGGACCTGCCCCCTGATGCGACCACCCACCACCGTCGCGTCCTGGCCGTCCTGGCCCACCTACGCGCCTGACCGGGCCGGTCAGGGCAGCGTGCGGGCCAGCGTCACCGCCTCGGTGAGCGTGTCGGCGGCCGGGTGGCCGCTGCCGCGCAGCCGGTCCGGGTCGGACAGGCCGCCGGTGTAGAGGACGCAGCGGGCGCCGACCGAGGCGGCCGCGTCGGCGTCGTCGAGCGAGTCACCGATCAGCACCACCTCGTGCCCGCCCAGCCCCAGCTCGGCCAGGTGCTTCTCCAGCCACTCGGCCTTGTGCCCGCCGCCGACGGTGGCGCGCAGCCCGTCCACCCGGCGGAAGTGCGGCGTCAGCCCGTACGTGTGCACGGTCGGCACCAGCTCGTCGTGGAACCACATGGACAGCAGCGACTGGCTGCCCTCCCAGGACTCGATGGCGGTGGTGGCGTCGGCGGCCAGGGCGCAGGTGGTCAGGCCGGCCCGGTACGCGTCGTGGAACACGCGGTCCAGTGTCCCGAACGCCTCGGCGTCCACGGCCCGGCCGAGCATCTCGGCGTAGTAGTCGGCGATCGGCCGCCGGAAGCGGACCCGGTGCTCGGCGGCGGTGACCGCCGGCCCGCCGGCGCTGGCGAAGGCGACGTTCGTGGCCTGGACCACCAGGTCGAGGTCGTCGAGGAGCGTTCCGTTCCAGTCCCACACGAGGTGGCGTCGCATACCCGTCACCCGAGCACTCTAAGGCTAGAGCTGCGGCGTGGTCAGATCGCGCAGCAGCCGGTCCTCCTCGACCCGCCAGTAGCCGTGCTCCTTGCCGTCGAGCAGGACGACCGGCAGCCGGTCGCCGTAGTCGCGCTCCATCTCCACGTCGCCGGTGACGTCGCGCTCCACCCACCGGTCGCCGGTGACCGCCACCACCCGGTCGAGCGCGGCCTTCGCGTCGTCGCACAGGTGGCAGCCGGGCCGCGTGATCAGGATGAGCCTCGGGTCACTGGACATCGGGTACCTCCGTGCGGATCTCGGTCGGCGGCGCCGGCGACGGCACCACGGGTGCCGGGCGCAGCTCGGTCTTGCGGACCTTCCCGATCGCCGAGTACGGCAGGCTGTCGACGAACTCGACGTCGGTCGGGCACTTGAACCGGGCCAGGTTACGCGCGCAGTGGGCGAGCAGCTCCTCCGCCGTCACCGACGAGCCGGCGGCCCGGACCACGTACGCCCGCACAGTCTCGCCGGTCCGCGGGTGCGGCACGCCGAGGACCGCCGACTCGGCCACGCCGGGGTGCGCCTGGAGCACCAGCTCCACCTCGTGCGGGTAGACGTTGAAGCCGTTGACGAGGATCAGCTCGCCGAGCCGGTCGACCAGGAACAGGTCGCCGTCGTCGTCGGCGTACGCCACGTCGCCGGTGCCCCACCAGCCGTCCGGGTCCGGCCCGCCCCGCCCGTCCGGCCAGTAACCGGCGAACAGGTTCGGTCCGCGTACCACGATCTGTCCGGGGTCGGTGCCGGCCGGATCGTCGGAGAGGTCCATCTCGTCCTCGTCGGGGGCGTCGGCGGGTGCCCCGTCGCGCCACAGCTCGGTGCCGTCGGAGCCGACCAGACGCAGCCCGACGCCGGGCAGCGGGCGGCCGATCGACCCGGGTTTCGGCTCGCCGCCGACGAGCGTCGAGGTGAGCACCGGCGCGGTCTCGGTGAGCCCGTAGCCGACGTGCACCGGGTGCCCGGTCAGCTCGGTGAAGCGCGCGCCGGCCGCGAGGGGCAGCGGCGCCGCGCCGCACACCGCGACGCGCACCGAGGCCAGCGCCGCGGCCGGGTCCCGGTCCGCCTCGGTCCAGGTCAGGAACATCGACGGTACGCCGACCAGCACGGTGACCCGGTGCCGGGCGATCTCGTCCAGCGCTCCGGCCGGGCCGATCTCGTCGACGAGCACACCTGTCGCGCCGTGCCGCACGACGGCGCCGAGCACGGAGTTCAGCCCGTACGCGTGGAACAGCGGTAGGGCGAGCAGCACGACGTCGTCGGCGCCGACCACGGGTGGTTCGATGCGGTCGACCTGGTCGTGGTTGGCGGCGAGGGCCCGGTGCGACAGCATCGCGCCCTTGGGCCGCCCCTCGGTGCCGGAGGTGTAGAGCAGGACGGCGAGGTCGTCGCCGGCGCGGGCCGGGAACCCGTCCGGCCCGGCGGCGCCGGTCACCGGCGGCGCGGTGTGCACGGCGCGTAGTGCGGGCAGCTCGGCGCGGTCCACCCGGGCGGTCACCTCGGGCGCGCCGACCAGCACCGTCGCGCCGGAGTCGGTGAGCACGTGCCGCAGCTCACGGGCGGTCAGCGCCGGGTTGACCGGTACGGCCACCAGGCCGGCCCGGAGCGCGGCGAGGTAGGTGACCACGAAGTCCGGGGTGTTGCCGAACGCGATCGCCACCCGGGGCGGGTGGCCGCCGTCGGCAGGTGGCGCGTCGGCGAGCAGCGCGCGGGCGGTGGCGGTGGCCGCGTCGTCCAGCTCGGACCAGGTCAGCGTCCGGTCGCGCCAGTGCAGCGCGGCCCGGTCGCCCCGCTGCGCGGCGGCGTGGCGGAGCCGGTCGGCGAGGTTCGGCGCGGAGCTTTCGGCGGCGTCCTGCACGGTGGCTGAGTCTGGCACAGCGGCGTCCGCCGGGCCATGCCCGGACACGGCGCCGGGTCCGCCGCACGGGACTGCAATTGCCGTAGGGTGGGATTCCTAGCCACGGGATGAGGATCTCCACCGGTGTCCGCGCGGGCAGCCCGAAGTGACTCGGCCGCACCGTCTCCGCGACACGCCGAGCGAAAAGAAAATCGGCTCCGACCAGGACTTTCCACTGCGGAACAGGTTCCGGCGCGAAAGTCAACCACACGCGACGGACAACCGGTCCGCCATGTGTGCGACCTGGCGGGAAATACTTCCGCTCTGTGTAACGGACTTGCCACGCGTGGGTGACGTTGGCCCTATCATCACTCGGGTCGGCTCACCCCATTTGCCGTGAGTCGACACCCCTCAGCCCGAGGAGGCCCCCGTGCCCGTGAGCGCATTGGACCAGCACCTCAAGGGGATCTGCCGCCCGTCGGCACGTCCCGACCCGGCCGTGCCCGACCGGGTCCCACCCGGTCCACCGGCGCCATTACGGCGCGCGGCGCGGTCACTGTCCGTCCGGCCCGGGGAGGCGCGGTGACCACCTTCGGTTACGCCGAACGACCGGCCGGCGTCACCGGCCCGACCCAGCGCAACCCGCTCAACGAGCGCGCGGACCCGGGCACCCGGGGCACCGACGGCCAGCTCGCGGTACGCGGCGACGGGCGACGGGTACGCAGCCGCGCGCACCACACGAACGAGGCGCCGCCCCGCCCCGCGACTCCCGGGGGCAACGCGAAGCCCGCGACCGGCCGACTGGGCAGCCCGACCCGCCCGACCATGCCCGCCCAGGCGCGGCGCGGCGACACGGCGACCGGTGGTGAGCCGTCCGCCGCCGAGACCGCGATCCTGCCGGCGGTGACCACCGGCGACACCGCCGTCCTGCCCGCCGTACCGGCCGCCGCGCCCGCCACCGGCTTCCCCAGCCGCCCCGACCCGTCCGACCCGGCCACCGAGGTGTGGACGCTGGTCGAGCGCGCGCAGGCCGGCGAGTCCGAGGCGTTCGGGCTGATCTACGACCGGTACGTGGACACCGTCTTCCGGTTCGTCTACTTCCGGGTCGGCAACCGCCAGCTCGCCGAGGACCTCACCTCCGACACGTTCCTGCGGGCGCTCAAGCGGATCGGCAGCTTCACCTGGCAGGGGCGCGACCTCGGCGCCTGGCTGGTCACCATCGCCCGCAACCTGGTCGCCGACCACTTCAAGTCCGGGCGCTACCGGCTGGAGGTCACCACCGGTGACGTCCTGGACGCCGACCGGGAGGACCGCGGGCCGGAGGGCAGCCCCGAGGCGGCGGTGGTGGAGCACATCACGAACGTCGCCCTGCTCACCGCCGTCAAGCAGCTCAACCCGGAGCAGCAGGAGTGCATCGTGCTGCGGTTCCTCCAGGGCTTCTCGGTGGCCGAGACGGCCCGCGCCATGGGCAAGAACGAGGGCGCCATCAAGGCTCTGCAGTACCGCGCCGTCCGGGCGCTGGCCCGGCTGCTGCCCGACGGCTTCCACTCCTGACCGATCCCGACCCGGCCGGCGCACGCACGCCGGACGGTGTCGCATGCCCGACGTACCCCCGCCCGCCCCTCACTCCCGGTGATTTCGCCGCCGCCCCAGCCGTAACCGGCGACCGGCGCGGTCCGTTTCTCCGGGTGCGACCAGTGGTTGTCCCGGCGTCCCCCGGGCCACCCGGTCCGGCGGGTCAGGTCGGCCGCTCCGGTCGGCCCTGGGCCACACGCTGCCACCGGTCGCTGGTGACGACGACGGCCGCCCGGCCGTGACCAGCGAGAGGGGGTGCCCGCGGTGGACAGCGACCTCTTCTCCCGTCGGCGAGCCGAGCGCTTCGCGCAACTCCTCGACGAGGCCAACGGCGGACGCCGGCACCACGTCCGGTCCAAGGCGGACGGTGAACTCACCGCGCTCGTCGAGGTGAGCCGCCGGCTCACCGCCGAGCGGCCCGACGTCGAGGTGGACGCCGAGTTCCGTACCGGCCTGCGGGCGATGCTCGTGGCCACCGCCGAACGCGAGGGCGTCGGGACGCCGGCCAAGGCCACCACGACGAGCGGGGTACGCGGCGCGCTGCTGCCCGCCATCACCGGCCGCCGGGCGCGGGCCCGGGGCGCGATCCTGGTCGGCGTGGCCGCCGGTGCGGTCGCCCTCTCCGGCATCTCCGCCGCCAGCGAGAACGCGCTGCCCGGTGACGCCCTGTACGGCATGAAGCGCTCCACCGAGCGCGCCCAGCTCGCGCTCACCAGCTCGGACATCAGCCGTGGGCAGCTCTTCCTCGCCTTCGCCCGCACCCGCCTCGACGAGGCTGCCTCGGTCCGCGACGACCGGCTCGGCTTCAGCGCCGTCCTCGACGACATGGACGCGGACACCCGCCAGGGCGTACGCCTGCTGACCACCGTCGCCGCGCAGCGCTCCGACCCGGCGGCGCTGGACGCGGTGGACACGTTCCTGGCCGGCCAGCGCCGGGTGGTCAGCGGCCTGCTGGACCGGCCCGACCACGCCGACCGGGACCGCACCCGCCGCTCGCTGGCCCTGCTCGACGCGGCCGGCAAGCGCGCCGACGCGCTCCGCGAGGCGATCGCCTGCGGGCTGCCCGCGCCGCAGGCCAGCGACATGCTCGGGCCGGCTCCGGCCACCTGCCCGGCCGACCGCTGAGCGGCGGACGCGTACCGCACCACACTTCTCCCGGCGGACACCCGGCCGTCACACCGTGCCGGATACGCTCGACGCGGAGTGCGTGGGCCGTCGTCGAGGCAGGGAGGTCGCCGTGGCCGGAAGCCGGAAGGTGACCGTCAGCACCGACGCCCACGGGCACACCGCGGGCTGGTCGGAGACCCCGTCGGCACCGGCGACCACAGTCGCGCCCGATCCCACCGCCGCTGCGTTCTTCGACGTGGACAACACGATGATGCAGGGCGCCTCGATCTACTGGTTCGCCCGCGGGCTGGCCGCCCGGAAGTACTTCACCACCGGTGACCTGGCCCGGTTCGCCTGGCAGCAGGCGCGGTTCCGGCTCCTCGCCACCGAGCACGCGGGCGACATGTCGCAGGCCAAGGAGGCCGCGCTCGCCTTCGTCCAGGGCTGGCGCGTCGACGACATGGAACGCCTGGCCGACGAGATCTTCGACGAGCTGATGGCGCCGCGCATCTGGGCCGGCACCCGTCGCCTGGCGCAGCGTCACCTCGACGCGGGCGAGCGGGTCTGGCTGGTCAGCGCCGCCCCGGTGGAGATCGGTCGGGTGATCGCGGCCCGGCTCGGCCTGACCGGTGCGATCGGCACTGTGGCCGAGGTGGTCGACGGCGCGTACACCGGGCGGCTGGTCGGCGACCTGATGCACGGTCCGGCGAAGGCCGAGGCGGTCACCCAGCTCGCCGCCGTGGAAGGGCTTGACCTGTCCCGCTGCGCGGCCTACAGCGACTCGGCGAACGACCTGCCGATGCTGTGCGCGGTCGGCCGCGCGGTGGCCGTGAACCCCGATCCGGCGCTGCTGCGGCAGGCCCGCGAGCGGGGCTGGGACGTGCGCGACTTCCGCACCGGGCGCCGGGCCGCGCGCATCGCCGTGCCCTCCACCGCGGCCGCCGGGCTGCTCGCCGGCGCGGTCACCGCCGGCCTGGCGCTGCACCGGCGCCGCCACCGCGACGCCTGAACCGGCTCAGGGGCCGAACGGGTCGGGGCGGCGTTCGAGCAGCTTGTGCAGCGTCTGCTGGATCGTCTCGCGCACCTGGTCGGCGAGGTTGAACACCACCAGCGGGTCGTCCGCGGAGTCACGCAGGTGCGCGGTCGGGATCGGCGGGCAGAACTCGATCAGCCACTTGCTCGGCAGCGGCACCATGCCCAGCGGCCCGAGCCAGGGGAACGTCGGCGTGACCGGGAAGTACGGCAGTTTGAGCAGCCGGGCCAGCGGCTTGATGTCGGCGAGCATCGGATAGATCTCCTCGCCGCCGACGATGGCCACCGGCACGATCGGCGTACCGGTGCGCAGCGCGGCGGAGACGAACCCGCCCCGGCCGAAGCGCTGGAGCTTGTACCGGTCGGAGTAGAGCTTGCCGACCCCCTTGAAGCCCTCCGGGAACACGCCCACCAGTTCCCCGTTGCCCAGCAGCCGTTCCGCGTCCGGGCTGCACGCGACGGTGCCGCCGGTCTTGCGGGCTATCTCGGACACGACGGGCATCCGGAAGACCAGGTCGGCGCCGAGCAGCCGCAGGTAGCGGCGCGCCGGGTGCCGGTCGTGCAGCGCGGTGGAGAGGATCAGCGCGTCGAGCGCCACGGTGCCGGAGTGGTTGCCGACGACGAGACCGGCCCCCACGTCGGGCACGTGCTCGATGCCGGTGACCTCGGTGCGGAACCAGTCCCGGTAGAGCAGCCGGACCAGCGGGTGGACCACGGCGTCGGTCAGGTCGGGGTCGAAACCGAACTCGTCGACCTCGTAGTCACCGGCGAGCCGCCGCCGCAGGAACGCCAGCCCCTGGGCCACCTTGCGGTCCCAGTGGTCCCCCGGCCGGTCGGCCACCGCGGGCCCGGCGGGGTTCTGCGTCTCGCCGGCCGGCGTGCTCCCGGCCGTCGGCTCAGCCACCGCCTTCTTGGCGACCGTCTTCTTCGCCACCGTCTTCTTCGCGACGGCCTTCTTTGCGACGGCCTTCTTCGCGACCGTCTTCCTGGCCGGCTGGTGGGGCGTGGCCAGGCCCGGGACGCCCGGCTCGGCCGCCGCGCCGGGCTCGTCGGCGGAGGTGTCCGGCTCGTCGACCGGGTCCGCTGCCGCCGCGGGGCGGGCGGACGGCGCGGTCACCCGGCGGTGCCCGTTGCGCCGCGCCGGCTCCGCGTCCGGATCCGGCACACCCAGCGGTACGTCGAAGCGCGCGTCGCGCCGCTCCTCCGAGCTGCTCACGAGCGCTCCCGCACGGTCGAGCGGACCTGCCGGATGCTCTCCAGCACCAACTGCTCGGCGGCGGCGAGCTGGTCGCGGGTGACCACGACGCCGCCGTGGTGGGCGCGGATGAAGTCCTCGAACGCGGCGGCGGTCGAGCGGGGCGTGAAGCCGTACTCCCGCTCCAGTCGGCTGGTGTCCACCACCCGACCGTGCACGAAGAGGTCCACCTGGTCCAAGCCGTACCGGCCGAAGCCCAGACTGCGGGCGACCGCCGCCACCCCGGCCAAACCCGGTTCGAGCACCGGCACCGCCACCCGGCCGGCCCGGCGGATCGCCTGCGACAGCGACAGCACCCCGGGCCCGGCGACGTTGTACGTGCCCGGGTGGTCCTCGGCGACCGACCGGTGCAGCACCTCCAGCGCGTCGTCGAAGTGCACGAACTGCAGGCGCGGGTCGCGACCGAAGACGGTGGGCACGACCGGCTGGGAGAAGTAGCGGGTGAGCGTGGTGTCGGCGGCGTACCCGATGAACGGCGCGAAACGCAGCACCGTCGCGGTGACGTCGGGCCGGCGGCGACGGAACCCGCGGACGTACCCCTCGATGTCGAGGATGTCGCGGCCGAAACCACCGCGCGGCACCTCGCGCGGCTCGGTCTCCTCGGTGAAGACGGCCGGATCGCGGAACGACACCCCGTACGCGGCGGTGGACGAGCGGACCACGAGCTTGCGCAGCCGGGGCGCGCGCTGCGCGGCGGCGAGCAGCTGCATGGTGCCGATGACGTTCTGTTCCTTCATCCCCGCCCGGCCGCCCTGCTGCGGGTCGGGGGCGGAGACGAGCGCCAGGTGCACCACCGTGTCGACGTCGAGGTCGAGCAGGAGGCCGCCGAGCGAGTCGAGGTCCAGGCGGATGCGCTCGACGTCGGAGAGCAGGTCGGTCAGCTCGGGGTTGGGCGGTGCCGGATCGACCCCGATGACGCGTTCGATCCGCTCGTCGGCGGCGAGCCGGGCGGCCACGTGGGCGCCGAGCCAGCGGCCGACCCCGGTGACGACGACAACCCCCGGGGCACCGGAGGTGTCACCGGGGGTCATGTCGTGCGCCTTGCGCGGCAGGCGAGATCGAGCCGGGACGTCCGCGGCCTGATCACCTGAGCCTCCGAGGGTCGACAGTTGGCAAGTGGTGCCGGGTGCCGGGCCAGTGCCCGGCCCCGGTCACTTGCCGAGACGGCGACGCTGGACGCGGGTCTTGCGCAGCAGCTTGCGGTGCTTCTTCTTAGCCATGCGCTTGCGGCGCTTCTTGACCACCGAGCCCATACGACAGCCTTTCGATGCAACGTGCGGGGCGGACCGGACGGCACCACCACGGGTGGCGCCGTGACCGCTTGCGGACAACGGACCGGACCAGCGTGGTGGGCAGGGCACACCAGAGAGCGGTCACGGTCGTGGTCCAGCCTAACCGGAGTGCGTCAGCAGGACCAACGCGCCCCCGTCGATGCCCCTTTTCGTCGTACTCGGCGGACCGGGCCGACGAGTGCTCAGGCGGACTCCTGGAAGGCGCCCCGGAGGTATTCGTGCACGGCGTGCTCGGGCACCCGGAACGACCGGCCGACCCGTACCGCGGTGAGCTCACCGCTGTGCACGAGGCGGTAGACGGTCATCTTGGAGACCCGCATGACCGTCGCCACCTCGGCGACGGTCAGGAACCTGACATCCGACAGCCGTGCGTCGGACTGCGACCCGGCCATGGCTCACCGACCCATTCCCGTGCCCGGCGCGTGTCACCGGGCAGGTGCTCCCGCCTCGACGAGCGACGCGCGTGTAACCAGTACGGTAGCGGGACGGCTGTGACCTGCGCGATCCCTTCCACCCTTTGATCATGGCGAGGCAGCCGTTCACCCGATGTCTGCCAGGGCTTTTTCGCCCGGACGGGTGTCTCGTCCGATCCGGCTGCCGGGCGCACGACGCCACCGGGTGCTCCGCGCGCAGCACCATCTCCTACTCGGCGCGCAGCGCCACCACCGGGTCGAGCCGTCCGGCCCGCTGCGCCGGCACCACGCCGAAGACGATGCCGACCGCCGCGGAGACGCCGAACGCCAGCGCCAGCGACCACCAGGTGATCGCCGCCGGGATCGGCGAGAACGCGTCCACGAGCAGCGCGGTGCCCACGCCCAGCGCCATCCCGGCCAGGCCGCCGACCGAGGTGAGCAGCACCGCCTCCAGCAGGAACTGCACGCCGATGTCGCGGGGGCGGGCACCGACCGCCTTACGCAGCCCGATCTCGCGGGTCCGCTCGCGTACCGAGACGAGCATGATGTTGGAGACGCCGACGCCGCCGACCAGCAGCGAGATGCCCGCGATGGCGGCCAGTACGCCGGTGAGCACGCCCAGGATGTCGCCGAGCACGCCGAGGATCTGGCGCTGGGTGACGGCGCTGAACTCGGTGTCCGGATGCCGGCGGGACAGCTCCGCGACGATCCGGTCGCCGAGTTCGTCGATCCGCTCCCGGTCCGGCGCCTTGACCGCGATGCCGTCGATGCGCTGGGTGCCCCAGAGCCGTTGCGCCGCCGTCACCGGTACGTGCACCTCGTCGTCCCGGTCCACGCCGAGGCTCTGCCCGAGCGGGGCGAAGACGCCGATCACCCGGAACCGGACGCCGGCCAGCGTGACCTGCTGGCCGAGCGGGTCACGGTCGGGAAAGAGCGCCCGGGCCACCGAGTCGCCGAGCACCGCCACCCGGCGGCTGGTGTCCACGTCCGCCCCGGTCAGGTAGCGGCCCCGCGACAGCGACCTGGTGAACACCGACGGGGTGGTCTCCAGGACGCCCTGCACGGTGGTGAAGTCGGACCGGTTGCCGGCCCGCGCGGTCGCGCCGGAGGCCACGGTCACCGCGACCCGGCCGGGGTCGCCGACCACCCGGGAGACGGCGTCGGCGTCGCTGAGGTCCAGCGGCGAGACCACCGGGGCGTTGCCCACCTCGATCCGGCCCGGCACCACCAGCAGCAGGTTCGAGCCGAGCCCTTCGACCTGCTGCTCGACCTGCTGTTTCGTGCCGGTGCCGATGGCCACCAGGATCACCACCGAGGCCACCCCGATGATCACCCCGAGCATGGTCAGCAGGCTGCGCATCCGGTTGGCCCGCAGCGCGTCCGACGCCACCCGCCACGCCTCGGCCAGCCTCATCCGGCGTCCCCGAGGTCCTGCGGCAGTCGGCGCTCCTCGGCCCGCGGAAGGCGCCCGGTGGCTCCGGTGGCGCCACCGGAGCCACCGGGCGGGTGCCCCGGGCCGCTTCCGGACGCGGACCGGGGCTCCGCGCTGGGAGCGGGGTCCAGTGTCGCAGGTACGCCGGAACCGTCCGACGGCGGTCGATCATGAAGGCTGTCGGACCGGATCAGCCCGTCCCGTACCGCGATGCGCCGGTGTGCCCGGGCGGCCACCTCCTGGTCGTGGGTCACCATCACCAGCGCCACCCCCGACTCGGCGTTCAGCTGTTCCAGCAGTTCCAGCACCGCCTTGCCGGTGGCGCTGTCCAGGTTGCCGGTCGGCTCGTCGGCGAGCAGCACCGCCGGTTCGGTCACCAGCGCCCGCGCGATCGCCACCCGCTGCTGCTCGCCGCCGGAGAGCTGGTTGGGCCGGTGGTGCAGCCGGTGGCCGAGCCCGACCCGGCCCAGCATCGCCGCCGCCCGCTCCCGCCGCTGCCGCGCCCCGACACCCCGGTAGACGAGCGGCAACGCCACGTTGTCCACAGCCGACGTACGGGCCAGCAGGTGGAACGCCTGGAACACGAAGCCGATGGTCTCGTTGCGCAGCGTCGCCAGCTCCGGCGCGGTCATCGTGGTCACGTCCCGCCCACCGATCACCAGCCGGCCGCCGCTGGGCCGGTCCAGCCCGCCGAGCAGGTGCATCAGCGTCGACTTGCCGGAGCCGGACGGGCCGATCACCGCCACGTACTCGCCCTGGTCGATGGTGAGCGACACCCCGCGCAGCGCGGACACCGAGACCCCGTCCAGCTCGTACGTGCGCCAGACGTCGACCGCCTCGACCGCCGGTACGGTCACGGGAGTTCCTGGCCGTCGCGCACCTGGTCGGCCCCGCGCACCACGACCCGGTCACCGGCTCGTACGCCGTCGACGATCTGCACCAGGTCCTGCCCCTGCACGCCCACAGTCACCGGAACCCGGTCGGCCCGGCCGTCACGCAGCACCCAGACGGCGTCCCGCCCGTCGGCGGAGAACACCGCCGACGCCGGCACCGCCACCGCGTCGGCGGCCTCCCGCACCCGCAGCCGTACCACCGCGTTCATGCCCGGCCGCGGCGCCGGGGCCGGCTCGGCCTCACCGAGGCGTCCGGCACCGAGGTCGAGCCGGACCCGGTAGGTGACGCCGCCCCGCGCCGAGCTGGTGGGCAACACGTCGACCGAGCGAACCGTGGCGTCGTACGTCGCGCCGGTCACCGCGTCCAGCTCGACCGACGCGGGCACCCCGGCCCGGACCAGCAACACGTCCGTCTCGTCCACCTCGGCGAGCAGGCCGAGCCGGCCGACATCCACCACTGTGAGCACCGGCGTGCCGGCGGTGACCCGGCCACCAGCCGGGATCGCGTCGTCGACACCCGGCGGCGGGCCGCCCTGCCCACCACCGCCCAGCGCGGACGGGTCGAGACCGGGCACCGCCCCGCCACCCGCCGCACCCAGCAGCCCGGCCAGGTCGGCCGGCGCCGCCGACCGGGTGCCGCCCGGCTGCACCACACCGGCGATCGGCGCGCGCAACGTCAGCGCGTCCACAGTCGCCTTCGCCAGGTCGTACGCCTGCTGGGCCTGGAGTCGTTGCGCGGACGACAGCGCGCCGACGGCGCTGTTCAGGCCGGCGACCCCGCGCTGCACCTGGGCGACCGCCCGGTCGGCGGCGCGGGCGGCGGACTCGTACTGCCGCTGCGCCGACTGGACCTGGAGCAGCAGCGCGGCGCGTACCTGCGGATCGCCGACCTTGCCCGCGGCGGCGCGGGCGGCGGCGAACGCCTCGTCGGCGGCCCGGTCGGTGCCGCGGCGGCTGCCGCCCAGGTCGCCCGTGCCGGCGCCCCGCCCGGCCCGCTTCGCCGCGCGCAACGCGTCCCGCGCCTTCTCCAGGCGGTCCCGGGCCGACGGCGAGTCGATCACCGCGAGCACCTGTCCCCGGGTCACCCGCTGGCCCGGCTGCACCCGCAGGCGGGTGAGCGTGCCGTCGGCGGGCGCGGTGAGGGTGGCCGCGGCGCGCGCGGTCACGGTGGCCGGGGCGTCGATCACCTCGCTCACCGGCGCGCGGCCCACCTCGGCGACGGTGACCGCCGGGGCGTCGTCGCCGCAGGACGCGGCGGTCGTGCCGGTCAGCGCGACGACCGCGAGCACCGCGGTGACGAGACGGGGGCGGCGGGCCGCGGGCAGCCGCGGCGAGGGAGTGCGGGCCACCCGGCCCATGCTACGACCCGTCGACAGGCGTCGACGTTCAGCCGACGACGGCCCGGACGTAGGCGACGCAGTCGTCGTGCAGCATCGACCACGGGTCGCCGAACACCTCGTCGGCGGCCTGCTCCGGGGACCGGCCCTGGTGCACCACGGCCCGGTAGAAGTCCAGCATCCGCTGCTCGCCGTACCTGTCGACCAGATGGCGTACGGCCAGGTAGCCGACGCCATAGGCACCGCCGACCCGGTCGTCGCTCGCGTCGTCGGCGGGAGCCACCGCGTCCAGCCGCCCCGACCACCCGCCGCGCAGCAGATCCCGCACCTCGGCCAGCCCGTCGTAGCGGTGCACGGGCTGCCCGTCGGCACCGGCGTACTCGGCCAGCCCTTCCACCAGCCACCAGTCCGCGCGGTCGGCGTAACCCCGGTCGGGCAGCGAGGCGGCATGGGTCAGCTCGTGCCGGAGCAGGTCGTCGATGCCCGTCGGGGTGAGGATCTGCGCGTTGAGCACCACGTCGTGGCGCCCACCACCGACGCCCACCGCGTACCCGGCGGTCCACTTCGGCCGCCCGCCGCCGTACCAGCGCTGCCACTCGCCCTTCCCGGCGTAGTAGACGAGATACCGGTCCGGCGGCCGGCCGCCGATCGCGTACCGGTCCGCGGCCTGGGCGGCGGTCTCGGCCTGGGCGAGCAGGCCGGGCAGCTTGCGCCGCTGGGCCGGCGTGGTGGCCACCACGACCCGCTTGCCGACCGCCACGGCGAGGTCGTTCACCTGCCACGGGCGCACGCCCGCCGGGTCCGTCGAGGACGGCTCCACGGCGGTCAGCCGGGGTTCCTCCCCCACCAGCCGCCAGCGCGTGCCCAGCTCCACAGTGCTCGGCGCGCAGTCCCGCACCACGAAGCAGTAGCCGACGGTCACCGCCAGCCGCCACTCCCCCGGCTTTCCGTCGACCGCCGCCGGCACCCCGTCGGCCGTCGAGCGCCAGGTCGTGACCCGCAGCGACCGCAGCGACGCGTACCGGCGGCTCAGCACCGGCCGGGCCGCCGGCTCGGCGATCGCGAGGAAGCCCGCCCGGTCCGCGCCGACCAGCGCGGCGGCCTGCCGGTCCAGCAGCGCGAGCATCCGCTCGCCGAGCCGCCGCTGCGCCGCCGTGCCCGGGTCGTCCTTCGCGGCCGACCGCCCGGCCGCGTCCGGCGCCGACTCCCGCAGGAGTACGCCGGGCACGGCGCCCGCCACCAGGCCGAGCGCGAGTCCGAGCGCGGTCCAGAGCGGCCACCGCCGCCGTTTCGGCACCGCCCGCGCCGGGTCCGGCTGCGCCAGGGGTACGGGGTACGGCGCCGGACCAGCGGCGATGTACGGCAACGCCGCGTCCGGTGCCGGTGCGATGGTGTCGACGGCGGCGTCCACGCCGGCGGAGATGGCGGCGCTTTCGGCGTGAGTGTCGTCAGCGCGGGCGTCGGCGGCGGCGCTGAGGTTGGCAGCGCTCGCGTCGGCCGCGCGGTCGGCGCCGGCGCTGACGTGGACGGTGCTCGTGTCGGCGGCGCTCGCCTTGTCGGCGCTCACGTCGGCGGCGCTCGCCTTGTCGGCGCTCACGTCGGCGGCGCTCGCCTTGTCGGCGCTCACGTCGGCGGCATCGACGGTGGGACGAGGCTCGTCGCCGTCCGTCGTCCGGCCGGGAGGCTGCTCGTCGCCGTCGGTCACCGGCGAAGGGTACGACCAATCGGGCGTTCCGGGAAAGAGTCCCGCCGTGTTCCGCCGTGCCCCGAGATCTTGGTACGAAAGCGCCCTCGAAGGGGCCGGTTCGTACCAAGATCTCTCAGATCGGCGTGCCGGTCAGCGTCAACGCCGCCTTGTCGACTGCCCAGAGGGCCACCAGTGCCACTCCGGGTACCGCATGGCCGGCCAGGGCGAGCAGCACACCGCCGGTGAGGAAGCAGGCGGCCTGGACGGCGAGCCTGGCCGGGTCGGGCAGCGCCACGGCGGCACGCGGTGAGCAGAACAGTCCCCACACCACGGCGATCACCAGCGGCGCACCGAGCCCGGCGAGCAGGCGCAGCGGCCAGCCGGCGTCGAGCGTGAAGCCCCAGTACCCGGCCGAGCCCAGCAGGGCCAGCTCCAGCAGGAAGATCACGCCCAGCAGCAGCGCGGTCATCGGTCCTCCCAGGAGAGGTAGGCGCGGTCCAGCCCCGCGATCATCTGGTCGAAGGAACGGTCGGTGTCGCGGGGCAGCCCGAATCCGCCCGCCGCCTCCAGCGCGACGAAGCCGTGCACGGCGGCCCGGAACATCCGGATGGCGTCGGTCGCGGCGTCGCCGTCGAGGCCGTACCCGAGCAGGATGGCCCGGACCGCGCCGACCGCGCGCTCTCCGGCGGCCAGGTGGTCGGGGTCGGCCGGGTCGGGCGCCCGCTGGGCGGCCGGGTAGCGGCCGGGGTGCTGCCGCGCGTACGCCCGGTAGGCGGCGGCGACGGCGCGCAACGCGTCGCCACCGGCCCGGCCCGCGGCGGCGGCCGTGAGCACGTCGGCGATCTCGGCGGTGGCGAGCACGGCGAGCTTCTGGTGCAGCGCGTCCGCGCCCCGCACGTGCTTGTAGAGGCTGGGTAGCGCGACGCCGAGGCGGGCGGCGAGCGCGGCCAGGGTCAGCTTCTCGTAGCCGACCTCGTCGGCGAGCGTGGCGGCCTCCCGCACGACTGTGGCCGGGGTCAGGCCGGCCCTAGGCACGCGCGGTCACCGCCAGGAACTCGACCAGGTCGGCGGCGGTGGCGTCGGGCTGGTCGGCGTGCGGGTAGTGCCCGGAGTCGGCGACCATCCGCGCCTCGGCGACGGCGAACTGCCGGCGGGCGGCGCGCGCCTCGGCGCCCGGCTCGGGGAAGTCCGGATCGTTCGTGCCCATCAGCACCAGCACCGGGCGGCGCACCTCGGGCGCCCGCGCGGTCCAGTGCGGGTCGGCCGGTGCGACGACACCGCGCACGGCGGCCATCCGCCCGCGCAGCTTGGCGACCATCTCCCTGCGGTACGCGGCGTCGTCCGCCGGGCGCCCGCAGGGGAACAGCGTGCGGTGGAACAGCCCGAACAGCCGAGGGCTGCGCAGCACTGCCGCCTGCGCGACGCGCATCAGCGGGTTCGGCTTGGGCGTGCCGACGAACGGGCTGACCTGCACGATGCCGCTGACCAGGTCGGGCGCCTCGGCGGCGGCGAAGACGATTGCGGCGGCGCTGGACGAGCTGCCGACCAGGGTGGCCGGCTCACCGCCGAGCGCCCGCACCACGGCGAGCAGGTCGCCGCCGACGTGCTCCGGGGCGTACGTGGGCCAGTGCGGGCTGGAGTCGCCGTGCCCCCGGACGTCGACCGAGGCGACCCGGTAGCCGGCCGCGACCAGCCGGGGCGTCAGGTGCCGGAAGGCCGCCCGGTTCTCCCCCATGCCGTGCGCGAGGACCACGAGCGGTCCCGACCCGTGCACCTCGTACGCGATCGTGCCGCCGTCCCGCGACACCTGGCTAACTGTCATAGCCTTAAAGCTAACGTCATTAGCCAAGTCGGTCAAGCTTGACCTCAACCCGAGGTGAGGTCGCACGATCCCGGCATGCCGATCACCGCCGACACCCACGTACGTCTCGCCCGCCCGAGCCGCGACCTCGCCGCCGCCGAACGGTTCTGGACACAGGGGCTGGGCCTGGACGTGCTCTACCGGAGCGAGGGCGACCACCCGGACGAGCACGACCTGGTGATGCTCGGCCTGCCCGGGGCCGGCTGGCACCTGGAACTGGTCGGCGGCTCGACGCTCACGGTCGAGCCGCGTCCCACCGGGGAGGACCTGTTCGTGCTCTACCTCGACGGCCCGCCCGACGACGACCTGGTCCGGAGACTGGAACGGGCCGGCGGGACCAGGGTCTCCGCCGGCCCGTACTGGGACAGGTGGGGTGTCACGTTCACCGACCCGGACGGCTACCGCCTCGTGCTGTGCACCCGGGCCTGGTCGAACGAGTGACTCACTTCTTCGACAGCACCGCGCGGCCGAAGAACGCCAGGTTGGCCGGGCGCTCCGCGAGCCGGCGCATCAGGTAGCCGTACCACTGGTCGCCGTACGGGACGTAGGTCCGCACCGTGTAGCCCTCGCCGACCAGGCGCTGCTGCTCCTCCGGGCGGATGCCGTAGAGCATCTGGAACTCGAACCGGCCCGGGTCGCGGTCGAACCAGCGCGCCCGGTCCTCCCCGATCGCGATCAGCCGCGGGTCGTGCGTGGCGAGCATCGGGTAGCCGTCACCGGACATCAGCACGTTCATGCAGCGCACGTACGACTTGTCCACCTCGCGGGCGGACTGGTACGCCACCGACTCCGGCTCCTTGTACGCGCCCTTGCACAGCCGCACCCGCGACCCGGCCGAGGCCAGCTCCCGGCAGTCCGACTCGGTCCGCCGCAGGTACGCCTGGAGCACCGCGCCGGTCGACGGGTGGTCCTTGCGGAGCTTCGCCAGGATGTCCAGCGTCGAGTCGGTGGTGGTGTGGTCCTCCATGTCCAGCGTGACAGTGGTGCCCGCCGCGTCGGCCGCCGCGCAGATCGCCCGCGCGTTGTCGTACGCGAGCTGCTCGTCGAACATCTGGCCCAGCGCGGACAGCTTCACGCTGACCTCGGCGGCCGGGGTGAGCCCGGCGGCGGCGAGGCGGCTCAGCAGCCTGAGGTACTCGTCCCGGGTGGCGTTCGCCTGCTCCGGGGTGGTGGTGTCCTCGCCCAGGTAGTCGAGGGTGACCGCTTGGCCGTCGGCGACCAGCTCGCGGGTGGCGCGCAGCGCGTCGTCGGTGGCGGCGCCGGCGACGAACCGGCGGACGACGTCCCGGGTGAACGGGGCCGTCGCGACGAGCCGCTCCACCTGGGTGGATCGGGAGGCGGCGAGGATGACGGAACGGAGCATGAGCCGAGCGTAACGCTCACCACCGGGCCCTCGCCGGGTGCGTCCGAGGCCCGCCCGGTTCCGTCCCACGGCACCGGGCCGGGCACCCCCGGCTGGCGCGGATCAGCTACAACGTTCACGTGGATCGACGACACCCCCGGCGCCGGCTCCGCTCGGCCTCCGTGCAGCTCGGCGCGCTGACCGCGCTGGCCCTCGCGCTCTCCGGCTGCAACAACGGTTACGACGACGACGATGACGACTGCGCGCTCGGCCCGGCCGGCGGGGGCGGCGACGTCGTCGCCGTGGCCCTGCACGTGCCCGCGCCGGTCACCGCCGCACGCGGCGAGCCGGCCCCGGCCGCCGCGCTGCCCGAGCGCGGCGGCTTCGGCACCCACCTCGCCTCCTGCGGCGGCTGACGTGCGCCGCGAGGCGAGCACGCCGCGCCCCGGCTGGGACGAGATCATCCGGGCTCAGGGCCTGGTGTACGTCGACACCGAGCTGCCCGACGGCGAGATCATGTCGTACTGGGACGAGACCGCGGCGTACTCGTTCACGCTGGACGAGGTGCTCCGGCTGGAGGAGGCGACGGAGGAGCTGCACCGGATGTCGGTGGCCGCCGCCGAGCACGTGGTGGCCCGCCGCCGGTACGCCGAGTTCGGCATCCCCGAGTGGGCCGCCGAGGCGGTCGCCCGCTCGCTGCGGGAGAACCCGCCGACGCTCTACGGCCGGTTCGACCTCTGGTACGACGGCAGCGGGCCGCCGAAGATGCTGGAGTACAACGCCGACACCCCGACCGCGCTGGTCGAGGCGAGCATCGTGCAGTGGTACTGGCTGGAGCACACCCGCCCGGACGCGGACCAGTGGAACAGCCTGCACGAACGCCTGGTGGGCGCCTGGGCCAAGATCGGCGCCGGGCTGCACGAGCCGCGGGCGCACGTGCTGTGGTCCTCCGAAGAGGAGTCGGGCGAGGACCAGATCACCGCCGGCTACCTCGCCGAGACCGCCCGCCAGGCCGGGCTGGACGTGACGCTCATGCCGATCCAGCGGGTCGGCTGGGACGGGCGGCGCTTCGTCGACGCCGACGACCGGCCGATCACCACCTGCTTCAAGCTCTACCCCTGGGAGTGGATGCTCGCCGAGCCGTACGGGCGCCCGGCGCTGGACCCGGGCACCCCCACCACCTGGATCGAGCCGGCCTGGAAGCTGCTGCTGTCGAACAAGGCGCTGCTGGCCGTGCTCTGGGAGATGTACCCGGGGCACGACTACCTGCTGCCCGCGTACCTGGACTCGCCGCGCGGCATGACCGAGTACGTGGCCAAGCCGCTGCTTGGCCGGGAGGGCGGCTCGGTACGCATCGTGACCGGCGACACGGAGATCACCAACCCGGGGATCTACGGCGACGAGGGCTTCTGCTTCCAGGAGTTCCGCGCGTTGCCCGAGTTCGAGGGCAACCGGACGGTGCTCGGCAGCTGGATCGTGGACGGCGAGTCGGCCGGCGCCGGCGTGCGCGAGAGCGAGAGCCTCATCACTGACGGTTACGCGCGGTTCCTGCCCCACTACATCGACGCACCGCGTCCGCTCTGAGTCGTCTACCGTTGGTGTCGTGAACTTCGACGCGTACGCCCGGACCGGGGTCGAGCTCGTCAACGCCCGGCTGGACGACCTGGACGGCCTGCGGGCCGTCTTCTCGGACGAGCAGGGCTGGATGCGCGACGAGGTCGCGGAACGGGACCTGGCGATCTTCCGGCGGGCGCAGAAGCGCCTCCGGGACGTCTTCGAGTACGGCACCTCGGGCCGGGACAACGAAGCGGTGGCGGAGTTGAACGCGCTGCTGGAGGCGTTCCCGGTGCAGCCGCGCATCTCCGGGCACGACTCCTCGGACTGGCACATGCACGTGACCAGCCGGGGCGCATCGGTCTCGTCGGAATACCTGGCCGGCGCGGTCTGGGGCCTGTCGGTGTGGCTGTGCGAGTACGGCAGCGCCCGCTTCGGGGTCTGCGCCGACGACCGCTGCGGCAACGTCTACCTGGACACCTCGTCCAACTGCTGCCGCCGGTTCTGCTCCGAGCGCTGCGCCACCCGCTCCCACGTGGCGGCGCACCGGGCGCGCAAGCGGGCAGCGGTCGGCGAGCAGGCCGTCCCGGCGCAGCCGCTGTCCCCGGTGAGCTGACCTCCGGCGCACTCCCCGGCCCTCGGGCCGACGCCGCGCCGCCGCAAGCGACGCCGCATCCGTGCGCGAGCAGCCGGGGTGGCCCGTGCCGGTCAGACGTCGACCGGGGACGGCGCGGTCAGGTTCGCCCGGGCGAACTCCAGCGACTCCCGCAGGTCCGCCTCGCGGACCGCGCGACTCTTCGCGCCCCGGGTCGTCACCTCCACCGCTACCGAGCCGATGAACCCCCGCCCGGCCAGCGAGCGGAGCATCTCCGCGCAGGGCTGCCCGCCGCGACCCGGCACCAGGTGCTCGTCGCGCCCCTCGCCGGTGCCGTCGCCCAGGTGCACGTGCGCCAGCCCGGAACCCATCCGGTCGGCCATCGCCATCGCGTCGGTGTGCGACGCCGCGCAGTGCGACAGGTCGAGCGTGTACGAGGCGTACCCGATCTCGGTCGGATCCCAGCCCGGCGCGTACGGGACGAACTGCCGCCCGGCCATCCGCACCGGGTACATGTTCTCCACCCCGAAGTGCAGGCCGCCGAACTGGCCCGCGATGGTGTCGAGGCCGTCGGCGAAGGTGCGCGCGTAGTCACGCTGCCAGGTGAACGGCGGGTGCACCACGACGGTCGGCGCCTCCAGCGTCTCGGCCAGCTCGGCGGCCTTGCGCAGCCGCTCCCACGGGTCGGGGCTCCACACCCGCTGGGTGACGAGCAGGCAGGGGGCGTGCACCGACAGCACCGGGACGCCGTAGTGCTCGGCGAGGCCGCGCAGCGCGCCCGCGTCCTGGCTGACCGGGTCGGTCCAGACCATCACCTCGATGCCGTCGTAGCCCAGCTCGGCGGCGAGCTGGAACGCCGCCGCGGTCCGTTCGGGAAAGACCGAGGACGTGGACAGGAGCACCGGAACGCGGTAAGTCACAGTTCCGAGGGTAGCCCCAAGCGCCAGCGAGCATCGGGACGAGCAACCGCAAAGCAACCCAGAGCGCTCGTACGGTCACATCGGCGCGAGCTGATCCAGCCGGCGCAGGATGACGCCCTCCCGCAGCGCCCACGGGCAGATGTCCACGCAGTCGACGTCGAGACGGCGCATCACCGCCTCCGCCACCACCGCGCCGGCGAGGAGCTGGTGTGCCCGCTGCGCGCTGACCCCCTCCAGCTCGGGCAGCTGAGCCGGCGGGATGTGCCTGATGAACCCGAGCACCTGCCGCAGCCCGGTACGCGTCAGGCTGCGCCGCGCCCACAGGCCCGCACCGGAGGGCGCGGCGCCCGCCAGCCGGGCCAGCGTGCGGAACGTCTTCGAGGTGGCGACCGGACGCTCCCAGCCCACCGCTGTCAGCTGCTCGACCACCGGGTCGAGCTGCGCGTCCACGTACGCCCGCAGTTCCTCCACGGCCTCGGCCGACGGCGGCGCCGCGCCGGCCGGGTCGACGGCGAGCCGCTCCCGGCTCAGCCGTCCTGCCCCGAGCGGCAGCGAGATCGCCACGTCCGGGTGCTCGTCGATGCCGGCGGCCAGCTCCAGCGAGCCGCCGCCGATGTCCATCGCGAGCAACCGGCCCGCCGACCAGCCGAACCACCGCCGCACCGCCAGGAACGTCATCCGCGCCTCGTCCGCGCCGGAGAGCACCTCCAGGCGTACGCCCGTCTCGTCGCGGACACGGGCCAGCACGTCGGCGGCGTTCGTGGCGTCGCGGACCGCGCTCGTGGCGAACGCCAGCAGATCCTCGGCGCCCAGCCCGTCCGCCGCCGCCCGGGCCATGCCGACCGCCTTGACCAGGCCGTCCGCGCCGCCGACGGTGAGCGCGCCGTCCGGGCCGATCTGCTCGGCCAGCCGCAGCACCACCTTCTCCGAGTGCGCCGGCCAGGGATGCGCGCCGTGGTGGGCGTCGACCACCAGCAGGTGCACCGTGTTGGAGCCGACGTCGAGGACACCCAGTCGCATGGGAAAGACACTAGGGCCAACACGTTTCGTCGGCTCGACGGCCGGGCGGGGTCACCGCGCGTACGCTGGTCCGAGTGACAGGGCAGATCGAGCTTCACGTGCTGGTGGACGACCCCGAGGACCCGCGCAGCCGCGAGGTCGGGCTGGACTTCCCACGGGAGTGGATCGAGTTCACCGACCCGGCCGACCCGAAGCACGTCGTCCGAGCCGACCTGACCTGGCTGCTGTCCCGCTGGACATGCATCTTCGGCCAGGGCTGCCACGGCATCATCGCCGGGCGGGCCGGCGACGGGTGCTGCTCGCACGGCGCGTTCTTCACCGACTCCGACGACGAGAAGCGGGTCCGCGCAGCGGTGAAGCGGCTGACGCCGGAGACGTGGCAGCACTTCCGGCGCGGGTTCAAGAACTGGACCGAGAACGACACGGTCGACGGCAAGACGCCGGCCCGGCGTACCGCCACCCGCGACGTGGACGCCCCCTGCGTGTTCCTCAACGACGCCGACTTCGCCGGTGGGGGCGGCTGTGCGCTGCACGCCCAGGCGCTGCGCGACGGGGTGCACCCGCTGGAGTACAAGCCGGACGTCTGCTGGCAGTTGCCGGTACGTCGCGACCAGGAATGGCACAAACGGCCCGACAACACCAAGGTGCTGATCTCCACGCTGGCCGAGTTCGACAGGCGCGGCTGGGGCGCCGGCGGGCACGACCTCGACTGGTGGTGCACGTCCTCCACCGACGCGCACGTCGGCGCCGAGCCGATGTACGTCTCGTACGGCCCGGAGCTGACCGCGCTGATCGGCGCGCCCGCGTACGCGAAGCTGGCCGAACTGTGCGCCGCCCGGCAACGCCAGGGTCAGGTCGCCCCGCACCCGGCAAGCGAGTGAAGGCCGGCACCCCGTTGGTTCGGGGTGCCGGCCTTTCGCTGTGTCTTACTTGTTCCAGTGCTCGGCGACGAAGTCGGCGGCCTGCTGTTCCCACTGGGCGTAGTGGTCCGGGTAGGCCGACACCTGCACGGTCTGGGCGGCCTTGGTCAGCGGCATGTCCTGCCAGCCGTCGACCTGCTTCAGGCCCTTGAGGAACGCGGTGGTGGAGTACTCGGGGTCGGTGATCTGCTCCACCGTGCCCCAACCGGAGGAGGGGCGCTGCTGGAACAGGCCCTGCGAGTCGTGGTCGTTACGGTCACCCAGGTGGCCGAGGTTCTCCAGCTTCGACTCCTGCAACGCGGTGGCGATGGACACGACCGCGGCACGCTCGTCCATGCCGGCCTTCTTCGTCGCGGCGATGATCGCCTTGACGTTGGCGGTCTGCTCGTCGTTCAGGTCGATGCGCGACTGGGCGCGGCACCCGCCCACGATTCCGCCACCACAGTGCCGCCCACCACCCCCAACCCGGACACCCCGCCCCACACCCGCCAACCCCCACCGAGCCCAGCCGAGCACCTCGCCCTGCACCCCGTGATCAAGGAGTTAGCGTCACCATCCGGCCCCCTTGAGCCCACAAACTCCTTGATCACCCGGAGAAGCCCTCCCTGGGCGCCCTCCACAGGGTTGATCATGAGGTTGGCGGCGACAAAACGGACACCAAGCACCGCCAAGTTCATGATCGACGCGGCCGGGCCGGGCGCGAGCTGGACGGGGAGCGCAGCGGCCGTCGACGGGCCACGCGATCTTGCAGCTTGCGCCCTCGGTGCGTCCCATTAGCGCGGTTTGCGGGGCACCAAAGTGCAAGATCTGTGAAGGTGTTTGTCAAGCGTTGGTTTCGAGGGTGCGCCAGATTTGGCGGGCTATGTAGCGTTTGAGGCTGCGGGTGATTTCGGCTGGGGTGCGGCCTTCGGTGGTGCGGCGTTCGACGTAGTCCTTGGTGGGTTGGTGGCATCGTTGGCGGGTTTTCGCGATGGTGTGTAGGGCGGCGTTGAGGGTGCGGTCGCCGCCTCGGTTGAGGCGGTGGCGGATGGTGCGTCCGGAGTTGGCGGGGACGGGGCTGGCGCCGGCGAGTGAGGCGAAGGCGGCTTCGTTGCGGAACCGGCCGGGGTGTGACCAGGCGGTCAGTGCGATCGCGGCGGTGACGGGGCCGATCCCGGGTTGGTCGAGCAGGGTGGGGCAGAGCTTGTCGACCAGGGTGCGGATCTCGGCGAGGTTGGCTTTCAGGAGCTTCTCGAGGGTCAGGATCTGCTCGGCCAGGGCTGCCAGTTGAGTGCGGCGCAGTCGGTCAAGTCCGCTGCCGCTGCCGGTGCCGGTGGTGAGGGTGGTGGCGTGTTGGACCTGCCGCAGGGTGTTCAGTCCGCGCATCTGTGTGCGTAGATCGTCGTCGGCGGTGAGGATCAGCGATTTGAACAGGTTGATGGTGGCGGTGCGGGTGTCGCTGTAGTGGCGGCGGCAGACGTGCAGCAGGCGCAGGGCTTCCCGGTCGCCGTCGGCGCGGGGCGTGGCGACGTGGTCGGCGGCCAGCACCGCGCGAGCGGCGTGCACGGCGTCCAACGCGTCGGACTTGCCGCCTCGCCGACGGCGTCCGGCAGCGGGTTTGGGTGCTTCCAGGACGTCCTCACCCGCGGCGCGCAGGACACGCAGCAGGCCGACCCCGTGACACCGGGCGCCGTCCAGGGCCCAGGCCCGCCGGCCCGTTCCCAGCCCGGTCGTCTGCCGCCCGGCCCAGGCCAGCAGAACAGCGGCGCCGTCGGCGGTGGCCGGCACGGTGATCTCGGCCAGCACTGTCCCGACCGGGGTGGTCACCGCGGCGGTGTGCGTATCGGTATGGGTATCCACACCGATGACCGCGTCAACACGGCCGGCCAGACGATCTGCCAGGATGGAAGGCACGGACGGTTCTCCCTTGCACGGGACGACGTTCGGACGGCGTCGGCCCGGGAGACGATCACCCGGCGGCACATCTGTGATGAGTCACGCGACACCAATCGCGGACAGGCTTCTGATCAGGCCAGCAAGGTGGGCCGGGCCGACGCCGGCAACCCACGAGGACAGGTCGCGCTTCACGGCACACCCTTCTGCGGTGGCCAGATCTTGCATGAGTCACTCGTCGATCACCGACGTCGAACCCTACCGATACCAACCCCTCCCGGAACCGGCCCACCTATAGAAGCGTCGCGTGCGCGAAGGAGTCTCGGCGGGTCGAGGACCGAGAACTCCCCGCGCGAGAGACCCCGGGGTCGGGGATCTTGGAGTTGTGGCACCTCGCGGATGATGCGAAGCGGGCATGCCGGGCGCCACAACTCCAAGATCGCCGCAAAGGGCTCAACGCGGGGCAGCCCGGGCGGATCAGGGCTCGAACTTGTAGCCCAGGCCGCGGACCGTGACGATGTAGCGCGGCGCGGACGGCTCCGGCTCGATCTTGGAGCGCAGCCGCTTCACGTGCACGTCCAGCGTCTTGGTGTCGCCCACGTAGTCGGCGCCCCACACCCGGTCGATCAACTGGCCCCGGGTGAGCACCCGCCCGGCGTTGCGCAGCAGCAGCTCCAGCAGCTCGAACTCCTTGAGCGGAAGCTGCACCCCGGCACCGCCGACTGTCACCACGTGCCGTTCGATGTCCATCCGGACCGGGCCGGCGGCGAGCGTCGGCGCGCCCGTCTCGTTCGACTCGGCGCTCTGCCGGCGCAGCACCGCCCGGATGCGGGCGACCAGTTCACGCGGCGAGTACGGCTTGGTCACGTAGTCGTCGGCGCCGATCTCCAGGCCGACCACCTTGTCGATCTCGCTGTCCCGCGCGGTGACCATGATGATCGGCACGTGCGAGCGCTGCCGGAGCTGCCGGCAGACCTCGGTGCCGGACATCTCCGGCAGCATCAGGTCGAGCAGCACGATGTCGGCGCCGGTCCGGTCGAACTCGGTGAGGGCGGCGGTGCCCGTCGCTGCGACGGAGACCTCGAACCCCTCCTTGCGGAGCATGTAGGACAGGGCGTCGGAGAACGACTCCTCGTCCTCGACCACCAGTACGCGGCTCAACGGGTGTTTCCTTTCCTGTGGTCAGACCTGCCGGAGCTCGGCCGGGCCGGTCTCGATCCCAGCGGAGGCGAGTGTCGTCTCCAGGTCGTCCGGGGGGCGTGCGGGCAACCGGAGGGTGAACGTCGACCCCCCACCAAGGGTGCTCGACACCTCCACCCGGCCGCCATGGTTGCTGGCGATGTGCTTGACGATGGCCAGGCCCAGGCCGGTGCCGCCCGTCGCCCGGGAGCGGGCCTGGTCGGCGCGGTAGAAGCGTTCGAAGATCCGATCGACCTCGTTCGGGGCGATGCCGATGCCCTGGTCGGCCACGGCGATCTCGACGTGCTCCCCGGTGCCGGTGACCGTCACCCGGACCGTGGTGTCCTCGCCGGAGTAGGTGATCGCGTTCTCCACCAGGTTCGCCACAGCGGTGGCGAGTTGGCTGTCGCTGCCGTACACGGTCAGGCCCCGCTGCCCGCCGACGGCGATCTCCACCCGGCGCGCGGTGGCCGCGGTGCGGGTGCGGTCGACGACCTCGGCGAGCACCCAGTCCACCGAGACCGGCTCGGGGGCGGGCTGCGGTTCGGCGCCCTGGAGGCGGGTCAGTTCCAGCAGCTCCTGCACGAGGCGGCCGAGGCGGGTCGACTCGTGCTGGATCCGCTCGGCGAACCGCCGCGCGGCGACCAGGTCCTCGGACAGGTCGGGCGCGCCGCCGACGGCCGGTTCGGTGGCGTCGACGAGCGCCTCGGCGAGCAGTTGCAGCGCGCCGATCGGCGTCTTCAGCTCGTGGCTGACGTTCGCGACGAAGTCCCGGCGTACCCGCGCGAGACGGTGCGACTCGGTGACGTCTACTGCTTCGATCGAGATGTAGCCGGAGCCCAGCCCCATCGCCCGCAGGTGCACGCCGAGCGGGTTGTCACCGCCGCCGTCGCGGCCCCGGGGCAGGTCCAGCTCGATCTCGCGCCGCACGCCCGTGCGGCGGACCTGCCCGGCGAGGGTACGGATCAACGGGTGCGCCGCGATCGACCCCGGCGTCGCCCCGGTACGGAGCAGACCCATCGCCCGGGCGGCCGGGTTCACCAGCACCGGCACGTCGTCCGGGTCGAGCACCACCACGCCGGCGCGCAGCGAGTCGATCGTCTTGCGGCCGAGCCCGGATAGGCCACCCTGCGCTTCGTCCGGAATCGTCGGCCTCCCTGCGTCACGACGGGGTGTCCCGCCGCCCCGCGACGCCCGGCGGCGCCGCCATTCGTCCACGCGTCCGGACAGCAGCGCCCCGGCGACCAGCCCGGTCACCAGCGCTCCGGCCACCACGATGGCCACCGCCCATTCCACCCGGCGATCGTAGGGTCATTGTTAACCCAGGGATCGGGCACAAAGGGACGAACCACTCTCGCTTTCGGCAAAGTTCACCTACGGGCCCCGCGTCGTTCATCCGCGTTCACCCTGGTGCCGACCGTTCGGCCTAGCGTGGGGCGCGCACCTGCTCCTGCCGTACCCCGTCGGGGTGACGGCCATCGACCCCAGGAAGTGACGATGCGCGACGAGTTCCGGGCCGACCTGCAGATTGTCAGCCAGCTGCTGGTGGACATGGCCGAGGCGGTACGCGCGGCCATGCGGCAGGCCACCAAGGCGCTGCTCACCGCCGACCGGACGGCCGCCGAGAAGGTGATCGCGCGGGACGCCGAGATCGACGACCTCTACCGGCACGTGGAGGAGCGGGTCTGTGACCTGCTGGCCCGCCAGGCGCCGGTGGCCTCCGACCTGCGAGCGATGATCACCGCGTTGCACGTCGCAGCCGATCTGGAGCGGATGGGCGACCTGGCCGACCACGTGGCGAAGACGGCGCTGCGCCGGCACCCGTCCCCGGCGGTGCCGGCGGAGCTGCGGCCGGTCTTCACCGACATGGCCGGGATCGCCGACCGGATGGCCGAGAAGATCGGCTCGGTGCTGGCCAAGCCCGACGCCGACGTGGCCGCCGAGCTGGACGGCGACGACGACGCGATGGACGACCTGCACAAGAGCCTGTTCGGCGTGCTCCTCGGCGACGACTGGCCGTACGGGGTGGAGACGGCGATCGACGCGACGCTGCTGGGCCGCTTCTACGAGCGCTTCGCCGACCACGCGGTGAACGCGGGCGAGCACGTGGTCTACCTGATCACCGGTTCGACGTCCGCCTGAGAACCGCGGGCGGGGCCGCCTCGGGGGAGGCCCCGCCCGCGCCGTGTCAGCGGCCCTGGTTGGCGACCGCGGCGGCGGCGGCCTTCGCCGCGTCCGGGTCGAGGTACGTGCCGCCGAGCACCTGCGGCCGCAGGTCGGCGTCCAGGTCGTAGCGCAGCGGGATGCCGGTGGGGATGTTCAGCTTGGCGATCGCCTCGTCGGAGATCTGGTCGAGGTGCTTGACCAGGGCGCGCAGCGAGTTGCCGTGCGCGGCCACCAGCACCGTCCGGCCGGCCAGGATGTCCGGCACGATCGAGTCGTACCAGTAGGGCAGCATCCGTTCGACGACGTCCTTCAGGCACTCGGTGCGCGGCATCAGCTCGGTCGGCAGCAGCGCGTACCGGGGGTCGCCGACCTGCGACCACTCGTCGGCGTCATCGATCGGCGGCGGCGGCGTGTCGTACGAGCGGCGCCAGAGCATGAACTGCTCCTCGCCGTACTCGTCGAGGGTCTGCTTCTTGTCCTTGCCCTGCAGGGCGCCGTAGTGGCGCTCGTTGAGCCGCCACGACCGGCGTACCGCGATCCAGTGCCGGTCGGCGGCGTTCAGCGCCAGCTCGGCGGTGCGGATGGCCCGGCGCATCAGGCTCGTGTGCACCACGTCCGGCAGCAGGTCGTGCTCGCGCAGCAGCTCGCCGCCGCGCCGCGCCTCGCTCTCCCCCTTGGCGGTCAGGTCGACGTCGACCCAGCCGGTGAAGAGGTTCTTCGCGTTCCAGTCGCTCTCGCCGTGCCGCAGCAGGACCAGCGTCCCGACGGTGGGCCCCTCGCTCGCAGTCATGCCGATCATCCTGCCGTACCGGGCAAGCGGACACGCGGCGACCGGTGGTGACGACCACCACGTGGAAAACCTGATGACCACGACTCCGGCCCGGCACTAGGTTGTAAGGCGCTTTAAACAGATCGGTCATTACCACACGGGGGCATCGGGATGCGGACGGTACGAGGCTGGTTCCAGGACACGGCGGGTGGCCTGCCACGGACGTTCTGGTACCTCTGGGCCGGCACGCTGATCAACCGGCTCGGCTCGTTCGTCCTGATCTTCCTGGCCATCTACCTCACCCAGGAACGCGGCTTCTCCGCCGCCCAGGCCGGACTGGTGATCGGCCTCTGGGGCGCCGGCGGCGCGGTCGGCACCACCATCGGCGGCACCCTGACCGACCGCTGGGGACGGCGACCCACGCTGCTCGCCGCCCACGTCGGCGCGGCGGGCATGATGATCGCGCTGGGCCTCGCCCGGCCGCTCTGGGCGGTGGCGGTGGGCGCGCTGCTGCTCGGCGCGTTCGCCGAGGCGGCCCGCCCGGCCTTCGGCGCGATGATGGTCGACGTGGTGCCGGACAAGGACCGGCTGCGCGCCTTCTCGCTGAACTACTGGGCCATCAACCTCGGCTTCGCCTGCGCCGCCGTGCTCGCCGGCTTCGCCGCCCAGGGCAGCTACCTGCTGTTGTTCCTGGTGAACGCGACCACCACGCTGGTGACCGCGCTGATCATCTTCGCCAAGGTGGGCGAGACCCGCGGCCCGGTCACCGTGCTCCCGGTCAAGGGGATGCCGGCACCGGCCGGAGCGCTGCGCACCATCCTCGCCGACCGGGTGTTCCTCGGCTTCGTCGCGCTCAACCTGCTCGCCGCGCTGGTGTTCCTCCAGCACATCTCGATGTTGCCGATCGCCATGGGCGACTCCGGGCTCAGCCCGGCCACGTACGGGTCGGTGATCGCGCTCAACGGCGTGCTCATCGTGGTCGGCCAGTTGTTCGTACCCCGGCTCATCAAGGGCCGCAGCCGCTCGCACGTGCTGGCGCTCGCGTCGCTGGTGATGGGCGCCGGCTTCGGGCTCACCGCGCTCGCCGACACGGTCTGGCTCTACGGCCTGACCGTGCTGATCTGGACCCTCGGCGAGATGCTGAACTCCCCGTCCAACGCCACCCTGATCGCGGAGCTGTCCCCGGCCGCGCTGCGCGGCCGCTACCAGGGCGTCTTCTCGCTGTCCTGGCAGCTCGCGGGCGCCGCCGCGCCGATCCTCGGCGGCCTGGTCCGCGAGCACGCCGGCAACAGCGCGCTCTGGCTCGGCTGTGCGGGCATCGGCGTCGTGGCGGCGGTCGCCCACCTGATCTCGGGCCCGGCCCGCGAGCGCCGCGCGGTCGCGCTGCGCACCGTGGGCACCCCGGTCACGCCGGTCACCGCCACCCCCACCCCGGCGCCCGAGGCGGGCGAGGCCGCGGCGACCGCACCCGCCGCGCCGGTCCGGGCCGGTTCCTGAGTACGCCCCGACGCGACCGCCCCGAGGCCTGTGGATACCGTACGGGACGGAATCGGTAAGGAAACCTTTCTGGAGGACGGGTGCGCGGCCTGCGGCGCTGGTGGGACGACACGGCCGGCGGACTGCCGGCCACGTTCTGGTACCTCTGGTCCGGCCTGCTGATCAACCGGGCAGGCGCGTTCGCGCTGCTGTTCCTGTCGCTGTACCTGACCGCCGCGCGGGGTGCCCCGCCGTCGCTGGCCGGGCTGGTGGTCGGCGCGTA
This sequence comes from Micromonospora sp. WMMA1949, assembly GCF_027460145.1. NCBI lineage: Bacteria > Bacillati > Actinomycetota > Actinomycetes > Micromonosporales > Micromonosporaceae > Micromonospora > Micromonospora sp. WMMA1949. Next base: position 3,185,504 of record NZ_JAPZBG010000001.1, on the reverse strand, counting down.
CGGGATCGGCGGCGCGGCCGGCACGCTGCTCGGCGGCGTCCTCGCCGACCGCTGGGGACGCCGGGCCACGCTGCTCGCCGCCCACCTGGCCGCCGCCGCACTGATGGCGGCGCTGGCGTTCACCACGCACCTGGCGGTGATCGCCGCGCTGGCCACGCTGGTCGGGGTGGTGCACTCGATGCCCAGCCCGGCGTTCGTGGCCGCCATCGTGGACGTGGTGCCCGAGGCGCGCCGCTCCCGCGCGTTCAACCTCCAGTTCTGGGCGTTCAACCTGGGCATGGCGGTGGCCTCGCTGCTGGCCGGTCTGCTCGCCGAGGCGAGCTTCACGGCGCTGTTCCTGGTCGACGCCGGAGCCACGCTGGCGGCGGCGGTGGTGATCGCGCTGAAGGTGCCGGAGACACTCACCCGGCGGCCGGCGCTCACGCCACGGGCGGTGGTGGGACGCCGTCCCGGGCTGCACACCGCGCTGACCGACCGCACGTTCCTGGTGTTCGTCGGGCTCACGTTCCTGCTGGCCGTGCTGACCATGCAGACCTCGACGATCATGCCGCTGGCGATGCGCGAGGACGGTCTGCGCCCGTCGGCGTACGGGCTGGTGGTCGCGCTCGGCGGGGCGCTCATCGTGGCCGGGCAGCTGTTCGTGCCCCGGCTCATCGAGCCGTACCGCAAGTCGAGCGTGCTGGCCGTCTCCACCGGCCTGATGGCGCTCGGGTTCGGCGCGCTGACGGTGGCCGACGGGCTGCCGCTCTACCTCGGCGCGGCGGTGGTCTGGACGGTCGGGCAGATGCTCGCCGCGCCGCCGAACGCGCAGATCAACGCGGACCTCGCGCCGCCCGAACTGCGCGCCCGTTACCAGTCGGTGTTCTACCTGACGTTCCCGGCCGCGTCGTTCGTGGCGCCGGCGCTCGGTGGGCTCAGCCTGGAACACCTGGGCGAGCGGCACTGGCTGGTGGTGGGCGCGCTCGGGCTGCTGGCCGCCGCCGGGCACCTGCTGGCCGGGCCGCGCCGGGAACGGCGGGTGGCCGCGCTGCGTGCGGCGGCGGAACCGGTCACGTCCGTCCGCTGAGGGGCGGCGACAACGGCAGAGGAGAGGCAACGGCAGAGCGCCCACCCCGACCCCCGTCGAGATGGGCGCTCGTACCGTACGCCCGGCGGCGGCGGGCGACACTCACCCCCGTAAGCGTCGCCCGCTCGCGCCGCCGGTTCCACGGGTGGCACCGTCCCCCAACGGCGTGCTCCACCCGATCTTCGCGTCTCGCCTGCGCGGATCTGATCGATCCGCCGCTCCCCCGAACGTAAACAAGCGTGACGCGGTGCAATAAAGTTAGTTCGCCCGGATTCCGGATTCAACCCAGAACGCTGTCTTGCCCGTCACAGCGCCCGTGTCGGAAACCCGGCTGTCCCTGTTGTCGTCCCTGGAGTGGCAAACACGGCGTTCCCGGCCGCCATTCCCGTAAACCTCAGCCGTCCTCGCGATTCGGGTTCTCGGTCCGGAAGAAGTTGCTCTGCCGGCCGTCCCGCATCTGCTCCTGGTAGATCAGGTTCAGCCGCCGCAGGTCGAACGTGCGGAACCAGTCGTCCCAGGTGATCTCCCGGATCCGGCTGCTCTCCCGGTACCCGGGGATGTTGAACGTCAGCACCCCGGCCCGGCCCTCGCGCTCCGTGCCGGCGATGGTGGCGGGTTTCGCACCCCGCGCCCGCGCCCAGCGCTGGATCACCTCGTGGTTACGGGTGACCAGGCTCCGGCCCGGACGCTCCGGCCGGTCCGCGAGCGACGTGATGAGCTGCGACGACCCGATCGACCGGCTGGACGCCGGGCCTCGGGTCGGCGCCGCCTGCGCCCGGGCGGACGACGCCTTCCGCGCCGGCGCCGCCTTGGCCCGCGACGGAGCAGCCTTGGCACGCGAAGGAGCGGCCTTGGCACGCGACGGAGCGGCCTTCGCCCTCAACGGAGCCGCCTTCGCCCTCGACGGCGTCGCCTTCGCCCGAGCGGGCGCGGCCTTCGCACGGGAGGACGCGGCAGTGGCCCGAGCCGGGGCCGCCTTCGCGCGGGACGGAGCTGCCTTGGCACGCGCCGTCGTCGCCCGCGACGAGGTCGCCTTCGCCCGGGCGGGCGCCGCCTTGCGCGTACCCGTGGCCTTGGCCCTGGCACCGGTGGCGCGTGCGGCCGGCGCGGCCTTTGCCGGCGACGTGGCACTCCGGCGGGCCGACGTGGTCCGCTTCGCCGCCGTGGTCTTCTTCGCGGCGGTGCTCTTGCGGGTCGCCGACGGCCGGCCGGCCGGGCCGGCGCTCCGCCGGGCGGCGCCGCCCTCCCCGCGCATGGTCCGCGCCAGGGTCTTCACCAGTTCCGGCTTCCGTAGCGCGGAGATCCCGGCGACCCCGCGCCGCTTGAGCTGGCTGCGGAGGTCGTCGACCTTCATCCGGGAGATCTCGGACTCCGACACCCTCGGGGTGTTCGGCGTCTGGTTGCCGGTTTGCCGCTTGGTCCGGGTCGCAGTCGTGCCGCGACCTGAGCTGTTGCGCTGAGCCATGGGACACGCTCCTCGACAGTCCGTCCTCGGCCCGCGGTGGGTCCCAGTGCTCCGCACCGCGCGGGGCGGCATACCCGTCAGGAGGGCTCTGAACCTCCGGCGGACGATCCGGCAGTGGCGGAGGGCTCGAAAAGGTGCGCGAACGCGGCCAGGTTCGCCGTCGACTCGCCACGCTTGACCCGCCACTCCCACTCGCGGCGGATGGCGGTGCCGAAGCCGATCTCCAGCATGCTGTCGAACGACTCGTCGGCGTACGTCAGCACGGAACCGAGCAGCCGGTCCAGCTCGTCGGCGTCGACGCCGGCCAGGTTTACCCGCCCGGTCAGGTAGACGTCGCCGACCGCGTCGATGGAGAACGAGACGCCGTACATGCGGGCGTTGCGCTGGAGCAGCCAGGCCCACAGTTCCTCGCGGCGCTCGTCGGGCTGGCGCATCACGAACGCCTCGACCCGCAGCGCGTGCTCACCCACGATCAGGTTGCAGATCGTCTTGAGCTTGTGCGTGCCGGGCAGCGTCACCGCGTACGACGCCTCGCCGGTGGAATCCCACTCCAGCTCGCGCTCCGCGCAGACGGACTCGATCAGCGCGGCGACCTCACTCCTGCGGCTCATCGCACCCACTCTACGACCGGTGTACCGGGGCCGCCCGGTGGCCGGTGGAGATCACCAGGAGCACAGGGCGGCCGGTTCGCCGAGCCGCCGCGCCAGCCGGGCCCGGTGCTCGGTGATCGCCTCCCCGTAGACCGCGAGCAGGCCCGAGGCGGTGCGGTGCCAGGAGAAATCCCGGGCGTGCCGCTCGGCGCCCCGGCCCAGCGCGGCACGGCGTAACCGGTCGGGCAGCAGCCGGGCCAACGCCCGCGCCCAGTCGACCGGGTCGTGCCCGTCGATGAGCATGCCGCTGACGCCGTCGCGTACCGCCGTGACCAGGCCGCCCACGGCGGCGGCCAGCACCGGCGTGCCGCACGCCTGGGCCTCCAGCGCGACCAGCCCGAACGACTCGTTGTGCGAGGGCACCGCGACCAGGTCGGCGGCGCGGTAGAGGGCGGGCAGGTCCGCGCCGGTCTGCGGCGGGAGGAACCGCACCCGGTCGGCCACGCCGAGCGCGTGCGCCAACTCGATCAGGGCGGTGGGCCGGTCCAGGCCGCTGCCGCTCGGACCGCCGCAGATCACCACGGTCAGCTCGTCGGCCAGCGCCGGATCGCGCTCGCGGAGCGCGGCGACGGCCCGGACCAGCACGTCCGGCGCCTTGAGCGGCTGGATCCGGCCGACGAACGCGACCACGTACCCGTCGACCGGCAGGCCGAGGCGGCGGCGCGCGGCCCGGGTCGCGGCGTCCCGGTCGCCCGCGGCGGGACGGAACCGGTCCAGGTCGACACCGGGCTCCACGACCGCCACCCGGTCCGGCTCGGCCGCGTACCGGTCGAGCAGGTCGCGGGCCTCGACCCGCGTGTTGGCGACCAGCCGGTCCGCCTCGGTGACCACCTGCTCCTCGCCGATCACGCGCGCCTTCGGCTCGGGGCGGTCCCCGGCGGCGAGGCGGGCGTTCTTCACCTTCGCGAGGGTGTGCGCGGTGTGCACCAGCGGCACGCCCCAGCGTTCCTTGGCCAGCCAGCCGACCTGGCCGGAGAGCCAGTAGTGCGAATGGATCAGGTCGTAGTGCCCCGGCGGGCGGGCGGCCTCGGCCCGCAGCACCCCGGCCGTGAAGGCGCAGAGCTGACCCGGGAGTTCCTCCTTGGTCAGCCCCTCCAGCGGCCCGGCGGTGACGTGCCGGACGGACACGCCGGGCGCCACCTCGACCACCGGGGGCAGGTCACCGGCGGTGGCCCGGGTGAAGATCTCCACCTCGACGTCGGCCTCGGCCAGCCGCCGGGCGACCTCCAGGATGTAGACGTTCATGCCACCGGCGTCGCCCGTACCGGGCTGGTGCAGCGGCGACGTGTGCACCGACAGGGTGGCGATACGTCGCGGCCGCGGCCACGGAAGGGCACCTCGCTGACGACCGACACCGGTGTGCAATTCCGCCACGTCCGCTCCCTCTGTCACGGTTGATGCCGTCCCGCACGACCGGCGCTTCTCGGTCAACCCGTGTGCCGGATGTCATCTTCCCCATCGGGGTACGGAAATGCTTTCCGCCGGGTCCCGGGCGTGACGGACCTCATCCCGCCGACCGGCCCGGCGACGGGAGACAATGGCCGGATGACTGCAGTCGCCATCGTCACCGGGGCGTCCAGCGGGATCGGCGCGGCCACCGCCCGCCGGCTCGCCGCCGAGGGATTCCACGTGCTGGCCGCCGCCCGGCGTACCGACCGGCTGGCCGCGCTGGTCGCCCAGATCGAGGCGGACGGCGGCGCGGCGACAGCGGTGGCCTGCGACGTGACCTCGGACGATTCGGTGGCCGGCCTGGCTGCCGCCGCCGAGGCCGCCCCCGGACCGGTCACGCTGCTGGTGAACAACGCCGGCGGCGCCCGCGGCCTGGACCCGGTCGAGACCGCCGACGTGGGCGACTGGCAATGGATGTACGACGTCAACGTGCTCGGCACGCTGCGCGTCACCAAGGCGCTGCTCCCGGCGCTGGAGCGCTCCGGCGCCGGCACCGTCATCATCGTCAGCTCCACCGCCGGGCACGTGGTCTACGAGGGTGGCGGCGGCTACACGGCCGCCAAGCACGCGCAGACCGCCATCGCCGGCACGCTCCGGCTCGAACTGTGCGGCCGGCCCGTCCGGGTGATCGAGATCGACCCCGGCATGGTGAAGACCGAGGAGTTCGGTCTGGTCCGCTTCGGCGGTGACGCCGACCGGGCCGAGGCGGTCTACGCCGGAGTCGCCGAACCACTGGTGGCCGACGACGTCGCCGACTGCGTCGCCTGGTGCGCGACCCGCCCGCACCACGTCAACATCGACCAGCTCGTGGTGCGCCCGCTGGCCCAGGCCGCGCAACACAAGGTGCACCGGACGTCCTAATGGAGCGTCCGCTCGGCGTGGCCACCCGGGGGACCACCAACCCCAACCGGCTCCGGCGGGTGGACAACTGGATCGTCGAGACCTGCGGCGACGCGCTGCGCGCCGCCGCCGATCCGCTGGTGGTGGACCTCGGCTACGGCGCCACCCCGGTCACCCCGGTCGAGCTGCGCGCCCGGCTGGCGTCCGGGGTCCGCGCCGACGTGCGCGTGGTCGGCCTGGAGATCGATCCGGTACGCGTGGCCGCCGCCCAGCCCGCCGCCGACCCGCCCGGGCTGACGTTCGCCCGGGGCGGCTTCGAACTGGCCGGGCTGCGCCCCGCGCTGGTACGGGCGTTCAACGTGCTCCGCCAGTACGACGAGAGCGAGGTGGCCGACGCCTGGCGTACCGTCACCGGGCGGCTCGCGCCGGGCGGGCTGCTGGTCGAGGGCACCTGCGACGAGCTTGGACGGCTCGGCTCCTGGGTGCTGCTCGACGCCACCGGCCCGCGCACCCTCACCCTGGCGGCGAAGCTCTCCACGCTGGAGAGCCCGGCCACGCTCGCCGAGCGGCTGCCGAAGGCCCTGATCCACCGCAACGTGCCGGGTGAACGCGTCCACGACCTGATCGAGGCGCTGGAGCACGGCTGGCGCTCGGCCGCCGGGTACGCCCCGTTCGGCCCTCGTCAGCGCTGGCTGCGCACCGTCGACGCGGTGAAGGAGTCAGGCTGGCCGATCCAGGACACCCCGCGCACGTGGCGCCACGGCTACCTCACGCTCCCCTGGCCCGCCGTAGCTCCCCGCTGACCCAAGCCCCCAGCCCGCCACCCCTCCCCGCTCCGCCCCGCCCCGCCCCCCGTCGATCTTGGACTTGTGGCGCCTCGAATGCCCGGTAAACGCAGTTCGCGAGGTGCCACAACTCCAAGATCGGCAAAACCACCGCCCTCCCCGGGCCCTCGGTGCGTTGATCTTGCACTTCCTGCCTCGGCAAAACGGGTTAACGCGCCCCGGAACGAGGGCCGGAAGTGCAAGATCGCGGGTGAGGCGGGCGGGGGTGGGTCAGATGGTGCAGTTGATGAGGACCGGCTCGGGGTGCAGGGTTACGCCGAAGCGGGACTGCACGCCGTCGCGGATCTCGCGGGCCAGCGTCACCAGCGCGGCCGTACTGGCCGTGCCGGAGCGGTTCGTCAGCGCGAGCGTGTGCTTGCTGGAGATGGCGACGCCTTCCGGGCCCGCGTACCCCTTGCCGAACCCGGCCTTGTCGATCAGCCACGCCGCGCTGACCTTCACCGTGCCGTCGGCGCCCGGCCAGCCCGGCGGCTGTCCCAGGTCGGCGGCGCGTTCCCGCAGCTGCTCGAAGACCTCGCCCGGGAGCACCGGGTTCGTGAAGAACGAGCCCACCGACCAGGTGTCCGGGTCGGCCGGGTCGAGCACCATGCCCTTGCCGGCGCGCAGTTTGCGCACCGTGGCGCGGGCGTCGGCGAGCGGCACCCGGTCGCCCACCTCGACGCCGAGCGCCCGGGCCAGTTCGGCGTAGCGGACCGGGCCGGACAGCGGGGACCGGGTGAGCCGGAAGTCGACGGTGAGCACCACCCAGCGGTCGCTGTACTTGAAGATGCTGCCCCGGTAGACGAATCCGCAGTCCGCCGCGGCGATCCGCACCACCTCGCGGCGGGTCCGGTCGTACGCCTCGACGGCCACGATCGTCTCGGCGACCTCCTGGCCGTACGCGCCGACGTTCTGAATCGGGGTCGCGCCGGCCGACCCGGGGATGCCGGAGAGGCACTCCAGCCCGGACCAGCCGCGCTCGACGGTGGCGGCGACGAGGTCGTCCCACGGCTCGCCGGCTTCGACACGTACCGTGACGGTGTCGCCGTCCTCGGCAACGGCCTGGAACCCCCGGGAGCGGACGAGCACGACGGTGCCGGGGAAGCCCTGGTCGCCGATCACGACGTTGCTGCCGCCCGCCAGCACCAGCACGGCCTGCTCTCGGGCCTCCGCTTCCTGCACTTTTAGTACGATCTGGGCGGCGTTCTCGGCGGTCTCCAGCCGCCCGGCGGGTCCGCCGAGCCGGAGCGTGGTGTAGCGCGCCAGGGTGGCCGGGTCGGTCGGGTCACCGGCAGTAGCCGGTTCGGCGTAGACGTCTGACACGCCTTTCACCCTAGGCTGAGGGGTAGCCGGAGCACCCACTGGTGGCCCGGTCACCCCCGGGAGGATGGCGATGAGCAGACTGCACCACACGAAGGACTTCTGGATCGGCGCGCTGCGCACGGAGGGCCCCGCCTTCGCCGCGGCGGTTACGGAGGCGCCGCCCGAGACACCCGTGCTGTCCTGTCCCGGCTGGACGGTCACCGATCTCGCTCATCACCTGACCCGCACGTACGTCTGGGCGGGCACCGTGCTGACCGCCGGCGTCCCGACCCGTCCCGAGCGGCACGACCCGGAGCCGCCGGCGGACCTCACCCCCGCGCAGTGGTACACCCGGGAGTACGAACGGATCAGCGCGCTGCTGGAGGCGACGGACCCGGAGTCGCCGGCGTGGAACTTCGCGCCGCAGCCGAAAAAGGCGGCCTTCTGGCCCCGCCGGCTGGCCCACGAGACCGCCGTGCACCGCTGGGACGCCCAGCTCGCGATCGGTGCGGGTGATCCGATCGAGGCGAAGCTCGCGGCCGACGGGGTGAGCGAGGTGCTGGACACCTGGCTGCCGGCGGGCCGGCGGACGCAGCCCGGGCAGTGGCACGGCGTGGTGCAGCTGAACGCGACGGATGCCGCGCAGGAGTGGTACCTGCGGTTGCGGGGTGAGGGCGTCGCGCTGCTGGACACCGCGACGATCCTCGACCACGACGACCACCGCGCACGGGCGCAGGTGGCCGGCACGGCGAGCGATCTGCTGCTGGCGCTGATGGGCCGGATCAGCTTCGACGCGTTGGACGTGGCGGGCGACCGTACGTTGCTGGGCGGCCTGCGGGTCGGCTGACCAGGGCACCTGGCGGAGAGGGGCGGCCACCGCCCCTCTCTTTTTCGGACCGCTCTGAGAGCGCTCTCTTGACAAGGTCCACGGCCCTCCCCCACGCTGTCGTGAGAGCGCTCTCTTAGTTCCGGAACCGCCTTCCACCACCCGTTTCGACGACCCGAGAGGTCAGGGACAGCATGCTCACCTTCACGCGCCGCCGCTTGGCGGCGGTTGCAGTGGTCGCCGCCACCGCGCTGCTCGGCACCACCGCCTGCGGTGGCGGCGACGATGCCGCCGCCGACGGGCCGATAACGCTCACCGTCGACGTCTTCGGCCAGTTCGGCTACGCCGACCTCTACCAGGAGTACATGGCCAGCCACCCCGGCGTGAAGATCGTCGAGCGGGGCACCGGCGGCAACCTCGACGAGTACTCCCCGAAGCTCACCCAGTGGCTCGCCGCGGGCAAGGGCGCCGGCGACGTGGTCGCCATCGAGGAGGGCCTGCTCGTCGAGTACAAGGCCAACCCGCAGAACTTCGTCAACCTGCTCGACCACGGCGCGGCCGACCTGAAGGGCAACTTCCTCGACTGGAAGTGGAACCAGGGGCTCACCGCCGACGGCAAGCAGCTCATCGGCCTCGGCACGGACGTCGGCGGCATGGCGATGTGCTACCGCACCGACCTGTTCGCCAAGGCCGGTCTGCCCACCGACCGCGAGGCCGTGTCCAAGCTCTGGCCCACCTGGCAGGACTACATCAAGGTCGGCGAGCAGTTCACCGCGAAGAAGACGGGCGCGTCGTTCCTGGACGCCGCGACGAACACCTTCAACACGATCCTGCTCCAGACCGCCGGCAACAGCAGCGGCTACAGCTACTACGACACCAGCAACAACCTGGTCGTCGGCAGCAACCCGGCGGTGAAGCAGGCGTACGACACCACGATGGACATCATCGACTCCGGGCTGTCCGGCAAGTACGGCTCCTGGTCCGAGGAGTGGGTGTCGGCGTTCAAGCAGTCGAAGTTCGCCACCATCGCCTGCCCGGCCTGGATGACCGGCGTGATCGAGGGCAACGCGGGCACGGGCGCCAAGGGCAAGTGGGACATCGCCCAGATCCCCGGCAACGGCGGCAACTGGGGCGGGTCGTTCCTCGCCGTGCCGAAGCAGAGCAAGCACCAGGCCGAGGCGATCGAGCTGGCCAAGTTCCTGACCAGCGCCAAGGGTCAGATCGGCGCGTTCAAGGCGAAGGGTCCCCTGCCCTCCTCGCCGCAGGCGCTGGAAGACCCGGCGATCATCGACTCGAAGAACGCCTACTTCTCCGAGGCGCCGGTCGGCAAGATCTTCGCCGAGGGCGCCAAGAGCCTGAAGCCGGTCTACATGGGACCGAAGAACCAGGCCGTACGCACCGAGGTCGAGAACGCCGTCCGCAGCGTGGAGCTGGGCAAGCGCTCACCGGAGCAGGGCTGGACCGACGCGGTAGCCAACGCCGAGAAGGCCGCCGCCAAGTAACCCGAGCAGCGCGTGCGGGCGGCCACCCGGCCACGGGGGCCGCCCGCACGGCGGAAAGGAGTCCCGGGTCATGGCCGTCCAGCTCGACGCCCGCCCGCCGGTCGCACCGGCACCCCGCCCCACCCGTCCCGGCCTGGGCAACCGGCTCAGCCGACTCGACACGAAGTACTCGCCGTACCTGTTCATCGCCCCGTTCTTCCTGCTGTTCGGCGTCTTCGGGGCGTACCCGCTGGCGTACACGTTCTGGGTCTCGCTGCACGACTGGGACCTGCTCGGCGCCGAGCACCCCTTCATCGGTTTCGACAACTACACCCAGCTGCTCGCCGACTCGGACTTCTGGCACTCGGTGGTCAACACGCTGGGCATCTTCGTGATCTCCACGGTGCCCCAGCTGCTCGCCGCGCTCTGGCTGGCCAACCTGCTCAACCGGCAGCTCCGCGCCCGGACGACCTGGCGGATGGCGGTGCTGATCCCGAACGTCACCTCGACCGCCGCCGTGGCGATCGTGTTCGCGGTGCTGTTCGGCCGCGAGTTCGGCATGATCAACTGGCTGCTCGACCACGTCGGCATCAACGCGATCGACTGGAAGGCGAACCGCTTCGCCGCCTGGGTCGCCATCTCCACCATGGTCGACTGGCGCTGGACCGGCTACAACGCGCTGATCTTCCTGGCCGCCATGCAGGCCATCCCCCGCGACCTGTACGAGTCGGCGGCGATCGACGGGGCCGGCCGGGCCCGGCAGTTCTGGTCCATCACGGTGCCGCTGCTCAAGCCGACGATCATCTTCGCGGTCATCATCTCCACCATCGGCGGCCTCCAGCTCTTCACCGAGCCCCGGATGTTCAACTCCGGCACCAACGCGATCCGCGGCGGGCCGCTGCGCGAGTCGCAGACGGTGACCATGTACATGTTCGAGAACGCCTTCGCGCCGCACTACAACTTCGGCTACGGCTCCGCCGTCGCCTGGCTGCTGTTCGCGCTCATCGCCGTGGTCGCGGCGATAAACGTCCTGCTCCTGCGCCGGCTCGGCGGCGGCTCCCGCAAGGAGGTCTCCCGATGACCCGCCTCTGGTCGGCCAGCCGGCTCACCTACCTGGCGCTGACGCTCTCGGCCGTCCTGTCGATCTTCCCGATCTACTGGATGTTCGTGGTGGCCAGCCGGACCAGCGACACGATGGGCCAGGTGCCGCCGCCGCTCACCCCCGGCGGCAACCTCGGCGCCAACATCGCCCGGCTGTTCGACAACACCGACGCGTACTTCCTGACCGGCTTGATCAACTCGGCGATCGTGGCCACCACGGTCACGATCTCGGTGGTGTTCTTCTCCACGCTGGCCGGGTTCGCGTTCGCCAAGCTGCGCTTCCGTGGGCGCAACGCGCTGCTGCTGGTCATCGTCGCCACCATGATGGTCCCCACCCAGCTCGGCGTGATCCCGCTCTACCTGCTCATGACGAAGCTGAACTGGAACGACCGGCTGCCCGCCGTGATCGTGCCGGCGCTGGTGACCGGCTTCGGCGTGTTCATGATGCGGCAGTACGCGGGCCAGGCGGTGAGCACCGAGCTGATCGAGGCGGCCCGGATGGACGGCTGCAACACCGTACGGATCTACTGGAACGTGGTGCTGCCCGCGCTGCGCCCGGCCGCCGCCGTCCTCGGCCTGCTCACGTTCATGACCACCTGGAACGACTTCCTGTGGCCGTACGCGGTGCTGAACGACCCGGAGAACCCGACGGTGCAGCTGTCGCTGCGGGCGCTGTCCGACGGGTACTACCAGGACATGTCGCAGGTGTTCACCGGCACGGCCATCGCCACGCTGCCGCTGCTGCTGGTGTTCATCGTCTTCGGCCGCCAGATCATCGGCGGCATCATGGAAGGTGCGGTCAAGGCATGAGCAACGTCCGATTCCCGGAGGGCTTCGTCTGGGGCGGGGCCACCGCCGCGTACCAGATCGAGGGCGCCGCCCGCGACGACGGTCGCGGTCCGTCGATCTGGGACACCTTCAGCCGTACGCCGGGCGCGGTGTTCGCCGGCCACACCGGCGACGTGGCCTGCGACCACTACCACCGGTACGCCGAGGACGTCGCGCTGATGGCCGAGCTGGGGCTGCGGGCGTACCGGTTCTCGGTGTCCTGGCCCCGCGTGCGGCCGGACGGTACCGGCCCGGTCGAGCCGCGCGGGCTGGACTTCTACGACCGGCTGACCGACGCGCTGCTGGCCGCCGGCCTCGACCCGATCGTCACGCTCTACCACTGGGACCTGCCGCAGGCGCTGGAGGACCGGGGCGGCTGGACCGTCCGGGAGACCGCCGAGCACTTCGCCGAGTACGCGCTGGCCGTGCACGGCCGCCTCGGCGACCGGGTCCGCACCTGGACCACGCTGAACGAGCCGTGGTGCTCGGCCTACCTCGGGTACGGCTCCGGCGTGCACGCGCCGGGGCGGCGGGACGCCGGTGACGCGTTCCGGGCCGTACACCATCTGCTGCTCGGCCACGGCCTGGCGGCACGGGCGCTGCGCGCGGCCGGCGCGGAGACGCTCGGGATCACGCTCAACCTGGCCGACGTCCAGCCGGCGGACGCGGACAGCGCCGCTGACGCCGAGGCGGTCCGGGTCGTCGACGGCCTGCACAACCGGATCTTCCTGGACCCGCTCACCGGCGCCGGCTACCCGGCGGACGTGCTGGCCCACGTCAGCCGAATCGTCGCGCCCGACTTCATCAGGGACGGGGACGAGAAGCTGATCGCCGCGCCGCTGGACCTGCTCGGCCTGAACTACTACGCGCCCACCTACGTGGCCGGGCGGGCGGGCGGCGCCGGTGGTGACGCGTACCCGGGCACCGCCGGGACCGTCGAGTTCCTGCCGCCGGCCGGGCCGCTGACCGACATGGGCTGGTCGATCGAGCCGGCCGGGCTGACCCGGCTGCTGGAACGGGTGGCCGCCGACTACCCCGGGCTGCCCCTGGTCATCACCGAGAACGGCGGGGCGTTTCCGGACACCGACGTCGACGAGCAGGGCGGGGTGGCCGACGCCGACCGGGTCGCCTATCTCGACGGGCACCTGCGCGCGGCGCACGAGGCCATCGCCCGGGGCGTGGACCTGCGCGGTTATCTCGTATGGTCGGTGCTGGACAACTTCGAATGGGCCGAGGGTTACCGGAAGCGGTTCGGGATCGTCCACGTCGACTACCTGACCCAGCGGCGCACACCGAAGCGCAGTGCCCGCTGGTACCAGGAGGTGATCGCCCGGAACGGGCTGTGACGAGGTGGTGGTTACGGGGATGACGACGGCACAGCGACCGACCCTGGAGGCGGTGGCCCGGCTGGCCGGCGTGTCCCGGGCCACCGTCTCCCGGGTGGTGAACGGCTCGACCACTGTCGCCGAGCCGATCCGGCAGGCGGTACGCCGGGCGGTCGAGGAACTCGGGTACGTCCCGAACCTCGCCGCCCGCAGCCTGGTCACCCAGCGGACCGACTCGGTGGCGCTGGTACTGCCCGAGGCGGCCACCCGGGTCTTCTCCGACGACCAGGTGTTCCCGGGCATCATCCGGGGCGCCGCGCAGGAACTGGAGGCGGCGGACAAGCAGCTCGTGCTGATGCTCGCCGGCTCACCGGCCGGGCACGAACGGGTCGAGCGGTACACCACCGGGCGGCACGTCGACGGGGTGCTGTTCGCCTCGCTGCACGGCGAGGACCCGCTGCCCGGCCGGCTCGCCCGCCTCGGCATTCCGGTGGTGTGCAGCGGACGGCCACTGGACGGCGCCGACGTGCCGTACGTGGACGTCGACCACGAAGGCGGCGTGAGCACGGCGGTCCAGCACCTGATCGCGAGCGGGCGGCGGCGGATCGCCACCATCGCCGGGCCGCAGGACATGGTGGCCGGGATCGAGCGGCTGATCGGCTACCGCAGCGCGATCACCGAGGCCGGGCTGCCGGAGCTGGTCGCGTACGGCGACTTCACCCGGGAGTCCGGCACCGCCGCGATGCGGGAGCTGCTCGCCGCCGACCCGGAACTGGACGCCGTGTTCGCCGCCTCCGACCTGATGGCGCACGCCGCCCTGCGCACGCTGCGGGAGGCCGGGCGGCGGGTGCCCGAGGACGTGGCGGTGATCGGGTTCGACGACATCGAGACGGCCGCCTACACCGAGCCGCCGCTGACCACAGTGCGGCAGCCGATAGTGGAGCTGGGCCGGTCGATGACCCGGCAGTTGCTGCGCATCGCGGCGGGCGAGACGGTCGAGCAGGCGCTGATGCTCCCCACGGAGCTGGTGCTGCGCGAGTCCGCGTAAGGAAGGGCCCCTCTTAACGCCTCAGGTAGAGGAGGGGCCCTTATTAACAGCCCGCTCCGCGTTAACCGGTCGCGGGGCGGGTGGCGGCGGGTCTAGGGTCCGCCCGATGAGTGCAGCCGAGATCCGTCCCGCCCGTCCCGACGACGCGCCCGCCGTGGTGGCGTTGCGCGCGCTCGTCTACCCCTACCTGGTGCGCGGCGTCGAGTCGACCCGCCGCATGATCGCCGAGCCGCCGCCCGGTGAGGGCTGGGCCGGCTGGGTCGCCGAGGCGGGCGGGCAGATCGTCGGCTGGGTGTCGGCGTACCGCAACACACAGACCTCGACACCGGGCGTGGGCGAGATCGCCCTGCTGCACGTGCATCCGGAGCACCGCCGCCAAGGCGCCGGCACCGCGCTGTTCGACACCGCGCTCGGCCACCTGCGGACGCTCGGGACCACCCGGGTGCTCACCCACGCGCGTACCGAGTCGCTGCCGTTCGCGCAGCGGCACGGCTTCACCGCCAGCCGGGAACTGCGCTACTCGGCGCTGGACCTGACCACCGCCCCGCCGATGCCGCAGCCGCCGCCGGGCGTACGGCTGGTGTCCGCCGCCGGGCTCGACCCGCGCATGGTCCACCGGGTCGACGCCGAGTCGTCCCGGGACGAGCCGGGGGACGTGCCGACTGATGCGCTCGGCTTCGACCTGTGGCGGCACGAGTGCTGGGACAACCCGGGGCTGGACCGGGAGGCGAGCACGCTCGCCGAGGTGGACGGGGAACTCGTCGCGCTGAGCCTGGTGAAGCGGGACGGCGACCGGATGTGGTCGGACTTCACCGGCACGTTGCCCGCGTACCGGGGCCGGGGCTTGGCCCGGCTCACCAAGCAGGCCGCGCTGCACGCCGCCGCCGCGCGCGGGGTACGGACCGCGTACACCTCGAACGACGAGGCGAACGCGCCGATGCTGGCCGTGAACGAGCGGCTCGGCTACCGGCCGGTGGACAGCCAGTGGTCGTGCCGGCGCAAACTCACGTGAGCCCGGCGGCCACCCGCACCGCCGTCGCGTACGTGTCGGCGCCGAACAGCACCAGCCGCGCCTCGGTGACGTGCTCCGGGGTGGCCGCGTGCAGCACGGTGAGCGCCTGCGCCACCGCGTCGTCGACCGGCCAGCCGTAGATCCCGGCGGAGATCAGCGGGAACGCCACCCGGGTCGCGCCCAGCCCGTCGGCGACGCGCAGGCTGTTGGCGTAGCAGTCGCGCAGCAGCGCCGAGCGGTCCTCGCGCGGCGAGAAGACTGGCCCGACGGTGTGCACCACCCAGCGGGCCGGCAGGTTGCCGGCGGTGGTGGCGACCGCCTGGCCGGTGGGCAGCCCGCGCGGGTAGCGGGAGGCGCGCAACGCCTCGCACTCCTCCAGGATCGCCGGGCCGCCGCGCAGGTGGATCGCGCCGTCCACGCCCCCGCCGCCCAGCAGCGACGAGTTGGCGGCGTTGACTATCGCGTCGACCTGCTGCGCGGTGATGTCCCCCTCGATCAGGACGGTGTCCATCTCAGCTCTCCTCGACGGGCTGGCCCAGCGAGCGGCGGGCCAGCAGCGCGGCCCCGGCGACGGCGGCCGGCATGACCAGCACCGCGCCGAGCGGGATCAGGAAGCACAGGAAGACCGCCACCCCGAAGCCGAGCGCCGTGGGCCGGTCGGCCCGCAGCCGCGCCCGCCGGTCCGGCAGCCGCATCCCGCGCCGGTAGAACGGCGCGCCGACCAGTTCCAGTGCCAGGAACCAGCCGCCCACCAGGGCACCGACCACCGGGACCACCGTCTGTCCCACCACCGGGATGAAACCGGCGGCGAACAGGGGTACGCCGATCAGCGCGGACAGCGCCACCAGGCGCAGCGAGTCGGCGACGCTGCGCCGCAGCGAGGACCAGAACGGCACGTCCACCGCACCGGGGGTGCCGCCGAGCCGGTCCTCGACCCGCTCGGAGATCGCCTCGTAGAACGGGTCGCCGATGACGAGCGTGACGGCGGTGAACGTGAGCACCCCGACCAGCCCGGCGACCCCGACCACCGCCAGGCCGGCGGCGACCCGCAGCAGCCCGCGCCAGGTCGACGACCAGTCGTCGGCGAACGGGGTGAGCCAGCCCGCCAGGTCGTCCACGAAGTAGAGCAGCGTGGCGAACAGGGCCACGTAGAGCGCTCCGGTGATCAGCGCCGGGATCACGCCGAGCAGCATCAGCTTCGGGCTGCGGACGTACATGCCGAAGCCGCGCAGCAGCAGCCCGGCGCCGCCGAGGAAGCGGGTGGCCGCGCCGGTGACCGGCGCGATCGTACGGGAGGCGTTCACGACGGCACAGCCTAGTGGGCCGGTGCACCACAATGGGCCGGTGCGTGCGTCCCGGCTGATCTCGCTTGTGCTGCTGCTCCAGTCGCGGGAGACGATGACCGCCGCCGAGCTGGCCCGCGAGCTGGAGGTGTCCGAGCGGACCGTCTACCGGGACGTGCTGGCGCTCTCCGCCGCCGGTGTCCCGGTGTACGCGGACCGGGGCCGGGCGGGCGGCTACCGGCTGCTGGGCGGCTACCGGACCCGGCTGACCGGGTTGAGCCGGGACGAGGCCGAGGCGCTGTTCCTGGCCGGGCTGCCCGGACCGGCCGGGGACATGGGACTGGCGGACGCGGTGGCCGCCGCCGAACTGAAGGTGCTGGCCGCGTTGCCGCCGAGCCTGCGGGACGCGCCCGCGCGTACCGGGCAGCGGTTCCACCTGGACGTGCCCGGCTGGTTCCGGGAGACCCCGGCGCCGCCGACGCTCGCCGAGCTGGCCCGGGCGGTCTGGCGGGACCGGATGGTGGAGCTGCGCTACCGGCGCGGGGACCGGGAGGTGACCCGCGTGCTGGCGCCGTACGGGCTGGTGCTGAAGAACGGGGTCTGGTACCTGGTCGGCCGGGTCGGCGACGGCTGGCGGACGTACCGGGTGGACCGGGTGGTGGCGGTCGACGTGAGCGCCGACGGCTTCGAGCGGGACGGGGACTTCGACCTCGGGGCGTACTGGCGGGAGCAGGCCGGCGCGTTCCTGCGCGAGCTGCTGCGGGAGCGGGTCACCGTGCGGCTCGGCCCGGCCGGGCTGCGGGCGCTGCGGCACCTGGTGGACGCGCCGTTCGTCTACACCGAGGCGGTGAACGCGGCCGGGCCGCCGGACGAGCAGGGCCGGCTGGTGCTGCGGCTGCCGGTCGAGTCGATCGACGTGGCGTACACCCAGTTGCTGGCGCTCGGCCCGGAGGCGGAGGTGCTGGCGCCGCCGCGGCTGCGGGCCCGCTTCGCCGAGGCGGCCCGCCGCGCGGCGGCGCTCTACACCGATCCGCCGTCAGACGGTCAGCGGTAGCCGTCCGGGTCGGCCGGCTTGCCCGGCTTGACCACCTCCTCGTAGTAGCGGGCCCAGTGCGGGCGGCTGCCGTCGACGTCGGTGAAGCCGTACACCTGGGCCAGGCCGCCGCTGTCCAGCGACTTGCCGTTCCAGCGGGCCCGGTCCGGGTCGGCGGCCAGGGCCGCGACCGCGCGCCCGACGAACGCCGGCGTCTCCGACATGACGAAGTGCGGTTCGGTAGCCGCGCCGTCGCGCCAGGTGGCCTCGGTGACGCCGTAGTGTTCGAGCATCGCCTCCGAACGCAGCCAGCCCGGCGTGAGCGCGACGGCGGTGCAGCCGTGCGGGGCCAGCTCGTGCGCCTGGCTGAAGCCGAGCCGGTTCACCGACACCTTCGCCAGGTCGTAGAAGACCGACAGGCGGTACTCGGTGTCGTTGTGCTCCTTGGTGCCGTCGCCGACCTCGACGACCAGGCCGCCCGGGTTGCGGATCAGCAGCGGCAGCGCGAAGTGGCTGGTGATGATGTGCGTGTCGACAGCCAGCCGCAGCGTGCGGAAACCGGCGTCGAGCGGCTGCTCCCAGACCGGCTTCTCCCAGGTGATCAGCGGGTCCGCGCCCCAGACGTCGTTGACAAGCACGTCGAGGCGGCCCTGCTCGGCGTCGATCCGCTCGACCAGGGCGCGTACCTGTTCGGGGTCGAGGTGGTCGACAGCGACGGCGATGCCGGTGCCCCCGGCGGCGGTGACCAGCTCGGCGGTCTCCTCGATGGTCTCCGGCCGGTCCATCTCGGAGCGGCGCTCGCGGGTGGTGCGGCCGGTGGCGTAGACGGTGGCCCCGGCGGCGCCGAGCTGCACGGCGATCTGCCGGCCGGCGCCCCGGGTCGCGCCCGCGACGAGCGCGACAGTTCCGGTCAGTGGTGAGTTCATGGGACCACCGTGTCAGCGATACCTGACAACGGAAGTCCGGTTTCCCGAACGAACCGGATGGGCGATCATCACCGGTATGCACCTGCTGCTGTCCGGGATCGTCGGCTCAGTCGCGTACGGGCTGGCCGGACCCGGCTCGGACACCGACCGGCTCGGCGTGTTCGCCGCGCCCACAGTCGCGCTCCACGGCCTGCGCCCGCCACGCGAGTCGGTGGTGACCACCGACCCGGACGTCACGCTGCACGAGGCCCGCAAGTACGCGCTGCTGGCGCTGAGCGGCAACCCGACCGCCACCGAGCTGATGTGGCTGCCCGACGACTGCTACGAGACACGCACCGAGTTCGGCGAGGAGCTGATCGCGATCCGGTCGGCGTTCCTCAGCGCGCCCCGGGTCCGCGACGCCTACCTCGGGTACGCCTCGCAGCAGTTCCGCAAGCTCGCGGGCCGGCCCGCCGACGCCGGTGGGCGGCGGCGCTCGGCGAAGCACGCCCGGCACCTGGCCCGGCTGCTGCACCAGGGCCGGGTGCTGTACGCGACGGGCGTGCTGGAGATCCGCCTCGCCGACCCGGAGTGGTTCCGCGCGTTCGGCGAGCGGGTCGCCGGTGGCGCGCTGGACGAGGCGCAGGCCCTGGTGGCGGCCGCCGAGGCGGAGTTCGACAGGGTCCGCTCGCCGCTGCCGGAGCGCCCGGACGAGGAGACCGCCGAACGCTGGCTGCTCGCCGTCCGAGCGGCCCACCTGCCGCGCTGACCGGACGGGTCAGTCCGCCAGGCGTACGCGTACCCGGCGGTTGGCCCGCCCCTTGCTCTCCACCTTGACCACCTGGACCTTGCCGATCTGGGCGGTGGAGGCGACGTGCGTGCCGCCGTCGGCCTGCACGTCCAGCCCGACGATGTCGACGATCCGCACCTCCTGCTCCTCCGGCGGGATCAGGTTCGACTGGGTACGGATGATGTCCGGCAACGCGAGCGCCTCGGCGCGCGGCAGCACCCGCACCGCCACCGACCGGTCGGCCGCCACCTCGGCGTTCACCAGCTCCTCGATGCGCGCCTTGAAGTCCGGCGGCACCTCGGGCAGGTTGAAGTCCATCCGCGCCTCGCCCGGCTCCATGTTGCCGCCGGTGACGAGCGCGCCGAAGTCACGGAACACCACGCCGCAGAGCACGTGCAGCCCGGAGTGGGTACGCATCAGCATGGTCCGGCGGGCGTCCTCCACCGCGCCGGCCACCTCGGTGCCGACCGGCGGCAGCGGGTCACCCTCGGCCGGGATCAGCCACAGGTCGTCGCCCTTGCGGGTGCCGACGATCCGGGTCTGTACGCCCTGCCACAGCAGCACCCCGTGATCCGGCGGCTGGCCGCCCCCGCCCGGGTAGAACGCGGACCGGTCCAGCACGATGCCCTGCTCCGGATCGGCCGCCAGCACCCGGCAGGTCCACTCGCGCAGGGTCGGGTCGGCGAGGTCGAGACGGTGCGTACGGCCGTGGTGTGTGACGCCCATGGTGGGCGACGTTACCCGTTCAGGAACTCCGAGACGCGCCCCCGCAGGTCGGCGCGTTCGGTCCAGAGCACGCCGGGGCGGTCGTACACGTGCAGGGTGGCGTTTGGAAGCGCGGCGGCGAGCCGTTCGGCGACGGCGACCGGATGCAGGTCGTCCTCGGCGGCGGCGATGACCAGGGCCGGCGCGGTGACCGCGGCGAGTGACCCGGCGTCGTCGAGCGGGGCCTGGGCGGGCAGGTCGGCCAGCCCCGGCGCGAGCCCGTCGCGCAGCAGCTGGTCGAGCCGCTGCCGCAGGTACGCCCAGCCGGCCGGGGTGTTGCGCACCGACGGCGGCAACTCCAGCGACACCGCGTCGGCCAGCGCCGAGGCGTCGCCGTCCGCCACCGCGTCGAGCAGGCCGGTGAGCCGGGCGCGGGCCGCCTCGCCGCGCGGCGTGTCCAGCACGGCGGGCAGGAAGAAGACGAGTTTCTCGAAGCGTTCCGGGCTCTCCGCGAGCAGCCGGCACAGCGCGCCCGCGCCGAGGCTGGCGCCGAACGCCCGGGTGGCGCCGCTCAGGTCGGCGACGGCGCGCAGGTCGCGGGCGAGATCCAGGTAGCTCCACGGCCCGGGCGGGGAGTCGGAGCGGCCGTGCCCGCGGAACTGGAAGAAGACGCGCCGCCCGGTGACGCCGCTGCCGAACGGGCGGGTGGTGGCGATGCCGCTACCCAGCCCGTGCGCGAACACGGTCACCGGCTCACCGGCGCCGGTGACCAGCCGTTCCAGGCTCACGCCGTGCGGGGTGGCGACCAGTTCCGTCTCCGGCTCGGGCAGCGCGGGCCGTCCGGTCCGGGGCGCGCCGGGGCCGGGCCCCCAGGTGCGGGGACCGCCGTCCGGCGGCGGAGGCCAGCGGAAACCTCTCACCAGGACCCTCGGCCGTCGTGCAGGTCACGCAGGCCGGGCCGCACGTCGAGCAGGTAGATGAGACCGGCCGCGATGCCGATCAGTCCGAACAGGCTGATCGGGCCGAAGCCGAGCAGGGTGAGCGCCAGGCAGACCGCCAGGATGGCGATCCAGCCACCCTTGGGCAGCGTGCCGATCGCGGCGAACCCGTCGCCGCGCTGGGTGACCGCGTGCACCAGCGCCACGCCCTGAACGACCAGGGCGAAGACGAGCAGGATCAGCTGGATCACGCTTTGGACTGCGAACGCGAAGATCGGCGCGGCGGTGGCCATGGGAGCAAGCTTATGCCGAGACCCCGGAAACGTCCGACAGGACGTTGTCCGGGGTCCCGGTGGAGCATCAGATCATTCGGCGGCCGGGCGGGTCCGCTTCGTGGTCTTCGGCAGCTTCGCCGACGGGGTGGCCGGCTTCGCGGCCTTGGCGGCGGTCGTCTTGCCGGCGACCTTGGTCGCGGTCGCCTTGGTAGCGCGGGTCCGCTTCACCGCGGCCGGCTTGGCGGCCACCGCCTCGGCCACCTCGGCCGGGCTGGGCACCTCGGTCGTCGCGGCGGCGGTGTCCGGCTTCGCGGCCACCTCGGGCTTCGGGGTCTCGTCGGTCTTCGGGGCCACGTCGACGCCGGTGGCCTCGGTGGCCGCGATGTCGGCGTTCACCGTGTCGGCGGCCTCCAGCACGCCGGCGCCGACGACGCGCTCACCGCGGGCGACCAGCTCGGCGTACGCGGCCAGCGCGCGCTCCTGCGCGGCGTGCGCCCCGGCCACCACGACGGCGGCGTTGCGGGTGGCGGCCTCGCGCAGCTTGTCCAGGTTGGCGGCCTCGCGCAGCTTCTCCAGGTTGGCGGCCTCGCGCAGCTTCTCCAGGTTGGCGGCCTCGCGCAGCTTCTCCAGGTTGGCGGCCTCGCGGAGCTGGTCGAGGTCGGTGGCGACGGCCCGCTCACGCAGCCCGGTGGCGGTCTGGTTGGCGGTCTTCAGCGTCTCGGTGGCCTTCTGGCGCAGCTCGAAGCCGGTGACGACGGCCTTGCCGCCGAGGTCGGTCACGACCCGGGTGCCGAGGCCGCTGACCACGGTGGGCAGCTTGCGCAGCTGCTCCAGGGCCAGCTCACCGGCGCCGGCGGCGGCGTAGAGGGGTGCGGGGATGCGGTTGGTCTTCGGCTGGGTGGTCATGACTGTTCCTCCTCGGCCGCACCGGCGGCCTTCCGGGCCGCCCGGCGGGCGGTCGTGTGCTCAGGGGCGGCGGTGGTCGGCGCGGGCGCGGCACCCGCTTCGGTGACGGCTACCGATTCGAGGACCGCCTCGGTCGGGGTGCCCTCCGGCGTGACCGGACCGGTCGCGGCAGCCGCCACGGTCGCCGGGGCCTCCGGCGCGGTGGCCGTCTCGGTCGTGGTGGCCGCGTCCGCCGTCGTGGCCGCCTCGGTCGCCTCGGCCAGGCGGGCGTTCTCGCGCCGGAACGTCTCGTAGATCTGGGTGAGCGACTGCTTCTGGGCCATGGTCAGTTCGGGGTCGACGGCGATCGCCGCGAGCACGCCCTGGCCCTCCTTGTCGTCCAGCAGCCCGGCACGCAGGTACATCGCCGGGGTGGAGACCCGAAGCGCGCTGGCGAGCTGCTGGAGCACCTCGGCACTCGGCTTGCGCAGCCCGCGCTCGATCTGGCTCAGGTAGGGATTGCTGACGCCCGCCTGCTCGGCGAGCTGACGCAGCGAGATCTTCGCGTTGCGCCGCAGGTCGCGAATGAACCCGCCGACATCGGGAAGGTCCTTGCTGGTGGCCATGACTCAACGCTAGCTCGGGCCGCTAACTCCTGCAAGCAAAACGCTAGCCAGAGTTAGCGGGGTCACCGAAGACGGGTTGCGGAGGGGCATGTCCGGTCCGTACCGTTCCCTCCCGTGACCAAGATCGATATCAACGGCGCCCAGCTCGCGTACGACGAGAGCGGCACCGGTACCGCCGTGGTGCTGCTGCACGCCGGCATCGCCGACCGGCGGATGTGGCGCGGGCAGGTCCCGGCACTCGCCCAGCGGCACCGGGTGATCGCGCTGGACCTGCGCGGCTACGGCGAGTCGGAGCTGCCGCCCACGCCGTTCGCCCACCACGACGACGTGATCGGGCTGCTCGACGCGCTGGGCATCGAGCGGGCCGCGCTCGTCGGCTGCTCGTTCGGGGGCCGGGTCTCGGTGGACACCGCACTGGCCCGCCCGGAGCGGGTCTCGGCGCTGGCGCTGTTCGGCGCCCCGGTCTCCGGCAACGAGTGGTCCGAGGAGACCGAGCAGCTCTGGGAGGAACTGGTCGGCGACGTGGACCCGGAGGACTTCGCCGCCACCGCCGCCGGCGAGGTGCGGTTCTGGGTGGTCGGCCCGACCCGCCGCCCGGAGGACGTCGACCCGGAGCTGATCCGGTTCGCCGAGGAGATGGACCGCCGCGCGCTCGCCGCCGAGCAGGCGCTGAGCGCGATCGAGGTGGGCGAGCTGGACCCACCGGCGATCGACCGGCTGGGCGAGTTGCGCGTACCGGTGCTGGTCGGCACCGGCGCCGACGACCTGGCCGACATCCGCCGCCTGGCCGACCGCATCGCCGACGAGGCCCCCCAGGGCGTACGCATGCCCGACGTGCCGAACGCGGCCCACCTGCTCCCCCTGGAGCGCCCCACCGAGACGAACGCCGCCCTCCAGTCCTTCCTCCCCTGATCCCCCGCCCGCCCGCCGGCCTCGCCTCGGGCTCGGCTCGGCTCGCGCGATCTTGCACTTGCTGCCCCGGCAAACCGGGCATCACCGGCAGGCCGAGGGCCGAATGTGCAAGATCGGCGAGGCTAGGCAGGCGGGGCCGGCGGGCGGGGCCGGGGTCACCAGAGCGGGCGGATGGCGCCTACCGGAAGGCCGCCGCCCAGCAGGGGTGGCTCGGCGTACTCGGTGAGGATGGGGGCGCGCACGTCCAGGCGGGTCAGGGCCGACGCCAGCACCGGCATGCGAGCCCTGGCCGCGCCGTCGTCGATCTTCAGGGCGACGGCGCCGACCTCCGGGATCGCCGCCGCGATCACACCCTCCGCGCCGATCTTGGCGAGCAGACCGGGTACGCCCCGCATCAGCCGGGTGTCCTCCGCCTGGGTGCCGCCGACCAACTCCGGGTACGTGCGCATCGCGTCCGCCACGGTCCGCTCGACGGTGCCGGGCTCGGCGTCGACCAGCCGCAGGAACGCCCGCGCCAACCCGGTCAGCGAGACGGCCAGCACCGGCGCGCCGCAGCCGTCCACCCCGACCGCCGCCGCCCGCTCACCGGTGATCTCCTCGATCGTGGCGGTGAGGCACTCCTGGAGCGGGTGCTCGGGCCGCCAGTAGCCGTCCAACGGCCAGCCCGCGGCCAGGCAGGTACGCACCATGCCGGCGTGCTTGCCGGAGCAGTTCATCAGCACCCGTGCCGGACCGCCGCCGGCCCGCAGCACCGCCTCCCGGGCGGCCTCACCGAACGGCAGGTCCGGCGGGCAGTGCAACGCCTCCTCGGTCAGGCCGGCGTCCCGCAGCAGCGCCGTGACCCGTTCGACGTGGAACTCCTCGCCCGCGTGGCTCGCCGCGACCAGCGCGATGTCGGCCGGGTCGGTCAGCGGCAACCCGGCCCGGAGCATCCCGACCGCCTGCATCGGCTTGTTCGACGAGCGGGGGAAGATCGGCGAGGTGACGTCGCCGGCCCCGGCGACCGGCTCACCGGCGGCGTCGAGCACCACCACGGAACCCCGGTGGACGCCCTCCACGAAGCCGGACCGGACCACCTCGGCGAGCGGCACGCCGCCCTCGTACGTTTTTCCCACGGTATGGACGGTACCGAGGGGACGGGCCCGGTCGGCGGCGGGGTGACCTGCGACGTCGACCGGGCCGGTACGGGGTCGGAGCCGGGTGCGCCGCTTACCGGGCGGTAGCCGGGACGCCGAGCAGCGTACGGGCCTCGGCGGTGGTCAGCGGGGGGCGCTGGGCGAGCTGGGCGAAGCCCACCGCCCGCGCGACGAGCTGCATGTTGGACTCCACCGGGCGTCCCTTGGCGTACGTGACCGTGTCCTCCATGCCGACACGCAGGTGACCGCCGGTCGACAGCGAGGCCAGCATCACCGGGATGGTGCTGCGCCCGATTCCGGTGGCCGAGAACGTGGTGCCCTCGGGCAGGTCACGCAGCATCTGCTGGGCGGCGACCAGGGTCGCCGTGGTGCCGGGCATGCCACCCGGTACGCCCATCACGAAGTCGACGTGCACGTGCCCGCCGTGCGGCAGGCCGTACTTGCCGAGCAGCCGCTGCAACGCGGTGAGGTGACCCAGGTCGAAGATCTCGTACTCGGGGACGACGCCCCGCTCCTGCATCCGGGTGTGCAGGTCGACGATGAACTCCCACCGGTTGAGGAACACGTCGTCGCCGAAGTTGACGGTGCCCATGGTGCAGGAGGCCATGTCGGGCGCGGCGTCGAGCACCGCCAGCCGGGCCGACTCCGGGTCGGTCACCGCGCCGCCGGAGGAGAGCTGCACGATCAGGTCGGTGCCCTCCCGCAGCGCCGCCACCGTGTCGCGCAGCCGCCCCTGGTCGAGCGTGGGCCGCGCGTCGTCGTCGCGGATGTGGACGTGGATCACGGCGGCGCCGAGCGCCTCGCACTCCTTGGCGGTCAGCAGCAGCTCGTCGAGCGTCACCGGCAGCGCCGGCACCTCCGCCTTCGCCGACTCCGCGCCGGTGGGGGCAACCGTGATCAACGTCCCTGTCGTCATGCCCGGATCCTAGACCGGCGCCCGACGCCGGGTCGACCGGAGGATTTCCGGTGCGAGCGGCGTTAAGAAGGGGCCCTTCCTCTACCGGAGGCGTTAATAGGGGCCCCTTCCTTACACGTCAATGGCGGCGGCGCTCTCACCCACCAGCAGACGCGCGTCGTCGGGCGTGTTGCGCTTCAGCACGGCCAGCGCCACCTGACCCAGCTCGAAGTGCTGCACGGCGGTGCCCACGAAGCCGACGGTCCGCCCGTCGAGCGTCACCGGCGTACCGGCCACCGGCGGCTGGTCGCTCGCCACGCCGTCGAGGTGCAGCAGGACCAGCCGGCGAGGGGGTTTGCCCAGGTTGTGCACCCGGGCCACCGTCTCCTGCCCCCGGTAGCAACCCTTGTCCAGGTGCACGGCCGGGGCGATCAGGTCCACCTCGGCCGGGATCGTCCGGTGGTCGGTGTCCACCCCGGCCCGGGCCCGCTTGGCAGCCACCCGGATCGCCTCGTACGCCCACAGCCCCGCCACCGGCACTCCGGCGCCCCGCAGCTCCGCCACCACCCCGTCCATGGCCGCGCGGGGCACCAGCAGGTCGACGCCGAGCGCCACCCGCCGCGCCCATCCGCCGGCCGGCAGCGGCTTGACGTCGTACACCACCGAGGGCCGCGCGGGCAGCTCACCGGAACGGAACTTCGGACCCGGCACCGCTGCCACGTCGGGGGCGGCCAGCCCGGTGACGCCGAGCGTGTCGAGCGCGCCGGGCGTCTCCGGCCCGACCAGCGACAGCAGCGCGTGGTCGGCGGTGGCGTCGCGCGGGTCGACCTTGCTGAAGAACCGCATCTTCTCCAGGTACGACAGCAGGCCCTCGGTCATTCCCGGCTCGGTGTCCAGCCAGGTGGTCTCGCCGTCGTCGGCGACCATCGCGTGCTGCTCGACGTGCCCGTGCGGGGAGAGCACCAGCAGCTCGGTGCCCTGCCACGGCGCCAGCGCGGCCAGGTGCTGGCTGGTGAGGGTGTGCAGCCAGCTGATCCGCTCCTCGCCGGGTACCGCGATCACGCCCCGGTGCGAGCGGTCCACCAGGCCCACGCCGGTGGCCAGGAGCCGTTGCTCGCGCATCGGGTCGCCGTAGTGGGCGGCCACCGGGCCGACGCCCGCCGCCCGGTGGGCCGGTTCCGGCTGGTCCCGGGTCTGCTCGTCGATGGCGTCGGTGGTCACCGCGCCCGCGATGTCGATCATGTGCGTTCCCCGTTCTGTGCGCAGCGGCCGCAGACCCCGAAGAGCGCGACATGCCCGATGTCGACTGTGAACCCCCGCTGTTCGGCCAGCTGGTCGGCGAGCGGGCGGAGCATCTCGGGTGAGATCTCGTCGATCGCCCCGCACTCCCGGCACACCAGGTGCACATGCTGGTGCTCGCCGGCCGCGTGGTAGGTCGGCGAGCCGTGCGACAGGTGCGTGTGCGTCACCAGGCCGAGCCGTTCCAGCAGCTCGAGCGTGCGGTAGATGGTGGTGATGTTGACGCCGGCCGCCACCTCGCGCACCGCCGTGTGCACCTGCTCCGGGGTGGCGTGCCCCAGGTCGAGGACGGCCTGGAGCACCAGCTGCCGCTGCGCCGTCAGCCGCAGCCCGCGCGAGCGGAGCATTTCCGCGAGGGAGGATTCGGACACCCTTCGATCATAGTTCGGCCGCCGCACCACGCGGTCCGCCGCCGGGGTACGCCACTACGCTGCGCCAGTGGGTACGACACGGGTGGCGGTACTCGGCCGAGGGCTCGTACCGGCGGGTGAGCCGGTGCTGCGCGGCGACGACCGGGGCGTCCTGCACGGCGACGGCCTGTTCGAGACCCTGCACCTGCGTGACGGCCGTCCCTGGCTGCGCGAGGCCCACCTGACCCGGTTGCGGGCCGGTGCGGCGGCGATCGACCTGCCGCTGCCGCCGGACGCCGCGCTCGTCGAGCTGCTGGACACGGTCTGCGCCGGCTGGCCCGCCCGGACCGAGGGCGCGCTGCGGCTGGTCTGCACGCGAGGGCCGGAGGGCGGTGGGCCGCCCACGGTGTACGCGACGCTCGGCGAGGTGCCCGCGTCCGCCCGGCTGGCCCGGCGCGACGGGGTGACCGTGGCCACGCTGCCGCTCGGGGTGGCCGCCCGGTCCCGCCCCGAGCTGGGGTGGCTGCCCAGCGGTGTGAAGTCCACCTCGTACGCGCTGAGCACCGCCGCCCGGCGGTGGGCGCAGCGGACCGGCGTGGACGACGTGCTCTGGGTCTCGACGGACGGCTACGTGCTGGAGGGGCCCACCGCCAACGTGGTGTGGCTGCGCGACGGCACCCTCGCCACGGTCCCGGCGGCACAGACCGGAATCCTGCCCGGCGTGACCGCGAACCACCTGCTGGAACGGGCGGCGGAGCTGGGCCTGACCCCCGCCGAACACCTGCCCACCGTGGCGGACCTGCACGACGCCGAGGCGATCTGGCTGACCAGCTCCCTCCGCGGCGTAGCCGAGGTCACAGCCCTGAACGGAACCCCCCGTCCGAGTTCCCCCCTGACCCCCCGCATCCAGGCCCTCCTGAACTTCCCCCCACCCCCGCCCCCACCCCGTTGACCATGAGGTTGGCGGCGTCGGGTGACCGATTTGTCGCCGCCAACTTCATGATCGACGAGAACAGGGGGCGGGGCGTCAGCCGGCCACCCGGGTTAGGCGGGCGGAGAGGTGCGGGCTCAGGGGCTGGCCCACCGCGGCCATCTCCTGGGCGTACAGCAGGGCGCCCTCGACGATGCCGAACAGACGGGCACCGGCGGTGACCTCCTTCGCCGTGGCGGTACGCACGACGGCGTCGGTGGCGAACTCGATCTGCGTGCCCTTGCGCTTGCCGATGTGCAGCTCCATCACGCCGGTCGGCGTGGTCATCAGCGCCTCCAGCTCGTCGGTCACCCGCTCACCGTCGAGCACCGGACGCCACCAGCCCACCTCGCGGCCGGCGGGACGCACCGGGCGGCTCTGCTCGTCCAGGATCCACGCCCGCGACTCGTAGAACAGGAACGGCCGGCCGTCGTGGCTGATCCGGATCTCCTGCGCGTAGTCGAAGTCCTCGATCGTCGGGAACCCACCCCGGCCCCGGCCACGCCACACCCCGATGTACGGCAGCAGGCCGTCCAGGCTCGGGTGCAGCTTCGGGCCGACGCGCAGGTCGTGGCTCTCCTCGTACGGGTACTCCTCGACCGGCGGCGCGTTCAACCACGGCGGCTGAAGCGGATTCTCACTATTCACAGCGCCACCTTCGTTCGCGACTGCGGGGCTCGCAAAACCGGCTCACTCCTCGCGCTCACCATTTACCTCTAGCGATTCGCACTGCCACATAGACCAGGCCACCGGCGAGCGCGCCCAAGCCGGCGACCAGCAGGCTGACGAACCCGATCTCGGTAACCATCCGGACCATCCTATGCTGGCGGCATGGCGCGCACTCTCGTCGTCAAGGCCACCGCCGGCGCGGACTCCCCGGAACGCTGCGCCCAGGCGTTCACAGTCGCCTCGACCGCAGCCGCGGCCGGGGTGGACGTGTCGCTCTGGCTCACCGGTGAATCCACCTGGTTCGCGCTCCCCGGGCGGGCGGAGACGTTCGAGCTGCCGCACTCCGCGCCGCTGGGCGAGCTGCTGCACGTGGTCCTGACCACGGGCCGGGTGACCGCCTGCACCCAGTGCGCGGCGCGGCGGGACATCGGCCCGGACGATGTCATCCCCGGCGTACGCATCGCGGGCGCCGCGGTGTTCGTCGAGGAAGCGATGGCCGAGGGCGCGCAGGCGCTCGTCTACTGAGCGACCCACTCGGTTCGTCCACTCTGACCGGTGAGCCGATCCTGACCCGACATGTCCGGATTGCGCCTACTATGTGAACGTGAGTGAGGCGATCCAACAGTTCTTCGCGTCGTTGCCGGCGCGCGCCGCGTCAGTGCTGAACAGCCCGATCGGCGGCACGCTCCAGATCGACCTGGCCGACGGCAACCGCACCGAACACTGGTACGTGACGCTGGCCCCCGGATCGGCCCAGGTGAGCCGGGAGGAGCAACGGCCGGCCGACGGCGTGCTCACCCTCTCCACCGAACTGTTCGAGAAGCTGGTCACCGGCCGGGAGGCCGGCATGGCCGCAGTGCTGCGCAACGAGGCCACGTTCAGCGGGCACGTCGTGCTGTTCCTGGCGTTCCGCCGGTTCCTGCCGGCCCGGCCCGACGTACGGGATCCGCGCGACGCCGCCCGCGAACACGTCCGGCGGCTGGCGTGAAGGACCGGGTCAGCATCCTCGACGGCAACACCTTCCTGGTCAGCGACGATCGCGGCAACATCCGGCCGTCGTACGACTTCCCCACCGGGCTGTTCTCCTTCGACACCCGGTTCCTCTCCACCTGGATCCTCACCCTCGACGGGCAACCCCTGCACGCCCTCTCCATCGACGACTCGCTGTCGTACAAGACGCGGTACTTCCTGGTCCCCGGCGAGCCGACGCACTACCTGGACGCGAAGGTCTCGGTGATCCGCAGCCGCGCGATCGGCGGCAGCCTGGACGAGGAACTGACCCTGCTCAACCACTCCGAGCAGGAGATGGAGTTTCACCTCCGGCTGGAGATCGGCTCCGACTTCGCCGACCTGTTCGAGATCAAGCACCAGCGGGACAAGAAGGGCCGCACCACGCCGACGGTGGAGACGAACGCGCTGCGGCTGACCTACCGCCGGCAGGCGTTCCACCGCGAGACGCTGGTGACCAGCAGCGCGCCGGCCGAGGTCGACGAGAGCGGGATGACGTTCCGGATCCGGGTCGGCCCGCACGGCGAGTGGACCACCCGGCTGCACATCGACACGGTCATCTACGGCGCGCGGGGCGAGGACATCCGCGCCATCCTGCCGCTGGGCGGCCAACGCACGGCGTCCGACATCGAGACGGAACAGAGCGCCCTGATCAGTCGCGCGCCGAAGCTCGGCTGCGACTGCGAGCCGCTGGCCGGGGCGTACCGGCGCAGCCTCAACGACCTCGCCGCCCTCCGGTACGAGTCGATCACGCTCGGCGTCCGGCTGCTCGCCGCCGGCCTGCCCTGGTTCATGACGCTGTTCGGCCGGGACAGCATCTTCACCTCGCTGCAGGTGCTGCCGTTCCTGCCCGAGATGGTCAAGCCCACCATCGTCATGCTCGCCGGCCTTCAGGGCAGCCGGGTCGACGACTTCCGGGACGAGGAGCCCGGCAAGATCCTGCACGAGCTGCGCTACGGCGAGACCGCCGGCTTCGAGGAGCAGCCGCACTCGCCGTACTACGGGGCGGCCGACACCACGGCGCTGTTCGTGATCCTGCTCGACGAGTACGAGCGGTGGACCGGGGACGCCGACCTCGTGCGCAAGCTGGAGCACGAGACGCGGGCGGCGCTGACCTGGCTGGACACGTACGGCGACCTGCTCGGCACCGGTTACGTCTGGTACATGTCCCGCAACACGGAGACCGGCCTGCCGAACCAGTGCTGGAAGGACTCGCCGGACGCGATCTCCTACGCCGACGGGCAGATGCCCGAGTTCCCCCGGGCCACGTGCGAACTTCAGGGGTACGCGTACGACGCGAAACTGCGCGGCGCCCGGCTGGCCCGCACCTACTGGAACGACCCGACGTACGCCGACCGGCTGGAACACGAGGCGGCGGCGCTGAAGGAACGGTTCAACCGTGACTTCTGGATCCCGGACCGGGAGTACTACGCGCTGGCGCTCGACCCGCGGGGCCGCCAGGTGGACGCGCTCACGTCCAACATCGGCCACCTGCTGTGGAGCGGCATCGTCGACGAGTCACGGGCCCCGGCCGTCGCCGCCCACCTGCTCGGCCCGCGCCTGTTCTCCGGGTGGGGCGTCCGCACCCTCGCCGACGACCAGGGCCGGTACAACCCGGTCGGCTACCACGTCGGCACGGTGTGGCCGTTCGACAACTCGATCATCGCCTGGGGCCTGTGGCGGTACGGCTTCCGGCAGGAGGCCGGCCGGATCTGCGACGCCCTGCTCAGCGCGTCGCACTACTTCGACGGGCGACTGCCCGAGGTGTTCGCCGGCTACGAGCGCGGCCTCACCGACTACCCGGTGGAGTACCCCACCGCGTGCAGCCCGCAGGCGTGGTCCGCCGGCACCCCGCTGCTGCTGCTCCGGGTGATCCTGGGCCTGGAACCGCAGGGCGACCACCTGATCATCGACCCGGCGGTGCCGCCCGGGATGGGCCGGGTGGAACTGCTCGACATCCCGGGCCGCTGGGGCCGGGTGGACGCGCTGGGCCGCAGCCGGGAGCCGCACTCCGAACAGCCGTCACCACCGGCGCTCACCCTGCCCGGCGGTTGACGTCAGGCGGGGCAGGGCGTGGTCGCCGCCACCCGGACCCGCTCGCCGGCCCGCTGCGCCAGCACCGCCGGGTCGCCCGGGCGGGCGTACGCGTCGGCCGAGTCCACCACCGGGGCGGCGCCGGCGCCGAACGCGGCGGCCAGCGGCTGATCGGCCGGCACGGTCGCCTCGGCCCGGGCCGTGCGGACGGTCCCGCCACCGGGGCAGGGCGCGGCGAGCACCCGCACCGGCCCGGTCGCGCCACCCCACCGGCCCAGCGCCGACGCCAGCACCGCCGACTCGGCGGCGGCGTCGGCGGACGGGGCCCGGTAGCCGGAGCCCGTCGGGCGGCAGCCGGTCGCGGCGGTGAGCAGCACCCGGCCCGGACCACCGGCCCGGCCCTCGACCGCGACGAACTCGCCCGCGTCGGCGCGCAGCAGCGGCTCGCCGTCGAGCGTCGACACGCCGGCCCGCCAGCCCGCCGGCAACCGGTCGGCGATGCCGCGCAGCACCTCGCGTACGTCACCGCCGCCGACCGCCACCTCCACGCCGCGCTCCAGCGTCACGCCGTCGTCCATGGGCGTGATCCGGCAGCCACGCTCGAGCCGGTCCGGCAGGAGCGCCGGTACGCCCGCGACGCCGACGGCGGCGGTCAGCTCGCCGATCGCCCGGTCCACCACTGGGCCGGCCTGGTCCAGCGAACGCTGCTCCTTGACCGTCGGCGGGTCGGTACGCACCGACCACCAGGTCAGGCCGGCGAGCAGCACGGCCCACGCCACAGTGGCGGCCACCAGCCGGCGCAGCCCGCGTCGGCCACCGGGGCCGGGCCGGCCGGGCGGGGTGGGCGGGGCGTAGCCCGTCTCGACGGCAGTCACCCGGCCATGGTGTCACGCGTCCGCGAGGTGCCCGGCCGCACCTCGGCCACCTGCCCGCAACGGCTCGTGGCCCGCCACCCGGGAGGGCGGCGGGCCACGATCTCCAGCGTGGGTCAGGCGGCGACCGAGACGGTCACCTCGTTGATCCCGCGGGCCGCGGCCACGGCGGTGTCGCCGTTGCCGTGGCGGGACAACGCACGCAGCGTCCACGAGCCCGGCGCGGCGAAGAACCGGAACTGCCCGGCCGGCGACGTCACCACCTCGGCGGTGAACTCGCCGGTCGAGTCGAGCAGGCGCACGTACGCGCCCGGCACGACCTCACCGGACTCGGCCAGCACGCGGCCGGTGATGACGGTCTCCTTCTCCAGGTCCAGGCTCGCCGGGAGGGGGGCGGACTGGTCCGGCGCGGCGCAGCCGGCGGCAGCCGTCGAGGCGGCGGAAGCGGCGGTCATCAGGCCTCCCCCGGCTCGTCGCCGAGCGCCACCGGCACGCCGACGAGCGAGCCGTACTCGGTCCAGGAACCGTCGTAGTTCTTCACGTTGCGGTGCCCGAGCAGCTCCTGGAGCACGAACCAGCTGTGCGAGGAGCGCTCGCCGATCCGGCAGTACGCGATCGTCTCCTTGCTGTCGTCCAGCCCGGCGTCGGCGTAGATCTTGCGCAGCTCGTCGTCGGACTTGAACGTGCCGTCCTCGTTGGCCGCCTTGGACCACGGGACGCTGATCGCGGTCGGGATGTGGCCGGCCCGCTGCGCCTGCTCCTGCGGCAGGTGGGCGGGGGCGAGCAGCCGGCCCGCGAACTCGTCGGGGCTGCGCACGTCGACCAGGTTCTTGGTGCCGATCGCGGCGACCACCTCATCGCGGAACGCGCGGATCGAGGTGTCCGGCTCCTGCGCGACGTACTGCGTCTTCGGCCGCTCCACCGTGTCGGTGACGAGCGGACGGGCGTCCAGCTCCCACTTCTTGCGGCCGCCGTCGAGCAGCTTGACGTCGCCGTGGCCGTAGAGCTTGAAGTACCAGTACGCGTACGCGGCGAACCAGTTGTTGTTGCCGCCGTACAGGATCACGGTGTCGTCGTTGGCGATGCCCCGGTCGGACAGCAGCGCCTCGAACTGGCTCTTGTTGACGAAGTCCCGGCGGACCTGGTCCTGCAGGTCGGTACGCCAGTCGAGCTTGACGGCACCGGCGATGTGCCCGGTGTCGTAGGCCGAGGTGTCCTCGTCGACCTCGACGAAGACGACGCCCGGGGCGCCGAGGTTCTTCTCGGCCCACTCGGCCGAGACGAGTGCGGTGTCGCGACTCATCAGATCACTCCCTGGTGAGGATGGTTTGGTGAGTCTGCGCGTGGAGATCGATGCCGATGGTTGTCGCACCACACGCGGACCCTGAGCTAGGAACGGATCACGGGTACGTGCGACGGCGCCGCTGCCGGGCGTTGAGGAGGGGGAACCGGGGAAGGTTCGTGGACCCTGGGTGGCCGCCGTTCAGGCGGCCGGAGACAGCCCCGCCGTCAGATGACGGGGCGACACAGGCAGGTGGCCACGCGGCACAGGTCGACCGCGCGCCGTTTGGTGAGGAGGGTCCCCATGGGCAGGGAGATTACCAGCCCGGGCAACAGCTGCCACCAGGCCGACCAGCATCCGGGACGGCCGGCCCGCTCCCCGGGCCGGCCGCGTGCGGCTTTCAGCCGGCGGAGTTGATCGGCACGTTCGCCGCGTCCGCGGTCACGACCAAGCCCTCCGGCGTCGGCTCCACCTTGCGCAGGTTGAGCTGGAACGGCAGCTCCGGCAGCGGCACGTCGATCGAGATGCCTTGGGCGTACCGGGTCAGCGCGGCCCGCGCCAGCGGCACGTTCGGCAGGCCGTCGGCGCTGAGGTCGTTGAAGCGCAGCGCCACCTTGTTGCCGGCCACCGTGACGTCGGCGGTGCCGTTGACGGTGAGCTTGATGCCGAGGATGTCCACCGGGGCAGTCACGGCGAGCTTGCCGTTGCGCTCGCCCAGCGTCAGCCCGGGACGGTCCAGCAGCTTGGCCAGGCTCTCGTAGGTGACGGTGCCCCGCCCGTCCACGCTCTCGGCCACCACGTCGCCCCGGCCGGAGCGCAGCGTGTCCAGCGAGGCGGTCACGTTGCGCGCGTCCACGTCGAGCTTCGGCACCTCGACGGCGTCGCCCTGCACGTCGCCGCGCACGTCGGTGAGCTGGATCGAGATGCGCTCGTACCGGCCGTCGAGCACCTGGGTGAGGAACGGGAAGCCACCCACCTCGACCTGCGGCGCGGCGGACTGGGCGTCCTGCTTGGCGATCTCCTGCCGGACCTGGTCGGCGATGGCCCGCTCGGCCACTCCGGCGGCGACCCGGTCGGCGACGACGAGCAGCCCGGCCAGCACCAGCAGCAGGACGAGGAAGCCGATCAGCACCTTCCGGCCCCGTCGCCGGGGTCGGCCCTCCGCCGGATACGCCTCTGCCACGCCGCCTCCCGTCCTCGCCGCCGTCACCGCGCCTCGCGGCGCAACCGTACTTACCCGAGGCGAATCTTCCCCAACCGCGTCAGAGGAACAGCACGCACATGGCGTACGCGGCGGGCGCGGCCAGCGCGAACCCGCCCAGCGGTCCCTGCATGTGCCGGGCCACCCACATCGTCGGCGGCTCACCGGCCATCAGCCGGCCCGCCTCGGCGTACCCGACGGCGAGGTCGGCCAGAACGGCGGTGGCCGCGCTGACCACCCCGACCAGGGCGGCGCTGGTCGGGGTGAAGCCGACCAGGTAGCTGCCGAGCACGGCGCTGGTGAGCGTGCCGAGCATGGCGCCGACGACCACGCCGGCCGCGCCGCGTGGCACCTGCGGGGCGAGCCGCGGCCACGGCGCGATCGCGTCGGTGAGCCGGGCGACGAGCAACGCCACACCGGCGGCGGTGAGGCAGACCGTGATCGCCTGGGTGCCCTTGGGGATCCGGCTGAGCACGATGAGCGTGGCGAAGGCGACCACGCCCACCACGATGAGCAGGGTGCCGCCGAGCGAGTCGGTCACCCGGACCCGGTCCACCCGCCGCACGAGCTGCCCCAGCACGGCGAGCAGGAGCCCGGCGGCCGCGGCGTAGCCGAGCGGGGCCAGGCCGGCGATGTCCGACTGCACGGCGGAGACGTCGGCGATCGCCGCCGTCGCGGCGCTGACGAGCGCGACGACGAGCAGCGCGGGCGGTCGCATGGCCATCGTCCAGGCCAGGACGAACAGCAGCTGGACCCCGAAGATGATCGCGGCGAACGGCAGCCGGTGCCCCGGACCGGAGGTCTGCGCGCCGAGCACCAGGCCGACGCCGAGCAGCGCGGCGAAGCCGGCGACGGTGAGCGCCAACGGGCGGCGGACCGGGACCGGCGGCACCTCCTCCTCGGGTTCCTCGTCGGACTCGTCGTCGGGACGCCGGCTGGGCCCGCCCTTGCGCAGCCGGCGTGGGCCCTTGCGTTCCGGCCGGTCGCCCTCCTCCTGAGCGGGACCGGTGCGCGGGGCGGGCGGGTAGCCACGAGCGGGGGCGGACGCGCCGGTAGGCGGCTCGTCGGTCCACGGGTCACGGCCGGTGTCGCGCGAGGTGGAGGGAAACACGCCCCGATCGTGCCAGACCCGGGCGGCTCGGCGGAGGTCCCGGTTTCGGCGACGTTAAAACCTGCACCGCGATCGAGGGCAGAAAGGGCAAACGGTAAATCGCGCGAAGGTGACGCCCGGTCCATCGGTTACGCTCAGGCCGTTACCCGCCCGTCGACGACGCCGGGACCCACGCAAGTTCACAGTGCCGCCCCCACCCGGGCGTGTCGCTGGTCGCGCGCGGCCGAAGGGCCGCCGGGACGGAGGTGATCGTGGAGCTCCTGCTGCTCGTGACCGCGCGGGCCGGCGAGCCGTCGGCGGTGTTGCCGGCACTCGACCTGCTGCCGCACTCGGTTCGCACCGCACCCCGTGACGTCCGCACGCTGGTCTCCGGCCCCACGCCGGACGCCGTCCTGGTGGACGCCCGCTCCGAGCTGAGCGAGGCGCGGGCCACCTGCCGGATGCTGCACGCCACCGGGCTCGGCGTGCCGCTCGTCGCTGTCGTCACCGAGGCGGGGCTGATCGCGCTCAACGCGGACTGGGGCGTCGACGACGTGATCCTGGCCGGTGCCGGGCCGGCCGAGGTGGAGGCCCGGCTGCGGCTCGCTGTCGGCCGGCTCAGCAACGCCACCGCCGGCGCCGGCGGCTCGATCCGGGCCGGCGAGCTGAACATCGACCCGGACACGTACGCCGCCAAGCTGAAGGGCCGGCCGCTCGACCTCACGTACAAGGAGTTCGAGCTGTTGAAGTTCCTGGCCCAGCACCCGGGGCGGGTCTTCACCCGGGACCAGCTGCTGCGCGAGGTCTGGGGTTACGACTACTTCGGCGGCACCCGGACGGTGGACGTGCACGTACGGCGGCTGCGCGCCAAGCTCGGCTCGGAGTACGAGTCGATGATCGGCACCGTCCGCCAGGTGGGCTACAAGTTCGTCGTCCCGCCGTCGCGCTCGCTGCCGGAGTCGGAGCCCGCCCCGCTGCCGGTCTGACCGCCCACGCTCCACCCCGCTAGAGGGCACTTTTCGCGTATGCCCTTTTTGCCCGATCAGTCAGCCATATCCTGGCTGCCGGAATTGTCGGGCTAAGGGGGCGACGGTGCGTGCGGTGAACACGGGGGCGACGAAAGGCCGGTGCCGCTGATGCGGGGCTCGACGCTGCGCGCCGCCGGGCTCGTGACCGTCGTCCTGGCCGGCCTGCTCGGCTCGGCGTTCGCGCTGGGCCGCAGCCTGGTGCCGGACCCGCATCCGTCGGCCGCCGGAGTCGCCACGTCGCTCACCGGGCCGCGCTACGGCGACCAGCCACCGAGCACCGACTTCCCGGGCGGCACGGCCGGCCCTCGGCCCAGCCCCGACACCGAGCCGGATGCCGCACCCGTTCCACCGGACGGCGACGGCCCGTACGGCGCCATGCTCGCCACCGGCTCCGCCCGGGTGGCGCTGACCTTCGACGACGGCCCCGATCCCCGCTGGACCCCGCAGGTGCTCGCGCTGCTGGCCCAGTACGGCGTACGGGCGACCTTCTGTGTCGTCGGCGAGAACGTCGAGGCCCACCCGGATCTGGTCCGGTCGATAGTGGCCGAGGGCCACACCCTGTGCAACCACTCCTGGAAGCACGACGTCAACCTGGGCAAGCGCTCCCCGGCGACGATCCGGGCCGACCTGCTGCGCACCAACGACGCGATCCTGGCCGCCGCGCCCGACGCGCGGATCACGTACTACCGCCAGCCGGGCGGGGCCTGGACGCCCTCGGTCATGGCGGCCTGCGCCGACCTGGGCCTCACCCCGGTGCACTGGAGCGTGGACCCGTCGGACTGGAAGGCACCGGGACCCGGAGCGATCGAGGCAACCATCCGCACGCAGATGGGCCCGGGCGCGATCGTGCTCATGCACGACGCGGGCGGGGACCGCTCCGGCACCGTCACGGCGTTGCAGCAACTGCTGCCCGAGATGGTGAGCCGGTTCGAACTGGAGCCGCTGCCCGTCGGAAGCCCGTGACGAGCGCCACCGATCCCGGTCGTCGTCCGGCGCGAACCGCGGCCCGCCTGCCGCTACCGTGACTCAGATGAGCAGCACCGAGCCGACGACCGCGGCCGACCGGATCGGACGGGCGGACCGCCTGACGCCGGACGAGGTCACCGAGGTGCTGGCGCTGGCCCGCGCCGCCGGGGACGCCGACGGCGCCGACCCGCTCGACGAGCACGTGCTGCTGCGGCTGCGCGATCCCGAGGCGCCCGCCGTGCACCTCACCGCCCGGACCACCGACGGCACCCTCTCCGGGTACGCGCACCTCGACACCACCGCCCCGGCCGAGGGTGTCGGCGTGGAGATGGTCGTGCACCCGGCGTACCGGCGGC
Organism: Micromonospora sp. WMMA1949; assembly: GCF_027460145.1. Lineage (NCBI taxonomy): Bacteria > Bacillati > Actinomycetota > Actinomycetes > Micromonosporales > Micromonosporaceae > Micromonospora > Micromonospora sp. WMMA1949. Next base: position 3,146,779 of record NZ_JAPZBG010000001.1, on the reverse strand, counting down.
GGGGTTCCGGCCGGGCACTTGCCCGTGGCGTGGTGGATGCCGCGTCCGGACCGCTGCGCGCCTGGGCGCACGGCGACCACCCGTCGGCCGCCGCGCTCGCTGTCGACCTGGGCTTCTCCCGGGCGCGCGTGCTCTGGCAGATGCGCCGCCCGCTGACCGCCGAGTTGCCGCCGCCGGTGGTGCCGGACGGCGTGACGCTGCGCGCGTTCCGTCCCGGCGAGGACGACGAGACCTGGCTGGCGGTGAACAACGCGGCCTTCGCCCAGCACCCCGAGCAGGGCAGGTGGACGCTCGACGACCTGCGCGTCCGCATCGCCGAGCCGTGGTTCGACCCCGCCGGATTCCTGCTCGCCGTCGACTCCGCCACCGGACGGCTGCTCGGCTTCCACTGGACCAAGGTGCACGAGCAGCCGGGCTCGGCCCGCATCGGCGAGGTGTACGTGCTCGGCGTCGACCCGTCCGCGCACCGGGGCGGGCTGGGCCGCGTGCTCACCGCCGCCGGCCTGACCCACCTGCGCGACGAGCGCGGGCTGGACCGGGTGATGCTCTACGTGGACGAGAGCAACACCGCCGCTGTCGCGCTCTACGAGCGCCTCGGCTTCGCGCGCTGGTCCGCGCACGTCAACTACCAGCTGGGCTGAGCGCTCTCCGGCCCCGGAAAGCCGCCACAAAGGCGATACCGGGCTGCTAGTTCACGAAATGGACAACCCTTCCTCAGCGTGCGGCCATCTCGTCGGCTGAACGTGTTCACCGCGCGTTCACTTACGTCCGGCGAACCGTCCACCTGGCCCTCCTACCTTTCGTGTCAGCCGGTCAGCGCCGGCCCCCGGCACTCCGGGCGACCTGACCAAAGACGTGAAGGGAAACCCCTGAAGTGAAGCTCCAGCGGCACGGCGCCATCGCCTGTCTCGCTCTTACCGCGGTTCTCGGTCTCAGCGCCTGCGGCTCGGACAACAACGAGCCTGCCAGCGCCTCCGGTTCCACCGCCGCGGTGGACTGCGCGAAGGGCACGCTGAACGCGCAGGGCTCCTCGGCCCAGAAGAACGCCATGGCCGAGTGGATCAAGGCGTACCAGCAGAAGTGCGCCGGCACCACGATCAACTACGAGCCGAGCGGCTCGGGCGCCGGCATCCAGGCCTTCATCGCCGGCACCGCCGACTTCGCCGGTTCGGACTCCCCCCTCAAGCCGGAGGAGCAGCCGCAGGCCGACGCCAAGTGCGTCGGCGGCCAGGCGCTCAACCTGCCGATGGTGATCGGCCCGGTCGCCGTGGTCTACAACGTCAGCGGCGCGGACAACCTCCAGTTCAGCCCGGCCACCCTGGCGAAGATCTTCGCCGGCAAGGTGACCAAGTGGGACGACGCGGCCATCAAGGCCGACAACCCGGACGCCAAGCTGCCGTCGACCGCGATCCAGGCGGTGCACCGCTCGGACGAGTCGGGCACCACCGACAACTTCACCAAGTACCTCTCCAAGACCGCCGAGGCGGACTGGACGCTCGGCAACTCCAAGGCGTGGAAGGCCCCGGGCGGCGTCGGCGCGGCCAAGTCCGACGGTGTGGCCAGCAAGGTCAAGAGCACCGACGGCACCATCAGCTACGTCGAGTGGTCGTACGCCGAGAACTCCGACCTGAAGATGGCGAAGATCAAGAACGGCAACGGCGAGTTCGTCGAGCTGACCGGCGACTCGGCCGGCAAGACCATCGCGGGCGCCAAGTTCGAGGGTCAGGGCAACGACCTGAAGATGTCGATCGACTACAACACCAAGGAGGCCGGGGCGTACCCGATCGTCCTGGCGACCTACGAGATCGTCTGCAGCAAGGGCCTCGCCGCCGACAAGCTGCCGCTGGTCAAGGGCCTGCTCGGCCACGCCGCCAGCGCCGAGGGGCAGAAGGAGCTGGTCGAGCTCGGCTACGCGCCGCTGCCCGAGACCGTCCGCACCAAGGTCGAGGCCGCGGTCCAGAGCCTCTCCTGACGCTCCGGCCGACACCTCCTCAACACGAAGCGAGCGAGCAGATGGGTGACACCCCTCAGCGCTCGGCCCACGCCGGCACCGGCGGGACTCCCGTGGCCACGAGCCACGAGGGACCCGCCGGTGCCTCGGCGCGTGTGGCCGAGCGCCCCGGTAACCCGGGCCGCCCGGACGGCGGCCTCGGCGGCGGCGGCGCCCTCCCCCGGGCCCGCGCCTTCGGCGCGGAACGGGCGTTCCGCGGCCTGACCCTGGCCGCCGGCACCACCGTCCTGGTGGTCATCGCGGCCATCGCGATCTTCCTGGTCGCCAAGGCCGTCCCCGCGCTGCGGGCGAACACCGAGTCGTTCTGGACGTTCGAGGGCTGGTTCCCGAACGACAACCCGCCGCAGTTCGGCATCGGCGCGCTCGCCTTCGGCACCGTCCTGAGCTCGCTGCTGGCGCTGCTCATGGCGGTGCCGGTCGCGCTGGGCATCGCCCTCTACCTGTCGCACTACGCGCCCCGGCGGCTCGGCAACGCCCTGGGCTTCCTGATCGACCTGCTCGCAGCCGTGCCGAGCGTGGTCTTCGGCCTCTGGGGGCGGGACTACTTCGCCCAGCCGGTCGCCGACGTGTCCGCGTGGCTGAACAGGTACTTCGGCTGGATCCCGATCTTCGGCGACGGCCCGTACGGCAACTCGATCCTGCTCGGCTCGGTGGTGCTCGCCATCATGGTGCTGCCGATCGTCACCTCGCTGTCCCGCGAGGTGTTCCGGCAGACCCCGACCGCGAACGAGGAGGCGGCGCTCGCGCTCGGCGCCACCCGCTGGGAGATGATCCGCACCGCGGTCCTGCCGTACGGCCGTCCGGGCGTCATCGCCGCGGTGATGCTGGGCCTGGGCCGGGCGCTGGGCGAGACCATCGCGCTGGCGCTCACGCTCGGATCCACGTACGCCATCTCGTTCAACATCCTGGAGAGCGGCGGCAACTCGATCGCCGCGAACATCGCCAACCGGTTCGCCGAGGCGAACGACACCGGCCGGGGCGCGCTGATCGCCTCCGGCCTGGTGCTGTTCGCGATCACGTTGATCGTCAACATCACCGCGCGGGCGATCATCTACCGGCGGCGCGAGTTCACGGAGTCGGCCGCATGACCACCACCCTCACCCCCCGCCGCCCGCGCCCGCCGGCCCAGCCGGCCACGCTGCGGGCGAAGCGTCTTCCCGCGTACGCTGCTCCGGCCGTCGCCGTCGCGGCGCTGCTGCTCGCGACGGGCATCGTGTACGGCGCCGGCATCGGCGGCCCGGTCCTGGTCGTGGTGGTCGGCGCGCTGCTCTACCTGGCCGGCCTGTTCGTCGCGGCGAACGCGGTGGAGGGCCGCCGGTCGGCCCGCAACCGCACCTGGAGCGCGCTGATCCACTCGGCGTTCGTGCTGGCGGTGCTGCCGCTGGCGTCGGTGGTCTGGACGCTTGTCAGCAAGGGCTCCGAGCGACTGGACGCGAACTTCTTCGGCACCTCGATGAACAACATCGGGTCGCGGGACGCCAACGGCGGCGCGTACCACGCGATCGTCGGCACGTTGCAGCAGGTCGGCATCGCCACGCTGATCACGGTGCCGCTGGGCGTACTCTGCGCGATCTACATCGTCGAGTACGGCCGGGGCCGGTTCGCGTTCACCATCCGCTTCTTCGTGGACGTGATGACCGGCATCCCGTCGATCGTCACCGGCCTGTTCGTGCTGGCCTTCTGGGTGCTGATCGTCTCGCCGTGGTTCAACGACGGCCGGCCGGGCTTCTCCGGCTTCGCCGCCGCGCTGGCGCTGAGCGTGCTGATGCTGCCCACTGTGGTCCGTTCCACCGAGGAGATGCTCCGGCTGGTGCCGGCGCCGCTGCGCGAGGGCGCGTACGCCCTGGGCGTACCGAAGTGGAAGACCATCCTGCGGGTCGTGCTGCCGACCGCGCTGCCCGGCATCGTCACCGGCATCATGCTCGCCATCGCGCGGGCCGCCGGTGAGACGGCGCCGGTGCTGCTCGTCGCCGGCGGCGGCGCGGCGATCAACTTCAACCCGTTCGAGAACAACCAGTCGTCGCTGGCCCTCTTCGTCTACCAGCAGGCCGGTGAGGCGTCGAGGTACTCGCCGGCACGGGCGTGGACCGCGGCGCTGACCCTGGTCGCCCTCGTCCTCGTCCTCACCGTGGCGGCGAAGCTGCTGTCCCGTCGCAACCGGCTCGGCCGATGAACCCCGGAGGTACCGCCACCATGGCCAAGCGCATCGAAGCCACGAACGTGACCGCCTACTACGGCGGGTTCAAGGCGATCGAGAACATCAACCTGACCGTCGAGCCGAAGACGGTCACCGCCCTGATCGGCCCGTCCGGCTGCGGCAAGTCCACCTTCCTGCGGTCGATCAACCGGATGCACGAGGTGCTGCCCGGTGCCCGGGTCGAGGGCAACCTCACCATCGACGACCAGGACATCTACGACCGCGACGTGGACGTCACCGCGGTCCGCCGGATGATCGGCATGGTCTTCCAGCGGCCGAACCCGTTCCCCACCATGAGCATCTTCGAGAACGTGGTGGCGGGCCTGCGGCTCAACGGCGTACGGCGCAAGTCGATCCTGGAGGAGGCGGCCGAACGGGCGCTCCGCTCGGCGAACCTGTGGGACGAGGTGAAGGACCGCCTCGCCAAGCCCGGCGCGGGCCTGTCCGGCGGTCAGCAGCAGCGGCTCTGCATCGCCCGCACCATCGCTGTCGAGCCGCAGGTGGTGCTGATGGACGAGCCCTGCTCGGCGCTGGACCCGATCTCCACGCTGGCCATCGAGGACCTGATGTTCCAGCTCAAGGACAAGTTCACCATCATCATCGTCACGCACAACATGCAGCAGGCCGCGCGGGTGTCGGACCGGACCGCCTTCTTCTCGATCGAGAAGACCGGCGACCCGGGCCGCCTGATCGAGTACGACAACACCCAGAAGATCTTCAGCAACCCGAGCCAGAAGAAGACCGAGGACTACATCACCGGCCGCTTCGGCTGAGGCGGAAGCTGGGCTCGGCGCCGTCCAGTCCCTCGATGTACGGGAGGATCGGCGTACCCGGATCGCGCTCCGCGGCGGCGCGGGCCACGCCGTCGAGGTCGCCCGCGGCGACGACCTCGGCGAGCGTGGCCATGGTCGGCGGCAGCATGGTCAGCTCGCCGGCCTCCGCCCGGGTCAGCGCGTCCGCCGGGCGCAGCCACAGCGTGTGGTCGGCCTCGCCGGACACGTCCCGGGTCCGCTGCCCCTCGGGCAGCAGGGCGACGAAGAAGTACGTGTCGAAGCGGCGCGGCTCGAACTCCGGAGTGATCCAGCGGCTCCACGGCAGCAGCAGGTCGGACCGGAGCGTCAGGCCGCACCCGGCCAGCAGGTCCGCGAAGCCGACCCGCCGTCCCTCCAGATCCTGCCGGGCTGCCTCCCAGTCGTCGCCGCTCACGTCGCCGACCACGTTGTCCGGGTCCGGCCCGGCGAGCAGCACACCCGCCTCCTCGAAGACCTCGCGGGCGGCGGCGCACACCACCGCCTGCGCAGCGGCCGGATCGAGCCGGAGCCGCTCCCCCCAGACCGCCGGCTCCGGGCCGGCCCAGCCGAGGTGCGCCTCCGAGTCGGAGCGGTCCACCCCGCCGCCGGGAAAGGCGTACATGCCGCCGAACGTCATCGCCGCCACCCGGCGGATCATGTAGACCTCGAATCCGTCGCCGGACGGCCGGAGCAGCAGCACGGTGGCGGCGACCCGGGGCACGGCCGGCACGGCGCCCTCGGCCCGGAATCGGCGGGCGTGCTCCACCAGGGCGGGGGGTGCGGCGAAGCCGTCGATCGTCATGCGCCCGAGCCTAGTGCCGTAACGGGCGACGCCGCCCCGCCGCCCGACGCCGCCCTCCTCCGATTGCGCCGATACTCCTCGGATGACGGATCTCAACAACCAGGCGGGGTATTGGAACTCCAAGGGTGCCGCGAAGACTTTCGGCCACCCGGTCGCACTTTCGTGGCTGGACGGCATCGATCGGCGGGCACGCGTTCTCGACTACGGGTGCGGTTACGGCCGGCTGGCAGGGCTGCTCGTGCAGCAGGGCTTCGAGAATGTCGAGGGAGTGGATGTCGCGCCCCGTCTCGTCAGCCGCGCGAAGAACGAGCAGCCCGGCGCGCGATTCACGGTTCTCACCAATCCTCCGCAGCTCGACCACCAGGCGGACAGCGTCGACCTGGTGCTGCTGTTCGCGGTGTTGACGTGCATACCCGACGACGCCGGACAGCGGGAGCTGGTGGCGGAGCTGCGTCGGGTGCTACGGCCGGGCGGGCTCATCTACGTCAGTGACCTGTGCCTGCAGGAGGATCACCGTAACCGTTCCCGGTACGAACGATTCGCAGCCAAGTACGGCACCTACGGGATCTTCGAGACCGACGACGGGGCGGTGTGCCGGCACCACACCACCGACTGGCTGGACCATCTGTTCGGGGATTTCCATCTCGTCGCCAGCCGCGAGGTCGCGGTGGAGACGATGAACGGCCGTCCGGCCCGGGCCAGCCAGCGGTTGGTGTCCACGCCGCTGCCCGGAGCATCCAGGGCCGGGCGCGATGGCACGGGAGACGCCTGACGGCCCGACGGGTGGATCACCCGCCGGTTCCGGTGCACGAGGCGATGGCGTGCCGGGCATGACGCGGTGGACAGTCCGGTCGTGCTCGCCGGCACCCGCGGAACCCGCGCTCCACACACCGGCGCCCCAATCACACTGGGTAGTTTTCGCCCAGCCACTGGCACGCTCCTCCGCCGCCTTTGCTCTGCAGCCGGATCCGCAACGGTGACCCTCCGCGAGCGGTGCGCAAAAGGCTGCAGAGCAAAGGGGCCGGGAGGACCTTCACCGAGCCGGGAGCAAGGTGGGTTTATGCCCGGTAAGTCCCTTCTGGACACTCGGCCCTGACGAGTGACAGACAACCGCCGTGACGCTGTGCAATCTGCACGCTCCGTGTGCGCCGGTCCGACGTTCAGATGGACGGTTCGAGGGCTCAGCGACAGAGACCGTCGCGCACCTCCGGGCGGCCCAGCGGGCCGCCGGCACGGGGCTACGGCGGCCGGCCACGCCTGGCAGGGTGGTGACCTGTGATCGACGACTTCGCGAAGCAGTACCTGCACAACGACCTGCGCCAGATCCGCGAGGTGCTGTTGTGGAAGCTCGACGGGCTGTCCGAGTACGACGTACGCCGCCCTCTGACCGCCTCCGGCACCAACCTGCTCGGCCTGGTCAAGCACCTGTCGTTCACGGAGGCTCGATACTTCGGCGAGGTGTTCGGCAGACCCTCCCCGGAGCCGCTGCCCCGGTGGGACGACCCGGATCCGGACGGCGCCGACATGTGGGCGACCGAGCACGAGAGCCGCGAGGAGGTGCTCGGCCGCTACCGGCGGGTGGCCGAGCACGCGGACGCGACGATCGACGCCCTCGCCATCGACGCTCCCGGCCACGTGCCGTGGTGGCCCCGCCCGGACGTCAAGTTGTTCAACATCCTGGTCCACGTGGTGGCCGAGACCAACCGGCACGCGGGGCACGCCGACATCCTGCGCGAGCAGCTCGACGGCTCGATCGGGGCGTGGGCCGCGTACGCGCACCTGGAACCGGAACCGCCGACGCTGGCGACGCGGCGGGCGATGATCGAACGGGCCGCCCGGGCCGCCGCCGACGCCCATGGCTGAGCCGTCCCGACCGGTGGATCACCCTCCCGGCCTCCGAGCGGTACGGGATAGCGTGCCGGGCATGACGCGTTGGGGAATCCTGGCCACCGGAAACATCGCCGCTCGCTTCGCCGAGGATCTGCGGCTGGTGCCGGACGCCGAACTGGTGGCGGTCGGCTCGCGTACCCGGGAGAGCGCCGAACTGTTCGCGCGCCGGCACGACGTGCCGCGTGCGTACGCCTCATGGGCGGAACTGGCCGCGGACCCGGACGTGGACGCGATCTACGTGGCCACCCCGCACGCCGCGCACCACGAGGCGGCGCTGGCGTGCCTGGCCGGCGGCAAGGCCGTGCTGGTGGAGAAGCCCTGCACGCTGGACCTGCCGACCACCACCGACCTGGTGGAGACGGCCCGCGCCCGGGGTCTGTTCCTCATGGAGGCCATGTGGATGCGGACCAACCCGCTGATCCTGCGCGTGCTGGAGCTGATCCGCGACGGCGCGATCGGTGAGGTGACGCACGTACGGGCCGACTTCGGCGTGGCCGGGCCGTTCCCGCCGGAGCACCGGATGCGGGCCCGCACGCTCGGCGGCGGCGCGCTGCTCGACCTCGGCGTCTACCCGCTGAGCCTGGCCCACCTGGTGCTCGGCGTGCCGCAGCACGTGCAGGCGTGGGCCAAGCTGACCCCGGAGGCGGTGGACGAGAACACCGGCATGGTGCTCGGCTGGGACTCCGGCGCGGTGGCGACGCTCAGCTGCGGCATGGTCGGCGCGACAGCGATCACCGCGTCGATCACCGGCACCACCGGCCGGATCGACCTGCCCGAGCTGTTCTTCCGGCCGGCGCACGCGGTGCTGCACCGGGCCGGCGCCGAACCGGAGACGATCCCGGCGGACCTGACCGGCGGCGGCTACCAGTACGAGGCGATCGAGGTGCAGCGCTGCCTGGCCGCCGGGCTGACGGAGAGCCCGCTGGTGCCGCACGCCGCCACGCTCGAGGTGATGGGCCTCATCGACGACATCAAGGCCCGGATCGGCGTCTCCTACGCGTGAAGGGTCCCCCGCCACGGCGGGGAACCCTTCGACGTCGTCGCGCGGAGCGCGGACCGGAGCTCAGAACAGCGGCCGGACCAGCAGGTACGCGAGGCAGGCGATCGCGGCGGCGGCCGGGAACGTGATGATCCAGGCGATCACGATGTTGCCCGCCACGTTCCAGCGCACCGCGGACAGCCGTTTCGTCGCGCCCACACCCATGATCGCCGAGGTGATCGTGTGCGTGGTCGAGATCGGCGCCTTCAGCACCAGCGCGTTGAAGTAGAGCACCGCGCTGGCGACGGTCTCGGCCGCGAAGCCCTCCGCCGGCCCCAGGTCGATGATCTTCCGACCAAGCGTCCGGATGATCCGCCAGCCACCCGCGTACGTGCCGGCCGCCAGCATCGCGGCCGAGGTCCAGAAGACCCAGCCCGGGATGTGGGTCTTGCTCTCCTGGAAGCCACCGGTGTAGAGCGCCAGCACGATGATGCCCATGGTCTTGGCGGCGTCCTGCATGCCGTGGCCGACCGACATGGCGGCGGCGGACGCGGTCTGCGCCCAGCGGAAGCCGCGGCTGAGCTTGCCGGGCTGCCCCTTCCGGAACAGCCACATGATCGCCAGCATCACCAGGAAGCCGAGCACCAGGCCGACCACCGGCGACAGCACCATCGGGATGAGGACCTTCTCGATGATGGTGGCCCACTGGACGATGCCGTCGGCGGCGAACAGGGTGGCGCCGACCAGTCCGCCGAAGAGGGCGTGCGAGGAGGACGAGGGCAGGCCGAAGTACCAGGTGATCAGGTTCCAGATGATCGCGCCGAGAACGCCGGCGAAGACCACGCCGAGGCTCTCCACCCCGGTCGGCAACGTGACCAGGCCGTCGCCGACCGTCTTGGCCACGCCGGCACCGAAGTGCGCGCCGACGAAGTTGCCGACGGCGGCCAGCGCGAGCGCGATCCGGGGGGTCAGCGCCCGGGTCGAGATGCTGGTGGCGATCGCGTTGGCCGCGTCATGGAAGCCGTTCGTGTAGTCGAACGCCATGGCGACCGCGATCACCGCCAGCACGGCGATGAGTTCGGGACTCACTGGATCAGGACTCCTTGACCGCGATGGTCTCGACGGTGTTCGCGACGTGCTCGAAGGCGTCGCAGGCGGCCTCCAGCTCGTCGGCCACCTCCTTCATCTTCAGCACCGTGAGCGCGTCGTACTCACCGGAGAAGAGGCGTACCAGCAGCATCCGGTACGCCTGGTCGCCGTCGTTCTCGAGCCGGTTGCACTCGATCCAGTAGTCCTCGAGATCCTTCATCGACTTCAGCCGGGGCATCGCCTCGGCGGTGAGCTTGGCCTGCAGGTCGAGCACGTTCACCAGCTCGTGCAGCTCGCGCGGAAGCGACGGGAGCTTGGTCAGGCCGTACAGGTAGAGGAGGTTGCCGACCGCCTCCAGGTGGTCCATCACGTCGTCGAGCAGCGAGCCCAGCCGGTAGATGTCCTCGCGGTCGAACGGCGTGATGAACGTGGAGTTGATCTTCTTGTACAGCTCGTGCGTGATCTGGTCGCTGTCGTGCTCGATGTCGGTCAGCCGCTCGCTGATCGACTGCACGTCGGCACCGGGCAGACCCAGCTCGTTGAGCAGGTCGGTCCCCTTCACCAGGTTCTGCGCAGCCCTGGTGAAGAGCTCGTAGAAGGCGCCCTCGGTGGGACGGAAGGAAAACTTCACAGCACGGACCTCGTCGTGTCGGTGGAAGGGTGGCCGTCGCCGCCCGGGCGTCTGCTCTGCGCATGCTAGGGACCGCGCCGAACCCACTTTCGATCGGCCCACCCCTGGTCAGGCCCGATTCACCGCTCGTTCACCTTCTGTTCACCTGATCAACGGCTGAGTTGGTTCCGTAACCGGTCACGCTCCCGTTCGACGTCGAAATCGGCAGGCGGATACCCCAGATCCAAGCCGTCGAACGTCTCCCGCATCAGGTGGGCGACCGCCCAGTCCCGGTACCACTTGCGGTCCGCCGGCACCACGAACCACGGCGCGGCGTCCGTGCCACAACGCTCCAGGGCCTCGGCGTACGCGGCCTGATAATCGTCCCAACGTGCCCGAGTGTCCAGGTCACTCGGGTTGAACTTCCAGAACTTCGCCGGGTCGGTGAGCCGCTCCATCAGCCGCTCGCCCTGCTCGGCGTACGAGATGTGCAGCATGACCTTCACCACTGTGACCGCCTGCTCGGTCAGTTCCCGCTCGAAGTCGTTGATGATCGCGTACCGGGACCGCCAGGTCGCCTCGTCGACCAGCCCTTCGACCCGGGCGATGAGCACGTCCTCGTAGTGCGAGCGGTTGAACACGCCCACGTACCCGGGTGGCGGCAGCGCCCGGCGTACCCGCCACAGGAAGTCGTGCCGCAACTCCTCCTCGGTCGGCGGCCCGAACGAGCGGATGTGCAGCCCGAGCGGGTTCATCGCGCCCGCCACCCGCTTGACGGTGCCGTCCTTGCCGCCGCAGTCCATCGCCTGGAGCACCAGCAGCACCCGGCGCGGCCGGTCGCCCTCCAGCCCGGCGTCCGCCTGGGCCGGCGCGCTGGTGGCGCTGCCCGGTCCGGCGGCGCCCTGCGCCGAGGCGTACAGCATCTCCTGTTGCCGGCCCAGTTCCGCGCCGACCAGCTCGACCTGGGCCCGCGCCCACTCCTTGCGCGCCGGCCCGCGCCCGGCCGCCGCCGGCAGCCCCGGCGTCGACCGGGGGTCGATCGCCGTCAGGTCCACCGCTCCCGGCCCCACCCGAAGCAGTTCCCGCATCCGCCCGCCCTCGGGCCCCACCACCTCACTCATCCCCCGATCCTCACCCCCAGCGCCCTTCCCCGCTCGCCCCACGCCCCTGACCCGGCCCGTTGATCTTGCAGTTGCGGCCGCCTGCACGCCCGGAAAGCACCCTTTGTCGGGGCGGCAAGTGCAAGATCAGCGAGCCCAGGTAAGGGCGCGGGGGCGGTGGGGTGGGGGTGGGGCGGGAGAATGGGGGTGTGGAGGAGCTTGCGGGGGAGTTCGAGGCGGAACGAGGGCGCCTGCTGGCGGTCGCCCAGCGGATGCTGGGGAGCCGCAGCGAGGCCGAGGACGCGGTGCAGGAGACCTGGCTGCGCTTCTCCGGCGCGCTGAGCGACCCGGAGGAGCGCGCCCACGTACGCGACCTGCGCGGCTGGCTCGTCACCACCTGCTCCCGGATCTGCCTGGACGTGCTCCGCTCCGCCCGGGTGCGCCGGGAGGCGTACCCGGGAGTGTGGCTCCCCGAGCCGGTGGTCACAGCGGTGCCGGCGGCGGACGGGTTCGCGCCCGACCCGGCCGAGCGGGCCGTGCGGGCCGATCAGCTCGGCACCGCGCTGCTGGTGGTACTGGAACGGCTGACGCCGGAGCAGCGGGTGGCGTTCGTGCTGCACGACGTGTTCGCGGTGCCATTCGCCGACGTGGCGGACGTGCTCGCGGTGACGCCGGAGGCGGCCCGTCAGCTGGCGTCGCGCGCCCGGCGGGCGGTGCACGGGCCGGACGTGCCCCGGCACAGCGCCGACCTCGCCGAGCAGCGGCGCGTGCTCGCCGCTTTCGCCGCCGCGGTGGAGTCGGGTGAGCTGGAGCAGCTGGTCCGCGTGCTCGCCCCGGACGTGGTGTCGATCGGCGACGCCGGCGGTCACTTCCCGGCCGGGCGCCGGCCGGTGGTCGGTGTCGACTCGGTCGCCCGCCTGCTCCTCGGCCTGTACGGCCAGGCCCGGCAGCGGGGTGGCCTGCGCGGGCGGCCGGTGCTGGTGGACGGGACGCTCGGCTGGCAGTCGGAGTTCTTCCACCGGGACGGGCGGCCCATCCGGATGGTCACCTCGTTCGCCGTCCACGAGGGGCGGGTCACCGGCGTGTTCAACCAGCTCAACCCGGCCAAGGTCAGCGAGCTGCCGCCGCTGGGGCCGGACGCCGTTTGGCCGCCGCGCTGGTGAGCCGGCTCAGACCACCAGCGCCAGCCACTTCCGGTACGACGTGGCGAACGGCTCGGTGCCGTCGCCGAGCGCGCCGAGCAGCCAGCGGGACGCGGCCTCGGCCTCGGTGACCACGTCGTCCGGGTAGCCCCAGCGGGCCCGGTGCACGGCGAACTCGTCCTCGTCGCGCAGCTCGACCAAGCCGGTCTCGCGGCGGCGCACCACGTCCAGGTCGAGGTCGATCAGGTGGACGGTCTCCCCGCCCTCCCAGCGGGCCGGGGTGGCGATGTCGCAGTAGACCTCGCTGGTGCGCGGCGGCGGGTTGAACATGCCGGTCCACCAGCCGTGGTGCGGCACCAGCAGGACGAACGGGATCTGCTCGACGGACGGGCGGCCGTGGTAGACGGACTCGGTGCCGGCGGGCACGCCGAGCCAGACGCCGAGGTCGTCCTCGGCGAGCCGGCGGGCCGGGTAGTCGCGGTGGGCGCTGCCGTCGTACTTGCGGTAGATCACGCGGACCACATCGCTCGGCATGCCTGGCACCCTAACCGATTCCGGGCACGCCACGCGATCGGGAGGTAACCGGACGCGACCCACCGTCCCGCCACGCCGCCGGAGTGGCCGGACCCCCGTCGGGGGCGGCGGGTACGGTCGCACGGTGACCCCGTCCCGCACCGCCACCGGCCCGGCCGTCCCGAAGAAGCGCCGAGGTGGCCGCGCCGGTGCCGGGGAGCTTCTGGCCGCCGCGGTCGGCGCGGTTCCCGGCGGCGCGACCCGGCCGGGTCAGCAGCAGATGGCCGAGGCGATCGAGCAGAGCATCGTCTCCGGCGAGCACCTTCTCGTGCAGGCCGGCACCGGCACCGGCAAGTCCCTGGCCTACCTCGCTCCGGCGCTGACCGTGGACGGGCCGGTGGTGGTCTCCACCGCCACGCTGGCGTTGCAGTCCCAGCTCGTCGAGCACGACCTGCCCCGGCTGGCGGACGCGGTCGAGCCGGTGCTGGGCCGCCGCCCCACGTTCGCCGTGCTGAAGGGGCGCCACCACTACCTGTGCCTGGCCCGGCTGGACAGCTCGGTCGAGGACGAACCGGACGACGCGCTGTTCGACGCCCCGCGCCCCGGCAACGGCGGCACCAAGTGGCTCGGTGAGGCGGGCCGCCTGGGCAAGCAGGTGCAGCGGTTGCGGGACTGGGCCGAGGAGACCGCCACCGGCGACCGGGACGAGCTGGACCCGGGCGTGGACGACCAGGTGTGGCGCAGCGTCTCCATGCCGGCCCGGGAGTGCGTCGGCGCGAGCCGCTGCCCGTTCGGGCAGGAGTGCTTCGCGGAGGCGTCCCGGGCGCGCGCCCGGGAGGCCGACATCGTGGTCACCAACCACAGCCTGCTCGCCGTCGACATGCTCGCCGGGCGCCACATCGTGCCGCCGCACAAGCTGCTCGTGGTCGACGAGGCGCACGAACTGGCCGACCGGGTCTCGTCCGCCGCCCAGGCCGAGCTGGTGCCGGAGCTGATCGACAGGTCCACCCGGCGGGCCCGGCCGCTGCTGCGCCCCGACGTGGCCGAGCGGCTCACCGAAGCCGGTGACGCGCTGGCGGTGGGACTGGCCGAGGCGCTGGCCGGGCGGCTCACCGCCGGTCTGCCGCCGGCGCTGCGCGAGGCGTGCACGCTGCTGGACTCGGCGACCCGGGCCGCGCTGGAGGCGATCGGCGACGTGAAGGCCGACGACCCCGATCCGGTCCGCAAGCAGCAGGCCAAGGCCGTGCTGGACGAGCTGTCCACCACCGCCCAGCGGCTGCTGGAGGAGGCCGACCACGACGTCGCCTGGGTCGAGAAGCCGGACAACGGCAGCCGCCGCGCCCTCGTGGTGGCGCCGCTGTCGGTGGCGGGCACGCTCGCCACCCACCTGTACGACGAGCGCACAGTGGTCGCCACCTCGGCGACGCTGGCGCTGGGCGGGCGTTTCGACACGGTGGCCCGGGCGCTGGGGCTGGACGCGCCGCCGCCCGCACCGCCGTCCCCGGCCGCCGCCGCGATCGCCACCGCTGCCGCCGCCAGCCGCTCTCCGGTCACGCCGGTGGCCGCCGCCGAGGGCAGCCGGGCGTCGATCGGCACCGTACCGGCCACCGAGGGGCCGGGCTGGAGTTCGCTCGACGTCGGCTCGCCGTTCGACTACGCCCGGCAGGGCATCCTGTACGTCGCCGCGCACCTGCCCCGCCCCAGCGTCTCCGGGCTGCCCGGCCCGGCAGGTGAGGAGTTGCTGGCGCTGGTCGAGGCGCTCGGTGGTCGTACCCTCGGGCTCTTCTCGTCGCGACGGGCCGCGCAGCAGGCGGCGGAGCTGGTCCGCGCGCGGACCGACCTGCCGGTGCTGCTCCAGGGCGAGGAGGCGCTGCCGCTGCTGGTACGCCGGTTCCGCGAGGTGCGGGAGAGCTGCCTGTTCGGGGTGATGTCGCTCTGGCAGGGGGTGGACGTGCCGGGCGACGCCTGCCAGCTCGTGGTGATCGACAGGTTGCCGTTCCCCCGCCCGGACGAGCCGCTCGCGGCGGCGCGGGCGGCGGCGGTGGACGCCGGCGGCGGCTCGGGTTTCGCGGCGGTGAGCGTGCCGATCGCGGCGGTCCGGCTGGCCCAGGGCGTCGGCCGGCTGATCCGGGCCACCGGCGACCGGGGCGTGGTGGCGGTGCTCGACTCGCGGCTGGAGACGGCACGCGGGTACGGCCCGTTCCTGCGCCGCTCGCTGCCGCCGTTCTGGTACACCACCCGTCCCGAGGTGGCCCGGGGCGCGCTGGAACGGCTCGCCAAGAGCTGACGCCCGCGCCTCCCCGGATGGGGTGACGCGGGCGTCCAGGGATGCCGGCGGGTCAGGGCGCCTGGGAGGCGACCACCACCGCGTCCGGCGGGGTGTCCGGCACGGTACGCGCGGCGAGCCGCCGCACCGCGGTGTTCAGGACGGCGATCAGCGGCACCGCGACCAGCGCGCCGGCGATGCCGGCGAGCACCACTCCGGCGGCGATGCCGATGATCACGGCGAGCGGGTGGATGGCCACCGCGCGGCCCATGATCAGCGGCTGGAGCACGTGGCCCTCGACCTGCTGTACGCCGATCACCGCGCCCAGGATGATCAGGGCGGTCACCGGGCCGCTGTCGACCAGCGCCACCAGCACGGCCACCACGCCGGACAGGAACGCACCGACGATCGGGATGAACGCGCCCAGGAAGACCAGTGCGGCCAGCGGGAACGCGAACGGGATGTCGAACAGCACCAGGAAGATGCCGATGCCGACCGCGTCGATGAAGGCCACGAGGACTGTGGCACGCACGTACGCGCCGAGCGTCGCCCAGGACGCGCGACCGGCGTCGTCGACCTTCCAGCGGGCGGCCACCGGGAGCAGCCGGACCAGGAACCGCCAGATGTTGTTGCCGTCGCGCAGGAAGAAGAACGTGGCGAACAGGACCAGGACGGTGCCGGTGAGCACCTCGGCGAGCGTGGCGGCGGTGCTGAGCGCACCGCTGGTGAACCGCTCGGTGTTGCCGTTGATCCAGTTCTGCGCCTCGTTGATGTAGCGGTCGAGCTGGCTGTCGGACAGGTGCAGCGGCCCGGTCTTGAACCAGTCCTGGATCTGCCGGACGCCCTCGGAGGACTTCTGGCTCAGCTCCGGTACGCCCTTGATGAACTCGTTCACCACGAGCGTCAGCGTGCCGACGACGGCGGCCAGGCCACCGACCAGCACCACCGCTGTCGCCAGCGAGCGGGGCAGCCGGGCCCGGAGCAGCCAGCCGACCGCCGGTGCGAGCAGCGCGGAGAGCAGCAGCGCGACGGTCAGCGGGATGATCACGATGCTGATCGTGCCGATTATCTTGAGCAGGGCCCAGGTGACGATGCCGATCACGATCAGGCGCCAGCACCACGCGGCGGCGATGCGCAGCGCGTGCGGCACCTCCGTGTCGTCCCGGCTCACCGTCGAGGAGTGCATCGCCGCCGGCGGCTGGGCGCCCACCACCGTCGCTTCCGGCGCGGCGGGCGGCCCCGGGGTTGCCGGCGTGGCCACGCCCCCGTCCGCCGCCTCCGCCGCCTCCGCCGCGGCCCGCCGGGTTCGCGTCGCCTCCCGGCCCGACTCGTACGCACGGCGGAGCCGTCCGCGCATCCGCTCCATGCGGCTCAAGCGCACCTCCGGCAAAGTCGGCCCCATCAGGTCGCAGGGGGCACAGGATACGTCCGTACGCCCCACCCTAGGGCGACTCGGCCACACATTGCCCGCCCGGCACTCGCGCCAACCACGCCGGGATCGACAGTCGGCCACGCGGTAGCGTCTTCGCGTGACCGCCGACCAGAGTCTCGACGCCGGGCTGCCGATCCGCCTGCTGCACGACCGCGTGCTGGTGCGTACCGAGGGCGCGGAGGGGGAACGCCGTTCGACCGCCGGCATCGTGATCCCCGCGACGGCAGCCGTGGGCAAGCGCCTGGCCTGGGCCACAGCGGTCGGCGTCGGGCCGAACGTCCGCGCGATAGTGGCCGGTGACCGGGTGCTGTTCGACCCGGACGACCGCTCCGAGGTCGAGTTGCACGGCCGGGCGTACGTGCTGCTGCGCGAGCGGGACGTGCACGCCGTGGCGGCCGAGCGGGTGGAGAGCACCGCCGCCGGTTCCACCGGTCTCTACCTGTAGCCGCGCGGCGGCACCGGTAGCTCTCCGGCGGCGCCGTTTGCGGCGCTGCCCGGCGGGAAGCCCAGGCACCTCAGCGCGCCCTGGGGAGGGACACCATGCCGGTAGTGATCAAGAAGATCCTCGCCTGGGGATTCCTCGCGTTCCTGATCTACTTCATGGCGTTCCGGCCGGACGGGGCGGCGCAGGTGTTCAAGGGCATCGGCGGCGCGCTGATGGCCATCGCCCAGGGTCTCGGCGACTTCCTGACCGGCCTGATGAGCTGACCGGCCCCGGACCTGCTCTCAGCGCCAGGGCGCGCCCGGACCGGGCCAGCCGCCCGGGCCCTGGCCGCCACCCGGACCGGGCCAGCCACCGGGGCCGTAGCCGCTCGGCGGGAAGGCGGGCGGCGGGGCCAGCACCACCGGGATCGGCACCACCGGGTCGTCCGGCGCCTCGACCGGCCGCTGCGAACCGTCCGGGAACCGCAGGTGGTAGCGCTGACCGTCCCACACCCCGACCGGCGCCTGCGGGTCACGACCGACGAAGAACGACCGGTACGCGGTGATCGCGTCCAGCAGCTCCCGTTCCTCCCGTGCCGTCCGCTCCTGCTCGGCGGGCTTGCGGTCGAGCCCTCGCCGCATGCCGTCGCGCAGCAGCGCCAGCCGGGTCGCGGCGAACTGGTAGCCGCGCATCGCGCGTACTCCCCCGTCACCGGCGACCCGCCGGGCCCAGGTACGCGCCGCGTGCCGGCGGCCCAGGCTGCCCAGCGCCGCCACCTCGGGCGGGGTGAGCCAGCCCGCGCGGACGTAGTCGGGCAGCGTGCGCTCGGTGAGCCGGCCCTCCCAGGCGCGCAGCCAGATCGCCAGCCCCACCATGGCGAAGAAGATCGGCACCATCACGCCGATGTAGCCGTACAGCACGATCACCGTCTGTCCGGTGGCCTGGGCCAGCGAGGGCAGCAGGTTCCAGGTGCCGTGCAGGATCATCGCCAGCAGCAGCCCGGCGAGCGGCGCGAGCACCCGCACCCGGCGGTCGGCGGTACGCGCTGCGACACCAAGCCCGACGCCGGTCATCGAGGTGAACAGCGGGTGGGCGAAGCCGAACAGCAGGATCCGGACGATGAAGATCGCGATCACCTGCTGCGCGCCGGTCGCCGGACCGTACTGCTCCACGCCGGTGCGGTAGCCGTACCCGCCCAGGTAGAGGATGTTCTCGACCATGGCGAAGCCGACCGCGGAGAGCCCGCAGTAGACCAGGCCGTCGGTGATCCCGGAGAACTCCCGGCGCCGGAAGATCAGCACCAGGAGCGGGCCGGCCGCCTTTGTCAGCTCCTCGATGAACGGGGCGACGAGCACCGCGGTGAGCGCCGCCGGCAGCCCCCAGTCGTCGAACAGCCGCGCGCCCGTCGTGTTCACCAGCAGCGAGATCGCGGTGGAGACGAAGGCACCCCAGGCGAAACAGAAGATCAGGTATTTCAGCGGCTCGGGCTCGTAGCGGTCGAGCCACAGGAAGCAGGCGACCAGCACCGGCACCGGCAGGATCGCCGCGACCAGGCCCACCAGCAGCGCCTCCGCGCCCAGGCTCTCGCCCAGCGTGAAGACCATGAACAGCGCCCCGGCCGCGATCAGCAGCACCACCCCGGCCAGCACCAGCACCCGCCGCCAGCCGATCCGGCGCCGCGGCATCCCGGGCGTCGGCGCCCCCGCGTGCGGGGCGAACGGCGCGTGCGGTGGCGGCGGCGCTGCGCCGGGCGGGGTGTCGGCCATGCGGTCAGCGTAGTCACCCACGACCCACTGGTCCGGTCGCATCGAGGCCGTTATGCTCCCGAACAGGTCACGAGCGCCAGCGTCAAGCCCCGGCTTGCTGGCCGGCAACCCTCGTCGAGGTTCGCGGTGGGGTGCCCCGGGTGATGACCGGGCCCGGTGCCGCTCCGCGCTCCGGGCAAGCGCGGACCCCGTCCCGGCACCCCGGGGTCCCCTGTGACCCGGGAGGCTCCGGCATGACCCTCACCCTCGTACCCCCGCTGTCCGTGCTGCCCGCGCCGGTGCGCCCCGACCCGCTCGGCGTGCTCGGCGTACCGGGGGAGATCAACCTGGACCACGCCGCAAGCGCGCCGTGCGCGCGAGCCGCGGCCGACGCGGTGGCTGGGCTTCTTCCCTGGTACGCGAGCGTGCATCGCGGCGCGGGCGCGCTGTCGCGGCGGTGCACGCTGGCCTACGAGTGGGCCCGGCAGACGGTCGGCGACTTCCTCGGCGCCCGCCCCGACGACCATGTGATCTTCACCCGGAACACCACCGACGCGCTGAACCTGCTGGCCCGGGCGTTGCCGGCCGGCACCACGGTGATCACGTTCGGCGGCGAGCACCACGCCAACCTGCTGCCCTGGCCGCGCGGCTCGGTACGGCTGCCGGTGCCGGACAGCCCGGCCGGCGCGGTCCGGTCCCTCGCGGCGGCGCTCGGCGAACTCGCCCGCGACGCCCGCCCCGGCCTGCCCGTGCTGGTCGCGGTCACCGGCGCCGGCAACGTCACGGGCGAGTGCCTGCCGGTCGCCGACCTGGCCCGGGTGGCCCACCGGTACGGCGCCCGCATCCTGGTCGACGCCGCGCAGCTCGCCCCGCACGCACTGGTCGACCTGACCGCGCTGGACGTGGACTACGTGGCAGTGTCCGGGCACAAGCTGTACGCCCCGTTCGGCGCGGGCGTGCTGGCCGGGCGCGCGGACTGGCTGGACGCCGGTACGCCGTACCTGGCCGGCGGCGGCGCCACCAGCCACGTCGGCGCCGCGACGCACGACGTGCGCTGGACGACCGGCCCGGCACGGCACGAGGCCGGCACCCCCAACCTGCTCGGCGCGGTGGCGCTCGCCGCGGTCTGCGAGGCCCTCCGCGCGGCCGACCGGGACGCGCTGCACGCACGGGAGCAGGCGCTGCTGGCCCGGCTGCGTACCGGGCTGGCCACGCTGCCGGACGTGGTGGAGCTGCGCATGTTCTCCCCCGAAGCACCCCGGGTGGGCATCGTCAGCTTCGTGGTCGCCGGACGGGACTCCGCCGAGGTGGCCGCCCACCTGGCGAGCCGGCACCGGATCGGCGTACGGGACGGGCTGTTCTGCGCCCACCCGCTGACCCGGCGCCTGCTGGCCGAGGCCGCCGCCCGTACCGGCCGGACCGACCTGCCACCGACAGCCCTACGAGCCAGCCTGGGCCTGGGCACCACAGAGGCCGAGGTAGACACCCTCCTGGCGGCCCTGACCACCCTCCCCTAGCCCTGCGCCCCCAGATCTTGGTACGGAAGCGCCCCTGGAGGGGCGCCCTCGTACCAAGATCTCCCCAGCCTCGCCCCACCCACCCCGCGCCCCGGCCCACCCCGGACCGCGTGCGTTGATCAAGGACTTTTCGTGCTGGTTGATCTCCAGAGAGGCCACAAACTCCTTGATCAACGTGGGCGGGGCGGGGGCGGGGGCGGGGCGGGGGCGGGGCGACAGCGCGGGTCAGCCGACGGGTGGGGCGGTGGGTGGGTGGGCGGCGGGGTTCTGGGCGGCGGGTTCGCCCTGACGGTTCTCGCCGAACGCCTGCCGCACCAGCCGGTTCGCCTCGTCCTGCTCGATCCCGGAGGCCACCAACAGGTCGCTCGCCGTGGTCCGTACCTGGGCGATCACCACGCTGCCGGAGAAGCCCACCCCCTCGGCGTACGCCCGGCCGGCCTCGCTCACCGCGCGCAGCGACCGTTCCCGGGCCTGTTCCGGCTCCTGCCCGGCGGCGAACTCCTGCCGGAGCAGGCGTACCGACTCGGCCAGGTGACCGACCGCGTCCGGCATCGGCTCGGGGACCGGCTCGTCGTCCTCGATCATGGTGACGGCGCGGCGGATCAGCGTGCCGCTGTTGCGCATGGCCCGGTCGATCGGTTCGGCGGCCTCGGCGTAGTGGGTCAGCTCGCCGCGCCGGTGCCAGCGGGCCGGGGAGAGCGTGCTCGTCTCCTTGGCACCTTCGATCGCCTCGGAGAGCGCGGCCAGTTCCTCCTTGTTCTCGCGCAGCCGGAACAGGGCCCGCTGGGCCGCGCCCCGGTCCCGGTTGCGCAGCGCCTCGGCGCCCGCGTCGAGCTGGTCGGCGAGCAGGTCGAGTGCGGGCCGGGCGGCCCGATTGATCACCCGCAGCGGGTTGAGCGGCAGCAGGATGGCGGTGACCAGCAGCGCGATGCCGCCGCCGAGGAACGCGTCGATGAAGCGGGGGAACTCCAGGTTCTCGGTGGACGGGCTGAGCGTCACGATCAGCACGGCGGTGGCCGCCGCCTGGATCACGATGGCGACGCTCGCCCCGGCGAAGATGCTCAGCAGGATCGCCGAGGTCACCACGAGCGCGAGCTGCCACGCGCCGGTGCCGACGAAGTAGATGAGCGCGTCGCCGACGAGCACGCCGACAGCCACCCCGACGATCAGCTCGACCGTACGCCGGAACCGCTGCCCCACCGAGGCGGCGAGCGTGCCCACCGCGGAGATCGGGGCGAAGACCGGCTGGGGGTTCTTCAGCAGCCGGTGGGAGATCAGGTACGCCAGGCCGGCCGCGAGCCCGGCCTGCACGGCCAGGCCGAACGCGGTACGGACCCGGTGCAGCCGGTCGTGCAGCGTGGCCTTGCTGCGGTGCCGCAGTTCCTCCATCGCCGAGGCGATCCGCTGGCCGTCACGGTCACCCGGGCCTTCACGCTGATCGCCGCGACGAAGGAACGGCAGTCGTCGGTCCCGGGCCATGGCGGGTACTACCCGCGACAATCCCGCTGAATCCCCGGTCCGATCGCGGAGTGGGGCAGACTGCACCCGATGGACGACCTGACGGCCCGGTGGCGCGACACGGCACGGGCGGCGGGCGCGACCGATCCGGCGGGAGTCGACCGGGCCGGCGCCCGGTTGCTGGCGGGCTGGCGGGAGCCGCACCGGCGCTACCACGACGAGGCGCACCTGCGGGCGGTGCTCGACGTGGTCGACGCGTACGCCGGTCTGGCCCGCGACCCCGGCCTGGTCCGGCTGGCGGCGTGGTGCCACGACGCGGTCTACGACCCGCGCGCCGCGGGCGACGCCAACGAGCGGGCCAGCGCCGACCTGGCCGGCGAGCTGCTGGCCGCCGCCGGGCTCCCGGCCGCGACGGTGACCGGGGTACGCCGCCTGGTGCTGCTCACCGCCGGTCACGTGGTCGGGCCGGACGACCCGGACGGCGCGTTGCTCTGCGACGCGGACCTGTCGGTGCTGGCCGCCCCGGCGGAGCGCTACGACAGGTACGCCGACGCGATCCGCGCCGAGTACGCGCACGTGCCCGAACCGGACTTCCGTGCCGGGCGGGCCGCGGTGCTGCGGCACCTGCTCGCCCTGCCGGCGCTCTACCGCCTACCCGAGCCGCACGCCCGCTGGGAGGCTCCGGCCCGGGCCAACCTGTCCCGGGAGCTGGCCGGTCTCGGCTGAGACGCGGTGCTTCGGGCGGCGCAGACCGGCGTCCCGCAGCAGCCGGACGATCTCCCGCGAGGGCACGACCGTAGCGCCGAGCCAGACCGCCGTCCGGAACCGCTCGGCGGGCACGTCGTAGTGGTCCCGGTCGAAGCCGCGCCGGGGCGCGCCGAGCATCTCGGCGAACGCGTGCAGCTCGGCGTACGAGACGTCGCTGATCAGGTGCGACCAGAGCCGGCCGCGCCAGGGCACGGCGGGTGGGTCCAGGTAGAGCACGGCAACAGACGCTACGCCGGTAGCCTTCCCGGCATGGCCGCCCATCCCCTCCTCGACGACCTGCGGGCCGCGCTCGGTGACGCCGCCGTGCTGACCGACCCGGACCTGCTGGCCGGGCACGAGCGCGACGAGGCCGACCTGTGCGACTCCGGCACCCCGCTGGCGGTGGTGCGTCCCCGCGACACCGACGAGGTGGTGGCGGTGGTCCGGGCAGCCGGGCGGCACGGCGTACCCGTGGTGCCGCAGGGCGCGCGGACCGGGCTGGCCGGCGCGGCGAACGCGGTCGCCGGCGCGGTGGTGGTGAGCACTGTGGCGATGGACGCGGTCCGGGAGATCGACCCGGTCGGCCGGATCGCCGTGGTGCAGCCGGGCGTCGTGAACGCGGCGCTCGCCCGCGCGGTACGGGAGCACGGCCTCTGGTATCCGCCGGACCCCGGCTCCTGGGAGTCGTCCACGATCGGCGGCAACGTGGCCACGAACGCGGGCGGCATGTGCTGCGTGAAGTACGGCGTGACCAGCGAGTACGTGCTGGGCCTGGAGGTGGTGCTCGCCTCCGGTGAGGTGCTGCGCACCGGGCGGCGCACCGCCAAGGGGGTCGCGGGGTACGACCTGACCCGCCTGTTCGTGGGCTCGGAGGGCACGCTCGGCGTGATCACCGAGGTGACCGTGGCGTTGCGCCCGGCCCCGGAGGAGTCCCTGACACTGGTCGCGGTCTTCCCCACCGTGGCGACGGCCGGTGGCGCGGTGGCCGGGATCGCCGAGCGCGGGCTCACCCCGAGCCTGCTGGAACTGCTGGACCGGACCCATCTGCGCGCGATCGAGGCGTACCGGCCGATGGGTCTGCGCACCGACGCCGAGGCGCTGCTGCTCGCGGCCGTGGACACCGGCGTCCGGGCCGCCGACGACCTGGCCCGGCTGGCCGAGGTGTGCACCGCCGCGGGCGCCGACGAGGTCTACGCGGCGACCGACGCGACCGAGGCCGCGGCCCTGCTCCAGGCGCGGCGGCTGGCCCACCCGGCGATGGAGCGGTTCGCGGCCGAGACGTTCCCGGGTGGCAACGGCGGCCTGGTCATCGACGACGTGGCCGTGCCGCGCGGCCGGCTGGCGGAGCTGCTCGACGGGGTGGCCCGGATCGCCGAGGCGTGCCAGGTCCCGATCGGGGTGGTCGGCCACGCGGGCGACGGCAACATGCACCCGAACATCGTGGTCGACCGGGCCGATCCGGCGAGCCTGGCCCGGGGGCGGCGGGCCTTCGACGAGATCATGCGGCTGGGGCTGGAACTGGGCGGCACCTGCACCGGGGAGCACGGCGTCGGGCTGCTCAAACGGGACTGGCTGGCCCGCGAGATCGGCCCGGTGGGCGTACGCGTGCACCAGGCGATCAAGGCGGCGCTGGACCCGGCCGGGCTGCTCAACCCCGGCAAGGTGTTCTAGCTCTTGTCCTCGGCCGGTGTGGCCTGGGTGACGAGCAGCAGCACGTCGTAGGCCACCGTCGGCTTGGGCTCGCCGGGGCAGTCCTGGATGGTGACGGTCAGGTCCGGCGGCACGAGCAGCGTCGACGTGAGCACACCGATGCAGCCCTGCTTGTAGCTGCGGGCCTGGTCGGTCTCCTTCGCGATCGCCGGGTCCGCGAGCATCCGCTGGAGCCGCTTCGTCTGCTCCGGGTTCAGCGTGCCGGTGGCGTCCACGCCGTCACCGGCGCAGTCGCGGCACTGCCAGCGGCCGGACGGGTCGACGTCGAGGTTGCGGACCGGGCCGTCGCCGAGCCGCTGCACCAGGGAGACGCGCTTACCCGCGGGTGTCGGGCTGGCCGTGCCGGCCGCTCCGGGCGTGGTGGCACCCTCGGCCCGGCCGAAGGAACAGCCGGTCAGCGCCAGCAGGACGACGACGGACAGAGCGGGGACGCGCAACCAGGATGGGCGAACCACGCGGGGAAACCTACACTTCCGTAGGTAGCGCGCACTACCGGCCGAGTGGCCCGGGTCGGGGATCGCCTACCTGGGGGAGGCCGGAAGTTCAACGCCCGGGCCGTCGGTCCCACGGTCTGCTGCGAATCCACGCACATCGGGCGCGCCGAGACGGGCCGCGTCGGCCGCGATGTCGTCCGGCATGAGCTGCGACTCCCGCTCGGCCAGCACCCGCGCCCGGTAGTGGGCGACCTCCCGGT
Organism: Micromonospora sp. WMMA1949; assembly: GCF_027460145.1. Lineage (NCBI taxonomy): Bacteria > Bacillati > Actinomycetota > Actinomycetes > Micromonosporales > Micromonosporaceae > Micromonospora > Micromonospora sp. WMMA1949. The sequence continues at coordinate 3,121,662 of NZ_JAPZBG010000001.1, read as the reverse complement.
CCCGGGTCGCCTCGTCCCAGCCGAGCACCGCGCCCATCAGCTCGGCGGCGTGCTCCGCCGACTCCAGGCCGCGGTGGCTGGTCTCGATCGAGATCCGGGTACGCCGGGTGAGCACGTCCTCCAGGTGCAGCGCGCCCTCGGCCCGGGCCGCGTACGTCACCTCGGCGGCCAGGTATTCCGGTGCGCCGGCCAGCGGCGAGCCGAGCAGCGGATCGGCGTCGACCAGGGCGAGCAGGTCCAGGGTGAGGGTGCCGTAGCGCTCCAGCAGGTGCTCGACCACCCCGACCGCCACCCCGTGCCGGCGGGCCAGGTCGGCCCGGTCCCGCCACATGGCCACGTACCCGTCGGCGCCGAGCAGCGGCAGGTCGGCGGTACGCGAGGGGCGGGTCCGGCCGAGCCGGTGCATCGCGCGGTCGACCACGTCGGAGGCCATCACCCGGTAGGTGGTGTATTTCCCGCCCGCCACCAGCAGCAGGCCGAGCATCGGCTCCACCACCGCGTGCTCCCGGGAGAGCTTGGAGGTGGAGTCCGCCTCGCCGGCGAGCAGCGGACGCAGCCCGGCGTAGACGCCCTCGATGTCGGCGGTGGTCAGCGGCCGGTCCAGCACCATGTTGACCTGCGACAGCAGGTAGTCGATGTCGCTCGCGGTGGCGGCCGGGTGGGACCTGTCGAGTTGCCAGTCCGTGTCGGTGGTGCCGATGATCCAGTGCCCGCCCCAGGGGATCACGAACAGCACGCTCGTCGCGGTACGCAGGATCAGGCCGGTCTCGCCCACGATCGCCGAGCGGGGCACCACCAGGTGCACCCCCTTGGAGGCCCGGACCCGCAGCTTCGGGCGCAGCCCGACGTCGTTGAGCATCCGCGACATGTCGTCGCTCCACACGCCGGTGGCGGCGATCACGGTGCGGGCGCGTACCTCGAACTCGGCGTCCGGCGAGCCGGCGGGCGCCTCCAGGTCGCGGACCCGCACGCCGGTGACCTCCCGGGCCTGCCGGGTCAGGCCGACCGCGCGGGCGCTGGTCACCACTGTCGCGCCGAGGCTCGCCGCGGTCCGTGCCAGCGTCACCACCAGGCGGGCGTCGTCGACCTGGCCGTCGTAGTAGCGGATCGCGCCGGCCAGCTTGTCCGGCCGAAGGCTGGGGAAGATCCGGCGGGTGCCCTCGCGGGTGAGGTGCCGGTGCAGCGGCATGCCACGCCCGCCGCCGAAGATCCCGGCGAACGCGTCGTACGCGGCCACGCCGAGGCCGTAGTAGGAGCGGCGGAAGATCCGCCGGGGCAGGTCACGCGCGCCGCCCTCGGCGGGCAGCGGCACCAGGATCGGCACCGGCCGGACGAGGTGCGGCGCGAGCCGGGTGGCGAGCAGGCCGCGCTCGGTCAGCGCCTCGTGGACCAGGTGGAACTCCAGCTGCTCCAGGTAGCGCAGGCCGCCGTGGATCAGCTTGCTGGACCGGCTGGACGTGCCGGCGGCGTAGTCACGCGCCTCGACCAGGGCGACCTTGAGCCCACGGGAGGCGGCGTCGAGCGCCGCGCCCGCTCCGGTCACGCCACCGCCGATGACCAGCACGTCGAACCGCTCGGCCCGGAGGCGGCGCAGGTCGTCGGCGCGGCGCTCGGCGGAGAGCTGGCCTGCGGTGGATCGGGACACACTCGGGTCACGCACCAGTCCACGGTAACCGTCCTGGACGCGCGGCGACACGGCCCGCCCGTACCGTGATGACCATGCTGACCGGTCCGCCGCCCGCCCCCGTACCGCCGTCGGCACCGCGCGAGACCGGGCCGTGGCCGGTCGTCGCGGCGGTGGCGACCGGGGTGTGGATCGTGCTTCTCACCGTGCCCGGCCAGATCACCGGCTGGCTGGTCGACCAGGTGGCGCTGGTCATCGGCGCGGACCGCCCGGTGGCGGCCTGGCCGGTGGTCGCGGTGGCCACCGTCCTGCTGGCCGGTGCCCCGGCGCTGACGCTGGCGCTCGCGCCGCGGTCCCCCGCGCTGCGGGTCACCGGCCGGGCCTGGACCGCCGCCGTGGTCGCGCTCGGCGCGACCACGCTGCTGCGAACGGTGCCGCCGGTGCACCACGAGGCGTACCTGGGCGCGCTCGCGCTGACCGCCGCGGTGCTCGCGCTCGTCGCCGTCCGTCTCGGCCGCGTCCGGCCGCCGGTCGTCGTGGACGCGGTCCCGGAGGGCCGGTTCGGGACGGTGTCGCTGCTGGCGATCGCGGCCGGTCTGGCGGTGCTGCTGCCCTGGGCGTGGGTGGGCGCGCTGGGCGGAGCGCTGGAGACGCTGCTCGCCGGCCTGGCCGCCGCCGCGCTGGGTGCGCTCGCCGGGGCGCTGCTCGGCACCGGTTTCTGGGCCGCCTTCGGGCCCGGACCGGCCCGGCTGGTGCTCGTCGGCGGCCTGGTCGCGGGCGTCGCGCTGACGCCGCTCGCGGCCGGTGCCGGGCAGTCGGGCGTGCAGTTGCCGGCGCTGGTCCTGCTGCCGCCGCTCGGTTTCGTGCTGGCCGCCCTGGAGGCGGCGGCGCGGCACGCCGGCCGGCCGGCCGGGCCCGCACCGGTGCGCCTGCTGGTCGGGCTCGCCCTGCTGGGGCCGCTCGCCTTCACCGACCCGGAGGAGATCAGCATCCTGCTCGCCGCCACCCGCGACGTGCCGTTCTGGGTCGCGGTGGGCACCGGCGTGGCGTTCGCCGTCGCGGTCGTCCTCGCCGTCGGGTACGGCGTGCTGCTCGCCCGGTCCCGCGCCCGCGCGCCCCGGCGCGGTCCGGCCGCGCTGGCCGCCGCCGCGCTGCTCGCCGCCGTCGCCGTGGTGTACGTCGTCCCCGGCCAGCCCGGACTGTACGGCGAACGGCTGCTCGTGGTGCTGCGCGAACAGGCCGACCTGACCGGCCTGCCGGCCGGGACGCCGGGCCGGGCCGGGCGCGACGCCCGGGCTACGGAGGTCTACCGGCGGCTGGTGGCCACCGCCGACCGCACGCAGGGCGACCTGCGCGGCACGCTGACCCGGATGCGGTTGAACCCGACACCGTACTACCTGGTCAACGCCATCGAGACGGACGGCGGCCCGGCGGTGCGGGCCTGGCTGTCCAGCCGTCCCGAGGTGGCCCGGGTGCTGGTGAGCCAACGGGTACGCCCGCTGCCCGCACTCGCACCCCAGGCGCGCGGCGACCAGCCGGCGCCGGCCGGCCCGGCCTGGAACGTCTCCCTGGTCGGCGCGGACCGGGTCTGGTCGGAGCTGGGGGTCACCGGGTCCGGCGTGGTGGTGGGCAGCTCCGACTCCGGGGTGGACGGCCGGCACCCGGCGCTCGCGGACGGCTTCCGGGGCGGCGACGACTCCTGGTACGACCCGTGGGAGGGCCGCCGCGCCCCGGCCGACCGGGGTGGCCACGGCACCCACACGCTGGGCAGCGCGGTGGGCCGGAACGGGATCGGCGTGGCGCCGGGTGCGAGCTGGGTCGGCTGCGTCAACCTGGACCGCAACATGGGCAGCCCGGCCCGCTACCTCGACTGTCTCCAGTTCATGCTGGCCCCGTTCCCGCCGGGCGGGGACCCGCTCACCGACGGCCGTCCCGCGCGTGCCCCGGACGTGCTCACCAACTCGTGGGGCTGCCCGCCGGTGGAGGGGTGCGACCCGGGGGCACTGCGACCGGCGACCGCCGCGCTGACCGCGGCCGGCATCCTGGTGGTGGCCGCGGCCGGGAACACCGGCCCGTCGTGCGGCTCGATCGCGGACCCGCCCGCGCCGTACCCGGACGTGCTGACCGTCGGGGCGGTGGACCGGCAGCGCCGCGTCACGCAGTTCTCCAGCCGCGGCCCGGCCCCGGACGGCCGGGCCAAGCCGGACCTGGTCGCACCGGGTGCCGCGGTGCTCTCCGCGATGCCCGGCGGCGGGTACGCCACCCTGGACGGCACCTCGATGGCCACGCCCCAGGTCGCGGGCGTGGTGGCGCTGATGTGGTCGGCGAACCCGGCGCTGGTCGGGGACCTGGAACGGACCCGGGCCATCCTGCGCGACACCGCGCAGCCGGTCGCGTCGCCCGCCGACACCTGCGGCGGACCGCAGGACGTCTCCGGCGCCGGGCTGGTGGACGCGTACGCGGCGGTGCGCGCCGCCCGGTCCGGGGCCAGCGGTTAACAACCCTGTCCATTGGTCTGCCGATGCCCTACTGTCGGCGTCCATGGACGTGGAGATCATCGAGCTGGGCCGGGACCGGCTGCCCGAGGTGGTCGAGCTGTGCCGGCTGTCGCTCGACCTGCCGGAGGACGCGGCCGAGGCGTCGGCCGTGGTGGTCACGGTGGCCGAGCGGGCCGGGGCCGACCGCCCGGTGCTGCGCCTCGGCGCGGTACGCGACGGCGCGCTGGTCGGCGTCCTGATCGGGTCGCTGTCGGCGGCCGATCCGCGCCTCGGCCACGTCGACCTGGTCGCGGTCGCGCCGACGGAGCGCCGCCAGGGCGTGGGCGGGGCGCTGCTGACCGAGGCGGAGAGCCGGCTCGGCGCGCTCGGGGCGGACGAGGTGCTGCTCGCCGGAAACCCGCCGCACTACGCCTGGCCCGGCATCGACGTGCGCTACACCCCGGCGGTCTGCGCCGCGCAGCGGCTCGGCTACCGGCAGGACCGTACCGCCTGGAACATGACCGCCGACCTGTCCGAGGGGTCGGCGGCGCTGCGCTCCACCGGGGCCGCCGAGCAGCGGCTGGCCGGGCGGGGCGTGACGGTACGCCGAGCCGGCTCCGACGACCTGCCGGCGCTGGCCGCGTTCGCCAGGTCCACGTTCGGCGGCACCTGGGACGGTGAGCTGGCCGGTTCGGTGGGGCGGCCGGACGCGGGAGTGCACGTCGCCGAGCGGGACGGCGAGATCCTCGGGTTCGCCGCGTACGGGTCGGCGCGGCCCAGCTGGTTCGGGCCGATGGGCACCGCACCGGCGGCGGAGGGCTCCGGGATCGGCGGTGTGCTGCTACGCCGCTGCCTGCGTGACCAGGCGGCCGCCGGGATCACCGCGGCGCAGATCGGCTGGGTGGGGCCGGTGCCGTTCTACTCGAACGCGGCGGGGGCCCGGATCGAGCGGGTGTTCTTCCTGTACCGGAAAGCCATTAACAGGGCATAGACGTCAATAGCGCCATTCGGCCTCCTTCGCCATCGACCGGGCTCTACGGTCGGAGCAGAGGAGGCGGTGCATGACCACGAATGACGAACGGGCCGAGGATCCCACGGCGGGCCGGCGCCCGGCCGACGAGCTTCCCGGCCAGCTCCCGTTCGACCGGCTCGACATCGGCGACGCCGAACAGCTCGCCGAACTGACCGGCGCCGACGGGCCACCGGTGGAGGAGCCACGGCAACCGGTGGACGAGCCGAGGCGGCTGCCACCGCCGTACGACAGGGCGCACAAGCGGCGCAACCAGCGCCCGCTGCCCACCTGACACGTACGCGGAAAGGGGGCGGACCGCTGACGCGGCCCGCCCCCTTCGGCGTACTGGATGGAGCTGGACTCAGAAGTCCATCTCCCCGCCACCCGGGCCGGCCGGGGCGGCCGGGGTCTTCTCCGGCTTGTCCGCCACGACGGCCTCGGTGGTGAGGAACAGCGCGGCGATCGAGGCGGCGTTCTGCAGCGCGGAACGCGTCACCTTGGCCGGGTCGATGATGCCCGCGGCCAGCAGGTCCACGTACTCGCCGGTCGCGGCGTTGAGGCCGTGACCCGGGTCGAGGTTGCGGACCCGCTCGACGACGACGCCACCCTCCATGCCGGCGTTGACGGCGATCTGCCGCAGCGGGGCGTCCAGCGCGATCTTGACGATCTGCGCGCCGGTCGCCTCGTCACCGGCCAGGTCCAGCTTGTCGAAGGCGGTCTTGCCGGCCTGCACCAGCGCGACGCCACCACCCGGGACGATGCCCTCCTCGACGGCGGCCTTCGCGTTGCGGACGGCGTCCTCGATGCGGTGCTTGCGCTCCTTCAGCTCGACCTCGGTGGCCGCGCCGACCTTGATCACCGCAACACCGCCGGCCAGCTTGGCCAGACGCTCCTGCAGCTTCTCCCGGTCGTAGTCGGAGTCGCTCTTGTCGATCTCGGCCCGGATCTGGTTCACCCGGCCCTGGATCTGCTCGGCGTCACCGGCACCGTCGACGATGGTGGTCTCGTCCTTGGTCACGACGACCTTGCGGGCGCGGCCCAGCATCTCGAGGCCGGTCGCGTCCAGCTTGAGGCCGACCTCCTCGCTGATGACCTGGCCACCGGTGAGGATGGCGATGTCGGTCAGCATGGCCTTGCGGCGGTCACCGAAGCCCGGCGCCTTGACGGCGACCGACTTGAAGGTGCCACGGACCTTGTTGACCACCAGGGTGGCCAGGGCCTCGCCCTCCAGGTCCTCGGCGATGATCAGCAGCGGCTTGCCCGACTGCATGACCTTCTCCAGGATCGGGAGCAGGTCCTTCACCGACGAGATCTTGCTGTTGACGATCAGGATGTACGGGTCGTCGAAGACGGCCTCCATACGCTCCGGGTCGGTCATGAAGTAGGCGGAGATGTAGCCCTTGTCGAAGCGCATGCCCTCGGTGAGCTCGAGCTCCAGGCCGAAGGTGTTGCTCTCCTCGACGGTGATGACACCTTCCTTGCCCACCTTGTCCATCGCCTCGGCGATGATCTCGCCGACGCTGGGGTCGGCGGCGGAGATGGAGGCGGTGGAGGCGATCTGCTCCTTGGTCTCCACGTCCTTGGCGAGCTTGAGCAGTTCCTCCGAGACGTTGGCCACGGCCGCCTCGATGCCCCGCTTCAGGGCCATCGGGTTGGCGCCGGCGGCCACGTTGCGCAGACCCTCACGAACCAGGGCCTGGGCCAGGACGGTCGCCGTCGTCGTGCCGTCACCGGCGACGTCGTCGGTCTTCTTCGCGACCTCCTTGACCAGCTCGGCGCCGATCTTCTCGTACGGGTCCTCGAGCTCGATCTCCTTGGCGATGCTCACACCATCGTTGGTGATGGTGGGGGCACCCCACTTCTTCTCGAGCACGACGTTGCGGCCCTTGGGGCCGAGGGTCACCTTCACGGCGTCGGCGAGCTGGTTCATGCCCCGCTCGAGGCCGCGGCGCGCCTCTTCGTCGAACGCGATCATCTTGGCCATACGGCGTTGTCCTCCTGGACACTCACGGGCCACCCGGGATGCCCGGATGGGCCGTCTGGTGTACGCACCTTGGGGACGTCGCCACCTGGCGACGACGACGTCTCCTCGGTCGGGCCGGACAGCCCGCGACGACCGGCCTCGTACCGCTCCGGCGCCCCTTCGGACACCGGCGCGGCCGTGGCCCTACCGCCCCGACCTTCTGGCACTCACCGTACGCGAGTGCCAATGACTTGTTTAGCACTCTCCCTAGCCGAGTGCAAGCACGACAGCCCCGCTCAGCCGAGTTCCGCCGCCAGCCGGGCCGCGTTCACCGGGCCTTCCTGAGCCCGCTGTTCGGCGTACGTGACGACCAGCCCGACCTGCTGCGCCAGGTAGGCCGGAGTGGCCAGCAGGGCGCCGAACACGGCCAGCACCACGGCGCCGATCGCGGTGCCGACGGCGTTCATCGGCTCGACACCGAACGCCGCCCCGCTGATAGCGCCCACCACGGCGTCGAGCACCGTCGCCGCGAGGAGCACCGCGATCACCAGCGCGACCCGGCCCAGCACCATGCCGAACCGGTTGTGGAACATCCGCCACGCCCGCCCGATGGGCTCCCGCCGCTCGAACAGGTAGACCGGGCCGAACAGGGCCAGCGCGAACGTGACGTAGATGCCGGGCAGCAGGCACAAACAGGTGCCGAGCATGGCCAGCAGCGAGACCAGGAGGGTCCAGCCCCACAGGCCGAGGGCACGGCGCATCCCGTACCGGAAGGCGGTGCCGAGTCCGGTCGGCTCACCGGCCGCCTGACGGGCGACCACCCAGGTGCCGGCGGCCCAGCCCGTCGCCTGGAGCAGGCCGAAGACCAGCCCGGCGGCCAGGAGCACGCCGTAGAAGGCGAACATCTGCCCCCAGAAGCCGGCCGGCAGCGCCGGTGCGCCGTCCGGTGCGGTCGCCAGCTCGCCCTCGGGGCTGAAGACGAGCGTGAGGACGCCGATCACCGAAGCCGGGAGCACCTGGGTGAGCAGCACGATCGGCAGCAGCTGCCGCCAGCCGCGCCGCAGCGCGGCGGTACAGCGGGCGAACCAGGGACCGATGCCCGCGTGCGGCGGGTTGACGAGCGGATCCTGCGGGTCGATGCCGGGGAACCAGCCGGCGTACGCGCCGGGACCGGCCTGCATCGGGTACGCCGCGCCAGGCATCGGATAGGCCGGGTACGCGGGGCCGCCCCAGCCCGGGGGCGGGGTGCCCGGCGGCGCATTCCAGCCCTGCGGTGGGGTTCCCGGCGTGTTCCAGCCGTGCGGCGGAGTACCCGGCGCGCTCGAGCCGTGCGGTGGGGTGCCCGGCGCGGTCCAGCCCTGCGGCGGAGTACCGGGCGCGGTCCAGCCCTGTGCTGGCGTGCCCGGGGCGTTCGAGCCGGGCGGCGGGGGGCCCGGCGCGTACGAGCCGGCCGGGGCGCCCCAGGCGGGTTGGCCGGCCGGGTTCGGGGCGCCGGGCTGCGGGCTGTCGTACCCCGGCTGGGCAGGCACGATCGGCACGGGACCGGTGTGACCGGCCCACGGGTCGACGCCGGACGCGCCGGAGCCGGGCGTGGCCCCTCCGGTGGTCCCCGACGGCCCCGATGCCGAATCGGCGGCAGGAGGCGGGGGTGCGGTCGGGTCGGCCGGAGGGCCGGACGCCGCCGGCTCGGTGGCACCCGACGGGGGCAGATCGGACATGGGCCCTCCTCAGCGACTACGGCTGGAACGGCTCATGATCTTCCATGGTGGTGGGCCGCACCGCAGCCCCCGGTCCGGGTCCGGCCGCGGGAGCACCGCCCGCCACGGGTCAGGCGATGACGCGGACCCGCTCGGCCTGCGGACCCTTCTGCCCCTGCGCGATCTCGAACTCGACCCGCTGGCCGTCGTCCAGCGCCTTGTAGCCGTCCATCTCGATCGCGGAGAAGTGGACGAAGACGTCCTGCCCGCCGTCGACGGCGATGAAGCCGTAGCCCTTTTCGGCGTTGAACCACTTCACGGTGCCCTGTGCCACGGTGCACTTCCTCACTCTGCGCGGCGTTCCAACACCCGGAGACCGGCGGACCGGCACCGGCGGCGCACCGGTTCAGCGATAGGTGACGCTGAATTCAGTGACCGAAATCGCACGCTACACGAGGCGTGACGGCGGCGCACGACCACAAATCGGGCATATTCCGGGGCGTACCCGGGCCTGTCGCACACCCTCGGCGGGCCGTCCGGTATGCATGCGGCATGACCAGCGCGACCACCACGACCACCGTCCGCCGGGTCCGGCCGGCCGACGCCGCCCGGATGCGGGCGCTCCGGCTGGAGATGCTGGCCGACTCCCCGCTGGCGTTCCTGGAGACGGTGGCCGAGGCCGCCGCCCTGCCGCACGCGGAGTACGCGGCCCGGGTCGCGGCCGTCTCCCGGGGCGACCACACCGCGCAGTTCGTGGCCGACCCGGGCGGCCGTCTGGTGGGCCACGCCGGCGGCATCGCCGCACCGGACGAGCCGGGCCTGACGCTCGTCTACGCGGTCTACGTGACCCCGGCCCGGCGGGGCACCGGCCTGCTGGCGGCGCTCGTCGACGAGGTGGCCGCCTGGTCGCGCGCCTGCGGACGGCCCGAGCTGATGATGGAGGTCGTGGTCGGCAACGAACGCGCCTACCGGGCCTATCAGAAGCTGGGCTTCGTGGACACCGGCGTACGGGTGCCGCACCCCCGGATCACCGGCCTGCACGAACTCCAGATGCGCCGGTCCGCCTGAGCCGGCGCGGCGTTGATCGCGGCGCTAAAAAGGGGCCCCTCCTCTACCGGAGGCGTTAAGAAGGGGCCCCTCCTTTCAGGCGTGGCGGCGGCTCTGCACGATCCGGAACCGGTTGGCCACGTACGCGCCGTCGGTCAGCGCCGAGTTGGCCGCCGCGTTCGCGCCGGAGCCGTGGAAGTCGGAGAACGCGGCCGACTGGTTGACGAAGACACCGCCGGTCAGGTTGCAGGACAGGTGCACCCCGGCGTCGATCGCCGCCTTCTCGGCCTCGTCCAGCACCGCCTCGTCGGTGGAGTAGACGCCCGCTGTGAGCGCGCCCTTCTCCCCCACCGTCTCGCGCAGGATGCGCAGGCTGTGCTCGGTCGAGTCGGTGGCGATGGCGAACGAGATCGGCCCGAACCACTCCCGCGAGTACGTGGCGGTGTCGGAGGCGTCCAGCTTCACCACAGTCGGCGTACGCACCACCGCGCCGGGGAACGACGGGTGCTCGACGGTGCGCGACTCCAGCACCGGCTCGCCGACCTTGGTGACCTCGTCCAGCCGCTCCAGCACGCCGTCGTTGACGATCGCGCCGGTCAGTTCGACGCCCCGGGCCGGGTCGGCGGTCAGCTTGGCGACCGCGCCGGCGATTCCGGCGGCCACCTCGTCGAAGCTCTTGTGCCCCTGGTCGGTGGCGATGCCGTCGCGCGGGATGAGCAGGTTCTGCGAGGTGGTGCACATCTGCCCGCTGTACAGCGTCAGCGTGAAGCCGAGGTTGCGGCAGAGCCCGGCGAAGTCGTCGGTGGAGTCGATCACCACCGTGTTCAGGCCGGCCTTCTCGGTGTAGACGGCGGCCTGCCGGGCGTTCGCCTCCAGCCAGTCGCCGTACTCGGTGGAGCCGGTGAAGTCGACGATCTTGACGGCCGGGTGCAGGGCCAGCGTGGTGGCGAGCTTCTCGCCGTCGGTCTCGGGGGCGAGCTGCACCAGGTTCGGGTCGAACCCGGCCTCGGCGAGCACCTGACGGGCGTACTTCACCGTGATCGCCAGCGGCAGCACCGCGCGCGGGTGCGGCTTCACCACCACCGGGTTGCCGGTGGCCAGCGAGGCGAACAGACCGGGGTACGAGTTCCAGGTCGGGAACGTGTTGCAGCCGATGACCAGCGCGACCCCGCGCGGCACGACGTGGAACGTCTTGGTCATCCGCAGCGGGTCGCCCTTGCCGGCGGCCTTCTCCCACCCGGCGGTCCCCGGGTGGCGGCTCATCTCGGCGTACGCGTAGGCGACCGCCTCCAGCGCCCGGTCCAGCGCGTGCGCGCCACCGGCCTGGAACGCCATCACGAACGCCTGGCCGCTGGTGAACTGCACCGCGTTGGCCAGCTCGAAGATGTTCTTGTGCAGCCGGTCCAGGATCTCCAGGCAGACACCGACCCGGGTCTGCGGGCCGGCGTCGCGCCAGGCGGGCAGCGCCGTACTCGCGGCGGACACCAACTGGTCGGCGCCCGCGTGCGGGTAGCGCACGTCCAGCGTCACCCCGAACGGGCTGGCCTCGGTGGCCACCGTGGTGCCGTCACCGGCCTGGTCGAGCGGGAAGTCCCCGCCCAGGTACGCCTCGAAGGCGGCCTTGCCGTCGGCGGCGGCGGTCTCGCCGTACACCCGGGGGCTGGGCGACTCGGGGTAGGCCGACCAGTACCCGCGATCCGCGATGGCGGTCAGCGCCCGGTCGAGGGTCTCGCGGTGCCTGTCGTACAGGGGGTGCGGGGTCTCCGTCATGCCCGCCATCATGCAACAGAAAGGCACCAGATCAGTAGGGGCGTGTCACAACTCAGATCGTCAACTGCCAGTCGACGGAACCGGCGGCCGGGCGGAACCCGAGTTGCTCGTTGATCGCGACCATGTGCCGGTTCGCAACAGCGTTCCAGGTGTCGACGGCCCACAACGCCGGTTCGTGCGCCAGCGCGTACTCCAGGTTCTCGGCCTTGCAGAGCAGGCCGAGCCGGTGGCCGCGGTGGCCGGGGTCGACGATGGTGATCTCCTGCCAGGCGTGGCCGGTGCTGCCCGCGTCCAGGGCGAGCTGGGTCCAGCCGACCAGCCGGCCGGACGCCTCGTGCACCACCCCGGTGTTGTAGCGGCGTACGCCCCGGGCATCGAGCGCCCGCTCCGCGTCCCGCACCCGCGCCGCGTCCACCTGCTCCGGCTCCCAGTCCAGCTCACCCATGGGCGCGTCGAGCAGCAGCCGGCCCTGGAGGCGGGCGACATCCGCGACGTACTCCTCGGGGGTGTGGTCGCGCCACCGCACCGGCCGGTATCCGGTCGCCGCGGCGCGGGCCTCGGCCAGCAGCGCGGCGAGTCGGTCACGGTCGAGTCCGGCCACGTCGAGGCGACGGCGGACGTCGGCCAGCGCCGGTTTGGCGCCCATGGCGGCGGCGAACGCGGCGCCGGGGAAGACCCGGTCCTCCTCGCCGGGCAGGGCGGCGGTGGTCGAGCCGACAAGGCGTTTGCCGCCGTGCTCGCGGAGCAGCCGCACGCCGTGCTCGTGCAGCACGCGGCCGATGCCGCGCCGCCGGTACGCCGGGTCGACTGTCAGTTCGACGCTCGCGTTCTCGGTGTTGTCGATCGTGTGCAGGTAGAGCCGGAGCCAGCCGACGGGTTCCCCGTCGAGGCGGGCCACCAGCCAGCGCGTGTCGATGCCGGGCATCGGGTGCGACAGCGGCGCCTCGAACCGCCGGCGGCAGGGGTCGGGCAGGTCCGGCTCGTCGACGGCCTGGGCGGCGCACGCGATCCGGTACACCGCGTCGAGCGTCTGCCGGTCGGTGGGGTCCAGCGGCGTCACGGTCAGCGTCATGTCACCGAGGGTGCGCCGGACACAGCGAAGAGGCCAGCGGTTTTCCGCTGGCCTCTTCGGACGTTGGTCGGGAGGGACGTCCGCACAACGCCTCCGGCGTTGGGTCGCAAGAACTTGAAAAGTCTCCGGCGGATGCCCTCCCGCACGAAGCATCTTGCGCCGTCCGGTTCCTGCCGTCAAGTCCTTGAGGGTGGTTTTCTGGCACTCACCGCACATCACCGGTTACCCACCGATCCCGCCCGATCCCCCACCCGGGCGAGCCCGCCTCCTCCACCCGGCCGAGGTGCCGGCTCCGGGTCAGGACAGCAGGCCGGCGTCCCGGGCGGCGCGGAGGGAAGGCTTGATGCGGTGGGTCGGCCCGACCTGGGTGGCCACCGCGTCCAGCGTCTTCAGGCCCTCGCCGGTGTTGAACACGACCGTCTCGGCGGACGGGTCGAGCCGGCCGGACTTCAGCAGCTTGCGCAGGACCGCCACCGTCACGCCGCCCGCCGTCTCGGCGAACACCCCGGTGGTACGGGCGAGCAGCCGGATGCCCTCGCGGATCTCGTCGTCGTCGGCGTAGTCCATCCAGCCGCCGGTGCGGCGCACCGCCTCCAGCGCGTACAGCCCGGCGGCCGGGTCGCCGATGTTCAGCGACTTGGCGATGCCGGTCGGCTTGACCGGCGTGATCGTGTCGGTGTCGCCGTGCAGCGCGGTGGCGATCGGGTTGCAGCCGGCCGACTGCGCGCCGAACACCTTCCAGCCACCGGCCGGCGCCTCGACCAGCCCGATCTCGACCAGCTCGGTGAACGCCTTGTCGATCTTGGTGAGCAGCTCACCACTGGCCATCGGGATGACCACCTGGGCCGGGATCCGCCAGCCGAGCTGCTCGGCCACCTCGTAGCCGAGCGTCTTGGAGCCCTCCGCGTAGTAGGGCCGCACGTTGACGTTGACGAACGCGGTGTCCTCGAACTCGTCGGTCTCCACCAGCTCGCCGCAGAGCCGGTTCACGTCGTCGTACGAGCCGTCGATGGCGACCAGGTCACCGCCGTAGACGGCGGTGGTGACGACCTTGCCCTGCTCCAGGTCGCCGGGGATGAAGACGATCGACGGCACGCCGGCCCGGGCGGCGTGCGCGGCGACGGAGTTGGCGAGGTTGCCGGTGGAGGCGCAGGCGTAGCGGCTGAAGCCGAGCGCCCGGGCCGCCGTGAGCGCGACCGAGACCACCCGGTCCTTGAACGAGTGGGTGGGGTTCGCGCTGTCGTCCTTGACCCAGAGCGGCGCGCTCAGCCCCAGCTCGGCCGCGAGGTTCGGGGCGGCGACGAGCGGGGTCAGCCCCGGGTCGAGCGTGACGCGGGTGGCCGGGTCCTGACCGGCGGGCAGCAGTGCGGCGTACCGCCAGATGTTCGCCGGACCGGCCTCGATCTGCTCACGGGTGACGGTGGCCAGGGCGGCGGTGTCGTAGTCCACCTCCAGCGGCCCGAAACACTCGTAGCAGGCGTGCTGGGCGGCCAGCGGGTAGCGCGCCGAACAGGCACGGCAGACCAGGGCGCGGGCCGGGCTGAGGGTGGTGTCGATTCCGGTGGCGACGGGAAGCGTCGACGTCATGTCGAGGAGTTCCTCTCATCTTTCCCCGCATCGCCGGGTGCGGCGGGGACGGAATTGGCACCTGCCCGCTGTCGCTCGTCGTCGAGCGTGCGGGTGGTTGCCGGGGCGTCGTCGGGCCGTATCCCTCAGCCCCTCTGGATGAGGTATTCAGTTGTGCCGCCGAGTCTATGCGCTGCTCACGGCCGCGCCACCTCGGGATCCCACGGTGTGGGCCGGCTCAACGTCCGACCACCGCGACCGGGTCCACCACCGCGGGCCGGTCCACCACCGCGACCGGGTCCGGCGCCGTCGTGGTCACCGCTGCCGAGGGGGTACGGGTGACGAGGTTCGCGGCCACCAGGGCGGCGACGGTCAGCCCGGCACCCACCAGTTCCACCGCGACCGGCCGGTATCCGCGCACGATCTGCACCGCGAACGTGGCCACCGGCACCAGGTTCATGAACAGCGCGGCGTTGGCCGGGCCGAGCCGCCGGACGCCGGTGTTCCACGCCAGCACCGCGAGGACGGCGGCGATCAGCACCGCGTACGTGAGCTGGGGAGCGACAGCGGCGAGGTCGGCGGCGGACGGCGCGTGCTGGAGTCCGGTGAGGTCGGCGACGGCGCTGGCGCCGATCATCGCGACCATGCCCGCGACGGCGGTCAGCGTGGTGTAGCGCAGCGCGGACCACTCGGGGAACCGGCTCGCGCCGTGGGTGTAGAACGCCCAGCCGAGCACCGCGCCGATCATGAGCAGCCCGCCCCAGCCGAACTGGCCCAGCCCGTCGAGCCGACCGCGGGTGATCACCAGGCCGACACCGGCCAGGGCGACGAGGGAGATGCCGAGCAGCGCCGGACGCGGGCGGACGCCGTCGCGCGCCCAGCGGACGAACTGGGTGACCAGCGGCACGGTGGCCGCGAACAGCGCGATCTGCTGCGGCGCGGCGTGGCCGAGGGCGAGGTTCATCAGCGTGTTGAACCCGGCGAAGCCGAGCGCGCCGAGGAGCACCACCTCGAGGCCGCGCCGCTGGGTGGCCAGGGCGGCCACCCCCTCGCGGGCCAGCAGCAGGGCGAGCAGCACGGCGGTGGCGAGCACGTACCGGGCGGCGGTCAGGTTGAGCGCGTCCACGCGGGTGAGCGCGCTGGCGAGCACCGGGAACATGAGGCCCCAGCTGACCGCGGCGAAGATCGGGAGGGTGGCGTGACGGGAACGCATCGCAGCTCCTATGTTCGAGTACCGTCGAACCAACGCCCCGACTCTAGGAACTTGTTCGACGATTGTCGAACATGGGTTATCGTTGTCACATGGAGCTGCACGAGCCCGAGCTGCGCGAGGTGCCGGTCACCGCCGTCCTGGCGGCGCTGGCCGACGACGTCCGGCTGCAGATCGTGCGCGCGCTCGCGCCGGGCGGTGAACACGCCTGCGGGTCGTTCGAGTTCGGCGTCTCCAAGGCCACCCGCAGCCACCACCTCAAGGTGCTGCGGGAGGCCGGCCTGACCCGCACCCGGGTCGCCGGCACCACCCGCTACGTACGGCTGCGCCGCGAGGAGCTGGACCGCCTCTACCCGGGCCTGCTCGACGCGGTCCTCGCCGAACGCGGCCGAGTGGCATGATCGCCGGATGCGGAGAACGGCGCGCCTGATCGGCGCCCTCGCCGGCGTGACGCTGATGGCCGCCTGTGCCCCCGCCCAGAGACCTGCCGACGCGCTGCCCACGGTGCCGCCACGCCCGGCCTCCCCCTCCGCCGAGCCGACCCCGGCCGCCACCTGCTCCCCGGAGGGCATCGCGATCACCGAACGCGGGGTCAGCGCCGCGATGGGGCTGCGGGCACTGGGCCTGGAGCTGGTCAACTGCGGCGACCGGCCGTACGAACTGCGCGGCTATCCGGCGGTCGCGCTCCGGGACGCCGACGGCGACCCGGTCACGGTGCGGATCATCCCGGGCGCCAAGCCGATCACCTCCGGTTTCGACGCCCCGCCCACCCGGATCGTGCTGGCCCCCGGCGAGCGGGCCGGCGCGGCACTGATCTGGCGGAACCTGGTCACCGACGCGACGGTGCCGGCGACGAACGGCACCGAACTCGACGTCGCCCCGATCGTCGGCCGGCCGGCGTACCCGGTCGCCCTGAGCGGGCCGATCGACCTCGGCAACACCGGCCGGCTGGGTGTCAGCGCGTGGAAGCGCAGCAAGCCGTCCACCGACGCACCCACTCCGGCCGCCCCGCCGTCGCCCACGACTCCGCCGGTCAATCCGCTGTAGCCCCAGACCCCGGCACGGGAGCACCCGGCCGGGATCTGGTGAGCGGGCGACGGCTCAGACCGGCACCGAGGCCGGGGCCGCGGTGGGCTCCGCCGTGGTGGCACGCCGGCGGCTCAGCAGCGCGTCGAGCGCCCAGCTTCCCGGGCCGAGCACCGCGACCAGCAGGAACGACCAGCAGAAGAGCGCGGCCAGCTCGCCGCCGTTCTGCATCGGCATCAGGTGGTCCGGCTGGTGCACCACGAAGTACGCGTACGCCATCGAGCCGGAGGCGAGCAGCGCTGCCGGCCGGGTGAACAGGCCGACGAGCACCAGCCCGCCGCACACGAGCTGGATCAGCGCCGCCCACCAGCCGGGCCAGGTGGCGAACGGGACGGCCTCGCCGGAGCCTCGGTTGCCGCCGAGGACGCCGAATATCGACGCCGCGCCGTGGCATAGGAACAGCAACCCCACAACCGCGCGGAACAGGGACAGGACAGGGCCGCTGAGCTGGGTCGGGATCATGTGTGACCTCCTGGGACGAGTGTTTGACGGCTCCAGGATGGCGACCACACGTATCGATGTTAATCGATTTCTTTGCAGGCGGGACAATTGCATGGGAACGCTCCCATGATATGGGCCGGGCCGCCGCTGACGCGACCCCCTCCCGGGTCACCTCAGCTCGTGACGTCCTTACGGGTGAAACGCCAGAAGGCCACGCCCCAGAACAACGTGGCGTAGACGACCGCCGAGAACGCACCCTTGACCACGTCGTCGGTCTGCATCGGCGTCGACAGCAACCCCAGCCAGGCGCTGCTGTAGTGGGTCGGCAGCAGGTTCCGCAGCCCGCCCAACGCGGTGATCTGGTCCAGGATGCTGGACAGGATCCAGAGCAGCACCGCCCCGCCGACCGCGCCCAGCGCGGCATCGGTGGTCACCGACAGCAGGAACGCCAGCCCGGCCACCACCAGCAGCACGACCGCCAGGTAGCCGAGCACGCCGAGCAGCCGCAGCAACCCGTCGGCCGGGGCCAGCTCCGCCGACACCTGGCTGCTCAGCGGCTTCCAGCCGTACCGAAGCGTGCCGGCGAGCAGCGCGGTGCCGGCGAGCAACAGCAGGGCCAGTCCGGAGTACGCGAGCGCGACGACCAGCTTCACCGCGAGCAGCCGGGCCCGGGGCACCGGCACCGCCAGCAGGTAGCGCAGGCTGCCCCAGCTCGCCTCGCTCGCCACCGTGTCGCCGCAGAACAGCGCCACCACCACGACCAGCAGGAACGACGCGGACACCAGGATCGAGAACAGGGTGAAGTTGAGCCCGCCCGAGGTGGCCAGGTCGGCCAGGCTGGAGAACTCGCCCCGCCCGCCGCCGTCGTCGTCCCCGGCGTCGAACTGGAACGCCACCAGGATGATCAGCGGCAGCAGCACCATGAAGCCCAGCGCGAGCTGGGTACGCCGGCGCGACGCCTGCCGCCGGAACTCCGCCGCGAACGGGAGCGTGGCCGAGGGCCGGTAACCGGCCGCCGCGCCGCCGGGGCCCGGCGCCGCCGTACCGGACGTGCCGCCACCAGGCGACGATGCCACAGACGAACCCGCCATCACCGGTCCCCGCTTCCCCGAGAGTTCTCGCCCACCAGGGCGAGGAACGCGTCCTCCAGGCGGCGCCGGGGCACCACCCGGTCCACCCCGATGCCGGCCCGGACCAGTTCGGCCACCACCTCGCTGCGGGCGGTGCCGTTCGTGTCGACCACCAGCCCGCCCTCGGTGTCGGGCAACACCCGTACGCCGTCGAGCCGGTCGAGCACCGTACGCGCCGCGCCCGGGTCGCTCACCTCGAACAGCACGCTCGGCGACTCGCCGACGATGTCCTCCACCGGGCCGGACGCCACGATCCGCCCCTTGTTCACCACCACCGCGTGCGTGCAGGTCTGCTCCACCTCGGCCAGCAGGTGGCTGGAGACCAGCACCGCCCGGCCGTCGGTGGCGTAACGCTGGAGGACCCGGCGCATCTCGGCGATCTGCGGCGGGTCCAGCCCGTCCGTCGGCTCGTCCAGCACGAGCAGCTCGGGCAGGCCCAGCATGGCCTGGGCGATGGCCAGCCGCTGCCGCATGCCGTGGCTGTACTTCTTCGTCCGCCGGTGCACCGAGTCACCCAGTCCGGCGATCTCCAGCGCCTCGTCGAAGTGCGCGTCCTCCCACGGCCGCCCGGTCGCCCGCCAGTACGCCTTCAGGTTGTCCAGGCCGGACAGGTGGGGCAGGAAGCCCGGCCCCTCGACCAGCGCGCCGATCCGGGACAGCACCGGTGAGCCCGGCACCAGCCGGTGACCGAAGACGTAGATCTCCCCGGCGGTGGGCTGGGTCAGCCCCATCAGCACCCGCAGCGTGGTCGTTTTGCCCGCGCCGTTGGGCCCGAGCAGGCCGACCACCTGACCGGGGTGCACCTCGAAGTCCACGTCGGAGACCGCGACGAAACCGTCCGCGTACTCCTTGCGCAGGTTGCGCACGGCGAGCGGGACACCCGCGTACTCCGGGTGCACGGAGTCGTCCTGGCGGCGGTGCCGGCGGCGGGTGAGCAGCACGACCACGACGAGCCCGGCCACGATCACGGCGAGCAGGCCGGCCAGCGCCCAGCGCCAGATCGTGGCGGTGGTGGGGATCGGCGTGGCGTCGACGGTGGGCAGCGCGAGCGGTCCGTCCGCGAGCGCCACGGTGAGCACCGCCGGTTCGGCCGGCGAGGCGTACGCCTGGTCCGACGTCGCCACCACGAGCCGCAGCCGGTGCCCGGCCTCGACCCGCCGGACGATCCCCGGCAGCGTGACGGTGACCGGCGTGGCCGCCTCGACGGTGGCCGGCAGGCCGGTCAGGCGCACCGGCGCGACCAGGCCGGACGGCAGCGTGGACGCGCCCTGCGGGTCCACGTCGTAGAGCTTCACGAACAGCACCGCCTCACCGGTCGGTGAGGCCGCCCTGATCCGCACCGTGGGCGCGCCCACCACGTCGACCGGCTCGTCCAGCGGCGCCGACTCGAAGCGCGCGTGCTGGCCGGGGATGTCCCCCGCCACGCCGTCGAGCAGCGAGCCGAGCGCGCCCGCGAACGGCACCGAGGAGATCGCCGCCGGGTTGCCGTTCGGCGGTACGGCGACCGGCTGGGGCGGCCCGGCGAGCGTCACCTCGCGGCGCTCCTGCCCGGCCAGGCCGGGGTAGTCGGCGATGCGGAAGCCGGTCGCCACCAGGCCCCGGTCGAGCGCGTCGAAGCCGGCGATCCGGGAGAACGTGAACGTGTCGCCGGGGGCCGCCCCGTCGCCCTTGACGTAGTGGTCGAGCCACTGCGCGGTCAGGAACTTCACCCGGTCCGAGTCGGAGGTGGGCCCGGAGCCGCCGTCGTGGCCGCCGGTGAACCAGGCGACCCGCACCGGCGTGCCGGCCGCGGCGATGCCCCGGGCGTTGGCGTCCGCCTCGGCCAGCGGGAACAGCGTGTCCGCCTCGCCCTGGACCAGCAGCGTCGGGGACTTGATCCGGTCCAGCACGCCGGCCGGCGACGACCGGCGCAGCAGTTCGACCGCCGCCGCGTCGGCCCGGCCGGTGGTGGCGATGCGCAGGTACGCGGCGCAGACGTCGGCGGCGAAGCGGCCGCAGGACGGGTCGGCGGCGCCGGCCGGCGCGCGACCGGAGCCGGTGCCCGGGCCGGCGCCCGGCTGCGGGCTCGGCGGACCGGCGGACTCGGGCGCGCCCTCCGGCGCGGCGGCGGTGGCCCCGGAGAGCCCGGCCGGACCGGAGCCGGCGTTGCCGCCGCCACCGAAGAAGATGCCGGCCCAGCCCTTCTTGAACACGCCGTCGGTGGGCTGCCGGCCGGTGCTCTCCGGCAGGAAGGCGCGGGACAGGTCGTTCCAGGTGATCATCGGGACGATCGCGTCGACCCGCTGGTCCTGCGCGGCCAGCAGCAGCGCCAGGCCGCCGCCGTACGAGCCGCCGACCACACCGACCCGAGGGTCGCCGTCCGCGTCGAGGCGGATGTCCGGCCGCTGCGCCAGCCGGTCGAGCAGGCGCTGCGCGTCCCGCACCTCGTAGTCGGGGTTGTCCAGGTGGATCTGGCCGCCGCTGCGCCCGAAGCCGCGGGCGGTCCAGGTGAGCACCGCGTACCCGCGGGCCACCAGGTCCTCGGCGTCGGAGCGGACCGAGTCCTTGGTCCCGCCGAAGCCGTGCGCCAGCAGCACCGCCGGCACCCGGTTCGACGACGAGGCGCCCTCCGGCAGGTAGAGCGTGGTGTCCAGGTCCACCGGCTCGTCCCCGGAAGGGCCGGAGCGTACGGTCACCAGCGCCGACTCGGTCCGGAAGTCCGAGCCCTGCGGCCGGGCCGCCCAGACCAGCGCGGCGGCGACGAGGACGACCACCACCACCACGGCGGCGACGGTGCGGCGCGGATGGCCGGCCAGGGCGCGCCGGAGCCGCGCGGCGGTTGATCTCATGCGCACACGGTACGGGCCGGCGGCTGAGCATTCGCTGAGATCCGCCGTACGTCTGTCCGGTTGCACCGTTCGTCGCGTAGCGTGCGTCATCCGCCAAAGGTCCAGAGCATCCCAGCGCGGCGAATTCGGATCATGTGAATTCACATCTACAGCGCAAACCATCGTCGATGTCATTTCTCGGCAACACGATCACACGCTACGTACCTTTCGCCCTGACACACGGTCACCCAAAATGGACTGACGTGAAGCCGACTCATCGGCCGAGGTCTCACCCGCGTCCGGTTCGGCTACTTTTCCGGTCCGGTGCACGGGACTGCGTACGGCGACCTCCCGGGGCACCGATCGCCCCGCCGTCGCCGGAGGAGACACACCATGACAGTCCCCGCGCCGCGGGTCCGTCGGCGGCCCGCCGTACCGGGCCGTACGCTCGCCCTGGTTCTGGTGCTGGCGTTGCTGGCCCCGCTCGGGCTGATCTTCGTCCAGGCCGAACGCGACTACGCCGACGACCACGACCTGGTGAGCCGGGAACGCCTCGGCGTCCGCTACCTGCGGGCCCTCGGGCCGATCACCGACTCCCTGGTGGAGGCCCAGGCCATCGCCGTCGCCGAGGGGGCCGTCTCCCGGGCCTCGCTCGCCACCGCCATCGAGGGCGTCGCGGCGGTGGACAGCGCCGTCGGCGACGAACTGCGCACCCACGAGCGCTGGGCCGGGCTGCGGGCCAAGCTGGAGGCGCTGCCGGACCGCGGGTTCGGTGACGCCGAGTCGGCGTACCGGGCCTACGGCGAGGCGTCCGACCTGCTCCTGGCGCTCTACCGCAAGGTGCGGGAGAGCTCCGGCCTGATCCGCGACCCCCGCTCCGACTCGTTCTTCCTCCAGGACGGCATCGGTGGGGACCTGCCCACCGCGACGGTGCTGGCCGGCCGCCTCGTCGACCTGGCCCGGCTGTCCGCCAAGCGCCCCGCCGCCGACCGCGCGCGGACGGGCGCGGAGCTGGCCGAACTGCGGGTCGCCGCGCTCGGCCCCGCCACCGACCTGGTCGCGGACCTGCGGTCGGCGGTGGACAACTCGGAGAGCACCGAACTGGGCGCCAACGTGCTCACCCCGCTGGACACCTACCAGCGTTCACTCGAGACGTTCTCGGTCTACTCGGCGCCCGGCGCCGGCCGGTCCGCCCCGGGCACCGACCAGCTCACCCGCGCCGGGCTCAGCGCGCAGAACGCCGCCAAGCAGCTCCGCACCGTCATCCTCGACCAGCTCGACAAGCTGCTGAGAGAGCGGCTCGAGGCCCTCGAGCGGGACCGGCTGCTCGGCCGGATCGCCGCCGGGGCGGCGGTGGCGCTGATCGCCGGGATCGTGGCGCTGCACGTGGTCGCGGCGCGCCGGGACCGGTCCCGGGGCACCGCACCGACCGGACGGGAGCCGGTCGCTGCCGGACCGGCGCCGACCGTCCACGCCGCCCCGCCGCCCGCCGCGTCCGACGCCGACCGCCAGCCGGTCGCGGTGGGACACGGTGGCGACGCCGATCGGTGGAGGCCGTTCGATGCTGCTCGGTAAGTTACGCATCCGGGGCAAGCTCGCCCTGCTGGTGATCATCCCCCTGCTCAGCATGGTCGGGCTGGCCGTACCGGTCGTCATCGACCGGGTGTCCACGGCCCAGCGGGCCGCCGACACCGCCGAGACCGTCCGCATCGCCAGCCGGGTCGGCAGCCTGGTCCAGGACATGCAGCAGGAACGCCTGCTCTCGGTCGGTCTGCTGCTCGGGCGGGTGAGCCGCACCGAGCTGATCCAGAAGTCGGCCACCGTCGACGACCGGGTCGCCGACCTGCGCGCCGAGTCGCTGCCCGCGCCGGTCCGGGAGAGCCTCGACGGGGTACGCCGGCTGGAGGACGTCCGGAACGCCACGCTCGCCGGCCGGGCCACGCCGCAGCAGATCCTGACCGTGTTCGGCGAGGTCGACACCGCCCTGATCGACGCGTTGCGGCTGCCCTTCCAGGTGGACACCGACACCGCGGCCGGACGGCAGGTGCTCGCCCTGGACGCGCTGCTGCGCGTCGACGAGGCACTGAGCTCGTGCACCACTCAGATCGTGCTGGTCAAGGCGACGGGCGATCCGCTGGTGGCGCGGTCGTTCGTGGCGTGCATGGCGGGGCTCAACGTCGACAACCGGCGGTTCCGCAAGCTGATCACGCCCGAGCAGCTGAAGGTGGCCGAGCTGGACGACGCGGCGGTGGCCGCCCGGACCAGCCCGACGTTCCTGGTGGACAGCCTCCGGGACCCGGTCGGAGCGATCGCGCCGGTGCCGCTGGACGTGCTGTTCCCCTCGGCCCGGTCGATGATCACGCTGGGCCAGTTCGTGGAGAAGAAGGTCGTCGCGGACGTCATCGCGGAGACCCGCGCCCGGGAACGGGAGGCCCTGACCGCGGCCTGGCTGGTCAGCCTGGCGGCGGCGGCCATCCTGCTCGTCGTGGTGCTGCTGAGCATGACTGTGGCGCGGACGGTGGCCCGGCCGCTGAGCCGGCTGACCCGCTCCGCCGAGCGGGTCGCCCGGGTCACCGAGGCCGAGCTGACCCGGGTCGCCGACGACGAGTCCGAAACGGTCCCCCCGGTACGCCTCGACCCGGTGGAGGTCAGCGCCCGGGACGAGATCGGCGAGCTGGCCCGCGCGTTCGACCGGGTGCAGCACACCGCCGCCCGCCTGGTCGAGCGGCAGGTCGCCGGACGGCGCAACGTGGCGCAGATGTTCGGCCACGTCGGCCGGCGTACGCAGAACCTGGTCGGCCGCCAGATCGCGCTCATCGACCGGCTGGAACGGCAGGAGACCGACCCGGGCCGCCTGGAGCACCTCTACCGGCTGGACCACATCTCCAGCCGGTTGCGCCGCAACGCGGGCAGCCTGGTGGTGCTCTCCGGCGCCACCGGCTCGGACGGTCACGTGGCGCCGGTCCCGCTGGCCGACGTGGTCCGGCTCGCGCTCGGTGAGATCGAGGACTACACCCGCGTCGACGTGGAGGTCCCGCCCGGCGTGGCGGCGGCCCCCGCCATCGCCGGCGACCTGGTGCTGACGCTCGCCGAGCTGATGGAGAACGCCACCTCGTTCTCGCCGCCGCACACCCGCGTGGTGGTGACCGGTGAGCTGACCGACGGCGGAGCCCGGCTGGTCGTGGTCGACCACGGCATCGGCCTGACCGGGGACCGGATGGCCGAGGAGAACGCCCGGTTCACCCGGCGGGAACGCCTCGACCTCGCCCCGACCGAGGTACTCGGCCTGTTCGTGGTCGGCCGGCTGGCCCGCCGGCACGGCTGGAGCGTCCGGCTCAGCCACACCCCCGGTGGCGGCGTCACCGCGGCCCTGGAGATCCCGGGCGCCTCGCTCGTGATCCGCCGGCCCGAGCCGGTCGGCGTCGGCGCCGGCCGGGCCGCCGTGCCCGGCACCCACGCCCCGGAGCCACCGGCCGCCGAGGCGCCGACCGGCTTCGACGCCGAACTGCTCAGCCGTGCCACCCGCAGCATGTCCAGCGGCGACCCGTGGAACGCCTTCGGCAACCAGGCCGACACCGCGGAGCCCGCCGAGGACCAGGGCCCGAGCGCGGGCGGTCCGCCGCCGGTCTGGCCGCCGTCGGCCGTACCGCCGGCGCGTCCCGCGCACCTCGCCCCGCCGACCCCGGTCGCCGGCCCGGCCCCGGCCGCTCCCCCGGCCGCCGGGCCGGCGACCGGCCCGACCCTGTCACCGCCGGCCACCCGCCCGGCGCTCGCACCGCAGCACGGTCCGGCCCTGGCACCGCAGCACGGTCCGGGGGTCGCGCCGCAGCACCGTCCGGCGCTCGCGCCGCCGCCCGGTGCCGCCCGCCCGCCCGCACCGGCCGGGCCGGCCGCCGTGCCGGCGCCGACCGGACCCAACCCGGTCGGCCCGCCCGCCGGCCGGCCCGGTACCCGGTCGCCGATCCGGCAACGGGTACCCGGCGCGAACCTGCCGGCCGCCCCACCTGCTCCACCTGCCCCACCCGCCGGTCCGGCCGGACCGGCCACCGGCGGGCCGCTGATCGGCGTACCGGCGGATCCGTCGAGCGTCCGAGCACTGGTCGAGGCGTTCCAGGACGGCGTACGACGGGCCGAGGGCGCGGTCGATCCCACGCCCCCGGCGGCGGAACGGCCCCGGCTCAGCCGCCGGGTGCCGGGCGCGAACCTGTCCGTGGCACCGACCCAGTCCGTGCCACCCACCAGTTCCGACCCCGGCGACCCCGTCGAGGTCCGCAACCGGATCAGCGAGTTCGAGGCGGGCGTCGCCCGTGCTCTGCGCGAAGTCAGTACCGACCGCCGCTACGAAGAGGACCCATCACGGTGACCAGCCCCTTCCTCCACGAGAACGTCGAACAGAGCACCACAGGGGACCTCAGTCCCGAGGCACGCACCTTCAACTGGCTGCTCGACTCGTTCACCTCCAGCACCGCCGGGGTGATGGAGGCGATCGCGGTCTCCTCGGACGGGCTGCTGATGGCCATGTCCGCGATCAAGGACCGGTCCAACGCGGAACGACTCGCCGCGGTGGTCTCCGGCATGACGAGCCTCGCCGGGGGTGCCGCGAGCTGGTACGCACTAGGCGCGCTCAACCGGGTGATCGTCGACATGGCCGAGGGATACCTGCTGATCAGCGCGATCAGCAGCGGCTCGGTACTCGGCGTCGTCGCCGACCGCACGGCGAACCTGGGCACCGTGGCGTACGAGATGACGCTGTTCGCCGGCCGCGCCGGCGGTGCCCTGAGTCCGCGCCTGATAGCCGAACTGAAGAACGCCGTACAGCAATGATCCCAGGGGCCGCCGGCGCGGACCCGGAGCCGGAGCCCGGCGTCCGGATCCGCCCCTTCCTGAACGCGTCCGCTCCAGCGCCGGAGCCGGACGCGGGCGACGGGGAGCCGACCGGCCCACGCCCCTTCGTGCTGACCTCCGGACGGGTGGACGGCGACCCGGCGATCGGCCTGGAGACCCAGGTCACCGCTCGTCCGGGCAGCACATCGTGGGCGGTGACCGCCCGGTTGGCCCCGGAACTGGCGGCGATCGTCGCGATCTGCGCCGAGCCTGTCTCGGTGGCCGAGATCTCCGCCCGGACCCGGATGCACTTCGGGGTGACCCGGGTGCTGGTCGGCGACCTCCGGGCCGCCGGCCATCTCGACGTGCACGTCGCGGACGTCGACGACGCCCTCGATCCCGACATCATCCTGCGAGTGATTGATGGACTTCGTGCGATCTCCTGAATGGCCGGCGGCCGCCACGGGCGGTCCGGCCGCGAACAGCGCCCCGAGCCGCTACGGCGGCCCGGCGCCGCTCATCGGCCGGGCCACGCCGCCCCCGCCCACCCCGCCGCTGCCGTACCTGCCGCCCGGCGCGCCGCCGGCCGAACCGGCTCCGATCGTCAGCCGGGTGCCGGCGCCCCGGCCGCCGATCCCGGTCAAGATCCTCATCGCCGGCGGCTTCGGGGTCGGCAAGACCACCACCGTCGGCGCGATCTCCGAGATCGCGCCGCTGACCACCGAGGCGGAGATGACCACCGCCGGCATCGGCATCGACGACCCGGGCGGGGTCGACGGGAAGACCACCACCACCGTGGCCATGGACTTCGGCTGCGTGACCATCGACCGCAGCCTGAAGCTCTACCTCTTCGGTACGCCCGGCCAGGCGCGCTTCGGGTTCATGTGGGACGACCTGGCCCGGGGCGCGCTCGGCGCGCTCGTGGTGGTGGACAGCGCCCGGCTCGACGACTGCTACCCGGCGATCGACTTCTTCGAGCGGTCCGGGCTGCCGTTCGCGGTGGGCGTCAACGCCTTCGACGGCCGGCTGGCCCTGGACCTGCCGTCGATCCGCTGGGCGCTGGCGATCGCCGAGCACGTGCCGCTGGTGCAGTTCGACGCCCGGGACCGCCTCTCGGTGCGGGACGCCCTGCTCGTCGTCCTGGACCGCGCGCTGGACCGGGCCACCCGATCCCGGGCAGGCTGAGAACTGGCAGTCGTTTCGATCCGTTGTCTGGCGAAGGGGTGGACGCCATGAGAGGTGATCTGGACGAGACACTGGCCCGGATGGCACGGCGCGAGGAGGCGCTGCGCCGCCGGGCGCCGATGCCCGGCGAGCCGGGCGGGACGCCCGAGCGGGACGTGCCCGCGGAGGCGGCGGACGAGCCGGGCGACGGGCGGGCGGGGCACGGCGCGTACCGGCTGCGCGGTGGTGAGGCGCCGGTGCGGCGCGACCCGGTCGAGGAGGTCGCCGAGGCGGTCCGGCGGGTGGTGGCGGACCACCCCGGGCTCGCCGTGACGCTGCGCGTGGAACTGGGCGAGCAGGCGTACCCGCTGCGGGTCTCCTGGTCCGGCACGGCCGTGACGGTGGGCGCGGCGGCACCGCCCGCGCCGCCGCCCGCGTGGCCCATGTCGGTGAAGACGGTGCCCGCACCCGGCCACGACCCGCTGGAGACCGACCCGGCGGCCCGGCTGGCCGAGATGATCCGCCGCGACCCCTCGCTGCTGGACGACCCGGGCCCGCGCTGACCCGGCACCCGATGATCGGGGCGGCTACTGTCGGCGGGTGGCCGAACCCGACCTGACCCTGACCGCGACGCTGCGGCCGGCCGCGCTCGACGCCCGTCGCGGCGTGGTGCGCCTGCACCCCGAGGTACTCACCGCGCTGGCGCTGCGCCCCGGCGACCCGGTACGCCTCACCGGCCGGCGCGTCACCGCCGGCATCGCGGCCGCCGCCGAGGCGAGCACCAGCGGCGCCCTGCTGCACGCCGACGACCTGCTCCTGGGCAATCTCGGCCTGCGGGCCGGCGGCCAGGTCACGGTGAGCCCGATACCGGCGACCCCGGCACGCCGGCTCACCCTGTCCGGCCCGGCCGCGGTGGTCGCCGCGGTCCCGCCGGAGATGCTGCGGCTCGCGCTGCTCGGCAAGGTGGTCACCGCCGGGGACGACGTCTCGCTGCTGCCGCAGGACGTGCTGCCGGACGCCGCCGTGCGCGGCCTGATCGAGGCCGCGCGGCGCAGTCTCGCCAGTTCCGTCGGGTACGCCTGGACCAGCACGCTGCTCACCGTCGTGTCGGCCGAACCGGCGGTCGGCGCGCTCGTCACCATGGACACGGTGGTGGGCTGGGAACACGGCCCCGCCACCCGCGGCTCCGGCCCGGCGACCTCGGCCTCCACCGCGCAGGACGCCGCCCCCTCCGCCGCGTCGGGCGGAACGGAAGCCGCCGGGGACCTGCTCGGCCCGGAGGACGCGCCCGACGTGGACGAGCTGCCCGGCCTGCGCGCCCAGGCCGAGGAGCTGACCGAACTGCTGGACCTGGGCTTCCACCACCGCGAGGTGCTGGGCCGGCTCGGCACCACCGTCTCGCTCGGCGTGCTGGTGGAGGGCCCGGCCGGCTCGGGCAAGTCCGCGCTCGTGCGTGCCGTCGCCGCCAAGGTCGGTGCGGGCGTCCGGCCGCTCTGGGCACCGGAACTGGCAGCGCTCAGCAACGACGCGGCGGCCCGCCGGCTGCGCGAGGCG
The DNA here is from genome assembly GCF_027460145.1 of Micromonospora sp. WMMA1949. Lineage (NCBI taxonomy): Bacteria > Bacillati > Actinomycetota > Actinomycetes > Micromonosporales > Micromonosporaceae > Micromonospora > Micromonospora sp. WMMA1949. The sequence continues at coordinate 3,093,218 of NZ_JAPZBG010000001.1, read as the reverse complement.
GCCTCGGCCGTACGCGCCGGTGGTCCCGCCGTGCTGCTGGTCACCGACGTGGAGTCGATCGCCCCGGCCGACGAGCCGGGTCCGCTGGCCACTGTGTTCCGCCAGGTGGTGGCCGAGACGCTGCGGGCCGGCGCCGCAGTGGTGTGCACCAGCGGGCGCCCCGAGGCGGTGGACCCGGCGCTGCGCGGCCCGGACCTGCTCGCGCTGCGGATCACCGTGCCGCTGCCCGACGCGGCGTTGCGCCGGGAACAGCTGACGGTGTTGACCCGTGAGGTGCCGCTCGCCGGTGACGTCCGGCTGGACGAGGTGGCCGGCCGTACGCCCGGGTTCGTCGCGGCGGACCTGGCGGCGCTGGTGCGCGAGGCCGGGGTCCGCGCGGCGCTGCGGCAGAAGACTGCGGAGACGCCGACGGTGGCGATGGCCGACTTCACCGCCGCGCTGGAGGTGGTCCGCCCGACCACGATGTCGGCGTCCACGCTGGAGCTGGCGTCGGTGACGCTGGACGACGTGGGCGGGCTGCACGAGGTCAAGCAGACGCTCACCGAGTCGGTGCTCTGGCCGCTGACCTATCCGGACACGTTCGCCCGGCTGGGCGTGACGCCGCCGCGTGGGGTGCTGCTCTACGGCCCGCCCGGCTGCGGCAAGACCTACCTGGTGACCGCGCTGGCCGGGTCCGGGCGGGCCAACGTGCTGTCGGTGAAGGGCGCGGAGCTGCTCTCGAAGTGGGTGGGTGAGAGCGAACGGGCGGTCCGGGAGCTGTTCCGCCGCGCCCGCCAGGCCGCGCCCACTCTCGTCTTCCTCGACGAGGTGGACGCGCTGGCCCCGGTACGCGGGCAGGCCACCGACGGCGGCACGACCGACCGGGTGGTGGCGGCGCTGCTCACCGAACTGGACGGCGTGGAGGCGCTGCGCAACGTGGTGGTGGTCGGCGCGACCAACCGGCCGGAGCTGGTCGACCCGGCGCTGCTGCGCCCCGGCCGGCTGGAACGCCTCGTCTACGTGCCGCCACCGGACGGCCCGGCCCGCACGGAGATCCTCCGCGCCTCCGCCCGGGACGTCCCGCTCGCCCCGGACGTGGACCTCGACGCGCTCGGCACCGAACTGGACGGCTTCTCCGCCGCCGACTGCGCCGCGCTGATCCGGGAGGCGGCGCTGGCCGCCATGCGGGAGTCGCTGGAGGCGAGCACGGTGAACGCCGCGCACGTCGAGGCGGCCCGGAACCGTGTCCGGCCCTCGCTGGACCCGGTGCAACTCGCGCACCTCGAGACGTACGCCGCCGACCGGTCCTGACGGGCCGCCCGACGGTCAGCTCTCGTCGAGGCGGCGGTCAGCTGTCGTCGCGGCGGCGGGCGGCGGGGCGGCGGGGCCGCTCCGGGACGCGGCGGCGGCGCTCGGATTCACGCTGTGCGCGTACCGGCCTGCTGCGGGCACGCTCCGGCGCGGTGAGGACCGGCTCGTCGGCGTACTCGTCGTCGTCGAAGTCCTCGCCCTCGTCGTAGGCGGCGTACTCGTCGTCGGCCGCCCCGGCGTCGCCCCGCTCCTCCCGCAGCGCGGTCTCGTGGTCCTTGACGACCTGCGAGTCCTCGATCTCGCCGCGCCAGCCCTCGACCGCGTCCGGGTCGAGCACGGTCCGGGTCATCACGTGCCGGACGAAGTGCTTCAGCTCCAGCCGGACCCGGCGGCCCTGGGCGCGCCACAGGTTGCCGGTGTGCTCGAAGAAGCCCTGCGGGTGGTACTCCAGCACGACCAGGATCCGGGTCAGCTCCGGGGCGACCTCGTGGAAGCTCACAGTGCCGTCGACCGAGCCCTTCTCGCCCTTGGACCGCCAGTGGATCAACCGGTCCGGGATCTGCCGGACGATCGTCGACTCCCAGGTCCGGTGCGACCAGAGCACCTGCGCCTTCCAGGTCATCTTCTCGTCGGCGTCGCAGTCGGCCTGCTCGACCTTCTTCATGAAGCTCGGGAAGTCACCGAACGTCGTCCACTGGTTGTAAGCGACCCGGACCGGCACGCCGACCTCGATTGTCTCGACGATGTTGGTGACCTTGAGCGTCTTGCCGCCGTCCCGGCCACCCTTGCGACCGAACGCCGCCATCAGCTTCTCCTTACCGCCGGCCACGCCGGCATGGAACATGGCCTTCACCGGGGAGGCGCCACCGGCCAGCCGCTGCGCGCCGGTGGCCGCGGCGACCAGGCCCGGGTCGCCGCCCTGCTTCGCGTACTCGCTGAGCCGCCCGGTGGCGTCGGTGACCCGATCGGTGACCGCCTGCACGGCGCGTTCACCGAGGGCCGTGGCGAGGTTGCGCAGCTCGCCGCCGATCTCGTCGCGTACCCGGTCGGTGAGGTTGCTCGTCGCCACGACTCACCGCCCCCGATCGGCTCGGGCGGGCACCGGCGCGTCGGGCTGGTCGTCCAGCTCCGGCTCCTCGTCGGGCGCGGAACGCTCGGCGTCCGGCCGACCCGTGCCGCTCCTGCGGCGCAACGCGTCGGCGCCCCCGCGCAGGCGTCCGCCGATGGCGTCGATGCCGTTGCCGGCGGCGGCGGTCGCGGCAGCCCGCCCGGCGGCCACCAGCGGCGGGCCCAGCCCGCCGAGGTTACGCAGTTGCGGGTTCGCGGCGACCAGGTTCGCGCCGAGCTGCTTGAGGCCCCCCGGGCGCTGGCTGGCCCGCCCGGCGGCCACCGCCGCGGCGAGCGTCAGCGCGGTACGCATCTTCCTGCGGCGACCCAGCAGGTAGCCGAACCCCACCGCCAACGCCACTCGTGCTCCGCTTTTCATCCGCACTCCTTCGCACTCCCCGGGAGGCGGGCGTCGCGCTCCCGGAGAGGCGGGCAGTACCCGTCATCCCATTGAAAAAACATTTCCGCAGGAGTGCGAAATCGCCCAGTGAGGCATTGCTGAGCAGGAGAAACGCAGCCGGGATGAATGCGGAGAGAAGCGGGTCAGCGGATCGGCAGGGCGGAATCCAGCGACATTCGGGCGTGCAGTTTTCCGTCTTCCTCGCGTAATTCCGCGCCGCATTTGCGCAGCACCGAGATCGCGCCCGCGTTGTCCGGCGTGGTGTCCGCGACCACCGTGTGCATCCCGGCCGCCGCGGCGGCGTGCAGCAACTGCCGCAGCGCGGCGGCGCCCAGGCCCCGGCCTCGCGCGGACCGGCCGAGCCACATGCCGGTCTCCACGGTGCCCGGCTCGTCCCGGCGGGTCATCCGCACCATGCCGACCACCTCACCGCCGGAGACGATCGCGTACATGGCCGTGCCGGTCGGGCCGTTGAGCCCGCCGAGGCTGGCGCGGTGGAACTCGCGGAACGCGTCACGGCGGGCCAGCGACCAGCCCGCCGGGGCGTCCACCGGAGGCATGACGTCCTCCGGTTCCGCCTCAGCCGCCGCTACGGAGAGCAACGGTTCCAGGTTCCGTTCGTCTACCGGCTCCAGCCGTACCGCACCCGTCACGTCGCGCAGTCTGCCGCCCGCCGTCCGGGTCGTCCACCGCTTTGGGGAGGGATTGCCGCTATGGCCGATCGCCTCGTCCGGTCGTACCCCCGGGGTGTTCCCGCCTCACGCTGCGTTGTCATCCGACCGGTCGTTCCGGGGTGAGTGTGGTCACGTCGACGGGCCGAACTCGCAGAGCACCACCGAGGCGTCATCGGTGCGCTTGCGCCGGCGCAGCCGGTCCGGGTGGTCCCGCTCGGCCACGCGGACCCGGTCGATCAGCCCTTCCGGGCCCTCCACCGCCAGCAACTCCAGCAGCCCGGCCCAGTCGAACAGGCCGAACTGGTCGACAGCGCAGGACGCCCCGTCGCTGAGCAGCGCGGCCCGGCGCAGCGCTCCCGGACCGCGCAGCGGAAGCGTCCCGGTGAGCGCGTGGTACGCCGCGTCCGGATCGCTCGCCGCCGCCCAGTAGCCGTGGGTTCGGTTCATCCGGGTGCGCTGCACGGTCGTGGCGCGCCGGAACCGGGTGGCCGGGTCGGTGTCGCCGTCGGGCAGCGCGGCGGCGCTGCGGCGCAGGTCCGCCACCGCGTCCGCGAGCCGGTCGTCGGTGACCACCTCGATCCCCCGGCCGGTGTCGAGCACCAGCGGGCTGTCGCAGAGCACCAGGTGGTCGACCCGGTCGCCGCTGTGCCGGAGCAGGCAGACGGTGGACGACGGGGTGCCCGGATGATCGAGGTCGCACATCCCGCCGTGGTCGGCCCGTACCGCGAGGATCGCCGCCGCGAGGCTGCTCATCAGCGTGGCCGCGGGGCGGGCCGCGACCGCCAGGCCGATCCGGGCGGCCAGGTGCCGGACGTACCAGGCGGGACCGTGCACGCAGCCGGTGTCGAATCCCTCGGGCACGGTGGCCCCGTCGAGGACGCCGACGAGCGGGCCGAACCGGAAGACCACGTCCTCGTTCTCCGGACGACCGGGCGCCGGGTCGGACGCGGAACGCACCCGCATCACCGGCGCCTCCGCCGTCGGGCGGGCCGGGCTGCTGCCGATCGCGTACCGGCGGTCTGGTGCCCCCATCGTCGGCCTCCGTTCGTCGTCGCCGGCCGCCTACCCGGACCGCGCCCGGTCATCCGCCGCCGACCCCGATCGCGATAACCGTGCGTCATCTTCTCCGGACCTTCGGTAGCGTCGGACGCGACCGGGTCGGTCCCGGTGACAGGGGGTACGACATGTTGGAGCGGTTGCACGAAGGTGGCATCCGGGCGGAGCACGCCTACCTAGCCGGATTCGTCAGCATCGGCCTCTCGGTCACCAGCTGGTTCCTCTCCAAGCACATGGAGCGCGCCGGGGTGGCGCGGGCGGACCGCTGGGGCATCTTCATCGGCGAGTGGGCGCCGACGTTCTTCGCCATCGGCAACGGGCTGCGCACGTACGAGAAGTGAGGCCGGTCAGCGTCGCCGGTTACGGGCACGCGACGAGCGCAGCCGGCGCAGCCGGCCGATCAGCACCGGCTCGGCGGCGAGCGCGGCCGGGTGGTCGAGCAGGGCGTTGAGCAGCTGGTAGTACCGGGTCGCGGAGAGCCCGAACGTGTCCCGGATGGCCTGTTCCTTGGCGCCGGCGTGCTTCCACCACTGCGCCTCGAAGGCGAGGATCCGCTGCTCCCGCTCGGTGAGGCCGGCCGGCGTCGTGCCCGCGGCGGCCGTATCCGCCGCTTCCGGACCGGGCTGCTCGACCGGCGCGGTGGACTCGACAGGCGGCGACCCGGGCCGAACGGACTCCGACGGCTCCGACGGTGCGGTGGACTCGACGGGCGGAGCGGTGCGCGGTGGCGGAACCGTCCCGCCCGCGTGGCGCGTACCCGCTGCCGGGCCGGACGGGTCGACGGCGGCCCGCTGCGAGGCGTCGGCGGACATGGCGCTCCTCTCCGACGGCGGGTGACCGGCACGCGGAGCGCGCCGGCCGGGGGAGCCCCAGCGTAACCAGGGCCGCCCCCGGCCGCATCGGACGCGGGGTCCGCGCCGCCGGGGGGAGCCGGCGGCGCGGACCAGGTCAGGCGATGTCCCGCCGCCGCATCGTCCAGAACGCGGCCACGACCGCGCCCACCAGGGCCACGCCGAACACCACAGCCGACTGCTGCCAGGTGACCACGTACGTGGCCGGCTCGCAGGCGCCCTGGGAGAACTGACAGGTGTCGTAGTCGAACAGTTCCGCCTGCTTCAGGAACCACGACTGGGCGTACGTGGAGAGCACGTACCGGTCGCCGAACTGCACCCCGAGCACGGCGACCGCGATCCGGATGCCGATCTCACTCACCGCGAAGATGCCCACCGCCGCGCCGAGCGCCATCGCCGTGTGCCGGCCCAGCGAGGCCAGCGCGAACCCGACCGCCGCCACGAGGAGCGTCATGCCCAGCGCGCGCAGCCCGTCCAGCCCGATCGACTGCCACACCCCGGCGGTCATCTTCGCGGTGCTGCCCCGCTGGCCGGCGATCAGCCAGAACGCCGCCGTCCAGAGCGCGCCGAGCACCACGGTCAGGCCGAACACCGTGGTCAGCAGGGCGGCCAGCTTCGTGCCCAGCACGGTCAGCCGCTTCGGTCGCCACAGCAGCAGGTTCATCATCCCGCCGGTGTTCCACTCGGCGCCCACGAAGGAGGCGCCGACGATGAAGCCGAACAGCGCCACGGAGGCGGCGAACACGGCGATGAACATGGGGAACTCGGCCCGGAAGTCGAACTGGTACGGCAGGTACCACTTCGCCTCGAACATGTCGGGCTGCGGCTGGTAGTCCTTGCCGCAGTTCGGGCCGTACCGCTCCTCGGTCTTCTCGCCGCGCGCCTGGGCCGCCTCGCACTCCGCGACGTTACGCTTCCAGTCCGTCATCGCGGACTGGTAGTCGTTGTTCGCCTTGGCCTCGGCCTCGGCCACCACCACGGGCGAGAGCTTCTCGCTGGAGAAACTGAACGCGGTCGCGACGGTGGCCAGGCCGAGCACCAGGAGCACGAGCATCAGCCGGGTCACCCGGCGCTTGCCGAGCCGGCGCAGCTCGGTGACGAACAGGGTCATGCGCCCCAACCTCCTGCGGTGCCGGTCTGGTCGACCTTGGCGGACTGATCGACCTGACGGTGCTGGCCGGGGACCGGCGCGGTGGCGGTCAGTTCGAGGAAGACGCTCTCCAGGTCGACGGCGACCGGGGTGAGCTCGCTGACGTACAGGCCCTGCTCGGCGAGCAGCCGGCTGACGGTGGCCGGCTTGTCCACACCGGACAGCATCAGGTGGTCCGGCTCGGCGGTCACGCCGACCCCGGCACGGCTGAGCGCGTCGGCGGCCTGGGGCAGGTCGTCGACCGCCTCCAGGCGTACCCGCACGGCGCCCTGGGAGTGGGCCGCGAGCACCTGGTCGACCGGCCCGAACGCGACCCGGCGGCCGAGCGAGATGATGGTGACCGAGTCACAGATGAGCTGGATCTCGCCCAGGATGTGGCTGGAGAGCACCACAGTCATCCCGGCCTCGGACAGCTCCCGCATCAGCCCGCGCATCTCCCGGATGCCGCCCGGGTCGAGGCCGTTCGCCGGCTCGTCGAGGATCAGCAGCTTGGGGTTCTTGAGCAGCGCGGACGCGACCGCGAGGCGCTGCTTCATGCCGAGCGAGTAGGTCTTGACCCGCTCACCCGCCCGGTCGCGCAGCCCGACCAGCTCCAGCACCTCGTCCACGCGCTGCTTGGGCAGCTCACCCGCCTGGGCGAGCAGGCCCAGCGTGTCCCGCGCGCTGAAGTGCGGGAAGAACTGCGGACTCTCCACGATGGCACCGACCTGCCCGGCGACGGCCGGCAGCGCGTGCGGCAGCTCCTGACCGAGGATCGCCATCCGGCCGCCGTTCGGCTTGATCAGGCCGAGCAGCGTACGCAGCGTGGTGGTCTTGCCCGAACCGTTCGGGCCGAGGAAGCCGTGCACCTGGCCGGCTTCCACTCGCATGTCGAAGCCGTCGAGCGCGTGGCGAACCCCGCGCTTCCGGCTCCGGTACGTCTTGCGGAGACCTTCGATCTCCAGGACAGCCGACACAGCTGACCTCCCCCGATAAGTAGGCGTCAGCGACACCATACGCGGTATGCACCGGAAGGCAATACCCGGTATGCAGTGTCGGCGTGTCAAGGCGTGTCAAAAGGGGGCCCCTCCCCTACCGCAGGCGTTAAGAAGGGGCCCTTCCTTGCGCGTCAGGCGCAGACGACGTGGACTCCGGCGTCGCGGAACGCCGCCACCACGTCCGGCGACGCGCCGGAGTCGGTCACCAGCGTCTCGACCCGGTCCACCGGGCAGATCCGGGCGAACGCGTGCCCACCGAGCTTCGAGGAATCGGCTATCACGACGACCCGCTTGGCGCGGGCGACCATGAGACTGTTCATTGCCGCCTCCCCCTCGTGGTGCGCGGCGGCGCCGAGCTGCGGGTCGATCGCGTCCACGCCGAGCAGCGCGACGTCAAGCGTGACCTCACGCAGCAGCGCCCCGCCCAGCGGGCCGACCAGCTCGAACGACTTGGGCCGGACCACGCCGCCGGCCACCACCACCTTCATCCGCGAGCGCACCAGCAGCTCGTTGGCGATGTTCAGCGCGTTGGTGACCACGGTGAGCTGGGCGCCCTCCGCGCTGGTGTTGAGGTCGGGGCGTACGGCCAGCGCCCGCGCGACCTCGGTGCTCGTGGTGCCGCCGTTGAGGCCGACCACGGTGCCCGGGGAGACGAGGGCGGCGGCGGCCGTGCCGATCCGCTGCTTCTCGGCCGAGTGCTTCGCGGTCTTGTAGCGCAGCGGCAGGTCGTAGGAGACGCCGTTGGCGACCGCGCCACCCCGGGTGCGGGTGATCATCTGCTGCTGGGCGAGCTGGTCGAAGTCACGCCGGATGGTGGCCTGGGAGACGTCCAGCCGGTCGGCCGCCTCCTCGACGGTGACCCGGCCGCTGTCGGTCAGCATCTCCAGCAGCGCGTTCCAGCGCGCGTAGCGGTCCACCGCTGGGGCCTCCCTGACTATGCGTGAACGGTGATCGGTTGCGTGCACACTAGTGCGCGAAACTCAGTCCGCGCAAAAGCCTTCGCTGCGCGAACTTGGAGACAGTTGCCACAACCACGCCGCTTCGCGCAGAATGACGCGCGAAAGACGGCAGTATCGCGCCGTATTGCGCAAGGGTTTTTCCCGGCGAGGAGTTGTCATGGCGTACGTGCACGCGGAGATCGCGAGCCAGCCCGACTGCTGGCGGGAGGCGGCGCGACTCGCTCCGACCGTCGCCGAGCGCCTGCCGCGCCCCGGCGAGCGGGTCGCGGTGGTCGGTTGCGGCACGTCGTGGTTCATGGCCATGGCGTACGCCGGGCTGCGCGAGGCCGCCGGCCAGGGCGAGACCGACGCCTTCCAGGCCAGCGAGTTCCCGGCCGGCCGCCGCTACGACCGGCTGATCGCGATCACCCGCTCCGGCACCACCACCGAGGTGCTCGACCTGCTCACCGCGCTGCGCGGGGAGATCCCCACCACGGTCCTGGTCGGCGACCCGGACTCGGCCGCCGTGACGCTCGCCGACGCCACCGTCGCGCTGCCCTTCGCCGACGAGCGGGCGGTGGTGCAGACCCGCTTCGCCACCACCGCGCTCGCGCTGCTGCGCGCCCACCTCGGCGAGGACCTCGGGCGGCTGGCCGCCGACGCCGAGGTGGCCGTACGGGCCCCGCTGCCGATCGACCCGGCCGGCATCGAGCAGGTCACCTTCCTCGGCCGCGGCTGGACCGTCGGGCTGGCCCAGGAGGCGGCGCTGAAGTGCCGCGAGGCGGCCACGTTCTGGGCCGAGGCGTACCCGGCCATGGACTACCGCCACGGCCCGATCTCGGTCGCCGCGCCCGGCCGCCTGGTCTGGGCGCTCGGCGAGATTCCGGACGGCCTGCCCGAGGACGTGGCCGCCACCGGCGCCGCGTTCGTGCACAGCCGCACGCACGGCTGGCGTACGGTGCTGACGAGCTGGTCCGCCGGCCGCAACCCGGTCGACCCGATGGCCGACCTGATCCTGGCCCAGCGCTTCGCGGTCGCGCTCGCCACCACCCGCGGCCTCGACCCGGACGCGCCGCGCCATCTCACCCGGTCCGTGGTCCTGGCGTGAGCCGCGGCGACGAGGTCGTCGTCGCGCTGGACGTGGGCGGCACCGGGATGAAGTGCGCCCTGGTCCGGCCGGACGGCACGACTGTGCACACCGAACGGCACGCCACCGACGCGCAGCGCGGCCCGGAGGCCGTGGTCGGCACGATCCTCGACGTGGCCGAGGGGCTCGCCGGCAAGGCCCGCGCCGACGGTCGTACCCCGGTGGCCTGCGGCATCGCCGTACCCGGTGTGGTCGACGAGGCGCGTGGCGTGGCGGTCTGGTCGGCGAACGTGGGCTTCCGGGACGTACCGCTGCGGGACCTGGCGGGCACGCGGCTGGGACTGCCCGCGGCGCTCGGCCACGACGTGCGTGCCGGCGGCCTGGCCGAGGCGCGGCTCGGCGCCGGACGGGACGCCGGGCACGTGCTGTTCGTCGCGATCGGCACCGGCATCGCCGCCGCCCACGTGGTCGACGGGTCGGCCGCCACCGGCGCGCACGGCGCCGCCGGGGAGATCGGCCACATCCTGGTACGCCCCGGCGGCCCGCGCTGCGGGTGCGGGCGGGCCGGGTGCCTGGAGGCGGTGTCGTCGGCCTCGGCGATCGGGCGCCGGTACGCGGAGCTGTCCGGCGCGCCCACCACCGCCGCCGAGGTGGCCGACCGGGCGGCCGCCGGTGAACCGCTCGCCGTCGAGGTGTGGCAGGACGCGGTCGAGGCGCTCGCCGACGGACTCGCCACCGGGCAGGCCCTCTACGATGTGTCGACAGTGGTGCTCGGCGGCGGGCTGGCCCAGGCCGGTCCGCGGCTGTTCGACCCGCTGCGGACGGCGTTGCGCGAGCGGCTGACGTTCCACCGCGAGCCGCGCCTGGTCGCGGCCGACCTCGGTGACGAGGCCGGCTGCCTGGGCGCCGCCCTGCTGGCCCTGGACACCCTGGCGAAGGAGAGTCGATGACCCGGCGCGTGACCGGCAAGGTGGTGACCCCGACCGGCGTCATCCGGCAGGGTTGCGTGGAGATCGCGGACGGGCGGATCACCGCTGTCGCCGAGTACCCGTCGGTGCGCGACGGCCACTGGATCGTGCCGGGTTTCGTGGACATGCACACCCACGGCGGCGGCGGGCACACGTTCACCACCGGCGACCCGGAGTCGGCGCGGCAGGCCGCCGCGTTCCACCTCGCTCACGGCACCACCACGCTGCTGGCGAGCCTGGTCAGTTCCCCGTTCGAGCTGATGCGCGACGCCACCGCCGCCTTCCGCCCGCTGGTGGAGTCCGGCGTGCTGGCCGGCGTCCACTACGAGGGCCCGTACCTGTCCGGCGACCGCTGCGGCGCGCAGAACCCGGAGTTCCTGCGCGACCCGTCCACCGCCGAGCTGACCGAGCTGATCGAGCTGGGCGGCGGCGCCGTACGCATGGTGACGCTCGCGCCCGAGCGGGACGGCGCCACCAAGGCGATCGAGTTGCTGGTGGCGAGCGGCGTGGTGGCGGCGATCGGGCACACCGACGCCACCTGGGAGCAGACCCGGGCGGCGGTGGCTGCGGGCGCGACCGTCGGCACCCACCTGTTCAACGGGATGCGCCCGGTGCACCACCGCGAGCCCGGCCCGGTGGTGGCGCTGCTGGAGGCCCCGAACGTGGTGTGCGAGCTGGTCGCCGACGGGGTGCACCTGCACGACGGCATGCTCGGTTTCGCCACCTCGGTGGCGGGCCCGGACCGGGCCGCGCTGATCACCGACGCGATGGCCGCCGCCGGGATGCCGGACGGCGAGTACGAGCTGGGCGGCCAGGCGGTCACAGTGGCCGACGGGGTGGCCCGGCTGAGCCGCGACGGCGCGATCGCCGGCAGCACCCTCACCATGGACGCGGCGCTGCGGCACGCGGTCGGCGCGGGCGTGGCCCTGCCGGACGCCTGCCGGATGGTCGCCACCACCCCGGCCCGCGCGATCGGCCTCGGCGACCGGGTGGGCGCGCTGCGCACCGGCCTGCGCGCCGACCTGGTGATGCTGGACGACGACCTGAACGTGGTACGGGTGATGCGCGGCGGCGACTGGGTGGACTGACCCGCCCAGCGGTCAGGTGGTGGGCACCTCGACGCCGAGCACGGCCTGCTCGTCCGGCCGGTGCACCAGCACGTCGGCCAGGTACGACTGCACCGCCCGGCGCATTCCGACGTCCCGCCCGGCCTGCTCGGAGAGCAGCCACTTGTGCTCGATGATCTGGGCGAACAGTTCCTGCGGCTCCAGCTTGTTCCGCAGGTGCGCCGGCACCGCCCGGACCACCGGCTCGAAGACCTCGGTCAGCCAGCGGTGCGCCGCCTGCTGCTCGTCGGTCAGGTCGCTCTCCAGCCGGTAGGCGTCCAGGTCGTTGAGGAGCCGGCGGGCCTGGTTCTCCTCGGCGTCCAGGCCGGTCAGGCGCAGCAGCCGCCGGGTGTGGTAGCCGGCGTCGACCACCTTCGGCCGGACCAGGTAGCGCCCGTTGTCGACAGTCGACATGGCCACCTCGGCCACGTCGAAGCCCAGCTCGTTGAGGCGGCGGATGCGGCGCTCGATGTCGTGCCGGGCGGCGCGCTCCACCTGCTGCTCATACGTGATCTCGTGCCAGAGCCGCTCGTAGCGCTGCACGACCTCCTCGCAGACCACCTCCGGGTCGATCGACTCGTGCAGCAGGCCGGCGGCCTGGAGGTCGAGCGCCTCGCCGAAGATGTTGACCCGGGCGATCTCCAGGTCCTCGCCGCGCTGGCCGTTGGACAGCGACGGGTGCAACGCGCCGGTCTCGGCGTCGACCAGGTAGGCGGCGAACGCGCCCGCGTCCCGCCGGAACAGGGTGTTCGACAGCGAGCAGTCGCCCCAGAAGAACCCGGTCAGGTGCATCCGCACGATGAGCGCGGCCAGCGCGTCCAGCAGCCGGTTCATCGTCTCCGGGCGCAGCGTGTTGGAGAACAGCGCCCGGTAGGGCAGCGAGAACTGGAGGTGCCGGGTGATCAGCACCGGGTCCAGCGGCTCGCCGTCGTCGGTCTGCCGGTCGGCCACGATCGCGATGGCCTCGACCGACGGGAAGTCGATCCGCTCCAGTGCCCGCAGCAGGTCGTACTCGCGCTCGGCGACCCGCTCGCCGGTCTCCTTCACCGCGTAGACGTACCCGCCGAGCCGGACGAACCGCACGATGTGCCGCGAGATGCCCTGGGGCAGCGCCACCAGGTGCTCGGCAGGCCACTGCTCCAGCGGTGTCGACCAGGGGAGGTCGAGCAGCGCCGGGTCGACGAGGGCCGAGGTGATCCGCACGGCAACCAGTGTGACCGCTGACCCCCGCGCCGCGCTTCCCTTCGTGGCTGGGCACACAGCCGCCGATGCCCGCGCCGCCCGGCCACCGCCGGCGGCCGGTAGCGTGGTCGCGTGCGTCAGACCTCGGGGGTACGCGGTGGCCTGCGGCTGCGGCCGGTCCGGCCGGCCGGGTGGTGGTTCGACGGGCTGCTGCTCGCGTCCGTGGTGGCGATCACCGTGGCGCTCGCCTCCGGTCACCTGTTCGGGCTCGACCGGGCGGTGGCCGACTGGTCCGACGACAACCGCCCGGCCGCCGCCCGCTGGGTGGCGATCACGCTGAACCTGCTCGGCCAGGGCACCCCGCTGACGCTGCTCGCGGCCGGGCTGGGCGTGCTGCTGGCGCTGCGGCTGCGCTCGGTACGGCCGTTGCTGCCGCCGGTGGTCGGGTTCGTGCTCACGTTCTTCACGATCGGCCCGCTGAAGGTGTGGACGGCCCGCCCGGCGCCGAGCGCCTCGGTCAAGGAGCCGTTCCTGTCGCCCGAACAGACGCTGCCGCTGTTCCAGCACGACCTGCCGGTGCGTTTCGCGCAGTCGTACCCGTCCGGTCACGTCGCCAACGCGATCGTCTGGTACGGCGTACTGGCTCTGCTGCTGGCCCCGCTCGTGCGGTCCTTCGGCCGTACCGTCCCGCCCCGGCTGGTCACTGTGGTCCGGGTGGTGCCCCCGGCGGTGGTCTTCTGCACCACCGTCTACCTGGGCTGGCACTGGCTGACCGACTCGGTCGCCGGGCTGCTGCTCGGCCTGCTGCTGGACCGTCTGCTGCACCGGGTGCCCTGGGACGACCTGCCGCTGCCCCGCCGCCTCGGTGACCGGGGCCGTCCGGTCGCCTGGTCCGCGCCGCGCTGAGCGGACGACGGCACCCGCTGTTCACCCCGGGCTCCTAGGGCGTGTCCTGTCGATCATGGGAGCCAGATGACGGCAGCGATCAGGACGAGGCCGGCTCGGTAGAGGGATGCACGTTTGGCGTATCGAGTTGCCAGGTCACGCCACTGCTTGAGCCGGTTGAAGCAGCGTTCCACGACGTTGCGCTTCTTGTAGATCGCCTTGTCGAAGGCCGGTGGTCGCCCGCCGTGGCTGCCCTTGGCGGCCCGGCGAGCGACCTGGTCGCTGCGTTCCGGGATGACGTGCCGGATCCCGCGTTGTCGCAGGGCTCGCCGGGTCGAGTCATGTGCATAGCCCTTGTCCGCGATCAGCACCTCCGGTCGCTTGCGGGGCCGACCCGGCCCGGGCTCGTTGACGCGGATCGCGTCCAGCAGCGCCAACAGCTGCGGGTTGTCGCCGGCTTGGCCGGGGGTGAGCAGGATCGACAGCGGCCGTCCGCGTCCGTCGACCGCGAGGTGAATCTTCGTGCTCAACCCGCCGCGGGACCGGCCGATGGCCTCGCCATCCTGCGCACCAGGCGTCGCCGCACTTGCCGGGGAGCCCCCTTTTTGCGGGCGCCAGCGGCATGCTGGTGCGCCCGCACGATCGACGAGTCGATGCTGATCGTCCACTGCACCGGCGTGCCGTCGTCATGCACCTGCGCCGCGGCCAGGACCCGATCCCATGTCCCATCAGCGGTCCAGCGGCGCAGCCGTTCGTGGCAGGTCTTCCACGGCCCGAAGCGTTCCGGCAGGTCACGCCACGGCGCACCCGTACGCAGCTTCCACAAGATCCCGTTGATGACCTGACGGTGATCCCGCCACCGCCCCCGCGCCCCACCAGGTTCCGGTAGCAGCGGCGCGATCACCGCCCACGCCTCATCGGTCAACTCACCACGACGCACCACCGGCACATCGTCAACGATCAACCACTACATGATCGACAGGACACGCCCTAGGCTGCCGGGGTGGAACAGCTGGCGCGGCGACTCGGCGTACCCGACGCGGTCGTCATCGGTCTCGGCTCGATGCTCGGCGCGGGCGTCTTCGTGGTCTTCGCCCCGGCCGCCGCGGCGGCCGGCGGCCTCGGCCTGCTCGTCGCGCTGGCGGTCGCCGGTTTCATCGCCTACTGCAACGCGACCAGCTCGGCCCGGCTCGCCGCCCGCTACCCCGAGTCCGGCGGCACCTACGTCTACGGCCGGGAACGGCTGCACCCGTTCGCGGGTTTCCTGGCCGGCTGGGGCTTCGTGGTCGGCAAGACCGCGAGCTGCGCGGCCATGGCACTGACCGTCGGGGCGTACCTGTGGCCGGGGCGGGCGCGGCTCGTCGCGGTCCTCGCGGTGGTGGCGGTGACAGCGGTGAACCTGCGCGGCATCGGCAAGACCGCCACCGCCACCCGGGTCCTCGTCGCGGTGGTGCTGACGGTGCTCGCCGTGGTGGCGGTGACCGGCGCGCCGCAGGTGGCCGCCGACCGGCTCACCGCCCCCGCCGACCTCGGGGTACGCGGTGTGCTCACCGCCGCCGGGCTGCTGTTCTTCGCCTTCGCCGGGTACGCGCGGATCGCCACGCTGGGCGAGGAGGTACGCGACCCGGAGCGCACCATCCCCCGGGCGGTGCCGCTGGCGCTCGGCGCGGTGCTGGCGATCTACCTGGCGCTCGCGGTGGTCGCGCTCGGCGTGCTCGGTGCCGACCGGCTGGCCGCCACCGACGCGCCGCTGGTCGAGGTGGTGACCGCCGCCGGGCACCCGGGGCTGGCCTGGCTGGTCCGGGCCGGTGCCGCCGTCGCGGTGACCGGGGTGCTGCTGTCGCTGCTGGCGGGCGTCGGCCGGACCACACTGGCGATGGCCCGCCGCCGGGACCTACCCGGTGCGCTCGCGGCGGTCCATCCGCGCCACCGGGTGCCGCACCGCGCCGAACTGGCGGTGGCCGCCGTGGTGATCGCCGTCGTGACCGTCGGCGATGTCCGGGGCGCGATCGGCTTCTCCAGCTGCACCGTGCTGGTCTACTACGCGATCACCAACGCGTCCGCGCTGACCCTCGGTCCGGAACCGGCCCGACGCGTCCCGGTACGGCTGCTCGCCGCGTTCGGGCTCGTCGGCTGCCTGGTGCTGGCGGTCAACCTGCCGCTGCCGAGCGTGCTCGCCGGGTTCGGCGTGCTCGCCCTCGGCGCACTCGGGTACGCGATCCGCCGCCGTCGTCGACCTGCCTGACGCAGCCGGTCACTCCTGTGGGCGGCGTGCGGCGGGTGGACCGGTGGGCGCCGGTGGCGGCGCGGGCGTGGTCTCCCGGAGCAGCGCGGTCAGCCCGGACCGCCGGGCCACCACGGTCAGCCGGTCGCCGGCCTGGATCACCATGCGCGGGTCGGCCGACCAGTCGGCCTTCTGGTTCGGTCGGGCGTGCGCGAGCAGGCGCACCTCGCCCGGCCGGGCCACCGCGCTCAGCGGACGCCCGTCCAGCGGCGAACCGGCCACCACCGGCACCTCGGTGACCAGCAGCGCGTGCCTGTCGACCGGGATGGTGGCGACCACCGCGCGGTCCAGCAGGGCCACCGCGAACGCCGGCGCGGCCAGATAGGACACGCTGCGCGAGATGCCGATGCCGAACGCCTGCTGGATCCGCTCGGCGAAGTCGCCGTCGAACAGTCGCAGCACCACCCGCAGATCCCGGTCGAGGGACCGGGCGATCAGCGCGGCCCGCAGGTTCGTCCCGTCGTCGGTGGACACCACGACGAGCGCCTGGCAGGTGTCCACCGAGGCGGACCGGAGCGTCTCCTCCCGGCCCGCGTCGCCCACGATCACCGGCACGCCCAGCCGACGCGCCAGCGCGGCGCCGCGCGCGTCCGGGTTCTTGTCGATCGCCACCACCTCGACGCCGAAGTCGTGCAGCTGCGCCATCACCCGGGTGCCGATGTTGCCCAGACCGACCATCACCACGTGCCCGGAGCGGTCCGGCTGGACCCGGCCGGCGTGCAACGCCAGCCGGGCGTTCACGACGCCGTCGACCACGGCGGCCGTGATCAGCGGGATCAGCGCCAGCCCGGCCAGGTTGAGCACCACCTGCATCACCTGCGCGGCGACCGGCTTGTTGACGTCCGGGTCCTGCCCGGTGAGCGTGGTGACCAGCGTCAGGTAGACCGCCTCGCTCCAGCTCACGTCCGCGGCCCGGGCGTTGAGCCAGCCCAGCGCCGCGATCACCCCGAGCAGCACCAGCACCGCGATACCGATCTTGCGGGTGGCGAAGTGGCGGACCGCGCGCAGCAGCACGGCCATCGGCTGCCGGCGCCGTCGCGCCCGTACCAGCCGCCGCGCGGCGACCTCGGTGCCCGCCGGTCGCCCGGTCGCCTCGGCCAGCACCACGTCGGCCGTCGCCTCGTCCGCGGGCAGCACCCGGACCAGGTCCGGATCCGTGGTCACGGCCAGGCCGCAGACCACGTCCTGCGGGCGTACGTCGTCGCGGCGGGCCACGTAGAGCGTGCGCCCCGCGTGCCGGAAGTGCGTCGGCGCCACCTCGCCCAGCGCGGCGGCCACGAAGGCGGGCGCGGCCATCGAGGCGTCGGAGAGCACCGCCGAGTCGGGAAAGAGCTGCCGCAGCCCGTCCGCCAGGTTGGTGTTGAACATCCGCACCACCAGGCGCAGCCGCGACTCGACC
The DNA here is from genome assembly GCF_027460145.1 of Micromonospora sp. WMMA1949. NCBI lineage: Bacteria > Bacillati > Actinomycetota > Actinomycetes > Micromonosporales > Micromonosporaceae > Micromonospora > Micromonospora sp. WMMA1949. The sequence goes on along the minus strand of NZ_JAPZBG010000001.1, from coordinate 3,075,864 downwards.
TCCTGGGCGCAGAGCGCGGCGTGCATGTTGCCCACGTCGTCCTGGTGCAACAGGGCCAGCCCGGCCGCGCCGGCCAGCCCGGCCCGGCGGAACGCGGCCTCGTCGAGACGTTCCGCCGTGACCACCCGTACCCCCGGCACGTCCCGGCCGTCGGGGCCCTCGGACCGGCGGCGGCCCGGCACCACGAGCGTGACCCGCACCCGGCCGTCGGCGTTGTCGGTGGCGAGCAGCGACCGGACCACCCAGTAGGCGAGCGGGTCCGAGCCGCAGACGACGTAGTGGGGGCGTTCGTCACCGTTCATCCGGAGCCGCCAGCCGGTCGCGCGGCGCGCGCGGTCGCGCAGAGGCTCGGCCATGCCCGGATCGTAGTCAGCCGCTCGCGATCCGCGCAGCCCCGGCGATCATGAACGCATGGTGGGGCCGGGTACGGGTAGAGCACCGGCATGCAGACGTTCCTGCCGTATCCGGACTTCCTGGCCAGCGCGCGCACGCTGGACCAGAAGCGGCTGGGCAAACAGCGCGTGGAGACGATCCAGGTGCTGCGCGGGCTGACCCGGCCGGACTACGGCTGGCGCAACCACCCGGCGGTGAAGATGTGGGCCGGGTACGAGGAGGCGCTGACCCGGTACGGGCTGGACATGTGCGCGGTGTGGTGCGAGCCGGGCCGGGCCGACACCTGTGCCGGCACGCTCGCCACCGACCTCGCCGCCGCCTGCGGCATCTCGCTGATCCGCACCCAGGACGAGCTGGCCGCCGCCGGTGAGCTGCCGCCCTGGCTGGGCCGCGACGACCTGCACCGCAGCCACCGATCCTCGTTGCTGCGCAAGGACCCCGCCCACTATGCACGGTTGTTCACCGACGTCTCCCCCGACCTGGAGTACGTCTGGCCCCCGTCCGACCGCCCCCGCCGCTGCCTGCCGTGAAAGGAAGGGCCCCTTGTTAACGCCTCCGGTAGAGGAAGGGCCCCTTGTTAACACCTGCCCTCCACCCCCACGCGGCGCAGGCAGCGCGCGAACCGCCCGGCGTTAAGAAGGGTCCCCGCACATCCGTATGCGTTAACAAGGGCCCCTTCCCTTCACCTCGGGCAGACTGGGGGGACCACCGACTGAAGGATGCCCCCGTGAGTCTGTCGCAAGTGGTAGGTCGCCTGATCGGCGTACGCGAGCACGTGGTGGACCCGGGCGGCGGTGGCGCGGACCGCGTGCCGCGACCGGTCCCGGCGCTGGTGGTGGGCGGCGGCATCGCCGGCATGTCGGCGGCTGTGGTGCTGGCCGAGCGCGGCGTGGCGGTGACGGTGCTGGAGGCGGCGCCGCACCTCGGCGGGCGGCTCGGCGCGTGGCCGGAGGAGCTGCCCGACGGCGTCCAGCGCAACGAGCACGGCTTCCACGCGTTCTTCCGGCAGTACTGGAACTGGCGGTCGATCCTGCGCCGGGTCGACCCGGAACTGGGTTTTCTCAAGCCGATCCCGGGCTACCCGATCCTGTCCGAGCAGTGGCCGACGGAGGAGTTCGGCAAGCTGCCGCCGGCGCCGCCGGCGAACCTGCTGGCGCTGCTGCTGCGCAGCCCGAGCCTGCGCCTGGCGGACCTGCGCACGATGGACCGGGACGCCGCGCTGCCGTTGCTCACCTACGACCCGGTACGTACCTACGAGGAGTTCGACGAGCGCACGGCTGACGAACTGCTCGCCTCGCTGCGGCTGCCGGACCGGGCGCGGGCCATGCTGTTCGAGGTCTTCTCCCATTCGTTCTTCAACCACGAGGCGGAGATGTCGGCCGCCGAGATGATCGCGCAGTTCCACTTCTACCTGCTCGGCAATCCGGAGGGGCTGGCGTTCGACTGCCCTGATCGGGACTACGGCACGGCGATCTGGGAGCCGCTGACCCGGCACGTGGAGAAGCACGGCGGCCGGGTGACGACCGGCGCGGCGGCGGCCCGGCTGGACCGTACCCCGGCGGGGTGGCGGGTGACCGGCGCCGACGGTGACGTCTGGGAGGCGCCGCACGTGGTGCTCGCGGTGGATCCGCCCGCACTCGCCGCGCTGGTCGGCGCCTCGCCCGGCCTGGTCGCGGCGGCACCCGAGCTGGTGGCGCGGATGCCCGCGTTCGGCACGCCCGGGCCGCCGTACGCGGTCGCGCGGTACTGGATGGACGGGGACGTCCGGGCCGACCGGGCGGTGTTCAGCGGCGTCTCCCGGCAGCCCACGCTGGACTCGGTGACGCTCTACCACCGGCTGGAGGACGAACCGCGCCGCTGGGCCGAGCGGACCGGCGGCTCGGTGGTGGAGCTGCACGCGTACGCCTGCGAGCCGGACGTGCCCGCCGACGAGCTGGCCGCGCGGATGCTGCGGGAGCTGACCGCGCTCTGGCCGGAGGTGGCCGACCTGCGGGTACGCGAACTGCGCGCCCGGGTGGAGGCGCAGGCGCCGGCGTTCACGCCGGGTAGCCACGCCTGGCGTCCCGGGGTGGAGACCGACGCGCCGGGCCTCTACCTGGCCGGGGACGGCATCCGCACGGAGTTCCCGAGTGCGTTGATGGAACGGTCGGCGGCCACCGGCATCATCGCGGCGAACCACATCCTGCGGGCCGAGGGGGCGGCGGCCGAGCCGGTCCGGTCGATCCGTCCGCGCGGCCTGCTGGCCGGTCGCACCCCTGCAAAAAGCCCTTAAGCGGTCGAAAACGGTTCTACGCTCGACTGATCCGGTGATACGGGAGGTCGGGCGGTGAGCACCGCGACACGGGAGCGGCGCGACGAGGAGCACGGGACACCGCGGGAGGAACGGACCGCGGTGGTCACCGCGCTGCGACTGGGCTGGTCGATGGCGGACGCCTACCACCACGCGCAGACCGCCGACCTGACCGACGGCGGGAACCGGCCGGTGGCCGCGCCGCCGAAGTTGTCGAACCTGACCGAGCTGGCCGGATGGCACCGGCTCGGCATGTATCTGGACGGCGTGGACGTGGCGCTGGCGCAGATCGCGCCACTGACCCCGGCGGGCCGTACGGTGCCGTCCACCGCCGCCGCCCGAGGCGCCACCGGCGCCGACCGGGAGCCGCTGCTGCGCGCGCTCGACGACCTCAACATCGACGTGCTGCGCTGGACGATGGCGACGAACCACCGGGTGGGTGTGGCGTACCGGCTGGGGCGCTCGCTCGCCGACACCGTGCGACGTGGCGACGCCGACCAGCTCGCCGCGCGCTTCGGTGGCCGGCACCTCCAGATCAGCAGGTGGCTGGACGAGCTGGCGAGCGTGCTGCCGCCGTATTCGGCCGCCGTGGTGCGCCGCTCACTCGCCGCCTGGGCCACGGCTGTCGGCCGGGCCACGGTGGGTGACCCGGGCGAGGCCGGGCTCGCCGAGCTGGCCCGCGAGCTGCGCAACCAGGGCGACCTGTGGCAGGACGTGCTGACCGGCGGCCTGCACCCGCGCGACCTGCTGGACGAGGAGAACTGGGCGGTGATCGCCCGCAACGTCGTCATCCGGGACCGGAAGCTGGTGGCGCAGGCGGCCCGGGGCATCTTCTGGCCGGTGCTGGCACCACTGCTGGTGGTGCTGCTCGCGGTCGTGGGGGTCAGCGCCGCCGCCGCGGCCGGCTCCCCCACCACCCGGGCTGCGGTGGCGCTCGTCGGCCTCGGCGCCGGGCTCACCGCGATCTGGCGGTCGATCTCCACGCCCACGCTGTCGGTGGCGGCCGAGGTGAACCGCCCGCTGCTGGACAGCGAGCTGGTGGTGCAGATGACCGCCCGGATCGACCGGCCGCTCACCGCCGCGAGACGTGCCGGGCGGGCCGGACGGCAGCGGCGGCCCGCCGACGACGGATCGAAATACGTTGGCCCCGACTCCCGGATCGATCTACCGTGAGCGCGCAAGGTCAACCACCGTTCCAGGAGCCGTCGATGTCGCTGCGATACGCCACCACGATGACGTCGTGGCTGCTCGGCGACGGCTGCCGGGAACACGGTCCCTGGCCCGGAGGGCACGACTGACGCGCGTCGCGCGTCCCGTCGTCGCCGCCCGGTCCCCGTGGACCGGGCGGCTTTTTCGTCGCCGTACCGCCGATCGTGAAGGGAGAGCCCGGTGGACGCCGTCCTCGTCATAAACGCCGACCTCGGCCCGCTGCACCGGGTCACCGTCAAACACGCGATCCGGATGCTCTGCCGCCGGGTCGCCGAGATCCACGAGGCCGAGCCCGACCGGGTGATCGGCGTCTTCCCGCTGCCGCGGGTGGTCCGCCTCGTCCGGTACGTGGTGACCCGCTGGCGGTTCAGCGCCGGCCCGGCCTGGTCCCGGGCCGGGGTGCTGGCGCGCGACCGGCGGCGGTGCGCCTACTGCGACGGCACGGCGAGCACGATCGACCACATCCTGCCCCGCTCGCGCGGTGGCCGGAACACCTGGGGGAACACCACCGCCGCCTGCTACGCGTGCAACCAGCGCAAGGGTGACCGGACCCCGGCCGAGGCGGGCATGCCGCTGCGGCGGGAGCCGGTGACGCCGAGCTGGGCCGCGCTGGCGCGGTGACCGACGGCCGGCGGGCACAGGGGGCGGTGTCGGGGGTACGCCCCGGCGCCGCGCCCGCCGGTCCCGTCTAGCTGCCGAGGCGCCGGGCCAGGCCGTCGAGCAGGAGGTCCAGCCCGCCACCGAACTCGTCCTCCGGTGCGACCGCGCCGGCCGCGCGCGCGGTTTCGGCGAGCAGGGGGAACTCGTCGCGGGGCAGCGCCGCGATGACAGCCGTGCCGGGACCGGCGAGCGCGCCGAGGTGTTCCATCTGGATCGCGCCGATCACGTAGCCGAGCAGGGCACGGAACGCGATCACCCGTCCGGTGCCGGTGAAGCCGGCCCCGGTCAGCACCGCGAGTACCGCCTCGCCCCAGCGCAGAATCGTCGGCGAGCGGTGCCGGTACGCGGGGAGCAACGGCACCACTGCCGGGTGGACGCCGACCGCGCGGCGTACCCGCTCGGCCAGGTCGCGGATGCCGTCCGCCCACGGGACGTCGGGCGGCGGGCGGGTGTCGACCGGTTCGAGGACCCGCTCGACGACGAGCGCCTCCAACTCGTCGCGGTCGGCGACGTAGCGGTAGAGGCCCATCGTGCTGGTGCCGAGCTGCGCGCCGACCGCGCGCATGGTGAGGCCGGTGAGGCCGTCCCGGTCGAGCACCGCGAGCGCCGCGTCGGCGAGCTGGGCCGGGGTCAGGGAACGGGGACGGGGCATGGCCTTGACAGCGTACAAGATACGCCTACGGTTGTAGGAGTACGTCGTACGCCTACAACGGGAGCGCGCATGGACGTCGTCACCCCCCGCCACCTGACCAGCGTGACCGGCACCGGAATCGACCTGCCGGATCCGGACCGCCTGGTCCACCTCCAGTTCCGGCGATTCGCCGGCTGCCCGGTCTGCAACCTCCACCTGCGCTCGATCGTCCGCCGGCACGCCGAGATCGAGGCGGCGGGCGTACGCGAGGTGGTGCTCTTCCACTCCCCCGCCGACGAACTGCGCGAGCACGTCACCGACCTGCCGTTCGCCGTGGTGGCCGATCCGGACCGGCGGCTCTACCGGGAGTTCGGTGTGGAGTCGGCGCGGCGGTCGCTGCTCGACCCGCGTGCCTGGCTGCCGATCCTGCGTGCCGTGGTGACCGGCACCTGGCACGTCCTGCGCGGCCGGGAGCGGCTGCCGTCCGCCTCCCCGCACGGCGGGCGGCTCGGGCTGCCGGCCGACTTCCTGATCGCACCCGACGGTCGGGTCCTCGCCGAGAAGCACGGCGAACACGCCTCCGACCAGTGGTCGGTGGACGAACTACTGGCCCAGGTCAGTCAGAGCCGGTCGGCGCGGTGACCGCTGACCGGCATGGCGGGCGCTGGCGGTCCGGTCAGACGGCGGGCGGGGTCCAGCCGAAGCGCGGCGGCCGGCGCTCGTTGATCGCCGCCACCCCCTCGCGGGCCTCGCCGCTGTCCCGCACCTGGGCGTGCCACCAGGCCAGCCGGTCGGCGTCGGCGCGCCCGTCCACGATCTCCTTCGCGGCGGCCACGGTGAGCCGGGAGCGCTCGGCGATGGTGGCGGTCAGCGCCGTCACCCGCCCGGCCAGCTCGCCGGCCGGCAGCACCTCGTCGATCAGGCCGATCCGCAGCGCCCGCTCGGCGTCGACCAGCTCGCTGGTGAACAGCAGGTGCTTCGCGGCGGACGGCCCGACCAGCGCGGCCAGCCGCCGCGTGGTCGGTGCCGGGTAGACCAGGCCGAGCCGGGCCGGGGGTACGCCGAACCGGGCGTCCGCCGAGGCCAGCCGCAGGTCGCAGGCGACGGCGAGCTGGCAGCCGCCGCCCACGCAGGCACCCTCGATCGCGGCCACAGTGGGGCGGCCGAACGCGGCGAGCCGTTCCTCGGCAGCCACCGCGATGCTGCCGTCACCGGCGGCAAGCAGCTCGTCCAGGTCGCCCAGGTCGGCACCGGCGCAGAAGGTCCCGCCTGCTCCGGTGAGCACCAGCACCCGTACCGCCGGGTCGGCCTCCAGGCCGTCGAGCAGCACCGGGAGCTGCCGCCACATGGCCGGGGTCATGGCGTTGCGCCGGGCCGGGTTGTGGATGACGACAGTGGCCACCGGGCCGTCCAGGGTGACAGTCAGTTCCGCGTCGGACATGGGCCGACCGTAACGGGCGGGGCCCGGCGACCACCCGCGTGGGTGGCCGCCGGGCCCCGGGGTCGGGCGGTCAGGTCAGGAGACGTTGAGCGCGGTGTCGTCGATCACGAACGAGGTCTGCAGCGAGCTGTCCTCGGTGCCGGTGAACTTCAGCGTGACGGTCTGCCCGGCGTACGCGGCCAGGTTGAACGACTTCTGGCTGTAGCCGCTGGCCTTGTTCAGGTTCGAGTAGGTCGCCAGCGTGGCCAGCACCGAGCCGGACGAGTTGAGCACCTGCACGTTCAGCTTGTCGTACTGGACGCTGCTGGTGCTCTCGGCCGAGTCGATGTGCAGCCAGAACGAGAGGGAGTACGCGGAGCAGCCGCTCGGCAGGCTCACCGACTGCGACAGCGTGTCGGTGCGGGTGCTGCCGTAGCCGTTCAGCCACGCGTTCCACGTACCGGTGCGGGTCGGCTGGCCCTGCGAGCCGTACTGGCCGATGACGCCGGAGGTGGTGGCCCAGACCGTGTTGCCGGACTCGAAGCCGGGGTTGCCGAGCTTCTGGCCGGCGCCGGTGCAGCCGCCGCCGACGCTGCTCACGGTCAGCGAGTACGTGGCGGTCTTCGTGCCCGACGCCGCGCTGCCGGTGACTGTCACCGAGTAGGTGCCCGCCGGGGTGCTGGAGCTGGTGGAGACGGTGAGCGTGGACGAGCCGCCCGTGGTCACCGAGGTGGGGCTGAACGACGCGGTGGCGCCGGTCGGCAGGCCGGACGCGGAGAACGTCACGGTCTGCGCGGTCCCGCTGGTGGTGGACGTGGCGACGGTGGCGGAGGCCGAACCACCCGCGGTCACCGACCCTGAGGTCGGCGAGAGCGAGACGGAGAAGTCGTTGCCGGTCGAGCTGCACGGCGCGTCGTTGCCGGCCACGTTCACCGCGGTCCACGCGGCCTGAACGGTCTTGTACTCGGTGGAGCAGTTGCCGTACAGGTCGGTCGCGGCCCGCAGGGTGTACGCGCGGGCGGTGTTGGCCGGGTTGCTGGTGTTGACGTACGAGGTGTTCGAGGTGAAGTACACGTCGAGCGCCCGGTACCAGATCTTCTCCGCCTTGGCGCGGCCGATGCCGGTGACCGCCGGGGCCGAGCCGCAGACCGGCGAGGTGCCGTACGCGGTGGCGCCGGTGCCCTCGGCGAGGTTGAAGAAGAAGTGGTTCCCGACGCCGGAGGAGTAGTGCACGTCCTTGTTCTTCGTGCTGGTGGACCAGCAGGAGTCGGACGAGCCGTCCAGCGACGGGTTGTACATGTAGCGCAGCGGCGTACCGTTGCCGTTGATGTTGATCTTCTCACCGACCTGGTAGTCGCCCGGGTCGCTCGGCGCGGCGGCGTAGAACTCCACCATGTTGCCGAAGATGTCGCTGGTGGCCTCGTTGAGGCCGCCGGACTCACCGGAGTAGACCAGCCCGGCCAGCGCCTCGGTGACGCCGTGGCTCATCTCGTGCCCGGCCACGTCCAGCGAGACCAGCGGGCGGGAGTTGCCCGAGCCGTCGCCGTAGGTCATCTGGGCCCCGTCCCAGAAGGCGTTGACGTAGTTGTTGCCGTAGTGCACCCGGCTCGGCACGCCCTGGCCGTTGCCGAAGATGCCGTTGCGGCCGTGCACGTTCTTGAAGTAGTCGAACGTCTTGGCGGCGCCGAAGTGGGCGTCCACGGCGGCCGACTGCCGGTTCGAGGTGGCGCCGTTACCCCACGCGTTGTCCGCGTCGGTGAACGTGGTGCAGGTGGAGGTCCCGTTGTTCATGTCGCAGGTACGGCCGTTGCCGCGTACCGGGTCGATCATCTGGTACGTGCTGCCGGAGAGCGTGGTGTCGATGGTGACCGAGCCGGTGTAGATGCCCTGGCCGGTGCCGGCCACCGTCTCGATCTCGTCGTACGAGCCGATCACCTTGCCGGTGGTGGCGTCGGTGACGACGTGCAGCTTCGACGGGGTCTGCTTGTCCGCCTTCCAGCCCGTCGCGACGGTCTCCCAGGCGAGGCGGCCCTTGCCGCTGCTGGCGTCGACGAACAACTCCGGCGTGCCGACCGAGGTGAGCGAGCCGGAGAACGTCTTGCGGGCGCTGGCCTTGGCCGCCTCCGCGCCGACCTTCGCGGTGGTGCTCAGGGTCAGCGGGGCGTCGAGGCTGACCGACGCGCTGGTCATGGTGCCGTTGGGGGCGGTGTGGATGACGAAGTCACCGCCGTACACCCGGAGACCCTGATAGGTCCGGCTGTACCGGGTGTGCGCCGCCCCGGAGGGGTCGACCTTGGTGCGGACGGCCTGATAGGCCTCACCGCCGGCGCCCTTAACGACGCCGGGGTTGGCGCGCAGCAGGCTCGCGGCCTTGGCCGCGGCCGAGGTCTCGGGGCTGGGGGCGGTTGGCGCTGCCGCTTGCGCCGAGGTGGTGACGCAGGCCAGCACGCTGCTGGTGAGCAGCGCTGCGCTGACGGCGGCGACGGATCTTTTCACGGGCCCTCCTGGAAGGCGAATGTTGTGACGGGGGTAGTCACTGATGTAGATATAGCGATACATCGACGAACGTGAAAGAGGCTGGCGGGAACCCGCCGGAGACACTGACCGAACGGATGAGGAGGACCGGTGGACCGGAACCGGGTGGTCCCGTCGCGCGTCCGAACCGGTATGAGAGCTGCCCCCGCCGTGGCGGCCGTCGCCGCCCTTCTCGTCCCGCTCGCCGGCTGCGCCCGCACCGACGCGCCACCCGTCGTCACGGACGGGCCCTCGCCGCTGGCCACCGAGGTCGTGCTCGTGAAGTCGGGCGGCATCGCCGGGCTGACCGACACCGTCCGGGTCGGGCCGGACGGCCACTGGACCCGCACCGACCGCGCCGGCGCCTCCCGAGAGGGGCAGCTCGCCGCGGAGAAGCTCACCCGGCTGCGGCAACTCGCGGCCGACCCCCGGCTGGCCGCCGAAGCCGCCGTCACCGCTCCGGCGACCATGTGCGCCGACGCGTTCAGCTACCGGCTCACCGTCGGGCCCAACCAGGTCAGCTACGTGGACTGCCCGCCGCAGGCCACGCCGCCCGCCGTCACCGCGCAGGTGGTGGACCTGCTCAACGGCGCCACCGGCTGACCGGCGCCGACTTCAAACCCGTTCCGGCTGTGACATCGGCCTATGGCCGGCCGGCCGGCGGCGGGGCCAGCATGGAAGGCATGACTCGCGCACTCATCGCCCTGACCAGTCACTCCGAGCTGGGCCGCACCGGCCGCTCGATCGGCTACTACGTCGGCGAGGCCGCCGAGCCGTGGGAGGTGTTCCGGGCCGCCGGCTACGACGTCGACCTGGTCTCCGTGGCCGGCGGCGAGCCGCCGGTCGACGGGCGGGACGAGAACGACACCACCCAGAACGACTTCCTCGCCACCGCCGGCGTCACCGACACCCCGAAGGCCGCCGACGTCGACCCGGCCGGGTACGACGTGATCCTCTTCGCCGGCGGTCACGGCACCATGTGGGACTTCCCCGACGACCCCGACCTGGCCCGGATCGCCCGCTCGGTCTACGAGCGCGGCGGTGTGGTGGCCGCCGTCTGCCACGGCCCGTCGGCGCTGGTGAACCTCACGCTCACCGACGGCTCCCGGCTGATTGCCGGCAAGCGGGTCGCCGGGTTCACCAACAGCGAGGAGGCGGCCGTCGGCCTCACCGACGAGGTGCCGTTCCTGCTCGCCGACAAGCTCACCGAAGCGGGCGCGCAGCACGTGGCGGCACCGGACTTCACCGAGCACGTGGTGGTCGACGAGCGGCTGGTCACCGGCCAGAACCCGCAGTCCGCCCGCGCCGTCGCCGACGCCGTGGTGAAGCTGATCGCCTGAGCGCCAGGTCAGAACCGGTAGTCGTCGGGCAGGCCGGTGGCACGCAGCTCGGGCGGCAGGTGGGCGACGTCGTTGAGCGCGACGAGCGTCGGCGGGCCGCCCGAGCTGTAACGGATCACAGTGAGCCCGCAGTTCTGGTGGTTGAGCCCGATCCAGCGGTGCGGCGGCGCCTCCAGCGCGTGCAGCACCAGCCAGGCGACCAGGAAGTTGTGGGTGACGACCAACTCGCGTACGTCACCCTCCGCGGGGGCGGCGGCGAACCGCGCCACCGCCTCCGCTGTCACGCGCGGCCCGTCGCGCCGCTCCCGCTCGGTGAAGCCGGCCAGGAACGCCGCGAACCGCTCCGGCAGGCCGGCCGGGTCGGTGTCGTGCGGCATGTGGTCGCCGGCCCGGTCGTCCTCGCGTACCGGAACACCTGGTAGCGACGCCGCGACCAGCGCGGCGGTCTCCGCGGCCCGGCGGGCCGGCCCATGGTGTACGGCGGTGAGACCGGCCCCGCGCAGTCGCTCGCCCAGGAGCGTCGCCTGCCGCCGCCCGCGCTCGGACAGTCCGGTGTCCGCCTCCTCCTCCGGCCGGTCCTGTTCGCCGTGGCGGACCAGGTAGAGCAGGCGGCTGGGCATCGGCACCTCCACGGTCGGGGACCGCGAGACTAGCCCGCCGCCCGCCGTCCGGGTGGCCCGCCGGGTCACGGACGCTGGTGCATCTGCCCGATCCGGATGCGGTTGCCGAACGGGTCGCGGATGCCGAAATCGATCCCGTACGGCCGGTCGGTCGGCTCGTCGGTCACCTCGACGCCCTTCGCGACCAGGTCCGCGTACGTCTTGTGCGCGTCGTCGGTGGTGAAGAACAGGAAACCGCCCGCGGCGCCCTTGGTGAGCAGCTCCCGGACCTGCTCGGCGGTCTTCGGGTCCAGGGCCGGCGGGCCCGGCTTCTCCAGCAGGATCTCCCGGCCCGGGTCACCGGGCACGTTGACGGTGAGCCAGCGCATGAAGCCGAGGTCCTGGTCGGTGCTGACCTCCAGGCCGAGCTTGCCGACGTAGAAGTCGAGCGCCTCGTCCTGGTCGAGGACGTAGATCTGGGAGCGGGAAGTCGAAGTCATCGTCATGCCGACGACGCTAGAGCAGCGCCCCGACCTGCTGCTTATCCAAAACTGCGCGAGTTCCGCAACCCGGCACCTGGTCCGGCTTGCGTCGTTTGTCCATTCGGGGACATCGCTGCGTCATCCGCTGTTAACGTCCTCGCGACGACATCGGGGGAAGTCGATGCAGTTGATGTTGGCCTGGGCCGCCACGAGTGCCCTTCCGCAGTCCCGCCACGACGCCGCCGTCGACCGGTTCGACAGGGCCGCCGCCGAGCTGGTGCCGGACAGCTGGCACCGCCGCCGCCTCGGCGACACGGATCGGGGCGTGCTGGTGATGCACCCGGCCGAGCCGGGCGGCTACCGGTGGCCGCCCGTCGCCACCGACGGCACCCTCTCCGCCGTCTCCGTGGGCATCCCGGTCGGCGCCGACGGCGACGACCCGGTGGTGCTCGCCCGACGCCTGCTCACCGGCGATGACGTGCACCGCGACGTCGTACCGCCGTTCGCGCTGCTCGCCCTCGACCACGACCGCCTCGCCCTGCAACAGGACTGGCTGGGCATGGCCCGGGTGTTCACCGGCACGGCCGACGGGGTAACCGCCTGGTGCAACCGGCCCGGCCTGCTCGCCGCCTTCCTGCACCGGCCGGCCCGCCCGGATCCGGCCAGCTGGGCGTCGTACCTGCTCACCGGTCACTTCGGCGGCGACCTCTGCCCGCTGGAAGGCATCCGGCTGCTGCGGCCGGGCGAGCGGATCACCGGCCGCCGCCGGGCCGACGGCGGCTGGCGGTTCGACACCGAGATCCGGTACGCCACCGACGACGTGGTCCGCAGCGGCCTCGCCGACCGGGACCGGCCGATCGACGAGCGGCTGGACCGGGCCGCGGACGCGTTGACCCGGGCCGTCGCCGGCCTGCACCGGCTGCACGACGGCGAGGTCACGCTCGGCCTCTCCGGCGGCAAGGACTCCCGGCTCATCGCCGCGACGCTCGTCGCCGCCGGCCGTACGCCGAACCTCGCCACGAACGACGACACCCCCGCCGAGGGCGACGTGGCCCGCGAGCTGGTCCGGCGCGTACGGGACCGGCGCGGACTGGATCTGCCGCACCGCCTCGTACCGGCCGCGCCCCCGGCCGCCGTCCTCGGCGTCGGCCTGACGGACCGGGCGCGACGGCTCGCCGCGCTGCACGACCACCAGTTCCCGTCGAACTACCTGGCCCGGCCGGCCGTGCGCACCCGGCTGCCCGAGGTGGTACGCGCGCCGAGCCTCACCGGCGCGGCCGGCGAACTGGTGGTCGGCTACTGGTATCCCCCGGCCGACGCCGACCCGGCGCCCACGCCCGAGCAGGCGGGCCTGACCAAGCTGCTGGCCGGCGTACCGAACGCCGCGGCGGCACCGGAGGCGCTGGCCGCCGAACGGGACCGCGTCACCGCCCTGCTGACCCACGCCCGGGGCATCGGCCTGCGCGACGAGCACCTGATCGACTACCTCTACCTGGTCGAGCGGATGCGCCGGTGGTGCACCTCCGCGTACACCACGGGGATGGTCACCCCGTTCCTGGCGCCCGGCTTCGTCGCGGCCAGCTTCGCGTTCACCGTGGCGGAGAAGCGGGCGCGCCTGCCACACACCGCGCTGATCGCCCGGCTCGTACCGGAATGGGCGGACGTGCCGTTCGTCAGCGCCGCCACCGGGCCGTCCCGGGCCACCCGGATCTGGGAGGGCGACGGTGTCGCCGCCGTGGCCGACCTGCTGGACACCGTCCACGGGCCGCTCACCGAGCTGATCCGGCGTCCGGCCGTGGAGCGGGATCTTCGTACCGCCGCCCGAGGCGGCCGGCCCGATCCCCGGGTGCTGGCCCAGTTCACCGCGCTGGCGGTCGCCTCCGAACGGCTCGAACCCGGCTTCACCAGGCCGTCGACCGGTGCCACCTACGCCCGGGTCACCGCGCCGCCGCGCCCGCGTACGCCGACGAAGAGCCGGCTGGGCGGATTGCGCTGGGTACGACGCAGCCGGCTCGGCGACCGGCTCTGGGTCATCGTGCGGCGGCAGGTACGGGGGCGCTGACCTCGGCGGCGGCGCGCTTCGTCTCGACGGCGGTGGCCGGCTCGCCCGTCGTGGCCGGCTCGTCCGCCGTGGCGCTGGGGCGCATCCAGGCCTTGGTGAAGCAGCTCGGGACGTCGGCCGGCGCGGCCTTGCGGCGCCGGTAGGCCGAGGGCGACTCACCGACGATGCCGTGGAACGTGCGGCTGAACGTGCCGAGACTGCCGAAACCGACGAGGTGGCAGATCTCGGTGACCGGTTCGTCGGTGCGCACCAGCAGGTACATGGCCCGTTCCACCCGGCGGCGTTGCAGGTAGCGGTGCGGTGTCTCGCCGAAGGTGGCCCGGAAGGTACGGATGAAATGCGCCTCCGAGACGTGCGCGATCCGGGCCAGCGCGGGGATGTCCAGCGGCTGCGCGTACGCCCGGTCCATCGCGTCCCGGGCGCGCAGCATCGCCCGGTTGGACTCCTCGACGGCGCGACTCATCGCCGGCCAGCGTACTGCGCGGTCCGCACCCCGGCCGCCTACGGCTCGTCCACGAGGCTCTTGGTCATGATGTGCTCGCGGCGTACGCCGTCGGGCATCAGGCCGCCGACGTCGCCCGTGTCCCGGAAGCCGTTGCGCAGGTACAGGGCCCATGCGTTCGGGTTGCCCTCCGCTACGGCGAGCCGCAGCGTCCGCGCTCCTGCCAGCCGGGCCCACTGCTCGACCGCCCGCACGAGATGGTCGCCCACGCCCCGGCCGCGCCCGGCCGGTGCGACGTACATCGAGATCAGCTCGACGACCCCGTCCTGTTCGGTCGGCATCCCGCTGGCCATCCCGACTGGTTGCCCGTCGAGCAGCACCACGACGTTGTACGACCCGGGGACGGCCAGCCGCCCGCGCCAGCGTTCCTCGCGGTCACCGTCGCCCTGCCAGTCCGCCAGCCGGGCTCCGAAGGCGTACCCGGCTTCGGTGAGCGCGGCCAGCCGCAGCTCCCGCCACACCTTCCAGTCGTCCTCGCCGAGGACGCGCGTCTCAAGCATGCGGAGAGGGTGGCGCAGGCGTCCCAGGCAGACAATCGATATCCAGCGACTGCGACGACCACGGAGCCAGACCATGAGACTCTCCGCCGGAGCCACCGGCTTCAACGCACCCGGCGAACGAGCAGACGTCAGGGCCTTCACCGCCGTGTGTCACCACGCCGCCCGAGCCATCGGCGCCACCGTCACCGGCGTCGCACCCGCCCGCGTCGCGCCCAGCTTCCACGCGGTCGACATCGCCGAAGCCGGACACGCGGTCGCGGTGCTGCGGCACGTCACCGTGCCGTTCATCGCCTTCGCCCGCCCCCGAGCCGGCGACGACGCCACCCTCACCTTCGTCGACCATCCCGGCCTCGCCGCTGCCCTCGCCGACCTGACCGACGCCCGGGCCCTCACCGCCGGCCAGCTCCAGACCCCGCTGTCGCAGGCCGACCTGAGCGCCCTCGACCGCGTCGAACACGACCAGATCGGCTACTGGAAACCGGCCACCGTCGGCGAGCTGCTGTTCAACTTCTGGGACTGACGTTCGTGGCCCAACCCGGTGCCAGATCCGTCGCGTACCGGTCCCAGGCTGCCGGTCCGCCAGGCAGCGGCCAGGCGCGGGTGCGCAGCGGCGACCGGGGGAAGCGGCGACCGGTACAGGCCCGTACGGGCGTAGAAGACGCCGAGGGCGCAGGCCCGCTGCCGACCCAGCAGGACGACCCGGTCGGCTTGGCGGATCAGGAGTCGGCGGCCACCGGCAGCCTCGACACGAAGGCCCGGGCGCGACGGCCGTTCGGCGTGCACGACCAGGCCGTCCCACCGACCGGCCAGCTCGGACGACAACCCGAAGCGCCTCACCGCGCCATGCTACGGCGGCGCGAGTGCCTGACGGCCTGCGTGGCATCGACCTCCGCGACTTTCGCTCCTGCGCCGGGAAGGTTGCTCGTCAGATGCCGGGGGCCTCTCTAGCCTGAACCCGGCAGGCTCGGCCGGACAGCGCCCAGCGGGGAGAAGACCATGGAACGCGTGACGGGCATCGGTGGCGTCTTCTTCCGCGCCCACGACCCGGACCGGATCAACCACTGGTACGCCACCCATCTCGGGGTCGATCTGGCGCCCGAGTCCTACGACGTGTCTTCCTGGTGGCAGCAGCCCGGCCCTACCGTCCTGGCTGCCATGCCGGCGGACTCCGAGCACTTCGGCGGCTCCGAGCACTCCTGGTCGCTCAACTTCCGCGTCGCGGACCTGAACGCGATGGTCGACCAGCTGCGCGATGCGGGGATCGACGTCGAGGTGGACCCCGAGGAGTATCCGAACGGGAGGTTCGCGAGCCTTCGAGATCCAGAGGGCAACGTGGTCCAGCTCTGGGAGCCCGCAGGGGCCGACAGCCGTGGGACTACCTGACCACTCTCGGGTCAGTGGCGGCCGCCTGTCAGTACGGCCGCTGGATGCCTCGCTCCGCGAGCGCCGCCTCGTAGAAACGAAGTAACTCCGCCGCCCCTCGGACCGCATCGTCCAGGTCGTCGAGAGCCTCGCCGTTCCCGGGATCCTCGCGGAGCATGCGAGCCGCTCCGGCGAGCTGCGTCCAGAGGGCGGCAAACGTATCGCCCTGCACGTGAAGGCCGGGAAAGGTCCGACCTGGCAGCTGCACGACTGCCCAGTTGGCACCACGGGACAGGACCTGCGCTTGCTCCTGGCTCATCCGAGCAGAATCCCAGTACCGCTCGACGAGCGTCCAGCCCGAACCGTCACCCACGGCGCCGGCTCAGGCGATGAACCAACCCGACAGCTCCAAGGCGTCGCCATCAGCGGGAACCGCGGCTGCGTGCGGCTCGGACTGCTGGGCCTCTGCACGCAACCGAGCCGCCTGGTCTGCGGTGACCGCATACAGGACGAGCGGTCGAGGCCGGCCCGGGACCCAGTCGGGCCCGGCCGAGAACCAGAACAACTGACCCCCATGACGGGCCAGGCCGTCCAGCGGTCCGTCGTACCAGTCCAGCACCTCGACGATCTCGACTCCGACGACCTCGGGCAGAGGGTGCGAGCCGCCATCATCGTGACCCATCCCCGCACGTTAGCCGCTTCATCGAGCCACTGCGATCGCGTTGTCAGGCGGCCACGGACGTCCGATCGTGACGGCGGCGTCGACATCCGGCGACTGAGCGGCCGTGCGTCTCGTGGCGACGGCGGCACCGAGGTGCCTTGGTGGAACTGGAGCCCCCGGCCGGGATCGAACCGGCGACATCTCGCTTACAAGCTATGTGCAGCGCGGCCGTCGTTGTCCGGGGACGGTCGTTAGCTCGGAGTACCGTCCGTCCCCGCACTCCATGGTGCGCCGCTGTCCGACGCCGTAGCTGTCAGCGTTGCTGTCTACAGCATTTCCGCTGGGCCGGCTGCGCTAGGCGGCACCTGGACATCTGCCTGTGGGCGATGCCCGGGAGGCCGCACATCCGCTGACCCTAGCCACACCGGGCAAAATTAAACCCGACCCACGAAGGGGTCGGGCGGTATGTACGCCAAGCTTCTCACCTCAAGCTCAGCTTGGCAAACTTTCTCGCCAGCCTTCCGCCTTTCCAGGTAGCAGGCTTACCACCCAGAGGGCCGCTGGATCGCACCGACCTGCTTCGGCAACTGCGCCCCGGTCAGGTCTGCAGCTGTGAGCTGGTACCACCAGTGGCCGCCGACCCCTCTGCTTGGGTTGTCGCTCAGGGCACCCGCTGGGTAGTTCTTAGTCGGGTTGATCAACCCTACCGGGATAAGGTCACGAGCCTGTGCGACGGGGAAGGCCAGGTCGCTATCGTTGCTGATGACCACCGCTGCGGTGACGCGTCGATGAAGCAGGTCGAGCAGCAGGTGCGACGCTACGTTGACATCCGAGCCCTTCTCCTCCCGCCGGGCAACTTGCACCATGAACCGCGCCCCTTGTACGGGCTGGCCTGCGCCATCCTGTACCATGATCGGCCACTTGGCGGTGGTGATGATGGGTTGACCCTTGGGGCCCTTTGTCGCGAGCGGGCTTGTTGCCACCCGGTTGACGTATCGCCCCATCTCGATCTCATCTACGGCGCTGGCCGCCCGCAACGCCCGCAGGTACACGTTCTGGTCACGAGCGCCGCTTGGGTTGGTAGAGCCGTCGATACGTGCGGTGCAGTAGACGACACGGACAACCTGGGCACCAGCCCAACCAGAGTGCAGGGCAACGAGGGACTTCGCGAGCTGACGGAGGTCGAGCCATCGCCAGCCAGGCTGCCCCGGGCCACCCATGAGGCCACGACCGCCGTAGTAGAGGTTGTAGCCATCGATGTAAACTCCAACCTGGGTCGGCACTGCGGGGGTTGTCATGACGCGGTCTCCAGAGACGTGGGTCGGACAGCGCTGGGGTCATTCGTCGGCGGCGAAGTTGCTTCACAGGGAACTGCTTGGCGCCCTCATAGCCCCGGGGCGCACCGGCAGGTGGGGTAGCGGAGCACGGTCCGGAATCACGCTGGCAGCAGTGCCGGCTTTTGCCTCATCGTTCGCGTCGGATCATCTGAAGGATGCTGCCCGTGTCCGTGCACACCCAGAAGGCCCAGCCGTTTCGGTTGGGCCTAACTCTCGGGTTCGCTGTGCCCACCACCGCGGCGGCTGCCCCACTGGGCGATCTGAACCGCTTTCCAGCGAGGGCCCCGCTTGTGATTTCAAGAACCTCTGAACCAGGGTCAAAAAGCCCCTCCGTCCGGGACCCTTCGTAGACGGCGTGGACGGGGATCCGCTTGTCGGCATTCGGGGCGAGCCGGCGCTGCCCCGACTTCTGGAACTCATTCAGGAGCCGCTCAACCGCCTCGCCCTCGGAGATGCCCCACGCCAGGCTGAGCAGAGCGATCCGCTCCTGGACGGTGCTCGACACTGCAATCTCAGCCAAACGCCCTCACCTTCCTCCGATTGAGTGCTCAGGTAGAGCATGAGTCACAAGTGCAGCCTTGTCAACCTAAAGCGCGGTCCGGGTCCCGACTCCTCGTTCGCGAAGCACAGCCCTCCCACGAAGCTGATGGCACGACGTCTGGGAGGATTACGACCTGGTCTTCCCCTCCGAGCGTGGTACGCCGATGGAGCCGACCAACCTCAGCCGCTCGTTCGCTCGGCTTCGGGAGACCGCCGGTTTGCCCGGTGTCCGCCTGCACGACCTGCGGCACACGGTCGTGTCGCTGCTGATGGAGCTGGGCGTCCCGCCGCACGTCGTCCAAGCCATCGCCCGGCACGCGGACGTGAAGATCACCCTCAAGGTCTACGCTCACGCCAACCTTGATGCCATGCGTCAGGCGCTCGGCAAGCTCGACGGACGGCTGTCATGAACCGCGTTGCTGTCAGCGTTGCTGTCATCGGGCCGTCTCGCGGCGGCCACCGCCGCGAAACGCCTGATGGAAGTGGAGCCCCCGGCCGGGATCGAACCGGCGACATCTCGCTTACAAGGCGAGTGCTCTGGCCAGCTGAGCTACAGGGGCGCGTGCGTCGCGCTCAGCATAGCGACTTGCCCCCGGAAATCCCGCCTCGCAGGGCTCCCGAGCACGGAAAACGTCGGCATCCCGACCGGCGCGGCCGATGGATCATCACCTGGTCACGCTCCCAACCGGGAGATTGATGCCTCGCAGTGCCCGACTGACCGTTATGTGTATGCCGTCCATCCCATCCCGAGCGCCACGTCTTGGCACGATCGCGAAAGCCGTTTACCGTGCAGTGACACGGACGACACTCCGGCCGGCCTCGGCTGCCTGAGCGACGACCCCGTTGGCCGGTGCCTTGGGCGCCGGTCGCTCCTTCACTCGGATCGTCCGGCACGTTCCTGCCGGTGAAAGGAAGCGCTCCATCATGGCTACGGTCACCTACGCGAAGGCGTCCCGGATCTATCCGGGCACCGAGCGCCCCGCCGTCAACCAGCTCGACCTCCAGATCGGTGACGGGGAGTTCCTCGTCCTGGTCGGCCCGTCCGGCTGCGGTAAGTCCACCAGCCTCCGGATGCTCGCCGGCCTGGAGGACGTCGACGACGGCGCGATCTACATCGACGACCGGGACGTCACCCACCTCCCGCCGAAGGCCCGCGACATCGCGATGGTCTTCCAGAACTACGCCCTCTACCCGCACATGACGGTGTACGAGAACATGGCGTTCGCGCTCAAGCTGCGCAAGACCTCGAAGTCGGAGATCGACCGGCGGGTCAAGGAGGCGGCCGGGCTGCTCCAGCTGGAGGAGTTCCTCAGCCGCAAGCCGAAGGCGCTCTCCGGCGGTCAGCGCCAGCGTGTCGCCATGGGCCGCGCGATCGTCCGTGAGCCGCAGGTCTTCCTCATGGACGAGCCGCTGTCGAACCTCGACGCCAAGCTCCGCGTGCAGACCCGTACCCAGATCGCCTCGCTGCAGGCGAAGCTGGGCGTCACCACCGTCTACGTCACGCACGACCAGGTCGAGGCCATGACCATGGGTCACCGGGTGGCGGTCATGCTCGACGGCGTGCTCCAGCAGGTGGACACCCCGCGGGCGCTCTACGACACCCCGGCCAACGTCTTCGTCGCCGGCTTCATGGGCTCCCCCGCCATGAACATCAAGACGGTGAAGCTGACCGAGCAGGGCGGCGCGTTCGCCGAGATGATCGTGCCGCTGACCCGCGAGCAGGTCCAGGCGGCCAGCGCCGAGGGCGGCGACGGCAAGGTCACCGTCGGCTTCCGGCCGGAGGACTGCGACCTGGTCAGCCCGTCCGAGGGCGGCATGCCGGTCGTGGTCGAGCTGGTCGAGGACCTCGGCTCGGACGCCAACGTCTACGGCCACGCCGCGCTGGAGGGCCACAACGAGCGGTTCGTGGTCCGCACCGACCGGCGCAGCATGCCGAACATGGGTGACACCGTGTTCGTCAAGCCGCGTACCGGTCGCAGCCACGTCTTCCACTCCGCCACCGGCCAGCGGATCTGACGTACGTACGCGAGAAGGGGCGGCCCGCCACGGCGGACCGCCCCTTCTTCGTACTCTCGATCAGACCTCGACGGACCGGCGGCGGGCGACCTCGGCAAGCGTGACCGCGGCGGCGACGCTGGCGTTGAGCGACTCCACGTCGGAGACCATCGGGATGCTGACGGTCAGGTCGCAGGTCTCCCCGACCAGGCGGGACAGCCCGCGCCCCTCCGAGCCGACCACCACGACGAGCGGGCCGACGGCTGCTTCCAGGTCGTACAGGTCGGTCTGCCCGTCGGCGTCCAGGCCGACCACGACGAAGCCGGCCTCCTTGCACGCCTTGAGCGACCGGGTCAGATTGGTGACCTGGGCGACGGGCACGCGCGCGGCCGCGCCGGCGCTGGTCCGCCAAGCGGTCGCGGTGATCCCGGCGGCACGCCGTTCGGGTACGAAGACACCCTGCGCGCCGAACGCGGCGGCCGACCGGATGACCGCGCCGAGGTTGCGCGGGTCGGTGACGCCGTCCAGCGCGACGAGCAGCGGGGCGGCCTGTTCCAGCGCGGCGGCGACCAGGTCGTCGAAGGGCTCGTAGGCGAACGGCGGCACCTGGAGACCGACGCCCTGGTGCAGCACGCCGCCGGTCATCCGGTCCAGCTCGGCACGGCTGACCTCGAGGATCGCGATCCCCCGGTCGGCGGCGGTGCGGACGATCTCCTTGACCCGGTCGTCGATGTCGATGCCGTGCGCGGTGTAGAGGGCGGTCGCGGGCACCTGCGTGCGCAACGCCTCCAGCACCGGGTTGCGTCCGACGAGCAGTTCCGGGCTGTCCTTCGCCGGGTTGGCCTTACGGCCCGGCGCGACCCGGGGACCGCCCCGGCCGGCGGCCGGCTTGCCGCCCCGGCCCTTGGTCGTGGGCGTGCCCCGGCCACCGCCCTTGCCCCAGGTGGTGTCCTTCGTGCCGGGCTGGCCGATCTTGGGCGCGCGGCCCTCCTCGGCGGCGGCGCGGCGCTCCTTGTCCTGCTTCCAGGCGGTGCGCTGGGGCAGCTTCTCCGTGCCCGAGTACGCCTTGTGCCACGGCCGCTCGTCGGCGGGCAGAGTGCGGCCCCGCCCGGCGAGCGAGTCCTTGTTCTTGCCACCGGTGCCCTTGGGGGCACCCGCCTTCGGCGTCAGTCGCCGGCCACGGCGCTGCGAGTTGCCGGCCATCAGTCCTGCTCTCCAATAGTCCAACGCGGGCCCTGGGGGGTGTCCTCGACGACCACGCCTGCCTGCTTGAGCTGGTCGCGTACGGCGTCGGCGGCGGCCCAGTCCTTGCGGCCGCGGGCCTGCGCGCGCTGCTCCAGGGCCAGCGCGATCAGGGAGTCCACCACGCCGCGCAGGTCGTCCGCGCGGCCGCCGCCGGTCCAGGCCGGGTCCAGGGGGTCGACGCCGAGGATATCCAGCATCGCCCGGGTGGCGGCGAGCGTCGTGCGGACGGTCACATCGTCCCCGGCGGTCAGCGCGGTGTTGCCGTCACGGACCACCTCGTGCAGCGCCGCCAGCGCCGCCGAGGTGTTGAGGTCGTCGTCCATCGCGGCGGTGAAACCGGCCGGCAGGCCGCCGGGCCGGCCGCCGCCGACCCGCTCGGCCGCCCGCTGCACGAAGCCTTCGATCCGCCGGTACGCCACGGCGGCCTCGCGCAGCGCGTCCTCCGAGTAGTCGATGCGGGACCGGTAGTGCGCGGCGACGTAGTAGTAGCGCAGCTCCACCGGGCGGACCCCGAGCGACGCCACGTAGTCGAGGTCGAGCGTGTTGCCGAGCGACTTGCCCATCTTGGTGCCGCCGATGCCGAGCAGGCCGTGGTGCACCCAGTAGCGCGCGAACGGCAGGTCGGCGGCCTGGGACTGGGCGATCTCGTTCTCGTGGTGCGGGAACGTCAGGTCGAGCCCGCCGCCGTGGATGTCGAACTCGGGGCCCAGGTAGCGCCAGCACATGGCCGAGCACTCGATGTGCCAGCCGGGCCGGCCACGACCCCACGGCGACGGCCAGGAGGCGTCGGCCGGCTCGCCCGGCTTGACGCCCTTCCACAGCGCGAAGTCTCGCGGGTCCCGCTTGCCCCGGTCGGGGGCGTCACCGGCCGGTTGCATGTCCGCCGGGGACTGGCCGGACAGCGAGCCGTACGCCGGCCAGGAGGCCACGTCGAAGTAGACGTCGCCGGAGCCGTCGGTGGCCGGGTAGGCGTGACCGGTCTCGATCAACCGGGCGATCAGCTCGTGCATCTCCGGGATGTGCCCGGTGGCCCGCGGCTCGTACGTCGGCGGGAGCACGTTGAGCGCCCGGTAGGAGGCGGCGAGGATCTGCTCGTTCGTGTACGCGATCGACCAGAACGGCCGGTCCTGCTCCATCGCCTTGGCCAGGACCTTGTCGTCGATGTCGGTCAGGTTGCGGATGAACGTGACCTCGAAGCCCTTGTCGAGCAGCCAGCGGCGCAGCACGTCGTAGTTGACGCCGGAGCGAAGGTGGCCGATGTGCGGCGGGGCCTGGAGCGTGAGACCACACAGGTAGACCCCCACCTTGCCGGCTTCCCGCGGGACGAAGTCCCGCACCGATCGGGTGGCGGTGTCATACAGGCGTAGCGTCACCTCCCAAGGGTAGCCGTCCGCACATTTCCGGGTTGGCCGGAGCCGGGTCGTACGCTGCGTGCTGTGGACACGGCGGCGCGCGCGGGAGAGACGGCACAGACCCTGGACCGGGGCCTGCGGCTGCTGCACCTGGTCGCGGACGCGCCGGGCGGGCTGACGGTCACCGAGGCGGCGCACCGGCTGGGCATCGGCCGGGCGGCCGTCTACCGGCTGGTCGGCGCGCTGACCGGCCACGGGATGCTGCGGCGCGACGGTGAGGGCCGCCTGCGCATCGGCGTGGGCGTGCTGCACCTGGCCCGCCGCGCCCAGCCGCTGCTGGCCGAGGGTGCGCTGCCGGCGCTGCGCCGGCTCGCCGAGGGCACCGGTGCGACCGCCCACCTGACGGTGGTCGAGGGCGGCGAGGGTGTCGCGCTCGCTGTGGTCGAGCCGAGCTGGACGTCCTTCCACGTGGCGTATCGGACGGGGACCCGGCATCCGCTGGAACGCGGGGCCGCCGGCCGGGCGGTGCTCGCCGGGCGGGCCGGTGATCCGGGGCCGGTGAGCACCAGCGGTGAGCTTCAGTCGGGCGCGTACGGGGTGGCGGCGCCGGTGCTCGGCGTACCGGGTCTGGAGGGCAGCGTCGGGGTGGTGTCGCTGACCCCGCTCGACGTGGCGGACGTCGGCGCCCAGGTCACCGCAGCCGCCGAGGCGGTTGCCGCCGCGCTCTCCTGACCGGCCCCGACGTCAGCTCGGCGAAGTGGCTGCATCAACACGCCCCGGACACCACCACCTCCCCGAGCTGGAGCCGATCATGGACAGGCCGAGGGTCTATAGCACGCGGACAGGGCCGTGCGGGGGTTGTCCACAGGGCGCGGAGGACGGCACGGTGGCGGCTGTCCACAGGGGTACCGATCTCGACCCGTGCGCCGCCACGCTCGTCCCATGCCACCTCATCCTCATCGACCGCCGGAGTTGGCCTGGCAGGTCTTCCGGGGCTCGGAAGCGATCCGGCGCGGGCTGCTGTCCCGGCATCATCTACGCGGCGCCTCCTGGATCCGGCTCCGGCAGGACGTCTACGCCGACGCGCGACTAGACCGCGACCACGCGCTCGCCTGCCGCGCGGCGCTGCTGCGCCTGCCACCCGGCGCGGCCATAGCCGGTCCGTCGGCTGCCTACCTGCACGGGGTCGAGCACGCCGCGGGCTTCACCGACGACGTGCACGTGCTCCTGCCGGCCACGGTCCGGGCCGACTCGCAGCCGGGTGTCCGGGTGCACCACGCCCCGATGTCGAGCACACGCAGCGGTCTTCTGGTCCCCGTCGGCAGCGCCGCGAGGGGGCCCGGACCGCACGGCCGGACCGTCTCGGCGGCTTCCGCCGCCGCATCGAACCCGTTCGCGGAGTCGCCTCCCGGCGCGGCGATGATCCTGACCGGGCCTCCGCCACGCACCGAGCCGGCCGCCTGCGCCTGGGAGACTGCGGTCTGGGCCGATCCGGTGGAGGCGGTCGGCATCATCGACGGGCTGCTGCGTACCGGCTCGGTGAACCGGTCGGCGCTGGCGAGCGAGGCGGCCCGGAACGCATCCCGCCCCGGTGGGCGGCGGGCGGCCTGGGTGTTCGGCCTGACCGACGGGCTGGCCCAGTCCCCGCCCGAGTCCCACCTGCGGGTCCGTCTCGTCCTCGCCGGCCTGCCTCGCGCGGTGGCCCAGTATCCGGTGCGGGTGTCGACCGGGCTGATCCTGCACCCCGACCTGGCCTGGCCGGAGTTCCGGGTCGCCGTCGAGTACGACGGTCAATGGCACGCCGACGCGGACCGGACGCACCTCGACCGGCGGCGGCTCAACCAGCTCGTCGCGGCCGGCTGGCTGGTGCTGCACGTGACCGGCCGCCGTCTGCGCAAGGAGTTCCCCGTCCTGGTCCGGGAGATCCGCGCCGCACTGGTGGCCCGGGGGTGGCGGCCGTGAAGCGGGCCGGAACGCCGAGGTGGCGGCGTCGGGACCACCGGACACCGCCACCTCGGAGAAACGCTCGTTACGGCCGGATGTTCGGCTTGACCGGGGTCTTCACGGCGGCGTAGGCGTCGACGATGCCGTAGCCGTAGAAGCCGTTGAAGTTCAGCGAGCCCGCGCAGTACGCGTCGAACTCGGCGTCCCGGCCCTCGTTGGTGTAGCTCTGCAGCCGCGGCTCCGGGCAGGCGTGCTCGGCCGCCGTCCGGTAGAGGTGCTGCTCGACCAGGTTCGGCGCCATGCCGTAGCCGTTGCGGCCCTCCTTCTTGCCGTGCTTGCTGACGATCAGCGCCGCCACGCCCGAGACGTGCGGCGATGCCATCGAGGTGCCCTGCAGGTAGGTGTAGTAGCCACACTCATCCTTGGCGGTGCACTGCTTGAACACCGAGTTCTCGAAGCCGGCGACGATGTTGCCGTTCTCGTCGACCGACCCCTCCTCCTGCAGCACCTTCTTCGGGTACGTGGAGAGGATCATGTTGGCGTCGGTGCGGTACGTGTCGGTGCCGAAGCCGTCGCGGAACCAGCCACCCGGCGCCGCCACCGAGATCTGCTCGGTGCCGTAGTTCGAGTAGTCGGACTTCTTGCCGGATGGGCCGACCGCCGACACGCCGATCACGTGCGGACCCTCGACCGGCAGGTCCCAGCAGGTCGCGTTGTCGATCGGGCGCGGGTACGGGTCCGCGCCGTAGTCCGGGCTGCTCACGTCGGTGCGCGGCGCGCCCAGGTCCTCGTGGTTGTTGCCGAGCGAGCCGACGAGCGTGACGCCCTTGCGGTGCGCGAAGTTGAGCGCCCGCTTCATGGCCTCGATGACGGTGCGCTGCTCGGCCTGCGCCTCCGGCGAGTCGGCCGGGTTGGCGGTGCAGTTGTAGAGCCACGGGTCGACGTAGAAGGACATGTTCACCACGTCCAGCCCGGACCGGCCCGCGTGCACCAGGGCGTTCACCACCGGGTTGAGGAAGAAGTAGCCGCTGTCCTGGCCACCCTTCAGCTCGACCAGGGAGACGTTCGGGGCCACGCCGGAGAGGCCGAAGCCGTTCGCGGCGGCGCCGATGGTGCCGGCCACGTGCGTGCCGTGTCCGCCGTCGTCGGTGCCGACCGGGTCGAGGCAGCTCGCCACCTCGCACGGGCCGTCGACCTCGGGGATGTCCGGGGCGAAGTTGCGCGACAGCGCCCAGTTGAAGTTCGGCGCAAGGTCGGGCTGGCTGGCGTCGACGCCGGTGTCCAGGATGCCGACGGTGACCCGGCGGTCGCCCGGCTCGATCTTGCGGGCCTTGTCGGCCCGGATCATGTCCAGACCCCAGAGCTTGTCGTCGAGCGGGTCCATCTTCTTGCCGTTGCCCTTGGCGGCCTTGCCCTTGGTCGCCGCGGCGGCCAGCAGGTGCTCCTGCTCGACCCGGTCCAGCTTCGGCTTGCGGCCGATCGCCTTCTCCTCGGCCGCGCCGACGAGCGCGCCCGCTGCGGTGGCCCGGCTGGCGAAGTCCGCCCGGTCGCTGGTGACCTGGAACAGGCCGACGTCGTCGGTGCGGGCGACGACCTTGCCGCCGGCGGCGGTGATCGCGGCGACCGCGGCGTCGCTGGAGACGCCGCTCTCGGCCAGCACGGTGAAGGTCCGGAACTCCGACGGCGCGGCGTTCGCCGGGATGCTCAGGCCGGTCACCGTGAGTGCCAGCGAGGCCGCAGCCGCGACCGCGCCGACGGTGAAGCGCTTGCTCACCACATCAGATCCTCTCGTTGAGGGACGTGGTGTCATCCCACATCACGGGAGCCGGTTCCGCCAGATCGACGTCCGTTATCGGCCTCAACTAGGCATTCGCGTTTGTCAAGGTGTCGAGCACCGTGGACAGTCCGGCCAGGGTGGACACCTCGGCATCCGGTTCGAGGCCGCGCGGGCGGGGCAGCCCGGCCCGGTTGAGCCAGACCGCGCGCAGCCCGGCCCGCTGGGCGGCGGCCACGTCGTGTGCCGGCGAGTCGCCCACGTGGACGATGCGCGCGGCGGGCAGCCCGGTCGCCGCCACCACCGCCGCGAAGAACTCCGGCGCCGGTTTCTTGGGCAGGCCACCCTCGTGCGCGTACAGCTCGAAGGCGAACTGCCCGGCGAGGCCGCAGCGTTCGGCGCGGCTGTTGCCGTTCGTGGCGAAGCCCAGCAGGTGGTGCGGGCGCAGCGCCGCCAGCGCGGGCAGCGCGTCGGGGAAGGGCCGGCTCAGCGCGTACCGGCGGGCGAAGAACAACGCCGCGAACTCGTCCAGGTCCGCCTCCAGCCCGGCCCGGGCCAGCGAGCGGGCCAGCGCGGCCCGCCGGATCTCCTGCACCGGGGCGGCGCTGAGCGCGCCGAAGACGGCACCCCAGTCCCCCTCCAGGTCCGCGAGCACCACCCCGGCCGCCGCCGGCGTCCGCCGCCGCATCTCCTCCAGTACGGCGACGAGGGCACCGGTGACCGCCGGGCGCAGGTCGACGAGTGTCTCGTCCGCGTCGAAGACGACAGCGCCACGCGGCTCGCTCATCGGTCGCCTGCCAGCACCGGCTCGGCTGGCGAAGGCGCCGACGGTGTGCCCCGCAGTTCGTCCGCCCGGACCAGCGCGACGCCGCCGAGGATGAGCACGCCGCCGGCCAGCTGGATCAGGCTGGGCAGTTCGTCGAGCACCAGCCAGGCGATCAGCACCGCGAACATCACCTCGGTCAGCCCCACGAAGGAGGACAGCCGCGCACCGAGCAGCCGGGTGCCGGCGACCCCGGAAAGGTACGCGATCACTGCGGCGATGAGCGACAGCCCGGCGATCGGCACCAGCCAGCTCACCCGGTGCCCGCCGAAGGTGACGTCGGCGGTGCCGGCCGCGAGCGGCAGCGCTCCCAGGCCGCCGAGCAGGAGCAGCACCAGCGCGCCGACGGCCATGCCGCCGCTGGCCATCACCACCGAGGGCAGGCCCGCGTCGATCCGGCCGGCGATGACGAAGTAACCGGCCAGCCCGACGCCCGCGCCCAGGCCCCACAGCACGCCCACCGGGTCCAGTCGCGCGGCGCCGGTGAGGTCGAGGACGAGTCCCAGTCCACACAGGGCGGTGACCGAGCCGGCCACGGTGAGCAGCCGGGGGCGCTGCCCGTGGACCAGCCACATCCATCCGACCACGAGCACGATGCCGAGGTATTCCAGCAGCAGCGCCACGCCGACCGGAAGGTAGCGGACCGCGTTGAAGAAGCACGCCTGCGCCGTGGCCACGCCGAGCAGCCCGAACAGCACGACGGTGCCCGCGTTGCGGCGCAGCACCGCCCACCTGCCGCGCAGTGCCAGCACCGCTGGGACGGCGAGCACCAGGGCGGCGATGCCGACCCGGGCGATCACCACAGCGACCGCCGACCACTCACCGGTGATCAGCGGACGGGCAAAGGTGCCCGAGGTGGCGAACGTGATCGCGGACAGCAGTGCCAGGCCGAGCCCGACGCTTGACCGTTCCCGCATCGGCATCTCCCGGTCATGAGTGAAGGAAGGTTATGCTGATGACGCTAGGCGGAGCCCCTGACAGGAGTCAAGTTGCTTTTTGCTCATGACACCGAATGCGCGCTCGTCGCCGCCGCCGCGCTGGTGAACACCGCCGGCAACGGCCGGGAGGGGCTGCCCGACGTGACCGCCCTCGACGGCTTCTTCACCATGCACGGGTGGAGCGGCCGACACGAGCACTCCGAGACCGAACTGCGCCAGGTCCGCGCGCTGCGGCCCCGGCTGCGCCGCATCTGGTACGCCGACATCGACGAGGTGGTGGCGATCGTCAACGGACTGCTGCGCGAGTCGCACGCCCTGCCGCAACTCGTCCGGCACGACGACGAGCCGTACCACGTGCACGCCGTACCACAGGACGCACCGCTGGCGACCCGGATGGCTGTCGAAGCCGCGATGGCGATGGCCGACCTGGTCCGGATGGGCGAACTGAGCCGGCTGCGGCACTGCGACCACCCCGACTGCGACAACGTGCTGGTCGACCTGTCCCGGAACCGGTCCCGCCGGTTCTGCGACGCCGGTTGCGGCAACCGGGCCGCGGTGAGCGCCTACCGGGCCCGCAGGGCCGCCGCGTCCCACTCCTGACGGATCGCGGGCCAGGCGTCGCGGCGCAGTTCGTACTCCACCTCGCCGTGCTCCGTACCCGGGATCGGGTCGTCGAAGGCCAGGTGAAACGTGCGGACGTAGCGCAACCCCGCGCGGGCCATGACCGCACGGGAACGGTCGTTCACCGCCATCGTCTGCGCCCACACCCGGCGGACGCCGACCGTGTCGAACGCGTGGCGCACCAGCGCCCGCGCGCCCTCGGTGGCCAGCCCGTGCCCCCACGTCGCGCGGCGCAGCCGGTAGCCCAGTTCCGCCTCGGCGCCGTCGTCGGACGGGTCGAGCGAGTGCCAGCCGAGGAACTCGCCGGTGAACCGGTCGAGCGTCGCCCAGCGGCCGAGCCCGGGGAACCTGTCGTACTGCGCGAGCACCCGGGGCAGCACCTCGTCCCGGAACGTCCCGGCCGGGGTCGGCACGCCGCCCGTCAGGAAGCGCATGACCTCCGGGTCGGCGTCCAGCGCCACCAGCCGGTCCACATCGTCCGTCGTGAACCGGCGCAGCGTCAGCCGCGCGGTCTCCAGCAACACGCCACCGTCGTCACGCACGGTCGGATCATGCCGCGCGCACGGTGACGGGTCGAGGCAATTACCGGCGCCGCCCTCAGGGGTGGGTCATCCGGAGCAGGTCCAGCGCCTCGTCCAGCTGGGTCTCGGTGAGCGTGCCCGAGTCGACGTGACCCCGCGAGATCACCACCTCGCGGATGGACACCTGCTTGGCCAGCGCCTCCTTGGCGATCGAGGCGGCCTCGTCGTACCCGAGGTGGCGGTTGAGCGGGGTGACGATCGACGGCGAGCCCTCCGCGTACGCCAGGCAGACCTCGGCGTCCGCGACCAGGCCGGCCACCAGCCGCTCCGCGAACAGCCGGCTGGACGCGGCGATCAGCTTGATCGACTCCAGCAGGTTGCGGCCCATCACCGGCAGCATCACATTCAGCTCGAAGTCGCCCTGCGACCCGGCGAACGCCACCGCCGCGTCGTTGCCGACCACCTGGGCGCAGACCTGCCGCATCGCCTCGGCCACCACCGGGTTCACCTTGCCCGGCATGATCGACGACCCGGGCTGGAGGTCGGGGATTCGCAGCTCACGCAGCCCGGCGCGCGGCCCGGAGCCCATCCAGCGCACGTCGTTGGCGATCTTGTAGAGGCCGACCGCGATGGTACGGAGCTGGCCGGACGTCTCCACCAGCGCGTCCCGGGCACCCTGCGCCTCGAAATGGTTGCGCGCCTCGGTCAGCGGCAGACCGGTCGACTCCCGCAGCTTGCCGATCACCCGGTCGGCGAACCCCAGCGGCGTGTTGATGCCGGTGCCGACGGCGGTGCCGCCCAGCGGCAGCTCGGCCAGCCGGGGCAGCGCCGACTCCAGTCGCTCGACGCCGTAGCGGACCTGCGCGGCGTAGCCGCCGAACTCCTGCCCGAGCGTGACCGGCGTGGCGTCCATCAGGTGGGTACGCCCGGCCTTGACCACCGTCTCGAACTCGGCCGCCTTCTCCTCCAGCGCGCCCGCGAGCTGCTTCAGCGACGGGATCAGATCCTCCACCACGAACTGGGTGGCGGCCAGGTGGATCGAGGTGGGGAAGACGTCGTTGCTGGACTGCGACGCGTTGACGTGGTCGTTCGGGTGCACGTCCCGGCCCAGCTCGCGGCTCGCCAGGGTGGCGATCACCTCGTTGGTGTTCATGTTGGACGAGGTGCCGGAGCCGGTCTGGAACACGTCCACCGGGAACTGGTCGTCGTAGCCGCCCTCGGCCACGTGCGCGGCGGCGGTGGCGATCGCCTGCGCCACGTCCGCGTCGATCACCCCCAGCTCCCCGTTGACCAGGGCTGCCGCCCCCTTGATCTGCGCCAGGGCCTTGATCTGGGCCGGTTCCAGCCCGCGCCCCGAGATCGGGAAGTTCTGCACCGCGCGCTGGGTCTGCGCCCGCCACAGCGCCTCGGCGGGCACCTCCACCTCGCCCATCGAGTCGCGTTCGATCCGGTAGCCGGTCGCCTCTGGAGTCGTCACGCCTACCATCCTGCCGCGCCTCCCGGCGGTGTGCAGGGAAAGTGGCGCGGCCCTCAGCCCAGCTCCGCCAGCAGCTCCTCGGTCTCCCGCCCGTCCGGCGACTCGACCTGGCGGAACAGCGCCAGCGCGCGGCCGGCGTACCGGCGGGCCTGGTCGGCGTCGGTGTGCCGCAGGCAGCGGGCCATGCCGTCGAGCGCGCGGGCCTGCTCGTAGCGGGCGCTGAGCCGGGTGGCGTCGCTGAGCACCCGACGGTGCAGGTCCAGCGCGCTGGCGACGTCGCCCTGGTCGAGGATCGCCCGGGCCAGCAGGTTCCGGGACGCGCACTGCCCGACCAGATCCCCCGCGTCGGTCATGGCGACGAGCCCCTCCCAGTGCAGCCGGGCGGCCGACTCCGGCCGGCCCTCCTCGCGCTCCAGCGCGCCCAGCTCGTTGAGCAGCTCACCCTCGCCGTAGCGGTTGCCCACCCGGCGCTTGAGTCCCAGGGCGGCACGCAGGAGCCGGAGCGCGGGGCCGCACTCCCCACGCCGGTGCCGCGCCATGCCGAGGTGGCCGATCGCATTGCCGAGCTGCCGCAGGTCGCCGCGTTGCCGAGCCAGGGCCATCTGGTTGCGGCATATCCGCGCGGCCTCGTCGTAGCGGCCGATCCCGATCAGGGTGAACGACAGGTTGTTGAGCCAGTTGATCAGCGCGGTCGGGTCCGCCAGCCGGCGGGTGAGCACCGCCAACGACTCGAACACCTCGATGGCCAGCCGAGGATGCCCGTCGACTCCGTACGCCGTGCCGAGGTTGCCGAGCGCCCTGCTCAACTCGTCCGGGCGGCCGAGCCGCCGGTAGATGCCGACCGCCACCTCCATCCGCCGGACGGCTTCGGCGAACCGCCCCCGGCGGTAGTCCGCCGAAGCCAGATAGTTGAGCATCGTCGCCACGGCCTCGTCGTCACCCAGACGCTCGGCGGCACGCAGTCCGATCTGGTGTGTCTCCACCAGATCGTCGAGATGACCGCCGTAGAAGTTCATCGCCCAGCCGACCCGGGCGAGCTGCCAGCACTGCCGGAGGAAACCCTCGTTCTCGGCCAGCCGGACGAGCGCCGTCATGGTCGGCCTGTTCTCCTCCAGCCACTGACGGCCGAGGCCGGTGGCCGCCGCCACCAGGTCGGGCCGCACCGGCTCCGGCAGGGGGTGCAGGACGACCGGCTCCAGCGACTTCACGAGGATCGCGGCGACGTGCAGGTGAAAGTCGAGGAGCCGGGCCGTCGCCGCCCTCCGCTCCTCGGGCGACTCGCGTTGCGCGCCGAGCATCCGGGCGTACTCCCGGATCAGGTCGTGCAGCCGGTAGCGGCCCGGTTCCGTCTCCTCGACGAGGTGCGCGTCGACCAGCTCGTCGAGCGCGTCCTGGGCCGCCGGCAGCGGCAGCTCCGCGAGCACCGCCGGCACCCGGTTGTCGGCGTGGACGCCCGGGTGCAGCCCGAGCAGCCGGAAGACCCGCTGCGCGACCGGTGACACCTGCTCGTACGACAGCGCGAAGGCCCGGGCCACCGAGCGTTCGCCGGCGACCAGCTCGGCCAGCGGGTCGGACGCCCCGGCCAGCCGCTCGGCCAGATCGGCCACCCGCCAGCGCGGCCGGTGCGCGAGCCGGGCCCCGGCCAGCCGCAGGGCGAGCGGCAGATGACCGCAGCGCCGGGCCACCTCCGCCGCCGCCTCGGGCTCGGCGGTGACCCGCTCCACGCCGGCCACCCGGGCCAGCAGCTCGACCGCCTCGTCGCTGTCGAGCACCGGCAGCGAGGACGGCCGGCCCGCGTCCAGGCCGACCAGCCGGCGGCGGCTGGTGATCAGCACCAGGCAGTCCGGCCCGTTGGGCAGCAACGGCGCGACCTGGCCGGCGTCGGCGGCGTTGTCGAGCACCACCACGGCCCGCCGGCCGGCCAGCTCCGAACGCCACGTCGCCAGCCGGTCCGCCAGGTCGACCGGCACCCGCTCGGGGGGTACGCCGAGCTGCCGGAGCAGGGTGGCCACGGCCGCGGTCGTGGCCACCGGGCTGCGTTCGCTGTGCCCGTGCAGGTCGATGAAGAGTTGCGCGTCGGGAAACCGGTCGGCGACCGCGCCGGCCACCTGGACGGCGAGCGTCGTCTTGCCACTGCCCGCCATGCCGTCGATGAGCTGGACGCGGATTGCCTCCTCCTCGATCTCCTTCACCAGCCGGGCCACGGTCTGCCGCCGTCCGGTGAAGTCGCCGATCGCCCGTGGCAGCGCCCGCACCGGGGCGCCGGTCCGGCTCTCCGGCCCGCCCAGCGCCAGGTCACCGGCGAGCAGCCGCTGGTGCAGTTCCTGCAACGCCGCGCCGGGCTCGATGCCCAGTTCCTCGGCGTAGATCCGCCGGCCCTCCCGGTAGACGGCAAGCGCGTCCGCGTGGCGGCCGACCGTCGAGAGGGCCAGCATGAGCTGCCCCCGGAGCCGTTCCCGCAGCGGGTTGCGGTCGACCGCCTCGGTCAGCTCGTCGACCAGCTCCGCCGCTCGGCGTAGCCGCAGCTCGACGTCGACGCACTCCTCCAGCACGGCGAGCCGCTGCTCGTCGAGCGCCTGGGCTCGCCGCCGCACACTCTGGGCGGGTATGCCCGCCAGCGCCGGGCCGCGCCAGAGATCCAGGGCGGCCCGGAAGCGGTGCCGCGCGTCGGTCAGCCGGCCGGTGGCGGCCTCGGCTCGGGCCGCCTCGACGGTACGGGCGAACGTCTCCGCGTCGAGGTCGTCCGGCCCCACCCGCAAGCCGTAGCCGGCCGGGTCGGTGACGATCGTGTCAGCCGGCAGCCCGAGCGCCGCGAACCGCTGCCGCAGTCGCGACACACAGATCTGGAGCTGGGTCCGCGCGGTGGCCGGAGGGCGTTCCTCCCAGACGGCGTCGACCAGGTCCTCCACCGGCACCACACGGCCCGGGCGCAGCAACAGCATGGCGAGCACGGTCCGGTCCCGGCCCGCGGTAACTGTGGCTTCGCCACCGCCAAGCCGTAAGGGTCCCAAGATCCCGAACCGCACCCGCGCCCCCGCCCGCCGCATGCAACTTCCAGCAGCGTAGCCCTACGGTCACCGAACGCCTCGTCGAGGCGATAGCGATCCGATAGCGACGGCACCCAGACTCGTCGCGGGTTGTCGGTGACGACATCCGACGGGGGCGGTGCGCCTGTCGGCCGCTCGGTCGGCAGGCGCACCGATGTCGATGCACGACGGACACGCCGAGGGGCGCCCGGGTTCACTCCCGGGCGCCCCTCGCGTACGTCCGAACTCAGCGCCGGCCGACGGTGAGCACCGGCTTGGTGACCTCGGCGAAGAAGTCGTTGCCCTTGTCGTCGACGACGATGAAGGCGGGGAAGTCCTCCACCTCGATCTTCCAGACCGCCTCCATGCCCAGCTCGGCGTATTCGAGCACCTCGACGTGCTTGATGCAGTCCTGCGCCAGCCGGGCGGCCGGGCCGCCGA
Source organism: Micromonospora sp. WMMA1949 (assembly GCF_027460145.1). Taxonomy (NCBI): domain Bacteria; kingdom Bacillati; phylum Actinomycetota; class Actinomycetes; order Micromonosporales; family Micromonosporaceae; genus Micromonospora; species Micromonospora sp. WMMA1949. The sequence continues at coordinate 3,041,205 of NZ_JAPZBG010000001.1, read as the reverse complement.
TCGAGCCGAGGTAGAAGCCGCCGTGGGCCTGGCAGGAGCGGGTGACCTGGGCGGACCGGTTGCCCTTCGCGAGCATCACCATCGAGCCGCCGGCCGCCTGGAACTTCTCCACGTACGCGTCCATCCGGCCCGCGGTGGTGGGACCGAACGAGCCGGAGGCGTAGCCCTCGGGGGTCTTGGCCGGGCCGGCGTAGTAGACCGCGTGGTCGCGCAGATATTGCGGCATCGGCTCGCCCGCGTCCAGCCGCTCGGCGATCTTCGCGTGGGCGATGTCCCGGGCCACGACCAGCGGGCCGGTCAGGGACAGCCGGGTCTTCACCGGGTACTTCGACAGTTCGGCGCGGATCTCGGCCATCGGCCGGTTCAGGTCGACGCGGACCACCTCCTCGGTGTCCAGCGTCTCGTCTGTCACGTCGGGCAGGAAGCGGGCCGGGTCGGTCTCGAGGCGCTCCAGCCAGACGCCCGACGGGGTGATCTTCGCCACCGCCTGCCGGTCCGCGGAGCAGGACACCGCGATCGCCACCGGACAGGAGGCGCCGTGCCGGGGCAGCCGGACCACCCGTACGTCGTGGCAGAAGTAGCGCCCGCCGAACTGCGCGCCGATGCCGAAGTTGCGGGTCAGCTCCAGCACCTCGGCCTCCAGCTCCAGGTCACGGAAGCCGTGCGCGCTCATCGAGCCCTCAGTGGGCAGCGCGTCCAGGTACTTCGCGGAGGCGTACTTCGCGGTCTTCAGCGCGTACTCGGCGGAGGTGCCGCCGATGACGATGGCCAGGTGGTACGGCGGGCAGGCAGCGGTGCCGATGAGCCGCAGCTTCTCCTCCAGGAACTGCATCATCCGCGTCGGGTTCAGCAGCGCCTTGGTCTCCTGGTAGAGGTAGGACTTGTTGGCCGAGCCGCCGCCCTTGGCCATGAACAGGAACTTGTACGCGTCGGCGTGGCCGTCCGGGTCCTCGGCGTACAGCTCCACCTGGGCGGGCAGGTTGCTGCCGGTGTTCCGCTCGTCCCACATGGTCAGCGGGGCGAGCTGGGAGTAGCGCAGGTTGAGCCGGGTGTACGCCTGGTAGACGCCGCGCGAGATCGCCTCCGCGTCGGTGCCGTCGGTGAGCACGTGCCGGCCGCGCTTGCCCATCACGATCGCGGTGCCGGTGTCCTGGCACATGGGCAGCACGCCACCGGCCGCGATGTTGGCGTTGCGCAGCAGGTCGAGCGCGACGAAGCGGTCGTTCGGCGAGGCCGCCGGGTCGTCGATGATCGAGCGGAGCTGAGCCAGGTGGGCCGGGCGCAGGAAGTGGGCGATGTCGTGCATCGCCTCGGCCGTCAGCGCGGTCAGCGCGCCCGGATCCACAGTCAGGAACCGGCGGCCTCCCGGGCCGTTGACGACGTCCACGCCCTCGTCGGTGACCAGGCGGTATTCCGTCAGGTCGGGACCGGTCGGCAGCAGGGGTGCGTACGAGAAGGCGGCGGCACTGCTCATGACCGAAAAGCCTAGGGCAGAGCCGTCGATCGGTGACACCCGCAGGTGGGTCGTGGGACGACGCTCTCACCCGGTGTCACTTGCCGTCAGCGCAGAGTTCCCGTTTCGGCCCGCAACTGCCCTGGTCGCTCGGCGGCCGCCAGCTTCCGTCCGGGTCCGGCGCCACCGGAGCGCCGTCCTGGCCCGGCCCCGGCGCCTCGCCCGTGCCGGCGCCCCAGCGGACGTACCCGATCTCCCGCCCCTCGCCGATGATCATGCCGTTCGGGCCGACCGCCAGCGCGTTCGCCGAGGTCCGCAGCTCGACCAGCACCCGGCCCTCCCGCGGCTCGACCGCGATCAGCCGGGACGGCTTCTCCTCGCTGATCACCGCCGCGTACGGAGTGAGCGCCGCACCGCTCTTGCCGCCCGCCGGCCGGGTCCAGCGGGTCCGGTCGGCCGACAGTTCCCGGCCCAGCAGCGAGTCCTTGTCGGCGCTGCGCACCACCGCGTAGCGGTCGTCCACGGCGAGCAGCTTCTCGCCGTCCGCGCCGACCTGCAGCAGCCGGCCGTCGTACCCGTCGAGCACCGCCTCCCGCCCGTCCGGGGCGACCCCGATGATCACGTTGCGACCGCCCTGCGGATCCTCCCGCTGCACGCAGCCGGCGTAGTCGGCGGTGCGCAGGTTGATCCCGGTACGCCGCCACACCTGCTGGCCGGTCGCCGGGTCCACCGCGGTGACCGCGTAGTAGCAGCTCCCGTCGCGGGAGGTGGCCGCGATCCGCAGCAGCCGCCCGCCGACCACGGCGAGCCGCTCCTCCCGGCCCGGCTGGACGTTCTGGAGCACCCGCCCGGTGGCGGTGTCCACCACGTGCACCCGGCCGTCGACCGGGAAGCCGAGCAGCGGCGGGACGGACTCCGGCCCGGCCACCCCGCCGTCGATCCGGGTGGCGCCGAGCCGCCGGGTGCCGAGGAGTTCCGGGTTGTCGGCGAGTACGCCGCTGTGCACGCCGGGCAGGAACGCGCTCCACAGCGGAGCGGTGCCGCGCGGGTCCCAGGCGCGCAGCGTGCAGTCGGTGGCCTGCACGCAGTACGCGTCGAGCAGCAGGTTCCGGTAGGTCCAGACGGCAATCGCGCGGTCGTCGCGGCGGCGGGTCACGCCGCTGACCGGGTCGAGCACCTCGTACCCCTTGTCGAGCAGCTTGCCCACGGCGACGACCGACTCCCGGCCGTTGCCCGCGACCGCCGACCAGTCGGCCTTGCGCTCCCACAGCTGGCCGCCGTCGGCGAGGTTGCGCGCCTCGATGCGGGTGCGCTGCTCGACGATCACGGTGTCGCCGGCGATGGTGACGCTGCGCGGCGTGCCGCCGACGCGCTGCTGCCAGACCACGTCCGGCTCGCTGATCGGCTTGCTGCGGTCGACCCAGTCCCAGAGCGCCGGGAACGGGTTCCAGACGCCTGTCGCGGCGAGGACGACCACGGTGACGAGCCCGAGCAGCAACCAGCCGCGTATCCCTAGGCCCTTCACACCGCACACGGTAGCGACGATCACCGGTCCCTCGTGCCGCGTGCGGTGCGTGTCGCGGCGCTTCTTGCATGGTCCGGGGTGTTAATAAGGGGCCCTTCCACCTCCGAATGCGTTAACAGGGGGCCCTTCCTTACCCGCGGGCGGCGGAGCGGACCAGCGGGAGCGTGCGGTACGGGATCTGCTCGGCCAGCGCGATGATGGTGGACGCGCGCCGGATGCCCTCGGAGGCGACGATCTGGTCGATGACCCGCTGGAGGTCGGTGTTCGAGCGGGCGACGATCCGGCAGAGCAGGTCGCTGGAGCCGGTGATGGTGTGCGCCTCCAGCACCTCGGGGATCGCGGCCAGGTGCGAGGTGACCTGGTCGTGGCCGTGCCGCTGGCTGATCTCCAGCGTGACGAAGCTGGTCACCCCGAAGCCGATCGCGGCGGGCGTGATGTCCGGCCCGAACCCGGTGACCACGCCCCGGCCGACGAGCTTGTCGAGCCGGGCCTGGACCGTGCCCCGGGCGACACCGAGGCGCCGGGAGCACTCCAGCACGCCGATCCGGGGCTCCTCCGCGAGCAGTTCGATCAAGCGGGCGTCCAGTTCGTCGAGCTGTACATCCTGACCAGTGTTCATGGTGTCCGACGGTACCGAATGCACAACCTGACCAGGAATAACGCCAACTGTTGCCCAACTCACCGCAGTCCGTAGATCCTCGCCGGAAGAGCACATCCACGGCGGCCTACGAGGCCGGCCGGTACGCGAGGGAGGCCACCATGACCCAGGCGATCGACCGACCCCAGTCGACCGAGGAGGTCGACGTCGACGCTCTCGTCGGCGCAGTCGACCACGACATCACCCGCGACCCGTTCCCGGTCAAGGGCATGGACCACGTCCACTTCCTGGTGGGCAACGCCAAGCAGGCCGCGCACTACTACTCCACCGCGTTCGGCATGACCTGCGTGGCGTACCGGGGGCCGGAGCAGGGCTACCGCGACCACGCGCAGTACGTGCTCACCAGCGGTTCGGCCCGCTTCGTGCTGACCGGCGCGGTCCGCCCGGACGCCGACGGCGCCGAGCACGTGGCGAAGCACAGCGACGGTGTCTCCGACATCGCGCTGGAGGTGCCGGACGTGGACGCCGCGTACGCGCACGCCGTGGCGCAGGGCGCGACCGGCCTGGTCGAGCCGCACGACGTCAGCGACGAGCACGGCACCGTGCGGATGGCGTCCATCGCCGCGTACGGCGACACCCGGCACAGCCTGGTCGACCGGTCCCGCTACACCGGCCCGTTCCTGCCCGGCTTCGTCGCTCGCGGCCCGATCGTGGACCGCCAGCCGATGATCGACGCCGGCCTCCAGCCGAAGCGGTTCTTCCAGGCGGTCGACCACGTGGTCGGCAACGTGGAGCTGGGCCGGATGGACGAGTGGGTCGAGTTCTACAAGCGGGTCATGGGCTTCTCGAACATGGCCGAGTTCATCGGCGACGACATCGCCACCGACTACTCGGCGCTGATGAGCAAGGTCGTCGCCAACGGCACCCGCAAGGTGAAGTTCCCGCTGAACGAGCCGGCCGTGGCCCGCAAGAAGTCGCAGATCGACGAGTACCTGGAGTTCTACCAGGGCCCCGGCGCCCAGCACATCGCCGTGGCCACCAACGACATCCTGGCCAGCGTGGACGCCATGCGGGCGGCGGGCGTCGAGTTCCTGGACACCCCGGACTCGTACTACGAGGACCCGGAGCTGCGCGCCCGCATCGGCAACGTCCGGGTGCCGATCGAGGAGCTCCAGTCCCGCAAGATCCTGGTCGACCGGGACGAGGACGGCTACCTGCTCCAGATCTTCACCAAGCCGGTGCAGGACCGCCCCACCGTCTTCTTCGAGCTGATCGAGCGGCACGGCTCGCTCGGCTTCGGCAAGGGCAACTTCAAGGCCCTGTTCGAGGCGATCGAGCGCGAGCAGGAGAAGCGCGGGAACCTGTAACACTGTCCGCGTGACCCAGCCTGCTCCGAACCCGACGCCGCCGCCCGCCGGACATCCACCCGCGGGCGGCGGCTTCGCGCCGCCCGGCTACCCGCCGCCCGGTTACCCCCCGCCCGGGTACGCCCCGATGCCCCTCCCGCCTCCGGTGGCGCCGAACGGGCAGCCGCTGGCGGGCTTCGGTGACCGGCTGCTCGCCTACCTGATCGACACCGCCGTCGCCATGGCGGTGACGCTGGTGCTGTTCGTGCCCGTCTTCTTCCTCGTCGTCTTCCGGATGATCGACGAGATCGAGCAGGCCGGCCCGAACGGCCCCGACCCGGCCGAACTCTGGACGGGCTTGCTCCTGCCGCTGTTCGCCGCCGAGCTCGGGGTCCTGCTGCTGATGCTCGCCTTCTACTGGCTCTACCACGTCGAGTACGCCCGCCGGACCGGGCAGACGCTGGGCAAGAAGGTGATGAAGCTGCGGATCGTGCCGCTGCAGCCGGACACCACCCTGACCCGGGGGATGCTCGGCAAACGCTGGGTCGTCGAGTTCGCCGGCGGGATGTTCGTGCCGTTCCTCAGCTACCTCGACGGTTTCTGGCAACTCTGGGACAAGCCCTGGCAGCAGTGCCTCCACGACAAGTTCGCCGGAACCGTCGTCGTTAAGGTTGGCCCGTGAGCGCGAGGAGTGAGCCGGGTCTGCGAGCCCCGCAGTCGCGAACTGAGGGGGCATTGTGAGCGCGAGGAGTGAGCCGGGTCTGCGAGCCCCGCAGTCGGGAACAAGGACGGCATCGTGAGTTTGGAACCTGGCTGGTACGTCGACCCCGCCGATCCGGAGACCCGCCGCTGGTGGGACGGCGAGGGGTGGATCGGCGCGCCGATCCCGGTCGACGTCACCCCGCCCGACGGCCCGCCGCCCGCCGAACCCGAGCCCGCGCCGGCCACCGCGGCGCCCGCCGCCGACCACCAGGCCGCGCGTACCGGCGGCCGTCCCGACGCGACGCCGACGTCCGGCACGCCGGGCGGACCGAGCCCGTGGCCGGGCCAGCCGGGTCAGCCGGGTCAGGCAGGACCGTGGCCGGGGCAGCCGGGTCCGGCGAACCCGTGGCCGGGCCAGCCGGGTCAGCCGGGCACGCAGGGACCGCCGCCGGGCTGGCCGTACCCGCACTGGCCAGGTGCGCAGCCGGTCCCGCGTCCGCACGGGCTGCCGCTGGCGTCGTACGGCGCCCGGCTGGTCGCGCGCCTGATCGACTTCGGCGTGGTGTTCCTGCTCAACGCCGTGGTCAACGGCTGGTTCGTCTGGCGCTACGTCGAGGCGGTCTCCCCGTACCTGCGCGAATCGGTGCGCCGGGCGCTCAACGGTGACACGTCCACGGACGGGCTGCCCCAGATCGACGAGCAGGCCGGCGGCCTCCAGATCGCCATCCTGGTGATCGCCACCGCGCTCTGGTACGCGTACGAGGTGCCGTCGATGGCGGCGCGCGGTCAGACCTTCGGCAAGCGGCTGATGGGCATTCGCGCGCTGCCGGTCGAGGCGGACCAGCCGCTCGGCTTCGGCCGGGCCACCCGGCGCTGGAGCACGCTCGGCCTGCCGACGCTGCTCTGGTACTGCTGCGGGCTGGGCCTGGTGCTCCAGCTCATCGACGCGGTATCGCCCCTGTTCGACCACCCCCTGCGCCAGGCCCTGCACGACAAGCGGGCGCAGACGGTGGTGGTCCAGCTTCCCCGCAAGCGTGACCCCCGTACCGCCCCGCCCGAGAGCGCCGACACCCCGGGAGACACCCCATGACCGAGACCGGACGCCAGCAGCCCGCGCTGCGGCTCACCCGCGCCGACCTGGACGCGCTGCCGAACTACGTGCCCGGCCGCAGCCCGGCCGACCTGGCCCGCGAGCTGGGCCTGGCGGAGGCGATCAAGCTGGCCAGCAACGAGGTGCCGTACGGCCCGCTGCCGGGCGTGGTCGAGGCGGTCGCCGAGGCGGTGGCCGGTTCGCACCGCTACCCGGACATGGGCGTGGTGGCGCTGCGTCAGGCGCTCGCCGAGCGGTACGGCGTGGACGCCGACCGGATCGCCACCGGCTGCGGTTCGGTGGCGCTGGCCGAGCACCTGGTGCGCGCCACCTGCCTGCCCGGTGACGAGCTGCTCTACTCGTGGCGCTCCTTCGAGGCGTACCCGATCATCGCGGCGACCAGCGGCGCGACCAGCGTGCGGGTGCCGAACGACGCCGGCCACGGCCACGACCTGGACGCGATGGCCGCGGCGGTGACCGATCGGACCCGGATGGTCCTGGTCTGCAACCCGAACAACCCGACCGGTACGGCGGTGCGCCGGGCCGAGCTGGACCGTTTCCTCGACGCGATGCCGGACGACGTGCTCGTGGTGATCGACGAGGCGTACCGGGAGTTCGTCACCGACCCCGAGGTGCCGGACGGCCTGACCTACCTGGACCGGCCGAACGTGGCGGTGCTGCGCACGCTGTCCAAGGCGTGGGGCCTGGCCGGCCTGCGAATCGGCTGGCTGGTCGCGGCGCCGGAGGTGGCCGCCGCGGTGCGCAAGGTGGTCACCCCGTTCTCCACCAGCATGGCCGCCCAGGCCGGTGCGCTGGCCGCGCTGGCGCAGGCCGACGAGGTGGAGCGGCGCTGCGCGCTGGTCGTGGCCGAGCGGGACCGGGTCACCGAGGCGCTGCGCAAGTTCGTGCCGGACGTGCCGGACAGCCAGGCCAACTTCGTCTGGCTGCCGCTGGGCGAGCGGGCGGTGGAGTTCGGCCGGGCGTGCGAGGCGCGTGGCGTGATCGTCCGGCCGTTCCCGGGCGACGGGGTACGGGTCACCATCGGCACCCCGGCCGAGAACGACGCGTTCCTGGCCGCCGCCGAGGCCGCGCTGGCCTGACCGGGCGCGCCCGGCGCCGGTCCGTCAACCCCCCCTACGGACCGGCGCCGGACGTCCGGATCAGGTCACCGCGAGCAGCACCGGCTCGGCCATCAGGAAGTAGCCCTGGTCGTCGTCCTCCGGCGCGGCGGTCTCCCGCAGCCGCTCCACCGCGACGTAGCCGTCCACCGCGTACGCCCGGCCCGGCTTCCAGCCGATCCCGTCCCGTCCCAGGTCGAGCACGAAACTGGACCGGGTGGTGCCGGTCAGCGGGTCCACGGTGACCAGTTCCCGCCGGTCGGTCAGCAGATGCACCCGCCCCGGCTCGGTCGCGAGCACCCGGGCCGGATGGATGTCCGCCCGGCGCCACAGCTCCTCGCCGGTACGCGCCGAGCGCCCGACCACCACCGGGCCGGACGTGTCCACCGCCCGCTCGCCGTCCAGCACGGTGTCCGGGTGGTCCAGGCCCGGCGCGGCGGCCGGCTCGCCCGGGTCGGTCACCAGCCAGCCCCGGCTGCCCGCGCCGTCCGGCCCGGCGGTACGCAGCCCGCGACAGCCGGAGTGCCCGTACGGGCAGCCGACCGGCGTGACCACGAGCTGCTCCGGCGCGTCCGGCGGCCGCCAGCGGGTCCGCACCGTACCGGTCGCCGCGTCCCGCAGCTCGACCGCGGGCGGACCGTCGCAGCGGTCCACCCCGACCAGTTCGCCGCTGGCTGTCGTACCCACGTCGGTCCGGCAGTCAGGCGTCACGTCGGCGCGCCAGAGCCGGCGACCGTCGGCGAGGTCGTACCCGCCGAGCCCGCCGGGACCCGCCGAGACCAGCACGGACCGGCCGGCGGAACGCGCCACGTGCAGCCCGGCCGGGTCCCAGACCGTGCCGGCGTAGGTCCGCCTCGGCTCCGGCACCGACCGAGGCTCCGGGCCGTCGGCCCGCCAGGCGACCCGCCCGGTACGCGCGTCCAGCGCCACCAGCCTGCCGTCGGACCAGCGGCTGACCACAGTGGTCCCCTCGGCGAGCACTCCGACCAGCGTCGCCGGCCAGCGGCGGAAGGACCAGAACGGGGTGACCCGGTGCCGACCGGTGGCCGGCTGGTCCGCGTACACCTGGCGGGCGCCCGCGTAGACGCGGAGCCGGCCGTCCACGACGAGCGGCGCCACCGGCAGCCGCGCGAGCACCCCGGCGGTCGGCGCGGGCGCCGCCGGGTACGGCTTCCGGGCCGGGGTGTCGACCTCGGCGGGCGCCAGCACCCGGACGACCACGGCGACCGACGCCGCGACGGCGAGTACCGCCACCAGCGCCACCACGGCCCGCCGCCTCGCGGCCTTCGCCATCCGTCACCTCCGCCCCGGCACCCTACCGGCCGCGTGCGGACCGGGTACGGGGAGCGGCCGGGTCGGCTCAGGCGGCCTCGGTGGACCGGGCGGTGCCGGCGGCCAGCGCCAGGTCGGCCAGGTCACGCCGGAGCGCGCCCTCGACCGCGCGGGCGGCCAGGCCGCCGAGGATCAGGGCCAGCACCCGCCCGTACGCCCGGGTCGGCACCGCCTCGTGCTCGACGGTGACCTCGGTGCAGCCGCGCCGCCGTCGCTCGACGGTGCGCAGCGTCCAGGTGATCCGGTAGTCGGCGCCCGCGCCGCGCGACCCGAGCACCAGGCGGCCGGGCGCGACCGCCTCGATCACCTCGAACTCCTCGGGTTCGGTGCCGCCGTCCGGCCGGACGCGGATCTCCCGCCACACGCTGCCCGGCCCGAACCCACCGAGGCCGGGGACCTCGACCGCGTCCACCGCCGAGAGCCAGTCGGCGCGGGCCGGGAGGTCGGTGAGGAGCCGCCACAGGTCGGCGTCCTGCGCTTCGATGAATGCGGAAACGGTCACCGTCGACATGGCACCTCCCGTGTCGTACACGGTACGGGCCGTGACGGGAAACGGGGAGCCTCCCGGTGACATTTCCACTACCGGTGCCCCGGCCGGGGCACCGGTGTGGCGCACGAGCGGTCAGCCGCCGATCGTGCCGGCCCGCAGCGCGGTGACGAACGCCGCCCAGCCCGGCGGGCTCACCGTGAGCGCGGGGCCGTCCGGGTCCTTCGAGTCGCGTACGCCCACCACGCCGTGCGCGGCGACCACGTTCGTCGCCACCTCGACGCAGAGGCCCTGATCGTTCGAGCGGCTACTGGTACGCCAGACGGCACCGGTCAACTCGGTCATGCTCGGTCCTTCCTGTTCGGCTTGCCCCGGTACGCCCCCCGACCCGGTGCCGACAGCACTCCGACTCGACCTGGAGGCGCCGCCCGGGGCGTACGTGATCCGGAGCGATCAACGCCGAAGGAAACGGCCCCGGTCGCACTACGGGTGCGACCGGGGCCATCGGAAGGCCGGATGTCAGCGGGCCGGCAGGATCGTCCCGGTGACCTCGCCCAACGCAACAGTGGTGCCGTCCGGGCCGGGCGCGGTGGCGGTGATCGTCACCGTGTCGCCGTCCTCCAGGAACGTCCGCTCGCTGCCGTCGGCGAACTTGACCGGCTCGGACCCGCCCCAGGTCAGCTCCAGGAACGACCCGACCTGGCCGCGCTCCGGACCGGAGACGGTGCCGGAGGCGTAGAGGTCGCCGGTACGCAGCGACGCGCCGTTGACGGTGAGGTGCGCGAGCTGCTGGGCGGGGGTCCAGTACATGCCGGCGAACGGCGGCTCGGCGACCCGCTCACCGTTCCACTGCACCGACAGCGTCAGGTCCAGCCCGAGGTGCGGGGTGGCGCGCAGGTAGTCCTGCACCGGCGGGTCCTGGTCGGGCGCCGGTACGAACGCGTCGGCAAGCGCCTCCAGCGGCGTCACCCAGGCCGAGACCGAGGTGGCGAACGACTTGCCGAGGAACGGTCCGAGCGGCTGGTACTCCCACGCCTGGATGTCCCGGGCCGACCAGTCGTTGACGAGCACCACGCCGAACACGTGGTCGGCGAAGTCGGCCACCGCCACCCGGTCGCCGAGCCGGCTCGGCACACCCACCACGAAGCCCACCTCGGCCTCGATGTCCAGCCGGACCGAGGCGCCCGTGGTGGGGCCCTGCGCGCTGGCCCGCTGGCCCGTCGGGCGTACCACAGGGGTGCCGGAGACGACCACGGTGCCGGCCCGGCCGTGGTAGCCGATCGGCACGTGCTTCCAGTTCGGCAGCAGCGGCGGCTGCCCGGGCCGGAAGATCTGCCCGACGTTCGAGGCGTGGTGCTCCGAGGAGTAGAAGTCGACGTAGTCGGCCACCTCGAACGGCAGCGCCATCTCGACCTCACGCAGCGGCACCAGCAGCGGCTCGACCGCCGGCCGGTGCTCCGGGTCGGTGAGCAGCTCGACGACCCGCTGCCGGACCGCCGTCCACTGCGGGCGGCCGAGCGCCATGAAGGCGTTGAGCGTCGGCTCACCCAGCGCGCCGCCGGCCAGCACCAGACCGGCCGCCTCCGCGCCGGCCAGGTCCAGCGCGACGTCGCCGATGCGGACGCCGATGCGCGGCTCACCCTCGCCGTGCCGGAACACGCCGTACGGCAGGTTCGTCACCCCGTACGGCGACCCCGCCGCTCCTGGTACCCAGGTCATGCCTCGTAGCCTCCGTTCACCAGCCCCAGCCGGATCAGATCGGTCAGTGGTTCGGAGATGCTGCACGAGCCGTACCCCACCCAGAGCGGGCGCTCGGCGTCGCGGTGCGCCCGGGCCGGCTCGACCACGCGTACCGGGTCGGTGGCGGCGAGCAGCTCGGCCACGCCGTCCACCTCGGCGCCCCCGACGGCGGCGAGCGTCGCGCCCAGCACGTTGACGAAACCGTGGTGGGTGAAGCCGGTCTCCGGGTCGCGGTGCCGGATCGCGTGGTGCAGGCCGGCGGTGAGCTTGAACGGCAGCTTCCGGTCGCGGCAGGCGCAGATCACCGCGGCCAGCTCGACCGGGGTGGGGAACAGCTCGGCGGCGAGCCCGCCGGTACGGAACTTGGCCGCCACCGGCAGCCCGCCGGCGCGTGCCTCGGCGAGCGCGTCGAGCGCGCCCATCAGCCCGAAGGTCAGCGGGATCTCCGCGTACACGCCGGTGCCGTCCAGCCGGCCGGCGAGTGTCATCAGCTCGGCCAGCCCGGGTTGCGGGTCCTCGCCGCGCTTGGCCACCGGCGCCTCGATCTGCCGGGCGGTCACCCCGTCGGGCGCGAGCGCTTCCAGCGCCTGCGGGAGCTGGTCCAGGCCGGTGTCGCCGATCAGGCCGATGACCAGGCCCTCGGTCGCGTCCACCAGGCCGCTCAGCGACCCGCGCTGAATCTCCGAGGCGGGCAGCAGCAGCGGCCCGACCATGTCGGCGTACCAGGCGGTGCGGTGGGTGCGGTGCGCGGTCACCGCGTCGGGCAGCGGGGCGTTGCCGGGCGGGAAGACCGCGGCGTCGTCCACCAGGCCGGAGAGGAGGCGGGGCACCTGCGTTGACACGAGACAAGAATGTACGGGACGCTACGAGGAACGGACAACCGCGTCCGATTATCGGACGCCACCGGCCGGAGAACGGGACATATCGGGAGGCGAGATGCCGTACTACCGCAGCGTCGGCGACGTGCCGCGCAAGCGCCACACCCAGTTCCGCCAGCCCGACGGCACGCTCTACGCCGAGGAACTGGTCGGCCAGGAGGGCTTCTCCTCCGACTCGTCGCTGCTCTACCACCGGCACGCGCCGACCGCGATCCTCGCCGCGCAGGAGTACGCCCCGCCCACCGTCACCCGCCTGCCGAACCTGCCGCTCAAGCCGCGCCACCTGCGCACGCACAAGCTCGACGGCACCGGCGCGGACCCGGTGCTCGGCCGGCAGTACCTGCTCGCCAACGACGACGTGCGGATCGCGTACGTGCTCGCCGACCGGCCGTCGCCGCTGTTCCGCGACGCCACCGGCGACCACTGCCTCTACCTGGAGGCCGGGTCGATGCGGGTCGAGTCGCCGTTCGGCGTGCTCGACGCGGTCGCCGGCGACTACGTCGTCATCCCCACCTCGACCATCCACCGCCTGGTGCCCACCGGTGACGAACCGACCCGGCTGCTCGCCGTCGAGGCGTCCGGCCACATCGGGCCACCCAAGCGCTACCTCTCCGTACGCGGGCAGTTCCTCGAGCACGCGCCCTACTGCGAGCGCGACGTCCGCGGACCGGACACCCCGCTGCTCGTCGACGGCGAGGAGGTCGAGGTGCTGGTCAGACACCGCCGCGGTTGGACGAGGTACGTCTACGCCAACCACCCGTTCGACGTGGTCGGCTGGGACGGGCACATGTACCCGTGGGCGTTCTCCATCCACGACTTCGAGCCGATCACCGGGCGGATCCACCAGCCGCCGCCCGTGCACCAGACATTCCAGGGCCCGAACTTCGTGATCTGCTCGTTCGTGCCGCGCAAGGTGGACTACCACCCGGCCGCCATCCCGGTGCCGTACAACCACCACAACGTCGACTCGGACGAGATGCTGTTCTACACCGGCGGCAACTACGAGGCCCGGCGCGGCTCCGGCATCGAGCAGGGCTCGATCTCGCTGCACCCGTCCGGGTTCACCCACGGCCCGCAGCCGGGCGCGGCCGAGCGGTCGATCGGGGCGGAGTTCTTCGACGAGCTGGCGGTCATGGTGGACACGTTCCGCCCGCTGGACCTCTGCGACGCGGCCGCCGCCTGCGAGGACGACGGCTACGCCTGGACCTGGGCGCGCAAGTCCTGACGTACGCGAGAAGGGGCCGCGCCCGGCACGGACGCGGCCCCTTCGCACGTGGTCGTCAGAACGTGGACGCGTCGATGACGAAGCGGTAGCGCACGTCGGAGGCGAGCACCCGCTCGTACGCCTCGTTGATCTTGTCGGCGCCGATCACCTCGATCTCGGCGCCCAGCCCGTGCTCGGCGCAGAAGTCGAGCATCTCCTGGGTCTCCGCGATGCCGCCGATGCTCGACCCGGCGAACGACCGCCGGCCCGGGATCAGCGAGAACGCGTGCACCGACAGCGGCTTCTCCGGGGCGCCCACGTTGACGAGCGTGCCGTCCACCGCCAGCAGCCGCAGGTACGCGTCCATGTCGAGGGTCGCGCTCACCGTGTTGATGATCAGGTCGAACGAGCCGGCCAGCTCACGGAACGTCTCCTCGTCCGAGGTCGCGTGGTAGTGGTCGGCGCCGAGCCGCAGCCCGTCCTCCCGCTTCTTCAGCGACTGCGACAGCACCGTCACCTCGGCGCCCATCGCGTGGGCCAGCTTCACGGCCATGTGGCCGAGACCGCCCATGCCGATCACCGCCACCCGGCGGCCGGGCCCGGCGTTCCAGTGCCGCAGCGGCGAGTACGTGGTGATGCCGGCGCAGAGCAGCGGCGCGGCGGCGTCCAGCTCGATGCCGTCCGGGATGCGCAGCACGAAGTCCTCGGTGACCACGATGGCCTGCGAGTAGCCGCCCTGGGTCGGCTCGCCGTCCCGGCCCACCCCGCCGTACGTGCCGGTGCTTCCCTTGAGGCAGTACTGCTCCAGCCCCTTGCGGCAGCTGTCGCACTCCCGGCAGGAGTCGACCAGGCAGCCGACGCCGACCCGGTCGCCGACGGCGAACTTCGTGACCGCGGAGCCGACCTCCCGCACCACGCCCGCGATCTCGTGACCCACCACGATCGGGTAGCGGGTCGGGCCCCACTCGCTGCGCGCGGTGTGGATGTCGGAGTGGCAGATGCCGGAGAACTTGATGTCGATGAGAACGTCGTCCGGTCCGAGATCCCGCCGCTCGATGGTGGTCGGAGCGAGCGGTTCGGTCGCGGACGTCGCCGCGTAGGCGTTGACGGTGAGCACTGAGTCCCGCTTCCTTCAGCCGGTGTTTCCGGTCCTCCTACCCTCTCACCGGCGAGCGAAAGCGGTGAATCCGGCCACCACCGACGCGGTGATCGCCCCGACCAGCGGCCACGGGCCCCCGACCAGCGCGTACGCGAGCAGCAGCACCACCGCGGCGGCAGCCGCGTAGACCGGCACGACCAGGCCGCGCGCCATCGCCTCCCGCAGGCCGGGCCGCCACGTCGCCGGGCGCCGCAGCAGCACCGCCACCCCGCCCACCGCCAGCACCGCGAACAGCCGGGACGCGCCCGGCGAGGCCGGGGCCAGGGCGCCGACCAGCACGCTCGCGACCAGGGACAAACCGGCCACCGACAGCAGGAGCCGCCGGATGCCGTCGTCCACGGTCCGTGCCGGGTCGGGCCGCGCCACGGGCAGGTCCGCCATCGCGGTCAGGTAATCCAGCGTCTCGGCGTACCGGCGGCGTTCCAGCCGGGCCACGCCCACGTCCTGCCCCGCCTCACCCAGCTCCGGGTCCAGCCGCAGCGCCTCCCGGTAGGCCCGCTCGGCCAGGTCGAACAGTTGCAGCCGCACCGCGACCAGGCCGAGCACCAGGTGCGCCTCCGGCTCGTCCGGCGACAGCTCGACACCCCGCCACGCCGCGTCCAGCGCCGCCTGCCCGTTGCGCGACGCGGAGAGGATGGCGGCGGCGCTGCGCTGCGCGTACGCGTCACTCGGCGCACGGGCCAGGATCTCGTCGGCGGTCGCCGCGGCGGGCTTCCAGCGTTCGAGGTCGAGCAGCGCGAACCCGCGCGCCACGAGCAGCGGCACCGCCTCGGGCCCGGCGGTTGCCTTCTCGACTGCGGTTTCGGCGACGGCGAGCGCCTCGGCCGGCCGGTCGGCGGCCAGGTGCATCCGGGCCAGCATGGTCAACGCGGGCACGTGCGCCGGCTCGGTCGCGATCAGCGCGGTGAGTTCGCCGATCCCCTCGTCGTAGCGCCCCAGCTCGGCAAGCAGGTGGGCACGTTGCAGGTAGCCGTCGGCGGCGGACTGGTCGGGAGCGGCGTCACTCGGCATCCCGGCGAGCGTATCCGCCCGGCCCCACCGCGCGCCGAGGGTGCCCGGCGTCAGGCACTCCGGCAGGACGCGCCCGCCCGGCCGCCGCACGTCCCCAGACTGCACCACCGGCGCAGTCCGCTCTCGTCCAGGAACAGCCACCCGCACCGCCGGTCCGGGCAGACCCGCACCGTGAACCGGGCCGGATCGGCGAGCAGTTGTGCGCCGCTGAACGCGGCGGCGTGCACCGGCAGCCGCAGCCCGGCGGCAAGGTCCGGCCACCAGCGGCCGCGTCCGTCGGCCTCACGCCGGAAGACGAGCGTACGGGCGGCGGCCTCGGCGGCCCGCGCGACCGTCTCGAAGGCCGGGCCGTCGTCCGGGTCGACCAGGCTGGCGTAGAGCGCCGCGCGGAGCGTACGGGCCTCGTCGAGCACCTCCTCCGCCGCTCCCGGGTCACGGCGCGCGAGGTGCAGCAGGCGGTTCGTCGAGACCTCGTCCACCAGCCCGACATGGCCGGCCCAGACGGCAAGGGTGCGGTAGCCGCGCAGCCACTCGGCGCCGGGCATCGGAGGCTCGTGCCCCCACCCGGCGAGGGTGTTGCAGAAGTCCAGGGCCGGATGGCCGCCCACGCTCCACGGCAGGCTCTCGTCGCCGACCCGGATCTCGTGCATCGGCCGGGCGGCCCGGTCCAGCCGGTCGTCGCCCGCGAGCACCCGGCGCTGCACCTCCCGGAGGCGGGGTCCCGGCTCGACGCCGAAGTCGGCCGCGAGCAGGTCCCGGGTGGCGCGGTAGAGGCGCAGCGCGTCGGCCCGCCGGGCGCCCCGGTAGAGGGCGGTCATCAGGACCGCCACGAGATGCTCCCGCGTCGGGTGCTGGGCGGCCAGCGGCATCAGGTCCGCGATCGCCCGCGTGTGCCGGCCCAGCGCGAGCTGGGCCTCGGCCCGTAGTTCCACGGCGACGAGGCGAAGTTCCTCGACCGTGCCGTGCAGCCGGTCCCGCAGCTCGTCGTCCGCCGCGTCGGCGAGCAACGGCCCGCGCCAGAGGGCGAGCGCCCGGTCGAGCGACCGCACCCGCTCGGCGGGGTCGGTGGTCCGCCCGGCCGCCCGGACCAACTCGGCGAACTCGTCGACGTCGACCCGGTGCCCGTCCTCCTCCACCGCGTAGCCCTCGCCCCGGGTGCTGATCAGCACCCCGTACGGATGGAGCGAGCCCCGCAGCCGCCCGATGTACGTCTGCACCGCACTGCGCGCCGTGGCCGGCGGCCGGCCGTTCCAGAGCAGGTCGATGAGGCGGTCGGTCGGCACCACCCGGCCCACGTCGAGCAGCAGCACCCCGAGCAGGCAACGCTCCTGGCGGCGGCTGCCGACCTCGACCGGCCGGCCGTCGTGGCGGGCCTCGAACGGCCCGAGCAGGCGGAACTCCATACCGAACAGGACGACCCGGTACCGGCCCGGGGTTGTCGCCCGACGGTGATCGCGTGGTGAGGAACCCGGCCGGCCGGGTCCGTTCGCCCGACGCCTGCCGCGCGGCGCGGTGAGCCGGTGGTGAGCGGGCCCGGCGATGCTCGCCGCCCGGACCAGCGAGGGATGGAGTGGAACATGCGGTTCAGGATGAGTATCGCGGTGGCGAGCGTCGTGGTGGCGGTGGTCGCGGCCCTACCAGGCTCGGCGTCCGCTGCCCCGGAGCGGCATCCCGCCCCCGGGGCCTGGGAACCCGCACCCCAGGAGCCGTTCGAGATGCCGGCGGGCGCGCGGTGCGAGTTCGCGGTACGGGTCGAGCCGATCGTGGACGAGGTGCGGAAACTGACGATCGAGACCTATCCGGACGGCGCGCCGAAGCGGGAGTTGTTCACCGGCGCTCTGATCAACCGGGTGACGAACCTGGAGACCGGTGCCACCTCGACGGCGGACGCGAGCGGCACCTCGCTCGTCGTCTACCGCCCCGACGGCTCGATGACCTGGTACGTGACCGGGCCGGTGCTGCTCGGCTTCCGGGAGAACGCCGGCACGCTGCCGAAGGGGCTGTGGATCGTCGACGGTCAGTTCCGGGTGGAGTTCTCCCCCACCTACGACAAGACCATCACGATGCTCCACGGCACGACTCACAACGTCTGCACCGACGTCGACTGATCGGGTGACGCGGTGGCCGGCGTCCCCGGTCACCGCGTCAGTCGGCCGGAGCCTCGTAGACCAGGGCAACCGCGATCCCGGCCAGCCCCTCTCCGCGCCCGGTGAAGCCCAGGCCGTCGGTGGTGGCCGCGGAGACGGTCACCGGCGCGCCCACCGCCTCGGAGAGCACCCGCTGCGCCTCCTCCCGGCGCGGCCCGATCTTCGGGCGGTTGCCGACGACCTGCACGGACACGTTGCCGATCCGGAAGCCCGCCGCCCGTACCCGGCGCGCGCTCTCGGTCAGCAGCGCCACCCCGGGCGCGCCGGCCCACTCCGGCTGGTCCACGCCGAAGTTCGCGCCCAGGTCACCGAGACCGGCGGCGGAGAGCAGGGCGTTGCAGGCGGCGTGCGCCGCCACGTCGGCGTCCGAGTGACCGGCCAGGCCGTCCTGGTCCGGCCAGTGCAGGCCCGCGACCCAGCAGGGCCGCCCGGCCGCGAACGCGTGCACGTCGGTGCCGACAGCCACCCGAGGAACGATCATGACCAGAGGGTACGCGCCGCGGATCCCGGGAGCCGGGTGGACGACGGCCGTCAGGCGCCTGTGGTCAGGAGGTGTTCGGCGAGGGCCATGTCGAACGGGCGGGTGATCTTCAGGGCCAGCTCGGAGCCGGGCACGCACATGACCGCGCCGCCCTGCTTCTCGATCAGCCCGGCGTCGTCGGTGAGCGCGTCGCCCGCCGACCGGTGGGCCGTGAGCAGCACCGAGCGGCGGAAGCCCTGCGGCGTCTGGACCGCCCGCAGCGCCGACCTGTCGACGGTGCCGAGCACACGCTCGGCCGCGTCGACCTCCTTGATCGTGTCGACCACCGGCAGCACCGGGATCACCGCGTCGTGCCCGTCGCGGACCGCCGCCGCCACCGACTCGACCAGGTGGGGCGGGGTGAGCGCACGGGCCGCGTCGTGCACCAGGACGATCTCCGGACCGGCGGGAACGGCAGCGAGGGCCGCTGCCACCGACTCCTGGCGTTCGGCGCCACCGGGAACCACCGTCACCGGGGCGACGGGGGCGAGCATCGCGCGTACCGCCTCGACCTCGGTCGCCGGTGCGGCCACCACGATCGTGTGCACCGAGGGCGCGGCGGCGAGCCGGCGGACCGCGTGCACCAGCAGCGGCTCGCCGGCGAGCAACCGGAGTGCCTTGGGGGCGCCGGGTCCGAGGCGTACTCCGGCACCTGCCGCAGGAACGAGGACCGCGACGTCACCGCGCGGATTGAGCTGCGCGGTCACGTCGCGGTCCTCGGATTCGTTCGCTGCGGGGTGGGTAGAGGCAGAGGCGTGGATCAGGCCTCGGTCAGCACCTTGTCGAGCAGCGTCTCGGCCTCGTCCTTCGTGCTCTTCTCCGCCAGCGCGACCTCGCCGACGAGGATGTCACGGGCCTTGGCGAGCATCCGCTTCTCGCCCGCCGACAGGCCCCGCTCCCGCTCCCGGCGCCACAGGTCGCGGACGACCTCGGCCACCTTCAGCGGGTTACCGGAGGCCAGCTTCTCCAGATTCGCCTTGTAACGCCGCGACCAGTTGGTCGGCTCCTCGGTGTGCGGTGCACGGAGCACGTCGAAGACCTTGCCCAGGCCCTCTTCGCCAACCACTTCGCGCACACCCACGATCTCGGCGTTCTCGGCGGGCACCCGGACCGTCAGGTCACCCTGTGCGACCCTCAGGACGAGGTATTCCCTGGGCTCGCCCTTGATGACCCGAGTCTCGATTGCCTCGATGAGTGCGGCCCCGTGGTGGGGGTAAACAACGGTCTCGCCGACACTGAAAACCATAGGTTCGAAACCCCTTTCGCTGTGTCTAGGGTAACACGCTCAGGCACCGATGTCTCACCGCTGTCCTGATCGTTGGCGCAGCTCAGGGGCCCTGTGAGAGGTATTTCTTCAGCTTGACAGGCGGTCAAACCGATGCTTTCGACACGCTCCGTGAGGAACACGTGACAACCCGGTAAGGGGTGACGGGAGCGTCCAGATCTAGGGCGATGCGCTCCTTCCATGGTAGCTCCGCAAGACCGTCCGCGCCCAGGTGTGGCGTTACGGCGGCCGGTGCGGGACGCTGGTGAGGGACGTGACGTCCGCTCACCGAGACGTTCCTGGGGGTCCGATGGGCGTGCCTGACGCTGACGGCCAGGGGCCGCCGGACGGGCTGCCCGGCCTGCCCCCGGAGTGGGGCCGGGTGGTCGTCCCGGACGACGCCTCGGCGCTCGCCGACGAGGCCCGGCAGGTCCGCCGGGAGCTGCGCCGCACGCGGCAGGGCTCCGGCCGGCCTGGCGTTCCGGCCCGCCTCGGGCTGCCGGTGCTGATCCTGCTCGTGTCGGTACTGGTCACGCTCGCCGGGCTGGCCGCAGTCACCTGGCCGCGCACCACCCGCTCCGGCGCGCCGACTGTGCTGCCCCGCTCCACCGCCGCACCGCAACCGGTCGGCCCGCTGCCCGCGCTGGACCTGGTCGGCGCCGACGACACACCGGTACCCCTGCGCAGCCTGCTGCCCGCCATGATCATCCTGGTGGACGCCTGCGCCTGCGCCGAGCAGGTCGGCATCGCCGCGCGCGCCGCGCCGCCCGGCGTCACGGTGGTCACCGTGACCGAGGGCCGCAGCGCCGGGCCCGCGAGCGTCCCCGGGGTACGCCCGCTCGGCGACCCAGCCGGCGGGCTGCGCTCCTACCTGCACCTGTCCGCCCACCCCGGCACCGCCGCCGCAGTGCTCGTGGACCGGCAGGGCTCGCTGGTCCGGGTGGTGCCGGAGCTGGGCCCGCTGTCGAACTACGGCGCCGACCTGGCCCGGCTGGGCGGCTGAGCCGCCGGGCCGAGGACGCGAGCGGGGCGCCCACAGCGGTGGTCAGTAGAGCGCTTCGAGCCGGGCGTTCAGCTCGGCCCGGCCGCGTACACCGCTGAACCGCACCAGCACCGGCGCGCCGGTGCCGCCCAGCAAGGGCAGCTCCAGTCGCCCGCCGCACCGGAGCAGCCGCCGCGCGTCGCCGGTCCCGGCGCCGGACAGCTGCACGGCGATCGACCCGTCCCCGGAGCAGCTCACTGACAGCCGGTATTCGTCACCCCGCGAGGGGTTCACCTGCCGGATGACGGCCGGCCCGTCCGGCGTCAGGTCCGACGTCTCCCGCCACACCACGTGCGACACCTGGAGCACACGCGAGGTGCCGTCCGGCTCCACCCGCACCATCACCGACCGGTCCGGGTCGGTGGCCGGTGCGCGGCGCGCCCGGAGCGTGGGGTCGCCCCCCGGGCGGGACAGCCAGGCGTCCCCGGTCGACGGGTCGACCCGCCAGGTGCGGGCGATCGGTTCGGCGCTCGCGGGCGGCGGCGCCGACACTGCGGTGACCGCACCCGGCTCCGGTGCCGCCCACCGCCACCAGGCCGCGCCGGCCGTCAACGCCAGAACGGTCAGGACGGTCAGCGGTACCCGCCCGTCCCGCTCGTCGGAGGCCATGACGGCAGCGTATCCGCGCGGCACGGGCGGGGCGAGCCGTCAGCCCACCCGTTCCAGCAACGTCGCGTAGAGCGTCAGGCCCGGCCCGAACGCGAGCATCACCACCCAGCGCGGCGGCGACGGCTCCGTACGCCACAACCGGTCCAGGATCAGCAGCACCGTGGGCGACGAGCAGTTGCCGTGGTCGGCGAGCGTCCCCCGGGACGCGGCGAGCCCGTCCGGCGGCAGGGCCAGCTCACGCTCCACCACGTTGAGGATGCGCGGCCCGCCCGGGTGCACCGCCCAGCCGTCCACGTCGGAACGCGCGCACCCGTGCCGCGCCAGCAGCTCGTCGACCAGGGTCTGCACGTGCCGGGAGAGCACCTGCGGCACCTTCGGCGACAGTCCCATCCGGAAACCGGTGTCGGTGACGTCCCAGGTCATGTGGTCGGCGGTGGAGGTGTCGGTGACCGAGGTGACCTCGCGCAGCGCGTACCCCCGGCCGCCGGGGACGACCACGGCGGCGACCGCGGCGTCCGAGAACAGCGCGTGGGAGACGATCTGCTGGGTGTCCACCCGGGCACCCGGCGGCTGGATGTGCAGGCTTGTCAGTTCCGCGCAGAGCAGCAGCGCGGGCCGCCCGCGGGCGGTGACGAAGTCGCTCGCCGCACCCAGCCCGGGCAGGGCCGCGTAGCAGCCCATGTGCCCCACGAACATGCGCTGGGTGCTCGGGGACATGCCCAGGTCCCGGGCCAGCATGATGTCCAGCCCCGGGGTCGCGTACCCGGTGCACGAGCAGACGATGAACAGGCCGATGTCGGCGGCGTCCAGGCCGGCGGCGGTGAGTGCCCGGCTGACCGCCTCCTTGCCCAGCGGCAGCGCCTCGACCTGGTAGCGGCGCATCCGGCGCTCGGTCGGCCACTCCGAGACGTCCTCCAGCAGCGGATTGACCGCCGCCTGCCGCCGGGTCACGCCCGAGTTGGCGAAGATCCGCTCGGCGAGCGCCCTGGTGTTCCCCTGGAAGTGCCCCGCGAAGAAGCCCGTCCACAGTTCGTCCTGCATCGCGGCCGGCGGTTGCGCCGTACCCAGACCCGCGATCACCGGTGTGCCCACGTCCCCCACCCCTCGCCCTTCACTCGCACCTCGCGCTCACCGTGCCGCCTTCCGTTAGCGACTGCGGGGCTCGCAAAACCGGCTCACTCCTCGCGCTCACAGTGCCGCTCTTCGTTCGCGACTGTGGGGCTCGCAAAACCGGCTCACTCCTCGCGCTCACCAACGAGGGAGCGCGCTGTCCCGGTCCGGGTCGCCGCCGAGTGCGGCGATGCCGAGCCAGTCGGCGCACACGTCGGACGTGGCCGGATGCAGCGAGCCGCAGCGGGCGTCCCGGTAGAGCCGCTCCAGCGGATGCCCCCGCCGGGTCGCCGACGTGCCCGCCGCCTCCAACATGGAGGCCGCCACCTCGGCGGCGGTGGTGCCGGCGAGCAGCTTGGCCCGCCACACCCAGCGGTTCGTCTCGGCGTCGCCGGGCGCCTCGTCGACCCGGCGGGCCGCCTCGGCGACCACCAGTTCGGCGGCGGCGGTGGCCGCGTCGGCCCGGCCCAGGCGGGCCCGTACCGCGGGCAGGCCGGCGAGGTTGCGGGCGTTCAGGTGCTCGGCTGCGGCGTCGATGGCGGCCCGGGCCACGCCGACGTAGACCGCCGCGTAGCTCGCCACAAGCCAGTGCGGCATGAGCTGGGCGACCACCAGGGCCAGCCCTTCGACGCCGCCGAGCAGCCGGTCGGCCGGCACCGTCACGTCCAGGTGCACGTCGTGCGAGGACGTGGCTCGCATGCCGAGCGAGTCCCAGGTGGGCTCGACGGTGATCCCGTCCCCGGCCGGGACCAGGAACTGCGACACCACCGACTGGTCGGCGGCGCTGCGGGCGGCCACCAGGTAACCGTCGGGGTGGCCGGCGCCGGAGCAGAACGTCTTGCTGCCCTTGATGTGCCAGCCGCCCTCGACCGGCTCGTAGACGGTGCTGAGCTGGGACAACCGGGCGCCGGCGCCGCGTTCGCTCATCGCGACCGCGTACCAGGCGCCGTCGGCGGCCGCGCGCAGCAGCCGGTCCCGCGCCGCCAGCGCCTCCTCCGGTACGCCGAGCGCCTCGGCCAGTTCCTCGGTGACCGCGCCCAGGGCGCCGGTGACCGAGGCGTGCATGTTGAACACCAGCGCGGTGGCGCCGTTGCCCCGGGCCAGTTCGGTGGCGACCGCGGCGTACTCGGCGAAACTCGCACCCGTACCGCCCAGCTCGGGGGGCACCATCAGGCCGAACAGCCCGGCCGCCCGCAGGTCCGCGAAGTCATCCACCGGGAACGAACCGTCGCGGTCGTGCTCGGCCGCGCGAGCGGCCAGTCGCGGCGCCAACCGGCGGGCCGCCTCCAGCGCGTGCACAGTCATGTCGCCCCCTTCTCGGCGTCCTTTACCCCGGGCCGCCCCAGCTACCCGCCCCGGCGCCCCCAGCCCTGGTACAGCACCGCCGTCGACCGGGTCGGCACGATGCGTGGTTCGGTCCTGCCCGGACGGTCGGCGCCACCGCGCACGCGGCGCAGCAGCCAGGCCAGCGTGCCGCCCAGCTCCGGCCGGACCCCGCGCACCGTCAGCGACACGCCGTGCCGGGCACACTCGGCGACCAGGGCGCGGGCGTCGACGAACAGCCGCGGGTCGTGGATGCCGCGCGGCACCGTGGGCAGCCGCTCGCCCACCTCCACCGCCACCAGCCGGGCCAGCAGCGTGTCGTTGAGCGTGTCCAGCACCAGCAGGCCGCCCGGACGCAGCAGCCGGCACGCCTCGGCGACCGCCCGCCGCCAGTCCGGCACGTGCTCCAGCAGCTCACCGGCGGAGACGACCGCCGCGCAGCCGTCGGCCAGCGGCACCGCCGTGGCGTCGGCCTGGACCACTGTCACACCGTGCGCGGCGGCCTGGTCGAGCGCGGAGCGGGTCAGGTCCACCCCGACGTGGCGGTAGCCCTTGCCGGCCAGGTGCGGCGCCAGCAGCCCGGCCCCGCAGCCCAGATCGACCAGCAGGTCGTCGGGCGTGGACGCCGCCGGCACGAGCGCCGCCCGGGCCCTCGCCAGCCAGTGCAGCATCGCGAACGCGCCGTCCGGCCGCCACCACTCGCCGGCCAGGTCGTCGTACTGCCGCGGGTCGTTCGGCGGCAGCACCCGGTACGGAGTGGACACCGGCGACGCGTCGGGCATGCGTCGAGCGTGGCACGACTGCCCGGTAACGACCAGACTTCCCTTATGTCGACACGGGTGTTAGGGCTGGTCAGGGCGAGCCATCCGGAACCCGCGGCGGCGGTCACAGTGGTCGCCGCGCTGCTCGCCGCCGGTGCCGGGCACTCCGCGACCGGTGTCGTGGCGGTGGCGCTGACGGTGCTGGCCAGCCAGCTCGCGGTCGGGTGGAGCAACGACCTGATCGACGCCGACCGGGACGCGGCGGTGGGGCGTACCGACAAACCGGTGACCACCGGCGAGGTCGCCCGGCCGACGCTGGCCCGCGCCACCGTGGTCGCCGCCGTCGCCGTGCCCGTGCTGGCGCTGGCCGGCGGTCCGGCCGCGGCGGCCTGCGCGACGCTGGGCCTGGTCTCCGCGCTGCTCTACAACCGGCCGCTGAAGTCGACGCCGGTGTCGGTGCTGCCCTACGCGGTCTCGTTCGGCGCGCTGCCCGCGTTCGTGGTGCTCGCCCTGCCCGGCTCACCGGTGCCCCCGGCCTGGCTGGTGGCCGCCGCCGCGCTGCTCGGCGCCGGGGCGCACTTCGCCAACGTGCTGCCCGACCTGGCCGACGACGCCCGGACCGGGGTACGCGGCCTGCCGCACCGCCTCGGGCCGGCGGGCAGCCGGCTGGCCGCCGCCGGGCTGCTGCTCGCGGCCACCGTCGCGCTGGTCCTCGGCCCGCCCGGGCCGCCGTCGTGGACCGGCCTGTCGGCCGTCGCGGCCGCCGTCGCCGTGCCGGCCGTCGGCTGGTACGCGGGACGCGCGACCGCCGGACGCTCGGCGACCGCCTTCCGGGCGGTGCTGGTGGTGGCGCTGATCGATGTGGTGCTGCTGGTGACGAGCGGCCGGGTGGTCTGAGCAGTCCCTCCCGAGGTGGTATTGCCGGGTCCGCGTGCGGGCCTCGATCAGCTCCAACTACCCTGGAGCGCGGTCTGCGCGGGTATGGCCACCCCGTGCCCGGGGGTCGACCGGGCGGGGATCGTGACGAGGAGGACCGACGTGACGCGCTCGATCAGGGGTTCCCGGGGGCCGGCCCTGCTGCTGGCCGGCACGGCGGCGGCGAGCCTGCTGCTGTCCGGGTGCGGCGCCGGGCAGATTTCCGAGACCGCCAACAAGATCCCGTCGGTACAGGGCGTCAACGTCCAGACCTCCGACAACCTCTACAAGGTGCGCGGGCTCTACGTGCAGTTCCCGGGCCCGAAGGGCTACGAGGCCGGGTCGAACGCGCCGGTCAACGTGGTGATCTACAACGACAGCGAGAAGCCGGTGACCGTGACGGTCACCACCGACAGCGCCCGGGAGATCGTGCTCACCGGTTCCGGCGCGGGCGAGAGCGGCGCGGCCACCCCGACCGGTTCGCCCACCGAGCCGGCCACCGCCTCGCCGACCGCCACCGACCCGAGCGCGTCGCCGAGCCAGTCGCTGGAGACGTCCGAGTCGCCGTCGGCCAGCCCGTCGCCGAGCGAGTCCGCGCCCGCCGGCCAGCCGGCCCGGATCGAGATCCCGGCGCTCAGCTACGCGCAGCTCAACGCCGGTAACCCGCGGTTCCTGCAGCTCATCGGCCTGAACCAGAAGCTGCTCGTGGGCCAGCAGGTCAACCTGACCTTCGACTTCGGCAACGGCAAGGTCGTCACGACCCCGGCGCCGATCGGCATCCCGCTGACCCCGGAGGCCACGCCGTCGAAGATCGTGGAGCCGCGGCACGTCGGTGAGGACAGCGGCGTCGAGGGCGGCCACTGACCTCTCCCCTTCTTCCGTCGGCACCGCCGTCGTGGCCAGCGCCACGCCGGCGGTGTCGCCGTTCCGGGTGGGCTTTCGTCGTACGGGCCGGTTAGCGTCCGGTGGTGACCACGCCCCGATCGACTCCCTCCCGTGCCGGCGCCGGCCGCGGTCGCGCCGCCACCCGCGAACCCCGCCCGGCCTACGAGTGCGACGCCTGTGGCCACCAGCCCCCGAAGTGGGTGGGCCGGTGTCCCGAGTGCGGCGAGTGGGGCTCGGTGGTCGAGTGCACGGTCACCGGCCCGATGGTCTCCGGCCGGGTGGTCAGCTCGCGGATGCCGGCCGAGCCGGCCCGGCCGATCGCCACGATCAGCGCCGCGCCCGCCCGTGCGCGTCCTACCGGCGTCAGCGAACTCGACCGGGTGCTCGGCGGCGGGCTGGTCCCCGGCGCTGTGGTGCTGCTCGCCGGTGAGCCCGGCGTGGGCAAGTCGACGCTGCTGCTCGACGTGGCCCAGCAGTGGGCGGCCGGTGCCGGCTGCCCGTCGCTGGTGGTCAGCGGCGAGGAGTCGGTCAGCCAGGTGCGGCTGCGCGCCGAGCGGATGGGCACCCTGCACGACCAGCTCTACCTGGCCGCCGAGAGCGACCTGTCGGCGGTGCTCGGCCACCTCGACGCGGTCAAGCCGGGGCTGCTGGTGCTCGACTCGGTGCAGACCATCTCGACCACCGGCACCGAGGGCGTGCCGGGCGGCGTCACCCAGGTCCGCGCGGTCACCGCCGCCCTGGTCGCCGTCGCCAAGGAACGCGGCATCGCCACCGTGCTGGTCGGGCACGTCACCAAGGACGGCCAGGTGGCCGGTCCCCGGGTGCTGGAGCACCTGGTCGACGTGGTGCTGCACTTCGAGGGCGACAAGCACTCCTCGCTGCGCATGGTGCGCGGCGTGAAGAACCGCTTCGGCGCGGCCGACGAGGTGGGCTGCTTCGAGATGCACGAGGGCGGCATCAGCAGCCTGGCCGACCCGTCCGGCCTGTTCCTGACCCGCTACTCCGAACCGGTGCCGGGCACCTGCGTGACGGTGGCGATGGAGGGGCGCCGGGCGCTGGTCACCGAGGTGCAGGCGCTGATCGGGGCCACGGTGGCCGGTTCACCGCGGCGTACCGTCTCCGGCCTCGACAGCGCCCGGCTCGCGATGGTCCTCGCCGTCCTCCAGCGCCGCACCGAGCGGCTCACGCTGCACGACCGGGAGGTCTTCGCCGCCACTGTCGGCGGCATCCGGGTGGTGGAGCCAGCGGCCGACCTGGCGGTGGCGCTCGCGGTCGCCTCCGGCGGGCTCAACCTGGCACTCAACCCGCATCTGGTGGCCATCGGCGAGGTGGGGCTCACCGGCGAGGTCCGCCGGGTCGGTGCGGTGCCCCGGCGGCTGGCCGAGGCCGCCCGGCTCGGTTTCCGGCTGGCCCTCGTGCCGCCCGGCTGCGGGCCGGAGAGCAGCGGCGCCGGGCCGGAGAACATGCGCGTGATCGAGGTCACTGACGTGCGTGCCGCCCTCCAGGCGGCCGCCCGCGCGTCGGCGGAGTGACACGGTGGGAGGCTCCGGGCGTTTCGGGGCAGGCCACGCAGGGCGCAATCGGCCTCCCGAGCCGGGCATCGTGACACATCACAGTAACCACGAGAGCACCCACCGCATGGCAGTCCGTAGACTGTGCCCGTGCCGATCGACCGCGATGCCACCAAGCCCGCAACGGCGACGCCGCACGCCCGTACCGGCGCCGTGAGCGGCAACCCCGCTCGTGCCATCAGCGTGAGCGTCAACGGAAGCGTCGGCGGCGGGGCCGGTGCCGATCCGTTGCGCGCCAACCTCGCCCTGATGGCTCCCGGCACCGCCCTGCGCGACGGCCTGGAGCGGATCTTGCGCGGCCGCACCGGTGCGCTGATCGTGTTGGGCTACGACAAGGTGGTCGAGCAGATCTGCACGGGCGGCTTCCCGATGGACGTGGAGTTCTCCGCCACCCGGGTCCGCGAGCTGTGCAAGATGGACGGCGCGGTGGTGCTCTCCAGTGACGGCACCCGCATCGTGCAGGCCGGCGCACACCTGATGCCCGACCCGTCCATCCCGACGGAGGAGTCCGGCACCCGGCACCGCACCGCCGAGCGGGTGGCCCGGCAGACCGGCTACCCGGTCATCTCGGTCAGCCAGTCGATGCGGATCATCAGCCTCTACGTCAACGGCCAGCGGCACGTGCTGGACGACTCGGCGGCCATCCTGTCCCGCGCCAACCAGGCGCTCGCCACGCTGGAGCGCTACAAGCTGCGGCTGGACGAGGTCTCGGGCACGCTCTCCGCGCTGGAGATCGAGGATCTGGTCACCGTCCGCGACGCGGTCGCTGTGGTGCAGCGGCTGGAGATGGTCCGGCGGATCGCCGACGAGATCGCCGGCTACGTGGTGGAGCTGGGCACCGACGGCCGTCTGCTGGCACTTCAGCTCGACGAGCTGATGGCCGGCGTGGACGCCGACCGCACCCTGGTCATCCGCGACTACCTGCCGACCGGCCGCAAGTCGCGCACGCTCGACGAGGCGCTCGTGGAGCTCGACCTGCTCAGCGCCACCGAGCTCATCGACCTCGTGGCGGTGGCGAAGGCGATCGGCTACCCGTCCGCCTCCGACGCGCTCGACGCGGCGGTCAGCCCGCGCGGGTTCCGCCTGCTGGCCAAGGTGCCCCGGCTGCCGGTCGCCGTGGTCGACCGGCTGGTGGTGCACTTCGGCAGCCTCCAGCGGCTGCTCGGCGCGACTGTGGAAGACCTCCAGGCGGTCGAGGGTGTGGGCGACGCCCGTGCCCGTGGCGTCCGCGAGGGCCTGTCCCGGCTCGCCGAGGCGAGCATCCTCGAACGGTACGTCTGAGCGACGGCTCAGCCGGTGATGGTCAGCTTCACCGGCTCACTGATCTTGGTGCCGACCCGGGCGAACACCTGGTACGCGCCGATCGCCGCAAAGTCGCCGTTCGCCAGCCCGCTCGCGCACTTGTTGTCCAGCTTGCCGTTCCAGCCCAGCTCGTAGGAGCGCTCGAAGTTCGGCGTGAACGACTGCACGTCCGAGCCCTTGCCGGTGCCGCAGGTGTCCGACGACCAGATCTTCTCCGCGCCCGACTTGACGTACAGCTCCTGCAGGTCGGCGCCGACGTCACGGCTGCACGTACGGTTCGACACGTTCTTGACCTTGAGGCGCAGCGTGACCACTGTGCCCCGCTGGGCGGTGGGCGGCACCGCGACCGGCGTCACCAGCAGCTCGGAGTCGGTGCAGGTGCCGTCGTCGGAGACCGGCTGACCGGTGGCGCCGCCGTTGCCGGTGCCGCCCCCGTTGTTCGCGCCCCCGCCGGTGTTCCCGCCGTCGCCGGTGGCGTCGCCGCCGGTGTTTCCGCCGCCGTTGTTCGCGCCACCGCCGCCGGCCTCACCCGGTGTCGGTGACGGGCTGCCCGACTGCGGGGTCAGCACCGAGCCGGACGGGTCCGGCTGAGCGCCGGCGGAGCCGCTCGGGGACGGGTCCGTGCCCGGAGCGCCGGTGTTGCGGTCCGTACCGGTGCAGGAATACAGCAGGACAATCAGGAAGAGCAGCCCTGCTCCGAGCACGACGGCACGACGCCGCCAGTACACGGCAGGGGGCAGGGGGCCGACCGTCAGACGCATGATGCGCCTACCGTAGCCGCGCGGCGCACGGCTCGCCGGTCCGACGCGCCGGGAACCCGCCGCCGTACGGCCGCATACGTCCACACTGGATTCCGGCCGCCACCGTCAGAGGTAGACCTTGCGCTGGTAGATCGCGTGCGCACCGGCCACCCGGTCGAGGAAGAGCAGCCCGGCGCAGTGGTCGATCTCGTGCTGGAGAGCCCGCGCCTCGAAGCCGTCGGTCACCAGCCGGACCGGCTCGCCGCTGCCGGGAAGCGCGCCTTCGACCACCAGGCGGCTGGCCCGCTTCACGTCGCCGGTCAGGTCCGGCACCGACATGCAGCCCTCCCGCCCGGCCTTCCACCGGGACGCCTCCACCACGCGAGCGTTGCAGAGCACGAACGTGCCGTGCACGGTGACCGCCTTCGGATGGCCCGTCACGTCCACCGCGAACACCTGCGCGCTCACCCCGACCTGCGGCGCCGCCAGGCCCACGCAACCGGGCGAGACGCGCATCGTGGCCACCAGATCGGCGGCGAGCCGCACCACCTCCGCCGACGTGGGGTCGACCTCCGGACCAGGCTGGCTCAGCACCGGCTCCGGGGCGGTGACCACCGGGCGTACCGCACCGGGGACACCGAGCTTCTCCGGGGTCCAGCCGCCCAGGCCCGCGTACTCCGGCCCGGTCACAGCAGATCCGTGTCCGCCGGGCGGAGGCTGACCCCCACACCCAGCTCCGCGGCGACGCGGGTGAGCCGGCCGGCCACCTCGTCCGACACGCCCGGCGGCAACTCGACCTCGGCGACCACCACGTAGAGCGAACCGGTGAGCCGGGTGCTCAGGTCGGTCACGTTCCCGCCCGCGTCGGTCAGCACCCGGGTCATGGCCGCGACGATGCCCATCCGGTCGGCGCCGTGCACCGCCAGCACGTACGGCTCCCCTGTCGGCTCGCTGCCGCCGTCGGGCGTGACCGCGCGTACGGTGGCCAGCAGGTGCCCGTCGGCGGCCAGCGGGGCCAGCGCGGCCTCCACGTCGGCGGCGGCCGGGCCCACACAGATCAGGGTCATCGCGAAGTGTCCACGAAGCCGGGTCATCGTGGAGTCGGTGAGGTTCGCGCCGAGCCGGGCGAGAACCTCCGCGACGTCGGCCACGATGCCCGGCCGGTCCCGGCCGATGACGGTGATCGCGAGCTCGTTCATTCGGACATTCTGCCCCGTCGCCCATGATCGATCGCGCCCGGCCACCCGGCCCGCCCATCCTGCGGGAAAGACGGCCGTGACATGATCGGCGACGCCATGTCCGAGCCCACATTCGCCACCCAGGTCAGCCGGTGGTACGAGCGCAACGCCCGCGACCTGCCCTGGCGCAAGCCCGGCATCGGCGCCTGGGCGATCCTGGTCAGCGAGGTCATGCTCCAGCAGACCCCCGTGGTCCGGGTGGTGCCCGCGTGGGAGGCGTGGCTGGCCCGCTGGCCCGAGCCGCGCGCGCTCGCCGAGGACACCCCGGCCGAGGCGATCCGGATGTGGGGACGGCTCGGCTACCCCCGCCGGGCGGTACGCCTGCGCGAGTGCGCGACGGCGATCGTGGAGCGCCACGGCGGCGTGGTGCCCGACCGGCTCGACCAGTTGCTGGCGCTACCCGGTGTCGGCACGTACACGGCCCGCGCGGTCGCCGCGTTCGCGTACGGGCAGCGACACCCCGTGGTCGACACGAA
This sequence comes from Micromonospora sp. WMMA1949, assembly GCF_027460145.1. NCBI lineage: Bacteria > Bacillati > Actinomycetota > Actinomycetes > Micromonosporales > Micromonosporaceae > Micromonospora > Micromonospora sp. WMMA1949. The sequence goes on along the minus strand of NZ_JAPZBG010000001.1, from coordinate 3,009,659 downwards.
CGTCCGGCGCGTGGTGTGCCGGGCGATCGCCGGTGAACCCGACGCCGGCCCCACCACCCGCCCCGCCGACCTGGTCGCCACCGAGGAACTGCTGCCGATCGAGCCGGCCGCCGCCGCGCTTGCCAGCGCCGCGTTCATGGAACTCGGCGCCGTCGTCTGCACCGCCCGCGCGCCGCGCTGCGCGATCTGCCCGGTCGAGTCGAGCTGCGCCTGGCGGGCTTCCGGGCAGGCCGCCCCGGTGGGGCCGACCCGACGGCCGCAGCGCTACGCCGGCACCGACCGGCAGGTACGCGGACTGCTGCTCGCGGTGCTGCGGGAGTCGACCGGCCCGGTGCCGCACCAGCGGCTGGACCAGGTGTGGCACGACGACGTGCAGCGGGCCCGTGCGCTGGCCGGCCTGGTCACCGACGGCCTGGTGGAACCGGTGGGCGAGGAGTCCTTCCGCCTGGCCGGCGACGGCCCCGCCGTCCCCCTCCCCTGACGGCGCCCCGCCTCCCGCCTCCGCCCCACCCCCGCCCGCCCCGCCCCGCCCCGCTGATCATGAAGTTAGCGGCGACAAATGGGGCGCCAAGTGCGGTCAACTTCATGATCAACGGGGGCAAGGGCCGGGGCGGCGGGCACGGAAAGGCGACGACCCCGGCGGCTTTCGCCTACCGGGGCCGTCGCCCTCGAACTGTGCGGAGTTACGCGGCGTCGTCCGCGCCGGTGGCGGCGGTGCCGCCGAGGTCCGCCGGGACCGCGTCCGGCACGGCGTCCGGCCGGTCCGCGCCCCGGAAGACGAGCTTGGACTTGTCGATGTCCTCCGGGTCGCCCTCGCAGTCCACGACCACGATCTGCCCCGGGGTCAGCTCGTTGAACAGGATCCGCTCGGACAGGTTGTCCTCGATGTCGCGCTGGATCGTGCGACGCAGCGGCCGCGCGCCCAGCACCGGGTCGAAGCCCTTCTTCGCGAGGTACTTCTTCGCGTTGTCGGTCAGCTCCAGACCCATGTCCTTGTTCCGCAGCTGGGTCTCGATCCGGGCGATCATGATGTCGACGATCGACAGGATCTCGTTCTGACGCAGCTGGTGGAAGACGATGGTGTCGTCGATCCGGTTCAGGAACTCGGGCCGGAAGTGCTGCTTGAGCTCGTCGTTGACCTTCTGCTTCATCCGGTCGTAGTTCGACTCGGAGTCCTCAGAGGCCTGGAAGCCCAGCGACACCGCCTTGGCGACGTCACGCGTACCGAGGTTGGTGGTCAGGATGATGACCGTGTTCTTGAAGTCCACGATCCGGCCCTGGCCGTCGGTGAGGCGCCCGTCCTCCAGGATCTGGAGGAGCGTGTTGAACACGTCCGGGTGGGCCTTCTCGATCTCGTCGAAGAGGACCACCGAGAACGGCCGGCGACGCACCTTCTCGGTCAGCTGCCCGCCCTCGTCGTAGCCGACGTAGCCGGGAGGGGCACCGACGAGCCGGGACACCGTGTACCGGTCGTGGAACTCCGACATGTCGAGCTGGATGAGGGCGTCCTCGCTGCCGAACAGGAACTCGGCGAGCGCCTTGGACAGCTCGGTCTTACCGACGCCGGACGGGCCGGCGAAGATGAACGAGCCGGACGGGCGCTTCGGGTCCTTCAGGCCGGCCCGGGTACGCCGGATCGCCTTCGAGACCGCCTTGACCGCGTCCTCCTGGCCGATGACGCGCTTGTGCAGCTCGTCCTCCATGCGCAGCAGGCGCGAGGTCTCCTCCTCGGTCAGCTTGTAGACCGGGATGCCGGTCCAGTTGCCGAGCACCTCGGCGATCTGCTCGTCGTCGACCTCGCTGACGACGTCCAGGTCACCGGCCTTCCACTCCTTCTCCCGCTGCGCCTTCTGGCCCAGCAGCTGCTTCTCGGTGTCGCGCAGCTGGGCGGCCCGCTCGAAGTCCTGCGCGTCGATCGCGGACTCCTTGTCGCGGCGCACCTGGGCGATGCGCTCGTCGAAGTCGCGCAGGTCCGGCGGCGCGGTCATCCGGCGGATCCGCATCCGGGCGCCGGCCTCGTCGATCAGGTCGATCGCCTTGTCCGGCAGGAACCGGTCGGAGATGTACCGGTCGGCCAGCGTCGCGGCGGCGACCAGTGCGGCGTCGGTGATGGAGACGCGGTGGTGCGCCTCGTAGCGGTCCCGCAGGCCCTTGAGGATCTCGATGGTGTGGGCCAGCGACGGCTCACCCACCTGGATCGGCTGGAAACGACGCTCCAGAGCGGCGTCCTTCTCCAGGTGCTTGCGGTACTCGTCGAGCGTGGTGGCGCCGATGGTCTGGAGCTCGCCGCGGGCCAGCATCGGCTTGAGGATGCTGGCGGCGTCGATCGCGCCCTCGGCCGCGCCCGCACCGACGAGCGTGTGGATCTCGTCGATGAACAGGATGATGTCGCCGCGGGTGCGGATCTCCTTGAGCACCTTCTTCAGGCGCTCCTCGAAGTCACCGCGGTAGCGGGAACCGGCGACCAGGGCACCGAGGTCGAGCGTGTAGAGCTGCTTGTCCTTCAGCGTCTCGGGCACCTCGCCCTTGATGATCTTCTGGGACAGGCCCTCCACCACGGCGGTCTTGCCGACGCCGGGCTCGCCGATCAGCACCGGGTTGTTCTTGGTGCGGCGGGACAGCACCTGCATGACCCGCTCGATCTCCTTCTCGCGCCCGATGACCGGGTCGAGCTTGCCCTCGCGGGCGGCCTGGGTCAGGTTGCGGCCGAACTGGTCCAGCACGAGGCTGGTCGACGGCGCGGCCTCACCCGGCGCGGCACCGGCGGCGGCCGGCTCCTTGCCCTGGTAGCCGGAGAGCAGCTGGATGACCTGCTGGCGGACCCGGTTCAGGTCGGCGCCCAGCTTCACCAGGACCTGGGCGGCGACGCCCTCGCCCTCGCGGATCAGGCCGAGCAGGATGTGCTCGGTGCCGATGTAGTTGTGGCCGAGCTGCAGCGCCTCGCGCAGCGACAGCTCCAGCACCTTCTTGGCCCGCGGCGTGAACGGGATGTGCCCGCTCGGCGCCTGCTGGCCCTGGCCGATGATCTCCTCGACCTGCTGACGCACGCCCTCCAGGGAGATGCCGAGGCTCTCCAGGGCCTTTGCCGCGACACCCTCACCCTCGTGGATCAGGCCCAGCAGGATGTGTTCCGTACCGATGTAGTTGTGGTTGAGCATCCGGGCCTCTTCTTGGGCCAGGACGACAACCCGTCGCGCTCGGTCGGTGAACCGCTCGAACATGCCCTCGTGCTCCTCACGTGCCGTGCGCCTTGATGGTCAGATCTCGGCGGGGCCGGTGCGCGGACGTCCGGGACGGGCGTCCGTGCCTCCTTACTCTATCGCCGCGGACCGTCTCTGCTGAGGTCGTGTGCCCCCGCGAATGACCGTTCCGACGTCGTTTCTGACAACCGTCCACGCTCAGGAGGTGTTCCGGGGCCCCTGCCTGTACGCGCAGAGCGAAATTCGACCGGCACCCGAACGGCCGGTCGAGTGGACCGGAGGCGGCACCGAGGCGTCCGCCGGGTCGTCCACAGCCTGTGGATGAAATCTCCACCGCCTGTGGACAACCGCCGTGGGCGGGGATTTCTTCCCGACTGCCGCGGCCCTCGCGCCGAGTGGGCCGGACCGGACATCCGGCACGACCGAGCACGCTCAGGACGGCGGAGCGGATACGGCGACGCCGGCCCGGAATGGCACTCCGGTCCGGCGTCGCGTCGCCCGTGTCGAGGGTCGGGTCAGTGCCCCGCCTTCGCGTGGTACTCGTCCACGATCTCCTGCGGGATGCGGCCCCGGTCGGAGATGTCCTTGCCGGCCTTCTTGGCCCACTCGCGGATGGCCCGGTTCTGCTCGCGGTCGGCGGTCGCGCCGCCCCGGCCCCGAGCGGCCCGGCCACCCACGACCACGCCGCCGCGACCGACCTTCGTTCCGCTCGCGATGTACGGCGCGAATACGTCGCGCAATTTCCCGGCGTTGGATGCGGAGAGGTCGATCTCGTACTGCACCCCGTCGAGCGCGAACTTGACGGTCTCGTCAGCGTCCCCGCCGTCCAGGTCATCGACCAGCTTGTGAATGATCTGCTTGGCCACGTCCCACATTCCTTTCGAGCAGGGTTGTACACCTGCAATACACCGAGCACAATAACCCGTCCGGCGCTTGTTCCGTCAATAGGACCGGGTAACGAGCCGGAGAAGGCTTGCGGGGAGCGCCTACTCGGGCCGGACCAACGGGAACAGGATGGTTTCCCGAATTCCGAGCCCCGTCAGTGCCATCAGCAGCCGGTCGATTCCCATTCCCATGCCACCGGACGGCGGCATTCCATACTCCATCGCTCGGAGAAAATCCTCGTCCAGTCGCATCGCCTCGTCGTCGCCACGTGCCGCGAGCTGCGCCTGGGCCACCAGCCGCTCGCGCTGGACGACCGGGTCGACCAGTTCCGAGTACGCGGTGCCCAGCTCGAATCCGAGCACGTAGAGATCCCACTTCTCGGCCAGGCCCGGCTCACTGCGGTGGGCCCGGGTGAGAGGGCTGGTCTCCTCCGGGTAGTCCATGACGAACGTGGGCGCCTGAAGCGACGGCACGACCAGTTCCTCGAACAGCTCCTCGGCCAGCTTGCCCGGTCCCCACTTCGGGTCGACGGAGAGGCCGACCTTGTCCGCGTACTCGACCAGGCGTGCCCTTTCGGTGCGGACGGTGACCTCCTCACCGAGCGCTTCGGAAAGAACACCGAACAGCGACACCGACCGCCACTCGCCGCCCAGATCGAACTCACGCCCGTCCGCGTGGGTCACCACCGTCGAGCCGGCGACCGCCACTGCGGCCTGCTGTACGAGATTTCGGGTCAGCTCCGCCATCGTGTGGTAGTCGCCGTACGCCTGGTACGCCTCCAGCATCGCGAACTCGGGCGAGTGCGAAGAGTCGATCCCCTCATTACGGAAGTTGCGGTTGATCTCGAAGACCCGGTCCACGCCACCGACCACCGCGCGCTTGAGAAACAGTTCCGGCGCGATTCGCAGATACAGATCCGTGTCGAGCGCATTGCTGTGGGTCACGAATGGGCGCGCCGCCGCGCCACCGTGCAGCAGTTGCAGCATCGGCGTCTCGACCTCGAGGAAGTCCTGCCCGTGCAGGGTGTCGCGCAGACTGCGGACGGCGGTGGCCCGGGTGCGTACCATCTGCCGGGCCTGCGGCCGGACCACCAGGTCCACGTAGCGCTGCCGGACCCGGGACTCCTCGCTGAGCGGCTTGTGCGCCACCGGCAGCGGGCGCAGCGCCTTCGCGGTGACCGCCCACTCCTCGGCGAGAACGGACAGCTCGCCGCGCCGGCTGGTGATCACCTCGCCGGTCACGCCGACGTGGTCACCGAGGTCGACCAGGCGCTTCCAGTCCGCCAGCCGCTCGGCGCCGACCCGGTCCAGCGAGAGCATCGCCTGGACCTCGGTGCCGTCACCGTCTCGCAGCGTCGCGAAGCAGAGCTTGCCGGTGTTGCGAATGAAGATCACCCGGCCGGTGACCGAGACCCGGTCGCCGGTGGCGGTGTCGGTGGGCAGGTCGGCGTAGCGCTCCCGCAGCCGCGCGAGCGTGGTGGTCCGCGGGAAACCCACCGGGTAAGGCTCGACGCCCTCGGCGAGCATCCGGTCCCGCTTCTCCCGGCGGACCTTCATCTGCTCGGGAAGGTCGTCGGCGGGGTCTGTTGGCAGGGCGTTCTGCTCGGTCACGGCACGCTTCCTCAGGCCTTGGGAACATCGGCGGGGTCAGCACATGAGCGTACTCAAGCGCCGTGGCGGCCGTTACGGGATAACCTGCCCGCCATGACCGACCCCACTGCGGCCCTGTCGTTCGGCGCCGCCGCGGCCGATTACGACCGGTTCCGTCCCCGCTATCCGGAGGCCGCGCTGCGCTGGGCGCTGGACGGGCTGCACGACGCCCGGGTGGTCGATCTCGGCGCCGGCACCGGCATCCTCACCCGCGGGCTCCTGGCGCTGACCGGGCCGGTGGCTCAGGTCGTACCCGTGGAACCCGACCCGGGGATGCGCGCGCAACTGGCCGACGCGACGCCGGGCACGACGGCGCTCGCCGGCAGCGCCGAGGCGGTGCCGCTGCCGGACGGGTCGGCGGACGCGGTGCTGGTCGGGCAGGCCTACCACTGGTTCGACAGGGAGCGGGCGCACGCCGAGGTGGCCCGCGTGCTGCGCCCGGGCGGCACGTTCGCGCCGGTCTGGAACATCCGGGACGAGCGGGTCGGCTGGGTGGCGGAGCTGACCCGGATCGCCCACCTCGGCGACAACGCGGGCGACGTGACGCAGCGGTACGCGGACTTCGGCGCCGCCTTCACCGAAATCGAGGTGGGCGAGTTCGCGCACGCCACCACGCTGACGCCGGACGGGGTGGTGAGCATGCTGCACACCCGCTCGTTCTGGCTGACCGCCGACGCGGACGAGCGGCGACGGGTCGACGCGGAGCTGGCCGAACTGTTCGCGACCCATCCCGACCTGGCCGGCCGGGAGACGGTCGAGCTGCCGTATCGAACGATGGTGCTCCGGGCCCGGCGGCGTTGAGAAGGGGCCCCTCCTCTACCGGAGGCGTTAACAGGGGGCCCTTCCTTGCACCTCAGACGTTGCGGTCGTAGACCATCCGCAGGCCGATCAGCGTGATCATCGGCTCGTGGTGGGTGATGGTGTGGCACTCGCCGAGCACCAGCGAGGCCAGGCCGCCGGTGGCGATGACCGCCTTCACGCCGCCCAACTCCTCGGACATCCGCTCGACGATCCGGTCCACCTGCCCGGCGAAGCCGAAGTAGAGCCCGGCCTGGAGGCACTCGACGGTGTTCTTGCCGATCACCGAGCGCGGCCGGGTCGCCTCCACCTTGCGCAGCTGGGCGGCCCGGGCCGCCAGCGCGTCGAAGGAGATCTCGATGCCCGGCGCGAACGCACCGCCGAGGAACTCCCCCCGGCTGCTGACCAGGTCGAAGTTGGTGGTCGTACCGAAGTCCACGACGATCGACGGCCCGCCGTAGAGGGTGTACGCGGCCAGCGTGTTCACCACCCGGTCCGCGCCCACCTCCTTCGGGTTGTCGATGGCGAGTTGCACGCCGGTCCGCACACCCGGCTCGACGATCACGCTGGGCAGGTCGGCGTAGTACCTGTCGAGCATGGTGCGCAGCGAGCGCAGCGCGGCCGGCACTGTCGAGCAGGCGGCCACGCCGGTGATCTCCACGGCGTCCCCGGCGAGCAGTCCCCGGAACATCAGACCCAGCTCGTCCGCTGTGGAACGGGCGTCGGTCTTGATCCGCCACGAATGCACCAGCTTGTCGCCGTCGAAGGTCGCCAGCACGGTGTTCGTGTTTCCGATGTCGATGCAGAGCAGCACAGCGGCAGCCTAGACGTCGCGCAGGTCGAGGGCGATGTCCAGGATCGGCGAGGAGTGGGTGAGCGCGCCGACGGAGAGGAAGTCGACGCCCGTCGCGCCGTACTCGGCCGCCATCGGCAGCGTCAGCCCGCCGGTGGCCTCCAGCTCCGCCCGGTCGCCCACCGACGCCACCACCTCGCGCAGCTGCGCCGGGGTCATGTTGTCCAGCAGCAGGAACCGGGCCCCCGCCTCGACCGCCTCCACCGCCTCGGCCGGCGTGTCCACCTCGACCTGCACCGCGACGTCGGGGAACGCCTCCCGGACCCGCCGGAACGCGGCACCGATCCCGCCCGCCGCGACCTTGTGGTTGTCCTTGATCATGGCGACGTCGTACAGGCCCATCCGCTTGTTGGTGCCGCCACCGGCCCGGACCGCGTACTTCTCCAGCGCCCGCAGGCCCGGCGTGGTCTTGCGGGTGTCCAGCACCATCGCCTTCGTGCCGGCCAGCGCGTCGGCCCAGGCCCGGGTGTGCGTCGCCACCCCGGACATGCGGGACAGCAGGTTCAGCGCCGTCCGCTCGGCGGTCAGCAGCAGCCGGGTCGGCCCGGACACGGTGGCCAGCACGTCGCCGCGCGCCACCCGCTGCCCGTCGCCTGCAACCAGCGACACCTCGACCGTACGGCCCGCGCCGGTGACCTCGCCGACCAGCTCGAACACGGCGGCGGCGACGGGCAGCCCGGCCACCACGCCGTCGGCGCGCGCGACCAGATCGGCCGTGTCCCGCTGCTCGTCCGGGATGGTGGCGACGCTCGTGACGTCGAGGAAGTCGGGCCCGAGATCCTCGTGCAGCGTGTCGACGATGACGTGCCGGACCCGCTCCGGGTCCAGGCCGCCGTCCCGCAACGCCCGCTCCGTCGACTCCCTCATTGGTTGATCTCCTCCCAGCGCTCCGCCACGATGCCGTCCGTGCCCACCTCGGCCACCAGGTGACCCAGCCACCGCTCGTCGGCGGTCGGGAAGTCCTCCCGCCAGTGGCAGCCCCGCGTCTCCTGGCGCGCGTACGCGGCGGCGACCAGTGTCGACGCCACCGTCAGCAGGTTCGTCGCCTCCCAGTCGGCGGTACGCGGCACACCCCGCCCCGCGCCCAGCCCGGTGAGCGCGGCGGCGGTGGCCTCCAGCGTCCGCGCCGACCGGAGCACGCCCGCGCCGCGCGTCATCGCCCGTTGCAGCTCCGCCGTACCGGTCGCCGGCACCAGCGCGCCCGGCCCGCCCACCCAGGCGCCGGTCTCCGCCGGCCGGGCCTGCTCGGGCAGTCCGGCGGCGATGTCCTCGGCGATCCGGCGGGAGAAGACCAGCCCTTCCAGCAGCGAGTTGCTGGCCAGCCGGTTCGCGCCGTGCACGCCGGTGCAGGCGACCTCGCCGCACGCGTACAGGCCGGGGATGGAGGTGCGGCCGCGCAGGTCGGTCCGGACGCCGCCGGAGGCGTAGTGCGCGGCCGGCGCGACCGGGATCAGATCGGTCGCCGGGTCCACGCCGATGGCCAGGCAGGACGCCACGATGGTGGGGAACCGCCGGGCCAGGAAGTCGCCGCCCAGGTGCCGGGCGTCCAGGAACACGTGGTCCGCGCCGCTGGCGAGCAGCACCCGGTGGATGCCCTTGGCGACCACGTCCCGGGGCGCCAGCTCGGCCAGTTCGTGCTGACCGACCATGAACCGCTTACCGTCGCCGTCGACCAGGTGCGCGCCCTCGCCACGCAGCGCCTCGGAGACCAGCGGCTGCTGGGCCAGCCCCGCGCCCGGCCCGCCGGGCGGCACGATCAGCGCGGTCGGGTGGAACTGTACGAACTCCACGTCGGTGACCGCCGCGCCCGCGCGCAACGCCAGCGCCACCCCGTCGCCGGTGGAGACCGCCGGGTTGGTGGTGGCGGCGAAGATCTGCCCCATCCCGCCGGTGGCCAGCACCACCGCGCGGCCGAGGATCGCGCCGACGCCGTCCTCGCTGCCCTCGCCGAGCACGTGCAGCGTGATGCCGCAGGCCGGGCCGAGCCCGCCCGGCCCGTCGCCGGGGGCACGCAGCAGGTCCAGCACCAGGGCGTGCTCGACCAGCCGGATCCACGGGTCGCGGCGGACCGCGTCGTGCAGCGCCCGCTGCACCTCCGCGCCGGTGGCGTCGCCGCCCGCGTGCACGATCCGGTCGGCGCGGTGGCCGCCCTCGCGGGTCAGCATCAGCGAGCCGTCCGGGTTGCGGTCGAACTCCGCCCCGATCCGCATCAGCTCGCGCAGCCGGGTCGGTCCCTCGGCCACGAGCGCGCGGACCGCCGCCGGGTCGCACAGGCCGACGCCGGCGACCTCCGTGTCGTACGCGTGCGCGTCCGGCGTGTCCGCCGGGTCCAGTACGGCGGCGATACCGCCCTGCGCCCAGCGGGTGGAGCCCTCGTCCATGTCGACCTTGGTGACCACCGTGACGTGCAGGCCGGCCTCGCGCAGGTGCAGCGCGGCGGTCAGCCCGGCCACGCCGGAGCCGACCACGATCACGTCTGTCGTCTCCACCCAGCCGGGGGCGGGCGCGGCGAGCAGACGGGGCAGCGCCGGCAGGTCGACGGTCGGTACGTCCATGAGCACAGTCAACCCGAAGCGAACTCGGCTCGGGCGCGGGGGGCGTGACGAGTGCGCTCGGCTACCTCGTCCGGCGCGGGAGGGCGGTCGGTCCGGCGCCCTTCAGGGAGGTGGTCACCGTACGGTCGCTGAGCCACAGGTAGCAGCGCACGCCCCGGTCGCCGACCGCCCAGCGGCCGGCGGCGGGCGGCCGGACCACCACGTCGCTGCGGTAGCGCAGGAACGCGTCGGCGGGCACCCCCGCGTAGCGGGCGATCACGCCGAAACAGCCGTCGTAGAGGGGAACCCAGTCCTCCGGCTTCTTCGGGTACGGGCGGTCCGGCGCGGCCCACACGCCGACGAACTCGGCGTCGTGCGCGACAGTGCAGTCGACCGGGGTGAGCCTCTGCACCCGGCCCGCGTCCCGCCCGGTGCGCTGGCAGCCCAGCCGCAGCGGGGACGGCGTCTTGAGCGCGTCACGCAGGCTGCCCGTCCGGGTGACCACGGTGGCCGCCGCCTCGACGGTGGTCAGCTCGGTGAGGTCGCACCGGTACCAGCGGGAGCCGGCCGTCCAGCCGAGGCCGGTCGGCACCGCCACCGCCAGCCGGAGCCGCCCGGCACGCCAGTCGTCACCCACGTACCCGGTGGCCCGCTTGTCGCAGTCGGCGAACGCGGCGCGCATCTCGGGTGAGGCGAGCGGTGGCGGGGCAGGCCGGTCGGCGGTGAACGCACCGACGTGCACGGTCTCCACCCGGTGCGGCAGCTCGCAACCGACCGGCGCGTACGCGGCCAGGCCGACGCTCGCGGTGAAGTCGGCGACCTGGCAGACCCCGGCAGCCGGGGTGAACGGCACGGGAGCGGACATCACGGACCAGTCGTCGGTGAGGTCGCCGTCCAGCCCGCCGGTGCCGGCGCAGCCGGTCAGGGCGGCGCTCGCGACCATCGCGGCGACCAGGAAGCTCATCGCACGGCGCATCGCGGCCTCCCCCAGCCGACGACCGTCGATCCCCGACGGTCCGCCCAGGGTAGCCGAAAATGACCTTCCGGTGACAGACCGCGTTCCCCGCCCGTCCGCCCCGCCCGCGGCCCCCTCTCGCCCCGCCGATCTTGCACTTGCTGCCCCGGCGAAAGGGGCGAACCGCCCGCACAGAGGGCCGAATGTGCAAGATCAACGGCGAGAGGGGGGCGGCGGCGGCCGGGAGGGTCAGCGCGCGGCGGCCAGGGGGTTGGGGATGGGGGCGCCTGCGGTGCCGGGGGCGGCCGTGGTCGGGTCCGTGGTGAGGTCTACGACCTTGTTCTCCGCGTCGACGTGGACCACCTTCGGGCGGTACGCGCGGGCCTCGGCGTCGTCCATCTGCCCGTACGAGATCAGGATGACCAGGTCACCCGGGTGCACCAGGTGCGCGGCGGCGCCGTTGATGCCGATCACGCCGCTTCCCCGCCGCCCCGGGATCACGTACGTCTCCAGCCGGGCGCCGTTGGTGATGTCCACGATCGCCACCTGCTCGCCGGGGAGCAGGTCCGCCGCGTCGAGCAGATCCTCGTCCACCGTCACCGAGCCGACGTAGTGCAGGTCGGCCTGGGTCACGGTGGCGCGGTGGATCTTCGACTTGAGCATGGTCCGGAACATCGGGGTGCCTTTCCGCATTCGTGGTGGGGTTCAGGGACGCGGCGCGAGGTGGATCGCCGTGTTGTCGATCAGGCGGGTGGCGCCGACCCAGGCCGCGACCAGCAGCCGGGCCGGACCGGCGACCGGACCGGGTTCCAGCTCGGTGTCGGTGAGCACCAGGTAGTCCAGGCGGGCGTCCGGCGCGTCGAAGGCCCGGTGCGCGGCGGCCAGCACCGCACCCGCGTCCTCGCCCCGCTCGGCCGCCGCCGCACCGGCCCGCAACGCGGCGGACAGGCTCAGCGCGGTCTGCCGCTCGGGCGCCGACAGGTAGCGGTTGCGGCTCGACATGGCCAGCCCGTCCGGCTCCCGGACGGTCGGCACGCCGACGATCTCGGTCGGCACGTCGAGGTCGCGGACCATCCGGCGGACCAGGGTGAGCTGCTGGTAGTCCTTCTCGCCGAAGAAGGCCAGGTCGGGGCGGGTGAGCTGGAGCAGCTTCATGACCACGGTGAGCACCCCGTGGAAGAAACCGGGGCGGCTCAGGCCCTCCAGGTCCTCGCCGAGCGGCCCCGGGTCGAGCCGTACCGTCGGGCGGCCCTCCGGGTACATCTCGGTCACCGAGGGCGCGAACACCACGTCCACCCCGGCCCGGCGGCAGATCTCCAGGTCGGTGTCGAGCGTGCGCGGGTAGCGGTCGAAGTCCTCGTTCGGGCCGAACTGCAGCGGGTTCACGAAGATCGTGACGATCACGTGGCCGGCGCGCTCGCGGGCGGCGCGCAGCAGCGCCTCGTGCCCGGCGTGCAGCGCGCCCATGGTCATCACCACGCCGACCCGGCCGGCCATCGCCTCCCGGGCCGCCGCCAGCTCCTTGCGCGTGTGCAGCACCTCGGCCATCAGGCCGCCACCTCGATTCCGTCGAGCACATTCCGCAGCACGGCGGCGTCCGCCGGGCGAAGGCGGCCGACCGCGACGGCACGATCAGCCGTCCGTCGTGCCAACGCCAGATACGCGGGTACGGATTCCGGCGCGGTCCGCGCCAGCCGGTCCAGATGCCGGCGTACGGTGCCCGCGTCACCCCGCGACACCGGGCCGGTCAGCGCGTCGTCGCCCAGCCGCAGCGCGTTCTCCAGCGCCGCCCGCAGCAGCGGGGCGAGCACCTTCTCCGGCCGCTCCACCCCGGCGTCGCGCAGCCGGTCGGCCGCCTCGTTGACGAGCGTGACCAGGTGGTTCGCGCCGTGTGCCAGCGCCGCGTGGTAGAGCGGCCGGTCGTTCTCCCCGACCCACTCCGGTACGCCGCCCAGGTCGGCCACCAGCCGGGCCGCGAACGGGCGCAGCTCAGCCGGGGCGGTCACCCCGTAGGAGATGCCGGGCAGGCGGGACAGGTCGTCCGGCGTACCGGTGAAGGTCATCGCCGGGTGCAGCGCGAGCGGCCGGGCGCCCGCCTCGACGGCCGGGGCCAGCGCGGCGAGCCCGTGCGCGCCGGAGGTGTGCGCCACCACCTGGCCGGGACGCAGCGCGCCGGTCGCGGCCAGGTCCGCGACCACGCCCGCCAGTGCGTCGTCCGGGACCGCGACGATCAGCAGATCGGCGGCGGCACGCGCCACCTCGGACGCGGTGCGGTGCGGGGTCTGCGGCAGCAGCAGCGCCAGCCGGGCCCCTGTCGCGCCCGAGGCGCCGGACGCGGCGACCACCCGGTGGCCGGCGGCGGCGAGGGCCGCGCCCAGCACGGCGCCGACCCGGCCGGCGCCGAGGACGCCGACGGCGAGGGTACGCGGGAAGACGAGCGGGGCAGCGGTGGCCCGGGGGCGCAGCGGTGCGCTCATGGCAGCGATCCAGTCCTCGAAGGGGGTACCGGTCGATGGCAAGTATGCGCCCGGGTGACAGAGCGGAAACAAGAAGGTGTGAAAACCTTCACCGACCGCCCGAAGCGGTCGCCCCGGTGGCGGGCAAACCGCCCTTTCGGGTACGTCCCGTAGGGTCGGCACGGTGACCACCCCGCTGCGCTGGCGCGACGCGATGGAGCGGGCGCTGTACGGGCCGGACGGCTTCTTCGTCTCCGGCGCCGGGCCTGCCGCGCACTTCCGCACGAGTGTGCACGCCTCACCCGTCTTCACCGCCTGCCTGGCGCGGCAGCTCGAGCTGGTGGACGCGGCGCTGGGGCACCCGGCCCGGCTGGACGTGGTGGACGTGGGCGCGGGGCAGGGCGAGCTGCTCCGGGCCCTGCTGACCCAGGCCGCACCCGCACTGGCCGCCCGGATCAGGCCGGTAGCTGTGGAGCGGGCCACCCGCCCGCCGGACCTGCCCCCGGAGATCGACTGGCGCCCCGACATCCCCGACGGCATCACCGGCCTGCTCCTGGCCACCGAGTGGCTGGACAACGTCCCCCTCGACGTGGCGGTCCAGACCCCGGCAGGCTGGCGCCTCCTCCTGGTGAACCCGAAAACCGGCGAGGAGACGGTGGGCCCGGCCCCGTCCCCCACCGACACCACCTGGCTGACCGCCTGGTGGCCCCCGGCCCCCACCCCGGCCCCCACCCCGGTGATCAAGGAGTTTGTGGCGGCGGAGGGCCCGGATCAGGACACAAACTCCTTGATCAACGCCGTCGGCGAGGTCGGGGGCGCGGGCGCGACCGGTGGGCGGGGGGAGATCGGGGTGGGACGGGATCGGGCCTGGGCGGAGGCCGTGGGGAAGGTCGCGCGCGGGCTGGCGCTCGCGGTGGACTACGGGCATCTGCGGGACTCGCGTCCCCTGGACGGGACACTCACCGGGTACCGGGGTGGGCGGCAGGTGCCGCCGGTTGCGGACGGGTCGTGCGACGTGACGGCGCACGTCGCCATGGACTCGGTCGCCTCCGCCGGTGAGCGGGTCGCGCGGTGCGCGTACTCCCTGGTCTCCCAGCGGGAGGCGCTGCGGGCGCTCGGGGCCGACGGCGGGCGACCGCCGCTGAGCCTGGCCGGCCGCGACCCGGCCGGCTACCTGCGGGCGCTCGCCGCGGCGTCGGCGGCGGCCGAACTGACCGACCCGGCCGGGCTCGGCGGGCACCTGTGGCTGCGGCAGCCGGTCGGCGTCGCGCTCGACGCGGTCGTGGCACGATGACGGGCATGACCACGGACGCCGCCGACCTCCGCGAGCTGACAGTCGGTACCGGCGCCGGGGGTGAGCAGCTCGGCACCGACATGGTGCTGAACATCGGGCCGCAACACCCCTCGACGCACGGTGTGCTGCGGCTGAAGCTGGTGCTCGACGGGGAGCGGGTGGTGGCCGCCGAGCCGATCGTCGGCTACATGCACCGGGGGGCGGAGAAGCTCTTCGAGGTACGCGACTACCGGCAGATCATCGTGCTGGCGAACCGGCACGACTGGCTGTCCGCGTTCTCCAACGAGCTGGGCGTGGTGCTCGCCGTCGAACGGCTGATGGGCATGGAGGTGCCGGAACGCGCCACCTGGCTGCGGATGGCGCTGGCCGAGCTGAACCGGGTGCTCAACCACCTGATGTTCCTCGGCTCGTACCCGCTGGAGATCGGCGCGATCACGCCGATGTTCTACGCGTTCCGGGAACGGGAGACCATCCAGGCCGTGATGGAGGAGGTCTCCGGCGGCCGGATCCACTACATGTTCAACCGGGTCGGCGGCCTGAAGGAGGAGGTGCCGTCCGGCTGGACCGGGCGCGCCCGCGCCGCCATCGCCGAGGTACGCCGCCGGATGCCGGACCTCGACAACCTGATCCGGCGCAACGACATCTTCCTGGCCCGTACCGTCGGGGTCGGCGTGCTGTCCGCCGCCGACGCCGCCGCGTTCGGCGCGTCCGGGCCGGTCGCCCGCGCCTCCGGGCTCGACCTCGACCTGCGCCGCGACGAGCCCTACCTGGCCTACGACCAGCTCGACGTGCCGGTGGTGACGAAGACCGCCGGTGACTGTCACGCCCGCTTCGAGGTGCTGCTCGACCAGGTGTACGTCTCGCTCGACCTCGCCGAGCAGTGCCTGGACCGGGTGGACCGGATCAGCGGGCCGGTGAACACCCGCCTGCCGAAGGTGTTGAAGGCACCGGAGGGGCACACGTACGCCTGGACCGAGAACCCGCTCGGCATCAACGGCTACTACCTGGTGTCCCGGGGCGAGAAGACGCCGTGGCGGATGAAGCTGCGCACCGCCTCGTACGCGAACGTGCAGGCGCTGTCGTCGCTGCTGCCCGGCTGCCTGGTGCCCGACCTGATCGCCATTCTCGGGTCGATGTTCTTCGTGGTCGGCGACATCGACAAGTGATCGGGGCCGTCCCCTCGGGGCGGCCGACGGCGGTGAACGGGCGCGGTCAGCGCCAGCGGTCGGCGGCGGTGTCCCGGTGCGGCCGGCCGTGTCCGCCCTGCTCCGGGCTGCGCCACTCCGGCTCCGCCGGCCGCCATTCCGGCTCGGGCCGACGCCACTGCGACTCGGTCTGCCGCGTCTCCGGCTGACGCCAGTGGGGCTCGGCCTGATGCCGCTCCGGTTCCGATCGGTGCCACTCCGGTTCCGGCTGACGCCACTCGGGTTCGGGCTGACGCCATTCCGGGGGCGGTTGGCGCCACTCCGGCTGGCCGTTGCGCTGCGTCGGCGGCCGCCACTCGTCCGGCACCGGCACCCCGCCGGCCGGCAGCGCCGGGTGGCTCTCCCCGGACCAGCGGTCGTCGGTTCCGTCCGGCGCGCTCGCGTCCGGCCGACCGGCGCGCACCGATGCCCACCGGTCCTCGACCCGGTACTCGGTGCCGCCGCCGTCGGCGTGCACCGCGGCCCGCCGTTCCCCGAGCCGGACCTCCCGGCCGTCACCGTCGTCGCGGACCGCCGCCCACCGGTTGCCGGCACGCATCTCGGGCCACTGGTCGCCGTCGGTGCCCGCCCGGCCTCCCGGGGTGTCCGGTGCGCCCGCCGCCGGCCAGGTGCTCGCCGACCGGCCTGCCCGGTCGTCCCCGCCGCCGGGCCACTGCCGCTGCTCCTCCGCCGCCGTCCGGCTCCGGTCGCCCGACCAGCCACCCCCGGAGGTACGCCCGGACCAGCCCTGTTCCCCGGCGGTACGCCCGGACCAGCCCTCTTCGCCGTCGGCGGTCCGGGCGACACCCGCCCACGGATGTTCGGTGCCCGGACGCCCGGCGTCGGTCCACGAGTGCCCGTCGTCGCCCGGCCCGGTGCCCCAGCCACCGTCGTCCGAGGCGGCGCGACGGCCCGGCCGGTCGCCCGGTTCGCGGTGTCCCGCGCGCCACTGGTCGGCCGGGTCCGCGCCCCGGGAACGGTCCTCGTCCGACCAGCCACCGGGGAATCCGCCGTACCGGGTTCCGGCCGGCTCACCGCCACCGACGATCGTGTGCCGGGTGGTGACGTGCACCGTCTCGGTGTGGTGGACCACGCCCACCGGCCGGGTCTCCGGCCGGGCCACCGGCTCGGACACCCGCGCCGCGCCGTACACCCCGCTCGCGGGCCGCTCCGGACGCACGGTGGCCCGCGCCGGCTCGGCGTCGTGCCGGCCGGTCCGTGCCGGGTCCGCGTCGTAGTGGCCGGCCCGGGGCAGCTCGGCGTCGACGTGGTCGGCTCGCGGCGGGTCGAGGTCGTAGCGGCCCGCCTGAGGCGGGTCGGCGTCGTAGCGACCCGCTCGGGAGGGCTCGGCGTCGTAGCGGCCGGTCCGGGGCGGATCGATGTCGTGACGGCCCGACCGGGACACCTCGGAGTCGTAGCCGCCCGCGCGGGGCAGGTCGACGTCGTGGTCGGTTCCGTAGCGGCCGCCGGAGTACGCGGCCCGGGCCGGTTCGTCCTCGTCCCGGCCGGCTGGGTGCGCCCGCCCCGCGGCGGCCGTGCCGGCGACCGGCACCCGGGCCGCACCGCTCGGACGCTCCGGCGCAGCGGACGCGGACACGGGCGCGGAGGCCAGTCCGGCGGCGGCCGCGTCGAGCCGGTGCCGGACCGCGCCGGCCGCCTCCTCGGCACGCCGTGCCTGGTCGAGCGCCTGGTTGCCACGCTGGGCCGCCGCCACGATCTCGGCTCGCAACTCCCGCCGGAGCTGCGCCAGCTCCTCGCGCAGTTCCTCGGAGGCGGCGCCCCCGGAACCGCTCTCCGGTCGCAGCGCGATGGACAGGCCGATCAGCACGACGGCGAGGATCGCCAGGACGGCGCCGAACCGGAGCGAGCCGTTGCCGTCGGCGATCAGCAGGATGAGCGCCGCCAGGGGCGCCAGCCCCACACCGACCCAGAACAGGACGGTGAGCAGGGCGGGCGTGCTCTTGTCGGCGGGCGCGACCGGGGCGGGCATGGCTGAGCAGATTACCGAGAGTTCCCCCTGATGGGAACGGGTCGGCACCATTCGATGCGCGGCCCGCCGAACAGGGCCGCCCTGCCGCCGGCCGGCACACGTCGTGCCGGCCGGCGGTGGCGCGTCAGCTCGTGGCCAGAGCGGCGTCGGAGGAGAAGACCAGGCCGACGCTCGCCGAGCCGGTCTTCAGTGCGTTCTTGGTCTGCGGGCCGCCCGCATCCAGCGAGCTGAACGAGCCGGCCTTGAAGTCGTAGACCTCGACCAGACCGGCCTGGCACTTCGGCCGCTGCGGGCACTCCGGCGGCCCGGCCAGCACGGTGGCCTGCCCGGAGCACTTGGCGGCCAGCTCGGAGAGCGTGGACACGCCGTACTTGTCGGCGAACGCCTTGGTGACCGCGAACGCGTTCTGGTCCTGCGCCTGGGAGGGCTGGCCGAAGACCAGGCCAGCCTTGTCACCCTCGGTCTTCAGCGCCGCGACCGTCTTGTCCAGCTCCGGAGATGAGACGGGCTGGGCGTCCTTGCCGTTGGCCTTGGTGTTCAGGAACTCCGCCATGGTGGCGGCGTACTCCGGGACGACCTGGATCTGCCCCTTCTCCAGGGCCGGCTCGTACAGCTCCCGGTTGCCGATGGTCTGCACCTTGACCTGGTAGCCGGCCGCGGTGAGCGCGATCTTGTAGAGCTCGGCGATGGTCTGGCTCTCGCTGAAGTTGCCGGCGCCGACGGTGATCTGCCCGCCCGGACCCTTCTCGATCCCGTCGGTCACGCCGTTGGCGGAGGCGAACTCCTGCGCCGCGACCTGCGGCGTCTTGCGGTCGACGTCGACCGCCCGGTTGAGCTGGATCAGCTTCGGGGTGTCGAGCTTCGCGGAGACCTTGTCCAGCGCGGCGACGAGCTGCGGCGTGGCCGCCTTCGCGTTGATCGCGGGGATGACGTTGTCGGTGTTCTGGAGCTTCTTGTCGTCGGTCAGGACGACGAGCTGGTCGCCCGCCACCGGAGCGCAGCCCGCCCCCGAGGCGCCCTGCTCGGGCGCGTCGGTGCCGGACGAGCCGGCGTCGCCGCAGCCGGTGAGGAGAACAGCCGCGGTGAGTGCGCCGAGCGCCCCCGCGGCCAGTGTCGTACGCGCGCGCATCAGTGCCCGCCTTCCGTGTCCCGGCGCGACCCCCTCGGGCCGGCCGCGTGTCCGACGGGCGATCCGGACGGCCACCCGCGACTCCAGCCAATATCTTCCGGACCCGACCGACAAACTCGGAGCGGTTTTCGTCACCCGATCGTCACCGGCGGCTCAACCGCCGGTCGTCGCCGCCGTCGCGCGGCGGCTCGCCCGGCGGCGGACCCGGCGCAGCGGACGCGGCGTGACCATCCGCTCCACGATCGCGAGCAGCCCCTCGACGAGCAGCGCCAACCCGGCCACCAGCACCCCGCCCGCGATGATCTGACCGCCGCCGGCGGCGATGTCGAGCCCGAACCCGGCCCGGATGATCTGGCCCAGCCCGCCGCCGTTGACGAAGGAGGCGAGCGCGGCGGTGGCCACCACCTGCACCGCCGCGGTCCGGAAGCCGGCCGCCAGGTAGGGCACGGCGAGCGGCAGCTCCACCCGGCGCAGCACCTGCCCGCCGGACAGGCCCATTCCCCGAGCCGCGTCCCGGGCCTCCGGATCGGCCTGCCGCACCCCGGTGTACGCGTTGGCCAGCAGTGGCGGAACCGCGAAGACCGCGAGCGCCACCACCACGGCCGGCCGGCCGAAGCCGAGGAACGTCAACGGGAGGATGGTCAGCAGCGCCAGCGTCGGGATCGCCAGCGTGACGTTGGAGACCAGCAGCACCAGCCCGCCGCCCCGGCCGCTGTGCCCGAGCCAGAGCCCGATCGGCCAGGCCACCAGGCAGCCCAGCAGCACCGCCAGCGCGGACATGCTCAGGTGTTCACCGAGGCGGTCCAGCACGCCGCCGGGGTTCGTCCAGTTCAGCGGGTCGTTCAGCCAGACCACTGCCTGCTCGACGGGGTTCACCGGGCGGACCTCCCGCGCAGCCAGGGGGTGAGCAGGCGGCCCACGCCGGCGAGCACCAGGTCGAGCACCAGCGCCAGCAGCACGCACAGCACCGTGCCGGCCATGATCTGTGCCTTGTAGAAGTTGTTCTGGAAGCCGGCGAAGATGAGCTGACCGAGCCCGCCCCGGCCGACCACCACGCCGACGGTGACGAGCGCGACGGTGGACACGGTCGCCAGCCGTACGCCGGTGAGGATGCCGGGTAGCGCCAGCGGCAGCTCGATCCGGAACAGCCGCCCCCACCTGCCGTACCCCATGCCCTCGGCGGCCTCGCGTACCTCGGGCGGCACCTGGTTCAGCCCGGCCAGCGCGTTGCGCACGATGACCAGCAACGCGTACAGCGCGACCACGGTGAGCACGGTGATCGCGCCGATGCCCAGGTACGGCGCCAGGAACGCGAACAGGGCCAGCGACGGGACGGTGTAGAGCACCCCGGTCACCGCCAGGATCGGTGCCGACAGCGACCGGAACCAGTACGCGAGCACCGCGAGCGGCAGCGCCACCAGCGCGGCGATCACCACGGCCCGCGCGGTCAGCCAGGTGTGCTCCCGCAGCGCGGCGAGGATCGTGTCAGAGTTGTCCCGCACGTACTGCCAGGAGAACCACGGATTACCCGGGTCGGCCCGGTAGCTCAGGTGGAGGGACACACGTGGACGGTACCCCGGGGAGCACCGCCGGAGGCGGCGCGGCGTCGATCACCCTGGAGCGCATCCGCAAGCGCTACCCGGACGGCACCGAGGCGGTACGCGAGCTGAGCCTGGAGGTCGCGGCCGGCGAGCTGGTGGTGCTGATCGGCCCGTCCGGCTGCGGCAAGTCGACGGTCCTGCGGATGATCAACCGGCTGATCGAGCCGACCGACGGGCGGATCCTGCTCGGCGACGACGACGTCACACGGGTCGACCCGGTGGCGCTGCGCCGCCGCATCGGATACGTCATCCAGAACGTCGGCCTCTTCCCGCACCAGACCGTCGCCGCGAACGTGGCGACCGTGCCCGGCCTGCTGGGCTGGTCGAAGCAGCGGACCCGGGACCGGGTCGGCGAGCTGCTGGAACTCGTCGGTCTGGACCCGGCGCAGTTCGGCAGGCGGTACCCCCACGAGCTGTCCGGCGGGCAGCGGCAGCGGGTCGGCGTGGCCCGCGCGCTCGCCGCCGATCCGGTGGTGCTGCTGATGGACGAGCCGTTCTCGGCGGTGGACCCGATCGTCCGGACCCGCCTGCAGGAGGAGTTCCTGCGGCTGCAGGCCGAGGTGCGCAAGACGATCGTGCTGGTCACCCACGACCTCGACGAGGCGGTCCGGCTGGGCGACCGGATCGCGGTGCTGTCCGAGGGCGGCCGGCTGGAGCAGTACGACACGCCCGCCGCGCTGCTCGGCGCGCCCGCCTCGGACTTCGTCCGGGAGTTCGCCGGCGCCGACCGGGGCATCCGGCGGCTCGCCGTCACCCCGGTGACCCACGCGGTGCTCGACCCGCTCCCGGCCGACGCCGGCACCGGCCTGCCCACTGTGGCGCTCGGCGACTCGGCGTACGACGCGCTCGGCGCGCTGCTCACCTCCGGCGCCGAACACGCGGTGGTGACCGAGGAGGGCCGCGCGGTGGGGCTGCTCGCCCGGAGCCGGGTGCTGACGCTGGGCGCTGTGGACTGAGCTCAGGCCCGTCCGCCGAGGCTGGCCAGCCCGACGATCCAGCCCGCGAAGAAGCCGTACGTCACGCCGGTGCTGGCGGCCTGGAACGCGGCGAACAGCGAGCCGTGCGGGCCGAGGAGCGTGGCGAGCAGGGCACTGAGCCCGCCCGCGAGCGCGTACGCACCCCAGCCGGACAGGAACTGGCTGCCCGAGGACGTCACCCGGTCGGTCTGCGGCCCGGGCAGCAGGTACAGCAGCGCCGCCGCCAGCACGAGCAGCAGAATCGCCCGCAGGTTGGTGGCGAACACGCCCTCGTCGGCCTGCCACCGCCAGGACGGCCAGGCGAGCAGCCGCAGGAACCAGCCACCGGCGCCGGTCGGGTCGGTGCCGCGCTGCGCCCAGTCCACGTACATCGGACTGCCGCCGACGGCGACGAGCAGGAACGCGGCGAGCGTGCCGGTGCCGGCGGCCGAGCCGTACCGGGAGACGGTGCGGGGGCGGTTGCTCAGAGCCATGCGGCGGTCAGTTCCCGGCCGGTCCCGCCGGGCAAACCTGCGCAACCGGTCGGCCGCCGTCGGCCGACGGGCGGTCATCGACCTCAGTGCTTCATCAGGTAGTCGATGAAGGCGGCGCGCAGCAGTGGCGCGGACTCGTCGTAGCCGTGCCCGGTCAGCTCACGCCAGAGCGCGTTCGCCTCGTCGATGGTCGGGCCGATCGAGTTCGGCGCGCCGTCCAGCGCGGCGGCCTCGTCGGCGTTGGGCAGGTGCCGCAGGACCGACCAGAAGAAGCCCACGTCGCGGCGCTCGCGCGCCAGGTTGAACGCCTGCTCGCGCAGCTCCTCGGTGGAGAGCTTGTCGAGCTCGTCGAAGGTGCGGCCGCCGGGGGCAGGAGTATCGGTCATGCCGCCGAGCCTAACCGGAGAGATCAGCCCGGGCGCGCCGGACGCACGGCCATCGGCGGGGTCAGCGGTCGTCGGAGTCCCAGCGCCGGGGCTCGCTGTCCCAGCGCGGCGCCTCCCACGCCTCCACCGGGGTGTCGTGCTGGCGTACCGGCAGCACCGACGGCCAGGCGTCGGCCGGTTCGGGCGCCGGGGTCATCCCCCAGCCGCCGCTCGTCACGCCGTCGCGGAGCGGGCGGACCGGGCCCGGTGCCACGGCCGCCGGGGGCGCCGGGCGGGGGCGGCCGAACGTCTCCACCAGCCGGGTGACGAGCAGCCCGGCGCCGAGCACCGCGCCGCCCAGCGCCCACCGGCCGACCGACCAGCCCTGCGGGACGGTCCAGGCCAGGAACACCACCACCAGGCAGACCGCGAACAGGGTGCCGAAGATGCCGCCGCGCCGCCCGTACGCGCTGGTGCCGGCGAGCATCACCGTGCCGACCGCCAGCACGGTCCAGTCCAGCCCGGTGCCGGGCGTGACCTCACCGTCCCCGTTCGCCGCGATCAGCACGCCGCCGAGCATCGCCAGCACCGTCGACCCGACGAGCGCCAACGCGGTCACCGTGGCGGCCACCGCGCCGCGCCGCCGGGCCGGGTCGGCGACCGGGCGGAACCGGCCGATCAGCCGGCGTACCGGTTTCATCGCGGCGAACAGACCACCGAGGACGGCGACCGCGGCGAAGCCGACGAAGAAGTACAGCGCGTTGCGGCGGGGGTCGTAGTCGCTCTGGACCGCCACCGGCACGCTCCGGCGCTCCAGGTAGACGATCACCCCGGCGGCGCCGGCCAGGCTCGCCGCCCATCCGGGCACGTGCAGCACCACCACGGCCAGGGCGAGCGCCAGCCCGGCCGCCGCCGCCAGCGCCAGCGCCGGCAGCAGCGCCTCCCGCATGCCCCGGTCGCCCTGCTCGGCGAAGTGCAGCGCGGCGGCCAGCGCCACCGGGCCGATCGCCAGGTTCACCGCGCCGGCCCGCAGGCTCAGGCCGGCGGCGAGGGTGAGCAGGCCGAGCGCCGCCACGTCGACGAGCAGCGTCTTCAGGGCACCGCCGCGCAGCGCGTCCGCGTCCTCCCGCCAGAGCAGCCAGGCCATCGCGACCAGGCCGGCCAGCAGCACGAACTCCCAGACCACGTGCACCGCGATCCGGTCCCGGCCGGGTTCGCCGTGCGCCGGGTCGTCGAAGACGTTCTCCAGGACGGCAGCGGGCACTCCGGAGGACGTCTCCGGCGGCGCTGTCCGGCCCGCATCGTCGTACGCCATTGGCTCGCGCCTCCCCAGGTGGCCGCGTCCGGCCCACGGGCGGGCGGACCGTGGCAGCCGTCGCTCTCCGGTCGCCAGGGACGGTACCGCCGGGCCGGGGTGGGGGGAACCCTCAGAGACGCCCGCGGGGCGTCTCCCGGTCGCCCGGCTCGCGGTCCTCGTCGTCCTCCTGCTCCGGGACCCGGCAGGAGCGTTCCAGCCAGAGCGCGGCCGCGACCAGCGCCAGCGCGGCGACGAGGCCGCCGAGCGCGGCGGGCCGGTCGCCCTCCGCCGCGTTCGTGCGCTCCACGAACAGCCAGCCGGTCAGGCCGGCGTAGAAACCCGCGAAGATGGCCCCGGCCAGCGCGGACGCCTTGGCCAGCACCACGAACCGGGCGACGAGCAGCGGATTGACCGGCTCCCGGCCGGGCCGCCGCTCGATCCGGCCCCGGGTGTTCACCGCCGCGTAGCCCTCCAGCACGGCGAGCCCGGCCAGCGTGATCACCGGCAGCCAGGGCAGGTCGGGCGCGAAGTCGTAGTAGAAGCCGCTGATCAGCAGCCAGGCCACCGCGGCGGCGGCCAGGCCGGCCACCACCAGCGTGGAGGCCCGGGTCGGACCCATCCGGAAGCGGTCGGGCTCCTGCGGGGAGCGGGCGGTGCTCACCGCGGGTCCTCAGCTCGCGACTGCGCGGCCGCGCTCCAGCGGGTCATGTCTCCGACTCTAGCGTCAGATCGGGTCGCGGGCTCAGTTCCAGGGCGTCCCCCGCCAGCGGCTCGGCGTTGAGCAGG
The DNA here is from genome assembly GCF_027460145.1 of Micromonospora sp. WMMA1949. Lineage (NCBI taxonomy): Bacteria > Bacillati > Actinomycetota > Actinomycetes > Micromonosporales > Micromonosporaceae > Micromonospora > Micromonospora sp. WMMA1949. Next base: position 2,985,233 of record NZ_JAPZBG010000001.1, on the reverse strand, counting down.
TCGGTCAGCCAGCCGTGCCCGGGCAGCCGGCCGTGCGGCTCGATGTCGATCCACGGGCGCAGCACGAAGGCGCGCAGGTGGGCCCGGGGGTGCGGCACGGTCAGCTCGGGATCGTCGCGCAGCACCGGCTCGCCGGCGTCGTCCCAGACGGCGATCACGTCCACGTCCAGCGTGCGCGGCCCGTACCGCCGCTCGGGGTCGCGGGCGCGCCCGGCCGCCGCCTCCGCGGCCCGGGCGTGGGCCAGCCAGTCCTCCGGCGCCGCCGCCGGGTCCGCGACCATCACCACCGCGTTCAGGTACGCGGGCTGGTCGGCGTCCCCCCACGGTGGAGTCTCGTAGACCCCGGAGACCAGCAGCACCCGGTCGCCGAGGGCGGCGACCGCGGCACGCAGGTGGCCGAGGCGGTCGCCCAGGTTGCTGCCGATCGACAGCACGGCCCGGGTCATCGGGTACGCCGCATCGTGACCGCCACGTCCCGGAAGGCGTGCGGGATCGGGGCCTCCGGCTTGTGCACGGTCACCGTGGCGGCGGCCACCAGCGGCTCGGCCAGGCAGACCGCGAGCAGCCGGTCGGCGAGCGTCTCGATCAGGTTCACCGGCTCGCCGGTGATCTCCGCGACCAGACGTTCGGCCAGTTCGCCGTAGTGCACGGTGTCGGTCACCTCGTCCGAGCGCGCGGCCGGGCCGAGGTCGAGTTCGAGCACCGCGTCGACCACGAACTCCTGTCCCTGGGCGCGCTCGAAGTCGTAGACGCCGTGGCGGCCGTGCGCGCGCAGGCCGGTCAGTTCGATCCGGTCGGTCATCTGTCGTCTCCGCTCGTGCCGGTGGTCGCTTCCGCCGGCCGTGCGCCGCCGGTGGCCGCTTCCGTGGGCGGCGCTGTCGTACGCCGTGCGCCGGTCGAGCCGGCGAGCCGAGGGCTGCCGGTGGCGCGCCAGACGGCGAGCGCGTCGGCGGTGGCACGGACGTCGTGCACGCGTACCCCCCAGGCGCCGGCCGCGACGGCGAGGACGCTCGTCGCGACGGTGGCGGCCTCCCGCCCGGCGGTGGGCCGGGGTTCGCCGGCCGGGTCGGCGAGCAACCGGCCCAGGTAGGACTTGCGGCTGGCCCCGAACAGCACCGGGAAGCCCAGGTCGACCAGCTCGGTCAGGCGGGCGCTGAGCGCCCAGTTGTGGGCGGCGGTCTTCGCGAAGCCAAGGCCCGGGTCCACGATGATCCGGTCGGCGGCCACCCCGGCGGCGAGCGCGATGTCGACGCGCCGGCTCAGCTCGTCCCGGACCTCGGTCACCACGTCGGTGTACGTGGCCAGCTCGCGCATCCCCCGGGAGTGCCCCCGCCAGTGCATGAGCACCCAGGGGCAGCCGGCGTCGCGGACCACCCGGGCCATGTCCGGGTCGGCGAGGCCGCCGGAGACGTCGTTGACCACGTACGCCCCGGCGGCGAGCACGGCCTCGGCGACCCGGGCCCGGCTGGTGTCGATGCTGACCGGGATGCCGGCGGCGCTCAGCTCGCGGACCACCGGCAGCACGCGGGCGGTCTCCGTCTCCGCGTCGACCCGGTCGGCGCCGGGCCGGGTGGACTCGCCACCCACGTCGATCAGGTCCGCACCCTCTCCGCGCAGTCGCACCCCGTGTGCGACGGCAGCGTCCAGATCGGCGTATCTGCCGCCGTCGGAGAAGGAGTCGGGCGTGACGTTGAGGACGCCCATCACCACCGGGGTCTCCGCCCGTACCAGATCGGTCACGGACCCGACAGTACCGTTCGCCGGCAGGGCTTCCGGCCGCCGGGCGAGCGCGTGACGCGGCACCCCTGACGTGCGCATTGGAACAGGTGTACGATCGGTCATCCGGGTCATCGGAGGTCCACTCTTCGCGGCTTGTCGCAAAGGTGGCCGGGCCGTACGCTTTGGAATTGCCCAGCATCGAGATGGCGAAGCCTGGAGGGAGGGCCGAAGCGGGAAGAATCCCCCCAAAACTCACCACTCTGCGTGGTGGGTGACGGACTCAGCGTTGACGGCGCTGTCTCTGACGAGCACCATCCCGCCAGGCTTGCCTACTTGCACCAACGCGGCGCCGCCGGCCGCGACCTTGGGGAGGTTTCCAGTGATCGCCATCGAGCTCATGGCTACGGCGTCCAGTGCCGTCGACCACGCGCTCCACACCCTGGCGTCGACTCCACTCGCCGAGCCGGCCCCGAAGGGCATCGACACCGACAACGTCGTCACCTTCTTCGCCAGCAAGATCGCGCCGATCCTGCTCGCGGTCCTCGGCGTGATCTTCATCGGCCGTGCCAGCCGTGGTGAGATCTCGAAGGTGCTGACCAGCTCGGCCATCGCCATCATCGGCCTGGCCTTCATCGCCGGTGCGGCCACACTCTTCTTCGTCGGCGACTACCTGATCAACCTGATCTTCGAGTAGGGCGTTGGGCGACGATGCGGCTGCGCACCGACGACGACATCTACCGGGCACGCCTCGTCTATCTGGGGCCGCCCGGGTACACCCTTCCCGTCCACCTGCCGTACGCCCAGTACGGCCTGTTCATGCTGCTCGTACCCCTCTACATGTTCATCCACTGGTTGTTCACGCTCCAGGTCGAACTGTTCCCCGCCTGGGAGATCTCGCTGGCGATCGTGACGACCTCGTTCATCTTCCGGTACGTCGACCCGGACCGGCCCGCGCGCATGGTCATCCGGACCGCGCTGACCGACTGGCGACGCACCCGGGAACCGGCCACCGAGCAGCGGGACCCGCGGCTCGTCGCGAGCCGGATCAGGATCCGGGAGGAACTGGCATGACCGGGCGTACGACAACCGTGCAGACGAACGACGCGGGTGAGGCGGTCGCATGAGTCGCTCTTCCACGCCGGGTTCCCCGGCCGGGCGCCCGGCCGGGCCCAACGGTAACCGTGCGCGATCGTTCGACTACCCACCGGACGAGGATCTGGACGAGGTCGTCCTCGACAGCGCGCTCGTGACCAGCCCCGGGCACAGCCGCGTCGGCGTCTTCCAGCCGCCGCGACCGATCACCCCGCGCGAGCCGGTACGCCCCGACGGCGACATCGACTCGCCCTTCCTCGACCTGTTCGGCGGCGCGCAGCCCCGGCGGCGACCCGCCGCGACGCCGCCCCCGCCGGTCGAGCCGGTGGTGGCGCCGCCGCGCCGCGGCGTCGGCCGCGAGCCCCTGCCGATCCCGCACCAGCCCGCCGTGCCGATCGAGCCGGCACCCCGGCCCCAACCGGACCCACCGGTCCGCGAGCAGGCCCCAGGGGTACGCGCGGTCGGCCGTCCCCGGCCCGAGCCCGCACCGCTGCCGGTCGAGCCGGCCCTGCCCGACCCGCCGGCCGCGCTCGCCCCGCCGCCGCCCTCCCGGAGCCGGGTGCCGCAGCAGGCCGGCGACCGGCTGCCCGCGGTCCGTCCCCCGGCCGAGCCCGAGCCGGTGCTTCCGCCGCCACCACCGATCCCCGCACCCGTACCCGCTCCCGCCGACCACCGGGAACCGGATGTCACTCCCGCGGAGCCGATCGCGTCCGGCGCGGCACCGTCCCGTGAGGTCGGCCGCGCCACCCAGCGCGAGGTGGCGCCGCCCCGGCAGCGCACGCCGGAGCGCCGCAACCGGCCGACCAAGCCGGTCCGGGTCCGCGCCCCGAAGATCAAGTTCGGTGACCGGGACCCGTCGGTCGAGCTGGCCATCACCGAGATCGCCGGCCACCTCACCTTCACCCCGAACACGGTCACCGCCTGGTACTGGCTGCCCGAGGTGCGGTGGGCGTTCCGGCCCGACGCCGAACGCGAGGCGCTGCTCTCGGCGATCTCCGAGCAGTACGCCGGACTGGCCGGGTTCCGGCTGCACCTGCGCCGCACCACCCGGCCCTTCCCGGCCGACGAGTGGGCCCGCACCATCGACGCGCACACCGCCGCCCCGCTGCCCGACGTGCCGGGCACCACCGGCTGGGCCGATCACCTGGTCGCCGCCCAGCGGCACCTGATGGCGGTCAACCACGCCGAGGGCCAGACGTACCTCGGTGTCACCTTCGCCCGCCGGTCGCTCGGCGACTCGCTCACCGAGCGCCTGCTGCGTACGTTCGGCCGGGGCACCGCCGACGGCGAGCGGCGCCGGCTGAGCCGTACCGTCGAGCAGTTCGACGAGGTCCTCGGCGCGTTCGGCATGCGCGGACGGCGGGTCACCGCGCCCGAACTGGAATGGCTGCTCTACCGCTCGGTGGCGCTGTGCATGGCGCCACCCGGCGTCCTGTCCCCGATCACCAACGGCCGGTGGGAACGCGGCGACCTGCTGGCCCTCACCGAGCAGGTCGAGCGCTACCGCACCCCGTACGGCTCGACCGTGAAGCTGGTCAACCGGATGACCGGCGAGGAACGCCACGTCGCCGTGCTCGCGGTCGGCCGGATGGAGCCGCTGGAGATCCCCGAGCGGCACGAGCCCTGGCTGCACTTCCACGAGCGGCTGCCGTGGCCGATGGAGCTGTCCACCCGGGTCGACATCCTCGGCCCCAACGACTCGTTCCGGAACCTCGAACACCGGCTCCGGATGATCCGCTCGCAGCAGCTCGACTACGCCGAGCACGGCATCGACGCGCCGCCGGAGCTGGAACGACTGGCCAAGCGCGCGCTGGTGATCGGCGACGAGATGACCACCGGCCTGCCCGTCGACTCGGCCCGGGCACACGGCTGGCACCGGATCGCGGTCGGCGGCCGTACCCGGGAGGAGTGCCTGGAACGGGCCCGGCGGCTCATCCAGCTCTACTCCCGCGAGCTGCGAATCTCGCTCCAGCACCCGAAGAACCAGGACTGGCTGGCCCGCGAGTTCATCCCCGGCGAGCCCATCGCCAACACCGGCTACGTCCGGCGCATGCCCGTCAACCTGCTCGCCGCCGCGCTGCCGCAGGCCGCGTCCACAGTCGGTGACCGGCGCGGCGACCTGATCGGGCGTACCGCCGGCACCTGCCGCCGGCCGGTCTTCCTCGACCTGCACTTCCCGATGGAGGTACGCGAGCGCTCCGGCCTCGCCGTCTTCGTCGCCGAGCCCGGCGGTGGCAAGTCGACGCTGCTCGGCGCGCTCGGCTACCTGGCCGCGCGGCGCGGCGTGCAGGTGACGCTGCTCGACCCGTCCGGCCCGCTGGCCCGGCTCTGCGCCATGCCCGAGCTGGCCCCGTACTCCCGGGTGCTCAACCTGACCGGCTCGGAACAGGGCACGCTGGCGCCGTACGCGCTGATCCCGACGCCGCTGCGCAGCGAGTTCGGCGCCGGGGCGGCAGGCGACCGGGAGTTCGAGATCGCCGTGTCGAACGCCCGCGCCGAGCGCCGGATGCTGGTGCAGGACATCTGCATGATGCTGGTGCCGCCGCAGGTGGCCCGGGAGGCGTCCACCGCCACGCTGTTCCGGCACGCCGTACGCCAGGTGCCCGCCGAGGAGACCTCCACGCTCGACGACGTGGTGACCTGCCTACAGGGGCTCGACGACGACGCCGGCCGCGAGCTGGCCCACCTGCTGCTCGACACCGCCGAGATGCCGCTGGCCATGCTCTTCTTCGGCCGGCCGCCGGAAGGGCTGCTCGGCGCCGACGCCGCGCTCACCGTCATCACCATGGCCGGCCTGCGGCTTCCCGACCTCAAGATCGAGCGGGAGTACTGGTCGGCCGAGGAGGCGCTCGCGCTGCCGATGCTGCACACCGCGCACCGGCTCGCCGTACGCCGCTGCTACGGCGGGTCGATGTCCTCCCGGAAACTGGTCGGCCTCGACGAGGCGCACTTCATGGAGGGCTGGCGGTCCGGGCGCTCGTTCCTGGTCCGGCTCGCCCGCGACTCCCGCAAGTGGAACCTCGCCGCACTCGTCGCCTCGCAGAACCCGAAGGACATCCTCGGCCTCGACGTACAGAACCTCGTCTCCACCGTCTTCGTCGGCCGGATAGCCGAGGACAGCGAGATCGCCTCCGAGGCGCTGCGCCTGCTGCGGGTGCCCGTCGATGACGGTTACGAAGCGACACTCGCCTCGCTCTCCCAGGCGGACAGCGGATCGGCCAACCGGCTCGGCTTCCGCGAGTTCGTCATGCGTGACGTCGACGGGCGCGTGCAGAAGGTCCGGGTCGACGTGTCGTACGTCGACGGGCTGCTGGAGCACCTGGACACCACCCCCGCCGCGGTCGCCCAGGCCGCCGGGATACTGCCGACCGTCCTGGCTGATCTGGAGGCGTGACATGGCGAGGGCCCGGGCACGGATTGCGGCGCTCCTCCTCGCGCTCGGCGTACTCGCCGGGGCCACGATCTCCTGGCCGGTGATCGGGGCGGCCACACCGGCGTACGCCGCCGCGCCGGTCACCCAGGCGCGCGCCGAGCTGTGCACCACCAAGGAGTGGCAGGCCGACTTCCGGTCCTGCGTCGGCAAGCTCAAGGCGGTCAGCGAGGACCAGGTCGAGTGCCGCAACGCACCGGTGCCCGCCGCGCCGGACTCAGGCCTGGCCGGCTGGTTCGCGTCCCGGCCCGACTCCGCGAAGGAGCCCGGCCCGAAGGGCCTCTACAGCGACTACGGGTACGCCGGCTACAGCTACAACACGTACGACGTCGACGGCGGCTGCGCCTCCTCGGTGCTGCATCCGGACTACCGGTTCACCACGATGGTCGCCAACGGCGAGTTCATGTTCGCCAACGCGGTGATCGGCGCCTCGAACGCGCTGCGCGAGCGCGCCTGGGATCCGCGGACGATGTGGAGCTGGGCCGACCCGCTGGTGGAGCAGGCCACGAAGGCCGTCTACCAGAAGGTGTTCAGCGTCTTCGGCATCATCACCGTCTGCGTGGTCGGGCTCTACCTGCTCTGGCGCTCCCGCCAGTCGGACATGAGCAACGCGATGACCACCGCGGGCTGGGCGCTGCTGGTGATGGTGGCGGTGACCGCGCTGGCCGCCTGGCCGGTGAAGTCCGCGAACATCGCCGACAACACGCTGATCACCACGCTGGGCGTGGTACACGACGCGGTCGGCCCCTCCTCCAAGACCGTGCCGCCGGACAAGTGCGTGCTGCCGAACCCCAGCGCCTGCGTCGACAAGCGGCCACCCGCCGTCCGCGCCAGTGACACGGCGACCGAGACGATGCTCTACCGGAACTGGCTGCGCGGTGTGCTCGGCTCGGCGGACAGCGAGACCGCGAAAAAGTACGGCCAAGCGCTCTACGACGCTAAGTCCCTCACCTGGGAGGAGTCGGAGAAGCTCCGTCAGAACCCGGCGACCCGCGAGGGCACGATCAAGGCCAAGCAACAGCAGTGGGCACGGGTCGCCCAGCAGATCGAGACCGAGGACCCCGAGGCGTACGAGTACCTCAAGGGCACCAAGGACATGGACCGGATCGGCGCCGGGTTCATCGCGGTGCTGGCTTCCGTGTTGTTCGCCATGTTCGACCTCACCGCCTCGCTGCTGGTGCTGCTCGGCTTCCTGATCTTCCGCTGGGCGGTGATCGCCGCGCCGATCCTCGGCACCGTCGGCCTGATGCGCCCGGCCAGCGCCGGCCTCCGGCGGCTGGCGAACGCGGTGGTCGCCGCGGTCTTCAACATCGCCATCTTCGGCACCGGCGCGGCCATCTACCTCTTCGCCGTCGACCTGATCATGAACACCGCCACGCTGCCCGGCTGGCTCCAGGTGGTCCTGGTCTGGCTCTGCGGGGTGGTCGGCTGGTTGCTGCTGCGGCCGTACCGCCGGATCACCCAGCTTGGCGGGAAGGACAGCAGCGAGGCGGTCAGCTCGGCCGGCTCCTGGCACCGCCGGTTCTTCCGGGACATGCGGATCGCCGCCCGGCTGGACGTGGCCGAGCCCGGCGGCACCAACGAACCGGCCATCGGCAAGCGCCGCGCCGTCGCGGCCGACCAGCGCAGGCTCCGGCCGGAGGCTCGGCACGAGGATCCGGCACACAGCGCCACACCCGCCGAACGGGAACGACCGGACGGGCGGGAACGGCCGGCGGAGGTGCCCACACCCGAGCGGCCGGGTGGGAGTCCCGCCGCCACGCCCCGGCCCCGGCGCGCGCCGTCGACCTGGACCGAGCCGGACGTGCCGGAGGAGTCGCCCTCCTACGCCGTCTACCGGCCGGACTCGGCGGGCCGCGGCACCGCCCCGGCCCGGCCGGCACCGCGCATCCGCTCCGAGGCTCGGTGAGTCCGGTGCGACGCGCGCTGGAATTCCTCTTCACCCGGATCCTCCGGTCCCGGATCGGCGTCGCCCTCGTGATCGCCGTGCTGGTCTTCGGGGTGATCGGCGCGGCCCGCCTGGTCGCCGGACCCGGCGATCCGAACCTCGGCCTGACCAGCCGACCCACCCAGCCGATCAGCACCGCGGACCCGGAGGCCGGTGACGACGGCGTGCTGGCCAGCCCGCCGACCGCCGTCGCTCCGAAGACCCGAGCGGGCGAGGACACGCCGGAGGAGGTCGCCGGTCGGTTCACCACCGCGTGGCTGAGCGGACCGGGCAGCAGCGGCGACGCCTGGCAGGCCCGCCTGCGACCGCTCTCCACCCCGGCGCTGGCCGAGAAGATGACCGGCGCCGACCCGGAGACCGTGCCCGCCCGGAGGACCACAGGCGCTCCGACGCTCCGGCCCCGTACCGAGTCCTTCGTGGAGGCGCTGGTCCCGCTGGACAACGGCACGCTCCGGCTCGAGCTCGTCGCTCCGGACGGGCCCTGGCTGGTGGACGCGATCGACTGGGAGCGGTCGTGACCGCCGGCCCGACCGTCGCCGGGCAGGTGCGCCGGAAGCTGCGCCTGGGCGTGGTCGCCACCGCCGTCACGAGCGTGCTCGCCCTGCTCTGCTGTGTCGGCGGCGCCGGTGCCTTCCTCCTCACCGAACTGGGCGGCGACGAGGACGACCCGAAGCTCGCGGCCCTGAACTGCGACCCGGCCTACCAGGTGAACCTGACCGGCGACATGCCGCGCTTCGCCGAGTACGGCGAGCGTCAGCTGCGCAACGCCGCGGTCATCATCAAGGTCGGCCAGGACATGAAGCTCCCCGCTCGCGGCTGGGTGATCGCGCTGGCCACCGCGATGCAGGAATCAGCGCTGCGCAACCTCGCCAACAGCACCGTCCCGGCGTCGCTCGCGCTCCCCCACGAGGGCGTGGGCGCCGACCACGACTCGCTCGGTCTGTTCCAGCAGCGGCCCGGATGGGGCAGCGTCGAGCAGCGGATGACGCCCTCGTACGCGGCCCGCAAGTTCTACCAGAAGATGGAGAAGGTGCCGAACTGGCAGCAGCGTCCGCTCACGGTGGTCGCCCAGAAGGTCCAGGTCAGCGCCTACCCCGACGCCTACGCCAAGCACGAGGAGCTGGCCGGGCGCATCGTCGACGCGCTCGCCGGCGGCGCCGCCCGGACCGTGGAGATCGCCGGCAAGGCGGTGTGCGACGCCGCGGCCGGAGACCGGATCGCCGCCTCCGGCTGGACCGCGCCGCTGCCCGGCGGCGTGGTCTCCGGCTTCCGCACCACCGCCCGTCCCAGCCACCACGGCGTGGACCTGGCCGCCGACAAGGGCACCCCGATCCACGCCGCCTCGGCGGGCCGGGTGCTGGTGGCCCGCTGCGACCCCGACCGCTCCGGTCGGCGCGACTGCGACCGGGACGGGTGGCCGGACAAGGGTGGCTGCGGGTGGTTCGTGGACATCCTGCACGCCGGCGGGTTCATCACCCGCTACTGCCACATGGTCGAAAGACCGAGGGTGGTGCCGGGCCAATCGGTCGCGGCGGGCGAGGTCATCGGGCTCTCCGGCAGCAGCGGCAACTCGTCCGGCCCGCACCTGCACTTCGAGGTGCACCGCAACGGCGACCGGTCCAGCAACGGCGCGGACAACCCGGTGCCCTTCATGCGCAAGCGGGGCGCGCCCCTCGGCGAGACCGGGTAAGGCCGGGCGGATGAGCAATCCCCTCCCCGACCCCTTCGCGGACCGGCCGGACTGGGCGCCGCTGCCGCCGAGGCCGGTGGAGACCGTGCCCGCCACGGGCGGGACCGACCTGCGCGGCCGCCGCGTGCTCGTCGGTCTGCCCGGCCTCGGCTGGCGCGGCGACCTGCGGGCCGACGAGCGGGTGGTGCAGGGCAGCCGCACCTACGTGCCGGTGATCCCGGAACACGAGTGGTACCGGGCCGAGGCCGAGCAGGTCGAGGTCTTCGCCCCGCTGGTGCCCGTGGAACGGGTCTGGGTGGAGACCATCGGCGAGCGACGCACGCCGACCGGGGCGACCGCCCCGGGACTGCGGCTGGTCTCGCTGGACGTGCCGGAACGACGGCCGCCCACCCCGGTCTTCGAGGCCGACGCGGTGACCGGGCGGCGCGTGGTGCACGTGGACAACGGCGTGGAACGGCGCGACCTGCGTGCCGTCACCGAGACCTACTCCGGCGCGGACGGCGACATCTGCGTGCGGGTGGCCCCGGAGCTGGAGTGGTACCGGTGGGCCTGGCGCGGCCAGGCACCGACCACGTTGGAGGTGCCGGTGCACCTGCTCTGGCTGGAGTAGCCGACGTCAGCCGACGCGCTGCGCCGAGCAGACGCCCCACCCGTCCTCGCGTCTCGTTTCGAAACGCCACCTCTGGCGATCGCTCTGCGAGATGCCCTCGACGGAGGCGGAGATGATGAGTTCGACCTCAACGACTGCGGATTCGCGGGACTGCTGGACGGCCAGCGGGCCCCAGCTCACCGAGATTGTCGTGTTGAAGCGCTGCTCCCGGGCTACGAGGTCGTCGCGAAGCGCTCGCAATGCGTCCGCGTCAGCCCTTCCGGCGCAGTCGAATTCCTCGGCCTTCGTGTCGTTGCGGTCCACGAGGAACGCCCGGAGGTAGTTGTCCACCACGACGTCAGGGGCGCTCCGGTCGGGGGCGGTTGCGCGGTCGTACAGCACGAACCCGACCACTCCGCCGACAGTGCACAGCAGCGCCACCACCCCCGCGACGACAGCGAGCACGCTGCGCACCGGGCGCTTGGGGCGTACCGGGGCGGGAGCGGGGGCGGGGGGCGCCAACTGCTCCGGCGGGGTTCGCTGCGCCGGTACTCGGGACACCTGGGAACCGGCGGGGGGCTGCACTGATTCCACCTCCTGAGGCTATCGGCTGCGCCTCGCGTACCCAATGCCTGGAAGCGGCGGATCGTGGCGAACCGCCGGGCGGACGCCGCCCGGCGGCGGGGTGAGGCTGCTCACCGCCGACCAGCTCACCGCGCCGACCGACATCCCGGTGGACAGCCGCCGCCTGGGTTACCGTCACTCCTCGGGGAGGACATGTCGGCCTCGGAAAGAGAGGTGGACGCGGTGGCGACTCCGAAGGCGCGCGCCGGTCGGGCCGCCGCGCTGCACCGCCGGGCCGAGGCCGCCGCGACGGCGGCGGCGGGCATCCTCGACGAGATCCGGCCCGCACCGGCCGACCATCATCGGCAGTACGAGCTGGCCGAGCGCCTGCGGGCGGCGGCGGAGCTGGCGGCGCCCGGCTGGGCCGGCGCACCGCTGGACGCGCTGACCGCGACGACTCCACCGGGTGACGGTCTGCCGCCGCTGGTCCGGGTCGGTACCGCGTCGCCGCTCGACGACGCCCGCTTCCCCGCGCTGGTGCCGTTGCTCGGCAGCGGTCACCTGTGCCTCGACGCCGACGCCTCGGACGCCCGGGTGGCCGGGCTTCTCCGCGCGCTGCTGCTGCGGGTGTTCGCCGCGACTCCGGCGGGCGCGCTGCTGGCCCGCGCCGTCGACGGCGGTTCCGGTACGACGCTCGCCGAATACGCACCGCTCGCCGACGCCGGCCTGCTGCCCCCGCCCGCCACCGACCTCGCCGGGATGCGGGCGGTGCTGGCCGAGGCGGAGCAGTGGGTGGCCGCCGGAACGGCCCGCCAGCGTGGGCACGACCGGACGCTGCTGCTCGTGGTCGCCGCGCTGCCGGACGGTACGACCACCGCCGACCTGGACCGGCTCGCCGGACTGGCCGAGGGCGGGCCCCGCGCCGGGCTGCATCTGGTGCTCGCCGGCTGGCCGGACGGCATCCCGTTGCCGCACGCCACAGCGGTCACTGTCCGCACCGCGTACGCGCTGGTCGGCGACCCGCCCGGCGCCGGCTTCAGCAGTCCCGGCGCGGAGCCGCCGGGCGGGTTGAACTCGCCGGTGTTCCTCGACGACGATCCGCCCGCCGACCTGGTCGCGGCGGTGTGCGCGCGGCTGGCCCGGCAGATCGAGGACGGCTCCCGCCTCTCCCTGCGTGACCTGCTGCCGGCGGACGGTTTCTGGACGGCCGGCTCGGCCGACGGCCTGAGCACCACAGTGGGTGACGCCGCGGGGCGCCCGGTCAGCCTCGGCTTCACCGAGCTGACGCCGCACTGGCTGGTCAGCGGCCGGGGCCAGGCGGGCCGGTCGGCGTTCCTGACCGACGCGTTGTTCGGGCTCGCTGCCCGGTACGGCCCGGACGACCTGGTGCTCTACCTGGCCGACCTGGCCGACGGCGAGTCCTTCGTGGAGTTCCTCCAGACCGAACGGGACCGCTCCTGGGTGCCGCAGGTACGCGCCGCCGGGATGGCCGCCGACCGGGAGTACGTGGCCGACCTGTTCGGTGAGCTGGAGGCGGAGCTGCGCCGCCGCGAGGAGGCGTCCCGGCGGGCCGGTGGGCAGCGCTACACCGAGCTGCGCCAGCACCAGCCGCTGCCCCGGATCGTCTGCGTGGTCGACAACTTCCCGCTGGCGTTGCGCGAGCGGGACCGGCTCGCCGCCGACCTGCTGGCCCGGCTGGACGCGCTCGCCCGCGCCGGCCGGTCGTACGGGATCCACCTGGTGCTGGCCGGCGAGGGTGACCTGGGCATCGGCGGTCCGCGTGACCCGCTGCTCGGCCAGTTCCCGGTGCGGGTGGCGCTGCCCGGCGGCTCGGCGGTACTGGAACCGGCGAACGACTCGGCGGCCGGCCTGCCGGTGGGCAGCGCGGTGGTGAACACGGCGGGTGGCCTGGGCGGCCCGCGCGGCGCGACCCGGGGGCACGAGCGGATGATCCGTTTCCCGGATCCGTACGAGGATCCCGAGGTCCTGGCCGGCCTGCGGCGACGGCTCTGGGAGGCGCGGGGCGAGTCGGTGACACCGCCGGTGGTCTTCGCCGGGTACGCCCGCCCGCTGCTCACAAACGATCCCCGGCACCGGGCCGCCCTGGCCGGCCGGGCCCACGCGCCCGCCGCGTTACTGGGCCGGGCGGTGGACGTACGGCGGTCCACGGTGACGGTGCCCCTGGGTCCGGGCGCGGGACGGAACCTGGCAGTCCTGGGCCGGGACGAGGAGGCCGAGCGCCTGCTGGTCACGGCGGTGCGCAGCGCGGCGGCGGCGCAACCGGGCGCCGCCCGGTTCGTGCTGGCGCCCCTGGCGAACGGGTCGGCCGAGCCGGCCGGGGTACTCGCCGCCGAGTTGTCCGGGCGCCACCGGGTGGAGACCGTCGACGCGGCCGGCCTGCGGGCCGCCATGGAGTCGGACGAGCCGGGTTACCTGGTGGTGTTCGGGCTGGACGTGCCGGACGCCGGCGAGCTGCCGCCCGACCTGCTGCGGACGCTGCTGCTGGAGGGCCCGCCGGCCGGCCGGCACCTGCTCGGCTGGTGGCGGACACCGGCGCCGCTCGCCGGGCTGCTCGGCCCGGAGGGCGAGGTGGACAAGCTCACCGCCGTGGCGGTCACCGACGTGCCCGGCGGCCGGTTGGAGCAGCTGTTCGACCGTCCGGTCTGGTGGCGGCCCCGGCCCGGTCGCGCGATGCTGTGGGACGGCCCGGACGAGCAGGGCACCGTCTTCGTACCGTTCGGCACCGCGGTCACGGCGAGCGCGTCGATCGAGCCGGACCCGCAGGCGGCGGGCCGCACCGGGGAGGGGGGCGCATGAGCGAGACCGGCACGTCCGTACCGGGACCCCGCTCGGGTGGCCCGAACACTGTGGCGGACCCCGCCGAGTCGGCCTGGGCGGAGTACGTCGCGGCAGCGCGGGCGCTCGACGGCGTACGCCGGGCGGCGGCGACCGCCGCCGGGGAGCAGGCGCGGTCGGTGGCCGCGGCCCGCGAGGAGCTGACAGCGGTACGGGAACGGCTGGCGCCGCAGCAGTCCCGGCTGCGTGAGCTGGGCGTACCGGCGATGTCGCTGGTCCCGACACCGCCGGAGGTGACCGAGGCGGCCCGGTCGATGGCGGGTGGGCCGTCGGCGGTGCTGGCGGCGCTGCGCGCGGCCGGGGACTGGGCGGACGCGGCGGACGACACGTTGAGCGCGCGCGGCCTGCCGCGGCTGGCCCGGTGGCCGGCCCGTCCGCGCAACCTGCTCGTGTACGGGCCGCTGGCGCTCGTGGTGCCGCTGCTCCAGCTCGTGCTGTACGCGGTCGCCGGTCTGGGGCCGGTCACGGTGCTGGCCCTGCTCGTGGGGCTGCCGCTGCCGGCCGTGGCGTTCATGCTGGGCTGGCTCGCGGTGGGGCGCGTCTTCCGCCCCCGTCCGACCGATCGGGTGGACCGGACGCCCCGCTTCGGCGCCCTGGTCTGCCTGGTCCCGGCGGTGCTCACCGCCGCCGGGCTGCTGCTGGCCATGCTGCCGGACTGACGACGGCCGCGTCTCCCGGGCGGGAGGACGCGGCCGTCGGTGGTGGTCGGGGTCAGCGGGCCATGATCAGTGCCATCGCCTCGGCTCGCGACTTGGCGTCGTTCTGGAGGCCGCCGCGCACGGCGGACGTGATGGTCTTCGCGCCGGACTTCTGGATGCCGCGCATCGCCATGCACATGTGCTCGCACTCCAGCACGACGATCACGCCGCGCGGGGCGAGGCTGGACATCAGCAGGTCGGCGATCTGCGAGGTAAGCCGCTCCTGCACCTGCGGCCGGCGGGCGAACACCTCGACCAGCCGGGCCAGCTTCGACAGGCCGGTGATCCGGCCGTCCGGGCCGGGGATGTAGCCGATGTGCGCGCTGCCCCGGAACGGCAGCAGGTGATGCTCGCAGAGGCTCATCACGTCGATGTCCCGCACGAGCACCAGTTCCTCGTGGTTGGCCTCGAACGTGGTGCGGAGCACCTGCGCCGGGTCGACCCGCAGGCCGGCGAAGAGTTCGGCGTACGCGCGGGCCACCCGGGCCGGCGTCTGCTGGAGGCCGTCGCGGTCCGGGTTCTCGCCGACCGCGATGAGGATCTCGCGGACCGCCTTCTCGATCCGGGCGAGGTCGACGGTGTCCTCCACCGGGCCACCGGTGAGCTTGCCGCTGATCAGGCGCGCGGCCACGTAGTCGAGCGCGTCGTCCCCGTCGGGCTCGGTCGCGGAGACGGCCGACTCCCTGTGCGGGGAGCCGGCCGTCGTCGGATCGCTGTTCAGTGCGTACCGTCCGAGTTGTTGCTGGAACCACCGATCGAGGCGGCGGCGTCGGCGCGGGCCTGCGCGGCCAGCGCTTCCTTCTCGGCCGGGGTGAGCACCGGCGGCTCGGTGGAGGGCTGACGCTTGCCGAAGCCGTGGTACGGGGCCATCGGCGGGCGCTTGACGACCCGGGCGCAGATGCGGGCCATGTCGGCGGTGGAGAGGGTTTCCTTCTCCATCAGCTCCAGGACCATGGTGTCCAGGACGTCCCGGTATTCCACCAGGATCTCCCAGGCCTCGTCGTGGGCCAGCTCGATCAGCGCGCGCATCTCGCCGTCGATCTCGGCCGCCACCGCGTCGGAGTAGTCCCGCTCGTGGCCCATGTTGCGGCCGAGGAACGGCTCGTCGCCGCTGGTGCCGTACTTGATCGCACCGAGCTTGGAACTCATGCCGTACTGCGTGATCATCGCGCGGGCCAGCTGGGTGGCCTTCTCGATGTCGTTGCCGGCGCCGGTGGTCGGCTCGTGGAAGACCAGCTCCTCGGCCGCCCGGCCACCCAGCGCGTACGCCAGGGTGTCGATCATCTCGGCCCGCGTCTGGGTGTACTTGTCCTCCGTCGGGAGGACGAGCGTGTGACCCAGCGAGCGGCCCCGGGACAGGATTGTCACCTTGTGCACCGGCGCGGCGTGCGGCAGCGCCCAGGCGACCAGCGCGTGCCCACCCTCGTGGTACGCGGTGATCTTCTTCTCCTGGTCGCTCATCACCCGGGTCCGGCGCTGCGGGCCGGCGATCACCCGGTCGATCGACTCCTCCAGGGAGTCGTTGGTGATCGCCCGCTGCTCCTTACGGGCGGTGAGCAGCGCGGCCTCGTTGATCACGTTGGCCAGGTCGGCGCCGCTGAAGCCCGGGGTACGCCGGGCGACCGCGTCGAGGTCGACGTCGGGCGTGAACGGCTTGCCCTTGGCGTGCACCCGCAGGATGGCCTTGCGGCCCTCCATGTCGGGGGCGTCGACCGGGATCTGCCTGTCGAACCGGCCCGGGCGCAGCAGCGCCGGGTCGAGGATGTCCGGCCGGTTGGTGGCGGCGATCAGGATGACGCCGCCCTTGGTGTCGAAGCCGTCCATCTCGACCAGCAGCTGGTTGAGCGTCTGCTCCCGCTCGTCGTGACCGCCGCCCATGCCGGCGCCGCGGTGGCGGCCGACGGCGTCGATCTCGTCGACGAAGACGATCGCCGGGGCGTTCGACTTGGCCTGCTCGAACAGGTCGCGGACGCGGCTGGCGCCGACACCGACGAACATCTCGACGAAGTCGGAGCCGGAGATGGAGTAGAAGGGCACCCCGGCCTCGCCGGCGACCGCGCGGGCCAGCAGCGTCTTACCGGTACCGGGCGGGCCGAACAGCAGCACGCCCTTCGGGATCTTGGCGCCCAGGGCCTGGTACTTCGCCGGGTTCTGCAGGAAGTCCTTGATCTCGTGCAGTTCCTCGACGGCCTCTTCGGCACCCGCGACGTCCGCGAAGGTGGTCTTCGGCGTGTCCTTGGTGATCATCTTCGCCTTGGACTTGCCGAAGTTGAGCACCCGGGAGCCGCCGCCCTGCATCTGCGACATGAAGAACAGCAGCAGGAGCACGAGCAGCGCGATGGGAAGCAGGTTGACCAGCAGGCTGACCCAGATGCTGTCCGACGACACCTTGGTGTCGACCGGGCCGGTGATGCGGTCCGCCGCCTCGGCCTCGCGCACCTGGTTCCAGACCTGGCCGCCGACCTCGTACGGGAACTGCGCCTCGATCTTGTCAGTGGTGGTGTCGCCGTCGAACTTGGCCTTGTCCTTCAGGTCGAGCTGGAGCGTCTGCTCCTTGTCCTGGAAGACGACCTTCTCGATGCCACCCTTGTTGAGCTGGTCGAGCGCGACGGACGTGTCCACCCGGTGGTAGCTGGGACCAGCGGTGAACAGTTGACTGAGCACAACGGCGCCGAGGATGACCAGGATGATCCAGACCACCGGTCGGCGGAAGAAACGCGTACGTTCCATGCTGTAGTCGGGTGCCGAGGCGCCCGCATCCTCCTGATCGACGTCCTGACCGTCTGAATGGTGTCGCCGCCTTGAGCGGCGGCCGGGGCCGCCGTGCGGGCCGGCCCGACCCCCGGGGCACGCAAACTGCCGCACCACGGTCATTCGACGGTACACCGTACGCGCGAGGAGTGAGCTTGCGAGCCCCGCAGTCGCGCACATTCGGAACCTCGGCGCGCGCGATGCGTGAGCTTGCGAGCCCGGCACTTACGCGTAGGGCGAACCCGGGTTTGAGCCGGCGTGGCGGGGAGCTCCCACCCGGCCCGCCCACACCGCACGGTCACGCGGTTCGAGGGGCCGGGCGTGGAGGGTGCCTCCACGTCACCGGTCCCTACCGTAGACCGGAAGGCTGAGAGCCCGCTGAACGTCAGCTGACGAAGGGCTCGGCAACGTCAGGCCCGCGCGTACACCTCGGGCTTGAGCACCCCGACGTAGGGCACCTCGCGGTACCGCTCACCGAAGTCGAGCCCGTAGCCCACGACGAACTCGGTCGGGATGTCGAACCCGACGTACTTGACCGGGACCTGCACCTTGACCGCGTCCGGCTTGCGGAACAGCGCCACCACCTCGACGCTCGCCGCGGAGCGCGACTCGAGGTAGCGCAGCAGCCAGGACAGCGTCAGGCCGGAGTCGACGATGTCCTCGACAACCACCACGTGGCGGCCGGCGATGTCCCGGTCCAGGTCCTTGAGGATGCGGACCACGCCGGACGAGGTGGTGCCCTGGCCGTAGGACGAGACGGCCATGAACTCCAGCTCGGCGGGCGGGCCCTGGCGGCCCAGCGCGCGGGCGAAGTCGGCCATGAACATGACCGCTCCCTTGAGCACACACACGAGCAGCAGGCCGTCCTCGACGTGGGCGTAGTCCGCCGAGACCTGCTTGGCCAGCTCCGCGGTCTTGTCGCGGATCTGCGCCTCCGAGATGATCACGTGGTCGATGTCGGCGTCGTACCAGGAGCCGTCAGCCATGCTCCTAGCCTGCCGTACGCCCCCACGCCGCCGTCGGCGGGGCCGCCCCTTTTGGCGCGGTCCCGCCGGGGATTTTCGGCGCGAACTGAATAAATCACCTCAGCAGGTACGGGAGCGCCAGCGCTGCCCGTCGTCACTCGGCTTCCAGTCGGCCGAGTCGCGGGTGTCGGCGGTGAGCCCGAAAGCGCTGGCACCGACGAGGAGGAGCAGGAAGAGCAGGAGCAGCAGAACGGTCATGGCGGCGCTCACTTTCGCGTGGTCGAGACTGTTTTCGCCGCCGGTGCGCACCGGACACCATTGATTCTGCGGGCCACCGACCGATGCGGACAGTGGCAGGAAAGTCATCGGGCATCGATTTACTGCCACCTGTCGGGTTACCCTCGTCACATGCTCCGTACGGTCGCCGTCATCGCCATGGACGAGGTCGCCGCGTTTGAACTCGGCGTGCTCGCCGAGGTCTTCGGCACCGACCGCACCGCCGACGGCTTCCCCGAATACCGGTTCGACGTGTGCACCGCCGACGGCAGCGCGGTCCGCAGCCGGTCCGGGTTCCTGCTCACCCCCACCGCCGACCTCGGCCCGGTCGGGGACGCCGACCTGGTGGCGGTACCCGCGCACGCCGACGGCACCCCGGTACCCGAACCGGTGCTCGCCGCCCTGCGCCGCGCCGCCGACCGGGGCGCCTGGCTGCTCAGCGTCTGCGCCGGCGCGTTCGTCCTCGGCGAGGCGGGCGTCCTCGACGGGCGGGACTGCACCACCCACTGGCGGTACACCGACGAACTGCAGCGGCGCTTCCCGGCCGCCCGGGTCCAGTGCGACTCGCTCTACGTACAGGACGACCGGCTGCTCACCAGCGCCGGGACCGCCGCCGGCATCGACGCCTGCCTGCATCTGGTACGCCAGGAGCACGGCTCCGCGGTGGCGACCCGGCTGGCCCGCCGGATGGTGGTTCCGCCGCACCGCGACGGCGGCCAGTCGCAGTACGTCGAGGCGCCGATCCCCAAGGCGCCCGAGGCAGCCACCCTGGAACCGGTGCTGGAGTGGTTGATGGGGCACCTGCGCCGGCCGCTGACAGTGGACGAGCTTGCCGCGCGCGCCGGGATGGCCCCGCGGACGTTCGCGCGCCGGTTCCGCGCCGAGACCGGCACCACCCCGCACGACTGGCTGACCAACCAGCGGGTGCTGCTGGCCCGGCAGCTGCTGGAGGACACCACGCTGAGCGTGGAGGGCGTCGCCGAGCAGGCCGGCTTCGGCGACGCGGCGGCGCTGCGGCACCACTTCACCCGCCGGGTCGGCACCACCCCCCTGGCCTACCGCACCACTTTCCGCGAACGCACAACCGCCTGACCCCCCACCCCCGGCCCGCCCCGGCGATCATGAAGTTGACCGCGATTTTCGTCCGTTTCCTCCCCGCCAACCTCATGATCACCGCTCCCGGGTGTGCCCGCTCCCCGCGCCGCACCCGTGATCAAGGGGTTTGTGGGCTGCCGGCGGTGTGAAGTGGACACAAAGTCCTTGATCACCGCCGGGTCGGGCGGGGTGGGCGAGGCGGGGCGGGAGTGGTGGCATCAGGGCGTGGTTGATGCCGCCACCTCCCCGACGTGGCGGCGCGAACCGGTTGGATCACCGGTCAGGGGGTCAGGTGGTTGGCGCGACGGCTCACCTGGTGGCCGCCGGGTAGATGCACCGGGCCCTGTCCGTGCCAGGCTGTGACCAGGGCGTCCAGCGCTGCCACGTGACTGTGGGACAGCGCGGCCGGCGCCGCGCCCAGCTCGCGGGCCCAGGCGTGCAGCACCCGGGTACGCACGGCGGCCGGCAACCCGGCGAGCCCGGCGACGCAGAGAGCGCCGTCAGCGGTGCGGACGTCGGCGAGCGCGGCGTCGGCGAGCGCGTCGAGCGCGGCGTTGTCGGCGGCGAGCAGGTGAGCGGTACGGGCGAGGTTGGCCACCACCCCCGGCCCCAGCGCCTCGACGAGTGCGGGCAGCGCGTCGACCCGGACCCGGGCGCGGGCGTACGCCGGATCGGCGTTGTGCGGGTCCGCCCACGGGTCGAGTCCGAGCGCGACGCAGGCGGCCCGGGTGTCGGCGCGTGGGACGTCGAGCAGCGGACGCAGCAGTGGCACCCCGTCAACGTCGCGCCGTTCCGGCATTCCGGACAGCCCGCGCGGTCCGGCACCTCGGGCCAGCGCCAGCAGGACGGTCTCGGCCTGGTCGTCGCGCGTGTGCCCGAGCAGCACCCCGGCTGCGTCGTACCGGTGGGCGGCCGCGATCAGCGCCTCGTACCGGGCCTCGCGGGCGGCCGCCTCCGGGCCGCCGGGCCGGCCGTCCACCCGTACCGGAAGCACCTCGACCGGGTCGAGCCCTTCGGCACGGGCCCAACCGGCGACCGCCTCGGCCCGGTCGGCGGACCCGGGTTGCAGGCCGTGGTCGACTGTCACCAGGCCGGCCGGGCGCCCGAGCCGGGGTGCCACGAACGCGGTGGCGGCGGCGAGTGCGAGCGAGTCGGCACCGCCGGAGCAGGCCACCAGCACCGGGCCGCCGCCGGGCAGGCCGGTCAGCATCCGGCGGACGGCGAGCCGCACGGCGGCGACGGCGGGAGCGGGCGACGGCGAGCGACGCGACCGAGCGCCGGAATCAGCCGGGCCGACGGGACCGCCCGGCACGACCGAACCAGCCGGATCAGCCGACGGGCGGGGTGGCACCGGCGGGCCCGTGTACGCGGGACACCCAGGTGTCCGGGTCGCCCAGCTCGTCCAGGCGGGGCAGCGTCAGCGGGGACGAGAAGATCTTGTTGAAGCCCGTCATCCCCACCCGGTCGACCACGCCGTGCACGAACTTGCGGCCCTCGGCGTACTGGCGCATCTTGACCTCGATGCCGAGCAGCCGGCGGATGGCCTTCTCCAGCGGGTTGCCGGACTCCCGGCGCCGGTTGAACGCCGCCCGGATCGACTCGACGCTGGGGATGACCTGCGGGCCGACGCCGTCCATCACGAACTCGGCGTGGCCCTCGAGCAGCGTCATGAGCGCGGTCAGCCGGTCCAGCACGGCGCGCTGGGCCGGGGTCTGCACGATGTCCAGCACGCTGGCCCGGCTCTCCGGGTCCTTGACCGCGTCGGAGAGCGTGGCGACGCCGCGGCGGAGCCGCTCCAGCAGGTGCTCGCCGCCCTGGGAGGCGTCCACGAACGCCTGCACCTCGCCGAGGAAGTACGCGCGCATCCACGGCACGGCGGTGAACTGGGTGCGGTGGGTGACCTCGTGCAGGCACACCCAGAGCCGGAAGTCGCGCGAGTCGGCTCCGAGCTTCCGCTCGACCTCGAGGATGTTCGGCGCCACCAGCAGCAGCTGGCCGGGGTCGCCGGCGAAGACCTCGTACTGGCCGAGCACGCGGCCGGAGAGGTACGCCAGCACGGTGCCGGCCTGCACACCGGTGACCCGCGAGCCGATCGCCTCGGTGAGCGCGCCGGGCCGCTTGTCGCCGGAGAGACGCTCGACCAGCGGGGAGACCACCTCACGCAGCCCGGCGATGTTCGCCGCCGCCCAGTCCCGGCGGTCGACCACGCGTACCGGCGGGTGGGCGACCTGCGCACGCAGGCCGGTGTAGTCGGCGACGTGACCCGCCGCCTCGTCGGTCAGCCGGCGCAGGTCGCCGACCACGTCGGTGGCCTCGGCGTACGACACCCGAGGGCCCGACTTGCTCAGCGCCCCCGCTGTCGCGGCGGCCAGATCCCAGTCCACGAACTGCGCCATGAACCCACCGTACCCGCGCCGGAACACCCCTACCCGGGCTCGCGCCGGCCGATCGACGCCCGTCGGTCAGCGGCAGCCGCACCCGGCCAGCGCGGAGCTGATCCGGTCCAGCGCCGCCCGGGTGTCGTCCAGCGAGCCCTGCGTCCGGTCGGTGAGCACGGCGAACGTGAGCAGCCGTCCGTCGGCGGTGGTCACCGTGCCGGCGATCGCGTTGACGCCGCTCAGCGTGCCGGTCTTGGCCCGGACGACGCCCGCTCCGGCGCGGGTCGCCGCCGCCCGGTAGCGCTCGTCGAGCGTGCCGGACCAGCCGCCGACCGGCAGGCCGCCGAAGATCGCCGCTAGTTCGGGGTGGCTGCCGTTACCGGCGAGCGTGATCAGGTCGGTGAGCAGCGAAGGGCTGATCCGGTTGGTGCGGGACAGCCCGCTGCCGTCGGCCAGGCTGATCTCACCGGCCGGCAGGCCCAGCTCGCCGAGGACCTGGTCGGTGGCCGCCGCGCCGCCGGCGAACGAGCCGGGCTTGCCCTTGGCGAGCGCCACCTGGCGGGCCATCGCCTCGGCGATCACGTTGTCGCTGTCGCTGATCATGATGTCGACCAGCCGGATCATCGGCAGGGACTCGACCTTCCCCAGCTCGGCGCCGGGGGCCGTACCCGAGGCGCCGGACGCGGCCGGCGCCGTGCCCCGGCTGACCTGGGCGGCGCCGCCGGTCAGGCCGAGCAGCTTGGCGAACTGCCGACCGGCGGTCAGGTCGGGCTGCGGCACCCGCTCGGCGGCGTGGTTCGTCTCCTCGGCGGTGCGCCGCGCCTCCGCCGCGTCCTTGCGGGCGCCGTCGGTCATCAGCGCGGTGATCGCCGCGCCGAAGCCGCCGGTGGGGATGTCGGAGTCCCAGCCGGGCTCGAAGACAGGGCCGCTGAACAGCGACGAGTCGACGATCACCTTGGTCGGGGCGGTGCCGCCGAGCGCGTCGCGCACCTGCGCGGCGAGGTCGTCCAGCCGGGCCGCGCCCGGGTAGAAGCCGTTCTTGTCCACGGCGAGCGTGGGGTCACCGCCGCCGACCAGGACCACCTCGCCCGGGTTCGCTCCGGCCACCGCCCGGGTCGGGATCCGGTGGGCCGGGCCCCGGGCGGCGAGCACCGCCACGCCGGTCGCCAGCTTCGTCACCGAGGCGGGCACGGTGGGGGTGTCCTGGCCGCTGCCGTAGAGCGCCTGGCCGGTGCTCACGTCGGCCACCGACACGTGCACCCGGTCACCGAGCGCGGCAGCGCGGACCAGCGGGTCCAGGGCGGCGCGGATGCCGGCCTCGGTGGGCAGCGGGGCGTTGCCGTCCGGCCCGGCCAGCACGGCCTGCGGGGAGGGCTCGGGCGGCGCGGCGACCGCCGTACCCGTGCCGTCGTCGTCGCCCAGCCACCCGGCGACCGGGCCGGGACGCAGCACGGCGAGCCCGGCCACCGCCAGGGCCAGCACGAGCACGCAGGCGAGCGCCGCGACCAGCCGTCGCCCGCGTCGCGGCCGGCCCGGGGGCGGCCCGGAGGGTACGGGCGGCGCGGCGCCGACCGGTGGCACCGGCGGGCTGACCGGGATCGGAGCCGTCAGGTCGTGCGGCGAGCGGGCCGAGCCGCTCGCCGGACCGGAGCCGTGGTGCGGTGCGGCGGAGCCGTGGTGCGGCGGGCCGACGCGGGCGGACCCGGTGGCCGGAGAGGGACGATGAGGCACGTTCGCCCCCGGGACGGACACCCGTCCGGTGGCCCCGCCGGAACCGGAACCCGCGGACCCGCGCCCGTCAACCCTGTCGGGGCGGTAGTGTGAATCTTCCCTCCCCACGGCCCCCTCCTCCCCGCTCGAAATCGCCTTGGGCGACACTACTTCGGTCCGAACACTATGCGGCGGCCGGAGCCGACGGGGGGCGTTCACCCCGCGCCGGGGGTGAGCCGCTGGTTTCCGTTAGCCAGCGTGGGCAAACGAGGGAGCGTGGAAGATGGATTTCGACGTCACGGTTGAGATCCCCAAGGGTCACCGCAACAAGTACGAGGTAGACCACGCGACCGGCCGCATCCGGCTGGACCGCACCCTCTTCACCTCCACGCAGTACCCGGCCGACTACGGGTTCATCGAGGGCACCCTGGGTGAGGACGGCGACCCGCTGGACGCGCTGGTGCTGGTGCCCGAGCCGACGTTCCCGGGCTGCCTGATCCGCTGCCGCACCATCGGCATGTTCCGGATGACCGACGAGAAGGGCGGCGACGACAAGGTCCTCTGCGTGCCCTACGAGGACCCGCGTCAGGAGCACCTGCGCGACATCCACCACCTGGGCGAGTTCGACCGGCTGGAGATCCAGCACTTCTTCGAGGTCTACAAGGACCTGGAGCCGGGCAAGTCGGTCGAGGGCGCGACCTGGGTCGGCCGGGTCGAGGCCGAGGCGGAGATCGCCGCCTCGTACCGGCGTGCCAAGGAGGCCGAGGAGCGCGGCGAGACGCTGCACTGACGCTGACACCTGCCGGGGCCCGGGTCGCGCTTCGCGACCCGGGCCTCCGCGTGTTCAGGCCAGCAGGTCGCGGGCCCGGTCGTAGAGGTCGAGGACCGCGCAGGCCACCGGCACGACCGCGATCACCAGCGCGGTGTCGGTCAGGTCGGCGAGCCGGCCGAGGTACGGGGAGACCGGCCGCCGGGCGTACGTGGCCCCGGCGGTGACAGCCGTCAGGGCCAGGGCCAGCCCGCCGACTGTCAACGCGAGCCGGGCACCCGGACCGGCGCGCTCGGCCAGCACCACGCCGAGCAGGGCGAACGCGGCCAGCCCGGCGACGATCGCCGGCACCCGGTGCCGTACCGCCACGAACAGCCGGGAACGCAGCAGCAGCACCCCGCCGGCAACAGCGGCGAGCAGCAGCCCGGCGGTCCGGCCGATACAGACGAGCACCGCGACCGCGCCGACGGCCAGCACCGCGTGGCCGAGCAGCATCCCGGTGAGCACCTCCTCGGCGCGGGCCACCGCCGCGTGCACCCGGCCCCGGTCCGGCAGGTCCCGGGTGCCCGCCGGGCTGGGCAGGGTGAGCGGCGGCAGCGGCAGCTTGCCGACCCGGATGGCCAGCAGCGGCAGCCCGCCGAGTGCGAACACCAGCACGGCGAGCAGGACGGCGGCGGTGCCGTCCGGGTCGAGCACCAGCCCGCCGAGCGCTGCCGTCACGCCCGCCAGGCCGACGGTCACCCCGGCCACGAAGACGCGGGACCGGCTGGCCACGCCGAGCAGGCCGAGCACCGCCACCAGCAGCAGCGCCACCGAGCCGACCAGGAGTTCGGGGGCACCCACCCAGCGCAGGCCGGGGATCGGGCCGACCGGATCGCCGGAGGCGACAGCCAGCGCACCGGCCACCGCGGCCCAGGGCAGCGCGTACCCGCCGAGGGTGGCGCCGACCGGGCCGTCCCCGTACGCCCGGGACGCCGCGGTGGCGGCGAGCACCAGGATCAGGGCGACCGCCGCGGCGACCGGCCAGCCGCGCGCGCCCGGCCCGGCCGCGACCACGGCGACCAGCCCGACGGCCAGGGGTACGGCGGCGCCGGCGAGCGCGGCGGCTCGGGTGGCCTGGCCGGACCAGGCGGCACCTCGTCGCCGGGCGCCGTCCACGATCGCCTCGACCACGTCGTCGTACTCCAACTCGGGCCACTGCGCGCGGGCCGGCACCAGGTGCAGCACCTCGCCGTCACGGACGCCCTGCGGCAGCAGCGCCTGGGCGGTGGCCAGCACCGCGCCGTCGGTGCGGCGCAGCACCCACCCGCCGTGCCGTTCCCCGTCGTCGGCCAGTCCCTCACCGGCGTGCCGGAGCACCTCGGGCAGCAGTTCGGCCAGGGGCACCTGCTCCGGCAGGGCCACGTCGACCCGCCGCCTGGGCGCGCTGATGGTGACCCGGGCGAGCCCGCTTGTCATCGAGGCATCTCCATATCGAGCGGGAACAGTGGGCTGACGGACGAGAGGACTTTACCTACGATGAGCCAGGCTCGGGTTACCCAGAGCCACTTTCGGGAGGGGTCGAGTGTCCACTGTCGTCATCAAGCGGCCGCCACGCCGCCCGGCACCGGAGATCCCGGTCGGTGAGCTGCCCGTCGAGGCGCCGCCGGAGATCCCCGCCGCTGCGGGTGGGCGCTGGCAGCAGGCGCTGATGGTGCTGCCGATGCTCGGCGGGACGGTGGCCATGGCGATGATGTTCGGCCGCGGCGGCGGGGCCTACTCGTACGTGGTGGGCGGCATGTTCGGCCTCTCCTCGCTGGCGATGCTGGTGACCACCTGGGGCAGCGCCGGGCCGAAGAAGTCCGAGCTGATGGCCGCCCGCCGGGAATACCTGCGCCACCTGGCCACGCTCCGGCGCCGGGTGCGGGAGACCGCCGGCGCCCAGCGGGCCGGGCTGTCCTACCGCCATCCCGAGCCGGGGCGGCTCTGGTCGACTGTCGACAGTCACCGGATCTGGGAACGCCGGCCGGGCGACCCGGACTTCGCCGTGGTCCGGGTCGGTGTCGGGCCGCAGACGCTGGCCACCCCGCTGGTCCCGCCGGTGACCCGCCCGCTGGAGGAGCTGGAACCGATGACGGCCGGGGCGCTGCGGCGCTTCCTGGACGCGTACTCGGTGGTGCCGGACCTGCCGGTGGCGCTGTCGCTGCGCAGCTTCGCCCGGGTCTTCGTGCGCGGCCCGGCCGGCCCGGTACGCGGCGCCGGGTCGCCCGCCGCGCAGGCGCTGGCCCGGGCGGTGCTCACCCAGCTCGCCGTCTTCCACGCGCCGGACGAGCTGCTGATCGCGGTCTGCGCCGGGCCGGAACGCCGGAGCGCCTGGGAGTGGGTGAAGTGGCTGCCGCACGCCCACCATCCGGCGCGAACCGACGCGCTGGGTCCGGTGCGGCTGGTCACCAGTTCCGCCGCCGACCTGGAACGGCTGCTCGACGACGTGCTCGGCACGCGGTCCCGGTTCAGCCCGCACGGCACCGCGACGGACGGGCCGCACGTCGTGGTGGTGCTCGACGGCGGCGACCTGACCGGCGCGACCGACCTGGCGGGTGACGGCGGCATCGACGCGGTCACCGTGCTCGACCTGGACACCCCGCCGCCCCGGCTGCTCGACCGGTACGCGCTCCTGCTCGACCTCGTCGACGGCAGGCTGCACTCGCACTCCGTCCAGGGGCACGCCGAGGTGGGCGCCGCCGACGCGCTGGCGCCCGCCGACGCCGAGGCGGTGGCCCGGCGGCTCGCGCCGCTGCGGCTGGCCGGCACGGTACGCGGACCGGACGCGGTGCCCGGCGCCGAGCTGGGCCTGCCCGAGCTGCTCGGTCTCGGCGACCCGGAGAGCTTCACCGCCGAGCAGGGCTGGGCGCCCCGGGCCGCGCGGGACCGGCTGCGGGTGCCGATCGGGGTGGGCGCCGACGGCGGGGCGATCGACCTCGACCTGAAGGAGTCGGCGCAGGACGGCATGGGCCCGCACGGCCTGCTGATCGGCGCGACCGGCTCGGGCAAGTCGGAGCTGCTGCGCACGCTCGTGCTCGGGCTGGCCGCCACGCACAGCTCGGAGCAGCTCAACTTCGTCCTCGTCGACTTCAAGGGCGGCGCCACGTTCGCGCCGTTCGAGCGGCTGCCGCACACCGCCGCCGTGATCACCAACCTGGCCGACGCGTTGCCGCTGGTGGACCGGATGGTGGACGCGATCAACGGCGAGCTGATGCGCCGGCAGGAGTTGCTGCGCCGGGCGGGCAACTTCGCGAGCGTGCGCGACTACGAGCGGGCCCGGGCGGCCGGCTCGCCGCTGGCCCCGCTGCCGTCGCTGCTGCTGATCTGCGACGAGTTCTCCGAGCTGCTGTCCGCCAAGCCCGACTTCATCGACCTGTTCGTGCAGATCGGCCGGCTGGGCCGGTCGCTCGGGGTGCACCTGCTGCTGGCGAGCCAGCGGCTGGAGGAGGGGCGGCTGCGCGGGCTGGACACGCACCTGTCGTACCGGATCGGGTTGCGGACGTTCTCGGCGCTGGAGTCCCGGACGGTGCTGGGCGTGCCGGACGCGCACGAACTGCCGCGCAGCCCGGGGCACGGCTACCTGCGCTCGGGCACCGACCCGCTGGTCCGGTTCAAGGCCGCGTACGTCTCCGGCGCGGTCCGTCGCCGCGGCGGTGCGGCGGGCGCGTCCGGCACCGGTGAGGCACGCGTGCTCGCGTTCTCCACCCACCTGGTCCCGGTGCCGGAGCCGCCGACGCCGGTCGCCCCGCCGGCCGAGGACGACAACGGGGAGACGCTGCTCGACCTGCTCGTGGACCGGCTGGCCGGGCAGGGCCCGCCCGCGCACCAGGTGTGGCTGCCGCCGCTGGACGCCTCCCCCGCCCTGGACGAGCTGCTCGGCCCGGTCGGCACCGACCCGGTACGCGGGCTGACGGTGGCCAATCCGGAGCTGCACGGGTCGCTGCAGGTGCCGGTGGCGGTGGTGGACAAGCCGTTCGAGCAGCGGCGCGACCTGTTCTGGCTGGCGCTGGACGGCGCGGCCGGGCACGTCGCGGTGGTCGGTACCACCCGCAGCGGCCGGTCCAGCCTGCTGCGCACGCTGGTCTGCGCGCTCGCGCTCACCCACACCCCGGCCGAGGTGCAGGTCTACTGCCTCGACTTCGGCAGCGGAACGCTCGGCACGCTGCGCGACCTGCCGCACGTGGGCGGGGTCAGCGGACGGACCGACGGCACCGCCGTGCGCCGTACCGTCGGCGAGGTCGCCGGGCTGCTGGCCGAGCGGGAGCGGCGTTTCGCCGAGGCCGGTGTGGAGTCGATGGCCGCGTGGCGACGACGGCGGGCGGCGGGCGCACCCGACCCGTTCGGGGACGTGTTCCTGGTGGTGGACGGCTGGAACACGCTGCGGGGTGAGTACGAGGACCTGGAACCGCTGGTCACCGAGCTCGCCACCCGGGGTCTGGCGTACGGGGTGCACGTGGTGGCGACCGCGCTGCGCTGGTCGGACTTCCGCCCGGCGATCCGCGACCTGTTCGGCTCCCGCCTGGAGTTGCGCCTGGGTGACCCGGCCGACTCGGTGGTGGTCAAGCGCGCGCTGGCGGCGACGGTACCGGAGGAGCGTCCGGGCCGCGGCATCACGGCGGGCGGACTGCACTTCCTCACCGCCGAACCCCGCGTCGAGGCGCTGGGCGCGGAGACCACCGATCTGGTCAAGGCGGTCGCGGGCGCGTGGACCGGCCCGCCGGCGCCCCGGGTGCGGCTGCTCCCACCGGTGCTGCCGTACGCCGAACTGGACCAGCACGCGACGAGCGGGCTGGCGTTCCCGATCGGCGTGGCCGAGGCGGACCTGTCCCAGGTGGTGCTGGACTTCGCCACCGAGCCGAACTTCCTGGTCTTCGGCGACGCCGAGTGCGGCAAGTCGTCGTTCCTGCGCGCGCTCGCCACCTCGATCGTCAACCGGTTCACGCCGGAGCAGGCGCGGGTGATGCTCGTCGACTACCGGCGCAGCCTGATGGGCGTGATCGAGACCCCGCACCTGATCGGGTACGGCACTGCCGCACCGCACACCGCCGAGCTGATCGAGTCGGCCGCCGGCTACCTCCAGGGGCGGCAGCCGGGGCCGGAGGTGACCCCGGCGCAGCTGCGCAGCCGGTCGTGGTGGAAGGGACCGGAGCTGTTCGTGCTCGTGGACGACTACGACCTGGTGGCGGGCGGGCCGACGAACCCGTTGCGGGCGCTGGAGGAGCACCTTCCGCACGCGCGGGACGTCGGGCTGCACCTGGTGCTGGCACGGCGGACCGGCGGTGCCGGGCGGACCGCGTACGAGCCGGTCGTGCAACGACTGCGCGAGCTGTCCACCGCCGGCCTGGTGATGTCGGGCGGTCCGGAGGAGGGCGCGCTCGTCGGTCAGGTGAAGGCCGGGCCGCTGCCCCCGGGCCGGGCGCGTCTGGTGACGCGCCGGGAGGGGGTGCGCCTGGTGCAGCTGGCGCATCTCCCGCCCGGGTGATCCGCCTCGCGGAGTTGCCCCGTGACGGTCGGGACAACCGGTAATCTCCGTGCAGCATGTGTCTGACGCGACCGAACGGCTGGGGAATGTGACAGGGGATCGGCAGGGACCGCCCGGAGGGCCGCCCCGGCGTCTCGCCGGACGCGCGCTGCTGGCCGCCGTGTCGGCACTCGTCACCGTGGCCGGTCCGTTGGCGCCGCCCGCACACGCCGCGCCCGCCGCCCCGGCCACAGTGGCGCGTCCCTGGGTGGCCCCCGACCTTCTGCCGCGCACCGGTCAGGTACGCGACGAGCAGTGGCAACTGGAGGAGTTGCGGGCGAAGACCGCGTGGCGCACCTCGACCGGGCGCGGCGTGGTGGTCGCGGTGATCGACTCCGGTGTGGACGGCACCCACCCCGACCTCGTCGGCCAGGTGCTTCCGGGCCTGGACCTGGTGACGCCGGACGGCTCGGACGGCCCGGACCCGGTGGGGCACGGCACCACCGTCGCCGGGTTGATCGCCGGGCGCAACGACGACGACCGGGGCGTGGTGGGGCTCGCGCCGGACGCCAAGATCCTGCCGGTCCGGGTCCTCGACGCCGAGAACCGCTACGACGACGCGCTGATCATCGCGAAGGCGGTGCGCTGGGCGGTCGACAACGGTGCCCGCGTGCTCAACCTGTCGCTCGGCGGCAGCAGCGACAACCCGGCCCTGGCCGCGGCGCTCGACTACGCGTTCGCCCGGGACGTGGTGGTGGTCGCCTGCACCGGCAACCTGGCCACCTCGACGACCACCGAGGTCTGGTACCCGGCTCGCGAGCCGGGTGTGCTGGCGGTCGCCGGGCTGGAGCGGACCAGCGAGAACCTCTGGTCCGGCTCGATCACGGGTCACGAGACGGTGCTCAGCGCTCCGGCCACCGGGCTCTACGGCGCCCGGCCGGGAGGCTACTGGCGGGTGCAGGGCACGAGCTTCGCCGCGCCGCTCGTCGCCGCGACCGCGGCCCTGGTCCGCGCGCGGTATCCGAAGATGCCGGCCGGGGACGTGGTGAACCGACTGATCACCACCGCCCGGGATCTGGGCCCGACCGGCCGTGACGACCGGTTCGGCTACGGCCTGGTCGACCCGGTGGCCGCGCTCACCGGCGATGTGCCGGCGGTGGGCCACAACCCGCTCGACGACAATGCCTCCCCGGGCGTGGTGGGCTTCGGGCCGGCACCCGGCGACGGGCGGGACACCCGGGCCGCCGCGGCGGGGCGGGGTGGCGACCCGCTCGGGCATTCCTCGGACGGCTGGACCGCCCGGCCGGCCGGGCAGACGGACGCCTCCGCCCCGGAGCGGCTCTGGACCGGCCTGGCCCTGTTCGTCGCGCTCGTCACCGGCACCGCGTTGATGGTTCGCCGGTTCCGGCAGGCCCGTCGCTGAACCGGTCTGATCCTGCCCTCCGGTGGGTAGGGGAAGCTCCATGGACACCACCACCGGGGCGACTGTCGCGCACCGGTCGTGGCGGAGCCGCCGCCTCGACCGCGATCACTCGCTGGGCCTGCGGCTCACCCTGACCGTTGTCGCGGCGTTCCTGGTGCTGGTGCCGTTCGCCCTGATCGCGCTGCTGGTGCTCGGCGCCTGGCCGCCCCTGCTGCGGCTGGACGCCTCGATCGCCGACGCGTTCCACGGGTACGCGCAGGACCATCCCGCCTGGGTCGGTGTGATGACGGTCTGGACGCACGTGTTCGGGCCCGGCCCGCTGCGGGTGGCAGCGGTCGTGCTGGTGGTCTGGCTGGTCCGGCGCGGCGCGCCCCGGCTGGCGGTCTGGGTGGTCGTCACCATGGTCGCCGGCGGGCTGCTCGGCGCGCTGCTCAAGCTGCTCGTCGGGCGGGACCGGCCGGATCTGCTGGATCCGGTGGCCCGGGCCGCCGGCTACTCCTTCCCGTCCGGTCACGCGCTCAACGCCACGCTGGCGGCGGGTGTGCTGCTGCTGGTGTTCCTGCCGTTCGTCCGGGACAGCCGCCGGGGCCGGGTCGCGCTCTGGACGGCGGCGCTGCTGGTCACCGTGGTGACCGGGCTCAGCCGGATCGCGCTGGGCGTGCACTGGACGAGCGACGTGGTGGGTGGCTGGGTGCTCGGGGCCGCCGTGGTGGCCGCGACAGCGGCCGCGTTCGCCACCTGGCGCGGCGGATCCGGGCGGTCCTCCTCCCGTCCGCTCCGGGAGGGGGTCGAGCCGGAGCTGGCCGACCAGCGGCCGGAGGGCGACCGGGCGTAGCCGGACTCGCGCCGGGGTACAGGCGAGCTCATGTCCGATGTCGTGATCCGAGTCACCCGGCGTGTCCTGCTGCCGCTGGCCGTGCTCTTCGCACTGATGGTGGGCCTGGGCCTGCTGGTGACGCGGGTGCTGGCCCGCACCTGGCCGTTCACCGTGGAGGACACGGTCAACCGGGAGCTGGCCGGTGACCGGACGCCGGGCTGGAACGACGTCTCGCTGGTGTTCAGCACGCTCGCCAGCACCCAGATGATCGTCGTGGTGACGGTGCTGGCGGCGCTGGTGCTGCGGCTGGTGCTGCACCGCTGGCGGGAGCCGCTGTTCCTGTGCGCGGCGGTGACCGCGCAGGCGCTGATCTTCCTGTTCACCACGATGGTCATCGACCGGAACCGCCCGGCCGTCGCGCACATGGACGCCTCCCCGCCCACGTCCAGCTTCCCGTCCGGGCACACCTCGGCGGCCACCGCGCTCTACGTCGGTCTCGCGGTGCTGCTGGCGCTACGGGCGCGCAGCACCCCGGCCAAGGTCGGCTGGTGGACGCTGCTGGTGCTGGTGCCGATCGGCGTGGCGCTCACCCGGATGTACCGGGGCATGCACCACCCCAGCGACGTGGTCGCCTCGTTCCTCAACGGCGGCGCCTGCGTGGCGATCATGGCGCGGGCGGTCCTCGACCGCACGCTCACGTGGGGCCGAGCCCGGCTGCCGCTGTCCCGCTCCGGCGACGAGGCCGCACCGGCGGGAGCACCGGCGGGTGGCTGAGCGCCGCCGGCCGGCTCAGGTGCAGTCGCCGGTCGCCACTCCCCGGGTACGCTCCGCGCCCGCCAGCGCCACCGGTCGCGCCTCGGCCGCGGTCACCGCGAAGCCGGTGTTCGGGTCGTCCGCCGCCGCCGCGAAGATCACACCGAGCACCAGACCGTTCGAGGAGATCAGTGGGCCGCCGGAGTTGCCGCTGCGTACCAGCGCCCGGATCGTGTAGATCTCCCGGTTGACGTCACCGGCCGAGTAGATGTCCGGGCCGGTGATCCGGTCGACGTCCCGGATCCGGGCCGGGCGGGCGTCGTACGGGCCGTCGAGCGGGAAGCCGAGCACGATCGCGTCGGCGCCGGTGGCGGCCGGTCCGGCGGCGAAGCGCAGCGACGGCCCGGGCAGCCCCGGTACGTGGAGCACCGCCAGATCCCGGTCCGGGTCGTAGACGACGACCTCGCCGTCGTACCGCTCACCGCGCAACTCCACCGCCACCGAGCGGGTGCCGGCCACCACGTGCGCGTTCGTCATCACCCGGTCGTCGGCGTACACGAAGCCGGAGCCCTCGATGCGGCGCGAGCAGCTCGGCGCGGAGCCGAGCACCTTCACCACCGACCGCCTGCTGTTCTGCACCACCTGGGAGTTGGCCAGCGCCGGGTCGGGCGGTGCGACCTGCCGGGCCCGGGTCGGCGCGAGGTCGCCGAACACGTCCGGGAAGCCGTTGGTGTCGACCGTGTCGCGCAGCGCGGTGGACAGGTCCTGCGCCTTGTCCGGCAGCACCTGGTCGACGACGGTGAGCAGCGCGCTGTTGCGCACCGAGGACGCCAGCCACGGCACCGAGGAGGAGCCGAGCGGCACGGCGACCAGCCACGCCACGAGCATGACCGCGACGACCGAGATGAACGCGCCGCCGACGTCGTCGATCTTCCGGCCGGCCGGACCGGTGATGGCGGCCCGCAGGTTGGAGCCGAGCCACCCGGCCAGCGCCTGCCCCAGCACCGCCAGCCCGAAGATCGCCACCAGGGAGATCAGTACGCGTGTGCCGCTCGCCGCGAACTGCTGCGCGATCAGCGGCCCGACCTGGAGGCCGAGCAGCGCTCCGAGGAAGAAGCCGGAGAACGACAGGGCCCCGATGACGAAACCCTGGCGGTATCCGCTGATCGCGAACACGAGCATGAGCAGGAGAAGGACGAGATCCACGGCGGACACGCCCCAAGGGTACGGGCACCGGGCCCGTGCTCGGCTCAGCGCTCGCTGAACGTGACCCGAGGATGCGTACGGGTGATCACCGCACCGGGCTCTCGTCGGCGGCCTCGGTGCCCGCCGACGGCGCGGGCGTGGCGCCGACCGGCGGCAGGTCCACCACACGCGAGTGCGGCCAGGGCCGGGACCAGCCGCCCATCTCCAGCAGCCGGTCGATCACGCCCGCGGTGAAACCCCAGACGAGCATGCCGCGCACCGAGAAGGCCGGGCCGATCCAGCCGCTCGGGTGGCGGACCCGCATGCGGTTGTCCGGGTCGACCAGCTCGGTGACCGGCAGCCGGGCCACGTGGGCGACCTCGGCCGGCTCGCGCGGGTGCACCGGGTGCGGGTCGTGCCACCAGGCGAGGACCGGGGTGACCACGAAGTCGCTGACCGGGATCCAGAGCCGGGGCAGCTCGGCCAGCACCGTGACGCTGCCGGGGTCGAGACCGACCTCCTCGTTCGCCTCGCGCAGCGCGGTGGCGCGGGCGTCGGCGTCCTCCGGGTCGGCCGCACCGCCCGGGAAGGCCGGCTGACCGGCGTGGTTGCGCAGCGTCGCGGCGCGCTGGAGGACGAGTACGTCCGGCCCCGCGCCGGGCTCCTCGCCGAGCAGCACCAGCACAGCGCTCTCCCGGCCGCCGCTTTCCGGCGTGACGATGCGGGTGAAGTCCTCCGCCCGCGCGGTGCCGAGCCGGCCCAGCAGCGGGTCGAACCACCCCGGCGGCGGCCGTCGGGTCATACCCGCACCCCGAGGTGGCGCTCGAGAAGCGCGGCGAGGCGGGCGTCGTCGAGCGCGCCGGTCGCGTCGGTGTGCCGGATCCGCCCGTCGGCGTCGACGAGCACGGTGAGCGGGAACGCGTTGCGTTCCAGCGCGCGCTGGAACGCGTCACCCTGGTCGAGCAGCATCGGGAAGTCGACGCCGTAGTCCTCGCCGATGGACTGCGCGCCGCCGCGGCTGTCGCGGCTGTTCACGCCGATCACCTGGAACCGGCCGTCGGCCCGCTCGCTGAGCCGCTGGAAGGCGGGCAGCTCCTTGCGGCACGGCGGGCACCAGGAGGCCCACACGTTGATCACCGCCGGGCCCTTGACGTCGCGCAGGTTCACCGGCGCCCCACCGGTGAAGCAGTTCAGTGTCAGATCGGGCAGCCGGCCCTCGGCCTTCCCGGTGGGCGCCGGGGACGCGGCGGCGGGCGCGACGGTCAGCGGGGCGCAGTCGGCGAACGGCGAAGGACGCTCGGCCCGGGTTGCCGGCGCCGGACGTTCCGGTTCCTCGGTGGTGGCGGTGCAGCCCGCCGCCGCCAGCAGCAGCGGGACGAGCAGGTAGGCGAACCGGCGCATCACGGCACGTCCGCCGCGGCGGCCTGCTGCGGCACCAGGTCGGGGTCGAGGCCGACGGCCACCGCCAGGTCACGGGCGCGGGGGCCCTTGAGCAGCTTGGCCGCGGCGGCCGGCTCGGTCGGCCCGGTGCCGTACGCGGGACAGAGCTTCGCCAACGTGCACGCGCCGCAGGCGGGCTTGCGGGCGTGGCAGACCCGGCGGCCGTGGAAGATCACCCGGTGCGACAGCATCGTCCAGTCGCGCTTCGGGTAGAGCGCGCCGATCGCGTGCTCGATCTTCACCGGGTCGGTCTCGGTGGTGAGCTGCCACCGCTGCACCAGCCGCTGGAAGTGGGTGTCGACGGTGATGCCGGGGACACCGAAGGCGTTGCCGAGGATGACGTTGGCGGTCTTGCGGCCGATCCCCGGCAGCGTCACCAGATCGTCGAGCCGGCCGGGCACCTCGCCGTCGTACCGCTCGCAGAGCGCCCGCCCGAGGTTGATCAGGGAGCTGGTCTTGTTGCGGTAGAACCCGGTGGGCCGGATCAGCTCCTCCAGCTCGGCGCGGTCCGCGCCCGCGTAGTCGGCGGCGGAGCGGTAGCGGGCGAACAGCTTCGGCGTGACCTCGTTGACCTTCTTGTCGGTGCACTGGGCGGACAGGATCGTCGCCACCGCCAGCTCCAGCGCGCCTGAGTGGTCGAGTTCACAGTGCGCGTCAGGATGCGTCTCGGTCAGCACCCGGCCGATGCGCCGGGCGCGGCGCGTACGACCGAGGTCGGTCTCGGGGGAGCGCGTGGTCACGTCGGCCAGCCTACGTCGCGGGGCCGACGCTCCGGCGGCTCGGCGCGGCGGCCGTGCGCTCAGCCACCCGCCGGTGCGGTGATCTTGCCGGTCCCGTCGAGTTTGGCGCCGGTGTCCGGGAAGTCGGCCCGGTTCAGCTCGCGGACCAGCCCGAGGCCGCGGTTCTGCCGGTCCACCGACGGACGGCCCACGCCGTTCATCACGGTGGAGGTGAACGTGCCGCCGACGAACGTCCCGTCTGCGGTGAGCGACACCTTGAGCACCCCGCCCCAGCCGAGCCGGCCCGAGCTGTTCAGCGACTTCCCGCCACCGGCGAAGTTGCCGAGGCTGTACGCGATCAGCCGCCCCTTGTAGAACTCCATCCCGCGCAACACGTGCGGGCCGTGCCCGATGACCAGGTCGGCGCCCGCGTCGATGACGGTGCGGGAGAAGCGGATCGGGTCGCCGCGGTTCTCGCCGAAGAACATCTCGGTGCCCGGCTTCACCCGGGTCTTGTCCGACCCCTCGGCGCCCATGTGCACCTGCACCACCACGATCTGGGCCTGCTCCTTGGCCATCTCGATCACCTGCTTGGCGGCGTTCAGGTCGACCAGGCTGTTCGACCAGGGGTACGACGAGAAGCCGACGACGGCGACCTTGATGCCCTTGACGTCCACCACGGTGATCTCGCCCGGCGCGCCGGTGTGCTTGAGCCCGTGCGCCTCCAGCGCCGACTGGGTGTTCTCGTAGCCCTGGCGACCGTAGTCGTAGCCGTGGTTGTTGGCCTGGTTGAGCAGCTGGAACCCGGCCGAGCGCAGGTGCGCGGCATAGCCGGGCGGTGCCCGGAACTGGTAGCAGTTCTTCGGCTGCGGGCCGCACTTGCCGGCGCCGGTGTCGTCGGTGAGCGGCTCCTCCAGGTTGCCCATCACCAGGTCGCCCTTGAGCGCCGACTTGACGTCGTCGAAGAAGCCCTTGCCGCCGTTCGGGGGCAGCCGGTCCGGCGCGTTGCCCATGATCACGTCACCGGTCGCGGTGAGCGAGATCGACGGCTCCTTCGCCGGGTCCGACGCGGCGGGCTGCTCGCCGGTGGCCGGTCCGGTCGCGCCACCGCCCTGTCCCGCCTGCCATCGGGGGTCGCCACCGGACCCGTCGGCGTCGCCGCCGCAGCCGGCGACGAACAGGACGGCGAACAGCGCGGCGAGCGCGGCCAGGCGCCGGCCGAGCACCGCGCGGCGCGGGCCGGGAGCGGCAGCGGGCGGTCCGGCGACGGCGGCGCGGAGGGTACGGGGCACAGAGCGGGCGGGAGCGTACATCGTCGGCGACGCTACCGTCCCCGGAACGCCGCGACGAGGGCCGATCGGTCGGAAAACCCGACGTGTCGCGTGTGACGGGCCCACGTCAGCCCGCCCGCCGGTCGGACCAGGGCACGACGGTCCCGGCGCCGCCGGAGCGGACGGCAGCGTGCACGGCGCGGGCCAGCGGTGCGCCCCAGGCCGACCGGGGACCGCCGTACGGGGCCGGATCGCCGTCAGCAGGGCAGAGCACCGTCACCGCGTCGGTGGGGGTGCCGGTGGCGGGAAGTCCCAGTTCCCAGATCGCCTGCGCCTTCGCCTCGGTGGCGGTGGCCACGGCGTTCACCAGGGCGGCGTCGCCGAGCCGCACCGGCACGTACGCGACGATGTTGACGGTGCCGACGCGCTGCGCGGGCCGCGGCTGCTCGCTCGCGGGCGCGGGCGCGGCGTGCGGGTCCGGCGCGGGTGCGGCGGCGGCCGGCTCGGGGGCGGCGGCCCACACCGGCGTGCCCAGGCCGACAGTCGCCCAGACCCGGACGCCGCCGTCGGTACGGCGGACCACCTCGCTCACGTCCACGCCGGTCAGCAGCCCGACCCCGGGGCCGTCCAGGCCGAGGCCGTGCGCCAGCTCGGCCAGGTGCGCGGCGGGGTCGTCCCGGTCGTACGACATCGGGACCGTCGCGTTCAGCACCCACCGGCGGACGCCGATCCCCCCGCCCAGCGGCGCGGAGCCGACCGCGAGCAGCGGCGACTCGGCCCGCCAGGCCAGCAGCGGGATGTCCCACCCGGATTCGGGCCGGCTGGTCAGGAACGGCTCACACAGCACGCCGGTCACCCTACGATCACAGGTGGGAACGGGTGGCGCCGGCCCGGGCCGGAGGCGGGATCTTAGCCGCTCCCCAGGTCGGGCGGGTTACGCCCAACGATCAAGATTCCAGGGGTGCACCTCTGATTCCTGCTCATGTGCGCCTAGACTGGCGGCGCGCGAGGGATCAGCGGACGGCAGACCCGGCCGACGGACGGCACGCGCAGGTGGAGGTGCGCGATGGACGAGGTACTGGCCCGCAGCGGGATCTTCCAGGGTGTCGACCCGGAGGCTGCCGAGGCGCTCGCCAAGGAGATGGAGACGATCGAGGTCCGCAAGGGCGAGATCGTGTTCAACGAGGGCGAGCCCGGCGACAGTCTCTACATCCTCCTGTCCGGCAAGATCAAGGTGGGTCGCCGCGCGGCCGACGGCCGACAGAACCTGATCGCCGTGATGGGCCCGTCGGACATGGTCGGTGAGTTGTCGCTCTTCGACCCCGGTCCGCGTACGGCGACGGCCACCGCGGTCACCGACACCCGCCTGGTCCGGCTGCGCAAGCAGGCGTTGCGGCCGTGGCTGAACAACCGGCCCGAGATCGCCGAGCAGCTGCTGCGGGTGCTCGCCCGCCGGCTCCGCCGGACCAACGACTCGCTCGCCGACCTGATCTTCACCGACGTACCGGGCCGGGTCGCCAAGAACCTGCTCCAGATGGCCGGCCGGTTCGGCACCCGCGACGGCGGCGTGCTGCGCGTGACGCACGACCTCACCCAGGAGGAGATCGCCCAGCTCGTCGGCGCCTCCCGGGAGACCGTCAACAAGGCGCTGGCCGACTTCGCCTCGCGCGGCTGGCTGCGACTGGACGGCAAGAGCATCATCATCCTCGACCCGGAGCGCCTGGCCCGCCGCGCGCGGGTCTGATCCTCCGTACCGGCTTCCCGGCCCGGCCCGCCACCGCGCGGAGCCGGGCCGGTGTCGTCTCTGCCCACCGCAGAATCGCTTGGTCCTCCCGCGCCGGTGTCGCCAGGCTGGGACGATGCCCGATCGCGTCGCCGTCCTCTCCGACATCCACGGTGTGCTGCCCGCGCTGGAAGCGGTCCTGGCCGAGCCGGACGTGGCCGCCGCCGACCTGATCGTCCTCACCGGTGACCTGGCGGCCGGTCCGCAGCCGGTCGAGGTGCTGGACCGGCTGGCCGCGCTCGGTGACCGGGCCTGCTGGGTCGGCGGGAACGCCGACCGGGAGCTGGTGCAGGCGCGGGCCGGCAGGCCGTCGGCGATCGAGGTCTCCAACTGGGCCGCGGGGCAGCTCCGCGACGACCAGGTGGCCCGGCTGGCCGCGCTGCCGCCGTCCGTCACGCTGCCGGTCACCGGCCTGGGCGACGTGCTGTTCTGCCACGCCACCCCGCGCGACGACGAGGAGGTCGTGCTCGTCGACTCGCGGCTCGACCGCTGGGCCGAGGTCTTCGCCGGCCTGTCGGCCGAGGTGGGCACGGTGGTCTGCGGGCACACGCACATGCCGTTCACCCGGCTGGCCGACCGTCGCCTGGTGGTGAACCCGGGCAGCGTCGGCATGCCGTACGGGGGCGCGGGCGCCTGGTGGGCGCTGCTCGGCCCGGGCGTGCAGTTGCGCCGGACGCGCTTCGACGTGGACGCCGCCTGCGCCCGGATCGCCGCCGAGTCCACGTTCCCGGATGCGGCGGCCTGGGCCGACGAGTACGTCCGCTCCCGTCACTCCGACGCCGACGCGCTCACGGTCTTCGCGCCGCGCGACGGCCGCTGAGGCGTTAATAGGGGGCCCTTCCCCTACCGCAGGCGTTAACAAGGGCCCCCTCCTTTCAAAAAAGTCAGGCTTGACTGTTTGTTTTTAGCGGGGCACGCTGTCTGCGTGTCGAGCCGGGTTCCGCAGCAGGAGCGCAGCCGTGCCACCCAGGCCCGGCTGCTGGAGGCGACTGTCGAGTGCCTGGTGGAGCACGGCTGGTCCGGCACCACGACGACTGTGGTGGCCGCCCGCGCCGGCGTCTCCCGGGGCGCCCAGCTGCACCACTACCCCACCCGGGCCGCGCTGGTGACCGCCGCCGTCACCCACCTGACCGAGCGCCGGGCGGCCGAGCTGCGCGCCGAGGCGGCGCACCTGCCGGTCGGCTCGAAGCGGCTCGACGGGGTGGTCGACCTGCTCGCCGCCTCGTTCACCGGCCCGCTGTTCGTGGCCGCGCTGGAGCTGTGGGTGGCCGCCCGTACCGACGCCGAGCTGCGGGCCGCGCTGGTGCCGCTGGAGGCGCGGATCGGTCGCGAGATGCACCGGCTCACCGTCGAACTGCTCGGTGTGGACGAGCGCAAGCCAGGCGTACGCGAGTCGGTGCAGGCCACGCTCGACCTGCTGCGCGGCCTCGGCGTGGCCAACCTGCTCAGCGACGACTCGCCGCGCCGCGCCGCCCTGCTGCACACCTGGAAACGCCAGCTCGCCGCGCTGCTCACCCCCGAGAGCGAGCGGCACTGATCCCCTGCCCACCCCCGCCCGGAGGCACAATGGTCGACCTGACAGCCCTGCTCGCGGATCTGGCCGCCGAGTCCGAACAGCTCGACGCGCTCGTCGCGGACCTGCCGCCGGAAGGATGGGAGCGGCCGACGCCAGCCCCGGGCTGGACCGTCGCACACCAGATCGCGCACCTGGCCTGGACCGACCACGTCGCGTACCTGGCGGCCACCGACGAGTCCGCGTTCTTCGCCTCGGTGATGGCCGCGCCGGACCCGTCGCGCCTGGTCGAGGACGGTGCCGAGTCCTTCCTCGCGCCCCCGGCCGCGCTGCTGGCCCGCTGGCGTTCCGGCCGGTCGGCGCTCGCCGGAGCGGTCGCCGCCGTCCCGGCCGGGCAGAAGATCCCCTGGTACGGCACCAGCATGTCGCCGACGTCGATGGTGACGGCCCGGCTCATGGAGA
The DNA here is from genome assembly GCF_027460145.1 of Micromonospora sp. WMMA1949. Taxonomy (NCBI): domain Bacteria; kingdom Bacillati; phylum Actinomycetota; class Actinomycetes; order Micromonosporales; family Micromonosporaceae; genus Micromonospora; species Micromonospora sp. WMMA1949. The sequence goes on along the minus strand of NZ_JAPZBG010000001.1, from coordinate 2,943,855 downwards.
CGTGGGCGCACGGCGAGGACGTGGCCGACGCGCTCGGCGTCAGCCGTGCCCCGACGCAGCGCCTGCGGCACATCGCGCACCTCGGCTTCCGTACCCTCGGGCACGGCTTCGCGGCCCACGGCCGCGCGGTGCCCACGGCGCCGGTGCGGGTCGAGCTGACCGCGCCCACGGGCGGTGACGTGTGGGAGTTCGGGCCGGCGGAGGCGGCCGACCGGGTGACCGGCCCGGCGCTCGACTTCTGCCTGCTCGTCACGCAGCGGCGGCACCGCGCGGACCTGGCCCTGACCGCCACCGGACCGGTGGCCGACGAGTGGCTGGACGTGGCCCAGGCGTTCGCCGGCCCGCCCGGCGACGGGCGGGAACCCGCCGCGAGCGGAGTTCCCTCATGAGCGTGCTGCGGATCGGGAACGCGTCGGGCTTCTACGGCGACCGCTTCGCCGCCTGGCGGGAGATGCTCGACGGCGGCGAGCTGGACGTGCTGACCGGTGACTACCTGGCCGAGCTGACCATGCTCATCCTCGGCCGGGACCGGATGCGCGACCCGTCGCTCGGCTACGCGAAGACCTTCCTGCGCCAGGCGGAGGGCGTGCTCGGCACCGCGCTGGAACGCGGCGTCACGCTCGTCACCAACGCGGGCGGCCTCAACCCGGCCGGGCTGGCCGACGCGATCCGGTCGCTCGGCGACCGGCTTGGCCTCCAGGTCCGGGTCGGGTACGTCGAGGGCGACGCGATCCAGCGGCCGGACGCGCTGACCGCGAACGCGTACCTCGGTGCGTTCGGCATCGCGGCCTGCCTCGACGCGGGCGCGGACGTGGTGGTCACCGGGCGGGTCACCGACGCCTCGCTGGCGGTCGGCCCGGCCATCGCCCGCTTCGGGTGGACCCGCGACGACCTCGACGCGCTGGCCGGCGCGACGGTGGCCGGTCACCTGATCGAGTGCGGCGCGCAGGTCACCGGCGGCAACTTCAGCTTCTTCACCGAACTGCCGGACGGCGGGCACCGCCCCGGCTTCCCGATCGCCGAGCTGCACCCGGACGGCTCGTCGGTGCTCACCAAGCACCCCGGCACCGGCGGCGCGGTCACCGTGGAGACGGTCACCGCCCAGCTGCTGTACGAGGTGGGCGGGCCGGACTACCTCGGGCCGGACGTGGTGACCCGGCTGGACACCGTGCGGCTGGAGCAGGAGGGCCCGGACCGGGTACGCGTCTCCGGGGTACGCGGCACGCCGCCGCCGGACACGCTCAAGGTGGGCGTCAACAACCTGGGCGGCTTCCGCAACTCGATGACGTTCGTGCTGTGCGGGCTGGACATCCCGGCCAAGGCGGCGCTGGTCCGCGCCCAGATCGAGGAGTCGGTCGGCACCGAGGGGCTGGAGTTCACGCTGGCCCGTACCGACCACCCGGACACCGGCGACACCGAGGCGGCGAGCGCGCTGCTGCACGTACACCTGCGCGACGGCGACAAGTCGCGGGCCGGGCGGGCGTTCTCGGCGGCGGCGGTGGAGCTGGCGCTGGCCTCGTACCCGGGTTGCACGCTCACCACGCTGCCCGGCGACGCGACGCCGTACGGGGTGTTCACCGCCGACACGATCGCGCAGGACGCGGTCGAGCACGTCGCGGTGCTGCCGTCCGGCGAGCGGGTGCCGATCCCTCCGCCGACGGTGACGGGCGGTTTGCAGGGGGCCCCGGTACAACACGAGGCGTTAACAGGGGGCCCTTCCTTACCCGCAACCCGGCGGGGGCCGCTCGGCGAGCTGGTCGGCGCGCGGTCCGGCGACAAGGGCGGCGACGCCAACCTGGGCGTCTGGGCGCGCACCGACGCGACCTGGCCGTGGCTGCGCGACTGGCTGACGGTGGAGCGGCTGGCCGAGCTGCTGCCGGAGACAACGGCGCTCACCGTCGAGCGGTACGAGCTGCCGAACCTGCGCGCCGTCAACTTCGTGATCCGAGGGCTGCTCGGGCAGGGCGTGGCCGCGTCCACCCGGTTCGACCCCCAGGCCAAGGCGCTCGGCGAGCTGCTGCGCTCCCGGGTGGTCGACCTACCGACGGAGGCACGCGCATGACCATCGTGGACACGCCGGAACGCCGGCAACTGCGCGAGCTGACCCGCTCGTTCGTCACCCGGGAGGTGCTGCCGCACCTGTCCGACTGGGAGCGGGCGGGTGAGGTGCCCCGGTCGCTGCACGAGACCGCCGCGAAGATCGGCCTGCTCGGCATCGGCTTCCCGGAGTCGGTCGGCGGCAGCGGCGGTGACCTGCTCGACTCGATGGTGGTCACCGAGGAGATCATCCGCTCGGGTGGGTCGTCCGGGCTGGTCGCCGCGTTGTTCACGCACGGCATCGCGCTGCCGCACATGGTCGAGACCCAGGACGAAGGGCTGATCGACAAGTACGTCCGGCCCGCGCTGGCCGGGACGATGATCGGCGCACTGGCGATCACCGAGCCGGACGGCGGCTCGGACGTGGCGGGCATCCGCACCTGCGCGGTCCGCGACGGCGACCACTACGTCGTCAACGGCGCCAAGACGTACATCACCAGCGGGGTCCGCGCCGACTTCGTCACCACAGCGGTCTGCACCGACTTCCCCGGCTCGGGCTCGGTGAGCCTGCTGGTGATCGACAAGGGCACGCCCGGGTTCACGGTGGGCCGGCGGCTGGAGAAGCTGGGCTGGCACTGCTCCGACACGGCCGAGCTGTCCTTCGTCGACGTACGGGTGCCGGTGACGAACCGGGTCGGCCCGGAGGACACCGGATTCCTCGCCATCATGCAGCAGTTCGCCAACGAGCGGCTGTCGCTCGCCACCCAGGCGTACGCGACCGCGCAGCGCTGCGTGGACCTGTCGGTGCAGTGGTGCCGGGACCGCTCCACGTTCGGCCGTCCGCTCGTCGGGCGCCAGGTCGTCCGGCACAAGCTGGCCGAGATGCACAGCCGCACCGACGCGGCCCGGGCATACGTGCACGACGTCGCCGAGCGGGTGGCCGCCGGGCAGCCGGTGGTGACCGAGGTGGCGATGGCGAAGAACGTCGCGGTGGCCACCTGCGACTGGGTAGTCGACGCGGCGCTGCAACTGCACGGCGGCTTCGGCTACATGCGCGACGCCGAGGTGGAGCGGCACTACCGGGACGCCCGTCTGCTCGGCATCGGCGGCGGCACCACCGAGATCATGAACGAGATCATCGCGAAGGGCATGGGCCTATGAGCACGACTGTCCTGCAGAGCACCATCGACCCGTCCGCGCCCGCCTTCACCGCGAACCGGGAGGCGCTGCTGGAACGCCTGGCCGAGCTGGAGGAAGCGCTCGACCAGGCCCGGGGCGGTGGCGGCGAGAAGTACGTGACCCGCCACCACGGTCGCGGCAAGCTGCTCCCCCGGGAGCGGATCGAGCTGCTGCTCGACCCGGACAGCCCGTTCCTGGAGTTGTCGTCGGTGGCCGCGTACGGCACCGACTTCCCGGTCGGCGCCAGCACCGTGACCGGCATCGGCGTGGTCGAGGGCGTCGAGTGCCTGATCGTGGCGAACGACCCGACGGTACGCGGCGGCGCGATCAACCCGTGGTCGCTGGCGAAGACCCGACGGGCCGGTGAGATCGCGGCGGCCAACCGGCTGCCGATGGTGAACCTGGTCGAGTCGGCCGGCGCGGACCTGCCCACCCAGGCGGAGATCTTCATCCCCGGCGGCCGGGTGTTCCGTGACCTGACCCGGCTGTCCGCGCAGCGGATCCCGACCGTGAGCGTGGTCTTCGGCAACGCCACCGCCGGTGGCGCGTACGTGCCGGGCATGTCGGACTTCACCATCATGATCCGGGACCGGTCGCAGGTCTACCTGGCCGGGCCGCCGCTGGTGAAGATGGCCACCGGCGAGGTCACCGACGACGAGTCGCTCGGCGGCGCGGCGATGCACGCCACCACGTCCGGCCTGGCCGACTTCCTCGCCGAGGACGAGCGCGACGGCATCCGGCTGGCCCGGCAGTGCGTCCGCCGGCTCAACTGGCGCAAGCAGGGCCCGCCGCCGCGCAACCCGCACCCGCTGCCACCCCGGTACGACCCGGAGGAGCTGCTCGGCATCGCCAGCGCCGACCTGAAGGTGCCGTTCGACCCGCGCGAGGTGCTGGCCCGGGTGCTCGACGACAGCGCGTTCGACGAGTTCAAGCCCGGCTACGGCACCGCGCTGGTGACCGGCTGGGGTGAGCTGCACGGCTACCCGGTCGGCGTGCTGGCGAACGCCCGGGGCGTGCTGTTCAGCGAGGAGGCGCAGAAGGCGGCCCAGTTCATCCAGCTCGCCAACGCGGCGGACACACCGCTGGTCTTCCTCCAGAACACCACCGGCTACATGGTCGGCACCGAGTACGAGCAGCGCGGCATCATCAAGCACGGCGCCTTCATGATCAACGCGGTGTCGAACTCGAAGGTGCCGCACCTGACCGTCAACCTGGGCGCCTCCTACGGCGCCGGCAACTACGGCATGTGCGGCCGGGCGTACGAGCCCCGGTTCCTGTTCACCTGGCCGAACGCGAAGTCGGCGGTGATGGGCCCGGCGCAGCTCGCCGGGGTGCTGTCCATCGTGGCCCGGCAGGCCGCCGCCGCGCGGGGACGCGAGTACGACGAGGACACCGACGCCGCCATGCGGATGATGGTCGAGCAGCAGATCGAGTCGCAGTCCGGCGCGCTGTTCCTGTCCGGGCGGCTCTACGACGACGGGGTGATCGACCCCCGGGACACCCGTACCGTCCTCGGGCTGTGCCTGTCGGCGATCCACAACGGACCGGTGAAGGGCGCCGACGGTTTCGGCGTCTTCCGGATGTAGGGGGCGTGCTCAAATGATCACGAAGCTTCTGGTTGCTAACCGGGGCGAGATCGCCCGCCGGGTCTTCGCCACCTGCCGCACCCTCGGCGTGGCCACCGTCGCCGTGCACTCCGACGCGGACGCCGACGCGCCGTTCGTCGCCGACGCCGACCAAGCCGTACGACTGCCGGGTAACACGCCGGCCGAGACGTACCTGCGCATCGACGCCGTCCTGGACGCGGCCCGGCGTTCCGGCGCCGACGCCGTCCACCCCGGTTACGGGTTCCTGGCCGAGAACGCCGAGTTCGCGGCGGCGGTGACCGACGCGGGCCTGACCTGGGTCGGTCCGTCGGCCAAGGCGATCGCCGCGATGGGCGACAAGATGGCCGCCAAGGCGCTGCTCGCCGACGCGGGCGTGCCGATGCTGCCCACCTGGACCGACCCGGCCGAGGTGACCGCCTTCCCGGTGCTGGTCAAGGCCTCGGCGGGCGGCGGCGGCCGGGGCATGCGGATCGTCCGCGACGCCGACGGGCTGGCCGAGGCCGTCGCGGGCGCGCGCCGCGAGGCGGCGGCGGCGTTCGGCGACGGCACCGTCTTCATCGAGCGGTACGTGGAACGCGGCCGCCACGTCGAGGTGCAGATCTTCGGCGACACCCACGGCACGGTCGTGGCGCTCGGAGTACGCGACTGCTCGATCCAGCGCCGGCACCAGAAGATCGTCGAGGAGGCACCTGGTGTGCTGCCCGACGACGTACGCGCGGCGCTGCACGAGGCGGCGGTGGCGGCCGGTCGGGCCGTCGACTACGTCGGCGCGGGCACCGTGGAGTTCCTGCTCGCGCCGGACGGTCAGGTGCACTTCCTGGAGATGAACACGCGCCTCCAGGTGGAGCACCCGGTCACCGAGCTGACCACCGGGCTGGACCTGGTGCGGCTGCAACTGCTCGTCGCCGAGGGCGAGCCGCTGCCGGTCACCACCACGCCGCCGGCCGACGGCCACGCCATCGAGGTACGGCTGTGCGCCGAGGACCCGGCCCAGGCTTTCCGTCCGGCCACCGGCACGCTGCACCGGTTCGCGATCCCCGGGGTCGCCGCCAAATTCGGTCCGGCCCGTGGTCTGCGCCTGGACTCGGGCGTGGTGGACGGCTCGACGGTGAGCGTGCACTACGACTCGATGCTGGCGAAGCTCGTCGCCTGGGCGCCCACCCGCACCGAGGCGGCCCGCGCCCTGGCCGGCGCGCTGGCCCGTGCCGAACTGCACGGTGTGGCCACCAACCGGGACCTGCTGGTCCGCGTCCTGCGCAGCCCGGAGTTCGCCGCCGTGGACGTGGACACCGGCTTCCTGGACCGGCACCCGGAGGTGTTCGAGCCGCTGCTGCCGGCCGAGCAGCTTCCGGTGGCGGCACTGGCCGCCGCGCTGGCCGGTGCCGCCGCGCGCCGGGCCGCCGCCCCGGTGCTGGCCGGGCTGCCGTCGGGCTGGCGCAACGTGCCGTCCGTCCCGCAGGTCACCCGCTTCACCGGCCCGGGTGACGAGGAGATCGAGGTCCAGTACCGCCTGGACCGCACCGGCGCCCTCGCCGAGTGGGGAAGGAAGGGCCCCCTCTTAACGGATTCGGTAGAGGAAGGGTCCCCTGTTAACAGCGCCCTGCCGGTGGTCGAGCTCGTGACTGCCACCCCGGACCGGGTGGTGCTCGACGTCGACGGGGTACGGCGGGCCTTCCGCGTACACCGGGCGGGGTCGTCGGTCTTCGTGGACGGCCCGGACGGGGCGGCGAGCCTCACCGAGCTGCCCCGCCTGCCCCTGCCCACCGCGGAGCTGGCGGCCGGGTCGCTGCTCGCGCCGCTGCCCGGCGCGGTGACCCGGGTGCACGTCGAGGTCGGTCAGCGGGTCGCCGCCGGTGACCTGCTGCTGACGCTGGAAGCGATGAAGCTCGAACATCCCGTGCTCGCCCCCGCCGACGGCGTGGTGACGGAACTGCCGGTTCCGGCCGGCGGCCAGGTCGAGACGGGTGCCGTACTTGCCGTGGTGGACCCCGAGGAGGACCCGCAGTGAACTTCGACCTGACCCCCGAGCAGGACCAGCTCCGCGACGCCGTCCGGGCGTTGGGCCGCAAGTACGGCCACTCCTACTTCGTCGAGAAGGCCAAGTCCGGCGGGCACACCGACGAGCTGTGGCACGAGGCCGGCCGGCTGGGCTACCTGGGCGTGAACATCCCCACCGAGTACGGCGGCGGGGGCGGCGGCATCACCGAGCTGGCGCTGGTGTGCGAGGAACTGGCCGCGACGGGCTGCCCGCTGCTGCTCCTGGTGGTCTCCCCCGCCATCGCCGCCACGATCATCCACAAGCACGGTACGGAGGAGCAGCGCAAGAAGCACCTCCCCGGCCTCGCCGACGGCTCCCAGAAGATCGTCTTCGCGATCACCGAGCCGGACGCCGGCTCGAACTTCCACCGCCTCGCCACCGTGGCCCGCCGCGACGGCGACGACTGGCTGCTCAGCGGCCGGAAGATCTACATCTCCGGGGTGGACGAGGCCGGGCACGTGCTGGTGGTCGCTCGTACCGAGGACGCGTCCACCGGGAAGTTGAAGCCGGCGTTGTTCATCGTGCCGACCGACGCGCCCGGCCTGGAGAAGTCCAAGCTGGACATGGAGATCCTGTCGCCGGAGAACCAGTTCCTGCTCTTCCTCGACGACGTCCGGCTGCCCGCCGACGCGCTCGTCGGCGAGTCGCTCGACGCCGGGCTGCCCGCGCTGTTCGCCGGGCTCAACCCGGAGCGCATCACGGTGGCCGCGATGGGCGCCGGCACCGGCCGGTACGCGATCGAGAGGGCCAGCGACTACACGTCCACCCGCAAGGTGTGGGGCGGGCGCTCGATCGGCTCGCACCAGGGGGTGTCGCACCCGCTGGCGCACGCGGCAGTGCAGGTCGAGCTGGCCCGGCTGATGATCCACAAGGCGGCGACGCTCTACGACGCGGGCCGCGACCTGGAGGCCGGCATCTCCGGCAACATGGCCAAGTACGCGGCCGGCGAGGCCGCCGCGCTCGCCGTCGACACCGCCGTCCAGGCACTCGGCGGGGCCGGCATGACCACCGAGTACGGCGTGTCGACGCTGCTCGGCGCGGTACGCGCCGGACGGATCGCCCCGGTCAGCCGGGAGATGATCCTCAACTTCGTCGCCCAGCACGTCCTCGGCCAGGACAAGTCCTACTGACGAACGGCTGCGGTGGGTGGAACGTCAAAGGTGTCGACGTTCCACCCACCCTCGCCCGCGGCGGCCTGGCGCTCACCGAGGTCAGTCGACGGTGCGGCAGGCGGCGTCGATGCGGTGCACCGGGCGGACCCGCCGGCCCAGCCCTTCCAGCAGCGAGTCCTCCACGTGGAAGTCGTGCACCCGCAGCTGCCGCCGGGGCAGTTCCTCCTCACTCGGGCAGAGCACCTGGGCGCGTACCTGGTCGACCGGCACGTAGCGCACGCCACCGCGTTCCTGGAGCAGCACCACGTCCACGTCGTCGACGGTGACCACGTGGCCGCGCACGTCCTCGGTGACGCCGGGCGAGGACTCCACAGTGGTCACCGTGAGCGGCAGCACCGGCGTGCTGATCACCGGCAACGCGGCCCAGACCAGCATGGCCAGCACCGCCGCCTCGGTGATCGACGCGAGCGGCCGGACCACCGCCGCCGGCAGCGGACCGGTCACGAACAGGGCCAGCACCGGGGGTACGACGAGCAGCGCCACCGCGAACGCCTCTCCCTGCCGGACGGCGTCCAGCAGGGTGGGCCCGAGCAGCCAGAGGTAGCCGGCGAACCCGGCGGCGAGCAGCAGCAGCCGGGGCAGCCGCTGCTCGTGCAGCCGGTGCGGGGTGAGTTGGAACGCGGCCACGAACGCGGGCAGCAGCAACGGCAGGTAGAGCAGCGGCCAGGTGATGAGGGCGAGCAGGAAGCTGGCCACGGCGAACCAGGCGGGTGTGCCGTCCACCCAGCGGGCGAAGAGGGGCCGGCGGATCCCCGGCAGCATGCGGTCCACGCTGACCCGCAGCACGGCGCCCAGTGCGAACACCGCGACGAGCGCCGTGGAGAGCAGGGCGGCGGCCGTGGTGAGGAAGCCGGCCAGCAGGTTCACCGTGCCGACGTTCGCCACCAGCAGCAGCGTGGTCTGCAACTCGCCGCCCGCCTCGACGCCGAGGCGCAGCACCGAGAAGACGGCGGGCACCCCGACCACTGCGGTCCAGAACGACTGGCTGGCCCGTGCGCGGCGCTCGGCCGGGTCGGCGGGTGGCGGTGCGGGCCGGTCCGGCGCCGCGGCGCCGGGCAGCGTCGCCGGCGCGGTCATCGCCGGGGTGCCTTGTCTTCGAAGTCGACGAGCTTCGGCACGTTCAGCGGCTGCGGCTGTGACTTGTCCGCCTTCAGCCACGGCCCGAGGGTGCGGTTGTACGCGGTGAGCCACGGGCTGCTGATTCCGTCGCGTCCCTCCAGGTAGCTCTTGTGCAGGAAGAACGCGACGAGGTCACGCAGCGCCGGGTCACCGATCGGCACCCCGACGCCGAGCAGTTCGCTGGTGCCGAACGGCATGTCGACGATCTCGAACTCGGTCGGGTACTGGGAGAGGAAGCCGGCCAGGATCGTCTCGTCGGAGCTGACCGCGTCGTAACGCCCCGTCCGGATGCCCCGGACGCAGTCGCCGACCTCCTTCACCACGTACGCCCGTACCTGGTGCTTCTCCAGTTCGGCCTCGGTGGTCGAGCCGCCGCTGGTGCAGACCTTCAGCTCCGGCCGGCGCAGGTCCTCGATGGTGCGGACCCGGTCGCGCAGCCGCTTCGGCACCATCACCTCCTGCGTGGTGACGAAGTACGGCCCGGCGAAGCTGACGAGCTTCTCCCGCTCCTCGGTCATGGAGAAGCTCGACACCACCAGGTCGACGGTGCCGCCCTGGAGGGCGGGAATGCGGTCCTCGGTGGCCAGCGACACCCATTCGATCCGCTGGTCGCCCTCGAAGCCGAGCGACGCGGCGATGTAGCGGGCGATCTCGACGTCGAAGCCGACGTGCGCGCCGTTGCGCAGCTCACCCATCAGTGGCTCGGTGGTGGCGACCCCTATCTTGATCTTCGCCTGGCCGTCGATGTGCGACTCGCGCAGCTTGTCGAGCACCGACGGCAGTGGCGGCTCCCGGCGGTTGTCGCAGCCGGCCGCGGCGGCCAGCGTCAGGGTCAGCGCCACCGCCAGGGTGGTGGCGAGGGTACGGAAGCGGTGGCGGGCAGAAACCTCGGGCATCGGGCTACCTCGCTCACTACGCGGCGACTGAGCACCAAGGGTAGCGGCAGACACACAGTCGGCTATGACCCTTGCGGCGTCGCCATCGAGGCAGCCGGCAGGGATCGACGCTCACGGTCGTGGCCCCCAAATGTGGATCGATACGGCAAACGACCAGGCGTGGTCACGGTGCTTTCTCGACAGTGGAGCGTCGCTGACGGGAAGCCGTCTCATCCCGCCGGTTGACAGGTGGACGCGCTGGGCCATGCTTGTCGGGTGAGATCGTTCCCGAAGCCCGATGCGCGGGCGAAGGCCGTCGTCGCGTGCATGGCGACGGTGGCGGCGGTGGTGTCCCTCGCCGTGTGGCGTCCGCCCGGCATCCTGTCGGTCGTGCTGGCCCTGGTCTGCGTCCTGCTCGCCATGATCACCGGAGTGACGATCACCGCCGCCCGCCAGCCCGGCGCCACCGGCGGATCCGCCCCGCAGACCGACAACTGGCCGGTCGTCCCCCACCAGGGGTACGGCGTGGACGCCGACACGCTGGAGGCGATCGACCCGCGCGCGGTGCGGAACCTGCGCACCCCGGCGGGCCAGCCGATCGACGCGGACACGCTGGAGACGCTCGACCCCCGGGTCGTACGCGGCATGCGGGCGACCACAGCGGTGGACGCCGACACGCTGGAGACGCTCGACCCGCGGTCGGTCCGGCAGAGCCGGACCGTGAACGGGCTCAGCGACCGGTGAGCGTCGGACCGGCCAGCGCGTTCACGCCACGGCCGGCCAGACAGCGGTAGGTGCGGTCCGCCTCGGCCTCCGGCGGCAACACCTCCAGGTTCCACCCGGTCGCCGACTTGCCCCTGCTGACCAGCCGGAACGTGTCGACGTTGCAGACCCGCGCGACGGCCGGGTCGGCCGCCACCGTCTCGTGCCGGGCACCGGCGAGACCGTCCGGCAGGTCACCGGCGGCGTAGGTCTCCCAGGTGTGCTGGCCGTCGCACGGCACCCGGCTCGCCTCGGCCCGGTCGCGGCGCAGCCGTACCGGACCGAAGCACTCCAGCTCCGTCGCGCAGCGGGCCCCGGCGGGCAGCCGCACGTCGGCTGACGCGCAGCCGGGCACCGGCGTCACCCCGGCCACGCCGCTGGGCGTCGGCGTCGGCGCGGCGGCCGGCGCGTGCCCGGCGGCCACCCAGCCGCCGCCGGCCGAGGCGGCGAGCGCGAGCACGCCGGCGCCACCGAGGAACCAACGCCTGGGCCAGCGCCGGCCACGCGAGGCCACCGTCGGGTGGTCGTCGTCGGCGGGCGGTCGCGGGTTCGGCCCGCCGGTGCGGTGGAACCGGTCGCTGCCGGCACCGTCGTACGGCCCGCCGGTCGCCGGGGCGCCGTCCAGCGGCAGCGAGGCGAGCAGGCCGCGCAGCTCGACCGCGGAGGGCCGCGCACCCGGGTCGTTCGACATGCCCAACCGGAGTACGTCGATCAGCTCACCGGGCACGCCGGGCAGGCCCGGGATCGGCTGCTGGAACATCTCCAGCACGGTGACCAGGCTCGGGTTGCGCTCGGACTGCCAGCGCGGCGGGCGGCCGTACATCACCGCGTAGAGGGTGGCGCACAGCGAGTAGACGTCGACGGCGGGCGTGGGCGGGCTGTGGTTGAACGTCTCCGGCGGCGCGTACGCCGGGGTGAGCGCCTCCAGCATGACCGAGGAGTCGCGGAACTCGGCGAGCACCGCCAGGCCGAAGTCGGCCAGGACCGCCGAGTTGAACTCGGAGTGCAGGATGTTCGCCGGCTTGACATCGCGGTGCAGGACGCCTGCCGCATGCGAGTGGGCCAGCGCGTCGGCGATCTTCACGCCGAGGTCGCGGGTCTCGGCCGCGCCCAGCGGCGAGGTGCGCATCCGCTCGGCGTACGAGCCGTCGCACAGTTCCATGATGAGGTAGGGGTGCTGGTCGACGGTGACCCCGACGTCGAACAGGTCCACCACGTGCGGGTGGGACGACATCCGCCCGGCGGCGCGGGCCTCACGCAGGAAGCGGGCCTGGTCGCGCTCACTGTCGAGCGTACGGTTCTCGATCTTGACCGCGACCTCGCGTCCCACCGAGATCTGCGTGGCCCGATAGATGGTGGCGTAGCCGCCCCGGGCGAACACCTGCAGATCGGTCAGACCGGGCACGATGGGCAGCCGCAGGGCGCCGGGCGGGATCTCGGTCACGACTCGAAAATACCCAACGATCCGGACCCGTCAGCGCGCCGCGTCAGCGGCCGGTACCGGTTCCGGGGCGGAGTCGTCAGTGGCGACCCCCGCCCGGCGGGCGTCCCACCACAGGCCGACGGCCGTCGCGACAGCGCCCAGCCCTTCCCACGCGGCGACCCCGAAGAAGCGGTCCGGCGCGACGTCGGAGAGCACCGCGATGGTGAACACCGTGAAGGTGACCAGGCGGAACCAGACGGTGAACCGGTAGAACGGCCGCCACTCGGTGGCGACGGCGAGCAGGTAGTAGACCCCCATGTTGAACGAGGCCATCGAGGACGCGGTGAGGAACGTGCCGGTGTAGTCGCCCGGAGCGCGCTCGGCCGGCACCTCGAAGCCGAGCAGGCGCAGCTGCGTCTCCGGCCAGATCAGACCGAGCGCGCCGAGCAGCAGCGCGAGGAGCCCGAAGACCGCGATCGTCCAGCCGGCGCCCGAGCGCGGCAGCCTCATCGTCCCTCCCCAGCGTGGTCTGCCGGTCACGCAGGCGCGCACCGGGAGACGACAGTCGACCCACGACTGTCGCCGCACCACGCTAACCGGCTCCACCGACTAACACATCCCCGGAACCGGCAGAACAAGCGGCGATCAGCCGCCGGAGAGGCGCACCCGCAACGCGTCCGCGACGATCCGCTCACTGCGCTGCTCGGTGGCGTACGCGAGGCGTACCGCCTCCTCCGCGTGCGTCAGCGCCTCGGCCCGGCGCCCGCACGCGTCGAGCGCCTCGGCCAGCACCAGCAGCGCCACCACCTGGCTGCGTACGTCCTCAGCCGGCGCGGAGATCGACCGCTGCGCCCAGTCGAGCGCCTGCTCGCGCTGGCCGTGGGCGAGCAGCGCGGCCGCGTACCGGGCCATCGTCTGCCGCCGGGAGAACAGCAGCGAGGGCGCGTTCGCCGCGCCGGTCGCCACCGGGGCGAGCAGCCCCACGGCGGTGCCCGGGTCACCGGCGGCGAGACGGGCCATGGCGAGCAGCACCCGCGGCGCGACCTGGGCCGGCGCCTGCGGGTTGTGCGGCTCGACCCGGGTCAGCACCGACCGTGCCTCCCGCTCGGCGGTCTCGTGGTCGCCCATGTCCAGCGCCACGAATCCGCGCAGCGTGCCGGCCATGCCGGTGAGCAGCGGGTGGGTGGTCCGGTCGGCGTATTCGAGCGCCTCGGTGAACAGGTCGGCCGCGTGTTCCGGCTCGCCCAGCCCGCGCGCCACCACCCCGCGCACCACGAGCGCGAAGCCCTGCCCCCAGTCGTCGCCCACCTCGGCGAAGTCCCGGTACGCGCGCCGCGCGGCCCGGTCCGCCTCGGCCAAGTCGCCCAGCTCGGCGGTGGCGTACGCCTCGACCGCGCGCAGTGTCCCCACCGCCCACGCCTCGCCGACCCGCTCCCCGAACGGCAGGAACACCCGGGCCATCCGGCACGCCTCGCGCAGCCGACCGGCCAGCAGCCGGGCGAACGCGGTGGTGCCGCGCAGCCAGGCCCGCCCGTACGGGTCCTTCAGCTCGGCGAACAGCCGGGCGGCCCGGCCGAGCACCGCGTCGGTGCCGGCGAAGTCGCCCCGGGTGGTGGTCACCCAGGCCAGGTTCTGCAACGACCACGCCTGCCCGCGCGGATCCCGGGCGGCGAGACTGACCTGATAGGACGCGGCCAGCCGGCTGCTCGCCTGCCCGAGCCGGCCGGCGATGAAGTCGGCCATGCCGAGCCGCCGCATCGCCGACGCCCGCAGCGTGGGCAGGTCGGCGTCGGTGGCCACCTGCAACGCCTCCTGCCAGTTGCACTCGGCCCGCTCGCCGTCACCGAGTGTCTGCTGGGCCTGCCCGGCGAGCAGCAGCGCGGCGGTCCGGGTGGCCGGGTCGCCGGTGTTCGCGGCGATCTTCTCGGCGAACGCCAGCGCGTCGGCCGGGCGGCCGATCTGGAGCAGCGCCCGCGCGTGCACCACCCGGTCGGCCGGCGGCACCCCGTCGCGGGCCAGCTCGGCCGCGCGTTCGGCGTACTCGACCGCCAGCGCCGGCTCCCCCGACCGCAGCGACCGGCGGGCGGCCCGGCCCAGCGCGGCCACGCCCAGCGGGGTGACCGCCCGGGCCGGCGCGTCCGGGCGCAGCTTGACCGCGTCGGCGAGCGCGGTGGCCCGCTCCACGTGCTCGGCGACGAAGTCGTCCCGGGCGGCCTCGGTGAACGCGCCACCCGGCGCGCCGCCGGTGTCGTCGACGCTCTCCGGCGCGGCCCAGCGGGCCAGTGCCGCGTGCCGCTCGGCCAGCTCGGCCTTGCTCACCCCGGCGTACGCGGCCTCCCGCATCAGCGGGGTGGCGAAGGCGAACCCGCTGCGGGTGCGGTGCAGCATGCGCCGTTGCAGCAGTTCCTCCACCGCCCGGTCCAGCTCGACGGCGGCCACCGCGGCGGGCCGGCCGTCCTGTCCGACCCGCTGCTCCCGCAGCGCCTCCAGCGCACCGGCCGGCACGGTGTCGCCCACCACCGCGGCGTCACGCAGCGCCGAGCGGGCGTTGGGCGGCAGCGCGTCGATACGCGCCGCGAGCACCGCGGCCAGGTCCCGGGAGAGCAGCCGGCTGCCGAGCGAGCCGGGGGCGAGCCGCCAGCCGACATCGGCGCCCCGGCCCGGGCCGGCGGTGAGCGCCCCGCGCTCCATCAGCAGCGTGACCAGCTCGGCCAGATAGAACGGGTTGCCCTGCGCGGTGGCGAGCAGCCGGTCGGCGTCGGCCTGGGGCATGCGGCCACCGGACAAGTAGCTGGTGAGCAGCCGGGACGCGTCCGCGCCGCGCAGCGGCGGCAGCGCGTGCACCTCGGCGTCCGCGACGCGGGTCAGCGCGCCGGCGGTCCGTACCAGCTCGGGGCGGCCGAGCAGCAGCACCAGCACCGGTCCGCTGAGCCGGTTGAGGGTCAGCGCCAGCGCCTTGAGCGTCTCGGCGGTGGCGTCGTGCAGGTCGTCCACCACGATCACCAGCGGCGCCTCGCCGGCGAGCGCGCTCAGCAGGTCCGCCACGGCGGTCGGCACCGCCTCGTCGTCCGGCGGCGGCCCGGCCGCGTTCCACTCGCCGTTCTCGGTGGCGGGCGGGAGTTCGGCGTACCCGAGCAGGGCCAGGAGCTGGTCCACGGCGATCGGCGGCGGGTCGCCGGGCAGCCGGGACAGGCGCTGGCCGAGGCGGCGGAGCCGCTCCTCGACGGCCGGCCGGGTGACGGCGGTGGCCGCGTCGCCGGGCAGGCCGACGGCGGCCCGGACCAGGTCGGCCAGCGGGGCCAGCCGGCGGCGTTCGCCGAACGCCGCGCAGCGCACCGACAGCACGCGGGCGCCGGTGTGCGCCGCGTACCGCCCGGCGCCGACGTCGTAGCCGGCCGCGAGGCGTTCCACCTCGGCCGCGAACCGGGACTTGCCGATCCCCGCCTCGGCGGTCATCAGCAGCACCCGGGGCTCACCCCTGTCGATCACCTCGGCGAGCCGGCCGGCCACCCGGCCGATCTCGGTCTCCCGGCCCACGAACGGCGCCTCGTCGCCGAGGCCGGACCGGGTGCCGGGCGCGTCGAGCAGGCCCAGCAGCTCGTACGCCTCGACCGGCTCACGCTTGCCCTTGAGCCGCAGCGGGCGCAGCGCCCGCCAGGAGGCGACGTGCCGCGTGGCGGCGGAGGTGCGCGCACCGGCGTAGACCGCGCCGACGGCGGCGGCGTCGGCCAGCCGGGCGGCGGTGTTCACCGTGTCGCCGATGACCGTGTACTCGATCGCCGCCTGGATGCCGGCGATCACGTCGCCGGTGTTGAGGCCGACGCGCAGGCCCAGCGGCGCGCCGCCGCCGCGCTCGTCGTCGAGCACCCGCCGCACCGCGCGCTGCATGGACAGCGCGGCGCGGACCGCCCGCTCGGCGTCGTCCTCGTGCGCCACGGGCGCGCCGAAGACCGCCATGATCCCGTCGCCGGTGAGCTTGTCGACATGCCCGCCGAACGTCTTGACCGCGCCCGCGAGGGCGGCGAGCACCCGGTCGGTGACCGCGCCGACCCGTTCCGGGTCCAGGTCCTCCGACCAGGAGGTGAAGTCGGACAGGTCGCCGAAGAGCACAGTCACCACGCGGCGCTCGGCGGCGGGCAGCGTGGCGGCAGCCGGCAGCGCCGCCCCGCAGTTGTGGCAGAACCGCGCCCCGGGCACGGCTACGGTTCCGCACACCGGGCAGGTCACGGCTGCTCCACTCCGAGGTGTTCGAGCTGGGCCCGGACCGACCACTCGGCGGCCCACCACAGCGACCTGTCGACGTCGGCGTAGACCACGGCGACCACCTCGGCGGCGGTGGTGGCGCCCGCGGCGACGGCGGCGCGCACCTGGTCCAGCCGGGCCCGCCGGTGGGCCAGGTAGAAGTCGGCCGCCACGCCGCAGTCGGCGAGCGCCGGGCCGTGGCCCGGCAGCGCCGGGATCCCCCGGTACGTGGAGAGCAGCTCCAGGCTCGACAGGTAGTCGCCGAGGTGCCCGTCCGGGTGGGCGACCACTGTGGTGCCCCGGCCGAGGATGGTGTCACCGGTCAGCACGACGCGCTCACCGCCGTGCGCGGCGACGAGGCAGACGGAGTCGGCGGTGTGCCCGGGGGTGGGCAGCAGCCGCAGGTCGAGCCCCACGTCGAAGGTGGTGTGGGCGGTGAGCGGTGCTCCTCCGGCGGTGTGCGCCGGGTCGGCGGCGAGCACCGGTACGCCGTCGAGCAGCTCGCGCAGCCGGGGCGCGCCCTCGGTGTGGTCGGCGTGCCCGTGCGTGATCAGCACGCACCCGATGCTCCCCTGCGCCGCGATCGCGGCCAGGTGCCCCTCGTCGGCGGGCCCCGGGTCGACCACGACGGCGGGCGCGTCCGGGCCGGCCCGCAGCACCCACGTGTTCGTCCCGTCGAGCGTCATCGGTCCCGGGTTCGGCGCACGAAGCAACGTCACCCACGCCGGCAACTCGTCCGCAAGCGCCCCCGCGGCACCGGCCATACGCCCACCCATGGCTGCGATCGTACGACTCCGCCCGCCACTCCCCGCGATCTTGCAGTTCCGGCCCGAGCTTTGTCCCCGTCTGGGGCTTCTGCCGGGGCCGCAACCGCAAGATCGCGGGCTCAGCGGCGGGCGAGTGTCACGCGACCTCGACGATGACCTCTACCTCTACCGGGGCGTCGAGGGGAAGCTCCGCCACGCCTACGGCGCTGCGGGCGTGGCGGCCGGCCTCGCCGAACACGGCGCCGAACAGGTCGGAGGCACCGTTGATCACGCCGGGCTGGCCGGTGAAGCCGGGTGCGCTGGCCACGAAGCCGGTCAGCTTCACGACCTTGACCACGTTCTCCAACCCGACCAGCGCGTCGATCGCGGCGAGCGCGTTGAGCGCGCACCGCTGCGCCAGGTCCTTCGCCTGCTCGGCCGAGACGCCGTTGCCGACCTTCCCGGTGGCGAGCAGCTTGCCCTCGGCCATCGGCAGCTGGCCGGAGACGTAGACGTGCTGCCCGGACTGGACGGCCGGCACGTAGCTCGCCACCGGCGGCACCACCTCGGGCAGGTCGAGGCCGAGTTCGGCGAGCTTCGCGTGGGGTCCGTTGCTCATCCGGGTCAGCCCTTCGGACGCTTCAGGTACGCGACGAGCTGCTCCGGGTTCGGGCCGGGGACCACGGAGACCAGTTCCCAGCCGTCCTCGCCCCAGTTGTCGAGGATCTGCTTGGTCGCGTGGACCAGCAGCGGCACCGTGGCGTATTCCCACTTCTGCATCGGAGGAGGGCTCCCTTGCCTGACTTGGACTTCGGTCAGGCACAGCCTACGGTCCGCCGCCGTCACCAGGACGCGGGACGCGGCTCCGGCGCCGGCGGCGGCTCGCCGCAGGGCCCCTCGTGCTCGAAGCGCTGCGGACACCGGCTGCGGTCGGGCAGCAGCAGGTCGCAGAAGACCCGGTGCCTGTTGTTCTGGTCGTCGGCGGTGGAGACGGTCGTCTCGCCCGCGTCCAGCTCCACCAGGAAGCCCAGCGAGGTGGCCACGGTGCCGGCGAGCGCGGTGGCCGCCGCCAGGTCGGGCACCCGGACCTGGAGGTGGATGACGTAGCCGGGTTCGTCCTCGTCCCGGCCCTTCCCGCCGGAACGGGGAAGCGTCCGGACCAGCTCGGCCGGAGGGCCGTAGGACCGCTCGTTGAACGGCGCCCCCGGGCTCTCGACCTCGCCCGGTCGTCCGGCCCGGTCACCGGGGAACTGGGCTCGAGGACTGTTCTCCGCGTCGCGCATCCGTCGCCTCCGGGCGTCGTACCTGTTCACCAACACCGCCATCCGGCTCGGAGCCGTCCCCGGCCCGGCTCTCCGCGTCGGGGACGAACGTAGGTGCTGCGGCAAGTCCCGGCAACGGGACGCGCACGCCTCATCACGTCCAGTCACATTTGCGACACAACCCCGGTCGGGAACGCGGTGGCCGCCTCCGTCCGGCGGGGCGCGTACGCGGGGCTGGCAAGCGCCCCGCCGACCGATACCCTTCCGGACTGGACGCGTGCCGACGCGCGCCCGCCCACCTCGACCCGTGCCCGTCGCCTGGGGCGGCGACGGGATCCGCAACCCGGGGGAGACAGATGACCCAACCGCCCGCCGGTGGGGACACCGGCACGTCCGGCGACCCGAATCCGCAACCACCACCGCCCACGGGCGGCGTGCCGCCGGGACCCGCACCCGCAGCCGGTCCGCAGGCGTATCCGTCCGACACACCGCCGCGCAAGCGACCGGCGGTCCTGATCGCCTCGCTGGTCCTGGCCGCCGCGGTCCTGCTCTGCGGCGGTGGGGGCACTGCTGCGTTCCTCGCGCTGCGCGACAGCGAGGACGGCCAGGGCGCGAAGGAGCCGCAGGTAGCTGTGGACGGCTTCCTCAAGGCCGTCTACCAGGAGCGCGACCCCGGTAAGGCGGCCACGTTCGTCTGCTCCGCGTCCCGCGACGACGAGAAGATCGCCACCAAGGTCGCCGAGGTGCAGAAGTACGTCACGCAGTACCAGAACCCCCGGTTCCGCTGGCCCACACCGACTGTCGACAACCAGACCGGGGACCGCGCCACCGTCTCCGCCCGGGTGACCATGACCACCGCCGACGAGAAGGTCGCCGAGCAGGCGCTGCGCTTCACGGTGGTGCGGAAGACGGGTTGGTGGGTCTGCGAGGTCGGCTGATCCCACCGGCCGGACAGGGCTGATCCCACCGGCCGGACAGGGCTGGTCCCAACGGCTGGTTAGGCTCGACGGGTGGCAGCGAGTGAGCAGCCGGCCGAGTTCGCCGGCAGATGGCCGGCCCGCCTGCATGTGGTGACCGGCAAGGGCGGCACGGGAAAGACGAGCGTGGCCGCCGCGCTGGCCCTCGGCCTGGCCGCCGGGGGCCGGCGCACCCTGCTGGTCGAGGTGGAGGGCCGGCAGGGCATCGCCCAGCTCTTCGGCACCGACCCGCTGCCGTACGAGGAGCGCCACCTCGCCGACGCGCCCGGCGGCGGTGAGGTGCGGGCACTGGCGGTGGACGCCGAGGAGGCCCTCCTCGAATACCTGGACATGTTCTACAAGCTCGGCGCGGCCGGCCGGGCACTGCGCAAGCTCGGCGCGATCGACTTCGCCACCACGATCGCGCCGGGCCTGCGCGACGTGCTGCTCACCGGCAAGGTCAAGGAGGCGACCACCCGGACCAGCGGGTCACGCCGGACGTACGACGCGGTGGTGCTGGACGCGCCGCCGACCGGGCGGATCGGCCGCTTCCTCAACGTCACGGCGGAGACCGCCCGACTGGCGAAGGTCGGCCCGATCAAGACCCAGAGCGAGGGCGTCTCCGCGCTGCTCCGGTCGCCGATGACCGCTGTGCACGTGGTCACGCTGCTGGAGGAGATGCCGGTCCAGGAGACGCTCGACGCGGTCGCGGAGCTGACCCAGCTCGGTTTCCCGGTCGGCCGCGTGATCGTCAACGGCGTCCGCCCGCCGGTGCCGGCGGGCCGCGCGGTGACGGCGGCCGAGCTGAAGCGCGGGCTGGCCGCCGCCGGCCTGCCGACCGACGGCCCGACCGTGGCCGGGCTCGTCGAGGAGGCCCGCGACCAGCAGGTACGCCGTGAGCTGGAGGACTCCCTGCGGGGTGACCTGGTGGACCTGGGCCTGCCCCTGGTCGAGCTGCCGCTGCTGCCCGAGGGCGTCGACCGGGCCGGGCTGGAGACGCTCGCGGACGCCCTCGTCCGGGCGGATTGACTCACACCTGCGGCCGGCACGGAGCAGAGAGGCCCTCGGGACCGATACGCTCGATTGGTGCCTTCCGAAGACGCGGCGCCTCCGCTTGACGTCGACCAGATCCTCGCCGACGACGGCGTACGGATCGTGGTCTGCTGCGGGGCGGGCGGCGTGGGCAAGACGACCACCGCCGCGGCGCTGGCCTTGCGGGCGGCCGAGCGGCACGGCCGGCGGACGGTGGTGCTCACCATCGACCCGGCCCGCCGGCTGGCCCAGTCGCTCGGCCTGACCGAGCTGGACAACACACCCCGCCAGGTCAAGGGCATCGACGTCGAGGCCGGCGGCGGCGAACTGCACGCCATGATGCTCGACATGAAGCGCACGTTCGACGACGTGGTGCTCCAGCACACCGACCCGGCGAAGGCCGCGGAGATCTTCGCCAACCCCTTCTACCAGGCCATGAGTTCCACCTTCGCCGGCACGCAGGAATACATGGCGATGGAGAAGCTGGGCCAGCTGCACGCCCGGGGCGAGTGGGACCTGATCGTGGTGGACACGCCGCCGTCGCGGTCCGCGCTCGACTTCCTGGACGCGCCGGCCCGGCTGTCCCGGTTCCTCGACGGCCGGATGCTGCGACTGCTGCTGGCTCCGGCACGCAGCGGTGGCCGGAGCATGTTCAGCCTGGTCACGGCGAGCTTCGGGATGTTCTCCAAGGTGGTGCAGAAGGTGATCGGCGCCCAGCTGCTCACCGACCTGTCCGGCTTCGTCGCCGCCCTCGACTCGATGTTCGGCGGGTTCCGGCAGCGCGCCGAGCAGACGTACCGGATCCTCCAGGCCCGGGAGACGGCGTTCCTGCTGGTCGCGACGCCGGAGCCGGACGCGGTCCGGGAGGCCGCCTACTTCGCGGGCCGGCTGCGCGAGGAGCGGATGCCGCTGGCCGGGCTGGTGCTCAACCGGGTGCACCGGCCGGCGGCGGGCCTGTCCGCGGCGGAGAGCCTGGCCGCCGCGGAGCGGCTGGCCGGCGAGGGTGGGCACGAGGGCACCGTCGAGGTGTTGCGGGCGCACGCCGCGCTGGCCCAGCAGGCGGTACGCGAGGAGCAGGTGGCGGCCCGGTTCACCGAGGCGTTCCCGGCGGTGCCGTCGGTGTCGGTGACGGCACAGCCCGCCGACGTGCACGACGTCGACGGGCTGCGGACGATCGGCGAGGCGATCAGCCGGAACTGACCGGAGCGGTCAGGTGGCCGTGGTGACCAGGATCTTGTCCTTACCGGACTTCTCCTTGGCGTTCTTCTTCATGGCCGCCTCGAACATCTTGCGCCAGCTGGTGACCTGCGGGTGACGGCGCAGCAACGCCCGGCGCTCGCGCTCGGTCATGCCACCCCACACGCCGAACTCGATCCGGTTGTCGAGCGCGTCGGCCAGGCACTCGTACCGAACTGGGCAGCTCCGGCAGATCCTCTTCGCCACGTTCTGTTCGGCGCCCTGTACGAACAACGCGTCCGGGTCTCCGTTCTGACACGCCGCCAGTGACGGCCAGTCAGTGATCATGCCCATCTGTACACGTCCCCCCTTGCAGTACCTACCGACTTCGCGCGAGCAGCCCTCGTACATCCCCCCGGTCGTTCGTGCCGGCCTCCCCAGGGCGGCACGAACGACACATGGCTGCGGTCGCCGCCACCATCATGCTGTGTAGTCGCCCGATTACGCAACGTTGTCGGCGAAATCCATCATTCCGGACACTCCCGGCTTCCCGGGCTTTCGCCCCGCGACTACCCCGCCCGAGTACGTGAAAACGCTGCGCCGCTCCCGGAGTTTCGGCCAGACTTCCGCCGGATCTCACGCAACCTCGGACCAGGGCTCGTGCGTTTAGCACAACGAGGCCGGCGCGTGCAGGAAATGGGGAAAGTTCCCCGCGCGCCCGCCGTTCCCTACTCGCGTACCCTGTCGAGGTGACCTGGATGCGGAAACGTGACCACAACGTGCTGACCAACGCCGCATCGCTACTGATCTGCGGCCTGTTGGCCGGAGTGGTGGTCGCTGCGGCGGCCTTCCCCGCGGTGGCGATGACCGGACTGGCCGCGAAGGCCGGCTCGGAGACATTCGGCGCACTGCCCAAGGAGTTGACAGTCGCCCGGTCGCCGCAGATCACCAGGCTGCTCGCGGCCGACGGCAAGACCGTGCTGGCCACGATGTACGACGAGAACCGCAAGGACGTCAAGCTCAAGGACATCTCGCAGTACATGCAGAAGGCCATCATCGCGGCCGAGGACCACGACTTCTACAAGCACAACGGCGTGGACCTCAACGGTGTCGCCCGGGCGTTCGTCAACAACCAGGCCGCCGGCTCCTCCCGGCAGGGCGCGTCGACACTCACCATGCAGTACGTCCGGCTGGCCATCTCCTACTCGGCCACCCACCCGGCCGACGTGGTCGCCGCCACCGAGGACACCAGCGCCCGCAAGCTGCGCGAGATGAGCCTGGCGCTCCAGATCGACAAGGAGCTCTCCAAGGACGAGATCCTGGAGCGCTACCTGAACATCGCCGCGTTCGGCAACGGCGCGTACGGCATCTGGGCGGCCAGCCAGGTCTACTTCAACAAGCCGCCGAGCAAGCTCGACATCCAGGAGTCGGCGATGCTCGCCGGCATGGTGAAGGCCCCCACCGCGTTCGACCCGACCACCCCCGCGGGCTACCCCGAGGCGGTCGGCCGGCGCGACTACGTCATCGGCAACATGGTGCAGATCGGCGCGATCACCCAGCAGGAGGCGGACGCCGCCAAGAAGATCAAGCTCGTCGTCAAGGGCAAGCGCACCCCGAACGGATGCACCCAGACCACCACCCGCTCCTGGGGCTTCTTCTGCGACTACCTCTACCGCTGGTGGCTGCAGCAGGAGACGTTCGGCGCCACCTCGTACGACCGTGAGCGGCGGCTCAAGAGCGGCGGCTACACCATCGTCTCCACGCTCGACGTGCAGGCGCAGAAGGCCGCCGACAAGGCCGTCCGCAAGAAGCTGGGCGAGAGCAGCAAGGCGGCCCGGATGGTGGCCGCGGTCGAGCCCGGCACCGGCCGGGTCCGCGCCGTCGCCGTGAACCGCAACTTCAAGCTCGACGACCCGGCCGACCCGCAGAACAAGATCTCCAGCGACCCGAAGAAGGCCGCGAAGAAGATCCGGGGCAACTACCCCAACACGGTGAACCCGCTGATCACCGGTGGCCCCGGCATCGCCGGCTACCAGGCCGGTTCGACCTTCAAGATCTTCACCCTGGTGGCCGCGTTGGAGAAGGGCTACCCGCTCAGCTACAGCATCAACGCGCAGCCGGTCTTCAAGTCGGACTACCCGGTCGAGTTCAACTCGCCGGCGGCCTGCCCGGGCACCAACAAGTACTGCCCGAAGAACGCCAACGCCTCGATGGCCGGCCCGCACACCATGTGGAGCGGCTTCGGCTTCTCGGTCAACACGTTCTTCATCGACCTCCAGCAGCGGGTCGGCGCGGAGAACGTGGTGAAGGCGGCGCAGAAGCTCGGCATCTCGTTCCGCTCGTCCGGCGACGCGCAGCTCGCCGCCAACCCGCACCAGTGGGGCGCGTTCAGCCTCGGCGTCTCGCAGACCACGCCGCTGGAGCTGGCGAACGCGTACGCGACGCTCGGCGCCGACGGCAAGTACTGCGAGCCGATCCCGGTGCAGGAGATCCGTGGCCCGGAGGGCGAGAAGCTCGACGTCGCCAACCCGCGCTGCGAGCAGCGGGTCAGCACCGAGGTGGCCCGGGCCGCCGTGGACGCCGCCCGCTGCCCGGTGGGTGACCGCTCCTCCACCTCGAAGTGCGGCACCGCCACCGCCGGCAACGTCCGCGGCATCGTGGACGCGCCGGTGGCCGGCAAGTCCGGCACCACCGACTCGGAGAAGACCTCCTCGCTGGTCGCGATGACCAAGCAGTACGCGGTGGCCGGCATCATGGCCGACCCGGACTGGCCGCAGACCACCCAGAAGATGGGTCACGACACCCCCACCGGCATCAACCCGGCGGTCTACGAGACGCTGCGGGACGCCATGAAGGGCAAGGACCGGAAGAACTTCACGCCACCCAGCGGCAAGATCGTCATGGGTGACCAGCGGTCCATCCCGGATGTGAAGTGCGCGTCCGTCGAGAGCGCGAAGTCCCGGCTGAAGGGTGCCGGCTTCGACCCGGTGGTCTCCAGCAACAAGGTGCCGTCGGAGTGCCCGGCGGGTACCGCCGCCGGCACCAGCCCGAACGGGCGCACCATCAAGGGTGGCGTGGTGATGATCGAGGTCAGCTCCGGCCAGGGCACCCCGGAGCAGGGCGGCACCGCGACACCGGACCGGCCGGGTGGGCCGGGCGGGGGTAACGGCAGACCGGGACGACCGGGGAACTGACCCCGGACAGCAGACAGCGACGGCCACCTCCCACGGGAGGTGGCCGTCGTTGTCTCCGCGCTACGGAAGGCGCCGGTCAGAGACCGAGCTGCCGGCGTACCTCGGCGGCCACCCGGCCACCCTCGGCCCGGCCGGCCACCGCGGCCTGGGCCGCCTTCATGGCCGGGCCCATCTGCGCCTTGCCGGTGAAGCCGCCCGCGGCCAGCGCCCCCGAGACCAGCTCGGCCAGCTCGTCGTCGGAGAGCTGCTTGGGCAGGTAGCGCTCCAGCACCTCGCCCTCGGCGGTCTCCTTGCCGGCCTGCTCGGCGCGCCCGGCGTCGGCGAACGCCACTGCCGCCTCGCGGCGCTTCTTGGCCTCCTTGGTCAGCACGGCGAGCACCTCGTCGTCGCTGAGCTCGCGCTTTTCCCGGCCGGCGACCTCGGCGGTGCCCACGGCGGCCAGGGCCATCCGCAGCGTGGAGGTGGTCAGCTCGTCGCGCGCCTTGAGTGCGGCGCGCATGTCGGCGGTGAGACGGTCCTTCAGCGTGCTCATGGACGGTGAAACTACCCTGAACGCCATGCGAAAGCGCACACTATTCCGGCTCGCGGCCGGAACCGTCGCCGTCGGCGCGGCCACCCTGGCGTACGCGTCGCTCATCGAGCGCAACATGTTCACACTCCGCCGGTACGACGTACCGGTGCTCCCGACCGACGCCGAACCGCTGCGGGTGCTGCACCTGACCGACCTGCACATGATGCCCGACCAGCGACGCAAGCAGGACTGGGTGGCCTCGCTGGCCGCGCTCGACCCCGACCTGGTCGTGGTCACCGGGGACAACATGGCGCACCCGGAGTCGGTGCCGGGCGTGCTGCGCGCCCTGCAACCACTGCTCGACCTGCCCGGCGCGTTCGTCTTCGGCTCCAACGACTACACCGGGCCGGTCTTCAAGAACCCCTTCACCTACTTCCTGCCCGACCGGGAGTACACCGACGGCGTGCCGCTGCCGTACGAGGAACTGCGCGACATCCTCACCGGGGCCGGCTGGGCCGACCTGAACAACGCCCGCACCACGCTCAAGGCCGGTGGGCGGGAGATCGAGCTGGTCGGCGTGGACGACCCGCACATCGAACGGGACGACTACGAGGCCGTGGCCGGCCCGGTCAGCGCCGACGCGGCGCTGTCGATCGCGGTGTCCCACTCCCCCGAGCCCGTGGTGCTGGACCGGATGGCCGCCGACGGCTTCGGCCTGATGCTGGCCGGGCACACCCACGGCGGCCAGGTCTGCGTGCCCGGGTACGGCGCGCTGGTCACCAACTGCGGCCTGCCCCGGTCGATGGCGCGCGGGCTGCACCGGTGGCCCGGCTCGGATTCCTGGCTGCACGTCTCCGCCGGCCTCGGCACCCATCCCACCGCCCCGATCCGCTTCGCCTGCCCGCCCGAGGCGAGCATCCTGACCCTGATCCCCCGCTGACCTCCCGGCAGATCTTGGTACGCGGCCGCCCCTCGGAGGGCCGTTTCGTACCAAGATCTGCCGGGTGCGCGGGGCGGGGGGTACCGAGTTTGACCGAGCGGGCGGGTGGGCTACTATTTGTCGGCACGCCTCGGGGTGTGGCGCAGCTTGGTAGCGCGCTTCGTTCGGGACGAAGAGGTCGTCGGTTCGAATCCGGCCACCCCGACCAGAGGTAAGAGGGCACATCCGATCGATCGGATGTGCCCTCTTGTGCATTCCCAGGAGGGCAGGTCTGTCGTCTGGGTTCAAAGCTTCCACGACGAAGGCGGCGCGATGACTGGTCGGCATCATGCGACTGTCAGCCCTGGGCCGCTGTTCGACTGGATCGCCCGGTCCCGGCTGCGCGTCGTCCTGTTCTGCCTGACTGGTGCCGGTCTTGTCGCCGGGGGAATCCTTCAAGCACACCGTACTGACGTCCGTATCCGCCAACTCGTGGCGACCGGCGAACAGGTCCAGGCGGTGACGGAGGGATCCAAGTTCGGCGATCATGCCAGGTATGTGATTCACGGCCGAACCTGGAACGTCCCCTTGGAAAGTGCCTGGGGTAACGGGCCCGGCTACTGGCGGGGTGAGGACGTCACCATCTATGTGTCGCAGAACGACCCGCGGCTCGTCTCGACCAGGGACGGCTATGTGACCAGCAGCGTGCAAACTCACGCCCCGTACCCGCTGATCGGGGCCGGGGTGATCGTCATGCTGCTTGCTGGGCCAGGGCTTGCTACATGGACAGCTCGCACGACTCCGGCCACACCGACCAGGGGCAAGGGGCCAGATCCGAGCATCTGACGTGCCCTCTGTCGTTCCCGGACGACGAGCACCGTCGCAGTAGGATCCCGCCATGCCACGGCCGGTCGTCTTCGACCTCTTCCACACCCTGGTCCACGGCGCCGACGACGAGCGGGACCGGGTGGTCGGCGAGATGGCGCTCATCGTCGGCGTGGAGCCGGCGGCGCTCGTCGACGCGTACCACGCGACCTGGCGGGACCGCCTCGTCCGCTGGAACGCGGAGGAGACCGTCCGCATCCTCGCCGGGCGCCTCGGCGGCGCGGCGACAGATGAGCAGGTGGCCCGCGCCGCCGCGCACCGGCTGGCGCTCGCCCGCCGGGTGCTGGGCCGCGTCTCGGCCGGAACCCTGGACGTGCTCGACGCGCTGCGGGAGCGCGGGCACCGGCTGGCCCTGATCAGCAATGCCACCTCCGAGACCGCCGAGGCGTGGGCGGCCGGCCCACTCGCCCGGCGGTTCGACGTCGCGGTCTTCTCCTGCGAGGTCGGACTGGCCAAGCCGGACCCGGCGATCTACCGCACCGCCGCGCAGCGGCTGGGCGTCGCACCGGGCGACTGCGTGTACGTGGGCGACGGCGCGGACGGCGAACTGGCTGGTGCGGCGGCGGTCGGCATGACGGTGCTCCGGACGACCGAACACCAGGACACCGAGCCCGGCTGGATCGGAACCGTAATCGCGAACCTCGGTCAGGTGCTCGCCCACGTGGAGCAGCCGGCCTCGATCGAATAGATCGACAGGACTGCCCGAAGCCACCCCGCCACGCGCGGTTGCCCCTGCCTCCTGGCAAAGTGTGCGCATGCCGCCGATGATCCGATCCCGCCTGACCGATTGGACCACCGTCGCGCCCCTGGTCGCCGTGCTCGTGCTCGTGATGACCTGGGGACGGGAGCTGCCCGGCCCTCTCATCGCCGTGGTCGCGGCCCTGCTCGCGGCGGCTGTGCTGGCGGCCGTCCACCACGCCGAGGTGGTCGCGCACAAGGTCGGTGAACCGTACGGGTCACTCGTGCTCGCGGTGGCGGTCACCGTGATCGAAGTCGGTCTGATCGTCACGCTGATGATCAGCGGCGGGGAGAAGACGCAGGCGCTGGCGCGGGACACGGTCTTCGCCGCCGTCATGATCACCTGCAACGGCATCCTCGGCCTGTCGCTGCTGCTCGGCGCGCTACGCCGGCAGGTGGCGGTGTTCAACCCGGAGGGCACCGGCGGGGCGCTGGCGACGGTGGCCACGCTCGCCACCCTCAGCATGGTGGTGCCGACGTTCACCACGAGCCGGCCGGGTCCGGAGTTCTCCCCGGCCCAGCTCGCCTTCGCGGCGGTCGCCTCGCTGGCCCTCTACCTGCTGTTCGTCATGGTGCAGACCGGCCGGCACCGCGACTACTTCCTCCCGGTCACACAGGAGGGCAGCATCCTCGCCGAGGACAAGACCGGCGACGGGCACGCGGAGCCGCCGTCCACGCGTACCGCCCTGGCCAGCCTGGCTCTGCTCGTGGTGGCGCTGGTCGCGGTGGTGGGCGACGCGAAGACGATCTCCCCGGCGATCGAGACGGCGGTCGGCGCCGCCAACCTGCCGCAGGCCTTCGTCGGCGTGGTCATCGCGCTGCTGGTGCTGCTGCCGGAGACGCTCGCTGCGGCTCGGGCGGCCCGGCGGGACCGGGTGCAGATCAGCCTCAACCTCGCGCTCGGCTCGGCCATGGCCAGCATCGGCCTGACCATCCCGGCCATCGCGATCGCCTCGATCTGGCTGGACGGGCCGCTGGTGCTGGGCCTGGGCGGCACCCAGATGACGCTGCTGGCGCTGACCGCGGTGACGGCGGTGCTCACCGTGGTGCCGGGCCGGGCGACTGTGCTCCAGGGTGGGGTGCACCTGGTGCTGCTCGCCGCGTTCGTCTTCCTGGCCGCCAGCCCGTGAGCCGCCGGCCCGCCGCCAGCCCGTGAGCCGCCACGCCGGCCGCCGGCCCGTGAGCCGTCGCGCCGGCCGCCGGCTCGCCGCCAGGACGTGGGCGCGCGGGCCAGAAGGCCAGCAGAACCGTCAGTCCTGCGTCTCCGTGCGCGCCACCTCGGCGAACGCGGCGGTCAGGTACTCGGCGAACGGTCGTCCGGTGACCGCCAGCAGGTCGGCCACCAGCAGCGGGGCGTGCCGGGCGATCGCCGCCGGATCGGGCGGGTTCTCGTCGTCGCCCGGGTCGTAGACGCCGAGCGCGCCGGCCAGCAGCACCAGCAGTACGTGCGGGTCGACGTCGGGCCACCAGGACGCCGCCGACCGGACGCACTGCTCGAGCACCTGCCGTACGTCGTCGCCGTCGAGTCCGTCCGGGTGCCCCTCCTCCAGCAGCAGCCGGACCACGCCGCCGAGCACCAGCCCGGACCGGTCGGCGGCGGCCAGCCGCTCGACAGCCGGGGCGTACGCCTCGGCGTCGCGGGCCTGCGCGGCGCTCACCGCGTCGGTGGCCGTCTCGGCGATCTCGCGGGCCGGTGCGGGCAGATGCCGCCAGGTCGTCGTCACCGGGTCAGCATGGCAGAGCACGTGTGCTCGCTCACCTTCCGGCCCGGCGACCGTTGGCGTAAGGGGTAAACGGGTCGCGGTCGTCGTACCCGCCGAACAGAATCCCAGCATGCTGCGCCGCGCCCTGCCCGCCCGTCCCGAAGCCCGCCGGATCCTGCTCGGCACGTTGTTCTCCGCCGTCGGGCGCGGCCTCACCCTGCCGTTCCTGTTCATCTACCTCACCGACGTACGTGGCCTGACCGACACCCGGGCCGGGCTGGTGATCGGCTGGTTCGGCGCGGTCACGCTGGCTCTCTCGCCGCTTGCCGGAACGTTCATCGACCGGTTCGGCGCGCGCCGGGTGGTGCTGCCGTGCCTGGTGATCGAGGCGATCGGCACCGGCTCGCTGGCGCTCGTCGACTCGACCGCCTCGGCGTTCGGCGTGATGACGCTGGTCGCGGTCGGCAGCTCGGCGATCTGGGCCGGGCAGAACACGATCCTCGCCTCGCTCACCGACGACGGCGAGCGGCAGCGCGTCTTCGGGCTCAACTTCGCGCTGCTCAACCTCGGTATCGGCACCGGTGGCCTGATCTCCGGCGCGGTGGTCGACGTGGCCCGTCCGGTCACCTTCGAGGTGATCTACCTGCTGGACGCGGTGAGCTACCTGACCCCGGCCCTGATCCTGCTGAGCCTGCCGCACGTCGGGCGCCGGCCGGCCGTGGCAGTCGGCGCGAAGGCCGCCGACCGGAGGACCGGCGGCTACCTCACGGTGCTGCGGGACCGGCCGTTCCGCCGCCTCGTCATTTTCGGCCTGGTGCTCACCACCTGCGGGTACGCGCAGATCGAGGTGGGCTTCGCGGCGTACTCGGTGCGGGTGGTCGAGGTGACGCCCCGGGTGGTGGCGTGGGCGCTGGCCGCGAACACCGTGATGATCGTGCTCTCGCAGCTGCTGGTGATCCGGCGGCTGGAGGGGCGCAGCCGTACCCGCGCTCTGGCCACCGTCGGCGCGGTCTTCGCCGGCGCGTGGCTGGTGCTCGGCGCGGCGGGCGTGGTGGGCAGCGGCAACGCGGTGCTCGCGGCGCTCGGCGTGGTGGCCTGCTCGGCGATCTTCGGGTTCGGCGAGACGATGCTGTCGCCGGTCATGCCCGCCCTGACCAACGCGCTCGCCACCGACGAGCTGCGCGGCCGGTACAACGCGATGAGCTCGATGATCTTCGGGATCAGCGGCGTGGTCGGCCCGGTCACCGCCGGCCCGCTGATCGGCGCGGCGAACGGCCGGGTGTGGGTGGCGGTCGTGGTGGGCGGCTGCCTGGCCGCCTCGCTGCTCGCGCTGTCGCTGCGTCCGCTGCTCACCGCCGCGCAGGACGGCCGGTCGACGGTCGCTGCGACGCCGGCGCCCGAGCCCGCGCGGGCGACCTGACAAGCCGGCGGCCTGCGACGAAGCGGGCCGCCGGACGCGAACGGGCCCCGGAGCGGCGCTCCGGGGCCCGTCGGCGATGCGGTCGGCGGTCAGCCGGCCGCGACCTCGGTGGTGGTGCGGATCCGGTCCAGCGCCGGCGGGGAGACCGGCGACTTCTCGGTCAGGTACGCGGCGAAGGCGTCCAGGTCGATCTGGCCGGTCACCGCGTTGGTGCCGCCGGTCAGGACGCTGAAGCCGTCGCCGCCACCGGCGAGGAAGTTGTTCACGGTGACCCGGTAGGTGGCGGTGTCCGTCACCGGGGTGCCGTTGATGGTGAGGCTGCCCCGGACCACGCGGGTGCCGGCGCACGGCGTGCCGGCCGGCGCAGTGGTGCCGTTGACGTCCACGACGTAGTTGACGGTCGAGGACGCGTAGAGCACGCGCGCCACAGTGAACTGCTGCTCCAGCATGCAGTAGAGCTGCGCGCCGGTCAGGTCGAGCGTCACCAGGTTGTTGGCGAACGGCTGCACGGTGAACGCCTCGGCGTAGGTGACCGGGCCGGCGTCGAGGTCGGCGCGTACGCCACCGGGGTTCATGAACGCGGCGACCGCGTTCTGCTCGGTGTCGGTCGCGGCGAGCTGCGCGTCGGCGATCAGGTTGCCCAGCGGCGACTCACCGGTCTGGTACGTCGGCTTGCCGTTGACGTCGACCCCGGTCTGGTACAGGTTCTCCTGCGTCTTGGTGATCGCGGCGGTGGTTTCGCCGACCACCCGGTCGGCCACCGGGCCGAGCGCGGTCTTGTACCGGTTGATCAGCTCGGTCGAGGGCCGATCCGGCTCGACGTCCCGGGTGACCACCACGTTGTTGGCGGACGCGCTCACCACGTCGCGGGTACGCGGGTCGATCTTCAGGTCGATCTGGGTGACCAGGCGGCCGAACGAGCTGGCGCTGGTGACCAGCTTGTTGTTGATGTTGCAGTTGTACGCGGCGTGGGTGTGCCCGCTGACGATCACGTCGATGGACGGGTCCATCCGGTTGGCGATGTCGACGATCGGGCCGCTGAACCCGGTGCAGTCGTTGATGCCGCCGCCGTTCTGCACGCCGCCCTCGTGCAGCAGCACGACGATGCTCTTGACGCCGAGCAGGCGCAGGATCTTGGCGTACTTGTTGGCGGTGTCGGCCTCGTCGGTGAACCGCAGGCCGGCGACGCCCTGCTGGCTGACGATGTTCGGGGTGCCCTCCAGGGTCATCCCGATGAAGCCGATCGGCACACCCTTGACGATCTTGATGCCGAACGGCTGCATCAGCGGCAGGCCGGTGGAGGTCTTGAAGGCGTTCGCCGAGAGGTACGAGAACTTGGCGCCCTTGAAGGGGGTGCCGTCGGCGCAGCCGTCCACCGGGTGGCAGCCGCCACGCTGCATGCGCAGCAGCTCGGCCGCGCCCTCGTCGAACTCGTGGTTGCCGACGCTCGCGAACTCCAGCCCGGCGAGGTTCATCTCTTCAATGGTGGGCTCGTCGTGGAACGCGGCGGACAGCAGCGGCGAGGCGCCGATGAGGTCACCGGCGGCGACGGTGACGGTGCCCTTGCCCTGCTTCTTGGCCTCGGCGCGCATCTTCTTCAGGTGGCTGGCCAGGTATTCCGCGCCACCGGCCGGCTGGCCCTCGATGGTGCCGCTGGACCCGCTCGGCGGCTCCAGGTTGCCGTGGAAGTCGTTGATCGCGAGCAACTGGACGTCGACCGGCTTCGGGCGGGCCTCGGCCTGGTCGGGGGTGACGGCGACCGCGGTGAACGCGGTCGCGGCGAGTGCGGCCAGGCCGACGGCGGCCCGGCGTCGCATCCCGGTGACGGACATGGAACTCCTCGTGAGATGCCGGTATGTGGCGTCCGGGCGATGGTGCGCCCGGCGACCCTGGTCCGTGCCGTGACAGGTGTCGATCGCGGAGGGCGGTACTCGGGGGAACGCCGCCCCGCCGGGGTAGCTTCTCATCCACCGGCCGCCAGGTCGAACGGGGCGGCATCAGGAATCGTCGTTGTCTCGGGCGGCCCGTACCGGTCTGCCGGACGAGTCGGACATGACGGTCAGGTGAAATTCCGCGCGGCGCAGGCTCTCGATGCCTGCCGCCGTCGATGGCGCCGGCCCCCAGGGACAGGGAGCCGGCGCCGACGCTCATGTCACGCGCATTTCCTTGCGCTGGCAACCGTCCCTGCCGGAATCACCCCCTGCCGGTCACCCATCGTCGACCGAACGGTCGTTCACATCCGACGGCCCGGTACATCGAGCGAACTGTCCGAACTCGACTCACTGCCGCGCGTGCCGGTCACCGGCACTGCCAGACCACCGGCCACTGCCGCCCGCTCTCGTCGAACGCTGCGCCGTAGATGCGTCCCGCGTCGTCGAAAAGGATCCTCCACAACTGGCGCTCGCCCGTCAGGCTCCTCGGTATCGGCCGCGCCGTCCCGTCCGGTCCGACCAGGAACCAGCCCTGCCGAGGCGTCGAGACGACCAGCCGCCCGTTCCGGTCGGTGACGACGGTGTCGACCCGGTGGGTGTCCAGGCCGAGGAACACCGTGAGCCGGCCCGTCCGGACGTTCCACTGCGCCGGTGACGACTTCTCGGCGCCGACGCCCCAGACGGTTCCGGCCAGCCAGTCGCCCTGCACCGGAGCGTCCCGTCGGAAGTGCCAACCGGGCGCAGCGGGCTGCACCACGGTGCCGCCGCCCGGCCGGGAGATCCGGATGCCCCCCGCTTCCCGGGCGAGCCTCACGGTGTCGATGACCGTGCCGTCGGACGCCCGGCCGAGGAAGTTGCCGACGTGGTCCGCGACGACCCGTGGCGGAGTCTGCGCCGCGGCGTCCCACCGGACCAGGACCGCCTGGTCGTCGCTACCGACGGCGACTCCCAGGATCTCCCCGGCGGCGTCGACCGAGACCGGCTGGACGTCCCGGTAGCCCTCGGGCAGGGGAAGGTTCCGCACCTGCCCGTCGCGGTAGACCCAGGGCACGTCGGGCCGGTTCTCGCCGTCCCAGCGGTTGCCGACGGCCACACCCGCGGAGTTGATCGCGGTCACGGTGGCCTGGAAGGCACGTGACAACTCCACGAGGTTCGCCTTCCCCCGGTCCCAGATCACCAGGTAGGTGCGGAAACCCTTCTTCCGCCAGTCCCCCACCGGGGAGGTCCCCGCGAGGAACCGGCCGCTGGGGTCCACCGCGCCCAGGCT
The DNA here is from genome assembly GCF_027460145.1 of Micromonospora sp. WMMA1949. Taxonomy (NCBI): domain Bacteria; kingdom Bacillati; phylum Actinomycetota; class Actinomycetes; order Micromonosporales; family Micromonosporaceae; genus Micromonospora; species Micromonospora sp. WMMA1949. The sequence goes on along the minus strand of NZ_JAPZBG010000001.1, from coordinate 2,909,661 downwards.
CGGGAAGTACGCGTCGTCAGGCGTGTCGTACTGCTCGGAGGTGCACTCGGCCGGACTCGCGCTCACCCGTACCCGCACCTGGTCCACGGTGGGCACGGCGCGGGTCTCGGTCGGGCCCGGGGACGGCCGGTCGATGACCTCGTCCATGCCTCGGCCGCTGCCCTCCCGGCCCAGCGCCACCGCCGACCCGAGCCCGATCGCGAGCACCGTCGCCGCCGCGAGGGTGACGGTGAGCCGACGACGCCGCTGTTCGGCCCTGCGCGCGGCGACCACCACCGCCGCCGGATCGACCCGGCTCGGCGGCACGTCGACCCGGGCCAGCACCCGGCGGACGACCGCACCCGCCCGATCCTCGTCCCAGGTCATGTCAGCCTCCCGCTCGGTTGTCGGTGCAGGTCTCCAGATCGAGCCGCTTGCGCAGCTTCGCGAGCCCACGAGAGGTGTGGCTCTTGACGTTGCCGGTCGAGCAGTTGAGCAGGCTCGCCACCTCGGCGACGGGAAGGTCGCAGAGGAAGCGCAGGGTCAGCACGGCCCGCTGGGCCGGTGGCAGGCCGGCCAGCAGATCCTCGACGCCGTCGCGTTCCTCGACGTCCGGCGGCGCGGCGGCCGGTCGATCCGGCGCCTGCGGCAGCAGCCGGATCCGGAACCACCCGCGCCGGCGTTCGTCCAGATAGGTGTGGATCAGAACCCGCCGGACGTACGCGTCGGTGTCGTCCGCCGCGGCCGCCCGCCGCCAGTACCGGTAGAGCTTGGTGAGCGTCGTCTGCACGATGTCGTCCGCCAGGTGCGCGTCACCGCAGATCAGGTACGCGGTGCGGTGCAGCACGGGCAGCCGTGCCCGCACGTACGCCACGTACTCGGTCTCGTCCTCGGCCCGCATACCGCTCCTTCCCGGGACCCTACGGCTGCAAGACGGGCCCGGCGGCGACGGCGGTTGCATCAGGACAAATCGCCACCGCCACCCTCAGCCGGCGCCGACCAGCCTCCGCAACGCGGACCGGGTCCACCGCCCGGCGACCCCCGGCCGGCCCGCCAGGTAGCCGACGGTCTGCGCGGCGTCCCAGCCGTGTGCCTCGCGCAGCCCGCGCGCCAACATCCCGAGGTAGATCGGCGCGGGCCGGGTCCACTGCACCTCCACCGCCCGGTGCGGCGCGGTGAACGTGAGCATCGGCAGGCCCTCGTGGACGCCGACGCGCAGCAGCGTCTCGTACCGGCCCGGCCCGAGCGTCGCCCGCCCGGTCTCGACAGCCGTGCGGATCCCGGCCAGGTCGGCCCCGGGCGGCCGGTACATCTCCTGCGCGGCGATGTCCGCGAACTGCTCGACTGTCACCAGGTAGCCGCGCGCTGCCGCCCGGCCCGGCAGCAGCGGGTCGTAGAACGCCATGCCGCCGGTCCAGGCCCGCGACTCCCCGGCGAAGTAGACGCCGCCGTCGATCAGCACCGGAGCCGTCCGGCGCGGTGGCCGGCGGTCCCGGCAGCCGGGGTACGTGCGCAGCCCGCCCGGTGGACACCCGCCACGGAGGTACCAGTCGAGCCGCGCGGCGTACAGGTTCGAGCCGTACGCGACGTACCAGAGCATCGGCGGCGCGGCTCAGAACCAGCAGGTGCGCCCGGCGGCGTGGCTGACCTGGACGGTGTGCGTCACGCAGCCGCCGTCGGCGATCAGGTGCAGCAGGAAGGCGGTCGGCTCGGCGAGGAACCCCGGCTCCTCGTCGTCGGTCATGGCCAGGCCCACCTGGATCCAGGTGCTCGGCGCGGTGGTCAGCACCGTACCGGCGAACGCGCTCGTGACCTGACGGTGCAGGTGACCCGCGGCGACGCGTACGACATGGGGGTGGCGGCCGATCACGGCGGCGAGCGCGTCGGCGTCGGCGAGGCCCATGGCGTCCATGACGGGTGCGCCCACCGCGACCGGCGGATGGTGCAGGCACACGACGGCGGGCGCGTCGGTACGCCCGGCGAGCACCCCGTCGAGCCAGGCGAGCTGCTCGTCGCCGAGGCGTCCGCCGGGACTGCCGGGGGTGAGCGAGTCGAGCACCACGAGTGTCGCGTCCGGCAGGTCGACGTGGTAGTGCGCCGAGAAGCCACCCGCCAGGTAGGGGGTGCCGCCGAACGTGTCGAGCAGCGACTCGCGGTCGTCGTGGTTGCCGGTCACCAGGTGCACCGGCAGCGGGAAAGCGCCGACGATCTCGCGCAGGGCGAGGTATTCGTCCGGGCGGCCGTTGGCGGTCAGGTCACCGGTGATCACCACGCAGTCGGGCCGGGGACGCAGCGCGAGCACCGTGCCGAGCGCCCGGTGCAGCCCGGACGCCGGGGCGGCCGCGAGCGGGCCGGTGGTCACGTGCGGGTCGCTGAGCTGGGCGATGAGCATCGGCGGCCTCCTCGGGTCCCGGGCCCTCACGCTATCGCCGCGCGCCCTCCTCGCGCAGGCCCGATTCCGCCCACAGGCGGCGTCCACAGCCTGTGGATAGCACATGTGTACGAAGGTCGGCAGCGGTTGCGCTGAGTACGCTTGATCGCGACCCGACCCCCTCCGAGCAGGAACGATGTGGATCACGAGCGAGTCCTCCGCGACGTCACGGTGCGCCTCCCCACGGCGTCCACCGTCCCGGAGGCATGCCAGTGGACCGTCGCCGCGCTCGCCCGGCACACCCCGGCGACCGCCACCGTCCTGCTCCGCGTCCACGACCGTCTGCGCTGCGTCGCCGCCACCGGCGCCTGGCAGGTGTTCTCGCACGTACCGGCCACCGCCGACGGCGCCCCGCCGGGCCGCCACCGGCCCGAACCCTCGGTGGTGCGACGGGTCTACGCCTCCGGCGTCACCGCCGCGGTCCCCGACGTCGGCGCCGACCCCGACTACCTCGAGGTCCGCCCTGACGTCACCGCGGAACTCTGCGTGCCGGTACGCGACCCGGACGGCCACCCGATCGGGGTGCTCGACCTGCAGTGGAGCGAACCGGTCGTGCTCGCCGCGTGGCGGGAGACCGCCGAGCTGGTGGCCGACCGTCTCGGCGGCCGGATCGCCGCGCTCGGCGGGCCGCCGGCCGAGAGCCGCAGCGAGAAGCTGCTCCGGCACGCCGCCGCGTTCACGGCCGCGCCGACCGACTGGGACCTGATGACCGCCGCGCTCGCCGCGGCCCGGGACGTGTCGGCGCTCTCCGCCGCCGTGCTGGTGCTCACCGGCCGGCGCGGCCCGCGCCTCGGCGCGCCCACCGACACGCCGGGCGAGCTGGAGGCGCGGATCCGGGCCGAACTGGCCGACGCCGGACCGGCAGCGCTCGACCGCATGATCGACCGGGCCCACCGGTACGGCTCGGCGTACACGCTGGGCGAGGCGGGCCACCCGCCCACCGAGGAGTACCTGCCGCTGACCCGGGCTGGCGCGCGCACGCTGGTGGCGGTGCCGGTCGGCGCACCGGCGTCCGGCGGGGTGCTGCTGGTCGCCGACGAGCAACGCCGGCGCCCCGACCCGACCACCGTCAACCTGATCGAACTGCTCGCCGGGCAGGCGTGGACCTGCCTGGACCGGCTGCGTACGCTCGCCCGGCTCCGCGAGCAGGCCAGCTCCGACCCGCTCACCGGGCTGCGGCACACCGGCCCGTTCGGGAAGCGGATCGCCACCGCCACGCCGGGGCGTACCGCGCTGCTGGCGATCGACGTGGACGGGTTCAAGGACGTCAACGACACGTACGGCCACCAGGCCGGCGACCGGCTGCTGGTGGGTCTGGCCCGGGCCCTCGAAGGTGCGCTGCGCCAGGGCGACGAGCTGTACCGGACCGGCGGCGACGAGTTCGTGGCGGTGATCGAGGTCAGCCGCCCGGAGGAGGCGGTCCGGATCGCCGAACGGCTCACCGAGGCGGCCCGCCGTACGGGCCGGACGATCAGCGTCGGCGTGGCCCTGCCGCGACCCGGCGAGTCCCCCGAGCGCACCCTGCACCGAGCCGACCAGGCCCTGTACGCCGTGAAGCGCCACGGCCGAGACGGAGTCCACCTCTCGGCAGCCTGACCCGCCCCCCTCTCCCCGCCTCCCCCCGCCCCCGTCTCCCAGCCCGTCGATCATGAAGTTGGCGGCGACAAATCGGGCGGCGATTGCCGTCAGCTTCATGATCGACGGACTCTGGGCGGGCGCGGCGCGGCGCGGGGGCGGGGCTTATGGGCGGGTCAGCTCCTTGGCGAGGAGTTCGGCGATCTGGGCCGTGTTCAGGGCGGCGCCCTTGCGAAGGTTGTCGCCCGTTACGAAGAGGTCCAGGGCGCGGGGGTCGTCCACCGCGCGGCGGATCCGGCCCACCCACGAGGGGTCAGTGCCGACCGCGTCGATCGGCATCGGGAACTCCCCGGACGCCGGGTCGTCGACCAGGATCACGCCCGGCGCATTGCGCAGCACCTCGCGGGCGCCCTCGGCGTCCACCTCGGTGGCGAAGACCGCGTGCACGGCGACCGAGTGGCCGGTCACCACCGGCACCCGTACGCAGGTGGCGGACACCTTGAGATCGGGCAGCCCGAGGATCTTGCGCGACTCGTTGCGCAGCTTCATCTCCTCGGAGGACCAGCCGCCGTCGGCGAGCGAGCCCGCCCACGGTACGACGTTGAGCGCCAGCGGCGCCGGGAACGGGCCCAGCTCGTCGCCGACGGCCTGGCGCACGTCACCGGCGCGGGAGCCGAGCACCCGGTCGCCGGCGATCTTGCCGAGCTGGAGGTGCAGCGCGTCCACGCCGGCCTGCCCCGCCCCGGAGACCGCCTGGTACGACGCGAGCACCAGCTCGCGCAGGCCGTACTCGCGGTGCAGCGGCGCGACCGCCACGATCATCGCCATCGTGGTGCAGTTGGCGTTGGCGATGATGCCCTTGGGCCGGTTGCGTACCTGCTCGGGGTTGATCTCGGTGACCACCAGCGGCACGTCGCGGTCCATCCGGAACGCGCCGGAGTTGTCCACCACGACCACGCCGCGCGCGGCGGCGACCGGTGCCCACTCCGCCGAGACGTCGTCCGGCACGTCGAACATCGCCACGTCGACGCCGTCGAGCGCGTCGGCGGTGAGCGCCTGGACGGTCAGCTCCTCGCCCCGGCACTGCACGCGCCGGCCGGCCGACCGCTCGGAGGCGAGCAGCCGGATCTCGCCCCACACGTTGCGCCGCGAGGAGAGGATCTGGCACATCACCGTGCCGACGGCACCTGTCGCCCCGACCACGGCGAGGGTGGGCAGCGACGCCACGGCGCGTTACCGCCCGGTGCCGGCGTAGACGACGGCTTCGGTGTCACCACCCAGCTCGAAGGCGTCGTGGATGGCCTTGACCGCCTTGTCCAGGTCGGTGTCGCGGCAGACCACGGAGACCCGGATCTCCGACGTGGAGATCATCTCGATGTTCACGCCGGCCGCGCCGAGAGCGGCGAAGAAGCCGGCGGCCACGCCCGGGTGCGAGCGCATGCCCGCGCCGATCAGCGAGACCTTGCCGACGTGGTCGTCGTAGAGCAGGCCCTTGAACTTGACCGTCTCCTGGATCTTGCTGAGCGCGGCCATCGCGGTCGGGCCGTCGGCCTTGGGCAGCGTGAACGAGATGTCGGTGCGGCCGGTGCCCTCGGTGGACACGTTCTGCACGATCATGTCGATGTTGATCTCGGCCCCGGCCACGGTGTCGAAGATCCGCGCGGCGGCGCCGGGCTCGTCGGGCACGCCGACGATCGTGATCTTCGCTTCGCTGCGGTCGTGGGCGACCCCGGTGATCAGTGCCTGTTCCACAGGAAGGTCCTCCATCGATCCGGTGACCATCGTGCCGGTGTTGGTCGAGTATGACGAACGGACGTGGATCGGCAAGCCCGCGCGCCGCGCGTACTCGACGCTGCGCAGGTGCAGCACCTTCGCGCCGCAGGCGGCCAGCTCCAGCATCTCCTCGTAGGTAATCTGCTTGATGTGCCGGGCGTTCGGCACGATGCGCGGATCGGCGGTGAAGATGCCGTCCACGTCGGTGTAGATCTCGCAGACGTCCGCCTCGAGCGCGGCGGCGAGCGCCACGGCGGTGGTGTCCGAGCCGCCACGGCCGAGCGTGGTGACGTCCTTGGTGTCCTGCGAGACGCCCTGGAAGCCGGCGACGATGACCACCGCGCCCTCGTCCAGCGCGCCCTTGAGCCGCCCCGGGGTCACGTCGATGATCCGGGCCCGGCCGTGCACCGAGGTGGTGATCACGCCGGCCTGCGAACCGGTGAACGAGCGGGCTTCGTACCCCAGGTTGTGGATGGCCATGGCGAGCAGCGCCATGGAGATCCGCTCCCCGGCGGTGAGCAGCATGTCCAGCTCGCGGCCCGGCGGCAGCGGGCTGACCTGGTTGGCCAGGTCGAGCAGTTCGTCGGTGGTGTCGCCCATGGCGGACACCACGACTACCACGTCGTCGCCGGCCTTGCGCGCGGCCACGATGCGCTCGGCCACCCGCTTGATCCGCTCGGCGTTGGCGACGGAGGACCCGCCGTACTTCTGCACCACGAGTGCCACGACGGTGCACTCCCTCCCAGCGACGACCCTGAGCGTGCCGACGCCGCCGGGTTTCTCGGTCCGGCGGCGCGTGTCAGACCGCCTCAGCCTATCGGGCGGGCCGCGACGCCGGGTCGGGTGATCCCACCATCCGGCCCCGGCGTGGGGCGGCTCACCAGCCCGGCAATACGCGACACGCCAAGCGGTACAGCCGTACGGTGGGCTGTCCGCGACCGTCCCCACGACGCAGAATGAGCCCGTGCACGCTCATCGACGTGCGGCCCGCCTGACCGGCGTGCTCGCGCTCACCCTGCCGGCATTGCTGGCCGCCTGTACCGGCGACCACCCCGACGCGGCGCCCACCGGCACCGCCGACCCGGTCCCGGTGCAGGTCGACGCCGCCCGAGAGGAACTGGCCGGGCTGGCCGCCGCCGCGCAGGACCGGCACCTCACCGCCACGTACGCCTTCGCGCCCGCCGAGGGCACGCCCCGCACCGTGGCGTTCACCAGCGCCAACGACGGCAGCTGGCGGGTCGACGTGCCCGGCTGGGGGCACGCCGGCACGGTGGACGTCTCGCTCGCCGCCACCTCCGACGGGCTGTTTCAGTGCGCGCTGCCCTCGGCCGGCTGGGCACAGGCGGCGACCTGCGTCCGCCTCGGCGACGCCGACGACGCGGTGCCGCGCCGGCTCGACCCCCGGGTGCAGCACCCGTTCACCGACTGGCTGGAGGTGCTGACCGACAGGCGTGCGCCGCTCGCGGTCTCCCCCGCCGAGCCGCTGCCCGGCGTCGACGGCCCCTGCTACACGGTCGACAGCACCTCGGCGTCGCTGAACGCGCCACTGGACGTGGGCATCTACTGCTTTCGGGAGGACGGCACACCGGCCGCGGTACGGGCCGGCTTCGGCACGCTGACGCTGACCGGCGAGCCCGGTGCGGCGCCCGGCAGCGTCGAACTCGCGGGCGCGGTGACCGAGGGCGAACCGGTGGGGCAGGACGCGCCGGCGACGTCGTGACGCCGCACGCTCAGCCGCCCCGCGCCGCGCGGAGCAACGCGGCACCGACCTCGGTGTTGCGGTAGAGCACGTGCCGCCCGGCCCGGGACCGGGTGACGAGACCGGCGGCGTGCAGCGCGGAGAGGTGCTGGGACACGGCACCGGCGGACAGCCCGGTGAGCCGGGCGAGGTCCGTGGTGGTCGTCGCCGCGTCGAGCAGGTGCAGCAACGCGGCCCGGCCGGCACCCACCACCCGGGCGAGCGCGTCGCCGGCCGGTTCCGGTCCGCGTTCCCACAGCGTCCCGACCGCCCGCACCGGGTACGCCCCGGCGGGCATCGAGTCCTCCAGCAGGTTCCACAGCACCCGCCGGTCGGTGAACACACTCGGATTCAGTGCCAGCCCACGCCCTCGCAGATCGAAGTCCCGCTCGAACGGATCGTCGCTCACTACGCGGTCGCCGAGCCAGCGCAGGCTCGGGTGCAACTGCTCGAACAACCGGCCGGCGCCACCCTCGGCGAGTTGGGCCGCCCGGTACGCCACGTCGGCGTCCAGCAGCGCCCGCATGCGCGGCCAGTCGGGGGCGATCGCCTCCTCGTACCAGACCCGGAGCGCCTCGACGAGCTGCGGCAGCAGCCCGGCCGGGTCGGCGAGCAACGCCTGCCCGTACGGGCTCAGCGGACGGCTCGGAACGGTGGCCAGCAGGTCCTGCACCACCACGTCGGGCGGCGTCTCCGCGATCTGGTCGAGCTGGTCCGCCATGTCCGCGTCCGGGCGGGCGGCCGGGGTCAGGAAGTCCGGTAGCCAGCGGCGCGGCCGGGCCAGGTCCGTCAACGGGCGGACCCGATCGGCCACCTCGGGGCGGCGCAGCGTCGCCCGGGCGCGGTCGATCCACGGCAGGTGCACCGCGTAGCGGACCGGCTCGGCCAGCGCCCACATGCTCATCACGGTCTCGTTGGCCGGCGACACCGCGAACCGCACGCCCGCCACGTCGGCCAGGTTGAACCGCAACTCGGACACGCGCACCCCCGGACGCCGGATTCGGCCCAGACTAAAAGGTTCGACCGGAGCGCGGGGGGCACGGTTTGCTCACCGGTCATGGGGGCCAGAGAGAGCATCCGCACCGCCGTCCGTCACGTCGTACCGCCGGCCGGTCTGACCCGCGCCCTGGCCGTGCAGGCCATGGTGTTCGCCGTCGGTCACGGCCTGTTCCAGGCCGGCAGCGCCGTCTTCTTCACCCGGGCGCTCGGGCTGAGTCCGGCCCAGGTGGGTCTCGGCCTCTCCCTCGCCGCCGGGGCGTCCCTGCTCGGCACCGTGCCGCTGGGCGGGCTCACCGACCGGTACGGGCCGCAGCGGGTGTGGATCGTCTGCCTGCTGCTGGACGCGGCGCTGTTCGCCGCGTACCCGTTCGTCGGCGGCTTCGCCGGGTTCCTCGCCGTGGTGATCGCGCTGGCCGTGACGGGCGCGGCGACCGGCGTGGCCCGCCAGGTCTACTCGATAAACGTGCTGCGCCCGGAGGAACGGGTCACCGCGATGGCCTACCAGCGCTCCTCGCTGAACGTCGGCTTCGGGCTCGGCGCGCTGATCAGCGGCCTGGTGCTGGCCGTCGACACGATCTGGGCGTACCGCGGGATGGTCTGGTTCATCACAGTGGTCTTCCTGGTGACCGCCGGCTTCGTGCGCCGGCTGCCCCGGCTGCCGGAGGTGACCCGCACGGCCGAGCCGACGAGCCGGCTGGCGGTGCTGCGGGACCGGCCCTTCATGACCGTCGCGCTGCTGTCCGGGCTGCTCACCGCGCACCAGACGCTCTACCTGACGGTGATGCCGCTGTGGATCCTCACCCGTACCGACGCGCCGAAGACGATCATCGCCGCGCTGGTGCTGCTCAACACCGTGCTGGTCGTGCTGTTCCAGGTGCGGGCCAGCCGGGGCGCGGACACCGCGCCGGGCGCGGCCCGGGCGTCCCGCCGGGGTGCGGTGCTGATCGCCCTGTTCTGCCTGGTGCTGCCGGTCTCCGGCGCGACCCGGGGACCGCTCACCGTGGCGGTGCTGGTGGCCGCCGCGACGGTGCTCATCCTGGCCGAGATGATCGAGTCGGCGGGTACCTGGGGGCTCACCGCCACGCTGCCGCCCGCCGCCCAGCGCGGCGCGTACGTCGGCGCGTTCGGGCTCGGCTCCCAGGTGCAGTTCCTGATCGCGCCGGCCGGGCTGACCGCGCTCGGCGTGAGCACCGGCGGCTGGGGCTGGTACCCGGCTGCGGCGATCTTCACCCTGGTCGGACTGGTGATCGTGCCCGCTGTCGCCCGGGTGGAACGGACACCCCGGCTACCGACAGTCGCGAGATCCACCGGTTCAGTGACACTGGTCCCATAGTCCGGACCAGCCTTCCCACCGCCCGTCCCACCACGTAGGGTGACCTTGTCATGTGGCGCGCGTACCTTCTCCTTGGCTGCCGCGACGAGGCCTGACCGGCCGGCACCTCGTCGCGGAGTCGCTACGCGCCGTCCAGCACATCCGATCTTCTTCTCGGCACCGCCGCGCACCGTCGCCCGGCAGTCCGCCGACACCTTTCCGATCTGCTGACGCCACATGTTCCAGGGAGCACTCCGAGATGGCTCAACCTGTCACCGCCACCGATCCGTTCGCCGGCCAGCGCCCCAGCCGGATGCCGGTCCACCGCTACGTCCCGTACCACCGTGAGTTCGGCGTCGACCTGCCGGACCGCTCCTGGCCGACCCGCCGCGTCGAGGCCGCGCCCCGCTGGTGCGCCGTCGACCTCCGCGACGGCAACCAGGCGCTGATCGACCCGATGTCACCCGAGCGCAAGCGGCGGATGTTCCAGCTCCTGGTGCAGATGGGCTACAAGGAGATCGAGGTCGGCTTCCCGTCGGCGAGCCAGACCGACTACGACTTCGTACGGCAGCTGATCGAGCAGGACCTGATCCCGGAGGACGTCACCATCCAGGTGCTGACCCAGTGCCGGGAGCATCTGATCGAGCGGACCTTCGAGTCGCTGCGCGGCGCCCGCCGGGCGATCGTGCACTTCTACAACTCCACCTCGACGCTGCAGCGCCGGGTGGTCTTCGGCCTGGACCGCGACGGCATCACCGACATCGCCACCCAGGGCGCGCGGCTGTGCCAGAAGTACGCGGAGATCCACACCCCGGACACCGACATCCACTACGAGTACTCGCCGGAGTCCTACACGGGCACCGAGCTGGAGTACGCGCTGGAGGTCTGCTCGGCGGTCATCGAGGTGATCGACCCGACGCCGGACCGGAAGCTGATCATCAACCTGCCGGCCACCGTCGAGATGGCGATGCCCAACGTCTACGCCGACTCGATCGAGTGGATGCACCGGCGCCTGCCCCGGCGGGACAGCCTGGTGCTGAGCCTGCACCCGCACAACGACCGGGGCACCGGCGTGGCCGCCGCCGAGCTGGGCCTGCTGGCCGGCGCCGACCGGATCGAGGGCTGCCTGTTCGGCAACGGTGAGCGCACCGGCAACGTCGACCTGGTGACGCTGGGCCTGAACATGTTCTCCCAGGGCATCGACCCGATGATCGACTTCTCCAACATCGACGAGATCAAGCGCGCCGTCGAGTACTGCAACCAGCTGCCGGTGCACGAGCGCCACCCGTACGCGGGCGACCTGGTCTACACCGCGTTCTCCGGCTCCCACCAGGACGCGATCAACAAGGGCTTCGCCGCGCTGCACGCCGACGCGACGGCGGCCGGGGTGCCGGTCGACGACTTCACCTGGGCCGTGCCCTACCTGCCGATCGACCCGAAGGACCTGGGCCGCACCTACGAGGCGGTCATCCGGGTCAACTCGCAGTCCGGCAAGGGCGGTGTCGCGTACATCATGAAGACCGAGCACCAGCTCGACCTGCCGCGCCGCCTCCAGATCGAGTTCTCCGGCGTCGTGCAGCAGGTCACCGACCACGACGGTGGCGAGGTCGAGCCGGGCGCCATGTGGGAGATCTTCGCCCGCAACTACCTGGTCGACCACCAGGTCGACCCGGCCGTCAAGCTGGCCGACTACACCATCGGCACCGTCGACGGCAAGGTCGAGATCGACGCCCGCGTCGGCTTCGGCGGCGAGACCCGCGCGCTCACCGCCGTCGGCAACGGCCCGATCGACGCGTACGTCAACGCGTTGCAGTCCCTGGGCGTGGCGGTACGGGTGCTCGACTACCACGAGCACGCGCTGTCCTCCGGTGGGGACGCGCAGGCCGCCGCGTACGTGGAGTGCGAGGTGGACGGCCGTACGGTGTGGGGCGTCGGGGTGGACGCGAACATCGTGACCGCCTCGATCAAGGCGGTCACGAGCGCGGTGAACCGCACCCGCGCCTGAGCTGCTTGAGGTGTAAGGAAGGGCCCCTTCTTAACGCATTCCGCATAGGAAGGGGCCCTTCTTAACGCCCGCGCCGGGGGCGGTGGATCAGCACGGCGGCGAGCACCGCGCCGGCGAGCAGCAGCCCCGCGCACCAGGCCAACGCCCCCCGGTACGCGTCGGCGAGCGCGCCCTTCTGCTCGTACCCGGTGCCGGACAGCCCGACCAGCAGCGGCAGCGCGGCCACCGCGAGCAGGCCCCCGGCCCGGGAGGCGGCGTTGTTGAAGCCGCTCGCCACTCCGGCGAACCGGTCCGAGACGGCACCGAGCACCGACGTGGTCAGCGGCGCGACCACGAGCGTGAGCCCGGCACCGAACAGTGCCACGCCCGGCAGCACGTCCACCCAGTACGACGCGCCCGGCCCGACCCGGCGCAGCAGCAGCAGACCCACGGCGGCGATCACCGGCCCGACGGTGAGCGGCAGCCGAGGCCCGATGCGGGCCGACAGCGCGCCGGCGCGCGGCGAGCCGACCAGCAGCAGCACCGTCATCGGCACTGTGGCCAGGCCGGTGAGCAGCGCCGACCAGCCGACCACGTTCTGCAGGTAGACGGCGAGGAAGAAGGTGAACCCGCCGAGCGCCGCGTACACGACCACCGTGAAGACGTTCAGCACGGAGAACAGCCGGCTGGAGAACAGCCCGGTGGGCAGCATCGCGGTGTCGCCGCGCCGCCGTTCGAGGAGCACGAACACCACCACGGCGACCACCCCGAGCACCGCCGCGGCCAGCACCGCCGGGGAGGCGCCCTGCGCCGGGGCGTCGATCAGCGCGTACGTGACGCCGCCGAGCGCGAGCGCCCCGAGCAACGCGCCGGCCACGTCGAACCGCCGCCCCTCCCCGGTACGCGACGCCTCCTCGTCCCGGCTCTCCGGCACCCAGCGCAGCGCGGCGAGCACCACGCCGACTGCGAGCGGCAGGTTGACGAAGAAGATCCACCGCCAGGAGAGCGTGTCGATGAGCCAGCCGCCGAGCAGCGGTCCGAGCGCTGTGGACACGCCGGACAGCCCGGACCAGGTGCCGATGGCCCGGCCCCTGTCGTCCGGGTGGAAGCTGGCCTGGAGCACCGACAGCGAGCCGGGGGTGAGCAGCGCCCCGCCCGCCCCCTGGAGGAAGCGGGCGGCGACGAGCCAGCCGGTGTCCTGGGCCAGCCCGCAGAGCACCGACGCCACGGCGAACCAGACCACGCCGAGCAGGAAGATGCGCCGCCGGCCGAACCGGTCGCCGAGCGCGCCGCCGAGCAGCACGAACGCGGCGAGCATGAGCAGGTAGCCGTTCACGGTCCACTGCAGACCGGCGACGGTGGCGTCGAGTTCGGCGCCGAGGCGCGGCAACGCGACGTTCACGACTGTGCTGTCGAGGAACACCATGCCGGAGGCAAGGATCGCGGCGAGCAGCGTGCCACGCCCGGCGGCGGAGCCGGTACGCAGCGCGGGAGCGGGTGCGGTCACGTCTCACCACTCTGCCCGCCGCCCACCCTCGACGCCACGAATCGCGGAAACCGCCGCCGGGTACTGTGCGGACTCGCCCGGAGCACGCAAGCTGGAGAGGTGTCGTCTGTGCGTACGAGATCAGGAGCCCGAGCCGGGCTGGCCGCCGCGCTGAGCGCGGTGCTCGCCCTCGGCGTGGCCGGCTGCGACGTGTCGGTCACCGAGCCGGAGGCGCCGCCGAGCGCCTCCGGGAACGTCAACAAGCAGCTCGGTGAGCTCACAGTGGCCACCGCCGAGCCGATGAAGGGCTACAGTCGCTCCCGCTTCCCGCACTGGCGGGGCACCGGCAAGAACTGCGACGTCCGCGACAGCGTGCTGCAGCGCGACGGCGAGGGCATCAAGCTGTCCGGCTGCAACGTGGTGGGCGGCCGGTGGGAGAGCGTCTACGACGGTGTGGTGCTGAACGATCCGTCGGACGTGGACATCGACCACACCGTCCCGCTGGCCGCCGCGTGGCGTTCGGGCGCGGCCGAGTGGGACGACTCGAAGCGTGGCGACTTCGCCAACGACCTGACCCGGCCGCAGCTCATCGCGGTTTCGGCGCGGTCCAACCGGGCAAAGGGTGACCAGGATCCGTCCCAGTGGAAGCCGCCGAACCGGTCGTCCTGGTGTCAGTACGCGGCGGACTGGGTGACGGTGAAGCACTACTGGCGGCTGACTGTGACAAGTGCCGAGAAGGCCGCTCTCACCGACATGCTGGAGGGCTGCACATGGGCGAGCAAACCGTGACCGGGCCGGACGCCACACCGGCCCCGGAGGCAGGCGCCGCACCGGCCCCGGAGGCCGCGCCGGCCGGACCGGCGTCGGCCGGGATGACGGCGGACGGCCGGCAGCCGGAGCCCGCCGATGTCGCCGGGGCGGGCATGACCGCCGACGCGGTGCCCGGTGCTCCGGCCGGCGGAGCGCCGGCCGGACCGGCAGAGCGGACCACCGACATCGTCCCCGGCCCGGGCGGGGTCATGACGGACGAGGTGGGCGTGGTGACCGGCGAGCTGACGCTGCGCACCGAGCACGCCGACGGCCGGGTGACGCTGCGGGTGCAGTACAAGGACGCCGACGAGTGGTACGCGGTGACCGGGGGTTCCGCGCCACTGGCCGACCCGGCCGCGCTGGACGCCGTGCACACGATCGCGGTGGGCCTGCTCAACCGCCCCGAGGGCTGACAGGCGAAAAGCGCGTCCCCACCCGGGCCGGGTGGGGACGCGCTTTGTCGTGTCAGACGTACGAGCCGGGCTCGCTGGGCGCGGAGACCACGCCGGGCTCCTCGCCCTCGCCCTCCGGCCGGGTGATCTTCGCGGTCACCTCGTGCGGGCGCAGCTCACCGGCGGCGATCTGCTCGGCCCAGTGGCAGGCCACCCGGCTGGCGCCGATCTGGCGCAGTTCCGGCCGCTCGTCGGCGCAGCGGGTCGGCTGCGCCCACGGGCAGCGGGTGTGGAACCGGCAACCGGACGGCGGGTTCGCCGGCGAGGGCAGGTCACCGGCGAGCAGGATGCGCTCGCGCCGGTCCTCCACGTCCGGGTCCGGCACCGGCACCGCCGACATCAGCGCCCTGGTGTACGGGTGCAGCGGCTCGGTGTAGAGCCGGTCGCTCGGCGCCTCCTCCACGAGCGCGCCCAGGTACATCACGCCGACGATGTCGGAGATGTGCCGCACCACGGCCAGGTCGTGCGCGATGACCAGGTAGGTCAGGCCGAGGCTGTCCTGGAGTTCGTCGAGCAGGTTGACCACCTGCGCCTGGATCGACACGTCCAGCGCGGAGACGGGCTCGTCGGCGACGATCAGCTCCGGGCCGAGCACCAGTGCGCGGGCGATGCCGATGCGCTGGCGCTGGCCGCCGGAGAACTCGTGCGGGTAGCGGGACAGCGCCCATTTGGGCAGCCCCACCGCGTCGAGCGTCTCCCCGATGATCCGCCGCCGGTCGTCCCGGTTGGCGCCGATGCCGTGGGTCTGGAGGCCCTCGGTGAGGATCGACTCGACGTTCTGCCGCGGGTCCAGGCTGGACATCGGGTCCTGGAAGATCATCTGCATCCGGCGACGCATCGTGCGCAGCTTGCCGGCCGGCAGCGTGGTCAGCTCGACGCCGTCGAACTTCACCTCTCCGCTGGTCGGCGGGTTGAGCTGGAGCAGCGCCCGGCCGAGCGTGGACTTGCCGCAGCCCGATTCGCCCACCAGCCCGTACGTCTTGCCGCGCGGGATGCTCAGGTCGACCCCGTCGACCGCCTTGACGTGCCCGACGGTCCGGTCGAAGAGCACGCCCCGGCGGATCGGGAAGTGCACCTTCAGGTCGCGGACCTCGACGAGGATGTCGTTGTCGCTCATGGGGTCTCCTCCTCGCGCGGAGCCGGCCCGAAGCCGGGCACGGCGGGCGGGTCGGCCGGCTCGGCCTGGGCCGGCACCGCACCCGGCTCGGTGGTCGTCGGCGCGGTCGTCCGGGCGCCCGCCTCCGGGGTCAGGCCGGGAACCGGCACCGGGTTGACGCAGCGGTAGCTGCGCGCGTCGTGGGTGAGCACCAGCTCCGGCGGCTCGCCCACGCACGCGTCGACGCGGCGGGCGCAGCGCGGGGCGAACGCGCAGCCGTCCGGCCAGGGCAGCACGTCGCGCACCGAGCCGGGGATGGGGTTGAGCCGTTCACCGCGGCCGGCGTCCAGGCGGGGCACCGAACCGAGCAACCCCTCGGTGTACGGGTGCCGGGGCTGGCGGAACAGCGGACGGCGGGTGGCCGTCTCCACCACCCGGCCGGCGTAGAGCACGTTGATGGTGTCGCACATGCCGGCGACCACACCGAGGTCGTGGGTGATCATGACGAGTGCGGTGCCGGAGTCCCGGACCAGGTCCTTCAGCAGTTCCAGGATCTGCGCCTGGATGGTGACGTCGAGCGCGGTGGTCGGCTCGTCGGCGATCAGCAGCCGGGGCTGGCAGGCGACCGCCATGGCGATCAGCGCCCGCTGCCGCATGCCGCCGGAGAGCTGGTGCGGGTACTCCTTGAGCCGGCGGCGCGGGTCCGGTATGCCCACCCGGTCGAGCAGCTCGGCCGCCTCCTTGGTGGCCGCCTCGCCCTTCATGCCCCGGTGCCGGGTCAGCACCTCGGTCACCTGGAGCCCGATCGGGATGACCGGGTTCAGCGAGGAGAGCGGGTCCTGGAAGATCATCGCGACGTCCCGGCCGCGGATGTCGCGGCGGGCCCGGTCGTCGAGCTGGAGCAGGTCGGTGCCGTCGAAGACCGCCTTGCCGCCGACCCGCAGGCCCGGCTGCTTGGGCAGCAGACCCATGATGGCCAGCGACGTGACGCTCTTGCCGCAGCCGGACTCGCCGACCAGGCCGACCACCTCGCCGGCGTCGACCGAGAAGGACACCCCGTCCACCGCGTGCACGGTGCGCTGCCCACGACGGGCGAACGTGACGGAGAGGTCGTCCACTTCGAGCAGTGCCATTACTGACTGACCTACTTCCGCAGCTTTGGATCGAGGGCCTCGCGCATCGCCTCACCGAGCAGGGTGAACCCGAGTGCGGTGATGATGATGCCGAGCGCCGGGTAGATCGCCAGGCCGGGCCGGATGCCCAGGTACGGCTGCGCGTCGGCGAGCATGACGCCCCACTCCGGGATGGCCGAGTCGGGGTTGCCGAGGCCGAGGAAGGACAGCGCGGCCGCCTCGATGATCGCGGTGGCCAGCGTCAGCGTGGCCTGGACGATGACCGGCGCGATCGAGTTCGGCACCACGTGGGTGAGAGCGATCTTGGACCGCTTCACACCGAGCGCCGTCGCCGCCAGCACGTAGTCGCTGTTCGACTGCGCGATCATCGAGCCGCGCAGCAGCCGGGCGAAGATCGGCACGGACACCACACCGACGGCGATCATCACGGTGGTGAGGCTGGCACCGAGCAGCGCCGCGATGCTCACCGCGAGCAGCAGGCTCGGCATGGCCAGCAGCATGTCGATGAAGCGCATCAGGGTGGTGTCGATCCAGCGGCCCCAGCGCCCGCCGAGCCCGGCCGCCGCGCCGGCGACGCCGCCGATCAGGGCACCGACGGCGAGGCCGATCAGGGTGGAGACCACGCCGACGAGCAGCGTCTGCCGCGCGCCGACGATGAGCCGGCTGAACTCGTCCCGGCCCTGGTGGTCGAAGCCGAGCCAGTGGTCGGCGGAGGCACCGGGGATGATGCCCTGGCCGGACTTGACCAGCCCTTCCCGGATGCCGACGGAGTCCGTCGGGCTGTACGGGACGAAGAACGGCCCGATGACCGCGACCAGGACGAAGACGGCCAGGATGACCACGCCGATGATGGCCGCCGGGTTGCGCCGCAGGCGGCGGAACGCCTCCTTCCAGAGGCTCACCCCCTGCTCGTCCTCGCGGGCGGACAGCTCGGCGAGCCGGTCGATCTTCTCGCGCTTCTTTCCTCCGGTGATGGTCATCGCACCCTCACCCTCGGGTCGATCACGCTGTAGGAGAGGTCGACCAGGAGATTCACCAGCACGTACACCACCGCAATGATCATGATGAAGCCCATCAGCACCGGATAGTCACGCTGGCTGATCGACTCGGCGACGAACGCGCCGATGCCGCTGAAGGCGAACACGGTCTCGGTGAGCACCGCGCCGGAGAGCAGGAGACCGGTCTGCAGACCGATCGAGGTGGCCACCGGCAGCATGGCGTTACGCAGCACGTGCCGGCGGCGTACGGTCCGCTCGGTCAGGCCCTTGGCCTCGGCGGTCCGGACGAAGTCCTCGTTGAGCACCTCCAGCACGCTGGCCCGGGTGATCCGGACGATGATCGCGAGCGGGATGCTGGCGAGCGCGATGCCTGGCAGCACGAGGTGCCAGAGCGCGTCGGCGGCGGCGTCCCACTCGCGGGTCATGAGCCCGTCGAGGACGAAGAAGTTGGTGACCCGGGTCGCCCCGATGGTCGGGTCCTGCCGGCCGCTGGAGGGGAACCAGCCCAGATTCTCCGCGAAGATCGCCTTGAGCACGTACGCCAGGAAGAAGACCGGGATGCAGATGCCGATGAGCGATCCGCCGACCGAGGCGTGGTCGAGGAACCGGCCCCGGCGGCGGGCGGCCAGGTAGCCCAGCGGGATGCCGATGCCGACCGCGAGGATCATGGCCATGAGCGTCAGCTCGACGGTGCCGGGGAACCGCTCCACGAACTCCGTGGTGACGGCCCGCTTCGTACCGGTCGAGGTGCCCAGGTCGAACCGGATCATCCGCCGCAGGAAGCGGGCGTACTGGACCAGGATCGGCTCGTCGAGGCCGAGGTTGCGCCGGATGGCGGCGCGTGACTCGGGCGTGCCCCGTTCACCGAGGATCGCGGTCTCGGGCCCGCCGGGAAGTCGGCGGAGCCAGATGAACAGCAGGACGGAGAGCCCGAACAGCGTGGGTATCAGCTGTAGCAGGCGTCTGACGATGAACCGGAACACGGGCGCCTCGGAGGGGGTGCGGAGGGGTGCGGGCGGGCGCTGTGGTCACAGCGCCCGCCCGCGTACGGTGCCTTCAGATCACTTGAACTCTGCGGTCGCGTACCGCTCGTCGGTGAGCGGGCTCGCCTTGACCCCGGTCACGTCCTTGCCGAACACGATCGCCGGCGGGGAGTGCGAGATCGGCACACCCGGCAGGAAGTCCATGATCGTCTTGTTCAGCGCCTTGTACTTCTCCGTCCGGGCCGCCGCGTCGGCGGTGGTGTCGGCGTCCTTGAACTGCGCGAAGAGCGCGGGGTTGTTGAAGCCCCACTCGTCCTTCTGGCGGTCGAAGAAGGTCCCGATGAAGTTGTACGCGTCGCCGTAGTCACCGGTCCAGCCGAGGAAGTGCAGGTCGTGCTTGCTGCCGGAGGTGGTGGCGTTGAGGTAGTCCGGGCTCCACTTCAGCGGAATGGCCTGGACGTTGATGCCGACCGCCTTGAGGTCCGCCGAGAGCAGCTCGAAGATGTCCTTCGGGTTCGGCATGTACGGCCGGGTGACCTCGGTCGGGTAGTGGAACTTCAGCGTCAGGTTCGACGCGCCGGCCTCGGCCAGCAGGGCCTTGGCCTTGGCGGGGTCGTAGTCGTACTTGGTGACGTCGCCGTTCCAGCCCTCGACGGTGTCCGGGAAGAAGTTCATCGCGACCTTGGCGCCCGGGGGCAGCTTCGAGTCGACCAGGGCCTGCCGGTTCAGCGCGTGCGCGATGGCCTGCCGGACCTTCAGGTCGGCCAGCTTCGGGTTCCCCTTCTGGTTGATCGCCAGGTAGAGGATGTTGAAGGCGGGCCGGGTGAGGACGTTGAAGCCCTCCTTCTTCAGCGGCTCCACGTCCGCCGGGCCGACCAGGTCGTAGCCCTGGATGTCACCCGAGCGGAGCGCCTGCTTGCGGGCGTTCTCGTCCGAGATCGTCTTGAAGATGATGGTCTTCAGCTTGGCCTTGTCGCCGTGGTAGTCGTCGTTGCGCTCGATGGTGAGCGTCTTGTTCGCGATGTCCCACGACTTGAACTTGAACGGACCGGTGCCGGTCGGGTGCTCCATCGCGTACGCCGGGTACTTGATGTCCTCGGCGGTGCCGGTCACGTTGCTCGCGTCGTACTGCTCCATCGCCTTGGGGCTCTGGATCGAGAACGACGGCAGCATCAGCGCGGCCGGGATCTTGCTGGAGACCCGGGTGAACGCGAGGTCCACAGTGGTGGCGTCCTTGGCGGTGCAGGACTTGAAGAGGCTCGGCCCCAGCTCCGGGTCCTCGTTCTTGGCGAACCCGCCCATGACGTCCTGCCAGTAGGCGGTCACGTCCGGGCTCTGCATGAGGCCCTTGGCGTTGTACCAGCGGTCGAAGTTGGCGCAGACGGCTTCGGCGTTGAAGTCGGTGCCGTCG
This sequence comes from Micromonospora sp. WMMA1949, assembly GCF_027460145.1. NCBI lineage: Bacteria > Bacillati > Actinomycetota > Actinomycetes > Micromonosporales > Micromonosporaceae > Micromonospora > Micromonospora sp. WMMA1949. The sequence continues at coordinate 2,889,501 of NZ_JAPZBG010000001.1, read as the reverse complement.
TGGAACTTGACTCCCGAGCGGAGCTTGAACGTCCAGGTGGTGCCCGCCGCGTCCGGCGTCCAGGACTCGGCGAGGCCCGGCGTCACCTTGGTGCCGCCCTCCTCCGGACGGACCAGGGTCTCGAAGACCTGGCGCGCCACGCGCAGCGACTCACCGTCGCTGGCGAAGCTGGGGTCGAGCACCTTCGGGTCTCCGGCGACGCCGAAGACGAGGGTGTCCTTCTTGCTATCTCCGGAGCCACTCTCACGGTCGCTCTCGGCGCAGCCTGCAACCGCGAGGGCCGCGACCGCGACGGCCGCGATTGCGACCTTCGGCCTCGATGCACGCATGGTGCTTTCACCTCGTCCTTGGGGGTACGGACAACGTGGTGACAGGGTCACCGATGTGCGCAGACCTTAGCCCTCGCGCGGACGGCCCGGAAACCGGCGGGGGGTGGGTTGGTATCGAATCGTGTCTGTTCCGCAACGAGGCATGCGAATCGAAGGAGAATCCCTTAGGCCACCGACGTTTCGTCGGTTTGAAGGGCGAATTTATTACGTCGATCCGGTCCCGGACGCACGCTCCTGTCAGATCGACGGGTGTCCCGGCCCGGCCCGGAGACACGTCCGGCGGGCACCCCGAGGGGCACCCGCCGGAGGCGGTACGACCGAAACTCAGACGGCCCGGCGGCCCTCGAAGGCCCGGCCCAGCGTGATCTCGTCGGCGTACTCGAGGTCGCCGCCGACCGGCAGTCCACTCGCGAGCCGGGTCACGGCGATCCCCATCGGCTTGACCATCAGAGCCAGATAGGTGGCCGTCGCCTCGCCCTCGGTGTTGGGGTCGGTGGCGAGGATCAGCTCGCGGACCTCGCCGCTGCCCAGGCGGGTCATCAGCTCACGGATCCGCAGGTTGTCCGGGCCGATGCCCTCCAGCGGATTGATCGCGCCGCCGAGCACGTGGTAGCGCCCGCGGAACTCGCCGGTCCGCTCGATCGCCACCACGTCCTTCGGCTCCTCGACCACGCAGAGCACCTCGTCGGTACGCCGTGGGTCGCGGCAGATCCGGCACTGCTCCGACTCGGCCACGTTGTAGCAGGTCGTGCAGAACCGGACCAGGTCCTTCACCTTGCGCAGCGCGCCGGCCAGCCGGTTGACGTCGGCCGGATCCGCCGACAGCACGTGGAACGCGATCCGCTGGGCACTCTTCGGGCCCACGCCCGGCAACCGGCCCAGCTCGTCGATCAGATCCTGGATGGCACCCTCGTACATCTGCCGGCTCAGAACCCGGGCAGGCCGAGGCCGCCCATGCCGCCCGCGAGCGGGCCCATCTTCTTCTCGGTCAGCTCGCGGGCCGCCTCGGCGGCGTTGTGCACGGCCGCGACGACCAGGTCCTCGAGCGTCTCGACGTCCTCCGGGTCGACCGCCTTCGGGTCGATCTTGATCGCCTTCAGCTCACCGGTACCGGCGACGGTCGCGGTGACCAGGCCCCCGCCGGCGGTGCCGGTCAGCTCCGCCTCGGCCAGCTCGGCCTGGGCCTTGGCGATCTGCTGCTGCATCTTCTGCGCCTGCTTCAGCATCTGCTGCATGTTCGGCTGTCCACCTGGGCGCACGGACCGCTCCTTCTTCCACTCGTCTGGTCGGCCGCGCCCAGCCTAGTCGGGCCACGGCACCGCTGAATCGCGGTCGACGCGCGCTCAGCGCGCGTCCACCTCGTCGATCTTCTCCGCCCCGAACGTCTCGCGCAGCAGCTGCACCGCCTGCTCCTCGCTCGACTGCCGGGCGGTCCGCTCGTCGATCACCTCGTCGAGCGGCTCGTCGCCCGGATCGAACCCCTCGTAGGCGGGCGCCGCCGCGGGCGCGCCCCCGCCCCGCACCGGGCCGTCGAAGTCCGGGTCGTAGGGCGGCTCGCCCGCCCACTCGGCATCGGCCGTCTTTCGCGCCGGCTGCGCCGCGCGCGGCCCCTTGCCGGCCCCACCGCCCGCGGCGGCAGCCGCCGCGGCCGCACGCGCCGCCGCGATCGCGCTGTTCTTCGGCTCCGCCGGCCTCGCCCCACCGGCAGGCGCCGCCGCAGGTCCAGCCGGCTTGGGTACGACGACAGGCGCGGTAGCGGTCGCCGTCCCCCCGCCCGGACGGGCAGCCGCCGGCCAGTCCTCCGCACCCCCGGTGCCCGCCGCCGAGGCGGTACCGGTGGCCGAGGCGGTGCCGGCGACCGAGGCAGTGGCCGAGGCGGTGGCCGCGCCACCGGGTCGGGCCGGCTCCGGCCAGTCCTCCTCGCCGGCCTGGTCACCGGCAGCGGTCGCCGCCGTCCGGTGCGAGGCGTCGGCCGAACCCGCGTCGGCCCGGCCCGCCGGTCCTCCGGCCTGGCCTGCGGCGCCTCGGCCGCTGGTGGCCGGGTTACCAGTGGCTCGGCTGCCCGTGGTGCCGCCCGAGCCGGACACCGGCTGTCCCGGGGCGCCGCCGGACACCGGGTGCCCGACGGCAGCGGAATCCGGACGGCCCGGACCGGAGTGGGCTGAACCCGGGCGGCCCGATCCCGCCTCCGAGCCGGGACGGCTCGGACCGGCGTCGGAGCCGGGACGGCTCGCTCCCGCGTCGGCTACGTCGCGGTACCCGGCGTCAGCGTCCGGACGGCCGTGAGCAGCACCTGCCGCCCCGGAATCCGGCCCACCGGACCCGGCGTCGGACGCCGGGCGGGCCGGAGCGCTGTCGGACGGGGTGCGCCCCGGTGCGGCGTCGGCCTGGGCGCGGCTCGCTCCGGACGGGCGGGACGGGCCACCGAGCGAGGCCGCACCGCGCTCACCGGCCACCTCGCAGCGGATCTGCCAGCGGCCGCCCAGTTCCTCGTAGAGCGCGTCGGTCAGGACGGCGGCGTGGTCGGCCATCATCTTGGCCAGCACCGTCGACTTCACGGTCAGCACGAGCGTGTCGCCGTCCAGGTCGCGTACCACCGCGTCACGCATCAGCGCGGCGATCCGCTTGTTGCTCCGGTTGACCTTGCCGACCACCTCGGGCCAGACGCGGCGCACCGCTACCGCGTCGAGCGCGCCGGGATTCGCCGCGCCGGGGCGGGGCGGCTCGGGCGTGGCCGGGTCGGGCATCACCGCGGACGGCGGTACCGGGCGTCGGGCGGCTGCCTGACCGGACGTCGTCGAGCCGGCGGCGGCCCGCTCGGCGGCGGCCAGCGCAGCGAACCCGGCGTCCGTGGCCGGGTGGACCCCGGCAGCCGCGGCCGCTTCGGTCCCCACCGAGGCGGGACGCGGGCCGGACTCGGCAGATGCCGGACCGGACTCGGGAACGGCACCGGCCGCGGGGCGGGAATCGATGCCCGCACCGTTCGGGGCCGGACGGGTGCCGGTGGCGGGGCCGACCGGACGGGAGCCGGGTGTGGCGCTCCGGGCGCCTGCCGCAGCGGCGGCAGCGGCACGTGCGGCGGCGGCCCCGGTCGGGGCACCGGCAGCCGCCGGCCTGCCGGCGGAATCCGGGTGGACCGCGGCGGCAGCCGCCCCCGGGGCGGGAGCCGCCGGGCGTACCCCAGGGGTGTGGTCGGGGTGCGCGGAGTCGGCGGCGGCCGACGGCAGCTCGGCGCCGCCCAGCGTCAGCCGGCGCTCCATCCGCTCCAGGCGCTGGAGCAGGCCGGCCGAGGAGTCGTCCGCGCCGGGCAGGAGCATGCGCGCGCAGATCAGCTCCAGCAGCAGCCGGGGCGCTGTGGTGCCGCGCATCTCGACCAGGCCGTTGTGCACGATGTCGGCGCAGCGGGACAGCGTGGCCGGGCCGAGGCGCTGGGCCTGGGCGGCCATCCGCTCGATCTGGTCGGCCGGCCCGTCGATGAGGCCCCGGGCGGCGGCGTCGGGCACCTGCTGCAGGACGATCAGGTCGCGGAGGCGTTCCAGCAGGTCGGAGGCGAAGCGGCGCGAGTCGTGCCCGGCCTCGGCGACCCGGTCGACGGTGGCGTACGCGGCGGCGCCGTCACCGGCGGCGAGCGCGTCGCACATCTCGTCGATCAGCGCGGTGTCGGTGACGCCGAGCAGCGCGGCGGCCCGGGCGTAGTCGACGCCCTCCGGGCCGGCGCCCGCGATGAGCTGGTCGAGTACGGAGAGGCTGTCGCGCATGCTGCCGCCGCCGGCACGCACCACCAGCGGGAAGACCGCCGGCTCGACCTTGACGCCCTCCGCCTCGCAGAGCTGCTCGAGGTAGGGGCGGACCACCTTCGGCGGGAACAGCCGGAACGGGTAGTGGTGGGTCCTCGACTTGATAGTGCCGAGGACCTTCTCCGGTTCGGTGGTGGCGAAGATGAACTTGACGTACTCCGGGGGCTCCTCGACCAGCTTGAGCAGGGCGTTGAAGCCGGCCGACGAGACCATGTGCGCCTCGTCGATGATGTAGATCTTGAAGCGGCTGCGGGCCGGGGCGAAGAACGCCTTCTCGCGCAGCTCACGGGCGTCGTCGACACCACCGTGGCTGGCCGCGTCGATCTCGATGACGTCGATCGAGCCGCCGCCGTCGGGAGCCAGGCCGCGGCACGAGTCGCACTGCCCACACGGCTCGGGGGTGGGGCCCTGCTCACAGTTGAGGGAGCGGGCCAGGATCCGGGCGCTGGAGGTCTTGCCGCAGCCCCGCGGACCGGAGAAGAGGTAGGCGTGGTTGAGCCGCCCGCTGCGCAGCGCCTGCGACAGCGGCTCGGTGACCTGCTCCTGGCCGATCATCTCGGCGAACGTCCGCGGCCGGTACTTGCGGTAAAGGGCCAGTGCCACCCGTCCCGCCTCCTCTCGACCGAGCCATTCTGCGCCGGTCGGCCCCGGGTGACCACCCACCACCCCGTGACCCGACCCGCAGCGACGTTACCCGGCCCGGGAGACAGAAAGGCCTCCCGTGCACCCGGCAGAGCTCGCTTATCCTTGCTGCCTTCCGGCCCTGGGGAGGTTCACGAGGTACCGCCGCACGGGAGGTGACGCCAAGCCTACCCGAAGGGTTGTGGATCTTCCGGGAGGGTGGGGTGGCCCGCCGTCGCGGGACCTGTATCCTGGCTCGCGGAGGATTCGCCTAGAGGCCTAGGGCGCACGCTTGGAAAGCGTGTTGGGTTTACACCCTCACGAGTTCGAATCTCGTATCCTCCGCTCTCTTGAGCAGCACGAACGCGAGGGCCGGCCCCATCGGGGACCGGCCCTTCGTCGTCTCCGCGGCCACCGGCTCGCCGTTCTGTCCTCAACGTTTCCAGCCGCCGGGCTGATACGTTCCGTCGATGGGGCAGAGCCTGGATGCGGTTGTCCGATCAACCTTCCTCCGCACCATCGAGTTCATGCCCGGTGAGCTCCGACGAGCGCCGCTGGCCAGCTGGAACGAGTCGGTCTTTCGCCACTTCTTCTGCCGGCAGCTGCATGACGTCGACGAAGGCGTGCAGCAGTTCGTGGAGTGCGAACGGATCGACCTCGTCCTGCATCGCGGCGAGGAGAAGGCGTTCGTCGAGTTCAAGTTCTACGTGCACCCGCAACGGTTTGATCCCTACACAGGCGGTTCGTCCGGCTTCAAGGGCGGCCCCAGCCCTCAGAACCTGCGCGAGTTCCAGAGGTGCGTCCATCAACTCCACGATCGGAAGTCGGTCCCGGGGCTGTCCAAGTACATCGTCCTCGCCTACGCCGACCCTCTCGGCGAGAGCACGCCGGGGAAGCAATACTCGTATTACTACGACGACTATCGGCACTCGGACGACAAAGTCGTGCTCGACCTCCAGCAGTCCGCCGGGCCCTTCGAGACTCGCAAGGAGCGAATTCAAGCCAAGCTCTTCACCCTCCGGGCACCAGGCGAAGGTTGAGAGTTCAGCCGGTAGCAGCGCTGGCTGCGCCGCGTCATGCGTGCCTCGGTTTCATCCGCACCGGTTGACCGGTTCACGCGGGCGTTCATCGGCCGCCCAGCTGGTCGCGCCGCCGCTTCAGATACGCCGTCTCCGCGCTGTTCCCGGCCAGCTCGATCGCCCTGTCGTACGCCGCCCGCGCCTCCCCGCCCTGCCCCATCCGCCGCAACAACTCGGCGCGCGTCGCGTGGTACGCGTGGTAGCCCTCCAGCGGCAGCACGTCCACCTCGGCGAGCGCGACCTGCGGCCCGTCCAGCTCGGCGACCGCCACCGCCCGGTTGAGCCGCACGATCGGCGACGGGTCGACGCGTACCAAATGGTCGTAGAGCGCGGCGATCTGCGCCCAGTCGGTGTCCCGCGCGTCGCGGGCGTCGGTGTGGACGGCGTTTATCGCGGCGAGGATCTGGTAGCGGCCCGGCGGCCGTCCGGCGGCGATGCACGCGCGGACCAGGGCCTGTCCCTCGGCGATCAGCTCCCGGTCCCAGGCGCTGCGGTCCTGTTCGGCGAGGACGACGAGTTCGCCTGTCGCGGAGACCCGGGCGGGGCGGCGGGCCTCGGTGAGCAGCATCAGCGCCAGCAGCCCGGCGGCCTCGTGGTCGTCGGGCAGCAGCGTACGGACCAGCCGGGTGAGCCGGATCGCCTCGGCGGTCAGGTCGGCGCGGACCGCCTCCTTGCCCGGGTCGGAGGCGAGGTAGCCCTCGTTGAAGATCAGGTACAGGACGGCGAGCACGCCGGCGACCCGGGTCGGCAGGTCATCACGGGACGGCACCCGGTACGGGATCCCGGCTGCCTTGATCTTCGTCTTGGCCCGGGTGATCCGCCTGCCCATGGCGGGCTCCTGGACCAGGTACGCGCGGGCGATCTCCGGCACGGTGAGCCCGCCGACCAGGCGCAGCGTCAGCGCCACCCGCGCCTCCATGGCCAGCGCCGGGTGACAGCAGGTGAAGATCAGGCGGAGCCGGTCGTCGTCGATGACACCGAGCGGTTCCGGCACGTCGGCCAGCATCAGCGCCTCCCGGTGCTTGTCGTCCCGCCGGCTCTCGCGCCGGATCCGGTCCACGGCCCGCCGGTACGCGGTGGTGGTGAGCCACGCGCCCGGGTTCGGCGGTACGCCGTCGGCCGACCACCGCTCGACGGCGGCGGCGAACGCCTCGGCCGTCATCTCCTCCGCGACGTCGAGGTCGCCGATGCGCCGGGCGAGCGTGGCCACCACCCGGGCCCATTCCTCGCGGTGGACCCGGGTGAGCGCCTCGCCGACGTCTGTCACGCGGCCAGGAACGGCCGCAGCTCGACCCGCCTGTTGCACCGCTGCGACGCCAGCGCGGCGAGCGGCAGCGCCACGTCGAAGTCCGGCGCCTCGATGATCCAGAACCCGCCGACGTACTCCTTCGTCTCCACGTAGGGTCCGTCGGTGAGCAGCGGACTTCCGCCCCGCGCATCCACGACGGTGGCCGTCTCCGGTGCGGCGAGCCCACCGGCGAAGACCCAGTGACCGTCGGCTCGCAACCGTTCGTTGAACTCACCGATCGCGGCCATCTCCGCCTCGGTGGCCGAGCCGGTCGTGTCGTCGAGTACGGAGATCAGGTACTGCGCCATCGGTTCCTCTTTCGCCGTCGTCGGCCGCCGGCCGGGCTGCCGTCACCCCGGCTACGAACGCCGCCGCCCCGATCCGACAACCGTGCGGAGCAAGTATCGGGCGCGGTGATGCGGCAGCGCTGCCGCGCCCGTACGTTGGGCATCGGCCGCGTCACCCGCCGAGCGCGCCGAGGCACCCGACGACCGTCGTACACATGTTCCATCCACAGCCTGTGGACGCCGAGAGGACCGGATGAGTTACCAGCTCAGCGCCGTGGTCGCCGACGTCGAGTTGCTTCGCGAGCAGACCGCCGACCTCGACCACGCGGTGCTCGCCGCGCTCCGCCAGGACTTCGCGCTGCTGCCGGTCACCCCGCAACTGGTGCAGGAGCTGACCGGCGGCCTGCCGGACTACGCCACCGACGAGCCGCACGCCGAGCGCCCGTTCCGGCTGGTGCTGTCGCCGCCCCTGGCCGACGTGCTGGCCCGCTGGTCGACCAGCGGCCCGGTGGCGTACCTGGAAGCGGAGTTCGCGGGTGGCCTGGGCCACCAGTCGGCGGTGGTCTGGCTGGGCGGCGAGGTGAGCTGGGGCCCGCGGTACGACGCCGCGCTGGACCGGCCGCGGACCGAGTGGCCGATCAACACCGCGCTGGCCCGGCTGGGCGCGGAGCCGGGCGCGTGGATCGACCCGTTCGCCGAGCTGGGCCTGCACCTGGAACGCGACACGGACGGCTGGCTGGCGCACGGCCGGCGCGGACTGTCCGCCGACTACTGGGACGAGCTGGCCGAAGAGTGGGAACTACGCCAATCCGACCCGCAGCAGCAACCTCATCGCCCCGGTCCCGTTGGTGACTGGGGGATTGCATGAAACTACGACAATTCGGCTTTATTGCCGCACTGCTTGCTGCCGCGTCCGCAGCCGGCAGCGGCGTTCATCCACAGTGGCCGGTCGAACCGGTCGGCGTCACGCAGGTGGTCAGCCTGGACGGCCTGCGCGACGCGGAGTTCGGTGACACCGAGGCGGACCTGACCCGGCGCGGCGTGCTGCGCGCCGACGAGGAGGCATGCGGGCCCGCGCTGGTCGGACACGGTGCGGTCAGCCCGATCTTCGTCGGCGACCGGCTCGTCCTGCTCTGGCTCGACGACCCGATGAGCACGCCCGAGGGCATCAGCGCCGGCACGCCGGTGGGCGAGGTCCGCGCCGCGTACCCTGGCGCCGTCGACCTGCCGGCGCCGCCCGGCAGTCACCGCTTCGCCGGGCTGCTCGCCCGCGACGGAGACCGCGCGTACCTGTTCCTGCACGACGGGGTCACCGTCCGCGAGATCATCGCCGGGTACGCGGACTGGGCCCGCCGCCTCTTCGACGAGGGCTACGGCCCCTGCTGACCATAGGGCAGGAGTCGGCAGGGGCCGAACAGCGCTCCGCTACCGCTGAGCCGCCACTACGGTGACAGCCTTCGTCCGACCCGAACTGCCGGCCACGAACCGGTCCGACGGTGAGTAGCCGATGATGAAGTATCCGCTGTGAAGAGGGACCACGTCTGCTGCGAACTGGCCCTTGCCGTCGGTGTCGAGCGGACCGTAGGTGGCGTAACAGCGGTTGTCGTCGCACAGGTCCAGGTAGATGTCGTGGACCTGGTTGGCATGCGGGGCCCACCCGGAGGCGGTGAGCCACGACAGCTGTCCGGTGAGCCGGACGCTCTGGCCCGCTGCCACCCGGGTGCGATTCACCTTTGCCGTGATCCGGGTCTCCCGCGGATCGATCGTGATCGGGAAAATCTGCTGGGGAATGTACTCGAAGTACGGCCGGCCCAGGGAGTAGGAGTAGGAGATGTCGACTTCCGGGCTGATGGCGTAGATGGTGACCGTCTTGCCGAATGAGCCGTCGGACGCAGTGATGGCCGGAGTCGGGTCGAAGCTGCTGTTGACCTGGACCGGGAAGTCGGCGAGCGGCCGAACCTCGCCGGTGCCCGGCCAGCGGCCCTTGAGCACCCCCCGGACAGCCACCTGGCGGTTGTCGTAGTCGACGGTGGTGGGGTTGATCGTCACATCCTCCAGGAAGGTGACGACCCGGTAGAGGATCCACCCGGCACGCTCCTGCCGTACGTGGTTGCCCGCAACGTCGGTCACCTCGACGTGCACGAGGTAGTCGCCGAGCGCGTCGAGAATCAGGGGCGCCGAAGTGCGGAAGACGGTCTTCTCCGGAGCCTCCGAGTGGAGCACGAAGTCCGTGGCGCGCGCGACCAGCGCCCCGGTCTCCTCGTCGACGAGTTCCGCGCGGATCTCGGCAACCGGCTGGGACGAGGTGACGGAGACGTACAGTCTTCCGAGGTCGTCCGACGAGTCGTTGTAGGCAGAGTTGACCTGCAGGACGTCGGCGGCCTGGGCCGGGGCCGGCGAGCCGAAGGCCAACAGGACAGCGGCGAGAACGCCGGCAGCAAGGACCGATCTGATCTTCATTTGTCCCCCGTGCAGAGCCCGCCGACTGCCGGCGGGAGCCGACAACAGTTATAGGCGCATCGACCCTCGTCACACAACCGGCTTGCCGAGGGGCACAAGCGGAACGCCCGGTGCGATCCTCGCGGATCGACCGGGCGTTCTCGCTGTTCACGAGCGGTGGCGGCGGGATTTGAACCCGCGGAGGGCGTAAACCCTCACACGCTTTCGAGGCGTGCTCCTTAGGCCACTCGGACACGCCACCGCCGACGAGGGTACAGGACCGCCGGCTTGGACGCCGAACCGGTATCCCTCGGCCCGGCCTGGCAGGATCTTTGCCATGAGTACGCACATCGGCGCTGAGCCGGGAGAGATCGCCGAGCGGGTCCTGATGCCGGGCGACCCGCTGCGGGCCAAGTGGATCGCGGAGACCTACCTGGAAGGGGCCCGCTGCTACACGACGGTGCGCGGCATGCTGGGCTTCACCGGGAAGTGGAACGGTGTCGACGTGTCCGTCCAGGGCTCCGGCATGGGCATGCCGTCCGCCTCGATCTACGCGCACGAGCTGGTCAACGAGTACGGCGTGAAGTCGCTGATCCGGGTCGGCTCCTGCGGCGCCCTGACCGAGGATCTGCAGCTGCGGGACGTGGTGGCGGCCATCGGTTCGTCCACCGACTCGAACATGAACCGGATGCGCTTCGACGGGCTGATCGACTATGCCCCGGTTGCCGACTTCGGGCTGCTGCGTACCTCGGTCGAGGTGGCCGAGCGGCGCGGCATCAGCATGCGGGTCGGGCCGATCCTGGCGGCGGACGCCTTCTACACGGACCGGCCGGACCTGTACGACACGCTCGCTGACTACGGCGTGTTGGCGGTGGAGATGGAGTCGGCGGCGCTCTACACGATCGCGGCGCGCTTCAAGGCCCGCGCGCTGACCATCCTGACCGTCAGCGATCACATCAAGACCGGCGAGAAGACCACGTCGCAGGAGCGCGAGCAGACGTTCGGCCAGATGGTCGAGATCGCGCTGGACACCATCATCGCCTGACTCGGACCAACCTGAACCGCCCCGCCACCGCTCGGTGGCGGGGCGGTTCCGCGTTACCGCCGTCACAAAAATAAATACGACCGGTCGTGCTTGTTTCCCCTACGCTGATCGCATGACCTCCGACGGCCGCGTCGCCCGTGGCGACCGCACCCGCACCGCGGTGCTCGACACCGCGGTGGCGCTGGCGACCGAGGTCGGCCTGCACGGCCTCTCCCTGGCCCAGCTCGCCGACCGGCTGGAGGTGAGCAAGTCCGGCCTCTTCGCGCACTGGCGCTCCAAGGAGGCACTGCAACTCGCCACCGTCGACCGCGCGGTGGCGCAGTGGCGGGAGCGGATCGTCGCGCCCGCCCTGCTCGCCCCTCGGGGCGTACGCCGGCTGCGTGCGCTGCACGACGCCCGGATCGACTTCTACGCCGCCCGGGTGCTGCCCGGCGGCTGCTTCTTCGCCAACACCGAGTTCGAGTACAACGCCCGCCCCGGCCCGGTCCGGGACCGGCTCGCCGAGGCGTTCGCCCGCTGGACCGCGCTGCTGGAACGCCTCGTCCAGGAGGCCGTCGACCTGGGCGAACTGCCCGCCGACCTGGTCGTGCCGCTGCTCGCGTACGAGATCGACGCGCTGGGGATCAGCGCGGTGATGCGGTCCCGGCTGCTCGACCCGGACGCCACCTACCGGCACGCCCGCCAGGGTCTGCTGACCCGGCTGCGGGCGCTCTGCCCGGATCCGACCCTGCTACCGGAAGGCCAGTCATGAGCCACGCCACCACCGACCGGCCGGTCGCCGAGTTCGGGCACGTCGAGCACGTGCCGGTGCACTTCGACGACCTCGACGCGATGGGCATCCTGCACAACGCCCGCTACGCGGTGCTGCTGGAACGCGCCCTGACGCCGTACTGGGCCGAACGCGGCGTCGCCTTCCGGGGCGACGTGCACGCCGCACCCGACGTGTTCCACGCGGTCCGCGAGTTCACCATCACCTACCGGGCGCCGGTCGTCGGCGTCGGCACGGTGGCGGTGCACTTCTGGCTGGAACACTTCGGCACCAGCAGCGCCCGTTACGCCTTCGAGTTCCGCTCGGTCGACGGCACCACGGTGCACGCCACCGGCACCCGGTCGATCGTCCGGCTCGACCCGGCCACGCTGCGTCCGACCGCCTGGACCGAGGTCGGCCGCGCGATCGCCGCGACGCTGCTGCGCCCCGCGCCGGCCGGAGCCTGAGACAGGACCAGAACTCCTCAGCGGAAGAACGCGCGCAACAGCGCAGCGCTCTCGCGTTCCAGCACGCCGCCGTACACCTCGGGGCGGTGCGTGACGCGGCGGTCGCGCAGCACGTCCCAGAGTGACCCGACGGCGCCGGTCTTCGGTTCCCAGGCGCCGAACACCACTGTCGGGACGCGCGCCAGCGCGATCGCCCCGGCGCACATGGTGCACGGTTCCAGCGTCACCACGAGCGTGCAGTCGTCCAGCCGCCAGCGGCCCAGCCGCTGCGCGGCCCGGCGCAACGCCAGCACCTCGGCGTGCGCGGTCGGGTCGCCGGTCAGCTCCCGCTCGTTGCGGCCGATCGCCAGTTCGGTCCCGTCGGGGCCGTAGAGCACCGCGCCGACCGGCACGTCGTCGGCGTCGGGGGTCGCACCGTCCGGGCCGGTCGCCGCGACCTCGAGGGCCCGGCGCATCCACAGCTCGTGCCGCTGCCGGCGGCCCACCGCGCCCGGGTCGGCCAGTGCCTCGTCCGCGCCGGGACCGACGCGTGCGGCCCGCCCGGGGGTGGGCTGCCCCGGGCGTACGGTCTCCAGCGACGGATCGGTCGCGTCGGCCGGTTCGGCGGCGCCGGGCGTCAGGGACTCCCCGGGCTCAGACCTCACGCAGCTCCTCGACCTCGTCCACGCAGCCCAGCACCTGGCAGATCTCGGCTGTCACGTCGGCCGGCATGGAGCCCTCGTGCGCGCAGAGCGCCAGCAGCTTCTGCGCCGGGATCCCCAGGTCGGTCAGCAGGTCCGCGTCGCCCACCGGGTCTGCTTCCGGGTCCACAGCGGGCTGCTCGGTGTCGTCGTCGCCGGCGGAGGCACGCGGCTCGTCGACATCCTCCAGCCCGGTCACCGAGGTCTTCAGGTCGCCGACGAGCAGCGCACCCAGCCGGGACTCCTCCGCGTACGCCGAGTCCGAGCCGAAGACCCGCAGGTCCTCCCCCTCGTCCAGGCGCATGACGACCAGGTACGTGTCGTCGGCCTCGACGAACAGCAGCGAGAGGTCGGCGTCCGGCTCGACGTCGCGCAGCCGGTCGGCCACCTCCTCGATGTCGGTGACGCCTCGCAGGCTCACCTCACCGGCGGTCCAGCCGCCGTCGACGCGCGCCACGGCAGCAGCGAAGTACGACACGGTCCCCCCAAATTGGCCTCGGCAGCACGCCGACACGTCACGCGATGCACGTTAACCGGTCGGGTCGGCAGGCGAGCGGTCAACGCCCCGTATGGGCCGGCCGTTCCTCGGGAGAAAGCCGGTCAGCCGACGACGCGCCGGCGGGTGGCGATGAGTTGGCGCAGCCGCTCGGTGCGGGCCCGCTGCGGCCGTTGGCGCTGCTGTACCGCACGCGCACCGGCCAACTCGGCGAGGAGTTGCAGGCGACGGCGGCTCCGGTCGGGGTCGAGCCGCGGCGATGTGGTCCAGGCCATACCGCGAGCGTGGACCGTCCTCACGCGTACGTCAAGGTGGCCTTCGCTACGCAGCGAAACCGGCACCGAAGGTCACCAGAGCGGCCAGTCTCCGGTCTGTGCCCAGCGCGTCGCGACGATCGCCGCGGCGATGCTCCAGCCACCCGCGGTGACGATCGCGACCCCCGTCGCGACCCCTCGGTCGCCGTGGCGGACCAGCACCGCGGCGGCCAGCCAGGCCAGGCCGCCGGCCAGCAGCGTCCACCAGGCGTAACCGGCCACGCCGCGGCCGAGCAGCCCGAACAACAGCAACCAGGCGAACGCGACCAGCGCGCCGACCGCGACACCGGCTCCGGTGACCGGGTACGGCTCGCGGTAGCTGGGCCGCATCGACGTGCTCGACGGGAAGAGCCCCGAGGGCGTACGCGGCGGGAACGTTCCCGGACCCGTCCCCTCGGGTCCGCCGTGCCACCCGTGCGTCACCGCCGCCCCCTCTCCCGACCATCCGTCCCGCGTTCGGCTTTCGTCCCTACGGTAGTGGTCTGTCAGGATGACCGGATGCGCTCGCCATCGATCGGACGCCGCACGCGGCCGGCGTACCCGATCCTGCTGCTCGTCGCGGCACTCGCCGCCGGCGGATGCGGCGCCACCACCGGGCGCGCCGACAGGTGGCAGGAGCCGAGCCCGATGACGACGGCCGCGCAGCCCGCCGACCCCGCCTCGCCACCGGCCGCCTCCTCGTCCGCGGCGCCGTCGCCGGCCCGCACGGACGTGAAGCGGGTCTTCCCGGTGCGGGCGGGCAACGTCGACTACCACCCGACGCACGGCGGCTACCCCGGCACCGACGTGTTCGCCGACTGCGGCGAGCCGGTGGTGGCGGTCACCGACGGCGTGGTGCTGGAGGTGAGCCGGGTCGACCGGTTCGACAAGCGCGGGCCGCTGGGCCCGAACAACGGCGGGCTCTCCGTATCGCTGCTCGGCGACGACGGGGTGCGCTACTACGGCTCGCACCTGAGCGCGATCGCGGCCGGCGTCGACGCCGGGGTACGGGTGCGTGCCGGGCAGCAGCTCGGCAAGGTCGGCCGTACGGGCAACGCCAACAACGTCTGCCACCTGCACTTCGGTCTCTCCCCGAAGTGCACCGGCGCCGACGACTGGTGGATCCGCCGGGGCGTGGTCTGGCCGGCGCCGTACCTGAACTCCTGGCGCAAGGGCGGCAACCGCTCGCCGGTCGCCGAGGTCACCGCCTGGCAGCGCAAGCACGGCTGTCCGGCCGCGCCCGGCCGGTCCACCCGCAGCGGCTGACCGACGCGCGGTGCGGGGCCACGCGGCGGACGGCGTGAGCGCGTAGGTTCCAGGACATGAGTGCCCGGGATCCCCTCGCTGACCTGCGCCGGATCGCGTTCCTGCTGGAACGGGCGAACGAGGCCACCTATCGGGTGCGCGCGTTCCGGTCGGCGGCGAAGACGCTCGGCGCGCTGCCCGCCGCCGAGGTGGCCGAGCGGGCCCGCACCGGCAAGCTGACCGAGCTGTCCGGCGTCGGTGACGTCACCGCCCGCTGCGTGGCCGAGTCGCTGGCCGGCGAGGAACCCGTCTACCTGCGCCGGCTGCTGGCCACCGAGGGCACCGACCTGGACGAGGCGGCGGCGAAGCTGCGGGACGCGCTGCGCGGCGACTGCCACACCCACTCGGACTGGTCCGACGGCGGCTCACCGATCGAGGAGATGGCGCTGGCGGCGGTCGAGCTGGGCCACGAGTACCTGGTGCTCACCGACCACTCGCCGCGACTCACAGTGGCCCGGGGCCTGACCGCGGAGCGGCTGCGCAAGCAGCTCGATCACGTCGCCGCCGTCAACGAGGCGCTGCCGAAAGGCTTCCGGATCCTCACCGGCATCGAGGTGGACATCCTCGCCGACGGCTCACTCGACCAGGACGAGAAGCTGCTGGCCCGCCTGGACGTGGTGGTCGGCTCGGTGCACAGCGGCCTGAACGACGACCGGGCCAAGATGACGCGCCGGATGCTGACCGCGATCGCGAACCCGCACCTGGACATCCTCGGTCACTGCACCGGCCGGATGGTCTCCTCCCGGCCCGCCGGGGTGACCGGGCCGGGTGACAAGGGGCACCGGGCGCGTACCCGCAAGGAGAGCGAGTTCGACGCGGACGCCGTCTTCGCCGCCTGCGCGGAGCACGACGTGGCCGTCGAGATCAACTCCCGGCCGGAGCGGCAGGACCCGCCGAAGCGGCTGATCCGCCTCGCGCTGGAGGCCGGGTGCCGGTTCGCCATCGACACCGACGCGCACGCGCCCGGCCAGCTCGACTGGCAGCGGTTCGGCTGCGAGCGGGCCGCGCTGTGCGGCGTACCGGCGAAGCGTGTGGTGAACACCTGGACGGCCGACCGCCTGGTGAAGTGGACGGCCGGCCGCGGCTGACGGGTCAGCCCCTGGTGGCCGCTTCGACCGGACGGGTGGTGGGTGCCACCGCGTCCGGGCGCGGGCGGCGCCGCCCGAACAGGCCCTGCGCGACCGCCACGCCGGCCAGCACCACGAGCGCGCCCACCGGCTGGTGCCAGGTCATCCGCTCACCGAGCACGACCGCGCCGACGAGCACCGCGAACACCGGGATCAGGTATGTCACTGTGGACGCCGTGCTGGCCCCGGCCAGCCGGATGTTGCGCATGTTGATGACGAAGGCGAGCCCGGTGCCGAGCGCGCCGAGTGCCAGCACGCTCGCCGCCACGCGCGGGGAGAGGTCGAGCGGCGACGGCGGCGTGCCGACGAACGGCGCGACCACCGCGAGCTGCGCGGTCGCCACCAGCAGCTGGGCCGCCGACAGCGACAGGCCGGAGTACGCGCTGCCCGCGACGAACTTCTTCTGGTACGGAATGGCCAGGCCGTAGCAGGCCGCCGCACCGAAGCACATGAGCTGGCCGACGAAGTGGGCGCCACCGACGCCCTCCCAGACGCCGAGCACCACGAGGACGCCGACGAAGCCCAGCCCCAGCCCGACCGCCCGCCGCGCGGTCAGCCGCTCGGTGCGGAACACCAGCACCGCCAGGGGCAGCACGATCAGCGGCGTGGTGGCGTTCCAGATGCCGGCGAGCATCGACTCGACCCGCTGCTCGCCGTAGCCGAACAGGGTGAACGGCACCGCGACGCCGAACGCGGCCACCACGAGCATGTGCGCCCAGACCCGCAGGTCGCGGGGCAGCCGGTCGCGCAGCACCGCGAGCACCACGAGCAACGTCAGCGCGCCGGTGGCCACGCGGTAGAGGGTGAGGTGCACGGGG
The DNA here is from genome assembly GCF_027460145.1 of Micromonospora sp. WMMA1949. NCBI lineage: Bacteria > Bacillati > Actinomycetota > Actinomycetes > Micromonosporales > Micromonosporaceae > Micromonospora > Micromonospora sp. WMMA1949. Next base: position 2,872,682 of record NZ_JAPZBG010000001.1, on the reverse strand, counting down.
TGCAGCTCGGTGACGCCGACCTTGATGAACAGGAAACTGGAACCCCAGATGGCGGCGAGCGCGACGAACCCGGGCAGCCAGCTGCGTACCGGCGCCCGGTCAGGAGTGATCTCGACGTTCACCCCTGACACTCTGCCGCAGAGGTACGACGAAGTCGCGCGGTATTCCGGATGCGTGGTCACGTAGGGTCGCCTGGTGGGACGAATCGATGACCTCGCCAACCGGTACGTGGCCGAGTGGGCCCCGCTGAGCCCGACCGGCGCCACCTACGTCGGCATCGCCGGCTACGACGACCAGCTCGACGACCTGTCGCCCGAGGGCTACGCGGCGCGCGCCGACCTGGCCCGCCGCACGCTCGGCGAACTCGACGTGACCGAGCCGGAGACCGAGGCGGAGCGGACCGCCAAGGAGGCCATGCAGGAGCGCCTCGGCCTGGAGCTGGCCCGCCACGACGCCGGCGAGACCGGCAGCGAGGTCAACGTCATCTCCAGCGGGCTGCACGAGATCCGGATGGTCTTCGACCTCATGCCGACCGACGGCGAGGAAGCCCGGGCGAACGTGTCCGCCCGGCTCAACCGCTTCGCGTCCGCGCTGGACGGCTACAAGCGCACGCTGCGCGAGGCCGCCGCCGCGGGACGGGTCAGCTCGCAGGTGCAGCTCGTCGAGGTCGCCAAGCAGTGCGACATCTGGGTCGACCCGGAGGGCGACAACTTCTTCCACGGGCTGGTCGAGCGGATCGACGCCGACGGCACGCTCGGCGCGGAGCTGCGCAAGGGAGCCGCCGCCGCCACCGCCGCGACCGCCGAGTTCGGGCAGTTCCTGCGCACCGAGCTGGCGCCGGTGGGGCGGGAGAAGCAGGCCGCCGGGCGGGAGCGCTACGAACTGGCCTCGCAGTACTTCCTCGGCGCCAAGGTCGATCTGGACGAGACGTACGCCTGGGGTTTCGCGGAGCTGGCCCGGCTGGAGGCCGAGATGCGGGCGGTGGCCGCGCGGATCGCCGGGCGCGGCGCCTCGGTCGACGACGCGGTACGCGTGCTCGACGCCGATCCGGCGCGGACGGTACGCGGCAAGGAGGCGTTCCGGGACTGGATGCAGGCGCTCGCCGACAAGGCGATCACCGAGCTGAACGGCACCCACTTCGACATCCCCGAGCAGGTACGCCGGATCGAGTGCTGCCTCGCGCCGACGAGCGACGGCGCCATCTACTACACCGGCCCGAGCGAGGACTTCTCCCGGCCGGGGCGGATGTGGTGGGCGGTGCCGCAGGGCATCACCGACTTCTCCACCTGGCGCGAGGTGACCACCGTCTACCACGAGGGCGTGCCGGGTCACCACCTCCAGGTCGCCCAGACCGCCGTCCGGGCCGACCTGCTCAACCGCTGGCAGCGGCTGCTGTGCTGGGTCTCCGGGCACGGCGAGGGCTGGGCGCTCTACTCCGAGCGGCTGATGGACGAGCTGGGCTACCTCGGCGACCCCGGTGACCGGCTCGGCATGCTCGACGGGCAGGCGCTGCGCGCGGCCCGGGTCATCGTGGACATCGGCATGCACCTGGAGCTGGAGATCCCGAAGGACAACCCGTTCGGCTTCCACCCGGGCGAGCGGTGGACGCCGGAGCTGGGCTGGGAGTTCATGCGGGCGCACTGCCGGGTGCCGGACGAGAACCTGCGCTTCGAGCTGAACCGTTACCTGGGCTGGCCCGGGCAGGCCCCGTCGTACAAGGTGGGCGAGCGGATCTGGTTGCAGGCCCGGGAGGACGCGAAGGCCCGCAAGGGAGCCGACTTCGACCTCAAGGAGTTCCACCGCCAGGCGCTCGACCTCGGCTCGCTCGGGCTGGACCCGCTGCGCAAGGCGCTGGCCCGGCTCTGAGCCGGCTTCCGGGTGCCGGCGGTGCGTACCGCCGGCACCCGTCCGGTCAGGCGCCGAGCGTCAGCCGCAGCGTCGGCCGGCCGGTGAGCGTGTTGCTGGTGACGTACGCCAGGTCGATGACCGGGTCGGTGAACGTCACCGGGATGGGCAGCGTGACCGGCAGACCGTCCGGGAACGGCAGGTCCGGGGTCAGCGTCAGCTTGATGCCGGCGAGCTTGCCGACGAACCGGGTGCAGTAGAACGCGACGTCGTCGCGGACCGTGAGGCGATCGGTCGCGTACCGCTGGGTGCGGCCCCGGGGACCATCGGCGACCAGCAGGAAGTCGTCGGTCACCGCCTCCTTCATGCTGAACTTCAGCACCTTGAGCGCGCCCTGCTCGGTCTGGAGGTCGGTGATCCCCTCGAACCGCAGCCCGGTCATGGTCACCTTGGAGCCGGTGAGCTTCGACGGCTGCTTGGCCACCTTCGGCAGGCTCGGGTCGGCGGCGATACGCGGCAGGGGCTTGCCGGGTTCCACCTTGTCGGGTTTCGCCGGGTCCACCTTGCCGGGCTTGTCCGGCGCCGGGCAGTCGGTCGAGCCGGGGCGGGTCGTCGGCTTGCTCGTCGGGGCCGCCGATCCGCTCGCGGTCGGTGTGGGCGAGGGCGTCGCGCTCTTCTTGCTGCCCTTGAACAGGTCACCGATCCCCTCGAAGAAATCGGTGATGATGTTGCCTTCCCGCGTCGGGCTCGCGCTCGGCGTCGGGGTGGGCGTCGCGGAGGGCGCCTTCGACGGCGTGGCGGGCTTCGACGGACAGGCACTCGCGGTGGGCCTGCTCGAGGCGGCCTGCACCGCTCCCGGCTGAACGGCCAGGCCGGCGGTGGCGAGGCCGAGCACCAGCAGGACGATGCCGAAGGCGCGCGGGTCCGCCGAACGGCCCGACCACTCCGGCGGACCGCCGTCGGATCCGGCCGGCTGCCCGTTCACCGACTGCCGAGGGACCGGCCGCTCCCCGCCCGGCCGCTCGGCAGTCGGCTGCTCGACGGCCGGCCGCACCGCGGCGGGCACCTCGACGGTCGGCCGCTCGTCCACGGGCTGCTCGTCCACGGCCTGCTCATCCACGGGCTGCTCGTCCACGGGCTGCGCGCTCACGGGCTGCCCGTCCACGACGGTGTCGGGCTCGTCGCCCGCCTCGCTGCCGTGCTCGTCATCGGCCGGGTCGGCCGGATCGGCCGGGCGGGTCGGCACCCAGGCGAACGCGAGCGCGCTGCCCACGATGCCGAGCAGCAGGCCGAGGAAGAAGCCGCCGAGGTTGAGCCCGATCAGGGAGTAGACGGTGGTGATCGCCGCGACGATCGAGTAGAACAGCCGCTGCGGCGGACTGAGCCAGAGCAGCACCCCGCAGGTCACCAGGATGGCCGGGATCAGCAGGGCGAGCAGGCCGGTGGCGCCGCTGCTGAAGCTCAGGCCGTTGAGCGTCAACCGGGTGGAGGCGAGCATCTCCACCCCGGCCAGGATGATCAACAGGCCGCCCCAGAACGGCCGGCCCCGCTGCCAGCGGCGGAAGCTCCGCCATGCCCGGGTCGCGGTACCGAGCCGGGCGTGGGACGGTTCGACGGTTGTCACGTACTCCTCCTGGCGGAGCGGGGACGGGGACGGTGGAGCCGGCCCGCGGTGGTCGTCCACCGCGGGCCGTGCTCAGCTCAGAAGCACTCCTTGCCCTTCGCGTCGTCACCCACGTTGACCTTGAGCCGGAGCCCGACCAGGTTGAACGTCGAGGAAGTGGTGTAGCGGGACACCTGCTTCAGGTCCCGGATGGTCACCCGGTCGGAGTTCTGGCCGAACGAGCCCCGCTGTGCCGTGGGGTTGAGGTCGCTGGCGTCGCGGCCGATCTGGATGTTGGTGAAGGTCGCGTTGCCCTCGAGCGAGTCCATCGCGATCACGAGGTCCTTGGCCCGGGCGGGGTCCTTGCCCTCTCCGGCGTTGATGGTGAGCACCACCGGCAGGCCGGGCAGGTCGGCACGGACGGACTGGCACAGGTTGTAGAGGTCGGCGCTGCTGATCTCGGCCATCGCGACCGGGCGCGTCGCGCCGGCCTTGCCGTTCTCGCCCTTCTCCCGGACGATGCCGCCGTACTGCTTGAAGCCCTCGCCCTCCAGGCGGTCGGCCCCGATCTTGAACGTCTGCCCGGACACGGTGATGTCGGAGGCGATGGCGCCGGTCGACATGCCGAACAGGATGGCACCGGCGGCGGCCGTGGTGGGCACGATCATGGCGGCGAAGCGCCGCCACCGGGTACGACCCTGGTTGTCGAGCCGATTCTGCACGGGTTCCTCCTCGAACGAATGTGCGCGGCGGCCGGATTCCGCACCGGCGGCCCGCGCCGGGCCCGTCCCCTGTTACCGACGGGTAACGATCGAGCCTGATCGTGCACCCGATGAGGTGCAGCTCACAACCCCCTGATTACCCAGGGGTAACACCGAGGCGGGACGGGGAGGTGACCACGCGTCACGAAACCCCTGCCCGGCCAGGGCGTGGAGGGCGAAATGTCGGGCCAAACCGGGCATTGATGGTGATGAGCACGACGGAAAGTCACCGGACATCTTGCCGTTACAATCGAGTAACGAATGTAAAGTACGGTCGCCCGCGTGGAAGATCTGCACGACGGAGGGGTGGACCGCAGTGCGGCCACCCCTCCGTCGTGCTTCCGGCGTACCGGTCAGCGGCGCTCCACCTCGCCGGCGCCCGAGCGCTGCGCCGGCACCTCGTCGGACCGCCAGTTCGTCGACGCCGGCGGGATCTCGTCGTCGAGCGGGCCACCGACGGGCTCCTGGTCGACACGGGTCGGCGTCGGGTCGGAGGTCGGCGCGTCCGCGCGGTGCCGGGCGTTGCCGTCACCCTTGGGCCGGGTCACCAGCCACACGCCCGCGATCAGGGCGATCAGGCCGAGCACACCGGCGATGATCGGGCCCCAGACACTGATCATGCCGATCTTGAAACGGTTCTCCTTCACCGTCTCGACGCTGCGGCTGATCGTGTCGTCGTTGTAGTTGAAGTCCGCGTCCAGCACCACCGTCGGGGCGCCGGTGTCCGGACGCAGCTCCTTGTACTGCTGCTCGCGCACCTTGATGTAGGCGCCGGTCACCGGGTCCACCCAGAGCGTACGGGTGTTGCTGTAGACGACCTGGCCGCTGGTCGCGGTCGGCGTGAACTTGCCCAGCAGCGTCTTGATGCTGTCCGCCGGGGTGTTCAGCACCTCGTTCTCGATCCGCTGCTCGAAGCGGTACGTCTCGACGCCCTTGATCTTCTCGGTGCCGGTGAACCGCGCCGGGAACGTCTTCTTCAGGTCACGGTCGAACACCTGGTAGTCACGCTTGCCGGTGCCGAACGGGAACTTGTAGATCTGGCCGGAGTAGCGCACGTTGCCGACCGGGGTCTGCTCCGCGCCGGACTCGTTGAGCCACTGCTCGTCCCACGGCGCCGCCGCGCCGGAGATCCGGTAAAGCGCCAGCTCGGTGCTGTACTGGCTGATCACATCCTGGTTGTCGCTGCGCTTGACCGTCTGGAAGACGTTCCAGATGACCGCGTCACCCTTCAGCTCCTTGGGTACGCGGTCCTTGGTGTCCTCCGGCTGCGGGATGACCTCGACGCTCGACACGAGATCGGCCTGCGGCACGTCGATGCTGACCGCGCCGCCTTCGGACTTGATCTGTAGGAACTTCGCGCCCTTCGCCTCGGCGACGGACGTCGTTGGTTCCAGGTCATAGGGCAGCTTGGTCACGGCGGGGGCCACGTAGAACGGCAGCCCGGCCGCGAAGACCAGCAACAAGACACCTAGCCCGAAGAGCGCGGCGCCCACGCGAAGCTTCACTCATCCTCCTGTAACCTGCCGCCCTACGGTCTGTCGTCCGGGGCACCCGATCCTTAGCATTGGCGGGAGGTTACTCCCCAGTCACCTTCAAAAGCGACCCCCTGGATGTCCAGATGTCCACAGCCACCACGCCAACAATCCCGGAGCCATCGGTAACGGGCCGTCTTCCCGCCCTGGACGCGCTGCGAGCGATCGGCGCGGTGGCGGTCGTCGGTCACCACGTCGGCTTCCAGACCGCCGTCACCATGAACACCACGTGGGGCGGCTGGTTGGCGCGCCTGGACGTGGGCGTGGCGATCTTCTTCGTGCTGTCCGGCTTCCTGCTGTTCCGCCCGTGGGCGCTCAGCATCGCGACCGGACGGCCGCGGCCCCGCACCAAGCGGTACTTCTGGCGCCGGGCGCTGCGGATCCTGCCCGCGTACTGGCTGGCGGTGGTGGTCTGTTTCGTCGTCCTGCCCGGCAACCACCCGGCGTCGGCAGGTGACTGGCTGCGCCACCTCACGCTCACCCAGATCTACGAAGCCGGCCAGCTCGGGCACGGGCTCAGCCAGACCTGGAGCCTCGCCACCGAGGTCGTCTTCTATCTGCTCCTGCCGCTGCTCGCCGTGCTCGCCGTGGGACGGACCTGGCGTCCCGTCCGCACCGTGCTGCTCGCCTCCTCCGGGGCGCTGCTGACCCTCGCGTGGGTCGCCATGATGGGCGCCGGCTGGCTCGACGGCGCGCTGCACACGATGTGGTTCCCCTCGTACGGCGCCTGGTTCGGCGGCGGCATGGCGCTCGCCGCGGCGCACGTGGCCCTGCGTACCGGCACCGCGCCGGCCGCCTTCCGCGTGCTCGACGACCTCGCCTCGGCGCCGCTCGCCTGCTGGGCGGCAGCGGTCGCGGTGATGGCGATCGCCACGACGCCGATCGCCGGCCCGCGCGACCTGACCAGCCCGACCGCCACCGAGTTCGGCATCAAGCTGGCGCTCTACCTCCTGATCGCCGTCCTGATCACGATCCCGGTGGCGTTCGGCGGGCGGACCCGGGCCAAGGAGGCCTTCAGCACCGGGTGGGCACGGTGGATGGGCCACGTGTCGTACGGACTGTTCCTGTGGCACCCGCTGGTCATCGAGCTGATCTATCTGCTCGAGGACCGGCCGCTGTTCACCGGCGACTTCGTCAACGTCTTCGCCCTGACCATGGTCTTCGGCCTGGCGTACGCCGCGGTCAGCTACTACGGCGTCGAGCGCCCCCTCCAGGCGCTCGGCACGCAGAGCCGTCGGCCGACCGGCCGCGGACCGGCATCCGGGACCTCCGCCGTCCCGGCCACCACACCGGACGTCGCGGCGCCCGCCTAGCTGTCACGCACCGCTCACCTCCGGTTACCCGACGACGGCCCGCGGCCCACCGCCGCCGGTCGGGGCATTGCCGGGGCGCAGGCCCAGCCCTTAATGTGACGCGCACCGCTAAATTACTTGAGAGTAGGGTTCGCGTGGAGCGTCGCTTCGGCATGCCCGGACACGTGCTGTTCCTCAATTGGCGAGACACTCGCAACCCCGAGGGCGGCGGTTCCGAGGTGTACGTGGAACGGATCGCCGCCGAGCTGGTGGCGCGCGGATTCCGCGCCACCCTGTTCTGCGCCGCGCACCGCGAGGCCCCCGCCGACGAGGTCAACGCCGAGGGCATCCGATTCGTCCGGCGCGGCGGCCGGCACACCGTCTACCTCTGGGCCGCGCTCTGCTACCTCGCCGGGGCGTTCGGCCTCGGCCCGCTCGCCGCGCGCCGGGGCGGCCGGCCGGACATCCTCGTCGACGTCTGCAACGGCCTGCCGTTCCTCTCCCCGCTCTGGGCCCGGCGCCCGGTGGTCAAGCTGATCCACCACGTGCACCGCGAGCAGTGGCCGGTGGTCCTGCCGCAGTGGGCCGCCCGGTTCGGCTGGTGGGTCGAGTCGTCGCTGGCGGTACGCGTCTACCGGCGGTGCCGGTACGTCACCGTGTCCGAGGCGACGCGGCGCGAACTCGCCACCCTCGGCGTACCGCCGGAGCAGGTCTCGGTGGTCTACAACGGCACGCCGGAGCTGCCCCGCACCGACGTCGAACGCGCCCCGTTCCCGCTGCTCGTGACGCTCAACCGCCTGGTGCCGCACAAGCGGGTGGAGGTGGCGCTGCGCGCGGTCGCGGCGCTCGCCGACGAGCTGCCGCAGCTCCGGCTGGTGGTCGCCGGGCAGGGCTGGTGGGAGTCGCACCTGCGCGAGGTCGCCGACGAGCTGGACATCGCCGACCGGGTGGACTTCCGGGGCTTCGTGACGGAGGAGGAGAAGGCCGCGCTGCTCGCCTCGGCCTGGGTCGCCCTGACGCCGTCGCTCAAGGAGGGCTGGGGGCTGACGATCGTGGAGGCCGGCGCGGCGGGTACGCCGACGGTGGCGTTCCGGGAGGCGGGTGGCGTCGCGGAGGCGGTGGTCGACGGGCGTACCGGCCTGCTGGCCGACGACATCGACGACTACCTGGCGAAGGTGCGCGCACTGCTGCACGACGACGAGATGCGTCAGGAGATGGGCACCCAGGCCCGGCGGCACGCGGCGAACTTCACCTGGCCGGTGGCGGGGGAACGCTTCGCGACCCTGCTGGAGACTGCGGACTCGCCCCGCCCGGTCCAGCGGCGGGGCGACCCGTCCTACCTGTTGCCGTAGACCTCGGGGGCGTACGGGTCCTGCTTCCCGGCCCGCTTGGCCGCCTCCGTGGCGTTACGCGCCTCGGTCGCGGCCTCCTCGGCCGTGGCGGTCGCGGCGGCCGAGAGCCCGCCGAGGGCCAGGACCCCGAGCAACGCCGCCACCAGGCCGGACACGACAAGGGTCAAAGCTCTACGCATGCCATTCCTCCGATGGTGAGACGTGCGAGCGGACGTTACCACGCAGTAGCTCGCCGGCGTAGGGTCGAAAAGGCGGCAGCCATGACCGCCAGAACGGCAGTTCCGCACGCGAACACGACCAGCCAGCGGCTCGCTCCGGTCCGCGGCGGCGAACCCGAGGCGGCCGGGTTCCGGTAGAGGCTCAGCGACTCCCCCTCGTACCGGAGGTCGAGACCGGCCAGAACGGCCGGGTCCACTGTGCTCGGCGTACCGTGCTGCACCACCACCCAGGGCACGCCGGTGGCCGTGACCGGCCGCCCCTCGGCGAGCACCCGGCGTACCTCGCGCAGGCGCGGATTCTCCCCGGCCACCGCGACGTCGTCGACCACGAGCGTGTCGTCGGTGAGCACGGTTCCCGGCAGATAGCGGGGCGCCGGGTCCAGCACCACCCGGCCCGGGTTCCACGGATAGGCCCGGTAGGTGGTCAGCGGCAGGGCGAGCACCTCACCGGGGTCGTCGGGCAGGCGCTCGGCGACCGCCCGCCAGTCCGCCGGGTAGCGCACCGGGCTGATCCGCCCGGCCCCGCCGAACGCCAGGTCCGGCATCGCGGCCACCGGCAGGAGCAGCAGCCCGGCCAGCACGATCCCGCCGACCTCGCGGTCGATCCGGGCCACCAGCCGTTCGGCGCCCAGCGCCGCGCACACCACCAGCACGAGGGCGTACGGCGCGAGGAACTTCTGCCCGTCGCGGAGCAGTCCCGCCCCCGGCACGTGCGCCACCGCCCAGCTCAGCGCCGCGTTCCCGCCGGGGAGCACGGCGAGAGCGGCCAGCAGGTACGCGCCGCCGGCCAGCACGCCCAGCCGTACCGCCGCGCCCGCCGGCAGCCGGCGCCGCAACAGGCCGGCGCCGACAGCGGCCAGCACCACGAGGACCAGTGTCGCCAGCGGGGCCAACGTGGCGGACCGGCTGGCCGGCGTGGCCTGCATGTTCCAGATGCCGCCGGTGCCCGCGAGCGCCACCAGCGGGCCCGCCCAGTTCTCGGCGCGCGCCGCGAACGCCGCCACGCCGGCCGGGTCGGACGTGCCGCCCGCCCCCGTGACCAGGGCCGCCACGATCCACGGGGCGTTGAGCAGCGCGACACCGCCCACCGCGACCGCGGACAGCCGGAGCCGGGCCCGGTCCGCCGCCAGCACCAGCACCGTCGCCAGCGCGATCAGGCCGCCGGTCGGGGTGATCGCGGCGGGCGCGGCGAGCAGCACCACCCGGGCGAGCGCGCCGTCGCGGCCCGCCCGCAGGTCCAGCGCCGCCCGCACCAGCCAGGGCAGTGCGGCGTACGCCAGCAGCAGCCCCCACTGCCCGATCAGCAGCCGCTCGGCCAGGTACGGCGTCCACGCGTACGCCACCGCGGCGACCAGTTGCACGGCACGCCGCTGCGTCGGCACCAGCCGTCCCGCGCCCACCGCGGCGAACAGGACCGCCCCGGCCAGCGCCACCCGCTGCACCACCCAGCCTGGCACGAGCTGGGTCACCAGGGATACCAGCGCGTCCATCGGCACCGCCCGGGGCAGGCTCTGCGCCGGGGCCACCAGATCCCAGCTCAGCGGCTGCCGGGGGACGAACACCATGTCGTACCGCAGCGCGTAGCCCGGCGCCACGAGCGGCGCCAGGATCAACGCGGTGACGACGACCGCCACGAGGTACAGCGGCAGCGTCTCCCGCCACCGCCGGACCGCGGGGCCGCCGCCCTCGGCGGGACGTCCGGTCATTACGGCTTCGGCACCGCCCGGCCGATGGTGATCAGGTTGGTGCACAACCTGACTCCGGGCGTGTTCACGGTCAGCTCGACGGCACTCCCGGCGCCCTCGAGCATGAAGAACACGTCGTTCAGCCCTTCCTTCAGCGTGATCTCGCGGGTCGCCTCGCCGAGCGTGAACACCGCCGTCGACTCACCGGAGCTGACATAGCCGAAGTGCACCACGTACGGCCACTCCACCAGGTAGCCGTCCATCGGGATGCGGGCGGTCCGGCCGCCCTCGGCCAGGTGCCCGCAGCCCTCCACGGTGCCGGGCGCGACCTTGCGCCCCTCGACCACGACCGGCCGGATCCGGCCGTTCTCGTCGAACGTCGACGGCTTCTCGCTCATCGTCACGAACGTCGGCCGGCGCTCGGCCGGACGGAAGAAGTGGGACTGGAGGTTGTCCGGCCAGAAGTACCCGGCCACGACCCGGTCCGGGACGGTCGTGTCGAAGAAGACGGTGCCCGGCGGCGCGGCGGCCAGCTCGGCCTGCGTCGTGGCCAGGTAGTCCCGCCCGTGCTTGGTGCTCCAGTTGTCGCCGAACCGCGCGGTGCTCCACAGCGTGCCCACGCCGATGGTCGCCAGCAGCACCACCATTGAGACCAGACCGACCGCGAAGGCGCCCGGCTCCCGCAGCACGGTCGGCAGCGGCCACGCGGAGACGTCGTCCTCGTCGTGGTCCTTCATTCCGAGCAGCGCCACCCCGACGCAGATCGCGGCCACCAGCACCACGTCCGCGACGTAGCGGGGCACGACGCCGACCAGCGGCCCCAGCGGTCCGCCGAGCCGGGTCACCGCGAACAGCGCCGCGACCAGGCCGAGGTAGCAGGCGAGCAGCAGCCAGGCCCGCCCGGCGGACGGCCGCCGCCGCACGGTGACCACGATCAGCGCCGCGAGCACCGCCCAGGACAGCCACTTGGCGATGTCGTACGGGTCGGACAGCGGCGGCCCGTCACCGGCGTACGTCCAGCGCCACGGCCCGCCGAGCAGGCCCGGCACCACCGTGTCGCCGATCAGGTCGCCGAGGAAGGTGAAGACCTGCCCGACCGCGGTGGGCTCGTCCAGCACCCGGGCCGGGCGGGTCAGGTAGTACGCCAGGTACGCCCCGGACAGCACGGTGAGCATCAGCCACGCCGGCCAGAACCGCACGACGGTGGTCACCAGGCTGCGCCACGCGCGGCCCTTGGTGAACAGGAACGCGGTCAGCAGGAACAGCAGCGGCACGATCAGCAGCGCCTTGGTGTCGAAGAGCAGGCCGAACACCAGCCAGAACGCGACCAGGACGAGGTGCCGCTTCCGGCCGGTGCGCACGTACCGGACCTGGGCCGCCACCGCCAGGACCAGCGCGAGCTGCGGCGGCAGCACGAGCAGCCCGACCAGCCACAGCGACGACACCTCGAGCGTCAGCGGGCTGAACAGGAACAGGCTCAGCGGGACGAGCAGCCCCCACCCGGGGCGCAGCAGGTCACGGAGCAGCCGGTAGAGGGCGATGCCCACCGCCGCCTGCCCGGCCGCCAGCAGCAGGATCCACGGCCAGCCGGCGAAACCGGCCGCCCGGACCATCAGCCACGCGACCGCCAGCCCGGCCGGCATGAGGTGGTTGTTGAACGTGCCCAGCAGGTAGTCCGGGTCCAGCCGGGTGTCGAGCACCTGCGCGGCGATGACGAACTCGTCCTGCGAGAACCAGCCACGGGCGGCCAGCCCGGCGCGCGACGCGACGGACACGACGATGAGGGCGATCGCGACCGCGCGCACGCGGTCGGCGGCTATCCAGCGACCGATGGGTCCGGGTCCGTCGTCCTCCGCGCCGACGGCTGCCGGATGCGTCTCGGCCGCTGCTTGTGGCATTGACATGGTCGGCAGCCTGCCACACGCTTACACGCCGTGGGGACGGCCGTTCTCCTGATAAAGCCGCGCAGCGCCCCCAGGTCGCCGCTGCGCGTCCGCTCCGGATAACGTCGCGCGACACGCGTCATGTTGCAGGTACGCGTACGGCCGGCGGAGACGGGAGCCGAAAATGCGTGCGGACGGGACGACAACGTCGCCGACGGGGACGGATCTCCCCGCCCGGGAGACCGGCCGTGCCCGGCAGACGGCGCGACGGTTCCGGCACCTGACGATCTGTCTCGCGCTCACCGCCCTCGCCTTCCAGCAGGCACCCGGGCAGGTCGTACCGGACACCAAGGTCGACCTGAACGTGAATCCGGCCGGGTGGCTGCTGCGCTCGCTGCACCTGTGGGACCCCACCGGCACGTTCGGCCAGCTCCAGAACCAGGCGTACGGATATCTGTGGCCGATGGGCCCGTTCTTCCTGCTCGGGACGGAACTCGGCATCGCGCCGTGGATCGTCCAGCGGTTGTGGTGGGCGCTGCTGTTCTGCGTCGCGTACCTCGGTGTGGTGCGGCTGGCGGGCCGGCTCGGCATCGGCAGTCCCGCCGGCCGGATGATCGCCGGCGTCGCGTTCGCGCTGTCCCCGCGCATCCTGACCCAGCTCGGCTGGTCGTCGGTGGAGTCCTGGCCCAGCGCCGTCGCGCCGTGGGTGCTCATCCCGCTCGTGGGACTCGCCCGGGGCGCCCGGCTGCGACGCGCGGTCGCCGGGTCGGCGATCGCCGTCGCCTGCGCGGGCGGCGTCAACGCCACAGCCGTCGCCGCCGTGGTGCCGCTCGCCCTGCTCTGGCTCGTCACGCTCCAGCCGCTGCGCCGCCGCGTCACCGCCCTCGCGGCCTGGTGCGGGGCGGTCGCCCTGGCCACCGCGTGGTGGCTGATCCCGCTGCTGGTCCTCGGCCGGTACAGCCCGCCGTTCCTGGACTACATCGAGACCGCCCGCAACACCACGAGCGTCACCGACGCGGTGACGACGCTGCGCGGCGCCTCCTACTGGGTCGCCTACCTGGCCTCCCCGTTCGGCGCGACCATCCCGGCCGGCGCGCGGCTGGCCAACGAGACGCTGCTCGTCGTGGCCACCCTGGCGGTCGCCGCGCTCGGCGTGCTCGGCCTGTCCCGGCGGGGGATGCCGCACCGCCGGTTCCTCATCACCGGTCTGCTGCTCGGCGTCGCGCTCGTCGGGCTCGGGCACACCGGCGATCTGCCCAACATCCTCGCCGGGCCGCAGCAGCAGTTCCTCGACGGCATCGGCGCCCCGCTGCGCAACGTGCACAAGTTCGACGTGCTGCTCCGCCTGCCGCTGGCGCTCGGCCTGGCGCACCTGGTCAGCCTCGCCGTACGCGCCGCCCGGACCGCACCCGAGCAGCGCCGCGGCCGCGCCACGGCCCGGGCCTGGCTCACCGCCGGCACCGCGATGGTGGCGGTCGCGGGCGTCGCCTCACCGGCGCTCGCCGGTGGCCTCGCCACGCCGGGCGCGGTCAAGGACGTGCCCGGCTACTGGCACGAGGCCACCGACTGGCTGGACGCCAACACCGGACGCGGACGCGTGCTCGTGGTCCCCGGCGCGCGCTTCCCCGCGTACGACTGGGGCAGCACCACCGACGAGATCGCCCAGCCGCTGCTGGACAGCCGGTGGGCGGTGCGCAACGCCATCCCGTTCACCCCGCCCGCCACGATCCGGCTGCTGGACGCGATCGAGTCGACGCTCGCCACCGGCGCCGGCTCGGCCGGCCTGGCCGACCTGCTCGCCCGCTCCGGGATCAGCCACGTCCTGTTCCGCGCCGACCTCGACCACGGCCGCTCGGACACGGCCCGCCCGGCGGTCGTCCGGCAGGCGCTGGAACGCTCACCCGGGCTGACCCGCGTCGTGTCCTTCGGCCCGGTACGCGGCGGCTCCGACTCCCCGGACGAGTTCCGCGACCAGGGCCTCGACGTGCCCGGACGGGCACTCGAGGTGTACCGGGTGGACCGGCCCGTCCAGCCGGTGGTCGCGTACGACCGCGACGACGTGACCACTGTCGTCGGCGGTCCCGAGTCGCTGCTCGACCTGGCCGCCTCGGGCCAGCTCGGCGCCGCGCCCACGATCCTGGCCGGAGACGCGAAGGCCGGCGAGACCACGGGGCCGGTCGTGATGACCGACGGGTTGCGACGACGCGACGTCTCGTTCGGCCGGCTGCGCGACAACTCCTCCCAGACGCTCACCGCCGACGACACCTTCGCGGTGACCGCGCCCGCGCACGACTACCTGCCCGACTGGGGGCCGGAGTGGTCGACCGTCGCCCGCTTCGAGGGCATCAGCGGCATCCGTGCCTCGACCGCCCGCTCCCAGATCGACGCCACCGGCGGCGCCCGGCCGGAGTACCAGCCGTACGCGGCGATGGACGGCGACACCGCCACGTCCTGGCGGTCGGCGCCGCACTCGGACAGCGACAAGCAGTGGATCGAGGTGAACCTGGCGAACCCGACCCGGGTCACCCGGGTCGAGGTGTGGTTCGACCTGAAGGCCGACGCCCTGCCCACCACGGTCACCGTGACCGCCGGGTACGAGAGCCGCACCGTCGAGCAGTTCGGTGACCACATGGTCTTCGAGCTGGCCGGCGTCCACGCCACCCGCAAGGTCGAGGTCGCCGTCGACGCCGCGTTCGACCTGCGCCCGTTCGGCGACAAGTCGGTCGGCATCAGCGAGATCAAGATTCCTGGCGTCGAGACCGGCCGGACGCTCCAGTTGCCCGCCGCCCCCGCCACCGATCAGCCGGCCGGCGTCGTCGTGTCGGCGGCGCCGTCCACGCCTGCCTGCTTCACCGTCGACGGCCGCCCGCGCTGCTCCACCGACGCGATCCGCGGCTCGGAGGACGGCTCCACCATCGACCGCACCTTCACGCTGCCGGTGGCCGGGACGTACGACACGAGGATGTGGGCACGGCCGACGCCCGGCCCGGAGCTGAACGCCGCCCTGGACAAGCTGGTCGCCGAAGCCCAGCCGTTGCGCCTCGCGCCGCAGGTCACCGCGTCCTCGACGGCGGTGCCCGACCCGGCCGGCCGGCCCGGCGCGGTCCTCGACGGCGACCCGGCCACGAGCTGGTCACCGGCGCTGAACGACGAGGCGCCGATCCTGCGCCTCACCTGGCTCGAACCGCAGGTCATCAGCCGGATCCGGTTCACCGTCGAGGACGGGACCGCCGCCACCCGGCTCGGCAGCGTCCGGGTGGTGGGCAACGACGGGTTCCGCAGCAACCTGCTCACCAACGACGGTGTGCTCACGCTCGACCCGCCGATGCGAACCGACTCGATCACCATCCAGTTCCTCGACAAGCCGTCCGTCACGAGCATCGACCCGTACGGCCTGCGTCTGCCCGAGCCGCTGCCCATCGCGGTCGGTGAGGTGACGGTGCTGCCCCTCGGGACCACTGTCGCACCCCGCCCGGAGACGCCGCTGAAGCTGGCCTGCGGATCGGGCCCGACGCTCCAGGTCGGCTCGTCCCGCATCACCACCACGCTCACCGGCACGGTGCGCGACCTGCTGGAGATGCGCGAGATGCCGGTCACCGCCTGCGGCCGGAACGCACCCCGGCAGCTCGACCTGGGCAGCGGCGAGCACCGCGTCGTCACCACGGCGAGCACGCTCGCCGCCGCCACCCGGGTCGCGCTGGCGCCGCGTACCGCCACGCCCGCCTCGGCGGCCACCGCCGGCGATATCGAGGTGGGTTCCTGGTCGGCCACCGAGCGTCGGGTACGGGTGTCCGAGCACTCCGTCGACCGGGTGCTCGCGGTCCGGGAGAACACCAACACCGGCTGGCAGGCGACCATCGGCGGGAAGACGCTCACCCCGCTCGTGGTGGACGGCTGGCAGCAGGGCTGGATCCTGCCCGCCGGTGTCGCCGGGGACGTGGTGCTGCGCTTCACGCCGGACACTCCGTACCGGATGGGTCTGCTGCTCGGCGGCGTCCTGCTGGCGGTGGTGGTCCTGCTCGCGGTGCTGCCGGACCGCCGGCCGGCCGGGGATCGCGCGGTCGCCGTCGTACCGGCGGCCCGGCGACGGCTCACCCGCTCGCTGCCGCTGCTCGCAGTCGGCGCCGCCGCGCTCGTGCTCCACAGCGGTCTGCTCGGCGCCCTGCTGGTCGCGGCGGGCTTCATGCTCGCCGTACCCGGGCCGCGCCGCCTGCCCTGGACCGGTGACCCCCGGCGGGTCAGGCGGATCGCCCGGGCGGCCGAGACGTGGCTTCCCGGCGCGCTGGTGGCGCTGGCCGGGTGGGTCTACCTGGAATCGGTCGACCAGCACACCGACGCGCTGCCGCAACTTCTGACGGTCGCCGCCCTGGGCGCGCTCTGGCTTCCCACGACCGCCCGCCGACGGCCCGTACGCCGGATCAGGCCGGCCCCGGCGGCGGCCCCGGCCGTGCCGGCGCCCCGGGCGCCGGAGCCGGACGGGCAGCCGACGCCCGTCCCCGCCCTCGCCGCCGCTGCCGTCGCCGCTCCCGCCATCCTCGCCGGTCCTGCCGTCCCAGCCGCACTCGCCGGTCCGGGTCCCGTTGCGGGCGTCGGACCGGACCGCGAGACCGGGCCGGTTGCGGACCATGAGGCCGAGCCGGCCGCGAACCGGGAGGCCGAGCCGGCCGCGGACCGCGACGTCGAGCCGGCCGCGGACCGAGGCCCGGACCGCGACCCCGAGCCGGGTCCGGACCTGGACGGTCGCGCCGAGCCGGGTCCGGACGGGCGGCCGGCACCGGAGGCCGTGCCGGGCTCGGACGGCGGCCCGGCGGCCCGCGTCTCGGAGATCACGTGAGCGAGGTACGGCCGGGCCCCGAGCCGGAGGCGGCGGACGGCCGGAGAACCGGGCTGGGCGCGGCGGGCGTTGCCGTCACGCTCGCCGGTGTCCTGGTCAACGGCCTGGCCTACCTGGTGCCGGTGCTCGCCGCCCGGAAGCTGGACGCGGACGACCTCGGCGCGCTCGCCACCGCCCTCGGCCTGGTGGCCATCGCCGGTGTGCCGGGGCTCGGCCTGCAACTGGCAGTCGCCGTGCACCACGCCCGGCACGGCCCGTCCGACACCCGGCGGCTCACCGTGCTGACCGCGGCCGTGTGCGCGGGGGCGTTGCTGGTGGCGACGCCGGTGCTGGTCGCCGCGCTGGACCTGCCCGCGGTGGTGCCCGCGCTGCTGGCGGTCACCACCGCCTCGGTGGTGCTCTCGTCGCGCTCGCTCGGCGAGTTGCAGGGCGGTCAGCGCTTCCTGCGGCTCGCCACCGCGATGGCGCTGCTGGCCGCCGCCCGCTACGGCGGGGTGATCGTGGGGCTGCTGCTCGGCGCGGGCCTGACCGGCGCGCTGGGGATCGGGGCGCTCACCGCCGCGCTGGCGCCCCCGGCGCTGGCCCGGCTCACCGGTACGCCCCGGCGTCCGTCGGCCGCCCCGCGCCTGACCGTCGCCCAGGTGACCGCCGGATGCGGGGCGACGCTGGCGATGCTCGTCGTCTCCTACGCCGACCTGCTCCTGGCCCGGCAACTGCTGCCACCGTCGGGCTCCGGGGCGTACTCGGTGGGGACCGTCCTGACCAAGGGCGCGCTCTGGGCGCCGCAGGTCGCCGCCGTCCTCGCCCTGCCGCGCCTGGCTCGCGGCGACCGCCGGAGCCGTACCGTGGCGCTCGCGGTGACGGGCGCGTGCGGTCTGGTCCTGGTGGGCGCGTCGGCGGTCGCCGGCGGGCTGGCCTTCCGGCTCGTCGGCGGACCCGACTACACGGCGCTCGGCCGGTACGCGCCGCTGTTCGCCGCCGTCGGCGCGCTCTACGCGGTGACGTTCGTGCTGCTCAACGACCGTCTCGCCGGGGGCGTCAGGTGGGCGGCGGCACCGCTGTGGCTGGGCACCGGCGCGCTGGTGACGGTGGCCGCGATTCTGCGCCCGCGTACCGTCGGCGGCCTCGTCGCCGCAGCCCTCGCGACGGCCGTGGTCACGACACCGCTGATGGCCGTGCCGGCGCGTCGGCGCTCAGCCAGTCACCCAGCAGCAGGTGATCGATCGAGTCCACCCGGCCCAGCGACCGCCCGGACGCGATCCGCTCCCGCAGCTCCGCCCGGCTGAACCAGCGCGCCTCCAGCAGTTCCTCCCCGTCGACCCGGACCTGCTCGGACGTGGCGACGGCCCGGAAAGCCACCATCAGGCCGGCGGGGAACGGCCACGCCTGCGACCCCTGGTAGGTCACGTCGGTGACTGTCACCCCCGCCTCCTCCGCCAACTCCCGGCGGACCGCGTCCTCCAGGCTCTCACCGACCTCGACGAAGCCGGCGAGCGTCGACCAGGCCCCCTCGGCCGCGCCCGCGTGCCGGGCCAGCAGACAGCGCCCCGGCGGGCCGGGCGCCTCGACGAGCATGATGACGGCCGGCTCGATCCGGGGGAACAGCAGCCGCCCGCACTCCGCGTCGGCGCAGGTCCGGACGTGTCCACCGCCACCGGCCACTGCTGCCGCGCCACACGCGCCGCAGTATCGCTGCTGCCGGTGCCACAACAACAACCCCCGGGCGTACGCCTGGATCGCCGCTCCGGCCGGGTCGAGCCGGCCCGCGAGCGCCCGCAGGTCGACCACGCCGGTCGCGGCTGTCGCCTCCACGGCCGCCCGCTCGCCGAGCGCGGACAGGTCGACGGCGAACACCGCGGCGTCCCCGTCGAGCCCGAGGAAGACGGTCTCGCCCGCGGTGGCCCGGACGGCCGACGCGCGCTGCCCGGTGAGCCGAACCGGGCCGTGGTCGTCGACCAGGCAGCGGTCCCGCCACAGCGGCAGCACGACGCTCGCCGGATCGGCCAGCCGCTCGGCCAGCCAGTCCGCGTCGGCGCGCCGCGCCGCCGCCCGGTCCAGCCACCCACCGCCGTACGCCGGCACCCGATCCTGTGTCCGCACCAGCTCACCGTGCCACGATCCACACCGTGGCACGGCCCCGAAACGGGTGATCGGTACGACACCGGCGGTCGCCCGACACGAGCGCCGGGCCGGACCCTCCCGATGGGCCCGAGCGTTGGTTACCGTAGGTGTCTCCCGCGGGGGAAGCGGTCCCCGCGTGTACTTCCGATCGAGGTTGCAGTGACGATGTACGGCGAGAAGATGCCGGCTGCCGACGACCGTCCCACCATCAAGGTGGCGGCGGTGAGCTGGCCCGGCGTCGAGATGGAGCCGGTCGCCACACCGCCCGGAGGCGACGCGCCCGAGCCGAGCCGCTCGCGGCGGGCCCGGCTGCTGCTGGCCGGGGGGATCGTCGCGGCCGTGCTCGCCGGTGGTATCGGCCTGGGCGCCTACGCGTACGCCGGTGACGTACCCCGTGGCACCACGGTGCTCGGCACCGAGCTGGGCGGGCGGAGCCGCGCGGAGGCGGCCCAGGCGCTCCGCGCCGAGCTGGAACGCCGGGCCGACACGCTGAACGCCCCGCTCGCGGTCACCGTCGGCGAGAACAAGGCCGAGCTGAAGCCGTCCGAGGTGGGGCTCGCCATCGATGTGGAAGCGACGGTGGCGGCTGCGGCCGAGGCCGACGCGCACGCGGTGAGCCGGCTCGTCGGCTCCCGTACGGTCGAGCCGGTGGTCACCGTCGACCAGGCCAAGCTGGGGGCGGCCCTGCGCAAGGTGATGGGCGCGCAGGGACGCGAGATGACCATGCCGGCAATCGTCTGGACCGGCACCACACCGAAGCCGGTCTACCCGAAGCCGGCGCTGACGATCGACACGGACGGCGCCACCGCCGTGGTGAAGGCCGGCTGGCTGGCGGCCGAGCCGGTCACCGTGCCGCTCGTCGAGAAGTGGCCGGCCACCACCCGCGAGGAGGTGGACCGCCTCGTCTCCGAGCTGGCCCGGCCCGCGGTGGCCGCACCGGTCACGCTCACCACCGACGGCGGCTCGGTCACCATCCCGCCCGCCGCCATCGCCCGGTCGCTGCGCTTCTCCGCCGACGACGCGGGCACGCTCACTCCGAAGGTCGACGTCAAGCGGCTGCGTACCGCGCTCGGTGACCGGCTCACGAAGCTCGAGGTCGAGCCGCGGGACGCCGGGCTGACCATCAGCGGCGGCAAGCCGAAGGTGGTGCCCAGCAAGCCCGGGCGCCAGGTCGACGCCGCCGCGCTCGGCCCGGCGCTGCTCGCGGTGCTGCCGAAGACCGAGGGCCGTACGGTGACCGCCGCGCTGAAGCCGGCCGCCCCCGAGCTGACCGAGGCGGAGCTGGCGAAGCTCGGCATCAAGGAGCGGGTGTCGAGCTTCACCACCCACTTCACCGGCGGCCTCTCGTCGCCGCGCAGCCAGAACATCGTCCGCGCCGCGAAGGACGTGGACGGCGCACTGGTGAAGCCGGGCGAGACGTTCTCGCTCAACGGGCACACCGGCGAACGCGGCTACGACCAGGGATACAAGGACGCGCCGACGATCGTCGGCGGCAAGCTGGTGCCGGGTGTCGGCGGTGGCGTCTCCCAGTTCACCACCACGCTGTTCAACGCGACCTACTACGCCGGGCTGGAGGACGTCGAGCACAAGCCGCACTCGTTCTACTTCAGCCGCTACCCGGCGGTGATCGAGTCGACCATCTACTGGCCGCAGCTCGACTTCAAGTTCCGCAACAACACGCCCTACGGCGTACTGATCGACACGTCGTACACGTCCAGCTCGATCACCGTGTCGATCTGGAGCACCAAGCTCTACGACAGCGTGAAGACCGAGTACGGCCCTCGCCGCAACATCACCCAGCCGAAGACGGTCTACCTGACGCCCGGCCCGACCTGCATCGCCGCAGCCGGCAGCATCGGGTTCGCCCAGGACGCGTACCGGGTCATCAAGAAGGACGGCAAGGTGGTCAAGCGGGAGAAGTTCAGCTGGCGCTACGACGCCGAGCCGCGCTTCATCTGCGCCCCGAAGCCGGGCGGCGACGACTGATCCACGAAACGCCGAAAGGCCCCGCCGGAAGCGTCCGGCGGGGCCTTTCTCCTGCTTCTCACGGCCGCGCCGCGGCCAGTCCTTCGCGTACGCCGTCGGCGTCCCGATCGGTGCCGTAGACGGGCGTGTCCGGCTGCTGCCGCCAGCTCTCGTCCAGGGTGCCCGCGTCGACCGGGTCGAAGCCCAGGTCGTCCACCAGGCCCATGACGATCCGCTTGGCGTCGGCGTCGTCACCGGCCACAGGCAGTGCGATCCGGCCGGCCGTACCCGCCGGCTTGCCCTCGTCCATCAGGTGCGCGGCCTGGATGTTGTTGAAGACCTTCACCACGCGCGCGCCCTTGAGATGGTCGGCGGTCCAGCGGCTGGAGCTGAGGCTGCGGTCGAGCAGCTCGGCGATGTCGCCGTCCCGCTGGGGGTAGTAGTTGTTGGCGTCCACCACGAGCTTGCCGTCGAACAGCGGCGCCGGCAGCTGCGGCACCGCCTTCAGCGGGATCGCGACGACCACCAGCTCGGCGCCCCGCACGGCCTCCTCCACCGACACCGCCCGGGCGCCGGTCTCGGCGGCGAGGTCGGACAGGCTCTCCGGCCCGCGGGAGTTGGCCACCGCGACGTCGTGACCGAGTGAACGCAGACGACGGGTGAGGGTGCCCCCGATGTGCCCTGATCCGATGATTCCGATCTCCATGCCCACTCCTGTACCCCGTGTGGTCGGCCCCGATCGTGGTCCCGGCGTACGGCACGTCACGTTTCGCCGCCGAGCCGGCGGGCGAGCGTGCGTCGACGGGTCCCCGGCTCGACGGTACGAGACCGAGGCGGCCCGTCGTGGCAATTCCGGTGGGAAACGCAATTCAGGGCCACCCCGGTTGGGGGTGGCCCTGAGTTTGAAAGGTTGTCCGGCGGTGTCCTACTCTCCCACACCCTCCCGAGTGCAGTACCATCGGCGCTGGAGGGCTTAGCTTCCGGGTTCGGAATGTTACCGGGCGTTTCCCCTCCGCCATGACCGCCGTAACTCTATGAACATGTCAACCAACCCTGGTGGGTGGTGGTTTGTTCAGAGTTGCACAGTGGACGCGTAGCAGCTTGGTAGTCAAGTCCTCGGCCTATTAGTACCGGTCAACTGAACCCGTTACCGGGCTTACATTTCCGGCCTATCAACCCAGTCGTCTAGCTGGGGGCCTTACCCCACAATGTGGGTGGGATACCTCATCTTGAAGCGAGCTTCCCGCTTAGATGCTTTCAGCGGTTATCCCTTCCGAACGTAGCTAACCAGCCGTGCCCCTGGCGGGACAACTGGCACACCAGAGGTTCGTCCGTCCCGGTCCTCTCGTACTAGGGACAGCCCTTCTCAAGTATCCTACGCGCACGGCGGATAGGGACCGAACTGTCTCACGACGTTCTAAACCCAGCTCGCGTACCGCTTTAATGGGCGAACAGCCCAACCCTTGGGACCTGCTACAGCCCCAGGATGCGACGAGCCGACATCGAGGTGCCAAACCATCCCGTCGATATGGACTCTTGGGGAAGATCAGCCTGTTATCCCCGGGGTACCTTTTATCCGTTGAGCGACACC
>NZ_JAPZBG010000001.1:290000-2845000 GCF_027460145.1 Micromonospora sp. WMMA1949 | reverse complement strand
CTCGCAAGGCGTTAAGCCTCGGTCGAGCCCGGCACCAGCCTGGTTCGGCGCTCCCGGGCTTTCGTCCCGTTTGCCCCGTTCCGCGCTGGCAGAGAGAAAGTTACGCGTCTGCGGGTTTGAACGTCAAATCCAGGGGTAGCGGCGCGCGTCACACCCGTGCGTCGCACTCACGATCAAGGAGTTCGCGTCCTGATCCGCGGTCCCGGCGGACACAAACTCCTTGATCATCGGGGCTGGCCCGAGAGCGAGGAGGGGGACGGGCGGCGAGAGGCCCGGTAGGCGCGAACGCCCAGGACTCCCACCGTCGTGCCGATCGCCAGGGAGGCGCCGATGAGCAGGGCGTGCACCCACAGGAAGCTCGTCGGGCTGCCTTCGCCCACGACCCCGGCCGACCATGCGCGCTCGTCGTTCCAGATGGCGACGGCGAACCTCGGCCAGATCGCCCACGTCCAGACGCCGACGGCGACCAGGAACAGCGACCAACCCCGTGACAGGACCATGGTCGGCCAGTATGCCAGCGGGGCCGTACGCCCAGGTCGGGCCGGCGGGCGACGCGGCGCGCGTTTCCGTTTCCGCCCCCGGGGCACTGTTCTGTCGAGCCGATTCGACGGAGGTGCCACCGATGCAGCCGTTCAACCCGTGGACCTGGCGGGATCCGTCAGCCCTGGCCGGTGGGTACGACCAGACCCGGCCGGGAGACGTGCCGCAGCAGCGCGACGCCTCGGACGCCGACGATCGGCTGGACGCCCCCGGTCCGGGTACGCCGATCGACCTGACCGGCTACCGGGTGGAGGCGACTGACGGCCGGATCGGCTCCATCGACGAGGCGAGCGACGACGCCGACGCGCGGTACCTGGTGGTGGACACCGGCCCGTGGATCTTCGGCAAGAAGGTGCTGCTGCCGGCCGGGACGGTGGCCCAGGTCGACCACCTGGAGCGCGTGGTGCACGTGGACCGCACCCGGGAGCAGGTGAAGGAGTCGCCCGCGTTCGACAGCGACCACTTCGCGCACCCGGAGTACCGGGAGCGGGTCGGCAGCTACTACACCGAAAGCTATCGACAGCAGTAAGCGCGGCAGGAGGCAGCAGCGCCGGCCGGTGAGCGGCTACCGTGTCAGGCATGGTCCGGCCGCGCAGCTGCCTCCCGGAGACCCGTGACGGTCTCCGGGGCCACGCTGTGGACGGCCGGGAGCAGATCCTCGACGTACTCCGTGCCGGCGGACTTCGGTTCCGCGCCGGCGGGCGATGGCGGCGCTCGTTCTGACGAGCCCGCTCCACCGACCCGGGTGACACCCGGGTCGCGTCTCCCCGCCATCGAACGGCACGAAAGGCGTACGACCATGTCCTCTGCACGCATGCTCACCGGCGACCGCCCGACCGGGCGGCTGCACCTCGGCCACTACGTGGGCAGCATCGCCAACCGGGTACGGCTGCACCAGCGCTACGAGAGCTTCTTCATCATCGCCGACCTGCACATGCTCACCACCCGCAACAGCCGCGCGGACATCGAGCAGGTGGCGCACAACGCCCGCGAGATGGTCACCGACATCCTGGCCGCCGGGGTGGAGCCGGAGCGGGCCACATTCTATCTCCAGTCGGCGATCCCCGAGGTCGGCGACCTGAACACGCTGTTCCAGAACCTGATCACGGTGCCCCGGCTGGAACGGGTGCCGTCGCTGAAGGAGATGACCCGCGACGCCGGCAAGGACGAGATGCCGTACGGCCTGCTCGGCTACCCGGTCCTCCAGGCCGCCGACATCCTCTGCGTGAAGGGGCAGGTGGTGCCGGTCGGGAAGGACAACGCGGCGCACGTCGAGGTGACCCGGGAGATCGCCCGGCGGTTCAACCACCTCTACGGCGAGGTCTTCCCGGTGCCCGACATGCTGATGTCGGAGACACCGACGCTGGTCGGCACCGACGGAGCCGGGAAGATGAGCAAGAGCAAGGGGAACGCGATCGCGCTCTCCGACGACGCGGCGACGGTGCGTCGCAAGGTGATGGGGATGTACACCGACCCGAACCGGGTCCGCGCCGACGTGCCCGGCACGGTCGAGGGGAATCCGGTCTTCGAGTACCACGACGTCTTCAACCCGGACCGGGCACAGGTGGCGGAGTTCAAGGACCGCTACCGGGCGGGCCGGGTCGGTGACGTCGAGGTCAAGGAGGCGCTGGTGACGGCGCTCAACCGGTTCCTGGACCCGGTCCGGGAGCGCCGGGCCCGCTTCGAGGCGCAGCCCGGCCTGGTCGACGAGCTGATCGTCACCGGCACCGAGCGGACCCGCGTCGAGGTGCGTCGCACGCTCGTCGAGGTGCGCCGGGCGATGGGTTTGAGCAGCGCGTACACCCAGGTGCGGCGCCGGGCCGAGCGCTACCGCAAGGCCGTCGCCACCTCGGCCTGACGCCGAGCCGGTCCGGGGTACGCGCTTGCGCCGGCCCCGGACCGGCCGGTTACGCTGACGACATGGCCAGCTCGCACGCGTACCCGATGACGTCCTCCGACGTCCGGCTCGGCGCGCTGCGACGCCGGCGGTCCCGCGACCGCCTGCGCTGAGCCTTCCCCTCCTGCGACCGGCGGATCGAGCCGCCGGTCGTCATCGATCGTCCTCGCTCCGCCGTCGCGTTCCCGTCAGGTGATCCGCGCGGCGGATCCAGAGCGAGATCGGCGTACTCATGGATCTTGAAAGGTTGCTTGCCGACCGGCTGGCGCCCGCGTTCGCGGCGGTGGCCGGCATGCCGGTGGACCCGGCTGTGCGGCGCTCGCAGCACGCGGACTTCCAGTCGGACGCGGCGCTGGGGCTGGCCCGGCGGCTCGGCCGTCCGCCGCGGGAGATCGCCGCGGAGGTACGGGAGCGCGCGTCGCTGGCCGACGTCTGCGCGGCGGTCGAGGTGTCCGGTCCGGGTTTCCTGAACCTCACGGTGGCCGGGCACGCGCTCGGCGGGCTGGTGTCCGCGCTGGCCGCCGACCCGCGGCTCGGCGTGCCGCCGGTGGCCGAGCCGGAGACGGTGGTGGTCGACTATTCGGGGCCGAACGTGGCGAAGGAGATGCACGTCGGGCACCTGCGGTCGACGGTGATCGGGGACGCGGCGGCGCGGACGCTGGAGTGGCTCGGGCACCGGGTGCTGCGCGCCAACCACCTCGGCGACTGGGGCACACCGTTCGGCATGCTGATCGAGCACCTGCTCGACCTGGGCGAGGCCGGGGCGGCGCAGGAGCTGTCGATGGGTGACCTGGACGGGTTCTACAAGGCGGCGCGGGCGAAGTTCGACGACGACCCGGCGTTCCAGGAACGGTCGCGGCGGCGGGTGGTGGCGTTGCAGGGCGGCGACCCGGCGACGCTGCGGCTGTGGCGGCTGCTGGTGACGCAGTCGGAGAGCTACTTCCTGACCGTGTACGACCTGCTCGACGTGACGCTGACCGGCGACGACTTCCGGGGCGAGAGCAGCTACCACGACCAGCTCGCGCCGACCGGCGACGAGCTGGACCGGCTCAGGCTGCTGCGGCGCAGCGACGGCGCGGACTGCGTGTTCCCGCCCGGTTCGGTGGGCCGGGACGGCGAGCCGTTGCCGCTGATCGTGCGCAAGTCCGACGGCGGGTACGGCTACCCGGCCACCGACCTTGCCGCGCTGCGGCACCGGACCGGCACGCTCGGCGCGACAAGGCTGCTCTACGTGGTCGGGCTGCCGCAGCGGCGGCACTTCGAGATGGTGTTCGCGGTCGGCGCGCAGGCCGGCTGGCTGGCCGCGCCGGTGCGGGCCGAGCACGTCGGGTTCGGTTCGATCCTCGGTCCGGACGGGCGGATGCTGCGCAGCCGGGCCGGCGGGTCGGTGAAGCTGGTAGGGCTGCTCACCGAGGCGGTCCAGCGGGCCACCGCGCTGGCCCGGGAACGGAATCCGGAGCTGAGCGAGGCGGAGGCCGCCGCTGTGGGGCGCGCGGTGGGCATCGGTGCGATCAAGTACGCCGACCTGTCCGGTGACCGGCACAAGGACTACGTGCTGGACTGGGAGCGGATGCTGTCACTGGACGGGAACACCGCGCCGTACCTCCAGTACGCGTACTCCCGGGTCCGGTCGATCTTCCGGCGGGCCGGCGCGGCGGCGCGGCCGGACGCGGACGTCTCGCTCGCCGAGCCGGCCGAGCGGGCGCTCGCCATCGAGCTGGTCGGCTTCGCCGCGGTGGTCGAGGAGGTGGCGGGCACCCTGGAGTTCCACCGGCTGACCGCCTACCTGCACCGGCTGGCGGTCGCGTTCAGCGCGTTCTACGAGCGGTGCCCGGTGCTGCGGGCGGAGGGACCGCTGCGGGAGAGCCGGCTCGTGCTGTGCGAGCTGACCGGGCGGGTGCTGCGGCAGGGCCTGGACCTGCTCGGCATCCGTACCCCGGAACGGCTCTGAGGCCGAGGGGTCACCGGAAAACCGTGCAGCGGCTAGCGTGACGCATCGACCGAACGAGAGGGAGGCGGCCATGGCGGATCGACGCGCGGTACTCGCTCCGGGACGGGGCTACGACACCCGGGGGCCGCTGTTCGTCTACATCGGCGAGGCGTTGCGCCGGCTCGGTTTCGAGGTGCACGAGGTGACCTGGCGGTCGCTGGGCGACCTGCGTCCCGACAACGCGCCGGAGTGGGTCGCCGAGCAGCTGGACCCGGTCCTCGACGCCGGGGTTGACCTGCTCGTGGGCAAGTCGCTCGGCAGTTTCGCCGCGCCGCTCGCCGCCGACCGGGGCATCCCGGCGGTCTGGCTGACGCCGCTGCTGACCGACCCCGCGGTACGGGAGCCGCTGCGCCGGGCCACCGCGCCGTTCCTGCTGGCCGGCGGCACCGCCGACCAGGTCTGGGACGGTGCGGTGGCGCGCCGGCTCACCCCGTACGTGGTGGAGGTTGCCGACGCCGACCACTCGATGATGGTGCCCGGACCGTTGGCGGCCTCGGCCGAGGCGCTGGGGCGGGTCTGCACGGCGGTGGAGGAGTTCGTCGCCGGCCACTGACGGGTCAGCGGCGGCCCCGCCGCGCCCACAGCACCGCCACCCCCGCGGCGACGAGCGGCAGGAGACAGCAGAGCATCAGGACGGACAGGTGCCACGGCTTGATCGCTCCCATGCCGCGAACGATAGGCGTCGCTGTCCACGCCCCGCTACGCGGCGGCCCGGGCAGCCTTTCCGTCCAGCCACAGCGTGTCGCTGTCGTCGCGGTGGGTGCCGGTGGAGCCGACGTGCTTGGCGCTGATCTTCGGCCCGTTCCTGATCACGTGGACCAGGGCCATGGCGTGTCCCCGGCCGAGGCCGTACTCGTCCTTCAGCCAGCCCACGATCACGCCGGCCTTGACGTCGGCGGCGTCGTAGCCGCGCTCCCTGGCCTCGTCGACCAGGACGCGCGGGGTCTTGCCGGTCTTGTCCTCGATCGCGTCGAGGTACGCCTGGAAGGACATCTGCTCAACCCTTCGTCCGTGAGGTGGTGACCACTCCACCCTCCCGGGCGGCGTGGTTCCGATCAACGACGGACCGAGCCACCGTCGTTGCCTCAGGGGCAACGATCACCGGGCGAGACGCCGGAGAGCCCGGCCCGCGATCACGCGGGCCGGGCTCTCCGGATCCGGGGTACGCGCTCAGCGCTGGAGGGTGAGCAGTCCGGGTCGGTAGGGCAGGAGGCCGTAGTCGCCGCCGGAGTTGGGGGAGCGGCCCTGGTAGAGCAGTTGGAGGTTGCAGGGGTCGACGGTGAAGGTCTGGTCGGCGGTGGTGCGGATCAGTTCGCCGTGGCTGATGTCGTTGGTCCAGGTGGCGCCGCTGTTGGCCTTGCCGGCGAACGGGTTGGACTCGGTGGCGGCCTGCGGGGTCCACGATCCGCCCAGGCTGGTGGCGGTGAAGGACCGGAAGTAGCGGCCCTGGGAGCCGATGGCCTCGACGATCATCAGGTAGCGGGTCTGGCCCTGCAGCTTGTAGACCTGCACGGCCTCGAACAGGTTGTTGGTGGAGTCCGACATGATGGTGGTGTAGTTGGAGCCGAAGCTGCCGGGGAAGTTCCCGATCGGCATGCTGGAGCGGTAGATCTTGCCGTTGTCACCGGCGAAGAACAGGTACATGTTCTGGTCGTCGGCGATCAGCGTCTGGTCGATCGGGCCGGTGCCGGAGCCGGAGATGCTGCCGGTGAACAGCGGCTGCGCCGACGACCACCCGTTCGGGTTCGTCGGGTTCGTCGACGTCCGGTACGAGAAGGCGGTCGGCCCCCACTGGTAGGCCAGAACCCAGATGTTGCGCGGCGCGAAGTAGAACAACGTCGGCGCCACGGTCCCCGACGACATCGCGTTCTGGCTGGCGGAGGCCATCTGCGACCAGTTCGAGAACAGCCCGAAGTTCATCGACCCCCACGACGACCCGGTGTCGTGCGTGGTGGCGTACACCAGGTGCTGACCGTTGTAGGGCACCACCGTGAAGTCCTTCAACGACACCCAGCCCGAGCGCGGCTGCGCCAGCACACCGGTCGACGACCAGCGGTACGACGACGGCAGATTGCACGTACCGCCCGGCGGGGGCGTGGTGGGAGGCGGCGTGGTGGGGTTGCCGCCGCCACCGTCCACCCGGACGAGCTGCCACTGCTGGTTGGCGCCGTTCCAGTCGTCGTACTGGACGATGTTTCCGCCGTCGGCGGTCGAGGCGCCCTGCACCTCCACCACCTTGTTGCTGTTGCGGTTGATCAGCCGGACGTAACCGCTGTCGGAGTCGGCCAGCCGGAATTGCTGGTTGGTCCCGTTCGTGTCGGACCACTGGACGATGCTGCCGCCGTTGGCGGTCGACCAGTTGTAGACGTCGAGCACCTTGCCGGACAGCCGGGACTTCAGCCGGTAGTAACCGCCACCGGAGTCGACGAACTGCCACTGCTGCTGGTTGCCGTTGTTGCGCGACCACTGCACGATCCGCGCGCCGTCGTTCGTGGCGAGGTTGTAGACGTCGAGCGCCTTGCCGCTGTTGCGGTTCACCAGGACGTACCACGCGCTGGTGTCCACGGTGGCCGCGGCTGCGGGCGCCGACGTCACAGCCACCGCGCCGGCGCCTGCCAACAGGGCTGCCGCCCCCGCCGCGACGACCCGCGGCAACCAGCTTCGCCGCGGACGCGGCGGGGAGATCGACGGAGACCTACCAAAGGCGAACATGATCCTCCTCGACTGGCCGGAAACCCGAGCGGTACACCCGCCCAGGTGTTAGCGCTAACAAGAGCGCGCGCACCACGAGGCACGCGTCTGGTCTCGACAAGGCAGCCCCGCCCGATAGCCCCAGCCTCGTCCTTGAACATCGAATGTGGGCGATAACTCGGCGTTCGTCAAGTCGTAACCTCCCCGAATCATTCAACGACGACGTCGCGTCAGGCTCGCGCGGGGTGCCGCACCCCGGGCCGACGCTCGCCAGCACCCGGAGGACGAATGATGGTGGCGCTAACATCGACACGTACACATAGCCCGCTCTCCGATCGGGCATGGCCGGACGAGTGCGTGGGACGACCGCTTGGAGCAGTAGGTTTCCGTGTCGATGGGAACCGCTGGCCCGCCGCGATGGCCAGTGACACCATGCCGGTATGCCCCTCGGACTCGACGTGCGCAGGCTCGCCGCCATCGACATGTGGGGATCCGCCGGTGTTCGGTGGCGGCGGTGGGTGATCCTGGCCGAGTTCCTCGTCGGGGTGTTCGGCGCCGGCCTGGCACGCGATGACACTCATCCGTCCAGGGGCGCTCGAATCGGAAGTCGAGCGCGTGGACGTTCCGGCCGAACTGCGGCACTACACGGCTGCGCAGTTGTGGGTACTGGTGCCCTCACTGCTGGTCGTGCTGGCCGTTCGGCAGCGCCAGGGCGTCGGTCGGTAGTGGTCGGTCGGCCGCCTCGGTGACATGCTCAGCTCACTCGCTACGGCTTCGCCGGCGCCTCCGTATGGTCGCCACATGGACGACAATCGGATACGACAGGCGTACGGGGCGGTCGCGACGCTCTACATCGACCTGTTCGGCACCACCGCTACGGTGCACGCGGACGACCTCGCCCTGATCGAGCGCCACCTGGCCGGGCGGACCGGCCCGGTGCTCGACCTGGGGTGCGGACCGGGTCACCTCACCGCCCACCTCCGCGCGCTGGGCGTCGACGCCACCGGGATCGACTTGGCTCCCGAGTTCGTCGCGCACGCGCGGGCAGCCCACCCGGACGGCACGTACCGGCTCGGGTCGCTGGACGACCTCGCCGTTGCCGACCACTCGGTCGCGGGCATCCTCGCCTGGTACTCGCTGATCCACCTCCCGCCACCGGATCTCGACCGCGTGCTGGCCGGGTTCCGGCGCGCGATCGTGCCGGGCGGGCCGCTCGTGGTCGGCATCTTCATCGGTGACGAGGTGGGCGCGTTCGACCACAAGGTCGCCACCGCGTACCGCTGGCCGGTGGACGAGTTCTCCGCGCGGCTGCGCCGAGCCGGGTTCGCCGAGGTCGAGCGCTTGCCACGCCTCGACGACGACAACCACCGCTCGCACGCCGCCGTCGCGGCCGTCGCGTCCGGAACCTGAACACCGACGAGTTCACGGAAATGGGCGAGAACGACTGCTGACCGCTGTGCCAGGATCGGCGTTCGGAGTTCGACGGCCGGAAGGACACCATGCCCGCGTACGCCATCGCCCACCTCCAGGACGCCGCACCGCACCCGGACGTCGCCGAGTACATCGAACGGCTCCCGGCCACCCTCGCCCCGTACGGCGGCCGTTTCCTCGTCCACGCCACGCCGCACGAGGTGAAGGAGGGCGCCTGGCCCGGCGCCGTCGTGGTGCTCGGCTTCCCCGGCATCGCCGAGGCGCGGGCTTGGTGGGACTCGCCCGCCTACCAGGAGATCGCGCCGCTGCGCTCGCGGCACATCGAGGGCGACATCATCCTGGTCGAGGGCGTCCCCGACGACTACTCCCCGACCGGCATCGTGCAGGCTATCCGGTCGGCGGCGTCCTGAGCCGGTCCGGCCGGCGCGCCCGCGACCTGGGGATCGTCGTCGGGTCGCTGCCCACCGGGCCGCACAACGCGATCACCGACGTCCCCGACGTGCTGGTCGGTCACACCACCGTCGACGACGGCGCCGACCTGCACACCGGCGTCACCGCGATCGTGCCGAGCGGGCTCGGGCCCGGCCGGTGGACGCTGCCCGCCGCGGTGTACGCCGGCAACGGCCACGGGAAGCTCGTCGGCTCGACCCAGGTCGACGAACTCGGCGTACTCGAATCTCCGGTGGTCCTGACCGCCACGCTGTCGGTGTTCCGGGCGGCGGACGCGCTGCTCGGGCACCTGATGGCGCGCCGACCGGACGGGCTGTCGTTCAACCCGCTGGTCGGTGAGACGAACGACGGGCACCTGTCGGACATCCGCCGCCGCCCGATCACCGAGGCCCACGTCCTGGCCGCTGTCGCCGGGGCGAGCGGCGGGCTCCCCGCCGAAGGCTGCGTCGGCGCCGGCGCCGGCACCACCGCCCTCGGTTACAAGGCGGGCATCGGCACCTCGTCCCGCACGGTGCAGGCCGCCGGCCGTACACGGACGGTCGGCGCGCTGGTCCAGTCCAACTTCGGCGGCGTCCTCACCGCGCTCGGCGTGCCGCTACCCGTCGACGAGCTGGTCCCGGCCGCCGACCGGACCGAGCCGCCCGGCAACTCGTGCATGATCGTGGTGGCGACGGACGTACCCCTGGACGCGCGCCAGCTCCGGCGGCTCGCCCGGCGGGCCGTGTTCGCGATGGCCCGGGTGGGCGCGTCGTTCAGCACCACGAGCGGGGACTACGCGATCGCGTTCACCACGTCGGATCAGCAGCCGATCCCGGACGCCGCGATCGACCCGGTGTTCGCCGGCGTGCTGGACGCGGTGGAGGAGGCGCTGCTCAACTCGTTGTTCACCGCCGTCACCACGACCGGCGTGGGCGGCCGTACCAGTCACGCGGTTCCGCACCGGGCCGCCGTCGAGCGGCTGGCGGCGGCGGAACGACTGACGATCCGGCCGTAAGCCTGATCCACAGTCGACGTACGGCCGTGACTGACGGACGACAGTCGTGTTGACAGCGGTGATCGATACGACTGGAGTGGTTCGCCATGGACGACACCGCCGAATCGCGGCTCGACAGTGAGCAGCCCACGCCCGGGGACCACGACGACGAGAAGACGAGCCGTACCGCGTTGGCGCTGGTCAACACCGTCAACAAGGTGGTGCGCAACGGCGTCGGCCCGGTCACCGGCTCGGCGGCCTGGGCCGAGTCCCGGCTGCGGGCGGTGCAGGGCGACAGGTACGACAGTTCGCTGCTCGGCAATCGCGGCGGCACCCCCGCCGAGGACGTCGACAAGGTGATCGGACGACTCATCAAGGAATCCGTCATGGCCGCCGGGTCGGCCGGGTTCGTCACCGGCCTGGGTGGCTTCCTCACCCTGCCGATCACGCTGCCGGCGAACGTCGCGGGGGCGCTCGTCATCAACGTCCGCCTGGCGGGAGCGATCGCCTACCTGCGGGGCTACGACCTCGACGACCCGCACACGCAGGCGATGATCCCGCTGGTCGCGGTGGGCTCGAACATCCAGTCGACGCTCAGCACGCTCGGGGCCCAGATCGGCGTCAAGCTGACCGAGCAGGCGATCCGGAAGGTCTCCATCGATCTGATCCGGAAGATCAACCAGAAGCTCGGGTTCATGCTGCTCGCCAAGTACGGCACGAAGCGGGCGTTGATCACGCTGGCGAAGGCCGTACCGCTGGTCGGCGGGGTCGTCGGCGGCGGTATCGACGCGACGCTCACCGGCGCGGTCGGCCGGTCCGCCAACAAGCTGTTCACGCCGCTCACCCCCTGACCGGCGGGTATCCCGCTCGCGGTGCCTCGCCGTCGGCCGTTCGGCGAGGCACCGGATCCGATCATCCGCGGCGTCGATGCCGATGCTCCGGCCGGCACCGACCGCTTCGTCACTCATCGCGCCGGTAAGGGCCGGTCTGTCGGCTCAACGACACTCCCGTGCGGACACGTCGCTCCACACTGCCCGCTGTGACCGAACTCCCTCCCCAGAATCCGCGGCGCGAACAGGCGCCGCTGCCCGATAGGCCCGGCATCCCGTTCGCGCCACCGACACGACTGTGGTGGGGCCGCCGGTCGGCTGCGATCAAGGCGTTCCTCGGCCTCGCCTGCTGCGGCGCGCTGCTGGGCACCGGCATGACCGGGTGCACCGCTTCCGAGCCGAGCGGATCGCCGGAGAAGGCGGTCGCCCAGGAGGTTCCGACAGTCGCGGCGCCGACCACTACGGCCCCCACCGCCGAGGCCGGCGCGGTGTCGCCGGAGCCATCACCCTCACCCACCACTGCCGCGCCGACCACCGCGAAGCCCGCGGCGAAGCCGAGCCCGCGCAAGACCACGAAGCCCGCCGTCTACTACAAGAACTGCGATGCCGTACGCGCAGCCGGCAAGGCGCCGCTGCTGCGCGGCGAGCCGGGGTACCGGACCGGGCTGGATCGCGACCTCGACGGCGAGGCATGCGAGCCGGGTGGCGGCAACGGCAGCTCCGGAGGCGGCAGCACGGGCGGTAGCGGCAGTTCGGGCGGTGGCGGCAGTTCGGGCGGTGGCGGCAACGACCCGCGCTTCAGCACCTGCAAGGAGGCGAACGCCAACGGGTACGGCCCGTACAAGCAGGGCAAGGATCCGGAGTATTACTGGTACATCGACCGGGACAACGACGGCATGGTCTGCGAGTGACACGTGGCGCCGGGGCGGACCGCTGCCGCCCCGGCAGTCAGTCCAGCTCGGCGTCGAATGCCCGGCGGGCGTGCTCGATCTGGGACATGTGAGCGTCGGCCCAGTCGAGGAGAACGTCGATCGGTGCACGGAGCGTCTTGCCCAGCGGCGTGATCCGATATTCGACCGCGACCGGTCGCGTCGCCACGACGTGGCGTTCCACGATGCCGTTGCGTTCGAGTCGCCGCAGCGTCGCCGTCAACGACTTCTGGGTCACCGCCGGGATCGCGCGGCGCAGCTCGTTGAAGCGGCACGGACGCTCGCACAGCTCGTTGAGGACGCTCAGCGACCACTTGTCCAGCACCTGGTCGAGCAGCTCGCGGTGCGGCGTGTCGATGCGCAGCTCCCCGGCACCGGGGGTGGCGGTATCGCTCATGAAACCAGGTCTCCTTGAAGTGTCCTCCGTCAACTAGGTATCAATGGTAAACCTCAGTTGCCCAGTGGAGGAGCACCGATGTCCGTCACCCTTTTCAGCCCAGCCGGTCTTCAGCCGCACACGCCGTACCACCACGTCGCCGTGGCCACCGGGTCGCGCCACATCCACGTCAGCGGCCAGGTCGCCCGACTGGACGACGGCTCGCCCGTCGCACCCGGGGACCTGGCCGGACAGGTCGCGCAGGTGCTGCGCAACACCGGCCGCGCCCTCGCCGGCGCCGACGCCTCGTTCGCTGACGTGGTCCGGTTGACCTTCTACGTCACCGACTGGACGCCCGAAAAGATCGGGCCGTTCATGGCCGGGATCGAGGCGGTCGCCGAGGAGCTCGGGCTGCCGCAGCCGCTTCCGCCGGCGTCGCTGATCGGGGTCGACCGCCTCTTCGAGCCCGACGTACTGGTGGAGTTGGAGGCAACTGCGGTCGCGCACTGAGCGCCTTCTTGCTCGACGCACAGCGTCCTGGGCCTCGGCGTGGTCGTCCCGGGGAGTTCCACATCCATCGTCATTCGCGCATCCACGGAACGAGTCCCTCTCCCGGGTGGATCCACCGCCACAGGAGGCACGCGGGTGGCCAGTAGGTCACGGCGGCGACGGCGAGATACCAGGGACGCCATCCGTCGAGCAATCTGCGGTAGCCGTGGGCATCGGCCCAGCCGTGCAAGGCCCAACTCCACAGCGCAAAGCCGGCGAGAAAGGCGAGGGACCAACCGATCCGTGCCGATGGCCCGGCCCGCCGCCCACGCCGGCGGGCCGGTGCCTCGCGCGCACGCCACGCCACGCGTACATCATGGTCCTGCCCTGCAAATGGTCAGCCGACCTGGTGGGGAGAGTGGGAGCCATGATCCGGCGGAACGGCCCGCTCGCCCTCTCTGCTCGATCGGCTACGGGAAGCCGGTCGAGCAGAGAGGGAACCGAGATCAGCTGCGGCCGGGGGTGCCTCTACGGTCCTGGGCGGGCCACCGGGATCAGCCCGCGGTGCAGGAACGGATCTGAGGTCTGGCGCCGCTGTTGCCGTTCATCATCGTGGTGAAGCCGAAGGTGTTGCCGCTGCCGTTGGACCGCATCGTCATCACGTAACCGGTGCTGTCCCAACTGGGGGAGCCGTTCCAGGTGGTGGAGACCCGCTGCGGCGGGGTCAGAGCCACGACCACGGTCCAGTTGCTGGCCCCCTGCACCGTCACCGAGGTGTTGTACCGGTCACCCCAGACGTTGGGGGTCGTCGCCGTCGCTGTGCACGTGCCGCTGGGAGGCGGAGTGGTCGGCGGCGGAGTGGTCGGCGTGCCGGTCGGCGCCGGAGTGGTCGGCGGCGGAGTGCCGTCCGGGGCCACCGCCCGGCCGGTGCTCGGCGAGATCATGCCCGGGCAGAGGTTACGGCTGCTCAGGTTGGCCATGATCTGCGGAATCGCGTCGCGGGTGTTCTGGATGCCGTCGTGCATCAGGATCACCTGGCCGGCCTGGAGGCGGCTGGCGTTGGAGACGATCTGGCTGACGCTGGCGCCGTTCCAGTCCTGGGAGTCGACGTCCCAGATCACCTGGCGCAGGCCCAGCGACGAGGCGACCGACTGGAGAGTCGAGTTGGTCTCCCCGTAGGGCGGGCGGAACAACTGCGGCCGGACGCCGGTCGCCGACTGGATCGCCGAGTTGGTCTGGGAGAGGTCCGACTGCATCTGGCTCTGGCTCATCGAGGTCATGTGCGCGTGGTTCCAACTGTGGTTGGCCACCCACATGCCCGCGTCGACCTGGGCCCGCGCGGCGGACGGGTTGCTCTGCACGTTCTGGCCGACGTTGAACATGGTCGCGCGTACGCCGTTCGCGCGCAGCACGGACAGCAGTGCGCTGGTGCTGCCGGTCGGCCCGTCGTCGAAGGTGAGGCCGACGTACCCGTTGCAGACGGCGGCGTTGGACGGAGTGGCGGCGACCGCGAGACCGACGGCACTGAGCGCCACGGCGGAGGCGAGCGCGGCCAACCGGACGGTGAGACGCGATGTTCGGGGGGCGGACGGGCGGCGGAAGCCGCCGATGCTGGCGTACATGCGCAGGTCCTCCTCGGGACGGGTAACACCTGACGACGCATGGCGTCAATCGACAGAGATTGATGTTGCCGGCGCTCGGAGTATTGCAGCGGCGTTTCGAGCACGTCAATGATTTTCCGGAAGTTTTCCGGAACTATGCGCCCGGGCGCGTCGAGCGCCAGGGCGTGCCGGTCCGAGGACCGCGCACGCCCTGGCGGTTCTGGGGTGTCCGTGTTGCCCGTCGTCAGTGCAGGAACTTCAGAAGCATCCTGGTGAGATCCTGCGGTCGTTCCTCGGTGAGCCAGTGACCGGTGTCAGCCATGACCTGGGTCTCGACATCGGCTGCGTAGCCCTGCCACTGATCACCCACGGCGCTGCTGAGGGCTTCTTCGCCTCCGACGGCCAGGACGGGCATCTGGAGCAGCCCCGCCTTCCGGAACTTCTCGTTCTGGGCGATGTCCGTGTGGAGGGCTTGGTACATGTTCATCCACGCCTTGAACCGGCCGGGCTCGCGGAGGTACCGGGCGTAGAACTCGTAGTCGCGGTCGTCAAAAGCCCCGTCCACTGCCAGGTACTGCTCGACGAACCCCTTGACCAGGTCGCGCTCGTGTCCACGGACCAGGTCCTGAGCGAAGTCCTTCTGGAAGAACCCGAGGTGCCACGTCGACAGGGCCCCCTCCGCGGGGAAGGCCGGGAATGTGTAGAGGGACCGGTCGGGGATGGGCCCTTCCATCACCACCATTCGGCTGACCTCGTCGGGCCACATTGCGGCGTACGGGTAGGCGATCCATGCGCCGATGTCGTGGGCGACGATCTGGACGCCCTTGTTGAGGTTGAGCCGGGTGAGCAGCTTGTGCACGTCGTCGGCCAATTGGGCCGTGTCGTAGCCCTTCTGCGGGACGGATGAGTCACCGGTCCCGCGCAGGTCGACCGCGATCACGGTGTGGTCCTTGGCGAGTGCCTCGAGCTGCGGCTCCCACTCGGCGGAGGTCTGCGGGAAGCCGTGCAGCAACACCACCGGCGAGCCGCTGCCGCCGCGGAGGTAGTGCATCCGGAAGTCGTTCACCTGCGCGTACTTCGACTGGAAGCCGTCCGGCGGCCGGTAGGGCAGCCCGGCGGTGACGCCTTGCGCGACGGCCGACTCCGGCCGCAGGTTCACGCCGGCGTTCGATGGGACCGGTCCGGGCCCGGTCAGAACGGCGATTCCAGCGATGGCGGCGACGGCAGTCCTGATCAGGACCGTCATTCTTGTTCTCATGGTTCTCTCCTCAAGCGTGGTCGGCCTTGTGCCGATCGCTGTCGATCCGGCTGCACGGCGAAATCGCGTCCAGCGGACGGCCCTGGTGCACGGGCGTAACTGACAGATGAATCGGTCGGTACGTCATTGCGCCCGGGTCTACCGGCGGAAGAAGTACCGTGCGGTCGTCGTGGCGGGATGTGGGCCAGGACTGGCTAGTGGCTCGGGCGGCTCAGCGAGGTGAGCAGGAGGCCGCCGGCAATGACTGCGATGGCGCCCGCCCGGCCGCGCCGGTGGACACGTTCAGGCCGTCGGCGATCTCCGTAAGCAGGCTTGCGGGCAGGAACTCGGCAATGATGAACGCGAAGATGCCGAGACTCAGAGAGCCGACGCCGGCCCAGGACGCCAGGCCGCCGGCGGTCGAGACATCGTTCGATGCCATGTGACGGGTGGTCATGTGATGCCCTTCAAGGCTGTGCGCCACCTTTCGGGGACGACCGGGGGTGGCGACCGGCTCAGTGGTTGAGGGCGGCCATGTTGGCCTGGTCGTAGCGGTCGCCGGTGGCCGGTGTCAGGTTCCGCAGTCGGGTGATCTGGTTCTCGGTGAGGGTGATGCGGTCGGCGGCGGCGTTTTCCTCGAGCCGGTCGATGCGTGTGGTGCCGGGGATGGGGGCGATGTCGTCGCCCTGGGCGAGCAGCCACGCGAGGGCGACCTGCGCGGGCGTGGCCCCGGCCTCGGCGGCGACGGCGCGGACCTCGTCGACGATGCGCATGTTGCGTTCGAGGTTGCCGCCGGCGAAGCGGGGGTTGGTACGGCGCCAGTCGTCGGCGTCGAGGTCGTCCAGGGTGCGGATGCCCCCGGTGAGGAACCCGCGGCCCAGCGGGGCGTACGGGACGAAACCCACGCCCAGCTCACGCAGGACCGGCAGCACCTCGGCCTCGGGGTCGCGGACCCACAGCGAGTACTCGGACTGCACCACGGCGATCGGGTGAACGGCATGCGCCCGCCGGATCGTCGCGGCCCCGGCCTCCGACAGTCCGATGTGGCGGATCTTGCCCTCGGCCACCAGCTCCGCCAGCGCGTCGACGGTCTCCTCGATCGGCGTGACTCCATCGCCCCGGTGCTGGTAGTAGAGGTCCAGGTGGTCGGTGCCGAGGCGGCGCAGCGATCCCTCCACTGCGAGCCGGACGTTGGCCGGGCTGCTGTCGTTGCCCGGGCGGCCGGTGTACGAGAGGTGACCGAACTTGGTCGCGAGCACCACCTCGTCCCGGCGTCCCTTGATGGCGCGGCCGACCAGCTCCTCGTTGGCGTAAGGGCCGTACGCCTCGGCGGTGTCGATGTGCGTGACGCCGAGGTCAAGGGCCCGCCGGATGGTGCGGATGGACTGGTCGTCGCGCTGGCCGGCCCCGGTGTAGAAGGCCGACATGCCCATGGCGCCCAGACCGATGCGGGAGGTCTCCAGTCCGCCGAGCGAGACGGTTCTCATCGTGGTGTTCCTCTTCCTGTAGTAGGCCCGACCGCTTTAAGTTCCGGTCGGTACAGAATGCTAGCACATCTGGACCGACCGGGAGTAAAGTCGGCTGCGAGGAGAGGAACAGGTGGCATGGCGGTCCGTCGACCCTGCCGACCCCGAATCGAGGAGGATGCCGTCATGAGTGGATCCCAGAGCACCGCCCTCGGCCGCCCCCGGGAGTTCGACATCGACGAGGCACTGGAGCGGGCCATGCAGGTGTTCTGGGCGCGGGGGTACGACGGCACCAGCCTCACGGACCTGACCAGCGCGATGGGGATCACCAAGTCGAGCATGTACGCCGCCTTCGGCAACAAGGAGCAGCTCTTCCGCAAGGCTGTGCAGCGCTACGCCGAAGGGCCGGCCTCCTACGTGACCCGCGCCCTGCGGGAGCCCACCGCCCGCGCGGTGGCCGAGACATTCCTGCGGGGAGCCGTCCGCACGACGACGTCGCCCGGCCGCCCCGCGGGGTGCCTGTCCGTGCAGGGTGCGCTGGCGCTGAGCGAACAGAGCCGCCCCGCGCACGACGTGCTGGTCACCTGGCGCGTCGACGCCGGCGACCAGCTCGAAGCGCGCTTCCGGCGCGCCGTCGAGGAGGGCGACCTCCCACGCCACGCCGACCCGGGACGCCTCGCCCGATACGTCATGACGACGGGATTCGGCATCGCCGTCCAAGCCGCGAACGGCCTCGGGCCCGACACGCTCGACGAGATCGTCGACACGGCACTGCTCGCCTGGCCGACGTGACCACCCCGCACGGCGCAAGCACGCGAAAGGGCGACGAAACGTGATGGGAAAACCCGGGAGACGCCCGCTCGGCGTGGGGATCGTAGGGCTCAGCACGTCCGGCGGATGGGCGGCCGGGGCCCACCTGCCCGCGTTGTCGGCAGTCGACGGCATGGAACTCACCGCCCTGGCGACGAGTTCCCCCGCGTCGGCCGCTGCTGCCGGCGCCGCGTTCGGGGTGCCCGGCTACGCCTCGGTCGACCAACTCGTGAAGGACGAGAACGTCGACCTTGTGGTCGTCGCGGTCAAGGTGCCCCACCACCGCGAGCTGGTGTTGCCCGCCCTACGGACGGGAGTGCCGGTGCTCAGCGAATGGCCCTTCGCCGTCGACCTGGCCGAAGCCGAGGAGATGGAAGGCGCCGCCCGCGACACGCGTACCTTCATCGGGCTTCATGGGCGCTCCTCGCCCACCTTCCGCTGGCTGGCCGGCCTCGTCGCCGACGGGTACGTCGGGAACGTGCTGTCCGCGACGGTGCTGGCCTCTTCGGTCGAGTGGGGCAACCCGGTCTCCGAGCGCATGCGATACACCCTCGATCGCACGCTCGGCGCCACGATGCTCACGATTGCGTTCGGAAACGCCATCGACACTGTGTCGATGGTCGTCGGCGAGCTGCAGGACGTGGTCGCCTCGACGGCCACCCGGCACCCGATCGTTGCGCTCGGCCGCACCGGACAGACGGTCCCGATGACCGCCGAGGACCAGATCGCCGTGTCCGGCCGGCTACCCGACGGAGCGATCCTCTCCGCCCACCACCGTGGAGCAACCCTGTCCGGACCTTGGTTCTCGCTGCTCATCGACGGCACCGAGGGAACTCTCGAAATCACCTCCGCAAGCGGATATCCCCACCTCGGGCCCGTTACGGTGCGCGGCGCACGAGGCCGCGCCCCACTGTCGCCGTTGACACTGCCCGATGGCCACGACGACTACCCCCACCTGGCCGGAACACCGATCCACAACCTGGCGCACACATACGCGGCGATCCGGAACGATCTCGTCAACGGCACCACGACCGCTCCGGGTTTCGCCCACGCCGTCACACGTCACCGACTCCTGGACGCGATCATCCGATCGTCCGCCGAGGGACGACGCGTACAACTCGCGGAACGAGGAGGTCTTCACAGGAACGGCTAGACAGCAAGAAGCCCCCTAGCGGCCGTTGGGCCTGCTAGGGGGCTGTCTGTGCGCCCGAAGGGACTCGAACCCCTAACCTTCTGATCCGTAGTCAGATGCTCTATCCGTTGAGCTACGGGCGCCTGGTGCTCGGCCAGTCTACACAACCGGCTTTCGCGCGGAGACTCCGGGATTCGAACCCGGGAGGGGCTTTAAGACCCCAACCGCATTAGCAGTGCGGCGCCATAGACCAGACTAGGCGAAGTCTCCCTGGTGACCCACGAGGTCACCGCGCCCGAGGATACAGGTCCGCACCCGCCGGGGGCAAAGCGACTATCGGACCGGCCGCCCCCACCGCGTTTTCGTCGTGTGCGGGATCACTCCCACGGCTACGCTCCATCGATATGCAGGAGCAGCCGCCGAGCGATCCGCCCCGTCGCGAGCCCGCCCCCAAGGCCCGGCGGAGTCGCTCCCCACGACCGACGTTCAGCCCTCCACAGGTCCCGGACCCCGCTGCAAGCGCCGCGACGAGCGACACACCGACGCCCAGGCGTCCGCGCCGGGCGGCGCCCACTGTCGTCTTCCAGCCGCCGGCGCCGACCGCCGACGCACCGCCGGCGCCGCGCCCGCGTCCGGCCGCCGACCCTTCACCCGCCGATCCGGGTACGCCCGGCGAGCGCGCCACCCCGCAGGCTTCCACCGGCGGCCCGGGTACGCCGCCGTCAGAGCAGGCCACCTCGGGGACTTCCGCCACTCCTTCGGGTACGACTGCCGCAGAGCCGCCGCCGAGCGCCGGGGAGAGCACGCTCCCGGCCGAGGAGAGGCCCGTCACAGCGGAGCAGCGAAGGGCTGCCGAGCCTCCGGCCGAGTCGACGTCACCACCGGCCGGGGAGGAGACGCCGAAACGGACGCGCCGCGCTCCCGCCGCCAAGAAGGCCGCCCCGGTCGCGAAGAAAGCCGCCCCAGTTGCGAAGAAGGCTGCGCCGGCGGTCAAGAAGGCCACTCGGAAGGCGTCGCCTCCGAGGCAGGAGACGGCGATCAGCGCGACAGAGCCCGCTCTTGCCGAACGGCAGCCCGACGGCACCGAGCCGGTCACGGCGGAGCGTCCCGCCACCGCACCTTCGCCGGGCCGGACCCGCCGGCCGACGAAAGCCGCCCCGCCGACGGCAGAGGCGAGCCCGCCAACGACTGCGGTCGTCGTCGCGCGGGCACCCGCACAACTCGACGTCGCGCGTACCCCGGAAACGGGCTGGCGGACGGTGGGGCCGCAGCTGCGCGACCACCCCGGGTTCGCGCCGGAGCTGCTGGCCCTGGCTGCGGTCGACGCGCTCGGGCCGCGGGCCTCGGCCTGGGTGGAGCAGGTTCGGCGGGCCTACCCGGAGGCGGACGCCGACGGGGTGGCCCGGCTGGCGACCCGGCGGTTCGTGCGGATGGCCGGTACGGGTGGGGCGCTGGCAG
Source organism: Micromonospora sp. WMMA1949 (assembly GCF_027460145.1). Lineage (NCBI taxonomy): Bacteria > Bacillati > Actinomycetota > Actinomycetes > Micromonosporales > Micromonosporaceae > Micromonospora > Micromonospora sp. WMMA1949. Next base: position 2,824,700 of record NZ_JAPZBG010000001.1, on the reverse strand, counting down.
CCGGGGCCGGGATGTTCGCACCGGTCGCGGAGCTGGCGGCAGTGCTGTGGACGCAGGCGAACCTGGTGCTGCATCTGGCGGCGGCGTACGGGCGGGATCCGGCGCATCCGGATCGGGCGGCCGAACTGCTGGTGCTCACGCTGGTGCACCCGGACGACGGCACCGCTCGGGCGGCGCTGGCGGCGGCCCGTGCTGCCGACGCGCCGGCGGACGGGCCGTGGGGGCGGGTGGCGGAGGCGGCCTGGCGGCTGGCCACGCCGGTGGCGGCGCAGGCGGGCGGCTGGCTCGGCCTGCGGTTGGCCGCGCGGTTGCTGCCGGGGGCGGCGGCGCTGGCGGCCGCGACCGGCGGTACGGCGACGGCCGAGCGGCTGGCCGCGCGGGCGGTTGCCCGGTACCGGCCACGCCGCGCCTGACCCGCAACGGCACCGAGCCCACCGCGCCCCATCGGCGCACCACGGCGAGGAGGCGACGACCTAGAGCCAGTCGAACCAGGACTTCGGCAGCATCGCGTAGCCGACGAACGCGAAGATGTCGAGCAGCGTGTGCGCGACGATCAGCGGGGCGACCCGGCGGGTGCGCAGGTAGAACAGCCCGAAGATCACGCCCATCACCGCGTTGCCGACGAAGGCGCCGAAGCCCTGGTAGAGGTGGTACGAGCCGCGCAGCAGGGCGCTCGTAGCGAGCACGGCGCCGATCCGCCAGTTGAGCTGCCGCAGCCGGGTGATCAGGTAGCCGACCACGATCACCTCCTCCAGCACGGCGTTCTGCACGGCGGCGAGGATCAGCACCGGCACCGTCCACCAGAGGTCCGGCAGCGCGGCCGGGACCAGCGTGGCGTTGAGGCCGAGCTGTGCCGCCACCCAGAACAGCGCCAGCCCGGGCAGGCCGATGAGCGCGGTCAGGCCCGCGCCCCGGGCCAGGTCGGAGCCGGGCCGCCGGAAGTCGACGCCGAGCGTCCGCGCCGGGTCGCCGGGGTCACGCGCCAACAGGTGTACGGCGAGAAGCACCGGCAGCAACGCGAAGACGATCCCGAGCAGTTGGTACGTGAGGTCGAGGTACGGCCGGGCCGACACGGAGGTGTTCAGGGCAGCGGTCTGTTTCGACAGGCCACCGGTCGCGGTCAGCTTGGCGATCAGCGACACCAGCGCGTACACGGCCGACTGGCCGAGGGACAGACCGAGCACGAGCAGCGTCTCGGTGCCCAGCATCCGGCGGGAGACCGGGCGGGCCAGCTCGTCAACCGTCACCGGACCATGAAATCACTTCGGCGTCCGGCCCGGCGATCGCACAGTCTGTGCGACCGGCACACACGCTCCGTGGACATTCTATGGCTGCCGATCCGCCCGTACGGAGAAGGAGCGTGCCCCTGTGGAGAACTTCGCGCGGCTGCTGAAGGAGAGCTGGGCCCTGGTCGAGGAGCACCGGGAGCGGCTCAGCGGGCACTTCTACGCCCGGCTGTTCCTCCTCGACCCGGAGCTGCGCAAGCTCTTCCCGGTGCAGATGAACGGCCAGGGGGACCGCATCCTGGAGGCCATCGTCACCGCCACCCAGACGGTGGGCGACCCGGAGAGCTTCGACGAGTACCTGCGCGCGCTGGGCCGGGACCACCGCAAGTACCACGTGACGGCCGAGCACTACGCGACGATGGGCGTCGCGCTGCTCGACGCGCTGCGCAGCACCGCCGGGGACGGCTGGAACCTGGAGTACGACCAGGCGTGGCGGGAGGCGTACGCGAGCATCAGCGCGCGGATGCTGGCCGGCGCGGAGGCCGACGGCAACCCGCCGTACTGGCACGCCGAGGTGCTGACGCACGAGCGGCACGGCCCGGACACGGCCGTGCTGACCGTACGCGCGCTCCAGCACCCGCTGCCCTGGCGGGCGGGGCAGTACGTCAGCGTGGAGGCACCCCGCTACCACCCGCGGGTGTGGCGGACGTACTCGGTGGCGAACGCGCCGAACGAGGAGAACGTGCTGGAGTTCCACGTGCGGACGCCGCCGGGCGCCGCCGGTTGGGTGTCCGGCGCGTTGGTGCGCCGCACCAAACCGGGTGACCTGCTGCGGGTGGCCGCGCCGATGGGCTCGATGACATTGGACCCGGAGTCCACCCGGGACGTCCTCTGCGTGGCCGGCGGCGTCGGCCTGGCCCCGATCAAGGCGCTGGTGGAGGAGCTGACCCGGGTCAACCGCACCCGCTGGGTGCACGTCTTCTACGGCGCGCGCCGCCCGGACGAGCTGTACGGGCTGCCCGGCCTGGAGGACCTCGTCGCGACCCACCCGTGGTTGTCGGTGACACCCGCGTGCAGCGAGGACCCGGATTTCGGCGGCGAACTCGGTGACGTCTCCGAGGTGGTCACCCGGTACGGCCCGTGGACCACGCACGACTGCTACGTCTCCGGATCGGCCGCGATGGTGCGATCCACCCTGCGGGCGCTCGCCGCCGACGACGTCCCGCCGGACCACATCCGGTACGACACGTTCGGCAACCTCTGAACCTTGCTCCCCCCGAGCCGGGTCGCGTGCCCCTGCCCCCTGGGGCACGCGACCCGGCCCCCCGTTTCTCAGTAACGCCAGGGGGTGCCGGTCTCGCGGTACTCCTCCACCGGTACCAGCGGCACGCCGGGTGCCATCCGGTCGACGTACAGCCGCCCCTCGAGGTGGTCGATCTCGTGCGCGACCAGCCGCGCCATCGCGTACTCGAAGGACGTGATCACCCGGCTGCCGTCCCACAGGGCGTGTTCCACGTCGATCCGCAGCGGCCGGGGCACCAGGCCGCGGTGGTCGAAGAAGGAGAGGCAGCCCTCGTACTGCTCGTCGGTCTCGGCGGCGGCGTCCACCACCCGGGGGTTGAGCAGCACCACCGGGTCGGCCGCCCGGTCGGCCGGGCGCACGAGCGCCGCCGACCAGCCGATGCCGAGCTGGGGCGCGGCGAGGCCGACGCCCTTGCTGAACGGGTGCAGCTCGTCCAAGCGGACCAGCATCGCGGCGAGCCGGTCCATCACCTGCCGGGCGTGCGGTTCGTCGGCCGGCAGGTCGAACTGGCGGGCCCGCTGCCGCAGCAGGTCGTCGCCCCGCTGCACGATGCCGACTGCGCGCATCCGGTCGCTGGCCCGTACCCGGGCGCCGCCGGTGGGCACGCTGTCCGGTTCGGCGTCCGGCTCGGGACTGCGGAACCGCCACTGCATCCGGTAGCGGGCGTTCAGCGGCGGGTCGTCGGTCCCCCAGTCGAAGACCACCCGGCCGCCGTCCACCGCACGCTGGATCGGGGTACGCAGCGGGCCCTCCTCCGCCGACAGCGAGGTCTCCGCACCCCACACCTTGGGGTCGAGGTCCGCAGGCAGGTCGAGCCGCACCGCCAGGTGCCGGGTGGGCAGGCGTACGGCCCGCTGGAACCAGGGGCCCCACTTGTCCCGGCCGACGCGGTACGCGTACTCGATGGTGACCCGGTCGCCGGGGTAGAGCGGGAAGCGTCCCTCGTCGTTCTCGAACAGCAGCCAGATCTCCTTGAACGCGTCCCGGTCGTGCTTGGCCCGCCAGTGCATCGGCTCGCGTCCGTTCCCGTCGTCCCGGTACGCGGTGAGTTGCAGCTCGGCGAAGGTGAGCGGGTGTTCCCGGTGGTGCCGGTTGGAGCGGCCCGGGTCGTTGGGGTAGCGGTCGACGGCGACCCGGACCAGGTAGCGGGTGACCGGTTCGGTTCCCGCGTTGTACAGCTCCCGCCGGATCGCACAGTGGTAGCTGTCACCGGTGTGGGTGAGCGTGGCCGCCTCCCGTTCCACCACCAGGCCGGTCCCCGGAGGCAGCCACTGGCCAGGGACGGGTGGATCGCGGTGCGCCGCGCCGGTGCGGCCGTGCCGCAGCTCGTCGTACTCCCGGAAGCGCTGCCAGATCGCGCCGCTGGCCTCCAGGACGGCCTCGGCCCGGCGGGCGAAGTCCTCGGTGGGCCGGTGCCGGCGCCCTTCGACGTGGCTGACGTAGGACGGGTCGAAGCCCATCATGGTGGCGAGTTGCTTCTTGGACAGCCCTCGGCCGGTCCGGTGCCGGGCGAGTTCGGCCGCGAACGAGTCCGCGGCACGCTCGATCGGTGAGGTCGTCATCAGCTTCCTCGTACGCGGGAAGACCATTTTCACGTTGAGTGGCCGAACGTGTACGGAAACTGCCTCGTATTCGACATTCACCTTGACTTTTCAGCGACGTACGCCGATCCTTACGCCGTCCGCCGCCGGTTCTCCGGCGGCGTTTTCCGTCTTCCGGGCCGGGTAGTACGCGACGGCGCGCCAGTGACGGGGACCTCCCCGCGATGCCGCGGCACCTCTTCCCCTCCCGCCGGGAGGGTGGTTAGGCTAGCCTTAGCTTTGGTCGACGACAGGCGCCGACCGCAGGGCGACAGGACAGGGGACGGCCAGGTGACTGCGGTGATGCCGGGGCGCGACGCCGCCACCCCGCTTGCCCCGGTGACCGCGACCCTGCGCGCCATGTTCGGCACCGACGACCTGCCCGGCCTCGCGCCCGGTCTGCTGGTCCACGACGAGCTGGATCGCTGGTCCCCCGCCACCCGCCTGATCGACGGCACGCTGCTGTCCGAGTTCCTGACCGCCGCCGGCCGCCGCTGGGGCGGCACCCCGCACGCCTGCGCCGCGCTGGCCTGGAAGTCCTACAGCTACTGGACCGCGCTGCCCGCCGTGCTCGGCTGGGCGTCCGCCCGCCGGGTGCCGCTGCTCGGCCCGGCCGACGTGCTCGTGCACTTCGAGGACCACCACCAGCTCCTCACGCTGGGGCTGCGCGCCTCCACCCCGGTGGCGGTGCTGCCGAGCGACCCGCTGGCGCTCGCCGGCGCTCCGGGCGTCCTGGTGGTCCCGGACGAGGCGGCGCTGCTCGGCGCGCTGCGCGCGTCCCTGCTCGACGCCCACTTCGCGCCGCTGATCGGCGCCATCCAGGGCGAGGTCCGGATCGGCACCCGTACGCTGCTCGGTTCGGTGGCCTCCGGCATCGCGCACGGCATCCTGCGGGCGTCGGACGCGCTGCCCGGCTCGTCCACGGCGGCGGTCGGCGCGGTGCTGGACGCGCTCGACCTCAGCGACCTGGTCGAGCTGGTGCCCGGCCCGGGCGGCGAGCCGACGGTGCAGCGCCGCACCTGCTGCCTGGCGTTCACGCTGCCCCGGCCCAAGGTGTGCCAGGGCTGCTGCGTCCGCCAGGGCTGACCGCTCAGTCGGCCAGCGGCCGGACGTCCCACAACCACACCCCGCCGGTACGCCTCGGCGTGACCCCGCTCAGCTCGGTCATCGCCCGGCGCAGCGCCTCGGCCTGCGGCAGCCGGGGGTCGAGGATCACCGCGCCGGCCCGCCAGTAGCGCAGGTCGTCCACGGCGGCCACCCGGTCCTGTGGCGTGATCGGCGGAACCGCGTCGGTGCGCCGTACCGTCTCGAAGAACGTGCTCGTCGGGCGCGGCGGCGCGGTGAACAGGGCGATCCGGTCCCCGCCGGGGCGGGTGTCCGGATAGAGGAAGTAGCCGCGAGCCAGCGGCATGTCCAGCCGGGTCTCGGCGGACCAGCGCAGCGGGACCGCGTACGTGGTGTCGGGCAGCGGCAGCGTGACGATGCTCCGCCCGTCGGCGACGTAGGGACGCCAGGCGCCGGAGGTGACGAACGCCGGGGTCGGGTCGAGGCGCTTGGCCGGCAGCGGGGTGGGCAGGATCGGCAGCAGCGCCATGGCGAGCACGGTGACGGTGGCGAACCGGATCTGGTCGCGCGCGTCCGGGTGCCGTACGGCCAGCCGCCGGACCCGCTCGGCGCCGAACGCGAGCAGCACGCCGATGATCGGGGTGAGCGCGAGCGACCAGCGGGTGGGCACCACCGAGTGCAGAACCGGCAGGTTCTCCAGCGCGGCCCAGGGGCCGGGGATGCCGGTGTCCTGCCCGTCGTAGCGGATCTCCCGGCCGAGCGAGAAGAGCGCGAACACGAGCCCGACCGCCGCCAGCCCGAGCACCACGGCGTTGCGGCGCATCCACCAGACCAGCGCGATCACCAGGATCACCAGCGGCCAGCCGAAGAACGCGTTCTCCTCGGTGGCGTTCTTGACGAGCGGTTCGCTGCCCCGGGCGTCGCCCGCTACCGACTCCCGCGACCAGGCCACGTACGCGGCGAGGTCGGTGGAGTAGCCGCGGATCAGCGTGGAGAGCCCGCTGTACGCGCCGGGGCCGAAGAACTGGACCCAGAGCGGGTACGCGAGCAGCGCCCCGGCGACCACCGCGGCCACCGCCAGTCCGGCGGCGAACGGGCGGGCCGCCGAGCGCAGCGCGGGACGGCCGAGCGCCAGCGCGAGGACCACCACGCCGAGCCCGATGGCGGTCATCAGCAGGATCTCCAGGTTGAGGAACGCCTGCCAGACGATCACCAGGGCGAGCAGGACGCCGTTGCGCAGCCACCGGCCGGGCTCGGCCAGGCGCAGCGTCCGCCAGATGATCAGCGGCACCACGAACTGGCTGACGATGTTGGGGTGCGAGTTGGCGTGCGAGATCATCGCAGGCGCGAACGCGCAGAAGGCGGCACCGAGCCAGGCCGGGCCACGGGACTTCACGACAACTCGGGAGAGCAGGAAATACCAGGACACGCCCGTGGCGGCGAGCCCGAGAGTGAGGAAAATCAGAAAGGACCAGCGCGGACCCGCCCAGAGCGTGATCGGGGTCAGCGGCAGTGAAACGGATAATACGGACGTATTAGCCATGAGATTGACGACATCCGGCACATTCATCCGGTCCGAGGTGAACGGATAGGCGAAATCAGTGACGACACGCGCACCATGCGCCATCATCCATTCGAATTGCGCCTGATCTGTCCGATTGTCCCGAATGCCGTTGCGCGGATCGACCCAGAGGCGAGCGGTCACCCAGAACGCGAGCAGCACGAAGCTGAGCACGGCGAGCGCGTCGATCCGCCTGCCCTGCCCTGCTTTCGTCGGGTCCGCCGCTGATTCCGGAGTAGTCATGACATTTCAGAGCGTAGTCCGGGAATGACCGGCAGGTGCAATGTTCCGCAGACTCACGTACTATGTGCCGAGTTCGCCGACCGCCGATCAGGCACCCCTCCGCATCACAATTCGGCCCCCTATCCGTCCCCCGATTTCCCCCTCAGTCATCCAGATGGTTGACTCTGACGGTCCAGGCGCGGGTCAGTCATATCGTGAGGAATCGACGCATGGCAGAAATCACTGGGGATCAGCGCGTCCAGTCCGAGGTGCTCGAAGGCCTCGCGACAGCGGTCAACCACCGGCAGTGGTTCGTCGAGCTGGCGGTGCCCTACCTCGGTGACAACCCGATCGAGATCGGCAGCGGCCTGGGCGACTACGCCTCCGCGTGGGCGGCGTACGCACCCCGGATCACCGCCACCGAGGCCGACCCGGACCGGCTGATCCAGCTCAAGGAACGGCTGTCCGACCACCCGGGCGTCGAGGTCCGGCAGATGCTCCTCCCGCACCACGAACGCGGCGACTACAGCGCGGCCGTGTCCTACAACGTGCTCGAGCACATCGACGACCACGTGGGCGCGCTGCGCAGCATGCGCGACCTGGTCCGCCCCGGCGGCGCCGTGGTCATCATCGTGCCGGCGTTCCAGTTCGCCATGAGCCCCGCCGACATCGCCACCGGTCACGTCCGCCGCTACACGAAGAAGACGCTCGCCGCGGCGATGACCGAGGCCGGCCTCACCGTCGAGCGGATCCACTACGCCAACGCGCTCGGCCTGATCGGCTACTTCATGGCCACCAAGGTCTTCCGGCTGATGCCGAAGGAGGGCCCGATGGTCAAGGTGTACGACACGCTCGTACTGCCCGTCACCAAGGCCGCCGAGCAGCGCGTCCGGCCCCCGTTCGGCCAGTCCGTCTTCGCCGTCGCCCGCGTACCGGCCTGAGGGCCGGGGGCCGCGACGGCCCCCGGCCGCCCGTCACTCCTTGATCTGGTACGTGGGGCGGATGACCGCCCGGGCCAGGGTGTGGAACGCCAGGTTGAAGCCGACGAAGGCCGGGCTCGCCCCGGCCGGGATGTCGAGGCGGTCCACGTCCACCGCGTGCACCGCGAACACGTACCGGTGCGGGCGGTCCCCGGCCGGCGGCGCCGCGCCGCCGTAACCGGTGTCGCCGTAGTCGTTGCGGACGCTGAACGCGCCGCCGAGGTCGGCCTCCCGCACGCCGCTGGGCAGCTCGGTGACGGACGCGGGCAGGTTCACCAGCACCCAGTGCCAGAAGCCGCTGCCGGTCGGAGCGTCCGGGTCGAAGCAGGTGACCACGAAGCTCTTGGTCTCGGCCGGGAAGCCCGACCAGGACAGCTGCGGTGAGACGTTCTCGCCGCCGGTGCTGCCGTGCGCGTACCGCGCGTCCATCGGCTCGCCGTTGTGCACGTCGTCGCTGGTCAGGTCGAACGACGGCACCGTCGGCAGCAGCTCGTACGGGTCCGGGGCGATCGGTCGTTCCAGGGTCATCGAAACGGTCCTTCCGGGTACGCGAATGTCCTGCGCCCCTTCATACCCCGTTGTCCGCGCCGCCGTGCTGTCGGCGCACCATCTCGTTGATCCAGACCGGCGCGTACGGCGACGTGCAACCAGGCGGCGTCGGGTAGTCCTTGAGCACCTCGAGCCGCTCGCCGATGCCGATGCCGATCGCGCGGTCCCGGTACGCGGCGTACTCGATCCCGATCTGCGCCAGGCAGTGGTTCATCGCCCACTGGAGGCGCTCCGGCGCACCGGCCATCTCGGCCTCGATCACGTCGAGCAGACCGGCCAGGTCCAGCCCGTCCGGCTTCCGCGCCACCCGCTCGGTGGTCAGCGCCCAGCCGGCGCTCGCCACCACCGGATCCCGGTCGGCCGACCAGGCCAGTCGTAGCGGTTCCGCGTACGGGCTCTTCTTCACCACGTAGTTCACGAGCCAGTCGTGCACCTTCGGCGTACGCGCCTCGCGCAGCATCGCGTCCAGCTCGTCCCGCCCGTACGCCTTCGGCCGGCAGATCAGCAGCGCCAGCAGGCGTGCCGCGCTGTCCCCGGTCGCCCACAGCTCGCGCGCGAGGTCCTGCTGCGTCTTCAGCCGCTTCGCGATCGCCCGCAGCTTGCCCAGGTTGACCCCGTGGTCGTCGCCGTGCCGCTCGTTGACCGCGCGGATCTTCGGATCGTCGAGCGCGGACAGCTCGGCCGTCACCTCGGCCACCGTCGCCGTCTCCGCCACCAGGCCCTCCCGCCGTCGCCGCACCCCGCAGCCTACGACCCGCGCCACGCTCCCGCTGTTCCGCCGCCCCGCCATTCCTCCCCTCCGCCGCCCTGCCGCCGTCGCTCACATTCCGGCACCGACGTTCGTCGCGCTGGTCGCAAGGTCGGGCTGACGCACAGATCAGGTGCTTGCCCTCGACGACCGCCGTAACGGGTGATTTGGCGAGTGGGGACAGGGGAGACGGCAGGCCAGTCACGGTTGCCGCATCGACGGTCTGATGCTCGCAGCCCCGGGAGAACACATCTCCTGTTAAGGCTTATGCCTCTCGGTCATATTTATGCCTGAGAGGCATAAGCCGTAGAGGTCATGACTTCTCTTCAGCCGACACGTCCGACGGGCCGCACACTCCGCTACCGCTGGCCGAGGTGAGCGCTGAGCTGCGTGAAGGCGATCAACTACTGGCGGAGGGTGTGGGATTCGAACCCACGAAGACATCGCTGCCTTACCGGTTTTCAAGACCAGCGCCATCGGCCACTAGGCGAACCCTCCCGGCACGCCCCCGAGGGGTGCGCGACCGGGGACCAGTCTGCCACGAACGCCGTACCGGGCAAGCCGCCGTCCCACCTCCGGTGCGAGAACGGGTGCGCGCGGGAGAGTCCGGCAGTGGCGCTGATCAGCGGAATCATGGCCGCCGACAGGTCCACAGTGGCCGTAGGACCGGCGCGGCAGCCGTCCCGGGCGGTGCACCTGCGCGGCGACGGGCAGATCGGGTAAGACTGAGTCATGCGCGCGATCACAATCACCGAACCCGGCGGACCCGAGGCGCTCGTCTGGGCCCACGTGCCGGACCCGGAGCCCGGCCCCGGCGAGGTGGTCGTGGAGGTGCGGGCGAGCGCGGTGAACCGGGCCGACCTGTTGCAGCGGCAGGGGCACTACCCACCGCCGCCGGGCGCGTCCGCGTACCCCGGTCTGGAGTGTTCGGGGACAGTGCGTGCGCTCGGTCCCGGCGTGACCGGCTGGTCGGTGGGCCAGGAGGTGTGCGCGCTGCTCGCCGGCGGCGGCTACGCCGAGCAGGTCGCGGTGCCGGCCGGGCAGTTGCTGCCGGTGCCGGCCGGGGTGGATCTGGTCGACGCGGCGGCGCTGCCGGAGGTGGCCTGCACGGTCTGGTCGAACGTGGTGGACCTGGCCCGGCTGGCCGAGGGCGACACGCTGCTGGTGCACGGCGGCGGCAGCGGGATCGGCACGTTCGCGATCCAGCTCGGCGTGGCGCTCGGCGCGACGGTGGTGGTGACCGCCCGTTCGGCGAAGCACGAGCGGCTGCGTGAGCTGGGCGCCGCCCACACGATCGACTACCGCGAGCAGGACTTCGTCGACGAGGTACGCCGGGTCACCGACGGCCGGGGCGCGGACGTGATCCTGGACATCATGGGCGCGTCCTACCTGCCCCGGAACGTGGCGGCGCTGGCGACCGGCGGTCGGCTCGTGGTGATCGGCATGCAGGGCGGCCGCAAGGGCGAACTCGACCTGGGGATGCTGCTGGCGAAGCGGGCGGCGGTGCACGCGACGGCGTTGCGGTCCCGCCCGGTCGAGCAGAAGGCGGCGATCGCCCGGGGCGTACGGGAGCAGGTGTGGCCCCTGGTGGAGGCGGGCCGGATCCGGCCGGTGGTGCACGCCCGGGTGGACATGGCCGACGCCGCCGCCGCGCACCGCCTGGTGGAGACGAACGACCACCTGGGCAAGGTGCTGCTGGTCCGGTGAGGGTCAGCCCTGGCCGGGGCGCGGGAGCATGAGGCGCGGGCCGGGGCCCTCGGCGGCGAGCGAGTCGCCGGGGTTGTAGAGCGTGCAGCGCTGCAACGACAGGCAGCCGCAGCCGATGCAGCCGTCCAGGTCGTCGCGGAGCTTGCCGAGCAGCCGGATCCGCTCGTCCAGCCGGTCCCGCCAGGCACGGGACAGCGCGGCCCAGTCGTCGGGCGTGGGGGTACGCCCCGACGGCAGCGAGTCCAGCGCCGCCCGGATCTCCTCCAGCGAGACACCCACCTGCTGGGAGATCCGGATGAACGCGACCCGGCGCAGCTCGGTGCGGGCGTAGCGGCGCTGGTTGCCGCCGGTGCGGGCGGCGTGGATCAGGCCGAGCCGCTCGTAGTAGCGCAGCGCCGAGGGCGCGACGCCACTGCGGTCGGCGAGCTGCCCGATGGTCAGTGTTGCTTCGTGCATCACACGGCCTTGAGTTGAAGTTCGCTTCAAGTCCGAGGCTATCGGTATGACGACGACCACTGCCACTGATCTGGGCACGCTCCTGGACCGGGTGCGCGCCGGCCGCGAGTTCGGCGCCAACGTGTACTCGACGCTCGACGTGCTCCAGGTCCTCTACGACCGGGTGCTCCGGATCACCCCGGCCACCCTGGCCGACCCGGACCGGGACCGCTTCCTGCTCTCCAAGGGCCACGCGGTCGCCGGGTACTACGCGCTGCTCGCCGCCCGCGGCTTCGTACCGCCCGAGTGGCTGGACGACCAGGGCGGCCCGGCGAGCCGGCTCGGCGACCACCCGGACCGCACGCTGGTGCCGGGCGTCGAGATCGGTTCCGGTTCGCTCGGCCACGGGCTCGGGCTGGGCGTGGGCACCGCGCTCGGGCTGCGGGCCCAGGGCCGCACCGAACCCCGGGTGTACGTGCTGCTCGGCGACGCCGAACTCGACGAGGGCTCCAACCACGAGGCGATCGCGTACGCGGGCGCGACCGGGCTGGGCAACCTGACCGCGATCGTGCTGGACAACCGCTCGGCCACGTACGGCTGGCCGGGCGGCGCGGCGAGCCGGTTCACGGTGAACGGGTGGAGCGCCGCCACCGTCGACGGGCGCGACCACGACGCCCTGCACACCGCCCTCACCGGGCACGACGATCAACGGCCGCACGTCGTCGTCGCGGTCGTCACGGACGGGGAGTGAGCATGAGCAGCACCATGCGGGACGCGTTCGTCACCAGCACCGAGGAGGTACTCGCCGATCCACGTACGACTGTCGTGCTCGCCGACATCTCCGCCGCCGCGTTCGAGCCGGCCGCCGCCCGGTACCCGGACCGGGTCGTCAACGTGGGCATCCGGGAACAGTTGATGGTCGGGGTCGCCGGTGGGCTGGCGCTGACCGGGCAGCGGCCGATCGTGCACAGCTACGCCCCGTTCCTGGTCGAGCGGGCGTACGAGCAGATCAAGCTGGACCTCGACCACCAGGGCGTCGGCGCGGTGCTCGTCGGCATCGGCGGCTCGTACGACCGGGCGGAGGCGGGACGCACCCACCTCGGCCCGGCGGACGTGGCCTTGCTGGACACGCTGGACGGCTGGACGGTGCACGTGCCGGGGCACCCGGACGAGGTCCGGCCGCTGCTGCGCGACGTGGTGTGCGGGCAGGACTCGGCGTACCTGCGGTTGTCGATCCAGGCCAACGCGCGGGCGTACCCGCAGGCGGGTGACCTGCACGTGGTCCGGGACGCCGGGCCGGGTGCGCCGCTGCTGGTGGCGGTCGGTCCGGTGCTGGACGCGGCGGTGGCCGCGGTCGCCGACCGGCCGGTCACGGTGGCGTACACCCATCGGCCGCGGCCGTTCGACACGGCCGGGCTGCGGGCGCTCGCCGCGACCGAGGTGGTTCTGGTCGAGCCGTACCTGGCGGGCACCTCGACCCGGGTGGTGTCGGAGGCGCTGGCCGACCGGCCGCACCGGCTGCTGGCGCTCGGGGTGGGCCGCAAGGACCTGCGCCGCTACGGCACCGCCGACGACCACGAACGCTGGCACGGCTTGGACGCCGCCGGGCTGCGCCGCTCGGTCGACGCGTTCCTCGGCTGAGCGGTCCGGACACGACGGAACCCCGCGACCTCGGCTCGTGCCGGGCTCGCGGGGTTCCGTCGACGGCTCAGTGCGCGGCGGCGGGACCGGCCGGGCGGCGGCGGGCGCGCTCGCGGGCCAGGATCCAGATCGCCTCGACGCCGTCCTTCCAGGTGATCTTCTTGCCCTCCTCGCGGCCCCGCGCGCGGTAGCTGATCGGCACCTCGTACGGGCGGATGCGGCGGCGCAGCAGCTTGCCGGTGACCTCGGCCTCCATGCCGAAGCCACGGGAGCGGACCTGGAGCGAGCGGTACAGCTCCAGCGGCATCAGCTTGAAGCAGGTCTCCAGGTCGCCGATGTAGGAGTTGTAGAGCACGTTCGCGGCGAGCGTGACGCCCTTGTTGCCCATCACGTACCAGAAGCTGTACGAGCTGTGGCTGCCGAAGGTCCGGTTGCCGTAGACGACTGTGGCCCGGCCGTCGAGCACGGGCTCCAGCAGGCGCGGGATGTCCTGCGGGTCGTACTCCAGGTCGGCGTCGAGGATGACCATGTACTCACCCTCGGCGCTGTCGACGGCGGTCTTGATGGCCGCGCCCTTGCCGGCGTTGCGCTGGTGGGTGATCACCCGCAGGCGGGCGTCGTCCACGCGGCCGAGGACCTCGCCGGTGCCGTCCCGGCTGCCGTCGTCCACGACGACGAGCTCGATCTCGCAGGGGTAGTCCACCGCCAATGCCTGCTTGAGGGCATCCGCGATACGTTCTTCCTCGTTGTAGACCGGCATGAGGATCGAGAGCTTCACGGAATCTCCACGGAGGCGATGGCAGGTCGGGGCATAGCGTAGCCTGGCACATTGCTCAGGTCACGACAGCCCGGGCACCCTATTCCTGACGAAGTGGTACGACCACGAGCCGGGCCACGCTCCGGTCGCCCTCCTTGGCACCGGCCACCCCGACCGTCGTACCGATCTTGATATCGCTCGATCGGATCGTGGTCCGGCGCTCGACCACCCGCAGTTTCTCGCCGAACGTCCACGTCACTGTGAAACCGTCGGTGGACTTGACGGTCATCGACCTGTCGTCGATCGCTGTCACCTCGCCGCGCTGGACCGCGACCGTCTTCGTACCGCCGTCCCTGGTCTTCACCACCGCCTCGCCGTGCAGCGTGTTGCGCCGCAGCAACACCCGGGCCCGGTGCCGCTCGTGGCCCTTCTTCGCCCGCTCGCCCTTGCCGTCCGGCCCGGCCTGCGGGGTGCCGGAGGGGGCCGGCGCGGCGACCGGGTCCACGTCCAGTTCCCCGGCGTCCAGGCCGAGCGCGGCGAGCGCCTGGCCGTCCGCGCCCAGGGCGGCGCTCACCTCGACCGCGTCGTCCGGTGCCGGTCCGGGCCGGGTTGCGCCGCATCCGGCCAGCCCGAGCGCCGCTGCGGCGAGCAGTGCGGTGGCGCCGGTGACGATTCGCTGACGTGCCATCAGTGGTCCTCTCCTCGCGGTGACGAGCCGAGCGTTCCGCACCGATGCGAGGAGACGGTCAAGCCGATGTTCGAGCCCGGTAAGGATCCGGCGGCACCCGGACGGTGAACGCGGCCCCGCCCTCCGGGGCGTGCCCGGCGGCGATGTCCCCGCCGAGCCGGCGGACCAGCCCGGCGGCGAGCGCCAGGCCGAGCCCGCTGCCCACCTTGCGCACGCCCCGGTACCGCTCGTGCAGCGCGCCGCGCTCGAACGCCACCCGCAGGTCGTCGTCGGTGAAACCGGGTCCGCCGTCCCGGACCTCCAGCACGCCGCCGCCCGCCGGGCCGTCGGCCCGGACCGCGAGCACCACCGGCGCCCCCGGGGGTACGACCCGCAGCGCGTTCTCCAGCAGTCCGTCCACGACCTGCCGGATCCGGCCCGGGTCGGTGTATGCCGGCACCGGAACCCCCGGCGTCTCCAGCCGGAACGGCACCCCGAGCGCCGCACACCGGCCGGACCAGGCACGCTCCGCGTCGGCGGCGAGCCCGGTCAGGTCGACCGGCACCGGTTCCAGCGGGAAGTCGACCGCCTCCAGCCGGGCCAGCGCCAGCAGGTCACGGACCAGCCGGTCCAGGTGTTCGGCCTCGGCGAGCACGGTCCGGCCGGTCGCCGGCACCGCATCGGCCTCGATCACCCCGTCGGCCAGCGCCTCGGCGTAGCCGCGGATGGCGGTGAGCGGGGTCCGCAACTCGTGCGAGACGGAGAGCAGGAACTCACGCTGCCGCCCCTCGCTCGTGGCGAGCGCGGCGGCCAGGCCGTTCAGCGCGTGCGCCAGGTCGGCCACCTCGTCGGGCGACTCGACCGGCACCCGGACCGCCCGGTCCCCGGCGCGCAGCCGCGCAGCGGCGGTGGCGGCGGTACGGATCGGCCGGGCCAGCCGGCGGGCGAGCAGCAGTCCGGCGGCGGCACCGGCGGCGAGTCCGGCGAGCAGCGGCAGCCAGAGTCCGCGCAGCACCTCCCGCCAGGGCGCGGCGCTGCGGGCACGGGTCAGCACCACGCCGTCCCCGCCGGGCAGCGCCCGCGCCTCGACCAGCCGGCGTTCCCCGTCGACCAGCCGCCGCCCGGAGACGTTCTCGCCGCGGGCGACCCGCGTCACCAGCGGTGCGGGCAGGCCCGGCCGGTCGGCCCGTCCGTCCCGGATCACGTACACGTCGATCTGCTGCTGACGCAGCTGCCGGATGAGCCGGTCTCCGGTGCCGTCGCGTTGGCGTACCGCCCGCACCCGGAGCACGTCGGCGGCTAGGCGGGCCTGGGCGGCCAGCGCCTCCCGGTCCCGGCGCTCCGCGCCGCGTACCGCCAGGGGCACCGCGACGAGCGCGGTGACGAGGACCGACACCAGCGCCACCGCGCAGGTGGCGAGCACGGCGCGGGCGGTGAGGGTCCGCCCGGGGCGGCGCGGCATCGGCACCGTGGGCGGCGGCGGCACCATGGGCGGCGGCGGCACGGCGGGCTGCTCAGGCATCGGCGGCGTACCCGACGCCCCGGTGTGTGCGGATCACGCTGCCCGGGCCGAGTTTGGCCCGCACCTGCGCCACGTGCACGTCGACGGTCCGGGTACCGGCGTGCGCCGCGTACCCCCACACGCCGGCAAGCAGTTCCTCCCGCGTGAACACCCGGCCGGGACGCGCCATCAGGTGGGCGAGCAGGTCGAACTCGGTGGAGGTGAGCTGCACCGGCGTACCGGCGGCGGTCACCGTCCGGCGGGCCGGGTCGAGTGTGACGGCGCCGAGCGTGCGGGGCTGCTCGGCGGGCGTGCCCGCGGTGCGGCGCAGCACCGCCCGCAGCCGGGCGAGCAGCTCGCGAGGGCTGAACGGCTTGGTGACGTAGTCGTCGGCGCCCAGCTCCAGGCCGACGACGCGGTCCACCTCGTCGTCGCGGGCGGTGAGGAAGATGACAGGCGTCCAGTCGCCGTCCGCGCGCAGCCGGCGGCAGATCTCGGTGCCGGCCAGGCCGGGCAGCGCGATGTCGAGCACGCAGGCCACCGGGCGCAGGCGCCGCGCGGCGGCCAGCCCGGCCTCGCCGTCCCGTTCCAGGTGTACGCCGAACCCGTCCCGGGTCAGGTAGAGCCGGACCAGGTCGGCGATGGCCGGCTCGTCCTCCACCACGAGGACGAGCCCGGGCGGGGCGGCGGTGGTCACCGGCTCATGATGACCGACCGGCGACCGGCGGGCCGGTCAGGGAATGTTCGGATCAGGTAAGGAGAAGGTCAGCGGGCCGGTGCGGGCCGGAGCACCGTCGGGCGGGCGCCCGCCGGTGACTCGCCGATGGTCGCCACCACCCGCTCGGCCGGCGTACGCAGGCGGGTGCGGAAGGCGTGGTTGAGCAGTGCGTCGAGCTGCCACACCTGCTTCGGGTGGTGGGTACGCAGGACGAAACGCTCGCGTACCCCGTCGATCGCGGTGGCCGCCAGCTCCACACTGTGCGCGCGGGCGTCGGGGCTCCACGTCACGTTGCTCAGCTCGCGCAGTTCGGTGTTGAGGTGCAGGCGCAGCCGGTGCAGCACCCGGGTCTGCCGGGTGACCACCAGCCGCCGGTGGGTGAGGAGCATCAGGTAGTCGCCGCCCACCGGGTCGTCCGGGCGGCTGCACCGGGTGACCAGGATGGTCGCGTCGCCGGAGCCGACGCACCGGCGGAACACCGGCATGTGCCGGGTGACGGTCTGGGTCGCCAGGCCGGTCTCGGCGGCGGCCGGAAGGAACGTTCGCGAGAACACGTCCATGCCCGGTCCAACGAGCCGATGACCAGGGGTGATATGGGTCACGCCCGATTTCTGGAACTTCCACACGTGCAAGTCGCACCCGCGGTGCGACACCGGCGGCCGGTCGGCTCAGAGCAGCTCGACGATCGTGGCGTTGGCCATGCCGCCGCCCTCGCACATGGTCTGGAGGCCGTAGCGGATGCCGTTGTCCCGCATGTGCTGGAGCATCGTCGTCATGATCCGCGCGCCGGAACCGCCGAGCGGGTGACCGAGCGCGATCGCCCCGCCCCGGGGGTTGAGCCGCTCCGGGTCCGCCTCGGTCTCGGCCAGCCAGGCCAGCGGCACCGGGGCGAACGCCTCGTTCACCTCGTACACCCCGATCTCCTCGATGCCCAGCCCTGCGCGGCGCAGCGCCTTCGCGGTGGCCGGGATCGGCGCGGTGAGCATGGTGACCGGATCGTCGGCGGCGACCACCGCGGTGTGCACCCGGGCCAGCGGGCGCAGGCCGTGCCGGCTGGCCCACTCGGCGGTGGTGACCGCGAGCGCGGCGGCGCCGTCGGAGATCTGCGACGCGGACCCGGCGGTGACCACGCCGTCGGCGCGGAACGGGGTGGGCAGCTCGCCCAGCTTGGCCAGCGAGGTGTCGCGGCGGATGCCCTCGTCGGCGGAGAACTTGCCGCCGTCGGCGAGCGCCACCGGGGCCAGCTCGGCCTCGAACGCGCCCGCGTCCTGCGCGGCTGCCGCCTTCTCGTGGCTGGCCAGCGCGAACTCGTCGAGCTGGGTACGCGAGAAGCGCCACCGCTGCGCGATCAGCTCGGCCCCGACGCCCTGGTTGAACGGCAACGGGGAGTCCTCCGCGACGCCCTCGACGCCGCGGTAGCGCTCCAGGATCGCCGCGCTGAACGGCATGCCACCGGCGACGCTGGAACCCATCGGCACCCGGGTCATCGACTCGACGCCACCGGCGACGACCAGGTCGGCCTGACCGGAGAGAACAGTCGCGGCGGCGAAGTGCAGCGCCTGCTGGCTCGACCCGCACTGGCGGTCGAGCGTGGTGCCCGGGACCGACTCCGGCCAGCCGGCGGCGAGCACGGCGTTGCGGGCCACGTTCCAGGACTGCTCGCCGACCTGCGACACACAGCCCCACACGACGTCGTCGACCTGGCCCGGGTCGATGCCGGTGCGCTCGGCGAGAGCGCGCAGCACGTGCGCCGAGAGGTCGACCGGGTGCACTCCGGCGAGGCTGCCCTTGCGCCGCCCGACCGGGGTCCGTACCGCGCCGACGATGACCGCGTCACTCATGTCTACTCCCCGGTAACCTCGCTTGCCCCGATACTACGTGCTCCCCGTACCGGCCGTCCTCTCCCGGCGTGCGGCCGGGACGGCTGGCATGCTGGGTGGATGGATCCACAGTCGCCGCCGGTCCGGCAGTGGCGGGTACCGCGCGAGGTGCCGGTGCTCAAGGCGCTCGGTGCGCTCGCGCTGCTGGCCCTGGGGCTGGTCTTCGCCGGCGGTGATCCGGTCCGGCCGGCGCTCGCCGGGCTGGCCGCCGCCGGCCTGCTCGCCTGGGCGCTGCGCGACGTGGTCGCGCCGGTCCGCCTCGCCGTCGATCCGGACGGGTTGACCGTGCTGCGGGGATTCGCCGGGCGGCGCCGGTTGCCGTGGGACGCGGTGGAGGCGATCCGCCTGGACCGGCGTGCCCGGCGCGGGATCACCGCCGAGACGCTGGAGATCGACGCGGGGGAGTCGCTGCACCTGTTCGGCCGCCGTGACCTGGACGCGCCGCTGGACGAGGTGGCCGCGGCGCTGACCGAGGCCCGCCCCGCCGCACGATGAGGCCGGTCAGCCGAGCAGGGCGGCGGTCCGGACCAGGGTCAGGCCGATCAACGCGACCAGCACGATGGCGCAGCCCGCCACCTGGAACACGGTCCGCCGCGACCGGGGCGCGTACGCCAGGATCAGCGCCACCAGCGCGCCGGCCACGAGACCGCCGAGGTGCCCGGCCACCGAGATGCTCGGCACGGTGAACGTGAAGATCAGGTTGATCACCAGAATGGGCACGATGGCCGAGGTGTCCCGGCCGAGCCGCCGCATGATCACGAAGATCGCGGCGAACAGGCCGAAGACCGCCGTCGAGGCGCCGGCCGTGAAGCGGTTCGGCTCGGTGAACACGTACGCCGCGACGTTGCCGCCGAGCCCGGCGAGCAGATAGAGCGCCAGGAAGCGCAGCGGCCCGAGCACCGCCTCCAGCGTCCGGCCGAGCACCCAGAGCGCCCACATGTTCAGCAGCAGGTGCAGCACGCCGTAGTGCAGGAACATGGCGGTGATCAGCCGGTACCACTCGCCGTCGGCCACCCCGCCGACGTGCCCGTCGGGGAAGCGTGCCAGGCCCAGCACCGCTCCCCACTCGGTGAGCGGGGTCCCGTTGCCCATCAGGCCGCCGAGGCCGCCGCCGGCCACCGCGGTTCCGCTGCGGGCCGAGAGGATGGACAGCAGCATCATCGCCACGTTCAGCGCGATCAGCGCCTTCGTGACATTGCCCTGGCGGCCGGCGGCACCGCCACCGAAGGCGGTACGCGCCGGCCGCACGCTGCGGCGGCCCTCGGCGACGCACTCCGGGCACTGGTGGCCGACGGAGGCGTCCCGCATGCACTCGGTGCAGATCGGCCGGTCGCACCGACTGCACCGGATGTACGTCTCCCGACCGGGGTGCCGGTAGCAGACCGGAGTGGTCGGCACCGGACCCCCGGTGGCGTCGCCTGGCTGGCCCGAGCGCTCAGTCATGCGAGCAAAGGTACCCGCGTGCCGGTCAGGACTGCTTGTGCTCGATCTCGACCCGCTCGATCACCACGTCCTGCAGCGGCCGGTCGCTCGGGCCGGTCGGGGTGTTGGCGATCGAGTCGACCACCTTCGCGGACTGCTCGTCGGCCACCTGGCCGAAGATGGTGTGCCGGTTGTTCAGGTGTGGCGTGGGCGACACCGTGATGAAGAACTGCGAGCCGTTGGTGCCCGGCCCGGCGTTCGCCATCGCCAGCAGGTACGGCCGGTCGAAGCGCAGCTCCGGGTGGAACTCGTCGGCGAACTTGTAGCCCGGGCCACCGCGACCGGTGCCGGTCGGGTCGCCCATCTGAATCATGAAACCGCTGATCACGCGGTGCGAGACGGTGCCGTCGTAGTACGGACCGCTGCCCGGCTGACCGGTACGCGGGTCGATGTACTCCCGGGTGCCCTCGGCCAGCTCCACGAAGTTGCGGACGGTCTTCGGCGCGTGGTTCGGGAAGAGCTCCAGCCGGATCGGGCCGGCGTTGGTGTGCAAGGTGGCGTAGACAGCCTCGGCCACGGGTACTCCTCACTCGTAGTTCAGTTCCTTGCGGATCCTCCCATGTGCCCGATCTGGCCATGCGGAGGCATTCGAAGGTGGAGGATGACGAAGGAACAACTCCCAGGAGGTGGGACCGTGTTTGGAATCGGGCGGCGAAAGACCCAGGGCCAGCTCGCGAAGGTCGAGCTGAACCAGGGCATCGGTCACCTGAGGCAAGCCGCCACGCACGCGGCGAAGGGTGCCGGCGCCACTGTCGGCCCGCGGGTCCAGGCAGCCCGGGGTGCCGTCGCGCCGACCGCGGTCCTGGTCCGGGACCGCGCGTCCAGCGGGTTCGCGTCGACCGCCGCGGCGCTCGCGCCGGTGCTGCTGGCCGTGCGCAACGCCCGGGTCGAGGCCGCCGGCAAGGCGTCGGACGGCCGCAAGGTGATGGCCAAGAAGCAGGCCGCGATGACCAAGAAGGCGAAGAACATGAAGCCCGGAAAGAAGAAGCAGCGCAGGTCGCGGGGCATGACCGCGGGCCTGCTGGTGGCCGGCACCGTCGCCGGCCTGGCCGGTGCGATGGCCATGCGCCGCCGCCGCGAGCAGCAGGAGTGGGCCGAGTACGACCCGACCGGCACGCTCGGCGCGACGGGCACGCTCGGCGCGAGCGGTCGGGACAAGCTGGAGCCGATGCGGGAGGACGTGGACACGATCGTGGTGGAGACCCCGGACGCGAGCGCGAAGGTGACCCAGGCCGGCCCGACCGGCGCCGGTTCCTCGGCGGTGGCCAAGGGCAGCAGCGCGTCGACCGCCACCTCCGGCAGCCAGCCGGTGATCCACCCGAACGACCAGGTTCCCTCCGTCGCCGAGGGTGCCCGGGACGTCTCCGGCCGCCCGGCCGACGACATCACCAAGGCCGTGCAGGCCGGCAAGAACGCCGCGAAGGCCGGCGGTCGCCGCTGACCTCGTACCGTCGGATCAGCGCCGGCACGCGGGACACCCCGCGTGGCCGGCGCTTCCGCGTGTACGGGGCGGCGTGGCGCGGGCCCGGCGGCTACAGCCAGCCGTTGCGCCGGAACAGACGGTAGAGCGTGAAGGACGCCGCGAGCATCAGCGCCCAGACGCCCGGATAGCCGTACGTCCACTTCAGCTCGGGCATGTTGTCGAAGTTCATGCCGTAGATGCCGGCGATCGCCGTCCACACCGCACCGATCGCGGCCCAGGCGGCGATCTTGCGCATGTCGTTGTTCTGGTCGACGGTGACCTGGGCCAGCCGGGCCTGGAGGATCGAGTTGAGCAGGTCGTCGTAGGAGTTCACCTGCTCGACCGTGCGGCTGAGGTGGTCCTGCACGTCGCGGAAGTAGCGCCGTACCTCCTGCGGCACCGCGCGGTTGACCTGCGCGGTGAGCGTCATCAGCGGGCGCTGCAACGGCACCACCGCCCGCTTGAACTCGACCAGTTCCCGCTTCATCTGGTAGATCCGCTGGATCCGGCCGCTGCTCTGCCGGTCGAAGACGTCCGCCTCCAGCACGTCGAGGTCGTCCTCCAGCCGGTCGGCGACCTCCAGGTAGAGGTCCACCACGCGGTCGGTGATCGCGTACGCGACGGCCCACGGGCCGTGCCGCAGCAGGTCCCGCTTCGCCTCCAGGTCGGCGCGGACCGGCGCCAGCCGGCAGGCGTCGCCGTGCCGCACGCTGATCACGAAGTGCGGCCCGATGAAGAGCATCACCTGGCCGGTCTCCACCACCTCGGAGTTCTCGGTCAGCTCGGTGTGCTCGCAGTAGCGGGCGGTGCGCAGCACCAGGAAGACGATCTCGCCGAAGTGCTCCAGCTTGGGGCGCTGCTGGGCCTTCACCGCGTCCTCCACGGCGAGTTCGTGCAGGCCGAAGGTGGCGGCGATCTCGGTCATCTCGGTCAGGTCCGGCTCGTGCAGGCCGAGCCAGACGAAGCCGTCCCGCTCCTGCCGGGCCGCGGCGAGCGCGTCGGCGTACTGGGGGCGGCCGGGCCGGCGCTCGCCGTCGACGTACAGCCCGCAGTCGACGATGCCGCTGCGCTCCGGGCCGGTCGGCTGGGCCGTACGCGGGGAGCCGTCGGCGTTGAGGATGCGGGACATCGCGCGTACCGGGGCCGACCAGGCGCGGGGGCGCAGTGCCCGGCTGCCGTCGGTGCCGGCGGTTCGGTCGCGTGCCACCCGGTCCGTCATCTCTCGCCCCCTCTCCCTAGAGCTGCGGCTTGCAGGTTACGCCGACCGGCGGGAAGCGCAGCGCGGGCGCGGGCGCGGGGAACTGGTGGTTGCGACGGGTGTCACGCGGCGGCGCCGGGCGGGCCGGGCCGCGTCAGGGGGGTGAGGGGCGACACGGCCCACCCGGCACCCCTTGGGGGCGGGAGTGATGCTGGGCGTGCCGCCGGCCCGGCCGGTCGTCCGGCGTGCGGGCAGGTCACCTGCCAAAGGTGAGCGGCACTCGCAGCATTGTGGGGTGCCGGCCGGCCCGGCGGGAGTGCCGAACCGGCCAGCGGGGCCTTTTTGTCAGAAACCCGACAGAAAATCAGCCGCGTACGGCGGCCATCGCCTCGGCGAGACGCCGCACACCCTCGTCGATCCGGTCCGCCGTCACCGCCGAGTACGCCAGGCGCAGCGCGTGCCGGCCGCCGTCGACCATGAAGTCACTGCCCTTCACCACCGCCACGCCACGCTCGGCGGCGGCCGGGGCGAGCCGGTCGACCTCGACGTCCTCCGGCAGCTCGACCCAGAGGAAGTAGCCGCCGTCCGGCTCCACGAACCGGGCCTCCGGGATGTGCCGGCGCAGCGATTCGGCCAGCACCGCCGACCGCTCGCCGAGCGCCGAGCGGACCGTCCGGATCGACTCGTCGATCGCGCCGGAGACGCAGAACTGGTGCACGATCGCCTGCGCCACCATGCCGGGCGAGATGTAGAGGTTCGTGGCCCGCTTCGCGATCGCCGCGATCAGCTCGGCCGGGCCGACCAGGTAGCCGACGCGTACGCCCGGGCAGACCGTCTTGGTGAAGCTGGAGGCGTGCACCACCACGCCCCGGGTGTCCATCGACAACATCGACGGCAGCGGCTCGCCGCGGAACCGGATGTCCGCGTACGGGTCGTCCTCGAAGATCGTGAAGTCGTACTCGGCGGCCAGGTCCAGCAGCTCACGGCGCTTCTCCAGGGAGAGGGTCACGCCGGCCGGGTTCTGGTAGTTGGGGATCACGTGCGCGAGCCGCGGCCGTACCCCGGACTCCAGCAGCTTGCGCAGCTCGGCGGTGTCCAGGCCGTCCGGCTGGACCGTCACGCCGTGCACCTCGCCGCCCATCTGCTTGAGGTTGAGCAGCGTGCGGTCGTACGTCGGACGCTCGACCACCACCGCGTCGCCCCGGCGGACCAGGTGGTCGAAGAGGAACGCGTCGGCCTGCAACGAGCCGTTGGTGATCAGCACCTGGTCGGCCTCGACACCGTGCTTCTCGGCGATCCACTTCCGCAAGGGCGGGTAGCCGACGGAGGTGCCGTACGCGGTGACCCCGGCGGGGTCGGCGTCGAAGGCGCGGACAGCGGCGGCCTTGAGCCCTTCGACATCGACGATGTCCAGCGAAGGCGCGCCACGGGCGAACGAGATCAGCTGCTCGGCGGTCATGCGCAGAGCCTAGGGCCTGGCGCGGCGGGTCCGACCGCGATACACGCGAAGTTCAACATGCGGGCGGCCGGGCGGGTCACCGGGTGCGTCCGGGGGATCCGACAGCAGTTCCCGACTGTCTACGATCCGACGGACGCTGGCGCCGGTCCGACCGGACGCCGAAGGATGACGGGTCGCGGCAGACCCGGGAGAACAAGGGATGAGGCTCGTGACCGAGGACGAGGCGGGACGGCTCGACGACCAGCGGTTCGCGCAGTGGCTGGCGACCGAGGCCGGCAAGGCGCTCACCGCGCTGCGGGACCGGCAGGGCTTCGCCGACCCGAAGGCGCTCAAGGACGCCGGCGACCGCGCGTCGCACGAGCTGATGACGGCGGCGCTGTCCCGGCTGCGGCCGGCCGACGCGGTGCTCTCCGAGGAGGAGGCCGACGCGCGCCGCGCGTGGGCGGACGGCGAGCGCGCACCCCGGCACGAGGCGGACCGGGTCTGGATCATCGACCCGCTGGACGGCACCCGCGAGTTCTCCGAGGAGGGGCGGGACGACTGGGCGGTGCACGTGGCGCTCTGGCAGCGCTCCGCCGCCCCGGACGGCGCCCTGGTCGCCGGCGCGGTCGGCATGCCCGCCCGGACCACCGTGGACGGTACGCCGCTCGTGCTCGGCACCACCTGCCCGCAGCCGAAGGCGTCGGACGGGCCGATCCGGATCGCGGTCAGCCGCAGCCGCCCGCCCGCGTTCGTGGGCGAGCTGGTCGAGATGCTCGGCGCCACCGCCGTGCCGATGGGCTCGGCCGGTGTGAAGGTCTGCGCGGTGGTGACCGGCGAGGTCGACGCGTATGTCCACGCGGGCGGTCAGTACGAGTGGGACAGCGCCGCCCCGGTCGCCGTGGCGCTGGGTGCGGGCATGCACGCGTCCCGGATCGACGGTTCGCCGCTGCGCTACAACCGCGCCGACCCGCGCCTGCCCGATCTGCTGGTCTGCCGGCCCGAACTGGCCGACCAGTTGCTCGACGCGATCGCCCGGACCGGGGTCGAGATGCCCGCTTCGACCGTCACCGACAACCACGGTCAGGCGTTCGGTTGAGTGTCACGGTACGTACGGCCAGGTGGATGAGGGTTATCGTCGGGCAGGTATGCGTGGCGATCTGAGCCCGACCACGGGCCGCCGACAGCCAGGGAGGGTCATGCCGGCCGACCGAGAGCCGCACAATGCCTTCGGGCAGCCGACCGGCCTGTGGCCGGGTCAGGACATTCCGCGCCAGGGTGGCGGCCCGTCGCTGCCCTGGCCGGAGGCCGAGAGCGCGCCACCACCGGCACCGGCCCGCGCCGGCGGTGACCTGCCCTGGCCCGAGCACGAACGGCCCGGCGCCGGTCACCACGACGGGCCCGGGCACGACCCGGCCGGCTGGGACGCCGCACCCGGCACCACGAACGGCTGGGCGCCGCAGCACGACGGCGGCACCGCGGCGACCGCCACGCTGACCGGACCGCCCCCGGTGGACGTTCCACACGGGCCGGCCACCGGTGGGCCCGGCCGCCCGCCCGCGCCGCCGCTCGCCCCCGCGCCGTCGCCCGGAGGCTCCCGTCGTCGCTGGCGGGTCGCCCTCGCGGCGGCACTGGTCCTGGCCGTGGCCGGCAGCGGGGTCGCGGTGGCCACGCTGCGACCCGACGCGGCGGAACGGCAGGCCGGCGGGACGCCCGGCTCGGTCGGACCGGCCACCTCGATGGGCCCGGGCACGCCCGCCACCCCGGGCGCGTCGCCGACCGCCGACCAGGGTCTCGGCGGCAAGCCCTCGGCGCGTCCGTCGGCCTCCGCCGACGCCGGGCCGGCCTTCAGCGGTACGCGACTGACGCTGCCCGGCGCCTCGATCGGTGTGCAGAGCGGGGAGACGTTCGGTCAGGCGCTGGCCCGGTCCGACCGGACCTTCGGCAAGCTGCGGATGGCCCGGATCTTCTTCCCCGGCCTGCCGCCGGCCTGGTCCGGCAGCCGGGCCGACGTGGTGGACCGGACCGTCGTGGTGTCCTTCAAGGCTTCGCCGCAGGAGGTCAACACCGGCAAGTTCGACTCCCGCCTGACCTCCTGGTTCTCCTCGATCCCGCGCGAGCACAACGTCTACTGGTCGTACTTCCACGAGCCGGAGGACGACGTCGAGCGCGGCGCGTTCAGCACGGCGGCGTACCGGACGGCGTGGAAGCGGATCGCCGGCCTGGCCGACCGGACCGGCAACCCCAAGCTCATCAACACGCTGATCCTGATGTGCTGGACGCTGGATCCGAAGTCCGGGCGCAGCTTCGACGCGTTCTACCCCGGTGGCGACGTGATCGAGGCGCTCGGCTGGGACTGCTACAACTGGGGCAAGAAGTGGAAGCGGTACGCCTCGCCGCAGGAGATCTACGGCCCCATGATCAGCAAGTCGAAGGCACTAGGCAAGCCGTGGGGCGTCGCGGAGACCGGCAGCGACCTGGTGCCGGGTGACGCGGGCACCGGACGGGCGGCCTGGATCCGGTCGATGACCGGCTTCCTCAACGGCCAGCGCCCGGAGTTCGTGGCGTACTACAACCAGACGGTCGACCAGGGCGACTTCCGGCTGCTCGACCAGCCGAGCATCCAGGCGTGGAAGTCCTTCTGCACGGCCTGATCGCGACGCGACGACAACGGGCGGGCGACCTCGGTCGCCCGCCCGTTTCGCGTACGGCTCAGATGCCCCGGCCGCGCTTGTGCAGCGTCCGCAGCACCCGGTCGGCCTGCACCGCACGGCTCGCCACCGCCAGCGCCAGGTACGCGCGCGGCTCCTTCGGGTTGCGGGCCAGCGTGCGCCGGGCCCAGCGCACCGCGTCCCGCCGGTTGCCCATGGCGGCCTGCGCGAAGGCGATCTGCCCGGCGACCCGCGCCTCGCCGTGCGGCACGGTGGCGAACTCCGGGTAGCGGCGCAGCAGCCACTGCAACGCGGTCGAGATGGTCTCCCAGCGCTGCGCGAAGTAGGACCGCTTGTGCCAGCGGACCAGCACGTACGGGCTCTCCACGTTCACCAGCGGGGCGTACCGGGCGGCGCGGAGCAGGAACTCGTAGTCCTCCGCGTAGCTGCCCGGGATCTGCTCGTCCACCAGGCCGATCGCGTCGAGCAGCGCGGCCCGGCGGATCAGGAACGTGGACGGGTGCAGCTCGGTGAGCCGGTCGCGCAGCAGCGCCTCCAGCGAGATCCGGGCCCGGTCCAGCGAACGGTCCACCGTACGGTCGTCGTAGCTGACCCGGATGCCGCAACTCACCAGCGCGCCGTCCGGGTGCGCGTCGAGCGCCCCGAACTGGGCGGCCAGCTTGCCGGGCAGCCACTCGTCGTCGTCGTCGCAGAACGCCACCCAGTCGCCGGT
Organism: Micromonospora sp. WMMA1949; assembly: GCF_027460145.1. NCBI lineage: Bacteria > Bacillati > Actinomycetota > Actinomycetes > Micromonosporales > Micromonosporaceae > Micromonospora > Micromonospora sp. WMMA1949. The sequence continues at coordinate 2,797,196 of NZ_JAPZBG010000001.1, read as the reverse complement.
GGCGGCCTCGATGCCGGTGTTGCGCGCGCCGGCCAGCCCGGCGGTACGGGTATTCGTGATCACCCGGATCCGGCGGTCACCCCGATCGGTCTCCAGCGACCGGTCCGGCTCGGACTGGTCGTAGACCACGATCGCCTCGATCAGGCCCGGGTGCGCCTGGCTGAGGATCGCGTCGAGCGCCGCACGCAGCAGCTCCGGACGGTCCCGCGTCGGTACGACGACCGAGATGCTCGGCCCACTCATGCTCTCTCCACGGACTCGTCGGATCCCCGCTGGCCCAGATAGCCGTAGCGGACCCGCAGGGGAAGCGTGGCCAGGCTGACCACGGCACGGCTGCGGCGCGGCAGGCGGTCCCGCCACGCCTCGTCCCGGCGCACCGTCAACGGCCCGCCGCTGAACCGCAACGGGTTGCCGGCGACGCTGTGCGCACGGAACGGCGCGGCCGGCTCGGGGGCCGCGCCGGTGTCGTCGGCACCGGCCAGGATGCGCAGCGCCGCCGGGTCGTCCGGCAGGCCGGCGAAGTCCCGCACCCGGCGTACGGTGCCGGCCGGGTCGGCGGTGAAGTCCTCGTAGCGCAGCCGCAGCACCTTCGCCCGGGACGCGAGCAGGTGGAACGCGGCGTTCTGCGCGGTCCACAGCTTGCTCACCTCGAACGGCGAGAAGGTCGGCATGAAGTCCTCGCCGTCGACCACCTCGGGGCGGCGCACCTGCTTGCCCCACGAGTACGCCACCGCCCGGCTGTCCCGGACCAGGTGCAGCACCCGCAGGTCGAGCCCTTCGGCCCAGCGCAGCGCGAACGCGAGCGAGGCGTGCTTGCTGGAGTCCACGACCACCCGGGCGCCGGTCACCGACAGCGCGGCCCGGTAGATCCGGGTGTACAGGTCGGCGTAGCGGCGCACGTCGGCCAGCTGCTCCGGCGGGAGCGATTCCTTGGCGAGCCGGGGGATGTGCCGGGTCCGGTCGACGCGGTCCTTGAGTGCCAGCACGTCGTCCCGGTCGACAGCGGCCCAGCCGCCGAACGCCTGGTCGCCGACCTGCCGCCAGAACGGGCAGGCGGTGAACCGCTCGCCGCAGCCGCACCGCTCGTCGGCGCCGAGCGCCCGCTCCCACAGGTGCACCACCTCGCCGACGGCGCACACGTCGGCGCTCTGCGCCAGCAGCAGCTCCAGCAGCGTGGAGCCGCTGCGGCCGAGGCCGCCGACGAAGAGGACCCGCGGCGGAGCCGGATCCGGGGCGCTCATCCGCGACGCCCGACGGCTCGTTGCCGTACCCGGCGGGCCACCAGCTCGTCGATCACCGCGCCGACGCGGGCGACCGCCTCGGCGCGCGGGTCCGGACGGCCCGGGTCGGCGGCCAGGACGAACCGGCTCGGGTCGGCGAGGCCCTCGTCGAGCGCGGCGAGCAGCTCGGCCTCGGACTCGCACAGCCGCACCATGCCCGCCGCGCCCAGACGACGGGAGAACAGCTGCTGGTGGTTGTCGACGTGCTCGTCGTGCGACGGGTCGCGGGGCACCACGATCGGCAGGTGGCCGTTGCGCCGGGCCTCGGTGATGGTGGCCGGGCCGCCGTGGCTGACCACGAGTGTCGCCTCCGCCATCGCCCGCTGGAGCTCCTCGTGGCCGAGGAACGGGGTGGCCTCGGGCAGGGCCGGGGTGCGGCTGTGGCCGTACTGGAGGACCAGCCGGACCCCGGGCCGGGCCGCGTGCCAGCGCTCCAGCCAGCCGACCAGCCGGTCGAAGCGGTGCACGTCGGTGCCGACGACGACCAGCACGTACGGTGCCGCGGAACGCCGGTCCCGCTGCTGCGGAATGTGCGCCATCAGAGGAGGTTCCCCACGACGGTGGCCTCCGGGTACATCCGGCGCTGCTCGTCCCACTGCACGAGCATCGCGGAGAGGAAGGGGCGGCAGAGCCGGGCGGTGAGCGTCGCGCTGTCGATCCGGTCGTACACCTCGATGTAGACCGTCGGGATCTTGCGCATGCGGGCCGCCACCACGAACGGCAGGGCGACCCCGGCGCCGGTGGTGACCACCGCGTCGACCTGACGCCGGCGGATCACCTTGAGCGCGAGGAACGCGTTGCGTACCAGGTTCTTGACGTTGCGTGTGGTGGGGTGGTGCGCCCAGACCACGTCTTCACCGGCGAGCAGCGAGCGCGCGTCCGGGGTGTCGAACGTGACCCACGCGCGGCGCCGATCCCGGTACCACGGTTCCAGGGCCAGGAGCTGGGCCAGGTGCCCGCCACTGGACCCCACCAGCAGGACCTGCCCCGAGTCCTCGGTTGACCCGCTCACCACAGATTTCCTCCCGTACGCGGATGACGCGTCCGGATTTGTGAAAGCCCCTCGGACGCGTCCTGACAACCTACTGGCGCGCCCCTGGGCAACTGAAGGGGCCATTGGACGGATCCTGACGCGCCGGTCGGCTCACCTCTCGATTCCCGTCACTGGGACATGCACCGACCGGTCGCCGTCCAGGTCAGCCCGTTACCGCCGGAAGGCCGGGCCGGGACACCGGAAGAAAGTGAGATGTGTCAGGATTCCGTCACCGCTCCGCACGAGAGCCGTCGGCGACGTCGGCTTATCCGGGGGCAGGTCGGGCCCGACACCGGGAAACCCGCCGAATGGTCAGCGCCGATCGGCCATTTCTACGCGGGCTGCCCACACCCGGGCAGGCTTACCGGAACGTGAGCAGACTTTCCCTCGTCGTTCGGATCGGGGACACTCAAGGCCACGGTCAGGTCCAGCTGTGCCGTGGACTGCCCGGCTCGGTCGAAAGGGAGCGACAGACTCTGATGCCCTCACCCCATTTGGCCGAGAGCGACGCCGACGGTCTTGCCCTGATGGCCTACCTGGGCTGGCTGCGCCGCCGCTGGTGGATCCTGCTGCTCGCCGCGGTCCTCGGGCTGGGCGGTGGGCTGGCGCTGAGCCAGGTCCAGGAGGCGCGCTACACCTCGACCACGTCGCTGCTCGTGCGCCCGCTCGGCTCGGGCGCGGAGAACAACCCGAACGCCAAGGTCAACCTCGACACCGAGGCCCAGGTGGTCCGTTCCCTGGTGGTGGCCGAGCGTGCCAAGGCGCTGATGAAGGTCGACACCGGGGCCGACCAGCTCGTCAAGTCGGTGACCGTCAAGGTGCCGCCGAACAGCCAGATCCTGCAGGTGGCGTACGAGGCGAACAGCGCCGAGGGCGCCCAGTCCGGTTCGCACGCGTTCGCCCAGGCGTACCTGGACCTGCGCAAGGCCACCGCGCAGAAGACGCTGGAGAACGAGACCAACGCGCTCAAGCAGCAGATCGCCGGCCTCCAGAAGGAGCTCAGCGCGGTCGCCGGGCGGATCGCCGCGTCCCCGTCGAACTCGCCCGAGCGGGAGCGGGCCGAGGCCGAGCGGAGCGTCCTGACCAGCCAGATCACCAACCTGAACAACCGGCTCAGCCCGCTGGTGTCGGCCGGCTCCGACCCCGGCGAGATCATCTCCGACGCCCGGCTGCCGGAGCGGCCCAGCTCGCCGAACCGCACGCTCAACCTCGCCAGCGGCATGGGCGCGGGCCTGCTGCTCGGCATCGTGCTGGCGCTGGTGCTGGACCGGCTCGACACCCGGATCCGGCGCGGCCGTGACATCTCCGACCGGGTCGGCGTGCCGCTGCTGCTGGAGCTACCGGTCCGCACGCCCTCGCTCGCCGTCCTGCCGGCCACCCACCGGGTGTCCCGCGAGCTGGGCCGGCTGCGCAACGTGCTGCTGTCCGCCGTGCCCGAACCGGCACAGGGCGGACGCGGCCGCCAGCTGCTGCTCTGCGACGCCTCGGCCGGCACCGCCGCCGGGTTCGTCGCCGCCAACCTCGCCGCCGCGTACGCCCGCACCGGCCAGCAGGTCGCGCTGATCACCACCAAGCACGACTCGATGGTGGGCACCATCACCGGCGTGGCCGAGGGGCGGCACAACCTGGCCTCGGTGCTGCGCCGCGACGTCCCCCCGCTCAAGGCGCTCGCGCCGGTGCCGGGCCTGGGCCAGCTCCGGGTGCTGGTGCCGGGCGACCTGGACGCGGAGGTCGAACTGCCGGTCGCCGGGCTGCTGGAGATCATGCACGAGCTGTCCGCGCGCTTCGACCACGTGATCATCGAGACCGCCCAGCCCACGTTCGCCGTGGAGGCCCAGGCCCTGGGCCGGTACGTCGACGCCGTGATCATGGTGGCCGAGGCGGGCAAGACCCGTAGCGGCGAGATCACCGCCGCCCTGCAGCAGTTCGAGCAGGTCAACGCGCCGGTGATCGGTGCCGTGCTGGCCCCGCGCCTGCCCGCACCGGCGGCCGGCGCCGCCCGGCCGGCGTCCTCGGGCGGTTCGGGCACGTCGGGCGCGTCGAGCACCCCGCCGGCACCGGCCGCCCGGCCCAAGCCGCGGCCGAGCCCCGGCCCGTCCGCCGAGTCGACGATGGTGCTGCCGCGCATGCAGTCGTCCCGGCCCGGCCCGGCCAAGCCGGCACCCGGCAAGGCCACCCCGCCGCCCAGCCCGGGCAACCAGGGCGTGCCGGGCAAGCCGGTGCCGCTCAACGGCACCGGCGGCACGTACCGCTCCCGGGGTGACGGCGACGGCCGCAGCTACGCCCTCGACTCCGGCGAGGACCTGGGGTGAACCGCCGGCAGATGCTCCGCGCCGCCATCGCCCCCGCCGTCGTCCTCGGCGTCGGTACCGGGTGCAGCGAGCCCGAGCCCAAGCCGGGCAAGATCCAGGTGGTGGACCCGGGCGACGTCACCGCCTCGCCGTCCGGGGCCAGTGCCTCGCCGACCCTGCCGACCGGCCCGCTGACCGGCGCGCCGGTCGGCACCCCGGCCGCCGCGACCCGCCAGGCGGTCGCGGTGCCGCTGCGGGTGAGCCCGGCGACCACCCCGGCCGGCCTTGAGGCCGCCGATCTGGTCTACGCCGAGTTCGCCGAGTCCGACACGCTGCACCTGACCGCCGTGTTCCACTCCAGGGACGCCGCCAAGATCGGCCCGGTCACCGAGATCCGGCCGGTCGACATCCGGTCGCTCGCGGTGCTGCGCCCGTTCGTCGGCTACGACGGCGGCCCTCCCGGCTTCCTCACCCAGTTCGAGAACTCCGACCTCGACGGCGTCACGCCCGACGACGACAGCAAGGTCTTCTCCGGCGACTACACGTCGACGGCCGCGCTGCTCAAGGCGGCCCCGAAGGGCGGCCAGCCGCCCACCCCGCCGATCGATCACGCCGGCGAGGGCGACGCGCTCGCCGCCCGCGACCTCGCCCCCGCCACCGAACTCACCGTCACCGTCGCCGGCGGCCCGCCGATGGTCTGGCGGTACGACCAGGCGAAGTCCCTCTGGGCGGCCAAGGTCGGCAAGGTCACCGTGACCGCCGCCGCCGTCATCGTGCTGACGATGGAATACCGCACGCTGGACGTCCGCAATCCGTCCCCGCGCTCACTTCCCTCGGCGAACGTCTTCGGTGAGGGCGCGGTGCTGGCGGTGTCCGGGCCGAACAGCGCGAAGGGCCGGTGGCGCAAGCCCGGCCTGGGCATGATCTGCACGCTCGCCGACACCGGCGGTGACCTCCTGCACCCCCAGCCCGGCAACGCGTGGGTCATCTACGCGCCGACCACCGCCAAGGTCTCCGTGAAATGAGCACCGCCACCCCGCCCCGCACCGCGCGCGGGACGGTCCCGGTCGGGGCGGTCTCACCGCCGGACGGGAACCGCCTCCGGCCGGTGACGGCGCGGCCGGAGAGCTGGTCGTGGCGGCTGCCGACGGCATGGCCGCTGATCTCGGTCTTCCTGCTGTACCCGCTGTGGTGGGTGCTCGGCGTGTCGAGTTTCGTCTTCGTCATCTTCGCGGTGCCGATGGTGGCGCAGATGCGCAAGCGGGGCCCGATCCGGGTGCCACCCGGCTTCGGGATCTGGATGGTCCTGCTGCTCTGGGTGTTCCTGTCGGTGCTCACCCTCGACCTGACCGCGCCGAACACGCTGCCGCCCGGCGGCAGCGGCAAGTACATCGGCTGGGGCATCCGGCTCGCCAACTACGTCGCCATGACCGTGACGATGCTCTACGTCTACAACCTGCGGGAGCGGGAGCTGTCCCAGCGGCGGATGGTCCGGCTGTTCGGGTTCATGGGCGTGGTCGTGGTGCTCGGCGGCTGGATCGGCTCGCTGTTCCCGAACCTCAAGTTCGTCGCGCCGCTGCGCTTCGTCCTGCCCCAGTCGATCGCCGGGCACCCGTACGTCACCTCGCTCATGGAGATCAAGTTCGCGCAGGTGCAGCAGGTGATCGAGGGGGAGGCCAGCTCGCCCCGCCCGTCCGCGCCGTTCACCTACACGAACTCGTGGGGTCAGAACACCGCGATCCTGCTGGTCTGGCTGATCGTCGGCTGGGTCGTGCTGGGCAAGCCGCTGCGCCGTACCGCTGGCGTGGCGATCGCGCTGGCCGCGATCTTCCCGATCGTCTACTCGCTGAACCGGGGCCTGTGGATCGGTCTCGGCATCGCCGCCGCGTACGTCGCGCTGCGGCTCGCGCTGCGCGGCCGGATGGTGGTGCTCGGCGGGCTCGCCCTGGCGGTCGGGCTGATCGGGGTGCTGATCGTCGCCACACCGCTCGGCCGCACCTTCGACGAACGCCTCCAGAACGGCCACAGCGACGACATCCGGACCACCCTGTCCCAGGGCGCGGTCACCGCGGCCAACCAGTCGCCGGTCCTCGGGTACGGCGGCAACCGGGCGCTGATCGGCAGCAACCGGTCCATCGCCATCGGCAAGTCCGAGGACTGCAAGCAGTGCGGCAACCGGGAGCTGGGCAGCAACGGCCAGGTCTGGGCGCTGCTCGTCGGGCAGGGCTGGGTCGGCGCCATCTGCTACAACGCGTTCTTCCTCTACTGCATCTGGCGCTACCGGCGCGACCACAGCGCCATCGGGATCGCCGGCACGCTCGTGCTCATCCTCATGCTCTTCTTCCAGTTCACCTACGGTGCGATGGAAGCGACACTCGCCTACGCCCTGATCACAGTCGCCCTGCTGGCCCGCAACGACCGGATCCGCCGGTCGCTGGCGCCGGAGCCACCCCAGGGCACGATCGCCGGGCTACGGGCCCGACTGGAAACGACCGGTGACCGCTGATGGTGTTCCGCGTACCCCCGGACGGCGACGGCCGTGCCGCGTACCTCGGTGAACTGGCCGGGCTGATCTGGCCCGCGCCGGCCGAGCCCGGCCTGCGCCGCGGCGGCGCCGGCTGGGTGGTGGTGCCGTCCGCGTCCCGCCCCCGGCTGCTGGTGCCGACCGGCTCCGGCCGGGCGGCGGCGAGCGCGGTCCGGCACTCCACCGAGGCGGTCGGCCGCAAGGCCAAGCTGGTCCGGCAGGGGCTGTCCACCGCGTTCCGGCTCGGGCTGGGCCCGATGGTGTTCCGCGACCGGCTGGTGGTCGACGGCGGCGGGCTGGACGCGTACCTGACCGAGGTGCTCGGCGAACCGGCCCTGGTCAGCCTGCACATCGGGCCCGCCCGGGCGAACCGCAAGCCGGTGCTGCAACTGCTCGCCCCGGACGGCCGGGCCCTCGGGTACGCCAAGCTCGGCGTCGACCCGCTGACCCGCGCGCTGGTGCACGCGGAGGCGGACGCGCTGCGCCGCCTCGCCGAGGTGCCGCTCGGGCCGGTGGTGCTGGCCGGGGTACGCCATCACGGCGACTGGCACGGCCACGCGCTGCTGGTGCAGGAGGCGCTGCCGGTACGACTGCCCCGGGCCACCCCGGCCGCCGCCCAGGCCGCCGAACGCGCGGCCATGGTGGCGGTCGCCGGCTGTCTCGGCGTACGCCGGCAGTCCTGGGCGGGCAGCGGGCACGCCGCCCGGCTCACCGCGGCGGTGGACGCGCTCGGGCCCCGGCCGGAGGCCGGACGGCTGCGTGCGGCGCTGAAGTCCGTCGCGGACGCCGACCCGATGGTGGCGTTCGGCGCCTGGCACGGGGACTGGAACGGCGGCAACAGCGCGGTGCTCGCCGACGGCCGGGTGCTGGTCTGGGACTGGGAACGGTTCGAGGCCGACGTGCCGGCCGGCTACGACGCGCTGCACCTGGCGGTGCAGGGCGCGATGAGCCACGACGGGGTGGAACCCGTCGAGGCGGCCCGCGCGCTGATCGCCGGCGCCGGGGCCACCCTGGCGCCGTTCGACCAGACCGGTGGGGGCGCCGATCTGGTCGCCGTGCTCTACCTGGTGGAGCTGGCGGCGCGCTATCTGCGTGACCGGCAGGCGGAGGCGGGTGCGCGGCTGGGGCACGTCGACACCTGGCTGCTGCCCGCGGTTGAGGAACACCTGGCCCGCCGGGCCGGCTGAGTTGAGGAGTGGGGACGTGACGCTGGCCAAGGAGCAGGCGCTCCGCGCGGTGAAGTCGGTGAGCCGGACGGTCGGCCGCTTGACCGCCGGTTCGCGGATGGTGCCGGGATTCCTGATCGTGGGGGCGCAGCGCTGCGGCACCACCTCGCTGTTCAAGACGCTCTCGCAGCATCCCGGTGTGCTGCCGCCCGCGTACCACAAGGGCGTGCACTACTTCGACATGGACTACCACCGGGGGATGAGCTGGTATCTCGGGCACTTCCCCACCACCGGCAAGGCCGAGGCGGTGAAGGCCCAGATCGGGGTACGCGGGATCACCGGCGAGTCCAGCCCGTACTACATGTTCCACCCGCTGGCCGGGCAGCGCATCGCCCGTGACCTGCCCTCGGTGAAGCTGCTGGTGCTCCTGCGCGACCCGGTGGAGCGGGCCTACTCCGCGCACTCGCACGAGCTGGCCCGCGGCTACGAGACCGAGGCGGACTTCGAGCGGGCGCTCGCGCTGGAGGAGTCGCGTACGGCCGGCGAGCGGGAGCGGATGATCAGCTCCGCGTCGTACGCCAGCGAGCACCTCCAGCACAACGCGTACCTGGCCCGGGGCCGCTACATCGAGCAGCTGGAGCGCCTGGAGGCGCTCGTCGGCCGGGACCGCATGCACGTCATCGACAGCGACGACTTCTTCGCCGACCCGCGCCCCTCCTTCGACGCGGTCTGCGACTTTCTCGAGCTGCCCCGCTGGGCCGACATCGCGTTCGGCAAGCACAACTCGCGCTCCCGTTCGCCCATGTCGGCGGAGCTGCGGGCCCGGCTGGAGGACCACTTCGCGCCGTACGACGAGCGGCTGGCGACGTGGTGGGGACGCGTGCCGTCGTGGCGGCGGTGACCCGGCCCGACGCCGGCGGCACCCCGACGCTCACCGCACCGCCCCCCGGACCGGGCGCGGGGCTGGGCGGCGCGGCCCGGCAGGGCTTCGCCAACCTGGTCGGGGTCGGGCTGGCCGCGGTGGCCGGGTTCGGCCTGAACATCGTCATCGCCCGGGGCTGGTCGGTCCGCGAGGCGGGCATGTTCTTCGCCGCTACCAGCGCGTTCATGATCGCGGCGTCGGCGGCCCGGCTCGGCACCGACGTCGGCACCGTCTACTTCGTCAGCCGCCAGCGCACCCTCGACCGCCGCGACCAGATCCGGGGCACGATCCTGGTCGGGTTGCTGCCGGTGCTCGTGGTCGGCACGCTGCTCGGGCTGGCCGGCTGGCTGGCCGCACCGGCGCTGGCCCGGGCCACCATGCCGGAGGCCGGGCCGGAGGCGGTCACCGCGCTGCGCATCCTGCTGGCGTTCGTGCCGCTGGCCGCGCTGAACGACTACGCGCTCGCCGCCTGCCGCGGCTTCGGCCAGATGCGCCCACTGCTGACAGTGGAGCGGCTCGGTCGCACACTCGTGCAGTTCCTGGGCGTGGCGGTGGCCGCCTGGCTCGGCCTGTCCGCCACCGTCGGGCTGCCGCTGGCCTGGGCGGTGCCGTACCTGATCGCCGCGGCGGTCGCACTGCTCTGGCTGAGCCGGCTGGTCGGCCGGGCCGGTCGGCAGGTGACGCGGCCGGTGTCGGCGCGCGAGCTGGCCGGGCCGTTCTGGCGGTTCACCGGCCCTCGCGCGATCAGCAGCCTGGCCGCGATCGTGGTGCAACGGCTGGACATCGTGCTGCTCAGCGCGTTGCGCGGGCCGGCGGACGCGGCGATCTACACGGCGGCGACCCGGTTCCTGGCGCTGGGTCAGCTCTCCAGCGTCGCGCTGTCCAGCTCGGTGCAGCACCGGCTGGCCGCCGCGTTCGCCCGTGACGACCGGGCCGAGGCGGGTCAGCTCTACCAGGTCGCCACCGGCTGGCTGGTGATCCTCTCCTGGCCCGCGTACCTGATCTTCGCGGCCTTCGCCACGCCGATGCTGGCGCTGTTCGGAGGCGACTACGCCGACGGCCGCGCGGTAGTGGTGCTGCTGGCGCTGACCATGCTGCTGGCCACCGGGTGCGGCATGGTCGACATGGTGCTCAACATGGCCGGGCGCACCGCGTGGACGTTCTACAACGCGATGACCGGCACCGTGCTCAACGTGGTCGGGAACCTGGTGTTCATCCCGCGGTACGGCATCCTCGGCGCCGCGCTGGCCTGGACCGTCTCCATCCTGGTCACCAATCTGGTGCCGCTGACCCAGCTCTGGTGGTCGATGCGGCTGCACCCGTTCGGTGCCGGCACCCGGGCCGCGATGGCGCTCGCGGTGGTCACGCTGGGCCTGCCGCTCGGCGCGGCGACAGTGCTCGGCGCCGGTACGCCGATGCTCGCGCTGGTGGCCCTCGCCGGGCTGGCCGCGTACGCGGCGGGTGTCTGGCGCTGGCGGCGCACGCTGAACCTCGACGCGCTGCGTGCCCTGCGCCGTGGCCGCAACCGGGCCGGGGCGGACCCGGCCGCCCAGTCCTGACCGATCCTGCGCACCGATGGGACCTTCGATGACCAGCGACTCCCCCCACGCCCCGCACTCCGGCCTGTCCACCGTCAAGGCCGCGAAGCTCGCCGCGGTCGGCCTGCTGGCGGACCGCAAGGAACGCCGCGAGCTGGAACGGCCGGTGGAGGGGGGCGGCCGCCGGCTCACCCTGAAGGTGGAGCGGCCGATCTTCATCCTGGGCGCCCCGCGCTCCGGCACCACGTTCCTCGGCAGTTGCGTGGGCGCGCTGCCGGACGTGTCGTACCACTTCGAACCGCGCCTGACCAAGGCGGTCGCCCGCTGTGTCTACGAGGGAAGCTGGACGCCGCAGCGGGCGGCCCGCTACTTCCGCGGCTACTACGGCGCGCTGCTCGCCGCGTCCGGGCACGGCGGGCTGCGCTTCGCCGAGAAGGACCCGGAGAACTGCTTCATCGTGCCGTTCCTGACCGAGGTCTTCCCGGACGCGGTCTTCCTGCACGTCTACCGGGACGGGCGGGACGTGGCGGTGTCGCACGCCGAGCAGCCCTGGCTGAACGCCGCGTCCACCGGCAGTGGCCGCAGCGGCCGGGGCGGTACGCCGTGGGGCGCCGCGCCCCGGTTCTGGGTGGAGCCGGAGCGGCGTGAGGAGTTCACCCAGGTCTCCGACCTGGGCCGGTCGGCCTGGATGTGGCGGCGGTTCACCAGCAGCGCGCTCACCCAGCTCGCCGAGCTGCCCGCGGAGCGGGTACGGCACCTGCGGTACGAGGACGTCGTCACCCGCCCGGCCGAGGCGGCCGAGACCGTGGCCGACTTCCTGGAGGTCCGCGACCCGGCCGGACGGGAGGCGCTGCACGCCCGCTTCGCCAAGGCCCGGCCGGGCTCGGTGGGACGCTGGCGGCAGCGACTGACCGAAAAGGATCTGGCCGATGTGATGGCTCAGGCGGGGCCGCTGCTGGCACAACTCGGCTACCCCGCCTGAGGGCCGCGTCACAGGTAGAGTGCCAGGGGTCGCCCGCCCGGCCCGGCGTGCCTCTCCGCCCCCGCGGATCCGTCAGGGCCCTACCGTGGCCGGCGACCGTCCTGGGGAGAGGTTGCGGTGGTACGACGGTTACGACTGACGATGGCTGCCGTGCTGGGCCTGGCCTTCCTGGCCCCGGCCGTGGCGGCCTGTGACATCGGCTCCGAGGGGTCCGGCGAGACGACGAAGGCCGCGCCGCCCCCACCGACTGTGACACCGCGGACCGCACCGGTCCGCACGACAGGGCTCGGGCCGGAGCCGCCGGAGAAGGGGGCCTGGCTCGGCACCTGGGTCAAGCCGCAGTTCCACAACGCCAGCGGGCGGGTCGCCGCGTTCGACGATTTCAACCGGGCGGCCGGCGGCAAGCTCGCCATCGCGCACATGTTCCACGAGTGGAACGAGCCGTTCCCGAGCGCCACCGAGAAGTTGTACCAGGGCCGGGGCAAACTCCAGATGATCTCGTGGCAGGGCACCGACACCCGGTCCACCGTCAGCGGCGTCTACGACTCGCTGATCCGGCAACGCGCGAAGGACATCAAGGAGTTCGGCGTCCCGGTGCTGCTGCGCTACCGGTGGGAGATGGACCGGCCGAACCTGGCCGCGAGCATGCACTCGCCGGAGGACTACGTCGCCGCCTGGAAGCACGTGCGCGGCATCTTCACCGAGATGGGCGTGACCAACGCGGGCTGGGTGTGGTGCCCGCACGCCGACGGGTTCGCCGAGCCGCAGCGCCGGGCCGCCGCCTACTATCCCGGCGACGACCAGGTCGACTGGCTCTGCGCGGACGTCTATCCCAGTCCGGAGTGGAACAGCTTCTCCAACCGGATGGACCACTTCATGGCGTTCGCCAAGAAGCATCCGCGGCCGGTCATCATCGGCGAGTACGGCCTGACCCAGGAGGGGCGGCCGGGCCAGCGGGCCGAATGGATGCGCGAGGTCGGGCCGTACCTGAAGAAGCACCCGCAGATCAAGGCGGCGGTCTACTTCGCGGCCCGGCAGACGGAGAAGCCGATCTACGACAGCACGTTCGGCAACGACCCGGAGAGCGAGCAGGTCTTCCGGGAGATGGCGGCCGATCCGTACTTCCAGCCGCCGATGCCCGACCTGAGCGTTTCCTCAGCAACACCCTCCGTGTCCGACGAGTGATCGTCGCTCGTCTTTTCGTGTGACCGGGGGCGTTTCCTCGGTCAAAAAGGCCGAACCCGGGTGGACGGGCGACGGCCGAATGCGAGAAGGTATTGCTCTCACGTCTGCGGTCGGTCGAGTGACGCCCCGCCTCATGTCGGCACCGACCACGATCGCAGCGCCTCCGACGTTTCCCCCCGGAGTAGCCTGTGGCTTCCTCGATCCTGAGACACCGCTCGGTGTCCGCATTCGGCGCTGCCGTGCTCGGCATCGCCACCTTGTTCACACCGGTGCCGGCGCTCGCCGCGCCGGCCACGGCGCCCGCGCCCGACCACAGCACGACGGTCGGCGAGGTGCCCTCGGACAAGACGCCGAACATCAACGACGGCAACGTCCTGGCCATCCACGACGCCGGCAGCAAGGTGATCGTCGGCGGCTCGTTCACCAACGCGCAGAACCGGGGTTCCTCACCCACCCCGGTCGACCGCCGCGGTCTGCTCGCCTTCGACAAGGCGACCGGCAAGATCGACAACGCGTTCGCGCCGGTGCTGGACAACGACGTCACCGCCATCATCGCCGGCCCGACCCCCGGCACGGTCTACGTCGCCGGCAAGTTCAACAAGGTCGGTGACAAGAACTTCCGCAAGCTGGCCCTGCTGAACGTCGCCGACGGCACCCCCGTCGACGGGTTCAAGGGCCCGGCGTTCAACGGCACCGTGAACGACATCGCGCTCATCGACGGCCACCTGCTGGTCGGCGGCATCTTCACCACGGTGACCGCGACGACCACCCGCAACGGGCTGGCCTCGCTGAACCCGACCACCGGCGCGGTGGACGACTACCTCACCGTGTCGCTGACCGAGAACCACAACTGGACCCCGACCAACAACGGCGCCTCCGCCGGTGTCGGCGTGGAGAAGTTCACCGTCTCGCCGGACGGCAAGCACCTCGTGGTGATCGGCAACTTCAAGAAGGCCGACGGCGTCGTGCACGACCAGATCGTGCGGATCAACCTCGGCGAGAGCTCGGCGACCGTCTCCGACTGGAACACCGACGGCTACTCCGCGGCCTGCAAGTACACCGCGTTCGACTCGTGGGTGCGCGACGTCCAGTTCTCCCCGGACAGCAAGTACTTCGTGGTGGTCACCACCGGCGCGTCGTACCCGGGCACGCTCTGCGACTCCGCGGCCCGCTGGGAGACCGCCGCCACCGGCCCCGACCAGAAGCCGACCTGGACGAACTTCAGCGGCGGCGACACCTTCCTCTCCGTCGGCATCAGCGAGAAGGCCATCTACGTCGGCGGCCACTTCCGCTGGTCGAACAACCCGCTCGCCCGCGACAAGGCCGGACCGGGCGCGGTGCCGCGGGCCAGCATCGCCGCGCTCGACCCGGTGAGCGGCCTGCCGCTGTCCTGGAACCCGGGCCGCCACCCGCGCGGCTACGGCGTCACCGAGATGCTGGTGACCCAGGAGGGCCTCTGGCTCGGCAGCGACCAGGAGTACATCGGCAACTTCGACTACCAGCGCAAGCGCATCGCCTTCTTCCCGCTGGACGGCGGCAGCACGCCGCACTCGACCAGCACGAAGGGCCTGCCGGGTAACGTCTACCAGGCCGGCCGCGCGGCGCAGACCGAGGTGCTCTACCGGGTCAACGCCGGTGGTCCGGCCATCCCGGCGACCGACGGCGGACCGGACTGGGCCGCCGACAGCGCCACCGAGCCGAGCCCGTACCACAACACCGGCAACCAGGTCACCAGCTACACCACGAACGCGACGTTCGACCCGACCGTGCCGGCGAGCACGCCGGCCACGCTGTTCAACACCGAGCGGTGGGACGAGTCGACCGCCCCGGACATGCAGTGGGACATCCCGGTCGCGGCCGGCACCCGGGTCGACGTCCGGATCTACATGGCCAACCGCTGGTCCGGCACGAGCAAGCCGGGCGCCCGCAAGTTCGACGTCAGCATCGACGGCGTGCTCAAGCTGAACGACTTCGACCCGGTCGCCACCGCCGGCGGAACCGACCGCGGGACCATGCAGTCCATCTCGGTGGTCAGCGACGGCGTGGTCGACATCGACTTCGGCCGGGTGCTGCAGAACCCGCTGCTGCACGGCATCGAGATCGTCAAGACCGCGCCCACCCCGGACGCCTCGGACGTGCTCTACCGGGTCAACGCGGGCGGCGACCAGCTCGCCGCGCCGAGCGGCCCGGCCTGGGCCGCGGACACCGCCGCCGCGCCGAGCACCTACCACAACGCCGGCAACCAGGTGACCAGCTACACCACCAACGCCACGCTCGACGGGACGGTGCCGTCGGGTACGCCGGTGGAGCTGTTCAACGCGGAGCGGTGGGACGAGTCGCCCGCGCCGGACATGCAGTGGGACTTCCCGGTCCCGGCCGGGACGCCGGTGCAGGTGCGTCTCTACCTGGCGAACCGCTGGTCCGGCACCGCCACCGCCGGCAAGCGCAAGTTCAACGTGTCGATCGACGGTGTGGTCAAGCTGAGCAACTTCGACCCGATCGCCGCGATCGGCGCCACCAACCGGGGCACCATGCGGGCGTTCCCGATCACCAGTGACGGCAACATCGACATCGACTTCGGTCGCGTCCTGGAGAACCCGCTGGTGCAGGGCATCGAGATCGTCAAGCTGCCCCCGGTGCCGCCGGCCACCACCGTCGACAGCATCACCAAGCGGACGTACGACGGCGCGACCTCGGTCGGCAACGCGATGTCGGTGCCGAACGGCGACAACACCGGCTGGTCGACCATCAAGGGCGCGTTCTGGGTCGGCGGTGACCTGTTCTACGGCGTCGGCGGCGACCTCTACAAGCGCTCGTTCGACGGCAGCGAGTTCGGCACCCCGAAGAAGCTGGACCCGTACCACGACGCGAAGTGGGACCTGGTGGTCACCGGCTCCGCGCCGGAGGGCTCCACGTACGCCGGCATGACCGGCAACTTCTCCGCGGAGCTGCCGAACGTGACCGCGATGTTCTACAAGAGCGGACGCATCTACTACTCGCTGGCCGGTCAGAGCACGCTGTTCTGGCGCGGCTTCGCGCCGGACACCGGCACCGTCGGCGCCGAGCGCAACACGGTCACCGGCACCACCGCCTTCGCCGACGCGGGCGGCCTGTTCCTGGACGCCGACACGCTCTACGTCGTCTCCCGGAGCACCGGCAACCTGTCCACGATGGCGTGGTCGGACGGCGTGCCGACCGGCTCCGCCACGGTGCGCAGCGGTCCGGGCGTCGATGACGTGGACTGGCGCGGCACCTCGGTCTTCGTCGGCCCCTGACGGGCGGGCACGACCGAGAACAGATACGACGATGGCCCGGCCGATATCGGCCGGGCCATCGCCCTTTCTCCGGCGCCGGTCGCGCCGGAGAACATCAGGTACGGGTCGGCGCGTGCTGTCCCGCCCAGACCCGCATCAGGTCCCGTACCGAGATCACTCCCGCCACCTCCCGGCCGTCGAGCACGACCAGGTGACGGAACCCGCCCCGGGCCATCGCCGCGGCTGCCTCCTCGACCGTCCAGTCCGGGCCGGCGTAGACGACGTCCCAGGTCAGGTGTGCTCCGGTGCGCTCGACATCCGGGTCGAGCCCGGCGCCGATCGCCTTCAGCACATCTCGTTCGGTCATGATCCCGACCCCCTCGGAGTCCGGGTCGATCACGACCGCCGACCCGACACCGCGGGCCGACATCATCCGGGCCGCCTGCCGGAGCGTGTGCTCCGGCCCGACCACGAGTACCTCGTTGGACATCGCTTCCCGTACCTGCATCACACATCACCCCTGTGGGACGGCGACTGAGTACGGACATGGTGGGCCCTCGATGCGTACCGGGACAAGAACGGGCATCGCCGGATACGGCCCGGATGGCTACTGTCGGAGGGTGCCCACCGAGCCCCTCCGCTGCACCGGCGCGCTGATCGTCGACGACGACGGCCGCATCTTCATCCAACGCCGGTCCCCCGATCGGCGCCTCTTCCCGAACTGCTGGGACATCGTCGGCGGCCACCTCGAACCGGGCGAGGAGATCGACGACGCGCTGCGCCGGGAGGTCACCGAGGAGACCGGCTGGGCCGTGTCGCACGTGCTCGGCCTGGTCGGCGAATACCGCTACACCGCCGACGACGGACTGACCCGGATCGAGACCGACTTCCTGGTCCGGGTGGACGGCGACCTCAGCCGCCCCCGGCTGGAGGCCGGCAAGCACACCGAGTTCCGCTGGCTGGCCGAGTCGGAGATCGCGCTGCTCGACGAGCACCGCGACGTCAACGACGGGCTGATCCGGCGGATCGCGGAGGACGGCTTCGCCGCGCTGCGCTCGATCGGGCTGACGGGCTGAACCACGGCGGGTCCGCGTCCGGCGATATCCTCGCCGGGTGGAATCGGGTCGAGAAGAGGAGCGTGTCGGCATGATCGGGATGGTGCTCGCCGCGGGAGCGGGGCGCCGGCTGCGGCCGTACACCGACACCCTGCCCAAGGCCCTGGTGCCGGTCGACGGGGAGACCACCATCCTCGACATCGCGCTGCGCAACCTCGCCGAGGTGGGGCTGAACGAAGTAGTGATCGTGGTCGGCTACGCGGCCGACGCGGTGCGGGAGCGCCAGACCGCCCTGGAGGAGAAGTACGGCGTCACGCTCACCCTGGTCCACAACGACAAGGCCGAGGAGTGGAACAACGCGTACTCGCTCTGGCTGGCGCGGGAGCACTTCTCCCGGGGCGTGCTGCTCGTCAACGGCGACACCGTGCACCCGGTGAGCGTGGAGAAGACGCTGCTGGCCGAGCGCGGCCCCGGCATCCTGCTCGCAGTGGACACCCTCAAGCCGCTGGCCGAGGAGGAGATGAAGACCACCTTCGACGCGGCCGGCCAGCTCACCCGCATCACCAAGCTGATGGACCCGGGCGAGGCGTACGGCGAGTACATCGGCGCGACGCTGATCGAGCCGCAGGTGGCGGTGCCGCTCGCGGACGCCCTGGAGGCGACCTGGCGACGCGACCCGAACCTCTACTACGAGGACGGCTACCAGGAGTTCGCCGAGCGCGGCGGCGAGGTGCGGGCGGCCCCGATCGGTGACGTGTCCTGGGTCGAGGTCGACAACCACGCCGATCTGGCCCGGGCGCGGGAGATCGCGTGCCGCTACTAGCCCGCAGCGTCCTCACCCCGCTGCACATCGACGTGCGGCGGGGCGCGGTGGCCGACCTGGCGTCGATCCTCTCCGACGGGCGGATCTCCGCCGGTGGCGACGTCGCCGTGGTGGTCGGGCCGGGGCAGGGCGAACGGATCGCCGAACTGATCCGGCCGTCGCTGCGCTCGGCCGACGTGTTCACGGTGGCCGGGGGCACGCTCGACGCCGCCGACGACCTGGGGGCGAAGCTGCGCGCCCGGTCGTACGACGCGGTCGTCGGCATCGGCGGCGGCAAGACCATCGACGTGGCCAAGTACGCCGCGACCCGGCGCGGTCTGCCGATGGTCTCGGTGGCGACCGCGCTGGCGAACGACGGCATCGCCTCCCCGGTGGCGAGCCTGATCACCGAGGGCCTGAAGGGCTCCTACGGCGTGCATATCCCGATCGCGGTGATCGTGGATCTAGACTTCGTGGAGGCCGGGCCGGAACGGCACAACCGGGCCGGCATCGGCGACGTGGTGAGCAACATCAGCGCCCTGGCGGACTGGGATCTCGCCCGCCAGGTACGCGGCGAGCGCGTCGACGGGCTGGCCGCCTCGCTGGCCCGGGCCGGCGCGGAGGCGGTGCTGAACCATCCGGGTGACATGAGCGACGACGCGTTCGTGACGGTGCTGGCCGAGGCACTGATCTCCAGTGGCCTGGCGATGGCGATCGAGGGCACCAGCCGGCCGTGCAGCGGCGGCTGCCACGAGATCATGCACGCGGTCGACGCGCTGTTCCCCGGCACCGCCTCGCACGGCGAGCTGGCCGGGCTCGGCGCGCTGTTCTGCACGTACCTGCGCGGCGACGAGCGGCGGTTCGCCGACATGGCGGCCTGCCTGACCCGGCACGGACTGCCCCGGCTGCCCGCCGAGGTCGAGCTGACCGACGACCAGTTCGTCGAGGCGGTGCAGTTCGCGCCGGCCACCCGGCCGGACCGCTACACCATCCTCGAACACCTCACGATGTCGGCTACCGAGACGCGGGAGCGGCTGGCAGACTACGCCGGTGCCCTCCGCGACCACATTGGCTGAGCCCCGCCCCACCGTCGCCGACTTCCACCGGGTCAACCGGGGAGGCGGCCTGTTCAGCGAGTCGATCAGCCAGTGGATCGGGGCTGCCTTCGCGCTTGCCGCCCAGCGCCTGGGGTTGCGCCCGACCGCGCTGACGCTGACCAACCTGGTGCTGGGGCTGGCCGCCTCGATCACCGTGGTGGCGCTCGCCGACGACGTGGCCGCCGGCACCGTACCGGCCTGGGCAGTCGGGCTGTTCGCGCTGGTCGCGTGGCAGATCGCGTACGCGCTGGACTGCGCCGACGGGCAGCTCGCCCGGGTGACCGATCAGCGCAGCACGGCCGGCGCCCGGATCGACGTGCTCTGCGACGTGGCCGCCCAGATCGCGCTGGTGGCCGCCATCGGCGCGACAGCCGTGGCACAGCGCCCGTCCACGCCGGTGTGGCTGGTGGCGGTGTTCGCGGGCACCTGGATGGTCAACCTGGTGACGTCGGTGATGCAGTCCGGGCCTAACGCGGCGAGCATGGTCACCTCGACCTCGCTCCCGGTACGCCTCGTGAAGCTGGTCCGCGACTACGGTGCGGTGATCTTCGTGGCCGGTCTGGTGCTGGCCTTCGCGCCCGCGCTGGCGTTCTGGGTGATGGTGGCGTTCACCGTCGTCAACGGCGGCTTCCTGCTGGCGAGCATCGCCTTCTCCGCCCGCGCCTCCCTACGCTGAAGCCTTCTCCCGCCCTCGCCCCGCTCCGCCATCGTGGTCAGTGAGAAGGCCACCATGGCGGACGCGCCGATGGCCCCGCGCGGCCGATCCCTTCTGTCGCCGCACCGGACGTCGGTCACTGATAGTGATGCCCCTGCGAGGGCGGGCGGTTCGCCTTCGGCGCCTTTGCTCTGCAGCCATAAGCGCACCAGGAACTCTCGGTCACTGCCGCGTCGATGGCTGCAGAGCAAAGGGGGCGGACGGGCATCTACCGGCGAAGCCGGCTTCTAGGCATTCGAGCAGCTCGAGCCATGATCGATGATCGAGGGCACGGATCGACGAGAAACCGCCCGTCACAGATGGTGACCGACGCAGATGCGCACCTACCAGTAACGCAAAGTGGTCAGATCGCGTCAGGCGCGGCTCTGCAAGCCCGCGTAGATGTCGATCAGGCGCTTGGTGATCACGTCGGGGTGGAAGGTGCGCTCGTAGCGGGACCGGGCCGGACCAGCGAGCATTCCCGCCTCGGCGGCGGCCAGCGGCAACGCTGCGGCCAGCGCGTCCACCTCCGGCGCCACCACCCAGCCGGCTTCGCCGCGCTGCACCCCGGCCGGCAACGCGACCCGCCCGTCGCCCGGCGCCGCGGTGGCCACCTCGGCCGGGCCGGTGCCGGCGGGCTCGCGCGGGCCGTCCGCGCCCACCAGATACGGGATGCCGCCGAGCGCGGTGCCGAGCACCGGCCGCCCGGACGCCAGCGCCTCGATGATCACCGTGGGCAGCACGTCGTGCCAGGTGGAGGTGGCCAGCACCACGGAGCTGTCGGCCAGCACGGCGCGTACCCCGGAGCGGTCGAGCTGGCCCAGGTAGTGCACGTCGGGCCGTTCGGCGGCGGCCGCCTCGGCGAGCGGACGCAGCTCGCCGTCACCGGCGATGCGCAGCGGGCCGAGCGCGCCCACCGGGTGCCGCCGCCACGCCGAGAGCAGCAGGTCCAGGCCCTTCTCCGGGCTGAGCCGCCCCATGAAGAGGAAGCCGTTCCCGGCCGGCGCCGGGGTGCCCGGGTCGGGTACCGCGTTCGGCTTGACCACGATCCGCTCGTCCGGGATGCCGTAGTCGCGCAGATGATCAGCGACCGCCGTGGTGAGCGCGATGTACCGGTCCACCGACTTCCAGGTCGGGCGGTGCACGGCGAGCGTGGTGGCCATCAGCGCGCTCTGCGCCCGGGAGTTGCGGTAGCAGCGGTGCACGATCGCCGGCACGCCCAGCGCCCGGCCCCGGCAGTCCTGGCAGATCACGCCGTCGCGGAAGTACAGGCCCGAGGAACAGACCTGCCGGTAGTTGTGCACCGTCTGCACCACCGGCACCCCGCGCCTGTGCGCGGTCCGCACCACCCAGGGCGAGAGCAGGGGGTACGGGTTGTGCAGGTGCAGCACGTCCGGCCGGTGCTCGGTGAGCAGGCGGTCGAGGTCGTGCTGGGCCTTCGGCGCCCAGATCGGCGAGATCGGCAGCAGCGCCTTGGCCGGCTTGGACATCGACGGAATCTCGTCGGAGCTGCGCAGGAACGGCAGCACCTCCACGCCGGCGGCGGTGAGCTGGGCGATCTCCGCGTCGACGATGGTGTTCTCGCCGGAGGGCTGGGCTTCCCGATACCGGTTGTGCGCCACCACGATTCTCACAGAGCTCGCCTTTCGTTCGCGACTGCGGGACTCGCAAGCTCATTCCTCGCGCTCACGGGAAAGAAGGCTACCGTTGGACGATGCCCGAACTACCGGAGGTGGAAGCGCTCGCCGGTTACCTGCGCGAGCGTGCGGTGGGCCGCCGCGTCGAGCGGTTCGAGGTCGCCGCGATCAGCGCGCTCAAGACGTACGACCCGCCGCCGAGCGCGGTCGCCGGCCGCGCCGTGACCGGCGCCGGCCGGTACGGCAAGTTCCTGGACGTCCGGTTCGACGAGGGCCTGCACCTGGTGGTCCACCTGGCCCGGGCAGGCTGGCTGCACTACCGGGAGGCGTTCCCGGCGGCGACCCCGCTGCGGCCCGGCAAGGGCCCGATCGCGGTGCGGGTACGCCTCGACGACGGCTCCGGCTTCGACCTGACCGAGGCGGGCACCCAGAAGAAGCTGGCCGCCTATCTGGTCACCGACCCGGCGCTGGTGCCGGGTGTGGCGAAGCTCGGGCCGGACGCGCTGGAGGCGGATCTGCCGACCTTCGCCGAGCGGCTGCGCAGTCGCCGGGGCCAGGTGAAGGGCGTGCTGACCGACCAGTCGGTGCTCGCCGGGGTGGGTAACGCGTACTCCGACGAGATCCTGCACACGGCGCGGCTCTCGCCGTTCGCGATCACCGACCGGCTCACCGACGACCAGCTCGCCGGCCTGCACGCGGCCACGCGGACGGTGCTCGGCGACGCGGTACGCCGGTCCATGGGGCAACGGGCCGCGGAGCTGAAGGGCGAGAAGCGCTCGGGCCTGAAGGTGCACGCCCGCAAAGGGCTGCCGTGTCCGGTCTGCGGCGACACGGTGCGTGAGGTCTCGTTCGCCGATTCGAGCCTCCAGTACTGCCCCACATGTCAGACCGGCGGGAAGCCGCTGGCTGACCGAAGGTTGTCCCGTCTCGTACGGTGAGTAATGGCATTCGCCGGTTACCGAGCGGAATCGACCGGCGATCGCCGAAGGTCCGGTCCGCCCCTCTACCCGAGCCGTCATCCATCGGTATAGTGGCTCGGTCCCCGGCTTCACAACTGATTCGGAGCCGGCCAGATCTCACCGAGCACCAGCGGCACGGCTTCTTCGCGGGGGCCGGTCCGGGCCGGGCCCGCGTGGGAGACTGGGACGGTGAGCGACCCGGATCCTCACGGCGAGTGAGGGTGCGGGTCATGCGGGAGGACATGGGTTGAGGTGACGACAAGCCTCCAGCGCCCGGTAACCGACAGAGGCCGGAGCAAGAGCGTGCGGCACGTCGACAGCTTTGAGATCCAGCCGCCGACTCCGCCGTCGCACAACGGCGTACCCCGGTCGGCGTGGGCCCGCGCCCGGCGCCGGGTCTCCCGGTGGCACCGGCCCTACATCCTGTTCCTGCTGCTGCTCGACTTCGGCGCGGCGGCTCTGGCCAGCTTCCTGGCCGTGCAGATCTTCGAGCAGGCCGACTCGGGCTTCCGCAACTCCCCGCAAGCCTGGTTCTACACCGTGGCGTTCGTGCTCCTGCCGCTCGGCTGGCTGCTCTTCCTCTGGGGCAACCGGGCCTACGACCGGCGCTACCTGGGGCTCGGCCCGGACGAATTCAAGCGGGTGATCCGGGCCGGCGTGGCGGTGGCGGCGGCGGTCTCGTTCATCGCCTTCGCCACGAAGACCTACTCCCTGTCCCGGTGGACGGTCGGCTTCGCGCTGCTCGGCGCGATGTTGCTGATCGTGCTCGGCCGCATGATCGCCCGGGCCGCCCTGCACGGGCTGCGCCGCCGGTTCGGGCACGCCGGGCACCGGATGGTGCTCGTCGGCACGCTGCCCGAGTGCCTGGAGGTCTACACCACGGTCACCCGGCACCCGTCGGTCGGCCTGATCCCGGTGGCCATCCACCTCACCGACGGGTACGCCGCCGCCCGCGGCCTGGAGACCCCGGTGCCGGTGTACGCGGGCCGCGACGTGCTCGCCCTGGTACGTGAGGTCGGCGGCGACACCATCGCGGTCTGCGGCTCGGCCAGCGCCGAGCCGGGCGAGCTGCGCCGCCTGGCCTGGCAGCTGGAGGGCTCCGGCGTCGACCTGGTGGTCGCGCCCCAGCTCACCGACATCGCCGGTCCCCGGGTGCACATCCGCCCGATCGAGGGCCTGCCGCTGCTGCACGTCGAGGAGCCGACCCTGTCCGGGCCGGCGCTGCTGGTCAAGAACCTGATGGACCGGGTGGCCGCCGGCCTGGGCCTGCTGATGCTGGTCCCGCTCTTCGCCGCCATCGCCCTGGCCATCCGGATCTCGGACCCCGGGCCGGTCTTCTTCCGCCAGCCCCGCGTCGGGCACGAGGGGCGGACGTTCCGGGTCTGGAAGTTCCGGACCATGTACGTCGACGCCGAGGAGCGGCTCGCCGGTCTGGTCGACCGGAACGAGACCGACGGCATGCTGTTCAAGATGAAGCAGGACCCCCGGGTCTTCCCGGTGGGCCGCTTTCTGCGGGCCACGTCGCTGGACGAGCTGCCCCAGCTGATCAACGTGCTGTGGGGCGAGATGTCGCTCGTCGGCCCGCGCCCGCTGCCCGCCGACGACGGCGACTTCCTGGGCGACGTACGCCGCCGGCTGCTGGTCCGGCCGGGCATGACCGGGCTGTGGCAGGTGTCCGGCCGCTCCGACCTGTCCTGGGACGAGGCGGTCCGGCTCGACCTCTACTACGTCGACAACTGGTCGCTGGCGTACGACCTGAGCATCCTGTGGCGGACCGTGGGCGTGGTGCTGGCCCGCAAGGGCGCGTACTAGCGCTACCGGGCCGGCACCCGGCAGGATCGCTGCGTGGGTGGCAACCTCTCCGCCGTCTTCGCCGTCGTCTCGCTCGTGACCGCGTTGGCGGCGGCGCTCTGGGCGGTGCTGCGGCTGCGTGGCCGACGGGGCATCGCCACGGCGACGCAGCGCGCCACGTACGAGGTGCTGCACACCGCCGGGCTCGCCGCCGAGCCGCTGCGCGCCGGGCTGACCGCCGCGGACGCGGCGAAGGCCGTACGCCATCTGCGGGCCCTGGTGGGCGCGGCCGGGCTGGCGCTGACGGACCGGGACACGCTGCTCGCCGTCGACGGGCAGGGCGCGCACCACGGCGATCAACTGGTCGCGGCGGCCCGGCGCGCGGTCGGCAGCGGGCGTTCCACCGTGCTGGGCGAGTCGGAGCTGCGCTGCGACCTGGTCGACTGCCCGGTCCGCGGCGCGGTGGTGGCGCCGCTGCGCGCGGACGGCCGGGTGGTCGGCGCGCTGGTGGCGGTGGCTGGCGAGCGGCCGGCCCCGGGTCTGGTGCAGGCCACGCTGGAGACCGCGCACTGGGCGGGTGACCAGCTCGCCCTGGCCGAGCTGGAGTCGTCGCGGGAACGGCTCGCCCGGGCCGAGGTACGCGCGCTGCGCGCCCAGATCAGCCCGCACTTCATCTACAACGCGCTGACCGCGATCGGCTCGTTCGTGCGCACCGACCCGGAACGGGCGCGGGAGCTGATCCTGGAGTTCGCCGAGTTCACCCGCTACTCGTTCCGGGCGCACGGCGAGTTCACCACGCTCGCCGAGGAGCTGCGCTCGATCGACCGCTACCTGACCATCGAGCGGGCGCGCTTCGGCGAGCGGCTCCAGGTGCGCCTCCAGATCGCACCCGAGGTGCTGCCGGTGACGTTGCCCTTCCTCTGCCTCCAGCCGCTCGTGGAGAACGCCGTCCGCCACGGGTTGTCCCGCAAGCCGGGCACCGGCATGGTGAGCATCGAGGCCCGGGACGCGGGCGCGGAGTGTCACATCACGGTGGAGGACGACGGAGTGGGGATGGATCCGACGACGCTTACCGCCGGCATCGCCGAGGTGTCCGGCGCGGCCGCCGACCCGGCCGACGACCCGGGGCAGCACGTCGGCCTCTCGAACGTCGACGAACGGCTCCGGTCGGTCTTCGGGGACGGGTTCGGCCTGGTCGTGGAGACGGGCCTGGGTTCGGGTACGAAGGTCAGCATGCGCGTGCCGAAGTTCCACCCCGGCGTCCGGGCGACGTCGTGACAGTCACCGGCACCGGATTCCTCCGGGTGCTGGCGGTGGACGACGAGCCGCCCGCCCTGGACGAGCTGGCGTACCACCTGCGCACCGATCCCCGGGTGGCCCGGCTGCACACGGCCGGGGACGCGACCGAGGCGCTGCGCGTGCTGCGCGACGACGACGTGGACGTGGTGTTCCTCGACATCCGGATGCCCGGGCTGGACGGCATGGAGCTGGCCCGCGTCCTGCGCCGCTTCGCCCGGCCCCCGGCGATCGTGTTCGTCACCGCGTACGACGACGGCGCGGTGGACGCGTTCGACCTGGGCGCCACCGACTACGTGCGCAAGCCGGTACGCGCCGAGCGGCTGGCCGAGTCGCTGCGCCGGGTGATCGGCTCCCGGGTGGTGCCGTCGCACCCGGCCGCGCTGGCCCGGGCGGAGGAGGACCCGAGCATTCCGATCGAGCTGGCCGGCACCACCCGGATGTTGCCCCGCTCGGCGGTGCGGTGGGTGGAGGCGCAGGGCGACTACGCGCGGCTGCACACCGCGGAGGGCTCGCACCTGGTCCGGGTCTCGCTCGCCACGCTGGCCGAGCGCTGGGCTGATGCCGGGTTCGTCCGGATCCACCGCTCGTACCTGGTGCAGCTGCGGCTCATCGCCGAGCTGCGGCTGGTCAACTCAGGTTACGTGGTGGTGATCGACGGATCGGAGCTGCCGGTGAGCCGCCGGCACACCCGGGAGCTGAAGGACAAGCTGGTGCGCGCCGCGAAGCAGGACTGGAGCCGCTGAGGGAGGGGCCACCGAAAACCCTGACGTACAATGTACGGCAGACCGTACGACAGGGTGGGGGACCGCATGTCCGACGACCGCTTCGACGCCGCTACCGAATTCGACCGCCAGCTCGACCGCCTCGTCCAGCTCGGCTACCCGGCGCTGGCCGGGCAGACCGAGGAGGAGTTCCGGGCGCTGCTCACCCCACTGCGCGACGCGGCGGTGACCGGTGCCGCCGAGCTGGCCGGCCCCACCGACGCGCGGGTGCCGTTCCTGCTGGTGACCACGCGGGAGCTGGTGCCGGTGCCGGAGCGGATCGCGCTCACCACGCTCGCCGGCAAGCGCAGGACCGGCGTCCTCGACCGGAACTTCCCCGTCGGCGACCTGCCCACCTTCGATCCGATCAAGGAGCTGGAGGTGCCCGCCGGGCCCGCGTACCTGCTCTTCGACGTGGACCGGGGCGAGGAGTACCGCAACGTGCCGCCGTCGGCCGCGCTGGAGGACATGACGACGAAGGACCGACTGCCGATCACCATCGACGAAGGACTGGCGTTCGTCACGCTGCACCCGGCGGCGCTGGCGAGCAACAGGTGCTTCTCGCTCGTCGGGTCACGCTGCGGCGACCGGCGGGTGCCCGCGCTCTGGATCAGCCAGGGCGCGCCGAAGCTCGGCTGGTGCTGGTTCGGCAACCCGCACACCTGGCTCGGCTCGGCGACAGCGAACCCGGTACGGGTGGGACTCGGCTGAAGCCGGGGCTGGGGCAGGGCGCTCAGAAGATTTCGGCGACCGGCAGGACGAGCGCGAACGGCTGGTCGGCGCGGTACACGTCGGCCGTGGACAGCACCGCGGCCTCGCGGTAGCGGCCGCCGACGTTCTCCAGCACCGTCAGGGTCTCCTTGCGCGGCTCGACGAGCCAGTAACGCGCGATGCCGGCCACGCCGTACTCGTGGCGTTTGAGGACCAGGTCACGACCGGCGTTGCCGGGCGAGACGACCTCGACCACGAGCAGCACGTCGGCCGGG
The DNA here is from genome assembly GCF_027460145.1 of Micromonospora sp. WMMA1949. NCBI lineage: Bacteria > Bacillati > Actinomycetota > Actinomycetes > Micromonosporales > Micromonosporaceae > Micromonospora > Micromonospora sp. WMMA1949. Next base: position 2,769,940 of record NZ_JAPZBG010000001.1, on the reverse strand, counting down.
GCGAGGGCCGGGCCACCCCGCTCCAGTGCCTCCTCGCGGGCGACGAAGACGTCCGGCACGAAGTAGGAGGAGCGCTTCGCGCTGACGCCGACGTCCTGCCCGACGAGCAGACCGGCCGGAGCCTGCCGGTCGAGGAGCCGGCGGAGACGGTTGGCGATCGCGCCGTGCCGGACGTCGGCGTGTGGGGACACGAGCAGGCTCCCGTCGAAGATCTCGTAGTCCTGGCCGTCCTCGGGGAGGTCCTGGAGGTCGTCCACAGTCCAGACGTCGCCGGTGCCGGGCCGTGCCGGGCTGGTCACTGTCACACCTCCTCTCTACCGGCTCACAGTGACACCCCGTTCGGTTGTCCACAACGACTCCGCGCCGTCCACCGGGTTTTCCACAGGCATGAAGCGTTATCCACAGGTTGTGCACAGGGCCTGAGACCGTGCTCTTGACAATCCCGCTGAGCGAACGAGACTCCCGGGGGTGACCGGAGCCGAGGAACAGCATCCACCGGGGCAGCCTGCGCCGCAGCGGACCCGGATCGTGCTGGCCGAGGTCTCCCGCTCCGGCAGCCCGGCCGACCGCACCCGCTCCGAGCTGACCCAGCAGACCCCGGTCGGCGAGACGCTCGTGCAGGGGCTGATGCGTGCCCAGCTCTCGCTCGCGCTGCGGCTCAGCCTGCTGGTGCTGGTCGCGCTCGGCGGTCTGCCGTGGCTGTTCGCCATCGCACCCACCGTCGGCCGGGTCACCGTGCTCGGGGTCAACCTGCCGTGGCTGCTGCTCGGTGTGGTGTCGTTCCCGTTCCTGATCGTGGTCGGCTGGGCGTACGTGCGCCTGGCCGAACGCAACGAGCAGGACTTCGTCGACCTGATCCGACGGCCGGAACGCTGATGTCCAACGGCTACGTGGTCCCGGCGATCGTCGCCGTCACCCTGGTCACCGTCGGCATCGGCTTCTACGGGCTGCGGCTGGCCCGCACGACCTCGGACTTCCTGGTCGCGTCCCGGGCGGTCAGCCCGACCTGGAACGCCGCCGCGATCGGTGGGGAGTACCTGTCGGCGGCGAGCTTCCTCGGCGTCGCCGGCCTGATCCTCAAGTACGGCGTGGACGTGCTCTGGTACCCGGTCGGGTTCGCAGCCGGATACCTCGCGCTGCTGCTGTTCGTGGCTGCGCCGCTGCGCCGCTCCGGCGCGTTCACGCTGCCCGACTTCTGCGAGGTACGGCTCGGCTCGCGCCGGCTGCGCACGCTCGCCACCGTCTTCGTGATCTTCATCGGCTGGCTCTACCTGGTGCCGCAGCTCCAGGGTGCCGGGCTGACGCTCGCCACGCTCACCGGCTCGCCGTACCCGCTCGGCGCACTGCTGGTCGCCGTGGTGGTGACCGCGAACGTGGCGCTGGGCGGCATGCGGGCGATCACGTTCGTGCAGGCGTTCCAGTACTGGCTGAAGCTCACCGCGCTCGCCGTACCCGCGATCTTCCTGGCGTTGCAGTGGCAGGCCGACGCCCGCCCCGCGGTGACCCCGCCCGACGGACCGACGTTCCGGACCGCGACCACCGTCGTGGTCGAGCACCGCGCGACGCTCACCCTGCCCGACGGCGACATCCGGGAGGTACGCCCCGGCGACCGCCTCGAGTTCGCCGCCGGTGACCCGGTGCCGGAGGTGTCCGGCGCGGCGACCGGCGCCACCGAATGGCTGCTGCCGGACACCGCCGGCGAGGACGACAGGGGACTGTTCGCCACGTACTCGCTGATCCTGGCCACGTTCCTCGGCACCATGGGCCTGCCGCACGTGCTGGTCCGCTTCTACACCAACCCCGACGGCGCCGCCGCCCGCCGCACCACGCTCGTGGTGTTGGCGCTCGTGGGCGTCTTCTACCTGCTGCCCACCGTCTACGGCGTGCTGGGCCGCATCTACACCCCGCAACTGCTGGTCAGCGGCCAGACCGACGCGGTGGTGGTGCTGCTGCCCGGGGCGGCGCTCGGCGACGGCACCACCGGACGGCTGCTCGCCGCCCTCGTCGCGGCCGGCGCGTTCGCGGCGTTCCTGTCCACCTCGTCCGGCCTGCTCACCAGCGTGGCCGGGGTGATCTCCACGGACGTGCTGGGCCGCGGATCGGTACGCGGCTTCCGGCTCGCCACGGTGATCGCCGGCGGCGTGCCGGCGGTGCTCTCCCTGAACGTCTCCGGGCTGGACGTGTCGCAGGTGGTCGGGCTGGCGTTCGCGGTGGCCGCGTCCAGCTTCTGCCCGCTGCTGGTGCTCGGCATCTGGTGGCGCGGCCTGACCGACCTGGGCGCCGCCGCCGGGGTGCTGGTCGGCGGCGGCGCGGCGGTCGGCGCGGTGCTGCTCACCGTGCTCGGCCCGCCGCTGACCGGGTGGCCGGCGACGCTCACCACGCAGCCGGCCGCGTGGACGGTGCCGCTGGCGTTCACCGTGATGGTGGTCGTGTCGATGGCGAGCCGGCGGCGGCTGCCCCGCGACGTCCGCGCCACCATGCTCCGTCTGCACACCCCGGAGTCGCTGCGCCTGTGAGGCGGGGCCCGCCCGCTCGGCCCCGCCGCACACCCGAGCACCCGTCAGCAGGTGTCCGTGCCGGCGCACAGCCGGTTCGCCACCGACCGGGCCAGCCGACGTGCCTCGGTGGGCGTGGTCTGGGAGTCGAGGCGTAGCTGCGCCACCAGATCGCCCTGCCGGACGAAGAGCCAGCGGCCGGGCTTCCCCCCGATGTCGCTGCCCACCAGCACCCCGTCGTCGCCACCGAGCGACTCGGCCATGATCGACAATGAGTCGTCCGGCTGCTCCATCTCGCAGCCCGCGACAAACTTGCGGAGATTCTTCATCACCGTGGTGGCGGAGGTGCCCGAGTGCCGGGTCACCCGCTGGGTCAGCCAGTCGGTGGGCGAGTCGAACGTCACCGACCGGGTGGCGATCTGCCCGTCGGCCAGCGTCGGCGACTCGTTCTTGCAGAAGAGGGTCACGGACTCCAGGGACCAGTCACCCTCCACCCCTTCCGTCTCGATCGTGAAGCCCGACGGGAGGTCGGCGAGCTGGAGCATCGCCGCCGCCGGAATCGTCCGGCTCGGCGCACGGCTGGTCGACCCGCCGCCGGTGCTGCCTACGGGCCGCCCGGTGGTGCGACTCGGTGTCGCCGCCCCGCTCGCGGACGGCTCGGCCGACGGCGTGGAACTCGGCGTGGGCGTGGGAGTCGGCGTGGTGGGCTCGACGGTCGCCGGGGGCACGGGTGGCGGCGCGACGTCCGGACGGGCCAGCGCCACACCCGACGCGACGACACCCACCGCGACCACCGTGGCCAGGCCGGCGGCGATCTGGGTACGCCGCGTCCGCTGCCGACCTCGGCGCCGCACCTGCTCGGTGGGTGGCCAGACGAGGTCATCGGTGTCCCGGTACAGGTCCGAGAAGATCGGATCAGGCATTGCGGATCTCCTCCGGCAGGGTCATGTCGAGCAGGGCGGCGAGGGCCTTGCGACCCCGGGAGAGGCGAGCCTTGACCGTGCCGCTGGGTACGCCGGTCTGCGCGGCGATCTCCGCGACCGACAGGTCGGCCAGGTGATAGAGGACGACGGCCTGCCGCTGGTCCGAGGAGAGCTGCCGCAGTGCGGCGACCAGAGCCACTGTGTTCTCCGAGGGGGGCCGCACCGGTGGTGGTGGCCCGTGCCTCCGGTAGGCGACGACGCTGTTGCGCACCTTGCGCCACCGGTTGACCAGCAGGCGGTGACCGACGGTACGGACCCACGCCTCCGGATCGTCGTACTCGCTGACCTGCGACCAGCGCTGCCAGGCCCGCGCGTACGCCTCCTGGGCGGCGTCCTGCGCCTCGGCCCGGTCACCGCCGAGCGCGTACAGCACCGTCACCACGCGTTGTCTGCTGCTCCGGTAGAACTCCTCGAACGCACTGTCCGCATCCATGTCTCTCCCCGCTGCCGTCCCTGGGACTGACACCCACCGACCCGGTCGTCGGTTGCAGGCCGTCGGCAATGCGACTCGTAGCTCTCAGGGATGATGCGAGATCATCCTGCCGTCCGAGCGGCCGTTCGCCGGGGCCCGATACGGTCGGACCATGACCGATCAGCAGCCGGCACTCTCCCTTCGTGGTCTGGCCAAGCGCTTCGACACCAAGGTCGCGGTGGCGGGCGTCGACCTCGCCGTGCCGACCGGCTCGTTCTACGGCCTGCTCGGACCGAACGGCGCGGGCAAGACCACCACCCTCTCCATGGCCGTCGGCCTGCTGCGGCCCGACGCCGGTGAGGCGCGGGTCCTCGGGTACGACGTCTGGGCCGACCCGGTACGCGCCAAGAGCCTGCTCGGCGTGATGCCGGACGGCGTACGCCTCTTCGACCGGCTGAGCGGGGCGGAGCTGCTGGCGTACCACGGTCTGCTGCGCGGTATGGACCCGGCGGTGGTCGACCAGCGGGCGGCGGAGCTGCTCGACGTGCTGGCGCTCTCCGACGCCGGCCGCACGCTCGTGGTCGACTACTCGGCGGGCATGAAGAAGAAGATCGGGCTGGCCTGCGCGCTGCTGCACGGTCCGCGCCTGCTGGTGCTGGACGAGCCGTTCGAGGCGGTCGACCCGGTCTCGGCGGCGCTGATCCGCGACATCCTGCACCGGTACGTCAGCGGCGGCGGCACGGTGATCTTCTCCAGCCACGTGATGGAGGTGGTCGAGCGGCTCTGCTCGCACGTGGCGATCCTGGCCGAGGGCCGGATCAAGCGGGTGGGCACGCTCACCGAGGTGCGCGGCGACCGGTCGCTCGAGGAGGTCTTCGTGGAGGTGGTCGGCGGCCGGACCGCCACCGGCGAGGAGCTGTCGTGGCTGTCCCGGTGACCGTCCCCGAGCGGCCCGCCCGGCGCGTGTCGCCGTGGCACTTCGTCCGTCTCAAGCTGCGGGTGCTCGGCAACAACTTCCGCGGCCAGAAGTGGCGGGTCGCGCTGTTCGTGCTCGGCCTGCTGTTGGGGCTCTGGTTCGCCGCCGTCGGGTTCTTCCTGCTGGCCGCGCCCGGGCTGGCCGGCGAGTCCCGGTACGCGCTGATGATCGCCGCCTTCGGCGGTGGCCTGCTCACGCTCGGCTGGCTGCTCCTGCCGCTCGTCTTCTTCGGCGTGGACGAGACGCTCGACCCGGCCCGGTTCGCGCTGCTGCCGCTGTCCCGCCGCACCCTGGTCACCGGCCTGCTCGCCGCCGCGCTGGTGAGCGTGCCGGCGCTGGCGACGGCGATCACGGCGGCCGGGCTGGTGGTCACCGCCGGCGCGCTCGGTGGATGGCCGGCCGCCCTCGTCGGCGTGGTCGGCGTGGTCGTCGGGCTGCTCGTCTGCCTGGCCGGCGCCCGCGCGCTGACGAGCGCGTTCGCGACGATGCTGCGCTCCCGCCGGGTCCGTGACCTGGCCGCCGTGCTGCTCGCGGTGCTGGCCGCACTGCTCGGGCCGTTGCAGTTGCTGGTGCTCGCCGCGGTACGGCAGACCGACTGGGACCGGCTGGACGGTGTGGCCCGGGTGGTCGGCTGGACGCCGTTCGGCGCACCGTGGACCGTCGGTGTGGACGTGGCCCAGGGCCGGGCCGGCGCCGCGGTGGTGAAGCTGCTGATCGCGGTCGCGACGCTCGGCGTACTCCTGTTCTGGTGGTCCCGGTCGCTGGAGACGGCGATGGTGGGCGCGGCGAGCAGCGGCCCCGCGCGGGCGCCACGCGGGGTGGCCGGCGGCGCGGTGACGCAGCTCTTCCCCCGCGCGGTGGGCTGGGCCCGGCGGGACCGGTTCGGCGCGATCGTCGCCCGGGAGTGCCGCTACTGGTGGCGGGACGCCCGTCGCCGGGCGAACCTGATCACCGTCGCCGTGGTCGGCGTGTTCGTGCCGCTGATGGTCAACCTGGGTGGCCCGGCGTTCCTGTCCGAGGGCGGTGCCGCGTTCGACCAGGCCACCGCCGACTCCTCACCGGCGATGGTCAGCCTCACCATGATCTTCGTCGGGGCGCTCGCGTCGTTGACGCTCGCCAACCAGTTCGGCTTCGACGGCAGCTCGTACGCCGCGAACGTGGTCGCCGGGGTGCCCGGGCGGGTGGAGCTGCGGGCCCGGATGGCCGCGTTCTCGATCTACGTGGTGCCGATGCTCCTCGTGATCGCGGTCGCCCTCGCCGTCGTCCTCGGCCGGCCCGCATGGCTCGGTGTCATGGGTGGCGCGTTGTTCGCCGCGTACGGCTGCGGGCTGGCGATCAACGCGTTCGTCTCCGTGCTCGGCGCGTACTCGCTGCCCGAGTCCAGCAACCCGTTCGCCCTGAACAGCGGCGCGGGCTTCACCAAGGGCCTGCTCACCCTGGTCTCCATGGTCGGCTCGGCGGTGGTGGCGGTGCCGTTCGTGCTGGCCGCCGCGCTGCTCGGCGACGTGTGGCTCTGGCTGGCGCTGCCGCTCGGCCTGGCGTACGGCGGGGGCGCGGCGCTGCTCGGCGCGTACATGGCCGGGGACACACTGGATCACCGGCAGCCGGAGCTGCTGGCGAACGTCACCCCGAGGCGCTGATGCCTGTCGTCGAGGCGGTCACCACCGTCCCCGTTCCCCCGGAGCTGGCGTTCGCCGTCTCCCAGACCACCGCACCGGTGCGGTACCGCTGGGACCCGTTCGTCCGTGAGCAGCACTTCGTCGACGGTGCGACGCGGCCCGGCCGGGGCGTACGCACCTTCACCCGGTCCCGGCACGGCCTGGTCATGGTGAGCGAGTACGTCTCCTGGTCGCCGCCGACGAACGTCGGCATGAAGATGGTGCGCGGACCGTGGTTCTTCGAACGGTTCGGCGGCGGCTGGCGCTTCGCGCCCGGTCCGGAGCCGGACACCACGATCGCGACGTGGCGGTACAACTTCCGCTGCCGGCCCGCGTTTCTGCGCCCGGTCGCCGAGCGGATCGGGGGGTGGTTGCTCGGGCGCGACATCCGGCGCCGGATCGCCGGGTACGCGGCCGGCTGCGCCGATCCGGAGGTGCTGGCCGCCGCCCGCCGGTTGCTCGCCGACGACTGATCCGCGCGTCCCGGCCCGCCGTCAGGCGGTGCGGCGCATCGCCGCGTAGACGTGGTGGCCGTCGCCGACGCTGGTCATGGTGACCAGCTCCCAACCGTAGTTGGACAGGTGCTCGACCGCTTCCATCAGCGGCTGGAACGCCCGGCGACCCCAGGTGTTGTTCGCCCGCACCAGCAGGTGCCGGTGTGGATAGGCGCGCAGGTCGACCTGGCCGCCGAGGACGGCGTCGGCGGCGACCACCCGTTCCTGGGCGAGCTGCTGCGGGGGGATGAGATTCATGCCCGGCAGGGTAGGGCGTTCCGTCGAACCTCGCCCGACGGCGGGCGGCACAATGTTTCACGTGAATCCAGATCCGGGCGCGCAGATCCACTCCACCGATCCGTTCGCGGCGCCGGCCGGGCAACGCTCGCCGGTGCGGCGGCTGCGCGGCCGGCTGGCCGCACCGGTGACGCTCTGGACCGCGCCCGGACCGGCCGGGCTGACCGTCTCGTCCACGCTCGTGGCCGAGGGCGAGCCGGACCGGCTGCTCGGCCTGATCGATCCGGAGTCGGACCTGTGGGCGGCGATCGAGGAGGCCGGACGGTTCGCGGTGGCCCCGCTGGGCCCGCAGCACCGCCAGCTCGCCGACCGCTTCGCCGGGCTGTTCCCGTCGCCCGGCGGCCTGTTCGCGCTCGACGCCTGGACCGAGACGCCGTACGGCCCGGTGCCGGCGGACGCCGGCGGGTGGGCGGGGTGCCGCCTGGACACCGCCCGCGAGTACGGCTGGGCCCTGCTGGTCGAGGCCACCATCGAGTCGGTGGCCCTACCTGCGGACACCCCTCCGTTGCTGCACTACCGCGGCCGCTACCACAACCTCCCCGGCTGACCCCTGCTCCGACGATCATGAAGTTGGCCGCATTCGGCGTCCGATTTGTCGCCGTCAACTTCATGATCAACGGGGTTGGGGTGACCGGTTAGCGGAGTGACGTGGGTCACTGGGCGCAGTGGGGGTGCCGTTCGGCGCAAGCGTCGACCGGCCCTCGGCGGAGCCTTCCCGGGCCGGGAGCGCCCTCTCTACCGTGCGCGAAACTCCCCCACGCCTTGCGAAGGTGGTGATCCACAGATGTCCACGGACACACCCGCGTCCGCACCCGCCGAGTCGGCGGCGGAACGGTACCTCGCCGTCCAGCGGTCGGACGAGTTCGCCGGGTTGCGTCGCGCGCTGCGCGGCTTCGTCTTCCCGATGACCGTCGCGTTCTTCCTGTGGTACGCGCTCTACGTCATCCTCTCCGCGTACGCGCGGGGATTCATGGGCACGAAGCTGATCGGCAACATCAACGTCGCCCTGGTCTTCGGCCTGCTCCAGTTCGTCTCCACGTTCGTCATCGCCTGGCTCTACTCCCGGTTCGCCAACCGCCGGATCGACCCGGTCGCCGACAAGATCCGTGACGAGATCGGGGAGGTGACCCATGAACACGGTCCTCGCGGCTGAGGCGGGCAGCACCACCGCCCGGAACCTCACCATCACGCTGTTCCTGGTCTTCGTGGCGATCACGCTGGCGATCACCGTCTGGGCCAGCCGGCAGACCAAGACCGCCACCGACTTCTACGCCGGCGGCCGGTCGTTCTCCGGTTTCCAGAACGGCATGGCGATCGGCGGCGACTACATGTCGGCGGCGTCCTTCCTGGGCATCGCCGGCATCATCGCGCTCTACGGCTACGACGGCTTCCTCTACTCGATCGGCTTCCTGGTCGCCTGGCTGGTGGCGCTGCTGCTGGTGGCCGAGCTGCTGCGCAACTCCGGCCGGTACACGATGGCGGACGTCCTGGCGTTCCGGATGCGGCAGCGGCCCGTCCGGACCGCGGCGGCGGTCTCCACCATCACCGTGTCGATCTTCTACCTGCTGGCCCAGATGGTCGGCGCCGGCGCGCTCGTCGCGCTGCTGCTCGGCATCAAGCCGGGCACCACCTTCCTCGGCATGGACGCCGACACCGCCAAGGTCGCCACCATCATCCTGGTCGGCGCCCTGATGATCATCTACGTGACGGTCGGTGGCATGAAGGGCACCACCTACGTGCAGATCGTCAAGGCGTTCCTGCTGATGGGCGGCGCGCTGGTGATGACGCTGCTGGTGCTCGCCAAGTACAAGTTCAACCTGTCCTCGCTGCTCGGCGACGCGGCCAGCGCCTCCGGCAAGGGAGCGGCGTTCCTCGAACCCGGGCTGCGCTACGGCGTGGAGACACCCGGCGACGCGCTGAAGACGTTCTACAGCAAGATGGACCTGCTCTCGCTGGGCATCGCGCTGGTCCTCGGCACGGCCGGCCTGCCGCACATCCTGATCCGCTTCTACACCGTGCCGACCGCGCGGGCGGCCCGTAAGAGCGTGCTCTGGGCGATCGGCATCATCGGCTCGTTCTACCTGCTCACCCTGGCGCTCGGCTTCGGCGCGGCGGCCATCGTCGGCGGGCAGGCGATCACCGAGCAGGACAAGGCCGGCAACACGGCGGCGCCACAGCTGGCCGAGGCGCTGGGCGTGGACTTCCTCGGCGGGAACCTGGGCGGCGCGACACTGCTGGCGATCATCGCGGCGGTCGCGTTCGCCACGATCCTCGCCGTGGTCGCCGGGTTGACGTTGGCGTCGTCGTCGAGCCTGGCGCACGACTTCTACGCCAACGTGATGAAGAAGGGTGAGGCGTCGGAGCGGCAGGAGGTGAACGTCGCCCGGATCTCCGCGCTGGTGATCGGCGCGGTCTCGATCGTCCTGTCGATCTTCGCGCAGAACCTGAACGTGGCGTTCCTGGTCGCGCTGGCGTTCGCGGTCGCCGCCTCGGGCAACCTGCCGGCGATCCTCTACAGCCTGTTCTGGAAGCGGTTCAACACCTCGGGCGCGGTCTGGGCGATCTACGGCGGCCTGCTCGCCGCCGTGGTGCTCGTCTTCTTCTCGCCGGTCGTCTCCGGCGCGCCGACGGCGATGTTCCCCGACCACGACTGGCAGTGGTTCCCGCTGTCGAACCCGGGCATCATCTCGATCCCGTTCGGCTTCCTGTGCGGCTGGCTCGGCACGATCCTGTCCAAGGAGAGCGACGAGGAGAAGTACGCGGAGCTGGAGGTGCGCTCGCTCACCGGAGCCGGCGCGCACTGATCACCACGCTCGACCGGGGCCCCTGCCTTGCGCGGGGGCCCCGCCTCGCGTGTATAGGCTGACCGCCATGAAGGTCGCTCCCCGCTTCGGTACCGGACACCGCATCCTCGTCACCGGCGGCGCCGGTTTCGTCCCGTCCCACCTGGTCGACCGGCTCGTCGAGCGCGGTTGCACGGTCGTGGTGCTGGACAACTTCGTCACCGGGTCCAAGGACAACGTGGCCCACCTGCTGGACAAGCCGACCTTCACGCTCGTCGAGGCGGACATCTCCGACGGCCTGCCGCAGCACCCGGCGATGGCCGAGCGGTTCGACGCGATCCTGCACATGGCGTCCCCGGCCAGCCCCACCGACTTCGAGAAGCTGCCGGTGGAGATCCTCCGGGTCGGCTCGGTGGCCACGCTGGCGCTGCTGGAGCGGGCCACCGACGACGGCGCGCGGTTCCTGATGGCCTCCACGTCCGAGGCGTACGGGGACCCGAAGGAGCACCCGCAGCGCGAGACGTACTGGGGCAACGTCAACCCGATCGGCATCCGGAGCGTCTACGACGAGGCGAAGCGCTTCTCCGAGGCGGCCACCATGGCGTACCACCGCAGCCGGGGCACCGACACCGCGATCGTGCGGATCTTCAACACGTACGGCCCGCGGATGCGCCCGGACGACGGCCGGGCCATCCCGACGTTCATCTCCCAGGCGCTGCGCGGCGAGCCGATCACGGTGCACGGCACCGGCAACCAGACCCGCTCGATCTGCTACGTCGACGATCTGGTGCGCGGCATCCTGCTGCTGCTCGACTCGACCCAGACCGGGCCGATCAACTGCGGCACCGAGCACGAGATGTCGATGCGACAACTCGCCGAGACGATCGTGTCACTCACCGGAAGCACGTCCGAGGTGAGCTACATCACGCGTGCTTCCGATGACCCGGAGATGCGGCGCCCGGACCTGACCCTCGCCCGCGAACTGCTGGGATACGAGCCGAGCGTCACGCCCGAAGACGGCCTCCGGCGCACGATCGAGTACTTCCGCGGGCGTCTCGGGTACTGAACCCGCCGGGGACGCGGCTGACATCGGCGCGCGTACGAGGGCGTCGGTGGCCCGGCCGACCTACCCTCGGTTACATGTCAGCGACCTCGTCTGCCGGCGCCCCGATCCCCCGACACCTCAGCCGGGGCGCGGGCCGCGCCTCGGTTCCCGGCTCCGACCGGGCCGCCACCGGGCGCGCCCGCCCCTCGGAAGCCAGGTGGTACCCCGCACACGACGAGGCGCCCCGCTCCGGCGGTCCCGGCGGCCCGGCCGGCCCGATCGGTCCCGGTGGCCCGGGTGGCGGTGGGCCGGGCGGGTCCGGGCGGCGTGGACCTCGGCCGCGCTGGGGGCGCATCGGCCTGGTGGCCGGGGTGGCGGTGCTGGTGCTGGCGCTGCTCGGCGGCCTCGGCGCCTGGTTCTACGCCCGCAACCTGGACGACGACCTGGCCCGCACCGACCCGTTCGCCGGGATCACCGGGGGACGGCCGGCCAAGCAGGTCGACGGCGCGTTCAACATCCTTCTCGTCGGCAGCGACTCGCGCGATCCGGACGCCCCTGTCGACGGCTCCGGCAAGTGGCGCGCGGACACCGTGATCGTCATGCACATCCCGTCCGACCACAAGAGCGCCTACCTGGTGTCGGTGCCGCGTGACCTGTACGTGCCGATCCCGGAGAGCGCCGGCGCGTCCTGTGACTCCGGGTCACGCAACAAGATCAACGCGGCGTTCGCGTTCGGCGGCCTGCCGCTCGCGGTGAAGACCGTGGAGTGCTTCACCGACGTACGGATCGACCACGTCATGGCCATCGACTTCGGCGGTTTCAAGGAGGTCACCGACGCCCTGGGCGGGGTCGACCTCAAGGTGGAGCGGACCATCACCTCGATCCACAAGCCGTACCGGACGTTCACCAAGGGCGTGAACCACATGAACGGCGCCGAGGCGCTGGACTGGGTCCGGCAGCGCAAGCAGTTCCCGGACGGCGACTTCGCCCGGATGCGGCACCAGCAGGAGTTCCTGAAGGCGCTGATGGACAAGGCGGCCAGCACCGGGACGCTGACCAACCCGAAGAAGCTGAACGACTTCCTCAAGGCGGTGACCGCCGCCGTCACGGTCGACCAGGGATTCTCGTTGACCGACATGGCAGTGCAGTTCCGCAGCCTGCGGGGCGACAACCTGACGTTCGTCACCAGCCCGCACCTGGGCGGCCAGACCATCGACGGCCAGTCGGTGGTGGTCTCCGACCGGGAGAAGGCGCTGGCGATGTACAAGGCGATCGCCGCGGACCGGATGGCCGAGTGGATGCAGGCCAACAAGAAGGGTTCGGGCGACAACGCGGGCGGCTGACGCCGGCACGACACGACCGGTACCGCGCGTTAGAGCCTCGCCACCACGGAGGCCAACCGCCGACCGGCTCCTTACCCCTGCCCGTTCGGCCACAACCCGGGAACGGTGGCCGGTATTGACGGGAATTGCGAGCCTACGAGGTCGCGAGAACGGGAACAGATACGTAAAGTGGTCCCGCCCCCGATCACCGAGCTGGAGCACGCATGTCGGTCCAGACCAGCCGTCGCCCGCAGTCACCGGCACCCGGATCATCCGGGCGGGTCCCTCCGGTCATCCCCACACAGCCTGGTTCCGGCGGTCGCGGTCCCGGCGGTGGCAAGAAGAAGCGCACCAAGCGCAAGGACCCGCTCTGGGCGAAGCTCACGCTCGTGCTCGGCGCCGTGCTGATGGTGACCAGTGGCGTCGCGATCGTCGGCAGCAAGGCGGTCATCGGCCAGGCCACGGACAACATCGCCCAGCGCAACCTGCTCGGCGGGGCGGGCAAGAGCGAGGCCGAGGGCGGCAACAGCCTCGAAGGCCCGATCGACATGCTGCTGCTCGGTGTGGACGCCCGCGAGCGCTGGGCCGCCGACGACGTCCGGTCGGACACGATCATCATCCTGCACATCCCGGCCAGCCACGACCAGGCGTACCTGATCTCGATCCCCCGGGACACCGAGGCGCGTATCCCGGCGTTCGAGAAGAGCGGTTACAAGGGCGGCACCGACAAGATCAACGCGGCCTTCTTCCACGGCGCCCAGAACGGCGGCGGCTGGGAGGGCGGCGCGCAGCTGATGGCCAAGACGATCAAGTCGATGACCGGGATCGGCTTCGACGGCGCCGCGATCATCAACTTCGGCGGCTTCAAGAGCGTGATCGACGCGCTCGGCTCGGTGCGGATCTGCGTGAGCCACGAGGTCAAGTCGCACCACATGTCGTACGTCGACGGCAAGCCGATGTGGAACGCCGACGCGAAGAAGACCGGCAAGCCGTACAAGGCAGTGGTGCACAAGAAGGGCTGCCGGGAGATGGAGGGCTGGGAGGCGCTCGACTACTCCCGCCAGCGCTACGGCCTGCCGAACAGCGACTACGACAGGCAGCAGAACCAGCAGCAGCTGATCAAGGCGATGGCCAAGAAGGCCACCGAGGGCGGCATGCTGACCAACCCGCTGAAGCTGAACTCGCTGATGAAGGCAGCGGGCAAGGCGTTCGTCCTGGACACCGGCGGCGTGCCGATCGCCAACTTCATCTTCACGCTCAAGAACCTCAACGGGAACGACCTGGTCACCCTGCGGACCAACGGCGGCACCTTCGCGGGCAACGACAACGGCCGGGAGACGTTCAACGAGACGACGATGGACATGTTCAAGGCGGTCAAGAACGACAAGCTGGCCGACTTCGTGGTGAACAACCCGGACGTCCTCTCCACCCGGAAATGACCCGCTGACCTGCGCGAAAGCGGTAACGGTCGGCCGATCCCCCCGTAGCCTGACGTGAGCGGGTCTCATGTCGCGGCTACGGGGGGATCGTCACGTCCAGGCCAGCACGGAACCGACGCGGGCGGGGTGGACCCGCCCGCTGGGCCCGGTTCCTGCTCGGCACCGGCCTCGTGCTGGTCCTGCTCGCCACGCTCGGCGTCGCCGGGCTGCACTGGCTCACCTCGCGCTACGACAGCACCGTCGCCAAGGAGCAACTGCTCGACCCGGCCGCCCGGAAGAAGCGGACAGACCTGGACGGCGCGCTCAACTACCTGTTGATCGGCTCGGACCACCGGCCCGGCGCGAACCCGGAGGACCAGCGCTCCGACAGCATCCTGATCGTGCACGTACCGGCCGGGATGCGGCAGGCGTACCTGATCTCCGTACCGCGCGACCTGCTGGTGGCGCTCCCCCCGGCGCCAGGCTTCCCCGGCGGCCAGGACAAGGTCAACGCCGCGTACGAGCACGGCGGCGGCGGCGAGGGCGGCGCGCGGCTGCTCAGCGCCACCCTGAGCCGGCTCACCGGGGTCCGCTTCGACGGCGCCGCGCTCGTCGACTTCTCCGGCTTCAAGCAGGTGATCGACCAGCTCGGCGGCATCCGGATGTGCGTGGACACGCCGGTGCGCTCGATCCACACCCGGCATCAGTTCGACACCGGCTGCCAGCAGATGGACGGCGCGCGGACGCTCGACTACGTGCGACAGCGCTACGACCTGCCCGGCGGCGACTTCGACAGGCAGCGGCACCAGCAGCAGATGCTGCGGGCGATGCTCGACCGGGCGGGCGAGACGCGACTGCGCAGCGACCCGGTCAAGCTGGACCGGGTGCTGCGCGCGGCAGGCGGGGCGCTGACTGTCGACACCAACGGCGTACCCCTGGACGAGCTGCTGTTCGCGCTGCGCGGCCTGCCCGCGGACGCCCTGCGCGGGGTCCAGGTGCCTTCCTACCCGCAGACCATCGACGGCGTCTCGTACGTGGTCCTGGACAACGGCGGCGGCGGGCTGTTCACCGCGCTGCGCGACACGCGCGTGCCGGAATGGGCCGGCGCCAACCCGCGCTGGGTCAACCGGCTGTGAGCGGCGTGTGCGACTAGGCTTGGTCACCGTGTTCGGAGCCTCACTACCCAGCGTCCCCGCGTCGGCCGTGCCCGACGACGTCTACCTGCTCGACGTCCGCGAGGACGACGAGTGGGCCGCCGGCCACGCGCCGGCCGCCCACCACCTGCCGATGACCGAGCTGCCCGCCCGGATCGCCGAGATCCCGCAGGACCGCGACGTGGCGGTGATCTGCCGCTCCGGCGGCCGGTCCGCCCAGGTGGTCGGTTACCTCATGCGCAACGGCTGGGACCAGGTCCGCAACGTCGACGGCGGGATGGGCGACTGGGCCGCCGCCGGCCGTCCGGTGGTCACCGACGACGGGCAGCCGGGCCGGGTCGCCTGAGCCGGGTGACGCGGCCATGACCGTCCCCCTGGTCTTCGCCCACCGCGGCGCCTCGTACGACCTGCCGGAGCACACGCTCGCCGCCTACCTGCGCGCTCTCGACGAGGGCGCGGACGGGCTGGAGTGCGACGTCCGGCTGACCCGCGACGGGCATCTGGTCTGCGTGCACGACCGTCGGCTGGACCGCACCAGCAACGGCCGTGGGCTGGTCAGCGCGCGGACGCTCGCCGAGCTGGAGGCGCTGGACTTCGGCTCCTGGCACCGCGCCGCGACGCTCGCCGAGGACGACGCGCCGCTGGACGAGTCGCACACCCGGCTGCTCACGCTGGAGCGGCTGCTCGACGCGGTGCTGGGCGCCGGGCGGCCGGTCCGGCTGCTGATCGAGACCAAGCACCCGTCCCGCTACCGGGGCGAGGTCGAGCGCCGCCTGGTCGAGATGCTGCGCCGGTACGGGCTGGCCGAGCCCCGCCCGGACCATCCGGTCCAGGTGACGGTGATGTCGTTCTCGCCGCTCGCCGTACGCCGGATCCGGGAACTCGCCCCGGCCCTGCCCACGGTGCTGCTGCTGGAGGTGCTGCCGCGCCTCCTGCTGCCGCTGGGCCGGCTGCCGTTCGGCACCCGGATCGCCGGCCCCGGCGTGGACCTGGTCCGGGCCCGCCCGCGCCTGGTGCCCGCGCTGCGCGCCGCCGGCAACGCGGTGTACGTCTGGACCGTCAACGAGCCGGAGGATCTGGAACTCGTGCTGGAAGCGGGCGTGGACGGGGTGATCACGGACCGGCCGGCCCACGCGTTGGCCCGGTTGGGCCGGTGAGTCCCGTCGATCGGTACCGGGA
Source organism: Micromonospora sp. WMMA1949 (assembly GCF_027460145.1). Taxonomy (NCBI): domain Bacteria; kingdom Bacillati; phylum Actinomycetota; class Actinomycetes; order Micromonosporales; family Micromonosporaceae; genus Micromonospora; species Micromonospora sp. WMMA1949. The sequence continues at coordinate 2,753,724 of NZ_JAPZBG010000001.1, read as the reverse complement.
ACGGTCGACCGGCCGGGGGTGTCCCGGACGCGGACGGCGCGGCACACTCGGGACATGCCGGAGCGAACCGACTACCCCGCCTTCATCGCCGGCCACACCGCAGTGATCAACATGATCAACTCGGGCGAGTCCGGTCTCGCCGTGCTCACCCGCCTGCTCCGCGAGGTCGAACCGGCGGTCGGCGCGGCCGGCCTGGTCTTCGTGGAGTTCACCCCGGCCGGGGGCCGGGTGATCGCGGCGACCGGCAGAGCCGAGTTCGTGCTGGGCCGTCCGCTGCCCCCCAGCGACCCGGCCACCGTCTGCCTGCTCGCCGGTCCGCCGGTGCGGGAGGTCCGGGTCGACGCGATCCCCGGCGCGCTCGCCGACGAGGTCGTCGGCCGTGGCCTCTGCCGGATGATCGTGGCGCGCGCCGAGATCGGCGGGCTCACCGTCGGCAGCCTGCACGCGCTCTACCCGCTCGATGAGCCGCCGCAGCCGGCGCAACGCGCCGTCATCGGCTACGTCGCCGCGTGCATCGCCCACATGTACGGCGATCAGACCGGCCTGCCCGTACACGGGGACGGCCCGGTGGTGGCGGCGCTCGCCGACGGACTGGCGGTGGTGGACCGGGACGGGCGGGTCCGGCTCTGGAACCCGGCCGCGGTCGAGGTGACCGGCCGGCCCGCGGACGAGGCGCTGAGCCGTCCGCTGCCGTTCCCGCTGCCGCCTCCCGGCCAGGTGCTCGACCACCGGCTGCCGGACGGCCGCTGGCTGCGGATCACCTCCGGCGAACTGCCCGGCCCGAACGCGCTGCGGGTGGTCAGCTTCCGCGACACCACCGACCAGCAGCGCCGCGACCACGACCGCGATCTGTTCGTCGCGGTGACCAGCCACGAGCTGCGCACCCCGGTCACCGTGATCAAGGGGTACGCGGACACGCTCACCGACCACTGGGACTCGCTGAGCGACAGCGACCGGAGGCAGGCCGCCCGGATCATCGGCCAACGGGCGAACGAACTGGCCCGCCTGGTCGACCGGCTGCTGACCGCCGCCACCGAGAACCGTCCCGGCGGCGAGCCGGCCGCGCCCTTCGACCTGGTCGACGCGCTGCGCGCGGCGGTCGCCGACCTGCCGGCGGACGTCCGGCACCGGGTCGCCCTCGACCTGCCCACCGACCTGCCCAAGGCGCTCGGCGACCGGCACAGCCTCGCCACGGTGCTCACCGAACTGGGCACCAACGCCGGAAAGTACTCGCTGCCGGACACGCCGATCGAGATCACCGCCGAGGCGAACGAACGGACCGTCTCGTTCCGGGTGGCCGACCGGGGCATCGGCATCCGTCCGGAACACGTCGAGCGGGCCTTCGACCGGTTCTGGCAGGGGGAGTCCGGCGACCGCCGGCGCTACCCCGGCGCCGGACTCGGTCTCTATCTCGTCCGCCAGATCGTTGAACAGCAGAACGGATGGGTATCCCTCCGGCCCAGAGCCGGTGGCGGTACGGTCGCAGAGGTGCGGCTGCCCCGGGGTTGACCGGGGCGCTCACGGGCGGGAAAGGAACGACGTGTCGACTGGTTCGGCCGAACGGTCGTGGTGCGTGGTGGTGCCCCACGACCCCACCGGCGCGCGTCTGGCCCGGCACCGGCTCGCCGACGAGCTGACCGGTGTCGTACCCCCGGTCCTGCTGGCCGACCTGGTCGCGGTCCTCGCCGAACTGGTGGGCAACGCGGTCCGGCACGCCGACGCCCTGCCCGGCGGCGTGGTGCGGGTCGCCTGGCGGTTGCACCCGACCGGGCAGGGGCCGAGCGTCGAGCTCCGGGTCACCGACGGCGGATCCGGTGCCGGCCCGTGCATGCGTACCGCCGCGCCGGACGCCGCCGACGGGCGCGGGCTGCACATCGTCGCCGGGCTCGCCAGCGGCTGGGGCGTGGAGCGCGACGGCCTGGGCCAGAGCGTGTGGGCCCGGTTCGACCCGGTCCCGGCGCACCGGCCGGACCTGGTCACCGCCGGCTGACCGACGCGGCGGGCGGGTCCGGCCCCCGCCGCCGAGGCCCGGCATCTAGGCTGTCTCGCCATGGGCGAGCGGAGCGGAGCGGGCGCATGAGCAAGCGTCGGAAGAACCAGCGGGCCGGCGAGGCCACCCCGAAGCGGGAGAAGGTGCGCGACGTCTTCGTCCCCCGGCCGTTCGAGGGCCTGGCCGACGAGCCGGAGTGGATCGCCCTGCGCGAGCTGGTCCCGGCCGCGTCCGCGCCGCTGCGGCTGACCCCGGAGCTGATCGAGGAGTACGGCGACCGCCCGGTCACGCTGGCCACCGTGCTGCCGATGGCCGCCCCGGCGATGACCAAGCCGGACGGCCGGGTCTTCATCGGCCTGCAGCGGCACCAGCAGTCCGGCGACGTCTCCCGTGACCTGGCCGACGCGCTGATCTCCGCGCTGCGGACCGAGCCGGGCGGCCAGGTGAGCGTGCCGCCGCTGCCCGGGCCGGGCCCCCGCCTCCAGGACATCCTGGTGGACGGCCCGCTGGAGATCACCATGCACGACGGGTTCGACTTCTGGCTGGACCCGGGCGCCGCCGACGACCCGAACGTGCAGGCGTCCCTGGAGCGGGCCAACTCGGCGATCTACCCGACCGTGAAGCTGGCCGCCGCGCGGGCCGCGTACTGGTGCCAGGTGCCGGAGAAGGCCCACGTGCGCCTGGTCCTGCCGGAGGACGAGGACACCGCGCTGGATGCGCTGTCCCGCCTCGCCGCCGCGGGGGCCCTGACGCTCGGCGACGACACGAAGTTCGCGGGCATGTTCCGGGCGCACGGACGGCTGGCGCCGGTCTGGGACCTGCCGGAGGACACCCCGGCCGCCGAGTGGGAGGCGCCGGTGGCGGAGTTCGCCAAGCGCTACGCCGAGGCGGTCGCGGACAAGGAGCCGCTCGACGCCGCCGGCCGCCGGGCCCGCCAGGGTCTGCTCGGCCGCCAGCTGACGCTGCGCTGACGCCTCCGGGTCAGGCGGCCCCGCCCTTCTCCCGCACCAGCGGGCAGGACATGCAGCGCGGGCCGCCCCGCCCGGACCCCAGCTCGGACCCGGCAATCGCGATCACCTCGATGCCCGCCCGTTCCAGGTGCGCGTTCGTCTCCACGTTGCGCTCGTAGCCCACGCACAGCCGGGGCGCGATAGCGAGCGTGTTGTTGCCGTCGTCCCACTGCTCGCGTTCGGCGGTGACCGGGTCGAGGCCGGTGTCGATCACCCGGAGCTGGTCGATGTCCATCGCGTCGGCGGCGGCCCGCAGGAACGGCGCCGGGCCGTCGACCCGCAGGTCGTCGCCGTCCGCGCCGGCGATGACCGTGTACGCGGACAGCTCGTGGGCGACGTTCGGGTACATCAGCACGGCGTCGACGTCGACCATCGTGCAGATCGTGTCCAGGTGCATGGTGGCGCGTTCCTGCGCGATCGGCACCACCAGGATGGTGTGTGCCAGGCCGGCCGCGAACACCTGCCGGGCCAGCCGTTCCGCGCCGGCCGGGGTGGTGCGTTCGCCGACGCCGACCGCGAGCACCCCCGGGGCGAGCAGCAGCACGTCGCCGCCCTCCAGGTGCTCCAGCCGGGGGTGGTAGACGAACTCGGTGCCGACGAAGCGCGGGTGGTAGCGGTAGATCGCGTCGGTGAGCGTGGTCTCCCGCCGCCGGGCCGGCATGGCCAGGCTGGTCACGCCGACCCGGTCGCCGATCCAGACCGACGAGTCCCGGGTGAACAGCAGGTTGGGCAGCGGGTCGATGACGAAGTCGTGCCGGTCCATCAGCGTCCAGACCAGACCGCCGGGCCGGTCCGCGCCGATGCGCAGTTCCTCGTGGGCGAGCCCGGCGGTGAGCACGTCGGCCAGCCCGGCCGGGTCGAGGTACGTCAGATGGTCGGCGACCCGGCGCCGCAGGGTGTGGCCGAGCCGGCGGGACCGCAGCACCTGCTCGGTCAGCTCGGCCCGGGCGTCCGCCACGGCGAGCGTCTCGACCAGCAGGTCGGCCAGGTAGAGCACCTCCACCCCGCGGGAGCGCAGCGCCGCCGCGAACGCGTCGTGCTCCTCCTGCGCGCGTCCCACCCATGGGATAGCGTCGAACAGGAGACTGTCGTTGTTGCGTGGGGTGAGGCGGGCCAGTTCCGGTCCCGGGCGGTGCAGCAGTACCGTCCCGAGTCGGGCGACTTCGCTGTCCACATAGTGGGTCACCTCCGCAGCCTAGGGCAGGCTTGCGCACCATCCGGAAAAGAAGTGTGAATGAATATGGCATTCATCCGCACTCACTCCGGCGGTCCAACTTGCCGAGCCCCCGGGGGCGCAACGTAGGGTAGTGGAGACATAACTTCGAGAGACCTTTTGCCGGAGGTCGCGATGACTGTCTTTCCCGCTCGCCAGGCCGTACCGAGCAGGGCACTGCCGCCCCGCACGGTGCCGCACTCCCGGGTCGAGGCCACTTCGGTGCTCGAGCCGGCCCGACCGACTCCATTGGAGTGGGCCCGGCGTCGCCGGGCGGAGCGGGGGGCCCGCCGGTTGGAAGCAGCAGGGGCCCGCGCCCTGGGCCAACTCGACCACCTCGGTCCCGCCTGGCACGTCATCGAGTGGCCCCGGACGGATCCCGCCGACATGCTGTTCGACCGCGCCCGGGACGACCGGGCCGGTTTCCTGGCGATCGGCCCGAGCGGTCTGTTCGCTGTCACCATCGCCGACCACGGCCGCGCCCGCGTGCTCGTCGCCGGCGACGTGGTGCAGATCAACGGCAAGCGCCCGCCGTACGTGGCGGAGGCGCGCCGGGACGCCAAGCGGGCCAGCAAGGCGCTCTCCGACGCGGTCGGCCTGCCGATCCCGGTCACCCCGGTGCTGACGTTCGTCGGCTCCGGGGTGATCAGCGTCTACGGCCTGCCGAAGGACTGCCTCATGGCCACCCACCGCGAGCTGGACCGCCTGCTCGTGGCCGGCGGGAACCGGATCAGTCCGGCCACCGCCGAGAAGCTCTCCCGCGTCGCCCAGGCGCCGGCCACGTGGTTCAACGGCACGTACCGTCCAACCGCCGACTACCGGTGGTATGACGAGGGCCGAACGGCCGCTGACAAGCGGGCCGCCCGCCGGTAACGTCTCCGGCGACGCCACGCGGCCCACGGCACCGCCCCCGACTGGTTCCGTCGGTCCGCGCCGTCGCCGGCCGCCCGGCAGCCGATGCTTCCGCCGCACCGACCGGCTAGCGTGGACAGACCGTCGGTGTACATAGGAGGCGCGGTGGCCCACGTCGAACTCTCACTCTCGGAAGTGTTCGCGCCCGCGGCATCCACCGAGCAGGAGTCCGACAACTTCGGGCACTGGTCCGGCATGGTCTCCCGGGCCGCCGAGCCGTGCCTGCTGATCGACGCCGGCACCACTGTCGTGGCGATCTCCTCGTCCGGCTGTGACCTGCTCTGCCTGGGCGCTCCGGACGACGTGATCGGTCTGCCGTTGCTGGAGGGCGGCCTGCGCCTGGTCGACTTCACGGCGAGCCCGAGCGAGCTGACCGAGCAGGAGACCGACAAGATCCCGCCGTTGCTGGCGCTGCACTCCGGGCGGCTCGCCCGCGGTCTGCTGCGGGTGCAGGGGCCCGGCTCCGACGCCGGAAGGACGGTCGACGCCATCTCCACGCCGGTGCTCACCGACGGCACGGTGGCCGGCTCGCTCACCTTCCTCTCCGCGGTCTGATCCGCGACCGGACCCGGCGCCCTTCACCCGGGCCGGTTCATCCTCCTACGATGGCCTCGGCCCCACCACACGACGACACCCCTCGATGCCCCGAGGACGCCCCCGTGCCCCGCACCCCACACCCCCGGCGCCGCCACCGCCCGCTGGCGCTGCTGACGCTGCTCGCCCTCACCGCCTGCGGCGCCCCGCCCGAGCTGCGCGCGCCGTCCGCCGCCGCCACGCCGCTCCCGGTCCCGTCGGTGTCCGCCACGCCCACGCCGAGCGCGACCTCGGCCGCACCCGTGCCACCGCCGGCACCCACGCTCTCGCCGGCCGTGCCGGTGTCGGCGGCGCCCTGCCGGGGACGGCCGTCCGGCGACCGGATCGTCGCGCTGCTGCGCGGATCCGCCGGCGTACTGCCCCGCGACGTCAAGGTGACCGTGGCGACCGGTCCGCTGTGCGCCGAGGGCTGGCAGTACACCGTGCTGGCGGTCACCGGGCACGAGGAGTTGCAGGTGGTCACGCGCGGCGAGACCGGCACGCCGAGGCTGGTCACCGCCGGCACCGACGTGTGCGGCGTCGAGGTGCGGACCCTGGCGCCGGTCGGCATCCGTACCCTGGCCTGCGACGGCACGCCAGGTGCGTAGGCTGGTCGGCATGCCCGGAACACCGCCGACCCGCTTCGTCTACCTGGGCCCCGAGGGCACCTTCGCCGAGCAGGCCCTGCGTACGGTGCCCGCCGCCGAGCGCGGGGACCGTACACCGGCCCGCAGCGTCGGTGAGGCGCTCGACGCGGTACGCGCCGGAGAGGCGGACGCGGCGCTGGTGCCGCTGGAGAACTCCATCGGCGGCGCGGTCGGCGTGACGCTCGACGAACTGGTCGAGGGCGACCCGCTGGTGATCACCCGCGAGGTGGTCCTCCCGGTGGACTTCGTGCTCGCCGCCCGCGCCGGCACCACGCTGTCCGACGTCCGCTCCGTCGCGGCACACCCGCAGGCGTCCACCCAGTGCCGCGGCTGGCTGCGGGAGCATCTGCCCGACGCCACAGTGGTCGACGTGCTCTCCAACGGCGCCGCCGCGGCCGGGGCGGCCGGCGGCGAGTACGACGCCGCCATCTGCGCCCCGATCGGCGCGACCCGGCACCGGCTGGCGGCGCTCGCCGACAAGATCGCCGACCACCCGGACGCGGTGACCCGCTTCGCGCTGGTGTCCCGCCCCGGGCCGCCCCCGCCGCCCACCGGCGACGACCTCACCTCGCTCGCGGTGTGCCTCGCGCACGACCGGGTGGGCGCGCTGCTGGCGGTGCTGATGGAGCTGGCGGTACGCGGCGTGAACATGACCCGGATCGAGTCCCGCCCGACCGGCGAGGCGCTCGGCCGCTACGTGTTCTTCCTGGACTGCGCCGGACACGTCGCCGACGTACGCCTCGGCGAGGCGTTGCAGGGGCTGCGCCGGGTCTGCGCCGACGTGCGGTTCCTGGGGTCGTACCCCCGGCACCGCTGGAGCACGGCGGCGGGTGACCAGCAGACGCCGGTGCCGCCCGGGCTCACCGATGCCGACTACGCCGACGCGGCGGCCTGGGTGGCCCGGCTGCGGTCCGGCGAGCTGACCTGACCGGCCCGGGGCGACCTCGGCGGACGCCCCGGGCACCGGGAGGTCACTGCAGCAGGCCGCCGAGCACGCCGCCCTGCTGCTGGGAGCCGCTGCCGGCCACCGGAGGCTCCTCCGAGGGCTGGACCACCACGAAGCCCTGACCGGCGAAGCTCATCGTGAACGCCTCACCGGTGCTGCGGCCGAGCAGCGTGCCGAGGCCGAGCTGCTCGGCCCGGTGGTAGCCGGTCTGGAGGTTCGCCGACCAGCACACCGCCGCCTGCGGGTCCACGTACGTCGGCGCGTCCACGTTGAGCACCACCGGGGTGCCCTTGGTGGTGATGGCGATCCGGCCGTACCCGGTGAAGACGCAGTTGAACAGGCCGGATGAGGACGCGAAACCGGCGCCGCCGACCATCTTGATGTCGTACTGGAGCGTCGAGTCGAACGCCAGCACGCTGGAGCCGTTGATGGACAGCGCGTCGCCCGGCTCCAGGTCGATGACGTGCACGTCCTTGGCGAAGTCGGCGAGGAAGACGTCGCCGCGCCCGGAGACCTTCATCAGCGGCACGCCCTCGCCGGTGAGCCGCTGCTTGATGAACTTGCCGATGCCGCCGGAGCCGAGTGCCTGGAACTGCACCTGCCCCTGGTAGGCGACCATCGACCCGACCCGGGCCATGGCCTCGCCGTTCAGCTCGATCTTCAGCATCTTGGAGTTCTGCAACCGCATGCCCGGCTGCTGGGACTCCTTCTCGAGGTTCTCCGCGGAGAACAGCGCGCTACGCATGGGTCTTCCTCCTGCATCGGGTTCTGCCTGATCCGCAGGTTAGGGGACCTGCGCAACCGCCGGGATCAGCCGAGCGGGGACGCGCCGAGGGCCGGTCAGCCCCAGCCCAGGGCGTGCAGGCGCTCGTCGTCGATGCCGAAGTGGTGGGCGATCTCGTGCACCACGGTGATCGCGACCTCGTCGACGACGTCGTCGTCGGTGTCGCAGATCGCCAGGATCGGGTTGCGGTAGATCAGGATGCGGTCGGGCAGCACGCCGGAGTAGTCCCAGCCGCGCGAGGTGAGCGAGTGCCCCTCGTACAGGCCGAGCAGGTCCTCACCCGGCGGCGGGTCGTCCTCCACCAGGATGACCACGTTGCTCATCAACCCGAGCAGTTCCTCGGGCACCTCGTCGAGTGCCTCGCCGACCAGTTCCTCGAACCGGTCCCGGCTCATCTCCACGGCCACGCGGCCCGGTCACTCCCTCCCGGTGGGCACGCCGCACGGCGAGGGCGTCCCGCAGGACACCCCCGCCGTGGCGTACGCGATGTCAGGCCAGACGGGCGTTCAGCGTGATCTGCGCGCCCGGCGACAGCAGCCGGGAGATCGGGCAGTTTTCCTTGGCCGCCTCGGCGAGCTTGGTGAACTCGGCCTGGTCGATGCCCGGAACCTGACCCACGGTCTCCAGGTCGATGCGGGTCACGGTCATGCCGGCGTCGGTCTTGTCGAAGTGCACCTTGGCGGTGGTCTCCACCGCGGTCTCCTGGGCGCCGGCGTCGGCGAGCTGCTTGGAGAGCGCCATCGAGAAGCAGCCGGCGTGCGCGGCGCCGATCAGCTCCTCGGGGTTGGTCCCCTCGCCCTCCTCGAAGCGCGACTTGAAGGAGTAGTTGCCGGACAGGCCGCCCTTGCCGGTGCGGACGGTGCCGGACCCCTCGGTGAGGTTGCCCTGCCAGCGAGCGGATGCGGTACGGATAGGCATGGCACCGACGCTAACCGAAAGCGCGCCGCCCCGCACCGCACCTCGGGGTCGCGATCCCGGCCGGCGGGAGCGGGCTGTGCCATGATTCGACCCAGGCCCGCGCACGGGAAGGGTGGCCATGTCGCAGGATCTCCCCGTTCCCCGGCAGGACAAGCGAATCCCCCTGCAGGACAACCGGTCCGACGACACCACGATCGTCGAGTGGGGCGACGCCGAGCCGGAGCCGTCCGGCCGGGCCGCGCGCTCGCTCGCCGCGCTGGGCCGGGACCGCCGCCTGCCGACAGTGCTCACCGGGCTGGGCGCGGTGGCCGCGATCGCCTCGCTGATCGGCGAGTGGCTGACCATCACGGTGCCGGCCGACACCCGGGGCGACGACGCGCCGGCCCGGCTGACCAGCGGCATCTCCGAGATCGGCGGCTTCGGGACGGCGTACCTGATGGGTCTGCTCGGGCTGTCGGTGGCGGTGGTGCTGGCGCTGCGCGGCGCCCCGGCGGTGCGGCAGCACGCCCGGCTGGCGGGGCTGGGTCTCGCCGCCGGTGTGCTCGGGTTGCTCGTCGCGACCGCCGCCTCCCTCGAACAGCTGGCCCGGCGCATCCTGTTCTTCGTCGGCGAGCAGCGCCTGGAGGTCGAGCACGGCCGCGGCCTGGTCAGCGCGTTCCTCGCCGTCGCGCTGCTGGCGGCCGCGCTGCACCTGGCTGGCCGGGCGGCCGGCGGGTCGCCCGTCGACAAGGAGCCGGACGACGACCGGCCGGACCGTCGCCGCCGGGTGGACGAGGACGACCTGCCCCCGGCCCCGGCGGACCTGACGGTGCAGCCCACGGTGCCGTTCGCCGGCCCCGAACGGTCGTACTGATCCAGCTCCGGCAGCGCGGACGACGGCCACCGGAGCTTCGCCGCCGATTCGCCGGAAAGCCGTGGTTGCCGCCTGTTCCGCGAGATACGGTTGCTGCCCGCCGTCCCATGGTCGCGGCACCGAAGACCTGGACGGCCGGCGTGACGGCGGCGGGCGAAGGAGGAACCATGACCCGCCCGGGACTGCCCAAGCTGATCGCCACCGACCTCGACGGGACGCTCGTCCGCAGCGACGAGACCGTCTCCGCGTACACCCATCGGGTGCTGGACCGGGTGCGGTCCGCCGGGATTCCGGTGGTCGGCGCGACCGGACGCGGACCGCGCCTGACCGAGCTCACCCGCAACGACATCCGGGCCGCCGACTTCCTGGTGATGGCCGGTGGCGGCCGGGTGGTGGACCAGAGCGACCCCGACGGGCCGCTGGTGCTGCGCGACGAGCGGCTGCCCGGCGAGGTGCTGGCCCGGCTCCTCACGGACCTGGAGGAGGCGGTCGGCCCGCTGACAGTGATGGTGGAGGCGTCGGACGAGCACGACGCGCCGCTGTGGGGCGACTACCACCCGAGCTGGCCCTACCCGGACCGGTTCGAGGCGCGCAGCCGGACGGAATGCCTGTCCTGCGACGTGATCAAGGCGTTCGCCCGGACCGCCGACCACCACGTGGACGAGCTGCTGGCGGCGGCACGGGCGATCGTGCCGCCGGAGGTGGCCACGCTCACCCAGGCCGGGCTGGGGTTCATCGAGATCTGCCCGCCCCGCACCGACAAGGCCAGCGGGCTGAGCGTCGTCGCCGAACGGCTCGGGGTGGACCCGGCCGACGTGCTGGTCTTCGGCGACCAGCCGAACGACCTGCCGATGTTCGACTGGGCCGGATGGGCCCGGGTGGCGGTGGCGAACGCCCACCCGGAGGTGCGCGCCGCGGCGGACGAGGTGACCTTGCGCAACGACGACGACGGCGTCGCGGTCTACCTGGACCGGCTACTCTCGCGGTGATGGAAGATCCACCTCGGCTCGTCGCCTCCGACATCGACGGCACGCTGCTGCGCGACGATCGGACGCTCAGCCCGCGTACCGCCGCGGTGCTGGCCCGCATCGCCGCCGCCGGCACTCCGGTGGTCCTGGTCACCGGCCGTCCGATCCGCTGGCTCCAACTCGTGTACGAGCAGCTCGCCGCGCCGCTGCCGGCGATCTGCGCCAACGGCGCGGTGGTGTACGACCCGGTCACCGACCAGGTGCTGCGGGCCGATCCGCTCGCCCCGGAACTGCTGGCGGAGGTGGCCCGGCGACTGCGCGCCGAGGTACCCGGCGTGAGTCTCGCCGTGGAGATCGTGGACAGCCGGCAGATGCGGCACGAGGCGCACTATCCGCTGCGCTGGGACGCCGACCTCGACGCGATCCGGGCCGTCGAGTCGCCCGAGGAGCTGCTGGCCGCGCCCGCGGTGAAGCTGCTGGCGCGGGCCGGTGAGCAGGATCCGGACGTGTTCGTGCGGGTGGTGGCGGGCGCGCTGGAAGGGCTGGCCGAGGCGACCCACTCGTCGTACAGCGGTTTGATCGAGATCTCGGCCGCCGGCGTGACGAAGGCGGCCGGCCTGGCCTGGTACGCGGAGCGGCTGGGCGTCGACGAGCGGGACGTGGTGGCCTTCGGCGACATGCCCAACGACGTGCCGATGCTGGCCTGGGCCGGGCGTGCGGTGGCCGTCGCCAACGCCCACCCGGCGGTACGGGAGATCGCCCACGAGGTCACCGGGCCGAACACCGAGGACGGCGTCGCGGCGTACCTGGAGAAGGTCTTCGAGCTGGACTGAGCGGCCGGGGCGCGTGCGGCGCGCCCCGGCCGACGGGTCACAGGTACTGGCCGGGCGCGTGGCCCTCGCCGCCGCCGGGCATCCCGGGCATGCCCGGAATCACGCCGCCGGGGCCGCTGGGCAGCGCCTGACGGCCCGAGCGCATCTGCTCCAGCTGGACGCGGGCGGCCATCTGCTGGGCCACCAGCGCGGCCTGGATGCCGTGGAACAGGCCCTCCAGCCAGCCCACGAGCTGGGCATGCGCGATGCGCAGCTCGCCCTCGCTCGGCGTCTGCTGCTCGGTGAACGGCAGCGAGATCCGCTCCAGCTCCTCGCGCAGCTCGGGTGCGAGGCCCTCCTTCAGCTCGACGATCGAGCGCTCGTGGATCTCCCGCATCCGGTTCCGGCTCGCGTCGTCCAGCGGCGCCGCCTTCACCTCCTCCAGCAGCTGCTTGATCATGCTGCCGATCCGCATCACCTTGGCCGGCTGCTCGACCAGGCGGGTCGGGTCCTCGCCCTTGCCCTCCTCGGTCTGCACCGTGCCGACCGGGCGGCCGTCCGGCCCGACCACCACCACGGTGCCGGGGATGCCATCGTTGCCCTGTTCGTCGTCGTGTCCGGCGGAGTGCGCTTCGGTCATGGCACCCATCTTTACCCACGCCGACCATGCGCACGCGGCCGGACCTCCGGGACGCTACCGTCGCCGCATGCTCTCCGACCCGCGCGAGGTGCTGACCCGCCCGTCCCCGCCCCCGGATGCCACGGTCCCCTACGGCGACCACCCGGACCAGCTCGCCGACCTGCGCCGGCCGGCCGGCGACGGACCGCCCCGGCCGCTCGTGGTGGTGGTGCACGGCGGTTTCTGGCGGGCGGAGTACGACCGGAGGCACACCGGCCCGATGGCGGCGGCGTTCGCCGCGCTCGGCCACCCGGTCGCGCAGATCGAGTACCGCCGGACCGGCCGGCCGGGCGGAGGATGGCCGCACACGCTCACCGACGTCCGCGCCGGGATCGCCGCGCTGCCGGAACTCGCCGCCGCCGCGCTGCCCGGCCGGGTGGCGCCCGTGCCGCCGATCCTGGTCGGTCATTCGGCGGGCGGGCACCTGGCCCTGTACGTGGCGGCGCACGCCCCGGAAACGGTCGGCGGGGTGCTCGCGCTCGCGCCGGTGGCGGACCTCGCGCAGGCGTACCGGCTGGACCTGGACGAGGGGGCGGTGGCCGCGTTGCTCGGCGGCGGCCCGGACGACGTGCCGGACCGGTACGCGGCGGCCGATCCATCGGTATTGGTACCCATCCAAACACGTACAGTAGTCATTCACGGTGATCAAGATATACAGGTCCCGGTCACGATCAGCAGGTCCTGGGTAGCGGCCGATCGGGCCGCCGGCGGCTCCGCCACGCTTGTTGAGCTGCCCGAATGCGAGCATTTCGGGCTGATCGCACCCGGCTCCACCGCATGGCCGCAGGTCGTCGAGGCGTTGCGGTCGCTTCACGATGATCTTCCGGGCATTGACGCAGCGTCGTCGACCAGGTAGAACGCCGAAGGGGCGTGCACCATGGCCGCCCCGTCGGGAAGGAAGTCGGTGGCACAGATGAACCGCAGGCGGGCCCTGCAACTGCTGGCCGCGCTGGGCACCACCGGACTGGCGGCGGGGTGCGGCTCGGGGGACGACTCCGGGGAGCAGACCGGATCCGGCAGCCCGATCAAAGTCGGACTGATCGTGCCCGGCAGCGGGGCGAACAAGGCCATCGGCGACGAGATCACCAACGGCTTCCAGCTCTTCCTCAGCATGCGCGGTCAGCAGATCGCCGGCCACCCGGTCACGCTCGTGACCGCCGAGGAGGGCGACACCGCCGCCACCGGCAAGGCCGCCGTCGACCGGCTGCTCAAGGAGGGCGTGCTCGCGCTCACCGGCGTGGTCAGCCCGACCGTGATGACCGGCATCAAGGACGCGGTCGAGGAGGCCCGGGTGCCCCTGCTGGGCTCCAACGCCTCCCCGGCGACGCTCCAGGGCGTCGTCTACATCTGGCGCACGTCGTACGTGCTGACCGAGCCCGGCGAGGCGCTCGGCGAGTACCTGCGCCAGAAGCTGGACGCCTCCAGCCGGATCGCCATCTTCGGCACCCGCGGCACGGGCAGCCAGGACGTCATCGAAGGGCTGCGGCGCGCGTACGAGCGGGGCCGCCGGCTCACCGAGGACCCGATCTTCACCGAGGACGACCCCAACCCGTCCCGGTCGCTCTACTCCGGGCCCATCCGCAAGGCGCTCGGGCGCAAGCCGGACGCGGTGTTCTGCCACTACTCCGGCGCGCAGGCCGTGCAGTTCGTCAAGCAGCTCTACGCCGCGGGCTACCGGGGGCCGATCTACGCCCCCGGCTTCCTCACCGAGGGCACCGCGCTCGACCAGCTCGACGACGGGGAGAAGGGCCGCGAGCGCAAGCTCATCGAGTCGTACGGCATCGAGACCGCGCTGAACTACTCGGCCGACCTCAACAACACCGCGAACCGGATCTTCGCATCGGCGTACCGGAAGACGTTCAACTCGGCGCCCACCACGTACGCGATGGCCTCCTACGACGCCGCGCTGGTGCTGGACAAGGCGATCCGGCTGGCCGGGGGGAACCCCTCGCCGCAGCAGGTCAACCTGGCGCTCGGCAAGGTCGGCCAGGTGGACAGCCCGCGCGGCACCTGGCAGTTCAACCAGACCCGTACCCCGCAGCAGAAGTGGTACCTGCGCCGGGTGCAGACCGACGGCCGGCTGCTCTCCAACGTCGTGATCAACGAGCTGGCGACGCTGGGCTGACCGGCCCCTGACGCTGAAGGGCGGTCTCCCCACCGGGAGGCCGCCCTTCGCGTCGAGGCGTGGCTCAGTGCCGCAGCTCGGCGATGCAGCACTTCACGCTGCCACCGCCCTTCTTCAGCTCGGCCAGCTCCACCGGGACCGGGTGGTAGCCGGCCGCCTTCAGCCTGCCGGCGAGCCGTGTCGCCTCGTTGTTCAGCACCACGTTGAGCCCGTCGCTGACCAGGTTCAGGCCGAACGCCAGCGCGTCCTCGTCGTCCGCGACGATCGCGTCCGGGAAGAGCTGGGCCAGCACCTTCTGGCTGGCGGCGGAGAAGGCTCCCGGGTAGTAGACGACGTTCTCGTCGTCGATCGAGGCCAGCGCGACGTCGAGGTGGTAGAAGCGCGGGTCGACCAGGTGCAGCGAGACCACCGGCCGCCCGAGCGCCTCCTGCGCCTCGGCGTGCGCGGCCGGCTCGGTCCGGAAGCCGTACCCGGCGAGGACCAGCCCGCCGTGCGCCTCCGGCAGGTACGCGAAGTCGCCCTCGCCCTCGTTGGTCTCGCTCGGCGCGATGAACCGCCAGCCCTGCTGTTCGTAGAACGCCCGGTGCGCGGCGGCCTCGGCGGACCGCTGCTCGTGCTTGAACCGGGCGCCGTAGGCGGTGCCGTCGACCACGAATGCGCCGTTGGCCGCGTACACCATGTCCGGCAGGCCCGCCTCGGGAGTCAGCAGGTGCACCTCGTGCCCCAGCCCGACGAGCGTCTCCCGCAGCCGGTCCCACTGCTTGACCGCCAGGTCGGCGTCGACCGGCGTGGTCACGTCCATCCACGGGTTGATCGCGTACTCGACCGTGAAGTGCTCGGGCGAGCACATGAGATATGTCCGCTTTCGCGAGACTCGCTGCTGGTTCACGGTCACCAAGAGTAGGTACGGTACAACTTTGGTAACAGCCACAAGCATTGCTTCCCAGGAGCAGAACGTTGCAGATAGATGCGGTCGACCAGCGAATCATTGCGTTACTCGTGGCGGATGCCCGCGCCTCGTACGCGGACATCGGCAGCCGGGTGTCACTCTCCGCCCCCGCCGTCAAGCGACGGGTCGACCGGCTCCGATCCGCCGGGGTGATCCGCGGGTTCACCGCCGTGGTCGACCCGGCCGCCGTCGGCTGGACCACCGAGGCGTTCGTCGAGCTGTTCTGCGCCGGCCGGACCACCCCGGCGCAGATCGGCGCCGCCGCCCGCCGGCACCCCGAGGTGGTGGGCGCGTACACCGTCTCCGGCGAGGCGGACGCGCTCGTGCACCTGCGCGCCGCGGACATCTCCCACCTGGAGGAGGCGCTGGAACGGCTGCGCGCCGAATCGTTCGTCACCTCGTCCCGCAGCACCATCGTGCTCTCCCGGCTGGTCGAGTCCCCCGGCGTGGGACCGTCAACGGTTTGACCTCAACCCGGCTTCATGTCGTGCACTGGTGACCAGCGTGAAGCGAGGGGGCGGTATGCGTGCGGTGTGGCTGCGGGAGTTCGGCGGACCGGAGGTGCTCGTGCCCGGGACGGCACCCGACCCGGCACCCGGACCGGGCCAGGTCCTCGTCGACGTGGCACACGCGAACATCACGTTCGTCGAGACGATGTTCCGGGCCAGCGGCTTCGGGCCGTTCGGCACCGAACTGCCGGTGATCCCCGGCAACGGGGTCGGCGGCACGATCACCGCGCTGGGACCGGACGTCGACCCGGCGCTCGCCGGCCGCGTCGTGGTCACCGCCACCGGCGGCACCGGCGGGTACGCCGAGCGCGTCGTGGTCGACCGGGGTGCGCCTGTCCCCGTACCCCCGGGTTTGCCGCTGGACGCGGCGGTGGCGCTGATGGCCGACGGCCGGACCGCCCTGATGCTGGCCCGGGCGGCCGGGCTGCGGGCGGGTGACCGCGTCCTGGTCGAGGCGGCGGCCGGCGGCGTCGGGTCGTTGCTGACGCAGCTCGCGGCGGCGGCCGGGGCGACTGTGGTGGCCGCCGCCGGCGGCTCCCGCAAGGTGGACGTGCTCCGTGCCGCCGGCCTCGACGTGGTCGTCGACTACCGGCAGGCGGGCTGGACCGACCGGGTCCGGGAAGCCGTGGGCGCCGTCGACGTGGTGTTCGACGGCGTCGGCGGGCCGCTCGCCCGGGAGGCGTTCGACCTGCTCGACCCCGGCGGACGGATGCTCAGCTTCGGGCTGGCCGGCGGCACCTGGGCGGACATCCCGGCCGAGTCGGCAGCCGCACGCGGGGTGACGCTGCTGAGCCCCCGGCCCGGCCCGGACGAGCTGCGCGCCCTCACCGAGGCGGCGCTCGCCGAGGGCGCGGCCGGGCGGCTGCGGCCGCTGATCGGGCAGCGCTTCCCGCTGGAACGGGCCGCCGCCGCGCATGCCGCGATCGAGGCCCGGGAAACCCTGGGCAAGACCCTGCTCGACGTACGCTGAGCAGCGCTCAGAGGTACATGCCGGTGCGATGCTCCTCGGCCCGGGCCGGCTTGTCGCCCTCGCCGAAGAAGCGCTTGCCGCCGAACTCGCCGTGCAGACGGTCGTCCAGCTCGTCGGCGAGACCGGTCATCACCTGCACCGCGAGCATCAGGTGGGTGGGCTGGAAGTTGCGGCCGAACACCGGGATGGAGGCCCACACCGTGTCGTCGGCGCAGTAGAGCCGGCCGATCGGCATCCGGTTGGTCAGCTCGGAGAGCTTCACGTAGAGGCGCTCGGTCGGCTCCACCTCGGTCAGCACCGGCGAGAAGACGTCCACGAGCGGCGGATTGTCCCGCACCCGCACGAAGACCATGGCCGAGCCGGCCCGGATGTTGATGTCCCCGTCGGAGTCGACCTGAAGCTGGTCGGACGCGGACTTCAGCATGGTCGACACGACGGTGCGGACCCGCTCCTCCAGGGCCAGCACGTCGTTCTCGCCCGACTGCGCGGCCGCCGCCGCGGCCAGCGCCTCGTCCAGGTCGGCCTCGACGTCCCGGTCCGGGCCGAACTCGCTGCGCGCGGTACCGAGCGGTTCCGCCGGCAACGGCTCGCCCTCGGTGTCGTGCACCAGGTAGACGAGGAAGGCCGGATGCGGCGCGCCGTAGACGTCACGCAGCGTCCGGGAGAGCACGGCGGCCAGCCGGGTCGCCTCGTCGGTGCCGCAGTCCAGCCCGAACTGCTCCCCGGAACCCGGCACCACGCCCGGCGGCGACCAGCCGAGCGCCACCATGTCGGCCACCGCCGCCCGGTCCAGCCGGTAGCCCTGCGGCAGCGTGGCGTTGCCGACCGCGCGGGCCGAGAGGCGCCCCTCCTCGCCCGCGTCCACGCTCACCGAGTAGACGGCGTCCCCGGTGCCCGAGGCGGTCGGGTCGAGCGTGACCTCCAGGTGCCCACCGGCGGGCAGGGCGCGGAGCTGGTCGGCGAGCGCCCGGGCGAACTCCCGCCACGCCTCGGTGACCTTGGCCCGCAGATCGGCTGTGGTCGGCTCGTCGAGCAGGATCGACTCGTGGTGCTCCGGCGTGCCGCCGGCAGGCTTGTCGACCGGCGCCGAGGGGTGGTCTGCCGTCATGATCGCCTCCGTCCGTTCCCGCCACCCTACCCACGCGCGAGGGAGACCGAATCCCGCGCGAGGCGCTAATCCCCAGGTGTGGAACCACCCAGATCCACCGGCCAGGAACCGGCCAGCGCGCTGAGCCGCTCGGCCGCCGCGGCCGGGTCCGCGCCGCGCCCCACCGCCAGCCCCAGCAGGTACGCGGTGACCGGCGCGCCCGGCCGGACCACCTGGTGGGCCACGTCCCGGGCCACGTCGAGCACTGTCGGCACGGGCACCCCCGCCGGATCCAGGTCCAGTTCGGCGCAGACCGCCGTGACCCAGTCGTCCAGCACCGTCATCTCGTCCACTCCTCCGCCCGGCGTACGTCCTCGTCAGTGTCGCAGTCGAACCAGGGCGGCGGCCCGGACCCGGACCAGGACACGTCGCGTACGGCGACACCGGCCAGCAGCCCGCGTACCGGCGCCCCGTCGAGCGAGCCGCCCCGCGCCGCGGCGAGCCGGTCGAGGGCGGTCCGCAGGGCCGGTAGCCGCCAGACGGCGCACAGGTGCTGGCGGCGGCCGTCCCCGTCCACGTAGCAGGCGAGCGCGGGCTTCCGCCCGTCGACCACGTCGGGTCGGCCGGCGGGATGAGCGTTGGCCGGCCCTGCGGCGAGCGCGCGTCGCAGCTCGGCCACCGCGGCGGGGGTGAGCAGCGGCAGGTCGGCGGCGAGCACCGCGACAGTCGTCGTACCGGGGTCGAGCAGCGCCAGCCCGGCCGCCGTGGCGGCCACCGGACCGCCCCCGGGCGGCTCCTCCCGCGTCGTCCGGACCCCCTGCGGCACCGGGCCGGACGAGCCGACCACGATCCGCTGGTCCGCGTCGGCCACCGCGTCCAGCACCCGGTGCAGCATCGGCCGGCCGCCGACCGCACGGGCCGGCTTGTCCACTCCGCGCATCCGCCGGGCCGCACCACCGGCGAGCAGGATGGCCGCGTACCCCGTCATCGCCTCACAGTAGCCACGTGCCCGCCCTCCATCGTTGGTCGACGAGGTTTCGTCGCGGCGGCCGGGGCCGGGTGGGAAGACGTGGGGCGACGTGCGGCCGGTGGGACGCCCGGGGAGGATGGCGGCATGGGACGGGCGACTGATCGGCGTGGTGTGCTGCGGATCGACCTCGACGCGGCCGGGGACGGCCGGGGGCGGATCCGACGGCAGGACACCCTGGCCGTGGAGGAGCCGCTGGAGATCCGCGTCGGCGCGGCCGGTCCGGGCCGACGCCGGCCGCTGGCGGTGACCATGCGTACGCCCGGCGACGATCTCGACCTGGCGATCGGCTTCCTGCTCACCGAAGGGCTGATCCGGTCGGCGGAGGACGTGCACACCGCGCAGCTGTGCGCCGGGGCGGAGACGCCGAACACGTACAACGTGGTCGACGTGGTGCTCTCGCCCGGTGTGCCGGAGCCCGTCACCGACCCGTCGCGCAACTTCTACACCACCAGCTCGTGCGGCGTGTGCGGCAAGGCCAGCATCGACTCCGTACGGACCCGCTCGCAGTTCGCGGTGCGGGACGACCCGCTGGTGGTCACCGCCGAACTGCTGGCCGCGCTGCCGGACCGGCTGCGCGCCGCGCAGCGCGCCTTCGACCGCACCGGCGGCCTGCACGCCGCCGGCCTCTTCACCCCCGACGGGGAGCTGGTCGTGCTGCGCGAGGACGTCGGGCGGCACAACGCGGTGGACAAGGTGCTCGGCTGGGCCGCCCGGGAGGGGCGGCTGCCGCTGGCCGGGCACGTGCTGCTGGTCTCCGGGCGGGCCAGTTTCGAACTCACCCAGAAGGCGTGGATGGCGGGGGTGCCGCTGCTCGCGGCGGTGTCCGCACCCAGCACGCTCGCGGTCGAGCTGGCCGAGGAGGCCGGGATGACGCTTGTCGGTTTCCTGCGCGGGCCGACCATGAACGTCTACACCGGGGCGGCGCGCGTCGGCAGCTGACGGCACCGGCGTCGCGGACGTGGCCGTCCCGGCGGACGGGTGAGCGGTCTCCGGCCGGGTCGGCCCGGCGGACGGGTGAGCGGTCACCGGCGGGGTCGGCGTCGGCGGCGCCGCAGCACCGCGCCGTCGTCCGGACCGGGCCACCCGTCCAGCGCGGCCGGGGCGAGGCCGCGCCGGAGCGCCTCGTCGAGCAGCACCGCGAGCGAGTAGCCGGGGTGGGCGGACAGCACCCGCTCCAGGGCGACAGCGGCCAGTGCCCCGTGCCCACAGCGCCAGGCGGCGAACGCGAGCAGGCAGCCCGGCGCGGCGATCAGGTCCGGCTCGGCGCGTCGCAGCACGTCCGTCCAGAGGCTGATGTCCTCGTCCCGGCCGTCGGTGCGGGACCAGGCGTGGTCGCGTACGGCCACGTGGACGAGGAGCACCGTCAGCCAGGCCACCTCGTCGTCGTCCAGCCGCTCGCCGCGCCGCTGCCGGCGAAAGGCGGCACGCACTGCCGCCGTGCCCGCCGTCCGCACCGCACGCGGCGCCGCACCCGATGCGGGGCCGTCGGCCGGACCCAGCGACTGTCCGTCCGTCGCCGGGCCGTCCGCCGGGACCGGCGACTGTTTGCCCGGCTCGGAGCCGTCGATCGGCGCGCCGCCCACCGGGCCGCCCGACGACGCGGACGGAGGGCCGGTGAGCGCGGCCAGGCGGAGGCGCGCCCGGCCGGTGGCCCGGCGCATGGCGAGCCGGACCGGCCCATCGAGCGGGGACACCTGCGCGACCAGCGCAGCCCGATCGGGCAGCGCGACCTGACCGGCGAACACGGCAGCCGCGCTGACCTGGCTGGCGGCCGGGTCGTACGGGGTGCCCTCGGGCGGGCAGCAGGACGGCTCGGCGCAGAGGTACGAGAACCAGCGGCCCTCGGTGACGCGCAGCGCGTCGAGCACGACCAGCCCGGTGGCGGTCAGCGCGTCGCCGATCGCGTCCACGATCCCTGTCACCCGGGCGGCCGGACCGTAGCCGACGACCGTGGCGGCGTCGGCGTCCTGCCGGGCCACCACCTGTGCCAGGTGCCGGGCCGCCGGGCCGGGGTCGGCGCCGGGTGCGGGCAGGTCGCCGCGGGCGGCGAAGACGACGCGCCGGCCGCGTACCGCGACCACCACGACGCTGTCGGCGGGATGGAAGCCGAGCAGGTAGGGCACGGCCGCGACCATGTCGGCCGGTGAGCGGACGGAGAGGCGCGCTGGCTCGGTGGAGTTCATGCCGGGAGCGTGGGCGGTGGCGGACCACCGCGTCCGCCCCTGTGGACGACACGCCGTCCGTCCACAGATACGGAGCGTATCGGTCCAGGTCAGCGGCAATCGGCGGCGCTTCTCGGCACACGGATGTCCGAGGTAACCGCTACCTTGCGCACATGGACCTGGCATACCTGCGGGCACACCCGGAGCACCTGCCTACCTTCCTGACCCACCAGCGGATCCGGGAGACGCCGGTCTCCGGTGGTGACATCTGCGCCGCCTCCCGGCTCACGCTCGACGACGGGCACTCGGTGTTCGCGAAGACGTGGCCGGAACGGGCCACGCGTCCGCTGCCGGAGGGCTTCTTCGCCGCCGAGGCGGCCGGGCTGCACTGGCTGCGCGAGGCCGGCTCGGTGCCCGTACCGGACGTGCTGGTCGCGTTGCCCGACCTGCTGGCGCTCGACTGGGTGGAGCCCGGCGAGCCCACGCCGGAGGCCGCAGAGGCGTTCGGCCGCGACCTGGCCGGGCTGCACCGCGCCGGGGCGCCCGCGTTCGGCGCGGACCGGGCCGGGTTCATCGGCGCGCTGCCGCAGGACAACACGCCCGACCCCGGTCCCTGGCCGGACTGGTTCGCCCGGCGCCGACTCCTTCCCTACCTGCGCATGTCGGTCGACGGCGGCGCGCTCGACGGCGCCGGGGCGGCGCTCGTCGAGCAGGTCGTCGACCGGATCGGCGAGTTCGGCGGTGACGAGCCGCCCGCCCGGCTGCACGGCGATCTCTGGCCGGGCAACCTGCTCTGGGGCGCCGACGGCCGGGTGTGGCTGGTCGACCCGGCCGCGCACGGCGGTCACCGCGAGACCGACCTGGCGCAGCTCGCGCTGTTCGGCGGCCCACCGCACCTGGATCGGATCATGGCCGCCTACCGGGAGGCGTGGCCACCGGCCGACGGGTGGCGGGAACGGGTGCCGCTGCATCAGCTGCATCTGCTGCTCGTGCACACCGCGATCTTCGGTGCCGCGTACGCGGACGCCGTACGCTCCACCGCCCGTGCCGCCCTCCGGGGGCCCGACCGCGCTACGGTCGACAGATGAGCGCCCCCCGGACGGCCGACGGCGTCCTCGCCGACCGGTACGGCCGTGTCGCCCGGGACCTGCGGGTCTCGCTCACCGACAAGTGCAACCTGCGCTGCACCTACTGCATGCCGGCGGAGGGTCTGCCCTGGCTGGCCAATCCGCAACTGCTCACCGACGACGAGATCGTCCGACTGGTGGGTGTCGCGGTGTCCCGGCTCGGCATCACCGAGGTGCGCTTCACCGGCGGTGAGCCGCTCATCCGGCCCGGCCTGCCCGGCATCGTGGCGGCGGTCGCCGCGCTCACGCCCCGGCCGCGCATCTCGCTGACCACGAACGGCATCGGCCTGGCCCGGATGGCGTCCGCGCTGCGCGAAGCCGGGCTGGACCGCGTCAACGTCTCGCTCGACACGCTGGACCGGGACCGGTTCACCGCGCTGACCCGCCGGGACCGGCTCGCCGACGTAATCGCCGGGCTGGCCGGGGCCGCGGAGGCCGGGCTGACCCCTGTGAAGATCAATTCGGTGCTCATGCGCGGCACGAACGACGACGAGGCGCCCGCGCTGCTCCGGTTCGCGCTCGCGCACGGCTACGAGCTGCGGTTCATCGAGCAGATGCCGCTCGACGCGCAGCACGGCTGGGACCGCTCGACGATGGTCACCGCCGACGAGATCCTGGCCTCCCTGCAGGCCGCGTTCGCGCTGACGCCGGACCCCTCCGAGCGGGGCGCGGCACCGGCCGAGACGTGGCTGGTGGACGGTGGGCCGGCCCGGGTCGGGGTGATCGCCAGCGTGACCCGGCCGTTCTGCGGCGACTGCGACCGCACCCGGCTCACCGCCGACGGCCAGGTGCGCAACTGCCTGTTCGCCACCGAGGAGTCGGACCTGCGCGGCGCGTTGCGCGACGGCGCCGACGACGAGGAACTGGCCCGCCGCTGGCGCGCCGCGATGTGGGCCAAGCGGGCCGGGCACGGCATCGACGATCCGACGTTCCTCCAGCCCGCGCGCTCGATGTCGGCGATCGGAGGCTGAGGATGGAACTCACGGTCCGCTATTTCGCCGGCGCCCGGGCTGCCGCCGGTCGCTCCGAGGAGACCGCATCCGCCGGCCGCTCTCTGGACGAACTCCTCGATGACCTGACCGCCCGGCACGGCGAACGCCTCGCGGTGGTGCTGAAGGCGGCGAGTTTTCTGGTCGACGGCGTGGCCTGTCATGATCGACGGGCACTGTTGCCGGCCGGGGTGACGGTGGACGTGCTGCCGCCCTTCGCGGGCGGCTGAGGAGGGCACACGTGCTGGCCATGGCGGCATTCCTGGGCTTCGTCGTGCTCGTGATCGGCCTGATCCACTTCTACCTGTGGAAGCGGCTGGTTCGGGACACCACGCGCCCGGGGCGGTGGCGCCGGGCGGGCACGGTGGCGATCGCGGCGCTGGCGGTGCTCGTACCGGTGACCATGGCCGGCACGCGCAACGGCTGGTACTGGCTCGCCTGGCCCGGCTACCTCTGGGTCGCGCTGATGTTCTACCTGCTGGTGCTGCTGCTGGTGCTCGAAGTGCCGACCGCGGTGGTCCGGCTGGTGCTGCGCCGCCGGGCCCGCTCGGCGGTCGCCGCCGGCCCGGAGCCCGAGCCCGCACTCGTGGGCGCGGCGACGGCGGAGGGTGCGACGACGCCGCCGGTCGACAACGCCGACGTGCCGCCGGCCGGCACCCCCGCGCCGGACCACGACCCCTCCCGGCGGTTGCTGCTCGCCCGCGGGGCGGCGATCTTCGCCGGGCTCACCGCCGCCGGCGTCACCGGGTACGGCGTCCGCACCGCGATGGGTCCGCCGCAGCTCGACCGGGTGCAGATCCCGCTGGCGAAGCTGCCCCGGAGCATGGACGGCCTGCGTATCGCCACCGTCTCCGACATCCACCTCGGGCCGTTGCGCGGCCGGGCGCACACCGAGCGGATCGTCGCGATGATCAACCGGATGGACGCCGACCTGGTCGCCGTGGTCGGTGACCTGGTCGACGGCACGGTGGCCGAGCTGGGCGAGGCCGCCGAGCCGCTGCGCGACCTGCGGTCCCGGTACGGCAACTTCTTCGTCACCGGCAACCACGAGTACTACTCGGGCGTGGAGGAGTGGGTCCGCGAGGTGGACCGGCTCGGCCTGCGGGTGCTCCAGAACGAGCGGCAGGAGATCCAGGCCCGGGGTGGCGTGCTGGATCTGGCCGGGGTGAACGACGTGAGCGCCGCCGGGACCGGAGTGGCCGGGCCCGCCGACTACGCCGCCGCCCTCGGCGACCGTGACCCGAGCCGGCCGGTGGTGCTGCTGGCGCACCAGCCGGTGGCCGCGCAGGAGGCGGCGAAGTTCGGCGTCGACCTCCAGCTCTCCGGGCACACCCACGGCGGCCAGATGGTGCCGTTCAACCTGGCGGTGAAGCTCGAACAGCCGGTGGTCTCCGGTCTCGGCGAGGTCGACGGCACGAAGGTGTACGTCACGAACGGCGCCGGTTTCTGGGGCCCGCCGGTACGGGTGGGTGCGCCTCCCCAGGTGACGCTCGTCGAGCTGCGCGCGCAATAGCGTGCCGGGGCCGCCGAGTCCAGCACCGCATTGCTCAGGTCACCCGTACGCGTGGCGACGGGCGGGCGGTGGACCGGACGTGACAGGATGCGGCGTGCCTCCGTTCAGCGCCGCACCCCCCGGTGGCCTCCCGCCGTACGTCGCGGATCTGCACATCCACTCGAAGTACTCCCGCGCGTGCAGCCGCGACCTGACCCTGCCGAACCTGGCCTGGTGGGCCCGGCGCAAGGGCATCGGCGTGCTCGGCACCGGCGACTTCACCCATCCCGCCTGGTACGACCACCTGCGCGAGACGCTGCACCCGGCCGAGCCGGGCCTGTACCGCCTCTCGCCCGAGGCGGAGCGGGACGTGGCCCGGCGGTTGCCGCCCCGCCTCGCGAGTGAGGCGGAGGCCGACCCGGTCCGGTTCATGCTGAGCGTGGAGATCTCCACGATCTACAAGCGCGACGACCGCACCCGCAAGGTGCACCACCTGATCTACCTGCCGGACCTGGACGCGGTGGCCCGGTTCAACACCGCGCTGGGCCGGATCGGCAACCTCGGCTCGGACGGCCGGCCGATCCTCGGGCTGGACTCCCGCGACCTGCTGGAGATCACGCTGGAGGCGAGCCCGGACGGCTACCTGGTGCCCGCGCACATCTGGACGCCCTGGTTCTCCGCGCTCGGTTCGAAGTCCGGCTTCGACGCGATCGCGGACTGCTACGCCGACCTGGCCGAGCACATCTTCGCGGTGGAGACCGGTCTGTCGTCCGACCCGGAGATGAACTGGCGGGTCGGCAGCCTGGACCGCTACCAGCTGGTGTCGAACTCGGACGCGCACTCGCCGCCCGCGCTGGCCCGGGAGGCCACGGTCCTCACCGCCGCGCGCGACTACTTCGCCATCCGGGAGGCGCTGCGGACCGGCGACGGGCTCGCGGGCACCGTGGAGTTCTTCCCGGAGGAGGGCAAGTACCACGCTGACGGGCACCGCCTGTGCGGGGTGAACTGGTCGCCGGAGCGGACCCGCGAGGCGGGCGGACGCTGCCCGGAGTGCGGCAAACCGCTGACGGTGGGCGTACTCAGCCGGGTCGAGGAGCTGGCGGACCGGCCGGTGGGTCACCGTCCGGCGCACGCGCGCGAGGTGGCGCACCTGGTGCCGCTGGCCGAGATCCTGGGTGAGCTGAACCGGGTCGGCGCGCGGTCGAAGAAGGTCGAGGGCAAGCTCAACGAGCTGATCGCCGCGCTCGGCCCGGAGCTGGAGATCCTGACGCGTACCCCGATCGAGGAGATCGGCCGGGTCGGCGGCGAGCTGCTCGCGGAGGGCATCGGCCGGCTGCGCCGCGGCGACGTGCGCCGGGTGCCGGGCTACGACGGCGAGTACGGCGTGATCACCCTGTTCGATCCGGCGGAACTGGGCGCCTCGGGTGGCCGGGCCGGGCAGGAGACGCTGTTCGACGTACCGGTGCCCGCGCAGCGGCGGCCCGCGGAGCCGGCACCGAAGCCGAAGGCCAAGCGCCCGGCGGCGGCCCGGCCGGAGCCGAAGCGCACGCCGCCGCCCGCGCCTCCGATCGCGCCGCCGCCGTCTCCGCACGAACCGTTCGAGCCGATGCTCGCCGGGATGGAGGAGGTCGGCACCGGCCTGCTGGACCGGCTGGACGCGATGCAGCGGGTGGCCGCGTCGGCGCCGGGTGGTCCGCTGCTCATCGTGGCCGGTCCGGGCACCGGCAAGACGCGGACGCTCACCCACCGGATCGCGTACCTCTGCGCGGAGCTGAACGTCTTCCCCGACCAGTGCCTGGCGATCACGTTCACCCGGCGGGCGGCCGAGGAGCTGCGGCACCGGCTGGACGGGCTGCTCGGGCCGGTCGCCGAGGACGTCACGGTCGGCACGTTCCACTCGCTCGGCCTGACCGTGCTGCGGGAGAACGCGGCGGCGGCCGGGCTGCCGGCGGACTTCCGGATCGCCGACGACGCGGACCGGGCGGCGGCGCGCGCCGAGGCCGGTGACGACGACGAGCGGTACGTGGCACTGCTGCGCAAGCGGGACCTGGTCGACCTGGACGAGCTGCTGACGCTGCCGGTGGCCCTGCTCAAGGGGGACCGGAAGCTGGTGCGGGAGTACCGCGAGCGGTGGAAGTGGATCTTCGTCGACGAGTACCAGGACGTCGACGCGGTGCAGTACGACCTGCTGCGGCTGCTCAGCCCGCCGGACGGCAACCTGTGCGCGATCGGTGACCCGGACCAGGCGATCTACTCGTTCCGGGGTGCGGACGTGGGTTACTTCCTGCGCTTCTCGCAGGACTTCACCGACGCCCGGCTGGTCCGGCTGAACCGCAACTACCGTTCCTCGGCGCCGATCCTGGCCGCTGCCGTGCAGGCCATCGCGCCGTCGTCGCTGGTGCGCGGCCGGCGCCTCGACCCGGCCCGGCTCGACCCGGAGGCGCCGCTCGTCGGCCGGTACGCGGCGAGTTCTCCCCACGACGAGGCCGACTTCGTGGTCCGTACCGTGGACGAACTGGTCGGCGGCCTGTCCCACCGCTCGCTCGACTCGGGGCGGATCGACGGGCGGGCCACCTCGCTGTCCTTCTCCGACATCGCGGTGCTGTACCGCACCGACGCGCAGGCCGCACCGATCGTGGACGCGCTGGCCCGGGCGAACATCCCGGTGCAGAAGCGCTCGCACGACCGGCTGCGCGACCGTCCCGGCGTACCGGCGATCGCCCGCGAACTGCGCCACGCCGGACTCGACGGCTCGCTCACCGCCCGGGTACGCCAGGCCGGGCAGATCCTCGCCGAGCGGTTCGCGGTGCCCACGCTCGACGGCTCCGGCGCGGTACGCCCCGAGGACGTCCGCACCGCGGTGGACCTGCTCACCCCGCTGGCCCGGCGGTGCGGCGACGACCTGGAGCTGTTCCTCAACCAGCTCGCCACCGGCGCGGAGGTGGACGCGCTCGACCCGCGCGCCGAAGCGGTCACGCTGCTCACGCTGCATGCCGCGAAGGGCCTGGAGTTCCCGGTGGTGTTCCTGGTCGGCGCCGAGGACGGCCTGCTGCCGCTGCGCTGGCCCGGCTCCGAGCCGGACGACGACGCGGTGGCCGAGGAGCGACGGCTGTTCTTCGTCGGGCTGACCCGGGCGCAGGACCGGCTCTACGTCAGCCACGCGGGCCGCCGCGCCCGGCACGGCGCGGAACGCGACACCCGCCCGTCGCCGTTCCTCGACGTGATCGACCCGGCGCTGTTCGAGCGCCTGGACGCGACCGAACCCCGCCGCCCGAAGGACCACCAGCTCCGGCTGATCTGACGGCGGCGGGTCCGGCGGGCCACGGACACGGGCCGGGCCGGTTGGCGGCGATCAGGTGAGGACGGCCGCGAGCCACGCGCCGCCGAGCAGCGCCGGGCCGAACGGCACCGGCGTGTCCCGGCGTACCCGGCCGGCGGCGAGCAGGACGAGCACCGCCACTCCGGCGAGCACGTGCGGCAGGAACAGGCCGAGCCGCAGTGCCGGCCAGCCGAGCCAGCCCAGCGGCAGCCCGAGCGCGGCGGCGAGCTTCACGTCGCCGAAGCCGAGCCGGGCGCGGGGCAGCAGGGCCAGCAGCGCGTACCCGACGAAGGAGAGCGCGGCCCCGCCCACCGCGACGGCCAGGCGGCGCGGTTCGCCGGTCGCCGCCGTGGCCGCGATCAGGCCGAGCCCGCCGCCGAGCGCGACCACGCCGACCAGCGGGTCGGGCAGACGCAGCGCCGTCACGTCGGTGACCCCGAGGACCAGCCCGACGGCGGCGACCAGCAGCAGCGCGGGCAGCGCCGGGTCGGTGCCCCTGGTGGCGGCGAGCCCGCCGAACACCACGACACCTGCCAGGGCGAGGGTGCTCCGGCGCGGAGCGTCGCCAGGGTGCCCTGGGACGAGCGACCGGCCGACCGGCACGGCCGCCCACCCGGCTGGTGCGCCGAGCAGCGCGATCCCCGTCACCAGCACCGCCGACACGGGCCGGGACGCTACCGCCCGGCCGGCTCCCCGGCCGTCCCGTCGACGGCTGGTGGCGGGGACCGGCGGGGCCGCTCGGTGCTCACCACCACCGCCACGCCGACCACGATGACCGCGCCGCCCATCAGCACCTGCGAGGTGATCGGTTCCGCGACGAACAACGCGCCGAGCGCCACCGCGACCACCGGGTTCACGTACGCGTACGTGGAGACCAGGGAGATCGGCGCGTGGGCGAGCAGCCAGACGTACGCGGTGAAGGCGACGAGCGATCCGGCCACCATCAGGTAGGCCATCGCCGCCCAGGACCGACCGGTCACGTCGGCGAAGGAGAAGCCGCGCAGCTCCCCGCGGGCCACGCCGACGAGCGCGAGCACCGTCGCACCGGCGACCATCTCGTAGACGGTGGCCACGAACGGGTCGGCGGGCATCGCGATCCTGCCGGACAGGTACGAGCCGACCGACCAGCTCGTCGCGGCGGCGACCACTGTGAGCGCGCCGGCCACCGGCACGCCGTCGACACCGTCCCGGGGCAGCACGAGCAGGACCAGACCGGCGAAGCCGAGGGCCACCCCGGCGAACGTCCACGGTCGTGGCCGGTCGCCACCCGCCGTGCGCAGCAGCACCACGAGCAGCGGCACGGTGGCGACGAGCAACGCCGCGACACCGGACGGTACGGCGGTCCCGGGCGGGCCGGACTCGGCGAGCACCACCAGTCCGTTGCCGCCCGCCAGCAGCAGCACGCCGATGAGCGCGGCGGAGCCGACGCGGCGCGCGGGCACCCGCAACGCACCGGGTCCGCGTCGCAGGCGCAGCACCACGGCGAGCACCACCGCGGCGGCGGCGAACCGCATCGCCGCTGAAATGAGCGGCGGCAACGACTCGACAGCGACCCGGATGCCCAGGTACGTCGAGCCCCAGAGCAGGTAGACCAGCACGAGTGCGGTCCAGATCAGGGCGGTGCGGGCGGGCGGCGTCGCGGAATCGACAACGTTCGTCGCACTCGTGGGGCGTGAGCTCATCGTCTGACCACGCTACGGTGGCCACGGCGTCGGCGTCCCCAGTTGGTGGCCGGCCTCTCAGCACTGGCGTACGCAGGAGGCGTTCATGTCGAACTTCGGTCCACCGGGTGGCGGCTCTCCCGAGCCGTGGGGACGGCCCGACGACGGCTACGCCCCGCAGCCCGACCCCCGTTACGCCCCGCAGGGCGACCCGCGTTACGCCCCGCAGCCGGATCCGCGGTACGGCCCGCCGCCGGGCGCACGGCCGTACGGCCCCGCCGACCAGTACGGCCCCGCCGACCAGTACGGGCCGCCCGACCAGTACGGGCCCGCCGACCGGTACGGGCCGCCGGCCGATCAGTACGGGCCGCCGACGCAGCGCTTCGAGCCGGGTTCGGCCTGGTCCCCGCAGCAGGGCCAACCGGGTGACCCCTACGCCGGACCGCAGTACGGCGGTGGGCTTCCGCCGTACGCCGAGCCGACGCCGCCGCCGAAGCGGGGCAAGGGCCCGCTGGTGGTGGTGGTGGTCGTGCTGGCCGTGCTGCTGCTGGGCGGCGCCGGGGCGTACTGGATGCTGGGCCGGGACGAGCAGACCCCGACCGGCGGCACGACCGCTGCCACCGCGCCGGCCGCGGATCCGACCGGTGAGGCCGCGCCGAGCGAGCCGGCCGACACGACGCCCACGACGGCGGCCCCGGCCTCCTCGACCGATCCGCGCTTCGTCAAGGCGGGCCAGTGCGTCGCCAACGAGGGCGGCGGAGGCCAGCCGAAGCTGGTGATCGCCGACTGCGCCCCGAAGACGTACGAGGTGCTGCGCCGCATCGACGGCGCGACGAGCGGCAAGAAGGACGCGGAGGCCAAGTGCGGGAAGGTGGCCGGGTACACCGACTGGTACTTCTTCGACAGCGAGCTGGACACGCTCGACTTCGTGCTCTGCCTGAAGCGCCGCTGACCCTCCACGAATGTCGGTAACCAAAACTAGGGCTGTCTAGCATCCACGCTAGACAGCCCTAGTTTTGTATCGAGGCCGACACGCGGTAGCCGCCTCTACGCGCATCTAGCCTGGTCGCTAGAGAACCCGATACTGTGCGATTCGTGGATCCGGTCCGCAACCCGTACGCACCGGGCGCCGGCCAGCGCCCGCCCGAACTCGCCGGGCGGGGGCGGGAACTGGACGTCTTCGACGTGGTGCTGGAACGGATCGCCCGCGGCCGGCCCGAACGCAGCCTGATGCTCACCGGCCTGCGTGGGGTGGGCAAGACGGTCCTGCTCAACACGCTGCGCTCCGAGGCGATCAGCCACCTCTGGGGCACCGGCAAGATCGAGGCCCGGCCGGACCAGTCGCTGCGCCGCCCGATCGCCGCCGCGCTACACATGGCGGTCCGCGAACTGGCACCCCGGCACCGCGCCCCGGACCGGATCGACGCGTTCCTCGGCGTCCTCAAGGCGTTCGCGCAACGCTCCGCCCCCACCGGGCGCGGCAGCGCGGCGCCCAAGCTGCGCGACCGCTGGCAGCCCGGCATCGACGTACCGGCGAGCAGCGGGCGCGCCGACTCCGGCGACATCGAGATCGACCTGGTCGAACTGCTCAGCGACGCGGCGGCGGTCGCCACCGACGTCGGCACCGGCATCGCGATCTTCATCGACGAGATGCAGGACGTCGGCGCCGAGGACGTCTCCGCGCTCTGCGCCGCCTGCCACGAGCTGTCCCAGCTCGGCGCGCCGCTCATCGTCGTGGGCGCGGGCCTGCCGCACCTGCCCGCGGTCCTCAGCGCCGCCAAGTCCTACTCCGAGCGGCTCTACCGCTACCAGCGCATCGACCGGCTCGACCGGATCGCCGCCGACCAGGCACTCTGCGCCCCGGCCGAGCGGGAGGAGGTCGAGTACGAGCAGAAAGCCCTCGACCTGCTCTACGAGAAGTCCGGCGGCTATCCCTACTTCGTCCAGGCGTACGGCAAGGCAACCTGGGACCACGCGCCCCGCTCGCCGATCACCGCGGCGGACGTCCGGGTCGCCGCGCCCGAGGCCGAGGCCGAGCTGGCGGTGGGGTTCTTCGGTTCCCGGTTCGAGCGGGCCACGCCGGCCGAACGCGAGTACATGCGCGCGATGGCCACGCTGGCGCTGGTCGACGGCGAGGAGGGCGGCCGGGACGACATGGACGCGGCGGTGCCGACCGCCGAGATCGCCCGCGCGCTCGGCCGCAAGCCGGCCAGCCTGTCCCCGGCCCGGGACGCGCTGATCAAGAAGGGGCTGATCTACTCCGGCGAGCGGGGGACGGTGGCGTTCACCGTGCCGCACTTCGGCCGCTACCTGCGCACCCAGCCCGCCTGACGGCTGCTCTGAAACGGCCTCAGACGCGCGACCACGGTGGCGGGAAGACCACCTCGCCGGCCGGCGGTGGCGGCTCCTCGCTCACCGTCGGCGGCAGCACCAGCGCCTGCCACGGCTCACCCAGCCCGGACCAGGGGCTGGTCAGGCCCAGCCGGTCCGCCGGGCCGAACCCGAACCGCCGGTAGTACGCCGGATCCCCCAGCACCACCACCAGCCGCTCGCCCAACTCGGCTGCCGCGTCCAGCGCCGCCTGCACCGCCGCCGTGCCGTGCCCCAGCCGCTGCCGGTGCCGTGCCACAGCCACCGGACCCAGGGCCAGCGCCGGCCACGTACGACCGTCGTCGGTGCGTACGCCCACGCGCGTGAGCAGCGCGTACGCCACCACCTCGCCGCCGTACTCGGCGACCATGGCCAGCTCCGGGATCCACGCCGGGCTGTGCCGCAACTCCTCGACCAGGCCGACCTCCGGTGGGGTGGCCACGTCGGGGCGGGCGAAGGCGGCGGCCAGCACCCGGGCCACCGGCGCCTCGTCGGCGGGGCCCTCCGGGCGCAGTCGCAGCGTCGTCACCCGCGCGACCTTACCGAACGCGACCGGTCCATCCGCGACGGTCGCTGAAATCGATACCGTTCGGACGTCCACGTCGGCCGATACCTTTCGTGTGTTGCGGGGATGACGACGCCCTCGACGGGGTAAGACTGAGCCATGAAGCCCGTGCGCTCCCTCGCCCGAGTCATGTTGAGCGGCATCTTCGTGGTCAGCGGCGCCCGCAACCTGCGCAACCCGGAACGTCTGGTGCAGGCCGCGGAACCGGTCACCGGGAAGGTCGCTCCGCTCATCCGGAACGTGCACCCCCGCATCCCCACCGACACGGTCTCGCTCATCCGGGCCAACGCCGCCACCCAGCTCGTCGGCGGCCTGATGCTCGCGACCGGCCGGTTCACCCGCCCGGCCGCGCTGGTGCTCGCGGGCACGCTGGTTCCGACGACCGCCGCCGGTCACCCCTTCTGGACCAACGACGACCCGGCCGCCCGCAACAACAACCAGGTTCACTTCCTGAAGAACGTCGGCCTGCTCGGTGGCCTCCTCCTCGCCGCCGCCGACACCGAGGGCAAGCCGGGCCTGCGCTGGCGCGCCGGCCACCAGATCGACCACTCGCGCCGGTCGGTCAAGCGCGCGGTCCGTACCGCGCGTCGCGAGGCGAAGATCGCGGTACGCTCCGCGGCCACCGCCCGCCGCATGCCCGGCTGACCAGGCATTTCGTACGGCCCACCACCCCCCGCAAGGCCACCAATCACCTGAACCATCCGAGACCCGTTAACGCGGTGGAAATGTCGCAAACACGTGTGGGATCGGACACGGTCGCGTAACGCGGGAGGCAGCAACGTGAGGCGCCGTTCTAGGCTCCGTGCTGGACCTGGACGGGTACGACGACCTTGGTACGGGGGTGGCCACGCCATGCCGACGACAGTCGGTAGACGGACCAACCGCCTCGCTCCGACCTCCCGCGTCGACCGCCGGATCGTCGTGCGTCTCGGCGTCGTCGCCGCCGTGTCGTACGCCGCGTGGCTCGCCATCGGCGCCTTCGGACGGCCGTACAACTTCTTCGACATGAAGATCTACCACGGCGCCGTGCTGTGGTGGGCCGGCGGCAACGAGCTGTACGACTTCGTCGCGCCCTCGACCACGCTGGGCTTCACCTACCCGCCGTTCGCCGCCCTGGTCATGCTGCCGATGTCCTGGCTGCCGGTCGACGGCGCCGGCTTCGTCAACGCGCTCGCCAGCATCGGCGCACTCGCCGTCGTCCTCGCGGCGCTGCTGCGTCCCGTCGTGGATCGGCTCGGCTGGCCGCTCTGGTTCACGGTCGGCATCGCCACCCCGCTCGCCGTCGCCATCGAGCCGTCCCGGGAGACGCTCGGCTACGGGCAGGTCAACCTGCTGCTGTTCGCGCTGATCATGGCGGACATGGTGGGCCTGCGCTGGCGGGCCAAGCGGGGCACCCACTACGAGACCGCCGATTCGCCGCTGGCCCGGTTCGTCTACAGCGGCGCCTGGGCCGGTGTCGGGATCGGGCTCGCCACCGCGGTCAAGCTCACCCCGGCGCTGTTCGTGGCCTACCTGATGCTGACCCGGCAGTGGCGGGCCGCGCTCACCGCTGTCGCCACCACGACCGGCGTGACAGTCGCGACGTTCGGTGTGGTCGGTGAGGAGTCCCGCGCGTACTTCGCCGGTGTGCTCTGGCAGACCGAACGGGTCGGCGCGGCGGACATGACCGCCAACCAGTCCCTCGCCGGTCTGCTGGCGCGGCTCTACGACTCGATCGAGACGCCCGGCCTGCTCTGGCTGGCGTTCTCGGTGCTGATCCTGGCGCTGGGCCTCTCCCGCGCGATGAGCGCCCGCGCCGACGGCGACGAGCTGACCGCGTTCACGCTGGTCGGGCTCACCGCCAACGTGATCAGCCCGATCTCCTGGTCGCATCACCTGATCTGGGTCATCCCGGCGATCATCGTGCTGGCCGACGCCGCGGTCCGCCGCCGCGACGCCAGCCGTGGCCTGCCGCTGCGCGGCACCGGCGGCCCGTCGGCCAACGGGGTGCCGGCACTGCGTCCGCCGATCTGGTACCCGACGCTCACCGGGCTCCGCCACGGCGTCGGCGCGCTCGGGCTCTACCTGCTGTTCCTGATCTCACCGATCTGGCCGTACGAGCACCAGCTCCCCGAGGTGTCCCACTACCAGGACGGCCTGTTCGGCGCGCTGATGGAGAACTCCCTGGCCATCGCACTGATCGTGCTCGTGGCGGCGCTGCCGTGGCGACCCGGCGCGGAGCCGGCGTTCTACCACGACCGGTGGGGCCGTACCGCCGCGCTCGCCGCCCGGCGCTGAGCCCTCAGGGGCAGTTCACCCACTCCTCGGTGCCGTCGTCGAAAACCTGGCGCTTCCAGATCGGCAGCCGGGCCTTCACCTCGTCGACCAGCCGTGCGCAGGCCGCGAACGCGGCGGCCCGGTGCGCCGTGCTGACCGCCGCCACCAGCGCCACGTCCCCGATCTCCAGCGGGCCGATCCGATGCGACACCGCCACCGCGTACACCTGCGGGTCGGCCGCGACCTCGGCCGCCACCTCGCGCAGCACCGCCTCGGCGGTGGGGTGGCCCTCGTACTCCAGCCGGGTGACCGCCCGCCCGTGGTCGTGGTCGCGGACCACGCCCTGGAAGGACACCACCGCACCGGCCCGGCGGTCGGCCACCGCCGCCTCGTGTTCGGCCAGGTCGAGCGGCCGGTCGGTCACCGTGCCGAGCACCATGCCTGCGTCCACTGTCACGACGTCTCCCGTCGGTTCGTTCGTCGCGCTCACCCGAATCGCTCCCCGGGGGTCAGTGGCAGCGGCACGAACGGCACGCGGTCACCGGCCGCGCCGCTGGTGCCGGGCCGGATCACCGCGAACCCGTCCGCGCCGGCCAGTCCGCGCAGCATCGCCGAGCCGACGTGCCGCACCGGGTACGCGGTGCCGGCGACGCGGTCCCGGCGGGCGAGTGCCAGGTGGGTGTAGTCACCGCGCCCGGGAATGGGCTCGGCGAGCGTCACGTGCGGCAGCACCGGCATCGGCCGGCCGGTGAGACCGGCGAGCAGGGGCGCGACGAGCGACACGAGCGCCACCACCGCCGACTGCGGATTGCCGGGCAGGCCGGCCACGAACCGCACCCGGCCGTCGCCGTCCACCAGGCGGGCGAGCAGCATCGGAAAACCCGGGCGCACCGCGACGGTGTTCACCACGTAGTCGGCGCCGAGCGCCTCCAGCGTCGGGTGCAGGTGGTCGACCGGGCCGTGCATGGTGCCGCCGGTGGTGCACACCAGGTCGGCGTTGGCGAGCGCGCCGCGCAACGCCGCCACGTGCGCGGGCAGCGTGTCGGCGACCGGCCCGACCACGTCGGCGGCGCGCATCTGGCAGCCGTAGCGACGCAGCCATGCCGGCACCGACGGGCCGAGCGCGTCCCGGACCCGGCCCGCGCCGGGCGGACCCGAGGTGAGCAGTTCGTCGCCGAAGACCAGCAGCGCGGCCCGGGGTGGGCGGCGGACCCGCAGCGTGTCGTGCCCGCAGGAGGCGGCCAGGCCGATCACCGCCGGGTCGACGGGCGTGCCGGCGGGCAGCAGCTCCTCCCCGAGGTGCGCCTCCTCACCCGGCTCCCGCCACTCCGGTGCTGGTCGGGGCGTGCCGGACACCAGGCCGTCCGCCGTACGCGCCGACTCCTCGATCCGCAGGATCGCCGTCGTGCCCTCGGGCACCATCGCGCCGGTGGCGATCTCGACGGTGCTGCCGTCCGCCTCCAGCGGCGGTGCGGTGTGCCCGGCGAGCACCCGCCCGACGACCCGCCACGGCCCCGGGCCGCGCACCGCCCAGCCGTCCACGCTGGAGGTGGGGAACGCGGGCAGGTCGGTACGCGTGGTCAGCGGCTCGGCCAGCGTGTGCCCGTCGGCCTCGGCCAGCGGACGGGCGACAGCGGGGAGCGCGGCGGACAGGCCCACCGCGTACACCCGGGAGCGGGCCTCCTCCCACCCGGCCGGGGGTGGCGTGGCCGCCTCGGCCGCGGCGGCTTCGGTTTCCGTGCTCATCCGGCGAGCCTAACGCCGGAGCACGTGCCTCGCGGGTTCAGTGGTCGCCGCCGCGAAGCTGGTCGACGGCGTGCCGCAGGATCGGCCCGAGCACGGCCAGGCCGTCCCGGGCGCCGCCGCGTGAACCGGGCAGGTTGACCACGAGCGTCCGGCCGGTCACCCCGGCCAGCCCGCGGGACAGCGCCGCGGTCGGCACTGCGTCGCGGCTGTGCGCGCGGATCGCCTCGGCGATGCCGGGGATCTCGTAGTCGAGCAGCGCCCGGGTCACCTCGGGCGTGCGGTCGGTCGGCGTGATGCCGGTGCCGCCGCTGGTCAGCACCACGTCGACGCCGTCGGCGCGGGCGGCACGCAGGGCGTCGCCGACCGGTTCGCCGTCCGGCACCACCACCGGGGCGTCGACCTCGCAGCCCAGCTCGCGCAGCCCGGTCACGAGCAGCGGGCCGCTGGTGTCCTCGTACACCCCGGCGGCGGCCCGGTTGGACGCCACGATCACCCGGGCCCGGATCACGGCCGGTCCTCCGGCCGGACCCACTCGCCGGTCTTGCCGCCCTCCTTGCGGAGCACCCGGACGGCGTCCACCGAGGCGGCCGGGTCGACGGCCTTCACCATGTCGACCAGGGCGAGCCCGGCGACCGCCACGGCGGTCAGGGCCTCCATCTCCACGCCGGTGCGGTCGGCGGTCTTCGCGGTGGCGGTGATCTCCACCGTGTCGGCGGTGAGGTCGAGGTCGACGGTGACGCCGTGCAGCGCGATCGGGTGGCAGAGCGGGATCAGGTCCGGTGTGCGCTTGGCGCCCATGATGCCGGCGAGCCGGCCGACGGCGAGCGCGTCGCCCTTGGGCAGGCCGTCGCGGCGCAGCAACTCCACCACCTCGGCGGTGGTGCGCAGGCGGCCGGCGGCGACCGCGAGCCGGCCCGAGACCGGCTTGGCGGAGACGTCGACCATCCGGGCCGCACCGGCCGGGTCGACGTGGGTGAGCTGCGCGGGTTCGGTCACGGCCCGACCCTATCCGCCGGGTACGACGCCGCGGGGTGAGGCGGCCGGCGGCGGGGAGGAGCGCCGTTTCGGGTGCCGATGCACGACGCCCCTCCCTCACCTGCCCACCGTCGATTCGCTGGGGGGAAATTGACGGTGGGGGCCTCGTTCGTCCGTGTTCGCGCGCTGTGTCCCCGCAGGTCGACGAAGAGTTGCCCGTCGGGGAAGCGCTCGGCCGACCGGGAGGCCACGTGCAGGGCGAGAGTCGTCTTGCCGCAGCCCGCCATGCCGTCGATCACCCGGATCGTCGGACCTTGCCCGGAAGCCTCGCCCACTTCGTACAACAATCGATCGACCGTTTCCTCCCGGCCGACGAAATTCATCACCGTTCGTGGCAACCAATTGCGCTTATGAGCACCACTCCGGATGGGCTCCACCTCGCGCGCCGATTCCGGAATCCGGCGTCGAGCCTGGGTCGCCGCCATCCGAAGTCGCTCCATCTCCGCGCTGGGTGCCACCCCGAGCTGGTCGGACAACGCTTCGCGAGTGGCGCGGTAGACGGCGAGGGCGCCACCTGCGTCACCGGCCCCGATGAGGGCACGCATCAGGAGACACTGTGCTCGTTCCCAAAGCGGCTCGCGCGGGACCTGATCCCGCAGAAACGACACCGCCGATTCCGGATTCCCCATGCTGAGGTGGGCCTCCGCCAGCAGCTCCAGCGTTGCACGGCGTTCCTGGTTCATCGCTTCCCGCCGGACGGTCAGCACCGGCCCCAGCGTCAACCCCGCGAGCAGTGGATCTGCAGCATCAACCGCATCCTTCAGCAACGTGATCGCCTGCGCCGGTTCTCCCGCACGCATCAGCTCCCGGCCCTGGCGCCAGCGCGCGGTCCGCCGGTGCAGGTCGATCAGATTCTCGTCGGCGACAAGGCGGTAGCCACCTTGTTCACGGACAATCCTGAGCCTCTCGACCCCGGACGAGTCGAGGCCTCGCCGCAGGTTGGCGGCGTAGGTCCGCGCGTTGGCGATCGCGGAGCGGGGTGGGCCGTCGGGCCACAGCTCGTCAACCAGTTCGTGCACCGGGACCAACTGGTTGGCCCGCACAATCAGTAGCGCCAACACCAACTGCTGTTTGGGTGTCCCGAGCGAAAGGTCGGCCGTGCCGAGCCGCACCGCCAAACCACCGACAACTTGGATTTCCATGGTGCTGTTCCAGCCTCAGTCGGCTCCCGTCCACGCCCAGGCCGCAGCGTAATCGATCGGCCGCAAGGCCGTTGCCCCATCCAGGGGGGCCACGCACCGCCACTCCTCATCCGTCCCGACGATGAAAGCCGCCCGAGCAACGGTTGTAATGTCCAGCCGTCACGGCGACGCTACAGGCGACGAGAGAGGCTTTGGCCTTTCCCATGGCGCTGAGCGACTGGGCGGGTACGTGAAGCATACGGTCGGCTCCGCTCCGCTTACAGCGCATGGACAGAACGTCATTTAATCCGCAATAGTTACTTATATTGCGCATACCGACATTAATGCTTTCTTATCAGCCTCACCTCGCTCTAACCTGCTCTTCAAGGGAACAGGGGGCGCCTCAACCGCCCAAACAGAGATATCCGAGGAGGGTCGTGACAATGCGCAGCACCGAATGGACCTGAGAGAACTCCGGCCATCTGCAATCACGATCCAATTGATATCTGAGGAGGGGCGATCAATGCGTAGCACCGAATGGACCTGAAGGTTCTCACGGCCCCGGCGAAGAGGTAGGCTGCCGCTCATCGCATTCCGACGGTGAGCGGCGGGTGATGCCGGTTGAGCCGAACGGCGGACAGTCGAAGGGTTGTCGAACCGCCTCTGCGCCTGCTCGTGTACAGCGTGAGCGGCTGCGCGGCGTTCGTCGTGCTCGCCGCCCTGCTCACCGTCCGGAACCAGCCGCCCGATTCGGTCCGTGATCTCGTGACCGTCACAGCTTTGGTGGTGACGGTCGCCTTGGCCACGGTGATCAAGACCCCGTTGCGCATACGGTCGACCACCTTGGCCTTCGCCTGGGTCGAGACCGCGATCGTCATCGGTCTCGCCGTCGCCCCGGCCTCCTGGGTAATCCTGGCAACCGGCGTCGGTGTGGGCTGCGGATCAGTCACTCGGTTGGCGCCCATCAAGACGACGTTCGCCGTCGCGAAGCACACGCTGGTCGCCGGCGGCAGCGCGCTCGTCACACTGCTGTTCGGCGGGATCTGGCCACCCCATGAGCCGCTCCACATCCTGCTGCTGCTGGGGGTCGTCTACCTGGTAGCGGCGCTACTCGACGATCTCCTGGCCATGCCGGTCATCGCCCTCGCGTCCGGGACGCCCATCGCCCGCCAGTTCCGTACCGACCTCGACCTGCGGGTCGCCGGGTTCGCTGTCCGCTTCCTCGTGGCCGCGTGCACCGTCCTCATCCTGCGGGCCGACCCCCGTTTACTGCTCGCCGTGCCTCCGCTGGTCCTCAGCCTGCACCTGGCCTACTCCGCCCGGATCCGCACCCGCACCGAGCAACAGGCATGGCAGCGCCTGGCCCGGACCACCGACGCCCTCAACGTGGTCGACCTCGACCAGGTGCTCACCACGGCGGTCACCGAAGCCAGCGAACTCTTCTCCGCCGACGAGGTCGAGATCGAGCTGCGCGACGGCGGACGCACCATCCGGGGCAACAGCACGAACATCGCGTACGACGGAGTCGCCCCCCAGCCCAGCGCCGTCGACGGTCAGGTCATGCCGGTCGCCCTGGAGGGCCACGACCGGACCGACGACGTCGGCGTCCTGCGGCTGCGGTTCGCCGGTCCGGTGGAACTCTCCGAGCGGGAGCAGTACACCCTGCGTACCTTCGCCTCCGCCCTGTGCACCGCGGTCCGCAACGCCCAGGCGTACGCCGAACTCGCCCGCATCGCCGAGGACCACGCCTACGCCGCCACCCACGACGCCCTCACCGGCCTGTCCAACCGCCGGCACCTGCTCGACGAGGGCAGCGCCCAGCTCACCACCCGGCACGCCGACGGCGTCACCGCCCTGGTGCTGATCGACCTCAACCACTTCAAGGAGGTCAACGACACCCTCGGGCACGGCGCCGGTGACCGGGTACTGATCCAGGTCGCCGAGCGGCTGCGCGACGCCGCGAACCCCGACGACCTGGTCGCCCGGCTCGGCGGCGACGAGTTCGCCGTCCTCCTGCGCGGCCTGCCCGCCCCGGCCGTCGCCGCCCACCGCGCCGAAGCCCTGCTCGCGGCACTGCACGACCCGCTCGACCTCGACGGCATGCGGATCAGCGTGGAGGCCAGCGGCGGCATCGCTGTCGCCCCCGCCACCGGCGGCATGGCGGAACTGCTGCGACGCGCCGACGTGGCCATGTACCAGGCCAAACGCGCCGGGCAACGCGTCGCCACCTACGCACCGGTCCGCGACACCGCCGACCTGAGCCGACTCACCCTCGGCGGCGAACTGCCCCGCGCCGTCGCCGACCACGAGTTCACCGTCAACTTCCAGCCCATCGTCGACCTGGCGAGCGGCGAGGTGATCGGCGCCGAGGCCCTGGCCCGCTGGCACCACCCCACCCACGGGCTCATCGACCCGCTGCGCTTCCTCGAAGCCGTCGAACGGTCCGGACTCCTCCCCGCGTTCGCCGAGGCGATACTCGACCAGGCGCTCATCGCCGCCGGCTCCTGGCGCGACGCGGGCTTCGACCTGCCCGTCTCGGTGAACGTGTCCCCGCGCAGCCTCCTCGACGCCCGCTTCCCCGGCGCCGTCCTGGCCCGGCTGCGCGCCCACGACCTCCCGCCCGACCGCCTCGTGCTGGAACTGACCGAGACACTCACACTCAGCCAACTCGACGTCGTCGACCGCGTCCTCAGCCGGCTACGCGACTCCGGCGTCCGGCTCGCACTCGACGACTTCGGCACCGGATACTCGTCGCTCTCCCTGCTCTCCCGCATCCCCGTACACGAACTGAAGATCGACCGCAGCTTCGTCGGCGCCATGGAGACCGCCCCCGAAGCCGCCGCCGTCATCCGCTCCACCCTCGACCTCGGCCGCAGCCTCGACCTCACCGTCGTCGCCGAAGGCGTGGAGAGCGAACCGCAACGCCGCGCGCTCTGGGAACTCGGCTGCGCCGCCGGGCAGGGCCACCTGTTCGCCCGCCCGCTACCCGCCGCCGCGCTGCTCGCCACCCTCCAACGCGGCCACGGCGGCCGGACCGGCGCGCTCGCACCCGCGCTGCACGACACCGGCGCCGTCATCCGCCTCCCCGGCCGCCGCACCGGCCGCACCCGCCCGGCGCCCCCCACCGCCACCGACGCCCGGCAACCCTGACCCGGCCGGGGCACCCCGCCGGTCTGCCACACTGGCCCGCGTGACCGCCCACGCCGACCCGGCAACCCCCGTCTCCCGCCGCTGGTCGGCACTCGACACCGCCGCCGGCGGCCTCGCCCTCGACCTGGGCCTCTACGCCGCCGCCACCGTCTTCGCCGCGATCACCGCCGCCACCTCAACACTCCCCCCGCACCGCGCCTGGGGCGCCGTCGCCACCATCGGGTACGCCCTCGCCACGCTCGCCGCCACCACCCAACTGCTCGCGCGCCGCCGCCACCCCGGCACCCCCTTGGCCGGGCTGCCCGCACGCTGGACCGTGGCCGGTCTCACCTGGGCCGCCACCGCGCTCCTGCCGGTCGTCACGCAGAGCATCGAACGCGCCGGCGGACGCACCGACCGCGCCCAGGAGGAGGTGATCGTCGTCGAACACGCCGGCGCCCGCCTCGCCGAACACGGCACCCCCTACCTCGGACCCGACGCCATCGCCGCCCTGCCACCCGGCGAACAACTCCTCGGCTACACCCCGTACCAGCCCGGCATGGCGCTGTTCGGGCTGCCCCGCGCCGCCCTGAACACCTGGTGGACCGACTCCCGCGTCTGGTTCGCCGTGGTCACCGCACTCACAGTCGTCGCCCTCGTCGCCACGCTGCGCACCGGCGGCGGCCCGGACGCACCCCGCCGCGACGCCGCCGTCCTGCGCGCCGTCCAGGCCGCCACCGTCCTGCCCGTCTGCGCGCTCACCCTCGCCACCGGCGGCGACGACCTCCCCGTACTCGCGCTCTGCCTCCTCGCCCTCGCGCTCGCCGCCGCCGGCCGGCCCGGCCGGGCCGGCCTCGCGGTCGGCGCCGCCGGCGCCCTCAAACTCTTCGCCTGGCCGATCGCCGTCGTGCTGATCTGCTGGGCCGCCACCCGCCGGTCCGCGACCCGCACCGCCCTCGGCGCCGTCGGCCTACCCGTCCTCGCCCTGGTCCCGGTCCTGCTCGTCGACCGCGACGCCCTCGTCGAGAACGTCCTGCGCTTCCCGCTCGGCCACGGCCTCGTCACCAGCCCCGCCCAGTCGCCCTTCCCCGGACACCTCATCGCCGAGACACTCCCGGCCGGCCGCGCCGTCGCCGCCGCGCTGCTCGTCGCCGCCGGAGCAGCCATCGCCGTCCGGCTGCTGCGCCGCCCGCCCCGCACCGCCGCCGCCACGGCCCTCATCTGCGGGTACGGGCTGCTCGCCGCGATCCTGCTGATGCCCTCCACCCGCTTCGGCTACCTGCTCTACCCGGCCGCCCTGCTCGTCCTCGCCCCCGCGCTGGCGCTCACCCGACCGGACGACAGGGCGACATTCCCGGCAACCGCCCCGCGCGACCCGGCCGAAAGGCGTACACCTGAGGAATGACCACCTACCGCGACCGGACCGAGGCGGGACGTGAACTCGCCGAGCGACTCGCCGACCTCGCCGGCCGGCCCGACGTCCTCGTGCTCGGCCTGGTCCGCGGCGGCGTACCCGTCGCCCGGGTGGTCGCCGACCGGCTCGGCGCACCCCTGGACGTGCTCGTCGTCCGCAAACTCGGCGTGCCCTGGGCGCCCGAGGTCGCGTACGGCGCGCTCGGCCCCGGCGGCGTGCAGGTCCTCAACGAGATGGTCGCCGACCGGATCAGCGAGAACGACAGGGCCCAGGTCCGCCGCCGCGAACAGGCCGAACTGGACCGCCGCGAACGGCGCTACCGAGGCGGCCGCCCACCGCTCGACCTCACCGGGCGCACCGCCGTCATCGTCGACGACGGACTCGCCACCGGCGCCACCGCCCGCGCCGCCGTCCAGGTCGCCCGCCACCTCGGCGCCACCCGCGTCCTGGTCGCCGTCCCCGTCGGTTCCGAGCAGGCGTACGACATGCTCGCCGCCGCGGCCGACACGGTCGTGAGCTGCCAACTCCCGCACGACTTCGCCGCCGTCGGCGGGTACTACGAGGACTTCCACGAGGTCTCCGACGACGAGGTCACGCAGGCGCTGACCGCCACCGCGTGAAAACACCCGGTACCGTCGTTGTCATGCAGATGACCTGTCCCAAGTGCCGCGGAGAAATGCGCCAGTACGAGCGCAGCGGAGTAGTCATCGACCAGTGCGGCGAATGCCGGGGCATCTTCCTCGACCGCGGCGAGCTGGAAAAGCTGTTCGATGCCGAGGCCAACTGGAACCAGCAGCACGGCGGCGCCCGGCAGCCCGCCCCGTCCGGTGCCGGCTACCCGCCGCCCCCGCCGCCCCCGCCGCCCCCGCCCGCCGCCGCGCCGCACCAGCCCGGCTACGGCGCCGTCCCCCCGCCCCCTCCTCCGCCGCCGCCCGGCCACGGCTACGCGCAGCCCGCGTACGGCCACAGCCAGCAGCAGCACTACGGCTACCACGGCCACTACCGGCGGAAGAAGAAGCACGGCTTCCTCGGCGAACTGTTCGACTGACCGCCGAGCACGCGCACGCCGGGCCGGTGCACCGCATCGACCCGGCGCGCTCGTCGCCGT
This sequence comes from Micromonospora sp. WMMA1949, assembly GCF_027460145.1. NCBI lineage: Bacteria > Bacillati > Actinomycetota > Actinomycetes > Micromonosporales > Micromonosporaceae > Micromonospora > Micromonospora sp. WMMA1949. Next base: position 2,709,255 of record NZ_JAPZBG010000001.1, on the reverse strand, counting down.
GCCGCACCCGCCACACCGTGGCAGGCTGCACGGCATGAGCCCGATCCGGCAGCACGAGGCGCTGGCCCAGGCGTACGACGGCATCACCGCAGTGGTCACACCGCTGGACGACGCCGGCCTGCAACGGCCCACCCGGTGTCGTGGCTGGGTCGTCGCCGACCTGCTCTTCCACGTGCTCTGCGACGCCCAGCGCGCACTCGTGGCCCTGGCCAGCCCCGCGTCCGGACCGGCCGACGTGGACGACGTCAGCTACTGGCGCGCCTTCACCCCCGGCGACGACGACGCGAGCGCGCGGCACGCCTGGTGGGCACGCCGCTCCGCCGCCGCCTTCGACCGGCCCACGAGCGTGGTCCGCCTCTGGGCCGACACCGCGCCCGCCGCCGTCCGCGCGGCCACCGCCGCGGGCCCCGACGGGTACGTGACCACACAGGGCCACGTGCTGCGCGTACCCCATCTGCTCGCCACCCTGACCACCGAGGCGGTCATCCACCACCTGGACCTGGTGGTGGATCTGCCGGACGCGCCGCGGCCGGCGGCGGACCCGACGCGGGTCGCGGTGACCACGATGGACGGCCTGCTCAGCGACGACGCGGTACGGCCGGCCGGCTGGGACGACCACGACTACCTGCTGAAGGCCGCCGGGCGGGTGCCGCTCACCGACCGGGACCGGCTGGAACTGGGCGAGGCCGCCGGATGGTTCCCGCTGCTCGGCTGACGCCGCTCAGACGATCGCCATGTCCACGAAGCGCGACAGGTGCAGCTGGGCCGCTACCGTGACCGTGTCGGTAGGACCATTTCTGTGCTTGGCAACAATAAAGTCCGCTTCGCCCGCTCGCGGCGACTCCTTGTCGTAGTAGTCGTCGCGGTGCAAAAGGATGACAACGTCCGCATCCTGCTCAATCGATCCAGATTCACGCAAGTCGGACAATTGCGGTCGCTTGTCGGTTCGCTGCTCGGGACCACGGTTCAGCTGACTCACCGCGATCACCGGGCACTCGACCTCCTTGGCGAGCAGCTTCAGGCCACGGGACAGGTCCGCGACCTCCTGCTGCCGGCTCTCGGTGCGCTTCGGCGAGGTCATCAGCTGGAGATAGTCGACGACGATCAGCTTCAGGTCGTGCCTCTGCTTGAGCCGTCGCGCCTTCGCCCGGATCTCCATGAGGTTCATGCTCGGCGTGTCGTCGACGAAGAGCGGCGCCTCGCTGATCTCCCCCATGCAGCGGGCGAGCTTGGTCCAGTCGTCGTCGGAGAGCTGCCCGCTCCGCAGCACGTGCAGCGGTACGCGTGCCTCGGCCGAGAGGAGTCGCATGACGATCTCGACCTTGCTCATTTCCAGCGAGAAGATCGCTGCCGCCTGGTTGGCGCGAATAGCCGCATTGCGGGCGAAGTCCATGCTCGCCGTGCTGTTGTGCGTCGGGATCATCGAGCGGCCCGCCAGATACAGATGGTCGGGATTGTCGACGGTCACGCAGCGCACCGGAACGCTCGGCACCGGACGGACGTCCACGATGAAGCGGGAGTGGGAGCGGACGTCCGAGGACGTCCGTCGCCGGGCCGCATGGGCGGTCCGCTTCCGATCCAGCCGGAAGACCGTGTCCGGCGTGGAGAAGTTCAGCGTGTACGCGACCGACGACTCCTCGGTACGGCCACGCACCTTGCGCTCGGTCATGGTGCACCGGTAGCCCAGGCTGACGACGAGTTCCCGCACACCGTCGATCAGCCGCCGGGAGGTGGACGTGTACTGAAGGTTCCCGTTCGGCGCCACCGTGCCGTCGGTGTCCATGAGACCGGCGAGCAACGCCCGGCGCTGGGTCTCGGAGGCGCGTAGGTAGTCCTGCGGAATGTGCTTGTCGTAAGCCACCCCGACGTGGCGGAGCAGAGCCAGGAAGGAGCCGTTGCGCTCGTGACACTCGGCGCAGCGGCGGGTTCCGGGGTTCTCCCGCAGGGCACGGGTGGAGCCGCCGCAGTCGACGCACGTGCGGTCCGCCGCCCTGGCCGGCGTGGGCAGATGCACGCCGTAGACCATGGGACCGCTCGGGCGCACCAGGAAGCCGTCCCGGGCCACGAGGTCGACCATCTCGGCGTCCGCGGTGGTGAAACGGCTGGCCCCGGTGTGCCCGTCTCCGAGCCACACCCCGAGGGTGTACGGCGGGACGGCCAGGTCGCGTTCCGGAAGTCGAAGCGGCGCGCAGTTTCGCACGGCGTGGTTGAGACGGCGGTCGGCCGTCTCGGTACGGAGCGTGGCCGCGATCTGCGCCGTCGTGACGATCCCGTCGTGCTCGGCGCGACTGCCGGCGTTCACCGGTCGCTCCGCGCGTGCACGGAGGCCGGAGATCAACGCGCCCACCGGGTAGCCCGGGGCCGTCCAGTTGCGTGTCTTGCCGGCCCGGGTCACCGGTCGGGCGACCCGGCCGTTGGAACCCACCGTCTGCGCCACCGTGTGAAGCACGTTCCGGAATTCCGGGCCGACCTGTTCCAGGGTTTCCGCGAGAGTGACCAGGCGGTGCGGTTCGGCGGACGCGGCCGCCTCGGCCGCCCGCACCTTCGCCAACACCGGCTCGGCCCAGTGGTGCCGCCGGCGTGCTTCCGGCTGGCGTCGGCTGGCCCGGGTGGTGGTCTTCCACAGGTGCTCGGCGTCCGCCACGATGACGCTTCCGTCGGAGAACTCGACCTCGTAGCAGGGGCGGTCGTCCATCACGTCGAAGACGTTGGTGATCGTCGTCGGAGTGCCGTCCGCGGCGAGGAGCTGCTCGCCGACGCGCACCTCACCCATGGTGGTCCAGCCCTGTGGGGTGGGCAGCGGGGTGTCGAGTGCGAGCGCCTTCCCGAGACCGGGCCGGCCGGCCACGATGATGAGCTGACCGGCGTGCAGGCCGTTGAGCAGGCGGTCGAGGTCGGTGAACCCGGTCGGCACGCCCGTCATCACCCCGCCCTGGGCGCCGACCGCCTCGATCTCGTCGAGCGTCGGCTGGAGCATGTCGGCCAGGACGGCGAAGTCCTCGCTGACGCGCTTCTCGGTGACCTCGTAGACGGCCTGCTGGGCGAGGTCGACGACGTCGTCGACGTCGCGGCTGCCGCCCTGTCCGGTGCCGTAGCCGAGCTGCACGATCCGGGTACCGGCCTCGACCAGCCGGCGGAGCACGGCCCGCTCGCCGACGATGCGGGCGTAGTACGCGGCGTTCGCGGCGGTGGGCACGCTGGCGATCAGCGTGTGCAAGTAGGGGGCGCCACCGATGCGGGCCAGGTCGCCGGAGTCGGCGAGCGCGGCGGCCACGGTGATCGGGTCGGCGGGTTCGCCGCGCCCGTAGATGTCCAGGATCGCGTCGAAGATGGTGGCGTGGACCGGCCGGTAGAAGTCGTTCGTCTTCAGGATCTCCACGACGTCCGCGATGGCGTCCTTGGAGAGCAGCATGCCGCCGAGCACGCACTGCTCGGCGGCGACGTCCTGAGGTGGTGTCTTCTCGAACGGCGCATCGCGCGGCGGCGGCTCGGGTGAGGATCCCCCGGTCCGTTCCGCACGCGTCTCGTCGGTGACCGACACGGGTTCCCCCCTCGCTGCGTCGGATCGAGTCCAGCTCTATCGCCGGGGTATGACAACTCTCCGCCGACCCTCCGGTCGATCGGGGGTCATCGCCCGGCGGTCGGGGGACCACGATACGGAACCCGAGGTCAGCCGCTCAACAAGGCCGGTGGATGAGCCTCGGGACAACCTGTGGACGTCTGGGGACAGGCATGTGCGCAGGGTGTGCACAGGGTGTGGAAAAGTGATGGGGAATTCCGGGCGTATCCCCTCTGACCTGGGCTTTTCCTTTCCCCACCCTGTGGACGGAAGATTTCCGGCCAAGCTTTGTCGTCGTTCGTCCCGTACTATCGCTGCGAACGGCGACACCTGGGACAGCGGGTTTACTTTCGGGTTGAGAGAGGTCACGCTCCGGCCGTGAGACACCGGGACTGGGGAAGCGGGGAGGACAGCCCGCGCGAGCGACGGCCGAGCGGTTCCTGGGACGAGCCCGCCGCGCCGCGCCGGGTCGGCTCGTACGCCCCGGAGGGTTACCGCACGGCGAGCCGGCGGCGGGCGGTCGAACGTGGCCAGGACGAGCCGGTGGAGACGTACCTTCCCCGTTGGGCGCTCGAATCCGGTGTGAGTCGCGCGGACGGCGGCGGGCGGCACGCCGCGCCGGACGAAGACGAGGTGGAGACGCCCTCGTCCGGCGGTGGGTGGCGGGCGGCGGCCGGCCGGCGCGACGACGACCGGCGGGATCTGCGCGCTATCGGTGCGGGTCCGTTGTCGGACCACACCGCCGAGTGGACGATGGACGCCCCGCAGGAGCGGGGGTACGTGGGCAACCGGCGGGCGGACGAGGACGACGTGCCGGTGTCGGGGGCGGCACCCCGGAGCCGTCCGCGCCGGGCGGCGACGCGCCGGCCGCAGGTGATCTGGTCGGGGCTGCCGGAGTCGACGGGTTCGGGCGAAGGGCCGGTTGGGTCGGACGGCGAACGGCCGGCGGGTCGGCCGCGACGGTCGGCTTCCTCCTCCTGGCCGCCACCCGCGGGGTCGGAATCCTCGTGGTCGCGGCCGGCCGCCTCGGACGACGCGTGGTCCCGCTCGGGGACGGATGCGGAGTGGCCGGCGGCGGATGCGGGCCGGTCGCCGTCGCCGGCCGTGGAGCCGGAGCCGACCTGGGGGCGGGCAAGGGCGTCCGAGTCGGAGCCGGCCTGGGGGCGGGCGGCGGCGCCGTCGGAGCCGGCGCGGCCGGGTGCGGATCCGTGGCAGCGCCGCCGAGCGGCCGAGCGTGAATGGGTGGAGCCGCCGGCTGTCGATCCGTGGGACGCGTCGGGGGTGCACGCCTGGGACCGACCGGTGCCCGCGAGCCGCTGGGAGCGGGCGGAGGGTCGGTGGGACCGTACGGAGCACACGGGCGAGTGGGACCGGTTCACGGACACCGGTTTCCTGGAGCCGGTGCGGGACACCGACGACCGGTACCCGGCGGCCGACCCGTGGGACCGTACGGCGCCGCCGGTACGGGAGGGCTGGGCGTCGCCGGAACGGGCCGAGGCGTTCTGGTCCGGTACCCGGCTGTCGGGTGACGATCCGCGGTGGATGGAGACGCCGTCGACGGCTCCGCGTTCGCCCGCGGTGGCGTACTCGGCGCCGCGTCCGCGTGCGGTGCCTCGCCGTCGCCCCGTGGAACCCGCGCCGTCGACGTTGCGGCGGCGGGTGGAGACGATCGGCGGCGGTTCGTGGGGCCGCCGGCTGGAAGACGACCTGCTGGACCCGGATCCGGGTGGTCCGTTGCGGCCGCTCGTCTACACGGCGGCGTGTTATCTGGTGCCGGCGGTACTGCTCATGGTCGGTCTGCTGTTCCTGAGTGGTCAGCCTCCGGCGGGGTGCGTCACGGACATCACCGGCGGGGGATGCGACTCGCAGCGTGCGCACGCGCTGGATTCGTTGGTGTCGGCGGCGCCGCGGTTCGGGTTGGCGATGGTGAGCAGCCTGGTGGTGGCGGTGCTGCTGCGGCAGGTCGGGACGACGTGGCGGTCGGCGACCGTGGCGCTGGCGGCGGCGGTCGTGGGTGGCGGGCTGTCCACCGTGGTGATCAGCGCGGTGACGGGCAATCCGCTCGGCTGAGTCCGGCGGTGGATCGGCGGGGATACGAAAAGGCCCGCACCGGAACTGGTGCGGGCCTTTCGCGTCGTGCTTCGGGTGTCAGCCCTTGACCACGTTCAGGTCGAACTTGGCGGTCACCTCGGGGTGCAGCCGGATGCTGACCGGGTAGGAGCCGAGCGCCTTGATGTGGCCGGGCAGCTCCAGCCGGCGGCGGTCCAGGGTCGGGCCGCCGGCGGCCTTGACGGCGTCGACGATCTCGGCCGGGGTGACCGAGCCGAAGAGCCGCCCGCCGTCGCCGGCGCGGGCCTTCAGGTTGACCTTCAGACCCTCGACCTGGGTCTTGACCTCGGTGGCGTGGCCCAGGTCGCGGATCTCGCGGGCCGAGCGGGCCCGCTTGATGACCGTGACCTGCTTCTCCGCGCCCTTGGTCCAGGCGATCGCGAAGCCCTGCGGCAGCAGGTAGTTACGGCCGAAGCCGTCCTTCACCTCGACGATGTCGCCCGGAGAGCCGAGGCCGGACACCTCCTGAGTCAGGATGATCTTCATGTCCGTGCCTCCTCTCAGCGGGTCGTGGCCGTGTACGGCAGGAGCGCCATCTCGCGGGCGTTCTTGACCGCACGGGCGATCTGCCGCTGCTGCTGCGAGGTGACGCCGGTCACCCGCCGAGCGCGGATCTTGCCGCGGTCGGAGATGAACTTGCGCAGCAGCGCGGTGTCCTTGTAATCGATGTAGGTGATCCCGTCCTTGTCGAGCGGGTTCACCTTCTTCTTCGGCTTGCGAAGGGCCGCAGCCTTAGCCATTGCTCGTGCTCCTGGTTTGCGATCGCGGGCGCTCGGCGCCATTAGAACGGAGGCTCCTCGTCGAAGTTGCCGCCCGAACCACCGCGGGAGGGGGCGGGGGCAGCAGAGGCCCAGGGGTCGTCGAAGTTGCCTCCGCCGCCGCCCTGGCCGCCACCACCACCGAAGCCGCCGCCACCGCCACCGGAGCGGGACATCTTCTGCACCTTCGCCGTGGCGTAGCGCAGCGACGGGCCGATCTCGTCGACCTCCAGCTCGATGACGGTGCGCTTCTCACCCTCGCGGGTCTCGTACGACCGCTGGCGCAGCCGGCCGGACACGATCACGCGAGCGCCGCGCTGCAGCGACTCGGCGACGTTCTCGGCGGCCTGGCGCCAGACCGTGCACGAGAGGAACAGCGGCTCGCCGTCCTTCCACTCGCCGGAGGCCTTGTCCATGAAGCGGGGCGTCGAAGCGACCCGGAACTTGGCGACCGCCGCACCGGAGGGGGTGAATCGCAACTCGGGGTCATCGGTCAGGTTGCCGATGACCGTGATGGTGGTGTCTCCTGCCATGACCATCTCCTCGCGCACTCATCTTTGTGCCGTACAGGCTCTCAGAGCCGTACGACAGCGTGGATGAGGCTTGTGATCCGGACGTGCCGGGTCTAGATGCTCAGCGCATCTCCGGGCGGATGACCTTGGTGCGCAGCACCGACTCGTTGAGTCGGAGCTGACGGTCCAGCTCGCCAACGGCCTCCGGCGTCGCCTGGAGGTCGATGACGGCGTAGATGCCCTCGGCCTTCTTGTTGATCTCGTACGCGAGGCGCCGGCGGCCCCACACGTCGGTCTTCTCCACCGAGCCACCCGCGGTCCGGATCACGTTCAGGTACGTGTCGAGCGACGGGGCGACGGTGCGCTCCTCGAGGCTGGGATCGAGGATCACCATGACTTCATAATGACGCAAGACGTGCTCACCTCCTGTGGGCTAGGCGGCCACGGTCCTTCCGTGGCAGGAGGTCGTGCGTCGTCGCCCGTGGCCGGTGCCGGGGGAACCCGGTCGGACACACGGACAACCGGACCAGGATAGCCGGTCCGGACGATCATGGCCGGGCCGGTGGCCCCGGCGAGCCGGGAGCGGCGACAGGGGCCCACCTCCGGCGCGAGCCGGCAGGTGGACCCCTGTCCACGGGACCGCGGGGCGTCCCGTCCGCATTCCTTGGGTGGGACCTGGGGAGGAACGACCACACCGATGAGGTTGGATCGAAGACGCCCCGCGGAGCTTTATCGTGTTGTCACCTGCTATGACCATACAATGGCTCTCGTCACCACTTGGGGTAAATGGAGGAATTGCTCCTACTGCCGACCTCCCGTACCGGGACGACGAGCGGATCCCGCCCCGTCGTGCCGGGCCGCACGGCGGGGCGTCCCGTCACCGGGGGTCCACCCTCGCCCGTCCGTGCTGTGGACCACGTGCGGGCGGAGCGTCGACCATCGATCCCACCTCGGACAACGACCGCCGGGCCGGGTGGTGACGCGTTCGACCCGCCGGGTGCCTCGCGCGAGCGCGCCGACCGTCGCAGGCGCGACGTAGGCTGCCCTGCATGCGAATCGGAGCCCACGTCGACCCGACCGACCCGCTGGCCGAGGCGGCCGCCCGGCAGGCCGAGGCGGTCCAGTTCTTCCTGGCCGACCCGCAGGGCTGGAAGGCCCCGAAGCCGCGCGAGGACGCCGAGCGCCTGCGCGGCGCCGACGTCGACCTCTACGTGCACGCGCCGTACGTGATCAACGTGGCCACGCTGAACAACCGGATCCGCATCCCCAGCCGCAAGCTGTTGCTCGCCCACGCCACCGCCGCGGCGGACGTCGGGGCCAAGGGCCTGATCGTGCACGGCGGCCACGTCAACGCCGGCCACGACGTCGCCGTCGGCTTCGACAACTGGCGCAAGACCTTCGCGTACGCGGCGGACTCCGGCGGCTTCCCGCTGCCGGTGCTGATCGAGAACACCGCCGGCGGTGACAACGCCTGTGCCCGGCACCTCGACGCGCTGGCCCGGCTATGGGACGTGCTCGGCGACCACGAGGTCGGTTTCTGCCTGGACACCTGCCACGCGTACGCGGGCGGCGAGGAACTGCTGGGCCTGGTCGACCGCGTGAAGGCGATCACCGGCCGGATCGACCTGATCCACGCGAACAACTCCAAGGGCGCGTTCAACTCCGGCCAGGACCGGCACGACAACCTCACCGGCGGCACCATCGACCCGGAACTCCTGGTCGCGGTGATCCGTGCGGCCGGCGCACCGGTGATCGTGGAGACCCCCGGCGGCGTCGAGGGTCAGGCCGCCGACATCGCGTTCCTGCGCGGGCAGCTGGGCGCGGCGGCGTGACGACCGAACAGTCCGGCACGACCGGCCACCGGCCCGGCGCCGAGCCCCGGCCGGCCGGGACGGGCGCGCAGAACCGGCCGGACGAGACGGAGAAGGCCGGGGCGCCCTCTTCCGACGAGGCCGGGAGTGCCGGGGGCAGCTCCGTCGAGGACGACGCCGCCGCAAAGGCGGCCGAGGCCCGGGACGAGCCGGCAGATAACACGGCCGAGGGCGGGGACAAGAGCGCAACGGGTACGGCCGGCGACGAGCCCGCCGACCCCTGGTCCGCGTTCGGCCCCGCGCCGGAGCCGGCGCTCGGCCGGGCCCGCCGGGCCGTCCGCACGGTCGGCCGGTTCCTGGCGCACGAGTGGACGCTCGCCGCCGTCGCCGCGCTGGCCCTGGCCGCGGCGATGACCTGGCCGACGCTGCGCTATCCGCGGCACACACTGCCGCAGGACTACTGGGATCCGAGCCTGCAGGCGTGGCAGATGGCGTGGTCCGGCCACATCCTGCGCACCGACCCGGCGATGCTGTGGCACGCGAACACGTTCTATCCGGAGAACTGGAGCTTCGCGTTCTCCGACACGCTCCTCGGGTACGCCCCGGCCGGCCTGATCGGGGTCGGTCCCGAGCACGCCGTGCTGCGCTACAACATCATGTTCGTGCTGGCGCACGCGCTCGCCGCGTTCGGTGCGTACGTGCTGGCCCGGCAGCTCGGTGCGGGCCGCATCGGCGGCGCGGTGGCCGGGGCGAGCTTCGCCTACGCGCCGTGGCTGCTGGCCCAGGCGGGGCACCTGCACATCATCTCCAACGGCGGCATCCCGCTGGCGCTGGCCATGCTGGCCCGGGGTCACGGCTGGTCGCTGCGGTACGGCTACCGGCCGCGTCGCCGGCACGCGGGCTGGGCGTTCGCCGGGTGGCTGGTGGCCGCGTGGCAGCTCAGCCTGGGGTTCGGCATCGGGCTGCCGTTCGCGTACATGCTGGCCGGGACCGGTCTGGTCGCGGTGGTGCTGTGGTTCGTGCGGCGGCGCCGGGTGCGGCGTCCGTTCGGGCGGCGGCTGTTCCTGGCCGACGTGTTCGGCGGGCTGGCCTTCGCCGCCGTGGGCGCGGCGCTGGCGGTGCCCTACTTCAGGGTGGCCGAGCTGCACCCGAACGCGGAGCGGACGCTCGGCGACATCGGGCTCTACTCGCCACCGGCGAGCGGGTTCTTCACCGCCCCGGCCGAGTCCCGGGTCTGGGGCGGGCTGCACGAGGGCGCCCGCGCCGTGCTGCCCTGGCATCCGGAGATGACGCTGCTGCCGGGCTTCGTGCTCTACGCGCTCGCCGCCGGTGGCCTGTTCTTCTCGGTCTGGCGGGTCCGGCACCGGATCTTCCTGCTCGCCGGGGTGCTCGTGACGATGGCGCTGGCGATGGGCACCCGGTTCTTCGGCGGCCGGTTCACCTACGTGCCGTTGTTCGACTACCTGCCGGGCTGGAGCGGGTTGCGGACGCCGGGCCGGATGATGCTCTGGACCACGCTGCTGCTGGGCCTGCTCGCGGCCGGCGCGGTCACCGCGTTCTGCATGCGCGTACGCGAGCTGGCCGCCGAGCGGGTGCCGCCGTGGCCGGGCCCGTGGCTGCGCCTGGCCACGCTGCTGCCGTTGGCGCTGGTGCTCGTGGAAGGGCTGAACGCGACGCCGCAGCCGGTGGTGCCGCTGCAGCCGGCGGCGATGCGGACCGTGGACGGCCCGATGCTGGTGCTGCCGAGCAGCCAGAACCTCGACCAGCCGGTGATGCTCTGGTCCACCGACCGGTTCCAGCCGATGGTGAACGGCGGCAGCGGTTTCACGCCGCGCTCGCAGGCCCAGATCCGCGAGGCGACTGTCAGCTTCCCGGACTACGCGAGCGTCGACTACCTACGGCAGATCGGCGTGAAGAACGTGGTCGTGTTGCGCGACGAGCTGGCGGGCACCCCGTGGGAGGGGATGCTCGACCGGCCGGTCGACGCGCCGGGCGTGACCCGGGAGCAGGTCGGCGAGGCGGTCGTCTTCCGCCTGTAGACCGGAACACGACCGGCTCGGTCACACCGGAACGGGTTCGGCGGGCCGTTCGGCGGCTCGTGCCCGCCAGCGCTGATGCCAGGGCGCGTCGGGTGCGCCGTCGAGCACCCCGCCGTCCGGGTCGTCGGCGTAGGTGTGCCGGACCACGTCCAGTTCGGGCCGCACGATGTCCCGGATGACGAACCCGCAGAGCACCACCACGGTGATCAGGCGCAGGCTCGACGCCAGCACGAAGACGCCCTCGGGGAAGACCGGCCGGGACATGGCCGTGCCGAGCAGTTCGCCGTAGAAGGCGGCGAAGTAGCCGACCTCGGCGACCTGCCAGGCGAGGAACGCGCCCCAGCGCGGCCGTGCGAGCACCGCGAGCGGCAGCAGCCAGAGCACGAACTGCTGGGACCACACCTTGCTGAAGATGAGGAACGCGGCGACCACAAGGAAGGCGAGCTGGGCCAGCCGGGGCCGGCGCGGCGCGAGCAGGGCCAGCCCGGCCACGCCGAGGCAGGCCAGCCCGAACAGCAGGTACGACAGCCAGTTGAGGGTGGGGATGTTCGCGTTGAGCCACTCGAAGGGCCCGAGTTCGCCGGGTGAGGACGGGCTGATCCGGCCGTCCAGGTAGCGGCCGATGTACCAGAGCGTGCCCCAGTCGATGGGGCGCGTGGTGTTCAGGTCGAAGAAGCGTTCCCAGTTCTCCCGGTACGGGATTGCCACCGGCAGGTTCACCGCCACGAGCGTCACCAGCGCGGTCGCCGTGGCGACGAGCCCGGCCAGCATCTTGCCGGCGCGCAACGCGAGGACCAGGATCGGCCCGAGGAGGAACAGCGGCCACATCTTGGCCGCGCCGCCCAGTCCGATGAGGACGCCGGCCACTCCGGGCAGCAGCAGCGCGTACCGGTCGGGCCGGGCGCGTGCCCAGGCCAGCAGGCCGAACGCGGCCAGGCCGATGGCGAGCAGGTCCCAGTTGACGGTGGCGGTGAGCACCAGAGCCGGGGAGAGCGCGAACAACGCGGCGTCCCAGGGTCGTCGTCGGCGCAGGCTGAGGATCACCGCGACGGTGGCGACGGCGAGCGCGCCGAGCACCAGCGCGTTCAGGTTGTAGAACCACTGGCCCTGGTTGATGGCGGGGTTGTCGGAGCCGAGGGCGTGCACCGGGAGGCCGAGGGCGCCCATGAAGTAGCCGGTCAGCACCGGGTACTCCACCGGGTGGTCGGCGTAGGGGACCTTGCCCTCGTTGAGCCCTTCGGCGTAGTAGAGCGCCAGCACGTCGGTGTAGCACATCCGGGTGTACTGGATGTTGTTCTGCCAGGCGCCGTCCTGGCAGGGCGACTTCTGCACCCAGTGCAGGGCCAGCGTCAGGCAGACGAGCGCCAGCACGATCCGGCCGGCGGTCCAGAACCGGCTCTCCCGGCCGGCGGGCCGGTCCAGGGCTGCGGCGTGGTCGCCGAGCGGACCGCCGATCAGTCCGGAGGCGCCGCGGACGAACCAGTCCGAGCGGGACGGATGGTCGATCGTCTCTGCCGATCGCGGCGCCGCCTCGGACGCGCCGGGCTCATCGATGCCTGCGGGCGACTGGGTGCTCATGGTGAGGCATCCTGCCGTACACCGGGGGTCGCCGTCCCGTCGCGCGCGGAGAAATTCCGGTACGCGAAACGCGGCGGCGGCCGGACCCGAGGTCCGGCCGCCGTCGTCAGGTGGTACGTCAGTTCTGTCGTGTCGGTGGTGTGCTCGGTAGCAACCCACCGCCGCCACCGCCGCCACCGGGCCGTCCACCACCGCCGGGGAGCCCGCCTCCACCGGGGTTGGTGCCACCCTGGTCGCCGCCACCACCCGGGGTGCCGCCGCCGGGCGTGCCGCCGGGGCAGAACAGGCCGAGCGGGTCGCAGTTCGGGCCGCCGGGCTGGCCGGGCTCGTTCGCCGGCGGGGGCGCCTCGCCGTTGCCGGTGTCGTCCTTGCCGATGTTCGCCGCGGGCGGGAACTCTTCCTTGTCCTTGCCCTTGAGCGCGTCGTTCATGAAGCGCTGGAAGATGTCACCCGGCATCCGGGCGCCACTGATGTCCCGGCCGTCCTTGTACTTGATCGCCTTGCGGTCCTTGACGTTGCCGACCCAGACCGCGGTGGCGAGCTGCGGCGTGTAGCCGATCATCCAGGCGTCACCGTTGGCGGTCGTCTTGTCGTTGAGTTCCCAGGTGCCGGTCTTCTCGGCGACCTGACGGCCCTCCTCGAGGCGCTTGTTGATCTGGCCCGGGTACTGCTTCAGCACTGAGGTGACGTCGGCGGCGACTTCCGGGTCGATCCGCGGCTGTGGCTTGAGCTTCTCGCCACCGAGCACGTCCCACTTGCCGGTGTCCGGGTTCTGCTTCTCCACCTTGCGGATGAAGTGCGCCTTGTTGTAGACGCCCTGATTGGCGAAGGTGGCGACGCCGTTGGCGTGGTCGAGCACGGTGATCGGGTACTGGCCGTAGCCGATGACGTGGAAGAACGGCGAGGGAGCCAGGTCCTTCGGGTCGGCCTTGGTCAGGTCGTGTGCCTTGGCCGGGTTGGTGTCGGTCTGCCACATGGTGGTGACGCCGGCCTGCTTGGCCATGTCGAGCACCTTGTCCGGCCCGATCTGTTCGGTGATGTAGTAGAACGGCACGTTCAGCGACTTCAGCGTCGACTGTTCGAGCGTGCAGGAGTCACCGCAGGTGACCCGGTCCGCGCCGGCGTTGCTGACCTTGAACTTGGTGCCCTTCGGCGTGAACGCCGTACCCTTCCACCGGGACTTGAGCGAGATGCCTTCCTTCAGCGCCGCGGCGAGCGTGTAGATCTTGAAGCTCGAACCCGGCGAGTGCCCGCCGCTGACCACGCCGTTGTCGACGTTCTTCCCGGCGTAGTCGGTGCCGGTTCCGTTGTCGCCGCCGTAGTAGGCGAGCACCCGGCCGGTCTTCGGGTCGATGGCCACCACGGCGGCCATCAGGTTCGACGGCTGGCCGGCGAGTTCGGACTTCTTCCTGGCCCGCTGGGCCGCGTCGAGCGCCGCCTCCTGCATCTTCCGGTTGATGGTGGTGGTGATCTTGTAGCCGCCGCGGCTGAGCGCCTTGGCGCACAGCGGCTTCTTCTCCGTCGCCTCGGCCTCGTTGTCGGTGCAGAGCTTCATCTCGCGCAGTTCCTGCGAGACGTAGTTGACGATGTTGCCGTACGGGGTGTCGATGCCGAAGCCGCCACCGCTGTTCTTCGACGGCTTCGCGATGTTCTTCGGGTACTCGGTGGGGTGGTTCGGCTTGTTCGGCGCATCGAGCCACTTCTCCGTGATCATGCCGTTGATCACGTAGTTCCACCGGTCCAGCGCGGCGGTCGGGTTGATCGCCGGGTCGTAGCCCTGGTGGGTGGCGCTCGGCTCCGGCTGCTTGATCAGCGCGGCGAGCACCGCGGCCTCGGCCACGGTCAGGCTCTTGACGTCCTTGCCGAAGTAGGTCCGTGCCGCCGCCTGGATGCCGTACGCGCCCCGGCCGAAGTAGATGACGTTCAGGTAGTGCTGCATGATCACGCGCTTGTCGTACTTGTCGTTCAGCTTGGAGGCGAGGATCGCCTCCTTCACCTTGCGGCCGTACGTGTCCTGGTTCAGGTTCTCGAACGCGTTGCGCGCGTACTGCTGGGTGATGGTCGAGGCGCCCTGCTTGTCGCCGCCGGTGAGGTTGTTCCACGCGGCCCGGGCGATGCCCTTGTAGTCCACACCGGAGTGCTTGTAGAAGTTCCGGTCCTCCGCCGCGGCGACCGCGTGCTGGACGTGTTCCGGGATCTGGTCGATGGTGACGAGCTGCCGGTTCTGGTCGCCGATCCGGGCGATCGCGGTGCCCGTCGAGTCGTAGACGGTGGTGGACAGCGGTGGGATGGTGTCCTCCGGGAGCACCACCTTGGTGGAGTACCAGGTGAAGCTCACCACGCCGATGCCGGCGAGCATGATGAACACGGCGAAGCCGGCGATCAGGATGTTGATCCGGCGGCGCCTCTTGGCGCGCGCCGGGTCCTCACCGCGGCCACGCCGGCCGGGACCGAGCGGACCGCCGGGGCCGCCGGGACCACCGCCGGCGGCACCTGGCACCCGGGCGCGGCCACCGACTGCTGCCGCGCCGACGCTCGCGCGTCCGCCCACGCTCGCACGCCCGCCGACGCTTGCCGCGCCCACGCTCGCCGCGCCCACCGAGGCCCGCCCAGCTGGAGCGGCCGGGGACACCGGCACCGACGCCCGGCCGGCGCCGGCGCGCCCGGAGGCGCCGGGAGCCGGCGAGACGGGCACCGAGGCGCGGCCGCCTGCGCCGGCCCGGCCGACCGAGGCCGAGCCGGACGCTCCGCGCGGCACCGGAGCGGCGCCGCCGACCGAGGCCCGGCCACCCGCGCCGTACGGTGTCACGGAGGCGCGCGCCGAGGCGCCGCCGTCCGCCGCGCCGGACCAACCGTTCCCGCCCCGGCTCCCTTCGGAACCGGGGTCGCCGTTCGGGCCCGGGATCTGGGCCCGCCCACGCGAAGAACTGGGATCGCCGTAGTTCATTCCTCACACCCTGCCGGTCGCGGTGGGGCGCGGGGGCGCCGCCACCGGGTTGCCGTGAGCTGGAACACGGGACGTTACCCGCCGGCGGTACCGGCGCGCGCCCGTCAAATCCGACCTATTCGGACCAATTACGCGTAAAGGCTGTCGATCCTGCCGCCCGGGGAATGGGCCGACAGCGATCGGGACAGCCGCGTTCACCGTTGCGCCTCTCGCCTTCGCCGAGGGGTGGAGCCGTTGGCCGCGACCGACTCGTCCGCGTCCTCCGCCTCGCCCGCGAGGCCGTCCCGGCCGAGCAGGAACTGCTCGACGAGATGGTTCCAGTCGCAGCCGGGGCATACCTCCACCACGAACACCTGGAACTCACGCAGCGTCATGGCCAGGACGGGCAACTCGGCCCGGGTACGCGCCTGGCCGGCCGACTGCTTGAGTTCGTCCCCGTAAATGTAGTGGACGTGGATCAGGTTCTCGCTGCGGCAGATCGGGCAGCGGTGGTCGGTCGGCTCGCCGTGGAAACGAGCAGCGTTCTTCAGGTACGGCGAGGCGTCGCAGACGTCGTACGTGCCGATCCGCCCGGCGAGCAGTTCACGCAGCACAGCCCGCTTCTGGAGCGAGTAGTCGACGACCTGGCGCTGCGTACGCATGCGGGAAAGGGTACGCGCTCCGGCGAACCCAGGCGACCATGGTCACGATGCGTGATGAGCGCGTCGCGTAAGCAGGGGTTTGCCCCACCCTCCCCTCTCCGCTAACGTGCGATGTATCGGTCCGATACATCGCGGTGGTTAGCACTCCGCGCAGGGGGAAAAGAAGGGATGGCCCGTGCTCGAGCTCGCCATCCTCGGCCTCCTGCAGGAGGCGCCGATGCACGGCTACGAGCTGCGCAAGGAGCTGACCGCCAAGCTCGGCGCCATCCGGGCGGCGATCAGCTACGGCTCTCTCTACCCGACCCTGCGCCGGCTGCAGGCGGCGGGATGGATCACCGAAGCCGCCGAGACGCCCGCGACCGCCGAGGAGGTTCCCGCGCTGACCAGCCGACGCGGTCGGGTGGTCTACACCATTACCGCGGAGGGCAAGGAACGCTTCGCCCAGCTCATAGCGCAGGCTGGACCCGAGACGTACGACGACACGGGCTTCGGCGTGCACTTCGCGTTCTTCGCCCGGACCGACCAGGCCACCCGGCTCCGGATCCTGGAAGGTCGTCGTCGCAAGATCGAGGAACGTCGCGAAGGTCTTCGTGACGTGCTCGGCCGGGCAGCCGAGCGACTCGACGCGTACACCCTGGAACTGCAACGCCACGGGCTCGACGCCTGTGAGCGCGAGGTCCGCTGGCTGGAGGAGCTCATCGCCAACGAGCGCTCCGGCCGGGCCCCGGCCGACCCGCGACCCGGGACGGCCGGTGGCCGAGGAGACAACGACAGCCCGCCCACGCCTGGAACGTCCAGGAAAGAGCGGCCGTGATGAAGAAGAAGGAGGCAGACGCTATGGGCTCCGTCCGCGTCGCCATCGTCGGTGTGGGTAACTGCGCCTCGTCCCTCGTACAGGGCGTGGAGTACTACCGGAACGCCGACCCGAACGACCGCGTCCCGGGTCTCATGCACGTCACCTTCGGCGACTACCACGTTTCCGACGTGAAGTTCGTCGCGGCGTTCGACGTGGACGCCAAGAAGGTGGGCATGGACCTCGCGGAGGCGATCGTCGCCAGCGAGAACAACACGATCAAGCTGTGCGACGTGCCGCCGACCGGCGTCACCGTGCAGCGCGGCCCGACCTTCGACGGTCTGGGCCAGTACTACCGCGAGATCGTCGAGGAGTCGGACGCCAAGCCGGTCGACGTGGCGCAGGCGCTGCGCGACGCCCAGGTCGACGTGGTCGTCTCCTACCTCCCGGTGGGCTCCGAGGAGGCCGACAAGTTCTACGCCCAGGCCGCGATCGACGCCGGTTGCGCGTTCGTGAACGCCCTGCCGGTCTTCATCGCCTCCGACCCGGAGTGGGCGCAGAAGTTCACCGACGCCGGCCTGCCGATCGTCGGCGACGACATCAAGAGCCAGGTCGGCGCCACCATCGTGCACCGCGCCCTGGCGAAGCTCTTCGAGGACCGCGGGGTCGAGCTGCTGCGCACGTACCAGCTCAACTTCGGCGGCAACATGGACTTCATGAACATGCTGGAGCGCAACCGCCTGGTCTCGAAGAAGATCTCGAAGACCCAGTCGGTGACCTCCCAGATCCCGCACGAGATGAGCAAGAGCGACGTGCACATCGGCCCGTCCGACCACGTGCCGTGGCTGGACGACCGCAAGTGGGCGTACATCCGCCTGGAGGGCCGCTCCTTCGGTGACACCCCGCTCAACGCGGAGCTGAAGCTCGAGGTGTGGGACTCGCCGAACTCGGCCGGTGTCATCATCGACGCCGTCCGCGCCGCGAAGATCGCGCTGGACCGGAAGATCGGTGGCCCGATCCTCTCCGCCTCCTCGTACTTCATGAAGTCCCCGCCGGAGCAGTACGCCGACCACGACGCGCACGCCGCCGTCGAGGCGTTCATCGCCGGCGAGGTCGAGCGCTGACGCGCTGACACGCACGACAAGGAAGGCCGGGTCCGCGCGGACCCGGCCTTCCTTCTTCGCGTACGTCAGGACCAGGCGCGCCGCAGCGCCACCGACGCCTCCAGCTCCAGCAGCGTCACCTTGCGCGGCAGCCCGCCGCCGAAGCCGACCAGCTTGCCGCCCGCGCCGACGATCCGGTGACATGGCACGATCACCGGCACCGGATTGCGGTTGCAGGCCACCCCGACCGCCCGGGCGCCACCCGGGTCGCCGACCGCCTTCGCCACCTCGCCGTAGGTAGTCGTCTCGCCGTAGGGGATGCGGGTCATCTCCCGCCAGACGGCGCGCTCGAACTCCGAGCCGCGGGGCGCGGACACCGGCACCGTGAACTCGGTCAGCTCACCGGCGAAGTACGCCCGCAGCTCCGCCACCGCCAGCCGGGCCACCGCGTCGCCGGGCTCGTCGGCCGCCCCGTCCACCCGGCCGAAGTGCGCGCCGCGCACCGCGTCGTCGTCGGTGCCGACGGAGAACTCCCCGATCGGTGAGTCGAGCACGGTCCAGCGCATGCCACCCATTGTCGCGCGCCCGCCGACATTTCCCCGGCCGGGCTCTCTGAGGGCGGGCTGGGCGAGCGCTGAGCGAAGTCGATGTTGCACGGCGCCGATACCGTGCAGGTCATGGCACCCGGGACGCTCATCTTCCTGATCATCGGCGGGATCGGTGTCGGCGTGCTGACCCTCGCCCTGCTCGGCTCGGGCGTGCTCCATTTCGGCCAGCCGGACGTCGACGGGCCGGTGTCGCTGGAGGCGGCCGCCGGTTTCACCGGGGCGTTCGGGTTCGGCGGCGCGATCGTCAACGAGCTGCTCGGCGGTCGTACCCCCGGAATGATCGCGGCGGCGGTGGCCGGCGGCGCGCTCGCCGCCGTGCCCACCGGCTGGCTGGCGGCCCGGCTGAGCCGCGCGGCCCGCACCATGCGCACCGACGCCACACCCACCCGCGACCACCTGGCCGGCGCGATCGGGCTGGTGGTGACGCCGATCCCCAGCGGCGGCTACGGCGAGGTGCGGGTACGCCTCGCCGGCCAGCCGGTGAAGCTCAACGCCCGCGCCGACGGGCCGATGCCGGTCGGCACCCGCATCTTCGTGGTCGAAGCCCTGAGCGAGACCAGCGTGCACGTCGAGACCTACTGACACCACCACACAGACGGGAACCCCCATGCCCCTGCTCGTCGCCATCGGCGGCGCGGTCCTCCTCGCCGTCGTCCTCGTCCTTTTCGTGTTGTCCCGGATCAAGGTGGCCGGGCCGAACCAGGCGTTCATCGTCACCGGCCGCAAGGGCCGCACCACCCAGTCCGCCGACGGAGCCCGCTCCACCGACATGTCCGGGCAGAAGGTCGTGCTCGGCGCCTCGGTGTTCGTGCTGCCGGTGGTGCAGAAGCTCCAGTCGCTCGACCTGTCCAGCCGCCGGATCGACGTCAGCATCCGCGGCGCGGTGAGCAAGCAGGGCATCCGCACCGAGCTGCACGGCGTGGCGATCGTGAAGGTCGGCGGCACCGAGGACGCGATCCGCGCCGCCGCCCAGCGTTTCCTGAACCAGCAGGAGGAGATCGACAACTTCACCCGCGAGGTGCTCGCCGGCGCGCTGCGCTCGATCGTCGGGCGGCTCACCGTCGAGGAGATCATCCGGGACCGGGCGGCGTTCGCCAGCGCGGTCGCCGAGGAGGCCGAGCACTCGATGACCAACCAGGGCCTGGTGCTGGACACGTTCCAGCTCCAGGACATCCTGGCCGAGGGTTCCTACCTCCAGGACCTGGGCCGCCCGGAGGCGGCCCGGGTGCTCAAGGACGCGGCCATCGCCGAGGCGCGGGCCCGCCAGCAGGCCGAGCAGGAGCGGCTGCTCGCCGAGGAGGCGATCGCCGAGGCGAACCGGAACCTGGCGCTCAAGCAGGCCGGCATCCAGGCCGAGATCGACGCGGCGAAGGCGAAGTCGGCCGCGGCCGGTCCGCTCGCGCAGGCCGAGCGGGACCAGGCGATCCTTTCCGAGCAGCAGAAGGTGGCCGAGCGCAACGCCGAGCTGAAGCAGCGCCAGCTCGACACCGAGGTGCGCAAGCCGGCCGACGCCGCCCGGTACAAGGTCGAGCAGGAGGCTGAGGCGAACCGTAACGCGGCGGTGCTCAACGCCGACGCGCAGCGCCAGGCCACGATCGCGGCCGCGCAGGCCTCCGCCGAGCAGGCCCGCCTCACCGGTGAGGGCGAGCGGGCCCGCCGGGCCGCGCTGGCCGAGGCGAACGCGATCGAGGGCGCCAAGGAGGGTGAGGCCGAGCAGCGTCGCCGTTCCGCGATCGCCGAGGCGGTCGAGCGGGAGGGTCAGGCCGAGGCCGCGGCCATCCTCGCCAAGGGTCAGGCCGAGGCCGACGCGATGGCCCGCAAGGCCGAGGCGTTCGCCGCGTACGGCGAGGCGGCCGTGCTGGACCTGCTGGTCAAGGTGCTGCCCGAGGTGGTCGGCGCGGCCAGCGCCCCGATCGGCGCGATCGACAAGATGACGGTGATCTCCACCGACGGCGCGTCGTCGCTGACCAAGTCGGTGGCCGGGAACGTCGCCCAGGGGCTGCAGCTCGGCAGCGACCTGACCGGCATCGACCTGGCCGGCCTGCTGGCCCGGCTGGGCAGCAGCGCGCAGAACAACGGCAAGACCACCGTGGACGGCACCACCGTCACCCCGTGACGACGACGCCCGCCGGTTCCCCTCGGGGAGCCGGCGGGCGTCGTGCGTGGTACGGGTCAGAGCACGGCGACGACGAACTTCTCGCCGGCACCCAGACCGAGGGTCGGGCTGTTCCAGTCGATGGTCCGGCCGGCGATGAGCTGGCTGGTGCCGGCGCTGCCGGCGGTGACCGCCTTCTCGTTGATGTTCGCGTACAGGTAGACCGAGCCGTCGGCGTTGTAGTCGAGGAACGACATCCCCTCCCACGCGCCGATCGAGGCGCCCCGGGCGATCAGCGGCTTCGCCCCGGCGCTCTCCGCCGTCACGAACTTGCCGTTGATCTGGGCCTTCAGGCCGAAGGTGCCGAAACCGTCGCCGACGTTCACCAGCTCGTACTTCTCCCAGGCGCCGACCGTCGCCGCGCGGGCGATCAGCGGCTTCGCCCCGGCGCTCTCCGCCGTCACGAACTTGCCGCTGGCCACCGACTTGATGCTCACGAGCGGCGCCGGTGCGTCGAAGTCGAACTTCTCGGCGGTGCCGATCGCGGTCTTGCTCGCGATCAGCGGGGAGGTGGCGCTCGGCGCGGTGACGTACCTGCCGTTGATCGCCGCCTTCAGGCTGATCGTGCCGTCGGTGTTGTCGATGATCTGGAACTTCTCCCAGGCGCCGATGGTGGCCGCGCGGGCGATCAGCGGCTTCGCGCCGGCACTCTCCGCCGTGACGAACTTGTTCGTGACCCGCGCCCGCAGGCCGAACAGCCCTCCGCCGGCGTCGACCACGTCGTACTTCTCCCAGGCGCCGATGGCGGTGCCCCGGGCGATCAGCGGCTTCGTCCCGGCACTCTCCGCGGTGACGTACCGGCCGTTGACCCGGGCCTTGAGCCCGTACGAGCCGCGCGCCGTCACGGCCGAGCCGATGTGCAGCAGCCGGTCGGTGGAGCCCATGATGTCGTGCACCGCGCCGCCGATGCCGGTGGTCACGACCGAGTCCCGCACCTGCTGCGGCGACCAGCCCGGGTGCTCCTCCAGCAGCAGTGCGGCGGCGCCCGCCACGTGCGGGGACGCCATCGACGTGCCGCTCATCGACTCGGTGCCGGCGCTGGTGCCGGCCTTGGCCGAGACGATGCCGGTGCCGGGGGCGAACAGGTCCAGGCAGCGGCCGTAGTTGGAGAACCAGGCGCGCATGTCGACCCGGTCGGTGGCGCCGACGGTGATGGCGGCGGGCACGCTCGCCGGGGAGGAGGCGCAGGCGTCCTGCATGCTGTTGCCGGCGGCGACCGCGTAGGTGATGCCGGAGGCGATCGAGCGGGTGACCGCGTCGTTCACGGCCTGGTCGACCCGGTCGACGCCGAGGCTCATGTTCGCCACGGACGGCCCGGTGGCGTTGGCGGTGACCCACTCGATGCCGGCGATCACCTGCTCGGTGTCGCCCGCGCCGTCGCAGTTGAGCACCCGGACGGCGACCAGGTCGACGCCCTTGGCGACGCCGTACGTCGTGCCGCCGATAGTGCCCGCCACGTGGGTGCCGTGCCCGTCGCAGTCCTGCGCGACGTTGTCCTGCTCGACCGCGTCGTAGCCGTTGCGGGCCCGCCCGTCGAAGTCCTGGTGGTCGATGTCGATGCCGGTGTCGATCACGTACGCGGTCACCCCGGCGCCGGTGGCCGGGTAGGTGTACTTGCCGTCGGTCCGGGTCTTGAGCTGGTCGATCCGGTCCAGGCCCCACGGCGGGGTGGTCTGGGTGCCGGCGGTGCTCCAGCGCTGGACCTGCTGGACGTACTCGACGTCCGGGTCGGCGGCGAGCCGCGCGGCCTGCCGGGCGTCCATGGTGGCCGAGTAGCCGTTCAGCGCCTTGCCGAAGACCCGGCGGACGGTGCCGCCGTGCTCGCCGGCCAGCGCGGACGCGGCGGACTTCACCTTGGCCGGAGGGGTCTTGCCCTTCTTGAGGACCACGATGTACCGGCCGGGCACCGCCTCGGCCGTGCCGGCGCCGCGGACCGACGGTCGCTTCGGGTCGGCGAGGGCCGGCCCGGCGACTGTGGCGCAGAGGATGGAGGTGGCGCTGGTGAGGGCGATCCCCACCAGCGCGGAGCGGCGCAGGCCGCCGTGACGTGTCATGAATTGACTCCCCGTGTCAAGCGACCGTCCGGAGCGGACGGGCGGATGAGATCGGACCAGCCGCATCTGTCGATTCGGCGGCTGCCGATGACTCATCATGCGGGAGACATCGACCGGAACGGGTCACCCGTTCGGTCGACACGCCGCCGTATCGTCGTCAGATCAAGGACGCCGGTCTCAGCCGGTGATGCCCTCGTCGCGCGCCCAGCGCAGCAGCTCCGCCTCGGCCTCGTCGCGGTCCAGCGGCCCGCGCTCCAGGCGCAACTCCTTGAGGTACTGCCAGGCGCGACCGACCACCGGCCCCGGCGGTACGCCGAGCAGCTCCATGATCGCGTTGCCGTCCAGGTCGGGCCGTACCCGGGCCAGGTCCTCCTCGGCGGCGATCCGGGCGATCCGCTCCTCCAGCGCGTCGTAGTCGGCCGCGAGCTGCGCGGCCTTGCGCCGGTTGCGGGTGGTGCAGTCGGACCGGGTCAGCTTGTGCAGCCGGGACAGCAGGTCACCGGCGTCGGTGACGTACCGGCGCACCGCCGAGTCGGTCCACTCGCCCCGGCCGTACCCGTAGAAGCGCAGGTGCAGCCCGACCAGCTTGACCACCTGGGAGGTGATCTCCTTGGAGTAGCGCATCGCCTTCATCCGGTTCTTGGTCAGCCGGGCGCCGACCACCTCGTGGTGGTGGAAGCTGACCCGGCCGTCCGCGCCGACCGCCTTGGTGGCCGGCTTGCCGACGTCGTGCATGAGCGCGGCCATCCGCAGCACGAAGTCGCAGCCGTCGGACTCCAGCGACATGGCGTTGCTGACCACTGTGAGCGTGTGCTCGTAGACGTCCTTGTGCTGGGCGTGCTCGTCGATGGTGAGCTTCAGGCCGGTCAGCTCGGGCAGGAAGCGCTCGGCCAGCCCGGTGTCGACGAGCAGGCGCAGCCCGGTGATCGGGTCGGCGCCGCAGAGCAGCTTGGTGAACTCGTCCCGGATCCGCTCGGCCGTGATCCGGTCCAGGTCCGTGGCCATCTCGGTCATCGCCGCGCGGACGTCCGGGTGGACGGCGAAGCGGAGCTGGGCGGCGAACCGGGCCGCGCGCAGCATCCGCAGGGGGTCGTCGCGGAACGACTCCTGCGGCGTCCCGGGGGTACGAATGATCTTGGCGGCCAGGTCGGCCAGCCCGCCGTACGGGTCGGTGAACCGGTGGTCGGGAAGGCTGACCGCCATCGCGTTGACGGTGAAGTCGCGGCGCTTGAGGTCTTCGGTCAGGCTCGTGCCGTACTGCACCACCGGGTTGCGGCTGACCTGGTCGTAGACCTCCGCGCGGAACGTGGTGATCTCCAGGTTGAGGCCGTCGCGCTGGCAGGCGATGGTGCCGAACTCGCGTCCGGTCTCCCAGATCGACTCCGCCCAGCCGCGAATGACCTTGATGGTGTCGTCCGGGTGGGCGTCGGTGCAGAAGTCGAGGTCGTTGCCGAGCCGGCCGAGCAGCGCGTCGCGGACGGATCCGCCCACCAGGTGCAGTTCGTGACCGGCCCGGGCGAAGCGCCGGCCCAGCTCGTCGGCGACCGGCGAGACTCGGAGCAGTTCGGCGACGGCGTTGCGCTGCGCGGCGGTCAGTTCGCGGCGGTCGGCGGCGTGGGAGGCGGAGGCTTCGGACATGGGATCGCCAGCCTATCGGGCCGGAGGTGGATCGACCGCGCCGGGCGCGGGTAACGGGCCCGGGTTGACTAAGGTTCCGGTTGGGCGGGGCCGGCCGGGCCCGGTTTGCCACGTACCCCTTGGAGGCTGGTAGATGAGCGGCGGGCTCTACCGCAGCGCGAACGCCCACGGCGGCGGCCTGCCGCCGGACGACGGCGCCACCTTCATCTCCGCCGAGCCGCTGAACCAGCCCGGCGTCGAGGCCGTCGCGCCGCCGCAGGAGGTGGTCGCCGAGACCAGCGCCGCGGCGAACAGCGCGGTGATGGCCATCGGCAGCCTGGTGAGCCGGGGTACGGGGTTCATCCGCAACCTGATGATCGGCGCCGCGCTCGGCACCATGGTCGGCGACGCGTTCACCACCGCGCAGTTCCTGCCCAACCAGGTCTACGAGTTCCTGCTCGGCGGCGTGCTGACGAGCGTCCTGGTGCCGGTGCTGGTCCGCCGGCGCAAGATCGACGCGGACCGGGGCGAGGCGTACGCGCAGCGCCTGCTGACCCTCGCGGTGCTGGCCCTCGCCGCCACCGCGCTGATCGCTGTGGTGCTGGCGCCGGTACTGACCGCCCTGTACGCGGCCGGCAGCGACGACCCGGCGTACACCACGCTCGTCACCCGGCTGTCGTACCTGATGCTGCCGATGCTGTTCTTCACCGGCATCAGCGCGCTGATCGCCGCGGTGCTGAACACCCGAGGGCACTTCGCCGCCCCCATGTGGGCGCCGATCCTCAACAACATCGTGTCCATCTGCACGTTCGGCCTGTACATCGTCGTCTACAGCGCGAAGGCGCTGCCGCCCGGCGAGGTGGGCTGGGACCGGATCCTGCTGGTCGGCGGCGGCACCCTGCTGGGCGTGGCGGTGCAGGCGATCGGCCTGCTGCCCGCGCTGCGCAAGGTCGGCTTCCGGTGGAAGGCACGGTTCGACTTCCGCGAGCTGGGGCTGCGCGAGCTGGCCCGGCTCGGCGCCTGGATGTTCTGCTACGTCGCGGTCAACCAGCTCGGCCTCTTCGTGGTGGTCAACCTGCTCAACCGGGCCACCGGCGGGGACGGCGAGAACGCCGGCCTGCTGATCTACAACAACGTCTTCCTGCTGCTGATGATGGCGCACGGCATCATC
This sequence comes from Micromonospora sp. WMMA1949, assembly GCF_027460145.1. NCBI lineage: Bacteria > Bacillati > Actinomycetota > Actinomycetes > Micromonosporales > Micromonosporaceae > Micromonospora > Micromonospora sp. WMMA1949. The sequence goes on along the minus strand of NZ_JAPZBG010000001.1, from coordinate 2,683,800 downwards.
GCCGTCTCGATCATCACCGCGCTGATGCCGCGGATGAGCGCGGCCGCGGCCGAGAACCGCTTCCACGACGTCACCGCCGACCTGTCCCGGGGCACCCGGATGGTCACCGCGGTGCTCGCGCCCATCGCGGTCTGCTACGCGGTGCTGGCCGCCCCGATCTCGGTGGTGGTGTTCCGGTACGGCGCGTTCACCGGCGACAACGCGGTGGCCACCTCGACGGTGCTGCTGGTGGCGGCGATCGGCCTGGTGCCGTTCGCGGTCAGCCAGCTGTTCACCTTCGCGTTCTACGCGCTGCCGGACACCCGTACCCCGGCTCTGATCAACATTCCGGTGGTGGCGCTGCGCGTCCTGCTCCAGGTGGGCCTGTTCCTGATCTTCTCGAACACGTTCGCGGCGGCCGGGATGATGCTCGGCAACGCCGTGTCGTACCTGGCGGCGGCGATCATCTCGGCGATGCTGCTGCGGCCCCGGGTGGGCCGGATCGGGCTCGGCGGGATCATGCGGACGCTCGGCCGGGTGGTCGTGGCGGCGCTCGGCGCCGCGCTGGTCGGCCTGCTCGTGGTAGCGGTGCTCCCCGGTGACCCGGCGGACCTGAGCTGGCTCGCCGCCGCGGTCCAGTTGGTGATCGGCGGAGCGGCGATCGGCGCGACCTACCTCGGGCTCGCGATGGTGCTGCGGATCGGCGAGATCACCGAGGTGGTCGGGATGGTCCGGCGGCGCCTCGGGCGTTGACCGCCTCGGTGACCGACGGTGAACGAGGATCACCAGGCTGGGGATACGGCTGTGGATAACTTGGAATTTCCCCGTCCACTGGGCCTCTCGGCCTGTGGACAACCAACCGTACGGACGAGGGAGCGCAGGCCGGGGCGGGGAAAACCTCCCCGCCGCCGCGCCGGTACGCCCCTGTGCCGCCTCCTTGCCGTCAACCTCTAGATTGGCGGTGCGTGTCCGGCTCGCCCGCCGGGTGGGCGGGTGACCCGGCCGGGGCCCGCGGCGACTGGCCTTCCGGCCGGTCACAGCGGGAAGATGACATGTCGGAGAACCGGGCATCCCGGGTAAGGTCGCTCTCGACGGGTACGACCGGGATCGACGCGGGTGTCGACACCGCGGCCGTTCCACCGAAGGCAGAGCGGGAAGCCACATGCCCAGCAGCACGGGTCCATCGATCGACGCGATCACCGAGGGAGGACGGGTGACCCAGGTCGGCGAGGGTCAGGAAGCGGAGGAGACCTCTCCTGCGGTCGTGACCTTCGGTGCTCCCACGGTCGGTGAGCTGCTCGCCGAGCGGTACGAACTGGTCGAGCACATCAACAACGACAGCGCGGGCCGGCTGGTCTGGCGCGGTGTCGACGTGGTGCTCCGCCGTCCCGTCGCCGTGGTCCTCCGCTACCCGGGTGGCGACTCCGCCACCGAGATGCTCCAGGCCGCGGTCGCCGCGAGCCGCGTCATCCACCCCAACCTGGTCGGCGTCTACGACGCGATCGACGAGGACGACCGCGCCTACGTGGTCCGCGAGTGGGTCGACGGGCAGTCGCTGCGCGAGATGGTGGCCGCCGACGGGCCGCTGGACCCGGCCCGGGCCACCGCGATCGGCAACGCCGTCGCCAGTGCCCTCGCCGCCGTGCACGCCACCGGCATGGTGCACGGCAACCTCCACCCCGGCACCGTCATGATCAGCGACGACGGCCGGGTGGTGCTCGCCGACGCGCGTACCGACGGGGCGGACAGCCAGGAGAACGACCTGCGGGCGGTCGGCGGGGTGCTCTACTTCGCCCTCACCGGGCACTGGCCGCACGGCGAGGCTCCGCTGCACGGCGCCACCGCCGGGCACGGCCGCGCCGCCCTGCCGGACGCCGTACGGGACGCCGGCGGTGCCATCGCCGCGCCCCGGCAGATGCGCGCCGGTGTGCCGGCCTACCTCGACGACCTCACCATGGATCTGCTCGACTCGGAGATCCCCCCGCCGTCGTCGGACGTGCTGGCCGCCGAGTTGAGCCGGCTCGACATCCCGGCGGACGAGCAGTTCCTGGAGCAGGCCGGCCCGCTGCGCTTCGCCGCCGACCCCGGCGAGGAGCCCTCCCCGCTGGCCGCGGCCGGCGGCCGCAAGGTCGCCATCGGCATCGCCGGCCTGCTGGCGGTGGCCCTGGTCGGGCTGCTCATCGGCATCAACGCGCTCGGTGGTGGCGACGACGGCGACAAGGAGCCGGTCGCCCAGCCGTCGAACAGCGCGCCGGCGACCGGGGGCGGGACCGAACCCGCCGCGCAGGTCCGCAAGCTCACCATCGAGGCCGTACGGATCATCGACCCGGACGGCGACCGCGCCGAGGTGCGCAACGCCGAGAAGGTCATCGACGGGGACGACGACGAGGGCTGGGAGACCAACACCTACCGGACGAACGCCAAGTTCGGCGGCATCAAGAAGGGCATGGGCGTCTGGATCGACCTGGGCGCCCCGCACTCGGTCAAGCAGTTGGAGGCCACGCTCTCGGCCACCGGCGCCACCGTCGAGTTGCGCGCCGGCACCCGCGGCGACTTCCCGTCCACGTCCTCCGGTGACAAGCAGCTCGTCAACGCCTACTCGACGATGATCGGGCCGGCGAACGAGGACGGCGGCACAAAGATGATCTTCAACGCCTTCGAGCCGGACCAGAAGTACCAGTACCTGCTGTTCTGGATCACCAAGCTGCCGGTGAAGGACAACGGCAACACCTGGAAGCTCGGCGTCCAGGAGATCGTGGTCCAGGGCTCGTGACCCGGCCGCCGTCCCCGCCGCGCCACCGCCGCCGGATGTGGTGATGGCGGACCGCGACGGCACGCGTCCCGGCCGCTCCGACCTGGAGCTGCTGCGGGCGCACGCGGCCGGCGACCGGGATGCCTTCACCGAGCTGTTCCAGCGGCACCGGGACCGCCTCTGGGCGGTCGCGCTGCGGACGATCGGCGACCGTGAGGAGGCCGCCGACGCCCTCCAGGACGCCATGCTGTCGGCGCACCGCGCGGCGGCCCGATTCCGGGGCGACTCGGCGGTCACCACCTGGCTGCACCGCATCGTGGTGAACGCCTGCCTGGACCGGATCCGGCGGCGGCAGACCCACGCCACCGTCCCGCTGCCCGACGGGGTGCACACCGACGGCGAACCGGGCCGGCACACCGGCGGTCCGGAACCGGCCGCGCCCGCGCGCGACCACGACACCGCGCTCGTGGTCCGGCAGGCGCTCGAGGCACTGCCCGCCGAACAGCGGGCCGCGCTGGTCCTGGTCGACGTGCAGGGCTATCCGGTGGCCGAGGTCGCCGCCATGCTCGGCGTCGCCGAGGGAACAGTCAAGAGCCGGTGCGCCCGTGGGCGGGCCCGCCTCGCCGTGCTTCTCGGGCACCTGCGGACCGGCACCGACGCCCCGGCCGGCGACGTGCCGCGGCTCACCTCCGGGAACCGTAGGCGCCCCGAGGGCGTCGGATCCTCGTCGGGATCGTCCCGTCAGGCCGTCAGCCAGGAGGAGCCGTGACTTCCCGGGAGTTCAGCGAGGTCGACCACGACCTGCTCGCCGACTACCTCGGCGGGGCGCTGGACGGCACCCCCGAGCAGGCCACCGTGGCGCGGCTGGTCGAGCAGGACCCGGCGTGGCGTGCCGCGTACGAGGATCTCGCCGACGCGGTCGGCCTGGTCGGCGCGGATCTGGCCGCCTGGGCCGCGGACCCCGCGCCGGAGATGCCGCAGGCGGTGGCCGACCGGATCACCGCGGCGCTCGCCGGGGCCGGTCCCGCGCTGCGCGACGGTACGCCGGTCGTACCGGCGCAGCCCGGCGGCGCGAGCCGGCCACCCGGTACTGCCCCCCGTCCCGACCGGCACAGCGGACCCGGTCGCCGCCCTCGGCGCTGGGCCCGCATCGCCGGGCCGGTGGCGCTGGCCGCGGCCTCGGTCGCCGCGGTGGGGCTCGGCGTGGGCCGGATGGCCGACTCGGGCGACGGCGGCGTCAGCACCGCCGACCGGGCGGGCGGGGAGGCGGCACCGATGGCCGCCGCGCCGTACCGGACCACCGGACCGGCAGTGCGCAGCGGTACCGACTGGACGCCGGAGCGCCTCGCCGCGGGCGGGGCACTCGCCGGGACGAAGTCGAGCACGGGCGACATGCCCGGGCCGTCCGGCGCGGCGAAGGACGGCGCGGAGACGCCCCTGTCCATGGACAGTCAGCGCCTCGGCGCCGCCGGCGGACTGGACCGGCTGGCCCGGCCGGAGACGCTCGCCGCGTGCCTGACCGCGATCGGCGCCGAACACGGCGCCGGGCCGCTCACCGTGACCATGGTCGACTACGCCCGCTACCAGGGCACTCCGGCGCTCGTGGTGACGTTCGCGGACGCGACCGGCGCCCGCTGGGGCTGGGTGAGCGGGCCGGAGTGCGGGGTACCCGGGTCCGGCGCGGACACGCGGTTCCGGACGCGGGTAGGGTGAAAACGCGGTCACGACGCTTGTCCCGTCACGTGACCTGACCCACCGGATGACCGGCTCGGGAATCCCCGCTTCGTACGATGACGTTCTGCAAGTCAGGCGCCGGCGCCCCCAGAGCCGTCGGCACTCGGGATCGACATCGGTGCGGCCGGTGACGAACACACACATCGGGAGACGGCAGTGGACGAGGTCCGCAACCTGATCATCATCGGCTCCGGTCCGGCCGGCTACACGGCGGCGGTCTACGCGGCCCGCGCCAACCTGAAGCCCTTGGTGATCGAGGGCGTGCAGTCGGGTGGCGCGCTGATGACCACCACCGAGGTGGAGAACTTCCCCGGCTTCGCCGACGGCATCCTCGGCCCCGAGCTGATGGACAACATGCGCAAGCAGGCCGAGCGTTTCGGCGCCGAGTTCCTCACCGACGACGTGACGCGGGTCGAGCTGAAGGACACCGGCGAGATCGGGTCCGACGCGGTGAGCACCGTGTGGGTGGGCGAGACCGCGTACCGCGCCCGCGCCGTCATCCTCTCCACCGGCTCGGCCTGGCGTCCGCTGGGAGTGCCGGGCGAGCAGGAATACCTGGGCCACGGCGTGTCGTCCTGCGCCACCTGTGACGGCTTCTTCTTCCGCAACCAGCACATCGTGGTGGTCGGCGGCGGCGACTCGGCGATGGAGGAGGCGAGCTTCCTCACCCGCTTCGCCGAGTCGGTGACGATCATCCACCGCCGCGACTCGTTCCGCGCCAGCAAGATCATGGCGGACCGGGCGCTGGGCAACGAGAAGATCAAGGTCGAGTGGAACTCCGTGGTCGAGGAGATCCTCGGCGACGACGGCAAGGTCAACGGCGTACGGGTGCGCAACGTGCACACCGGCGAGAGCAAGGTGCTCGACGTCACGGGCGTGTTCGTGGCGATCGGGCACGACCCGCGCAGCGAGCTGTTCCGCGGCCAGGTGGAGCTGGACGACGAGGGGTACGTGAAGGTGGAGGCCCCCAGCACCCGTACCAGCGTGCCCGGTGTGTTCGCGGCGGGTGACGTCGTCGACCACACCTACCGGCAGGCCATCACGGCGGCCGGCACCGGCTGCGCCGCCGCGCTGGACGCCGAGCGGTTCATCGCCACCATCCAGGGCTGAGAGTTCCACGAGCAAGGTTCGGAGGAGGAGAGTTCATAGTGGGAGCAACCAAGGCGGTCACGGACGCCAGCTTCGTCAGTGACGTGCTGCAGTCCGACAAGCCGGTGCTGGTCGACTTCTGGGCGGAGTGGTGCGGCCCCTGCCGCAAGGTCTCGCCGCTGCTGGAGGAGATCGCCGGCGAGATGAAGGACCAGGTCACCATCGTCAAGCTCAACATCGACGAGAACCCGGAGACGGCCCGCGCCTACCGGGTGATGTCGGTGCCGACGCTGACCATCTTCAAGAACGGCCAGCCGGTGCAGTCGATCGCCGGCGCCAAGCCGAAGGGCGAGCTGGTCAAGCTCATCGAGTCGGCGCTCTGAGCCGTACCGACACCGCCGCAACCCCCGTCACCACAACCGGTGGCGGGGGTTGCGGCTTGCCTGACCTGCATGAACACGAACCCGTTGGGTATCGGCCACGGTACGCTCCGTAAGCATTCCGTCGGAGTTCCGGTCCGCCAACGTCCGTGCAGAGGGGGTCGTCGTGCGTCCGATCCGACCCGGTGACCAGGGACCGGCGGTGGCCGAGATCCGTACCGTCCTCGCCGGCCTGGAACTTCTCCCCGCCGAGGCCGGAGGCGACGACTACGACGCCCAGACCGAACGCGCGGTACGGGCCTTCCAGCAGTCCCGCGGCCTCAGCGTCGACGGGCGGGTCGGTGCCGAGACCTGGCGGGCGCTCGACGCGGCCCGCTGGCGGTTCGGCGCCCGCGCGCTCTACCACGCCGTACCCGAGCCGCTGACCGGCGAGGACGTCCGCTCTCTCCAGGAACGCCTGCTGGAGATGGGGTACGACGTGGGCCGCGCCGACGCCATCTATGGCATCCGCACCTCCCGCGCGGTGGCGCAGTTCCAGCGGGAGATGGGCCTCAAACCGGACGGCTCGTGCGGGCCGCACACCGTCAACGCGTTGCGCCGCCTCGGCCGCAAGGTGGTCGGTGGCCGCCCGCAGTGGCTGCGCGAGTCCGACGCCATCCGGCAGGCCGGTCCCACGCTCGTCGGCCGGACCGTGGTGATCGACCCGGGGCACGGAGGCACCGACCCGGGAGTGGTGGTGCCCGACGGCACGCTGCGCTGGAGCGAGGCGGACCTCGTGCACGACCTCGCCAGCCGGTTGGAGGGGCGGCTCGCCGCCGCCGGCGTACGGGTACAGCTCACCCGGGGTCCGTCGCCGGGCGACTGCCTGCCGGACGCGGACCGGGCCCAGCTCGCCAACTCCCTCGGCGCCGACGTGTTCATCTCGCTGCACACCGACGGGCACGCCAACCCGGAGGCCGAGGGGGTCGCCACGTACCACTACGGCACCGACAACGGCGTCACGTCCGCGACCGGCGAGCGTCTGGCCGGGCTGGTGCAGCGGGAGATCGTGGCCCGCACCGGGCTGCGTGACTGCCGTACCCACGCCAAGGCGTGGGAGTTGCTCCGGCTCACCCGGATGCCCGCGGTACGCGTCGAGGTCGGCTACCTCACCTCGCCGGACGACCGGGCGCGTCTCGTCGACCCGCGTTTCCGGGACCGGGTGGTCGAGGCCATCGTGGCCGGGGTGCAGCGGATGTACCTGCCGATCGAGCGGGACGTGCCGACCGGGTCGATCGACGTGAGCGAACTGCGGGCGATCGTCGCCGCCGGCACCGTGGTCGACTGAGCCGCGGCTCAGCTCGTTGAGCGGGTGGCGGGCGCCGGGCGGACCGGCCGCAGCAGCGTCTCCGGGCTCATCGAGCCGAGCAGCTTCTCCAGCGCGTACTCGACGTCCGACTTCCAGCTCAGCGCCGTCCGCAACTCCAGGCGCAGGCGCGGGTAGCGCGGGTGCGGCCGGACCGTCTTGAAGCCCACCGAGAGGAAGAAGTCCGCGGGTGCCACGCAGGCGCGGGCCGGGTCGTCCGCGTCGTCGCCGAACTTCGCGTCGCCGAACGCCTCGATCGCCTTGATGCCGCGCTTGGTCAGGTCGCGGGCCACGCCCTGCACCAGCATCCGGCCCAGCCCGCCGTCGGCGAAGGCGGGCACCACGTGCGCGGTCATCAGCAGCGCCGCGTCCGCCGAGACCGGCGAGGTGGGAAACGCCATCGAGCGCGGGACGTACGCCGGCGGGGCGTACATGACGAAACCGGCCGGCATGCCGTCGACGTAGACGAGCTTGCCGCAGGAACCCCACTCCAGCAGCGTCTGGGAGACCCACGCCTCCTTCTCCAGGCCCGGGTCACCTGCCGCGCAGGCCCGCTCGGCGGAGACCGGATCCAGCTCCCAGTAGACGCACTGCCGGCAGGATCGAGGCAGGTCCTCCAGCGTGTCCAGGGTCAGGCTGACCAGACGTCGCGACATGAGCGCACCCCACCAATAGGCTCGGAGCGCCGGTTCCTCCCGCGCCCTCCTGCTCCCGACGAGCGATCGTACGCCCCTGTCCGGCGGTACGGGAGGGAACGCGCGAACCCCCGCCCGGACGGCCGAGTGGCGGGTCCGGGATGTGGACGTGTCCACACGGCCGGTGCCGCTACCGTCACCGGGGACTACGATCGACCAACCGGCCCCCGCCGCCAATGGATGTCGGCATCGCGGGTACCACACCGGGCGGCAGCCCCGCCGACACCCGATCGAGGTGATGTCCATGACCGGCACGACGCTCGACGACTACACCGACCGGTACGCCCGGCGCGTCCGCGGGATGACCGCCTCGGAGATCCGGGCACTCTTCGCGGTGGCCAGCCGGCCGGAGGTCGTCTCGCTCGCCGGTGGGGCACCGTACATCGCGGCGCTGCCGCTGGACGCGGTCGGCGAGATGCTCGGCCGGCTCGGCTCCGAGCACGGCGCCACCACCCTGCAGTACGGCATCGGCCAGGGCACCCCGGAGCTGCGCGAGCGGATCTGCGAGGTGATGTCCCTGTCCGGGATCGACGCCTCCTGCGGCGCCTCCCCGGAGGACGTCGTGGTGACGGTCGGCGGCCAGCAGGCCCTCGACCTGGTGGCCCGTCTCTTCCTGGACCCGGGTGACGTGGTGCTCGCCGAAGGCCCGACGTACGTCGGCGCGCTCGGGGTGTTCCAGGCCGCCCAGGCCCAGGTGGCCCACGTGCCGATGGACGACGAAGGGCTCATCCCGGAGGCGCTGGAGGTGGCCATCGCCGACCTGGCCCGGGCCGGCCGCCGGGTGAAGTTCCTCTACACCATCCCCACCTACCAGAACCCGGCCGGCGTGACGCTGAGCGAGGAACGGCGCGAACGGGTGCTCGACATCTGCGAGCGCGCCGGGCTGCTGGTGGTGGAGGACGACCCGTACGGTCAGCTCGGTTTTGAGGGTGAGGCGCCCCGGCCGCTGCGGGCCCGGCGGCGCGACGGGGTCTTCTACCTGAGCACGTTCTCCAAGACGTTCGCGCCGGGCCTGCGGGTGGGCTGGATCCTGGCCCCGCACGCGGTCCGCGACAAGCTGGTCATCGCCAGCGAGGCGCAGATCCTCTGCCCGAGCGCCTACGCGCAGTCGGCCGTCTCGACGTACCTCGGCACCATGCCGTGGCGGCAGCAGCTCAAGGTCTACCGCGAGGTCTACCGCGAGCGCCGGGACGCGCTGCTCGACGCGATGGCCGACCTGATGCCCGAGGGCACCACCTGGACCAGGCCGCAGGGCGGGCTGTTCGTCTGGGCGACGCTGCCCGACGGGCTCGACTCCAAGGCGATGATGCCGCGGGCCGTGGCCGCCCGGGTCGCGTACGTGCCGGGGACCGGCTTCTACGCCGACGGCACCGGCGCCGGGAACATGCGGCTGAACTTCTCCTTCCCCACGCCGGAACGGATCCGCGAGGGTGTCCGCCGGCTGGCCGGGGTGATGGAGCAGGAGATCGCCATGCGCAAGGTCTTCGGCGCGGTCGGCGGTGCCGGACCCCGCCGTCGCCAGGGCGGCTCGGACGCGCCCGGCCCCGACTTGGCATGATGCCCGCATGTCCGACAGCCCTGCCGCACCGCCTCCCGTGACCGGATCCGCCGCCGACGACGAGCTGCACGTGCTCGTACTCGCGGGCGGCCTCTCCTACGAACGGGACGTCTCCTTGCGGTCGGGCCGCCGGGTGCTCGACGCGCTGCGCGCGGTGGGCGTCGAGGCGGAACTGCGCGACGCGGACGTGGCGCTGCTGCCCGCCCTGACCGCCGACCCGCCGGACGCGGTGGTGATCGCCCTGCACGGCGCCACCGGCGAGGACGGCTCGCTGCGCGGCGTCCTCGACCTCTGGGACGTGCCCTACGTCGGCTGCGACGCCCGGTCGTCCCGCCTCGCCTGGGACAAGCCGTCCGCGAAGGCGGTGCTGCGTGAGGCGGGCATCCCGACGCCCGACTGGGTGGCGCTGCCGCACGACCGCTTCTCCGAGCTGGGCGCCGTGGCCGTCCTGGACCGGATCGTCGAGCGCCTCGGGCTGCCGCTGATGGTCAAGCCCGCGCAGGGCGGTTCCGGACTGGGCGCCGCCGTGGTCCGGGAGGCGGCGTCGCTGCCGGCCGCGATGGTGGGTTGTTTCGCGTACGACCAGACCGCGCTCGTGGAGCGCTACGTCCCCGGGATGGACGTGGCGGTCTCCGTGCTCGACCTCGGCAAGGGCCCGCAGGCCCTGCCCCCGGTCGAGATCGTGCCGCGCAACGGCGTCTACGACTACGCGGCCCGCTACACCGCCGGGCGCACCACCTGGCACGCGCCCGCCCGGCTCGACGCCGCGACCACCGCCCGGGTGACCGAGGTGGCGCTCGCCGCGCACACCGCGCTCGGGCTGCGCGACGTGTCCCGGGTCGACCTGATCGTCGACGCCGGGGGCGACCCGCACGTGCTGGAGGTCAACGTCTCACCGGGCATGACCGAGACGTCGCTCCTGCCGCTGGCGATCCAGGCCGCCGGGCTGGACTTCGGCCGGGTCCTCGGCACGCTCGTGACCCGGGCCGCCGCCCGCCGCTGACCTCAGCTCTCCGGGGTACGCGCCGCGCCCGGGACGTTCTCCCGCTCGCCCTGGTCCTCGCCGGCCGTCGCGTCCGCCGGGCTGTCGTCCGGCCCGCCGTTCGGCGTGCCGCCCTGGGCACTGATCGCCGCGTCGCTCGGCGCGCTGTCCTGTGCGTCGGCCTGGCCGCTCTGCGGCAGCTCGCCGGCCTCCGGCGCCGGGTCGGGCTCCGACGGGCCCGCAGAGGGGTCTGAGAGGTCCGCTGCCGCGTCGGACTCCGGGATCTCGTCCGCAGCCTCGATCACCGATACGGATTCCTCCTCGGGCTCCTCAGCGGCGATCTCGGGCGAGGGCGACGAGAGACTCGACGGCGCCTGCCACTGGATGCGCGGCGGCTCGGCCAGCGGGCGGCCACCGAACTCGGCGAGCCACGCGGCCACCATGGCCAGGTTCTCCCGCCACTGCTCCTCGGAGATCGGGGGCAGGATCGAGTCCCACAGCGACAGGAATGTGCCCCGCAGTTGCAGCCGCCCATACGGCCGGGCCAGGAACCACAGGTGCAGGTGCGCCGACCCGTCGCCCCACCGGTTCACGTGGACGCGGGCCACCCCGTCGAGCGAGCGGACGGCCCGCTCCAGGCGAACGGTCATCACGCCCAGCTCGGCGGCGAGCAGGTTCGGCAGGTCGCCCAGATCCAGGTGGGAGCGGGACTCCAGGATCAGGACCATCGGCAGGCCGGTGGGCCGGTCCATGGCGCGGACGCGCCACCGCTCACCGACCCAGATGTACGCCTCGTCGGGCGCGTTGCAGGCGGTGCACTCCCGGTCCGCCTCGCCACGGCGGGGAGGTTCGAACGGTACGGGGTCGTCGAGCTGCTTGACACGAAGATCGCCCTCGAAGGGGAAGGACGGCCACTGGGTGAAGTCTGGAACTGAGGGAGGGGTGTCCGGCACGACGCTGACCCTAACCGAGTTGGCGACGCCTGTCCCTACCTGTTCCATGTGCCGCGCACAGGTTGTCCACCGCGTTGTCCACAGGCTGCCGAGATCACCAGCACAGCGCGTCATGCACTGCTCAGCAAGGGTTTCCGCGCTTTGTTTCACGTGAAACGAGGAGCGCCTGTGGACAACCGCTGTGGATAACCTCGGGTGGCTCGGTGCCCGTTCTCTCAACGATCCGGCGGCCGATCCGCACCGGGTGTCGGCGGCTCCTCTGGTGCCTGTTTCACGTGAAACGGGGGTACGGACCGAGGGGCACCTCCCGGCCCGGTGCGGGCCGCCTCGTCCCGGACGGCGATCCGGCGGGTCCGGGCGTCGCCGACTGATCGACCCGCGTTCCTCGGAGCCTGTCCCGCACTGCTCCGAGCCCGGGTGACCGGCGTCGGTCGGTCAGGAGGCGCCGTTTCACGTGAAACGGCGCGAGGAGCCGGCTGGCCGTCGGCGCGGGAGATGTCCGGGATGGGCCGCATTCCCACGCCCCAGGAGTGGGCAGCTTCGACTCGGCAGCCTGGTTCCTCGGTTGCCCCGGGAGGCTCCGGCGGGTGCGCCCAGGCGGTGCGTGTGCGGCGACCTTTCATTGGCCACGCGCCCGGCTCACCCGCATGGACCTCTGGCGGCTGGCGCGGCGTCGGCCAGCGGTCAAGAAGCGGCGAGCGGGGTCTCGACTCGGCGCTGGCACGGTCAGGCGGCGAGCGGGGTCTCGAGCTGGCGCTGGCACGGTCGGGCAGGCGAGCGGGGTCTCGACCCGGCATCGGCACGGTCGAGCACGACGAGCGGGATCCCGAGCCGGCGCTAACACGGTCAGGCCGGCGAGCGGGTCCCAACCCGGCATCGGCACGGCCGAGCACGACGAGCGGGATCCCCGACCCGGCGTGGCGCGGCCGAGCCACACAGCGAGCCCGCGCCCCGATCCGGCGATGACACCGTCAAGGCACACGGCGAGCCCGGTCGCGCCCCGGCGCTCACACCGACCAAGCCACACGGCGAGCCCGGCTCGACCCGGCGCTGACACCGCCGAGCCACACGGCGAGCGCGGCCCGATCCGGCGCCGGCACTATCCAGGGTCCGGCCGCCCCGCCGAGCCGGTCCGCGCGGCGCCCGTTCCGAATTCCCGTGCCCCACCTCGGGCCGGCTCCGAGGTCAGGCCGCGCCCGTTCCGGAACGCGGTCCAGACCGCCCGGATCCGACGTCCAGGCCACGCCCGGCACCCGGACGGCCCCGCCTCGGCAGGGAAGGGCCCGAACCTGAGCTTGGCCGTCGAGGAGGGGTGGCCGGAGCGGCATGCCGCCACGGTTCTGAAAGCGGGTCCGAACCCCCAACCGGGGAGCGGGTCGACGGTCCTACGGTTCGGTTCTCGGACGGCGGGCTCGGTTTCCGACAGTCCTGAAGGGCAGCCTGCGCAGGCGGCCACACACCGGATCGGACCGAGTCAGCCGACCACCAACCGGCAACTGCGTGGACCGGCGGACGACCTCTGGGAAATCCGATAGAGAGCCGCCCTGACTTCCATCCCATGGGGCGACGGACACGGGCGCACATGCCCCGCCTGCTTTCAACGGCACGGCCCGCTGCCGAGCCGGATCCCCGCAGGGCCGGTCCACCGTCAACCGGCCGTCACCACGTTTCACGTGAAACCACGGCAGGGAGCCTGCCGCCGTCGGCCGATGCAAGCGGGAATCGACCCGCCACCCTTCGACCGACTCGTGCAGCGCCGAGAGTGCCCGGACACGAATCCGGCCGCACCCCTCGTCGAGCGGTGCGGCCGGATGGCAGATCGGAGGAGCGGACTACGCCTCGGGCTGACCGTCCTGGCCCACGCCGATGATGCCGACGATCCGTTCCAGGTCGTCCACGGTGGCGAACTCGATCGTGATCTTGCCCTTGCTGCGGCCGATGTCGACCTTCACCCGGGTGTCGAAGCGGTCGGAGAGCCGGTCCGCGAGATCGGTGAGGGCCGGGGCGTGCGGCTTCGGCCGGCGCTTGGCGGCTGCGGCCTTCGCCGGTTCCTCGGCGAGCGCCAGGTGCACCAATTCCTCGGCGCCGCGGACCGTGATGCCCTCGCGGACAATCCGCTCCGCGAGGGCCTCCTGCGCCTCGGCGTTGTCGAGGCTGAGCAGCGCCCGGGCGTGACCGGCGGAGAGCACGCCGGCGGCGACCCGGCGCTGCACGGCGGGCGGCAGGTTCATCAGCCGGATGGTGTTGGAGATCTGCGGGCGGCTGCGCCCGATCCGCCGGGCCAGTTCCTCGTGCGTGGCGCCGAACTCCTCGAGCAGTTGCTGGTACGCCGCCGCCTCTTCGAGCGGGTTGAGGTTGGCGCGGTGGATGTTCTCCAGGAGCGCGTCCCGGAGCATCGCGTCGTCCTTGGTGTCCCGGACGATGGCGGGGATCGTCTCCCGCCCGACCGCCTGGGCGGCACGCCAGCGCCGCTCGCCCATCACGAGTTCGAACTTCTCGGGGTCGAGCTGGCGGACCACGATCGGCTGGAGGAAGCCGACCTCCTGGATCGAGGTCTTCAGCTCCTCCAGCGCCTCCTCGTCGAAGACGTGCCGCGGCTGCTTCGGGTTCGGCACGATGGCGTCGACCGGGATCTCCGCGAAGCGGGCGCCGGGCACCGGGCTCAGATACGGCTCGGGCTCTGCGGCCGGCAGCGGGCTACTTCCGACGCTGCCGGTGATGGCGGCTGTCGCATCGGCGACCGGCGCCGACGGCGACACGGCTGCGGCCGACGACTCCGGCTCAGCGGCCGCCGGTTCGGCGCCCGGTACCGGTCCGGTGGGGATGAGGGCACCGAGCCCTCGGCCCAGTCCGCCGCGGGGACGGTTCTTCATGCGACGCCTCCCAGCGACATCTCCGCACTACGCATTCCGGCTCACCGGCTCCTTGACGCCTCGCTCCGCGATCTCCTGGGCGGCCTCGAAGTAACTCGTGGCTCCCCGCGAACCGGGATCGTAGGTCATCACCGACTGGCCGTAGCTCGGCGCCTCGGAGACACGCACGTTGCGCGGGATGACGGCCTGGAGGACCTTGTCCCCGAAGTGGTTCCGGACGTCCTGCTCCACCGCGTCCGCCAGCCGGGTACGCCTGTCGTACATGGTGAGCAGGATCGTGGAGACCTCGAGCTTCGGGTTGAGGTGCTGCCGGACCAGGTTGATGTTGTTTATGAGCTGGTTGAGGCCCTCCAGCGCGTAGTACTCGCACTGGATCGGAATCAGCACCTCCTGCGCGGCCACGAGCGCGTTGACGGTGAGCAGGCCGAGCGACGGCGGGCAGTCTATGAAGACGTAGTCGAAGTGCCCCGGGTACGCGGCGATGGCCCGCGCCAGGCGGGACTCCCGGGCCACCACGGAGACCAGCTCGATCTCGGCGCCGGCCAGGTCGATGGTCGCAGGTACGCACCACAGGTTCGGGATGCCCTCGACCGCCTGGGCGACCTCCTCGAGCGGCACGCTGTCGATCAGGCAGTCGTACACGTCGGGCACGCCCGTGTGGTGCGGGACGTTCAGACCGGTGGAGGCGTTGCCCTGGGGGTCAAGGTCGACCACGAGCACCCGGTTGCCGTGCAGCGCGAGCGCCACGGCGAGGTTCACGGTGGTGGTCGTCTTGCCCACGCCGCCCTTCTGGTTGGCGACGCACATCACCCGGGTCCGGTCGGGGCGGGGCATGGTGACCTCGCCACTGGGATTCAGGATCTGCACGGCGCGCATCGCCTCCATAGCCAACGGTGGATCATCCTCTTCGCGCGTCGGGGTTTCACGTGAAACGTACGTGCTGGCGTCTACCTCGTCCCCGTACCCGTCGGCCTGTGGCGTGTCGGACGGCGCCACCGTCACCTCGGGGACGGCCTGATGCGGCACGGCCGAGACGGGCGGCTGGGGTTCGTAGCGAGTGGGCACCGCGGCGTTCGCCCGCACCGCGGGCGGGCGCGGGGTCGGCGCGTTCACCGGGCCGTCGGCCGGGTCGAGCGGATCACGGGCCGGCGGTACGTTCGCCGGCACCGACGAGACGGGCCGCACGGGCCCGCCGGCCGACGACTCCCGTCGCTTCGACGGCCGGGCCGGGTACGGGGAGGACGGCTCGCCGGACTCGTTCACCGTCCACTCCTGGTCGTTGGTTTCACGTGAAACGGGGTCGGCGGAGGGCTGCCCTCCTGGTCCGGTCAACCGTGGATCGTCGTACCTGCCGTCGTCATGCACCTGTCATCCCTACCCGCTCCGGATGGTCGGTCCGCACCCGTCGAATCGCGTCCGCGCCTCGCACGGCGCCGTCGGATCGGCGGGAACCATCGGGTTCGGGTGCCGCCCGGCACCGCCGTTCCACACTATCGACGCGCGGTCAGCCTACGGCCGACGGGCGCGGTGGGTCCATGTCGGGTTGTGATCGATCACGTCACGCCCACCGGTCCAACGACCGGATCGGGCGTGCGGAATGGCGTACCGCCTCAGCGGTCGCCGCGACGGCGACCGCCACGCGACCGCTTCGGCTTCTTCGGACGGCGCGGGTTGACCACACGCTCCCGGACCACCTCGACCACCGTCGCCGGGGGTTCGATCACCCCTTCGCCGCAGCGGTGCAGTTCCGGCGTCCCGCCGCCCAGGCGGATCACGGCCTCGGAGTGCTCGGTGATCTCGTCGGCGGCCGACGCGCCCTTGAGCGCCACCAGACGGCCGCCGGGAACCACCAGCGGCAGGCACCAGGAGGCGAGCCGGTCCAGCGGCGCCACCGCGCGGGCCGTCACGATGTCGGCGTTGAGCGGTTCCCGGTCGCGCGAGCCGGCCGCCGCCTCTTCGGCCCGGCCACGGAACACACGCACGTCCCGCGTCAGGCCGAGGCGCTGGATCGCCTCGATCAGGAAGGCGGTCCGCCGAGCCAGCGGCTCCACGAGCGTCACGGTGAGGTCGGGACGCGCGATCGCCAGCACCAGGCCGGGTAGCCCCGCACCGGAGCCGACGTCTATCACGCGGGCCCCTTCCGGGACCCGTTCCGCCACCACCGCGCAGTTGAGCAGGTGCCGCTCCCAGAGTCGCGGCGTCTCGCGGGGGCCGATCAGGCCGCGGACCACGCCGTCGGTGGCGAGCAGTTCGGCGTACGCGGCGGCCAGGTCGAGCCGGTCACCGAACAGCGCGCGTGCGGCCTCCGCCAGCTCGGGCGGCAGCGTCGCCGTCGCCGGGTCGGGCGCCCCGGCACCGTCCACGAGGGACGGTGGTTCCTCCGACGGCTCCGCGAAGACCGGGTCGGCCGCCACGGCCGGAGCGGCGGGCGTCTCGTCCGCCGCCTGCTCACCGGAGAAGGCGGGGGTCACGTCGGCCGCCGGATCGGCGGGCTCGATCCCGGTCACCACCGTCGGCTCGGCGGAGAAGGCGGGCTCTCCGGGGTCGGTCACGGCGCTTCCCGGGTACGCCGGGTCGGCCGGTCCGTCGTCGTCGGAGAAGACCGGGTCGACAGTGGGGTCGGGGCGCACAGCCGACGGCCCGGGCGGCGTACCGCCCGGGCCGGTCACGGCTCCTGCCGTCGTCTCGTCGGAGATCACGGACCTCAGTCCGCCACCGGCCGGACGACGATGCGGCGGTTGGGCTCGACGCCCTCCGACTCGCTCTCCACCCCGCTCATCGCGTTCACCACGTCGTGCACGCACTTGCGCTCGAACGCGGACATCGGCTCCAGGCGCACCGGCTCGCCGTGCTCCTTGACCTTCTCGACCGCGTTCTTCGCCACGGCGGCCAGTTCCTTGCGCCGGGCGGCACGGTAGCCGCCGACGTCGAGCAGCAGGCGGCTCGGCGTACCGGTCTGACGGAACACGGCCAGCCGGGTCAGTTCCTGGAGCGCCTCCAGGGTCGCGCCGCGCTGGCCGACCAGGTTCTGGAGCCGGCCACCGACCACCTCGACAACGGGGCGGCCACCGGAGACCAGCTCGTCGATGTCGCCGTCGTAGTCGAGGATGTCCAGCAGGCCCTCGACGTAGTCGGCGGCGATCTCGCTCTGCCGGAACAGGTCGCTGTCGGCCGGGGCCTTCTTCTCCCGAGCCTCGCCCGGGGCGTCCTCGGTCTCGGTGGCGGCGGTAACGGGGGTCTCCTCGTCCAGGGACTGGTCGGCGCTGGGGATGCTGGTCTCGGTCACGGGTCTCATCTCCGTACTCGCTCGGCCGGACCGTCGGGGGTCCGCTGGTCTCCCGGGGCCGGCGGGAGGTTCGCCGGGTGCCCTCGGGCACGTCTGTACGGGCCAGTTTCGCCCGTGTCCGCGCTTCGCGCGGCGATTCCAGCCCGGCGCCGACTCCTCGGATGGCAGCACGCGGCCGGAACGGGCCACCGCCGACGCGCGACGGTGGCCCCGTGGGCTCAGCCCTGTCGCTTGGCGGGCCGGCTGCCACCCTTCTTCGGGTTGACCGGCTTGGCGCCCGGCTTCGGGCCGGCCACCTTCGGCGCGGCGGCCGGAGCCTTCGCCGGCGGCTGGGCCGCCTTGCGGCCGAACAGGCCACCGGTCTTGGCCGGCTGCACCGGGCCCTTGCCGGCGGTGCTCTTGCCGGCGGTGGTGCTCTTCGCGGTCGGCGGCGGCGGGAACTTCCGCAGCACCCACTGCTGCTGGCCGAGCGTGAAGAGGTTGTTCGTGACCCAGTAGATGATCACACCGATCGGGAAGATCGCGCCCGAGATCAGCAGCGACAGCGGGATGCCGTAGAGCATCAGTCGCTGCACCATGCGCTGCTGCGGGTCCTCTGCCCACCCGGTCTTGAGGATCATCTGACGGCTGGTCAGGTAGGTGGTGGCGATCATGATGATCACCAGGATGCCGGCGACGACCTTGACCGTGCCGGTGTTCGCGCCCAGCCGGCTCAGTTCCTCGGCGGTGGAGCCGAACTTGCCGGAGATCGGCGCGGTGAAGAGCGTCGCGTTCGAGGCGCTGTTGAACTGGTCGACAGTCCAGCCGTACAGGGTCTTGCCCTGGTTGTCCGGGCTGAGGCGGCGCAGCGTGTGGAACAGGCCCAGGAAGACAGGGATCTGGAGGAACATCGGAAGGCAGCCCATGAGCGGGTTGGCCTTTTCCTTCCGATAGAGCTCCATCATCTCCTTCTGGAGCGTCTCCCGGTCACCCTTGTGCTTCTCCTGGAGCTCCTTCACCTTGGGCTGGAGCGCCTGCATGGCACGCTGCGACTTGATCTGCTTGACGAAGACCGGGAACAGGATCACCCGGACCGTCACCACCAGGAAGATGATGGCGAGGATCCAGGCCCAGTTCGTACCGAGTACGGCCCCGACCGGAACTCCGATAGCGTCCCAGGCCGAGTGCCAGGCCAGCAGGATCCACGAGATCGCGTAGTAGATCCAGTCGAGACTAAACACTCAGGCTCCAGTCACGTCGGAACGGCGGCGGTCGCCCGGCTCCGGAACCGGGTCGTGTCCACCAGGGTGGAAGGGATGGCAGCGCGACAGCCGACGGACCGTCAGCCAGGCTCCCCGCAGCGCACCGTGCCGGGACACCGCCTCCACGGCGTAGGCACTGCACGACGGGTAGAACCGACAGCGGGCCGGCAGTGCCGGACTTATCCACCGACGGTACGCGATGATGGGCGCCAGCAGCATGCGGGCACCGGTTGTGGGCGGCGGAGTCGCCGTCGTCGGGCCGTTCACCGCGACCGCCGTCCCCGGGGGGACCGCGCGGCGGCGAGGGCGGCGTCCAGGTCGGCGCCGAGCCGGGCGTACGTCGCGTCGGCCGCTGCGGGCAGCGCGCGTACCACGAGGGTGGTCCCGGCGGGCAGCGCGTCCAGCCGCTCGCGGACCAGGTGCCGGAGCCGGCGGCGGACCTTGTTGCGGACCACCGCGCCGCCGACGGCCTTGGACACGACGAAGCCGGCGCGGCTCGGTGCGGAGATCTCCGCACCGCTGCTTCGCGCCGGCTCCGGCGAGGGTGTCTCGGTCGTGCCGATCGATCCGGGGAGGGTCAGGTGGACCACGACGGCACCGCGGCCGACGCGTCGGCCACCGCGGACCGCTGCGGCGAAGTCGCTACTGCGCCGCAGTCGTTGCGCGGCGGCCAGCACGACTGCCCACGTCCCCGGACCGGACCTGTCGGCGTCAGGCCGACAGGCGGGTGCGGCCCTTGGAGCGACGGGTCGCGATGATGGCGCGGCCGGCACGGGTGCGCATGCGCAGCCGGAAGCCGTGGGTCTTCGCGCGCCGGCGGTTGTTCGGCTGGTAGGTGCGCTTGCTCACGTCAGGCTCTCCGTTGTCGTACGCCCCGCGCGGCGGATCGCCCGGGGTCGTGTGCTGGTCCAGATCACCTGCCGGTGACCTCCGATCGGCGCTGCCGTGACACGCTCCCCGGCGATGCGGAGTGACAGCCACGGACAGCAAGCATCAATCACCCTAGCAGAGGGCGAGAGAGCAGCCGCTCCAGCCTACGCAGGGGCGCAATGACCGTCAAACGTCACACTCCGGCGTCCGACCTGCGGGCAAGCGCGACCGAAGGGGCGGTTTTCACTGATGTTGCCAAGGTCGTCTGGGTGTCGCCGGTTGATGCTGTGGGGTCCGCGCTGTTAGCGTGCGCGATTGCGGTCGGCGTCGGGGGTCCGGGGTTTGTCGCCGATCGGCAAGACCGGACACGCTGTTGAATCGTTCGGCACGGTGAACCCGCTTCAACGCCTCCGTGGATCGAGGGGGGCAGGTCCGACCCGCGTCCGGTGGGCGGCCACAATCGGTCGGTACACAGGCTGTGGATAACTTGTGGATGACGACCGGTCAGCCGTCCGGGCGGGCGTGAGAAGGAGCAGGCGAGGGGGTGGCACGACGGTGACCGGAGCGACCGACCTTGCCGCGGTGTGGACGGCGACCACCGACGAACTCGCCGACGAGATCATCTCCGCGCAGCAACGGGCGTACCTCCGGCTGACCCGGCTACGGGCGATCGTCGAGGACACCGCGCTGCTCTCGGTGCCGGACGCCTTCACCCGGGACGTGATCGAGTCCCGGCTCCGCCCGGCCATCACCGAGGCGTTGAGCCGTCGGCTCGGCCGGCCCATCCAGGTGGCAGTCACCGTACGGGTCGCCGACGACCCCGGTGCCCGCCCGGCCGGCACCGTCTACCGCAGCAGCCCCGAGCCGCTGCCCGAGCACGACGGCGCCGCCCCGCTGCCCGGTTTCGACCATCCCGGACCGGCCACGGCCAACCCGCCCTTTCCGTCTCCTCGCCCGGAGCCCGGCTATGCCGAGTCCGGCTACGCCGAGCCTGGGTACGCCGAGCCCGGCTACGCGGATCCCCGCACGGAGCAGCAGGCGGACGAACCGGCGCCCCGGCAGCGGACCGCGGACGGCGGCCGCCCCCATCTGATCCCGTCCGGGCGGGACGCGCAGGACACGCTCTTCAGCGCCGCGTTCGCCGAGCCGGTGCGCGCCGCGCCCGAGCGCCGCGCCTTCGACGAGCGCCGGGTCGAGCCGCCCGCCCCCGACTCCGGCGGATACGAGCCCCGCTACCGGGAGAGCCCCGGCCCCGCCGATCCCGCGCCGATGCGCGGCCTGCCCCGCGACGGCGCCACTGACAGCGGCCCCGGTCGGGGTGGCCCCGGCCGCGGTGGCGCCGACCACCACCGTCCCGGCGGCGGCCAGGCCGACCGCAGGCTCCCCGGCGGTACGGAGAGCGGCGGCAACCGGCTCAACCCGAAGTACATGTTCGAGACGTTCGTCATCGGCTCGTCGAACCGGTTCGCGCACGCCGCGAGCGTGGCGGTGGCCGAGTCGCCGGCGAAGGCGTACAACCCGCTGTTCATCTACGGCAGTTCGGGGCTGGGCAAGACGCACCTGCTGCACGCCATCGGGCACTACGCCACGACGCTCGGCAACGCGCGCTCGGTCCGGTACGTCTCGACCGAGGAATTCACGAACGACTTCATCAACTCGCTTCGTGACGACAAGACCAGCGCGTTCCAGCGCCGCTACCGGGACGTGGACATCCTCCTGATCGACGACATCCAGTTCCTGGAGAACCGGGAACGGACGCAGGAGGAGTTCTTCCACACCTTCAACACCCTGCACAACGCGAACAAGCAGATCGTGATCACGTCCGACCGCTCGCCGAAGCAGCTGGCGACGCTGGAGGACAGGCTCCGTACGCGCTTCGAGTGGGGTCTGCTGGCCGACATCCAGCCGCCGGACCTGGAGACGCGGATCGCGATCCTGCAGAAGAAGGCGGCGCAGGAGCGGCTGTACGCGCCGCCGGACGTGCTGGAGTTCATCGCCTCGCGGGTGTCGAACTCGATCCGCGAACTGGAGGGGGCACTGATCCGCGTCACCGCCTTCGCCAGCCTCACCCGGTCCTCGGTAGAGCTGTCGCTGGCCGAGGAGGTGCTGCGGGACTTCATCCCGGACGGCGCCGGCCCGGAGATCACCGCGGACCAGATCATGGTGTCCACGGCCGACTACTTCGGCGTGAGCCTCGAGGACCTGCGCGGCCACTCCCGCTCCCGGGTGTTGGTGAACGCGCGTCAGGTGGCCATGTACCTCTGCCGAGAGCTGACCGACCTGTCGCTGCCCCGGATCGGGCAGGCGTTCGGCGGCCGGGACCACACCACAGTGATGCACGCGGACCGCAAGATCCGTCAGCAGATGGCAGAGCGTCGCTCGCTCTACAATCAGATCGCCGAGCTGACGAACCGCATCAAGCAGAACACCTGACTCTCCCTCCCTCTGCGCTCCCCTCCACGCTCCGGCTGCTCCCGGCGGTGATCAAGGAGTTTGTGTCCGGGAGACACGTCATCCCCACCCCAAACTCCTTGGTCAACAAGGAGGGCGGGGCGCTCGCCTCGGCCGACTCCTGGCCAGCGCGGACACCACCGCAGATCTTGGAAGCTCAACGTCAAGCCTCAGGATGGACCGGCCGCAGTCAGGCGAGCACCCTCGACCCCGACGATCATGAGGTTGACGGTGACAAACCGGACGCCAAATGCCGCCAACTTCATGATCAACGCGAGCAACGGCGACGGCGGGGCCTGGCGCGGGTGTTGCGGGAGGGCTCGGCCGGCGGGTGGCAAGTTGCCGACAGCGGCGACGGTTGACCCTCGAGCCGGTAGAGGGCCCAGGATTTGTCCTGTGCTCGTCCACAGCTCGTACCCGTTGTCCACAGCCCCTGTGTCACAGGCGGTGGACAACCACACTGTGCACTCGCCCGGTTACCCACAGACTGTGGACAACTCCTGGGGACGACGCTGTGGACGCCTGGGGATGACGGTCCCGTTGTCCCCAGACAGCGGGTCGCCTGTGGGCGGGCTGTTGAAGGTTCTGGGGACGACGGCTGTGGACCTCTGCGGCGCTGTCCACAGCGCTGGGGAGAAAACCGGTGGATTAGCGGTGGACAGCCGTGGAAAACCCGGCGGCTGGCGAGGGCTGTGGACCGGGACACGAGTTCTACCCCTGGTTCTCCACAGCCAAACCACCGGTGGATAACGTGTCTGACCTGCGCGGACGCCGGTTCTCCACAGTTTGCACAGGTGCGATGAAGACGATGAGTTATCTCTTCTAAACAACAAAAACCAATCATCACCGTTGGACTTCCTGTGGATCGGGCCGAAGCACTGCCGTCGGCAGTCGCCCGGGCACCTGGATCCACGGGGTCGGGCGCACAGCCGATGCCCCAGCGCCTTAAGGTGCGATGGGTACCCGCACGGTCGGGCGGGACGGGTGGCAGCGGTCGGCATGAGAGAGTTGTCGCTGACGTCGACGCGGAGGCATTGATGAAGTTCCGAGTGGAGCGCGACGCGCTCGCCGAGGCGGTCGCGTGGACCGCCAAGAGCCTGCCCAACCGACCCTCCGTACCGGTGCTGGCCGGAGTGATGCTCCGGGTCACCGACGGCAACCTCCAGGTCTCCGGCTTCGACTACGAGGTCTCCAGCCAGGTGACGGTCGAGGTGCAGGGTGACGCGGACGGCGCCGCCCTGGTCTCCGGCCGGCTGCTCGCCGAGATCACCAAGGCCCTGCCGGCCAAGCCGGTGGACATCGCCGCCGTCGGCGCCCACCTCGAACTGGTCTGCGGCAGCGCCCGGTTCACGCTGCCCACCATGCCGGTGGAGGACTACCCGACGCTCCCGGAGATGCCGGAGAGCGCGGGCACCGTGGACGCCGCCGCCTTCGCCGCCGCCGTGGCCCAGGTGGCGGTGGCCGCCGGCCGCGACGAGACGCTGCCGATGATGACCGGTGTGCGCATCGAGCTGAGCGGCGGCACGATGGCCATGCTGGCGACCGACCGCTACCGCCTCGCGCTGCGCGAGATGGAGTGGAACCCGGACGACCCGGAGATCAGCCTCAACGCGCTGGTGCCGGCTCGTACGCTGCACGACACCGCGAAGGCACTCGGCCCGCTCGGCGGCCACGTCACCATGGCGCTCTCCTCCGGCGGCGCCGGTGAGGGCATGATCGGTTTCTCCGGCGGCACCCGCCGGACCACCAGCCGCTTGCTCGACGGGGCCAACTACCCGCCGGTGCGCTCGCTGTTCCCGGCCGACCACAACGCCGAGGCGCGCGTCGCCGTCTCCTCGCTCATCGAGGTGGTCAAGCGCGTCGCGCTGGTCGCCGAGCGCACCACCCCGGTCCTGCTCAGCTTCAGCGCCGACGGTCTCGTGGTCGAGGCGGGCGGCACCGAGGAGGCCCGGGCCAGCGAGGCCATGGAGGCCACCTTCAGCGGCGAGCCGCTGACCATCGGGTTCAACCCGCAGTACCTCATCGACGGCCTGGCCAACCTGGGCGCCCAGCACGCCCTGCTCCGGTTCGTCGATGCGTTCAAGCCCGCGGTCATCTCCCCGGCAGGCGAGGACGGCGAGGTCATCCCGGGGTACCGGTACCTCATCATGCCGATTCGCGTGTCCCGCTGACCGCAGCAGCACGACCCTGACGTACGGAGGTAGGAGCAGATGCAGCTCGGCCTGGTAGGACTCGGCCGCATGGGCGGCAACATGCGGGAGCGGTTGCGCGCCGCCGGGCACGAGGTGGTCGGCTACGACCACAACCCGGAGATCAGCGACGCCGCGAGCCTGGCCGAGCTTGCCGAGAAGCTCCAGTCGCCCCGCGCGGTCTGGGTCATGGTTCCCGCCGGCGTCACCGACGCCACCATCGACGAGCTCGCCGGTGTGCTGGGCGAGGGCGACATCATCATCGACGGCGGCAACTCCCGGTTCAGCGACGACGCCCCGCGCGCGGAGCGGCTCAACGAGCAGGGCATCGGCTACATCGACGTCGGCGTCTCCGGCGGCGTCTGGGGCCGGCAGAACGGGTACGCGCTGATGGTCGGCGGCGCGCAGGAGCACGTCGAGCGCCTGATGCCGATCTTCGAGGCGCTCAAGCCCGAGGGTGAGTTCGGCTTCGTGCACGCCGGCCCGGTCGGCGCCGGCCACTACGCCAAGATGGTGCACAACGGCATCGAGTACGGCCTGATGCACGCGTACGCCGAGGGCTACGAGCTGCTCGCCGCCTCCGAGCTGGTGACGAACGTGCCCGGCGTGTTCAAGTCGTGGCGCGAGGGCACCGTGGTCCGCTCCTGGCTGCTCGACCTGCTGGACCGGGCACTCGACGAGGACCCGGAACTGGCCGAGCTGAGCGGCTACACCGAGGACACCGGCGAGGGCCGCTGGACCGTGGACGAGGCGGTCCGGCTCGCCGTGCCGCTCAACGTCATCACCGCGTCGCTGTTCGCCCGGTTCGCCTCCCGGCAGGACGACTCGCCCGCGATGAAGGCCGTCGCCGCGCTGCGCCAGCAGTTCGGCGGCCACGCCGTCCACAAGCGCTGACCGGTATCCACAGGCTGTGTACGTCCGCCGGCTCGAACTGGTCGACTTCCGCTCGTACGAGCGCGTCGGCGTCGACCTGGAGCCGGGGCCGAACGTGCTCGTCGGCGCCAACGGCGTCGGCAAGACCAACCTGGTCGAGGCGCTCGGCTACGTGGCGACCCTGGATTCGCACCGGGTCGCCACCGACGCCCCGCTGGTGCGGATGGGCGCCACCTCGGCGGTGATCCGCTGCGCCGTGGTGCACGAGGGCCGGGAACTGCTCGTCGAGCTGGAGATCGTCCCGGGCAAGGCCAACCGGGCCCGGCTCGGCCGGTCCCCGGCCCGGCGCGCCCGGGACGTGCTCGGCGCGCTGCGCCTGGTCCTGTTCGCGCCGGAGGACCTGGAACTGGTCCGTGGCGACCCCTCGGAACGCCGCCGCTACCTGGACGACCTGCTGGTCACCCGCCAGCCCCGCTACGCGGGTGTCCGGGCCGACTACGAGCGCGTGGTCAAACAACGCAACGCGCTGCTGCGTACGTCGTACCTCGCTCGGAAGACCGGTGGTTCGCGCGGCGGTGACCTGTCGACGCTGGCCGTGTGGGACGCGCACCTGGCACAGCACGGCGCGGACCTCCTCGCCGGGCGCCTGGAGCTGGTGGCCGCGCTGACCCCGCACGTGGCCAAGGCGTACGACGCGGTGGCGGCCGGCCGCGGCGCCGCGGGCATCGCGTACCGGCCCTCGGTGGAGCTGCCCGAACCCGGTGCCGACCGCGCGGCGCTGGCGGAGGCGCTCGCCGCCGCGCTCACCGCGAACCGCGCCGCCGAGATCGAGCGCGGCACCACGCTCGTCGGCCCGCACCGCGACGACCTGGCGCTGACGCTCGGCCCGCTGCCCGCCAAGGGGTACGCGAGCCACGGCGAGTCCTGGTCGTACGCGCTGGCGCTGCGGCTGGCCGGGTACGACCTGCTGCGCGCCGACGGGATCGAGCCGGTGCTGGTGCTCGACGACGTCTTCGCCGAACTGGACACCGGCCGGCGGGAACGGCTGGCCGAGCTGGTGGGCGGTGCGAGCCAGCTCCTGGTCACCTGCGCGGTGGACGACGACGTGCCGGCGACGCTGCGCGGCACCCGGTACGCGGTGGGCGAGGGGACGGTGCGGCGTGCCGGATGACGAGGTGCAGCTCCCGCCCGCACGGCTCGGGCCGGGACGCGACGCGCGTACCCCCGGAAAGCCCGCGGACGGTGAGCCGGGCGCGAACCTGCCGGAGGGCACGAGCGGGCCGGAACTGGCCCGGGCGGTGCTCGACGCGGCGAAGGCCCGGCGGCAGGCGGCGGCCCCGCGACGGCGCGGCGCGGTCCGCGGCGACGGCGAGAAGCGGCTGCGCGGCTACTCCGGCCCGGGTCCGGATCCGCGCGACCCGCAGCCGCTCGGCGCGGTGCTGGACAAGCTGATGAAGGCGCGGGGCTGGCAGCAGCCGGCGGCCGAGGCGACAGTGTTCGGCGCCTGGGAGAAGGTGGTCGGCCCGGAGGTCGCGCAGCACAGCCGCCCGGTCAAGCTGGAGGACGGCGAGCTGACGGTGGAGGCCCGGTCGACGGCCTGGGCGACCCAGTTGCGCCTGCTGGCGGGCTCGCTGTTGAAGCAGATCGCCCGGGAGGTCGGCCACAACGTGGTGCGCAAGCTGCACATCCACGGGCCGGCGGCGCCGTCGTGGTCGCGCGGCCCTCGACGGGTACGCGGGCGCGGGCCCCGCGACACCTACGGCTGACCGAGGCCCCCCGAGCGCCGCGCCTCGCGCCGGGCGCGCTTGAGTTCGCGCTGCTCCCGGCTCCACTGCTTGCGGCGTTCCAGGTCTTCCTTCCACGCGTCGCGGGCCAGCTTCGAGCCGCCCTGCACGGCACCCTGCACCTGGGACGGGCCGGCGAGGTTGCGGAACACCCAACCCAACAGGCGGCCACCCTTGCCGGCGGCGTCGCCCACCTGCTCGTCGTCGCTCATCCCGCCGTCCGCCCCTCCTGGTTGGTGTACAAACAATTGGTACACCAACCATTGCGACGATCGCAACGACGACAAGGAGGACGCGAGTGGCCGACGGCATCGAGGAGGACCCGCTGGCGCTGGAGCAACAGGTCTGCTTCGCGCTCTCCGTCGCCGCCCGGAGCGTCGTCGCGGTCTACCGGCCGCTGCTGGAGCCGATGGGGCTCACCCACCCGCAATACCTGGTGATGCTGGCGCTCTGGCAGCACGCGCCGCTGTCCGGCCGGGATCTGAGCCGGCTGCTCCAGCTCGACCCCGGCACGCTGTCACCGCTGCTCAAGCGCCTGGAGGCGGCCGGCTACATCCGGCGGGAGCGCGACGCCGCCGACGAGCGCAGCCTGGCCGTCTCGCTCACCGCCGCCGGGCAGGCGCTGCGTGCGCAGGCCGAGCGGATCCCGCCGGCCATCGTGCAGCGCCTCGGCCTGCCGCCGGCCGACCTGCGGCACCTGCACGCCGCGCTGACCGAGGTGATCGCGGCCGCCAACCAGGCCACGTCCTCTCCCGGCGCTGCGGCGCCCGGTCAGGCGTCGGCGTAGACCGCGAAGCCCCGCTCCGCGCAGCGCCGGTAGAAGGCCGCCAGCACGCTCAGCTCGGCGCAGGTGAAGTTCCACTGCGGCGGATCGCCGCTCTCGTCCCGCAGCCGGTCGAGGCGGCTGTCCAGCCAGCGGAGCTGCTGCTCGGCCAGCCGCCCGTCGCCGAGCAGCGCGCGCAGCACCTCGCTCACCGACTCGAACGTGACCGACTCGCCGTACGGCCGGTGCCGGGCGACGAACTTCTCCACACCCTCGGCGATCCAGGAGCAGCCGTCCGGGTCGATCACCGGATCCTCGTCCTCGACCGCGTTCTCCGTGGCGTAGAGCACATTCTCCAGCCCGAGGATCAGGTCGACCAGCTCGGTGTACGCGGTTGCGCGTACCGTGCCGGTCTTCGCGATCAGCTCGGCGAGCGCCGCTGTCGGCGCGGAGATCCGGGGCATGTCCACGATCTCGCCGAAGTCCACGAACTCAGCCGGCGCGACCGGATCGTAGAAGCGGCCGGTCCGCGGCCAGTGCACCGCGACGTTGTCCAGCCCCATCTGGCGTCACCTCTCACCAAGCGTTTTCGGACCATCTCCGACGATCGTCCCGGTTCCGGGCGCAAAAGATCAAGACCGCAACGGCGGCGCCGCAAAAGCTACGGCACGCCGGGCCCGGCCGCGACCCCCGGTAGGGGCAGCTGCCGATCACCGGTCGGATGACCGTCGCGGCTCACGGTGGCCGGTGGCGCGATACCACCCCGTTGGCGTGTAGGGGGAGTCGTGGGCAGCGCGGTTCGTCCGGCTACGGCATTCTCAGCCGCCCCGGAGAGGGTGCCGAGTGGCGGTTTGGTCGGCTCCGCACAGTAAGATTGAGGGCGAGACGAAAGACCCGAGACGGAGCGACGGACCAGGGCCCTCATGAGCCCTCGATCATAGTCCCGTACCGGGTCCGAGCCGATCGCGATCCGCGGGCAACCGCGGCGCCCGGCGCACATGATCCGAGCCTGGCGACCCCAGGGGCGGACCATGCGCGCCGACGTCGCGTCCTGTCCGCCGAACCCGCGCCCCGCGCCCACGCGCGGCCGGTGCGAGAAAGTGGCCGAGCGTGGCAGCGGAGGACAACAAGAAGTACGGTGCCGAGTCGATCACCGTGCTCGAGGGCCTGGAAGCGGTCCGGAAGCGGCCCGGTATGTACATCGGGTCCACCGGTGAGCGCGGTCTGCACCACCTGGTGTGGGAGGTCGTCGACAACGCGGTGGACGAGGCGCTGGCCGGGCACTGCGACACCATCGACGTGGTGCTGCTGGCCGACGGCGGCGTCCGGGTGACCGACAACGGCCGTGGCTTCCCGGTCGACCTGCACCCCAAGCTGAAGAAGCCGGGTGTCGAGGTCGCCCTGACCGTGCTGCACGCGGGCGGCAAGTTCGACGGCAAGGCGTACGCCGTCTCCGGCGGCCTGCACGGCGTCGGCGTCTCCGTCGTGAACGCGCTGTCCACCAGGATGGCCGTGGAGATCCACAAGGACGGGTTCGTCTGGCGCCAGCAGTACGACCACTCCAAGCCGACGCCGCTGGAGAAGGGCGAGGCGACCGACCGCACCGGTTCGGCCGTCTCCTTCTGGCCCGACCCGGACGTCTTCGAGACCGTCGACTTCGACTTCCACACCATCTACCGGCGTCTGCAGGAGATGGCCTTCCTCACCCGCGGTCTCACCATCCACCTGCTCGACGAGCGGGTACCGGAGGACGAGGACGGCAAGACCCGCGAGGTCACCTTCCACTACGAGGGCGGCATCGCCGACTTCGTCCGGCACCTCAACGCCTCCAAGAGCCCGATCCACAAGACGGTGGTCGAGTTCGGGGCCGAGGAGACGGGCATGTCGGTCGAGATCGCCATGCAGTGGAACGAGTCGTACGGCGAGTCGGTCTACACCTTCGCCAACAACATCAACACCCATGAGGGCGGCACCCACGAGGAAGGCTTCCGGGCCGCGCTGACGAGCGTCGTCAACCGCTACGGCGCCGAGAAGAAGCTGCTCAAGGGCGACGAGCGCCTCTCGGGTGAGGACATCCGCGAGGGCCTGGCCGCGATCATCTCGGTCAAGCTCACCGACCCGCAGTTCGAGGGTCAGACCAAGACCAAGCTGGGCAACACCCCGGTGAAGGGCTTCGTGCAGCGGGTCTGCAACGAGTCGCTCGTCGACTGGTTCGACCGCAACCCGGCCGAGGCGAAGATCATCATCCAGAAGGCGTCCCAGGCGGCGCGGGCCCGGATCGCCGCGCAGCAGGCGCGCAAGCTCGCCCGGCGCAAGTCGCTGCTGGAGTCCGGCTCGATGCCCGGCAAGCTGGCCGACTGCCAGTCCACCGACCCGCGCGAGTCCGAGGTCTTCATCGTCGAGGGCGACTCGGCCGGCGGCTCGGCCAAGCAGGGCCGCGACCCGCGCGTCCAGGCGATCCTGCCGATCCGCGGCAAGATCCTCAACGTGGAGAAGGCCCGGATCGACCGGGTGCTGAAGAACAACGAGGTACAGGCGCTGATCACCGCGCTCGGCACCGGCATCCACGACGACTTCGACATCGAGAAGCTGCGCTACCACAAGATCGTGCTGATGGCCGACGCCGACGTGGACGGCCAGCACATCCAGACGCTGCTGCTCACCCTGCTGTTCCGCTTCATGCGACCGCTGGTCGAGCTGGGCCACGTCTACCTGGCCGCCCCGCCGCTCTACAAGATCAAGTGGAACAAGAAGGGCGACGACGCCCAGTACGCGTACTCGGACCGGGAACGCGACGGGCTGATCGCCCTGCGCCAGCAGAAGAAGCCCAACGCCCGCCCGGACGACATCCAGCGGTTCAAGGGTCTCGGCGAGATGAACTACCCCGAGCTGTGGGAGACCACGATGAACCCGGCCACCCGTACGCTTCGCCAGGTCACGCTCGACGACGCCGCCACCGCGGACGAGCTGTTCAGCGTCCTGATGGGCGAGGACGTCGAGGCCCGCCGGTCGTTCATCCAGCGCAACGCCAAGGACGTGCGGTTCCTGGACATCTGACGGACGCACCCGGGCCGGCCGGACATCCACCGGCCGGCCCGGAAGTCCACAGAGTTATCCACAGCCTGAACGCTTTCCACAGCCGTTATCCACAGCGAGACCACGACTGAAGAGTCTGATAAGGGTTAACAGTGACCGATACTCCCGAGTCCACCCCGAACGAGCCGGAGACCCCGGAGACACTGGCCGCGGTCGTCCAGCACGACCGGATCGAGCCGGTCGGCCTCGAGGTCGAGATGCAGCGCTCGTACCTCGACTACGCGATGAGCGTCATCGTCGGGCGGGCCCTGCCGGACGTCCGGGACGGGCTCAAGCCGGTCCACCGCAAGATCCTCTACGCCATGTTCGACTCCGGCTACCGGCCGGACCGCGGGTACGTGAAGTGCTCCCGCGTCGTCGGTGACGTGATGGGCCAGTTCCACCCGCACGGCGACTCGGCCATCTACGACGCGCTCGTCCGGATGGCACAGCCGTGGTCGCTGCGCTACCCGCTGGTCGACGGCAACGGCAACTTCGGTTCGCCGGGTAATGATCCGGCTGCCGCCATGAGATATACAGAATGCAAGCTCGACCCGCTGGCGATGGAGATGCTGCGGGACATCGACGAGGACACCGTCGACCTGCAGGACAACTACGACGGCCGGGCCAAGGAGCCCACCATCCTGCCGTCGCGTATCCCGAACCTGCTGATCAACGGCTCCGAGGGCATCGCGGTCGGCATGGCCACCAAGATCCCGCCGCACAACCTGCGCGAGATCGGCGCGGCGGTGCAGTGGTGCCTGGAGCACCCGGAGGCCGACGAGGCCACCACGCTGGAAGCCCTCCTCGAGATCGTCAAGGGCCCGGACTTCCCGACCCACGGTCTGATCGTCGGCCAGGCGGGCATCCAGGACGCGTACCGGACCGGGCGCGGCTCGATCCGGATGCGCGCCGTGGTCGAGGTCGAGGAGGACAAGCGGGGCCGGCCGGCGCTCGTGGTCAGCGAGCTGCCGTACCAGGTCAACCCGGACAACCTCGCCGAGCGCATCGCCGAGCTGATCAAGGAGGGCAAGCTCGCCGGCATCGCCGACATCCGCGACGAGTCCTCCGGGCGTACCGGCATGCGGATCGTGCTCGTGCTCAAGCGCGACGCGGTCGCCAAGGTGGTGCTGAACAACCTCTACAAGCACACCCAGCTCCAGGAGACGTTCGGCGCCAACATGCTGGCGCTTGTCGACGGCGTGCCGCGCACGCTCAACCTGGCCCAGTTCATCCGCTACTACGTCGAGCACCAGATCGAGGTGATCCGGCGGCGGACCGCGTTCCGGCTGCGCAAGGCCGAGGAGCGGGCGCACATCCTGCGTGGTCTGTCCAAGGCGCTGGACGCCCTGGACGAGGTGATCGCCCTGATCCGGCGCTCGCCCACCGTCGAGGACGCCCGGCAGGGCCTGATCCGGTTGCTGGACATCGACGAGGTTCAGGCGACCGCGATCCTGGACATGCAGCTGCGCCGGCTGGCCGCCCTGGAGCGGCAGCGGATCCTGGACGACCTGGCGAAGCTCGAGCTGGAGATCGCCGACCTCAAGGACATCCTGGCCAAGCCGGAGCGGCAGCGGCGGATCGTGTCGGAGGAGCTGGGCGAGATCGTCGCGAAGTGGGGCGACGACCGGCGTACGAAGATCGTCCCGTTCGACGGCGAGGTCTCGATGGAGGACCTCATCGCCCGCGAGGACGTGGTGGTGACGATCACTCGCACCGGCTACGCGAAGCGGACCAAGGTCGATCTCTACCGGTCACAGCGGCGCGGCGGGAAGGGCGTCAGCGGGGCGACGCTCCGGCAGGACGACATCGTCAGCCACTTCTTCGTATGCTCTACCCACGACTGGATCCTGTTCTTCACGAACAAGGGTCGGGTCTACCGGGCGAAGGCGTACGAGCTTCCCGAGGCCAGTAGGGTGGCCAAGGGCCAGCACGTGGCCAACCTGCTCGCGTTCCAGCCCGACGAGCAGATCGCGCAGATCATTGAAATCCCGAACTACCAGGTGGCCCCCTACCTGGTACTGGCCACGAAGAACGGCCTGGTGAAGAAGACGCGGCTCGAGGAGTTCGACTCCAACCGTTCCGGCGGCATCATCGCGGTCAACCTGCGCGATGAGGACGAACTGGTCGGTGCGGTACTGGTCGCTCCGGAGGACGACCTGCTGCTCGTGTCGAAGAACGCCCAGGCGATCCGCTTCAACGCCACCGACGAGGCGCTGCGCCCGATGGGCCGGGCGACTTCCGGGGTGATCGGCATGCGCTTCAGCGGCGAGGACGAGTTGCTCGCCGTCGAGGTGGTGCGAGAGGGTCTGGACGTTCTGGTCGCGACGAACGGGGGTTACGCGAAACGTACCCCGATCGAGGAATACCCGGTCCAGGGCCGGGGAGGTAAGGGCGTGCTGACCGCGAAGATCACCGAGCGACGCGGTGGCCTGGTCGGCGCGGTCGTGATCGATCCGGAGGACGAGCTGTTCGCCATCACGAGCAACGGCGGCGTCATCCGGACTCCGGTGAAGCCTGTACGCCGTACGCGTGACCGGAACACAATGGGGGTCAAGCTGATGGACCTCCCGGACGGCGTGACTATCGTGGCGATTGCTCGCAATGCCGACGAGCCTGACGAACAGGACTAGTTGATGACGGAGACACAGGCGAAGTCGGGGAACAAGGGGACCTCGGCCACCCCGGTCGAGGAGGAGGCCGCACAGGGCGGCACACCAGCGACCGGCCGCGCGGCTGTGGGCCGGGCCACGGTTCCCGCCGACGCGCCTGCCCCGAAGTTCACCCGGGCTCCCGGCATGGCCCCGCCTCCGGACAAGCCGTCCGAGGACTCCGGTTCCCGGGATTCGGCCGAGACCAAGGTGGACGCACCGACGTCGGCCGACGGTCTGGCCGCTCCGGCCGGCAAGCCCGCGAACGCCACGAGCACCCAGTCGATCAAGACGCCGCCGGCCACCGGCCGGGCCTCGACCGGGACGACCGGCACGCAGCCGCGGATCGGCGCCGGCCTGGGCACCGCCCCGAAGGCTTCGCCGGACGGCTCGCGCCCGGGCGGCACCGGCACCGCCGGTCAGTCCCGGCCCGCCAACGGAGGCGGCCTGCCGCCGGGCATCAGCGGCGCGGCAGCGGTCGGGGCCGCGCGCGTGGGTGAGGCGGTACGCTCCGCGCGTACCTCGGTCAGCTCGGCCGCGTCGCGCGGACCGCGACGGGCCCGGCTGAACCTGAAGCGGATCGACCCGTGGTCGGTGATGAAGTTCGCCTTCGCGGTCTCCGTGGTGCTCTTCATCGTGGTCGTCGTGGCGACGTCGGTGCTCTACCTGGCGCTCGACGCGATGGGTGTGTTCAAGAGCGTCAACGACAGCCTGACCGACCTGGTGAACGCCGGTGGCGGCCAGGGTGGCGGTGGCTTCCGGATCACCGCGAAGGGCGTGATCCTGACGTCGTCGCTGATCGGCCTGGTGAACGTCGTGCTGTTCACCGCGCTGGCCACGCTCAGCGCATTCGTCTACAACGTCTGCGCCGATCTGGTCGGCGGGATCGAGCTGACGCTCGCCGAGCGGGACTGATCAACCCGACGCCGGGGCACCGCGTAAAGCGGTCGCCCCGGCGTCGTGCGTCCGGGTAGGTTCGAGATGGCGCGGGTGCTTCCACCACGTACCCCCGATTTGGGCGCGGTGGAGGCGATGGGTTAACCTAGCTCGTCGCTACGCGGGGCTATAGCTCAGTCGGTTAGAGCGCAGAGCTGATAACTCTGAGGTCGCTGGTTCGATTCCAGCTAGCCCCACCGCACATCGTCCGACGGTAGTCGAGCGCGAGGGGTCAAGCACATGTTCAAGAAGCTCCTGATCCTGGCCGGCATCGTCGGTGTGGCCGCCGTCGTGGCCAAGAAGGTCAAGGCCTCGAACGACGAGCGCGCCCTGTGGCACGAGGCGACCACTGCGCCCGACCTGCGCTGAACGCCGACACGGGGCCCTAGCTCAACTGGCAGAGCACTGCCTTTGCAAGGCAGGGGTTAGGGGTTCGAGTCCCCTGGGCTCCACCACATCATCTGGCCAGGTCACGGCCCGTTGACGGGTGCTGGCAACGTCGTCAGCGGTGCTCGCCGAAAACCGCCGTGGCCACCTGGTAGCTGTCGAACGCCCGGGCCGCCCCGGCGTACGCCTCCAGGTGGATGAAAAGCTCGACGATCTCCTCCTTGGTCACGCCGGACGTCAGCGCGATGCGCAACTGCCCCCGCAGCGGCTCGTGGGTGCCCAGCGCCGCCGCGACGGCCACTGAGATCAGGCAGCGGCTCCGCAGGTCCAGGCCCGGCCGCGGCCACGAGTCGCCGAAGGTGTGCTCGGTCGCCAGCCGCCGGAAGTCCTGACCGACCGCGGGTTCCCCGTCGGCCAGCGGCAGGGTCAACGGTTCGCCGAGGAGGCGCTCCGCGGTGTCGAGGGCCTGCTGGTATCGGGGATCGTCGGGCATGCGTTGCCACCTCCGCACGTGTCAGCCGATCGACTGCCGTTCGGTTCCAGCATCGTGCCCACCCCGGCGTTCGGTCCGCCGTTCCGGGAAACCACCGTTGATCTCGGTGCCGAGTGCAGTCGGGCGGTCCGCCGTCCCATACCCACCGGTGCACCCGCTGCGACTTCGACGCCCGGACAGCCGGCGCCGACAGCGGCAGCCCGATTTTGGTGATCTCTGTCGGTGCGTTCGGCTGCGAATGCGGTGGACGGTCGCGTGGGACCTCGTGCCCCGATCAAGTCACGAGGTCCCACGAGGGTCTACCGGAAGTCGGCCGCGTGGTCCCTGGCCCACTGCGCGAATGTCCGCGCCGGTCGGCCGATCAGGCGCGGGACGGCGTCTGCCCACTGCTGGTTCGTCGGCGCGGGGTTACGCGTGGACTCGGCCCACATGGCGAAGATCCAGTCGACGAACGTCTCCGGATAACCGTCGCTGATCCACTCGGCCCGAGCCTCGACCGGATCCAGATCCTCGAACCGCACGGTGGTGCCGATCGCGGCGCCGATCGCGTCGACCTGCGCGACGGTGGTGAGCGCTTCGGGGCCGGCGAATGTGTAGGTCCGGCCGGCGTGGCCGTCCTCGACGAGCACCGTTGCGGCGACCGCGGCGATGTCCGCCTCGTGGGTGGGCTGGGTCAGCGCCGCGCCGTACGGGCGGCGGACCACCCGGCGTTCCTTGATGGAGGGGGCCCAGTCCAGCCAGTTCGCGGCGAACTCGCCGGGCCGGACGTGCGTCCATTCCAGACCGGACTCCTCGACGGCACGCTCGACCGCCAGGTATCCGTCCTCGCTGTCGTCGGTGTCGGCCAGCGCACCGGACAGCACGACGATGCGCCGTACCCCGGCTTGCCTCGCGGCGACAACCACCTCACGTGCCGTACGCCCGACCGGGAACAGGTACATCCTCTCGATGCCGCGCAGCGACGATTCCAGGGACGCCGGGTCCGTCAGGTCGCCGCCGACCACCTCCACTCCGGCCGGAAGGCCCGCCGCCGACGGTGTCCGCGTGAGCGCGCGTACCCGATGCCCGGTCTTCATCAGTTCGGCGACGACGTGTCGGCCGACCATGCCTGTCGCGCCAGTGACCAGGATCGTCATCGCGTCACCTCGGGCCGGAAATCGGCGGCGTGGTCGTTCGCCCATTGGGCGAACGTGCGCGGTGGCCGCCCCGTCACCCGCAGACAGGTGTCCGTCGGCGGCAGTGCGCCCGTCCCGTCGACGGCGTCGGCGAGCAGCGCGATCATCCAGTCGGCGGTCTCCTCGTCGTAGCCGTCGCGCAGCCACTGCGTGCGTGCCTCGGCCGGATCGATCTCCTCGAACCGCACCTGCGTACCGATGGCGGCGCCGATCGCGGCGACCTGCTCCGCCTGCGAGACCTTCGCCGGGCCGGTGACGGTCTGAGCGGCACCGATGTGGTCGTCGGTCAGCAGCGCCGCGACCGCCACGTCGGCGACGTCGGCCTCGTGGACCACCGGGTAGCCGGCGCCGGCGTACGGCTCGCGCACCACCCGCTCGGTCCGGATCCGGTGGGCCCACCGCAGCGCGTTGACGGCAAGCAGCCCGGGCCGCACGTGGGTCCACTCGGCGCCGGTGGCCTCCACAAGCAGTTCCAGCCCGCGATGCGCTTCCCGCTCCTCGGTCAGATGCCGCCCGAGTACGCCGTCGCCGCCGGTTCCGGGTGGGAACCCGGCCGCCGCCGCGGAATGCACGACGAACCGGGTGACGCCGGTCTTCACCGCCTCGTCGAGGAAACCGTTGTCGGCCGCGCCGTAGACGAAGGGGAAAAGGTAAACGGACTGCGCGCCGTCCAGCGCCGCGCGCCAGGTATCGGGACGTTCGAAGTCTCCCTGGACCACCTCGACCCCGTGCGGCAGCAGGCCCGTCTGGGGCCGGCGGGTCATCGCCCGCACCGTTCGTCCGGCCCGGACCAGCCGGGACACCACCTGGCGGCCCACGTTGCCGGTCGCCCCGGTTACTAGGATTGTCACGTTGCTCCTTCTCGAATACCTGGGATGGGCAATAGACCGCCGCCGCGAATCCACGGCCAATGGCGCGGCGGCGGTCGCCACGCTAGGTCAAAATTTCGAAGGCCGCACATCGTACATATGTGCGAGGCGCAGGAGTCGTCGATCAGCCGACGGAGGATCTAGCTTCCTTGACCGGCCTTACGGGAACGTCGGTGCGTGAAGGCGTAGACGACGGCTGCCAGGCCGATGACGGCGAGTGCGCCGGCGACGGCCGCGTAAATGGCCAGTCTGCGTTCGGCTGCGGCGATGTCGGCGGCTTGCTTCTCCAGCATCTCGGGGGTCGGATCCTGGTAGGGCATCGAGATGCCGGACAGGTCCAGGAACGGCAGACACGGCAGCATGCAGGAGGCGACGAGCAGGAGAACCCCGGCGGTGAGCGCCAGGCGGGCACGCGACATCGCGACAGGTTCTCACAGGGTCGTCCTCCGCCGGTCACGGCCCGGCCGTCGATCCGGTCGCCAGCTCCGCGATCGACCGGCGGGTCAGTTCGTCGCACTGCGCCAGGGGTACGCCGCGCTGGATGCCCTCCTTGACCGGCCCGACCATCGGGTCGATCGCGATCATCGCCCGTGCGAAGCCGGCGAGGTCGACGGCGAGGTCGACGTGCTTCTGCCCGACCCGGAAAACGCGGCGCGCCCAGCCCGATGAGGCATCGAGCTGGGCGCGCCACAGGGAACTATGCGACGAAGCGGGAACGACGTCGGCGTCCGATGACGTAGCTGGCGCCGCCGATGAGCAGGAGCGCCCCGCCGATGCCGGCCACGGTCGCGGTGTCGGCGCCGGTCACGGGCAGCCCGCCGCCCTCGCCACCACCGTCACCGCCGGGCGCGCCCACGCCCGCGGAGGGGGTGACCGGCGGTACGACTGTCGACGTGGCGCTGGGCGTCGCGGTCGGCGTGCTCGTGGGCTGAGACGGCGTCGGAGTCGCCGTCGGCTGGGACGCGCAGTCGAGCGCACGAGCCTCGTACAGGCCGATGTTCAGGTAGGCGAGGTAGGCCTCGACGGACGGGCTGTCGAGCACCTTCTGCGCGGCGGCCCGCACGTTGGGGCCGGCGCCCGTCATCGTCTGGCCGATCCTGACGCGCAGGGCCGTCGCCCAGCGATCCTGCACGTTCTTGAGGTAGGCGCGAAGGTCGTCCGAGGTGCCCTTCAGTCGCTCCTCGATCTCGCCCGGCAGAACGGGCAACGATTCGGCCTGCGCCTCGTCCAGCAGCCGGTACGCCAGCAGCCGCAGTTCGGCAACGGTGGCGTTGTCCAGATCGATGGTGACAAGTTCGCGGAAGTCCTTGTACACCTTGCGTTCGACCGTCTGGCAGGACTCGTTGAGCCCGGGCGCTGCGGTTTGCGCCGCCGCCGGCGCCGCCGGAATCAAAAAGGCCAGCGCCACCAGGGCACCGGCCGGAATCTTCCATTGCATGTGGACTTTCCTCCCCGTGTAGATCAAAACATGCAGATGTTACCGGCGTCGGTCCGAAAGGCAAGGGGCATTGATTGCGCTAACGACGCAGTCGATCAACTACCTCTTTTATCGCTGCCACCCGGTTGGCCAGTGGGCCCGCCGGCACGTCGACGAGGTCGAATCCGGCCTCGCGATAGGTCAGCTCGTGAATCCGTTCGAAGACGAGTGACTCCTCGAAGCTGATCCGACGCGCGGCTGTCGACTCGACGAAGCCTTGATTCCGTACGAAGAAGACGGTTCGCTCGGTCGTCATGCGCTCGATCTCGTCGACCAGCGCGGGTGGCGGCGTCAGCCCCAGGTGGCGGCACAACGCGAGCGTGCAGACGGGCGAGCGGTCGTGGAACACCACGTCGCCGCCGGACATCTCGGCTCGGCGCCGACGTCTCCGCTGGAGATCCAGCACCTGCTCGGCGAAGTCCGGCTCCCGCCACGGCTCGGGCCGCCCGAGCGCTTGCTGAAGGGCGATCACGTCGGTCGCGGCCTCCTCCACGACGGGGTGACCGTCGATCTCCAACCGGCGCAGGATCGCTGTCTTACCGGAGCCGGGGGCGCCGGTGAGGATGTATCCGGGCATGACGTCCTCCGATGCGGGCAACGCTCTTGATAGGCAAGCCGTTACTTGCCTATGGTGGGTGACGTGGGCGATCTGTACCAGGCGCTGGCCGACCACACCCGCCGCCTGATCCTCGACGAGTTGACCGAGCGCGACGGTCAGACCCTGTTCGAGATCTGCGGCCGGCTGGCCACGAAGCACCAGGTCGGCTCGTCCCGGCAGGCGATCTCGCAGCACCTCGACGTCCTGGAGGCCGCCGGCCTCG
The DNA here is from genome assembly GCF_027460145.1 of Micromonospora sp. WMMA1949. Lineage (NCBI taxonomy): Bacteria > Bacillati > Actinomycetota > Actinomycetes > Micromonosporales > Micromonosporaceae > Micromonospora > Micromonospora sp. WMMA1949. The sequence goes on along the minus strand of NZ_JAPZBG010000001.1, from coordinate 2,644,119 downwards.
TCGTCACACGGCGGCAGGGTCGCTACAAGTTCCACCACCTCGACACCCGGCCGCTGCGGTCCATCGCCGAGCGATGGCTCAGGCCCGACGCACCCACCCAGGAGAACCCATGAGAATCAACCTCACCAGCGTGTACGTCGACGACCAGGCCAAGGCGTTGCGCTTCTACACCGAGGTGCTGGGCTTCGTGAAGAAGACCGACGTGCCGACCGGGGAGTACCGCTGGCTGACTGTGGTCTCGCCCGACGCCCCGGACGGCGTGGAGCTGCTGCTGGAGCCCGACGCGCACCCGGCCGCCAAGGCGTTCAAGGAGGCGCTCGCGGGCGACGGGATCCCGCTGACGCAGTTCGCGGTGGACGACGTGGCCGCCGAGCACGACCGGCTGCGGAGCCTCGGCGTGCTGTTCACCCAGGAGCCGGTCGACATGGGCCCGGTGACCACCGCGGTGTTCGACGACACCTGCGGCAACCTGATCCAGATCGCACAGTACCGGTAGCGGGTCGCAGTGGAGGGACCGTGGCGCAGCCCGGCGCTGTCCGCCGCGGTGGAGCGCCTCGAGGACGAGATCCGGGACGCCTGGGCGCGGCTGCGCGGTGAGCTGGACGTGGCGCCGGATTCGCCAGAGGAGCGAGAGCTTGCCTGGCTCGTCGTCGACGACCCCGGGGCGTACGACTGGCGGACCGTGGACGGCGCGGTGGACCGGCTGACCTGTCCGGATTGCGGGGCACGGCTGACCGCCGGACCGGCGACGTGTGAGACGTGCGAATTCCGCCACCGCATGCGGTTCGGCGCCCGCGAGCGCGACCGCCCGCACGTGCCGCCTGGCAACGAGCACGCGCTGCGCGTCGCCACGGCGGTGACTCGCAGCCGCCACCGCTACTCACCCCGGGCGCGGGTCGGCTACGAGCTGGTCCTGCCGGACCTGCTGGCCGGTGCCCTGCCGACGACTCCCCAGGCCCAGGCCGCCAAGGCACTCGTCAACACGTTGACCGACGACGAGTGCGACCGGGTCGCGAGCCTCGCCGAGGTCGCGGAGTTGGCGCGAGGGCGTTGACTCCACGCGGAACCGCTGGACACGATCGGTCACTCTGACGGCATGACGGTGTGGCGGCGCCCGTACGCGTTGGACCTGACCACCTCCGGCTTCATGGTCGTGGCGGGGCTGGCGGTCGGCTTCTTCGTGCTCATCGTGTTCGGGTTCCGCAGCGGCAGACTCCTGGAAGGGGAGGCGGTGGTCCTCGGAGTGTGGAACGCCGGCGTCCTCGCCGTCGCGGTCCGCCGCGCGATGCTCGGCGTCTGGGTGAGCCCCGTCGGCGTACGCGCGCGCTCGCTGCTCCGCACGACCACAGTGCCGTGGGCGTCGGTCGTGGAGATCCACAGCGGTACGGCTTCGATAGCGGGTCTGGACATGGGACGCGACGCGATCGTCATCGAGCGGATCGACGGCGAGCCGGTGCAGACGCCGATCCAGTCCGGCGCCATCGTCCGGCCGTTCCGCCTGGAGCTGACCCGGCTGGTCACCTGGCCGGAGCACTACGACGAGATCCTCGCGAACCTGCGGGAGTGCCACCGGAATGCCCGGCCCGCGGAGCAGCGCGGTCCGGCGAGGCCGGCGAGCCCGGCGCCGGATCCGGTCCGCGCCGGCCGTCCGGACCAGCCGGAGCAGGTCCGGCGGCCCGCTCCGAGCGCCGCCCAGCGGCGCGACATCCACGCGCTCACCAGACAGTACGAGCGTGGGGTGCTGACCGACGCCGAGTACGCGGCCGAGTTGGCGCGGCTGCGCGGTGACGGGTAGGCGCGTCAGCCGAGCCGGTCGAGCAGTTCGCGGCTGCGGCTCACCACCAGCGCTGTCGCCTCCGGGTCGTACGAGGGCAGTGAGCTGTCGGTGAACAGGTGCCGGTCGCCGGGGTAGACGTACAGCTCGCCGCGCTCGGGACCGACGATCGACACCAGCTCGCGGGCGGCGTCCACGTCGCCTTCCAGCCCGAAGAACGGGTCCTGCTCCATGCCGTGCACCTGCACCGCCACCCCGTCGGGCCAGGGGCCGATCGCCCACTCGCCGGTCACCGGCAGGCAGGCCTCGTAGAGCAGGGCGGCCCGGGCGCCGGCCCGGGTCTGGGCGAGCCGCTGGGCGATGGCGGCGCCCCAGGAGACGCCCGCGTAGACGAGATCGGCGGGCATCCCGGCGACGTACGCGTCGGCGCGCTGGTCGAGGACGTCGCCGCCGATCTGCTTGGTCAGCGCGGCGCCGTCGGAGATGGTGGCCGGCCGTTCGCCGTCGAATAAGTCCGGGACGTGCACGGTGTGCCCGCCGGACCGGAGGGAGTCGGCGAGGGCGCGGACGCCGTCCGTGAGCCCTTGAATGTGGTGGAAGAGCACGATCTCGGCCATCACTACACTCCTGAGTTGTCAGACCAGAGTTATCGAACGAACCAGAATCTTAGAACGGTCGAGAAATGTCGGTCAATGAGCGAGTCCCGGACTACGACCTCGACGATCTGCTCGTGGTCACCGCTCCGGAGCAGCTGCGTGCGCTCGCCGACCCCCTGCGGAGCACGCTGCTCGAACTGCTCCTGGAGCGCGCCGCCACGGTGAACGAGATGGCCCGCGCCGTCGACCGGCCCAAGAGCAGCGTGGCGTACCACGTGAACCAACTGGTGGACGCCGGTCTGCTGCGCGTGGTGCGGACCCGGCGGGTACGCGCGATCGAGGAGCGCTTCTACGGGCGGGTGGCCCGCACCTACTACGTCGGCGCGCTCACCCGCGCGGAGGACAAGCAGGTGGTGTCCCGGATCAACGGGCTCGCCGAGGCAGCCGCCGAATCGGCAGCCGCACATGCCGCCGACGAGCTGCGGTGCACACTCGTGCACGCGCGCATCCCGATCGAGGACGTCCGCGAGTTCTGGGCCGAGGTGCAGGCACTGGCCCGGCGGTTCGCGCAGATCCCCCGCGCCGGGGACCAGGTGTACGGCTTCGCCGCCGGCCTCTACCCGACCGACGCGCCCACGCTCCCCGACACGGACCCACGCGACTGACGGACGCACCGGACGGCAGGGTCGTGCCGGGGCGGCGCCCCGGGCAGGCTAGCGTCGGACGCGTGAGCACCGGATCCCTGCGCGTCCTGCCGGCCGAGAGCGGCATCGACGAGGCAGCCGCCGTCCTGCGCGCCGGCGGGCTGGTCGCCTTCCCCACCGAGACGGTCTACGGGCTGGGCGCGAACGCGCTGGACGCCCGGGCCGCCGCGCGGATCTTCGAGGCGAAGGCCCGGCCCAGCTTCGACCCGCTGATCAGCCACCTCGCCGACGCCGCCGATCTGGCCGCGCTGGTGGGCGAGGTGCCCGCGGCGGTGGCCGAACTGGCGAAGCGGTTCTGGCCCGGCCCGCTCACCCTGATCGTGGACCGGCCGGAGATCATCCCGCCGATCGTCACCTCCGGCCTGGACACCATGGCGGTACGCGTACCGGACGAGCCGTCGGCGCGGGCGCTGATCGCCGCTGCGGGCGTGCCGGTGGCGGCGCCGAGCGCCAACCGCTTCGGCCAGCTCAGCCCCACCCGCGCCGAGCACGTGGTGGCCGGGCTGGGCGGCGCCGTGGACGTGGTGCTCGACGGTGGGCCCACGCGGTGCGGGATCGAGTCGACGATCGTGGACGCCCGCGGTGACCGGCCGGTGGTGCTGCGGCTGGGCGCGCTGCCGATCGAGGCGCTCGTCGAGGCGGTCGGGCCGGTCGAGGTGCGCCAGGGCAGCTCCGGTCAGCCGGTCGCGCCCGGGACGCTGGCCGCGCACTACGCCCCGCGTACCCCGTTGCGGTTGGGCGCGGCGACCGAGCCCGGCGAAGGCCGGAGGGGCTTCCTGGCCTTCCGGGAACCACCGGCGGACGGCGACTGGGCGGCGGTGGAGGTGCTGTCGCCCGACGGCGACGTGACGGCGGCGGCGGCGCGCCTGTTCGACGCGCTGCACCGGCTCGACGCGGCCGGGGTTACCGAGATCGTCGCCGAGCCGGTACCGGAGACCGGCGTGGGCCGGGCGATCAACGATCGGCTGCGCCGCGCCGCCGCCACCTGGCACTAGGACTGGTCGGCGTCGGGTCGCGGATGCGAGCCGGGCTGCGGCAGACGGTCCACCAGCTTGGTCAGCGCGCCGTTGGCGAACGTCGCGCCGAGCGCCGAGCCGGTGGCGATGGTCCAGCCCACCGGGCCGAGCGGGGTGCAGCCGAAGAACTGGCTGACCCCGGGCGTCTGCACCACCGCCACGAGCACGCCCACCGACGCGGCGGTGGCGACGAGCACGCTGGGGCTGGTGCCGCCGGCCAGCACCGTCTGCCCGAGCTGCGTGCCGATCAGCGAGGCCAGCGCGACGGTGCCGGCCCGCCGCTGGGTGCCGGTCCACCTGGCGATCGTCCAGCCGGCGGTCGCGCCCAGCGTGGTCGCCGCCGCGCGCAGCCCGATCTCCCGGGTCATGGTGACGCCGAGTGAGGAGTCCGGCCCTTCCCGCAGCAGATGGTCGGCGCTGTCGTCGGCCGGCGGGCGGACCGCGATGGCGAGCGCGGGCGCCAGGTCGGTGAGCAGGTTGACCAGCAGCAGTTGCCGGCCGGTGAGGGCGGACCGGCCGGTCGCGGCGGCGGTCAGCACGCTGAACGCGATCTCGCCGAGGTTGCCGCCGACCAGGATGCTCAGCGCGTGGCGGACGGACGACCACATGGCCCGCCCCTCGACCAGCGTGGCGATGATCGTCTCCAGCCGGTCGTCGGTGACCACCAGGTCGGCGGCGGCGCGGGCGGCGGGAGTGCCGCGCTGACCGAGAGCGATGCCGACGTCGGCCAGCCGGATCGCCGGGGCGTCGTTGGCGCCGTCACCGGTCATCGCGACGGTGCGGTCCTGGCGCTGCAACGCCTGGATGATCCGTACCTTGTGGGCGGGCGTGCAGCGCGCCACCACGTCGGTGGCCATCAGGCGCTCGGCGAGCGCGGCGTCGTCCAGCCGGTCCAGGTCGCTGGCGGTGACCACGCGCTGCCCGCCGTCGTCCGGGCTGATCGTGGCGGCGATCGCCTCGGCCGTGGCCGGGTGGTCGCCGGTGATCATGACGGTGTGCACGCCCGCGGCCCGGATCCGGGCCACCGCCGGCCGGGCGCTGTCCCGCACCCCGTCGGCGAGCGTCAGGAAACCCACGAAGACCAGCCCGACGACCTGCTCGTCGCTCACCTGCTCGGTGGAGACCGGGCACTCGGCCACGGCGAGGATGCGGTGCCCGGCGCCGGCCCGCCCGGCCAGCATGGCCTGCACCTCCTCGCGTCCGGCCGCGTCGAGCGGCCGGTCCCCTTCGGCGGTGCGCCGGGACGCGCAGCGCGGCAGCACCGACTCGGGGGCGCCCTTCACGCTCAGCAGCAGCCCGCCGGCGGTGCGGCCGACCGCGGCGCTGTAGCCCCGGGACGGCTCGAACGGCAGCCCGGCCGTGGCGGTCCAGTCCGCCGCGCCGGTCCGCTCGTCCACCCCGGCGGCGTCCGCGCCGTGGCGTACCGCCCGGTCGGTCTGCTGCGGCAACTCGTCCGGGTCGGCGGCGGACGGGGTGGCCCGCACTGCGGCGCCCAGCGTCGACCGGAGCGACTCGTCCAGTTCGTCCAGCACGGCGTACCGGCCGTCACCGGTACCCACCCCCGCCAGCAGCAGCTTGCCCTCGGTGAGCGTGCCGGTCTTGTCGAAGCAGAGCACGTCGACCCGGCCCAAGGCCTCGATGGTCCGGGGGTTGCGGACCAGGGCGCCGTGCTCGGCCAGCCGCCGCGCCGCCGCCAGCTGCGCGGCGCTGACCAGGAACGGCAACCCCTCCGGCACCGACGCCACGGCCAGGTTCGCGGCGGTCGCCGCCGTTTCGGCAAGGGGTACGCCCCGAAGCAGCCCCGCCCCTGCGACCGCGATCGCCGAGGCGGCCGCCAGGGGTACGGCGCTGCTTGTCAGCTTGCCGAGCCGGGCCTCCACACCACTGGCGGGCGGGGCCTGCCGGGCCATGGCGAGGCTCCGCCCGGCCTCGGTCTCCGCACCGGTCGCCACCACCACCGCGGTGCCGAGTCCGGCGGCGACGGTGGTGCCCTCGAACAGCATCGAGTGCCGTTCGGCGATGGCCGCCGCCACCACCGGTTCCGGGCTCTTCGCCACCGGCAGCGACTCGCCGGTCAGGGACGACTCGTCGGCCTCCAGCCCGTCGCTCGTCAGCACCCGGCAGTCGGCCGGTACGGCGTCCCCGGAACTGACGGTGATCACGTCGCCGCGTACCAGCTCCTCGGCGGGGACCACCCGCTCGGTGCCGTCCCGCAGCACCCGGGCGGTGACCGCCGAGCGGGACAGCAGCTCGGCCAGGGACCGTTCGGTGTTGCGCTGGTGCACGGCGCCGACCAGGGCGGAACCGCCCACCACGCCACCCACCAGCGCGGCGTCGACCAGCGAGCCGAACGCGGCGGAGAGCACCGCACCGGCGGCCAGCACCGGGGTGAGCGGGTTGGACAGCTCCTCCACGAACGCGCGGAGCAGCCCGGCCGGACCGTGCTCGTCCCCGACCTCGACGCGCCGGCGCCGGGCCGCCTCGTCCTCGGCCAGCCCGGACGGGTCGGTGGCGAGCTGGTCCAGGACGGTCTGCACCGGCATGAGATGCCACGCGGTGAGCGAGGGCATCGGTGCGCCGGTCCGGTCCGGCAGCCGGTGCGCCCGGAACACGCCGTGCGCGAACGCGAGCGCCGCCGCGCCGTTCACCGCCGCCAGGGTCGGGCGGGGCAGCCGTCGCCGGTCGGCGGTGAACGCGGCGAGCGCGCCGAGCCCGCTGCCGGCCATGGAGATCCGGACGTTCTGCGCGGTCATCCGGCGGGCCACCCCGGCGGCGTCGATGAGCAGTGCGGGTACCCGCAGATCGTCACCGACCAGCAGGTGCGCGCCCCACGGCGGCAGGTCGTCCGGGCCGTACACGCCGAGGCCGCAGTCCGACGCGGCGAGCGCCGACCGCTCACCGGAGACCACCATCACCGTCGCGCCCTCGCGTTGCAGGTCGTGCACCGCGTCGGCGAGGTCGGGACCGCCGGGTACGAGCAGGTCGGCGAAGTCGTACCGGCCGTCGTCCGCGCCGCCGACCACGAGCCGCAGGCCCGCCTGCCGGGCGGCCGACGCGAGCGCGTCCACGCCGGGCGCGGGCTCCGGCTCGACCCGCAGGACGGCGGCGAGCCGGCCGTTCTCGGCCAGCCCGAGCAGCCGTCCACCGTCGGCGCGCAGCCGGGCGCTGTCCGGCGTGTCCCCGGGATCGTCGGCGCCGAGCCGGTCGAGCGGGCCGATCCGCCAGCCGTCGGCGGCGCGTACGGCGTCCGGCTCGGCCGGGTCGAACAACGCGAACGCCCGGGCGGCGACCTGCCCGGTGTCGGCGTCGGCCAGCGGCGCGAGGTCGGCAAGGACGCCCCGGTCCGACCCGAGCACCGCCGCGTCGAGCACCACCGTGTCGATCCGGTCCAGCTCCCGCAGCACGCTGCGGTCCATCGCGATCACGCCACGCCGGGCGAGCATCCGGCCGAGCTGGGCGCCGTACCCCTCGCGGCCGGAGCCGGGCGCCTTCGGCAGCGAGGACAGCGCCAGCGCGGCGGCCCGCTTCGGCCCCAGCACCGGCAGCGCCGCCGCCCCGGCGACCGCGCCGGCCGGAAGCACCCGCTTGGCGTACCGCTCGGGCTGACCGTCCGGCACCGGGCAGGGCCGTTCGCCGTCCGGCACCCGGGCCACCGCCCGCTCCGGGTCACCGGTCAGGTGCGGCTCGGCCCGCCGCCACGCGGCCAGTTGCGCGGCACCCTCGCCCCACTGCACCACGCGCTGCGCGCCGTCCAGCACGATGCCGGCCCAGCCGCCGGTCAGGCCCTGCACCACCGCCTCGGCCAGCGGGAACAGCACCTCGGCGCGCGGGTCCGCGCGGATGCCCAGACCGGCCAGCGCGTGCAGTTTCGGGTGCAGGTCGACCGCGCCGAGCAGCCCGGCGACCTCGGCCGGAATGGGGGTGAGCGGCAGCACCCGGGTAGCCGCGGAGATGCTCAGCCCGAGCACGTCGGACAGCAGCGCGCCGAACGTCCGCGCGGTACGCGGTCCGTCCTCGGGCGGTTGCGGCGGCTCGATCTCCGGGTCCGGCTCGTACGGGCAGGTCCGCTCGACGCGCGCCACAGTGGCGATCAGGTCGCGCAGCTTCGGCGCCGGTTCACCGGTCGCCACCACCACCCGGCCCGACGGCGCGTTCACCCGCGCCCAGGTCACCCCCGGCGTCGACTCCAGCGCCGCCTCGACCTGACGGGCCAGCCGGTCGCCGCCGTCCTGGCAGACGCCGTGCACCTCGATGTGGTGGCGGCCGTCCTGCGACCACACCCGGCGGCTGGTCAGCCCGGTGAGGCGGGCCAGCCGGGCCGCGGCCGTACCGACGCTGCCCGCCACCTCGCTGACCCGGGCCGGCACGGCGTCCGTGGGCAGGGCCGAGCCGACGGTACGCGCGACACGCGCGGCGGCTTCCGGTACGACCGTCGGTGACAGCAGGAGGCCGGCGAACCGTCCCAGCGCCATCTCGCCTCCCGGTCTCGTCCCGGCGGCCCGACTTCCCGGCGCGGCGTCCGTTATGCCACCCCGACGGCGGAAGTTTCCGGGCGTGCGCCGCTGCTTCCGCCGGACGAGACACGCGCCACAGTTGACCTCAACCAGGGGTGAGGTCCCAGGCTGAACGCCATGACCAGTACCACCGCCGTACCGGCTGACCCACCCGTCGACCTCTGGTCGCCGCGCCTGCGGGCGATGACTGTGGGCAGTGTCGCCCTGGTGTCCCTGCTCGCGTTCGAGGCGCTGGCGGTGGGCACCGCCATGCCGACCGTGGCGCGCAGCCTCGACGGACTCGGCCTGTACGCGCTGGCGTTCGGCGGCCCGTTCGCCTCCGGCGTGGTGGCGATGGTCGCCTCCGGCATCTGGTGCGACGCGCGCGGACCACGCCAGGCCATGTGGCACGGGGTCGTCTGGTTCGTCGCCGGGCTGGTGGTGGCCGGCGCCGCGACAACCATGGAGGTGCTGGTCGTCGGGCGGGTGGTGCAGGGCTTCGGCTCCGGACTGGTCTCGGTGGCGCTGTACGTGGTCGTCGGTCAGGCGTACCCGGAGCAGTTGCGGCGGCGGATCTTCGCCGCGTTCGCCGCGGCCTGGGTGGTGCCGTCGCTCGTCGGCCCGGCGCTGGCCGGGCTGATCGTGGAACATCTGGGCTGGCGATGGGTGTTCCTTGCGGTGCCGGCGGTGGCGATCCCGGCGGCGCTGCTGGTCCAGCCGGGGCTGCGCGCGCTGACCGCCACCGTGGCGACCCGGCCGCCGGCCGGCGCCCTGGCCCGGATCGGCTGGGCCTGCGGGGCGGGGGCGAGCGCCGCACTGCTGCACTACGGGGGGCAGCAGCGCGGCGTTCTCGCCGCCGGCCTGATCACCGCGGCGCTGGCCGGGCTGCTCGTCTGCGTACCGCACCTGCTGCCGACCGGTTTCCTGCGCGCGGCACGGGGACTGCCGACGGTGATCGGGCTGCGCGCGCTGGCGTCGGCGGCGTTCGTGGCCGCCGAGGTGGTGATCCCGCTGATGCTGTCCCGGGAGCGCGGTTTCTCGCCCACCGGCGCCGGCCTGGTGCTGACCGTCGGCGCGTTGTCCTGGTCGGTGGGCTCGTGGATCCAGGGCCGGATCGGCTCACCCCGCTCGGCGGCGACCCTGCCCCGGGCCGGGCTGGCCTGCATCGCGATCGGTACGGCGGGCGTGGCGTCGGCGCTGGTGCCCGGCCTGCCGGTGCTGCCGGCCGTGCTGAGCTGGTCGGTGGCCGGGCTGGGCATGGGGCTGCTCTATCCGTCGCTGTCGGTGCTCACCCTGGAGCAGTCCGCCCCGGCCGAGCAGGGCCGCAACAGCTCGGCGCTGCAGTTGGGCGACTCGCTCGCCGCCGCCACCGTGCTGGCGCTCACCGGCGCGGTCCTGGCCGCCGGTGCGTCCCCTGGCCCGGCCGGCTACGCGACCACGCTGGCCGTGGCAGCCGCCTGCGGCCTGCTCGGCCTGCTGCTGGCCGCCCGCGTGGTCCCCCGCCCCACCCCCTGACCCTCACCCCGCCCACCCTCGGCCCACCCGCCCGCCCGGCGCCCGCCCGTGCCTCTGCCGTTGATCAAGGAGTTTGTGTCCGACGAGGGGCCGTCATCCGACACAAACTCCTTGGTCAACTTGGTGGGGGGCGGGCGGGTGGAGCGATCCGGGTCGCGAGGGCCGTCGGGTGGCGCAGGATCGGGGTGGGGTGGCGTCGAGCGGGTCGCTGTCACGATCCGGGTCGGCGTCCCGTCCCACCGTGGAGCCGCGGTGTGGCGGCTGCGCGTGTGCGGGAGGAGTGGCGATGCGGGTGCTGGTGACCGGGGCGACCGGACGGCTCGGGCGGGTGGCGGTGCCACGGCTGCGGGACGAGGGCTTCACGCTGCGGGCGGTCAGCCGCCGGCCGCGTACCGGAGACGGGGTCGAATGGGTGAGCGCCGACCTGGCCACCGGCGCCGGGCTGGCGGAGGCGGTCGCCGGGGTGGACGCGGTGCTGCACCTGGCCTCGTCGCCCAACCGGCGCACCCACGACGTCGACGTGCTCGGCACCCGCCGCCTGGCGGTGGCCGCCGGTCACGCCGGGGTGCGTCACCTGGTGTTCGTCTCGATCGTCGGCGTCGACCGGGTGCCGCTCGGCTACTACCGGCACAAGCTCGCGGCCGAGCAGGTGGTGGCCGCCGGGCCGGTGCCGTGGAGCGTGCTGCGGGCGACCCAGTTCCCGGAGTTCCTGGAAGGGCTGCTGAGCGGCGCGAGCCGGCTCGGCCCGGTGATCGGGGACCGGGCCGTGCTCGCCCAGCCGGTCGACCCGGTCGACGTCGCGGACCGGCTCGCGGTGCTGTTGCTGGCCGGGCCGTCGCACCGGGTGGAGGACTTCGGCGGACCGGAGGTGCTGCGCTACGACGACGCGGCCCGCGCCTGGCTGGCGGCCCGGCGGGTCCGCCGTCCGCTGCTGCCGGTCCGGATCCCCGGCCGGCTCGGGCGGGAACTGCGTGCGGGTGGGCTCACCACGACCGCCACGCCGACCGGCAGCCGGACCTGGGCCGACTACCTGGCGGACACGTACGGGGGAACCGGCGGAAGATGAGAACCGGTCGGGTCCGCGCCGGCCTACGGTGACCGCATGCTGGTCTTCGTCGCCACAGTGCTCCTCTACGTCTTCGGTTTCGTCTTCCTCTACGGCGTGATCCGGGTCGGCGTCCGGCACGGCATCGAGGACGCCGAGGCGAACCGTCCCGAGGTGCTGCGCCGCCGGCAGCTCACCACCACCGAGAACCGGGACTTCGCCCAGGAGAACGCGTTCCTCACCAATCCCAACTGAAGGGCGGGGGCGGGGTCCGGCCGGTCGATCCGCCGGGTGGGTGCGAGGATCGCGGCATGATGGGGACGCTGAAGACGGAGCCGGCCCGCACGCGGCTCGACCTGCTGGCCCCGCCGGTCGCCGCGGCGCTGCAGGAGTGGCCGGCCGAGGCTCCGGTGGACGTGGACGAGGTGCTGGTCGCCCCGATCGACGCCGACCTGGCCGACACCGCTGCCTTCTGTGAGGCGTACGAGGTGGGGCTGGAGGAGTCGGCCAACTGCGTGGTGGTCGCCGGCAAGCGTGGCGGCGAGACCCGGTACGCGGCCTGTGTCGTGCTCGCCACCACCCGCGCCGACGTGAACGGCGTGGTCCGCAAGCTGCTCGACGTGCGTAAGGCGAGCTTCGCGCCGATGGCCGAGGCGGTCGAGCGCAGCGGCATGGAGTACGGCGGCATCACGCCGATCGGCCTGCCGGCGGACTGGCCGATCCTCGTCGACTCCCGGGTGATCGCCACACCGCACGTGATCATCGGATCGGGCGTACGGCACAGCAAGATCGCCCTGCCCGGGCCGGCGCTCGGCGCACTGCCCGGGGCGAGGGTGGTGGAGGACCTGGCCAAGCCGGCCTAGGTCCTCATCCGCATCGATCTTGTTCCACGTGAAACATCAGGCTGCCGCTTCGCGCTGCGCCACCTCGCGCAGCGCGGCCAGCAGCGTCTCCGGCTCCTGCGCACCGGTGACCGCGTACTTCCCGGCCAGCACGAACGTCGGCACGCTGGAGACGCCGAGCTGGTGCGCGGTGCTCAGGTCGGCGGCGACCTCCCGGCGACCCAGGTTCGACTCCAGGTACTGCCGCGCCTCGGTCTCGTCCAGCCCGGCCTCGCCGGCCAGCGTGACCAGCGCGTCGATCGAGCCGACGTCGACGCCGTCGTGGAAGTGCGCCCGGTAGAGCCGCTCGACCATCTCGGCGGAGCGCCCGTGCTCAGTGGCGAAACGCACCAGCCGGTGCGCGTCGAACGTGTTCGCGGCCACCGCCCGGTCGAACCGCAGGTCGAGACCCGCGCCCGCGGCGACGCCGGTGACGTGCGCGGCCATGCCCTCGGCCTTCTCCCGGCCGCCGAACTTGTCGCCGAGCGCCTCCAGCAGCGGCTTCGGCTCGGTGACCGGCGTCGGGTCCAGCTGGAACGGCCGGAACCGGACAGTCACCTCGCCGTCGTACGACTCCAGAGCCTGTTCCAGTCGGCGCTTGCCGATCCAGCACCAGGGGCAGACCACGTCGGCGTAGATCTCGATGTCCATGACCAGCGACAACCCGCGGGTCAGGAGATCTGTTCCCGGACCTGGCGCTTGAGCCGGGCCAGGATGGCGGTGCCGCCGCGTACCCGCAGCGGGCTGATCGCCTGCGCCAGGCCCATCCGCTGGTACAGGTCGTCCGGTACGGCGAGCACCTCCTCGGCGCTCGCCCCGGCCAGCCCCTCGGCGAGGATGCCGGCGAACGCCCGGGTGGTGGGCGCCTCCGGCGGGCAGTCGAAGACAGTGCTCACCGTCTTGTCGGCGTTCACCTCGGCGCGCAGGAAGAACGCGGTCTGGCACTCGGGGACCTGCTCCAGCTCCTCCCGGTTCACACCCTCGGGCAGGGGCGGGATCACGTCCGCGAACTCCAGCAGCATCTCCAGGACGACGTCGCGGGGCGCGGCGGCGAACTCGTCGACGATCTCGGCCAGCTTGGTCGGCATCTCGGGCATGGGTCGAGGCTATCCGCCGTGGCGCGTCGTCACCCGGCGGTGCCGGGCGGGGCCCCGCCGCAGGCGTGCGGGGCCCGCACTCACACGTTCGGCGCGGCCTCGCTGATGTCGCTGAGCGCCGACTGGGGGTCGAGCTGCATGGCGAGGTCGCCGAGGGAGACGATGCCGACGAGCTTGCGGTCGCTGTCGCAGACCAGCACCCGGCGGATGTTGCGCTCGCGCATCAGCGCCGCCGCCTCGCTCGCCGTGCAGTGCTGCTCGATCATCACCACCTCGCGGGTGATGATCGAGCCGATCGTGGTGGTGCCGGGGTCGGCCCGCTCGGCCACCGCCCGGACCACGATGTCGCGGTCGGTCAGCATGCCGGCCAGCGTGGCGCCGTCGGTCACCACCACGTCGCCGATGTCCGACTCCTTCATCACCCGGGCCGCCTCGTCCAGCGGGGTCTCCGCGGAGAGGTAGATCACCTGCCTGGTCATCACGTCACTGACGCGGTACATGAGAGCCTCCGAACGCCTCGGTCGATCCGTTTGCGGTACCCGGTGGCGCGTTCGCTACACCCCGTCGCGGCGCGTCGCGCCCACATCGGCGCGCAGGCGCTCCACGATGGCCTCCACCGGTAGCTCGGTGCGCTCGCCGGTGGCCCGGTCGCGCAGTTCCACGTACCCGTCAGCCAGGCGACGGCCGACCACGACGGCGCGCGGGATGCCGATCAGCTCGGCGTCGGTGAACTTCACCCCGGCGGACACGTGCGTGCGGTCGTCGACCAGCACGCGCAGGCCGGCGGCGGCGAGGCGCCCGCCGAGGTCGAGCGCCGCGTCGAGTTGCGGCCCCTTCCCGGCGGCGACCAGGTGTACGTCGCACGGCGCCACAGCGGCCGGCCAGACCAGCCCTCGGTCGTCGTGGTGCTGCTCGGCCACGGCGGCGACCGCCCGGGAAACGCCGATGCCGTAGCAGCCCATGGTGGGCCGGACCGGCTTGCCCTCGGGGCCGAGCACGTCGACCGCGAACGCGTCGGTGTAGCGGCGTCCGAGCTGGAAGATGTGCCCGACCTCGATGCCCCGCCGGATGGTCAGCTCGCCGTCGGCGCAGGCCGGGCAGGGGTCGCCGGGCCGCACCTCGGCGGCCTCGATCGTGCCGTCGGGTACGAAGTCCCGCCCGCACACCACGTCGGTGGCGTGCCGGCCCGGCTCGTTCGCGCCGGTCAGCCACGCGGTGCCGGGCACCACGCGGGGGTCGACCAGGTAGCGGATGCCGTGCTTGGCGAGGATCTGCGGCCCGATGTAGCCGCGGATCAGCTCCGGGTGGGCGTCCCAGTCCTCGAAGACCGCCACTGTGGCCGGGGCGAGCACCGCCTCGACCCGCTTGAGGTCCACCTCGCGGTCGCCGGGCAGGCCGATCACCAGCGGCTCGGCCCGCTCGGCGCCGGGGCGGCGGACGGTGAGGACCACGTTCTTCAACGTGTCGGCGGCGGTCCAGCCGGTGCGCCCGCCCAGTTTCCGGGCCTCGGCCAGCTCGACCAGGGCGGCGATGGTCGGCGTCTCCGGGGTGTCGTGCACCTCGGTGGGCGGGTGCGCGTCCGGGTCGCCAGCGGCCGGGGCACGGGTCACGACCGCCTCGGTGTTCGCCGCGTAGTCGCAGGCGGTGCAGCCGACGAACGTGTCCTCGCCGACCGGCGTGGCGGCCAGGAACTCCTCCGACGCGGACCCACCCATCGCGCCGGACATCGCGTGGACGGTGGCGAATTCCAGCCCGAGGCGGGTGAAGATGCGTTCGTAGGCGGCGCGGTGCCTGTCGTACGCCGCCTGTAGCCCGGCCTCGTCCAGGTCGAACGAGTAGGCGTCCTTCATCAGGAACTCGCGCCCGCGCAGCAGACCGGCCCGGGGGCGGGCCTCGTCGCGGAACTTGGTCTGGATCTGGAACAGCGTCACCGGGAAATCCCGGTACGACGTGAACAGGTCTTTCACCAGCAGCGCGGCCAACTCCTCGTGGGTCGGCGCGAGCAGGTGGTCGGCACCCTTGCGGTCGGCGAACGTGAAGATGTCGTCCCCGTACTCGGTCCACCGCCCGCTGGTCCGGTACGGCTCGGCCGGGAGCAGCGCCGGGAAGTGCACCTCCTGGTCGCCGATCGCGGTCATCTCGTCCCGCACGATCGCGGTGATCCGGTCCAGCACGAGCTTGCCCAGCGGCAGCCACGTGTAGCCGCCCGGCGCGGCCCGGCGCACGTATCCGGCGCGCAGCAGCAGCCGGTGGCTCGGCACCTCCGCGTCGGCCGGGTCCTCGCGCAGGGTCCGAAGCAGCAGGGTCGACATGCGCAGCAGCATTGCCGCAGCTTATGGCGCGAGCGGACGGCCGTGCGACCCCTTTCGGTGTCGGGTGGGGACCGATCGCCGCCAGTTCGGCGAGGTGGCGGTATCGATACCAGCCGGATGCCGCCACCCCGCCGAGCCGGCGCGGACGGGCCGGTAAATGTCGCGGGGGTCCGGTAGGAATGCGGCATGGCTGAGCGACCCCTGATGAAGCTGACGACCACGGTGCTGGACGCGCCGTCCGCAGAGGACCTGGCCGCGTTCTACGAGCGGCTGCTCGGCTGGACCCGGCGCGAGGAGGAACCCGAGTGGGTCGTCCTCGCCCCGCCGGAGGGCGGCCACTGGCTGGCGTTCCAGGACGAGTCGGCCTATGTGCGGCCCGTGTGGCCGGCCGGTCCCGGTGACCAGCAGATGTCGGTCCACCTGGACATCAAGGTCGACGACCTGGAGGGGGCCGTGGCGTACGCGGTGTCGGTCGGCGCGACGCTGCCCGACTTCCAGCCGCAGGACGAGGTCCGGGTGCTCCTCGACCCGGCCGGTCACCCGTTCTGCTTCTACCTCTCATGACGGGCGACGTCATCGCGTCGGCGCTCGCCACCAGCCAGTACGCGACGACGACCGGCAACCTGACCGCGCGCATGGCACTGCACTCGTACGGCACCAACCCCCAGGGCTGGTTCGGCTGGCTGGGCGAGCGGCTTCCACTGGCCGGGGACGTCCTGGAGGTCGGCGCCGGCACCGGCGAGCTGTGGCACCGGGTGAGTCATAGCGGCCGGCTCACAGTCACCGACTTCTCGCCCGCCATGTGCGCGCGGCTGCGCGAGGTGCCCGGCGCTCGGGTGCTGCGGTGCGACGCCACGTACCTGCCGTTCCGCGCCGGCACGGTCGACGCGGTGATAGCCAACAGCATGCTCTACCACCTGGACGACCCGGACGCCGCGCTGCGCGAGTTCGCCCGGGTGCTGCGCCCCGGCGGCCGGCTGGCTGTCGCCGTGAACGGCCGCGACCACACGGCCGAGCTGAACACGCTCGGCCCGGTGATCGGGTGCCCCGACCTGGCCGTCCGGTTCCACCACCGGAACGACGTCACCGCCGAGGCGACACCGGCCCGTGTCGCCGCCCACTTCGACGACGTGACCGTCGAGCGCTACCCGGACGAGCTGGTGGTGCCCGCCGCGGAGCCGATCCTGGCGTACGTCGCCAGCATGATCGGGCCGCTCACAGTGGCGGAGGAGTTGGCCGCGCGCGCGGCGATCGAGGCCCGCATCGACGCCGACGGCGCCTTCCGGGTACGCAAGCACACCGTGCTGATCAGCGCGACGCGCGGCTCCCGCTGACCCGGACGAAGGTGCGCCAGGCATCGGGCGTGAAGGTGAGCACCGGCCCGGCCGGGTCCTTGCTGTCCCGCACCCCGACCACCCCGGCCAGATTGTCCGCCACCTCGACACAGTCGCCCTGGGTGCCGCTGCGTGTGGACTTCCGCCAGATCGCTCCGGTCAGCTCCACGAGGTCATCACGTCCTTCATCAGCTCGACCGACTGTCGGCGCGGTAGTGCCTCGCTGCGGACACTCTCCCATCTGGACAGCAGGATAGCCACGTCCTCGTCCTTGTCGACCACGACGCCGCCGAGTTGGTTCTCCAGGTGACCGACCCAGCCGCCGTCTGTTCCCCGGGCCAGTGCGAACGGTCCGACCAGGCCGACGTGCATGGTGACCGAGGCCGGCACGATGTGGATGTCGACGTGCGGGCGCTCGGCGCACTCGACGAGGTGCGCGATCTGCTCGGCCATGAGTCCGCGACAGCCCTCGTCGGCGCGGCGCAGGATGGCCTCCTCGATGACGGCGATGTACTTCGGGCGACCCGGGTCGGACAGGATGGACTGTCGGTCGAGCCGTACTCCAAGCCGCCGCTCCACCTCGTCGTCGCTGATCAGATCATCGGTGCGGATCATCGCGCGGGCGTAGTTCTCGGTCTGGAGCAGTCCGGGCACCAGGGTCGGTTGGTAGGTGCGCAACTGCTGGGCCTGGCGTTCGGCTTCCAGCCAGGGGCGGAACCAGCTCGGCTGGCCGTCGCGCTCGGCGAGCTTGAGCAGCGACATCAACAGCCCGCCGGTGCCGAGCACCTCGTCGGCCCGGGCGAGGAAGAACCGGTCGAGCGGCCGGTGGCCCAGCTCCACCGCCGACACCTGGGAGCCGGAGAAGTGCACGAGCCTCCCGAACTCCTCCTGGCTCAGCTCGGCCCGCACTCGCAGCCGCCGCAGTTGCGCGCGGATCAGCTCGGCGGTCGGCTCGTTCTCCACACGTCCTCCCCAGTCCGCCGCCGGTCCCCCGGCCGGTTCCCGGACCGGCCGTGACGGCTTCCGAGCGTAGTGGTGTGGTCAGCAGACTGTCACGCATGAACCTTCCCGTACCGCGGCTCGGGCCGTACCCCGATCGGCCGCGCCCCTACCCGCCGGACCACCCGGCCCACCTGCCGATCCGGCCGCTCTGGCTGTGCCGCGCCTGTGGCGGACCGTGGCCCTGTGCCCAGGCGCGCCTGCTGCTCAAGGTCGAGTACGCGGACCACCCCGTCGACCTGGCCGTCTACCTGTCCGGGCTCTACCACGAGGCCACGCACGACCTGTTCCGCCTCAATCCGCACGACGGGCCGACCCCGCGCGAGCTGTTCGAGCGGTTCGTCGGCTGGGGCCCGTACCGGCGGGGCATCACCGATACGATGCCCGCGACATGACTGCGCCCGGGGACTTCGACCTGACGACGGACGAGTTGCGCGAGGTGGCGCGGTACGCGGTCCGGCACGCGGAGGACGTCCTCCCGGTCTACGAGCGGGCGGTTCCCGGCGATCCGCGTCCCCGCGCGGCTGTCGATGCGGCGTGGACGTTCGCGCGTGGGGCCGCCCGGACGAAACTCCAGCGGGTCGCGTCGCTCGACGCGCACCGGGCCGCCCGGGCCGCGCCCACCGAGCCCGCGCGCCTGGCCGCCCGGGCCGCCGGTGACGCCGCCGCGGCCGCGTACCTGCACCCGATCGCGAAGGCCACCCAGGTCGGTCACATCCTGCGGGCCGCCGCGAACGCCGCGCGCGTCGCCGAACTGGAGGCCGGCGGCGACGAGACCGTCGGGGAGGCCGTGCTGGACCGGTACCGGCGACTCGCCACACCAGTGCTGGTCGACGTGCTGCGCCGCTATCCGCCGCTGACCGGCGGCGGCAGCCGGGTGGCCCGGCTGATGAGCACACTGGACCACGACCTGCGCCGGGGCGCCGCCGGACCGGAGACCACCTCGTGATCCTGCCGAAGATCCGCGATCCCCGGTTCGTCACGATCCGCCGGGGCGGCACGCTCACCGACGAGCACCACCACCTGCTGGCGCTCTGGGCCGCCACCTGCGCCGAGCACGTCCTCGGCCTGTTCGAGGCGGTCCGGCCGGACGACAACCGCCCGCGTGAGGCGATCGCGCACGCCCGTGCCTGGGTGCGGGGCGAGGTCAGGATGATGGAGGCGCGTGCGGCGGGCGGGCACGCCATGGGCGCGGCCCGTGACCTGCGCGGGGCGGCACGCAACGCCGCGTACGCCGCCGGTCAGGCCGCCGTCGTGGCCCACGTGGCCGCCCACGAACTCGGCGCCGCCGCGTACGCGATCAAGGCGGTACGCGCGGCGGCGCCCGCCGGTCTCGGCGAGGCGGCCGGGCGCGACGAGTGCCGGTGGCAGCGCGACCAGCTTCCGGCCGAGATCCGCGAGCTGGTCCTGGACGACCAGCGGCTGCGCAACGACATCTGCTGGTCGGTCTTCGACTGCTGACGCCGCCGCTGCTCAGCGCAGCACGGTGATCGCCGCTTCCGCCGTGACCTGCTTCCACGGCACCAGCACCACGGTGCCGTCGCGCTCCAGCACCTTCGCGTCGCTGCCCTCGGTGCCGGCCGACAGCGGCGCCTCGGCCACCACGCTCACCTTCCCGGTGGCCGGGTCGATCCGGACCAGCCGCGGGGCGAGGTCCCGCCGGTCGCCCACCTCCCACGCCAGCAGACCCTGCTCGTCGAGGCGGACGAGTTCCACCTCGCTGTCGGTGTGCCCGGCCGACACCCAGCGCCGCTTCCCGGTGGCCAGGTCGATCGCCACCACCTGGTTGGCCTGGCGCATCTTGTCGCCCACCGGAGAAGCCTCGGTGGGCAGGTACAGCGTGTCCGCGTCGGCCAGGTACGGCCTGATCCCCGGGCCGCTCACCGTGTTGGAGCGGTTGACCGGCAGGTCGCTGAACCGCGTACCGTCGACGGGGTTGCCGAACGTGGCCCGCTCCTTGCCGGTGGCGTCGCGCGCGACGAACGTCTCGGTGTTGAGGCCGGGCAGGCTGACCAGCGGGTCGACGCTCAGCACCCCGTCGCTCTGCTGCGCGGCCGGCAGTTGCTGCTGCCAGCGCGGCTTGCCGGTGGCCGGGTCCAGGCCGAGCAGCGCACCCCGGTCGCCGCCGTCGCAGAGCGCGGTGACCACCGCCTGGTCCCCGGCGGCCTGCGCGTCGGTCAGGCGGCAGTCGCGGCCGGGCAGCAGCCGGTCGGCGTCGGTCTGCCACAGCCGCTTGCCGTCGGCCAGCGCGTAGCCGAGGACGCTCTCGCCGCTGCGCACGACCACCTGCCCGGCGGCCACGGACAGGTCCGGGGCGACGATCTCGGACCGGCCCGTCCGGCGTTCGACAGGGAACGTCGCCCGCCACGTCTGCGTGCCGCCGGCCGCGTCGAAACCGACGAGCGTGTCGCAGGAGTCGGCGGAACCGAGTGCCACCACGCCCCGCCCTTCGGCGAGCGTCTGCGCGGCTGCGCACAGCGAGGACGCCTGCGGCGCGGGCACGCCCCACGCCTGGCCGCCGTCGCCGAGCCGGTAGGCGATGATGCCGTCCGGCTGGGCCCGGACCACCGCGTCACCGACCAGCCAGGCGCCGAACATGTCCTGCCCGTCGTACGTCTTCAGCCCGTTGCGCTGGAGTTCCGGGAAGTCGAGCACCCACGCGGTGCGCAGCTTCCGCCCGTCGTCGTCACCGCCGCCGACCAGCCGGGACACGCCGTAGGCGGTACCGGCCGCGACCGCGAGCACCGCCACCAGGCCACCGGCCACCAGCAACGCGACGCGCCCGCGCCGCTTCGGCGCCGCCGGCGGCGCACCGGCCGGACCCGGCCGGACCACCGGCGGGTACGCGGGCGGCGGGTACTGCTGGTGCTGATAGGTCATCGGTCGTCTCCCGTTCCCGTCAGCCCGCCTGCGCGCGGACGTAGTCGGCCCAGCCGGCCTGGAAGTCGTCGAGCGACACGCCGAGCACGTCCCGGGCAGCACGGTCGGTCGGGGTGCCGGCGTAGACCGCCTCGACGAAGCGGAACAGTTTCGGCTCACCGTGCTTGTCGGCGAGGTGGGTCATGGCGGTGTGCCCGAGCCAGTAGTGGAAGGTCAGCATTCCGGGGTTGTCCCAGTCGCTGTTGCCGGGCAGCTTGCCGTTCCAGCCGTTGCGGACCAACTGCAGGGACGGCGCGGTGCGCGCGCTGGCGGTCAGCGGACGGCCGCTGAAGGCGATGTACTCGGCGAAGCCTTCGACCACCCACTCGTCGAGCTTGCTGAACTCGTCCACGGCGGTCAGGTCGGTGCGGAGCGTCATCAGCGAGTGCGCCATCTCGTGCCGCAACACCATGCGGGCGTCGTTGTCGCCACCGGAGCGGGTGAAGTAGCGATCGGTGGTGTCCACCACGATGCGGGTCCCGCCGATCGTGGCCTTGCCGTTCTTGCGCTCGGCCGCGACCATGCCCACCGAGTAGCCCGCCTCGGTGGCCTTCTCGGTGCCGATCCGGTAGAGCGAGGTCATCTCGTCCTTGCCCGCGGCGAACGTGACGACGAACTTGTCAGTCATCGGCTCGGGCGGCGCGTTGGCCCGCCACACGGCGAGGCTGTCCGTCACCGACCTGTCGACGGCGAGGGCGTACCGCACCGCCAGGTCGGCCCGGGCCGCATCGGTGATGATCAGGGCGTACGCGGTCCGCTCGACATGGATGTCCCGCCACTTGTCCCACGGCCCGGGGTAGTAGACGGTCTTCGAGTCGCCGTTGCCACCGGCCGACGCTCCGGTGACCGCCACGACCCGGATCGGCGCGTCCTTGCCGGCGCGGACGATCGTCCACCGGTACCACTCGGCGACCGGTGCCAGGTCGAAGCCGTCCAGCTGGTGCACGAACGAGACGTCGAGCTGGAACGTGACGCCCTGCCCGAAGGCGTCGCTCACCCGGCCCTGCTTCTCGAGCATCTCGTAGCGGGCCACCGACAGCGGCAACTTCATGAGGTTGCGGAAGAGCTGGGTCTGACCGGCGATCAGATCCTTGCGGTCCGGGTCGAACGCGGCCAGGTAGCCGTCCAGATCCTTCGCCGCCAGCGCCTTGCTGTGCCGGTCGAGCAGGGCGGCCAGTTCGGCGTCCGTGACGGTGACGCCGTTCGCGCCGGCCGCCGCCTTCGGTGCCGGGCCGTCCTCGTCGTCACCGCGCAGGCCCAGCCCGACGCCGACCGCAGTGCCGGCGCAGACCGCCAGCGCGAGCGCGCCCGCCGCGAGGCCGATCCAGAGCCCACGGCGGGACTTCGGCGCCGGGGGCGGCGGCCCCCACGGCGTCGGCTGCCCGGGCGGCGGTGCCGCGCCGTACCGGGGATCGGCATTGCCGGGCGGTGGCCAGCCTGCCGCCGGTGGGTGCCCCTGCGTCATGTGGTTCCTCGCTCGTGCCGGGTGCGGGACCGGCCGGACGGTTTCGCACAGCCGGATGACGGCAGCCATCATCCCCGTTCCGGCCGACGGATTGTGGCCCGCCCGGACGTGTCGGGGCTTTTGTCCCGTGGGGCGGCTGTCGTGAACAGGACGTCGAGACATCCGCCACGTCGGGGGTTCAGGGCCAGCGGGACCGGTCCGCGCGGTGACAGACTGTGCGACGCACTTCTGCCGGAACGTCTGAGGGGGGCGCCGTGCGCTGGCGCAGCTACGTGGCGGTGGGCGACAGCTTCACCGAGGGCATGGACGACGCATATCCGGACGGCAGCTACCGGGGCTGGGCCGACCTGCTCGCCACCCGCCTCGCCGTCGAGGCCGGGCCCGACTTCGGGTACGCCAACCTGGCCATCCGCGGCCGGCTGTTCCCGAACGTGGTGGCCGAGCAGGTGCCGTCCGCGCTGGCCATGAAGCCCGACCTGATCAGCTTCGCGGCCGGCGGCAACGACGTGCTGCGCCGCAGCTTCGACCCGGACGCGTTCGTCCCCCGCTTCGACTCGGTGGTGCAACGGCTGCGCTCCGGCGGCAGCGACGTGGTGCTGTTCCGGTTCGCCGACGTGATGTCCCGGCTGCCCGGCCAGCGGCTGATGGCGCCGCGCGTGACGCTGCTCAACCGGGTGGTCGGCGAGGTGGCCGAGCGGCACGGCGCGATCCTGGTCGACCTCTACTCCGACGACACCTACCTCAACCCGCTCCTTTGGAGCACCGACCGGATTCACCTGTCGGCGGCGGGCCACCGCCGGGTCGCCGCGCAGGTGCTCACCGCGCTCGGCGTCGGCTGCGACGAGGAGTGGCTGCTGGTCCCGCCGCACCCGGCGCCCAGCCCGTGGCTCGCCGCGCGCGCGGCGGACCTGCGCTGGGCCGGCAAGCACCTGGCACCGTGGATCAGGCGCCGGCTGACCGGGCGGTCCTCCGGCGACTTCGTCACCGCCAAGCGGCCGGTGCTCGGGCCGGTCGACGCCGACTGAGCGTGCGCACCGCCCACGCCGCCGACCTGCTGCGGCTGACACCCGACGACCCGCCCCGAGCCGGGCTGGCCGTCGTGGTCGACGGTGACCGCGTCGAGGCGATCGTGCCGACCGACGAGCTTCCCGGCGCGTACCCCGGGGTGCGGGTGCGGCGCTGGGCCGGCACGCTCGGGCCGGCGCTCGTGCACGACGGCCCGCTGCCCCCGGCGCCCACGCCGCGCGAGCGGGTGCACGCGCTGTTCCGGCTCGGCGTCGCCGCGGTGGTCGAGGAGCACATGGCCGATCCGGCGTTGCGGTCGGCTGCCGCCCGCAACGACGTGGCGGTGCTGCCTGCCGCCCGGCCGCCCGCACTGGTGACCGGCGGGCGGGCCGACCTCGCCGTGTTCGGCCCGGACGGCTCCTGCCTGGCCACAGTGGTCGCCGGCCGCCTGGTGCACCGCCGAGCCTGACCCGGCCGGACGGCTCGATCTTGACCGCCGATCGTCCGATGTGCTCCGTCGGTCCCAGATCGGGATCGCCCGATGTCCGCCCGTCTGGGTAGCATCCGCTGCCCCCGTCGATCGAGCACGGGGCGACATCGGGGAAAGGTGGATGGGGTTTGATCCTCATGCCTGACAGAAATCCACGTCGGACCGGCCGGCGAAGCCTGCTCGCCGCCGCGCTGTCGATTGTGGTCGCAGCCGGGACGGTGACCGCCACCGCGGCGCCGGCGGTCGCGTACGACATCCGCTACGAGCGAAACACCTCCTGGGCCTGGACCGACTCGCACTCACCCGCCAAGATCAATATCGACCGGCCCGGTGACATGCCGGTCGGCACCTGGACGGACGCGAAGGGACACGCGCACACCTCGCGCGCCTACTTCACGTTCGACATCTCCCGCTACCGGGGAGCCGACATCCGGTCGGCCGTCCTCGACGTGAAGGAGACGGCCGGCGGAGACTGCACCAAGCGTCCGGAGATCGAGTTGCGGCGTACCGCCGCGTACACCGGCAAGTCGAGCTGGCAGAAGCCGCCGGCCGACCTGGGCCTGGTCGACAGCCGCCGGCTCACCGACCAGACCGTCTGCCCGGCGCCCCGGGTGGAGTTCGACGCGATCGACGGGCTGCGCCAGGCGCTCGCCGAGGGCCGGTCGACGCTGACCCTCTCCCTGCGGCTGCCCGCCGACGCCGAGCGGGATCCGGCACTGGCCCGGAAGTACGCCACCACGGTCGGCATCTCGATCGACTACAACTTCCGCCCCGGCGTGCCCACCGACCTGCAGAGCACCGACGGCACGGCGTGCACCACCGCCGAGCCGTACCAGGTGATCCGCTACCCCGTCCCTTCCGGAGTGGTGCACGACCGGGACCGCAACGACGGCGGCGGCACGGACCAGCTCACCGTCTCCTTCGCGGTCTGGCCGGTCGACGATCCGGAGGCGCGCATCGAGCAGACCGACTACGCGCGTGACGGCCAGCGGGCCGTCGGCCGCTTCGACCACATCTATCCGTCACCGTTCGAGCACGACCGGACGTACGCCTGGCAGATGCGGGCGGCGGACAGCCGGGCCACCGGCGAGTGGAGCCCGGTCTGCTACTTCCGCCTCGACGTCCGTGGCCCGGCCGCGCCGCCCACCGTGACGTCGGCCGACTTCCCCGACGACGGCGCGTGGCACCCGGCCCTGCCCGGCGAGTTCACCTTCACCGCCAACGGTGCCGCCGACGTGGTGCGCTACGGCTACTCGCTGGACTCCGGCGGTGAGAAGACGATCGACGCGGACCGGACGGGCGGTACGGCCACCGTCACGCTCACCCCGGGCAGCGGCCCGAACACCCTGCGGGTGTGGAGCCTGGACGCGGTCGGCAACCGCTCGACGACCACCGTGTACGACTTCCTCGCCGCGGACGTGTCGCCGGTCATCGAGGGACGGCTGAGCGAGATCGGGGTGCCGGCCACGTTCCAGCTGCGTCCGCAGATGGACGGGGTGGTGCGCTACCGCTACGCCCTGGACGGCGACCCCGAGCGGACGGTGGAGGCCGCGGCGGACGGCTCCGCCGCGATCACCGTCACCGCGACCCGGGGCGGTTCCCGCACCCTCACCGTCACCAGCGTGACGGCCGGCGGCGTGGAGGCCACCGGCATCCGGGAGTTCCAGCTGCTGACCGAGCCGAAGATCTCGGCCACCGTCTACGAGGAGTACGGCCTCGACGGCGGGCAGGGCGTCCCGGGCGTCTTCACCTTCACCCCGCGCCTGCCCGACACGGTCAGCTACCGCTACCGGTTCAACGACGAGCCGGGCACGGTGACCGCGAAGGCCGACGGCACCGCGTCGGTGACCTGGACCCCGACCGACGAGGGCTGGGTCGACCTCGCCGTGTGGAGCGTGAGCCGCGACGGCACCGAGTCCGAGCCGGCGACCTGGTCCTTCCGGGTGCGGGACCTGCGCCCCGCGGTCTCCGGCGACCCGTACCGGGGTGACTGGCCCATGGGGGGCCCGGGCCAGCCGGGCGAGTTCCGGTTCACGTCTCAGGTCACCGAGACGGTGGCGTTCCTCTACCGGTTCGACAACGGTGCCGAGCAGCGCGTCGAGACGGGCAACCGGGCGACGGTGAGCTGGACGCCCACCGAGGGCGGGGAGCACACGCTCACTGTCGTCGGGGTCACCGCGGACGGCACCCGCTCGCCGGAACAGGTCTGGACGTTCCTGGTGAACGACGCCCCGCTGATCCAGTCGGCGGAGTATCCGGAGAACGGCAGCAGCGGCCTGCCCGGAGTCGCCGGGACCTTCACCTTCACGCCGCAGCGGTCGAACGTGGTCCGGTACCACTACTCGTTCCAGGGCGCGGAGACGACGACGATCGACGCGGCGGCCGACGGGACCGCCGTCGTCACCTGGGCCCCGGAGCAGGCCGGCTGGCACCAGTTGACGGTGATCGCGGAGACCGCTGACGGCACGCGTACCGGGCAGCGCGAATACCAGTTCACGGTCCGGGATCCGCAGCCGCAGGTCATCTCGTACCTGTACAGCGAGTGGGGTTCGAGCGGCGGCATCGGTGTGCCCGGTGGCTTCCGCTTCCACTCCGACCTGCCGGACACCGTGGCGTTCGTCTACCGGCTCAACGGCGGGCCGGAGCAGACCGTCGACGTGAACGACGGCACCGCCGCCGAGCTGACCGTCACCCCGGACCGGGCCTTCCGGAACACGCTCACCGTCCGGGCCCGCTCGGCGTCCGGCGAGCTGTCCCCGGAGACGAGCTACTCGTTCCTGGTCAGCAGCGCGCCGGGCGTCAGCTCGACGACCTACCCGATCGGCGGGTCCGGTGGCGGTCCGGGCGTGCCGGGTGTCTTCACGTTCACCCCCGGCATGCCGGACGTGGACAGGTACGTCTACCAGTTCGACTACGCGCCGGAGGTCACCGTGCCGGCGGGTGCGGACGGCTCCGCCTCGGTCACCCTCACGCCGGCCGAGGCCGGCTGGCACACCCTGACCGTGTACGCGATCGACAAGGCCGGCAACCAGTCGGACCCCACGTACCAGTGGTTCGTCGTCGAGGGCTGAGCATCTGATCGCACCGGCCCCACCACCTTTCCGAGGTGGTGGGGCCGGTGTCACATCCGCCGCCCCGGATCCGGCGTACCTTGGGGATCATGCCTGTGCCGAGCGATCCGCATCCCCACCTCCAGTCGTACGCCGACCCGCAGCGCCTGGTCACCACCGAGTGGCTGGCCGAGCACCTGGGCGACGAAGGGCTCGTGGTGGTCGAGTCCGACGAGGACGTGCTCCTCTACGACACCGGCCACATCCCCGGCGCCGTCAAGGTCGACTGGCACACCGAACTCAACGACCAGGTCACCCGCGACTACCTGGACGCCGCGAGCTTCGCCGAGCTGTGCGCGGCGAAGGGCATCGGGCGGGACGACACAGTCGTCTTCTACGGCGACAACTTCAACTGGTGGGCCGCGTACGCCCTCTGGGTCTTCTCCCTCTTCGGTCACCAGGACGTGCGGCTGCTCGACGGCGGCCGGCAGAAGTGGATCGCCGAGGGCCGGGAGCTGACCCGGGACAAGGTGAGCCGGCCCCGCGCCTCGTACCCGGTGCCGGAGCGCAACGACGCGCCGATCCGCGCGTACCGGGAGCAGGTCATGGCGCACGTGGCGGCCGGCCGGCCGCTGGTGGACGTGCGTTCGCCCGGCGAGTACACCGGCGAGATGCTGCACATGCCGGACTACCCGCAGGAGGGCGCGCTGCGTGGCGGACACATTCCGGGCGCGGTGAGCAAGCCGTGGAAGTCCGCCGCGAACGACGACGGCACGTTCAAGTCCGCCGACGACCTGCGCGCCATCTACGCCGACCAGCTCGGGCTGAGCCCGTCCGACGACGTGGTGGCGTACTGCCGGATCGGGGAGCGGTCCAGCCACACCTGGTTCGTGCTGCACCACCTGCTCGGGTTCCCGCAGGTGCGCAACTACGACGGTTCGTGGACCGAGTGGGGCAACCTGGTCCGGGCCCCCGTCGTGAAGGGCGACCAGCCCGGCGGCCTGACCCGCTGAGCGTCCCGGCCGGTCCCGCCGCACCCGTCGGCGGGACCGGCCGGTCAGCGGGCGGCTATCGACAGGCGCCCGGGGACGTTGCTCGCCACCCAGTCGACGGCGCCGGTCTCCGGCCGCCACCGGGCCAGTCCGGCGTCGTAGCGGAACAGCAGGTCGCCGTCGGCGGTCCAGCCGTGCACCTCGCAGCAGCCCTTCGCGCGGTCCTCGCGCCCGAGGTCGAGCAGTCGGGTCACCGCCCCGGTACGGGCGTCCAGCACCGCCACGCCCTCGGCGCCGCTCATCGTGCCGGCGGGGCCCGCGGTGGTGGTCCACCCGGCCTGGCCGATCCGGTCGCCGCGCTGCCAGCCCCGCCCGTAGACCTCGTTCAGCTGGTAACCGGGGGGTAGCTCCCCGGTGGTCACCGGCCGCCGCTCCGGCGCGCCACCGGAGGCGGGGAACCGGCGTACGGCCAGGCCGCCGTCCCCGGCCCAGCCGCCCACTGTGAACAGGTCACCGGGCCGGGCCGGCTCGGGTACGACGAGCGTCCAGGGGTCGACCGGGAGCTTCCGTGCCGACCCGGTGCGCCGGTCCAGCTCGTACGCGGTGTCGTTGTCCCCGACGACCAGCCGGTCCCCGGCCCAGACCACGTGTTCCAGGTAGCCGGTGAGCGGGTAGCGGCGGACCGCGCCGTCGGTCAGGCCGATCACGATCACCTCGTCGGTCTGCGCGAACGCGGCGGTCCGGCCGTCCGGCGACAGGCTGCCCGGCTTGAGCGGAGCGGCCTCGTTGCCGCCGGCGTCGCGGGTGGGCGCGAGCGTCACCACGTCGAGTTCCCGGACCATGCCGTCGTCACCCAGCACCCGGACCGGACCGGCGTCGCCGGTCTCCGGGTCGATCGGCTGGTACAGCGCCAGCGCCCGGCTCACCGGCCGGTCGGATAGGCCGTAGGCGACCCGGTCGCCGAGCCGGCCCAGCGGGTCACCCGCCTGTCCGAGCCGGTCCGGGGGCCGCTGCACCACCGGGGCACTCGGCGCCGACGTCACAGTCGGGCGGGGCGGTGCCGCCGGGGGCGGGCCGGGGCGGTGCAGCAGTGCCGTCGTACCGCCGCCGAGCAGGACCACAGCGACGGCCGCGGCACCGGCGGCCCGGCGGGCGCGGCGGACCCGCCCGGCCCGGTCCCATCCGCTCTCGGCGGGCCGGGTCGGCCGGATCTCCTCGGCGGCCCGGGTCAGCAGCCGGGTCAGCTCGGGCTCGTTCACGGGTTCGCCTCCATCCCGGTCACCAGGTCGTCTCCGGACGTGCCGGGGGCGGGTACGACGTCGCGCAGCCGGCGCAGCGCGTCGTGGCACTGGCTCTTGACGGTGCCGACGGTGACGCCGAGCGCCTCGGCGGTGGCGACCTCGGTCAGGTCCTCGAAGTAGCGCAGCACCACGACGGCCCGCTGGCGTGGCGGCAGCCGGTCCAGCGCCGCGCGCACGGTGAGCCGCAGCGCCGCGTCGGCGTCCGAACCCGGCCGGTCCGGTGGGTACGCGCTGAGCCACTCCCGCCGCCGGCGTCGCCACCAGGAGACGGCGTCGCGGTAGAGGATGGCGCGCACGTACGCGGCCGGGTCGCCGTCGCGCACCGACGGCCAGCGCAGCGCCAGCTTGAGCAGCGCATCCTGGAGCAGATCCTCGGCCTGGTGCCGGTTGCCGCAGATCAGGTACGCGGCGCGCAGCAACCGGTGCTGGTGCGACTCGACGAAGGCGAGGTAGTCCGCCCGCCCGTCGTCCGCGTCACGCCCCATCCGGCTCCTCCTCCGTCACCGGCCAGACGCGCGGGACGGGGGGTAAAGGTTGGGTCAGGTAGCGCTGAATCGTCGGGCCGACCCAGGCGGCCAGTTCCTCCGGGTCGAGGTCCACCACTGGTGGCAGCCGGACGACGTACCGGGTGAGCGCGAGGCCGAGGATCTGGCTGGCCACCAGACCGGCCCGGCGGTCGGCGGTTGCCGGGTCGGCACCGGACCGGGCCACCGCGGTGGCGAGCTGGCCGGCGAAGATCCCGCGCATCCGGTCGGCCGCACCGGGGTTGGTGGCGGCGGCCCGGAGCAGGGCGACGAGTGTCCCGTCCGCCTCCCAGCGGCGGACGAAGTGCCGGGTCAGTGTCTCGCCGAGCCGGTCCGGCGGCACCTCGGCCAGGTCGGGCAGGCGCAGGTCGAACTCGGCCGCCGCGGCGAACAGACCCTCCTTGCTGCCGTAGTAGCGCATGACCATCGAGGGGTCGATGCGGGCGTCGGCGGCGATGGCCCGGATGGTGGCCCGGTCGTAGCCGTCGGCGGCGAAGCGTTCCCGGGCGGCGCGCAGGATGGCCGCCCGGGTGGCGTCCGAGCGGCGGGTGCGGGTGGCGGGTTCGGTCACGTCCACGACTGTAGGCCAACACGTGTTGACATCGGCTCTACAGTGAAGTCAACAAGCGTTGGCAAACAGTTGTTGACCGGAGCTCGGAGGTGGAAGCGATGCTGCCCGAACGCACCGACGTCCTCGTGGTGGGAGCCGGGCCGACCGGCCTGGCGGTGGCGGTGACACTGGCCGGGCACGGGATCGCCGCGACGGTTGTCGACCGGCTCGCCGAGCCGCCCGTCACGTCGCGCGCCGCCGTCGTGCACGCCGGCACCCTTGAGGCGCTCGACCGGATCGGGATCGCCGACCCGCTGGCCGCCCGCGGGCTGCACTCGGCCCGGTTCAGCGTTCGCGACCGGGACCGGGTGCTGGTCACCGTCCCCTTCGACAGGTTGCCGTCGCGCTACCCGTACGCGCTGCTGATCTCGCAGGCCGACACCGAGGCGGTGCTCACCGACCGGCTCGCCGCGCTCGGCGGGCGCGTGCTGCGGCCGTACGAGATGACCGGGCTGGACCTCGACGGCGACGGCGCCGTCGCGCGCTTCGACGGCGGCCGCGCGGTCCGGGCGCGCTGGGTCGTCGGCGCGGACGGGATGCACAGCCGGGTCCGCGAACTCGCCGGCATCGGATTCGGCGGACCGGCCGACCCCGGGGAGTCCTTCCTGCTCGCCGACGTCCGCGTGGACAGCGCGCTCCCGCGCGACCAGGTGAGCCTCTTCCTCTCCCGGCGCGGCCCGCTGGTCTGGGCGCCGCTGCCCGACGGCACGGTCCGGCTGGTCGCCACTGTGGATGATGCGCCGCGCGACCCGCAGGCGCACCACTTCCAGGCGCTGCTCGACGAGCGCGGTCCGGCGCGCCGGCCGGACCGGGTCACAGGCATGGCGTGGTCGTCCCGGTTCCGGATCCACCACCGGATCGCGAGCACCTACCGTCGCGGGCCGGTGCTGCTCGCCGGGGACGCCGCGCACGTGCACAGCCCGGCCGGCGGTCAGGGGATGAACCTCGGCCTGCGGGACGCGGTCGCCCTCGGCGACGCGCTCGCCGCCGGAGGGCAGGCCCTCGACGGGTACGCCGCCGACCGCCGTCCCCGCGCCGAGGAGGTGCTCGGCTTCGCCGCCGGCCTGACCCGCCTGGCCGCCGCCCCACCTTCCGCGCGCCCCCTGCGCAACGTGCTGCTCCGCCTGGTCTCCACCCTCCCCCCGGCCCGGCACCGCATCGCCACCCGCC
This sequence comes from Micromonospora sp. WMMA1949, assembly GCF_027460145.1. Lineage (NCBI taxonomy): Bacteria > Bacillati > Actinomycetota > Actinomycetes > Micromonosporales > Micromonosporaceae > Micromonospora > Micromonospora sp. WMMA1949. Next base: position 2,612,827 of record NZ_JAPZBG010000001.1, on the reverse strand, counting down.
TCGCGGGCTTCGAGCCACCACCCCGCTGATCTTGCAGTTGCGGCCCTCGGCGGGTCCACTTTGTGCGCGTTCGCCTGGGCGGAAGGTGCAAGATCGGCGGGGAGGTCGGCGGGAGGGGGAGGGATGAAACGGGACGGACACTGTCGGCGCTGACCGGTACGGTGAGCGCCGAAAATCCGAACCGGGAGCGCGATTGGACCGCACCTTCCAGGTGGACCTCCGTGGCGTGGTCGACCTGCTCAGTCATCACCTCTACGGCAGTCCGCGGGTCTACGTGCGCGAGCTGCTGCAAAACGCCGTCGACGCGATCACCGCGCGCCGGTCCACCGAGCCGAACGCCCCGGCCCGGGTCCGCATCGAGCCGCCCGAGCTGACCGGCGACGGGACGCTGCGCGTGTACGACACCGGCATCGGCCTGACCGAGTCGCAGGTGCACGAACTGCTCGCCACCATCGGCCGCAGCTCCAAGCGCGACGAGCTGGGCTTCTCCCGGCACGAGTTCCTCGGCCAGTTCGGCATCGGCCTGCTCTCCTGCTTCCTGGTCGCGGACGAGATCCGGGTGGTCACCCGGCACGCCGACGAGCCCACAGTGCTCTGGACGGGCTGGTCCGACGGGCGGTACGCGGTGCGGCTCGCCGACCCGGAACAGACCCGCGACGAGCCGGGCACCACAGTGACGCTGGTGCCCCGGCGCGACGCCGACCAGTGGCTCGGCGTACCCACCGTCACCGAACTGGCCCGCCTCTACGGCAGCCTGCTGCCGGTCGACGTCCGGGTCGGTGACACGCCGACCACCAGCGGCCCGCCGCCGTGGCCGACCACACCCGGGGCGCCTGTCGACCGGGCCGCGCTCCAGCGGTACGCGCAGGAGCTGCTCGGCTTCGCCCCGTTCGACGTGGTGCCGCTGTCGGTGCCCGAGGCCGGCCTCACCGGGGTGGCGTTCATCCTGCCCGCCGCGGTGAACCCGGCCGCCCGGGCCGGGCACCGGGTCTACCTCAAGCGGATGCTGCTCAGCGAGCACGCCGACGGGCTGCTGCCGGAGTGGGCCTTCTTCGCCCACTGCGTGATCGACGCCAGCGAGCTGCGGCCCACCGCCAGCCGCGAGGCGCTCTACGAGGACACGCTGCTCACCTCCGTCCGGGACGCGCTCGGCGACCAGATCCGCGGGTGGCTGGTCCGGCTCGCCAAGCACGACCCGCGCCGGCTCGGCGAGTTCCTCCAGGTGCACCACCTCGGGGTCAAGGCGCTCGCGATCCACGACGACGAGATGCTGCGGCTGGTCGACCAGTGGTGGCCGATGGACACCAACGTCGGCACGATGACGCTCGCCGAGTTCCGGCAGCGGCACGGCGTGCTCCGGTACGCCGCCAGCCTGGACGAGTTCCGCCAGCTCGCCGCCGTGGCCGCCGCGCAGGACCTGGCAGTCGTCAACGGCGGCTACACGTACGACACCGAGCTGATCGAGCGACTGCCCGCGGTGGACCGCTCGGTGCTGATCGAGCGGCTGGAGCCGAGCGACCTGACCACCCGGTTCGAGATCCTCGACCCGGCGACCGAGCTGGCCCTGCGGCCGTTCCTCACCGCCGCGCAGCGGGCCCTGGAACGGCTCGGCTGCGAGGTCGTGATCCGCGCGTACGACCCGGTCTCGCTGCCGGCGCTCTACCTGGTGTCCCGCTCGGCCGCGTTCCACGACCAGCTCGCCGCCAGCCGGGACCGGGCCGACGAGCTGTGGGGCGGCGTGCTCGACGCGCTCGCCGCCTCCGCCCCGCCGGACCGCCCGCAACTGGTGCTCAACCACCGCAACCCGCTGGTCCGCCGGGTCACCACGCTCGCCGACCCGGAACTGGTCGGGCTGGCCGTCGAGGCGCTCTACGGGCAGGCCCTGCTGCTCGGGCACCACCCGATCCGGGCGGCCGACGCCGCACTGCTGAACAGTTCCTTCCTCGGCCTGCTCGGCCGGGCCGTACCGGGAGAGATCCGTGACTGACGACGACCTCTGGCGGATGCACCACGAGATCGAATCCATGCCGTACGGGCCGGGGCAGATCGCCGCGCTGGAACAGCTGCTGCGGCGCGCCGACGCGGGCGACGACCGGCACCTCGCCTTCGCCGCCCGGGTCACCGGCACCACCGCGTACGTCTACGGCGGCGAACCGGCGAAGTCCTTCGTCACGTTCTCCTGGTGCCTCGCCGAGTACGACAAGGATCCGCAGCCCTACCACCAGCGCTACACGCACCAGCTGCTCTGGTTCTTCAAGTACATGGTCAACGCCATGGTGAAGTTCCCGGAGCTGCCGCTGGACCGGACGTACGCGGTGCTCGACGACATGGAACGGCGCTACCGCGACTCCGGGCACTCGCTGCAGGCCGTCTACAAGCACCGCTACCTGGTGGCCGCGCACCTGGGCGACGACGAGGCGGCGGAGCAGTGGTACCGCAAGTGGATGACCACGCCCCGGGACGCGCTGTCCGACTGCGCCGGGTGTGACCCGACCACGCAGGTCGCGCACCTGGCGCGGCACGGCCGGCACGAGGAGGCGGTGGCGCTGGCCGAGCCGGTGCTCGCCGGGCGGCTGACCTGTAGCGAGCAGCCGCAGGGGATCCTCACCGCGCTGCTCACGCCCTACCGCGAGACCGGCCGGACCGACGCGGCGCGGGACGCGCACCGGGAGGCGTACCGGCGGGTGCGCGGGCACCTCGCCGACCTGTGGGACATCGGCGAGCACGTCGAGTTCTGCACGGTGACCGGCAACGAGGCCCGCGCGCTGGAACTGGTCGAGCGGCACCTGGACTGGCTGGACCGGGCGCCCACCCCGGCCGCCGCGATGCACTTCGCGGCCGCCGCCTCGGCCGCGCTGCGTCAGGTGCCGGCCGAGTTGACAGTGCACCGCCGCGCCTCCGGCGAGCGACCGGCGGCCGACGTGCCGGTGGGCGTGCTCGCCGACGAGCTGGCCGGTACGGCGACCGCGCTGGCCGAGCGCTTCGACGCCCGCAACGGCACCACGCACCAGTCGGGCCTGATCGCCCGCAAGCTGGCGGCCGGGCCGGTCGGTGAGCACCTGCCGCTGTCGGCGAGCCTGCGCCGCCCGACGGTGCCCGCGCCGCGTACCGGGCCGGACGGCCCGGCGACCTCTCCGCAGCCGGTGACGGTGCCCGCCGACGCCGGTGCCGACGAGCTGCTCGCGCTGGCCGAGGAGTGCTGGCGCACCAACCGCCGGGACGGCCTGGTCGCCGCGTTGCACGCGTACGACGAGCGGTTCGGCGACGCCGACCTGCCCCCGACCACCCGGGCCTGGCGGCTGGAGCTGCGGGCCGGTGAGCTGTCCCAGGACGACGACAGCGTCCCGGCGGCGATCGAGGTCAACCAGGAGGCGCTGGCCGCGTGGCGGGAGGTGCCGGACCCGCTGCGCGCCCAGGTCGTGGCCGGCCGGCTCGGTGTGCTGCTCAGCATGGTCGAGGAGAGCGCCGACGAAGGGCTGACCCTGGCCCGGGAGTCGGCCGACTACCTGAGCGAGCACGGCGGACCCCGTGACCGGGCCGCCGGCTGGGACCGGCTCGCCCTGGCCCACGTGCACGGCGAGCGGTGGGCGGAGGCACTCGACGCGCTGGACCGGGCCGAGGCGGAGGCCGACGCCGATCCGTGGCTCGCGGGGCGGGTCGCGCTGCACCGCACACACGTGCTGGAGCAGCTGGAGCGGGCCGAGGAGTTCCGGGAGGCGGCGGTGCGGTCCCGTCGGCTGTCGGGCGAGCTGGGCGACGCCGAGATGCTCACCGGCGCCTGCCTGGCGTACGCCCGGGCCACCGACGACGCGGCCGACGCGGTGGCCGCCTGCGACGAGGCGCTGTCGGTCGCGCCGGCCGGCGCGTACCTGCCGCTGCGGGTGACCCGGGGCCGGGCGCTGATGGCCGCCGACCGGGCCGGTGAGGCGGTGGAGGATCTGGCCGAGGCGGTCACCCTCTGCGTCGAGCAGGGGCTGGAGGGCGACGCGCTGCTGCGCTGGGAGCTGGCCGACGCGTACCGGGTCGCCGGGCGGCTGGCGGAGGCCGCCGAGGTGGCCGAGGAGGCGGTGCTCGGGCTCGACCGGGCAGGCGCGCAGGCCGAGGCGGACCGCTGCCGGCACATGCTGTCCGGCATCTACGCGGGTCTCGGCGAGACGGATCTGGCGCTCGCGGTGCTCGACACGCTCGCCGACAACCTGGACGGGCCGGACAATCTCCCCCACCGCGCGCAGGTGCTGGAGGAGTCCGGCGGCCTGCTCTACGACGCCGACCGGGACGCCCTGGCCGCGCAGCGGTTCGCGGCGGCGGCGACCGCCTGGCGGCTGGCCGGTTTCCAGGTCGACGAGCTGCGGGCCCGGCGGCGGGAACTGCTCGCCCTGCACTGGTCCGGTGACCTGCCGGCCGCGGTCGCCGCGATCGAGCGGGTGGACGAGGCGGCGGCCGCGCTCCCGGCCGGGGCCGACGAGCGTCCCGTGGTGACGTACGAGCGGGCGATGGCCGACGACGCGGTGGCCCGGGTGCTGATCGGCGAGGACCGGCTCACCGCCGCGCTGGACCGGGTGGCCGGCGTACCGGAGCGCCTGCGGTCGATCGAGGCGTTCGGCGAGGCGGCGCAGGTCGAGGTGCTGACCGGCGAGTTGCTGCTGCGCGACGGGCGCCCGGAGCAGGCCGAAGGGCTGCTGCGCCCGGTCCTCGGCGGGCTGCCCAGCGGTTCCCGTCCGGCCACGCAGGCCGCCTGGCTGCTGGCCCGTGCGCTCGACGAGCAGGGCCGGGAGGCCGAGGCGGCGAAGATCCGCGCCGACCACGGCATCGAGGAGGACTGACGCGGCGGGCTGGGGCAACCGTTGGGTAACCGCGGCTGCCCCAGCGCGAACACGAGGTCTAGGCTGGCCCGGTGGCGGTGGAACAGCAGGCACGGGGGGCGGCGGGCGCGGCCCGGCGCCGGTCCCGGCGGGACGAGATCCTGGAGATCGCGGTCGGCCTCTTCGCGGCGCGCGGCTACCACGGTGTGTCGATGGACGACATCGGCGCGGCGGCCGGGGTCACCGGGCCGGCGCTCTACCACCACTTCGCCGGCAAGGAGGCGATGCTCGTCGCCGCGCTGATCCCGGTGAGTGAGGGGTTGCTCGCGGGCGGGCGGGAACGCGCCGCCGGTCACCCGGGCGATCCGCGTGCCGCGCTGGAGTCGCTGATCGACTTCCACGTCGACTTCGCGCTGGCCAACCCGGCCGTGATCGCGTTGCACCTGCACGAACTGGACCGCCTCCCGGACGAGCCGCGCCGCCGGATCCGCCGGCTCCAGCGGATGTACGTCGAGGAATGGGTCACCGTGCTGACCGCGCTGCACCCCGGCCTGCCCGACGGCGAGGCCCGGGTGCTCGCCCACGCGGCGTTCGGTCTGATGAACTCGACCCCGTTCCTCGGCGGCGAGGTGGATCGCCGGCGCCGGGCCGAACTGCTGCGCGGCGCGACCCTTGCGGCCCTGCTCGCGCCCACCGACCCGACCTGACACGCCGCGCGCACCTTAACGCGTGTTAAGAAGGGACCCCGGCTTCACGTCGAGAAGGGGTCACGTCCGTGCAGAAGATGATCGAATCGTTGTTGGTCGCGAATCGGGGGGAGATCGCGCGGCGGATCATCCGTACCGGTAGGCGGCTCGGGATCCGGACGATCGCGGTGCACTCGGAGGCCGACGGCGCGCTGCCGTTCGTGACCGAGGCCGACGAGGCGGTCTGTGTCGGCCCGGCGAACCCGGCGCAGAGCTACCGGAACGCCGACGCGATCCTCGACGCCGCCCGGAGCACCGGGGCGCAGGCGATCCACCCCGGCTACGGCTTCCTGTCCGAGAACGCGGACTTCGCCCGTACCGTCGAAGGGGCCGGCCTGATCTGGGTCGGGCCCGGCGCCGACGCGATCACCGCGATGGGCGACAAGATCAACGCCCGGAACCTGATGGCCGCCGCGGGCGTGCCGGTCGCGCCCGGCACCGCCGAACCGGCGGGCGACCTGGACGCGGCGGTCGCGGCCGCCGCGGAGATCGGCTACCCGGTGATGGTCAAGGCCGCCGCCGGTGGCGGCGGCATGGGCATGGGCGTGGCCGCCGACGAGGCGGCGCTGCGCACCGAGTACGACAAGGTCCGCGCGTTCGCCGAGCGGATGTTCGGCGACGGCTCGGTGCTGATCGAGCGGTACTTCCCCCGGGTACGCCACGTCGAGGTGCAGATCCTCGGCCTGGCCGACGGCCGGGTGGTGGCGCTCGGCGAGCGGGAGTGCTCGGTGCAGCGGCGCAACCAGAAGCTGGTCGAGGAGTCGCCGTCCCCGGCGGTCTCGCCCGAGCTGCGCGAGCGCTTCCTGGCCGCCGCGGTACGCGCGGGCGAGGCGGTGAACTACCGCAACGCCGGCACCGTGGAATGTCTGCTCGACCCGTCCACGCAGGAGTTCTTCTTCCTGGAGATGAACACGCGGCTGCAGGTCGAGCACCCGGTCACCGAGTACGTCTACGGCGTCGACCTGGTCGAGGAGCAGCTGCGGGTGGCGGCCGGCCTGGCGCCGACGTTCGACCCGGACGCGCTGACCCCGCGCGGGCACGCCATCGAGCTGCGGATCAACGCCGAGGACCCGAAGCGTTTCCTGCCCGGCCCGGGCGCGATCACCACCTGGAACGAGCCGTCCGGCACCGGCGTACGCGTCGACTCCGGCTACGTCGCCGGCAACACCGTCACACCGTTCTACGACAGCCTGATGGCCAAGCTGATCCTCACCGGGGACACCCGCGAGGAGGCGGTCGGGCGGGCGCGGGCGGCGGTGGCCCAGTTCGAGATCGCCGGCCCCAAGTGCAACCTGCCGTTCTTCGCCGAGCTGCTGGAGAACCCGGAGTTCCTCTCCGGCGACTACGACACCGGCATCGTCTCCCGGATGCGCTGACCTTCGACCCAGTGAGGTGAATCTGATGGCGGAACTCCCGGACTCCGTGAGCATCCGTGAGGTCGGTCCACGGGACGGGCTCCAGAACGAGGAGCCCATCCCCACCGACGCCAAGGTGCGGCTGCTCGACGCGTTGTCCCGCACCGGGGTGCGGCGCATCGAGGCCGTCTCCTTCGTCCACCCGAAGGCGATCCCGCAGATGGCCGACGCCGACGAGGTGTGGCAGCGGGCGGAGAAGGTCGGCGGGGTGCGCTATTCGGCCCTGGTGCCGAACACCCGTGGCGCGCAGCGGGCGCTGGCGGCGGGCTTCACCGAGATCGAGGTGGTGGTCTCGGCCAGCGACACGCACAACCGCCGCAACGTCAACCGCTCCACCGACGAGTCGCTCGACGACATCGCCGAGCTGATCGACCTGCTGCACGGCGCGGGCGCGACCGCCGAGGTGATCGTGGCGACCAGCTTCGGCTGCCCCTACGAGGGCGACGTGGACCCCCGCCGGGTGGCCGCGATCGTCGACCGGGTCGCCCGCGACGGCGCGGACCGCGTCGCCTTCGGCGACACCACCGGCATGGGTACGCCCCGGCGCGTCCGCGAACTGGTGACGGCGGTCCGGGACCGCAACGCCCACCTGCCGGTGCTGCTGCACTTCCACAACACCCGGGGTACCGCCCTGGCGAACATGCTCACCGCGATGGAACTGGGCGTCACCGAGTTCGACGCCAGCGTCGGCGGCCTCGGCGGCTGCCCGTACGCCCCGGGTGCCAGCGGCAACCTGGCCACCGAGGAGGCGGTGCACATGCTGCACGACATGGGCATCGACACCGGCATCGACCTGGACGCCCTGATCGCTGCCGCCGAGCTGGCCGAGTCCCTGGTGGGCAAGAAGCTCCCGTCCGGAGTCCTCCGGGCCGGGCCGCGCTCCCGCCTGACCCCCCTCCCGTCCTGACCCCCGTCCCTTGCCCGCCCCGTTGATCAAGGAGTTTGTGTCCTCCGGGCGCCCGAATGGGGACACGATCTCCTTGATCAACGAAATGAGCGGGGGTGAATGGAGTGCGGGGGTGCGGCGGGGTGCCGGAGGTGGTGCGGGTGGGGTAGCCTAACGATCGTTCAGGTCGGTGGCGCCCTGCGCGGGCGGTGGCAACGGGAGTCGGCGTGACGCTCGACGGTGAGGCACTGGAGCAGCTGCGCAAGCGCGCCCGCGCCGGTGGTGCGGACAAGTACCACGCGGCCAACGCGGCGAAGGGGAAGCTGTTCGCCCGCGAGCGGGTGGCGTACCTGGTCGACGAGGGCTCCTTCGTCGAGGACGGGCTCTACGCAAACGCCATGGCCGACGGGCTGCCCGCCGACGGCGTGGTCACCGGCACCGCGACCATCGACGGCCGCCAGGTCTGCCTGATGGCGAACGACTCCACGGTCAAGGCCGGCAGCTGGGGCGCGCGTACCGTCGAGAAGATCATCCGGATCATCGAGCGGGCGTACGCGACCGGCGTGCCGATGGTCTACCTGGTCGACTCGGCCGGCGCCCGGATCACCGACCAGGTCGACCTGTTCCCGGGCCGCCGCGGCGCAGGCAAGATCTTCTGGAACCAGGTCCGCGCCTCCGGCTCGATCCCGCAGGTCTGCGCGCTGTTCGGGCCGAGCGCGGCGGGTGGGGCGTACATCCCGGCGTTCTGCGACGTGGTCGCCATGGTGGACGGCAACGCCAGCATGTACCTCGGCTCCGACCGCATGGTCGAGATGGTCACCGGCGAGAAGACCACGCTGGAGGCGATGGGCGGCGCGAAGGTGCACTGCGCCGAGTCCGGCGTGGGTCACTTCCTCTGCAAGACCGAGAACGACGCGCTCGACGTGGTGCGGACCTACCTGTCCTACCTGCCGTCGAACTGGAAGCAGGACCCACCGGCCGCCGAGGCGGTGGCCGCGCCGGAGAAGGCCGACCTGGCCGCGCTGGTCCCGGCCAGCGAGCGGCAGGCGTTCGACATGCGCCGGTACGTCAAGGGTCTGCTCGACTCCGGCAGCTTCTTCGAGATCCAGGCGCTGTGGGCCAAGGAGCTGACCATCGGGTTCGGCCGGCTGAACGGCGAGGTCGTCGGCGTGGTCGGCAACAACTCGATGTTCAAGGGCGGCGTGCTCTTCGTCGACTCGGCCGACAAGGCGACCCGGTTCGTGCAGCTCTGCGACGCGTTCAACGTGCCGCTGCTGTTCCTCAGCGACGTACCCGGGTTCATGGTCGGCAGCGCGGTGGAAAGGCAGGGCATCATCCGGCACGGCGCCAAGATGATCACGGCGATCTCCGAGGCGACCGTACCCAAGATCTGTGTGGTGGTCCGCAAGGCGTACGGCGCCGGTCTCTACGCGATGGCCGGTCCCGGCTTCGAACCGGACGCCACGATCGCGCTGCCCACCGCGAAGATCGCGGTGATGGGCGCGGAGGCCGCCGTCAACGCGGTCTACGCCAACAAGATCGCCGCCATCTCCGACGAGGCCGAGCGGGCCGCGTTCGTGGCCGCGAAGCGCGAGGAGTACGAGCGCGACATCGACGTGGTGCGCCTCGCCAGCGAGCTGGTGGTGGACGCGATCGTCGAGCCGCACGAACTGCGCGCCGAGCTGGTACGCAGGTTCGCCGCCGCGCGCGGCAAGGAACGGCACTTCTCCCGGCGCCGGCACGGCGTCACCCCCGTCTGACCCGGTAAGGAAGGGCCCCCTCTTAACGCCTGGTGCATGTAAAGGGGCCCCTCCTAACGCTTCAGCCGCTCCCGGCGTCACGAGCGCCCGGCGGCCCGCCCTTTCCAGGAGGATCGACATGGACTTCCGGCTCGACGAGGAGCAGCAGGCGCTGCGGGAGAGCGTCCGGGAATTCGCCCGCGAGGTGGTCGCGCCCACCATCGCCGAGCACTACGAGCAGCACACCTTCCCGTACGAGATCGTCCGTCAGATGGGCAAGATGGGCCTGTTCGGGCTGCCCTTCGCGGAGGAGCACGGCGGCATGGGCGGCAACTACTTCGCGCTGTGCCTGGCGCTGGAGGAGCTGGCCCGGGTCGACTCCAGCGTGGCGATCACGCTGGAGGCGGCGGTGTCGCTCGGCGCGATGCCGATCTACCGCTTCGGCACCGAGGAGCAGAAGGCGCAGTGGCTGCCGAAGCTGCTCAGCGGTGAGGCGCTGGCCGGGTTCGGGCTCACCGAGCCGGGCACCGGGTCGGACGCGGGCGGCACCCGGACGCGCGCGGTCCTCGACGGCGACGAGTGGGTGATCAACGGCTCGAAGGCGTTCATCACCAACTCCGGCACCGACATCACCGCGCTGGTCACCGTCACCGCCGTCACCGGTACGCGGCCGGACGGCGGCAAGGAACTGTCCACGATCATCGTGCCGTCGGGTACGCCCGGCTTCACCGTCGCGCCCGGCTACTCGAAGGTCGGCTGGACCGCGTCGGACACGCACGAGCTGACGTTCGACGACTGCCGGGTGCCGGCGGCCAACCTGCTCGGCGAGCGCGGCCGGGGCTTCGCCCAGTTCCTGCGCATCCTGGACGAGGGCCGGATCGCCATCGCGGCGCTCGCCGTCGGCCTGGCGCAGGGCTGCGTGGACGAGTCGATCAAGTACGCCAAGGAGCGCCAGGCGTTCGGTCAGCCGATCGGCAACTACCAGGCCATCCAGTTCAAGATCGCGGACATGGAGATGAAGGCGCACACGGCCCGGCTGGCGTACTACGACGCGGCCGCGCGGATGCTCGCCGGTGAGCCGTTCAAGCGCCAGGCAGCGATCGCCAAGCTGCACGCCAGCACCGTCGCGGTGGACAACGCCCGGGAGGCGACGCAGATCCACGGCGGGTACGGCTTCATGAACGAGTACCCGGTGGCCCGCTTCTGGCGCGACTCCAAGATCCTCGAGATCGGCGAGGGCACCAGCGAGGTGCAGCGCATGATCATCGCACGCGACCTCGGCATGTGAGAACGCCCCAGACGGCGCCCTGTCGGATATCGGCAGTGGACGGTCGGGTGGTTGACGATGGGCTGTGGAGCGTCGGAGTCCATCCGTAATCTTCGTGCCCATGACTCCGGATCATGACCGTGCGCGGGGCCCAGGCGGTCGTACCGGTCTGTCCGAGCTGCTGCGCGGGCACCGGCTCGCCGTCGGCCTGACCCAGGCCGAGCTGGCGGGCCGGGCCGGCGTGGGCGTACGGACGGTCCGCGATCTGGAACGAGGGCGAGCCACCCGGCCCCAGCGCACCACTGTCGACCTGCTGGCCGACGCGCTCGGCCTGAGCGGTGAGGAGCGGCGGGAGTTCGTCGGCACCGCCCGCCCCGCGGCACCCCGCCCTCCCGCCACCGGTGCCGCCGACGGTCCGCCGATCGCGTTGCCCCAGCCCGTACCGCTGCTCGGCCGGGAGCGGGACGTGGCGGAGGTGTCCGGCCTGCTCGACGCGTACCCGGTGGTGAGCCTGGTGGGGCTCGCCGGGGTGGGCAAGACGGCGCTTGCCGTCACAGTCGCGCACGCGGTGGCGGCCCGCCACCCGGCGGGCGTGGCCGGGGTGCTCGTGGGCGAGGGCTCGGACACCGCCGACGTGCTCGCCGCGTCGGCGTCGATGTTCGGCGTGAACCGTCTTGCCGACCTGACCTGCCGGATCGGCGACCGGCAGGCGTTGCTGCTCGTCGACGCCGTCGACCGGGCACCCGAGCCGGTGGCCGAGGCGCTCCGCGTTCTGACCGACGCCGCCCCGACGCTGCGGGTGCTGGTGACCGGCCGCCGCCCGGTCGGGCTGCCCGGGGAACTGGTCCGGCCGGTCGCGCCGCTCGACGTACCGCCGGCCGGCGCCGAACCCGCCGACCCGGCCGACCTGGACCGCTGGCCCGCGGCCGCGCTGTTCGCCGCCCGGCTCGCCCAGGCCCGCCGGGAACCACCCACCGCAGCCGAGTTGCCGGCGCTCGCCGCGCTGGTGCGCCGGCTCGGCGGACTGCCGCTGGCCATCGAGCTGATGGCGGCTCGGGGACGCATCCTCGACGTGACCGAGCTGCTCGACCGCTACGGCGACCGGGTCCTGGACCTGACCGGCGTACGCCCCGGCTGGGAACCCGCCGACCCGTCCGCCGGCACGGTGACGTTGCGCGAGGCGGTGGCGACCAGCTATCACCTGCTCGCTCCCGCCGACCGCGCGGCGCTGCGGCGGCTGTCCGCGTTCCGTAACCGCTGGTCCGTGGAGCTGGCCGAGGAACTGCTCGCCGACGGCGGCCGGCGGTGGGACGCCGCGCCGATGCTGGACCGGCTGCGCGAGCTGGGCCTGCTCAGCGTCCGGGGCACCGCGCCGTTCCGGTTCCGTCTGCTGGACGCGGTCCGTGACTTCGCCGCCGAGCAGGCCGACGTCGAGGGCGAGACCGCCCGGATCCGGTTGCGGCACGCGTCGGTGATCGCCGGTCTGGTCCACCGCGCCGCACCGGGGCTGGTGGGTGCTCAGATGTCCGGCGCGGTGCACGTGCTCGACGAGGCGACGAGCGACATCACCGCCGCGCTGGCGTACGCCGCCGAGCACGCGCCGGAGACGGCGCTGCTGCTCGCCGCCTCGCTGCCCCGATGGTGGCGGCTGCGTGGGCGCGACGTCTCCGGGCGGCGCCTGCTGCGGCGGTTGCTCGCCGATCCGCGTGTCGCGGGTGCCCGGCCCACGCTGCGGGCCTGGGCCATGCTCGGTGCGGCCCGGCTGGCGGCCGAACACGGCGCGGGGGCGGAGGAGCTGCCGACGGCCCGGGCCGCCCTGGTCACCTTCTCCGAGGCGGGTGACGTGACCGGGGAGCTGTCCGCCCGGTCCGTTCTCTGCACGCTGTTGCGCGCGCTCGGCGAGCACGACGAGGCACGCGGGCAGGCCGAGGCGGCGCTGGCGTCGGCCACCCGGCAACACCGGGTACGCGAGATGGCCGTCGCGCAGGCCCATCTCATCTGGCACGACGTACGCGAGGGTCGGCTGGCCGGCGCCCGGCGGCGGCTGGCCACCGTCGACCGCCTGGCCGCGCAGTGCGGTGACCAGCGCCTGCGGGTGCTGGCGCGGGCCGATCAGGCCGAGCTGACCCGCCTGGAGGGCCGGTACGCCGAGGCGGTCGAGCAGGGGCGCCGGGTCGCGGCCGCGCTCGCGGAGCTGGGCGATCCCGGGCGGCGGCGCCGCACGATCGGCGCGGTCGGGTTGGCGCTCGCGCACGCTGGGCGAACCGACGAGGCGATGGCCACCGCAGCCGGACTGTGGCCGTCGGGCGCGGTGCCGGGCCGGCGGCGGCCACCGGCGGCGGAGCGGCTCGACCCACCCGGCGCCGGTGGGGACGCCCGCACCGAGGACGCGCTGCGCGGGTTGATCGAGGGGCACGTGGCGCTGCACCGGGGCGACCGGGATCTGGCGGCGGAGTGGTTCGCCGCGGCGGCCGACGCGGCGGAGGGTGTCGCCGACCGACGGGATCTGGTCGAGGCGCTCGTGGGGCTGGCGGTCAGCACCGGGGACCCGGCGGTGCTGGACCGGCTGGACGCGGCCCGGCGCGTCACCGGCGTCAGCCTGCTGCCGCCGGAGGAGGAGCTGTTGTTCTCGCTGTCGGCCCGGCGCGGGCGATGAGCGATCTTCCATGGAGGCGGAGGGCGCGGGGGTGGCGCGAGCGAAGTAGCCCCCTGGTGCTGCCCCTCGCTCCACGCTCGCGCCAGCACCCCCCGGTGCCCCCCGCTGCCGGAAGACTACCGAGGCGCGACGACCGATTCAGGCATATGCGGACGACTTTGTCCGGTCGGTTTGGCGGTTCTGCCGGTCATTCTGCCGGTGACCGGCGGGTAGCGGACGGCGGGTCGAGCCGTCAGGCGGCGTCCTCGGCCGGCTCGGTGCTGCCGGCGGTGGCGCCCGGATGTACCGCGTCGCGGACCCGGCGCAGTCCGTCCAGCAGCCCGGCGAGCTGCGCCGGGTCGAGCTGGCTGGTGAACCACTGCTCGATGATCCGCAGATGGCCGGGAAGGACGTCGTCCAGGCGGCTCAGGCCGGCGGTGGTCACCACGGCGAAGGAACTGCGCCGGTCGGACGGGCAGGCGCGCCGGCAGATCAGCCCGTCCCGTTCCATCCGGTCCACCACGCGTGTCACACCGCTGGTGGAGAGCGAGGTCTGCGCGGCGAGGTCGGTCATCCGCAGCTGGTTGTTGGGTGAGCGGGCGAGCCGGGTCAGCACCTCGAACTCGACCGGGGAGAGGCCGTGCTCCTCGAACTGGGCGGCGAACCGGGCGGCGAGCCCGGCGTGCGCCTCGACGAGCAGGCCGACGGCAGTGATCCGGGGGTCGTCGAACACGTTCTGGTCCACGCCACCATCCTAGCAACACTTGACACGGGGAATATTGTCGTAGCTATAGTTGCTCAGTCAGTCGTTGGGCACCTAAACATTCTTCTCCGGAGGAGAACATCATGACCAGCAGCACCGAGGCGACTACCCGCGACTGGGAGGGTCTCACCATCCCCGCCCCCGGCACCTACGTGCTGGACGCCGCGCACAAGCGTGTCGGTTTCGTCGCGCGGCACATGATGGTCAGCAAGGTACGCGGTGAGTTCGCTGAGGCCACCGCCACCATCACCGTCGCCGACGACCCGATGCAGTCCTCGGTCACCGCCAGCATCCAAACGGCCAGCATCAACACCGCTCAGGCCGACCGCGACGCGCACCTGCGCAGCCCGGAGTTCCTCGACGCCGAGCAGTTCCCGACGCTGGAGTTCCGCAGCACCGAGGTGAAGTCCCGCGACGGCAACGAGTTCGTGCTCGTCGGCGAGCTGACCATCAAGGGCGTGACCCGTCAGGTCGAGCTCGAGGTGGAGTTCGAGGGCGTCGGCCGCAGCCCGTTCGGGCAGGACATCTTCGGCTTCTCCGCCTCCACCGAGATCGACCGGGAGGACTTCGGTCTGACCTGGAACGTGGCGCTGGAGACCGGCGGCGTCCTGGTCGGCCGCAAGGTCAAGATTGAGATCGAGGGTGAGGGCATCCGCCAGGGCTGAGCCCGGCACCGGCCCGCAGGGCCCGCACCGTCCGCCGACGGTGCGGGCCCTTCTCGCGTACGCCCCGGCGGTGCGCCTCGTCACGTGAAGTTCTCCGGTACGGAAGCGCTGGTGGGGGCGGCGACGGGGTACAGGTGCAGACCTGTCGCCCGTCCAGGCGGGTGGCGGGACGGGCGCACTTACGCCCACCACGCGAATGGTTCACAATGCGTTGCGGAACGGTACGGTTCCGTCGCACCAGCGCCGGGAGGACACATGGGCAGAGACGTCGAGCAGGGCGCCTTCTCCCGCGAGGATCGGGTCCGCTACCGGCAGAAGGTCCGGCGATGTCTGGACGTCTTCGCGCTGATGCTCGACGACTTCGGCTTCGACGCCGACCGCCCGATGACCGGGCTGGAGATCGAGCTGAACCTGATCGACGCCGTCGCCCAACCGGCCATGCGCAACGACCAGATCCTGGCCGACATCGCCGACCCGCTGTTCCAGACCGAGCTGGGACAGTTCAACCTCGAACTGAACGCCTCGCCCCGGCTGATCGAGGGCAGCGGCTTCGCCGACTACGAGCAGGACCTCCGCAGCAGCCTCAGCCGTGCCGACGAGCGGGCCGCCAAGTCCGACGCGACGATCATGATGGTCGGCATCCTGCCCACGCTCACCGAGCGCCACCTGGTCGCCGACAACCTCTCCACGAACGAGCGGTACCGCGTCCTCAACGACCAGATCGTCGGTGCCCGCGGCGAGGACATCGAGCTGGACATCAACGGCGTCGAGCGGCTGCGGACGCACACCGACTCGATCGCGCCGGAGGCCGCCTGCACCAGCCTCCAGTTCCACCTCCAGGTCGCGCCGGACAGCTTCGCCGACTACTGGAACGCCTCCCAGGCGATCGCCGGCGTGCAGGTCGCCGTCGGCGCCAACTCGCCGTTCCTCTACGGCCGGCAGCTCTGGGCGGAGACCCGGATCGCGCTGTTCCAGCAGGCCACCGACACGCGTCCGGACGAGCTGAAGGCCCAGGGCGTACGCCCCCGGGTGTGGTTCGGCGAACGCTGGATCACCTCGATCTTCGACCTGTTCGAGGAGAACGTCCGCTACTTCCCGCCGCTGCTGCCCATCTGCGAGGAGGAGGACCCGGTCGAGGTGCTGCACGCCGGTGGCGTGCCCCGGCTCGGTGAGCTGCGGCTGCACAACGGCACCGTCTACCGCTGGAACCGGCCCGTCTACGACATCATGAACGACCGCCCGCACCTGCGGGTGGAGAACCGGGTGCTGCCCGCCGGCCCGACAGTGGTGGACATGCTCGCCAACGCCGCGTTCTACTTCGGGCTGGCCCGGGGTCTCGCCGAGTCGGACCGTCCGATCTGGAGCCAGCTGACGTTCAGCTCGGCGGAGGAGAACTTCCACGCCGCCGCCCGGCGCGGCATCGAGGCGGTCCTGCACTGGCCCCGGCTCGGTGACGTGCCGGTGACCACGCTCGTGCTGGACACGCTGCTGCCGGTGGCCGCGGAGGGCCTGGACCGGTTCGGTGTCGCCCCGGCCGAGCGGGACCGCCTGCTCGGCGTGATCGAGGGCCGCTGCCGTACCGGCCGCAACGGTGCGGTCTGGCAGACGGAGACGGTCTGGTCGGCCGAGCGGCACCGGGGCCTGGACCGGGAGGCAGCACTGCGCCACATGGTCCAGCGGTACGCCGAGTTGCAGCGCGCCAACGAGCCGGTCCACACCTGGCCCATCGACTGAGCCCTCGCGTTCCCGCCCCGCGCCCCGCCCGCCTCGCCCCGTCGATCTTGCACTTGTGGCCCCCGCAAACCTCCCTTTTAGGACATCCGAGGGACCATAACTGCAAGATCGACGAGCCGAGCCAGGGCGGTGCGGGTCGGCTCAGCGGCGTCGGCGAGGGGTGCTCTCGGTCGAGGGTGGGTCGGCCTGGTCGGGCGCGCCGGCCGGGGATGCGGAGTCGCCCGGCGTCGTGCTCCGTGGGCTCGTCTCGTCGGCGTTCGTGCCCTTGTCGCGCGGGCCTGCGGGGACGGCCTGCTCGGATGCGTCGGGCTGTCGCTGCGGTGGCACGGCGCGTCCACGGCGGCCGGTGGTGGACCGCGTGGCTCGACCCCGCTCCGTCTCCGTCCGACCCGATGCCGCGCCTGGTTCGCCCTCCGTCACCCCGTTCCGTGACGAACCGGACAACGGGTCCGGCGCCTTCTCCGTACCGGTCGCGAGATCCGAAGAGTCCGACGTCGACCGGCCCGGCGCCGACCTGGACGACCTGCCGGACGCCGACGTGCCCGAGATCGCCGACGCCGACCCGATCGGCCGGGTCACGTCGTCCGGGGGCGGCTCTCCGCCCGGCTCGGCCGTGTTCTCGCCGCTCGACGCAGGCTCCCTGTCCACGGCGTCCGGCTCGCCGGTGCGCTGACGGGGCACTTTCACCCGCTCGACGCCGCGACGCTCGGCGCGCTGGGCCAGTGCGGCCACCACCATCGAGCCGCCGACGCCGGCGATCACCGCGTACGGGGCGATCAGGTGGGCCGACAACTGTTCCGCGGCGATCCCGGCCAGGCGCGGCACGGCGAGCAGGTACGCCAGCGCGACGAGCAGCGGTCCGGCCGCACCGGAGGCCGCCGCGCCGACCCGGATCTCCGGTGCGCGGGCGGCTCGCCGGGCCGCCACCAGGCCGATCACCAGAGCGGAGAGCACCGACAGCAGCGCCCCGGGCCAGTAGAAGTAGTCGCGGATCCAGAACGCGCCACGGTCCGCGCTGATCTGCCAGATGCCGAGCTGGGCGGTGGTCAGGCCACGGCCGGCGACCACCCCGTCGACCACCGACACCACGGCGAGCAGCCAGAGCCAGCCGGTGGTGGCGATCAGGTTGGTGGCGGCGGCACGGGTGTGCAGCGCCCAGACGGCCAGCAGCACGCCGAGCAGCAGCCCCGCGCCCGCGTACGCGGCGGCGACGGCCTGCGGCGCGGAGACGTCCGGTACCCGGGCGGCCCGCGCCGGAACCGCCACCAGCAGGACGGTGACGAGCGCGCCGGCACCGGCGGCGAGCGCCAGGCCGAGCCGGGGCAGCGCGCCCTGCGGCTCGTCGTCGTGGCCGCGCAGGCGCTGGGCGCAGACCGCCCCGACGATGACCGAGGTCGCCGCGATCCAGGTGGCCCAGGCGAGGCTCGCCACCCAGGCGGCCTCGTCCCGTACCGCACCGGCCGGCGACCAGTCGATGATGCCCAGCCCGTACCCGAAACCGAGCTGCGCGGCGCCCGCGCCGGCGGCGACGCCGAGCGCGGCGGCTGTCGATCCTCCCCAGCCCCGTCTGACCATGCGGGGGAGCGTAACGTCCCGAGGTCGGCGCGGCGAGTCGTAGCGACGGGCCGTGACCGTACGGCAGCAATGGACACGGTCGTCGATGATCGGGGCGGGGAGCATGACGGACGAGCGGCAACCGGCGGGCGACGACACCGGAGCAGGGCGGGCCAGGCTGTTCCTCGGCGGTGGTCTGGCCGTGATCCTGCTGGCGGTGATCGGCGCCAGCGTCGGGTGGATCCTGGCCGGTGACCCGGAGCGCCCCGCCGTGCCGGGCGCCTCCGCACCGGCCGACGCCGCGTCCACATCGGCCTCCGCGAGCACGGCGCCGCCGACCACCGCCGCCCCGCCGACGGGTACGCGCACCAGCGCCCCGGCGGGGCTCACGGTGCCCGAGGTGGTCGGCGTCGACTTCGAGCAGGCCCGCCGGGACCTGCGCGAGCGCCGGCTCGGCTGGCGACTGGTGTTCGGTACGGGCATCGGACGCACAGTGGAGCGCGCCTCCCCGTCCCCCGGCACCCCGGTGAAGCGCGGCACCACTGTCACCGTGTGGGTCTCCGGGCCGGCGCCGGCCGTCAGCGTGCCCGACGTGGGCTCGCATTCCTGCTCCGACGCCGCGGACGATCTGGTGGAGGCGGGGCTCTATCCCCGGTACGCCACCGGCCGACAGGGTCCGGTCACGGCACAGGCGCCGGTGGCCGGAAGCACCGCCTGGTGGAACGACCAGGTGACGATCACCTGTGGCGGCCAGGCGTCCACGCCGCCGACGGGCTCCCCCTCGCCGACTCCCTGACGAGCGCGGGCGCGCTGATCCCGGCCGCCGTGGCCGGGGACCGCTACGGTGGACGATCGAGGGCCGTGCGCCCCCGTCCCGGTGGGGAAAGGACGTGCCATGAGCGACGACCGTCAGGAACCACCCGCCGGTGACGCGGACGCGACCCGGGCGCTGCCTCCGGATCCGGACGCCGACGCCACCCGCGCGATGCCGAGGAACGCAGCCGAGGAGGACGTGGAGGCGACCCGCGCGATGCCGCGGGACGCGGGTGACGCCACCCGTCCGCTGCCCGGCGGACCGGCGGAACCGGGCGGGCCGGGCCGTCCGCTCGACGCGACCACCCCGCAGGCGCCGGTGGGTGCCTGGTCCGGCCGGGCCGGCGTGCCGCCACCTCGACCGGCGGGCTATCCCGAGCCGGGGAGCGATTGGTACGGCGACGAGCAGGCCGGACGCCGCTGGTGGATGCCGATCCTGCTCGGCGTCCTGGCGCTGCTCCTGCTCGGGCTGATCGGGGTGGGGGTGTGGCTGGCGCTGCGCGCCGCCGACCGGGACTCCGATCCGGGCCCGCCGGTGCCGAGCATCTCGGCGCAGACGAGCGCCGCCCCGACGACCGCCGCGCCGACGACGCCGAGCAGTTCACCGCCGAGTACGCCGCCGCCCTCGACCGAGCCGGTCGAGGTGCCGATGCCGCCGCTGGTGGGGCTGCCGGAGGCCGCCGCCCGGGCGGCGCTCGACCGGCTGGACCTGGAGTACCGGGTGCAGCGGCGGGCGTCGGACCGCCCGGCCGGCACGGTGATCTCCACCGATCCCGAGGCCGGCTACCCGGTGGGCGAGGACGACCGGGTCACGATCGTGGTGGCCGTACCCGCTCCGCCGACGAGCGGCCCGACCACCCCCGGCTCCGCCCCGGCGACGACCGCGACGCCCTGACGGTCACCACTGGCGTCGGCGCGTGCCGACCAGGCCCAGCCCGGCCAGCGAGATGGCGAGCCCGAGCAGCCCGGAGTAGAACAGCGACCGGCTGAGGTTGTCGGTGGCGCCGGTCGGCCGCTCGGCGAGCGCGTCCGCGCCGCTCGCGGTGCCCTGCCCACCTCCGGTGCCCGCCGGATCGTCCGCGTCCTCCACCGGATCGGCGTCGGCCCAGTCGTCCTCGTCGTCCCTCGCGTCCGAATCGGCAGCGTCCGAGTCGGCGTCATCGGAACCGGCCGCGTCGGACTCGGACCGGCCGTCCTCGCCGGCCACGGTGATCTCCGGGGCCGGGACGGGTTCGGCGAGCTGGTGGGTGGCGGAGAAGGCGGGATGCCGTACCGCGAGCGCGAGCACCGTCGCGGTGACGAGGAAGAGGAAGAGCCCGAGGGCATAGCCGATACGGGACCGGTGGTGCCGCCGCGCGGCGGGCAGATTGACCATGACCATCCCAGGTTCAGGGTCCGTGGCGCGCGGGGTGGAACGTGCCGGGGTGGGCGTACCGATTCTATGGCGACGGCACGCCCTCCCGACCGGGATTCGTCAGGTCAGCCGACCCGGACCGGAGTCCGGACCACCGGGCGGCGGGCCGTCCGCACCGTGTGCTGTCGGGGAGCCGGCGCGGCCTGGAGCTGCCGCAACCCCTCCTGGAGTACGAAGATCGACCTCCGGTTGACCGCGTCCCCCGCCGCGTTCAACTCGTAGCCGTCGAGCCAGAGCCAACCGTCATAGGTCGGCCAGTCGAGCACCCGGATCACCCGGAACATGATCGGTCGGAGGAACTGGACACTCGCCGCGCGCGTCACGTGCAGTACGTCACCGGAGCGGGGAAGCACATGGGCTCCTGGGAGGGTCGGCCGGTGGGACCGGCGCTGAACGGGGGTCGTTGCTGGTCCGGTGACGGGGGGTCTGCCTCGTGGACCGGCGGTCGGTGGGTCGGTGCTGGTCGGGCCGTACCCGCGGTGGCGGACCGCCACCCGACCATCACCCGGCTGCTCCCGGTTACCGCTCCCGCCGCCGCAGCCAAGCTGGCATGCAGCGACGGGGTCTTCATTCCGGGGCAGGTCGCTCGGCGCGGGACGGCTCCCCTCCGGCCGTCCCGCGGACCGTGGTGCCACCACGCCCGGAGATCAAGCGAAGACGGTGAGTAACCCGTGCCATACGGACAGACTGCATCAGGGACGTGCGACATGCAAGTTGCACGTCGAGTTTTGCTGATAGGTGAGTCGGACACGCAAACGCCGAAACTTGAAGCGTCAGGTATCGGAGCGGCACACTGGACGCCGGTTTCGCCCGTCGCGGCCGGTCGACGACCGGCACCACCCCTGCCGCGAACGAACACCCGCCGCCCGCTGGTCGCGCCAGCGGTGGGAGCCAGGCCGGGGCGCGACCGACCGGAGGTAGCCGGGTGACTGTGAAGCGTGGTCCCGCAAGCCGATGGACGGCGCCGTGAGCGCGAGGAGTGAGCCGGTTCTGCGAGCCCCGCAGTCGCGAACTGAGGTGGCGTCGTGAGCGCGAGGAGTGAGCCGGTTCTGCGAGCCCCGCAGTCGCGAACTGAGGTGGCGTCGTGAGCGAACGGCGCAGCCCCACCATCCGGCGGCGCCGGCTGGGGGCGGAACTCCGCCGGCAGCGGGAGGCGGCGGGCATCACCATCGAAGTCGTCGCCGAGCAGCTGGAGTGCTCGGCGTCCAAGATCTCCCGGATCGAGACCGGCCACACCACAGCGACCCCGCGCGACGTACGCGACATGCTCCGTATCTACGGGGTGGTCGGCGCGGAGAGCGACGAGCTGGTGCAGATCGCCCGGGAGGCCCGGCAGAAGGGCTGGTGGCATCCGTACAGCACGGTGCTGGTCGGTGCCTACGTCGGCCTGGAGGCCGCGGCCAGCTCCATCCGGGCGTACGAGCAGCAGGTCGTACCTGGCCTGCTGGAGACCGAGGAGTACGCCGGCGCGATGATCCGGGCGGCCCGGCCGGACTTCACCGACGATCAGGTCGACCAACGGGTGCGTGTCCGTCTGGGCCGTCAGTCGTTGTTGACGCAGGACGATCCGGTCGATCTGTGGGTGGTGCTCGATGAAGCGGTGCTGAGCCGGCCGGTTGGCGGCGACGCGGTGATGCGTGGTCAGCTCAACCGGTTGGTGGAGGTGGCCGAACTGCCGAACGTGACAGTGCAGGTCCTGCCCTTCGAGGTGGGAGCGCACGCCGGCATGGACGGGACCTTCACGATTCTCAGCTTCCCGGAGCCGAGTGATCCCGATGTCGTGTACGCGGAGAACGCCACGGGTGGGCTCTTCCTGGAGAAGAGTGACGAACTGCAGAAGTACAGCTTCATCTTCGATCACATTCGAGCAGCGGCCATGCGCCCGGAGGAGTCCGTCGCACACATCGCGAAACTGGCAGAGGAGCCACTGTGGAAATGGCGACCAAGGAGTTCCCCGTGGACCTGACGCAGGCGACGTGGTTCAAGAGCTCGAAGAGCGGGCCGAACTGCGACAACTGCGTCGAGGTCGCGTACGTGACCGGGGCGGTCGGAGTGCGGGACTCGAAGGACAAGACCGGCCCGGCCCTGGTCTTCGCTCCGGGTGACTGGCACGCCTTCGTCGCCCGCGCCCGAAACGGCGTGTTCGGCCGGAGCTGACCGGCACCGAAGTGTGGTCCCGCCCGGCAGTGCCGCCGGGCGGGACCTTTCGCGTCCGGTGCCCGTGCGGCGGCGGCACCCGTCGCCAGTTCCGATCCGCCTCGTTGAACCGCACGGATCGGCAACCGAACAAGGCAGGCGAGACGGATGACGACGATCGGTTCAGAGAACCTCACCAGCGGCCCGGGCAAGCCCGAGCGGTTCGGTGGCAAGTACCGGGGTGCCCGCCGGGACACCGTCCTCACCGAGGTGGTCTCCGGTGACGGCGACGACGCCCGCGAGGGTGGTGTTCCCGAGCAGGCCGCGGCGCCGCTGTCCCTGCCGTCGCTGGACCCCAACCCGCTGACCGAGCCGTCCTTCCCGCCGAGCGGCTGGCCGGTCGAGCAGCAGGAGTCCCTGGTGGATCACCCGCTGCTGCGCGGCCTGCTGATGGAGTTGCCCCCGAAGGGCAGCGTGCCCCCGCCCGGCTGGCTGGACCGCTGGTTCGAGGCGACCCGCGCGATCCTGGAACTGCTATACGTGCAGGGCGCGAGCCGGTCGCGCTGACACCGTCTCGGCGGCCGGCATCGCCCGCTCGGCGAGCCGGTTGTGCCGCAGCGCGTGGCGTACCCCGATCGCGCACACCCCGAGCACCCCGACGGTGATCGCCGGGCCGGCGACGCCCGGCGCGGCGAACAGGTCGACCCCGAACGCCGGCAGCACCGCCACGAGCACGGCGATCGCCGTCGCCTGGAGCGGCAGCGCGATCAGCGGGTGCGCCGCCGCAGCCCGCAGCCCGTGCGGTGCGGGCGTTCCCGGCGCCGCCGCGAACGCGCCCGCGCCGGACCGCAGCCGCCGGACCCGCCGTACCGTGCAGACCGCCACCACTGCTGCCGGCGCCGCCGCGAGACCGAGCGCGGCGGCGGCCCGGTCCACGGTGGTGTCACCGGCGCTCTGCAGGCCCGCGGCGAGGACCGCCGCGGTGAGCGCGAGGCCGGTCAGCACCAGGGCGGACAACCATCCGGTACGCCGGCGCAGCGCGCGGGCACGGTCCAGCCCGGGCAGGCCCTCCGCGACGAGTCCGGCGGCGAGCCAGACGGCGGCGACGGGGAGCAGCAGGGCGAGACGGTCATCCATGCCCCCTAGCCTTGCCCGTTTCGACGCCCGCCGAATCCGGGACGGCACCCCGGTTCGTCCCGTACCTGTGCCCGTAGGGGTGGTGCGGGCTCAGACGTCGAACGTGGCGGGACGTCCGGTGGCCGGCGCCGGCGGAGTGGCCTTCCACAGGCCGGTCTTCTGGGCCGCGAGCCGGGCCAGGTAGGCCGGGTTGAGGATGACGTACCGGCGCCACAGGCGCTTGGGCTCCAGGCCGAGCCGCCAGAACCACTCCAGTCCGGCGCGCTGCATCCACGGTGGTGGGTTGCGGAGCAGGCCGGCGTGGTAGTCGAAGGCCGCGCCGACAGCCATCAGCGGCATGTCCAGCAGCGGGCGCATGGCGTACGCGAAGACCTCCTGGCGCGGGCAGCCGAGCCCGACCAGGACGAGGCGGGCGCCGCTGGCCCGGATCCGGTCGGCGATCTCGGCGTCCTCGCCCGGCGTGACGGCGCGGAACTTGGACGGCTCGACCCCGGCGATCTTCAGCGCGGGGAACTTGCTCTCCAGCGCCGGGACGAGCCGGGACAGCGTCTCCTCGGTGGAGCCGTAGAGGTAGACCGGCAGCCCTTCCTCGGCGAACCGGGCGAGCACCCGCAGGGTCAGCTCCGGGCCGTAGACGCGGTCGGTGAGCCCGGCGCCGTGCAGCAGGTTGAGCGCCCAGCGCACCGGCTGCCCGTCGGGGGTGACCACGTCGAACGAGTTGAGCCGGGCGTTGTGCGCCGGGTCGAGCACGCCGGTCATCACGCCGTGCACCGCCAGCGCGGTGAGCGCCAGCGGGCGGCGCTCGTGCGCGGCCGCCACCACGGCCTCGGTGGCCCGGGCGTAGTCGGTGGCGTCGACCCCGACGCCGAGCACGTTGCGCTTGGTCCCGGCGCTCATGCCTTCGGCACCCACTTGTCGGCGTTGGCCTCGTAGATCTCGCGGAGGATCATCGGCACGTCGTACGTGATCTTCCAGGACGGGTAGTGCTCCTCGAACCGGGCCATGCTGCTGACGTACCACTGGTGGTCGCCGGTGCGGGCCTGCTCGACGTAGTTGATCCGGGCCTCGCGGCCGGTGATCTCCTGGGCGATCCGGAACGCCTCGATGTGCGAGGTGTTCGAGTGCCGGCCGCCGCCGAGGTTGTAGACCTGGGCCGAGCGCGGCTCACGGAAGAACGCCTCGAACGCGGTCAGCACGTCGTGCGAGTGGATCGCGTCCCGGACCATCTTTCCCTTGTAGCCGAAGAGGTTGTACGTCCGGCCCTCCATCACGCACCGCATCAGGTACGCCAGGAACCCGTGCAGTTCGGCGGCGGAGTGCGCCGGGCCGGTCAGCGTGCCGCCCCGGAAGCAGGCGGTCCTCATGTCGAAGTAGCGGCCGTACTCCTGGACCATCACGTCGGCGGCGACCTTCGAGGCGCCGAAGATCGAGTGCAGCGACTCGTCGATCGACATGTCCTCGGTGATGCCGTCGTACCAGCGGTGGTCCTCGGGCAGTTCGTACCGGGTCTCCAGCTCGATCAGCGGGAGCGAGTTCGGCCGGTCGCCGTACACCTTGTTCGTGGAACAGTGGATGAACGGCGCGTCGATCGCGTGCCGCCGGGTGTTCTCCAGCACGTTGAGCGTGCCGCCGGCGTTCACGTCGAAGTCGGTGAACGGCTCCTTGGCGGCCCAGTCGTGGCTCGGCTGGGCGGCGCTGTGGATCACCACGGCGATGTCCTTGCCGTACCGCTTGAAGACCTGCTCCAGGCCGTCCCGGTCGCGGATGTCGACGGCGTGGTGGGTGTACGCGGAGCCGAGGTCGGCGGCGAGCCGGTCGAGGCTCCAGGCGGTCGAGCCGTCCTCGCCGAAGAAGTACCGCCGCATGTCGTTGTCGATGCCGACCACGTCGAGACCGAGTCCGGCGAAGTGCCGGGCCGCCTCGGAGCCGATCAGACCGCCGGAACCGGTCACCAACGCGACAGTCACACGCCACTCCTGGTCCATGGGAGGCAGGGAAACCATCGGAGCATAGCGTGACGTCCGGAACGCCCCGATACGAAGCAAGGGCCCCGCTAAGTGCGGAGCCCTTGTCCTGGTGGGGATGGGGGGAGTTGAACCCCCACGTCCTTTCGGACACACGGACCTGAACCGTGCGCGTCTGCCATTCCGCCACATCCCCGTGGCACGACCCGGAACACCATATCGCATCCCGCGCCCGCCATCTGCGGCGGGTGCCGGGACATATTACGCTGTCCACTGGTCACGCCACGAGCGATCACCGCTCGTGGCGGGCGAAACTTTAGCACGTCCGCGGGCCTGGTCACGAACGGGCCGACGGCAGCCGGCCGAGCGGCGTGTGAGCTGCGGAGGCGGTGTCCGGATACCATCATTGCCTCGGGACCCGAGGAGGAGCCGGTGAGCGTGCTGCAACGCTTCGAGAAGCGTCTGGAAGGCCTGGTCGAGGGGGCCTTCGCCAAGGTCTTCAAAGGGGTGGTCCACCCCGTGGAGATCCTCAACGCCATGCAGCGGGAGGCCGAGGCGCACAAGGCGATCCTGGCCGGTGGGCGCACCCTTGTGCCCAACCGCTACGTGATCGATCTCTCGCCCTACGACCACAGTCGTCTGGCGCCGTACGCCGCCGCGCTGGCCCAGGAGCTGGCCCAGTCGCAGGCCGAGTTCATCGGCGAGCAGGCCTGGACGGTCTACGGCGACGTGATCGTCGAGGTCGAACGCGGTGAGGGCCTGGACACCGGCATGTTCCGGGTCACCGCCGAGGTCTACACCGGCGGGGACGTCGCCCCGGTCTCCGCGCCCGGCGGCTACGACGCCGGCCCGGCGTACCCGGCGTACGACCAGGGTGGCGGCTACGGCCCTCCGCCCGGTCACGGCGGTGGCCGCAACGTCCGCCTGGTCTCCGGCGACGGCCGCACCTACCCGCTCCAGATGGGCTCGACCGTGATCGGCCGCGGTGACCAGGCCAACCTGCGCCTGCCCGACGTCGGCATCTCCCGGCGCCACGCCCGGCTGGACTTCGACGGCGGCCAGGTGGTGCTGACCGACCTGGGCTCCACCAACGGCACGATGGTCAACGGCCAGCGGGTCTCGGCGGTCGCCCTCAACCCCGGCGACATGATCCAGCTCGGCACCACGACGCTGACCTTCCGCGTGGACGGCTGACCCGCGTTGCCGGAACTGGTCATCACCGTCGCGCGGTTCGGGTTCCTGATCCTGCTGTGGATCTTCGTGTTCACGGTGGTCGGCGTGATCCGCCGGGACCTCTTCGCCGGTGCCCGGTCGGGCAAGCTGGTGGCCGCGCCGCGGGGGATCGGCGCGTCGACCGGGCAGCCGGGGAAGCCGGCGAAGGCCAAGCGCGGCCGGGCCGCCCACCAGTTGGTGGTCACCGCCGGTCAGCTCGCCGGCACCCGGATCACGCTCGGAGAGGCCCAGATCACCATCGGTCGGGCGGAGGACTCGACCCTGGTGATCACCGACGACTACGCCTCGGCGCGACACGCCCGGCTGGTGCCCCGCGAAGGGCAGTGGTACGTCGAGGACCTCGGATCGACTAACGGCACCTATCTCGATCGCGCTAAGGTCACCGGACCAACCCCCGTCCCCCTCGGCGTGCCGATCCGGATCGGCCGCACTTCCCTCGAATTACGGCCATGACTCTGACCCTGCGCTACGCGGCCCACAGCGACCGCGGTCTGATCCGAGACGGCAATCAGGATTCCGTCTACGCCGGACCGCGGCTGCTCGCCGTGGCCGACGGCATGGGCGGCATGGCCGCCGGTGACGTCGCCAGCAACATCGTCATCGGTGCCATGGCGCCCCTCGACGAGGACGTCCCCGGTGACGCCCTGGTCGACGCGCTCCGCTCCGCCGTGGGCACCGCCAACCAGCAGCTCCGCGACACCGTGGACGCCAACCCGCAGCTGGAGGGGATGGGCACCACGCTCACCGCGACCCTCTTCTCCGGCAGCAAGCTCGGGATGGTCCACATCGGTGACTCGCGGGCCTATCTCCTGCGCAACGGCGAGTTCGCGCAGATCACCAAGGACGATACGTACGTCCAGATGCTCGTCGACGAGGGCCGGATCAGCGCGGAGGAGGCGAGCAGCCACCCCCAGCGCTCGCTGCTCACCCGGGCGCTGGACGGCCGCGACATCGACCCGGAGTACAGCGTCCGCCAGGTGTTGCCCGGCGACCGCTACCTGATCTGCTCCGACGGGCTCTCCGGCGTGGTGAGCGCGGAGACCATCGCGGACACCATGCGGGAGTACCCCGACCCGCAGCGGTGCGTGGAACGCCTGGTGCAGCTCGCGCTGCGCGGCGGCGGCCCGGACAACATCACCGTGATCATCGCCGACGCCACCGACCAGGACATCGTCGAGGCGTCCCCGATCGTCGGCGGCGCCGCCGCCCGCGACCGGGGCATGGCGACCTCGGCCGACGACTCCACCCCGGCGGCCCGCGCCTCGGCGCTGTCCGCCCCCCGGCCGCCCGCGCCGGAGGAGCCGGTGGACAACCGCGACGACGAGCCCGAGGGGCGTCGCCGCCGGCCGCTGCGTACCGTCGCCATGGTGCTGGCGCTCGCGGTGATCGTCGGCGGTGGCGTGTTCGGCGGCTGGACGTACACCCAGCGGCAGTACTACGTCGGCGCCACCGACGACGGCCAGCTCGCGGTCTTCCGCGGGGTGCCCGGCCAGGTGGCCGGGTTGGACCTGTCGAACGTGCACGCGCGCAGCGGCGCCCGGCTCGACGACCTCACCCTGGCCGCCCAGGAGCGGGTGAAGCAGGGCATCCAGGCCCGCAACGAGCCGGACGCGGAGCGCCGGCTGGCGGAGCTGACCAGCGACGACCCGGCGAACCCGAACCTCAAGCCGCTCTGCCCGCCCGACCCGTCGCCCGGCCTGTCCACCAGCCCGACTCCGGTGGCGACGGCGGGTGCGCCGACCCCGTCGGCGGGCGGCAGCGCCGTACCGTCGCCGCCGGTCGCCGGTTCACCGACCCCCGGCGCCCCGTCGCCGACGTCGCCCATCACGCCCGACGCCGTACCCTCCGACACCGTTCCGCCGGCCGACCCGGCGGGTTGCCGGTCGCCGGAGTGAGTGCCGGCTCGATCCCGAGGACGTATCCGTGACCGCAGCCGCCGTACCGGCCGCCTCGCCCGCTTCGACGGGCGAGCAGTCCGGCGTACGCCTGGCCCGGTCCCGGCGTAACGCCGAGCTGTCCCTGCTCCTGCTCGCCATGGTGCTCGTGGCGGCGTACGCGGCGATGGTCGAGGCGAAGGCGCTGGACACGATCACGCCCGACTTCTGGATCCCGGCCGCCGCGCTGGGGCTGGTCTTCCTCGGCCTGCACCTGGTGATCCGCTGGCTGGCGCCGTACGCCGATCCGGCGCTGCTGCCGGCGGTGGCGCTGCTCAACGGCATCGGGGTCGGCTTCCTGCGCCGGTACGACCTGGCCAAGGCCACGCCCGCAGAGCGGGAGGACCTGGCCATCTTCGCCGGCACCGGTGGCCGGCAGCTCGCCTGGACGCTGGCAGCCGTGGTGCTGGCGGCCGGGCTGCTGGCGATCCTGCGCGACCACCGTTCGCTGTCCCGGTACGCGTACACCCTGGGCCTGGCCGGCATCGTGCTGGTGATGATCCCGGCGTTGCTGCCGTCGCGGTTCTCCGAGATCAACGGCGCCAAGCTCTGGATCATCGTGCCCGGCCTGGGGCAGATCCAGCCGGGTGAGTTCGCCAAGCTGACCCTGCTGACGTTCTTCGCCTACTACCTGGTGCGCAAGCGCGAGGTGCTCTCGCTCGCGAGCCGGCGGGTGCTGGGCATCGACTTCCCGCGGGGGCGCGACCTCGGCCCGGTGCTCGTGGTGTGGCTGGTCAGCCTCCTGGTCCTGATCTTCGAGAAGGACCTGGGCACGTCGCTGCTCTACTTCGGCATGTTCGTGGTGACGCTCTACATCGCCACCGAGCGGGTGAGCTGGCTGCTCATCGGTCTGATCCTGTTCTTCGGCGGCGCCTACCTGGCGTACGTGCTGGGCAGCACCGTGGGCGGCCCGTTCGCGAACTTCTACGACCGGGCGCAGATCTGGCTGGACCCGTTCGCCGAGCCGTACGACAGGGGTTACCAGCTGGTGCAGGGGCTGCTCACGCTCGGCACCGGCGGCCTGTTCGGGGCCGGGCCGGGCGGCGGCCAGCCGGCGCTGCTGCCCGAGGTGCAGACCGACTTCATCTTCGCCGGCATCGGTGAGGAGATCGGCCTGTTCGGTCTCTCCGCGCTGCTCGTGATCTACCTGCTGATCGTGGAGCGGGGCCTGCGGGCCGCGCTGGCGGTGCGGGACTCGTTCGGCAAGCTGCTCGCCGGTGGTCTGGCGTTCACGCTGGGCCTGCAGGTCTTCGTCATCGTCGGCGGCATCAGCAAGCTCATCCCGCTGACCGGTCAGACCACCCCGTTCCTGTCCGCCGGTGGCTCCTCGCTGATGGCGAACTGGCTGCTCATCGCGGTGCTGCTGCGGGTCTCCGACGGCGCCCGCCGCCCGGTGACCGGCGGCCGTGGTCCGGCCGCCCGGCCCGCCGGCGGTCCGCCCGAGCAGTTGCACGGCGCCCAGACGGAGGTGATCCGGCCGTGAACGCCCCCCTGCGCCGCGTCGGCGTGGTCGTGATGGTCCTGTTCGGGCTGCTGTTCGCGAACCTGAACTGGATCCAGGCCTACAAGGCCGACGAGTACCGCAACAGCGACTACAACGGCCGGGTCCAGGTCGCCGAGTACGACCGCAAGCGCGGCAACATCGAGGTCGGCGGCACCGCGTACGCGGTCAGCAAGGAGACCGGCGGTGAGCTGAAGTACCAGCGCACCTACCCGGGCGGGGCGATGTACGCGCACGTGCTCGGCTGGAAGCCGGTCAACGGCAGCGCGAGCGGCATCGAGCGGGTGGAGAACGACTTCCTGGCCGGCACCAGCGACGCGCTCATCGCCAGCCGGATCAAGGACATGTTCACCGGTGACGAGACCGGTGGCGGCAACGTGCTGCTGACGCTCTCCAAGCGGGCCCAGGAGACGGCGTTCAAGCAGCTGAACGACAACCAGGTCGGCGCGACCAAGGGCGCGGCCATCGCGATCGACCCGCGTACCGGCGCGGTGCAGGCGCTCGTCTCCATGCCGAGCTTCGACCCGAACCCGCTGGCCAGCCACAACAGCACCGAGGCGGACCGGGCGTACAACACGCTGGAGAAGGACAAGGACCGGCCGCTGGCGAACCGGGCACTGTCCGAGACGCTGCCCCCGGGCTCCACCTTCAAGATCATCATGGCCGCGGCGGCGCTGGAGAACGGCGTCGGGCAGCAGACCCGCATCCCGGCCGGTTCCAGCTACACCGCACCCGGCGCGGGCCAGCCGATCCGCAACGCCGCGCCGTCGATCTGCCCCGAGTCGCAGGTCACGCTGCGGGAGGCGGTGACCGAGTCCTGCAACACCGGCTTCGCCCAGCTCGGCGTCCGCCTCGGCGCCGACAAGGTCAAGGAGAAGGCGAAGCAGTTCGGCTTCGAGCAGGAGGACCTCAACGTCGGCCAGCTCGGCGAGGGCGGCCTGTCGGTGGCGGCCAGCCGCACCGGCGACATGCAGAACCCGGACGGCAGCACCGACCAGGCCGCGCTGGCGCAGTCCTCGATCGGCCAGAACAACGTGCGGATGACCCCGTTGCAGGGCGCGATGATCGCCGCCGCGGTGGCCAACAAGGACGGCAAGCAGATGCGTCCCTACCTGGTCAAGCAGCTGCTCGGGCCGGACCGCACCACCGTCTACGACGCCGCCCAGCCGCGCGAGCTGCGCCGCCCGATCAGCGGTCAGGTCGCCGCCGACCTGCGCGACATGATGCAGAACGTGGTGAAGGAGGGCACCGGTCGCCGGGCCGCCATCGACGGCTACGTCGTCGGCGGCAAGACCGGTACCGCCCAGTCCGGCCCGAACACCCCGGACCACGGCTGGTTCATCGGCTTCGCGCTGGACAAGGACGGCACGCCGCTCTCCGCGGTCTGCGTCGAGCTGGAGCAGGCGGGCAACGGCGGCAGCGCCGAGGCGGCCCGTATCGCCGGCCGGATCATGGCGGCGGCGATCGCCGACTCCGGGAGGCGCTGACGTGCTCGGTCCGGGAGTGAAGCTCGGCAACCGCTACCGCCTCGACGAGCGGATCGCCAGCGGTGGCATGGGCGACGTGTGGCGCGGCACCGACCAGGTGCTGGGCCGTACCGTCGCGGTCAAGAGCCTGCTCCCGGCGCTGCTGGACGAACCCGGCTTCGCCGAGCGGTTCCGCGGCGAGGCGCGGACCATGGCCACCATCAACCACCCGGGCGTGGTCGACGTCTACGACTTCGGCAGCGACCAGCACATCGCGTTCCTGGTGATGGAGTACGTCGAGGGCGACGCGCTCTCCGCCACGCTCAGCCGGGTCGGCCGGCTCACCCCGGCCCGCACGATGGCACTGATGGCCCAGGCCGCCGACGCGTTGCACGCGGCGCACGAGAAGGGCATCGTGCACCGCGACGTGAAGCCCGGCAACCTGCTGGTCCGGCCGAACGGCACGCTCGTGCTCACCGACTTCGGCATCGCCCGCTCGGAGCTGGTCGGCCAGCTCACCGCGGCCGGCTCGGTGCTCGGCACCGCCTCGTACATCTCGCCGGAGCAGGCCACCGGCGCGGTCGCCACCCCCGCCTCGGACGTCTACGCGCTGGGTGTCGTGGCGTACCAGTGCCTGGCCGGCCGTCGCCCGTTCGAAGGGGACAACCCGCTCGAGATCGCCATGAAGCACGTGCGGGACACTCCGCGGGCGCTTCCGGCCGACATCCCGCCCCAGGTCCGGGCGATCGTGGAGCGGGCCATGGCGAAGGACCCGGCCGCGCGCTGGCCCAGCGCCGCCGCGCTGGCGAGCATCGCCCGGCAGGCCAAGCTCGCGCTCTCCCAGGCGGCCCGCTCCGGGCACCCGATCTCCGGCGTACCCGCCTCGCCGGCCGCGCCCGTCGCGCGGGCGCAGGTGCCGACCGCCGTGCCGCGTCCGCAACCGCCGGCCGCCGCCCCGCGCCCGCAGCCCCGGCCGCCCGTGTCCCCGGCGCGCCCGCCTGTCATGCCGCACCCGGCCGTGGTCGCACACCCCGCCCCACGTCCGCCGGTGGCGCCGCGCGGCGCGGCCCCCGTCCCGCAGCCACGCCCGGTGCCGCCGCACAACCCCATGGGGTACGCCCGGCCGCCCGTCGCCGCACCGCCCCGGCGCTCCCGGTCCGGGCTGTGGACGACAGCGATCGTGGTGGCCGTGCTGGTCATCCTCTGTTCGGGCGTGATTTCGTTCCTGTACCGGAAATACGGTGATACCGCAGCCGCCCCGGCGAGTGTGAGCGTGACCTCCGGCGCGGTGCGGGCGTACGGAGGCGACTATCCGGTCCGCACGTCGTACCGTCGTGAGGTACGCCTCCTGCCGGCCGGCGGCGGTACGACGACGAGCGAAGGACGAGAGACGCGATGACAGCGCAGGCCCGCCTGCTCGGTGGCAGGTATCAGGTCGGCGAGCTGCTGGGCTACGGCGGCATGGCCGAGGTGCACCGCGGCCGTGACCTCCGGCTCGGGCGGGATGTCGCGATCAAGATGCTCCGTGCCGATCTGGCCCGGGATGCCACCTTCCAGATGCGGTTCCGCCGTGAGGCGCAGAACGCCGCCTCCCTCAACCACCCGGCCATCGTCGCCGTCTACGACACCGGTGAGGAAACCGGCCCCACGGGCGAGACCCTGCCGTTCATCGTGATGGAGTTCGTCAACGGCCGGACCCTCAAGGAGGTCCTGGGCGTCGAGGGGCGGCTCCAGCCGCGCCGGGCGCTGGAGATCTGCGCCGACATGTGCGCGGCGCTGGAGTTCAGCCACCGGCACGGGATCATCCACCGGGACATCAAGCCCGGAAACGTGATGCTCACCCAGACCGGCCAGGTCAAGGTGATGGACTTCGGCATCGCCCGGGCGCTGGCCAGCGGCGCCACCACGATGACGCAGACCAGCGCGGTCATCGGCACCGCGCAGTACCTGTCTCCGGAGCAGGCGCGCGGCGAGGCGGTCGACGCCCGCTCCGACGTCTACGCGGCCGGCTGCGTGCTGTTCGAGCTGCTCTGCGGCCACCCGCCGTTCGTCGGGGACAGCCCGGTCAGCGTCGCGTACCAGCACGTGCGGGAACAGCCGCCGACGCCGAGCACGATCAACCCGGACGTCAACCCGGCTGTCGACGCCATCGTGCTCAAGGCGCTGTCGAAGAACCCGCTCAACCGCTACCAGAGCGCCGGCGAGATGCGGGCCGATCTGCTCCGCGCCGCCGCCGGGCGGCCGGTGCTCGCCACCCCGGTGATGCCGGCCGACGAGACCATGCCGATGGGCGCCGCCGCGGGTGGTGGCTACCACCAGGCGCAGCAGACCCAGATGATGGGCCCGCAGACCCGCCAGCAGCCGGTGGCGCGGGTCGGTGACCCGGGCAAGCGCAAGAGCTCGTCCTGGGTCATCGCCGCGTTCGCCGCGCTCGGCGTGCTGGCGGTGATCGCGCTCGGCACCGCGCTCTGGCTCAATCAGGTCGGCAACGAGAAGGTGTCGGTGCCGCAGGTGGTGGGCCGCACGCAGGCCGAGGCGCAGGCGGCGCTCACCCAGGCCGGGCTGCGGTTCGCCACGGGTGACCCGGTGCAGAACACCGACTGTCAGAAGGGCTCGGTGGTCGACCAGAGCCCGTCGTTCGGCCAGCGGGTCGAGAAGGACACCGAGGTCACCGTCAACGTCTGCACCGGCCCCGGCCAGGTGACCATCCCCACCAACCTGACGGGTGGCACGTACGACGCCGCGAGTGACCGTCTGACCGAACTCGAGCTGATCCCGGTGCGCGAGGACGTCAACAGCAGCGCGCAGAAGGGCCAGGTCGTCGACGTCTCGCCGAAGGAGGGCAGTGCGGTCGCCGAGGGCAGCAAGGTGACGCTCAAGGTCTCCCGGGGCAACGTCAGCGAGGTGCCGAACGTCCGCGGTTACACCGAGGAGCAGGCGAGGCAGCGGCTCAAGGAGGCCGGCTACGAGGTCCGGGTCCGGGAGGGCAACGAGGTCGAGCCGTCCCAGGCGGGCAAGGTGAGCAGCCAGTCGCCGTCCGCCGGGACCAGCCTGGCCAAGGGCGAGCGGGTGACCATCGAGGTCGACGTGCCGCGCGAGGAGGAGGAGCCGACCAGCCCGACGCCGAGCGGCAGCCCTAGCACGTCGCCGAGCACGCCGGGCAACGGTGGCGGCAACGGCGGCGGCAGCGGCTTCCCGTTCCCACCCGTGGCGCCGACGCGTACCGACCGCTGACCACCACCTGACGCACGACGCGGCGGCGTCCCCGATCCCGGGGCCGCCGCCGCACCCATTCTCGCGGCCCCCATTCCGCCGCCCCCATTTCCCCGTCGATCATGAAGTTGACGGCATTCGGCGTCCGATTTGTCCCCGTCAACTTCATGATCGACGGAGCAACGGGGCGGGGAGGCGCGGGGTGCGGTGGGTCAGGCCGGGGAGAAGGCGGCCTGGCGGCGGGCGTCGACCTCGGCGGCCAGCTCCGGGGCCCGCTCCAGCGCCGCGGGGTAGCCGCAGGCGGCCAGCCAGTTCGCCAGCATCAGGTGACCACCCTCGGTCAGCACCGACTCCGGGTGGAACTGCACGCCCTCGATCGGCAGCGTGCGGTGCCGCATCGCCATCACCACGCCGGAAGCGGTGCGGCCGGTGACCTCCAGCTCGTCGGGCAGCGTCTCGGGCAGGACGGCCAGCGAGTGGTAGCGGGTGGCGGTGAACGGGTCGGGCAGGCCGGCGAGCACGCCCACACCGTCGTGGCGTACCTCAGAGGTCTTGCCGTGCAGCAGTTCCGGCGCGCGGGCCACAGTCGCGCCGAACGCCTCGCCGATCGCCTGGTGACCGAGGCAGACGCCGAAGATCGGGAGCTTGCCGGCATACTCGCGGATCACGTCCAGGCAGATGCCGGCGCGGTCCGGGCTGCCGGGACCGGGCGACAGCAGGACACCGGCGGCACCGGCCCGGCCCACCTCGGCGACGTCGATCTCGTCGTTGCGCCGCACCTCGCAGTCGGCCCCGAGCTGGCCGAGATACTGCACGAGGTTGAAGACGAACGAGTCGTAGTTGTCGATCACCAGTACGCGCATCGCTGTCACCTGTTCGGGGTGGGGGGTGGGGCGTTGTTCGTCTCGGTGCTGTACGGCAGCTCCTCCTCGCCGGGCAGCCCGGTCGGTTCGGTGATCCCACCGTCCCCGGGTACGCCGGAGTCCTGGGTGACCTGCACGTCGTCGAAGGGCAGCAGCGGCTCGGCCCACGGGAACACCACGAACCAGAGCAGCGCGACGGTGGCGGTGGCCAGCACCAGCGAGCCGATCAGCTTGCCGGGCAGCCCGAACGGCAGCTTGCGCCAGATCCACGAGTACACGGCTCACGCCTCCAGTTCGGCCGGGCGGCCCGCCGACTTGGCCTGGGTGTGGTCCAGCCGGGCGTGGATGATCAGCCGCTGGTAGTTGTCGAACTTCGGATTGCAGGTGGTGAGCGTGAGCAGCTTCTCGGTGGGCTTCTGACCCGGCTTGCCGGGCACCGGCGCGACCACCTCCACCTGGGACGGCTTGACGATCCGCTGCTGGTAGACCCGGTAGACGAGCCACTCCGTCTTGGTCTCGACCACAATCGGGTCGCCGGTGGCCATCTCGTCCAGCCGCCAGAACGTGGAGCGGATCCGGTGGCCGGCGACGGAGAAGTTGCCCACCTCGCCGGGCATGGCACTGTCCGGGTAGCGGCCCGGCGCGTACCGGATGTCGTCCGGGCTGACCCCCTCGACCACCACCCAGTGTTTGTCGAACTTGGGGATGTAGAGGCCGGCTACCGGCCTGCCCTCGGCCGGTGGCTTCGGCTTCACCGTCGGCCCGGTGGTCGGGCCGACTGTCGGGTCCGCCGCCGCGTCCCACTCCTGGGCGAGCTGGCTGCTCAGGTCGTTCTGGTGGGCCTCGACGATGACCGCCTTGCCCCAGATCTCGTACCCGGCGAAGAGGAGCACCACCAGGCCGAACGTGATCAGCAGTTCACCGGTGCCGCGGACGACGGTGCGCAGCCGGGAGCCGACGGTGGGGCGGGTCAGCTCGGAGTAGACGCTGCGGTACCCGTCGCCGGTCTGCTCGGGTCGCAGTTGCACCACCCGCTCGCCGCGCCGGGGGCGAGGCGGCTCGGCGGGCGGCTCACCACCGCCGTCACCACCACCGTCGTCCGGCGGCGGGGGCACCGCGCCCATCAGCCCGGTGGCGTCCAGGTGGGGATCCCTCGGCGGCCGGGTGACGGCGGGCAGCACCGTGGTGGCTCCGGGATCGACCGGAGGATTCCGGTCCGCGCCGGCCGGTCCACCGAAACGGGGTACGCCGGGCGGCCGTTCCGCACCCCCCGCCGGTCGGCGACCGGCCTCCGGCGGGCGTCCGCCGGTCTCCCCCGGGCGGGCGCCTGCCTGTGGTGGTTGTCCACCACGGTCACCGCGTTCGGGCGGGATCGCCCCACCGGTGAAGTGGCGGACGGCGTTGTGCGGCGTCGGCCCGTAGGGCCCCGGTCCCGCCGGACGGCCACCCGGCAGGGTCGGAACGTCGCCGGGCGCGGCCGGGCGCATCCCGGGGGCGCTGCCGCCCCGGGGTGCCGGCCCTTGGGGTGTAGGACCGTTCTGCGCCGGCCGATGACGCGCGGGACTGTGCTGTGCGGGACCGTTCTGCGCGGGACTGTGCTGCGCCGGCCCGTTCTGCGCCGGCCCGTGGTGCCCGGCCCCCTGGTGCGCCGGCCCCTGGTGCGCGGGGCCGGCCGGGTGGGGCGTACCCCTGGGGGGAAGCTCGCCGGCCTGCGGGCGGAACCGGGGGGCGGCCTCGGCGCGGGAGGCGCTCGTCTGCTGGTGCGCCTGACTGCCCGGCCACGGCGGCGGCGGAGCGACCGGCGTGCCGGTCCGTGGCGGGGCGGAGGGCGGCGGGGCGGAGGGCGGTGGAACGGGCGGCCGGGTGTCCGGGCCGCGTCGGGCCGGGGCGGTGTGTGCCGGACCGGCGTCGGGCCAGGGCAGGTCGAGCGGGGGTGGCGACGCCGGGGCCGGGCGCTCGACCCGGGACAGGAACGCGGTCGGCTCCTCCTCCCGGCGGTCGTGGCCGGCGCGTTCCCGGGGGTCGCCGCCGGTCACCGGGGCACCGTCGCCGACTGCAACGCGGTGGAGTCCTCGAACGCCGGCACGGTGACTGTGGAGACGCGCTCGACATACCCGAGCTGGTAGTGCTCGGCCACTTCCTTGAACACCCGCACTCCCTCAGAGGCGGCGAGCGCCCGCTGGAGTTCCGCGGGATCGCCGATTGCCACGATCTTGAAAGGAGGGGAGTACACCCGGCCGTGCAGCAGCAGGGTGTTACCGACGCAGCGTACCGCGCTGGTGCTCAGGACGCGGACGTTCATGATTGACATGGCCTCCGCGCCACCGGCCCAGAGCGCGTTGACGACCGCCTGCACGTCGCCCTGGTGCACCACCAGGTCGTCGTTGCTGGCGCCCTTCGGCAGCGGCTGGTCGGGCCGGCGGTCGGCGTCGTTCAGCTCGACGGTCACGCCGTTGCCGGTCAGCGCGGTGAATCCGGCGCCCTGCCGGCTCGCGGCGGCCCGGTCCCGTTCGGTCTTGATCGGCCCGTCGGCGCCGGCGAGCGCGGCGGTCTGCTCCTCCACCTCGGCGCGGAGCCGGGCGGCCTTCGCCTCGCTGGCGGCGACCTCCTCACGGCGGTCCTCGATCAGCTGGGTGAGCTGGGGCCGGCGGTCCTCGCGCAGGGAGGTGCCACCAGCGGTGGTGGCGGTCGTGGTGAAGAGCAGACCGGCCGCGGCGGCGATCAGGGGTACGCCGACGGACCAGCCCGCGCGGCGCTGGCGTGCGCGCCGGGGCAGCAGGGCGGCTGCCGCGCGGCGGAGGACCTTCTGCCAGGAGGCGGCGCCGGACGTGTACTCCACCGGGCGTTCCCTTTCCCGTCGTCTCGTTCCGGCCCGCGCCGGTGCGAGCCGACCTGCTCGACCCGGAAAGTCCGCTCTTTCCGGTTACTGAGTGCACCGTCCTGGCCCCATTCATGGCCTGGACGGTCCGTCGGGACTACGCTAGCTGTCGAACATTATTGGCCATGGACCGTCGCCCTCGCGCCCGGTTGTCAGGCCGGACGAGGTCGTACCCCCCTCTGGAGAGCGTCGTGCCCAAGTCTCAGGTCCGCAAGAAGAAGGTGTACACCCCGCCGACGGACGTACGTCCGACGGCGACGGCGTCGACGCGCAAGCCTAGCCCGATCTGGCTGCCGTTCACGGCGGTCTCGTTGATCGTGGTGGGCATCGGCTGGCTGGTGGTCTACTACCTGTCCGAGCAGGCGTATCCGGTCGCCAGTTGGGGTTACTGGAACCTCGCCGTGGGCTTCGGCGCGATGGTCTCGTCGCTGATCCTGCTCTCCCGCTGGCGCTGATCCGGCGCTGCCCCACCCCGGCGTAGGTCACGCCACGCCGCCCCTGCCCGGCGCTTCGACGCCGCTCCACCTAAGGTGTGCGCAGGGCGGCGTGGCCTGGTGCGAGAAGACTCACGTTACTGCTGGGTAACCTTGCGCGTAGGCTGCACGGACAAGCAGCAGACCGGGAGGCCAACTCGATGGGCAGCGTCCAGATCGTCACCACGATCCTCGCGGCCGCCATCACCGCCGTTGCGGTGTGGCTCGCGGTACGCGCGGTCATGCAGATGACCGCCGTCATCCGGCTCGGCCAACCTGCGCCGGAACGGTTCGGCGACAAGGGCGCGCGTACGAAGAAGATGCTGGTGGAGACCGCCGGTCACACCCGCATGCTCAAGTGGAGCGTGGTCGGCGCGGCCCACTGGTTCGTGATGGTCGGCTTCATCGTGCTGTCGCTGCTGGTGCTGGAGGCCTACTTCGAAGTGGTCTCCACCGGCGGCGGCCTGCCGATCATCGGGCACTGGACGATCTTTGGTCTGGTCACCGAGTGGATCGGCATCCTCGGCCTGGTCGGGATTCTGGTGCTGATGGCGATCCGGCTGCGCAACCGGCCGGGCCGCGCGGAGAACCGGTCCCGGTTCACCGGCTCGACCATGTGGCAGGGCTACTTCGTCGAGTGGGTCGTCCTGCTGGTCCTGATCTTCGGGTTCGTGATCCGGGGCTTCAAGGTCGCCACCGACCACTTCGAGTACCCGGTCTGGGCCGCCCCGCTCAGCCATGCGGTCGGTTCGGTGCTCCCGAACTGGGAGGCCGGCGTCAGTGTGGCCGCCCTCATCAAGATCTGCATCTCGATGACCTGGCTCATCGTGATCTCGCTGAACGTCACCATGGGCGTGGCCTGGCACCGCTTCCTGGCCTTCCCGAACATCTTCTTCAAGCGCGACCCGGAGAAGGCGGCCGGCTCCGGTCTCGGCCCGCTGCGCCCGATGACCAGCGAGGGCAAGCCGCTCGACTTCGAGGAGGCCGACCCGGAGAAGGACCAGTTCGGTGTCGCCCAGGTCGAGCAGTTCAGCTGGAAGGGCCTGCTCGACTTCAGCACCTGCACCGAGTGCGGCCGCTGCCAGTCGCAGTGCCCCGCCTGGAACACCGGCAAGCCGCTGTCGCCGAAGCTGCTGGTGCTGAGCCTGCGCGACCACGCGTACGCCAAGGCGCCGTACCTGCTGGCCGGTGGCGGCAAGGACCTCACCGGCGAGGAGAAGGCCACCGAGGCGCAGCTCGCCCACATGGACGTGCTGGCCCTGGCCGAGGCGGACCGGCCGCTGATCGGCACCGCCGAGGAGGGCGGTGTCATCGACCCGGACGTGCTCTGGTCCTGCACCACCTGCGGCGCCTGCGTCGAGCAGTGCCCGGTCGACATCGAGCACGTGGACCACATCGTCGACATGCGCCGCTACCAGGTGCTGATCGAGTCGAGCTTCCCGTCCGAGGCCGGCGTCATGCTCCGCAACCTCGAGAACAAGGGCAACCCGTGGGGTGCCCCGCAGAACACCCGCGAGGACTGGACCAAGGGCCTCGGGTTCGAGGTGCCGCGCGTCGGCGAGGTCGACGACTTCGAGTACCTGTTCTGGGTCGGCTGCGCCGGCGCGTTCGAGGACCGGGCCAAGAAGACCACCCGCGCGGTCGCCACGCTGCTCAACGAGGCGGGCGTCAAGTTCGCCATCCTCGGTGAGGGCGAGACCTGCTCCGGTGACCCGGCCCGGCGGATCGGCAACGAGTTCGTCTTCCAGATGCTCGCCCAGCAGAACGTCGAGACGCTCAACGAGGCGTTCGAGGGCCGGGAGAAGAGCAAGCGCAAGATCGTCGCCACCTGCCCGCACTGCTTCAACACCCTGGGCAACGAGTACGGCCAGCTCGGCGGCGAGTTCGAGGTGGTCCACCACACCCAGCTGCTGGCCCACCTGGTC
Organism: Micromonospora sp. WMMA1949; assembly: GCF_027460145.1. NCBI lineage: Bacteria > Bacillati > Actinomycetota > Actinomycetes > Micromonosporales > Micromonosporaceae > Micromonospora > Micromonospora sp. WMMA1949. The sequence continues at coordinate 2,571,671 of NZ_JAPZBG010000001.1, read as the reverse complement.
AGCGCCGGCAAGCTCACCCCGGTCCAGCCGGTCGACGGCGGCGTGACCTACCACGACCCGTGCTACCTGGGCCGTCACAACCGGATCTTCGCCGCTCCGCGTGAGGTGCTCGGCGATTCGATCCAGGGCGAGCTGACCGAGATGCCGCGCAACAGCGAGCGCTCCTTCTGCTGCGGCGCCGGCGGTGCCCGGATGTGGATGGAGGAGAAGATCGGCAAGCGGATCAACGTGGACCGGGTCGAGGAGGCCATGGCCACCGGCGCGAAGACCATCGCGGTCGGCTGCCCGTTCTGCTCGACGATGCTCAACGACGGCGTGAACGGCAAGGGCGCCGGCGAGGACGTCGAGGTGGTCGACGTGGCGAGCGTGCTGCTGCGCTCGGTCAAGCCCGAGGCCCCGGCCGGTGAGCCGGAGGTCGCGCCGACCGCGAGCTGAGGCGTACACCCGGCGGAAGCCGGACCACGACGGCGGCGGCACCCGAGCGGTGCCGCCGCCGTCGCTTCAGCTGGTCGTGGTGGTCATGATGGCGGCGCTCGTCCCGGCCGTCATCGCGACCATCAGCGCGGCCTGCATCTCCTCGATCGCCTTCCTGGTGGCGGCCGACGCCCAGTCACCGGCGGCGATCTCCTCGATGCGCGCCTTGACCCGCTCCTTCGGCATCTCGCGGAAGATCTTGCGGTCGAGGCCGACCGCGCGGGTCAGCGTGAGCAGCGCGGCGGTCCGGGCGTCGACCGGGCCGTCGGTGGTGAGCGCCGTCGCCATCCGCTCCCGGGCCGCGGTCTCCACCGCCGGCTCCGCGCCGGTCGGCGAGGGATAGCGGGTACGCGGGAAGACCAGCAGCACCCGGTCGGACTCCCGGCGCAGGATTCCGGCGTCGACGAGCCCGCCGAGCACCCGGTCCGGTAGGCCCCTGGCGAGCTTGCCGATCCAGTCCTTCGGCTTGCGGGGGCGGCCGGACCCCACAGTCGCCAGCGCCTCGTCCAGCAGCGGTACGCCGGTCGGCGCGGGATCGGTGACCACGAGCCGCTTGTCCACCACCTCCACCCGGCCGGCCAGGGCCAGTTCCAGCAGCACCGCCCCGGCGAGGCCGTAGCCGAGGTGCGGACTGCCGAGCCGGTTCGCGCCGTCGTCGTCGTAGGCGAGCAGGACCAGTTCGTCGGTGAGCAGCAGGCCGTCCATGCGTCCCACGCTACGGGGGGCCCGCCATCGGCGCGCGCGTGCCACAATCACGCGCATCGACGGCCTTCTGCTTCTGACGCTGTTGCCACTGGTCGGTTTCGTGCTGCTGACCGCCGGCAACGCCTTCTTCGTCGCGGCCGAGTTCGCCCTGGTCACCGTCGACCGGGCGGAGATCGACAGGCGGGCCGACGAAGGCGACGGCCGGGCCGTCACGGTCCGCCGCGCGCTGCGGGAACTGTCCTTCCAGCTCTCCGGCGCGCAGCTCGGCATCACGCTCACCGCGTTGCTCACCGGCTACCTGGCCGAGCCCGCCCTGGCCCGGATCTTCGCGCCGCTGCTGCGCCCGCTCGGCGGCGCGGAACGCTTCTCCGGCCTGCTCGCGCTGGCTCTCGCCACGCTCATCTCGATGCTGTTCGGCGAGCTGGTGCCGAAGAACCTGGCGCTGGCCCGCCCGATGCCCGCGGCGCTCGCCACCGCCGCGCCGATGCGGGCCTTCTCCCGCACGTTCGGCTGGCTGATCCGGCTGCTGAACGAATCCGCGAACCGGCTGGTGCGCCGCCTCGGCGTGGAGCCGCAGGAGGAGCTGGCGAGCGCCCGTTCCCCGGAGGAGCTGGGGTTGCTCGCCGCCATCTCGGCCCGGGCCGGCGCGCTGCCGCCGGACACCGCGATGCTGCTGCGCCGCACCATCCGTTTCGGCGACAAGCGGGCGGCCGAGGCGATGACGCCCCGGGTGGACGTCACCGCGCTGCGCGCCACCGCGACCGTGGCGGAGTTGCTGGAGGCGTCCCGGCTGACCGGCCGGACCCGGTTCCCGGTCTACGAGGAGACGCTCGACCTCGTCACCGGCGTCGCCGGGGTACCCGACGCGCTGGGGGTGCCGCTGGCCCACCGGGCCGCCACCACAGTCGCCTCGGTGGCCCGGGAACCGGTGTACGTCCCGGAGAGCCTGAACCTGAACGGGGTGCTGGCCGCGCTGAAGGCCGCCGGGGCGGACCTGGCGATTGTGGTGGACGAGTACGGCGGCACCGACGGCGTAGTAACTGTGGAAGACCTCGTGGAGGAGCTGGTCGGGGAGATCGCCGACGAGTTCGACCCGGACGCGGTGGACGGCTTCGGGCCGGCGGAGCTCACAGTGCCCGGCGGCGAGCGAACGGTCCTGACCGAAGGTGTGCTGCGCGCCGACGAGCTGGTCGAGCAGACCGGGTTCCGGCTGCCCGACGGGCCGTACGAGACGCTCGGCGGGTTCCTCATGGCGCGGCTCGGCCACATCCCGCTGCCGGGCGAGACGGTCGACGAGGCCGGCTACGAGTTCACTGTGGTGGAGGTCGACCGGCACCGGATCGAGCAGGTGCGGGTGGTGCGCCCCGAGGAGCCCGACGACGGTGCCTGAACTCCTCCTGGCAGTGGTTCTGCTGCTCGGCAACGCCTTCTTCGTGGGCAGCGAGTTCGCGCTGATCGCCTCCCGGCGTACGGTGATCGAACCGCTGGCGGCGACGTCGAAGCGGGCCCGGCTGGCGCTGGCGGCGATGAACCAGATCCCGCTGATGATCGCCGGGGCGCAGCTCGGCATCACCGTGTGCTCACTCGGCCTCGGCGCGATCGCCGAGCCGGCACTCGCCCACCTGCTGGAGCCGGCGTTCGCCGCTATCGCGCTGCCCGCCTCGGCGGTGCACCCGGTGTCGTTCGTCATCGCGCTGGCGGTGGTGGTGTTCCTGCACACCGTGGTCGGCGAGATGGTGCCGAAGAACATCACCCTGGCCGGTCCGGAGCCGTCGGCGCTCTGGCTCGGCCCGGCCATGCTGGCGTTCTGCCTGGCCACCAAACCGCTGCTGCTGACGATGAAGTGGGCGTCCCGGCAGGTGCTGCGGTGGTGGCGGGTGGAGGCGACCGACGCGGTGAAGACCGTGTTCACGGCCGAGGAACTGGCCGGCCTGGTGTCGCAGGCGCGTACCGAGGGGTTGCTGGACGCCGAGGAGCACGCCCGGATCACCGGCGCGCTGGCCCTGCACAGCCGTACCGCGGCGGACGCGCTGCAGCCCTGGTCCACGGTGACCACGGTGGCCGAGGACGTCTCACCGGCGTCGCTGGAGGTGCTGGCGACCCGTACCGGCCGGTCCCGCTTCCCGGTGGTGCAGCGGGCCACCCGCCGGGTGCTCGGTTTCGTGCACGTGAAGGACGTGCTCGGGTACGCCGGGGCGAGCCGCCGGGCACCGGTGCCGGCCGACATCTACCGGCCGCTGGCGGTGGTGCCACCGGACCGTACGCTCGCCGATCTGCTGCTCGCGATGCGCCGCGAACGCCGCCACATGGTGCTGGTCAGCGACGGACGCCGGCCGATGGGTGTGGTGACGCTCGACGACGTATTGACAGCCATCGTCGGAAGATGAATTGAATACCCTTGGTGTGCAACCGATTGCGGATACGTGATTGAACAAACGGTCGCCTTGATTCCATCGGGCGCCTTCCCTAATGTGGGGCACCGACCGCTGTGGGTCGTCTGCCTCGACCTTCCCTCTCGCGAGGCGCCCGGCGGTCGGTTGCAAAGGAGTCCGTGCCGGTGGCAACCACGCCCCCTCAACGTCACGCCCCGAGCGCTCCACCCGGCCGGCGGGCCGGGTTCCAACGGGTGGTACGCCGTCTGGTCACCCTGGTCGCGGCCGCCGCGGTCGGCGCCGGCATGCTGACGGCCCCGGCGCACGCGGCGCCGTCGGTGGACGAGATCGACGCGCAGATCGACAAGCAGTGGGAGCAGCTCGAACCCACCATCGAGCAGTTCAACAAGGTCCGCTCGCAGCTCCGCGCCAACCAGAAGAAGTCCAAGGCGCTGAAGGACAAGATGGTGCCGCTGGAGCTGGCCTCCACGCTCGCCATGAACAAGGTCGGCGACATCGCGGCCCGGTACTACATCCAGGGCCCGTCGCAGGAGCTGGGCGCGCTGCTGGTGAACACCAAGCCGGGCACGCTGGCCGAGCAGCTGGTCATGCTGGACCGGATCGCCGACGACCAGCGCCGCCAGATCGCCGGTGTGCTCAAGGTGCGCGACGAGTACAACAAGCAGAAGGAAAAGCTCGACGCGCTGATCGCGCTGGAGATCAAGCAGCAGAACGACCTCGCGGCGAAGAAGAAGCAGATCGACTCGGAGATCAAGCGGCTGACCGCCATGCTCCCGGTGACCTCGATCCGCCCGGCGGGCTGCCCCAAGATCGACGGCGTGGTGAGCAGCGCCGCGCGGACCGCCATCAAGACGGCGTGCGCCCAGGTCGGCGACCCGTACGTGTGGGGCGCCACCGGCCCGAACTCGTTCGACTGCTCCGGCCTCACCCAGTACGCGTACAAGGCGGCCGGCATCTCGCTGACCCACTTCACCGGCGCCCAGTGGAACGAGGGCCGCAGGGTCTCCCGTTCCGAGGCACGCCCCGGTGACCTGGTGTTCTTCGGCTCCGACCTGCATCACGTCGGGCTCTATCTCGGCAACGGGGTGATGGTGCACGCGCCACGTACCGGTAAACCGGTCCAGGTGTCGAGCATCAACACCCAGCCACTGGCCGGTTTCGTCCGGGTCAGCTGACAGCGGTCACACCGAAAGGCCCCCGGTCCGCAGGGACCGGGGGCCTTCGCGTTCTCGTGGAAAGGTCAGCGCGGCGTGCCGACCGGGGACGGCAGCACCAGCACGTCGTCCAGGTTCACGAACATGATCCGGTGGCCGAACTGGACCTGCACGTACTTGTTCTTGCCGCGGACCACGGTCCGGTCACCCGGTGCCGAACCGTCGAACGAGACCGCCCGGTAGTACTCGCCGGGCAGCACCCCGCCCACCGCGTACCGCTGGCCGGCGGCGAACGTGTACTGCAGCGGCGAGATGGTCTGGTACGGGATGGTGTCCGGGTAGGCGGCCTGCTCCGGGTAGGCCCGCCCGTACACCGGGATGGTGGCCTTGCCGGGCCGCGGCGTCACCACGAAGCCGGTGGCCCACTTGGCGGTCGGCGCGGAGGCCGGGTTGAGGAACCAGGCCTTCTGGCCGAGGTACCAGATCGCCGTCCAGTCGCCCTGCCGGCCGGCGAGCGCGTACGTCTGGCCGGCGGAGGCGCGGGCGCCGTGGTCGGAGATGTACATCGTGTCCGGCGTGCCGTCCGGGCGCAGCCCGAGGTCGTTGACCAGCGGGGCGTCCGGGCTCGGCGCAGTCCGCAGGATCACCGACGAGGAACCGCGCGACGGGCACGGCTGCGCCGGCGGCCGGGGCGTCGGGACGCCGGGCGGCTGCTGGTTGCAGCCGGTGAACGTCGGCCGGTTGGTGGCGAAGTCCGGGTCGATGGTGACCAGGCCGGTACGGGGCGTGCCGGTGTTGCGGAACGGCGCCTTCATCAGGTCGAAGTAGTGCGACCAGTCCCAGTACGGTCCCGGGTCCCAGTGCATGCCGCCCACGTTGGCGGCGGTGATGCCGGGCACGTTGTCGTGGCCGATGATGTGCTGCCGGTCCATCGGGATGCCGAACTTCAGCGCCAGGTGACGCACCAGCTTGGCGGAGGTGCGGTACATCGCCTCGGTGTACCAGGTGCCCTGACCGGCGAAGCCCTCGTGCTCCAGGCCGATGGACTTGGCGTTGACGTACCAGTTGCCGGCGTGCCAGCCGACGTCCTTGGTCTTGATGTGCTGGGCGATGTAGCCGTCCACCGAGCGCAGCGTGTAGTGCCAGCCCAGGTAGTCGGCGCGCTTGACCAGGTCGACGCTCGGGCCGAAGTAGCCCTCGGTGTCGTGGATGACGATGTACTCGATCTTCTGCTGCTTCGGCCGGTCGGCCAGGTCGTGGTTGCCGTAGTCACCCGGGTCGTCGCTGAGTTGCTCGTAGGGCGCCGGAATCCACTCGCAGGCGAGCCGGACCGGGCACTCCAGTCCGTCCGGCCGTTCGGCGTTGCGCAGGCCGAGACGCGCCAGCCGGGAGCGGTCCGGCGTCGCGGCGGTGGCGGCGAGCGTCACCCGCTGGCCGTCGTCCGTGGTCCGGCTCGCGCCCTGGCCGAGCTGGTCGTACACCTCGTCGGCGAAGGCCGCCGCGGCGTCGGAGGTGTCCGCGCCGGAGTACCGGGCCACCGCGCCGTACCAGGCCGCCGGGTCGGTGCCGGCACCGACCGGCCCACCCAGAGCCTTCTGGTACGACGCCAGCAGCGCCGCGCCACCGCGGATGTTCGCGGCCGGGTCGGTCCGCAGCGTGCGCGCGTCGAGCCCGGTGAGCGCGGCTGCCGCGTCGAGCGTCTGGAGCGAGGCGTTCGGCAGCGGGGTCTCCCGCTTCGGCGCGGCCGCGGTGGCCGGGTCGAGCTTCAGTGGGCGGGCGTCGTCGCCGCGCGGGTCCTCGTCCTCGTCGACGTGGGCGCTGCCCGGTGTGGCGAGGATGTGGGCGGCGTCGGTCAGGTGCATCGGGCCGTAGCCGCCGCTGGTGCTCGGCTGCCCCGGGTGGGTGTCCCAGCGGGATTCCAGATAGGAGACACCGAGCAGCACGTTCTGCGGTACGCCGTACTCGGCCGCGGCGGCGGCGTATTGTTGTTGCCTGTCGCTCGCGGGCGCGGACGTGTCCGGCGCGGCTGTCACCGGGCCGGTCGTCGCCAGCGCGGTGGCTGTCGCCACGGCGGCGGCGAGCAGTATCCGTCTGCCCGACGGCGGGGCGGAGAGGAGCATCGAACCTCCTGGACAGGGATGGGGGTCACTGCGTCTCCACCCTCACTCCGTACACCCGCAGGGGTCAATACCTTTCCACTGAGTAATCAGCTTTGAAAGAAAACTTCACCTCTGCCCGGGATGCGGCCCGTCATCGCGTACGGAGTGTCACCGCGCTGGAAGTTGCGGATCGATAACGGTGGTCCCTACTCTGGTGAATCGTCGGCCGCACGTCTCACCGTCCAACCCGGTCGGTGACGGTCCGACACCGCCGAGTCGCCCACGGGCGAGCCGGGGAACCAGGTACCTGGGGTGAATCCGCAGCGATGCGGTAGGGCGGCTCCCTTCCCGCCCGAATCCGTCAGCTAACCCGGTAGGCGGTACGGAAGAAGGAGTACGGACGCCCGGTGGCACTCCATGCCCCGCGGCCGTCGTCGAACCGGTCCACCGACCGGTCCAGCGTCGCGCCGCGTTCCCGCTGGTCCCGCTTCACCACCGCCCTCGCCGCGCTGGTCGGCACCGCCGTCGTTCTGACCGGCGGCGCGACTGCGGCACACGCCGAACCCTCGGTCGCCGAGATCGAGGCCCAGATCGACCGCGACTGGAACAAGCTCGAACCGGTCATCGAACAGGTGAACGCCGTACGCGAGCAGCTCGCCGCGCGGCGCAAGCAGGCCGACGCCCTCGGCCGGCAGATCGCACCCCTCCAGGCCCGGGTGGACGCCGCCCTCGGCCAGGTCGGCGGGCTCGCCGCCGACGCCTACAAGGGCGACAACCTCTCCACCGTCAACGCGCTGCTGGGCAGCCGCTCACCGGGTGACCTGGTGAACGGCCTGGAACTGCTCGACCGCTTCGCGCACCGCCAGCACGAGCAGGTGCGCTCCGTCGCCGCGCTGCGCGACGAACTGGCGGCGAAGAAGAAGCCGCTGGACGAGATGATCGCCGGGCTGGCCCGTACCGAGGCCCAGCTCGCGGCGAAGAAGAAGCAGATCGACGCCGAGATCGCCCGGCTGCAGAAGCTGCGGCTCAAGGTGTACGGCAAGGGCGGCGGCGGTCCGCTGCGCCCGGCGCCCTGCCCGGCCGGCTACCCCGGTGGCGCGGCCGGAGCGGCGGTCAAGTTCGCCTGCGCCCAGATCGGCAAGATCTACGTCTGGGGCGCGGCCGGGCCCGACCACTTCGACTGCTCCGGCTTGACCATGGCAGCCTGGGCCAAGGGCGGCGTCTCGCTGCCGCACAACGCACGCCAGCAGCACGGGATGACAAAGCGGATCAGCCGCGCCGAGCTGCGCGCCGGTGACCTCGTCTTCTACTACAGCGACCTGCACCACGTGGCGATGTACGTGGGTGACGGCTGGGTGGTGCACGCCTCCCAGTCCGGCAAGCCCATCACGATGAAGCGCGTCGACGACGGCGACATCAACAGCTTCGGCCGCGTGTAAGGAAGGGCCCCCTCTTAACGCCTCCGGTAGAGGAGGGGGCCCTTATTAACAACTTCGGGCGCCGTCAGCGCGTCGGCCAGGTACGCCAGTTCTGCCAGGACCGGCTCGGCGTCGGTCCGCGCTGCCCCTGGTAACGCGAGCCGTAGACGGCCGAACCGTACGGGTGCTCGGCCGGCGAGGAGAGCCGGAAGATGCAGAGCTGGCCGATCTTCATGCCCGGCCAGAGCGTGATCGGCAGGTTCGCCACGTTCGACAGCTCCAGCGTGACGTGGCCGGAGAAGCCCGGGTCGATGAAGCCGGCGGTCGAGTGCGTCAGCAGCCCCAGCCGCCCCAGGCTCGACTTGCCCTCCAGCCGGCCGGCGAGCTGGTCACCGAGCGAGATCACCTCGAGGGTGGAGGCGAGCACGAACTCGCCCGGGTGCAGCACGAACGGCTGCCCCTCCGGCACCTCCACCATCGAAGTCAGGTCGTCCTGCTGGATCGACGGGTCGATGTGCGTGTAGAGGTGGTTGTTGAAGACCCGGAACAGCCGGTCCAGGCGTACGTCGATGCTCGACGGCTGCACCAGCGTGGGCTCGAAGGGCTCCAGTGCGAGCGTGCCGGCCTTGATCTCGGAGACCAGGTCGCGGTCGGAGAGCAGCATCGGAACACCATAGCGACCGGTATGGGTGACCTGCGTGTCGCACTACATCTTCGTACACGTGTTCGATAGAGTGTCCACATGGCTTCCTGGTCCGAATTCGCCGCCGACGAGCCCCGCCTCGCCGACGAGATCCGCCTCCTGATGCAGCAGTACGGGCCGGGCTTCGGCTACCTCGCCACGGTCCGCGCCGACGGCGGCCCCCGAGTCCATCCGGTCTCTCCGGTGATCACCGCCGACGGGCTCTGGTGCTTCGTCATCGACTCACCGAAGCGCCGCGACCTCGAACGCGACGGTCGCTACGCGCTGCACTCGTTCCCGCCGGAGGAGAGCGACGACGAGGCGTACATCGCGGGGCGCGCGCGGCCGGTGACCGACCCGGCCACGGTGACGCGGCTGGCCCGGATCGCCCGCGCGTCGCCGCGGGGCGACTGGCGGCTGTTCGAGTTCACGGTCGAGGTGGCGATGCTGACCCGGCGCGACCCGGTGGCCCAGCCCGGCGCCGCCCCGCCGCAGGTCCGGGTGTGGCTCGACCCGCGCGGCGACGCGCCGGCCCGGCGCGACCCGCTCGCCGCCGAGGGCCGGCGGGGCCGGCACGGCTTCGACACCCGCCGCCCGGCCGCCTGACCCGGCCCACGACGAACGGTGCCGGCCCGTCCGAGGACAGGGCCGGCACCGGTACGCGGTACGACGGTCAGGCTGCGCGGTAGGCGTTCCACGCGGTGAGCATGCGGCTCGCCTGGCCGGCGGTGAACTGGTACATGCAGGAGTCGTACGTGTAGTCCATGAAGTTGGTGATCGGGTCCTTGCCGGCGGTCGAGCAGGTGTCGCGGCCGGTCGGGCACTGGTACGCCGGCGACGCCTCGGCCGGGGTGTCGGAGACGCTGTCGCCCGAGCCGGAGCAGCCGCCCTGGAAGGTGTGGTAGAGGTTCAGCCAGTGGCCGACCTCGTGGGTGCCGGTGTCACCCTGGTTGTAGTTGGTCGCGGTGCCGCCGGGCAGCGACTCGTTCAGCACCACCACGCCGTCCATCTTGTCCAGCGTGCGCTTCGGGAACGTCGCCCAGCCCAGCAGGCTGTCGCTCAGCTCGCCGAGGTAGATGTTCAGCGTGTTCTTGCCGCCCACACGCAGCGACGTCTTCATTGAACGCTCGGCGGAGGAGCCCTGCACGATCGGGTACCACGACGGGTTCGTCACCCGGTTGATCTTCGTGAGCTGGAACCCGAAGGCGGTGGCGGCGCCGCCGGTCGAGCCCGCGTACGCCTGGTTCAGCACGGTGATCTGCTGGTTGATCATCGAGTCGGTGATGTTGCCGCCGGCCCGGGTGCTGTTCTCCTGGATGACGTGCACGACGACCGGGATCGTCACGGTGGCCAGCGGGGTGACGGCGCCGGTCCGGAAGTTGGCGCGCTCGCGCTGCGCGGCGGCGAGGTCGGCCTCCCGGTCCTGGACCTGCTTGGCGGTCAGGTGGTTGGGGTCGAGCTTGGCGTTGCCACCCTTGGCGACGCGCGCGTTCGAGTGCTCGTCGGCGTGGGCGTCAGCAGGCTCGGCACACACGTCGGCCGGGGCGGCCGAGAAGGCCGAAGCAGCGGGGACGACGCCGACGGCGGCGGTGCTGAGCAGCAGCGCGAGGGTCGACGTCGCGACACCGGCGGTACGCCGGGTCAGCAGGTTGGGACGAAGTCCCATGGGCCCACCTCTTTCTGACGGCGTGGCAGGGGGTGTGTCACGCCGGTGCGGAAACGTGTGGCAGACGTTACATCCCATCGACGCATTTGAGAACGCCCATACGTTTCCGACGTGCAACTTCGCGCCTGCCGGCTCCGGAGCGTGCTTGATCCACTCCAGTTCGGGGAGGCGGTGGGGGCAACCGCCCCCCGATGCCGCCACCTCGCCGAGGTGGCGCGCGGGCACCTGACTGCACGGGGGTGGGGGGCTTCAGGTAGAGTGGTGCCGCCTGCGGGTGTAGTTCAATGGCAGAACATCAGCTTCCCAAGCTGACAGTGCGGGTTCGATTCCCGTCACCCGCTCCACGCATGGAAGCCCTGGTCAGGACGAGAGTCCCAACCAGGGCTTCCGCGTTGTCAGGGAGCCGAAGCGGGCCATAGGGCCTGTGTCGCGGGAGCGGCCGAGCGACATGGCCGACCGGTTCGACGCTGACCCCGGCGGGTGGGTTCGGCCTGCAGGACGGCCCCCGGACCGACACTGGCGCGAGGGCCGTCCTGGCTCAGAGGATCTGCCGGTTCACCCGGTCCAAGGTGAGAAACGTGGCCAAGGCCAGACTCACCGGCGTGGCCATCTCGGGAAGGTACTGCGCGCTGACCCCGACGGCGGCCGAGATGCCCAGGAAGCCGAGAGTGCGGAGCGGAATTGAGCGCTCCCGTGGCGTAACCTGCGGCTCCGACTGCTGCAACTGTGCAGCAGCATGACGTACCCTGCTCCTCATGCGTTGACCCTTTCCGCACGGATGGCGATTGGTGTTGCGCTTCGGCGGGCGCCCGGGTAGCCGCCCGGGTGCCCGCCTTTCGTATGTGCCGGTGTCGGTTGACCCTGCACGTTGTCCGGGGCCTGGAACTGGGTCCACGCGATGAGCTTGACCTGGGGTCGCAATCTCGCGTGCTCCGGACTCTGAGCACTGTAGTGGGCCGACCGGACAGGAGCGCCTCATCGCACCCGCCCATTACCATCCGAAACGGACACACCAGGGCAATCGCCTCCCAGACTTAAGGAACGCTTTAGAAGCACCCCGAGCCGTGACCTGCGAGCTCTAGCTCGCTTCTGCAGCCGGTCGGCCACCCTCGGCGGCCCGCCTCGGCTTGCGCCGGGCCGCCAACTGATCTTGCAGCTCGGGGGGAGTAGGGCTGACCCCGGTGATCGATGGGTGCGAGGCTCCCGGTAGGACAGCTGTCGACCAAGACTCGAAGCTCCGACCGGGAGCCTCGCCATGCTGTCCTACCCCGTCACGATTCCGTTATCCAGCCACCCTGAACCACTCGCCGGCCGCATCCGCGGACACCGCAAGCAGCGCCGATTCCGGTGGCGGCGCCTCGCCCCGGTCGACAGGCGCTACTGGCTCTCGCCCACCTGCGCAACGGCTACCCCCACACCCGACTCGCGGCCGGCTTCGAGATTGGCGTGGCCACCGCCTGGCGCTACGTGCAGGAAGCGATAACCCTGCTCGCGACGGCCGCCAAACGACCTGGCACCTCCATGGACCGGATCCGCCGGCTGGCGCACGCGATCCTGGACTGAGGAACCCGGTGGCGGTGATCGGTTACGTGACGGAGATCGAGGGTGCGCCCTTCAGGTTGTTCCGGGACGAGTAGAACGGGTCCACTGGCTCAGGCGGATCCAGGTCTGGCCGTCGGCGGGCCGGACCCGCACCGAGTCGCCCAGGTTCAAGGCGGCGAGCACCCCGAAGACGGCGTCCAGGACGGCTCGTCGGTCCGCCGTCACAAGGACGTCGACGTCGAGGTGCGAGCCGTGCTCGCTTGTTCCGGCACCGGTCACCTCGCCGCGCCCGACGAGAGCCTCGTTGAGGGCATCTTCGAGGTCGTCGCGATCGATGTCGATCTGCCCGTCGATGACCAGTTCCACGAAATCCATCACGTACACCTCGGCGATGAGTTGCGGGTCGTTGACGGGTCTGACGGGGAAAGAGCGGAAACCGGAGGAGCAGACCCATGGGCAAGCTGATCGTGACCGAGTTCCTGACCGTTGACGGCGTGGCGCAGGCGCCCGGCGAGCCGGACGAGGACCGCGAGGGCGGCTTCAGCCACGGCGGATGGCAGATGCCACTGCTCGACGACGCGTCCGGCGCGGTGATGTTCCAGCAGGCGAGCAGCATGGACGCGCTGCTGCTCGGCCGCAAGACGTACGACATCTTCGCCGGCTACTGGCCGAAGGCGCCCGCGGACATCCCCTTCACCGGCCTGCTCAACGGCGTACCGAAGTACGTGGTCAGCCGTACCCTCACCGAGCCGCTGGCCTGGGCGAACTCGTCGCTGGTGTCCGGTGACCTCGCCGAGCACGTCACCGAGATGAAGGGCCGACACGACGAGGTGCACGTGATCGGCAGCCTCGACCTGGCGCAGTCGCTGCTGCGCGCCGGTCTCGTGGACCGGCTCAACCTGTGGCTGTACCCGGTGGTGCTCGGCACCGGCAAGCGGCTGTTCGGCGACGGCACGGTGCCGACCGCGCTGCGGCTCACCGAGTCGGTCACCCACGCCCACGGCACGCTGCAACTGACGTACGAGCCGGTCGGCGCGCCCACCTACGGGGACGCGGCCGCGTAGGGCGCGCGGAGGTCGAGCACGTGCCGCAGGCCGGGCTCCGCGGCCAGCACCACCGGACCGTCGGGTACGAATCCGGCACGCCGGAGCACCGCCAGGGAGGCCGGGTTCGCCAGCGCCGCCGAGGCGACCAGCCGGCGCAGCCCGTACTCGGTGCGGGCCAGTTCGCAGACGCGCCGTACGCCTTCACTCGCGAGCCCGCGCCCGGCGGCGCGTTCGGCCACCCGGTAGCCCAGCTCGGCGCTGCCGTCTGCGACGTCGACCAGGTTGAACCGGCCGAGCACGGTGCCGTGGTCGCCGACCAGCACGTGGAAGTGGCAGGTGCCGCGTTCCTGCTCGTCCAGCAGGGCCGCGTGCCGGGCGGCGTACCCGGTGAAGAAGTCGTCGCCCCGGTCGGGGACGTACCGGGCGAAGTAGGCCCGGTTCTCCCGCTCGAACCGCAGTACGGCGGGCGCGTGGTGGGCGGCGAGTCGTTCCAGCTGCGGCATCGGCTCAGGCTAGGCGCCGGCCGGGTAGCAGCGCAGTTCGATTGTGTTGCCGTCCGGGTCGCTGACGTAGATCGAGGTGGCTGTGCCGCGCGCCCCGAAGCGCGGTACCGGGCCGGTCAGCACGGTGAACACCCCGGAGTCGATCACCCGCTGCCAGTCGACCGGCTCCACCACGAGGCAGAAGTGATCCACGTTGGACTGGTCCGAGCCGCCGCGTAGAAGGTCGATGATGGTGCCGGCGTCGACACGTACGGACGGGAAGGGCACCTCGCCGGCCCGCCACCTGTCGACCCGCACCGGGGCCAGGCCGAGCGTGCCGCAGTAGAAGTCGAGGGAGCGCTCGACGTCGCTCACCGAAAGCACGAGGTGGTCGAACCCGGTCACCGTCACGAGATGGTTCTGCATGCCGTCAACCCTGGTCCGCCGGGTGAGCCGGACCAAGCCCGATCCGGACTACGATCGTTGACCCGCAGGCAACGACGGAGGCGCCCGGTGCTGGAGCGGTACGAGGTCGAGACGTTCCTGACCCTGGCCGAGGAGCTGCACTTCGGGCGGACCGCCGAGCGGCTGCGGGTGAGCACCGGGCGGGTCAGCCACGTGGTGCGCAAGCTGGAACGCCGGATCGGCGCGCCGCTGTTCGAGCGCACCAGCCGGGTCGTCCGGCTCACCCCGATCGGCGCCCGCCTGGCCGAGGAGATGCGCCCGCTGGTCGCCGGCATCGAGGCGGCGGTCCAGCGGGCCGTCGACGCCGGTCGCGGGCTCACCGGCGAGCTGCGGGTGGCGTACGTCGGTGAGTCGGCAGCCCCGGCGCTGCTGCGCGCGGTGGCCCTGTTCACCGCGCGTCACCCGGACTGCGAGGTGCACGTGCACGAGGCGCCGCTGGCCAGCACCCGGTCGAGCCTGGTGGACGGCACCATCGACGTGCTGATCGCCTCGTACCCCTTCGACGGCATGGCGAACGGCCCGGTGCTGCTGCGCGAGCGCCGGGTGCTTGCGGTGGCCGCGGGCCATCCGCTCGCGGCCGAGGAGTCGGTGTCCCTGGAGGTGCTGGGCGACGATCCGGTGGTGCAGTACCCGGCGGTGACGTCGACCGCGTTCAAGCAGGACCGCACGCCGGACCGCACGCCCGCGGGCCGGCCGGTGCCGAAGGGGCCGGTGGGCGGCAGCTTCTCCGAGATGCTGGCGCTCGTCGCGCTGGGGCGCGGGGTGCTGCCGGTCGGCGAGCAGACCCGCCGGTTCTACGCCCGCCCCGACGTGGCCTACGTGCCGATCCACGACGCGCCGCCGATCTGTCGCGGTCCGGTGTGGCCGGCCGGGAACACCACGTCCCGGGTACGCGAGTTCGTCCGCGCGGCTGCCGACGCCAACCCGCTGCCGGAGGAGTGATCCCGTCGTACCCGGATGGCAGCATCGGCGAGATGCGGGACGAGATCCGGGCACTGGTCGAGGAACTGCCACCGGGGGACGATCTGGAGGCGCGGCACCGGGAGGCCGCACTGGCCTGGCTGGCCGGCACGGAGGACATCTTCCGCCGGGCCAAGCCGCGTACGCCGTCGCCGCACCTGGTCGCGTACTTCCTGCTCCGCGACCCGGCCGACGGCGCGGTGCTGCTGGTCGACCACCGCCTCGCCGGGATGTGGCTGCCCAGCGGCGGTCACGTCGAGCCGGGCGAGCACCCGGCCGGCACGGTGCGCCGCGAGCTGCGGGAGGAACTGGGCGTGGCGGCGGTCTTCGCGCCGCCGTTCGGCGAGCGCCCGGCGTTCCTGACCGTCACCGAGACGGTCGGCCCGCCGGAGCTGCGGCACACCGACGTGAGCCTCTGGTACGTGCTGTCCGCCCACCGCGACCAGCGGTTCACGCCCGATCCGGTGGAGTTCGCCGGCATCCGCTGGTGGACGCCGGCCGAGGTGACCGAGGCGCCGGCCGGCAGGATCGAGCCGCACCTGGGCCGGATGCTGACCAAACTGGCGGCAGCGACGCCTTGACCCGTCCCCTGCGGCAAGGCCCAGCGTGATCGGTGCCGGTCGCGGTGACCGGCACGAGGAGCGCGAGGGAGGCACGGTGCGACTGCTGACCATCGGCGCGTTCGCCCGCGCGACCGGCCTGAGCGCCAAGGCGCTGCGCATCTACGACGACTGCGGGCTGCTGCCCCCGGCCGCGGTGGACCCGCACTCGGGCTACCGCTACTACGCGCCGGAGCAGGCGGACCGGGCGCGGCTGATCGCCGGGCTGCGCCGGGCCGGGATGCCGCTGGCCGAGATCCGTACCGTCTGCGGCCTGCCGTCCGCTGCCGCCGCCGAGGCGCTCGACGTCTGGTGGCGGCGGGTCAGCGCGGACACGGCAGCACGCGGCCGGGCCGTCGCGCTCCTCGTCGACACGCTCAGCGAGAGGGGCACCACCATGTCCGAGACCACCTTCCGGTACGCGACGCGCTGCGAGACCGGCACGGTCCGCGATTCCAACGAGGACACCGCGTACGCGAGCGCCACGCTGCTCGCGGTCGCCGACGGCGTACGCGGTCCGGCCGGTGCCGCCGCGAGCACCGCCGCGGTGGACGCGCTGCACCCGTTGGAGCAGGCCGACGCGCCGCAGGCCGATCTGCTCGCCGCGCTGGCCGACGCGGCGACCCGGGCCGACCGGGCGGTACGCGCGCACGCCACCGACGCCGACCAGCCCGCCACCACGCTCACCGCGCTCGTACGGCGCGGCACCCGGCTCGCGCTCGTGCACGTCGGGGACAGCCGGGCGTACCTGCTGCGCGGCGGCGAGCTGTCCCGGCTCACGCAGGACCACACGTACGTGCAGACGCTCGTCGACCAGGGACGGCTCACCCCGGCCGAGGCCGGGGCGCATCCGCAGCGGGCGCTGCTGGCCCGGGCGCTCGGCGCGGGTGCGGAGGTGGAGGCCGACCTGGCGCTGCGGACCGCGCTGCCCGGCGACCGCTACCTGCTCTGCTCCGACGGTCTCTCCGCCGTGGTGGACCCGGGCGCGCTGCACGCCGCGCTGGCGGAGGCGGACGACCCGGAGAGCGCCGTCGAGCGCCTGGTCGAGCTGGCGTACGCGGCCGGCGCGCCGGACAACATCGCCTGCGTGGTCGCCGACCTGGCGGCGTGATCCCCGCGACCCGGGTCGGCATGTCCGACCCGGGTCGTACCCTGGCGATCATGCGAATCGGCATCGTGATCCTGCCCGACCAGCGCTGGTCGGAAGCGCGTCGGCGGTGGGCGCAGGTGGACGAGTGGGGCTTCGACCACGCCTGGACCTACGACCACCTGGGCTGGCGTGACCTGGTCGACGGGCCGTGGTTCGACTCGTGGACGACGTTGACCGCGGCGGCCGGCGTGACCTCCCGGGTGAAGCTCGGCACGCTCGTCGCGTCGCCGAACTTCCGGCACCCGGCGGCGTTCGCCCGGCAGGTGACGGCGCTGGATGACGTGTCCGACGGTCGGGTGCTGCTCGGCCTGGGCGCGGGCGGCATCGGCTTCGACTCGGCGGTGCTCGGCGGCGAGACGCTGCCGCCCCGGCAGCGCGTCGACCGGTTCGCCGAGTTCACCGAGCTGCTCGACGCGATCCTGCGGGAGGACGGCACGACCTGGCGCGGGGAGTGGTTCACCGCTGTGGACGCCCGCAACAACCCGGGGTGCGTCCAGCAGCCCCGGGTGCCGTTCGTGGTGGCCGCGAACGGGCCCCGCTCGATGCGGCTGGTCGCCCGGTTCGGGCAGGGCTGGGTCACCACCGGGCTCGGCGGCGACGACATCGAGGCCTGGTGGGGCACTGTGGCGGAGCTGTCCGACCGGATGACGCGGACGCTGGAGCAGGCCGGCCGTGACCCGGCGACGCTCGACCGCTACCTGTCGCTCGACTCGGCTCCGGTGTTCTCGCTGACCAGTGCCGACTTTCTCGCCGAGCAGGTGGCCCGGGCGGCCCGGCTGGGCTTCACCGACGTGGTGACGCACTGGCCCCGGGCCAGCAGCTGGTACGCCGGCGACGAGGCGGTGCTGGTGGAGGCGGCGGCGCTGCTGCCGGAGCTGCGCCGGGCCGGCTAGGTGCCGACGCTGCCCTCGGTGGAGACCAGCCGGAAGCGGAGGCAGACGATCCGGGTGTCGTCGGTGACCGGGGTGCCCTGCCGGGCCCAGTAGGCGCCGTGGCCCTCGCGCCACTCCTCGATCGACCGGTCGCCCTCGCCCTCGGCGCGGGCGAAGTCCCACGGCACGTCGGCGAAGCGCACCACCTCGACGCCCGTCACCTCGATCACGGCGAGGAACTGGTCGTTGTCGTCGACGAGCACCTGCCGCTCGCCGACGTACTCCAGTTCCTCGCCGTCCTCGTCGTATTCCTGCACGAGGCCGGCGGTGGCGGTCTTCACGCCGGAGAGCACGAGGGTGTTGAGCCGGGTGCGCAGCTCGCCGGGCGTGCCGAGGGCGAGTGCGCGCAATCCACCGATGCGGGGCCACATGCCGTCGACGCTACGGCACCGTACCGCCGTGGCTCATCCGGTTTGCCGGCGTCTCACGGCAACTGGTCGCCGGTGAGCAGGGCACGCAGCCTCAGCCGCCCGGCGACCTCGGGCGGGCAGGTCGCGACGAGGGCGGCGGCGCCGATCAGTTCGGCCCCGGCGTCCGCCACGACCTGGCACAGCGCGTCCAGTTGCGCGCCGGTGTCGACCCAGTCGTCGACCAGCAGCACCCGGTCGCCGGGGCCCAGCCGCCGGCCGTCCACGCCGACCCGCAGTTGCCGTCCCCGGTAGTCGGAGGGTGTGTCGGCCCAGCGCGTCGGCCCGACCCGGCGTCGCTCGCCACCGTCCTTGTACGCGGGCAGGAAACCGGCTCCGGCGGCGACCGCGACGAGCGGGCCGAGCAGCAGCCCGGTCACCTCGGGTGCGATCACGACGGTCGGGCGGGCGTCCGGAAACAGCCCGGCCAGCGCCGGCCCGACCTGGGCCAGCACGTCGGGGTCGCGCCACCACCCGGAGATGTCACTGACCAGGTGGGTGCTGCCCGGCCCGGGGTCGACCCACCGGAACAGCTCGACCAGGCGACGGTTCAGCACGGTCTCCATCCTGGCGGATCGGTGGGCCGTTCGGCCGATCGACGGTGGCGTGATCGGCTACACGTACCAGGGTAAATGCGGGCATAGCACCATGATCACGTTGACTTCGGAAGTGCTTCTCTCGTTACGGTCCGGGCCGGTTTGTCAGTTGACGAAAGGACCGGGCCGGTGGCTGCTAGGCACCTTCGTACCCGCAAGTTCTCCTCGCCCGCCGCCATCGCCGCGACCGCGGCGGTCGGTGTGGCGCTCGCGGTCGGCGGTACCGTCGGCGCCGTGCGGCTCACCTCCGCCGAGCCGCCCGCCGAGCCGGCCGTGGTCGAGGCGCTGCCCAGCACGCCCGCCCCCACGTCGGCCTCGCCCTCGCCGAGCGCGTCGGCCTCGCCCAGCGCGAGCCCCAGCCCGTCGCCGAAGGCCACCGCGAGCCCGAAGGCGAGCCGTACGCAGGCGGCCTCCCGGAGCAAGGCCCGGACCGCCTCCCCGTCGCCGACGGCGAAGAAGACGAGCAGCCCGAAGGTCGTGGACAGCGGCTCCTGCGGCGCCTCCTTCTACGCCGAGGGTCAGATGACGGCGAACGGCGAGACGTTCAACCCGAACGCGCTGACCGCCGCGCACAAGACGCTGCCGTTCAACACGAAGGTCCGGGTGACCAACCCGGCCAACGGCAAGTCGGTGGTGGTGCGGATCAACGACCGTGGCCCGTTCATCGAGGGCCGGTGCCTGGACCTGTCCCGCGCCGCGTTCGCGACCATCGCCGCCACGAGCCTCGGTCACGTCGACGTCCGGTACGAGGTGCTCGGCTGACCGGCCACTCGGGCAGAACTTCCACGACCGACGGGCCAGGTTCATTCTCCCGCTCACGTCCATCAGGCATGCTGTCCGATGTACGCACGCAACCCTTCCAGCCGGGCCGAGGCCCGCTGAGTCCCGGATCCCGCGCCGGCCTCGGCGCGGCCCTTGCGCTGCTCGCGATCGTGGTCGCCGTGGAACTGGCCGACGGCCGTCCGGCGCACTACCTCGCGCTGATGGTGGTCGCGCCGTTCATCGCGGCGGCGCTGGCGTCCTGGCGAGTGGTGCTCGCGGTGGGCGGGCTGGCCATCGCCCTCGGCATCGGCTTCGCGGTCGCGGAGCGGGGCAGCCCGCTGGTGACAGTCGTCAACGTGACAGCGGTCGGGGTGGCCACCGCGATCGCGGCGGCCACGGCGGCGATGCGCCAGCGTCAGGTGGACCGGATCGCCGAGCTGTCCCGGCTCGCCTCGGTCGCCCAGCAGGCGGTGCTGCGACCGCTCGGCCCGCAGGTCGGCACGCTGGCAGTGGCCGCCCGGTACATCTCCTCCACCGCTACGGCCGAGATCGGCGGGGACCTGTACGAGGTGATGGACACCCCGTACGGCGTCCGCATGATCATCGGTGACGTACGGGGCAAAGGGCTGGACGCCGTTCGCCTGGCCAGCATCGTGCTCGGCTCCTACCGGCACGTCGCGTACGAGCGGGCCGACCTGCGTGCGGTGGTCACCGACCTGGACCGGGCGGTGGCCCGCAACGTCGGCGACGAGGACTTCGTCACCGCGGCCCTGGTCGAGGAGCGCGGCGGCACGCTCACCATCGTCAACTGCGGGCACCCGTCACCGTTGCTGCTGCGCCGGGGCGCGGTGATCCCGCTGGAGCCGCCCGCGCCCGCGCCGCCGCTCGGCTTCATGCCCGTGGTCCGGCCCCGGGTGGAGCGGCTGGAGCCGGGTGACCGGCTGCTGCTGTTCACCGACGGGCTGGGCGAGGCGCGCCGGGACGGCGAATTCTTCCCCACCGCCGACCGCGCCTGGCGGCTGCTCGGTCACGGCACCGTCGCCGACGGGCTGGCCTCGCTGGAGACCGCCCTTGTCGAGTGGGTGCACGGCCGGCTCGACGACGACATCGCGCTGGTCCTGATGGAGTACGTCGGCCCGCGCAGCGCCACCGCCGCCCCGGTTCCGAGCTGGGAGGTCGGCGCCGCCGACGGATGAACGGGAAGTGTGTAATCGCTGTCACTTCCGAGATCCGCTTGTCGTTGCCTACCGGCGAGTAATACAGTCTGGAGTTACTGATCGGTAACACCTGTCCGGAAGCGGGGCCAGCGAGCATGACCCACTACAAGAGCAATGTGCGGGACCTCGAGTTCAACCTGTTCGAGGTATTCGGGGCGGACCGGACGCTCGGCCAGGCCCCGTTCACGGACCTGGACGTCGACACCGCCCGCAGCTTCCTCGGCGAGGTCGACCGTCTCGCCCGCGAGGACCTGGCTGCCAGCTACTCGGACAGCGACCGCAACCCGCCGGTCTTCGACCCGGCGACGTTCACCGCGCCGCTGCCGGAGTCGTTCAAGGAGTCGTACAAGGCGTTCATGGACTCCGAGTTCTGGCGCCTGGACCTGCCGGAGGTCCTGGGCGGCACCAACGCCCCGCGCGCCCTCTGGTGGTCGCTCGCCGAACTGGTGCTCGGCGCCAACGCCCCGATCTGGATGTACGCCTCCGGCCCGTCCTTCGCCCACGTGCTGCACGTCGAGGGCACCGAGGAGCAGAAGAAGTGGGCCCGGCTGTTCATCGACAAGCAGTGGGGCTCGACCATGGTCCTCACCGAGCCGGACGCCGGCTCGGACGTGGGCGCCGGCCGTACCCGCGCAATCCAGCAGCCGGACGGCTCGTGGCACATCGAGGGCGTGAAGCGCTTCATCACCTCCGGTGAGCACGACCTGAGCGACAACATCGTCCACTACGTGCTGGCCCGTCCGGTCGGCGTCGAGGGCGTCGGCGGCCCGGGCACCAAGGGCCTGTCGCTGTTCGTCGTGCCGAAGTACCACTTCGACCCCGAGACCGGTGAGCTGGGCGAGCGCAACGGCGTCTACGCCACCAACGTCGAGCACAAGATGGGCCTGAAGGTCTCGAACACCTGCGAGGTGACCTTCGGCGAGCACGGCGTACCGGCCAAGGGCTGGCTGCTGGGCGAGAAGCACGACGGCATCCGCCAGATGTTCATGATCATCGAGTACGCCCGGATGCTGGTCGGCACCAAGGCCATCGCCACGCTCTCCACCGGTTACCTGAACGCGCTGGAGTACGCCAAGAACCGGGTGCAGGGCGCCGACCTGACCCAGATGGCCGACAAGACCGCCCCGCGGGTGACCATCACCAACCACCCGGACGTGCGCCGCTCGCTGCTGCTGCAGAAGTCGTACGCCGAGGGCCTGCGCGCGCTGGTCTGCTACACCGCGAGCTGGCAGGACAAGGTCGCGATCGCCGAGGCGGCCGGTGACGAGAAGGCCACCAAGCTGGCCAAGCGGGTCAACGACCTGCTGCTGCCGCTGGTCAAGGGCGTCGGCTCGGAGCGTGCGTACGAGCTGCTCGGCCACGAGTCGCTGCAGACCTACGGCGGTTCCGGCTTCCTCCAGGACTACCCGCTGGAGCAGTACGTCCGCGACGCCAAGATCGACACTCTGTACGAGGGCACCACCGCGATCCAGAGCCTCGACCTGATCTTCCGGAAGATCGTCCGGGACAACGGCAAGGCCCTGATGGCTGTCGCCGCCGAGATCCAGGAGCACATCGCCTCCGAGGCCGGCAACGGCCAGCTCAAGGAGGAGCGTCAGGCGCTCGGCAAGGCGCTCGCCGAGATCCAGAACATCCTCGGCGTGATGACCGGCTGGCTGGGCGAGGCCCAGGGCGGCGACACCCGCGCGCTCTACAAGGTCGGCCTGAGCAGCCGCCGGTTCCTGCTGGCGATCGGTGACCTGGTGGTCGGCTGGCTGCTCCAGAAGCAGGCGGACGTGGCGCTGAAGGCGCTGGCCGGCGAGGTCTCCGCGGCCGACAAGTCCTTCTACACCGGCAAGGTCGCCGCCGCCCGGTTCTTCGCCCGCGAGGTGCTGCCCCGCATCGGCGCCGACCGGCGGATCATCGAGGGCACCGACCTGGAGATCATGGACCTCCCGGAGGAGGCTTTCTGAGCCCTTCCGGGGGCTTTCACCCCTGAAGCGTCACTCTCCCCCTCATGACGACGGCCGGCGGGCACCAGCCCGCCGGCCGTCGTCGTGCGTGCGCCACGGGTGGATAGGCGGGCCGGTGGCGGGTAACCGTCGCGGACCACGACCGAGTACGCCCAAGGCCATCGCACGGGGGAGTGCAGCGCACATGGGCATTGGTAGCGCCATCTTTCTCATCGCGCTCGGCGCGATCATGACCTTCGCCATCCGGGCCAACGTCTGGTGGATCGACCTGCGCGCGGTCGGCTGGGTGTTCATCCTGGCCGGGCTGGGCGTCCTGCTGACCACGCTGTGGTTCTGGCAGGACCGCCGCAAGCGGGCCCGCACGCTCATCGTGGAGGAGAACCGGCTGTCGCATCCGACCGCGATGATGCCGCCGCCGCCCGACCCGCCGCCGCCGACGGCCCCGCCGTCCTGACGCGTCTCAGCGGCCGATCCGGTCCAGCTCGGCGAGGTCGTCGCCGGAGAGCGCCAGCCCGGCGCCGGCGATGTTCTCGCGCAGGTGCGCGACGGATTTGGTGCCGGGGATCAGCAGGATGTTCGGCGAGCGCCGCAGCAGCCAGGCCAGGGCGACGCCCATCGGTGTCGCCCCCAGGCGCTCGGCCACCGCCGACAACGCCGAGGACTGCAACGGGGTGAACCCGCCGAGCGGGAAGAACGGCACGTAGGCGACACCCTGCCGGGCCAGTTCGTCGATCAGGTCGTCGTCGTCGCGGTGGGCCAGGTTGTACCGGTTCTGCACGCAGGCGATCGGTGCGATGGTCCGTGCCTCGGCGACCTGTTCCGGCGTCACGTTGCTCAGGCCCAGGTGGCGGATCACGCCCTCCTGCTGGAGCGCGACGAGCGTCTCCAGCGCCTCGGCGAGCGAGCCGGGCTTCGGCCCCTCGGCGTCGCCGAGCCGCAGGTTGACCAGGCCGAGCGCGTCCACGCCGAGCGTCTCCAGGTTCTCCCGGACCTGCCGGCGCAGGCTCTGCGGATCCCGGGCCGTGGGCCAGCCGCCCTGCTCGTCCCGGTCCGCGCCGACCTTCGTGACGATGTGCAGCGTCTCCGGGTACGGGTGCAGCGCCTCCCGGATCAGCCGGTTGGTGACGTGCGGCCCGTACGCCGCGCTGGTGTCGATGTGGGTGATGCCGAGCGCGACCGCCTCACGCAACACGGCCAGGGCGCCCTCGTGGTCGGCCGGTGGTCCCATGACCCAGGGGCCGGCGAGTTGCATCGCGCCGTAGCCGAACCGGGTGACGGTCAGGTCGCCCAGCGTCCAGGTGCCGCCGGGAAGGGTGGTGCGGGCCATGCGTGTACCTCTCGTCGTTTTCGCGACGCCGCCGGATCGCGGCGCCCGGCCTCCACTATCAGCGTGTAACTTTCCGTCGGGAAGTAGGCACCTCAAAGTGCGTAGCTCACCGAGGCGGCAGGAGCAGAGATGAGCAAGGCCGAGTACGACGCGTTCCTGGCCGGGTGCCCCAGCCGGCAACTGCTCGACCGGATCACCGACAAGTGGGTCACGCTGGTGCTGGCCGCGTTGCGCAGCGACGGCTCACACCGGTTCGGGGCGGACTGCGCCGGCGAGCCGCGCCCGAGGCGATACTCCGAGCTGTTCCGCACGCTCCCCGGGGTCAGCCAGAAGATGCTCACCCAGACGCTGCGCGCCCTGGAACGCGACGGCATGATCACCCGCACCGTGGAGCCGACGGTGCCGGTGACTGTCACCTACGAGCTGACCGACCTCGGGTACTCCCTGCACGAGATGATCCGCGGCTTGAAGTCCTGGGCGGAGGCGCACATGGACGACGTGCTCGCCAGTCGGGCGGCGTACGACACCCGCGTCGGCTGAGGCCGGCCCTCAGGCGCGCGCGGTGTGGCGGCCGGTGATCGGCGCGTTCCCCGGCGCGAGGTCGGCCCAGCGGGTCGTCGGCCGGTGCACCACCAGGTCGGTGGTCCGCAGCCCGTCCGGGTCGGCCCGCTGCGGATCGAGCAGCGCCGACAGCAGGGAGATCCCCGGGTTGTGGGCGACCAGCAGCACCGTCCCGGCGGTCGGGTCGACCGTCCACAGCAGTTCCAGCAGCTGATCCGGAAGCGCGTCGTACGCGGTCACCTCGTATCGCACCGCGGGAGCCGGGCCCGCGGGACCGCCCTCCGGCGGGGCACCGCTCATGCCCATCGCCACGTCGTGCCAGGTCTGCCGGGTGCGCCGGGCGGGCGAGCAGAGGACCACGTCGGGGAGCAGGGCGTGCCGGGCCAGCCAGGCGCCCGCGGTGGCGGCGTCGGCGTGCCCCCGCGCGGTGAGCGACCGTTCCGCGTCCGGGAGGGCCCCGGACTGCTCGGCCTTGGCGTGCCGCAGCAGCACCAGCGTCCGCTGCCCGTTCCTGCCGTCCGTCATACCGCCCAGCTTGCCTGATTGACGATCAAAGCGCCTGGGTATGTCGATGAGTGCCGCTACCTCATCCATGGCCGCGGCGGGCAGGAAACGCCAGCAGGACGCCAAGGAGGCGACGTCATGGGCATCGGTGCCAGCATCTTCCTCATCGCGCTCGGCGCGATCTTCGCGTTCGCCGTCGACGCCAATCTCGGATGGCTGAACCTCAACGTGGTGGGCTGGGTGCTCATGCTCGCCGGCGTCGCCGGCCTGCTCACCACGCTCTACTTCTGGAACAGCCGCCGCCGTG
This sequence comes from Micromonospora sp. WMMA1949, assembly GCF_027460145.1. NCBI lineage: Bacteria > Bacillati > Actinomycetota > Actinomycetes > Micromonosporales > Micromonosporaceae > Micromonospora > Micromonospora sp. WMMA1949. The sequence continues at coordinate 2,546,271 of NZ_JAPZBG010000001.1, read as the reverse complement.
TGGTGGCCGCTCCGGTACGCGAGCAGGTCGTGGCCGAGCCGGTGGTGCCGGTGCGCGACGACCGCGTCGTACGCGAGGAGTACCGCGAGGTGCGCCGTCCGGGCTCGGGCTACCCGGCCTGACCCCCGAGAACCCGAGGGCCCCGCAACGGTGCGGGGCCCTCGCGCATGTCCGGGGCCGGTCCGGCTCGGCTCAGGCGAACAACGCGAAGTAGATCGCGATGTGGTGGCAGATCGCCGCGACGAGCGTGCAGGCGTGGAAGAACTCGTGGTGCCCGAAGACGGTGGGCCACGGGTTCGGCCGGCGCAGCGCGTAGAACACCGCGCCCACGCTGTAGATCGCGCCGCCCACGCTCAGCAGCACCAGCGCGGTCACGCCACCTGCGTGCAGGATCTGCGGCAGCATGGCCACCGCGACCCAGCCGAGCGCCAGATAGAGCGGGGCGGAGACCCAGCGCGGCGCGTGCGGCCAGATCAGCTTGACCGCCACGCCCGCGATCGCGCCGCCCCAGACCAGGCTCAGCATGATCGTGGCCTGCCGGGTGTCCAGCAGCAGCGCGCAGAACGGTGTGTAGGTCCCGGCGATGAACACGAAGATCATCGAGTGGTCCATCCGGCGCATGATCTGATAGCCGCGTTCGGACCAGACCCGCCGGTGGTAGAGCGCGCTGGTGCCGAACAGCCCGCACACCGTGAAGCTGTAGATCAGGCAGCTCACCAGCGGTGCCCAGCCGGGACGACCGGCGGCGATCGAACAGAGCACGATGCCGCAGACGAGAGCGGCGAAGAACGCGTACGCGTGCAGCCAGCCGCGCATACGCGGCTTCCCGATGTCGGCCGGCCGGAGCCGGAACGGTGCGGAGGTCGTCACGTCATTAGGTTACGACAGCGTAGGTTACTTGCAAGTAGTGTGGACCGTCACCTCACCCGGCGGGAGGATGACCGGATGCGGATCCGGCCGGTCGGGGCGTACGCCCTTCTCCTCGACTGCGACGACGCGGAGCAGGCGCAGGCGTGGCAGGCCGAACTGTGGCACCGGCGCGAGGCAGGCGAACTGACCGCCACCGAGATCGTCCCGGGCGCGGTCACCGTGCTGCTCGACGGCGTACCGGACCCGGAGACGGCCGCCGCGCGGATCGCCGGCTGGCGGCCCCGCACCGCCGTCTCCGGCCCGGCCACCGCCGAGGTCCGGGTCCCAGTCGTGTACGACGGGGAGGACCTGCCGCGCGTCGCCGGCCACTGGGACACCGACGTGCCCGCCGTCGTCGACCGGCTGCGGCGCACCGAGTTCCGGGTCGCGTTCTGCGGCTTCGCGCCCGGGTTCGCGTACCTGACCGGGCTGCCGCCCGAGCTCGCGGTCCCCCGGCTCGCCACGCCGCGTACCCGGGTGCCGGCCGGCTCGGTCGCGCTCGCCGGCCCGTACGCGGGCATCTACCCCGCCGCGTCACCCGGTGGCTGGCTGCTCGTCGGCCGCACCGACCTGCCGCTGTTCGACGTGCACGCCGACCCGCCGGCCCGGCTCACCCCCGGCACCCGCGTCCGGCTGGTCGACGCGTCGTGATCGAGGTGCTGCGGGCCGGGGCGCTCACCACCGTCCAGGACCAGGGGCGGTCCGGGTGGGCGCACCTCGGCGTACCCCGCTCCGGAGCCCTCGACCCGGCCGCCCTGCGCCTGGCCAACCGGCTCGTCGGCAACGACGAGCACGCCGCCGGGTTGGAGATCACCATGACCGGCTGCGCCCTGCGGTTCACCCGGGCGGTGGCGGTCGCCCTCACCGGCGCCCCGGCCGACGTGGTCGTCGAGTGGCGGACCGGGGACATCCGGCCGGGGGATGTGGGACGGCCGCTCTCGCTCCCGGCGGGCGCGGTGCTGCGCGTCGGACCGGCCCACGCCGGGGTACGGACCTGGCTCGCGGTAAGCGGCGGGATCGCCGTCGAACCGGTGCTCGGCAGCCGCGCCACCGACACACTCTCCGGCCTCGGACCGCCGCCGCTGCGCGACGGGGACCGGCTGCCGCTCGGCACCCCGGCCGGCCCACCCGCACCCGTCGACGTCCCCGTCACCGGGCCGGTGCCGGACGAGCTACGGCTGAGCGTGCGTCCCGGCCCCCGGCAGGACTGGTTCACGCCCGAGGCGCTGGACCTGCTGTGCCGCGACGCGTACACGGTGAGCCCGGACAGCAACCGGGTCGGCGCGCGGCTGGCCGGCGCGGCGCTGACCCGCGCGGTGGCCGGCGAACTCTCGAGCGAGGGTCTGGTGCTCGGCGCGGTGCAGGTGCCGCCGTCGGGTCAACCGCTGGTCTTCCTGGCCGACCACCCCACCACCGGCGGGTACCCGGTCATCGGGGTGGTGGACGACGTGACAGCGCTCGCCCAGGCCCGGCCAGGCACTACGGTGACGTTCCATGGACCTCAACGCTGACCTCGGCGAGGGATTCGGAAGCTGGCGGCTCGGCGACGACCACGCACTGCTCGACCTGATCAGCTCCGCGAACGTCGCCTGCGGCTTCCACGCCGGCGACGCGGCCACCATGCACCGCGTCTGCGCCGGTGCCGCCGAACGCGGCGTCGCGGTGGGCGCGCAGGTCGGCTACCGGGACCTCGCCGGCTTCGGCCGGCGGCACATCGCGTACGACTTCGCCGAGCTGCGCGACGAGACGATCTACCAGCTCGGGGCGCTCGACGCCTTCTGCCGCCTGTACCGCACCCGGGTCCGCTACCTCAAGCCGCACGGGGCGCTCTACCACGCGGCGGCCCACGACGAGGGTCAGGCCGCCGCACTGGTGGCGGCGATCAGCGGATACGACCACGAGCTGCCGGTGCTCTGCCAGCCCGGCACCGTGCTGGCTCAGCTCGCCGCGGGCGCCGGACTGCGGGTGGTGGCCGAGGGGTTCGCCGACCGCAACTACCTCCCCAACGGCACGCTCGTGCCGCGCAGCTCACCCGACGCGCTGGTGACCGACCCGGAGCAGGTGGCCGTCCGGGCGGTACGGATGGCCGTCGAGCGGACGCTGGTCGCCGTCGACGGGACGGTGATCCCCACCCCGGTCGAGTCGATCTGCCTGCACGGGGACACGCCCGGCGCGGTGCGGTGCGCGGAGCTGGTGCGGGCCGCGCTCGTCGACGCCGGGGTCACGCTCACTCCGTTCGCGTGAAAGGAAGGGCCCCTTCTTAACGCCTCCGGTAGAGGAAGGGGCCCTTCTTAACACCTCCGGTCAGGCGTCCATGCCACGCAGCACCAGCGGCACGCGGGTCGCGCCGCCGGCGACCACCCGGACCGGCACGCCCCAGTCCTGCCGCGTCAGGTGGCAGGCCGCGTGCTCCACGTCGGCGTCACACGTCGCCGCCTGGGCGGTCACCTGCAGCACCCCCTGCGCCACGTCGCCGCTGACCACCAGCCTGCGGGACAGGTCGGTGGTCGTGCCCGCGCCCTCGACCAGCAGCTCCGGCGGGGACGCCGAGACCACCAGCCGGGTCGACGGCCCGTACGTCTCGTCGAGCTTCTGCCCCGGCGCCGGCGTGAAGATCACGTCCAGGGTCAGTTCACCGGCCGCCACGTCGGTGGGTTTGCGTTCCAGCCGGTGCCGGGGGCCGTCCACCGTGTTCGCGCCGGCCGACGTCAGCGCACCCGGGGCCAGCCGGGTCAGCCGGTGCGCGGCCGACTCGACCACCAGCACCTCGCCCTCCCCGGTGAGCACCAGGTCGCTCGGCTCGGCCAGCCCGTCCGCCACGGTGCCCACCTGGCCGGTCTCCGGGTCGAAGCGGCGCACCGCCCCGTTGTACGTGTCGGCGATCAGCACCGAGCCGTCGGGCAGCGCGCACACGCCCAGCGGATGCTGGAGCAACGCCTGGTCGGCCGGGCCGTCGACGTGCCCGAAGTCGAACAGGCCCTGACCGACGGCGGTGTGCATCTCGCCGCCGGAGACCCACCGGATCGCGCTGGTCTCGCTGTCGGCCACCCACAGGCGGGCGCCGTCGGCCGAGACCGACAACCCGGACGGCTGGGCCATCCACACGTCCGGCAGCGGGCCGTCGCGCAGCGCCTCGACAGTGGTCCCGGCGTACATGCCGGCGGTCCGCTTGATCGGGTCGAACCACCAGAGCTGGTGGATGCCGGCCATCGCGACGATCACCCGGTCGTCGTACCAGGCCACGTCCCAGGGGGAGGACAGGTCGACCGCGCGGGCGTCGTGCGCGTGGTCGTCGACTGTCGAGCGCCACTGCCGCCCGGTGCCGGCCACGGTGACCACCTCGCCGGAGGACAGCCGTACGCCGCGCAGCAGGTGGTTGACCGTGTCCGCGACCACCACGTCGTAACCGGCGACCTCGGCCACGTGCGGCGGCAGCAGGCAGAGCCCCTGCGGCTCGGCGAACGTGGCGGCGGAGGCCGGGCCGTCCGTACGCCCCCGGGAACCGGCGCCGATGCGGCGGACCACCGTCTCGCCGTCGGTGGCCAGCTCGACCAGCGAGTGCCGGGCCGAGTCGCTGACCAGCAGGTTTCCACCGTCGAGCGGCAGCGCCTTGCCGGGGAACCGCAGCACCGTGTCCGGCTCGGCGGGCGGCACGTACGGGCCTTCGCCCCGGTGCAGCGTGCCCTTCGCCTCGTGGGTGTCGATCAGGTCGTCGATCAGGCGGGCCAGTCCTTCGGCGTGCCCCTCGCCGGCCATGGTGGCGACCACGTACCCCTCGGGGTCGACCACGGCGAGCGTCGGCCACGCCTTGGCCGCGTACTGCTGCCACATGTCCATCTCGGCGTCGTCGAGCACCGGGTGGTGCACGCCGTACCGCTCGACGGCCGCGGCCAGCGCCGCCGGGTCCTTCTCGTGCTCGAACTTCGGCGAGTGCACCCCGATCACGACCAGGACGTCGCCGTACTTCTCCTCGAGCGGACGCAACTCGTCCAGTACGTGCAGGCAGTTGATGCAGCAGAACGTCCAGAAGTCGAGCAGGACGATCTTGCCGCGCAGGTCGGCCAGTGTGACGGCCTTGCCGCCGGTGTTCAGCCAGGCCCGACCCCGCAGTTCCGGTGCCCGTACGCGTGCGCTCATGCCCCCATCGTGCCGCACCGGCCGGGCGCGCTCCCGGCGATCCCGGGGTGAACAGACGCACACCGCAACGGCGCGGAGCGCCCACCCCGACGAGGGGTGGGCGCTCCGCGTACGTGTGGTTACTGGCCGGCGGGCTTCAGGCAGAGCACCCGGGTGGTCCCGCCGCCCTCGACCGAGACCGAGGGCTGCGACAGGTCGGCGCACTTGTCCTTGTTGTCCACCTTCGACACCACGCTGAACGCGCCCGGCTCGCCGCAGTCGGCGGCCACGGCGCTCGTGCCGGACTGCTTCACGCAGGAGCCGACCGCCGGGTCGAAGCCGTCCGACTTGTCGCCGACCTTGCCGAGCAGCGTCAGCAGGCCGAGCGGTACGGCGAGGATGAGCACCGCGGCGATCAGCACGGCGGCGAGCACCCGGCCGTTGCGCACCTTCGGCGGGGGCGCCTCGGTCTGCGACTCGGTGGCATCCGGCTTGAACGCGTCGAAGCGGCCCTGCTCCGGCTCGGTGCCGGGCCCGTCCTGCGACCAGGCCGGCGGGGCCTGCTGAGGCGGCGGGAAGGCGTTGCCGCCACCGGCCGGGCCCTGGCCGGGCACCGCCACCGAGGCGCGTCCTCCGGCGGGCGGGCCGAACCGGTCCGGCTCGCCGAACGGCTCGGGCCGCCCGGCCGGGCTGCCGAACGCCGCCTGCTGCCCACCCGGACCGCCGAACGGGTCGGGCTGACCGCCGGGACCGCCGAACGGGTCGGGCTGACCGCCGGGACCGCCGAACGGGTCGGGCTGACCGCCGGGACTGCCGAACGACTCCTGCTGACCGCCGGGGCCGAACGGTTCCGGCCGGCCACCGGGGCCGCCGAACGGGTCCTGGCCGCCGGGGTTGCCGTACGGGCTCTGCGGGCCGCCGAACGGGTCGCGACCCGTGCCGGGCTGCTCGCCGCCCGGGTGCACGCCGTTGGCGGGACGGGTGTTGCCGGGCGCGTCCGCGAAGGACGGCATACCGACCGGGAACGACGGCGGCGCGGCGGGCGAGGAGGGCGCGCCGGCGTACCCCTGCGGGCCGTCGGCGTCCTCGGACCGCGACTGCGGGCCGGGGCCGGGGAAGCCGTTGCCGTGCGGCCCGTCCTGGCCGGGGAACCCGGGCTCGTCCGGCTCGGGGGCGTCCTCGGGCTCCGGGCGGGCGGGACGGCCGTACACCCGGGGCTGCGGCGTGGGGCCGCCGGTCGGCAGCGGCTGGTCGGACGGCGGGGTGACCCGGCTGGCCACCGGCACCGACGCGCTCGCCGAAACCGGGCCGCCCTCCGGGGAGGTACGCGGTGCGGGAACGGCGGGCGACTGCGGCTCCTCGGGACGGGACGCGTTCCAGCCACCGTCGCCGCGCTCCGGCTCGTACCCCTGGGGTTCGTTGCCCGGGTGGTCGGTGGGCGACGACGCGGCCAGCGCGGCGCCCGGCACCCGCTGCTGCTGCGCCGGCAGCGGCACCGCGTTGCCGGGGGAGATGCCCGGCGCGGGGGCGGGCTGGTAGGCCGGGGCGGAGTCCTCGGACCGGCCCCACGCCTCGGCCTGCGGCCACGGCTCGGGCGACGGTGCGGCCGGACGCTCGTCCTGGTTGCCGCCCCAGCCGGCGGGTGCGTCGGTCGACGGCACGGACACGCTGGCGCGGGCCGACGCCTCGGCCGGCGCGGCGGCGCCCCAGGCGGGCTGCGCCGGCTCGTCCGCCGGCCGCGCGGGCTCGTGCTGCTGCGGTACGGCGGCCGCGCCGCTCCAGGCGCCGGCCTGCTCGCCGGAGTCACGCTGCTGCGGTACGTCGGCGCCGTCACCCCAGCCGCCGGACTGCCGGTTCGGCTCCCAGCCGCCCGGCTGCGCCGCCTCGGCGGGGTTCGCGGCGCGCCCGGCAGCCCAGCCGCCCGAGCGGTCCGGGTCCTCGGCGCGGGCCGGCTCGTCCCAGCCGCCGGGCCGGTTCTCGCCCTGCGGGGCGGGCCAGCCGCCGGAACGCTGTCCCTCGTCGTGCTGCGGCCCACCGGTCGCGCGCCAGCCGCCGCTGTCCTCGGCCGGGCGGTTGTCCTGATCGGACTGCTCCGGAGTGGACCAGGCGTGGTCCGGCCGGGCGGCACCGGGCACCGAGACGGCTGCGGCGGCACGGGCGGGCGGGTCGGCCGGCGGCCAGGTGGCGCCGGTCTGCTGACCCGGCGCCCAGGCCGGCTGGCTCTCCCGCGGGTTCCAGCCGCCCGAGCGGTTCGGGTCGTCGGACGCGGCGGGCTGCTCGTCGCGCGGGTTCCAGCCGCCGGAGCGGTTCGGGTCGTCCTGCTGCTGCTGCGCGGCGGCCCAGCCACCGGCGCGACCGGAGGCGTCCTCGTGCTGCCCGCCGGTGGGCGCGAAGCCGCCGGAGCGATGCGGGTCGTCCGCGGGGGCGGGCGTGACCCAGGTCTCGTTCGGCACGGTGGCCGGGGCGGGCACGTAGCCGGTGCCGCGGGCGGCCGGGTCACCGGACGGCGACCAGCCCTGCTGCTGCTCGCCGGCGTTCCATCCGGGACGGTTCTGCTCGGCGGCGGCCCAGGGGGCCGGCGACGGCTCGGCCGGGCTGCCCGGCGGCGTGGCGGCCCAGGCGGGCGGTGCCTGCTCGGCGCCGCGGTCCGGGCCGGACTGCTCCTGGTTGCCCCAGGCCGGGCCACCGGAACCGGACCAGGCGGGGTTGCCCTGGTCGTTGCCGCCCCAGGCGGGCTGCGGGACCTGGGCGGTCGCCCGCCCGGTCACCGGCTGCCCGGCGGGCGGGGCCCACGCGGGTGGCTGGTCGTCGTTCGCGGCCCAGGCCGGGGCCGGCTGCGCGGGCCGACCGGCCGGCGGGGGCGGTGCCCAGCCGAGGTCGGGTGCGCCGTTGTACCCGTTGTCCTGCTGCGCCGGCTGATCGCCGTACGGCACCGGTCCGCCGGTGCCCGGCGACACCTCGCCCGGCTCCTGGCCGGGGCGGTGCGGAGCCTCGGACGTCATGGGTGCGCCTCCTCCATCACAGGTCGGCCGCCGATGCCGGTCGGGGGGACCGTCGGCATGGCTACCGGCGTCGCCGGCGGGTACCGGCCGTGCGGGCTCCCCGCACCGTATCCGGTGGTCGCCCGGAGCCGCCCGGGGGAGCATCAGCCGTCACCGTCAGTCACCGGACGACGTCGATGGGTTTCACTTGCCCGCGTCGGCCCGGAACCAACCGGTTGGCGACCGTGCCAACCGTACCGGGCGGTGGAGCGAGGTGGAATCCCGGTGCCGACCGATGCCGATACGCCGAAGACCCGCCCGGTGTCGGGCGGGTCTTCGGACTGGAGGAGGTGAGAAAGGTCTGTGACGTCAGCTCATGTGACGCTGGGCGATGGCGAGAAGCTCCTCGCGGACCGCGGGCGAGTTCGCGGAACGCAGCGCGTGCTCGATGGCGCGGGCGCGGCGGTTGGCGTCGCGGCGGGTGCGGATTCGCTCGATCATGCTCATCTCGGGTCTCTCCTCCTGGCTATTCGGTTGTCAGCCCCTTGATGTCTCTATTTAAGCGCACCGGGCCGCCCATCGCCATCGATTATTAGGTGAGCTGAACCACGTACCTACGGATCGTAGGTCTACGCGCCCCCGGATCCTATGATTCCGTTCCCAAAACGGTCACGGCCGGTGTGCCGGGTGTTCACCCGTGGCACACCGGCCGTGACCGGAGCGATCGGTACGTCAGGTCCAGGCGAGCAGCGCCGCCTCCGGGTCGGCCAGGAACTCACCGATGTCGCGGAGGAACTTCGAGCCCAGCTCGCCGTCGATGATCCGGTGGTCGAAGGACAGGCCCAGCGTGGTCACCAGGCGCGGCTTCACCTTGCCCTTGTGCACCCACGGCTGCTCCCGTACCGCGCCGAAGGCGAGGATCGCCGACTCGCCCGGGGGCAGGATCGGCGTACCGGTGTCGACGCCGAAGACGCCGACGTTGGTGATGGTGAGCGTGCCGCCGGACATGTCCGCCGGGGACGTCTTCCCCGACTTCGCGGTCTGCACCAGATCCGTCATCGCGTCCGCCAGCTCGCGCAGCGAGAGCCGCCCGGCGTCCTTGATGTTCGGCACGATCAGGCCGCGCTCGGTGGCCGCCGCGATGCCGAGGTTGACGTACTCCTTCACCACGATCTCGTCGCCGGCCCAGGTCGAGTTGACCATCGGGTGCCGCTTGACCGCCAGCAGCACCGCCTTGGCGACCAGCAGCAGCGGCGAGACCCGCACGTCCCGCCACTCGCGCCGGTCACGCAGCCGGTCCAGCACCTTCATCGCCCGGGTCACGTCGACGGTCAGGAACTCCGTCACGTGCGGGGCGGTGAACGCCGAGCGGGCCATGTTCTCCGCCGTGAGCTTGCGTACCCCCTTGACCGGGATGCGCTGCTCGCGGTCCGCGCCGAAGCTCGCGGCCGACGCGGCCGGTGCCGCGACCGTCAGCGGCTCGGCCGCCGCCGGGGTCGCGCTCGCCGCCCGCTGTACGTCCTCACGGGTGATCGAGCCGAGCGGACCCGAGCCGGTGAGCGTGGCCAGGTCGATGCCGAGATCCTTCGCCAGCTTGCGGACCGGCGGCTTGGCCAGCACCGGGCCGGAGACCCGGCCGTTGCCGTTCACCGCAGGCGCAGGCGCAGGCGCAGGCGCGGGCGGGGCGGGGACCGGCGCGGGTGCCACCGGGGCGGCCTGAGCCGGTGCCGCGGCCGGCGCGTCACCCTTGCGCGGGCGGCGCTTGGCCGGGGCGTTGCGCGGGCCGTAGCCGACCAGCACGGCGGTACGCCCACCCGGGGCCACACCACCGATCAGGCCCGGCTCGACCATGCCCTCGGCGGGCGCGACCTGGACCGCGGCCAGCGACGCGGCCGACGGGGCCGGCAGGTCCGACGCGGGAGTCGCGGTGGTGGACTCCTCGATCGGGCCGGCGCCCGGGTCGGTGTCGATCGCGATGATCGGCACGCCGACCTCGACGGTGGACCCCTCCGGGTGGAAGATCGCCTGCACCCGTCCGGCCCACTTCGCCGGGATCTCGACCGCCGCCTTGGCGGTCTCCACCTCGACGATCGGCTGGTTCAGCTCGATGTCGTCGCCGACCTTGACCAGCCAGGCAAGGATCTCGCCCTCGGTCAGGCCCTCGCCCAGGTCGGGAAGGTTGAACTCCTTGATCCGGGACATGCCGCTCACCAGCCGAACGTGCGGTCGACGGCGTCGAGCACCCGGTCCAGGTCGGGCAGGTACTCCTCCTCCACCCGGGCGGCCGGGTAGGGGGTGTCGAAGCCGGTCACCCGCAGCACCGGGGACTCCAGGGAGTAGAAGCACTCCTCGGTGATCCGGGCCGCGATCTCCGACCCGAGACCCAGGTTGCCCGGGGCCTCGTGCACGACCACGCAGCGGCCGGTGCGCCGCACCGACTCGTACGCGGCGGTCAGGTCCAGCGGCGAGATCGTCCGCAGGTCGATGACCTCCAGCTCGCGGCCGTCCTCGGCGGCGGCGGTGGCCGCGTCGAGCGCGGTGCGGACCATCGGGCCGTACGCCAGCACCGTCGCGTCGGTGCCGGGCCGCGCGACCCGGGCCGAGTGCAGCGGGTACGCGTCGGCGATCGGCGCCTCCAGGTCCACCGGACCCTTCTCCCAGTAGCGCCGCTTCGGCTCCAGGAACACGATCGGGTCGTCCGAGGCGATCGCCTGCTGGATCATCACGTACGCGTCCTGCGGGTTCGCGCAGCTCACCACCTTCAGACCGGCGGTGTGCGCGAAGTACGCCTCGGGCGACTCGGAGTGGTGCTCGACGGCGCCGATGCCGCCGCCGAACGGGATGCGGATGACCATCGGGATCCGCACCTTGCCCTGCGAGCGGTAGTGCATCTTCGCCACCTGCGACACGATCTGGTCGTACGCGGGGTAGACGAAGCCGTCGAACTGGATCTCGCAGACCGGCCGGAAGCCACGGATGGCCAGGCCGACGGCGGTGCCGATGATGCCGGACTCGGCCAGCGGGGTGTCGATCACGCGCTGGTCGCCGAAGTCCTTCTGGAGGCCGTCGGTGATCCGGAACACGCCGCCGAGCTTGCCGACGTCCTCGCCCATGATGACGACCTTCGGGTCGTTCTCCAGGGCCCGCCGCAGACCGGTGTTGAGTGCCTTGCCGAGGGTGAGCGTCTCCGTGGCCATCAGTGCGCGCTCCCCTCGAAGGACTCCATGTACTGCGTGAACCGGGCCCGCTGCTCGTCCAGTTCGGGAGAGCCGTTGGGGTAGACGTGGTCGAACATGGTCACCGGCTGCGGGTCGGGCATGGCGAGCACGCGCTCGCGCAGGTGCACCGACTCGGTGCGGGCCTGCTCGTCGACAGCGGTGAAGAACGACTCGTCGGCGATCTTCTGCTTGGTCAGGAACGCCTTCATCCGGGCGATCGGGTCCTTGGCCTGCCACGCCTCGACCTCGCTGGCGATGCGGTAGCGGGTCGGGTCGTCGGAGGTGGTGTGCGCGCCCATCCGGTAGGTGTACGCCTCGATCAGGCTCGGGCCCTGGCCGTTGCGCGCGTTGTCCAGCGCGTGCCGGGTCACCGCGTACGACGCGAGCACGTCGTTGCCGTCCACCCGGACACCCGGGAAGCCGAACCCGCCGGCCCGCCGGTACAGCGGCACGCGGGTCTGCCGCTCCAGCGGCTCGGAGATGGCGTACTGGTTGTTCTGGCAGAAGAACACCAGCGGGGCGTTGAAGACGCTGGCCCAGACGAACGACTCGTTGACGTCGCCCTGGCTGGTGGCGCCGTCGCCGAAGTAGGCGATGACCGCCTCGCCGTCCTCGCCGCCGGTCTTGCCGTCCATGGCGACACCCATGGCGTACCCGGTCGCGTGCAGGGTCTGCGCCCCGATGACGATCGTGTACATGTTGAACTTGAACTCGTTCGGGTCCCAGCCGCCCTGGTCGACGCCGCGGAACAGGCCCAGCGGCATGATCGGGTCGATGCCGCGGCAGTAGAGCACGCCGTGCTCGCGGTAGGTCGGGAAGGCCATGTCCTGCATACGCAGCGCCCGGCCGGAGCCGACCTGCGCGGCCTCCTGGCCCAGCAGGCTCGCCCACAGTCCCAGTTCACCCTGGCGCTGCAGGGCGGTGGCCTCGGCGTCCAGCTTGCGGACCAGGACGAGGTCGCGGTAGAGCCCGCGGTACTCCTCGTCGGTGAAGTCGACGCGGTACTCGGTCCCGTCCGGGCCGAGCGCGCTCTCGATCCGCTCACCCTCGGGGGTGAGCAGCTGTACGAGTTCCGCTTCACCGGTCGCGGCGGCGCGTCTGGTACGGGGTGCGGCCCGCTTACTGCGGGTGGCGGCCCCGGGGTCGCCCTTTGCCATCCGTCTCTCCCTGTCTGTCTGCGCCGGCGCCGGGGGTTACCCGAGCCGCGCACCTCGTGCGCCCGCCCGGCTGGTGCCGGGTCGGTCCCTGGCGACCGCGCCTGACCCCGGTAGGGGTTGCCGCGCGGCGTGAGCCGGAGTCCGTCGGGACAGACCCAGGCCCGGGAGCGCCGGCACCGTTCCGCACCAGCCGCGGGGTACGCGGAAGTGGCGGCTGCGTTGCCGTCGTGTCTGAATGATGGCAGAGGAGGTGAGCGGGCCCACAGTATGGCCTCCCTCGCCGGTGAGGTTCCATCGGGTTCATGACGGATAAGCGCTTTTGTCCCCAGTGGCGGGAGCGGTCGACGCACAAAATGTGTGTCGACACGCGGTTGCGACTGGTGAACTGAGCGTCACTGGGTCAAGCTTGCGATGAGCCACGGCGCGGCATTTGTCCTGATATTCGCGCGTGCTCTCCCGTCCCGTCCGTGCGTGAGGAGTGTGCCGGTGTCCGAACCAGAGGGTCCGCCCGGTACGCCCTTCCTCGGCCGCCACCGGGCCCTGCCCGCCTCCCCGTACCGCCGGGTCGTGGGTGCCCACCGCGCCCCCGGAACGGGCGGTCCCAGCCGCGGCTACCTGCTCACCGTGGCGCTGCTCGCCGGCACCGCCTCCATGCCGATCCTCGCCGCGATCAGCACCGGATCCGCCACCGTCGGCAACAGCGCCCTCCCCGACACCAGCACCCCGTTCCTGCCGACCCCCTCGGTCGGTCCGGTGGTCATCCCGATGCCCCAGGGCACCCAGGCCCCGGTGCCGTCCACGCCCACGCCCGCCGTCGACGTGACCTCGGTGCCCCCGGCGCGGCCGGTGCTCCCGGCGGCACCGGCCCTGCCCGACGACAGCGACCTCGGCTCCCGGCACCGGTCCCGCCCGGTCGCCGCGCCCCCGCCGCCGGCCGCGCCGGTCCGGCCCACCCCGGTCCGCCCGCCCCGCCCGTCGCCGGTGCCCTCACCGTCGCCGTCACACTCGCCGTCCGATCCGGCCACGCCGACGCCCGAGCCGAGCCCGAGCCCCGAGCCGTCGGTCACGACGGCCGAGCCGACGCCCACCTCCGAGCCCTCGTCGGAACCGACGTCCGAGCCCTCCGGCCCATCGGGTACGTCCGGTCCTGTCGATCCGTCGGGCCCCGCCGATCCGCCGGGTACCGCCGGACCGTCCGCCACCTCTGTTCCGTCCGGCCCGGTTCGCCCGTCGGTGTCCCACACCTCATGATCGACACCACTTCGCCGTAGTGGTGCGGTCCCGCCCGGCCCGATGCAGCCACCTCGCCGAGATGGTGCCGATCATGCGGGCGTGAATGCCTAGGCCGGGTCGTCGGTCAGGCGGTGGCGGTTCGCCTCGATCCAGGCGTTCAGCGCCTCCGGGTCGTCCGGGTCCACCCCGTCCGCCATGAGCTGGGCCACCGCCGCGGTGGCGGGGCTGCGCCGCTCGCCGGTGCTGTAGAGCCGAGCGAACTCCGGGACCATCTCGGTGATCGCCTCGTCCGTCCGGGCGGCGGCCGACTGCGAAAGCCCGCGCTGCCGGGCCGCGTACGCCGCCCAGGCGCGCAGCACCCGGGGCAGCATCGCCGCGTCGTCCATGTCCAGCACGGCACGGCGGTGCACCCAGTCGAGCAGGAACAGCTCGGCCACCATCGGGCTCCACCGCATCGGGTCGGCGTCCGGGAAGCTGGCCGCGTGGTCGAGCAGCAGGCCGAGGCAGAAGTGCAGCGAGGCCAGCTCGCCGTCGGCCACCTCGGGCAGGCCGAAGCGGGCCGCCTCCGGCGAGTCGAGGAACGCGCGGACCAGGCGGGTGCGCTCCTCGTCTGTCGGCGCCGGCATCACGGCCGGACCGGCCGGCGGTGTCGGCCCCGGGAGTGCGGCCAGCCGCGCGCCCACGAGCGCCCGGTCGGTGGCGAGCGAGCCCTGCGCGGGCAGTTCGGCCAGGTCGTCGGTGACCGCCAGGTGACGGCTCACCTCGGCGTGCATCCGGGCCGGGTCCTCGGTGCGGAACCAGGTGAACTCGTCCTCGGTGCAGATCTCCCGGGCCTGCTCGACGATCCGCCCGGCCGGGCCGCCGACGAAGACGTCCTTGGTGATGCCGATGTTGTGGTCGACCAAGGCCACCAGCGCGTGCTCCGGGCCGCCCTCCTCCTCGTCGTCGTACGCGAACGTGGCGAGGTAGGAGGTCTGGTCGCCGTACACGTCGCCGTAGGCCCAGGCGCCGGTGACGCGCACCCGGCCCAGCTGACCGGCCCACGACGGGGCGTACGCGCCGGGACGGACCCGGGCGGCGCCCTCGGCGTCGGGCACCAGGGCGGCGAAGACGGCCCGCAGGGTGGTCGCGGCGGCGCTGCGGCGCCGGGACGTGGCGGCGAGGAAACCGGTGACGAAGTCGCGGACGGCCTGCTCCCGGTCGTGCTCCGCGACGGCGTAGACGCTGCCCAGCAACGCGGCGCCGAGCATCTCCGCGTCCAGGGCCGAGTCGAGCCTCGTCACGTCGCGCGCGGCGTGCAGCACCGCGTCGTAGGGGGTCTGTGGCGTGGCCATGTATCGACCCTACGCCGCACCGGCCGCCCCCACACCGGTCAGCACGCCGGTCTAGCGCCGTCCCGCCTCGCGCAGCGCGTCCCGGGCCGTGCCGTAGCGCGTCAGCACCGCCCAGACCGGGTCCAGCACGTACTTCTCGGAGACGCTGCCCACCGACGTGAGCAGGCGTTGCTCGGCCCGCGCCCGGGCCCGCCGGGCCGCCCACCCGACCACCGGCCGGGTCAGCGCCGCGATCAGCAGCCCGGCCAGCAGGCCGCCGAGCAGCAGGACGGTGGGCCAGGGCACCACACCGAGCGTCGGGTGCTCCAGCGGCGGCAGGCCGAGCAGGCGCACCGCGTACCCGATGATCAGCCAGACCAGGCCGGCCAGCGCGGCGAGGGTGACCACCCACTGCAGCGCGCCGACCACCCGCCACCAGGCGGGCCGGCGGTCCATGCCCAGGTCGGTCGCGGCGACCGCGTGGTCGAGCGCGCCCGGCAGGTCGGCCTGCCGGCCCCGGGCCGCGGAGGTCACCGCGGCGGGCCACGGCGTGGGCAGACCGCCACCGGCCCGCTCGGCCACCGCGCGGATCGCCAGCGTGACCGCCGAGCGCTGCGCGGCCGTCGGATCGGGTACGGAGGTGGCCGCGACCAGGCTCTCCGCCGGCGCGTCCGGATCCCGCCCGGACAGGTGCAGCCGGCGCAGCGGATCCGGCCGCAGCTTGCGCCAGCTCCGCAGCAGCGGCCAGCCGGTGTTGCCGACCGCCCGGTGCCGGTACGCCCCCTCGACCGCCGCCGCCACCGTCGGCACCCCGGCCGCGCCGGCGAGGGCCCGGGTCAGCTCCTGCGCCGAGGCGTCACCGGGCCGGGTGCGCGGTGGCTCCGGCCCCACGAGCGGTTCGAGATCGGCCACCACGGCGTCCACGTCGCCGGAGAGCCGGCGCAGCGCGGCCTGCCGTTCGGCGACCGTACGCTCCAGTTCGGCCCGCAGCCCGTCCAGCCCGTTCGGGTCCACCGCGACGGTCGGCAGCAGCGGCACCCCGCCCAGCCCGTCGTCATCGAGCAGCCGGCGCAGGTCGTCCAGGACCCTGGGCAGCTCGGTCGGGTGCAGCCGGTCGGCCTGGTTGAGCACCACGACCGTGACGTCCTTGTGCCTGTGGAACTCGCGCAGGTAGCTCGTGTGGATCACGCGGTCGGCGTACTTCTGCGGGTCGACCACCCAGACCACCAGGTCGACCAGGCCGAGCAGGCGGTCCACCTCCAGCCGGTGGCCGTGCTGCACCGAGTCGAAGTCGGGCAGGTCGAGCAGGACCAGGCCGTGCAGGTTCGACTCGTCGTCGGCGTCCAGCGGGCTCTCCCGGACGAACCGGTGCCGGGGCAGCACCCCGATCCAGTCGAGCAGCCGGACCGCGCCGTCCAGCGGGCCCCACACGCAGGCGTGCGCGACACCCGTGGTGGGGCGGCGTACGCCCACCGGGGAGAGGTCGAGCCGCGCCAGCGAGTTGAACAGGCTCGACTTGCCGCTGCCCGTCGCACCGGCGAGCGCGACCACCGTGTGTCGGCCGGAGAGCGCGAGCCGGTCACCGGCGCGCTCGACCACCGTGTGCGCGGCGACCAGTTGAGCGTCGGGCACGTCGCCGTCCACCGCGGCCAGGAACCGCTGGATCGCCTGGAGGCGCTCGATCAGCACGTCCGGGTCGACCCGCTGCTCGCCGCGCAGCGCGTCACGCATCCGTCCGACGACGTTGCTCACTGTGTCATCCTCGTTCGCGCCTGCGGGGCTCGCAGGATCGGCTCACTCCTCGCGCTCACAGGCGACCGTCCTGCTCGGTGTTCGTCGGGAACAGACCGCTGCGGTGCCGGGCCCGCTCGACCTCGACGGCGGACCAGCGCAGCGCCGCACCGGCGTTCGCGGCCGGGCGTTCGGCCTCGGTGCGGCTCAGGAAGCGCTCGGCCTCCTCGGCCAGCAGCTTGCCCACCCGGTCGAGCAGGTCGACGCGGGCCTTGCGGGCCAGGTTGCGGACCGCCTGGTCGCCGAAGATCGCCTGGAGCACCGTCTGCCCGGCGACCGCCGTGCCGGTGCCCGCGGCGACCTCCAGCCCGGTGGGGATGAACGCGGTGGAGGCGAACACGCCGATCATGACGGCGAGGCCGGTGGCGTTCACCGCGTACGCGGCGGTGCGCGCCACGAACCGCCGGTCGCCGCCCTCGACCCGGACCAGCTCCAGCACGCCGCGCTGCCAGTCGCGGACCAGCTGCTCGGCCCGCTCCGGCAGGTCGGCCGAGGGGTGCGCCAGGTCCGGCTCCAGCAGCGCCGCGCCCGCCGGGTGCGCCTTCCAGCCGGTGTACGCGTTCTCCGCCGCCTCGGCCGCCACCCCGCGCAGCAGCGTGACGAGCTGGGACTCGATCGCGGTACGCAGTTCCGCGGCGGGAGCGGGCCGCCCGGTGACCGCCGCGACCACCCGGTCGCGCAGCCGCCCGATGCGGGCCTCCAGCCCGCGGAAGAAGTCGCCGGTGCCGATGAACTCCTGCCAGCGCGCCAGCACCTCACCGCGCAGCAGCCGGCCGTCCTTGAGCCCCTGGTCGACGCTGCGCTCCGCGCTGCGGTACGCGGCCTGGACCCGCTCGTCCAGCGCGTCGGCGGCGGTGACCTGCTCGTCGGCGGCCTCGGCCAGCGCCTCCACCACCGGGTGCAGCGCGGCCAGCGCGCCGTCGAGCGTCTGCCGGACCACCGCGGCGCGGGCCTCGGCGTCGGCGGCGAGCCGGGAGAACCAGTCGCTGAGCGGTGCGGTGATCCGGTCCGGCAGCAGCCCCTGCCCGTCCACCCAGGTCTCCGGCAGCACGAACAGCGGCGCGGCACCCAGCTCCTGCTCGGCGAGCATCTCGGACAGGTGGGCGGCGACCTCGTCGGCTGCCTCCGGGGGGACCCGGTCCAGCACCATCGCCACGGCGGTGCCCCGGGCGCGGGCGCTGCGCAGCAGCTCCCAGGGGACGGCGTCGGCGTACCGGGCGGCGGTGGTGACGAACAGCCAGAGGTCGGCGGCGGCGAGCAGCTGACCGGCGAGCGCCCGGTTGGCGTCGACCACAGAGTCGATGTCCGGCGCGTCGAGGAAGGCCAGGCCGGGCGGCAGTGCCGGTGCGGTGACCAGGTGCAGGGTGCCCGGCTGCTCGCTGGGCTCGGTGGTCCGGGTCAGGCCGGGCAGCAGGTCGCCCTGCCGGAACCAGGCCGCGTCGGTCGGGCTGCACACCAGCACCGGGGAGCGGGTGGTGGGGCGGAGCACACCGGCCGCGCTGACCCGCGCCTTGACCAGGCTGTTGACGAGCGTCGACTTGCCGGCGCCGGTGGAGCCGCCGACGACCACCAGGAGCGGGGCGTCGAGCCGGGCCAGCCGGGGCAGCAGGTAGTCGTCGAGCTGGTCGGTGACGCTCGCCGCGGCGTGCCGGGCCGGCTCGGCCGAGGGGAGGGCGAGCGGGAAGCGGGCCGCATCGATCGCCGCCCGCAGTCCGGAGAGCGCGGCGGGCAGGCCGTCGGCGGCGTGAGCAGGCTGGTCGTCGCCGGTGGTGGCTCCGGTGCGGGCTGCGACGGCGGGCGCGCCGGCACGGGTGGCGGAATCGCCATGCGTCGTCACCGCTAAAGCGTGCCCGACCGACGCAAGGTAAGACAACCGGACAGTAGTAACGGTCGGGTTGCGCCGGGTCGGCTCAACCTCGACTTGCGGATCGGCGATCGCGTGGCACTATTGAGTCAAGTTCACTCAACTTATGGTGCGGTCGCTTCCGGGCGACCCGCCGGGCAGGCCGTCTGACCTGCTCACCCGTTACGAAGCGAGGAAGCGAACATGGCACGTGCGGTCGGCATCGACCTCGGCACGACGAACTCCTGCGTCAGCGTTCTCGAGGGCGGTGAGCCCACCGTCATCGCCAACGCCGAGGGCTCGCGTACGACTCCCTCGATCGTCGCGTTCGCCCGCAACGGCGAGGTGCTCGTCGGTGAGGTCGCCAAGCGCCAGGCGGTGACCAACCCCGACCGGACCATCCGGTCGGTCAAGCGTGAGATCGGCACCAACTGGACCGTCGACATCGACGGCAAGAAGTACACCCCGCAGGAGATCTCGGCGCGCACGCTGATGAAGCTCAAGCGGGACGCCGAGGCGTACCTGGGCGAGCAGATCACCGACGCGGTGATCACCGTCCCGGCCTACTTCAACGACGGGCAGCGTCAGGCCACCAAGGAGGCCGGTGAGATCGCCGGCTTCAACGTGCTGCGGATCGTGAACGAGCCGACCGCGGCGGCCCTGGCGTACGGCCTGGACAAGGGCTCCAAGGAGCAGACCGTCCTGGTCTTCGACCTCGGCGGCGGCACCTTCGACGTGTCGCTGCTGGAGCTGGCCGAGGGCGTGGTGGAGGTCAAGTCCACCAGCGGTGACAACCAGCTCGGTGGTGACGACTGGGACCAGCGCATCATCGACCACCTGGTGAAGACGTTCCGCGGCGAGCACGGCATCGACCTCTCGCAGGACAAGATGGCCATGCAGCGGCTCAAGGAGGCCGCCGAGAAGGCCAAGATCGAGCTGTCCGCCGCGACTACCAGCAACATCAACCTGCCGTACATCACCGCCGGTTCGGCCGGCCCGCTGCACCTCGACGTGACGCTCAGCCGCGCCGAGTTCCAGCGCATGACGCAGGACCTGCTGGACCGCTGCAAGGGCCCGTTCGAGCAGGCCGTCAAGGACGCCGGCATCAAGATCTCCGACGTCGACCACGTCATCCTGGTCGGCGGCTCGACCCGGATGCCGGCCGTGACCGACCTGGTCAAGCAGCTCACCGGCCGCGACCCGAACAAGGGCGTCAACCCGGACGAGGTCGTCGCCGTCGGCGCCGCCCTGCAGGCCGGTGTGCTCAAGGGCGAGGTCAAGGACGTCCTGCTGCTCGACGTGACCCCGCTGAGCCTGGGCATCGAGACCAAGGGCGGCATCTTCACCAAGCTCATCGAGCGCAACACCACCATCCCGACCAAGCGCTCCGAGGTGTTCACCACCGCCGACGACAACCAGCCGTCGGTGCTGATCCAGGTGTTCCAGGGCGAGCGGGACATCGCCGCCTACAACAAGAAGCTCGGCACCTTCGAGCTGACCGGTCTCCCGCCGGCCCCGCGCGGCGTGCCCCAGATCGAGGTCACGTTCGACATCGACGCCAACGGCATCGTGAACGTGCACGCCAAGGACCTGGGCACCGGCAAGGAGCAGAAGATGACGATCACCGGCGGCTCCTCGCTGCCGAAGGACGACATCGAGCGGATGCGCCGGGACGCCGAGGAGCACGCCGACGAGGACAAGCGTCGCCGTGAGGAGGCCGAGACCCGCAACGTGGCCGAGGCGCTCCAGTGGCAGACCGAGAAGTTCCTCGCCGAGAGCGGCGACAAGCTGCCCGGCGAGAACCGCGACCAGCTCAACGAGGCGCTCGGCGAGCTGCGCAGCGCCCTCGGCGGGCAGGACATCGAGAAGATCAAGTCCGCGCACGAGAAGCTGGCGCAGGTCTCCCAGCAGGCGGGCTCGCTGCTCTACGCCCAGCAGCAGGAGGGCGAGCAGACCGCCCCGGGCGCTGCCGGGCCGGGTGCCGGTGCCGGTGCGGCCGGTGGCCCGAAGGCCGGTGGCGACGACGACGTGGTCGACGCGGAGATCGTGGACGAGGACAAGAAGTGACATCCGGTCCCGGACACGATTCGCACGGCAGAGGGATGAGGTAACCGCATGACGGACAAGCCACGCGCGGCCGACCCGGGTGCCACCGGGTCGGCGGGCGCCGGCAAGGACGCCGGCGACGAACCCCGGGTCGTCATCCGTGACAAGCGCAAGCTCGGCAAGGTGACCGAGCAGCCCGCGAACGACGCCTCGGCGGCCGACGCGGCCGCCGACGCGCCCGCCGAAGGGCTGGTCGAGGAGGCCGAGGTCGTGGTCGACGAGATCGGCGGCGAGGCCGAGGTCAGCGGTCCGGCCGTGGTCGACGCGCCCGCCGAGCCGAAGGGCGGGACCGGCACGGACGCGCCGCTCGGTGCCGAGCTGGAGTCGCTCCGCACCGACCTGGAGGAGCGCACCCGCGACCTCCAGCGGGTCACGGCGGAGTACGCCAACTACCGCAAGCGGGTCGACCGGGACCGCAACCTGGTGCAGGAGCAGGCCACCGGGGCGGTGCTCACCGCGCTGCTGCCGATCCTCGACGACCTGGACCGGGCGCGCGAGCACGGCGACCTGGTGGGCCCGTTCGGCAGTGTGGCCGAGCAGCTCACCGGCGCGCTGGCCAAGTTCGGCCTGACCGCGTTCGGCGAGACCGGTGACCCGTTCGACCCGACCCGGCACGAGGCGGTGGCACACCAGACCTCCGCCGACGTGACCGAGCCGACCTGCGTACAGGTCATGCGGCGCGGTTACCAGCTCGGCGAGCGGCTGCTGCGGCCCGCCATGGTCGCGGTCGCGGACCCGGAGTAGTGCCGACCCGTGACGTCCCGCCCGCCCGCACCGGGCGGGCGGGACGACCGGGATTCGACCCGTGGAAGGGGGTGGACCGGTGAGTTCCAAGGACTGGATCGAGAAGGACTACTACGCCGCGTTGGGCGTGGACAAGTCCGCCTCCTCGGACGAGATCAAGAAGGCGTACCGCAAGTTGGCCCGGGAGTCGCACCCGGACCACAACCCCGGCGACACCGGTGCCGAGGAGCGGTTCAAGACCGTCTCCGAGGCGTACGCGGTGCTCGGTGACGAGAAGAAGCGCCGCGAGTACGACGAGATGCGCTCGCTGTTCGGCTCCGGTGCCTTCCGGCGCAACGCCCGCGGCGGGGGCCAGCCGGGTGGCATGCCGTTCGACGTCTCCGACCTGTTCGGCGGCGGCGCGGGCGGCGGCGACAGCCGGTTCAGCGGCGGTGGCTTCACCGACCTGTTCAGCTCGATCTTCTCCGGTGGCGGGGGCGCCGGCGGTCCGGCACGTCCGCGTGGCCCGGCCCGCGGGCGGGACGTCGAGACCGAGGTCGCGCTCGACTTCACCGACGCGGTACGTGGCGTCACGCTGCCGCTGACGCTGCGCGCCCCCGGAGTCTGCGACACCTGCCACGGCAACGGCGCGAAGCCCGGCACCCAGCCGGTGGCCTGCCCGGTCTGCCACGGCGCCGGGGTGACCACCCGCAACCAGGGGTCGTTCAGCTTCTCCGAGCCGTGCCGCAACTGCCAGGGCGTCGGCACGATCGTTGAGGAGAAGTGCCCGGAGTGCCACGGCACCGGCGGGGTCACCAAGACCCGCACGCTCAACGTGCGCTTCCCGGCGGGTGTGGCCGACGGGCAGCGGATCCGCCTGGCCGGCCGGGGTGAGCCCGGCGAGCGGGGCGGCCCGGCCGGTGACCTGTTCGTACAGGTGAAGGTCCGCCCGGACGAGCTGTTCGGGCGTACCGGGGACGACCTGACCCTGACCGTCCCGATCACGTACGCCGAGGCGGTTCTCGGCACGGACCTGCGCGTACCGACCCTGGACGGGACGGTGACCCTGCGGGTGCCACCGGGTACGCCCGGTGGGCGGGTGCTGCGCGCCCGCGGCAAGGGCGTCGTACGCAAGGACGGCCGCGCCGGTGACCTGCTGGTCACGCTCGACGTGGTGGTCCCGGCGAAGGTGTCGGACGAGGCGCGGGCGGCGCTGGAGACCTTCGCGGCGCAGACTCCGCCCGCCGCGCGGGAACATCTCGACGCGCGGGTACGTCGATTCAGTTGAGGTCGGCAGCGGAGGTGAGCGGGCATGTCGGAGGAGTACGTCGGCTCGGGTGACCCGGCCTACGAGGCCAAGGTCTTGATGATCTCGGTGGCCGCGCGGATGGCGGGGATGCACCCCCAGACGCTGCGCCAGTACGACCGGCTGGGCCTGGTGCAGGCCGGCCGGGCGTCCGGCGGCGGTCGCCGGTACAGCGTCCGGGACGTGGTGCTGCTCCGCGAGGTGCAGCGCCTCAGCCAGGACGACGGGATCAACCTGGCCGGGGTCAAGCGGATCATCGGGTTGGAGCGGCTGCTCGAAGAGGCGCAGCAGCGGGTGGCCCGGCTGGAGGCGGAACTGGACGCCGCGTACCGGCGGATCGCCGAGCTGGAGTCGCTCGGTGGCTTCCCCCGCGGCGATCTCGTACCCACCAACCGCACGTCCACCGCGCTCGTCGTCTGGCGTCCGCGCCGCGCTCCCGACCGCTGACCTCGTACCGGAAGGCCGGCGCGCCCCGCTCCCCCGGGGCCGCGCCGGCCTTCGTCCTTTCCCGGGCCGGTTCGCGGCCCGGGTCAGGGGAATCCGGGGTACGTCGGGGCACTGTCGATTAGGCTTTTCCGCAGGGGCAAAAGCCTCATAGCGGACTCCGGGCTGGCGGGGGGAGCCATGGCGGAACCGGCGAAGAAGGTGGCCGAGCGCGCGGAGGAACGGCTGGAAAAGGTGGCCGAGAACGTCCGCGAGCGGTTCGACCGGGTCACCGAGGGACGCTTCAGCGACAAGGTCAAGGAAGGGCGCTTCGCCGACCAGACGGACCACGGCGTGGACCGGGCACGGGACGACGAGCGGCGCAAGAAGCAGGGCGGATCGACCTGACGATCCGCCGACGTGCGGGCCGGGATCCACGGGGGATCCCGGCCCGTTCGTCGTTCGTGTCAGAGGCGGCGGTTCTCGCGGACCAGGCCGCCCTCGCACCAGTCCCGGTAGACGAAGAGGTCCGGCCGGGCGAGCAGCACCCGGCTGTTGTGCGCCCAGTTGCGCATCAGGTCGTCGCCGGACTTCTCGGCCTGCTCGACCAGCTTGCGGAACCGGCGCTTGGGGTGGGCGCGGAAGTTCGTCCGGATGCCGTCGGCGGCGTAGATGTAGAGGCAGTGCAGCGCGAACCGCCGCGCCGGGCAGCCCTGGTCCATCGCCAGGTCGAACAGCGTCTGCACCAGGTGGTCACCGGCGACGAGCAGATCCCAGTCGGGCGGCATCGAGGTCAGCGGCACCGAATCCGGCTGATACGCCCACGAGCGGAGCTCGGCGGGCGAGGGATCGACCGGGTTGGCGAAGCCGCGGAACGTCTCTTCCTGCACGCTCACCGGCCGACCTTCCGCTTGCGCTGGCGGGGGCGCAGACCACCCGCGGACCCTGGCTGCTGGGCCGAAACGTTAACGCGGTTGGGCGGAGCAGTGGTAGACCTTCCCGGGATCAATTTGACAACGCCGGGCCGGATCTGCCGTCGGCTGATCCGGCCCCGCGCCGTGTCAGTCGCCGGAGCCCAGGGGCAGCGGCGCGGGCGGCCGTGCGGCGGCGGCGCGGCTGCGCAGCCACTGCTTGAACCATCGGGTGTCGGGCAGCCGGGCGAGCAGCGGCCCGGTCACCACCGTGATCAACACGTACGCGGTGGCGAGCGCGGCGAGCTTCGGTTCCACCGGGTAGATGGCCGAGACGGCCAGCCCGGCGATGACGATGGAGAACTCGCCACGCGGGGTCAGCGCCAGACCGGCCCGCCAGCGCCCGGGCTCGGCGATCCCGACCCGGCGGGCGGCCAGGTAGCCGGTGGCCACCTTCGTCGCCATGGTGACCACTGCGAGCAGCAGCGCCGGCACCAGCACCGGCGGCATGTCCAGCGGATTGGTGACCAGCCCGAAGAACACGAAGAAGACCGCGGCAAAGAGATCACGCAGCGGGGAGAGCAGTTCGGTGGCGTGGTGCGCGACCGGCCCGGACAGCGCGATGCCCACCAGGAACGCGCCGACCGCCGCGGAGACCTGGAGCTTGGCCGCGACGCCCGCGACCAGCAGGGTCAGGCCGAGCACCCCGAGCAGGAGCGCCTCCGGATCCTTGGCGGAGAGCGCGGCGGAGATCAGGTGGCCGTACCGGATCGCCACGGCCAGCACGACGACCACGGTGAACACCGCGATGGCGAGCGCGATGCCGCCCTTCATCAGGCCGACCCCGGCGAGCAGCGCGGTGACCAGCGGCAGGTAGAGGGCCATGGCCAGGTCCTCGATCACCAGGACGGACAGGATCACCGGCGTCTCCCGGTTACCCACCCGGCCCAGGTCGCCGAGCACCTTGGCGATCACGCCGGACGACGACACCCACGTGACGCCCGCGAGCACCACCGCCGCCACCCAGCCCCAGCCGAGCAGGAGCGCGAAGGCGAACCCGGGCAGCGCGTTGAAGACCGCGTCGATCACGCCGGCCGGCGCGGCCGACCGGAGATTGCCCACCAGTTCGTTGGCGCTGTACTCCAGACCGAGCATGACCAGCAGCAGGATCACGCCGATCTCGGCGCCGACGGCGAAGAACTCCTCGCTGGCGTTGAGCGGCAGCAGCCCGCCGTGCCCGAACGCCAGGCCGGCGAGCAGGTACAGCGGGATGGGCGAGACGCCGAAGCGACGGCTCAGCCGGCCGAGCAGGCCGAGCAGGAGCAGCAGCGCACCGACTTCGATGAGCAGGATTGTGGTTTCGTGCATACGCGTCAGCCGTCCGGATCGGTCTCGGCGAGAATCGCGGTCACGCCGTCGAGCCCCTGACGGGTGCCGACCACGACGACCACATCGCCGGCCTCGAACCGGAAGGTGGGTTCGGGCGAGACGTTCACCGCGCCCTGACGCAGCACGGCCACGATGGACGCGCTGGTCCGGGTGCGCGCCTTGGTGTCACCGAGCCGCTTGCCGACGTACTTCGACCCCGCCGGGATGGCCACCTGCTCGGTCAGCAGCCCGGCGGCCTGCTCGCGCAGACCCGAGAGCTGACCCAGCATCAGCGACGCGCCGAGGATGTCGGCGAGCGCCTCCGCCTCGTCGTCGGTCAGGGGTATGTCATGTTGGCAGGAGTCGGGATCGTCCGGGTCGTAGAGGAC
This sequence comes from Micromonospora sp. WMMA1949, assembly GCF_027460145.1. Classification (NCBI taxonomy): domain Bacteria; kingdom Bacillati; phylum Actinomycetota; class Actinomycetes; order Micromonosporales; family Micromonosporaceae; genus Micromonospora; species Micromonospora sp. WMMA1949. The sequence continues at coordinate 2,520,484 of NZ_JAPZBG010000001.1, read as the reverse complement.
CAGGTCGCGACGGCCATTGCGGTGGGAGACCACACCGAGCCGGCGGCCGGACTCCGTCATCAGATCATGACGTACGCCGATCCCGGGCAGGGAGGTCTGCTCGACACGTACTCGCACGCGGGTGAGGCTACTCCGGGCGCGCACCTGCCGCGTCCGGGGCCGAACTGCAGACCGGTCGATGTGGCTCGGACGGCTCGTCTATGTCCGTTCGGCCACGAACACGCCGACACCTTCGAGCGTCTCGGTGAGGCCGGTCGCGCGCAGAATCATCATCGCCTTGCCGACGACGGTGTCGGAGACGCCGTACTCCTTGCACAGTTGGGCGCGGCTCGGCAGCTTGGTGCCGGGCGGCCACTCTCCCGAATCGATCTTGCTCTTCAGTTCGTCTGCGAGCACTTGGTACTGCTGCTTGGGCATACACACTCCCCGGATGGCACGCCCATTCGACCATGCACCCACCTCCAACCTCAAGCAATTGTGGGTCGATCGTTGACCTACAACTGGTACCGATTGTAGGTTGCTGACGAACGCTCCCGGATGGCACCTGGAGCTTTCCCGGGTCGGGGCGGGCATCCCCCGTGGCTCGTCCCGACCCCGTCCTCCGCGAGAAGGGACAGCGTCGTGCGCAATCTCCTGCGAATACGTCCGAAGCGGCGGAGCCTCACCCCGCCCAACTCCGCGCCGGTCGGTGCCTACCGCTCCGCGTCGTACCTTCCGCTCCGGCCCTGGCAGGTGCGGGGCCGCTGCTTCGCGACGCGCCGCCGAGGGCTGGACCCCGCCGAGGTCGCCGCGTTCCTCGATCGCGTCGCCGGGGACCTCGCCGCCGCGTACGCCGAAGTCGCCCGGAGTCGTGAGGAGACGGCCCTGATCAAGAGCGCCCTGCGTGAGTGGCAGTCCCGGCAGGCCCCGTCGATGCGCGACCTGGCCGGGCGGCCGTGACCGGGCGTTACGTGATCCATCTGCCGGTGCGTGCGGCCGATCTGGCTCGGGCGAAGATGCTCGGTCGCACGGCCGGACGGTCGTTGGCGTTCCTCGCGGTGGTGGAGCTGGGTGGCATCACCGTCTCGGCCGAGGACGACCAGGCCGTACGCCATTGGGTGTTCTGCGACCGCAAGCTGGACGGCGGCCGGCGTTGCGTGCTGCGCGCCGACCACGAGACCCCTTGCCTCGCGCGCCTGCCACGTCGCTGAGATCTTGGTACGAAAGGGCCCCTTCGAGGGCCGTTTCGTACCAAGATCTCTCCGGCCGGCCCGGAGGGCGGTGACTCAGGTCACAGGGTGGAGTTGAGCGGAATAGACTCAACTCTGGTTGTGTCATGTCCAGTGGACACGCCGATCCGGGGGAGCCCATGAACACGGAACGTCTCACCACCAAGAGCCGCGAGGCCATCACCGGTGCCGTCGCGCTGGCGAACCAGCGCGGTCACGCCACCGTGGAGCCCTGGCACCTGCTGCTGTCACTGCTGGACACCGAGGGCTCGACCGCCGCGGGCCTGCTGCGCGCCGTCGGGGCCGACCCCGCCGAGCTGCGCCGCGTCGCCCAGCGCTCGGTCGACGCGCTGCCCGCCGCGCGCGGGTCGAGCATCGCCGAGCCGACGCTGGCCCGCGAGTTCGTCAACGCCATCGGCGCCGCCGAGCAGATCGCGCGGCCGCTGGGCGACGAGTACACCTCCACCGAGCACCTGCTGGCCGGGCTCGCCCGGGTCGGCGGCGCCGTCTCGGTCGCGCTGAAGAACTCCGGCGCCACCGAGGAGAACCTGGTCGCCGCGTTCCCGACCGTCCGGGGCGGGGACCGCCGGGTCACCACCGCCGACCCGGAGCAGACCTACCAGGCCCTGGCCAAGTACGGCGTGGACCTCACCGCCAGCGCCCGCGACGGCAAGATCGACCCGGTGATCGGCCGGGACTCGGAGATCCGCCGGGTGATCCAGGTGCTGTCCCGGCGTACCAAGAACAACCCGGTGCTGATCGGCGAGCCGGGCGTCGGCAAAACCGCGATCGTGGAGGGCCTGGCCCAGCGGATCGTGGCCGGCGACGTGCCGGAGTCGCTGCGGGACAAGAAGCTGGTCTCGCTCGACCTCGGCGCGATGGTCGCCGGCGCGTCGTACCGCGGTCAGTTCGAGGAGCGGCTGAAGTCCGTGCTGGAGGAGATCAAGAACTCCGACGGCCAGGTCATCACGTTCCTCGACGAGCTGCACACGGTGGTCGGCGCCGGCAAGGGCGAGGGCTCGATGGACGCCGGCAACATGCTCAAGCCGATGCTGGCGCGCGGTGAGCTGCGGATGGTCGGCGCGACGACGCTCGACGAGTACCGCGAGCACATCGAGAAGGACCCCGCGCTGGAGCGCCGCTTCCAGCCGGTGCTGGTCGGCGAGCCGACCATCGAGGACACCATCGGCATCCTGCGCGGGCTCAAGGAGCGCTACGAGGTGCACCACGGCGTACGCATCACCGACGCCGCCCTGGTCGCCGCCGCCGCGCTCTCCGACCGCTACATCACCGACCGCTTCCTGCCGGACAAGGCGATCGACCTGGTGGACGAGTCGGCGTCCCGGCTGCGCATGGAGATCGACTCGCGTCCGGTCGAGGTGGACGAGATCGAGCGGGCGGTGCGCCGCCTGGAGATCGAGGAGATGGCGCTGGCCAAGGAGCCGGACGCCGCGTCCGCCGAGCGCCTGGAGCGGCTGCGCAAGGAGCTGGCCGACAAGCGCGAGCAGCTCACCGCGCTCTCCGAACGCTGGCAGACCGAGAAGAGCCACATCACCAAGCTCTCCACGGCCAAGGAGGAGCTGGAGCGCCTCGGCGGCGAGGCCGAGCGGGCCGAGCGCGACGGCGAGCTGGAACGCGCCGCCGAGCTGCGGTACGGCCGGATCCCCGCGCTGCGGACCGAGCTGAAGCAGGCCGAGGAGGAGCTGGCCCGGCTCCAGGCCGACGGCGCGATGCTCAAGGAGGAGGTCGGCGCGGACGACATCGCCGCCGTGGTCGCCTCCTGGACCGGCATCCCCGCCGGGCGGCTGCTCGAAGGCGAGACCGCCAAACTGCTCCGGATGGAGGAGTCGCTGCGGGCCCGCGTGGTCGGCCAGGCCGAGGCGGTGGGCGCGGTCTCCGACGCGGTACGCCGCGCCCGGGCCGGCGTCGCCGACCCGGACCGCCCGACCGGCAGCTTCCTGTTCCTCGGCCCGACCGGCGTCGGCAAGACCGAGCTCGCCAAGGCGCTCGCCGAGTTCCTCTTCGACGACGAGCGGGCCATGGTCCGCATCGACATGAGCGAGTACGGCGAGAAGCACTCGGTGGCCCGCCTGGTCGGTGCCCCGCCCGGATACGTCGGCTACGAGGAGGGCGGCCAGCTCACCGAGGCGGTACGCCGCCGTCCGTACTCGGTGATCCTGCTGGACGAGGTGGAGAAGGCCCACCCGGACGTCTTCGACGTGCTGCTCCAGGTGCTCGACGACGGCCGGCTCACCGACGGTCAGGGCCGTACCGTGGACTTCCGCAACGCGATCCTGATCCTCACCTCGAACCTGGGTTCGTCGGTGATCAGCGACCTGACGCTCAGCGAGAACGAGCGCCGGGAGGGCGTGCTCGCGGTGGTCCGGTCGCACTTCAAGCCGGAGTTCCTCAACCGGCTCGACGACATCGTGGTGTTCGCCGCGCTCCAGGGCGAGGACCTGCGCTCGATCGTGGACATCCAGCTCGACCGGATGCGTACCCGTCTCGCGGACCGCCGGCTGGGCCTGGAGATCACCGACGCGGCCCGGACGTGGCTGGCCGAGCACGGGTACGACCCGATCTACGGCGCCCGCCCGCTGCGCCGGCTGGTGCAGTCGGCGATCGGCGACCAGCTCGCCAAGGCGCTGCTGGCCGGTGAGATCCGCGACGGCGACACGGTCCGCGTCGACCTGTCCGACACCAAGGAGTCCCTCGCGGTCACCGCCGCCTGACCCGCCCCACCCGCGAAGGCCCGGCCGCCCAGGCCGGGCCTTCGCCGTCCCACCGTGCCGCCGGGCGGGTGTTAACAAGGGGCCCTTCCTCTACCGGAGGCGTTAACAGGGGGCCCTTCCTTGTGGTTGGAGGGGGTGGTGGGGTGGGCACATAGTGGGGCATGAGTGCGTGGGAGCGGGAACTGGACGAGGCGGCGCGCGAACTCGACGGCGCGGACACCCTCGCCTTCGGCGGGGTGGGGCTGGCGGGTCAGGTGCTGCCCGCGACCGAGGCGTACCGGCGGCTGGAGCAGGGGCTGCGGGAGCACCCGGAGGCGGCCCGCAAGCGGGTCGACAAGCTGCTCCGCAAGGGTTCACCGGCCGGGCGGGCGTACGCGGCGACGCTGCTGGAGGCGGTCGACCCGGCCGCCGGGCGGGCGGCGTGGACCCGGCTGCGCGGCGACGACGGCGAGTTCACCACGTTCTCCGGCTGCCTCATGGGCCGCGCCACGCTGGGCGAGTACGCCGCCGACCGGCTCGCCGGCGGCGAGCGGTAGCTGACCGCACACTCAGCGAACAGGACTTCAGAAGGCGTGCGTGCGGTTGTTACCGTTCCCGCCGAGCGGGTTGGGGGAGGCGGTAGTGAACGGTTCGTTGGCGTACGTGGTGACCACGCTGGGGTGCCTCGTCGGGGTGGCCGGTGTGGTGATCGCCGTGATCGCGCTGCGGAGGTCCCGGTCGGCGTCCGGCCCGAAGGCGAAGGCGGCACCGGGTGACCCGTTCCGGGACCGGGACGCGGACGCGCTGCGTGGCGACCCGCGCGCCCTCAAGCCCGGTGACATCGTCGAGATCCGCTCGGTGCCGTACACCGTGCGCGGCTCGGTGCACCTGGTCGAGGGCGGGTGGAGCTGGGCGGAGCACCTGCTCGACGACGCGGGTGGGGTGAAGCGCTGGCTCTCCGTCGAGTCCGACCCGGACCTGGAACTGGTGCTCTGGACCAGCGAGCCGGGGGCCACCGTGACGCCTGGTGCCCCGACGCTGGAGATGGCCGGCCGCCGCTACAACTGGGACGAGTCGGGCCAGGCCCGGTACACCGCGACCGAGGGCACCGGCCTCGACCCGCACGGCACCATGCGCTACTACGACTACCAGGCGCCGGGTGGGGCGCGGCTGTCGTTCGAGGCGTACGGCGAGGCCGGCTGGGAGGTCAACCTCGGCGAGGAGCTGCGCCGCGCCGAGGTGATGATCTACCCGCAGGGCGGCTCGGAGACGGTGCGCTGACGTGCTCGTCTCCCTGCACACGCCCTACGTCGACACCAGCGCCGCCGATCTGAGCCTGGCCCTCGGTGGCCCGGAGCTGCCGGCGCTCGCCGTACGCGACATCGACCTGCCCGGCCTGCCCCGGCTGCGGCTGCGCCTGCTCGGCGCCTCGCACCAGGTGGTGCTCGGTGGGCTCACCGAGACGGTCGCCTGCCTGCCCGGCCGCCCGCCGCACCTGCCGGACGCGCTGCACGACGCGACGACCGGTTACCGGTTCATGGCGACCGTGCTCCGGCCGGAGGGCGACGGCCTGCGTACCCGGGTCGCGGCGCTGCGCGCCGAGCTGGCCGAGGATCCGTACGCGCTGATCGGGGTCTTCCCCGGCGACGAGGACGCGGTCACCGCGCTCTCCGTCCGGCCCCGGCCGCCGGACGGCGCGCTCGCCTGGCGTACCTGGCACGTCTACCCGCAGACGAACGAGCTGGTTCTGACCGAGACCGTGGTGGAGGAGCTGTGACGTACCGACGGTGGTTCGTGGTGGGCGTGGCGGTCGCCGTCATCGGCGCGCTCATCGCCGCCTTCACGATCTTCTACGGCAACTTCTCGCCCCGCGGGTACGTGGAGGACAACTTCCCCCGCGCCTCCGGGCGGGACATCGGGTCGAACGCGATCGCGTACACCTCGAACAAGGCGCCGAGCGAGGTGTCCAAGCAGATCACCGACGCCTGGCGGCCGGCCGACCAGTACGTCGACGGCAGCGGGGTCTACCTGCGCTACGACGACGACTCGGTGGTGATCCTCCCGCTCGCCGTCGGCTCGGTGATCCTGCTGGAGAGGATGACCACCGCCTACCCGCGGTACCACAGCGTCGTCGGCAACAGCTGGGGCTGGGGCCGAGGCAGCACGGTCCGGGGCGGCGGCCCCGGCTCCGGCAAGTAGCCCTGTCGATCCCCTCATCCTGGAGTCCTCTGTGCAGCATCTCGTCACCGACCTGCTGGTCACCCTCGCGTACGGCGCGGTCGGCGTCGTCCTGATGGCGATCGGCTACGTGCTGGTCGATCTGGCCACCCCCGGCAAGCTCCACGAGCTGATCTGGGCCGAGCGCAACCGCAACGCGGCGCTGCTGCTCTCGTCGAACCTGCTCGGGGTGGGCACGATCGTGGTCGCCGCGATCGTCGCCAGCGACGACGACTTCACGCTGGGGCTGATCGGCGCCGCCGCGTACGGCATCCTCGGCCTGGTGATCATGGCGGCGGCGTTCGTGCTGCTCGACGTGGCCACCCCGGGCAAGCTCGGTGAGCTGCTCGTCGACCCGCAGCCGCACCCGGCGGTGTGGGTCTCCGCCACCGTGCACCTCGCCACCGGTGCGATCATCGCGGCCGCGATCATCTGATGAGCGGCAGGCCCGCCAAGCACTCGGTGGGGAAGGACAAGCGCACGCAGACGGTGATCTGGTCCGTGGTCGTGGGGATCGTGGTCGTCGTCTGCGCCATCGGCGCGTTCAGCGGCGACTCGGACACCTCCGTCCCCGCACCGATCGCCGACGAGCGGTCCGGCACCGTGCCGATCCTCCGCGCCGCCGCCGACAGCCAGGGCATCTGCTACGGCTGGGAACTGCTCGACGTGTACGACGACGTGAGCGTCGGCTCCAACCTCGGCGACGGCACCACAGTCATCGACGCGCCCGGCTGCGCGCGCTGGCTCGCGGTCTCCGCGAACGTCAGGTACACCTCGTCCAGCAGCGAGTCGGAGGACTCCGCCACGATCCGGATCAAGGGCTCGGACGACATCGAGTTCGCCGACCTCGCCGCGATCGAGACCCGGCTGGGCCGGTTCGGGCTGGACGAGGAGGCGTTCGTCGACGACCCGGGCTGGGCCGTCACCCGGGCCGCCACGATCCTGCCGCTGCTCGCCGCCGAGCGCGGGCTCGCCGAGCCGGCCGCGACGCCCACCGCCGCGCCGTCGACAGCCGCCGCTCCGCTGCCGGACGCCGGCAACGACTTCTGGCGGGACCGCTGGATCTACGTGCTCAGCTCGGTCGGCCTGTTCCTGCTCGCCGCGCTGTTCCTCGCCGTGGGCGTGCGACAGCGCCGCAACCACCGGGCACGGGTGCCCGCGCAGCGCGCCGGGGCGGGAGCCGCCGGACGTACCCGGAGCAGACAGTGACCGTCGACGTGGCCGCACGGCCGCGGTGGCGCCTGGCCCGCGCGGCGGTCCTGCTCGCGGTCTTCGTCTGCGCGGCCTGCGGCCTGGTGTACGAGCTGGCGCTTGTGGCGCTCGGCAGCTACCTGATCGGCGACACGGTCGGCCAGGCGTCGATCGTGCTCGGCGTGATGGTCTTCGCGATGGGCGTCGGCGCGCTGGTGGCGAAGCCGTTGCAGTCCCGGGCGGTGGTCTCGTTCGCGGTGATCGAGCTGACGCTGGCGTTGCTCGGCGGCCTGTCCGTGCTCGGCCTCTACGCCGCGTTCGCCTGGCTCGACCTGTACGGACCGGCGCTCGTCGGCACCGCGTTCGTGCTCGGCCTGCTGATCGGCGCGGAGATCCCGCTGCTCATGGTGATGCTGCAACGCATCCGGGAGCAGTCCGCGGGCAGCGCGGTGGCCGACCTGTTCGCCGCCGACTACGTGGGCGCGCTGCTCGGCGGGCTGGCCTTCCCGTTCCTGCTGATCCCGGTCTTCGGCCAGCTCAAGGGCGCGCTCGTGGTGGGCGCGGTGAACGCGGTCGCCGGGGTGGTGCTCGTCTTCACCGTGTTCCGGGCCGACCTCAGCCGTCGGGCGCGGGCCGCGCTGGGCGCCGCCACCGTCGTGGTCGGTCTGCTCCTCGGGTACGCGTGGGTGACCGCCCACGACTTCGAGGTGACCACCCGCCAGCAGCTCTACCGCGACCCGGTGGTGCACGCCGAGCGCAGCCGCTACCAGGAGATCGTGCTGACCCGCTCGGTGCGCGAGCCCGGCCACTCCGCCACCGACCTGCGGCTGTTCCTCAACGGCGACCTCCAGTTCAGCTCGATCGACGAGTACCGCTACCACGAGGCGCTCGTGCACCCGGCGATGCGCGGGGCACACGGCGACGTGCTGGTGCTCGGGGCCGGGGACGGGCTGGCCGCGCGGGAGATCCTCAAGTACCCGGACGTGCGGTCGGTGACGCTCGTCGACCTCGACCCGGCCGTGGTGGAGCTGGCCCGCCGCGAGCCGCAGCTGCGCGAGCTGAACCGGGAGTCGCTCACCGACCCCCGGGTACGGGTGCTCAACCTGGACGCGTTCGCCTGGCTGCGTACCGCCACGGACCGCTTCGACGTGGTGATCGCCGACCTGCCCGACCCGGACGAGACGGCCACCGCGAAGCTCTACACGATCGAGTTCTACACGCTGATCCGGCCGGTGCTGGCTCCCGGCGGGCGGCTCGTCGTGCAGTCCGGGTCGCCCTACTTCGCGCCCCGGTCGTACTGGTCGATCGAGCGGTCGATCCGCGAGGCGGGCTTCGCCACCGTGCCGTACCACGTCGACGTGCCGAGCTTCGGCGACTGGGGGTTCGTGCTCGCCGCGCCGGGCGACGTCGCGCCGGAGCTGGCGCTGCCGGCCGATCCGCCGCCGCTGCGTTTCCTCACGCCCGACGTGCTCGCCGCCGCCGCCACGTTCCCCGCCGACCGGGCTCGGCTGGACGTGCCGGCCTCCACGCTGTTGCGGCCCAGGGTGCTCGACTACGCCCGCGAGGAGTGGCGCGGCTACTAGGTTTCGGGACATGCCACCCGAATCGCCGCGCCACCGACCGGGGATCGGCTGGCTGGTCCGCCGGCTGCCGACCCGGGCGGTCGAGGCGGCGTCCTACCTCCAGGCGTTCGTGCTCTCCGGCGTGGTGACCGTGCTCGCCGTCCGCGCGTACCTGAAGGCCACCGACTATCCGCAGCTCGGCGGCGGCGGGCTGCACATCGCGCACGTGCTCTGGGGCGGCCTGCTGCTCGCCGTCGGCCTGGGCATCCCGCTCGTCTTCCTCGGCGGCGGCGCCCGCACCGGCGGGGCGATCGTCGGCGGCATCGGGTTCGGGCTGTTCATCGACGAGGTGGGCAAGTTCGTCACCACCGGCACCGACTACTTCTACGCCCCCGCCGCCGCCATCATCTACGTCGCGTTCGCGCTGCTGGTCCTGCTCACCCAGGCCGTACGCGGACGCACCGGCCGGTCCCGCCTGACCCCCGCCGAGCGCACCGCGAACGCGCTGGACATGGTGCTCAGCGGCCTGCCGGGCGGGCTGACCGACAGGCGCCGGATCGCCGTACTGCGGCTCGTGCAGGGCACCGGACCGGACACCGAGGCGGCGGTGGCGCACCTGCTGGACGCTGTCCCACACCGGGAACCGCCGCCGGTGCCGCTCTGGCAGCGGGCGGCGGACCGGGCCCGGCGCCTCGCCGTCTGGGCGGCCGGACGCCGCTGGCTGGTCTGGCCGGTGGTGGTCTACCTGGTCGTCGAGCCGGTGCTGACGGTGGTGGCGGTGTTCCTCGACGGCGTGACCGGGCACCTGGACCAGGAGCGGGAGTGGGGCGCGGTGCTCGGCGTCAGCGCCACCGCGCTCGTCACCGCCGTGCTCGGTCTCTGGGCCGCCTGGCTGCTGCGGCGCAACCGGGCCGAGGCGTTCCGCCTGTTCAAGCTGGCGCTGCTCGTCGACCTGCTGTTCGGGCAGGTATTCAACTTCACCGTCAACCAGTTCGGGGCGGTCTCCGCCGTCGCGCTCGACCTCGCGCTGCTCGGCGTGGTCACCGCCGAGCACCGCCGGTTGCGGCGCGCCGCCGAGAGGTGAGCCATTCCGGCGTGCTGAGCTGGTGGAAGATCGCTACGGTGGGCATCTGATCCAGGAAGGGAGAATCATGGTCGATGCTCCGGGCACCCCGCCCCGCACGCGTCCCGGCGTGGTGACGCTCTCCAGTTGGCTGCTCATCCTCGTCGCCGCGATCCAGGTGGTGAACCTGATCGTGGCACTGGCCGTCGTCGGCAAGATCCGAGACGTTCTCACCGACGCGTACGCCGGCACCTCGGCCGAGGGGGCCGCCGACATCGCGTACGCGTTCAGCCTCATCACGGCGGTCGTGTCGCTGCTGATCGCGGCCGGGCTCGTCGTCCTCGCGCTGCTGAACAACCGGGGCAAGAACGGCTCCCGGATCACCACCTGGGTGCTGGGCGGCATCCTGTTCTGCTGCACCGGCGGCGGGCTGCTGACCGGTCTCACCGGCGGCATGACGGGCAGCGGCACCACCAGCGGTGACATGCCCAGCGCCGAGGAGATCCAGCGCCGGCTGGACGACGCGCTGCCGTCCTGGTACACCCCGGTCAACCTGCTGCTGGGTCTGATCGCGCTGCTCGCCCTGCTGGCCGCGCTGATCCTGCTGGCGCTGCCGAAGGCGAACGAGTTCTTCCGCAAGCCCAAGGCCGGCTGGGAGCCGCCGGTGCCGGGTGGCGCCTACCCGGCGTACCCGGGCCAGTCCGGCGACCCGGCGTACCCGTCGTACCCGCCGGCTCCCGGCACCCCGCCGTCGACGCCCGGCGGTCAGCCGCCGTCCGCGCCGGGTGGTCAGCCGCCGCACGCGCCGGGCGGTCAGCCGGGCGAGCGCCGTGACCCGGAGCCGCCATCCGGAAGTTGACGTCCGGATTGACGCGACGCCGACGATCCCTCCGAGTAGGTTGCAAGCCGACGCCTACCGGAGGGATCAGTCGTGTCGTACCCCGATCGGGCCGCACCCCGCCGGCCCGGCACGGTCCTCGCCGCGGCGGCGCTGCTGCTGGCGATGGCGGTGGGCGCCGTGGCGTACGCGGTGGCCAACCTGGCCGTCGGCGGCGGCACGGTGGACCGGTTCCGGAACGCGGCGGCGCAACGGACCGGCGCGAGCGGCGGCGACATCGACCAGGTGGCCGGCCTGCTGCGCGGTTCCACGGTGCTGGCCGCCGTCCTCGGTGTGCTCGCCGCCCTCCTGCTGGCCGGGCTCGCGTTCGGCCTGCTCGCCGGCCGTCCCGCCGCCCGCACGGCGACCTGGGTGGTCGCCGGTACGGGCCTGCTCTGCGGATGCTGCGGGCTGGCGGTGCTGGTCGGCCAGAGGGCCGCCCCGCTGCGGCTCGGCGCGGACGACCGGATCACCGCCGAGCTGCTGGGACTGGTCGGTGACGCCTACCCCTCGTGGTGGATCCCGGTGAACGCGACGGTGTCGGTGGCGCAGATCCTCGGCTACCTGGTGGTCGCCGCGCTGCTCACGTTGCCGTCGTCCGGCGCGTTCCTGCGCCGCCGCACCGCACCGCTGCGGCTGTCCGGCTACGGCGCGACGGTGTCCGGCGCGCCGGCTTCCGGGCCGACGCCCTGGGGACCGCCGCCCGGCCTGCACCAGCCGTCCGCTCCGCCCGCCCCGTCGGGCGGGTTCCCGCCACCCCCCGAGGACCGCCGATGACCGGTGACACCCATCCCTCCCGGCGCCGCGCCCTGGTCACCGGCGCCAGCCTCGGCATCGGCGAGGCGTTCGCCCGGCGGCTCGCCGCCGACGGCTGGGACCTCGTCCTGGTGGCCCGGGACGCGGCTCGGCTCGACGCGCTGGCGGCCGAGCTGACCGGCCGGCACGGCGGCGACGCCGAGACGATCGCCGCCGATCTGTCCACCGAGGACGGTTGCGCGGCTGTCGAACACCGGCTGGCCGCCGGTACGCCGATCGAGATGCTCGTCAACAACGCCGGCATCAGTCTGAACACCTCGTTCGTCCGTTCGTCGGTGCCGGACGAGGCGCGACTCGTCCGGCTCAACGTGCTCGCGGTGCTGCGTCTGACCCATGCCGCCCTCGGTCCGATGATCGAACGAGGCCACGGGGCAGTGATAAATGTCTCTTCCGTCGCGGGCTTCGGTGTCCCCATGCCGGGATCCACGTACTCGGCCAGCAAGGCGTGGGTGACGAATTTCAGTGAATCGATCGGCCAGTCCGTCGCGCCGCTCGGCGTACGCGTGATGGCGCTCTGCCCCGGCTACACACGAACCGGAAATCACGAACGCGCGGGCATCGACATGTCCCGCCTGCCCGCCTGGGCCTGGCTGCGAGCCGACGATGTGGTCGCCGAAGGGCTTCGTGACCTGCATAAAGGTAAGTCCGTGAGTGTCCCGGACTGGAAGTACAAGGTGGCGGCGGCCGGACTGCGGCACGCGCCGAAACGCCTGCTGCGTGGCTTCCGGCGGGACACCCGGGGGACTGTCGGCCGGTAGCGCGGCTGACCGGTGGCCGGCCGGCGGCGAGCCGGTGCGACGGCCGGCCGGGATGGACGGTCGCACAGCGTAGCCGCTCATCGCCACCCGCCGGTCGCCCGCAGGGTTGACCAGGGCAGACCCGAAGCACGGCGCTCAGACTTGCGAAGTACGCTCTTGGGCCATGGGCGACCACGACGACCTGCGCAAATTCATCACTGACCTCGCTGTGGTGCATGGCCGGGTGGTGCTCTCGTCGGGCCGCGAGGCGGACTGGTACGTGGATCTGCGTCGCGTCACGCTCCATCACGAGGCGGCTCCGTTGATCGGTCGGGTCATGCGTGACCTCACCGCCGACTGGGCGTACGACGCGGTTGGTGGGCTGACCCTGGGCGCCGATCCGGTGGCCGCCGCCATGCTGCACGCCTCGGCGGGCACCGGCCGCGCTGTCGACGCCTTCGTGGTCCGCAAGGAGGGCAAGGCTCACGGTCTTCAGCGCCGGATCGAGGGGCCGGACGTCTCCGGGCGGCGGGTGCTGGCGGTCGAGGACACCTCCACGACCGGTGGAAGTGTGTTGACGGCTGTCGAGGCATTGCGTGAGGCAGGGGCCGAGGTGGTGGGTGTGGCGGTTATTGTTGATCGAGGTGCCGGCGACACGGTGCGAGCCGCCGGATTGCCCTATCGGGCGGCCTATACGTTGGCTGACCTCGGCCTTGTGGCGTAAAAGTTTGCCGATTCGGATCTGCTGATATGCAGGCGGATCGATGCTGCTGGTGGAAGGATGGAATACGTGGGAACTGCGTTGGCTGAAATGACCATGCCTCAGATCTCGCCGCTTGCCGGCGAGCCGATCGAACGCGCCGACGCCGAGCGGCTTGCGGGGGTCCTCAAGGCCCTCGCTGACCCCGCACGGCTGCGGCTGCTCAGCCTGATCCAGTCGGCTCCCGAGGGGGAGGCGTGCGTGTGTGACCTCACCGCGCCGCTCGGCCTCTCGCAGCCGACGGTCAGCCACCACCTGCGAATCCTCACCGAGGCCGGCTTGCTGGAGCGGGAGAAGCGCGGGGTCTGGGCGTACTACCGGCTGGTGCCGTCCGCGATCGCCACGATCGCGGATCTGCTCACCCCGCCGCGGAAGCGGGCCACCAAGAAGGCTCGCTGAAACCTTCGGGCCGACCCGAACGAGGGTCGTCCCGACCGGGTGACCGGTGGCGTGCGAGGGGTGGCGCCATCAGCGCACGGTGACGGCTGTCGTCGTCCGTGTGACCCGGCTGGAGCAGTGACGTCGAAGGCCGGTCCTCGCCCGAGGGCCGGCCTTCGCTGTCTTTACGCGGCCGCTCAGCGGCGGTGCGAACCGTCGTGCCCGTCACCGTGCTCGTGGATGCCCTCACGGGCCGCCTCCACAGTGCCCGCCACGGTCGCCGCGGTGATCACCGCGACCGCCTCGCCGCGCTTGCGTGCCCGCCGGTCCCGCAGGAACTCGAAGAAGATCGGCAGCACCGAGATCACGATGATCAGCGCGACCACCGGCAGGATGTACCTGTCGATCTTGTCGCCGATGGCGTCGTAGATCTGGCGGGCCAGCAGGTAGCCGATCAGCAGGATGCCGTCCACCCAGAGGATCGCGCCCACCACGTTCCACACGAAGAACTGGCGGGACGACATGCCCAGCACCCCGGCCACCGGGTTGAGGAACGTCCGCACGATCGGGATGAACCGGGCCAGCACCACGGCCTTCGCCGGGCCGAACTTCTGGAAGTAGTACTCCGCCTTCTCCACGTACTCCCGCTTGAACAGCCGGGAGTTGGGCTTGTCGAACATGCGGCGGCCGAACCGGGCGCCGAGCCAGTGCCCGAGCTGGGCGCCGACGATGGCGCAGAGCGGACCGCCGATCAGCAGCCCGGCCAGGGACACGCGGGTGCCGTCGCCGAAGATGGCGTCGGCCACCGGGGAGGCGGCCACCCCGGCCAGGAACAGCAGCGAGTCACCCGGGAAGAAGAAGCCGACCAGCAGCCCGGTCTCGGCGAAGAGGATCACCCAGACGCCGATCATGCCGAAGGTGTGGATGAGGTCCTTCGGGTCGAGCGGGTTCAACGCCACGCTCTCGGAGAACATCCGGGTCTTCTCTGCTGTGTCCACGGCCACACAGGGTACCCCGGCCCGGTCCGGCATTTCGGCCGGACCGGGCATGGTCGTCAGAGGCGGGGATCGACCGGCTCGGACTCGCAGGCGAGGATCGCGAACACCAGCTCGTGGCGGCGCCAGAGCGGGGCGTCCTCGGCCAGTGCGTCCAGGGCGGCCAGGCCCAGACCGTGCTCGCGCAGGGCGAGCCCGCGCTTGCGGCCCAGCGACCGGCGGCGCAACGCGGCGAGCTGCGCCGCCTCGGTGTACCCGGGACCGTAGATGATCCGCAGGTACTCCCGGCCCCGGCACTTGATTCCCGGCTGGAGCAGCGAGCCCTTCGGCGTCCGGGCGGCCAGGCCCGCGTACGGCTTGACCACCATGCCCTCGCCGCCGGCCGCGGTGAGCGTCAGCCACCACTGCGTCGCGTCCGCCACCGCCGCCTCGTCGGCCAGGTCCACCTCCCGCCGCCGGGTCGGGGTGAAGAACTCCGGGTCGGCGGCGCAGAGCCGGTCGGCCAGCGCCAGGTGCCAGCCGTGGTCCCGGTCGGCGTAGCTCGCCCCGGCCCCCGCCAGCACCGCGAACGGCGCCAGCGTCACCCCGCGCAGCCCGTCGGTCGGCCGGACGTACGCCCGGTAGGCCGCCGAGTAGGCGGTGACCTCGGCGGCCCGCCCGGCCATCCGGTCGCGCAGCCCGGCCACCGGCAGCCCGCGCCCGGCGGCCGTGTCCAGCGCCCCGAGCACCGCCGGCAACGCGGCCCGCCCGGCCGCGCCGACCCCGGCGTACTGCTCGCGGATCAGCCCGCCCGCCTTCGCCGACCAGGGCAGCAGCTCGGTGTCGAGCAGCAGCCAGTCGGTGCCCAGCTCGGCCCAGAGACCGGCGGCGGTGACCGCCGCGCGCACCCGGGCCAGCAGCTCGCCGTCGAGCGGGGGGCCGAAGAACGGCCTACCGGTACGGGTGTGCACCACCCCGCCGTCGAACCGGCCCGGCTCCCGTTCGACGAGCACCACCGCCCGCGAGCCCATGTGCTTCTCCTCGCACACCACCCGGTCGACACCGGCGGCCCGGTAGTCGGCGAACGCCTGGGCCGGGTGCTCCAGGAACCCCTCGACCGTCGACGTGGAGCAGGGCGCCATGGTCGGCGGCAGCCACACCAGCCGCCCCGGGTCGACCGCGAACCGGCTCATCACCTCCAGCGCGGCGGCGGCGTTCTCGGCGGGCACCGTGAGCGAACCGTACGCGTGGGTGACGTGCCGTCGCCCGGTCACGTCGGCCAGGTCCAGCACGGTGTCCGGACGCGCGGGCGCGACCGGGACCAGCGGACGCGCCGGGGCGTACCACTCCTTCACCGCCGGGACCGCGACCAGCTCCTTCTCCGGGTAGCGCAGCGCGGTGAGCTTCCCGCCGAACACGCAACCGGTGTCCAGGCAGATGGTGTTGTTCACCCACTCCGGCTCGGGCGTCGGCGTGTGCCCGTACACGACCATCGCCGAGCCCCGGTAGTCCCGCGCCCACGGGTAGCGCACCGGCAGGCCGTACTCGTCGGTCTCGCCGGTGGTCTCGCCGTAGAGCGCGAACGACCGCACCCGGCCGGACGCCCGCCCGTGGTACGCCTCCTTCAGCCCGGCGTGCGCCACCACCAGCCGGCCGCCGTCGAGCACGAAGTGGCTGACCAGGCCGTCGATGAACGTCTCCACCCCGGCGACGAACTCCGGCGACTCGGCGGCGAGCTGCTCCATCGTCTCGGCCAGGCCGTGGGTCAGCCGGACGTCCCGGCCGCGCAGCTTGCGCAGCAGCTTCTGCTCGTGGTTACCAGGCACGCAGATCGCGTGGCCGGCCGCCACCATGCCCATCACCAGGCGGAGCACGCCGGGCGAGTCCGGGCCGCGGTCCACCAGGTCACCGACGAACACCGCGGTACGCCCCGACGGGTGCGCCGCGTCCACCGGGCGGCCCGCGTCGTCGTGCCGCAGCACGTAGCCGAGCCGGGACAGCAGCGCCTCCAGTTCGGCACGGCAGCCGTGCACGTCCCCGATCACGTCGAACGGGCCGGTCAGGTCGCGCCGGTCGTTGAACAGCTTCTCGTAGCGGATCTCCGCGGCGTCGATCTCCTCCACGCCGCGCAGCACGTGCACCTTGCGGAAGCCCTCCCGGGCCAGTCGCCCGTACGACTGCCGCAGGTCGCGGCGCATCCGGTTGAGCACCTGGCGACCGTGCGTGCGGTCGGCGCGCGCCTCCGTACGCTCCCAGGCCACCGCCTCCGGCACGTCCAGCACGATCGCCACCGGCAGCACGTCGTGCTCCCGGGCCACCCGGATCAGCCCGGCGCGGGCGTGCGGCTGGAGGTTCGTCGCGTCGACCACGGTGAGCAGTCCCCGGCGCAGCCGGATGGCGGCGACGTGGTGCAGCGCGTCGAACGCGTCGGCCGACGCGGACTGGTCGTTCTCGTCGTCGGCCACCAGGCCGCGGAACGTGTCCGAGGAGAGCACCTGGCTGGGCGCGAAGTGCCGCCGGGCGAACGTGGACTTGCCGGAGCCGGAGACGCCGACGAGCGCCACCAGTGCCAGCTCGGGGATGTCCAGGACGGTCATCGGTTCGTCGCCTCCTTCCGGTCGGTGCTGTCGTTGCTGTCGTTGTTGTCGGCCCGGCCGCGCTGGCCGGCGCGCTCGTCGCGGGTGAGCACCGCGATCTGGGTCGGCGTGCCCACCTCCGGGTCGTCGTCGCCGACGCCGCCGAGCACCGCCGTGTAGCCGTGGGCCGCCGCCACCCGGTCCACCCAGGCGGCGAACTCGGCCCGGGTCCACTCGAACCGGTGGTCCGCGTGCCGGAACCGGCCCGGCTCGAGCCCCTCGTAGCGCACGTTGTACTCGACGTTCGGGGTGGTCACCACCACCGTGCCCGGCCGCGCGTGACCGAACACCGCGTCCTCCAGCGCCGGCAGGCGCGGCGGGTCGAGGTGCTCGACGACCTCCATCAGCACCGCCGCGTCGTACCCCCGGAGCCGGTCGTCCCGGTAGGTCAGCGCGGACTGCCACAGCCGGATCCGGTCCCGCTGCCGCTCCGGCAGCCGGTCCAGCCGCAGCCGCCGGGCCGCCACGGCCAGCGACCGGTCGGACACGTCGACGCCCACCACCTCGGTGAACCGCCGGTCGGCGACGAGCGCGGTGAGCAGCGCGCCGCCACCGCAACCCAGGTCCAGCACCCGGCTCGCGCCGCTGTCCCGCAGCGCGGCGAGCACCGCCTCCCGACGCCGTACCGCGAGGGAGGCGCGGCGGACGTCCTCCGCCGTCCCGGCCCCGCCGCCCGGCGACTCGGCCGGCTCTCCGGTCGACGGCTCGATGCTGTCGTCGGCGGAGGGCTCGTCGGCAAGTCGCAGCTCGGTCAGGCGCGCCATCGCCTCGCCCGCGAGCGCGCGGCGGTGCGCCAGGTAGCGGCGCGTGATCAGGCCCCGCTCCGGGTGCCCGGCCAGCCAGCCGGCACCGGCGCGCAGCAGCTTGTCCACCTCGTCCGGCGCCACCCAGTAGTGCTTGGCGTCGTCGAGCACCGGCAGCAGCACGTACAGGTGGTTGAGCGCGTCCGCGAGCCGCAGCGTGCCGGTCAGCGTCAGGTCGACGTACCGGCTGTCGCCCCATTCCGGGTACGTCTCGTCGAGCGGGATCGGGGTCGCAGTCACGGTCCAGCCCAGCGGGGTGAAGATCCGTACCGCCAGCTCGGCGCCGCCCCGGCAGCGCAGCACCGGCACCCGTACGGCCAGCGGGATCGCGCTCGCCGCCAGCTCGGGACGGTCGCGCGACTCGCCGCGCAGGGCGGAGCGGAACACCTTCGACAGCGCTGACGAGAGCAGGCTCGACGCGGCGTACGGGCGGTCGTTCACGTACTGCCCGAGCGCGAATCCCTCCGGCGCCCGATTCTTCCGGCCGCCGCCCAGCTTGAGCGGATCGATCTCGACCAGCAGCGCCGCCGTGCAGCGCGCCTCGTCCGCCTCCGGGTAGAACACATGCGCGGCACCGGCGGGCAGATCGAAGGTCTGTACGCGGTCCGGGTGCTTCACCAGGAGGTGGCCGAGGTCGGTCGCGGGGCGGTGGGTCGTGGTGAGGGTCAGCAGCACTTGTCGATGATCTCTTGGTTTGTTGGTCCGTGTCGTGGGGGTTTCCGGGGAGCCCGACCCGCTCCGGGCGGTCAGGCTTGATCCCTGCGCGGGCCGGGCTCCCCGGAAACCTGACGTGGTCCGGCTTCGTCGACGGGCGTGCTGCTGGGTGTCTTTGCTTTCTATGTGGCGGTGCCCCGCCGACCTTGGGTCGGCGGGGCACCTGGGGTGCTTCGGGTCAGGCTACGAAGCGGGTCCGGCGGCGGCGGGTCAGCACGTAGCCGACCGCGCCGGCACCGAGCAGCAGCGCGCCGATGCCGGCGATCAGGCCGGTGGAGGAACCGGTGATCGGCAGCGTGCCGCCGTCACCGCCGCCCTGTCCACCGTCGCCGCCACCCGCCGCCGCGTTGACGACTACCTTGGCGGTGTCGTTGGCCGGCTTCACGTCGCGGTAGAAGCCACCGTCGCACTCGCACGGCACGTTGATCTTCACGAGGCCGGTGTCGTTGGCGATCACCTTGTCGATCTTCAGGCCGAAGTCGAGCGTGACGGTCTCGCCGACCTTCAGCTGCGAGCCGAAGTAGCAGCGGTAGTGACGCCCACCCGGCTGGCCGGGCTCACCCCACTCGTCACCCTTGACCGGCGCGCAGTTCTCCGGAACCGCCGTCGTGGTGGTGCCCTTCGGCACGTCGAAGGTCAGGTACGTGACCGAGCTGCCGGAGCGGCTGTAGTCCAGGGTGGCCGGGCCGTTGTTGCGCAGACCGATGGCCGCCTTGACCGTCGCGCCGGCCTTGCCGGTCACGGCGGCGCCGAGCGCCTCCAGGTCGGTGCTGTTGTTGCCGGTGACCTTCACCTCGAGGTACGTGCCGTTGTTCTCCGGCCGGGGGTCGGCCTGGAAGCCCCGCGCCGCGGCCTTGCCGGCGGCCTCGGCCAGCGTCAGCTTGCCGTCGGTGCCCGGCTCGCCGATGGTCACGTCGTAGTTGCCGAGGTAGCCCTCGAAGTCCTCGAACTCGTTCGGCGTCATCCAGATGATCTCGCCGTACCGGGAGCCCGGCGCCATGGTGTCCGCGCCGAGCGCGTACGGCAGCGTCGCGCCGAACGTGCCGCCGGCGGGAAGCTCCTCGTCGAACCGGCAGGTGCGCAGCTCGTCGCCGACGTACGTGCAGTTGCTGTAGTGCTTGGTGGAGTTCAGGCCGTAGTCGTTGTAGAAGATGACGGCGGCGCCCTTGGCGGTGGTCTCGCCGACGTTCGTCACCTTCAGCGGCGCGGTGAAGCTCTTGCCGGGGGCGGCAGACACCGTGGTTTCCGGGCCGGCCGCCAGGTCGACGCCCTCACCGACGCGCACCTTGGCCTCGTGCGAGACGCCGTCGAAGCCGTTCGCCGACAGCGTCACCTTGATCGTGCCGGCGTCGCCGTCCGCGGCCTTGTCGGTGGCCTTGATCTGCACCGGGAAGAGCCCGCCGTGGCCCCACTCGTCGACCTCCACCTCCCAGGGCAACGTGCACACGAGCACGTTCGCCGACGGCGAGGTGCAGTCGGCGGAGGTGTCCTCATCCTTGCCGACAGTCACCTTGCCGGCGAGGCCGGTGAGCTCGTAGCGGACGGTGACGTCGTGCAGCACGACCGGGGCCGAGCTGTGGACGGTGCTGGACTCGATCTTGCCGTCCGAATCGGTGGCGATCGTGGTGTCGCCGAAGAAGACACCGAGCTTGACCTCGGAGTCCGCGGCGTAGCCGGGGGTGGCGGAGGCGGCGACGAACGCGCCTGCGACGCCCAACCCGGCGAGCCAACGCCGGCTGGAGTTGCTGAGCATGTGGGGGTCCTCCCGTGGGGGTGTTCAGGTGGAGCCCACGGAGCTTAAAGATTCCTTAAAGGATCGCGTTGTCCCACATCATGAATATTGACCGAACGGATGATCGGCGTCACCGCAATGTTCCAGCTGCCCGGGACCGTCCATCAATCGGACACCGGGAGGTGCAGTGACGTACGAGGAGTTCGCCGACGCGCGGCTGGGCGCCCTGCTGCGGTACGCGGTCATGCTGACCGGCGACCCACACCAGGCCCAGGACCTGGTGCAGGAGACCATGGTCCGGGTCCAGCTCCACTGGCGGCGGGTGGCTCGCAGCGACGTCCCGGAGCGGTACGTGCGCCGCATGCTCACCAACCAGTTCATCGACTGGCGGCGCGGCTCGTGGGCGCGACGGGTGCTGCTGCGCGGCGAGGCCGACGACTCGGTGCCCGCCACTGCCGACCACGCCCAGTCCACCGTCGACCGGGACCAGATCCGGTCCTGGCTGTCCCGATTGCCCCGGCGGCAGCGCGCCGCCCTGGTGCTGCGCTACTACGAGGACCTGCCGGACGGGGAGATCGCCGAAATCCTCGGCTGCGCCGTGGGCACCGTCCGGTCCAGCATCTCGCGCGCGCTGGCCACCCTCCGAGCCGAACTCGTGGAGGTCTGCTGATGATCGAGGACGAACTGCGGGCCGCGTTCGCCTGCCTCGAGGAGTCCACCCCGCCCGTCGGCCCGGTCCGGGCCGCCGTCGACCGGGCGGTCGTCATGCGCCGTCGGCGCCGTCGGCGCGTACGCCTGGCCGGCACCGCGCTGGCGGTCGCCGCCGTCGCGCTGGTCGGTTTCACCGCGATGGCGCCCCGGCCACCGGCACCCACAGCGGCGCCCCTGCTCGCCACGCCGGAGCCGGAACCCGGCGGCGCGCTGAACGTGCTGCTGCTCGGCGTCGACCAGGACGCCGGCAGCCGCCGTGCCGACTCGATCCTGCTGGTGCACGTGCCGGCCGACCGGAGCCGGCTCTACCTCGTGTCGCTCCCGCGCGACCTGCTGGTGCCGATACCGGCGCGCGGAGGGTCGGAGAAACTCAACGCGACCTTCTCCCGCGCCCCCGGGGCGGGCACCGACCTGGCCGCCGGCTACCGGACGACCCGCCAGGCGGTCGCCCGGCTGACCGGGGTACGCGTCGACGCCGGCGCCGTGCTCACGTACCCGGGGGCACGGGAGCTGACCGACGCGGTCGGCGGCGTACCGGTCTGCCTGCCGGAGTCGGTGCGCTCGGTGCACACCGAGCGACGGTTCCCGGCCGGGTGCCAGCGGCTGGACGGCGCGGCGGCGGTGGACCTGCTGCGGCAGCGGTACGGCCTGCGCGACGGCGGACTGGACCGCGACCGCAACGCGGCGCGCTACGCCGCCGGCCTGCTCCACCAGCTTCGGGAGCAGGGGACGGCGACGGACCCGGCACAACTCGGCCGGCTGCTCCTGCGGGTCGGATCGGCCGTCACGGTCGACACCGGCGACCTGTCGCTGCCGGCGCTGGTGGGCGCGACCAGCCGGGCCGGTGGCGCCGAGCCGGTCGCGCTGAGTCTTCCGGTGCGCATCGCAGAGGAGAAGGGGCACGGATTCGAGCCGGACCCGGCGCTCAGCCCCGGGTTCCTGGACGCGCTGCGGGCCGACCGGCTGGCGGAGTGGGCCGCCGTCCACCCGGCCCAGGCCACCGCCCTGCGGTGACCCGGCGCCGCGTCAGCGGTAGTCGTCCTCGTCAGCGGTGACGACGCGGGCCTGCTCCATGGCGTCCCAGTCGTCGACCTCCATGCCGCGGTGCGGCTCACCGTCGGTGTCGTCGGTCACCGTGGTGGCCTGCTCCACCGCGTCGGCCGGTTCGGCCTCCAGATCCCGCTCCTCCGGGGCGAGGTGGTCACTGGGCGCGAAGTCCTCGTCGGGCTGACCCATCGTCCCTCCCTGATCTCCGTGCGGGCATCGTCCCCACCACCGTACGGGCTGCTCCGGGCCGCCGCTGGGTGGCGGGCGGAACGCGGAGTCGGCGATTGTCCCGCTCCGGGAGCGCGGCCGGTGCCAGGATGGTTGCCATGGGCTTCCTGATCCGACTGGCGATCACCGCGGTCGCGTTGTGGATCGCGACGCTGATCGTGCCCGGGGTGGAGGTGAGCGGCCGCAACACCGGCAACAACGTGCTCACCCTGATCGTGGTGGCACTGGTCTTCGGCGTGGTCAACGCGGTGCTCAAGCCGCTCATCAAGGTGTTCGGCTGCGTGTTCTACCTGCTCACGCTCGGTCTGTTCGCGCTCGTGGTGAACGCGCTGCTGTTCATGCTGACCGACTGGATCGCCGGCGTGCTGAAGCTCCCGTTCCACGTGGACGGCTTCTGGGCCGCCTTCTGGGGCGCCATCGTGGTCGCGGTGGTGAGCTGGCTGATCAGCGTCGTCGTACCGGACCGGCTGGAGAATCGGTGAGCGGCGTCCGGGCCGGTTGCGCCCCGCTCGCGCTCCTGCGGGATACTGCCCGCGGTGGACAGCGCGGTCCGGCGCACCCATGGACGTGAGCGACCGGAACGGTCGCGCCCATGGAAGACAGCGGCCTGCACGGCCGAGAGCGGTAAGTAAGGAGCGTTCGACATGCCCATCGCTTCCCCTGAGGCTTACGCGGAGATGCTGGACCGGGCCAAGGCCGGCCGGTACGCGTACCCCGCGATCAACGTGACCTCCTCGCAGACGCTGAACGCGGCGCTCAAGGGCTTCGCCGATGCGGAGAGCGACGGCATCATCCAGGTCTCCACCGGCGGCGCGGAGTACCTGTCCGGCCCGTCCGTGAAGGACATGGTGACCGGCGCCGTGGCGTTCGCCGCGTACGCGCACGAGGTCGCCAAGAAGTACCCGGTGAACATCGCGCTGCACACCGACCACTGCCCGAAGGACAAGCTGGACAAGTTCGTCCGGCCGCTGATGGCCATCTCGCAGGAGCGCGTCAAGGCCGGCCAGGAGCCGCTGTTCCAGTCGCACATGTGGGACGGCTCGGCCGTGCCGGTGGCGGAGAACCTGGAGATCGCCGAGCAGCTGCTCGCCGAGGCCGCCAAGGGCAAGATCGTCCTCGAGATCGAGGTCGGCGTCGTCGGCGGCGAGGAGGACGGCGTCGAGAACGCCATCAACGACAAGCTCTACACCACCGTCGAGGACGGCCTGGCCATGGTCGACGCGCTCGGCCTGGGCGAGAAGGGCCGCTACATGGCGGCGCTGACCTTCGGCAACGTGCACGGCGTCTACAAGCCGGGCAACGTGAAGCTGCGCCCCGAGGTGCTCAAGCAGATCCAGGACGCGGTCGGCGCCAAGTACGGCAAGGACAAGCCGCTGAGCCTGGTCTTCCACGGCGGCTCCGGCTCGCTGCTGTCGGAGATCCGGGAGGCCCTGGACTACGGCGTGGTGAAGATGAACATCGACACCGACACCCAGTACACCTTCACCCGCCCGGTCGCGGACCACATGTTCCGCAACTACGACGGCGTGCTGAAGGTCGACGGCGAGGTCGGCAACAAGAAGATGTACGACCCGCGCGTCTGGGGCAAGGCCGCCGAGGCCGGCATGGCCGCCCGCGTGGTCGAGGCCTGCGAGCACCTGCGCTCCACCGGCACCACCATGAAGTGACCCCTCGCGGGTAAGGAAGGGCCCCTTGTCAACCACAGTGGTTAACAAGGGGCCCTTCCTCTACCGGAGGCGTTAACAGGGGGCCCTTCCTTTCACTGCACCAGCAGGCGGATGGCGTCGTGCACGTCGTCGGTCAGGTGGATCGTGTGCGACAGGTCGCCGAACGGCGACGCGGCGAACAGCGGCCGCAGCAACGACTCCACCGGCAGCTCGGTGGTCCAGTAGGTGCGGTCCAGGAACACGTACGCCCCGCTCGCCCCGTCGGTGCCGTAGAACGTCTTGGTGGCCGCCTGGAACACCTCCTGCACGGTGCCGGCCTTGCCGGGCGCGAACACGATCCCGCCCCGGGCCAGCCGCAGGATCGTGTCCTCCCGGATGGCGTTGGAGAAGTACTTCGCGATCCGGCCCGCGAACAGGTTCGCCGGCTCGTGGCCGTACAGCCAGGTGGGGATGGCCAGCCCGCCGGAACGGGCCCACTCGGCGCCCGGTGCCGACGGGCGGGGCGAGGGCAGAGACGGGCCGTCCGCGTACCGCTTGCGCACCGCCAGCGCCGCCGCCGTGTACCGGTCGTGGTCGGTGAAGTCCGGCGCGACGGCGAGCACGTCGATCGCGGCGGACAGCTCCTCGGCCGGCCAGGCCGCGAGGAACGCGCCGAGGTTCGCCGCCTCCATCACGCCCGGACCGCCGCCGGTGACCACCAGGCGGTCGGCCCGCGCCAGCTCCCAGCCCAGCACGGCGGCCATCCGGTACGCGACACTGCCGCGCGGCACCGCGTGCCCGCCCATCACCCCGACGACCGACTGCGGCCCGTGCGCGGCCAGCCACGACCGGGTGGCGTCGGCCAGCGCGTTGTCCACGCCGTGGTCGTGCAGTCGCTGCCCGAGCGCCTCGCGTACGTCCGGCAGCGCGCCGCCGTGCGCCCGGAAGTGCGCGTACACCCGGGTGTCGTACATCTCGGCGAACCCGCCCTCGGCGAACCCGGCGGCCAGCTCGTCGGCGGTGTAGAGGTGCGACGGCTGGGTCGGGTAGGGCAGCCCGGAGAACGGCGGGACCACGTTGGCGCCCCGGCGGACCAGATCCGCGCCCACCTCGCGGCCGGCGAACCGGCAGCCCACGAAGAGCGTGCCGGTGACGTCGATCCCGCGCAGGTCGGGTACCGGGTCGAGGTCGAGGCGCAGGCCCTGCACGGTCAGACCGGCCAGGGTTCCCCCGGCCAGCCGCTGCTCGAACGCGGTGCGGGTCTCGATCTCGTTGACGTGGGGCGCGTGCGGCTCGATGACGTCCGCGGGTGGTGGGGTCGGCACCAGGCCATCCTGCCCCCGCACGGCAAGCGCCGAAACCGGGGGCGGGAACGACAGGAGCCCGGCGGGCACGCCGCCGGGCTCCTGCGTAACCGGGTCCTGGGGAGGCTCCGGATCTGTATTTGTAGTGCAAGAACCGCGGCGGCGGCATGGGCCGCGGGTACGTGTGCTCCCGCCGCAGGCGTGACGAAACCCTCAGCCGTTCAGCCAACCGTACGGGCGAGGCCCCTCGCGTACCCGTGGGCGAAGCGGGTTGAATGGGGCGATGCAGAACCTGTTGCCTGAGCCACCGGCCACCCTGCTCCCGGCCCACGAGGAGGCCGACGCCGCGCTGGCGGCGGCGGCCGAGCAGGGCACCGACGAGGCGTACGCCGAGGTCGCGGCCCGATTCCCGACCCACAGCGCGGCGTGGGCCGCGCTGGCCGGCCGCTCGCTCGCCGCGGGTCAGGTCGTGGCGGCGTACGCGTACGCCCGCACCGGTTACCACCGGGGCCTGGACCAGCTGCGCCGCAGCGGCTGGAAGGGTCACGGCCCGGTGCCCTGGTCGCACAAGCCCAACCGGGGCTTCCTCCGCTGCCTCTACGTGCTGTCCCGCGCCGCGGGGGAGATCGGCGAGGCGGACGAGGCGGCCCGGTGCGCCCAGTTCCTCCGCGACTGCGACCCGGCCGCCGGAGACGCGCTCTCCGGCGACTGACCACTGCCGCGACGGCCGGTCCCGATCCGGGGCCGGCCGTCGCGCCCGTCCTACAGTCCCTCCGCCACCGACGCGGCGATCTTCAGCCAGGCGTCCCGGGTGGCGGAGGAGAGCTGCCCGTACCGCAGCGGCTCGCCGGTGTCGATGAGCCGCTCGTACGGCGCCAGCAGCACCGCCCGGGTCCGCGCCGCGAAGTGGGCCTGGATGGCGGGCAGGTCGATCTCCTTGCGTGACGGCGGCATCGAGACCACCGTCACCGCCTGCCGCACCAGCCGCTGCCGGCCGCTCTGCTCCAGGTGGTCGAGCATCCGGGCGGCGGTCTCGGCCGAGTCGTTACGGGCCGACATGGTCACCACGAGCTGGTCGGTGGCGTCCATGGCGGCCTGCCAGTTCTGCGCCCGGACGTTGTTCCCGGTGTCCACGAAGATCAGCTTGTAGAAGCGGCTGACCACCTCACGGATCTCCGCGAACGCGGCGGCGGTGAGCATCTCGCCGCCGGTCGCGGACTCGTCCGAGGCGAGCACGTCGAACATGCCCTCGCCCTGCGAGCGGACGTACTGCGAGAGGTCGCCGACCCGGCCGTGCGGCCCCTGGAACTGGGCCAGGTCGCGCAGCATGTCCCGCACCGTACGGGCGTGGAAGTCCTGCTGCGCCCGCATGCCGAGGGTGCCCTGGGTCTCGTTGTTGTCCCAGGCCAGCACGTACCCGCCGCGTTTCTGGCCGAACGTCATGGCGAGCAGCAGGATCGCCACCGTCTTGCCGGCGCCGCCCTTCGGGTTGACCACCGTCACCTGGCGCAGCCCGCCGAAGTTGCGGCGGACCATCTCGATGTCGCGCTTCATCTCCTGCTCGTGCCGCCCGGGCGCGAGCCGGACCAGCCCGATCTTATTGACCACCGCGCGTACGCCCATGGTGGCCACCGGGTCGACCGGCCGGGCCTGGCGGCGGCGGGCGAAGTCCTCGGCGGTCGGGGGCACCGCCTGCTGCGGCGTCCAGCCCTGCTCCGGGTGGGCCGGGGGCTGATGCGCCGGCGGGGGTGCCACCGGGCCGGACACGGGCGCCTGCGGGGGCATCGGAGCGCCCGGCTGTGGCACGCCGGCCTGGGGCGTCCAGCCGGTCGGCGGGTACCAGCCGGGCTGGCCAGGTTGCGGCTGATACCCGGGCTGGCCGGGTTGTGGCTGGTAGCCGGGCGGCGGGTAGCCGTTGCCGTAGGGGGACGGCTGTGCCGGCACGCCCGGCGACGGCGGGAACGGCCCGAGGCGCGGCGGCTCCGGCGCGGGACCGCCGGGCCCTGTCGCTCCGGAGCCGGTGTCCGGCGACGGCGGGGCCGGCGTACCGGCGACAGTGGCCCGGCCCGCGACGGTGCCGTCGGTGGGGAGGGCGTCGGACGGTGCGGGCGGTACCGCGGTGACAGCGGCGCGGCCGGAAACCGTGCCGTCTTCGGAGCGAGCGTCGGACGGCGACGGCGACGGCGACGGCACGGTGGCGCGGCCGGACGCGGTGCCGTCGGCCTCCGCTGCCTCGGGCTCCGCGGCCGTGGCGTCGGCGGGGACCGGCGTGGTGGTGGAGTCCGACCCGGCCCGCTGCGGCGGCTGTGCCCACGGCGAGGTGGCCCGTCCGTTCCCGGCGCCCTCGTCGTCCGCGTCGGAGGTCTCCCGGGCGGCGGTCGTGTCCGGGGCGGGCGTGGTCGTC
Source organism: Micromonospora sp. WMMA1949 (assembly GCF_027460145.1). Taxonomy (NCBI): domain Bacteria; kingdom Bacillati; phylum Actinomycetota; class Actinomycetes; order Micromonosporales; family Micromonosporaceae; genus Micromonospora; species Micromonospora sp. WMMA1949. Next base: position 2,492,765 of record NZ_JAPZBG010000001.1, on the reverse strand, counting down.
GGTGCCGGCTGGGCCGGTGACGGGCCGGACGTCGCCTGGTCGAGCGTGAACGGCAGGTCCAGGTCGACCGCGGGCGCCGGCGGCGTCGGAACGTCCGCCGCCGGTGGTGCCGGGACGTCCGCCGCCGGCGGTGTCGGAGCGTCGGCCGACGGGAGCGGCCAGGGCACCGACGCCCACGGCGGGATCGTGGCCGCCGCCGCGTCGGTCTCCTCCGGCGGCCAGAGCGGCTCGACGTCCCGCTGCGGCACCTGCGGCCGGCCCGGTACGTGGGCCCGGTCGTCGTTCTCGTGCACCACGGTTCCTCCCCATTCCTTCCGCCGAGGATAGGCGGTCCGGCCAGCGCCGCGAGCCGGGAGGGAATCGACCGAGGTCAGCCCGTCCAGACCGCCCAGGCGCCCGGCTCGGTCCACCAGGAGCGCTTGCGGCTCAGCTCGCCCTCGACGCCGTCGTCGAGGAAGGGCACCTTCTCGTCGCGGGGCACCACCGCCACCGCACGGCCCCGCGCCCGGCGCACCTCCAGCCGGACCTTCTTCCGGCCCAACGCCGACCGGCTCACCACCGGTACGGCGACGCCCACCGTCACCCGGCCGTCGGCCGGATCCGGACCGCCCAGCAGGTCCACCTCACCCAGGCGCGCGTACCCGCCCGCGTTGCCGATCGCGCACGCCGTGATCGGCTCGGAACCGTCGCTGAGCACCGTGCCGTCGACCTCGACCCGGGCCCGCCAGTGCAGCGGGCGGCCGGCGTCGTCGGCGGCGCCGAGCAGCGCGCCGTCCAGCGTCACCGAGCCGCCGTCGTTGCGCAGCAGGTCCAGCCGCCGGGCGGTGCCGTCCAGCACCGCGGCGGCCACACCCGCCGGATCCCGGGGCAGCCCGAGCTGCGCGGCCAGGTCCCGCGCCGTCCCGGACCGGGCCGGATCGAGCGGGAGTACGCCCACCGGGGGCAGGTCGGGCACCGTACGGTTGTCGGCCAGGTCCGCGGGGCGGCGGCTCGGCGGCGGAGCGTACCGGCGGACCAGCCGGCGCAGGACGGCGCGCAACTGGCCGTCACTCGCCGTGGCGACGACCAGCCGGGTCTTGCCGTCGGAGTCGGGCCAGGTGAGGCCGTCGGCGCGCGGCGGGCCGTCGAGCCGGGCCAGCACCTCGTCGATCTCCCGGTCCGATCGCGCGGTCACCGTGGTCACCCGGGCGCCGCGGGCGGTCAGCTCGTCCGCGCAGGCCAGCACCGGTACGCGCGGCGTCTCGCAGCGCTCCTCGCCGCTCTCGGCAGCGGTGTCGTCCGCGCCGCCGCAGCAGGCGCCGCCGCTGCCGCAGCCACCACCGGGAGCGTCCCGGTCCGAGCCGAGGGTGAGCAGCACCACGTCGTACACGAAGGAGCCTCCTGCTTCTCGACCAACCCCTGCTGGTCCCACCGTCACTACTTGTTAGCCTGACACCCCGGGCTCGCTGACCGGTCGCCACCTGGCACCCGAGCCTTCTGGAGGCGAGAAGATGCCAGCGATCGTGCTGCTCGGCGCCCAGTGGGGCGACGAGGGCAAGGGCAAGGTTACCGACCTGCTGGGTGAGCGGGTCGACTACGTCGTGCGCTACTCCGGCGGCAACAACGCAGGCCACACGGTGATCACGCCGGACGGCCAGAAGTACGCGCTGCACCTCATGCCGTCGGGTGCGCTGTCACCGAGCGCGATGATCGTGATCGGCAACGGCGTGGTGGTCGACCCGAAGGTGCTGCTGCAGGAGATCGACGGCCTCGCCGAGCGCGGCGTGGACGTGTCCCGCCTGCGCATCTCCGGTGACGCACACCTGATCATGCCGCACCACCGGGCGCTGGACCGGGTGGTGGAGCGCTACCTCGGCAGCTCCCGCATCGGCACCACCGGCCGGGGCATCGGCCCCGCGTACGGCGACAAGGTCGCCCGGATGGGCATCCGCCTGCAGGACCTGCTCGACCCGGGCATCCTGCGCAAGAAGCTGGAACTGGCGCTCCGCGAGAAGAACCAGCTGCTGTTCAAGATCTACAACCGCAAGGCGATCGACGTCGAGGAGACCGTCGAGGAGTACCTCCAGTACGCCGAGCGGCTGCGCCCGTACATCGCCGAGACCCGGGTGATGCTCTGGGACGCGCTCGACCGCGGCGAGACCGTGCTGCTGGAGGGCGCCCAGGCCACCATGCTCGACATGGACCACGGCACCTACCCCTTCGTCACCTCGTCGAATCCGACGGCCGGCGGGGCGTGCGTGGGCGCGGGCATCCCGCCGACCGCGATCACCAAGGTCATCGCGGTGAGCAAGGCGTACACGACGCGGGTGGGTTCCGGCCCGTTCCCGACCGAGCTGTTCGACGACAACGGCCAGCACCTGCGCAAGGTCGGCCACGAGTACGGCACCACCACCGGCCGGGAGCGCCGCTGCGGCTGGTTCGACGCCGTGGTGGCCCGGTACGCCTGCCGCCTCAACGGCGTCACCGACCTGGTGGTCACGAAGCTGGACGTGCTGACCGGCCTCGCGAAGGTGCCGATCTGCGTCGGGTACGAGATCAACGGTGAGCGCTTCGACGACATGCCGATGACGCAGACCGACTTCCACCACGCCACGCCGATCTACGAAGAGCTCGACGGCTGGTGGGAGGACATCACCAAGGCGCGCACCGAGGACGAGCTCCCGGAGAACGCGCGGCGCTACATCGCCCGCATCGAGGAGCTGACCGGCACCCGGGTGAGCGTGGTAGGCGTAGGCCCAGGCCGAGAGGAAAACGTCCTCCGCCACCCCCTCCTCCCCTAACCCCCACCCCGTCCCCACCCCCCGGGGCCCCCGGTCCCCGCCCGGACCCACCCGGTTGATCATGAAGTTGACGGCCGTTTTGTAGATCCACATTGCCGCTAACTTCATGATCAACGGGGCGACGGCGAAGGCCGGTCGGGGTTGTCCACAGGGTTGGGTGGGTTATCCACAGGGGTCTCGCGTGGGTGGGGTGCGCGGGGACGCTCGGTGGGTGGAACGGGCTTGGGTGATCCGGCAGATCGCGAGTGACCAGGGTGGCGTCGTCACCCGTGCACAGGCGCTCCGGGCCGGCTTCAGCCGGCACGAGATCGACAATCTTCTCACCTCGCGTCGGTGGCGGCGGCTGGCTCGCGCGACGTACGCCGTCGACCGCCCCGGACCCGACGGCGCGGAGCGACGCCGTCAGATCCGGGCGGCGGTCCTGTCGCTGGGTCCGGAGGCGCACGCCGTTCTCGGCACGGCAGCCGAGCTGCACGGAATCGCGGGGCTGCCGAGGACGGGCACGATTCACGTCGCGGTGCCGGGGCACGCGGCGCGGCCGGCCCGTGTCAGGGATCCCGCCGTGGCGTTGCACCAGTTCGAGCATCCCGAGCAGGCGCTGACGACTGTCGACGGCATTCCGGTGACGGCTTCCACGCACACGCTCGCGGAACTCGTCCTCCGGGTACGTCGCTACGTCGCGGTGGCCCTGCTCGACTCGGCGCTCAACCAGGGACGGATCAGTGAGGACGAGTTCGCGGCCATCCCCGCCCTGATCGCGGGCCGCCGGGGCGTGGTGAACGCACGTCGTTACCTGGCCGAGGCGAACGGCGGCGCCCAGTCGCCGCTGGAGACGCGTACCCGTCTCCGGTGCGTCGACGGCGGCGTCCCGCCGGACGCACTCCAGGTCGAGGTGCGGGACGCCGACGGCTACCTGCTCGGCATCGGCGACATGGGCTGGCGGACCGCCCGGGTGATCGCCGAGGCGGACGGAAGTGGTCCGCACTCCACGCCCGATGCGCTATTCGACGACAGGCAGCGGCAGAACCGCCTGACAAATGCCGGCTGGACCGTCCTCAGGTTCACCTGGCCCGACACCCTCCGTCCCGACTACATCCCCCAGGTGATCCGCCAGGCACTGGCCGCGAGGACCCGGCGTTGACCATGAAGTTGACGGCGATGTCGATCTCACATCCTGCCGTCAACTTCATGATCGACGGGGTGGGGTGGGGCGGTCAGTAGGATGCCGGTCGTGCGCGTACTTCTTGTGGGTGGTGGTGGGCGGGAGCACGCTCTCGCGCTCGGACTCGCCGGGGATCCGGCCGTCGAGGCGCTGTTCGCGGCTCCGGGGAATCCGGGGATCGGCGAGGTCGCCTCGCTTCGGGAGGTGACACCCACCGACCCGGCGGCAGTGGCGGCCCTCGCCGTCGAGGTCGCGGCCGACCTGGTGGTCATCGGGCCGGAGGCGCCGCTGGTGGCGGGCGTCGCCGACGCGGTACGCGCCAAGGGCATCGCCGTGTTCGGCCCGAGCGCGGAGGCGGCCCGGCTGGAGGGCTCGAAGACGTTCGCCAAGGACGTGATGACCGCTGCCGGTGTGCCGACCGCCCGCGCGTACACCTGCGAGGACGCGTCGGCGGTGGCGCGCGCGCTCGACGAGTTCGGGGCGCCGTACGTGGTGAAGGACGACGGGCTCGCCGCCGGCAAGGGCGTGGTGGTCACCGACGACCGGGCGGCTGCCGAGCGGCACGCCGCGGAGTGCGGCCGGGTGGTGATCGAGGAGTACCTGTCCGGACCCGAGGTCTCCCTGTTCGTGGTCACCGACGGCGAGGCGGCGGTGCCGCTGCTGCCCGCACAGGACTTCAAGCGCGTCGGTGACGGCGACACCGGCCCGAACACCGGCGGCATGGGCGCGTACGCGCCGTTGCCGTGGGCCCCGCCCGGCCTGGTCGACGACGTGATGCGCGACGTGGTGCACCCGACGCTGGCGGAGTTGCGCCGCCGGGGCACGCCGTTCGCCGGCCTGCTCTACGTGGGCCTGGCCATCACGCCGTCCGGCCCGCGGGTGATCGAGTTCAACGCGCGCTTCGGCGACCCGGAGACGCAGGTCGTGCTCGCCCTGCTGGAGACGCCGCTGGGTGGGCTGCTGCACGCCGCCGCCACCGGCACGCTCGGCGCGCACCCGCCGCTGGGCTGGCGCGACGGTGCGGCGGTCACGGTCGTGGTGGCGGCTGACGGCTATCCGGCGGGCCCGCGTACCGGTGATGTGATCACCGGCGCGGACCGCGCCGGGATCATCCACGCCGGGACCCGCCGGGACGCCGACGGCACGTTGCGGTCCGCCGGCGGCCGGGTCCTCTGCGGTACGGCGACCGGGCCGGACCTGGCCGCCGCGCGCGACGCCGCCTACGCCCTGGTACGCGACGTGGAGCTGGCCGGTTCCCACCACCGCACCGACATCGCGGCGGCGGCTGTGGACGGCCGGATCACGATCCCGGGCTGACCGGCCCGACCATCCGGTCGAGCACGTTCGCCGTGGCCCGCTCGATGCGCGGGTCACGGTGCCCCTGCCGGTCCAGTGCCAGGGTCCAGCCGAGCGTGCCGCTGGCAAAGACGACAGCTCCGCGTGTCGTCTCGTGGACGTGGCTGCTCTGGAGTCGCCGCCCGCCCTGCTGGGCCGGGTACGGCGACGAGCTGAGCGTGGTCCCGGCGGGCCGGGGGAGGGCGGCGTGCAGCCCGTCCGCCTCGCCCGCGACCACGCCCGGGATGCGGTCGCCGTCGGCGACGCCGGTGCCGGCCCACACCCAGTGGTCGGCGGCGCGCACCACGAGCGGCTGCGGGGTCAGCACGATGCCGTTGTACTGCACGCCGAGCAGCGCCTGCTCCGGCCGGTCCAGGTCGCGCCAGGTCACCGTCGGGTCGCCGGTGCCGGCGCCCGGGTCGGGCAGTGTCTTGGCGCACTCGACGACGCGTTCGGGGCGGCCGTCGGCGGCGGGGCGTACGCGGGCGTGCCAGTAGACGCTGTTCGCGCCGAGGAACGCGAGGCTGGTGCCGCCGTCCAGGCCGACCTCGGTGGCGCTGCGCATCTCGGCCGACCAGTACTCGTCGTGCCCGCAGAACACCAGACCCCGGTACCGGGCCGGGGCGAGTCGCCCGGAGTGCAGGTCGAAGCTGGTGGCGTAGCTGACGTCGTAGCGGTTGCGTTCCAGCCACCGGACCGCTGCCTCGTCGCGGTCGAAGTGGGTGGGCAGGCCCGCGTCGGCGTACGGGCGGTCGAACGAGACGGCGCGCGCCCGCAGCGCCGGGTCGCGCCGCCCACTGGGCCGGTAGCCGTTGTAGAGGCTCTTGCCGACCCGCCGGTCGCGCGGCCACTGGTTGTACGCCTGCCAGGTGGTCACCGGCAGCACCACGCAGAGCGCGGCCGGGCGCCTGTCGTCACGCACCACGAACGGCGTGCAGGCCCGCCAGCCGCCGGCCGAGGTGAAGACCGCCTGGTAGAGGCCGGAGGTCCAGCCGTGCGGGACGGGCAGGCGCCAGGACACCGGCCACCGGCAGTCGAGCACACCTTCCGGGTCGGCGACCGGAACCGGCTGCGGCTTGCCGCTCAGCTCGGGGCTGGTCAGCATCGTGCGGGCGCCCGCGCCGCCGTACCAGCCGATGCGGTGCACGCTGATCCGGAACCGGCCGCCAGGGTTGACCGCGACGTGGAAATCGATCACCTCGCCGGGGGCGACGCTCGTCGTCGAGGCGTACCCCTGGATCTGACGCCGCCTGTCGTCGGCGGCCGGGCCGCCGTGCGCGGGCCACCACGGCTCGCCGGCGGCGCGGTTCTCCCGTTCGACGGGCGGAACCGGCCACCGGGTGGGTGCGTCGTCGGGCCGGCTGCCGTGGACCGGCTCGAACGAGCCGAGCGCGGCGGCGGACGCGCCGCCGACGAAAAGGCCGAGCGCGGTACGCCGCCGAAACCGGTCCATTGTGGTGCTCCCCGTTGTCCCCGTCCGATCGGGGGAGAACGTAGCACCGGGCGGTCAGGGCTGTCTGTCCGATGTCGATCAGTCGAAGTAGCGGCGCAGCTCCCGGGTGAGCACCTTGCCGGTGGCGTTGCGCGGCAGGTATTTCACGAACACCACGTCGCGGGGCACGGAGAAGCGGGCCAGGTAGCGGCGGACGTACTCGCGGACCGCCTCCGGGTCGAGCGTCTCGCCGGTGTGCAGCGCCAGGAACGCGGCCAGCCGCTGGCCGTAGTCGGGGTCCGGTACGCCGATCACGGCGACCTCGCGGACCTGCGGCAACCGGGCGATCAGATCCTCCACCTCGGACGGGAAGACGTTCTCCCCACCCGAGACGATCATGTCGTCCGCCCGGCCGTCGACGAAGAGCAGCCCGTCGGCGTTCAGCCGGCCCAGGTCGCCGGTGTCGAGCAGGCCGTCGCGGCTCTCCCGGCCGGCGCCCGAGGTGTAGCCCTCGAACAGCATCTCGTTGCCCACGAAGATCCGCCCGACCTCGCCGTCGCGGACCGGCCGACCGGTCTCGTCCAGGATGGCCAGCCGGGTGCCGTGCGGCGGCCGGCCGGCGGTGGTGGGCGCGGCGCGCAGCTCGCGCGGGCCGGCGATGGAGGCCCAGGAGACCTCGGTCGAGCCGTACAGGTTGTAGAGCACGTCGCCGTACCGGTCCATGAACGCGACGGCCAGGTTGCCGGGCAGCGCGGAACCGCTGACCGCCACCACCTTGAGCGCCGGCCGGGGCTGCGGCGGCGCCACCTCCATCAGTCGTTGCAGCATCACCGGTACGGCGAACATCGCGTCGCACCGCTGGTCGACCAGCGCGGCGAGCGTGGCCGCCGGGTCGAAGCGGCGATGCAGCACGACTGTGGCGCGCAGCGCGAACGAGACCTGAAGGGCGGCGTACCCCCAGGTGTGGAAGACCGGCGCGGCGATCATCACGGTGTTCTTCGCGTGCAGCGGGATGCGGTCGATGATGGACACCAGCGGGCCGAAGCCGTGCGGGGTGGGCCGCCGGGCGCCCTTGGGCGCGCCGGTGGTGCCGGAGGTCAGCACTATGGTGCGGCCCTCGCGCTCCGGCGGCTGGAGCTTCTCGCCAGGGACCGCGGCGGCGATCAGCTCCTCCTGCCGCCGCTCGTCGACCCGGTACAGCTCGGCCGGGAGGCCGAGGACGCGCTCGGTGAACTCGCCGTCGTGCACGAGGACGCGCAGGCCCTGTTCCTCGGCCACGGTCACCAGTTGCGCGGCGGACAGCCCGGTGTTGACCAGGACGGCGTCCGCGCCGAGCAGCATCGTGGCCACTATCGCCTCGATCAGGCCGTGATGGTTGCGGCAGAGCACCCCCACCCGGTCGCCGGTCTGGACGCCGAGGTGGGACCGCAGCGACCGGGCCAGCCGCTCGGAGCGGTCGAGCAGTTCCTGGTACGTCATTGTGGCGCCGCGGTCGTCGACCACGGCGACGCGGCCGGGGTCGCGGGCGGCGGCCTGGCGCAGCTCCCCGGCGAGGCTCCAGCCCCACCGGCGCAGCGCGTTCAGCTGGGAGACCACCCGGATCGGTCCGCCCGGGGCGAGCAGTCCACGTCGGGTCAGCGTGGCGGCGATGAACGGCAGGTCCACGGCGCAACTCCTTCGCGTTCGTGGTTCGTCGACCAGGCTCCGGACGGTCGGCCGTCCGGTTCGGCGTGATCTTGTGCCCGATCGCGGTTCGGGTCGGCCCGGGAGCGGCGGCCCGGCCCGCGACGACTCTCGTGCCGTCACGGGTCGGGCCGCGGCCCGCCGGCGGTCAGCGGATCTGCATCCCGGAGATGGCCCGGGAGATGACCAGCCGCTGGATCTCGGAGGTGCCTTCGAAGATGGTGTAGATCTTGGCGTCGCGGTACCACCGCTCGACCGGGTGGTCGCGCAGGAAGCCGGCGCCGCCGAGGAGCTGGACCGCCTTGTCGGTCACCGAGACGGCCACCTCGCCGGCCTTGAGCTTGGACATCGAGCCCTCTCCGGCGGTGAACGGCCGGTTGTTGCGGCCCATCCAGGAGGCGCGCCAGACCAGCAGCCGGGCCGCGTCGATCTCCATCTTCATGTCGGCGAGCGCGAACGCGACCGCCTGGTTCTCGATGATCGGCCGTCCGAACTGGACCCGCTCCTTGGCGTAGTCCAGGGCGTACTCGTAGGCGGCGCGGGCCACGCCGAGCGCCTGCGCGCCGACCGTCGGACGGGACAGTTCGAACGTCCGCATCGCCGCCTGGCCGGAGGCGCGCTGCCCGGACCGGGCGCGGGCCAGGCGCTCGTCGAGCGCGTCCTTGCCGCCGAGCAGGCAGCGGCCGGGCACCCGGACGTCGTCGAGGAAGACGTCGGCGGTGTGCGAGGCGCGCAGGCCCAGCTTGCGCAGCTTGCGGGTGGCGGCCAGACCGGGCGTGCCCGGCGGTACGACGAACGCGGCCTGCCCGCGCGAGCCCATCTCGGGGTCGATCGAGGCGGTCACCACGTGCACGCCGGCGATGCCGCCGTTCGTGGCGTACGCCTTCTGCCCGTTGAGCACCCACTCGTCGGTGGCCTCGTCGTAGACGGCGCGGGTACGCATCGAGCCGACGTCGGAGCCGGCTTCCGGCTCACTCGTGCAGAACGCGGCGACGGCCGGGGAGTCGACGTCGCCGAAGCACTGCGGCACCCACTCGACGAGCTGGTCGGGGGTGCCGGCGCCGTAGATCGCGGCGACCGCGAGGGAGGTGCCGAAGATGCTCAGGCCGATGCCGGCGTCACCCCAGAAGAGTTCCTCGCTGGCGATCGGCAGGGAGAGGCCGGTGGGGTCGGCCCAGCAGGTGGCGAGGAACTCGAACCCGTACAGGCCGACCTTCGCGGCCTCCTGGATGATCGGCCAGGGGGTCTCCTCCCGGGCGTCCCACTCGGCCGCGGCCGGGCGCACGACCTCGGCTGCGAAGCCGTGCACCCAGTCGCGAAGGTCCCGCTGTTCCTCGTTCAGGTCGAGCGAGAACTCGGCCATGTCAGGCCTTGGGGATGTCGAACAGGTTGGCGATGTTGGCGGCCAGGCCCAGGTCGCCCTTGGCCTTCAGCTTGCCGGTCATGAACATCATCACCGGGTTGGCGCCACCGGAGACGATCTTCAGGAACTCGACCGGGCCCATGGTGAGGCTCAGCTTCGGGTCACGGGTCGCGGTCTCCGAGACGGTGCAGGTGCCGTTCTCGATGACGATCTCGTAGGTGTCGGTGCCACCGTCCGGACGGCCGGTGATGTTCCAGTGGATGACCGCGTTGGTGGCACCGGCGCGGTCGGCGCGGAACAGCGTGGGCATCCGGTTGAAGACCTCGCTGAGGATCTTGCCGCGCGCCTCACCGGACATGATCTCGTTGATCTTGGCGTCCGGCGTGGACTTGACCAGCTGCGCGAACTCCTTCGGGCCGACGTTCGCGAAGTTGGCCGGGTCGAAGTCAGTCATGGGGGATTGCACCTCTCGGGCGGGGCCACTTTGGTTACTCTGGCGTAACCTTACGCACGGGTAGGTATGCTCGCAAGGGTGTCCAGCACGCCGACCTTCAAGCGCCTCCCCCGGGCCGTACGCGAGCAGCAGATGCTCGACGCGGCGGTGAAGGTGTTCTCCCGCCGCGGCTTCCACGCCGCCAGCATGGACGAGATCGCCGACGACGCCGGCATCTCCAAGCCGATGGTCTACGCCTACCTCGGCACCAAGGAGGAACTCTTCATCGCCTGCCTGCACCGGGAGAGCACCCGGATGATGGAGGCGATCGCCGGCGCCGCCGCCCCCGACCTGCCCGCCGACGAGCGGCTCTGGCGCGGGCTGCGCGCGTTCTTCGGCTTCGTCGGCGCACACCGCGACGGCTGGGCGGTGCTCTACCGGCAGGCCCGCGGCTCCCAGCCGTTCGCCACCGAACTCGCCGCCATGCGCGGCCGGCTGGTCGAGGTGGTCGCCGGAATGCTCGACCACGCGCTGCGGGCCGAGGGGCGCGAGGTCGGCGCGACCGACCTGGAGGTCGTCTCGTACGCCCTGGTCGGGGCCACCGAGTCGCTCGCCGACTGGCTGGCCGACCATCCGGAGGCGGACGCGGAGAAGACTGCGACCCGGATGATGAACGCCGCCTGGCTGGGCGCCGGCCAACTGCTGCGTGGCGTTACGTGGCACCCGCCGGGTGCGGGGTAAGGAAGGGCCCCTTATTAACGCCTCCGGTAGTACAAGGGCCCCCTTTTAACAGTCGCGCCGGGCGGCAGCCCGCCGGCGCGCCCGCCGCCGGCCCCAGCGGACGGCCTCGAACAGGCCGGTGACCGCCAGCGAGATGGCGACGCCGGCGAGTAGCCCGGACAGCGGGTTGTGCTCGAACGCCAGGCCACCGAAGTAGCCGAGCAGCCCGCAGTAGACCCCCCAGGTGGTGCACGCCAGGCCGTCGTACAGCAGGAACGTGCGCGCCGGGTAGCGGACCGCGCCCATGGTCGGCGTGACCGCGGTCCGGCCGCCGGGGACGTACCGGGCGGTGGTCAGGATCATTCCGCCGCGCCTGTCGACGGCCCGGCGGGCCCACTCCGAGCTGGCCCGCCGCCTGCTGTCCGCCGGGAAGCGGGCCAGCCGGTGCGCGCCGCCGCCGCGCCCGATCGCGTACGAGATGTGGTCGCCCACGAGCGCGCCCACCGCGGCGGTCACGATCACCAGCACCAGGTTCGGTTCGCCGCCGGCCGCGAAGACTCCGGCGGTGATCACCACGGTCTCGCCGGGGACCGCCGGGAAGAACGCGTCGACCGCGGTGACCGCGATGATCAGCAGGTACACCCACGGCGAGGTCACCGTCTGGTGCAGCAGGTCGAGCACGTCCCCCATGCACCCATGCTCGGGGGTGCGGTGTTAAGCAGGGGCCCTTCCCATGCAAAAGGCGTTAACAAGGGGCCCTTCCTTCTCCTCGGCAGTCGGCCCGCGCGACGTGAGCACCACCGGCGCGCCCAGCGCCTCCGAGACGGCCGCCGGCCAGTCGGCCGGTGACTCGCCGAGCACCGGCCGGGCACGCAGCAGCCGCTGCGTGAGCGCCGCCTGCCGGTCCAGGTCACCGGCCGGGCCGGGGACGAGCCGGTCGATGCCCTCGTACCGGCGGCAGATCCGCAGCTCCGGACCGGCCAGGTCGAGGTGGGTGAGCGCCAGCCCGTCCACCCCACCGGCCACCTCCAGCGCGTACCGGTGGGCGACCGCGTCGAAGTGCCCGAACCGGAACCGGCCCTGCCAGGGGTTCGTCCCGTTGTGTCGGTCGGTGAACGGCAGCGCCGCGTCCTCGGTGACCAGCGGCCCGGGACCGTGCCGCGTGGTGGTGGTCCGCAGCACGCCGAGCCGCTGCGCGGTACCGGCCATGCCCGCCTCGGCGAGCAGCGTCTCGGCGTTGGCGAACGTCGTGGTGCTCCACGTCGTGTACGGGTGGAAGCCGTGCCACTCGTCCAGCAGCACCCCCTGGGCGCCCTCGAAGACGCAGGTGCCCTCGCGCAGCGCGGATGCCAGCCAGGTCCGGTCGACGATCGCGCCCCGGCGCGCGAAGGCCGCGTACGCGGGCAGGCAGTCCTGGACCGGCGGCGCGTCGAGCGGGCCCAGCTCGGCCGTGAGCCGGTCGCGCAGCGCGGTCAGCCGTTTCCGCAGCACCGCCGGGCGGCGGCAGTCGGCCACGCGGGGTGCCTCGTCGGGGTGGGCGAGGCCGTAAGCGACAGCCTCGCCCACCCCGAGCCCGCAGGAGCCGTGCCGGTCGGCTCCCCGGGCGATCTCCCGGGCGCGGTTGGCGGCCCGGTGGTACGGGGTGGCGAGCAGCGCCTCCCCGTCCACTGTCAGACGGTCGAGCGCGTCTGGCACGCCGACCGACGCGAGGTGGTCGGCCTCGGCGGCCAGCGCCAGCGGGTCCACCACCACGTGCCGCGCCAGGTGTGTCCGTACGCCCGGACGGAACGTCCCGGCGCCGAACTGGGCGAACGTGTGGTGCCTCCCGTCGCGCAGGACGACGTTGTGCGCCGCCTGCGCGCCCCCGTTGAACCGGACCACCGTGTGCACCTGCCGGGTGGCGCAGAGCAGGTCCACCACGGTGCCCTTGCCGGCGTCGCCGTAGCCGAGGTCGACCACCATCACGTGGTTCACAGCCGGGTGACCCCGCTTCCGCCGTCGGCCGGGCTGAACGGCAGCGTCGCCACCGCGCGCCGGCCCGAGCCGAGCCGGGCCAGGGCCTTCGAGACGGTACGGGTGGCGGTGGAGCCGGCCCGGTCCAGGTCGCGCAGCCCGGCGTCCAGGTCGATGGCCTGCTCGCCGAGTCCGACGGTGAGCGCGATCGTCTCGCAGACCGCGTCCAGGTCGTCCAGTTCGACGGCGTTCTGCCCGAGCAGGCCGCGCCAGAAGTCGAGCACCTTGCGGTTGCCCGCGTAGTGGCTGCCGGCGGGCAGCAGGTAGTAGGTGTCCCAGCGCGCGGTCACCTCGTCCACGATCTGCCGGACCGGCATGTCCTCGCGCAGGTCGTCGCCGATCAGCCGGGCCACCTCAGCGGTCTTCACGGCCGGGTACGCCAGTTCGTCGCCGATGATGAACAGGTAGCCGCGCCGGCCGCGCTTGTCCCAGCTGTCGGTGGCCGTGTGCCGGGCCATGAAGTACAGCGCCAGCTCGTACGACTCCATCATCTGGCCGCCACCGCCGCCCTCCAGCACGATCCGGCCGAGGTCGTCGTCCATCCGGTTGTCGGACTCGAACTGCCCGATCTGCAACGGCACCCGGTCGCACGTGGCGTCGCCGATCGCGCCGAACATGACCTGCGGGTCCTTCGCGTACCCCTGGCGCAGCAGCAGGCCGAGCAGCTGCGGCAGCTTGCTCTGCAGCACCCGGGGCACGTGTCCCATCGAGCCGGTGACGTCGAACAGCACGGCGATCGGCGTCGACTGGGGGTGCTCGGCGGAGTCGCGGCTCTCCCGCAGCGCGTCGCGCGGGTCGAGCGCCGGGTGCACCTTCCGGGCGCCGCTGTCGCTGTACGAGAACGCGCTCTTGCCGGTGCGGCGCCGGTAACGGTCGGCGGCGTCGTACACGTCGGTGGACCAGATTCCACTGCCCATGGCAGCCTCCCTACGGGTTGAGGGTGAAGGGTCGGAAGGTGCGCGGCCCGTACAGCCGGTGCAGCACCTCGTCGAGTTCGCGCAGCAGCCGCCAGGCGTCGTCGGGCCGGGTGGCGAGCGCGGTGCCCTGGCAGCCGTCGGCGAAGGCGCGCAGCTCGCGCGGCGCGCGGTCGCCCATCAGCCAGGTCATGCAGCGGGCGGCGAGCGCGATGTCGGTGCCCGGCCCGCACTGCCGCTTCGCGGCGACCTCCGGCGGGTACCAGTCCTCGTGGCCGGGCACCAGCGCCGGCACGAGCCCACCCGGCTCGGCCGAGAAGCACCAGTCGACGAGGACCAGGCCGTGCGCGTCCGGCTCGATCAGCACATGCCGGGGCAGCACCGCGCCGTGCACGACGCCGGCCCGGTGGGCCAGGCCGAGCGCCACGAGCAGCCGCCGCCACATCCAGGCCGCGTCGCGCGGGTCCAGCCCGTCCGGGTACGCGCGGCGTACGTCGTCCAGGCTGCGCAGCCCGGGTACGGTCACCAGCTCGTTGACCTGCCGTTGCACGCCTGTGGACGGGTCGCGCGCCGGGTAGGAGTCGACGAGCCGGGGCACGTACGCGAGGTGCTTGGGGTCGCCGCGCTCGGCGATCCGGCGTAACGCGCGCGCCTCGCGGGCCATCAGGTCGTTGTCGCCGGGGTGCCGGGCCACCTTGGCCAGGTGATAAGAAGGGGCCCTTCCTCTACCGGAGGCGTTAACAGGGGGCCCTTCCTTTCGTTCGTGCAGGGTGGCGACGTCGCCGGTGTACGCGGGGGCGGGAGTGCGCCACCGGGTGGTGACGGTGACGAGCGCTTCGGCCGCGGCGGCGCGTACGCCCGGGTCGGCCGCGCCCAGCCGGTCGGGGTGCAGCGCGCCGACCAGCTCGCGGTAGCGGCGGGCCGGCTCCTGCGTGCCGAACAGGTCGGCGTCGGTACGCGCGGCCGTGACCAGCCGGATCGCCTCGTCGGTCCTCACCGCACCGTCTCCTCCCGGGCGGGGCGCAGCAGCGCCGGGTGCAGCAGCCGGGCGTCTCCGGCGCGGTAGAGCTTGGCCCGGGGGCCGCCGCGCGCGCCGCCGCGTTCGGTGCTGGCGCCGGTGCTCTCCACGAAGCCGGGCACGGAGAGCACCTTGCGGTGGAAGTTGCCGGCGTGCAGCGGGTGGCCCCAGACCGTCTCGTAGACCTCGCGCAGCTCGGTGATCGTGAACTCGGGGGCGAGGAACCGGGTGGCCAGCGGCGTGTACTCCAGCTTGGAGCGGGCGCGCTCCAGCCCGTCGTCGATGATCCGGCCGTGGTCGAAGGCGAGTTGCCGGCTGGTGAGCGCGGTGACCGGCAGCCAGATCGCCTCGTCGGCGTCGGTGTCGGCGACCGGATCGGGCAGGTCGGGGGCGAACGCCAGGTGCGCGACCGAGACCACCCGCATGCGCGGATCGCGGTCCGGGGCGCCGTAGCTGCCGAGCTGTTCCAGGTGCACCCGGCGTAGCCGCTCGCCGCCGAGGCCGGTCTCCTCGGCCAGTTCGCGCCGGGCACCGGCGGACAGGTCCTCGTCCGGCTGGACGAAGCCGCCGGGCAGGGCCCAGTGCCCCGCGTAGGGCGGCGCGCCCCGGCGGATCAGGAGCAGGTGCAGCGCGCCCTCGCGGATGGTCAGGGCGACCACGTCGACGGTGACCGCGACCGCCGGATAGTCCCGGGGGTCGTATCCGGCGAGGAACTCCTGCTCGTTCACTGTTACCAACTCTCTCAGGTTGAGAACAACTCAATCTGAGAACAACTTAGCGTCGAAAAGAGGGGACGGCAAGTCCCCTCTTTCGCTCAGCGCACCGAACCGACCAGATGCGGCCTTCCGTCCCGGGCGCTGTGCAGCGCGAAGTCCCAGCCCGCACCGGTCGCCGAGGCGCTGAACGCCACAGTCGACGGCAACGGCACCGGCAGCTTGAACGACACGTCCACCGTGTACGCCTCTGGTAGCCGGGGCTCCAGCGCGGCCAGGCAGCGGGCCTTGCTCCACATGCCGTGCGCGATCGGGCGCGGGAAGCCGAACAGCCGCGCGCCCAGCTTGGACGTGTGGATCGGGTTGTGGTCGCCGGAGACGCGGGCGTAGTCCGTACCGACCCGGGGCGTCACCCGCCATCGGGCCGAGGCGGCGGGCGGCGCGGGGCGGTCACCCCGGTCGCGCCGCGGGCCGCCGCCGGACGCGCGCTCCTTCCCGAGGTACGTGGACACGCCGCGCCACACCTCCTCGCCGCCGATCGTTCCGACCAGCACCACGTCGAGCTGGCGGCCCCGCTCGTGCGGGCGCAGGTTCTCCGCGTACGTGTGGAAGTCGACGCTCTCGCCGGCCTCGACCGGACGGTGCACGGTGATCCGGTTGGCCACGTGCACCACGCCGGTGAGCGGGATGGGAAAGCCCGGACCCGTCATCAGCCGCAGCGACAGCGGGAATCCGAGCACGTGCAGGTACGTGGCCGGCAGCCGGTCGGTCAGCCGGAACCCGCACACCCGGTCGTAGTCCGCCAGATGCCGCTGATCCACGGCGACTCCCGAGACGGCCAGTTCGACCGCCGGCACGTCCGCCCCGCGCCGCCCCCCAACCCCAGGCACCACCCCAAGTAGCGCCCGCCGATACAACGCCGAACTCGCAGGCAGCCCGTCCAACTCCACCCGCCGCCGTCCCGCCACCCCTTCACCCCGTCGATCATGAGGTTGGCTGCCTTGTGGATCTCCAGACGTGCCGTCAACTTCATGATCGACGGAGGCCGGGCGGGTGCGGGACTGGGCGAGGGCGGCGGCCCGGGCTGCCGTGAGGTCGCGGGTGGGGCCCTCGATCAGGTCGTGCAGGGTCAGGTCGTCGTCCTCGTGGTCCTTCGGCATCACGCCCCCAGGAGGCTCTGGCCGCAGACCCGGACCACGTTGCCGCTGACCGCGCCGCTCGCCGGCCAGGAGAGCCACCCGATCGTCTCGGCCACGTCCACCGGCAGGCCGCCCTGGGCCATGCTGTTCATCCGGCGTCCCGCCTCGCGGATGGTCAGCGGGATACGCGCGGTCAGTCGGGTCTCGATGAAGCCCGGCGCCACGGCGTTCAGGCTGATCCCGCGCTCGCGCAGCACCGGGGAGAGCGAGTCGACCAGGCCGATCACGCCGGCCTTGCTGGTCGCGTAGTTGGTCTGCCCCCGGTTGCCGGCGATCCCGGCGATCGACGAGACCGACACGATCCGGCCGCCGGCCGGGATCAGGTCGCGTTCCAGCAGCACGTCGTTGATGCGCTCCTGGCTGGACAGGTTCACGTCGATCACCGAGTCCCACCGGTCGGCGTCCATCCGGCCCAGCGTCTTGTCCCGGGTGATGCCCGCGTTGTGCACCACCACGTCGACCCGCCCGTGCCGGGACGCCAGGTGCTCCGCCAGCCGGGTCGGCGCATCCGGCGCGGTCAGGTCGAGCTGCACCGCGCTGCCGCCGATGTCGTTGGCGACGGCGGCCAGCTCGTCCCCGGCCGCCGGGATGTCCAGCGCCACCACCTGGGCACCGTCGCGCGCCAGCACCTTCGCCAGCGCCGCGCCGATGCCCCGGGCCGCGCCGGTCACCAGCACCACCTGCCCGTCGAGCGGCCGGTCCCAGTCGGCCGGCGCGACGGCGGTGCCGGCGCCGACCCGGATCACCTGGCCCGAGACGTACGCGGACCGGCCGGAGAGCAGGAACCGGAGCGTGGACTCCAGGCTCACCGGGGTGCCGGCGTCACCCTCGCGTGTCACGTAGACCAGCTGGGCGGTCACGCCCCGGCCGAACTCCTTGCCGATGCTGCGGGTCAGGCCCTCCAGCGCACGCTGGGCGGTAGCCTCCCGGGGGGAGCCGCACTCGGCCGGCGGCGTGCCCAGCACGATCACCCGGCCGCTCGGCAGCAGCGAACGGGCCTGCGGGTGGAAGAAGTCGTAGAGCTGGCGCAGCCCGGCGGAGTCGGTGATGCCGCTGGCGTCGTACACCAGGGCCGCGAAGCGGCGGTCGGCGTCGTGGGCGGCGACCGGATCGGCCGGCTCGACCCCGGCGGCGGTCAGGATCTTCCCGGCCGGCTCGGCGATCCGGCCACCGGCCGAGGAGCCGAGCAGGACCGGCCCGGGAACGAGCGGGTCACCCGGCGTGTGTCGGCGCAGTCGGGGCGGGTCGGGCAGCCCGAGGCGCTTGACCAGCGCGCGACCGGCCCCCGTCTGGACGAAGCTCGCGTACCTGTCGGTCATAGGCGTAGCCTACTGGCGAGTAGGGTTCGGGCAACAGTTTCGAGGGAGGCCGATCGTGCAGAGTGTCCGGCGGGTCGCGGTCATCGGGGGCAATCGCATCCCCTTCGCCCGGTCCAACTCGCGCTACGCGCAGGCGTCGAACGCGGACATGCTCGGTGCGGCGCTCGACGGGCTGGTCGCCCGGTTCGGGCTGGCCGGCGAGCGGGTCGGCGAGGTGGTGGCCGGCGCGGTGCTCAAGCACTCCCGCGACTTCAACCTCACCCGTGAGGTGGTGCTCGGCTCCCGGCTCGACCCGCACACCCCCGCGTACGACATCCAGCAGGCCTGCGGCACCGGGCTGGAAGCGGCCATCCTGGTCGCCAACAAGATCGCCCTCGGGCAGATCGAGGTCGGCATCGCCGGTGGCGTCGACACCACCTCGGACGCGCCGCTCGCCGTCAACGAGGACATGCGGCGCACGCTGCTCCAGCTCAACTCGGCCCGTACGCTCGGCGAACGGCTCAAGATCGCGGCGAAGCTGCGCCCGCACCAGCCGTTCAAGCCGGACATCCCGCGCAACGCCGAACCGCGTACCGGGCTGTCCATGGGTGAGCACGCGGCCCGCACCGCGCTGCGCTGGAACGTCGACCGGACCGCGCAGGACGAACTGGCGCTGCGTTCGCACCAGCGGCTCGCCGCCGCGTACGACAAGGGGTTCTTCGACGACCTGATGACCCCCTACCTGGGGCTGACCCGGGACCAGAACCTGCGGCCGGACACCAGCCTGGAGAAGCTCGGCTCGCTCAAGCCGGTCTTCGGCGCCTCCGGTGCGGACGCCGAGCGGGCCACCATGACCGCCGGCAACTCCTCGCCGCTCACCGACGGCGCGTCGACGGTGCTGCTCGCCTCCGAGGAGTGGGCCAAGGCGCACAACCTGCCGGTGCTGGCCTGGTTCTCCTGGTCCGAGGCCGCCGCCGTCGACTTCGTGCACGGCGACGAGGGCCTGCTGATGGCCCCCGCGTACGCCGTGCCCCGGATGCTGGCCCGCGCCGGGCTGAGCCTCCAGGACTTCGACTTCTACGAGATCCACGAGGCGTTCGCCTCGCAGGTGCTGGCCACGCTCGCCGCCTGGGAGTCGCCGGAGTTCTGCAAGGAGCGCCTCGGCCTGGACGCCCCGCTCGGCTCGATCGACAGGGACAAGCTCAACGTCAACGGCTCGTCGCTGGCGGCCGGGCACCCCTTCGCCGCCACCGGCGGCCGGATCGTCGCCACGCTCGCCAAGCTGCTCGACCAGAAGGGGAGCGGGCGCGGCCTGATCTCCATCTGCGCCGCAGGCGGGCAGGGCGTGACCGCGATCCTGGAGCGCTGACGACGGCGTCCCGCCCGGTTCTCCACCGGGCGGGCAACCCGCCTGCCGGCCCGTTCCGTCCCCTGGGCATGAGGCGAACGAGGAGCGGCGCCCCGTGACCGGGCGTGACGAGGAGTTCCGCGACTACGTGACCGCCCGGCTGGAGCCGCTGCGCCGCACGGCGTACCTGCTCTGCCGGGACTGGCACACGGCGGACGACCTGGTGTCGATCACGCTGGGCAAGCTCTACCGCAACTGGCGGCGGGCGCTCGGCGCGAACAACATCGACGCGTACGTCCGGGGGATGCTCACCAACGCGTGGCTGGACGAGCGGCGCCGCCCGTGGCGGCGGGAGCACAGCACCGACGAGGTGCCGGACCGGGCGGACCTGGCGGCCGGGGAGCCGTCGGTCGGTGAGCGGGAGATGCTGCTGGACCTGCTGGGCCGGCTCGCGCCGCGGCGACGGGCGGTGGTGGTGCTCCGGTTCTACTGCGACCTGTCCGTCGAGGAGACCGCGCAGATCCTGGGCGTCAGCACCGGCACCGTGAAGAGCCAGGCCGCCCGCGCGCTGGAGACGTTGCGGCTGCTCGCCTCGCACCATTCGGCAGTGGAGAGCGGGAGGCAGCGATGACGTACCGGCAGATCTTCGACGCGGCGATCGGGGACGCGCCGCCGACGGCGGTGGACGTGGACGCCCTGGTGGCGCGGGAGGGCCGGCGTCGCCGGCGTCGGGTGGGCGCGTACGCCTCGGCGACAGCGGTGCTGGCACTGGCGCTCGGCGTCGGCGTGGTCGTGCAGCCGGGGGCGTCCGGCGGCCCGGCGCCCACCCTCCCGGTCGCGTCGGCCTCCGCCTCCGCCCGATCCGAGCCGGAGCGCCTGCAAGCGGCGATCCTGACCGCGTTCCACCGGGAGGCGCCGGACCTGCGGTGGGTGCAGGGCGGGTCGACCGCCGACCGCGAGACCTGGGACGGCCCGGTCACCGACACGCCGCCGTGGACGGTGAAGCCGTTCCAGTGGGAGTCCATGACCGGCTGGTTCGCGGTGGGTGTCGCCGCTCGGGGCGAGGTCCGGTCGTATCTGACCATCAACGTGGGCAGGATGCGCCCCGGCCACACGAGCCCGGGCGACTGCACCCCCGGCCAGGTCACGTGCCGGTCCTTCACCGGCCCCGCGGGTGAGCTCGTGGTGGCGCACGACACGGAGGGCAGGAACCTGGCAGGGCCGGTGACCAAGCGCACGGTCCTGCGTAGCGTGACCGTCGAGCGGGCCGACGGCACCAACGTGTCGGTGCAGACGGTCTCGTCCACCGACCGGCACCTGATGACCGTCGAGGAGATGGCCGCGGTCGCGCTCGACCCGGAGATCCGGCTGGGCTGACGGCGTGTCCCGGTCCGGCCCGCCCACAGGCCGGACCGGGTACCGGCGTCGCCGGGGCCGGCCCGGGCCTCATGAAAGACTGAGGTACGTGACGACGATCCCGAACGTGCTCGCCAACCGGTACGCCTCGCCCGAACTGGTCGCCCTCTGGTCGCCGGAGGAGAAGGTCCGGATGGAGCGCCGGCTCTGGCTGGCGGTGCTCAAGGCCCAGCGTGACCTCGGCGTGCCGGTGCCGGACGGGGTCGTCGAGGCGTACGAGCGGGTGGTCGACCAGGTCGACCTGGCCTCGATCGCGGCGCGCGAGCGGGTCACCCGGCACGACGTGAAGGCCCGGATCGAGGAGTTCAGCGCGCTCGCCGGGCACGAGCACGTGCACAAGGGGATGACCTCCCGCGACCTCACCGAGAACGTCGAGCAGCTCCAGATCCGGGCCTCGCTGGAGCTGATCCGGGACCGGGTGGTCGCCACGCTGGCCCGGCTGGGATGGCACGCGGGCGAGTACTCCGCGCTGGTGATGACCGGCCGGTCGCACAACGTCGCGGCGCAGGCCACCACGCTGGGCAAGCGCTTCGCGTCGGCGGCGGAGGAACTGCTCATCGCGTACGAGCGGCTGGAGGACCTGATCGGCCGCTACCCGCTGCGCGGGATCAAGGGGCCGGTGGGCACCGCCGCCGACCAGCTCGACCTGTTCGACGGCGACGCCGGCAAGGTGGCCGAGCTGGAGCAGCGGGTGGCCGGGCACCTGGGCTTCCGCCGGGTGCTGGACAGCGTGGGCCAGGTCTACCCGCGCTCGCTGGACTTCGACGTGCTCTCCGCGCTGGCCCAGGTGGCCGCCGCGCCGTCGTCGCTGGCGACCACGATCCGGCTCATGGTGGGCCAGGAACTGGTCACCGAGGGCTTCAAGCCGGGCCAGGTCGGTTCCAGCGCGATGCCGCACAAGATGAACACGCGCTCGTCGGAGCGGGTGAACGGCTTCGCGGTGATCATCCGGGGTTACCTGTCGATGGTCGGCGAGCTGGCCGGTGACCAGTGGAACGAGGGTGACGTCTCCTGCTCGGTGGTGCGCCGGGTCGCGCTGCCCGATGCGTTCTTCGCCGCCGACGGGCTGTTCCAGACGTTCCTCACCGTGCTGGACGAGTTCGGCCCGTACCCGGCGGTGATCAACCGGGAGCTGGAGCGCTTCCTGCCGTTCCTCGCCACCACGAAGATCCTCGTGGCCGCCGTGCGCCGGGGTGTCGGCCGGGAGGTCGCGCACGAGGTGATCAAGGAGCACGCGGTCGCCGTGGCGCTCGCCATGCGGGAGAAGGGCGCGGCCGAGAACGACCTGTTCGACCGCTTGGCCGCCGACGGCCGGCTGGGCCTCACCCGGGCCGAGATCGACACCCTGGTCGCGGACCGCAACGCCTTCGTCGGCGCCGCCACGGACCAGGTCACCCGCGTAACCGCCAGAATCACCAAGGTCGTGGAAACCCACCCCCAGGCCGCCACCTACTCCCCGCCCCCCATCCTCTGACCTTTTACCTGGTCGATCATGAGGTTGGCGGCACTCAGGGAGATCGTTCCTGCCGTCAACCTCATGATCGACCGTTGAACGGGCCGGTCAGGGGCCGGTGGGGGTCTCGGCCGCGGAACTCAGGTTGGGGGCGCTGGCCGGTTCGGCGATGCCGCCTGGGGCGGAGGCGATCTCCGGGTCGTGGGCGGTCTCGGCCGCGATCGCCGGCTGGTCCGGCGGCATGACATCAGGCATCTTCGGCGCGACGATCACCGCGGTGCCGTACGCGCAGATCTCCATCCACATCTCGCCGCAGTCCCGGCTGTCGAAGCGCATGCCGATCACCGCGTTCGCGCCCAGGCGGCGCGCCTCCTCGCCGAGGCGGGCCACCGAGTCGGTACGCCACCGCGTCAGGTTGTCCGGCGCCAACGGGTCGTAGGCGCCACCGCGCAGGTTCTTGACCCCCTCGCGGTACGGGTTTCGGGTCCTCGCCATCGAGGAGACCACTTCGCCGAGGATCTGGCGGATCTCGTAGCCGGGCAGTTGATCCGTCGTCACGACCAGCACGCTTCCGATGCTGTCAGTCCCCGGCCGGGTGGTTCGCGAGCCGTGTTCAGCTGATCGGATGCTGAAAAACGGCGCGGCGCGGACGGCCGGGCCACACCCGGCCGATCCGCGCCGCATCGGCATCAACCGTCAGACACCGGCCGTCGAGGTGATCCAGGACCGGTTGTACGCAACACTGCCGTAGTTCTGGATGCTCTGGCCGTCGGCGGTGGAGGCGACACCGACCTGCCGGCCGTTGTAGAACTGCGGGCCGCCCGAGTCGCCCCGCCACGCGTTGCCGTTGACCCGGGTGCTCCGGATCGCCTGGCCGCCGTACGCGTCGGTGACGCTGGTGCTGGTCACCCGTACGCTGGCGGTCTTGAGCTGCGACGAAGCGCTGCACCCGCTGTAGCAGGTCATGCCCCAGCCGTAGATGGTGTTCGTGGAGCCGACCGGCGGGTTGCTGGTGGCCAGCGACACGGCGGAGGTGCTGACCGTGCTGGACAGGCGCAGCAGGGCCAGGTCGTAGCGGGTGTAGGAGGCACTCACGGTGCGGGTCACGCCGCCCGAGGCGCGGTAGACGCTGCCGACCCGGACGGACATGGTGCCACTGACGCAGTGCCGGGCGGTGAGCACCCACTGGGGTGCGATGACGCTGCCGGAGCAGGTGAACGAGCCGTTGCTGAAGACGGCGGCGGCCCACGGCGCGGACGAGACGGTGCCGCCGCCGATGATCGGCTGGGGGCCGGCTGGCGCGGCGGTGGCGCCGGAGGCGGCGACCAGGACGCCGGCCAGCGCGGTGGTCAGCACGGCGAGCAGGGGACGGAGGCGCATGTCGGGGCTCCTTCTGCGCGGACGCCCGGGGGTTGCCGGGCAGGGGGTGACACCCGCCGGCTTGGGGTGGGCCGGCGAGGGACATCGATCTAACTCATCGACATCTGACGATGCATGCTACGACCGCGACACCCTCTGTCACAAGGTGCGGATCGAATCGCGCCGATGGCGTGACGCGCGCCGCGTACCGCCCGGGTGTGCTGTCGGATACCGGTCCAAGGTGGGGTGTTTCACGGCAGAATGCCTGGTAGGAGGTGGTGCCGAGGGGCGTCCACAAGCGCGGAGCGCAACGAATTCGCATCGACGCCGCAACGAACGGGCAACGGTGCCCGTCCGGTCCCGCCGGTGGGGCCGATCGGTGCCGGAACTGCCCCCGGCCGGTGCGGGCCGGGCGGTATCTGCCAGGTAGGCTGGCTGCGCTCGCCCGATTGTTGGGCCGGCACCCAACTGCGTACACAGTCAGGAGTGCCCAGTGCCTCGCGTCGTAGTCGACGTCATGCTCAAGCCCGAGATCCTCGATCCGCAGGGCCAGGCCGTCGCAAACGCGCTGCCTCGCCTCGGCGTCAGTGACGTCGCCTCGGTTCGGATCGGCAGGCGGATCGAGATCGAGTTCACCGGCGAACCGGACCTGGACCGGGCCCGGGAGATCGCCGACAAGCTGCTGGCCAACCCGGTCATCGAGGACTTCACCGTCCGCGTGGTCACCGCCGACGAGACCGCGGGCGCGCAGTCGTGACCGCCCGGGTCGGTGTGGTCACCTTCCCCGGCTCGCTCGACGACGGGGACGCGGCCCGGGCCGTACGGATCGCCGGCGCCGAGGCGGTCCGGCTCTGGCACGGCGACCCGGACCTGCACGGGGTGGACGCGGTCGTCCTGCCCGGCGGCTTCTCCTACGGCGACTACCTGCGCTGCGGCGCCATCGCCCGGTTCGCCCCGGTGATGGAGACGATCGTCCAGGCCGCGCGCGGTGGCCTGCCGGTCCTCGGCATCTGCAACGGCTTCCAGATCCTCTGCGAGGCGCACCTGCTGCCCGGCGCGCTCACCCGCAACCAGCACCTGCACTTCCGCAACCGGGACCAGGTCCTGCGGATCGAGAGCACCGGCACCGCCTGGACGAACGCGTTCCAGCCGGGCCAGGAGGTGCTCATCCCGGTCAAGAACGGCGAGGGTTGCTACGTCGCCGACCCCGCGACGCTCGATCGGCTGGAGGGCGAGGGCCGCGTCGTCGCCCGCTACGTCGGCGGCAACCCCAACGGATCGCAGCGCGACATCGCGGCGATCACCAACGAGGCCGGCAACGTCGTCGGCATCATGCCGCACCCCGAGCACGCGGTGGAGGCGCTCACCGGCCCCTCCCTGGACGGCCTCGGCTTCTTCACCTCGGTGCTCAAGCATCTGGTGGGAGCGCCGGCGTGATGGTGGCCGGGAACAACGGTCGGCTCACCCGCCGCACCGGCGGCGAGCGCAGCAAGGAGACGTCATGACCACCCATCCGGACCCGGCCCTGCGCGAAGCGCAGGGCGTGGTGCCGCAGGCCGGCCCGACCGACGACTGGGCGCTGGGCGTGGACACCGTTCCCCGGGCCGCCGACACCCCGGAGGAGCTTCAGCCGTACGCCGAGCTGGGCCTCCGCGACGACGAGTACGACCGGATCCGGCACATCCTCGGCCGCCGGCCCACCCAGGCCGAGCTGGCCATGTACTCGATCATGTGGAGCGAGCACTGCTCCTACAAGTCGAGCAAGGTGCACCTGCGCCAGTTCGGCGAGAAGGCACCGCCGAGCGACCGGCTGCTCGCCGGCATCGGAGAGAACGCCGGCGTGGTTCAGGTCTCCGACGAGCTGGCGGTGACCTTCAAGGTCGAGTCGCACAACCACCCGAGCTTCGTCGAGCCGTACCAGGGTGCGGCGACCGGCGTCGGCGGCATCGTCCGCGACATCCTCGCCATGGGCGCCCGCCCGGTCGCCGTGATGGACCCGCTGCGCTTCGGCGCGGCCGACCACCCGGACACCGCCCGCGTCCTGCCCGGCGTGGTCGCCGGTGTCGGCGGCTACGGCAACTGCCTGGGCCTGCCCAACATCGGCGGCGAGGTCGTCTTCGACCCTTGCTACCAGGGCAACCCGCTGGTGAACGCGCTCTGCCTGGGCGTGCTGCCGGTCGACCGGCTGCAGAAGAAGGACGCCACCGGCCCCGGCAACATCGTGGTGCTGATGGGCGCCAAGACCGGCCGCGACGGCATCGGCGGCGTGTCCGTGCTGGCGAGCGCCACCTTCGACGAGGGCAGCGAGCAGCGCCGCCCGTCCGTGCAGGTGGGCGACCCCTTCATGGAGAAGCTGCTCATCGAGGCGTGCCTGGAGCTGTACGACGCCGAACTGGTCGTCGGCATCCAGGACCTCGGCGGCGCCGGCCTGACCTGCGCCCTCACCGAGACCGCCGCCTCCGCCGGCACCGGCATGCGGGTGTGGCTGGAGCGGGTGCCGCTGCGCGAGCCGTCGATGGAGCCGCACGAGATCCTGGCCAGCGAGTCCCAGGAGCGGATGCTGCTCGTCGTCTCGCCGGACAAGCTCGACGCGGTGCTCAAGACCGCCGAGAAGTGGGGCGTCTGGGCCACCGCCATCGGCGAGGTCACCGCGCCGTCGCCGGACGGCCAGCCGGGCCGCCTGGTCGTCACCTGGCGCGATCAGCTCGTGGTGGACGTGCCGCCGGGCTCGCTCGTCGACGACGGTCCGGTGTACGCCCGGCCGATGCGTGAGCCGGCCGACCTGATCCTGCTCCAGGCCGACCGCGCCGAGACGCTGCCCCGGCCGAGCACCCCGGAGGCGCTCCGGGAGACCGTGCTGCGCATGATCGCGTCGCCGAACCTGGCCGACAAGACCTGGGTCACCGAGCAGTACGACAGGTACGTGCTCGGCAACACCGTCCTCGCCCAGCCGGAGGACTCCGGCGTGATCCGGATCGACGAGCGCAGCGGCCTCGGTGTCGCGCTCTCCGTCGACGGCAACGGCCGGTACGCCCGCCTCGACCCCTACCACGGGACGAAGCTGGCGCTGGCCGAGGCGTACCGGAACGTGGCGGTGACCGGCGCGAAGCCGATCGCGGTGACCAACTGCCTGAACTTCGGCTCGCCGGAGGACCCGGGCGTGATGTGGCAGTTCGCCGAGGCCGTGCGCGGCCTGGCGGACGGCTGCCTGGAGCTGGGCATCCCGGTGACCGGCGGCAACGTCAGCTTCTACAACCAGACCGGTGCCGCGGCCATCCACCCGACCCCTGTGGTCGGTGTGCTGGGCGTGCTCGACGACGTCGCCGACCGCGTGCCGATGGGCTTCGTACCGCGCCCGGCCGGCGACCACGACCAGCTGTTCCTGCTGGGCGAGACGCACGTCGAGCTGTCCGGCTCGGAGTGGGCCTGGGTGACGCACGAGCACCTGGGCGGCATCCCGCCGCAGGTCGACCTGGCCCGCGAGCGGCAGCTCGCCGAGCTGCTGGCCGAGGCGGCCCGGGTCGGGCACCTCAGCTCCGCGCACGACCTGTCCGACGGCGGTCTGGCGCAGAGCCTGGTCGAGTCGGCCCTGCGCCGAGGCGTGGGCGCCCGGGTCGTGGTGCCGGAGCACTTCGCCGGTGGCTCGATGCCGTTCGTCTTCCTGTTCAGCGAGTCCGCCGGCCGCGTGCTGGTGTCGGTGCCGCGTGGCCACGAGAAGGCGTTCACCGCCCTCTGCGGCGAGCGCGGCGTGCCGTGGGAGTTCATCGGCGTCACCGACCCGGCCTCCGGCGCGCTCGAGGTGCACGGCCAGTTCCGGATCGGCCTGGACGAGCTGCGCGAGGCGCACACCGGTACGCTCCCTCGCCTGTTCGGCGCCGCCGAGGCGGCCCGGGTGGAGGTGGCGGCGACCCGTACCGGGACCACCACTGTGCTTCCGGCCACGGCCGAGCAGCCGGTCGGGGTGGACCCGGCCGCTGTCGACGCCGAGCCGATCGCCAAGGCCGGTCGGGACACCCCGCCGGCCGACGCCGAGGCGTCCGCGCCCGCTGTCGAGGCGGCCTCCGACGCGCCGGACGAGGCCGCGCAGGCCGACGCGACGCCGACCGTCGACGAAGCCCCGGCCCAGGACGAGTCGGCGCCTGCCGACGGGTCCGACGGTCCGGCTTCCGGTGAGCCGGCACCGGGCCAGCGCTGAGGCGCTCGCCTTGGCCGTCTTCACCCAACCCGGCGCCGGTGCCCGGTTCGACTGGGGGCTGACCGGGGCGGCGGAACTCGGCCGGGTCTGCGCCGCACTGGTGGTGGTGGACGTGCTGTCGTTCACCACCGCCGTGGAGGTGGCGGTGAGCCGCGGCATGCGGGTCCACCCGTTCCCGTGGGGTGAGCAGGCCGCCGACTACGCCCGCCGGGTGGGGGCCGTGGCCGCTGTGGGCCGCCGGAAGACGACCGCGGAGCACCCGTGGTCGCTCTCCCCGGCGGCGCTGCGGACCGCGCCGGTCGTCGCCGACCTGGTGCTGCCCTCTCCGAACGGTTCGGCGATCAGCGCCGCCGCGAGCGCCACCGGCGTGCCGGTGGTCGCGGCGTGCCTGCGTAACGCACCCGCCGTCGGGCGCTGGCTGCGCGCCGAGGGGTACGGCTCGAAGGACGCCCCGGTGGGTGTGGTGGCGGCCGGTGAGCGCTGGCCCGACGGGTCACTGCGGCCGTGCGTGGAGGACCAGCTCGGGGCGGCCTGCGTGCTCGACGCGCTGGCCGGGGTGCCCGGCGGGCTCTCGGTGGAGGCCGCGATGGCGCTCGCCGCGCTGGCGAGCACGCCGGACGTGCCGGCGGCGGTCCGGGGATGTGTCTCCGGACGGGAACTCGTCGAGGGCGGCTTCGCCGAGGACGTCGCGGTCGCGACCGAGGTGGGCGTCTCCGACGTGGTGCCGGTGCTCCGCCAGGGCTACTTCGCCCCCGCCTGATTCCCCCTGCTGACGACTGTGGCCGCCCGCTGTTCGCGGGCGGCCACAGTTCTCACGTCTGGTGCCGGTCAGTCGTCCAGCCAGTCGAGGCGTCGCCCGCCCCGGTCCGCCTGTCCGTCCGGGCGGGCGCGACCCGCCTGCGCCGGGTCGTTGGGGTAGCCGTTGTCGTAGCCGCCCCCGCGCTGCTGCGGCGGCTCCTGACCGTAGCCGCCCTGCTGGCCGTAACCACCCTGCGGGGCCTGGCCGTAGCCGTCGCCGTACCCGCCGCCCTGCTGGCCGTAGCCGCCCGACTGGTGACCGCCGTCGTAACCGCCACCGGCGTTGCCGTAGCCACCGGCCGGCGCGTCGCCGTAGCCGCCCTGCTGACGGCCGTTGTCGTAGCCACCGGTCGCGTTGCTGTCGTAGCCACCCTGCGAGCGGCTGTCGTAGCCACCGGGGTTGTCGTAGCCGCCTGCGGGCGCGTCGCCGTATCCGCCGCCTGCCGCGCGACCACCGTCGTAGCCGCCGGCCGGGGCGTCACCGTAGCCACCCGCGGGGGCGTTGTCGTACCCGCCGGTCGGCGCGTCGCCGTAGCCGCCGCCCGCGGTCCGGCCGCCGCCGTACGCCGGGGCGTCGCCGTACCCGCCGGTCGGGTTGTCGCCGTAGCCACCGCCCGCGGCGTTGCCGTAGGCGCCGGTGGCCTCGCCGTATCCGCCCTGCGGCCGAGCGTTGTCGTACCCGCCGGTCGCGCCGTTGTCATAGCCGCCCGAGGCGGCGCCGCCGTAGCCACCGGCCGCGCCGTAACCGTCGGCCTGCTCCGCGCCACGGCCGTACGGGGCCGAGCCGGCCTGGTCGTAGCCGCGCTCCTGCTCCGGCTGGTAGGTGCTGGTCGGGTACGGGTCGGCCGCCGGCGCGTACTGCGTGCTGTCACCGGTGTAGCGGCCGGTCGGCTCGTCGAAGCGTTCGTTGCCGTAGCCGCCGCCCTGGGCCGCGTAACCGGCCGCGCCGGCCGCCCCGGCACCGGCGGCGTAGTCCGGGCTGCCGTAGCCGGCACCGGAGGAGGGGCCGTTGCCGTAGCCGCCGCCCGAGGAGGGCGCGTTGCCGTAGCCGCCCGCGCCGCCGTAACCACCCTGGCCCGGTGCGTCGTCGCCGTAGCCGTAACCGCCCTGGCCACCGCCGACGCCGTAGGACGGGCCGGGCGGGGCGCCGTACGGGTCCGGCGGGACGTCGTCCACCACCGGCCGCTGGAGCATGGTGGGGGCGTCGCTGATCGAGGGGCCGCCGACCATCGTCGCGGACGGTCCGGCGCCCATGCCGTTCACCACCCGGGTCTGGTCGTCGGTGCCGTGGTACGCGCCCCGGGCCGCCGGAATCGCGCCGGCCGCGGCGGCCCCACCCGGGCCACCCGGACCGGTCGGCCCACCCGGACCGTCGCCGTCGTCGTCGCCCTCGTTCTTGCGGCGCATGTAGAGCAGCACGATGGTGCCCACGCCGACGGCGACGAAGAGGCCGCCGAGCAGGATGAGCAGCCAGGAGCCGAAGCCGCCGGAGTCCTCGTTGGCGGCCGGCTGCTGCGCGGCGGGCGCCTCCGCCGACGGGGTGTCGGTCGCCTCCTCGTCGAGCGGCTCCTCGGACGGCGGAGCGGACTCACTCGCCGACGGGGTGGCGCTCGGGCTAGCCGACGCCCGCAGCTGGATGCTGAGCCGGACGCCGGTCACCGACTGGCCGGCGTTCGCGTTTATCGACCGGGCGACGGGCGAGGCGCCGTCGGTGGAGGCGCCGAGGTCGATCCGGCCGGGCGCGATCGGGTTGGAGTCGGAGCCGCTGAAGCTGAAGTTGCCGTTGCCGCTGGTGTTGGTGCGGCGTTCCTTGCCCGCGCTGTCACGGAGCATGACCAGGGCGCCCTCGATCGGGTCGCCGTCAGCGTTGACCACCTTGCCGGAGACCGTCTTGACGGTCTGCGGCTGCTGCGGCGCCTCGACCTTGCCCTTGACCGCCAGCTGGAAGTTGCCGGTGGCCGGGTCGGAGTTGCTGGGCCGGACCTGCACCGTGACCGAGGCGTTGGCGTCCTGCGCGTTGTCGCTGGCGCGGATGGTGAGCAGTTGCGTCCGCGGCCTGTTGTTCCCCGGCGGGAAGTTGATCTGGCCGCAGCCCGAGGCGCAGCTGACACCGGACGGAAGGCCGGTCAGGCCGATCTCCGCGCTCTCGTCGCCGTCGCCGGGAGTGACCTGGACGCTCACGGTCGCGTCGCTACCGGCGTTGACCGTAATCGATCCCGGGGAGACGCTGACGTTGGCGGCGAAGGCGGGAGCTGCGGGGACGGTGAGCAGGGCGCCGAAGACCAGCGCTACGACCACACCGGCCCGCTGCTTCCAGGCACGTCGGTGTGTTGACACGTCCACCGCCTTCCGGGTCTGACCTCCCCACCGGCCGCTCGGCCGGGGTTGATCACTCACGGTACGAATAACGCCGTCGGCAACTATGCCTTGTCTGACCGGATCATCTCTACCCAGGGCCGCCGTCGGACGGCCTTCTGCCGGGTCGTATCGTCCCGTCGTGTCCTCTCCGCACGCTTATTCCGAAGCGGTACTCGCCGCGCTGGCGGCGCTGGACGAGGGGCGTACGCCCGAACGGCCGGTGCTCCGGGAGGCGGTCCGGACCCTCTTGGCTGCCCTCGCGGATCGCGCCCCCGGCCGATCGGTGGAGGTGCGCGTCCCACCCTACGGTGCGGTCCAGTGCGTGAGTGGTCCACGACACACCCGCGGTACGCCGCCGAACGTGGTCGAGATGGATCCGGCGACCTGGCTGGCGGTTGCCACCGGGCGACAGGGGTGGGCGGAAACGGTCACGGAGGGTCGCATCCGGGTTTCCGGAAACCGGGCTGACCTCTCCCCGTACCTCCCGATTTAGGCGTCGGGCAGCGCAAACCCTGCTCACGCTGAGCGGAGACTCCGTGACTGTCAGTGGCGACTGCTGGTCGCGTACACTGAGAGCCGACGACGGTCCCGGCCCATGCGTGCGGAGCTGCCCCCCTGACTCCGCCAGGCCAGTCCAGACCCCACTGCGAGGGAGCGGCAGGTGCCCCGAGGCGATGGCCGGCTGAGCCACGACCTTGACCCCCAGCGACCCGGCCCACAGGACGCGTGCGGCGTCTTCGGCGTCTGGGCGCCGGGTGAAGAGGTCGCCAACCTCACCTACTTCGGGCTCTACGCCCTCCAGCACCGGGGTCAGGAGGCCGCGGGCATCGCGGTCAGCGACGGTTCCGGTGTCGTGGTCTACAAGGACCTCGGCCTGGTCGCCCAGGTGTTCGACGAGCCGACGCTGGCGAGCCTGCGCGGGCACGTCGCGATCGGGCACGCGCGCTACTCCACCACCGGCGGCTCGACCTGGGAGAACGCCCAGCCGACCATCCGGGCCACGAGTGCCGGCACCACGATCGCGCTGGCGCACAACGGCAACCTCGTAAACACCGCCGAGTTGCAGCGCGAGGCCGCCGTGCGCGGGCTCGACTCCGACGGCTCGACGAACGACACCTCACTGGTCACCATGCTGCTGGCGAGCCGGCCCGACCTGTCGGTCGAGGCGGCCGCGCTCGAGGTGCTGCCGCAGCTGCGTGGCGCGTTCAGCTTCGTCTTCATGGACGAGTCGACGCTCTACGCGGCGCGTGACGCGCACGGCGTACGCCCGTTGGTGCTCGGCCGGCTCGAACGCGGCTGGGTGGTGGCGAGCGAGACCGCCGCGCTGGACATCGTCGGCGCGAGCGTGGTCCGCGAGGTCGAGCCGGGCGAGCTGATCGCCATCGACGAGAACGGGCTGCGGTCCAGCCGGTTCGCCTCGCCCGAGCCCAAGGGCTGTCTCTTCGAGTACGTGTACATCGCCCGGCCGGACGCCACCATCGCCGGCCGCAACGTGCACGCCGCGCGGGTGCAGATCGGCCGCCAGCTCGCCAAGGAGCACCCGGTCGAGGCCGACCTGGTGATCCCGGTGCCGGAGTCCGGCACGCCGGCCGCGATCGGCTACGCCGAGGAATCCGGCATCACCTACGGCCAGGGCCTGATGAAGAACCCGTACGTCGGGCGCACGTTCATCCAGCCCTCGCAGACGCTGCGCG
The DNA here is from genome assembly GCF_027460145.1 of Micromonospora sp. WMMA1949. NCBI lineage: Bacteria > Bacillati > Actinomycetota > Actinomycetes > Micromonosporales > Micromonosporaceae > Micromonospora > Micromonospora sp. WMMA1949. The sequence goes on along the minus strand of NZ_JAPZBG010000001.1, from coordinate 2,460,081 downwards.
CGCTCGGCGTCCGGCTGAAGCTGAACCCGCTGCGGCAGAACGTCCGCGGCAAGCGTCTGGTCGTGGTGGACGACTCGATCGTGCGGGGCACCACCCAGCGGGCGATCGTCCGGCTGCTGCGCGAGGCGGGCGCACTGGAGGTCCACGTCCGGATCTCCTCGCCGCCGGTCAGCTGGCCCTGTTTCTACGGCATCGACTTCGCCACCCGCGCCGAGCTGCTCGCGAACGGGCTGGACAACGAGGGCATCCGGCGGTCCATCGGCGCCGACTCGCTCGGTTACGTATCGCTGCCCGGTCTCATCGCCGCGACCGAGCAGCCGAAGAGCCGGCTCTGCCGGGCGTGCTTCGATGGGGAGTACCCGATCGAACTGCCGGCCGGGAACCTGATCGGCAAGCACGTGCTCGAAGGAGTGGGACGCCGGGTCGCCGCAGAGGCGACCGGGCCGACCGGTCCGCTCGTCGCCACACCGACCCATCACCCGTAGCACCACCGACGCGGGTCCGGCCGCTCCGGGCTCGCGGGAACCACAAAGGGGAGAACCGTGACGCACGTGTCCGAGCGCAGCGGCGCAGGATCCAGCCCGACGGGCGCCGGCGGCGACCGCCAGCCCTGGTCGGCGGGGTCCGGCCGGACGCAGCGCAAACGCTCGGTCTCGTACGCCGACGCCGGGGTGTCGATCGAGGCGGGCGACCGCGCCGTCGAGCTGCTCAAGTCCAAGGTCAAGGAGACCCGGCGCCCCGAGGTCATGGGTGACCTGGGCGGCTTCGCCGGCCTGTTCCGGCTGGACACGAAGAAGTACAAGAACCCGATCCTGGCGTCCTCGACCGACGGCGTGGGCACCAAGCTGGTGATCGCCCAGCAGCTCGACATCCACGACACGGTCGGCATCGACCTGGTCGCCATGGTCGTCGACGACCTGGTGGCCTGCGGCGCCGAGCCGCTGTTCCTCCTCGACTACATCGCCACCGGCGAGGTCGTACCGGACAAGGTCGCCGAGATCGGCGCCGGCATCGCGGACGGCTGCCGGTACGCCGGCTGCGCGCTGCTGGGTGGCGAGACCGCCGAGCACCCGGGCGTGCTGCGCCCCGACGAGTACGACATCTCGGCCACCGGCGTCGGTGTGGTGGAGGAGAGCGAGATCCTCAGCCCGGAGCGGGTCGAGGTGGGCGACGTCGTGATCGCGATGCGCTCGTCCGGCCTGCACTCCAACGGCTACTCCCTGGTCCGGCACGTGCTGCTCGGCGCCGGCCGGATGCGGCTGGACGTGGTGATCGACGACTTCGGCCGCCAGCGGACGCTCGGCGAGGAGCTGCTCACCCCGACCAAGATCTACGCGCAGGACTGCCTCAAGCTGATCGCCGAGGCCGAGGTGCGGGCGCTGGCCCACGTCACCGGCGGCGGCATCCCCGGCAACCTGGTCCGGGTGCTGCCCGAGAACGTCGACGCCGTGGTCAACCGCTCCACCTGGAAGCCGCAGCCGATCTTCGACCTGATCCAGTCCAAGGGCCGGATCGAGGACCCGGAGATGGAGGCGACGTTCAACATGGGCGTCGGCATGTTCGCCATCGTCTCCGCCGAGGACGCCGACCGCGCGCTGGCCACCCTGACCGGCCGGGGCGTGGACGCCTGGCAGGCCGGCGAGATCATCGAGGGGTCCGGCAACGTGCAGATGGTCGGACAGCACACCCGAGGCTGATCACCCTGCGCCGATCGGCCGGGCACGTGATCGGGGGTTCACCCGAGCGGTCGCCGCGGCCTAGCCTGGAGGTTCGGTTTTCAGGCAGGCGGGGGAGGTGCTGATGGCTGCGCGCGCGCCCGAAGGGATGCGGGGCATCGCCGCCGTCCCGTCGTACGTGGTGATGCAGCCGACGACGCTGTGCAACCTCGACTGCGCCTACTGCTACCTCCCCTTCCGGGCGGCCGACAGGCGGATGCCGGTGGCCGTCGCCGAGGCGGTGGCGGCGTCGGTGAACCCGTGGGCGGCGGGCGGTCGCTTCTCCGTGGTCTGGCACGGTGGCGAGCCGCTCGCGGCCGGCCGGGAGCACCTGGCCGCGCTGCTGGCGCCGTTCGGGCCGGACGTCGAGCACCACGTGCAGACGAACGCCACGCTGATCGACGACGCCTGGTGCGCGTTCTTCGCCGAGCACGGGGTGCGGGTCAGCGTCAGCGTGGACGGGCCACGGGCGCGCAACGGCGAGCGGGTCACCCGGGGCGGGCGGCCCGCGTACGACCGGATCGTGGCGGGTGTGGCGGCGCTGCGCCGCCACGGCCTGCCCTTCTCGGCGCTCGCGGTGGTTTCGCGGCCGGAGCCGGGCCTGGCGACCGAGCTGTACGACTACTTCCTCGACCTGGGCTGCGACGTGCTCGGCGTCAACATCGAGGAGACCGAAGGCGTCAACACGCGGACGAACGCGCGCGACGAGGGCGCGGTCACCGGGTTCTGGGCGGAGTTGGTCGCGGCCTGGCGCCGGGATCCCCGGATTCACCTGCGTGAGGTGGAGTGGTCGCTGCGGTACGCGGGCGCGGTGCTGGCCGGCACCGCGGACGACCTGCTGCCCCGCAGTCTCGACCCGATCCCGACGGTCGGGCACGACGGCTCGGTGGTGGTGCTCTCGCCCGAGCTGGCCGGCTTCACCGACGCCCGGTACGGCGACTTCGCCAGCGGAAACGTGCTCACCACGCCGCTGGGCGACATCCTCGCCGGCGCGGCCGGCACACCGTGGGTGGACGAGTTCCTCACCGGCGTGGAGGCGTGCCGGACGTCCTGCGCGTACTTCGGGTTCTGTGGCGGTGGGCACGCCGCCAACCGTTACTTCGAGCTGGGGCGTTTCGACGGTACGGAGACCGAGCACTGCCGCAACAGCAAGATCCGCCTACTGGAGGGAGTGTTGGAGCATGCCCGAGACCATCAGTGACACCGACCGGGAGGCGGTTGCCGACCGGGTGCGGGACGCCGCTGCGGGGCTTACCGCTCTGCTCCGTGAGGCGGAGGCGGCGCGGCTGCTGCGGGCGGAGGTGCCGGGAGGCGACGGCGCCAACGCGGTGTGCGCGTGGAACCACTTCGAGAACATCCCGACGTTCTACAACTGGAACAACCGGCCGCGCTGAGGGGACGGTTCCGCGATCAAGGACCTGCCGGCGCGTCGGAGCGGACGCCCGGAGCGCCGGCAGGTCCCTGATCGTCGGTCGTGAGCCGGCTCAGCAGAGCACATGCGTGAGCACGCGGGGGTTGCCGCGTGCTCAGATGTGACCGGAGGTCAGCGGGTCGGACGAGCCCAGGTGTCCGGGTCGTCGTCCGCGTGGTCCTCGTCATCGTCGTCGACATACTCTTTGTAGTCGTCGTCGAAGTTGTGCTCAGACTTACCACTACCCGCCAGTTCGCGCTGCAAGGCGGTTAGGTCGGTGTTCGGGGAGTGGTACTTCAACTCCCGGGCCACCTTCGTCTGCTTGGCCTTAGCACGGCCGCGCCCCATGGCTCGACCCCCTCGCACAGAATGCGGGGCAGCCCGAAGGCGGGCCCCGATGACGTCAGGCATCTCTCGTGGCTCTTACGGTACATGGGGATGCCATCGTTCGGCACCTCGGGTCACCGTCGGCTGGACCTGCGCGTCGCTGTGGTCCCGCCGTCACAAAGTGTACCGGGTAAGGGGTAAGGCCCGGGGCTGGCCGTGACACCGGACAAATGCGTACGAACAAGCCCGAGATTCAGCTTAACGCGCGCGGCCTCCGGGGGTGGAGCGCCGCTCCGCCCCCGGAGGTGAGCTTCACCGCAGATGGATCGTCCGCAGCCGGCCGACCTCGGCCATCCGCCGCTCGGCGAGCCGGTCCGCGGCGACCGCCGGCGGCACGCCCTCGTCGTCGGCGAGCTGGAGGATCTGCCGGGTGGTGTCGAAGATCCGGGTCGCGCGCAGCTTGGCGCGGTCGAAGTTGAAGCCCTCGATCTCGTCGGCGACCTGGATCACGCCGCCCGCGTTCACCACGTAGTCCGGCGTGTAGAGGATGCCCCGGTCGGCCAGCACCTTCTCGATGCCCGGGTGGGCGAGCTGGTTGTTCGCCGCCCCGGTGACAACCTTCGCCCGCAGCACCGGCACGGTGTCGTCGTTCAGCGCGCCGCCGAGCGCGCACGGCGCGTACACGTCGATGTCGGAGCTGACCAGCGCCTCGGTGTCGTCGACCAGGGTGACCTGCGGGTGGGTGGTGCGCGCCCACTCCTGGGCGCGCGGGTTGACGTCGGTCGCCACGACCTCGGCGCCGTCGTCGAGCAGGTGTGCGGTCAGGTACTTGCCGACCTTGCCCAGCCCGGCCACGCCGACCCGCCGGCCGGCCAGCGTCGGGCTGCCCCAGACGTGCTCGGCTGCCGCCCGCATGCCCTGGAACACGCCCCAGGCGGTGAGGATCGAGGAGTCCCCGGCGCCGCCGTGCTCCACGCTGCGGCCGGTCACGTAGCGGGTCTCGCGGGCGATCACGTCCATGTCCGCCACGTAGGTGCCCACGTCGCAGGCGGTGTAGTAGCGGCCGTTCAGCGACTCGACGAAGCGGCCGTACGCGCGCAGCAGCGCTTCGCTCTTGATCTGCTCGGGGTCACCCCAGATGACCGCCTTGCCACCACCGAGGTCGAGGTTCGCCAGGGCGTTCTTGTAGGCCATGCCGCGCGAGAGGTCGAGCACGTCGGCGAGGGCGTCGGCCTCGCTGGCGTACGGGTAGAACCGGGTGCCGCCGAGCGCGGGGCCCAGCGCGGTCGAGTAGATCCCGATGATCGCTTTCAGGCCGGACTGCTTGTCCTGGCAGAAGACGACCTGCTCATGCCCCGTGGAGACGGGGTCGTCGGTACTGGCGAATACGCCCATGGCTGACTCCTGTGTCGGTGTGCGCCCTTGTGGGGCGCGGAACCCGGGTGGCACGCCGGCGGGATGCTGCCGGTGTCGTAGAGCCTAATATCGGCCCGAACCGTACTGTCGCGCATGTCACGCCACGGGCCCGAGGGCGGCGACGGGCGGTCCCGTCTCGTGGGAGGATCGCGCCGTGCCGTCGCTCTTCGCTTCATACCTGCGCGTGTACGAGCCGCTCACCGCCTTCGACCGGGACCGGCAGTCGTACTGGCGCCGGTACGTCAGCGAGGGCCGCGCGATCGCTCCGCTGGAGGGTCCGGTGCGGCAGCGGACCGCGGTGATCGAGGCGCTCGGCGCCGGCTGGACCCGGCTGCCGGACCTGCCCGACGAGGCGTACGTCCTGGAGTCCGACGACGCGTTGCTGGTCTGCCCCTGGAACCTGCGTATCCGGGTCGCCGAGGCGGCGCTGAGCGCCCGCGACGGCGTGCCCTCGGTACTCGCCGACGCGTTCGTGCCGCCGGTGCTCGCCGGGCAGGCGAGGGCCGTGGTGGAGGACTGGCGCAGCGGGGCCCGGGTGCTGGAGCACGGGGTGCCCCGGGTGCATGAGCAGATCGCCACCTGGGGAGTGCCGCTGCGCTGGTTCGTGCTGTTCGAGGCCGGCGAGCGGCATCTGGTGACCGAGCCGGAGCGGCGGGCGCTGCGCTACCGCACCGAGATCTCCAAGGCGCGCCGCCGGGCGTCGCGCGCGCTGTCGGTGCTGCGCAAGTCGATCGGGGAGGCGCCGATCACCGAGGCGGTCGAGGAGGCGGCCCGGTGGCTGGAGGAGTTCCACCCGCGTTCGGTGGTCGAACTGGACTACGGCGGTCTGGTGCAACTTCTGCCGGACGAGACGCTCGAGGCCGACGACTCGACCGATCTGGTGGCCACCGGACTGTCCGGACTGGGCCGGGGCGAGGCCGAGGAGGCGTCCGCCGCGTACGACAAGCTGGTCGCCCGCTGGCGCGCGGTGCAGCTGCTGGAGCGCTGCAACTGACGCCCGGTTTGCCCCGCTAAGTGGCCTTGGACACGAGAGTGTCTCGTAGCTGATGCGTCACGAACCGTGATCATGAGTCCGAATAAGGTACTTTCTGCAGCATAAAAGTAGTAAAAATCGGGCATGGTTCATCCGTCCGTCTAGGGACCTTCAGCCGTTCGGCCCATGTCGGACATCGGGGACTAGCCGGACCATGGGAGACGCGTCGGCCGGCGGGACCCCGGCCGATGTCTATACATGTGGAGGAGTGACCCCGATGGCATCGCGAACGCACGAACCTGAGCCGCTACTCACACCGGCCGAGGTGGCGTCGATGTTCCGTGTCGACCCGAAGACGGTGACCCGGTGGGCGAAGGCTGGCAAGCTCAGTGCCATCCGGACCCTTGGTGGCCACCGCCGCTACCGCGAGTCGGAGGTTCGGGCCCTGCTGCAGGGGCAGATCCCCCAGCAGCGCCAGGGAGACTGACGAACCGGCGTTCTCCGGCGTTCCGATCAAGGGCGGTGCCGTCACGGCGCCGCCCTTAGTCGTGTCCGGAGCCCGGTCCGTCCAGCACGATCCGCAGCCCCACCGTGCCGCGCTCGCCCCGGCGCAGCCGGCTACCGAGCAGGCTCAGCCGCCCGATCAGCCGGTACTTCTGCTTGAGCAGCCCCCGGACCCGGTTCGTGCTCTCCGGGTCGGCGATCGTCGCGTGACCCGGCACCGCCTCGCCGTGCGGCCGGCCGCGTACGTCGCACGGCGCCACGGTGACCCGGCCGTCGCGCCGGATGCGCTTCACCTTGCCGGAGTCGGCCACCGTCCACACCGCCAGCCCGTCGCCGTCGCGTACCGCCCACACCGGAGTCGGCACCGCCCGGCCGTCCTTGCGGAACGTGGTGAGCAGGACGTACTTCTCCGCCGCCAGGCGGTCCAGGTCGGTCACGCCGCCAAGGATACGGCCGCCACGGCGCCGCCGACCGCCGGATAGCGTGCTCACATGACCGGGGAACCCGAGATCGGCGACGTGTTCGGCGAGATGATCCGCGACGCGTACGCGGTCGCCACCGGGATCGGACCGCGCCCGATGGCCGGCGGTCGCCTGCCCCGCCCGGTCATCGAGATCATCGAGCGCGACGACGGGCTGATCAACGGCGCGCCCGCCGGGCACTACCTGGACCCGCCGCAGCGGTGGCAGCCGCACGACCACAGGGCCGTGGACCGGGTACGCGGGCACGTGCTCGACGTCGGCGTCGGCGCCGGCCGGATCGCGCTGCACCTCCAGGACCGGGGTATACCGGTCACCGGGCTGGACACGTCCATCGGCGCGCTGCGGGTCAGCCGGCACCGGGGCGTACGCGACCTGGTGCACGGCACCATCGACGAGCACGCCGCCGACGGCCACCGGTACGACACGTTCCTGCTGCTCGGCAACAACCTGGGACTGTTCGAGGGGCGGGAACGCGCCCCGGCGATGCTCGCCGCGCTCGCCGCGCTGGCCCGCCCCGGCGCGCGGGTGATCGCCCACGGCACCGACCCGTACGGGACCACCGACCCGGTGCACACCGCCTATCACGAGCGCAACCGGCAGCGGGGCCGGCTCGGCGGGCAGCTGCGGCTGCGGTTGCGCTACCGGCTGCTCGGCACCGAGTGGTTCGACTACCTGGTCTGCTCGCCGGAGGAGTTCGCCGAGCTGGTTGACGGCTCTCCGTGGCGACTGGCCGACGTGGACGACACCGACCATCCCTACTACCTCGCCACGCTGGAGCTGCGACGTTAGGAAGGGCCCCTTTCAAGCACCTACGCGTTAAGAAGGGGCCCTTCCTTACATGCTCAGACCTGGACGGTGGGGGTGGTCTGCTCCGGGGGCAGCCCGCCGTCGCCGTCGACCACCTCGTCCGGCGTGCCGTCCTCGTCGATGTCCACCATGGTGATGTCCACCTTGCCGTCACCGTCGGTGTCGAACTGGAACAGGTCGGCCTTGCCGTCGCCGTCGGTGTCCACCACCCACACGTCGGTCTTGCCGTCGTTGTTGGTGTCCGCGCGGAGCAGGTCCACCCGCTCGTCGCCGCGGGTCTCGACCGTCTCGGTGTTCTCCGCGCTCTCCGGTGCCTGGCTCATCTCGTTCCTTCCTTCGGCGTTGACGGCCGTCCTTACCCCGTCCGCTCCGCCCCCACGCATCCCGGCGGCCCGGCCCTGCATAGGGTCGCACGCAGGAACGAGCGAGCGGACGGGCCCGGCGGCGGAGACCCCGCGCGCCCCCGCCGCGGCGAGGGGACACCGATGAGTGGTCGTTTTGTGGTCGTCGGGGCCGGCACCATGGGGCTCGGCATCGCGTACGTGGCGGCCGGCGCCGGGTACGCGGTCGAACTGGTCGAGGTCGACCCCGCCCGGGGCGCCGAGGCCCTGCGCCGGCTCGGCGAACTCTGGGACCGGGGGGTGCGGCGCGGCAAGCTGACCGAGGAGGCCGCCGCCGCCAACCGTGCGCGCGTCACGCTCCGGGCCGGGCTCGCCGAGGTGGCCGAGGGCGCCGACGTGATCGTGGAGGCGGTGCCCGAGCGGCTCGACCTCAAGCGCGCCGTCCTGCGCGAGGCGGAGAGCCGCCGGCCGGTGCTGCTGGGCAGCAACACGTCCAGCATCCCGATCGCCGAACTGGCCGCCGGGCTGGACCGGCCCGCCGGCTTCGTCGGGTTGCACTTCTTCAATCCGGTGTGGGCGATGGCGCTGCTCGAGGTCGTGGTCGGCCCGGCCACCGCGCCGGAGACCACCGAGGCGGCCGTCGCGCTCGCCGCCCGGCTGGGCAAGGACCCCGTCGTCGTACGCGACATGCCCGGCTTCGCCACCTCCCGCCTCGGCGTCACGCTCGGCCTGGAGGCGATCCGGATGGTGGCCGACGAGGTGGCGAGCCCGGCCGACATCGACAAGGCGATGGTGCTCGGCTACCGGCACCCGATCGGCCCGCTGGAGCTGACCGACCTGGTCGGGCTGGACGTGCGGCTCGACATCGCGCGCACGCTCCAGGCCGCGTACGGCGACCGTTTCGCGCCGCCGCCGCTGCTGGTCGAGATGGTCGCCGCCGGAAAGCTCGGCAAGAAGGCGGGCCAGGGGTTCTACACCTGGAAGGACGGTGTCAAGCAATGAAGGGGCTGCGGATCGAGGAACTGCCGGACCGGCTGGTGGTCACGCTGGACCGGCCGGAGAAGCGCAACGCGATCGACGCCGACCTGGTGGGTGAGCTGCACGCGGTCTGCGCCGACCTGGAGGCGCGTCCCCGGCTGCTGTTGCTCACCGGCGGGACGGCGGGCATCTTCGCCGGGGGCGCCGACATCGCCCAGCTCCGCGAGCGCGGCCGGCTGGACGCGTTGGCCGCCATCAACCAGGGCGTCTTCGCCCGGATCCGGGCCCTGCCGATGCCCACGGTGGCCGCCGTCGACGGGCCGGCGCTGGGCGGTGGCGCCGAGCTGGCGTACGCCTGCGATCTCCGGGTGTGCACGGACCGCGCGGTGTTCGGCCAGCCCGAGGTGCGGCTGGGCATCCTGGCCGGCGCCGGCGCGACCTACCGGCTGCCGGCGCTGATCGGTGAGGCCCGGGCCAAGGAACTGCTGTTCACCGGCCGGCGGGTGGACGCCGAGGAGGCGCTGCGGATCGGGCTGGTGAACCGGGTGGTCGCCGACCCGGCGGAGCTGCTGCCCACCGCGCACGGCCTGCTCGACGAGATGGCGAAGGGTTCCGCGCTGGCGCTGCGGCTGACCAAGATGGCGGTGGACGCCCCGGCGGCCGCGCACCCGCAGCTCGACCTGCTGAGCCAGGCGGTGCTCTTCGAGGACGAGGAGAAGCACCGGCGGATGACCGAGTTCCTGGACCGGCGCCGGGCCCGCTGAGCCGGACGACGAGGGCCGCACCGGTGTTCCCGGTGCGGCCCTTCGCGTCGGTACGCGTCAGTTCTTGATGTCGACTCCCGCGTCGTCCAGCGCGGTGATCGCCGGCGCGGACTCGGCGAAGCCGATGAGCAGCAGCGCCTCCGGCCCGAACGCCTTGATCTCCTTGGCGGTGCCGCTGAAGTCGACAGGCGTCTTCGGGTCGGCCGGCGGCTCGTAGGTCAGCAGCTTGATCCGGTCCGCGCCGATGCCGGCCTTCTCCAGCTCCGAGCGGACGTTCTCCTGGAGGCCCTCGCCGTACGAGTCCTTACGGGCCAGGATGGCGATCTTGCGCGGCCCGTCCCGGAGCATCACGTCGGCCAGCGCGCGACCCTGGAGGCTGTCCGGCGGGGCGGTACGGAAGTACAGGCCCTTGTCGTCCACCGCGCTCAGCCCCGCGTCGGTGTTCGACGGGGAGAACAGGATCCGGCCGGCGGCCACCACGTCGGGCAGCACGGCCCGCGAGATGCCGGAGCCGCCCGCGCCGATGATGACGTGGACGCCCTTGCTGACGTGCGAGGCGACGGTGGCCTTGGCGACCTCGGGGTTGGTGCCGTCGTCGCCCTCGATCCACTTCACCGGCTCACCGAGCACCCCACCGGCGGCGTTGACCTCCCGGATCGCGAGTGCCGCGCCGGCGGCCAGCGGCGGGTTGGCCAGCGCCAGGTCACCGGTCTTCGGCAGCAGCCCGCCGAGGACCAGCGGGGCGTCCTTCGCCTTCCCGTCGCGCAGCTTGCGACCACGCGGCGGGGTCTTGGTGCTCGCCCCGGACTCCTCACCGGCACCGACGAACTCGGTCTTGCTGTCGTCGATCTTCTGGTTGTCGAAGTGCATGGTGCCGTAGCTCGCGGTGGCCGGCTCGCCGGTGTCGGTGAACCCGGCGCGGGTCAGCGACACGCCCCGGTACTCGATGTCACGGCCGGCGCGGGCGAGCTCCAGGCAGGCCGACACGTCGTCGCAGCGCTCGCCGCCGGTGGTCACCCCGACGATCTGCTCGGCGATCTCGGCCGGCGCCGTGGTGCCGGCGAGCTGGGCGGCCAGCGCGCTGATCACGACCGCGTCGTACGACTCGGCGGAGTAGAGGAAGTCACCCAGCTTCGGGTCTACGGCGAGTAGTCGCTCCTTGAAGCTGTCGGCCAGCGGAGTGAGGGGCGTCGTGCCCTTCATCCCGTTCACCAGGTCCGCCCGGTCCTTGAGCTCCGTGGGGTACGAATTGAGCATGTTGCCGTCGGTGCCGTAGAGGCGAACCTGGGTGGCAGGCGTTTCCTCCGGCTCGTCGCTCCCGCAAGCGCTCGTGGCGAGCAGAAGCGCCGCGCAAGCCATGGACAGGGCAGCGCGCGACGTGCGTGTTCTCAGCATGGTCGTCCTTCCTCCGGCGAAGGTCCGCTGCGCACCTTAGCGTGCTCGCGCGGCAGGCGGGACTGTGGAGTCGGCTCCGTCGGCACCCCGACTGCGGGTATCACTCTGCGTGGTCAAAGTGCTGTTCGCGGGTCACGGCTTGACCCCCGGCGATACTGTTCCGCGGGTGAACGACGAAGCACAGCAGACGCTCGACGACGCGACCGCCGTGCTCCGTTCGGCCCTCGCCGGGGACGGCGCAGGCGTGGTGGGCACCTTCGACGCGGTGGTGGACCGCTCCGGCCTCGCCGGGGCGTACGGAGTGGCGTGGTGCCTCGCCGCCACCATGCTCGGCGACGACGCACCGGCCGGCGGGGCCGCCCTCGACTTCCCCGGCATCGACCAGGCCGACTACGACACCCGCTGGGTGGCCCGCTTCGTCAGCGCGTGCGCCAACGACGACGCCGACACCGGCGAGGCGCTGTTCGGGGCGGCGGCCGCCGACGGCCTGCTGCCCGACTGCCTGCTCACCCTCGCCGGATCGACAATCGCCACGCTGCGCAGCCGGTCGGACTGAACCCCGCCGCGTGGCACAACGCCCCGGCTGTGGTAGCTGTGGGTGCATGTCCGAGGCGATGCTCAGCAAGGTGCGCAAGCTGCTCGCCCAGGCCGAGGACCCGGCCTGCACGCCCGCCGAGTCGGCCGCCTTCATGGCCAAGGCCACCGAGCTGATCGCCCGCTACGGCGTCGACCGGGCGCTGCTCGCCGCACGCGACCCGGCCTCCGACCCGGTGGGCGACCGGACCGTCGAGGTGGTCGCGCCGTACGCCCGGGACAAGGCCGGCCTGCTCGCGTCGGTCGCCGAACCGTTGCGCTGCCGATGCGTACGCCGCCGCGAGGGCAACGGCTTCGTCATGCACATGTTCGGCTTCGCCAGCGACCTGGAACGGGTCGAGCTGCTGTTCACCTCGCTGCTGGTGCAGGCCGCGCACGGGCTGGCAGGTGCTGCCGTACCGGCCGGGGAGCACCCGGCGGCGTTCCGGCGTACCTGGCTGGCCGGCTTCGCGTACGTCGTCGCGGAACGACTGCGCGCGGCCGAGAGCAAGGCGGTGGCGGAGTCGGGTGGACCCTCGACCGCACTGGTGCTGACCGACCGATCCGATCGCGTCCAGCGCCGGGTCGCCGAGGCGTACCCCCGGTTGCGCACCGCCCCGCGACGACGGCTGGCGGGCGGCGGCTTCGGTTCCGGCGCGGACGCCGGCCGCCGGGCCGACCTCGGCGGCCCCGGCGTGGGAGGAACCGGCGCGGCGCCCGGCATCGGCGGCTGACCGGGCCCGCGGGGCCTGCCGGCCCGGGCGCTCGCCTCGGCGCGGTCAGGCGGCGGTGCGGGCGACGGTCGCCAGGTAGCGGCAGAGCAGTTCGTGCCAGCCCGCGGTGAGCGCCTCGCGGTAGCCCTCGGCCGCCGTGCCGTGCCGGTCGAAGTAACGGTGCTCGACGTCCACCCGGGTCTGTTCCGGACCGTCGGCGTGGAACAGGACCTCCACCTCACTGGCCCGTGCCGGATCGGGCACCGGCACCCGGTCCGGGCCGATCTGCCAGGTGAAGACCAGGCGCCGGGGCGGATCCCAGGTCAGCACGCGACCCCAGTCGTTGCGAAAGCCGTACGGCCCGATCTCGTAGAGCATGCCGCCCGCCCGGGGCTCGATGCCGATCGCGGCGAGCGCCTCCGGGCCGGACCAGGTGTACTCCCGCACCCACCAGTCGGCGAGCGCTTCGGTGAACACGGCGTACGCCCGCTCGGCGGACGCCGGGGCGAGCAGATTGCTGCGGAGGGAGAACCGGTCGGATTCCTGCCGGACCTCATCCGGATCGGCCATCTCCTGTCCCATAGGTCCGGACCATACCGGCTCATGTCTCGGTGCGCAGCTTCCGTTCCGCCCGCTTCCGGACACCGGGAACACCGGTTCCCGACAACACTGAGTGGCGGGACAGGCGCTCGGCGCAAGGCCCGGCAGGGCGGGTGACGGATGCCGTACCGGAAAGCGGGTAAGCGCCGCCGACCGGACCGATGGGAGAGCGGAGCGCATGAGCGACAGGCGAGCCACCGAACCAGTGCCGGACCCCGGCTACGAGCCGCCCGCCAAGCCGGTCGATCCCGAGTCGGAGCCGGACGTCCTGCTCGACGTCCCGGAGTTGACCGTCGACGAGATCCGGCTCGCGGTGGACGGGCTCGACGCCGACCTGTCGCTGCGCGCCCGGCTGGCCAACCTGCTCCAACTCGATGCCGGGGTCCGGGTGCACCTGGAAGGCGTCGAGCTGGACATCACCGGGGTGCGCGCCGAGGCGCTGCTCAAGGTGCGGCTGGAGAAGCTGGTGCAGATCCTCGACCGGGCGCTGACCACCATCGACCGCAACCCGCAGCTGATCGACGCGCTGGCCCGCTCGGCCGGGGTCGCCCTGGACGACGTGCACCGGCTCGCCGCGCCGGTCGTGGACCAGACCGGGCGTACGGTGGCCGCGGCCGGTGAGGTGGTCGAGCGCACCGCTCCTGCGGCGGTCAATCGAGCGGCGCCGGCGGCCGGTGAGGTGGTCGATCGGGCGGGTCCGGCGGTGTCCGGCCCGATCGAGGCACCCGAGCCGCCCCAGCGCCCGGCCCGGACGGAGTCCCCACCGGCTGGTGGCGATCGGCCGAAGCCGTCACCGGCAGGAGGTGCCCGGCCGCCGGAGCCGTCACCATCGCCCACTGGCTCACCGGCCCCTGGCGCCGGGCGGACTGAGCCGCCACCGCCGCCTGGTGCCGGGCGGGAGAGCAAGGCGAAGTCCGAGCGCGCTGCCGGCTCGGAGCCGGGCGCCGGCGCGGGCTCGTCGGCCGACCGGTCCGGCGAGAAGGGCCGCGGTTCGGAGCGAACCGGCCAGCCGGCGAGCGCCGCAGCCGAGGCGGCGCAGCTGGCGGGACAGGCCGGACAGGCGCTCCGGCAGGCAGGTCGAAGCGTCTGGGAGGCGATCCAGGGCAGCCCCACCCAGAACCGCCGCCCGCCCAAACCCTGACCCGCCCGCCCTCGCCCAGCCCACCCTCAGCCCGTTGATCAAGGAGTTTGTGTCCGGTTCACCCGCCATGGATGACACAAACTCCTTGATCAACCGGGTGTCTGTGCTTCAGCTCAGGTCGCGGCCGAGGTCGGCGAGCAGGGCCTCGACCCGGGCCCGGATCTCGTCGCGTACGCCTCGCACCACGTCGAGGGACTGGCCGGCGGGGTCGGTGAGTTTCCAGTCCTCGTACCGTTTCCCGGGGAAGACCGGGCAGGCGTCGCCGCAGCCCATGGTGACGATGACGTCGCCGGCCTCGGCGGCGTCCCAGGTCAGCCGGGCCGGTGTCTGACCGGTGAGGTCGATGCCCACCTCCCGCATGGCCTCGACCGCGACCGGGTTGATCCGGTCGGCGGGCTCGCTCCCGGCGGAGCGGACCTCGACGGAGTCGCCCGCCAGGTGGCGGAGCCACGCGGCGGCCATCTGGGAGCGGCCGGCGTTGTGCACGCAGACGAACAGGACGCTCGGCTTGTCACTCATCGCGCTTCGGTCTCCCGGGTGAGGTGCGGTACCACCACGTCGTCCGCGGTGTCGGCGGCGTGCGGGTACCAGAGGGCGAGGGCGGCGACGGCGACCACGCCGCCGGCCAGTTGGGCGGCGACGAAGCCGGGCACCGAGGCGGGCGCGATGCCCGCGAACGTGTCGGTGAGGGCCCGGCCGACGGTGACGGCGGGGTTGGCGAACGAGGTCGACGACGTGAACCAGTAGGCCGCGCCGATCCAGGCGCCGACGGCGGCCGGCGCGGCGGCGGTACGGCCGGACCGGGCGAGCGCGAACACCAGCACCACCAGGCCCGCGGTGGCGACCACCTCGGCCAGCAGGAGGTGGCCTCCGCCGCGTGCGGTGCGGGACCAGGTCACGGCCGGCAGGCCGAACATCAGGTGGGCGAGGACGGCTCCGGTGATCGCGCCGCCGACCTGCGCCACGGCGTACGCGACGAGGTCCCGCCCGGTGAGGCCGGTTCCCGCGCGCCGGCCCAGCCACCAGTCGACGGCGGACACCACCGGGTTGAAGTGGGCGCCGGACACCGGGCCGAAGATCAGGATGAGCGCGCCCAGCGCGAGCGCGGTGGCGATCGCGTTCTCCAGCAGTTGCAGCCCGGTGTCGGCCGGGGAGAGCCGGGTGGCCGCGATGCCGGAGCCGACCACGGCGGTGACCAGCAGCGCGGTGCCCGCGAACTCCGCCGAGGCACGCCGAGGCAGGGCGAGCGTCACGAGTCGTGGGCGGGGATCTGGAGCAGCGCGCCGAGCTGGCGGAACACCTCGGGGCGTACCCGGTACCAGACCCAGGTGCCGCGCCGCTCGGAGTCGACCAGCCCGGCGTCCCGCAGCACCTTGAGATGGTGCGAGATGGTCGGCCCGGACAGGTCGAACGCCGGGGTCAGGTCGCAGACGCAGATCTCCGGCGCCGAGGCGATCATCGACATCAGGCGCAGCCGGACCGGGTCGCCGAGCGCCTTGAACATCGGCGCCACCACCGCCGCCTGGTCCGGCTCCATCGGGCGTACGGACATCGGCGGGCAGCAGGCGACCGCGTTGACGTCCACCAGCGGCAGCGCTTGTTTCGACATTCCTCTAGGTTGACAGACTTCAAAACAGGGGGCAAGGTTGGGGCTACTTCGATAATCATCTAGACAGGGAGTTCACATGTCCCGCGTCCAGCTCGCCCTGCGCGTGTCCGACCTCGAAGGCTCCGTGGCCTTCTACAGCAAGCTGTTCGGCGTCGAGCCGGCGAAGCGCCGCCCCGGCTACGCCAACTTCGCGGTGGAGAACCCGCCGCTGAAGCTCGTACTCCTCGAAGGTGAGCCCGGCCTGCCGACGGTGATGGACCACCTCGGGGTCGAGGTGGCCACCACCGACGAGGTGAACGCCGCGACCAGCCGGCTCACCGAGTCCGGCCTGATCACGCTCGAGGAGAACGACACCGAGTGCTGCTACGCGCTCCAGGACAAGGTGTGGGTGCGCGGTCCCGGCGACGAGCCGTGGGAGGTCTACACGGTCAAGGCCGACTCGCCGCAGTTGGAGAAGGTGACCGAGAGCGCCTGCTGCGCCTCGGACACCGCCGAGCAGCCCGCCGCGGTCTGACCCGGATACGGCAAGGATCCCCATCGGAGTGTCCGCCGGTGGGGATCCTTCCCGACGGTTCAGCTACGCCGCCTGAGCGCCGAGCCCTAGCGGGACCGGACCACCGCCGTGACCTCGACCTCGAGCACAGCGCCCGGTAGGAAGAGCTTGCTGATTTCGACAGTCGTGCTCGCCGGCGGCGGTGTGCCCGTGAAGATCCGGCGCCGGACGGCCGCGTACGCCGGCAGGTCAGCCAGGTCCGTCATGAACGTGCGGATGTGCAGCACGTCGTCGAAGCACGCGCCGTGCGCCGCGAGCACGCCGCTCACGATCTCGAAGATCCGTTCGGCCTGGGCGCCAGGGTCTCCGGGGGCCACCACCTTGCCCTCGTCGTCGACGGCGACCTGTCCGGCGAGCATCAGCAGCGCGCCGCCGCCGACATCGATCCGGGCGACGTGCGCGAAGCGGTCGCCGAACGGCGCCGCGACGGCTGCGGGGTTGTCCAGGGTGAGGCGCATCAGCATCCCTTCGGGAAATCGGCTGAGACGAGGGAGGAGAGATCCGCGTCCTGGTCAGGCGCGGCCTGCATCAGGTCGAGGGTGGCCTCCAGCACGGGAGCCGGCGCCGGGCGGCGCAGCGCCAGCCGCGGGTCCTTCGCCGCCAACGCGACTGCGAACGAGGCGCTTGGGGCTGTGGCCCGTCCGACCGCGCCGGCAAGGGCCCCACGGCCGAGGACGTCGAGGGCGGTCTGCCTGTCGACACCGAGCGCCGTGGCGACAGCGAGCGCGTCGTGCAGCGCGGCGACAGCAGTCACCAAGCCCGTGTTCGCGACGAGCTTGACGGCGGCGCCTGCGCCGATTGGACCGCAGTGGCGGACCGTCCCGAGTCGCCCCAGCACCGGAGCCGCACTCTCCACGGCATCGGCAGGGCCGCCCGCGAAGATCACCAGCGTGCCGGCCTCGGCGGCGTTGACGCTGCCGCCGACGGGGGCGTCGAGGAGGGAGACGCCCGCCGGAAGCCGGTCGGCCACCGCTCGTACCTCGTCCGGCCCGATCGTCGACATCTGTACCACGACCGTCCCGGGCCGGAGCGCGGTGGCGGCGCCGTCCGGCCCGAACAGCACCGTCTCGACCGCGCCGGCGTCGGCGAGCATGACGACGACGACGTCGGCTCCGTCGACCGCGGCGGACGGGCTCACGGCCACCGTCGCGCCGACCGCGGCGAGCGGCTCCGAACGCTCCGGGCTGCGGTTCCACACTCTGACCCGGTTGCCACCGGCAAGGAGGCGACGCGCGATCGGCGTACCCATGTGTCCTGTCCCGAGAACCGCGATGATCTTCACGCCGTAACGCTAGGCCGGTGAGAGCAATGCGACCAACGAATGTCTCGCATACCTGCCATGCGTGATTACCATGCCTGCCATGGAGACTCAGCTGCTGGAGGTGTTCCGCACCGTCGCGCGGCACGGCTCGATCACCACCGCCGCACGCGCCCTCAGCTTCACCCAATCGGCTGTCTCCCGGCAGATCGCCGCGCTCGAGGCCGACATCGGCGCTCGGCTCTTCGACCGGCTGCCCCGTGGCGTCACCCTGACCGAGGAGGGACGAGAGCTGCTCCCGCACGCCGAGGCGGTCCTCGACCGGCTCGACGCGGCCCGGCGTGACCTTGAGGACCTGCGCGGGCTCGGCCGAGGGCGGCTGCGTGTGGGTGCCTTCCCGACCGCTGTCGCGGCTCTCGTACCCCGGGCGATGGCGTCGTTCCGCTCGTCCCATCCCGAGATCTCGCTGTCGCTGGTCGAGGGCGTGACGCCGCGGCTGCTGGAGCGCCTGCTCGCGGAGGAGGCGGATGTGGCAGTGGTCAGCACCTCGCCCACAGGAGAGCTGGACCGCGAACGATTCGACCTGCGACATCTGCTCGACGAGCGGCTCCTGGTCGCGGTCGCGCGTGACCACCGGCTCGCGCACCGCCGCTCGGTGCGCCTGGCGGACCTTGCCCAGGACGCGTTCGTCGTGGGCTCGGCCACCGCGGAGAACAGCCTGCTCCGGGCAAGCCTGCCCAGCGGCTTCTCACCGCGCATCGACATCGTCGCGGCCGAGTGGACCGGCAAGCTGGGATGCGTCGCCGCCGGGTTGGGGGTGGCTCTGGTCCCGGCCCTGGCGGTACGCGGAACCCCGCCGGACATCGCCCTGCTACGCCTGCATCCGGACGACGAGTCGGTACGGCAGATATTCGCGGCGACCGTGCGGGGCAGAACGCCGTCGCCGACGGTCACGCAGTTTCTCGAGCATCTGCGGGCGGAGGCGGCCCACCTGGGCTGAAAAGCAGAACGCCGACCTGCGTTCCCGCTGGTCGGCGCTCCTGTAGCCCGGCGAAAGGCTATGTGGCCAGGGGCGGGGTCGAACCGCCGACCTTCCGATTTTCAGTCGGACGCTCGTACCAACTGAGCTACCTGGCCGTGGTGCTCGGCACATGCTACCGCACGAGCCGATACGCAGAACGCCGCGCATCGAGCTGCGCGGCGTCAGCGCTTGCGGTCCTGACGGGACTTGAACCCGCGACCTCCGCCTTGACAGGGCGGCGAGCACTCCAACTGCTCCACAGGACCTGGCTGGTGTTGCATCCGGCGCGAGCCGGACCGTGCCCCCAACGGGATTCGAACCCGTGCTACCGCCTTGAAAGGGCGGCGTCCTGGGCCGCTAGACGATGAGGGCGGCCCCGCCATCATTGCACACTCGCAACTTCAAGCGGACTTGCTCCCATCCGGCCCCGCCGGAGGCAGGAGAAGCATATGTCATGCCTGCACGGACGGCCAAACCGGTATGGGCATGACCGTGGAGCCGGACAAAACCGCAGGTCAGCGCGGTAGGGCGATGCCGAACCGGCGCTTGATGTCCGGAATCAGGTGCCGGCACGCCGCCATCGTCTGGGCCCGGTCGCCGCCCGCGTCGTGCATCAGCACGACCGAACCGTGCCGGGTGGCCCCCTTCACCCGCTTGATGATCGTCTTCGCCGGCGGGTGGTCCCAGTCCTGCGGGTCCACGCTCCAGTGCAGCGGGCGCAGGCCCATCTGCTTGGCGACCACGACCTCCTCGGCCGTCCAGCGGCCGCCGGGCTGGCGGAACCAGGTGATCGGCGCCTTCGGCGCGGCGGCGTGAATGGCCTCGTTCGTCCGTTCCAGGTCGGATCGGATCTCGGCGGCGGACCGCCGGCCCAGGTTCACGTCGTGGTGCCAGCTGTGGTTGCAGAGCTGGTGCCCCTCCCGGACGATCCGGGCCACCAGCTCCGGGTAGCGCTTGGCCTGCTTGCCGACGACGCAGAAGGTGGCCTTCACGCGGGCCGCCCGGAGCTGGGCCAGGATCTGCGGGGTGAAGCGGGGATCCGGACCGTCGTCGAAGGTGAGCGCCACGCCGTTGCTCCCGCTGGCCCGGTGCAGGCCCGCCGGCAGCTTCTTCGGCACCGGGCGCAGCTTCGGCTTCGCGGGGGTGGTGGTCGGTGAGGGCTTCGTCACCGGCGTCGGGGACGGCGACGCCGAGGCCGACGGCGGTGCGGCGGCCTTCTCGGGTGACTTGCCGGGTTCGCCGCAGCCGGTGACGAGGAGCACCAGGCCCAGGGCGAGCGCCGACAGGGCGCGTGGACGCATTCGTCGCTCCCGGAGGGGTCGGGGTCAGACGGACTTTCCGACCGTAGTGGACGTCGACCCGGAACGGGAGAGGGGCTCAGCTCGTCGTCGACTGGTCCAGCGAGTCCCGTACCGCCACGGCCAGCGACAACGCCTCGGCCAGGTCCACCGGCCGAACCACCCCGGCCGGCAGCGAGTCGGCCCGCCAGCCGGGCCCGGCGGCGAGCACCAGCAGCGGCCGGCGCGGTACCGCCAGCAGCGCGGTGAGCTGGCACGGGTCGGCCGTCGCGCGGATGTGCGACCACAGCACCACCGCCGCCGGTCCGGTCCGGTTGACCGCCTCGACCAGGGCCGGCACCGGTACGCGGGCGCCGAGCATGCGGTAACTCACACCGACCTCGGCCAGCGCGGCGGCGAGCGCCTCCAGCGGCAGCGAGTGCTGCTCCTCGTCGGCGCAGGAGAGCAGGATCCGGGGCGGGCCGTTGGTCGGATGGGACTGCGCCACTGTGGCGAACGCCTCGGAGACGCACCGGGACATGAGGTGTTCCACCTCGATCAGCGCGGAGGTGGCGGCGTGCCGCTCCCCGATGCCGGCGAGCACCGGGCGCAGCAGACCCTCCCAGGTCGCCACCACGCCGTCGGCCGCCAGCGCGTCGGCGATGGTCCGGCCGATGGTCACCGAGTCCAGTCGCATGGCGGCACGGGCCAGCCCGCGCGCCGCCGGTCCGGCCCGGCCGACCGGGATGGTGGTGCCGCCCCCGTCGCGTACCGTCGAGACCCGTGCCTTGAGGCCGAGCCGCTCGGGCGGCAGCACGGCCGGTGCCTGCCGCGCCCAGCGGGCCGCCTCGGCGGGCGCCACCCCCTCGTTGGTCAGCCGGCGCATGATCTCCAGGCGGGCGAGGTCGGCCGGCGTGTACCGCCGGTGATGGCCCGGTACGTGCTCGCTGGGACCGAGACCGTAGCGCTGGTGCCAGGTACGCAGCGTGGTGACCGCCACGCCGAGTCGGCGTGCGACGGCCCCCGCGCTCAGCGCCTCATCGGCCACCCGACCGCTCCGGTGCCTCGGTGGCCGGTACGCCCGGCCGGGACGCGTCGGTCGGGTGCAGCAGCCGGTTGACCACGCCGCCGAGCCACGGGGCGTACTCGCGGGGGTGGGCGTCCAGGTCGGCCACCACCGCGCCGGGGTCGACCCAGCGCAGGTCGGCCACCTCGTCCGGGTCGGGCCGTGTCACCAGGTCGGCGGGTACGTCGGCGCGCAGCACGTGGTCGTACTCGAACTCGACCCGTCCGGTCGCCGGGTCCTCGGCGTAGTAGAGGTAGACGCCGACCTCGGTGAGGTCGACCGGGTCGACGCCGAGTTCCTCGGCGAGCCGCCGGTTGGCGGCCTCGGCCGGCGACTGGCCGGGCAGCGGGTGCCCGCAGCAGGAGTTCGCCCAGCGCAGCGGGAACCGCGTCTTGACCGCGGCCCGCTGCTGCAGCAGCACCCGCCCCTCGGGGTCGACGAGGAGCACCGAGAAGGCACGGTGCAGCCGCCCGGGTGGCTGGTGGGCGCTCGCCACTGTGGTCTCGCCGAGCACCCGGCCGTCGTCGCCGACCAGCTCGACGAGATGTGTCTCCCGCTCGCTCACGACATCGTCCCGGTGATCCGGGTGGCGGCGATCTTGCCGCTGATCAGCACCATCGGCACCCCGACGCCCGGCTGCGTGCCGGAGCCGACGAACACCACGTTGTCCAGCGTCCGGTGCAGGTTGGAGGGGCGGAACGGGCCGGTCTGGAAGAGGCTGTGCGCGGCGGCGAACGGGGTGCCGGCGGCCATGCCCTGCGCCGCCCAGTCGGCCGGGGTGACCGCCCGCATCACCTCGATGCCGTCGCCGAAGCCGACGTAGCCGCGCTCCTCGAGCGTGCTCACGAGCTGGTCGGCGTACCGCTGGGTGAGGTCGCCCGTCCAGTCGAACGGCGCGCGCTCCAGGTTCGGCACCGGCGCCAGCACGTAGTAGGTGTGCTTGCCGGCCGGCGCCACCGACGGGTCGGTGCGGCTCGGGTTCGTCACCAGCAGCGACGGGTCGGTCATCAGCTCGCCTCGGCGGATCACCTCGTCGAACGTGCCCTTCCAGGACCGCCCGAAGTGAATGTTGTGGTGGGCGATCTTGCCATAGCCCTGCGTCGAACCGATGTGCAGCACCACGCAGGACGGCGAGTAGGTGAGCTTGCGCTGGCGGCTGGGCGGCAGCAGGTCCTGGTAGGCGACCGGCAGGTCAGGGTTGAGCACGACCGTGTCGGCGGGGACGAAGTCGCCGTCCGCGGTGACGACGCCGGTCGCGCGGCCGTTGGCGGTTTCCACCCGGGTCACCGTGGTGCCGTACCGGATCTGCACGCCGTGCTTCTCGGCCGCGCCGGCCATGCCGCGCGAGACCGCGTGGATGCCGCCGCGCGGGAAGCACACCCCGGCCACCGAGTCGAGGTACGCGATGACCGCGTAGATGGCCAGCGCGTCGTGCGGCGACAGGCCCGCGTACATGGCCTGGAAGGAGAAGATCCGCTGGGTACGCGGGTCGCGGAAGAATTGGTTGATCTTCGTCTGGAGCCGCCGGAAGGCGCCGCTCGCGAACAGCTTCAGCAGGTTGCCGGTGAGCAGGTCGGTCGGCGCGTCGAGGTTGCGCTCGATGAAGTCGGCCCGTTCCCACTGCCACAGGTTGCGGGCGTAGTCGACGAAACGCAGGTAGCCGTCCGCCTCCCGGGGGCCGCAGACGCGGGCGATCTCGGCCGCCATCCGGGTGGTGTCGGTGATGACGTCCAGCGTCGACCCGTCCGGGTAGTAGGCGCGGTACGCCGGGTCGAGCGGGGTCAGGTCGAGCCAGTCGGTCAGTTCCTCGCCCACCGCGCCGAGCGCCTCGGCGATCAGGTCGGGCATGGTGAGGACGGTCGGGCCGGTGTCGAACTCGTACCCGTCGACGCTCAGCCGCCCGGCGCGTCCGCCCGGCACCGGCTCGCGTTCCAGCACTGTCACCTGCCGGCCACTGCCGGCCAGGTGCAGCGCGCAGGCCAGCCCACCCAGCCCGGCGCCGACCACGACCACCCGGTCGGTCCGTCCCTTGACGGTACGCATTCCGGCCCCCTTGCTCGCGAAGTTGCTCATCATGCCCGCCGCGCCGTGGCGGCGGTGGCGAGGCCGGTCAGCGCGGTGCGCGCGGTCTCGTCGATCGGTGCGGTGCCGAGCGCGGCGAGCGCCTCGGTCACCCGCTCGGAGATCATCCTTTCCACCCGGGCCGCGGCCCCGGTGTCCCGGACCACGTCGGCCAGCCGGTCCACCTCGTGTGCCGACGTGACCGAGCCGGCCCGCTCCAGGACGCGGCGCTGCGCCGGGTCGGCGAGTTGCCGGGCCAGCATCAGCAGCGCGGTCGGCTTGCCGGTACGCAGGTCGTCCCCGGCCGGCTTGCCGGTGGTCTCCGGGTCGCCGTAGACGCCCAGCAGGTCGTCGCGGAGCTGGAACGCCTCGCCGACGGCCAGCCCGTACCGGGTGTACGCGGCGATGAGCGGGCCGTCCGCGTCGGCGCCGGCCAGGCAGGCGCCGAACAGCAGCGGACGCTGGACGGTGTAGCTGGCCGTCTTGTAGCGGGCCACCCGTAGCGCCCGGTCGACGGTCCAGTTCGCCGAGTCGTTCTCGCCGAGCACGTCCAGGAACTGCCCGGCGACCGTCTCCACCCGCATCTGGTCGTAGCAGCGGCGTACGTCGAGCAGCCGGTCCGCCGGGACCGCCGCGTGTGCCATGAGCCGGTCGGCCCACACCATGCAGAGGTCGCCGATGAGGACGGCGACGGCTTCGCCGTACCGGTCGGGGTCGCCGGTGTGCCCGGCGGCCCGGTGTCGGGCGGCGGCGGCCCGGTGCGCGGTGGGCAGCCCTCGCCGCGTGTCGGAGGCGTCCATCACGTCGTCGTGCACAAGCGCGAACGTGTGCAGCAGTTCCAGCGCGGACAGCGCGGGGAGCACCGAGCACAGCGGTTCCTCACCGCCGACCACACCTCGCCATCCCCAGTACGCGAACGTGGGGCGGACCCGCTTGCCGCCGGCCAGCACGCTGTCGCGTGCCGTCGCGGCGAAACCACCCATCGCTGCGTCGATCTCGGTGAGCGAGTCGACTTCCGCGGCCAGGAACGCCACCAGCGTCTCATCGACCCCTTTGATCAGGTCTTTCGTGAACGCGGCCAGTACGCCGCGGACCGGATCGTCCGTCGCCCCGGGCTGAGCCGGCGCGACGCGGAGCGCATTACCCGCAACTGCGTCGTTGGCCATGTGGGCGAGCGTACCCTAGGGTTACGAGTTGCGTCGATTGCTGCGTCGAAACTGAGGAGGGCCGATGGACACGGATCTGACCGCTGCCTATGACCGTTGCCGCGAGCTGCACCGGCGTCACGGCCGTACCTACTATCTCGCCACCCGGCTGCTTCCCGCCTGGAAACGGCGGCATGTGCACGCCTTGTACGGCTTCACCCGCTACGCGGACGAGATCGTCGACCGCACCGAGGACCTGCCGCCGGCCGAGCGCGCGGCCCGGCTGCGCGAGTGGTCGGATCGATTCGTCGCCGGGCTGCACGGTGCGTCGGTCGACGACCCGCTGCTCCCCGCGGTGCTGCACACCATCGCCGTGTTCGACCTGGACCGCGACGACTTCGCGTCGTTCCTGCGCAGCATGGCGATGGACCTGACGGTCATGTCGTACCCGACCTACGACGACCTGCTCGACTACATGGAGGGCTCGGCCGCGGTCATCGGCACCATGATGCTGCCGATCCTCGGCAGCTCCGACCCGGCCGCCGCCCGCGAGCCCGCCCGCCAGCTCGGCTTCGCGTTCCAGCTCACCAACTTCATCCGCGACGTCGCCGAGGACCTCGACCGGGGCCGGACCTACCTGCCCGACGAGGACCTGGCCAAGTTCGACCTCACCCGCGACGACCTGCTCGCCGCCAAGGCCGCCGGCCGCACCACGCCGCGCATCCGCGAGCTGATCGAGTACGAGGTGACCCGCGCCCAGGCCCACTACGTGGCCGCCGCGCCCGGCATCCCGCTGCTTCACCCCGCCTCGCAGGCGTGCATGCGCACCGCGTACGCGCTCTACGGCGGCATCCTCGACGAGGTGGCCGCGCAGGACTACGACGTCTTCGTCCGCCGGGCCCTGGTGCCGCAGCGGCGCCGGATGGCGGTGGCCGCGCGGGCGCTGCTCACCCCGTCGGGCACGCCGGTGCGGGTGCCCGGCCCGGCACTGGAACCGGCCCTGGCCGGATGACCGGCCGCACGGCGGTCGTGCTGTTCACCCGTGACCTGCGGGTGCACGACCACCCGGCGCTCGCCGCCGCCTGCTCCGCGTTCGACCGGGTGGTGCCGCTCTACGTGCTCGATCCGGCGTTGCAGAAGCTCTCGCCGAACCGCACCCGGTTCCTGCACCAGAGCCTGGCCGACCTGCGTGAGGCGCTCCGCAGACGCGGCGGGGACCTGGTGATCCGGCGCGGCGACCCGGTGGCCGAAACAATCGAGCTGGCCCGGAAGGTGGGCGCCGAGGGCGTCGGGCTCTCGGCCGATGTCAGCCGCTACGCACACCGCCGGGAACGCCGGCTGCGCGCCGAGTGCGAGCGGCACCGGATGTTCCTGCGCCTGTTCCCCGGCCTGACCGTCGTCGAGCCCGGCACGCTGCGCCCCGGCGGCGGCGACCACTACCGCGTCTTCAGCCCCTACTTCCGCGCCTGGCAGGGCGCCCGGTGGCGGGACGAGCTGGCCGCGCCGAAGCGGGTTCGGCTGCCCGACGGCGTCGACCCCGGCCGCCTGCCGGACCCGCCGAAGGGCGACAGCCCGGATGCCGCCGTCGGCGGCGAGGCCGTCGCCAGGCGCCGGCTCACCGCCTGGCTGCCCACCCTCCATCGGTACGACGACATCCACGACGACATGGCCGGCGACGAGACCTCGCGGCTCAGCCCGTACCTGCGCTTCGGCTGCGTGTCGCCGCTGGCCGTGGCGAACCGGGCGGGTGACCGGGAAGGACCCTTCGTCCGGCAGCTCTGCTGGCGCGACTTCTACCACCAGGTGGTGGCCGGTTTCCCCGACCTGTCCACGGTCGCCTACCGGCGCGGCGCCCGCGAGGAGTGGCGCGAAGACGCGCACGCGCTCGACGCCTGGACCGAGGGGCGTACCGGCATGCCGATCGTGGACGCCGGCATGCGCCAGTTGCGCGCCGAGGGCTGGATGCACAACCGGGCGCGGCTGATCACCGCCGGCTACCTGACCAAGCACCTCGGGCTGGACTGGCGGCCCGGCCTGGAGGTCTTCTTCCGCCGGCTGCTCGACGGCGACCGGGTCAACAACTCGGGCAACTGGCAGTGGGTGGCCGGCACCGGCAACGACACCCGGCCGTACCGCGGCTTCAACCCGGTACGGCAGGCCGAGCGCTACGACCCCGACGGCGTGTACGTGCGGCGCTGGGTGCCCGAGCTCGCGTCGGTGGCGGGCAAGGCGGTCCACCAGCCGTGGCGGCTTCCAGGCGAGGTGCGCCGCACCCTCGACTACCCGCCACCGCTGGAGGTGCCGGGCGCCGACCCGGTCTGGCTCCGCTGACGCCGCCCCCGGCCCCGCCGACCGGCCTCGCCGCCCGCCGACCCGCCGCCCGCCGCCCGCCGACCCGCCGCGCGTCGGCGTGCGTGGACGCGCGGGCGGTCGCGCCAGATGCGTCGCCCGCGCACGGTCACGAACCCCGTCGGCGCAGACCTCCCGCGCGTCGCGGGCCGGCCTCCTCGGTTACCGTCGGTGATCGGGTTACCCGCCGACACCGTTCACCTCTGGTCCCCTTTGCTCTGCAGCCATATCCGCATCGGTTGCCGAAAGTGACCGTCCCGGCCTCGCGCGGTTTTCGGACCTGCGAGGAAATGCCTGCTCAACGCGATGCTGCGCCGATGGCTGCAGAGCAAAGGCGGAATAGGGAGTCCGGGCTGCCCGGCCGGCCGAATGCGCTGCGTGACGAAGCCCGGCAGTACTGACTGTGACGGTCGGTCAGAGGCAGGAGTGCAGCGCCTCGACCAGGTCCTCCACTCGATCGTGGTCGGCCAGCCGGGCGGTCGCGTACGCGAAGGTGTAACCGCGCTCCGGGTCGGCCCAGGCGCTGCTGCCGCCGATCCCGCCCATGCCCCAGCTGCCGTCCGGCTCCCACTGCATGCCGAGCGTCCAGTCCACCGGTCGGTCCAGCAGCAGGTCCGGCCCGCTGTACTGCACCCGCGTCGCCTCCGCGACCAGTTCCGGACTGAACAGGCGTACCCCGTCCAGCGTGCCGCCGGCGAGCAGGCCCGCGTACAGCCGGGCGAGCCCGGCGGCGGTGGCGTGCAGGTTCGCCGCCGGGATCTCGGCGGCCCGCCAGAGGTCGCTGTTCACCATCGCGACGTCGCGCCCGCCCGGCGGGTTGTCCAGCGCCCGCGCCCGCAACGAGCCCGGCTCGCCGCGCATCGCGTCCGGCCAGGCCGGATCGGCGTACGACAGGTCGGCGCACCGCCGCCGGCCGGCCTCGTCCAGTCCGAAGGCGACGTCCAGGCGCCACGGTCCGGCGATCTCCTCGGCAAGGAACCGGCCCACCGAGCGTCCGTCCACCCGGCGGACCATCTCGCCCACCAGGTGCCCGTACGTCCAGGCGTGCTCGGCCGCGACGGCGCCCGGCGTCCACTCGGGGTCGGCGGCGGCCAGGTCGGCGCAGAGCAGATCCCAGTCGGCGACGGCGGCGGCGGGCCGGGGCACCGGGAAGGCGGGCAGCCCGGCGGTGTGGGCGAGCACGTGCCGGACGGTGGCCGGGGTGCGGAACTCCGGCCAGTACGCCGAGACCGGCGCGTCCAGGTCGACCCGGCCCCGGTCGACGAGCAGCAGCAGACAGAGCGCGACCACCGGCTTGCCGACCGAGTAGACGTCGACGAGCGTGTCCGGCCGCCACGGCCGGTCCGCCCCGGAAACCGGTACGACCACGCCGGGCGGGACCGCCGCGGTGGTGCCGCCCACCAGCTCGATCACCGGTACGCCGCCGTGCCACACCGCCAGCGACGCGCCCGTCTCCCGGCCGGTGGCGAACAGGTCGTGGAAGCAGTCCCGGACCGGGGTGAAGCGCGTGTGCATGCGGCCACGGTAGGCGGTCGCGTTCGTGACGAGCGCGGGAATTCCGGCCCGGTGCGGTGGTCGGTGTCCCGAAGGTGCGGAATGCTTGCGGAATGGCGGAGCCGGAACTGGTGGACGTAGTGGTGGTCGGGCTCGGAGTCGGCGGCGAGGAGGTGGCCGGGCGGCTCGCCGAGGCCGGCCTCACCGTGGTCGGCATCGAACGGGATCTGGTCGGCGGCGAATGCCCCTACTGGGGGTGCGTGCCCAGCAAGATGATGATCCGGGCGGCGAACGCGCTGGCCGAGGCGCACCGGGTCAACGAGCTGGCGGGGTCCGCCCAGGTGCGGCCCGACTGGGCACCGGTGGCGAAGCGGATCCGGGCCGAGGCCACCGACACCTGGGACGACAAGGTGGCGGTGGACCGGTTCACCGGCAAGGGCGGCCGGTTCGTCAGGGGCAGCGGACGGCTCGACGGCCCGAACCGGGTACGCGTCGGCGACCAGGTGTTCCAGGCGCGCTACGGCGTGGTGCTCGGTACCGGCACCCGGCCCTCGGTCCCGCCGATCGACGGGCTGGCCGACACGCCGTACTGGACCAATCACCAGGCCATCGAGGTGGAGGAACTGCCCGCGTCGCTGCTGGTGCTCGGCGGCGGCGCGATCGGGCTGGAACTGGCACAGGTCTTCGCCCGGTTCGGCGTGCGGGTGACGGTGATCGAGGCGGCCGACCGGGTGCTCGCGGTCGAGGAGCCGGAGGCGTCCGCGCTCGCCGCCGACGCGCTGCGCGCCGACGGGATGGAGATCCACACCGGGGTCAAGGCCGGCCGGGTCGGCCACGACGGCGGTGCGTTCACCGTGTACGCCGACGGCGCCGAGTTCACCGGCGAGAAGCTGCTCGTGGTGACCGGCCGCAAGGCACACCTGGAGGAGCTGGGCCTGGACACCGTCGGGGTGGACGCCGGGCAGCGCTACCTGCCGGTGAACGACCGGATGCACGTCACCGAGGGGATCTGGGCGGTCGGCGACCTCACCGGCGAGGGCGCGTTCACCCACATCGCCATGTACCAGGCCGGCATCGTGGTGGCGGACGTGCTCGACCACATGCGGCGTACCAAGGGCGGCCCGGACGCCAGCGGCACCGCGAGCGTCGTCGGCGGTGCGGCCGGGGTGGTCAGCTCGGTCGGCGGCGCGATGAGCGCGGGCGGGTCGACTGCCGCACCGGGCAGCGTCCCGGTCGCCGACTACCGGGCGCTTCCCCGGGTCACGTTCACCGACCCCGAGGTCGGCGCGGTCGGCCTCACCGAGCAGCAGGCCCGCGAGCGCGGCGTCAACGTCCAGGTCGGGTACGCCGACCTCACCTCGTCGGCCCGGGGCTGGATCCACAAGACCGGCAACGCCGGGTTCATCAAGCTGATCGCCGACGCCGACCAGGGCGTCCTCATCGGTGCCACCTCGGCCGGACCGGCCGGCGGCGAGGTGCTCTCCGCGCTCGTCGTGGCGGTGCACGCGGCGGTGCCGATCAGCCAGCTCCGGCACATGATCTACGCGTACCCGACGTTCCACCGCGCCATCGAGGACGCGCTGCGCGCGCTGAAGTGACGCCTCAGCCGGCCGGCGCACCGTGCCGGCCGGCCCCGTCGGCGAACCGGCCGGCACCGCGTACCCCGTCCACCGCCAGCGACTCCAGGCCGTAGGCCAGCTCGGTCGCCATCGCCTCCGGCTCGGGCAGCCCCGCGCCGTCCAGCACCGCCGCCCGGTCGTTGCGCAGGCACGTCTGCGGAGACCGGGCGATCGCGGCGGCCAGTTCCTCGGCCGCCGCGCGGGCCTCACCCGGCGCGACCAGCCGGTTGACCAGACCCATCGCGTACGCCTCGTCGGCGCCCACCGGCCGGCCGGTGAGGATCAGGTCCATCGCGCGGCTCTCCCCGATCAGCCGGGGCAGCCGGACCGTCCCGCCGTCGATCAGCGGTACGCCCCACCGGCGGCAGAACACGCCCAGCGTCGCGTCCGACTCGGCGACCCGCAGATCGCACCAGAGCGCCAGCTCCAGCCCGCCGGCCACCGCGTACCCGGAGATCGCGGCGAGCACCGGCTTGGACAGTCGCATCCGGGTGGGGCCCATCGGCCCGTCGCCGTCGGGCTCGACCCGGTTGCCGCGCGCCGTGCCGACGGCCTTCAGGTCGGCGCCGGAGCAGAACGTGCCACCCGCTCCCCAGAGCACGGCGACCGCCGCGTCCGGGTCGGCGTCGAACGCGCGGAACGCGTCGGCCAGTGCTCGTGCGGTCGGCCCGTCCACGGCGTTACGCGCCTCGGGCCGGTCCAGGATCACAGTGGTCACGGCACCGGCGTGCTCGACGCGTACCCCCATGGGCTCAGCATGCCCGCGACGCACCTGTGAGGGAATTCCGGGGCGTCCGGTTTGGGGGCTCTCCTGCCGGGAAGTCGGAACGGGTGCGCGAACTACTGACGAAGATCGAACAGGCCACCGTTCTCGACCGGGTGGGTGACCGGTTGCAGCGCGCCGTCCAGGGCACGCTGCGCTCGCAGCGGGTACGCGACGCCCTGCACGGCGTGTGGCTCGGCCATCCGCTCCACCCCGCGATGGTGCAGGTGCCGGTCGGCGCCTGGATCTCCGCCGCCGTGGTGGACCTGCTGCCCGGTCAGCGCCGGGCCGCCACCGCGCTGGTGGGTCTCGGTACGGTGAGCGCGCTGCCCGCCGCGGTCGCCGGGCTCAACGACTGGGCCTCGCTCTCCCGCGACCAACGCCGGGTCGGGCTGGTGCACGCCGCCGCCAACACGGTCGGCCTGGCGTTGTTCGCCGGCTCGCTCGCGGCCCGGCTCAACGGACGGCACGGCCTCGGCCGGACGCTGTCCTACCTGGGGCTGTCCGCCGCGAGCGGTGGGGCGTACCTGGGCGGGCACCTCGCGTACAAGCAGGGCGCCCAGGCCAGCCAGAGCGTCTCCGAGCTGCACCTGATCAGCGACGGCTGGCACCGGGTGGGCGACCTGAGCAGCCTGCCCCGGCACGAACTGGTCACCAAGAAGATCGACGAGGTCTCGGTGATCCTCTACCGGGACGGCGACGACGTCAGCGTGATGCTGGAGCGCTGCCCGCACCAGAGCGGCCCGCTCGGCGAGGGCAAGGTCGAGCAGATCGACGGCCACGCCTGCGTGGTCTGCCCCTGGCACGGCAGCGCGTTCCGGCTCGACGGCGGCGAGGTGATGCACGGCCCGGCCGCGAACGACCAGATCGTGCTGCCCAGCCGCGTGGTCGCCGGCCGGGTCGAGGCCCGGCTGCCCTGAGTCAGTCCCGCCGGTGCCGTCCGCTGGACAGCGCACGGGCGGGCACCGGCCGCTTGCGCAGCCCGAGCAGCGCGCCGATCTGCGCACCCACGATGCTCGCCACGGCCAGCACCGCCGAGATGGCCAGCGGACGGTTGATGCCCTCCTCGGCGGTGGCCCGGGACGCGCCCGCCGACATGGCCGGCGGCTGTGCGACAGGTGCCTCCACCGTCGGCGTCGCGTCGCGTGGCGTGGGCTTCGGCTTGGCCTTCGGGGTGGTCGACGAGGCGCCACCACCGCCCGGCTTCGCCGGTGCCGTCTCGGCCGGCTTGGTGACCACGATCCGTCCGGCGGCGTGCCGCCGGGCACCCGAATCCGTCGCGCCGTCCGGCAGCGTGATGAGCTGACCGGGGCGGATCCGGTCCGGGTCGGCGAGCCGGTTCAATCGCGCCAGCTCCTTGTACCTGTCGAAGTCGTCCAGGTAGCGGTCCGCCACCTCGCCCAGGTAGTCGCCCTTCGCCACCCGGTACACGGCCGGGTCGCCCACCTTCGGCGCGACCGGGGCCGGGGCCGCGACCTGACTCGCGGCCACCGCCGGTGAGGTGACGGCGGCGACCGCCGGTTGCGGGGCGGTCAGCGCGGCGGCGCTCGCCGCGGCCGGGCTCGCGACCAGGATCAGCGCCACTGACCCGACGAGCGCGGCGGCGGCCTTCTGCTGGCGGTGCATGCCGGGCAGCTTCGGTGCCGGCCGCCGTACCGCCGCCGCGAGCAGTTCCACCACGACGGAGAACGCGAACGTGGCCCAGCCGAACCAGCCCACCACCGCCAGCGCGCGCAGGAACAGCTGGCCGTCGTCGCGGCTGGTCAACGCCGTACCGATCTCGGCGAACGTGGGCAGGTGATCCGGCAGTGGATTGCCGGCGAACGCCAGCAACGCGACCGGCCCGCCGGCCAGCACCCCGACGAGCACGACGAGGGCGCCGAGCCCGGTGAGGACCTGGCCGGCGCGGCGGACGGGGGAGCGTCGGGGTGCACGCATGGCGGCCTTCCTTCCTACGGTGGGCCGGTGAGCGCCCGAGCGGTGGCCTCACCGGAGACGATGGCGGTGTTCTGCACGCCGAACAGACCCAGCAGGTCCCGGCTGTAGGTGATCTGCACGCGTACCCGGATCTGGGTCTCGGCGCCGACCACGGGGAAGTCGACCTCGTGGTCCCGGACGCCGCCCGCGGCGTCGAGGTAGGCGGCGACCGCGGCGCGGGCGGCGACCTGGTCGATCCGCTTCGGACCGCCCTCGATGGCCCGCGCGCGGTCGATCATCTGGCCGCCCGCGCGGGCCGCCTCGGCGGCCAGGTTGTCCGCGCGCTGCAGCGTGCGCAGTTGACCGGCGCCGTCGTAGGCGAGGCTGATGATCGCCAGCACGCCGGTCATCGCCACGGCCAGGAAGAGACTCACCCGGCCGTTCTCCGCCGCGCGTCGCCCGGTCATCCGCGGCTCCGGTAGGTGTCCAGCGGCGAGGTGAATCTCGCCGAAACGGTCTTGCCGCCCGGCACGCCCGGCAGGCCGGGCGCGCTCAGGTCGTCGAAGGAGACGGTGCAGGTCACGGTGACCGTCACGGTCGC
Organism: Micromonospora sp. WMMA1949; assembly: GCF_027460145.1. Lineage (NCBI taxonomy): Bacteria > Bacillati > Actinomycetota > Actinomycetes > Micromonosporales > Micromonosporaceae > Micromonospora > Micromonospora sp. WMMA1949. The sequence goes on along the minus strand of NZ_JAPZBG010000001.1, from coordinate 2,427,208 downwards.
CGGCACGCCTGCGGCGCTCTGGTACGCGGCGGCGAAGCTCGTCGTCGTCCCGGCCACCGAGCCCGCGAGGTCGATCCGGGGCGGGCCGGTGCAGTTCAGCCCCGCCCAGCCGAGCTGGTCGAGTGCGGCCTCCTCGGCGGCCTCCGCACCGTCGTCGGCGGTGCGGGCGAGCGAGGCGGCCCGGGCGGCGTCGTGGGCCGCCGACTCCACCGCCTCGTCCGCGACAGCGGTCCGCCCGGCGACGCCGGCCAGCACCATCAGTCCGATGAAGGCGGGCGCGAGCACCGCCACCTCGATCGAGACGGAACCCCGGTCCCGCCGCGCCCCGGCGCTCATCCGGTGGTCCACCGTTCGGCCGGGCCGTGCGCGGTCTGCGTGACCTCGAACGACACGCCCGGGATGACCGACAGGGAGCGTCCCCGCACCGTGCAGGTGACGTCGGTGGCCGTCTCGACGCAGGTCGGGCCGGTCTGCTCCCAGCCGACCAGCCAGTCCCCGGACTGCTGCAGGAAGCTGATCGCCCGCTGGCGGCCGGCGTCCGGCCCGGCGTCGATCGTGCGCTGGGCGTTCACCGCGGTCTGCGCGGCGTTGAGCGCTGTGGACCGGGCCACGAACCAGACGGCGACCTGGATCGAGCCGAACAGCATCACCAGGATCACCGGCATCACCACGGCCAGCTCGACCGGGTTGGCGCCCCGCTCACCCTCGGCCAGGCGGGCGCGCAGGGCAGCGGCGAACCGCCCCCGACCGGGCGGGCCGGCGGGCCGGCCGGCAGACGCCGGCCGGCTCCGGACCGTACGGGCGGGGCGCGGCATCACGGGGCCTGCGGCGCCGTGTTGTTCGGGATGGCGTTCATCCAGTTGTTCGCCTTGGCCAGGGCGAGCCCGGTGACCGCCATGGCCACCGCGACCAGCCCGAAGATGATCACCGCGGTCGGTACCGGGCTGTCGCCGCGCTCGGAGTCCCGGCGCAGCTCGGCGAGGCGGGTGCTCACCGCCACGTACAGGTAGGCGTAGAGGTGCATGGTCGTCTCCTTCTCGAAGGTGGGTTCACAGGCGGGCGAGGAACGGATAGACGGCGAAGCCGAGCAGGACGAACACCAGCAGTGAGCCGGGGATGTCCAACTTGCTGGTCACCCCCTCGGCCCGCGCCAGGTTGTCGGTACGGATCTGGTCGCGCAGCGAGTCGGCGCGGGACCGCAACGTCTCGTGCACCTGGGCGCCCTCGCTGCCGGAGGAGCGCATGATGGCGCCCACGTCGCCCAGCTCCGGGATGCCGATCCGGTCGGCCAGCTCCTGCAACTCGTCCCAGGGCGAGTGCATCTGGAGCTGGGCGAGCCGCAGCGCCTCCCGGATCCGGTCGAACACCCAGCCGTCGCAGACCGCCGCCGCGCGTTCCAGCGACTGGACCGGGCCGTGCGCGGCGGACAGTTGCAACGCCACCAGGTCGAGGTAGGTGCAGACGGCCTGCCGGAACTCGTCCCGGGCGGCGTCGGCCTTGGCCAGGACCGCGCGGTGCGCCAGCAGACCGGCGCCGAGCGCAAGGCCCAGGCTGGCCACCACCGGTACGGCCACCGGCAGCGCCACCCCGCCGACGAAGAGCACTGCCGAGGCGACCGCCGGGGTGGCGAACCCGACGAGCGCGGAGAGCAGCACGGACAGGGCGTACTGCTCGGGGGTGCGGTCGAGCAGGGCGAGTTGCCGGTGCGGCGGGCGCAGCCAGCGGGCGAACCCGCCGAGCCAGTCCGGCCCGGCGCTGGCGGCCGAGGGCTGGCCGGGCGGCTGGTGCAGGCGGCGCAGCGCCGGGCCGAGCGCCGGGGTGGCCGGCAGCGTCTCGCGGACGACAAGGAACAGCCCGAGCCCGACCGCGCACCCGCCGAGCACCGCGATCGCCATCTGCCAGTTGAGGATCATGCGATCGCCTCGTCCAGGTCGGGCGCCGGCAGGAACCGCGCCGGCCGGGGCGGCTGGCTCATCGAGCGCACCCAGACCAGCAGGCCGACGAACGCCGCACCGAGCACCGCCATCACGAGCTGACCGGTGACCGTCCCGTACGGACGGATGTAGTCGCTGTTCACCAGCCCGTACGCGAGCGTCGCCAGCGTCATGCCGGTGAGGAAGCGGACCGCGAACCGGGGCTGGGTGCGTTTGGCCTCGACCTCGCGCCGCGTCGCCACCTCGGCCGAGGCGGCGCCGGCGATCGACCCGAGCACGTCGCCGAGGCGCTCGCCCCGGTCGGTGAGGTGCAGGATCAGCGCGGCCACCACCTGGTCGGCGACCGGGTCGGCGATCTCGTCGGCGAAGGCGAGCAGGGCGGAGCGGGCCAGCCAGCCGGCCTGGAGGCGGGCGGCGAGCGTGCGTACCTCCTCCTGGATCTCCTCCGGCGCGGTGGCGATGGTGCCGATGATCGCCTGCTGGAGCCCCTGGCCGGTGGCGGAGATGTCCTTGAGCCGGCGGGTCCACTCGCCTACGGCTTCGACCCGGGCGATGGCCCGCTGCTCGGCCCGGCCCACAGCGAACAGCCACGGCACGCCCGGCACCGCGAGCACCACCAGCAGGCCGACCACCGGCAGCCCGGTGAGCAGGAACGCCGCCGCCCCGGCGACCACAGCGGCACCGAGCAGGAGCTGGTAGCGGCGCTGGTCGGCGCGGCTCGCACCGGAACCGGTCCAGAGCCGGCTCAGACCCGGCCCGGAGCCGGGCGCCGGACCCGGCGGGCGGCGGGTGCCGACCAGCGCGACCACCGTCAGCACCAGCCCGGCCACGCAGGCCGCACCGGAGACCAGGGCGATCAGTTCGATCTGCGTCACGACGGGCCTCCGCTCGGCCGCGCCCCGAGGCGGGTGTGCCGGGGCCGCCGCCACGCGCCCACCCCGGCCTCGACGAACCGGGTGAGCAGGCGGGCGTCGTAGCCGACGCGCAGCAGTTGGTCGCGGACGCGTTCGGGCAGGTGGCGGGGGACCGCCCGGCCGTCCGGGCCGGGGCCGAAGACGGTCGTCGTGGTGATCCGGTTGCCCTCGCCGACGCCGATGACCTCCTCGACGTGCGAGACGAACCGGTGCTTGCGCCCGCCGATCGCCGTCTCGTCCTCGACCGTCACGTAGACGATCAGGTCGAGCGCGTTGCCAGCCATCCGGCGGGCCTGGTCGACAGTCATCTCCCGGCCGTGGGACAGCGCCAGCTCGATGATGCGTTCGCTCACCCCCGAGGGGGTACGCGCGTGGATGGTGCACATCGACCCGCGGCTGGTGGTCATCGCCTGGAGCATCGGCACGATCTCCCGGGACCGCACCTCGCCGACGATGATCCGCAGCACGCCCATGCGCAGCGACACCGGGATCAGGTCGGCGATGCTGACCTCACCCGCCGGCCGCCCGTCCGCGCCGCGCTCGCCGTGCCCCTCCCGGGACTCGAAGCTCATCACCGCGCGGTGTTTGTGTCCGCGCCGGGCCGGCAGCAGTTCCCGGCTCTCCTCCAGCAGCACGTACGGCTCGTCGGCCGGGATCTCGTCCATCAGCGCGCGGATGACAGTGGTCTTCCCGGCCCCGGCGAGCCCGGCCACCATGATGTTCAGCCCGGCCCGCATGGACGCGCGGAGGAAGTCGCGCAGCAGCGGATCGATCATCTCGTCCAGGTCGGGCCGGCCGCCCGCGATGTCCTCCAGGCTCACCTCGAGCGTGTTGTGCTTGCGGATCACCGCGTACGGGCGGTGGCTGACGAGGAACACGGCGGCGAGACGGCTGCCGTCGGGAAGTTGCAGGTCGAGCGTGGGCTTCGACGTGGACAGCGAGCGTTCGGTGGCACCGGCCCGGCGGGCCGCCGCCTGGAGGATCTCCACCAGCTCGTCGTCGGTCTCGGCGATCGGCTCGGCCCAGTCGACGCCGCCGCCGTGCCGGGTGATCCGTACCTGGTCGCAGCCGAGGATGTGCACCTCCTCGATGCTGTCGTCGACGAGCAGCGTCTGGAGCCGGCCCAGCCCGACGAGTTCGGCTGTCACCTGGTCGAGCAGCAGCCGTTCGGAGTCCGCGGCCATCGGCGTGCCGGACCGGCGTACCGAGTCGGCGTACGCGGAGACCACCGCCACGGCCAGCCGGGCGCGCTCGACCTCCTCGGCGTCGGCGTCGAACTCGCGTCCGCGCTGCCAGTGGGTGAGCCGCTCGCTCAGCTCCCGCCGCAGCTCGCGGACCACCGCGAAGTCGACCCGGGGGCGTGGCGGCGCCGCCGGCGCGGCGGGCAGCGGGCCGGGTACGTGGTGCCGCCCGTTCGGCGGGGCCAGCGGGGGGACAGTGGAGACGACGCCCGGCTGCTGGACGCGCGGGTCGTGGGAGACCGGCTCAAACCGCACCGGACACCCCCGGCAGGCTCGGCGCGGTCACCGCGCGCGGTGTCGTCGCGCCGGGCCAGGCCAGCCGGGCGCGCCGCCGGTCCAGCAGCGCCCGGACCGGCACCTCCAGGGCGCCGGCCGCGCGCATCAGCGGCCGGTTCGCGCGTACGGTGCCGCCGTGGGCGAGCACCTCGGCGGTACGCGGGTCGAGCGGCAGGCGGGCGATCACCGGCAGCCGGAGCGCCTTGCTGATCTCGCTGGTGCCGTGCCCGTCCCCGACCACGAGCAGCCGCAGCGTGCCCGGCGGTACGCGGTGCTCGGTGAGGTCCCGCTCGATCGCGCGGGCGGTGGCCCGGGTGGCGGAGAGGTCGGGCAGGTGCGCGCGGGTGACGAGCAGCACCACAGCGGCGGCCCGCAGCAGCGGCCACGGTGGACCGCCCACCGCCAGCCGGCCACAGTCGACGAGCACGTCGTACGGCGGTTCGCCCCGCTCCAGCCCGGTGAAGTAGTCGGCGAAGCGCTGCCAGAGCGGGATGACGCTGCCGGCCTGGGCCGGGTCGACCACGCCCGGCAGCAGCAGCCGCTCGCGGCGGGGGGCGTCCAGGTCGACCAGCTGCGACCAGAACGCGTGCTCCAGGCTGCCGTCGCGCAGCTCACCCACCGCCAGTTCGCCGATGCCGCGCGGACCGTCCAGCGCGCCGCCGAGGTAACCGGCGAGGATCGAGCCGCCCGCCGGGTCGCACTCGGCCAGCACGAGCCGCCGGTGCCAGCTCAGCGCGGCGGCGAGCGCGGCGGTGGTGACGCCCGGCGAGCCCTTCGCCGAGACCAGGGCGATGATCGCCATCAGGCCGCCTCGGTGAGCACGAGCGCGATCCGGTCGTCGGCGGCGAGCGCCACGACGGCCGGCACGTCCCGTACGGCCAGCGCCAGGTAGACCACCACGTCGCCGTTCTGCGGCGTGGCGGTGTCGATCACGGTGCCCTCGAACCGGGTGCCGCCGCCACGGGACGCCTCCGAGCCGCCTCCGGTGGCGTTCGAGGGTGTGCTGACCAGCAGCACCTTGTCGCCGGGGTTCAGCTTGCGGGCCGGCACCTGCTCGGGCTCCAGCCCCAGCGCGATCTGCTGCTGACCGGCGCCGAGCAGCGGGGCCTCGGTGAGCTGCGCCGCGGTGAGCAGCGTGCCGGGGGTGAGCCGGACGGCCGCCCGCAACCCCAGCACCTCGTTCATCCGGTCGGCGGGCACCGGCCGGAGTTCCCGGCCGCCGGAGACGCGTACCGGCACCAGGTCGTCGGCGGTGAGCTGCTGTCCCACGTCGACCTGCCGGGCCACGGCCAGGTACGTGCCGGTGGAGCGGACCGAGGTGACAGCGAACGCGGCGCCCAGTCCGCCGAGGGCGATCAGCAGGACCGCCAGGCCGAGCAGGCCGGGGCGGACGCGTCGTTGCCGGACCACCTTCGGCGGCGCGACCGGGGCCTCCACCGGGGTTCCGTTGCGGGCTGCCACGACACTCATCGGGTCACCACCTGAAGCTCGTTGATCTGTACCGGGATGACGCCGCTGGACCGGCTCTGGGCGATCACGCCGCTCTCCCCGCCGCCGGACCACTCGACGGTCCAGAACGTCGTGGCGCTCACCTGGTAGGTGTCGGCCTTCGGATAGCCCGCGTCGAGACCGCAGTCGGGCGAGGTGGAGCCGGCTCGCGGCCCGTCGGCCCGGTACGGCGTGCCCGGACCGTCGCAGGTGACGTCGATGTCGTCGGACATGTGCCAGACGATCCGGGTCACCCGGGCGGTGATCCTGACGGTCAGCCCGCGGTCGGAGGCGGACGCCCTCAGCGGCCCGAAGTACGCCTCGCCCGGGCTGGCCCACATCCAGACCGGCAGCCCGACCAGGCCGGGGCCCTGGCTGCGCCGGGGCGCCACCGACGCCCGGGGCGGGAGCAGCGAGATCGAGGCCAGCGCGCGGCGGGCCAGCTCCTCCGGGTCCGGCGGCGCGCCGTATCCGGGCGGCGGGGCGTCGCGCAGTACGAGTTCCTGCTGGCCCAGGTCGCCGCCGTTGCAGGTGGCGACGTACCACTGCTGGCCTTCGGGCGCCTCGTCCTGCGGCTCGGCGAGCTTGTAGTAGCAGCCGTCGGCGTTGTTGAACCAGCCGAGCACCTCGTGGTAGCAGGGGATGACGCGGCCGTTCCACTGACACTTCGGCGCGGCGCCTCCGTTGCCGCCCCCGCCGCCGTTGTCCCCGCCGCCACCCGGTCCGCCCGGACCACCCGGGGTGCCGGGGTCGTCGTCCCAGACGTCGCAGTCGGTCTGCTCCGGTGGGCAGGAGCCGCCCGGGTCGGCGGCGCGGGCGGGTGCGCCGGTGAGCGTCAGCAGCGCGGCCAGGCCGGCGGCGAGGAGCAGCCGGCGGGGCGTCCCGGCCCGGGTCGGATGGGCCGGGACACCCCTTCCTCCCCAGGTCAGCACGGCTGGTCCTGGTGCGCGGCGCCGCCGTTGACCAGCCACCGGCCGTCCGGGAAGCGGACCGCTGTGGCGGTGGCGAGGTAGCGCCCGCCGCGGGTGCCGGGCACGGCCTTGCGGTTCTTGGCGTAGACGAGCCGGTAGCCGCTGGCGTCCAGGCAGTCCTGGATCTCGACGGTGGGTGGGCTCGCGGTCAGGTCGACCGAGACGACCTCAGGGTTGGAGATCAGTTTCCCGGTACGCATCGCGCCGTGCTCCTTCGCGTCGAGAATCGCCATTCGCACCCGAGTCAGCAGCGGGTCAGCCAGAAATCGGGTCAGAGCGGGATGGGACGGATCGCTGCGCGCACTGGCTGCCCGGGACGCGTCGAGATAGCCGGAATAGGCGGCCAGCGCCGCTTTTCCGGCGGCGTTCTCCTCGGCGCTGGAATGGCCGGCGGGTGCGACGGTGCGGCCGGTCAGCGGACCGGTGGCCGCCTCCGGTTCGGTGCCGCAGCCGGCCGTGCCGACCACCAGCACGACGCTGAGCAGGAAGATTTCCCATCGGCGGGATTGCCGTGTGCGCAACGCCGATCCCTCCTCGGTGCCGGCCCGGGGCGATCACGCCGACCCGCTCCGGGCATGCGGAAGCGCGCCCGGATCTGTCACTCCGGGCCCCCGTCGCCATCACTTGTATTGACCTGTACTGATCGCTGCGGATTCGGTGCCCTGACTCCTCCGACGCCAATTGATCGGGGGTTGCGTCGTACCCAAGGGGCGAGCATAGGCTCACGTCCGCCGATGCAACAGAGGCAATTCACGTGAACACGGTGAGTGAAGACGGGAGGTGGTGGCCGGTGTGTGTCACCACGATGACGAGCGGGCTTCCGCGGCGCTCCGGGCCGGCGGGCGTGTGCTCACCCGTACGCCCCGCGGCGGTGTCGACGGGCCGTCGGTATGGGTGGGGAGCGTGCCGCTCGTCCGATCCGTCCCGCCGCTCCGCCGGGGGTCACGCCGTGGCTCGTCCCGGCCGGTCGCGCGTCGCGCCACACGCCGCCACGGGCCTCCCCCGTCACACGTGGGCGAACGGGAAATCACTCTGCGTGCTCCACGATGGAACACACGGCGACCGGACGGGGGAGCCGGCATGACGGCCGAACGGGTGCGGCGTACCGGACCGGTGGTCGATGTCCGCCGTCCGGGCGCCCGGCTGGCCGCCGCCCTGGCGGTCGTACCGCTGCTCCGGTTGGCGGTGGCGCGCTACGCCGTACCGCCGGGGTCTGCGGACCGGACGGCGTGCGACGGCTGCGGCGCCCCGATCGGGCTGGACCGGCCGCTGCCGGCGCTCAGCCCCGCGGCCCGCTGCCCGGCCTGCCGGGCCCGGGTCGGCGCGGCGCCCGCGGTGGTGGAGGTGGCGCTGCTGCTCGCGGTGGCGGTGCCGGTGGTCGCCGGCGGCGCGCCCGCCGCGCGCCTGGCGCTGGCGTGGTGGCTGGTGTGGTCGGTACCGATGACGATCGTGGACGCGATGGCGCACCGGCTGCCCGACCGGCTCACCTGGCCGGCCGCCGCCGGCGCGTGGGCGCTGCTCGGGGTGGCCGCGCTGACCGGTCCGGACGCCGACCCGCTGGTACGCGCCGTCCTGGCCGGTCTGGCGCTCGGCGGCGGCTTCGCCGCGACCACGCTGCTGTTCGGGCGGCGGGGCTTCGGCCTCGGCGACGCGAAGCTGGCGCTCGGCGCGGGCGCGCTGCTCGGCTGGTACGGCTGGCCGGTGCTGGTGGCCGGGCTGATGCTCGCGGTGACCCTCGCCGGACTGGCCGGGGTGGTGCTGCTCGCCGCCCGGCGGGTCCGCTGGTCCGGGCACCTGCCGTTCGGGCCGTTCCTGGTGCTGGGCGCCGCCGCCACGCTGGTGCTCGTCACCGTGTGATCGGCCACCCGCAGGTGCGGGCGGGCAATCCCAGGGGTATCGAGTCCCAGCCGCCTCCCAGCCGGGTCTGGTTCGGTGGCGGTCCAGGCTTCGGACTCGGGAGGGCACGTGCCGCAGGGCGACGACGGTTGGCGGATCCGGCGCACGAGCGCGGACCTGGACCGGCTGGGCGAGACCGAGTCCGTCTTCGCGCTCGCGAACGGCTGGGTGGGCTGGCGGGGCACCCTCGACGAGGGCGAGCCCTGCGGCATGCCCGGCAGCTACCTCAACGGGTTCCACGAACAGCACGAGCTGAGCTACCCGGAGAGCGGGTACGCGTTCCCGGAATGCAGCGACACCGTGATCAGCGCGCCGAACGCGGCCCTGATCCGGCTCTGGGTCGACGACGAGCCGCTGGACCTGGGCACCGGCACGATCCGGCAGCACCACCAGGAGCTGGACCTGCGCGCCGGGGTGGTCCGCCGGGAGACCGAGTGGGTCTCGCCGGGTGGCCGGGGCGTCCGGATCCGCAGCACCCGCCTGGTGTCGCTGACCCGCCGCCCGGTCGCCGCGCTCGACTGGACTGTCGAGCCGCTGGACGAGCCGGTCCGGTTGCGGGTCGGCGCCGACCTGCTCGCCAACCAGCGGGTGCCGGAACGCGCCGACGACCCCCGGGCCGCCTCGGTGATCCACGACCCGCTCACCGGTGAACTCCGCCGCCACGACGGCCTCGACGGCGTGCTCGTGCACCGGACCGGGCGCAGCGGCCAGCGGGTCGCCGTCGCCGTCGCGCACCGGGTCGAGGCGCCCGACGAGATCGCCACCGACACCGAACTGACCGCCGACCGGTTCCGGCTGGCGCTGTCCGGCCCGGTACGCCCCGGCGAGCGGATCCGGGTCACCCGGTTCGCCGCGTACGAGTGCGCGGACGTCGACGGCACCCCGGCCGGTGAGCTGGCCGACCTGGTCGTCGCGGAGGCGGACACGGCCCGGGCCGACGGGTTCGACGCCCTGCTCGCCGAGCAGCGCGCCGCGCTCGACGCCGCGTGGGCCACCGCCGACGTCGAGCTGGACGGCGACCCGGAACTGCAGCTCGCGGTCCGGTTCTCGGTGTTCCACCTGCTCCAGTCCGGCCGCGCCGACGGTGCCCGGACCATCCCGGCCAAGGGGCTGACCGGCAACGGCTACGACGGGCACGTGCTCTGGGACACCGAGGGCTACGTCCTGCCGGTGCTGACGTACCTGGCGCCGGAGCTGGCCCGCTCGGCGCTGCGCTGGCGGCACGCCCACCTGCCCGAGGCGCGCGACCGCGCGGCGGAGCTGCGCCTCACCGGCGCCACCTACCCGTGGCGGACGCTCAGCGGCCGGGAGTGCTCCGGCTACTGGCCGGCGGGCAGCGCGGGCCTGCACGTCAACGCCGACATCGCCGACGCGATCCTGCGGTACGTGGCGGCCACCGGCGACACCGCGTTCCTCGCCGAGTGCGGCGCCGAGGTGCTGATCGAAACCGCCCGGCTGTGGCACGGCTACGGCCACTTCGACGACGGCGGCGCGTTCCACCTGACCGGCGTCACCGGCCCGGACGAGTACTCCGCGCTCGTCGACGACAACGTCTTCACCAACCTGATGGCCCGGCGCAACCTGCGCGGCGCCGCCGACGCCGCCGAGCAGTGCCCGGAGGTGGCCGCCCGGCTGGGCGTCGACGCCGCCGAGGTGGCCGGCTGGCGGGCCGCCGCCGACGCGATGTTCGTCCCCTACGACGGCAAGCGCGGCGTGCACGAGCAGTCGGCCGGTTTCACCGCGCAGCCGGAGTGGGACTTCGCCGGCACCGGCGAGGACGACTACCCGCTGCTGCTGCACTTCCCCTACCAGGAGCTGTACCGCAAGCAGGTGGTCAAGCAGGCCGACCTGGTGCTGGCCATGCTGCGTTGCCCGGGGGAGTTCACCGCCGAGGAGAAGACGCGCAACGTCGCCTACTACGAGGCGCGGACCGTCCGGGACTCGTCGCTGTCGGCGTCCGCGCAGGCGATCCTCGCCGCCGAGGTCGGACACCTCGACCTGGCGTACGACCTGTTCGCCGAGACGGCGCTCCAGGACCTCGCCGACCTCGGCGACAAGACCGCCGACGGGCTGCACCTGGCGTCCCTGGCCGGCGCCTGGCTGGTGGTGGCGCAGGGCTTCGGCGGGCTGCGCGACGACCGGGGCGAACTCGCGTTCGAGCCGCGGCTACCCGGGCCGATCACCCGGCTCGTGTTCCACCTGCGCCGGCACGGGCACCGGCTCCGGGTCACGCTCACCGAGCACGAGGCCCGCTACGAGTTGCCGGAGGGCGGGCCGGGCGACGCGGTGGAGCTGTGGCACCACGGCGAACGGCTCCGGGTCACCGGCGACGGGCCGGTCACCCGGCCGATGCCGCCGGTGCCCGATCCCGGTCCCGAGCCGCCGTCCCCACCCGGCCGGCGTCCGGAACGGCGTGCTCAGGAGGCGGCCGGCGGCGACGACTGAACCGGCAGGCCGGACATCCGGGCGACGACCTCCTCCAGCGCCTCGAACGCGTACGCCCAGTTGTGGCACTTGAAGCTGCGCAGCCCGGTGATCGGGGTGCGGCAGTCGGCACAGTGGACACCGGGGATCGCGTCCGGCACCTCGGTGTTCACGTACTTGCGTTCGCCGAGGATCACCCGCGCGATCATCGTGTGGTCGTGCACGCCGTGCAGCGCGGACGCGACGATGTCGTACCAGGTGACCCGCCGCCCGCACTTCGGGCAGTCCGGCTCGTCGCCGCTCACCCACAGCGGCGCGCCGATGCTGCGCGCCGGCATGTTCAGCAGCTTCTCCAGCCGCCGCACGTCCGCCTCCGGTGTGGTCCACCGGTGCCGCCCGGGCAGTGACGCGGGCGAGTCGTAAACGGCGCGGAACACCGCCGGCTCGACCTCCACTGTCTCCCGTCCACCTGTCATCGGTACCTCCTCGCGACGGCGTGTCCCACCGTCGTACCAGGTGGCGGCCGGGATCGGCCGGATCACCGACACGACGGGTCAGCGGTGTGTCGCCCAGAGTGCTAGACATCGAGACGTGACGGAGGCTGAGAACCGACCCAATGTCGCCCGGATGTACGACTACTACCTGGGCGGCTGCCACAACTTCGCCGCCGACCGTGCCGCCGCCGAGGAGATCCTGCGGATCTTCCCGGACACCGGCGTCGCCGCGCAGAGCAACCGCGCGTTCCTGCGCCGGGTCGTGCGCTGGGCGGCCGAGCAGGGGATTCGTCAGTTCCTCGACATCGGCGCCGGCCTGCCCACCCAGGGCAACGTGCACGAGGTGGTCCGTGCGATCCACCCCGACGCCCGGGTGGTCTACGTCGACCACGACGAGGTCGCCGTCGCGTACGCCCGGCGGTTGCTGCCCGCGGACGGCCGTACCGTGGTGCTCCGGGGCGACCTGCGGCGGCCCGGCGAACTGCTGGCCGACCCGACGCTGCGGGCCACCATCGACCTGAGCGAGCCGGTCGCGGTGCTGCTGCTCGCGGTGCTGCACTTCGTGCCGGACGCCGACGCCCCGTACGCGGCGGTGGCGACGCTGCGCGACGCCACCGTCCCGGGAAGCGTGCTCGCGCTGTCCCACCTCACCCTGGACGGCCTCCCGACGCTGCCCACCGAGCAGGGCACCGCGATCTACCGCCGCAGCAGCTCCCCGCTGGTGCCCCGCACCCGCGACGAGGTGGCCCGCTTCCTCGACGGGTACGAGCTGGTCGAGCCGGGCCTGGTCAGGGTGGCGGACTGGCGGCCCGACGGGGAACCGCAGGCCGCGGTGTCGCACGGCTACGGCGGGGTGGGCGTCCGCCGCTGAGCGCGGTCGGTCCAGCGCAGTCCTCCGGCGATGGTCGCACGATCGCGTGCTCACCGGTGCAGTGTGGTTTCCCGGGTCATGCGGGACAGCTTCTCCGGGTTGCGCACCGCGTAGAGGCCGCTGATCCGGCCGTCGTCGAGGCGTACCGCGACGACGGTGTCCAGCTCGCCGTCGAGGCGTACCAGCAGCGCCGGGTACCCGTTGACCTGCGTCGGTTCCATCGACGCCACGGCGGCGATCCGGCCCCAGCCACCGGCCAGCAGCCGGGCCACCCTGTCGCCGCCGGTGACCGGGCGGGCGAGCGCCTGCTTGATCCCGCCGCCGTCGCCGACCAGCACCGCGTCCGGGGCCAGGACGCGGAGCAGCCTGTCCAGGTCGCCGGTCTCGACGGCCCGCCGGAACGCCTCCAGGGCGTCGCGGGCCTCGGCCGCCGGGACCGTACGCCGGGGGCGGCGCGCCGCGACGTGGGCCCGTGCCCGGTGCGCGATCTGCCGCACCGCGACCGGGGTCCGCTCGACCGTCTCGGCGATCTCGTCGTAGCCGACGTCGAACACCTCCCGCAGCACGAACACGGCCCGCTCGGTCGGCGTGAGCGTCTCCAGCACCAGCAGCATCGCCATCGACACGCTCTCCGCCAGCGTCACGTCGTCCGCGACGTCGGGCGCGGTGAGCAGCGGCTCGGGGAGCCACGAGCCGACGTACGACTCCTTGCGCCGGCCCAGCGTGCGCAGCCGGGACAACGCCTGGCGGGTGGTGATCCGCACCAGGTAGGCGCGGCGGTCCCGAATCTCGCCGAGGTCGACACCGGCCCAGCGCAGCCAGGTTTCCTGCACCACGTCCTCCGCGTCGGCGGCCGAGCCGAGCATCTCGTACGCGACGGTGAAGAGCAGGTTCCGGTGCGCGAGGAAGTCCTCGGTGGCCGGGTCCGCCATGGTTGGCTCCTTCGCCGATCGGGTGCGTTCCCCACCAGACGCCGCCCGCCGCCGCCGTGTGACACCGGGCCGCTGTGGCGGTCCTCACCCGGCGTTGCCGTAACGCCGAGGCGGTCCCCGGCATCTCGTGGTCGTCCGACACCCACCCCAGCAGAGAGGGCGCCATCATGACCCGATTCAACCTGTTCGAGAATCCGGTCTCCGCGACGTTCATGAAGCGCTTCGCCGGCGCGGGCCTGGTGATCCACCAGTCGTCGCTGCCCCGCACGGTGCAGGAGCTGGTGTCGCTGCGAGCCAGCCAGATCAACGGCTGCGGCTGGTGCATCGACATGCACACCAAGGAGGCGGTGGCCGGCGGCGAGAGCGCGGTCCGGCTGAACCTGGTCGCCGCCTGGCGCGAGTCGACAGTGTTCACCGAGGCCGAGTGCGCGGCGCTGGCGTTCGCCGAGGAGGGCACCCGGCTCGCCGACGCCTCCCAGGGGGTCTCCGACGAGACGTGGGAGCAGGTGCGCAAGCACTACGACGACGACCAGATCGCCGCGCTGGTGTGCCTGCTCGGGCTGATCAACGCGGCGAACCGGTTCGCGGTGCTCGTGCACCAGCGCGGCGGCTCGTACGAGCCGGGGATGTTCGCGGCGGCGATGAGCTGAGCGCGGCCGTCATCGCAGGTTCCAGAAGAACGACCGGACGTCGTCGACGAACAGGTCCGGCACCTCCAGCGCGGCGAAGTGACCGCCCCGGTCGAACTCGCTCCACTGCCGGATCGTGTACGTCAGCTCGGCGATCGGACGCACGGACCGGGTGATGTCGTGCGCGAACACGGCTACCCCGATCGGCGGCGGGCAGGGCGCGGGCGGGCCACCGAACGCGCTCTCCCGCACCAGCCGGGCCGACGACGCGGCGGTGCCGGTGAACCAGTAGACCGAGACGTCGGTGAGGATGCGGTCCACGCTGACCGTGGAGCGTGGGTCGGTCCACTCGGTGAACTTCTCCGCGATCCACGCGAGCTGACCGACGGGTGAGTCGTGCAGCGCGTACGAGACGGTCTGCGGGCGGCTGGCGTAGAGCACCTGGTGCGGGTGCCGCTGCGTCTTGAGCCGCATGATCCGGGCCAGCCGATCCCGGTCCTCCTCGGACAGTCCGGCCTGCCCGGTCCAGCCGGGCGGCGGCGGGGTGGGCAGGTAGGTGAGGTGCACGCCGACGACGTGCTCCGCGTCGATGCCGCCGAGCCGGGTGGAGATGACCGAACCCCAGTCGCCGCCCTGTGCGCCGTACCGCCGGTAGCCGAGCCGGCGCATCAGCTCGGCCCAGGCGCGGGCGACCCGGTCGACGTCCCACCCGCGTTCCCGGGTCGGCCCGGAGAAGCCGAATCCGGGGATCGACGGTACGACCAGGTGGAACTGCTCGGACAGCGGGCCGAGCACGTCGAGGAACTCCACGACCGAGCCGGGCCAGCCGTGGGTGAGGATCAGCGGCAGCGCGTCCGGATCGGCGGCCCGTACGTGCAGGAAGTGGATGTTCTGCCCGTCGATGGTGGTGGTGAACTGTGGGTACCGGTTCAGCTCGGCCTCGGCCGCCCGCCAGTCGTACGCGGTGCGCCAGCGCTCGGCCAGCTCGCGTACGCGGGCCAGCGGGATGCCGTAGTCCCACCCGGCGCCGGGCAGCTCGTCGGGCCAGCGGGTGCGGGTCAGGCGGTCCGTAAGGTCGTCGAGGTCGGCCTGGGGGACGTGGACTCGGAACGGTGCGATCACGACCGCCGCCTTTCATTAGTGCCACAAACGTTAGGGGGACCAACGGTAGCGCAGATCGTTGGGGGCGCCAATGGTTTCCGGATAGGCTGGGCACGTGGAGAACCCGGAGCCGGACCTCGTACCGACCCGCCTGGCCGGCCTGCCGAGCTGGCTGATCACCCAGACCGCCGTACGCGCCGGCCGGCTGGTGAGCGACGGGCTGGCGGCGGTCGACGCGCGCGGTTACCACTTCCGGCTGCTCGCCACGCTCGACGAGTTCGGCCCGGCCAGCCAGGCGGCGCTCGGCCGGCGCAGCGGCATCCACGTCAGCGACGTGGTGGCCGCCCTCAACGAACTCGCCGAGCGGGAGTTCGTGGTCCGCACCCCGGACCCGGCCGACCGGCGGCGCAACGTCGTCACCATCACGGCGGCGGGGCGGCGGCAGCTCCGGCGGCTGGAGAAGCGCCTCGCCGACGTGCAGGACGAGCTGCTCGCCCCACTGTCGGCTGATGAGCGCGCGGACCTGACCCGGCTGCTGGCTCGGGTGCTGGCTCACCACACCCGTCCGTCCGTCTGATCGACCAGCCTTCGCTCCCCGACCGCTCCATCCACTACCGCTATCACTATTGATAGTGATAGCGTTCGGTCATGGCGATGTCGATGGAGCGGTGGGCGGAGGTGGCGCTGCACCCGGTGCGGCTCCGCGTCCTGCGTGCCGTGGCGGGCACCCGGGTGACCACTCACGACCTGGCCGAGCTGCTGCCCGACGTCCCGCACGCCACGCTCTACCGGCACCTGGCGACGCTCGTGAAGACCGGGATGCTCGACGTGGTGGAGGAGCGCAAGGTGCGCGGCGCCGTCGAGCGGGTGTACGCGCTGCCCGCGCACGGCGCGGCGCTGGACCCGGCGGCCCTGGCGACGGCGACGCCGGAGGACCACGCGCGCTACTTCACCGCGTTCGTGTCGAGCCTGCTGTCCGAGTTCTCCCGCTACCTCGCCCGGGACTCCGTCGACTTCGTCGCCGACGGGGTCGGATACCAGCAACTCGTCCTGCACCTGACCGATGCCGAGCTGCACGAGTTCGCAGCCGGGCTCAACGCGCTGGTCGGCCCGTTGCTCGCCAAAGGGCCCGGCGACGGTCGGACCCCCCGGCTGCTGGCGACCATCCTGATGCCCGCCGATCGCCAGGCGACCCCCGGCGACACGCACACGTCAGCGCACGACTCCGACACGACGAAGGGCGACGACTGATGGCCTCCGTAATTCTCGACGGCGACGTGATCGACATCCGGTTCACCGGATGGGAACGGATGTGGGTCGGGCGGGAGCGGTTCGCGCTGCGCCTGGCCGCCGTGCGGCACGCCGCCCCGGTGGACGAGCCGATCCGGCTGGCCCGCGGCGCCCGGCGCGGGTACGCCGTGTCCGGCTTCGCCAAGATCGGCGTCTGGGGTCTGTTCGGCGGTCCCCGGCAGCTCGTAGCGGCCCGGCGGGGGCAGCCCGGCCTGCACCTGGTGCTGGACCGCGCGGCGGCCGGCGGGGAGTTCGACGAGGTGGTGGTCTCCGACCCGGCCGCGCCGGGCCTCGCCGAGACGATCGGGCGTGCGACGCGGGGCCGGCCGTGACCGGCGACCACCTGGCGATCGAGGCGTCGGGCCTGACCAAACGCTACGGCGACGTGACCGCCGTACGCGATCTGACCTTCACCGTGCGACCCGGCGCCGTCACCGGCTTCCTCGGCCCGAACGGCGCCGGCAAGACCACCACGATGCGCATGCTGACCGGACTGGTGACGCCGACCAGCGGCACCGCCACCATCGGCGGGCAGCCCTACGGCCGGCTGGCCCAGCCGGCACGGACCGTCGGCGCGGTGTTCGACGGCAACGCGTTCCACCCCGGCCACACCGCCCGTGACCACCTGGGCGTCTACGCCGCGATGGCAGGCTGCCCGGGCGGCAGGGTCGCGGAACTGCTGGACCTGCTCGGCCTCGCCCACGCCGCCGACCGTCGTACCCGAGGGTTCTCCACCGGCATGCGGCAACGGCTCAGCCTCGCCACGGCGATGCTCGGCGACCCGCGTGTCCTCCTGCTCGACGAACCGGCGAACGGCCTGGACCCGGAAGGCATGTCGTGGCTGCGCGGGCTGCTGCGCCGCCTCGCCGACGAGGGCCGCACCGTGCTGATCTCCAGCCACGTCCTGCACGAGGTCCAGCAGGTGGTGGACGACGTGGTGGTCATCCGGCGCGGGGAACTCGTCGCCGCCGGGCCGTGGTCCCGGCTCACCGGCCCGCCGACGGTGCTCGTCACCTCGCCGGACGCGACAGCTCTGGCCGCCGCGCTGGCGGCCGCCGCCGGGTCCGTCGAGGCCGCCGGGCCCGGCCGGCTGCGGGTACGCGGACTGGACGCGCCGGGCGTCGCCGACCTCGCCGCGGCCCATCGCGTGCGGGTCCACGAGCTGGTCACCGAGACCACAAGCCTCGAACAGCTCTTCCTCGACCTGACCACCGACAAGGCGGAGGCCCGATGAACCTGCTCAGAGCGGAACTGCGCCGGGTGCTGGCGACCCGGATGTGGGGTGCGCTGCTGCTCGCGTCCGTCGCGCTGGGCGGCGGCCTGGTCGGGATGATGGCGCTGGTCGGGCCGGAGAACTTCGACCCGCCGATGCCCGGCCTGCACACCGAGGAGGGCCTGCGGTCGATCCTCGGCATTCTCGGCTTCACCGCCTTCGTGCCGGCCGCCGCCGGTGCCCTCGCGGCCACCTCCGAGTACCGGCACGGCACCGCCGCCGTCACGTTCGTGTTCGCGCCGCGCCGTGGGCGGGTGCTCGCCGCCAAACTCGTCACCCACGCGGTCGTCGGCCTCGCCTACGGACTCGCGCTCGCCGTCGCCGCCTCGGCAGCCCTGTTCACGGTCGCCGCCGCGCGCGGCGTGCCGCTGGGCCTGCCCGCCCCCACTGTGCTGGCGCTGCTCGCCCGCATCGGCGTCGCGATGGCTGTCTACCTGCTCGTCGGCGTCGGCGTGGGCGCCCTGCTCCGTAACCAGGTCGCGGCGGTCTGCGTGGTGGTCGGCTACCTGTACCTGGCCGAGCCGGTCCTGATGATGATCCCCGGCGTCAACGCGCTCTACCCGCTCCTGCCCGGCGGGGCCACCGCCGCGCTCACCGACTTCACCTACGTCGCCGACGCGATGTCCGCGCAGCTCGGCAGCGACGCCGTGGCGCTCCTGCCGCCGGCTGCCGGCGCCCTGCTGCTGACCGCGTACGCGCTGACCGCAGCCGCGCTCGCCGTGGTCGTCCCGATGCGCCGCGACATCACCTGAGTGTCGCCGCGGCGCCCCCGCACGATCGGGACCTCGCTCTCGCTGACCCACCACCCGCGCAGCCCGCTCACCGTCGAGGAGGTGCTGGACCGCGCTCGCGGCGGTCAGGGGCGCAGCACGTAGCGTCCGCGTACTCCGCCCTTGGCCGCCTCCCGGTGGGCGTCCGCCACCCGGTCGAGCGGCACCACCGCGTGCACCCGCGCGGGCAGCTCACCGGCGGCGGTGCGGGCGAGCAGGTCGGCCAGGCGTACCCCGTCGGCGTGCACCTCGACCGCGCGCACCGTGACGTCGCGCTCGGCGGCCGGGTGGGCGTTCGGCCGTACCCCGACGAACACGCCGCCGTCACCCACCAGCACGAGCCCGCGGTCCTGGAGCACCGCGGCGTCGGCGACCGCGTCCCAGCCCGGTTCGGCGGCGGTGGTGAAGTCGGCGCCGAGCCCGCGCACGAACTCCTCGTCCTCGGCCCGCGCCAGGCCGGTCACCCGCCACCCCCGGTCTCGGGCGAGCGGCACGACGTAGCCGCCCACCGCGCCGGCCGCGCCGGTGACCAGCAGCCGGCCGCCGGCGGGCGGCTCGCCGAGCACGTCGACGATCTGCGCCGCGGTCAGGCCGTTGAGCGGCACCGTCGCCGCCGCCACCAGATCCAGATCATCGGGTACGACCGCCAGGTCGGCCACGGGTACGACGAGCTGCTCGGCGTACGTGCCGAAGTCGCGGTCGAACCCGCCGACGAGCCCGGCGACCCGGGTGCCCACGGCGAGGTCGACGCCCGGCCCGGCGGCGGCGACGACACCGGCGAAGTCCCAGCCCAGGCCGGTGTGGTGCGGCTGGCGAATGAGCCCCAGCGAGTGGAAGAAGCCGCCGACGACGCCGAGGTCGGCCGGGTTGACCGGAGCCGCCGCGACGTCCACCCGGACCTCACCGGGCCCCGGCTCGCGCTCCGGGACGTCGATGATCTCGATGGCGTCGGGTCCGCCCGGGGTGCGGACGACGGCAGTGCGGAAGGTACGCGTACCCATGGTGTGTCTCCTTTTGTTTCGTGGGGATTCCCTGCTCCACGATGGAGGGGTAACTTCCCATCGGGAAGTACGCACTTCGGAGTGCGTTGGGTACCCCCGAGTAGGAGGCGGACGATGCCGACGCAGACGGCGGCGGAGAAGCGGGCGCAGGCGCGGGAGGCGTACGACGCGTTCCTCGCCGGCTGCCCGAGCCGGCAGCTCCTGGACCGGATCTCCGACAAGTGGGTGGCGCTGATCCTGGCCGCGCTCGGCCGCGACGGCCCGGACCGCAACGCGGATCCGCAGGTCATGCGCTACTCCGAGTTGTCCCGCCGGCTGGCCGGGGTCAGCCAGAAGATGCTCACCCAGACGTTGCGCTCACTGGAACGCGACGGCCTGGTCACCCGCACCGTGACGCCGAGCGTGCCGGTGACCGTCACGTACGAGCTGACCGACCTCGGCCAGTCGCTGCACCGGCTGATGTACGGCATGAAGCTGTGGGCCGAGGCGCACATGGACGAGGTGCACGCCAACCGCGAGCGGTACGACGCGGCCGCCCAGCACTGACCGGCCACGCCGGATTCTCCGAAACTTTCGGTCCGCGTCGCGCCTCTCGTCGCGCTTCGCTCTCATGGTCATGTATGGGCTCCCGCGCTGATCAGCCGGTTGAGTCCATGTTCGATTCGACATCGACATTGACCGATCGTGCCGTCGCGGATATCTTCCCAGGGAAGTTACCGGTACATCTTCGAAAAGTTTCAGGGCAGTGACGCGGGGGTGTGCGCACCGCCGCTCCCACCCGCGTCCAGCCGGGCATCGCCAGCGCATCATCGTCCGATATGCAGAGGAGTGTCATGAAACATCTACCGAGGCGCAGCCACCGCGTGGTGCTGGCCGCCGTCAGCAGCGCGCTGGCCCTGGCCGGTGCTGCGCTCGTGGTGCCCAGCCTGGCCCAGGCAGCGGAGAGCACGCTCGGTGCCGCCGCCGCGCAGTCGGGCCGCTACTTCGGCACGGCCATCGCGGCGAACCGGCTGAACGACTCCACGTACAGCACCATCGCGGCGCGTGAGTTCAACATGATCACCGCCGAGAACGAGATGAAGCCGGAAGCGCTCCAGCCCAACCGGGGCCAGTTCAACTTCTCCTCCGGTGACCAGATCTACAACTGGGCCACCCAGCGGGGCCTGAAGGTCCGTGGTCACACGCTGGCGTGGCACGCGCAGCAGCCGGGTTGGATGCAGAGCCTGAACGGCAGCAACCTGCGTCAGGCGATGATCGACCACATCAACGGCGTGATGGCCCACTACCGGGGCAAGCTGGCCGCGTGGGACGTGGTGAACGAGGCGTTCAACGAGGACGGCAGCCGCCGCAGCTCGAACCTGCAGGGCACCGGTAACGACTGGATCGAGGTGGCGTTCCGCACCGCGCGGGCGGCCGACCCGTCGACGAAGCTCTGCTACAACGACTACAACATCGAGAACTGGTCGTACGGCAAGACGCAGGGTGTGTACAACATGATCCGGGACTTCAAGTCCCGTGGTGTGCCGATCGACTGTGTGGGTCTGCAGACCCACTTCACCGGCGGCAGTTCGCTGCCGGGTAACTTCCAGACCACGCTGCAGAACTTCGCCGCTCTCGGCGTCGACGTGGCGCTGACCGAGGTCGACGTCACCAACTCCTCGACCAGCCAGTACGCGGGTCTGACCCAGGCGTGCATCAACGTGCCGCGCTGCATCGGCATCACCGTCTGGGGCGTGCGTGACAGCGACTCGTGGCGCTCCAACGAGAGCCCGCTGCTGTTCGACGGCGGAGGCAACAAGAAGGCCGCGTACAACTCGGTCCTCAACGTCCTCAACTCCGCGTCGCCCAACCCCACGCCGACCACTACCGTGTCGCCGACCGCCGGGCCGACCGGCGGGCCGACCACGCCGCCGCCGACCACCGGCGCGAGCCGCATCGTCGGTAGCCAGTCCGGCCGGTGCATCGACGTACCGAACTCCTCGCAGAGCAACGGCACCCGGGTGCAGCTCTACGACTGCCACGGCCAGACCAACCAGCGGTGGACCTACACCTCCAGCCGGCAGCTGACCGTGTACGGCTCGATGTGCCTGGACGCCGCCGGCTCCGGCAACGGCTCGGCAGTCCAGATCTACAGCTGCAACGGGCAGACGAACCAGCAGTGGAACGTCAACTCCAACGGCACCATCACCGGAGTCCAGTCCGGCCGCTGCCTCGACGTCTGGGGCACCGGCAACGGCCAGCAGGTGCAGATCTACGACTGCAACGGCCAGGCCAACCAGCGGTTCCAGCTCGTCGCCACGAGCTGATCCTCTCGTACGGAAAACGGCTCACCGTCGTGGCCTCGGCCACGGCGGTGAGCCGTCCGCGTTGTGCTCGCGCGCTGCCGGTGTCAGCCGATCAGCAACTCGGTGCGGTAGTCGGGGGCCAGCGCCGCCGCCCGGTTCCGGCGCTCGGCCTGCTCCTCCTCGGTGAGGGCCGGCGGCGGTGAGGTGGGACCGTCCACCCGGTCGCCCACCCGCAGGAAGTACTCGTCCTGCCCCGCCGGGGTGCACATGCAGAGCAGCCGCGCGGGCTGGTCGAACGAGTTGCGGAAGAAGTGCGGCGCGTTCGCCGGAATGTTGATCGTCTCCCCGGCCCGCGCGACTGTCTGCTCGCCCCGGAACGTGAACTCCACCGCCCCGTCGAGCACCGTGAACATCTCCTCGAAGTCGTGCCGGTGCGGAGGCGGCCCACCACCCGGCGGAACCCGCATGTCGATCAGGCAGTACCGGCCGGCCGTCTGCTCGCCGGTGACCAGGATCGTGTAGGTGCCGCCCGCGATGGCGAGGTGCGCCAGGGCGGGGTCGTCGGGACGGGCGTGGACGAGGGTACGGGTCGGATCGTCGGACGGAATAGCGGCCATCGACTCTCTCCATCATCGGATCGGCGAATCCGTACCCTTTTAGCCGCCGGGAGTGCCGTTAAACGCGGCACTCCCGACGGCCGTCGTCGTCAGCCGCCGTTTGCCACGTAGATGGAGTACTGGGTGACATCGGTGTCCGTGCCGTCCGCCTTGTGACCGGTCACCGACAGGGTGTACGTCTGGTAGCTCTGCGTCGGCGTGTAGGTGATCGTCGCCTTCCCCTGGCTGTCAGCCGGCACCTCGGTCGACGGTCCGCCGTCGATCTGCCAGGAGAAGGACACGATCCCCGGGGTGCCGCCGCTGAACTCGAAGGTGCCGGGCACACCAGGGCCGCCCGACCAGGTGCCGTTCGGATACTGCGCGCTCGCGACGTAGGGCGCGTTGCCGACAGTGAACTCGAAGTCCGTCACGGGCGAGAACTCCCCGCTCGCCGTACGGCTCCGCACGTGGATCGTGTTGGTGCCGTTGCGGTCGAACGGCACCGCGACCAGCGTCGACGTGCCCTCGGTGCTGGCCGGCAGGATCTGCTCCGGGCCGTCGTTGACGCGGTAGTGGTACTCGGTCACCTCGCCGAACAGCTGGGTGTGGAAGTGGAAGTATCCGGTCCAGCCGATCCCCACCCGCGACCAGTCGTACGTGCTGTACACGCTGACCCTGTTGTCCCGGACGCTGAAGGACGCGATCCGCAGCTCCGATTCGGTGCCGTCCGCGCCGACGCTCGTGACCCGTACGTCGTTGTAGCCCCACGAACCCGGCGTGTACGTGACGGTCGCGGTGCCGTCGGGACCGGCCGCGATCGTCTCCTCGTCGGCACCGTTCAGGGAGTAGCGATACGAGGCGACATCGGGCAGCCCCGGACGGAAGGTGAACGTCATGGGCCGGCCGACAACGGCATCGCCCTCCGGTGCCCACGTGACCACGGGACCGGACCAGATGCGGAACGTGTGGGTCGCGGCGGGCGATCGGGTGCCGTCCGCCAACAGCGCCTGGACGACCACCGCATTGTCGCCGGCGTGCTGCGGCGTGACAGTGACGTAGGCGTACGGATTGCCCTCGCTGGACACGGTCTGCTCGGCACCGCCGTCGAAACGGTAGACGAACCCGGTCAGGTTCGGCAGCCTGCTGTCGAATTCGATGCGCAACGGCACACCGACGCCGTCCCGGCGCGGCCAGCTGGTCAAGTCATGAGCGTAGGCGTTCGGACGTGGGTCGATGATGTTGAACTGATAGGTGGTTTCCATCGACGTGGAACCGTCCGCCTTCACCGACCGGACGACCATCGAGTGCCAGCCCGGCGTCGCCGTCCACGACAGCGCAGCGGTGTCGTCCTCGGCCGCCGCGACGGTCTTCCACTCGTCCTCGAGGTAGTACTGGTAGGCGACGACGTCGCTGTTGCGCGGGGTGAAGCGGAACGTGCCGACCTTGCCCGCGACCTGGTCGGTGTCCAGGTTGAACTCCGTCGACTCGACGTCGGGGGCGTCGGTGACCCAGACCTGCAGCGTCTCCTGCCCGATCAGCTTGTTCCGGGTGTAGCTGCGGACGGCCAGGTCGACCTGGCCCGTGGTGGTGAAAGTGACCGGACCGGTGGCCCTGCCGTCGACGGCCGGGAGGCGGACCTCCGCGCCGTCCTTGAGCTGGTACCCGAACGCGGTGGTCTCGGGCTTGGAAGCGATAAGGGTGATCGTGCTCGGCAGGCCGACACCGTTCACCACGACGTCGGCGTACGGCGCGGTCTCGGCGACCCGGAACCGGTAGTTCTTCTCGGGCCCGCGGTTGCCCGCCGCGTCGACGGACGCGACGTAGAGGTCGGTGCTGAACCGCAGCTTCGGGGTGTACTTCAGGATCCCCGTGCCGCCCGGGCGCCGGGCGGGAACCTGCCCGGAATACCCCCAGGAGTCACGCCAGAAGAAGGCGACCACGTCGCGGTCACCGGCCCCGTCGAAGCGGAACGTGCCCTCGATGCCGGTGCCACCGCCCGGGGAGTCGCCCTCCGGATACGTCCGCGACGAGACCTGCGGCGGATTCGCCGGAGCGGTCACGTCCATGACGATGTAGCAGGTCTTGCTCCACGGGCCCTGGTCGTCGTAGTCGCTGGCCCGGGCCTGCCAGGCGAGGACCGTGCCGTCGGCGTACTGGCTCAGGTCCGTGCCGTAGTAGTCGTGGAACTCGCGACGCTGCTCGGGGTGGTCAACCGGCCAGATCGCGTACAGCACGCTCGTGTAGTCGCCCTCGTCCCGATCGGTGGCGGTGGCCGCGAACACCGTGTTCCGCGCCGCCGGCGACGGCTTGGCGAGCGTTCCGCAGGGCCGGTCCGGGTACTTCAGTTGCAGGCCCGTGATCGTGGGGGGATGGTTCGCGCTGGCACTGAGCAGCGGCTTCGCGAAGGTGCGACCCGTCCGCGCGTCGGCTTCCTGCGCGGCTGCGACCCGAAGCTCCAGGGTGATGCTCTTCTCGCCCCGGCCCAGCGCCCCGTTGAGCGTGGCCGTCATGTCCAGGCCGAGGTAGCCCGGGCAGTAGGCACCGGCCCCGCGCGTGGCGGTCAGCAGCTTCTCGATCTCGGCCGGGGGACGCAGCCAGGTGGTGTTGTCCGTGACCGGGCGGGTCCGCCACACCTCGATGGTCGCCGGGGCCGAGCAGTCGGTGACCGTCTTCTCGACGGTGGACAGGTACGAGCTGTGGACGACCGTACCCTTCAAGCTGGTCAGGTCGTACGTGAAGTAGGAGCGGTAGGTGTGCGTCCGGTCGGCGTCGTCGCGCGACGTGCCGACCGGCGGGGTCACGTCCGCGTCGACGAACTTCGTCCTGGGGCTCTGCGAGTCGAGATAGGCCCAACTCTTCAGCGAGACGTCGTAGGAAGTGGCGGCCGAGGCCGGCGAGCCGACCGTCAGCCCGGCGGCGACGACGGCGAGGACCGTGATCGGGACAGCAGCTTTGAGGCGTTTCATGTGGACGCGTACCTCCCCCGTGGCGGCGCCTCCATCGACGCCGGCGGGCGTCATCGTAGCGAGGGAAATCCATGCGATGGGGGCCGGCTGACTGTCGACGTTTTGCCAGGACAACGCCGCTGTCGGCGTCGGCCGGTCGAGCCGGGTCGGCCTCGTGGTCCGGGCGATGCCCGGTCAGTCGACGGACCGGCGAGATCGGGCGGCGGGTTGGCGCAGCCCCGGGTGGACGCCGGCCGGGTTCCCGGTGTGCTCGGCGAGCCGTTGCAGGACGGCGACGAGCCGGGCGCGTTCACCGGCGTCGAGCGGGGCGAGGATCTCGGCCTCGTGCTGGTCGGCGAGCTGACGAGCACGGGGCAGCAGCTCGCGCGCGGCGTCGGTCAGGTGGATGGCGTGGGCACGACGGTCGCCGGGATGCCGCCGACGTTCGACCAGATGGCGCTGCTCGAGGTCGTCGAGCAGGCCGACCATGACCTTGCGGTGGATGGCCAGCGCGTCGGCGAGCTGTTGCTGGGTGTTGCCTTCGCTGCTCTCCAGGTGCATGAGCAGCCCGAAGTGGTTCGGCGCGATGCCCAGCGGTGCCAGCTGCGCGGCGAACGTCTGCGCGACGTGGAACCCGAGCTGTGACAGCAGGAAGTTTGCCCGGCCGGCCAGCGGCCGGTCGGCGCGTGGTGCGGAGTCGTCGTACACCCCGATATTGTACGGCCTAGTTATTGTCCGCTACGGTAACAGTCACTGCCACTCCGCATTTGGAGGATGTCGATGAGGGTGACCGTCTTCGGTGCGAACGGCCGCATCGGCAGCCACGTCGTGCGACAGGCGCTCGACCGCGGGTTCACCGTGACCGCTGTCGCCCGCCACCCGATCCACCCCGACCTGCGTCACAGGGCGCTGGAGGTCACGACGGTGTCGACACTCGACGACATCGACGCGCTGGCTCCCGTGGTGCGCGGCAGCGCCGCGGTCCTGTCCTGCGTGGGCCCGCGCGGCCGCCACGACGGACCCGTCGCCTCCACCGCCACGCGCGCGATTCTGGGCGCGATGCACGCCGAAGGTGTCCGCCGCCTCGTCGCGGTCAGCGCCGCTCCGGTCGGCCCGGCACCCGACGGGGACAGTTTCCTCAACCGCCGCATCCTTCTACCGGCCATCAGCGCGCTGCTCAAAGACCTGTACGCGGACCTGCGCGCCATGGAGGACGCGATGGCGGACAGCCCGGCGCAATGGACCGTCGTACGGCCGCCGAAGCTGGTGAACAAACCGCTGACCGGCCATTACCGAACCGCCATCGGCAGTAGCGTCGCGCGCGGCTACACGATCTCGCGGGCCGACGTGGCCCACGCCATGCTCGCCGCCGCAGACGATCCCGCGACCATCCACCGGGCGATCGGCGTCGCGTACTGACTTCTTGCGGACCTGCCCGCGAACGGCAATCCCGACGGAGGCACCATGCCCTATCCGCCACCCCGGTTCGCCGAACCGGAACCGTACGGATTCATCTACCTGGGCTTCCAGATCGAGCCCGTACAACGGTCACCCGTCCACACCCGTACCCCGCGCCGGCAACAGGCGGCGGCAGAACTGGTAGAGGCCGTTCCCGCCCTCGTGGACCGGGAGGACGTCGTGTCCGTCCGCATCTTCCGGGCGGTGTTCATCCCGCCACTGCCGGGCGCACCGCGGTACGACCTCGCCATGCTGATCCGCACGAGGCGCGTGGACCAGCTGCAGACGGTGCGTACCTGTGACGAGGTCTCGGCCCTCGCCGGCGAGGAGATTCTCGCCGGCGTCAACGTGGCCCGGATCGGCGACACCGACGCCCGGACCGACGGCGCCTTCCTGCTCAACCACTTCACCGCCGCGCCGGAGACCGACGCCGAAGCCGTCTGGCGCTCGGTCACCGGCTGGTACACCATGAAGACCGGAGTCGACAACTCCACCGCCCTGCGGCCCGTCGGACCCTCGCCGTTCGCGCTCGTCAACTACGCGCGTCTGCCCGCCGGACCGATCCGTTTCCTGGCCGGGCAACTCACGCGGCCGAGCTTCCATCGCTTCGTACGCGCCACCCTCGACGATCACGGAATGCGCGCCCTGCCGGCCGTCCACCGGCTCGTCCACACGTCGGCGTAACGCTCGATCGAAGGAGACCGCCGTGAGTTTCTCCCGGATTGCCGGCATCGCCGGCCTGGGGTTCGTCGCCATCCTCGTCGTGGCGAACCTGCTGCTGACCACGGCGGGCCTGCCCACCCCGTCCGAAGCCGCGTCCCGCGACGAGATCACCACGGTCTTCGCCGCCGGAGCTGGGTCGCTGCGCCTGGCCTCGGCCCTGCTCCCGTTGGCCTGGCTGCTGGCCACGATCTTCGCCGTCGGGGTGTGCGTGTGCGTCGGACGTGACAGGCGGACCCGGACGGACCCGTGGTCCCTCGTCGGACTCGCCGGAGTGCTCATGCAGTCGGTCGTGTTCACCTGCGTCGAGGCCACCCGCCTCGCACTGATCTCCGCAGCCCGGCACGACGGCGGCGTCGACGGCCTCTGGAGCTTGTACACCGCCCTGTTCGGCTTCAACCAGGTCTTCCTGGCGACCGCGCTGCTCGGGTTGTCCATGTTCGGCATCCGCACCGGCGCCATCGCCCGATGGCACGCCGGCACCGGCCTCCTTGGCGCGGCGCTGCTCTTCCTCAGCGCGACGACCAGCCCGTACGGCGTCGGCAGCGTCAACCCTCTCGCCCTGCTCGGCCTCGCCGGGTGGCTCCTCTGGCTGGTGTGGATCGTGGCGTACAGCGTCATCCTGATCCGACGTGCACCCGAGCCGGCCGTTCCGCCCGCCGGGCCCGACACAGTTGCCGCATCGAGCTATCGGTCGCCGTAGTGGTATCGGCAGGCGATGATCTCGACGTCGTTCTTGGCGATCCGATACACCAGCCGATGTTCGCGGTCGATTCGGCGGGACCAGAAGCCGGACAGCTCGCCCCGAAGGGGTTCCGGCTTTCCGATGCCCTCATAACCGTTGCGCATGACGTCGGTGATGAGGTCGTTGATGCGTTTGACCAGCTTGCGGTCGGTGTGGCTGAGGTACTGATTCCAGGCTGTCGCGGTGAAGACCAGCCTCACGCGACGTCCCGCACGGTGGCCGGGTCGATCAGGTCCCGCTCGGCGGCGTCGCCCTCCTCAAGCTCGGCGATCGAGCGGCGCAGGGCGGCGGCGTTGGCCGGGTTGCGCAGGAGGTACTCGGTTTCCTTCATCGCCTCGTACTCGGCAAGCGGCACGATGACCACCGGTTCGTGGCCCGAGCGGGTCACCACCACTTCCTCGGCGTCGTTGATGACGCTGTCGAGTTCGGCGGCCAGGTTCTGGCGCAGTTGGGTGAAGTTCACGGTCCGCATGACGACCTCCAGGGCAGGTACAGAAAATTGTACCTCTGGTGGGCGCTGGTGCCCCACTCCTGGCCGATGCTGTCCTTCGCCGCTGGGCGGGCCGGGATCGCGGTTCGCGCCACCCCACAAGATGTCGCTGACCTGCGGGAGAGTGGGCCGCCAGGGACTCGAACCCTGAACCTATGGATTAAAAGTCCACAGCTCTGCCATTGAGCTAGCGGCCCGCACGGCACAGGTTACCCGAACCCGATCAGCCCGGCGTGCGTCGCGCACCGGCCCTCGACCACGCCCCAACACCGGCACCACGCCGCTTCGGGGCCCTCCGCTGCGTCCCCGGACCGCTACGCTTCGGCAATGTCGAGCTGGCGCCGGCACGGCCTCAAAGCGGAAGCCGCAGTGGTGCCTGCCGTCGCCCTGGTGGCCCTGCTCGGCCTGGTGGTGCAGGCGGAGAGCATCGACACCACCGCCGAGTTCGTGGCGCTGTTCGTCGTCCTGGCGTCCTCCGGCGCGCTCTACCTGCGCCGGCGACACCCGGTGGCCGTGGGCCTGGTGGCGCTGGCCGCGGTCGCCGCGTACGGGGCTCTGCTGCACCGGCCCGGGCCGATCATGCTGGTGTTCGTCGTGGCGCTGTACACGGTCGTCGACGAGGGATACCTCGCGGTCGCGGTGGGGCTCGGCCTGGCCTCGGTCGTCTCCTTCGCCGTCGCCGACAGCTACACCCGGACCGGTGCCGGTGGGAACGGAGCGACGCTGCTGCACGCCGGCTGGCTGGTCGCGGTCATCGTCGGTGTGACCCGTAACCGGCGGGCCTATCTCGCCGAGGTGCAGGCCCGGGTGCTCGCAGCCGAGCAGCGTAAGGAAGAGGAGGCCCGCCACCGGGCCACCGAGGAGCGGCTGCGGATCGCCCGCGAGCTGCACGACCTGCTCGGCCACCACCTCTCGCTGATCAGCGTGCAGGCGAGCGCCGCGCTGCACCGGCCCGATCCGGATCGCTCGGCGGAGGCGCTCGCGGTGATCAAGCAGACCAGCCGGGAGACGCTGCGCGAGCTGCGGGCCGCGCTCGGCGTGCTCCGGCAGGAGGGTACGTCCCCGAGCCGTCCCGCACCCGGCCTCGAACGCCTCGACGAGCTGGTCACGGCGGCCGGGCGATGCGGGCTGACGGTGCGTACCGAGGTGACGGAGACCGGGCCGTTCCCGCCGGAGGTGGATCTGTCCGCGTACCGGATCGTCCAGGAGGCGCTCACCAACGTGAGCCGTCACGCGGGCGCGCGCACGGCGGTGGTCCGGGTCGTGCCGGACGGCGACGAGGTGCTCGTGGAGGTGGCGGACGACGGCGCCGGTCCCACGGGTCCGCCCGGGAACGGGATCCTCGGCATGGAGGAGCGGGCCCGGGCGCTGGGCGGCTCGCTCACCACCGGGCCCGGCCCGGACGGCGGGTTCCTGGTGCGGGCCCGCCTTCCGCTGCGGCCCGCCCCGCTGCCGGTTCCGGCGCCACGCACGGCACAGGGGGAGACCAAATGATCCGGTTGCTGCTCGCCGACGACCAGACTTTGGTACGCGCCGGCTTCCGCTCCATCCTCGACGGCGAGGACGGCATCGAGGTGGTCGGCGAGGCAGCCGACGGCACCACTGCGGTACGGCTGACGCGGGAACTGCGGCCGGACGTCGTCCTCATGGACATCCGGATGCCGCTGCTGGACGGGCTTGCCGCCACCCGGGAGATCGTCGCCGGCACCGACGCCCGGGTGATCATCCTGACCACCTTCGACCTGGACGACTACGTCTACGGCGCGTTGCGGGCCGGCGCGAGCGGGTTCCTGGTCAAGGACACCGAGCCGGCGGAGCTGATCCACGGCGTACGGGTGGTGGCGCGGGGCGACGCGTTGATCGCCCCGGCCGTCACCCGCCGGCTGATCGCCGAGTTCGCCGCCCGGACCCGGCACCCGGACCCGTGCCCCCGACTGAACGCGCTGACCGAGCGGGAGCGGGAGGTGCTCGCCCTGGTTGCCGCCGGCCTGTCCAACGACGAGATCGCGGCCCGGTTGGTGCTGAGCCCGGCCACCGCGAAGACGCACGTCAGCCGGATCATGACCAAGACGCGGGTACGGGACCGGGCCCAGCTGGTGGTGCTCGCGTACGAGTCGGGGCTCACCGTGCCCGGCTGGCTCACCGCGT
This sequence comes from Micromonospora sp. WMMA1949, assembly GCF_027460145.1. NCBI lineage: Bacteria > Bacillati > Actinomycetota > Actinomycetes > Micromonosporales > Micromonosporaceae > Micromonospora > Micromonospora sp. WMMA1949. The sequence continues at coordinate 2,396,316 of NZ_JAPZBG010000001.1, read as the reverse complement.
CCTGACCGAGAGGCCGGGATGGACCGAGCTGCCGGGACGGACCGAGCGGCCGGTCAGGCGGTACGCCGGGAACGGGCCAGCACCAGCCCGCCCAGCACCGCCCCGATCAGCCCGAACGCCACACCGGCGACCGCGCCGGCCCGGCCCTGACCGCTGCCGAGACCCTCGGTGGTCAGCGCCAGGTGCCACGCGCTCAGGACCAGCCCGACCACTCCCGCCGCGGCAGCCACCAGGGCCTGGACGCGCCCCTCGCCCGCCCCGCGGCGGGAGCGGCTGAGCGCCAGCCCGCCGACGACCACGCTGGCCAGGGCCACCACGGCGAAGGCAGTGGCGCCGGCCCGGCCGGAGCCGCCGATGCCCCCTTCGGCCAGCGAGGTGTGCGCGGCCGGGGCGAACTCTCCGACGACTGTGGTGGCGAGCAGGTGACGGATGGACATCTGGGACTCCCTCGGGTCGCGACAAGTGGTGACGGCCGCAGCGTATGGACGGGCATCGCCGCCGGTCGTCGTCCCGGAGTCGTCGAGCGGGCTACCACCACGGGAGTACGCGCTCCGCCCGCGTACCCCAGGGGTTGTGCCCGTCAGGCGTGAACGGCGGCGGCCGGGGAACCTGGGCGACCATGCGAGTCACGAGCACCGCTGCCGTGGCGGCGTCCCGCGAGGTGCCGGGCGACGACGGCGTACGCCGGCCCGGCGGTGAGGTGCACGCCTGGCTGCCGGGGCGGAACCAGACGCTGTGCGGGCTGCCGCTGAGCCGGACCCGGCTGCGCCGCTTCCCGCACGTGCCGTTCGACTACTCCGGCACCGACGTGCTCACCGAGGCCGACCCGGAGGGCTGGCTCTGCCCGCGCTGCCTCGCCGCCACCGCCGGTCGCCGCGACCGGGAGAAGGGCTGGGTGCGGACGAACCCCCGTCCGTGAGCGGTTGCTGCCCGGTTCAGCGGGTACGGCACGACCATGCGCATCGTGATCGTGGGGGCGACCGGCAACGTGGGGACGGCGGTGCTGCGCCGGCTGCGGCGGGAGGCGGGCACCGAACTGGTCGGCGTGGCCCGGCGGCTGCCCGGACCGGACGCCGGTGAACCGTACGACGACGTGGAGTGGCACTCCTGCGACATCGGCGCACCGGGCGCCGCCGACCAGCTCGTGCGGATCTTCGCCGGGGCGCGGGCAGTCGTGCACCTGGCTTGGCAGATCCAGCCCAGCCACGACCGGCGCACGCTCTACCGGACCAACGTCGGCGGCAGCCGCGCGGTGATCGAGGCCGCCGTCCGCGTCGGCGTTCCGGCCCTGGTGTACGCCTCGTCCGTCGGCACCTACGCGCCCGGCCCGAAGAACCACCCGGTCAGCGAGAACTGGCCGGCGACCGGGGTGGAGACGTCGTCGTACAGCCGGGACAAGGCGGAGGTGGAGGCACTGCTCGACGGCGTGCAGCGGGAGCACCCGAACCTGCGGGTGGTACGCCTGCGGCCGGGACTGATCTTCCAGCGGGAGGCCGGTACGGAGATCAGCCGCTACTTCCTCGGCCCGCTGGTGCCGGTGTGCCTGCTCCGGTACGGCCGGATTCCGCTGGTGCCGTCGAACCGGCGACTCCGGATGCAGGCGGTGCACGCCGACGACGTCGCGGACGCGTACGCCCGGGCGGTCGTCGGGGATGCGAGCGGCGCCTTCAACGTGGCGGCCGACCCGGTGCTGACGCCGGAGCTGGTGGCCCGGCACTTCCACGGCTGGACGCTGCCGGTGGCGGTGCCGGTGCTGCGCGCCGCGGCGGCGGTGACCTGGCGGGCGCGGCTGCAGCCGGTCGACACCGGCTGGGTCGACCTGGCGCTGAACGTGCCGCTGATGTCCAGCCACCGTGCCGAGACCGAACTCGGCTGGAGCCCGCGCATCGACACGGTGACCGCCCTGAAGGAGCTGTTCGCCGGCATGGCCGCTCGGGCCGGCACCGACTCCCCGCCGCTGTCCCCGGACCCGACGCTGCCCGGCCGTCCCGCCGCCCTGACCAGAGGCGACCTCCCCGGCCACCCCAACCCCTACTGACCCCGCCCGTCGCCGCTGCGCGCTGCCCTGTCCCGTCCGGCGTCGGCCCGGCCCGGCTCTGGCCCCCTCGCCTCGCCCGCTGCGACCCCGCCTCGCCCTGCCTCGCCCTGTTGATCAAGGAGTTTGTGTTGCGCACGGAGATCGACTAGGACACAAACCCCTTGATCACCGAGCCGGGGGCGGGCGCGAGGGAGCGCGGGCGGAGTTGCCGCTCTCCGGCCGGGGATTGCTCGGCGATCATGAAGTTGGCGGGGCGACACGCCGATGACGGAACCGTCAACTTCATGATCGGCAGGGCGGGATGGGTGGGGCAGGGCAATGAGGGCGGCGATCATGAGGTTGACGGCGCGACATGCCGACGAGGGGACCGCCAACCTCATGATCGACGGGGCACGGCGGGCAGGGCAAGGGCGGGGCAGGCAGGGCAGGGCAGGGCGGGACGGGTCAGGAGATTTGGGCGCCCAGGAAGAAGATGCCGGGGTGGCCCTTTGTCTCGAAGCCGCGGCTGGGGTTACGAGACAGGGTGCTGCTGTCGATCTTCAGGGTGCCGGTGCGGTTGTTGCTGACGAAGAAGATCGCGCCACCGCCCTCGTTCGCGCTGTTGCCCTCGATCACCGTGCCGGCGATCCGCACCGCGAACTCGTTGCCGTCGCAGTAGATCGCGCCGCCGCTGCCGCCACCCGGCGTGCCGCCCCGGGCCGGGTTCGCGCCCGTACCGACCGCGCGGTTGTCGCGGAAGACGCTGTTCAGCACGGTCCAGGAGACGCCGATGCTGCTCAGCGCCCCGCCGTTCGCGCACACACCGCCGGTGAAGGTGCTGCTCACCACGTACACCGGTTTGTTCTCGAACTGGCTGAGCACGCGCAGCGCGGCGCCCCCGAGGTCCGGGCCGGTACGGTCGCAGCGGTTGTCGACGAACCGCGAGTTGATCACGGCGAACCGCCCACCGCGTACGAAGATCGCGCCGCCTCCGCCGCCCTCGGTCCGGTCGCCGGTGGAGTCGCCGTCGGCGAACGTCAGGTTCTGCACGGTGAGCCGCGGGTGGTCCTGGTTCTGGCAGTGCGAGGTGGTCCAGCCCTGCGCCTCGTCGCAGGTGTTCATGTAGAGGATCCGGCGTTTGCCGCCACCGCTCAGCGTGACAGTGCCGCCGCCGTCCAGCACGACGCGCGGGCCGTGCGAGTTCACCACCTTCGCGGTGGCCTTCATGGTGATGGTGACCGGCGCGGGGCCGCAGTCGAAGGTGATGACACCGCCGGCCGCGACGGCCTTCACCACCGCCTCCGAGGTGCAGCTCGCCGGGGTGCCGCTGCCGACGGTACGGGTCGGGCGCGAGGTGTCCACCGCCCGCGCCTCGGCCGGTACGGCGGCCCGGCCGTCCGGGTTGCCGGCGCGGAACGTGACGGTGGCCGCGCCGGGGCTCGGCCGGGCGCTGCCGAGACCGGCCCGTCCGCTCGGGGAGGCCGCCGGGGCAGCACCGGAGGCCGCCGGGGCAGCGCCGGAGGCGGCCGGGGCGGAAGCGGGGGCCGGATCGTCGCCGCCGCAGGCGGGGAGCGTCGCCGTCGTCAGGGCGAGGGCGAGCAGGGTGACAGCGGACTTCACGCGCACCGCCCGATGCTAGGAGGACCGGCCGCCCCGGCACGACTCCACAGGCGATCCTTAACCCGCCGCTAAGCCGAAGCCGGCAGCGCAGGAGCAACGCGGCGACCGCGCCGGTCAGGCGTGCGAGAGCGCGAACGCCACCAGGAAGCCGAGTACGGTGATCAGCCCGACCAGCAGGTGCGCGTCTGCGAACGCCTCCGGGACCATGGTGTCGGTGATCATCGCCAGGATCGCACCGGCGGCGAGCGCGGTGATCGTCGCCAGCACCTCGGGCGGCGCGCCGCCGAGCAGCGTGTACCCGGCCAGCGACGCCGCGCCGGAGACCAACGCGATGGCCGTCCACAGCCCGAACACGTAGCGCCGGGTCCGGCCGGCCTGCCGCATGCCGGCCGCGCTGGAGAGCCCTTCCGGCACGTTGCTGAGGAACACCGCGATGACGGTGACCAGGCTGACCGGGCCGCCGGCGAGCAGGCTCGCGCCGATCACCACCGATTCGGGTACGCCGTCGAGCAGCGCCCCGACCGCGATCGCCGTACCCGAGCCGGGCTGTTCCCGCTCGGAGGGCTGCTCGTCGCCGGAACGCTTGCGGTGCCGCGCGCCGTGCCGGGCCAGGAGCACGTTCGCCCCGGTGTACAGCAGCGCGCCCGCCGCCGCGCCGATCGCCACCGGCAGCAGGCCGCCCTGCTCGTGCGCCTCGTCGATCAGCTCGAACGAGACGGCGGACAGCAGCACGCCCGCCCCGAACGCCATCACCGAGGCGGTCACCCGGCGCGGTACGCGCGCGAAGAACCCGACGGCCGCCCCGATCAGCAGGGCCGACCCGGCGAGCAGGCCCCAGAATCCCGCTTCCAGCCACTCCGGCACGCGCTGGACCCTACCCCCGGCGCCGCGCCGTCAACCGGGTCAGAAGTCGGCGAACAGGTGCGGCAGCTCGCGCGGGAAGAGGCGGCGCAGCTCACCGGCCGCGTCCACCGGCACCTCGCCCAGTCCGCGTACGACCACCTCGGCCGGGTCGAGCACCCCGTACGCCAGGGCGGACAGCCCGGCGGCGGTGAGCCGCGCGGTCGGCACGGTGCCCTCGGCGGCGGTCTGCGCGGGCAGCACCGCGAGCTTGCCGGTGGTGCCGTCGAGCAGGTGGCGGCCGGCGAGCCACCGGTCACCGACCAGCTCGACCAGCACCCGGCCGACCCCGACGGGCTGGTCGGCGAGCGCGTCCAGGCTGAGCAGCCGGGCCATCGGCGCGGTCGGGTCGGGCCGGGCGATCCGCGCCTCCACCTGCACGTCGAGGTCGGTGAGCCACAGCTCGGGCAGCTCGTCGGGGGTCACCTGGACGCTGATCCGGGCCACCTGGTCGACGTGCCGGGCGAAGAACTGGAGCACCGACGCGCGGGCGTACGCGTCGTCGACCAGCAGGTCGTCGGCGAACAGCGTGCCGGCGTGGTCGTCGATGCGGTAGGTCACAGCGCCGACCGTCTCGCCGCCGCGCACCACGCTGAGCAGCCAGCGGTCGTCGCGGTCGCGCAGCCCGACCGCCCGGAAGTCCGGGAAGACCGCGAAGCCGTGGCGTTCGCGCAGGCACCGCTCGGTGTACGCGCGCCACCGCGGATACCCCGCGCCGATCCGCTCCCAGACCAGCTCGTCGGGCAGTTCGGCCCGCAGCAGCGGCGCCAGGTCCGCCGGGTTGAAGATCGCGGTACGCCGCCGGGGCAACCCGATGTAGCCGAAGCGCTCGTAGAACGAGGCGCGGAACGGGTGCAGCGCGGTGAGCTGGTGTCCCTCGTCGCGTACGCCGTCGAGGAGCTGCTGCATGAGCGCGCGGACGTGGCCGCGCCGACGGGCCAGCGGATGGGTGGCCACGCCCGCGACACCGGCCATCGGCAGCACCGCGCCACGCAGGTTCTGCCGCATCGGTATCGCCGACACGGCCGCCGCGGTGACCCCGTCCTCCTCGGCCACCAGCGTCGTGTTCCCGGCGTTGTACGGCAGGTACGCGCGGAACTGGTCGGTCCGGGAGGCGACCATCGGCGAGGCCTCGAACGCGTACGCCTGGAGCGGGAAGCTGGTGGTCAGTCGTTCATCGGCGGCCAGCCGGCGGATGTGCATCCGTTCATCCCAACCGCACCGGGCGCGGTCCGCAACCGGAAAGGGCGCTCGCTCACGCCTCGGTGACGTCCGAGATGACCACCGTCACGTTGTCCGGCGCGCCGGCCTGGTGGGCCAGTTTCACCAGTTGTTCGCCGCACTGCTGGCGGTCCCCGTAGGTGGCGAGCGCGGCGGCGATGGCGGCGTCCTCCACGTAGTCGGAGAGGCCGTCGCTGCACAGCAGCAGCCGGTCGCCGGGGAAGACGGTGAGCGCCCCGACCGCGGGCGGGGCGTCGGAGCCCTGCACCGCGCGGGTGACGAGGGAGCGCTGCGGGTGGTGCCGGGCCTGGTCGCGGGAGAGCGCGCCCTGGTCGACGAGCGCCTGGACGAACGTGTCGTCGCGGGTGAGCTGGGTCAGCTCGTGGTCGCGCAGCAGGTAGCAGCGGGAGTCGCCGACCTGGGCCAGGACCAGGGTGTCCCCGGCGAGCAGGCCGGCGGTGAGCGTCGTACCCATGCCGTCGCGGGCCGGGTCGACGGTGATGGCGGCGCGGATGCGCTGGTTCGCGGTGCTGACGACGGCGCGCAGCGCGTCGGCCGCCTCGTCGGCGCCGGTGGGCGGCGTCAGCTCGTCCAGGATCCGGATGACGATCTCGCTGGCCACCTCGCCGGCGGGGAGCCCGCCCATGCCGTCGGCCACCGCCACGAGGCGGTCACCGGCGAGGGCGGAGTCCTCGTTGTTGGTCCGGACGAGGCCGACGTCGTTGAGGATGGCCGAGCGGAGGATGAGCGTCATGACGACAAGCTTGCCAAGAAGAACGGCTCCGCGTCTGCACGCGCTCGCGGGTCTGCTGAAAGAAATGTCATCCGCTTGCATCCTGGGTATGCGTCAACTGTCCGGTGTGGACGGACGAGGATAACGCAACAGGAGGCTCGCGTGGACCTCCTCCCCGCCCACCGCCGCGTAGGTGTGCGGCACGTCCGAGGTCCACCGCAGGTAGCCATCGGGACCGGCGGTCAGCGGGGCGTCGGCCGGGCCGGCGCGGAGCACGCCGGAGAAGACCGTCACGTGTTCGGTCACGCCGGTGGAGTGGGCGGGGGAGAGCTGCGCCGGCCCCGGCGCGACCCGCATCCGGTACAGCTCGTAGGTCGCCTCCCGGTCGTCGAACACCTCCAGCAGCGTGGCGCCGACCGCTGCCCCGCGTACGGTCGGCGCCTCGCCGGGCGCGGAGAGCACGGCGGTCAGCGGTACGCCGAGCTGCGCGGTGATCGCGTACAGGGTTTCCAGCCGGGGGTTGCGCACGCCGTTCTCCAGGCCGGAGAGCGTGGCCTTGCCGACGCCCGCGAGGCGGGCCAGCTCGGACAGGGAGATCCCCCGCTCGGTACGGAGTGAGCGGATGCGCCGGCCCACCTCCTGGGCAGCCCGGTCGTCGGCTGGTGCGGCGGCTGTCATGGGGGTTATCGTGCTACACCATGCCGTTCCGTAAACGGAACGGTCGGAGGAGGAGAGCAATGGGGGGTCGGCTCCAACCCGTCCTGGCCGGCGTGGTGACCGCCCTGGTCGGCTTCGCCAGCTCGTTCACAGTCGTCCTGGCCGGGCTGCGCGCGGTCGGCGCCAACCCCGACCAGGCCGCCTCCGGCCTGCTCGCGCTCTGCGTCGCCAGCGGCGCCTGCGCGGTATGGCTCGGCCTGCGGCACCGGCTGCCGCTCGCCATCGCCTGGTCCACGCCGGGCGCGGCGCTGCTCGTGGCCACCGGGCCGGTCCCCGGCGGCTGGCCCGCCGCGGTCGGCGCCTTCCTGATCGCCGGGCTGCTGATCATCGCGGCCGGGCTGATCCCCGCGCTCGGCCGCGCGGTCGCCGCGATCCCCGCCCCGATCGCCTCCGCCATGCTCGCCGGGGTGCTGCTGCCGCTGTGCACGGCTCCGGTACGCGCCCTCGTCGAGGTGCCCCGGCTCGCCGGGCCGGTGGTGCTGGTCTGGCTGCTGCTGCACCGGTTCGCCCGCCGCTGGGCGGTACCCGGCGCGCTCGCCGTGGCGGTCGTCGCGATCGCGCTCACCACCACCGGCCCGGCCCGGCTGGACGCCGCACCGGTCGTCGCGCTCACCGCCCCGGCCTGGACGCTGCCCGCCGTCGTCGGGCTCGCGCTGCCGCTGTTCCTGGTCACCATGGCCGCCCAGAACGTGCCCGGCACCGCGGTGCTCGCCGGGTACGGCTACCGCGCTCCGCTGGGCTCGGCGCTGCGGGTGACAGGCCTCGCCACCGCGCTCGGCGCCCCGGCGGGCGGGCACGCGGTCAACCTTGCCGCGATCACCGCCGCGCTGGCCGCCGGCCCGGACGCCCACCCGGACCCGGAGCGGCGCTGGATCGCCTCGGTCACCGCCGGGATCGGCCTGGCCCTGCTCGGCCTGGGCGCCGGCGTGGCCACCGCCCTGGTGCTGCTCTCCCCGCCGGTGCTGGTCGAGGCCGTCGCCGGGCTCGCCCTGCTCGGCGCGCTCGCCGGAGCGGTCACCGCGGCGGTCGCCCAGCCGGACGCGCGGGAGGCGGCGGTGGTGACGTTCGTGGTCACCGCCTCCGGGGTGAGCCTGCTCGGGGTGGGCGGCGCGTTCTGGGGACTGGTAGCGGGCTGGCTGATGCTGCTGCTGTTCCGCCGCCGGGCCGCGCCCCCGCCGGTCGAGCCGCCCCGGACCGAATCCGCCCCGTCGCTTTCCGGCCGGACCGGGTGACCCGTCACTCCTCGGCGGGCAGCTCCGCGGCCGGGACGGTGAGACGTACCGCGCCGTCGTTCACCGCGGCGATCCGGTCGGCCGGCACGTAGACCGCGCCGGTGCGGACCAGCTCGGTGGAGACCTTGAGGTAGCCGTCGCGCAGCAGCCGGGCGGCCAGGTCGGCCGGTACGTCCGGCTCCTCGGCCGCCGCCGACTCGATCAGCTCGTCGAGGCTGCTGCCCGGGTCGACAGGGGCGGGCGCCTGCACGGTCACCGCGGCCGGGTCGCCGCGCTGCACGAGATCGACGGTGCCCACCTCGACGCCTGCGGAGTCGACCACCCGCATGCCGGTGGTGACCCGGGAGACGGTGTCCTGCTGCTGGCTCATGCAGAAGCGGTTCCCGGGGCGTGCGGGCGCTAAACGGAGGGCGCCCAGCCGCCCGGTGGGCGGGGGGACAACTCGCGCCAGGTGTCGGTGCCGTCCAGCAGCGCCCGGACCGTCTCCTCGGCCTCCTCGACGCTGGCGTGCTCGTAGAACCGGGAGACCCCCTCGGCGCCGCCGGCCCGCTGCTCCACGTGCCAGCGGTCGCCGTCCACCCGGAGGAAGACGTCACGCCGGGCGAGCCGTCCCCATTTCCCGTTCCACCAGTGCCTGCGCTGCTCCATGCCCGGACTCTATCGAACATGTGTTCGATAGACGTCGGCCCCCGCGGGATTCCCGCGAGGGCCGATCGGCTATGCGTCAGCGCGGCGCGGGCGGCTCCTGCCGGCGGCCGAGCACGTCGTCCAGGGCGCTGCGCTGGCCGGGCGTGCCGTGGTTGCCGGCGAGCAGCGCGTCGCGGATCTCGGTGAGCAGCTTGACCTCCTCGCTCGGGGCCGACGGCGGCGGCTCCTCGCCGCGCTTGCGGCGCTCGGCGAGCTTGTTCATCGGGTAGACGACCAGGAAGTACAGCGCCGCCGCGGTGAGCACGAACGTGATCGCCGCGTTGACGAAGGCCACCCAGTCGAACGGGATGCCCCGGAACTTCGGGGTGGAGCCGCTGAGGCCGTCCTTGCTGCCGGTGATCAGCGCGATGAACACGCGTACCAGCGGTTCCAGGAACGACTTGGTGAGCTGGGTCACCACGCCTGTGAAAGCCGCGCCGATGACGACACCGACCGCCAGGTCGACGACGTTGCCGCGCATGATGAAGTCTTTGAAGCCCTTGAGCATCCGTACTCCCGTGCCCTGATGAGTCTGCGTCGGGGACAACCTATGCCCCGGCGGGCCCTTCGAGAAAAGCACCGGCCTCGATCGCCGCCCGCTGCGGGTCGCCGGCCCGGATCGCCGCAACCAGCCGGCCGTGATCCACGTACCGCTCCGGGGTCAGCGCCTCGCCCATCGCCTGGGCCACGGTGCTGCGCAGCGCGGCGCCGACCGAGGCGTACAGCTCGGCGAGCATGGCGTTGTGCGCGGCGGCCACCACGGCCGTGTGCAGCGCGGCGTCCGCCTCGACGAACTCGTCCACCCGGCCGCCGCGCCACGCGGCCTCGCGGGCCGCGAGCGCGCCGTCGAGCGCCGCCAGGTCCTCGGGGGTACGCCTCAACGCGGCGAGCCGGGCGGCCTCCACCTCGAACGCGCGCCGGACCTCGATCACCTCGGTCATCCGGTCGTCGGTGAGCCGGCGGGCCACCACGGGTGCCAGCTCGTCGGTCGACACCACGTAGGTGCCGGAGCCCTGCCGGCACTCCAGCACCCCGGCGTGCGCGAGCGCCCGGACCGCCTCGCGGACCGTGTTCCGCCCCACGCCGAGCGCGGCGACCAGTTGGGGCTCGGTGGGGATGCGCCCGCCCACCGGCCACTCGCCGCCGAGGATCCGTTCCCGGAGCTGCTCGATCGTCTGCCGGACCCGGTGACCGCGCGGAGGCGCGGCGACGGAATCCCGGGCGGGTGTCACCGGTTACACCTCGTGCCGAAATTCATCCCATGATTGTAGGTTCGAGGTCATGACTCCGCCACCTGCGCCCGCCGCGACAGTGCCCGCACCGGGCGTCACCCCCGCGGCGGGTCCCGCCCCTGCCGTCGGCCCGGTCCGGGGCGGTCTGCTGGTGCTCGCCGGGATGCTGCTCGTCGCGCTGAACCTGCGGGCCGCGGTGACCAGCCTCGGCGCGCTGCTCGACGAGATCCGGGTCGGGCTGGGCCTCTCCGGCGCGATGGCCGGTCTGGTCACCACGCTGCCCACCATCGCGTTCGCCGGGCTGGGCGCGCTCACCCCCTGGCTGGTCCGCCGCTGGGCCGCGCCCCGGGTGCTGGTGCTGGCGATGCTGGCGCTCACCGTCGGGCAGGTGCTGCGCGCGCTCACCGGCTCGGCCGCGGTCTTCGTGCTCACCAGCGCGCTCGCGCTCGCCGGCATCGCGGTGGCGAACATCCTGCTGCCGATGCTCGTCAAGCAGCACTTCCCGCACCGCACCGGACTCGTCACCGGGGCGTACACGATGGCCCTGACGGTGGGCACGACGGTGGCCGCCGCGGCCGCCGTGCCGGTGGCGCACGCGTTCGGCTCCTGGCGGGCCGGACTCGGCATCTGGGCCGGGCTGGCCGCGCTGGCCGTACTCCCGTGGGTGCCGCTGGCGCTGCGGGCCCGCGCCGCGCGACGGAACGCGCCCCCGGCGGTGGCCGTCGCCGCCCCGGCCCGGGTGCAGCCGGCCCGGACCCGGCTCGGCTGGGCCATGGCGGTGTACTTCGGGGCGCAGTCGCTCAGCGGGTACGCGATCATGGGCTGGCTGGCCCAGCTCTTCCGGGACGCCGGCTACCGGCCGGAGGCGGCCGGGCTGCTGCTCGCCGGCGTGACCGCGCTGGGCGTGCCGGTGGCGCTGATGATGCCGACGCTGGCCGGCCGGCTGGCCACGCTCCGGCCACTGGTGCTGTCGCTGACCGTCTTCTCCGCCGCCGCGTACACCGGTCTGGCGCTGGCCCCGCACGGCCTGGCGCCGCTGTGGGTGCTGCTGCTGGCGCTCGGCCAGGGCGCGTTCCCGCTCATCCTGACCACGATCGGGCTGCGGGCCCGGACCGCCGAGGGCACCGTGGCGCTGTCCGCGTTCGCGCAGAGCACGGGCTACGTGATCGCCGCACTCGGACCGCTGCTGGTGGGCATCCTCTACGAGGCGACCGGTGGCTGGACCGCCCCGATCGGTTTCCTGCTGGTGGCGCTCGCCGTGCAGACGGCGGCGGGCATGGTGATCGCTCGTCCCCGCTACATCGAGGACGAGCGTTGAGCGGGACCGGTCAGGAGGAGGCCGGGGTGGGGTCGCCCGCGACGGCCTGCTCGACCGTCGGGTACGTGTGCAGCACCTCGACCAGGCCGCTGACCTCGAGGATGCGCAGCACGCCGCGCTGCGGGGCGGCCAGCCGGACCACGCCGCCGGCCTCGTCACAGTTGTTCTTCGCCCGGACGAACACCGACAGGCCGGTGGAGTCGCAGAACGACACCTCGGCCAGGTCGAAGACCAGGCGGCTGCGCCCCTTGTCCAGCAGATCCGTGATCTGGTCCTGCAGCTGCGGTGCCGTGGCCATGTCCAGCTCGCCCGCGACCGACACGACGACCACGTCGCCGCGCTGTTCCGTGTGCACCGTCAAGGACATTCGTCGACCTCCTGTGTTCGGTGGAAACGGTATCCCACGACGGGCGCGCCGCGCAGAACGGGAGCGGTCACGGATGCGGTCGATCATTCTTTGCTCCGCGACAAGTACCGCGTCAGGCCCCGGTGATAGAGTCCGCCCGTCCAAATCAGGGAGGTCAGCATGGCGTTGAGTGCCGAACAGGGTGGCCGGCTCGCCCACCTGCTCAGTCAGCACGCGGACCGGTTGACCAACCGCTGGACGGAGATCGTCGCGAGTTCGCTGCGCGGTCGCCTGAGCCGTGCCGAGCTGGCCCGGCAGGTCCAGGAACTGCACCGCGCGCTTGTCGACGCCGGCAGTCAGGGCGTCGCCGATCTGGCCGACGAGCACGGCGGTGAGCTGCGGGCGGTGCTGTCCGAGCTGTCCACCAACCGGGCCCGCCAGGGATTCTCCGCCACCGAGACCGCGATCAGCGTGTTCGCGTTCAAGGACGCGCTGCTGGAGCTGATGGAGGAGGAGAAGGGTGACGACACCCTGCGCGACTTCGTCGCCTTCTCCGCGCTCGTCGACCAGATGGGTCTGTTCACCTTCGAGACGTTCGTCCGGGCCCGGGAGAGTCTGATCGCCGACCAGGCGGAGCAGCTGCTGGAGCTGTCCACCCCGGTGGTCAAGCTCTGGGAGGGCGTGGTCGCCGTCCCGCTGGTCGGGACGCTGGACTCGGCCCGCGCCCAGGTGGTGATGGAGCGGCTGCTGCAGACGCTCGTCGACACCGGTTCGCCGTACGCGATCATCGACATCACCGGCGTACCGGCGGTGGACACGCAGGTCGCGCAGCACATCCTCAAGACCGTGGTGGCCGCCCGGCTGATGGGCGCCGACTGCATCATCTCCGGCATCCGCCCGCAGATCGCCCAGACGATCGTCGCCCTCGGCATCGAGTTCGGTGACATCGCCACCAAGGCGAGCCTCGCCGACGCGCTGCGCCACGTGCTGCGCCTGACCGGGGTCGAGACCACCGCTCGCCGCCCGCGGCGGGAGTCCTGATGGAACGCGTGCCGATCCTCAAGATCGGCGACATCCTGCTGGTCTCCATCCAGGTCGACATGTCCGACCAGACGGCCATCCAGCTGCAGGAGGACCTGGCCGAGCGGATCGTCGCCACCGGCTGCCACGGCGTGATCATCGACATCACGGCGCTGGACATCGTCGACTCCTTCGTCGGCCGGATGCTGTCCACCATCGCGTCCATCTCGAAGGTGCTGGACGCCGAGACGGTGGTGGTCGGCATGCGTCCGGCCGTCGCCATCACCCTGGTCGAGCTGGGATTGTCGCTCAACGGCATCCGTACCGCGCTGAACGTCGAGCGCGGCATGGAGCTGATCGCGGCCAGCCGCGCCGACGACTGGGACGAGGCGGCCGACGACGAGGACACCGAGACGACGGCGACGGCATGACCACGGGCGTCGACCTGGGTGTGCCGGCGACCCAGGCGATCCGCAGCGACGAGGACGTGGTGCGGGTCCGGCAGTTGGTGCGTACCACAGCCGTCGCGGTCCGGCTCTCCCTCGTCGACCAGACGAAGCTCGTCACCGCCGCCAGCGAGCTGGCCCGCAACACGCTGATCTACGGCGGCGGGGGCAGCGCCGAGGTGAGCACCGTGTCCGACGGCCGCCGGCGTGGCGTGCGGATCGTCTTCGCCGACGAGGGCCCGGGCATCCCCGACCTCGACCTGGCGCTCACCGACGGGTACACCACCGGCGGCGGGCTGGGCCTGGGACTGAGCGGCGCCCGCCGGCTCGTCGACGACTTCGACATCCGCACGGCTGTCGGCGAGGGGACGCGGATCACCGTCACCAAGTGGTCCCGATGACCGCCGACGTGGTACCCGACCACGGCATCTGGTTCCGGGTCGACACCGGCGCGACAGCCGGCAGCGTACGCCGGGCGGCCGAGCGCCTCGGCCGTCAGCTCGAACTGAGCGCGCCGCGCGTCGCGGACCTGGCCATCGTCACCGCCGAGCTCACCAGCAACCTGGTCAAGCACGCCCGCGAGGGCACGCTGCTGATGCGTCCGGCGCGCCGGGGCGAGTACGCCGGGGTGGAGCTGGTGGCGATCGACTCCGGCCCCGGCATGGCCGACCTGACGCTCTCCTCGGTCGACGGCCACTCCACCGCCGGCACGCTCGGCATCGGGCTCGGCGCGATCGCCCGGCAGTCGAGCCGGTTCGACGGCTACTCGTTGCCGGGCCGGGGCACGGTCCTGGTCGTCCAGGTCTGGGACACCACGCCGCCGGAGCCGGAATGGGCGGCCGGGCTGGCCCGGCCCATCACCGGCGAGCAGAGCAGCGGCGACGGGTACGCGGTCCGCGAAGTCGACGGACGGCGGCAGGTGCTCGTCTCCGACGGGCTGGGCCACGGGCCTCTGGCCGCCGCCGCCACCGGCGCCGCCGTGTCCGCGTTCCGCTCGGCGCCGGACGGTCCGCCGGATGTCGTGGTGCGGCACCTGCACGGCGCCATGTCGCACACCCGGGGCGCCGCACTCGCGGTGGCCGAACCGGATCCCGTCGCCGGGCTGCTCCGCTACGCCGGGCTGGGCAACATCGCCGCGATGATCGTGGCGCCGGGCGAGCGGCGGCGCGGGCTGGTCTCGCTGCCGGGCATCGCCGGGCACCAGCGTCCGACGATCCGCGGGTACGACTACCCCTTCTCGCGCGACGCCACCCTGGTCATGCACAGTGACGGGGTGGTGGATCGCTGGGATCTGGACGACTATCCCGGGCTCGCCGGCCGCACCCCCCTGCTGGCCGCCGCGACCCTGCTGCGTGACGCGGGTGTCCGTCGCGACGACGCCTGCGTCCTGGTGGCCCGGGGGGTGGCATGACCGAACCCCTCCTGCATCTCGCACTCCGGGTGGAGCAGGACATCTTCCTGGTCCGGCAGCGCGGCCGGGAGGTGGCCGCGGCGGTCGGGCTGGAACACCAGGACCAGGTACGCATCGCCACCGCACTGAGCGAGGTGGCGCGGGAGCTGCTGCACGGGGTCGACGGCGCGGACGTGACGTTCGCCCTCGACCGCGACGGCGTGGGCCGCCGGGTCCTGCAGGTGGACCTGTCGCCGCTGCGTCCGCTGCCCGGTGGACGGTACGAGCCGCAGTCCGGTGCCGTCGCGCGTCTGGTGGACACGTTGCGGGTCGTGGCCGTCGAGGGCGATACGGTCGTCAGGATGTCCCGACGAGTGCCCGACCATGCCGGGGAGCTGACGGCGGAGCGCGCCGCCGAGCTTCGTGCCGAGCTGGCCGAGCGCGCCCCGGGTTCCGCGCTGGACGAGCTGGCCGCCCAGAACGCGCAGCTCATCGGCGCCCTCGACGAGGTACGCAGTCAGCGCGACGAGCTGGCGGTGCTCAACTCCGAACTCCAGGAGACCAACCGGGGCGTGATGGCGCTCTACAACCAGCTCACCGAGGAGCTGGAGGAGACCAACCGCGGCGTGGTGGCGCTCTACGCCGAGCTGGACGAGAAGTCCGCCCAGCTGCGGGCCGCGAGCGAGTCGAAGAGCCGGTTCCTGGCGAACGTCAGCCACGAGCTGCGCGCCCCGGTCACCGCGATCATCGGCCTGGCCCGGCTGCTGGCCGACTCCGCCTCCGACCCGCTCACCGGTGAGCAGGCCCGCCAGGTGGGGCTGATCCGCTCCTCAGCGGGCGACCTGCTGGGGCTGGTCAACGAGCTGCTCGACCTGGCCAAGGCGGAGTCGGGCCGGATCGAGCCGGACTGGTCCGAGGTCGACCTGCGCGCCGTCTTCGGGCAGTTGCGCGGCACGCTGCGGGCCCTCGCCTCCCGTCCGGAGGTGGAGTTGGTGGTCGAGGAACCGCCGTCGCCGGCCACCGTGCGCTCGGACGAGGTACTGCTCGCCCAGGTGCTGCGCAACCTGCTGCACAACGGGTTGAAGTTCACCGAGCGAGGCGAGGTGCGCCTGCGCGCCGAGTACCGGGGCGAGCAGTGGACGCTGTCGGTCACCGACACCGGCGTGGGCATCCCGCCGGAGCTGCACGAACGGGTCTTCGAGGAGTTCTACCAGGTGCCCGGCACGACCCGGGTCGGTGGCACCGGGCTCGGCCTGCCGTACGCGCGCCGGCTGATCACGCTGCTCGGCGGGACGCTGGAGCTGACCAGCGAACCCGGCCGGGGCAGCACGTTCACAGTGGTCCTCCCCGCGGGCGGAGCGTGACGGTGGACAGCGGGCCGGTGACCGTGCTTGTGGTCGACGACAGCGGCCCCAAGCGATACCTGCTGGTCAACTGGCTGACCCGGGCCGGCTTCATCACCGTCGAGGCCGAGAACGGCACGTCGGCACTGGAGCGGGTGGCCCGGGAACACATCGACCTCGTGGTGCTCGACGTACGGCTGCCCGACATGAGCGGTTTCGAGGTGTGCGAGCGGATCAAGGCGGAGAACCAGTCGATCCCGGTCATCCACGTCTCCGCGCACGCCGTCGACGTGGTGGACCGGGCGCAGGGCCTCACCCGGGGCGCGGACGCCTACCTGGCCGAGCCGATCGAGCCGGAGGAACTGGTCGCCACCGCTCACGCGGTGCTGCGCTACTACCAGGCCCGGCGGCGGGCCGAGCAGCTCGCCGAACGGCTCGCCGCACTCGCCGACGCCACTGTGGAGATGCACGCGACGCCGAACTTCGTCCGGCTGCTGGAGGCCGCCGCGAGCGGCGCGGCGCGGATCTTCAAGGCGCCCGCGGCGGTGGTCGCCGAGACGTTCGACGGGGACTGCCTGGCCGGGGTGGCGGTCGACCCGCACACGCCGGCCACCATCGTGCCGTGGGTGGTGGACGACACCGGAGTGCCGATCGGCACCCGGGTACGCGTCGACGAACCGGCCAACTGGGCGCTGACCGGCTGGCCGGACGGCGACACCGTCACGGTGGCCGCCTCCCGGCTGCGCGAGGACCGGGCCCCGCTCTACGTGGTGGTGCCGACCGCCACCCAGACCGTTCGTACTCCGGTGCTGGTGCAACTCGCCCAGGCGGTCGCCTCGGCGGTGGAGGCGCAGCGGTCCTTCGACGAGGAGCACCGGATCGCGGTGACGTTGCAGCGCAGCCTGCTGCCGCAGCGGCTCCCCGACGTGAACGGCCTGGACCTGGCCGTCCGGTACGAGCCGGCGAGCGCGCAGACCGAGGTGGGCGGCGACTTCTACGAGCTGGTGATGCTCGACGGCCACCTGCTGGTGGCGATCGGCGACGTGGCCGGGCACTCGTTGCACGCCGCCACCGTGATGGCCGAGCTGCGGCACGCGGTGCGCGCGTACGCGGTCGAGGGACACCAGCCGGGCGTGATCCTGGACCGCGTCAACGAACTGATGCGCAACCTGCTGCCGACCGAGCTGGCCACCATCTGCGTGCTGCTGCTCCACCCGCCGACCGGGCTGGTCCGGCTGGCCAGCGCCGGGCACCTGCCGGCACTGCTGAGCCGGGACGGGCGGGTCGAGTTCGTGACGCAGTCCGCGCCGCTGCTCGGCGTACGCGCGCCGCGCCCGCCCGACCTGGAGTTCGTGCTGCCCGCCGGGGCCACGCTCGTGCTCTACACCGACGGGCTGATCGAACGGCGGGACGCCACGATCGACGACGGCATGGCGGCGCTCGGCGTGGCCGCCACCCGGGTGGACGACGACCTGGACGAGTTCTGCCGGCGGCTGCTCGTCGAGCTGGCGCCGCCGGAGATCCAGGACGACGTGGCGGTGGTGGCGGTCCGCCGCCGCTGACGCGCGCTCCCGTCACGTACCGTAGCTGAAGTTCCTGTCGCGCTGCGTCACCGCTGCCGCCGGGCGAGGGAGCGGGCTTGCTGCCGCCTTTGCTCTGCAGCCATCGGCGCAGCAGGCGGCTGAGCAGGCACTTTCCGTTGCCCATGGTCGACGGCGTCGCGCAGCTACCATCACCGTGCGTGTGTGCTGCGTCAGTGGGTGCAGAGCAAAGGCGGCGCGAGGCGAGGCCCGCCGCCCGGGCTGGCTGTCACCGTGCGTCACTGCGGAGTCAGGTTGGCCCGCGCTCGGCAGGGCCGGACCCGCGTCACTGTCCCAGGGCCGCCAGCGAGCGGGCGTACGCCGCGGGCGAGACCCCGGCGACGGCGGTGAACTCACGGACCAGGTGGGCCTGGTCGGCGTACCCCAGATCGGCCGCGACCCGCGACCAGTCGAGCGGCCCGGCGGCGGCCTGTTCGATCGCCTCCTGGAGCCGGTATCGGCGGATCACCCACTTCGGACCGACGCCGACGTGGTCCAGGAACAGGCGCTGGAGCCGGCGGGTGGAGACGGCGTGCCGCCGGGCGAAGTCGGCCACCCGCAGCACGGACCGGTCGGCGCGGATCTCCTCGACCAGCGCGGTGGCCTCCGCGGCGAGCGGATCCGCGACCGGCGACCACGAGGTCAGCAGGTCGTCCAGCCTCGCGCAGCGCTCGTCGTCGGTGCCCGGGCAGACCGGCCCGTCGGGGATCGGTACGTGCCGTCCGGTCAACTCCGCGACCGGGCGCCGCCAGAACGGCCGGAAGCCGCCCGGGCGGAACTGGACACCGGAGACCCGGCCGACGCCGTGCAGCGTGACGGCGAACAGGCCGGTGTCGACGCCGGCGATCTCACCGTGCTCGGCCGCGCCGTCCTGCGCCTGGAACACCACGTTCACGGTCGGGTGCGGCACCACCCGTTGCTCGAACGGCTCGTCCAGATCCCAGTCGATCAACCAGTAGTGCTCGACCCACTGACGCAGCGCCGGGGCGGCCATCCGGCGCCGGAACCGCACCTGCCGGCGCAACCGGACCGGGTCGAGGATGCCGCGGTTGTCGCGCCGCGGTTCGTGTCGCATTTCTTCAATACCACCCTCCTACGCTGCCCCTATGAGCACGAAGACTAGTGAGCTGCTCGCCGTCACGACGCCGCGTACGGCCGCGGTGGTGCGGGGAATTTCGGACGATCAACTCGGCCTGCCCACGCCCTGTCCCGACTACACGGTGCGTGACCTGCTCGGTCACCTGTTCGACGTGGTGGTCAACTTCCAGACGATGGCCCGACGGGAGGAGGTCGACTGGTCCGGCAAGACCGACCACCTGACCGACGGCTGGCGCGACCGGTTCGCGACCGAGGCGACCCGGCTCATCGAGGCGTGGTCCGACCCGGCCGCGCTGGAGGGCGTGTCGCCCGGGATGGGGCTGCCGCAGGAGACGGTCGGGTTGATGGCCCTGATCGACCTCACCATCCACGGATGGGATCTGGCGCGGGCCACCGGCCAGGAGCTGAGCGTGGACCCGGCCGTGGTGGCGGCGGGGCACGAGTTCATGGACCGGATGGGCGACATGGGCCAGAAGATGGGCGCGTTCGGCCCGCCGGTGCCCACCGACGCGGCACCGGCCAGCATGGACGCGCTGCTCGGCCGGGCCGGTCGCGATCCGGCCTGGACCCGCTGATCGAACGGCCCGCGTTGTCCCGCGCGGGCCGTTCTTGACAGCACTATTCATTCAGCGAATAGTGAGGGAGTGTCCACTCAGCACGTCCTGCTCGGGCTGCTCGCCGCCGGGCCACGCCACGGCTACGAGCTGAAGCGTGCGCACGACGAGCGACTGCCCAGGGCCCGGCCGCTCGCCTTCGGTCAGGTCTACGCGACGCTGGCCCGCCTGCAGCGGGACGGCCTGGTCGTGCCGGCCGGTCAGGAGCGGGACGGCGGCCCGGACCGGACCGCCTACGCGCTCACCGACGACGGGCGGGCGGCGCTCGACCACTGGCTGGGCACCGTCGAACCACCGATGCCGTACGTGGCGAGCACGCTGTTCGCCAAGGTGGTCGTCGCGCTCCTGGTGGCCGACGCCGGGCAGGCGCGCGACTACCTGATCGCCCAGCGCCGGGCGCACACGCAGCGGCTGCGTGAGCTGACAGCGCTCAAGACCGCCCCCGGTGCCCGCCTCGACGAGGTGATCGCCGCCGATTTCGCCATCGTCCATCTCGACGCCGATCTCCGGTGGCTGCACACCACCCTGGACCGGGTCGTCGACTGGCACCGGGAGGTGCACTCGTGACGTTCCTGCAAGCGCGTGGCGTGGTCCGCGCGTACGGCCACACGCCCGCGCTGCGTGGCGTGACGCTCGACGTGGCCGAAGGCGAGATCCTCGCGGTCACCGGTCCGAGCGGATGCGGCAAGTCCACGTTGCTGCACTGCCTGGCAGGCATCCTGCGTCCCGACGCCGGTCAGGTCACCTGGCGCGGTGAACGGATCGACACGTGGCCGGAGGCGGCCCGCTCCCGGCTGCGCCGTACCGAATTCGGGGTGTTGTTCCAGTTCGGCCAGCTCGTCGCCGAGCTGACCGCGGCGGAGAACGTCGCCCTTCCGTTGTTGCTCGCCGGCACGGGGCGGCGAGCGGCACGGACGGCGGCGCTCTCCTGGCTGGACCGGCTCGGTGTGGCCGACGTCGCCGACGTCCGGCCCGGCGAGATGTCCGGCGGGCAGCAGCAACGGTGCGCGCTGTCCCGGGCCCTGGTCACCGAACCGCGGGTGATCTTCGCCGACGAGCCGACCGGCGCGCTCGACACGCTGGCCGGCGAGCAGGTGCTCACCCAACTCGTCCGGCTGGCCCGCGAGCAGCGCACCACAGTCGTGCTGGTGACGCACGAGCCGCGCATCGCCGCGTACGCGGACCGGGAGGTGAGCCTGCGCGACGGCATGGTCGACCACACCGGGCTCGGGCTCGACCCGGCGCTGCCGGGCGGATCACGGTGAGGCCGGGCACGCTGCTGCGGCTCGCGCTGGCCGGCACCCGCACCGACGTCGCCCGGGTGGTGCTCACCGCGCTGAGTGCCGCGCTGGCGACGCTGGCCGGGCTGGCCGCGCTGACAGTGCTGTCGGTGGTGAAACCGTCCGGCCACGCCTGGACGCAGTCCGACCAGTACACGAACGCGCTGCTGCGGGAACCCGGCCTGCGCCCGGGCGTGGCGTTCGCGTTGCTGCTGCTCTGCGTACCCGTGCTGGGGCTGGCCGGGCAGTGCGCCCGCCTCGGCGCGCCGGGCCGGGACCGGCGGCTCGCCGCGCTCCGGCTGGCCGGTGCCACCCCCGGGCAGGTCACCCGGCTCGCTGTCGCCGAGACCGGCGTGGCGAGCCTGCTCGGCACCCTCGTCGGCCTGGCCGTCTTCCTGGCCGGGTGCCGGCTGCTGCACCGGCCCGACGCCGACGGGCGGCTGCCGCTGCCCACCGACGTGCGTCCGGCGCCGGTCGCCGTGGCCGCCGTGGTGCTCGGCCTGCCGTTGGTGGCCGCACTGGTCAGCGCGCTGCTGCTGCGGCGGGTCACCACCACCCCGTTCGGCGTCGTGCGCCGGGTCCGCACCCGGGCGCCCTGGCCGTGGCCGGGCGTGCTCATCCTCGCCGCGCTGGCGATCTTCGCCGCGATCCGCCCGCTCCTGCTCTGGTACGAGCGGCGTGGCGCCGTGGCCCCCGACTGGCTGGTGCCGACATTGCTCGTCGTCGGCGGGCTGACCGCGATGATCGGCGTCGTGTCGGGTACGGGCTGGATCTCGTACCACACCGGCCGGCTGCTGCACCGGCACGGACGCGGCCCGGCCGCCCTGCTCGCCGCCCGCCGGCTCGCCGCCGACCCGTGGGCCGGCAGCCGAACCTTCGCCGCGTTGCTGGCCGCGCTGATCTTCGGCGCCGGTGCCGCGGGGCTACGTGCCGAATTCCGGGCCGAGGCCGAGCTGACCCGCCGCACCGGATCCGGAATGGCCGACCCGGGCTTCTACCTCGGCGCGATGGACCTGGTCGACCTCGCGGTCGTGGTGGCGATGGCGATCGCCGGCGGTGGGCTGCTCGTGGCGGTGGTCGAGGGGATCACGAGCCGGCGACGGGCGTACGCGGCGCAGGTGGCCACCGGCGTACCACGGGCCACCATCGGCCGGTCGCTGCTCTGGGCCGCGCTCGCACCCGCCGTACCCGCGATCGGGCTCGCGCTGACGGTCGGCTACCTGCTGATCCGGGGCCTGATGCCGGCACCGAGCAGTGGCGGCTTCACGCGGACGATCTGCGACGCCGGTACGGAGCTGTGCGGCGACCCGGCCACCGCGGCGCGGTACACCAGTACCGAATGGGTGCCGAAGACGACGATCCCGCCGGACGTACCGTGGGATCAGCTGGCCTGGCTCGCGGCCGGCGGGTTGGCGGCGGTGCTGTGCACGGTCGTGGCCGGCCTGCTGTTCCTGCGCACCGCGACCTCGATGGAGGAACTGCGCGCGGGCTGAACGGTCAGCGGCCGAGCAGCCCTGCGCAGCCTTCCTTACACGGCCAGACCGACGCGGTCGAGGATCCAGGCGTTGACGAACGCCTCCTCGCGCCACGAGTCGTACCGGCCGCTGGGACCGCCGTGGCCCGCGCCCATCTCGGTCTTGAGCAGGTAGTCGCCGGCCGGCGCCAGCGACCGCAGCCGGGCGATCCACTTGGCCGGCTCGTGGTAGAGCACGCGGGTGTCGTTGAGGCTGGTCACCGCCAGGATCGCCGGGTACTTGACGGTGGTCACGTTCTCGTACGGCGTGTACGACTTCATGTACGCGTAGACCTCGGGGTCGTCCAGCGGGTTGCCCCACTCCTCCCACTCGGTCACTGTCAGCGGCAGCGACGGGTCGAGGATCGAGGTGAGCGCGTCCACGAACGGCACCTGCGCGACGATCCCGGTGAACGCGTCCGGGGCGAGGTTCGCCACCGCGCCCATGAGCAGGCCACCGGCCGAGGCGCCCCGGGCGGCCAGTCGGTCGCTCGCCGTCCAGCCCGCCTTCACGAGGTGCCGGGCGCACGCCACGAAGTCGGTGAACGTGTTCTTCTTGGCCAGCATCTTGCCTTCGTCGTACCAGCGCCGGCCCAGCTCACCGCCACCCCGGATGTGCGCCACCGCGAAGATCACGCCGCGGTCGAGCAGGCTCAGCCGGGCGATCGAGAACCACGGGTCCATGCTCGCCTCGTACGACCCGTAGCCGTAGATGACGGCGGGCGCCGAACCGTCGCGCGGCGTGCCGCGGCGGCACACGAGCGAGATCGGTACGCGGGTGCCGTCGTCGGCCAGCGCCCAGTCCCGGTGCTGCTCGTAGTCGGCCGGGTCGTAGGCCCGCCCGTCCGGCCCGGGACGGACCGGCTTCTGCCGGCGCAACGTCAGCTCGCGGGTCACCAGGTCGTAGTCGTAGACCGAGTCCGGGGTGACGAGCGAGGTGTAGCGCAGCCGCACCTCGTTCGTCCGGTACTCCGGGTTGGCGTCCAGCCCGACGCTGTAGATCGGCTCGGGGAAGTCGATGTCCCAGCTGTCGTCGCTGCCCACCGCCAGCACCCGCAGACCGGTCAGGCCGTTGGTGCGCAGCGACACCACGAGGTGGTTCTCGAACGCGTCGACCGCCTCCAGCCGGGTGCCCGGCGTGTGCGGGATCAGCGGCACCCAGTCGCCCGGCGTGTCCGCCGAGGTGTACGCCAGCGCGAAGTCCTCCGCGCCGTCGTTGTGCAGGATCAGGAAACGGTGGCCGTGGTGCTCCACCGCGTACTCGATGCCCTGACGCCGCGGGGCCACGACGGCGGGCTCGCCGGTCGGGTTGGCGGCCGGGATCACCCGGACCTCGCTGGTGATCTTGCTGTGGATGTCGATGACCACGAAGCGCTCGGAGCGGGTCAGCTCGACGCCGACCCAGAACCGCTCGTCGTCCTCCTGGTACACCACCACGTCCTCGGTGGACGCGGTGCCGACGGTGTGCCGCCAGACCCGGTTCGGCCGCCACGCCTCGTCCACTGTCACGTAGAACAGCGTGGACGCGTCGCTGGACCAGGCCGTGCCGTAGAACGTGTCCGGCACCTCGTCCGGCAGTGACTCGCCGGTGTTCAGATCCTTGATCCGCAGCGTGTAGCGCTCGTCGCCGGAGAAGTCGGTGGAGTAGGCCAGCCAGCGCCCGTCCGGGCTGACGTCGAACGCGCCGAGGGAGAAGAAGTCGTGCCCCTCGGCGAGCTGGTTGCCGTCGAGCAGCACCTCCTCGCCGTCGAGCGGGGCGCCGTCCGCGCTGACCGGGGGCGCCGTCTCGCCCGGCCGGACCGCGCGCCGGCAGTGCACGCCGTACTGCTGACCCTCGACCGTGCGGGTGTAGTACCAGTAGCCGTCCTTGCGGGTCGGCACCGACAGGTCGGTCTCCTGGGTGCGCCGGCGCGTCTCCTCGAACAGCTCCGCGCGCAGCCCGGCCAGGTGGGCGGTGCGCGCCTCGGTGTACGCGTTCTCGGCGTCCAGGTACGCGATCGTGTCCGGGTCGTCCTTGGCGGCGAGCCAGGCGTACTCGTCGAGGACAGTGTCACCGTGATGGACGCGCTCGGTCGGGACGCGCTTGGCGACGGGCGGTGGGGTTTCGGTCACGGCGCCACGTTACCGGTCGGCGGGCCGCCGCCGGGCGCGCCCGCCGCCCGAATCCCGCGACTCGCCGCCAGGTCCTTCGAACATGTGTACGATAACCGCCATGGCGGATGCGGCACGTTCCACCGACCGACTCGGAGCCCTCGACATCACCCGGAAGCTGGCCGCGATCTGCGGCGAACCGTTCGCCCGCTTCGCCGGTCCGGCCGACGAGGTGGCCAGCCGTACCGCCCGATGGGTGGCGGTGCCGGGTGGCCCGCACGCCGCGGCGGAGGTGTTGCGGCTGGCCGCGGCGTACGACCTGACAGTGGTGCCCCGCGGCGCCGGCACGAAGATCGACTGGGGTGCCGCTCCGGCACAGGTGGACATCATGCTCGACACGGGCCGCCTCGCCGGGGTCTGGCACGAGCCGCGCGACGCGGCGGTGGCCGAGATCGGCGCCGGTACGCCACTGCGCGCGGTCCAGGCCACGCTGGCGCGTACCAACCGGCGGCTGCCTGTCGACGCGCCGTCGCCGGGCGCGACCCTCGGCGGGGTGCTCGCCGCCGACGAGTCCGGTCCGCTGCGCCATCGGCACGGCAGCCCGTGCGCCCAGCTCGTCGGGGTGCGCTACCTCGACGCCGACGGTGAGCTGGTGAGCGTCGGCGAGTCCGGCACGGAGGCGCTCGGCCGGGCCGCCCCGGGCGCCGGCGGTGGCCAGGCGAGCGGGCGCGGTCCGGCGGGCGATGGTGGCGGTGCTGCCGGGCGGGGTGCGGGCGGCGCGGGCTGGGGTGCCGGTGGTGCGTTCGGCGACGCTCCGGGTGGCGGGGATGCGATCCTCGGTCGCGGCGACCTGCCCGGGCTGGACGTGGCCCGGCTGCTCTGCGGCTCGCAGGGCGGGCTCGGGGTGCTGGTCTCGGCCACCATGCGGGTGCACGCCATCCCGGCCGGCCGGCTCTGGGTGTCCCGCCCGGTGTGGACGCCACTGGAGGTGCACGACCTGGTCCGGGCCGTCCTGGCCGCGGGCGTCGATCCGGCCGCCGTCGAACTGGACCTGCCGGTGCCGGTACCGCTGCCCCGGCGCCGCATTCCGCCGACCCACCCGTCGGTGATCAATCGCCCCGATCATCCGGCCGTGACCGGGCGACCCGCTGCCGGCAGCCTGGTGGTGCTGCTGGAGGGCGGCCCGGCCGACGTGACCGAGCGGGCCGAGCGGCTCACCGCCGTCCTCGGTGCCGAGGCGATGGTCAGTCACCACGCGCCGGAATGGTGGGGGCGATACCCATTCGCGCCCGGCGACACGGCGCTACGTATCGAGGTGCCGATAGGCGACCTGCACGCGGCCGTCTACGCGTTGCGCGACGCGACCGGCGGCCCGGTGCCGGTACGCGGCTCGGCCGGCTCGGGCACCGTCCACGCCGCACTGTCCGGCGCGCTGCCGCCGGAGCGGGTCGCCTCGATCCTCACCGCCGTCCGCAGCGTGCTGATCGCCCGGCGGGGCCGGTGCGTGGTGGTGGCCGCGCCCGCGGCGGTACGCCGTGCCGTGGACCTCTGGGGCGAGCTGCCCGCGTTGCCGCGCCTGCGCAGCGCCAAGGCCCACCTGGACCCGCACCACCGTCTGGCCCCCGGCCGTCTCCCCGGCGGCCTCTGACCAGCCCGCGCTGGCCCGGCGCCAGCCTGCCAACGCCCGGCCGCACCCGTTCCGGTGCCCTGCTCGACGGCGGTGCCCGCCGGGCGCCCCGCCGGGCCGGGCGCCCTCGTCTGTCTGCGCACCCCGGCCCGCAAGCCCTGGTGCCGCCCCGCGTCCCACCCCGCCTCCCGCGCGCGTCCGACCCCGCGCCCCGGCGCGCGTCCCGCCCCGCGCACCGCCCGCGCGCGTCCCGCCCCACGCCCCGCCCCGTCCCGCGCGCCCTGCCTCGCCCCGGTGATCAAGGAGTTTGCGTCAGATTTCGCGCCCCCAGAGAACACAAACTCCTTGATCACCGCTGATGGGCGGGCGGGAGTGCGACGAGGGCGGGCTGGAGCGCGACGCCGGGCGGGCTGGGGTGTCCGTGGCGTGCCGGAGCGCGTTGATCATGAAGTTGGCGGGGAGGAATCGGGCGAATTGAGCGGCCAACTTCATGATCAACCGAGATCGGGCGCCCGGGGGCCGGGGCCGGGCGCGGGGACCGGGAGGGCTAGGGGGTGTCGTTTCGGAGGACCAGGATGGCAATGTCGTCGCGTGGGGGCTCGACCGAGAAGGCGATGGTGGCGGCGCGCAGCCGTGCGGCCACCACGTCGGCCGAGTACCCGGCCAGCGGCGCCGCCGACTCGCGCAGCCGCTCGGTGCCGAACAGCTCCCGCCCGCGCCGCCGCTCGGTGACCCCGTCGGTGTAGAAGATCAGCGCGTCGCCGGGCTTGAGCGTCAGCTCGGCGGTCGGTGTGGTGATCGTGTCGAGCAGGCCCAGCGCCGTACCGCCCGCCCCGACGAACGTCGCGCCGCCACCGCCGTGCAGCAGCACCGGGCGGTCGTGGCCGGCCAGGTGCAGCGAGACGTCGAGCTGGTCGCCGTCGCCGGGTGCGACAGCCGCCAGCGCCAGCGTGCAGTAGCGTCCGCCGCCACGTTCGACGAGCGTCTCGTTGAGCCGGCCGAGCACCTCGGGCAGCGGTTTGCCGTCGCCGACGAGCACCCGGATCACGTCCCGGACCAGCCCGGTCACGGCGGCGGCCTGCACGCCCTTGCCGGACACGTCGCCGACCACCACGAGCCAGCGGCCGTCCGGCAGCGGGAGCACGTCGTAGAAGTCGCCGCCGACCTCCGCGTCGTCGCCGGTCGGGACGTACTCGGCGGCGAAGCCGATGCCCTCGACCACCGGGAGCACCGGCGGCAGCAGCGACTGCTGGAGCGTCTGGGCGACCCGGCGGCGCTCGGCGTGGATGCGGGCGTTCTCGATGGCGAGGGCGGCGCGGCGGGCCACGTCCTCCAGCACCGAGACCTCGTCCGGGTCGTGCCGGTGCCGCTGGTGCCGGCCCACGGCGAGGGTGCCGAGCCGTTGGCCACGGGCGATCAACGGTACGGCGAAGCCCTCCATCGGCCCGCCGAGCGGCACCTGGGCGGCGTTGCGGGACGCCTCGCGCAGCCGCGACTGGATCGAGTCCGGGCCGGTCTCCTGGAGGATCCGGTGCAGCTGCGGCAGCATCGCCTCGTCGGCGTGACTCGACGCGGCCAGGCGCAGGCGGCCCCACTCGTCTGTGGTGTGCACGGCGCACCACTGGCCGAGCCGGGGCACCACGAGCTGCGGGACGAGCGCCATGGTCAGTTCGACGTCCAGCGACTGGGCGAGCAGTTCGCTGGCCTCGGCGAGGAACGTCAGCCAGGTGGACCGGCGTACGTCGGCGCGGCGCAGCCGGTCGTTCTCCAGGTGCAGCGACAGCCGCTCGGCGGCCAGTACGGCCAGCGGCCGGGCGTACGCCGAGGGCGCCGCGTCCAGCTCCAGCTCACCGGCGTACGGCCGGTGCACGGCGAGCGGGACGCGCAGCAGCTCGTTGCCCTCGCGTGGCGGCCGGCCGTACCGGGCGAAGACCTGGGTGCCGAGTCCGTCGCCCCGGTCGAGCCGGACGGTGCCACCGGCGGCGCCCACCATCTCGGCGACCCGGGTCAGCAGCCCGACCGCGAACTCGGGCAGCGGCTCGTCGGCGTACGCGTCCGGGGTGAGCTGCATCAGGTCGCTCATGGCCGTGGCGCTCGGCGTACCGTCGCCGGCCCGTTCCGGTTCGACGACCCGCAGCGGGCCGGCCGACGGCCGGGCGGACCCACCCGGACCGGGCCGGTCGAGGCGGAACCAGACGCCCTTGCCGGTGGGCAGGTACGTGGTGCCCCACCGGCTGGAGAAGTGGTCGACGAGCAGCAGCCCGCGCCCTCTGGCGGCGACCTCGGTGATGTCGGACGTGGTGTTGCGCACGCCCACGATCAGCTCGTCCACCGGGCCGGAGGCGAAGTCGGTGACGGTCACGGTGAGGCCGTCGCGGTCGGTGTCGACCTCGATGTCCAGTTCGGTGCGCGCGTGCTCGACGGCGTTCGTGGTCAGCTCGGTGGTGAGCAGCAGCGCCTCGTTCAGCAGTTCGGGCAGCCGCGCTTCGAGGAGCATGGTGCGGACCAGCGCGCGGGCCGCCGCGGGGGTGCGGCGGTCGGCGGGGAGGCGGACCCGGCGGACGCGCTCGTCCGCGCCGCCGCTGGCCGGCCCTGCCTCCGCTGACACCTTCGTATCCTCCACCGCGCCTGCCCCGGGTGCCAAGCGTCCCGGGGAACCCACCACCCGGGTCGATACCGCACGTGACGCGCGATCACACGCGGTGACCTCGACGGATCGCGCGGCACAATGATGGGATGGCCCGTGTGACCGCACGAGCCCGAGCGGAGCGAGGAACGATGGCCACGGTGAATCAGTCGGTGACCGCTGACCCGTCCGCGTCCGACCACGAGGTGCTCCTCGGCGAACTGGTCGAGGCGTTGCGCCGGGTGGGGCGCGGCGATCTGCGGGTGCGCCTGCCCCGGCGGGCGGGTCTGCCCGGTGAGGTCGCCGACGCCTTCAACGACGTGGTGTCGTTGCAGGAACGGCAGCACCTCGACCTGCGGCGGATCAGCCGGATCGTCGGCCGCGACGGCCGGCTCACCGAGCGCCTGGACGACGAGGGCCTGGACGGCTCGTGGGCGGAGGGGCAGCGGGCGGTCAACTCGCTCATCGACGACCTGGGCCGGCCGACCACCGAGATCGCCCGGGTCATCGTGGCGGTGGCCGACGGCGACCTGTCCCAGCACATGGCGCTGGAGATCGACGGGCGTCCGTTGCGCGGTGAGTACCTGCGCATCGGCCGGACCGTGAACACGATGGTGGACCAGCTGTCGTCGTTCGCCGACGAGGTGACCCGGGTGGCCCGCGAGGTGGGCACCGAGGGCAAGCTGGGCGGGCAGGCCGACGTACGCGGGGTGGCCGGCACCTGGAAGGACCTCACCGACTCGGTGAACACCATGGCGTCGAACCTCACCGGGCAGGTGCGGTCGATCTCCCAGGTGGCGACAGCCGTCGCGAAGGGCGACCTGTCGCAAAAGATCACGGTCGGGGCGCGCGGCGAGGTGGCCGAGCTGGCCGACACGATGAACTCGCTCACCGACACGCTGCGGCTGTTCGCCGAGCAGGTCACCCGGGTGGCCCGCGAGGTGGGCACCGAGGGCAAGCTCGGCGGGCAGGCCGAGGTGCCGGGCGTGGCCGGCACCTGGAAGGACCTGACCGACAACGTCAACTCGATGGCGTCGAACCTGACCGCGCAGGTGCGCAACATCGCCCAGGTGTCGACGGCGGTCGCGAAGGGCGACCTGTCGCAGAAGATCACGGTGGCGGCCCAGGGCGAGATCCTGGAGCTGAAGGACACCGTGAACACGATGGTGGACCAGCTGTCGTCGTTCGCCGACGAGGTCACGCGGGTGGCCCGTGAGGTGGGCATCGAGGGCAAGCTGGGCGGCCAGGCGCAGGTGCGCGGCGTCTCCGGCACCTGGCGTGACCTCACCGAGAACGTCAACCAGCTCGCCGGCAACCTGACCAGCCAGGTCCGCAACATCTCCCAGGTCTCCACGGCGGTGGCGAAGGGCGACCTGTCGCAGAAGATCACCGTGGACGCGCAGGGCGAGATCCTCGAGCTGAAGAACACCGTGAACACGATGGTGGACCAGCTGTCGTCGTTCGCCGACGAGGTCACGCGCGTGGCCCGTGAGGTGGGTACCGAGGGCAAGCTGGGTGGTCAGGCCCAGGTCAAGGGCGTCTCGGGTACGTGGCGTGACCTGACCGACAACGTGAACTCGATGGCGTCGAACCTGACCAGCCAGGTGCGGAACATCGCCTCGGTCACCACGGCGGTGGCCAAGGGCGACCTCGGTCAGAAGATCACCGTGGACGCCCGGGGCGAGATCCTGGAGCTGAAGTCCACTGTCAACACGATGGTGGACCAGCTGTCGTCGTTCGCCGACGAGGTCACGCGCGTGGCGCGTGAGGTGGGCACCGAGGGCAAGCTCGGCGGCCAGGCCCAGGTACGCGGCGTCGCCGGCACCTGGCGGGATCTGACCGACAACGTGAACTCGATGGCGTCGAACCTGACCGCGCAGGTGCGCAACATCGCCCAGGTGTCGACAGCTGTCGCCAAGGGCGACCTGTCGCAGAAGATCACCGTGGACGCGCAGGGCGAGATCCTGGAGCTGAAGTCCACTGTCAACACGATGGTGGACCAGCTGTCGTCGTTCGCCGACGAGGTGACGCGGGTGGCGCGCGAGGTGGGTACCGAGGGCAAGCTGGGTGGCCAGGCCCAGGTCAAGGGCGTCTCGGGTACGTGGCGGGATCTGACCGACAACGTGAACTCGATGGCGTCGAACCTGACCAGCCAGGTGCGGAACATCGCCTCGGTCACCACCGCCGTGGCGAACGGCGACCTCGGTCAGAAGATCACCGTGGACGCGCAGGGCGAGATCCTCGAGCTGAAGAACACCGTGAACACGATGGTGGACCAGCTGTCGTCGTTCGCCGACGAGGTGACGCGCGTGGCGCGCGAGGTGGGTACCGAGGGCAAGCTGGGTGGTCAGGCCCAGGTCAAGGGCGTCTCCGGTACGTGGCGTGACCTCACCGAGAACGTCAACCAGCTCGCCTCGACCCTCACCACGCAGTTGCGCGCGATCGCGCAGGTCTCCACGTCGGTGACCCGCGGCGACCTGACCCAGCGGATCAACGTGAAGGCGCAGGGCGAGGTCGCCGAGCTGAAGGACAACATCAACCAGATGATCGTCACCCTCCGGGAGACGACGAAGAAGAACGCCGAGCAGGGCTGGCTCGACTCGAACCTGGCCCGGATCGGTGGTCTACTGCAGGGCCAGCGCGACCTGGGCGAGGTCTGCCGCATGATCATGCAGGAGGTGACGCCGCTGGTGGACGCGCAGCTCGGCGCGTTCTTCCTGGCGGACAGCTCCGAGGGCAGCATGCGGCTGCGGCTCACCGCCTCCTACGGTTACGTGGCACGCGGCCACGACGTCACGTTCGGCCCGGGTGAGGGGCTGGTCGGGCAGGCCGCCCTGTCGCGCCGGACGATCCGGGTCAAGGCGCAGCCGGACGGGCGCCTCGTCGTCCGGTCCGGGCTGGCCGACACGCCCCCGGCCGATCTGGTGGTGCTGCCGGTCCAGTTCGAGGGCGAGCTGCTCGGCGTGATCGAGTTCGCCGGTGTGGCCACCTTCTCCGAGCTGCACCTGGCGTTCCTGGAGCGGCTGGTGCTCACCATTGGCGTGGCGGTGAACACCATCCAGGCCAACCGGCGTACGGAGGAGCTGCTGGCGCAGTCGCAGCGGCTGGCGCACGAGATGCAGGACCAGTCGGCCGAGTTGCAGCGCACCAACGCCGAGCTGGAGGACAAGGCGAAGCTCCTGTCCGAGCAGAAGGCCAACATCGAGACGCAGAACCGGGAGATCGAGCTGGCCCGCCTCGGCCTGGAGGAGAAGGCGCAGCAGCTCACCCGGGCGTCGGCGTACAAGTCGGAGTTCCTGGCGAACATGAGCCACGAGCTGCGGACGCCGCTGAACTCGCTGCTCCTGCTGGCCCGGCTGCTCGCCGAGAACCCGGAGCGCAACCTCAGCGCGAAGCAGATCGAGTTCGCCCGGACCATCCACGGCGCCGGGTCGGACCTGCTGTCGCTGATCGACGACATCCTCGACCTGTCGAAGATCGAGGCGGGCCGGATGGACGTGGAGCCCACGGAGATCCAGTTCGCCGAGATCCGGAGCTACGTCGAGCAGGCGTTCGCGCCGCAGGCCGAGGAGAAGGGCCTGGACTTCCAGGTACGGGTGAGCCAGGACCTGCCGCCCGCGCTGGTCACCGACGCCCAGCGGTTGCAGCAGATCCTGCGCAACCTGCTGTCCAACGCGGTGAAGTTCACCGACAACGGCGCGGTGACGCTGCGGATCGGTCCGGCTGCCGAGAACGCCGTCTTCGACGTGCCGGCGCTGACGAACGCGCAGCGGGTGATCGCGTTCACCGTGATAGACACCGGCATCGGGATCTCCGACGACAAGCTGTCGCTGATCTTCGAGGCGTTCCAGCAGGCGGACGGCACCACCAGCCGGCGTTACGGCGGCACCGGTCTCGGGCTGTCCATCAGCCGTGACCTGGCCCGCCTGCTCGGTGGCACGATCACCGTCTCGTCCGCGCCCGGTCAGGGTTCGACGTTCACTCTGTTCGTACCCGACGTGCTGGCGCCGGACGCGGTGGTGGCACCGGCGCCACCGTCGCCGAGCCGCGCGGGCCTGCCGTCGTCGCTGCTCATGCCCATGGAGCTGCCGCAGCCGCAGGAGACGCCCGCCACCCGACGCCTGGACGGCGTGACCGTGTTGATCATCGACGACGACGTGCGGAACGTGTTCGCGCTGACGTCCGCGTTGGAACTGCACGGGATGACCGTGTTGTACTCGGACAACGGGGCGGACGGCGTCCGCCAGCTCGCCGAGCACCCGGAGGTGGACATCGTCCTGATGGACGCCATGATGCCGGACCAGGACGGGTACGAGACGACAGCGCAGATCCGCCGCAACCACCGGTTCGCGGACCTGCCGATCGTCTTCCTGACCGCCAAGGCGATGCCCGGCGACCGGGAGTCGGCGCTCGGCGCCGGCGGCAGCGACTACATCACCAAGCCGGTGGACCTGGACGAGCTGATCGAACTGATGGCGTCCTGGATCGGCCGGAGCCGAGGCGAGGAGAACGCGTGACGCAGACGGCCAAGGCCCTGCTGGTGGACGACCGGCGGGAGAACCTGATGGCCCTGGAGGCGATCCTCCAGGGCCTCCCGGTGCAGTCGGTCGCGGTGGAGAGCGGCGAGGCGGCGCTCAAGCAGCTCCTGGTGGACGACTTCGCGGTGATCCTGCTGGACGCCCAGATGCCGGACATGGACGGGTTCGAGACCGCCACCCACATCAAGCGGCGCGAGCGGACCCGGCACGTACCGATCATCTTCCTGACCGCCGCGGACAAGGACGCCCAGCTCGCGCTGCGCGGCTACGCGGCCGGCGCGGTCGACTACCTCACCAAGCCGTTCGACCCGTGGGTGCTGCGGGCCAAGGTGACGGTCTTCGTCGACCTGTGGGTGAAGACGCGGCAGCTCGCCGCCCAGTCGGACCTGGTGCGGGAGCGGGACCTGCAGTGGCGGCACCTGACCGACGCGGTGGACGAGGCGACAGCGATGCTGCGCGCCGACGACGACCCGTCCACCCGGGACCGCGCGGTGGAGTTGCTGGAGCAGGCGCGCTGGGGCAACACCCGCTGACGGTTCAGCCGCCGGCCGGGCCGCCGTGCCCGGTCGCGGCCCGCCGGGCACGCCAGCGGTCGCCGAGCGACTCCAGTTCCTCCTGTACGAAGAGGAAGAAGTCGCGCATCTCGGCCACCCGTTCACCGGCCGGGGTGCTGCGGCCGTGCAGCGCGTCGACCCCGCCGGCGGCGATGTCGATGAAGTTCTTGTAGAGCGTGGTCTTGGTGATCGTCGCCTCGTACCAGGGGTTGTCCGGCATCCGGTAGCGGTCGCGCCGGGAGCCCTTGACCGGCTCGCGGACCAGCATGGCGAACTGGGTCAGGTAGCGCACCGCGCCGCTGACCGCCGCCGCGCTGACGCCGAGCCGCTCGGCGATCTCGCCGGCGGTGAGCGGGTCGTCGGCGCTCATCACCGTGAACAGGACCCGGGCGGCCATCCGGGGGAAGCCCACGTCGGCGAAGGCCATCGCCATCCGCTCGATGAAGAGGTGGACCTCCTCCTCGTCGTGACGGGACGGCACGTTCATGGTCGGCTCCTCGACACTCACGCCGTGACCTTACAGTCTTCACAACTTTGTGAAACGAGCGTAACTTCTGAAGTATGGAAACGGCAATCGATGTGTCCGGCCTGGTGAAGACCTTCGGCCGCACCCGGGCCCTCGACGGGCTCGACCTGACCGTCCGCACCGGGGAGGTGCACGGCTTCCTGGGCCCGAACGGCTCCGGCAAGTCGACCACCATCCGGGTGCTGCTCGGCCTGCTGCGGGCGGACGCGGGGGCCGCCCGACTGCTGGGCGGCGACCCCTGGCGGGACGCGGTGGCGCTGCACCGCCGCCTCGCGTACGTGCCCGGCGACGTCACGCTCTGGCCCGGCCTCAGCGGCGGCGAGGTGATCGACCTGCTCGGCCGGCTGCGCGGCGGGCTCGACCCGAAACGCCGCGCCGAGCTGCTGGAGTCGTTCGAGCTGGACCCGCGCAAGAAGGGCCGCACCTACTCCAAGGGCAACCGGCAGAAGGTCGGCCTGGTCGCCGCGCTGGCCTCCGACGTCGACCTGCTCATCCTCGACGAGCCGACCTCCGGGCTCGACCCGTTGATGGAGGAGGTCTTCCAGCACTGGGTCCGCCGGGCCGTCCAGGACGGGCGCACGGTGCTGCTGTCCAGCCACATCCTGGCCGAGGTGGAGGCGCTCTGCGACCGGGTGACGATCATCCGGGCCGGCCGGACGGTGGAGTCCGGCACGCTCGGCGACCTGCGCCACCTGCACCGCACCGCGATCGACGCCGAGGTCACCGCGCCACTCGACGGCCTGGCCGACCTGCCCGGCGTGCACGACCTGCGGGTGGACGGGCAGCGGGTCCGGTTCGACGTCGACACCGCGTCGCTCGACGCCGCGCTGCGCCGGCTCACCGAACTCGGCGTCCGCAGCCTGGTCAGCACGCCGCCGACGCTCGAGGAGCTGTTCCTGCGGCACTACGAGACGGCGTCCTCCTCCGACGCGACGCCCTCCTCCGACGCGACGCCCTCCTCCGGCGTGGCGCGCCCCGAGACGGCGGACCGGTCATGAGCACGCTCACCGGCACGCGTCACCTGGTCCGGCTGATCCTGCGCCGGGACCGCCTCCTGCTGCCGCTGTGGGTGCTGATCCTCGCGGTGCTGCCGACGACGTACGCGGCCAGCTACTTCGAGCTGTTCCCGACCGCCGCCGATCGGGCCGCGTACCTGGAGGGCACCGCCCGCAACCCGTCCATCGTCGCGCTGCTCGGCCCGGCGTACGG
Source organism: Micromonospora sp. WMMA1949 (assembly GCF_027460145.1). Classification (NCBI taxonomy): domain Bacteria; kingdom Bacillati; phylum Actinomycetota; class Actinomycetes; order Micromonosporales; family Micromonosporaceae; genus Micromonospora; species Micromonospora sp. WMMA1949. The sequence continues at coordinate 2,360,838 of NZ_JAPZBG010000001.1, read as the reverse complement.
CGACAGCATCGGCGGGCTGACCGCCCAGCGCAGCGGCTTCCTGCTGCTCATCGTCGCGCTGGCGAGCCTGCTCACGGTCATCCGGCACACCCGCACCGAGGAGGAGGCCGGGCGGCGGGAACTGCTCGGCGGCAGCGTCCTCGGGCGGCACGCCGGGCTGACCGCCGCGCTGCTCGTCACGTACGCCGCAGACCTGGTGCTCGGGCTGCTCACCGCCGCGGGGCTGGTCTCGACCGGACTGCCGGTCGGTGGCTCGCTCGCGTACGGGCTGGTCACCGTGCTGACCGGCGTGGTCTTCGCCACGCTCGGCGGGCTGGCCGCCCAGCTCACCGAGACCGCGGGCGGGGCGCGGGGCATCGGCCTCGCCGGTCTCGGCGCCGCGTTCGGGCTGCGCCTGGCCGGGGACACCGCCGGCAACGACTGGCCGAGCTGGCTGTCCCCGCTGGGCTGGGCCGCGCGCGTCCGGCCGTACGAGGGGGAGCGGTGGTGGGCGCTGCTGCTGCCGCTGGCCGCGACGGTGCTGCTCGCCGCGCTCGCGTACCCGATCTCGGTCCGCCGCGACCTGGGCGCGGGCGTGCTGCCGCCCCGGCTCGGCCCGGCGGGCGCGGGCGGCGCGTTGTCCGGGCCGTTCGGGCTGGCCTGGCGGCTGCACCGGGGGCAGATCCTCTGGTGGTCGGTCGGGTTCGGCCTGCTCGGGCTGATCCTCGGGGGCGCCGCCGAGGCGGCCGGCCGGTCGGTCGAGGGGAGCCCGCGGATGGAGGAGATCGTGGCCCGGCTCGGCGGGGCGTCCGGCATGGCCGACGCCTACCTGGGGGTCACGTTGAGCCTGGCCGGGCTCGCCGCCGCCGGGTACGGCATCCAGGCGGCGCTGCGGATGCGCGCGGAGGAGTCCGCCGGGCACGCGGAGCCGGTGCTCGCCACCGGTACGCGGCGCTCGACCTGGCTGCTCTCCCACGTGACGTTCGCGCTGCTCGGCCCGGTGGTGGTGCTCGCGGTGACCGGGTTGGCGACCGGCCTGACGTACGGGCTGAGCACCGGCGACGTGCCCCGCCAGCTGGGCCGGATGCTCGCCGCCGGTCTGGCCCAGGTGCCGGCCGCGTGGGTGCTGGCCGGGCTCGCCGTGCTGCTCTACGGCCTGCTGCCCCGCCTCGCGTCGGCCGCGTGGGTGGTGCTGGCGGTCTGCGTGCTGCTCGGGCAGCTCGGCGCCGTGCTGGAGCTGGACCAGTGGCTGCTGGACGTGTCCCCGTTCACGCACACCCCCCAGGTGCTGCGCGACAGCTGGACCGCCACCCCGCTCTACGTCCTCACGGCCCTGGCGGTGACCCTGGCCACAGCGGGCCTGCTGACGTTCCGCCGCCGCGACATCCCCGTCCTCTGAAACCGTTGATCTTGCACTTGTGGCCCCGGCGAAAGGGGTGAATCACCCTCGCCGAGGGCCGCAAGTGCAAGATCGCGGGGGAGGGCCGGGGCGGAGCTACGGGGTGGCCTCGTTGCGGATCATCAGGGCGCTGCGGAGGCCGGTGATGTCCAGGACGCGGATCAGGAAGTCACCGACGTTGGTGAGCATCAGCAGGCACTGGGTGTGACTGGCCTTGCGGCTGAGCACCACCAGCGTGCCGAGGCCCTGCGAGTCACAGAACGTGACCCCGGCCAGGTCGAGCACGATGCGCGGGGGCGGATCCGCCAGCACCTCGTTGACCACCGTCGAGAGCTGGGCGGCCGTGAGCATGTCGATCTCACCGGCCAGGCGAAGCACGGCTTCGTCACCCGTCCGGTGTACGGTGATGGACAGTTCGGCACGATCCACCCGGTCAGCCTATCGCGATCTCGACCAGCGGGCCTGTCGAGCGGATCGCCGTCGGCCCGTCGCGCCGCTCAGGCGGGTGAGCCTGGTAACCCCCGCCGCGGGGTGCCTGCCAGGCAGCACTCCGGCGCTGACACAATGGCCTCATCGTGACCGAGACGCATTCCGCCGGATCCGGCCGCTACCCGGCCGACGCCCCGGCCTCCGAGGCCCTGTTCGACCGCGCCAAGGCCGTCGTGCCCGGCGGGGTCAACTCTCCTGTGCGCGCGTTCCGTGCCGTCGGCGGCACCCCGCGCTTCATGGTCCGGGGGGAGGGGCCGTGGCTCTTCGATGCCGACGGTCGTCGCTACGTCGACCTGGTCTGCTCCTGGGGCCCGCTGATCCTCGGCCACGCGCACCCGGCGGTGGTGGAGGCGCTGCGCGAGGCGGCGGCGCTCGGCACCAGCTTCGGCACGCCGACGCCGGGTGAGGTGGACCTGGCCGAGGAGATCATCGCGCGGACGCCGGTGGAGCAGGTGCGCCTGGTCAACTCCGGCACCGAGGCGACCATGTCGGCGATCCGGCTGGCCCGCGGCTTCACCGGCCGCGCCAAGATCATCAAGTTCTCCGGCTGCTACCACGGCCACTCGGACGCGCTGCTCGCCGCCGCCGGCTCCGGCGTGGCCACCTTCGGCCTGCCCGACTCGCCCGGCGTGACCGGCGCGGCAGCGGGCGACACCATCGTGCTGCCGTACAACGACCTGCGCGCGGTCGAGGAGGCGTTCGCCGCCGAGGGGCAGCACATCGCGGCGATCATCACCGAGGCGGCCGCCGGCAACATGGGTGTGATCGCGCCCCGCGACGGCTTCAACGCCGAGCTGGCCCGGATCGCCCACGCCAACGGCGCGCTGCTCATCGTCGACGAGGTGATGACCGGGTTCCGGGTGTCCCGCGCCGGATGGCACGGCCTCGACCCGTCGGACGCGGATCTGTGGACGTACGGGAAGGTCATGGGTGGTGGCCTGCCCGCGGCGGCGTTCGGCGGGCGCGCGGAGATCATGGCGAGACTCGCCCCGGCCGGCCCGGTCTACCAGGCCGGCACGCTCTCCGGTAACCCGCTGGCCTGCGCGGCCGGGCTGGCCACGCTGCGGCTGGCAGACGACGCGCTCTACCGGCGGCTCGACGAGACCGCCGCCGCGCTCGGCAAGCTCACCACCGAGGCGCTGTCCGCGGCGGGAGTGCCGCACCGGCTCTCCACCGCGGGCAACATGTTCTCGGTCTTCTTCACCGACGCGGACGTGCACGACTACGACAGCGCCCGCACCCAGGTGGTGCCGGCGTTCAAGGCGTTCTTCCACGCGATGCTCGCCGCCGGCGTCTACCTGCCGCCGAGCGCGTTCGAGTCGTGGTTCGTCTCGACCGCGATCGACGACGCGGCGTGGGAGCAGATCGCCGCCGCCCTGCCGGTGGCGGCGCGGGCGGCGGCAGCGGCGGGAAGCGGGGGATAACTCATGGCGGAGACAGTGGTGCACGTGCTGCGGCACGGTGAGGTGCACAACCCGGACGGCATCCTCTACGGCCGCCTGCCCGGGTTCCGCCTCTCCGAGCTGGGCGTGCAGATGGCCAAGGCGGCGGCGCAGGCGCTCGCCGACCGGACCGTCGTGCACGTGGTGGCCAGCCCGCTGGAGCGCGCCCAGCAGACCGCCGAGCCGATCGCGGCGCAGTTCGGTCTCTCCGTCGGCGTCGACGAGCGCCTGATCGAGAGCGCGAACTGGTTCGAGGGCAAGAAGGTCTCGCCCGGTGACGGCTCGTTCCGCGACCCGCGCAACTGGTGGGTGCTGCGCGACCCGGTGACCCCGTCCTGGGGCGAGGCGTACCGGGTCATCGCCGAGCGCATGTTCGCCGCGCTGCACGCCGCCCGCGTCGCCGCCGAGGGGCGCGAGGCGGTGCTCGTGTCGCACCAGCTCCCGATCTGGACGCTGCGCCGGCACGTCGAACGCAAGCGTCTCTGGCACGACCCGCGCCGCCGCCAGTGCGGCCTGGCCAGCCTCACCTCGTTCCACTTCGACGGCGCCAAGATCGTCGGTATCGGGTACTCCGAGCCGGCCGCCCACCTCGTCTCGATCTCGCCGACCGCCCGGACGGCCAAGGGGGCCTGATGCTCACCCGGAGGCTCGCCGCCGCCCTGCTCGCCGCCGTCACCGCCGGTACGGCGCTGGTCGGCTGCTCCTCCGACAGCCAGGAGAGCCGGTGTGCCGCCGACGGCTCCACCGTCACCTGTGCCCCGGACCAGCGCTCCAAGACGCCGAAGGTGAGTGGTGACCTGCTCACCGGCGGCAGCTACGACATCTCCCGGGACCGCGGCCAGGTCGTCGTGGTCAACTTCTGGGGCTCCTGGTGCGCGCCCTGCCGCGCCGAGGCCGACGACCTGGAGGCCACCTACCAGGCCACCAAGGGCTCCGGCGTGACGTTCCTCGGCATCAACGTGCAGGACAGCAAGGACAAGGCGATCGCCTTCGAGGAGGGCCGGGTCACGTACCCGAGCATCTTCGACCCGGCCAGCCGGCAGGCGCTGAACTTCGACATCCCGCCGAACACCACCCCGGCCACCGTCGTGCTCGACCGCGAGGGCCGGATCGCCGTGGTGATCCGGCGGGCCGTCACCCAGGCCGAGCTGCGGCCGATCGTCGAGGACATCGCCGCCGAGTCGCCACCGCCGAACGGCGCCCGCTGATGGGCGAGACGTTCCGGCAGCTCGCCGAGTCCGGCCCGCTGCTGCTCGCGGTCGGTGCGGCCGCACTGGCCGGACTGGTCAGCTTCCTGTCCCCGTGCGTGCTCCCGCTGATGCCCGGCTACCTGTCGTACGTGACGGGCTTGGCCGGCTCCGACCTGGAGGGCGGTGCAAGGAAGGGCCCCCTGTTAACGCCTCCGGTAGAGGAGGGGCCCCTTCTTAACACCGGCACCGCCGGCGGCGGCAGCGCAGGCGGCGCAGGTGGCACCGGTGGCACCGGTGGCGCAGGCGGCGTGAGCGTCGCCGAGCGGGCGGCGCCGGAGCGCACCGTCGCCGCCGTCAAGGGCCGCGTGCTCGCCGGCACGCTGCTGTTCATCGCCGGCTTCACAGTCGTGTTCGTCGCCACTGCGATCCTCTTCTCCGGCGTCGGCAAGCTCTTCTTCCGGTACGAGCGCACGCTGGAGATCGTCATCGGCGCGCTCGTGGTGGTGCTCGGCCTCGGCTACCTCGGGGTGATCCCCGGCATGCAGCGGGAGTTCCGCATCCGCTGGCTGCCCTCCGCCGGACTGCTCGGCGCGCCGGTGCTCGGCGCCGTGTTCGCGCTCAGCTGGCTGCCCTGCACCGGCCCCACGCTCGGCGCGGTGCTCGGCATGGCGGCCACCGAGGGCGGCACCGACCGGGCCGTGGTGCTCGCCGTGGCGTACTGCCTCGGGCTGGGGATACCGTTCGTCGTCTTCGGGCTGGGCTTCCAGCGCCTGCTCGGGGTGTTCCGCGCCGTCCGGCGCAACAGCCGCTGGGTCACCCGGATCGGCGGCGCGCTGCTGATCGCGATCGGCCTGGCGCTGATCACCGGCGGCTGGGTGAACGTGGTGATCTGGCTGCAGACGAACGTGGGCGTGGGCGAGGTGAGCATCTGATGACGACCGTGGACGACCGGCCGTCGACCCCACCCGCGCAGGCGCCCCGGCGACGGGTCAACCCGGTGCTGGCCCTGCTGCGCAACTCGTGGCGGCAGCTCACCAGCATGCGTACGGCGCTGATCCTGCTGTTCCTGCTCGCCATCGCGGCCATCCCCGGCTCGGTGCTGCCCCAGCGCGGTGTCAACCCGGAACGCGTCAACCAGTGGTTCCTCGACCACCCCGACCTCGCGCCCCGGCTGGACCAGATCGGCGCGTTCGAGGTCTTCGGCTCGGTCTGGTTCTCCGCGATCTACCTGCTGCTGTTCACCTCGCTGATCGGCTGCATCCTGCCCCGCGCCCGGGACCACGTCCGCGCGCTGCGGATGAGGCCGCCGGCCGCGCCGAGGCGGTTCGACCGGCTGCCGCAGCACGCGGTGCTGGAGGCCCCGGCCGCCGCCGATCCCGAGGCGATCGCGGCGGTGCTGCGCCGTCGCCGGTGGCGGGTCACCGTGCGCGGCAACGAGGTCTCCGCCGAGAAGGGCTACCTCAAGGAGACCGGCAACCTGCTCTTCCACGTGTCGCTGGTCGCCGTCCTGCTCGGGGTGGCGCTCGGTTCCTGGTACGGATGGCACGGCAACCGCATCCTGGTCGCCGGCGAGGACAACGCGTTCTGCAACACCCGCCAGCAGTACGCCGAGGCGTCGCTCGGCCCGCGTGTGGACAGCTCCGACCTGCCTCCGTTCTGCCTGACGCTGGAGAAGTTCGAGGCCGACTACCTGCCGTCCGGGCAGGCGTCCCGCTACTGGGCCACCGTCACCGTGGACGAGCCGGATGGCGCGGAGCGGACCGCCGGATTCTCGGTCAACTCGCCGCTGCGGCTCGGCTCGGCGAACGTCTACCTGCTCGGCAACGGCTACGCGCCGCTGCTGAAGTACACCGACAAGTACGGCCGCAGCCAGACCAGCGAGGCGCCGTTCCTGCGTACCGGCGACTCGAACGCGACCGAGGAGGGCGTGGCGATCTTCCCGGATGCCAACGTCGACCCGAAGACCGGCGCGCGCGCCCCGGACCAGCAGATCGCCTTCGACGGGCTCTACCTGCCCACCGCGCCGGAGAGCGCGCCGTACGTGGCGTCGCAGTACCCGGCCGAGCGCAACCCGATGGTGAACCTGACCGCGTACCGGGGCAATCTCGGGCTGGACGCGGGCATCCCCGGCTCGGTCTACGCGCTGGACCGGAGCCAGATCGACGACGGCAAGCTCAAGGAGATCGGCACCAAGCTGCTGCGGCCGGGGGAGAAGTGGACCCTGGACGACGGCAGCACGCTGGAGTTCGTCGGCACCAAGCCGTACGTCACGCTCGCGGTCCGGCACGCGCCCGGGCAGACGTTGCTGCTGGTGGCGAGCGGCACGCTGCTGCTCGGCCTGATGGGCTCGCTGTTCGCCCGGCGGCGCCGGGTGTGGTTCCGGGTTTCGCCCCCCGAGGGGGGATCTCCGACGGGCGGTAGTAGTTTGGTGGAGGCCGGTGGGCTGCCGCGCACCGAGCACCCAGGGTTCGCCGACGAGTTCGCGCAGCTCGTCGCCGCGGTGAGCGGTGATGCGCCGGACGCGCGGCGGGCGCGAGAAGGAGACGAGTGATGTCCGCACTCTCCGACCAGTTGGTCGCGTTCGCGATCCTGGCGTACCTGATCGCGATGATCAGCCACGCCGTGGAGTTCGCGCTGGGCAACGCGCGGAGGGTGCCCGCGGCCGCGCCGGCGCGTGAGCTGGTGGGCGCGGGCGTCGGCGGCGCCGGTGGCACCGTCGACGAGCCGGCCGTCGCGGCTACGCCGCCGAGGCCGGACCGCACCGGCGCCCGGGCAGTGCTGGCCGGCCGGATCGCCGCCTGGCTCACCGTGCTGGCCGCCGCCGTGCACTTGGGCGCCGTGGTCACCCGGGGCCTCGCCGCCGACCGGATGCCCTGGGGCAACATGTACGAGTTCGTGCTGACCGGCACCTGGATCGGCATGGCGGCCTGGCTCGTGGTGCTCTGGAAGCAGCCGTGGCTGCGCCGGCTCGGGCTGTTCCTGACGCTGGTCATGGTGCTGCTGCTGGCGTTCGCCGAGCTGAAGCTCTACGTGCCGATCGAGCCGCTGATGCCGGCGCTGCAGTCGTGGTGGTTCATCATCCACGTCTCGACGATCATCTTCGCCTCGGGCATCTTCCTGCTGGGCGTGGTGCCCGCCGCCGCGTACCTGATGCGGGCCGGCTGGGAGCAGGGGCGGCGCAGCTTCCCGTACACCCTGGCCCGCCGCCTCCCGGAGGCGGCCGGGCTGGAGCGGCTGACCTTCATGCTGCACGCCTTCTCGTTCCCGATCTTCACCTTCGCGGTGATCGCGGGGGCGATCTGGGCCGAGGCGGCCTGGGGTCGCGCCTGGGGCTGGGACCCGAAGGAGACCTGGGCGTTCATCTCCTGGGTGGTGTACGCGGGTTACCTGCACGCCCGGGCCACGCCGAGCGTGAAGCGCAACGTGGCCACCTGGATCGCCATCGTGGGCTTCCTGACCGTGATGATGAACCTGTTCGGGGTCAACTTCTTCTTCACCGGTCTGCACTCGTACGCCGGGGTGGAGTGACCGGGCGCGCGCTCAGCACCTCGTCCACCCGGCGCGTGATCTGGTAGGCCACCTCCGGCAGGTCGGCCAGTTCGAGGCGGTCCGCCCGCAGCGCGAACTGGGCGTGCAGCTCGCGGGCCACCGCGTCGCGGATCTCTGACTGGAGCGGGCTGAGGCCGTCCGGGTCACCCACCACGTATGCGTCGTCCATCCGTCGATGATGAACCGCCGCCGGCGTGGCTGTCAGTGACGAATTCATCCGCCGAACCAGCCGGGGACGTCGAGGCGGAACACGTCGGCGGGGACCACCTGGCGCAGGTCGTCCTCGATGGCGGCGACGCGGTCCGCGCCGAGCGTGGACGCCCAGCGGTCGCGTAGCTCGTCGAAGACCACCGCCGACCGGTGCAGTCCGTCGCGGCCCTTCGCGGTCATCCGGACCAGCTTGCGGCGGGCGTCGGCGGGGTCGTCCACGCGTTCCAGGTAGCCGAGCGCGACCAGCCGGTCCACCGTCTTGCCGGCGGCCTGCTTCGAGACGCCGAGCCGTTGCCCGAGGTCGGAGGCGGTGGTGCCGTCCGGGCCGACGGCCTGCAGGACGAACCCGTGGGCCGGGCGCAGGTCGGGGTGCCCCTGGCGGGCCAGTTCGGCGTGCAGGTCGTCGACGAGCGTACGGAAACCGGCGAGCAGGAGCAGCGGCAGCGCGAAGCCGGGGCGGTCAGGCGTTGCCATGTTCGACAACCACGTTTACTATTTCGTCAACCACGTTGACTACCTTACGAGAGGGGCGCAGTAATGTCTCGCTTCACCGCGTACGAGCCGGACACCGCACCCGCCGCCGCCCGCCCGGTCATGGCCGGAGTACGCCGCACGCTGGGCCACCTGCCCGCCGCCGTGAGCCTGATGGCCGGCTCGCCCGAACTGCTCAAGGGCTTCCTCGCCGCCAACGCCGCGTTCGAGGCCACCGACCTGGATCCGGTCGCCCGGGAGGTGGTCGTGCTCACCGTCGCCACCCGCAACGGCTGCCACCTCTGCGTGGCCATGCACACCGCGACGTCGGTCCGGCACGGCGCCGCGTCGGAGCTGATCGAGGCGCTGCGGACCGGTGCTGCGCTGCCCGATCCCCGGCTGGAGGCGCTGCGCCGGTTCACCGTCGCCGTCCTCGACCACCGGGGCGCGGTCCCCGACGCCGACCTGGACGCGCTGCTGGCCGCCGGATGGCAGCGCCGGCACGCGCTGGACGTGGTGCTCGGCGTCGGAACGTACACGATCTCCACGTTCGCCAACCGGCTCACCGAGGCCCCGCTCGACGCGCCCCTGGCCGCGTACGCCTGGACGCCCGCCGCCTGAGCTGCGGGTGTTAAGAAGGGGCCCCTCCTCTACCGGAGGCGTTAAAAGGGGGCCCGTCCTTACCTCCGCAGGAGGGTACGGGAGGATGGCGGTATGGCGGCTCGCTTCCCGTACACCGATCTGAAGGACTTCCTCGCGGCGCTGGAGCGTGCGGGCGAGCTGCGGCGGGTGAGCGCGCCGGTCGACCCCACGCTGGAGATCAGCGAGATCGTCACCCGTACCGTCCGGGCCGGCGGACCCGCGCTGCTGTTCGAGCGCCCCACCCGGGGTGAGATGCCGGTGGCGATCAACCTGTTCGGCACCGAGAAGCGGATGGCGATGGCGCTCGGGGTGGAGAACCTCGACGAGATCGGCGAGCGGATCGGCGACATGCTCAAGCCGGAACTGCCGCAGGGCTTCTCCGGGATGATGGGCGGCCTGGGCAAGGTCATGCAGCTCAAGTCGATGCCGCCGAAGAAGGTGAAGACCGCCCCCTGTCAGCAGGTGGTCTACCGGGGCGACGACGTCGACCTCAACCGGCTGCCCGGGTTGCAGGTGTGGCCCGGTGACGGCGGGATCTTCCACAACTTCGGGCTGACCCACACCAAGCACCCGGAGACCGGCAAGCGCAACCTCGGGCTCTACCGGCTCCAGCAGCACTCGCACAACACCATCGGCATGCACTGGCAGATCCACAAGAACTCGACCGCGCACCACGCGGTCGCCGAGCGGCTCGGCCAGCGGCTGCCGGTGGCGATCGCGATCGGCGCGGACCCGGTGGTGGCGTACTCGGCCAGCGCGCCGCTACCGGCCGACATCGACGAGTACCTGTTCGCCGGGTTCCTCGCCGGTGAGCGGGTCGAGATGGTCGACTGCCTGACCGTCCCGCTGCAGGTGCCGGCGCACGCGCAGATCGTGCTGGAGGGCTACATCGAGCCGGGCGAGCGCCTGCCCGAGGGGCCGTTCGGCGACCACACCGGCTTCTACACGCCGGTCGAGCCGTTCCCGGTCATGCACATCGAGTGCATGACCATGCAGCGCGACCCGGTCTACCACTCGATCGTCACGTCCCAGCCGCCGCAGGAGGACCACGGCCTCGGCAAGGCCACCGAGCGGATCTTCGCGCCGCTGCTGCGCTTCCTGATCCCGGACATCGTCGACTACGACCTGCCCGCCGCCGGTGTCTTCCACAACTGCGCGATCGTGTCGATCCGCAAGCGCTACCCGAAGCACGCGCAGAAGGTCATGAACGCGATCTGGGGCGCGCACATGATGTCGCTGACCAAGCTGATCGTGATCGTCGACGAGGACTGCGACGTGCACGACTACAACGAGGTCGCGTTCCGCGCCTTCGGCAACGTCGACTACGCCCGCGACCTGCTGCTCACCGAGGGCCCGGTGGACCACCTCGACCACGCCTCGTACCAGCAGTTCTGGGGCGGCAAGGCGGGCATCGACGCGACCCGCAAGCTGCCCGAGGAGGGCTACACCCGGGGCTGGCCGGAGGAGATGCGCATGTCGCCCGAGGTGGTCTCGCTCGTCGACAAGCGCTGGAAGGAATACGGAATCTGATGACGGCGGTGCAGGAACGTCCCGGCCGGGTCTCGTCCTTCCTCAAGCTCGTCGCCATCGAGCACTCGGTCTTCGCGCTGCCGTTCGCGTACCTGTCGGCGCTGACCGCGATGCAGCTCAACGGCGGCCGGGTGCGCTGGCTGGACCTGCTGCTGATCACCGTGGCGATGGTCGGCGCGCGGACGTTCGCCATGGCCGCGAACCGCATCCTGGACCGGCGGATCGACGCGCGGAACCCGCGTACCGCGAACCGGGAACTGGTCACCGGCGCGGTGAGCGTGCGGACGGCCTGGACCGGCGCGGCGGTCGCGCTCGTGGTGTTCCTGGCCGCCGCCGCCCTGCTCAACCCGCTCTGCCTGGTGCTCGCGCCGCTCGCCGTGGTGCCGCTGGTGGTCTACCCGTACGGCAAGCGGTTCACCAACTGGCCGCACGCCATCCTCGCGGTGGCCCAGGCGGTCGGCCCGGTCGGCGCCTGGCTGGCGGTCACCGGCACGCTCGACGGCTCCGGCCCGGCCTGGCTGCTCGGTGCCGCCGTCGGCCTGTGGATCGGCGGCTTCGACCTGATCTACGCCTGCCAGGACTCGGAGATCGACCGGGAGATCGGGGTGCACAGCGTCCCCGCCCGGTACGGCCGGCGCTTCGCGCTGCACGCCTCCACCGTCGCGCACGTGGTGACGTTCGCGCTGTTCATCTGGTTCGGCGCCTGGGTCGGCTTCGGCTGGCTGTGGTGGATCGGGCTGGCGCTCACCGCCGTCGCCTTCGCCTACCAGCACATGGTGGTCAGCCCCACCGACCTGAGCAAGGTCAACCGGGCGTTCTTCACCGCGAACGGCTTCGTCGGCATCGCGTTGTTCGTCCTCGCACTGCTCGACCTGGTGGTCCGGCTCGGCCTGCGGCCCTGAGCCGGGACGCCGGGGCGCCGGTGACGGTCAGGACGCCGGGCCGCACCCCGGTCAGGACGCCGCGGCGAGCGGGTAGCGGGCGCTCTCCAGCGTCCAGTCGACGGTGCCGCGCACGGCGGCGGCCAGCCCGTCGAGGTGGATGGCGACGGCGTCGTCGAGTGTGGGCCCGAACGACGGCGCCGCCGCCCGGAGCGCCGCGAACCGGTCCATCTCGGCACGCCAGTGCGCGGCCACCAGGTCGACCGCCGCCGGCACCGGCACGCCCCGCTCGGCGGCCGTCGCGAGCACCAGGTTGTGCCCGCCGCCGGTGGCCCGGTCGCGCTCCAGCGAGGCGATGTCGTTGAACCAGGAGAGCAGGTCGTTGGCGAGGCCGGCGAGCCGCCGCAGCGCCGGATGGTGGTAGACCGCGTCGGGCAGCGGACGCCCGGACGCGAACTCGATCAGCGGGTACGACACGTACGCCGCCGACGTGGCCCGGCGCAGCCGCACGTACTCGGCGACGCCCGGTGGACGGCCGGACCCGGTGGCGGTGGCCTCCCGGTGGACGCCGTCGAGGTGGTCGGCGACCGCGTCGGCGAAGCGCAGCCGCCAGCGGGCCGGCATCCGGCGGCGCGGCTCCCGCCACGCCTGCACGAGGAGGCGGCGCAGCGGGCCGGAGAAGCCCGGGTGGCGGGCGCGCGGGCCCTCGCGCAGCAGGGCGAGCGCGCCGTCGCGCAACGCGCGGATCTGCGGCGGGGTCAGCCCGTCCCGCCCGTCGCAGGCGTCGTCGACGAGGAAGAACCAGGTGAACAGCGCGGTCAGCACCCGCAGGTCGGGCTCGGTGGCGTCCGGGTAGAGGCGGCCCGCGTACCGGGCGAAACCGGCCGCCGCCAGCCGTCGCCGGGTGGCCGGGTCAGCCGGCAGGCCGAGCCGGTCGATGTGCTCCACCAGCCAGCCCTGCACGTCGTCGGCGTACGGGGAGAGGCGGGGCGGAATGGGGCAGCCGGAGCGGAGCGCCCGCAGCACCGCCGCCGTCATCACCGGCCCCTCCGTGAAAGTGGGATCGCCGATCGAAGAATTTCATGCCGCGGGACGTTCCGTGAACCGTCTGGACATCCCGGGCGGACCGACCGAACGGGGGTCGTCGCCCGCCGCCCGCGCCGACCAGGCACGCTTGAGGGCATGCGCGAACCATGGGTGGTGGGTGTCTCCGGCGCGTCCGGGACGCCGTACGCGGCGGCTGTCGTCCGGGGCCTACTCGACGCCGGCCAGGCGGTGGACCTGATCGTCTCCCGGGCGGCCCGGCTGACAGTGCTGGACGAGACCGGCCGGCCGTTCCGGGACGCGCACTGGGCCGAGGACCTGGCCGCCTGGCTCGACCGCGACCTCACCGGCGCGGACCTCCGGCACTGGCCGGCCGGTGACCTGGCCGCCGGCCCGAGCAGCGGCTCCTATCCGGTACGCGGCATGGCGGTGGTGCCGGCGAGCACCGCCGCGTGCGCGGGCATCGCCATCGGGCTGTCGAAGGATCTGCTCCAGCGCGCCGCCGAGGTGAACCTCAAGGAGCGCCGGCCGGTCGTCGTGGTGCCCCGGGAGACGCCGGTGACCCGCAGTCACCTGGAACATCTCATCGCGCTGCACGACGCCGGTGCGGTGGTGCTGCCGGCCAGTCCGGGCTTCTACGGCGCCGGCGCGGCGGCGTCCGCCGGGCAGCTCGTGGACTTCGTGGCCGGAAAGGTGCTCGACGCGCTGGGCGTCGAGCACACGCTGTTCCGGCGATGGTCCGGTGAGCTGGCGGCCGGTCGCCGGGAGGCGGATCCGGCCTGACGGACCCGTGGCCGACGTGCGGGGGCGCGGCCCTCGACCGGACCGCGCCCCGCACGTTCAGTACATGCCGGCGTTCGCCGGTCCGGGGCCGGTGGAAGCGGTCGGGCCCATGTTGCGGGCCTTGCCCATGTCCTCCGCCTCGTCCAGCATGCCCTCCCCCTCGAGCAGGGCCCGCACCTCGGATTCCCGAAACCGGCGGTGCCCTCCTGGAGTCCGGATACTGCCGATCCGGCCGGCCGCTGCCCATCTGGTCACGGTCTTCGGGTCAACCCGAAACAGCGCAGCGACCTCACCCGGTGTCAGCAGGCGATCTCCAGTGTCCACAGCCCCCTCCTCGCGTCGACGAAGCCCCCGGCTGAACACACTGCCCCCGGCCGGTGCGAGCCCAGAGCCGTCATGAGGGACGTATGGCAATTACAGCACCGGCTACCGGACGTGTCCGCCAAACGCGAAAAACGCACACACTGGGAAGGATAGGAAATGGTACCGGCGGAGAACCCCCGTGATCGTACGTTTGTGAAGGGCCGGTCCACGGGTACCGACCGTATTCCGTGGTCGCCGAACGGATAGGGTCACTCTCCGTGGACACGATCGACCTGAGCCTCGTGGAGCTGTTGCGGGGCAACGCCCGTCTGTCGTACGCCGAGCTGGCCCGTCAGGTCGGCCTCTCCGCCCCGGCCGTGCACGAGCGGGTCGGCAAGCTGGAGTCCAGCGGCGTGATCCGGGCGTACCGGGCCGAGGTCGAGCCGGAGTCGATCGGGCTCGGGGTCACCGCACTCATCGGCATCATCGAGGACTCCGACGCGGACACCGACGACGTGCTGGAGTCGTTCCGCCGCATCCCCGAGATCGAGTCCTGCTACTTCATGGCCGGCGTCGAGTCCTTCCTGCTCAAGGCGCGGGTCGGCACGATCGCCGAGCTGGAGCAGTTGATCGTCCGGCTGAACCGGACGGCGGGCGTGGCGTCCACCCGTACCAGCATCGCCCTGTCGACCAAGTGGGAGAACCGCCCGCAGCCGCTGGAACCGCCCACCGCCTGACGCCTCTGGCCCCGCGGCGGCGTTGCGGTTACCGTGCGCCGATGACGACCTCGGGACGTGGTGCCGCAGTGGTCACCGGAGCGGCCGGCGGGCTGGGCCGGGCCATCGCCGCCGCGCTGCACGCCGACGGCTGGAACGTGCTGCTCACCGACGTCGACGCCGGGGCCGCGTCGGCCGCCGCCGCGCCGCTGGGTGGCTGGTCCCGCCCGCTCGACGTACGCGACGAAGCCGCCTGCGCGGACGTCGCCGCCGAGGCGGCGGCCGCACCCGGCGGCCTCGGGCTCTGGGTGAACAACGCGGGCATCCTGGCCACCGGCCCGTCCTGGGCGCACGACGCCCGGACCCGCCGCGCGGTGGTCGAGGTGAACGCGCTCGGCGCGATGAACGGCACGCTCGCCGCCGTCGCGGTGATGCGCGAGCAGGGCCGCGGCCACGTGCTCAACGTCGTCTCGCTGGCCGGGCTGATCGCCGCGCCCGGCGAGACGGTGTACGCGGCCAGCAAGCACGCCCTGCTCGCGTTCAGCCTCGGCACCCTGAGTGACCTGCGGATGGCCGGCGTCCGGGGCGTACACGTGTCGTGCCTGTGCCCGGACGGCATCTGGACGCCGATGCTGCACGACAAGCTGGACGACCCGGGCGCGTTGGCGTCCTTCACCGGCGCGCTGCTCACGCCGGACCGGGTGGCCGCGCGGGCCGTCCGGCTGGCCCGGCGGCCCCGGCCGGTGGTCAGCCTGCCGCGCTGGCGCGGCGCCCAGGTACGGCTCCTGGACGCCTTCCCCCGGCTCGCCCTGGCCCTCACGCCGGTGATCCGGGCCACCGGGCGGGCCGGTCAGCGGCGGCAGGCCCGCCGGGTCCGGGGAAACCCGAGCTGACCTCGCTTGTAACGTTGCCGACGTGACTCACTTCGACAGGTGCGACGAGGCCAGCCGGCGCTGGGTGACCGAGGCGATCGCCACTGTCGAGGCCGACGCCAACCGTTCCGCCGACACCCACCTGCTGCCGTTCCCGCTGCCCCGCGAGTGGGGGATCGACCTCTACCTCAAGGACGAGTCGGTGCACCCCACCGGCTCGCTGAAGCACCGGCTCGCCCGGTCGCTGTTCCTCTACGGCCTCTGCAACGGCTGGATCGGCCCGGACACCACGATCGTCGAGGCGTCGTCCGGCTCGACGGCGGTCTCCGAGGCGTACTTCGCCCGGATGCTCGGGCTGCCGTTCATCGCGGTCATGCCCGCCTCCACGTCGCCGGAGAAGATCGCCCAGATCGAGTTCCAGGGCGGGCGCTGCCACCTGGTGGACGACCCGTCCAAGGTCGTGGTGGAGGCGCGCTGGCTCGCCGAGGACAGCGGCGGCCGCTTCATGGACCAGTTCACCTACGCCGAGCGGGCCACCGACTGGCGGGGCAACAACAACATCGCCGAGTCGATCTACGCCCAGCTCGCGCTGGAACGGCACCCGGTGCCCGCCTGGATCGTGGTCGGCGCCGGCACCGGCGGCACCAGCGCCACCATCGGCCGGTACGCCCGGTATCGCCGGCTGCCCACCAAGCTCTGCGTGGTGGACCCGGAGAACTCCGCGTTCTACCCCGCCTGGCAGGCCGGTGACTGGTCGGTACGCACCGACCGCGGCTCCCGGATCGAGGGCATCGGGCGGCCCACCGTCGAGGCGTCCTTCCTGCCCAGCGTGGTGGACCGGATGGTGCAGGTGCCGGACGCCGCGTCGCTCGCCGCGATGCGGGCCGGCTCGGCGGTGCTCGGCCGCCGCGTGGGCGGCTCCACCGGCACCAACCTGTGGGGCGCGTTCGGGCTGATCGCGCAGATGCGCGCGGCCGGGCGTACCGGCTCGGTGGTCACGCTGATCTGCGACCCGGGCGACCGGTACGCCGACACCTACTACTCGGACGAGTGGGTGGCCGCGCAGGGCCTCGACCTCGCCCCGCACCTCGCCACCATCGATCGGTTCCTGACCGACGGCACCTGGCCGGCGGCCTGAACCGGGCGGTCAGCGCGGATCGACCCGCTCGGCCAGCCCCGGGTAACGCACCACGAAGCCGTCCGGGTCGACCTCCAGGTCAGCGGTGAACGTGCCGCTCGCGTACCGGACCCGGCCCGGGCCCAGCGAGGTGTAGACCTGCTCGGCGGGCACCACGGCCAGGCCGGGCAGCAGCACCCAGGCCACGTTCACGGCCGTCGCCAGGTCGGCGGGCAGCCGCCCCAACCCGATCCGGCGGATCGGCAGCGTGTTGGTCAGCGGCGAGCCGCCCAGGTCCACGTCGAGCGCCTCGGCCAGCCGGCCCGGGTCGTCGGTACCAGGCAGGCCCGCCGGTGGGTGGCCCGCCGCGCTCAGCGCCGCGTCCAGGTCGCCCTCCTCGCCGGTACGCACGCGCCACCCGTCCCGGCCCCGCTCCAGGCGTACGCTCCGCGACCAGCCCGCGCCCTCGGACTCGACCTCAAGCCGGTTCGTCGACCAGTCCGGCCCGACCTCCAGCCGGTACCGGCACGTGTACGGGATCGGATCCACGGCGAGCGCCGCACCCTGCGCGGTCAGCCCCGGACCGTCGCCGAGCACGACGTGCTCGGAGCCGGCGGTGTCGGTCCGGGCCCAGAAGAGCGACTTCGGCATGGTCCGGACGTTACGCGACCCGGCCGTCGACGGCAGCGGATGCGCGAACGCCGCCGCCGCCCGGATGGCCACTGACTACCCCTGCTCGTCGCCCTCCGTGGGGCGCGGCGGCCGGTTGTGGCGGGCCCACTCGTCGACCTCATCAGCGTCCCAGACGTTCATGCCGATCAGTCGGGCGAGCGGCTCGGGGAACCCGGGGCGGCGGGTGATCTGGAGGACCCGCTGACGCGAAACGCCGAACAGGGCGGCCAGCTCGCCGGGCCCGTACAGGCGTGGTCGTCTCACACGCCGAAAGTAGGCACGGCACCTACTGGTCATTTGTCACTTACAGATTGACAACCACATGCGGGCTGGGGTGCGATGGGATCAGGCCCCCCGCCCGGTGGCGAGTTCGCGGCGGACGGGGGTGCCACCTTGACGCTTGAACCGTTGCAGGAGGCCCGAGTGACCCAGCGCCACGCTCCGCTGAAACCCCTTTGGGTCTGTACGGCAGACCTGCTCAACTGGCCGTGCGAGAACGCCAAGGTCGAGTTGGTCGCTGACTACGAGCACGACCGGCGTCACCTCGCCGTCGATCTGGCCGCCCTGATGCGGCAGGCAACCCATGACCTGACCCGGCTCTACTCCGAGCCGCCGGATCCCGCCGAGATGCACATCCGGTTCCTGGGCTGGCTGCGGTCGGTGCGCAATGTCTGACCCGATCGGCACCGGCCTGCTGCTGGCCGCCGTCATCGCCCAGGCGTTCGGCTGCTGGGTCGCCTGGTCGTGGGGCCGATCCGCTCGCCGCAGCCTGCGGCAGACCATCGACAAGACCATCCCCACGCCGCCGCCCGACTGGCAGCCTCGTCATCGCCTGTCGCTGTGGAATGAGCCGACTCGGCGGTATCCCGTCCTCACACCGCGCAGCTAGACCGGGAGCCGACTTCACCCCAGACGCACCGCCGCCGCCGAGCGGGTGCTCGGCGGCGGCGGTGGGTGCGCTCAGATCAGTGGGTACGTGCCGGCGGGCGCCCGCCGAAGCCGCGCCTGTCGTCCCGGCCCCGCCCCTCGGCCCGGAAACCGCCGCTCCGGCGCTCGGCCGGCCGTGCGTCGCCCCGGTCACCGAAACGCCGCTCGGCCTGCGGGCGGTCGTCCTGGCGCCGGTCACCGAAGCCGCGCGAGCCGCCCGGCCGGTCGTCGTACCGCCGCTCGTCGCGGTCGTACCCGCGTCCGGCCGCCGGCCGCTGCCGGTCGCCGTACGGCCGGTCGGCCCGGTCGCCGAAGCGCCGGTCGTCGCCGCGCTGGCCGCCGAAGCGCTGGCCGCGGTCGTCGGACCGCTGCTCGCCGAAGCGCCGGTCGTCGGGCCGCCGGTCGCCGTAGCTCCGGTCACCGTAGCTCCGGTCACCGTAGCTCCGGTCGTCGCGACGCTCGGGCCGGTCGAAGCGGCGCTCGCCGCCGGACCGCTCGCCCGAGTAGCGCTCGCCGGCCGGCCGGTCGCCGAATCGGCGGTCACCGCCGCGATCCGCGAACCGGTCCCCGGACCGCTCGCCCGCAGGCCGGTCGCCGAAGCGGCGTTCGCCCGTGGGCCGGTCACCGAAGCGGCGCTCGCCACGACCGTCACGGTCGCCGAACCGGCGCTCGCCCCGGTCGGAGTAGCCGCGCCCGCCACGGTCGAAGCCCCGGCCGTCGCGGTCGCCGAAGCGGCGCGAGCCGCCACCACGTCGCGGCTCCGGCTCGTCCCGCACCGGTACGCCGCTGGGCTCACGCGCGCCGGTCAGCTCGGCCAGCGCCTCGTCGCCCGCCCGGACCCGGGTCTCGGCCGGCTCGACGCCCGCCTTCTCCATCATGGCCAGCGTGGTGCGGCGCTGCTTGGGCAGCACGAGTGTCGCCACCGCGCCCGACTCGCCGGCCCGTGCGGTACGGCCGGCCCGGTGCAGGTAGTCCTTCGGGTCCTTCGGCGGGTCCACGTGCAGCACCAGCGAGACGCCGTCGACGTGGATGCCGCGGGCCGCCACGTCGGTCGCGACCAGCACGGGCGTGCGGCCCTCGCGGAACTCGGCGAGCGTCTTGGTACGCATGCGCTGCGTCTTGCCGCCGTGCAGCCCACCGGCGCGTACGCCGACGGCCGCGAGCTGCTCGACGAGCCGGTCCACGCCGAGCTGCGTACGGGCGAACAGCATGGTGCGGCCCTCACGGGCGGCGATGGACGCGGCGACAGCGAACTTATCGTGCGGCGGGATCAGCAGCATGTGGTGATCCATGGTGGACACGGCGGCGGTGGCCGGTGCGGTCGAGTGGGTGACCGGGTCGGTCATGAACCGCTTGACGAGCGTGTCGACGTCGTTGTCCAGAGTGGCCGAGAACAGCAGCCGCTGCGCGTCCGCCGGGGTCTTCGACAGCAGCTGGGTGACCTCGGGCAGGAAGCCCATGTCGGCCATCTGGTCGGCCTCGTCCAGCACGGTGATCTCGACGTCGTCGAGGCGGCACACGCCGCGCTCGATCAGGTCGCCCAGCCGCCCGGGGGTGGCCACGACGATCTCCACGCCGCGCCGCAGCGCGTCGATCTGCCTGTCGTACGGCACGCCGCCGACGGCGGTCTTCAGGAACACGCCCGCCGCCTTGCCGAGCGGCACGAGCGCGTCGTTGACCTGCATGGCCAGTTCCCGGGTGGGGACCAGGACCAGGGCGCGCGGGTGCAGCGGCCGGGCCCGGTTGCGGTCGGCGAGCCGGGCGATCACCGGCAGGCCGAAGGCGAGCGTCTTGCCCGAGCCGGTCTGGCCCCGGCCGAGCACGTCGCGGCCCGCGAGCGAGTCGGGCAGGGTGGCCCGCTGGATTTCGAACGGGGTGGTGATGCCCTGCCGGGCGAGCGCCTCGACGAGCTGCCGGGGCAGGCCGAGCGAGGCGAAGTCGACGGTCTCGGGCGTCGGGTCGACGGACGGGGACATGCTGGATTCAGCGAAGGTGGTCAAGAAATACCTCTCGAGCGGGGCGCATCTTCGCGATGGCCCGCCGCGGCCTGTCACGCCGCCGAATCGCCCGCAAGATCGCCCATGGGCGCGCGCATCGGGCGCGCCAGGTCAGTGATCAGAGACAAGTGTACGGCGCAAAGCCCGCTCCGCCACGGCGACGCGAGATCGTAGTGGGCGGGCTCACCCCGTCACTCGGTCGGCATCGCCCCGGTCAGCCCGCTCAACGCGTCGTTGGCCAGGAAGACCACGAGCAGACTGATCGCGATCAACATGGTCAGCGCGACGGCCAGCACGATGATCACCTTGGTGTTGCCACCCCGGGCCGCCGGGCTCTCCTCGGACCAGCCCTGGGCCAGGATGTGCCCGGTCAGCGATCCGGAGTTCTCCAGCGGGTTGCCCTGCGGGAACGACACGGTGGCGAAACCGGGCCCGTCGGTTCCGCCGTACGCGGCGGTGGCGAGATCCGGGCCGGCGGGCTGCGGGCGTACCGGACGGGTCGTGTCGGCGTCGCGGGCGGGCGTGGCCGGCGGCGGCCAGGTCGGCAGCGCCGGGGCCGGCACCACCGGCGAAGGCGGGTCCGACACGGGCGCGGCGGCCCACGACGGCGGCGTGGCGCCGACCGGCGGTGCGACGAGCGGGGCCGGCGGCGGTGGCGCGGCCGGCGGGCTCGGGACGGCGGCCCGCGCGGGCGGGAACGCCGGGGCGGCCGACGGGGCCGGGAACAGCGGCGCGGGCAGCGGGTCCGCCCCGCCGGTCATCGCCGGTGGCGGCGGGAACGGCGGCGCGGGCATCGGGCCCGGCGGGGGCGGCGGCGGGGGTACGGGCGGACCCGGCGGCGGGACGGGTGGGCCGGGGATCGGCGGCACCGGTCCGGGCGTCGGCGTCGGCGGCGCGGGCGGCGCGGGCAGCGGCGGCGTGGGCCGCAGCGGAGGCTCCGGTTCGGGTACCGGCGGCGCGGGCGACGGCGGCGTCGGACCGGGCACCGGCGTGGGTGCCGGCTCGGGCTCCGGGCCGTTCGGCGCCGGAGGCTGCGCCGGCTCCGGCGGCTGGACCGGCTCCGGCGGTTCCGGGTTCACCGGCCCGGCCCGGTAGACGGTGGCGGCGGCGGGCGGAGCGGCCACCACGGAGGCGGCGACCTCCTCGGCCGAGACGCGGCTCAGGCCGGGCACCGACGCGCTGGCCCGGGCGGATGCCGCTCCGGTACCGCTGGCGAGCGCGGCGGGGCGGTCGGTGGTGGAGACCGGTGCCGCTTCCGGCGGGGAGTCGGCAGGCTCGCGCGGAAGCGAATCGGCGGTCCCGGCCGGGGAGCCGTCGTCCGGCTCCGAGGCCGTCCCGTCGGCCGCGTCCGCCTGCCGGGCCGGTGCGGTGTCGCGGTCCGGCGCGGTGACGGCCGGTGCGGCGGCGTCCACGACCGCGGCGTCCGGGGCGGCGGGCGGAGTGGATGCGGGCACGCGTGCGGAACCGGAGACGCGGGGTGCCGGGATGGCCGCCGGAGCACTGCCGGGCGTACCCGGGAAGGCGTCGCCGTCCGGCTTCACCTCGGCGGCGGGCGTGGCTGCCGTGCCGGCCGAGGCGGGCGGCACGGTGGCGGGCTGGGGCGGCGCCTGGCGTTCGGCCACAGCGAAGGCGGACCAACTGGACGGTGGCACGGTGGCGCCGGGGAGGCGCCGATCCAGCGGCGGTGGGGTGTCCGCCGGGGTGCCCGCCCGGTACGTCGTGGGGCCGGCCTGCGGAAGCGGCTGCTCGTCACCGGAGGGCGGCGGCACGGCCGCGCCGGCGACCGACACCCGTGCCCGCGCCACGGCTACCGCCGGGGCCGAACCGCGGTCGTCGTCGCCGGCCGGGTCGGCGGGGTCGGGCGTCGGTCCCGGGTGGACCTTCTCCGCCGGAACGTCCTGCTCGCCCATCTCGCCCCTCCGCACCCACGCTCGCCTCCGGCCGTGGCGTCGACCGGAAGTGCCTGGATCTCACCGTGCCATATTCCAGCCCGGGAGCACAGCCGGAGTGGCGGTTGGGTCAGTCGGCGCTGCTGCTCGGGCTGGCGGAGCCGCTGCCGGACGTGCTGCTCGACGGGGCGGCGCTGCTGGTGCTCGGGGCGACGCTGCTGCTGCTCGGCGCGGCGCTGCTGGTGTCCGGCTCGGCGCTCGCGCTCTGGCTCGGCTCCGGCTCCGCCGACTCGCTGGGCGGCGGCGAGCTGGGCGCCGGGCTGGACGTCGTCGGATCCGGCGTCGGCGTGGTGGGCTTCGGCGTCGTCGGTGTCGGCTTGGGCGTGGTCGACGGCTTAGGCGTGGTGGGCGTCGGCTTGGGGGTGGTCGACGGCTTCGGCGTGGGCGGCGGGGCGGGAGTGGCCGGGGCGGGTACCGCACCGATCACCCGGGTCGCCGCGTAGAGCCGCGACCAGCGGACCACCGAGATCTTGACGACGTCACCGGTCCGCGGCGCCTCGACCATCTTGCCGTTGCCGATGTACATGGCGACGTGGTGGACGCTGGTCCAGCTGCTGCCCGAGGCGAAGAACAGCAGGTCACCGGGGAGCAGAGCGTTCGGCGAGACGGTGCGGGAACGGGTGGCGAAGTACTGGTCCTTGGCGACGCGGGGCAGGCCCCGGTAGCCGGCCGCCTGGTAGGAGGCGAGCATCAGGCCGGAGCAGTCGAACCGGTCCGGGCCCTCCGCGGCCCACAGGTAGGGGTCGCCGAGCTGGGCGAGGGCGTACCGCACGGCGGCGAGCGCCCGCGGGTCCGCCACCAGGCCGTCGATGCTCTGGTCGACCACGTACGAGGTGCCGAGCTGCTGCTCGGCGGCGTCCGCCAGCCGCTCGATCTCCAGCAGCTTCGCCGCGTTCTCCTTGCGCAGCGCGACGAGCGCGGCCTCATGCTTGCGCAGGTCGGCCTCGGCGCGGGTGTACTCCGCGCCCTTCTCGGTGGCCCGGCGCCGGGCCGACTCGTGTGCCTCCCGGGCGACCTGCTCGGCGCTGGTGGCGCGGAGGAGTTCGCCGGTGACCGACGTGGTGGCGCCCGCGGCCTTGTCGCCGCGGGTGATGCGCTGGAGGTTGGCGAAGTCGCGCAGGCTGGCGCCGAACTCGCCGGGCGGCAGCGCCGCGTCGGCCTTCACGGCGTCGGCGGCGGCGCTCTTGGCGTTGTCCTGGGCGCGGGCGAGCGCGTCCTGGGCCTCCTTGAGGCGGGCGGCGGACTGGGTCAGCTCGGTCTGTGCGGCGTCCCGCTCGGTCTTGATCCGGAGCAGCGCCTCGCCGAGCTGGGTGACCCGGACGTCGAGCTGGTTGATCTGCGCGATCAGCGGGCCGTCGGCCGGGTTGGTCACGCCGGTGGTGGCACCCGCGCCGGGCAGACCCGGGACGGTGACACCGGGCAGACCGGGGACGGTGCCGGGCAGGCCGGGGACGGTGCCCGGTACGCCGGGAACGGTGCCGGGTGCGCCGCGGCCGGAGCCGGACGCGCCGGGGAGCTGCAGGGGGCCGGTGACCTGGGGCCGGGAACCGGTGTCGGGCACCACGTCGGGCAGCGGGTCGGCCCAGGCGGGTGTGGCGAGCGCCGCGGCCGCTACCGCCCCCAGCAGGGCGGACCAGAGCGCCGGGCGCAGGATCGGTGAGATCACCGGCTGCCGTCCTCGTCGCCGTCGGGCCTTGGTGCTGTGAGCCATACCGCTCCCCGTCCGGTCTGGGGTCCGTCACGCGTGGTTGGGGCGTGTCGGGACAGGACGGCCCTGGTGTGTGTTCCGCCCCACCCTGTCTTACCTCACGGTTGCGACGATGTCGATGTGCGGAGCGTGACGACGGGTGAACCGCCGTGACCACGTCGGCGGCCGGTCGGACCCGCGACGTACGCTCGATCGGGAACCCAGGTGGAAGGACGTGGCTTTCGGATGGACGCCGGACTCAAGCGCGAACTCGAGGCGAAGGTGTACGCGGGGGAGCGGCTGACCCGCGAGGACGGCATCGCCCTCTACGACAGCGACGACCTGACCTGGCTGGGCCGGCTGGCCCACCACAGGCGTACGGAGCTCAACGGTGACCGGGTGATGTTCAACGTCAACCGTCACCTGAACCTGACGAACGTCTGCTCGGCGTCGTGCGCGTACTGCTCGTTCCAGCGCAAGCCGGGCGAGAAGGACGCCTACACGATGCGCATCGACGAGGCGGTCCGCAAGGCCAAGGAGATGGAGGACGAGCAGCTCACCGAGCTGCACATCGTCAACGGCCTGCACCCCACGCTGCCCTGGCGCTACTACCCGAAGGTGCTGCGCGAGCTGAAGGCCGCGCTGCCGAACGTCAACCTCAAGGCGTTCACCGCTACCGAGGTGCAGTGGTTCGAGAAGATCAGCGGGCTCAGCGCCGACGCGATCCTCGACGAGCTGATGGACGCCGGCCTGGAGTCGCTCACCGGCGGCGGCGCGGAGATCTTCGACTGGGAGATCCGGCAGCACATCGTCGACCACAACTGCCACTGGGAGGACTGGTCGCGCATCCACCGGCTGGCCCACTCGAAGGGCATGAAGACGCCGTCGACGATGCTCTACGGCCACATCGAGGAGCCCCGGCACCGGGTCGACCACGTGCTGCGGCTGCGTGAGCTGCAGGACGAGACCGGCGGCTTCCAGGTCTTCATCCCACTGCGCTACCAGCACGACTTCGTCGACTCGGCGGACGGCAAGATCCGTAACCGGATCCAGGCCCGGACCACGATGGCCTCGCCGGCCGAGTCGCTCAAGACGTTCGCGGTCTCCCGGCTGCTGTTCGACAACGTGCCGCACGTCAAGTGCTTCTGGGTCATGCACGGCCTGTCGGTCGCGCAGCTCTCGCTGAACTTCGGCGTCGACGACCTGGACGGCTCGGTCGTGGAATACAAGATCACCCACGACGCCGACTCGTACGGCACGCCGAACACCATGCACCGCGACGACCTGCTGCACATGATCTGGGACGCCGGCTTCCGTCCGGTCGAGCGGAACACCCGCTACGAGATCGTCCGCGAGTACGACGGGCCGCCGTCGCTGGCGGAGCGCCGGTCCGAGCCGCAGCAGGTCTGGGCCTGACCTGGCGATGAGCGACGAGGAACAGCAGCGCGGCTTTCCCCGGCGCGACGCCGAGGGGCGCATCCTGACCCTCGGTGACCTGCTCGGCGTGACCCTGGCCGGCCTGGTCATCGGGGTGCTGGCGCTGCTGGTCTTCGAGTTCGCGTTCGCCACGGTGGGCGACAGCGGATTCGGGGGCACAAACGGCTGGCTCGCGGTGATCCTGCCGCTCTGGCTGTTCTGGGACGAGTTCCGGGCCTGGGAGTTCGGCGCTGCCCGGGTGGTGGCCGCGCTGGCCGGTCTCGGGCTCGGGATCGTCGCCGGTCTGCTGGCCGCGGGCCTGGCCTCCGGGCTGCCCGCGCTGGTCACCGGCGCGTTGGCCGCGGCGGTGTTCACCGTTGTCTACGCCGTCATCTGGTTTCATGGCGTGCACTGGCTGGCCCGGCGTACGGGCTGAGGCACGAAGAGAGTGGGAATGCGGGAATGAGCGCGGCGCTCAAGTACACGCTGGGCCGGATCGGGCTGTTCGTCGCCGTGCTGGCGGCCCTCTGGTTCGTCGACATGAACATGTTCCTGCGGCTGATGCTGGCGCTGATCTTCTCCGCCACGCTGTCGTTCTTCCTGCTCAAGGGCCTGCGGGACCAGATGGCCGGGGAGATGGCGGAGGCGGCGGAGCGGCGTCGCGTGGAGAAGGATCGGCTGCGCTCGGCGCTGGCCGGTGAGGACCAGGCCGAGCCGGACGCCGAACGCCGCGACGGCTGAGCGGACGAACGAGGGGCCCGGCGCCATCTGCGGCGCCGGGCCCCTCGTCGTTCATCGGCCGGTCGAGCCGTTCACCGGTTGACCGGGCCGTTCACCGGTTGACCGGGCCGTTCACCAGTTGGTCGAGCCCGGAACGACCGGCCACGGCCGGTCGGCCGGCTTGATCAGGTAGGCGATGCCGCCGGAGCCGGAGGCCACCGTGCCGTTGGCCCGGTAGCGCTTGGTGCGCAGCCAGATCTGCTCGAACTGCTCCCGCTTGTAGACGTTGCGGACCGCGTCGTTGGACGAGGACGCCGGGTCGTTGACGATCACGTCGCCCTCGGCCGTGAAGCCGACGATCACGAACAGGTGCCCGGAGGTGCCGTAGTTGGCGCCGTCCAGCTCGCTGGCGAGGAACGACTGCGAGGTCACCACCGGGATGCCCGCCTTGATGAACCGTTCCGCCTCGTCCAGCGAGTGCAACCGCGTGACCCGCGCCTCCAGGCCGGGGAAGCTCGCCGCGTACGCGGTGTTGAACGGCCAGTTGCCGGCGCCTTCGTACTCGTAGTCGTAGGTCATCCGGGCGGCGTGGTCGACGGTCGGGTCGGGGTAGGAGGGGTCGACCCAGGAGGTGTCCTCGGCCGAGGGCTTGCGGCCCCAGTACTCGACCACCATCTCCGTCGAGGTGGGTGAGCACCACGCCTCGCCGCCGCCGTCGTACTCGGGGTACTCGCCGATGTGGACGTTCTGCGAGTAGCGCGGCACGGCCAGCTCGGTGCCCCAGGCGATGCCGCCGCGGCTCGGCGTGACGGTGAACCGGTCCGGCACGTTCGACGCCATCGCCCCGAGCATCCGGACCTGCGGCGCGGCGGCCTGGCCGGGCGCGCGGTAGAGCGTCAGCCGCAACTGGTACGAGCGCAGCAGCACCCCGGCGTCGGCGTCGTCGATCGAGAACGTGTCGGTCCAGATGCTCGACCACGGGTCGCCCTGGCCGTCCAGCGTGGACCGCTTGATGTCCTGGTCGCCGGAGGCCCAGCGGCCCATGACGTACCACGGGGTCTGCGCCCCGGTGTTGTACGTGCCGTGCAGCTCGACCTGGATCCAGGTGCCGGCCGGGGTGGCGGCGTTCCACGACGCGACCATCTCGGTGGCGTCGAAGCCGATCCGCCGCTCCGGCGAGGTCCAGGTGGCGTACTCCCAGGTGCGTGTCGTGCCGGTGTGTTCGTCGGTGAACTCGGTGGTGCCCGCCGGCCGGTCGATGGTCAGCGCCGGGTGGCGGCCCGGTACGGCGCGGGTGCCCTGGTGGGTGCCGGTACGCCAGTCGGGGAAGCGGGAGAACTCCTGGAAGGTGATCTGTTCGTCGTGCGTGACGCCCGGTCGCGGGGCTTGTGCCTGGACCGGTGCGCTGGTGCCGAGGAGGGTGAGCGCGGTGAGGCCGGCGAGGGCGGCCGCGCGCATAGGTCTTCCGAACATGGCAGCTCCACAGGGAGACGGCATCGTTGCCGTTCACTGTCGCGCTTGGCGGGAAGTTTCGCCAGATGTTCGAGCCAAGAAAATCATTGCCGAAGTGACGATCAGGTCGGGATGGCTAAAGAGAAAGACAGATATTGATATGACCATGTGTCTCCTGGTGGAGTGTGCGGACAACGGGAGCTCTCCCGTACCCCCAGGAGGTTGTCCATGGCCTTCCGCACCTCTCCGCTCCGCCGCCGGCTGGCGCTCGCCGCCGCCGTCGGCCTCACCATCGCCGCCGCGGCCGCCGCGCCGGCGGTCGCGCGACCCGCACCGGAAGGCTCCGGCGAGCCGTCCACCGTCGCCTACCGGGTGCTCGGACCGCGTACGGCGGCCGACCGCACCGCCGTCGCCTCCACCGGCGCGGCGATCGACTACTCCGAGCACGGTGTGCTGCACGTCACGGCGACAAAGGCCGAGGCCAACGCGATCACCCGGCTCGGATTCCGGCTCGAGAAGGACGTCGTGCCGGAGCACAACCACGCCGACGGGGGCATGACCGCCAACGCGTTCCCGCCCGCCGACTCGAACTACCACGACTACGCCGAGCTGACCGCCGTGGTGAACAAGGTGGTCGCCGACCACCCGACCATCGCCCGGAAACTGAGCATCGGCACGTCGTACCAGGGCCGGGACCTGATGGCGGTGAAGATCTCCGACAACGTCGCCACCGACGAGGCCGAGCCGGAGATCCTGTTCAACGCGCAGCAGCACGCCCGGGAGCACCTGACCGTCGAGATGGCGATCTACCTGCTCAACCTCTTCACCGACAACTACGGCAGCGACTCCCGGATCACAAGCATCGTCAACACCCGGGAGATCTGGATCGTCCCCACCGTCAACCCGGACGGCAGCGAGTACGACATCGCCACCGGCTCGTACCGCTCCTGGCGCAAGAACCGGCAGCCCAACAGCGGTTCCACAGCCATCGGCACCGACCTGAACCGCAACTGGAGCTACCAGTGGGGCTGCTGCGGCGGCTCGTCCGGCACCAAGTCGTCGGACACCTACCGGGGCCCGTCCGCCTTCTCCGCCCCGGAGACCGCGGCGCTGCGCAACTTCGTCAACAGCCGCGTCGTCGGCGGGGTGCAGCAGATCAAGGCGAACATCGACTTCCACACGTACTCGCAGCTGGTGCTCTGGCCGTACGGGTACACGTACAACAACACCGCCACCGGGATGAACACCGACCAGTACAACACCTTCGCCACCATCGGGCGGCAGATGGCGGCGACGAACAACTACACCCCGGAACAGTCGAGTGACCTCTACATCGCCGACGGCACCAGCATCGACTGGATGTGGGGCGCTCACAAGATCTGGGCGTACACCTTCGAGATGTACCCCGGCTCGGCCTCCGGCGGCGGCTTCTACCCGCCGGACGAGGTGATCCCGGCGCAGACCTCACGCAACCGGGAGGCCGTGCTGATCCTGTCCGAGTACGCCGACTGCCCGTACCGGGCGATCGGGAAGCAGAGCCAGTACTGCTGACCTCACCACCGGGTGGGAACCCCGGTTCCACCCCCGCCGGGGTTCCCACCCACCCCCCACCGTCCGGACGATCTCCGCTGGTCGTGCGCTACCGTGGCACCGACCGTGCCACAGCGAAGCCGGTGCGAAACCGGCGCTGTCCCGCAACTGTGATGCCCCGTACGCGCGGCGTCGGCCTTCCGCCGGCGCCGACGGACGTGGGACGAGCCAGGTCGCCTGCGGCCCGGTCGCGACACGCGCTCTCGAGGAAGGGCGCCTCGCGGGCGGGCCTTTTCTCCTGTCGGCGAAGCACCACACTCCTCGACCGACAGGAGGCTTCATGTCCAGACGTACCCCCCGGCTCTTCGCCACCGCGCTCGCGGCCGGCGTGCTGCTCCTCGGCGGCTGCGCCGAGAAGACCTCGACCGACACCCCCGCCGCCGGTGGCTCCGGCGGCGCGTTCCCGGCCACCGTCGGCAAGCTGACGCTGGAGAAGCGGCCCGAGAAGATCGTCTCGCTCTCGCCGACCTCCACCGAGATGCTCTTCGCCATCGGCGCCGGCAAGCAGGTCACCGCCGTCGACGACCAGTCGAACTACCCGGCCGAGGCGCCCCGCACCGATCTTTCCGGCTACCAGCCGAACGCCGAGGCCGTCGCCTCTCGCAACCCCGACCTCGTGGTGATCTCGGACAACCTCAACAAGATCGCCGATCAGCTCGTCGCGCTGAAGATCCCGGTCCTGCAGATCCCCGCCGCGGCCACGCTCGACGACACGTACCGGCAGCTCACCGACCTGGGCACGCTCACCGGCCACCGGTCCGAGGCCGACGCCGTGGTGCAGAAGATGAAGGACGACATCACCGCGTTGACCAAGGACCTGCCCAAGCGCACCGAGAAGCTGACCTACTTCCACGAGCTGGGCCCGGAGCTGTACACCGCGACCAGCAAGACGTTCATCGGCACCATCTACGCGCTCGCCGGGCTGGAGAACATCGCCGACGCGTCCGACGCCGACGGGAAGAACGGCGGCTACCCGCAGCTCTCCCAGGAGGTCATCGTCAAGGCGAACCCCGACTTCGTCTTCCTCTCCGACACCAAGTGCTGCAAGCAGAGCGCCGACACGGTGAAGGCGCGCAGCGGGTGGGCCGGCATCAACGCGGTGAAGAACAACCAGATCGTGGAACTGGACGACGACATCGCCTCGCGCTGGGGCCCGCGCGTGGTCGACCTGCTGAAGGTCATCGTCGACGCCACCGCCAAGGTCCCGGCCTGACCGTGGCCCTTCGACAGGCGGACTCCGCCCCGAACCCGGCCGGAACGCCTCGGGCGTCCCGGCCGGGCATCCGGCCGCTGTCCCGCCCCGGGCGGCGCGGGGCGCCCGGGGCGGGCGGCGCCCCGATCCGGCCCGCCGGGCTGCGCAAGCGTTGGCTGCTCGCCGGAGTCGTGGCGGTGCTCGTCGCGCTGGTCGCGGGCGTCTCGCTCGGCCCGGTCAGCCTGCCGCCCGGCAGCGTCGCGGCCGAACTGCTCAACCTGCTACCCGGGGTGCACCTCGACAGCGGGCTCACCGAGCGGGAAGTCGCCATCATCACCGAGCTGCGGCTGCCCCGGGTCGTGCTCGGGCTGCTCGTCGGCGCGCTCCTCGCCCTGGCCGGCGGCTGCTACCAGGGCGTCTTCCGCAACCCGCTGGCCGACCCGTACCTGCTCGGCGTGGCGGCCGGCGCCGGCTTCGCCGTCACCACGGCGATCGTGCTCGGCGCCGGAGCCGGCGGGGCGCTGACCGGGCTGCCGATCACCATCCCG
The DNA here is from genome assembly GCF_027460145.1 of Micromonospora sp. WMMA1949. NCBI lineage: Bacteria > Bacillati > Actinomycetota > Actinomycetes > Micromonosporales > Micromonosporaceae > Micromonospora > Micromonospora sp. WMMA1949. The sequence goes on along the minus strand of NZ_JAPZBG010000001.1, from coordinate 2,330,071 downwards.
CTCGCCGCGTTCGTCGGCTCGCTCGGCGCGGTCGTGCTGACGTACCTGCTCGGCGCGGCCGGCGGGCGGGACCGGTCACCGGCCACGCTGATCCTGGCCGGGGTGGCGGTCTCGGCGTTCTTCGGCGCCGGGCAGACGTACCTGCTGCAACAGCACTCCGACAACATCCAGCAGGTCTACTCCTGGCTGCTCGGGCGGCTGGCCACCGCCGGATGGCACGACGTGTGGCTGGTCCTGCCGTACTTCGTGCTCACCGCCGTGGTGGTGCTGCTGCACCGGCGTGAGCTGGACGTGCTCTCCGTCGGCGACGACGAGGCCACCGGTCTCGGCCTGCACCCGCAGCGTTCCCGCTACCTGCTGATCGCCGCCGCGTCGCTCGGTACCGCCGCCGCCGTCTCCGCGTCCGGGCTGATCGGCTTCGTCGGCATCATCGTGCCGCACACCATGCGGCTGCTCTTCGGCTCCAGCCACCGGATCATCCTGCCGCTGTCGATGCTGTTCGGCGGCGCGTTCCTCGCGCTCACCGACGTGGTCGCCCGTACCGCCGCCGCACCCGCCGAGATCCCGATCGGCGTGGTCACCGCGCTGCTCGGCGGCCCGTTCTTCGTCCTCGTGCTGCGTACCGCCCGCCGGGTGGCGATGTGAACGCCCCCGCCGTGCGCGTCCACGACCTGCGGGTCGACCTCGGCGGCAACCCGATCCTGACCGGCGTCGACCTGACCGTCGCCGCGGGCGAGTGGGTCACCGTGATCGGCCCCAACGGCGCCGGCAAGTCGACCCTGTTGCGCGCCGTCGGCGGCCTGCTGACCGGCCCGGGCGAGGTCGCACTCTTCGGTACGCCGATCGGCGCGCTCCGGCGCCGCGAACGAGCCCGGGTGGTGGCCACCGTGGCCCAGTCCCCGGTGGTGCCGGCCGGCATGTCGGTCTTCGACTACGCGCTGCTCGGGCGCACCCCGTACATCCCGGCGCTGGGCCGCGAGTCGGCCGCCGACCTGGCCGCCGTGCACGAGGTGCTGGAACGCCTCGACCTCGGCCCGTTCGCGCACCGTGAGCTGGCCACGCTCTCCGGCGGCGAACGGCAGCGCGTCTTCCTGGCCCGCGCGCTGGCCCAGGGCGCCACCCTGCTGCTGCTGGACGAGCCGACGAGCGCGCTCGACATCGGGCACCAGCAGGAGGTGCTGGAACTCGTCGACCAGCTCCGCCGCGCGCACGGCCTGACCGTGCTCGCCACCATGCACGACCTCTCCATCGCCGGCGAGTACGCCGACCGCCTGGTCCTGCTCGCCGACGGCCGGGTGGCAGCCGCCGGCCCGCCCGAGGACGTGCTCACCGAGGAGCTGCTGGCCCGCCACTACCGAGCCCACATCCGGGTGATCCCCGGCGACCACGGCCCCTTGGTGGTCCCCGTCCGCCCCACCTGACCCCGCCCTCGCCCTCTCGCACCGTCGATCTGTGAGTGGGGGTTGTCAAGTGGTGCGGTGGTGGTTGGTGATGGTGCGGTAGATCTGTCGGGCGATGTAGCGCTTGAGGCAGCGGGTGATTTCTTTGGTGGTGCGGCCTTCGGTGCGGCGTCGGGTGATGTAGTCGCGGGTTTCGGGGTGGATGCGGCGGCGGGTGAGGGCGATGGTGTGTAGGGCGCTGTTGAGGGTTCTGTCGCCGCCGCGGTTGAGGCGGTGGCGGTTGGTGCGGCCGCTGGCTGCGGGGATGGGGGCGGTGCCGGCGAGGGTGGCGTAGGCGGCTTCTGATCGGACGCGGCCGGGGTGGGACCAGGCGGTGAGGGCGATCGCGGCGGTGACGGGTCCGATGCCGGGTTGGTCGAGCAGGGGTGGGCACAGGTGTGTGACGAGGGTTCGGAGGCGCCGGTGGTTGTCGGCGAGGGTGGCGTCGAGGGTTTGGATGTGCCGGGCGAGGGTGGTCAGTTCGCGGCGGCGGGTGTGTTCCTCGCAGGGCAGGTCGGTGGTTTCGGGTAGGTCGAGGGCGGCCAGGCGGGCGATCTGGGTGGTGGTGGACAGCCCGCGTAGCGCCTCGCGCAGGGTGTCGTCGGCGGTCAGGATCAACGCTTTGACCAGGTTGATCGTGGCGGTGCGGGTGTCGCTGTGGTGTCGGCGGCAGATCAGCAGCAGACGCAGTGCCTCGCGTGGTCCGTCGCTTCGGGGCACGGCGATGCGCTCAGCGGGCAGGGCAAGCACCGTATGGGCGGCGGCGACCGCATCCAGGTGGTCGGACTTGCCGCCCCGCCGGCGTGACGCGGCGGCGGGTTTGGGTGCCTCGCTGACCGCTTCACCGGCAGCGGTCAGCACCCGGCACAGCCCTTGCCCGTGCGCCCGGGTGCCTTCCACCGCCCACAACCGGCGCCCCTGCGGTGGGGTGTGCGCGACGGCGAAGGCCAGCAGCCGGGCCAACCCGTCCGGGTCGGTGGGCACGGTGACCTGCGCCAGCACGGCGCCGAGACGGTCGACCACGGCGGCGGTGTGCGTGTCGGTGTGAGTATCGACCCCTACCACCACGTCGTAGCGATCCGCGACTCGCTCTACGATCCTTGTCATCTCGGATTGTTGCTCCTTTAGCCAGCGACGACCGGGACAGTCGGCGTCGGCTCGGGAAGCAGTCACCACGGCGGCAGATCTGTGATGGGCCACGTGTGCTCGCACGGGCAGGCTTCTGATCAGGCCAGCAGGGTGGGCCGGGCCGGCGCCGACGATCACCCGGGGACAGGTCTTGCACAAGGCACACCCGCAAACCGAGCGGCCGGATCGACGAAGAGTCACCCAAGTGATCATCGATGCCGAACCCTAACGGCAACCAGCCGAACCGATCACCACACACATAGAAGCGTCTTGCAGATTCGGCCCCGGCGAAAGGTGCGTATGTGACGTCGCGCGGGCCGCAAGTGCAAGATCGGCGGGGCGGGGCGGGGCGGGGAGGGGCGAGGGTGGGGTGGGGTGGGGTGGGGTCAGCGGAGGGTGGAGATGGAGAAGAGGGCGCCGGACGGGTCGCGCAGGGCGGCGCTGCGGCCGGCCGGGTTGTCGCGGGGCGGGACGAGGATGGTGCCGCCCAGCTCGGCGGCCCGGGCCGCGGCGGCGTCGGCGTCCTCCACTGCGAAGTAGACCGCCCAGTACGCGGGCAGGTCCTCCGGCAGCGGCTCGGCCCAAGGCAGCATGCCCGCGACGATGCGGGCGCCGCAGCGCCACCCGGTGTACGCGACCGGCCCGACCGGGCGCTCCTCCGGGTGCCACCCGAAGACCAGCGCGTAGAACTCCTTCGCGCCGTCCGGGTCGGGGGTGACCAGCTCGTTCCAGCACATCGCGCCCGGCGCGTTGTAGAGCTCCGCCCCGCGCATCGCCATCGGCTGCCAGACGCTGAACACCGCGCCGGCCGGGTCGGCGAGCACCGCCATGCGGCCCTGCCGCGCGACGTCGAACGGGGAGACGACCACCTGCCCGCCGGCCGCCTCGACCCGGGTCGCGACCAGGTCGGCGTCGTCGGTCGCCACGTACGTGGACCAGACCGGCACCTGGTCCGGCGTACCGGGTGGCCCGGCCCCGGCGACCGCCTTGCCGCCCTTGCGGAACACGGTGTAGCCGCCCGCGTCCGGCTCGGGGGAGATATCCCCGGTCCAGCCGAACAGCTCGGGGTAGAACCGTCGTGCGTCGTCCAGACCGGGCGTGGCCAGGTCGGTCCAGCAGGGTGTGCCGGGCTCGACGCCGTTCACGGTGACCCCTCTCGCCGGGGGCGGCTCCGCTCGCCCGCCCTGTCGGCATCGTGGCACCGCCCGGTCGGCCGCCGGGCCGGAACCGGACAAAAGGTCAGCTGAAGCGGCGTCCCTCATCCCGCCGGTACGCCCAGCCGGCCGCTGCGGCGAGCACCAGCACCCAGACGACGAGCATCACCAGCGCCCGGGTGTCCGGCGTGAAGTCGGTGACCGCCGCCCAGAGCAGTTCCACGGCGCCCCGGGTCGGCAGGTAGGGGGCGATGGCCTTGATGAAGCCGGGCGCGTCGTCCGGCCCGGAGAGCAGGCCACCGCCGAACGCGAGCGGGAAGAAGATCACCTGTGCCACCACGATCGCCGCCTTGCTCGGCAGCGAGTAGCCGATCGTCAGGCCGAGCAGCGTGAACGGCACCGAGATCACGGCCACCGCGACGAGCCCGAGCATGAACTGGACCGCGCCGACCCGGGCCTCGGTGGCGACCGCCGCGATCACCACCACCGGGATCATCGACACGTACGTCAGCACCAGCCCGGCCAGGATCCGCCCGGCCAGCCGCGGCGCCGGTCCGGCCGGCAGGGTCCGGGTATACGGGTTCCAGGGCTGGTCGCGGTCCTCGGCGACGCCCACTCCGTACTGGAAGATGTTGGCACTCATCACCGCGAACGTCACCATGGCGGCGGTGGCGTAGGTGGCGCCGGTCGGATCGTCGCCGGCGAACGGCACCACGAAGAAGAGCATCGCGGCGGCGGGGAAGAACGCGCTGCCGACCACCGCCACCGGGATCCGGATGACCTCCAGGAGTTGGTAGCGGGCGTGGACGAGGGCGAGCGGCACGGCGGTCTCCTAGGCGGCTGTGGGCGCGGGCCGGTCTTCGGCCGTGATGGCGAGGAACGCCTCCTCCAGCGAGGTGGGCCGGACCTCCAGGTCGCGGAAGGCCACCCCGGCGGTGACCAGGTCGCGGACGAGCTGGTCGGCGTCGGTGGTGAGCAGGTGCACCCGCCCGTCGGTGCGTTCGGTGGCGACCACGCCCGGCAGCGCCGGCAGGTCGTCGGCGACCAGGCTGACCCGGCGTACGCCGACGATCCCGCGGATCGCGGCCACCGAGTCGTCGGCCAGCACCCGCCCGTGACCGATCACCACCACCCGCTGCGCGAGCGCCTCCACCTCCTCCAGGTAGTGGCTGCTCAGCAGCACGGTGCCGCCGTCGGCGTGGAAGTCGCGGATCGCGTCCCAGAGGGCGTGCCGCGCCTCCACGTCGAGGCCGGTGGTCGGCTCGTCGAGCACCACCAGCCGGGGACGACCGACGAACGCCAGCGCCACTGCCAGCCGGCGACGCTGGCCGCCGGAGAGACCACCGGTCTGCCGGCGTACCTGGTCGGCGAGGCCGAACCGGTCGAGCAGCTCGCCCCGGGGCACCGGGTCGGGGAAGTGCGCGGAGACGAAGTCGACCACCTCGCCGACCCGCAGCGTGCCGGGCAGGCCGGTCTCCTGCGGGGTGACACCGAGCTGCCGCCGGCTCGCCGGGTCGCGCGGGTCGCCGCCGCACAGCTCGACCCGGCCGGTGGTCGGGCGGCGCAGCCCGACCAGCAGGTTGATCAGGGTGCTCTTGCCGGCGCCGTTCGGCCCGAGCAGGCCGACCAGCTCGCCGGCCCGGACTGTGAGGTCGACCCGGTCCAGCGCCAGCACCTCGCCGTAGCGGCGGCTGACCTGTTCGGCGCGGGCCAGGATCATCGGTGTTCTCCTCGGGCGGAGGGGCTGTGCCTTCCCTGTCTACCGTGCCCGTGCCAGTCGCGGTGTCCCCTGCCCGGCTGCGCGCATCCCCTAGTCTGGTGGCGCCGTCGACGACGGTGGAAGTTCCAACCGGACACTGGGGAGGGTCCGTGACCAGTCCGAGCAGGAATCTCGACGTCCAGCCGGAGGCGCTGAGGGCGTTCGCCCTCGCCTCCCGGGACCGGTCCTCCCGGTTCCGTGAGCTGGAGCGGACGTTCCGCGACGGCCACGTGGCCCGGCACTCCTTCGGCGTGATGCCCGCGTCGTTCAGCCTTGCCGCCGCGTACGAGCAGCAGTTCGAGGCGTGCCTGGAGGGGCTGGCGGACGGCGCCGAGACCATGCTGACCATCGCCGCCGGTCTGATGGAGACCGCCGCCGCGTACGACGACACGGACTCGGCGAACGACACCATGTTCACCGCGGGCGGCTGAGGGAGCGGGGATGAGCACCGAGGCGCTCCAGCGCAACAAGACCTACTTCGAGCAGATCGTGTCGGGCACGCCCGACCCGTTCAAGCCGCTGTCGAACGCGGTGCTGTGGCCGTTCGAGCAGCTTCTGGAACTGGTCGCCGGTGAGCCGGACGACCTGATGCGGGCGGCCCAGCTCGCGATGACCACCGGGGAGGCGGTCCGGCAGATCGCCGGTGACCAGATCGCCGACCGGGCGCGGCTGCGCGGCGCCTGGGACGGCGACGCGGCGGAGAAGTTCCACGCCTCGATGCAGTCCATCGAGGAGGCGATGGACGATCTGGCCAAGGGGCTGGACGGCACCAAGGAGGTGCTCGTCGACTCCGCGAACGCGTCGGTGGACGCGTTCAACCTGCTGGTCGAGCTGATCCTGGAGTTCCTGCTCTGGTTCCTGACCGAGGTCATCATCGCCGCGGTGGCGGCGGCGCTGAGCGCCGGCGTGAGCCTGGCCGCCACAGTGGTGCGGGTGCTGGCCCGGCTCGCCACCACCGTCGGCCGCATGGTCAAGATCGTGGCGCGGTTCGCAGAGATCCTCACGAAGCTCGCCACCAAGCTCCAGAAGGTCGCCAACCTGCTCGACCACTACGCCAAGGTGGTGATGGAGCTGCGCCGGGCCAAGAAGGCGTACAGCGCGTTCAGCAAGTCCGGCTACACGAAGGCGGCGCTCGCCTTCAAGGTCGAACGCGCCGCCGTGCTCTTCCCGGGCAAGTTCGTCATCAACCAGGCGTCCCCGGTGAACATCCCCGGCATCGGCGGCGCCCTGCTCGACACCGGAATGGGCCTGCACGACGTCTCCGACGGGCGCAAGGACCGCAACTACCTGACGGACGGCACGTACCGCGACGACCTCGGCCCGTACACCAAGGGCGTGCAGAACGTGTTCGACTCGATCGTGAACTGAGAGGCAGCAATGACGTTCCCGGCCCTGGACCGGATCGAGGCGCTCGCCCGCAACCTGGACGGGTGGCAGCGCGAACTCGGCGCGCGGATGGCCGAGCTGGAGCAGAGCAGCGCCGAGGGGGTGAGCGACTCCGGCCTGGTCACCGTCGTGGCCGCCGCCGACGGCAAGATCCTCTCCACCGACATCAACGCGCGGGCCATGCGCTTCGACTCGTACACTCTCGCCGAGGAGATCACCTCGGCGGCGAACCGGGCGCAGGAGGCCGCCGCGGCCCGGGTACGCGAGATCGTCGGCGAGGTGATGGGCAACGCCCCCGCCGCGGAGCGCCCCGCCGACGACGGCTACGGCCACGACCGATACTGAGCCGATGGACGAGACCAGATACCGCGACCGGATCGGCCTGCTCGTCGAGCCGGGCGAGCGCGTCCTGGCCCACGCCAAGGCCGACGTCGGCCAGGGACTCGCTCCGGCGCCACCGCCCGAGCCGGAGTCCACCGCCGACCCGGGCCGGCGGACCGTCGGCTCGGTGCTGCTCAACGTGCTGCTGCCACTGGCCACCTGGGACCGTGGGGACCGCCTCGTCGACGCGATCGGCTGGGGGATCGCCGGGCGCGGTGCCCCCGGGTCGGCCGCCTCGCGCCTGCACCGCGCGCTCCGTCCGCCCCGGCCCGACCTGCAGGTCCGGGAGACGCTGCTCGCGGTCACCGACCGGCGGCTGGTCGTCTGCCGTACCGGCGGGGTGAAGCTGCTGGCCGGGCGCGAGGCCGAGGAACGCGCGTTGGCCGAGACCGCCGTGGCCTGGTCGGCCGCGCGCGCGGAGATCGCCTCCGCGCGGGTGGGGTGGCACCGGCTCAACCCGAAGCGGCTGCGGATCGACTTCACCGACGGCTCCTGGCTGTCGTTCACCGTGCCGATCGCCGAGTCCGGCCGCCCGCTGCGCGACGTCGCCACCGCACTGTCCGCCTGACCGGGCCGCCCGCCGGGGCCGCGGCCGGACCCGTCGAGGACCGCGACCGGCCGGCCAGTCGGCGCAGCCGGGCCGCTCCCGTCAGGCGGCCAGCGGCGCGGGCAGCGGCTCGCGGTGCAGCACGGCCAGGCGGGAGACCGCCCGGGTCAGCACCACGTAGAGGCGGTGCAGCCCGCGCGGCTCGGCGGCCACGATCGCGGCCGGCTCGACGACCACCACGTGGTCGTACTCCAGGCCCTTCACCAGCGTCGCCGGGACCACCGTGACGCGCGCCGCGGCCTCGACGTCGTCGGCGGTCGCGGTCTCGACACCCGCGTCGGCGAGCGCCGCGCGGAGCCGGTCCACCGCGTCGTCAGCGGCGATCACACCGACCGAGCCGTCGTGGGCGAGCGCCGCCCGCACCTCGGCCACCGTCGCGGCCGTCAGGTCCTCGGCGGTACGCACATCCAGCGCGCCGTCGTGGCGAAGCGAGCGGGCCGGGGGTACGTCGACGGCGAGCGCCGGCAGCAGCCGGTTCGCGAACGCCACCACGGCGGCCGGAACCCGGAAGCCCACACTCAGCGGCACCACGGCAGCGTCCGGCTTGCCCAGGTGGGCCAGGGACTCCCGCCAGTCGGTGGCCGCCCACGGCGCGGTGCCCTGCGCCAGGTCGCCGAGCAGCGTGATCGAGCCGTGCTCGCTGCGCCGGGCGATGGCCCGGCACTGCATCGGGGACAGGTCCTGCGCCTCGTCGACCACCACGTGCCCGAAGCCGGAGGGCCGTTCCAGCAGCCCGGCCACCTCGTCGATGAGCACCGCGTCGGCGGCGGTCCACCGGGTCGCCTTCGCGGTGCGCGCGACCTTGCCGGACCGGAACAGCTCCTGCTCCTCGGGCGTGAGCAGGCCGTCCGCGGCGGCGGCGAGCGCGTCGGCGTCGGTGCGCAGCCGGTGCAGCAGCCCGTCCGCGGTGAGTGCCGGCCAGACCGCGTCGAGCAGGTCGGTGACCGGCTTGATCCGGCTCATCCGGCGCAGCCAGGCGTCGCTCGGTGACTCCGCCCGGCGCGCCTCGGCCTGGCGTTGCAGCAGCCCCACCAGCCGCGCCCGGACCCGTTCCCGCCCGGTGGCGTAGGGCAGCCCTTCCCGGCGGGTCTCGGTGACCAGCCGGTGCAGCGGGTCGAGCCCGATCCGCCACCGGTACGAGCCGTCCGACACCATGATCGGCTCGGTGGGCGTACCGATGTGGGCGTCGACGGCCCGGCGCAGCACCTCGGCCATCCGGACGTCGTGCTTGAGCGCGGCGGCGGCCGGGTCGTCGACCGCGCGGACCGGTACCCGCGCGACCAGGTCCTCCACCGTGGCCTGCTCGACCTCGACCTCACCGAGCGCCGGCAGCACCGCCGCGATGTACGACAGGAAAGCCCGGTTCGGCCCGACGATCAGCACGCCCGAGCGGCGCAGCCGTTCCCGGTGCAGATAGAGCAGGTACGCGGCGCGGTGCAGCCCGACCGCCGTCTTCCCGGTGCCGGGAGCGCCCTGGACGCAGATCGAGTCGGCCAGGTCGGCCCGGACCAGCTCGTCCTGTTCGGGCTGGATGGTGGCGACGATGTCCCGCATCGGGCCGACGCGGGGGCGCTCGATCTCGGCGGTGAGGATGCGGCTGGCGGTGCCGAGTTCCTCACCCCGGTCCAGGTGCTCGTCCTCGAAGCTGGTCAGCGTCCCGGCGCTGAACCCGAACCGGCGGCGTACGGCGACACCCTGCGGGTCGCGCGCGCTGGCCCGGTAGAACGACCGGGAGACCGGCGCCCGCCAGTCCAGCACCAGCGGCTCGCCCAGCTCGTCGGTGACGTGCCGCCGCCCGACGTGGTACTCCCGGCCGGCATGGTCCGGGTCTGCCTCCCCGAAGTCCAGGCGCCCGAAGAACAGCGGGGTGGTCGGATCGTCGGCCAGCTCCTTGACCCGCCGGGCCATGTGCCGGCCGAGCTGCTCGGCGGTGTACGAGTCGCCGGCCACCTTGTCGCCGGTGGCGAAGAGCGACTCGGCGCGTTCCCGCATCCGGGTCAGCGCGGCGCGGGAGGCGGTGAGGTGGGCACGCTCGGCGGCGAGTTCGGCGTCGAGGCCGGGTGTGGCGTCAAGGTCGGTTGCGGGCACTGTGAACTCCGATGGCTCAACTGAGGCTCGCTCGCGTATCCGGGGCGGTTGGCCTGCTCCCGGCGCGGGGACGTCCGCTGCGGTGCATGCTCACCGCGGCCGTCGGGCGGCCCTCCACGCTACGGGAGCGCCGGCCGGTCGCGCCAACCAATTTCCTGGTGGCTGCCGTTTCGCTCGACCCGCCTCCGCCTTAAGAATATTATTAAGTCCGGAGGTGCGGGGGATGGAGTGGGAGATCCTGATGACCGGGCAGGTGGAGGAGTTCCTCGACCAGCTCTACGTTCTCGACCGCGAATCCCACCGCCTCGTCAACCAGGCCATCCTGGTGCTCGAACGCAACGGGCCGACCGAAGGGCGGCCTCTCGTCGACAGCATCACCGCATCGCGTCTGAGCAATCTCAAGGAGCTGCGGCCCCCGTCGGCGGGGCGGACCGAGATCAGGGTTCTGTTCGTCTTCGATCCATGGCGCTCGGCGGTGCTGCTGGTCGCCGGTGACAAGTCCGGGCAGTGGGCACGGTGGTATCGCGAAGCCATTCCGGAGGCGGAGCAGCTGTACGACACGTACCTCAAGGAACGGCAGGAGGAGAACCGATGAGCGGGGTCAAGCGCTGGCGTGACACCACCAACCTGGACCGGGCTATCGACACGGCCGGCGGCCCGCGTGCGTTCGAGGCCGAGGTCGGGGCGATGCTCGATCACGCCCGCGGGTGGCGGCTCGCTGAATTGCGCAAGCGGCGGGAGATGACCCAGGAGCAGGTGGCATCGAGAATGGGTGTCTCGGTCGCCCGGGTGTCGCAGATCGAGTCGGGCAACGTGGCGACCCAGGAGGTGCTCGCGCGCTACATCGGCGCGCTCGGCGGCACCCTCAAGCTGATCGCCGACTTCGGCGACGAGCAGCTCAAGGTTGCCTGAATCCGATGGGTTCACCACTGGATCCCGGCGTCTGTGGACGCGGGATCATTGAGGCATGACCGAGGCGCTTCCCGGCAGGAGCCGGGTGACGATCAGCGACCCGCAGGTGATGCGGGCGCTCGCTCACCCGGCGCGCATGGCGATCATGGAACATCTCGGCACGCTGGAGGGCGGTGCGACGGCGACCGAGTGCGCCGAGATCGCCGGGCTGTCGCCGAGCGCGACCAGCTACCACCTGCGCGAGCTGGCGAAGTTCGGGCTGGTCCGGCAGGCGCCCGGCCGGGGTGACGCCCGGGAGCGGGTCTGGCAGGCGGTGAATCCGTCGTACCACGTCGAGGTGGGACCGGACGCCGACCCGGAGGCGCATGCCGCCGAGGCGGCCCTGGTCGAGGCGCACATGGTCCGCGACGCCCAGCGGGTCCGGGAGTGGCTGCGCCGCGCGCCGGACGAGCCGCCGGAGTGGTACGCGGCGACGTGGTTCAGCGACAGCGTGCTGCTCATGACCGCCGAGGAGTTGACGGAGCTGAACCAGGCGATCCAGGCGCTGATGGAGCCGTACCGGCGACGGACCCGGACCGATCCGCCGGCCGGGGCCCGGCCGGTGGCGACGCAGTATCGGGCGATGCCGCTCGATTGACGGGGTTGCGCACGGCAGTTGTGAAGGATTACTTTCGAAGTATGTCCTTCACAACTGCCGCGTCGCGCTGGCCGGACGTCTGGCTCGCGGCCACCGCGCGCGGCGTCTCCAGTTGCGGGAACTTCCTGGTCACCAGCGCTCTCACGCTTGCGCTCCAGTCCGCCGGGGCCGGTGGGCTCGCGGTCTCCGGGCTGCTGCTCGCCGCGACACTGCCGCTCGTGGCGCTCGCCCCGCTGACCGGCCGCCTCGCCGACCGGGTGGACAGCCGGGTGCTGCTGATCGCCGCCGGGGCCGGCCAGGGTGCGACATGCGTGGCGCTCGCGTACGCCACGGATCCGGTGCTGGTGATCGCACTTGTGGCGCTGCTCGCGACCGGGCTCGCGGTCACCCAGCCGGTGATCGCCGCGCTGGTGCCGGCCATGGTGCTGCCCGAGGACCTGCCCCGTGCCGGTGCGCTGAACCAGACCGCCGGCACGCTGGGCGCACTCGCCGGACCGGCGCTGGCCGGGCTGCTCGTCGGCCAGTTCGGCACCCGCGTACCGCTGCTCCTCGGCGCCCTCAGCTATCTCTCGCTGGTGGCGGCCGGGCTGCTCGTCCGTACCCGCAGGGGAGGCCGCCGGGCGACGGCCGGGACCGCCGCCGTGGTCGCACCCCCGTGGCGGCTGCGCCGCGACCCGCTGCTGACGGTGATGGTCGGCAGCGTGGCCGCGGTGATCGGCGCGGTCGGCGCGGTGAACGTGATCGAGGTCTTCTTCATCCGGGAGACGCTCGGCAGCAGCGCGACCGTGTACGGCCTGGTCACCGGCTCCTGGACGCTCGGCATCGTGCTCGGCGCGTGGCTGTTCGCCCGCGTCGCCCGTCGGCTCGCCGACGACGGCGCGCTGCTCGGTGCCGGGCTGCTGCTGCTCGGCGGCTGCGGTCTGGCGGTGCTGGTCTCGGCGGCGGTGCCCTCGGCCTGGCTGCTCGTGCCCATCTGGCTGCTGGGCGGCGTGGGCAACGGTGGCGACAACGTCTTCAACAACCTGCTGCTGGCACGCCGGGTGCCGGAGGCGGCCCGGGGCCGGGCGTTCGCCGCCTTCGGGGCGGCCGCCCAGGGCGCCGCGATGGGCGGATACCTGATCGGTGGCCTGCTGCTGGAGGTGGCCGGCCCGCGCACGCTCGTCGCCGGATGCGGCGTGGCCGGCCTGCTCGTGGTGGTGGCGCTGGCCTGGCCGGTCCGCCGCGCGGTACGCGCCGAGCGCGCCGCCGCCGGTACGGCCACGCCTGCCGCCGTCGCGCCGGAGCCGGTCTGATCGCCGGTGTTAACAAGGGCCCCTTCCTCTACCGGAGGCGTTAACAAGGGGCCCTTCCTTCCCGGCGGGAGCGGGGTTCGCCACTTCATCGGCTCCCCCGGCGGCGCGGCGGAAGCCACGGCGATACGGTCGGGTCATGGCCGATCGCATCGCCCGCCCCCGCGTGGGGCACATCCAGTTCCTGAACTGCCTGCCCATCTACTGGGGGCTGATGCGGTCCGGCGCGCTCATCGACGTCGACCTGCACAAGGACTCGCCGGACCGGCTGAGCGCCGATCTGGTCGCCGGTGACCTGGACATTGGCCCGATCACGCTCGTGGAGTTCCTCAAGCACGCCGACGACCTGCTGCTCCTGCCCGACCTGGCGGTAGGCAGCGACGGGCCGGTCCTCTCGGTGAACGTGGTGTCCACCCGCCCGCTGGGCGAGCTGGACGGCGCCCGGGTGGCGCTCGGCTCCACGTCGCGTACCGGGGTGCTGCTGGCCCAGCTGCTGCTCGCCGAGCGGCACGGGGTGCGCCCGGAGTACTTCCGCTGCCCGCCGGACCTGACCCAGATGCTGCTGGAGGCCGACGCCGGAGTGCTCATCGGCGACGTGGCGCTGCGCGCGCTCTACGAGGCGCCGGCCAAGGGTCTCGAGGTGACCGACCTGGGGCAGGCGTGGCACGACTGGACCGGCCTGCCGATGGTGTTCGCCGTCTGGGCGGTACGCCGCGAGTTCGCCGCCGCCCACCCGGGGCTGGTCAAGGAGGTGCACGAGGCGTTCCTGCGCTCGCGCGACCTGTGCCTGGCCGAGCTGGACCAGGTGGCGGAGGCGGCGGCCCGCTGGGAGACGTTCGACGCGGCGACGCTCGCCACGTACTTCCGGGCGCTGGACTTCTCGCTGGGGGAGCGGCAGGTGGCCGGGCTGCGCGAGTTCGCCCGCCGGGCGGCCGCGTACGGGGAGGTGCCGGCGCTGCCGGCCGGCGGACCGGAGTTCTTCCAGGGCTGACCGCGCGGGCGAGCGAGGGCTGACCGCGCGGGCCGCGCGGAGTCAGGCCGGGCGTGCCCGGCTCAGGTCGCCGGGCGCAGCAGCGCCTTGGTGATCCGTTCGCAGGCGTCCATGCCGTACTCCCAGCCGCCCTCGACGCCGAACGGGGTGCGCAGCATCACGCCCATCGTCCAGGTGTCGCCGATGGCCAGGCAGTTGACGTGGTACTCCTCTTCCTTGTCCCGGTCGATCCACCCGTTCTTGATGGCGATCTTCTTCTGCTGGGCCGCCGGGAACGCCTTGCGGATGCCGAAGTCGCCGGGAGCGCGGACCTGGCGCATCTCGTTGAGCAGCCACTTGGTCCACTTCGGCCCGGCGGCCCGCCCGTCGTCGATGCAGAGCCCGAGGCGGGCGGTGTCCCGAGGGGACAGCTCGGTGCGGCTCCAGCCGCCGTCATCGGCGACCTCGCTGTCGGTCAGCTTGCAGATCGAGATCAGCCGCTCGATCGAGTCCGAGCCGCCGACATTCTTGTAGAACTCCTGGGCCCGGGTGTTGTCGCTGTCCCGGATGATCTTCGTGGCGTCGGCCAGCTTCGCGTCGCTCGGCGTCTTGCCGTCCGCGGCGCTCAGGCGCAGGTAGTCGGCGACCACCCAGGACTTGATCAGGGACGCGGTGGTGCTCGTCTCGCCCATGTTCGCCGAGCCGATGATCTTTCCGGTGCGCTTGTCCAGCACGGACCAGGCGTACCAGCCCTTGATCTTCAGGCTGTCCAGGTTCTTCGCCTGGAACGGCAGCGGGGCGATCGACGGTGAGGGGGCGACGCGGGTCGCGTTGCGGTCGACGGGCTGCCGGGCGGACCGCTCGCTCGTCGGCTCGGGACGCGAGTTCGCGGTCGCCTCCAGCGGCGAACCGGGGATCACGCGCAGGGAGAGGCCGAGAAGGCCGACGAGGACCGCAGCCAGGACGCTGAACGCCAGCGGCCGCCGATAGCTGCCGGGCCGACGCCGGGCACCGGCCATCAGAGCTTCCCGACCGGCTGCTGCGGCACCTTGAGCGCGGCGCCGGGCTGCGGCGTCACGAGCTGGGTGGCGACGGTGGCGCACATCTTCGCACCGTACGGCAGGCCGGCGCGGCCCGGGTACCGCATCATCACGGCGAGACTCCACTTGTCGGTGAACGCCAGGCAGCTGACGTGCCAGTTGCCGTCGTAGGCGAGCTGGGTCCAGCCGTTCTTCATGTGCACCGGGCCCTGCGACTTGATCGTCGCCGGAAGGCCGTCGATGATGCCCCACCGGCCGCCGCCGGACCGGGTGCCCTGCTTGCTGACGCTGCCGGCCACCTTGGTCATCTCGCTGAGCAGCCACTTGGTCCACTTGGGGCCGGCGGCGCGACCGTCGGCGATGCAGTCGCCGAGGCGGACCGCGTCCCGGGGGGACATCTCGGTGAAGCTCCACCAGCCCTTGTAGTCGGGCACGTTGCCGGGCCTGGTGTCGGTCAGACCGCAGATCTGGATGGCCCGCGCGATGACCGGGTCGGGCCGCCCGCCCGGCTGCGGCCGGTAGGAACCTCCCGCCGCCCGGTAGACCGCGTTCGCGCCGTCGTCGTCGCTGTCCCGGATCGCGAGGATCGCCGCCTTCTTCAGACCGGCGCTCGGCTGCCTGTCGCCGAGCTGGCGGAGGTAGTCCGCGACGATCCAGGCCTTGAGCATCGACTCCGTGGAGCTGGTCTGGTTCATGTTCTCGGCGCCGGTGACGGTGCCGGTCTCGCGGTCCATCAGGGCCCAGGAGAAGAACTCGCCCTTGAAGTTCACCGACACCGGGGCGTCGGCGAGCGTCGGGGCCGCCGGCGCGGTCGGTGCCGGCGCCGGGACCTGCTCGCCGCCGCCGAAACCGCCGACGCCGTCTCCGGTGGAGAACTTCGCGTACGCGGCCGGCACCAGCATGACGCCGCCGATGAGGACCGCCACGATGGCGAGCACCATGGTCACGCGAGGTCGCATGAGTGGTGAGCTCCAGATGTCTGGCCGGGGGGACCGGCGCTTCCGCATGGGTTCGGCCCGGTCGCCACTAGGCCGGGGGACGATGGCCTGAACGGTGACGATCATGAAGCCGAACGGTTTGCCGGTCGGAAGTCTACTTCCGGACAGCCTCGATGCCAGGTCTCGACACCCGTGAGTTTGCCGGGTGAGCGGGATATTGAGCCGCTTTGGCATCCTTGGGGGATTTCACCCACTGCGAGTGATCGACATCACAGCTACCAGGGCCGATGTCGGCATGCACATGCCCGGTGACGCGAGGTGTCCCTCGAAACCTGTTACACCCTCTGGTGTCATTCGTGGCGAGCTGTAACACTGGCTGCATGTATGGCAACGACTTCGCCCCGCCGGAGGACGCTCCGGGCGGCGGCCTGCTCGGCGAGGTGGAGGCGGCGGAAGCGGCGCTGCGCGAGGCGGCGGCGCGGGCCCGGCGCGGCGGTGCGGCCCCGGACGAGGACGTCGAGGCGTACTTCGCCGACGTCATCAGCGCGGACCAGAAGATCGAACCCCGCGACTGGATGCCCGAGGCGTACCGCAGGACGCTGATCCGGCAGATCGCGCAGCACGCCCACTCCGAGATCATCGGCATGCAGCCGGAGGGCAACTGGATCAGCCGGGCGCCGTCGCTCAAGCGCAAGGCGATCCTGCTCGCCAAGGTGCAGGACGAGGCCGGTCACGGCCTCTACCTCTACGCGGCCGCCGAGACGCTCGGCATCAGCCGCGACGAGCTGGTGGAGCTGCTGCTCGAGGGGCGGCAGAAGTACAGCTCGATCTTCAACTATCCGACGCTGACCTGGGCCGACGTGGGCGCGATCGGCTGGCTCGTGGACGGCGCGGCGATCGTCAACCAGGTGCCGCTGTGCCGCTGCTCCTACGGCCCGTACGCCCGGGCCATGATCCGGGTCTGCAAGGAGGAGTCGTTCCACCAGCGGCAGGGCTACGAGATCCTGCACACGCTGGCGCACGGCACCGAAGCGCAGAAGGCGATGGCCCAGGACGCGGTGGACCGCTGGTGGTATCCGTCACTGGCCATGTTCGGCCCGCCGGACGGCGACTCGACGCACAGCGCCCAGTCCATGGCCTGGAAGATCAAGCGCTTCTCCAACGACGAGCTGCGTCAGCGCTTCGTCGACATGTGCGTCGGCCAGGCGGAGGTGCTCGGCCTGACCCTTCCCGACCCCGACCTGCGCTGGAACGACGAGCGGCAGGCGTACGACTACACCCAGCCCGACTACGACGAGCTGATGCGGGTGATCAAGGGCGACGGGCCGTGCAACAGGGAGCGCATGGCGCACCGGCGCAAGGCGCACGCCGACGGCGCGTGGGTACGGGAGGCCGCCGCGGCGTACGCCGCGAAGCGGGCAGAGCGAAAGGCGGTAGCGGCATGAGCGAACGCACCGAGCGGAGCGAGGGCCGTGAGGGCATGCCCGGTCAATCCGGCATGAGCGGCTCGTCCTCTCCCCTGTGGGAGGTCTTCGTGCGGGCCCGCCGTGGCCTGTCGCACACCCACGTCGGCAGCCTGCACGCCCCCGACGCCGAGCTGGCCCTGCGCAACGCCCGGGATCTCTACACCCGCCGCCAGGAGGGCGTCTCCATCTGGGTGGTGCCGGCGAGCGCGATCACCGCGTCCAGCCCGGACGAGAAGGACGCGTTCTTCGATCCGGCCGCCGACAAGGTCTACCGGCACCCCACCTTCTACGAGGTCCCCGAAGGGGCTGCGCATCTATGAGCTTGTTCGACTTCACGCTCGCCATCGGCGACGACGCGCTGATCGCGGCGCAGCGCCTCGGTGAGTGGACCTCCCGCGCTCCCGAGATGGAGGAGGACATCGCGCTCGCCAACATCGCCCTCGACCAGCTCGGCGCGGCGCGCCTGCTGCTCACGTACGCGGGCGAGCTGGAGGGGGCGGGCCGCGACGAGGACGACCTGGCCTACCTGCGCGACGACCGCGAGTTCCGCAACTGCCTGCTGGTCGAGCTGCCCAACGGTGACTTCGGCGCGACCATGGCGAAGCTGTTCTTCCTGGCCGCGTACCAGTCGCCGCTCTACACGGCGCTGGCCGGCTGCGGTGACGAACGCCTGGCGGCGGTCGGCGCGAAGGCGCGCAAGGAGTCGGCGTACCACCTGGACCACGCCGCGCTGTGGGTGAGGCGGCTCGGCGACGGCACCGAGGAGTCGCACCGGCGCATGCAGGACGCGGTCGACGAGGTGTGGCCGTACGTCCACGAGCTGTTCACCCCGGACCCGGCGGCGCCGGTCGACCCGTCCACCCTTCGGGCCGACTTCGACGCCACCGTATCCGCGGTGCTGGACGAGGCGACGCTGAGCCGCCCGGAGACGGGCTGGACGCCCGGTGGCGGCCGGGACGGCCTGCACACCGAGCACCTCTCCTATCTGCTCGCCGAGATGCAGGTGCTGCACCGCGCCCACCCCGGAGCAAGCTGGTGAGCGCGAGGAGTGCAGCGGAGCGGAGCCCCGCAGTCGCGAACGGAGGGCGGCGCTGGTGACCGACGCCAGGGCGGTCGCGGCGGCGGTGGTGGACCCGGAGATCCGGGTCATCACCATCGACGAGCTGGGCATCCTGCGCGCGGTCGACGAGGAACCGGACACCGGCCGGGTCGTCGTCACCATCACCCCCACCTACACCGGCTGCCCGGCCATGGACGTGATCCGGGAGGACATCCGCCGGGCGCTGGCCGCCGCCGGGCATCCGGACGCCGAGGTCCGTACCGTCTACCACCCGGCGTGGAGCACCGACTGGATCTCCGACACCGGCCGGGCCAAGCTCGCCGCCGCCGGCATCGCCCCGCCCGCGCCGCGCGGCGACGACACGGTGGTGCCGTTGACGCTGGCCGTCCGCTGCCCGCGCTGCGGGTCGCCGGAGACCACGCAGATCAGCCGTTTCGGCTCGACCGCGTGCAAGGCGCTGTGGCGCTGCCGCTCCTGTTCCGAACCCTTCGACCACCTGAAGGCGCTGTGACTGTCACCATCACGCGGCCGGTTCGCCGCCGGCCGGTCTTCCACCCGCTGCCCGTCGCCGCCGTGGACCGGCTCACCGACGACTCGGTGTCGATCACGTTCGCGGTACCGGAGGAGCTGCGCGACACGTTCGCGTTCTCCGCCGGGCAGCACCTCACCGTCCGCCGCCCGGCCGGCGGCGACGGCGAGGAGGTCCGGCGGTCGTACTCGATCTGCTCCACCCCCGACGAGCTGGCCCGGCACGGCCGGCTGCGGGTCGGGGTGCGTGAGGTCCCGGGTGGGGCGTTCTCCGCGTACGCCTGCGGTGCGCTGCGTGGCGGCGACACCGTCGAGGTGCTGCCGCCGCTGGGCCACTTCACCTCCGCGTTCACCCCGGACCGGGCCCGCCGGTACGGCGCGGTGGTCGCCGGTTCCGGCATCACCCCGGTCCTCGGGCTGGCCGCGACCGCGCTGGCGACCGAGCCGCACAGCACGTTCACGCTCGTGTACGGCAACCGCACGGCGAACTCGGTGATGTTCGCCGAGGAGCTGGCCGACCTGAAGGACCGCTACCCGACCCGGCTGCACCTGGTGCACGTGCTGTCCCGCGAGATGGGGGAGTCGGCGCTGCTGTCCGGGCGGATCGACGCCGACCGGCTGACCCGGCTGCTCGACACCGTCGTGCCCGGTGACGAGATCGAGGAGTGGTTCCTCTGCGGCCCATACGGGATGGTGGTGGACGCCAAGGCGGTGCTCGCGGGTCGTGGCGTGCCGGACGCGGCGGTGCACACCGAGCTGTTCCACGTCGACGCCCCGCCGGAGCCGGTCCGGCGGGAAACCGACCGGCCCGGGGCGGGCACCGAGGTGACGATCCTGCTGGACGGCCGTTCGTCGAGCTTCACGATGGGCCGGGACGAGCGGGTGCTGGACGCGGCCCTGCGGGTGCGCGGCGAGTTGCCGTACGCGTGCAAGGGCGGCGTGTGCTCGACCTGCCGGGCCAAGGTGACGGTCGGCGAGGTGACGATGGCGCGAAACTACGCGCTGGAGCCCGACGAGGTGGCCGCCGGTTACGTGCTGACCTGCCAGTCCAGCCCGGTCACCGACGAGCTGACAGTCGACTACGACGCGTAGGGGCGCCGCCGCTCAGATCACCACCGGCGGTGCCGTGGCAGCACGGCCACGGGCCCGGCTGACGTGGCCGCGCCACCCGCCGACGAGCGCGAACAGGGTCCATCCCGCCGCGCCGAGCACGAGCATGCCCCGCTTTCCGTCCGGGTCCACGTCCCGCGCGTCTGTCAGTTCCACCTCACCACGCGGGTCGACGACCACTGTCAGCCGCTGGCCGACCCGGTAGCCGGGGGAGCTGCCCCGGTAGACCAGCGGCTCGGCGAGCCGGCCGGTGTCGCCCTGGAGGGCGAACTCGTGCCGCTTGCCGGCCGTCTGCACGTCGGTGATGGTCACCTGCTGGGCGACGCCGCGCTCCCGGAGGACCGACTCCGGCGCGAGCTGCACGGTGCCCACCAGCACGAACAGGGCCGGCACCACCGACAGGAACGTCAGCCACCAGCCCCGGTGCAGCAGGCGCAGACCGACCGCGAAGGCGAAGCAGCCGGCCAGGCTGACGGAGATCGGCACCGCGATCGGCAGTCCCACGGTGAGGTGGCCGACCACCACGCTGACTGCGATCACGGCGAGGCCGAAGCCGACAAGGACGGCGGTCATGGTGAGGGACCAGAGGGCGGAGCGGGCGCCGGCCACGCGTACGGGAGTGGATACGACTGACACGCCGAGAGCGTAGGTGGGCGACGCCAGCGCTCCGCTTTCCGGAGTGGCGTTTCGGGTCGACCACCATCCGTGACACGTAGAACGTTGCGTCCTACACTTGGCTCATGGAGCAGATCGCCGTCCGGGAGCTGAACCAGCACACCAGCCGGGTGCTGGCGCGGGTGCGCGCCGGTGAGACGGTCGAGGTGACCGATCGGGGTGAGCCGATCGCCCGTCTCGTCCCGGTGCTGGCCGGCGACGCGCTCCTCGGCCGGTTGGTGGCCGAGGGTCGGGCTACGGCCCCGACCGCAATCGGCCCGGTCCCGATGCCGCCGGTGCTCGGGGATCCCGCGGTGGACGCCGCAGCCGCGCTGGTCGAGGCGCGCGACGAGGAGCGCTGGTGATCTACCTCGACTCGGCGGCGGTCATCAAGATGCTGCGGCGGGAGGCGGAGACGCCGGATCTGCTCGGCTGGCTGAATGAGCGCGCCGGCACCGCCCTGGTGTCGTCGGCTCTCGTCGAGGTGGAGGTGCCACGGGCGTTGCGTCGTGCCGCTCCACAGGCGCTGGTGGGTGTCCCCTCGGTGCTGGGACGTCTCTACCGGGTCGAGATCGACGCCACGGTCCGGGCGACAGCGGGCGCGTATCCGGAGCCGATGCTGCGCAGCCTGGACGCCGTCCATCTCGCGACCGCCGAGGTGCTGGCCCGGCAGGCGGCGGCCGAGTTCGTCGCGTTCGTCACGTACGACAAGCGGCTGCTGGAGGCGGCCAGGGCGATCGGGCTGCCGGTGGCCAGCCCGGGCATGCCCTGACCGGGTGGGTCTCTCGTCACCAGGTGAGGAGTGGCGTTTCCCGCCGTCGGGCCCGCGACGTACGCTCGGGGATGTGACGGCGAACCGGGAGATCGACGACATCCTGCAACGCGGCGCGGACGGCGGGCGGATCACGCCCGAGGAGGCGCTGCTGCTCTACACCGACGCGCCCTTCCACGCGCTGGGCGAGGCGGCCGACGCGGTACGGCGGCGCCGCTACCCGGACAACATCGTCACGTACCTGATCGACCGCAACATCAACTACACGAACGTCTGCGTGACGGCGTGCAAGTTCTGCGCGTTCTACCGGGCCCCCAAGCACAAGGAGGGCTGGACCCACCCGACCGAGGAGATCCTGCGCCGCTGCGGCGAGGCGGTCGAGCTGGGCGCCACCCAGGTCATGCTCCAGGGCGGGCACCACCCGGACTACGGCGTCGAGTACTACGAGGAGCTGTTCTCCTCGGTCAAGAAGGCGTACCCGCAGCTCGCGATCCACTCGATCGGCCCGAGCGAGATCCTGCACATGGCGAAGGTCTCCGGCGTGAGCCTGGACGAGGCCATCGCCCGGATCAAGGCCGCCGGCCTGGACTCGATCGCGGGTGCCGGGGCCGAGATGCTGCCGGACCGGCCGCGCAAGGCGATCGCGCCGCTGAAGGAGTCGGGCGCCCGCTGGCTGGAGGTCATGGAGCTGGCGCACCGGCAGGGCCTGGAGTCGACGGCCACCATGATGATGGGCACCGGCGAGACGAACGCCGAGCGCATCGAGCACCTGCGGATGATCCGTGACGTGCAGGACCGCACCGGCGGTTTCCGGGCCTTCATCCCGTGGACGTACCAGCCGGAGAACAACCACCTGAAGGGCCGCACCCAGGCGACCACGCTGGAATACCTGCGCCTGGTCGCGGTGGCCCGTCTGTTCTTCGAGACGGTGCCGCACCTGCAGGCGTCCTGGCTGACGACCGGCAAGGACGTCGGGCAGCTCGCGTTGCACATGGGCGTGGACGACCTCGGCTCGATCATGCTGGAGGAGAACGTCATCTCCTCGGCCGGCGCCCGGCACCGGTCCAACCTGCACGAGCTGATCGGCATGATCCGGTCGGCCGACCGGATCCCGGCCCAGCGGGACACGCTCTACAACCGGCTCGCGGTGCACCACACGCCCGCCGACGACCCGAGCGACGACCGGGTGGTGTCGCACTTCTCGTCGATCGCGCTGCCCGGCGGCGGGGCCGGCAAGTCGCTGCCGCTGGTCGAGGTCAACTGAGCGGGTTCGGCCGTTCGGCCGGTCGCCGTCCGTCGTGCGGCCGGAGGTCCGCCCGTTTCCGGTGAAGCTTCGGTCAGGGGTCTTCACCTGCGTGATCACCGGCGGCTAGCCTGCCCGCGCGACACCACCGATCCGGGCCGCGAGCAGGCAGGTAACAGGTCGGCGGCGACCCGGTCGAGCACGGCCCGGTGAGCCGACGACGCCATTACGCTGGCGGCGTCCGTCGGGGACCGTCGTCCTCCATCGGCCCATGAGGGCCGTTCACATAACGCACCGCGGCAAGGGCGGGATGGGTGACCATCCCGCCCTTGCCGTCTGTCGGTATCGACGGGAATTCCCACCGTCGGACGCTGGCGTGGCGACGCGTCGCTCCGGTACCGTCCCTTCGTTCCGTGCATTGATCGGCACGTCCCTACCCCCGGGGGAACAATGACCTTCCGCTACCGGTCCACGCTGGCCAGCGCCGGCGTCGTGGCCCTGCTCTCCACCGCCGGTTTCGGCGCGCTCGCCGGCCCGGCGCAGGCGGCCGACAAGGCCGACCTCCAGCTCATCCCGCTCAGCTACCAGCTCGCCAACGGCGTCAGCGAGGCCAAGGCCAAGCCGTTCAAGTTCCAGGTGAACAACACCGTCGGGACGGTGGACGCGAAGGACGTCCGGGTCACGGTCGAGACGAAGGGCCTCGTGAGGGCCAAGGTCGGTGTGCTGGTCCCGGCCGGCTGCGACATCCGCGGCACCGCCTTCTCCTGCCTGCTGGGCGACCTGCCCGCCGGGACCACTGAGGACTTCGGCATCCCGCTGTTCTCCACCGGCGGCACCGGCGCGGCCGGCACGCTCACGGTCTCGATCAGCGCGGCGAACGGCACCGGTGTGCTGGACACGGTCGACCACGACATCACCGTCACCGACCCCGGTTACGACCTCACCACGTGGGTCCAGGACGTGTACGCCGACGTGGTGGTCGACGGCGACGACGCCGGTGAGTCGGGCCTGCGCCCGGTCCGGCCGGGCCAGACCGCGCCGCTGGACTGGGCCGTGTTCAACGACGGCAGCGAGAACGCCACCGGCGTCAGTTACGGCATCACGCTGCCGGCCGGCGTCACCTTCGCCGAGCTGCCCGAGGGCTGCGTCGAGCAGAACCTGGGCGGGTTCGCCAACGCGTACTGCGAGGACCTGGGCGCGGTGCTCAAGCCCGGCCAGTACTACACCGCGGGCGTGCGGGTGACTGTCGGCGCGGACGTGACCGAGAAGGTGCTCCGCCCGGGCTTCGTCTGGGCCGCCGGGCTGGAGGCGGCCTCCGGCGCGCCGGAGGAGCGGCCGAAGGCCGCCACCTCGGCGCAGCGCCGCGCGTTCTCCGAGGCCGACGACGGTGACAACACCGCCCAGTTCGACGTCTTCGTCGACCAGAGCCCGCAGTCGACGCCGAGCCCGACGCCGACCGCCGGCCCGACCTCGACGCCGACCGCCGAGCCGACCCCGACCGGCAGCGTGACGGCGGTGCCGACCCCGACCGCCGGTGGCGGTACGGGAGGCGGCACCGGCGACGGTGGCCTGCCGGTGACCGGTATGCAGGTCGGCCTGATCGGCGGAATCGGCGCGGCCGTCCTCGCGGCCGGCGCGGCGCTGATGATGCTGTCCCGCCGCCGCAAGGTGGTGCTCGTCACGCCGGGCGAGGAGCGCGCCGAGGACTGACCGGCGAACCGTTACGCGATCAGGGCGGGGTGGGTGGCCACCCCGCCCTCTCGCGTACCCGGGGCAGGACGGGAGCGGCGCGGCTGGCAGAGTGGAGGGGTGAGCCGTACCCCGCAGGGCCAGCGCGCCAGCCTGGACAAGCAGCCGCACGAGGTAGCCGCGATGTTCGACGGTGTCGCGGCCCGCTACGACCTGACCAACACCGTGCTTTCCTTCGGGCAGGACCGGTCCTGGCGGCGGGCCACCCGGGCGGCGCTCGGGCTGCGGCCCGGCGAGCGGGTGCTCGACGTGGGCGCCGGCACCGGCGTCTCGACCGAGGAACTGGCCCACTCCGGGGCGTACGCGGTCGGCGCCGACCTGTCGCTGGGCATGCTGTACGCGGGCAAGCGCACCCGCCCGTCGGTGCCGCTGCTGGCCGGGGACGCGCTGCGGTTGCCGTTCGCCGACGCCAGCTTCGACGCGGTGACCATCTCCTTCGCGCTGCGCAACGTGAACGACACCGATGCCGCGCTGGCCGAGTTGGCCCGGGTGACCCGGCCGGGCGGGCGGCTGGTGGTCTGCGAGTTCAGCACGCCGGTGAACCCGGCGTTCCGCACCGTCTACCTGTCGTACCTGATGCGGTCGTTGCCGGCCGTCGCCCGGGCGGTGTCGAGCAACCCGGACGCCTACGTCTACCTGGCGGAGTCGATCCGGGCCTGGCCGGACCAGGCGGCGCTGGCCGCCCGGATCGGCGCGGCCGGCTGGGGCCGGGTGGCGTGGCGCAACCTGACCGGCGGCGTCGTGGCGCTGCACCGGGCCGTCCGAAACTGACCGCGCAGCCAGCAAGCGCTGGGCATTTCGTGAATATCCGGTTCTGGTCTACTTTGTCCCGTAGGCTCGCCCCCATGACGGGACCAGACCAGGCCGCCACCGACGACGACGCCGCCGAGCTGATCGCGCAGCTTCGCGAGCTGGCCGGCGCGGATCCCGCCGACGTACGTCAGGTCGTCGCCGAGGTGCTGGCGGCGCTGGACCGGGCGGCCGGTGGCGCGCTGCGCGACCACCTGCCCGAGGCGATCCGCCTCGACGCCGGGCTGGGACCGGCCTCGCCGGCCCGTCCGTGACCGGTTTCGGCGCTCCTACCGGCCCGTTTCCGCGAAGTTAGGCCCCCCTCACCGCGTACTGGTGTAACGGCGGTCATAGACTCCATCCGGATCGGCTTGTGAAGCATTTCACGAGCATGCGGGAGGAGGCGCGGATGACCGCGGTGGAGAACGACGCCGACGTCATCGTCGTGGGCGCCGGTCCCGGAGGATCGGCCACGGCGTACCACCTGGCGCGGCACGGCGTACGCGTGCTGCTGCTGGAGAAGACGGAGTTTCCCCGGGAGAAGGTCTGCGGTGACGGGCTCACGCCCCGGGCCGTGCGGCAGCTCATCCGGATGGGCGTGGACACCTCGCCCGAGGCCGGCTGGCTGCACAACAAGGGCCTGCGGGTGATCGGCGGCGGAGTACGCCTGGAGCTGGACTGGCCCGACCTGGCCAGCTTCCCCAACTACGGCCTGGTGCGCACCCGGCTCGACTTCGACGACCTGCTCGCCCAGCGCGCGGTCGCCGCCGGGGCGAAGCTCCGGACCAGCGTCAACGTCCTCGGGCCGGTGCTCGGCGCCGACGACCGGGTGATCGGCGTGCAGGCCGAGGTCGGCCCGGACAAGGAACCCGCCACGTTCCACGCGCCGCTCGTGGTCGCCGCAGACGGCGTCTCCGGCCGCTTCCCGCTCGCCCTCGGGCTGGCCAAGCGGGAGGACCGCCCGATCGGTGTGGCCGTCCGCCGCTACTACCGCTCGCCCGCCAAGCACGACGACGACTACCTGGAGTCCTGGCTGGAGCTGCGAGCCAAGGGCAGCGACGCGCTGCTGCCCGGCTACGGCTGGATCTTCGGCCTCGGCGACGGCCGGGTGAACGTCGGCCTGGGCGTCCTCAACTCCTCCTCGGCGTTCGGCAAGACGAACTACCGCAAGCTGCTCACCGACTGGCTCGCGAACACCCCCGAGGACTGGGGGATGACCGACGAGGCCAACGCGGAGGGCCCGATCCTCGGCGCCGCACTGCCGATGGGCTTCAACCGGGTCCCGCACTACACCCGCGGCGTGCTGCTGGTCGGCGACTCCGGTGGCATGGTCAACCCGTTCAACGGCGAGGGCATCGCGTACGCGATGGAATCGGGCGAGATGGCCGCGGAGGTCGTGGTGCAGGCCCTGGCCCGCCCGGCGGGCGCGGAGCGGGAGCGGGCGCTGATGGCGTACCCGCAGGAGCTGAAGGCCCGCTTCGGCGGCTACTACCGGCTCGGCGGCGTCTTCGTGAAGCTCATCGGCCGCCCCGAGATCATGCGGATGGCGACCAAGCACGGCATGCCGCACCCGATGCTCATGCGCTTCGTGCTCAAGCTGCTGGCCAACCTGACCGACCCGCGCGGCGGGGACGCGATGGACCGGGTCATCAACGCGATGACGAAGGCGGCCCCGGCCGTGTAGGAGACGACCGACCACGAGCCGGACAGAGATCGACCCCCCGACGACCGAGGTCTCAGGGACGTGAATAGTGTGATTTTGGCCAACCACCGAGGTCAGGGAAGGACGAGCAGGGGACAACGATGACGCTCTCTCCTTACGCACCCATCATCGGGCTGTTCGCCCTCGCTGCGGCGTTCGCGCTGTTCTCCGTGGCCGCTGCCCGACTCGCCGGCCCGCGGCGTCTGAACAAGGCCAAGCTCGAGGCGTACGAGTGTGGCATCGAGCCGAGCCCGCAGCCGGTCGGCGGCGGCCGGTTCCCGATCAAGTTCTACCTGACGGCGATGCTCTTCATCGTCTTCGACATCGAGATCATCTTCCTCTACCCCTGGGCGGTCTCCTTCGACGCCCTGCCGATCTTCGGCTTCGTGGAGATGGTCCTGTTCATCGTCGCGGTCTTCGTCGCGTACGCCTACGTGTGGCGTCGCGGCGGCCTGGACTGGGACTGAGGAGGTAGCAGATGGGCATCGAGGAGAAGCTCCCCTCCGGCGTCCTGCTCACCAGCGTCGAGAAGCTGGTCAACTGGACGCGGAAGACCTCGGTCTGGGGCGCCACGTTCGGTCTGGCCTGCTGCGCCATCGAGATGATGGCGGCGGGCGGCCCGCACTACGACATGGGCCGCTGGGGCATGGAGGTCTTCCGCGCCTCGCCCCGCCAGGCGGACCTGATGATCGTGGCCGGCCGGGTGAGCCAGAAGATGGCACCGGTCCTGCGCCAGATCTACGACCAGATGGCCGAGCCCCGCTGGGTCATCTCGATGGGCGTCTGCGCCAGCAGCGGCGGCATGTTCAACAACTACGCCATCGTGCAGGGCGTCGACCACGTCGTCCCGGTCGACATGTACCTCCCCGGCTGCCCGCCCCGGCCGGAGATGCTCATCGACGCGGTGCTCAAGCTGCGCGAGAAGATCATGCACGAGCCGCTGGGCCCGAACGGCCGCAAGATGCTGGAGGCCCGCCAGGCGCGTGGTGACGTGCCGGTGGTGCCGTACGGCTCGATGCCCTCGTCGTACCGCAGCGACAAGGCCCGCCGTGCCGAGTGGACGAAGGCGGTCCGCGAGGGGCGCGAGGAGCAGCTCCGGATCGAGAACTGGATGAAGGCGCAGAACCACCTTCAGGCGTCGCATAGGGGCCCGAAATGACCGCACCGAACGACAAGAACAACGACGGCGGGGTGCCGGTACCCACCACCCCGGCCGGTGCCAGCTCCACCGCCCCGGCGGAGTACCCGCCGGCCAGCCCCGCCGGTCGGGGCATGTTCGGCAACCAGGGCACCGGTGACGTCTCCGGCTACGGCGGCCTGGTCCGCCAGCGCAAGCCGATCGAGGAGGCGGCCCGGCCGTACGGGAGCTACTTCGACGAGGTGCGGGACGCGCTGGAGGAGGCGTACCCGGACTTCGGCGACGCGATCGAGAAGGTCGTGGTCGACCGGGGCGAGCTGACCCTGCACGTCCGCCCGGAGCGGATCGCCGAGGTCTGCCAGGTGATGCGCGACGACCTCGCGCTGCGCTTCGAGCTGCTCTCGTCGGTGTCCGGTGTGGACTACCTGGGCGCGGAGCGCCGGCTGCACGTGGTCTACCAGCTCACCTCGATGACCTACCGGCGCATGGTCCGGCTGGAGGTGGCGGTCTCCGCCGAGGAGCCGCACGTCCCGAGCGTCACCGCCGTCTACCCGACCGCCGACTGGCAGGAGCGGGAGGCGTACGACATGTTCGGCGTCATCTTCGACGGCCACCCCGCCCTGACCCGGATCCTCATGCCGGACGACTGGGAGGGGCACCCGCAGCGCAAGGACTACCCGCTGGGCGGCGTACCCGTCGAGTACAAGGGTGCGGAGATTCCCCCGCCGGACAAGCGGCGGTCGTACCAGTGAGCGCGAGGAGTGCAGCGAAGCGGAGCCCCGCAGCCGCGATCGGAGGGTTGGCACTGTGAGCACGTCGAACTACGCGACCGAGCGCGAGACGACCGAGGGCAAGGTCTTCACCGTCACCGGCGGGGACTGGGACGAGGTCGTCTCCGGCACGGACCCGATCAACGACGAGCGGATCGTCGTCAACATGGGTCCGCAGCACCCGTCCACCCACGGCGTGCTCCGGCTGGTCCTGGAGCTGGAGGGCGAGACGGTCCGCGAGGCCCGCTCGGTCGTCGGCTACCTGCACACCGGCATCGAGAAGAACCTGGAGTACCGCAACTGGGTCCAGGGTTCGACGTTCGTGACCCGGATGGACTACCTCTCGCCGCTGTTCAACGAGACGGCGTACGCGCTTGCGGTGGAGAAGCTGCTCGGCATCACCGACGACATCACCGAGCGGGCGACCACCATCCGCGTGCTGATGATGGAGCTCAACCGCGTCTCGTCGCACCTGGTCTGGCTGGCGACCACCGCCATGGAGCTGGGCGCGATCAACATGATGCTGTACGGCTTCCGCGAGCGGGAGTACGTCCTCGACATCTTCGAGACCATCACCGGCCTGCGGATGAACCACGCGTACGTGCGGCCGGGCGGCGTGGCGCAGGACGTGCCGGACGACGCGATCCGCAAGATCCGCGACTTCCTCCAGCTGATGCCGAAGCGGCTCAAGGAGTACGAGAACCTGCTGTCCGGCCAGCCGATCTGGCTGGAGCGTACGCAGCACGTGGCGGTGCTCGACGTGACCGCCTGCATGGCGCTCGGCGTCACCGGCCCGGTGCTGCGGTCCGCGGGCCTCGCGTGGGACCTGCGCAAGACGATGCCGTACTGCGGTTACGAGACGTACGAGTTCGACGTGCCGACCCACACCGACGGTGACGTGTGGGGCCGCTACCTGGTCCGGGTCGCGGAGATCCGCGAGTCGCTGAAGCTGATCGAGCAGGCGCTGGACCGCCTGAAGCCCGGCCCGGTGATGGTCTCCGACAAGAAGATCGCCTGGCCGGCGCAGCTCGCCATCGGCGTGGACGGCATGGGCAACTCGCTCGAGCACGTCGCGAAGATCATGGGTCAGTCGATGGAGTCGCTGATCCACCACTTCAAGCTCGTCACCGAGGGCTTCCGGGTTCCGCCGGGCCAGGTGTACGTCGGCATCGAGTCGCCCCGCGGCGAGCTGGGCGTACACGCGGTGTCCGACGGCGGCACCCGGCCCTACCGGGTGCACTACCGGGAGCCGAGCTTCGTCAACCTCCAGGCCCTCCCGGCGATGGCCGAGGGCGGCCTGATCGCCGACGTGATCGCCGGCGGCGCCTCGCTGGACCCCGTGATGGGTGGTTGTGACCGATGAGTTTTTCCGAAACGACTCGCGCCCGCGCGCGGGAGATCATCGCCCGGTACCCGGCGGACCGGTCCCGCTCGGCGCTGCTGCCGCTGCTGCACCTGGTGCAGTCCGAGGAGGGCTACGTCTCCCCGGCCGGTGTCGAGTTCTGCGCCGAGGTGCTCGGGCTCAACAAGGCCCAGGTCGGCGCCGTCGCCACCTTCTACACCATGTACAAGCGCAAGCCGACCGGTGACTACCTGGTGAGCGTCTGCACCAACACGATGTGCGACGTGCTCGGCGGACAGAAGGTCTACGACACCCTGGCCGAGCACCTCGGCGTCGGGCACGAGGAGACCACCGCCGACGGGAAGATCACCCTGGAGCACGCCGAGTGCCTGGCGGCGTGCGACTACGGCCCGGTGATGACCGTCAACTACGACTTCTTCGACAACGTGGAGCCGCAGGCCGCGCTCGACGTGGTCGAGGAGCTGCGTGCCGGCGGCCGGCCGATGCCGACCCGTGGGGCGCGGCTCTGCACGCTCAAGGAGATGGCGGTCCAGCTCGCCGGTTTCGCCGACGAGCGCGACGGCGCGGTGGCCGACGGCGGGCCGGGCGAGCCGAGCCTGCGCGGCCTGCGCCTGGCCGAGCAGCACGGCGTCTCGGTGCCGGGCTTCGACCCGAAGACCCCGATCCGCAGCAAGGCCGAGGCCGACCGGGCCGCCGCCGAGGCGAAGGCGAAGGCCGAGGCCGCGAAACCGGCCCCCGCGCCCGAGCCGGCCGAGCCGAAGGCGGCCTCCGGCAGCACCGCGCCGGACGTGAAGGCACCGGACGCCAAGTCGCCGCAGGTGCGTACCGCCGAGACCCGGCAGCCGGACGCGAGCACCCCGGTGCCGGACGCCCCCGGCACCAAGGTCCCGGTGGACGGACCGGCCCCGGCGCCGCGCGACGCGCGGGCGGCGGAGGCGGCCGGCGCGGCGGCGAACCCGCCGGCCGGCGACGGCAAGCCCGCCGGCGACGACGCCGGCGCGCAGGAGCGCAACCTCAAGGAAGCGGAGTCCGGTACGGGCGCGGACGGCGCCGACCCGGCGGACGCCAACGGATCGGGGGTCCGGAAGTGACCACTCCTCGGCCGGAGACGCTGGCCAAGCTCACGCCGGTGCTCACCAAGCGCTGGCTCTCGCCGGACGCGTGGCGGCTCGGCACCTACGAGAAGCTGGACGGCTACGCCGCCCTGCGCAAGGCGCTCAAGGCGCACCCGGACGACCTGATCCAGCTGATCAAGGACTCCGGACTGCGCGGCCGGGGCGGCGCGGGCTTCCCGACCGGTCTCAAGTGGGGGTTCATCCCGCAGGGCGACGGCAAGCCGCACTACCTGGTGGTGAACGCCGACGAGGGCGAGCCGGGCACCTGCAAGGACCTGCCGCTGATGACCTACGACCCGCACTCGCTGGTCGAGGGCGTCATCATCGCCTCGTACGCGATCCGGGCCAACCGGGCGTACATCTACATCCGCGGTGAGGCGGTGCACGCCGCCCGCCGGCTGCGCAGCGCTGTCGACGAGGCGTACGCCAAGGGTTATCTCGGCCGCAACGTCCTCGGTTCGGGCTTCGACCTGGACCTGGTGGTGCACTCCGGCGCCGGGGCGTACATCTGCGGTGAGGAGACCGCGCTGCTGGACTCGCTGGAGGGCTTCCGGGGCCAGCCCCGGCTGCGCCCGCCGTTCCCGGCGACCCACGGCCTGTACGCCAGCCCGACCGTGGTGAACAACGTCGGCACCATCGCCAGCGTGCCGTACATCGTGCTCGGTGGCGCGGACTGGTGGAAGACGATGGGCACGGAGAAGTCGTCCGGCCCGATGATCTACTCGCTGTCCGGCCGGATCGCCAACCCGGGTCAGTACGAGTGCTCGATGGGCATCACGCTGCGCGAGCTGATCGAGCTGGCCGGCGGGATGAAGCCCGGGCACAACCTGAAGTTCTGGACCCCGGGTGGCTCGTCGACGCCGCTGCTGACCGCCGAGCACCTGGACGTGCCGCTGGACTTCGAGGGGGTGGCGGGGGCCGGCTCGATCCTGGGCACCACCGCTACGCAGATCTTCTCCGACCAGGACTGCCCGGTGTACGCGACCTACCGGTGGCTGGAGTTCTACCACCACGAGTCGTGCGGCAAGTGCACCCCGTGCCGGGAGGGCAACTACTGGATGGTCCGGGTCTACCGGCGCATCCTGTCCGGCCAGGGCACCCACGAGGACCTGGACACCCTGCTCGACACCTGCGACAACATCCTCGGCCGCTCGTTCTGCGGTCTGGGTGACGGCGCGACCAGCTCGGTCACCTCGTCGCTGAAGTACTTCAAGCAGGACTACCTCGACTACATCGAGGGACGTACCGCTCCGAAGCTGTCGGAGAAGACCCTGGTAGGGGCGCACTGATGACCGACGTAGCCAAGCAGACCGAGACCGTCACGCTGACCATCGACGGCGTCGAGGTCACCGCCCCCAAGGGGGCGCTGCTGATCCGGGTCGCCGAGCAGCTGGGCACCGAGATCCCCCGCTTCTGCGACCACCCGCTGCTGGCCCCGGCCGGCGCCTGCCGGCAGTGCCTGGTGGAGGTGGAGGGCCAGCGCAAGCCGGTCGCCTCCTGCACCCAGACCGTCGCCGACGGCATGGTGGTGCGGACGCAGCTCACCTCCCCGGTCGCCAAGAAGGCCCAGGAGGGGGTGATGGAGCTGCTGCTCCTCAACCACCCCCTGGACTGCCCGATGTGCGACAAGGGCGGCGAGTGCCCGCTGCAGAACCAGGCGATGTCCACCGGCCGGACGGACTCGCGGTTCCACGAGCACAAGCGGGAGTACCCGAAGCCGCTGCCGATCAGCACCCAGGTGCTGCTCGACCGCGAGCGCTGCGTGCTCTGCCAGCGGTGCACCCGGTTCTCCGAGGAGATCGCCGGGGACAAGTTCATCGACCTGATGGGACGCTCCTCGCACGAGGAGATCAACATCTACCGGGACGAGGAGTACGGCGAGGACGGCGACGCCGGTGACGTCCCGTTCAACTCGTACTTCTCCGGCAACACCGTGCAGATCTGCCCGGTGGGCGCGCTCACCGGCGCGCAGTACCGGTTCCGGGCCCGCCCGTTCGACCTGGTCTCCACGCCCAGCGTCTGCGAGCACTGCTCGGCCGGCTGCGCCCAGCGCACCGACTGGCGGCGCGGCAAGGTGCTGCGCCGGCTGGCCGGCGACGACCCGGCGGTGAACGAGGAGTGGAACTGCGACAAGGGCCGCTGGGGCTTCCAGTACACCCGCGCGTTCGACCGGATCAGCACCCCGATGGTGCGCGACGAGAAGACCGGTGAGCTGCGCGAGGCGTCCTGGAGCGAGGCGCTGACCCGGGCCGCCGAGGGGCTGCGTGCGGCCCGCGACGGCGCGACCGGCACGGCGGTGCTGACCGGCGGCCGGCTCACCGTCGAGGACGCCTACGCGTACGCGAAGTTCGCCCGCATCGCGCTGCACACGAACGACATCGACTTCCGGGCCCGCCCGGTCTCCCGCGAGGAGGCCGACTTCCTGGCCAGCAGCGTCGCCGGGGTCACCGACGTGACCTACACGGACGTGGAGAACGCGCCCGCCGTGGTGCTGGTCGGCCTGGAGCCGGAGGAGGAGTGCCCGATCCTCTTCCTGCGGCTGCGCAAGGCGTACCTGAAGAAGAAGCTCACCGTGTACGCGCTCGCGCCGTTCGCGACCCGCGGCCTGGAGAAGCTCGGGGCGAAGCTCGCCCGGGTGGTGCCCGGCGAGGAGGCCGGCGTGCTGGCCGAGCACGCCACGGTGGCCGAGGCGCTGGGGCAGCCCGGCGCGATCCTGATCGTCGGCGAGCGCCTGGCCGAGGTGCCGGGCGGGCTGTCGGCGGCGGCGGACGTCGCCCGGCGTACCGGTGCCCGGCTGGTCTGGGTGCCGCGGCGCGCGGGTGACCGCGGCGCTGTCGACGCGGGCTGTCTGCCGAACCTGCTCCCCGGCGGCCGTGTGGTCACCGAGCCGGCCGCGCGCGCCGAGCTGGGCGAGGCGTGGGACATCCCGGCCGGGGTGATCCCCAGCCAGGCCGGCCGCGACACCGACGGCATCCTCAGCGCCGCCGCGAACGGTCAGCTGGGCGCCCTGGTGGTGGCCGGCGTCGACCCGGCCGACCTGGCCGACCCGCGTCTGGCCGAGACGGCCCTGGACGCGGTGCCGTTCCTGGTCAGCCTGGAACTGCGGATGAGCGCGGTGTCCCGCCGCGCCGACGTGGTTCTGCCGGTCGCGCCGGTGGTCGAGAAGGCCGGCAGCTTCCTGGACTGGGAGGGCCGGCTGCGCACGTTCGAGAAGGTGCTGGACACCGGCGCGATGACCGACGCCCGCATCCTCGACGCGCTCGCCGCGCAGCTCGACGTGCGGCTGGGCACGGGCGACGTGCCGAGCATCCGGCGCGAGCTGGGCGCGCTGCCGCGCACCCGGGTCGAGCGCCCGTCGGCGCCCTCGGTCGAGGCGGCCGCCGTGCGGCAGCCCGGACCGGGCGAGGCAGTGCTCGCCACCTGGCACCAGCTGATCGACCTGGGCAGCCTCACCGACGGCGACGAGCACCTCGCCGGCACCGCCCGCCCGCCGGTGGTCCGGCTCGGCAAGGGCACCGCCGAGGCGCTGGGCGTCGCCGACGGTGACCCGGTCACGGTGGGCACCGACCGCGGCGCGATCACGCTGCCGGCGGCGATCACCGAGATGCCCGACGGCGTCGTCTGGCTGCCGACCAACTCACCCGGTTCCACCGTGCGGCGTGGCCTCGGCGCGACGTCCGGCGACGTGGTGAGCGTCTCCGCAGTCGGGAACGAAAGGTGGGTGCAGTGAACCCCGTCATCCTCGCGGCGCAGGACCCGACGCTTGCCGACTTCGGCAAGGACCCGTGGTGGCTGGTCCTCGGCAAGATCCTGTTCGCGTTCGTCGTCGCCGTGGCGGCCACGCTGCTCGGCGTCTGGTTCGAGCGCCGGGTCGTCGGCCGCATGGCGGTCCGGCCCGGCCCCAACCAGGCCGGCCCGTTCGGTCTGCTCCAGACGCTCGCGGACGGCGTGAAGCTGGCCTTCAAGGAGGACATCCTCCCGCGCAAGGCCGACAAGGTCGTCTACTTCTTCGCCCCGGTGATCTCGGTGGTCTGCGCGGTCACCGCGCTGTCGGTGATCCCGTTCGGGCCGATGGTGAGCATCTTCGGGCACCGGACGCCGCTGCAGGTCACCGACGTGTCGGTGGCGGTGCTGGTGGTGCTGGCCTTCTCCTCGCTCGCCGTGTACGGCATCGTGCTCGGCGGCTGGGCCAGCGGCTCGACCTACCCGCTGCTCGGCGGCCTGCGCTCGGCGGCCCAGCTGGTCTCGTACGAGGTCACCATGGGCCTGAGCGTGGTCGCGGTCTTCATGACCGCCGGCACCATGTCGACGAGCGGGATCGTCGCCGCGCAGGGCGACGGCACCCGGCTGAGCATCGGCGGCTTCGACCTCGCCGCGCCCGGCTGGTACGCGATCCTGCTGCTGCCCAGCTTCATCATGTTCTTCATCGCCATCGTCGGTGAGACGAACCGGGCGCCGTTCGACCTGCCCGAGGCGGAGTCGGAGCTGGTGGCCGGCTTCCAGACCGAGTACAGCTCGCTGAAGTTCGCGCTGTTCATGCTCAGCGAGTACGTCGCGATGGTGACCATGTCGGCGTTCACCGTGACGCTGTTCCTCGGCGGCTGGCACGCGCCGTGGCCGATCACCATCTGGTCGGGCGCCAACGAGGGCTGGTGGCCGATGCTGTGGTTCTTCGGCAAGGTCATCCTGCTGGTGTTCGTCTTCGTCTGGCTGCGCGGCACGCTGCCCCGGCTCCGGTACGACCAGTTCATGCGCTTCGGCTGGAAGGTGCTGCTGCCGCTGAACCTGGTCTGGATCATGGTGCTCGCCGGGCTGCGCTCGATCGAGGACTGGCAGGCCCGGGACCGGCTGCTCGTCACCGCCGTCGGCGCGGGCGTGCTGCTGCTGATCACGCTCTTCTGGCCGTCGCGGAAGAAGGAGCTGAAGCCGTCGCTCCAGGAGCAGGCGGACACCCGGCCGTACGGCAGCTTCCCGCTGCCGCCGATGGATCTTCAGGTTCCGCCGAGCCCGCGTACCAAGCGCGTGCTCGCCGAGCGGGAGCCGGCCAACGTCGTCGCCGGCCCGGACTCCAGGGAGGTGTGACGTGGGCGCGATCACCGGAACGTTCAAGGGCTTCGGTGTCACCTTCTCGCACATGTTCAAGAAGGTCGTCACCACCGACTACCCGTTCAAGCCGCCGGTCTCGGCGCCGCGCTACCACGGGCGGCACATCCTCAACCGGCACCCGGACGGGCTGGAGAAGTGCATCGGCTGCGAGCTGTGCGCCTGGGCCTGCCCGGCCGACGCGATCTACGTGGAGGGTGGCGACAACACCGAGGAGCAGCGCTTCTCCCCGGGTGAGCGGTACGCCAGCACCTACCAGATCAACTACGCCCGGTGCATCTTCTGCGGGCTCTGCATCGAGGCCTGCCCGACCCGTTCGCTCACCATGAGCAACGAGTACGAGCTGGCCCGGGACAACCGGCAGGACCTGATCTTCACCAAGGAGCAGCTGCTCGCGCCGCTGCTCGAAGGCATGGAGCAGCCGCCGCACCCGATGCGGCTGGGCGACAGCGAGAAGGACTACTACGTCGGCGCGCTCACCAACCCGGGCACCTCGGCCGGCGCCGAGCGCTCGCCGATGGGCCCCGGCCGGTACCAGGTGGAGGAGCACCCCGGTGTGACCTTCCCCGGCGCCGAGCAGGCCGAGCAGCGGTCCGCCGCCGCGGCGGGCAAGGGAGGCAAGGCATGACCTCGGCTACGGTGCTCGCCGCCGCCGGCCAGGTGTCCGGGGGTGAGGAGGTCACCTTCTGGATCCTCGCGCCGCTGGCCCTGCTCGGGGCGATCGGCATGGTGTGGGCCCGCAACGCGGTCCACTCCGCGCTCTGGCTGGTGCTGACCATGCTCTGCCTGGGCGTGTTCTACGTGCTCCAGGCCGGGCCGTTCATCGGCATGGTGCAGATCATCGTCTACACCGGCGCGATCATGATGCTGTTCCTGTTCGTGCTGATGCTCGTCGGCCGGGACGCGTCCGACTCGCTCATCGAGACGCTGCGCGGCCAGCGGGTCGCGGCAGTGGTCCTCGGGCTCGGCTTCGCCGGTCTGGTGGGCACCGGCCTCTACCGGGCGCTCGACGGCGTCCAGGCGGTCGGGCTCGACGAGGCCAACGGTGAGGGCAACGTGCAGGGCATCGCCCGGCTGCTGTTCACCAAGTACGTCTTCGCCTTCGAGCTGACCTCGGCGCTGCTGATCACCGCCGCCGTCGGCGCGATGGTGCTGGCGCACGTGGAGCGGCGCAAGGCGGACCGGATGGACCAGATCGCCACCATGAAGGCGCGGTTCCGTCCCGGCAACTACCCCGGACCGAAGCCCGGCCCGGGTGTCTACGCCACGTCCTCCTCGGTGGCCACCCCGGCCCGTCTGCCCGACGGCCGGCTGACCGACCGCAGCATCCCGGAGATCATGCC
Organism: Micromonospora sp. WMMA1949; assembly: GCF_027460145.1. Taxonomy (NCBI): domain Bacteria; kingdom Bacillati; phylum Actinomycetota; class Actinomycetes; order Micromonosporales; family Micromonosporaceae; genus Micromonospora; species Micromonospora sp. WMMA1949. Next base: position 2,292,438 of record NZ_JAPZBG010000001.1, on the reverse strand, counting down.
GGTGCGCGAGCTGACGGCCGAGGAGACCGCACCGAAGGGGACTGACAAATGACCCCGGACTACTACCTCATCCTCGCGGCGGTGCTGTTCACCATCGGCGCCGTGGGCGTGCTGGTCCGGCGCAACGCGATCGTGCTGTTCATGTGCATCGAGCTGATGCTCAACGCGGCCAACCTGACCCTGGTCACGTTCAGCCGGATCAACGGCGACCTGAACGGCCAGATCATGGCGTTCTTCGTGATGGTGGTGGCGGCGGCCGAGGTCGTGGTCGGGCTCGCGATCATCATGGCGATCTTCCGGACCCGGCGCTCGGCCAGCGTCGACGACGCCAACCTGCTGAAGTACTGAGGGGCTCGTGGTGGAACAGATTCTGACGATCGCCCAGTCTGAGCCAGCCGAAGCCGTCACCTTCGCCACGGCGGACGGGATGCTGGGCAGTGTCTGGCTGCTGGTGGCGATCCCGCTGGTCAGCGCGGCGATCCTGCTGCTGCTCGGCAAGCGGGCCGACCGCTGGGGCCACTGGCTGGGTGTGGGCGCCATCGGCGCCGCCTTCGTGCTCGGGCTCACCTACTTCTTCCAGCTCCGCGGCCTGGAGAACAAGCAGGTCGAGCTGAGCCTCTGGGACTTCATGGCGGTCGGCAACCTGCGGGTGGACTTCGGTCTGCTCTTCGACCCGCTGGCCGCGGTCTTCGTCTTGCTGATCACCGGGGTGGGCTTCCTGATCCACCTCTACGCCGTGGAGTACATGGCGCACGACGCGGGCCGGCGGCTGTTCTTCGCGTACTTCAACCTGTTCGTCGCCGCCATGCTGCTGCTGGTGCTCGGCAACAACTACGTGATGCTCTACTTCGGCTGGGAGGGCGTCGGTCTGGCGTCGTACCTGCTGATCTCCTTCTGGTACGGCCGGCCCAGCGCGGCCACCGCCGGCAAGAAGGCGTTCCTGATGAACCGGGTCGGCGACGCCGGCCTGGCCATCGGCATCTTCATCATGTTCGCGATGCTCGGCACCACCCAGTACGACGAGGTGTTCAACGGGGTCGGCTCGATGACCTCGACCACCGTGCTGGTGCTCGGGCTGCTGCTCCTGCTCGGCGCGGCCGGCAAGTCCGGCCAGTTCCCGCTGCAGGCGTGGTTGCCGGACGCGATGGAGGGCCCGACCCCGGTGTCCGCGCTCATCCACGCGGCCACCATGGTCACCGCCGGCGTCTACCTGATCGCCCGCTCCAACGCGATCTTCTCGGCCAACGAGACGCTCCAGCTCGTGGTGGTCAGCGTCGGCGCGCTCACGCTGCTGATGGGCTGCATCATCGGCGCGGCCAAGGACGACATCAAGCGCGTGCTGGCCTGGTCGACGGTGAGCCAGATCGGCTACATGTTCCTCGGCGTCGGTCTCGGCGGCGCCGCGTACGCGCTGGCCATCGTGCACCTGCTCGCGCACGGCTTCTTCAAGGCCAACATGTTCCTCGGCGCCGGCTCGGTCATGCACGGCATGAACGACCAGGTGGACATCCGCCGCTTCGGCGGGCTGTCCAAGTACATGAAGGTCACCTGGCTGACGTTCATGATGGGCTGGCTCGCCATCATCGGCATGTTCCCGTTCTCCGGCTACTTCTCCAAGGAGCCGATCATCGTGGCCGCGTTCGAGCGGGAGGGCTGGACGGCCTGGCTGTTCGGCATGGCCGCGCTGCTCGGCGCCGGGCTCACCGCGTTCTACATGACGCGGCTGTTCGTGCTCACCTTCCACGGGCCGAAGCGCTGGACCGAGGACATCGAGCACCCGCACGAGTCGCCGAAGCTGATGACCATCCCGCTGATCCTGCTGGCGATCGGCTCGGTGGGCGCGGGCTTCCTGCTCGCCACCTCCGTGCCGGACTGGCTCACCGCCACCAACGGGCTCGGCGGCGAGAGCGGGGAGCACGCGCCGGTGCTGGCGCACTGGCTGCTCACCGCGCTGTCGCTGCTGGTCACCGTGCTGGGCGCCGGGCTGGCCTGGTTCCTGTTCCGCTCCGGTACGGCCACCGAGCCGCAGCCGGCCGGCGTGGTGGTCACCGCCGCCCGCCGGAACCTCTACACGGACGCCTTCAACGAGGCGGTCTTCGAGAAGCCGGGCATCTTCCTCACCCGGGCGCTGGTGTTCCTCGACAACCGGGGCGTGGACGGGCTGGTCAACGGCCTGGCCGCCGCCGTGGGCGGGGGCTCGGGCCGGCTCCGGCGGCTCCAGACCGGCTTCGTGCGGTCGTACGCGACCTCGATCCTGACCGGCGCGCTGCTCGTGGTGGCGGCGTTCCTCGCGGTGCAGGCGGGGTGGTTGGCGTGATCGACCTCAACGCGGCCGCCCCCGCCGGCGGGCCACGCAGTCACGACGGAGGTAAGGCCGAATAATGTCCAACTTCCCGTTCCTCTCGGTGCTGACCGTGGCGCCGCTGGTCGGCGCCCTGGTGGTGGCACTGCTGCCCCGCAGCCGTCCGGACCTGGCCAAGCTGGTGGCGTTCGGCTGGTCGCTGCTGGTGCTGGTGCTCTCGGTGGTGATGTGGTTCGCCTTCTCCGCCGGTGGTGACCGGTTCCAGTTCCGCGAGTCGTACCCGTGGATCCCGAACTGGGGCGTGAGCTTCACCTTCGAGGTGGACGGCATCGCGCTGGTCATGCTGATGCTGATCGCGATCCTGGTGCCGCTGGTGATCCTGGCGTCCTGGCACGACGCGGAGGCGTCGAAGCGCTCGGTGCCCGCGTACTTCGCGCTGCTGCTCGTCCTCGAGTGCACGATGATCGGCGTCTTCGCCGCCGCCGACGTCTTCCTGTTCTACGTGTTCTTCGAGGTCATGCTGGTGCCGATGTACTTCCTGATCGGCAGCTACGGCGGCCACCAGCGGCAGTACGCGGCGGTGAAGTTCTTCCTCTACTCGCTGGTCGGCGGTCTGTTCATGCTGGCCGCGGTGATCGGCCTCTGGGTGGTCGGCGGGAAGACCTTCGACTGGCAGGCGCTGAGCCAGGCGGAGTTCGCCACCGACACGGCCCGCTGGCTGTTCCTCGGCTTCTTCGTCGCCTTCGCGATCAAGGCGCCGTTCTTCCCGTTCCACACCTGGCTGCCGGACGCCGGTGGCGCGGCCCCGGCCGGTGCCGCCGCGCTGCTGGTCGGCGTGCTGGACAAGGTCGGCACGTTCGGCATCCTGCGCTACTGCCTCCCGCTGTTCCCGGAGGCGTCGCGCTGGTTCGCGCCGTGGGCGCTGGCGCTCGGCGTCATCGGCATCATCTACGCCGCGCTGCTGGCGGTCGGCCAGAACGACCTGAAGCGCCTGGTGTCGTACACCTCGATCGCGCACTTCGGGTTCATCGGCGTCGGCATCTTCGCGTTCACCACCCAGGCCGGCACCGGCGCGGTGCTCTACATGCTCAACCACGGCCTGGCCACCGGCCTGCTGTTCCTGGTGGTCGGCATGCTGATCGCCCGGCGCGGCTCGGCGCTGATCAGCGACTTCGGCGGCGCGGGCAAGCTCGTGCCGGTGCTCGCCGGTGTGCTCTTCTTCGCCGGTCTCGCCTCGCTGGCGCTACCCGGTACCGCGCCGTTCGTCTCCGAGTTCCTGGTGCTGATCGGCACGTTCACCGTCAACAAGCCGGTCGCGGTGATCGCCACGCTGGGCATCATCCTGGCGGCGGCGTACGTGCTGTGGATGGTGCAGCGCACCACGCAGGGCACGCTGAACCCGGCGCTGACCGAGGTCGAGGGCATGCGCCGCGACCTCACCCTGCGCGAGAAGGTGGTCGTCGCGCCGCTGATCGCGCTGATCGTGCTGCTCGGCTTCTATCCGAAGCCGGTCACCGACGTCATCAACCCCGCCGTCCAGGCGACCATGCAGGACGTCGGCAAGTCCGACCCCGCCCCTGAGGTCGGCAGCGTCCAGGAGGCCGCAAAATGACCGAGCTCAAGCTGCCGTCGATCGACTACGCGGCGCTCGCTCCGATCCTGATCATGCTGGGCGCGGCGCTCCTCGGGGTCCTGGTCGAGGCGTTCGTGCCGCGCCGCCTGCGTAACGCGGTGCAACTCGGGCTCGCCCTGGTGGCGATGCTCGCCGCGATCGTCATGGTGATCCTGAACTCCGACGACCGGCTGATCACCATCGGCGGCGCCATCGCGATCGACGGGCCCACCCTGTTCCTGCAGGGCGCCATCCTGGTGCTCGCGGTGATGGCGCTGCTGCTCGTCGGCGAGCGCACCGTGGAGCGGGGCGGCGCGTTCGTGGCGCACGCCGCGGTCACCGCCGAGTCGGCGGAGGACCGCCGGCAGGCCGAGGGCGTCGGTGGCGCCACCGAGGTCTACCCGCTGATGTCGTTCGCGATCGGCGGCATGCTGATCTTCGTGGCGGCGAACGACCTGCTGACCATGTTCGTCGCGCTGGAGGTCTTCTCGCTGCCGCTCTACCTGCTCTGCGCGCTGGCCCGCCGCCGGCGTCTGCTGAGCCAGGAGGCGGCGCTGAAGTACTTCATGCTCGGCGCGTACGCCTCGGCGTTCTTCCTGTTCGGTGTCGCCCTGATCTACGGCTTCACCTCCGGGATCCCGGGTCGCACGGCCGGCGTCGACTTCGCCACCGTGCACGCCGCGGTCACCGAGTCGCCGGCCAGCCCGGTGCTGCTGTTCGCCGGCATGGCGCTGCTCGCCATCGGCCTGCTGTTCAAGGCCGCCGCCGCGCCGTTCCACGTCTGGACGCCGGACGTCTACCAGGGCGCGCCGACCCCGGTGACCGGCTTCATGGCGGCCTGCACCAAGGTCGCCGCGTTCGGCGCGCTGCTGCGCGTCTTCCACGTCGCGTTCGCCGGGGCCTCCTGGGACTTCACCCCGGTGCTCGGCGCGATCGCGGTGCTGACCATGCTGGTCGGCGCGGTGCTGGCGGTCACCCAGACCGACATCAAGCGCCTGCTGGCGTACTCGTCGATCGCGAACGCCGGTTACCTGCTCGTCGGTGTGCTGTCCCCGAGCCGTGAAGGGCTCTCCGGCACCATGTTCTACCTGGCCGCGTACGGCTTCTCGGTGCTCGCCGCGTTCGCCGTGGTGACGCTGGTGCGCGACGCCGACGGGGAGGCCACCCACCTGTCCCGCTGGGCCGGGCTGGGCCGCCGCTCGCCGTTCTTCGCGGCGATCTTCACGTTCATCCTGCTGGCCTTCGCCGGCATCCCGCTCACCAGCGGCTTCACCAGCAAGTTCGCGGTCTTCGGCCCGGCCCTGGAGGCGAACCAGGCGTGGCTGGTGATCGCGGGCGTGCTGACCAGCATGGTGCTGGCCTTCCCGTACCTGCGGGTCGTGGTGATGATGTGGCTCTCCGAGCCGGGCGAGTCCACCCCGACGGTGACCGTGCCGGGGGCGCTCACCTCGGCCGCGCTGGTCATCGGCGTGCTCGCCACGCTGGTTCTCGGCGTGGTGCCCGGTCCGCTGCTCGACCTGACGACCGGTGCCGCCGAATTCGTCAGATGACAGAGGTGATCCCACCGGGGGCCGGTACGCCGTGGCGTGCCGGCCCCCGGCGTATCCCCCTCGACGAGCAGGTCGAACGGGTGTGGCATGGTTGAGGACGTGGCGAACCCGGCTGGCGAGCGTTCAGGTCAGTTCGGCGCGCTCGGCCTGCACCTCGCCGATCCGCGCGTCGAAGCCTCCGTGCTGGGCGTGCTCGACCGGGTCGAGGTGAGCCTGCGGGCGAGCGTGGCCAGCGCCGACCCGCTGGTGACCGAGGCGTCCCGGCACCTGGTCGAGGCCGGCGGTAAGCGGTTCCGTCCGCTGCTGGTGGCGCTGGGCGCCCAGTTCGGTGACCCGGACGCCGACCAGGTCGTCCCCGCCGCCGTGGTGATGGAACTCACCCACCTGGCGACGCTGTACCACGACGACGTGATGGACGAGGCCGCCGTGCGGCGTGGCGCGCCGAGCGCCAACTCCCGCTGGACCAACTCCGTCGCCATCCTGGTCGGCGACTACCTCTTCGCCCGCGCCGCCGACATCGCCGCCGACCTGGGCCCCGAGGCCGTACGCCTGCAGGCGCGCACGTTCGCCCGGCTGGTGCACGGCCAGATCGCCGAGACGGTCGGCCCGCGTGACACCGACCCGGTCGCGCACTACCTGCACGTCGTCGCCGAGAAGACCGGCTCGCTCATCGCGACCTCGGCCCGCTTCGGCGGCATGTTCAGCGGCGCGGCGCCCGCGCACGTCGAGGCCCTGGCCGAGTACGGCGAGATCATCGGTGTCGCGTTCCAGCTCTCCGACGACCTGCTGGACATCGCCAGCGAGTCGGAACAGTCCGGCAAGACGCCCGGCACCGACCTGCGCGAGGGTGTGCCGACCCTGCCGGTGCTCTACGCGATGGCCTCGGACGACGCGGACGCGGCGAGCGTACGGCTGCGCGAGATCCTGGCCACCGGCCCGCTGGTGGACGACGCGCTGCACGCCGAGGCGCTCGGCCTGCTGCGGGAGTCCCCGGCGCTCAAGCGAGCCCGGGAGACGGTGCGCAGCTACGCCGAGGACGCCCGGGCCCGGCTGGCCCCGCTTCCCGAGGGCCCGGCGCGTCGCGCGCTGGAGTCGCTCTGCGACTACATCGCCGACCGCACCAGCTGACCGGCCCACCCCTCCCCGCACCCCACCTGCCGCCCTGGCGCTCCGTCGATCATGAAGTTGACGGGCTCCGGGACGGCGTGTCGCGCCGCCAACTTCATGATCGACGCAGCTGGGCCGGGCCGGGCGGGGTGGGGCGGAGGAGGCGGGCGCCCAGCAGCATCAGGAGGGCGGCCAGGAGCATCGCTGCGGCAGCCGTCAGCCACATCGCCGGGTAACCGGACGCGCCGGCCAGCGCGCCCAGGCCGAGCGGTCCCAGGCAGCCGCCCGCGTACACGCCGGTCTGGGTGATCGAGGTGGCGGCGGCCGGGGCCTGCGGGTGGAGCCGGACCACGGCGAAGTTCATCAGCCCCGGCCAGGCCCAGCCGAGACCGAAGCCGAGCACCACGCCCGCGATCAGCGGCACCGAGCCGGTCACCGCGAGCAGGATCAGGCCCACCGAGCCGGTCAGCAGCATCCCGGCGATCAGCCCGACGTGCCCGCCGGTGCGCCGGTCGGCCAGCCAGCCGAGGCCCACCCGGGCGAGCACGCACACCACGCTGCCCAGCGTCAGCGTCAGGCCGGCCAGGCCGGGGGAGAGCCCTCGCGCCGCCGACGAGTCGACCAGGAACGTACCGAGGGCGTTTGCCGCCGCGGCGGCGAGCGTCGCGGCCAGCCCGATCACCACGAGCGGGCCGGTGCCGCCGTTGCGGCGGCCGGAGGCGGTCCGGGCCCGCCGGTCCCGTCCGGCCCTGGGTACGGCTGGCAGCGCGGCCAGCGCGGCTGCGGCGGCCGCCACGAAGGCCCAGCGCCAGCCGGCGGTGAGCGCGACCGTGGGTACGGCCAGACCGGCCAGCAGCGTGGCGGCCGGTACGGCGGCCTGCTTCACGCCGAACGAGAGGCCCTGCCGGTGGGCGGGTACGTGCTCGGCGAGCGCGGCGTTGCTGGCGAGCTGCCCGAGGGCGTTGGCGGCGGCGCTGAGGGCCAGCAGCGCCACCAGGGCCGGGTACGACCGGGCGAGCCCGGCCACGGCGAGCAACGAGGCGGCGGAGAGCAGGATGGCGGCCCGGGCGACCGGTGCCGGGCCGAAGCGCTCGACCAGGGCGCCGGAGGGCACCGAGGCGAGCGCGCTCACGCCGAAGTAGATCGAGACGGCCAGGCCCAGCCCGGCCGGGCTGAAGCTGAGTTCGTCCGCGAGTTGCACGGCGAGACCGCCGACCAGGAAGACGGGCAGGACGCACACGATCGTGGTGAGGGTGGCGCCGGCGCCCACGGAGACGGCGTGTCGGGCCGTCGGCGCGTCGGTTCGCGAAACAGTTTCGGTCATCGCGAGCACACCTAACGCCGGAACGTTTTGGCTGCTCATCGTGTCCGTCGGCACACTGTGTGTGTCCGGTCTTCTGGCATCCTCCATCCGAACAGGCATTTCGCACTCGGCCGGTTTTTCATATGGTGTAAGTCCCCGGCGGCGGAGGTGGTTGTGCGCGACCCCCTGGCGGAACCTTCGGACCTGATCCGAAGCGTGTCCCGCGCGCTTCGAGTGCTCGAGTCGGTCGGCCGTGCGCCGAGAGGGCTCACCGTGAAGCAGATCGCCCGGCGCTGCGAGTTGACAGTGGCCACCACGTACCACCTCGTGCGCACGCTCGCGTACGAGGGCTACGTGATACGGCGCGAGGACGGGACGTACATCGTGGGGCTGGAGGTGGCCGACCGCTACCGCGAGCTGGTCACCGCGTTCCGGGGGCCGCCGGCGGTGGGCGAGGCGCTGCGCCGCGCGGCGTCGGACACCGGCTGGAGCCACTACCTCGGCCGTTTCGTCGGCGGACAGGTGGCGGTGACCGCGTCCGCCGAAGGGCCGCGCTCGCCCTACCTGGAAGACCTGGTGCCGGGCTTCGACGAGGGCGCGCACGCCACCGCGCTGGGCAAGAGCCTGCTCGCCACGCTCACCACCGAACAGCGCTTCCGCTACCTGCGCGAGTACGGCATGCGCCCGTTCACCACCGCCACCCTCACCACCGTCGAGGCGTTCGAGGCGGACCTCGCCGCCGGTGACCGGCGCGGGATGCAGCTGGAACTCGGGCAGTTCCGGCAGGGCGTGGCGTGCGCGGCGGTGCTCGTCGCCCCGGACAAGGACATGGAGCGCCGGGTGGTGCTGGCGTGCGCGCTGCCGGCCGGCGAGATGATGACCTCGGCCCGGGTGGTCCGCGCGAAACTGCTCACCGCCGCGCGGGCCATCGCCGACGGGATCGCCTCCGAGAACTGACTCGCCGCGCGGGCCGATCGCCTGCGGATCGTCTCCCACAACCGACGAGGGGTCGCCGACCTGGTGGGTCGGCGGCCCCTCGCGGGGCGGTCCAGCGCCGGACCGCCCCCGGGGTGGGTCAGCTGCCGACCGGGCCGCCGTCGAGGCGCCAGGTGACCACCACGCCGGGCTTGGCGAAGTCGCCGTCCGGCCAGGTGGAGGCGGGGTTCTCCACCGACGCGCCGGTGACCTCGCCCGGGTGCTGCACCGCGACGAACACCGAGCGGTTGTCGCCGGTGATGAACGGGCCGCAGGTCTCCGCGCCGAGCGGCACGGTGAGGAACTGCTTCAGGTGGCCCCGCTCCGGACCCTCGACGGCAGTGGCGAACAGGCCGTCGTTGCTGCCCAGCGCGTTGCCGTCGGTCGAGATCCACAGGTTGCCGGTGGCGTCGAAGGCGACGTTGTCCGGGCAGGAGATCGGCGAGACCTTGGTCTTGTCGTACCCGGCGAAGTAGGTCGAGGCGTCAGCCGGGTCGCCGCAGACGATCGGCAGCGACCAGGCGAAGGTCTCCGCGGTGTTGTCGCCGCGGTCCTCGACCAGCTCCAGGATCTGCCCGTGCCGGTTGCTGTTGCGCGGGTTCGCCTCGTCGGCGGGCGCCTTGCCGGCCTTGCCGCGGTCGCTGTTGTTCGTCAGCGCCACGTAGACCTTGCCGGTGAGCAGGCTCGGCTCGACGTCCTCGGGACGGTCCATCTTGGTCGCACCGACCTTGTCACCGGCGAGCCGGGTGAAGGTGAGCACGTCGGCGGCGGTCATGCCGTCGACGTACGAGCGGTTGCCGCTGACCAGCTTGATCCAGCGGCCCCGGCCGCCGAACCCGCCGTCGGCCGGAAGCGTGCCGGAACCGTCGATCTCGGCGGCCGGGCTGTCGCCCTCGATCTTCGCGACGTAGAGCGTGCCCGACTCCAGCAGCGTCAGGTTGTGCCGCCGGGCCACCGAGGACTTCCCCGGCATGAACTTCTTGTCCGAGACGAACTTGTAGAGGTAGTCGAAACGCTCGTCGTCGCCCATGTACGCGACCACGCGGCCGTTGCGCGCCACGATCACGTTCGCGCCCTCGTGCTTGAACCGGCCCAGCGCGGTGTGCTTGCGCGGCTTGGCCTGCGGGTCGAACGGGTCGATCTCGACGATCCAGCCGAACCGGTTCGCCTCGTTGGGGTGCCGGGCCAGGTCGAAACGCTCGTCCGCCCGCTCCCACTTGCGGCTGCCGCTCGGGTAGCGCACGTCGGTCGGGATGCCGTACCGGGTCAGCTTCGGCTTCTGCTCCTCCGGCACGCCGTCGCCGCCGACGAAGTACTGGTTGAAGTTCTCCTCGCCGGAGAGCACGGTGCCCCACGGGGTCACGCCACCGGCGCAGTTGTTCAGCGTGCCGATCACCGTCCGGCCCTTCGGGTCGGCGGCGGTACGCAGCCAGGCCGAGCCGGCCGCCGGGCCGGTCAGCTCGAACTTCGTGGCCAGCGCCGTGACCCGCCGGTTGTACTCGCGCCGGCCACGCCGTACCGGCCGCCACTGCCCGGTGTTCTCCACCCGCTCCAGCTCCACCACGGACATGCCGTGCGCGGCCATCGCCACCCGCACCTGCTCGACGGTCAGCGCGTCCTGGCTGGTGAAGCCGGGGAACATCAGATCCTCGTTCGTGTACTCGTGGTTCACCACGAGCAGCGCGCGCCGACGGTCGATCGGCAGCACCCCGACGAAGTCGTTGTTGTAGCCGAACTGCTGGGACTGGGCGGCGGCGGTCTGCCGGCCCAGGCTGAAGGTGGGCGCACCGGGCACGACCTCGTCACCCCAGCGGATCACCACGGAGTGGTCGTACCCGTTCGGGACGACGAGGGTGTCGAGCTTGTTCGGCGGGATCGGCTTGAACGTCAGCTTGCCGTTGCCCGGATCGGCGGGAGGCACCGGGCCGCCGCCGGGCGCGGGCGGTGCGGCGGGCGCCGCGGCGGCCGGCGCCGCACCGGCGAGCGCGCCCGCGGCGGCGCCGCCGAAGCCGAGCACCAGCGCGCCGACCGCGCCGGCCCGGACCACGCCGCGCCGAGAGATCTCGGTGCCGACCACGTCCCCGAAGTACGGGTTGTCGGTCGGGTTCGGCACCGGGTGGTCACACGCGTTGCCGCACCGGTACAGACAGGTCATCGCGTCGCGGCTGCCGTGGCGGGTGCCGCCCAGCAGCGGAAGCAGGCGAGGCCGGTCGCTCATGGGGTGGAGCCTCCTGATCGGACGTGGGGGAATGCGCACGGACGAGGAGGCCCGCGCGCTCACCCGCCGGACGCTGCCAGGGCACGGTAAGCGGCGATCGGCCCGGATCTGAACCGGACGTGAACAGCTCCGCGCTGACCTGCGGATGAACCGTTCGGCGTCACGGCACGTATGGAAGGGCGAACGCATCGCCGGTTTCCCCGCCGCCGGAAGCGAGGTACCGCCATCAGTGACCACGACGCCCAGCTGCTGCGCGCGCTGCACGACGAGCATGCCGACGCGCTGTACGCGCACGCCCTGCGGCTCGTCAACGGCGATCGGCCCCGGGCCGAGGACCTGGTGCAGGAGACGCTGCTGCGCGCCTGGCGGCACCCCGAGTCGCTGGACCCGCGACGCGGCTCGGTACGCGCCTGGCTGTTCACCACCGCACGGAACCTCGCCATCGACGCCTGGCGGCGGCGCTCGGCCCGGGTCGGCGAGGTGTACACCGACGAACTGCCGGAGACCGCCGAGACGGTCGACGAGACCGAGCGCGCGGTGGAGGCGTGGACCGTCGCCGAGGCGCTGAACCGGCTCAGCCCGACCCATCGGGAAGTGCTCGTCGAGTGCTTCTACCAGGGGCGTTCGGTGGCGGAGGCGGCGGCGCGGCTGGGCGTACCACCGGGAACGGTGAAGTCGCGTACCCACTACGCGCTGCGCTCACTACGGTTGGCGCTGGCCGAGATGGGGGTGACCGGGTGACACGCTGCGAGTTCGCGCACGACGACGGGGCTTACGTGCTCGGCGCCCTCGCTCCGGCGGAGCGCGTCGCCTACGAGCGGCACCTGGCCGGGTGCGCGCAGTGCCGGGAGGCGGTGGCCGAGATCGCCGTGCTGCCCGGCCTCCTGGGCCGGCTCGACCCGGCCGGGCTGGAGCAGTTCCTGGAGGTCGGGCCGGAGACGTCGCGGGTGCCCGCGCTGCTCGACGCCGCGCGCGAGCGCAAGCGCCGCGACCGGTCCCGCTCCCGCCGACGGTACGCGCTGACCGCGCTCGCCGCCGCCGCGCTCGCGGTGATCGCCGGTGTCGGCGTGGGGCTCGTGCAGCCGCCCGCCGAACCGTCCAAGCCGCCGGTGGCGCTGGCCTCCATGCGGCCGGTGGCCGGCACGGTGCCGGTGCACGCCGAGGTGGGGCTGACCGAGACGCCGTGGGGCACCGAGGTCACCATGCACTGCGGGTACGACAGGCGGGCCGGGCATCGGGAGGCGTACACGTTCCGGCTGGTGGCGCACGGCCCGGACGGCGCGACGGAGCAGATCGGCTCCTGGCTCGCCGCCCCCGGCGACGACCTGCGCTTCTCCGGCGTCACCCGCTTCACCAAGGGTGAACTGGTCCGCCTGGAGCTGCTCCGAGGAACAAACTCCCCCGTCCTGGCCTACGACCTCCGCTGACCCTGCCCGCCGCCCGCCCCTCCTTTCCCCGTTGATCTTGCACTTTCGGCCCTCGGCGCGGGTGTTATCACCCGTTTCGCCAGGGCGCGAAGTGCAAGATCAGCGCGACGCGGTGGGGGCGGGGGTCGGGGTGGCTGAGGTGCGGGCGGCTACGCGGGTGCGGTGGGAGTGGCGCAGGGCATCGGCGGTGAAGACCACCAGCGCGAGCCAGACCAGGGCGAAGCCGGCCAGCCGGGCCGGTGGCATCGGCTCGTGGAAGATCAGCACGCCGCAGCCGAGCTGGAGGATCGGCGCGAGGTACTGCAACATGCCGACAGTGGACAGCGGCAGCCGGTTAGCCGCACCGGCGAACAGCAGCAGCGGGATCGCGGTGGCGGCACCCGCCAGCACCAGCAGCGCGGTGTGCCCGGCCGAGACGTGCCCGAACGTCGAGTCGCCGCGCGTCGACAGCCACCCCAGGTACGCCAGCGCGGGCAGCGCCAGCACCGCCGACTCGACGAACAGCCCCTCCGTGGCGGGCAGTGCGAGCTGCTTCTTGACCAGCCCGTACCCGGCGAAGCTGAACGCCAGCGTGAGCGCCAGCCAGGGCAGGCGGCCGTAGTCGACGGTGAGTACGGCGACCGCGAGCGCGCCGACGCCGAGCGCCGCCCACTGGGCCCGGCGCAGCCGTTCCCGCAGCACCAGCACGCCGAACAGCACCGACACCAGCGGGTTGATGAAGTAGCCGAGTGCCGTCTCGACCACCCGGTCGGAGTTGACGCCGTAGATGTACGTACCCCAGTTGACGGCGATCAGCGCGGCGGCGAGCCCGATGCCGGCGAGCGCCCGGGGCCGCCGGGCCAGCTTGCGCAGGAAGCCGGCGTGCCGCGTGGCGGCCAGCAGCAACGCCACGAACGCCACCGACCAGAGGATCCGGTGCGCGAGGATCTCCACCGGCCCGGCCGGGCGCAGCAGCTTCAAATAGATCGGGAAGAAACCCCAGATCAGGTACGCGCCGACGCCGTACAGGTAGCCGAGCCGGAGCTGGTTCACCGATCCACCGTAAGTGGTGGATCGCTGTCCTGATCCTTATCGGTGACCGGCGTCACCCGCTGGTCCAGCTCCATCCACCGATCCGCCGCGACCGGGCGGAAGCCGATCTTCGCGTAGACCCCGTGCGCGTCGAGCGTGGCGAGCAGAATCCGGCGTACGCCCAGCTCGGCGAGGTGGTCGCGAACCGCCCCGGCCAGCCAGGTGCCCAGCCCGCGACCCCGCTCGGCCGGGTCCACGTACACGTCGCAGAGCCAGGCGAACGTGGCCCCGTCGGTGACCACCCGGGCGACAGCCACCTGCCGCCCGTCATCCGGCCGGTAGACGCCGAAGCCGACCGAGCCGGCGAACGCGCGCGCCACCGTCTCCCGCTCCCGCCCCAGCGCCCAGTACGCGTCGGTGGAGAGCCAGGCGTGGACCCGGTCCAGGTCGATCCGGTCCGGGTCGGTGCTGATCTCGTAGCCGTCCGCGCGGGTCAGGATGAACACCAGGCCGAGGCTAGTACCGCCGCCCGGCCCTCCCGCCAGCCAATTCCCTCCTGGTGGCCCCGGCCGGTCGCCGTCGCGCCCGGCCGGGACCGTGGCGTCAGTCGCGGTCGAGGACGGCGCCGAGGATCCAGGTGACGATGCCGACGAACAGCGCGCCCAGCACCGCCTCCGGCCAGAACCCGTCCACGTGGAACGGCAGTCCGGCCTCACCGGCGATCCAGCTGGTGAGCAGGAACAGCAGGCCGTTCACCACGAGCGCGATCAGGCCGAGGGTGAGCAGGTAGAAGCCGCACCCCACGGTCTTGATGATCGGCTGGAGCACCGCGTTCACCACGCCGAAGATGACCGCGACGAGCACCAGCGTGATCACCGTCTCGGTGGCCGAGTCGGAGTCGAGCGAGATGCCGGGGATGAGCAGGGTGGCGAGCCAGAACGCCACCGCCGTCGAGCCCACGCGAATCAGAAGACCCTTCAGGAAATCCATGGCCGGGATCGTGCCACGGGCCGTACCACCAGCGGAAGGCTCGACCTGGTACGCGGCGGTGCGGCTCGTCAGTGGCGGGCCGGGCGACCGACCAGTTGCGACTCGACAGGTGTGGGCGAGAGCAGCGCCCAGCGCAGGGCCCGCCGGTTGACCACCGCCACCATGTCGTCGCGGATCCGGGTCAGCCACTCCGCGGAGCCGCCCAGGCCCAGCGCCGCGCCCGCCAGCGCGGCCTCGTCCGGGTCGAGCGGCTGGAGGATCGCCAGGTCGGCGCGGGCCAGCGCCTGCGTGTCGGCCGGGGTCAGCTCGTCGCGTACGACCAGCACCGACTGCCAGGCGGCGGCCGGTCCGGCCTCCGGCGGCACCGGGCCGGCGTCCACCACCACCAGCAGCGGGCACAGCGGCGAGCCGGGCGCGCCACCGATCGGACGGCCCGGCGGGATCAGCGGTACGCCGCCGCCGACCGTCCCGACACCCCGCACGAACGGCTCCCAGAACCGGGGACGGCCGGTCTGCACCACCACGCGCGCGCCGAGCGCCAGCGCCCGCAGCACGAGCAGTTGCGCCGCGGGCACGCCGCCGACCAGCAGCACCCGGGTCGTGGCCGGCCGGAACAGCCGGACGGTGAGCGCCGCGCCGTGCCGGTTCGCGCCCACCATCAGGCCGGCGGCGGCCGAGGGCAGATCCAGCACGGGCGGGGGCGACCCGACGGGGGGCGCGGCGCCGCCGGTCCACGCCAGCGGCAGCGTGGCGGCCAATCCGGCCAGGTGCTCACCGTCGAGCCGGCGCAGCTCGCCGCCGACGTCACCGGCGATCCGGCGCAGCGTGCGTTCCGCGGTCGACAGCTCGGCCGCGCTGCCCGCCGCGACCCGTACCGCCAGCTCGGCCGGAACCGGTGCCGGGCCGATGCGCGGACCGACAGTCAGCGCGACGGTGGTGGCGGTGGCCGGGAGGGCGAGCAGCCGCCCCAGCAGCCCTCGGGCGGCCTCGCCGCGCGGATCGGGCCACCGGCGCAGTCGCCAGGTGGCCTGCGCCAGTCCACCCACTGTGAGCAACGGCCAGGTCTCCCGCACCGGGGCACCCGGCTCGTGATGGGCCAGCTCGGCGATCACCCGCGGTGCCGCGTCGCCGCCCAGCGGCCGGGCGGTGAGCGGGTCGAGCCGGCGGACGAGCCGCCGCAGAGTGCCGGACAGGGCCCGCAACAGGTCCTCGTCCGGCCAGCCGTCGGCGCGCAGCACCTGGACGGCCAGCACCACGCGGGTCCGCCCGGCGACCCGGCCGTCGGTGAGCTGGCGGTACGACGTACCGGCCGGGCCGCCCGCGACCGACGGCGCGGGTGCGGGCGACGACGAGAACACCAGCTGCAACCGGATCGCGGGGGCGTCCGGGGCGGCCGGAGGAAGCAGGTCGAACGGCGCGGGCAGCTCGGGCGCGTGGTCGCCGAGCAGGTCGTCCGGGTCACCCAGTTCCAGCAGCGCGGTCAGGCCGGCGGCGTCGTGCAGCACTGCGGCACCGCCGGACGCCTCCGTCGCGCCGACCACCGCGCCCGGCCGGAGCAGCTCCAGCAGCGCCGCCGGATCGGCCGCCGCCGGCAGGGCACGCCGCCTGGTCAGGTACGCCGCGGCGACGACGAGCCACTCGTGCAGCCACCGGCCGCGCACCCGGACCCACGCGGCCGGCAGCAGCAGGGCCGCCGACAGCAGCGCGACGGCTGTCGGTACGACACCCCGCCCGGCGGCCGCGATCAGCACAGCGACCGCGACCTGGGTCGCCACGATCTGGCCGGCGCGCAGCCGCGCGGCCGGGCGGGTCGTCCACTGTGGTGTGCGGACCGGAACGGACGCGGGCCGCTCGGACGTGCTCGCGGTCACCGCACCTCCTCGCCGGGCCTCCGCGTGACGTGGTCGTGGCTCATCGTAGTGGGCGAGTTGTCCACAGGGGAGCCCGAAGGGGTAGCAGAACCGGAGTCGGACGGCTACCGTCAGCGACGAAATCGTCGAGTCGCGTGTCCGCCGCCGCCAGGCTTCCCCTCCACCGGCCCCGGGCGCCCACCGACGAGTCCACGGTGGTCACTCGGTGGCCAGCCACGACCGAGGAGACGAGGTGACGTCCGGGATGTCCCAGACCCAGGCAGAAGCCGCGGTGATGCAGCAGACCGCCGCGAAGTTCGAGCAGGTCGACCAGTCGCTCCAGACCATGCTCAGCGGCCTGATGGCCGAGCTGGAGGTGTTGCAGCAGGCCTGGCGGGGCGCCGGTGGGCGCTCGTTCGCGCAGGTCAAGCAGCAGTGGGCACAGGACCAGGCCGCCCTGCAACGAGCGCTGCGCGAGACCGCCACCGCGATCCGCACGGCCGGCCGCCAGTACGACGCCTCCGACACCGAGGCCGCCGGCCGGGTGGCGGGCACCAACCGCGGCATCCAGCTGCCGCTCTGACAACCGGAAGGATCGAACCCATGGAGCACGGTGTGCTGGTCGTCAACTTCGCCGCCCTGCAACAGGCGGGCGCCGACATCCAACGGGCGCTGTCCACCCTGGAGAGCCAGCTCGGTCAGCTCGAACGCGACGCCGCCCCGCTCGTGGCGGGCTGGAACGGCGAGGCCCGCGAGGCGTACGAGGTGCGGCAGTCCCGGTGGCGGGCCGCCTCGCAGGACCTCCAGGCGATGCTGCGCGACATCAAGCTCGCGGTGGAGGACTCCGCGACCGACTACCTGGACACCGAGAAGCGCAACGCCAACCTGTTCCAGTGAAGCGGCATCGCACGGCCCGGGCAGCTGACCCGGGCCGTGCGATGGCGTGCCCGGCCGCCGGTCATCTCGGAGCGTCCGTCGCGGCCGCCTGCCACCGCCTGCGTGCTCCGCGCGGCAGCACCAGGGCGAGTGCCGCCACGAGCGCCACCGCCCCGCCCGCCACGGCCGCCGCCAGCAGCGCCCGGTCCCGAGCCGTCTCCCGGCGGGACTGCCGGGCCAGCGCGGCCGGCTCCGGCCGGTCGGCGGGAAGCACCGCACCCGGGCGGGTACGGGCATCCGCCGCACCGGCCGACTCGGTCACCGCCCGGTACGGGTTCAGCACCCCCGCGCCGTAGCCCGCGTCCCGCCCCGGTGCCGGGTCGGCGGCGGCCACGATCCGCGCGGTCACCTCGTCCGCGCTCAGCCGGGGCCGGTACTGACGCAGCAACGCCGCCGTGCCGGCCACGAACGGGGTGGCGTAGCTGGTCCCCTCGGCCCGCTGGTGTCCCGCCCGGGGCGCCGCCATCAGCACCTCGCTGCCGGGGGCGACCACGTCCACGTACGTACCGGTCTGGGAGAACGCCGAGCGCGTCCCGTCCCGCCCGATCGCCCCGACGCCGAGCACCCCGTCGTACGCCGCCGGGTAGGGCCGGGGATCACCGTTGTCGTGCAGGTTCCCGGCGGCGGCCACGACCACCACGTCCCGGCGCACCGCGTAGGCGACGGCGGCGCGTACCGCCGGGTCGTCCGCGTACAGCACGACCGAGAGGTTGAGCACGTCGGCGTCGTGGTCCACGGCCCAGCGGATGGCGCGGGCGAATCCGGCCGCGTCGACCGTACGCCCCGACTCCCGCCCTTCGACCACCTGCTGTTCGCTCACCCGTACCGGCAGGATGCGCGCGTCCGGCGCGAGGCCGCGGAACGCGACGCCGGGCTGCGGGGCGGCGGCGATGATGCTCGCCACCCCGGTGCCGTGCCCGGCGCAGTCCCGGGTGCCGTCCCCGCCCCGGTCGAGGAAGTCGGAGCCGTCGAGTACGCGGCCCGCGAGCTGCGGATGGGATCTGTCCACTCCGGAGTCGACCACCGCGACCACCACTCCGGCGCCGGTCGCGAGCGGGGTGAGCCGGTCCGGTGCGTACCGCTGCTGCGGCCACGGCTGGTCCGCCACCGTCCGGGCCGGCGCGGGCGGGTTGGCGCAGCCGGCCGGCGCGCGGGCCGCCGCCGGTGCGGCCGGCGATGCGGTGACGAGGAGCGTCGCCAGGGCGGCCACGGCGGGGTACGCGACTGGCCGAGGCATCGATGACCTCCGTAACGTGTCGGCTCCGGAACGGGATGTTAGCGCCTCGCTCGGTCCGGGGCCGCCCGTCGATGGCCAGAAGTCCTGATCTTGCTGCCACCTTGTAGGTTGTAGGCGATGCCTGTGGCCTGTTCGCGGAAGGAGAGGTGGCCGTGACCGGATGGGAGCCGGCCACCGAGGCCGAGGTGGCGATGCGGGACGCGCTGCGCGCGCAGGACCAGCAGCAGTACTTCCGCGTGCTGACGCGCGTCGATCTCCTGCTTCCGGTCGCGAGCGGGCCGTCCGCCGGGTGGGGCACCTGGACCGCCGGGGGCCGGACCCACGTGCTGGCCTTCACGTCGGCCGCCGCGCTGCGCGCGAGCCTGGGGGAGAACGCGGGGCCGACCCGTCGCGTCCCCTACCCGGACCTGGCGGCCGGATGGCCCAACCCCGAATGGTGGCTGGCGGTCAACCCCGGCCTGCCGATCGAGGGCTACCTGCCCGCCTGGTACGTGGCCCAGCTCTCCCGGGGCGACATCCGGCTTCCCGGCCGCACCATGGGCGCCCGCGCCCGGCTAGAACGGGTGGAGAACGCCACCCGGGGGGCGCGCAACGCGGTGCCCGAGCCCGCACCCCGCCCGCCGGCCGTTCCCGTCCCGCCGGCCGCCGTCACGCCTGCTCCGGTGCCTTCTGCCGTCTTTCCGCCGGCCGCTGTGCCGCCGCCTGCGGTGCCGCCTCCCGCCGTGCCGCCGCCCGCGGTGCCGTTCCCGGCCGTGCCGCCGGCTGCCGGTGTGCCGGGCCGTTCCGAGCGGCTGATGGGCGGCGAGGAGCCGTCCACGGTGCCGATGCGGGCCGCCTCGGTCCTGGGACGGCGGCTGCCCACCGTGCCGCCCCGCCGCCGGGCACCGGACAACGACGTCCCGAGCCGGACCGCCCCCGGTGCCGAGCCCGATACGGACGCCCTCGACGGCTGGCTCACCGACCTGCGCCGCCGCCCGGACGAGCCGGACCCCTTCGCCGCCGCCCCGGCGGCGCCGCCCGACGAGTCACCGGCGACCTCCGTGCCGCCGCCGTCCCGCTCCTTCTTCGAGCCCTCGTCCGGTGGCCGATCGGCGCGGCGCCCGTCGTCGCTGGACCCGTCGCGCCGGGCCGGTGACCGGGCCACCCCGCCGACCCGGTTCGCCGGCGGGCAGCCGTTCCCACGGCGGCGGCCGTTGAACGAGCCGGTACGCGAGGGCCCGACCCACGCGTTCCCGGCGCAACCGGACGAGCCGCCGCCGACGTCCCGGTCGGAGGAGGCTACCCAGGCGTTCCGGCCGACCCGTCCGGCCGAGGACGCGACCGAGACGCTGCCCCGGCGGCCCGCCGGCCCGGCCGCGCACGCGGGACCGGGCACCGTGACGCACGCCGGACCGGCTACGACAGCGAACGCCGGACCGGCCGCCGCCGACGGGTGGGGTACCGCACCGGACGGCACCGAGGGCGAGACCGTGCGGTGGGAGACGCTCGCCGAGCCGGTGGAGGAACTGCCCCCGTCGATCGCCGAGCCGGTCTCCGCGCCGCCCGCGCCGCGCCGCGACTTCACACCCATCGTCATCGAGGGCACCGTGATCGAGGCCCGCGACCTGACCGAGCCCGCGCCGTTCTGGTCCGCGCAGCAGGCCGGCCCGATACGTCCGGAGCCGGCCGAGGACGCGACCACGCCGTGGGCCGGCACCACCGACCCGACGATGCCGCTCTCCGCGGCGCCGGTCGCCGACGACACGGTGAACCTCGCCGAGCCGGTGCCGACTCGTCTCGACGCCACCGGTACGCCCGACCGGAGCACGCCGCCCGCCGAGCCGACGGTGTCGTTCGCGTCGTCGTCCGAGCCGACGACGTCACTGTTCGAGCCGTCGGCCCTCGCAGCGGAGGTCACCGCACCGCTGTTCACGCCGTCGCCGTCGCCGTCGCCGTCGGCCGAGCCGACCGTGTCGCTGTCAGGTCCCGCTGAGGCCGAGCTGACCGTGTCGCTGTCGGGTCCGGCCGGGGCCGAGCCGGCGGTGTCGTCCGCGCCGGCGGCCGAACCCACCATGTCACTGTTCGAGTCGCCGGCCCCGGCGGGCGAGGTCACCGCGCCGCTGTTCACGCCGTCGGCGTCGGCCGAGCCGACGGTGTCGCTGTTCGATCCGGCACCGGCTGCGCCGTTGTCCGCCCCGGCGGAGGCCGAACCGACAGTGTCGCTGTTCGACCCGGTCTCGGCCGAGCCGACGACAGCGTTCTCCGTGCCGGACGACCTCACCGCCCCGCTGACCGGTCCGGTCTCGGCCGAGCCGACCGTGTCGTTGTCCGGACACGTGCCGGCGGACCAGCCGACCGTGTCCCTCTTCGAGCCGGCGACCGCCGACGAACCGGTCACCACGTCGCTGTTCGCCTCCGACGACCCGACCGAAGCGCCGCTGTCCACACCGGAGCCCGCGGCTCCGGACGTCCCGCCGTCCGACGACGGACCGGCCGCCGATTTCGTACCGGCGAACGACGTCGAGGAAGACCTGCTGGCCGCCGCGGGCAGCGGCAGCACCGACGGATTCCTCACCACGCTGCTGCTGGCCCGCGTGCTGCTGCCGGTCGCGCCCGACTCGGCCGCCGGCAGCCGGCCGGGAGACCCCGGCTTCGTCTGGCACGCCGACCGGGTCGACGGCGAGCGGTGCGTCTCGGTCTACACCTCGCCGGAACGCCTGGCCGAGCACACCGAGGGCCAGGTCGAGACGGTACGGGTCAAGTTCGTCCAGCTCATCCGCAGGTGGCCGGACGTGGCGTGGTCGTTCCGGGTCAACCCGGGCAGCCCGGTCGGTGCGACGTACCCGGGGGAGCAGGTCCTCGCGCTCGCCAACTGGGCGGCCGAGGTGGGCCTCGGCGACGATCCGGAGCCGGCCGCCGCGCCGCAGCCGGCGGAACGGCAGCGCCCGGAGGCACCCACGATCGCCGCGAACCGGCCGGTGACCATGCAGAAGGCGATTGCGGCGAGCCAGCTCGCGTACTACCTGGAGCGTGGCTACGACCGGGTCTCCGGCTTCGTGCACCGGGCCGGGGAACTGGCGCACCTGCGTACCCCGGCGGAGCTGTACCGGGCGCTCGGGCTCGGCCACCCGGGTTCGCCGTTCTCGCCGGAAGACGAGGAGATCTACCTGCTGCGCTGGCCCGCCTACCGGCCGAGCCTCTACCGGATCCCGTACGGCGGTCCGACCGAGACGGCGATGCGGGCGATGGAGGGCTGGGTGATCGAGCGGCCCCCGTTCCGTGGCAACGGCTTCGCGCCGGGGGAGAGCAGCGACGTGATCGCCGAGTTCAAGGTGGACAGTGCCCGGCTCCCGCACGGCGCCGAGCTGTGGCGGGTCGGCGCGGACGGCGACAGCAAGCTGGTCGCGGTGCTGGACACCGACGAGTTGCTGTGGCGGAAGGCGGCCGAGGCGTGACCCGCGACGGCTACGTGGCCCGCTGGCAGGGCCGGGAGTACCAGGCCAGCCCCGACGGCGACGACATCCGCCTGTACCAGCCCGGCCCGGACGAGGGCTTCACCGAGGTACGCCCCGGCCGGTACGTCCGGGTGGTGCCGGCCGCCGAGGTCGACGATCTGGCGTACGTGCGGACCACCTGCACCTGGCAGGGGCAGCCGTTCATCGTGCTGGCCGAGCACGACGGCTGGCTGCGGCTGGAGTACACCGGTGGGCGCTGGCCGGTGGCCGAGGCGATGGGGCTGGAGGCGTTCGACTTCGGCGTCTACCAGGGCTGGGCGCCGGCGGCCGAGGTGGCCGACCTGGGCGAGCAGCGGGTCTGAGTCAGGACTTCGCCCAGCGCAGGATCTCGCCGAGCACCAGGTCCCGCGCCTCGACGTGCGGGAAGTGCCCCACGTCGTCGAGCAGCCGCCACTCGTACGGGGCGGTGACGTAGCGGCCGGAGCCCTGGGCGGTACGAGGGAGCGAGGCACGGTCGAGGGCGCCGTGCAGTTGCAGGGTCGGCGTGACCAGCGGCTTCTGCATCAGCTTCACGAAGCGGTAGCCGTGCAGCCGCAGCACCGAGCGGAACGCCCAGCGGTAGCCCTCCATCGCGCAGAACGCGGCCTGCGGGATCTGCATCGCCACCCGGCAGCAGTGCGCGTAGTCGGCGAAGTCGGGGCCGGACACCCAGCGCGGCCCGCCCCACCGGCGCAGGATCTCCTCCACCTCGGCGGCGTCGTCCCGGGTCAGCACGTGCTCGTAGCGGGGGAGCTGGAACTTCAGGGTCGCGGTGGCCGAGGTGAACTGGCCGCGCGGGTCGGCGAAGATGGCCGCCCGCAGCCGCAGCGGGTGCGGCGCGCCGAGCACCACGAGCCGGCGCACAAGGGTCGGGTGGAAGGAGGCGGCGGTCCAGCCGATGAGCCCGCCCGCGCCGGTGCCGACCACGGTGGCGGACCGTTCGCCGAGCGCCCGGATCAGGCCGGCGACGTCGGCGGCGAGCGTGTAGCCGTCGTACCCCCGGGGTGGCTTGTCGCTCGCGCCGTAACCGCGCAGGTCGACCGCGACCGCGCGGAAGCCCGCGTCGGCGACCGCGGGCAGCATCTCGTGCCAGGCGTACCAGTACTCGGGGAAGCCGTGCAGGAAGAGCACCATCGGGCCGGTGCCCGCCTCGACGACGTGGAACCGGCTGCCGTTGGCGCCGACGAACCGGTGCGTCCACGGCCCTTCGGGCAGGACGCAGGACTCGTCGACGGGTCCGCCGCGCTGGTCGGTCATGGGGCACAGCCTAGGGCTGCCGGTCACCCACCGGCCCCGCAGGTGACGAGGATCAGGGATTTCTCCGGGCGGTCACCCGGAACCGCGAACCCCGATGCTTCGGAGGCGTGTGAACGCGCCGCTACCGGCTGTCAATCCTCGATGATCCGCATCGGGATGCCGGGTCCGCAGTCGACGGAGCGGTCCCGTGCGGTGAGCCGCAGCGTGACGAGGTCGCCCTTGCGCAGCTCGCCGGCGTTGGGGCCGTACACCGCGTACTCCATGCCGTTCTCGTCCATCAGCCCGTAGCACGGCCCGGACCCGCCCCTGGTGATCCAGCCGGCGACGACGCCCGTCGGCCGGTTGTCGGTCGGCTTCTTCGGCGGGCCGGCGGGCCGGCGAAGCGTCGGCAGGTCGCCGGCGGAGCGCGGCGTGGGGCGACCGGCGGGCGAGGCCGCGTCGCCGGTGGCGGGCTGGTGGTCGTCGGACACGGATCCTCCGTCTCGGCTGCGAGCGCCGGCGGGCAAGGCCGTCGCGAACGCGGCCGGCAGCGTGGTGCGGGGCGTCACCGGGATGGGACGCCGGTGCGGTGTGCCGGGTTCCCCGGAAAGGGCGATGCCCGGGCGGTTCACCGCCCGGGCATCGCGTGGTGCGTCGATCAGTGGATCAGGAGAAGCGGACCTTCAGCGAGGTGCCGTTCTGCTCCAGAACCTTGATCTTGGTGCCGGTGGCCGGGAGCTTGACGCCGTGGTTCGGCAGCTCCGGGTACCAGTACTGCTTGGTGTCGTCGAACAGCGGCTGCGCCGCCTGGCCGCGGATGTACTGCGGCTGGCTGTTGAGGTGCAGCGTGAACGAGTCGGCCTTCTTCAGGCTGAACGGCGCGTCGTAGACCTGGACACGGGCCCGCCAGGGCTGGCCGGTCAGGTTGTAGATCGGCCGCGGGTGCGCGTCGATGATCATGTTCCGACCCTCACCCGGGTGCGCGAACGTGTCGTTGTCCGCGAACCGCAGGTTCCAGTAGGAGATCAGCAGACCCTCCTGGTACGCGTAGTGGTCCACGTAGTCCGGGCGGGTGTTCGCGTAGCCGAAGAAGTACGGGCCGGTCTTGAGGTACTTGTCGTACGAGACGTACGACCGGTTGCCGGCGATGTAGTAGTTGTCGAACTTACGGGTGTAGGTCTCCTCGACGATGCTGAAGCCGCTGAGGGTCCAGCCGTTGGCACCGGCCTCGGCGCCGTCGGTGAGGACGGTCTGACCGTCGGCGGTCACGGTGATCGCGTCACCGTAGAAGCCGCCCTCGGAGACACCGCCGTCCGTCTGGTAGCGGAGCCGGAACTGCACGACCTTGCCGGCGACCGCGTCCATCGGGATGTTGACGTCGACCCACTGGTTGTTGCTGGAGCCGTCCAGGGCGTAGCGCCCGGGGGAGATCTCCTTCAGCGGGGTGCCGTTGGCCGTACCGGGCAGCGAGGCCCAGGTCTGGCCACCGTCGGTGGACGCCTCGAAGAACAGGTAGTCGTAGTCCGCCTCGATGCTGTAGCGACCCTTCATCGACAGCGCGGCGCTGGTCTTCCCGGTGAGGTCGACAGTGCGCGTCATCGTGTTGTTCAGGTCGTCGTCGTTGCCCGAGAAGAACTGCTTCGTACCCTCGAACGGCTTGCCGTTCTGGAACGTGTACTCCCGCTGCGGCAGCACCACCACGGCAGCCTGGGCCTTGGGGGAGTTGTACTCCTGCGGGCCCAGCTCCAGGGTGCGCTTCTGGCCGGCCACGATCACCTCGTAGTCGAGCCAGCCGAGCTGGAGCTTGTTCCAGGCGCCGAGGTCGCCACCGCGCTCGCCGATGCCGCCGTCGTTCTTGGCGCCGAGCCGGCTCTGGGCCATCAGGGTCCAGTGCTCGTTGTTGTTGTCCCCACCACTGACCACGTTGTAGTCGTCCGGCAGACCGAGGTCGTGGCCGTACTCGTGGTAGAAGACGCTCCGGCCACCGTTCTCCGGCTGGATCGTGTAGTCACCGATCCAGACGCCGGTGTTGCCGATCTGGGTGCCGCCGGCCGGGAAGTTCTCCGGGCCGGTGTTGCCCTGGTCGCTGGCGAAGGCGTACCACCGGTGGCTCCAGATGGCGTCCTCACCCTGGTACGGGTCACCGTCGGCCTGGTCGCCGCCGGCGTGGACGATCTGGAAGTGGTCGATGTAGCCGTCCGGCTCGTTGAAGTTGCCGTCGCCGTCGAAGTCGTACCGGTCCCACTCGTCCATCGCCTTGACGTCCGCGGCGATCTCCGCGTCGGAGCGGCCCTGCGCCTTCTGGTCGGCGACCCACTGGTTGGCGGCGTCGCGGACCAGCGCCCAGGTGTTGGTGCAGACGTTCGAGGCGCACGGGTAGCCGTCGGAACGGCCGTAGCGAGCCTCGTTGTACTGCACCTTCACCCAGTTGGTGACCTCGCCGTCGACGCTGTACCGACCCGAGGACTGGGCCTCGTAGTACTGCTTCAGCGACTCGTCGCCCGGGTTGGTGCCGAAGTACAGCTGCCGGTAGTGGTCGGCGCTGTAGTCGGCCTGCCAGACCGTGGAGTTGTCCACCGCACGGTTGGGCTGGGGGATCTGGTTGCGGAGCGGACCGTCGAACCGGGTCGGGCCCGGGGTGTCCGGGTCGGTGTCCTGGTCCGGGTAGTTCGGGTGCCGCTCGTCGCCGAACTCCGCGAGGATGACGAAGATCTTGTCGGTCCGCTCGCGGGAGAGTTCGACGTACTGGTCCTCGGTCGGACCCTTGCCGGCCTTGGTGCTCTTGGCGGACCTGCCCGCCGCGGAACCGGCGGCAGCCTTCTCGCCGACCTTGACGACGGTGCTGCCGTTGATCTTCTGGGCCTTCGCCCTGCCGGACAGGACCTCGCTGAGGCCTTCCTGGCGCAGCGCGCGCCGCTTCTCCTCGAGCGGGTTGGGCAGGTCGTGCTCAGCCTGCGCAGGCTCGGCCACCGACGGAGCGGCGGCCGGCAGCTTCGGCGTCGGCGCGGCGCTGGCGGACGTGCCCGCCACCAGCCCCGTCGCGGTCAGCGAAAGCCCGAGCAGACCCACTGCGACTTTGCGCACGTGGTACCTCCGGTGTGAGGGAACCGGCCCAACTGGGGGTACGGGCCGGTGGAACGTCCCACTAGTGGGACCAATGGTGAACATAGACACTGCTGCGACTGGTGGGAAGATGTGTGCGTCGATTTGTAGCAACTTTTTGTTGGGAATGCTTTCCACCGTCACACGCCGGCCCGTCGCCGAGCCGTTGACCAGCAACGATGTCTCGATCATGGAGTGCAGTGACAATCATGGATTAACCGGGTGCGCGGAAGGGTCGGGAGCGCTCGCGCTCCCGACCCTTCCCCCATCGAGCATCTTCAGCTCATTTTCCGGTCATTCCGGTTCCGGTTTGAACGTACGGCTCAGCTCCGCGGCGGAACCACGTACACCTGGGCGTACGAGTTGTCCTTCGCGGCCCGCTTGATGATGATCGAGACGCCGTACTGGACGCCCGCGTCACCCGGGTTGCCGGTGCCGAGCACGATCGCCCCGCCACCCAGCGTCGAACCGTAGTAGTCCGTCGCCGGCGTGCCGTCCGGGTTCACCACCCGGGTCGTGTACTGCTGGTTGCCCCGCGACGGGATGACCACCGAGGCGTCGTTGTCCCGCGCGTACGCGGCGCCGTCGCGGATCTCGATGCCCGGGTACCAGCCCTTGGCGTCGGTGAAGCCACGCACCGGAGCCTGCGGGCCGAACTTCGTGCAGTACTCGCTGTACGGCTCGTCCGCCGCCTCCAGGCACTCCTTGAACGGGTACGTGGGCTTCAGGCCGAACGCGGCGTTGGAGGACTGCGGCCGGCTGGGCAGGTTCTTCAGCACCGACGGGTCCTTCTCGGCCGCGACGCCCTTGCGGCGCAGCGGGTCGTTGTGCGAGTCGACGATCAGCAGACCGCCCTTCGCGCCGTAGCTGGGCAGGGCGGTCATCTGCGCGGTGACGTGGTTGACGTCGCCGAGCTGGGTGTCCCGGTACCAGACCAGCATGCCCGGCGCGTTGTACGCGATCCGGTCGACCTTCCACGCCTCGTGCGAGTAGACGGTGTCGTAGGTGTACTTCAGGCCCTTGTCGAAGCCGTCGAAGTTACGCCACTCGGCGAGGTAGTAGTGCGACTTCACCTGCGTGCCCGAGTCGATGTACCAACCCGCGCCGCTGGTGTCGGTGAAGGTGCCGCCGGTCTGGGTCCAGCCCGCCGCGCCGCTCTCCACGTCGTCGCTCCACGTGGTCGCGCCGCCGCCGGTCACCGAGAAGTCGTCGGCGAACCAGCCGCGCTCCACGAACGCCTCGTCGGTCGCGTACCGCAGCCGCACCTGCACGGTCTGCCCGGCGTACGACGACAGGTCGACGTAGTCGTGCCGCCAGCCGCCGGTGCTGCCGGTCAGGCCGTACTTCTTGTTGCCGAAGTCGACCATGCGGCCGTTCGGGTCGGCGTAGCCGTCATTCGTGGAGACCAGCGCGCCGCCCTCGGCGTACACCTTCTGCTCGTTCCAGGTGGCGCCGCCGTCGGTGGAGACCTCGACGAAGCCGAAGTCCCAGTCCGCCTCGATGACGTAGTTGTTCCACATCCAGAACTTCGCGTCAGCGGCGTTCGGGACGGTCACCGTGCGGCTGAGCTTGACGTCGGCCCAGTTCTGGTCGGCGCCGGAGTACCACATGTTCCCGCCGCTGTGCGGCGTGGCCAGCGAGATCACCTTGTCCGGCAGGTCGATCTTGATGCCGTCCTCGGTGCCGACCGGCGTACGCGACGTCTGCCCGAGCTTGACCAGCTTGGCCCGGTCACCCGGCCCGAACGTCTTCGGCTCGGCCCAGCCCAGCACCCACTTGTCCCAGAGACCCATGTGGGTGGGCAGCGCCTGGAAGATCTCGCCGGAGTGCGAGCCGGACGCCATCAGGTCCCAGAAGTCCACGTCGGAGTCGGCGTTGCCGGAGGTGTCGTAGAGGTCCGGCAGGCCCAGGTCGTGCCCGAACTCGTGGGCGAAGACGCCGACGCCGGCGTCCTCCGGCTGCACGATGTAGTTCGACACCTTCAGGTTGGTGCCCGGGATCGTGTAGCCGCCGGTCACGGTCGAGGAGTGCGCCCAGACCGAATAGATCCCGACGTCGCCGCCGCCACGGGACTTGCCCTGGTTGGCGTGCACCAGCACCAGGTGGTCGATCACGCCGTCCGGCTCGTGGTAGTTGCCGTCGCCGTCGCGGTCGCTCTGGTCCTCGATGTCGTAGTCGGCCCAGGGGAAGTTCGGGTCGGCGGCGGCCAGCGCGTCGATCGCGTCGGTGGCGAGCCGGCCCGCGCCCTGCGGGTTGTCCGGGTGGCCGTTCATCGACTGCTCACGCCCGGCGACCCAGTTGCCGTTCTCGTCCTGGAAGCAGCGTGAGGCGGCGTACCAGCCCTCCGAGTGCGGCACCGTGATCCACGGGCTGGCCTGCCCGTCCACGGTGTACGCGCCCTTGGACATCTCCAGGTACATGTTGTGCATGGTCCGTCCGGCGAGGCTGATGCCCGGCTTGCCGTCCGGCCCCTTCAGGTCCTTGCGGACCCGCTCGGTGATGCCCTTCTTGCTGTACAGCATCTTGTCGTAGTGGGCCGGGGAGAAGTCCGGCACCCACATCGAGTTGTTGTCCTTGTGCGGCAGCGTGGCCGGGTTCGGGATCGTGTTGTGCCGCGGCCCGTTCTGCACGGTGCCGGGAACGCAGGTGCGGTCCTCGAACACCGTCTTCGGGACCATCACGTTCGTGAAGTCGTCGTTGGCCTTGTCGTTGAACTCGACGAGCAGCGTCAGCAGCTTGGCGGTCTGCGTGCTCTTGGCCTTCTTGATCTTCCGCGGGCTGTGGCCGGTCCGGATGGACTTGGCCTCCAGCTTGGCCAGCTCGCGGGCGGCGACCGGGTTGCCCCCGGCGTACTTGCGGTCGTAGGCGCGGGCCTCGTCGGCGGGCGAGGAGAAGACGCCGTCGCGGCCCTTGATCTCCTTGCCGCCGGTGTCCGGCTGGACCTCGGGCTCGGCGTAGTTGATGTAGTGCTCGTCCGCCCCGATCGTGACCGGTGCGGACCGGGCCGGCTGAGCCGCCGCGCTGCCCGTCACGGTCAGCGACGTGGCCGCGAGCGCGATGGCGGGCAGCGCGACGAGTAAGCGTCGCCGTGCCCTGTGCTGCGACATGGGGAGCATGCCACTCCGTTCGTAGGGAATGGTGGGGAACCGGCCGTCTCACTGACGCTCGTCGAAATCCGCCGGTGCGGCTGAACGTAACCGACAAGCAGCGACATCGACAGTGGTGGAAAAGTGCTCTGGCCGATCAGGTCAGCTCGGGTCCACCGATCGACCAGCGCGGATTCCGGGTACGACGAAGGGGCGGACCGCAGTGCGGTCCGCCCCCTGGTCGGGCTGTGGTCAGTCCTCGTCGGACTTGCCGCCGCTCATCCCCGACGAGATCAGATCCATCACCGAGGAGTCCTGGAGCGTGGTCACGTCGCCGAGCGACCGGTTCTCCGCCACGTCCCGCAGCAGCCGGCGCATGATCTTGCCGGAGCGGGTCTTCGGCAACTCCGGCACCAGCATGATCTGCCGCGGCTTGGCGATCGGGCCGAGCGTCTTTGCCACGTGGTTGCGCAGCTCGGCGATGAGCTGCTCGCCCGCGTCACCCGAGATCTCCGTGCTGCCGCGCGGGATGGCGAACGCAACGATCGCCTGGCCGGTGGTCGGGTCGGTCGCGCCGACCACCGCCGCCTCCGCCACCGACGGGTGGCTCACCAGCGCCGACTCCACCTCCGTCGTGGAGATGTTGTGACCGGACACCAGCATCACGTCGTCCACCCGGCCGAGCAGCCAGATGTGCCCGTCGTCGTCCTTCTTGGCGCCGTCACCGGCGAAGTAGACCCACTCGTCGCCGGTGTTCGCGCCCGCGCCGAACCGGGACCAGTACGTCTCCAGGAACCGGTTGTCGTCGCCCCAGATCGTCCGCAGCATCGACGGCCACGGCTCCTTCAGAACCAGGTACCCGCCGCCGCCGTTCGGCACCGACTGGCCCTGGTCGTCGACCACGTCGGCGACGATGCCGGGCAGCGGGCTCATCGCCGAGCCGGGCTTCGCCTCGGTCACACCGGGCAGCGGCGAGATCATGATGGCGCCGGTCTCGGTCTGCCACCAGGTGTCCACCACCGGCAGCTCGCCGCGCCCGACGTGCTGCCGGTACCAGATCCACGCCTCCGGGTTGATCGGCTCACCGACGCTGCCGAGCAGGCGCAGCGACGACAGGTCGTACCCGGCCGGGATGTCCTCGCCCCACTTCATCATGGTGCGGATCAGCGTCGGCGCGGTGTACAGGATGGTCACCTTGTACTTGTCGACGACCTCCCAGAACCGGCCCTTGTGCGGGGTGTCCGGCGTGCCCTCGTACATGACCTGGGTGGCGCCGTTGGAGAGAGGGCCGTACACGATGTAGGAGTGCCCGGTCACCCAGCCGATGTCGGCGGTGCACCAGTACACGTCCGTCTCCGGCTTCAGGTCGAACACCGCGTGGGTGGTGTACGACGCCTGGGTCAGGTAGCCGCCGGTGGTGTGCAGGATGCCCTTCGGCCGGGCCGTCGTGCCGCTGGTGTAGAGGATGAACAGCGGGTGCTCGGCGTCGAACGCCTGCGCCTCGTGCTCCGGCGACGCCGTCTCCACCGTCTCGTGCCACCAGTGGTCCTTGGCCGACCAGGCGACCTCCTCACCGGTGCGCCGGACCACCAGCACGTGCTCCACCGACGGGCAGTTCGCCACGGCCTCGTCCACCGTCGGCTTGAGCGCCGACGGCTTGCCCCGGCGGAAACCGCCGTCCGCGGTGATCACCACCTTGGCGCTGGCGTCCTGGATCCGGTTGGTGAGCGCGTCGGCGGAGAAGCCGCCGAAAACCACGCTGTGCGTGGCGCCGACCCGGGCGCAGGCGAGCATCGCCACCGCCGCCTCCGGGATCATCGGCAGGTAGATCGCCACCCGGTCACCGGCGGTCACGCCCAGCTCGGTCAGCGCGTTCGCCGCCTGGCAGGTGAGCCGGTGCAGGTCGGCGTAGGTGACGGTACGGGTGTCGCCGGGCTCGCCCTCCCAGTGGATCGCCACCTTGTCGCCGAGGCCCGCCTCGACGTGCCGGTCCAGGCAGTTGTACGCCACGTTGAGCTTGCCGCCGGTGAACCACTTCGCGAACGGGGCGTTCGACCAGTCGAGCACCTGCTCCCACTGCTGGGCCCAGGCCAGCCGGCCGGCCTGGCGCTCCCAGAAGGCCAGCCGGTCACCGGCCGCCTCCTCGTACGCCTCGGCGGTCACGTTGGCGTTCGCGGCGAGTTCAGCCGGCGGCGGGAACTGGCGCGTCTCGTTCAGCAAGTTGGCCAATGCCTCGCTCATGCGGTGACTCCTTCGTCGCGTGACCTGCGTCTCCTGATGCGGGGAAGGTTAGTCCCGGCGTACCCCGGCCGCGACCGCCCCGCCCCGCACCGCGCGCCCAGCGGCCTCCTCCCCGCGCCGAGGTGTAAGGAAGGGCCCCTTGTTAACGCCTCCGGTAGAGGAAGGGCCCCTTATTAACAACCCCGGGCTCGGGAGGAGTCCGGTGGTCGCTAGCGTGACGGGGTGACCACCGATCCGCTCGCCCCGCTGCTCGCGCTCGCCGACGTCGCCACCGCCGTCGACCAGGCCCGCGAGCGGGTCGACCAGGCCCACCGGCACCGCGCGCTGCGCCGCCAGGGCGGCCAGGTCGCCGCCGAGGTCAGCCTCCGCTCCGCCGTGGCCAGCGCCGCGCTGGAGGGCCGCGTCCACGACCGCGAGGAGGTACGCGCCGGCACCGTCACCGACCCCGTGCTCCAGGGCGCGCTGCGGGTCGCCGGGGCGCTGCCCGGGCTGAGTGACCTCTGGCCCAAGGCGCCCCGGCAGGTGATGGCCCGGCTGCACGTACTCGCCGCCCGCGACGTGGTGACCGAGGAGGAACTGGGCCGCCCGGTCGCCGACCCGGTGGTCGCGGCCCGCCTCGACGGCCTGGCCGCCCTGGTGGCCGGCGGCACCAAGGTGCCACCGCTGGTGCTGGCCGCCGTCGTCCACGGCGAGCTGCTGAACCTGCGCCCGTTCCCGGGCCCGTCCGGGGTGGTGGCCCGCGCCGCCGCCCGGCTGGTGCTGATCTCCACCGGGTTCGATCCCCGCGGGCTGGTCGCGGTGGACGTCGGTCACCGTGAGCGCGAACCGGAGTACGTGGGCGCGGCCGGTGCGTTCGCCACCGGCACGCCCGACGGCCTGCGCTCCTGGCTGCGGCACTACATGACGGCGGTGGAGGTCGGCGCCGACCAGATCACGCTGATCGGCGACGAGATCCTCGCCGCGTCCTGACGGGCGCGCGGGGTGTCAGGCGGTCGGTGCGGCGGCGCGGGTGCGCCGGTGCCGGCCGTACCAGGCGATGCCGATGGCCACGCCGACGCCCACACCGAGTGCCGCCGCCGCGACCGGCACCGCCGGCCGCTCGCGCAGCCGCCGGCCCAGCGGGATCGGGTGCCGGAACTCCAGCACCGGCCACGCGTTCTCCACCGCCAGCTTGCGCAACGCGCGGTCCGGGTTGACCACCGTCGGATGCCCCACGCACTCCAGCAGCGGCCGATCGGAGTACGAGTCGGAGTACGCGTACGAGTCGGCCAGGTCGTAGTCGCGCTCCAGAGCCAGTTCGCTGACCGCCTCGACCTTGCTCGGGCCGGCCGCGTAGAACTCGACCTCGCCGCTGTAGCGGCCGTCCACCACACCCATCCGGGTGGCGATCACGTCGGTGATCCCGAGCAGCTCACCGATCGGCCGGACCATCTCGTCACCGGACGCGGAGACCAGTACGACGTCCCGCCCGGCGGCCTGGTGCTCCTCGATCAGGGCGGCTGCCTCGGCGTACACATAGGGGTTGATCAGTTCGTGGAGTGTCTCCGCGACGATCTGGCGGACCTGTTCCACCGGCCAGCCCTTGCAGAGCGTGGCGAGGTAGTCCCGGGTGCGGGCCATGGTCTGCTCGTCGGTGCCGCCCAGCCGGAACATCAACTGCGCGTACGCCGACTTGACCACGTCACGCCGAGTGATCAGCCCGTCCCGGTAGAACGGCCGACCGAACGCCAGGGCGCTCGACTTGGCGATGACGGTCTTGTCGAGATCGAAGAAAGCGGCGCTACGGCCCACGGCGCGAAAGTCTAGCCCGACCGGAGACGCGGAGGCGTCCGCGCGGGTCGGGAAAGCCGATGAGCACCCGGTGGAGTGACGGCGGTCACAGGCAGCTATCGATGAATTTAGCTTTGCGTGGAGTGAACAACACTCGACGTATAAGGGTCGACTGCGGCATGCTTGTCCTCGCGACGGGAGTTCGCATACCCGGCGTCGATGGGCCTCGGCGGTTGCACCCCCCGTAACCGCTGAGTCGGTTCGGCTCGACCCCCCCGGAGCCGAACCACAAGACGACCCCCGTCTCCCCCCGACGGGGGTCGTCCCTTTGCGCCGTGCGCGTTCCGCCCCGGGATCAGGGCCGGTAACCGGGGTCGGCGACGGCGTCGGCGATGCGGGTGAGCCAGTGCAGATCATTGGCCCGCGACTCCGCACTGGCCCCCGGATCGAGAATGCTGCCCAGGAACACCGCGACGTCGTCGAGATGCCGTTCGCTGCGGTAGTAACTCAGCAAGGCCCGGTCCAGCTCCACTGCTCCGTACCCTGCACGAAAGAGCTCGGCCCGGCGCCGGTCGACCGGATGGTCGCCGAAGTCGGCGCTGTAGACGAACATCAGGTCCCGCTCGCGCGGCGCGAGGATCGGCGCGTCCCAGTCCACGACGTGCAGCGGCCCGTCGCCGTCGGCGATCAGATTGCCGGGATGGATGTCGGCGTGGCAGATGACGTGCTGCCCCGGCGTCACGCGCGACGCCAGGTCGTCGACGGTCTCCGCCAACCGGTGCAGCGCGTCACCGTACCGCTTCCAGAAGGCGCCGAGGACCTCGCTCGTCGCGGCCTGCCCGCCGAGGGTGCGCAACCGCTCGCCCGCGCTCGACCGGTACGTCTCGGCCGGCAGGACGGCGGCGACCTCCGCGCTCGGCGTGACCCGGTGCAGCCGGCCCAGGAACTCGCCGTACTCGATCCACTGGCGGTCGGTGAGACCACGCCCCCACAGGCTGCCGCCGTCGTGGAACGGGTAGAGCAGTAGCCGGTAGTCCCCGTACCCGCGCCCAGCGCCACCGTGGTCCAGCGGCGCGACCACCTGCCGAAGGCCCTGCGCGCGCAGAAAAGAAGGCAGCAGGACGGCGGCCGGGGTGAAGTCGCCCCGCCGCACCTTCAGGAAGTAGCGTCCGCCGTCGGACGTCTCCACCCGGTACGCCCACGCGTGCCCGTCGAGTCCGACCGGCATGAACGCCAGGTGGGTGACATCCACCGACCAGGCGGCGGCGACCTCCGCCGCCAGCATCCGCTCGTCGATGTCAGGCTTGTCGATCACCCGACGGAGCGTCGCAGCCGCCGGCGGGACCCGGCAAGGGAGTTACCGGATCACCGCGCGCAGCGTCTGCCGGGCCGGCTCGAAGCACACCAGCCCTCGGCCCCGCTCGTCGGCCACGACCCACGGATGACCGACGTACGTCTGCTGCCGGTACGACTGCCCGGGCCGCAGCACCGCGTACTGCTGTCGGCGGCCGTCGTAGTTGATCCAGTGGACCACGACTGTCGACTCCCGGGTGTTGACGAAGTCGATGAACGTCGACGGGCCACCGCCGTGCGAACGCAGCCGCGATTCGCGCGAGGCCGGTAGCGGAGCCAGATCCCCGGGCCTGACCACCGGCGGCTTCGGCCGGGGACGCGTGGGCGCCGGAGAGGCCGCGCGGCTGCTCGGGGCGGCGCGGCGAGTGGGTGCGGTGGTGCGGGTCGGCGCCACGGCGCGGCTGGAGAACGACACCGACGGCGGCGCGTAGGACTTCTCCGGCGTCTCCGTCACCGACTCCGCCCGGGTCGGGGAGGCCAGGATCGCCTGACCTTCGAGCGGCGGCGGGAGGTCGGGGCGACGCGGTGCGGCGAAGACGCTGACGATGCTCGCCAGCACCACGACTACGAGCCCGAGTGCGATCGCGGCGAGCAGCATCGGCGACGGATCGCGTAGCCACACCTGGCCACCGGCCGTCGGGGCGGACCGCGAGTGGGGTCGAACCGAGGGGGTCGCGAGGGGGCGCGGTGAATCGGTCATGGCCTCGATTCCGCAAGCCGGTGCCGTCCATTGAGCGGCGAGGGGCCCCGATTATCCGTTCCTGATCATCCCTGCCGTCAATGCCCGGTGGGCGAATCGTTTCTCCCGTCTCCGGCACATAGCAGATCAACCGGCTCGCCGAGGTCTGTCCACAACCCCTTCGGTTGTCCACAGGGCACAGATCTCGCCTCCTCCGGCCGGGCAGGCTGCACCCCGGCACGTCCGAGTTCGACAGTTGGAGGCCGCCATGCCGCCCCGTACCCCGCTCCCGCCGTACCGTCGCCTGCCACTGCTCGTCACCTCGGACGGCGACCTTCTCGACGAGCTGCTGCGACTCGCGGCCGCCGGCGGCACCGAGGTCGAGCTGGCGGCGGATCCGGCCGCCGCCCGGGCCCGCTGGGCCCCGGCGCCGCTGGTCCTCATCGGCGCCGACCAGGCGGCGGCCTGCCTGCGGGCACGCCTTCCCCGCCGCGCCCGCACGGTCCTGGTCGGTCGCTGCGGGGAGCTCGATCCGGGTACGGAGTTGGCCGAACTCGTCGGCGCGGAGCACGTCGCGACGCTGCCGGCGGCCGAGCCCTGGCTGGTCGACCGGTTCGCCGAATGCGTGGCCGGTCCGGTCGGCCCCGGCTCGGGCCGGGTGGTGGCGGTGCTCGGCGGCCGGGGCGGCGCCGGAGCCAGCGTGCTGGCGGGTGGGCTCGCCGTCAGCGCGGCCCGGTCCCGGCTGCGGACGCTGCTCGTCGACGCCGACCCGCTCGGTGGCGGTCTCGACCTGGTGCTCGGGTGGGAGCAGCTCGACGGGTTGCGCTGGCCCGAACTGGCCGGCACGGACGGGCGGGTCGACCCGCCGTCGCTGATCCGCGCGCTGCCCAGCCGAGGCGACCTGGTGGTGCTCTCCTGGGACCGGGGCGACCTGCGGCACCTGCCGGCCGAGGCGATGGCTGCCACCGTCGACGCCGGCCGGCGCGGGCGCGACCTGGTCGTGCTCGACCTGCCCCGCCACCTCGACGACGCGGCGGTGGTCGCGCTCCAGGCCGCCGATCGCGCGCTGCTCGTCGTACCGGCGGAGCTGCGGGCAGCGGCTGCGGCGGCACGGGTCGCCGCGGTCGCCGCGCCGCACTGCGTCGATCTGTCTGTAGTCGTGCGCGGCCCGGCGCCCGGTCGGCTGCGCGCGGCAGAGGTGGCCCGGGCGCTGGGACTGCCGCTCGCCGGCACGCTGCGACCCGAGCCGGGACTGTGCCGCGGGCTTGAGCGGGGCGAGGCGCCGGGCGCGAGCGGGAAGGGGCCGCTCGCCGCGCTCTGCCAGCGGCTCGTGGACGAACTGGTCGGGTCGTCCGCAGCGGGTGCGGCATGACCGTGCCGGCCGACCCGGGGGAGCTGGCGGCCCGGGTCCGGCACCGGTTCGCCGCCGAAGCCACCCCTGTCACACCCGCCGCGATCGTCTCCGCGGTACGCGCCGAACCGGCGACAGCGGTACTCGGTGACACCACGCTGCTACGGATCGCCGACCGGGTGCACGACGATCTGGTCGGCGCCGGGCCACTGGCGCCGCTGCTCGCCGACCCGCAGGTCACCGACGTGCTGGTGAACGGGGTGCGGGTCTGGGTCGACAGGGGCCGGGGACTGCAACAGGTCGCCGTGCCGCTGGGCACGCTCGACGACGTACGCCGGTTGGCGCAGCGCCTCACCTCGGCCGCCGGCCGGCGGCTCGACGACGCCTCGCCGTACGCCGACGCGCGGTTGCCTGACGGCACCCGGCTGCACGCGGTGCTGCCTCCGGTGGCGACCGACGGACCGTACCTGTCGCTGCGCACCTTCCGGCAGCGGCCGTTCACACTGGACGAACTCGTCGAGCGGGGCACCGTGCCCCGGCCGGTCGCGCCACTGCTCGCCGCAGTCGTGGCGGCCCGCCTCGCGTACCTGGTCAGCGGCGGTACCGGCTCCGGCAAGACGACGCTGCTCAACACGTTGCTCGGGCTGGTGCCCGGCACCGAGCGGATCGTGCTGGTGGAGGACGCCGCCGAGCTGCGCCCGGTGCACCCGCACGTGATCGGCCTGCAGGCGCGTACGGCCAACGTCGAGGGTGCCGGTGCCGTCGGTCTCGGTGATCTGGTGCGGCAGGCGCTGCGGATGCGGCCGGACCGGCTGGTCGTGGGCGAGTGCCGGGGCGCCGAGGTGGTCGATCTGCTGGCCGCACTGAACACCGGCCACGACGGCGGGGCGGGAACGTTGCACGCCAACGCCCCGGCCGACGTCCCGGCCCGGCTGGAGGCGCTGGGGATGCTCGGTGGCCTGCCCCGGCTCGCGCTGCACGCCCAGGTCGCCGCCGCGTTGCAGGTCGTCCTCCAGCTCCGCCGTACCGGCGAGGGGCGCGTGCTGGACTCCATCGGCCTGCTGCTGCCCGACGGGCCCGACCGGGTGGTGACAGTGGTCCCGGCCTGGACTCGCGGCCGAGGTCCTGCCCCGGCGGCCCGGCTGCTCGCCGGCCTGCTGCGGGAGCGGGGAGCGCCGGTGCCGCCGATCCTCCAGGCGGCGTGGCCCACCCCGGCGGAACCGTCGTGACCGGCCACCTCTGGCCGGCGGTCCTGCTCCTGGCCGCAGCGGCGGTCGCCGTCGCCTGGCCGGTACGGGCCGGTCGCGCCCGGCGCCTGGCGATCCTTGGCGATGCCGGCACCCCGGCTGAGCGGGCGAGGGGTGCGGGTCCGGCATCGCCGGCCCGGCCGCCACGACGTCCGCTCGACTCCGGGCCGAAGGCGTCTGCCCGGCCACCCGGCCGCGGCCGGGAACGGCGTCGCCCCGGAGCCGAGCACCAAGCACGACGGTGGCCGGACCTCGAACCGGCTACGGCCTCAGGGTCGCCGGTATCGGCTCCCGCGATGGCGCAGCGGATCCGGCGGTGGGCCGGCCTCGGCGCCGCCTCACATCGATCGGCCGAGCACTCGCCTGCCGCTCCGGCGCTCTCCGCCGGACGCGTGCTGCCGGTGGCGGCGCTGGGCGGCGCCGTGACGGGGGCGCTGCTCGGTGGTCCGGTGGCAGCCCTGGTGCTCGCCACCTACGGCGTGCTCGCGGCCCGGGCGGTGCTGCGTCGGCGTACCCATCGGACGGCGGCGCTCGCGCACCGCCGCGAACTCGACCGGCTTGGCGCTGTCGCCGCCGACCTGCGGGCCGGACTACCCGCCGACGGCGGCATCGACGACGGCCCGGGACGCGTGGCGCGGCTGGCCCTGGCCGCCGGGAGGCTGGCCGACCGGACGGGCGCGCCGCTGGCCGATCTCCTGGAACGGATCGAGGCCGACGCCCGCGCCGCCGACCGGGGCCTTGCCGCTGCCGCCGCCCAGGCTGCCGGGGCGCGGGCGACCGCCTGGCTGCTCGCCGCACTGCCGCTCGGCGGGATCGGTCTCGGCTACGGCATCGGGGTGGACCCGGTGGCGGTGCTCCTGCACACGCCGGTGGGCGGTGGCAGCGCGGTGGCGGCAGTCGTATTGCAGGTCGGTGGGTTGCTCTGGGCCGAGCGGCTCGGCGTCACGCCCGGGCAGGCCGCCTGATGTCGCGGCAGGTGCTGGCCGCCGTGTGCCTCGGCGGCGCCGCGTCGCTCCTGGTCGTCGCCGGTCCGGTCGTCCGCCCGGCGCGGCGGCTGCGCCGGCTCGCCCCGGCGCCGCCGCCGACTCGCCCAGCATGGTGGCCGGATCGGGTACGCCTCGGCGCAGCGCTGGCCGGGGTCGCCGTGGCGGTGGTCGTCGGCGGTGCGACGGGCCTGGTCCTCGGGCTGCTGGCCGGTGTCGCCGCCGACCGTCTGCTGCGCCGGATCGAGCCACGCGCCGCTCGGGAACGGCGACTGCGGGAGACCGCCGACCTGCCGCTGGCCGCGGACCTGCTGGCCGCCGCGCTGCGGGCCGGCGCGCCGGTCGACCGCTCGGTGCTCGCCGTCGCGGAGGCGCTCGGCGGCCCACTCGCGGAGCGACTCGGCCGGGTCGGCCGGACTCTGCAGCTCGGTGGCAGCCCTGGCGAAGCCTGGTCGCACCTGGACGGCGTGACCGGGGCCGAGCCCGTGGTCGCGGCAGCGGTGCGCTCGTCGAACAGCGGCGCCGCCCTGGCTCGCGCGCTGACCCGGCTGGCCGACGACCTGCGTGCCGAACGCTCGACCGCGGCCGAGGCGGCGGCCCGCCGCGCGGGAGTGCTCATCGTGCTGCCGCTCGGGCTGTGCTTCCTGCCCGCCTTCATTCTCGCCGGTCTGGTGCCGGTGATCGTCGCCGTTCTCGGCGATGTGCTGTGAACCATCGAGAAGGGACGTACGACATGCGCAAGCTCCTCACCCGCCTGCGGGGTGACGCCGGCATGAACACCGCCGAGTACGCCGTGGGCACCCTCGCCGCGGTCGCCTTCGCCGGGATCCTGCTGAAGGTGCTCACCTCCGGCAACGTGCAGTCCGCGCTGACCGCCGTCATCGACCGGGCCCTGAAGTGATCGGGCGCCGGCGGGCCGGCCGTGGTGGCCGGCGGCTCCACTTGCTCGACGTGCCGACCGATTCCGTCCAGGACACCGTCGGTCGCCGGGCCGGGACGGTGTGGCGCCGGTGGCGTTCGTGGGTCGCGTGCGAGCGGGGTTCGTTCACCGCCGAGCTGGCGGCCGGCCTGCCGGCGCTCATGCTGCTCCTCGTCGCCGGTCTGACCGCGGTGAACGCGGTGGGCGTGCGGGTCGCGTGTGTCGACGCGGCCCGGGAGGCGGCTCTCGCCGCGGCCCGGGGCGAGACCGGCACTGCCGCTGGAAGCCGGTACGCCCCGGAGGGTGCCGAGGTGACCGTGACGGTCACAGGCGATCGGGTCACGGCGACGGTCCGGGCGCCGGTCCGGACGCTCGGTGCGCGGCTGCCCCGGCTGGTCGTGTCGGCTGAGGCGGTGGCGGCAGTGGAACCCGGTGCGCCGGGGCCGGTGCCGTGAGCCCCAGCAGTGCTGGGGCCGACTCCTCGTTCCGCCGGCTCGCCGTGGAAGGGCCGGCCAACACGAGCAGGCTCAGAACAAGCAGGCTCAGAACGAGCGGGCCCGGGACGACCACATCCCGGGTGGACGCGACCGTGGGGAGCGGAGAGCGCGGGCAGCCCGGTGGTAGGGCGCCCTCGGCCGACCGAGGCGGCGCGACCGTGTGCCTGCTCGCTATCGGGCTGGTGTTCGTGCTGGTCGGGACGTTCGGCGCCGCGCTCGGGGCAGCCCGGTGCGCACGGCATCAGGCCCGCAACGCGGCGGACTTCGGTGCGCTGGCGGGTGCCGGGCAGGTGCTCGACGGCGCCGATGCCGCCTGCGCTCGCGCCGCCGACCTGGTCTCGGCCAACGGCGGCCGGATGACAGGATGCCGGGCCGACGGGCTGGACCTGATCGTCACGGCGCGGGTCCGTGTCGCGCCGCTGCCGGGGCTGAGCCGGGACGCCACCGCGACGTCCCGGGCCGGCCCGGCCCGGACCTGACGGGCGGACGCCGCGCCTGAACCGAGGGCAAGGCCGAGGACCAAGCCCGGCTCAGCAGGCGCCGGGCCGGGTCAGCGGGACTGGAGCGCGTCCAGTCCGACCGCCATGGCGATCACCAGACGGCGGTCGATCTGCGGGTGCTGGATCTCCACGGAGTACCGGTCCCGCAGGCCCCACTTCCGGTCGACCGAGAACACCGGCTGGCCGCCGGCCATGAAGTCGAAGTGGTACGGCAGCCAGGACAGCGAGTCGACGAACCGGCGCAGCAGCGCCACCGGCAGGCTGCGCTCCTGCCCGGTGGCGGGCGGCAGGCCGGGCTGCTCGACGTGCCACGTCGAGCGCAGCAGCGACTGGGCGAAGTCCTTGCGGAACAGCCCGATGGGGTTGCCCGCGTGATCGGTCACGTCGTAGGTGGCGCCGAGGTCGAGCCGCTGACGGGCCTTGAAGCCGAGAAGGGGGTACTGCTTGGAGTCGTCGGTGTAGATGGTCACCTGCTCCTTGAAGGCGAGCCGCTTCTGCTGCGCGAACGCGAGCAGCCCGCCTTCGGAGCCGTCGGGTGCCACCGAGTGCACCTCGTACTGGTTGACCATCATCCGGAGCCGCTGACGGATGATGAAGCGGTGCTGGGCCTGCAGGTTGTCGGGCGACATGGGATCTCCTTCGAGGGTCGCCGGAGTCTTGCACAGCAGGGCGACCACCGCTCGCCCGGTCGCACCCACCCAGCAGCCGCTGCCGGGGGTGCGTCGAGCGCCGCCCCTGGCGCGGGCCGGCCGACCGCGGCACCGGCACGCCGTGCGGGACGTGAGGGTCAGCGACCGCCGTCGACAGTGGCCTTCATCGCCCAGGTGTTCAGCACCTGATGGATGCCGCGCAGACGCTCGTTGATCTGCTCCAGCCGTTCGGCCTGGGCGAGCGTGGCCATCGCGGTGCCCAGCGCTATCTGCTGGTCGGGGGTGAGGTTTTCCTGGTCGATCGTGTAGAGCAGCTCGACGGTCTCGGCGATCGTGTCGGCCACGGCGGCACCTCCGGCGGGACGGGTCTCGGGTCACCTGCGCTACCGGAAATGATGCATGGAAGCGCTCCCATACATCAATGCCCCGACCGCCCCACGCTCATGCCTTCTTCCCACCAAGCAGACACCCCGGCCTCTGGAAGGCCGCCCGGAGCGGGTCAGGCCGGCGGGCCCGCCGTCGGCACCGAGTGGGCCACCCGGTCCCCCTGCCGGGGCAGCGGCCCACCGCGCCCAGCCTCCGGCGACGCGCCGCCGTCCGCCTCCGGTGATGTGACGCCGCCCGTGCGCCCGGCCGTGGCGAGGTTGGCCAGCATCACGTCGAGGACCTTCACCGCCTCCGCCTTGGCCAGCGGGTTGTTGCCGTTGCCGCACTTCGGGGACTGGACGCAGGACGGGCACCCGGTCTCGCAGCCGCACTCGGCGATCGCGTCCCGGGTGGCGCGCAGCCAGGCGGCGGCGGTGCCGTACGCCCGCTCGGCGAAACCCGCCCCGCCGGGGTGACCGTCGTAGACGAAGACTGTGGGCGCCTCGGTGTCCGGGTGCAGGGCGGTGGACAGCCCGCCGATGTCCCATCTGTCGCACGTCGCCATCAGCGGCAGCAGGCCGATGGCGGCGTGCTCGGCGGCGTGCAGCGCGCCCGGCACGTCCGGCGCCTCGACACCAGCGGCGGCAAGCGACTCGGGGGAGAGCGTGAACCAGACCGCGACAGTGCGCAGCTCCCGGGCCGGCAGGTCCAGCGGGCGGGTGTCGATCACCTCGCCGGTGGCGATGCGCCGCCGCTGGTACGACACCACCTGGCTGGTCACGTCCACCTCGCCGAGGAACAGCCCGACCGGTCCGGCGTCCGCGTACGAGCGCACGGACACCACCGACAGCGAGGTCACGTCGCGGGCGTGGGTGGACCAGTCCGGCTCCTCGGCGTGCACGAGCGCGCACCCGTCGGCCAGGTCGAGCGAGTCGACCACGTACGAGACGCCCTGGTGCAGGTAGACCGCCCCGGTGTGCAGCAGGAAGTGCGCCGACCCGCCGTCGACGGTGCCGAGCAGGCGGCCGGTGGACTCCTCCACCACGCACACCGGTGCGCCGCCCTCGCCGCGCAGGTCGACCTCGGGGCGTTCCCGGTGCCGCCAGTACCAGCCGGTGGGCCGCTGCCGCAGCGCCCCCGCCTCGACCAGCGAGTCCACCGCCTCCTTCGCGCCCTCGCCGAACAGGTCCAGGTCGGCCGGGGTGAGCGGGGACTCGTGGGCGGCGCAGGCGAGCTGCGGCGCGAGCACGTACGGGTTGGCCGGGTCGAGCACCGTCGCCTCGACGGGCCGCCCGAACAACGCCTCCGGGTGGTGCACCAGGTAGGTGTCGAGCGGATCGTCCCGGGCGACCAGCACGGCGAGCGCCTCGTCGCCGGAGCGCCCGGCCCGCCCGGCCTGCTGCCACAGCGACGCGCGGGTGCCGGGCCAGCCGCAGATCAGCACCGCGTCCAGCCCGACCAGGTCGACGCCGAGTTCGAGCGCGTTGGTGGAGGCGAGCCCGAGCAGGTCGCCGTGCAGCAGCGCCCGTTCCAGCTC
Organism: Micromonospora sp. WMMA1949; assembly: GCF_027460145.1. NCBI lineage: Bacteria > Bacillati > Actinomycetota > Actinomycetes > Micromonosporales > Micromonosporaceae > Micromonospora > Micromonospora sp. WMMA1949. Next base: position 2,248,930 of record NZ_JAPZBG010000001.1, on the reverse strand, counting down.
GCGGCGCTCCTCGCGCAGGTAGCCGGCCCGGTAGGCGGCCACCCGGTCGCCCAGCCCGGGTACCGCCTCGTCGAGCGCCCGCCGGGCGTTCGCGGCCACCACCTCGGCGCCCCGGCGGGACCGCACGAACGCGAGCGTGCGTACCCCCTCGACGACGCTGTCGGCGAGCAGGTCGGCGGTCTCCCGCAGCGCCGAGCGCCGGACCTGGACGAGGTCGGCGTCGACGGAGGAGTCGGTGGGCGGCAGCAGTGGCGGCTCCCAGAGCGCGAACGTGACGCCGCCACGCGGCGACGTGTCCTCGGTGACGGCGGTGACGGGCAGGCCGGTGAGCCGCCCGGCCGCCGTCGCCGGGTCACCCGAGGTGGCCGATGCCAGGAGGAAGGTCGGGGTGCCGCGCGAGCCTGCGAGCGCCTGACCGGGGGTACGCCCGAAGCGTGCGCACTGCCGCCGCAACCGCCGCAGCACGTGCGCGACGTGTGAGCCGAAGACGCCCCGGTAGGTGTGGCACTCGTCGACCACCACGTACGCGAGGCGGCGCAGGAACCCGGACCAGTGGGCGTGCCCGGGCAGGATGCCGTGGTGCAGCATGTCCGGGTTGGTCAGCACGAACCGGGAGTGCCGGCGGATCCACTCCCGCTCGGCGCGCGGAGTGTCCCCGTCGTAGGTGGCGGGGCGTACCCCGTCGAGTTCGAGACCGGCGACGGCGCGGAGCTGGTCGGCGGCGAGCGCCTTGGTCGGCGCCAGGTAGAGCACCGTGGCGCGCGGGTCGGCGAGCAGCGTGCTCAGTGCCGGGAGCTGGTACGCCAGGGACTTGCCGGACGCCGTGCCGGTGGCCACCACCACGTGCCGGCCCGCGTACGCCAGCTCGGCGGCCTCGGCCTGGTGCCGCCACGGGGCGACGACGCCGCGCCGCGCGAACGCCGCCCGCAGTTCCTCCGGCGCCCAGCCGGGCCACCCGACCGGCTCACCGGCGCGGGCCGGGACGCGTTCGACGTGGGTGACCGGGTCGGCGGGGTGACGCAGCCGCAGCCGGTGCAGCAGCTCGCCCGGAGCACGCCGCGGGCCGGGGCTGTGGTCGGTCACGTCCTGCACTCTCGCACTGGTGTTCGGAATTGGGAACCGCAGGGTGGGGGTATGGGGAGGGCGTGGCCGGTGACCCGAGAGGGCCGCGCGGGGGGATGGTTAGATGCCCAGGAGAGTTTACCGAGGAGGGACCGATGGAGCTGTCGCTGGCGACCCGCGCCGTGGGGGAGCACACGGTGCTCGAGGTCGGTGGTGAGGTGGATGTCTACACCGCCCCCCGCCTGCGGGAACGGCTCCTGGAGTTGATCGACGGCGGGGCCCGCCACGTGGTGGTCGACCTCGGCCGGGTGGACTTCCTCGACTCGACCGGGCTCGGTGTGCTCGTCGGCGCGCTCAAGCGGCTGCGCACGGCCGGTGGCTCCTTCGCGCTGGTGTGCGACAAGGAGCCGCTGCTCAAGATCTTCCGGATCACCGCCCTGGACCAGGTCTTCCCGCTGCATCCGACGGTCGACGCGGCCATCGCCGCCGACTCCACCGGCGCGTGATGGCGACCGTCAAGCTGTCCTTCTCTCCGGCCCCGGTGCACGTGCGCACCGCCCGCCTGGTCGGCGTCGCGGTGGCCCGGCGGGCCGGCGTACGCGAGGACCTGCTGGACGAGGTGCGCCTGGCCATCGGCGAGGCGTGCACCCGGGCGGTCGCGCTGCACCGGCAGTACGGTCTGGCCGACCCGGTGTACGTGGAGATGTCCGACGGCGGCGGCTACACGGTCCGGGTGGTGGACCGGGCGCCGATCGAGGCGGGCCTCGGCTTGGCCGCGCTCGGCCCGGACGAGCTGGCCAAGGAGTCGCTGAGCGAGGACGCGCTCACCACCGGCGTGGGCTTCGCGCTGCTCGCCGGTTTCGTGGAGGACCTCCAGGTCCGCCCGGTGGACGACGGCGTCGGCACCGAGGTGCGGATGTCCTGGCCGGCCGGCCGCGCCTGACCCGAATCGCACACGCAGGCCGCGTTCCCGCAGAGGGGGCGCGGCCTCGTCGTATTGGCCGCCCCATATATCAGATTTCTTCGCATAACACAGTTACGAAGATCATCGAGACACGGTGGCCCCTCGGTGTGACCTCCGCCACGCCGGAGGGCTACAGTACCCGGGTTGTCAGCAAGTGATCCCGTCCCGTAGCCAGCGGGAACGGTCCGCCGGGGTGAGTTGGCGCGCGCTTGCGAGTCCGCATTCAGGCGTCGGCCCGTGCGTCTCCACGGGTCGGCGCGAGTTGTTCGGTACAGGAGGACATAGATGTCCGGGACCTTGGCCGCCGACGGCGGCGCACTGTCCCTTACCGGAGCCAACGTGACGTACGTCGTCATCGCCGCGGTCATCGCGCTGGTGGCGCTCGTCTTCGCGGCCGCCCTCACCAGGGCGGTCCTGGCGGCCGGTAAGGGAACCACCAACATGCAGGAGATCTCCGGCGCGGTGCAGGAGGGCGCGTCGGCGTACCTGCTGCGGCAGTTCCGCACGCTGGCGATCTTCGTGGTGATCGCCGTCGTGCTGCTCTTCCTGCTGCCGGTGCACGACACCGACGGCAACGAAACGCTGGTGAAGGTCGGCCGCTCGGCGTTCTTCGTGGTGGGTGCGCTGTTCAGCGCGTTCATCGGCGGCGCCGGCATGTGGCTGGCCACCCGCGCCAACCTGCGGGTGGCGGCGGCCGCGCGGGAGCGAGAAGGCGGCCGTGAGGGCGCCATGAAGATCGCCTTCCGAACCGGCGGCGTGGTCGGCTTCCTCACCGTCGGCCTCGGCCTGTTCGGTGCGGCGCTGGTAGTGCTGATCTTCCGGGGCGACGCCCCGACCGTGCTGGAGGGCTTCGGCTTCGGCGCCGCGCTGCTCGCCATGTTCATGCGGGTCGGCGGCGGCATCTTCACCAAGGCCGCCGACGTCGGCGCCGACCTGGTCGGCAAGGTCGAGCAGGGCATCCCGGAGGACGACCCACGCAACGCCGCCACCATCGCCGACAACGTGGGCGACAACGTCGGCGACTGCGCCGGCATGGCCGCCGACCTGTTCGAGTCGTACGCGGTCACGCTCGTCGCGGCGCTGATCCTCGGCCGGGCCGCGTTCGGCGAGACCGGTCTGGTCTTCCCGCTGATCATCTCCACGATCGGCGTGCTGGTCGCGATCGTCGGCGTCTTCATCACCCGGCTGCGCGCCGGCGACCGCAACGGCCTGACCGCCATCAACCGGGCCTTCTACCTGTCCGCGCTGATCGCCGCGGTGCTCGTCGCGATCGCCGCGTTCGCGTACCTTCCGGCCACGTTCGCCGAGCTGGAGGGCGGGCTCACCGACGTCGACCGCAACCCGCGGCTGGTGGCCATCGGCGCGGTCGTGATCGGTATCGTGCTGGCCGCCGCGATCCAGGCGCTCACCGGCTACTTCACCGAGACCAACAGGCGCCCGGTGCAGGACATCGGCAAGAGCTCGCAGACCGGCGCGGCCACCGTCGTCCTCGCCGGCATCAGCGTCGGCCTGGAGTCGGCCGTCTACTCGGCGCTGCTGATCGCCGCGGGCGTGTTCGGCGCGTTCCTGCTCGGTGGCAGTTCGATCACGCTGTCGCTGTTCGCGGTCGCGCTGGCCGGCACCGGCCTGCTGACCACCGTCGGCGTCATCGTCGCGATGGACACGTTCGGCCCGATCTCGGACAACGCCCAGGGCGTGGCCGAGATGTCCGGCGACATCGACGAGCACGGCGCGCGGACGCTCACCGAGCTGGACGCCGTCGGCAACACCACCAAGGCGATCACCAAGGGCATCGCGATCGCCACGGCGGTGCTGGCCGCCACGGCGCTGTTCGGCTCGTACACCGACACGCTGCGCTCCGCCTACGAGGACGCGGGCGTGGGCGACGTCGGGAGCGAGATCCTGAACTCGCTCAACGTGTCGAACCCGCGCAACCTGGTCGGCCTGATCATCGGCGCCGCGGTGGTCTTCCTCTTCTCCGGCCTGGCCATCAACGCGGTCTCCCGCTCGGCCGGCGCCGTGGTGATGGAGGTACGCCGGCAGTTCCGCGAGATGCCGGGCATCATGGACCGCACCCAGCGGCCCGAGTACGGCAAGGTCGTGGACATCTGCACCCGGGACGCGCAGCGCGAGCTGATGACCCCCGGCCTGCTGGCCATCCTGGCCCCGATCGCTGTCGGCTTCGGCCTCGGCCCGGGCGCGCTGGCCGCGTACCTGGCCGGTGCGATCGGCGCGGGCACGCTGATGGCGGTGTTCCTGGCCAACTCCGGTGGCGCCTGGGACAACGGCAAGAAGCTGGTGGAGGACGGCGCGTACGGCGGCAAGGGCTCCGACGCGCACGCCGCCACGGTCATCGGCGACACCGTCGGCGACCCGTTCAAGGACACCGCCGGCCCGGCGATCAACCCGCTGCTCAAGGTGATGAACCTGGTCTCGCTGCTGATCGCCCCGGCCGTGGTGGCCTGGAGCGTGGGCGACGACAAGAACAACCCGCTGCGCATCACGATCGCCGTGGTCGCCGCGCTGATCATCGCGGCGGCGGTGGTGTTCAGCAAGCGCAAGGGCGTGGCGATGTCCGACTCGGACAGCGACGCCGGCACCCCGGACCAGCGTCCGGAGACGGTGAACGCCTGATCGCACGCGACGGTTCCCGGCCGGCCCCGGCCGGCCGGGAACCCCGGGTCCGGCAAACCTGACCGGTGGCGGTTCCGCCCGGAGGTCGTACGCTGCAACGCATGCGTACGCGCCGGGCGGCAACCGCCGGAAAGCTCACGGTGGTCCTGGCCACGCTGGTCCTCGTGGTCACCGGATGCGGCGGCGGTCCCAACCCCCGGGTCTGGGCCGCGTCGGTGTGCCAGGCGCTCACCCCGTGGCGCGCGGAGATCTCCAAGCTGACCAGCAGCACGCAGCAGCAGATGACCGCGCAGACCACTCCGGCGCAGGCCAAGGAGAACCTGGTCCGGCTCTTCGCCGGCGCCGAACAGGCCAGCGAGACGGCCCGGCGCAAGGTCGAGGAGGCGGGCGTGCCCGAGGCCGAGCGCGGCGCCGAGGTGTCCGCCGGGTTCCTGGGGTCGCTGAGCAAGATGCGTGACGCGTACGGCCGGGCCCGGGACACCGTCGACCGGCTCGACACCGCCCAGGCCGGTCCGTTCTACGACGGCGTGCGCGCCGCCGTGGACACGCTCAACAAGGAGTACGACGCGAGCGCGCTGGACACCAGCAAGCTCAACTCGACCGAGCTGAAAGAGGCCTTCGACGAGGTCCCGGAGTGTCGCTGACCCCTCCCACCCCGAAACCGGCCCGCCAGCCCTCGCTGTTCTCCACCGAGGCGGCCGATCCCGCGCTGGCGGATCTCGCCGGCCTGCTCGCCGGGCCGGGTGAGGTGGGGCGGATGGGCGGCACGGCCCGCATCTCCGTCGTGGTGGACGCCGCCTGGCGGGTGCACGTGCTGGTGGCCGAGCTGGCCGCCCGGGGCGTGCCGGCGAGCTGGGAGCCGACCGAGGACGGGCGACACCGGGTGCGCACCGCGTACACGAGCATGCTGGCGCCGCTCGCGCGGGCCTGGCTGCGCGGCGCGGCGAAGCGGCCACCGGCCCGCTTCCACCTGGACGGACGTCGGCTGCGGCTGTGGGCGGCGGCGGCCGGCACGGCCGAGCCGGGCGGGTTCCGGCTGCGGCTCGGACCGGCCGACGAGCAGTCCTGGCCGGTGGTCCGCGCCGCCCTGGCGGCGGTGGGCCTGCCGGCCGCGTTCGTGGAACCGGACGAGGGCGGGCCCGCGTTCCGGATCGGCGGGCGGCGCATGTCGCGACTCGCCGAGTTGGTGGGCGAACGGCCGGCCACGGCGCCGGCGACGGAGTGGCCCGGGTCGCACGGCTGACCGTCCGGTGTCCGAACCCGGACACCCGGCGACGACTCCGCCGGGTGTACGCGATCGTCACAGTGACACGCCTGCCGCCCTACCCACGGTGTACCGTGACGCCGTCCGGCAGGGTGCGGCCGGCGGTCGCCGGGAGGGCGGCCCGTTTGCCGCCCACGAAACCCGGAACGCGGACGGCGCGTTACGTTGGACATCCGGACCGCCTGTGGTCCGGGTGGCGCAACACGGCCCGAAGCGGGCATGGCGTAGGAGTGAGGTCGGGGAGAGACGTGCCGAGCAACGCTGGAACCACCCGTCTGGTCATCGTCGAGTCTCCGGCGAAGGCCAAGACGATCTCGGGCTACCTCGGCCCGGGGTACGTCGTGGAGGCCAGCTTCGGCCACGTCCGGGACCTGCCCCGCAACGCCGCCGACGTCCCGGCGAAGTACAAGGGTGAGCCGTGGGCGCGCCTCGGCGTCGACGTCGACAACGGCTTCCACGCGCTCTACGTGGTCTCGCCCGACCGTAAGCAGCAGATCAGCAAGCTGGTGAAGCTGGCCAAGGAGGTCGACGAGATCTTCCTGGCGACGGATGAGGACCGCGAGGGCGAGGCCATCGCCTGGCACCTGGTGGAGACGCTCAAGCCCAAGGTGCCGGTCAAGCGGATGGTCTTCCACGAGATCACCAAGCCGGCCATCCAGGCCGCGGTGGCGAACCCCCGGGAGATCGACCGCGACCTGGTCGACGCCCAGGAGGCGCGGCGCATCCTCGACCGCCTCTACGGGTACGAGGTCTCGCCGGTGCTGTGGAAGAAGGTCATGCCGAAGCTCTCGGCGGGCCGGGTGCAGTCCGTGGCGACGCGGATCGTGGTCGAGCGGGAGCGCCAGCGGATGGCGTTCCGCACCGCCGAATACTGGGACATCCTGGCCACGCTCGCGGTGGCGAAGCCGGGCGAGGGGCCGCGCACGTTCAACGCCACGCTCGTCGCGCTTAACGGCGACCGGATCGCCACCGGCAAGGACTTCGAACCGACCACGGGTCGCGTTCGCGCCGGCGCGGGTGTCGTGCACCTCGACGAGGGCGGGGCCCGAGGGCTCGCCGCCCGACTGGCCGACCAGCCGTTCACCGTCACCCGGGTCGAGGAGAAGCCCTACCGCCGCCGCCCGTACGCGCCGTTCATCACTTCCACGCTCCAGCAGGAGGCGGCCCGCAAGCTGCGGTTCTCGTCGCAGCAGACGATGCGCACCGCGCAGCGCCTGTACGAGAACGGCTACATCACATACATGCGTACCGACTCGGTGAACCTGTCCGAGACGGCCATCGCAGCCGCGCGCCGGCAGATCGTCGAACTGTACGGCGAGCGCAGCGTGCCGCCGGAGCCGCGCCGCTACACCGGCAAGGTGAAGAACGCGCAGGAGGCGCACGAGGCGATCCGCCCCGCGGGCGACAACTTCCGCACCCCCGGCGAGGTGGCCAAGGAGCTGTCCGCCGAGGAGTACAAGCTCTACGAGCTGATCTGGCGGCGCACCATCGCCTCGCAGATGACCGACGCGGTCGGCTCCAGCGTGTCGGTGCGCATCCGTGCCGTCTCCTCCGCCCAGGAGGAGGCCGACTTCGGCGCGACCGGCAAGACCATCACCGACCCGGGCTTCCTGCGCGCGTACGTCGAGTCCAGCGACGACGAGAACGCCGAGGCGGAGGACGCCGAGCGGCGGCTGCCCACGCTGGTCAAGGACCAGCCGCTCACCGCCGACGAGCTGGCCGCGCAGGGCCACCACACCCAGCCGCCCGCCCGCTACACCGAGGCGTCGCTGGTCAAGGCGCTCGAGGAGCTGGGCATCGGCCGGCCCTCCACGTACGCGTCGATCATGCAGACGATTCAGGACCGCGGATACGTGGTGAAGCGCGGCCAGGCCATGATCCCGTCGTTCCTGGCGTTCGCGGTGATCGGGCTGATGGAGCGGCACTACCCGCGCCTGATCGACTACGACTTCACCGCCAGCATGGAGAACGAGCTGGACGAGATCGCCGGTGGTGACCACGCCGCCGTCGACTTCCTTACCTCCTTCTACTTCGGCAGCACCAACGGCACCGGTGACCAGGCCATCGCGCACGCCGGTGGGCTGAAGAAGCTGGTGACCGAGAACCTCAGCGAGATCGACGCGCGCAGCGTCAACTCCATCCCGCTGTTCACCGACGACGAGGGCCGCGAGGTCGTCGTCCGGGTCGGCCGGTACGGGCCGTACCTGCAGCGGGCGCTGCCCGGCTCGGTTCCGGGCCCGGGTTCGGGCTCGGCCTCGGGTGAGGGTGAGGGCGAGGAGGGCGGTTCGCAGGGTGACCGGGCGCCGATCCCGGAGGGCCTCGCGCCGGACGAGCTGACCCCGGAGAAGGTGCACGAGCTGTTCCTCGGCGGCGGCGGTGAGCGCAAGCTCGGCGACGACCCGTCGACCGGCGAGCCGATCGTGCTCAAGTCCGGCCGGTTCGGCCCGTACGTGGCCAGCGGCGAGCGCAAGTCCTCGCTGCTGCGCTCGCAGTCCCCGGACAGCCTCACCCTGGAGCAGGCGTTGCAGCTGCTGCGCCTGCCCCGGCTGATCGGCGTGGCCCCGGACGGCACCGAGGTGTTCGCCAACAACGGCCGCTACGGCCCGTACGTCAAGCGCGGTGACGAGTTCCGTTCGCTGGACTCGGAAGACAAGATGTTCACCGTCACGCTGGACGAGGCGCTGGCGGTGCTGGCCGCCCCGAAGACGCGTCAGCGCCGGGCCGCCGCACCGCCGCTGCGGGAGATGGGCAACGACCCGCTCACCGAGAAGCCGCTGATGATCAAGGACGGGCGCTTCGGACCGTACGTCACAGACGGCGAGTTCAACGCGTCGCTGCGGCGCGGGCAGACGCCGGAGGAGCTGACGCTGGAGCAGGCGTCGGAGATGCTGGCCGAGAAGCGCGCGAAGGGCCCGGCGCCGAAGAAGAAGGCCGCTCCGGCGAAGAAGACCACAGCGGCCAAGAAGACCACGGCGAAGAAGACCACGGCCGCCAAGGCCACGGCGGCTGCCAAGGCCACGGCGGCGAAGAAGGCTCCCGCGAAGAAGGCCGCCCCCAAGAAGGCGACCTCAACCCCGAAGGAGTGATCTTGGTACGGAGCCGCCCCTGGAAGGGCGTGTCCGTACCAAGATCTCAGCCGGGCCAGCCTGCGGATCGCAGGGCGGCTCGTAACTGGGTCACGACTCGGGTGGGGTTGGTGCGGACGGCCCAGGCCGGGAAGCGGAGCACCCGGTCACCGGCGGCCCACATGTCGTTCTGCCGCTGCATGTCCGCCCAGGCGGCCCTCGGATCGAGGTGCTGCCCGCCGTCGATCTCGACGTGCACCCGCCACCGCTCGAACCAGACGTCCAGGTAACGCCGCCGCCCGTTGGCGTCCCGGCGGACGACCTGAAGGGACGGCTCGGGCAGCCCGGCCCGGCGGACGAGGTCGAGGAAGTCGAGTTCGGCGAGGGAGTGGGCGCCGCCCGCCGCGTCCGTGGCGGTCGCCAGGATCAGCCGACGCCGCCGTGCGCGGGGGAGTCGTTCCAGCACCCGGTGTAGGTCGTCACCCCAGACCAGGCGTTGCTGGAATCCTGCGGCGATGACAGCCCGTGCCTCCTCGTCGGTCGCCGCCCACTGTGCCGCGTCGACGAGCGAGCGGGCCGGCATGGTCCGGCGGGGTTGGCCGACGGTGAGTACATCCTCCGGCGGCAGGACTGTGGTGCGGTGGATCCGTACCCCAGGTGGCAGCACCCGGGTCTGGTGCCGAGCAGGCAGCAGCAGATGGATCAGGCGGCTCTCGTAGCGCCTGAGTCCCCAGCACTGTGCCGCGGTCAGCCCGCCCAACGTCGCGGCCGGGCCCGCCGCCAGCACCGCGACCCAGCGTTGCTCCTCCGGGCCGACGGGACCGTCATGGGTGACGTAGACCCGGGGGTGCACCTGCTGCCACCGTCCGCTGGCGACTCGGTGCCGGATCGCCTTCTCGGACAGGAACCGTCGAGCCTGCGCCGCTCCCAGCACCCGTCGCTGACGAAACAGCAACCAGCTCAGCTCGTCCGCGAAATCCCCCGGCATCTCCACACCGGCAACCCCACCCGAACAGCACCCGTCTTGGCTGTCCCTGTGGACAGCCGCCGAGATCTTGGTACGGAAACGCCCTTCCACGGGCGCCCTCGTACCAAGATCCTTAGGAGCCCAGGACCTGGGACACGTAGGGGTTCTTGAAAAGGTTGTGGGGGTCGAGGCGGGTGCGGACGGACTGGAAAGCCGTGAACTTCGGGTAGGCCGTCGCCAGGGACTCGGCGGTGCGCCAGTGGAGCTTGCCCCAGTGCGGGCGGCCGCCCAACTCCGTCGCCACCTCCTCGAACGCGCGGAAGTACGGCTCGTACGGCATACCCACGTACTGGTGCACGGCGATATACGCCGAGTCCCGCCCGTACGAGTGGGACAGCCAGATGTCGTCGGCGGCGGTGAACCGCACCTCGACCGGGAACAGCACCTTGAACGGCAGCCGGTCGACGATCCGGCGCAACTCGGCCAGCGCGGTCGGAAGCGCCTCGCGCGGCAGGCCGTACTCCATCTCCACGAAGCGGACCCGGCGCGGCGTGCAGAACACGCGGTCGGAGCGGCCGGTGTAGGTGCGTTCGGTGAGCGCGCGGGCGGAGACGGCGCTGATCGTGGGCACGAGGGCCGGTACGGCGCGGCCGAGGCGGCAGGCGCCGGCGAAGACGGTGTTGGAGAGGAACTCGTCGTCCAGCCAGCCGCGCCAGCCGGGCAGCGGCCGGTCGTCGGCGGGTACCCGGTCGTTGGTCTTGACCTGCACCCGGTCGGTGTAGGGGAACCAGTAGAACTCGGCGTGATCGTGCGCGTCGTAGAGGCCGGGCAGGTCGTCGAGCACCTCGGCGAGCGGGGCCGGGCGTTCGTGCGCGCGCAGCACGAAGGCGTCCACGCAGCGCAGCGTGACCTCGACCAGCACGCCGACCGCGCCGAGCCCGACCCGGGCGGCGTCGAAGACGTCGCGGTTCTCCTCGGCCGAGCAGCGCAGCACCTCGCCGGTGCCGGTGACCAGCGTCAGCCCGGCCACGAAGGTGGACAGGCAGCCCAGTTTCGCCCCGGTGCCGTGGGTGCCTGTGGAGAGCGCACCGGCGATGGTCTGGGCGTCGATGTCGCCCAGGTTCGGCATGGCGAGGCCGTGCCCGGCGAGCAGTTCGTTGAGCGTGTGCAACGTCATCCCGGCCGGTACGGTGACCAGGCGGCGCGCCACATCGACTGTGACGTCCGTCTCCAGCGCGGCGAGGTCGATCCGGTGCCCGTCGGCGACGGCGGTGGCGGTGAAGGAGTGGCCGCTGCCGGTGGCCCGGATGGTCCGGCCCGCCGCGGCGGCCTGGCGAACCGCCTCGACGACGTCGGAGACGCTGTGCGGGCGCACGGTGAGGAGCGCGGTGCTGTGCTGGTTGCCGGCCCAGTTGGACCAGGTGGCGGTGGTACCGGACATGGCTGCCACTCCTCGACATGAATATGAACTGAATTCATATCAGGAACGTTGTGCCTGGTAAATACCGCAATCGAGCCCGGCTCGTTGTACCGGTAGTCACAGACTCGTGACGTGCAGATATGTTCATCCGTCGAAGGGGGGTGGCGCCGAGTGTCCACACCAGCCGCCACGACCGGGCCGCTGCGTCGGGTACCGGTGCAGGGTCGAAGTGTCGCGCGGGTCCAGCGGATGCTGGACGCCTGCGCCGAGCTCGTCGACGAGGTGGGGTACGAAGGGCTGACCACGACCCTGCTCGCCGAGCGCGCCGAGGTGGCGATCGGGTCGGTCTACCAGTTCTTTCCGGACAAACGGGCAATCGTGCAGGCACTGACCCTGCGCACCATGGAGTCCTACCTCCAGCGGCTCGACGAGCGGTTCTCCTCGGACGACCTGACCCACTGGTGGGACGGGGTCGACGCGGCGATCGACGAGTACATCTCGATGCACCGCACCGTGCCCGGCTTCCGTACCTTGCACTTCGGTGACGTGGTCGACCTGCACCTGCTGGACGACCAGCGGGACAACAATGGGGTGATCGCGGAGCAGCTCGCCCGCGTACTCACCGAGCGTTTCGGCCTGGCCGGGGTGCCCGACCTGCGGTTCCACCTGGAGGTCGCGGTGGAGGCCGCCGACGCCCTGATCAAGCTGGCCTTCCGCCGCCGCACCGACGGCGACGAGCGGGTGCTGGCCGAGGCCAAGGCGCTCATCCGGGAGTACCTGCACCGGCAGGTGAACGCCCCCACGGAGGCCGTCCACCAGGGCTGAGCGGCACGCCGAGCGGCGGGTTCCCGAGAGTGCGCCGGGACCCGCCGTCGTCACGCGGTAGGGCGGAGCCCGGGGTGGCTCAGAGGAAGGCGTGCCCCTCGCCCCGGTAGGTCGGCACGGTGGCGACCACCGCGTCCCCCTCGATCAGGTGCACCTCGTTGACGTGCTCGCACAGCTCGCCGGCCTTGGCGTGACGGAACCACACCCGGTCTCCGACGCGCAGGTCGTCGGCGGTCTTTCCGGCCAGCGGGGTCTGCACCTCGCCGGCGCCCTCCGCGCCGAGCAGCTTCAGCCCGGCCGGGAGCCACGGCTGCGGCAGCCGGCTGTCCGCCGCCGGGCCGGAGGCGATCCAGCCGCCGCCGAGCACCGTGGCCAGCCCGGGCGCCGGGCGGCGGACCACCGCGCAGGCGAAGAACGCCGCCGGGGCCGGCCGCCAGGCACGGTACGCGTCGAACAACGTCGGCCCGTACAGGCCGGAGCCCGCGGTGACCTCGGTGACCGCGGGGTCCGCGCTGGTGGCGGCCACGCTGCCGGTGCCGCCGCCGTTGACGAACTCCAGGTCGGCGTGTTCGCGTACCGCGCTGACCGCGGCCGATCGGCGTGCGAGCAGTTCCCGGTACGACCCGCGCTGCGCGACCCGGATCGCCGAGCCGAGCATCGCCTGTCCGGGCGGCGCGTCGCCGAGGCCGGCGATCTGTGCCTCGTACGACATCAGGCCGACCAGCCGGAAGCCCGGCCGCCCGGCGACGGCGGCGGCGAGCGCGCCGGCCGCCGTGGCGCTGTGCACCGGGGAGCGGCGCACGCCGACGTGCACCCGGCCGCCCAGCGGGCGCCAGGAGGCGTCCAGGTCGAGGCAGACCCGCAGCGCGGGGCGGCGCGCGGGCGGGCACACCTGGTCGATCAGGTCGAGCTGTGCGGTGTCGTCGACCATCAGCGTGACGGCGTCGGCGAGCGCCGGGTCGGCGGCCAGGTCGGCGAGGCCGCCCCGGTGGGCCGTCGGGTACGCCACGAGCACGTCGTCGCTGACCCCGGAGCGGACCAGCCACAGCGCCTCGGGCAGCGTGAAGGCCATCACGCCGTGCCACCCGGGCCGCTTGAGCGCCCGGGTCAGCAGCTCGCGGACCCGTACCGACTTGCTCGCCACGCGCAGCGGCTTGCCGCCGGACCGCCCGGCGAGCGCCTCGGCGTTGGCGTCGAACGCGGTGAGGTCGACAACGGCGTACGGCGGGTCGAGATGAGCGGTCGCCCGGTCGAGACGATCGCGAGTTTTGTCACGGTCGATGGCCACGTCTGCACGCTAACTGTCTGGACGGCAATGCGAAATACCCTCGCGTCTGTCCGGGCTGCGGGCGGTGGTCCCGGCGGCCTAGGCTCGGCGAGCAGGCGAATGTCGCGGGGGACGACCCTTCCTGCGCGACTAGAGTGTTCCACCGGGGATGCCCAGACCTGGGCCGGCACGTGGAGGTACGGCCATCGAAAGCCAGAACAACGGCGAGTCGCCCGGCGTGTCGTCCGGGACAGCCGCCGACCACTCCGGGGTCGCCGCCATCCGGTCGGTGCTGCGCATCCGGCCGTTCCGCAGGCTGTGGATCGTGCTCAGCGCCGCCTCCTTCGGCGACTGGCTCGGCCTGCTGGCCACCGCGCTGTTCGCCGCCTCCCAGGTCTCCGGCAGCACCGCCCAGGGCGCCGCGTTCGGTGGCGTGACCGCGATCCGGCTGCTCCCGGCGCTGGTGCTCGGCCCGGTGGCCGGTGTGTTCGCCGACCGGTTCGACCGCCGGTGGACCATGGTCATCTGCGACCTGCTGCGCTTCGTGCTGTTCGCCTCGATCCCGCTGTACGCGCTCACCGGCGCCGCGGGCGGGCTGGTGGTCGGCTGGGCGCTGATCGCCACCTTCCTGATCGAGTCGATCACGTTGATGTGGATCCCGGCCAAGGAGGCGGCGGTCCCCAACCTCATCCCGCGTACCCGGCTGGAGGCGGCCAACCAGCTCACGCTGATCACCACGTACGGCCTGACACCGGTGGCCGCGGCCATCGCGCTGGCCGTGCTGGACCGTGGCGTCCGGGGTGCGGTCGGCGGCGACCTGCCCGACTGGGCCGAACCGGCCCAGCTCGCGCTCTGGTTCAACGCCTTCTCCCGGCTGGCCACCGCGCTCGTGGTGGCGTTCGGGATCAAGGAGATCAGCCACGCCCAGCGCGCCGAGGCGGAGCGCTCCGAGCAGAGCATGTTCCGGCAGTTCTCCGAGGGCTGGAAATACATCGGCCAGACCCCGCTCGTGCGCGGCTTGGTGCTGGGCATCTTCGGCGCCTTCGCCGGCGGCGGCATCGTGGTCGGCACCGCCAAGTTCTTCGCCAACTCGCTCGGCGCCGGTGACGCCGCGTTCTCGCTGCTCTTCGGCGCGATCTTCGTCGGCCTGGCGCTCGGCATCGGGCTCGGGCCGATGATCGTGCGGGACATGTCCCGCCGCCGCTGGTTCGGCATGAGCATCGTGCTCGCCAGCGCCTCCGTGCTGGTGCTCGCCTTCGCCATCCACCTGTCGATGGCCATCCTCGGCGCGATCCTGGTCGGCGCGGGCGCCGGCATGGCGTTCCTGGCCGGCACCACGCTGCTCGGCGGCGAGGTGGCCGACGAGGTGCGCGGCCGGGTCTTCGCGGTGGTGCAGATCGGTACCCGGCTGGTGCTGATCCTGGCCATCGCGCTGAGCAGCCTCCTGGTCGGCGTCGGCGGCTCCCGCCAGCTCACCATCGCCGACCTGGGCATCTCCATCTCCTCGACCCGGCTGCTGCTGCTCGCCGCCGGCGCGGCCGGCATCATCGCCGGCATCAGCGCGTTCGGCCAGATGGACGACAAGAAGGGCGTACCGGTCCTCGCGGACCTCTGGGGCTCGATCCGGGGCCGTCCGCTGATGCCGGCCGAGCCGTTCGTGTCCAGCGGCCTGTTCGTGGTCTTCGAGGGCGGCGAGGGCGCCGGCAAGTCCACCCAGCTCGCCGCGCTCGCCGAGCGGCTGCGCGCGCAGGGCCGCGACGTGGTGGTCACCCGCGAGCCGGGCGCCACGCCGGTCGGCGAGCGGATCCGCTCCCTGGTGCTCGGCACCACTCCCGGCGAGGCGCCGTCGCCGCGCGCCGAGGCGCTGCTCTACGCCGCCGACCGGGCGCACCACGTCGCCACCGTCGTCCGTCCGGCGCTCGTGCGCGGCGCGGTGGTGATCAGCGACCGGTACGTCGACTCGTCGCTCGCCTACCAGGGCGCCGGCCGGACGCTTCCGGTGGACGAGGTCTCCTGGCTCTCGTCCTGGGCGACCGGCGGCCTCAAGCCCGACCTGGTGGTGCTGCTCGACGTCGAGCCGCGTACCGGCCTGAGCCGGGTCGAGGACCGCAACGAGGGCACCGACCGGCTGGAAGCCGAGTCGCTGACGTTCCACGAGCGTGTCCGGTACGCCTTCCTCGACCTCGCCGCCGGCGACCCGAAGCGATACCTGGTGCTCGACGCGTCCCGCCCGATCGACGAGACCGCCGACGCGGTCGCCCGCCGGGTGGGCGAGCTGCTCACCGACCCGGCCGGCATCGTGCACCCCCGTCCGGCGCAGGGCCCGGACACCTCGGTCCAGCCCGAGTTATCCGACGCGGAGCTGGTGACGATGGAGCAACCCCGACGATGACCGACGTCTTCGGCGATCTGGTCGGGCAGGACGAGGCGGTGGCCATGCTGCGGCGGGCCGCCGCCTCGGCCGCCGCCCTGCTGCGCGCGCCGGTGACGGTGCCCGCGGGCGGGCACGACGACCTAGACACGCTCGCCGAGGAGTACGACGGCGACCCGGCTCCGGCGCCGGCCGATCCCGGCGCCGGCATGACCCACGCCTGGATCTTCACCGGCCCGCCCGGATCGGGCCGCTCGGTGGCCGCCCGCGCGTTCGCCGCCGCCCTCGAGTGCGTGCACGGCACCGGGTGCGGGAGCTGCCCCGGCTGCCACACCACGCTCACCGGCACCCACGCGGACGTCCGCCTCGTGGTGCCCGAGGGCCTGTCCATCGGCGTCAACGAGATGCGCGCGCTGGTGCTGCGGGCGGCCAGCGCGCCCTCCGGCGGCCGGTGGCAGATCGTGATCATCGAGGACGCCGACCGGCTCACCGAGGCAGCCGGCAACGCGCTGCTCAAGGCGATCGAGGAGCCGCCGCCGCGTACCGTCTTCCTGCTCTGCGCCCCGTCCACCCACCCGGACGACATCTCCGTGACCATCCGGTCGCGCTGCCGCGTCGTACCGCTGCGGCAGCCGCCGCCGGCCGCGGTGGCCGAGGTGCTGGTCCGCCGCGACGGCATCGCGCCGGACGTGGCCGAGTGGGCCGCCGCGGCGGCGCAGGGGCACGTGGGCCGGGCCCGGCGGCTGGCCCGCGACCCGGAGGCCCGGCAGCGGCGGGACGCGGTGCTGGCCGTACCGCGTCGGCTGACCGGCGTGGGCGCGGCGTTCGACGCGGCCTCGGCGCTGATCGAGGCCGCCGAGGCGGAGGCCGCCGCCTCGGTCGCCGAGATCGACGAGGCGGAGCGTACGGCGTTGCAGACCGCGCTCGGCGCGGGCGGCACCGGCCGGGGCGCGGCCGGCGCGATGCGCGGCGCGGCCGGCCAGCTCAAGGACCTGGAGAAGCGGCAGAAGTCGCGGGCCACCCGGGCCCAGCGGGACGCGCTCGATCGCGCCCTGGTCGACCTGGCCGGGTTCTACCGGGACGCGATCGTCATGGCGCTGCGGGCGCCGGTCGCCCCGGTGCACACCGACACCGCGTCGCTCGCCGGGGCGGGCGCGCAGAAGTGGGACGCCGAGGGCTCGCTGCGCCGCCTGGAGGCGGTGCTGGAGTGCCGCGCGGCCATCGAGGCCAACGTCAAGCCGCGGATCGCGGTGGAGGCGATGATGCTGGCCCTCTGGCGCGGCTGAACCGGCCCCTTCCGCACTGTCCACAGGGCATCGACACGCGCGATTGGCGTGCGGTACGGTCCGGTGATGCCGCGGTGACCGAGGCGGCACGCTCAGTGAAGGCCGGACCGGCCGGGAGGAGTCCGCCGATGCCGCGGGGCGAGATCGACGAGGCCTGGATCGAGGAGGCGGTGCGGCGCTACCGCCGGATCGAGAACCTGCAGGCCGAGTTCGACCAGGCGGTCGCGACGGTCGAGGTCACCGTCCGCTCACCCGACGGGCTCGTCGAGGTGGTGGTCACCGCCGGCGGGCGGATCACCGACGTGCGTTTCCTCGGGGCGCTGCACCACCGCAGCCCGCGCGACGTGGCCGGTTCGGTGCAGGCCGCGGTGACGGCTGCCGCCGACGCGGCGCAGTGGGCGCGGGAGAAGCTGCACAACGAGACGTTCGCGGCCTACCGGCCGCTGGCGGGGGCCTGACATGGAGACGCTGCGTGCGCTGGCCGCCCGTCTCGACGAGGCCGGCGCGACCCTCGCCACCCTCTCCCGCACGGTGACCGCCACCGACCCGCCGCATCCCGCGTTCGGCGCGGACGCCACCGGCCGCCCCGGCGAGGTGGGCCGCGCGCTGCACCGTCAGTGGACCCTGGCCACGGCCGACCGGGCACGCGAGGCGCAGGCCGCCGCCGTCCGGCTGGCCGCCGCCGCGGCGGCACTGCGCAGCGCCGCCGACCGCTACGCCGCGGCCGACGACGCGGTCGCCCGGCGGATGGCCCGGGAGGCCTGATGGACGCGCTCGACCGCCTCGCCGAGCCGGGGCTCGACCTGCTCGCCCGCGTCGACACGCTGCTGGCCGCCGGCGCACCCGAGGGGCACCGGCTCTGGCCGCTGCTGCGCCGCATGCAGGTGCTCCCCGGCGCGGCCGTGCGCGAGTTCCTCGACCTGCATCCCGCGCCGCTGACCGGCGCCGGCCACGCCGTGCGCCGGCTCGTCCGGGGGTACGACGACACCTGCGCCCTGCTGGCCGACCAGGTCGCCTGGTCCGGTGCCGCCGCGTCGGCGTACGACGAAGCGCGTGCCGCCCTGCTGCGGCACCTGGACGAAGGCCCGGACAGTCTGGTCGGGCGGCTGGAGTCGACGGCGGGCTACGCCGACGCGCTGGCCGGCTGGGTGGAGGGCAGCCGGGCCGCGCTTGCCCGGGCGCTGGCCGAGGTGCTGGGCTCGGCGGAGGCGGTGGCGGTGCACGCGGCGACACGGCCCGGTGCCGGGGCCGGACGGGCCGGGGCGTCGGCCGCGGCCGAGATCGCCACCCGGATCCTGGGTGTGCTCGGGGTGGCCTACGACGGCGCGGAGACGCTGCTGCGCCAGTGGGGGCCGAGCCTGGCCGAGACACAGTGGCGGGACCGCGCCATTACCGGCCCGCGCTACGGCGGCACCACCCGCATCGGCTACTGACGGTCCACGGCGTCGCGCGCCGATCCGGCCGCGGCCGGGTGACGGCGGCGACGCCGTGGCCTTCCCCTGCACCCCCCGCAGGTATGCCTTCACTCAACGCGCCCGGGCGGTGTTTGTCAGGGGCCCGTCGGAGATTCAGCCGTCCGGGCGAGGCGATGGGGCCGGTTCGGCCGGGTCGACGACGATGATCGCTGCGGTGGGTGACCGGGCGGCGACTGGTGCGCCGTGCGGCGGGCGTCGATCCGCGTAGGGTGGGGCGTATGGGCATGCTCTGCGCGGTCAGCTTCAACCGGTACGGGCGCCTCTACTACCTCGACCCGGGTGAGCTGCGCCCGCAGGTGGGCGACCGGGTGCTGGTGCCCACCGACGACGGGCCCGAGGTGGCCGAGTGCGTGTGGGCCGCGCAGTGGGTCAGCGAGGACACCGACGGCTTCCCGAAACTGGCCGGGATCGCCGGCGACGACGACCTGCGCCGCGACGAGATGCTGCGCCGGCGCAAGGCCGAGGCGAAGGTCGCCGCCAAGCGGCTGATCCGCGAACACGGCCTGCCGATGAAGGTGGTCGCCGTCGACCACGTCCTGGCCACGCCGGAGAACGGCAGTGACCGCACCACGATCTACTTCACCGCGCCGCACCGCGTCGACTTCCGCTCGCTGGTCCGCGACCTGGGCGCCACGCTGCACTGCCGGGTCGAGCTGCGGCAGCTCTCCGCCCGCGATTCCGCCCGGGTGCAGGGCGGCATCGGCTCCTGCGGTCGTGACCTGTGCTGCGCCACGTTCCTGACCGACTTCGAGCCGGTGACCATCCGGATGGCGAAGGACCAGGACCTGCCGCTCAACCCGCTGCGCATCTCGGGGGCGTGCGGGCGGCTGATGTGCTGCCTCAAGTACGAGCACCCGCTGTATCAGAAGTTCCAGGAGACGGCCCCGGCGGTGGGCAGCCGGGTGTCCACGCCACAGGGCGAGGGCAAGGTGGTCGGCCACAGCGTCCCGCGCGACGCGGTGACGGTCCGGCTGGACGCGGACGGCTCCCGCTCGATGTGCTCCCGCGCGTCGGTGTGCGGCCCCAGGCAGGCCCACGACCAGCACTACCCCCAGCCCTGACCCGCTGCCTTCCCTCCCACCCCGTCTTTCTCCGTCGATCATGAAGTTGGCGGTCGAAATGGTGATCGACTTCGCCGCCAACTTCATGGTCAACGGGGTGAGTCGGCCGGGTGGGGTCAGCGGATGACGATGGGGGGTTCGGCGAGGCGGGGGGTCAGGGGGGTCTTCGGCGTCAGCCAGGAGGCGGTGGGGGACTGGTCGGGGTTCAGCTGCCAGTCGTGGGACACCTTGTCGACGGCGATCGGGTAGATCGTCAGCGTGCCGTCCCTGTCGATCCGGAGGCGCAGGAACGCCTTCGAGTCCTCGATGCCCTGCCCCGCGAACAGCTCGTTCAGGTTCACCCCGAAGGCGCCCGCCACCAACAGGTAGAGCGCGACGACCTGGCTGGCGACCAGCCCGCTCACCGGGCCGTACAGCACCACGGCGGCGACCGCCGGCAGCGGCCACGGCCAGTCGTAGAACGGCAACTGCAACCAGACCCACGTGCCGCCGGCGGCGAGGGCGATCTGGGCCAGCCCGTGCGCCACCCCGAGGATCCAGTGCCGGGCGTGCCGTTTCCCGCCCGCCGTGGGCGGCTTGGCGAAGAACACCGCGCCCATCATTGCCACCACCAGCATGATCGCCAGCGGCACGCTGAACAGCCGCTGCTCGGTGGTGCCCACCCGCTGCACCGCCACCCCGGCCATCGCCAGCATCAGCAGCGTGTGCAGGGTGCCGAGCAGCGTGGTGAAGCCCGGGTTACGGAACGGCAGCCGGGCGAAGATCCCCCAGCCGTACCGGCGGGAGCGCGCCTTGTCCGGATAGCGCGCCGCCAGGTCGTACTCCTGGGTGTTGCTGGCCCGGCGGGTCAGCGTGTCACGCGGCGGGACCTCCAGCTTCTCCGGCAGCCGGTGCGTGGGGTAGAGGTAGGCGCCGCCACCGCCGCACGTGATGAGCTGCCGGTCCGTCCCGGCGTAGCGGGCGTAGTGGTGCAGGTCGCCGGAGATCAGCACCCGCACCTGCGCGCCGGTGGGCGCGACGAGGGTACGGATGAAGTAGTCGATCGAGTCGTACGCGTTGGGGTGGTCGACGGCCTTGACCCACGTCGGCGCCGGCACCGCCAGGATCACCTTGGACTCCGGGGTGAGCTTGCGGGCCACCTCGTCGAAGTAGGTGAGCTGCGGGTCGTCCAGGTAAGAGCCGGACTGGTCGTCGAGGCCGAGCAGCCACCAGCCGGCCGGCAGCTCGACGGCGAAATACGAGCGGGACTGGCCGGTGCCCCAGCCGCCGAAGTGCCGGTCCCGGGTACGCACGAACAGCCGCAGGAACGCGGTCAGCCCGTCGTACCAGTCGTGGTTGCCCGGCACCGCGAACAGCGTCGGCTGCTCCGGCGGGGCGACAGGCAGCGCAGACTGGTACGGGCCCTTGCAGCGGTCCTCGTACGCCTCGTAGCCCGCCGCCGGGTAGACCTGGTCGCCGCCCATCACCAGCGTCTGCGCGCGAGGAAGGCGATGCCCGTCCACCGTCAGTTCCGGCTGGGCGAGCAGGTACGCCACCGAGTACGTGGCGTCGAAGCCGTCACCCAGGTCGGCCACGTAGTCCAGCCACAGCCCGCCGTCCGGCCCGACCTGCCGGAACGTGCCGTCGCCGAACGCATTCTGCAACTCGCGCTTGTCCAGGTACGCCCCGAACAGCATCGCCAGCAACGTCCGCAGGCCGGTGCTGATCAGCAGCAGTGGCGCGAGCCAGGGCACCGGCCGGCGCGGGGTGAAACCCAGCTCCCGGGGGTCGATGCTGCGGGGGCGGCGGGTCGCCCGCTCGCCGGGATGCGCCTCGGGAGCCGGTGGTCGCGGCGGTTCGTCGGTCACCCGCCGCAGGGTAGTCCGGACCGGGCGCAAAGTCTCTCCCGTGGCGGGGTGGATGTGGTCCGATGTCCGGGTTCGGGGGCGGGGGGATCCGGTTCGGCTTCCGGCGGGGCGTGCCGTACACTTGACGATCGTTGCCGCCTTAGCTCAGTCGGCTAGAGCGACGCACTCGTAATGCGTAGGTCGACGGTTCGATTCCGTCAGGCGGCTCGGTACAGAAGCCCAGGTCATCGGCCTGGGCTTCGCCGTTTGCCGAGGCCGATCACCCCGCCGCCGACGGGGTGCCGGTCCGCGAACGCGGTCGGCCGGACCAGCCTGCGGCAGCCGCCCAGGCCAGCAGTACGCCCATGGTCAGGCCGGGCGGCAGGTACCAGAACGTGAGGAAGCCGGCCGGTGGCGTCAACAGCAGTGCCGCGACGAGCGCCCACGCGACGCGGCGTGGCAGCACACCGCGACGCAGCCCTTGCAGGCCACACCAGACGGTGCCCACCAGCGCCGTCAGCAGAGCCACGAGGTCGAAAATCCACCCGTACCCGGGGCTGTTGTATTCCAGGCCGATCGCGATGGCGGCGGCGAGGAGCCCGTACCGCGTGAGGCGCCGGGGCGTCGCGGTGGCGTGGCCGGTCACCGTCCAGACGAGCGGCAGCGTCAGCAGCACCGACACGAAGAAGGGCCCACGCCAGATCCACGCCGGCTCCCCACCGTCGAACAACGGCAGGTTCTCTGCCAGCCATCGCATTGGAGCGGGGAGAGAGCTGACGGCTCGGCCGCCGCCGACCTCCCACTGCGTGGCCATCGCGGCGCCGAGCACCGCGGCGACCAGCGGCGCGAGAATCGCCAGGGCGCGCCGCCAGCGGGCGACCGCCCATCTGCCCGGGTCGGCGCGATCGGGTACGTGCCGCGGATGCTCCTGTCGCATCGGATGATCGTCCTCGCGCCGCTGGGAAATCCCATCAGGAGAACAGTCGGGATCACCAGTAGCGTTTCGGCTGTAATCGCGGTTACGAGGCCGCCCGTGCTCTTCTGCCCGGAGCGGGCAGGTCGGCGGCGACCGTGCCCAGCAGCGCCAGCGCCTGCGCCGAACGGCTGCCGGCCTCGGCCTGGTAGACGACCAGTTGCTGGCCCGTCGCACCGGCGACGGTGAGCGAGTCGTACGTGAGGGTCAGCTCGCCGACGTCGGGATGGTGGAACAGCTTCGCCTCGTGCGTCTTTCCCCGTACGTCGTGGCGGGCCCACAGCCGGCGGAACTCCGGGCTCTTCAGCGAGAGTTCCCCGACCAGTTCGGTGAGCCGCGCGTCGTCGAGCATGTCGGCTGCGGCGGCCCGCAACGCGCCCAGGCTGGACTGCGCGACCCGGTCCCAGTGGGGATAGAAGGAGCGGGCCGCCGGGTCGAGGAAGACGAACCGGACGAGGTTGGGCTCGTCGGCCTCGAACAGCGTGGCGAACAGGGCGCGTCCGAGCCGGTTGGCGGCAAGCACGTCCATCCTGCGGTCGATGATCAGCGCGGGTGTGTGCAACCAGCCGTCCATCAGGCGCAGCAGGCTCGGCCGGACGGTCTCCCGCGTACCCCGGCGGACAGGCTTGCGGCCGATCCTGGCCAGCAGGTGCAGATGCGCCGCCTCCTCGGCGTCGAGTCCGAGGGTGCGGGCCAGCGCGTTCAGCATCTGTTCCGACGGGTGCTGTTCCCGCCCCTGCTCCAGGCGGGCGTAGTAGTCGGTGCTGACCCCGGACAGCTGGGCGACCTCCTCGCGCCGCAGACCCGGCGTCCGGCGCCGGCCGGAGGAGACGATGCCGGCCTCCGCCGGGCTGGTCGTCTCCCGCCGGGCGCGCAGGAACTCGCCGAGCGGATTGATGCCGTCCACCACCCCAACATAACCGCGATCGACCGGCCGCCAGGCGGCTCAGCCGGGGTGTGACGCACCCTGGTTGCGGCCGGCCGTACTCCGCACCGTGGACTCATGGAATCCACACAGAAGGTCGTTCTGGTCACCGGCGCGAGCAGCGGCATCGGCGAGGCGACCGCACTACGCCTGGCCGCCGAGGGGCACGCTGTGGTCGCGGGCGCGCGGCGCCGCGAGCGGCTCGCCGCGCTCGCCGAACGGCACGACAACATCAGGGTACGGCGGCTCGACGTGACCGACCGCGACGACGTCACCGCGTTCGTCGACAGTGCGGTGGCCGAGTTCGGACGGGTCGACGTGCTCGTCAACAACGCGGGTCTGATGCCGTTGTCCCGGCTCGACGCCCTGCTGGTGGACGAGTGGGACCGGATGATCGACGTCAACGTCCGGGGCCTGCTGCACGGCGTCGCGTCCGTCCTGCCGGTCTTCCAGCGGCAGGGCAGCGGCCACCTGGTCACCGTCGCCTCGGTCGGCGCGCACGAGGTGGTGCCGACCTCCGCGGTGTACTCGGCGACGAAGTTCGCGGCGTGGGCGATCACCGAGGGTCTGCGACTGGAGGCCGATCCGAGCCTGCGGGTCACCACGATCACGCCCGGCGTCGTCGAGTCGGAACTGGCCGAGTCGATCACCGACCCGGTGGCCCGGGAGGCGATGCGGGAGTACCGCCGGAACTCGATCTCGCCGGACGCGATCGCGCGGGCCATCTCGTTCGCCGTCGGCCAGCCGGCGGACGTGGACGTCAACGAGATCATCATCCGTCCGACCCGGCAGCGAGGCTGACATGTCAGGTTCCCACCATCGCAAGGCCGCCACCGTCTTCCTGGCGGCGGCGCTCACCGGCTGCGGCACGGAGACACCGCCCGGACCGCAGGCCACTCCGTCCGCGACGCAGGCGCGGTTCCCGGTCTCCGGGACCGTTCATCCGTACGTCGGGATGTGGGTCACCGCCGACGGCCACATCCGGCAGGAGCTGCTGCCCGACGGCCGGTACGACGAGGCGCGGGGCGACCGGAGGAGCGCCTACACCGGCCGGTACGAGGTGACCGGCGAGCACATCGACTACTGGGACGACAGCGGGTTCACCGCCGACGGCCGGTTCGACGGCGACGTCCTGCACCACGGCGGCTACCTGTTCTACCGAGAGGGCAGCGCGGCCCACCGAAACGCCGTCGCGGACCGGGCGTCGAATCGCCCGTCCGGATAGGCCGGACAGGGGAGCGCCGGGCGCCCGCTACCGGCGCCCGGCGCGTTGCCGGGCGGCCTCGTACAGCGCCACCGTCCCGGCCGCCGCCGCGTTCAGCGAACTCGCCGCCCCCACGATCGGGATGCGCACCATCCGGTCACTGGCCTCCTGCCAGCCCTTGCTGAGTCCGTGCGTCTCGTTGCCGATCAGCAGGAGAGTGGGACCGGTCAGGTCGTGCTCAGCGACGTCCACGTCCCCGTGTTCGTCCGTACCGATGATCTGGATCTGCGGACGTCCGTCCGCGCGCACCGCGGCGACCCAGTCCAGCACCTCGCGGTGGCCGGCGGCGCGCACCACCGGTACGGCGAACAGCGAGCCGGTGCTGGCCCGGACCGCCTTCGGGTCGTACGGGTCGGCGGCGTGGCCCGTGATGATCACGCCGGAGGCGCCGAAGGCGTCGGCGGAGCGGATGAGCGTGCCGATGTTGCCCGGGGTCTTGGGGCGGTCGAAGACCACCACGAGCATGGCCGGCCCGACCGGGATCCGGGCGAGGTCGTCGGCGGGCTGCGCCACCACGGCGAGCAACTCGGGGGACTCCTCGTTCTTGCCGCTCAGTTCCCGCATCAGCTCCGGCGCGAGCGCGACCCGCCGGGCGTCGGCGCGGTCGAGCAGGTCACGACACCAGCGGGACAGCGGCTGCCGGTCCGGGTACAGGAGGGCGCGGATCTGCCAGCCCTGCTCCAGGGCCACGGTGATCGGGCGTACCCCCTGGACCAGAAACTCCGCCGTACGCTGCCGCTTGGTGCGATTGGTCAGCAGCGCCTGCCACTGCTGGAAGCTCGCGTTGCGGGTGGTGATCGTCAGGGTCTTCGCCACGCAGCCGATTCAACCGCATCGGGATCGGCGGCCACGCGGCGGTGAGGCGTACGACGCGGCGCGATTGTCCCGCCGAGTGACCAGCCGCTATCGTTCCCTCGCCCCCAGCCGCAGAGTTTGAGGATCGCGATGACTTCCCCGCCGTTGACGAAGGTTGCCGATCGGGAAGGTTCACCCTCCGAGGAGCCGGGCGGTACGGCGACCGCGCGCGAGCCGGGCAAGGAGGCGACGCCGAGCCGGTTCCGGGCCGACGTCGCCGGGCTCCGGGCCGTCGCCGTGGGGCTGGTGCTGCTCTACCACGCCGGGCTGCCGTTCATCCCCGGTGGTTTCGTCGGCGTCGACGTCTTCTTCGTGATCTCCGGTTTCCTCATCACCGGGCAGCTCATCTCCGAGATCGAGCGCAGCGGCCGGGTCTCGCTGATCGGCTTCTACGCGCGCCGGGCCAAGCGCATCCTGCCCGCCGCAACCGTGGTGCTGGCGGCCACCGCCGTCGCGGTCCGGCTGTTCGTACCCCGGGGTGAGTGGCAGGTCGTCGGCGGTGACATCGCCGCCGCGGCGACGTACATCGTGAACTGGCGCTTCGCCGACCGCGCTGTCGACTACCTGGCCGAGGACGTCGCGCCGTCGCCGGTCCAGCACTTCTGGTCGCTCGCCGTGGAGGAGCAGTTCTACCTGCTCTGGCCGCTGTTGATCGTGCTGGCCATCCTCGCCGCGCGCAAGCTCCGGCGGGCGAACGTACGGCCGGTCCTGTGGGTCGGTCTCGCGGTGCTGGCGGTGCCGTCGTTCGTCTGGTCGATCATCGAGACGGCCAACTCGCCGCAGCGGGCGTTCTTCGTCTCCACCACGCGGCTGTGGGAACTCGGGGTCGGCGCCGCCATCGCGCTGCTGGCGGTCCGCGCCGCGCGGATGCCCCGGTCCGTGGCGGTCGTCCTGGGGTGGCTCGGCCTCGCCGCGATCGTCGCGGCGGCGCTGCTGGTCAGCGGGAAGACCGCATGGCCCGGGTACGCGGCGGCGCTGCCCACGCTCGGTGCGGCGGCGGTGATCGCGGCCGGCGCGGCGGCCGGCCCCCGCGGGCCGGTGATGGTGCTCGGTACGCGTCCGTTCCAGTGGATCGGTGACCTGTCGTACTCGCTCTACCTGTGGCACTGGCCGATGCTCGTGGTGGCCGCCGCGCACTTCGGTGACCTGTCGCTGACCGAGGGCCTGCTGGTGGCGCTCGCCTCGGTGATCCCGGCCTGGATCACGTTCCGGCTGGTGGAGAACCCGCTGCGCTATTCGCGGAAGATCTCCACGTCGCCGCGTCTGGCGTTGAGCCTGGGCGGCAACTTCACGCTCGCCGGCATCTGCGCCGGCATGGTCCTGGTGCTGATGGGCGCGTGGGCCGCCGCCGCGACCACCACCAAGGGCCAGTACGCCCCGGGGGCCGCGTTGCTGTCGACGGCGCCCGGCACCGCCCCGATCGGCCCGGTCCCGGAGCGGTTCGACGTGATCAAACCGGACCCGCTGCAGATCCGGCAGGGCTTCATGGACGTGCCCGACACGAATCGGGACAAGTGCTTCCAGCAGGTCGACGGCGCCGAGGTGCTGTCCTGCACGTACGGCAACCCGAACGCCGCCACCACCGTCGCGCTCGTCGGCGACTCGAAGATGGACCAGTGGCTGCCGGCGTTCCAGGTGCTGGCCGAGCAGAACGACTGGAAGATCCTGATCGCCGCGAAGGCGTCGTGCCCGTTCACCAGCGCGCCCGCGGTCCGGGCGGACGACCCGAGCAAGCTCTACACCGACTGCATCGACTGGAACCGGTCGCTGATGCGCAAACTGGTCGAGGAGCGACCCGACTACCTGGTCACCTCGCAGGGCGCGGCGCGCGCCTTCGACAGCGGCGCGAAGGAGCCGACGGTCGAGGCGATGGTCGCCGGGGTCCGGTCGGCGTGGAAGAAGCTCGACGCCGTGGGCACGCAGGTCGTCGTGCTCGCCAACAACCCCGGCCCCGGGCCGGCGGTGACGTGCGCCGACAAGAACCGCAAGCGCCTGTCCCGGTGCGCGTTCGACAGGGAACGGCACGACCAGGACCCGGCGTACCGGATGCAGCGGCAGGCGGTGTCCGGCGCGCCGAAGGTCAAGATGATCGACCTGTTCGACGCCGTCTGCCCGACCGACAGGTGCCCTGTGGTGTTCGGCAACGTGCTCATCTACCGGGGTGGCTCGCACATCGGCGCGGCGTACGTGAAGACCACCGCACCGCACCTCGCCCGTGCCCTGTCCGACGTGGGCGTGCCGGCGCGCTTCAGCCCGGCCCAGTAGCTCGCCTCGGGTTGCGGCGTCCGGCCACGATGGCGTCGTGACCATCCGCCGGCCGTCACCGCTCGGCATCGCGTACGTGCTGCTGGCGGTCGCCGGTGGCGTCCTGCTCTGGCTGCCGTTCCACACGCAGTCGGCGCTCGACGACTGGGGGGTGACGCTGCGCGAGCGGGGTACGCCCGCACAGGCGCTCGTCGTCGACCAGGTGACGAAGAGTGGCGGCAACCGGAGTTCCTCGTCGCGCACCATGTACTTCCGTTACGTGGTCGACGGCCGCACGCACTCGCAGGAGGTGCCCTGCTTCGAGGTGTGCCGGGCGGCGGGCACCGAGGTGCCGATCTGGGTCAACCCGGCGGACGCGGGCGACTTCGTCACCGACTTCGGGCAGCTCAGCGGGCACCGCGGGCGCGTGCAGGGCGTACTCGGTGCGGTCGGGCTGGTCGCCCTGGGCACCGGGGTGACGCTCATGCTGTCCCGCATCCAGCGCCGGCGCGCCGCCCGCCCCCGTCGGCCGCGCCCGGTGGCACCGGCAACAGACGGCCGCGGCTATGTCGGCCGGGGCAAACGCAAGCGCAACGTCCGGCGCTGACCGTCCGCGACCGGGTCAGCGGTAGAGCGTCTCCAGGTAGGCCGGGCCGTAGTGGCGTTCCAGGTCGGCCAGGCTCTCCGCCGGGGCCTCCACCTCCTTGATCAGCCGGGCCCGGGTCGGCAGCACGTCCGGCTGCCAGGTCTCCGGCTGCCACAGCTCGGAGCGCAGGAACGCCTTCGCGCAGTGGTAGAAGATCTGTTCGATCGCGACCTCGACGGCGAGCACCGGCCGGTGGCCCTTGACCTCCATGTCGGCGAACCACGGCGCGTCGGCGATCAGCCGGGCGCGCCCGTTGATCCGCAGCGTGTCGGTACGGCCGGGGATCAGGAAGATCAACCCGACGTGCGGGTTGGCCAGGATGTTGCGGTAGCCGTCGGCCCGCCGATTGCCGGGCCGCTCCGGAATCGCGATCGTGGTGTCGTCGAGCACCAGCGCGAAACCGGGCGGGTCGCCCTTGGGGGAGACGTCGCAGGTGCCGTCCGCGCCGGCGGTGGCGATCAGGCAGAACGGCGAGGCGGCGAGCCACTCCCGGTCGCGTTCGTGCAGCGTACGGCGGTCCTTGGCGGCCGCCCTCGGCATCGGTGTGCCGATCAGTTCGCGTAGCTCGGCCTCGTTGGTGATCTCCCGGGTCGTCACGTCTTCCTCCCCCGTCCGTTGATCGTCACGACGGTTCCGGCCCGCGACGGCCTGGTTTCCGCCACTGTCAGCCTAGGAGACGCGTCGAGTGCCGGTTTGCCCCCGGAGCCGGCGGGTAGGGACCGGTTCGCAGCGTGCGTCCGGACGTGACGGATGGAGGCCGAGATGGAGAGCCGGCTCAAGGTGCTCGGCCATCCCGTGCACCCGATGCTCGTGATGTTCCCGGTGGCGCTCTTCGTGACCGCGGTGATCTTCGACGTGGTGGACACAGTGGGCGGGCCCGGCTTCCTCGCCGAGGTCGCGTACTGGAACATCACCGTCGGCCTGATCGGCGGCCTGCTGGCCGCGGCAGCGGGGGCGTTCGACCTGCTCGCCCTGCCGGCCGGCACCCGCGCCAAGCGGGTCGGGCTCACCCACGCCGCCGCCAACGTGGCGGTCATCCTGCTGTTCGCCGCGGTCTGGGCGGTACGGCTCAACGCCGACTCCCGCGCGGCCGGTGGCGCGCTGATCGCCATCGAGGTGGTCGCGCTGGCGATCCTCGGCGTCAGTGCCTGGCTCGGTGGCGAACTGGTGGACCGGCTCGGTGTCGGCGTCGACCCGGAGCACGATCTCAACGCGCCCAGCTCGCTGCGACCCCACTCGGCGACACAGCGGATCGGAGACGCGCGATGACCGAACAGAGCGGCGGGCGGGGCTGGCGGGGCCGTCAGCAGGGCTGGGATCCGATGGGCGAACTCCAGTCGCTGCGCTCCGAGCTGAGCCGGCTGGTCGGCGGGCGCTCCGGCAGCCAGGACGTGGACCTGGCCGAGACGGCCGACGGCTGGGAGGTGGTCGTCCGGCTGCCCGGTGTGGCGCCGGAGGAGGTCGCCGTCGAGCTGGACGACCGGGAGCTGTGCGTCCGCGCCCGGTCCGAGGCCGAGGTCAACGCCGACCACGGCATACCGGGCGGGTTCACCACCCGGGGCTTCGAGTACCGCGTGGACCTGCCGTCCCGCGTGGACCCGGACCGGATCGACGCGGTGATGGACCACGGCCTGCTCCGGGTGCGCCTGCCCCGGGCGACCCGGCCCGCGCCGCGCACCATCACCGTCGGCCGGACCGGCCCGCGGCCGGGCGCCGACCGTACGCCGATGCCCGCCGACCCGGCCGCCGACCGGGAGCTGCACCACCCGGACACCGCGCTCGACGAGATCGACAGGCCGTAGGGCCGCGTGACCAGCCCGCCCGCCAGCTCGCCGCGCCGCGACCCGGAGGTGCTCGGCCCGGTCGGCGAGCGCGTCCCTGACGTCGAGCGGATCGCCGTGCTGCGTGCCAACGCGCTCGGCGACTTCATCTTCGTGCTGCCGGCGCTCGACGCGCTGCGGTGCGCGTACCCGTCGGCGGAGATCGTGCTGCTCGGCGCGCCGTGGCACGCGGCGCTCTGGCGCGACCGGCCCGGCCCGGTGGACCGGGTGCTGGTGGTGCCGGCGGCGCCCGGCATCCGCGACCCGGGGCCCGGCGAGTCGCCGGGTGACGTCCCGGCGTTCCTCGCCGCCGCCCGCGCCGAACGGTTCGACCTGGCGTTGCAGGTACACGGCGGCGGGGCCAACTCGAACCCGTTCGTGGCCGGGCTGGGCGCGCGGGTGACCGCCGGCCTGCGCGCCGAGGGCGCGCCGCCGCTGGACCGGTGGCTGCGCTACGTCTACTACCAGCACGAGGTGATCCGCTACCTGGAGGTCGCGGCCCTGGTCGGGGCGCCCGCCACCACGATCACCCCGGCGCTCGCGGTCACCGCCGCCGACCGGGCGGAGGCCGCCGCCGTGCTCGGCGAACCCACCCGCCCTCGGGTCGCGCTGCACCCGGGCGCCACCGACACGCGGCGGCGCTGGCCGCCGGAACGCTTCGCCGAGGTCGCCCGGGAGCTGACCGGAGACGGGTACGAGGTGCTGGTCACCGGCACCCCCGCCGAGCAGGAGACGGTCGACGCGGTGGTGGCGGCGGCCGGGGTGCCGGTACGTCCCCAGGTCGGGACGCTCAGCCTGGGCGCGCTCGCGGCCGCGTACGCGGACTGCGCGCTCGTGGTCTCCAACGACACCGGACCGTTGCACCTGGCCGCCGCCGTGGGCGCGCCGACAGTGGGCGTCTTCTGGGTCGGCAACCTGATCAACGGGGCGTCGCCGCTGCGCGGACGGCACCGCCCGATCGCCGCCTGGACCACCCACTGCCCGGTCTGCGGTGTCGACTGCACACCCGGGATCTACCCGCACCGGCCGGGCGACGGCGAGTGCCCGCACCGCGTCTCGTTCGTCGCCGACGTGCCCGCCGCCGAGGTGCTCGAGGCGGCCCGGGAGCTGCTCACACCTCCGCGGGCGACTCGCTGAGCACCACTTCCCACGCCTCCACGTCGCGTTCGGTGACTGTGGTCGGCGACTCCAGGTGGTAGGCCCCGCTGGGCAGGACCCCGGCGCCGCCGTGGCGCTCCAGCACGGCGAGCTGCGCGGCGACGTCCTCGCCCTGGTGCCGCTCGGGCAGCCGCTCCCAGAAGTCGAAGCCGCCGGCCTCGACGAGCTTGGCCCGGTCGTAGAGAACGCAGCCGCCGATCCAGGAGATCTTGTACGCCCGCCACTCGCCCGCCGCCAGGTCCAGCTTCTCGGTGACGTGCAACAGGTTCGCCGCCGGGTGGATGGACGCCCGGTGCCACTCCGGCGTCCCGGGCATGATCCGTTCCGGTACCGGCGGCCCGGTCCACTCCTCGTAGTGCTCGTGCGTCTCCGGGCGGACGTCGTCGGCGTAGGAGAGGCCGTGCACCGCGTTGCCGACGAATCCGCAGCCCAGCTCGCCGAGCGCGGTGACCAGCCGGGCCAGCGCGCCCGGCTCCAGCCACACGTCGTCGTCGAGGCAGAGCACCGCGTCGGCCGCCGACTGGGCCAGCAGGTAGGACCGGTGCTCGGCCAGGCCGCGCCGGGGAAGCCGCCGGGTCAGCAGCACCGGGTGCCCCCGGTGCCGCAGGGCCCGGACCATCGTGGCGGCGGCCGGGTGCGCGTACGCGGGCTCGCCGTCGGACTGGTCGCTGACCACCACCCCGAACCCGGGTATGCCCTCCTGGGCGGCCAGCCCGGACAGCGTGACCGCCAGTTCGGCGGGCCGGTTGCGGGTGGGGATCAGCACGTCCAGCCGCCGGTGGTGCCGGAACCGTTCGGGCGTGCCCGGGTCGAGCGGACGGGTCACGCCGGCCTGCCCTCGCCGACCGTGTCGGTGACAGATTGGGCGCGGATCCGGTCGATGATCGCCGAGGTGGAGCGGTCCGGCACGTAGCCGAGCGTGCGTACCTGCCCGCCCAGCCGCCGTACCAGCGGCGCCTCCGGCACCATCTCCGGCGGGTAGTCGCCGCCCTTGACGTAGACGTCGGGTCGGACCGCCTCGATCAGCCGGGCCGGGGAGTCCTCCTCGAAGATCACCACGTGGTCCACGCAGGCCAGCGCCGCCAGCAGGGCGATCCGGTCCTCGACCGGGTTGACCGGCCGGTCCGGGCCCTTGAGCCGCCGTACGCTGCCGTCCGAGTTGACCGCCACGATCAGCAGGTCGCCGAGCGCGCGGGCCTGGGTCAGGTAGCGGACGTGCCCCGGGTGCAGCACATCGAAGCAGCCGTTGGTGAACACCACGGACCGCCCGGCCTGCCGGTGTTCGTCCACCAGCGCGGCCAGCTCGTCCGCGCCGACCAGGGCCGGGTGCCCGCCCTCGTCCGCGCCGGTGCCGAGCGCGGCCAGCAGGTCCTGCTGGCGGCACACGCAGGTGCCGGTGTCGGCCACCGTGATGGTGGCGGCGAGCTGGGCGAGCTGGGCGGCGGTGGGCAGGCCCGCGTCGGCGGCGAGCGCCAGCGTCATGGCCGCCAGGTACGCGTCCCCGGCACCCACCGCGTGGCTGGCCGGGACCGGGGTGCTGTGGCTGCGCCGGGGCTCGCCCTCGGCGCCACCGACCACCGCGCCCTCGGTGTCCAGGGTCACCGCCACCACGTCGGCGCCGGTGTGCGCGCGCAGCTCGGACAGGCGCGACTCGGCCAGCACGGCCCGGTCCACGCCGGTGCCGGCCGCCGCGCTCACCGTCACGCCGGTCCCGGTGACGCTCAGCCCGTCGCCGGTCAGCGCCACCCGCTCCTCGCCCGGCATCGGCTCGCCGGTCGGCCCGGCGGGGGCCTCGGCGGCGGGCGTGCCGGAGGTCGGGTGCGGGCTGCCGGGTGCGCGCTCACCGGACCCGCCGGGCGCGGCGCCCACCATCAGTTCGGACGGGCCGTCGGCCTCGGCCGGGTGGTCCAGATGCACGTCGCCGCTGGGGACGGCACCCCGCTCGGCGTGCGCGAACCCGGCGGCGGCGCGGGCCAGCAGCCGGGTCGCCTCGGCGAAGCTCGGCGTCACCACAGTCGGGTTCAGCCCGCGCCAGTCGGCCAGGTCGTGCGCGTCGAGCGCCACGGTGCCGTACCGGTCGCGGTTGGCGACCAGCCAGGCGCGTACCGCCGAGGGCAGCGCGCCCAGGCCGTAGTCGCAGACCACGAGCGTGAGCGGCTGACCGGCGGCCACCGCGCGCAGCTCCTCGGTGGCGCAGTGCAGCGCGGTCAGCAGGCGGGCCACCCCGTCGGCGTCCAGCCCGTCCTCCGGGCCGCCGGAGTCCTCCCGCAGCAGGATCTGGTTGCCGGCGAGCATCCGCCGCTTGACCGGCGTGGGCCGGCCCGGCTGGCTCACCGTACGGTCCCAGACCGCCGCGCGGTCCAGGCAGTCGTGCAGTTCGTCGCCCGCCACGTCGGCACCGACCGGGGCGACGAGCGCGGCCCGGCCGCCCAGCGCTGCGACGTTCACCGCGGTGTTGGCGGCGCCCCCGGCCGCGGAGATCCGCCGCCGCAGGGTGAGGACCGGCGCGGGCGCCTCCCGGCAGAGCCGCTCCGACTCGGCGAACCGCCACTCGTCCAGCATGGCGTCCCCGACGACCAGCACGGGACGCTGCTGCCAGCTCGCCACCACGGTGGCGAGCCGGCGCTCTTCCGCTGCTGCTCCTGCCATGCCTTTGCGGATCCCCCCGGGCCGTCGGGCCAAACGCGACGTGGGCCACCCGATGCGTCCGGTTTCGCGGCATCGGCCCAGGGAACCGTGCAGACGTACCCCGGAGAGGAGAAGCAGCATGGCAGCGACACTTCAGGGCAAGCGCATCGCCTTCCTGGCCGCCGACGGCGTCGAGGAGGTCGAGTACACCAAGCCCC
Source organism: Micromonospora sp. WMMA1949 (assembly GCF_027460145.1). Taxonomy (NCBI): domain Bacteria; kingdom Bacillati; phylum Actinomycetota; class Actinomycetes; order Micromonosporales; family Micromonosporaceae; genus Micromonospora; species Micromonospora sp. WMMA1949. The sequence goes on along the minus strand of NZ_JAPZBG010000001.1, from coordinate 2,214,712 downwards.
GGGAGGCGGTGGAGAACGCCGGCGCCCAGGTCGAGCTGGTCTCCATCGAGTCCGGCACGATCCAGGCCTTCAACCACCTCGACCACGGCAAGCAGTACCAGGTCGACGTCACCACCAAGGAGGCGGACGCCGGGGCGTACGACGGTCTGGTCCTGCCCGGTGGCGTGGCGAACCCCGACTTCCTGCGGACGGACCCGGAGGCGGTCCGGTTCGTCAAGGCGTTCTTCGACGCCGGCAAGCCGGTCGGGGTGATCTGCCACGGCCCGTGGACGCTCGTCGAGGCGGACGTGGTGCGGGGCCGCACCATCACCTCCTGGCCGAGCCTGCGCACCGACCTCACAAACGCCGGCGCGAACTGGGTCGACCAGGAGGTCGTCACCGACAACGGGCTGGTCAGCAGCCGCAAGCCGGACGACCTGCCGGCGTTCTGCGCGAAGATCGTCGAGGAGTTCGCCGAGGGCCGGCACGCCGCCTGAGGAAAGTCACAGGCCCACCGGGGGCATGATCCGCCCCCGGTGGGATAGGAAGCGGGATGACCGCCCAGGCCGCCCCGCCCGCATTGCCCGCCCGCCAGATCCGCCTGCTGATGTTCGGTCTGATGACCGGCATGCTGCTGGCGGCACTCGACCAGACGATCGTCGGCACCGCGTTGCCGACGATCGTCGGCGAACTGGGCGGCATCAACCACTACTCGTGGGTGGTCACCGCGTACCTGCTGGCTTCGACCGCCTCGACGCCGCTGTACGGCAAGATGGCCGACCTGTACGGACGCCGGCCGGTCTTCCTGTTCTCGATCGGCATGTTCCTGCTCGGCTCGTTGCTGGCCGGGCTGTCGCAGAACATGACCCAGCTGATCGTCACGCGCGGCGTGCAGGGCCTGGGCGCGGGTGGCCTGATGACGCTGGCGTTCACCATCATCTCGGACGTGGTGTCGCCCCGGGAGCGCGGTCGCTACCAGGGGTTGTTCGGCGCGGTGTTCGGCGTCTCCTCGGTGGCCGGGCCGCTCGTCGGCGGTTACTTCGCGGAGACCAACTGGCGGTGGATCTTCTACATCAACGTGCCGCTGGCGATCCTCGCCATCGTGGTCTGCTGGCACGTGATGCGGCTGGTGCCGTTCGAGCGCCGGGAGCACACAGTCGACTGGATCGGCGCGGCGCTGCTCGTCGCCGGCGTGAGCTGCCTGCTGCTGGCGTTGAGCTGGGGCGGCGCCGAGTACGCCTGGGGTTCCGGCGTGATCGTCGGGCTGTTCGCCGCGGGCGTGGTGCTGGGCGTGCTGTTCGTCGTCCAGGAGGCCCGGACCAAGGAGCCGATCCTGCCGCTGCGGTTGTTCCGCAGCGCCACGTTCGCGCTCGCCAACGGCGCGGGGTTCGTGCTCGGTCTGGTGATGTTCGGGTCGATCATCTTCATCCCGCTCTACCTCCAGATCGTCAAGGGCGCCTCCCCGACGCGCAGCGGTCTGCTGATGCTGCCGATGATGGCCGGCGTCATCATCACCTCGATCATCACCGGCCGGGCGATGAGCCGGATCGGCAGGTACAAGTGGTTCCCGGTGGCGGGCGCTGCCGTGCTGGTGGTCGGCATGCTGCTGTTCCAGCAGCTCCAGGTGGCCACCACGCTCTGGGCCGCGTTCGGCTACATGGTGGTGATCGGCGTGGGGCTGGGTCTGTGCATGCAGTCGCTGATCCTGGCCGTGCAGAACGCGGTGAGCGTCCGCGACCTGGGTGCGGGTACCTCGTCGGCCACGTTCTTCCGGTCGCTCGGCGGCTCGTTCGGCGTGGCCATCCTCGGCGCGGTGCTGTCGTCCCGGCTCACCGCCGAGTTGTCCACGCGGCTGCCTGGTGCGCTCGCGCAGCTCCCGCCGGAGCAGCGGGCCGCGGTGTCGGCCGGTGGGAACTTCTCGATCAACGACCCGGCGGCCATCCTCGCCCTGCCCGCCCCGGTACGCGCGGCCGTCCAGGCCTCGTTCGTCGAGTCGCTGCACCTGGTCTTCCTGAGCACGGGGCTGATCGCGATCGTCGCGGTGCTGGTCACGCTGGCCATGCCGAACCTTCAGTTGCGGGGCACCGGCCCGCAGGGCGCCACCGGCGGCGCCGACCCGATCGGCGGGAAGGCGCCCGCGCCCGGCGGCAAGCCGCTGACCAAGGAGTCGAAGGAGGAGGCGGCCGCCGACATGGAGGCCAAGTCGCAGACGATGCTGTGACCGGCGGCTACTTGAGGATCAACCGGTTGGTCTGCTCGAACACGTCGAGGTCGGCGAGCGTCTCGTGCACGCTCGACGACAGCGGGTGCGGGAAGTCCGCCGGGCGGAAGAACCCGGAGTCGGTGGTCTCGTCGGTGAACCGGGCCAGCTCGCCGTCCCACTCGTCGACCCGGAACGCCGTGGTGAAGACCTGGTACGTGTGCCCGTACATGTTGGTGTGGGTGCGGTCGGGTCCGGTGTAGAGCGCGAACGCGCTTACCCGCAGCGCCCGCAGCCCGGTCTCCTCCCGCACCTCCCGGACCGCGCAGTCGGCGATGGACTCGCCGAGTTCCATGGCACCGGCCGGCAGGGCCCACTGGCCGTTGTCGGACCGCTGGATCAGCAGCACCCGGGCGGCGTTGTCGCGCACGACGGCGCGTGCGCCGACGAACATCAGGGTGCGGTCACCGGCCAGGGCGCGGAGCTGCCCGACGTACGAGTCGGCCCACGAGATGCTCACCCGGACAATCTACGCATCATCCGTGATCACCTCGGCGGTTCCGGGGGGTTCCGCAGATGTGACCGACGCCACTACGTTGTTACCCATGCGTAGCACGATGATGGATGCCCCTCTCCAGGTCGCCCGGATCCTCGAACACGGCGCCACCGTGCACGGCGCGGCGGAGGTGGTCACCTGGACCGGCGCGGAACCCCGCCGGATGACGTACGCGGAGGTCGGCCGCACCGCCGCCCGGCTGGCCCATGCGCTGCGCGAGGAGTGCGGGGTGACCGGCGACGAGCGGGTCGGCACGTTCATGTGGAACAACAACGAGCACCTGGTGGCGTACTTCGCCGTGCCGAGCATGGGCGCGGTGCTGCACACGCTCAACATCCGGCTCTTCCCCGACCAGGTCGCCTACATCGCCAACCACGCGCAGGACCGGGTGGTCCTCGTCGACACCACGCTCATCCCGCTGCTCGCCCGGGTGATCGGCGACATGACCACCGTTGCGCACGTGGTGGTGGTCGGCGGCGGTGACCCGGCCCCGCTGCTGGCCGCGGCCGGTGACCGGATCACCGTGCACCACTGGGACGCGCTGCTGGCCGACCGCCCGGACCACTTCGACTGGCCGGAGGTGGACGAGCGCGACGCCGCCGCGCTCTGCTACACCTCCGGGACCACCGGCAACCCCAAGGGCGTCGCCTACTCGCACCGCTCGATCTACCTGCACTCGCTCCAGGTCTGCATGCCGGAGGGCTTCGGGCTCGGCCCGAACGATCGTGAGCTGGCGATCGTGCCGATGTTCCACGCCATGTCGTGGGGCCTGCCGTACGCGGCGTTCCTCTCCGGCGCCTCGCTGATCATGCCGGACCGGTTCCTCCAGGCGGAGCCGATCGCTGCGATGATCGCCGCCGAGCGGCCCACGCTCGCCGGCGCGGTGCCGACCATCTGGACCGACCTGCTCGCCTACCTGGACGCGCACGAGGTGGATCTCTCCTCGCTGAAGGAGGTGATCGTCGGCGGGTCGGCCTGCCCGCCCGCGCTCATGCACGCGTTCCACGACCGCTACGGCATCGACGTCATCCACGCCTGGGGCATGACCGAGATGTCGCCGCTGGGCTCGGTCTCCCGGGCACCGGCCGGCGCGACCGGCGACGACGCCTGGCGCTACCGCTACACGCAGGGCCGCGTCCCGGCGGGCGTGACGGCGCGGATCGTCGGCCCGGCCGGCGAGCCGCTGCCGGCCGACGGGACGTCCGTGGGCGAGCTGGAGGTACGCGGCCCGTGGGTGACCGCCCGGTACATCGGCGACGACGCCCCGAAGGAGGAGAAGTTCCGGGACGGCTGGCTGCGGACCGGTGACGTCGGCACGCTGTCGCCGGACGGCTTCATCACCCTCACCGACCGCGCCAAGGACGTGATCAAGTCGGGCGGGGAGTGGATCTCCTCGGTCGAGCTGGAGAACGCCCTGATGGCGCACCCGGCGGTGCTGGAGGCGTGCGTGGTGGGCGTACCGGACGAGCGCTGGGACGAGCGGCCGCTGGCCACTGTGGTGGTCCGCGAGGGCGCGTCGGTGACCGCCGAGGAGCTGCGGGACTTCCTGGCCGCCTCGGTGGCCCGCTGGCAGCTGCCGGAGCGCTGGGCGTTCATCGACGCGGTCCCGAAGACCAGCGTCGGCAAGTTCGACAAGAAGGTGGTGCGCTCGCGGTACGCCGACGGCGGGCTCGACGTGCGGGAACTGACCGCGTCGTAACGTTTCGCGGCGTACCGTCGCCTACACGGGTAGGAACGCGTTCCCAACAGACATTCCTCCCAGAGGGCGGCCCCGGCGTTCGCACCGCGCCGGGGCCGCCCGTCCGTTACGGGGTGACCCGCACCGTCATTGTTGCGAAACTTGTTCGCGTCTGTCCGGCTGTCGGGGAAATCCGGTCGCCTACTCGTCGGCGGTGCTCACCAGCACCTTGCCCACCACGCTGTTCTGCACCGCCTGCTGCGCGGCAGCGGCCTCCACCAGCGGATACCGGTGCAGCGGCAGGCCGGCCTCCTCGCCGACCCGGATCGCGCCCTGCGCCACCGCCGCCGCGATGTCGGTGACCGCCTGCGCCTTCGCCACCTTCGGCGCGGTGTAGATCAGCACGAACTGCCAGCGCGCGTTCGGGACCATCAGCGGCCGGATCGGCAACGTCACCTCGTCGCCGCCGTCGTCGGCGTACACGCAGACCGCCCCGCCGGTGCGCAGCATCCGTACGTCGGCGGCGGCGTTGCGGGCGGCGGAGACCTCGACGATCGTGTGCACCCCGTCGGGCGCGACCTTGCGGACCTCCTCGACCACGTCCTGCTCGCGATAGTTGATCACGAAGCTGGCCCCTGCCGCCGCCGCGAGCTGCGCCTTCTCCGGGCTGCTCACCGTGGTGATCACGCAGGCGTCGGCCCATCGGGCGAGCTGGATCGCCGCGTTGCCCACCGCGCCCGCACCACCCTGCACCAGCACCACGTGGTCGCTCAGCGCACCCGCGTGCAGCTTGTCCGGCATGAACTCACCGGCGGTCAGGCAGCGGTGCGCGGTCATGAACGGGATCCCGAGCGCCGCACCCAGGTCGAACGAGGCAGGACCGAGCGGCACCGCGTGCCGGACCGGGACCAGCGTGTACTCGGCGGCAGTGCCCCACGGCCGCTGCCACGCCGCCTCCCACACCCAGACCCGCTCACCGATGAGCGTCTGGTCCACGCCCTCGCCGACCGCCTCGACCACCCCGGCGCCGTCCTGGTGCGGGATCTGCCAGCCGGCCGGCAGCGGCCACGCCTGGCGGGCCTTCCAGTCGGTCGGGTTCACCCCCGACACGGCCATCCGCACCAGCACCTCGCCCGGCCCGGGTTCCGGCACCGGCCGGTCCACCACCTGGAGCACCGAGGCGTCCCCGCTGCGCTCGTACACGATCGCCTTCATCCGCCCTCCGATCATTCAAGGAAGGGCCCCCTGTTAACGCCTCAGGTAGAGGAAGGGCCCCTTGTCAACACCCCTCGACCACAGCGGGAGTGAGCGCGCCGATCGAGGGGAGCAGCACCGCCGCGAGCGCCTCCGCGTCCGGATCGAGCGGATACGACCCGTGCGGCACCGCCACCACCCGGCACCCGGCGGCGGCCGCCGAGCGGACCCCGTTCGACGAGTCCTCCACCGCCACGCACCGGGCCGGGTCGACGCCGAGCCGCCCGGCCACCGCGAGCCACACGTCGGGCGCGGGCTTGCCCCGGGCGGTCTCCTCCGTCGACAGCGTCGCGCCGAACGAACCGGCCAGGCGCGTCGCGTCGAGCGCCGCCGCGATCAGGCGGGTCGGTGAGGAACTGGCCAGCCCGAGCGGCCACCGCGCGGCGATGCGGCGCACGACCTCGTCGGCGTCGTCGATCAGCGGTACGTGTTGCGCGTACCGGCGGGCCATCTCGGTCACCACCTCGGTGGCGACCTGCTCGGGCGACCTGTCGACGCCCAGCTCACCGCTCAGGTACTCGGCCCACTCGCCGGTGCTCATCCCCATCAGCCGGCGCTGGGTGTCCGGCTGCCAGACGCCGCCGTGCTGCGCCACGTACGCCCGCCGGACCTCCTCCCAGACCGGCTCGGAGTCCACGATCACGCCGTCCAGGTCGAAGAGCACCGCGTCCACCACGTGACCATCCTGCCGGACGGGCCGCACTCCCGTCAGGAACGGCCGCCCCTTCCCGGATCCGGGTGACGGTCACGCCGAGGGTTGTGCCGGATCGGCGGCGTGCCGCTCAGCGTGCCCGCGCCGCCGCGTCCGTGCCGGCGCCGCGCTGCGCCGGAAGACCGATCGGCGCCTTGGCCGGGATGATCGTGCGGCAGCGCGTCGCGATCGGTTCCAGCAGCTCCGCCAACCGGGCGGTACGCTCCGCGCCCAGTGCCCGCCACGGTCCCGACGCGGCCCGGTCGGTGGCCTCCTCGACCGCGCGGAACGTCTCCGTGGCGTACGGCGTGGGGGCGAGGTCGGCGGTCAGCCAGCCCTTGTCCACCAGGCGCTGCTCGGCGGCGGTCCACTGCTCGTCGGTCCAGCCCCGGGCCGGCTGGTGGAACTCACGGGACTGGTCGACCCGGCACCGCCAGGCCACCACCTCGACCGGTTCCAGCCCGGTCGTGACCAGCGCCGCCACGTGGCCGTCGCCGCGGTGCTCGCGCAGCGTCGCGGCGGCCTGCCAGAGGCGGGCCAGCGGGTACTCGCCCCGGGGCAGGGCGGCGTTCACCGCGCCGAGCACCCGCCCGGCCGTGTCCACCAGCCCGGCCGCCTCCTCCAGCAGGTCGGCGGCCTCGACCAGGTGCGACTCGGGCAGCTCGTAGGTGAACTCGGCGAGCGCCTGCACACCACCGGTGAGCCGGGCCCGCAGCGCCTCCTCCGGGGTGGCCAGGCGCCACACCGACGGCAGCGCGCGGGCCACCATGGCCGGCGCGAAGCTGAAGAAGGCCGCGGTCACCGCCGGCGCGTCGACCGGCCCGAGCGGCGCGGCCCGTCCGGCGAAGTAGCCGCGCCAGTAGCCCCGCAGCCCGACCGCCTCGAACGCGGCCCGGGCACGGGGGTGGAAATAGGTCACCGCGTGGACCGGCTCGTAGAGCGTCCACATCTGCCGGGTCACCCCGGCCTCGTCCAGCGCCGCCACGTGCACCTCCGCGTCGGTGGGCAGATCACCACGGACGGATGTGCCGCCCGTGGTGACCATGAACCTACTGCCGCTGGGTGACCGGACGGAAGCCCGGAGTGATCTACTGCGCAGCCAGCACGTCGACGACGAAGCGCAGCGGCCCGGCCGGACGACCGCCCGCGGCGTCGTTGCCGTACGCCAGCTCGGCCGGGAGGTCCAGCTGGACCCGGCTGCCCACCGGCACGCCGACCAGGCCCTGGTCCCAGCCCTTGATGACCTGGCCCACGCCGATCTGGAAGGTGGCCGGCTGGCCACTGTCCCAGGACGCGTCGAACTGCTTGCCGTCCTTGTAGAAGACACCCACGTAGTTCGTGGTGATGTTCTGACCCGCCTTCACCGCCGGCCCGGTGCCCTTCACGAGGGTGGTGACGGTGAGCTTCTTCAGCTCGCCGGTGCCGGCCTGCACGGTCGGCTTGGTCTTCAGCGCCGGGTCGATGTCGGCGGGCAGCTCCTGGGCGGGCGCGCTGGGCTCGGCCGGCGCGGTCGGGCTGGCCGAGGAACCGGCGGTGGACGCCTTGTCGTCGTCCCCGCTGTTCAGCCACACCAGGCCGCCGACCAGGGCCACCACCGCGAGCACGCCGACCGCCGCGCCGAGGATCGACTGCCGGCGACGACGCGCCTCGGCTGCCTTCTTCTCGGCCAGCTGGGCGGCCAGCCGCCGCTGTGCCTTGGTGGCCGGGGCCTGGCCCGCCGACCGGTTCTCCACACGCTCGCTCACGTCGACTCCCTGCAGGGTGGGTGGGTGCGCCCCCGGCGGGCCGCCGCCGAGGCCAGCGCACACGGTACCCGCCCGGAGGCCCAGCGTGCCCATACGGCCACCACGATCCGGACACGAAGCCCGATACAAGGGCACCGCGCGGGGTAGGTTCCGGCCATGGCGATCCTCAGCGAAGAAGACCTGGCCCTGCTCGGCGAGCCGCAGCTCGCGCACGTGGCGACGATCGAGGCCGACGGCACCCCGCACGTCACCCCGGTTTGGGTCGACACCGACGGCGAGCACGTCGTGTTCAACACGGCAAAGGGCCGGCAGAAGTACCTGAACATGTCCCGCAACCCGGTGGTCGCGGTGTCGGTGGCGGACAAGGCCGACGACTACCGCACCCTGTGGATCAAGGGCACCGTCGAGTTCGTCACCGAGGGCGCCGACGAGCACATCGACCGGATGGCGAAGAAGTACCTCGGCCAGGACACCTACCCCTGGCGCCGCCCGGGCGAGGAACGCGTCATCGTCCGCGTCACCCCGACCGAGAAGCTCGGCCGCGGCTGAGCGGCGCGGGCCCCGCCGTCCGTCGAGGGCGGGGCCCTTCGCCGTACGCGTCAGGCGCTCTTCTTCTTCGCGGGCGTCTTCTTGGCGGCGGTCTTCTTCGCCGGTTCGGCCTTCTTCGCCGCCGTCTTCTTCGCGGGCGTCTTCTTGGCGGCGGTCTTCTTCGCCGGTTCGGCCTTCTTCGCCGGCGCCTTCTTCGCGGCCTTCTTGGCGGAGCGGGCCGACGAGATCGGGGTCGGCTCGGCGCCGCCGCCGGACGGCGCCTCGCCCCGGGCGGCGCGGGCCCGCTCCACGGACGCCTTCAGCGCGGCCATCAGGTCGACCGCGGCGGCGGGGGCAGCCTCTTCCTCCTCGGGCTGCACCACCTCGCGGCCTTCGACCTTCGCGTCGATGACCTCCTGCAACGCCGCCCGGTAGTCGTCGGTGAACGCGTCCGGCTCGAATTCCCCGGCCATCGAGTCGATCAGTGAGCTGGCCATAGCCAGCTCGGGCGGGCGTACCTTCAGGTCCTCGTCCAGGAAGCCGAAGTCGGGCCGGCGGATCTCGTCCGGCCACAGCATGGTGTTGAGCAGCAGGACGCCCTCGCGGACCCGCAGCGTGGCCAGCTGCTCCCGCTGGCGCAGCGCCACCTTGACGATCGCCACCCGCTCCGAGTCGGACAGCGCGTCGCGCAGCAGCACGTACGGCTTCGTCGCCGAGCCCTCCGGCTCCAGGAAGTACGCCTTGTTGTAGAGGATCGGGTCGACCTGCTCGGCCGGTACGAACTCCAGCACGTCGATCGCGTGCGAGGTGCTCAACGGCAGGTCGGCGAAGTCCTCGTCGGTGAGGATGACCATCTCGCCGCCGCCGATGTCGTACCCCTTGGCGATGTCGTCGTAGGTGACCTCCTCGCCGCAGACCGAGCAGGTGCGCTTGTAGCGGATGCGGCCGCCGTCCTCACGGTGCACCTGGTGGAAACGGATGTCCTTCTCCTCGGTGGCCGAGTAGACCTTCACCCCGATCGACACCAGGCCGAACGACACCGCTCCTTTCCAGATCGCCCGCATACCCGCGCTCCTCTCCCCGGTTGACCACCAGAATCGCAAACGATCGAACGGGACGCACGCGCTTCGCTACGCAACTACAGTCAGGAGGTGCCCGGCGCGCCGTTGAAGCCGATGCTCGCGACGACCGGGCAGCTCCCGGCCGGCGCCGCCTGGGCGTACGAGTTCAAGTGGGACGGCGTCCGCGCGCTCGCCGACATCTCCCGCGGCGACAGGCACTTCTACGCCCGCTCCGGCGTCGAGATCACCACCGCGTACCCGGAACTGCTGAACCTGGCCGAGCAGGTAGACGACGCGCTGCTCGACGGCGAGGTGGTCCTCTTCACCGACGGGCAGCCCTCGTTCACCGCGCTCGCCGAGCGGATGCACGTGCGTAACCCGGCCAAGGCGGCGCGGCTGGCGGCGACCGTACCCGTCACGTACATGATCTTCGACCTGTTGCGGCTGGACGGCGTCGACCTGACCGCCCGGCCCTGGCGGGAGCGGCGGGCGGCGCTGGAGTCGCTCGGGCTCGGTGCCGCCCGGTGGGCGGTGCCGCCGGTCTTCGGCGACGGCCCGGCCACCTACGCGGCGGCCGGTGAGCACGGGCTGGAGGGGGTGATGGCCAAGCGGGTCGACTCGCTCTACCGGCCCGGCGTGCGCTCGCCGGACTGGGTGAAGGTCAAACTGGAGGTCACCGGCGACTTCGTGGTCGGCGGCTGGCGACCGGGCGCGCGACGCATCGGCGGTCTGCTGGTCGGCGTGCCCGGCCCGGACGGGCGGCTGATCTACCGGGGGCGGGTCGGCGGCGGCATCGGGGCGGCGATCGAACGGGAACTGCTGCGCGAACTGGAACCGCTGCGGTCCACGGCGACGCCGTTCGCCGCCGGTGTGCCGCGCGAGGATGCCCGGGGCGCGATCTGGGTAACTCCCCGAGTCGTGGTGGAGGTCAAGTACGGCCAGCGCACGCCGGACGGCCGGCTGCGCTTCCCGCGCATTCTGCGCCTGCGCCCGGACAAGCCGCCCGAGGAGGTCGAAGATGCCGGCTGAGCGGCTCAAGGTCGAGGTCGAGGGACGCTCGCTGGAACTGTCCAACCTGGACAAGGTGCTGTTCCCGAAGGCCGGCTTCACCAAGGGCGAGGTGATCGACTACTACACACGGATCGCCCCGGTGCTGCTGCCGCACCTGCGCGACCGCGCGCTCACCCGGATCCGGTTCCCCAACGGCGTCGACGGCGGCTCGTTCTTCGAGAAGAACGCACCCGCCGCGACCCCCGGTTGGGTACGCACCGAGAACCTGCCCGCCCCCGGTTCGACGAAGGGGCGGGAGACGATCGACTACGTGGTCTGCGACGAGTTGGCGACACTCGTGTGGCTGGCCAACCTGGCCGCGCTGGAACTGCACACTCCCCAGTGGAAGATCGGCACCCACCCGGACATGATGGTCGTCGACCTGGACCCGGGCGCCCCGGCTGCGCTCAAGCAGTGCTGCCAGGTGGCGCTGCTGATGCGCGACCGGCTGACTTCCGACGGGATTTCCTCGTTCCCGAAGACGTCCGGGAAGAAGGGCATGCAGCTCTGCTGCCCGATCGCCGGCACGCAGGACGCCGAGATCGTCTCCGACTACGCCAAGCGGATCGCGCAGGAACTGGAGCAGGCACACCCGAAGCTGATCGTGTCGAAGATGGCGAAGAACCTGCGCCCCGGCAAGGTCTTCATCGACTGGAGTCAGAACAACGCGGCGAAGACGACAGTGGCGCCGTACTCGCTGCGGGCCCAGCCGGTGCCCTCGGTGTCGACGCCGCTGACTTGGGACGAGGTGGAGGCCGGAGCGGCGGGGAAGCGGCCGTCGACGCGGCCGTACACGGCGGGCGAGGTGCTCAAGCGGGTGGAGAAGGAGGGCGACCTGCTGGCGCCGCTGCTCGACGGCGGTCCCGAGCTGCCCGCCCGCTGACCCGCCACCACGCGCCGCCCACGAGCAGCAACACGATCACGCTGATCGCCACGTCACCCACCAGCGCCGCCGACGGGCTCGCCGGGGCATAGGTCGGCACCGTGTACGCGAGCGCGGCCGCGACGACCAGGCCGGCCGAGCCGGTGGCGAGTACGTGCCGCTGCCCCCAGCCGGGCCGACGGGACCAGCGCGTGAGCAGGGCGGCGGCGACCGCGGCGAGCGCGAGGGCGAGTACGACTCCCGGCCGGCCCGGGGCTATCCCGGAACCCAGGTACGCCCCCACCACGACCAGGGCGGGCCAGACCGGCCGGGGCGGGCCGGATTCGGTGCGGGATCGGCCGGCGCGCATTGGTTCGGTGGACGCCGGCACGGGCGTTGGTTCGGTGGACGTCGGTGCGTGCGTTGGTCGGGCGGGCGTCGGTGCGTGCGTTGGCGCGTCGGGTGGGGGCCCGGCGTGCCGGCGGCGGAGCAGTGCGGCGGCGATCAGGGCCAGCGCCACGCCGGTGGCGAACGCCAACTGGGCCGGCGAGGCCAGGAAGTTCTTGCGGCCACCGTCGTCGGCGAACACCAGCAGGCTGCCGCCGAGCCAGAGCAGCGCCGCCGCGACCAGCCCTGGTCGGCCCAGCCAGGGCCGCGCCCGGCGGCCCGCACCGAGGTACGACTCGACGAGCGCGATCGGCGCGCAGATGGTCAGCACCACGTGGTTGCCCACGTAGTCGACCGCCTGCCGGGCGCTGAACCCGAGGCCGGGCACCAGCGTGGCTTCCGCAGCGGCCCGGGTGCCGGCGAACTCGGTGTCGTCCAGGAACCCGGGGTTGAACAGTGACTGGTCGACCAGGCCGGCCTGGATCACGCCGAACGCGGCGGCGAGCAGCGCGATCCCCGGCCAGCCGAGCCCGAGCCGCCGGGCCGTCTCGCGGATCAGCAGCGCCGCTCCGCCGTACATCGGGGCGAGCACCAGCACGACGAACGGCATGCCGGTGAGGGTGAAGCCGCCCCAGGAGCACTCGGCGGTCCACGGGGCGAGCAGCAGCAACGCGATCGGCGGCACCAGCCGCCCACGCCGAGGTTCGGTCGTCATGCCCGCACGGTCCCGCAGCCATCCAGCCCTTTGATACGGCCGTCGGGCGACCGGACCCGCGACCAAAGTCGACAGCTGCGGACCGGTGGGTCCGGCTAGAGCGCGAACAGCAGGGCGGCGCTGACGAGGACGACCACGGCGGTGGCGAAGTGGACGCCGAAGGCAACCGCCCGGGAACCACCGTGCCGCAGCACGATGACGGTGTCGCCCAGCGGCGCCAGCGCGACGACGAGCATGAACCAGGCGACGGCGTCGGCGCTGGTGAAGGCGATCAGGGCGAGGCCGACCAGGCCGTAGGTGAGGTCACGCATCCCCTTGACCGTTAGGTACGCCGGATCTCCTGTCCCCTCCGCGGCCGGGACGCCGTAGCCGGCGGCGGCGGCTCGGGGAGCCAGGAGGAAGCGTGCGCCGATCAGGACGATGAACAGGCTGAGGACGACGGCGAGCCCGTAGGCGATGGGGGTGAGCATGTCGGCTCCGATTTCTAGCAGTGCTAGGTGTGAGAGCGAAGCTAGCAGAGCGTCGATAGATTGGCTAGCGATGCTAGAGTTCTGGTCATGTCGATTCGGGCGCGCCGGGAGCGGGAGCGGGCGGAAAGGGAACGGGCGATCGTCACCGCCGCCCGCGACCTGGCCGAGTCGGAGGGCTGGGACGCGGTCACCACCCGTCGGCTGGCCGCCGAGATCGAGTACAGCCAGCCCGTCCTCTACAGCCACTTCCGGGGCAAGGACGCCATCATGGCGGCCGTCGCCTTGGAGGGCTGCGCCGAGTTGGCCGTCGAGCTCGCCGCCGCCCGGGCCGCCGCGACCGACCCGCGGGCCGCGGTGGCCGGCATCGCCACGGCGTACGCCGCGTTCGCCGAACGCCGGCCCGCGCTCTACGACGCGATCTTCACCCTCCCTGTCACCCTCTCCTTCGCCAGCCAGGACACCCCGGTCGAACTGGTCCGGGCCTTCGCCGAGCTGGCCGAGACGCTGCGTCCGTTCGCCGGTGACGACGACCTCGAGACGTTCACCGAGACGTTCTGGAGCGGGCTGCACGGCCAGGTCACGCTGATGCGCGACGGCCGTCTGCGGCGGGCGGAACACGCGCGGCGGCTGGCCCTCCTGGTCGACCGGTTCACCCGGCTAGGGTGAGCTGACCGCCAGGGAGGAGCACACCCGATGGCCACCCGCGCACCCGCCGCCGTCGCGACCGACGAGCCGCTGCTGACCTACCTCGACGACGCCACCGGCGAGCGCACCGAGCTGACCGGGCCGCAACTGGGCGAGTGGACGGCCCGCAGCGCCGGACTCCTGCGCGACGGGTGCGGGCTGCGCCCCGGCGACCGCGTGGCGGTGCTGCTGCCGCCGCACTGGCGTACCGCGGCGGTGCTGCTCGGCGCCTGGTCGGTCGGGTTGACGGTGTCGTTCCGTCCCCGCGCTCTGGCCGGGCTGCCGGTGCTCGAGCCGGGCGCGGACCGGCCGTACGACGCGGTGTTCGTGACCCCGGAACGCCTTGACGACTGGCTGGAGGACGTACCCGAGGGGACACACCGCTACCTGGTGGGCACCGGGCCGGGGTCGCTCGGCGAGGTGCCGCCCGGCTGGCTGGACTGGTCGGCCGAGGTGCTGCGGCACCCCACCGACCCGCCGGACTACACCGCCGTCGACCCGTCCGGCCCGGCCACGGCGGACGGCACCAGCTTCGGCGCGTGGCGACGCCTGGCCGCCGAGATCGCCACCCAGATGGACCTGCATCCCGGTGACCGCCTCGTGGTCGACCCGACCGAGGACGAGCAGCCCTTGAAGTGGCTGCTGGCCCCTCTGTCCGCCCGAGCCACAGTCCTGATCCACGCCACCTCCGCCTCTTCGCCTCGCTGATCTTGCAGTTGCGGCCCCTCAGGTGCCGGTTTTGTGGCTCTTGCCGAGGCCGTAACTGCAAGATCAACGGCGTTCCTGGCGTCTCGCGTCGACCCCCGACACCCTCGTCTCTCGCTGCGGGCGGCGAGGTGGCCGCGCGCGGCTCTCGCCCGGGCTGCCCACGTACTCGCGTTGATCTTGGAGTTGTGGCACCTCGCGTAAGTCGCGAAGCGGGCATCTGAGGCGCCATAACTCCAAGATCGGCGCGGGTTGGGCGGGCGGCGGGGTGGGCGGCGAGCGGGGTGGGCGGGTGGGGAATCTGGTTGACCGTGGGGGACCGGGTGGGGCCTACTGCGTCGGAGTGCTGGACCGTCGGGTCGGGCGGAGTGGCGGGAGTGGGCGTGGGTGGGACGGATGCGCTTCTGTGGCGGGAGTTCGGCGACGACGACCTGCCCGCGCTGACCGGTCTGGCGCAGGCGTGCCTCGCCACTGACGGCGGGTTGCCGCTGTTCGGGCGTACCCCGTTGGTGCGGGCGCGGCTGCTGCAGACGCGTACCCATGGGGCGTGGTCCGGTGACGACCTGGTCGCGGCCGTCGGGGTCGGCGCCGGGCGGACGCCCGCCACCGCCACCGGCCTGGTGCACCCGGCGTGGCGCGGGCGTGGGCTCGGCGGCGCGCTGCTGGACTGGGCCGAGAAGCACGCCGGCGACGGAGGGCTGCTGGTCACCACGGAGACGTGGACCGCGGGCGCGGAGGAGCTGCTCACCACACGCGGCTACACGCGGACGTTCCTGGAGTGGGTGCTGCGGCACGACCTCGACGCGTTGCCCGAGGTCGCCGCACCGGACGGGGTGACGGTGGAGCCTGCCGCGCTGGGGCCGGAGCTGTTCGCCACCTACCGCGCGTCGTTCGCCGACCGGCCCGGATTCGTCGAGCCGGAGGCCGACGAGTGGCTGGGTGACCTGCGCGACGACGAGGACTTCCGGCCGGAGCTGACGCTGCTCGCGCGCGGCCCGGACGGCGCGGCGGCCGGCTTCGTCACGGTGCTCGACAACTGGATCGACCAGATCGGCGTGGTGCCCGGGTGGCGCGGGCGGCGAGTCGGCGCGTACCTGGTGGCGCGTGTGCTGCGCGGCCTCGCCGACGCGGGCGCGGACGCCGCGTGGCTCTGCGTGAACGACGACAACCCGGCGGCCGGGCTGTACCGGCGGCTCGGCTTCCGCGACTTCGGCCGCCGCGCCCGCTACCTCCATGACTGACCAGACGCGGGAGGCCGTCCTGCGTGGGCTAGCGGCATTGCGGGCGCAGGGCTGCCCGATCGTCGCCGATCCCCGGTGGGACGAACGGGTTGCCGACGTCGGCGTGCGCCGCTGGCGCAGCGTCGCGCGCCGGCACCGGGGGCGGCGGCTCAGCCGGGACCAGCGCATCCAAGATCTGGTACGCGGACTGGTCGCCGCGTTCGAGCCGGACCGTGCGCTGGTCGGGCCGCTGGTACGCGACTACGAGCGCGTGGCGCGGGTGATCGCCGACGCGATGACACCGATGGACCCCTAGTGGTACTACTGGCGGTACCATGGTCTGGTGCCGTCCATAGCCAGGCTCGTTGAAGCGATGCGCAAGAGCCAGCAGAACGTCGCGTACAACGATCTCTATCGGGTCTGCGAACACTACTTCGGCAAGCCGCGGCAGGCCGGCACGTCGCACGCCGTGTTCAAGATGCCGTGGGCGGGAGACCCGCGCGTCAACATCCAGGACGACAAGGGCAAGGCCAACGCCTATCAGGTACGGCAGGTGCTCAAGGCGATCGACAAGAAGGAGGCCATGTGATGTCCGAGTCCCGTCCCGAGATCTCGCACTACACGTACCGCGTCACCTGGTCCCTCGAAGACCTGGAGTTCGTGGCCACCTGCGCCGAGTTCCCGTCTCTATCCTGGCTCGCCAGCACCCAGATCGAGGCGCTCCAAGGGCTCCAGGAGATGCTGCGCGAGGTGATCGCGGACATGGCGGAAGAGGGCGAGCAGATCCCCGAGCCGCTGTCCGAGCGCAGGTACTCGGGCAAGTTCAACCTGCGGGTCGGGGAGAGCCTGCACCGCGAGTTGGCCATCCACGCCGCCGAAGAAGGCATGAGCCTGAACCAGTACTTGCTGAGGAAGCTCAGCGCCGCCTGACCCGCCCCAGGACGGGCCTCCCCGCCGGGCACTGTTGCCGAGGCCCATTGACGTGGTCTTATGGCGGGACGACGACGTCATCGACCCGCAGCTTTGACAACCCCGCGTCGGTACTCCTTTCATGCCTTCCGAAAGGTGCAACGATGCACAGGAAACCGACGATCCACCTGGCAGTGCTCGTCGCTGCCGCCGCCACCTTCCTGACCGCCGGGGGAGCCTCCGCCACGCCCGCACCCGTGGCCGCCTCGCCCGCCGCCGCCGAGTGCGAGCCCGGCGCCGACAACCACAGCGCCGCCCGGGTACGCGAGGGCGCCACCGCCAAGGAGCCCGCGCTCTACTCGACGAACGAGGCCAAGGCGTACGGCGTCATCAAGGACTCGCCGCGCCTCGCAAACGGCAGCGTCACCGTGCCGACGATCTTCCACATGATCTCCGACCACGAGCTGAGCGCGGCCGAGAAGGCCCGCTGGAACACGCTCATCTCGGCGCAGATGACGGTGCTCAACGACTCGTTCGCGGGTCGTACCGCGGCCGACGCGTCGGACACGCCGTTCCGCTTCTCGCTGGTCGACACCACCTGGACCGTCAACAGCACCTGGTACACGGTGGTGCCGGGCAAGAACGAGCGGGACATGAAGAAGGCGCTCTACACCGGTGACTCGCGCACGCTGAACGTCTACGCGGCGAACATCGGGGACGGGCTGCTCGGCTGGGCGTACTTCCCGAAGGGCTACAACAACGGCCGCGACTACATCGACGGCGTGGTGATGCTCGACGAGTCGATGCCGGGCGGCACGGCCGGCAAGTACGCGCTCGGCGACACGCTGACGCACGAGGTCGGGCACTGGCTGATGCTGGAGCACACGTTCGCGCACGGCTGTTCCGCGTCCGGCGACTTCG
Source organism: Micromonospora sp. WMMA1949 (assembly GCF_027460145.1). Taxonomy (NCBI): domain Bacteria; kingdom Bacillati; phylum Actinomycetota; class Actinomycetes; order Micromonosporales; family Micromonosporaceae; genus Micromonospora; species Micromonospora sp. WMMA1949. The sequence continues at coordinate 2,197,097 of NZ_JAPZBG010000001.1, read as the reverse complement.
TGGCCGACACGCCGCGTGAGGCGGCGCCGCAGTTCAACTGCCCGATCGGGGCGGACACCTGCACCGCGCCGGGGCTGGACCCGATCCACAACTTCATGGACTACACGCAGGACTCCTGCATGAACATGTTCACCCCGGGCCAGGCCGACCGGATGAGCGACGCCTGGGTCGCGTTCCGCGCCAGCGGCAAGGGCTGACCGCGGGACCGGGCGGGCCGCGCCACAGCGGCCCGCCCGGCACGCCGGTCAGTCGACTGTGGGCAGCGGCGGTCCGAGCACGTCGTCGGCGTCCACGATGGTGTACGCGTACCCCTGCTCGGCCAGGAACCGCTGCCGGTGCGCGGCGTACTCGGTGTCGATGGTGTCCCGGGAGACCACCGTGTAGAAGTGCGCCTGCCGGCCGTCGGCCTTCGGCCGCAGCACCCGGCCGAGCCGTTGCGCCTCCTCCTGCCGGGAGCCGAACGTGCCGGACACCTGGATCGCGACCGCCGCCTCCGGCAGGTCGATGGAGAAGTTGCCGACCTTCGAGAGCACCAGCGTCCGCAACGAGCCGGAGCGGAATGCGTCGAACAGCCGCTCGCGTTCCTTGTTCGTGGTGGAGCCCTGCACGATCGGCGCGTCCAGGTATTCGCCGAGCTGGTGCAGCTGGTCGAGGAACCCGCCGATGACGAGGACCTGCTCGTCCGGGTGCCGGTCCACCAGCGCCCGCACCACAGGCAGCTTCGTGCGGGCGGTGGCAGCCATCCGGTAGCGCTCCTCGGCCTCCGCCGTCGCGTACGCGAGTCGTTCGGCGTCGGTGAGCGTCACCCGTACCTCGGTGCACTCTGCCGGGGCGATCCAGCCCTGCTGCTCGATGTCCTTCCACGGCGCGTCGTACCGCTTCGGGCCGATCAGGCTGAACACGTCGCCCTCGCGGCCGTCCTCGCGTACCAGAGTCGCGGTGAGGCCGAGCCGGCGGCGGGCCTGGAGGTCCGCCGTGAAGCGGAAGATCGGCGCGGGCAGCAGGTGCACCTCGTCGTAGACGACCAGGCCCCAGTCGCGGGCGCCGAACAGGTCCAGGTGGGTGAACGCGCCGCCGCGCCGCGAGGTGAGCACCTGGTACGTGGCGATGGTGACCGGGCGGATCTCCTTGCGCTCGCCCGAGTACTCGCCGATCTCCTCCTCGGTCAGCGACGTGCGGGCGATCAGCTCCCGCTTCCACTGCCGTCCGGCCACCGTGTTGGTGACCAGGATCAGCGTGGTCGCCTTCGCCTCGGCCATCGCCGCCGCGCCGACGAGCGTCTTGCCGGCGCCGCAGGGCAGCACCACCACGCCGGAGCCGCCGGCCCAGAACGCCTCGACGGCCTCCCGCTGGTACGACCGCAGCGTCCACGGCTTGCCGCCGTCCTTACCGGACTCGGCCAGCTCGATCGGGTGCGCCTCGCCGTCCACATACCCGGCCAGGTCTTCCGCCGGCCAGCCCAGCTTGAGCAGCGCCTGCTTGAGCCGGCCCCGCTCGGACGGGTGCACCGCGATCGTGTCGTCGTCGATCTTGGTGCCGAGCATGCCGGCGAGCTTCTTGCTCTTGGCCACCTCGATCAGCACCACCCGGTCCAGCGCGCGCAGCACCAAGCCGTGCACCGGGTCGTTGGCGAGCTGGAGCCGGCCGTACCGGTCCATCGTCTCGGCCACGTCGACGAGCAGCCCGTGCGGCACCGGGTAGCGGGAGTATTTGATCAGCGAGTCGACCACGCCCTCGGCGTCGTGGCCGGCGGCCCGCGCGTTCCACAGGCCCAGCGGCGTGAGCCGGTACGTGTGCACGTGCTCGGGGGAGCGTTCCAGCTCGGCGAAGGGCGCGATCGCCATCCGGCACGCCTGCGCGTCGGGGTGATCCACCTCCAGCAGCAGCGTCTTGTCCGACTGCACGATCAGTGGTCCACCGCTCACGCCAGCGTCCTCTCGCATCGCCCGGAACCCCCGCCCAGACCCCGGCTGACCTGCCGCAGGCCGACCATCCAGTGTTGCACGCCGGAGGGCGCCGCAAAAAAGTCTCGCTGGACAGGCAACGTCATACTCGTCCCACACGTCTAGCAATCGGGACGACTGTCCAGGGAGGGCCCATGCAGCGTGTCCGGTTTCTCGCACGGGCCACCGCCCTGGCGGTGGTCGTGCTGGTCGGTGTCGGCGCCTGCGCGCTCGATCCGCAGGCGGACGGCGCCGGGGGGAGCACCCCCGGCCCGGTCGGGCTGACGGAGGGCGCATCGGGGGCGAGCGCGTCGCCCACGCCGGAACAGCCGGTCACGTCCCCGTCGGCGCAGCCGAGCCGGACGGCCTCGCCGAAACCCTCCCGGTCGCCGGAGGCGACGAAGACGACGAAGCCCAAGCCGAAGCCGAGCGCGTCCGCCGGGTGCCCGCAGGGGGAGCACCAGCGGGCCGTGGAGACGTACCTGACCCGGCTGGGCGGCTTCGGGACGCTGACCGTGGACGGCGAGCAGTCCGCCGCCGACTGCGCGGCGATCAAGAAGTTCCAGGTCCGGTACGGGATCAGCCCGTCCTCCGGTCGCGCCGGTCCCACCACGTACGACGTGGCGAAGCGGCTCGCCGCCACCGACACCGCGCGGTGCAAGGCCGGTTCCCGGCTCACCTTCTGCGTCGACCTGACCCGGCAGACGGTCTGGGCGATGCGCGGCGGGAAGGTGGTGATGGGTCCGACCGTCACCCGCACCGGCATGTCGGGTTACGCCACCCCGGCCGGTACGTACTCGGTGGGCCGGAAGAACCCGCGCGAGTGGTCCAACCCGTACGAGGTGTGGCTGCCGTACTGGCAGCAGTTCAACGGCGGGATCGGCTTCCACGAGACCACCACCTACCTGCACAACGGCGCGATCGGCTCGCACGGCTGCGTGAACCTGCTGCACCGCGACGCGGTACGCCTCTGGGAGCTGGGTTCGGTCGGCACCCGCGTGGTCGTGATCGGCCGCCGCCCCGGCACCTGAGCACGCCGGAACCCGTCCCACCCGTGACCGGACCGCCCGGATCAGGGTTTTAACCCCTGTCCGCGCGCTCCGGTTGGTGTAACCCTGGAAGCCGGGTCCATGCCGGGACGGGGAGGGGCTGCCATGACCGTTGACCAGGACGTGCTTCCCGAGGACGAACGGGCGCGGCAGCAGGAGGTGCCCACGGCGGTGGTGCTCGCCTACGCGGCTGCCGCCGCGGGGGTGTTCGGCTGGTTCCTGTTCGGGCTGCTCGTGCAGCAGCAGGGCTTCGTCGACTCGGTGGGTGAGGCGGCCGGTACCGCGTTCGCGTTGCTGCTGGCAGTGTCGGTGATCGGCACGCTGCGCCGCAACGGGGAGTAGCTCACTCCTCCAGCACCGCCGCCGTGATCCGGTGCAGGGCGAACGTGTGCAGCATCTCCGTCCGGTCGTCCTCGGCGCGCAGGTAGCCGGCACCGATCGACACCGGCCGGACCAGCCGGGACGCGGTCGCCCCGTGCGCGTCGACGTAGCCCACCCAGACCAGCGCCTTGTCCCGTACCGCCTGCTGGAGCACCGCCAGCGCGTCGCCGTGCCCGGACACGGGCGCCGGACCGGCCGCCGCCGGGCCGCCGCGGACCACCGCCGGGGCGCGCCGGGCCGCCCGGGCCGCCGCCTCGCCCCGCCGGATCTGCTCCACCACGCCGAGCAGGCGGGGCATCGGCAGCTTCGGCGTGGCGAGCGGGTCGACCGCACGACCGATCGCGGTACGGGCCGGCGCCCGCCGGGTCTTCGGCCGCGCCAGCACTGTCGCGCCACTGGCGTCCTCGGGCACCGGGGCGTACCCGGCGTCGCGCAACGCGGTGAGCATCCGGTTGACCTGGTACGGGGTGACCAGCACCGTCGGCGCGAGCCGGCGGAACGCCAGCGGCTCCAGTCGCCGGTCCGCCTGCACCTCGCTGAGCAGCGCCTCGTCGTCGCTGCGCACGTACGCGCCGGACGAGCCGACGCGCAGCCCGCCGTGCTTGCGGGCCACGTCGTCGACCAGGTAGGTCAGGCCCTGCGGCACCGGGGTACGCGAGCGGCGGCGGAACAGCGCGTGCAGGTCGTCGGCGGTGTAGCCGGCGTCCAGCGCCCGCCTGATGCTCGCCGTGGTGACCCGGTGCACGCTGGCTCCGCCGGCCGACTCGTGCTCGGCCACCACGTCCAGTTCGGCGGCGAGCGCCGGGTCGGGCGGGCCGGGCACCACCACCGTCAGGTCGGCCTGCACCAGCACGTGGTCGACCGGGGCGGGCAGCAGCCCGTCCAGCGCCCGTACCGTCGTCGAGGCGTCGCCCGACTCGGCGTCGGAGCGCAACCCGAGGGGGTCGTCACCGCGCTCGTCGGCCTCGGTCAGCTCGGCGAGCAGCAGCCGCCCGTACGTGGTGAGCGCGCCGAGCCCGGTCACGCCCAGCGTGGCGGCCTCGGCGAGCACCTCCCGGTGCGCCGTCTCCCGGCCCCGGGCCCGCCGTGGCGCACGCCAGTCCAGCAGTTCCAGCACCTCGTCGATGGTCGGCGCGGTGCCGGCCGGCAGGTCGGCCAGCACGGCGAGCACCGCACGGCGGGCGGCCGGCGCACCGGCTCGTTCCGCCTCGGCGGAGAGCACCGAGATGGGCCGGTCCCGGTCGTCGCGCTGCCCGATCAGGCCGGCCTGGCGGGGCATCGACATCCAGGCGCGGGCGAGCTGCTCCCAGCGCTGGGCCAGCGACACCGCGCGCCACACCTCGTACCCGCCGGTGGGCAGGATCTGCTGGTCGCCGCCGTACCGGGTGGTGGCCGCGCCGGTCAGCTCCATCTCCCCGGTCAGCCCGGCCGCGTACGCCACCTCGAACAGCAGCGCGGTGGTCGTCTCGTCCAGCCCGAGGCCACGGGCGAGCCGCCGCAGGTCGCGAACGCCGACGCCGCCGGAACGCAGCACCGGGGCCGGTTCGGCCGTCAGCGCCTCCAGCATCGCCTCGGTGTGCCGGACCACCTCCATGGTCTGCCCGGCACCGGCCGAGTCGACGGACTTGACCTCGCGCGGCGGGCCGGACACCACCGGCGGGCTGGTGCGCAGCGGGCCGAGCGGACCGGAGTCGCGGCGCAGCACCAGCCCCACCTCGCGGGGCAGCTCGACGGTGCCGTTGCGGCCGCCGGACATCCGGACCAGGAGCCGATGCTCGACCAGCCAGCGGATCGGGGAGCCGGTCGGCGCGCCGCCGTTCACCAGGTCGGGCGGGAGCACGTCCTCGGCGCCGGTGGCGGGGGCCTCCAGCGCCCCGGGCGCCACGGTCCCGACCGGCGGCCCGGCGGCGAGCCGGTCCAGGACCGCCCGGGCCGAGGGCGGCGCGGACAGCAGCGTCCGCCGCAGCTTCGCCGGGTCCGCGCAGAGGGCCGCCGCGCGCGGGTCCAGCTCCGCCGCCGGTCGGCCGAGCCCCGCCGGGTACGGGGACACCTCGTCGATGCCACCGGCCACGCACAGGGCGTGCTCGGGGCCGTACAGCAGGAACCGGGCCCGGAGGCGGTCGACGGCGGCGCGGACCGCTGTGGGTGCGGGCGGGTGCGGCCCGGCGGTGGCCATGGCCAGGATCTGGTCGGTGGAGGTGGTGCCCTCGGGGCCACGGGTGAGCCGGGCGGCGTCGAGGATTCCGAGGGTGAACTGGTCCAGCCCGTCGAGCACCCGGGCCACGGAGACCCGGGACTGGGCGCGCAGGGCGAGGGCGGACACGTCGGCCGGCACCGGCACGACGAGGTCCGGCCGCAGCTGGAGCAGGGCGGCAAGCGACTCGTCGGGGAGGGCCCGCAGGTGGTCGGCGAGTGAGGTGGTCATCGTCGTACCACGCTAGCCCGCTGGGTAGGTTCTCGGCATGCCTCCGCTGATGGTCGGCTTCGACCTCGACATGACACTGGTCGACTCCCGCCCGGGGATCGCCGCCGCGTTCCGGGCGCTCACCGCCCGCACGGGGGTGCACGTGGACGGGGAACTGGCCGTGTCGCGGCTGGGCCCGCCGCTGCGGACCGAGCTGGCGCACTGGTTCCCGCCGGAGCGCGTCGAGGAGGCGGTGACGCTCTACCGGGAGCTGTATCCGGCGTACGCGATCACCCCGACCGTGCCGATGCCGGGTGCGGAGGCCGCGCTGCGCGCGGTGCAGGCGCGCGGCGGCCGGACGATGGTGGTGACCGCGAAGATGGGCCGGCTGGCGAAGCTGCACCTGGACCACCTCGGGCTGCCCGTGGACGAGCTGGCCGGGGACGTGTTCGCGGAGCAGAAGGCGGTCGCGTTGCGCGAGCACGGCGCGACGCTCTACGTGGGCGATCACGTGGCCGACATGGCCGCCGCGCGAGCTGCGGGAATCCCAGGCGTGGCAGTGGCGACCGGCCCGTGCTCGGCCGACGAACTGACCGAGGCCGGGGCGTACCTGGTGCTTGATGATCTCGTCGAATTCCCGAGGGCGCTGGACCGGATCATCGGGCTAGCCTTGGAGGGGTAGACGGTTCGAGTGGAGCGGGGTTCAACAGGTGCCGACGGGTCGAGTGAAGTGGTACGACGCCGCCAAGGGGTACGGGTTCGTCACCAGTGACGAGGGTGGCGACGTGTTCCTGCCGAAGGGCGCGCTACCGGCGGGTGTCGCCGACCTGAAGGGTGGCCAGCGGGTCGATTTCAGCGTGGTCGACAGCCGGCGGGGCGCCCAGGCGATGGGGGTCAAGCTGCTGGAGGCGCCGCCGTCGGTGGCGGAGCTGCGCCGCCGGCCGGCAGAGGAACTCCACGGCCTGGTGGAAGACATGATCAAGGTGCTGGAGGCGAAGGTCCAGCCGGACCTGCGCCGGGGTCGCTTCCCGGATCGGAAGACCTCCCAGAAGATCGCTCAGCTGGTCCACGCGGTGGCGCGCGAGCTGGAGGTCTGAGGGACGAGCCCGGCGTCGGCGGCCCGGCCCAGCAGCGCCTCCACGGCGGCGAAGCCGGCCTCTCCCAGGTCGGCGGTGAACTCGTTGACGTAGAGGCCGATGTGCCGGTCCACCACGTCGGGCTCCATCTCCTGCGCGTGCGCGAGGACGTACTCGCGGCTCGCAGCCGGGTCGGCCCACGCCTGGCGTACCGACTCGCGGATCCAGGCGGCGGCCTCGACCGGTTCGACAGCGCCCCGGCGGGCCAGGATCGCGCCCAGCGGGATCGGCAGCCCGGTGTCGCCCTCCCACCACTCGCCCAGGTCGACCAGCGCGGTCAGCCCGTGCCGCGGGTAGGTGAAGCGCGCCTCGTGGATGACCAGGCCCGCGTCGTACCGGCCGGCGGCCACGCCCGGCATGATCTCGTGGAACGGCACCACCTCGATGCGCGCCGGGGCCTGCCCGGCCGCCCAGAGGCGGAACAGCAGGTACGCGGTGGTCCGCTCGCCGGGCACCGCCACCGTCGCGCCGGACAGGTCGGTCCGGTCACCGCGGGTCAGCACCAGCGGGCCGCAGCCCCGGCCCAGCGCGCCGCCGCAGGGCAGCAGGTGGTAGTCGTCGAGCAGCCACGGCAGCGCGGCGTAGCTGACCTTCACCAGGTCGAACGCGCCCCGCTCGGCGGCCGTGTTGGTGACGTCCACGTCCGCGTACGTCACCTCGACCGGCGGCGCGCCCGGCACCCGGCCGTGCACCAGGGCGTCGAAGACGAACGTGTCGTTGGGGCAGGGGGAGATCGCCAGGGAGAGCGCCACGGTCCCACCGTAACCCCGGCACCCGGGCCGCCCGTCACAGCGTCCGGTGTGACGTCCAGCCGTTCCGGTGCAGCCGCTCGATGCCGTCGAGCAGCAGGTCCAGGGCGAACTCGAACTCGAACTGGTCGTCGCAGCCCGGCCCGACGACCGAGTCGTCGTCGTGGGACGCCGCCGTGGCGATGGCCGCGAGGTTCGGGAACCGGGCGGCCATCTCCGGCGGCAGATCGGCCGGTGCCTCGGGCGCGGGCGCGCCGGACCGGCCGGCCTGCCGGGAGGTGTCGAACAGCTCCTGGCTGAAGCCCAGCACCCGGCTGCCCAGCGCGTGCATGACGTGGTGGGCCAGGTCGGTGGAGAACCCGCCCGCCCGCAGCGCGCCCACAGTCGAGTCGAGGTAGGCCAGGACGGCCGGCGTGGGCGCGGTGCGGGACTCGATCGCCAGCGACGCCCAGGGGTGACGGAGCAGCATCCGCCGCGCCGACAGGATGCGGCGGCGGACCGCCTGCTTCCAGTCGCCGGGCGTCGGCGGGTCGATCTCCGCGACGACCATGTCGATCATGCCGTCGAGCAGTTCGTCCTTGTTCGCCACGTGCTTGTAGAGGGCCATCGGCACGACGCCGAGATCCTGCGCGAGGTTGCGCATGCTCAGCGACTCGATTCCGGTCCGGTCGGCGAGCGCGACGGCGGTACGCAGGACGCGATCCCTGGTCAGCGGCGTCCGGCGCACCGTCTCCACCTGCTCAGCCATGTCGTCCCCAGTCCCTCCCGGTGGCCGTTGACACAGTAACCGTCTTGACGGGTGTACGGCGTACACCTAGCCTGGTCCCATCAGGGTGTACGCCGTACACCTGGGAGGGAGCAGGGACATGAAGGCGATCGTCCAGGACCGGTACGGCCCCCCGGAGACACTCGCGCTCGCCGACGTCGAGACGCCCGAACCCGGCCCCGGCGACGTCCTCGTGCGGGTCGAGGCCGCCGCCGTGAACGCGTACGACTGGCACGTCATGCGCGGCGACCCCCGGCTGTCGCGGCTGGCGCTCGGCCTCGGGCGGCCCCGGGCCCGCATCCGTGGCCGCGACGTCGCCGGCCGGGTCGAGGCCGTCGGCGCCCAGGTCCGGCACGTACGCCCCGGCGACGCCGTCTTCGGCGACCTCGGCGAGGCCGACGGCGCGTTCGCCGAGTACGTCCGCGTGCCCGAGCACCTGGTCGCGCCGCGGCCGGCGAACCTGACGCCGGCGCAGGCAGCGGCCCTGCCGCTCGCCGGCGTCACCGCGCTCCAGGGTCTGCGCGACGCCGGGCAGGTCCGGCCCGGCCACCGCGTCCTGATCAACGGGGCCTCCGGCGGCGTAGGCACGCTCGCCGTCCAGTTGGCCAAGGCGCTCGGCGCGACGGTGACCGGCGTGTGCCGCACCCGCAATGTCGCGCTGGTCCGCTCGCTCGGCGCCGACCACGTGGTCGACTACACCCGCGACGACTTCACGCGCGACGGGCGCCGCCACGACGTGGTGTTCGACCTGGTCGGCAACCGTTCCCTGACCGCGTTGCGGCGGGCGCTGACGCCGGGTGGGACGCTCGTGCTCTCCGGTGGCGGCGTCTACCGCGGCGGCAGCCTGCTCGGCCCGATCGGGCTGCTGGCGCGGGGACGGTTGCTGGCACCGGTTGTCCGGCAGCGCGTCGTCGTCCTCGCCACGTCACCCGGCCGGGCGCACCTCGACGTGCTGCGCGAGCACGCCGAGGCGGGCCGGCTCACGCCCGTGATCGACCGGACGTACCCGCTGTGCGAGGTGCCCGAGGCCATCCGCTACCTGGAAAGCGAGCACGCGCGAGCCAAGGTCGTCATCACGGTCTGACCCGTCGTCCCCAGCCCGGCGACTTCTCCACAGGGTTGTCCACAGGTGGACGCGTCAGTGGAAGGCGACCGCCGCGGCGGTGAGCGCGGCGAACGCCTCCCGCATCCGCCACGCGCTGCGGTCGCGCGGCCCGATCGGGTTGGAGACCGTCCGCAGCTCGGCGAAGGGCACGCCGGCCTGCGCGGCGGCGACCGCCACGCCGTACCCCTCCATGGCCTCGGCCACCGCGTCCGGGTGCCGTTGCGCGAGGGCCGCCGTGCTCGCGGCGGTGCCGGTCACCGTGCTGACGGTGAGGACCGTGCCGACCGTGGCCCCCGGCAGGGCGGCGCGCAGACGGGCCAGCAGGCCCGGATCGGCGGGCACGATCCGGCCGCCGCCAAGCAGTTCGGGGGGCATGCCCAGGTCCTCGACCGGGATGAAGCCGGCCGGCGACTCGGCGCCCAGGTCGGCGGCGACGCTGCGGTCGGCGAGCACCGTGCCGCCGATCGCGACCCGTCCGACGAACCCGCCGGCGATGCCGGCGCTGACCACCGCCCGGTACGGCCGCCCGGCTGCCTCCGCCAGGGCCAGCAGCCGTGCCGTGGCGGCACCGGCGACGGCCGGGCCGACCCCGACCGGCAGCACCGTCACGTCCGGCGGTGCTGTCACGTCCTGCGGTGCCGTCCCGTCCGGCGGTGTCTGTGCGGTTGACGCGGTGAGGCCGGCGCGGATCGCCTCGGCCTCGGCGGGCACCGCCGTGACCACGAGCAGACCGGTCACGCCACCGGCCCCCGGGGGTCGCGCCGCTCGGTGTCCTCGACGCCGCCGGGGCCGCCCACCGAGGACGACGGCCGGTAGATGTGGAAGCCGGGCGGGGCCAGCCCGTCGTCGTCCGGCGGGCCGGAGCGCTGGGGTGCCGGTGACGTGGGCGTCACGTCGTCCGACGAGGTGTCGGCCGTTTCCCTCGCCCGGGTGGCCTGCTCCGCCGCCAGTTCCTCGTCACCGAGCGGGCGGCCGGCCAGGTGCTCACCGCGCAGCTTGCCGGCGACCAGCACACCGCGTACGGCCACCAGCGCCGCCACCGCGGCGGCGACAGTCACGCCGATCAGGCCGGTGAACGGCACCAGCCCGAGCCCGCCCCCGGCTACGAACGCGAGCATCAGCGCGGTCTCCGAGTGCGCGAACGAGCTGGCGCGCAGCCGCTCCGGGATGCGTTCCTGGATCGAGGCGTCCACCGCGAGCTTGGCGATGCCGCTCATCATCGCGGCGACCAGGCAGAGCAGCGCCACCATCGGCAGCGAGAACTTCAGCGCGGCGAGCACCGCCACACCGGCCACCACAATCGTGCCGCTGGACTGGAGCGCTGTCGGCCGGTGGATGCGCAGCCGGGTGCCGATCGCGGTGGCCAGGAACGTGCCGACCGCCAGCGCGCCGCCGACCAGGCCCAGCGCGCCCTGGGCGCCGAGGTCGCGGCCGAAGAAATCGGTGGTCAGGTCACCGGCCTTGATCGCGAAGGCCAGGAACAGCAGCAGGAAGCCGTACAGCCCGCGGAGCGCCGCCGCCCCGATCAGCGTGGCGATCACCAGCCGGCCGCTGGGGCGGCCCCGGCCCAGCGGGCGCTCCCCGTCGCGGCGGCGCATCGCGCGCAACGGGTGCGGCATCCGCTCCGGTGGCTCGGAGTCGGCCTTCGGCGGCAGCCGCAGCGAGATCACCATGCCGATCAGGAAGATCACCGAGGCGACCCGCAGCGGCCACTGCGGCCCGAACCAGAACGCGGCCAGCCCGATCGGTGCGACGAGCGCGCCGGCCACCGTGCCGTAGACGCTCGCGCGCGCCCCGACCTGGGACAGCCCGAGCCCTTCGGGGAGCAGCCGGGGGACCGCCGCCGAGCGGGCCACCCCGTACGCCCGGGAGAGCGCGAGCACCCCGAACGCCGCCGGGTAGAGCCCGAAGCCGCCGATGTAGTCGGAGATCAACCAGGCCAGGAACGCCCGGCCGAGCATGGTGGTGGCCAGCGCGTACCGCCGGCCGTGCCGGAAGTGGTCGAGCAGCGGGCCGACCACCGGGGCGAGCATGGCGAACGGGACCATGGTCACCAGCAGGTAGAGCGCCACCTTGTTGCGCGCCTCGCCCAGCGGCACGTCGAAGAAGATCGTCCCGGCCAGGCCGATGGCGATGAGCGTGTCACCGGCGCAGGAGAGGGCGTGCAGGTCGAACAGGCGGACCATGCCGACCTCGTTGCCGGCGCTGCGGGCCCGGGCGGTGCCGGCCCGCCGGGTCATCCAGCGCCCGCCGTGCAGCGAGCCCCGCAGCAGCAGCCGGGTGGCGCGGATGCCGGTGCCGACGGTCCGCCCGAGGAAGGAGCGGCCGGAGCGGGAGGACAGCGCCATGCGTCCCATCCTCGCCCATCCCTTCCACGTGCGCCGCATCACCCGGAGAGAATGACTCCGGGGAGTGCCTGTCGCCCGTGGACGGGCATGGGGAACAATGGTCCGGTGACCAGGCCCGCCTCCGCCCGCGCTCCCCGGCTCGACCAGGTCTGCGCCGCCGCCGTCGAGGTGGCCCGCGACGCGATCACCGAGGTGGAGCCCACCGACATCGGCGATCATCTCCAGGCGGTCGCCGAGGGCGATCGGGTCGTCACCCACTACTTCGAATGCCGGATGGCCGGTTACCGCGGCTGGCGCTGGGCCGTCACGGTGACCCGGGTGCCGCGCAGCCGGCACGTCACCATCTGCGAGACGGTGCTGCTGCCCGGCCCGGACGCGCTGCTCGCGCCGGGCTGGCTGCCCTGGCAGGAGCGGCTCAAGCCGGGCGACCTGGGTCCGGGTGACCTGCTGCCCACCCCGGCCGACGACGAGCGGCTCGCCCCCGGCTACCTGCTCTCCGACGACCCGGCGGTGGAGGAGACCGCGTGGGAACTCGGCCTGGGCCGGCCCCGGGTGCTGTCCCGGGAGGGCCGTGCCGAGGCCGCCCAGCGCTGGTACGACGGCGACCACGGCCCGGACGCCGCGATCTCGGTCGCCGCGCCGGCCGCCGCCCGCTGCGGCACCTGCGGCTTCTACCTGCCGCTCGCCGGTTCGCTGCGGCTGGCGTTCGGCGCCTGCGGCAACTTCTACGCCCCCGACGACGGCCGGGTGGTGAGCGCCGACCACGGGTGCGGCGCGCACTCGGAGACGCTTGTGGAGACGCCGGAGACGCCCGTCGACGAACTGCCGACCGTCTACGACGACAGCGCGGTCGAGGCCATGACGGTCAGCCGGGCCCCGGGTTCGGTGGAGACGGCCGAGCCGGCGGAGCCGTACGGCCACCCCTGACCGGTCAGCGCTGTCGCTGCGCGGCGGCCGCGCGCCGTCGACGCCGGTTGGCGTCGTGGCGCATCATCACCGCCAAGCCGGGAAAGCCCCACAGGAAACCGGCCAGGCAGGTCCAGAGCCAGTTCTGACGCCCGGATTCGGTGAGCCAGTCCCGGAAGAAGATCAGTAGCACCAGGCCGGCCACCGCCCAGGCGATCAGCCCGGCGACGGCGAACGGCACCATCGGCGGGTCGAGCGGCTCCGGCCGCGGCTGTTGCTCCTGTGACACCGGCCCAGCGTACGTGATCGTTCTTCCCTGTCTGCCAGGTGATCTGGGACGATGCGCGCGACAAAATCCGGCCGATGACCTAGATGAGGACCCGATGTCAATTGCTCCGCCGCCGGATCACGGCACGCCGCCCGATCCCGCGCATCCACGAAACGCCTTCGACCGCTTCTTCCTGATCTCGGCGCGCGGGTCGACGCTGAGCCGGGAGCTGCGAGGCGGCTTCGCCACGTTCTTCACGATGGCGTACATCGTGGTGTTGAACCCGCTGATCCTGGGCAGCGGGAAGGACGGCGACGGCCGTTCGCTGGCCATCCCGGCGCTCGCCGCGGCGACCGCGCTCGTCGCCGGCCTGATGACCATCCTGATGGGCGTGGTGGCCCGGTTCCCGATCGCGCTCGCGGCCGGCCTGGGTGTGAACGCGCTCGTCGCGTACGAGATCGCGCCGCAGATGACCTGGGCGGACGCGATGGGTCTGGTGGTCATCGAGGGTGTGCTGATCGGCATCCTGGTGCTCACCGGGCTACGTACCGCGGTGTTCCGCTCGGTGCCGACGCAGCTCAAGACCGCGATCGGCGTCGGCATCGGTCTGTTCCTGACCATCATCGGCCTGGTCGACGCCGGCTTCGTGCGGCGCGTGCCGGACGCCGCGAACTCCACGGTGCCGGTCGGGCTGGGCATCAACGGCAAGATCGTCAGCTGGCCGATGCTCGTCTTCGTGGTCGGTCTGCTGATCACCTTGGTCCTGGTGGTACGCCGGGTCCGCGGCGCGATCCTGATCGGCATCCTGGCCTCCACCGTGCTGGCCATCGTGGTCGAGGCGATCGCCAACGTCGGCCCGTCCTTCGTCGACGGCAAGCCGAACCCGAAGGGCTGGGCGCTGAACGTGCCCGAGCTGCCCAAACAGATCGTGGACCTGCCCGACCTGTCGTTGCTGGGCCAGTTCAACGTGCTGAACTCGTGGAGCCGGGTCGGCTGGCTGGTGCCGCTGATGTTCATCTTCACGCTGCTCATCACGGACTTCTTCGACACCATGGGCACGATGGTCGCGATCGGCCAGGAAGGGGACATGCTCGACGAGACGGGCACCCCGCCGAAGGCCAAGGAGATCCTGCTGGTCGACTCGATCGCCGCCGCCGCGGGTGGCGCCGCCTCGGTGTCCAGCAACACGTCGTACATCGAGAGCGCCGCAGGTGTCGCGGAGGGTGCCCGGACCGGCGTGGCCAACCTGGTCACCGGCGCGTTGTTCCTGCTGGCCATGTTCCTGGCGCCGCTGTCGCTGATCGTGCCGTTCGAGGCCGCCTCGACGGCGCTGGTGGTGGTCGGCTTCCTGATGATGACGGCGGTCCGCACGATCGACTGGACCGATTACGAGATCGCCATCCCGGCGTTCCTCACCATCGCGCTGATGCCGTTCACCTATTCGATCTCCAACGGCATCGGGGCCGGCGTGATCAGCTTCGTGCTGCTGAAGGTCGCGAAGGGTAAGGCCCGGGAGGTCCACCCGCTCCTGTACGGGGTCGCCGTGCTGTTCATCGTGTACTTCCTGCGCGGGCCGGTCGAGTCCGTGTTGCTCTGACGCTGGTGAGCCTGGTCATAACGCATGTCGTTAGCCAGGCTCATTAGTTAAGCTAACTAGTGTGACGGAGCGGACGGTGACGGCGAGACGCGTGCCACCGGCGCAGCTGGCTCCTCAGCTGCGAGATGCGATCACCCGGCTCAACCGGCGGGTCCGACAGGCCCGGCCGGTCGGCGACCTCACGGTCACCCAGCTGTCGGCGCTCACCAGCCTCAATCTGGCGGGCGCCCTCACGCCACGGGAACTGGCTGATGTCGAACGGGTGCAGCCGCCCACGATGACGAAGATCGTCGCGAAGTTGGAGGAGCGCGGCCTCGTGCAGCGCACCCCCCATCCGACCGACGGACGGCAGGTCATCCTGGCGGCGACCGAAGGGGGACGGGCCGTACTCGACCAGTTCGAGCGGGCCCGCAACGAGTGGCTGGCCACCCGGCTGGCCGCGCTGACCGAGGACGAACGCGAGACGCTACGGCGTGCCGCGGAGATCCTCCAGGGCATCGCTCGCGCCTGACACCGCCGCCCGCGGTTCGCTTCGTCAGCTGTGGATGAAGCGTACCGACGCAAGGAGGCGCACCTAGAGTGCAGGCCAAGCTGAGCACGATGTTCCAGTCCCTACGAGTCCGTAACTACCGGCTCTTCGCCACCGGACAGCTGATCAAACTGATCGGCGTCTGGATGATGTTCATCGCCCAGGACTGGCTCGTCCTCGAGCTCAGCGACAACTCCGCGACCGCGCTCGGCGTGGTCACCGCGTTGCAGTTCACGCCCGTACTCCTGCTCACGCTGCTGTCCGGCCGGCTCGCCGACCGCTACGACAAGCGGATGCTGCTCTTCGTCGCCAACGCGTTCTGGACCGTCCTCGCGCTGGCCATGAGCATCCTGGTCCTCACCGGCCTGGTGCAGCTCTGGCACGTCTTCACGTTCGCCGCCCTGCTCGGCGTCTCCAACGCGGTCGAGACGCCGGTCCGCCAGGCGTTCGTCTCCGAACTGGTCGGCATGCCGCTGCTGCCGAACGCGCTCTCGCTCAACGCGGCCGTGTTCAACTCCGCCCGGATCGTCGGTCCCGCCGTCGCCGGTCTGGCCATCGCCGTCGTCGACGTCGGCCCGGTCTTCCTGGTCACCGCGCTCAGCTCGATCGCCCCGCTGGTGAACGTGGTCCGGATGCGTACCGAGGAGCTGCACCGCAACGACCTGCCGCCGGTCGGTGAGCGGGACCAGGCCCGGGTGGTCGACGGCCTCCGGTACGTGGCACGCCGCCCCGACATCCTGCTGCCGATGGTCCTCATGTCGGTGATCGGGATGAGCCTGTTCAACTTCCAGCTCACCCTCGCCGCGCTCGCGAAGACCGTGTTCAACACCGGCGCCGCCTCGTTCGGCCTGTTCAGCACCGCCCTCGCGGCCGGCGCGCTGGTCGGGGCGCTGGCCGGCACCGGACGGCGCAGCCGGCCCTCGGTCTGGCTCGTGCTCGGCGCCGCGATCGGCTGCGCGGTCTTCGGCACGCTGGTCGGACTCGCCCCGGCCTACTGGGCGGTGGTAGCGCTGCTGTTGCCCGCCGGGTTCTTCATGATCTACTTCGCCCAGGCCGCCAACCAGCGCGTGCAGCTCGGCGTCGACGCCTCCTTCCGGGGACGGGTGATGGCGCTGTGGGTGCTGGTGTTCCTGGGCACCAACCCGGTCGGCGCGCCGCTGATCGGCTGGGTCGCCGAGAAGTACGGCGCGGGCGCGAGCATCTGGGCCGGCGGCCTGATCTCGCTGACCGCCGCGCTGCTCGCGCTCACCTGGCAGCTGCGCCGCTCCGGCGCCCGGCTGCGCATGCGGGTGCTGCCCATGCCCCGCTTCTACGTGGTGTCGCCCGGGGCGAAGTAGCCCTCGATAGCCGGTCGTACCGGCCCGATTACCCAAACGGGTGGCGGGCCGGTGCGGCAGGGCTTAGCGTCGATGTGTGGAAGTGGGGCAGGGACTGCTGCTGGCGCTGGCGATCCTCGCCGTCTGCTGCCTGCCTGCCCTGTTCGCGCTGCTGTTCTGCGCCGACGAGATCATCGATCGGGTCGCCTGCGGATGGGCCGAGTGGCGGGAGCAGCGGCGGGAACGCCGTACCATCGCGCGGCTCGACCGGGCCATCGAGGCCGAGGCGCTGACCCGCGACATCGACCTCACCGAGTTCGACCGGGACGGCCGCCGTCCGCTGGAACAGCTCGCCACCGACCTGCGCCGGCTCGGCGGCCACCGGCTCGCCGCCGCCGACCGCAGCGTGGTGTGGCACGGCGCGGTCATCGAGGCGTACGACGAACGGCTGCGCGCCGCCTGCCACGCGCTCGGCATCGCCGAGCACCTGACCGAGCTGGACGGCGTCGACCGGGAGATCGAACGGGTACGCGTCGAAGGGCTGCTGCACGCCGCCGGGCTGACCCTGCCGGCGGCCCGCGCCGCGCACCACCAGCGGCACCGCTGACCGGGTGCGTCTCTTCGCGGCGATCTACCCGCCCGCGGTGGCGGTCGCGGACCTGACCGCCCGCATCAAGGGCCTGCGGGTCGCGTCCGCTCGCCACGCCCGGCTCGCCGACCCGGCCGACCTGCATCTCACGCTCGCGTTCCTCGGCGAGGTGCCGGACGACCGGCTGACCGATGTGGAGTACGCGCTCGCCTCGGCCGCCCGGACGGCACGCTCGCCACTGCTGCGCCTCGCGGGCGGAGGCTGCTTCGGCCAGGGCCGATCCACTGTGCTCTGGGTCGACGTACGCGGCGAGGTCGAGGCGCTCGACGCGCTCGCCCTGTCGATCCGCGACGGGCTGGGCGAGGCCGGGCTGCCCTGCGACGACAAGCCGTTCCGGGCACACCTGACCATCGCCCGCCCCGGCGACCGGGTGCCCGAGGCCGACATCCGCTCGGACCTGCACACGCTGCACGACTACGCCGGGCCGCAGTGGTTCGCCACCGAGCTGCGCCTGATCCGCAGCCACCCGGGCCGAACCCCGCGCCACACCCGCGTCGCCGCCTGGCCGCTTGCGGGTGGGCGGCGCGGCGTTAAGAAGGGGCCCCTCCTCTACCGGAGGCGTTAAGAAGGGGCCCCTCCTTTCACCAGGCCCAGGCCTCCGGGCCCGGACCGCCGTTGCCGACCGGCGGGAACAGCTCGTCGAGGCGCGTGAGCGTGGACTCGTCCAACTGGACGTCGAGGGCGCCCAGGTTGCGGTCGAGCTGGTCCATGGTGCGCGGACCGATGATCGGCGCGGTCACCCCCGGCCGGGACAGCAGCCACGCCAGTGCCACATCCGCCGGGTCGTGGCCCAGGTCCGCGCAGAGCTTCTCGTACGCCTCGATGGTGTTCCGGTGCTCGGCCAGCGCGTCCGCCGAGCGGCCGGTGGTGCCGCGCGCCGCGCTGCCGTCGGCCATCTTGCGGATGATGCCGGAGAGCAACCCGCCGTGCAGCGGCGACCAGGGGATGATGCCCAGCCCGTAGTGCTGCGCGGCCGGTACGACCTCCAGCTCGACGTACCGGGTCAGCAGGTTGTAGATGCACTGCTCGGAGACGAGGCCGAGGAAGTTGCGCTTACCGGCCGCGGCCTGCGCCTGCGCGATGTGCCAGCCGGCGAAGTTGGACGAGCCGACGTAGATCACCTTGCCCTGCGCGACGAGCGTCTCCATCGCCTGCCAGATCTCCTCCCACGGCGTGCTCCGGGAGATGTGGTGCATCTGGTAGAGGTCGATCGTGTCGGTCTGGAGGCGGCGCAGCGAGTCCTCACAGGCCCGGATGATGTGCCGGGCGCTCAGGCCCTGCTCGTTGGGCCACTCGCCCATCTTGCCGTACACCTTGGTGGCGAGGACGACCTTGTCGCGGCGCCCACCGCCCTGCGCGAACCAGCGGCCGACGATCTGCTCGGTGACGCCCTCACCGAGCTTCCAGCCGTAGACGTTCGCGGTGTCGAAGAAGTTGATCCCGTGTTCGAGCGCCCGGTCCATGATGGCGAAGCTGTCCGGCTCGTCGGTCTGCGGACCGAAGTTCATCGTGCCGAGGCAGAGTCGACTCACGGACAGACCGGTGCGTCCCAGGTTCGTGTACTCCATGACTCCACCCTGGCACGCCGGCACTTCGAGTGCCCTCTCAACGGGCCAGGGTGGAGCTTGCGATCAGGAGGATTCGCGGGCCGCCGGGCCGGTGCCGAACAGCACGTCGTCCCAGCTCGGAAGCCGCTTGCGCGGCTTGCCGGCGGCATCGGTGGACTCGGTGGTCGCACCGCCGGTCGCCGCCGCCGGGCCGGTGCGGCGGGGCCGCAGCACGGCAAGCGAGGGTACGGCCGGGATCTCCTTCGGCGCGTCCGAGTCGTCGTCGAAGGCCGAGCCCTGCCCACCACCGAGCAGCGCGGCGGCACCACCGGCGACGGCCCGCTGACGGGGCGCCTCCGACCCGGCCAGCGCGGCCGGGGAGCGGGTGTCGAGACCACGCCCGGACGTGCCGCCGAGCGGCCGGTCCAGCGAGGCGAGCAGCGCGTCCCGGCCGGCGCGGATCGGGTCACGCCCCGGACGGGCGTGGTCGGAGGCGGCCGGCAGGCCGTGCCCACCTCGGCTCGGCTCACCGCGCGACGGACCGGGCAGCGCGTGACCGCCCCGCTCCGGCGCCGGCTCCTGGCCGAGGATCGGCGTGGGCCGCTCGGCGCACAGGTATTGCGCCATGTCGTCGTGCGGGGCGACGTGCTGCCGGGTCTTGTCGAGGTCCCACACGGCTTGCGCGGTGGCCTTGCCGGACGGCCAGGTCGCGATGATCCGCCAGGTGCCGTCGTCGCGGCGGTAGGCGTCCCACGAGATCTTCTCGGTGTCGATGCCGTGCTGGGCCAGCCGGCCGTTGACGACCTCGGCCAGCGGGGTCGGCTTCTCCGCGCCCTTGAGCCGGGTGCGGCGGGCGTGCTGGGCGAGCATGGCCCGCTCCTGGAGCACCGGGCCGGCGTAGCGCAGCACCCGGTCGACCGGCACACCGGCGATGCGGGCGACGTCCTCCGCGGACTCGCCGGATCGGATCCGGGCCTGGATGTCCCGAGGGGACAGCGACGGCGTCGGGTCGGTGGCGCTCGGCACCACCGCGAGCGGCGGGGCGCCCGGCTCGGCGTGCAGCGCCGACGCGATCCGCTCGTCGATGGGTAGCGCCAGCAGGCGCCCCACCTCGTCGGCGAGCACCAGGGCCTGGCCGTCCTCGGAGAGGGCGACGAAGCGTACTGGGCGCATGGGCTTGCCTCCGTCCCGCTTCGCTGGCCGTCACGCCACGGGAGCCGGCCACCCGGGCGTCTCGCACCACCGTACGCTCATCTACCCGCCGATGGGGACTGCGACACCCCGGCATGTCGTGACTGAGCTGCGGTAACGATCACGGTGGGTGGCCGCCGGAGCCCCGACGGCCACGCACCGTGACCAAGTGATCAGAGTCGCTCGACCACGTAGTCGATGGACGCGGTCAGCGCCTCGACGTCGGCCGGCTCGACGGCCGGGAACAGCGCCACCCGCAGCTGGTTGCGGCCCAGCTTGCGGTACGGCTCGGTGTCGACGATGCCGTTGGCGCGCAGCGCCTTGGCGATCGCCGTGGCGTCCACCCCGTCGGCGAAGTCGATGGTGGCGACCACGTTGGACCGCAGCGCCGGGTCCGACACGAACGGCGTGGCGAACGACGAGCGCTCGGCCCAGCCGTACACGATGCCGGCGCTCTCGGCGGTGCGCTTGGCCGCCCAGGCCAGCCCGCCCTGGGAGTTCATCCAGTCGGTCTGCTCGGCGGCCAGGAAGATGGTCGCCAGCGCCGGGGTGTTGTACGTCTGCTCCAGCCGCGAGTTGTCGATCGCGGTGACCAGGTCGAGGAAGGCCGGGATGTAGCGGCCCGACGCCTTGACCTCGGTGGCCCGGGCCAGCGCGGCCGGCGACATCAGGGCCAGCCAGAGCCCGCCGTCGGAGCCGAAGCACTTCTGCGGGGCGAAGTAGTAGACGTCGGTCTGGGCGACGTCCACGTCCAGCCCGCCCGCGCCGGAGGTGGCATCGACGAGCAGCAGCGAGCCCTCGTCGGCGCCCGCGACGCGGCTGATCGGCACCGCGACGCCGGTGGAGGTCTCGTTGTGCGGGGTGGCGTAGACGTCCACGCCGGCCTCGGCCACCAGCGCCGGGGCGCTGCCCGCGTCGGACTTGCGCACCGTCGGCTCACCGAGGAACGGCGCGTCGGCGACCGACTTGGCGAACTTGGCGCCGAACTCGCCGAAGCTGGCGAACTGGGCCCGGTCGCGGATCAGGCCGAACGTGGCGACCTCCCAGAACGCGGTGGTGCCGCCGTTGCCGAGCACCACCTCGTACCCCTCGGGCAGGGAGAAGAACTCGGCCAGGCCGCGGCGCAGCCGCGCCACCTCGTCGCGGACCGTCTTCTGCCGGTGCGACGTGCCCAGGTAGCTGGTGGCGACGTCGGCGAGGGCGGAGACCGCGGCCGGACGGACCTTGGACGGGCCGCAGCCGAATCGTCCGTCGGCGGGCCTGATCTCGTCGGGAATCCGGATGGTCGGTGCGTCAGCCACGGTCTTGAAGATCCTTCCGCATGGGCGAGAGGTGAGCTGGCAGGGCGCGGACGATGTGCTGCCGCGTGGCGGCGGGCGTCCGAGCCCGTTCCGGCGACACTGCCACGGCCATCCTCGCACCTGTCCGGGCACGTCCGGCGGGCTGTCCCACCCCGGTCGGTGAGGCGTCCGCCACACGGGCGGCGACGGCGGGTTGCCCGCGTCCGCGATCATGGGTGACGGAGGTGACGGATGAGCCGAAGACACCGCCGCCCGTTCGGGGAGTGGCTGGCGCTGGCGTTCGGCGCCGTGGCCGCGGTGGTCTTCCTGGCGCTCGCCATCGACAAGACGGACCAGGAGGCGCGCCTGCTCCGCGCGGAGCACACCGCCACCGGCGTCGTGCAAGGGTTCAGGGGCGACTCGGCTCGGGTGGCCTTCGTCACCGCCGAGGGCCGAAAGGTGGTCGCCGTGATCGACGTCTACTCCGGCACCCGGGTCGGCGACGAGGTGCCGTTGCGGTACCACTCGGACGACCCGTCCCGGTACGCCATGGACACCCGCACGCACCTTCTGCCGTTGCTTCTCCCGGCCATCGCGCTGACCGGGGCGGTGGTCATGGGCGTGATGACCTTGGGCCTCTGGCGGCGCTGACCGAGGCACCCCGGACGTGCCGGAGCCCCGCTCCACCGGCAGGGGAACGGGGCTCCGGGCGAGGCGTCAGACGCCGTGCGGGATGGCGTCCCAGCCCTCGACCTGCTGCGGCTTGCGCGAGCCGTGGCCGACGTACGTGGCCGACGGCCGGACCAGCCGCTGGAGCTTCTTCTGCTCCAGGATGTGCGCCGACCAGCCACCCATCCGGGCGCAGGTGAACATCGAGGTGAACATGTGCGCCGGCACCTCGGCGAAGTCCAGCACCACCGCCGACCAGAACTCGACGTTCGTGGCGAGAACGCGGTCCGGGCGGCGGGCCTGCAGTTCGGCCAGCGCGGCCTTCTCCAGCGCCTCGGCGACCTCGAAGCGGGGCGCGCCCAGCTCCTTGGCGGTACGCCGCAGCACGCGGGCGCGCGGGTCCTCGGCCCGGTAGACCCGGTGGCCGAAGCCCATCAGGCGCTCGCCCCGGTCGAGCACGCCCTTGACGTACCCGTCGGCGTCGCCGCTGCGCTCGACCGCCTCCAGCATGCTGAGCACCCGGGACGGGGCGCCGCCGTGCAGCGGGCCGGAGAGCGCGCCGATGCCGGAGGAGATGCAGGCCGCGGCGTCCGCGCCGGTGGAGGCGACGATCCGGGCGGTGAAGGTGGAGGCGTTCAGGCCGTGCTCGGCGGCCGAGATGAAGTACGCGTCGACGGCCTTGACGTGCCGCGGGTCGGGCTCACCCCGCCAGCGCTTCATGAACCGCTCGACGATGGTCTCCGCCTTGTCGATCTCCTTCTGCGGGACGGCCGGCAGGCCCAGGCCGCGCGCCGACTGGGCGACGAAGGACAGCGCGGTGACCGACACCCGGGCCAGGTCCTCGCGGGCCTGCTCGTCGGAGATGTCGAGAAGCTGGTTGAGCCCCCAGTACGGCGCGAGCATGGCGACCGCGGACTGCACGTCGACGCGGATGTCACCGGAGTGCACCGGCACCGGGAACGGCTCGGCCGGCGGCAGGCCGGGGCCGAAGCGGCCGTCCACCAGCAGCGCCCAGACGTTGCCGAACGAGACCTGGCCGATCAGGTCCTCGATGTCCACGCCCCGGTAGCGCAGTGATCCCCCCGCGCGGTCGGGTTCGGCGATCTCGGTCTCGAAGGCTACGACGCCCTCCAGGCCCGGTTTGAAATCGGACATGTCGTCTCCTGGCTTCGGCTCGGCGCGCCCGGGCGGGCTGATCGAGCCCCGCAGCTCAGGCGACCCTTCAGGGTGTGGTTCGGAACATCTTGCCCGGTGGGTAACCAGCTGCGCGACCCACAGCCACTGTGCGCCACGCGACATCCCCGCCGCTGGACGTCCGTTCGGGAAGGAGAAGACTGGGTACCGGGGCCTGGCCAGCGTCGGGGGACGCCGGTACGCCCGGGAGAGGGACTGCCACAGTGACAGGCGACACACCCGCCCCGGCCGGTATGCGTAACGAGTACGCCGCCGACCTGGGCCTGACCGAGACCGACCTGGCGCCGGACTGGCACACCCAGTTCGCCGGCTGGTTCGCCGACGCGGTGGCCCATCCGCTGCCGGAGCCGAACGCGATGGTGCTCGGCACCGCCGACGCGCAGGGCCGGCCCAGCGGGCGCACCGTGCTGCTCAAGGGGTACGACCCGGAGGGCTTCGTCTTCTACACCAACCACGGCTCGCGCAAGGGCGCCGAGGTGACCGGGAACCCGTGGGCCAGCCTGGTGTTCCCCTGGTTCCCGATGCAGCGGCAGGTGACAGTGACCGGCCGGGTCGAGCAGGTGGACCGGGCCGAGACGCAGGCGTACTTCGCCAGCCGGCCGCGCGGTTCGCAGCTGGGCGCCTGGGCCAGCGCCCAGTCGACCGTGGTGCCGGACCGGGCCGCGATCGACGAGGCGTACCGGGCGGCGGCCGAGCGGTTCGCCGCCGTGGACCCGATTCCCGCGCCGCCGCACTGGGGCGGTTTCCGGGTCCGGCCGGAGACCGTCGAGTTCTGGCAGGGCCGGGCCAGCCGGCTGCACGACCGGCTGCGCTTCCGGCGTACCGGGAACGGGGTATTCGTCGTCGAGCGGCTCGCGCCGTGACCGATGTCACAACACCACGGCGGCGGGGAGCGCGCCGCTGGGCGATCGACCTGCGTCCGTTGCGGGTGCCCGCGTACCGGCGGGTGTGGACCGGCAACGCGATCGCCATGTTCGGCTTCCAGTTCACCGCCGTGGCGGTGCCGGTGGAGATGTTCGACCTGACCGGCGGCTCGCTCTGGGTGGGCCTGCTGGGCATCGCCGGCTTCGTGCCGCTGCTGGTCTTCGGGCTCTGGGGCGGCGCGGTCGCAGACGCCCGGGACCGCCGCCGCGTGCTCCTCGTCGGCGGCTGCGTGCTCTGGGCCTCCACGCTCGGGCTGCTGGTGCAGTCGCTGGCCGGTGTGCGCAGCCCGTTGCTGCTCCTGCTGCTGGTCGCCCTCCAGTCCACGGCCTTCGCGATCACCTCGCCGGCCCGCAGCGCGATCCTGCCCCGGCTCGTGCCGGCCGAGCTGGTTCCGGCGGCCACCACGCTGAACTTCACCACGTTCACCGCCGCCGCCGTCTTCGGCCCGCTCGCCGCCGGCCTGATCTTCGCCGCCTGGCAGGTCGAGGTGGCGCTGCCCATCGCGTACGCGGCGGACGCGCTGCTGTACACGGCGGCGCTCTGGGCCACGCTGCGGCTGCCCGCGATGCCGCCCACGCCGGACCCGGACGGCGGCGTCCGCAAGGCCGGGTTCGCCAGCATCGTCGACGGCTTCCGCTACCTGGCCACCACGCGGGTGCTGCTGCTCTCCTTCGCCATCGACCTGATCGCGATGATCCTGGCCATGCCGCGGGCGCTGTTCCCGGAGCTGGCGCAGGAACGCTTCGGCGGCGCCTCGGCGGTCGGCTGGCTCTACAGCTCCATCGCCATCGGCGCGATGCTGGGCGGCCTGACCTCGGGATGGATCGGCCGGGTCCGCCGCCAGGGCCTCGCGCTCACCGTGGCGGTGGTCGGCTGGGGTGTGGCGATCGCGCTCGCCGGGCTGGCCGGTCAGCTGTGGGTCGCCGTGGTGCTGCTGGGCGTCGCCGGTGCCGCCGACCTGGTCAGCGCCACGCTGCGCCAGTCGATGCTGCTCGTCTACGCGCCGGACCGGATGCGCGGCCGTCTCCAGGGCGTGAACACGGTGGTGGTGGCCGGCGGCCCGCGCCTGGGCGACCTGCGGGCCGGTGCGATGGCTGCCGGTTTTGGCACCGGATTCGCCATGGTCGGCGGCGGCCTGGCCGCCGCCGTCCTCGCGGTGGCGCTGGTGGTGGCGTTCCCGGCGCTGCTGCGCTATCGCTCGACCACCCCCGCCGAGGAGGACCGCTGACGGTAGGGTCGCCGACATGGGGATCGACGTGCAGCCACCTTCCGGTACACAGTGGACCATCGCGGCCGACGGCCACGAGGCCGTCGTGGTCGAGGTGGGCGGCGGGCTGCGGGCCTACCGCTACGACGGCGTGGACCACCTCGACGGGTACGCCGAGGACGAGGTCTGCCCCGGCTCGGCCGGCCAGGTGCTGGCGCCCTGGCCGAACCGCATCCGGGACGGCGTCTACACGGTCGGGGAGCGGTCGCTGCAGCTCGACCTGACCGAGCCGGAGCGGCACAACGCCCTGCACGGCCTGGTCAACTGGGTGCGGTGGCAGCCGATCGAGCAGTCCGCGGACAGCGTGACCATCGGCTACGACCTGCCGCCGAGCCCCGGCTACCCGTGGGCGCTGCGGCTGCGGGCCCGGTGGAGCGTCGGCCCGGACGGCCTTCGGGCCGAGCACGAGGCGACGAACCTCGCCGACGAGCCCGCGCCGTTCGGCTTCTCCGTGCACCCCTACCTGCAACTGCCGAAGGTCGGCGTGGACGAGTTGCGGCTGCACCTGCCGGCCCGGCGGCGGGTGCTGGTGGACAGCCGCCTGCTACCGGTCGCCGCCGCCGAGGTGGCCGGCTCCGAGTACGACTTCACCAGCCCGCGCCCGATCGGCGACCTGGTGCTCGACACCGCGTTCGGTGACGTCGAGCGGGACGCCGACGGCGGCTCGGCGGTGGTGCTCAGCGCGCCGGACGGCTCGTCCGGCCTGCGGATCTGGGCGGACCGCGAGTTCGGCTGGTGGCAGGTCTTCACCGGCGACACCCTCGGCGGGGAACGGCACCGCCGGTCGGTGGCGGTGGAGCCGATGACCTGCCCGCCCGACGCGTTCCGCTCCGGCAAGGACCTGATCATGCTGGAGCCGGGGCAGACCTGGCGGGGCGCCTGGGGCGTCCGCCCGGAGGCCTGAGCGTGGAGTTCGCCGAGGTCGTCCGGCGCCGCCGGATGGTGCGCAACTACGACCCCGACCGGCCGGTTCCGCCGGAGGTCGTCGACCGGCTGCTGGACCACGCCGTCCGGGCCCCGTCGGCCGGGTTCTCCCAGGGCTGGGGCTTCCTCGTGCTGGAGGAACCCGAGGACCGGGAACGGTTCTGGGCCGCCACCACTCCCGGTGGCGGCGGCCGGGAGCGCTGGCTCGCCGGGATGCGCCGGGCGCCGCTGATCGTGGTGCCGCACGCCAACCGCGACGCCTACCTGGACCGCTACGCCGAGGCGGACAAGGGCTGGGCGGACCGCGACGAGAACCGCTGGCCGGTGCCCTACTGGTACGTGGACACCGGATTCGCGGCGCTGCTGATGCTGCTCACCGCCGTCGACGAAGGGCTGGGCGCCTGCTTCTTCGGCATCCCGCCGCAGCGCATCGGGGCGTACCGGGAGGCGTTCGGGGTACCGCCGGAACTGCACCCGATTGGCGCCATCACTGTCGGTTATCGAGCCGTCGACCACCGGTCACCGTCGCTGCGCCGAGGGCGGCGTCCGGTGCAGGATGTGGTGCGGCGGGGACGGTGGACCTGAGCGGTTAGGCTGACATCCACATTGTCAGCCTGGCCTGGGGAGGAGAGCACGCCGTGATCTTCAGGGCGGTCCGGGACGGGCGTCCCTACCCGGAGCACAACCTCACGCTGAAGCAGTGGGCCGAGATTCCGCCGCGCCCGCTGCGGCTTGACCAGCTCATCACCACCAAGCGCGAACTCGCGCTGGACAAGCTTCTCGCGGAGGACTCCACCTTCTACGGCGACCTCTTCCCGCACGTCGTCCAGTGGAACGGCGGCCTCTACCTGGAGGACGGCCTGCACCGGGCGCTGCGTGCGGCGCTCCAGCAGCGCAACCAGATCCACGCGCGGGTGCTCGTGCTCGGTGACCAGGGCGAGTGACGCCTTTCTGAGTCATGGTTAAGGTGACGCCATGACTCCTCTCGACCTGCTCGACATCGATGCGTCGCTCAGCGACGAGGAGCGGCAGATCCGCGCCGTCGTGCGCCGGCTCGTGACCGACCGGGTACGCCCGCACGTCGCCGGATGGTACGAGGACGGCCAGGTCCCGGCCCGCGAACTGGCCCGCGAGTTCGGCAAGCTCGGCCTGCTCGGCATGCACCTGACCGGGTACGGCTGCGCCGGCTCCTCCGCCGTCGCGTACGGGCTGGCCTGTCTGGAACTGGAGGCCGGCGACTCCGGCGTCCGGTCCCTGGTCTCAGTGCAGGGATCGCTGGCCATGTACGCCATCTGGCGCTACGGCAGCGAGGAGCAGAAGCAGCGCTGGCTGCCCGCCATGGCGGCCGGCGAGGCGATCGGCTGCTTCGGGCTCACCGAACCCGACCACGGCTCCGACCCCGCCTCGATGGCGACCCGGGCCCACCGCGACGGCGACGACTGGATCCTCAACGGCAGCAAGCTGTGGATCACCAACGCGCCGATCGCGGATGTGGGCGTGATCTGGGCGCGTACCGACGACGGGGTGCGCGGCTTCGCCGTACCCATGGACACGCCGGGGGTGACGGCGCGCGAGATCCGGCAGAAGATGTCGCTGCGCGCGTCAGTGACCGGCGAGATCGCGCTCGACGACGTCCGGCTGCCGGCCGACGCGCGACTGCCCGAGGCGATCGGGCTCAAGGCGCCGCTGGGGTGCCTGACCGAGGCCCGGCACGGCATCGTCTGGGGCGCGCTCGGCGCGGCCCGTGACTGCCTGGAGACGGCCCTGGAGTACGCGACCACGCGCACCCAGTTCGGCCGCCCGCTCGCCGGTTTCCAGCTCACCCAGGCCAAGCTCGCCGACATGGCGGTGGAGTGGAACAAGGGCATGCTGCTCGCGCTGCACCTGGGCCGCCTCGCCGACGCCGGCTCGCTGCAGCCCCACCAGGTGAGCGTGGGCAAGCTGAACAACGTCCGCGAGGCGCTCGCCATCGCCCGGCAGTGCCGCACGATCCTCGGCGCCAACGGCGTGTCGGGGGAGTACCCGGTGATGCGGCACGCCAACAACCTGGAGAGCGTGCTCACCTACGAGGGCACCTCCGAGATCCACCAGCTCGTCATCGGCCAGCGGCTGACAGGCGTGTCCGCGTTCGCCTGACCTGCGGGTTCACCCGATCGGGTCGCTCGGCGCGCGACTGTCGCACGGTGGCCGTACCGTCATTGTCAGTCGATGTGTCGGACGAGGACATGAGTCGGACTAGGACGGTGAGGGCGATGGCCCGCGACGGTGACATCAACGAGCCCACCCGGGAGTTCCCGGACTACCCCACCAGCGAGTCCCTTCGCGACCGGGCGGAGGGCTCGCCCGATCCGGACCTTGGTCCGGGCACCCCGGCGTCGGGCGGCGGTGCGGCGCGCGGCCTGCTCTGGGTGCTCGGCGCGGCGGCGCTCGCGGTGGTGGTGCTGCTCGGCGTGCAGGCCACCGGTCTGCTGCCCGACTTCCGCAACCCGTTCGCCAAGGAGCAGACCGACCGCAGCCAGCCGCCGCTGCTCAAGTCGATCCGTGACCTGAGCCGTTACGTCGCCGCCGAGGGCAACTTCCAGGTGGTGGTGGACGTGCAGAACGACAGGCGCAACGTGCCCGACTTCCTGCTCAACGAGCGCACCCTGTTCGTCGGGGCGGGCCGGGTCGAGGCGTACGTCGACTTCTCGAAGATCGCCGACGGGGCCGTGGTGGTCTCCGAGGACGGCAAGTCCGCCGAGATCAAGCTGCCCGCGCCGCAGCTCGGCGAGACCGACCTGGACATGGACAAGAGCTACGTGTTCGCCGAGCAGCGGGGCCTGATCAACCGGCTCAACGACCTGGTCGCCGGCGATCCCAACCGGCAGCAGCAGATCTACAAGCTCGCCGAGGACCGGATCACCGCCGCCGCCCGGGACAGCGGGCTCACCGCCCGGGCCGAGGAGAACACCCGCAAGATGCTCGAAGGGCTGCTGCGCTCCCTCGGGTACGAGAAGGTGACAGTCACCTACACGGCGCCCTGACCTTCGTGCCCTGACGCCGCGCGCCCGCCCCGATCGTCCGGGGCGGGCGCGTTCGCGTACCGGCGTCCCGGCTCGTGTCGCGTCAGCGGGTGGCGAGGTAACGGTCCTCGTTCGGCATCAGGATCCACAGGATCAAGTAGATGATCACCTGCGTGCCGGGCAGCAGCAGCGACAGCAGGAACAGCAGCCGGACCATCCCGGCCGACATGCCGAACCGCTGCCCCAGGCCGGCGCAGACACCGGCGATCATGCGCCCCTGGCGGGGCCGGACCAGTTTGCGACTCATCGTCGTCTCCCACTTCTGCGGCGATCCGCCGCGCTGATTCCACGGTAGAAAGGGGTACGCGCCGCGCCCTCAGCCCCGAGGAGGATCGGCGACCCGGGCACCCGTAGGTGCTTACCCCGGACCATCCCCACCGACGCACCCACCTGGTTGTCCGCAGAGGCTCCCCAGCCCACCCAGCCCACCCAGCCCACCCGCTCCGACCCCGACCCGCCCGCACCCAGCCCCGCCGCGGGCGGCTCCCGGCTTCCCGGCTCCCCGCCCCGCACCGCCCCCGCCCCCGCCCCCGCCCCCGTGATCTTGCACTTGGGGCCCTCGTGGTGCCCGATTCGCACCATTGTTGAGGGCCGTAAATGCAAGATCGCGGGAGTTGTGGGGTGGGCTGGGCGAGGGCTCCTCGTTCGGCTGCCTGCTGCGTCGAGCGCCTTCCGTCTTATGAGACAAGCGTTCCGCGAAGTGGGATTGGTGGAGATCTTGGTAGGAAAGTGCCCCTATGGGGGCCGTTTTGTACCAAGATCTCGCCGGGAGCCGGGAGCCGGGAGCCGGGAGCCGGGAGCCGGGAGCCGGGAGCCGGGAGCCGGGAGCCGGGAGCCGGGAGCCGGGAGCCGGGAGCCGGCAGGGCTGGGAGCGGCGATCTTGGAGTTGTGGCAGTTCGTGTATGCCGCAAAGACGTCGATTCTGGGCGCCACAACTCCAAGATCGACGGGTGAGTGGGGGCGATCTTGAGGTGGCCGCCCCGGAAGCCGGCCCGGACGGAGCGGCGGAGGGTGGGGCGGACCGCGCGCAACAAGGGCGGGCATGGCGTGGAGTGGGGGCGGGTATTCACGGGGGCGAGGTAGGCTCGCCGGTCGGGCGCCCCCACCCCGGGCGCCGGCCGTCCACCCGCCCGGCGGGCGCGGCACCCACGCACCGGCTCGGCTCCGCACAACGGGGACGACGGCGAGGAAGCAGCACATGATCAGTGTTTTCGATCTTTTCAGCGTCGGTATCGGGCCGTCCAGCTCGCATACCGTCGGGCCGATGCGGGCCGCCCGTACGTTCGTGGCGGGCCTGAAGGCCGACGGACAGCTCGCCGACGTGGCGCGGGTGCGGGCGGAGCTGTTCGGCTCGCTCGGCGCGACCGGCCACGGGCACGGCAGTGACCGGGCGGTGCTGCTGGGGCTGGAGGGCGAGGTCCCGGAGACCGTCGACACCGACTCGGTGGGGCCGCGCGTCGAGCGGATCCGCACGCAGCGGCGGCTCGACCTGTTCGGCAGCCAGGGGATCGACTTCGACCCGGACACGGATCTGGTGCTGCACCGCCGGCGCTCGCTGCCGTACCACCCGAACGGGATGACGTTCGCGGCGTACGACGCGGCCGGGAACGAGGTGCGGACGCGCACGTACTACTCGGTCGGCGGCGGGTTCGTGGTGGACGAGGCGGCCGCCGGGGCGGACCGGATCAAGGCCGACACCACCCGCGTACGGCACCCGTTCCTCACCGGCGCGGAACTGCTGACCGTCACTTCCGGGACCGGCCTGTCGATCAGCGAGGTGATGCTCGCCAACGAGCTGTCGTGGCGCAGCGAGGCGGACGTCCGCGCGGGGCTGCTGGAGATCTGGCGCGTGATGCGCGAGTGTGTGGAGAGCGGCTGCACCCGCGACGGCGTACTCCCGGGCGGGTTGAAGGTCCGGCGACGCGCGGCGGAGATGCGGCGCAGCCTGGAGGCGGAGACCGGCAGCCAGGACCCGCTGCGCGCGATGGACTGGGTGACGTTGTTCGCGCTCGCGGTCAACGAGGAGAACGCGGCCGGCGGGCGGGTGGTCACCGCGCCGACGAACGGCGCCGCCGGGATCATCCCGGCCGTGCTGCACTACTACACGCGGTTCGTACCCGGCGCCTCCGAGGAGGGCGCGGTCCGGTTCCTGCTGGCGGCGGGCGCGATCGGCGTGCTGTTCAAGGAGAACGCGTCGATCTCCGGCGCCGAGGTGGGCTGCCAGGGCGAGGTCGGTTCGGCGTGCTCGATGGCGGCGGCCGGGCTGGCCGAGGCGCTCGGCGGTACGCCGGAGCAGGTGGAGAACGCCGCCGAGATCGGCATGGAGCACAACCTGGGGCTGACCTGCGACCCGGTGGGCGGCCTGGTGCAGATCCCGTGCATCGAGCGCAACGCGGTGGCGAGCATCAAGGCGATCACGGCGGCCCGGCTGGCGTTGCGCGGCGACGGGGTGCACCACGTGTCGCTGGACAAGGTCATCAAGACCATGCGGGAGACCGGCGCGGACATGAAGGTCAAGTACAAGGAGACCGCGCGCGGCGGCCTCGCCGTCAACGTGATCGAGTGCTGACCTCGTTGGGGTGATCCCGGCCCGCACCCGGCCCGGGAGCGCGACTGACAAAGCGACCATCATGCGGTGACGTCAGGCGTCGCGGCGCTCTGGTCCGCCCGCACCTCGCTGCGCATCCTGGTCCGGCGGGATCTCGCGGTGAAGTACCAGCAGTCGGTGCTGGGCTACTTCTGGTCGCTGATCGAGCCGCTCGGCATGGGCCTGATCTACTGGTTCGTCTTCGGCGTGCTCTATTCCGGCGCCACCCGGCGGCACCTTGGCGAGGCGGCCGGGTCGTACCCGCTGTTTCTGATCACCGGGATCTTCGCCTGGATGTGGGCGAGTTCGGCGCTGACCGAGGCGGCGAACGCGCTCACCGGGCAGTCCCGGCTGATCACCACGATGAACCTGCCCCGGCCGATCTTCCCGATCGGGCGGGTCGCCGGCCGGTTTGCCGAGTACCTGGCCGGGTTGCCGATCCTGGCCGCCGTCGCGGCGCTCTACGCGAGCCAGGGGAAGATCCGCCCCGGCTGGAGCCTGCTCGCCCTGCCGCTGGCGGTGGCGGTGCAGTTCGTGCTGCTGGTGGGCCTGGCGCTGCTGCTGTCGGCGGGCAATGTGCTGATGCGCGACATCGAGCGCACCATGCGGCTGGTCATCCGGCTGCTGTTCTACGCGACGCCGATCATCTATCCGCTCGACCTGGTCCGGGAGTCGGGCATGCCGGGCTGGCTCAAGATCGGGTACGAGCTGAACCCGCTGGTCGGGATCTTCCAGCTGCACCACGCGGTCTGGTATCCGGACGAGTTCCCGGACGCCCGGCTGCTCACGATCACGGTGTCCGGCAGCGTGCTGGTGCTGGCGCTGGGCTGGTGGGCGTTCCACCGCCTCGAACCGGCAGTGCTGAAGGAACTCTGAATGGCCCCGATCATCGAGGCGGACGGGCTCGGCATCCGGTTCGTCCGCAACCGGCGCCGCCAGCTGCGGCTGCGGGAGCTGATCGTGCACCGGGGCGCCCGCGACCCGGACGCGGGCCGGTTCTGGCCGTTGCGCGACCTGTCGTTCCGGGTCGAGCCGGGCGAGACGGTGGGCGTGGTGGGCCGCAACGGCACCGGTAAGAGCACGCTGTTGCGGCTGATCGCCGGTGTGCTCATCCCGGACGAGGGCTCGATCCGGGTGCACGGCCGGGTGGCGCCGCTGCTCGAACTGTCCGCCGGGTTCTCCGGCGACCTGACCGGCCGGGAGAACCTCTACCTGGTGGGCGGGCTGCACGGGCTGTCGTCGGCGTACCTGCGGGAACACTTCGACGAGATCGTCTCGTTCGCCGGTGAGCAGGTGGAACGCGCCATCGACACGTCGGTGCGGCACTACTCGTCGGGGATGAAGGTGCGGCTGGGCTTCGCGGTGATCGCGCACCTGCCGCACCCCGTACTGCTTGTGGACGAAGTGACAGCGGTCGGGGACGCGGAGTTCCGCGCGAAGTGCTATGCGACCATCGAGCGACTTCTCGCGGAAGGGCGCACGCTGGTGCTGGTGTCACACAACGACAAGGACCTCACCCGGTTCTGCCGTCGGGGGCTCTACCTCGATGCCGGACGGCTGATCGTCGACGGGACGATCGACGAGGCGCTGGCCGCCTACGCCGACGCGGCGAAGCGGTGACGCTCGCGATCGTGCTCGCCGCCGACCCGGCGGCGGGCCGGCTCACCGAGCGCCTGGCCGCGCAGTGGCGCCGGGCCGGGGCGGACGACGTACGTATCGCCGCCGACCTGACCGAGCTGGCCGACCTGGTGGCCGCCGCGACCGGCCCGGTGCTGGTGAGCGGCGCCGACCTGGTGGCGCACACGGCCGTACTCAAGCATCTCGCGACCAGCCCGGTGGGGCCGACGGTGGCGCTGGTGCTCACCGATCCGCCCGCGCCCGGGCAGGCCACTGTGCGCGAGGAGCGCGGCCAGGTGGTCGAGGTCGGCGCCGCCGACGCGAGCGGCGTGTTCGGCGGCGCACTGCGGGTGGGCGCGGCCGACCTGCCGGCGCTCGCCGAGGCCGCCCGCCGCGCCGCAGGAGCCGCGCCCGACCCGGCGCCCGTGCCGGACGCGCGCCTGACCGACCCGGCGACCGCGTCGGCCGTCGGCACCGCCGGGGGCGGGACGCTGGGCGCG
This sequence comes from Micromonospora sp. WMMA1949, assembly GCF_027460145.1. Classification (NCBI taxonomy): domain Bacteria; kingdom Bacillati; phylum Actinomycetota; class Actinomycetes; order Micromonosporales; family Micromonosporaceae; genus Micromonospora; species Micromonospora sp. WMMA1949. The sequence goes on along the minus strand of NZ_JAPZBG010000001.1, from coordinate 2,163,189 downwards.
GTGGACCGGCTCGTGGCCGACCTCGCCGCCCGCGGCACGCTGATCTTCGCCCAGAGGGTACGTCTGCTCGTGGCGCACCGGGTCGGCGACGAGGCGCAGCGGGCGGCGGCCGAGGCTGCGGTGGCGGCCGTCGACGAGGACCGCGCCGAGTTGAAGCTGTCGGTGAAGGAGCGGGACGACTTCTTCACCACGTACTTCGTCAGCACCTGGTCGGTGTTCGTCACGAAGGCGGCGGCCCGGATCGGGATCGGGCCGACCGGGGTCACCATGGTCTCGGTGGCGTTCGCGGTGGCCGCGGCGGTGCTGTTCGGCGCCGGGGGACGGCCCGCGCTGGTGGCCGGCGCGGTCCTGCTCTACCTGGGATTCGTGCTCGACTGCGTGGACGGGCAGCTCGCCCGCTACACCCGGCACTTCAGCGCCTGGGGCGGCTGGCTGGACACGATGGCCGACCGCTTCAAGGAGTACGTGGTCTACGCCGGTCTCGGCTACGGCGCCACGCACGCCGGGTTCCGGTACGGCTGGGCGCTGGCGCTGGCCGCGATGACGTTGCAGACCGTGCGGCACATGACCGACACCTGGTACGGCGCGCTGCACGACGAGGCGGCCCGGCGGCCGAAGGTGGTCAGCGCCGACGCGGGCGGTATCGGCGGGAAGCTGAACGCCGCGTCGACGCGGGTGCAGGCGGACACCGGCTCGGTGTCGTACTGGCTGAAGCGCACGGTGGTGTTCCCGATCGGTGAGCGGTGGGCACTGATCGCGATCGCCGCCGCGCTGGTCGGGCCGCTGGTGGCGCTGGTCGCGGTGCTGGTCTGGGGGACGCTGGCGTTCGCGTACACCGGGGGGTTGCGGACCTTGCGGGCGCGATGGATGCGGGTGCCGGTGATGGCCACCGTGGACGCGGCTCTGCACCGGGACGACGGCCTGCTGGCCCGGACGCTGCCGGTCGCACGACGGCCGCTGCTGCTGGCGGTGTTCGGCGCGCTCGGCGCGGCCGGGACGCTGGTGTGGGCGCTGCTCGCGGTGCACGGCGGCGGGGATCTGCCGGTCTGGGTGCCGGTGCTCGCGCTGGTGCTGCTGCTCGGTGCGGCGCAGGGCTCGCGGGCGTCGCACGACGGGTCGCTGGACTGGCTGGTGCCGGCCGCGTTGCGGGCCGCCGAGTACCTGTTCGCGATCGCGATCGGGGTGGCGGGCCGGGCGCCCGCGTGGCTGATCTTCGGGTACGTGCTGGTGCTGACGCTGCACCACTACGACCTGACCGCCCGGCTGGAGAAGCGGCAGTCGGCGCCGCCGCTGCACGCCGCCACGCTGGGCTGGCCGGCACGTTCGGTGTTACTGGCAATCGGGCTGATCGCCGGATATGCGAGTATCGCTCTGGCTACACTCGGTGCGTACCTTCTCGTGGTTTTTGTCGCGAGCGTGGTCCTCGCCTGGGTGGTCCTGCCGGCCCGCGCCCGTGGGGGTGTGCGCTCGCCGGGCTGACGGAGGGCGGGCCGGGGTGACCTTGATCAGCTTCGTCGTGCCGGCCTTCAAGGTGCAGGGCTACCTGCGGGAATGCCTCGACTCGATCCTCGACCAGCCGTTCGGCGACATCGAGGTGATCGGTGTCGACGACGCCTCCCCCGACGACAGCGGCGAGATCCTGGCCGAGTACGCGCTGCGCGACCCCCGGGTCCGCCCGGTGCGGCTCGCCGAGAACGTCGGGCTCGGTCCGGCCCGCAACATCGGGCTGGACCGGGCCGTCGGCGAGTACGTGTGGTTCGTCGACGGGGACGACTGGCTGGTGCCCGGCTGCCTGCCGCACGTCGCGGACCGGCTCCGCGACACCGCGCCCGACGTGCTGATCGTCGACCACGTCCGGGCGCACTGGAACAACGTCGGCACCCGCAGCGCGATGCGCGACGTGTTCCCGGTGCCGCCGGGCGCGACGACATTCGCGCTGCGGGACCGGCCGGAGACGCTGAAACTGCTGCACACCGCGTGGAACCGGGTGGTACGCCGGGAGTTCCTGCTCGAACGCGGGCTGCGCTTCGAGCCGGGCTGGTACGAGGACGTCTCGTTCAGCTATCCGGCGCTGATGGCGGCCGAGCGGATCGGCGTACTCGACCGGATCTGCCTGAACTACCGGCAGCGCCGCACCGGCGCGATCACGAAGACCCGGGGGGACCGGCACTTCGAGGTCTTCGCCCAGTGGCACCGGGTGTTCGGGCTGATGGACCGCTGGAAGGTGACCGGGCTGCGGCCGGCGGTCTTCGAGCGGATGATCTGGCACTACCTCACGGTGCTCGGCAACGGCGACCGGATCGCGCCCGAGCTGCGGGCGCCGTTCTTCGCCCAGATGCACGCCGACTACGTGCGGTTCCTGCCGCCCGAGGGCTATCCGGTCCCGCCCGGCGCGGAAGGGCTCAAGCATCGGCTGGTGGCGGCCGGCCGCTGGCGGACGTTCAGCGCGTTGCGGGAGGCGCACCAGGCGGGGGAGACGGCCCGGCGGACCGCGCGGCGGGCCCGGCGACGGGTCACGCCGGTGGTGCGGCGTACCGCCCGGCGGGCGCGTGACCTGGCGCTGGGCGAGTACTACCGGGCGGAGCTGCACCGGCCGGTCGACCCGACGCTCGCCGTCTACGCGGCCTACTGGTACCGGGGCTACTCGTGCAATCCGGCGGCGATCTACGAGGCGGCCCGCCGGCTGGCGCCGCAGGTGCGTGGCGTGTGGATCGTCCGCCGGGACCGGGTGGCCGCGTTGCCGCCGGGCGTCGAGTACGTGGTGGCCGGCAGCCGCGAGTACCACCGCGTCCTGGCCCGTGCCCGCTGGCTCGTCAACAACGTCAACTTCCCGGACTTCGTGCGCAAGCGGCCGGGCTCGGTGCACGTGCAGACCCACCACGGCACGCCGGTGAAGGTGATGGGGCTGGATCAGCAGCGCTACCCGGTGGGCGCGATGGGGATGAACTTCGCCGGGCTGCTGCGCCGGGTCGACCGGTGGGACTACAGCATCACCTCGAACAGCTTCTCCACGCAGATGTGGGAGCGGGCGTACCCGGCGGACTACACCACGCTGGAGGTCGGCTACCCGCGCAACGACCGGCTGGCGCTGGCCACCGCCGAGGACCGCGGCCAGGTCCGCGCCGCGCTGGGCATCGCACCCGACGAGTACGTGGTCCTCTACGCGCCGACGCACCGCGAGCACCTGCCCGGGTGGCGGCCGCCGTTCGACCCGGACCGGATGCTCGACGTGCTCGGGCCGCGGGGCCGGCTGCTGATGCGCAGCCACTACTTCCACGACCGGGAGCGGCATCCCCGGGGACCGGCTGCGGACGGGGTGCTGGACGTGAGCGCGTACGACCGGGTGGAGGACCTCTACCTGGCGGCGGACGTACTGATCACCGACTATTCCTCGGCGATGTTCGACTACGCGGTGCTGGACCGGCCGATCGTGGTCTACGCGCCGGACTGGGATGCCTACCGGGTGGCTCGTGGCGTCTACTTCGACCTGCTTGCCGAGCCGCCCGGCGCGGTCGCGCTGGACTTCCCCGGTCTGCTCGACCTGTTCCGTTGCGGTGCTGTCGACGACGAGGCGGCCGAGCGGGCCCGGACGGCGTTCCGGTCGCGGTTCTGCGCCCTGGACGACGGGCACGCCGCCGAGCGCGTGGTGCGCCGGGTGTTCCTCGGCGAAACGCCGTAAAAGCGGCTACTCGCTGGTCACTTAATCGTGGAGCCCGGCGAATACCGCTTAATAGGACTGTCACGAGCCGAACATGGCACGTTTACCCGATGTGCGGATCAGATGATCCTGGTCACAGTCATTCCCGGGTTTGGGAGAGAGAAAACTGGGGAGGTGGCGGTGGCTACCGTCGCGCTCAAGGATGTCACCAAGGTGTTCCCGGACGGAACGGTCGCGGTCGACACCATCAATCTGGACGTCAACGACGGCGAGTTCATGGTGCTGCTCGGCCCGTCGGGCTGCGGGAAGTCGACGGTACTGCGCATGATCGCGGGGCTGGAGGATCCGTCCACCGGCGCCATCATGCTCGGCGGTGAGCTGGCGAACGACCTGCCGCCACGCGACCGGAAGATCGCCATGGTCTTCCAGGATTTCGCGCTCTATCCGCACATGACAGTCGGCGACAACATCGGCTTCCCGCTGCGCCTGAGCGGCGTCGAGCCCGGTCCGCGCGGCGAGCGGATCCAGGACGTGGCGAGCGCGCTCGGCATCGGCGACGTGCTCGCGCGCAAGCCCAGCCAGCTCTCCGGCGGCCAGCGGCAGCGGGTCGCCATGGGCCGGGCGATAGTGCGCCGGCCCGGCCTGTTCCTGATGGACGAGCCGCTGTCCAACCTGGACAGCGGGCTGCGCGCCGAGCTGCGGGCGGAGATCTCCGGCCTCACCCGCGAACTGGGCGTCACCACCATCTACGTGACCCACGACCAGGCCGAGGCGCTGACCATGGCCGACCGGGTCGCCATCATGCGCAAGGGTGTGCTTCAGGACGTGGGCACCCCCACCCAGGTGTACGGCCGGCCGGCGACGCTCTACGTCGCCGCGTTCCTGGGCAGTCCCCGGATGAACCTGCTGGAGGCGTCGGTCTACGTCCACCTCGACCGGTACGTCGCGCTGAACCTCGGTGAGCAGTCGCTCTACCTGCCCTGGGACGACATCCGCAGCCGGGCGGTGGCGCACTACCACGGTGAGCGGATCGTGGTCGGCATGCGTGCCGAGGCGCTCACCCCGGTCGCGCCGGACACCGCCGGTGACGTGCTGCACGGGCGCATCCGCTACCTGGAGCACCACGGGCACGAGTCGCTGGCGTTCCTCGACATCGGCGCCACCGCGATCGTCGTGGACGAGATGGGCACCCCGGTCGAGCAGGCCGCACCGGGCCAGCGCGGCCTGCGCCGGTTCAACCAGGTGATGCAGCGGCTCACCGGGCGCGCGACGGAGTCGTCCGCGCCCGCCCTGGAACCGGGCGGGGGTGGCGGCAACCGGACGAGCGTGCTGCCCGACCCGGGCCGCCACCACCGTCGTCCGGCGGAACTGGCGGTACGGCTGGCGCCGTACCCGCAGGTGTCGCCCGGGCACCCGCTCGCCGTGCAGGTGCGGATGGACGCGCTGCACTTCTTCGACGAGCGGGGCGACCGCATCGACGTCGGCTGGCGGTGAAAGGAAGGGCACCCTGTTAACGCCTCCGGTAGAGGAAGGGCCCCTTATCAACAACCACCGCCCGGTGGGAGCGGACGACTCCGGCTACGACCTCGGCCCTCCGCCACAGCGCATCGCCGTCGACGTGGAGCAGGTGCGCCGCCTCGTGGCCGGCCAGTTCCCGCACCTGGCCGGCCTCCCGATCGAGCCGGTCGCCAACGGCGGCTGGGACAACTGGACCTTCCACCTCGGCCCCGAGCTACTGGTGCGTCTGCCCAGCGCTGCCGCGTACGCCCTGGCGGTCGAGAAGGAACACCTGTGGCTCCCGGTCCTCGCCGCTCGGCTGCCGCTACCAATCCCCGCCCCGGTGGCGAAGGGCGAGCCGGGTGCGGGCTACCCGTACCCGTGGTCGATCTACCGATGGCTCGACGGCGAGCCCGCCTGGCCGGACCGCATCGCCGACCCGGTGCGCTTCGCGCTCGACCTGGCCGAATTCCTCGCGGCCCTGCGGGACGTGGACGCCGCGGACGGCCCGCAGCCGGGTGTGCACAACTGGTTCCGGGGCGGCACGCTGCGCACGTACGACAAGAAAGTCGAGGATGCGCTCGTGGCGCTGGACGGCCACGTCGACGCCGCGCTGGTACGCGAGATCTGGACACGGGCGGTCGGCGCCCGCTGGGACGGGGTGGACCGCTGGTTCCACGGCGACATCGCCCCGGGGAACCTGCTGCTCACGCACGGCCGGCTGGCGGCCGTCATCGACTTCGGCACCTGCGGCGTCGGTGACCCGGCCTGCGACCTGGCGATCGCCTGGACGTTGCTGACCGCCGAGGGCCGGGCGGCGTTCCGCGAGCGCCTGTCGGTGGACGACGCGACGTGGGCGCGCGGACGCGGCTGGGCCCTCTGGAAGACCCTTTCCACCTGGTCCCGCACCTTCGACGACCCCGAGGACGCGGAGGAGGCAGCCGACGCGCACCGCGTTCTCGGGGAGATCCTCACGGATCAGGCGGCCGGCCTCAACCGGTAGCCCGCTTGTCCGGCGCGAAGGGCCACTCCTCGAACGACGCGCACCGGCCGTCCTCGGCGAAGCGCATGATCCAGAGATCGCGCCACTCCTGGTGGACGGGGTCGCCGTACCGGACCTGGATCCGTGCCACGGCGGTGTCGCCGTCGACCGCGACGACCTCCGCGGTCATGTCGAAGACCTCGTCGGGCCCGTCGCGTTCGCTGTCCCACATGCGGGTGATGGCGGGCAGGCCGACGACCGGATCCCGGTACGGCCCCTGCCGGTAGCTCGCGTCGGTCGTGAACATCGTGCCGAGCGCCGCCGTTCCCGGCGTGCGCCACGCCTGCTCGTACGCCGCGATCCAGGCGGTCACCCGCTTCCTGTCCATGGTTGCAGCCTGCCATCCAAGGCCGTCCGGGTCTCCCACATCGGCTGTCCGGGGTCGTCGTTGTGCACGACGACGTCGGCGTGCTCGACCGGGCGGGCAGTGGCGAAGTAGAGCCGCTGGGCGGGCAGGTAACGCTCGCGCCAGCGCCGTTCGACGTCGGCCCGGGACGACACCGGGCTCTCCCGGACCACCGCACGATCGACGGTACGGTCCAGCGCTGTCGACACGAAGACGCGCAGCTCCCACCGGTCGACCAGTTCCGGGCGCAGGAGGAAGACGCCGTCGAACACCAGCACGGCGTCGGCGGGGGCGGTGGTGGGCAGCGGGGACAGCACCGCGTCGGTGGTGTGGTCGTAGATCGTGCGCCGGAAGCGTCGATCGCCGCCGGGGCCGAGCGGGTCGAGCAGCACCCGGTTCAGCGACTGGTGGTCGTGGGTGTCGACGTAGCAGCCCTCGGCCGAGAACTCGCCGCGCCGGTAGCGCCGCGCCCGGGGGAAGAGGAAGTCGTCGACGGTCGCCCGGATGACGTACCGGCCCCGGGCCCGCAGGACGGCGGCCAGCTCGTCGGCGAGCGTGGTCTTGCCGGCGGCGGGCGGCCCGTCGACGGCGACCCGGGTCGGGTGTGCCACGGTGACGGACCCGACCGCGTCGGCCAGGAAATCGATCAGCTGATCGCGGCGGGGATAATGGGGTTGCCCCCGCGCCGGGCCGGAAGTTTGACTGCCGTCCATGCCGTCTCCCTCACCGGTCTTCGTCGCGGGCACGGGCCGCTCGGGCACGTCGCGGATCGCCGACGTCATCGGCCAGCATCCGCTGATCCACCGGATCCCCATGGAGACCAAGTTCCTTGTCGAACCGGGTGGCCTGCGGGACCTGGCCGACGCGCTCACCGACCGGTACGACCCCATCGTCGGTGAGGACGCGCTGCAACGGCTGAGCGACTTCCTCACCGTACGCGTGCCCGGCCGGCGTGACGACCGTGGCAAGACCGTGCCCGAGCTGGTCGGCGTGGGTCGGTACCGGGACGCCGTACACCGGCTCTGGCCGCAGGTGATCGCGTACGCCTTCGAGGAGCCCGCGCCTGCGGAGGGCTTCGGCGACGGCGACCGGCCGGCCGGGCCGTTCGGGCCGGCCAGCCGACGGCGGGTCGTGCCGAGGTACTTCAGTGACCGGGGCGAACTGGTCGGCGTCCTGCGGAGCCTGGTCGACACCCTGTTCGGCGGGGCGGCGGCCGACGCGGGCAAGCCGACCTGGTGCGAGAAGACGCCGTTCAACCTCTTCGCCATGGACTTCCTCTGGGAACTGGTCCCCGAGGCGACGATCGTGCACATCAAGCGTCATCCGGTCGCGGTGCTCGCCTCCCACCTGGCCCAGCCGTGGGCGCCGTCCACCGTCGACGGGGCGTTGGCCTACCTCGTGCCGGTCTACCAGCGATGGTTGGCCTGGAAGGACGCGGCCGACCTGACGAGCCGGCGGTACGTCGAGGTGAGGGCGGAAGACCTGGCGGCCGACTGGCCCGGGCAGCGGCGGGCCCTGTTCGAGCGGCTCGGCGTCGAGGACGCCGTCACCCCGTCGACGTTCCAGGCGGACAAGCTCGCGCACCGCGACGACCAATTCGACGCCGGCACCCGCGCGTACGTCGAGCGCGAAATGGGCGAAATCATCCCCGCGATGGGATACGAGTGACTGCCGATCGGCCTCAGCAGGAGCCGGCGCGATCGATCGGGATCAGCAGGCCGGCACTCACGGCGATTCCCAGTACGGCGACCGACAGCCACGGCCAGGGGTTCCGGACGCGGGGCCGGATGCCTACCCGGGCCACGACGACGGAGAGGACCGCCGTCGCCGTCATCGCCAGGACCAGCAGGGCGTACGCGTCCCTCGCCGCCTGCGCCGAAGCGTAGGTGTCACCGTCGCACGGCGCCGACGGCGCCAGAAGCGGGATGCAACTGAGACAGCTCGCGACGACGAGCAGCGTGCCCAGCACGGTCACCAGAGTCGCTGCCGCCTTCGCCGCACGGGATCGCATCGACTGGACGGTAGGGCCCGAAGATCTCGGCGGTGACACGACCGGGCAACAGCAGGATCAGGTCACGCCCTGTGGCGCAGTTCGCGGAGAACGCCGTGCCGGCGGAGCGCCCACCCCAGGCGCCGCGCGCTCGGGTGCCGCACGAACAGCACCGCCGCCCGGCGGACCAGCCCGAACCGGTTGTCGCTCACCTGGTCGTCGACCGCCCGCCAGATCAGCTCGCGGACGCCCGCGCTGTCCAGCATCGCCCGTACCTCGTGGCGTACCCGGGGATCCTCGGCCGCGGAGGTGACGGCGGTGACCAGGCCGGGCCGGTCGGCGAGCGGCTCGACCGCCGCGGCGACGAGCGGCCGGCGTACGGTGTCCCGCTCCAGCAGCAGCAACACCGCCTCCCGGACCTCGGTGCTGTCGAGCCCGGACCGCAGCAGGCCCAGCGCGCTCCGCTCCACCTCGCGGTCGCGGTCCGGAAGGGACAGTGCGGCCAGCAGCACTGTCACCTCGTCGAGGTCGACGAGGTGACGTAGCCCGTCGCGGAACTCCGGCAGTGCCCACGCCACCGTCAGCCCGCGCGCGAGATCGCGGTTCATGGGCCACTCGCTACCCGAAGTCGACAGCCGCCGAAACGCCGCTGAGCTGATCCATCGGGCCGGACAGCGCCGTGACATGGACCGTGGTTACAACCGCTCACCCGAGCCGGTCGAATTGGCAGCCTCGGTCGCGAGAACGACCGGCATGGCCGGGTAGGGATCCCTGATCGGCTTGCGCCGCGCATGGACCCGTTCCCGTACCACGACCAGCGTGGGGCCGGCGACGTAATGCCTTCCCCGCCGCTCACCTCGTGCTTCCAACAGGCCCTGCTCGACAAGGTTGGCCAGATCACGAGATGCGGTCCGATCCTCGACATCGGCGAGTTTGACGTACCCGGAGCGACGGATGCGGTAGCCCAGGACTGCCTCGTAGAGCAGATCGGTCACCCGCTCAGGGAGTCTTTTCTCGGCAACGATCGCGTCCAACTCCGACCAGATGCCGGACGCCTCATCGAAGCGGCGAGCGACGGTCTGTGCCTGCATGTGATGGGCGCGCAGGTTGAACGACACCCAGAGGCGCGCCGAACCTTCGGGGTTCCAGCGGCCACGCCCGGTAACCGCCAGCACGCGGTAGTAGTCCTCGGTGTTGCTGCCCAGCCACTCCTCGATGCTGGAGAAGGCCGGCTCGACGATCGCACGGCGGGAGAGCACCAGCGTCTGAAGGGCGCGTGCCATCCGTCCGTTGCCGTCACGGAACGGATGGATCATCACCAGGTTCAGATGCGCCATGGCTGCTTTGACGAGCGGGGAGGCGGTGACATCCGACCGTAGATCTTCGGTTAGCTCCTCCATGAGGTGAGGCACGTGGTCGGCGTCCGCGCCCTCGTACACCCGCTCATCGGTCCGCTCATCGTGTACGTAGATCGGGCCCTTGCGATATTGCCCCGGGCTCTTGCCCAGATCGTGCGAGAGCATCATGTAGTGCATGCTGCGGATCACCGACGTCTCGAAGCGGAAATGCGGATCCCCGGCGGTCTGCAGCACGTATCCCAGAGCCTGTCGATAGCCCCGAATCTCGGCGAAGGTTCGGTCGTCGGCGCTCAGCGGCTCCTCGCCGTCCAGCGCGGCAGCGGCGTCGTCCTCGGCGACCACGTAGCCCTCGATGCTGTTGGAGCCGAGAATCGCGCGGGCCAACATCGTGCGCCGGAGGCCACCGGTCCACCGGCGAGGAGTGCGCAGGACATCGGCGAGCACGCGACGCATGTCGTGCACCTCGGCCAGCACGGTCTCGTCGTGATCGCTGAGTTCAGGGGTGGAGAAGATCATCTCATGTCCCAATGTCTCTTAATAAGAGGCAACGCTAGCTCCATGCGGTGCGGATGTCACTTACTTGGTGACATTTGGCCAGCGTGTTCCGGCATCTTGCCGGGGTTGTTACCGGCGAGTAGCGTTCGGGCATGAGCATCGACTCTCGCCAGGTGGCGGCCGGAATCCTCGACGCCGTGCCGTTCGCCCGCACGCTCGGGATCGAGTTCGTCGAGGTGGCGCCCGAGGCCGAGGGCGGGGTACGGGTCGTGGCCCGGCTCCCCGACATCGCGGCGCACCACAACCACCTCGGCGGGCCGCACGCCGGCGCCATGTTCACGCTCGGGGAGAGCGCCTCGGGCGCGGTCGTACTGGCCGCCTTCGGGCACGTCCTCGACCGGGCCGTACCCCTCCCGGTGACCGCCTCCGTCCACTTCCGCAAGATCGCGATGGGGTCGGTGCTGGCGACCGCGCGGCTCGGTGGCGTACCCGCCGAGGTGCTGGCCGAGCTGGACGCCGGGCAGCGGCCGGAGTTCCCGGTCGAGGTGGAGGTCCGCACCGAGGACGGCACGCTCACCTCCTCGCTCACCGTGATCTGGACGCTGCGCCCGAACCGCTGAGCCCTGAATGGTGTTTGCCCGGCGCGGGCTCTGGTTAGATTCAAGCGATGCTGGGCCTCCCCGCGCACGTGCGCGCTTGTCTCTTCGATCTGGACGGTGTGCTGACGCAGACCGCCAAGGTGCACAACGCCGCCTGGGCGGAGACGTTCGACGCGTATCTGCGGCGACGGTCGGCGGAAACCGGCGAGCCGTTCCACCCGTTCGACCCCGGACCGGACTACAACCGGTACGTGGACGGCAGACCGCGCGCCGACGGGGTGCGCACATTCCTGGCCTCGCGCGGCATCACGCTGCCCGAGGGATCGCCGGACGACCCGCCCGAGGCGGACACCGTCAACGGCCTCGGCAACCGTAAGAACGTCGTGCTGCTCCAGCGGATCGAGCACAACGGCGTCGAGGTGTACGAGGGATCGGTGCGCTACCTGGAAGCGGCCACCTCGGCCGGGCTGCGCCGCGCCGTCGTCTCGGCCAGCGCCAACTGCGCCGCCGTGGTGCACGCCGCCGGGCTGGAACGCTGGCTGGAGGCAAGGGTGGACGGCGTGGTCGCCCGCGCGAGCGGGCTGCGCGGCAAGCCGCACCCGGACACGTTCCTGGAGGGCGCGCGACTGCTCGGCGTCGAACCGGCGCACGCGGCCGTCTTCGAGGACGCCCTCGCCGGTGTGGCCGCCGGGCGGGCCGGCGGATTCGGGTACGTGGTGGGCGTCGACCGGGTCGGCCAGGCCGACGAGCTGCTGGCGAACGGCGCCGACGTGGTGGTCACCGACCTCGCCGACCTGCTCGCCCCGGAGCCGGCCGCGTGATCCGGGAACGGGCGTACCCGGTCGAGCCCTGGCACGTCCGGGAGATGCAGCTCGACATGGACGTGCTGGCCCAGTCCGAGTCGGTGTTCGCGCTGTCGAACGGGCACATCGGGTTGCGCGGCAACCTCGACGAGGGCGAGCCGCACGGGCTGCCCGGCACCTACCTGAACTCGTTCTACGAGCTGCGCCCGCTGCCGTACGCGGAGGCCGGCTTCGGTTTCCCCGAGTCCGGGCAGACCATCGTCAACGTCACGAACGGCAAGCTGATCCGGCTGCTCGTCGACGACGAGCCGCTCGACGTGCGCTACGGCGAACTGCTCGCCCACGAGCGGGTCCTCGACATGCGCGCCGGCACCCTCCAGCGGGATCTGCACTGGCGTTCCCCGGCCGGTCGCGAGGTCAAGGTCCGTACCACCCGCCTGGTGTCGTTCACCCAGCGCTCGGTGGCCGCCATCCACTACGAGGTGGAGCCGGTCGACGGGCCGCTGCGCCTGATCCTCCAGTCCGAGCTGGTCGCCAACGAGTCGCTGCCGCCGCAGAGCCGCGACCCCCGGGTCGCCGCCGTACTCGAGTCGCCGTTGCAGGCCGAGGAGGAGCTGACCACCGACGACGGCGGGCAGCTCATCCACCGGACCAAGGTCAGCGGCCTGCGGGTCGCCGCCGCCATGGGCCACGACGTGGACGGGCCCGAACGCACCACGATCGAGAGCGAGGGGTACGAGGACTGGGTCCGCACCACCATCGGCTGCGTGCTCAAGCCCGGCCAGACGCTCCGCGTGGTCAAGTACCTCACGTACGGCTGGTCCAGCCGCCGGTCGCTCCCGGCGCTGCGCGACCAGGTCGGCGCGGCGCTCGCAGCGGCCCGGCTCGACGGCTGGGACGGCCTGCGCCGGGCCCAGCGCGAATACCTGGACGCGTTCTGGGACGCCGCCGACGTGCGCGTCGAGGGCGACCCCGAGGTGCAGCAGGCCGTCCGGTTCGGCCTGTTCCACGTCCTCCAGGCCGGCGCCCGCGCGGAACGCCGGCCGATCTCGGCCAAGGGCCTCACCGGCCCGGGGTACGACGGCCACGCGTTCTGGGACACCGAGATGTTCGTACTGCCGGTGCTCACCTACACGCAGCCGACCGCGGTGCGTGACGCGTTGCAGTGGCGGTACGACACGCTGGCCCAGGCGCAGGAACGCGCCCGCACGCTGAACCTCGCCGGCGCGGCCTTCCCGTGGCGCACCATCGAAGGGCCGGAGTCGTCGGCGTACTGGCCGGCCGGGACCGCCGCGTTCCACATCGCCGCCGACGTCGCCGACGCGTTGCGCCGCTACGTACTGGTCACCGGCGACGAGGCGCTGGAACGGGAGATCGGTCTGGAACTGCTTGTCGAGACCGCCCGGCTGTGGCGCTCGCTCGGCCACCACGACCGCGCCGGACGGTTCCACATCGACGGCGTGACCGGCCCGGACGAGTACACGGCGGTCAAGAACGACAACGTCTACACCAACCTCATGGCCCAGCGGAACCTGCGTACCGCCGCGGACTGCGCGATGCGCTACCGCGACCAGGCGCTCGACCTCGGCGTGACCGAGGAGGAGGCCGCCGCCTGGCGGGACGCCGCGAACGACATGCACGTGCCGTACGACGCGGAGACCGACGTGCACGAGCAGGTGGAGGGGTTCACCCGCTTCCAGGAGTGGGACTTCGAGCACACGCCGCCGGAGAAGTACCCGCTGCTGCTGCACTACCCGTACTTCGACCTCTACCGCAAGCAGGTCGTCAAGCAGGCCGACCTGGTGCTGGCCATGCACTGGCGGGGCGACGCGTTCAGCGCCGCCGAGAAGCTGCGCAACTTCGTCTACTACGAGCGGCGCACCGTACGCGACTCGTCGCTGAGCGCCTGCACCCAGGCGGTGCTGGCGGCCGAGGTCGGCTACCTCGAACTGGCCCACCGCTACCTGCGCGAGGCCGCGCTGATGGACCTGCACGACCTCAACGAGAACACCCGCGACGGTGTGCACATGGCATCACTGGCCGGCGCCTGGATCGCGCTCGTGGCCGGGTTCGGCGGGCTGCGCGACCACGACGGGACGCTCTCCTTCGCGCCCCGGCTCTCCAGCCGCCTCAGCCGCCTGGAGTTCTCGCTCCAGTGGCGCGGGATGCGGCTGCGGGTCGACGTCCGGCCGCACCAGACGACGTACTCGCTGCGCAACGGCGGGCCGGACACCGTCGTCGAGCTGCGGCACCACGGCGAGCCGCTGCGGGTCACCTCCGCGCAGCCGGTGACCGTGGCGGTGCCGCCGGCACACCCGAGCGGGTCGCAGCCGGAGCAGCCGCAGGGCCGCGCGCCGCTGATGCACCTGCCGGAACGCACGAACTGAGCGGCCCCGCCACGACGGGCGGGGCCGCTCGGTACGCGTACCTCAGAACTGGCGGCCGTTGGACGGACGCCCGCCGGCGTCGCGCGGCGCCGTGGCCCGCGGATCGTCGGACGTGCGCGCCGTCGCGGCGCGGTCGGCCCAGTCCGGCGAGTCCTTCAGCTCCTGCTTACGGCGTTCCTGGTCGGTGAGTTCCTGGTCCCGGGACCTGTCCTGTTTCGCCATGACGATCCTCGCGATCGGTCGGGGTCCGTGGTCACCCGGCGCGTTCCCGCCCGGCGGCGGCTCAACCGTCCGCGTGCTGGGCGAAGCTGCGCCGCAGGTGGTCCTTCGGGCGGGAGCCGACGATCGAGCCGACCACCTCGCCGCCCCGGAACACCAGCATGGTCGGCGCGGACATGATCCGGTGGGCGCGGGTGGTGGCCGGGTTCTCGTCGGTGTTGAGGGTGACGAAGCGCAGTGCGTCGCCGAACTCCTCGGCCAGCTCGGCCAGGTGCTTCGACACCACCCGGCACGGCGGGCACCATTCGGCCCAGAAATCCACCACCACCGGCCGGTCGGCGGCCAGCACGGCGGCCGCGAAGGTGTCGTCGGTGACCGGGGTCAGCCGGCCGGTCCCCGTGTCCTGAGGCATGTTTCCTCCCGTTGGGCGATCGCGTGGGCGAGCTGGTCGTGCAGCCGGCGGCGGACGTCGCCGAGCCGGTCGAGGTAGTCGTCCACCTCGGCGAGCTTGCGCCGCAGCACCGCCACCGAATCGGGGCAGACGTCACCGGAGTCGTTTCCGGCGCGCAGGCAGGCGACGAACGGGCGGATGTCGTCCAGGCCGAAGCCGATCGCCAGCAGGGACCGGATCTCGCGGACGACGCGCAGTTCCGCCTCGTCGTAGACCCGGTATCCGTTTGCGGACCGGTTCGGCCGGACCAGCCCGTGTGCCTCGTAGTAGCGCAGGGTGCGGGTGCTCGTACCGGCCCGCTGCGCCAGTTCCCCGATCCGCATCCGCCGCCCCCGTCCGTCTCCGTGAATCGACGCTAAACCTTGCCGCCGACGTCAACGCAACCCCGCACGCGTCGGCCTCCCCGCGCGGGGTTCCCCGCGGGCGTTCCCCGTGGTCTTGCCCGGATGGCGTGATCATGAAGTTGGCGGGGTGGGGAAGCGCTTTCTGGGCCGTCAACTTCATGATCGTTCGGCTGGGGGGTATCGGGTGGGCGGGGGTGGAGGGATATGCGTGAGGTTTCGGTGCCTGTGGTGGACGGAGGGCTCGTCGGGGATGTCAGCGTGCCCGGCAACGCCGGTGGGGTGGTGCTGTTCGCGCACGGCAGCGGCAGTTCGCGGCACAGCCCGCGCAACATGGCCGTCGGGCGTGCGCTCAACGAGCGCGGGCTGGCCACGATGCTCGTCGACCTGCTGACCGCCGACGAGGAGGCCCGGGACGAGGTCACCGCCGAGCTGCGCTTCGACATCGGCATGTTGGCCGAGCGCCTGGCCGGGATCGTCGACTGGATGGGCGCCGACCCGGAGCTGGGGCGGCTCCCGATCGGGCTGTTCGGCGCCAGCACCGGCGCCGCCGCCGCGCTGGTCGCCGCCGCGGCCCGGCCGGACCGGGTGGGCGCGGTGGTCTCCCGGGGCGGCCGGCCGGATCTGGCAGGCAGCTCACTGACGGCGGTACGCGCACCGACGCTGCTGCTCGTCGGCGGCCTGGACGAGCAGGTGATCGTGCTCAACGAGCAGGCCCGGGACGCGCTCGGCGAAGTGGCGGAGCTGCGGATCGTGCCCGGCGCCACGCACCTGTTCGAGGAGCCCGGCACGCTGGAGCAGGTGGCCGACCAGGCAGGTACGTGGTTCATCACGCACCTGCGCCAGCCGCACCCCGCCTGAACGGCCGCGCCGGTCGTCAGCCCGCTGCTTCGGCGGCGCGGCCCGGGTCGGCGGTCGGCGCGGGTACGCCGGTGCCGCTGCGCTCGGTACCGCTCCGCTCGGCGGCGCGGTGGCGCTGCACGGTGTCGAGCACCCGCCAGAGCACCGCCGCGATCGGCACCGACACGAATGCCCCGGCCACCCCGGCGACCAGCGTGCCGGCGGTGACCACGACCAGGATGACCGCCGGGTGCAGCTGCACCTGCCGCCGCATCACCAGTGGTTCCAGCAGGTTGCCCTCGATCTGCTGGACGGCGATCACGGCGGCCAGGGTCAGCAACGCGGTGGTGGGACCGTTCGCGGCGAGCGCGACGAGCACCGCCACCGCACCGGCCACTGTGGCGCCGATGATCGGTACGAACCCGCCGAGGAACGTGATCAGGGCGAGCGGCAGGGCCAGCGGGACGCGCAACACGACAAGCGCCAGCCCGATGCCGATGGCGTCGATCGCGGCAATGATCATCGTGCCCCGGCTGTACGCGCCGAGCGTCCGCCAGCCCGCCCGTCCCGCCTCGGCGGTCAGCTCCCGGCGTGGTCCGGTCAGCCGCCGCAGCACCCAGTGCCACATCGAACGGCCGTCCTTGAGCAGGAAGAACAGCAGCACCAGGGCGAGCAGCACCGCGCCCGCGACCTCGGCGACCTTGCGCGCCCCGGCGACCGGATCGGGCGCGCCGCTGCTCAGGCCCTTCCGGATCTGCTCCACGAGCCGGTCGAGCTGCTGGTCGGTGACCGGCAGGCTGGAGGTGACGAAGTCCCGGGTGCGCTGCAACCCCTCGTCGAGCTGCTGGCTCAGCTCGCTGAACTGGCTCGCGGTGAGGTTCCAGACCAGGACGCCGGCGCCGCCCAGGATGCCGAGCAGCAGCAGGATGCTCAGGAGGGCGGCGAGCCCGGCCGGCACCCGGAGCCGGCGCAGGCGTACCAGGACCGGGTCGAGCAGCGCGGCGAGGAAGAGCGTGCCGGCCAGCGCCACCGCCAGCGGCGCCAGTAGTACGGCGATCTGCCCGAGCAGCCACAGCCCTGCGGTGACCACCAGGAGACAGGCGCTCCAGGTGACCGCCGTTCGTACCGGCCAGGGCAGTCCCGCCCAGGTCTGCCGCGGTCCGGCGGTCGGTGCCCGGCCAGGTATTCCAGCGTCGTCGTCCACGTCGCCCTCCTCGATCCGGGCCGTTGGTACCCGACGCGGGCCGATCCGACACCAGGGCCGTAACCGCCCACCCCGTGTTTGTGCCCTCGGCCTCAGGGAAGGCATTCACCGTATCGAAGGGAGATCGGGGATGAGCGACTTCATGGACAAGGCGAAGGACTTCGCGGACAAGCATGACAAGCAGGTCGACCAGGGCATCGAGAAGGCGGGTGACGCGGCCGACAAGCGCAGCGGCGGCAAGTACGACGCGCAGATCGACAAGGGCGTCGACATGGCGCAGCAGCGCACCGGCGAGGGCGACACCGGCCGCTGACGTACCCCGGCGTCGGGCCGGCCCCCCAGAAGGGGACCGGCCCGTGCGGGTCAGGAGCTGTAGCCGCGGCCGGCGATCCAGTTGGCCAGCTCGGTCACGTCCATCCAGTACGTCGGCTCGTCCGGCCGTGCCGGGTCGGCGATCAGCACCCGGTCGCCGTCGCCCTCGTACCGAACGACTGTCACGTAGTGGCCGGGGTAGCTGTGCTCCACCCCGTCGATGTCCCGGGCGCCGCCCAGGATGTTCGCCACCACCGGCCGGTCGTCGTCCACGGCGGTACGGATGTCCGCACGCAGGCGGTCGACCTGCTCCCGGGTGGCCACGTCGTCGCGGATCTCGGTGGTCCGGTACTTGCCGCCGGTGTACTCGTTCAGGACCCGGGTGATGTCGATGGCCGAGTCGGTGCCGTTCTCGGTGGTGCCGAGCTTGGCCGCCAGCTCGTCCTGGCTCACGTCCTTGCCCTCGGCCGACAGCGCGATCCGGGTCGAGGCGGGACCGCAGTAGAAGTAGTTCGGCTGGGCCTGGTACTCGTAGTCGGCGGCACGGTCACCCTTGCTCTTGACCGGGGCGGCGTGGGCGGCGGCCGGGCCGGCCACGGCACCGCCGGCCGCGGCCAGGCCGGCGACGGACAGCACACACTTACGGATGATCGGGTTCATGGTCGAGGCTCCATTCGGGGGTCGACGGCTCCGTGCGGGGAGACGCGGCACCAGGAGTGGCGCTCGGCGTACGGAGAGTTCAACCGCCCTGCCGCGGCAGCCCATTTCCGGGCGTGACCGGGGCCACCGCGGAACCGGACAGACGCCTCAGCCGGGGAGGCTTCCCAGGAGCCGGGTCACCGCGATCTCGATGACCACCCGCTCCGGATTCGGGCGCGGCGTGCGATAACGCTCGGCGTACCGCCGCTCGGCCTCCGCCACCGACTCCGGGTCGCGGCGCAGCACCGCCCGGCCCTCCACGGTCAGCCACCAGCGGCCGTCGACCTGGCACACGGCGACCGGCACGCCGTCCGGCCCGGCCGCCGCGACGTGCCGGGCCTTGGCCGACCCGGCCGAGGTGATCACCCGGGCCAGCCCGGCCGCCGGGTCGAAGGTCACCCCCACGGGTACGACGTGCGGGGTGCCGTCGGCACGCGGTGTGGTGAGGGTGGCGAGGTGCCGGTCCGCGAAGAACCGGGCGACCCGCTCGTCGTGCGGATCCAACCGGTGACGCCCAGCCATGCTGTCTCCTCGTCAGGGACGATCCGACGGACGCGGCGGCGCTACGGCCAGCGGCATCGCCTGGGCGGACTGGGCGGCCCGCTGCTCGGCACGGTGCTTCGCGACCAGCCGGCCCAGGTAGAACAGCGCGCCGGCCAGCACGCCCATGTCGTCCAGGTAGATCGGGTCGGGCAGCAGGTCCACCGGCAGGATGGTGTAGATCAGCGCGCCGTAGAACGCGACCTTGCCGCCGGCGCCGAGCGCGCCGAGCATGCGGCGGGTGCGGACCACCCGGATGGCGAGCAGCACCGCCCCGGCCAGCATGGCCACCGCGAGGACGGCGGCGAGTGCGACAAGCACCCAGGATTCACGGGACACGGCATCACGCTAGCCGAGCCGGGCCCAGGCCGCCCGCGGGCGCGGTCCATCCCCCCGCCCCGCTCGGGAAAGCGTCGGCTACTCGCCGTAGCCACCGCCGAGAGATGACTCCCGGAAACGCATATGACTGAGAGGCATAAATATGCCCCTCAGTCATATCGCTCGGAAGGAATGCAGCGCGGAGCCGGCTCAGGTCGCCACGGCCGCGCGGCCGCGAGCCACCGGCGGCAGCTCCCGGGTGACGTCGGCGACCGTGCCGGCCGGCAGTTCCCGGGTGGTCTCCGGCCCGGCGAAGCCCACGATGGAGAGCGCGGTCTGCGGCTCGGCGACCGGATGCAGCGCCGCGAACGCCTCGTCGCGCAGGCTCTGCGCCGCCGCGGCGGCCAGCTCGGCTGCCTGCCAGGCGGCCTGCTCCCGCTGCGTGGCGGCCCGGTGCCGGGCCGCCATGTTGTCCCGGACCAGCCGGCGCAGCAGCAGTTCCTGCTCGACCGGGTGCCGGCTCGGGTCCCAGCCGTTGCCGCCGAGGATGTCGCTGAGCTGCCGCACCGTGATCTCGTTGCGCCACTGGGCGTCCATCGCGGCGCGGTGCAGCCAGCGCTCCCGGTCCGCGTACTCGGCCGGGGTCTTGGCGGTACGGGGCAGCGGCAGCGCCGCGGCGGCGGTGAGGCGCCGGACGTCCTCCTCAGCCGCCTGGTACGCCTGCCAGGCGGCCTCGGACTCCTCCTGGGCGGTCAGCCACTCGGCCCGGCTCCGCTCCGCGGTGGCCGTCGCGCGGGAGGCGGCCACCGCCACCTCGTCGGCGTAGCGGGTCCGCTCCTGGTCCCGTACGCGGGCTCGCTCGGCACGTTCGATGCTGCTCGGCCGGGCCGCGTCACTGATCCGGTCGACCAGCTCCGAGCGGAACCGCGACGGGCGGACGATCAGCGCGGCGACCACTGTCGCGGCCACGGCGAGCAGGACCAGCCAGATCACGGCGGCCGCGGGCATGTCGGGCAGGACGGCGGAGAAGACGGTCTGCATCACCAGCACCTCAGGGTGGAACGAAAGACGATGAACGGTCGTGGCCCGGAGATCCGGGCGGGTGCGCGTCGTGACTCGGACGCGACGGGACGCGCGGCAGGGCGCGCGGCGTGCGGCGGGTGGGGCCGCGCCGGGGCGTACCGGAAGGGTGCCCGGTCAGGCGCGCGGCGGACCGCGACGGGCGATGTCCGCCCGGCCGGGGTCGGCGGCGGCGGCGACCTCGACGCCGGGAACGCCCGCGGCGGAGTCGGTCGACGGGGCCTCGGTGACGGCCGGGCCGCTGCCGGGGCCGGTGGCGCGCAGGGCGGCGGTCGTGGCGTCGCCCGTCATGAGTTCGGCGGGACGCGCGGCACCGGCGGTGACCGCCTGCCGCGTCGCGGCGTGCTCGATCGCCACGACGTGCTCGGTGGCGACGGCGCGCGAGGCGACTGCGTGCGAGGCGACGGCGGCGTGCGGGGCCGCGGCGGCGTGGGCGGGTGTGGCGGCGATGCCCTGGAGGCCGGCGATCAGCACCAGGCTGGCCACGGCCGTGCGGGCGATCCGGCGCAGCGTCGCCGTCCAGGTGGACGGGGCGAACGCTACGGGCAGCACCTGTTCAACCTATCCGTCGGCGGACGATCTCGCAGCTCAAGGATCTAGCGGGTTACGTGAGCCACCCCACGGGTCGGTGTGGACGGACACTGACGCAGGCCGGACGCGGAACGGCGCGGCGCCCCTGCCGGGGTGCCGCGCCATGCCGTGGATGCCGGACTCAGTTGCCGCCGAGCACCGGCGGCGGGGCGGCGTCGCCGTCGCCCCAGACCATCTCGTCCTCGGTGAGCCAGGTCAGCCGACCGTCGGACTCGTCGTCGCCGTGGCCGCCGCGCCCGCCCAGCACGCCGCTGCGGCCGGCCATCGCGGGTCGCCCGGTGGCGCCGCCGGTGCGCTCGGCGGACTTGCTCCCGGCGTCGACCACGAGGCCACGACCGGAGGTGAGCCGGCCCGTGCCGGCGGCGGAGCGGTTGTCGGCGCCGGGCATGCCGCCGAGGCGGGCCGCCGACGCCGAATTGGCGCCCGTGCCGGCCAGCGAGCCGGTGCTCAGCACGCCGGGGGCGCCGTAGAGCGCACCACCCGGTCCGCCTGCGGTCATCGTCGTCGAGCCGGCGCCGCCGGGGCCGAAGCCCGGGCCGCCGCCGACAGTCGGACCGCCGACGGTGCTGGTCAGCGGAGTGGCGCCGGCCAGCGAGGTGCCGCCCGGCTCGACGGTGCCGCTGGTCGGCACCGAACCCGGAGCGCCGGCGCCGGGCTGGCCGCCCGGAGTGCCCGCACCGGGCGTGCCCTCGCCCGGCGTGCCACCGGTCGGAGCCGTGTGGTGCACACCCGAGGTGGTCGCGGTGGCGCCGGCGCCCGGGCCGAAGCTGCCCAGGCTCGGGCCGGACGTCGGGGTCTTCACCGACGGGCCGTTCTGCAGCGTCGGGTCGCCGTTGCTGGTGTGGCCCGGGAGCTCGGTCTCGGGCGGGTCCGGCACGACGATGCGGCCGTACGCGGAGAAGTCGTAGCCCTCGGCGAGCTTCGCCACGACCTGCACCATTCGCTGGTGCGCCTTCTCCTGCTCGGCCTTGTCCTGCTGGTGGCCGACGATCCCGCCGATCACCGCGCCCGGGGCGCCGCCGAGCAGGAAGCCCTTGCCGGCGCCGGCGAGCAGCTTGTCGTTGTCGTCGGTCTTCTCTGGGGTCTCCGCCTTGGACTGCGCGGCCCGCAGCTCGCTGGACATCATGTCGAGGCCCTGCCGGATGCCGGTCATGCCCTCGGCGAGGTTGCCGGAGTAGCGCACGACCATGTCCAGCCGCCTGGTGAACTCGCGCGCGGCGTCGCCGGTCCAGCTCTTGGACAGCGCCTCCAGGTCGGCGGTCAGGTCGCGGCCGAGGTCGTCGAGCGTGCTCTTCAGGGAGGTCCACTGGGCGCTGAGCGCCTCGATCTGCTTCGGGTCGCCGGCGTTGACGCCCTGGTAGAGCTCCTCGTGGCTGACATGCTCGTAGCGCCGGGTGTACTCAGACACGCGGGTCCTCCTTCGGCTGCTTCATCGCCTCGTTCAGCCCAGAGAGGGCGGCGGCGATGTCGGCCGCGGCGGCGGCGTTGCGGGCCTCGGCGGTCTTGTAGTTCGTCATGATTTTGTGGGTCGCCTCGCGGGCGGCCAGGATCGCCCGGCGCAACCGGTCGACGTGGTTGACGTAGCTCTGGTGCGTCTCGGAGTAGCGACGCGCGTTGTCGGTCGCGTCGGTGAACGTGCCGAGCGCCGGCGGGCGGCACTGCATCTGGGTGTTGAGCTTGCGCAACACCGACTCCGCCTCCTGCAGGCGCCGCTCGAGTCGCTGGTGGAAGTCCTCCAAGGACAGTACGTCTACCGTCGTGCGCCCCGTCATGGCTGCATCCCCGTAGTCATCGTCGATAACCTTCGCCGCACTCAGGTTAGTCGAAGCGAGCCAGCCCGGGCGACCCGTGACGGACTTCCTCCACTTCGGATCCGGCGGCGGCCGGTCAACCGCCCTGGACCTGCGCCGCCGCACCGCCGGCCGAAGGTGTCGGGGTGGCCCCCGGAGGCGCTGCCGCATCGAAGTAGGTCATCGCGTCCTCGCGGGACAGCGTCGGGCCGGTCGGCACCAGCGCCAGCAGCGAGGCCGGTACGGCGATCGGCGTCACGTCGCCGTACCCGAGCGCGCTCTTCGCGTCGCCCCCGGCGGTGCCGAGCGGATAGCGGATGCCCTGCGCGGTGATCAGGTAGACGGTCGAACCGGCCGCCGCCTTGCCGGTCTCCCCGGCCGTGGCCTGCACCAGCACGCCCTTGCCGCCGGGCAGCAGCACGTTCTCGGCGGTGCGTACCGCGTCCCGGCCGCCCTGCCGGGCCGGCATCGCGGTCGCCGAGGTCAGCTCGGCCGGCGGGGAGTCGAACACCTCGAGCGTGGTGGTGGGCGGCTGACCGGCGGGCCCGGGCCGGTAGGTGGCGCAGAGCACCGTGCGGCCCGGCCGGACCTCGTGCAGCGTCGGCAGCCGGGCCGGCAGACCGTCCGCGTCCAGCCGCTGATCGGTGAGGAGCCGTCCGGCCTCGTCGGGAGTGATCTGCGTCACTTCGCCGCCGCTGCCGAGCAGCAGCAGCGCGGTGACCTCACGGACGGTCGCCAGGCCCTGCCGGGTGAGCACGTAGTACTGGCCGGCGGCCTGGTACACCTGGCCGATCCGGGCCGGCCGGTCGGCCACTGTGAGCCCGCTCGCGCCGCCGTCCCCGGCGATCGACGGCTTGCGCAGCACGGGCCCGACCGGCACCGCGTTCAGCAGCTGCTGCCCGACGGTCAGGTTCGTCGCACCGGCCATCTTCAACGCCACCAGCGCCTGCTCGTCGCCCGCCACCCGCAGCCGGGAGCCGCCGGTGAGCAGGTAACGGGCGTCGCTGGTCCGCACCACCACGGCCCGGTCGGTCAGCGCCGTCCCGCCGGGCAGCGCGCGGTCGATCACCAGGTGCGTGGTCGAGCGCCGCGGGTCGTTCGGATCCGGTACGTCGCACACCGACCAGGGGAGCCCGACCAGGGACTTGCGATCGGGCAGGTCGTCCGGGGCGCCCACGATGCCGACCAGCCGCCCGCGCGGACGGTCCTTGATCGACGCCTGCGACATGGTGCGCGGCGTCGCACCGGCGTCGTTGACGATCAGCCGCGCCGAGGCGTAGTTGAGCGTCGGGCGCAGCACCTTGTCCTCGCCGAAGTAGTACGTCGCGCCGGTTTCCCGCTCGATCACCACCGTGTTCGGCTCCAACGGCGCGGAGTTGCTGGTGAGCTGCCCGTACGCGCCGACGCCGCCGAGCACCACCGC
Source organism: Micromonospora sp. WMMA1949 (assembly GCF_027460145.1). NCBI lineage: Bacteria > Bacillati > Actinomycetota > Actinomycetes > Micromonosporales > Micromonosporaceae > Micromonospora > Micromonospora sp. WMMA1949. The sequence continues at coordinate 2,139,206 of NZ_JAPZBG010000001.1, read as the reverse complement.
GGCCGCGATGACGCTGCCGAACACCGCCATGCCGAGGCGGCGCATCGGCAGGTCGTTCGTCTCCGGATCACCGGCGAGCAGCGCCGAGACGATGCGGCGGGTGACGAAGCGGTACGCCTGCACCTGATCGCGGCGGGTCCGCATGACTAACCTCCGGCGGGGGTGGGTCCACGGCGACAGGTCCGAACAGCGCCGCGGGCTTCCCTACGATAAGGGGCCGTCGGGGGTGCGCCGGACCCCGTCCGCCGCCCGAACGACCGCACCCGCCCGGCGGATGCCCGGGATGTCCAGAAGGGACGCACACCGATGACGCAGCTCCAGGCGCCACCCGGTCGTACCGCCGCCGCTGTCGCCGTACCGGGTGACCGGCCGGTCGCCCCGGCGGACAAGCGCCGCCGGGGACGGCTCGGCCCGGTCGTGGTCGGGCAGTTGGTGGTGGTGGAGTGCGCGGCGCTCGCCGTCTGGTTCGCCACCGCCGGCCCGACGTGGCTGCTCGCGGTGGTCGCCGTCCTGGCGCTGCTGGCGGTGGTCGCGGCGTTCGCGCGCCGGGGCGGCCGCTGGTGGTACGAGGATCTGATGCTCCGCCGCCGGCTGCGCCGGCGCCGCGACCGGGCCCGGGGCGCGGTGCCCGGCGGTGACCCGCGGCTGGCGGCGCTCGCCCCGGAACTGTCGGTGGTGGAACTGACCGAGCGCGGCACCCGGCTCGGCATCGGGCAGGACGACCGGGGCTGGTTCGCCGCGCTGGCGCTGACCGGCCGTCCCGGCGCGCCCGCCGGCACGATCGAGGCGGCGGCGGTGGACCGCGCACTCGCGGTGCTCGCCGACTTCTCCGGCCCGGTCACCCAGACCCAGGTCGTCTCGCACACCCTGGTCTGGTACCCGGCACCCGGCGCGCCGCCGTCCGCGTACCGGACCGTGTGGGTGGCGCTGCGCCTGTCGGTGTCCGACGCGCGCGCCGAGACGGTGAGCCGGGGCGGCGGCCTGCGCGGCGTGCACCGCACGGTGGCGGCCGGGGTGGGCCGGCTCGGCAAGGCGCTCAACGCCGCCGGCCTCGGTCACCGGGTGCTCGACCGCAACGAGCTGCACGCGGCGGTGGTGTCCGGTGCCGGGCTCGACCTGGCGCCGGAGTCCCCGGTGGAGACGTGGACCAGCCTGCGCGGGGGCGGCTGGACGCAGCGCTGCCTGGCCCTGCGGGTACGCCCCAACGGCTCGCTCGGCGCGCTCGTGGACGCGGTCACCGCCACCTCCGCGCCCTCGCACACCGTCGCCGCGGTGGTGCTCCCGGGCGGCCGGCGGGTGCCGCCGCTGCTGCGGGTGGCCGCCATGGACGGGCACGCCGAGGCGCTGGTGAAGGCGGTCCGGGAGATGGCCCGGCGTGCGGGCGTGCCGGCCCGCCCGCTGGACGGCCAGCACGGACCCGGCGTCTACGCCACCGCGCCGGTCGGCACCGCGATGGGCACCGTCACGGTCGAAGGTTGACGATCCAGCCGTACGCGCCGCAGACCCAGACGGCCAGCGGCACCAGCGCGATGATCAGCAGGATCTCGATGATGTCCAGGGTGCGGCCCCAGACCGGGGAGATCCGCTTGCCGGCCACGGTCAGGCCGTAGACCAGGCTGATCACGGCCACCACGGCCAGGCCACCGAGGATCAGGCCGAGCCGTACCGCCAGCGAGCCGGCGGCGAACGTGGCGGCGGCGACCAGTCCCAGGCCGACGGTGCCGGACAGCAGCACCGGCGTGCGCTGGGCGCGGCTGAGGAACGGGCGTGCCCGCAGCAGCGACAGCAGCGCCAGCACCAGGCAGAGCAGGACCGCCGGGAGCCGGCCGTCCCCGGCCAGCACCACCTCGCCGCCGAGCACAAGCAGCGAGACGGTCCAGAGCAGACCGGTGAGGAACGCGTCCGCGCGCTCGCTGTTGCGCAGCACCGACGGCCCGTCCACCGACTCGGTGTCGGTCTTGAGGTCGTCCGGGCCGGTGGGGATGGACGGCACCGGCAGCCGGGCCAGGCGGTAGGCGAGCATCGGCAGCGCGGGCAGCGCGCCGAACGCGACTGTCGCCACCACCGCCGCCGAGGCCGCCGCCCCGATGCCGAAGGACAGGCTGAGCACCGCGCCGAGACCGACCGCGGCACCCACGCCCACCGCGCCGAGGAACAGCGGCAGCCGGTCGCCGACGGCGAGGGCGGCGATCGCGCCGAAGACCACCACGGCGGTCCCGGCGATCAGGACGTGCGGCGCGGCCAGTTCGCCGAGCGTCCGGTCCCCGGCGAGCACCAGCAGGCCGCCGACGCCCGCGTAACCGATCCCGACCAGGGCCAGCACCGCGCCGGTGCGGCTGTCACCGGCGGCGCGGGACAGCACGGCGGCGCCCACCAGCAGCGCCACCGCGGCCACGAACGCGGCCGCCGCGCCGGGCAGCTGCGGCGGACCGGTGAGCAGCGCCGCCACCGCGCCCCCGGCGAGCGCCGAGGCGGCCAGCAGGACCGCGAACACCCGCGTCGTGCCCACCTGCCAGGCGCCCGCCCGCTGGGTGGTGGAGGTGGCGACCGCGTCCACCACGTCGTCGAAGACGATCTCGGGGGCGGTCGCGGCACGCGGGTTGAAGTAGAGCACCTCACCGTCGCGGACACCGAGTTGCGCGGCGGTACGGCCACCGTCGAGCGGCTGCCCGCCGAGCCGGGACAGGGCCCAGCCGCCGTGCCGCACACCCTCGTCGGCCAGATCCTCGCCCGCGTACCGCAGCAGCGTGGGAAGCAGGTCGGCGAGCGGCACGTCGGACGGCAGCGCCAGATCCATCCTGGTACGCGGCGCCACGATGGTGATCCGGCTCAGCCCGCCGGTCGCCGTCTTCGTCGCCACAGTGGCCTCCTCGTGCTCGCATACGATCCGCTGGGCCGTCGGCGTCGCCCCCACGGGTCCACGACGCCTGACGGAGATTACCTACGATGGCGGTCGCACAGGTTGCCCACCCGACGCTCACCGGCGGTGGCAGACCACGATCAGGGCCGCTTCTGGGGAGGGGAGAGCCGTGAGTACGGTGGTGTTCCGCCGACTTCCGCGTCAACCGGGGCCCGCGCTGCCGCGCGGCGAGGTGCTGCTGGAATCCCCGCCCGAGCTGCCGGAGCCGCAGGCCAAGGGCATGGGGCAGGTGCTGATGATCCTGCCGATGCTCTGTGGCGTCGGCGCGATGGCGTTCCTCTACGCCGGCCGGGGCGGCGGCATGATGACGTACGTCGCGGGTGGCCTGTTCGGTGTGTCCATGTTGGGCATGGCGATCGGCACGCTCGGCAACGGCGGCAAGGACAAGGCCGAGCTGAACGCGCAGCGGCGCGACTACATGCGCTACCTCGCGCAGATGCGCAAGCGCACCCGGCGGGCGGCCGAGCAGCAGCGCGCCGCGATGACCTGGCGGCACCCGGAGCCGGACGCGCTCTGGTCGATCGCCGCCTCGCGCCGGCTCTGGGAGCGGCGGATCACCGAGGACGACTTCGGTGAGGTGCGGATCGCGCTCGGCCCGCAGCGGCTCGCCGTGGAGATCGTGCCGCCGGAGACCAAGCCGGTGGAGGACCTGGAGCCGATGAGCGCCATCGCGCTGCGCCGGTTCGTCCGTGCCCACTCCAGCGTGCCGGACCTGCCGACCGCGCTGTCGCTGCGCGCGTTCAGCCGGATCGCCCTGCGCGGCGACCGGGAGCCGGTGCTGGACCTGGCCCGGGCCGCGCTGGGCCAGCTGGTCACGTTCCACGCCCCGGAGGATCTCCTGGTGGTCGTGGTGGCCGCGCCGGACCGGCAGCCGGCCTGGGACTGGGTGAAGTGGCTGCCGCACGCCCAGCACCCGGGGCGTACGGACGCGGCGGGCGCGCGCCGGATGGTGTTCGCCGCGCTGGACGAGGCGGAGACCGCGCTGGCCCAGGACCTGGGCGGGCGGCCCCGGTTCGCGCCGGAGGCGAAGCCGCTGACGACCGCGCCGCACGTGGTGGTGGTGCTGGACGGCGGCGAGGTCTCGGCGACCTGCGCGCTGACCGGGCCGGGTCTGCTGGGCACGACCGTGTTCGACCTGTCCGGCGCGGTCCCGCGCGACGCCGGGCGCTGGCTGCTCTGCCTGGACGCCGGGGACGGCACGGGGCTCGACCTGGTCCGCGGCACCGCCACCTCGCGGCTCGGCCGCCCGGACCGGCTGTCCCTGAGCGCGGCCGAGGGGCTGGCCCGTCAGATCGCCCCGTTCCGGCTCTCCCAGCAGCAGGGCGCCAGCACCGAGGAGCCGCTGTCCCGCAGCATGGAGCTGCCCGACCTGCTCGGTGTCGGCGACGCGGCCACCGTGGACGTCCGGCAGACCTGGCGTCCGCGCAGCAACCGCGACCGGCTGCGCATCCCGCTCGGCCTGGGCCCGGACGGCAACGTGGTGGAGCTGGACTTCAAGGAGTCCGCGCACGAGGGCATGGGCCCGCACGGCCTGGTGATCGGCGCGACCGGTTCCGGCAAGAGCGAACTGCTGCGTACGGTCGTCGCGGCGCTCGCGGTGACGCACTCCTCGGAGGAGCTGAACTTCGTCCTCGTCGACTTCAAGGGCGGCGCCACGTTCGCCTCGCTGGACGCGTTGCCGCACACCAGCGCGGTGATCACCAACCTCTCCGACGAGCTGCCGCTGGTCGACCGCATGCGGGACGCGCTGGCCGGTGAGATGAACCGCCGTCAGGAGGTGCTGCGGGCGGCGGGCAACTACGTCTCCCGGTACGACTACGAGAAGGCGCGGGCCGCGGGTGAGCCGCTGGAGCCGATGCCCAGCCTGCTGATCATCTGTGACGAGTTCTCCGAGTTGCTCGCGGCCAAGCCGGACTTCATCGACCTGTTCGTGATGATCGGCCGTCTCGGCCGCTCGCTCGGGGTGCACCTGCTGCTCGCCTCGCAGCGGCTGGAGGAGGGCAAGCTGCGCGGCCTGGACACGCACCTGTCGTACCGGATCGGTCTGCGCACGTTCTCGGCGGTGGAGAGCCGGATCGTGCTCGGCGTGCCGGACGCGTACGAGCTGCCCAGCGCGCCCGGTCACGGCTATCTGAAGACGGACACCGCGACCATGCTGCGGTTCCGCGCCGCGTACGTGTCCGGCCCGTACCGGGCGCCGGGGCAGGTGCAGCGCTCCACCCGGGCGCAGGTGCAGCGCCGGATCGTCCCGTACGGCATCGACTACGTGCCGGTGCCCGCCCAGCCGAGCCCCGCCGAGTCCGCCCCGGAGCCGGAGCAGAGCGGCGACGGCAAGGCAGTGGCGATGCTGGACGTGCTGATCGAGCAGCTCAAGGGTCGCGGCAAGCCGGCGCACCAGGTGTGGCTGCCGCCGCTGGCCGAGCCGTCCGGGCTGGCCGAGCTGCTGCCGAAGCTGAGCGTGCACCCGGCGTACGGGCTGACCACCGCCGACTGGCCGGGCCGTGGCCGGCTCGCGGTGCCGGTCGGGATCGTGGACCGGCCGTACGAGCAGCGCCGTGACCCGATGATGGTGGACCTGGCCGGGGCCGGCGGCAACGTGGTGATCGTCGGGGCGTCGCTGAGCGGCAAGAGCACCATGCTGCGCTCGATGCTGGCGTCGCTGGCGCTCACCCACACGCCGCGCGAGGTGCAGTTCTTCTGCCTCGACTTCGGTGGTGGAGCGCTGCGCAGCCTGGACGGGCTGCCGCACACCTCGGGCGTGGCGGGGCGGCGGGACACCGAGGCGGTCCGGCGGACGGTGGCCGAGGTGGTCGCCGTGATCGACGAGCGGGAGAACCGGTTCACCCAGCACGGCATCGACTCGGTGGCGAGCTACCGGCGCCGCCGGGCTGCCGGTGAGTTCGCCGACGACCCGTTCGGTGACGTCTTCCTCGTCGTGGACGGCTGGAACACGCTGCGCCAGGAGTACGAGGAGCTGGAGCAGACGATCACGAACCTGGCGAACCGGGGTCTGGGCTTCGGCGTCCACGTGGTGATCACGGCGGTGCGCTGGGCGGAGATCCGGATCAACATGCGGGACCTGCTCGGCACCAAGCTGGAGCTGCGGCTCGGTGACCCGTCGGAGTCGGAGATCGACCGGCGGGCCGCGCAGAACGTGCCGGTGGGCGCGCCGGGTCGCGGCCTGACCCGGGACAAGCTGCACTTCCTGACCGCGATCTCGCGGATCGACGGCAAGCGCGACATCGAGGACCTGACCGAGGCGTCGGTGGCGCTCGCCGGCCACGTCGCGGCGAACTGGCCGGGGCAGCCGGCGCCGAAGGTCCGGCTGCTGCCGCGCAAGCTCGCGGTCACCGAGCTGGCGAAGGTGGTCGACAGGTCGGCGCCGGGCATCCCGATCGGCGTCAACGAGTCGGCGCTCGCCCCGGTCTATCTGGACCTGGCGAGCGAGCCGCACCTGACCGTGTTCGGCGACGCCGAGTGCGGCAAGACCAACCTGCTGCGGCTGATCGCCCGGGGGATCGCCGAGCGCTACACCCCGGCCCAGGCGCGGCTGGTCATCGCCGACTACCGGCGCGGTCTGCTGGGCGCGGTCGAGGGGGACCACCTGCTCGACTACGCGCCGTCAAACCAGGTGTTCAGCCAGGGGCTCGGCTCGATCCGCAGCGCGTTGCAGAACCGGCTGCCCGGCCCGGACGTGACCACCGCCCAGTTGCGCGACCGGAGCTGGTGGAAGGGCCCGGACCTGTACATCCTGGTGGACGACTACGACCTGGTCGCCTCCGGTGGCAGCAACCCGCTCAGCGCGCTGCACGAGCTGCTGCCGCAGGCGCGGGACATCGGCCTGCACCTGATCATCACGCGCCGGGTCGGCGGTGTGGCCCGGGCGCTGTACGAGCCGGTGCTGCAGCGCCTGCGCGAGCTGGACTCGCCGGGCCTGCTGATGTCCGGCAGCCGCGAGGAGGGCGCGGTGTTCGGCAACCTGCGGCCGACTCCGCAGCCGCCGGGCCGGGGCACGCTCGTGCGCCGCCGAGACGGCCAGCAGCTGATCCAGACCGCGTGGACGGAGCCGGCCTGACGGGACGGACGATCGTCGCGGGTTTCCGGTAGCGTCGGCCCGATCGATCGTCGCGATTACGGGGAGGGCCCGGAGTTGAGCAGCCCGTCGGGTATCGGTGGAGCCCTGGAGGGCCTGCTGCGGCAGGCTCAGGAGCAGCAGCGCCGGCTGGCCGAGGTCCAGCGGCAGCGCGCCGAGCTGCGGGTGACCGGGGAGAGCCCGGACGGCCTGGTGCGGGTGACGGTGGACGGCGACATGAAGGTCGGCGACATCGAGCTGAACGCGCGGGCGATGCGGCTGGACAGCTTCTCTCTGGCCGAGGCGATGCAGGCGGCGATCGACGCGGCCTACGCCGCCTTCGAGGAGCGGCAGCGCGAGCTGCTGGGCGAGATGCTCGGCGACTCGGAGATGGTCCGCCGGGCCCAGGATGGCACGCTGACCCCGGAGGACTGGTTCCGCCAGTTCGGGGTGGACCTGTCCGACCCGACCCGCAATCTGCGGCGCTGAGCGAGAGGAAGGCCGAGGATGCCGAACACGGTCGACGTCGACGCAATCCGGAAGGCGGGCCGGCGGCTCGACGCCCCGGACGGCCCGATCCAGTACCTCCGCAACGTCGAGACGTTGCTGGCCGAGGTGAAGCTGCCCGGGGGTGCGCTGAGCTGGTTCGGCACCGGCGCGGTCGAGCGGCACAACGCGGCGGTGGACGGGCACCTGGACAACGTCCGGACCGGCGTGGAGCATCTGCGCCGGGCCGCCGCGCAGCTCGAACAGACCGCGAAGAACTGGGAGAAGTCGGATCAGCCCTGGGTGGTCAAGTGACCGGCCGGGCCCGTCACGGGAGGGGCGCCTGATGCCACCGGAGATCCTCATCGCCAACGCGTCCGGGACGGTGACCGGCTCGGTGTCGGTCGCGCAGACCACGGCGCCGGTCCGGTCGGCGGCGGCCATCGCCAAGGGCAACCTGGTCTGGATCGCCGCCTCGGCGGCACTGATCGGCACGATCCTCTACCTGGAGTCGTTCGACAACCAGGAGGTGAACGAGGCCATCAAGAAGTGGGACGAGGCGGCCCGCCTGCTCGGCGCGGACCAGTTCGGCGCGGCCATGGCGGCGGTCCCGCCGGACGCGGCGGAGTGGGACTTCGACGACCGGGACGCGTTCGACCTGTTCCTGCGCAAGCTCGGCGCGGAGATCAACTCGCTGGCCGAGGCGTTCGCCGCCAACCGGGACACGCTCACCGCCGCCCGGGACGCGTACAACGACGCGGTCTCCGGCCTGGCCCAGGCGCTCATGCCGATCCTGGTCGCGGTGATCGCCTCGATCGCGCTCCAGTTCTTCCCCGCCACCACCGCGCTGGCCCAGGCCATCGGCATCGCCGGCCTGGCCGCCACCGCCGCCATCCTGGTCCTGGTCTTCGGTGAGATCAGCGCGCTGCTGCACGCGCTGCTGGCCGCGTTCCACACCGACAACCGGTTCACCTTCACCGCGGACTCCCGTCCCGGCTGGGCGCCGACCGGCACCGACCCCGACATCAAGGACATCAAGATCGACTGGGTGCGGGACTCCAAGTTCTACGGCTGACGGGGGCGACGCGTGGATACCCTGCTCTTCTCGCTGCTGCTGTACGTCCTGCTTTCGATTCCGGTCTTCGTGGTGCTGATGCTGGTGGCCGGGCTGACCCGCTCGGCGCGGCTGCGACGGGCCGCCGAGGTGGTGTCGCTGAGCACCTGCGCGGCGCTGCTGGTCCTGGCGTTCCAGCGGGCGTTCGAGAAGCCGGTGCTGTGGATCGTGGTGGTGCTGCTGGTCGCGGTGCTGACCTTCGGCGTGTCGACGGTCGTCAAATCGTCACGCGAACGGTCCTGACCCCCGGTCGCGTCTGTCGACAATGGGGTGTCCGAATGCGAACGACGGGCCGGCAGGGCTGCGCGGGTTGGACATCGTCCGCTACGGTTCGGATGAAGTGTCCGTCGGTGGGGTGTGTCCGCCTTGCCGCGGGGGAGGGGCGCGGCGGAACCGCCGCCACAAGATGACGGAAGGGTGTGAAGCATGGCGTTCGAGGTAACCGCAGCAACTCTGCACACCGCCGCGAGTGACGTGCGGTCCACGCGCAGCGAGGTTGACGGCGAGCTCAAGAAGCTGTGGAACGTGGTCGACGACCTCGCGATGGCCTGGAAGGGCCAGGCGTCCACGGGCTTCCAGGGCCTGATGAACCGCTGGACCGAGGACACGAACAAGCTGCTGACCGCGATGGACAACATCGCGGACCTGCTCGACAAGTCGGGCACCACGCACCAGGTCAACGACGAAGAGCAGCAGCAGATGCTGGACAAGTTCCACGCTGCTCTCAACCCGTGATCCGCGAAGACAGGCAGAGGAGGAATCGATGAGCATCAAGGTTGATTACGCTGTTCTGGAGAGCAGCAACCAGCAGATGCAGGCCATCTCGCGGGTCATCGACGAGAAGCTGGACACGCTTCGGGCGATGCTGACCAAGCTCGAGTGGGAGGGCCAGGACCGGGCCGCCTACCAGCAGCACCAGGCCCAGTGGGACGCCGCCGTGCGGGACATCAACAAGGTCCTGAACGAGATCGGCGGCGCTGTGGGCATCGCGCGCGAGAACTACATGACCACGGAGATGAGCAACTCCAAGGTCTGGGGCAGCTGACCCCGACCGGTCCACACACAGCGGCTCCGCTCCGGCTCGTGCCGGGCGGAGCCGTCGTGCGTTCTCAGGCGTCCTGCGGGATGTCGCGCCGTCCGGGGCGCCACCCACGCCGCCGTCCGCGTACCACGATGGGCCGTAGCGTCAGCAGGACGCCGGCCAGCAGCGCGCCCACGACGGCGACCCAGATCGCGACGGTGCGCTGCCACGCCAGCGGGTCGGCCGGCGGCGCCGGCGGCGGCATCGCGCCCAGCAGCGGATCGTCCCGGGTGCCCAGCAGGCTGGTGACCGCCCGGTACGGGTTGACCATCCCGAAGCCGACCTCGGCGTTGTGCCCGTCGGGCGGGTTGTCGGCGGTACGGGTCAGCCGGTAGGCGACCTCGTCGGCGCTGAGGTCCGGGTGCGCGGCCCGCACCAGGGCGGCCGCCCCGGAGACGTACGCGGTGGCGAAGCTCGTCCCGCCCTGCGGCTCGGCGCGGTAGCCCGATCCCTGCGGCGCGGGCCCGACGATGTTCAGGCCGGGGCCGGCGATGTCCACATAGTCCCCGCTGACCGAGCTGCCGACGTGCCCGCCCTGCTCGTCGATCCCGGCGACGGCGATGACACCCTCGTACGCCGCCGGATAGGCCGGCCGGTCCTCCCGGTTCTCCTGGCGGTTGCCGGCGGAGGCGACGACCACCACGTCCTTGGCGAGCGCGTACTGCACCGCGGACTTCAGCGCCGGGTCGTCGAGCGTGACCAGGGACAGGTTGATCACGTCGGCGTCGTGGTCGACAGCCCAGCGGATCGCCTTGCCGATCTCGGCCGGCACGTCCGGGTCGAAGTTCTCCTTGTTCTCGGCCAGTACCCGCAGCGGCAGGATCTTCGCCTCCGGCGCGATGCCGGTGTACGGCGAGCCGGTGCCCTCCCGGCCGGCAATGATGCCGGCGACCATGGTGCCGTGGCCGACCAGGTCGCACTGCCCCTGGAGGCGGACGAGCTGGTTGAAGTCGTCACCCGGCAGCACCCGTCCGCGCAGCAGGGGATGGGTCGGTGAGACCCCGGAGTCGATCACCGCGACGGTGATCCCGGCGCCCTTGCCGACCCGCCAGGCGGCGGCCGGGTCGAGGCGGCTCAGCGCCCAGGGCACCTCGGTGGGTGCGGGGCCGCCGGTCGGCCCGCACTTCGGGGCGGCCAGCGCGGGCGCGGGCACCGCCAGCGCGCCGCCGAGCAGGGCGGTCACCGCCGCTCCGGAGAGGACGGACCTGATCCGGTGTCCGGCCCGGACGCGTCCCGTGGTCGCGCCCGGCCGCAAGCTGTCGCGCACGCGGTGAGATTACCCGCCGCACCCGTCCGCGCGGGCACACGTGGTGCCCGTCCGGGTCACCTGCCGGCGGTGGCGTCGCCGGCCGGCTCGGCGGCGAACAGGGCCAGCAGCGCGCCGACCTGCTGGTCGGCCTCGGCCGGGTGCCGGAAGCGGCCCTTCGGGTTGATCGTGTACTCGTTGCGCCGTCCCACCCGCGTACGCCGCAGGTAACCCCCGGCCTCGAGGTCGGCGACGATGGCCTGGGCCGCCCGTTCGGTCACGCCCACCTCGTCCGCCACGTCCCGCAGCCGGGCGGTGGGGTTGCGCGCGATCGCCAGCAGCACATGGCCGTGGTTGGTGAGGAAGGTCCAGTTACGGCGGCTCCCGTCCTCAACTGGTGTGGTCGCCATGGTGGTCATGCTATGGCCACCCGCGTCACCGGCCGAATCGGCGCGGGCCGGTGCGTCCGGCGACGGGGAAAGTATGAAATGCGTATCACGAATCTTGACGGGCCCCGAGGTGCGTGTGACCGTGGGTCGCGAGGCCGTTCGGCCTGGTGGTTCCCCAGGTAGACGAGGTGAGGGACATGACGCCGAGCACCCCGGAGCAGGCACTGGACGAGCTGCGTGCCGGTAATCACCGGTTCGTCACCGGCGCCCCGCAGCATCCGAATCAGGACGCCGGGCACCGGACAGCGGTCGCCGACGGTCAGCATCCCTTCGCGGTGATCGTCGGCTGCTCCGACTCGCGGCTCGCCGCCGAGATCATCTTCGACCGCGGCCTGGGTGACCTCTTCGTGGTGCGTACCGCCGGGCACACCGCCGGACCGGAGGTGCTCGGCAGCGTCGAGTACGCGGTCACCGTGCTGGGCACGCCGCTCGTGGTGGTGCTCGGGCACGACTCGTGCGGCGCGGTCCAGGCCGCCCGGGAGGGGGTGCGGACCGGGGCCGCCCCGGTCGGGCACCTGGGCGCGGTGGTGGACGCGGTCTCGCCCAGCCTGCTGCGCGCCGCCCGTCAGGGCGTGGAGGACCTCGACGGCATCATCGACGTGCACATCGCGCAGACCGTGGAGACGCTGCTGGCCCGGTCCGCCGTGCTGGCCGAGCGGGTGGCGGCCGGGCGGTGCACGGTGGTGGGCATGTCGTACCGGCTCGCCGGCGGCGAGGTGCGGACCGTGGCGCAGTCCCCGGCCCCGGTGCCCGCGCCGGCGGCGCCCGCCGACCCGGCGCTGGCGAGCTGACACATTCGGACGCGAAAGGGGCCGCCCGAGGGCGGCCCCTTTTCGTGGTGTCCGGGTCAGAGCAGCGACATGTGGACGTGGTCGGTGTGGTTCGACGGTCCGCTGTAGGAACGCCAGCCGGTGGCCGGGAACCAGATCTGCCGGTTCCAGATGACGTAGTAGATGCCCAGCCGGTCGGCGTTGCGGATGAGGAACGCGGCGACCTCGTTGCCGTACCGGCGGGTGTCGTTGTTGTGCCACGGCGCGAAGCCGCTGTTCTGCAGCGACCAGTCACACGCCTTGCCCTTGGGGTGTTCCCACGGCCCGCCGGACCGGTAGCAGCCCACGAAGCGCTTGAAGCCCGCGCGCCGGACCTCCTTGTACGCGTGCAGCGTGCGCGGGGTGACGCAGCCCGAGGTGGTCGGGTCGTCCTCGCTGCACGACTCGGACTTCCAGCCGCCGTCCGCGGTGCGGCCGGGGGCGATCCTGGCGACCGGTGAGGTGGCGGAGACCAGGCCGCCGGTGAAGCCGAGACCGCCGACGAGCTTCAGCGCGCGCTCGGCCTGCACCTTCTCGCGCTCCATCGCGTTCTTCTGCTTCTCCTGCTCGCGCACCTCGGCGTCGAGCGCGATCTTGGCCTGCTCGGCGCGGGTCTTGACCGCGTTGATGGCGGCCAGGCGCTGCGCGTTGAGGAGGTTCAGCTCGTCCAGGGCGTTGACCCGGCGGACGAACGAGTCGGGCGAGTTGCTCTCCAGCAGCATCGCCATGGCGCCCATCCGGCCGGTCCGGTAGGACTGGGCGGCGAGCTGGTTGACCTGCGGGCTGAGCGCGTCGAGTTCGGCCTGTGCCGCCTTCACCTCGGCCGCCAGCCGCCGTTGGCGGTCCTGGGACTTGGCGAGCTTCGCCTTGGCCTGGAGGTAGTTCCGGTTGGCGGCGTCGATCGCCTCGGTGATGAGCGGCGGTTCGCCGTCCTCCTCGTGGCCCGAGGGGGTGCCGGGGGCCGCCGCGGTGGGTGCCGCGGTCGCCGGGGTCGGCCCGGCCAGCACGGCCAGCGAGGCCATCACGGCCACCACGGGTGTCAGCCAGCGGCGCAGGGGTGCCGTCACAGTGTTCCCTTCCGTCGGCCGCCGACCGGGTTAGCTGACGGGTTCGGGACGGAAGTGGCCCCTACCGCTGTCGCGGATTCACCCCATGTACCTGGTTCCCCGGCTCGCCCGCGGGCGATTGGGCGGCGGCACCGCTGGCGCCGGTGCGCGCCTTCGGCGGTGACCGGCAGCGAGGTTACCTGACAGCACTCCTGAGGATCTACGTCCGGAAGCCGACCAATAGCGAGATTTCGCCGTGGCGCACCGTGACCAGCGTCGCGTTTGAAATCGATGGTCACGCTGCGGAGTGTCACCATGCGGCCTCCGTACTCTTTCCGCCGCCGAGCGCCTCCAGCGCGTCGTCCCGTCCGGCCGGCGGCCGGGGCGCGGGCGGCGCCGGCTCCGCGTCGCGTGAGCGCCGTCCGGCGGTGGTCACGATCGCGGCCAGTCCGGTCGTCAGCGGGACGGCGGCGATCAGGCCGAGCGTGGCCACCGCGCTGCGGACGATCTCTTGGGCGAGGAACTCACTGGTGAGGATTTCGCTGACCGGGCGGGAGTCGGCGACCAGCAGGAGCAGCAGCGGCAGCGAGGCGCCCGCGTACGCCAGCACGATGGTGTTGACGGTGGACGCGATGTGGGCCCGGCCGACCCGGGTCGCGGCCCGGTAGAGCTGCCGCCGGGACAGCCCGGGGTTGGCGTGCGCCAGTTCGGTGACGGTGGCCGCCTGGGTGACCGTCACGTCGTCCAGGACGCCCAGCGAGCCGATGATGATGCCGGCCAGCAGCAGCCCGTGCAGGTCCACGTCGCCCTGGAACATGGACAGCGTGGTGGCGTCCTCGCTGCCGAAGCCGGTCAGGTGGGTGGCGGACGTGGCGAGCAGGCCGAGCACGCCGGTGATCACCAGGCTGCCGAGCGTGCCGAGCACCGCCACCGACGTCTGCGCGGTGATCCCGTGCGTCAGGTAGAGCACCACGAACATGATCAACGCAGCGCCGACGATCGCCACCAGCAGCGGTGGCTGGCCGGCACCGATACCGGGCAGCACGAAGCCGAGCAGGATGGCGAAGCTGGCCACCAGGCCGCCGAGCGCGGCGAGCCCGCGCCAGCGGCCGAACGCCACGATCGCGGCGGCGAACAGCACCATCAGCCAGATCAGCGGCGTACCGCGCTGGTGCTCGGCGATGTTGTAGGACGTCACCGACGGGTCGGCCGGGTCGGTCAGCTCGACCAGGACGACCTCGTCGCCGACCGCGACCCGGGGCGCGCCCGGCCCGGCCGGGATCGGCGTCTCGACCTGCCGGCCCGCGTCCGGGCCCTGCTCGGCGGTGACCGTCACGGTGCCGCACGGGCCACCGCCGCCCTCCGGGGCCTCCGGGGTGGGCGGGCAGGGCTCGGTGACCACCCGGGTCACCGTGCCGTGGTAGCGGGGGACGTCTCCGCCGCCGACCGGCTCCCGGTCCTGCCGGGGCCAGAGCACCAGCGCCGCGATCACGGTGAGCGCGAACAGCGGCACCACCACGGCGACGAGCAGCCGTCGTACGCCCGGCGGCGCGGCGGGCGCGGGGTGGGTGTGGTCGGCACCCATGAGGTCTCTCCCAACGGTCGCGGCGACGCCTGGTCCGCCGGACCGGTGTGGTCACCCGGCCGGCGCGGACGTGTCGACCACGTCCGGGTCGTCGCCCGGCCATGGTAGGCAGCCCGGTCGGGCGCTCCCGGACGCCGTGGCCGGTGACACGCGCGCCGCGCGGGTCAGGTCAGTCCGGCCCGGCGTCGCCGGTACTCGTCCTCGTCGATCTCGCCGCGAGCGTACCGCTCGTCGAGGATGCGCCGGGCCGTCGTCCGACCCAGGTACTGCGGGCCGGTCCACCGCACGGCCGCCCAGACGAGCCCCGCCAGCACCGCGAGCACCAGCAGGGACCAGATCCACATCCAGCCCATCATCGGGCTCTGCCACATCATCGGGCCGCCCTCCGTCCGTCGCCGCGGGTCCGCCGGTCCGGCCTGCCCGCCACTTCGACGGTACGACCGGCACGACGCGTCGGCGCGGGTCGATGTGCCCTGCCCCGGGGGTCGGAGGTCCCGCTCAGCCGCGCTTCATCAGGCGGCCGACGGCGGCCATCATCTCGGTCGCCATCTCGTCGGCCCGGCCCTCGGCGGCGCCCTCGTGCATGCAGTGCCGGGCGTGCCCGTCGAGCAGGCCCAGCGCGACCTTGTCCAGCGCCGCCTGGATGGCCGAGATCTGCGTCAGCACGTCGATGCAGTAGCGGTCGTCCTCGACCATCTTCTCGATGCCGCGGACCTGACCCTCGATCCGGCGGAGCCGGGCGAGGAGTTGGTCCTTGCTGGCGGTGTAGCCCCGGGTGGGGCTGGACGGCGCGGTCATGACACCGAGGATAGCGTACCCCTCGGGGGTATGCTAACGTTCCGAACGTACCCCTGGGGGGTATGGGATCGGAGGGCGAGATGGAGACCATCTACCAGGTGAGCGGCATGACCTGCGGGCACTGCGTCAACTCGGTGAGCACCGAGCTGAGCGCGCTTCCGGGCGTCACCGACGTCCAGGTCGACCTGGCCAGTGGCCGGGTCACCGTCACCAGTCAGAACCCGCTGGACGCGGACGCGGTCCGCGCGGCGGTCGACGAGGCCGGCTACGACCTCGTCGGTGCGTGACGGGTCCGACGGACCCGCGAGAACCGAGGAGACACCATGAACACGGCGACGAAGCTCAGTGGCTTCGCCCTCGGCCTCGTGGCGGTGTTCGGCGCGGCGTACGGGATCGGCAACCTGGCCGATCCCGTCGCCCCGGCCGCCGAGACCCGCCACGACGACAGCGACAGCGACCACGGGGCCGGCGACGCCGGTCACGGTGACGAGAGCAACGCGGGCGGCGCCTCCGCGCACCTGCCCGGCGGGCTGCTCGTCTCCGAACGCGGCTACACGTTCCAGCCCGCCGCCGCGCCGGCCGGGCAGTTCGCCTTCCGGATCACCGGCCCGGACGGCGCGCCTGTCACCCGCTTCGAGGTGGCCCACGACAAGCGCATGCACCTGATCGTCGCCCGCCGGGACCTGTCCGGGTTCCGGCACGTCCACCCGGAGATGACCGGAGACGGCACCTGGCGGGTCGCCTCGCCACTGGGCGGCCCCGGCGTCTGGCGGGCGTTCGCCGACTTCACCCCCGAAGGCGGGGAGCCGCTGACCCTCGGCCTGGACGTCACGGTCCCCGGCGAGCTGACCGCCCGGCCGTTGCCGGCGCCGGCGACCAGCACCACCGTCGACGGCTACACGGTCACCCTGACCGGCACGCCGGAGCCGGGCCGCACCAGCCGGCTCACGCTCTCCGTCAGCCGCGACGGGCAGCCGGTCACCGACCTGCAGCCCTATCTCGGCGCGTACGGCCACCTGGTGGCGCTGCGGCAGGGCGACCTGGCGTACCTGCACGTGCACCCGGAGGGCACGCCCGGCGACGGGCGCACGCCGGCCGGCCCGGCGATCACGTTCGCCGCCGAGGTGCCCTCACCCGGGGCGTACCGTCTCTACCTGGACTTCCGGCACGGCGACGCGGTGCACACCGCCGAGTTCACCGTCCTGGCCGGCGACCCGACCGCGCCGCCGCCCGCCGCGCCGGCATCCATCACCGCACCGACCCCGGACGCCGGACACGGCACCCCGGGGCACGGGCACAGTTGAGCGCCGGAGGTGCCGCGATGACTGCCACGGGAAAGGCGCTGCCCACCGCGCCGAACCTGATCGAACTGGCGATCGGCGGGATGACCTGCGCGTCCTGCGCCGCCCGGATCGAGAAGAAGCTCAACCGGATGGACGGTGTCGAGGCGACTGTGAACTACGCCACCGAGAAGGCCACCGTCCGGTACGCCGACGACATCGCGCCGGCCGACCTGATCGCCACCGTCGAGAAGACCGGCTACACCGCAGTGGTGCCGCCGGCGCCCGAGCAGGCGGAGGCCGCGGCGGGCGGCGAGCCGGTGGACGAACTGCGCACCGCGCGTACCCGGCTCTGGGTCTCCGTCGTGCTCACAGTGCCGGTGATCGTGCTCGCCATGGTTCCGGCCTGGCAGTTCGACTACTGGCAGTGGGCCTCGCTCACGCTGGCCGCCCCGGTGGTGGTCTGGGGCGGGCTGCCGTTCCACCGCGCCGCACTGGTCAACCTGCGGCACGGCGCGGCGACCATGGACACGCTCGTCTCGCTCGGCACGCTGGCCGCGTTCGGCTGGTCGCTCTGGGCGCTGTTCCTCGGCACCGCCGGCATGCCCGGGATGAAACACCCGTTCAGCTTCGACATCACCCGCGGCGACGGCGCCGGCAACATCTACCTGGAGGCCGCCGCCGGGGTGACCGTGTTCATCCTGGCCGGGCGGTACTTCGAGGCCCGCTCCAAGCGCACCGCCGGGTCGGCGCTGCGCGCGCTGCTGGAACTCGGGGCCAAGGACGTGGCGGTGCTGCGCGACGGGCAGGAGACCCGGATCCCGGTCGGCCGGCTGGCGGTCGGTGACCGTTTCGTGGTCCGGCCCGGTGAGAAGGTCGCCACCGACGGCGTGGTCGAGGAGGGCACCTCGGCTGTCGACGCCAGCATGCTCACCGGCGAGTCGGTGCCGGTCGAGGTGGGGCCGGGCGACGCCGTGGTCGGCGCGACGGTGAACGCCGGCGGCCGGCTGGTGGTCCGGGCCACCCGGGTCGGCGGCGACACCCAGCTCGCCCAGATGGCGCGGCTGGTGGAGCAGGCGCAGACCGGCAAGGCGGCGGTGCAGCGGCTCGCCGACCGGATCTCCGGCGTGTTCGTGCCGATCGTGATCGCGCTGGCCGCGGGCACGCTCGGCTGGTGGCTCGGCACCGGCTCCGGTACGACCGCCGCGTTCACCGCCGCGGTGGCCGTACTGATCATCGCCTGCCCGTGTGCGCTCGGCCTGGCCACGCCGACCGCGCTGCTCGTCGGCACCGGGCGCGGCGCGCAGCTCGGTGTGCTGATCAAGGGGCCGGAGGTGCTGGAGTCCACCCGCCGGGTCGACACCGTGGTGCTGGACAAGACCGGCACCGTCACCACCGGCCGGATGGCGCTGGCCGAGGTGCTGCCCGCCGACGGCGAGGACGCCGCCGAGCTGCTCCGGGTGGCCGGCGCGCTGGAGGCCGCCTCCGAGCACCCGATCGCGCGTGCCGTCGCCGAGGCTGCCGCCGACGCCGGGCCGCTGCCGCCGGTCGGCGAGTTCGCCAACGCCGAGGGGCTGGGCGTGACCGGCACCGTCGACGGCCGGACCGTGGTGGTCGGCCGGGCCCGGCTGCTGCGGGAACGGGGTCTCGACGTACCCGAGGAGGTCGAGCGGGCCGCGACCGGCGCGGAGGCCGCCGGGCGGACGGCGATCCTGGCCGGCTGGGACGGGCGGGCCCGGGGCGTGCTCGCGGTGGCCGACGCGGTGAAGCCGACCAGCCGGGCGGCCGTCGCCCGGCTGCGTGAGCTGGGCCTCAAGCCGGTGCTGCTCACCGGCGACAACACCACGGTGGCGAAGGCGGTGGCGGCCGAGGTCGGCATCGACGAGGTGATCGCGGAGGTGCTGCCCGCCGACAAGGTCGACGTGGTCGAGCGGCTCCAGCGCGAGGGCCGGGTGGTCGCCATGGTCGGCGACGGGGTGAACGACGCCGCCGCGCTGGCCCGGGCCGACCTCGGGCTGGCCATGGGCACCGGCACCGACGCGGCCATCGAGGCCGCCGACCTGACGCTGGTCCGGGGCGACCTGATGGCCGCGGCGGACGCCATCCGGCTCTCCCGGCGGACCCTGGCGATCATCAAGGGCAACCTGTTCTGGGCGTTCGCCTACAACGTCGCGGCGCTGCCGCTGGCGGCGGCCGGGCTGCTCAACCCGATGCTCGCCGGGGCGGCGATGGCGTTCTCGTCGGTCTTCGTGGTGGGCAACAGCCTGCGGCTACGACGCTTTCGCCCGATCGGGTGAGGGGATTGAGCGGACGGCCCCCGGGGTAACCAGTTGTCGTCAGGCAACCGCACCAGTGGAGGTCATCATGGGTCTCGACGACAAGATCGACAACACCTCGCAGGACGCCACGGGCAAGGTCAAGGAGGGCATCGGCCGGGCGACCGACAACGAGCGCCTCGAGGCCGAGGGCCGCAACGACCAGGCCGGTGCCAAGCTCAAGCAGGCCGTCGAGAAGGTCAAGGACGCCTTCAAGAGCTGAGTACGCGACGCACACACACCACCGGGTCGGCCCACGGGCCGGCCCGGAGTGCTGTATACGGACGGTGACCGTCCCCAGTGGCGGATGCCACGGTCCACATCGATCCGGCGGGACCACCGGGATCGGCTCCGGTGCATAGGATGCGAGGCGACCTCGAACGCGGAGGAGCTTCTCGATGGCCGATGCCGCCGACCCGTCCGGCTTCGGCCGGGTGCTGTCCGAAACCATGGCCGCGCTCCAGCGGCAGACCCACGCGAGCGAACAGGTGGCACCACCGGAAGGTGTCGGCGAGGCCGCCGACGGTCTGATCCGGGTCACCGCCGGCCCACCCGGTCAGGTCACCGGGCTGACGCTCGATCCCCGCGTGATGCGGATGGCCAGCGAGGCCCTCGCCGAGGAGATCGAAGCGGCGGTGAACGCCGCGCTCGCCGACCTGCGGGAGCAGGCCACCACCGCCCCGGGCGAGGTCGACCTGGGTTCGCTCGGTGAGCAGCTGCGCCGCGTCCAGGCCGACGCGGGACGCCAGTTCAGCATGTTCACCGACGCCCTGATGCAGGCGCAGGACCGGCTCGCCCGTCAGGACGGGCGCTGATGCCGGTCGAGATCGATCCGGAGCGGCTGGGCGCCTCCGGGTCCGCGCTGGACGCCGTCGCCACCCGGTTCGGCACGGCGCTCACCGCCTTCCGGGCGGAGCTGTCGGCCTTCGGCCGGCCCTGGGGGACCGACGACATCGGCTCGCTGATCGGTGCCGCCCACGACGAGGTCTCCGCGTTCGCGTTCGAGTGCTTCGACAGCGCGCTCACCGAGATCGCCGCCGCGGGCGCCGACCTCGGCAAGATGGCCGTCCGCTACGCCGGGACGGAAGCGGCCATCACCAGCAACCTCGACGGCCTGCGTCGGATGCTGGGAGGCTGAGCATGGGCATGGAACTCCCCGGCGAGCTGCGGTCGCTGCTCGGCGTCCTCGGCTACACCTGGCCCGAGGCGGACGAGACCAAGCTGTTCGAGATGGGCAACGCCTGGATCCGGTTCTCCGACACCCTCTCCGGTGTGGTGAGCGAGGCGAACACCGGCGCCGCTACGGTCTGGACCCAGCACACCGGCCAGGACATCACCGCGTTCCAGACCTGGTGGAACAAGGAGGACAGCCCGGCCGACAGCCTGCGCGACGGCGTCACCGCCGCCGTACTGACCGGCACCGGCCTGATCATCTGCGGCGCGATCGTGCTCGCCCTCAAGGTCGCCGTCATCGTGCAACTGGTCGTCCTCGCCATCCAGATCGCGCAGGCCATCGCCACCGCGGCGGTCACCTTCGGCGCCTCGCTGCTGGAGATCCCGATCTTCCATGCGCTGGCCCGGACCATCGTCGGCAACCTCGTCCAGGAAGCCCTCTGGAAACTCGTCGACGGGTGAGGTGACATGGGCGGGGGCAAAGCAGGCGGCCGGTTGATGCGGGCCGCGTTGCGCTTTCTCAAGCGCACGAAGACGCGTAACCGGCCCGACCGGATGAACCCGCACTTCACCGAGCACGTGATGGGCGGCCACGTGAAGCCGGGCATGCCCAAGGGGTCGGGCTACCACTACCGGCCCGGCGGTGAGGACTTCCCCGGCCGACGGCTCCAGCCCGGCAGCGTCGTCAAGGACCCCAAGACCGGCGCCTACACCGCCAAACCCGAGTTCTTCGATCCGACGCTGAACCCTCCGCACGGGGCCTGGAAGCCGAAGAAGGGCAACGGCGGCGAAAGCTCCTTCTTCCCCGACGACTGGACACCGGCCCAGGTCGACAACGCCATCACCGGTGCCTTCCAGAACGCGAAGCCGGTGCCCGGCACCAGCATGTGGCGCGGCACTCACAAGGGCCTGGTGATCGAGGGTTTCTACAATGGCTCGGGCGGCTTCACCCACGGATGGCCGGTCGTCATCCCATGATCCGGAGGACTTCCGTTGGCGTTCATCAGTTTCTCCGTCGATGAGTTCCGGCTCCCGCTGTTCAACGTGGCCGATCAGCGCTATCGGGCTCTCGGCGCCTGGCTGATCACCGACATCTCCGTCTCCTACTCGGCCTGCCTGGACGCCCTTCAGATGATCGACGACGTGGCGAACGGCCGTCCGCTCGACGAGGCGTGGGACAGCGACAAGTACGAGGTCGGTTTCTCGTCCGACGGGGTCGAGTTCGTCAACGAGTGGGTCGCGGACGAGCGGGGTCGTTACTCGTTGGACGAGACCCGGGAGGCGGTCGAGTCGTACTGGCGGTTCCTGGTCGATCGTCCGGAGAACCGCGAACTGATTCGCGAGTACCGGCCCGACCTGCCGCGGTGGCAGGCGGAGCTGCTCCAGTGGGAGGAGCGGTGGGGTCGGCCGCATCCGTACCGGGGACGGTTGTTCTGACCCGAGCCGGCCCCGCGGGACTCACCTGTCGGCCAGGCGCGCCGCGCGTACCTCCAGATAACGCCGCTCCGGCAGGCTCGTGGTGGCCCGCGCGGCGGCCAGGTACGCGGCCCGGGCCCCGGCACGATCACCGGCCAGGTCGAGCAGGTGCGCGCGGACGGCGGCGAGCCGGTGGTGGCCCGCGGTCCGGTCGTCGGCGTCGAGCGTGGCCAGCAGCGCCAGCCCCGCGCGCGGGCCGTCCACCATTGCCACCGCGACGGCCTGGTTGAGCGTGACCATCGGGTTCGGCGCGACCCGCGCCAGCACTCGGTAGAGCGCGACGATCTGCCGCCAGTCGGTGTCCTCGGCGGTGGGCGCCTCCGCGTGCACCGCGGCGATCGCCGCCTGCACCTGGTACGGCCCCGGCGCCGACCAGGTGAGCGCCTCGGTCACCAGCGCCGCCCCCTCGGCGATCGCGTCCCGGTCCCAGCGGGTGCGGTCCTGCTCCGCCAACGGCACCAGTTCGCCGTCCGGCCCGGTACGGGCGGCCCGGTGGGCGTCGGTGAGCAGCATCAGCGCCAGCAACCCGGCCACCTCGCCGTCCGGGAGCAGCCGGCGCATCTCCCGGGTCAGCCGGATCGCCTCCCCGGTCAGCTCGGCCCGGTGCAGCGCCTCGCCGCTGGACGCGGTGTAGCCCTCATTGAAGATCAGGTAGAGCACGCGCAGCACCGTGCCCAGCCGCTCGTCCCGGTCGGCCGGCGAGGGCAGCGTGAACCGCGCGCCGGCCGCCTCGATCCGCTGCTTCGCCCGGCGGATCCGCTGGCTCATCGTCGCCTCCGGCACCAGGTACGCGCGGGCGATCTCGGCGGTGCTCAACCCACCCACGGCGCGCAGCGTGAGCGCCACCTGCCCGCTCACCGGCAACACCGGATGGCAGCAGAGGAACAGCAGCTTCAGCGTGTCGTCCCCGCTCGGCGGCTCCTCGTCGGCGGGCGGGGCGACAGTGGCGTACGCCGGTTGCCGCACCGCCACCGCGACCTCGCGTGCCCGGCGGGCGTGCTCGCTGCGCCACTCGTCGGTGAGCCGCCGCGTCGCGACGGTGACCAGCCAGGAGCGGGGGTGGTCGGGCAGACCCTGTTCCGGCCACTGCACGACGGCGGCGAGCAGTGCCTCCTGCACGGCGTCCTCGCAGGCGTAGAACTGGCCGTACCGGCGCACGAGCACGCCGAGGACCTGCGGCGCGAGCGTACGCAGCAGGTCCTCGACCACAGGTGCTGTCACATCTCCGTCCCGGCCTGCTCCATCACCGCCCGCACCTCCAGCACGCCGAAACCGTGCCGTACGTCCGGCCAGCGCGCGGCGATCTCGGCGGCCCGCTCCGGGGTCTCGCAGTCGACGGTCAGGTAGCCGGCGAACTGCTCCTTGCTCTCCATGAACGGCCCGTCGGTGACCTCGGCGCCGCCACCGGCCGCCGGGCGGGCCGTGCGGGTCTGCGAGGGGTGGGCCAGCGCCTCGCCGCCGACCAGTTCGCCGGACTCGGTCAGCTCCTTCATGATCTCGTCGACCTCACCGAAGATCGCGGTGCGTTCCGCCTCGGTCAGCTCCTCCACGAAGCCGGGCCGGTTCCAGATCAGCAGCATGTACTTCACGGTGTACTCCTCGGATGCGGGCCACCGGCGGTGGCGCCTCGCAGACGGGTCGGAGCCGGTCCGCCCGATCCGACATCATCACCCGGGAAGGTCAGCGACCACCGCGTACCGGACGGCGTGCCGGGCGGCCCGGGTCGAGCGAGGCGCGGTCGGCCGCGCTGGTGCCGGAGACCCAGCCCTGCTCGTCGCGCACCTGGAGGCGGTGCCGGGTGGTGCCCGGAAAGAGCTGGTCGACGCGTTCCCGGACGGCGTCGGAGCGGGCCGCGAGCACCGGCAGCAGCCGGTCGTCGGCCAACTCCTCGGCCGCCGCCGCGCTCGCCTCCCGCAGCCGGTCGCCGATGCGCAGCGCGAACGCGTTGAGGAACGACTCGTCGTAGCCCTTGGTACGCCGCCCGCCGGCCTTGCCGCGCTCGCCCCGGCCGCGCAGCATCGCGGCGGTGGCCTGCACGAGCAGCGAGGTGTGCAGCAGTTCGACCGCCGCCAGGTCGGCCGGGAAGCCGAGCACGGTGGCGAAACCCAGGTCGTCGGACCAGACCGACTCGCACCGGTTCGCCGCCGCCACCTCCTGGATCAGCAGCGCCTTCGCGGCCGCGTACGGGGCGTCGACGCCGATCCGTACCCCACCCGGGCCGCCGGAACGTTCGGCCCCGGCGTCGAGCAGCGCCGCGTCGATGCTGTGCCGGGCCATCAGCTCCTGCGCCTTCGCGGTGAACGCCTCGGCCTCGGCCGGGTAGCCGGTCGACTCGGCCTTGGCGAGCAGCGCGCGTACCCGGTCGAGCATCCGGGAACCGCTCGGTGTCGCGGCCGCGAGTGCGGTGCCGGCCGAGCCGGGTGGCGGCCGCAGCGCCGCGATCGGCGGCAGCCCCGCCACCAGGACGACCGCGTCGACCGCGTCCCGCAGCGCGGTGATCCGGTCGCCGTCGGCGCGCCGGTCCAGCCAGCCCGCGTCATCGTCCCAGCGGGCGCCGGTCTCGGTGAGCTGCTCGTCGAACCAGGCCGGGACCGGCGGGGGCAGCGTGCGTCGCTGCGCGGCCATCGCGTCGCGCAGCAGCCGGGCGCCGCGCGGCGTGAGCCGCCGGATGGCGAGCCGGTCCAGGTCGGCGGGCTGCCAGCCACGCGGCCAGAGCCGGCCCACGTCCCGCGTGAGCCGGGCGAGCAGCGCCGCGTCCACCGCCGCGCCGTCGGCCACCACGAACCTGTCGAGGGCCCGCTCGGCAGCGCGTACGTCGGTGCCGCGCGCGGTCGCGACGGCGGCGTCGAGCAGTCGCTCGGCTGGTGACACGGGTGGCTCTCCCTGGACTCCGACAGGCGGCAGGTCGCCCACCCCGGCACCGACGGTACCCGGCCCGCCCGTTCAACCGTCCGGGCCCGGCGTCCGTACTCCTGCCCGGAGCGGGGCGGCGCGACGGACGGAGATCGACGTGGGCGGACATGACCGGGGGCTGCACCGGCGACGGCGGAGGTCGCGATCACCGCGGCTCCTGGCGGTGGCCCTGGTCGGGGCCGCGCTCGCCGCAGGCGGGTACGCCGCCCGGCACCCGGACCTGCTGGACCGCATCGACGTGCGGCGGACCGTGCCGGCGGCGGCACCGAGCGCGCCCGCGCCGGACGCCCGCCCCACACCGACTGCCGCGCCGGCACCGGTCCCGGCGGCCGGCCGGGTGGCCCCCGGCATCGGCTACCCGGCACGCGGCGCCGGCACGTTCCGGACCGCCGACACGGTCGGCGCGGTCGCCGGCCGCTCCGGTGAGCTGCTGCGCTACCGGGTCGCGGTCGAGGACGGCATCCGCAACGTGGACGTGGAGCGGTTCGCCCGGGACGTCGCCGCCACCCTCGCCGACCGGCGGGGCTGGACCGGCGACGGCCGGTGGCGGCTGCAACGGGTGGGCCGCGACGACCGGGCCGACTTCACCGTGCTGCTCACCACGCCTGTCACCCGGGGGCGTCTCTGCGGCGACCCGAGCGACCGCTACACGTCCTGCCGCAACGGCGACCAAGTGGTGATCAACGTGGCCCGCTGGGCGTACGGGGTGCCGCACGTGACCGACCTGGATCTCTATCGGCAGTACCTGCTCAACCACGAGGTCGGCCACCGGCTGGGTCGCGGCCACGAGCGCTGCCCCCGGGCCGGCGGCCCGGCGCCGGTGATGGTGCAGCAGACGCTCGGCCTGCACGGCTGTACCCCGAACGCGTGGCCGTTGGTGGACGGCGAACCGCTGTCCGGGCCGCCCGGCCAGTACGACGATCCGATCCCGGCCGGAGATCGCTGAGCCGGCCCGGTGGCCGGGCCGACGGGTGGCCCGGCCGGGCCGTCACCGGGAGAACGAGGCCCAGATGTTCTTGGTCTTCTCGGTGGCGTACCAGCCCACGTCGAGCGAGACCGACTGGGCCAGGAACAGGCCCCGCCCGCCCGAGTCCGTCGGGCTGATGTCGGTCAGCTCCGGCACGGTGCTGACGTCGTGGTCGGCCACGTCGAGCAGGAACCGGTCGTCGGTGGCGAGCAGCGTGATGATGGTGGGCGGGCGACCGTGCCGCAGCGCGTTGCTCGCCAGCTCGGTGGCGACCAGCACGACCAGGTGCGGCACCTCGTCCAGGTCCTCACCCTGCACCAGGCCGTGCCGGTTCAGCGCCTCGCGCAGCGACGCGCGCAGGCCGCGCAGATCCTCGGGACTGTCCAGCACCCACTGCTCCAGCTCGGTGGCCTGTGGCGGCGGCGGCGAGGTGCGCAACTGTCCCATGATCTGGCTTTACCCTGCGTAGCCGTTCGTTAAGCAGGTCAGCGCCGCAGCAGCGCGAAGACGCCCCACCCCATGTACTCGCGCTGGAAACGGACGTATCGCAGCGGATCCTCGGTCAGTTCCCGCCGCAGTTCCGGGGCCAGTTCGTCGTCCGGGTTGGCGTCCAGCCAGCGGCGCAGGTTCAGCCAGTGCGCGGCGGCGTACCGGTCCCAGCTGTCCTGGTCGGCGAGGACCATCTCGACCAGGTCCCAGCCGCACTCGCCGAACGACGCGACCAGGCCGGGCAGGTCGGTGAACTCGTCGCGGGACCCGGCGTGCGAGCCGGTGACCGCCTCGTCGTCCGGCGGGTCACGCCGCCAGTAGGGCTCGCCGACGAGCGCCATGCCACCCGGCCGCAACGCCCGGTCGAGCAGTTCCAGCGTCCCGGGCACCCCGCCGCCGATCCAGGTCGCGCCGACGCAGGCGGCCACGTCGACCGGCCGCTCCGGGGTGTACGCGGCGGCGTCGCCGTGCACGAACCGTACCCGCTCGGCCACGCCGAGTTCGGCGGCGCGTTCCCGGGCGGCGGCGGTGAAGGCGGTGCTGATGTCGACCCCGGTGCCGGTGATCCCGTGGTCCCGGGCCCAGGTGCAGAGCAGTTCGCCCTTGCCGCTGCACAGGTCGAGCAGCTCGTCGCCGGAGCGCAACCGGATCGCCCGGCCCAGTGTGGCCAGCTTGACGTCGTCGAACGGGTTGAGGATGCGCAGCTCGCCTTCGCGGATGGTGAACTGTCGCGGCAGGTCTGGTGAGGTCATCAGTGGAGCGTGCCGCCGCCCGGTGACGCGGAGCAACGGAATTCCGGTCTGGGCCGGTCCGGGTCTCCTGGGGTACGGTCACCGCATGGTGGTCGAGGAACACTGGTGGAACGGCGTCAGCAACCCTCGCGGACGGCGCGACGTCTACATCCGCACCGACGGAAGCCAGTGGCAGGTCCAGGCGCAGATCGGCGGGGCGAGCGGCCGGTCGAAGATTCAGCAGTGCCCGAGTCGCGGCTCAGCGACGATCCTGGCCGGGGCGTGGCGCGCGAGCGGCTCCGGCTGGCGCGAGATGCCGCGCTGACCTCACGCTCAGTCACGGGGTCCGTGCACCGCGCGATCGACGAGTGACTCGGCGACCTCGCGCAGCTTGCGGTTGGAGTCCTGCGACACCCGGGCCAGGATGGCGAACGCCTCGTCGGCCGAGCAGCGCCGCTGCCCCATGATGATGCCCTTCGCCTGCTCGATCACGGCCCGGCTCTGCATCGCCTCCTGCATCTGCTGCGCCAGCGTCGCCGTGCTCTCGTAGAGGTGGACGTTCGCCAGCGCGATCGCCGCGTACCCGGCCAGCGTCTGCGCCAGCTCGACCTGCTCGTCGAGGACGCCGGGCGACGCGCCGTAGATGTTCAGCGCGCCGACCACGGCCTCCTGGATGGGCAGGCCGATGGACAGCGAGCTGGCGGCACCCGCCTCGTGGGCGCGTGCTGCCCACTCCGGCCAGCGGCTCTCCGCCGCCATGTCCGGCACCAGCATGGCGGTGCCGGTGGTGGCCGCGTCCAGGCACGGGCCACGGCCCTGCGCGTACTGCCACTCGTCGAGCGTCAGCGCCAGCTCACCGGTGTACGCGGCGGTGTGCGCCTGCGTGCCCTGGACCAGGGTGACCGAGACCTCGGCGGTACCGGGCAGGGTGTCCTTGGCGACCTGGGCGATGGTCGACAACACCACGTCGAGGTCGACCTCGTCGTACTTGATCCGGCCGAGTCTGATCAGGGCTGCGGCGAGGTCGGGGTGGTCCTGCGGCATGAGCGGTGACGTCCTTGTGCGAAGCGACGCCGCCGGCCCGCGAGGGGCGCGACGGCTGGTGGTGGGGATCGGCCCGTGGTGACGGACCGGCGTCCCGATTCCTGACGGAGATCGGGACCGCGCCGCTTCTTGACGCTCGTTCGTGACGCCCCGGACGGGACGTCGACTACCGGGACAACTCTACGACCCGGAACGGGTCGGTACGACGGGACGTGCCGACGCGTGGCCGGCGGCCGGTAGCGCCGGGCGATCGACGACCTCGAACGCGGCGAGCGTGCCGGTGACGGCGAGGACGCGCCGGACCACCGGGGAGGGCCGGTGCAGGATCAGCCGCCGGCCGTGCCGGGTGAGCATCAGCTGCGCGAGCACCAGTGCGTTCGTGCCGTACGCGCCGAAGAAGCTGACCTCCGCGAGGTCGATCACCACGAGCGGGGCGGGCGCCGCGACGGCCGTCTCCACGAGTTCGGTGAGCAGATGCGCGTTGCTGAGATCCACCTCGCCGGCCACCGAGACCTGAGTCACGTCCGTGCCCGCGTGGCAGCTCAGCCACATGATCGGCTGTTCGTCGGACACGGCACCCCCACCTCAACGTCCGAGGAGGCTCCCGGCGGCACTCGCCGGGAGCAGGAGGGCGCATGTCTTGACCCGTATCCGAAGATACGCCGAGCGGGTGGACATCGCAGCGTGGGAGGCGTTCGTACGGGTCCGTCCCGGGTACCGTCATCGGAACGACCACTGCCGATGACCTTCACCAGGACAGGACGAGAGCATGGAAGCCCCCCGCATCGAGCCCGGCGAAGCCCTCGCGGAGCTGAGCCGGATCCGGCTCGACGAGGTGGCGCTCGACGACGTCCTGGCACGCGTCGCCGAACTGGCCAACCGGGCGGTCCCGGGCAGCGTGCACGTGTCCGTCTCCCTGGTGCGGGCCGGGGCGAACCGGGCGATCGCCTACACCAGTGACCTGGCGCGCAGTCTCGACGAGTGGCAGTACGAGCACGACGACGGCCCCTGCCTGGACGCCTCGGTCAGCGCGGTGAGCGTCTCCCTGCCCGACCTGACCGACGAGCCGCGCTGGCCGGGCTGGGCGGCGCGGGCCCGGGCCTCGGGCGTGGAGAGTTCGCTGTCGATCGGCCTGCCGATCCAGGAGGCGGTCACCGGAGCGCTCAACGTCTACGGCGGCGTGCCGCACGCGTTCGACAAGGCGTCGATAGAGCTGGCCGAGGAGTTCGCCGCGTACGCGGCGGTGGCGCTCGCCAACACGCACCTCTACGAGAGCACCGCGACGCTGGCCCGGCAGATGCAGGAGGCGATGCGCAGCCGGGCCGTGATCGAGCAGGCCAAGGGCATCATCATGGGGCAGCGGCGCTGCTCGGCCGACGAGGCGTTCACGCTGCTCGCCAAGCTCTCCCAGGACTCCAACCGTAAGCTGCGCGAGGTCGCCGAGGCGCTCGTCTCCCGCGCCGCCGCCCGCTGACCCGCACACGTCGCGCTGCGTGAAGGCGGCGTGAAAAGCCCCGGCCCGCCCGTACCGGATCCGTCAAAGCCGTCGACCTCGCCCACCTGCCCCGGCTGGTGTGGCCCGCGAAGGACGTACCGACGCGGGAGGCGGAAATGGGACGAGAACGGGTGGACGGGTGCACCGGATTCCGGGTGGCCGCCGGCGCCGCAGTGGTGGTCGGCGCGGCGCTGGTGGCGGCGGGGGTGTTCGCACCAGACGAGCTGCCGGGGCGGGTCCTGGTGATGGCGGGCGTCGTCGGGGCGTACGCCGCTGTGGTGGCCGACCTGCGCGCGGTCGCGGCGGTGGCCGCGTTGGGTGCGGCGGTCTTCGTCGGGTTCCTCGCGCACCGCTACGGCGAGCTGACCGGCTCGGGTGACGCCTGGTCCCAGGCCGTGCCGATCGGGTTCGCCGCGGTGCTCGGTGCCGGTTACCGGCACCTCCGGTCGATCGGGGCCGAGGCCCGTCCGGTGACCCGGATCACCGGCCCGGAGAGCGGCGTGAAAAGCGCGTCAAGAAACCGTGGCCGCGCGTGATGGTCGCGTCAAGACCCCTGTCCGTCCGCCGGATACGGCGCTGTGATTGCCCGGCGCGGCCGGGAGGCGGTCGCGAGGACAACTTCCGCTAGGAGAGATCAGCCGTGTCTGACGTGCTGTTCGTGTTGCTGACGGTGGGGCTGTTCGCGGCTCTCGCCCTCGTGGTCAGGGGCGTGGAGAAGCTGTGAACGCCGTCAACGCCGTCGGCCTGGTGCTGGCGATCGGCCTGGGCGTGTTCCTGGTCGCCGCCCTGCTGTTCCCGGAGCGCTTCTGATGAGCATGACGACAGCGGGAGTGCTCTTCGTCCTGTCGCTGGTGGCGGCGCTGGTCGCCGTGCACCGGCCGTTCGGCGACCACATGTACCGCGTGGTCGCCGGAACCCGGTCGTCCCGGGTCGAGCGGGGCATCTACCGGCTGGTCGGGGTCAACCCGGCCGCCGAGCAGACCTGGGGCGTGTACGCCCGCTCGGTGCTGGCCTTCTCGGCCGTGTCCCTGCTGTTCCTGTACGCGTTCCAGCGCCTGCAGAACCACCTGTGGCTGTCGCTGGGCTTCGACCCGGTGGTGCCGCACGGCGCCTGGAACACCGCGGTGTCGTTCGTGACCAACACGAACTGGCAGTGGTACTCGGGTGAGTCGACGATGGGCCACCTGGTGCAGATGGCCGGCCTCGCAGTGCAGAACTTCGTCTCGGCGGCGGTGGGCATCGCCGTCGCGGTGGCGCTAATCCGGGGCTTCGCCCGCAGCCGTACCGGCGAGCTGGGCAACTTCTGGGTCGATCTGACCCGGATCACGCTGCGGATCCTGCTGCCGATCGCGGTGCTCGGCGCGCTCGTGTTGATGCTCGGCGGCGTGGTGCAGAACCTCTCCGGCGGCACCGACGTGACCACGCTGACCGGCGGCACCCAGACCGTCACCGGCGGGCCGGTGGCGAGCCAGGAGGTCATCAAGGAGCTCGGTACCAACGGCGGCGGCTTCTACAACGCCAACAGCGCCCACCCGTTCGAGAACCCGACCGCGTGGACGAACTGGCTGGAGATCTTCCTGATCCTGGTGATCCCGTTCAGCCTGCCCCGGGTCTTCGGCCGGATGGTGGGGCAGAAGCGGCAGGGCTACGCGATCGTCGCCGTGATGGCGATCCTGGCGTTCGCCAGTGTCGCCCTCACCAACGTCTTCGAGCTGGCCGGCGACGGCACGGTGCCGCAGGCGGTCGGCGCGGCGCTGGAGGGCAAGGAGGTGCGGTTCGACGTGTCGAACTCGGCCACGTTCGCGGCGGCCACCACGCTCACCTCGACCGGAGCCGTCAACTCGTTCCACGACTCGTACACCGCGCCGGGCGGCATGATGACGCTGGGCAACATGATGCTCGGCGAGGTTGCCCCCGGCGGTGTCGGCGCCGGCCTGTACGGGCTGCTGATCCTCGCGGTGATCACGGTGTTCGTGGCCGGGCTGATGGTCGGGCGCACCCCCGAGTACCTGGGCAAGAAGATCGGCTCGCGCGAGATCAAGTTCGCGTCGATGTACTTCCTGATCACCCCGGCGCTGGTGCTCGCCGGCACCGCCGCCGCGTTCGCCACCGGCAACGACTCGACACGCCTCAACGTCGGGCCGCACGGGTTGTCCGAGGTGCTCTACGCGTTCACCTCGGCGAGCAACAACAACGGCTCCGCGTTCGCCGGCATCACCGTGAACACGCCGTGGTGGAACACCGCACTCGGGCTCTGCATGCTGCTCGGCCGGTTTCTGCCGATCATCTTCGTACTCGCCCTGGCCGGCTCACTGGCCCGGCAGCAACCCACACCCGCCGCCGAGGGCACTCTGCCGACCCACCGGCCGCTGTTCGTCGGCATGGTCGTCGGCGTCACGGTGGTCCTCGTCGCCCTCACCTTCCTTCCCGCACTCGCACTCGGCCCGCTGGCCGAAGGGCTGTGACCACCATGAGAGACAAGGACATGACCGCACCTGTTCAGACCGCCGACACACCGGTGGCCGGCACGCCGGGGCGCCGCGACGACCGGGTCGGCGGCGGACTGCTCGACCCGCGCCAGCTGATCGCGTCGCTGCCGGACGCGCTGCGCAAGCTCGACCCGCGCACGCTGTGGCGCAACCCGGTGATGCTGATCGTGGAGATCGGCGCGCTGTTCACCACAGTGCTCGCGGTGGCCGACCCGTCGGTCTTCGCGATCGCGATCACCGTCTGGCTCTGGCTCACCGTGATCTTCGCGAACCTGGCCGAGGCGGTCGCCGAGGGGCGCGGCAAGGCGCAGGCCGACACGCTGCGCCGGGCCAAGCAGGACACCGTCGCCACCCGCCTGGTCGGCTGGACGCCCGGCGCCGCCGCGAACGCGTACCGGGACGAGGCGGTGCCCGCGCCGCAGCTGCGGCAGGGCGACGTCGTCCTGGTCGAGGCCGGGCAGGTCATCCCGGGTGACGGCGACGTGGTCGAGGGCATCGCCAGCGTCGACGAGTCGGCGATCACCGGCGAGTCCGCCCCGGTGATCCGGGAGTCCGGCGGCGACCGCAGCGCGGTCACCGGCGGCACCCGGGTCCTCTCCGACCGGATCGTCGTGCGGATCACCCAGAAGCCGGGCGAGAGCTTCATCGACCGGATGATCGCGCTGGTCGAGGGCGCCAACCGGCAGAAGACGCCGAACGAGATCGCACTGAACATCCTGCTGGCCGCGCTGACGATCATCTTCCTGCTCGCCGTCGTCACGCTCCAGCCCATGGCGATCTTCGCCAAGGGTTACCAGGCCGCCGCGCCGGACACCGCGGCGATCACCGACTCCGGCGTCACCGGCGTCGTACTCGTGTCGCTTCTGGTCTGTCTCATCCCGACCACCATCGGCGCGCTGCTGTCCGCGATCGGCATCGCCGGCATGGACCGGCTCGTGCAGCGCAACGTGCTGGCGATGAGCGGCCGGGCGGTCGAGGCGGCCGGCGACGTGAACACGCTGCTGCTGGACAAGACCGGCACGATCACGCTCGGCAACCGGCAGGCCGCCGAGTTCCTGCCGGTGACCGGCGTGGACGCGGCCACGCTCGCCGACGCGGCGCAACTGTCCAGCCTGGCCGACGAGACGCCCGAGGGCCGCTCGGTGGTGGTGCTCGCGAAGAACGAGTTCGGGCTGCGCGAGCGCGAGCCCGGCCTGATCCCGCACGCCACGTTCGTACCGTTCACCGCCCAGACCCGGATGAGCGGCGTCGACCTCGACGCCGACGGCGGCGTCCGGCACGTCCGCAAGGGCGCCGCCGCCGCGGTGATGAAGTGGGTACGCGACAACGGCGGCCACCCGACCGAGCAGGTCGGTGAACTGGTCGACACGATCAGCGGCACCGGCGGCACGCCGCTCGTGGTGGCCGAGCACGTGGCCGGGGAACCGGCCCGGGCGCTCGGCGTCATCCACCTCAAGGACGTGGTGAAGGCCGGGATGCGGGAGCGCTTCGACGAGATGCGCCGGATGGGCATCCGGACCGTGATGATCACCGGTGACAACCCGCGTACCGCGAAGGCGATCGCCGACGAGGCCGGCGTGGACGACTTCCTCGCCGAGGCCACGCCGGAGGACAAGCTCGCGCTGATCAAGAAGGAGCAGGAGGGCGGCCGGCTCGTCGCCATGACCGGCGACGGCACCAACGACGCGCCCGCGCTGGCCCAGGCGGACGTCGGCGTCGCCATGAACACCGGCACGTCGGCCGCGAAGGAGGCCGGCAACATGGTCGACCTCGACTCCGACCCGACCAAGCTGATCGAGATCGTGGAGATCGGCAAGCAGTTGCTGATCACCCGGGGTGCGCTGACGACGTTCAGCATCGCCAACGACATCGCGAAGTACTTCGCGATCATCCCGGCCATGTTCGCCGGCATCTACCCGTCGCTGGACCGGCTCAACATCATGCGCCTGGCCAGTCCCGAGTCGGCGATCCTCTCCGCCGTCGTCTTCAACGCGATAGTCATCGTGGCGTTGATCCCGCTGGCCCTGCGCGGCGTGCGCTACCGCCCGGCCGGCGCCTCGACGCTGCTGCGCCGCAACCTGTGGCTCTACGGCCTCGGCGGCATCGTGGTGCCGTTCGTCGGCATCAAGCTCATCGACCTGCTCGTCCAGTTCGTCCCGGGGATCTCGTGATGCGCCTTCCCAGTTGGCTCTCCCAGCACCTGGCCGCCCTGCGCGCGGTGCTCGTCTTCACCGTGCTGCTCGGCCTGGTCTACCCGCTCGCCCTGGTCGCCGTGGGCCGGCTGCCCGGCCTCGACGGCAGGGCGGACGGCTCACTGCTCACCGTCGGCGACCGGACCGTCGGCAGCTCGCTGATCGGCCAGTCGTTCACCGACGCGGACGGCAATCCCGTCCCGCGCTACTTCCAGTCCCGCCCGTCGGCCGCCGGGGACGGCTACGACCCGACCGCCACCGCGGCCGGCAACCTCGGCCCGGAGAGCGTGGTGGACACGCTCACCGGCGACGAGGAGACCTCGGCGCAGAGCCTGCTCACCCAGGTCTGCGCCCGCAGCAGGGCGGTCGGGGAACTCGACGGCGTCGACGGGCGGCGCCCGTACTGCACGCCGGACGGGGTGGGCGCGGTGCTCGCCGTGTTCCGCGCCGACGGCCTCACCGGCCCGATCACCCGCGTGGTCAGCGTCAACCAGGCCGCGCCCGCGACACCGTTCGTCGCCACCTGGCAGGGCGTACCGGTGGAGGCGGCACAGCCCGGCCACGACTACGTGGCCGAGGGCGGCATCGTCACCCCGGTACGCGGGGACGCCCCGGCCCGCCCCGCCGTGCCGGCCGACGCGGTCACCGCCAGTGGCAGCGGCCTCGACCCGCACATCTCCCCGGCGTACGCCCAGATCCAGGTGGCCCGGGTGGCGCGGGAGCGCGGCGCGGATCCGGCGGCGGTACGGCGGCTGGTCGCCGAGCACACCACCGGCCGGGCGCTGGGCTTCATGGGTGAGCCCGCGGTGAACGTGCTGGAACTCAACCTCGCGCTGGACGAGGCGTTCCCGGCGCGCTGACGGAAGCGTTAAGAGGGGCCCCCTCCACCTCGCGAGGCGTTAACAGGGGGCCCTTCCTTCCACTCGGGGAGGATGGGTGCGTGGGCAGGGGTGAACTGCGGATCTATCTCGGTGCCGCTCCGGGCGTCGGGAAGACGTACGCCATGCTCGAGGAGGCCCAGCGCCGGGCCGAGCGCGGCACCGACGTGGTGATCGGCCTGGTCGAGACGCACGGCCGCCGGCACACCGCCGAGATGATCGGCGACCTGGAGGTGGTGCCGCGCCGGTCGATGACGTACCGGGGCGTCGAGTTCACCGAGATGGACCTGGACGCGGTGCTGGCCCGGCGGCCCGAGGTCGTCGTGGTGGACGAGCTGGCCCACACGAACGTGCCCGGGTCCCGCCACGACAAGCGCTGGCAGGACGTGCGGGAACTGCTCGACGCCGGGATCAGCGTGCTCTCCACCGTCAACGTGCAGCACCTGGAGTCGCTGAACGACGTGGTCGCGCAGATCACCGGCACCACCCAGCGGGAAACCGTGCCGGACCAGGTGGTCCGGGCCGCCGAGCAGGTCGAGCTGGTGGACATGACGCCGGAGGCGCTGCGCCGCCGGATGGCGCACGGCAACATCTACCGGCCCGACAAGATCGACGCCGCGCTCGGCAACTACTTCCGGGTCGGCAACCTCACCGCGCTGCGCGAGCTGGCGCTGCTCTGGCTGGCCGACAAGGTCGACGAGCAGCTCGACGCGTACCGGGCCCAGCAGGGCATCTCCGACACCTGGGAGGCGCGGGAACGAGTGGTGGTCGCGCTGACCGGCGGCCCGGAGGGCGAGACGCTGATCCGGCGGGCCGCCCGGATCGCCGCCCGCAGCAAGGGCGCCGACCTGCTCGCCGTGCACGTCGCACGCAGCGACGGGTTGGCCGGCGCCGACCCGGCCCAGCTGGCCCGGCAGCGGGTGCTGGTGGAGAGCCTCGGCGGCACGTACCACCAGGTGCTCGGCACCGACATCCCGGCGGCGCTGCTGGACTTCGCCCGGGGCGTCAACGCCACCCAGCTCGTGCTCGGCGCGAGCCGCCGGGGCCGGTTCGCGCAGGTGTTCGCCCGGGGCGTCGGGGTGACCACCACCGCGCTGTCCGGCCCGATCGACGTGCACCTGGTCACCCACCCGCAGGCGGGGCGCGGGCGCCGGGGCACGGCGGTGCCCGCCGCGCTGTCCCGGCGGCGTCGGCTGATCGGGTACGCGCTCGCGGTGCTCGGCATGCCGGCGCTCACGCTCCTGCTGCGGACGCTGCCCGACCTCACCCTGACCAACGACATCCTGCTGTTCCTCGCCGGTGTGGTGGGCGTGGCCCTGGTCGGCGGGCTGTGGCCCGCGCTGGTCGCCGCGCTCGGCGGCTCCCTGCTGCTCAACTGGTTCTTCACGCCGCCGTACCGGACGCTCACCATCGCCGAGGCGGACAACCTGCTCGCCCTGGGCGTGTTCGTCGGCGTCGCCATCGCGGTGAGCTGGGTGGTCGACGTGGCGGCCCGGCGTACCCGGGAGGCGGCCCGGGCCTCCGCCGACGCGCAGACCCTGGCCACCGTCGCGGGCAGCGTACTGCGCGGCGAGCGGCCGTTGCCCGCGCTGCTGGACCGGCTGCGGGAGACGTTCGGGCTGCGCGCGGTGAGCGTGCTGGAGCTGACCGACGACGCCGGGGGACGCCCGGCCCGGGCCCGGGAGGCGGACGCCTGGCGGGTGGTGGCGAGCGTCGGTGAACGGCCGCCCGGCAGCCCGAGCGCGGGCGAAACTGTGGTGCCGGTCGACGACCGGCTCAGCGTGGTGCTCGCCGGCCGTCGGCTGGAGGCGGCCGACCGGCGGGTGGTCGAGGCGTTCGCCGCGCAGGCGGCCGTCGCGCTGCGCCAGGAGCGGCTGGCCGAGGAGGCCGCCACCGCCCGTCCGCTCGCCGCCGCCGACCGGATGCGGACCGCGCTGCTCGCGGCGGTCAGCCACGACCTGCGTACGCCGCTGGCGTCGGCCAAGGCAGCGGTGAGCAGCCTGCGCAGCCACGACGTCGAGTTCGACGCGGACGACCGGGAGGAACTGCTCGCCACCGCCGACGAATCGCTGGACCGGCTGGGCCGGCTGGTGGCGAACCTGCTCGACATGAGCCGGTTGCAGGCCGGCGCGCTGGGCGTGAGCGCCACCGCGATCGGGCTGGAGGACGCCGTACCCCTGGCGCTCGACGAACTGGGCCCGGCGGCGGCCGAGGTGACCACCGACATCCCGGCCGACCTGCCGGCGGCGCTGGCCGACCCGGGCCTGCTGGAGCGGGTGCTGGTCAACATCGTGGCGAACGCGCTGCGGCACAGCCCGCCCGGTAGGCCGCCGACGATCACCGCCAGCGCCCACGCCGGGCAGGTCGAGCTGCGGGTGATCGACACCGGGCCGGGCATCCCGGAGGACCAGTGGGAGCACGTCTTCCTGCCGTTCCAGCGCCTCGGCGACCGGGACAACCAGACCGGGGTGGGGCTGGGGCTCGCGCTGTCCCGTGGGCTCGCCGAGGCGATGGGT
Source organism: Micromonospora sp. WMMA1949 (assembly GCF_027460145.1). NCBI lineage: Bacteria > Bacillati > Actinomycetota > Actinomycetes > Micromonosporales > Micromonosporaceae > Micromonospora > Micromonospora sp. WMMA1949. Next base: position 2,101,642 of record NZ_JAPZBG010000001.1, on the reverse strand, counting down.
GGCAGCATCACCCCGGAGACCACCCCCGGTGGTGGTCTCACCATGGTGCTGCGGCTGCCGGCCGCCAGCCAGCCGGAGGGGCAGCGGGAATGACCCGGATCCTGGTCGTCGACGACGAGCCGCAGATCCTGCGCGCGCTGCGGATCAACCTGCGCGCCCGGGGCTACGACGTCGAGGTCGCAGACAGCGGCGCCGCCGCGCTCAAGGCCGCCGCCGCGCACCCGCCGGATCTGGTGGTGCTCGACCTCGGCCTGCCCGACCTGGACGGCACCGAGGTCATCCGGGGCCTGCGCGGCTGGACCGCCGTGCCGATCATCGTGCTCTCCGGGCGGGCCGGCAGCGAGGACAAGGTGTCCGCGCTCGACGCGGGCGCCGACGACTACGTGACCAAGCCGTTCGGGGTGGACGAGCTGCTCGCCCGGATCCGCGCGGTGACCCGGCGGCTCGCCCCGGCCACGCCCGCCGTGCCCGCGCTGCGGATCGGCCGCAACACCGTCGACCTGGCCGACCGGACCGTCACCCGGGACGACGGCGTCGAGGTCAAGCTCACCCCCACCCAGTGGGCCATGCTGGAGAAGCTGCTGCGCAACCCCGGCAAGCTGGTCAGCCAGCGCCAGCTGCTGCACGACGTGTGGGGGCCGGAGTACCACCACGAGACGAACTACCTGCGGCAGTACATGGCCCAGCTGCGGCGCAAGCTGGAGGACGACCCGGCCCGGCCCCGGCATCTGATCACCGAGCCGGGCATGGGCTACCGCTACCGCCCCTGACGTTTGCGCGAGCGCGGGCGGGGGACTCGGCGACCCGGCCGAGCAGCGGGGGAGGGGCATGGCGGACAACCGGTCCTCGGAGGGGTTCGGCCGGCGCCTGGACGAGCACGCCATCGACGCGGGCGCGGCCGAGCCGGAGCGAACCGACGGACTGGTCGACAGCGGCGTCTACGTCGGCGGCGTACGCCGAGCGTCGCCGGTGAGCCTCGCCGACACGTTCCGCTGCCTGCAACAGCTCGACGACGCGATGGCCTGGATCGGGCTGCGCCGGCCGGGCCGGGAGGAGGTCGCCACGCTCGCGGCCGAGTTCCAGCTCCCCGACCTGGCCGTCGAGGACGCGATCAACGCCCACCAGCGCCCCAAGCTGGAACGCTACGGCGACACCCTGTTCGTGGTGCTGCGCGCCGCCCGCTACCTGGACGAGCGGGACGCGGTCGAGTTCGCCGAGCTGCACCTGTTCCTCGGGCCCGGTTTCGTGATCACCGTGCGGCACGGCGGCACACCCGACCTGGCCGGCGTACGGCGGCGGCTGGAGGCCGAACCCGAGGTGCTCGCGCTCGGGCCGGAAGCCGTGCTCTACGCCGTGCTGGACCGGGTGGTGGACGGCTACGCGCCGGTGGTGGCCGGGCTGGAGAACGACATCGACGAGATCGAGACCGAGGTGTTCGGCGGCGACCCGAACGCCAGCCGCCGCATCTACGAGCTGAGCCGCGAGGTGATCCAGTTCCAGCGGGCCGCCCGGCCGCTGCTGAAGGTGGTCGACGCGCTCACACACGGCTTCGACAGGTACGGCACGGACGAGGAGCTGCGCCGCCGGCTGCGCGACGTGGCCGACCACCTCACCCAGGTGGTGGAGCGGGTGGACGGGTTCCGGCACCTGCTCCAGAACATCCTCACCGTCAACGCCACACTGGTGTCGCAGGCGCAGAACGAGGAGATGCGCAGCCTGACCGCCGCCAGCTTCGAGCAGAACGAGGAGATCAAACGGGTCTCCGCGTGGGCGGCGATCCTGTTCGCGCCCACCCTGATCGGCACCGTCTACGGGATGAACTTCACCCACATGCCGGAGCTGGAGTGGCGGTTCGGTTACCTGTTCGCGGTGGCCCTGATGCTCGCCGTCTGCGGCGCGCTCTACCTGCTGTTCAAGCGGCGCGGCTGGCTCTGAGCCGGGCCGGGCGCGCCCCGGCCGGAGCGGTTCGCCGTCGGTGATCCACTAAAGTGTCCGGGTGGCTACCCCCTGTCGTCCGTGCGTCGTCCGGCTCTCGTGTGCCGGAGGGGAACGCTGATCGGGGACACGGTTCCGGCCCCGCGTGGCGGGCGCCGGACCAGCAACGGAAAGCGCGGGCTGGCCGGCCACTGTGCCCGGATCGTCGCGTCCCGGCCGTTCGAGGTGGCCATCGTGGTGCTCATCATGGCCAACGGCGTGGTGCTGGGCATCGAGACGTACCCGAACCTGGGCGCCGCCGGGCCGGTGCTGCGGTGGACGGAGTGGACGTTCCGGGCGATCTTCGTCGTGGAGATCACCATCCGGGTGCTCGCGTACGGCCGCCGACCGCAGGACTTCTTCCGGCACGGCTGGAACGTCTTCGACCTGCTGGTCACCGCCGCCATCTTCATCCCGGGCCTGCACGGCGACTCGGCGGTGCTGCGGTTCATCCGGGTGGCCCGGGTGCTGCGGCTGGTCCGCTTCTCGCCCGGCCTGCGGACCATCGTCACGGCGCTGTGGCGCAGCCTGCCCGGCGTGGCCGGGTTCCTCGCGCTCGCCGCCGTCACGCTCTACGTGTACGGCATGGCCGGCTGGCTGATCTTCGGAGACCGGTACCCCGAGCAGTACGGCGACATCGGGCAATCGCTTGTGACGCTGTTCGTGCTGCTGTCCCTGGAGACGCTTCCGGACCTGCTGGAACAGGGCCTTGAGGTGTCGCCGTGGACGCTTCTCTACTACGTCAGCTTCGTGATGATCGCGGTCAATCTGCTGCTGAACATCCTCATCGCCGTCATCGTCAACTCGATGGAGGAGGCTCGCCGGCTGGAGATGACCGAAGGGTTGGCGCCGGACTACGACGAAGACGGCGACGGGATACCGGACGAGGTGGACCGGATCGCGATCAGCCAGCGCCTGGACGACCTGCGCATGGTCATCGCCGAGCTGGAGCGGGAACTGCGCATCGAGCGGGACGAGCCGCCCGGCGCGCCGCGCCGCCGCCAGCCCTCGGACCACTGATCACTGACGGTCATGACAGTTCCGTGACGAAAGCGGCTCCCAGGTTTGGGTAAGTCGTTGATCGGGGCAACCAGCGAGGCGTCAACACATCTGAGGGAAGGGACGCCTCTCGTGGAGATCACGGGCTTCTTCACCGCGCTCATCATCGGCCTCGTCATCGGTGCGCTCGGGCGCCTGGTGGTGCCGGGCAAGCAGAACATCCCGATCTGGCTGACCCTGCTCATCGGTGTGGTCGCCGCGCTCGTCGGCACGCTGGTGGCCGGCGCGTTCGGCGTCGACGACACCCCCGGCATCGACTGGATCGAGCTGGCGCTCCAGGTCGGCTTCGCCGCCATCGGCGTCGCCGTCTTCGCCGGCCTGTACGGACGTCGCCGCATCTGAGACCGAAGGAAGGGCCCCTTCTTAACGCATTCTGCATAAGAAGGGGCCCTTCCTAACGCGCGCCGGCGGCTACTCCCGCCAGCCGGTCAGCTCGACGCCCTTCGCCAGCTCCACCCGGAAGCCCAGCGCGATCTCGCCGCTCTCACCCGGCGCCAGCGACAGCCGCCAGGTCAGCTCGCCCAGCTCCGTACGCTCGGCGGGCGGCGGCGTCAGCGCGGTCTCACGTACCACCACCGCCTCGTCCCGGGACACCGGTAGCTGGTCCCGCACCTCGACGGTGGCCGGCCGGGGCGTGTGGTTCGCCACCGTGATCCGGTACTCCACCTCCCGCCGCCGCGTCGACCCGAGCGTGGCCTTGCTCTCGGTGCGCCGGGACAGCTTCCGCTCGACCCGCAGCCGGTCGTCCACCCCGAGCGCCAGCTCCGTCTCCTCGCCCGGCGCCCACGTCGTCAGCCGCGTCGCCGCCACGAAGTCGGCGCCGTGGAAGACCGACGCCGGGCCGGGCAGCAGCGTGTGGTCCGACGTGTTGCGGACGGTGGCCCGCAGGTGCGCCTCGGCCGCGCGCACCGGCGCGCTCACGTGATCCAGCCGGGCCGGCAGCTCCAGCACCGCGATGGTGACCCGGTGCGCGCTGCCGTCGGCGGGCACCGCCACCGGCCGCGCGGGCCGGTAGGTCGCCGCGGTCACGCCCTGCTCCACCTCGGCGACGCTCTCCCGCACCGCCGGCGCCGCGGACCGCGCCGCGCGGGGACGGCCCGCCGGTGCCGCGCCGGGCGCCGGGGGCGGCACCATGCCGTCGAACGACGCGGCCGAGACACCCATCGGCGGCGCCGGGCGGAGCCGGTCGAGATACCAGGGCGACAATTCCGGTACGCCGCTCGCCGCCGCCGGCCGCGCGGTAAACAGCTGGAGTTCGCACTCCGGCCAGTCCTCCCCGGTGCCCTGGCTGACCAGTCCGAACCAGGTGACAGTCATGGTGTCCTCGACCAGCCGCAGGTCGTAGGAGGGCGTCCAGCGGGCGCCGTCCACCAGGTACGTCAGCTCCAGCTCCACCTCGGTGTCGTCGGCGTCCACCGAGACGGACACCTCGGCGGCCAGCCGGTCCGGTTCCCGCTTGCCGCGCGCCGCGTCCAGCTCCCGGTCCACAGCGGCCAGCTCCTCCGCCAGCTCGGTGCGCCGCCGGGCCAGCCCGCGCCGCCGGGCCCGGGACTCGGCGAGCTGACCGGACACCGAGTCGGTGAAGGCCGCGACGTCGGCCGGGGCCGCGTCGCCGGCGGCCAGCGCCCGGGCGTACGTGCCACCCGCGCGTTCGGCCAGCCGGGTGAGGAACTCGCCGCGCTGGTCCTCGATCGCGTCGGTGTCAGCGACCTCGGCCAGCTCGTCGGCCAGTTCGCGCCGCCGCCGTTCCAGCTCGACGACCTGGGCGTCGGTGCTGCGGGCCTGCCGCCACGCGGTCACGTCGACCCCGAGCACCGTCACCGCGCCCCGGCCGCCCACCCGGATCGAGTCCCGGCGCAGGCCCAGCGGGAGCGGGGCGACGCGTACCCTGTGGTCGCCGGCGGTCAGCCGGACGCGGCCGCGGCGGGTGACCCGGGCGCGGTCCGGGTAGACGGTCACGCCGACGACAGGTGCATCGATCTCCACAGTGTCCACGGGCGCGAGGGTAGTTCAGGCGCGCCCACCCCCGGGGTTACCGAAGGTGAAGCCTCCGATCAGGTTCGGGACAGTCACGCCAGGTGTGGCTCCCGGGGTTGCTCGACGTCCGGAGAAATTTGCGTCGCCGCCGGTCAGCCGCGGAAGCTGCGCGCGAGCAACCGGAGCCCTTCGGGTACGTCGGCGGTGGCGACGGCGCCGTAGCCGAGCACCAGACCGGCCGGGCCGGGCGGGCCCGCGTGGTAGCCGGCGATCTCGCGTACCGTGACGCCGACCTCGGCCGCCCGGGCGACGACAGTCGGCAGGTCGACGCCGGTCTCCGGGCGCAGCCGCGCGCACAGGTGCAGCCCGGCTGTGGACGGCACCGGATCGAGCCAGTCGGCGAGGTCGGAGCGCAGCGCGGCGTCGATCAGCTCGCGCCGCTCGGCGTAGACCCGGGTCGCCTTGCGGATGTGCCGGGGCAGCTCGCCGGAGTCGATGAACCGGGCCAGCGCGGCCTGCGTGGTGTGGTCGCCGTGCCAGTCGGTGAGCTGCCGGGCGGCCAGCAGCGCGGGGCGCAGCGACGCCGGGGCGACCAGGAAACCGAGGCGCAGCATGGGCAGCAGGGTCTTGGAGAACGTGCCGACGTACACCACCTTCCCGGCCCGGTCCAGCGTCTGCAAAGGGTCCAGCGGGCGCGCCGAGAAGCGGAACTCGGTGTCGTAGTCGTCCTCGACGACCACCGCGTCCCGGGTCGCCGCCCAGTCCAGCAGCGCCGCCCGCCGGGCAGGCGACATCCAGACGCCCAGCGGGAACTGGTGGGACGGGGTGACGTAGACCAGCCGCGCGTCCCCGGGCAGCGCACGTACGTCGATCCCCTCGTCGTCGACGGGCACCGGCACGACCCGCGCGCCGTGGCCGGCGAACAGCCGCCGAGCAGGGGGATAGCCGGGATCCTCCACCGCCACCCGGTCGCCCGGTTCGAGCACGACCCGGGCGATCAGGTCCAGCGCCTGCTGCGCGCCCTGGGTGACGACGACGTCCTCCGGCGCGGCCCGTACCGCGCGGGCGAGCCCCACGTACCGGGCGACGGCGGTACGCAGGCCCTCGTGCCCGGCCGGGTCGGCGTAACCGCCCCGGATCGTCGCGCCACGCAGTTCCCCGGCGACCAGCCGCCGCCAGGTGGCCAGCGGGAACAGCCCGGTGTCCGGGGCGCCGGCCCGGAAGTCGTGACCCGGGCGGGGCGCGGCGGTGGGGGCCGGCTCGGCGGACGCCCAGAACGCGCGGGGGCGTACCCCACCGGCCGGTGCCGGACGCGGCCGGGCGCGGGCGACCGGCTCGTCGGCGACGAACGTGCCCGCGCCGACCCGGGCGGTGAGCAGGCCCTCGGCGGCCAGCCGCTCGTAGGCGACGGCGACCGTGTTGCGGGAGACGTCGAGCCGCCGGGCCAGCTCGCGGGTCGGTGGCAGTCGGTCGCCGGGCCGCAGGCGGCCGTCCAGGACCGCCTCCAGCAACTGCCTGTGGATCCGGGTGGCGCGGTCGCCGGGACCGGCCAGGCTGACGTGTACGTCCACCGCGACGACACTACATTGGCCCAATCAAATAGCCCGGAATCGGCGCTTCTGTGAGCCAATTCGCAGGTCTTGGATGGAGGAAGGAGAACGGCGAACGGGGGACGGGCAATGACCGATGTCGACACCGGCCGACGGGTCCGAGTGCTGAGCCTGGCGCAGCTCGCCAACTCGGTGGGTGACGGCGCGTTCTACGCCTGCTCGGCGCTGTTCTTCATCCGGGTGGTCGGGCTGTCCCCGACACAGGTCGGGATCGCCCTCACCGTGGGCTGGTCGACGGGCATCCTCGCCGGGGTGCCCGCCGGCCAGTTGGCCGACCGCTACGGCGCACGGCGGATGACGGGCGTCTTCGCGGTCGCGACCGCCGCCGCGCTCGGCGGCTTCCTCGTGATCCGTTCCTTCCCGCTGTTCGTGCTGCTCGCCTGCGGCTACGCCGCCTGCCAGGCCGGGCTCACCGCCAGCCGGCAGGCGCTGCTGGTCGGGCTGATCGAGCCCGCGCGGCGCACGGCGGTACGCGCGCGGTTGCAGTCGGTCTCGAACGCCGGCCTGGCCGCCGGGGCCGGACTGGGCGCGCTCGTGCTCTGGGCGGACACCCGCCCCGCGTACCTGTCCGCCTTCGCGCTCGACGCGGCGAGCTTCCTGGCCGCCGCCCTGCTGGTGCGTCGGCTGCCCGAGGCGGCGGCGCCGGTCCCGGCCGGACCCGAGCCGGGCCGGCTGGCCGTGCTGCGCGATCGCCCGTACGCGCTGATCACGCTGCTCAACGCGGTGATGTGCCTGAACATGCCGCTGCTCAGCCTGGCGCTGCCACTGTGGATCGCGGAGCGGACCGACGCCCCGGCGCCGATGGGCGCGATCGTGCTCACCGTCAACATGCTGTGCGTGGTCCTGTGGCAGGTCCGGGTGGCCCGCCGGGTGACCGATCCGGGCACGGCGGCCCGGGCCAGCGGGCACGCCGGCTGGGTGCTGCTGGTCGCCTGCGGCGCGTACGCGGTGTCCGGGATGGTCGGCGGCGCGTGGGTAGCCTCGGCGGTGCTGCTCGGCGCGGCCCTGGTGCAGGTGTTCGGCGAGATGATGCAGGCGGCCAGCGGCTGGGAGGTCGGCTTCACCCTGGCCCGCCCCGACCGGCAGGGGCAGTACCAGGGCTTCTTCGCCATGGCGCCGCAGTTGGCCCGGATGCTCGGCCCGGCGCTGCTGACCTCGCTGCTGCTCGGCTGGGGCACCCCGGGCTGGCTGGTGCTCGGCGGGCTGTTCGTGGTCGCCGGCCTGGCCATGCGGCCGGCGGTACGCCTCGCCGAGCGCCGGGCCGCCGCCGAGCTGCGGATCCCCGCGCCGGTGCGGCGGACCGGCACCGAGACGGCGGCGTGACCGGATCGGCACTGAGGTGTCGTCCACCACTTCACGGGAAGGCCGCTGAGCCGCCACGCACCCACGGGAGGCGATCAGGGCCGCTTTCTGGCACGGTGTCGGGTAGCGACGGGTACGCGGTTGAGGGGGAGTGGTGGAGTTCTCGGTGACGACCCGGCAGGGGCGTGTCGGCCCGGTGGTCGAGGTCGACGGCGACCTGGACATGGCCACCGCACCGCAGTTGCGTGACCGGCTGCTCGAGGTGGTGGAGGGCGGTGCGCGGACGGTGATCGTCGACCTGACCCGGGTCGGCTTCGTGGATTCCAGCGGCCTGGGCGCACTGGTGCTCGTCTACAAGAACCTGCGGGAGCGCGACGGGTGGCTCGGTCTGGCCGTCGTGCGCCAGTCGATCCGCAACGTCTTCTCGATCACCTCGGTGGACCGCGTCATCCCGCTGTTCGGCACGGTACGGGAGGCCGAGGACGGCTCACCCACGGCGGTGCGCTGAGCGTTCCTCGTCCGGGCTGACGCGGGCGGTGTCGGCGCCGGCGGTGCTGCGGCGTGGCCCGTGGCCGTCGTACCAGTCGACGACGAGCAGCGTCGCGTCGTCGTCCAGGACCGGCCCGGCGGCTGCCAGCACCGCGTCGGACAGCGCCCGCACCGCCTCGCGGGGATGCAGGTGGGCGAGGCGCAGCAGTTCCCCGGGCAGGTCCAGGTCGGCGGCGTTGCGTTCGCGCATGCCGTCGGTGACCACCACCAGCCGGTCGCCGGGCAGCAGAGCCAGCTCTCCGCTGCGGTAGCTCTCGCCGGGGAACATGCCGAGCGGGAAGTTGCCGGGCAGTTCCACGGGCAGGACCCGGCCGTCCCGGACCAGCAGCGGTGGGACGTGTCCCGCGTTCAGCAGCTCACAGCGGCCGGTGGTGAGGTCGATGCGGCCCAGCACGGCGGTGACGTACGCGCCGCGTACGTTCGCGTGCTCCGCGACGGCCCGGTTCGCCTCCTCGGCCTGGGCGATCAGGCTGCCGCCGCGCCGGCGGGTGTTGCGCAGGCTGCCCACGCCGAGGGTGGCGGTGAGTGCGCTCGCCACGCCGTGGCCCATCGCGTCGGTGACGCTGAGGTGCAGCAGGTTCCGCGCGAGGCTGTAGTCGAAGGTGTCCCCGCCGACGCTGGCGGCGGGCTCCAGCCAGCCGGAGAGGGTGAAGGCGCCGCCCTCGCAGGTGAACGAGGCGGGCAGCAGACGGCGCTGGATCTCGGCGGAGAGGCTGAACGGGGTGGTCCGCTGCCCCCACTCGAACAGGTCGGTGTGGCGGCGGTTGGCGATGACGACGAACGCCAGCGCGTGCGCCGCGCGGGCGATCCGGGCCACCGCGTCCTCGTCCGGCTCGTCGGGCAGGTCGATCTCCAGCAGGCCGATGGCCTCTCCGCGGTCGGTGACCGGTGCCACGACGGTCCAGGTGCCGTCGCCGGGGACGACCCGGGGAGTCTGCTGACGGAGCGCCTGTTCGTAGGGCCCGCCGTCGAACGGGAGAATCTCGGCGGACTCCTCGCCCTGGCGGCGGCCGGGGCCACCGGCGGCCGGCTGGTGGGTCAGCCGGACCAGCGCACGGCCGCTGAGGTCGGCGATCAGCAGCGAGACGCCGCGCGCGTCCAACGCCGTGGCGATGGCGCCGGTGACGGCCTCGACCGCCTGCACGGGGGCGGCGTCCTCGGCCGCCTGCAACATCCCGGCCAGCACCGCCTGCTCGCTGTCCTCCATGCTCTGAGCATATTCAGCGCGCCGCGCGGCCGCCTTACGAGCGGACGTCGCGCTCGGAGGGCCGCACACCGTCAATGGCCCTCTATTGCATATGCTTGGCAACTACCGAATAGTGGCAGAAGCGGGCGGGCGCTCGGGCACGCGATGATCTGTTCTTCGCCGGAGCGCCCGCCCTGCCGCAGGACGAGTTCGAGGGGTTGCCGGTGGCGATCAAGCCCAAGCCCGTACGCGTGGCCGCGATGCTCGCCGCCGCCCTGCTCGCCGTCGCGGGCTGCTCGTCGCCCACGGCGTCGACCGGCGGAACGAACAACGCCGGGACGCTGGTGGTCGCCACGGCGGGCGAGCCGGACACGCTCAACCCGGTGCTCAACTACGGCGTCGACGGCGCGTCGCTGATCTTCGACGGGCTGGTCGCCCGGGACGCCCGCAACGAACTGGTGCCCGCCCTGGCCCGCGAGCTTCCCACCGTCTCGGCGGACGGGAAGACGGTCACCGCGAAGCTGCGCGAGGGCGTGCTGTTCCACGACGGCAGCCCACTGACCGCCCAGGACGTGGTGTTCACCTACCAGGCGGTGCTCGATCCGGGCGTCGACTCGACGCTGCGCTCCGATCTGGACATGCTCGCCTCTGTCGCCGCGCCCGACCCGGCGACAGTCGTGTTCACCCTGAAGTACGCGTACGCGCCGTTCCTGCAACGGCTGGCGCTGGGGATCGTCCCGGCGAAGGCGTTCGCCGGGCAGGACGTCAACAAGGCCGCGTTCAACCGCGAGCCGGTCGGCACCGGCCCGTACCGGTTCACCTCCTGGACCCCGGGTGACCGGCTCGTGCTCGCGGCGAACGAGACGTACTGGGACGGCAAACCGGCGAACTCCGGCGTGGTGGTGGCGTTCGTCGCCGACGACAACGTGCGGGCCCAGCGGATGCGGGCCGGCGAGTTCGACGCGGCGGAGCTGGCGCCGAAGCTCGCCTCCGGGTTCGACGGCCGGGGCGGCTACCGGGTGCACAAGGTGCCGACCGCCGACTACCGGGGCGTCATGCTGCCGATGGGCAACCCGGTCACCGGCGACCTCGCGATCCGGCGGGCGCTGAACGTCGCCGTGGACCGGCAGGCCATGGTGACGGGGGTGCTCGGCGGTGCGGGCGAGCCCGCGTTCGGGCCGGTGCCGCCCACGTCGGAATACGCGGAGCCGTCGATCGCCGGCAGGCCCGCCGCCGACGTGGCCGCGGCCACCGCCGCGCTGGACGCCGCCGGGTGGAAGCCCGGCCCGGACGGCATCCGCGTCAAGGACGGGCGGCAGGCCGCGTTCGCGCTCATGTACCCGGCCACCGACAGCCTGCGCAAGGAACTCGCACTGGCCGTCACCGCCGACGCGAAGAAGGTCGGCATCAAGGTCACGCCGGAGGGGCTGACCTGGGACGCGATCACCCCGCGGATGAAGAACGACGCTCTGATCATGGGCTACGGCACCCCGTACGACCCGGACTTCGTCTCCTACAAGCTGTTCAGCTCGGCCTTCGCCGGGCAGGGCTTCTTCAACCCCGGCTCGTACCGGTCCACTGTCACCGACGCCGCGTTGCAGGCCGGCCGGGACAGCGCCGACCCGGCCGCCCGCAAGGCCGCGTACGCCACGTTCCAGAAGCAGCTCGCCACCGACGTGCCGTGGGTGTTCCTCACCTACCTCCAGCACACCTACGTGCTGAAGGACGCCGTGACCGGGGTGACGCCGCGGGTCGAGCCGCACGAGCACGACGTCGCCAACAGCATCTGGTGGAACGTGCACACCTGGACGAAAGAATCGTGACCGGCCGGCGGCGACTGGCCGGGGCGGGCGTCGTGATCCGGCGGCGGCTGCTGGTCGCCGTACCGGTGCTGGCGGCCACCAGCATGGGCATGTTCGCCCTCGGTGCCGCCTCCCCGATCGACCCGGCCCAGCAGTACGCGGGCGCGGCGGCGTTCACCACGAGCGAGGAGAACCTCGCGCAGATCCGCGCCAACTGGGGCGTCGACGACCCGCTGCCGGTGCAGTACGCCCGCTGGATCGGCAACCTGCTGCGCGGCGACCTGGGCTGGTCGACGAGCCGGCACGAGCCGGTCACCTCGGTGCTCGCCGCCCGGGCCGGGTGGACGCTGCTGCTCGTCGGCACCGCGCTCGCCCTGGTGCTGGTGGCGAGCGTCCTGCTGGGCACGCTCGCCGCGTACCGCCGTGGTGGCTGGTTCGACAGGGCGCTGCGCGCCGTCGCGTACGCCGTGCAGTCCATGCCGGTGTTCTGGATCGGCCTCGCGGCGATCGCCGTGTTCGCCCTCAGCCTCGGCTGGCTGCCCGCGGGCGGGCTCACCGACATCACCGCCACCGGCACCGACCCGGCGGACGTGGCGCGGCACCTGGTGCTCCCGGTGACAGTGCTGGCGATCTCCCAGGCGCCGTGGTTCGTCCTGTTCGTCCGTGACGCGGTCGCCGAGAGCCTGCGCGACGACCATGTGCTGGCCGCCCGCGCCCGAGGACTTCCCGGCCGGGTCGTCCTGTTCGGACACGCGCTGCGTACCGCGCTGTTGCCGTTCCTCACCCTGGTCGGCACGCACCTGCCCGAACTCGTCGGCGGCGCGGTCCTGGTGGAGACCGTGTTCTCCCTGCCCGGGCTCGGCGCGGTCACCGTCGAGGCCGCGCTGGGCGCCGACTTCCCGCTGCTCGCGGCCACGACCCTGGCCACCACCGTCGTGGTGCTGACCGCGAACCTGCTCACCGACCTCGCCTACGCCGCCGCCGACCCCCGGGTACGCCTCGATGACTGACCTCGCCCTCCCCGCGCGCGTCCGGCGCCTGCGCCGCCCCGGCAGTGTGGGCACGACCGTCGCCGTCGTCGTGCTCGCCGGTGTCGTCGCCGCCGCGCTGCTCGCCCCGCTCCTGTGGCCACTTGACCAGAGCGCCGTCGACCTCTCCCGTACCCGCCTCGCGCCCTCGCCGGAGCACCTGGCCGGCACCGACGACCTCGGCCGCGACGTGGCTCTGCGCAGCCTCTACGGCCTGCGCGTCTCGCTGCTCGTCGGCGCGGTCGCCGCGCTCGTCGCGGCGGTCATCGGCGGCCTGGTCGGCGCCGTCGCCGGCAGCGTCGGTGGCTGGGTCGACCGGGCGCTCATGCGCGTCGTGGACACCGTCGCCGCGCTGCCGCACCTGCTGCTGGGCATCTTCATCGTGGCGATGCTGCGGCCCAGCCTCGGCGCGGTGATCGCATCCATCGCGCTGACGCACTGGCTGTCCACCGCCCGGATCGTCCGCTCCGAGCTGCTCAGCCTGCGCAACCGGCCGTTCGTCGACGCCGCGATCTCCGGCGGTGCCGGGCGGGTCCGGGTGCTGACCCGGCACCTGCTGCCGCACGTGCTGCCGCGCCTGGCGCTGGCGACCACGCTGATGGTGCCGCACGCCGTCTGGCACGAGACCGCGCTGTCGTTCCTCGGCCTGGGCCTGCCGCCGCACCTCGCCTCGATCGGCAACATGATCAACGACGGGCAGCGGTCGCTGCTCACCGGCGCCTGGTGGGCCAGCATCGTCCCCGGCCTCCTGCTCGTGGCGGCCACGCTGGCGCTCGCCGTGCTCACCGGCCGGTGGCGTGACCGCCTCGACCCGCGCGTACGGGCGGAGCTGCACCTGTGACCGCCCCGGCGCTGCTGACAGTCGACGGGCTGACCGTCCGCTTCCGGCTGCGCGACGCGCTCGTGCACGCCGTCACCGACCTGAGCCTCACGCTGCGGCCCGGCGAGCTGCTGGCGGTGGTCGGCGAGTCCGGGTGCGGCAAGTCCGTCCTCGCGCACGCCCTGCTCGGCCTGCTGCCCCGCAACGCCACGGTCACCGGGCATGCCCGCCTGCACGCGCCGGGCCGCGCCGAGGTCGACCTGATCGGCGCGGGGGAGCGGCACCTCGCCCGGCACGTACGCGGCCGGGGCGTCGGCCTGGTCCCGCAGAGTCCCGCCACCGCGCTCACCCCGGTGCGTACCGGGCGGAAGCTGCTGGAGGAGACGCTGCGCGCGCACGGGCACGCCCGCCGCGACGCGCAGGCCGCCGCCGACCGGATCGCCGCCGACGTCGGTCTCGACCCGGCCGACCTGGACCGGTTCCCGCACGAGCTTTCCGGCGGCATGGCCCAGCGGCTCGCCACCGCGCTGGCTCTCGCACCGGACCCGCCGGTGCTGCTCGCCGACGAACCCACCACCGGCCTGGACCGGCCGCTCGTCGATCACACGCTGGACCTGCTGCGCCGCCGCTGCGACACCGGCGCGGCCGTCCTGCTCATCACGCACGACCTGGCCGCCGCGCGCCGCGTCGCGGACACGGTCGCGGTGATGTACGCCAGCCGCATCGTCGAGCATCGCCCGGCCGAGGCGCTGTTCGACGACCCGGCCCACCCGTACACCGCCGGGCTGCTCGACGCGCTGCCCGACCGCGCGTTCGTGCCGGTGCCGGGCCACCCGCCGGCGCTCACCGACCTGCCCGGCGGCTGCGCCTTCGCCCCGCGTTGCGCCCGCGCCACCGACACCTGCGCGACAGTGCCCCGTCTCGACGCCGAGGGCGCGGGCCGGGTCGCCTGCCACCACCCGCTGCGCGAGGAGGTACCGGCATGACGGTCACGGTTCCCGGCACCACCGGCGCCGCCGCCCCGGGCGACGCGCCGGCCGCCGGGCTCGCCGCGCACCAGGTCTCCGTCGCGTACGGCGGGCAGCGCGTCCTCGACCGGGTCGACCTGCACATCGCCCCCGGTGAGACGGTCGGGCTGCGCGGCCCGTCGGGCAGCGGCAAGTCCACGCTCGCCCGCGTCCTCGCCCTGCTGCACGCCCCGGACAGCGGTCACGTGGCGATCGACGGGCGACCGCTCGGCGGCGTCCGCCACCGCCTGCCGGCGGAACTGCGCACCCGCGTGGCGGTCCTGTTCCAGAGCCCGCGTGCCGCCACCGACCCGCGGCTCAGCCTCGCCGACATCGTCGCCGAGCCGCTACGTGCCACCGGCACACCGCGCGAGCAGGCGGCGGCCCGCGCGGCGGAGCTGGCCGACCTGGTCGGACTGACGCCCGACCTGCTGACCCGCCGCCCGCACGCGGTGAGCGACGGGCAACTGCAACGCGCCTGCCTGGCCCGCGCCCTGGTGCACCGGCCGGACTACCTGCTCTGCGACGAGGCGACAGCGATGCTCGACGCCTCCACCCAGGCGCACGTCGCCGCCGTCGTCACCGACTACCAGCGCCGGCAGGGCGCCGGGGTCCTGGTCATCACCCACGACCCGGCGCTGATGGCCCGCTGGGCCACCCGGGTGGTGGACCTGCCGGCGGCGTGACGTCGCGTCACTCCTCGGCGGGGCGGCGTACGGTGCCCCGCGCCCCGGCGACGACGGCCCCGAATCCGACCGCCATGAGCGGCATCCCCATCTCGAACGGCAGCTCACCGACCCAGTTGATGCTGTCGCGTTCCGGCAGCGCGCCCAGGCTCACCGCGACCACCGCACTGGCGAGGAACATCCCGGCCACCGCCGCGCCGATCGCGAGCTTGGCGCACGCCACGCTCCGCCCGGCCCAGAGGCCGGCCAGGACGGCGATCACCAGGGACACCACGACCAGCCAGGTCCAGCCGCCCTCGGTCTCCAGGTAGGCCCAGCCCGAGTACGACCACTGGTGGCGGCGGCTGGCGCGGAACCACGGGATCAGGTAGCCGAGCAGCGCGGTGGCGCTGCCGACAGTGAGCAGCACGTCGGGGGCCGGGCGGTACCAGCGAGGGGAGTCGTCCATGCGTCCGGAAGGTAGCAGTGCCATGATCCACGCGCACGGTCAGCACCAGCCGTTTATCGGCCCGTTCACGCCGGTGGAGAGGTAGGCGTCGGACACCCAGCTGCCGTCGCTGAGCCGGTCCCACAGGGCGGTGGTGCCGTAGCGGCCGGTGTGCGAGGTGCCGTTGGCGGAGCAGGAGACGGTGACGGTGGCGCCGTCGGCGACCGACCCGAGGGCGCCGTACCCCGTTCCGGGGCCGGAGCGCCGGGTCAGCGTGCCGCCGCCGTTGGCGTCGACGACTCCCTGGTTGAAGCCGAGCGCGCCGTAGTTGTAGACGCCGCCACCGCCGCCGACGTAGGCGGACCCGTGCCGGGCGCCGCCCTGGTACGCCGCCGCGCCGCTGACGAAGTCCCACTTGCCGATGCCGTGCCCGGCGATCGGGACGTACGCCGAGTTCTGCCGCAGCCCGAAGTGCACGTGCCGGCCGGTGGCGGAACCGCCGCAGGTGACGTCGGTGCCGGTGTAGCCCAGGTACGCGCCCTGCGCGACGGCGGCGCCGTTCACGGAGATGCTGCTCCACAGGTGGTAGTAGTCGGTCGAGTAGCCGCGGTCGTGGATGACCCGGATCCAGCCGGTGCACATCGTGTACGCGGTTCCGGCCCGCGCGGCCCGGACCACCTGGTCGCCACCGGCGAGGTCCACCGAACTCCACGGCGCGGCGGCGCCGCCCCAGCCGTGCGGCCCGGAGGTCAGCGTCCACGTCTGCCCGACCGCGAACGGCAGCGCCATGCCGGTGCGGAAGTCTCCGCCCGCGTACATCGGTGTGACGGGCGTGGTGAAGACGGCCTTCTCGGTCGCGCTCACCAGCGGCGACGTGGCGGCCAGGTCGCCGAACGCGGCCTCCCCGTCGAACGCGACGGTCCAGCCCTTGGCGTCGGCCCGGGCGAGGAACACCGAACCGGTGGGGTGCGCGTCCGCGGCCCGGTCCGCCGGCAGCACGGCGGTGCCGAAGGCCCACCGGCCGTTCGCGCGGGTGACGGTGATCCGGGCCTGCTGCGCGTCCGCCGTGCGGGCGGTGGCCGTGTCGGCCGAGCCGAGAAGTTTCGCGGTCACGGCGTCGGCGACGGGTCCGGGTGTCGCGCGAGGTGCCGCAGTGGCGGGTGCCGGCGCCACCGCCCAGGCACCGATGGCCGTTAGGGCGCAGGAGAGCATGAGCCGTCGCATGGAGCCTCCTTATCGACATCTGTCACTGAATGGAGAGGCTATCGACGGTGGTGAAAGTTGTCTACGACTCTCGGCGCGACGGTGAAGGATCTGTGCATCGGGGCGTATCCGGAAGTGGATCTTCCGGCGGTGGTGGGTTGAGTCGCCGCTGGCCGGGTAGCTGAGCGGGATGCGAGTACCGACCCTGGTCAAGACCGCTGCGGCAGTCACCGCGACCGCCGCCGCGGGCGCCGCCGCCACCTCCACCGGCACCTCGTCGCGCTGGTACCGCCGCCTGCGCAAGCCCGCCTGGCAGCCGCCGTCGGCCGCGTTCCCCCTGGTCTGGACCCCGCTGTACGGGCTGATCGCGGTGGCCGGCGCCCGGGCGCTCGACCGCTCCGAAGGGCCCGAGCGCGCCGCCTTCGCCCGCGACTACGCGCTCAACCTGGCGCTCAACGCCGGCTGGAGCGCCCTGTTCTTCGGCGCCCGCAAGCCCGGCGCCGCGCTGGCCGGGATCGCCGCGCTCAACGCGTCCAATCTGGTGCTGCTGCGCCGCGCGGCGCGCACCGACCGCCCCGCCGGGGCAGCGCTCGCCCCGTACGTCGCGTGGACCCTCTTCGCCACCGCCCTCAACGGCGCGATCGTCGGCCTCAACCGGGGACGGTGACCGGATCAGGCCGGGTCGACGCCGGTGGACGCCGGGCGGGTCGCGCGCCACGACGCCAGGAGCCGTAGCCGGTCAGCGTCCGGGCTGCCCGGCTCGGCGGTGAAGACCAGCACGACCGGGCCGGGGTTGCCCGGCAGCGGATAGGTGTCCCAGTCCAGGACGATGTCGCCCAGCCCGGGCACCCGGAACGTCTTGGTGCCGCTGACCGAGGCGCGGACGTCGTGCCGTGCCCACAGCCGCCGGAACTCCGCGCTGCGGATGCTCAGCTCGCCGACGATCGCGGTGGCGCGGGGATGGGTCGGGTCGTCGGCGACGGCGGCGCGCATCATCCCGATGTAGTCCAGCGCCTGCCGCTCCCAGTCCGGGCAGCTCCGTCCCCCGGTCAGCACGTCGTCGAACAGCAGCAGGAGCATGTTGAGCCGGCCGGGCGGGAGGTCCGCCGGGTCACCGAGCAGCGCCTGCGCCATCGGGTTCCAGTCGAGCAGGTCCAGATGCCGGCCGAGGACGACCGCCGGGGTGTCCATCACCCGCAGCAGCCGTCGGGTGCCGTCCGGCACCCGCTCCGGACCGTGGTCGACACGGGCGGGCATCGGCCGCCGGGCGGCCCGGGCCAGCGTGAACAGGTGCCGACGTTCGGTGTCGTCCAGCCCGAGGGCGCCGGCGAGCGCGTCCAGGACGTCGTCGGAGGGGCGTACCTCCCGGCCCTGCTCCATCCGCTGGTAGTAGTCGGTGCTCAGCCCGGCCAGCAGGGCCAGTTCCTCCCGCCGCAGGCCGGTCACCTTGCGCCGCCCGCCCGGCTCCAGGCCGACGTCGCGCGGGCGCAGCCGGCCACGTCGGGCGCGCAGGAAGGCGCCCAGTTCGCGTGCGTACGGATGTGGGCTGCTCATGCCGCCAGTCTGCCGCGACGCCGCACGCCCAGGGTAGGTCCCGCGGACCTAGGCAAACGCGAACGACCGAGACCGCCCGGATCGCTCCTAGCGTCATCGCTGATCGCGAACCGCCGTACCCGAGGAGCAGCAGATGACCGGATGGACCACCGATCGCATCCCCGACCAGCGCGGCCGGGTCGCCGTCGTGACCGGCGCGAACTCGGGCCTCGGCCTGGTCACCGCCACCGAACTGGCCCGCCGCGGCGCCCACGTCGTACTGGCCGTGCGGAACACCGTCGCCGGCCGGGAGGCCGCCCGCCGCATCGGCGGCGACACCGAGGTACGCGAGCTGGACCTGGCCCAGCTCGAATCGGTACGCGCGTTCGCCGCGAAGCTGACCGCCGACCACCCGACGATCGACCTGCTGGTCAACAACGCCGGTGTGGTGCTGCTCGGACCGCGCCGTACCTCCGCCGACGGCTTCGAGCTGCAGTTCGCCACCAACATGCTGGGTCCGTATGCGCTGACCGGCCTGCTGCTGGACGCGCTCGCCGGGGCGCGGGCGCCGCGGGTGGTGAGCCTCAGCTCCCTCACCCACCGCAACGCGCGGCTCGACTTCGACGACCTGATGTCCGAGCGCGACTACCGGGCCTCTGCCGCGTACGGCCGGTCGAAGCTCGCCACCACGGTCTTCGGCGTCGAACTGGACCGCCGCCTGCGCGCGGCCGGGTCGCCGGTCGTCAGTGCGCTGGCGCATCCCGGCCTCACCCGCAGCAACCTCACGCCGCGCGCCTGGGAACACCGCGGCCGGCTCGGCCGGATGATCGGGCGGCTCGGATCGCTCGCCACCCAGCCGGTCGAGCGGGGCGTGTTGCCGCAGTTGCGGGCCGCGACCGACCCGGAGGTACGCGGCGGCCAGTTCTTCGGTCCGTCCCGGTTCTTCGAGACCTGGGGTCCGGTCACCGAGGCGCGGCTCAGCCGGCAGGCCGCCGACCCGGCCGTCGGAAAACGCCTCTGGGCTGCGGGCGGCGGAGCTGACCGGTGTTCGTTACCTCTGAACCGGTGGCGCGCAACGACGCGGCCGAGTGGGATTTTGCACTCCCAGTGCACTTGTCTGGAGTTCCGCGTCTGCCTAGCGTCAGGCCATGGCTGACTCGTGGACGTTCGCTGTGGCCCGTGACGACCTCGCTCGCACCACACTCGTCGACGGCGCGGTGCCCGACCTCGCCGACGGGGAGGCGCTGCTACGCGTGGACCGCGTCGGCCTGACCGCCAACAACGTCACGTACGCGGTGCTCGGCGAGGCGATGCGCTACTGGGAGTTCTTCCCGCCGGAGCCCCGAGGGCTCGACGGCGGGTGGGGTCTTCCGCCGCTGTGGGGCTTCGCCGAGGTCGTTGCATCCGCAGTGTCGGGAGTCGAGCCGGGCCGGCGGGTCTACGGCTACCTGCCGCCCGCCGATCACCTGGTGGTACGCCCGGACCGGGTGGACGAGTCCGGATTCCGCGACGCCAGCACGCACCGGGCCGGCCTGCCCTCCCCGTACAACGCCTACCGGTCCACCGACGGCGATCCCGCGTACCGGGCGGAGCAGGAGGACCTGCTCATCCTGTTCCGGCCGTTGTTCTTCACCTCGTTCATGCTCGCCGACCAGGTGATCGACGAGGACGGCTACGGGGCGCGGTCGCTGGTGCTGTCGTCGGCGTCGAGCAAGACGGCGTACGCCACCGCGTTCGAACTGCACGGCCGCGGCCCGCGCCTGATCGGGCTCACCTCGCGGGGCAACCTCGCCTTCACCCGGTCGCTCGGCTGCTACGACGAGGTCCTCTCCTACGACGACATCGGCACGCTCGACGCGGTTCCGACCGTCTACCTCGACCTGTCCGGCTCACCCACGACCCGCGCCGCCCTTCGCGCGCACCTCGGTGACCTGCTCGTCCGGGACATCGCCGTCGGCCTCACCCAGCAGATGCCCAACGCGGGTGCCGCCGGGGAGGTCTTCTTCGCGCCGGTGCGCATCCGCAAGCGGAGCCAGGACTGGGGCCGGACCGGCCTCGACGAGCGGTTCGCCGACGCCTGGCAGCGGTTCTCCCAGGTGGTGAGCGGATGGCTCGACGTGCGGGTCGGCACCGGCCCGGAGGCGCTGCGGGACGCATGGCTCGACGTGCTCGCGGGCCGTACGCCGCCCCGGGTGGGCCACGTCGTCCAGCTCTGAGGACGTCGCCGATTTCGACCGTGACGCGCCCGCTCGGCCGATGCGCGCTAGGCTGACGACGCGGGGTACCGATGATCGCCACCCCTTTGCTTCTCCCACGGTTTCCCAGCCGCGATGACTGAGTCGAGCGCTGCCGTGCAGATTCCCTTGGAGCACCTCGTGCCCGACGACACGTTCGCCCTGAACCCCTTCCGTGTGGAAGGGCTCGGGGCCACCGACGACGCGCCCAGTCCGGTCGCGGACGTCAGCGCCGAATCCATGACCCGCCTGCGCAGCCCGTTCGACGCCGCGCGTCCCGCTCGCGAGCCGGCCGGCGAGCCCGCCCGACGCTGAACCTTCACCCGGGCGGCGGCCCCGGCCGTGCGCACCGGTGCCCGACGTGACCGCCGGGCGCGGTCACGTCAGCGGTTGAGGTAGGCGGACAGGCCGCCCAGTTCCTCGTTGGCGATGAAGACCGAACGGACGTTGATGATCGCCTCCTCGACGTGCGGCGGGCAGCCCCACGCCGAGTCGCCCCACGAATCGGCGATCTTGATTTCGGCGGGTGCCGTGCAGCCGTCGCCACCGCCGAGCTGACACTGCTCGGGGCGGGGAGTGGCGGCCTGCGCGGCTGCGGCGGCGCGCAGCCGGGCGGTGAGTTCCGCCGCCGCGGCGGCGCGCTGTTCCGCCTCGGCCCGTAGCTCCCGCTCCGCCCGCACCACCCGGGCCAGCTCGTCGTGGGCGGCCCGGGCCCGGGCGTCCGCTTCGGCCTTCGCCTGTTCGATGTGGTGACGTTCGATGGCCAGGGCGGCGGTGCCGGTGAAGACCCGGGCGAGGGCCAGGTCGGCGTCGCGCGGGACACGCGGGGTGCGGTGGTACATGGCGAACGTGCCGAGCAGGCTGCCGTCACGCGCCAGGATCGGCGTGGACCAGCAGGCGGCGAGCCCGGCCCGCTCGGCCAGGTCGCGGAAGTCGGCCCAGAAGGGGTCGGTGGCGATGTCGGTGACGACGACCGGTTCCCGCCGGTGCGCGGCGGTGCCGCACGAGCCGACACCCTCACCGGTGGCGATCCCGTCGATGGCCTCGTTGTAGAAGTCGGGCAGGCTCGGCGCGGCGCCGTGGCGCAGGTGCCGGCCGTCCGCGTCGGCGAGCAGGACGGAGACGAGCACCTCCTGCGGCGCGAGGTTCTCGATGCAGCGGGCCATCCCGTCGAGCACCTCGGTCAGGGGTGCCTGCCGGGCGATCTGCTCCAGCATGGCGCGGTGTTCGGCCATCAGCCGTTGCGCGTGCTTGACCTGTGTGGTCTCCACCCCGATCACGCGGATCCCGGTCACCGTGCCGGTGGCGTCGCGGCGTGCCTCGTAGGTGAAGTCGAAGAACGCCTCCCGCGCCTGCGACCCGGTGCCGAGCATGATCCGGGCGTCGTGGCCGGTGTAGGCGTCGCCCGTGCGGTAGACCTCGTCCAGCAGGGCGATGAAGCCCTGGCCGTCCAGTTCCGGCATCAACTCGGCGAGGGCGACCCCGGTACGGGCGCGTTCCTCGCCGATGGCGGCGAAGAACGCCGGGTTCGCCGCCTCCACCACGTGCGTCGGCCCGGCAAGCGCCGCGAACACGGCGATGGACTGCCCGAACAGCGCCCGTAGATCCTCGTCGGCGGGCTGCCCGGCGACCGACGAGCTCGCCTGCTGGCCCGGTAGCGCCGTCATGCCTGGTCTTCCTCCCACGCCTGCCTCGTCGATCGCTGCCACATTACGGGGCAGTGGCAGGCGTTCACATCTTGGCATCGACGCCCGCCTCCGTTACCGTCGTGGGAACGCTCCCATGAACTTAGATACGTCTATGTGATCAGGAGGAAACACGACGTGGCTATCCTCTCGTCCCGCCGCAGTTCAGCGGCCATCAGCGTGGCCGCGGTCGCGGGGCTCGCCGCGGCCGGCGTCGGTCTCGCCGTCGGCGGCGCGTCCGCCGGCACCGTGTCCGGATCGCTCTACCGCGACCCGAGTTCGGCGGTGGTTCGCTGGGTCGCCGCAAACCCGGGCGACTCCCGCGCCGCCGTCATCCGCGACAAGATCGCCAGCCAGCCGCAGGCGCGCTGGTACGCCAACTTCAACCCGTCGACCATCCAGTCCGAGGTCTCCTCGTTCATCGGCGCCGCCAACGCGGCACAGCAGATCCCGGTGCTGTCGGTCTACGAGATCCCCAACCGGGACTGCGGTGGGGCCAGCGCCGGTGGCGCGCCGGACCTCAACCAGTACCAGACCTGGGTGTCCAACTTCGCCAGAGGGCTCGGCAACCAGACGGTCCTGATCATCCTGGAGACCGACTCGCTCGCGCTCCAGACCTGCCTGAGCCCCAGCGAACTCAGCGCGCGCAACCAGGCGCTCACCACGGCGACCCAGACCATCAAGTCGGGCAACCCGAACGCCAAGGTCTACCTCGACGGCGGTCACTCGACCTGGAACAGCGCCAGTGACACGGCCAACCGGCTGCGCGCGGCCGGCGTGCAGTACGCCGACGGGTTCTTCACCAACGTGTCGAACTTCAACCCGACCTCCAGCGAGGCGAACTTCGGCCGGGCGGTCATCTCCGCGCTCAACGGTATGGGCATCTCCGGCAAGCGCCAGGTCATCGACACCAGCCGCAACGGCGGAGCCGCCGGGGACTGGTGCGCAGACGACAACACCGACCGGCGCATCGGGCAGTACCCGACGACGAACACCGGCGACGCCAACATCGACGCGTACCTCTGGGTGAAGCCGCCGGGTGAGGCGGACGGCTGCCGCTACACGGCCGGTTCGTTCCAGCCGGACCTGGCCTTCAGCCTCGCGAACGGCGCGCCCAACCCGCCCACCACGGCGCCGCCGACGACCAACCCGCCGACCACCGCACCGCCCACCACGGCGCCGCCGACGACCGCACCGCCCACCACCGCGCCGCCGACCACGCCGCCGCCCGGCGGTAACGGCTGCTCCGCAGCGGTCGCGATCAACCAGTGGAACGGCGGCTTCACCGCCAGCGTGAACGTCACCGCCGGCTCGGCGGGCATCAACGGCTGGACCGTGACCGTCGCGCTGCCTGGCGGCGCCGCGATCACCGGCACCTGGAACGCCCAGGCCAGCGGCACCAGCGGCACCGTCCGGTTCACGAACGTGGGCTACAACGGGCAGGTCGGCGCCGGCCAGACGACCAACTTCGGTTTCCAGGGCACCGGCACCGGCCAGGGCGCTACCGCCACCTGCGCAGCCTGACCGGACCCGACCCTCATGTCGCGGCCCGGCGTGGAGGAACTCCTCCACGCCGGGCCGCCCTCGTCCATCGGTACGCACCACGCCGGAGCCGCCCGCTACACACGGTCTGCGGACGTCAGCGCCGATTCCACAACCGCCTGCAACCCGTCCACCGTCCAGGACCCCGACAGTCCGATCCCGACTAGCATCAGCCTCCGAGCGGAGTCAGGCGGCGGCGAACCGCCGCGCCCTCCTCAGGTTGAGCGCCAACTCCTCGCGGTTCTGGTGTGCGTGGCGGATCCACGCCGGCTGGCCCGGGCCGGTACGCCAGGACTCGCTCAGCGGACTGTTGTCCACAGTGTCGAAGCCGAACCGGTCGTAGAGCCGCGTCACCAGCTCGACCGCCTCCGGGTGGTCGCTGGAGACGGAGAGCGCCAGCCGGTCCGGCGCGCCGGCGGGCCGGGCCGAGGTGAGCAGGCGTGGCGCCTGGATGTGGGTGAACGCCTTGGCGACCTTCGACGTGGGGAGCTGCTCCTGGCGCAGCTCGTGGACCGTCTTCTCGCCCGAGTCGAGGACCGGGATGTTCCCGTCCCGCCAGACCATGTAGTTGTTCGTGTCCAGCACGACCTTGCCGGCCAGCTCCTCGACCGGCATGTCGTTCACGACCTTCAGCGGCACGGCGACGATCGCGAAGTCGCCCGCTGCCGCCGCCTCCGGCGCGTACGCCGCCCGCGCCGACGGACCGAGTTCGGCGACCAGGTCCGTCAGCGTGTGCGGCCCTCGCGAGTTGGCGATCACGACCGTGTATCCGGTCGCTACCGCCGCGCGGGCGAGCTGGCTGCCGACCTCACCGGCGCCGATGATGCCGATGGTTGTCATCGTCGGTCGCCGTCAGCGGCGGCGGTGAGCTGCCGGAGCATCTCGGCCGAGTCGTGCAGGGCGGTCATCTGCACGAACCGCCCGTCGCTGACCTTGTAGATGGCGTACTCGACGATCTCGAACGAGGCGCCGGAGGGCGGTACGCCCAGCCACTCCTTCACCGGGGTGCCGTAGTTGATCGCGCGGACGGCGATCCGGTCGCGGTCGAACAGCAGTTCCTTGACCTCCCAGCGGAGGTCCGGAACGGCGTCCACGTCATGCTTCTGCACCGCGATGACGTCGTCCCGGGTGCCCGGCTCGCCGTTCAGCATCACCGTGTCGTTGATGAACTCGTCCATGCCGTCGAACTCGTGGGCGTTGAGCGCGGCGACGTAGCGCAGGTACCAGTCGCGGAGATCGTGCTGAGTCATGTCACTCTTCCTTCGATGTGCGGAGCGCGGTCGGGGTGGACGGCTACCAGCTCAGGAGCCCGGAGTCGTCCTGGAGGGTTCCGGTCGGGCCGTCGGGGGGAAGCGTCGCCAGGCGTACGACGGTCCGGGCGCTCTGCGCCGGAGCCCTGCCGCCGCCGATCGCGGCGGTCAGGTCGGTCGCGGTGTAGCCCGGCTCGACCGCGTTGAACCTGATGCCCGGCTGGGACTTGGCGTACTGGAGGGTGATCATCGTGGCGGCGGACTTCGACGCCGAGTAGAGCGGCGACGTCAGGTCGTACTCCGGCCGGTCGGGGTTGGTGACCGCCCAGAAGGAGCCGGCGCTGCTCGACACCGTGACCACAGTCGGATTCGACGACCGGCGCAGCAGGGGCAGCGCCGCCTCGGTGACGCGGACGATCCCGACCACGTTGGTGTCGAAGACGCGCAGGGCGCTCGGCCCGTCGACGACGCCGTGCTCGGCGATGCCCGCGTTGTTGACGAGGACGTCCAGCCGCCCCTCGTCGGCGTCAATGGTCGCCAGCGCCTTGGTCACCGAGTCGTCGTCGGTGACGTCGAGGGGCACGAACCGCGCTCCGAGGACCGAAGCGGCCTCCTCGCCTCGCCTGGTGTCGCGCGCTCCGACGTAGACGACGTGTCCCAGGTCGAGAAGCTGTCTGGCGGTCGCGAAACCGATGCCCTTGTTCGCGCCGGTGATCAACGTGATGGTCATGCTCTTCCCTCGTGGCGAAGTTTTGTACTGATCGGTTCGTGGATCACCGTAACAGCTTTCTGTACCGATCGGTTGGTGGGTTGGGTCACTTCTGTACCGAGCGGTATAGTCGAGCCATGAGCGCTGAGACTCCGACCCCGGGGCGGCCGCGGGCCTTCGACGAGCAGACGGTCCTCGACCGGGCCGCCGAGGTCTTCTGGCAGCAGGGCTACGAGGGCGCGTCGCTGAGCTCACTCACCAGGGCGATGGGCATCAACCGGCCCAGTCTCTACGCGGCGTTCGGCAGCAAGGAGGAACTGTTCAGGCGGGCCTTCGACCGCTACCACGAGACCAACCTCGCGAACGCGCGCGCCGCCCTCGAACAGCCGACCGCGTACGCCGCGATCGAAGCCTTCCTGCGCGCCAGTGCCGACAACCTGACCGCGGGCGGCCACCCCGCCGGCTGCCTCTCCATCCAGGGCGGCCTGGCCTGTTCCCCGGAGAACGCCCGCATCTCCGAGATCCTCGCCGCTGGCCGTGCGGCCACCGAGGCCGCGCTCGAAGAACGGCTGTCCCGTGCGGCGAAGGAGGGCGATCTCCCGGACGGCCTGGACAGCCGGGCGCTCGCCCGTTTCGTGATGGCGCTCAGCGAGGGGCATGCCGTCCACGCCGCGGCCGGGGCGAGCCGCGAGGACCTTCAGGCCTCCGTCGACGTCGCCATGCGGGCCGTCGCGGCACTCTAACCGGGTGTCGGAGAGTAGTCGCTCGGATTCACTCAGCTACTTCTCGGGCGGCATTGGTAGCTTCCCCGCTCGGCGGCGTCCGTTATGGACGCCGTTGACCTCGTTGTGACACAAGGGTTTCACGGTGAAAATCTCACGGTCCTCGTGCCGCGCGTACGGCGGTCGTCGAGGGAGAGGTTCGTGGTGTTCAAGAAGATGCTTGGTGCGTTCGGGGTGGGCGGCCCGAGCGGCCGGGCTGACGGCGGAGCGGGTCAGTCGGCCTGGGCTGGGGCATCCGACGTGGACCTGGGGCGGCGCTTGCGTGGTGCGGCCGAGCGGGGTGGCAGCGCGCGCATGTGGTCGCGTACCCGGGTCATGATGTCGCCGAGGTGACGCACGTCGTTGTCGGAGAGCGGGTTGAACAGCAGCAGCCGCGACACCTCGATGTGGCCGGGCAGGATCCGGCGGAACAGGGCGGTACCCGCGTCGGTCAGGGCGACGAGGGTGGCTCGTTCGTCGCCGGGAAAGCTGCTGCGCGTGATCAGGCCGGCCTTCTCCAGCAGTCCGGCCTGATAGGTCAGCCCACTGCGGCTGTAGACGACGCCGTCGGCGAGCTGGGTCATGGTCAGCGGCGTCTCGGACCGCGCGAGGTTGGCCAGCAGTTGGAACTGTACGTAGCTGATGCCGCCTTCGGTGCGTAGCTGCTGCTCGACGTGGTGTTGCAGCAGGCTGACGGCCTCCAGGAGCGCGAAGTAGGTCTGCAGCTGTTCGGGGTGCAGCGGCGGCACCCCGTCGTCGCTGCCGTCCCCCGCGGGGCGGGTGGATGTCATGTGCGCACCCTACCTGCTTCGAACTCGCAGCATTGTGAGTGGTGTCACGCCTCGCGCGTCTTTGCTTCGAACTCGAAGCGACCTAGGGTCGAGACATGCTTCGACTTCGAAGCGGTTATTCGAGGAGGACACCATGAAGTCAGTGCGCTACCACTCCCACGGCGGCAGCGACGTGCTCACCTATGAGGACACCGAACGGCCGGTGGCGGGAGCCGGGGAGGTGGTCGTCCAGGTGGCCGGCACCTCGTTCAACCCCGGTGGACGTGGCGATCCGCGCCGGCTACCTGCGGGACGTCTTCCCGCTGACCTTCCCCCACACGCCGAACTTCGACATCGCCGGAACAATCACCGAGGTAGGCGAGGGCGTCGGCAACTGGAACGTCGGTGACGCGGTCCTGGCGTTTCTGCCGATGGCCGCGCCGGGGGCGGCCGCCGAGTACGCGGTCGTCCCCGCCGATGCCCTTGCCGCCGCGCCGCGTACCGGCGAACTCGCCGACGCCGCGGCCCTGCCCTCCGCCGGCCTGACGGCGTGGCAGTCGCTGTTCGAGCACGCCGGCCTGACCAGCGGGCAGCGCATCGTCGTCAACGGTGCGGGTGGCGCGGTCGGTGGATACGCCGTCCAGTTGGCCAAGCAGGCGGGTGCCGAGGTGACCGCAACCGCCAGTGCGCGCAGTCGCGACCGGCTGCTCTCCTACGGTGCCGACCGGATCGTCGACCACACCGCCACCGCGCTCAACGACGTCGTGGCGGGCGAACGGTTCGACGTGGTGCTGAACCTGGCGCCCATCACTCCCGAACAGGGCGTCGAGCTCGTGGATCTGGTCGCCGACGGCGGCGCCTTCGTGAGCACCACCGCTCCGGGCCCGGAGCAGCCCGGACGCGGCATCCGCGCGGTACGGGTGTTCGTTCGCAGCGACGCCGCCCAGCTCGCGCTGCTGGTGGCCCGCGTCGACGCCGGTGACCTGCGCATCGACGTCGGCCAGCGGAGGGCCCTGCGCGAGTTGGCCGCCGTGCACGACGAGTCCGAGGCCGGTCGGCTGGCAGGCAAGACCGTCCTCATTCCCTGAGCCACCCGCCCTTCGCGGGACATCTGCCACAACCCACCCCCTGCACGGAGGACAGATCACGATGACGACCGCATTCGAACCTTTCAGCCTTGCCGGCACCAAGCTGAGCAACCGGATCGCGATGGCGCCGATGACCCGCAGCCGCGCCTACGGCCCGGGTGCCGCGCCGACCGCCGACACCGCCACCTACTACGCCCAGCGCGCCTCCGCCGCTCTGATCATCACCGAGGGCATCCAGCCCTCGGTGATCGGCCAGGGCTACCCCAGTACGCCGGGCCTGCACAGTGCCGAACAGGTCGCGGCGTGGCGTCAGGTCACCGACGCCGTCCACGCCCAGGGCGGGGTCATCTTCGCCCAGCTCATGCACACCGGCCGGATCGGTCACCCCAGCCTGCTGCCCGAGGGCCTCGTCCCGGTCGGTGCGTCACCGGTTGCCGCCGCCGGAAAGGTGTTCACCGCGCAGGGCCCACAGGACTTCGTCACCCCCCGCGAGCTGACCGACGCGGAGATCCTCACGACCATCGGCGATTTCGCCGCCGCTGCCCGCAACGCCGTTGCCGCCGGGTTCGACGGTGTGGAGGTGCACGGCGCCAACGGTTACCTGCTGCACCAGTTCCTCTCCACCAATGCCAACCGGCGCAACGACAGCTGGGGCGGTACGGTCACCGGCCGAATGCGGCTGACCGTCGAAGTCGTCCGCGCGGTCGCCGACGCGATCGGCGCCCACCGGACCGGACTGAGGATCTCTCCCGCCAACCCGTTCAACGACATCACCGAGGACGCACACCAGCACACCTACACCGCGCTGGCCGACACTCTCAACCCGCTCGGCCTGGCCTACCTGCACATCGCCGAGGCCGACGACCGCGACCTCACCCGTCAGCTGCGCCGCCGGTGGGACGGCCCGCTGATCCTCAACCCGTTCACGCCCGGAACGGTCACCGGCCCCGAGCAGCTCGCGCTGATCGAGGACGGCACCGCCGACCTGATCAGCTTCGGCGGCCTGTTCCTCGCCAACCCCGACCTGCCTGCCCGGCTCGCCGCCGGCGGGCCCTACAACACACCCGATCCGGCCACCTTCTACGGCGGCGACGCCCGCGGCTACATCGACTACCCCACGCTCGACGGCAGCCCGAGCGCGGTGAGCTGACCACCGCCGCGCGCGAGGCCTGCCCGTCTGACGCTGCGGGCAGGCCTTGCGCGGGGCGACATCGGCCGGCTACCGCACCAATGGACCGACCTGCTGTGCGGTGAATCGAATGAAGCCCTCGAGGTCGGGTTCGTCAGCGGTGGGCTGCAGGATCACGGCGTTGGCTCCGGCGTCCCGGTAGCGGTTCACGACAGCGGCAATGTCGGCTGCGTCGCCGGCCGCTGTGGCGTCCCAGCTGTCCGACTCGTTCCAGGACTCCAGCTCGCGTTCCATGCGTGCCTCGGCGTCGGGGCCGGTCGCGGCATGGACGTACACGGTGACGGCCTTGGCCGTCGACCTGACGGCGGCCACCTCCTGCGGAGGCGTGCCGGCGGTCAGCAGGATCCCGTCGGCGACCTCGCAGGCGAGAGCACGCGTCTTCGGCCCGGTCGCGCCGGCGTAGATCCGGGCCGTGCCCACCGGTGGGTAGTCCAGCTTGACCTTGTCGAGCTGGACGTACCGACCCGACGTCGTGACCGTCTCGCCGGCCAGCAGCGCCTTCAACGCCTCGACGTGCTCACGCAGCAGCGTCAGCGGCGAGCCCACCCGCGCTCCGACCTGCTCCATCCAGCCCTGGACGCCGTGGCCCACGGTGAGCAGCACCCGGTCGGGGAAGAGCCGGTGCAGCGTGGCGGCCTCCATGGCGAGTGCCGCGACGTTGCGGAACGGCACCGGCAGCAGCCCGATGCCCACCGCCAGCCGGTCGGTCCAGGCCAGGGCCGCGGCGGCGGTGGCGATGCCGCTTTCGAGGAAGCAGTCCTCCCAGAGCCACAACTGGTCGAGGCCGGCTTCGTCAGCGGCGCGTGCGACGGAGCGGAGGCGTTCGGGTGGATTCTGGGGCCGGAACACCACGCCGAGGGTCGTCATGACGGCCGAGCCTAGCCGCGGAGGGGCCCCGCCATCCATGCACTTTCCGGGAGGACGACCCGCTCAGCGCAGGCCGCCCGGTCCGACCAAGCCCGTTTCGTAGGCGACGATGACCAGTTGCGCCCGATCACGTACCGCCAGCTTGGTCAGCAGCCGCCCGACGTGCGTCTTCACAGTGGCCAGGCTGAGACCGAGGTGCGCGGCCAACTCCGCGTTGGACAGGCCTCGGCCGATCAGCGTGAGCACTTCCCGTTCCCGCTCGGTCACCCCGTCCAGCCGTCGCGGGAGTGGCCGGGTCGGCTCAGGTCGACGGGCGAACTCGTCGATGAGCCGGCGGGTCACCGTCGGCGCGAGCAGTCCTTCGCCCGCGGCCACCACCCGGATGCCGGCCAGTAGTTCCGCCGGCGGGGTGTCCTTGAGCAGGAATCCGCTGGCTCCGGCGCGCAGTGCCCCGTAGACGTACTCGTCCAGGTCGAACGTGGTCAGGATGACGACCCGGGTGCCGGCGGTGGCGGGGTCGCCGCAGATCCGCCGGGTCGCCTCGATGCCGTCCATCTCCGGCATCCGCACGTCCATAAGCACCACGTCCGGCCGGTGCTCGGCGGCCAGCGCCACAGCCTCCACGCCGGTGCCCGCCTCGCCGACAGTGGTGAGGCCCGGCGTCGAATCGACCAACAGCCGGAAACTGCCGCGCAGCAGCGCCTGGTCGTCGGCGATCAGCACCCGGATCACGCGGCCACCCGGTAGGGCACGCGCGCCGTCACCGCGTAGCCGCCGCCGGAGCATGGCCCGGCGTGGAACTCACCTCCGTGCGACGTCACCCGTCCCCGCATGCCGATCAGCCCGTGCCCCTCCCCGCAGGGCAGCACAGGCCGGCGGCCGTCGTCGGTCACCTCGACCCGGACCTCGCGAGGCGTGACGGTCACCGTCGCCCGGCAGGCCGCCGGCGCCGCGTGTTTCACCACGTTGGTCACCGCCTCCTGCACGATCCGGTACACCGTCAGTCCCACCGACTCCGGCACCGCGCCGGCCGGTTCCTCCCGCCGTACGTCGAGCCGAACGTCCACCCCACCGATCGCCGCCTGCCGGGCGAGCACGGGCAGCTCGTCCAGCCCGGGCGCCGGGGCGTACGGGGTGTCCTCCCGCAGTACGCCGAGCACCCGGCGTACATCGGTGAGCGCGTTGCGGCCGGTCTCCTCGATCACCCGCAGTGCGGCCCCCGCCTCGCGGGGGTCGGTCTCGGCGACGTGGTTGGCGACTGCCGCCTTCACCACGATGAGGCTCAAGGTGTGGGCGACCACGTCGTGCAGTTCCCTCGCCACCCGCAACCGCTCCTCGGCGACGGCCTGCCGGACCACATGCTCGCCCTGCCGGGCGGCGAGGGCGCGTCGCTCGCGGACAAGCCAGCCGATCACCCAGGCAGGCGCGATCATGACGGCGGCGTAGACAACGGCACCGGTCCGCGACCAGAGATCACCAGCGGTCAGCGCCAGCGCGACGCTCACCAGAGCGAGACAACCGGTGGCACTGAGCAGCGAACGGCGGGTGGCCGTCGACGCGGCCACCGTGTAGAAGGACAGACCGACGGCGACCGCCGGAGCGGCAGCGGCGAAGTTGGGGATCACGCCGGTGATCAGGGCGGCCGCGGTGCTGCCGCTGATCACGACGGCGACGGGGACCGGCCACCGTCGCCGGACGGCCAACGGCAGCCCGAGAGACATCCCGACGAGCACCGACAACCAGAGCGGCTCGCGTACGCCACCGTGCAGCGGTGATTCCAGGGCCGCATACGGGCAGAGCAGCCCGCCGACCGCCACGGCGAGCACGGCGTCCACGATGTACAGGTCCACCGGCCGCAGCCGCCGGGTCAGCAGGGGAGCGGTCACCCGCACGACGGTATCGGCCGGCCGGGTCCGACGCGTCCACCCGCGGGCGGTCATCCCGGAGGACGACGTACCGGCGGTTCCGGCCCTTGGTCTCCACCCGGCGGAGGGCCGGAAAGTGTCCACGTCGGCACGACGCGCGGCAGTCCGTACATCGGGCACGGTGACGGCCATGACCACACACACGGTGACCCTGACGGGGCTACGCGCGGTGTACGGCACCGGGACCCGGCGGGTGACGGCGCTCGACGGCGTGACGACCGGCTTCGCGAGCGGCACGTTCACGGCGGTGATGGGCCCCTCAGGCTCGGGCAAGTCCACCCTGCTGCACTGCGCGGCGGGGCTGGACCGCCCGACCGAAGGGACCGTCACCATCGACGGCACCCGCCTCGACGACCTGGCTGAGGACAAGCTGACCCGGCTGCGCCGCGATCGGATCGGATTCGTGTTCCAGGCGTTCAACCTGGTGTCCACGCTGACCGCGGCGCAGAACGTCGAGTTGCCGCTGCGCCTGGCCGGCCGCCGCCCGCCGGCTCGGGACGTCGCCGCCGCGCTCGACGCCGTGGGTCTGGCCGGCCGGGCCGGGCACCGGCCGAGTGAGCTGTCCGGCGGCGAGCAGCAGCGCGTCGCCGTGGCCCGGGCGTTGATCACCCGCCCGGCGGTGGTCTTCGCCGACGAACCGACCGGGGCGCTGGACAGCGCGGCCTCCCGGCAGGTGCTCCGACTGCTGCGCGCACTCGTCGACGACCACGGGCAGACCGTCGTGATGGTGACCCACGATCCCGCCGCCGCCGCGTACGCCGATCGGGTCCTGCTGCTCGCAGACGGCCGCGTCGTCGACGAGCTGGACGGCGAGATCAATGCGGCGGTTGTCGCCGCGCGGATCGCCGAGCGTGCGGACCGCCCGTCCGAGCACGAGGCGACGCCGACGGGGCCGGCGTGCTGAGCATCCGGCGGTCGGTCAGTGCGTTCGTGGCCGTGTCCATCGGGGTCACGCTGGTCGCGGCGGCCACCCTGCTCCTCGCCTCCGGGCGCCCGCAGGTGCCGGATCGGTTCGCGCGGGCGGCGGTCGTGGTGCAGAGCCCCGAAGCGGGCGCATCGCCCGACTCGTTCGTGCCGACGCGGCCCTGGTCCGCCACCACGACGGCGGGGCTCGTCGGCCGGCTGGCCGCCCTGCCCGGTGTCGCGGCGGCCGTGCCGGACCGGACCTTCTACGCGCAGCCGCTCGTCGACGGCCGCCCCGCGGGCACCGATGGACGGCGGGAGGACGCCCACCAGGGGCACGGCTGGTCCAGCGCCCGACTCGGTGGACTGCGCCTCACCGCCGGCGACCCGCCCGGCAGGCCCGGCGAGGTGGTGGTGGACCGTGCACTCGGGCTGCGCCCCGGCGTGCCGGTGACCCTGCTGACGGCGGTAGGCCCGCAGCCGTACACCGTCACCGGCCTGGTCGACGGGCCCGGCGTCCATGTCGCCGACGAGGTGGCTGCCACGCTCGCGCCCGGCGTCCGGGCCATCGGGCTGGTGCTCGTGGCGGGCGCGGACCTTGAGCGGGTCGCCACGGCGGCTCGCGGAATCGTCGGCGCGTACGGCTCGGTTCTCACCGGCGACGCGCGTGGCGCGCTGGAGCCCCGCAACGACGCCCGCACCCGCTGGATCGGCACGCAGGTGCTCACCGCCACGGCAGCCCTCGCCGGCTTCGTCACGGTGTTCGTGGTCGCCTCCACCTTCGCGTTCACCGTCGCGCAGCGCCACCGTGAGCTGGGCCTGCTGCGCGCCGTCGGCGCCACCGGGCGTCAGGTCCGCCGCATGGTGTACGGCGAGGCGCTCGTCGTCGGTGCCGCGGGCGGGATCGCCGGGCTGCTGGTGGGCGGCGGGCTCGCACCGCTGCTGGGCCGGCTGCTCGTCGACGCCGGATTCGAACCGTCGACCTTCCGGGTCGGGTACGAGCACTGGCCGCTCGCGCTCTCGCTCATCGCCGGCCCGGTGATCTCGCTGCTGGCCGTCTGGTCGGCCTCGCGCCGGGCGGCCCGCGTTCGACCGCTTGAGGCGTTGCGCGAAGCGGCGGTGGAGCAGGGGCCGATCGGGCGGCTGCGCATCGCCACCGGCGCGCTGCTCGTCGCGGTGGGGGTAGCGCTCAGCATCGGGACGGCGACCGCCGGCGAGGCCCGCGTCGCGGCGCAGTACGCCCTGTACGCGGTGATGGCGCTGGTGGCCGGTGCCACAGTGCTTGCTCCGGCGGTTGTCGGCCCGCTGGTGCGGATGTTGCGGTGGCCAATGCGCCGACCGGGTGGCGCGATCGGGATGCTGGTTCGGGCCGGGGCGTCGACCGCGACCCGGCGGACCGCTTCGATCGCCGCCCCGGTGCTGCTCACTGTCGCGTTCGCGGTGCTTGTCGCCGGAATGGTGCGGACCACCACGGCTGCCTACGCGGCGGGCCGGGCCGACAACGTCAACGCCGGCTGGATCGTCGTGCCCGACCGCGCACCAGGCCTGTCGGACGAGGCCGTAGCGGCGACCGGGGGCACCGCCCTCCTCCCGACGACGGTCTACGAGAGCGCCCCGAACTCGTCGCCGGCGAACCGGCCACTGACCGCGCTCGGCGTGGACCCGGCGGGCTTCGCCGCCGCGAACCGTGCGCTCACCGTCGTCGCCGGCTCACTGGACGACCTGAGCGGCGACGACACGGTGGTCCTCCCCGCCTCGGCGAACCGGCGGCCGACCGAGCCGTACGCGCTGGTCTTCGCCGATGGGGAGTCGGTGTTGCTACGAGTGGTCGCCGTCGTCACCGACGATTCGATCCCCGGCGACCTGCTAATGCCCCGATCCGTGGTGCGGGCACACGACCCCTCGGCGCTCACCTCCACGGTGTACGTCCAGGACCGGATCGATCCTCCGACCGGAGCACGGATCGTCGACGTGCCCGAGTGGGCGGCCGAGGCGGATCGCGCCGAGGACCGCCTCGTCTGGCTCTTCGCGCTGCTACTGATCGGTGTCTCGGCCGGCTACGGGGCTGTCGCGGTGGCGAACACGTTGCTGATGGCCGCCGCCGGCCGGGTGGCCGACCTGCGGCTGATCCGGATGGCCGGTGCGACCCGAAGGCAGGTCATCTGGCTGGTCACGGCCGAGTCCGCCTTGGTGGTGTTGATCGGCGCACTACTCGGAGGGGCTGTCGCGTTCGTCGGTCTGCTGAGCATCCGTGCCGGCCTCGCCGAGCAGGCCGGCGTACCGGTCGATCTGGTGGTGCCGTGGTCCGTGGTCGGCGGGGTGGTGGGGCTCTGCCTGCTCTTGGCGGTGCTGGCAAGCGCGCTGCCGACCTGGCAGTCACTGGGTGACCGTGCCGCCCGGTCGTCGGCTTGAGATGAACCGCACGCCGGAATCTCGCTCTCCTCGCGTGCCATCCGCTCTCGTCGCATCGACGCGATCTCGGTCCCGTCGGCCGTACCGCACCGCCGTTAAGATCAACCGAAGGTGCATGACACTCAAGCTGTGGTTCTGTGCTGGGACAACGGCGCTCTGGGGAAGGTGGGTGAATCATGTGCCACTCCCTGCCACCCCAGGTGAACCCCAAGGTCGCTAGACTGGGCCCTCGCGCCCTCGTAGCTCAGGGGATAGAGCATCGGTTTCCTAAACCGTGTGTCGCAGGTTCGAATCCTGCCGGGGGCACCAGATCGCAGCCTTGATCACCGATCACTGATCCGCCTTCCGTGGCTTGCGTGCCCGCTGCGTGCCCGATCGCCCTGCGACCTTCGACCGGCTCACGTCCAGGTGCTCAGCGACCTCAGCGTCTCGGCCATCGACGGCACGGGCGTAGTGGCGAGTCCTGACACTGGCGTTGGCGTGCCCGAGCCGACGAGCCCCGACCAGGACGCCATGGGAGTCCGCGACCCAGCTCGCGTGAGTGGCCCGCAGATCATGGGGCGTCACGTCGCCCAGCCCGGCCAACCGTAGGGCCATGTTGAAGCGACGGCGGAACCCGTGATAGCTCTGCTGCCGCTGACTGGTGTGCGACTGCCGGCCGGGGAAGACGAACACGTCCGGTCCATCCGGCAGCGTCGCCAGGTGTTGCCGAAGCGATTCCACCACGAACGCGGGCACCGCCAGTTCCCGCCGCTGGTGATTCTTCGGCGTATCGATGACCGGCCCGCCGGGCAGCTGCGCGACCGCTTGCGCGACGGTCACCCGGCCCGCCCGAACGTCGACATGGCGCCGACGCAGCGCCAGGGCTTCCCGATCCGCAGGCCACCGTAGGCCAGCAGCAGGACCAGGACGCGGTCCGGAAGGTCGCAGGCGGCGGCGAGCTTGTCGACCTGGGCAACGGTGAGGATCGTCGGCCCGGTCGGACTCACTCTTGGGGGCCGTCTCCCGTTCGCGCCACGCGCTCGCGACTCAGATACCGAACCGGCTTGCCGAGCGACTCCGCGTAGGCAATCTCCCGTCGGGTTGACTCACCTACGTAGCCGCCCGGATCCACGATGTATACCTCGTTGGCCATTCGAATTTTTTGAAAGTGCACGCCGCCAAGCCGCCCCTTCAGGTCCGAGCTGTCGACTGTCCAGTCGTAGTTCGGCAGATCGGGGAGGCTGAACATTCCGAGGCTGATCACGACGGAACCTTCCATAGTGAGCTGCTGGTTGACCTCCGCGAACTCAGCCTCAAACTTGGTTGAGCCGCAGAGCGTGATGACCTTCGCCTCACTCTCGGCCGACTGCGGCGCCTGCTGGTCCTCCATGAGGTCCATGATCGGTGAATGGGCAGGACGTGTCTATCGCCGCCCCCTGGACGTCCGCTCATGCCGCGATCCGTGCGGACGTCGCGGATCACTTGGCGGACGACTGTCGCGCATCAGCCGACGCAGGACACAGGGCCTACCAACGGCACTGCCGAATTGAGCTGTAAGAATCAAGGCGGCCCGCAAGCGGGCCGCGCCGGCCGCGCTCGTCCTGCTGGCGGCGCAAGCGCCGGCATCGGCCGGCGCGCCGGCCGATTGCAGACTGCCGCAAGAACCCGGAACCGATGCCTCCGGCGGGGATCTTCGACAGAGATGGGGGCCGCCCATCGCCACCGTGAGTCCGGGCGAAGCCGAACAGACGGCGGAGATGGGCTTGAGACAGAGGAGCGGTACGCGCAGAGGTAGGGTCCTCAGCGATCTTCCGGCCAGTTCAAAGCAGCGCGATCTGTCCGGGCAGTTCGGGCGGCCCGAGCAGCACTGCGCGGAGCTTATTGATCTGCGGAAATTCACTCGCTCCTCCCTCGCCCCATAGGCTTCGCCACTCTGAGTCGTCGCCGAGGACCCGGTCAAGGGCCTCGACCGCCAGCGGTTGCAGATCGTCGTCTAGGTCAAGGGGTTCACCGGCAAGCAGGAAATCCGGCGCGTACGGCGAGGTTATCGGTTCCCCGCCGGGCACCTGAGACGCCACGATCGCTGCCGCAGCGATAGCCGAGGCAGCATCGTCATAGTCGAGGTATTCGGTGTTGAGCACTGCCGCTGTCAGGGCAGAACGAACCATTGCCGATCGCACAGACGGATCGGCATCGTGGAGCTCACCGCACCAGTCGGCGGCGCTGTCGTTGTCAAACGGACCGTCATCCCAGGTGCCCATATGCTCCTCCTCCGCGTTTCCGGTGAGCGGATCATGAAGCCAGGCGAGCGTAGACACAAGGGGCGGGAGCGCTTGGCTGTACAGCCATCGGTACAGTCAAGCTGGCCGACAGACGTGGGTCACGAGCGGCGGCAGCCGACAAGCCGAGCAGGTCAGCTACGGTCACCGACGCTGGCCGACAGGATTCTTGAGCTTTGCAAGACAGAGGGTTGGTCGGACCACCCGTGGGCCACAAGGCGGTGTCACCCGAGGGCTAACCAGGCCCCTGACGGCCGTACCGACCGGGCGGCATGCCGTGCCAGGGTTCGATCCGGTCCGGTTCCCAAGCTGAAAAATGCGGGTTCGATTTCCGTCACCCGCTCCAAACACAGAGACCGTGGGGCAGGTCCGATGGTTCCGCCAAGGTCTCTGCGTGTCAGCGTGTGCGTGGCTCAGCTCGCTCGGAGGGCATCTCACGCATCGCTCGCCGGCGGCTTACCTCCGCTAAATTTCGCCACAGAGCTCCAAGTTGATTCTCTGGGCAAGCGCAATCCTCGCGCTGTTCTCTGGCTTGATCTCGTGGTGGAAACGACTTCTAAGCTCTTCAACCTCGTGGGAACCATCGTCGTCAGACGCGCGACGCTTGATCTCAAAAGAAGTTCTGCCGGCCATCACGACGATGTTGTACCAGCACTCAAACAGCTCGCGAACTTCATGGCTACCGTATGCGGTGATGAGGGCCTTAGTCCTTGCCTGTTCCTCAGCGCTCGGACCATCCGGAACAGGAAAACCGACATCGACGGGCGGCTCAACGTTCTCGAAATAGCCCTTCATCCTCTCTGCGCACACAAGTGCGTCAACGTACGCGGTAGCGCGGCGTTCCTGCTCGCGCTGCTCACGTGCCATCAGCTGGCCATGCCGCCGCAGCCGCTCGCCAGCAAGGAACGTGCCGCCGACGCCGAGGATGCCAACTAGCAGCGTCGCTGCGGGAGGCGCCCAGTCCAAGCTCATACGCCTATGATGCAGACCGCTGCCAAGTTCGGTGGCTCAAGGTTTATGGTCTTGAGGCGGGACCGGACACCGAGCTGAGCAGGTGTGTTCCAGCCGTCAGTGCGGGCCATTGGCTGAGGTCACGGCATGGTATTCCAGGCCGCTCAGTGCCGCGATGGCGCGTTGCCAGAGGCACCACACTGCTGATTTTGTACGGTTCCGGAGCTGACAGTCTGGGAGCGACGCGTGGGAGCCACCGGGGCGGACTGGACCGGACGGGACGGGACCGATCGAGTTGCCGAGCCGCTTGAGGACCAGGACCAGGCGGACGGCATTGGACGGTCTGGGCATGCTCCTTGGGGATCTACGGATCAGATGGCGGCACCGCACTGCATCAGTCCTCATTTAGTCCTCAAGATGCCGGACCGCGACCACCGGCACTGAGAGATGTCGAGAGGGATTTCCGCAGACCAGGCGGAGCTATGGCAGGTAGACCAAGGTGAGCAACTTGATCTCATAATTTGTCGGTCAACGGACGTGGGATGGTGCCGGCCAGAGAACCCGATCAAGGAACTCCTCTATCGCCGTAGCCATCTCACCGAGCACCGCCGCAGACCTTGCAATTGGCCCAGGGACGCGGAGCCCGTGATCGGCATCCTCTACTTCGAACACATGCCGTGACAGCTCGCGAGCGAGCTTCGGACGCCAGCTGCTGTCCGCCGTGCCGCCGATGAGAAGGCAGGGCGCGCTGGCCCGGCGAAGGCCCTCAACCACCTCTGAACGGTGCAGCAACGGGGTGATCCAGATCGCCGGCAGTTCATAGTCGGCAGCAAGATTTGCGGCGAGGGTGCCGAGGGAGTAGGTGATGATCAACGGCTTGGGCAATCCACGAAGCGCCGCCGTGATCTGCTCCACTGCCCACGGTCCCCGCGCCTTCGGCTCGGGTGGCACCTCGCCGCTCCAGGACACGTAGTGCATCTGCGCGCCGCGCATCTGCGCCGCATCGGCAGCGAACAACTGGTGGGGAACGTGCCAGCAGCCACTGCTGCCCGGAATCACCAACACCGTGCGCTGCGTCGTCATGCCATCCTCCCCGCGGCTAGAACCCTGCCAACAAGCCTCGGCGGGCTTCGTGGGATCTTCGCAACGGCAACCTACCCGGCGCCCCAACTGGCCCGTGCCCCTCGCGTGCCCGATCACACGGGCGTCGAAGGTCAACGGCGGGCAGGTCCTGGAGGTGGCTGCCAGCATGGCGGCGTAGGTCAAGCCAGGTCATTGCCCAGCGATTTCCGCTCGTGTCCACACTTCTTAAACCGTGTGTCGCAGGTTCGAATCCTGCCGGGGGCACCACATTCCGCCTACGGGCTGACCGTTCCCGACAGGTTGCTGACCCGGCCCATCGCGTCGAAGTCGACACGCAGGACCGAGCCGCCACGATCCTGCGCCGTCACCGACATCGGCGCCCGATCCAACCGCCATCCCTGCTGGTGCAGGAACGACTCGACGGCGACGCGGTGCTCCACCGGGAAGGACTGCAGGACCTGCGTCAGGACGGTCAGCACCCGTTCCGGCCGGACCGGCGCGGTGATCTGTGGCGGGGCGTCGTCGAGGTGGAAGAAGACGGCGCCGCCGTCGTACGGCCCGCGGTAGTAGCAGCGGCCGGTCAGGCCGGACGCCAGCAGGGCGAGACGGTGACCGTCGGCGCGCTGGAGCGGGAACGTGGGCTCGGTGAGTTCGGCGACCCCTTGGCGGTGCCCGTACTCGCGGACCCAACCGGCGAGATGGAGCAGCGACGGGGGGAGGTTGCTGGCCTCGTTGGCCCAGGCCCACAGCCAGGTGCCGTCGTCGTGGCTCTCGGTGCCGAGGAGTTGGACGCGGTACCGCAGGTCGGTCCCGAACGTCACGGTGCCGTCGGGCACGTCGAGTTGCCAGTCTCGCTCGCCGAGCAGGTCGGCCAGCGCCATCTGGCGGGCCAGACCGGTGCCGACATGTTCGGCGAAGAGTCGATCAAACGTCGGCATCGCCGCAGTGTGCCAGACCTTCGGGTACGGGACGGCCCCGCGTCCGGCCGGAGCCGGAGCGCGGGGCCGGCGGGTCAGCGGACCAGCGCCGCCACCAGCGTCCCGATACAGGCGACGACGGCGGCGATGATCGGACTGAGCGTCTTGATGTACGCCAGGATGAGCCGGTGCCGGTCGGTCGGCTCGGCAACGGTTTCGTCCTCGTCCTCTGGTGTCTCGAAGTCTGACCCGTGAGGGATTACAGTCAACGTGACTCCTTCCGTTGCAGCGGTGGAGTCGAATGCGGCGTCCGGTGGCAGCCGGGCGCCGCCCTCTGTGCGAGGCGACGCAGTGCCGTTCGACGGTTCGAGCATCCTCCCGACGGACAGCTAGCACAAGAGTGCGTAATTCACTGTCGGGTACCTGACAAGCAGATGCATCGCATCGAGAAAATTTCGGTGCCATCTCTTGCCAAATGCAATTTTCCGTGAACGAGTTCTACCGAAAGTGACCAGCTCGAAGCTTACGGTGAGCAGGCGTGTGGTCAGGCGCGGCGGAGTTGGAGCACCGCCACGCGGGCGTCGTGGCCGTCCACGTGCATGGGCACCGTCTTGCGGTTGCGCAGCTGGATCTGGACCCCGTTCGACCCCTGGAGCCAGCCGATCTGGTCGATGCCGGCGTCGAAGGCGCGCGTCTCCTTCGCGGGGAACAGCTTCGGCATCGGGTTGCGGTTGGTGTCGCCGGTCCAGATCACCGGGTAGCCACGGTCCTGCCAACTGGAGATCCGCTCCCGGAGGACATCGAAGTGGAGCGCCCACTTGCTCCGGCGCCACGCCTCGTGCGGATCTTCCTGGCCGTTGAACGCGCCGGCCACGAAGTGCGTGTTGAGGAACGCGAACTGAAGCGCCGCATCGTCGTTCGCGGCCAGCAGGACCTCGGAGATGACGCGGTTCACCGAGACACCCGCCAGACCGTCGTGTACGGGTGTGACGCGCTTGTCGAGCAC
Organism: Micromonospora sp. WMMA1949; assembly: GCF_027460145.1. Classification (NCBI taxonomy): domain Bacteria; kingdom Bacillati; phylum Actinomycetota; class Actinomycetes; order Micromonosporales; family Micromonosporaceae; genus Micromonospora; species Micromonospora sp. WMMA1949. Next base: position 2,059,926 of record NZ_JAPZBG010000001.1, on the reverse strand, counting down.
GTCGTACACCCTGGGCGCGGAGATCGGAACGTAGTGCCCGCCGTCGTTGAGGTGCACATTGCGGTAGTGCTCGCCGAACAGATCGTTGATCCAGCCCTTCTCCTTCGTGTCGCCGTCACCCCCGCCGATCTCCTGCCAGCCGACGAGCGGACGGTCCTCGGGGCCGGTCATGCCGAGGGCGTTGCGGACCGCGGTGATCGCGGCCTTGCGCTTTTCGAGGTTCGCGCGTCCGATGTTGGCGGTGACGACGCCGAGGTTCCGCCAGGCGGTCGCCGCACCGGCGGGTGCGGGGAGGCCGAGCGTGCCGGCGAGCGCGACGCCGCCCGCGAGGCCGAGTGCCTGTCGTCTGCTGACGCGTTCCATGCGACTCCTTACTGGTTCGGCTACGAGGTGGAGGGGCACGGCTACGAGACGAGGAAGCCGGTGGAGGGGCGGGTCAGGACGCCGGTCATCGGGAAGCGGGTGGAGCCGTTCCACCAGTGCCACACCACGCGCTCGCTGCCGTCGGCGGCGGCGAAGACGTCCATCCCGCCGGGGCCCTGGTGGTTGCCGGGCAGGTCGCGGATCGGGTTGAGGCCGGCGCTTCCGGTGAAGCCGAAGAAGGGCCGGGACACGCCCTCGCGGATGGGGGTGCAGCGGGAGCCGGGCAGGGGACTGGCCCCGCAGCGGGCGATGCCGGTGGAGTAACGCGCGCTGTCCCAGTTGTTGCCGGAGTACATGAGGTACCAGTCGCCGTCGGCGGCCTTCCACATCGACGGGTTCTCGACCACGTGCGTACCGCCGCTGGTCTTGGCGGTGTCCCAGGTGATGTCGGTGCTCTTGAGCATGTCCCGGCGGGTGTCCCAGATCGCGCGGCCCTCGCCGTCGGTGCGGACGGTGGAGATGCCGGTCTCGGCGCCGGAGGCGATGGCGTCGTCCCGGTAGGTGACGTACAGGTTCCCGCCGGCCACGAAGGGGTTGGCGTCGAGTGCCCAGCGGCCGGCGTCCGGGCAGGCCCACTCGCCCTGGTTCTGGAACGGGCCGCGGGCGCTGTCGGAGACGGCCCGGCCGATGCACTTCTGCCCGGAGCCCTTGCGGGAGGCGGTGTAGAACATGAAGAACCGGCCGTCGAAGCGGGCGACGCCCGGTGCCCAGATCGCGCCGCCGGGCTCCGCCCAGGCGCCGGGGCCGGACGGCAGCGCGTCGTGCGAGGCGCAGTCGGCCATGCCGACGCTGTTGCCGGAGCCGTGGACGAGGACCGGTACGTACAACCTGCCGGTCGCGCCGCAGCGCGCGCCGGTCCCGGCGCCGACTGTGGTGCCGTAGGTGACGTACGAGCCGTCCTTCGCCAGCAGGGTGTCCGGGTCGGCCAGCGGGAAGGTGGACGAGCTCGCCAGCGTGGACAGGTCGTCGGCGGATGCGGCGGCGGGCGCAACCGCCGCCGGGGTGACTACCAGGGCGGCCGCGGCGAGGGCGACGAGCCCTCCGCGCGATCGAAAGAATTTCACCGGCACTCCTTGATTGATGAAGGTAATTATCAGAGGAACGGTATCGACGGTCAGCGATGCCGTCAACGGCGGAGTGCTGGAGCCGGGAGCGGGAAGCGGGGCCGCCCGGAGGCCTGCCGCGTTACGCTCCGTCGAGGGGACGTGTCACCCGCCGGGCCCTCAGGCCGGTGCCAGGACCCGTCGGTACCCTGGCAGGTCCTGGCCTGTCCGCGACGACATGAGGTATTCGTGAACGATCTTCGAGTGGTGGCGTTCGATCTCGACGACACCCTGGCGATTTCCAAGTCCCAGATCGATCGTCGGATGGCGGAGTTGCTCGGCCACCTGCTCACCGAGGTGGACGTACTGGTCATCTCCGGTGGCCGGTTCGAGCAGTTCCAGTCGCAGGTGCTCGCCCACCTCGACCTCACCGAGGAGCAGCGCGACCGGCTGCACCTGATGCCGACCTGCGGCACCCGCTACTACCGCTGGTCCGACGGGGACTGGCGGCAGGTCTACGCGGAGGATCTCACCGAGGCCGACAAGGCCCGCGTCGTCACGGCGCTGACCGAGTCGGCGCAGGCGCTGGGCCTGTGGGAGGCGAAGACCTGGGGCGACATCATCGAGGACCGGGGCAGCCAGATCACCTTCTCGGCGCTGGGGCAGTCCGCCCCGCCGGCCGAGAAGTACGGCTGGGACCCGGACGGCGACAAGAAGCGGCGGCTGCGGGACGCGGTCGCGGCGAAGCTGCCCGACCTCGAGGTCCGTGGTGGTGGTTCGACCTCGATCGACGTCACCCGCAAGGGTGTGGACAAGGCGTACGGCATGCGGAAGCTGCTGGAACACCTGGATCTGAAGATCGACAACGTGCTCTTCGTGGGTGACCGGCTGGACGTCGGTGGCAACGACTACCCGGTCAAGGCGATGGGCATCCGCTGCGTCGCGGTCACCCGTTGGGAGGAGACCGCCGACTACGTCGAGAAGCTCGTCGACGACCTGGTGAAGCAGCGCGCCGAGCGCGCCTGAGCACAGCCCGCAGCAGAGCCCGCCGGTTCCGGAACCGGCGGGCTCTGGCGGTATCGACGGTGATGCGGTAGGAACAGCCGAGAGAGCGCTCTCCCGTCCCATCACCGAACAGGCAGGCAGATGCGATCATCCGACCCCTCCCGCCGCCGTTTCCTCACGCTCACCGCCTCCGCGGCCTCACTCACCGCCCTCGGCCTCCCGGCCGGCGCCGCCGCCGCGTCCCCGGCCGTATCGCCGGCCGCGCGACCCGCCCGCGAGCCCGACTTCGGCCCGAACGTCTTCGTGTACGACCCGAGCACGCCGGTCGAGGAGATCCAGTCCACGCTGGACCGGCTGTTCACCGCCCAGGAACGCAACGAGATGGGCCTCGACAGGTACGCCGTGCTGTTCAAGCCCGGCCGCTACGAGGTGGACGCCCGGCTCGGCTACTACACGACTGTCGCCGGTCTCGGCGCGCACCCGGACGACGTGGAGATCCACGGCGCGGTCCGGGTGATCGGGCAGCCCGACCCGAACTCGCCCGCCGGCATCTCCGCGCTCACCAACTTCTGGCGTTCGGCGGAGAACCTCGCTGTCACCCCGACCGACTGGTCGAACCAATGGGCCGTCTCGCAGGCGTCACCGATGCGCCGGGTGCACGTCAAGGGCGTGCTGTGGCTGGAACCCGGCAACGGCGGCTACTCCAGCGGCGGCTACATCGCGGACTCCAAGGTGGACGGCATCACCATCAACGGTTCCCAGCAGCAGTGGCTCACCCGCGACAGCGAGCTCGGCGGCGAGTGGACCAACGGTGTGTGGAACCAGGTCTTCTCCGGCGTGATCGGCGCGCCCGCGCAGGGCTTCCCCGACCCGCCCTACACCACGCTGCCGACCAGCCCGGTGACCCGGGAGAAGCCGTACCTGTTCGTCGACGCCCGGGGTGCCTGGCGGGTCGCCGTACCGCGCCTGCGCCGGAACACCGCCGGCACCACCTGGGCCACCGGCGGCGCGCCGGTGCCGTCGCTGCCGCTGTCCGCGTTCTTCCTGGCCCGTCCCACCGACTCGGCGAAGCGGATCAACGCCGAGCTGGCCCGGGGCCGGCACCTGCTGCTCACCCCCGGCGTCTACCACCTCGACCGGGCCCTGCGGGTACGCCGCCCGGACACCGTCGTGCTCGGCCTCGGCATGCCGAGCCTGGTGCCGGACCGCGGGGACGCGGCGCTGCGCATCGAGGACGTGGACGGCGTCCGCATCGCCGGGGTGCTCGTGGACGCCGGGCCGGTCGAGTCGCCGGTGCTGGTCGAGGTCGGCACGCGGCACTGCCACCGGTCGCACGCCACGAACCCGATCTCGCTGCAGGACGTCTTCTTCCGCATCGGCGGTCCGTACGCCGGACGCGCGGTGACCAGCCTCGTGGTGCACAGCCGGCACACGCTGATCGACAACATCTGGGCCTGGCGTGGCGACCACGGCCGGGCCGGCACCATCGGCTGGACCGTGAACACCGCTGCCACCGGCGTGATCGTCAACGGCGACGATGTGACCGCGTACGGGCTGTTCGTCGAGCACTACCAGCGCTGGCAGACGATCTGGAACGGCGAGCGTGGCCGGACCGTGTTCTACCAGAGCGAGCTGCCCTACGACCCGCCGAGCCAGGCGGCCTGGCGCAGTCCGACCGGCAACGGCTGGGCCTCGTACAAGGTGGCCGACCACGTCCGCACGCACGAGGCGTGGGGACTGGGCGTGTACTCGTACTTCAACCAGGGCGTGGACATCCGCTGCGACAGGGGGATCGAGGCGCCGCGCCGGGCCGGGGTGCGGTTCCACGACGCGATCACCGTGTTCCTGGACGGCAGCGGCGGCATCGAGCGCACCATCAACGAGATCGGCACCCCGGTCGTCGGCTCGTACGGCACCAGCACGGTGATCAGCTACCCCTGACCGCGAGGGCGGCCCGGCCGGTGCGGGACCGGCCGGGCCGCGCCCGCTCACGCCGCGAGCTGGTCGACGCGGGTGAGCACCTGGTCGACGAGGCCGTACTCCCGGGCCTGCTCGGCGGTGAACCAGCGGTCGCGGTCCCAGTCGCGCTGGATCTCCTCCAGCGTCCGCCCGCTGTGCTGCGCGATCAGCTCCTGCATGGTGCGCTTCACGTGCAGCATGTTCTCGGCCTGGATGGTGATGTCCGCCGCGGTGCCGCCCATCCCGCCGGAGGGCTGGTGCATCATGATCCGCGAGTGCGGCAGCGCGAACCGCTTGCCCGCCGCCCCGGCGCAGAGCAGGAACTGCCCCATCGACCCGGCCATCCCGAGCGCCAGCGTCGCCACGTCGTTCTTGACGTACCGCATGGTGTCGTAGACGGCCATGCCGGCGCTGACCGAGCCGCCGGGCGAGTTGATGTAGAGGAAGATGTCGCGCTCCGCGTCCTCGGCCGCGAGGAGCAGGATCTGCGCGCAGATCTGGTTGGCCGACGCGTCGGTGACCTCGGTGCCGAGGAAGATGATCCGCTCCCTCAGCAGTCGCTCGAAGACCCGGTCGCCGAACGCCGGCTGGCCCTCGTCGAGCATCCAGATGCCACTCATCGCCGCCCACCTCCGTGCCGCCGGTGGGCGGGGGACCGCCCGGGAACCCGGCGGTCTCCAGCGTCCGCCGGGCGCACCCACGCGGCCCAGGCTTTCTGCCCCGGGCAGATTCGCCCTCGGCAGAAGCTACGCGGCGACCGGCCGCCGCCGGCCCGCGCGGGCTCGCCGCCGCGCCAGCGTGACGGAGGTACGCGGACGGGGGCGGACGGCCGGGGCGGAGGGAGCCGGCCAGATCCGGATGCCGCCACCGAACCCGATCGGCGTGGCGGCGCCGAGGGGCGCGCCGAGCGGCGTCGGCACCAGGCCGAAGGGCCGCAGCCCGCCGCCCAGCAGCGGCGTGGGGGTGACCGGCCGGCGGGCGACGTGCGGCCGGAGCGAGACGGCAGGCCGGCGGGACACGGGCAGCCGGGACGACACGGCCGGACGGCGCGTGACGGACAGCCGGGGCGCGCCGACCCGCAGCTGCGGACCGGTGCGGGCGGTCGGCACCCGGTCGAAGCGGGCCGCCGAGATCCCGGGGCCGACCGGAGCCGGACGCTCGCGGCGCAGCTCGTCGCGGGCCTCTTCGAGCAGGTCGGCGAGGTGGATGCCGAGCGCGCGGCAGATCGCGGCGAGCACCTCGGAGGAGGCCTCCTTGCGGCCGCGCTCGACCTCGGAGAGATAGGGCAGGGAGACGCCGGCGGCCTGGGCCACCTCGCGCAGCGTGCGGCCCTGGCGCAGGCGGATGCGCCGGAGCACGCCGCCGATCACGCGTCGCAGCAACGACATGCCGGCCTCCTCGCGGTCGCCGTCCCGACGTCCCCATCATGCCCTGTCCGCGTCGCCGGCAGCGGCCCCGCCGGGTACCGATCGTCACCCGGCGGGCCGGATCCCGGCGTACCCGTTATCTTGTGGGCGTGCAGGTGGCGGAGCAGGACCGACGGTGATCCATTTTCCCGCGCAACGGCGGGGGCCGCTGAGCGCGCTGAGCCTGCGCCTGCTCGCCGCCCTGGGCCTGGTCTTCGCCACGGTGTTCGTGGTGTGGCTCGACCGCGACGGCTACCGCGACGTGGACGACACCGGCCTGACCCTGCTCGACTGCTTCTACTACGTGGTGGTCTCGCTCTCCACCACCGGATACGGCGACATCACGCCGGTCAGTTCGTCGGCGCGACTGGCGAACGTCCTGTTCATCACTCCCGCCCGGGTGCTGTTCCTGATCATCCTGGTCGGCACCACCCTGGAAGTCCTGACCGAGCAGTACCGCACCGGCCGTCGCCTGTCGCGGTGGAGGAGAACCGTGAAGGACCACGTCATCATCTGCGGCTACGGCACCAAGGGCCGCAGCGCGGTCTCCGCCCTGCTGGAGAACGGTACGGACAAGTCCAAGATCGTGGTGGTCGAGCGGAGCGGGCCGGCGCTGCGGCAGGCCACCTCGAACGGGCTGGTGACGATCGAGGGCTCGGCGACCCGCTCGTCAGTGCTGGAGCAGGCGCACGTGCGTACCGCGAAGTCGGTCATCATCGCGACCGACAGCGACGACGCCTCGGTGCTGGTGGCGCTCACGGTCCGGCAGCTCACCGCCGGCCAGGTGCGGATCATCGCGGCGGTACGCGAGGCGGAGAACGCGCCGCTGCTCAAGCAGAGCGGGGCGCACCACGTGATCGTCTCGTCGGCCACGGCCGGCCGGCTGCTCGGCCTGTCGACCTCGGCCCCGCCCCTGATCGACGTGGTGGAGGACCTGCTCACCCCGGGTCAGGGCATGGCGCTGGCCATGCGCTCGGCCGAGCGCAGCGAGGTGGGCCGCTCGCCGCGCGAGCTGGAGGCGCTGGTCATCGCGCTGGTCCGCCGGGGCAAGGTGGTCACGCTCAACGACCGGGCCGCCTCGGTGATCGAGACCGGCGACATGCTCGTTCACGTCCGGGACGACCGGCCGCAGGCCACCACCGCGATCTGACCGGGGCCCGCTGAGCACCTGCGGTCAGCAGGCGCCCGGGCCGCCCTCGGCCAGCACTTCACCGCAGGTCGACGACCGGCCCTGGGTGGCCCGTCGCAGCAGGTCGTAGAGCAGGTCCCGCTCGCCGGGAGCGAGCGCGCCGAGAACCTCCTCCTCGGCTCCGGCGAGCGCACACTCGGCCTCGCGTAGTCGCTTCGTGCCCGCCTCGGTGAGGCGTACCTCGTGCCGGCGGCGGTCCTCCGGGGAGCGGCGGCGCTCGGCCAGGCCGTCCGCCTCCAGGTCGTTGAGCAGCCCGACCACGTTCGTGCTGTCGAGTTGGAGCGTGCCGGCGAGCGCCTGCTGGCTGATGCCGCCGGAGTCGCGCAGCACGGTGAGCGCCACCAGGTGGCGGGGGCGCAGACCCAGCGGGGCCAGCACCGACTCCGAGCGCAGCCGCATCCGCCGGGCCAGGTGATCGAGCAGGGGCCCGGAGCGGCGCTCGGACTCCTCGACCGGTGCGGCGGACATGTGACCCAGTTTACGCGGGCCGAGGAACATCGACCTGCTATAAATAGTTGGTCCTACACGAACGATCGTCGGAGGAGGAACCACCAATGGCACACCTACTGCACATCGACTCCAGCATCACCGGGGAGCGGTCCATCAGCCGGCGGCTCACCGCCCGCGCCGCCGCCGCCTGGCGCGCCGCCCACCCGGACGGCACCGTCACCTACCGCGACCTGGGTCAGAACCCGCTGCCGCACCTGAACACCGCAAGCGGCCTCGCGCGCATGGTGCCCCCGGATCAGCACACCCCGGAGCAGCGGGCGTCCTGGCAGCTGACCGAGGAGGTGGTGGCCGAGGTGAGGCAGGCCGACACCGTCCTGCTCGGGCTGCCGCTCTACAACTACGGCGCGCCCAGCAGCGTGAAGTCCTGGGTCGACCACCTGATCGCCCCCGGCATCGCGTACGACCCGGTGACGAACGCCGGGCTGCTCGGCGACCGCCAGTTCGTCGTCCTGGTCAGCCGCGGCGGCGGGTACGGCCCGGGCACTCCGCGGGAGGGCTGGGACCACGCCGAGCCGTGGCTGCCGCACGGCCTCTCCCTGACCGGGCTGGAGCCGCGGTTCATCTGCGCCGAGCTGACCCTGGCCCCGGTCAACTCGGCGATGGCCGAGCTGATCCCGCTGTTCGAGCAGAGCCTCGCCGCGGCCGAGCGGGCCGTCGACGAGCTGTGGGTGCCCGCCTCGGCGGCCGCCTGACCGGGCTGCCACACACCGCGAAGGGCGGGCCGTTCCACGGGGGAACGGCCCGCCCTTCGTCCGTGACGGGTCAGCGGCGGATCAGAGGATCGTCCAGGTGTCGCCGCTGCCGAGCAGCGCGCCGAGCTGCTGCTCCGGGGTCTGGTCGACGGTGGCCTTGGCGGCCGCGACCTGCTCCTGCACCACGCTGTCGTAGGAGGGGCGGTCGACCGACCGGAACACCCCGATCGGGGTGTTGCTCAGGTCCAGGCCCGGCAGGCGGGACAGCGCGAAGGCGTACGCCGGGTCGGCCACGCCCGCGTCGTGCACGACGATCTGGTCGGCCGGCGTGTTCGCGGTCTCCCGGACCTCCAGCCCGAAGCCACCAGGCGGGTGGACGACGCAGAACTGCCCGTCCTTGCCGAACGTGATCGGCTGCCCATGCTCCAGCCGGATCAGGAAGTCGTCCCGGGTGGCCGGCTCCTTCAGCGGGTCGAACGCGCCGTCGTTGAAGATGTTGCAGTTCTGGTAGATCTCCACGAACGCCGAACCCTCGTGCTGGGCGGCGGCCCGCAGCACCGACTGGAGGTGCTTGCGGTCCGAGTCGATCGTCCGGGCCACGAACGTGGCCTCGGCGCCGAGCGCCAGCGACAGCGGGTTGAACGGGGCGTCCGCCGAGCCCACCGGCGTCGACTTGGTGATCTTGCCGACCTCGGAGGTGGGCGAGTACTGACCCTTGGTGAGGCCGTAGATCCGGTTGTTGAACAGCAGGATCTTGAGGTTCACGTTGCGCCGCAGCGCGTGGATCAGGTGGTTGCCGCCGATGGAGAGCGCGTCGCCGTCACCGGTGACCACCCACACCGACAGGTCCGGCCGGGACACCGACAGGCCGGTGGCGATCGCCGGGGCGCGGCCGTGGATCGAGTGCATGCCGTACGTGTTCATGTAGTACGGGAAACGCGACGAGCAGCCGATGCCCGAGACGAAGACGATGTTCTCCCGGGGGATGTTCAGCTCCGGCATGAAGCCCTGCACGGCCGCCAGGATGGCGTAGTCGCCGCAACCGGGGCACCAGCGCACCTCCTGGTCGGACTTGAAGTCCTTGGCGGTGAGCTTGAGGGCGACGGGCTCAGACATTCTTCAGGACCTCTTCCAGCATCGTCTCCAGCTCGGCGGCGGTGAACGGCAGGCCGCGGACCTGGTTGTAGCCGATCGCGTCGACCAGGTACTTCGCCCGGATCACGTGGGCGAGCTGGCCGAGGTTCATCTCCGGCACGACCACCTTGTCGTAGCGGCCCAGCACCTCGCCGAGGTTGGCCGGCATCGGAGCCAGATGCCGCAGGTGCGCCTGGGCCACCGACAGCCCGCGCTGACGCAGGCCACGGCAGGCCGCACCGATCGGCCCGTACGTCGAGCCCCAGCCCAGCACCAGCACCCGGGCGTCGCCGTCCGGATCCTCCACCTCGACGTCCGGCACCGGGATCGTCTCGATCCGGGCCGCCCGGGTCCGCACCATGAAGTCGTGGTTGGCCGGGTCGTACGAGATGTCGCCGGTCTTGTCGGCCTTCTCCAGACCGCCGATCCGGTGCTCCAGACCGGCCGTGCCGGGCACCGCCCACGGGCGGGCCAGCGTCTGCGGGTCCCGCAGGTAGGGAAGAAATGTGGTGCCGTCCTCGCCGTTGGGCTTCGTGGCGAACTCGACCCGCAGGTCGGGCAGCGACTCGACGTCGGGCAGGAGCCACGGCTCGGAGCCGTTGGCGACGTAGTTGTCCGACAGCAGGATCACCGGGGTGCGGTAGGTGAGCGCGATCCGGGCCGCCTCCAGCGCGGCGTGGAAGCAGTCCGAGGGCGACTTCGGCGCGATCACCGCGACCGGCGCCTCGCCGTGCCGGCCGTACAGGGCCATGTTCAGGTCGGCCTGCTCGGTCTTGGTGGGCATGCCGGTGGACGGCCCGGCCCGCTGCACGTCGACGATGACCAGCGGCAGCTCCAGCGCCACCGCCAGGGAGATCGTCTCGCTCTTGAGCGCCACGCCCGGGCCGCTCGTGGTGGTGACACCGAGCGAACCGCCGTACGACGCGCCGAGCGCCGCACCGACCGCGGCGATCTCGTCCTCGGCCTGCATGGTGACCACGCCGAACTTCTTGTGCTTGCTCAGCTCGTGCAGGATGTCCGAGGCCGGCGTGATCGGGTACGCGCCGAGGAACACCGGCAGCCCGGAGCGCACCCCGGCGGCCACCAGGCCCAGCGACAACGCCGCGTTGCCGGTGATGTTCCGGTAGGTGCCGGGCAGCATCTTGGCCGGCTTGACCTCGTACCGGACGGAGAAGTCCTCGGTGGTCTCGCCGAAGTTCCAGCCGGCCCGGAACGCGGCCACGTTCGCCGCGACCAGCTCGGGGCGGGCCGCGAACTTACGCTCCAGGAAGCGCAGCGTGGACTCGTACGGGCGGGAGTACATCCAGCTCAACAGCCCGAGCGCGAACATGTTCTTGGCCCGCTCGGCGTCCTTCTTGGACACGTCGTGCTCGGCCAGCGCCCCGATCGTCATCGAGGTGAGCGCCACCGGGTGCACCGCGTACCCGTCGAGCGAGTTGTCGTCGAGCGGGCTGGTCGCGTAGCCCACCTTGGCCAGGTTGCGCCGGGTGAACTCGTCGGTGTTGACGATGATGTCGGCCCCGCGCGGCAGGTCGGCCAGGTTGGCCTTGAGCGCGGCCGGGTTCATCGCCACCAGCACGTTCGGCGCGTCGCCCGGGGTCAGGATGTCGTAGTCGGCGAAGTGCACCTGGAAGCTCGACACGCCGGGCAGGGTCCCGGCGGGAGCGCGGATCTCGGCGGGGAAGTTGGGCAACGTGGAGATGTCGTTGCCCAGCTGCGCCGTCTCCGAGGTGAACCGGTCGCCGGTGAGCTGCATGCCGTCGCCGGAGTCACCGGCGAACCGGATGACCACCCGGTCCAGTTGACGGATCTGCTTGGTCACACCCGCACCTCGCTTAACTGAGCGCCGTCGCCCTGCCGGCCCGGCCCGCTCCGATTCTCACGTCAGAGCCTACGTCGCCACGTTAGGGCCACCTTGGTCGAGGTCCGACGTATGGGACTGGATCGGGCCGCTGTATGCCCTACTTTGCAGCGTTTAGTACCTGGGCCCGTAACCCAGATCACCATATATTCATGATCACCGGTCGGTGACCGGACGCTCCGGCACGGTGATGTCGCTGCGGCGGCGCAGCGAACGGGTCGCCAGCGTCAGCGCGAGCACGACCAGGAGACCGGACACCGCGATCAACGCGACGGCGGCCCACCGGGTCGAGGTGTCACCGCCGTCCCGTTCGCCGGCGGCGACGAGCACACCCTGGGAGCCGGTCGGGGCGGGCGCGCCGACCGGCGGGGAGGCGTCCGCCGCCGCGGCGCTGATCCGGAAGCTCATCTGCACCTGCCGGTCCCGCCCGCTGCGCGGGTCCAGCCGGCCGATCACCGCGCCGGACAGGGGCGCCCGCCGCTGGGCCTCCGCCGAGGCGGCGAGCGTCAGCCGTACGGTCGCGGTCCGGCCGGCCGCCAGGGAGCCCAGCTCGCAGCGGGTCCGGTCGGCCGAGACCGGGGCGCAACCGCTCTCGGCGCCGGCCACGCTCACCCCTTCGGGGAGGAGCACCTCGATCCGGCCCGCGGCGTCGACCTTGCCGGTGTTGCCGAGCCGGACGGTCAGCGTGCTGGGCGCGCCGCTGATGTCGAAGAGCACCTCGTCGGCGCGCAGCGAGATGCCGGGTACCGGCGGCCCGGGCGGGAACAGCACCGCGAAGCCCTCGTCGTCGTACGCCGCGCCCGTCACCCCGGGTGCGACGGCGGTGACCTGGACCGATCCAGCCAGCGGCATGGTCCGCCAGGCGTCGCCGTCGACCCGGACCCGGATGGTCGCGCTGAACCGGGCGCCCGGCTCGGCGTCCCACCCGACGCAGCGGTGGTCGGCGCCACCTGCCGGCTCGCAGCCCGGGGTGCCCGCGTCGGTCAGCCCCGGTGGGAGCGTGTAGCCCAGGCTGATCCGCTCCGCCCGCCCGCCGGTGTTCGTCACCGTCACCCGCAACGTGGCCACCGTGGCGTCGGCGTTCCAGTAGGCCGGCGGGAGGACCACGTCTTCGGTGGTCACGCGTACCCCCAGGGGCCCGCCGGCCGGCTGCGCCGGCGGGGGCGGCGGGGTCTTGACCGGCGGCACGACCGGCGGGGGCGCGGGTGCCGTGGTGGCCGGGGCGGCCGTGGTCGGTGCCGGTTCGGCGGGCGCGCTCGTCGGCGGCGGCGGGGGCGGTGCGGTGGTGATCGGCGCCGGCGGTTCGGTCGCCGGAGGCGGCGGCTCGGTGGGCGGCGGGGCCGTCGCCGTGGTCGTCGGCTCGCCGGTGGGCGCGGGCTCGGTCGGCTCGCCGCCGGGGTCGCCGCCCGGCTCCACCGGCTCGACGATCCGGAGCGCGGCGGCCGGCCCCGGGTGGGCGACGGCTCCGGCCGGTCCCACCGCCACCAGCGCCGCGACGAGCGCGGGCGTCAGCAGCGCGAGGGTACGGCGGAGCGCGACCCACCGATCGGGTGCAACGCGGGGGCGGGCCATCTGTCCTCCGGGACGATCAACGGGATCCCATTATTCGGTGATACTTGCCATCAAGCACTAGTCCTGCGAGGAAACGAATTCGTAACGTGTCCGGGACATCTGGAGGGGACCGGTACGCTCCGGTCGTGACCGGATATCTCGGCTCGTACGCCACGCTCGGTCTGCTGCTCCTCGCGGCCGTGCTCTTCTTCGTGACGGCGTTCTCGGCGAACCGGGTGTTACGTCCGAGCCGGCCGGCCGAGCCGTGGGGCAAGCGGGCCAGCTACGAGTGCGGTCTCGACCCGGTCGGCGGCGACTGGGCGCAGATGCAGATCCGCTACTACGTCTACGCGTACCTCTACGTGCTCTTCGCGGTCGAGGCGGTCTTCCTGTTCCCCTGGGCGCTGGTCTTCGACCGGCCCGGCTTCGGCGCCACCACCGTGGTGGAGATGGGCGTCTTCGTGGCGATCGTCGCGCTCGGCATCCTCTACGCGTGGCGGCGCGGCGTCCTGCGCTGGACCTGACGCACCGCGCCCGGCTAGGCCAGCCCGCGCCGGGTCACCGCCGGCGGCCGGTCGCCCCGGATGGACGCCACCATGTCCAGCACCCGGCGCGTCTCGCGGACCTGGTGGGCGCGGAACACCCGGGCGCCGAGCCAGGCCGAGACCGCGGTGGCGGCGAGCGTCCCCTCCAGTCGCTCGGGCACCGGCAGGTCGAGCGTCTCGCCGATGAAGTCCTTGTTCGACAGCGCCACCAGCAGCGGCCAGCCGGTGTCGGTCAGCTCCGCCAGCCGCCGGGTGATCTCCAGCGAGTGCCAGGTGTTCTTGCCGAAGTCGTGCGCCGGGTCGATCAGGATGCCGTCCCGGCGCACACCCAGCCCGACCGCGCGTTCGGCCAGCCCGGTGACGGTGCCGACCACGTCGGCCACCACGTCGTCGAAGGCGGCCCGGTGCGGCCGGGTACGCGGGGCCAGCCCGCCGGCGTGCGAGCAGACCAGCCCGGCGCCGGTCGCCGCGGCGACCCGGGCCAGCGCCGGGTCCGCCCCCGACCAGGTGTCGTTGAGCAGGTCCGCGCCGGCCGCCACCGCTTCCACGGCCACCTCGGCACGCCAGGTGTCGATGGAGACGACCACGTCGGGGAAGGCGGACCGGACCGCCGCGATGGTGTCCACCGTCCGGCGGATCTCCTCGGCCACGTCCACCTCGTCGCCCGGCCCGGCCTTCACCCCGCCGATGTCGATGATCTCGGCGCCCTCGTCCACCGCGCGCTCCACCGCCCGCAGCGCGCTGTCCTGGGCGAAGGTGGCACCCCGGTCGAAGAACGAGTCCGGCGTGCGGTTGACGATCGCCATCACCACCAGCTCACCGGGGCCGAACGTCCGTCCGCCCAGCCGTAACGCCCCGGTCATGCCCGCCTCCTCGTCGCCGGACCGCACCGGCCGGTCCGACGCTATCCGGTCCCGGCCGCGCCGCCCGTGCCGGTCCCGTGCGCCGGACGCATTTGGCGACCGGACGTCTCGGAGGGCTCGCCCGATCCCGCCCCGCATGCCACGATCTGTGCATGGGTGAGGTTCTGCTCCTCTTGGTCGTCGCGCTGACCGTCGCGGCTGTGGTGTTCGGGGTGACGGTGCTGGTCTCCGGCAAGGATCCGGGTCTCACGCCGGCCGAGCCGGACGGGCGGGCCGTGCCCCTGCCCGGCAGCCGTCCACTCGACGAGTCGGACGTGTCCGACATCCGCTTCGACACGGCGCTGCGCGGCTACCGGATGAACCAGGTCGACGCGGCGCTGCGCCGGGCGGCGTACGACATCGGCTACAAGACCGAGCTGATCGGCGTCCTGGAGGCGGAGAACGCGGCGCTGCGGGAGGGGCGTACCGAGGACGCCGAAGCGCTGCGCCGGGCCCGCGAGGAGGCCGCCGCGACCCGCCCCGAGACCGAGTCGGCACCCGACCCGTCCACCGAGCCGGTCGTGATCGACCTGTCCGAGCCGGAGTCGCCGGCCCGTGCCGGGGCCGACGGGCAGCCGGCCCGCGCCGACGCCGACGGGCAGCCGGGCCGGGCCGACGCCGACGGCCGGCCGGGACGCGCCCCGGCCGAGGCGGGCGTGGCCGAGGCCCCCGCCGCCGCGGCGACCGAGGACACCGTCTCCCCGGCGAACGGGATCGCGGCCGGGCCGGCCGATGACGACGCCGACCGGGAGCGCGGTTCGGTGGTCCGCTCGGAGTCGGCGTGACCGGCGCCGGCCCGTCGGCCGACGACTTCACCGAGGCGTCCCGCCGGGGCGCCGCCGAGGTCACCGCCACGGTGATCGTCGAGGCCCCGGCCGACCGGGTCTTCGCCGCGCTCACCGCGTGGGAGCGGCAGTCGGACTGGATCCCGCTGACCCGGGTCCGGGTGGTCGAGGGCGACGGTGGCGAGGGCAGCCTGGTCGAGGCGGTCACCGCGCTCGGTCCGGCAGTGCTCCGCGACGAGATGCGTGTGGTGCGGGTCGACGCGCCGTACGAGGTCGGGGTGGTGCACTGCGGCAAGCTGCTGCGCGGGCCCGGCGTGCTGCGCTGCACCCCGATGGACCGCGACCGCACGCAGGTGGTCTGGCACGAGTGGTTCCACCTGCCGGGCGGGCGGGCCGGCCGGGTGGCCTGGCCGGTGCTCTGGCCCGGCTCGAAGTTCAGCCTGACCCAGGCGCTCAAGAAGTTCGCCCGGCTGGTCGAGCAGGGCCGCCTGCCCTGACGGGCGGTCGTCGGCGCGGCGGGACTGTCGGTGGCCCGGCCTATCGTGGACGCCGTGACTGACCTGGTGACCGGCGCCGACGGGCTGCCGCGCTGCGCGTGGGGAGCGAGCACCCCCGACTACGCCGTCTACCACGACGAGGAGTGGGGCCGGCCGCTGCGCGGCGACGACGCGCTCTACGAGCGGCTGACGCTGGAGGCGTTCCAGTCCGGCCTGTCCTGGCTGACCATCCTGCGCAAACGGCAGGCGTTCCGGGACGCCTTCGCCGGGTTCCGGATCGAGTCGGTGGCCCGTTACGGCGAGGCCGACGTGACCCGGCTGATGGCCGACGCCGGGATCGTCCGCAACCGCGCCAAGATCGAGGCGGCGATCGCCAACGCCCGGGCCGCGTCGGAGCTGCCCGAGGGCCTGTCCGCGCTGCTCTGGTCGTTCGCGCCCCCGCCCCGGGCGGCGCGTCCCCGGTCCTTCGCCGAGGTGCCGGCCACCAGCCCGGAGTCAGTCGCGATGGCCAAGGCGCTCAAGAAGCGGGGCTTCCGGTTCGTCGGCCCCACGACCGCCTACGCGCTGATGCAGGCCACCGGCATGGTCGACGACCACCTGGCCGACTGCCACGTGAGCGGTGACCGGGCCGGGGTGTGACGGAGCGCGCCACCGCCGACGTGATGGGATTGGGGCATGACCGACACCGAGCCGCGTACGAGCGGGACGACAGACGGTGCGACCACGACCGGAGCCTGGGCGGTGCTGCTGCCCACCGAGCGCTTCGAGGCCGAGCGGCTGGTGCACCACGACCTGCTGGAGCTGACCGGTCTGTCCGAGGCGGCCCGCCCCCGGCCCGGTGACCGGGTCGCGGTGCTCGTCGACGAGCCGTTGCGCCTGGTCGCGCTCGGCCGGGTCGCACCCGCGTCGTCCGAGACCGCGGAGGACCCGGACGACCCGCAGTCCGACGCGGCGGCCGGGCCGCTCGTGGTCACGTACACCCGGCGGGTGCTCGACGAGCCGGTGCCCGTCGACGGCCCGGCGCCGGACGGCCCGGTCGTGGCGATCGACCCGGCCCGCTGGCGGTCGCTGGCCGACCGGCTCGGTCCGCCGCCCGCCCGCAGCACCTGGCTGGTCAGCCTGGACCTGCCGATCGAGGCCGCGTCGCGCGCCGAGGCGGTGCGGATCTTCTGGTCCTACGTGCAGGAGCTGGGCCCGCGGGAGCTGCCGGCGTTCGTCTCGCCCTACGGCGACGAGCTGGCCATGCAGGCGTTCGTGCTCGGCGTCGAGGCCAACCAGGATCCGGAAGAGGACGACTGACCCCACCGTGCCCGCAGGGGCGCTCAGCGCCCCTCGAAGACCGGCTTCTGCTTGTCGACGAACGCCTTCGTGGCGGCCCGGTGGTCGGCGGTGGCACCGCAGATCGCCTGTGCCTGCGCCTCGGCGGCCAGCGCGTCGGCGAGCGTGCCCGCGTCGGCGATGGAGAGCTGGCGCTTGATCGCCCCGTACGCGATCGTGGGGCCGGCGGCGAGCCGGGCGGCCAGTTCCTGCGCGCTGGGGAGCACCTGCTCGTCGTCGTCCACCAGCTTGGTCAGCAGGCCCAGCCGGCAGGCGTCCTCGGCGCCGACCGGTTCGGCGAGCATCAGCAGCTCGACGGCCTTGGCGTGGCCGACCAGCCGGGGCAGCGTCCAGGAGGCGCCGGTGTCGGCGGCGAGCCCCACCCCGGCGAACGCCATCAGGAACCGGGTTTTCGGGCCGCCGATGCGGAAGTCGGCGAGGAACGCCAGCGAGGCGCCGGCCCCGGCGGCCATCCCGCGCACCGCGGCGACCACCGGCTTGGGCAGGTTGGCCAGCCGGGCGGCGATCGGGTTGTAGTGCGCCCGCACCGTGCCCAGCGGGTCGGCGTCCGAGGTCTCCAGCGTCCGCACGTGCTCGCGGAGATCCTGCCCGGCGCTGAACGAGCCGCCGGCACCCGCGAGCACGACCGCCCGGCAGGACCTGTCGGTCTCCAGCTCGGCCAGGGTGTCCCGGAGCGCCTCCTTGAGCGCCACGTCGAGCGAGTTCATCGCCGTCGGGCGGTTCAGCGTCAGGGTGACGACGGCGTCGGTGCGGTCGACGAGGAGCGGCTCGGTCACGTTCTAACGACCCTTCTGTCGGGCGAGGCGGTTGCCGGCGTCGAGGCACTGCTCGACGTACCGGTCGGCGGCCGGCCGGAGCCGGGCCGCGTGCCGGTCGAAGAAACTGGCCGCGCTGGTGCCCGGCCAGCGCTCGGGCAGCAGTGCCGGGGGCAGTTGCGGGTCCCGGAACAGGAACGTACGCCACGCGTGCACGAGCCGGAACCGGGCTGCGTACGCGTCCTCGTCGCTGCTGCGCACCGTGACGCCGGAGAGCAGCGGCTTCTGCTCGGCGACGAAGCGCTCGTAGGCCCGGCCGATCTCGGCCAGGTCCCAGGCGCGGCGGACCACGCCCATCGCACCCGGTGTGCCGGCCGCGTGCGCGGCGGTGAAGCGCTCGTAGCGTACGCCCGCCTCGTCGAGCAGCAGGTCGACGTCCTCACCCGGGCGGGTGGCCACCCAGGTGCAGTCGTCGAGCGTGCCGTAGCCGAGGAAGGCGAGGTTGGCGGCGAGCCGCTGCCGGTCCCGGCGGGAGGAGGGCGCGGTGAGCACCAGGAGATCGAACCGCCCGTCCCAGCTGTGCCGTCCGGTCCGGTAGATCCGGGACGCCGCCTCGTCGAGTCGACGAGCCGCCTTCGGGGTGATCGAATATCCCGGTCCGGACGCGAGCCGGAGCGGTTCCAGCCAGCCCTGGCGGACCATCCGGGACACCGCGGTGCGTACCGCCGGTGGGGCGATCCCCAGCGGGGCGAGCAGCTTGACCAGGGCGGCGACCGGTGCGCGGCCGCCCCGGGCCCGGAGGTGGTCGCCGTACAGGTCGAAGAGTGCCGACCGTGCCTGCATGACCGCACATTGTGACAGGCCTATCCAAGATAAGCTAGATGCTGTTACATCAATGCTGCTTCGGTTTGGGTCCGGCGGTGTTCATCAGGGAAAATCGTTGGTCGAGCCTTCCGCGAGGGTTGCGGAAGGCGATGGCGAAGTGGCTGTGGGGCAACTCACCGACCCTGGTGTAGGTCTGAGGGGAGACAACATGGCGGCGATGAAGCCGCGGACGGGCGACGGTCCGCTGGAAGTCACCAAGGAGGGCCGGGGCATCGTCATGCGAGTCCCGCTGGAGGGTGGTGGCCGGCTCGTCGTCGAGATGACTCCCGACGAGGCCACCGCGCTCGGTGACGCGCTGAAGGCGGCCGCGGGCTGATTCGAGGAGTGTCCCGCGTGGCGTCCGCCGCGCGGGCGGTTCGTCCTACCCTGAGCCACCGGGATCCCCGGTGGCTCAGGGTCTTTCCTCGACGGGCGCGTGGCAGAACGTGCCCGTTCCACCCATTTCGGAGGTACGGTCCAGCGTGCTGGTCATTCGTCTGGTGAGTGGGCCCGCCGGGCCCGACGCTCTCGTCCTGCCCGTCCGTCCCGGAGGGCCGGACTCGCCGGACTCGCCGGCCGCCCCGGCCTCCTCGGCCCAGCTGGTCCCGACCGCCGTGCCGCCCGGTGACGACGTCCGGGACGAGGCCGCCGCCGTACTGCCCGCCGCCCGGCTCACCGGTTCGGCCGGCGAGGTGCGCCAGCACCTGCGTCCCGGCGGATCTCCGTCGCGGCTGTGGCTGCTGGGCGTCGGCGACGGCGACGAGCGCGACTGGCGTACCGCCGGCGCCGCGCTGGCCCGCGCGGCGAAGGATGAGACGCAGATCACCATCGCGCTTCCGGCGGAGGCGACCACCGCCCTTCGCGGCCTGGCCGAAGGGCTGCTGCTCGGCTCGTACCGCTTCCGCCTCACCGAGGCCGGCGGGCGACCCGCCCTGGCCGAGGTCGAGGTGCTCGTCGACGACCCGGACGCACTCGCCGGCACGCTCGCCGCCGCCCGGGCCACCGCCGAGACGACCCGGCTCGCCCGGGACCTGACGAACATGCCCTCGTCGACCAAGAACCCGGAGTGGTTCGCCGCCCAGGTGGCCGAGGCCGCGTCCGGGCGGCCCGACCTGCACCTGCGGGTACGCGGCCCGGAGGAACTGGCGGCCGAGGGCTTCGGCGGCATCCTGGCCGTCGGCGGCGGCTCCGCCAGCGGCCCGCGCCTGGTGGAGCTGGACTGGCGGCCGGAGGGCGCGCGTACCCACGTGGTGCTCGTCGGCAAGGGCATCACGTTCGACACCGGCGGCATCTCGATCAAGCCGGTGCCCGCCATGAAGCTCATGCGCAAGGACATGGCCGGCGCCGCCGCCGTGATCGCCGCGACGCTCGGCGCCGCCGAGCTGCGCCTGCCGGTACGGGTGACCACGCTCGCCCCGCTCGCCGAGAACATGGTCAGCGGCTCGGCGTTCCGCCCCGGCGACGTGATCCGGCACTACGGGGGGCTCACGAGCGAGAGCACCAACTCCGACGCCGAGGGCCGGCTGGTGCTCGCCGACGCGCTGGCGTACGCGGTCCGCGAGCTGAAGCCCGACCTGCTTGTCGACCTGGCGACGCTCACCGGCGCGAACGCCGTCGCCCTGGGCAAGCGGCACGCCGCGCTCTACAGCGAGAACGACGCGCTCGCGGCGGGCCTGCTCGACGCGATCACCGCGGCCGGCGAGCGGGCCTGGCGGATGCCGCTCGCCGACGACTACGTGGAATACCTGGCCAGCGACGTCGCCGACCTGCACAGCTCGCCGGCCCAGGGCGCCGGTTCGGTGGTCGCCGCGCTGTACCTGCGGGAGTTCACCGGCGACCTGCGGGACCGGTGGGTACACCTGGACATGTCCGCGCCGTCGTGGTCCGACGACACGCACGGCGAGCTGGTCAAGGGCGCCACCGGCTGGGGTGTGCGCGGGCTGCTGCGCTGGCTGGCGACGCTGGGCTGACGTTCCGGTGCGCCGGGCCTGCTGTCAGGCCTTCACGGCGGCGAGCAGGCCGTGGCCGACCGGCAGCAGCGCGGGCACCCAGTGCTCCGACTCGCGGATCGCCTTGATCGTCTCCCGCACGGTGACCGTCTCGACGTCCCGGGCGGCCGGATCGCCGATCCGGCCGGCCGCCAGCGCGCCGTTGAGCGCGAGCACCCCGCCGGGGCGCAGCAGCCGCAGCGCCGCGTCCACGTACGCGGCGAAGCCGGTCGACACCGCGTCCACGAAGACCAGGTCGTAGGCACCATCCGCGAGCCGGGGCAGCACGTCGAGGGCGCGGCCGGTGATGATCCGGGTACGCCCCGACGGGAAGCCCGCCTCCTGGAACAGCCGCCGGGCGATGCGCTGGTATTCGACCTCGACGTCGATCGTGGTGAGCACGCCGTCGGGCCGCATGCCGCGCAGCAGCCACACGCCGCTCACCCCGGTGCCGGTGCCGATCTCCACCACCGCCCGGGCGTTCCCGGCGGCGGCGAGCAGCCGCAGCGCGGCACCCGACCCGGGCGTGACCGCCTCCACCCCCACCTCGTGGGCGAGGGCGCGGGCCGTGCGCAGCACGAGATCCTCGGTGACGAAAGACTCGGCGAAGTGGAGCGCCTGGGCCGTCGAACTGCCGTGACCGGCGACCGTGGCGATGGGACACCTCCGAGGGGCGGACTGGTGCGAGGGGCGGTATGCACTGTGAGCGTAGAGGCGGGGCGGTACCGGCGCAGCCGCGAGTCCGCCGTCGGACGATCACGGACGGCAACCCCTGACTCCATTCGCGCCATCCGTGTAATCCTGGA
Organism: Micromonospora sp. WMMA1949; assembly: GCF_027460145.1. Lineage (NCBI taxonomy): Bacteria > Bacillati > Actinomycetota > Actinomycetes > Micromonosporales > Micromonosporaceae > Micromonospora > Micromonospora sp. WMMA1949. Next base: position 2,038,673 of record NZ_JAPZBG010000001.1, on the reverse strand, counting down.
TGTGTCCCGCGCGTCACTGTCGTCCGGCTCCGCCGGTCGCCGGCGCGGGGCCAGCGGGACGGAGTGGGAGGCACCGACGTGACCGACGGCTGGGACTGGCGGCGGCCCGGCGGATCGCCGGCACCGGGTGGGCCGGCGTCCGGACGACCGCCGCGCAACGCCCCGGATCAGGCGACGTCGCCGTGGTGGTCCGACGCGCTGGCCGACCCCTGGCGGGACCCGTACGCACCCGCCGCCGTGGTGGTTCCGGCGGCGCCGACGCCGGGGGCGGGGGAGCCGGAGCCGGTCACCGACCCGGACCTGCCGGCCCGGCCCGGGCTGCGCCAGGTCGTGCTCATCTCCCTGGTCACCGCGTTGCTGGCCGGTTCCCTGGGCAGCGCCCTGACGTACGCCTTCCTGCGCGGCGGTGACGTGCCGACGATCGGTGCGCAGAGCGGCCAGGCCCCCGCGCTGGCCCAGCGCAAGCCCGAGTCACTGGCCGGGGTGGCCGAGCGGGTCCTGCCGAGCGTGGTCACCATCCGGGTGGTCAGTCTCGGCGGCACCAGCGAGGGCTCCGGCTTCGTGGTGACGAACGAGGGCCACATCATCACCAACGACCACGTGGTCGCCGACGGCCCCGGTAAGGCCACCGTCGTGTTCAACGACGGCAGCACCGCCGCCGGCACCGTGGTCGGCCAGGACCCGGAGTCGGACCTCGCAGTGATCAAGGTCTCGCGCAGCGGGTTGACCCCGGTGCAGTTCGGCGACTCCGACGCGCTCGCCGTCGGTGACCCGGTGCTCGCCATCGGGTCGCCGTTGTCGCTCGCCAACACCGTCACGGCCGGCATCGTGAGCGCGCTGGACCGGACCATGCAGGCCGGCGAGCCGGGCGGGCCGACGCGCTACTACGCGGCGATCCAGACCGACGCCGCGGTCAACCACGGCAACTCCGGCGGCCCGCTGGTGGACGGCGCCGGACGGGTGGTCGGTGTCAACTCGACGATCAAGTCGCTGGTGGCCGACGGGCAGGAGGCGGGCAACATCGGCCTCGCCTTCGCCATCCCGATCAACCAGGCGAAGCGGATCACCGAGGACATCATCGGCACCGGCAAGGCCCGGCGTACGGTCATCGGCGCCCAGGTGGGCGGCACCGGCGCCACCGGCGGCGGGGTACGCCTCAACGCGGTCGAGCCGGCCGGCCCGGCGGCGGCGGCCGGTCTGCGTACCGGGGACGTGGTGCTCCGGCTGGACGGCCACCCGATGACCGACCCGACCGATCTGGTGGCCCTGGTACGCAAGTACGCGCCCGGTTCGGTGGTGACGGTCGAGTACCGGCGCGGGTCGTCGCGGCAGAACGCGTCGGTGACGCTCGCCGCGGATGCGAAGTGAGGACCCGTCACCCCCTCCCCGATGGTCACCTGACGTGCGTAGTCTTGCCCTGACACGGACGAGGAGGCCGCGGTGTTCGAGAACCTGAACTGGTGGGAGATCGGCGTCCTGCTGCTCCTGGCGCTGTTGATCTTCGGGGACCGGCTGCCCAACGTGATCAACGACGGTCTCCGGATGGTCCGCAACCTGCGCAACATGGCGCGCAACGCCACCGGCGACCTGAGCCGCGAGCTGGGCACGGACATTCAGCTGGAGGATCTGCACCCCAAGGCGTTCATCCGCAAGCACCTGCTCAGCGAGGAAGACGAGCAGGCGATCCGCAAGCCGCTGCAGAGCATGTACGACAACCTGCGCTCGGACGTCACAGGCGTGCACGACGAGCTGAAGGACGTGGCGAAGGCCGCCGACCTGCGTACCCCGAGCGTCGCGACCAGCGCCCCCACCCCCACCCCCGCGCCGCCGGCCCCCCGCCCGTCCTACGACGACGCCACCTGAGGCCCCCGCTTTCGCCGTCGATCATGAGGTTGACGGCGCGACACGCCGGTCCGGCGACCGCCAACCTCATGATCGACGCCGGAAACGGGACCGCCCCCTCCCGCGTGCGGCGGGAAGGGGCGGTGAGGAGCGCGGGGGGTCAGCGGCCGGCCGGCTTGAGGCCCAGGGGCTTGCCGAGCAGGGACTCGCGGCGCACCGCGAGGCGGTCGGCGACCTGGAACAGGGCCTTCGCGGCCGGGGCGTCCGGCTGCGCCAGCACGATCGGCTGACCGGCGTCGCCGCCCTCGCGGACCCGGGTGTCCAGCGGGATCTGCCCCAGCACCGGCACCTGCGCGCCGATCGTGCGGGTCAGCGACTCGGCCACCGCCGCGCCGCCACCGGACCCGAAGACCTCCATCCGGGAGCCGTCCGGCATCTCCAGCCAGGACATGTTCTCGATCACGCCGACCACCCGCTGGTGGGTCTGCAGCGAGATCGCACCGGCCCGCTCGGCCACCTCGGCGGCGGCCGCCTGCGGGGTGGTGACGACCAGGATCTCCGCGTTCGGCAGCAACTGGGCCACCGAGATCGCGATGTCGCCGGTGCCCGGCGGCAGGTCGAGCAGGAGGACGTCCAGGTCACCCCAGTAGACGTCGGCGAGGAACTGCTGAAGCGCCCGGTGCAGCATCGGGCCGCGCCAGACCACGGCGGCGTTGCCGGGCGTGAACATGCCGATCGAGATGACCTTCACGCCGTGCGACTGCGGCGGCATGATCATGTCCTCGACGCGGGTCGGCGCGCCGTCCGCGCCGAGCATCCGGGGCACCGAGTGGCCGTAGATGTCCGCGTCCACCACACCCACCGACAGGCCCCGGGACGCCAGCGCGGCGGCCAGGTTGACGGTGACGCTGGACTTGCCGACACCGCCCTTGCCGCTGGCGACCGCGTAGACGCGGGTCCGCGAGCCCGGCTGGGCGAACGGGATCACCGGCTCGGCGGTGGCGCCGCCACCGCGCAGCTTCGACTGCAGTTCCTGGCGCTGCTCCGGGCTCATCACACCGAAGATGATCTCGACGCCGCTCACGCCCGGTACCGCGCCGACGGCGGCGGTGATGTCACTGCGCAGCTTGTCCTTCAGCGGGCAGCCGGCCACGGTGAGCAGCAGCTCCACCCGGACCACGCCGTCCTCGCCGCGCTCGGCGGACTGGACCATGCCGAGTTCGGTGATCGGCCGGCGGATCTCCGGGTCGTTGACGGTGGCCAGGGCGGCCTGGATCGCGTCGGAGACGGTGCTGACGGGTGCTGACATGCCCGCAATGCTACGTCGCGGGTCATCGGCCACCGCCGCTGGCGGGGGCGGTGTGAGCGATTCGATGGCCGCTCAGCCGTCGCGCCGGCCGTCCCGCACGTAGTCGCCGTCCAGCTCGTCCCGGGGCTCGTCCAGCGGCTCGCCGCCGCCCGTCCGCCGGCCCTCGCGCTCCTGCTGCCGCCGCTCCAGCTTCCGCCGCCGCTCGGCCGCCTCGTCCAGCTCCTCACCCAGCCGGGTCAGCTCGGAGCGCAGGAAGTCCCGGGTCGCCACGTCACCCATCGCGATACGCAGCGCCGCGATCTCCCGCGCCAGGTACTCCGTGTCGGCCTTCTGGAGCGTGGCCCGCCGCCGGTCCTCGTCCAGCGCGATCCGGTCCCGGTCCGCCTGCCGGTTCTGCGCGAGCAGGATCAGCGGCGCCGCGTACGACGCCTGCAACGACAAGATCAAGGTCAGGAACGTGAAGGTGTACGGGTCGAAGCGCAGATTCGCCGGCGCCAGCGTGTTCCACAGGAACCAGGCCACCAGGATCAGCGTCATGTAGACGAGGAAGTTCGCCGTACCCATGCCCCGGGCGATGCCCTCGGCCCAGCGGCCGAAGGTCTCCGCGTCGATCCGGCGCAGGCGCAGGTTCCGCGGGGTGCGCGGCTGGTCCAGCCGCTCGCCCCGTCGCTGATCACTCATCGTCGCCGTCCAGGATGCCGTCGTGGGTGGCGGACGAGGGGGATGCCGCGTCCCGGTCCCGCCAGTCCCGTGGCAGGGAGTGGTCGAGCACGTCGTCCACTGTCACCGCGCCGACCAGGCGGTTGTTCCGGTCCACCACCGGCATGCCGACCATGTCGTACGTCGCCATCCGGCGGGTGATCTCGGGCAGCGGCGTCGACGTCCGCAACGGGTCGATGTCGTTGACCACGATGCCGCCGAGCAGATCGGCCGGAGGTTCCCGGAGCAACCGCTGGAAATGCACCATACCCAGGTAGCGGCCGGTGGGCGTGGTCAGTGGGGCGCGGGTCACGAAGACCTGGGCGGCCACCGCGGGCGACAGCTGCGGCTCCCGGATCCGGGCCAGCGCCTCGGCCACCGTGGCGTCCGGCGGCAGGATCACCGGCTCCGAGGTCATCACGCTGCCGGCGGTGCCGGAGGCGTAGCGCAGCAGTTGGCGTACCGGGTCGGCCTCGTCCGGTTCCATCAGGTCCAGCAGGACGTCCTGCTCCGGTGGGGGCAGTTCGTTGAGCAGGTCGGCCGCGTCGTCCGGCTCCATCTCCTCCAGGACGTCGGCGGCGCGTTGCCGGTCCAGCGCGGCGAGGATCTCCACCTGGTCGCGTTCGGGCAGCTCGCTCAGCACGTCGGCGAGGCGTTCGTCGTCGAGCGCGGCGGCCACCTCGTTGCGCCGGGCGTCCGGCAGGTCCTGGAGGGCGTTCGCCAGGTCGGCCGGGCGCATGTCCTCCAGGACGGCGAGCAGGTTCGCCGTACCCCGGTTGTCACCGACCACGCCCAGGCCGCGGACCCGGTCCCAGTCGACCTGGTGAAGATGGCCGCGGCGGGTGAGCCGGCCGGTCTGCTCGCGGACGGCGACCCGGCTCAGCGCCCACTCGCCGCCGCGGCTGCACTCCATCGCCACGTCCACGACCGAGCCGGCCTGCCCGCTGTCGAGCTGGACCCGGCGGTCGAGCAGTTCCTGCAGCACCAGCAGCTCGTTCGGGCGCTTTTCGAAGCGGCGCAGGTTGAGCGTGCCGCTGCCGAGCACCACTCCGTCCGGATCGATGGAGGTGATCCGGTTGATGGACAGGAAGATGCGGCGCCGCATCGGCATCTCGGCGACCAGACCGACCACCTCCGGCGGTCGCTGGGTCGCGCGCATCCGGGCCACCGCGTCCCGGACACGGCCGACCTGGTCGCCGTTCGGGTCGAAAACGGCGACTCCGGCGAGTCGAGCGAGGTAGAGCCGGTTCGGCGTGCTCACGGCCACCAGCCTAAGGGCCTACCCTCTAACAACATGTCGACCTTGGGCTACGAGATCGTGGACGTCTTCACCGACCGCCCCTTCGCCGGCAACCCGCTGGCCGTGGTGTTCGGCGCGGAAGGGCTCGCCACCGAGCAGATGCAGGCGCTCGCGCTGGAGTTCAACCTGTCCGAGACGGTCTTCGTGCTGCCCCCGACGCAGGTGGGCGCCACCTACCGGGCCCGCATCTTCACCCCCGCCGACGAGCTGCCGTTCGCCGGGCACCCGAGCGTCGGCGCCGCGGTGACCGCGAGCCGGCGCGGCGTCATCGGTGCGGGCCGGGTCACCCAGGAGTGCGGCGCCGGCGTCCTGCCGATCGAGGTGACGGCGACCGGCGCGACGCTCACCGGCGGTACGCCCACGCTCGGCCCGGAACTCGACCCGGAGCCGCTGCTGGAGATGGTCGGCCTGACCGGCCCCGACCACGTCGGACCGCCACCCCGGGTCGCCGGGTGCGGTCTGGAGTTCCCCTACCTTCCGGTACGCCCGGACGCGGTGGCCCGGGCACGGTTGAACACGACGGCGGCGCAGCGGTACGGAGTGGAGCACGTCAGCATCTTCTCCTGGGACGCCGATTCGCAAACCGCGCACGCCCGGGTCTTCGTGCCGGGGCTCGGCGTACCGGAGGATCCGGCGACCGGCTCGGCCGCCCTGGGGCTGGGCGTGTGGCTGGTCGCCAGCGGCCTGCTGCCCGGCGAGGGGCGTGCGGAGTACACCGTCCGGCAGGGCATAGAGATCAACCGCCCTTCCACACTGGCCTGCACGGTGACCGCATCCGGCGGGCTGGCCCTGGGCGCGACGGTCTCCGGCCAGGTGATGCCGGTGGCCCGAGGCGAGATCACCGTCCCCCCGTTCATCGGCTGACCCCCCTGCCCTCTGCCCCCTGCCCCTCCGCCCGGACGCCTTGCCTCGGTGATCAAGGAGTTTGTGTCGGCGAACCGGCCCCTGGAGGACACAAACTCCTTGATCAACCGGTCGAGGGCGGGGCGGGTGGGCGGGTGAGGGCGGTAGGGACGGGCCGGGATGGGGGAGGATGGCGGGGTGAGTGACGAGGTGGACGAGCGGGTGACGCCGCCCCTGGTGGACGAGGCGGTGAAGAAGGCCGCTGTCTGCTGGGTGAGCACCGGTGCCGGCCCGGCGTACGCGCTGTGGTGCCTGCCGCTGGAGGGCACCCTGCTCGTGGTCAGCGGTCCGGGTGAGCAGGCCGCACCAGGGCTCGCCGACAGCGACACGGCCGACGTGACGCTGCGCGGCGACCACGGCGGCCGGATCGTCACCTGGCCGGCGCGGGTGACCCGGCTGCGACCCGGCACCGAGGAGTGGGACACCGTCGCGCCGCTGGTCGCGGCGAAGCGGCTCAACGCCTCCGGCTCCGCGACGGAGCTGGTGGAGCGGTGGGCGGCGCAGGGGTGCGCGCTCAACCGGCTCGCGCCGGCCGGCACCGCCGTGTCCGGCGCCGACCTGCCGGACGGCTCGCTGAGCGAGCAGCCCCGCCCGGCCCCTGCGGTACGGGCCGTCCGCAAGCCGTTCCGCCTGCACCGCGTCCGCCGCCGCTGACCGCGAACCACCGGGGTGTCAGGCGGCCGACGCCCGATGCGACCCCGCCGCGTCCGGCGGGCGGGGCCGCGTTCGACAAGCCCGGTCAGGCGACGGGGACCGGGTCGAGCAGGTCGAGCACATCCGTCAGCGAGGTCAACGACGGTCCGTCGAAGCCGTGGTCGGCGTTGAGGACCACGTGGTCGGCGAGGTCCGGGGCAGCAAGCCGGGCCGCGCTCAGCCCGGCCCGCTCCGCGCCGGTCAGTTCCTGGCTGTCGCCGTCACCGACGTAGAGGCAGTCGGCCGGGAGCTGGCCGAGGCGGTAACAGGCGGCCAGGTAGAGCGCCGGGTCCGGTTTGCAGCGGCCGAGGCGTACCGAGAAGACCTGGGCGTCGAGCAGCGGCGCCACGGCGAGCTGTGGCAGGAACGCCGGCAGTTCGTGCGTGCAGTCGCTGACCAGCCCGGTGCGCACGCCCCGGCGGCGCAGCGCGGCCAGCACCGGTACCGCCTCCGCGCGGAGCCGGGTGTCGGCGCGTACGGCCCGGTGCCGGGTGGCGACGGCGGCGCGGACCTCCGCGTCGGACGGGCGCACGCCGAGCCGGTCGCAGACCCAGCGCATGGTGGACTCGGCGTCCCCGAACGATCCGCTGGCCCGTTCGTGGAAGCTGCTGTCCAGCACCTCCACCAGGGCCTCGGTGGAGCAGCCGAGCAGGTCGGCGGTGGCGCGGTGGGCGGCTCCGCGCCGTACACCATGGGTCAGGGTGCCGAAGAAGTCGAACAGCACCGCCTGGAATCCGGGCATGAGGGAACGCCTCCGGACGTCGAGGGGGGAGATCGCCGGGACGCTGATCGTAACCGAGTGCTGACGTTCCGTGTCTGTCGGGTGTCCGTGTGAGGATTACCGTTCGTGCCGACCGTTCCGCAACGCCCGCCGATCGACGCGCTGACTGTGGGCGCGCTCGCCCTGGCCGTCGCGTCGGTCTCGTCCTCGGCGCCGCTCGTGGCGTTCGCTGCCGCGTCGGCGCTGGCGGTGGCGTTCTGGCGTACCGCGCTGTCGGCGGCGGTCCTGGGCCCGGTCGCGTTGATCCGGCGGCGCGCCGAACTCCGCGCGCTGACCGTCGGGCCGGCCCGGCGCGAGGGGCTCTACTGCGTACTCGCCGGGGTCGCCCTGGCCGCCCACTTCGCCACCTGGATGCCGAGCGCGCAGCTCACCTCGGTGGCGGCCGCGACCGCGCTCGGTGCGACGCAGCCGGTGTGGCAGGGGTTGATCGCCCGCGGGCAGGGACGGCGGCTGCCGGCGGCGGTGTGGGCCGGCATCGCGGTGGCGGTGCTCGGCGCGGTGCTCGCCACCGGCACCGACTTCGGCGTCTCCGGCCGGGCGTTCGCCGGTGACCTGCTGGCGGTGGTCGGCGGCCTGTTCGCGGCCGTCTACACCGCCTTCGGCGAGCGGGCCCGGGCCAGCATCAGCACCACCACCTACACCACCGTCTGCTACGGCGTCTGCGCGGCGGTCCTGCTCGTGGTGTGCCTGGTCGGAGGGGTACGCCTGCACGGCTTCGACGGCCCGACCTGGCTGGCGATCCTCGCCCTGGTGGCGGGCGCCCAACTACTCGGCCACTCGATGTTCAACTACGCCCTGCACCGGGTCTCCGCGACCACAGTCAGCGTGCTGATCCTGCTGGAGGCGCCCGGCGCGGCGTTGATCGGCTGGGTGTGGCTGGGGCAGTTGCCCCGGCCGCTGGCCCTGCCGGGTCTGGCGCTGCTGCTGGCCGGCGTGGCGGTGGTGGTGCTCGGCGGTGCGCGGGCCGGTCGCCGCGTCACGCCGGTCGCCGCACCGGCCGACCCGACGCCGCTCGGCAACGCGGAACAGACGCGGCGACCCGGCACCGCGCCCGACTGAGCCGGTCGGGGCGAAGTCGCGCCGTTCCGGCCACCGGGCCGTCCGGTTTGCACGAAAGTGCTCAGGGTGGGGTCGGACCGGGACGACGCGGCTGAGACGGGCACCGTCGTCACGCCCTCGGCCGAGTTCCCGCCGCTCGGCGACGAGGAACGCGCGGCGCTCGGCCGGATCGGCGAGCGCTGGCGCGGCCCGCGCCGCGCCGACGACCTGCCGGTCGACCCGACGCTCGGGCGGCACGACCACCACCCGGCGCCGACCCGCTTCGGGCGGCTGGCGCCGATCGACATGTTCACCGTGGCGCAGCCGGACGAACTGGTCGCCACCGGCGCGGCCGACCTGCCCGGCGACCGGACCGGCCGGTCGGTCGCCCGGGTACGCCGGGCGCTGCTCGGCCCGCCGCTGTCCAGCGCGTCGGTGCTGTACGAGCGGATGCGCAAACTGGTCGCGCTGCCGGTGCTCTCCTCCGACCTGCTCAGTTCCGTGGCGTACGGGCCGGAGGCGATGCTCGCGGTGCTGGTGCTGGCCGGGAGCGCCGCGCTCGGTCTGGCCCTGCCGCTCGCCGCCCTGCTGGTGGTGCTGATGGTCGCTGTCGGCCTGTCCTACCGGCAGACCATCCCGGCCTATCCGCACGGCGCCGGCTCGTACATCGTCGCGGGGGACAACCTCGGGCGTACGCCGGGACTGGCCGCCGCAGCCGGGCTGATGCTCGACTACGTGCTGACCGTGTCGGTGTCGATCGCGGCCGGGGTGCACGCGGTCACCTCGGCGCTACCCGGGCTCGACCGGTGGGCGGTGCCGCTCGGCGTGCTGGTGATCGCCATGCTGCTGGCCGGGAACCTGCGCGGCGTACGCACCGCCGGGAACATCTTCGTGCTGCCCACGTACGCGTTCGTGGTGGTGCTGGTTGCGGTGCTGGCGGTGGGGTACGCGAAGGCCGCCTCGCGGGGTTTCGCGCCGCTGCCGCCGCCCTCGGTGCCCGCCGCCGAGGGCCTGGGCCTGCTGCTGGTGCTGCGGGCGTTCTCCTCCGGCGCGGTGTCGATGACCGGCATCGAGGCGGTCTCCAACGCCGTGCCGGCGTTCCGCCCGACCGAGTGGCGCAACGCCCGGACCACGCTCGGCTGGATGGTCGCCATGCTGGTGACGCTGTTCGCCGGCCTGGTCGGGCTGATCCACCTCGACGGCCTGGTGCCCCGGGCGGACGAGACGCTGCTGTCCCAGCTCGGCCGGGTCACGTTCCCGAGCGGGCCCTGGTACGCGATCCTCCAGGCCACCACCGCGCTGATCCTGCTACTCGCCGCGAACACGGCGTTCAACGACTTCCCCCGGCTGCTGTTCTTCATGGCCCGGGACGGGCACGCGCCACGCCGGTTCCTGCACATGGGCGACCGGCTGGCGTTCAGCAACGGACTGGTGGCGCTGGCGCTGACCGCAGCGGTCGTGTTCGTCGCGTTCGGCGGGCACACCGAGCGGCTGATCCCGCTCTACGCGGTCGGTGTGTTCCTCGCGTTCACGCTGTCCCAGACCGGGATGGTGGTGCACTGGCGGCGCCGCCGGGGGCCGGGATGGCGCCGCCGGCTCGCGGTCAACGCGGTCGGCGCGGCGCTGTCCGGGCTGGTGCTGCTGACCGCGGCGGTCGCCAAGTTCACCGAGGGCGCCTGGGTGGTGGTGCTCGCCGTGCCGCTGCTGGTGCTGCTATTCCGCCGGATCCACAGGCACTACGACCGGCTGCACCGCGCGCTGGCGCTGCACCCGCCGCCGTCCGCGCCGCCCGCCGAGTGCGATGAACTGCCCCAGCAGGTACGCCACCTGGTGGTCGTGCCGGTGGCCCGGCTGAACCGGGCGTCGCTGCGCGCGCTGGCGTACGCGACCTCACTCGGGCGGCCCACGCTCGCCGTGCACCTCGCCCCGGAGGAGGCCGAGGCGGACCGGTTCCGGGAACAGTGGCGAGCCTGGGGAGACCATCTGCGGCTGGAGACGATCGTGTCGCCGTACCGGTCGGTGATCGGGCCGCTGGCGCACTACCTGGAGGCGCTGCACGCCGCGAACCCGGACCTGACGCTCACCGTGATCGTGCCGGAGGTGGTGCTGCGCCGACGTCGGTACCGGCTGCTGCACAGCCGCGCCGAGCAGCGGCTCCGGGCGGCGTTGCGCGCGCTGCCCGGCGTGGTGGTGACGAGCGTCCCGGTGCACGTGTCGTGACCTCAGACGTCGCGTACCTCCAGCACCCGGGTGGCGGGTGCGGCGTCGCCCAGCTCGGCGCGCAACGCGACGCGTTCCGGGTCGACGAGGAACGCGTCCAGCCCGGCGCGGGCGGCGAACCGGATGACGTGCACCTCGGTCTCTCCGTCCCCGGTGCGCAGCCGGCGTTCCAACCGGCCGCCGTGCCGGCCGAGCAGCGCCAGCACCGCGTCCTCGTACCGCCGTCCGGCGTCCGCGTCGGCGCTCAGGTCGACGAGCGCAACCAGCAGGACCTCGTTTCCCGTCGTCATGGCGTCGAGTGTCCCAGCGGACCGGCGGTCGTGGTGACCCGCTCAGGCGTCGACGCCGACGGCCTTCGCGCTGGCCGTCCAGAGCCGGGCGGCCAGCGCCGGGTCGGCCGCCTTGGCCCGGGACCGGTGCGGCTTGCGGTCCGCGTAGTAGCCGCCGTCGGTCAGCCGGGACGGATCCTGGCAGGCCAGCCACACCAGCGTCTCCGCGCCCTTCTCCGGGCTGCGGAACGGCAGCAGCCGCATGCCGAGCGCCACGATCCGGCTCTCGTTGCCGAAGCGGGTCCGCACCACGCCGGGATGGAAGGCGTGCGCCGGCACCTCCGGCCAGCGCCGGGCCGCCTCGGCGGTGAACAGGATGTTCGCCTGCTTGCTGGTGCCGTACGCGCGGAACGGCCGGTACGAGCGCAGCGCGGAGTTGAGGTCGTCCGGGTCGAGCACGCCGCTGCGGTGGGCGTCCGAGGCGGTGACCACCATCCGCCCGATCCGGTCTCGCAGCAGGTTGCTGAGCAGGAACGGGGCGAGGTGGTTGGCCTGCATGCTCAGCTCGAAACCGTCGACCGTGGTGATCGGTTCCAGCACGATCGCGCCCGCGTTGTTGGCGAGCACGTCGATCCGGTCGTACCGCTCGCGCAGCCGCTCGGCGAGCCCGCGCACGTCGTCGAGCACCGCGAAGTCGGCGCGGAACAGCTCCGGCTGCTCGCCGCAGCACTCGCGGACCCGCTCGCCCGCGGCGCGCAGCCGGGCCGGGTCGCGGCCGACCAGCACCACCTGGTCGCCGCGGCGCGCCAGCTCCTCCGCGGCGGCCAGGCCGATGCCGGAGCTCGCCCCGGTCAGCACCACGATCCGACGCTCAGTGAGATCTTCCACAGGTCCATTCACCCCGGTCACGGCACGAGGTTACCGTGGCGTCACCACGCCCTTTGGGATCGTTAAGTTCTCGAAATCCACCGCTGCGCCGGCACCCGCGCCGGACGCTGGAAGGAGCGCATCCATGACCGCTGTCGGTCGTCCCCGCCGATCCTGCCTGGCGGTGCCCGGCTCCAGCGTCAAAATGCTCGGCAAGGCCCAGGGCCTTCCCGCCGACCAGGTCTTCCTGGACCTGGAGGACGCGGTCGCCCCGCTGGCCAAGCCGGACGCGCGCAAGAACATCGTGGCCGCGCTCAACGAGGGCGACTGGACGGGCAAGACCCGCGTGGTCCGGGTGAACGACCTGACCACGCCGTGGACCTACCGGGACGTCATCGAGGTGGTCGAGGGCGCCGGGGCGAACCTGGACTGCATCATGCTGCCGAAGGTGCAGAACGCCGAGCAGGTGCACTGGCTGGACCTGCTGCTCACCCAGATCGAGAAGACGCTCGGCCTGGAGGTGGGCCGGATCGGCATCGAGGCGCAGATCGAGAACGCGGCCGGGCTGGTGAACGTGGACGCCATCGCCGGCGCCTCGCCCCGGGTCGAGACGATCATCTTCGGCCCGGCCGACTTCATGGCCTCGATCAACATGAAGTCGCTGGTGGTCGGCGCGCTGATCCCGGACTACCCGGGTGACCCGTACCACTACATCCTGATGCGCATCCTGATGGCCGCGCGGATGCACGACAAGCAGGCCATCGACGGTCCGTTCCTGCAGATCCGGGACGTGGACGCGTTCCGCGAGGTGGCCAAGCGCTCGGCGGCGCTGGGCTTCGACGGCAAGTGGGTGCTGCACCCCGGCCAGATCGACGCCGCCAACGAGGTCTACTCCCCGGCGCAGGCCGACTACGACCACGCCGAGCTGATCCTCGACGCGTACGACTACTACACCTCGGAGGCGGGCGGAAAGCTCGGCGCGGTGATGCTCGGCGACGAGATGATCGACGAGGCGTCCCGCAAGATGGCGCTGGTGATCGCCGCGAAGGGCCGGGCCGCCGGCATGGCCCGTACGTCCTCGTTCACCCCGCCCTCGGAGTGACCGGCCCGGGCCGCCCCGAGTTCGCGGGGCGGCCCGCCGAGTTCAGTAGTTCGTGCTGCCGTAGCCGGACGAGTCCTGGTTGGCCGCCCAGATGATGAGGATCACGAAGGCGGCGGTGGCCAGCACGGCCAGCGCGGTGGAGATCCAGCCGACGATGATGCCCGCGGTGGCGAATCCCTCGCCGCCCTCGCCGCGTTCCCTGATCTGCTTACGGGACACGTGGCCGAGGATCGCGCCCACCAGGCCGATGTAGCCGCCGAGGCCGTAACCGCAGAGGCCGAGCGCCCCGATGATCGAGACGATCATCGCGCCGATGGCCAGGCCGTTCTGCTTCGGTCCGGGCGCGTACCCGTATCCGGGGTAACCAGCCGGGGACGGGTACCCGCCGGGCTGCGGATAGGCGCCCGGCGGGTAACCGGCCGCCGCGTACGGGTCGGCGGACTTCATGCCGGCGTACGGGTCGGGAGACGCGTACGGGTCCGCCGAGGTGGGCTGGGTCGGGATGGGGTTGCCGGCCATCGGCGTCATCGGGTCGGCCGGCGGGCTCGACTGCTGTCCGGCCGCCAACGGGTCCTGCCAGCCACCGGACGGTGGGGGATAGGTCATCTGATCATCTCCAGGTACGTGGTCGCGCTCAGGGTAGCCACCCGGCGCGCGACACGGACGTCCCCTTTCCGGCCAGCGCGTTGCCCGTGCGCTCGGCACCGGGCAGGATCCTCGGCATGGCACTTGACGCGCGTGGGGGTCGGTCGCGACGGGACATGAGCCGGCCGGGGTCGGTGCGGCGCCCGCGCGGCGGCGAGCCGGTCGGCCCCGCCGACTCCGAACGGCCGGCGCCGCTGCCGGAACCGGCCACCATGCGCCTGGACGGCCGGGTCGCGCTGGTGACCGGCGCGGGCAGCCCGGACGGCATCGGGTACGCGACCGCGCGCCGGCTGTCCGACCTGGGCGCCCGGGTGGCGATCGTGTCCACCACCCGGCGTATCCACGAACGCGCGGGCGAGCTGGGCGTCACCGGTTTCGTCGCCGACCTCACCGACGAGTCGGAGGTGGGCGCGCTCGCCGACGCGGTGGCCGAGCAGCTCGGCGACGTAGAGGTGCTGGTGAACAACGCGGGCCTGGCCAGCCGGGCCAGCCCGGAGGTGCTGCGGCCGGTGGCCCAGCTGACGTACGACGAGTGGCGTGGCGAGATCGACCGCAACCTGACCACCGCGTTCCTGTGCAGCCGGGCGTTCATCGGCGGCATGGCCGAGCGGGGCTGGGGCCGGATCGTCAACCTGGCCGCCACCGCCGGGCCGGTCAACGCGCTGCCCACCGAGGCGGCCTACGCGGCGGCGAAGGCCGGCGTGGTCGGGCTGACCCGGGCGCTGGCGATGGAGATGATCGCCGACGGGGTGACCGTGAACGCGGTGGCGCCCGGCATCATCCACACGGCGGCGTCCACGATGGCGGAGATCAAGCAGGGCCTCGGTACGCCGGTCGGGCGTCCCGGCACGCCGGACGAGGTGGCCGCGGCGATCGCGTTCCTCTGCTCGCCGGCCGCCTCGTACATCACCGGGCAGATGCTCGTGGTCGACGGCGGCAACAGCGTCCGGGAGGCGCAGTTCCGCTGACCGTCAGTAGGTGCTGGTGTCGGAGTTGGCCCAGAACGCCAGCCCGATCCAGCCGCAGCAGACCAGGATGCCGATCACGGTGAAGATGTAGCTGAGGATCAGGCCCCAGTTGGCGAGCTGGTCGCCGTCCTCGCCGGTCTGCCGGATCTGCCGCTTCGCCAGGTGGCCGCAGACGATGCCGGCGGGCGCGAAGACGAACGCGAAGACGAGCGACAGGATGGCGAGCACGTTCGTGCCACGGGGTCCCGGCCCCTGGCCGGGCGGCCCGTACTGGCCGTAGGGCGGCTGCGGCGCGTACGGCGGCTGCTGGCCCCACTGCGGGTGCTGCTGGCCGTACTGCGGCTGCCCGTACGGCTGGCCGTGCGACGGCGGCTCGTACGGCGACGGTGGCTGCTCGTCGGTCACCAGCGCCCCTTCCCCCAGGTCAACGGCCCTCTTACTTGCGGACGCTACCCGCAGCGGTGAACCTTTTCACAGCGGTTGTGTGGACTGGTCACCTTGGCGGGGCCGGTCCCGGGGCCGATACTGACCGAGCGTTCAGTTACCCATGAGTAAGGCGCCGACCCCGGAGGCTGAGATGGCCCGACTCGCCCAGACACCCGGACTGACCGACGTGCAGCGGTCGATCCTGGAAACCGTCCGGGAGTTCGCAGACAAGGAGATCATCCCGCACGCGCAGCGGCTGGAGCACGCCGACGAGTACCCGAGCGACATCCTCGACGGCATGCGTGAGATGGGGCTGTTCGGCCTCACCATCGACGAGGAGTACGGCGGCCTGGGCGAGTCCCTGCTGACCTACGCCCTCGTGGTCGAGGAGCTGTCCCGGGGCTGGATGTCGATCTCCGGCATCGTCAACACCCACTTCATCGTGGCGTACCTGATCTCCCAGCACGGCTCGGCCGACCAGAAGGCCCGGCTGCTGCCCCGGATGGCCACCGGTGAGGTGCGCGGCGCGTTCTCGATGTCGGAGCCCGAGTGCGGCTCGGACGTCTCGGCGATCAAGTCGAAGGCCGTCCGCGACGGCGACAACTACGTCCTCAACGGCCAGAAGATGTGGCTGACGAACGGCGCGTACTCGTCGGTGGTGGCCACCCTGGTCAAGACCGACACCGGGGCCGACTCGGTCTACGGCAACATGAGCACCTTCCTGCTGGAGAAGGAGCCCGGCTTCGGTGAGACCGCGCCCGGCCTCACCATCCCCGGCAAGATCGACAAGATGGGCTACAAGGGCGTCGAGACCACCGAGATGGTGCTCGACGGCGTGACGGTGCCCGCCTCCGCCGTGCTCGGCGGCGAGGACAAGGTCGGCCGTGGCTTCTACCAGATGATGGACGGCATCGAGGTCGGCCGGGTCAACGTGGCCGCCCGCGCCTGCGGCATCTCGATCCGGGCGTTCGAGCTGGCCGTCGCGTACGCCCAGCAGCGCCACACCTTCGGCCAGCCGCTCGCCAAGCACCAGGCCGTCGCGTTCAAGCTCGCCGAGATGGGTACGAAGATCGAGGCCGCGCACGCGCTCATGGTCAACGCGGCCCGGCTCAAGGACGCCGGCCAGCGCAACGACGTCGAGGCCGGCATGGCGAAGCTGCTCGCGTCCGAGTACTGCGCCGAGGTGGTCCAGGAGGCGTTCCGGATCCACGGCGGCTACGGCTACTCCAAGGAGTACGAGATCGAGCGCCTGATGCGCGAGGCGCCGTTCCTGCTGATCGGCGAGGGCACCTCGGAGATCCAGAAGACGATCATCTCGCGCGGCCTGCTCAAGCAGTACAAGCAGTAGCGCGAACCGGTCAGGCGCGCCGGGTCAGTCCGGCGGCGGCCCGCTCCACGATGAGGCACCTGTCCTCGACGTAGTCGAGGCCGGCCTCCTCGGCGATCCGGCGCGCCTCGTCCGAGAAGATCCCGAGCTGCAACCACACCGCCGGGGCGCCGATCGCCACCGCCTGCCGGACCACGTCGACCGCGTCGCGGGCCGGGCGGAACACGTCGACCAGGTCGACCGGGTGCGGGATGTCGGCGAGCGTCGGGTACGCCTTCTCGCCGAACAACTCGTCCACCGTCGGGTTGACCGGGATGATCCGCCAGCCGTGCCGCTGCATCTCCAGCGGTACGCGGTGTGCGGCCTTGCCCGGATCACGGGAGGCGCCCACGACGGCGATCACGGCGGAGTCGGCGAGGATCTGCTGAGCGGAACGCATTCCCCGAGACTAGCCCCGCCGGTGCGGGTTCCCCCCGCTAGAGCAGGGAGAGCTGCTCGGCGGCCGGGGCGGGCGGCGGCGTCTCCGGTAGCCGGCGATTGTCGCCGGTCTCGCCCCGGTGCAGCCCGTGCCGGCGTGCCGCCATCCGTACCCGCGCTGTCACCTCCCGCTGGTACGCCTGCGGCGCGTACGAGCCGGCCTGGTAGAGCTGCCGGTAGCGGGGGACCAGGTGGGGGAACTCCCGGGCCAGCCAGCGCGCGTACCACTCACGGGCGCCGGGCCGCAGGTGCAGCGGCAGCGGCGTCACGCTCGCCGCTCCGGAGGCGGCGACGGCCGCGACTGTGGCGTCGATCGACTCCTCGTCGTCGCTGAGACCGGGCAGGATCGGCGCCATCAGCACGCCGACGGAGAATCCGGCGTCGGTGAGCCGGCGGACCGCGTCCAGGCGGCGGCGCGGACTCGGCGTACCCGGCTCGGCCGCACGCCAGAGTGTCTCGTCCACGAACCCCACCGAGTACGACAGCCCGACCCGTGTCACCTCGGCCGCCTGACGCAACAGCGGCAGGTCGCGCAGCAGCAGGGTGCCCTTGGTCAGGATGGAGAACGGGTTCGCGAAGTCGCGCAGCGCCTCGATGATCGGCGGCATCAGGCGGTAGCGGCCCTCGGCCCGCTGGTAACAGTCCACGTTGGTGCCCATGGCGACATGCGCGCCGCGCCAGCGTGGGGCGGCCAGCTCACGGCGGACCAGCTCGCCTGCGTTGACCTTGACGATCACCTTGCGGTCGAAGTCCGCGCCCGGGTCGAGGTCGAGATAGGTGTGTGTATTGCGGGCGAAGCAGTTGTGGCTGACCACGCCGTTGGCGATGAAGTCGCCGGTGCCCGTGGTGATGTCCCACAGCGGAAGGTCGAGGCCGAGATCCTCGACGGCGGTCACCTGGAGTCGCGCCGCGCACTTGAGCGCCATGCCCTCGATCGAGCGCCGGGCCGTGACGGCCGGGTCGGTGAGGTGGAAGAAGCGCAGCCGCTCGGGCAGCCCGCCGGTCAGCCGGAGCTGACGCGCCGCGCCCCGTGCACCCGGCACGTCGAGCGCCCACGTGAAACCGAAACGGTCCAGCGCCCCGGCGGCGCGGGCCTGGCTCTCGTCGTCGGCGACGCCGATCCGGAACACGCCCCGGTGGCACGTCCCGGTGGCGTCGAACATGCCGGCCAGGTAGCCGAGCGCCCAGAGGTCAGTCGTCTCGTCGGGTGGCTCGAACAACCCGGTGACCACCTCGGCCGGGCCGGCTGTGCGTACCACAGTGGTCGTCGCCCGGCGGCCGACCCGGGCGACGGTGGCCCGCTCGACGGTGACCCCCGCGTCGGTCAGGTAGCGCTCGGCCCGGTCCAGCGCCTCGGACTCGGCGGTGGCCAGCCGGAACCGGGCGCCGGCCCGGTCGTCGTCGCGGATCAGGGCGTGCAGGTAACCCATGCGGTAGTCGGCCGAGCGCTTCGGCGCCACCGCGAACCGGCCGGTGCCCAGCAGACGGTTGCGGGTGGTCAGGTGGGGACGGCGCCCGCCGCCGCGCATGGTGCCGGTGACGTGCTTCCAGCCGCGTTCGGTCAGGAACCGGTGGTCGCCGCTGGCGACGAGCGTGGTGCCGTCGGCCAGCGTGACCCGGTGGGCCCGCTTCACAGTGGACCACTTGTCGAGCACGGTGGTGACGACGTAGTGGCGGTAGGCGCCGCGCCGCGCGGTGCCGTAGATGCGGTCGCCGGGCTCCAGCTCGCTGATCGCCTTGGTGCGGCCGTCGGCCATCAGGATCGGGGTGTCGCCGCCCAGGCAGTAGACGCAGGCGTGCGAGCAACCTCGGTAGGGGTTGATCGTCCACTCGAACGGCACCCGTGACTCGCCGGGCACCCGGTTGATGATCGACTTGGCGTGGACCTCGTAGAAGGTCATGCCGGCGAAGTCCGGCGTGTCGAAGGTGCGGGTGACGGCGCCGGGCAGCGCCAGCGGCAGGGGTGGAGCCGCCGGCGCCGCCCGATCGGGAGTCCCCTCGTCCGGGGGAGCGGAGAGGTTGTCCCAGCGCATGGACCTCATTCGAACATGTGTACGAACAAAGCGCAAGTGACGCTCCGGACACCGCGCGCCGCCGCGCCCGGGACGGGTGCAGGATGGTGGCATGAAGACGTCGACCTTCGTCTACGACGGCGACTGCGCCTTCTGCACCAGTTGCGCGCAGTTCATCGAGCGTCGCATCCCGACCGGCGCCCGGGTGGTGCCGTGGCAGTTCGCCGACCTGGCGGCGCTGGGCCTGACGGAGGCCGAGTGCGAGGAGGCGGTCCAGTGGGTGGGCGCCGACGGCTCCCGCGCCGCCGGGCCGGACGCCATCGCCCGGCTGCTCGGCGACAGCGGGCCGCTCTGGCGGTTCGCCGGGGCCGGGCTGCGCCTCCCGCCGGTCCGCGCGGCGGCCTGGCCCGCGTACCGCTGGGTGGCCCGCAACCGGCACCGCATGCCGGGCGGCACCGCCGCCTGCGCGTTGCCCCAGGAGGCCCGGGAACGGCTGTACGGGCCGACCGGCCGTCCGGGGCCGACCGCCTGAGCGGCTGCGTGCCGGTGCTCAGGCGGTTGAGGACGGGGCCGGCGCGGAAGAGAGCGGTGCCGTCGCCGGCGACGTGGGCGCGGCGGGCGGCGGGCGGCCGAGCAGGCGCCTGACGAACACCACCGGGCGGACCTTCTCCAGCGCCAGGAAACTGGTCATCGCCACCAGGTGCGGCGCGAACGAGATGGTGATCGTCGCGATGGTCACCAGGTGGAACGAGTAGAAGAAGCCGACGGTCGTCGTCCGCCACCGCGACGGCAGCACGAACACCAGCGGGCTGAGCAACTCGAACGCGAGGATGCCGAACTGCGCCACGATCAGCAGGTGCGGCACCTGCGCGATCAGGTCGGCGAGGTCGGTGCCGCGCCGGATGATCGCCCGGGCCAGCACCGAGCCGTTCGCCCAGTCCCATCCGCCGAAGCGGAACTTGGCCCAGGCAGCGAGGAAGTACGTGCAGATGACCGAGATCTGGGTGACCCGTAGCGCCCAGCCGCCAGCCTCGGTACGGGTCGGATCGCCGTGCCGGGCGCGGCCGGCGGTGGGCAGCACGGCCAGCGCCACCAGGAGCGCGAACCGGTCGTGGTCGACCTTGCCGTAGCTCATCGCCACGATCATCCACTCGAAGTACAGCGCGAAGACCGTCCAGCCGAGCAGCCGGTGCGCCCGGCCGGTGGCGGCGAGCAGCGCGGTGACCAGCAGCGCCCAGAACACCACGCCGACCAGGGCGGGGGTGGGGGTGGGCAGCGGGAGCAGCCGCCCGACGAGCAGCGGCTGGTAGAGGTCGCCGGGTACGTCGACCCGGGTGCGTACCCAGGGGGTGAAGATCACCAGGTCGGCGGCGACGAAGAGGTAGACCAGGGTGCGGAAGGCGGCGATCCGGCCGCGCGGGACCGCCTCGGTCAGCCAGGCGGTCATCCGCCGGTCTCCCAGCGCACGGCTGTCTCGTCGGTCCACTTGCCGGTCGGGCGGCCGCCCTGGATGTCGAACCAGCGGATGACGATGCGCACCTCGACCAGGTCGGGGGCGCCGGGGTGGCGTTCGGCGTACGCGTCGGCGACGGTCCGCAGCAGGCTCGGGTCGGCGGCGTACCGGCCCTGCTGGCCCTCGATCTCGGCGCGGCGGATGCCGGTAGCCTCCTGGCCGAGCGGGACCACCGCGCCGGTGCGGTCCACGCCCTCGACCCGGGTGTCCGGGGCGGGCGCGTTCGGTGGGTCGGAGGTGGAGTACATCCGGAACGGCCCGAACGGGAAGTCGTCGTCGGTGCCGCGCACGGTGCCCAGGAGCAGCAGCGCCAGGCCGAGCAGGGTGACCCCTACTCGGACCGCGCGCCCGCGGGCGGTCAAGGTCTCCATCGCGTGGTGACGATACGGGAGTGAAGCGGCCGAAAGTGTCCCTCAGTCGGCCATTCCTCACTGTCCGTCCCGCCGGTCCGGCGGGCGCGAGAACGCCGCCGGCCGGTCCCGGGTGGGATCGGCCGGCGGCGTGTGGAACGTCAGTGGTTGTGCTCGGCCAGCTTCTTGCGGACGTCGTCCATGTCCAGCGCCTGGACCTGCTCGATGAGGTTCTCCAGCGCCGACTCTGGCAGCGCGCCCGGCTGGGCGAAGACGATCACGCCGTCACGGATTGCCATGATCGTCGGGATGGAGCTGATGTTGAACTTCACCGCCAGCTCCTGCTGCGCCTCGGTGTCGACCTTGCCGAAGGCGATGTCCGGGTGCTTCTCCGAGGAGCGCTCGTAGACCGGGGCGAAGCGCTTGCACGGGCCGCACCAGTCCGCCCAGAAGTCGAGCAGGACGATCCCGTCGCGCCCGGTCACCTCGTCAAAGTTGGCCGTGGTCAGCTCAACCGTTGCCATTTGCTCTCTCCGATCACCGCGGATTGTCGTACGTCCGGTGGAACCAGGGTCGGTCCGTCCGAATTCCCGCCGTGCGGGTGACGAAACGCTGAGCGCCCGGATGGTGACCCTGGGCACATCGAACACCATCTGTTCCCTCCGCCCGTGCGGAACGCAAATGCACGCCGCACTTGCGTGACGGGACGTGATGGGAGCGTTTCCAAGGAGATCACGCTCAGTTGCGGCTACGTATCGGTAACTTTGGCCTTGACGAGCATCTATCCTGCCTGCGGAGATCGCTTACCGACCTCGCGTCGATTACTCTGAGTAGTGTTACGAAAAGATAAATGTGACCTCCGTCTCTGTTGGCGGCGGGTGGTCGTACGGCAGAATTCTTCGCATCAGAGCGTGGGCGGCGGGTGCCGGGGAGGGCCCCGCCGCTCATTGCGTCCAGACCTCGGTGGACCCCCGGTGTGACATTTCCGCCGGGCGAACGCCCCGCTCCTCGCCTTAACAAGCGATAAGGCATGCTGTGCCGAACTCCATCGCCGCCCGTGAAGGGGACAAGGATGCAGTTCGGCCGCTACTACGAGGAGTTCGAGGTCGGCGCGGTCTACCGGCACTGGCCGGGCAAGACGGTCACCGAGTACGACGACCACCTCTTCTGCCTGCTCACCATGAACCACCACCCGCTGCACATGGACGCGCACTACGCCGAGTCCGCCTCGCAGTTCAAGCGCAACGTGGTGGTCGGCAACTACATCTACTCGCTGCTGCTGGGCATGTCCGTACCGGACGTCAGCGGCAAGGCGATCGCCAACCTGGAGATCGAGTCGCTGCGCCACGTCGCGCCGACCTTCCACGGCGACACCATCTACGGCGAGACGACGGTGCTGGACAAGCGGGAGTCGGCCTCGAAGCCCGACCGTGGCGTGGTGGCGGTCGAGACCCGCGGCTACAACCAGGACGGCACGCTCGTCTGCGTGTTCCGCCGCAAGGTCATGGTCCCCAAGAAGGAGTACGCGGCCGCCGCCGTACCGGACGGCGTCGACCCGGAGCGTCCCAGCTTCCCCGAGCCGCGCTGACCCCGCGTCTCCCCGGCTCACCGGGCCTCGTTCTCCGTTCGGCGGGGACGGGGCCCGGACCTCGTCCGGGGGCTTATGCTCGGGCTGGAGGTTGCCGATGAGCCACTCCGTAGCCGGAGAGCCGCCTTCCGCCGGCCGCCGCGCCGCGCCGCTCACCACCGCCGCCTACTCCGCGGCGGAGTGGGACCTGCTGACCGACCTGCCGGGCCGCGTCCTCGTCGCCGCCGCCTCAGCCGGTCCCGGTCGTCCGCCGCGCGGCGTCGCCGCCGGCCTGGCCGGGCTGGACGCGGTGGCCGCCGGGCGGGCCTTCGACAGCGATCTCGTCCGCGCGGTGGTGGCCGCGATCTACGCCCGCCACGACGGCGCCGCCGAGCGGGACGAGCGCCTGACCGACCTGGTCGACCTGCTGGCCGCCGCCAGGGCCGCGGTACGGGTGCTGCGCCGCCGCGCCGATCCGGCCGACTCGGCGGCGTACCGGCAGTGGGTGGAGTCGGTCGCCGCCCGGGTGTGCCGGACCGGGGAGACCGTGCCGAGCCCCGCCGACACGCGTTTCCTCGACCGGCTGAGCGGCGCGCTCGACCTGCGCTGACCGATGACGCCGCCGGGCCGTACCCTCTGCAGACCGTGACCGACGACCAGCTCGACGTGGGTGTGGGGCCGTGGCCCGGTGACCCGCCGGACGACCCGCGCTACGACCCGGAGCTGCTCGCGACCGGGGACCGGCGCAACGTGGTGGACCGCTACCGCTACTGGCGGCGCGAGGCGGTGGTGGCCGACCTGGACCGGCGCCGGCACGACTTCCACGTGGCGATCGAGAACTGGCAGCACGACTTCAACATCGGCACCGTGGTCCGCAACGCCAACGCCTTCCTCGCCGCCGAGGTGCACATCGTCGGACGGCGGCGGTGGAACCGGCGGGGCGCCATGGTGACCGACCGCTACCAGCACGTCCGGCACCACGCCACGATCGAGGAGTTCGTCGCGTGGGCGCGCGACGAGCGGCTGCCGGTGGTCGGCATCGACAACCTGCCCGGCTCCCGGCCGATGGAGACGGCGGTGCTGCCGCGCCGCTGCGTGCTCCTGTTCGGGCAGGAGGGGCCGGGGCTGTCGCCGGTGGCCCGCTCGGCCTGTGACGCGCTGTTCTCCATCGCCCAGTACGGCTCGACCCGCTCCATCAACGCGGGCGTGGCCAGCGGCATCGCGATGCACGCCTGGATCCGGTCGTACGCCGGCCCGCCGCCCGACTGAACTCGGCGTGGTTCCACCACCGGATGGAAATCCCACGCTCGTCGGCCCGCCCCGCTTGACGCCTCGCCGGTCCGGGGCGACGGTGAGGGTGTGACTGTCGCGGTGAGTTGTCCGAAGTGCGCGGGCCCGGTGCGCGAGCCGGACCTGATGCACGCCGATCACCGGTGCGTGCGGTGCGGGCCGATCGCGCCGCTGCACGTGCCGGAGCACATCAGCGCCGAGATCATGGCCAGCGTGGTCGAGCGGATGGCCGCCGACCCCGACCCGGCCGGTCGGCTCCGGATGCCGCTGTGGTGCCCGTGGCCGCTGCCTCCGGGCTGGACGCTCACCGGTGTGGCCTGGGCGGGCGACGACCGCGGCGGTGTCCGGGCCACCCTGGTCGCGTGTGCCGGACCGGCCCCCCTGGACGGTGGGCCAGCCGATCTGATCTTCGTCGCCGAGGAGCCCGGCGTCGGTCTCGGATCCCGCTTCGCGGGACTGCCCGGACCCGATCCGGGCCCGCAGGTGGAGGAGGCGCTCACCGATCCCGGCCCTGGTCATCCCGAGCGGTTGCCGCACGCGAAGATCCGGGTGGGGGGTCACCCGACTCCACTGTGGCTGGTGCGCTCCGAAACGGATCGAAGCGCGTACGCCGGCGAGGCTCGGGGAATGTGGCTCCATGCGATAGCCTGGCCGGCGAGTGCGGGTCACCTCCTCGCGGAAGAAGTCGTGCTGCACGACCTCACCGAGTGGACACCGCCCGAACTCGTGTACGGCGCACCGTCTCCGTATCTGCACGGGCGGGCCTGACCGGCCCGTCACGGCGAGTCGGGGAGCGGACGCAGATATTCACGGTAAGACACCATGCTGATACTCTGGGTGCCGCTGCGGTAAACGGACCCGGCGCCGCGCGAGAGGATGGCCCGCTATGGTCAAGAAGGTCCTCACCTGGGCCGGCATCGCATTCTTGATCTTCTTTGTTGCGTACCGGCCCAACTCCGCCGCCGACGTCTTCAAGTCTCTCGGTGGCGGCATCATGGACATCGCGCAGGGCTTCGGCGACTTCTTCACCAACCTCGTCGCCTAGCCGCCCATGGGAAGCCCCTCCGGTCCACCCTTCGACCCGGACGACCCCGACCGGGCACGCCGGGAACGCGACACCGAGCCGATCCCCCGGATCGACCCGGACGACCCGGCCGGTTACGGCCCCGGCCCGTACGCGGACGCGGACGACGCCGGCTACGGCAGCGCCTATGCCGGTGAGGGGCGGTCCGGCCGGGCCTGGGCGCGCGATCCGGACGGCTTCCCGGATCAGCCGATCTCCGAGGAGGAGCTGGCCGGGCTGCGGTCCGACGCCACCGGCATGGCACCCCGCCGGGTGCTGCCGCTGGAGGACGAGCCCAGCTCACTCGTGGCGCGCTACCTCTTCCCCACCGAGCGCTACCGGGGCGAGTGGAAGCGGCACTGGATCCACCTCACCACCCCGATCATCGTCGGCGTGGCGGCCACGTTCGTGCTCGGCTACCTGTCCGGATTCCTCGCCGGGCGGGACGTCGGCGCGTTGACCACCGTCGCCGTGCTGCTCTGGTTCGGCGTGATGGGCTGGGTCGCCTGGAAGGTCGCCGACTGGTGGTACGACCGGTTCATCCTGACCAACAAGCGGGTCATGGTGGTCAACGGGATCATCACCCGGCAGGTCGCGATGATGCCGCTCACCCGGGTCACCGACATGAAGTACGAGCAGAGCCCGACCGGCCGTGCCCTCAACTACGGCACGTTCGTGCTGGAGTCGGCCGGCCAGGAACAGGCGCTCCGGGTGATCAAGAACCTGCCCAACCCGAACGAGCTCTACCTGCGTGTGGTCGAGGAGATGTACGAGCCGCAGGCGGTCGAGGCGCGGTTGGGCAAGGAGGCCGACGAGGCCAAGGCCGACGACGGAGCCTGAAACTTTTCGTCCGAACATCGGATGAACTGCACACCTTCCGCCATCGACCCGGGCGGCCCGGCCGTGGCATTCTGCCAGGCAGGACGGGGGGAGAATGGGTGTGGTGGTGAGCAGAGATCCGCTGGAGGAGGAGTTCCGCGAGTTCGTCGCGGCCCGCTCCGGCGCCCTGCTGCGCACCGCCTACCTGCTCGCCGGTGACTGGGCCACCGCCGAGGATCTGCTCCAGACCGCGCTCACGAAGACCTACCTGGCCTGGAAGCGGCTCGGCGGGATCGACGCCATCGAGCCGTACGCCCGCCGGGTCATGGTCAACACGTCCACCAGCTGGTGGCGGCGCCGCTGGCACGGCGAGCGCCCCACCGAGGTGCTGCCGGAGCGCGCCGGTGTCGACGAGATCGAGCAGCAACTCGACCGGGACGCGCTCTGGCGGCACCTCCAGGCGCTGCCGGCCCGGCAGCGGGCCGTGCTGGTGCTGCGCTTCTACGAGGACATGTCCGAGGCGCAGACCGCCGCGCTGCTGGAGATCTCCCCGGGCACTGTGAAGAGCCAGACCTCCCGGGCGCTGAACACGCTGCGCCGCCGGCTCGGCTCCGAGGCGGCGCTGAGCCTGCCCACGCCCGCCGACGCGCCGACGCCGAACCCGGCCGCCCCGACCGCGCCCGCCACGTCCGGCCGGTCCGTCCCGCCGGCCCGGGGCGGCGAGCCGGCTCGTACCCCGGCGCGGCGGCCCGCCGCCCGGGTGCCGCGACCGGCCCCGCCCGCGACTCCGGTCCGTCCCGCAGTCCCGATCGCGGCGGAGAGCCGATGAGCGGCACCCGGCAGCACAGTGACAACCGGACAGGCAGCCCGGAGCGTCCATTCCCCGTGAGCGACGACCAGCTGGAGCGGGCGCTGCGGGAGACCCTGTCCCGCCGCGTCGCCACGCCCCGCCCGCTGCCCGTCGACCCGGCCGGGGAGATCCTGCGCCGGGCACGGCGGACGGGCCGGCGGCGTACGCTCACCGGCCTGGCCCTGGCCGGGGTCGCCACCGTGTTCATCACGACCGGAGTGGCCCAGTTCAGCGCGTCGGGCGGCGACGGCGGCACGCCCACTGTGGTGCTCGGCGACCCGCCCGTCCTCTACCCGTCCCCGGACACCGCCGGGCCGTCCTCGATCACCCGGTTCGGGCCGGTCCGCGCCGAACTCGACCTGCTCGTCGGTGACCGGCTGGACACCAGCGGCGGCGAACGGCGGCAGCTGACCGGTGTGAGCGGCGTCGAACGGGCGCAGCGGATCCACGAGCAGGAAGGCTGGCTGCTCACCTCGGCGGCCACCGTCGCCGGCCGTACCCTCTGGTGGGTGCCGGTCAGCGGCGCCACGCCCCAGGTGATGCTCGCCGCCGCGGACGCGGTGGCCGTCTCCGCGGACGGACGCCAGGTCGCCTGGCGGGACGGCACGGACCTGATCGCGGCCGGTGTGGTCGCCGGCCAGCTCATCGCGCCGGTCCGGATCGCCGCGCCGGAGGGCGCCGTGCCGGTCGGATTCGCCGGGGACGCCGTGCTGATCCAGCAGCCCGGCGACGGCGGGATGAGCGTGTGGGACCGCGCGCTGGGCGGGCAGCCGGGCCCGGTGAACCCGGACGTCCGCACCGTCTACGGCACGCGGCCCGACGGCCGGGTGGTCGGCCTGGTCGCCGCCGGGCGGGACGAGCAACTCTGCCTGGCCCTGCTGGACCCGGCACGCGACCTCGCCCCGGTGCGTACCGGATGCGGTCTGAAGCTGGCCACCGACGGGCTCGGCGCCGTCTCCTTCGACGGCCGGTGGCTGCTCGCCAACGGCACGTCGCGCACCGCTCTCCTGGTCGACCTGCGCGACCCGGCCAGCCCGGTCACCCACCCGGCCGGCCCGCTGCTGGCCGGCGGCGTGTCCTGGACCCGGGCCGGGGTGGCGTTGCACGTGGACGCGACCGGCGGGCTGGTCCGGGTCAAGCCCGAGCGGGTGCTGGCCGGTGACCGGCCGACGGCCTCGCGCGTCGAAGGGCTGGCGCCGGAGGACCGCCCGGTGGTGGTGGCCGACGTCCCCACGGTGCCGGACGGGGCGTAGCGTCGGGCGGGTGAGCGTCCCGGCCCGCATCGACCTGCACACCCACTCCACCGCAAGCGACGGCACCCTGACCCCCGCCGAGCTGGTCCGGGCCGCCGCCGACGCCGGGCTCGACGTGGTGGCACTCACCGACCACGACACCACCGCGGGCTGGGCGCCCGCCGTCGCCGCCCTGCCGCCCGGGCTCACCCTGATCCGTGGCGCGGAGATCTCCTGCCGGTGGTTCGGCGTCGAGCCGGCCCTCCCGCTGCACCTGCTCGCGTACCTGTTCGACCCGGACGAGCCGGAACTGGCCGCGGAGCTGGCCCGGGTACGCCGGGCCCGCGAGGAACGCGGCGAGCGCATCGTGCGGCTGCTCCAGGCCGACGGCATCCCGGTGAGCTGGACGGAGATCCTGGCCGGCGCGGGCGGCGGCACCGTCGGCCGCCCGCACATCGCGCAGGCGCTGATCCGGGCCGGCCTGGTCGCCACCACCACCGAGGCGTTCGGGCCGGACTGGCTCGGCGAGCGGTACCGGCTGCCGAAGGACGACATCGAGGTGTTCCAGGCGGTGGCGCTGGTGCGGGCGGCGGGCGGCGTGCCCGTCTTCGCCCACCCGAAGGCCAGCAGGCGCGGCCGGATCGTGCCGGACGAGCTGGTCGCGGACCTGGCGGCGGCCGGCCTGGCCGGGCTGGAGGCCGACCACGAGGACCACGACCCGGCCGAGCGGGCGCACGTCCGCCGGCTCGCCGCCGACCTGGGACTGCTGGTCACCGGCTCGTCCGACTTCCACGGCACGCACAAGACCGTCCGGCTCGGCGCGCACACCACAGGGCCCGAGGCGTACGAGCGGATCGTCGCGCTGGCCCGCGGGGTGACCCCTGTCGCTTCGAGCTGAAGCGATCCGACGGCACGGCTACCGTGTCCGCGTGGATCTCAAGCTCTTCGGCGAGGTCTTCGTGACCCTGCTGGTGATCGTCGACCCGCCCGGAATGATGCCCATCTTCCTCGCGCTGACCGGGCCGCTGCCCGCGCGTGACCGGAACCGGGCCGCCTGGCAGGCCGTGGCGCTGGCGCTCGGGGTCATCGTGATCTTCGCGGTGGCGGGGCAGACGATCCTGGCGTACCTGCACGTCGACCTGCCCGCCCTCCAGGCGGCGGGTGGGCTGCTGCTGATCCTCGTCGCGCTGGAGCTGCTGACCGGCAAGGCGGACGACCCGAGCCAGCAGGTCACCTCGAACATCGCGCTGGTGCCGCTCGGCACCCCGCTGCTGGCCGGGCCGGGCGCCATCGTGGCCACCATGCTGTTCGTGCAGCAGGCCGGCGGCGCCGTCGACTACCTCGCCATCGGGCTCGCCATCGTCGCCGTGATGGTGACCGTCTGGGTGGTGCTGCGCTTCTCCGGCGGCATCGTCAAGGTGCTGCGTCCCGGCGGCATCGAGGTGCTGACCCG
Organism: Micromonospora sp. WMMA1949; assembly: GCF_027460145.1. Lineage (NCBI taxonomy): Bacteria > Bacillati > Actinomycetota > Actinomycetes > Micromonosporales > Micromonosporaceae > Micromonospora > Micromonospora sp. WMMA1949. The sequence goes on along the minus strand of NZ_JAPZBG010000001.1, from coordinate 2,009,658 downwards.
GATCGCCGGTCTGCTGCTGGCCGCCATCGCCGTGCAGCTCATCGCCGACGCGATCGCCGCGTTCGTGACCCAGTACCTCAACAACGCCTGAGCGGGTCCGTCCGGTGTCGTACCCGGATGGCAGGATTGCCGGGTGCGACGACAGTCAGCAGCCAGTGGCTCCCGGGCTCCCCGACCCCGCACCGAGCAGTCCGAGCAGCTCGGCTTCGAGGGCATGCCGGAGCGCCTGTTCGTCTGCACACCGAGCAAGCTCGGCGCGTACGCGGACTGCGCCCGCCGCTACCGCTACGCCTACGTCGACCGCCCCGCGCCGCCCAAGGGCCCGCCGTGGGCGCACAACTCGCTCGGCGCGAGCGTCCACACCGCGCTGAAGAACTGGTACGCGCTGGCCCCCGACCGCCGCCGCCCCGAGGTGCTCGGCACGCTGCTCAAGGGCACCTGGGTCCGCGAGGGCTACCGCGACGACGAGCAGGAGCGCGACGCCTTCCGGCGGGCCCTGACCTGGCTCGAGAGCTACGTGGCGGGCCTGGACCCGGCCGACGAGCCGGTCGGCGTGGAACGGGTCGTCGCGGTGAAGACCGCGGTGCTCGCCTTCAACGGCCGCACCGACCGGATCGACTCGCGTCCCGGCCCGGACGGGCGGCCCGAGCTGGTCATCGTCGACTACAAGACCGGCCGCACCGGGCTCGACGCCGACGACGCGCGCGGCTCGCAGGCGCTCGCGCTCTACGCGTACGCGGCCGAGCGGGTGTTCCGCAAGCCGTGCCGCCGGGTCGAGCTGCACCACCTGCCCACCGGCACCGTCGCCGCCCACGAGCACACGCCGGAGTCCCTGCACCGGCAGCTCACCCGCGCCGAGGACACCGCACGCGACATCATGGCCGCCGAGCACGCGGTGGCCGACGGCGCCGACCCCGACACGGCGTTCCCCACCGAGCCGGGTCCGCGCTGCGGCTGGTGCGACTACCGGCGTACGTGCCCGACCGGCGCGCAGACCCCCGGCAAGGAGCCCTGGTCGGCCGTCGAGCGGTTCACCGACCCGGAGTGAACGCGGGTCGCCGTCAGGCCGCGGCCAGGCGGGCGGCGCGTTCCTTGGCGGCCTGCTGCAGCGGGCCCTCCCGGTAGCGCCGGGGCACCGCGGCCAGCGCCAGTCGCAGCGCCCGCGCGCTCAGGTCCGCCGACAGGGCGGTGGTGGGCAGGCCCAGCCCGCCGTAGAGCCGCAACGCCCAGGGCGGCAGCATCCCCAGCGCGGTGGCGGCGATCCCGAAGTACGCCCAGCGCGGCGGCCCCAGGTTCAGGCCGACCCGCGCCGGCATGCTGAGCTTCCACGGGATCGGCGGCGCGGTCAGGAACACCGCGGTCTCGGCCGCCTCGCGGGTCATCCGCAACTGCGGGCGCACGTCCCGGTAGTAGTCCGCCACCTCGGCGGCGGTGCCCGGTACGTCCTCCGGGTCCAGCCCGACCAGGGCCGCCGACCGGCGCTGCTCGGAGTAGTAGCCGTCCACCTCGTCGTCGGTGAGCGCCAGCCCGGCCCGCCGGGCGGTGCTCACGAACGACTCGACCTCGGTGACGTGCACCCAGCGCAGCAGCTCCGGCTCGTCGATGCGGAACTCCTCACCGGTGACCGGGTCGGTGGCGCGCATCCGGGCATGCCGCGTCCGCAGCCGCCGCCCGGCCGCCTCCGCCTCGGCCGTGGTGCCGTAGATCGTCGTGCCCACGTAGTTCGCCGTGCGGACCAGCCGGCCCCAGGCGTCGGTGCGGTAGTTGCTGTTCTGTGCGACGCCGGCCATCGCACGGGGATGCAGCGCCTGGAGGTAGAGCGAGCGCAGGCCGGCGACGATCAGGATCGGTTCCTCGTGCACCTTCCACGTGACCGACCCCGGACCGAAGAGGCCGAGATCTTCGGTGTCCACCGATCAAGAGTGCCACGCGCCGTCGCCGGCCGTCCTCGGTGCGGCGGTCAGTCGTCGGCGGAGCGGCGGGACTGACAGGCCGGGCAGAGGCCCCAGAAGGTCACTTCCGCCTCGTCCAGCTCGAAGCCGTGCGCCACGTTCGGGTCCAGGCAGGGGGCGCTGCCGACCGCGCAGTCCACGTCGGCGATCTCGCCGCAGCCCCGGCACACCACGTGGTGGTGGTTGTCGCCGACCCGGGCCTCGTACCGCGCCGGACTGCCGGCCGGTTCGATCCGACGGGACAGCCCGGCCCGCGACAGGGCGCCGAGCACGTCGTAGACGGCCTGGGTGGAGACCGAGTCGATCCGCTGGCGGACCCGCCGGGTGATCTCGTCGACCTCCAGGTGACCGCCGGCGGAGAGCACGTCCAGCACGGCGAGACGCGGCCGGGTGACCCGTAGGCCCCTCGACCGGAGCAGCTCCTCACCCGTGGACATGGATCCATGACAGCACGGGGCAGGCGGGCCGACAAGCGAGCGTTGTTCACCCGTGGCCGGGGCCACAGGTGAACCGGCGCCGCCGCGCTCGCGTGTATCGGAGGTAGGCGGCGTCACGCCGTACGCTGAGCGCGCCAAACCACGCACTCGCCGGAGGTGTCGGTGTTCAGGGAAATCAACGGTCTGCCGGTCCATGTGCTCGTCATCCACGCGGTGGTGGTGCTGGTGCCGCTGCTGGCACTGTTCGCCGTCGCGTACGGGGTGCTGCCCCGCTGGCGGCCCCGCCTCGACTGGGCGGTCGCGGCGCTCGCCGTGATCACCCCGATCCTCGCCTGGGTGGCGACCGAGTCCGGTGAGGAACTCGAGGGGGTCCTGCGCGCGAAGGGCTACCCGCCGGACCGGCTCCAGCAGATCAGCGAGCACGCGTCGTACGGCGACACGCTGTTCTGGTACGCGCTCGGGCTCGGCGTCGCGGCGCTGCTGCTGGTGCTGTCGACGAGCCGCTTCGTCGCGGGCCGGAACCTGCCCCGCTGGCTCCCGGTGGTGCTCACCGTCGTGGTGGCGGTGCTCGCGGTCTTCGCGCTCGTGTACGTCTACCTGACCGGGGACAGCGGCGCCAAGGTGGTCTGGGACGGCGTGGTCTGACCGCTGCGGGTCAGAACAGCACCCGCGAGCAGAGCAGGCAGGTGAGCAGCACCAGCACCACCGCCACGGCCGCTCCGATGCCGTAGGTGAGCCGCTGGGCGCGCTGCTCCGCCTGGTCCATCGCGGCCATGTCCTGCGGCGGGAGCCGGCGCGGCGGTGACGGCTGCACGTGTACCGGTGGCCGCCAGCCGGGCGGCGGAGGCGTGCTCGGCGGCGGTCCCGCGTAACCCGAGGGCGGCGGGCCACCGCCGGGCGAGCCCGGCCACGCGCCGCCGGCCACCGTCCAGCCGCCTGCCGCCTCCGGACGCGCCCACGGACTCTCGGTGGCCGCTTCGCGTGACCACGGGCTGGCGTTCCCGGCCGCTTCCGGCGTCTCCGCCGCCTCGGCGGCTTCCGGCGTGTCCGCCGCCCCGGCGGCTTCCGGCGTGTCGGCTGCTCCGGTGGCTCCAGCGGCTCCGGTGGCGGCTCCGGCGGTGTCGATCCCGCCGGCGACGGCCCGGTCTGCGGCGGTGGTGCGCGGCTCGGGCTGCCCGGCGGTCACTGTCGGATCGTCGGTGCGGTCCGGATCATGGCCCTCCGGGCGTCGCCAGGTCTCGTCGTCGCGGCTGCCACCGCTCGGCGTCGTCACGCCGTCCGACGCTACCAACGCCCCGGCCGGTCGGCCGCCCGACGCGTCGATCACCGCCGCCCGGCCCGCCACGCTTCCGGGATCGAGCCGGCGGCCGGTTCGGCGGTATCGTTGCTGATCGTGACCGACCCCGTCATCCGGACACCGCGCGGCGACGACGACCGCGTGGTCGACCTCAGCGAAGACTTCGTGGTGCTGCCCGAGCAGACCAGCGACGACACCGATCGCGGCTGGGGCGAGCGCCCCGGCGGCAACGACGACTGGCTGCTCGCCGAGCGCCCGCCGCACTGGAGCTGATCGTCTTCGGCCCGCGCCGGGCTTTCGCGCCGGGCGGCGGCCCTTGACCGCGGCCTCGCGTCAGCCGCGTACCACCACGGCGAAGCGGCTGCCCTCCGGCAACCCGACCGCCCGCCGGGCCTGCTCCGGCGGCAGCGCCAGGTAGAGCGCCGAGGAGCCGTCGACAGCTCCGGTGGCGCCGACCACGTCGAGCACCAGCGCGCGGGGAGCCAGCAGCGTGGGGTCGGGCGTACCGCCGGCGGGCACGACGAGCAGGTCGACCCGGGCACCCGGGCGCAGCACCGCGAGGGCCGCCGGCTCGGCCAGCCGGATCGGGACGCCCACCGCGCCGGCCGGCAGGGCAGGGATGCCGCCGGACGGTGACGCCGCCGCCGAGGCGGCCGGGGACGAGCCGGGCGGCGGGCAGGACGGCGGCGTCTGGAGCACCGCCGCGGCCAACCCCAGCAGCACCGCGACGAGTGTCACCCGCAGCAGCGTCCGGCGCCGCGGCAGGCCGCGCCAGCGGACCGGACGCAACGTCCCCTCGTCATCCGTCACCGCTGCCTCCCGCCGCCGACCTACCGTCCGACCGCAGGCTAGGCCCGGCCTTCCGGCGCGCGCCGCCCCGTCGCCCGCCCCTGTGGATAACCCGCCGTCCTGTGGACAACGTCAGCCCGCCGACCGAAGCCCGGACCCACGCGCCGATCAGGTGGCCGACGGTGAGCCCTCGCGCGGCCTGCTGACGACGGCGGAGAACGGCGGATCCGCCAGGCAAGCGGCGACGGCGGAGAAGGCGGATCCGCCGGGCTCGCGCCGGCGAGCGGATCACCTGGCAACAACCACCCGGCCACCTGCGAGTGGCAAACGGCAACCCGCAAAGACGTGGCCGCCCCGAACGGGGACGGCCACCTGTCGCGTGCGAAAGGGGGGTCAGGACGAGCTGGACGCCGCCGGTGCCTTGCTCGCCGTCGATCCCGAACCGGACGACGAAGACGACGAGGACGAACCGGACGACGAGGACGTCGTCGACGACGAGGAGTCCGACGACGAGGACGACGACTCGGACTTGGCCGGCTTGCTCGTGGTCGAGGCACCGTTGTCGGAGCCGGACGTACGGGAGTCCGTGCGGTAGAAGCCGGAGCCCTTGAACACGATGCCTACCGAGTTGAAGAGCTTGCGCAGCCGCCCCTCACACGCCGGGCACTCGGTCAGCGGCTCGTCCGAGAAGGACTGCACCGCCTCGAGCTGGTGGCCGCACGCGGTGCAGGCGTACTGGTACGTGGGCACGTTCTCCTCCGGATCTTCGGCACGGCCTGTTGGCACTCCTGGTCTTCGAGTGCCAATGGTGCGTCATGACCCCCGGGTTCGTCCAGCGGAAGCGCCCGGGCCCACACCCGGGACCGCCACCAGCCCCTCCGCCGGGGTGATCACGCAGTGCACCGGGCGGTCGTGCGGCAGGGCGGGCACCGCCTCCACCAGCTCGCCGTCGTGCAGCAGCGCCACGGTCGGCACTGTCGCGGGCACCCGGGCCAGCGCGCGGTCGTACGAGCCGCCGCCCCGGCCCAGCCGGATGCCCCGGCGGTCCACCGCCACCGCCGGCACCACGACCAGGCCGGCTCCGGCCACGGCGGAACGCCCCCGGGGCGGGGCGGTCGGCTCGCGCAGCCCTCGGCCGGCGGCGCGCAGCGACTCCGGGCCGGTGTAGGGGGCCCAGTCGAGGTCCAGGTCGTCGCGGAGCACCGGCAGCAGCAACTCGGCGTCGGGCGGCAGCGCGGCGCGCAGCACGTCCGGCAGGTCGTCCCCGCCGGGCTCGGACGCGACCGGGACGTACGCGCTCATCCGGGCCGGTCGCAGCCGTCGTACCAGGGTCACCAGCTCGGCCTGGACGGCGGCCGCCGCGACCGCGCGGTCGGCCGCGGACAGCGACCGGCGCGCGGCGAGTAGCGCGATGCGCATCTCCCGCTTCGCATCGTGCGCTTCATCCGAAAATTCCGGCACGCAACACTCCTGACGCAACGCTTGCCTAATGGTCGCTCTGTGTCAGCATCGCACCAAGGGAGCGGAACTTCCGGGGGGAAGATTGACGCTACGCGGGCGGTTGACGGCGGCTTTCCTCGCGGTGGTCCTCGGCCCCGTCCTGCTCGGCGCGTTCTTCGTCGGGGCCACCCTCAGCGCCGTCGACCACAGCCGCGCCACCGAACGGCTGGGCCTGGCCGCGGCCGGCGTCCGTACCTCGATCGACGCGCTCTGCCAGCAACTCCGCGCGGCGGCCGACGCGGTCGCCCTGGTGGGCGACCCGGCCGTCCGGTCGCGTGCGGCCGACCAGGTGGTCACCCGGGGCCTGGCCGCCGCCGTGCGGATGGCCGACGCCGCCGGCCGCACCACCTACGCCACGCCCGGCGGGCCGGCCGGGCGCTGGCAGGACTGCGCCGGCACGCCCGCCACCGGAGTCGGGGCGCTCTCCGCCCAGGTCGGGCTCCGCGACGAGGCCGGCACCGACCTGGGGGCGGTCGCCGCCGCCCAGCCCGTCGACCGGGCCTTCGTGGCGCGGCTCGCCGCCGTGACGGGCGTCGGGGTCACCCTCCTCGACGACCCCGGCGGCATCACCCACACGACTGAGGAGCAGGGGGTACGCGCAGCGGTGCTGGCCGCCGCCGGCAAGGCGGACGGGAACCGGGTGACAGGCACCGGCGACGGCCGGTACGTGCGGCGCGTCGGTCCGTCTCCCGGTCAGCCGCTGCCGCTGGTGCTGTCGGTGCCGGGGGAACGTGCGCCCGGCCTGTACGGGGCACTGATCGCCGCGGTCGCGCTCGCCGCCCTGCTGGCAGTGCTCGCGGCCTGGCGGCTGGCCCGGGTGACCACCCGGCCGCTCGGTGAGCTGGCCGGCGCGGTGGACCGGGTGGCGCGCGGCGACCTGAGCGCCCGGGTGCCGGTGCGCAGCCGCGACGAGATCGGACGGCTCGCCAGCGCGTTCAACCGGATGACCCGGGAGACCGGCAGCTACGTGTCGGCGCTGACCAGCAGCCGGGACCAGCTCCGCAACCACCTCGCCGTACTCGGAGACACGCTCGCCAGCACGCACGACCTGCAACGCATCCTGCGGGTGATCCTGGACAGCGCGATCGCCGCCACCGGTGCGCGGGCCGGCGCGGTGCTGCTCGTCGACGGCGACGGCGTCCTCGTCGGCCGGTGCGTGGAAGGCATGGCCGGACGCCGGCCGACCGGTGATCCGGCCGATCCGGCGACGCTGCGGGTGCCGGTCGGCGCCGGGGTGCTCGGCGCGGTCGCCGCCACCGGCGAACCGCGGCGCGGACGGTGGACGCCGCCGGACGTACCGACCGGGGAGCCGTCCTGCGAGACGTACGTGGCGGTGCCGTTCGCCACCCCCGGCGGCACCGAGCCGCGCGGCCCGGACCGGCCCGGCCACCCGCCCGCCGACGGCGACCCGCCCGGCTCGGCCTGCGCGGCGCTCGGCGTGCTGGTCCTCTACGACCGGCTCGGCGGGCACGAGTTCCACGACGACGACGTGGTGACGCTACGGACGTTCGCCGGGCACGCCGCGGTCGCCGTGGAGAACGTCCGGGTGCACGAGGAGGCTCAACGGCTCTCCCTCACCGACCCGCTGACCGGGCTGTGGAACTACCGCTACCTGCGCGAGTCGATCCGCCGGGAGGTGGAACGGGCGAACCGGTTCGGCCGGATGCTCAGCGTGCTCGCGCTCGACCTGGACCGGTTCAAGAACGTCAACGACACCTGGGGGCACGCGGCCGGGGACGCCGTGCTGGTCGAGTTCGCCCGCCGGGTACGCGGCGTGATCCGTGAGGTGGACCTGGCGTTCCGGCAGGGCGGCGAGGAGTTCGTGGTGCTGCTGCCGGAGACCGACGCCCGGGGCGCGACGATCGTCGCCGAGCGGCTCGGCGCGGTGGTACGCGACCAGCCGGTCACGGTGGAGGGGAGCGGCGACGATCCGGTGCGGGTGCCGGTGACCGTCTCCATCGGCATCGCCGTCTACCCGGACCACGCCGCCGACGGCCAGCAGGTGCTCGACGCCGCCGACGACGCGTTGTACGCGGCGAAGGCCGCCGGACGCGACGGCTACCGGCTCGCGCCGGCGCCCGATCCGGTGCCCACCCAGGAGATCCCGGTGGTGGCGGCCGGTCTCAGCCCGCCGGACGGGCTGCCCCGGGCCGGCGCGGCGGACCCGGCGGGCATCGTCCAGGGCGGCGCGTCTTCCGGTCCTCACCCGCCGCGGCAGAGCCGTGGCCGATAGTCTCGCGACATGTCGGAGCACTCAGCGAACCCCTCAGCGGCCCACGGTCGCTCCCGCGCGGTCAAGGCCGTGATCCCGGCCGCCGGCCTGGCCACCCGGTTCCTGCCGGCCACCAAGGCGGTTCCGAAGGAACTGCTGCCGGTCGTCGACCGGCCGGTGCTGCAGTACATCGTCGAGGAGGCCGCCCAGGCCGGCATCGACGACATCCTGCTGATCACCGGTCGCGGCAAGACCTCGATGGTGGACCACTTCGACCGCCGGCCCGACCTGGAGGAACGGCTCGCCAAGAAGCCCGAGCTGCTGGCCGAGGTCAAGCGCACCGAGGAACTGGCAGCGATCTACACGGTCCGCCAGCCGGAACAGCTCGGCCTCGGGCACGCCGTCGGGTACGCCGAGTCGCACGTCGGCGACGCGCCCTTCGCGGTGCTGCTCGGCGACGAGTTCGTCAAGCCGTCCGAGCCGCTGCTGCCGGCCATGCTGGAACTCCAGGCCCGCACCGGCGGCGTGGTGCTCGCGTTCTTCGAGGTCGACCCGGCCGAGACCAGCCGCTACGGCATCGCGTCGGTCGAGCCGGCCGAGTCGGAATACTCCGACATCGCCGAGGTCGTCAAGGTCACCGGCATGGTGGAGAAGCCCAGCCCGGCCGACGCCCCCAGCAACCTCGCCGTCCTCGGCCGGTACGTGCTCCCCGGGAAGATCTTCGACGCGATCCGGCGTACCGAGCCGGGCAGCGGCGGTGAGATCCAGCTGACCGACGCGATGGAGCTGCTGCGTACCGAGGGGGTGCCGGTGCACGCCATCGTCTACCGGGGCACCCGGTACGACACCGGCATGCCGCTCGGCTACCTCCAGACCGTGGTGCAGATCGCCGCCGAGCGGGAGGACCTGGGCGCCGAGTTCCGCAAGTGGCTGGCCGAGTTCGTCAACAAGGGCGACGAGACGGTCACCGCTGCGGTCCTCAACGGCATCCGCGACGCGTCCGGCGGTGCCGATACATGACCGCGACGGCCGACGCCGAGGCGGCCGCGAACGAGTTGACGCCGCTCGCCGACTACCTGGGCAGTGTGCTGCGCAGGTTACGCGCGCTGCCTCCACTCGACCTCGACCTGACCCAGGCGTACGGCAACGTGCTCGCCGAGGACGTGGTCGCCCCGCACTCGTACCCCGCCTTCGACCAGGCGGCGGTGGACGGGTACGCCGCGCGCTGGGAGGACATCTCCGGTGGGAGTCGGGGGCCGGGCTACGTCCCGGCCCCCTCCGGTATGCCCGGTGGCCGCAGCATCCGGCTCAACGTGGTCGGTGACCTGGGCGCTGCCAGCTGGCGGCCGGTGCGGCTCACCCCCGGCTCCTGCTTCTCGGTGGCGGCCGGCGCGCCGCTGCCGATCGGCGCCGACGTGGTCGTCCCGGTGGAGTGGACCGACCAGGGCATGGCCGCCGTCGAGATCTTCCGCGCCCCCAAACGGGGGTACGGCCTGCGCCGCGCCGGGGAGGAGCTGGTCGCCGGCACGCTGCTCGCCCGTGCCGGCGCGTACGTCTCCCCGGCCCTGGTAGCGGTATTCGCCGCCACCGGCATCGGGCACGTGGTGGTGCGGCCCAGCCCGCGCGTGGTGATCGTGGCGACCGGCGACGAGCTGGTGGACGTGGGCCGGGGCAGCCAGCCAGGCCAGGTGGTGGACACCAACTCGCACGCGCTGACCGCGGCAGCCGCGGAGGCGGGCGCGCTCGCGTACCGGGTGGGAATCTGCGACGACGACCCGGAGGCGCTGCGCGGCCTGCTGGAGGACCAGACGCTGCGTGCCGATCTGATCATCACCACCGGCGGCACCGGCACCGGCCCCGGTGACATGGTCCGCCGCATCCTGTCGCGGCGCGACGGCGGCCGGGCCGGGCCGGTCACCTTCACAGAGGTGGCCCTCTATCCCGGAACGGCTCTCGGGTTCGGTACGGTCGGCGCCGAGGAGGTGCCGGTGGTGTGTCTTCCCGGTGAGCCCGGCGCGGCGCTGATCGGCTTCGAGGTGCTGGCCCGACCGGCCATCCAGCTGCTGGCCGGCGCCGAGCCGGTGTTCCGGCCGAGCGTTCGCGCGCACCTGCTGGAGACGGTCTCGTCTCCGGTCGGGCTGCGCGAGTTCCGGCCCGCGCACGTGGCCGAGCGACGCGGCGGCGGGTACACGGTGCAGCCGCTCGCCGGGGGCCCGTACACGCTGTCCGGCCTGTCCGACGCGAACGGCCTGCTGGTGCTCGGCGAGCGGGTCACCACGGCGGCCGCCGGGTCTACCGTGGATGTGCTCCTGTTGGACCGGCGCCGGTGAGCGCGAGGAGTGAGCTTGCGAGCCCCGCAGTCGCGAGCGAAGGGCCGGCTCGGTGAGGTTCCGGCGGGCGCCGGGGTGGCCGGCGGTGCTGGTGGACGGTCCGGTGGTGCTGCGGCCGTACCGGCGTTCGGACGCCGTCGCCTGGTCGGAGATCCGGCGCGCCAACCGGGATTGGCTGGCGCCGTGGGAGTCCCATGTGCCCGGCGGCTGGTACGAGACGAATTCCCCTGCTGCGTTCCGCCTGGTGCACGCCGACCAGCGCAAGTCCGCGCGTACCGGTGAGGGCATGCCGTTCGCGGTCTGCCTGCGCGAGGACGGCCGGGAGCGGCTGGTCGGTCACGTCAACATCGGCAGCATCGTGCGGCGGGCGTTCTGCTCCGGGTACGTGGGCTACTGGGTGGACTCCAGGGTGGCCGGTCGCGGTGTCATCCCGACCGCTGTGGCGCTCGCGGTGGACCACGCGTTCGGGCCGGGCGGCCTGCACCGGATCGAGGTGAACATCCGGCCGGAGAACACGCCGTCCCGGCGGGTGGTGGAGAAACTCGGCTTCCGAGAGGAGGCCTATCACGTGCGCTACATGCACATCGACGGCGCGTGGCGCGACCACATCGGATACGCGATGACGGGCGAGGAAGTAGTCGCCGAGGGCGGCTTGCTGGCGCGGTGGCACCGCGTACGTGACAACCGCCGCTGAGGCGAACGCCCGGCGCGGCGCACTGTGAACCGGGTCGGCGGCCCGTAACCTCAAGTAACTGCAAGCTGCGGCAAGCGCTGCCCGCCCGCACGAAGTGCGCCGTAAACGACGGCCGACGGAAGAAGTTGCGGCGGGCGGCGCTAGCCGGCGAACTTTGGTGACGGGAGGGGTGAGGGTGCCCACGTCGGTGCTCCTCGCCGTCCTCGCCGCCGCCGGTCTGCTCGCCCTCGCTCCGGCGCTGGTCCGCCGGTACGACGCCACCGAGCGGCTGGTGGCGGAGCGGGCGCAGTCGACGGCGCGGGTGCTTCAGCGCCGGCGTCGACGGCGCACCGTGCCCGGGCGGCGACCGCTGCACCCGCCGCGCTCCCTCGTCGTAACCCTCAGTGAAGACTCCGACACGGGTGGTCTCGCCCGGCCGGTCTCCGCGCCACCGCTGCGTCTGCGCTCGGGGCGACTGCGGCCGGTCTCCGCGGTGCCGGCCCAGTCCCGCCGACGGCACCCGCCCCGGCGGCGGCACACCCCGGCGATCTACCGCCGGCGCCGGGTGCTGGCCGCACTGCTGCTGCTCAACCTGGTCGAGCTGGGCGGCGTGGTGCTCGTCGGACCCGGGTTCTGGATCAGCGTCTCGGTCACCGGCGCGCTGCTCGTCGCGTACGTCGTACACCTGCGGCAGCGTGCCCTGGCCGAGCGTCGGCGGCGGCGCGCGGACGCCCGCGAGGCGGCCTGGCTGGCCGCCCGCCAGGCCGAGGTGCGCCGCGAGCAGGCCCGGCGCGCGGCGGCCCGGCGGGAGGCGCAGCGCCGGCTGGCCGCCCAGCGCGAGGCGGTCCGGCGTACGGCGATGGGGCTGGACCGCCCGGCCGACCTGCCGCCGGCGGCGAGCGGCGGCTCGGTGTCCTACCGGCGGGCCGGTGGCCTGCGCGGGCGCCCCTACCAGTCCGGCCGAGGCGCCTGACCCCCTCACCTGCCTCGCGAGCCTGGACCTGGTGGCGATCTTGGAGGAATTGGGCCCCTCTGGGGGCCACTTGCTTCCAAGATCTACGGGGGCGGTGGGTCGGTTCGCATCGCGGGGCCGCGACCTGTTAGCCTTGTCGCCGGCCCACCCGGTGAAAGCTGGGTGGGACCGACGCCGGTTCGCTGGCGGAGGGGCTGTGGCGCAGACCGGTAGCGCACCTCGTTCGCATCGAGGGGGTCAGGGGTTCAAATCCCCTCAGCTCCACCAGTAACACCGTTGACCAGGGGAAATGCCGCTAGCAAGATCAGCGGGCACAGATCCGGCACAACTCAGCGAGTATTCGGGGCCTTCGGGCCCCGATTTCGTTTGGCGCTCGCCTCACGCAGCGCGCCGCTGATGATGTTGCGGCGGCGGTCCTTCTTCGGCCACCAATGGACGTAGGTCTCCAGCGTGATCCGCAGGCTGGAATGCCGCAGCGCGTTCTGCACGTCGGTGGGGTCGGCACCCGAGGTGATGAGGCGGGTGGCGAAGTAGTGCCGCAGCGAGTGGAAGGTGCCCTCATCGGGCCAGCCAGCCGCCCTGCACCATCCCCGCCACATCTTCGACCAGCGTTGGTCATGAATCGGCCGGCCCAGCTCGTCGGTGAACAGCAGCGGGACCGAACGGCGCTCGGGCTCCCTGCCCGGGTCGGGAGTTCCAGCGGTGATGTCCGGCAGCTCGACCAGGGCGGGCGGGTAGGTACGGACGTGCTGGGCGAAGACGGCCGCAACGTGGTCGTCCAGGTCCACATCACCGACCGAACCGGCCTTCGGCGGAGCGAGGTAGAAGCCACCGTAGGCGACCTTGTGGAACCGCAGTTGCTGCACCACGTGCAGTTCCTGCCGATCCGGGTCGATGCACCGGGTGCTGTCCTCCAGGCCGAGGACTTCCCCGAGCCGCATCCCCTCACCGGCACCGGCCCAGATGGCCGCCTGATACTCGTCGGGCACCACGTCGACCAGGGCCAGGACGTCATCGTCGGTGGGCACCCACTTCGGCGAGCGGGAAAAGCCCCGCAGGATCGCGAACAGCCGGATCGACTTGCACGGGTTGTCGGGGATCACCTTGTCGGCCACCGCCGAGTTCATGATGTTGTTGAGCAGGTCGAAGTAGGTCTTCACCGACGATTGCGCGACGTTGTTGCGCAACAGCGTGGCCACCCACTCCAAGACGTCGGTGACGGTGATCGCCCGGATCGGCCGGTCACCGAAGTGCGGGTAGTGGTGGTGACGCAGCCGGGATTCGGTGTGGCGCTGGTAGTCGAGGGCCTGCCCGATCTGACGCGACAGCCGCCACCGCTCCCCGTAGTCCTGGAACGTCAGACGGCGCTCCCCCTGATCGATCCGGACTTCCTCGGCGAGACCCGCGCGTGCCTTGGCATCCCAGGCTTCCGCGTCGACCTTCCGATCGAAGAGGCGTTCCCGCGCCTCGCCATTGCGGTCGACGTATCGACAGCGCCACCGCTTTCCGCGCCCGTAGCGCTTGGACTTCAGACGCTCGTTGTTCGGACCACGCTTGCTCAGGTACCACAGGTCGTCGATGGGCATGTCAGGCCGCCTGATCTTCCAGCCATGCCCGGACGTCGGCCGGGTTGTAGCGCAGGTGGCGGCCGACCTTGAAGGCACGAGGGCCGGTGCGGCGGTGCCGCCACTGGTAGAGCGTGCCGACGGGAACACGGAGGAACGCGGCCGTGTCTTGGATCGACCACAGTTCCGGCAGTGGGAGCGGGGTGGGTGCGGTCATCGTGGCTCCTTCCTGGTGATGGTGATGTAGGCGCGGCTTTCGCCGCTGTAGTCGGCGGTGCGGGTGCTGGTGCGGCAGGTGACGCGTTCGCGCCCGCCGTGGTGGGCGACGAGCTGGGCCGCGATGGTGGCGGCGTGGGTGGTGACGGTGGCGGTCGGGCCGATGAGCCGGACCGCGACCAGGGGGCGGGGACGTGTGGGCATGGCTGCTCCTTCCGGGCCGAGGTGGTGGGGGTGTTGCGTGCGCTGTGGAGTTGTCAAGGAACGGCTACACGTGGCGTTGACACGTACGTGTCAAGCGGCCAGGGGTCGGGCCGCGCGAGCGGCGGTGAGTTCGTCGGTGAGGGCGTCGAGTCCGGCTTGGTGTCGGGCGCGGGCTTGGGCTGCGGCGGTGTTGGCGAGTAGCGCGTCGCCGGTGCTGATCCAGCCGGTGGCGTGGTAGCCGAGTTCGTAGATGACCTGTTCGGCTTGTTCGTCGTCCCAGGTGTGGGGGTGGCCTTCGGTGCGTCGCCAGATGGTGCGCTGCATGCGGATGAAGCCGAGGGTTGCGGAGAACGCGCGGCTCTTGGTGGCGATGTGCCCGCCGTAGCCGAACTGGTGCGCCCACCGGCGAAGGCGGGTGTAGTCGGGGTGTTCGCCGATGTCCCAGCAGGCGCGGATGAGTCGGCCGAGGTGGGTCGTCGGGTCGCCGTGGACGTCGACGGTGAGGTCGTCGACGCGGCGTAGGTTCAGGCCGGTTACTTCGGTGCTCTTGGTGACGTACTTGGCGATGTAGCCGGTGATCTGGGCGAGGTTGACTTCACCGCCGGGGGCGTTGACGTGCTTGACGTCGAGCCCCTTGTCGCCCCAGGCGATGTGCCATCCCTGGCCGCCGTTGGCGGGGTGGCCGGCGGAGGTGTAGGAGGTCTTGACGAACGCCGCCCGTGCCGCCTGTTCGAACATGTCCCGGGTGATCTGGCGGGGTGGTGGGACGATCGCGCCGGGGCAGTCGGGGTTGTGGCCGTCGAGGCGGATCAGCGCGTGGTAGTGCACGACGCCGCGTACCTGGAATTCGTAGACCTTGATGTAGCGGCGGCGCAGCTCGACACCGTGGGCGCGGCCGAGGCGGCGTAGCTCGCGGTCGACTTGTTGGATGGTGCGGCGCCACAGCTCGGGTGCTTCGTGGTTCCAGACGACTTGGGCGGTGTGGTCGTAGCAGTCCAGGCACAGCGGCTGCCCGAGCTGCCCGTCACCGGCCTTGTGCCGGGCACCGCAGCGCAGCTCGTGGCCGTGGGGGCAGGTGCGGCCGAAGGGGTGGCAGACGGAGGCGCGGCAGGTGCAGCCGTCTTTCTTGCGGCAGTCCGCGGCGTGGACCTTCACCACCCGGTGGTGCACCGGCCCGAACGAGGGCGCGGTGGCGGTGAGGAAGAGGGCGATGTGTTCGTGCAGCGGCGGGAGTCCCCACCGGTCGCCTTGGAGTCCGGCTTTGATGAGGTGGTAGGTGTCGCGGCGGTAGACCTCGGCGCAGGACGGGCAGACGGCGGCGCGGCGGTTGCCGCAGGGGGTGTAGATCGCGCCGTCGGGCATGGTGTCGGTGTCGATGGTGACCATGCGGTTGCCGTCACGGTCGTTGACGTGGATCTGCCCCGCCAGGCGGATCGGGTGCTTGCACGCGGAGGCGGCGCGGACGTGGCCGAGCCAGTCGGCGTAGTCGGGATCCTGGGCGCGGGCGCGGCCGGAGGCGACGGTGCGGGGGTCATGGCCGCGCACCCAGCCGTCATCAGCGGGGCGGGTGGAGGTGGGTACAGCCCAGGGCCAGTGGCCGGTGTCTGCGTCGGCGGAGGCTCCCGTACCCGGGACCGTGGTGGTCCCGGGTGCGAGAGGCAGCGTCGAGGAGGTCACGCGGTGGCTCCCACGGCAGTGCCGTTGTGGGTCTTGTCGTTGATGGTGGTCGGGTGGTTGAGGGCCGTCAGGAGGTCGGCGGCCGTGTGGGTCGGCACGCGCAGCCGGACGGCGAGCTGGCCCGGGTTGATCGGTTCACCGTGGGCCTTTTCGTGCGCGGCGGCGACGAGCCGGGCGTTGGACAGCAACGCGGGCGGCGGGCCGGTGGTGACCGGTGCCGCAGGTGCCGGGATCGGGTCCGTGGCGGTGTCCGGGGTGGGCTCGACCGCCGTCGGGGTGTCGGTGTCCTCGGTTGGGGTGGGCGGGTTGACGGGTTCGATGGGTCGCGGATCGGTGTGGGGGTTGGGGTTGGTGGCCGGGGTCGCGGCGGCCGGGCGGACCAGCGTCGAGGCGGGGTTGTCGGATGACGGGGCCTCGGCGGTGGTGGCCGGCGCAGGTGCCGGGACGAGAGCAGTGGGCCGGGTGGTGCGGTTTCCGGTGGCGAGTAGCGCGGCGGTGGCCATGAGCATCAGGCCATCCACGGCGAGGGGACCGAACCAGACGACGAGGGTTTCCTCGTTGTAGTGGTCGAGCAGTCCGGACAGGTGCCGGTAAGACACGAACGCGGCGACCAGGGCCACGGGCGGCAGCCCGACCCAGCGCAGCACGTTCCAACCCCAGCCCGTCGGCCAGGGCGTACGAGCAAGGATCTCGATGGCGATGAACAGGAACAGCGGCCACACGACCGCAGAAACCACCGCACCGGGTTCCGGCGACCAGTCGGCCGGGGCGTCCTTGGGTGCGATGAACGAGTGGGCGATGTTGGCGGCGACGGAGACGACTCCGCCGGAGAACGCGCCGATGTAGGCGTAGACGCGGCCGTTCTTCTTCGCCTTGGTAGCAGTGGGCGGGTACGTCATGAGGTCACCTCTTGGCAGTCGAGGCAGGCGCCGGTACGGCGAGGGATGTAGTAGGGCTTGACCTGGCCGCAGTCGGGGCAGGTGCGCCGGGCGGTGAGCGCCTTGTCGATGGCCGCCATCTGGGCGGCGGTGGCGGTGCGCTTGGGTTGCGCGAGGTCGAGGCGGTAGAGGTATGCGACGCGCTTACCGCGACGCCAAAGGATCTGCGCGGCGGGATCCTGGCCGCCGGGGCGAAGGTCGCGGGCGCGGAGCTGACGGCGGGTCAGCAGGTCGCCGGGAGCGAGTTTGAACGGGTAGGTGGGCAGGCCGTAGCGCTCGCCGGTCGGGTCGTAGAAGACCATCGGGTCGTCGTCCTCCTGGTCGTCGTCGCCCTGTCCGCCAGCCGGGGTGCCGGTGGCGAAGGTGGGGTGTTCGTAGGTGTCCCGGTCGATGTCCTCGGGCAGGAACGCCGCCGAGCAGACGGCGCACACGATCGGCCCTTCCTCGAAGGCCGTGGTGGACATGCGCAGCTTGCGAGGGCACTCGCATTCGCAGGAGACGCCGTTGTTGTTGTTCGTGCGCTGCTTGCCTTCCCCGGTGGGTTCGGGGTGGCGGTAGAAGCGCAGCGCCTCGGTGAGGTCGGTGATGACGGCCCGGTAGCGGGCGCGGGTGATGTCGGTGAGGGTGCAGGGGGAGTAGCCGAGCTTGTCGTCCTTGGTGGTGGACATGCCGAGTTCGGCGGCCAGGGTGGCGAAGCGCTTGTTGTGCCAGCGGCCCTGCCGGGAGGTGTCCTGGATGCCCCGGACGTCGGCCAGGGCGTGGGTCGCCTCGTGCAGAAGGGTGGTGAACACCGCTTCCGGTTCGCGGGACAGGCCCTCGCCGGAGATGAGGATTTCGGGCAGTTGGGTGTCGCCGTGCTGCCAGCGCAGAGCGGCGAAGTGGCCCCACTTCATGCCCTGGTTGGGCTTGGTGGGGGAACCT
Source organism: Micromonospora sp. WMMA1949 (assembly GCF_027460145.1). NCBI lineage: Bacteria > Bacillati > Actinomycetota > Actinomycetes > Micromonosporales > Micromonosporaceae > Micromonospora > Micromonospora sp. WMMA1949. The sequence goes on along the minus strand of NZ_JAPZBG010000001.1, from coordinate 1,991,974 downwards.
GAGCCGACGACGAGAACGACGGCCGGGATCTCGGCGTGCTGGGCACGGATCGCGGCCCACGCCGATTCGAGCGCGCCGACGAGCGCGGCGGTGGAGACAGGGTTTTGACACGTACGTGTCAGGTCGGTGATGTGGGCGGCGGTGCTCATGCGGCCCTCCGGATGGTGTGCTTGCGGTAGGCGATGGCGGCGGCGCACAGCGCCTGCGTGACGTGGGCCGGGGTGCGGCCGGGGGTGGTCTCCCAGGCGAAGACCGGGGCGTGCTGGCCGTCGTGGCCGACGGCGATGAGGTAGGTGTTGAACCACTCGACGGCGGCGCTGTAGGCGTGCAGGTCCGCGTCGGTGATGCCGGTGAGGTACCAGCGGGGCCGGCCGAACACGGCCGCGCGGATCGCGCCGAGGATCGACGCCGGGTACAGGCCGGTGCGGTGACAGGCGCACTTCGCGGTGCACCCGTCGTGGGCGTCGTAGAGGCCGGTCGGTGTCCAGCCGTGCTGGCCCAGGTAGAGGGCGGCGCGGTCGAGGATGGCGTGGACGTTGCCGGTCGGCAGCGCGGTGACAGTGCTCATCGGGCACCGATCCAGGCGAGGAAGCCCTCACGGGTGGGCAGCGACTCGTTGGCGTACTCGTGCTCGGCGTAGGTTTCGAGCTGCTCGGCGGTCGCGTGCGACCAGTCGTAGTTGTCGGCGGCGGCGCGCAGGGTGGTGATGACCTGCTCGGCGGTCTGGTCGTCGCGGTCGTTCCACTCGATCGCGTCCGTCGGGGCGGTGTTCCAGTCGTCGCCGTAGGCGATGACCCCGAGGTCGCTCAGGTAGTCGGTGAGGTAGTCGAGAGCCCGGGTGCAGTCGCGGGCGCCGGATCCGTGGGTGGCGGGGATGGTGATGAGGCGGCCGTGGGCGGCCATGCCGATCGCGCCGACGGCGCAGGCGGGCGGGAAGGTGCCGCCCTGGTTGCTGTAGTAGGTGCCCTTGATCCAGCCGTGGATTTCCAGGTAGCGGGCGGCGCAGCGCAGGGTGTCGGCCGGGGTCAGGTCGGCCAGCGCGCCGGGGGTGGTGGGCTGTTTTTGGGTAGGGTTCATGGCGGCCACGTCCTTTCGTGGGCGGTGGTTGGGTCGGCGGTCCGGGTTCGCTTTCTCAGGGCTCGATCCGGGCCGTCGGCCGCTTCTATCGGTGGTGCAGGTGGAGCCGGAGGAACACCCGCTGCCGGTCGTCATAAGGGCCAGCGGCGGTGGGTGCGGAGCGGAAGACGAGTACGCCCGCGTTGCGGGTGATGGCGGTCAGCGCGGCGATGTCTTCGCCGGTGCCGACGAGCACCAGGTCCACGACGCGGGTCGGGACAGCGGTCCGGCCGTTCATGCCGCCGCTCCGATCTCGGAGCTGTCGTGGCGGCGGGTCCAGGCGGCGTAGTCGGCGACGCGGATGATGTCGGTGTCGCTCATGTAGGCGGCCTTGACGCGGTTCGGGATGCCGCCTTCGGCGATGAGGAAGCCCTCGCCCTGGTTGTTCGGGTCGATGGTGTTGGAGGAAAAGCCCCGGGCGTACCAGCCGTGGCCGAGGATGATGTCGGAGGACACGTCGTTGGTGCAGCGGCCGGCGAACCGCCACGCGAACAGATCCCGCAGCGACGGCGGGATGATGTCCGAGGACGGGCGCTGCGTCGCGGCGGCGACGATGATCCCGACGGCGCGGCCACGGGCCACGATGTCGCGCAGCAGCGCGGCGAACAGTTCCTGGGTCTTCTTGTCCCCGGCGGTGGCGGAGAAGTAGGCGATCTCGTCGCAGGCCACGAGGATCTGACCGAACACGTCGTTGCGGCCGATCTTGCGGCGGCGGCGCGACATCAGGAACGAGTAGCGGTTGTCCATCACCGTCTGCACCCGGCGCAGGGTGCGGATGGCGTGCTCGATGTCCGGGCCGACGAACACGTCGGCAGCGTCCTGCCACAGACCGAGTTCGACCTGCTTGCCGTCGAGCAGGCACAACCTGACGTCCGGGCACAGCGCCGCGTGGCCGACGATGGTGTTCAACAGCGAGGACTTGCCCGCGCCGGGCTCGCCGCCGATGAGGATGTTCCGGTAGATCATCGGCAGGTAGACGGCCTGGCCGAACTCGTCGATGCCGAGGAACACCGGGTCGAAGATGGACAAGCCCGCGCCGACCGGCACCGTGTCGGCCGACGTAGCGGGTAGTTCGATGGTGTCGGTGAGATCCATGACGGGCTCCCGGTGGGGTCGGTTGACACGTACGTGTCAAAGGCGGGTGAGGGTGGGAAGGGCGCGGACTCTCGACCCGCAAGGGGTGCGTGGTCCGCGCCGTCCCGGTGGTCAGGCGTAGTCGGAGGGGTCGAACCCGTTGGTCGGGCTCGCCTCGGTGGTGGTGGGGTTGCGCGGTTTGCGCGGCCGAGGAGTCTCGGCGGTGAGGGTTGCCGGGGTGTCCGGCACGTCGGGCAGGTCCAGGCCGACAGGCGGCATGCCCGGGGACGTGGGAGCGTTGGCCGGCATGTCCGTGGGGACGTGGTCCGGCAGCGGGGACACGATGGTTGCCGCGAGAGGTTCGCGGCGGGTGATGTCCAGGCGGATCAAAGCGGCGTAGCGGCGGGAGGCGCGCATGACGCGGACCTCGTTGGCCCAACAGGCGACGGCCAGCTTCTGCACGTGGCCGTCCTGCTCCAAGTCCCGCAGCGACAGACCGGGACGCAGCCACACCCACACCCGCTCACCGGCCGGGGTCGGCTTCGCGGGCAGGATCAGCGGCAGCGAGCCGTGCCGGTTGGTGGCGATGAACGCCGCGAAACACAGCCGCAGCCGGTGCCGCACCACCAGACACCACACCAGCGCCATCACGCGGCGACGCACGGGTGCGATCGCGGCCGGCACGCCGACGACCAGGGCGACGACGAGCAGCGACCCCCACAGCGGCGTCGACTGCATCAGCGCGGTCCAGCCGTAGACGGCGGCCAGGCCGAACGCGATTTCCGGCAGCCAGTGCCAGAAGACGCGCAGGACCGGCCACGCCACGATCAGCGCGAACGTCACCGCGCCGAGGACAGCGCCGATGATCCCGCCGAGCAGGGCGCCGACGATCGGGTGCAGGTAGTGCGAGGCGACGGTGGCGGCCAGGAGGCCGACGACGCCGAGAACGACCCAGAAGGCGATGGTGGCCCGACGACGGTAGGAGCGGGCGATCGGGGCTTCGATGACGGTGACGTTGCCCCCACGGTTCGACCAGCCGAACGGGGACCGCGACATAGACTTGGACACGACAAGTCCTCCCAACACGGGACCGGAGTTGTTGACAGGACGCGGGCTCGCAGACGACGCCAATCACCAGCGAGCCCGTGTCCACCACTTCTGTTGGAGCAGATGACACGCCCGCCGCTAGGCGGCGGTGTCCAGCGGCGTCAGGCCCGAGGCCCGGAACGCCACCCCCGAACGAACCTTGCCGTCGCGGTCGTTGACCCACGGCAGCGCCTCCAAGTCGAGGGGCTGCACCGGCTGACGGACGGTCACCGGCGGCATCACCGGGTTCACGACCGTCACGTTGATGACCTCCGCGCTGCCCTCGGAGAGGGCGTAGAGGTGCACGGTCCACATCGGGTTCTTGGTCTCCCGGTCGAACTTCTGCTGACCGTTCTGGTCCAGCTTCGGCACCGGGTTCACCGACACCTCGTACGACACCCGCGAGGTGTCCAGCAGCAGACGTCCCATGACTGACTCCTTCAACTCGTGAGCTGAGCCCGTATCGCTGGGCCAGATACGTCCTCCCTGGACGGCAGCTCTAGTGGAATCAGGATGCGTCGATCAGTAGTGACGAGTTCACCACGAGACATGGACGACTAGGGACGTCCTTGGTACGGTGAGTCGTCCCTAGAGTCGTCCCTTGGTTCACGAGCAGGAGCCTCAATGCCGAACGACCGTCTACGCAGCAGGATGCTGACGAAAGGGCTGACGCCTGGGGCACTCGCGGAAAGACTTGGGGTCGACCCGAAGACCGTCGAGCGGTGGATCACCCAGGACCGGAACCCATACCCGCGCTATCGCCACACGATCGCTGAGTTGCTGGACGAGAGCGAGTCCTACCTCTGGCCGGACGCTCTGCCGGCGCAGCGAGCGGCGCAGGTCAGCCAGTCCGAGGTGGTCCACATCTACCCTCGACGCGGAGCCGTCCCGACGGACCTCTGGCAGCAACTCTTGGAGAAGGCCACCCGACAGATCGGCGTCCTGGTCTACGGCGGCCTGTTCCTACCCGAGTTCAACCACCGATGGGTGCCGACCCTTCGCGAGAAGGCGCTCGCGGGCGCCCAGGTGGAGTTGCTATTTGGTGATCCCGAGGGCAAGCACATCGCCGAGCGGGGGAACGACGAGGGCATCGGCGCTGCCATGTCGAGCAAGATTCTGAACGCGCTTGCCTTCTACAAGGAGCTACGAGACCTGGACACCGTCGGGATCTACTACCACGACACGATCCTCTACAACTCCATCTACCGCTTCGATGACGAGATGCTGGTCAACACCCACCTCTACGGCACACCGGCCGCCTACGCCCCGGTGCTGCATCTCCGGCGCATCGGCGGAGCGGAGCTGTTCGACAACTACGTCGCCAGCTTCAAACAGGTGCTCGGAAAGAAGCGGGCCGTCTGGCCGGAGCACTGAGCCGTCGGCGGTGAGAGGCTAGGGCCATGGCCCGCGTCGAGCACTTCAACGATCCGAACGCCCCGAAGCCGAACAGCATCGTCGTTGCGGTCACCGTCTTCGTGCAGGACGAACAGGGCCGGGTGCTGCTCATCCAGCGAACCGACAACGGCCTCTGGGCACTGCCCGGCGGCGGCCAGGAGTTCGGGGAGTACATCGCCGAGACGGCTGTCCGTGAGACACGGGAAGAGGCGGGTGTAGAGATCGAGGTGACCAGCGTGGTCGGGATCTACACCAACCCGAACCATGTGGTCGAGTACAGCGACGGCGAGGTGCGACAGCAGTTCTCGATCTGCTTCCGTGGTCGCTACGTCAGCGGCGAACCAACGCCGAGCGACGAGTCATCGGAGGTGCGCTGGGTCTCACGCGACAAGCTGAATGACCTCGCGATCCACCCATCGATGCGGCTGAGGATCGAACACGGCTTTGAGAACCGGCTACAGCCGTACATCGGTTAGGCAGCTAGGCGCTTTTCGGTGCGCTGGATGGCTTCTAAGAGCGGCGCTTCCGCTTTCGCCCAGAATCGTGTGACCAAATCCTCCGGTCCATACCGCTCACGTATCTCGGCTAGTCGCTGTTGTGGCGTTAGGTCTTGCCCATCCGGGCCGGTTGTCATATCCGCGAACCACAGTGCGTCGGAAGTCGCGGATTCCTCTCTGGAGAACTCGGAGGAAAGAGCGTCGATCAGCCCTCGCTCGGCGGCCTCATAAGTGGCGCATGAGTGGTAGGCAACCAAACCGGCCAAGCGCGGTTCGAAGCCATTTCGCCGCAACCATCGAGCACCATCAAGGGCATGGAATCCAGTCTCCCGGATCTCGGGCGAATAACCGATATCGTGTAGGAAGGCCGCCGCAACGAGCAGGTGTCGATCCTCGCCCACCAAACGCGCCAGTGAGTGAGCCTTCGCTGCCACTCCCTGGACATGAGTCCAACGGCGAGGAAGGGCTTCCGCCAGGTGGAGTTGAGCCGTCGACCTCGCAAGCACTACGCCGTCTGCGTCCACTACGCCAGCTTAGACGTAACGGGAGTAGATCGCTAGCCGCAATCAATGAGGACCTGTCTGATAAGGAAGCTTTGCCTCGCGCCGCTTCTTGAACTCGTCGAAGCGCCTCTTGTAGACATAGATATGGTCGAGCAAGACCTCTGCGAAGTCGAGTGCGTCATTGGCGTCCTCTCTGCTAACTTTTCGACCGGTGTAGTGGGCTCCCTGATTGCCCAGTACGCGCAAGCCGTCTGCCCAATCCGCGATGCTGGCATCGATTAGACCCTGATCCTTCATTTTGGAAATCTGACGTACGAGGTTCCGCTCTGCAATGCCATTGTCGGCAGCAATGCCTTCAAGAGTCCTTCTAACCATGACCACAGTTGCCGTATAGGCTTTTGCGTCAAAGCAGGTTCGCGCTTCTCCAACTTCCTGCTGCAGCTTGTCGGGTATGTCGCTGCTGAGTTGTCGCCGAGCAGGATAGAGGAATTGCGGGGCTTCGTTAGGTGAGGAAAAGAACCAGATGTCGCGAAGCTGCAAGGAAACTTGTTGGCAGTTGGTGCATTGAAGCAACGTGAACTCGTAGGCCAGAGGAAGGCTTTGGTCCCCTGGATCATCCGAAGGCACTTCTACCTGCCCCTTGACTTCCTGAATGGCAGGCCAGTTGCAGTGTGGGCAGATCATGACGCGTGGTGTTGCTGGCATTGGGAGTGAAGCTTCCGCGTCAGACATGCTTCGATCTTTACATTGGGCTCAGACTGGGGCTAGAGACGTGTGAGAACTTTCTATACGGGATCAAGGCGGCCCGCTTCGCAGGCCGCTCGCGCCGCCGAACCTGGGCCGGGCCGATGGCCCGCCGCCGCGCCTCTGGCCTTCGGCCGCCAGCGCGTCGGTGATAGCCCGCCGGCGGCGCGACATACGAAGAAGCCCCGGGCCGCCATGACCGATGGCGATTCCGGGGCTTCACGTTGGGCGAGACACGGGCAGTGCCTCCGGCGGGGCGCTCGGGCACTCTGGGATGGTGGCGCCATCCCGACAACCTCCGTCCGGGCAAAGCCGAGCAGGTGGGGCCTGCCCGGTCAAGGTCGTTCAGACAGTGGTGTGCTCCACCTTGACCGGGCAGGCCCCACCCACTCCACGATGTGCGGACGAAGGCCGACGGGATGGCTAGACCTGTCGGAAGAGCAGCGGTGTTCTTGTGCAGCCTTGCAATCATTGCGTACGTGGATGAGTTCTGGAGTGGCGCGACCAGCGCGCTCATCGGGGCCATTGTCGGGGGCGTCGCTAGTTGGCTGGCTGCCTCTGTCCAGGTGAAGGGTGCAATGCGGGTGGCCAAGATGCAGGTTCAGGACAGCCTGGAAGCCCAGCGCGTACTGCGTCGTGAAGAGCTGGAGCGAGAGGCACTTATCGCTTACTACCAACTCGGCGACAAGCAACACGACGCTCTTTACGAGTTGGCGAAGCTTCATGCGCACGAGCCGCTATCTGATGGTTCCTGCCCCGATGTGATCCGACTGTCGGGAATGAAGGAGCTAATCGATGAGAGTGATCGAGTAAAACGTGCTCACAGAGCGTTCCTTCCAGCAGAGCCCGCGCGAGAACTGGAATACGTCGAGGATGTCCTCTGGGATACGACGTGCGAGCGGCCTCGATTTAACGAAGCGGTGATGGGAGAGTCGGACGGGACTCGATGCCCTTGGGCGCTGGCTCTTCATGGTGCTATGGAAAGACTGGATTACGCCACTGTCTGCATAGGTAATCAGCTCGAAGGGAGAGCGTATCCGGCGAAGCGTTTCTAATGTCGTTAAAGTTCACGGCGAGTGGTCGGGGTAGTCTGTTCCCGGCTTGCTATATGGAAGGCGTACGAGTTCACCTCTGCCTGTCCGTCGCCATGAGCGATCCGCTGGGTCTCTGAACTGTAGATAGGCGACTGGAGCGTTGCTGGGGAGCTCTCGTCTTGTCCTGTATGAGGCTGAGCCTGCTAGTGTGCGGTACCCTCGCATAGGCATCACGATTTCGGTCTGACCGGGAGGGATTGTGCCGAGCCCGCGTCTTGCCAATGCGCTAAATTCTTCCCGATAGTGCTCTCTCTCAAACTCGGGTATTGACACGATTGCTTCGTAAATGCAGCCGTGGCTATTATTGAGGATGACCAGCACTGCCTCGGACGAGTCGGTTGGGGCGCCCCAAAAGTCACCACCGTCGGCAGGTCGGCGCAAGTCCGCATCTTCGTCTCGCTTCTCTCTCAAGTACCAAGTGACCAACTCTGAATACCGTTCCTCGCTTTCGCGCTTCTGTGCTTCCTGTGCTAACCGCGCTTGCTCCCGCTCGTGCGATAGCAGCCAAACAGCCGCTGCGGCAGCTCCGACCCCTGCGAGTACGCCGAGGAGGCTGCCCCATCCCTGCATCCAGTCCGTTACCTTTGGTGCCTCGACGCCGGCGGGCGGTCGGTAACCCATTGAGATGGCGAACATGCTCGCCACCAGGGCGATAATCCCGAGTACTACGCCTGCAACAGCGAAACGACGAGTGCGTTGATCGAGATTCACACCGATATCCTGCCTCCTCGCGTCAACCCCTGCGGCAGGCGTTGTCGAGGCGCAGCAACGCTCATCGAGTGCAGTCAGACATCAATGCAAGATCCACGGCCAAGTTTGCAGTGGAGGGCGCCGAGACCTGCGCTGCAAGGCGTCTTCACGTCTCGCGTTCGGTTCGGTACTCTTCGTGTTCATGGCGTCTCGGGCTAAGTCGATGCTGTGGCGGTTCTGGGGCTACGGCGTGCTTGCTGTACTCCTTCTATCTCTCGGCGGCAACGCGTTCGGTCCAGGCGTGTACGCGCTTCTCGTTGGCCTGTTGCTCTTCTTCGTCCTCTTCCAGGCCCCGGTCTACTGCGGGGCGATCAACCGGAAGCGAGCCGGCGTCGTTGAGTTCTGCCGCAACAACTCGGCAGGGTTGATCCTGGGCTGCCACCTTCGGCAGCACAAGTGGCAGAAGTTCGGGCGTGACTGGTGGTCGCTGGGATGGCGAGAGAAGAGCCGGGGCATCTGGACGGGAGCCCAGGCCAAGCTGGCGACGCTGGGCTTCGTCATCGGCACGGTGACCGGCGTCATCGGTGTCTTCAAGTAGGCCCGCCTTCGGCGCGGAGAGCGGTGCAGCTGCTGCGGAGTATCTCGAAGATCATCGGGCACAGATCCGGCACAACTGCGAGCGGCAAGCCGTGTCAAACGTCGGAAGGGCTTGGCGACGGTTGTGCAGGTCGCGCCGCAGATGTGCCCGACTCGCGATGATCGCTCCCCGCAGAAGGTGTAAGGGGTTCAAATCCCCTCAGCTCCACCCAGTTCAAAGGCCGTTTCCGCCAGTCGGAGACGGCCTTTTTCGATCTCGTGCGGGGCAGCCCACCGGAACCACGTGCACTGCTAGCTTGCTCTCTTCGGCGCACAACAGGGGAGCACACATGCCCAACGTGGCCCTCATCTCCGGACCGGTCGTCGACCTGGCCTCCGCTGCGTCGGCTCTGGCAGACGCCCTCGGCCTGCAGGTCGTCAGCGCGGGCAATGTCTTCCGTCAGCACGTGCAGCAGCAGACTCCGCTGGGCGAAGAGGCGAACGGTTACATGCAGGCCGGACAGCTCGTCACCGATGAACTGATGGTCAGAGCCGCCGCCGGCGCACTAGCCGGCGTCGACGGTGGCTGGGTGCTGTACGGCTTCCCTCGCACGATCCGTCAGGCCGAGTTGCTGACGCGGAGCGGCCACGTTCCCGACACGGTGATCGAACTCGTCCTGGCTGAGGACCAACTCCACCTCGCTGTTCAGCGCCGGGTGGAACGACGGGTGGAACTCGATCCCCAGGTCGCCGTGCGACGTCAGGAACTCCTGCTCACCTACGCGCACGCACAGGAAAACCATCAGGCGCAGATGGAGCCGTTGCGCGCCTACTACCGGGCCCGTGACCTGCTGCGAACCGTCAGCGGCTTGGGCGATATCGAAGAGGTAGCAGCCAGATTGATCCCTGTCGCTTCCCAAGGCCAGTGCCGCCCGTGAGATCGAGGAGGTAGGCCAGGCGACGTCCTCACGTTGTCAGGGCAACCCTGGACGGGCCGCACGCGCTATCACCTGGGCGCGCGCGGCCCTTGCTCCGCTGACGTTCCGAACCCGGCCGCCCAACACGCCGCCGTCAGTCGAACAGGCCGTCGAGCGCCTTCTGTTCCAGGTCGCGCCAGCGCTCGGCGTCCTTCAGCGCCTTGGCGATCTCCTTCTCGTCGAGGTGGTGGGCGCCCTCCTCGCGGATGCACGCCACACTGAACGGCCCGCCGACCGACGGCGAGGTCCGCTCCAGCGCCTCCAGCACCCGCACCACGCCCACCACGCCGTACTCGACGGTGCGCGTGGTCATCCGGAAGTGGGACAGCAGCGCGCCGGCCTGCTGGGCCATGGGCGCGCCGGAGCCGATGGCGTGGAAGCCCACGTCCTCGTAGCGGCCGATGAGCCCGTTGGGGTTGATCTCCACGATCCACGGCCCGCCCTGGCTGTAGCCGGCCGCGAGCAGGTACGCCGACACCCCGCCGCCGCTGCCCTCGCCGGGCACGTCCGGGATGTAGTTCTCGTAGTGCTTCTTGAAGACGGGCAGGACGCGCTCCTGCAACTCGTCGCCGATGTCCGGTGCTTCGAGGATGGCGGTGGCCGAGTCCTGGAGAAGGGGGCGCAGGTCGTTGAGTACCCCCCGCGCGCCGCTGCCGCCCCAGGCGGCGCAGTCGCCCAGGGGGTGCAGCTTCTGGGCGGGGAAACTCAGACCGCGATCGCTCTCGGTGATCTGGGAGTCCGCGCCGATCACCACCCCGTCTTTGCAGACAACGGCGAGTACGACGGTCATATGGTCCTCCTGGGCAGGGGTGCGGGGTAAGGCGCGAGGTACCCGGCATCCCGTTCGCCTACACCCCGGCAGGTGTCGGCCCGCTCACTGCCCCACGAAGGCGGGTCAGTGTGTCCGAGGTCTCGGGGCGGTCGCTGCCGTGGCCGACGTCCGCCTCAGGTGACGGTGGCCGCGGTGAGGAAGAACGTGACCGCGTAGGTGAACCGGCCCGCGTCGACGGCCTCGTCGAACTGGTCTTCGAACGAGCGAGCTTCGCCGGGTTCGAGTACGCCGCGCTGAGCCGCTGTGGCGGCCCAGCTGCGCAGGCCCAGAACGTTGTCGGCGGCGGCCGGGTCGCGAACCAGCAGCGTTCGGGGTTCGACGGTGACGTCGGTCAGGCCAAGCGTGGCGAGAATGCCGGCATGCTGGTGGGCCAGGGTGCCGTTGCGGAGGAGGACGTCCGCCCGGAACCGCAGCACACGTCGCGCCAGATCCTGGTCGGCGATGTCGAGCACCTGCGTGTCGTAGTCGGGGTCCGCGAGGACGATGCGGCCACCCGGCCGGACGACCCGGACGAGTTCCCCGATCGCGGCACGGGGATCGGCGAGGTGTTGCACGGTGCGGTCGGACCAGGCGCCGTCGAAGGAGTCGTCGAGGAACGGCAGTCGGTGGGCGTCGGCGACGGCGCATTGCGTCAAGCCGCGCGCCTGCATGGCGGCAGCCATGGTCGCGGCGCGGTCCACGGCGACCACGCCGGCGTCGTGTTCGTCTCGGAGGCGGGCCGCGCTCGCCCCGGTGCCCGCACCGACCTCGACGTAGCGCCGGCCGGGCACCGGATGGAGCAGCTCGCGGACCCGATGCTGATATGCCTGGTAGAAGGGCTCGTCGGCGAGGCGGTCGAGCACGCCGACCCACGAGTCCGGGTCTGACTGCCGGTCGACGTCGGTGAATCCGTGCACGATCCGGAGCCTATTGCGCCGCGTCGGCTCTTGCGGCAACGGCGCAGGGTCTGCGCTATCTCGCCTCGGTGAACAGGTCGGCGTAGCGGTTCAGGTACAGCGGCCAGCCCTCGTCGTGGCCGACGCCGTCACGAACCGACTCCCAGCCCGGACCGTGCCGGTCCAGGTTGCGGTGCTCCAACTCGACCCGGGTCCGCTGCGGTGTCTCGGCGACGAACCGGACCTCGACCTCGCTGGCGTTGTCCAGATCCTGTTCGAGCTGCCATGCCGGGCTGATGTCCCAGCTGAAGACGAGCCGGTCCGGCGGCTCGAAGACGAGGATCCGCGCCCAGGCGCACTCACTGCCGTCCTCGGCGCGGTCGTAGATGTGCCCACCGACCTTCGCCTCGAACACCGTCTCCGCGATCGGCGACGACAGCAGGTTGTGCTCCTTCGGCTTGAAGTCGCCGAACCGCTCCGTGAACACCGCGAAGGCGCGCTCGACCGGCGCGTCGACCACGATCTGCCGCCGTACCACCGCATCCGTTCCACTCATGATTCCTCCTCGTCAGGGCGCTCGGCGACGTCCTTGAAGCCGTCCAACGCGCGGCTCCAGTAGGTGTCGAGCTGATCTCGTAGGGCGGCCACGCCGGCGGGATTGAGCCGGTAGACACGCTTCGTGCCCGCGGTGCGGTCCGTCACGAGGCCGGCGTCCTTCAGCACCCGCAGATGCTGCGACACCGCCGGCCGGCTGACCGGCAGCACCGCGGCCAGTTCGCCGACCGCCCGCGGCCGCTCCGCGAGACACGCGATGATCGCCCGCCGTGTCGGGTCGCCCAAGGCGTCCCACCCGTCCTCGGTTCGGTAAGTAGCCACGAACGGTAAGCTACGGCTTACCATTGGCGTTCGTCAAGCCGGAAAAGCGGGTCACTGTTGCCACAGGAACGCCGCCGTCGAGCACGGTCGGCAGCGGAATCCGTACCCGCAGCCACCGCCACCGAAGTTGAAGCCGGTGCGGTGATCGTGGCCCTCCTCCAGCTGGACGACGAACGACATGGGCAGAGCGCAGGCGGGACAGGTGGGCGTCTGGTCGAACTGGAGCCACGCCGGCAGTCCGCCGAGTTGCCCCAGGACGTCTCGCAGCGGTCGGCCGGACTCACTGCGCCAGCGCTCGCGCGCCTCGTCGTAACCGTCGGAGTCCTGCATCGGCGCGTACGTGACGGCGGACGTCTCGGCCACCAGGACGGTGTCGCCGGAGGGCACGGCAGACGGAGCCAACGCCCCCAGGGGGAAGACGAACGCGCGATTGCCGCCGGCTGTCGCATCCCACTCGTCACACAGGCCCGGATCGTTCTGGCACATGAAGACCGACAGGAGTTCGTTTTCGGCCGCGTCGATGTCGTCGAGCCGGACCTGGGCCAGGAACTGCATCGGCCCGTCGCACTCGCCGCACAGTGGCCAGTCGAAGTCCGCGGGCACGAGCGGAACACCACCGGTACGCGTGCCGGGCGCATCCGGCGCCGTGTCACCGCTGTAGATCATCAGAACCGTCACGCGGCGCAGCATAGGGGAGCGCGGAGGCGTCCCCGGCCCGTCCGGCAGCCGGCCCGCGGCCGGCGGCCGACTGGATCGGTCACCCTGGGATGGGACAGCATCCTCGTCCGGATCGGCTCCACCCTGGTGGTCGTTCAGGAGCAGGGCAACGAGCCCGGTGGCGACGATCACCTCACCCGACTCGCCGAAGCCGCGCTCCGCAGCTACCAGACGACCGGACCCTGAGCGCCCTCGGGCGATCGGTCGCAGCTCACCGCGTCGCGCCGCCGAACCACCGGGCCAGAGCGTCGTCCAGCGTCCGCTGGTCGTCGCCCGTCCACACCACGTGCCCGTCCGGCCGCAGCAACGCCGCCGGCACGTCCAGTTCGTCGCCGGTGCCGGCGACGAGCCCGACCCGGTCGGCCCAGCCGTCCACCGACAGCTTCCCGGTTCCGTCGAGCAACAACCCGCCGCCGGTACGCATCAGCTCGTACAGGCGCCCCTCCCGCAGCGGTACGTCGCGCAGCCGCCGCCCGAGCAGGGCGTGCCCCTCGCCGACGTCGTACCGGACGCCGATCGCCGTGACCTTCTCGATCAGGAAGCGGTTGACCTCGTCGAAGTCCATGAGCTGCGTCAGCACCTCACGCACGGCGTGCGGTCCCGGCTCGTTCGTGGTCAGCAGCATCTGCGCGCGGGTGTTCGTCAGCACGTCGGCGGCGACCGGGCGCCGCTCGGACTCGTAGGTGTCCAGCAGGTCGTCCGGCGCCCAGCCGTTCACCGTCGCCGCCAGCTTCCAGCCCAGGTTGAACGCGTCCTGGATGCCCAGGTTGAGCCCCTGCCCGCCGAGCGGCGGGTGGACGTGCGCGGCGTCGCCCGCCAGGAACACCCGCCCGACCCGGTAGTGCTCGGCCAGGCGGGTCGCGTCACCGAACCTCGACAGCCAGCGGGGGGAGTGCACGCCGAAGTCGGTGCCCGCGTACGCGGTCAGTTGCCGTTTGACGTCGTCGAGCGTCGGCGGCACCGACGTGACGTCGGCCGCCGGTACGACCACCCGTAACACGCCCGGCCTGCCGGACGGGCCGAGCCCGAACCGCTTCTCGGTGCGGCGTACCTCGGTCATGATCCTGGTGATCTCGTCCTGGGGCGCTGTCACCTCCATCTCGCCCAGCAGCGTGTCGACTGTCGACGGCTCACCGGGGAACCCGACGCCGAGCAGCTTGCGGACCGTGCTGCGCCCGCCGTCGCAGCCGACGACGAACCGCGCGCGCAGCGGTGGCGCGCTCTCGTCGTCGAGGTGGACCGTCACGCCGTCGTCGTCCTGCTCCAGCCCGGTGACCGCACGGCCGCGCCGGATCTCGGCGCCGACCTCGGCGGCGTGGTCGGCGAGCAGCCGGTCGGTGAGCGTCTGCGGGATGCCGAGGACGTACGGGTGGGCGGTGTCCAGGTCGGCGGGCGCGGGCTTGTCGATGCCGGCGAAGAAGCCCCGGATCGGGTGCGTGCCGCCGTGTTCCAGGAACCGCTCCAGCAGCCCGCGCTGGTCCATCACCTCGATGCTGCGGACGTGCAGCCCGAGCGAGCGCACGTACGGCGGCGGTTCGGCGTCCCGCTCCAGCACGAGGACGCCGACGCCCTGCAGGCGCAGCTCGCTCGCCAGCATCATGCCGGTCGGCCCACCGCCGACCACGATCACGTCGAACACACGATCCCCCGTGCCGAGTGTCAGGCGACCGTCCCGTCGGGCGGCACGAACCGACCATAGCCCTCGGGACGGAACGCCCGGGCCCCGTAGGGCAGGCAGACGGCAGATTCGTTCAGGCCGCCCGGCGCCCGCCGCGCCCGGCGAGCTTCGACAGCAGGACGAGGGCGCCGCCGCCGATGACGAGACCGACGACGGCGAAGGCGAGCGTCTGGAGCAGCCAGTGGGTGCCGCTCAGCAGCGACATCGCCAGCCACACGCAGAGGAAGGTGGTCGGCACCGACAGGGCCAGGGCCAGGACGATCGCTGTGGTCCGCTGCCCGCTGGTGGCCTCCGGGTAGGTGTTCCACCGGTTCTGCATCGATCGGGTACGTCGATCCATGACGCCTCTGCTACCCGGCGGGACACCGCGGCAACCCGCTCAGCCGCGGCGGAACGTCCGGCGGTAGGTGTCCGGCGGCACGCCCACTGTGCGCTGGAAGTGCCGGCGCAGTGTCGTCGCCGTACCCATGCCTGATGCCTCCGCGACGGCGTCGATGCTGTCGTCGGTGTTCTCCAGCAGTTCCTGCGCCCGCCGGATGCGCTGCGTGGCCAGCCACTGCGACGGCGTGGCGCCGGTCGCGGCGGTGAAGTGCCGGACCAGGTTGCGGGTGCTCATGCTCGCCCGGCGGGCCAGGTCCGCGACGGTGAGCGGGCGGTCCAGCCGCGCCATCGCCCAGGGCAGCAGCGCGGCGAGCGGGTGGTCCTCGCGGGCCGGGACCGGGGTGGTGACGTACTGGGCCTGGCCGCCGGCGCGGTGCGGCGGCACCACCAGGCGGCGGGCGACGGCGTTGGCGACAGTCGAGCCGTGATCGCGGCGGATGAGGTGCAGGCACAGGTCGATCGCGGCGGCCTTCCCGGCGGAGGCGAGCACGTCGCCGTTGTCCACGTAGAGCACGTCCGGGTCGACCCGCACGCGCGGGTAGCGGGCGGCGAGCGCGTCGGTGTGCGCCCAGTGGGTGGTGGCGCGCAGCCCGTCGAGGACGCCGGCGGCGGCGAGCACGAACGCGCCGGTGCAGAACGAGACCATCCGGGCGCCCGCCCCGTGCGCGGCCCGGACCGCCTCGACCAGGTCGGACGGCGGCTCGGCGTCGGTGTCCTCGATCGCCGGGACGATCACCGTGTGGGCGCGGGCGAGGTGGTCCAGCCCGTGGTCGGGCGTGACCGCGAACCGGCCGACGCCGACCGGGCCGGGACCGCAGACCACCAGGTCGTACCAGGGGTCGGCCAGGCCGGTCGGGTCGCGGACGAAGATCTCGCAGGCCGCTGCCAGCTCGAAGTGCAGCATCCCGTCGGTGGCGGCGAGCGCGATCAGGGTCATGTCCGAAACTGTACGGGCATTGGCGTTTGCGACACTGGCCCGGCCCTCGGATCCCCGCGAGGATCATTCCAGTCGATCTTCGAGGGGGAGTGTCATGCAGGTGGCGGTGTTCGGGGCGTACGGGCACACCGGACGGTTCGTGGTGGCGGAGCTGCGGGAGCGGGGGTACGAGCCGCTGCCGGTGGGGCGTGACACCGGGAAGCTGGCGGCGGCGTTTCCGGGGACGGAGCAGCGGGTGGCGTCGGTCGACGACCCGGCCACGCTGGACAAGGCGCTGGCCGGGGTGGCGGCGGTGGTCAACTGCGCCGGACCGTTCGCCTCGACCGCCGGGCCGCTGATCGAGGCCGCGATGCGGGCCGGGATCCCCTACGTCGACGTGGCGGCCGAGATCGAGGCGAACCGGGACACGTTCGCCGATTACGCCGAGCGCGCCGAGGCCGCCGGAGTCGCTGTGGTGCCCGCCATGGCGTTCTTCGGCGGGCTCGGGGACCTGCTGGTCACCGCCGCGATGGGGGACTGGACGGCGGCCGACGAGGCGCACGTCGCGTACGGGCTGAGCAGCTGGCACCCGACGGCCGGGACGGTCGCCTCCGGCGTCGTCTCGCGCGAGCGCCGCGACGGCCGGCGGGTCCGCTTCACCGGCGGGCGCCTGGTGTACGCCGACGGCGACCTGCCCCGGCGGGACTGGGAGTTCCCGGCGCCGCTGGGCGTGCGGCCGGTGCTCGGGGAGTTCACCATGGCCGACGTGGTGACGGTGCCGAGCCACCTGGACATCCCGGAGGTGTGCACCTACATGACCGCGAACGCGGCGGGGGATCTGGCCGCCGGGGACGCTCCGGCCGCTGTGGACGAGCGCGGCCGGTCGGCGCAGACGTTCACCGTCGACGTGGTGGTGCGGTCGGGTGACGTCCGTCGGCGGGTGGTGGCGCACGGGCAGGACATCTACGCGATCAGCGCGCCGCTGGCGGTCGAGGCGGTCCACCGGATCCTGACCGGGCGGACGCGGGCGACCGGTGTCGCCTCGGCCGGGCGGATCTTCGACGCGCCGGACTTCCTGCGCGCGCTGTCGGCGCACCTCACCGTCGAGACGCTGACGGCCGCCTGACGGGCCCCGACGGGTTGCCGCATCCACGTCTGCCGATTGACAATGTTTAGATTCCAAACTTACTCTCGCGCTGGGCGGGTGCGCGCCCCGCCTTCCCCGTCCACGCGCCCCCACGCACCACGAAGGAACCACCATGTTCCGCTCTCCCCGTACCGCCCGATTGCGGGTCGGCCTGGTCGCGGCGACCGCCGCCACGCTCGTGACCGGCACCGCCGTGATGGCGACGAACGCCCAGGCGGCGGCCGGCTGCCGCGTCAACTACACGACCGCCAGCCAGTGGCCCGGCGGTTTCACCGCGAACGTCGACGTGACCAACCTCGGTGACCCGATAAACGGCTGGACCCTGCGCTGGACGTTCCCGTCCGGCCAGCGGGTCACCCAGGCGTGGAGCGCCGACGTCACCTCCTCCGGCGCCGACGTCACCGCCACGAACGTCGGCTACAACGGCGCCATCGCCACGAACGGCAGCGTCTCGTTCGGCTTCAACGGCTCCTGGGCCGGCACCAACACCGCGCCCACCGCGTTCTCGCTGAACGGGGTCGCCTGCACCGGCGGTGTCGGCGGGACCACCCCGCCGCCGACCACCACGCCACCGCCCACGACCACCCCGCCGCCCACCACGCCACCGCCCACGACCACCCCGCCGCCCACCACGCCGCCGCCGGCCGGCAACGCCATGGCCGCTGTCGCCGCCATGCAGCCCGGCTGGAACCTCGGCAACTCCTTCGACGCGGTCGGCGCGGACGAGACCGCGTGGGGCAACCCGCGTGTCACCGAGGCGTTGCTCGACAACGTCCGGGCGCAGGGCTTCAACAGCATCCGCATCCCGGTGACCTGGAGCAACCACCACGGCGCCGCGCCGAACTACACGATCGACGCGGCCTGGCTCAGCCGGGTACGCGAGGTGGTCGGCTGGGCGCTCGCCGACGGCTTCTACGTGGTGCTCAACATCCACCACGACTCGTGGCAGTGGATCAACACGATGCCCACCGACCGGACAGGCGTGCTGAACCGCTACAACGCGCTCTGGACCCAGATCGCCGCCGCGTTCAAGGACTCCTCGCCGAAGCTGACCTTCGAGAGCGTCAACGAGCCGCAGTTCACCGGCAGCTCCGGCGACGCGCAGAACGCCACGCTGCTCAACGAGCTGAACACCTCGTTCCACCGCATCGTCCGCCAGTCCGGCGGGAACAACGCCACCCGGCTGCTGGTGCTGCCGACCCTGCACACCTCCGCCGAGCAGGCCCGGGTGGACGAGCTGGTCAGCACGTTCAACACGCTGAACGACCCGAACCTGATCGCCACCGTGCACTTCTACGGGTACTGGCCGTTCAGCGTGAACGTCGCCGGGGGCACCCGGTTCGACGCCACGGTCCAGCAGGACCTGACCGACCAGTTCGACCGCGTCTACAACGCCTTCGTCACCCGCAACATCCCGGTGATCATCGGCGAGTACGGGCTGCTCGGCTTCGACCGGCACACCGGCACCATCGAGCAGGGCGAGAAGCTGAAGTTCTTCGAGTTCCTCGGCCACTACGCGCGCAGCCGCAAACTGACCACCCAGCTCTGGGACAACGGCCAGCACTTCGACCGGACGTCCTTCGTCTGGAAGGACCCGGAGCTGTTCGCGCAGATCAAGTCGAGCTGGACCACCCGCTCCGGCACCGCGTCCAGCGACCAGGTGTACGTGCCGCGTACCGGCTCGATCACCGCCAAGAGCCTGACGCTCAACCTGAACGGCACCACGTTCCAAGGGTTGCGGCAGGGCACCACCGACCTGGTCAACGGCACCGACTACACGGTCTCCGGCAGCACCCTCACGCTCACTGCGTCGGCGCTGACCCGGCTGGTCGGCTCCCGCGCGTACGGGGTGAACGCCAACCTCCAGGCCCGCTTCTCCGCCGGTGTGCCGTGGCGGATCAGCATCATCACGTACGACCCGCCGGTGCTGTCGAACGCGACCGGCACCACCGCCGCGTTCACGCTCCCGGCGCAGTTCCGCGGCGACCAGCTCGCCACGATGGAGGCGAAGTACGCCGACGGCAGCAACGCCGGACCGCACAACTGGACCTCGTACAAGGAGTTCGACGTGACGTTCGCGCCGAACTACACCGGCAACACGATCGCGCTGAAGCCGGAGTTCTTCGCCGAGGTCAACGACGGGCAGCGGGTCACCCTGACGTTCCACTTCTGGAGCGGCACGAAGCTGACCTACTACGTCACCAGGTCCGGCAGCACCGTCACCGGCACGGTGAGCTGACGGCAACGGCACGGCTCGCGGCGGTGGGCGTCGACACCGCCGCGAGCCGCGCCCGGCACACGTTTCCGCAGGACCGATGAGTTTTCCGGCCGGCGCCGGTCGACACAGGCATGAAGACGCTCACTCTGCAGACGCCCGAGGTCGACCTCGTCTACGACGTCCACGCCCCCACGGCGGCCGAGACCGGGCACCGTCCCCTGTTCATGATCGGCCAGCCCATGTGCGCCGACGGCTTCACCACGCTCGCGTCGTACTTCCCGGACCGCACCGTCGTCACGTACGACCCGCGCGGGCTCGGGCGCAGCGTCCGCAAGGACGGCCGCGGCGACGACGTGCCCGAGGTCCAGGCCCGGGACGTACGCGACATCATCGAGGCACTCGGCGCGGGACCGGTGGACATGTTCGCCAGCAGCGGCGGCGCGGTCACGGCGCTCGCCCTGGTGGCCGCGTACCCGGACGCGCTGGCCACGCTCGTGGCGCACGAGCCACCGCTGATCCAGGTGCTGCCCGACGCCGAGGCTGCCCGCCGAGCCACGGCCGCCTGCCAGGAGGCGTACCAGAAGAGCGGCTGGGGCGCGGGCATGGCGGCGTTCGTGGCCATGACGTCGTGGCGGGGCGAGTTCACCGACGAGTACTTCGCCCAGCCGCTGCCCGACCCGGCCGCGTTCGGCATGCCGACCGAGGACGACGGCAGCCGGGACGACCCGCTGCTCTCCGACCGTGCGGCGGCGGTCACCCGTTTCCGGCCGGACGTGGACGCGCTGCGCGCGGCGCGTACCCGGGTCGTCGTCGCGGTGGGCGAGGAGTCGGCGGACACCCTCACCGGACGCACGTCGGTGGCCACGGCCGAGCTGCTCGGCGGGAAGGCCGCGGTCTTCCCCAGCCACCACGGCGGGTTCCTCGGCGAGGGGATGGGCTACGCCGGGCAGCCGGAGGCGTTCGCGCGCCGGCTGCGGGAGATCCTCGACGCCTGATCGAGTTCAGGCCCGGCGCACCTCGGTGAGCATCGCGGGGTAGGGCCCGGCCGGTGTGCCGGGCCCGGCCTGGTCCGCGGGGACGACGTTCTCCATCCGTAGCCGCAGGAGGGCCGGGTCGGCGGTGTCGAGGACGATCCGCCACTCCCAGCCGTCGCCGTAGCCGGCGCTCAGCTGGACCGCCGCCGCGCCGCCCGCCGTGCCGGTGAGCGTCATCGGCGTCGGCTGCTGGTGCCACGAGTCGCCCCACCAGGCGACGAGCGAGCCCGGCCGGTCGCCGGCGGCGATCACCAGCAGGCCGTCCTGCGGGCCGTCGTCCGGATGGGCCCACGAGTACGACACTGTGGTCAGGTGACCGCCGGCGGCGGTGGCGACGGTGAGCGCGGCCGGCGACTCGGCGAGCGGATCGGCGGGCATCAGCCGGAACGCGTTGGTGCCGGCCCAGGCCCCGGTGACGTCGGTGAGAACCATCGCCCCAGGATAGGAACCACCCCCGACACCGCTCCTCCACACAAGATCTGTGGTGGCGCCGGGTCAGGTGGAGAAGTTGTCGTCCGCGTCGCGGGCGTCCGCCTGGATGTGCTCGCCGGGGCGCTTGCCCCGGATCTCGTCCTGTTCGCGTACCCGGTCCGCTTCGGCGTGTTCGTCCTGGTTCAGGTCACCGAGCCGGGCCCGGGCCGGACCGGCCAGGTCTTCCAGGTCGTTCCTCGCGCGCTCGACGCTCATGCCGCCTCCCCGGATCGTCGCGTGGCGGCGCTCGCCGCCTGCCGCCTCGCGTCCCCGCTGACCCGGACGGCAAACCGCCGCCACCGGCCCGGCTGACGTCATGCGGGTGGCAGGCCGGCGATCAGGTCCTCGGCGTGCCGCAGGGTGTCGGCCAGCGCGTCGCGCGCGCCGTCGTCCAGCGGGATCGAACGGGCCTGCCGCACCAGCTCCCGCGCGGACTCCGGCTCGTCGAGTTGCAGCGCCAGCTCCGCCCGGTAGACCAGCGCCTCCACCCGGACGGCCGGGTCGTCGTCGGGATCCGGGCGGCCCAGCGCGCCGTCGAGGATCCGCGCGGCCTGCGCCGGATTGCCGCGCGAGTCGCCCTGCACCACCGCGTTGTGCAGCGTACGGGCCAGACCGCCCCTGTCGTCGGTCTCCGGCGGGGTGGCCCGGCCGACGAACCGGATCCAGTTGCCGCCGGGGTCGACGATGCTGAACCCGAAGTGGCCCTCCTGGTTGCGGCGGGGCCGGGGCCGGGTCATCCGGGGTACGCCGGAGACGAGCACCTTGCCGTACGTGGCACGCATGCCGTCGGCGAAGGCACTGTGGATGTCGACCAGATCGTCCACCAGGACCAGGCAGGAGCCGTACGAGTCGGCGGGATCGAACTGTGGCATCCCGAAGAAGTGCAGGTGCAGGTCCTCCCGCCGCAGCGTCACGTACGGGTTCGGGCGCTCCTGCCGGTACGTGACCTCGAAGCCGAGGGCCTGGTAGAAGGGCGCCACGTCGTCCACGGAGCGGCAGGGCAGCAGGGGAATTGTCATCTCGTTCGCCATGCCTCGAGCCTGGCGAACGAGAGCCGTCATGCGCCCATGGAAATGTCCGAACGGCTGGCGGCGCCGTCCGAACGGACACGGGGGGCGGTCCGCTATGGACCGGCCCCCCGTGCGGGGTCACGTGTGGGTCAGGGCTTCCAGGAACCGGCGGGACGGAAGAGGTGCCGGTACTCGACGACGCCGTTCTGGTCCTTCACGTCGAAGATGAGCTGCCCGCTGCGCTTGGAACCCGCGGGCAGGTTGGTGCCCGAGGTCATGAGCTTGCCGCAGCCGGAGAAGGCGCCGCCGATGCCGCTCTCCTCGGTGCCGTCCGCGGCGACCCAGGTGAAGTAGAACGGGTTGATCGAGCCGGTGCCCTCGACGATCTCGGCGGTCACGTCGGCGATCAGGAACATGCCGTTCTTCGGCCCGGGCATGACCTCACTGCAGGCGGCGTTCCGGGTCCGGAAGTTGCCGACGGTGATCTCGATGGTGCCCCGGTCGTCGTTGACGGACAGTTTCTCGCCGGCCGGCAGGTTGAACGTCTTGCCGTCGGAGTTGCCCGGCGACGTGGTGGCGGGCGCACCCGTCGGGGCGGCGGAGGTCGGCTGGCCGTCGGTGACGCCCGGGGTGGGCAGCGAGTCGATCGCATCCTGCGTCTTCTGCGCGCCGCTGTAGACGGCGAAGATGCCGCCACCGCAGCACAGCAGCAGCAGGATCACGGCGACGACGCCGATCGTGATCCAGACGTTCTTGTTCGACTTCTTCGCCGGCGGCCCGAACGGCGCTCCCGGCGGCGGGTACGCGCCACCACCCGGCGGCGGGTAACCGCCCGGAGGCGGATAGGCGCCCGGCGCCTGGTACGCCCCACCCGCCTGCGGGTACCCGGACCCCGCCTGCGGGTACGTCCCGCCCGGGGGCTGGTACTCGGACCCGGGCGGCGGGTACGCGCCACCCGGGGGCTGGTACTCGGACCCCGGCGGCGGGTACGTACCGCCCGGGGGCTGGTACTCGCTGCCCGGCGGCGGGTAGGGCGCCCCGGACACCGGCGGCTGCGGCGGACCGGAGACGGGCGGTGGCGCGTACGGGCTGTCCGGCGCCGGCGGCATCGGTGCGGTGGGGAACGCCTGCGTCGGCGGTTCCGGCGGCTGCTGGTTCGGGTCCGGTGACCCGGATGGAGGCTGAGGGTGGCTCACCGTACTCCTAGGGGCGCCTTTGGATTTTCAGTCGCAACGACGGTACCGGCAGGGGGCAACCGGCCGGTGGTGCCTCATCGGTGTGGCAGGACGGCAGCGGTGCGGACCAGGTCGTCGTCCACGGCGAACCGCCCCGTCACCGCTGACGGCGGATCCGGCACCGGCGCGGCGGCGAGCCGGGCCGGTGCGATCTCGGCGTGGAACGTGCCCGCCTCCGGGTCAAGCGTGACGCGCGCGTCGGCGAAGCCCAGCCACGTTCCGACGAGCGGGTGCCAGACCTTGTAGACGGTCTCCTTCGCGCTGAACAGCACCGTCGGCCAGGGCGTGCCGGACGGCAGCCGGGCCAGGTCCGCCTCCTCGTCGGGGCGGCACACCTTTCGTCGTACCCCTGGGGAGAGCGGCCGGTGGCGCTCGGCGTCGATGCCGACGGCGCGCACGTCGGCGGCCCGGGCGGCGGCCGCGGCGCAGTAGTCGCGGGTGTGGGTGATCGCGCCGACCACGCCGCGCGGCCAGATCGGGGCCCGGTCGGCGCCGGCGGGTACCGGCGTGGCGGGCAGGCCGAGCGCGGCGAGTGCCCGGCGGGCGCAGACCCGCCCGGCGGTGAAGTCGCGGCGACGGCCGGGCACCGCGCGCTCGCCGAGGGCCGCCAGCTCGGCCGGGAGCAGGTCACCGGCCCATTCGGCCGGCCCGGCCACCGCCACGGCGACCACGGCCGGAAGCAGATCACGCACGAGAGGTGGATGACGGGGACACGCGGTGAACGTACCGTAACGGTGGGGCGTGCCGCGGCGCTGAAGGAACGTTGCGGGGAGGCAACCGGTCCATCACCACCATTCCTGACTCGGAAGGAGCGGCCGATGACGCCTGGCGCGGAGGTTTCGGGGAGTACCGACGGCGAGCACGTGCCGGTGACCCCGGACTGGACCTGCGGCTCGTGCGGTGACGACTGGCCCTGTGCCACGAAACGTCATCACCTGCTGCGCGAGTACCAGGTGGACCGGGCGTCGTTGAGCGTCTATCTCGGATCCTGCCTCGCCGCGGCGACGCAGGATCTGCGCTCCGTGCCGGTCACCGCGCTCCAGGACCGGTTCATCGGCTGGGTGCCGCGCGGTCCGCGTATCGCCGAGGCGTGAGCGCGTCCGGTGGCCGCCGCGTCGGGTTCGCGGCGGCCACCGGCTGCGGTCTCAGGGGCGGCGGTTCTCAGGGGCGGCGGGGCCGCCGGGTGAGCGCGAAGCCGACCACGCCGGCCACGGCGGCGAGCACGCCGCCCACGCTTGTCCACACCCAGCGCGATCCGGCCTCGGGGAGCCATCCGGTCAGGTCGATCTCCTCGTCGGCCACCGGCTCGGGCGTCGGCTCCGCGCCGAGCACGGTGCCGGCCCTGGTGTTCGGCACCAGCGGCGCGGCCAGTTCGCCGTCGTCGCCGGACGCTCCGCCCTCGTCGGTCGCGCCGACGAGCATCTCCACCTCGATCGGCTGACCCAGGTCGGGCTCGGGCAGGTCGGTGACGGAGAGCCGGACGTAGTAGGTGCCGGGCAGCGGGTCACCCGACCAGGGCTCGGCCCACGGCCGTACCCGGCGCAGCGTGCAGCCGAGCGCGACGCTCGTCGCGGTGGCGTCCGCGGTGGGGGTCTGCGCGCCCGCCGTGCACGCCTGCCGGCGGCGCAACCCGTCGAAGACGTCGACGGTCCAGGTGGACGCGCCGCCGCGTGCCTTCGGGAAGGTGACGGTGGCGGTGATCTCGTGCACCTGCCCGGCGTCGGCGCGGAACGACCAGTACAGGTGGTCACCCGTCGACGCGCCCACCTGCACCGGCTGGCCGGCGGTGACGGTCGTGGCGGTGAGGAACGAGGTGCCGGCCTTGGTCACCGGGGTCGCGCCCGGCGACGGGGTGGGCGCGGCCAGGGCCGCCGCCGGGGTGAGGGCGAGTCCCGCGACGGTCGTGGCCGCCGCGGCGCGGATCAGCGTACGCATGCTCAGTTCACCCTCCACGTGTGCACCCACCAGCGGGTGAGCAGCCCGGCGACCAGCCCGGTGAGCAGTCCGGCCAGCGTGAGCAGAAGCAGCAGCACCCAGCCGCGGCCGAGGTCCGGCCCGTCCGGCGCGGGGGAGGCGGGAACCACGTCCACCGTCAGCTCGACCGGCATGCCGGGCCGGGCCCGGGTGCCGGGCTTGGCCGCGAACGAGTTGCTGACCACCAGGCAGACGGTCGTCTGCTCCGCGCCGGCGCTCGGCTCGGGGCTCGGGCCGTCCTCGTCCTCGTCGGCGGCCGACCAGCGCAGCCCGGCGGAGACCACGTCGGTACGCCCGCTGCCGGCGTCGACGCCCCGGACGAGTTCCCGCCCGTCCGGCGCGGTGGCGCGCAGCAGCACGCCGTAGTCCGGGTTGACCGGCCGGTCCAGCGCGACGCTGACCGAGGCGCGCAGCTCCTGCCCGGCACGCACCGGCACCCGGTACCAGCGGTGCTCGGAAAACGCCTCCCGGTCGCTGTAGACGCCGGGGGCGAGCAGCGGGGCGCCCTCGCACGCCGCGCCGCCGCCGACCACCGCCGGGGTGGCGGTGTACGTGTCCCGGGCGCGGTCGACCAGCTGCTTGATCCGGCCGGTCAGCTCGTCGGCGCTCTGCGCGGCGGTGTAGGTGCCTCCGGTCGCGCCGGCGATGCAGAGCAGCTGCTTGCGTACCTTCTCGTCCGGCGCCAAGCCGAGCGTGTCGACCACCAGGCGGGTGCCCTGGGCGGCCAGCTCGCGAGCCACCTCGCACGGGTCGGGCGGGGCGCAGGTGTCCTCACCGTCGGTGATCAGCACGATCCGCCGGGTGGTGCTGCCGGTGCCGAGATCCTGCGCGGCGGAGCGCAGCGCCAGCCCGACCGGGGTGAAGCCGGTCGGGCGCAGCCCGGCGACGGCGGCCTTGGCCTGGGTGCGGTCCACCGGGCCGACCGGCACGATCTGCTGGGTGTCCAGGCAGCCCTGCTTCTTGTCCTTGCCCCGGTAGGTGGCGCCGAGCACCCGGATGCCGAGCTGTGTCTCGTCCGGCAGGGCGTCGACCACCTCGTTGAACGCCTGCTGCGCGACGGAGATCCGGCTGCGCCCGTCGATGTCGCGGGCCCGCATCGATCCGCTGACGTCGAGGACCAGCTCGACCTTCGGTGGTTCGGCGACGGGCTCGGTGGTCTCGTCGTCGGCCCCGGCGGGGCTCGGCCCGATCAGCGCGGCCGCCGCCAGCAGTCCGATGAGGACGGCCGTCGATCGTCTCTTGTTGATCACCGGGCGAAGTGTAGTGAGATCCACTTTGGAAGATCATCCGGGTCGGGGTGCCCGCCGAAGCCCGGTTTCCGGCGTCCGCCGGGGCCGTCACGGCCGCGCTCGGCCACCCACCGTTAGCTGCACCATGTAAACCTTTCGGCCGGTGGGGTACTCGTCGGAAATCTGACCGGCCCGCACCCGTTGTGCGGTTGCCGGAGTGTGGTTAAGCTCTGTCTTGCGCGCCCCAATCGCCCGCTTCCCCCGTGGCAGGCGATCGGGGCGCGCTTCTATGTGCTTGGCGCCGCGCAGTGCCCGGCGCCCCGCCTCAGATCCAGCGGCCGTCCAGCCACATCCGGGCCGACCAGTCCGCGTACGGCAGCACCCGGCCCACGAAGATCGGGTAGAAGTAGGCGAAACAGAGCGCCACGAGCAACACGTATGCGCCCGCGATGATCCCGCCCACCAACCGCCGGTCGTGGACCTGTTGCGGGTCCGGTGGCGCGGCCGGGTTCGTCACCGGCGCCGGGGTGGCGATCGCGCCGAGCACGTAGACCACCGCGAGCACCAGGAACGGCACCGCCGGGGCGGCGTAGAAGGAGAACATCGTCCGGCCGTCGAGGGCGAACCAGAACCACGGCAGCAGGCCGGCCGCGACGCTGAGCAGGATCGCGCCCGCCCGCCAGTCGCGCCGGGCCAGGCCGAGCCAGGCGGTCGCGGCGATCGCCGGCAGGAACGACCACCACAGCAGCGGCGTGCCCAGCAGCAGCACCTCCGAGGCGCAGCTCGGCGCGCCGCAACTGCCGTCCCCGGACCAGTGGAACGCCACCGGGCGGCCGAGCAGCAGCCACTGCCACGGCCAGGACTGGTACTTGTGCGGGTCGTCGAGCTGGGTGTGGAAGCCGTACGCGGCCTTGTGGTACTCCCACAGGTTGATCAGCGCCCCGACGAACGGGGTGTCGCTCAGCTCCGGGTTGTTCGGGTAGCGCTCCGCCAGGCGGTAGTAGCCGTCCTGGCCGAGCAGCCAGCCCGACCAGGTCGCCACGTAGGTCACCAGCATCAGCACGCCGGCGGCGAGCAGCCACGGCAGCTCGTCGAGCACGGCGTCGCGCCACGGCCGGCGTACCCCGGACGAGCGGCGGACACCCACCTCCCACAGCAGCACCAGCAACGCGAACGCCGGTACGAAGTAGACCGCGCTCCACTTCACCGAGCAGGCGCAGCCGAGCAGCACACCGGCCGCCAGCCGCCACCACGGCCAGTCCCGCCAGCCCGACGACGGCCGTCCGGCCCGGCCCGGCTGTGTCGGGTCGAGCCCGGCCTCCAGCGCCCGGGCCCAGCGCCGCCGCCGGGCGTCCCGGTCGAGCACCAGCGCGCCGAACGCGGCGAGCACGAACAGCAGCAGGAAGATGTCGAGGATGGCCGTGCGGGACAGCACCAGGTGGTAGCCGTCGAGGGCGAGCAGCAGGCCGGCCGCGCAGCCGAGCACCGTGGAGCGGAACATCCGCCGCCCGATGCGGACCAGCAGCAGCACCGACAGCGTGCCGGCCACCGCCGCGCCGAAGCGCCAGCCGAACTCCGGCGAGGTGGTGATCAGGTGGCCCGGCACCGAGACGCCACTGTCGGCGTCCTGGTAGCCGAAGGCCCACTCGCCGATGCCGATCATCCACTTGCCCAGCGGTGGATGCACCACGTACGACGGGCCGTTGTCCTTGTAGTTCCACTCGAAGCCGCGGTCGATCAGCCCGTACGCGTCCTTGGCGTAGTAGGTCTCATCGAAGATCTTCCCGGGCGGGAAACCGAGCCCCACGAAGCGCAGGATCGCCGCGACGGCCACCACCACCGCGGTCGCCAGCCACGCCTGACCTCTGCCGATGCGGTCGTCGACGGTGGCGAGCCGGCGCCGTACGGCGGCGGGAAGCCCGCGCCCGGCGCCGTCGCCCCGGTCGGTGGTGGAAGGGTCCGGGTTCGCGCTCTGTGCTGTCGACGCACTCGTCACCCGGCGATCGTAGGCTGCGAGGGTGCCCGGTGGCGTCTGTCGTCTCCGAAATTGGTACGACCTTCGATGAAGGAGCACACACCGTGGGGGAAATGTCCGAGGTCGGGCGGCTCGTGCTGCTCGGTGCGCCGCTCGGTAATCCGGCCGACGCGTCCGCCCGGTTCCGCGAGGTGCTGGCCGCCGCCGACGTGGTCGCCGCCGAGGACACCCGGCGGCTCACCCGGCTGGCCCGCGACCTGGACGTGACGGTGCCGGGCCGGATCGTCTCGTACTTCGAGGGCAACGAGGAGCGGCGTACCCCCGAACTGGCCGAGGTGCTCGCCGCCGGCTACACGGTCGCGCTGGTCACCGACGGCGGCATGCCGAGCGTCTCCGACCCCGGATACCGGCTGGTCCGGGCCGCGCTGGACGCCGGAGTGCCGGTCACCGCCGCGCCCGGGCCGAGCGCCGTCACCACCGCGCTGGCGCTGTCCGGGCTGCCCTGCGACAGGTTCTGTTTCGAGGGCTTCCTGCCGCGTACCCCCGGGGCCCGCCGTTCCCGGCTGCGCGCGCTCGCCGCCGAGGAGCGCACGCTCGTGTTCTTCGAGGCGCCGCACCGCATCGCCGGTGCGCTCGCCGACCTGGCCGAGACGTTCGGTCCGGACCGGCCCGCCGCGCTCTGCCGCGAGCTGACGAAGACCTATGAGGAGGTCGTCCGCCGGCCGCTGGGTGAGCTGGCCGAGTGGGCCGCCGAGGGGGATCCCCGGGGCGAGATCACGCTCGTCGTGGCGGGCGCACCGGCCACGCCCGCGGTCCGGCCGGACGACGAGACGCTGCGCGCCGCGGTGGCCGAGCGCGAGGCGGGCGGCCTGTCCCGCCGCGACGCGATCACCGAGGTCGCCACCGCGTACGGGCTGCGGCGGCGCGAGGTGTACGCCGTCGTGCACAGCTAGAAAGGAAGGGCCCCTTCTTAACGCCTGCGGTAGAGGAAGGGCCCCCTCTTAACACCCCGCCTCACCAGGCGGCCGCCAGGAAACCGACGGTGATCAACGCCGGCCCGGCGAGCGCCAGGCCGACCGCCCAGCGACGCTGCCGTTCGTCCGCGAGCCGGGTCGCGCCGGTCCACCGGGCGATCCCGGCGGCGCAACCGGCCACCAGGGCCAACCCCAGCAGCCAGCGCAGGTGCCGTCCGACGCCGGTGTCCGCGTACGCGGTGGACCCGTCCGGCCCGGTCATCCGCGCCCGCAGGGAACTGCCGGTGTCGGTGCGAGCGGCCGGTACGCCGCTGACCCGTACCCCGTGGGCCTGGAACCGGTCGCCGTCGGCCGAGAAGATGCCCCGGCAGCGCTGGGTGAGCCCGCTCCCCGCGCATTCGGTGATCATCACGGTGCCGCCTGTCGAGTGCCCGGCCGCCAGCCAGAAGGGGCCCGCGCTCACCCAGGCGAAGAACGCGGCGAGCAGGCTCAGCGTCAGTAGCACGGCCAGGCCGGCGGGCGGGCTCGGCGGCGCGACCGGGCGGGCGCGTTCCCGCCGCGCCGGGAGCCGGTCGGGACCCGGACGCGGCTCGTCGCGCAGCGGGGTGCCGTCCCAGTGCACCTCCTCGATCGGCGCCCAGCCGCCGGACGGCGCGGCCGCGCGCTGCCAGCGCGGCTGGCGTACCGGCACCCGGCTCGGCACCGCGTCCACCGGCGCCCCGGTGGTCGGCTCCACCTCGACCGGCGGATCCGCCGGGTCGAGCCGTGGCTGCGGCGCGACGGGCGCGCCCGCCGGAGCGGGCCGCGCCCGCCGGGTGGTCGCCGCCGACGACTCCGGCGCCGCTGGTCTGTTGGTCACGATGTTCATTTCACACCGATACGCCCGGCTTGCGGTGAAGCTCACGCCGCGTGTCGGCGACAAATCGGACGTACGGTCGGAGCCTGCCGCCCATTGGTTCGCGGCGCACCCACGGCAATCACTAGGCTTGCTGCTCATGAGTCACGTTCTCGCCGCGGTCGCCTGGCCCTACGCCAACGGCCCGCGCCACATCGGCCACGTATCCGGATTCGGCGTTCCCTCCGACGTCTTCGCCCGGTACATGCGGATGGCCGGTCACGACGTGCTCATGGTGTCCGGCACCGACGAACACGGCACCCCGATCCAGGTGCAGGCCGACGCCGAGGGCGTCACCCCACGCGAGCTGGCCGACCGCTACAACCGGGTGATCGCCGAGGACCTGCGGGCGCTGGGCCTGTCGTACGACCTGTTCACCCGCACCACCACGCGCAACCACTACGCGGTCGTGCAGGAGCTGTTCACGGGTCTCTACCGCAACGGCTACATCGTCCCGAAGGTCACCACCGGGGCGATCTCCCCGTCCACCGGCCGGACGCTGCCCGACCGCTACATCGAGGGCACCTGCCCGATCTGCGGCTACGACAGCGCGCGCGGCGACCAGTGCGACAACTGCGGCAACCAGCTCGACCCGATCGACCTGATCGACCCCAAGTCGAAGATCAACGGGGAGACGCCGGAGTTCGTCGAGACCGAGCACTTCTTCCTCGACCTGCCCGCCCTGGCCGACGCGCTGCGGCAGTGGCTGGACAACCGCGACGGCTGGCGCCCGAACGTACTGCGGTTCTCCCGCAACCTGCTCGACGACCTCCAGCCCCGGGCCATCACCCGCGACCTGGAGTGGGGCGTGCCGATCCCGCTCGACGACTGGCGCGACCGCCCGGACAAGCGGATCTACGTCTGGTTCGACGCGGTCATCGGCTACCTGTCGGCCTCCATCGAGTGGGCCCGGCGCACCGGCGACCCGGAGGCCTGGCGCAAGTGGTGGTCCGCCGACGGGGAGGGGAAGGATGCCCGCTCCTACTACTTCATGGGCAAGGACAACATCGTCTTCCACTCGGTGATCTGGCCGGCGCTGCTCGGCGGCTACTCCGGCGAGGGCGCCCGCGACGGCGAGCCGGGCGAGCTGGGCCGGCTCAACCTGCCCACCGAGGTCGTGTCCAGCGAGTACCTGACCATGGAGGGCCGGAAGTTCTCGTCCTCCCGCAAGGTGGTCATCTACGTCCGGGACTTCCTGGAGCGCTACGACGCCGACGCGCTGCGCTACTTCATCGCGGTGGCCGGCCCGGAGAGCAACGACACCGACTTCACCTGGGCCGAGTTCCTGCGCCGCAACAACGACGAGCTGGTCGCCGGCTGGGGCAACCTGGTCAACCGGTCGGTGTCGATGGCGGCGAAGAACTTCGGCGCGATCCCGCCGGTCGACCCGGCCGGGCTCACCGAGGCCGACCAGGCCCTGCTGGACACCGCGAAGGCCGGCTTCGCCACCGTCGGCGATCTGATCGCCCGGCACCGGCAGAAGCAGGCCATCGGCGAAGCCATGAAGGTCGTCGCCGAAGCCAACAAGTACCTCTCCGAGCAGGCGCCCTGGAAGCTCAAGGGCGAGGACGACAAGCCCCGGATGGGCACCATCCTGCACGTCGCGCTCCAGGTGGTCAGCGACGCCAACACGCTGCTCACCCCGTTCCTGCCGCACTCCGCCCAGAAGATCCACGAGCTGCTCGGCGGCACCGGCACGCACGCCCCGATGCCGGTGATCGAGGAGGTCGACGACCTCGACGGCGGACCGTCGTACCCGGTGCTGACCGGTGACTACACGGTCGGCGCGCGCTGGGAGTCCGTACCCCTGGAAGTGGGCCGGCCGCTCGCGGCGCCGAAGCCGGTGTTCCGCAAGCTCGACCCGTCCATCGTCGAGGAGGAGCTGGCCCGCCTGGCCGGCTGAACACGCGCGCGAACCGCGGCCCCGGGGATCTCCCCGGGGCCGCGGTCGTCCGCCGGGTCAGGCGGTCGCCATGCTCGGCTTGCCGATGAACTCCATGATGGCCTTGTTGACCTCGGTGGGATGGGTCCACGGCGTGCCGTGCGGCGCGCCCTTCAACGTGACCAGCTTGGCGTCGGGCAGCATGTTCACCAGCCGCTGGCCCGTCACCGGGTACGGCAGCACGTTGTCCTTGTCGCCCTGGATGATCAGCACCGGCACGTCGATGTTCGGCAGGTCACCGCGGAAGTCGGTCTGCCAGGCGTCCACCGAGTCGTGGGTGCCCTTGGCCGACGCCTGCGCGCCGATCTGCCAGTGCGCGTGGTACGCCTCGTCGCTGACCAGCTTCCCCCGGTTCTCGCTGGCGTTGAAGAACGCGTCGCAGAACTGGGTCAGGTAGGCGAACCGGTCCTGGATGATCGCCTTCTGGAACCCCTCGAACATGCTCTTGTCGACGCCCTCCGGGTCCTCGGGGGCCTTCAGCAGGTACGGCGCCAACGGGGCCATCATGACGGCCCGGTCCACCCGGTCCGACCCGTACGCGCCCAGGTAGCGGGTCACCTCACCGGTGCCCATGGAATGCCCGACCAGGATCGCGTTGCGCAGGTCCAGTTCGGTCATCAACACGTCCAGGTCGGCGGCGAACGTGTCGTAGTCGTAGCCCATGGCCGGCTGGGCGGAGTTGCCGAACCCCCGCCGGTCGTACGTGATCACCCGGTATCCGGCGTTCAGCAGCGGACCGCTCATCTTCTCCCAGGTCGCCCCGTTGAACGGGAAACCGTGGATCAGCACGATCGGCTGACCGGAACCGTGATCCTCGTAGTACAGGTCGATGGGTGCGGAGTTCTCCGTACCGACGGTGACGAAAGGCATGTCGGGATTCCCCCTCGCGCGGGTTTCTCGGACGCCCCACGCCTTCCCGACGTGCCCCCGTCTATGCGTGCCGGGCCGGATACGGCAGGTCCACCACGCGGTCGTCGGTCAGCTCGGCGCCCGGCGCCCAGACCTCGTACACGCCACGTTCCAGACACTGCGCACCCGTCGCGGCCACCGCGTCCGGATCCGGGCGGCGCAGCCGCAACCGCAACCAGCCGCCCTCCTCCCGCAGCACCAGGCACGGCGCGCCGCGCCACGCCGCCGTGCGCACCCGGCGGGCCGCCGCGTCCACCGGGTACCGGGCCGCCCGGGTCATCGCCAGCACCCGGAACCCGCCCGGCTGGTCGGCCACCGCCTCGTACTCCGAACCCGCGTACGTGCCGACGAGCCGGGTGGAGCGCGGCGCGTCGCCGGTCGGCACGTACTCCTGGTCGGCGGAAAGCCCGGGCACCGCGGCGAGCAGGTGCCGCCACTGCGGACCCGCCAGGCGCAGCCAGCCCCGCTGCTCCGCCTGGTAGGTGTAGAGCACCACCTCCACCCCCTCGGCCGGGTAGGCCAGCAGCGTGGCGTTCGCCGGCATCGGCAGGTCGGCGAACTCCCGGGTGACGAACTCCGGCACGAGCTGCGCGCTGCTCGGCACGAACCCGGTACCGAGCACCGGCGGCCCGAGCCGGTCCCGGGGCGGCAACGCCATCAGCCCTCGGTGCGCCGCGCCCACCGGCACGTCGTAGTCGGCCGGGTCGGCGGCCCGCCAGCGCAGCGCGTACGCCACGTCACCGCCCTCGGAGTCGCCCCGCAGCACCGCCATCCCGGCCGGTGTCCGCAGGTGCGCCACGTCGTGCTCCCGGTAGCAGAAGCCGTGCGGCAGCCAGCCGCGCACGTACCCGGCGAGCTGCCGGGCCGAGAGCACCTTCACCATCCGGGTACCGGGCCGGATCACCGCCGACGCCCGTACCGCGGCCAGCGTCGGATCGGCCGCCGCACCAGGCTGCTGGCTGAGCCGGTGTACGTACGCCCAGCCCCGGTCCCGGTGCACCGGCATCAGCAGCGGCGCGTCCGTGTCGTCGGCCGGCCCGGCGCCCCCGTGCACCGCGTCCACCTCCGTGGCGTGCACGAACCGGCGCCACGGATAGCCGCCGCCCGGCCGGGGACACCACTCGAACCCGGGTGCCTCGTCGGCGCTGAACAACTCGTACGCCGCGCCCCGGGCGATCTCGTCGGCCGGGTGCACCCGGCCGCCGTACGTCACGCGCAACCCGGCCCGGTCGGAGGCGGGCCCGCCGGCCTGGTCGGTGACTGTCACTCCAAGACGCTAAGCCCGCCAGATGTGGGGCACGTGAACAGGCGGTGGCGGTCCGGGAACGCCGCCCCGGGCCGGTGTGTGATGCTGGCCGCGATGACCGAGCAGACCGAGACCCGCAAGCAGCGCGCCGCCCGCCGGGCCGGGGAGTTCCCGCCCGCCCCCGAGCCGCTGCCCGTGCCCGTGCTGGACAGCCACACGCACCTCGACATCACCGTCGGCGAGTTCGGCACGCCGCCGGGCGGCACCCCCGGCGACGACCCGGTGGCCGCCGCGATCGACGTCGCCGCCCGCGTCGGCGTGGACCGGCTCGTGCAGGTCGGGGTGGACGTCGAGTCGTCCCGGTGGAGCGCCGACGTGGCCGACCGGTACGCCCCGGTGCTCGCCACCGTCGCGCTGCACCCGAACGAGGCGCCCCGGCTGGCCGACCTGGACGAGGCGCTGCGCGAGATCGAGACGCTCGCCGGCCGGGACCGGGTCCGCGGCGTCGGCGAGACCGGGATGGACTTCTTCCGTACCGGCGACGAGGGGCGCGCCGCGCAGGAGGAGAGCTTCCGGGCGCACATCGCCATCGCCAAGCGGCACGGCAAGGCACTCGTCATCCACGACCGGGACGCGCACGCCGACGTCCTGCGCATCGTCGACGACGAGGGCGCCCCGGAGACCGTGGTCATGCACTGCTTCTCCGGCGACGCCGACTTCGCCCGCGAGTGCGTCCGGCGCGGGTTCCTGCTCAGCTTCGCCGGCACGGTCACGTTCGGCAGCGCCGCCGCGCTGCGCGAGGCCGCCGCCGTCACCCCGCCGGAGCAGATGCTCGTGGAGACCGACGCGCCCTACCTCACCCCGATGCCGCACCGGGGACGGCCCAACGCGTCGTACCTGATCCCGCTGACGGTCCGCTTCCTCGCCGAGACCACCGGGGCCGACCTGGACACCCTCTGCGCCACCATCTCCACGAACGGTGAGCGCGCGTTCGGGCCGTGGCGTTAAGAAGGGGCCCTTCCATATCGCGAGGCGTTAAGAAGGGGCCCTTCCTTCCCCGCGGCCGGGGGCGCTTACGCTACGGGGCGTGACCGGACTCCTCGGCCCGGCGGAGATCCGGGAACTCGCCGCGCGCCTCGGCGTCACGCCGACCAAGAAGCTCGGCCAGAACTTCGTGCACGACCCCAACACGGTCCGCCGCATCGTCACCACCGCCGGGCTCACCCCCGACGACGTGGCGCTGGAGGTCGGCCCGGGGCTCGGCTCGCTCACGCTCGCCCTGCTCCCCGTCGCCGCGCACGTGCACGCCGTGGAACTCGACCTGGCGCTCGCCGCCGCGC
This sequence comes from Micromonospora sp. WMMA1949, assembly GCF_027460145.1. Classification (NCBI taxonomy): domain Bacteria; kingdom Bacillati; phylum Actinomycetota; class Actinomycetes; order Micromonosporales; family Micromonosporaceae; genus Micromonospora; species Micromonospora sp. WMMA1949. The sequence goes on along the minus strand of NZ_JAPZBG010000001.1, from coordinate 1,956,348 downwards.
TGCCGGAGACCGCCGCGCGCTTCGCCGGCGAGGCCGCCGGGCGGCTCACCGTCCACCCGGCCGACGCGCTGCGGGTCACCGCCGCCGACCTGGGCGGCCCGGCGCCGACCGCGCTGGTGGCGAACCTGCCCTACAACGTCGCCGTGCCGGTCGTGCTGCACCTGCTCGCCGAGCTGCCCACGCTGCGGCACGGCCTGGTGATGGTGCAGAAGGAGGTCGCCGACCGGCTCGTCGCCGGTCCCGGCTCCAAGGTGTACGGCATCCCGTCGGTCAAACTCGCCTGGTACGCCCGCTCCCGCGCCGCCGGCAAGGTCCCGCCGAACGTGTTCTGGCCGGTGCCGAACGTCGACTCCGGCCTGGTCGCGTTCACCCGGCGCGAGCCGCCCCGGCCGGACGTACCCCGGAAGGCCGTGTTCGCGGTCGTCGACGCCGCGTTCGCGCAGCGCCGCAAGACGCTGCGCGCCGCCCTGGCCGGCTGGGCCGGCGGCGCGGACCGGGCCGCCGCGGCGCTCACCGCCGCCGGCGTGGATCCGGGCGCCCGGGGCGAATCGCTCACCGTCGAGCAGTTCGCCGCCATCGCCGCGTCGGCCCCGGACGCCCACGGCGGCGAGCAGTAGGCTGGCGCCGTTGCCCGACCCCTCGCCGAGGAGCTGACCGTGCCGAAGCCGTTCGACATCCGCCCACGTCCGGTGGAGTCCGCCCGGTGACCGAGGCATGGCGACCGGAGGACGAGGACGGGCAGCGGCGCGGGTCCAGCGGCCCGGTGAAGGTGCGGGTGCCCGCCAAGGTCAACCTGCACCTCGGGGTCGGGCCGCTGCGGCGTGACGGCTACCACGAGCTGAACACCGTCTACCACGCGATCTCCATCTACGACGAGCTGACCGCCCGTCGCGGCGACACGCTCACCCTCACCATGGAGGGCGAGGGCGCCGGCGAACTGGCGCTGGACGACACCAACCTGGTGCTGCGGGCCGCGCACGCGCTCGCCGGCTACGCGGGCGTCGCCCCGCACGCCCGGCTGCACCTGCGCAAGCAGATCCCGCTCGCCGGCGGGCTGGCCGGCGGCAGCGCCGACGCCGCCGCCGCGCTGGTCGCCTGCGACACGCTCTGGGGCACCGGGCTGTCCCGCGACGAACTCGCCGGCATCGCCGCCGACCTCGGCTCCGACGTGCCGTTCCTGATCCACGGCGGCACCGCGCTCGGCACCGGCCGGGGCGAGGCGGTCAGCCCGGTGCTGGCCCGCCCCACCTCCTGGCACTGGGTGGTGGCGATCGCCGACGGCGGCCTGTCCACCCCGGCCGCGTACCGGGAACTGGACCGGCTGCGCGACACCGGAGCCGCCGGCACGCCGCTGGGCAGTACCGACGCGCTGCTCGCCGCGCTGCGTCAGCGCGACCCGCGGGTGCTCGCCGCCACGCTCGGCAACGACCTCCAGGACGCCGCGCTGACCATGCGCCCGTCGCTGGCCGAGACGCTCAAGGCCGGCGAGGCGGCCGGGGCGCTCGCCGGCCTCGTCTCCGGCTCCGGGCCCACCTGTGTCTTCCTGGCCACCGGTGAGTCCGACGCGGTCCGGATCGCCGCCGAGATCACCGCCGCCGGGGTGTGCCGGGAGGCCCGCGTCGCGCACGGTCCGGTCGCCGGCGCCCGCGTGGTCTGACGCCCCGTACCCTTGACTCAGGCGTCCCGGGCCCCCGGGACGCCTGAGTCGTGAGGGGTGGGTCAGTGGCCAACATCGTCAACCTGGACCGGGTGTCCAAGGGGTACGGCGCCGCGGGGCCGCTGCTCACCGACGTCTCGCTCGGCCTCGACGACGCCGACCGGGTCGGTGTGGTCGGCCTCAACGGCGCCGGCAAGTCGACGCTGCTGCGGCTGCTGACCCGCACCGAGGAACCCGACGACGGCCGCGTCACGCACCGCCGCGACCTGCGGGTGGCCTGGCTGCCGCAGCGCCTCGACCTGGCCCCCGAACTGACAGTGCGGGACGTGGTGCTCGGCACCGCCTGGCTCGGCGAGAGCATGGGCGCCGAACACGAGTGGGCCGGCGACGCCGGCGTGCGCGCGATCCTCGACGGCCTCGGCATGCCCCACCTCGGCCTGGACACCCCGGTCGGCCCGATGTCCGGCGGGGAACGCCGCCGGGTCGCGCTCGCCGCGCTGCTCGTCCGCGACGCCGATCTGCTCGTCCTCGACGAGCCCACGAACCACCTCGACGTCGGCGGCGTCGACTGGCTGGCCCGGCACCTCGTCACCCGCAAGGGCGCGCTCGTCGTGGTCACCCACGACCGCTGGTTCCTCGACGCCGTCTGCACCACTACCTGGGAGGTCGCCGACCAGACCGTCCGGGCGTACGAGGGCGGCTTCGCCGCGTGGACGCTCGCCCGCGTCGAGCGGCAGCGCGTCGCCGCCGCCACCGAGGCCCGCCGCCAGAACCTGCTCCGCAAGGAGATCGCCTGGCTGCGCCGCGGGGCGCCGGCCCGCACCTCCAAGCCCAAGTTCCGCATCGACGCGGCGAACGCGCTCATCGCCGACGTGCCGGAACCCCGCGACACCATGTCGCTGCAACGGCTCGCCACCGCCCGGCTCGGCAAGCAGGTGTACGACCTCGAAGGCGTCCGGCTGTACGCCGGTCCGAAGGAGATCCTGCACGACACGACCTGGCAGGTCGGTCCCGGCGACCGGGTCGCGATCCTCGGCCGTAACGGCGCCGGCAAGACCACCCTGCTGCGGCTGCTCGCCGGGGTGACGAGCCCCGACGGTGGGCGCTTCGCCGCCGGGCAGACCGTGCGGCCCGCGTTCCTGTCCCAGGAACTCGCCGAGCTTCCCGGCCACCTGCGCGTGCTGGAAGCCGTCGAGGAGGTGGCCCGGCGCGTGCAGTTCGGCGACCGGGAGATCAGCGCCTCCCAACTCGCCGAGATCTTCGGCTTCGACGACAGGCGGCTCTGGACCCCGGTGAGCGACCTGTCCGGTGGCGAGCGCCGCCGCCTGCAGATGCTGCGGCTGCTCGCCGGGGAACCCAACGTGCTCCTGCTCGACGAGCCGACGAACGACCTGGACACCGACACGCTCGCCGCGCTGGAGGACCTGCTCGACTCGTGGCCCGGCACGATCGTCGTGGCCAGCCACGACCGCTACCTGATCGAGCGGGTCACCGACGTCGCGTACGGCATGTTCGGTGACGGCCGGCTGGTGCACCTGCCCGGCGGCGTCGACGAGTACCTGGCACGCGCCGCCGCGGCCGGCGGCCCGGCGCCCGCCGATCTCACCCCGGCCACGGCGGCGCCGGCGCGCGAGGGCATGTCAGCGGCCGAGGTACGCGTCACGAAGAAGGAACTGAACCGGCTGGAACGGCAGATCGCCAAGCTCGAACAGAAGGAGGCGGGCCTGCACGAGCAGCTCGCCGCGAACGCCACCGACTACGCCCGGGTCGCCGAGCTGGACGCACAGCTCAAGGAGGTACGGGCCGAGCGGGACCGCACCGAGGAGACCTGGCTGGCTCTCGCCGAGGAACTGCCGGGCGGCTGACCTGCCGCCGGGGTGGGGGGTGTGCGGCGTCACTGACCGGCGTACGGGACAATCACCGGTGGAACCCTCGTCCGAACGGTCTTTGGAGACGCAGAGATGGCCCACACCCCCGTCAACCACCCCGCGCGGCCGATCTACCGGGCGATCGGCGGGCTCGTTGGTCTGTACTTCGTCGTCTTCGGCGGCCTCGGCATCATCGCCAGCGCCGGCAACGACTTCCTCGCCCAGGACGACACCAAGGTCCTCGGCCAGGGCACCAACATGGCGTTCTCGCTGCTGTCGGTGCTGTTCGGCGTCGTGATCCTGGTCGGCACCGCGATCGGCCGCAACCTCGACGTGGCGATCAACCAGTGGCTGGCCTACACGCTGATGGTGATCGGCCTGGCCGCGCTGGCGTTCCTGCAGACCGACGCCAACATCTTCAACTTCTCGATCATGACCGACGTCGTGGTCCTGACCCTGTCGCTGGTGCTCCTGATGGTCGGCATGTACGGCAAGGTCGGCTCCGACGACGAGCACGAGGCCTGGCAGAAGGCCCGCCTGGTGCTCTGATCCCGTCTTCCACCGAAGGCCCGGCGCGACGCGCCGGGCCTTCGGTGTTTTCCGGACGCGAGCAGACAACCCAAGCGACAATTGCCCCGAATCAGTCATACGGCTGGAGGGCATCATGGCGCACTTCCCGGTGAACCACCCCGCGCGGCCGCTGTACCGGGTGCTGTCCGGGCTCATCGGCCTCTACATCCTGGTCTTCGGCGTCTACGGCGTCTTCCTGACCTGGGGCGAGGGACTGTTCGGCCGGGGCAGCAACTGGGCGCTGGGCCTGCGCACCAACCTGGCCTTCTCGCTGGTCTCGGTGGTCTTCGGCGCGGTCCTGCTGGTCGGCGCGTCCCGCCGCAACAACCTCGGCCACTACATGAACCTCACCGCCGGCGTGGTCTTCCTGGTCACCGGCATCCTGATGATGTCGGTGCTCCAGACCTCGGCGAACTTCCTGAACTTCTCGATGTCGACGGTCATCGTGTCGTTGCTGTTCGGGCTGGTCCTGCTCGCCACCGGCCTCTACGACAAGGTCGGCACCGCCGAGCACGCCGAGGAGGAACGGCAGCGCCGCTACCACCCGATCGGCGAGCGCTGAGCGGCTGTCGTCGTGTGCTGAAGCGGCCTCAGCCGCGGGGGATCGGGCCCGGCTTCGACTCCAGGTGCGACAACCCGTTCCACGCCAGGTTCACCAGGTGCGCCGCCACCGTCTCCTTGCGCGGCTTGCGCACCTCCAGCCACCAGCGGCCGGTCAGCGCCACCATGCCCACCAGCGCCTGGGAGTAGAGCTCCGCCAGCTTGGGGTCGTACCCCCGGATGGAGAACTCGCCCGCCAGGATGTGCTCCACCTGGTGCGCCACGTCGTTCATCACGCTGCTGAAGTTGCCCGTCGCCGACATCAGCGGCGACTCCCGGACCAGCACCCGGAAACCGCTGGTCTCCTCCTCGATGTAGGTCAGCAGCGTCAGCGCGGCCTGCTCCAGCAACTCCCGCGGGTTGCCCGCGGTCAACGCCGTGGTGATCCGGTCCAGCAGGGCGCGGACCTCCCGGTCCACCACCACCGCGTAGAGCCCCTCCTTGCCGCCGAAGTGCTCGTAGACCACCGGCTTGGAGACCTTGGCGCGCGCCGCCACCTCCTCGATCGAGGTCGCGTCGAAGCCCTTCTCGGCGAAGATCTGCCGGGCGATCGAGATCAGCTGCTCGCGCCGCTGCGTCGCGGACATCCGCACCCGGGAGGGCTTCGCCGCCGGCACGGGCCGCCGACGGGTGCGGTCGCTGCCGGAAACGTCGGTCACCCGTCCATCCTGCCAGGCGCGGCGTCCCCGGTCCGACCGGTCGCTGTCGTACGCGCGTTCTAATCTCCGTCCGTGGCTGTCGGTGACGAGTTCGGAACCCACCCGCCCTCTTATCGCGGCTGGAAGCCGGAACTGCATGCCCGGGCGCTGGACCTGCGGCGAGCCGGCTGCCCAGTGGGGGAGATCGCGAAGGCGCTCGACGTCTCGAAGTCCACCGCGTACCTGTGGACCCGGCATCTGCCGCTGGATCCGGAGTTGGTGGGCCGTCGGCGGCGCATCGCCCAGCAGGCGCGTGCCGACGCCCAGTGGGGCGCGCACCGGGCGGCGCGGGACGCGGCCCGGGCCGAGGTGGTGAACGCGTCGGCGGAGTGGGTGCGGCGGCTCGACCGGCGCGAGCTGTTGTTGATCGGGGCGGCGATCTACTGGTGTGAAGGTGGCAAGGCGAAGCCCTGGCGTCCGAACGACTGCAGGATCAAGTTCGTCAACAGCGATCCCCTGCTGGTGATGCTCTTCCTGCGCTTCCTCGACGCCGTCGAGGTGCCGGCCGAGGACCGGAGGTTCCGGGTGAGCATCCACGAGACGGCGGACGACGTGGCCGCGGTGCGGTGGTGGGCGGCGCGGGTGGGCGTGCCGGCGGAGCGCTTCCAGCCCACCACGATCAAGAGGCATCGACCGTTGACGAGGCGCAAGAACGTCGGCGCCGACTATCGCGGCTGCCTGACCGTGCACGTCGTGGGCGGAACTCGTCTCTATTGGAGGATCGAGGGGATCATGAAAGGAATGAGCGATGAAGATCCACCTCGTGACCGGTAAGGTGTAGGCAGCCGGCGGGCGTAATGCCGTTTGCCCGTTTTCGACCATCCCGGGTCGTCTAATGGCAGGACGTCAGGTTTTGGTCCTGATTATAGGGGTTCGAATCCTCTCCCGGGAGCTTCTGCTGTTTGCCCTCCGTCGCGTGGTTAGCATGACCGCGAGACTGTCGCCGTCCCGACGGGAGCCACGTCGTGTCCCAGCCCCACCTCCGCACCGTTGTCGTGCTCGCCGCCGGTGAGGGCAAGCGGATGAAGTCGTCCCTGCCCAAGGTGCTGCACCCGCTGCTCGGCCGTACCCTGCTCGGTCACGTCCTGGCCGCGGCCGGGCCGCTGGGCGCGGACCGCACCGTGGTCGTGGTCGGCCACGGCGCCGACCAGGTCCGGGAGCACCTGTCCGACGTCGCCCCCGGTGCCACGCCGGTGCTCCAGGAACGCCAGCTCGGCACCGGCCACGCGGTCCGCATCGCGCTGGACGCGGTGCCGGACGCGGCCGGCACGGTCGTGGTGATCAACGGGGACGTGCCGCTGCTGCGGCCGGAGACGGTCCAGGCGCTCGTCGAGGCGCACGAGGAGGCCGCGGCCGCGGCCACGGTGCTCGCCGCCGAGGTGCCCGACCCGACCGGCCTGGGCCGGATCGTGCGGGACGTGCAGGGGCAGCTGGAGCAGATCGTCGAGGAGCGCGACGCCACCCCCCAGCAGCGCGCGCTGCGGGAGATCAACGCGGGGATCTACGCGTTCGACGCGGCCCGGCTGCGGGAGGCGCTGGGCAAGCTCTCCACCGACAACGACCAGGGCGAGGAGTACCTGACCGACGTCTTCGCGCTGCTGCGCGACGCGGGGGAGCCGGTGGCGGTGCACTGCGCCGCCGACCACGTGGAGACGCTCGGCTGCAACGACCGGGTCGAGTTGGCCGCGCTGCGCCGGCTGCTGCGCGACCGGGTGAACGAGGGCTGGATGCGGACCGGGGTCAGCATCCTCGACCCGCACACCACCTGGATCGACGTGACGGTGACCGTCGAGCGGGACGCGGTGATCGACCAGAACACGCAGCTCCAGGGCGCCACCGTGGTCGGTGAGGGCGCGCTCGTCGGCCCGGACACCACGCTGGTGGACACGGTGGTGGGGGCGGGCGCGAGCATCGTGCGCAGCCACGCGCTCGGCGCCGAGGTGGGCCCGCAGGCGAGCGTCGGCCCGTACGCGTACCTGCGGCCCGAGTCGCGGCTGGGCCGCAAGGCGAAGGTCGGCACGTTCGTGGAGACCAAGAAGGCGTCGATCGGTGACGGTTCGAAGGTGCCGCACCTGTCGTACGTGGGCGACGCGACGATCGGGGACCACAGCAACATCGGCGCGGCGACCGTCTTCGTCAACTACGACGGGGTACGCAAGCACCACACCACCATCGGCAGCCACGCGCGTACCGGAGCGGACAACATGTTCGTGGCGCCGGTGCGGGTGGGCGACGGCGCGTACACCGCTGCGGGTTCGGTGATCACCGGGGACGTGCCGCCGGGTGCGATGGCGGTGGCGCGGGGTCAGCAGCGCAACGTGGAGGGCTGGGTGCTGCGCAAGCGGGCCGGTACGGAGGCCGCGGAGGCGGCGCGGCGGGCCGGTGAGGGTGCGCCCGACACGGGCGGCGCCGCAAGCGAAGGTGACTGACTCCACGGGGATCGCCGGGCCGTGGGTGGATCGCTGAACCGGGGGCATACTGCAACCGAACAGTCCCCGGCCCCACCGCCGCCGGGCACCACCGACATACGGGAGCAGACGGGCCCATGGGCAGCATCGTCGCCGAAAACCGCAAGAGCCTGATGCTCTTCTCCGGGAGGGGTTTTCCGGAGCTGGCCAAGGAGATCGGTGAGGTGCTCGGCGTCGCGCCGACGCCGGCCGACGCGTACGACTTCGCCAACGGCGAGATCTTCGTACGGTACAAGGATTCGGTCCGTGGTTCGGACGCCTTCGTGGTGCAGTCCGTGACGCACGGCGTGAACACCTGGGTCATGGAGACCCTGATCATGGTCGACGCGCTGAAGCGCGGCTCGGCCAAGCGGATCACCGTGGTCCTGCCGTTCTACCCGTACTCGCGGCAGGACAAGAAGCACCGCGGCCGGGAGCCGATCTCGGCGCGGCTGATCGCCGACCTGCTGAAGACCGCCGGTGCGAACCGGATCCTGACCGTCGACCTGCACACCGCGCAGATCCAGGGCTTCTTCGACGGCCCGGTGGACCACCTGTTCGCGATGGACGTGCTGGCCGAGTACGTGGAGCACAAGTACGCGGGCCGGCCGATGACTGTGGTCGCGCCGGACTCGGGCCGGGTACGCGTGGCGGAGCGCTGGACCGACCGGCTGGGCGGCTGCCCGCTGGCGTTCATCCACAAGACCCGCGATCCGCTCAAGCCGAACCAGGTGGTGGCGAACCGGGTGGTCGGTGAGGTCGAGGGCCGGGTGTGCCTGATCGTGGACGACATGATCGACACCGGTGGCACGATCACCAAGGCGGCGGACATCCTCAAGGAGCAGGGCGCGGCGGAGATCGTGGTCGCCTCGACCCACGCGCTGCTGTCCGACCCGGCGACGGAGCGGCTGAAGAACAGCCCGATCAGCGAGGTGGTCGTGACGAACACGCTGCCGCTGCCGTCGGAGAAGCAGCTGGACAAGCTGACCGTACTGTCGATCGCCCCGCTGCTGGCGCGGGCGATCCGGGAGGTCTTCGACGACGGCTCGGTGACCACCCTGTTCGGTGGCCTGAGCTGAGCGCGCCGGTCCGGCCGCCGGTGCTCCGGCGGCCGGGCCGATGCCCTGCGGAACCGGCGGGGCGGTGATATGGGGGACTGCCGGAGAGCCGGGAAATCCCTCGGGTAGACTGGTGCGGTTGCCACGGCGAGGGTGCCCGGCGGGCTGCTGACAAGCACCGCACGGAGGCGCCGTCATCGACGCGGTGCTCCGGGCGGTCGTTCATGACCCTAGCCCCAGCGAGCCCCTCGCCCCAGCACCGCCAGACGACAAGCCGCCGCAGCGAAGCATCAGGAGTTTCCCCGTGTCCGAGGTAAAGATCAGCGCCGAGCCCCGTACCGAGTTCGGCAAGGGTGGTGCCCGTCGTACCCGCCGGGCCGGCAAGGTGCCCGCCGTGCTGTACGGCCACGGCGAGAAGCCCAAGCACATCGCGCTTCCGGCGCGGGAGTTCGCCGCCGCGATCCGCAAGGGCGGCGCGAACCAGCTCTTCGCGATCGAGGTCAGCGACGGCACCCAGGTGCTGGCGCTGCCGAAGGCGATCCAGCGTGACCCGATCAAGGACACCTTCGAGCACGTGGACCTGCTGCTGGTCCGCCGCGGCGAGAAGGTCACCGTCGAGGTCCCGGTCCAGCTGACCGGTGAGGCCGCGAAGGACACCCTGATCGTGCACGACCACGACACGCTGTCGGTGACCGCCGACGCGACCAAGGTGCCGGACCACCTGGAGGCGTCGATCGAGGGCGCCGAGCCGGGCACCACGATCACCGCTGCCGACGTCCAGCTGCCGTCCGGCGTCGAGCTGGCCACCGACGAGGAGACCGCTGTCGCCTCGGTGACCGCCGCTCCGACCGCCGAGCAGCTCGAGGCCACCCTCCCCGAGGTCGAGGAGGCCACCGAGGAGGCCGAGGCCGAGGCCGGCGAGGAGACCGCCGAGGCTGCCGAGGGCGCGCCGGCCGCCGAGGGCGAGGAGGCCCCGGCCGAGGCGAAGACCGAGGCCTGACCGGTCCGCAAGGCTGTGCGACAGGCGTCCCCGGTTCCCGGGGGCGCCTGTCGGCGTATCGGGACGGCTGGTCGGGCGAACGAGCGGGAAGGGGCGTCGGGTGACGGACGAGGCGGGGCCGTGGCTGGTGGTCGGCCTGGGCAACCCCGGCCGGGAGTACGCGAACAACAGGCACAACGTCGGGTTCATGGTGGCCGACCTGCTGGCGGCCCGGGTGGGCGCGAAGTTCGGGCGGCACAAGCGCGCGATGGCCGAGGCCGCCGAGGGGCGGCTGGGGTTCGGCGGCCCGAAGCTGGTGCTGCTCAAACCGTTGACGTACATGAACCTCTCCGGCGGTCCGGTCGCCGGGCTGGCGCAGTTCCACAAGATCCCGCCGGCGCACGTGATCGCGGTGCACGACGAGCTGGACATCCCGTACGGGCAGGTGCGGGTGAAGTGCGGCGGCGGCGAGGGCGGGCACAACGGCCTGCGGTCGATGTCGAAGTCGCTCGGCACCAAGGACTACGTGCGGGTGCGGTTCGGCATCGGCCGGCCGCCGGGCCGGCAGGACCCGGCTGACTACGTACTCTCGGATTTCTCCTCGGCGGAGCGCAAGGAGCTGGAGTTCCTGGTGGACCGCGCGGCGGACGTGGTGGAGTCCGTCGTTCTCAAGGGCGTGGAACCGACGCAGAACCTCTACCACGGGGCTTGAGCGGCCATCGGTAGTCTGCGGCTCTGGTGACGGGAGCGGGCGACGGGAGCAGCATGGGTAGTCCTCCGATGATCGACGGCGGCTTCGCCCGCTGGCTGGCGGCCCGGGCCGGTCAGGCGCTGGCGGCCCTGCGCGCGGAGATGGGGTTCGCCGACGCGGGCGCGCTCCGGTCGGCCGGGGACAAGGTCTCGCACGACGTGATCCGGACCGAGCTGGCGAAGTGGCGGCCGGCCGACGCGGTGCTGTCCGAGGAGGACGAGGGGTCGCGGCTGGCCTGGACGGCGGAGGTGACGGACGAGGCGTCGTCGCGGTTGAACGCCGACCGGGTCTGGATCATCGATCCGCTGGACGGCACCCGGGAGTACGCGGAGGAGGGGCGCGCGGACTGGGCGGTGCACGTGGCGCTCTGGTCGCGTAACGCGTCGACGCCGCACGGCCTGGTGGCGGGCGCGGTGGCCCTGCCGGCCCAGCACCGGGTGCTCGGCACGGACCACCCGCCGGCGTACCCGCCGATGACTGTGGAGGCGGCCACCGGGGCCGGCGCGCGGGTCATCCGGTTGGCGGCCAGCCGTAGCCGTCCGCCGGTTTTCCTGACCGACCTGGCGGAGGACGTCGGCGCTCATCTGGTTCCGATGGGCTCGGCGGGCGCGAAGATCGCCGCCGTGGTCACCGGTGAGGTCGACGCGTACATCCACGCGGGCGGTCAGTACGAGTGGGATTCGGCCGCTCCGGTCGCTGTGGCGACGGCCACCGGTCTGCATGCTTCCCGGATCGACGGTTCTGCGCTGAAATACAACGGGGCCGACCCGCGCCTACCGGATCTGCTGGTCTGCCGCAAGGATCTCGCGAGTCGGTTGCTTGCAGCGTTGCAGCGGCATTCCGGGTAACCTGAGCGTTCTTCTTCACGAGTCCGACCTGAAAGGTCTGGAATCCGATGTACGGATCCGTGCGAATCGAGTTCGTGTCATGACGTCCCCCGCCGCGTACCAGGTGTCGCACCTCGACGCGCTCGAGGCGGAGAGCATCTTCGTGATGCGTGAGGTCGTCGCCGAGATGGAACGGCCCGTGCTGCTGTTCTCCGGCGGCAAGGACTCGATCGTGATGCTCCGGTTGGCCCAGAAGGCGTTCGCGCCGGCCAACATCCCCTTCCCGGTGATGCACGTGGACACCGGCCACAACTTCCCCGAGGTGCTCGCCTACCGCGACCAGCGGGTGGCCGAGCTGGGCCTGCAGCTCATCGTGGCGAGCGTGCCGGAGGCGCTGAACAAGGGCCTGGTCCGCGAGTCCGCCGACGGCATGCGCAACCGGATCCAGACGCCGGTGCTGCTGGAGGCGGTGGAGAAGCACCGCTTCGACGCGCTGTTCGGCGGCGCCCGGCGCGACGAGGAGAAGGCGCGGGCCAAGGAGCGGGTGTTCAGCTTCCGCGACGAGTTCGGCCAGTGGGATCCGAAGAACCAGCGTCCCGAGCTGTGGGCGCTCTACAACGGCCGGCACCACCCGGGCGAGTCGATCCGGGTGTTCCCGCTGTCGAACTGGACCGAGCTGGACGTCTGGCACTACATCGCGCGGGAGCGGATCCCGCTGCCGTCGATCTACTACGCGCACGAGCGCGAGGTGATCGAGCGCGACGGCATGCTCTACGCGGTGAACGAGTTCTTCCGGGCCCGCGCCGGTGAGCAGCCGTTCACCGAACAGGTGCGGTACCGGACCGTGGGCGACGCCTCCTGCACCGCGGCGGTCCGCTCGGACGCCGACACGGTGGAGAAGGTGATCGAGGAGGTGGCCGCCACGCGGATCACCGAGCGCGGCGCTACCCGCGGCGACGACCGGGTCAGCGAGGCCGCCATGGAGGACCGCAAGCGAGAGGGCTACTTCTGATGAGCGTCGAGACCCTGGCCCCGGCCGAGAGCGACACCACCCGGCCGATGGACCTGCTGCGGTTCGCCACCGCGGGCAGCGTCGACGACGGCAAGTCGACGCTGATCGGCCGTCTGCTCTACGACACCAAGTCGCTGTTCAGCGACCAGCTCGCCGCGGTCGAGGCGGTCAGCGCCGCGCGGGGTGACGAGTACACCAACCTGGCGCTGCTCACCGACGGCCTGCGCGCCGAGCGGGAGCAGGGCATCACCATCGACGTGGCGTACCGCTACTTCGCGACCCCGCGGCGGAAGTTCATCATCGCCGACACCCCGGGGCACATCCAGTACACCCGGAACATGGTCACCGGCGCCTCCACCGCCGACCTGGCGCTGATCCTGGTGGACGCGCGCAAGGGCCTGGTGGAGCAGTCCCGCCGGCACGCGTTCCTCTGCTCGCTGCTGCGGGTGCCGCACCTGGTCCTGTGCGTGAACAAGATGGACCTGGTGGACTGGTCGCAGGAGGTCTACGAGCGGATCGCGGACGAGTTCACCGCGTTCGCCGCGAAGCTCGACGTGCCGGACCTGACAGTGGTGCCGGTCTCCGCGTTGCAGGGCGACAACATCGTCACCCGCTCGGAGAACATGCCCTGGTACGAGGGCCCGTCGCTGCTGCACCACCTGGAGCGGGTGCACATCGCCTCGGACCGCAACCTGGTCGACGTGCGGTTCCCGGTGCAGTACGTGATCCGGCCGCAGTCCACCACCGTCACCGACTACCGGGGTTACGCCGGCCAGGTGGCCTCGGGCGTGCTCAAGCCGGGCGACGAGGTGATGGTGCTGCCGTCCGGGTTCACCAGCCGGATCGCCGCGGTGGAGACCGCCGACGGCCCGGTCGACGAGGCGTTCCCGCCGATGTCGGTGACGGTCCGGCTGACCGACGAGCTGGACATTTCCCGCGGCGACATGATCTGCCGGCCGAACAACGCCCCGACGCCCGTGCAGGACATCGAGGCGATGGTCTGCTGGATGGACGAGACGCGGCCGTTGCAGGTCGGCGGCAGGTACGCGATCAAGCACACGACCCGCTCGGCGCGGGCGATCGTGCGCGGGCTGCACTACCGGCTGGACATCAACTCGCTGCACCGCGACGAGACGGCCGCTGAGCTGAAGCTCAACGAGATCGGCCGGGTGCGGCTGCGCACCACGGTTCCGCTGCTCGCCGACGAGTACCGGCGCAATCGCACCACCGGCGGCTTCGTGATCATCGACGAGTCGACGAACCGTACGGTCGGTGCCGGCATGATCGTCGAGGCCGGCTGACCCCTGCGTGCAAGGAAGGGCCCCTTGTTGACAGCTGTTGTTAACAAGGGGCCCTTCCTCTACCGCAGGCGTTAAGAAGGGGCCCTTCCTTACAGCCGGGTGACGCCGCCGGCCGGGAGCACCGTGAGCGTGCCGGGGGCGGTTAAGCCGCGCTTCGCGTACGCCTGGGTGACGGCGGCCGCCACCGCGTCGGCGGCGCCCGCGTCGACCAGGGCGAGCACGCAGCCCCCGAAGCCACCGCCGGTCATCCGCGCGCCGTACGCCCCGGCGGCCAGCGCCGCCTCGACCGCGGTGTCGATCTCCGGCACGGTGATCTCGAAGTCGTCGCGCATGGAGGCGTGCGAGGCGGTCAGCAGCGGACCGGTCTCGCGGACCCGGCCGGCGCGCAGCAACGCGACGGTGTCGAGCACCCGCTGGTTCTCGGTCACCACGTGCCGCACCCGGCGGCGGGTCTCGTCGTCGTCGAGGCGGGCCAGCGCGGTGTCGAGGTCGGCCACGTCGACGTCGCGCAGCGCGGTCACCCCGAGCGTCGCGGCGGCCTGCTCACAGCTACGGCGCCGGGCCGCGTACTCGCCGTCCGCGTGCCGGTGCGGCGCCCGGCTGTCGATCACCAGCACGGCCAGCCCGGCGTCGTCCAGGTCGAACGGGATCTGCTCGATCTCCTCGGTGCGGCAGTCGAGGAACAGGGCGTGCCCGGCCCGGCCGCGGATCACCGCGGACTGGTCCATGATCCCGGTGGGCGCGCCGACGTAGTCGTTCTCGGCCCGCTGCGCGAGCCGGGGCCACCGACCGGCGGGCAGGTCGAGCCCGCCGAGGTCGACCAGGGCGGCCAGCACCGCCGACTCGATCGCCGCCGACGAGGAGAGCCCGGAGCCGACCGGCACGTCGGAGGCCACGGCGAGCCGCGCGCCCGGCACGTCGTGGCCGTCGGCGCGCAGCGCCCACACCACCCCGGCCACGTAGGCGGCCCACCCGTCGACCCGGCCGGGTTCGTCGGCCTCCGCCGCGCCGAACTCGACCGGCTCGTCGTCCAGCTCCGACCAGACGGTCCAGCGCCCGTCGGGGGCGGGCGCGGCGGCGACCACGGTACGCAGCGGCAGCGCGAAGGGAAGCACGAAGCCGTCGTTGTAGTCGGTGTGCTCGCCGATCAGGTTGACCCGGCCGGGAGCCGCCCAGCGGCCCGCCGGCTCGGCGCCGTACCGCTGCCGGAAGCCGGCGGTGGCGCGGTCGGCGACGCTCATGAGGGCCGGCCCGCCACGTGCTCGCGGTAGAACGCCCAGGCGTCGCCGACCATGTCGTGCAGGGTCGGCTTGGCCGGCGTCCAGCCCAGCTCGTCGCGGGCCAGCGCGGAGGACGCGACCAGCTCGGCCGGGTCGCCCTCGCGGCGCGGGGCCACCTCGACCGGTACCGGATGCCCGGTGACCTCGCGGACCACGTCGACCACCTGCCGGTTGGTGAAGCCGTTGCCGTTGCCCAGGTTGTAGATGCGGTGCCGGCCCGGGGTGGCGGCGTCGAGCGCGAGCAGGTGGGCGCGGGCCAGGTCCTCGACGTGGATGTAGTCGCGGACGCAGGTGCCGTCGACGGTGGGGTAGTCGTCGCCGAACAGCTGGAGCTTCTCCCGCCGGCCGGCGGCCACGTCGAGCGCGATCGGGATGAGGTGCGTCTCCGGGTCGTGCCGCTCGCCGATGGCCTGCCCGTCGCGCAGGTACGCCCCGGCGACGTTGAAGTAGCGCAGCGAGACGGCGGCCAGGTCGTGCGCGATCGCCTCGGAGGTGAGCGCCATGTCGACGGCCAGCTTGGTGGCGCCGTAGGTGCTGGTGGGGGCCTTGACGGCGGTCTCCGGGATGGGCAGCTCGGTGGGGTTGCCGTAGACGGCGGCGGTGGAGGAGAAGACCATCCGCGGCACCCGGGCGGCGCGGACCGCGTCGATGAGCGCGATCGAGCCGACGGTGTTGGTGTGCCAGTACAGCTCGGGGCGGATCATCGACTCGCCGGCGGCGATCAGGGCGGCGAAGTGCAGCACGCCGTCGAACCCGGCGTCGGGGGTGAGCACCTGGGCGGCCTCGTGCACCGGCAGCTCGACGTGGGTGGCGTCGGGGGCGAGGGCTTCCCGGTGACCGGTGCGCAGGTCGTCCAGCACGGTCACCTGGTGGCCGTGGTCGAGCAGCATCCGGGTCACCACGCTGCCGATGTAGCCGGCGCCGCCGGTGACGAGCAGTTTCACGTCGGTCCTCCTGCCTGGGCCGCGTCCCGCGGCGGCCGTCCCGCGCTCACCCTACGGCCGGGGGCTGTGTCGCGGCTGTCGAGTCGAGCCGTCCTCCATTCCATCATAATCCTTCACGATTGAACAGATCCGAACATTCGCCCCGAGCGCACGGTGGTCGCTGTCTACCATCCTTCTCATGCGGGAGGGTGGTGGTCCCGGGCCCCGGCGGCGACCGTCGGGGCGGCCCCGACGCGAACCCGGCCCGCTGGCCCGCACCGTGGCCCGTCTCGTGGTGCGCGGTGCCGACGGCGCCACCCGCCTGGTCACCGACCTGCTCGGGGCCAGCCCCACCGCCGGGCGGGAGCGGATCAGCGAGGCCGAGCTGCGGGACCTGGTCGCGGCGAACACCCTGCTCGACCCGGACGAGCGGCGGATCATCGACGAGGTGCTGGTCGCGGGCGCCCGGCTCGTCCGCGAGGTGATGGTGCCCCGCACCGAGGTGGTCTTCCTCAGCGCCGCGCTCCCGCTGGCACAGGCGCAGCGGCTGGTCCGGGCCGACCCGCACACCCGCTACCCGGTGGTCGACGGCACCCACGACGACGTGGTCGGCCTGGTGCACCTGCGCGACGTGCTGCTGCGTCCGGACGCGGACCGGCCGTTGCTGGTCGGCGAGCTGATCCGGGAGGTGAAACGCCTGCCGGACAGCAAGCGCGTGCTGGCGGCGCTCACCGAGATGCGCCGGGAGGGCCACCACCTGGCCGTCGTCGTCGACGAGTACGGCGGCACGGCCGGCATCGTCACCTGCGAGGACCTGGTCGAGGAGCTGGTCGGGGAGATCCGGGACGACGAGCACGGCCCGCTCGAACCGGAACCCGCCGGCCTGCCCGCGGTCGTCGACGGCCGGCTCAACCTGACCGACTTCGCCGAGCGCACCGGGGTGTCGCTGCCCGCCGGGCCGTACGAGACGGTCGGTGGGTACGTGATGGCCGCGCTGGGCCGGCTGCCGGTCGCGGGCGACGAGGTGCCGGTGGCGCTCGACCCGGCCACCGGATCGGTGCCCGCCGATCCGGCGGGCTGGCTGCTGCGGGTGCTCACGCTCGACGGCCGCCGCGTGTCCCGCCTGGCGGTCTCCGCCGCGCGGCTGCCCGAGCCCCGACGTGAGGTGAACGGTCCGCTTCCGCCCGTACCCGCCCGATCCACCGGCCCGTCATGACGGACGCCGGGGCTTGCTGACAGAATTGCCGCCATGTCCGACGTACCCGCCCGCCCGCGCGTCTTCTCCGGCATCCAGCCGACGGCCGACTCGTTCCACCTCGGCAACTACCTGGGCGCGCTGCGGCACTGGGTGGCGTTGCAGGACAGCCACGACGCCTACTACTGCGTCGTCGACCTGCACGCGATCACCGCCGGGCACGATCCCAAGGTGCTCAAGCGCCGCAGCCGGGTGGCCGCCGCGCAGCTGTTCGCGCTCGGCCTGGACCCGGAGCGCAGCACGCTGTTCGTGCAGTCGCAGGTGCCCGAGCACTCGCAGCTGGCCTGGGTGCTCGGCTGCATCACCGGTTTCGGCGAGGCCGGCCGGATGACCCAGTTCAAGGACAAGTCGCAGAAGCAGGGCAGCGAGCGGGCCAGCGTCGGCCTGTTCACTTACCCGATCCTCCAGGCCGCGGACATCCTGCTCTACCAGGCGAACGCGGTGCCGGTCGGCGAGGACCAGCGGCAGCACCTGGAGCTCTCCCGCGACCTGGCGCAGCGCTTCAACTCGCTGTTCGGCCGCACCTTCACCGTGCCCGCCCCGCACATCGTGAAGGACACCGCGAAGATCACCGACCTGCAGGACCCGACGGCCAAGATGTCGAAGTCGTCGTCCTCCCCGGCCGGCATCATCGACCTGCTGGAAGACCCGGCCCGCTCGGCCAAGAAGATCCGCTCGGCGGTCACCGACACCGGCCGCGAGATCGTCTTCGACGCCGAGGGCAAGCCGGGCATCAGCAACCTGCTCACCATCTACTCCGCGCTGTCCGGCCGGTCCATCGACGACCTGGTCGCCGCGTACGACGGCAAGGGCTACGGCGACCTGAAGAAGGACCTCGCCGAGGTGGTGCGGGAGTTCGTCACGCCGATCCAGGAACGCACGAACGCCTACCTCAACGACCCGGCCCAGCTCGACAAACTGCTCGTGCGGGGCGCGGAGAAGGCCCGGGCGGTGGCCGCCGGGACGCTGCGGGACGTGTACGAGCGGGTCGGCTTCTTCCCTCCGGTGCGGTTCGAGTAACGGCCCGGACGGGCGGAGACGGGTGACGCAGCCGGTGGCCGGAGGGGTGGCGCGCGACGTGGCGGGCAGTGACACGGCGCCGGGCGGCGCGGACACGATCCAGATCGGGATCGCGGTCGACGTCCCCGAGCCCTGGGGCGGGATGCTCACCCGCCGCCGGGTCGAGGCCGGCGACCCGCTCGCCGTCCCCGCGCATGTCACCCTCCTCGGGCCCACCGAGATCCCGGTACGCGCGCTGCCCGCCGTCGAGGAGCACCTGGCCCGGGTCGCCGCCACGCACCTGCCGTTCACGCTGCACCTGCGCGGCACCGGCACGTTCCGCCCGGTCACCCAGGTGGTCTTCGTGGCCGTGGCGGCCGGGATCAGCGAGTGCGAACTGCTGGCCGCCGCGATCAACTCCGCTCCCGAGCTGCGCCGCGAGCTGCGTTTCCCGTACCACCCGCACGTCACGGTGGCGCAGGACGTGCCACCCGAGGTGCTCGACAAGGCGTACGAGGATCTGGCGGACTTCTCCGCGTTGTTCCAGGTGGACGCGTTCACGCTGTTCTCGCACAGCGGGGCGACCCGGTGGCAGCCCCGCCGCGACTTCCGGCTCGGCGGCCGGAGCTGAACATCCGACCGGCCGGGCCACCTCCGTCACGGGCGGAGATCGGCGAGGATGACGGGGTGAACGTCTTCGGCCGGATCGAGGCGGCGGTGGGGCGCCGCATCGACGCGGCCCGGAGCCGCTCGTCGGTCTTCGACCACGTCTGGCGGGCCGGGACGCTCTACGCCGACCTGCTCGCCGGGCGGCTCGCCGCCGCCATCGCGTACTACGGCTTCTTCGCCGTGTTCGCGCTCGCGCTCGTCGCGTACTGGATCTTCGGCGCGGTGCTGCGGGACAACGAGGAGATCAGTCGCGGCGCGGCGCACTTCCTGGAGGAGAACCTGCCCTTCCTCGACCCGGCGCAGATCTCCGAGAGCAGCGGCACCGTCGGCGTGGTCGGCCTGGTCATCCTGGTCTTCACCGGCATCGGCTGGGTGGAGGCGATCCGCTCCTCGCAGCGGCTGATGTACGGCTTCAACCAGCAGCCCGGCAACCTGGTGGTGCGGCGCCTGGTCGACCTGGGCGTGCTGGTCGCGGTCTTCGTGCTGCTGTTCGTCTCGGTCGCCGCAGTGGACGCGCTGGAGTCGCTGCTGCGCTTCCTGCTGCGCAGCACCGGCTCGGTGGGCCTGACCACGGTCAGCGCGGTGCTGAGCGTGCTCGTCAACGCCGTGCTCGCCGCCGCGCTGCTGCTCGCGGTGCCACGGCTGCGGATGAGCCGGCGCCGGCTGCGCCCGGCGATTCTGACCATCGCCGTCGGGATCACCCTGCTCAACACCGTGGGGCGCTACTACGTGGTACGCACCGAGCGGAACCCCGCGTACACCGTGGTCGCCACCGCCGTGGGCCTGCTGCTCTATCTCTACCTGCTCAACCAGTTGGTGCTCTTCGGCGCCGCGCTCGCCGCCACCAGCCGGTACGGCCGGGTGGTGGACCTGGCCGAGGGCGGGGCCCGGGAGGTGGACGTGGAGGCGGACGTGCTCGACGAGGAAACCGAACCGGGGACGCCGGGAGGGGCGGGATGAGCGCGCGGATCCGGATCGACGCCGATTCGGCGGTGCCGCCGTACGAGCAGGTGCGGGCGCAGTTCGCCGCGCGCATCGGCGACGGGCGGCTGCCGGTGGGCACCCGGCTCCCGGCCGTGCGGCAGCTCGCCGCCGACCTGGGGCTGGCGGTGAACACCGTGGCGCGGGCGTACCGGGAACTGGAGGGCGCCGGGCTGGTCCAGACGCGCGGCCGGCACGGCACGGTGGTGGCTCCCGGCCGGGACGACGCCACCGACCGGCTGCAGCGGGCCGCGGCCGGGTACGCCGACGAGGCGCGTCGCCTGGGCGTCCCACCGGACCGTGCGGTCGCGCTGGTCCGTGCGGCGCTCGATGCCGGTACGCGTGGCTGAGCGTGGTCCCCGAAGCGGGGAGAGTCCGATGTTTGCGTTCCCCGGGCCGACGCGCGGCGACCATGATGGGCCGGTGGGCGCACTCGTGACACTGGACCTGCCGGACGACTCCCCGATCCGGGGCCTGCCGTGGATCATCACGTTCGGCCCGCTCGGCGCCGAGGACGACTGGGAGCCGGTGGTCTGCGGCCCGTACGAGCGACCGCACGCGCTGGCGCTCGCCGAGGCGGTGGTGGCCGACGAGCAGCTGATGGCGGTGGTGGAGCCGCTGCTGCCGGCGCTCACGCCGGAGGAGATCCGCGGCGAGATCGCCGCCGCGCAGATCGCCGCCGAGGACGAGGCGGCCGAGATCGACCAGGCGGACCTCTACGGCGACTTCGAGGACGTCATCGACGAGGAGCTGGAGCTGGCCGCCGAGCGTGAGCCGGAGCCCGAGCCGGCGAAGGCGCCCGACCGGGAGGAGATCCGGGCCGGGTTCGCCCGGATCGCCGCGCTGCTCACCGCCAAGGGCGGCTGAGGACGCTCAGCGCGGCGGCCCGTCGAGCACGCAGAACTCGTTGTCCTCCGGGTCGGCGAGCACCACGAAGCCCTCCGCGCCGGTCTGGCCGACGTCGGCGCGGCGCGCACCGAGCCCGATCAGCCGGTCGACCTCGGCGGCCTGGCCGCCGTCGGCGACCAGATCCAGGTGGAGCCGGTTCTTGCCCGGTTTCGGCGTGCCGCAGCCCTGCAACCAGACGGTCGGGCCCGCCCGGCCGGGCGGCGGATACAGCTTCGCGTTGCCGTCGCCGCCCTGGGAGACGGTGTAGCCGAGGGCGGCCGACCAGAACCGGGCCATCAGGTCCAGGTCGGTGACGTCGAGGGTGTACTGCGCCACGTGTGCGGTCATCCCCCGGTGGTACCCCGTGCTCCCCGATGGACACCGGCCCCCCGGGAGCGCATCCCGAGGGGCCGGGGCCACCTCACCCCCCACCACAAGGGGTCGGCAGCCCAGCCGCCCGTCGGCGCGGGGCACAACGGACGGCCAGGTCGTTGGCGGGTTACCCGGCTCAGCGCCGTTCGAACCACGCAGCCGCGTCCACCGGCAGGACGTACCCGTCGCCCCGCTCGGTGAGGTCGGCGCTGGCGACGAGCGGGCGGCCGTGGCCGCTCACCGTCACCTCGGCGCCGCTGATGTTCACCACGCACGTCACCTCGGCGTCCCCGGCGGTGCGGCGGAACGCCAGGACGCCGGGCTCGGTCTCCAGCCAGGTGATGCCGTCCAGGCCGGCCAGCGCGGGATGCTCGTGCCGGATGCGCAGCGCGGCCCGGTACAGCTCCAGCGTCGACCCGGCGGCACCGGTCTGGGCGGCCACCGACAGCGACCGCCAGGTCGCCGGCGCCGGCAGCCAGCTCAGCTCGCTGCCGTCCGGCCCGAAGCCGTACGGGGGCAGCTCGCCGCCCCACGGGATTGGCACACGGCAGCCGTCCCGGCTCTCCCCGGTACGCCGGAACGCCGGGTCCTGACGCAGCTCGTCGGGGAGGTCCAGCACCTCCGGCAGGCCCAGTTCCTCGCCCTGGTAGACGTACGCGCAGCCGGGCAGCGCGAACATCAGCAGCGCGGCGGCGCGGGCGCGGCGCAGGCCGACCTCGCCGTCGCCGTACCGGGTGACGTGCCGCTGCCGGTCGTGGTTGGAGAGCACCCAGGTGGTCGGCGCGCCCACGATCGTGGACTCGGCCAGCGCCGTGTCGATCACCTTGCGGAACGAGTCGGCCGACCAGGTGGCGTCGAGGAAGTCGAAGCTGAACGCCTGGTGCAGCTCGTCCGGGCCGATGTAGCGGGCCAGCCGCTGCGGCGTCTCGGCCCACGCCTCGGCCACGGCCATCCGGCCGCCCGGGTAGCTGTCCAGGATCGGCCGCCAGGCGCGGTAGATGTCGTGCACCTCGTCCTGGTCGAAGTACGGCAGCCGGCCCTTGCCCAGCAGCTCGGACTGGCGCTGGCCGGTGGTCATCGAGTTGAAGCCGACGTCCGGCAGGCCCTCGGCCTTGATCATGCCGTGCGCCACGTCGATCCGGAAACCGTCCACGCCCCGGTCCAGCCAGAAGCGCAGCACGTCCTCGAACTCGGCCCGCACCTCCGGGTGGCGCCAGTTCAGGTCGGGCTGGGCCGGGTCGAACAGGTGCAGGTACCACTGGCCGTCGACCACGCGCGTCCAGGCCGGGCCGCCGAAGATGCTCTCCCAGTCGTTCGGCGGCAGCTCGCCCTGCTCGCCCTTGCCGTCGGCGAACAGGTAGCGCTCACGCTCCGGCGAACCGGGTCCGGCGGCGAGCGCCGCGGTGAACCACGGGTGCGCGCTGGAGGTGTGGTTCGGCACCATGTCGACGATGATCCGCAGGCCGAGCGCGTGCGCGTCGGTGATCATCTCGTCGAAGTCGGTCAGGTTGCCGAACAGCGGGTCGACGTCCCGGTAGTCGGCCACGTCGTAGCCGGCGTCGACCTGCGGCGAGGTGTAGAACGGCGTCAGCCAGAGCGCGTCCACGCCGAGGTCGCGCAGGTACGGCAGGCGCTGCCGGATGCCCTGGAGGTCACCCACACCGTCGGCGTTCGCGTCGGCGAAGCTGCGGACGTACACCTGGTAGACGACAGCGGACCGCCACCAGTCGTCGTCGGCGGTGCGTGGGGTGGTGCTGGGGGCGGAGGTCATCGCTGTCGATCCCGTTCTGTGGCGGCTTCTGGTGCGGCGCAGGGTGTCTGAGAAGGATGCCGCCACGGCCCTGCAAGAGTCAAGCATTCCTTGCGCAAGAAATGACAGCCATCACCCGCCGTCACCCCAGGGCCCTCTCCCGAATCCCGAGACACCCACACCCGCCACCCCCGGCCGCCTCCGCACTTCGAAGTCGATCATGAAGTTAACCCCGACATTCCGGACCCCAACCCCCGCCAACCTCATGATCGCCATCCCGACCCGGCCGCCTCTTGCCGGACCGACCCGCCGCCGCGGTCGGTGATCAAGGAGTTTGTGTCCCAAGTGGAGATCAACCCCGACACAAACCCCTTGATCAACGGGGAGGGGTGCGCGCGCAGTAGGCGCGGCCGGGGTGGCGTGATCATGAGGTTGGCGGTGATTGGCGTCCGATTTGTCGCCGTCAACTTCATGATCGACGCGTCGAGGGTCGAGCTGGACCGGGGCGGTGATCAAGGGGTTTGTGTCCGGGAGGGAGGTCGACTTGGACGCGAACTCCTTGATCAACCGGGAGGCGGGGAGGGTGCGGAGGGGAGGGGGAAGGGGGGCGCGCGGGGGTCAGGCGGGGATGGGGAGGGGCGGGGTGGGGGTGGTGGGGCGCTGGCGCTTCGGGGGGTCGGCGGGGCGGGTCACCGCGGTGGAGCCGCGCACCACCAGCTCGGGCCGGAACAGGTACTCGGAGTTCGGTGAGGGGTGCCCGTTGATCTCGTCGACCAGGGCCCGCACCGCCGCCACCGCCATGGCGGCGACCGGCTGGCGCACTGTGGTCAGCGGCGGGTCGGTGAACGCCATCAGCGGGGAGTCGTCGTACCCGACCACGGAGATGTCGCCGGGCACCGACAGCCCGCGCTGGCGGGCGGCCCGGATCGCGCCGAGCGCCATCAGGTCCGAGCCGCAGACGAGCCCGGTCACGCCGCGCTCGATCAGCCGGCCGGCGGCGGCCTCGCCGCCCTCGACGCCGAACAGCGACAGCTCGGTCAGCTCGGCCAGTTCGTCGGAGGTGATGTCGGTGAGGCGCCCCATCGCGGCCTTGTAGCCGGCGACCTTGCGCTGCACCGGCACGAACCGGTCCGGGCCGGTGATCAGGCCGATCCGGCGGTGCCCGAGCGCGACGAGGTGGGCGACCGCGAGTTCCGCGGACTCCCTGTCGTCGCAGGAGACGAACGGCGCGGGGATGCCCGGGGCGTACCCGTTGATCATGACGATCGGCAGCGGCCGGGCCAGCAGCGTGCGGTAGCGGTCGTGGTCCGCCGCGGTGTCGGCGTGCAGGCCGGAGACGAAGACGATGCCGGAGACCTGCCGGTCCAGCAGCATCTCCACGTACTCGTCCTCGCGGACGCCGCCCGGGGTCTGCGTGCAGAGCACCGGTGTGTAGCCGGTGGGGGCGAGCGCGGACTCGATGATCTGGGCGAACGCCGGGAAGATCGGGTTGTCCAGCTCCGGCACGACCAGGCCGACCAGTCCGGCGCTGCGCTTGCGCAGCCGGGCGGGACGTTCGTAGCCGAGTACATCGAGGGCGGTGAGAACCGCCTGCCGGGTCTCGGGGGCCACGCCGGGGCGGTCGTTGAGCACCCGCGACACCGTGGCCTCGCTGACTTCAGCCTGTTGGGCGATGTCGGACAGTCGAGCGCGCATGTGCGGCACTTTAGCCCAACGGCAAAGTCTTGCGTACACTTCTGCAAGCCCTTCCATTCTCTGCAACCTCTTGCTAACGTCCCCGCAACATGCGAGAGCAGCGGCGCAGCATCTCGGCGCCGGTCAGCAAGAACTTTCAGAGGTTTCCACTGGCGGGCCGCCCTTCCCCCGGCGGGCCGCCATGACGACAGGAGTACCGATGCGCATCCGTACCGCGGGTGTGGTCGCCGTCCTCGGCCTGGCGCTCGCCGCCTCCGGCTGTGGTGACAGCGGCAGCGACGACAAGCCGGCCGCCGGCGAGTCCAAGGCGACCGGCGGCAAGCTGGTCATCTGGGCCGACGACAAGCGCACGGCCGCCCTCAAGCCGTTCGCCGAGGAGTTCGGCAAGGAGAACGGCGTGACCGTCGAGGTCCAGGCCGTCTCCAAGGACCTGCAGACCAACTTCGTCACCGCCTCGCAGCAGGGCAGCGGCCCGGACGTCGTGGTCGGCGCGCACGACTGGATCGGCAACCTGGTCCAGAACGGCGCCATCGACCCGGTGCAGCTCGCGGCCGAGCAGAAGTCCGGCTTCAACGAGACCGCGATCAAGGCCGTCACGTTCAACGGCCAGCTCTACGGCGTGCCCTACGCCACCGAGAACGTCGCGCTGATCCGCAACACCGAGCTGGCCCCCGAGGCGCCGAAGACGATCGAGGACCTCGTCGCCACCGGCAAGAAGCTCAAGGCGGAGAAGAAGGCCAGCGAGATCCTGTGCCTGCAGTCCGGCCAGAACGGCGACGCCTACCACATCTACCCGCTCTACACCTCGGGCGGCGGCTACCTGTTCGGCACCGCGGCGAACGGCGACTACGACCCGAAGGACCTGGGCGTGGGCAAGCCGGAGTCGATCGCTGCCTTCCAGAAGATCGCCAAGCTGGGTGAGAAGGGCGAGGGTGCGCTGAAGCGCTCCATCACCGGCGAGAACTCCATCGCCACCTTCACCGGCAAGAAGTGCGCGTTCCTGGTCTCCGGCCCGTGGGCCGTGGCCGACGCCAAGAAGGCCAACATCTCCTACGACATCTCCCCGGTCCCCGGCTTCGCCGGCGGCAAGGAGGCCCAGCCGTTCGTGGGCGTCCAGGCGTTCTACGTGGCCTCCAAGGGCAAGAACAAGGCCCTGGCCCAGGAGTTCGTCACCAATTACGTGACCAAGCCCGAGCTGGCCGTCGCGCTGTACAAGGCCGAGCCGCGCCCGCCGGCGCTGACCGCCGCCTTCGACCAGGTCAAGGGCGAGGACCCGGACCTGGCCAAGTTCTCCGAGGCCGGCAAGAACGGCCAGGTGCTCCCGGCCATCCCGGCCATGGCCGCGATCTGGGACCCGTTCGGCAAGGCGGAGGCCGCCATCATCGGCGGCGCCGACCCGGCCAAGACGATCACGGCCGCTGGCAAGACCATCCAGGGTCAGATCAAGTAATGAGCACGCCGCTGTCCGGCCCGGGGTCTGCACCGCAGGCCCCGGGCCGGGAGCCCGTACGCCGTGGGCTCCCGCGCACGTCCCGTACCGCGCGGCAACACGCGCCGATCACCGCGACCGGCCTCGTCGTCAAGGTGGTCCTGCTCGGCCTGGTGGCCGGGATCGCGATCTGGGCGGCCTTCCCGCTCATCGAGGCCGAGCACTGGCTCGCGCTGGGCGTCCTGGCGGTCACCACCGCCGCCCTGTTCTACCTCTACCTGAGCCGCCGGCACATCCCGGCCAAGTACCTCGTCCCCGGCACGCTGTTCCTGATCGCGTTCCAGGTCTTCCCGGTGCTCTACACCGCGAGCACCGCGTTCACGAACTTCGGCGACGGCCACCGCGGCAGCAAGGACGAGGCGATCGTCGCCGTGCAGACCTCGTCGGTGAAGCAGGTCCCCGGCTCGACCGAGTACAACCTCACCATCGCCACGAAGGGCGACCCGGCGACCGGGTCGCTGATCTTCCTGCTCAGCGATCCGAAGACCAAGGAGGTCTTCGCCGGCGACGCGGACGGGCTGCGCAAGCTCGACGCCGCCGACGTGGAGGTGAGCAGCCTCAGCGGGAAGATCACCGCCGCGGACGGCTACACCCTGCTGAACATCGGGCAGGCCAGCGGTCGCAGCGACGCGATCACCGCGCTGATCGTGCCCACCGACGACGGCGCCATCCGCTCCAACGGCCTGACCCGGGCGTACGAGGGCAAGGCCGTCCGGGCGTACGACGCCGGGTGCGACTGCGTCAAGGACAGCGAGACCGGCAAGACGTGGACCGCCGACGAGAAGTCCGGCTCCTTCGTCGCCGCCGACGGCGAGCGCCTCGCCCAGGGCTGGAAGGTCAACGTCGGGCTGAAGAACTTCAGCACCGTGCTCACCAACCCGAACATCTCCGGCCCGTTCTTCGGCACGCTCGCCTGGAACTTCGCGTTCGCGATCGGCTCCACCGGCCTGACGTTCCTGCTCGGCATGGCCATCGCGCTCGCGCTGCACTCACCCCGGATGCGCGGGACGAACTTCTACCGGGTGCTGCTGATCCTGCCGTACGCCATGCCGTCGTTCGCGATGCTGCTGATCTGGCGGGACATGTTCAACACCGACTTCGGCCTGCTCAACAACCTGTTCGGGCTGAACGTCGACTGGTTCGGCGGCAACTGGTCGGCCCGGATCGCGGTGCTGCTGGTGCAGTTGTGGCTCGGCTACCCGTACATGTTCCTGGTGGCCACCGGCGCGTTGCAGGCCATCCCACGGGAGCTGACCGAGGCGACCTCGGTCGACGGCGCGTCGCCCTGGCAGTCGTTCCGGGCGGTCACCCTGCCGCTGCTGCTGGTCGCGCTCTCGCCGCTGCTGATCGCGTCGTTCGCGTTCAACTTCAACAACGTCAACGCGATCCTGTTCACCACAGAGGGCGGACCGTTCGCGCCGGACAACCCGCGTAACGGTGCCACCGACCTGCTGATCACCTACACGTACCGGCTCGCGTTCGGCGCACAGGGCGCCGAGTTCGGCCTGGCCGCCACCGTCTCGATCTTCATCTTCGCGATCGTGGCGACGGTCTCGGCGATCAGCTTCCGGCGGACCCGCAAGCAGGAGGAGGTGTACTCGTGACCACCATCGCGGAGACGCCCGCACCCACTGCCACCCGCGGGCCGGCCCGCCGGTCGCGTGGACGCTGGTTCGCGCAGGTCGGCTGGCGGCACGTGGTCGGAGTGCTGGCGGTGGCGTTCAGCCTCTTCCCGATCCTGTTCGTGATCTCGGCGGCGTTCAACCCGCTCGGCACGCTCTCCTCCACCGAGCTGCTGCCGACCGGGGCGTCGCTGGAGAACTTCACGAACCTGTTCGATCAGACCCCGTTCGCCCACTGGTTCCTCAACTCGCTGCTGCTGGCGGGCGTGGCCAGCTTCGCGTCGATCTTCCTGTCGTCGCTCGCGGCGTACGCGTTCTCGCGGATGCGTTTCGCCGGGCGGCGGGTCGGCCTGCTCGCGCTGCTGCTGATCCAGATGTTCCCGCAGTTCCTGGCGATCGTGGCGATCTTCCTGATCTTCACCACGCTCACCGACCTCTACCCGTCGATCGGGTTCAACACCCCGTGGGGCCTGTTCCTGCTCTACATGGGTGGCGCGCTGGGCGCGAACACCTGGCTGATGAAGGGCTTCTTCGACACGCTGCCGAAGGAGCTGGACGAGTCGGCGACCATGGACGGCGCGTCGCACGTGCAGGTCTTCTTCCGGATCATGCTGCCGCTGGTGGCGCCGATCCTGGCGGTGACCGGCCTGCTCGCGTTCATCGGGTCGATCAACGAGTTCATCATCGCCAACGTGTTCCTCACCGAACCCGAGGCGAAGACGCTCGCGGTCGGCATGTACGGCCTGGTGGCCGGCGAGCGCAACAACAACTTCGGGATGTTCGCGGCGGGCACGCTGCTCACCGCGATCCCGACGGTGCTGGTGTTCCAACTGCTCCAGCGCTACATCGTCTCCGGACTCACCTCCGGAGCGGTAAAGGGCTGAGCCTCCTCGGCTCACGCTGCGGCAAGGGCGTCGTGTCGGCGTACACCGGAGCGGTTCTCGGGCGGACCGCCGCGGTCGGGTGAACCGGCCGCGGCGGGTGCCCGCCCCCTCTCCCTGTCGGTACGACGCGAAAGGCAGCGCCATGTCCCTTCAGCCGCACCACGACGGCTCCGCCACCTACGTCCCGGAGCAGGAGCCCGCGCTCGGCCAGACCGTCCCCGTCTTCGTGCGGGTGCCGGCCGGCTCCGGCGTCTCCCAGGTGCACGTCCGCACCACCGGCGACGGCGAGCCGCGCTTCGCCGAGGCGCGGGTCGACCGCACCGAGAACGGCGACGTGTGGTGGCGGGCCGACGTCGAGGTCCGCAACCCGGTCAGCAACTACCGCTTCCTGCTCGACGGCGAACGCGGCACCCGCTGGCTCAACGCCGCCGGCCTGGCCGGGCACGACGTGCCGGACAACGGCGACTTCAAGCTGGTCAGCTACGCCCCGCCGCCGGCCTGGGCCCGCGACGCGGTGATCTATCAGATCTTCCCGGACCGGTTCGCCCGCTCGGCCGCCGCCGACGGCCGGACCGTGCCGGACTGGGCCATCGGATGCGACTGGGACACCCCGGTCATCGGTCGCGGCCCGGAGACGCCCCGCCAGTTCTACGGCGGCGACCTCGACGGCGTCACCGAACACCTGGACCACCTGGACCGGCTCGGCGTCAACACCGTCTACCTCACGCCGGTCTTCCCGGCCCGCTCCAACCACAGGTACGACGCGTCGAGCTTCGACACCGTCGACCCGCTGCTCGGCGGCGACGCGGCGCTGGCCCGGCTCGCCGACGCGGTGCACGCCCGGGGCTGGCGGCTGCTGGGCGACATCACCAGCAACCACACCGGCGACGCCCACGACTGGTTCACCGCCGCCGTCTCCGACGTGCACGCGCCGGAGCGCGACCTGTACTACTTCGACCTGCCCGGCTCGGACTACGAGTCGTGGAACGGGGTGAAGTCGCTGCCGAAGCTGAACTGGGGCAGCAAGGAACTGCGCCGCCGGTTCGCCACCGCCGAGGACTCGCTGCTGCGCCGCTGGCTGCGCCCGCCGTACGGGCTGGACGGCTGGCGGGTCGACGTGGCGAACATGACCGGGCGGCGGGGTGCGGACGCGTACACCCACGAGGTGGCGCGGCTGCTGCGCGAGGTGGTCGCCGATACCCGGCCGGACGGGCTGCTGCTCGCTGAGCACGGCCACGACCACACCGGTGACCTGGACCGCGACGGCTGGCACGGGACGATGAACTACGTCGGCTTCACCGACCCGGTCTGGTCCTGGCTGCGCCACGGCGACGACCCGGTGCCGAACTTCCTCGGCACCCCGGGCGGGGTACGGCGGCGCGACGCGGGCGCGGTGCTCGCCACCATGAACACGTACCGGTCGCTGGTGTCCTGGCGGTCGTACACGCACTCGTGGCAGCTGCTCGGCTCGCACGACTCGGCCCGGATCCGCACCGTGGTCGGCGACGCGGCCCGGCAGGAGGTCGCGGCCGGACTGCTCGCCACCATGCCCGGTACGCCCGTGGTGTTCGCCGGGGACGAGCTGGGCCTGACCGGTACGAACGGGGAGGGCTCGCGTACCCCGATGCCGTGGCACCGGCCCCAGAGCTGGGACCGGCGCACGTTCGAGGCGTACCGGTCGTTGCTGACGCTGCGCCGCGACGAGCCGGCGCTGCGGCACGGCGGCCTGCGGTGGGTGCACGCCGACGCGGACACGCTCGTCTTCCTGCGCGAGTCGGCCACGTCGACGGTGCTGGTGCTGGCGAGACGCGCCGCAGGCACCCCGGTCCGCCTGACCGGCGTGGGCGCCGCAGACAACGTCTACGGCAACGCCCCCGCCCTCCACCCCGACGCCGAGGGCACGGTGACCCTCCCGGCCGAGGGCCCCACGTTCCAGGTCTGGCGCCTCCGCTGACCCCTGTCCCCACCCCGCGATCTTGCGGTTCCGGCCCGTGTCGCGCGGCTTTCGTCCCGGATGCCGGGGCGGAAACTGCAAGATCGCGGGGGAGGGTGGTCACGGTATGACGGCAGGTCGGCGGGGTGACTACTACGTTGCGTCGTTGATGGGAGAGGATGGGGCGCGTGGAAGCTCTTCGACTGATTCTTCTCTACGTCCATCTGATCGGTTTCGCGCTGCTGCTCGGCGGCGGGATCGCCCAGTACGTCACCGGCAAGCTGCGCATCAACGCGGCCATGCTCTGGGGCGCGATCATCCAGGTGCTCACCGGCATCGGGCTGTCCGCTCCGCTGCGCGACGGGGACGAGCCCGCCCCGGCGAAACTTGTTACCAAGTTGGTGCTCGCGCTGCTCATCTTCGTCATGGTCTTCTTCTCCCGTAAGCGGGAGACCGTCAACCGTGGCCACTTCCTCGCGATCGTCGGGTTGACGCTGGTCAACGCGGCCGTCGCGGTGTTCTGGCGTTAGTTCGCCGCGAGTCGGGGAAGCTCGGGAAAACGGACGTTCGCGACACCACCGCGCACGCCTACCGGCCGGAGAAGTGACGTGCCCCACCCAAGGGTTACGCCGGGGTAACGGACGCTCAACAGTCGTGCACGATTGTCGGCCGGTGGGTGGGCGCGGGCGTACGCTCCCGTCCGTAACGTGGGACGCCGGCGGCACACCGCAGGCCGGCGAAAGGGCTGCACACCGCGCACGACGCGGGGTGCAAGGGGAAGGAGACGTCTTGCGCTCTGTGCGTGGGATGCGGATTGCCTCCGTCATTGCGGCGGGTGGACTCGTGCTGGGCGCTGCCGCTTGTGGTGAGGCTCCGGACGACGACAACAACGCCGGCGGCGACGGCGGCAAGAAGTTCAGCGCCTGCATGGTGACCGACGTCGGCGGCGTCGACGACAAGTCCTTCAACGCCTCGGCCTGGAAGGGCCTGCAGGAGGCGCAGAAGGAGAACGACAAGATCGACATCAAGTACGTCCAGTCGAAGGCCGAGGCGGACTACGAGGTCAACCTGACCGGGTTCGTCAACCAGAAGTGCGACTTCATCCTGGCCGTCGGTGGCCTGATGTCGGACGCCACCAAGGCCGCGGCTGAGAAGAACCCGAACCAGCAGTTCGCGATCGTCGACGCCAACCCGGGTGTGTCGAACGTCTACCCGATGCAGTTCGACACCGCGCAGGCCGGGTTCCAGGCCGGCTACCTGGCCGCCGGGATGAGTAAGTCCGGCAAGGTCGGCACCTACGGCGGCCTGCCGATCCCGCCGGTCACCATCTTCATGGACGGCTTCGCCGACGGCGTGGCGTACTACAACAAGGCCAAGAGCAAGAACGTCCAGGTGCTGGGCTGGGACAAGGCCGCCCAGAAGGGCTCCTTCGCCAACTCGTTCGAGAAGCAGGACGAGGGCAAGAAGGTCTCCGACGCGCTCGTCGCGCAGGGCGCCGACATCGTGATGCCGGTCGCCGGTGGCGCCGGTCTGGGCACCACCTCCGCGGCCAAGGCCTCGGGCGGCAAGTACTCGGTCGTCTGGGTCGACATCGACGGCTGCGAGAGCACCCCGGACTGCGCGGCGATCCTGACCACCGTGGTCAAGAACATCCCGGACGCCGTCAAGGAGGCCACGCTGAAGGCCGCCGGTGGCGAGAAGCTGGCGTCCACCCCGGGCTTCGTGGGCACGCTCGCCAACAACGGCGTCTCGATCGCGCCGTACCACGACTTCGACAGCAAGGTCCCGGCGGACCTGAAGGCCGAGGTCGACAAGATCAAGGCGGACATCGCCGCCGGCACCATCACCGTCACCTCGAAGGCCCAGCCGACCAAGTGACCGTCCGGCCGGTCCCCACAGTGCGATCATCGGCAGCGGGGGCCGGCGGGCACCAGGCATGACGATCCGGCCGTCCCGGCGCAACGGGGTCCGCACCCCAGCGCCGGGGCGGCCGATCACCTTGAATCCCCTCACACCCCCACCCGGCGCGGTGGCGGCGCGGCAGATCGCTACGCTGCACCATCGCTCGCACTCCAGGAGGTTGCGCTGAGACTCGAACTGCGCGGCATCACCAAACGGTTCGGTGATCTGGTCGCCAACGACCACATCGACCTGACGGTGGAGCCTGGAGAGATCCACGCCCTGCTCGGCGAGAACGGCGCCGGCAAGTCGACCCTGATGAACGTGCTCTACGGCCTCTACCAGCCGGACGAGGGCGAGATCCTGGTCGACGGCAAGCCGCTGAAGCTGAAGGGTCCGTCGGACGCGATCGCCGCCGGGATCGGGATGGTGCACCAGCACTTCATGCTGGTGCCGGTCTTCACCGTGGCCGAGAACGTGATGCTCGGCGCCGAGCAGGTCAGGGGGCCGTTCGCCGGCATCCTCGACCGGCGGCGGGCCCGGCGTGAGGTCGCCGAGGTGTCCGAGCGGTACAACCTGCGGGTCGACCCGGACGCGGTGATCGAGGACCTGCCGGTCGGCATCCAGCAGCGGGTGGAGATCGTCAAGGCCCTCACCCGCGACGTCGACCTGCTGATCCTCGACGAGCCCACGGCCGTGCTCACGCCGCAGGAGACCGAGGAACTGCTCACCGTCATGCGGTCGCTCAAGGCCGCCGGCAAGTCGATCGTGTTCATCACCCACAAGCTGGGCGAGGTGAAGGCGATCGCCGACCGGATCACGGTGATCCGGCGCGGGAAGACCGTCGGCACCGCCGAGCCGAGCGCCAGCCGGGACGAACTGGCCGCGCTGATGGTGGGCCGCAGCGTCCGGCTGACAGTGGACAAGAAACCGGCCACCCCCGGCAAGCCGGTCCTGGAGGTCTCCGGCCTGGTCGTGGACGACGACCGGCAGGTACGCGCGGTCGACGGCGTCGACCTCACCGTGCACGCCGGCGAGGTGCTCGGCGTGGCGGGCGTGCAGGGCAACGGCCAGACCGAGCTGATCGAGGCGATCATGGGCCTGCGCCCGGTGCTCGCCGGCACGATCAGCCTCGACGGCGAGCCGACGCACGGCTGGTCGACCAAAAAGGTGCTCCGCGCCGGCGTCGGCTACGTGCCGGAGGACCGCAGCGTGGACGGCCTGGTCAAGGAGTTCTCCGTGGCGGAGAACCTGGTGCTGGACATCTACGACCGGCCGCCGTTCGGCAAGGGCCTGTCGCTGAAGCCCGACGCCATCGCCAAGTCGGCGCGGGAGCGGATCGAGCAGTTCGACGTCCGTACCTCCTCGGCCGACGCGGCGGTCGGCACACTCTCCGGCGGCAACCAGCAGAAGGTGATCGTGGCCCGGGAGCTGTCCCGGCCGCTGAAGCTCTTCATCGCCGCCCAGCCCACCCGGGGCGTGGACGTCGGCTCGATCGAGTTCATCCACAGCCGGGTCATCCGCGAGCGGGACATCGGCACCGCGGTCATGGTGGTCTCCAGCGAACTGGACGAGGTGATCGGCCTGGCCGACCGGATCGCGGTCATGTATCGCGGCCGGATCATCGGCGTCGTCGGCCCGGACACCCCGCGCGAGGAGATCGGCCTGCTGATGGCCGGTATCACCCCGGACGCCGCCACCCCGGACGCCCCCACCGCGACCGAGGACGGCCCTGGCAACGAGGACGAGGCATGACCAACCCGAACCCCGTCTCGGGCTCGCCGGACAAGGAGCCGGCGACCGAGGCGCAGGAGTCGCTGAGCGAGGCCCGGGCGACGCCGACGCAGCCGGCCGGTGACACCGAGCAGACGGTGCCCGCCACCGCGACCGCGAAGAGGCCGGAGCCGGCCGGGGAGTCCCGTCCCGGCATGGGCCGGATGTTCCTGGACAACCTCTGGGCGGCCAACACGTTCACCGTGACGGTGCTCGCGGTGCTGCTGGCCATGGTGGTCGGCGCGGTGCTGATCATCGTGTCCGACCCGGAGGTGCTCGCCACCTACAGCTACATCACGGCTCGCCCCTCGGACGCGCTGAACGCCAGCTGGACGGTGGTCAGCGAGGCGTACGCGAACCTGTTCAAGGGCGCGATCTTCGACCCGGAAGCGGTCGGCTTCACCGCCGCCCTGAGCCCGATCTCGGAGACGCTCACCTACGCCGCGCCGCTCGTCTTCACCGGTCTGTCGGTGGCGCTGGCCTTCCGCGGCGGCCTGTTCAACATCGGCGCCCAGGGCCAGGCGACGATCGCC
Organism: Micromonospora sp. WMMA1949; assembly: GCF_027460145.1. Taxonomy (NCBI): domain Bacteria; kingdom Bacillati; phylum Actinomycetota; class Actinomycetes; order Micromonosporales; family Micromonosporaceae; genus Micromonospora; species Micromonospora sp. WMMA1949. Next base: position 1,921,635 of record NZ_JAPZBG010000001.1, on the reverse strand, counting down.
GTCATCCTGGCCGCCGTGGCCGGCTTCGCGCTGCCGCTGCCGCCCGTCGTGCACCTGCTGGTGGCGCTGATCGCCGGTGCGCTCGGCGGCGCGCTCTGGGGCTTCATCCCCGGCATCCTGAAGGCACGGGCGGGCGCGCACGAGGTGATCAACACGATCATGCTCAACTACGTGGCGGTCTACTTCCTGTCCTGGATCATCGTCCAGAACGGGGTGCAGAACCCCAACCGGTCGGACGCGATCAGCAAGCCGGTCGAGTCCACCGCGCAGCTGCCCCGCCTGCTCGGCGACGACCTGCGGGTGCACGCCGGCATCCTGCTCGCGGTGGCGGCCACCTGGTTCATCGCCTGGCTGCTCAACCGCTCCACGCTCGGCTTCGAGCTGCGGGCCGTGGGCGCGAACCCGGACGCGGCCCGGACCGCCGGCATCAGCGTCACCAAGACGTACGTCCTGGTGATGGTGTTCGCCGGCATGCTTGCCGGTCTCGGCGGCTCGACCATGGTGCTCGGCACCACCGCCACCGCGCTGACCCCGCTGGTGATCGCCCAGATCGGCTTCGACGGCATCCTGGTCGCGCTGCTCGGCCGCGTGAAGCCGTGGGGCGTCCTCCTGGCCGCACTGCTGTTCGGCGCGCTCCAGGCCGGCGGCAACCGGATGCAGTCCTACTCCGGCATCTCGCTGGAACTGGTCACCGTGCTCCAGGCGCTCATCGTCATCTTCATCGCCGCGCCTGCCCTGGTGAAGACGATCTTCCAGCTCCGGGCGGCCCGCGCCGCCCGGTTGCAGACGAGCCTCGCGAAGGGCTGGTGAGCATGTCCACCACCGCTGTCCCCGAGGTCGCCGTTACCGCGGTCGACGAGGGTTTCTGGACCCGTAACCGGAAGATCGGCGCGGTCCTGCTGGCGCTCGGTGTGCTCGCGGCGGTGCTGTTCGGCGCGCTCGCGACCGACCAGCACGCGCGGTTCACGCTCAGCGAGACCGAGGGCGGGGCCGCCCTGGAGATCAACGGTACGGTCGGCGCGATCCTGTTCGGGCTGATCACCGCCGCGGCCGGAGGCGCGCTGCTGGCCGGTGTGCCCAAGCGCTGGTTCATGCTGCTGCTCGGCGCCGGACTGGTCGCCTTCGTGCTGAGCTTCCTGTGCTGGCAGGTCTCCGCCGCGCCCGAGGGGCGCAACTTCATGCCGCTGGTGAACGTCGTCCGCGGCACGTTCATCCTGGCTCTTCCGCTGATCTTCGGTGCGCTCGCCGGTGTGCTCTGCGAGCGTTCCGGCGTGGTGAACGTGGCGATCGAGGGCCAGCTCCTGATGGGCGCGTTCTCCGGCGCGCTGTTCGGCAGCATGTCCGGCAGCGTCTGGGTGGGCCTGGTGGCCGCCGCCATCGGCGGCGCGTTCATCTCGTTCCTGCTGGCCGTGTTCTCCATCCGCTACCTGGTCGACCAGGTGGTCATGGGTATCGTGCTCAACCTGCTCGCGGTCGGCATCACCGGCTTCCTCTACGAGCGGCTGATGCAGACCGACGCGGCGAAGTACAACAGCGCGCCCCGGTTCAGCAACTGGGAGATCCCGCTGCTGTCCGACATCCCGCTGCTCGGTCCGGCGCTGTTCCGGGGCAACATCTTCCTCTACCTCGGTCTGCTGCTGGTGCTGGTCATCCACCTGGCGCTGTTCCGTACCCGGTGGGGCCTGCGGACCCGCTCGGTCGGCGAGCACCCGACCGCGGCGGACACGCTGGGCGTGAAGGTGCTGCGGCTGCGCTACCGCAACGTGATCCTGGCCGGTCTGGTGGCCGGCGTCGGCGGCGCCTCGTACACGCTGGCGCTCTACTCGTTCACCAAGAACATGATCGGCGGTAAGGGCTTCATCGCCCTGGCCGCGCTGATCTTCGGCCGGTGGAGCCCGACCGGTGCGCTGCTCGCGGCGCTGTTCTTCGGCTTCGCCGACCAGCTCGCCACCTACCTGGGTGCGATCGGCAGCAGCATCCCGAGCCAGTTCCTGGCGATGCTGCCGTACCTGGCGACGATCCTGGCCGTGGCCGGGCTGGTCGGCAAGGTCCGGGCGCCGGCCGCCGACGGCAAGCCGTACATCAAGGGCTGACCGCCCGCGCGACACGGTGCCCGGCGGGGCGACCCGCCGGGCACCGTCGTCTCCGGCCGCGTCCGCGACCGATCGGCGTTGAATTGGGCAGAATGGGAGTCGTGATGGAGATCGACTGGGAGCGGCTGCGTACCGCCGCCACCGAGGTCATGCGGCACGCCTACGTGCCGTACTCGAAGTTCCCGGTGGGTGCCGCCGCGCTCGTCGACGACGGTCGCGTCGTGGTCGGCTGCAACGTGGAGAACGCCGGCTACGGCGTCACGCTCTGCGCCGAGTGCGGCGTGGTCTCGCAGCTGCACGCGACCGGCGGTGGCCGGATCGTGGCGCTGTCCTGCGTCGACGCCACCGGTGAGCCGCTGATGCCGTGCGGCAGGTGCCGGCAGCTGCTCTGGGAACAGGGCGGGCCGGAGTGCCTGGTCGAGGCGAAGGGCGGGCCGCTGCGGATGGCCGAGCTGCTGCCGCACGCGTTCGACGTGGCCGACATCGAGGCGGTGACCGGCGAGCATCCGGTGCCTGTGGTGCCGGACCGGCTGGCCGCCTGGCGGGGCCGGGGCACCGTGTTCGTGCACCCCGACCTGTCGGCCGGGCAGCAGGTCTGGACGACGTACTGGGAGCGGTCGTCCGGTGAGACCGAGGACGCCGAGACCGGCGTGCTGGAGGAGGGCTCGACCTGGGACGACCCGGCCGAGGCGATCGCGTGGGGGCTGGCGCGGACGCCGCGCGTGGTTGTGGTGGACGCCTCGGGGACGATCTTCTGGGCTGGTGAGGGTGAGCCGCCTACGGAGATTCCGGTTCGCTGGGGTTGAGCTGGGGTTGCGGTTGGGGCCGGGGCCGACCGTGCCCGGCTCCGGGCGGTCAGGCTTGATCCCTCCGCCGGGCACGGTCGGCCCCGGCCGGACCTGGTCACCGTTCGCGGGTCGGTGCGGCCACGCGCGATCAAATTGATTGGATCTTGAGAAGTGAGTGCTTTTACGGCGGTTGACGTCATCCGGGCGAAGCGGGACGGGGGTGTGCTGAGCGACGGGCAGATCGACTGGGTGGTCGACGCGTACACCAAGGGTCTGGTCGCCGACGAGCAGATGTCGGCGCTGGCCATGGCGATCCTGCTGCGCGGCATGACCGCGCCGGAGATCGCCCGGTGGACCGCCGCCATGATCGCCAGCGGCGAGCGGCTCGACCTGTCGCCGGTGTCCCGGCCGACGGTGGACAAGCACTCCACCGGCGGCGTCGGTGACAAGATCACCCTGCCGCTGACCCCGCTCGTGGCCGCGTGCGGCGCGGCGGTGCCGCAGCTGTCCGGCCGGGGCCTCGGCCACACCGGCGGCACGCTGGACAAGCTGGAGTCGATCCCGGGCTGGCGGGCGGCGCTCACCAACGACGAGTTCATCGCCCAGCTCCGCGACGTGGGCGCGGTGATCTGCGCGGCCGGCGACGCGCTCGCCCCGGCCGACCGCAAGCTGTACGCGCTGCGCGACGTCACCGGTACGGTCGAGGCGATCCCGCTGATCGCCAGCTCGATCATGAGCAAGAAGATCGCCGAGGGGACCGGCGCGCTGGTGCTGGACGTGAAGGTCGGCTCCGGCGCGTTCATGAAGAACGTCGACGACGCCCGCGAGCTGGCCCGCACCATGGTCGAGCTGGGCGGCGCGCACGGCGTACGGACCGTCGCCCTGCTCACCGACATGTCCACCCCGCTCGGCCTCGCAGTGGGCAACGCGGTCGAGGTGACCGAGTCGGTGGAGGTGCTCGCCGGTGGCGGCCCGGCCGACGTGGTGGAGCTGACGCTGGCGCTGGCCCGGGAGATGCTCGACGCGGCCGGCCTGCCGGACGCCGACCCGGAGGCGGCGCTGCGCGACGGGCGGGCGATGGACGCCTGGCGCACGATGATCCGGGCGCAGGGCGGTGACCCGGACGCCCCGATGCCCACGGCGAACGAGGTCGAGCTGGTCACCGCGACCGAGGACGGCTGGGTCGCCGAGGTCGACGCGTACGCGATCGGGGTGGCCGCCTGGCGGCTCGGCGCGGGCCGGGCCCGCAAGGAGGACCCGGTGAGCATCCCGGCCGGCGTGGTGCTGCACAAGCGCCGCGGTGACCGGGTACGTGTCGGCGACCCGCTGTTCGAGCTGCGGGCCGAGCACGCCGAGCGGATGCCCGCCGCGCTGGCCGAGGCGCGCCAGGCGGTGCGGATCGCGCCGGACGCGCCGGACGCGACGCCACTGGTCGTCGAGCGGATCGGCTGACCGGGACCGGCCATGGTGCCGGCCCGGCCGGAGCCGCTATCCTCCCAGGCCAGGGGGGATCGGCCGGCGACGAGCCGAGGTGAGCAGACAGGGGCTTGACCGTGCGCGTACCCGCTCCCGATCCCCGGGCCGTCCGGGAGGCGAGCCTGGACGAGTTGTCCCGGCTGGGTCTTCCGCTGCCACCGCCGCAGTTCCCCCTGGTGTGGGAGCCGGGCGACGAGATCGAGCTGCGTCCGACCCCGGAGATCGAGTCGCGGATCGCGGTGCTGCACGTGATCCTGGCCCGCTGCTTCGGGATGCCCGCGCAGGCGGCGATGAGCTGGCTGCTGGAGTCGCACCTGGTCGACTCGGTGACGCCGCCGGAGTGGCAGTTCGTGATGGGCGGCCGGGGCGACCACAGGTCGTTCGTGCTGCACCACGACGCGCTGTTCTCGCTGGCCTGGGTGCTCGGGCTGGCGAAGGAACTGGACCCGACGGTGCCGGTGGACGAGCGGCTGGTCGAGCGGATGCCGAACCTGGTCGCGGGGGAGACGTTCGGTCAGTGGCGGGCCCGGATCCTGGCCGCGCCGCAGCACCCCGGTGATGCTGCGGCGCTGCTCGACCTGCACTACTGCCTGGACTGGGCGTACCTGGAGACCGAGAAGGCCGGGCGCGCGCTGCCGGGCCTGGTGGACGCCAACGCGATCGGGCAGCGCCGGTGGGCGCTGGAGTGGGCGGTGGTGCTGCGCGGGCCGTACCACGACGAGCCGCCGGGCTGGGAAGAGGTCGACCTCTCCACCTGAGCGGAGTCAGCGCGGGCGGTGCACGCCGAGCCGGACCGAGAGCGTGACCGGCACCGGCTCGGGCAGCGCGGCGATGCGCGCGGCGAGCCGTTGCGGGTCGGCGTGCCAGGCGCTCGGTCCCATCCCGACGAGCGTGCTGACCTCGGCGCGGGTCAGCGCGAGCCGGGCCCGGTGCGCTGTCGCGGACTCCTCGGCGAAGTGGGCGCCGAGGCTGCCGGCGACCCGGTCGGCCTTGTCCGGGTCCACCCGCAGCAGGTCCAGCGCGTCGACGAGTTCGGTCAGGTGGTCGGCGGCCGGGGTGACCACCAGCAGCGCGCCGCCGGGGTCGAGCACCCGGTGGAACTCCGGGCCGTTGCGCGGCGCGAACACGTTCAGCAGCACGGCGGTGGACCGGTCGGCCAGCGGCAGCCGCTGCCAGGTGTCGGCCAGCGCGGCGGCGGCGCGCGGGTGCGCCCGGGCCGCGCGGCGCAGCGCCGGCTTGGAGACGTCCAGGGCCAGGCCGGCGGCGTCCGGCAGCGCCGCCAGCACCGCCGCGAGGTAGTGCCCGGTCCCGGCGCCGGGCTCGACCACCAGGGGGTACGGGTCGACGCCCGCGACGCGTACCGCGGTGGTGGCGAGCGCGGCGGCGACGGTGTCGTAGTGGCCGGCGGCGAGGAAGCCGGCGCGGGCGGCGACCATCTCGGCACTGTCCCCGGTGTGCGGGGCGCGGCCGGTGAGCAGGTTGACGTACCCCTGCCGGGCGATGTCGAAGCTGTGCCCGCGCGGGCAGCGCAGTGCCCGTGCGGTGCCGGCGGTGGTCCCGGTGAGCGGCTCGGCGCAGACCGGGCAGCGCAGCCGGGCGAGGATGCGATCGTCCACGGCTCAGCCCTCCGCTGCCGGTCGGCCGGTGAGGTGGTCGATCACCCGCTGGCTGAGCGTGCCGAGCGCGGCCACCTCGGCCGGGGTGAGCCGGTCGATCAGGTGCCGGCGGACGGCCGCGACGTGCCCGGGCGCGGCGGCCTCGACGGCCCGGCGCCCGGCCGGGGTGAGGACGACGACCGAGCCGCGGCCGTCGGTGGCGCACTCCTCCCGGGTGACCAGGCCGCGTTGCTGCATCCGGGAGATGTGGTGGGACAGGCGGCTGCGGGACCAGAGCATCCGGTCGGCCAGTTCGCTGAGGCGTAGCCGCTGTTCCGGGGTCTCGGACAGGTCGCTCAGGACGTCGTAGTCCGGCTCGGAGAGACCGGCGTCCTGCATCAGCTCCCGGGCCAGTTCCAGGTCGAGCAGGCGGCGCATGCGGCGGTAGCCGCGCCAGGCGCGGTCCTCCTGCTCGTCCAGCCAGCGCGGTTCGTCCATGCGGCGATCGTACCGGTGTTGTTGACATGTCACCAAGTTGCGCTCTAGGTTGATGACATGTCAACCAAAATGCCGTCGCGGCTGGTGCGGCTGGTCGCCGGCCTGGCCCTGTTCGGCGTCAGCGTCGCGCTCATGGTCCGCGCCGACCTCGGGCTTGCGTCCTGGGACGTGCTGCACCAGGGCCTCGCCGACCGCACCGGCCTGCCGATGGGTCTGCTGGTCAACGGCGTGGCGCTGCTGGTGCTGCTGCTGTGGATCCCGCTGCGGCAGCGCCCGGGCATCGGCACCGTCGCGAACGTCGCACTCGTCGGCCTGGCCCTCGACGCGACGCTGGCAGTGCTGCCGCCGGTGGACCCGCTCGCCGGCCGGATCGGCCTGCTGGTCGCGGGCGTCCTGCTCAACGGCCTCGCCACCGCGCTCTACCTCGGCGCCCGCCTCGGCCCCGGCCCGCGGGACGGGCTGATGACCGGTCTGGCCGCCCGCGGCCTGCCGCTCGGCCCGGCCCGCACCGGGATCGAGGTGACGGTGCTGGCGGTCGGCTGGCTGCTCGGCGGCGCCGTCGGCCCCGGCACCCTGCTCTACGCGATCGGCATCGGGCCGATCGTCGCCTGGTTCGTTCCCCGGCTCACCGCCCCGGCCCCCGTCCCGACAGGAGTGACCTCACCATGCCCCGCCTGACCGTCATCGTCGCCAGCACCCGCCCCGGCCGGGTCGGCCGCCGCATCGGTGACTGGTTCACCGCCGCCGCCGTCCGCCATGCCGGCTTCGACGAGGTACGCCTCCTCGACCTGGCCGACGTCGGACTGCCCTTTCACGACGAGCCGCACCATCCGTCCGAGCGGGTCTACCTGCACGAGCACACCCGCGCCTGGAGCGCCGAGATCGACGCCGCGGACGCCTTCGTCCTGGTGATGCCGGAGTACAACTACGGCTTCAGCGCGCCCCTGAAGAACGCGATCGACTACCTCTACCACGAGTGGCAGCACAAACCGGTGGGCTTCGTCAGCTACGGCATGACCTCCGGGGGCCTGCGCGCGGTGCAGATGATCAAGCAGGTGGTGACCACGCTGAACATGACCCCGGTCAACGACCAGGTGGTCGTCTTCCTGCGGCAGGCGCTGGACGAGGAGGGCGAGCTGCGACCCGACCCGGGCCGCGAGGAGGCCGCCGCGCTGATGCTCGACCGGCTCGCCCGGCTGGCCACCGCGCTCGCGCCGCTGCGGACCGGAGTGGCGCGGTGAGCGCGGTGAGCGCACGGCTGTGGGAGCTGTTCGGCGAGCGCGGGCGCGGGGTGCTCGCCACGCTGCGCCGGGACGGCCGCCCCCAGCTGTCCAACCTCGACTACCTGGCCGAGCCGGGCCTGATCCGCTGCTCCACCACAGGTGACCGGGCGAAGGTGCGCAACCTGCGCCGCGACCCCCGGGCCAGCTTCCACGTGACCACCGCCGACGGCGGCGCGTACGCGGTCGCCGAGGGCACCGTGACGCTCACCCCGCCGGCCGCCGCAACCGACGACGCCACGGTCGAGGAACTGGTCGAGGTCTACCGCCGGATCCGGGGCGAGCACCCGGACTGGGCCGAGTACCGGGCCGCGATGGTGGCCGACGGGCGGGTGGTGCTCCGGCTCGCGGTGGAGCGGGTGTACGGCTGGCGTCCCTGAACCGGCCCGGTCCACCGCCACGCCCGCACCGGGGGTGACTAGGGTCTGAGCATGGTCGCAATCTCGTACGAGGACATCGTCAAGGTCCCGAAGGCGCTGCTGCACGATCACCTCGACGGCGGCCTGCGGCCCGCGACGATCGTCGAGCTGGCCGCCGAGGTCGGTCACGAACTGCCCACCACCGACCCGGCGGCGCTCGGTGTCTGGTTCACCGAGGCGGCGAACTCCGGCTCGCTGGAGCGCTACCTGGAGACGTTCGCGCACACGGTGGCGGTCATGCAGACCCCTGCCGCGTTGCGCCGGGTCGCCCGCGAGTGCGCGCTGGACCTGGCCGCCGACGGCGTGGTCTACGCCGAGGTGCGGTTCGCCCCGGAGCAGCACCTGGAGCAGAACCTGACCCTGGACGAGGTGGTCGACGCGGTGGTCACCGGGTTCCGGGAGGGCAGCGCGCTGGCCGCCGAGGCCGGCACCCCGATCCGGATCGGCACGCTGCTCACCGCGATGCGGCACGCGGCCCGCTCGCAGGAGATCGCCGAGCTTGCCGTGCGGCACCGCGACACCGGGGTGGTCGGCTTCGACATCGCCGGCGCCGAGGCGGGTTTCCCGCCCACCCGGCACCTGGACGCGTTCGAGTACCTCCAGCGGGAGAACTTCCACTTCACCATCCACGCCGGTGAGGCGTTCGGCCTGCCGTCCATCTGGCAGGCGATCCAGTGGTGCGGCGCCGACCGGCTCGGCCACGGCGTCCGCATCGTCGACGACATCACCCCGGGCAACCCGCCGGTGCTGGGCCGGCTGGCCGCGTACGTGCGGGACAAGCGCATCCCGCTGGAGCTGTGCCCGTCGTCGAACGTGCAGACCGGAGCGGCGGCCTCGATCGCCGACCACCCGATCGGTCTGCTGCGCGACCTGCGGTTCCGGGTGACTGTGAACACCGACAACCGGCTGATGAGCGGCACCTCGATGTCGCGGGAGATGGCGCTGCTGGTGGAGGCCTTCGGCTACGGCTGGAAGGAACTCCAGTGGTTCACCATCAACGCGATGAAGAGCGCCTTCATCCCGTTCGACGAGCGGCTGCGGATCATCGACGAGGTGATCAAGCCGGCGTACGCCGAGATGATCGGCTGATCACGAACGGCGGGGGTGGCCGGAGAGCAGTGCGGCCACCCCGCGCAGCACCTGCCCGGCCCGGGCCGCCTCGGCGCCCAGCCCGGTCTGCCGGCGCAGCACGGCCGGCTCGGCGCGTAGCAGCGCGACTCCGCGCCGGAGCAGCACCCGGGGCGCCTTGCGCTGCTCGGTGAGATCCCGGGCGAGGCGGCGCAGGAACGTCGCGCCGCGCGGGCGGCGCAGCGCGTACGCCCCGGCGAGCAGCCCGAGTCGCCGGCACTCGGCCACGATCTCGGCCGCGAAGATCCCCTCGGCCACGAAGATTGGCGATCCGTCGACATCGAATGGCCGGGTGGCTACCCGACGGTCCGCGCCGATCGCATAAACCGGCACTTCGGCCTTGCCCTCCCGGGCCAGTCGGGCGATTGTTTGCACCGCCATGTCCGCATCCCAGGACAAGGGGGACTCCCAATCCACCTGTCCGTTTCGACGCGGACACGTAGGGTCATCGCCGTCCTTGTAGAAGTCGTCCAGGCAGAGCACCGGAAGTCCGGTTCGCTTGGCTATGTATGACTTTCCCGACCCGGAGGGGCCGGCGAGCAGGACGACGCGGTGCGGGTGTTCCATTACCTTCAGTGACTCCGGCCAGACGGATTGCTATCAAATTGCATCAACATCTCATCACACCTCTGGTGAGGGACAACCTGGTCTTTCTCTTTGCGGAGCGGCGTGATGGAATCTCGGAGGTCCGACCCGCCGGGTCGGTCGCTCGGCGTTGCCCTCAGGGTGGCGCGGGGCGCGGTAATGCGAGGGCGGTGACGTGAGCAAACGGCCAACGACGGCGGGCTCCTTCCTGTCGCGGCTGCGCCGGCCGATGAGTCGGCTGCGCGACATGCCGATCTGGTCCAAGCTCGGTCTGATCATGATCGTGCCGACCATCGCCACGGTCGTGGTGGGCACCAGTGGTCTGGTCGACCACCTGGAGACGCTCAACAATGCCAACCGGGCGGGGGATCTGGCCAACCTGATCGGCTACTCGGGTGACCTGGTCGACACCGTGCAGGACGAGCGGGTCGGCGCCGTGCTCTTCCTCGGCGCAAAGGAGTTCCAGACCCGGGCGCAGTACCAGGAGGGCTACAACCGGGCCAACCAGCGGGTGGACCAGGCGAAGTCGCCCTACCTGCGGCAGCGTGGCGAGATCGACGACCTGCCCCGCAACTTCGTCGGGCTGCTGGACACGATCGACACCCAGCTGAAGGACCTTCCGGCGACCCGGAGCCAGGTGCTGAACGGCAAGCTCAAGATCAATGACGCCGACCAGGCGTACCGGCAGCTGATCGAGGACCTGCTCGCGATCCGCGACTCGGCCACCCAGCTCGCCGGCAACAACGACCTGAGCGACCGGATGCGCGCGTCGGCCGCCGTGGCCCGGCAGAAGGAATACCTGACCCAGCGCCGCGTGGTCGTCCACCAGGCGCTCACCCAGAACCAGTACACCGCCGCGCTGCGCGAGCAGTTCATCGCCAGCGGCACCGGCCAGTCGCAGTCGCTGGCGACGTTCCAGGCGGTCGCCACCGAGCCCGACAAGCTGTTCTACGAGCAGACCGTCTCCGGGCCCGACCTGCGCAAGGCCGACCGCTTCACCAGTTTCGTCTCGGGCAACAACAACGGCTCCATGGAGAACGCCCCGTTCGGGGCGGACCAGTGGGACCAGACCATGGTCGCCAACGCCAAGCTGATCCGTACCGTGGAGTCCCGGCTCGACGGCAACGTGGTCCGGCAGGCCGACGCGCTGCGGTCGGACACCCAGCGCCAGGTGTTCCTGGAGACCGGCCTGCTGCTCACCATGCTGCTGCTGGCCATCCTGTTCGCGTACCTGGTGGCCCGCTCGATGGCCCGCTCGCTGCGCGACCTGCGCCAGGGCGCCCTGGCGGTGGCCCAGTACGGGCTGCCGCAGGCGGTCGCCCGGCTGCGTGACCCGCAGGTGACCGGCCAGCTCTCCCCGGTCCAGCTGGCGAACCAGATCGCCGAACCGCTGCCGGTGCGCAGCAAGGACGAGTTCGGCCAGGTGACCGAGGCGTTCAACGCGGTCCACCTGGAGGCCGTCCGCACTGCCGCCGAGCAGGCTGCCCTGCGGGCGTCGGTCGCGACCATGTTCGTCAACCTGGCCCGCCGCTCGCAGATCCTGGTCGACCGGCTGATCGGCCACCTCGACCGGCTGGAGCGCGGCGAGGAGGACCCGGACCGCCTGGCCGAGCTGTTCCAGCTCGACCACCTGGCCACCCGGATGCGCCGCAACGACGAGAACCTGCTGGTCCTCGCCGGCGCGGACTCCACCCGTGTGCAGCGCGAGCCCGCCGCCCTGATCGACGTGCTCCGCGCCGCCCAGTCCGAGGTCGAGCACTACACCCGGATCGAGTTCGGCGTGATCGACAGGGACATCGAGGTCGCCGCCCACGCGGTCAACGACCTGGTGCACCTCGTCGCCGAGCTGTTCGACAACGCCACCGCCTTCTCCCCGCCGGACTCGCAGGTCATGGTGGAGGCCCGGCGGGTCGGTGACCGCGCCTCCCTGTACGTGGAGGACCGGGGCATCGGCATCAGCCCGGAGCAGCTCCGTGACCTCAACGAGCGGCTGGCCACGCCGCCGCAGGTGGATGTCGCGGTCTCCCGGATGATGGGCCTGGTCGTGGTCGCGCGGCTGGCCGCCCGGCACGGCGTCCGGGTCGAGCTGCGACCCGGAGCCGACCGGGGCACCGTCGCCGACGTGACGCTGCCGACCTCGGTCCTGGTGCCGCGTGCCCTGGCCGGTCGTGGTCCGGGCGCACCGGCACTGCCGGCCGCCGGCCCGCAGCAGGGTGGTCCGGCGCCCGCGTTCGGCGCCCTCGCCGCCTTCGGCAACAACAACCCGCCGAGCCTGCCGCCGGCGCCGCACCCCGGCTCCTCGGGCAACCAGGTCACGCTCGGCGGACGCGCCTTCGACCCGGCGCCGCGCAACGGCTCGGGCACCCCGGCGAACGCCGGTGGCGGCCGTGCCATGCCGGCCTGGTCCGACCTGACCGGTGCCAACCCGTCCGGTGGGGACGGCGGTTTCGGCGGCCGGCCCTCCAACGGCCAGTCGATGGACTCGCTGCCGCAGCGGCGCAACCCGGGCGAGGGCGACCCGGGCACCAGCGGTCAGCAGCCGGCCATCCCGCGCCAGCTGCCGAGCAGCCCGGAGGCGCGGCCCTACAGCCCGCCGCCGGTCTCCGCGCCGCCGGTCCCGCCGGTGTCGGCGCCGCCGCTGCCCCCGGTCTCCGGCGCGCCGGTCTCCGGCAACCCGCTGCCGTACCGCCCGGTCTCGGCCGCCCCGGTCTCCGGCGACCCGTTCTCGGGCCGCCCGGTCTCCGCGGCGCCGGTCTCCGGCGACCCGCTGCCGTACCGTCCGGTCTCGGCCGCTCCGGTCTCCGGGCACCCCGCGTCGGCCGCGCCGGTCTCCGGTCAGCCCACCGCCGGTCACCCGGCCTCCGCGCCGCCGGCGAACCAGCTGCCCGCGCGTCCGGTGCCCGCACCGGGTGTCAGCGCCCCGCCGGTCTGGCCCCCGGTGGCGCCGACCCCGGCACCGGTGGCGCCGGAACGGCCCGCCAGCGGCATGGACATGACCACCGAGCTGCCCCGGGTGCCGCGCACGGAGATGCCGGCCACCCCGCAGCAGGCGACCGGACGTCCCGCCGCCGCCCCGCCCGCGGACCGGCCGTCCGAGGCCCGGCCCGCCACCCCGGCGGCTCCGGCGTCACGACCGGCCGTGCCGCAGCAGCCGGGCAACCGCCAGCGGTACGCGGACGAGACGATGGAGCTGCCGATCTTCCGGGAGCTGGAGTCGGCGTGGTTCCGCACCCGCCGGCCCGGGCCCAACGAGGAGTCGGCGGCCCCGGCCCCGACGGCGAACGGTGGCGACGCCACCCAGCAGTTCGCCAAGGTGGACACCGCCGGCCGGCCCGTGCCGCAGCCGACACCCGCAACGACAGGTAACACGCCGATGGCACACACTCCGACGGCCGGCGGAGCACCGCGTGACAACGGCGCGGCGAACGGGAACACGCGTCCCGCGTACACCGGCGGGCTGCCCACCCGGCAGCCGGCCGCGCCGCCGCAGCCCTCCTCCCCGTGGCAGACGGCGGCCGACGACGGCTGGCGTGCCGCCTCGGCGGCCACCGAGGTCCCGGTTGCGGAGACCACCCAGAAGGGCCTGCCGAAGCGGAAGCCGATGGCGCAGCTCGTGCCGGGCAGCATCGACAAGCCTTCTGCCTCGGTGCAGCGCCGGACGCCGGAGGGGGTCCGGGGCCTGCTCTCGGCCTACCATCGGGGCGTGCAGCGCGGGCGTAACACCGACAGCAACACGACCGGCCCGGAGGGCACTCCGGGCGGGCAGCAGTCCTCGCAGTCTGGCTCAGGCCCGGTGGCCGGGAGCGGGCAGAAGGAGCAACAAGGATGACTACTACGCAGGATCTCGGATGGCTGCTCGCCAACTTCGCCGACCGGGTGCCCGGTGTGGCGCACGCGGTCGCGGTCTCGGCCGACGGCCTGCTTCTCGCCTCGTCCCGTGACCTTCCGCGGGACCGCGCCGACCAGCTCGCCGCGATCGCGTCCGGTCTGGTCAGCCTCACCCAGGGCGCGGCCCGCTGCTTCGAGGGCGGGGCGGTGTTGCAGACAGTCGTCGAGATGGACAACGGCTTCCTGTTCCTGATGTCCATCTCCGACGGTTCGTCGTTCGCCGTGCTGGCGGCGCGGAGCTGCGACGTGGGCCAGGTCGGGTACGAGATGGCCCTGCTCGTGGACCGGGTGGGCGATGCCCTGACGCCGCAGCCGCGCACGGCTGTGGGGATGATGGGCTGAATGACGCGCTGGCCGGTGGGTCAGGTGCGGGAACAACAACGACAGCGACGAATGTCACCGGGGCGAGCCGGTGCCGGGTGCGAGGGAGGTGAGCGGCGAAATGGCGGATCGTGACGAGCCGACCGGAGCGTTGGTCCGGCCGTACGCCGTTACCCGCGGTCGTACCCGTCCCCGGCTCGACATCGCCCTGGAGGCACTCGTCGAGACGACGGTGCGCGGCCGAGCGGTTGCCACTGGCAATGGTGGCCAAGGTCGTGAACACCAGTACATCGCCGCGTTGTGTGACGGACGTGTGCAGTCGCTCGCCGAAATCGCGGCGCGGATGCAGCTTCCGCTCGGCGTGGCCCGGGTGCTCATCGCCGACATGGCGACGGACGGCCTGGTCGCGGTCCACGAGCCGACCATTTTGGACGACTCCGACGACGCGGTGGGCACTGAACTGCTGGAGAGGGTGCTGAGTGGACTTCGCAGGCTCTGACATGTCGCACCGGCCGCCGGCCCAGAGCGGCCGCGTGACGTCGGCGAAGATCGTTATCGCCGGTGGGTTCGGCGTCGGCAAGACGACGCTGGTCGGTTCGGTCTCGGAGATCACGCCGCTGACCACCGAGGCGATCATGACCTCCGCCGGTGTCGGCGTCGACGACACCCGGCAGGTGCCGGGCAAGACGACGACCACGGTGGCGATGGACTTCGGTCGTATCTCGATCGACCGGGATCTGATCCTGTACCTGTTCGGTACGCCGGGTCAGACGCGGTTCTGGTTCATGTGGGACGAGTTGGTCCGGGGTGCGATCGGCGCTGTGGTGCTGGTCGACACGCGGCGGCTCGCCGACTGCTTCGCCGCCATCGACTTCTTCGAGCACCGGCGGCTGCCGTACCTGGTGGCCATCAACTGCTTCGACGGCATGCAGTACCACGATCCGCAGGACGTCCGGGACGCGCTGGCGATCTCCCGCGACGTGCCGGTGGTGCCGTGCGACGCCCGTAACCGGGAGTCCACGAAGCACGTGCTGATCTCGCTTGTCGAGTACGTGCTCACCATGCGGCGCTCGCGGGCCGTCGCGCCCGCCTGACCGACGCGCGGAAGCGCCCGGCGGCCTCAGGGCCACCGGGCGCTTCCTGCCGTCCGGGGTCGGACACGTTGCGCGATCGTCCGGTGACCCTCCACGTGGGACGGTCACCGGACGGCGCTCGAGGTCAGGCGTACCGGGTCCAGGTGCCCCGGAACACCTGGTAGACGGCGAGCGAGTCGGGCTCCATGCCGCCGTGCCGGTCGGCGCGGAACGCGTACCCGCCGGCGATGCCCTCGACTGTCTGCGCCTGCAGGAGGGCCCGCAGCCGGCCCCGGTCCAGGCTCGTCGCCATCCGCGCCGACGTGGCGAGGTGCTGGAGCGCGTCCGAGGCGTACGGGGCGAAGTCCGGGCTGACGCCGTGCCGCTGCGTGTAGCGGTTGACGAAGTCACGGCGGGCCAGCTGCGCCGTCGTGGTGGCGGTGGCCCCGGAGACGTCCAGACAGGCCGGATGAACCGCGTACGCGCCTTCCACGGCGTCGGCGTTCGCCCCCTGCACGGTGTCGTCGGCGACCGCGCCCGCGTCGAAGAAGATCGGGCCGCGGTGGCCCGCCGCGCGCAACTCCCGCGCCGCGGCACCGGAGTCGGGTGCGGTACCCCAGACCACCACGCCGTCCCGCTCGCCGCCCGCGACCCGCTCGGCGGCGGCACGGAAGCGCCGGCCGGTCGCCGGCAGGCGTACCGTGCGGGCCAGGTCGACGCTGCTCTCGGTGAGCGCCTCCCGCATCGCCCGTACGCCCGAGTCGCCGTGCAGCCCGGTGGCCGCCAGCACGGACACCCGGCGGATCCGCTTCGACTCGAACAGCTCCACGAGGCGACGCGCCATGTCCACGGCGTCGGGGGTGAGCTTGTAGGTGAACGTGCGCTCGTCCAGCGGCGCCACGATGCGGTCACCGTAGCCGAGGGACAGGAAGGGCGTCTTGACCCGCTGGGCGGCAGCGGCGAGGGCCACCGAGGTCTCGCTGAGCACACCGCCGATGAGGGCCTGCGCGCCGGCCCGGGTGAGATCGGCGGCATGGCGGGCGGCGACCTCGGGATTGCTGCCGTTGTCCAGGATCTGGAGCCGGACGGACCGGACCAGGTTCCCGACCGGTACGCCGGTGCGGTTGAGCGAGTCGGCGGTGAGTTCCAGGGCACGTCGCTGGGCGACGCCGAGCAGCGCCCCGGCACCGGTCAGCTCGAGGCTCGCGCCGACGGTCAGGTCCTGGTCGCTCGGCGCGCTGCTGGACGGGCCGTCGTCGGGCCGCTGGCCCTGCGGCGCGCACCCGGCGAGCAGCAGGCTACCGGCAGCGGCAGCGAGGACGCCCCGCCGGGTGAGCACAGTGGAGTCGAACGCCGGTGTCGCCAATGGAATCGCCTTCCCACCCCGGCGAACAGGCGCCGCCGCTGGTCCGCCGGGTATGTTCCCGGCCGGTCCAGCCCAGCGTCAAATCGCCCCGGTGTGGGATGAAACACCCCGTCGAGCCCCGGTCAGGAGCGGTAGCCCGCCGAGCGGTACTCGTACTCCCGGTCGTCGTCGCGGTCGCCGGTGTCGCGGGTGAAGTCCCAGCCGCCGGCCGCCTCGCGGCCCGGGCGGCCACCCACGGCGAAGCCGCCGATCTCCTGGCCGCGCCGCCAGCCGCGGAAGTAGCCGGTGGTGTTCTCGGCGAGGCTCGCCGCGTTCCGGACGATCCGCAGTGGCCGCTCCTCGCGCAGCGGGGAGCCCGGCACCAGGTTGGCCTGCGGCACGCGCTTCGGCAGGCCGGCCTTGGTCTCCGCGCCCACGGACGGGCGGGCCGCCTGCTCGGCCGCCTGCCAGCCGGTGTCGGCGGTGCTCGACCACTCCAGGTCGGCCTCGTCGCCGTGCCCGACGAACCAGGCGGACTTCGCCTGCGCGAAGATCAGCAGGTCGCCGTCACCCTCGTCGGAGACGGGCGGCGGACGGTGCTCCTTCGGGGCGGGCCGCCGCTCGGGTGCGGCGGGAAGCGGGACGCGACCCGGGTCGCCCTGGTCGACCAGGCGCAGCGGGGGCGTCTCCAGGCCGGGGTCGGCCGGTCGGCTCATCTCGTCGCGCAGTGCCCGGTCGGCGAGCGGCGGCGGCTCCACGAGCCGCAGCATCGGCGGCTCCTGCGGCAGGTCGTCGGCGAGCCACGGCGGGGTGACGCGGCCGGGGTCGCTCGGCGCGTCCACGCCCCGCCCGTACGAGTAGGTGGTGCCCTCCCGCTCCCGCGCGCTGTCGTCCTCGTTGTTCACCAGCGGCCAGTTCGCGCGGGAGCCCGGCGGCGCCTCCGGCGCGGGCGGGCGCGGGGCCGGCACCGGGATGCTCAGGTCGGTGGCGCTGAATCCACCGGTGGGCGCTTCCTGGTGCGGGTTCTGGTTGGTCTTCGGGCGGGGCGGGATGACGGTGCGCTGCCGCTCGGCCCGCGCCTTGTTGATCGCCGCGGTGGTGAGCGTCGGGCGGAACGGCTCGCCGGCCTCGGCCGGCGGCACGGCGCCGCGCGGGGACGGGGCGATCGGCGTGATCCCGGGTGGCGGCGGTGGCGGCGCGGAGATCGGCCGGTTGGTGGGGCCGTCCACCCGCGACGGCAGCGGTGCGCCGGTCGGTTCGGGCCGGGCCGGGGGAACCGATCCCGGGCGGCCCAGTGCTGCCGCCGGAGCGGCGGGCGTGACCGGGGCCGGGGCGACCGGCGGCGGCGTGACGGGCGCGGGCGCGACAGGAGGCGGGCCGAGCGGCCGGGGCGTCGTCGTGGCGGCCGGACCGGACACCGGCTCCGGACGGCTGCGTCGTCCACCGGGGACCGGCTCGGGAAGGCCGCGACGGCCGGCCGGCTCGGGTGCGCCGGCTGGTTCGGGTGCGCCGGCCGGTTCGGGACGGCCGCGGTACGGCTCCGGCGGGATCGACCGCACCGGACGCAGGTCGGCCGCGGGCGTCGAGGCCAGCTCGTCGACCTGCTCGCCCCGCCGCGCGGCGGCCCGGCGGCCGGTCGCGGGGGCGGGAGAGGTGCGCTCGGCGAGCGCGCCGACGAGCGCGTCACAGCCGGCGTCACAGGTCCGCACCGAGGCGACGGCCTGCCGGACGGTCTCGGCGACGGCTGCGGTGAGCGTGCGGTTGACGGTGGCCCGCCGGGGCGTCTCGGAGATGGCGACCCGGAGCGCGGTCACCGCGTCGGAGACGGCGTCGGCGTCGGCCACCCCCTCGCCGGACAGCTGCGCGACCACGGCGTCGGCGGCCAGTGCGCCGTCCCGGCCGCCACGGCCCGCGGGACCGGTGAGCATGCCCGGCTCGGGCAGCGCGTCGAGCACCGCCAGGGCGACCCGGTCGGCGGGGTCCGGGTACGCGCGCAGCGCGGCCGGGTAGAGCTCGCGGAGCACCTCGCGCAGCGTCACCGCGGCGGAGTGCCGGCCGCTCGCCAGCGCCGCGTGCGCGGCCAGGACCTGCGTGTATCCGGCGAGTTCACGCGGCGCCGGGAGGGTCACCGCGGAGAGCGCGCCGGCCTGGAGCGCACGGGCCAGCCCGACCGCCCGGCGCTCGGCGGGCGGGGACTGCATCTCCTCCAGGGAGTCGTCGTCGGCGAAGCGCTCGGCGAAGTCGTCGACCGAGTCGTCGTCAGCGATCGCCAGCGGCCGGCCGGCGGCGCTCAGCAGAGAGGTGACGATGTGGTCGTCGCTGTCGGCGGCGATGGCCGCGCCGCTCGGACCGCCGGACCGTTCCACCAGCAGCGCGACCAGCCGGGCGTAACCGGCGGGATCGTCACCGATCTCGCAGACGTGCAGCAGACGGCCTGCGTCGTCGACCACAGCGGACGTCAGCGTCGTTCCGGCCGAAGCCGTTCGGTCGGCCGGATCTGCCGAGGCCAGACCGCAGTACACGCGCACGAGCGCCACGGCGTCGTCCTCCTCCCGGGACACAGGTCTTGCACTGCCAGAGACTGATGCTCCCCGCTCCGGGTCAGTCGCGCCAGTCCACAACCGCAGAGATCTTGCCGACAATGGTGCGCCAACCGAGACTTGCGGTTTGTGCCCCGATTTTCTTCAGGCGGCGACGGCCCAGGAAACCACCGACACCCCCGTTGACGGAAGCCCGCAGCGCCTCGTCCAGGTCGTCCAGGCTGGAGCCGGCCGAGAGCATGTCCAGCACGGCGGGTAGCCGCAGGGCGTACGCCAGGTCACGGGCGATCTCACCGGCTTCGATGAGCAGCTGGTGATCCCACGCGTCGTGGCCGCCACGCAGGTTCTCCACCACCAGGTCGAGCTCGTACGTGTCCTCGTCCAGCGGGGCGATGTCGGCCGGTTCCAGCCGTTCGGACAGTTCGTTCCAACTGTCCAGCTGGGACAGGTCGTTGGGCGCACCGGAACGGATGAAAGTGACCAATGACTCAGGGGTCTTGAACAGCAGGAGCCGGCCCTTGTGGGTGAGGAAGACAGGTACCTCCTCGTCGCCCGCCTCGTCCTCGTCCTCGTCGTCCTCGTCCTCGTCGTCCTCGGCCTTGTCGTCGTCCGAGGCGTCGGCCTTGCCCTTGCGGCGGGACTTGGCGTCCTTCTCCTCGTCCTCGTCGTCCTCCTCGGCGGAGAGGGCGGCGAACTCCTCGTCGAGGATCACCACCTCCTCGTCCTCCTCGGTCTCGACGACCTGGCGGCGGGCCAGGAACGGGTCGTCCTGGTCGCGCTCGGCGACGTCGGTCGGGGTCAGCTCGCGCGCCGACCGGTAGGCCCGCAGCGTGAAGCCGGTGCCGGCGGGCAGGGCGATCTCCACCGGGTCGATCCGCACCTCTTCCCAGAGCGCGCGGTCGGCCGGCGGGCGGTCCTCCTCGACCTCGTCGGCCGCGGCGGCGGCGTCGGTGTCGTCGAGCTCGGGCTCGTCGGCGTCGGGCCGTTGGGGCGACTGGCGGGCCACGCTGACCTCCGTGTGCGTTCGGGTTGCCCACCCGGCGGCGTCGCGCTGCCGAGTGACTCTGCGCACATACCCTAGTGGGCGACCGTTCCGACCGGGAGTCGCACCCCATGGCGTCGCGGCGGCACGACAAGTAGCGTTGCTACCTATGAAGGCGCAGGCGCTGCACGGACACCTGGACGCGCTCCTGCTCGCCGTGCTGGAACGGGGCGCGCTGCACGGCTACGCGATCATCGAGGCGTTGCGTGCCCGCAGCGGCGGCACGCTGGATCTGCCCACCGGCACCATCTATCCGGCCTTGCGCCGGCTGGAGCGGGCCGGGCTGGTGGCGAGCACGTGGAGCACGGTGAACGGCCGGGAGCGCCGGACCTACGAGCTGACCGACGCCGGTGGCCGGGCGCTGGCGGGGGAGCGGGCCGGCTGGCGCGAGTTCAGCGCCACGGTCGGCCGGTTCCTCGGGGCGGACGAACCGCCCACCGCCCCGGCCTGACGGTGCCCGGCCGCTCAGGCGGCCAGCCGCCGCTCGGCGAGCACCCAGCAGCGGGCCGCCCGGGCCAGCGCGAACCAGGCCGCGGAGACCACCACCATGCCGATGATCATCGGAGGCCAGGTGAGCGCGGCGTCCCACAGCCCGATCGACCAGCCGAACAGCGCGCCGCCGGCGACCGCGCCGAGCAGCAGGCTGCCGGTCAGACCGAAACCGATCAGCCGGGCCGAGCGGGCGAGCCGGGGCGACCCCCACCGGGCGGCGAGCGGGCCGACCAGCAGCGCGGCCAGCGCCAGCGTGGCGATCACGGCCCAGATGACGTCCAGCCCGGCGGAGAGCAGCAGGTAGCTCTGCGGCGGCGGGGGACCGCCGCTCCAGCTCGACCCCTGCCAGGTCAGGTCACCGGCGGCGATCAGCGGCACCGAGATCAGGAGCGTGCGCAGCGCCAGCCCGCGCAGCGCCCCGGTGGCCAGCTCGGCCTGGAATTCCGGCACGAGCTGCCGGTCACTGCCGAACTCGGCGACCGCCCGCCGCTCCGCCTCCGCGCGCGGCAGGCCCCCTTCCCGGTACGCCTCGACGGCGTCCTCCAGCGCGTGCCGCGCCTCGGTCAGCAGGTCGGTCTTGAGCCGGTTCGGCCCGTGCAGCCGCGTGGACAACTCGTGCAGCCGCTGGTCGACCACTGCCTCCTCATGCACCCGCATGCGCCCAGCCTGCCACCGGAGGGCGACGGCCGCGTCAGGGAAAACCCCGATCGGCCGGGTGTCAGGGCGTGATCGCCAGGTAGCCGCGCTCGGCCGCCTCCTGGCGCAGCCACTGCTCCCGGTACCAGCCGGGTCGTGCCACCAGCTCGTCGTGCCGGCCGCGCTGCGCGATCCGGCCGTCCTCGAGCACCACGATCTCGTCCAGTCCGGCCAGGCCGCTGAGCCGGTGGCTGATCAGCAGCACCGAGTGCCCGGCCGGGGTGGCGGCGAGCGTGGAGTCCAGCACCGCGTCGGCGGCCGCCGGGTCGAGCCCTTCGGTCGGCTCGTCGAGCACCAGCACCGGCGGGGCGGCCAGCAGCGCCCGGGCCAGCGCGAGCCGCTGCCGTTGCCCGCCGGAGAGCTGCCCGCCCTGCTCGCCGACCACCGTGTCCCAGCCGTCGGGCTGCTCGCGTACCCAGTCGAGCAGGCCGGCCGCCCGGGTCGCGGCGACCAGATCCGCCTCGGTGGCGTCCGGCCGGCCGAGGAGCAGGTTCTCCTTGACTGTGGCGTGGAAGACGTATGCCTCGGCGAGCAGGCCGCCGACCACCCGGGGCAGATGCTCGGCCGGGATCTCGGACACCGGCACGCCGCCGACGGTGACCTGGCCGGTGTCGGGGCGTACCGCGCCGGTGAGCACGGCGGCGAGGGTGCTCTTGCCGGCGCCGCTCGGCCCGACCACCGCCACCCGGCGGCCGGCCGGCAGGTCGAGGTCGAACCCGGTCAGGGCGGGGGCGGCGCCGGCCCGGTAGCGGACCGTCACGTCGGTGAACCGCACGTCGTGGCCGTCGAGCGCGGGCTCCGGCGCGGTCCGCGGCGTCGCCGTGGCGGGCTCGGTGAGCAGGTCCGCGACCCGGGCCAGCCCGGCCCGCAACTGGGTGCGCTGACGGGCCGCCGCGACCAGCGCGAGGGCCACCTCCACGGCGGCGAGCGAGCCGACCGCGAGGACGCCGACGAGCACGCCGCCGACGTCGGCGCGCAGCGCGACGGCCACGACGGCGGCGGCGGTGAGGCCGGCCACGAGGACGCCGAGCGCGTCCACCGCGAAGCCGGTCGCGGCGAGCCGGCGTTCCAGCCGGGCCAGCCGTCCGGCCCGCTCGTCGGCGGCGGCGAGCGCGGCGCCGGTGGCCCCGAACGCGGCCAGGTCGGCGGCGCCGTGGGTGAGGTCGACAGCGTCCACGGCGAGCGCGCCGCGCAGCGGGGCCACCTCGTCGGCGGCGCGGCGGGTGATCCGGGAGGCGAGCGTGGGCAGCGCCACGCCTGCCACGAGCAGGCCGATCGCGAGCACGCCGGCGGCCGGCGGCGAGATCAGCGCGGCGACGCCGACGGCGAGCACGCTGACCAGTGCCGACGCCGCTCCCGGCACCAGGACGCGCAGGAGCAGGTCCTGGGCCGCCTCCACGTCGGAGACCAGCCGGCTCAGCGCGTCCCCGGTACGGCGGCCGGTCTCGCGCCGGGCGGCGAGCGTGGCGAAGACGCGGGCCCGTACGTCGGTGATCATGCGCAGGACGGCGTCGTGCCCGGCGAGCCGTTCGGTGTACCGGAACACGCCCCGGCTGACGGCCAGCGCCCGGACGGCGACGATGGCCACCGTCAGCCGGTCCAGCGGCGGCCGGCCGGCGGCGCTCATCAGCAGCCAGGTGGCGGTGGCCATCAGCGCCAGGCCGGCGAACTCGGTAGCGGCGGCGAGCAGCCCGGCGCCGAGCAGCCGGTTCAGGTAGGGCCGGGCCAGGCGCAGTACCGCGCGTTCCGCGCCGGGGATCATCGGGGCACCGCCGGGCCGGCGGCGGTCGGGTGCAGTTCGGTGACGCGGCCGTCCTCGACGCGCAGGATCCGGTCGGCGTCGGCGAGCAGCGCGGGCCGGTGCGCGACGAGCAGCGCGGTACGCCCGGCGACCAGCCGCCGCGTCGCATCCAGCACCACTGCCTCGCTGGCGCTGTCCAGCCGCGCGGTCGGCTCGTCGAGCAGCACGATCGGCGCGTCCCGCAGGAACGCGCGAGCCAGCGCGACGCGTTGCCGCTGCCCGCTGGACAGGCCGTGGCCGCGCTCGCCGAGGCGGGTGTCCAGCCCGTCGGGCAGGGCGCCCACCACCTCGTCCAGCGCGGCGCCGGTGACCGCGGCGGCGAGCGTGGCATCCGGGGTGTCCGGTGCGCCGAGGCGGATGTTGTCGGCGAGCGACCCGGCGAACAGGTGCGCCCGCTGCGGAACCCAGGCCAGTTCGCGCCGCCAGGCGTCGGGGTCGACCCCGGCCAGGTCCACCCCGTCGACGGTGATCCGGCCGGATGTCGGGGCGACGAAGCCGAGCAGCAGGTTGAGCAGTGTGCTCTTGCCCGCGCCGCTGGGCCCGATGATCGCCACCCGGTCGCCGGGCCGGACGGTCAGCGTGACGTCGCGCAGCGCCGTGGTCCGGTCGTACGCGACTGTGACGCCCTCGAAGCGGATCTCGCTGCGGCCGCCCGGCGCCGGATGGCGCGGCTCGGTGGTGGCGGGCGCGTCGGCCGCCGACAGCGTGAGCGCCTCGTCCAGCGCGGTTAGGCCTTCCATGCTGGCGTGGAACCGGCTGCCCGCGGCCCGCAGCGGCAGGTACGCCTCCGGGGTGAGCAGCAGCACCAGCAGCGCGGTGGAGAGCGTGATGCCGCCGCCGAGCAGCCGGATGCCGATCGGCACCGCGACCAGCGCGACGGAGAGCGTGGCGACCAGTTCCAGCACCAGCGCGGACAGGAACGCGATCCGCAGCGTCTTCATGGTGGCCTGGCGGTGGCCGTCGGCCATCCGGCGTACCACGTCGACCTGCCCCCGGGACCGACCGAACGCGCGCAGCGTGGGCAGCCCGGCCACCATGTCGAGGAAGTGCCCGCCGAGCAGCGACAGCCGTCGCCACTGCCGCTCGGTGGCGGCCTGCGCCTGCCAGCCGAGCAGCGCGCCGAAGATCGGGATGAGCGGGATGGTCAGCGCGATGATCAGCGCCGAGCTCCAGTCGGCGAACACGATCCGGGCGAGCACCGCCACCGGCACCGTGACGCTGAGCACGAGCTGCGGCAGGTAGCCGGTGAAGTAGGGGTCGAGCGCGTCCAGGCCGCGCCCGGCCAGCGTGGCGAGCTGCCCGGCCCGCTGCCCGGCGACCCAGGTGGGGCCGTGCCGGCCGACCGCGCCGAGCAGGTCGGCGCGCAACGCCGCCTTGACCGTCGCGGCGGCCCGCGCCGCCACGGTGCCCTGCGCCCAGCTCACCAGCGCCCGCCCGGCCACCGCCGCCACGAACCCGGCCAGTGCCGGCCGGTGCAGCCGGCCGTCGAACGCCGTGGCGAGCAGCGTCGCCAGCGCGGTGGCCTGCGCGATCACCAGCAGCGCGGTGAGCCCGCCCAGCACCGCGAGCACGGCGAGGTCGCGCCGGGCCGCGGGGACCCGACGCAGCAGACGCGGGTCGAACGGGCGGCGGTTCACCAGTACACCGGTGCCCTGCCGTCGATCCGTCCCCGGAACACCCACCAGCACATTGCCTGAAAGCCTAGTAGGGCCGGCAGGAGCGGTAGCGCGAGCCATCCCAACAGGGCCAGCGTCGGACGGCTCGCGGCCGCCTCGGCCACCGTCAGCGACGCCGCCGGGTCGGCGGTGGAGACCAGGATCCGGGGCCAGAGCGCGGCCCCGATCAGCGGCGCGGGCAGCGCCAGCGCGGTCGCGGTCGCCACGAAGGCCACCCCGGCCCGGCCCCGCCGCAGCGCCGCGCGGGCCGCCAGCAGCGCCGCCACGAGCGCCAACGGCAGGAGTACGGCCACAGCCGGTCGCGCCACGGCGGCGCGTACCCGATCGGAGAGCAGGCCCAGGACGGTGGCCGAGCCGACCGCGACCAGTGCGGCGGGCACCAGGCCGCTCGCCAGCCGGGCGAGTGCCGGGGCGTCGGCGGCCGGCAGCCGGAGCGTGAGGAACGTCGCACCGTGCACCGCGACCAGCGCGAGCAGGGCCAGCGCGGCGGCGGCGACGAACGGGGTGGCGAGATGGCCGACACCGACCACGTGCCCGTCCGCGCTCAAGGGCACGCCCTGGAGCAGCCCGCCGAGCACCGCGCCCCAGCCCAGCGCGGCGAGCATGCCGCCGGCCACCACCACCCGGTCCCAACCGGCGCGAGCGGTGGCGGAGGCCGGGCGGCTGCGCAACTGCACCCCGGCGGTCACCAGGACCACACCGGCCAGCGCGGCGAGCACCGCCGGGTAGAAGCCGGAGAGCAGTTCGCCCTCCAGCCGGGGGAACGCGCCGAACAGGATGCCGACGGCGGCGACCAGCCAGACCTCGTTGCCGAGGAAGAACGGCCCGAGCGCGGTGAGCGTGGCGCGGCTTCCCGGTCTCGGGCCGCGCCGGGCCAGCAGCAGGCCGACGCCGTAGTCGTAGCCACCGAGCACGAGGTAGGTGGCGAAGAAGAGGCCGAGCAGGGCGTACCAGGCGAGTTCCACGGCGGGCTCCCTCAGACGAGCACGGGCTGGTGGGGGGCGTCGGTGTCGGGCGCGGGCGGGCGGCCGAGGGCGGGGTCGTGCGCGCCGCGTGCGGCGTGCCGGGCCATGAGCGTCCAGTTGGTCACCGCGAGCGCGCCGAGCAGGAGGCTGAACCCGATCAGCGAGGCGAGCATCAGCCCGGGCGAGACCGGCGAGACGGCCTGCGCGGTGGGCAGCAGCCCGTACGCGGCCCAGGGCTGGCGGCCGACCTCGCGGGCGATCCAGCCGAGCAGCATCGCCACGAAGGGCAGCGGCAGGCCGAGCAGGATCAGCCAGAGGGGGACCTTCAGCCGAATGATCCAGTCGCGCCAGAGCAGCGGCAGCAGGAGCCAGAGGGTGCCCAGCGCGAAGCCGATCAGGATCATGAAGCCGAGACCGACGTTGGAGAGCACCGGCGGATCCCAGTCGCCGGGGCCGAACCGTGCGGTCCAGTCGGCGACGAGCGCGTCCCGGTCCGGCCCGCCGCCGAACTTGGTCGGCTGGACCTGCGCGACCGGCCCGAACTGGGCGAAGCCGAAGCCCTGGAGCAGGGTGACCGAGAGCGCCGCGGTGACCAGGCCGAGCCGCAGCGAGGTGCGGAACAGCGCGTAGTCGGGCGTACGCCGCAGCAGGTGCCAGGCGCTCACCGCGGCCATCAGCAGGCCGCCGGTGACCAGGCTCGCCGAGATCACGTGGCCGAACGCCATGCCGAACGTGGGATTGGTGAGCAGCGCGCCGAAGTCGGTGAGGTGGGCGACGCCGTCGCGGACCTCGTACCCGACCGGGTTCTGCAGCCAGGCGTTCGCCACCATGATCCAGAACGCCGAGGCGTACGCGGTGATCGCCACGCCCCAGAGCAGCGCCAGGTGCACGCCGCGCCGCAGCCGGTGCCATCCGAAGATCCACATGCCGAGGAACGTGGACTCCAGGAAGAACGCCACCAGCGTCTCGATGGCCAGCGGCGCGCCGAACACGTTCCCGACGTAGCGCGACAGCCCGCTCCAGTTCAGGCCGAACTGGAACTCCATCACGATGCCGGTGGCGATGCCGAGCACGTAATTGATCACGTAGAGCTGGCCCCAGAACCGGGTCAGCCGCTCGTACACCGGCTTGCCGGTCAGGTAGCCGGCCGTCTGCAGGCCGACCAGGAGCGTGACCAGGCCGAGCGTGACCGCCACGAACAAGAAGTGGATCGAGGTGGTGGTGGCGAACTGGAGGCGGGCGAGGAGCAGCGGGTCCACTGTGTCCCCCATGGGTTGGCTCGCTTGTCGTAGCCAACCTACACGTAGCCTCGCTACCTATACTGGTGCGCGAACCCGGAGAAGTCCCTTAGGGGGCGGCGGATCAGCTCAGGAACAGGGCGAACGGCAGCGAGACGAGCGTGCCGGCGACCGCCAGCGCCATCGCGCTCCGCACCCGCGGCGGGCGGCCCGCGACGAGCAGCCGCTGCACGCGTACGTCGAGATCGCGGTCGCCGAGTCCGAGCGTGCCGGCCGGCTGCACCCGGTGCTCGGCGGCGGCGAACCGGCGCAGCGCACCGGCCAGCGGCGCGTCCGCGTGCAACTCGCGGGCCTTGTCGTCGGCGCGCATCTCGACCAGCAGCGCCACCCGCGCGTGCGCGTCCCGCACCCACCGGAACCAGGGCAGCGCCCGGCACAGCGCGGTGAACGGCAGCAGCACCAGATCGTGCCGCTCCTGGGCGTGCGCCCGCTCGTGGGTGAGCACCGCCGCCAGTTCGGCCGGGTCGAGCAGGTCGAGCGTGCCCGCGCTCACCACCACCCGGGGACGCACCCCGGGCAGGCAGTACGCCGCGGCGCTCGGGTGGTCGAGCACCAGCGCGCCGGGCACCGTCGGGTCCCGCCGGGCCACCAGGTGCAGCAGCTCCCGGTGCCGGCGCTGGGCGCGGACCGCGCCGTGCAGGCTGCGTACCGTCGTGGTGAGCAGCACCGCGCCGATGCCGAGACCGACGCCGACCAGGCTGAGGTGCACCGCGCCCACCCCGGCGGGCAGCGCGCCGTGGGCCAGGTCGTCGGCCAGGGCCAGCAGCGCGTACCCGGTCGCCCGGTCGTACGCGTCGAGCCCCAGCGCCATCGGCAGCCCCATGGCGGACAGGCCGAGCGCCAGCCCGACCGCCTGCCAGCAGATGATCGCCACGCGGGGCGCCCGCCAGGTCCAGCGCGCGGCGGCGAGGACCTGCGCGGTCAGCCAGCAGGCCAGGATGATCGCGGCGAAGTGCAGGGCGTACGCCACGGCAGCCGCCCTACCGGTCCGTCGCCTCGTCGAGCGCCGGCCGCCCGGCCCGCGGGTCCTCGACCCGGCCGGTCGGCCCGTCCTCGACTGTCGCCCCCGCCTCGGCGCCGAGCGCGGCGCGGAGCACGTCCGCCTCCGTGCCGGTCACCGAGCGGGCGAAGCGCACGAGCGCGGCGTCCCGGCTGCCGCCGAGATCGAGGGCTTCGAGCATGAGCTGGGCGATGTGCGCCTCGCGGGTGGCGGCCGGGCGGTAACGCCAGGCGCGGCCCTCCCGCTCGCGCTGCACCATGCCCTTGCCGGCGAGCCGGTCGAGCACGGTCATCACCGTCGTGTACGCGAGTTCCCGGCCGTCCAGGGCGTCGGCGACCTCGCGCACCGTCACGCCGCCCGACGAGGCGGGCGCCGCGTCCCACAGCACGTCCATCACCGCACGCTCAAGGTCCCCCAGCCGAGTCACCCGTCAATCCTACCCCCGGTAGTAGATCCCCTTCGACCCCCGGGGACCGCCCGGGTCAGACGCCCTTCGGGTGCCAGACCGTTTTGGTCTCCAGCAGCGTGGTCATCCGGGTGATGCCGGGATCGGCGTACCAGTCGTGGTCGGCCGGGGCCGGCCGCAGCACCCGCTTGAGGTTCTCCGCCGCCTTGACCTCCAGGTCGGCCGCCAGCTCGGCGTCGGCGACGCCGGTCAGGTCGATCGCGTTGACGTCCATGTGCGCGGCGAGCGTCGGCACGGTCTCGGTCAGCCGGCCGGTGAGGATGTTCACCACCCCGCCGGGCAGGTCGGAGGTGGCGAGCACCTCGGCCAGCGTCACCGCCGCCAGCGGCGCCGCCGGGGACGCGGCCACCACCACCGTGTTGCCGGTGACGATCGCCGGGGCGATCACGCTCACCAGGCCGAGCAGCGCGGGCTCCTCGGGGGCCACGACCGCGACCACGCCCGTGGGCTCCGGCGCGGACAGGTTGAAGTACGGGCCGGCCACCGGGTTCGCGCCGCCGTACACCTGGGCGACCTTGTCGGACCAGCCCGCGTACCAGACCCAGCGGTCGATCGCCGCGTCCACCTCGTCGGCCGGGACGCCCAGGGCGACGAACTGGTCGCGCCGGCCCTCCAGCATCTCGGCGACCCGGTAGAGGATCTGACCCCTGTTGTACGCGGTCGCCCCGGCCCAGCCCTTCACCGCGGCGCGGGCGGCCACGACCGCGTCCCGCGCGTCCTTCCGGGAGGCAAGAGACACGTTCGCCGATTGCACGAGATACGACCGTCCCGACTCGCTGCGCGGAAACTTCCCGCCGATGAAGAGCTTGTACGTCTTGCGTACCGCGACCCGCTCAGACATTGAGGTACCCCTCCAGCCCGTGCCGGCCGCCCTCGCGACCGTAGCCCGACTCCTTGTAGCCGCCGAACGGCGACGTCGGGTCGAACTTGTTGAACGTGTTGGCCCACACCACGCCCGCGCGCAGCCGGTCGGCCAGCCACAGGATCCGGGAACCCTTGTCGGTCCAGATCCCGGCCGACAGCCCGTACGGCGTGTTGTTGGCCTTCTCGACGGCCTCCGCCGGGGTGCGGAACGTCAGCACGGACAGCACCGGGCCGAAGATCTCCTCGCGGGCGATCCGGTGGGCCTGGGTGACGCCGGTGAATATGGTCGGCGCGAACCAGAAGCCGCGCTCGGGCAGCTCGCACGGCGGCGACCAGCGCTCCGCGCCCTCGGCGGACCCGGCGTCGGACAGCTCCCGGATGCGGGCCAGCTGCTCGGCCGAGTTGATCGCGCCGATGTCGGTGTTCTTGTCCAGCGGGTCGCCGACCCGCAGCTGGGCCATCCGGCGCTTCAGCGACTCCAGCACCCGGTCGGCCACCGACTCCTGGACCAGCAGCCGGGAACCGGCGCAGCAGACGTGCCCCTGGTTGAAGAAGATGCCGTTGACGATGCCCTCGACGGCCTGGTCGATCGGGGCGTCGTCGAAGACGATGTTCGCGGCCTTGCCGCCCAGCTCCAGCGTGAGCTTCTTGCGGGTGCCCGCGACCGAGCGGGCGATGGCCCGGCCCACCTCGGTGGAGCCGGTGAACGCGACCTTGTCCACGCCCGGGTGCTCGACCAGCGCCCGGCCGGTGTCGCCGGCGCCGGTGACGATGTTCACCACACCGGCGGGCAGGTCGGCCTGCTGGCAGATCTCGGCGAACAGCAGCGCGGTCAGCGGGGTGGTCTCGGCCGGCTTGAGCACCACCGTGTTGCCGGCGGCCAGCGCCGGGGCGATCTTCCACGCCAGCATGAGCAGCGGGAAGTTCCACGGGATGACCTGCGCCGCCACGCCGAGCGGCTTCGGGTCCGGCCCGAAACCCGCGTGGGGGAGCTTGTCCGCCCAGCCCGCGTAGTAGAAGAAGTGCGCGGCGACCAGCGGCAGGTCGACGTCGCGGGACTCCTTGATCGGCTTGCCGTTGTCCAGCGACTCCAGCACCGCCAGCTCACGCGAGCGCTCCTGGATGATCCGGGCGATCCGGAACAGGTACTTGGCCCGGTCCCGGCCCGGCATCGGACCCCAGACCTTCTCGTACGCGCTGCGGGCGGCTCGGACCGCGCGGTCCACGTCCTCGGCGCCGGCCTCGGCGATCTCGGCGAGCACCTCCTCGGAGGCCGGGTTCACCGACTTGAAGCTGCCGCCGGAGGCCGGGTCGACGAACGCGCCGTCGACGAAGAGCCCGTACGAGGGCTTGATGTCCACCACCGAGCGGGACTCGGGGGCGGGTGCGTATTCGAACATCGCGTTCAGTCCAGGGTGAAGTAGTCGGGGCCGGCGTAGACACCGGTCGTCAGCTTGGTGCGCTGCATGAGCAGGTCGTTGAGCAGGCTCGACGCGCCGAACCGGAACCAGTCCGGGCTCAGCCAGTCGGCGCCGACGGTCTCGTTGACCATGACCAGGTACTTGATCGCGTCCTTGGTGGTCTTGATGCCACCGGCCGGCTTGACGCCGACCTGACGCCCGGTGGCGGCGCGGAAGTCGCGGACCGCCTCCAGCATCACC
Source organism: Micromonospora sp. WMMA1949 (assembly GCF_027460145.1). Classification (NCBI taxonomy): domain Bacteria; kingdom Bacillati; phylum Actinomycetota; class Actinomycetes; order Micromonosporales; family Micromonosporaceae; genus Micromonospora; species Micromonospora sp. WMMA1949. Next base: position 1,890,645 of record NZ_JAPZBG010000001.1, on the reverse strand, counting down.
AGCGTCACCGGCAGGGTCGCCGCGACCGGGACCTTGCCGGTGGAGGTCTTGATGAAGTCGCCGCCCGCGAGCATGGCGAGCCATGACGCCCGGCGCACGTTGTCGTACGTGGCCAGCTCACCGGTCTCCAGGATGACCTTGAGGTGGGCGTCCCCGCAGGCGTCCTTGGTGGCCACGATCTCGTCGTAGACCTCCTGGTAGCGCCCGGCCAGGAACGCGCCCCGGTTGATCACCATGTCGATCTCGTCCGCGCCCGCCTCGACCGCCGCCCGCACGTCGGCGAGCTTGATCTCCAGCGGGGCCTGACCGGACGGGAACGCTGTGGCCACGCTGGCCAGGTGCACGCCGCTGCCGCGCAGCACCTCGGCCACGTACGGAACCATCGACGGGTAGACGCAGACGGCGCCGACGTGCGGGCAGCTCGGGTCGGCCGGGTCGGGACGCAGCGCCTTGGCGGCCAGCGCCCGCACCTTGCCCGGGGTGTCCGCCCCTTCGAGGGTGGTCAGGTCGACCATCCGGATCGCCAGGTCGATCGCCTCGGCCTTCGCGGTGGTCTTGATGGAGCGGGTGCCGAGTTGTGCCGCCCGCTGCTCCGCGCCGACCTGGTCCACGCCGGGCAGGCCGTGCAGGAAGGTCCGCAGAGCGGTCTCGGATCGTCCCAGCTCGGTGAGGTCCGACCGGGCCGACGTCGTTGTCGCCGTCATGCCCCGAATAGTACGCACCCGCGAGTCGAGTGATCTTGCTCACGAACGAGCGGTCGTGAGCGTCATACGTGAGCGGTGTCGCTGGTCGTACCGCACCCGCCCTGTGCCGGGCCGGCAAACGGTAGGTTGAGCGATCGTGGACGTAACAGTCATTGACCATCCGCTCGCCCAGACGCGGCTGACCGCCATGCGGGACGCCCGGACCGACTCCTCGTCGTTCCGGGCGGCGCTGCGCGAACTCACCACCATGCTGGTGTACGAGGCCGCGCGCTCCTTCCCGGTCGAGAAGTACTCGATCCAGACCCCGGTCACCGCCACCGAAGGCAGCCGGCTGGCGAACCCGCCGCTGCTGGTGCCGGTGCTGCGGGCCGGTCTCGGCATGGCCGACGCCGCGCTCGGCCTGCTGCCCGAGTCGTCGATGGGCTTCGTCGGCCTGGCCCGCGACGAGGAGACGTACGAGCCCCGCGCGTACATGGAGTCGCTGCCGCGCGACCTCGCCGGCCTGCCGGTGCTGGTGCTCGACCCGATGCTCGCCACCGGCGGCTCGCTGGAGCACTGCTGCCGGCTGCTCGCCGACCGCGGCTGCACCGACATCACTGTGCTCTGCGTGCTGGCCGCGCCGGTCGGCATCGAGCGGCTGGAGCGCTCCGGCCTGCCGCTGCGCCTGGTCACCGCCTCGATCGACGAGGGACTGAACGACTCGAAGTTCATCGTGCCCGGCCTGGGTGACGCCGGTGACCGCCAGTTCGGCGGCATGCCCCGCTTCTGAGACCGGTCCGGTGCGGAGGGCCGCCCTCCGCACCGTGAACCGGACCCACCCGGCGAGTCGATGCGCGGGGGTGCGGGGAGGCGCTAGCGTTCCGGGCCATGACTGGTGTTGCGCTCGCCGAGGAGTTGCTGCTCCTCGCGTATGACGACGAAACCGGCAAGGCCACCATGCCGCGGATCAGCCTCGACCTGGGCATGGCCGCCGCGGTGCTGGTCGAGCTGGCCCTGGCCGGACGGATCGCGTACGCGGACGGGAACCTGGCGGTGGTCGACCCGGCCCCGACCGGCGAGCCGATCGCGGACGCCGTACTCGCCAAGATCGCCGCAGAGACACCGCACACGCCGTCGTCGTGGGTGCAGCGGCTGCGGCACGGGCTGCGCGACCGGATCCTCACCGACCTCTGCGGCCGGGGCGTGGTCCGGGACGTGGAGGAGACCGAGCTGGGCTTCATCCACGTGCACCGCTACCCCATGGCGGACCCGACTGTCGAGGCGGACATCCGGCAGCGGCTGGCCGAGGCGCTGACCAGCGGGCAGCTCCCGGACGAGCGGACCGCCGCGCTCGCCACGCTCGTCGCGGTGCTGCGGATGGAACCGGCGCTCGGGCTGACCGGCCCGGCTGCCGAGGACGCCGGCCGGCGCCTGGAGGAGATCGCGGCGGGCGCCGGGTTCTCCGGCACGGTGAGCCTGGACGACAGCGTGGTGCGCCCGTCGATCAGCCTGGTCATCGCCGCGCTGGGCCAGGCCGTCGACGCCGCCCTGGGCAAGCGGTAAGGAAGGGCCCCCTTTTAGCGCCTCCGGTAGAGGAAGGGCCCCTTGTTAACGCCAGGCGTTAACAAGGGGCCCTTCCTTAGATCCGGGGTCAGAGGCCGAGGGCGGCGGCGATCTCGTTGCGCAGCTCCGTCACCGCGGCCCGCGCGCGCTGCCGGGCCGCCGGCACGTCGCCGCCGGCCACCGGCTCCACCACCTCCAGGTACGCCTTGAGCTTCGGCTCGGTGCCGGACGGCCGGATCACCACCCGGGCGGCGTCGGTACGCAGGATCACCACGTCCGCGTCGGGGAGCAGGTCGGACGCCTCGGTCACCGGCTGTCCGAGCAGCGTGGTCGGGGTGGCCGCCCGGATCCGGGCCATCGAGTCCGCGATCACCCGCAGGTCCTCGACCCGGACCGAGAGCTGCTCGGTGTGGTGCACGCCGAACTCGGCGGCGAGTTCGTCCAGCCGGTCGAGGAGGGTACGGCCCTCGGCCTTGAGACCGGCGGCCAGCTCGGCGACCGTCAGCGCGGCGGTGATGCCGTCCTTGTCGCGTACGTGACCCGGCGCGACGCAGTAGCCGAGCGCCTCCTCGTAGCCGTACACGAGCGGCTCCCGGCCGCCGCCGGCCCGGACGATCCACTTGAACCCGGTGAGCGTCTCGTCGTAGGGCAGACCCCGGGCCGCCGCCATGGCCCGCAGCAGCGCCGACGACACGATCGTGGTGGCGTACAGGCCGGTCACACCGCGCCGCATCAGGTGGTCCGCGAGCAGGGCGCCCACCTCGTCGCCACGCAGCATCCGCCAGGACCCGGCGTCGCGGACGGCCACCGCGCAGCGGTCCGCATCCGGGTCGTTGGCGATGGCGAGGTCCGCTGCGGTGCGGTCGGCGAGCGCGACGAGCAGGTCCACCGCGCCCGGCTCCTCCGGGTTGGGGAAGCTGACGGTCGGGAACGCCGGGTCCGGTTCGGCCTGCTCGGGCACCACGCCGGGCACGCCGAATCCGGCGCGCGCGAACGCGGCGGTCAGCACGGCGGCGCCCACCCCGTGCAGCGGCGTGTACGCCACCTTCAGGTCGCGGGGTCCGGCCGGGTCCACCACGGCGGCGGCCCGCTCGACGTACGCGGCCACCAGGTCGTCGCCGAGCACCTGCCCGGCCGGGCCGAGCGGGACCGCCGCGAGCGGGCCGACCGCCCGGATGGCCGCCTCGATACCGGCGTCGGCGGGCGGCACGATCTGCGCTCCGGCGCCCAGGTCACCGCCGAGTTGCGCGCCCAGGTAGACCTTGTAGCCGTTGTCCTGCGGCGGGTTGTGGCTGGCGGTGACCATCACTCCGGCGACCGCGCCGAGCTGCCGGACCGCGAACGCCAGCACGGGCGTGGGCAGCGGCCGGGGCAGCAGCAGCGCCGGCCGGCCCGCACCGGTGGCCACCTGTGCGGTGCGCTCGGCGAAGGCCAGCGAGCCGTGCCGGGCGTCGTACCCGATCACCAGGGGGCCCTCGCCGCCCTGGGCGGCGAGCCAGCCGACGAGCCCGGCGGCGGCCTGGGTGACCACGGCGAGGTTCATGCCGTTGGGCCCGGCGCGCAGCGGGCCGCGCAGCCCGGCGGTGCCGAAGGTCAGCGGACCGGCGAACCGGTCGGCCAGGTCGGCCGCCGTGCCGGGCAGCCCGTCGAGGACGGCGCGCAGCTCGGCGCGGCCGGCCGGGTCGGGGTCGTCGGCGAGCCAGCGCTCGGCTCGTACGCGAAGGTCGTCAAGGTCAGTGGTTTCCGCCGCCATTGCCTCATGAAAGCACGGCGGCGGATCACCACCGACCGTCGGCCTCGACTCAGTTGGCCGCCGTGAGCTGGAACGAGTCGACCATCGCGTCGAAGATCGGCTTGCTCTCGGCGAATCGCGCGTCGGTCGTGGAGAGGTAGAACGAGTAGACCTTGCCGTCCTTGACCAGGCCCCGCCAGATGCCGTGCCGCATGGTCTCGCCCTCGCCGCAGGTGTATTCGAGCTGGCCCGCGGTCTGGCCGGCGAGTGGCTGCTCGGAGACGGACAACTCGGTGTAGGGGGCCGGGCAGGTCTTGCTGTTCGCGGTCTTGCTCTTCAGGTTCCGCGAGGCGAACTCGGCCCAGCTGATCGAGGTGCCGCCCCACTTCTCGGCGATGACCCGCACCTTGCGGCCCTCGTCCTCCGGGTCGACGTAGTCGACGTAGAGGCCGCCGGTCTGCTGCTGCCAGCCCTTCGGGACCTGGATGGTGACGCCCTTGACGGTCCGCTCCTGCATCTCCGGCGCGGCCGCCGCCGAGGTGGTGGGCAGCGTGCCCACGATCGGCGGCGGCGCGTCGTCGCCGCCGCTGGTCAGCGCGATCACGCTCACCAGCAGCACCACGGCGAGGCCACCGGCGGCGGCGAGCTGGACCTTGCGCGGCCACGCCTTCACCCGGCCGAGCAGGCCCTTGGCGGTGCCGAGCGTGCCGGCACCACCGGCGGCCGGCGCGGTCGCCGGGGTGGTCCACGCCTGGCCGGTGCCGGGCACCGACCACTGGTTGCCGCCGCCGTACACCGGCTGGGTGGCGTCGACGGTGCGGCCGTAGGTGGCGGGTACCGCCTGGGTCGCGTCCGCACCGGCGCCCGCCCCGAGCCGGACCGTGGCGTCCGGCGAGATGCGCTGGGTGGCCTCCGGCGTGCCCGGCCCGGACATCGCGCCGGTCGGGGTGTGCAGCGGGCCGGCCAGCGCGTCGGCGCTGGTCTCGTCGAGCGCGGCGGCACCCGCCGCGGCCTTCTCGGCCTGGGGCCGCTCGCCGCGGCGCAGGGCCGCGAGGCGGTCGGTGAGCGACTCGTCCGGGCCGATCATCGCCCGGCCGCCGATCTGCCCGCTCGGCTTCGGCTCCGCGGCGATCGCCGGCGGCGTGGTCGGGCGCGGCACCGGCACCACCGCGTACGGGTCGGTGACCGAGTTGACGGCGGTGGCGGTGCTGGTCAGCGGCCCGGCGAGCAGCTCACGCAGGTTGGCCCGGGCACGGTGCACGTCCATCCGGCGGGCCGGGTCCTTCTCCAGCAGCCCCATCAGCACGCCGGTGAGCGGGCCGCTGCGCTGCGGCGTGGCGGGCGGGTCCTCGACCACTGCGTGCATGGTCTCGATCGGGTCGCCCTTGTCGAACGGGGGCCGGCCCTCGACCGCCGTGTAGAGCGTCACGCCGAGCGAGAACAGGTCGCTCGGCGGCCCGAACTCCTGGCCCATGGCCCGCTCGGGGGAGATGAAGTGCGGCGAGCCGAGCACCATCCCGGGCGTGGTGAGCTGCACGTCGGTGGGCATCCGGGCCACGCCGAAGTCGGTGAGCACGCAGCGGCCGTCGGTGCAGATCAGCACGTTCGCCGGCTTGACGTCGCGGTGCAGCACGCCGATCGCGTGCGCCACCTCCAGCGCGCCGAGCAGCGCGATGCCGATCTTGGCGACGGCGCGCGGCGCGACCGGCCCGTCCTCGATCACCATGTCGGCCAGGCTGCGGGCGTCCAGCAGCTCCATCACGATCCACGGACGGCCACCCTCGGTGACCACGTCGTAGACCTGCACCACTGCCGGGTGCTGGATCGCGGCGGCGGCGCGGGCCTCCCGCAGCGTCCGTTCGTAGAGCGCGTCGCGGTCGCTCGGGGCGAGCCCCGGCGGGAGGACGACCTCCTTGACCGCCACATCACGGCGCAGCAACGTGTCTGTGGCCCGCCAGACCGTGCCCATGCCTCCGTTGCCCACCGGGGAGCGCAGCGAGTAGCGACCACCGATGGTGGTGCCGGGCGCCGCGCGTCCAGTGGGGGGACTGGCCGGTCCGCCGCTCCACGTCGGAATCTGAGTCACAGAAAAGCCACCGGGGGATATCGAGGGGGCTGGGACACAACCCCTCTATCTTGCTGGTTCCGACGCCCGATGCGAAACCCGACGCGGCGGGCGTTTACCTACTCGACGGTATGTGGTCGGTTGTTCACCTCCGGTGCGCCGCCACCGGGAGGTGTGCGGTATCCCTCACCCACCAGGCGGTCTGCGCGTCCTACCATCCGGTAATGAGCGATGCGCGGTCAAGCGAGTCGGGTTTCCCGATCCAGGGCGTCTACACGGCGGCAGACCTTCCGGCGGACCTGGACGCCCGGCTGGGTGAGCCGGGCGAGTTCCCGTACACCCGCGGGGTGTACCCGACGATGTACACGTCCCGGCCCTGGACCATGCGACAGTACGCCGGGTTCGGCACCGCGACCGAGAGCAACGCGCGCTACCACCAGCTGCTGCGCGCCGGCACCATGGGCCTGTCGGTCGCCTTCGACCTGCCCACCCAGATGGGGTACGACTCGGACGACCCGATCGCGCACGGCGAGGTGGGCAAGGTCGGCGTGGCCATCGACTCCATCGAGGACATGCGCACGCTGTTCGGCGGCATCCCGCTGGACAAGGTCTCCACGTCGATGACCATCAACGCGCCCGGCTCGGTGCTGTTGCTGCTCTACCAGCTCGTGGCCGAGGAGAACGGCGTGCCGGGGGCGGCGCTCAACGGCACGATCCAGAACGACATCCTCAAGGAGTACATCGCCCGGGGGACGTACATCTTCCCGCCGAAGCCCTCGCTGCGGCTGGTCGCCGACACCTTCGCCTACTGCCGGGCCGAGGTGCCGAAGTGGAACACCATCTCCATCTCCGGCTACCACATGGCCGAGGCCGGCGCGTCGCCCGCGCAGGAGGTCGCGTTCACCCTCGCCAACGGCGTGGAGTACGTCCGCGCGGCGCTCGCCGCCGGGCTGGCCGTCGACGACTTCGCGCCCCGCCTGTCGTTCTTCTTCGTGGCCCGCACCACGCTGCTCGAGGAGGTCGCGAAGTTCCGCGCGGCCCGGCGCATCTGGGCCCGGCTGATGCGCGACGAGTTCGGCGCGAAGAACCCGAAGTCGATGATGCTGCGGTTCCACACCCAGACCGCCGGCGTGCAGCTCACCGCGCAGCAGCCGGAGGTGAACCTGGTCCGGGTGGCGGTGCAGGGCCTCGGCGCCGTGCTCGGCGGCACCCAGTCGCTGCACACGAACAGCTTCGACGAGGCCATCGCGCTGCCCACCGAGAAGGCGGCCCGGCTGGCGCTGCGCACCCAGCAGGTGCTGGCGTACGAGACGGACCTGACCGCCACCGTCGACCCGTTCGCCGGGTCGTACGTGGTGGAGGCGATGACCGCCGAGGTGGAGGCGGCGGCCACCGAGCTGATGGACCGGGTCTTCGACCACGGCTCGGCGGTGGACGCGATCGAGGCCGGTTTCCAGAAGCGGGAGATCGAGCAGTCCGCGTACCGGATCGCTCAGGAGATCGACTCGGGCGAGCGGGTGGTGGTCGGGCTCAACCGGTTCCGGATCGACGAGGAGGAGCCGTACGAGCCGCTGCGGGTCGACCCGGCGATCGAGGCGGCGCAGGGGGAGCGGCTGGCCCGGCTGCGCGCCGAGCGGGACTCGGGCGCGGTCGAGCGGGCCCTGGCCGAGCTGCGTGCCGCCGCCGAGGGGGACGCCAACGTGCTCTACCCGATGAAGGAGGCGCTGCGCGCCCGCGCCACCGTCGGCGAGGTCTGCGGGACGCTGCGCGAGGTGTGGGGGATCTACCGGCCCAGCGACCGGTTCTGAGTCGTCCGGAGGCGGCCCCGCCGCGCACCCTGAGTGCGCGGCGCGGGCCGCTTTCGCGTGTGCGATTCGCCGTTCCGGGTAACCGGATCGGGTGAACGGGACGGACAGCCTGTGCGGTCGGCGGTCGGACGCTCGTGTCACCGTCGGGAGTCTTCCGGCAGCCGACAGTTGTCGTGCAATTGTCGGAGCGGCAGTTAATTGCCGCGACTAATGCGACAATTCGGAACGACGGGTCGTTATTTGTGACCGATGAAACGGTTACGCGTTGTAGGAGGTGGGAGGCGGATGACGGCGTTCGACCGCGATCTACCTGCTGTCCCGCAGATATTCGAGCCCTCCCACCAGGGCATTCGTGACGCTGCGCGGTCCGACCGCTACGCGAAAGATGTTGCGCAGCGTCACCGCCGGAGGTCTAGGCTGTCTGCTGTCCGACCCGAAGATCCATCCACTTCTAGTGATCGAGAATTCGACGTGACGAGTGCGTTGACGCTGCCTTCCGGCGGCCTGCTGGCGTCGTCCCGGTCCGAGACGCCGACCGATTACCAGCCCCTGCCCTTCGAGCTCGACCATCTGCTCGCGCTGCGCGTACCCGGCCTCATCGAAACGCGCCGTCACATCCACTCCCACCCGGAGTTGTCCGGCGAGGAGTTCGAGACGGCCGCCCTGGTGCACCGCGAGCTGTCCCTGGCCGGGCTGAAGCCGCGTCTGCTGCCGAAGGGCAACGGCGTCATCTGCGACATCAACGGGCGCCCGGACGGGCCGGTGATCGCGCTCCGCGCCGACATCGACGCGCTGCCGCTGAGCGACCCGAAGGACGTGTCGTACCGCTCGACAGTCGAGGGCGTCTGCCACGCCTGCGGCCACGACGTGCACACGTCGGTGATGCTCGGCGTCGGCATGCTGCTGGCCCAGCTCGCCGACACCGGCCGGCTCGACGGCCGGGTCCGGCTGATCTTCCAGCCGGCCGAGGAGATCCTGCCCTGCGGCTCGCTCGAGGTCATCGAGGCCGGCGGCCTGGAGGACGTGGTGCAGATCTTCGCGCTGCACTGCGACCCGAACCTGCCGGTGGGCAAGGTCGGCCTGCGGGTCGGCCCGATCACCGCCGCCGCCGACAACGTCACGGTCCGGCTCACCGGGCCGGGCGGGCACACCGCCCGCCCCCACCTGACCGTCGACCTGGTGGACGCGCTCGGCCGGCTGGTGACCGAGGTGCCCACGCTGATCAGCCGCCGGGTGCCGGCCAACAGCGGGCTGCTGCTGGTGTTCGGCCACGCCTCGGCCGGCACCCGTTACAACGTCATCCCGTCCGAGGCGTGCGCGGCCGGCACGCTGCGGGTGATGGACCGCGACACCTGGGACCAGGCCCCCGAGATCGTGGCTCAGGTGGTGCGGGACGTGCTCGCCCCCACCGGCGCCACAGTCGACCTGGAATACCTGCGCGGCCGGCCCCCGGTGACGAACGACGCCGGCGCGATCGGCGTGCTCACCGCGGCCACCGCCGCGGCGCTCGGCCCCGACGGCATCGCCGAGACGCCGCAGAGCATGGGCGGCGAGGACTTCTCCTGGTACCTGGAGCACGTGCCGGGCGCGCTCGCCCGTCTCGGCGTCGGCCGCAGCGGGCCCAACGTGGACCTGCACCGGGCGTCGTTCGACGTGGACGAGCGCGCCATCGAGGTCGGCGTACGCCTCATGGTCCAGACCGCGCTGCGGGCACTGGCGGCGGCGCGCTGACCGGACCGTCGGCGGGCCCGGCCGGGCCCGGCGGCATCGCGCCCGGGCCGGGCGGCGGCGTCCGCCGGGCCCGCACCCGGCGCCGCCACAGGAGCAGCAACCACAGCGGTACGCCGATCACGACCGCGAAGGGCAGCACCGCGCCGAGCACGGTGAGCAGGACCCGGGCCGAGGCCAGGAATGCCGTCCAGCCGCCGCCCAGCCCGGCCAGGAAGCCGAGGTCGGCCTCCTCCTCGGCGGTGCTGGCGTCCTGACCGAGGAACGTCACGGTGATGGTGGAGAGCGCGGTCAGGTCCGCGAGCCGGCGCTTGCGGGCCTCCAGCGCGGCCAGGTCGGCCTGGCGGGTGCCCACCTCGTTCTCCAGCCGCACCAGCTCGTCCACCGACGTGGCCCGGGCGAGCAGCTTGCGGGAACTCTCCACCCGCGCCCGCTGGGTGGCGATCCGGGCGTCCAGGTCGACCACCTGCTCGGTGACGTCCTCGGTGCGGATCTCCCGGCGCTCCTGCCGGCCGAGACCGGCGAGCCGGTCGATCACCGCGGAGAACCGGTCCGCCGGCACGCGCAGCGTCAGCGCCGCCCGCGCCTCGGCGGCCCGGCTCGACCGCCGGTCGGCGCCGACGAATCCGCCGGCCGCCGTCACCGCGGTGATCGCCTCCCGCGCGGCGGCCTCCACATCGTCCACCCGGACCTGCATGGTGCCGGTGTAGATGATGGACCGCTGGTCGACCCGCAGGTCCGCGCCGCCGGTGCCGCCCGGGGCCGCCTGATCGCTGTCCGCGCCGCCCTCGGCGGCCTGCTCGCGCCCCGCGCCTCCGTCGGCGGCCGGCGCGGCCGAGTCGCTGCCACTGTCACCGCCCGCGCTGCACGCGCCCACACCCAGCGCAACTATCAGACCCACAGCCACCAGGGCCACGCCCCGGAGTCGTCGTCCACCCATGCCCCGTACTCCGATCGTCGGCGGCCCCGCCAGCCGGGACCGATACCTCGGACGTGACGCGTGGTCGCGCCGGTTCCGGCAGACTGCGCTCAGGACATCACGATTCGGTATTCGAGGAGTCACGATGCAGGTGACCAAGTACACGCACTCCTGCCTCCGGCTGGAGCACGACGGTGCGGTGCTCGTCGTCGACCCCGGTGTCTTCAGCGATCCGGCGGCGCTGGACGGGGCGGACGCGGTGCTGATCACCCACGAACATCCGGACCATGTGGACGTCGCCACGCTGACCCGGGCGCTGGAACGGCGGCCGGTGCCCGTGCACGGCCCCGCCTCGCTGGCCGGCGTGCTCGGCGACGCCGCCGAGGCGCTGGTGACGGTCGAGCCCGGACAGTCGTTCACCGTCGCCGGGGTGCCGGTGCGGGCGTACGGCGGGCAGCACGCGGTCATCCACCCGGACATCCCGGTGATCCAGAACATCGGCTACCTGTTCGCCGACGTGGTCTACCACCCGGGCGACGCGTTGCTCGTGCCCGACGACGTGCAGGTGGACACGCTGTTCGCCCCGATTCACGCGCCCTGGTCGAAGTTCTCCGAGGTGCTCGACTTCATCCGGGCGGTCGCGCCGCGCCGGGCGTACGCGCTGCACGACGGGCTGCTCAACGACAACGGCTTCGGCGTGCTGGACCGGCAGTACACGGCGATGTCCAACACCGACTACCGCCGTCTGGAGCCGGGCACCCGGATCGACGCCTGAGCATGGCCGAGGTGCCCGCGGAGGTGATCCGGCAGCTCTACGCCACGCCGCCGGACCGGTTCGTCGCGGCCCGGGACGCCGCCGTCGCGCAGGCGCGGCAGTCCGGCGACCCGCGTACCGCCCGGGAGATCGGCAGGCTGCGCCGGCCCACGGTGGCGGCCTGGCTGGTCAACCTGCTGGCGATCCGCCGGCCCGAGCTGGTCGCCGACCTCACTCAGCTCGCCGAGTCGCTGCGTGCCGCGCAACGCGACCTGCGCGGCGGCACGCTGCGGGAACTCTCCGCGCAGCGGCGCGCCGTCGTGGGCGCGCTGGTGGCTGAGGTACGTCGGCTCGCCGCCGCCGAACCCGCCGCGCCCCCGGCCGGGAAGCTGCCGCTGGGCGAGGTGGAGGCGACACTCAACGCCGCACTGTCGGACACCGAGGTGGCCGAACAGGTGCGCGCCGGACGCCTGCTGCGGGCCAGTCACTACGCCGGGTTCGGCGAGGTGCCCCGCCCCCAGCTGCGGCTCGTGACAGGGGGCGAGGAGCCGCCCGTCGTACCGGATCGGGCGGCCGAGCGGGCCGACGCGCGCCGGGCCCGCGACGAGCGGGCGGCGCGGGCCGAACGGGCCGGGCGGCGGCGGACCGCGACCCGGGAGCTGACCCGGGCCCGCGCGGACCTGGACCGGGCGGAGAAGGAGCTGGCGACGGCCGACGCGGCCGAGCGGGACGGCGCCGCGACGCTGGACCGGATCGAGACCGAACTGGCCGAGTTGGAGCGCCGCCGGGCCGTGGCGGAGCAGGAACTGAGCCGGGCCCGGCTGGCCCGCCGAGGCGCGGAACGGGCGGTCACCGCCGCCCGGCGCCGGGCCGGTGAGGTCGAGGCCGTGTTGGAGGCGCTCGACGCCGAAGAGGGGGATGCCGACACCGGTGACCACCCGGCAGACTGAGCGTGATGAATGGCTACGGTGGAGTCACGGCGACGGGCGGCCGATGACCCCGGAACAACTCGCCGCCGCCTGCAAACCGCTGGTGCTGGAACTCGGGGAGGCGTTCGCCCGCTGCCCGTCGACGCTGCGCCGGGCGCGGCTGCTGGGCATCTCCGGCTGGGCCTTCTACATCACCGGGCGGGCCGGTGCGCTCGGTGACGTCCGCGCCGAGACGGTCGCCGCCGCGCTCGGCTTCATCGCACCCGAGGCGGTCACGGACGGCTGGGACGCCGCCGCTCGGACCGTCCCGCCGCTGGAGGTGGCCGCCGCCAACCTGGCCGAGTGCTGCCGGTGGGGCACCGCCCGGCTGGGCGACGGCGCCGAGTCGTCCCGGCTCGCCGCGCTGCTGGGCCGCGCTGTCGACGCGGCGGACGGCAGCGGCATGCCGCTGTTCGCCGCCTGGCGGGCCATGCCGGTACCCGATCCCTCGCCCGGTGCGCGGGCGGCTGTCGGCATGCTGCTGCTGCGCGAGCACTTCGCCGGGGCGTACCTGCTGGCGGTGCGCGCCGCCGGGCTGACGCCGCTGGAGGCGGTGCTGGCCGGTCCGGAGGGCGAGGCGGGCGCCGCGGCGTGCGGCTGGGTGCCCCCGTACCCGCCGGTCGGGCCGCTGGTGCGGCGCCGGCTGTGGGCCGAGGCGGTGACCGACCGGCTGGCGTCGGCGGCGTTCCGCGCGTTGAGCGCGGCCGAGGGCGCCGAGCTGCTGGGTCTGCTCGGCGCCGCGCGGCAGCGCGCCCGCGGCGGATAAATGGGAGGCGATCCGGCCGGTCCGGCTGCCACGATCTGGCCCGTGACGCTCCCCGCCGGCTGGTCGGCCCGCCGCCCGACCCTCGACGACGTACCCGCGATCCTGGCGGTGGTGCACGCCTCCGACACGTTCGCCGTGGGCTACCCCGACTTCGACGACGAGGACGTGCGGTCCGCGCTGACCGCGCCGTTCGTCGACCCGGCCCGGGACTCCTGGCTGGTCACCGACCCGGACGGGACGGCGGTGGCGTGGTCGATCCTGGCCAACCCGAGCGGCGTGGGCCGGGAGTGGGTGGATGTCCTCGTCGACCCCGACCGCGGCGCCGACCTGCGCGCGCCGCTGCTGGCGCGGCTGCTGGAACGGGTCGCCGAGCGGGCCGCCGAGCGCGGCCTGCCCGCGCTGACCGCGCGCACCGGGGTGTACGCGCCGGAGACCCGCTGGGCCGGTGAGCTGGCCGAGGCCGGGTTCACCCGGATCAAGCGCTACATCCGGATGAGCCGCACGTTCGCCGACCTGCCCGCCGAGCCGACGCCCCCGCCCGGCGTGACGGTGCGGCCGCTGCGCGCCGACGACGAGAACGACCTGCGGCTGTTCCACCGGATCTACGACACCGCGTTCCGGGACACCCCCGATCACGACCCGCTCGACTTCGAGCGGTGGCGGGACCTGCTGCCGTCGTACGGCAAGGTCTGGGACGAGTGGCTGCTGGCCGAGGTCGACGGCGAGCCGGCCGGTGCGCTCCAGTCCTCCGACCAGGCGCTCGACCAGGACCTGGGGTGGGTGCGGACGCTGTCGGTGCTGCCCGCGTACCGGCGCCGCGGGGTGGGTGCGGCGCTGCTGCGCCGGGCCTTCGCGATCTACGCGGCGAAGGGCCGGACCGGCGCCGGGCTCGGCGTCGACCTGGCCAACCCGACCGCGCCGGTCACGCTCTACCGCTCCGTCGGGCTGGTGGAGGAGCGCTGGACCGACATGTACGAGCGGAGCGTGCCCGCCTCGCGGGTGTGACCCGGCACCCGCCTACCGGGGTCGCCGAGCGGCCGGAACGCTGTCCGGAGCACACTGTTCGGTGTGGGAGACGCGCTACGCGGACGCGGTGCCGGTGGGGCGGGACCGCAGCTCGGTGACGTAGTCGTCCGGCGCGCCCGCCTTCTCCGCGGCGTTCGCGAGCTCCGAGAGGTACCACGCGGTGGGCAGCCCGCCCTCGTACCCGTCGAACACGTAGACCCACGCGGTCACGTCACCGTCGAGCGTCGAGACGCGGACGGTCAGCTTGCGGTACGTCCCGGCGGTCACGCCCTCGATCTCGTCGAGCTGCGCCGCGTCGTACGGGTGGATGTCGTAGAGCGCCACGAACACCCGGTCACCCGGGGACTCGACCACGGTGCTGACCGAGCCCTCCCAGCCGATGACGTCCTCGCCGGCGAAGGTGAGCCGCCAGCCCTCGAGCCAGCCGGTGCCCACCATCGGCGAATGCGGGCAGTAGGCGCGCATGCGGGCGGGATCCAGGTTCGAGCCGTAAGCAGCGTAGAGACCCACGGCGACGACGATAGCCCGGCTGGCGGGTGGGGGAGAATACGACAGTGCGTGTCGGACGGGACGGGGAGAAGAAAGTCACTGTGAGCACTGTGAGCTTCGACGAAGGGATGGCTCCGTGAGCGCGAGGAGTGCAGCGGAGCGGAGCCCCGCAGTCGCGAACGAAGGGATGGCTCGGTGAGCCAGATCGTGATCATCGGCGGCGGACCGGCCGGGTACGAGGCGGCTCTGGTCGCCGCGCAGTTGGACGCCGAGGTCACCGTCGTCGAGGCGGAAGGGGCCGGTGGCGCCTGCGTGCTCTCCGACTGTGTGCCCTCCAAGACGTTCATCGCCAGCTCCGAGGTGGTCACCGGTTACCGGGACACCGAGGAGTTCGGCGTGCACTCCGACGGCCTGGAGGCGGTCACTGTCGACGCCCGCGCGGTGCACGAGCGGGTCAAGCGGCTCGCGCTGGCGCAGTCCGCCGACATCCACACCAAGCTCGTAAAGGCCGGTGTCGAGTTCGTCGCCGGCACCGCCCGGCTCGGTGAGGACACGCTCGGCCACACCCACCGGGTGATCGTCACCCCGGCCGGCGGCGGCGCCGAATACTCCATCGCCGCGTCGACGGTGCTCGTCGCGACCGGCGCGACCCCCCGCCAGTTGCCCACCGCCGTACCGGACGGCGAGCGCATCCTGACCTGGCGCCAGGTGTACGACCTGCCCGAGCTGCCCGAGCACCTGATCGTGGTCGGCTCCGGCGTGACCGGCGCCGAGTTCGCCAGCGCGTACCTCGCCATGGGCGTCAAGGTCACGCTGGTGTCCAGCCGCGACCGGGTCATGCCGCACGAGGACGCCGACGCCGCGTCGGCGATCGAGCGGGTGTTCCGCAACCGGGGCATGAGCATCCTGAACAACTCCCGCGCCGAGGCGGTCCGCCGCGTCGGCGACGGGGTCGAGGTGGTGCTCTCCGACGGGCGCCAGGTCACCGGCTCGCACGCGCTGATCGCTGTCGGCTCGATCCCGAACACCGCCGACCTGGGCCTGGCCGAGTACGGCGTGGAGCTGGCCCGGGGCGGTTACGTGACTGTCGACCGGGTCTCCCGTACCAACGTGCCGGGCATCTACGCGGCGGGTGACTGCACCGGCGTGCTCCCGCTGGCGAGCGTCGCGGCCATGCAGGGCCGCATCGCGATGTGGCACGCGCTGGGCGAGGCGGTCCGGCCGCTACGGCTGCGTACGGTCGCGGCGAACGTCTTCACCGACCCGGAGCTGGCCACCGTCGGCGTCTCCCAGGACGAGGTGGACGCCGGCAAGACCCCGGCCCGCCAGGTGATGCTGCCGCTGTCCGGCAACGCCCGGGCGAAGATGGACGACCTGGCCGACGGATTCGTCAAGCTGTTCTGCCGGCCGGCGAGCGGCCAGGTGATCGGCGGCGTGGTGGTGGCGCCGAAGGCCAGCGAGCTGATCCTGCCGATCACGATGGCGGTGGAGAACAACCTCACCGTCAACGAGCTGGCCCACACCATCACCATCTACCCGAGCCTGTCCGGCTCCATCACCGAGGCCGCCCGCCAGCTCATGCTCCACGAGCTGGAGTAGCGCGCCACCTTCTGCTCGTCGATCATGGAGTTGCGGCCCCCGATCCGACCGGAATGCCCGGTCTGTGCGGGGTCACAACTGCATGATCGACGACTTTGGTCAGGGTGAGGTGCAGGGCCAGGGTGGCCAGGAGGGCCGTCTCGGTCAGGATGAGCGCGCGCTCGATCAGGCCCAGCAGGGCTCGGTCACCCGGGTAGGCGGACCAGATCATCGTGGCCGCGAGCACCACGCTGGCTGCGGTCAGGCCGCGCAGCCAGGCGGCCGCCCCGGCGACCGGGTGCCGGGCGAGCAGCCAGCCGGCCACCGGCAGCGCCAGGAACGACAGCACCGAGGCGTACCGGTGCACGTACGCGGCGGTGTCCATCGGCGTACCCGGCTCGTTCGTGGGCACCACTGCGGCGGCCAGCAACCCGGCCGACCAGGCGGTCAGCAAAGCGATCGGCACCCGGCCCGCACCGGCCCGGCGTAGCGCCGGCAGCAACACGAGACTGGCCGCCGCGAGCACCGCCATCGCCGTGTCGATGACGCCGCCCCGATCGGAGACGGCGAAGTCGCTGACGGTCAGCGACCAGGGATCCAGATCGTCGTTCACCTCAAGATGACCGACCGTCGCGAGCACCGCCGCCAGGACGATCCCGCCGAGTGCCAACAGGCCACTTCTCCGCGTTCCAGGCATACGGCCAGCCTGTCGCCGGAACCGCCCCAGACGGATCCGGGACCACCACCCACTTCGCTACCCGGGTCGTCCCCTACCGGACCCCCGAGAACGCGTCAGGCCACGTCGAGGCGGATGTTCCCGATTCGAGCGACCACATCGAGGTGTCCGCCCAGCCCGGTGACGTAGGCGCGCAGGATGTCCAGGTTGACACTCTCGCCGTTCTCGATCTGGCTGATCCGTGCCTGAGACAAGCCGGCCGCTTCCGCCAGCTGGGCCTGGGTCATGCCCAGCTGCTTGCGGATCTCCGCCAGCTGCGCGCCGCTGACCGAAGCCAGCATCTGCTCTCGCAACTGTCCCCGCCTGGCCACACGCTCGCTGTCGTCCCACGAGGGATCGATACTTCGGGCTTTCGCCTTGACGTCGCGCCAGTTCGCCCCACCACTCATGGCTGTTCTTCCTTCAAGTTCAGCTGCCGGTCGAGTCGGCGGTGGCCTCGGCGCGGGTCTGCCGGGTGCTGCTGATCCAGGTCATCGCCCACCCGGCCAGCGCGAACCCGGCCGCGGCCACCCCGCCGATCAGCAGCAGCCGCCACGCCGAGTGGGTCAGCGCCGTACCGCCCAGATGACCGACCAGCGCCCCGTAGCTGGACCAGGCGAGAGCCGCCGCCGCCTCGTAGGGCAGGAAGAGGCGGTACGGGTAGCGGCTGCGCCCGGCCGAGAAGCAGGCCGCCATCCGGCCGCCGGGCACGAAGCGGCAGAGCAGGATCACTAGCGGCCCCGGTTCGCGCAGCCCGCGAGTGACCCGGGTGACGGCCCGGCGTGCCCGTCCGGGTGTCGTCGCGCGGGCCGGGCGGCGGGTCGGCGTGGTGCGGCCGATCAGATAGCAGGCCAGATCCCCGATGAACACGCCGGCGGCGCCGACCGCGATGGTGAGCGGCAGGCTGAGTCCGCCGTACACGGTCAGCGCCCCGCTGGTGATCATGACGAGCTGGGTCGGCACCACCGGGACGAAGGCGTCGGCGATCAGCAGGATCAGCAGCAGCGCGTACGCCCACATGGGCGACGCGACGTCAGAGATGAGTTCGGCCACGACCGCCACCTCGCCGGAGTTCTCCGTTCGACCGGATCGAGCCTGACGCCGTGTCGGGCGTCACCACCACCGGCCCCGCCTGGCGGTGACAGGCGACACCGACGGGCCGCAGGTGTGCAACGAGCCGACCCGGCCGGAGGTGACGGGTGGGCGGGGCCCCGGGGCGGGGCGGCGGATCGACGGATCGCGGCGTACCGTTGACGGGACGCGGCACCGGAGCCGTCGGGTCCCCCGTTCCCGATGCCCTGGCCGCGGCGGGTCGCCGACAGGTCCCGTGTCGGCGACCCGCACCCTCTCTCCGAAACTCGGATGCGCCGTCGATATCCGCGCGCCTACCGTCGTGGCATGCGCAGCGCGGTAGTGACCACGACGCCGGGTGTTCCCGGCGTGCCGCACTGACGTTTCCGTCGACGAGGCCCCGGGGCGATCCGCTCCGGGGCCTCGCGGCGTACCGGGCCTGCTCGCCTCCGGGTCGTACCCGATCAAGGAGAGCGACATGATCGACCACCGTAGGCTCGGCCGGGACCTGGAGCTGTTCGTCTCCGACCCGCTCGCGGGCGCCGGGCTGCCGATCTGGCTGCCGGCCGGCGCCGCCGCCCGGCACGCCGTCGAGGAGTACGTCCGGGAGCTGGAGCGCCGGGCCGGTTACCAGCACGTCTACTCGCCGCCGCTGGGCAAGCGGGAACTGTTCGAGCTGTCCGGGCACCTGGGCTACTTCGCCGACGACATGTTCCCGCCGATGCGGCTGAGTGCCGACGACGAGTTCGTGCTGCGCCCGGCGCTCTGCCCGCACCACGCGCTGGTGTTCCGCGCCCGCGGCCGCTCCTACCGGGAGCTGCCGCTGCGGGTCGCCGAGTTGGGCGGCATGTACCGGGCGGAGCGTTCCGGGGTGCTGGGCGGGCTGTCCCGGGTGCGCGCCATCTCGCTCAACGACGCGCACAACTTCTGCGCGCTGGGGCAGGTCGGCGACGAGGTCCGCGAGATCCTGCGGCTGATCGGCGAGGCGCACGCCGCGCTCGGCGTCCGTCCCGCCGGGTTCCGCTTGTCGCTGCGCGGGCAGGACCAGCGGTACGTGGGCGACGACGCCGGCTGGGCACGCGCCGAGGAACTGCTCCGCGCCGCGCTCGACGGGGTGGACGTCGTCGAGGCGCCCGGCGAGGCCGCGTTCTACGGCCCGAAGATCGACATTCAGATCGTGGACGCGGCCGGCCGGGAGTCGACCATCTCCACCGTCCAGCTCGACTTCGACAAGCCGGAGCGGTTCGACCTGTCGTACACCGACTCGGACGGCCGCCGGAAACGGCCGGTGATGGTGCACCGCAGCCTCGTCGGCAGCATGGAGCGGCTGTTCGCGTACCTGATCGAGGTGCACGAGGGCGCGTTCCCCGCCTGGTACGCCCCGGTGCAGTTGCTGCTGCTCCCGGTCGACGCGGCGCAGGCCGAGGCGACCGTCGTGCTGGCCCGCCGGGCCGAGGCGGCCGGGCTGCGGGCCGAGGTCGACCACGCCGGTTCGCTGGGTGCCCGGATCCGGGACGCGTCCCGCAGCCGCGTCCCGTACACCGGGGTTCTGGGCCCCCGGGAGGCGGCCGACGGTTCGGTCTCGCTGCGCCTGCGCGACGGCCGGGTGCTCGACCCGATGCCCGCCGCGCAGGCGCTGGGCCTGATCGGCGCGGTGGTCGCGAGCCGGTCGGCGGAGCTGCTCCCGGCCTGACCCCGGCCCGTCCGGGTGCCGGTGAGGCGCCCGGACGGGGACCGGTGCCGGACCTGTGGCCGGGTCCACGTCAGTTCCCGACCGGCGTGCCGGCGCCGGCCCGCATTCCCGGCGGGCCGGCCGGGGCGGGTGCCGGCACCTCGTCGGAGATGACCGCGCCGCTGAACTGCGCCCGGTAGAGGCGGGCGTACGCGCCACCGGCGGCGACGAGCTGGTCATGGGTGCCCTGCTCGACGATCCGGCCCTGCTCCATCATCAGGATCAGGTCGGCGTCGCGGATCGTGGAGAGCCGGTGCGCGATGACGAAGCTCGTCCGGTCCGACCGCAGCGCCGCCATGGCGCGTTGGAGCAGCACCTCGGTGCGGGTGTCCACCGAGCTGGTCGCCTCGTCCAGGATCAGCAGCGACGGCTCGGCCAGGAACGCCCGGGCGATGGTGATGAGCTGCTTCTCGCCGGCGCTGACGTTGCTGCCCTCCTCGTCGATCACCGTGTCGTAGCCGTCCGGCAGGCTGCGGACGAACCGGTCCACGAACGTCGCCCGGGCGGCGGCGAGGATCTCCTCCTCGGTGGCGTCCGGCCGGCCGTAGGCGATGTTGTCCCGGATGGTGCCGCCGAACAGCCAGGTGTCCTGGAGCACCATGCCGATCCGGCCGCGCAGGTCGTCGCGGCGCATCGTGGAGATGTCCACCCCGTCCAGCGTGATCCGCCCGCCGTCCAGCTCGTAGAACCGCATGACCAGGTTGACCAGCGTGGTCTTGCCGGCGCCGGTGGGACCGACGATGGCGACCGTGTGACCCGGCTCGGCGACCAGCGACAGGTCGTCGATGAGCGGCTTCTCCGGGTCGTACCGGAAGGAGACGTGCTCGAACTCGACGCGCCCGTGCGGGTCGGCGACCCGGGCCGGCTGGGCCGGGTCCGGGCTCTGCTCGTCGGCGTCGAGCACCGCGAAGACCCGCTCGGCCGAGGCCACCCCGGACTGCAACAGGTTGGCCATCGACGCGACCTGGGTGAGCGGCTGGGTGAACTGCCTCGAGTACTGGATGAACGCCTGCACGTCACCGAGGCTCATCGAGCCCGACGCCACCCGCAGGCCGCCGACCACGGCGATCGCGACGTAGCTGAGGTTCCCGATGAAGAACATCGCCGGCATGATCAGCCCGGAGACGAACTGCGCGCCGAAGCCGGCCCGGAACAGCTCCTCGTTCTTGGCGTGGAAGGCGGCCTCGACCTCCTTCTGCCGGCCGAAGACCTTGACCAGCTCGTGCCCGGTGTACGCCTCCTCGATCTGGCCGTTCAGCTCGCCGGTGTGCTTCCACTGGGCGATGAACTTGCCCTGCGACCGCTTGGCGATCAGGCTGGTGACCACCACCGACATCGGCACCGCGACGAGCGCGACGACCGCCAGCAACGGCGAGATCCAGAACATCATTCCGAGTACGCCGACGACGGTGAGCAGCGACGTGAGTAACTGGCTCAGCGTCTGCTGGAGCGTCTGCGACACGTTGTCGATGTCGTTCGTGACCCGGCTCAGCAGCTCACCGCGGGGCTGCTTGTCGAAGTAGGGCAGCGGCAGCCGGTTGAGCTTGTCCTCCACGTCGGCGCGCAGCGTCAGCACGGTGCGCTGCACCACGCCGTTGAGCACCCAGCCCTGCGCCCACTGGAGCATGCTCGCGCCGACGTAGAGCACGACGGCGAACGCCAGCACCCGGCCCAGCGCGTCGAAGTCGATGCCGGTGCCCGGGATCACGTCCATCCGGGCCAGCATGTCGGCGAAGTTGCCGTTGCCCTCGGCGCGGGCCGCCTCCGCCGCCGCCTCGGTGGTGGTGCCGGGCGGCAGCTGCCGCCCGATCACCCCGCTGAAGATGATGTCGGTGGCGTGGCCGAGCACCTTCGGCCCGATGACGCTGAGCCCGACGCTGGCCAGGGCCAGCGCGAGCACGCCGGTGAGCTGGAGTCGGTACGGCCGCAGCCGCGCCAGCAGCCGCCGTGCCGACGGCCCGAAGTTCATCGCCTTCTCGGCCGGCATGCCCATGCTCATGTGCGGCGGGCCACCGCCGGGCCGGCGTCCGGCCGGGGGTAGTCGCGACGGTTCGTTCTTCTGCTGCGGTACCGACCCGCTCCTCGCGCTCACGCGGCCACCTCCGCCGTCTGCTGCGACGCGACGATCTCGGCGTACGTGGGGCAGCTCTCCAGCAGTTCCTCATGTCGTCCCATCCCGACGACACCCCCGTCCTCGAGCACGATGATCTGGTCGGCGTCGACGATCGTGGAGACCCGCTGGGCCACGATCACCACCGCCGCGTCCGCGGTGACCGGCTTGAGGGCGGCCCGCAGCCGGGCGTCCGTGCCGAGGTCGAGCGCGGAGAAGGAGTCGTCGAAGAGATAGATCTCCGGTTTGCGGACGAGCGCGCGGGCGATGGCGAGGCGTTGCCGCTGGCCGCCGGAGACGTTCGTGCCGCCCTGCGCGATCGGCGCCTCCAGTCCGCCCGGCATCTCCGCGACGAAGTCGCGCGCCTGGGCGATCTCCAGCGCGGCCCACAGGTCGGCGTCGGTGGCGTCCGGGTTGCCGTAACGCAGGTTGCTCGCGACCGTGCCGGTGAACAGGTAGGGCCGCTGGGGCACCAGTCCGATCCGCCGCCACAGCTCGTCCGGGGCCAGGTCCCGCACGTCCACGCCGTCCACCAGGACGGCGCCGGCGGTCGGGTCGACCAGCCGGGGGATGAGCGTCAGCAGCGTGGTCTTGCCGGCACCGGTGGAACCGATGATCGCCGTGGTCCGGCCCGGCTCGGCCCGGAACGAGATGTCGTGCAGGACCGGTGCGCTCGCGCCCGGGTACTGGAATCCGGCGCCGCGCAGTTCCAGTTCGCCCCGGCCGGTGACCTCGGTGACCGGGTCGGGCGACGGCACCACCGACGAGTCGGTGTCCAGCACCTCCTCGATGCGCTCGGCGCAGACCGCGGCCCGGGGCACCATCATCAGCATGAAGGTGGCCATCATGACGGCCATCAGGATCTGCATCAGGTACTGCAGGAACGCGGTGAGCGCGCCGACCTGGATCTGACCGGAGTCGACCCGTGCCGCGCCGAACCAGAGCACCGCGACGCTGGAGACGTTCAGGACCAGCATCACGATCGGGAAGATCAGCGCCTGGAGCCGCCCGATCCGCAGCGCGGTGGTGGTCAGGTCGGTGTTCGCGGCCCGGAACCGGTCGGTCTCGTACGGCTCGCGGACGAACGCCCGGACCACCCGGATGCCGGTGATCTGCTCGCGCAGCACCCGGTTGACGGTGTCGATACGGGTCTGCATGAGCCGGAAGCCCGGCACCATCCGGCGGATGATCAGGCCCAGCGCGACGGCGAGCACCGGTACGCAGACCAGCATCAGCCAGGACAGGCCGACGTCCTCGCGCAGCGCCATCACCACGCCACCGACGCTCATGATCGGTGCGGCCACCAGCATGGTGCAGCTCAGCAGCACCAGCATCTGCACCTGCTGGACGTCGTTGGTGTTACGGGTGATCAGGGACGGCGCTCCGAACCGGGCGACCTCGCGGGCGGAGAAGCTGTTGACCCGCCGGAAGATCGAGCCGCGCACGTCGCGGCCGAACGCCATCGCGGTCTTCGCGCCGAAGTAGACGGCGGCGATCGAACAGGCGATCTGGAGCAGGCTGACCACCAGCATCCACCCGCCCGTACGCAGGATCTGGTCGGTGTCGCCGACGGCGACGCCCCGGTCGATGATGTCGGCGTTCAGGCTCGGCAGGTAGAGCGAGGCGATGGTGCCGACGAACTGGAAGGCCACCACGGCGGCCAGCCATCGTCGGTACGGGCGCAGATGTGAGCGGAGCAGGCGGATCAACACGGATGGCTCCCCGTTGGCGGCTCGGTGTCGGACTCGCTGTCCCGGTTCAACCGACGGAGGTCCCCGTCGGACATGCCGGTGATGATTTCGATCAGGAACTCGCGGATCACCGCCCGGTTGGCCGGGTCGGCGTCGACCGACGTCAACGGCCGGTCGCTGTGGATCATGTCGATGATGGCGCGGGCGTGCTCGCCGCCCTTGTCGGTCAGGGTGAGCCGGACCGTGCGCCGGTCCTCCGGCGCGCGACGGCGGCTGACGAAGCCGTCGCGTTCGAGGGTGTCGACGATGCCGGTGAGTGTGGCGGGCCGGACGAAGCACAGCTCCGCCATTTCCCGGTGGCTCACGTCGCCGGCTCGGAGGAGGATCATCAGGACCCGCATGCCGGCGGACGTGAGCCCGTGGTGTTCGGCGAGGTAACGCCCCCAGTGCTGCTCGACGACGTGCCCGGCGATCGAGATCAGCCGGCCGAGTGGCGCGTGGTGCAAGGCATCGGGGAAGCGGACGAGCGGGCCCATGTTCACGAGCGTCAGATTAGCTCCCGAATCATCAGGGCCCAAACTAATTCTGAGAATCTCCTCAGCCGCGGTCGGCGCGCGCCCGGGACGGCTCGTCCGGGGCGGTGGCGACGTACTCCCGCATCACCTCGGTGACCTCGCGCAGGAACGCGGTGGTGGCCTCGGTCTGCTCGGGCGTGAGCCGGGCGACCGCCCGGTCGACGCCGACGAGCATCGGGCGCAGCGCCTCCAGCACCTCGCCGACGGCGCTCTCGGTCACCTGGAGGCAGAGTCGCCGCCGGTCGTGCGGGTGCGGGGTCCGGGCGACGTGACCGGCCTGCACGAGCCGGTCCACGAGAGTGGTCGCCGAGGCGGACCGGATGCCGAGCCGGTTGCCCAGCTCCACCGGGCCCAGCGGCTCGGGGCTGGAGACCAGATGGTCGATGGCCGCGGCGTCGGTCGCGTTGAGGCCCAGGCGGCGGGCCAGCGCGGCCCGGGTGTCACCGGCGATCCGCAGTACGTCGCGCAGCGCGCGGGAAGCCTCGCTGCTCGGTGGTGGACCCGGCGTGGGCTCTGCGGTTGACGGCACCCCCTCCATGGGATAAAGCTAGCATCTCGGGTAGCTAGAAAATCTAGCTAAAGGGAGGCGAGATGCGCGGCGACGGACGCGGACGCTGGTTCGGGCTGCTGGCCCTCAGCCTCGGCGTAGCGATGATCATCGTGGACGCGACGATCGTGAACGTCGCGGTGCCGCAGATCATCCGGGATCTCGACATCACCTCCACCGACGCGCAGTGGGTGCAGGAGGCGTACACCCTGGTCTTCGCCGCGTTGCTGCTGGTCGCCGGCCGCTTCGCCGACCGGTCCGGGCGGCGGCGGATGTTCCTCGTCGGCGTCACCGTGTTCGTGGTCGCCAGCGTGCTCGCGGCGCTCGCCGGCTCCGGCGAGACGCTGATCGCCTCCCGGGTGCTCCAGGGCGTCGGCGGGGCGATGATGCTGCCCACCTCGCTGTCCCTGCTCAACGCCAACTTCACCGGCCGGGAGAAGGGCATCGCGTTCGCCGTCTGGGGCTCCACCATCGGTGGCGCGGCGGCACTCGGCCCGCTGCTCGGCGGCTGGCTCACCACCACGTACTCCTGGCGGTGGGCCTTCGGCATCAACGTCCCGGTCAGCCTGGCCGTGATCGTGGGGACGCTCGTACTCGTGGCGGAGTCCCGCGACGAGCACGCCGAGCGCGGCCTCGACCTGCTCGGCGCGCTGCTCTCGGTGATCGGCATGACCGGCGTGGTCTTCGCGCTGATCGAGGGCCGCACCTACGGCTGGTGGGAGCGGGAACGGCCGTTCAGCCTGTTCGGGCTGGACTGGACCGCGTCGATCTCGCCGGTGCCGGTGGCCGCGCTGGTCGGCCTCGTCGCGCTCGGGATCTTCCTGGCCCAGCAGGTACGCCGCAACCGGGCCGGCCGTCCGGCCCTGCTCGACCTGTCGCTGTTCGGCATCGGCTCGTTCCGCAACGGCATCCTGGCCGCCGCGATCGTCAGCCTGGGCGAGTTCGGCCTGCTGTTCGCGCTGCCCCTGTGGTTCCAGAACGTGCTCGGCTACAGCGCCTTCCGGACCGGCCTGGCGCTGCTGCCGCTGGCCGTCGGCAGCTTCCTGGCCAGCGGCATCGGCGCGCCGCTGACCCAGCGCTGGGGCGCGGCCCGGGTGGTCCAGCTCGGCGTCGCCGCCGAACTGGTCGGCGTGGCCGGGCTCGGGCTCGTGGTCGCACCGGACACCAGCTGGTGGGCGCCACTGGGCTTCCTGTTCGTGTACGGCGTCGGCGTCGGCCTGGCCACCGCCCAGCTCACCGGCGTCTCCCTGTCGCAGGTGCCGGTACGCCGCAGCGGCCAGGGCTCGGGCCTGCAGAGCACCGCCCGGCAGGTCGGCTCCGCGCTCGGCATCGCGGTGCTCGGCACCGTGCTCTTCGCCGGCCTCGGCGGGATCCTCGGCGACCGGCTGGCCGACCAGCCCGGACTCACCCCCGATCAGCGGGACCAGGTGGTGAGCGCGGTCAAGGAGAGCGCCGGCGCGGCGATCGGCGGGCTGGAGGCGGACCCGCGTACCGCGCCGATCGCCGAGGAGGCGAAGGCGGCGTTCTCCGAGGCCACCCGGTACGCGGCCTTCGCCGGAGCCGGATTCCTGCTGGTCGGCCTGGTCGCCTGCCTGCGCCTGCCGACCGTTCGTCACGAGGAGACCGGCGACTCCCCGCCCGCCGAGACGGAGCCGGCCCGGGCCTGAGCCGCGCCGGGCCACCCCGCCCGGCCCGCCGGGCTCATCCGCCGAGGGCCACCGCCAGCGCCGCGCCCACGAAGACGACCTGCAGCACGGTACGGACACCGAGCGGCGTCACCGGGCGCCCGGCGAGCGTGAGGCGTCGCCGCGCGGCCGACACGTTCGCCGGGAACATGGCGAGCATCAGCAGGGCCAGCCCGGCTGCCGCCCAGCGCGCGGTGGCCGGGACCAGCAGGGCGAGCGCGCCGGCGAGTTCCAGCACGCCGGTGACGGTGACCAGCAGGCCGGGCCGGGGCAGCGACGGCGGGACCATGGCGATCAGGTCGGCCCGCCGGGACGCGAAGTGGGCCACGCCGGTCAGCACGAACATCAGCGCCAGCCCGACCCGCAGGGCGGGGTGCCACCCGTCCAGGGCGTCCACGCCGAGCAGGCCGGCGATCCGGGCCAGCGCGGTGCCGGCGAGAAGTGCGATCAGGGGTGCCATGGTCGATCCCTCCGGTTCCAGCCATCTTGTCGATGACAAGATTGCGTCGGCGGATGCCATCTTGTCAATGACAAGTTAGGGTGACGGCATGGCCTCGTACCACCACGGCGACCTTCGTCGCGTCCTGCTGAGCACCGCGGCCGAGGCGATCGCCGAGTCCGGGCCGGCCGCGCTGAGCCTGCGTGAACTGGCGCGCCGGGCCGGGGTCTCGCACGCCGCGCCCGCGCACCACTTCGGCGACAAGGCCGGGCTGCTCACCGCGCTCGCCGTCCAGGGCTTCGACCTGCTGACCGACGCGTTGCGGGAGGCCGGGGACGACCTGCTCGACACCGGCGTGGCCTACGTCGGGTTCGCGGTGCGGCACCGGGCGCACTTCGACGTCATGTTCCGGCCCGAGCTCTACCGGGCCGACGACCCGGAGCTGATCGCCGCCCGCGCCCGGTCCGGGGAGCTGCTGCGCGGCGGCGTGGCCCGGCACACCGGGCGGGAGCCGGACGCCGACGCGCTGGCCGCCTGGTCGATCGTGCACGGCTTCGCCACGCTCTGGCTCTCCGGCGCGCTGCCGCCACGGGTGGGCGACGACCCGGAGGCCGCCGCCCGCACCGTGATCAGGCGGTTGTTCGGCTGAGCCCGGCAGGGCGTCACCAGCTCGTCGGCAGCGGCATCCCCTCGGTGTAGCCGGCGGC
Source organism: Micromonospora sp. WMMA1949 (assembly GCF_027460145.1). Classification (NCBI taxonomy): domain Bacteria; kingdom Bacillati; phylum Actinomycetota; class Actinomycetes; order Micromonosporales; family Micromonosporaceae; genus Micromonospora; species Micromonospora sp. WMMA1949. The sequence goes on along the minus strand of NZ_JAPZBG010000001.1, from coordinate 1,863,294 downwards.
GCTCTGCACGCCGACGAGCGCCCGCTCGTGGAACTCCTCCAGGCTGCGCGCCCCCGCGTACGTGAACGCGCTGCGCACGCCCGAGATGATCTCGTCGATCAGGTCCTCGACGCCGGGCCGGTTCGGGTCCAGATACATCCGGGCCGAGGAGATGCCCTCCTCGAAGATCGCCTTCCGGGCCCTGTCGAACGCGCTGTCCTCGGCCGTACGGGCGCTCACCGCGCGCGACGACGCCATGCCGAAGCTCTCCTTGTAGCGCCGCCCGTCGGCGTCGGTGTAGAGGTCGCCGGGCGACTCGTAGGTGCCGGCGAACCAGGAGCCGATCATCACGTTCGACGCGCCCGCGGCCAGCGCCAGCGCCACGTCGCGCGGGTGGCGTACGCCGCCGTCGGCCCAGACGTGCCGCCCCAGCGAACGGGCCGCCGCCGCGCAGTCGAGCACCGCGGAGAACTGCGGACGACCCACGCCCGTCATCATCCGGGTGGTGCACATCGCACCCGGTCCGACGCCCACCTTCACGATGTCCGCGCCCGCGTCGACCAGGTCGCGTACGCCGTCTGCCGTCACCACGTTCCCGGCCGCCACCGGCACCGGCGGGTCCAGCCGGCGGACCGCCCGCAGCGCCTGGAGCATCCGCTCCTGATGCCCGTGCGCGGTGTCCACGACGAGCGTGTCCACACCGGCCTCCAGCAGCGCGGCGGCCTTGCCGGTGACGTCGCCGTTGATGCCCACGGCGGCCGCGATCCGCAGCCGTCCCCGGTCGTCCACGGCCGGGCTGTAGAGCGTGGCGCGCAGCGCGCCCTGCCGGGTCAGCACCCCGACCAGGCGGCCGTCGCCGTCCACCACCGGCGCGAGCCGCCGGCGGCCCGCCGACAGCCGGTCGAATCCGGTACGCGGGTCCGCGTCCGCAGGCACGGTGTGCAGCTCGGTCGACATCACGTGCCGGAGCTGGGCGAAGCGGTCCACCCCGACGGTGTCCGCCTCGGTCACCACGCCCATCGGCCGGCCGTCCGCGTCGACCACCACCACCGCGCCGTGCGACCGCTTCGGCAACAGGTGGATGGCGTCGCCGACGGTGTCGGTCGGCCCGAGCGTGATCGCCGTGTCGTGCACCAGGTGCCGCTGCTTGACCCAGCCGACCACGTCGGCGACGACCTCGATCGGGATGTCCTGCGGGATCACCGCCACCGCGCCGCGCCGCGCCACCGTCTCGGCCATCCGCCGCCCGGCGACGGCTGTCATGTTCGCCACCACCAACGGGATGGTGGTGCCGGTCCCGTCGGTGGTGGCCAGGTCGACGTCGAGCCGGGAGCCCACCTCGGAACGGTTGGGCGCCATGAAGACGTCGTTGTAGGTCAGGTCGTGCGCGGGGACCGCGCCGTGAAGGAACCGCACCCGGCCATCATTCCCGCCCGGCGGCGCTCCCGCCCTCGGTGGTGGCTCAGACCACCCGGCCCCGCGCTGTTAAGAGGGGGCCCCTTCTCTGCCGCACGCGTTAAGAAGGGGCCCTTCCTTACACCTCAGGCGATGGTGCAGATCGCGGCGCCGGACGTGATCACCGCGCCCACCTCCGCGGCGAGCCCGCTCACCTTGCCGGCCTTGTGCGCGTGCAGCGGCTGCTCCATCTTCATCGCCTCCAGCACCACGACCAGGTCGCCCTCGGCCACCTCGTCACCGTCCGCCACGGCGATCTTGACGATCGTGCCCTGCATCGGGGAGGTGAGCGTGTCACCGCTGACCGCGGCGCCCGCCTTGCCCCCGCCACCCCGGCGGGTCGGCTTCTTCGCGGCGGGCGCGGCTGCCGCCGTACCCGCGCCGAGCCCGGCGGGGAGGACGACCTCCAGCCGCTTGCCGCCCACCTCGACCACGACGGTCTCGCGCTCGGCCGGTTCGTCGGCGGTGCCGGCGGTGGCGGTGAAGGCCGGGACGGTGTTGTCCCACTCGGTCTCGATCCACCGGGTGTGCACGGTGAACGGCTCGGCGGTGAACGCCTCGTCGCGGATCACCAGGCGGTGGAAGGGCAGCGCGGTGGCCATGCCCTCGACCACCATCTCGTCGAGCGCCCGGCGGGCCCGCTCCAGCGCCTCTGCGCGCGTCTCACCGACGATGATCACCTTGGCGAGCAGCGAGTCGAAGTTGCCACCGATCACGTCGCCGGCCGAGATGCCGGTGTCGACCCGGACGCCCGGCCCCGACGGCAGGCGCAGCGCGGTGACGGTGCCCGGGGCGGGCAGGAAGTTGCGGCCCGGGTCCTCGCCGTTGATCCGGAACTCGATGGCGTGCCCGCGCGGCGCCGGGTCCTCGGTGAAGCGCAGCTTCTCCCCGTCGGCGATGCGGAACTGCTCGCGTACCAGGTCGATGCCGGAGGTCTCCTCGGTGACCGGGTGCTCGACCTGGAGCCGGGTGTTCACCTCCAGGAACGAGATCGTGCCGTCCGCGCCGACCAGGTATTCCACGGTGCCGGCACCGTGGTAGCCGGCCTCCCGGCAGATGGCCTTGGCGCTGTCGTGGATCTGGACGCGCTGGGCGTCGGTGAGGAACGGCGCGGGCGCCTCCTCGACCAGCTTCTGGTGGCGGCGCTGCAGCGAGCAGTCCCGGGTGCCCACCACGATCACGTTGCCGTGCTGGTCGGCCAGCACCTGCGCCTCGACGTGGCGCGGCTTGTCCAGGTAGCGCTCGACGAAGCACTCGCCCCGGCCGAAGGCGGCGACCGCCTCGCGGGTGGCCGACTCGAACAGGTGCGGGATCTCCTCCATCGTGCGGGCGACCTTCAGGCCACGCCCGCCACCGCCGAAGGCGGCCTTGATGGCGACCGGCAGGCCGTGGTCGACGGCGAACGCCATCACCTCGTCGGCGTTGGCGACCGGGTCCGGAGTGCCGGGCACCAGCGGCGCGCCGGCCCGCTGCGCGATGTGCCGGGCGGTCACCTTGTCGCCGAGGTCGCGGATCGCCTGCGGGGTGGGGCCGATCCAGGTCAGCCCGGCGTCGAGGACGGCCTGGGCGAAGTCGGCGTTCTCGGAGAGGAAGCCGTAGCCGGGGTGCACCGCGTCCGCGCCGGAGCGGGCCGCCACGTCGATCAGCTTGTCGATGCGCAGGTAGCTGTCGGCGGCGGTGTCGCCGCCGAGCGCGTACGCCTCGTCGGCGAGCGTGGCGTGCAGGGCGTCCCGATCGGAGTCCGCGTAGACGGCGACGCTGGCCAGCCCGGCGTCGCGGCAGGCGCGGATGACGCGGACGGCGATCTCGCCGCGGTTGGCGATGAGAACCTTGCGCACCTTGGGGCTCCTCCCGGGAGGTCGTTGCCGGGAGTTTAGCGGCCGAGCTGCGAGGCCTAACGATCGCTCAGTGTGGGATGCGGCACTGTAGTCAAACTTGGTTATTACGCTTGTCCCGTGTCGGCAACGAGGATGATGATTCTGGGCCTGGTCCGGTGGATGCAGCCGGTGCACGGCTACGACGTGCGCCGCGAGTTGCTCAGCTGGAGCGCGGACAAGTGGGCCAACGTGCAGCCGGGCTCGATCTACCACGCGTTGCGCAAGCTCACCGACGAGGGCCTGCTCCGGACCGTCTCGGTGGAGCAGGTGGGCGCCCGTCCGGCGCGCACCACGTACGAGGTGACGCCGAAGGGGGAGGACGAGTTCGAGACGCTGCTGCGGGCGCAGTGGTGGCAGGTCCAGGAGCCGCCGGACCCGTTCGTGGCGGCGTTCTCGTTCCTGCCGGCGATGCCGCGCGAGGAGGCCGCGGCGGCGCTGCGCAACCGGGCGAACCTGCTCCGGGCCGGTGTCGAGTCGATGCGCGCCTCGCTCGACTCGGACTGGGTGCGCACCCGCAAGCCGGTGCACGTCGGGTGGATGTTCGAGCTGTGGCTGGCCCGCGCCGAGGCGGAGACGGCCTGGTGCGAGCGGATCGCGGAGCGGATCGAGTCGGGAGTGTCGTACCTGCCGGATGGGATGGAACGGGCCGAGGGTTGGTCGGGCTGGACCGACGGCTCCGGTGACACGACATAATCAACGTTGACTACAAGAGTTATATCGCGTTAGCCTCGGCGGGAATCGCGGGGGATTCGTGCGTCCTCGCGGACGATCGGCGGCCGCTCAGGTCCGCCCGGACGACCAGGAGCAGAAATGATCGAGACCAGGGGGTTGCGGAAGTCGTACCGCTCCCGCGCGGGTCGCGAGACGAAGACCGTGGACGCGGTCCGCGGCGTCAACCTCGACGTCGCGGCGGGGGAGATCTTCGGCTTCCTCGGGCCCAACGGCGCCGGCAAGACCACCACGCTGCGGATGCTCGCCACGCTCATCGAGCCGGACGGCGGGGAGGCCACGGTGGCCGGGGCCGACCTGCGCAAGAACCCGGCCGAGGTGCGCCGCCGGATCGGTTACGTGGCCCAGGGCGGCAGCACCTGGGACGAGTCGAGCGCCCGCGAGGAGCTGGTGCTCCAGGCCCGCCTCTACGGCATCAGCAAGGCCGAGGCGCACCGCCGCGCCGAGCGCGCCCTGGAAGCCTTCCAGCTCACCGAGTACGCCGACCGCAAGAGCAAGACCTACTCCGGCGGACAGCGCCGGCGCGTCGAGATCGCGCTCGGCATCATCCACGAGCCGAAGATCGTCTTCCTGGACGAGCCGACCACCGGCCTCGACCCGCAGAGCCGCGCGCACATGTGGGACGAGATCCGCCGGCTCCGGACCGAGGGGATGACCGTCTTCATCACCACGCACTACCTGGACGAGGCGGACGCACTCTGCGACCGCATCGCGATCATGGACCACGGCGAGGTGGTCGCCGAGGGCACACCGGCCGAGCTGAAGCGGGAGATCTCCGGCGAGGTGGTGATCGTCGGCCTGGACGCCGCGACCACCCCGCGCGCGGCCGAGCTGCTCGACACCGAGGCGTACGTGAGCAAGCTGGAGACCGTCGACGAGGGCGGCCTGCGTCTCTACGTCGACGAGGGCGCCACCGCGATCCCGCAGGTGCTGCGCCGCCTCGACCACGCCGGGCTGGACCTGCGCTCGATCGAGCTGCACCGCCCCAGCCTCGACGACGTCTTCCTCACCAAGACCGGCCGCTCGCTGCGCGAGTCCTGACCCCCGGAGTAGCTGTCATGAAACTCGCCCGCGACACCTGGCTGATCTTCCAGCGCCAGACGCAACTACTGCTGCGCAACCCGGTGTGGATCTTCGTCGGCGTCTTCCAGCCGGTGATGTACCTGCTCCTGTTCGCCCCGCTGCTCAAGCCCGCGCTGAACGCGCCCACCCAGGCCGACGCGTACAAGATCTTCGTGCCCGGCCTGCTCGTGCTGCTGGCCATCTTCGGCGGCCTGTTCCAGGGCTTCGGCCTGATCGCCGAGCTGCGCGCCGGCGTCATCGAACGCTCCCGGGTCACCCCGGTCAGCCGGCTCGCCCTGCTGCTCGGCCGCTCGCTGCGTGACGTGGTCTCGCTGATCGTGCAGGCGGTCATCATCACGCTGCTGGCGCTCGCGTTCGACCTGCGCGTGTTCATCGGGAACCTGCTCCTGGCGTACCTGATGCTCGCCCTCATCGCGCTGATGACCTCGGCCGTCTCCTACGGCATCGCGCTCAAGGTCAAGAGCGAGGACGCGCTCGCCCCGCTGATGAACACCGTCGCGCAACCGGTGCTGCTGCTCTCCGGCATCCTGCTGCCGCTCACCTTCGCCCCCGGCTGGCTGCAGGGCGTGGCCAAGTGGAACCCGTTCTCCTGGGCCGTCGAGGGCACCCGCGCGCTGTTCAACGGCGACCTCGGCAACGACCGGGTCTGGCAGGGTCTCGGCATCATCGCGGTGCTCGCCGCCGCCGGTGTGGTCTGGGCCGCCCGTCAGTTCGCCCGTAGCGTGCGCTGAGCAGGGGGAGAGCTACCTCTCAGCAGGGGCGGGGCACCGGCCGGACGCGCGTAGCGTAAGGCCAGTGCCTCGCCTCACCCGTGACCGGATCACCTGGCTGACGTACGCACAGCTCGGTCTGTGGGGCTTCTTCCTCTACGGATTCGGCCCGGTCGTACCGCTGCTCCGCGACGAACAGGGCACCAGCGCCGCCGTCGCCGGCCTGCACAGCACCGGCATCGCGGTGGGCGCGCTCGCCGGTGGTGCGCTGTTCGCCCCGGTCGCCCGCCGATTCGGTCGCGGCGCGGCCATCTGGCTCGGCCTCGCCGGTGTCGCCGCCGGCGTCACCGCGCTCGGCCTGCTCCGCCCGTTACCGGCCACGCTCGCCGCGGTCGCGCTCATCGCCACCTTCGGCATGATGGTGGTCAGCGGCGTCAGCGTGGTGCTCACCGCCCGCCACGGACCCGCCGCCCCGGCCGCGCTCACCGAGGCCAACGCGGCCTGCGCCGGCATGGGCATCCTCGCGCCGCTGACGATCGGCGCGAGCGTCGACGCCGGTCTCGGCTGGCGACCGCTGATGGCCGTCGAGGTCGGGCTGATCACGCTTGTCGCGCTCGCCGCCCTGACGTTCCGGGTACGCGGGCCGCGACGTGCCCCCGCTGTCGCGGCTGCCGGCACACCGGTCCTCGTCGCCGCCTCCACCCGGGTACCCGCCGTCCCCGCTTCGGTGGCGTCCGAGGCCGCCGTGCCCGCCCCCGCTTCGGAGGTGCCCGTCCCCGGGGTGCGGTCGTCGTCGGGGCGGCTGCCGCGCGCGTACTGGATCGCCTGGGTCTTGATGTCCGTCACCGGGTCGATCGAGGTCTGCCTGTCGCTCTGGACCGCCGACGTGCTGCGGACCCACGCCGGGCTGAGCGCGGGCGGGGCCTCGGCGGCGGTCGCCGCGATCGTCTGCGGCATGTTCGCCGGCCGGCTCGCCGGTGGCCGCGCGGCGTTGCGCTGGGCGCCGGTGCCGCTGCTGCTCGGCGCGCTCACCGTCTCCCTGGCCGGGTTCGCGCTGTTCTGGGGGAGCACTGTCGGGTGGCTCGCGGTCACCGGGCTGGTCGTGCTCGGGCTCGGCAACGCGCTGCACTACCCGCTGGCGATCTCGATCGCCCTGGCCGTGGCCGGTCCGGCCGCCGACAAGGCGGCGGGCTGGTCCGCGTACTCGATGGGTGTGGGTTTCGGGATCGCGCCGGTGGCGCTCGGGTGGGTGGCCGACGGCGTCGGCCCGCACCCGGCGTTCCTGCTGCTGCCCGCGTTCATCGCGGTGGCGGTGCTGCTCACCGTGCGGCTGGGGCGCGCCCTGCCCGCCCCGGTCCGCGCGGCTTGATCGACCCCACTTCGGCATCCCGCGCTCAGGAACACCGCCACCTCGCCGAGGTGGTCTTCGGTCGGCTCAGAGCACGCGGGCGAGCGTGACGCCGTCGGCGATCGGCAGCATGACCGCCTCGACCCGGACATCAGCGATCACCGCGTCGTTGAACGCGGCGATCGCCCGGTCGTCGGCGTTGCGCGGGGCGAGCACCCGGCCGTCGCGCAGCGTGTTGTCGACGGCGATCACCGCGCCGGGACGCATGCGGGGCACCAGCTCGTCCCAGTAGAGCGGGTACCCGACCTTGTCCGCGTCGATGAACGCGAAGTCCAGGTAACGCTCGCGGGGCAGCTCGCGCAGCGTCTCCGCGGCCGGGCCGATACGTAGCTCGATCCGGTCCTGCACGCCGGCGCGCTCCCAGTAGCGCCGGGCCACGCCCGTGTACTCCTCCGAGATGTCGAAGCAGGTCAGCCGGCCGCCCTCGGCCAGTCCTCGGGCGATCGCCAGCGAGGAGAGGCCGGTGAACGTGCCCACCTCCACGGCCTGCCGTACGCCGAGCAGCCGGGTCAGGAACGTCAGGAACGCTGCCTGCTCCGGCGCGACCTGCATGACCGCCTCGGCGGGCAGGGCCGCAAGGGTCTCCTCGGCCAGGTCCCGGACGACCTCGTCCGGGGTGGACCCGTGGGCCACCAGGTAGGCGTGCAGTTCCGGAGTGAGCGGCAACGGCTTCGTGGTCATGTCCGGACGTTAGCCGAGATGCTCGATCTCCTGGCCCCCGGGCGCGATCTTCGTCCACAGGTCGACGATGCTCAGCTCCACCTCGGCGAGCAGCCGGCGCAGCAACGGCAGGGACAGCCCCACCACAGTGCCCGGGTCGCCCTCGATCCCGGTCAGGAACGCCCCGCCCAGCCCGTCGATGGTGAACGCGCCCGCCACCGCCAGCGGCTCGCCCGTCGCCACGTACGCGGCGATCTCGTCGTCGCTGATGTCGGCGAAGTGCACGGTGGTCGAGGCGACCGCCTCGGCGCGGGACTCGTGCGTCACGTCGATCAGGCAGTGGCCGGTGTGCAGGACGCCGCTGCGCCCGCGCATCCGCTGCCACCGGCGGGTGGCGTCCGCCGCGTCATCAGGCTTGCCGAGGATCTCGCCGTCGAAGGCCAGCACCGAGTCGCAGCCGAGCACCAGGGTGCGCTCGCCCGGCGAGGGCCGCAGCCGATCGCGTACCGCCTGCGTCTTCAGCCGGGCCAGCTCCAGGCACAGATCCTCGGCCCGATCGCTGACCACCTGCGACTCGTCCACACCGCTGACCAGCACGTCGGGCTCGATCCCGGCGGCCTGAAGCAACTTGCGGCGGGCGGGAGACTGCGAGGCGAGCACGAGGCGCACCGGTACGGAGGTCGACACCCCGCCGACGCTACCGGCTGACCCGGGGCGGCGGGTCGTCGGCACGTCGGCGCCGCCGCCAGAACAGGTACCCGCCGCCCGCCGCCACCAGGACACCCAGGGTGGCGAGCCCGCGTACGGTCGCGGCATTGTCGCCGTCCTGCTTCGGGGCTGCCTCCGCCGATGCCGGTGGAGTCACCTGGGAGGACTCGAAGCCGAGCGGGGGGACGTCGGCGGTGAGCGCGGCGACGAGGTCGATGACGCCGTAGCCGTACTGGTCGTCGCGGCCCGGTGGTCCCTTGTCGACGGCGGTGGCGGTCAGCCGGTGGGCGACTTCCTGGGCGGGGAGGTTGGGGTACTTGGAGCGGATGAGAGCAGCAGCCCCGGCAACGATCGCAGTCGCATCCGACGTGCCGGTGCTCCGGCGGTATCGACCTGCGAGGCTTGTGGAGTAGATGTCGACTGCAGGTGCGAGAATATCCAAATCCGTCCCGGCAACCGAGAATTCTGCCTTGTTGCCCTTCCGGTCAACGCCGCCTACAGCGATCACGCCCGGTTCGGATGCTGGGTAGCTAATCGAGGTTTCACTCGGGATATTTCCAACGGCGGCTACTACGACGATATTCGCTTCAAGTGCCGACTTCACTGCAGTTTGCAGGCGAGGAGTGGGGGTGCTGGCTGCAGAGATGCTTATTACATCCACGTGCTGAGCTACCGCGTACTCAATACTGCCTGCTAAATCCTCAGGCTGACCTAGCCCGTTTGCTGGTGTGTCGAAGATTGGGAGGATCTTGGACCTCGGTGCCACTCCGAGTGCTCCACGAGTCCCTCCCTGGCCATGTGCTGCTATGAGGCCAGCCATACCGGTGCCGTGGCTGTTCGTATCCCGGAGGCCGTCCCCGCTTCCACCCTCAATCACATCTGTTCCCGGAAGCAGATTCCGCACTAAATCCGGATGAGCCTCTACTCCGGTGTCAGGAACTGCTACAACGACCCCTTCGCCCTGACTGACGCCGTGGGCTTCCGTAGCCTTCAAAAAGCGTAGATGCCACTGGTCGCCCCTAACCCGATCCGGCCCGTCCGTGCCGGGCAGCAAGGCGGATGTCGTCAAGCCAGAGCCCAGCAAGACTGCGAGTGACGCAGCCAAGAATCGCGGCATCAGCAGTGCGTGGAGAATCACCGATTGAAGCCTATGGCGGGTCCCGGGTCGATCGGCCCTTCGTCGGGTGGCTCCAATACTGGATCCACGCCGCGTTCGACTTCCCAGGGATTATCCGGATCCCAGCGAAGTTCCGAGTCTCTTCCTGCATCCTTGCTGTTCTGTCTCCCATGGGTAGGCGGCAGGCCGGGAGCGCCGCCCAGGGGCGTCAATCCATGCGCACCGAGGTTGGGACCTCTCCCCGCACTCGGCCGAGACCCTGCAGCTCCTGTCGGCGCAGTTCCGGCCGCACCTCCACCGATAACTCCACCCGGGGGATTGACGCGCCTATAGGGGCCGCCCGTGGGGGGTTGACCGAGGGGAACCCCAGGGATCAACCCGTTTGTCGCGGTTGCGCGCGGCGGAAGCGGCCGGTTGGTGCCCTTTCCAGCAACTGGATCGTTTCCTAGAGGGCTCACACTGGCGCCGCGATTGGGTGCGGAGGGAAGGGAGATGCCGGGAGTGCCAGACGGTGTACCAGGAGTGGCCGAGGATACGACTCCAGGCGGCACGGCTTGGGTCGGCGCTCCTGAGCCCGCGTTTCCTAAGATAGGACCCCCGCCAATAACGCCGCTCGTATGAGGCATGCCTGCTTGAGTAGGCGGGTTCGCTGCGACGTTTGGTCGACGTCCGGTCATTGGCGCGGACGGCGCAATCGGTACTGCGACGATAGGAGGGATTATTGGGGCCGGATCTGAGCCAAGATATGGGTCGGACGAATGTGGGTCGGCCCGTGGTCCCGGCCTGGCTGGTGCTGGTGGGCGCTGCAGCATGACCTGGGCGTGCTGGAGTTCGCCGCTCAATCCCCTCATCAGCCCGCGCGCCCGTACGTTCAACTGCTCCAGGTCGTCGTCCGTCACCGGGGGCCGCTCCGGCAACCGGCTGCCCGCCACCGCCTTCGGGTCGGCGATCGTCGCCTCGTACGCCTGCTTCTGCCGCAGCTTCTTCTCGTACTCCTCGTGCAGCGGTTGCAGCTCGGCCCGCGCGCTGCCGATGGCGCGTGCGGCGGCGGCCAGCGCGTCGTAGTTCGCGGCGGCGGCGTCGTGGGTGCGCTGCACGCGCTCGATGAGCTGGTCGAGTTCGGCGATGTACGCCCGCGCGGCGGCGTTCGTCTCCGGTGGCCACGCGTCGGCCAGGCCGCGCCGGTATTCGAGCAGACGGCTCAGGTGGGCCAGGGCGAGGTCGCAGACCTTGCGCCAACCGGCGACCTGCTTCCACTGGCCGGCGGTGTCCTGGTCCTGCACGCACGCCCACATGCTGAGGACGTCCATCAGCCGCCAGTCGGTCAGCCCGGAGGTGCGTCCGCTGCCCCGTTCGATCACGGCAGGATCACCCGGCTCTGCTCGGGGGCTGTGGGGTCGGCCAGTGGCGGCATCGGGCGGGCGACGGCGCTGGACGGCCCGGCCAGCGCCCGTTCGACGTCGGCCACGCGTGCGGAGGAGAACGCGTCGGCGTCGCCGTAGCGGGCGGCGATCCGCCCGGCGGCGTCGGCGAGCCGCCCGGTCGCCGGTGCGAGATCCCACACCGCGCTCACCGCCGCGGTCTGGGTGTCGTGGTGGGCCTGGAGGAACTGGACCAACTCGATGAAGGCGTCTGCCGGGTTGGGCACCGGCGCCTTCATGTCGTCGGCGATGTAGGACAGGTGCGGCGAGTAGTTGCGCGTCACCTCGTCCTGGAGGCGGTCGGCGAACTCCCGCATCTGTCGGATGTCGGCCTCGATGCCGCCGTAGCCGCGCAGCCAGCCGGCTGGCTGGTTGTCCTCCGGGATCATCAGGAGCCTCCTGCCCGTCACCACACGGTTTCCCTGAGTGAGGTTAATGGCTCCACGTGGATCCCGGCAGCCCCGCCCGGCGCCGCGAGCGGAGGAGGATGTCAGCGGGGCAGGCCGGAGGCCCGCCACGCGCCGGGGCCGGCGACCGGCCCGGCCAGGGCGGGCCGCGCGCTGCGCGCCCACTGCGACACGGGGGCCGGCGCGGCGGCCTGGGCCGGGCGGGTGCGCACCACGATCGCGCCGACCAGAGCGGCCAGCTCCTCGGCGGTGGGCACGCCACGGACGATCCGGAACAGCGGCTCCTCGGCAGACATGACCCCAGGGTACGCGTCGCGAATTCGACCTTCGCCGTACAGTGGCGTGCCGACGGTGTGGGCGTCGCAGCGGCCGGGTACGGTTCTCTGCGATGTCGAACGCGCTCCCCCAACTCGTCGCCGACCGGTACCGGCTTCTCACGCCGCTCGGTCAAGGCGGCATGGGCCGCGTCTGGAAGGCGCGGGACGAGGTGCTGCACCGGGACGTGGCCATCAAGGAACTGGTCCCGCCCCCCGGCCTCACTCCGGAGGAGCGCCGCGAGATGCGCGAGCGCTCGCTGCGTGAGGCGCGGGCGATCGCCCGCCTCAACAACGTCAACGTGGTCCGCATCTTCGACGTGCTGCGCACCGACGGCGACCCGTGGATCGTCATGGAGTACGTGGCGTCGAAGTCGTTGCAGGACACCATCGCCGAGGACGGCCCGGTGTCGGCGGCGAAGGCGGTCGAGATCGGCCTGGGCGTGCTGAACGCACTGAAGGCCGCGCACAAGGCCGGCATCATGCACCGCGACGTCAAGCCGGGCAACGTGCTGCTCGGCGAGGACGGCCGCGTGGTGCTCACCGACTTCGGCCTGGCCACCATCCCCGGCGACCCGAACGTGACGCGTACCGGCATGGTGCTCGGCTCACCCGCGTACATCTCGCCGGAGCGCGCCCGCGACGGCACCGCGGGCCCGGAGGCGGATCTCTGGTCGCTCGGCGCCACGCTCTACGCGGCCGTCGAGGGCAAGTCGCCGTACGCCCGCCCGTCGGCGATCGCCACGCTGGCCGCGCTCGCCACCGAGCCGATGCCGCCGCCGCGCAACGCCGGGCCGCTCAAGCCGGTGCTCCAGGGCCTGCTGCGCAAGGACCCGGACGAGCGGATCACCGCCGAGGTGGCGGAGCGCATGCTGCGCAAGGCCGCCGGCCGTCGGGCCAAGAGCATCTCGCTGCTGGACGGCGTACGCCGGCCGGGGCCGAACGGTCCACGCGTGCCGCGCCCGCCGCTGGTGCCCGCGCCGCGCCCGGCCGACCAGGCCGAGCGATCGGCGGGCGCCGCGTCCGGGGTCTCCGCAACCGGGGGTACGGCGGCAGCCGCCGACCCGACGGCGAAGGTGCCGGCACCCACCTCGGACGCCCGGCCCACCGCTAAGGTGACCCCGCCGCCCGCCGACCCGACGGCGAAGCTCGACCCGGCGCCCTCGGCCGACGAGACGCGTGTGGACGACGAGGCGCGGGTGGACGGCGTCGACCCGGCGCTGGACGAGACGCGGCTCGACGGAGAGCCGGTCATCGACACCCCGGCGCCGGTGAGTCCGGCCGTGACCGGCTCCGCGCCGGTCAGCCCGGCTCCCGTGCAGGAGGCGTCGTCGACCGGCCGCGCGACGGTGCTGCCGGTCGAGAAGTCCGCGCCCAACCGGCGCAACCTGCTGATCGGCGCACTGGTTCTGCTGCTGCTCGTCGGCCTGGTGGTGGCCGTGCCGCTGCTGAACAACGGTGACGACGGCGACGGCGGTGAGCCGACTGCAGGCACCTCGGCGTCGGCGGCGGCGCCGCCCGCGCCGAGCGAGAGCGCGTCGCCGAGCGCCCCGGCGGCGAGCGCGTCGGCCAGCCCCACGCCGTCGGCCAGCCCGTCGGCCTCGGGGTTCACGCTGCCGGCCGGGTGGCGTCTCTACACCGGCCCGAACGGTTTCAAGGTGCCGATCCCGAACGGTTTCGAGGCGCGGGTCGGCCGGGACAACGTCGTACTCTACGAGGTCGGCGGCAGCCGGCGGGTGCTGTTCATCCAGTGGACGCCGTCGCCGAAGCCCGACGCTTTCGCCGACTGGAAGGGCCAGGAGCCGTACCGCGCTTCTCGCGTTCGGGATTACAAGCTGGTCGGCATCACCAAGTGTGACCCCTACTTCCGCACCTGCGCCGACTGGGACTGGCTGGAGACGCGCAACGGCGACACCCGCTTCCACGTGCGCAACCGGGGTGTGGCGACGGCCAGCAACCGGGGCTTCGCGCTGCGCTGGGAGGTGCCCGCGAAGGACTGGGACGCCAACCTGGCCAACTGGGAGATCATCACCAAGGGCTTCGTGCCGGACCGCAAGAACTGACCGGGAATCCCGCCGGTCACGAAACTCGCTCGCATGGCTTTCCGTCCTCGGGGGTATGAATCCCTCCGACGACGGAAGGAGGCGCGACATGGGTTACCGACGGAGGTACACCGGCCCGCGGCTGGCACTGTGGATGCTCGTTGCGCTCGGCGACGTCGTACTGCTCCTGATCAGCGCCGGCCTGTCCGCGCCGGTCGCGGTCCTCGGCGTGCTGACGCTCACGGTCGTGGGTGTGGCGGCGTGGCGCCTGACGCGCCGCACGCCGGTGCCCGTCCCGGCCACCGCGCGCCGCAGAGCCTGATTCCGGTACGACGACAGCGGGACCGCCCCGAGACGAGGCGGTCCCGCCGGTGTCGCGTGCCTGTCAGGTGTTGTTCGCCAGCGCGATCAGCCGGCTGCGGTCGCCGTTCCAGTAGTTGCGGTCGACGTTGCCGCTGATCCCGGAGACGGCGCCGGTGCTCGTGTACTGCCAGAAGCTGTAGAACGGAGCGCCGGCCGGCAGGGTGCCGGGCGAGCTGGCCCAGCGGGCGATCCACAGCGGGTGGTTGGCCCACGGGCCGCTCCAGCTGCCGGTGCACTGGTTCCACCAGCTCGTCGTGGTGTAGATGACCGCGTACCGGCCGGTGCGGGAGCGGTAGGTGTTGAGGAAGTCCTGGACCCAGTTGCGCATGCCGGTGGTGCTCAGGCCGTAGCAGTAGCCGCCGCTGTAGGGGTTGCCCTCCAGGTCCAGCGCGGCGGGCAGCGTACGGCTGTCGGCCGACCAGGCGCCGCCGTTGCTGGCCAGGTAGTTGGCCTGGGTGGAGCCGGCGGAGATGTTCGGGCGGGCGAAGTGGTACGCCCCGCGGATCACCCCGGCGTTGTACGCGTTGACGTAGTTCGCGTTGAAGTTCGGGTCCTTGTAGCTCGTGCCCTCGGTGGCCTTGATGAAGGCGAACTGGATGCCCGAGTTGCGCACGCTGGTCCAGTTGATGCTGCCCTGGTAGCGGGAGACGTCGATCCCGGGCGTGGTCGCGGCGGCGGCCGGTCCGGCGGTCGCCACGAGGGCCGCGGCCGCGGTGGCGGCGGCGGCCAGGCCGGCGGCGAGAAGCCGGCGTACGGAGAGTCTGGTGCTGGGCATGGTTGCCTCCAGAGGGACGTCCGTCTATTGACGCCCATCTTTGGAGCTTAGTGCCCTAGATCGCAATAGGGGGAAAGGAAATTTTCATCGACGGCCGTCGTTCGCCCTGATGGCGCGACAGGTGCGGGTCAGCGCAGGTCGCTCGGGTCCATCGCCCAGCGGAACGGCTCGGTGACACTCAGCGTCTCGCCCGCCTTGGCGACTGCATCCTCGACGTAGTGCGCGCCGTCGAGCCGGTGCAGCCGCAGCGAGTGGCTGTCGCCGTCCTGCTCGACGAGCAGGTACCACGGGATTCGGGCGATCGCGTAGAGCTGCATTTTGACCAGCCGATCAGCGGCGGCATTGCCCGGCGAGACGATCTCGCCGACAAGCGCCACGCGCTCGGCGTCGAGGACCACGCCGTCGTCGTCGGCGTCCGTGACGACGAGGTCCGGGATCACGATCCGGTCCACGCCCAGCCGCACGTTGATGGCTTCGTAGACGAACAGGCCGGACGGCTCGGCCGCCAGCTCGACGGAGTTCGCCAGGCGTCGCGCCACCCGCTGGTGCCGTCGGCTCGGGGCAGGGCTCACGATCAGGCTCCCGTCGAGCAGTTCGATGCGGTCGTGGCTGTCGCCCAACGCGAGGTAGTCGGCCTCGGTCCACGGACCGACGTGCGAGCTGTAGGGCTCCAAGGGAGCTGCGCTCACCGACCTCACCTCCGCTCCGGCGCCTCGTCCGATCAGTCTCACACTCTATGAGACTCGGTCGGTCGAGCGACACGGCTCGGGGCGGTAGGCTCCCCGCCCATGCCCCTGATCGACGGTCTCACCACGCTCTGGGACACGCTGATGAGCGCCCAGCCGGACCCGCCGCCGCTGCTCGTGGTGGTCACCGCCGTGGTCGCGCTCGCGGTGGTCGTGGCCCGGCTGCCCTGGCGGATCGCCCGCAACGCGGTGACCATCGCGCACGAGGGCGGCCACGCGCTCGTCGCGCTGCTCACCGGCCGGCGGCTGCACGGCATCCGGCTGCACTCGGACACCTCCGGGCTGACGCTCTCCGCCGGTCGTCCCACCGGGCCCGGCATGATCCTCACGCTGCTCGCCGGGTACGTCGCGCCGTCGCTGCTCGGCCTCGGCGGCGCCTGGCTGCTGGCCGGCAACCGGATCACGCTGCTGCTCTGGCTCGCGGTGGCACTGCTGCTGGCCATGCTGGTGATGATCCGCAACCTGTTCGGCGTGCTGTCACTGCTGGTCACGGGCGGCGTGGTGCTCGCCGTCTCCTGGTACACCTCGCCCGAGGTGCAGGCCGCGTTCGCCTGGACGTCGGTCTGGTTCCTGCTGATCGGCGGCGTACGGCCGGTGTTCGAGCTGCACCGCCAGCGTGCTCGGGGCCGGATGCCGCAGTCCGACGCCGACCAGCTCGCCCGGATCACCCCGTTCCCGGCACTGTTCTGGGTTGGCCTGTTCCTTGTGGTCGCCCTCGGCGCGCTGGCGACCGGCGGGTTGTTGCTCGCCGGCCCGGCCCTGGCCGACGCCGGTATCACTTTCTGATCCGACGCGCAGCCCTGTTTACCTGGGGCGAGGACGAATTCCGTTCCGGCCAAGCGATCCGTACAGGCAGCTTCACCTGGCGATTTGCTACTTCCTGAGTGGTGACTCAGCGTGATTTGTCAACTACCTGACGTTGCTGAATGAAGGAATGCGTCGATAGGTTCGCTTCAGGGGAGCGAGCCATTCGCTCCGTAACCAACATCCTGAAGGAGGATGGATATGCGAGCATCGACACGGGGGGCGCTCGGGGCGGTTGCGCTGACAGCGACCGTACTGGTCGCGCCGATCGTCACTGCGACCTCGGCCTCGGCGCACGCCGCCTGCGGGAAGACGGTCGGCGACAAGGACAGCAGCAACTGGCCGAAGTCGGCGGACGCGGCCCGGCAGCGGAGCGGTTCCAGCACCGGGTGTGGCATCAACGGCATCGCCTACATCTCGCAGCAGATGGACTACCACTGCTACACAGTGGGCAACGACGGCTACACCTGGACCTACCTGCGGAACAACTCCACCGGTGTGCAGGGCTGGGTCCGTGACGACCTGCTGAGCGACGGCGGAAGCTACGTCTACTGCGGCTTCTGACGCCGTCGACGGCGGAAGGATCCTGATCCGGACCGCTGAGCCCGGCTGACGTCCGCGGCGCGACGGGCTCGACGGACGGTGCGCACCCGCACCGATGCCGCACAGGGATCGGCTCGTTCGTCAATGGCCATGGCCGACCCGCAGGAGCGTGGTGCTCACCACGGAGATCTGACAGCGTGAAGACGGCCCGCCGGTTCGCCGGCGGGCCGTCCTGTCGTCGGGGCCGGCATCACTACCCGTTCTGCCGGGCGGCCGGGAGGGTGATGGTCATTGTGGTGCCGACTTCGGGCCGGCTCGCGGCCGTGATGGTGCCAGAGTGGTTGGTGACGATCTGCCGAGCGATGGCGAGCCCGAGACCACTGCCTCCGGACTCCCGCCCTCGGGCGTGGTCCGCCCGCCAGAAACGGTCGAAGAGGTGCGACAGATCCTCCGGGCGGATGCCGGTGCCAGTGTCGGCGACACTGATCGAGGCGGCGTCGTCGGTGGAGCGGACGGCCAGGGTGATCGTCCCGCCCGGCCGGCTCGCCGCCGTCGCGTTGCGAATGAGGTTGCCGAGCACCTGGCGCAGCCGGTCGGGATCGCCCTGCACGTATGCCGGGCGCGGGGCGTCCACACGCAGCGTGACACCGGCCCCCTCGGTGAGGGCGGCGTGACTGACCCGGCAGGTCTCCGCCAGTTCCGCGAGGTCGAGCCGGACCACGTGCAGCGTCATTGCCCCGGCCTCCGCCGTGGCCAGATCCTGGAGGTCGTCGACGATCCGCTGCTGGAGCAACGCCTCCTCGTGCAACGAGGCGAGTACCTCCGGCGTGGCGGGCAGCACACCGTCCTTCAGCGCCTCCAGGTAACCGCGTAGGTTGGCCAGCGGGGTGCGCAACTCGTGGGCCACGTCGGCGACCATCCGCCGTTGGCGCTCTTCGCTCTGTTGCAGCGAGTCAGCCATCTGGTTGAAGGTGCGGCCCAGCTCGGCGAGTTCATCGGAACCGCGAACCCGGACCCGGTCGCCGAGGTCACCAGAGGCCAGCCGGCGGGACGCCCGCGTCAACGCCGCGATGGGACGCAGCACCCGGCGACTGAGCAGCAACGCGACCACCACCGCTGCGGCCGCGACCACCACCGCGGTCAGCGTGATCGAGTCCCCGGCCAGCTTCGGTGGCTCCTCGTCCCGCGCGCCGATGTAGACCTGCACCGGCTGCGGGGCGAAGGCCGTGGTCTGCGCGATGAATACCCGCTGAAGGCACTCGGCCGAGCGTCCGGCGCCGCTGACGCACGGCCGCAGCAGGCCCTCCATCTGTCCGCTCGTCATGGCGGGGCGGAGCTTGGTGGCCTGCTTGCGGCAGGACACCGATGCGGGCTGCTCCGGGTCGGCAGCGACGAGCACGGGCACGCCGAACAGCGGGCGTTCCGCTCGGATCTGCCCGCCGGCGGCGGCCAGGCACGACGCGTCGCGCAGCGCGCGCTGGTACTGCACGATCGCGGTCATCATGTCCTCGGCCAGGCGCGGCACGGAGTCGCCCTCCGGCAACCGGACCACCGGCCGCGGGTCCACCAGCGTCGGCGGCCCCGTGGTGTCCCGGGCCGCCCGGCCGGCCAGCAGGTCCGAGTCGGCCAGCACCGCGCCGGTCTCGGTGACCACCCGGATCCGCTCGCCGGTGCGGCCGGCCAGCTCGCGTACGCGATCCTGCACTCCGTCCCAGGTGCCGAGCCCGCCGTGCCCGGCCAGCGTGGAGGTGATCAGCGCGATGTCGTCCTGACCGGCGGTGACCGAGGCGCTGAACTCGCGCGACGCCTGTCGCAGCGTGAGCCACGCGGTTGCCGACGTGGCGGTGACCGCGATGAGCATGGTCATCAGCAGCACCCGGAACCGGAAACTCACCGCGGTTGCTCCGGGATGCGGTAACCCCGTCCGTAGACGGTCTGCACGTAGACCGGCTCCGCCGGGTCGCGCTCGATCTTGCGACGCAGGTTCATCACGTGCGCGTCCACCGTCCGCTCCACGACGTAGCTGTCGAAGCCGAAGGCCCTGTCAATGATCTGCGCCCTGGTGAACACGCGGCCCGGCTCGGCGGCAAGCGTCCGCAGGATGCCGAACTCCTTGGCGGTCAGCGGCACGACCCGATCCGCGACCCGCGCCTCGAACCGGTCCACGTCGACGACCAAGTCACCGACCCGCAGCACCTCCGCCTCGCTGCCGCCCCGGCCCGACCGGCGCAGCAGCACCCGGACCCGCGCGGCCAACTCCCGTGGACTGTAGGGCTTGGTGACGTAGTCGTCGGCGCCCAGGTCGAGGCCGAGCAGCATGTCGTCCTCGGTGCTGCGCGCGGTGAGCAGCATGATCGGCACGTCCGACTCCGCGCGCAGGATCCGGCAGACGTCCAAGCCGTCCACCAACGGCATCATCACGTCCAGGACGACAAGGTCGGGCGGATTGCTCCGGCACCGGTCCAGGGCTGACTTGCCGTCGGCCACCACGTACACGTGGTGGCCCTCGTGCTCGAGATAGGCCCGGAGCAGCTCCGACTGTTTCCGGTCGTCCTCGGCGACCAGTATGCGCGCGACCAACGGTTCCCCCCGTCCGGCAGCAGCAGAACCCCGCCATCATCACCCGTACGCGATGCCCGCAGGAACCCCGCCGGGCCGACCCGCACGGTGATCCCACAACTTCTTGACGAGTTCTTCACAGGCCCCGTCCTAGCCTGTCGACAGCTCACCCGACCGACCAGAAGGAGATGGCACCGTGCGGGTTCCCACAGCAGTAGGTGCGGCGCTCGGCGCGGCGGCGCTGATGCTCGTCACCGCGGGGTGCGGCGGCGACGCGAAGGAGCCGTCCGTCGCCACCGCGGGAGGTACCCCGTCGGCCGTGGCCAGCGGAGAGGCCGTCACCGCCTATGTCGAGGGTGTCCGCAAGTACGTGGCCTGCCTGCGAGAGGAGGGCGTCAAGGTCTCCGACCCGGACGCCAAGGGCCGGATCGAGTTCGGCGGTGACGCCCGGGCGGTCAAGGCCGACCCCAAGTTCCGCGCCGCGCAGGTCAAGTGCAACGACCTCAACCCGCCGGTCCCACAAGGGTTGGAGGACAAGCCGGCCCTCGCGCCTGAGGAGATCGCGAAGGCCCGCGAGTACGCGCGGTGCATGCAGACCAAGGGTGCGCCCGATTTCCCCGACCCGGGCCCCGACGGCTACCAGCCCGAGTCGGAGGACGGCAAGCCGCTCTGGGACTCCGGCAGCGCCGGCGCCAAGCGGGCTGCGGCGGCCTGCGGCTCGATCGTGGGGGCGCCCGCCACCCCCGGCCCGGGCGTGGGCTGAGCGGGCGAGACCCGGCGGGTGTGGACGAAGGGAACAGGGTGAGCGGGGAGAGCGAGGTGACCGTCGGCGGCCGACGGCGACGCCGACGGATGCGTACCTGGCTGGTGGCGGGGGCCGGCATGGCGCTTCTCGCCGTGGCTGCAGCCGCCACCCTCGGACTGGGTACCCGCGGGGACGACCCGCCCCCGCGGGATCCCCGGGCCGGCCGTACCGTGCAGGTGACCCGGGGTGACCTGGTGGAGTACACGGTTCTCGACGGCACGGTCGGCTACGGCGCGGCCACCCCGGTGCGGTCCGAGGCCACCGGCACGGTCACCTGGCTGGCGGCGGGAGGGACAGTGGTCAAGCGCGGTCGGAGCCTGCTGCGGGTCGACGAGAAACCGGTCGTGCTGATGTACGGTCCGCTGCCGATGTACCGGACGCTCGCGGCCCCGCTGGAGGGCCGTGACGTCGAGCAGTTCGAGCGCAACCTGCGCGCGCTCGGCTACTCCGGCTTCAGCGTGGACCAGACGTTCTCGTCGGCGACCACCAACGCGGTCAAGCGTTGGCAGCGGGACCTGGGCCGGGAGGAGACCGGACGGGTCGAACCGGGGCAGGTTCTCTTCGCGCCGGGCGCGGTACGCATCGCGCGGCACTCGGTGCGCGTCGGCGCGACCGTACCCGCCGAGGTGTTCACCTGGACCGGCACGGACCGGTTGGTCACCGCGGCCGTCGCACAGGCCGACGCCGCGTGGGCCACCCCCGGGGCGAAGGTGAGCGTCACGCTGCCGGACGGGCGGTCGGTGCCCGGCGTGGTGCACACGGTGGGGGACGACGCCGCACCGGCGGCACCCGCCGCGGAACAGCCTGCGCCCGCTGCCGGCGACGGTGAGACCGGTGCACGGGTGCCGGTGACGGTCGAGGTCAACGACCAGAAGGCGTTGCAGGACGGCGACGCGGGCGCGGTCGAGGTGCGCCGTGTCTCCAAGCAACGGCGGGGGGTGCTCACCGTGCCGGTCAGCGCGCTGCTCGCTCTCGCCGAGGGCGGGTACGGGCTGGAGGTCGTCGATGTGACGTCCACCCGGGTGGTGGCCGTCGAGGTCGGCATGTTCGCCGATGGCCGGGTCGAGGTGACCGGAGTGGGGCTGGACGCCGGCATGAACGTACGGATCCCGCAGTGAGCGCACTGGTGGAGTTGCACGGGGTGTCCCGCACGTATCCGGGCGGCGTGACCGCGCTCGCCGGGCTGGACCTGCGGATCGACGTCGGGGAACTGGTCGGCGTCGTCGGCCCCTCCGGGTCCGGCAAGTCGACCATGCTGCACCTCCTGGGCACGCTCGACCGGCCGTCCACCGGGGTGATCCGGATCGACGGGCACGACATTGCGCGGCTCTCCGACCGGGCGCTGTCCGCGCTGCGGGCCACCACCATCGGCTTCGTCTTCCAGCAGTTCCATCTCGCGCCCGGCACCCCGGTGCTGGACAACGTCGCCGACGGCCTGCTCTACGCCGGCGTGCCGATCCGGCAGCGCCGGCGCCGGGCCGGGGAGGCGCTGGCGCGGGTGGGCCTGTCGCACCGTCTGGACCACCTGCCGCACGAACTGTCAGGCGGGGAACGCCAGCGGGTGGCCATCGCCCGGGCGGTCGTCGGGGAACCCGCGCTGCTGCTCGCCGACGAGCCCACCGGCAATCTCGACTCGGTCTCCAGCGACAGCGTGTTGAAGCTGCTCACCGAGCTGCACCAGGCGGGCACCACGGTCGTGGTGATCACCCACGACGAGGCAGTCGCCGGAAGACTGCCCCGCCGGGTGGAACTGCTCGACGGCCGGATCGTGCGCGACGACGTGCCGGTGGTGCAGCGGTGAGCCGAGCGCCCCGGCCGGGGCGGCTGGCGCTCGCCGACATCGCCCGGCTCGGCGCGGTCGGCCTGCGGTCCCGCCCGCTGCGGGTGTTCCTCTCCGCGCTCGGCATCGCCATCGGTATCGGCGCGATGGTCGCGGTGGTCGGCATCTCCACCTCTAGCCGGGCCGAGCTCGACCGGACCCTGGACCGGCTCGGCACCAACCTGCTGACCGTCATGCCCGGTCGTACCGTCTCCGGGGAGGACGCCAAGCTGCCTGTGGAAGCCACCGCCATGGTCGGCCGGATCGGCCCGGTCGAGTCGGTCGCCGCCACCGGCCAGGTCAAGGGGTACGTCTACCGCAACGACCACGTCCCGATCGGGCAGACCGGCAGCATCTCCGTCCTCGCCGCCCACCAGGACCTGCCGGAGACCGTCGGCGCCACCATGTACACCGGCTCGTGGCTGACAACGGCCACCCGCGCCTACCCGGCGGTGGTGCTGGGCTCCCGGGCCGCGACCCGGCTGGACATCGTCACGCCCGGCGTCCGGGTCTGGCTCGCCGGGCGGTGGTTCTCCGTCGTGGGTGTGCTCGACCCGGTGCCGCTCGCGCCGGAAGTGGACAGCGCGGCGCTGATCGGGTGGGAGTCCGCTCAGACGTACGCCGGCTTCGACGGGCATCCCACCACGGTCTACGCGCGGGCCACGGAGAGCCAGGTCGCCGCCGTACGGGCGGTGCTCGGTGCGACCGCGAACCCACGGGCGCCCAACGAGGTGGCCGTCTCCCGGCCCTCCGACGCGCTCGCCGCGAAGCAGGCCACCGACGACGCGTTGACTGCGTTGCTGCTCGGGCTAGGCGCGGTCGCCCTGCTCGTGGGCGGCGTCGGCGTGGCGAACACCATGGTGATCTCGGTGCTGGAGCGGCGGACCGAGATCGGGTTGCGCCGCTCCCTCGGCGCGACCCGGGGGCACATCCGGGTCCAGTTCCTGGCCGAGTCGCTGATCCTCGCCGGGATCGGGGGCGGCGGGGGCATCGTGCTCGGTGTGCTGGCCACCGGCGGGTACGCCTTCACCCAGGGCTGGCCCACCGTCGTGCCCGCCTGGGCGACCGCAGGTGGTCTCGGCGCGACAGTGCTGATCGGTGCGCTCGCCGGGCTCTACCCGGCGCTTCGGGCGAGCCGGATGGCTCCCGCGCACGCGTTGGCCGGTTCCTGACCCGCCACGGCACGCCGTGCCCGGGCGCGCCCGCCACGGCGGGGCAGAATCGGACCCGTGCGATACGTGATCATCGGAGCGGGCGCGGTCGGCGGCACCATCGGCGTACTCCTGGCCGACGCCGGCCGCGACGTGACGCTCGTGGCCCGCGGCGCGCACCTGGACGCACTGCGGGAGCGGGGTCTGACGCTGCGCACGCCGGACCGCGAGGTGACCGGCCGGCTCCCCGCGGTGGCGGGGCCGGACGGGCCGCCGCTGCCGGCCGACGCCGTGCTGGTCCTCACCGTGAAGTCGCAGGACACCGTGGCGGCGCTCGACGCCTGGGCGGACGCCCCGGTCGAGGGCGGCGGGACGGCGGGCGAGCGACTGCCGGTGGTGCTGGCCCAGAACGGCGTGGCGAACGAGCCTGCCGCGCTGCGTCGCTTCGCCCGCGTACACCCGGTGTGCGTGTGGCTGCCCGCCACGCACCTGGAGCCGGGCGTGGTGGTCGCCAACGGCCATCCGCACCCGGGCATGCTGCACATCGGCCGCTACCCGAGCGGCGCCGACGACACCTCCCGGGCGGTCGCCGCCGACCTGACCGCAGCCGGGTTCGTCGCGCCGGTCCGGGACGACGTGATGCGCTGGAAGTACGGCAAGCTGCTCGCCAACCTCGGCAACGGCCTCCAGGCCCTGCTCGGCCGGGACGTGCCGGAAACCCTGTCGAAGCGGGTACGCGCCGAGGGCGAGGCGGCGCTCGCCGCCGCGGGCATCGCCCACACCACTGTCGACGAGGAGGCCGCCGAGCGCGGCGACCGGGTGTCGCACCGGCCGGTGGGCGGGGAGGAACGCTCCGGCGGCTCCACCTGGCAGAGTCTGGCCCGTGGCGCGGGCTCGGCCGAGACCGACCACCTCAACGGCGAGATCGTGCTGCTCGGGCGCCTGCACGGCGTGCCCACCCCGGCGAACGCGGCGGTGCAGGTCGCGGTACGCCGGGCGGTCCGCGACCGGATTCCGGCCGGCGGCTTCCCGCTCGGCGAGTTGGAGAAATTGCTCGGCTGAGCGGGCAACCGGCGCCGCGCCGCCAGGCGTGTCCCCTCACGAAGACGGGGAGGTGGCAGGTGCCCGACAGCGAGGGCTTCGACGAGTTCTACCGGGGCAGCCGGCAGCGGATGCTCGGCTTCGTCTACGTGCTCACCGGTGACCTCGCCGAGGCGCAGGACGCCGTGCAGGAGGCGTACATCAAGGCCTGGCAGCGGTGGTCCACGGTGCGCGGGTACGACGACCCGGAGTCCTGGGTACGGGTGGTGGCGAGCCGGATCGCGGTGAGCCGCTGGCGCAGCCTGCGCAGCCGGGCCCGCGCCTACCTGCGGCACGGCGCGGTGGCGGACGTGCCGGCGCCGAGCACCGAGACGCTGGAGGTGGTCGAGGCGCTGCGCCGGCTGCCCGAGGCCCAGCGCACCGCGATCGCCATGCACTACCTGCTCGGCATGCCGGTCGCCGAGGTGGCGCGGGAGACCGAGGCACCGATCGGCACCGTCAAGGCCCGGCTTTCCCGGGGGCGGACCGCACTCGCCGGGCTGCTCGCCGTGGTGGATCTGGAGGAGGAGGCGGCAGATGCCTGACGACGTCGCACTCGTGGAGTTGCTGCACCAGGATCTGCGCAACGTCACCTGGCCGGAGCCGGAGGTGATCCGGGCCACCGCCCGGCGGCGCAGCCGACGCTCCGCCGCGCTCGCCGCGGCCTCGGTGGTGGTCGTCGCGGCGCTCACCGCGACCCTCGTGGACCGGGCCGGTGCGCCGCCGCCCGCCGCCGGTGCCGTTGACGGACGGGGGGAGATCGCGGCCGAGGCGATGCTGGAACCGGCCGACATCCCCGTTTCGACCGGCGAGCGACTCAGCGAGACCGGCCTCGACGAGCCGGTCCGGGTGGACGACCTCCTCCAGGTCTGCGCCCGGGAACAGGGGCGGCCGGCCGAGGAACCGCGCTCGCGCTACTCGCGGTCGCAGACCCTGCTGGAGCCGCCGACCGAGCCCGCGACCACCATCGGAACGGTCCTCACCCAGGACGTCTACCGGATGGCGCCCGGCGCGGCGGGCCGGTTCGTCGCCGACCTGGAGGGCACCGTCGCGGCCTGCGGCGCGTGGCGGACGACGGGCCAGGTCTACACCGAGCGGGGGATGACCGGCGCCGAGGTCGTGCACCGCTGGTACGTCGTGGCTAGCGGCTTCGCCGGAGACGAGGCGCTGCTGCTGCGGCACGAGGCGAGCGTGGCGGCGGACGAGGCGAACGGCCGGCCGCCCGGCTACGCGCCGCTGTTCGAGGACCGCTTCGTCGTACGGGTGGGTGACCTGGTGACGGTACTGATCCCGGCCGGCCGGCTGCGGACCGACCTGCCCATGGGCCAGGCGCCCGAGGGCAGGGTGACCGAGGAACAGGTACGGCAGATGGCCCGGGTCGCGGCCGAGCGGATGTGCGTGGCCGCGAACCCGGGCTGCTGACGCCGGTGCCCCCGCCGCTGAACCGGCGGGGGCACCCGGCGCACTACAGCGGGATGTTGCCGTGCTTCTTCGGCGGCAGCGTCTCGCGCTTGGTGCGCAGCACCCGCAGCGCCCGCACGATCTGGGTACGCGTCTCGTGCGGCGGGATCACCCCGTCCACGTAGCCGCGCTCGGCGGCGATGTACGGGTTGGCCAGCGTGTCCTCGTACTCGGCGATCTTCTCGGCGCGGACCGCGGCCGGGTCCTCGGCGTTCGCCAGATCCGCGCGGTAGAGGATGTTCACCGCACCCTGCGCGCCCATCACCGCGATCTGCGCGGTCGGCCACGCGAAGTTCAGGTCCGCGCCCAGGTGCTTGGAGCCCATCACGTCGTACGCGCCGCCGTACGCCTTGCGGGTGATGACGGTGACCTTCGGAACGGTGGCCTCGGCGTACGCGTAGATGAGCTTCGCGCCGCGGCGGATGATGCCGTCCCACTCCTGGCCGGTGCCGGGCAGGAAGCCGGGCACGTCCACGAAGGTGAGCACCGGGATGTTGAACGCGTCGCAGGTGCGCACGAACCGGGCCGCCTTCTCCGACGCGGCGATGTCCAGCGTGCCGGCGAACTGCATCGGCTGGTTCGCCACCACGCCCACCGGGCGTCCCTCGACGCGGCCGAAGCCGACCACCATGTTCTGCGCGTACAGCGGCTGCACCTCGAGGAACTCGCCGTCGTCGAGCACGTGCTCGATGACCCGGTGCATGTCGTACGGCTGGTTCGCCGAGTCCGGGATCAGCGTGTCCAGCTCCCGGTCGGACTCGGTGACGTCGAGGATCGCGGGGGCGTCGAAGACCGGCGGCTCGTCCAGGTTGTTCGACGGCAGGTACGACAGCAGCGCCTTGACGTACTCGATCGCGTCCTCCTCGTCGGTGCCGAGGTAGTGCGCGTTGCCGCTGCGGGTGTTGTGGGTGCGGGCGCCGCCCAGCTCCTCCATGCCCACGTCCTCGCCGGTGACCGTCTTGATCACGTCGGGACCGGTGATGAACATGTGCGAGGTCTGGTCGACCATGACGGTGAAGTCGGTGACCGCCGGGGAGTAGACCGCGCCGCCCGCGCACGGGCCCATGATGAGCGAGATCTGCGGGATCACGCCGCTGGCCCGGACGTTGCGGAAGAAGATCTCGCCGTAGAGCCCGAGGGACGTGACGCCCTCCTGGATCCGCGCGCCGCCGGAGTCGTTGATGCCGACGACCGGGCAGCCGATCTTCATGGCGAGGTCCATCAGCTTGACGATCTTCTCGCCGAAGACCTCGCCGAGGGAGCCGCCGAAGACGGTGAAGTCCTGCGAGAAGACGCAGATCTGCCGGCCGTCCACGGTGCCGTAGCCGGTCACCACGCCGTCCCCGTACGGGCGGGTCTTCTCCAGCCCGAAGTTCGTCGAGCGGTGCCGGGCGAACTCGTCCAGCTCGACGAACGAGCCCTCGTCGAGGAGCATCTCGATCCGCTCGCGGGCGGTCTTCTTGCCCCGCGCGTGCTGCTTCTCGACCGCCCGTGCCGACCCGGCGTGCACCGCCTCGTCGAGCCGTCGCTCCAGGTCCGCCAGCTTGCCGGCGGTGGTGTGGATGTTGAACCCGGTGTCGGTAGTCACCCGTGGAATATAACGATGGTTCAGGTGTCTGAGGCTGTGCAGTGCGCCTCACCCGGGCCGTAGGCTGGCGGGATGCCCGGTTCGCCGTACACCGATCTGGACCGACCGCCGCTGTCGGCGGCCCGGCTGCGGCGCGCGCTGGTCGCGCCGAACGGGCCCTGGCGACGCTTGGAGCTGCTGGCCGAGACCGGCTCGACGAACGCGGACGCGGTGGCCGCGGCGCGGGCCGGCGAGCCGGAGGGCCTGGTGGTGGTCGCCGAGCGGCAGACCTCCGGGCGGGGGCGGCGGGGCCGCGTCTGGCAGTCGCCGCCGCGCGCCGGTCTCGCCACGAGCGTGCTGCTGCGGCCCGGCGAGGCGGACGCCGAGCGTGGCTGGTCGCCGGTGCCGGTCACCGGGTACGGCTGGCTGCCGCTGCTCGCCGGTGTCGCGCTGGTCGAGGCGGTACGCCTGCTGGCCGAGCTGGACGCGCGGCTGAAATGGCCGAACGACCTGCTGGTGGACGGCGCGAAGTGCGCCGGGGTGCTGGCCGAGGCGGTGCCCGGGGAGAACGACAGGCCGCCCGCGATCGTCGTCGGTGTCGGGCTGAACGTGACGCTGCGCGCCGACGAGCTGCCGGAGAACCCGACCGGGCTGCCGGCCACCTCGCTCCAGCTCGCGGGCGCCACCGCCACCGACCGGGATCCGCTGCTGCGGGCGCTGCTGCGCTCGCTCGCCGACTGGTACGAGCGCTGGCGTGACGCCGGAGGGGACGCGGAGGCCAGTGGGCTGCGTGAGGCGTACCTGGCCGGGTGCGCCACCGTCGGCCGCCAGGTGCGGGTGCTGCTGCCCGACGGCAGCGAGGCGCGCGGGACCGCCACCGGCGTGGACGGCGACGGGCAGCTCCTGGTCGAGACGGGCGCCGAGACGCTGCGGCTGGCGGCAGGAGACGTGCTGCACCTGCGGTGAAAGGAAGGGCCCCTTGTTAACGCCTCCGGTAGAGGAAGGGGCCCCTGTTAACAGACCACGGGCAGCCGTCCGCGCGGCCGATGCCGGGCGGACGCGGCGACCGGTTACGGTCAGCGCGTCCTGTTCTGCGAGGAGGTTCCCCCGTGGCGTTCCCCGAAGACGTGCTCACCGAGGACGAGCACGTCGTGTTGCACCTGCACCCGCACTGGAAGGCCCTGATCCGGCCGGTCCTGGTGCTCGTGCTCGCCGTCGCGGCGGTCGTCGCCGGCTGGCTTCTGCTGCCCGACGGCAGCGGCGGCACGATCGCGCTCTACGCGATCGCCGTGGTCGCCCTGGCGCTGGTGCTGTGGCTGGGCCTGTGGCCGTTTCTGGTCTGGCGCACCACGCACTACCTGTTCACGAATGAGCGCGTCCTGCTCCAGCAGGGGGTGCTGTCGCGCAACCGGCGGGACCTGCCGCTGACCCGGATCAACGACCACGCGATGAACCAGCGCTTCGTGGAGCGGCTGCTCGGCTGCGGCACGCTGACCATCGAGTCGGCGGGTGAGCGCGGCCAGTCGGTGCTGCACGACGTGCCGGGCGTGGACCGGGTGCAGACGAAGCTCTACGAGCTGGTCGAGGCGCACCACGACAAGCACAGCCTGGGTGACGGCGAGATGCGCGAGATCCTGGCCGACATGTCCGAGGGCAAGTCCCTGCGCGACCAGCCCTGACCCGTCCGACAGAGAAGGCCGGCACCCCGGAGAAGGGGTGCCGGCCTTTCGTCGTTCAGCGGCGGGCGCGGCGGGGCTGGAGTTCCGCGGCGAGTTCGGCGTCCAGGTCGGCACCGAGCGCGCCGAGCCCGGCGTCGGCGGGTGCGGGACGGCCCCGCGGTGGCGGGAAGTCGGCCGCCCGTCCGGCGCTCGGCGGCGGTTCCTCCTCCTCCAGCTCGCTCACCGACTCGGCCAGCTCGGCGACCGGGTCCATCTCGGCGACGTTGTCCCACTCGTCACGCGGCACCGAGTGCCAGGTCTCCTCGGCGTGCTTGGGCACCGGCTGGAAGACGAACGTCCGGTAGGACCAGAAGCGGAACAGCGTGGCCAGCAGGACACCGATGGTCTTGGCGACGTTCAGCGCGAGCAGGCCGTGTACGCCGAGGCCGTACTTGGCCAGGGCCAGGACACCGAGTTCGATCAGCAGACCAGCACCGTTGAAAACGAAGAACAGGACGTATTCGCGGCGAAGTGCAGATTTCGGTCGATCGCGGTACGTCCAGTGACGATTCATCAGATACGACGTGATCGTGGCGACAATCGTCGCGATCACTGTCGCCTTCAGCTGGCCGTCGCGGAAAACCGTGAGTGCCAGAGCATTGAACACCGCGTAATTGATGACGGTGTTGATGCCACCGACGATGCCGAATTTGAGCGCCTCGTGGATGAACTTCTGCCAGCGCTCGGGCAGCAGACGGACTCCAGGCATGCGGAACACCTTAGGCAGTTGGCTGGGCCGGCGGGGCCCGGCGGGTCGGGATGGGCGGTTCGTCACGCCCCGGACTCTCGGTCGTGGCTCGTTGCCGGAACGGGAGGTGTTCCCGCCTCGACGAAGACGAACCGTCGGTACGACCAGAACCGGAAGAGCGTTCCCAGGCCGGTGCCGACGATGAAGCTGGCGATGTTGTCGGCCAGGGGGGTCTGGAACACCGCGGGCCAGATCGCGCCCAGCCCGTAGTGGCTGATCGCCAGGCAGGCCACCGCGATGCCGAGGCCGACCGCGTTGAAGAAGAAGAACAGTGCGTACTCGCGTGCCGGGTTCGACCGCTGCCGGTGCCGCCAGGTCCAGAACCGGTTGCCGAGGAAGGCGACGGTCGCGGCGATCACCGTGGAGATGGTCTTCGCGGCCAGGGGCGGCATGTCCCGGCCGCTGGACAGGTAGTTGAAGAGGACGAAGTCCACGACGAAGGCGAAGCCGCCGACGGTGGCGAACTTGCTCAACTCGTGGATGAGGTGACCGAAACGGTCGCGCAGTGCTCCGATCGGACCCCGACGGGTCTGCGGAGCGCCCGGTTGGTCTCCGGTCATCGTCGCGGCCACCCGCCGAGAGTACCGGTTGTCCGGTATCCGGGCGGACTCCAACGGCGAGTCGGCCACGACGCGGTCGCCGCGGCCGTCGCCGTCGGGCCACCCGCCTCGGGGAGGCCTCGCCCGTTCTCGATATCCGTGAGCAGAGCGTAACGCGCTGTGCGAATCTGTGGAGCGCATCACGGAATCGTCTTTCACGACATGTTCGTACGCTTCCCCGGATCGGACGTCACGGTCACTCCGGGGCCGGACCCGGCCGTCGAAGGTTCACCGCAGGATTTGCGTGAAACTGCGCGCGAAAGCGGGTATCAGATCGTGATGCCGCAGCGTGGCCGTACCTTGTGCAGTTCTTCACAACCAGTCCCACTGACTGACGAGGCAGTCCGGTTTACGCTGAGCCCAATCCCAGGTTTCCACGAGGCGGCGTACCAGCCCGCCGGAACTCGTGCACCCCATAGATCGGTCAGCGTCGACCACAAGGAGAAGTGACATGGTTGCTCCGGCTGCTGTTCGGGGTATCGATCAGGCCCCGACGTCCCACCCCAAGCTGCTGGCCTGGGTACGTGAGGTCGCGGAACTGACCACCCCCGACCGCGTGGTCTGGGTGGACGGGTCTGATGAGGAGTGGCGCCGCCTCACCGACGAACTCGTCGAGAACGGCACCCTGATCCGACTGAATCCCGAGAAGAAGCCCAACTCGTTCTACGCGCGTACCGACCCCACGGACGTCGCCCGGGTGGAGGAGCGCACCTTCATCTGCTCCGTCGACGAGGCGGACGCCGGCCCCACCAACAACTGGATGGCGCCGGCCGAGATGAAGCGGACGATGACGGAGCTGTACCGCGGCAGCATGCGCGGGCGCACCATGTACGTCATCCCGTTCTGCATGGGGCCCATCGAGGCCGAGAACCCCATGTTCGGCGTGGAGATCACCGACAGCCCGTACGTCGTCGCCTCGATGCGGATCATGACCCGGATGGGGTCGTCGATCCTGGAGGCGATGGGCGACGACGCCGACTTCGTGCACGCGCTGCACTCCATCGGCGCGCCGCTCGCGCCGGGTGAGCAGGACGTGGCGTGGCCGTGCAACGAGACCAAGTACATCTCGCACTTCCCGGAGACCCGGGAGATCTGGTCCTACGGCTCCGGCTACGGCGGCAACTCGCTGCTCGGCAAGAAGTGCTACTCGCTGCGTATCGCCAGCGTGATGGGGCGCGACGAGGGCTGGCTGGCCGAGCACATGCTGATCCTCAAGATCACCTCGCCGGAGGGCAAGGTCTACCACATCGCCGGTGCCTTCCCGTCGGCCTGCGGCAAGACCAACCTCGCCATGCTGGAGCCGACCATCCCGGGCTGGAAGGTCGAGACCATCGGCGACGACATCGCCTGGATGCGGTTCGGCCAGGACGGCCGCCTCTACGCGATCAACCCCGAGTACGGCCTGTTCGGCGTCGCGCCCGGCACCGACTGGAAGACCAACGCGAACGCCATGCGGACGCTGGACCGGGGCAACTCCATCTTCACCAACGTGGCGCTGACCGACGACGGCGACATCTGGTGGGAGGGCATGGGTGAGCCGCCGGCGCACCTGATCGACTGGAAGGGCAACGACTGGACGCCGGAGAGCGAGAACCTCTCCTCGCACGCGAACAGCCGTTTCTGCACCCCGATCACGCAGTGCCCGATCCTGGCCGACGACTACTACGACCCCAACGGCGTGCCGATCGACGCGATCCTGTTCGGTGGCCGTCGCCGGGACACCATCCCGCTGGTCACCGAGGCGCGCGACTGGGTGCACGGCGTCTACATGGGCGCCACGCTCTCCTCGGAGACGACCGCCGCCGCCTCTGGCGCGGTCGGCGTGGTCCGCCGCGACCCGATGGCCATGCTGCCGTTCATCGGCTACAACGCCGGCGACTACTTCCGGCACTGGATCGAGATGGGCAAGGGCACGGACGGCGACGAGTCCAAGCTGCCCAAGATCTACTACGTGAACTGGTTCCGCAAGGACGCCGAGGGCAACTTCCTCTGGCCGGGCTTCGGCGAGAACTCCCGCGTGCTCAAGTGGGTCATCGAGCGGCTGGAGGGCCGGGCCGAGGCCGTGGAGACGCCGATCGGCATGGTCCCGGCGCAGGACGCGCTCGACGTCGAGGGCCTGGACATGACCCCGGAGGACGTCCGGATCGCGCTGAAGGTCGACGCGGACGAGTGGCGCAACGAGCTGCCGCTGGTCAACGAGTGGTTCGAGAAGTTCGGGGACAAGCTCCCCGGCGTGCTCTGGGCCGAGCTGGACGCGCTGCGCGCCCGCCTCGACGCGGAGCCGCAGAAGTAACAGGTGTGCCGGTTGCCCGAGCCGGGCACCATCGGATGCCATGAGGACGGCCGCTGAACCTGTCGAGGTCCGGCGGCCGTCCGCCGTCCGGGCGCTCACCACGCTGCTCGCCGTGACCGCGGCGGCCACCGTCGTGGTCGAGCTGCTCAACTACTGGTACGCCCCGGAGCAGGAGTTCGGTCTGGCCGTACGCACCGGCTGGGCGATGCTCCGGTCGCTCGGCTTCCTGCTGCTGATCGGCCACGTGAACAAGGGCCGGGTGGGCGCCCGGCCGTTCGGGCTGATCCTGGCGGTGACCACGGTCTTCGCGGTCGGACGGCTGATCGTGCCCCGGCAGGGGGTGCCCGCACTGCCCGGGCTGGTCGGGTTCGCCGTGCTCACCGCGCTCTGCGTCGCCGTGGTGGTGCTGCTGTACCGCTCCGAGGCGATCCGCGCCCACCTGGTCCGGCACCGCAAGGGCCTGGTCGTCGAGGGCGGGACGATCGCCTGGCGGGAGATGGCGCCGAAGCGCCCGCAGGCGAACGGCTGGCTGCTCACCGCCCGGGTCGCGGCGTTCACCTACAGCCCGCTGATGCTGGTGCCGGCGCTGGTGGCGACCGGTGCCGTGCTGGACGGACGGCTGGCCGCCGTACCGGCAGTGATCTTCTGGTTCGGCGCGGGCATCGCGGTCAGCTACGCCGTGCTGTTCTGCACCGCCTTCCTGCTGCGCGACAAGGCGTGGGCGCGGAAGGCCCTGGTGGTCGTGACCCTCGGCGTCCTCGCGATCGACCTGCCGCTGTGCTGGTGGCTGCTCGGCACCGACGGCCTGATCCGCGACGGCGCCCCCCTGGTCACGGCCGCCGCCCTCACCCTCTGGTCCCTGCACCGAGCCACCCGCACCCGCACCCCCACCCCACCCCGTTGACCATGAAGTTGGCGGCGATTTCGATCTCCGTTGATGCCGTCAACCTCATGATCGTCGCCCGGGGCGGGGCGCGGCGGGGCAGGATGAGGGGGTGTGGGACGTGGTGGTGGTGGGGGCGGGGCCCGCTGGGGCCGCCGCGGCGCTCGGTGCGCGGCGGGCCGGGGCCGCGCGGGTGCTGCTGCTCGACCGGTCCGACTTCCCCCGCGACAAGGCGTGCGGGGACGGCATCGCCGCGCACGCGCTGGACGTCCTCGCCGAGCTGGGCGTGACCGGGGCGGTCGACGGCTACGCACCGCTGCCCGCGCTGCGCCTGGTCGGCCCCGGCGGCGGCACCGTCGCCCGGACGCTGCCGCGGCCCGCGTACACGGTGCCCCGCCAGGTGTTCGACGCACGCCTGGTGGCGGCGGCGGTCGCGGCCGGTGCGGAGTTGCGGCGGCACACGGTACGCCGGGTGGAGATCGCCGCCGACCGGGTGCTGCTCGACGGAAAGCTGTCCGCGCGGGCGGTGGTCGGCGCGGACGGCGCCGGATCGGTGGTACGCCGCGCGCTCGGCCACCCGGTCAACCCGGACCGGCACCTGGCCCTCGCCATCCGGGGCTACGCGCCCGCCCCGGCCGGGCCGCCCGAACAGCTCATCGTCACGTCGGCGGCGCGCTGGCCCGCGTACGCCTGGGCCTTTCCGATCGGCGACGGTCGCGCGAACGTCGGGTACGGGGAGGTGCTGCGCGGCGAGCCGCTGACCCGCGCGCACCTGCTGGCCCGGATGGCCGTGCTGCTCCCCGACGTCGACCCGGCCACGGTGACCGACCTGCGGGCGCACCACCTGCCGCTGTCCACCCACCGCCCGGCGCCCGGCCGGGGACGGGTGCTGCTGGCCGGGGACGCGCTGTCGCTGATCAACCCGTTCACCGGCGAGGGCATCTTCTACGCGCTGCGCTCGGGTGCGCTCGCCGGCGCGGCGGCGGCCGGCCACCCGGCCGGGGCCGCCCGGGCGTACGCCGCCGCGCTGCGCGCCCGGCTCGGCACCCACCTGCGGCACAGCTCGGTGGCGGCGTGGCTGGCCCGTCGGCGCCGGGTGGTCGACGCGGCGGTCGGCGCGGCCGGGCGGGACGAGCGCGTCTACCGCACGGTGGTGGAGCTGGGACTCGGCGACGGCCGGCTGGACGCGCGCACCCTGATGGCGATCGGCGCGGACCTGCCACGACCGCGCCGGACCGGCACACCCTCAGGTGATATGCCACCGAGACACTGATCTCTCCCGCGGGTCGCTACCCTGCAAGGTGATGACTCTGCGGAAACTCCTCTACTCCGTGTACGAGCGCCGGCTGACGGCGAAGCTCGCGGGCAAGCCCGTACCCGCACACGTCGGCGTGATGTGCGACGGCAACCGCAGATGGGCCCGGGAGATGGGCTTCGTCGACCCGAACGACGGCCACCGGATGGGCGCCGAACGGATCAAGGAGCTGCTCCGCTGGTGCGACGCGGCCGGCGTCGGGCACGTCACGCTCTGGCTGCTCTCCACCGACAACCTCTCCCGCCCGGCCGCCGAGCTGGACCCGCTGCTCCAGATCATCGAGGACCTCACCACCGAGCTGGCCGAGGAGGGCAACCCCTGGCGGCTGCGGATGGTCGGTGCGCTCGACGTACTGCCGGCGCAGCACGCCGCCGCGCTCAAGGCCGCCGAGGAACGCACCCGCGACCGCGACGGCGGGGCTCAGGTCAACATCGCGGTCGGGTACGGCGGCCGGCGCGAGATCGCCGACGCGGTCCGCTCGCTGCTGGTGGAGCACGCGGCGAGCGGCGGCACGATCGAGGAGCTGGCCACCTCGCTCGACGTCGACCACATCTCCGAGCACCTGTACACGAAGGGGCTGCCGGACCCGGATCTGATCATCCGGACCAGCGGCGAGCAGCGGCTCTCCGGTTTCATGCTCTGGCAGAGCGCGCACTCGGAGTTCTACTTCTGCGAGCTGAACTGGCCCGACTTCCGCAAGGTCGACTTCCTGCGTGCCCTGCGCTCCTACGCCACCCGCCAGCGCCGCTTCGGCACCTGACCCCCTCGCCACGCCCCCCCGCCCCGCCCCGCCCCGCCCCGGCGATCTTGCACTTTCGGCCCCGAGGGCGCGGCTTATGCCCCCTTTTGCCGGGGCGGCAAGTGCAAGATCGCGGAGAGGTCGGGCCTCGGGGGCGGGGCCGGGGGCGTCAGCGGAGGTGGGGGAGGGCGGCGGTGAGGAAGTCGGCCAGGGCCGCGGGGGAGTCCAGCGTCAGGTCGGCGGCGTCGGCCACCTCGTGACCCGTCTCCGGGTTGGCGACCGCGACGCAGACACCGATGAAGTCGGGATCGTCGGCGGCGCGGGCGCGCAGCGCGGCGAACGCCTTGATGTCGGAGACGTCGTCACCGAAGTACCAGGCGCCACCGGCGTCCCGGACCGTCTCGCCGATCACCATGCCCTTGTCCCGGTCGACTGGGGGCTTCAGTTCCAGCACCATCCGGCCCGGCTGGGCGCGCAGGCCCAGCCGCTCGGCCTGGGCCCGGCCCCACTCCTGCACCAGGTCGCCGAGCTGCGGGGCGGTACGCCAGTGCAGCGCGACGGAGAGCCGCTTGTATTCGACCAGTGCGCCGGGCGGCAGCTCGGCACGGGCCTGCTCGGCCAGCTCGGACATGGTCGGCACCCACGGCAGGGCGGCCGGCTCGGTGACCGTCTCGCCGCCGGAGTGGCTGTGCTCCAGGCCGTAGAGCCCGTACAGGTCGATGCCGGCGAGGCCGCCGAGGTGGTCGCGGAGGAAGTCCACCGGGCGGGCGGAGACGATGGCGATCCGGCGGACGTGCGGGGCGAGCGCCTCCAGCGCGGTGAGCACGTTGGGCGCGGGCCGTACGGCCGTGGGGTCGTCGTCGACTGGCGCCAAGGTGCCGTCGAAGTCGAAGAAGAGGACGACGTCACCCGCGCGGGCGGCGGTCGCACGCCAGGCGTGCTCCGCGTTCAGCGGGGTCTTCGGCTGCTGGTTGCCCAGATTCAACGGCGGCACGCGCGTCAGCGTACCCCGCGCCGGGCGGCGTATTCGTGGCCGAGATGTGACGTCGGAACGTCGGGGATCAGCGTTCGGCGGCTCCTCGTCCCCGGCGACCGAACGGCACCACGGCCGCCTCCTGCCCGTGGCTGAGCAGGTAGCCCTCCACGAAGCCGGTGTTGCGGTCGCCGGTGTGCGCCTCGATCTCGTTGAGCCGCGCCACCAGGAACTCGGTGAGCGCGCTGACCCGGTCGTTGAGCCGATCGTGCAGCTCGGCGACGACGGCGAGGATGACCGCGGTGCCGGCCGTGGTGAGCGCGAAAAGGTTGACGACCAGGGGAAGCTGCCCGCCGTCCAGTACGCCGACCACCACGTTGCCGGTCACGCACGATGTCAGCGACACCACCGCGACCACGACTGCCAACCATTTCAGGGTCATGGACAGACCCCTCCTTCTGTCCCGCAGGGCTGGGTTCGGCTGTATCCCGTCCCCCCGCCGATGACGAGCCCTCAGCAGTACAAACGTGGACGCTAGCGGGTCCGATCCGTCCCCGAGGCGAAACGATCGGGTCTGACCTTCCGTTCTTTCGCCATCTGAGGAACTACCCGGCCTGTTTACCCCTATTTCGGACACCGCCCGGCAAGGTTGGGCGGTATGCGAGGTAACGAATGGTTTCTCGAATGTGGAACTTCTCCGCGTCGGACACGCTCGGGTCGACCAGCCGGCGCAGCAGCGCCTCCACGTCCGGGTCCATCGGGGGCGGTGTCGGCGCGGTACGCGGCCCGGCGGCCCGGTCCCAGCCGAGTGCGGTGAACGCGGCTGCCGGGTCGAGGCCCAGCCCTTCGCAGAAGGCGACCACCCGTTCCGCCTCGGGGTCGCTGGCCCAGTCGCCGCGTACCCATCGGTTGATGGTCTGGCGGGAGACGCCGGTGCGCCGGGAGACCTCGGTGCCGCTCCAGGCCCGCAGCGCGCGGGCGTCGTCGAGCGCGCGCCGGACGAAGGTGGCGAACGCGATCTTCCGTGCGTTGGTCGTCTCGGTCACCCCGTGACGGTACGGCCAGTCGGTCCCGAGAGGCTGGCTCGGCACGCTGCTGTCACGCCGACGTGACGATGGTCCGGAGTTTCCGGTAAACGATTGAGTGCTGCTCCTGAGGGGTGTCACCCGGGCAGAATAGATGGACGCCAGTACGGCGGCAACGGCCTGAAAAGCTGATACTGTCACGCTCATGAGACAACTTACGGTGTGTCACGTGCTTGAGACGACGAGTGCTCACATGCGTCACTCCGCGGGTGCCGAGGGGGTTTCGTGACCGAGCTCGCGACCCGCGCCCAGGCCTTCGGGCTGATCGCGGACGGAGTCTCCGCCGGGCTGAGCGCCCCCTGGCGTCTCTACCTCGCCCGCGGGTGCCGGTACCTCTCGCTCAGCGTCGGCGACCGGGGGGAGTGGGACGCCTGGCGGACCCACCTCGGCTGCCCCGAGCTGAGCGTGCGCGTCTACGACTCCGGCGGGGAGATCCGCCGGTCGTCGGTGGCCGAGGTGATCCTCGACGGTTGCCGGATCAGCGTCGAGCTGGTCGAGGAGGTCAGCACCGACGACCTGGAGCGGCTGCTCGTGGCCGACCCACTCACCGGGACGGACGAGCGATGACCCCCTTTCTCGCCGTGGTGCTCGTCCTGGTGCTCGGGTCGACCTGCTACGCGGCCGGTCGCCTGCACGGCCAGCTCAGCTACCGCATCGGCTACCGGTTCGGCTACCGCCAGGGCTACTTCGACGGCGACCGGGGCGCCTGGAACCGCCGCCGCCGGGACGCCCAGGCGGCGATCGCCTCCGCGCTGTCCGGTCCCAGCCCCACGGTGGTGACCTCGGCCGGGCGCTCGGCCGTGCCGTTCGCCGGCACCTCCGTACCCGCGGCGGTCGCGGCCCGGCCCGGCTCCGCCCCGGCCGTGCGGGTCACCGCCACCGCCCAGCTCGGCGCCGTGGGCCGGGTGGGCACCACGTACACCGGATCGTCCTTCGGCGCGGCCGGCGCCGGCCCCCGGGCCGGCACGCTGGTGCGCCGGCAGGGCTGAGGCCCGCGCCGCGACGCGGCGCGCAGTGGACGACCGGCCGGGGTGCGCGCAGGGGGCATGCATCCCGGCCGGTTCCGGTGCGCCGGTCACTCGAACGGGTGTACGTCCGGCGACGACCGCACGATGATCCACGCGCGCCTCTAGCCGCGCGGCCCCGCGGCGATTAGCGTCTAGGCATGGCACGGGGTTTTCCCGGGCCATCCGGACAGCCCGGACCTGCGTCCTCGCGCACGGGGCCCGCATCCGACCCCGTGTCCTCCGGGCACCGGAAGAGGCGGAACTCGGGTGGCCGGGTGCCCATCCGCGGAGCAGGCCTGTGACCACTCGCCGTACCCCCGCCGGAGCCGAGCAGACCCCGGCCTCGACCGCCCCGACCCGCCGGACCACCCGCAGCCGCCGTGGCGCCGCCGCGGAGGCCGAGGAGCCCCGACCAGCCGGACCGGCCTTCGTCCTGGACACCTCGGTTCTGCTGTCCGACCCGGCGGCGTTCCACCGCTTCGCCGAGCACGAGGTGGTGTTGCCGCTGGTGGTCATCTCCGAGCTGGAGGGCAAGCGGCACCATCCCGAGCTGGGCTGGTTCGCCCGTCAGTCGCTGCGCATGCTGGACGAGCTACGCGTGCGCCACGGCCGGCTGGACCGTCCGGTGCCGGCCAACGACCAGGGCGGCACGCTGCGGGTGGAGCTGAACCACACCGACGACGGGGTGCTGCCGCCCGGGTTCCGCAACGAGTCCAACGACGCGCGCATCCTGTCGGTGGCGCTCAACCTGGCCGCCGAGGGGCGCGAGGTGACGCTCGTCAGCAAGGACATGCCGCTGCGGGTGAAGGCGGCCTCGGTGGGCCTGCGCGCCGACGAGTACCGGCACGGCCAGGCCAGCGACCCGACCTGGACCGGAATGGCCGAACTGGACCTGGCCGAGGAGGAGATCGGCCGGCTGTACGCGGGGGAGGCGCTCGACGTCGACGCGGCGGCGGGCCTGCCCTGCCACACCGGCCTGGTGCTGCACTCGGGACGCGGCTCGGCGCTGGGCCGGGTGCTGCCGGACAAGACGATCCGCCTGGTCCGGGGCGACCGGGAGGCGTTCGGTGTGCACGGACGCTCGGCGGAGCAGCGGGTCGCGCTCGACCTGCTGCTGGACGAGTCGATCGGCATCGTGTCGCTGGGTGGACGGGCCGGCACCGGCAAGTCCGCGCTGGCGCTCTGCGCCGGCCTGGAGGCGGTGATGGAGCGGCGCCGGCACAAGAAGGTGATCGTGTTCCGTCCCCTGTACGCGGTCGGTGGCCAGGAACTCGGCTACCTGCCCGGGTCGGAGTCGGAGAAGATGTCGCCCTGGGCGCAGGCCGTCTTCGACACGCTCGGCGCGGTGGTGCACGAGAACGTGCTGGAGGAGGTCACCTCGCGCGGGCTGCTGGAGGTGCTGCCGCTGACCCACATCCGCGGCCGGAGCCTGCACGACGCGTTCGTCATCGTGGACGAGGCGCAGTCGCTGGAGCGGGGCGTCCTGCTGACCGTGCTGTCCCGGATCGGTCAGGGGTCGCGGGTGGTACTCACCCACGACGTGGCCCAGCGGGACAATCTGCGGGTCGGCCGGCACGACGGGGTGACGGCGGTGATCGAGGCGTTGAAGGGGCATCCCCTCTTCGCGCACGTCACGCTCAGCCGATCGGAGCGTTCTCCGATCGCCGCTATGGTCACCGATCTGCTGGAGGACATCCCCGGCTGACTGCCGCTTTTGCCATACTTTGTCCGCATTTTTAGGGTGACGCAGATCACTTTTACGCCCGACCATTTCCCACCGGCCTCACTGTGCGCAATGGTGTCCATCGAGCGTCACCTACCACTCGGGAGCCGGACACGGCCCGGAGTCACACCGGTACCGGTGCGCTCACGGCACCCGGCGTGACCCGAACCCGGCCATGCGCGTGCCGTGTCCCTGCCCCCGACGAAGGGAAACTTCGTGAGTCGGCTCTGGAGCCGGTTCGGCGCCCGTACGGCCGCTGTCGCGCTGCTCTCCGTGGGCGTCGCCGGCGGCTTCTATCTGGGTGAGGATCGACAGACCCAGCAGCAGGGCCTGACCGCGCAGGTCGGCCTGGAGGTCGACCAGGCGGAGTACGCGTACCAGCGTGACCGGCTGTCCGACCACCGCGTGGACTCGTCCCGGCAGCGTGCCGCCGAGTACCAGGCGAAGCTGCGTGCCGCCGCGGCGGCGAAGGAGGCCGCCGAGCGGGCCAAGAAGGCCGAGGCGGCCGCCGCCACCCGCAAGAAGGAGCGGGCCGCGGCCGAGGAGGAGGCGGAGGCCAAGGTCAAGCCGTACAACGGCCCGATCCCGTCCTCGTGCGCGGAGTACAGCGGCAACCGGAAGGTCGGTTGCGCCATCATGCTCGACAAGGGCTTCGGCATCGACCAGTTCCCCTGTCTGGACAAGCTCTGGACCAAGGAGAGCGGCTGGAACCCGAAGGCTTCCAACAGCTCCTCCGGGGCGTACGGCATCCCGCAGGCCGTGCCGGGCAGCAAGATGGCCTCGGTGGCCGACGACTGGAAGACCAACCCGGCGACCCAGATCACGTGGGGGCTCGGCTACATCAAGGGCCGGTACGACACCCCCTGCGGCGCCTGGCAGAAGTCGCAGAGTTCGGGCTGGTACTGACATCACGACGACGGCGGGACGCACGGGGAGACCCGGTGTCCCGCCGTCGTCGTATCGGCCCTCGACTGGCGGCCTGCCACTTTTGCTGATAGCTCTTGGT
Organism: Micromonospora sp. WMMA1949; assembly: GCF_027460145.1. Classification (NCBI taxonomy): domain Bacteria; kingdom Bacillati; phylum Actinomycetota; class Actinomycetes; order Micromonosporales; family Micromonosporaceae; genus Micromonospora; species Micromonospora sp. WMMA1949. Next base: position 1,821,622 of record NZ_JAPZBG010000001.1, on the reverse strand, counting down.
AGGTGACCTGGCCCGACAGCCTCCGCGGCGGCGACCCCCACCGGTTCGGCACCGATGCGTTCTACGCGGCGCTCGGCCGCGCCTTCGTCGCCATGTGCGCGGTCGTGCCGGTGCTGTTCCTCATCGAGGCGCTCGACGTCGGCCTGCGGCTCGGCCTGGACTACACCGCCGGCATCATCCCGCAGCGGATCCAGGGCCTCGACGGCGTCTTCTTCTCACCATTCCTGCACGCCGGCTGGAACCACCTCTACAGCAACAGCATCCCGCTGATCCTGCTGGGCACGTTCGTGCTCGCCGCGGGCACCCGCCGGTTCCTCTGGTCGACCGGGGTCATCATCCTGGTCAGCGGTCTGGGCGTCTGGTTCACCGGGTCGCCGAACTCGGTGGTGGTGGGCGCCAGCGGCGTGATCTTCGGATACCTCGGCATCCTGCTCACCCGGGGCGTCGTCGAGCGGAGCTGGTGGAACTTCGCCGTCGGCCTGCTCGTCGGATTGCTCTACGGCTGGCAACTGCTCGGCATCCTCCCCACCGACGAGCGCGTCTCCTGGCAGGGCCACCTGTTCGGGCTGCTCGGCGGCGTCGTGGCGGCGATCCTGTTCCGCCGCCGCAGGGACACCGACGACGCCGACCGCCTCGGCTCACCGAGGATGACGCTGCCCTGACGGCGCGTTGATCAGACCCCGGGACATGCTTGCCCGCGGCCACCCGCCCGCCTACCGTTTCCGCATCAGCGTGGGTTGATCCCGAAGCGGAAAGTGACGGTGAGCCATGCGCGAGGTCGATGTCGCCGTGATCGGGGCCGGTCCTGCCGGGCTCTTCGCCGCCTACTACGCCGGTTTCCGCGGACTCTCCGTGGCCGTGATCGACGCGCTGCCCGAGCCGGGCGGCCAGGTCACCGCGATGTACCCGGAGAAGCTGATCCTCGACGTCGCCGGCTTCCCCGCGATCAAGGGCCGCGAGCTGGTCGCGAACCTGGTCGCCCAGGCGGCGCCGTTCCACCCCGACTACGTGCTCGGCGTACGCGCGGAGAAGCTGTCCTACCTCGACGGCCGGCCGGTGCTGGGCCTTGCGGGCGGCGAGCAGTTCAGCTGCGGCGCGGTGGTGGTCACCGGCGGGCTCGGCAGCTTCACGCCCCGGCCGCTACCGGTCGCGGAGAGCTTCACCGGCGGCGGGATCGTCTACTTCGTGCCGCAGCCGGCCGAGCTGACCGACCGGCACGTGCTCATCGTCGGCGGCGGCGACTCGGCGTTCGACTGGGCCGCCACGCTCGCCCCGCTGGCCCGGTCGGTGACGCTCGTGCACCGGCGCGACCGCTTCCGGGCACACGCCGCCACCATCGAGCGCGTCCGCGCGCTGCCGGTGCGGATCGTCGTCAACGCCGAGGTGAGCCGGCTGTACGGCGAGGAGACCGTCACCGGCGCCGAGCTGACCGTACGCGGCGGCGAGGTGGAGACGCTGCCGGTGGACACGGTGGTGGCCGCGCTCGGCTTCACCGCCGACCTCGGCCCGCTCGCCGAGTGGGGGCTGAACATCGACCGGCGGCACATCGTGGTGGACAGCGCGATGGCCACCAACCTGCCCCGGGTGTTCGCCGCCGGCGACATCACCGAATATCCGGGCAAGGTCCGCCTGATCGCCACCGGCTTCGGCGAGGCCGCCACGGCTGTGAACAACGCGGCTGTCGTCATCGACCCGACCGCGCACCTGTTCCCCGGTCACTCCTCCGACGGCACCTGACGCCGACCGGCCTCAGGGCAGGCCGATGAGGTCCGCCATCAGGCCGATCTGGTGGTCGAAGTACTCGTCGCGGTGCGGCAGCGCCCGGTTGATCCGGCCGAACAGCTCGAAGCTGATCAGCCCGAACAGCTGGGTCCAGCCGGCCATGCCGCGGGCCAGCAGCGCGGGTGGCACGTCCATGCCGATCTGCTCGACCAGTTCGGTCACGTCGCCGCGTAGCGGCTCGGGCAGTTCCTCGCCGGGCGGGGCGAGTCGGCCGGCGGCCAGTCCGTCGCGCAGGATGCCGATCAGGGTCACCGGTGGACGCTGGGCCGGCGCGACCGTCTCGTCGGGGGCGGCGTACCCGGGCACCGGGCTGCCGTAGAGCAGCGCGTACTCGGCGGGGTGAGCCAGCGCCCAGGCGCGGGCGGCCCGGCAGACGGCGAGCCAGCGTCCGCGCAGGTCGGCCGGGTCGGCGCCGGCGTCGGCCGCCTCCACCGCGTCGCCGAGCGCGTCGTACGCCTCGAGGATCAGCGCGGTGAGCAGGTCGTCGCGGCTGGGGAAGTAGCGGTAGATCGCCGAGGAGACCATGCCGAGGTCGCGGGCCACCGCGCGCAGGGAGAGGTTCGCGCCGTCGGTGTCCAGGTGTCGGCGGGCCACCGTCTTGATCTCTTCGATCATCCCGGCGCGGACCCGGGCGCGGAGCGAGGGAGCGACCATGCCCTCACTCTGCCACGGATGAGAGCAGCAATCAAAAGAGAGAGCACTGCTCTTGACGGTGTCGCCCGCATGAGTCATGCTCTGTTTCGAGAGCGGTGCTCTCGCTTCGGACAACTGCTTCAGCAAAGGTGGAACCTGTCATGGCACTGCATGTGATCGTCGGCGCCGGTCCCGTCGGCACCGCCACCGCCCGCCTCCTCGCCGAGCGCGGCGAGCGCGTGCGCGTGGTGACCCGGCGCGGCACCGGCCCCGAGCACCCGGCGATCGAGCGGGTGGCCGCCGACGCCGCCGACGCGGACCGGCTCGCCGCGCTCGCCGAGGGCGCAGACGCGCTCTACAACTGCGCCAACCCGGAGTACCACACGTGGCAGACGGACTGGCCGCCGCTCGCAGCCGCCCTGCTCACCGCCGCCGAGCGCAGCGGCGCCGTGCTCGCCACAGTCGGCAACCTCTACGGGTACGGCCCGGTCGACGCACCGATGACCGAGGCCACCCCGCTCGCCGCCACCGGCGTCAAGGGCCGGGTCCGCAACCGGATGTGGGCCGACGCCCTGGACGCCCACCGCGCCGGCCGGGCCCGGATCACCGAGGTACGCGGATCCGACTACATCGGCCTCGGCGGCAAGTCGCTGCCCATGATGGTGCTGCCCAAGGTGCTCGCCGGGCGGCGGGTGTTCCTGCCGGTCGCCTGGGACGCGCCGCACACCTGGACGTACGTGGGAGACGTCGCCCGTACCCTCGTGGCCGCCGCCACCGACCCGCGGGCCTGGGGACGGGCCTGGCACGTGCCGAGCGCGCCCCCGATGTCCATGCGGGCGCTCGCCGACCGGGCGGCGGAGCGGGCCGGGGCGCCGGCACCCCGGCTGACCCGGATGCCCCACCCGGTGCTCTGGCTCGGTGGCCTGGCCGACCCGTTCGCCCGGGAGATGCGGGAGACCGCGCACCAGTTCGCCCGGCCGTTCGTGATGGACTCCACCGCCGCCAGCGAGACGTTCGGGATCGAGGGAACGCCGCTGGACCGGGTCGTCGACGAGATGGTCACCGGCCTGCGCGCCGCCGCGCCCGCCGCCGCCCGTTAGGGGCGGCGGGCCGGGCCGAAGGCGGCGACGAGCACGGCGACCATGGTCAGCGCCGCGCCGAGCAGCGTGTCCAGCCCGGGGTGCGAGGCGGCGGTCGGCAGCACCAGGTCCAGCAGCACGGCGCCGACGATCTGCCCGGCGATCGTGGCCAGGCCGAGCAGCAGCACCCCGGTGAACCGGACGAGGGCGGCGGCCAGCGCGATGAACACGATGCCGAGCGGGCCGCCGAGGTAGAGCCACGGCTCGTCCGGGAACGCGCCGGCCGGTCGGCCGCGTACCGCCAGGTCCACCGCGAAGGTCACGAGCAGTGCCGCCGTGCCGACTGTGAAGTTCACGAGCGTGGCGGTCATGGCGCTGCCCGCGGCCGCCCGGACCCGCCCGTTCACCGCCTGCTGCCAGGCGATGCCCACCCCGGCCGCCAGCGGCAGCAGGGCCAGCGCCAGCGCCTGCGGGTCACCGAGGCGGTCGCCCACCGCCAGCAGGACGGCGAGCACGGTGAGCACCGCACCGATCAGCCGGTTCGGGGTGACCGGCTGACGGCCGGCCGGGCCGATGCCGGCCCGGTCGACGAGCAGGCTGCTGCCGGACTGCCCGGCCACCACCGCGACGGTGAAGACCGCCACGCCGAGCGCGCCGATGGTCAGCCCCTGCGTCGCCACCAGGAACGCGCCGCACACGCCGCCCAGGCACTGCCACGGGCGCAGCGAGCCGGCGCGCAACGCACCCCGCAGGGCGGCCAGTCCCCGCCGTCCACCGGGGGTGGCGGGGACCAGCACCAGCAGGATCAGCAGACCCACACCGAACGAGACCACCGCGGCGGCGATCCCGTCGGCCAGGCGTACGCCCAGCTCGCCGTTGATCCGGGACTGGACGGCGACCATCACGCCCGAGGCGGTGGCCAACCCGACACCGGCGACACGTCGCCCGGTCGACAGCGTCGGCGGTGCCGGTGGTGCCGCCGTCCCGGCTCGGCTCACTCCTGCTCGGCCAGCGGGCGGCCGTCGAAGTCGACGGCCGAGTAGAGGGCGAGCTTCTCCAGACGGTGGTACGAGTCGATCACCCGGATCGTGCCGCTCTTGGAACGCATCACGATCGACTGCGTGTACGCCCCGCCCGAGCGGTAGCGCACGCCGCGCAGCAGGTCGCCGGAGGTGACGCCGGTGGCCACGAAGAAGCAGTTGTCGCCGGTGACCAGGTCGTCGGTGAACAGCACCCGGTCCAGGTCGTGCCCGGCGTCCAGCGCCTTGCGGCGCTCGTCGTCGTCCTTCGGCCAGAGCTTGGCCTGCATCATGCCGCCCATGCACTTGAGCGCGCAGGCGGCGGTGATGCCCTCCGGGGTCCCGCCGATGCCCATCAGCACGTCCACGTCCGACTCGCCGCGGGCCGCCGCGATGGCACCGGCGATGTCGCCGTCGGAGATGAACCGGATCCCCGCGCCGGTACGCCGGATCTGCTTGACCAGGTCGTCGTGACGTGACCGGTCCAGCACGCACACGGTCACCTCGGCGGCGTCGGTGCCCTTGACCTTGGCGATCCGGTTGATGTTCTCGGCCACGCCGGCGTTGATGTCCACCACGTCGGCGTACATCGGGCCGACCGCCAGCTTCTCCATGTAGAAGACCGCGCTCGGGTCGAACATCGCGCCGCGCTCGGCCACCGCGAGCACCGCCAGCGCGTTCGGCATGCCCTTGCTCATCAGCGTGGTGCCGTCGATCGGGTCGACCGCCACGTCCACCTCGGGGCCGGTCCCGTCGCCGACCTCCTCGCCGTTGAACAGCATCGGGGCGTTGTCCTTCTCGCCCTCGCCGATCACCACGACGCCGCGCATCGGAATCGAGTTGATCAGCTTGCGCATGGCGTCGACCGCTGCGCCGTCGCCGCCCTCCTTGTCGCCCCGGCCGACCCAGCGGCCGGCGGCCATCGCCGCGGCCTCGGTCACCCGGACCAGATCGAGGGCGAGGTTGCGGTCGAGATCCTGGGGCGTCCGCGTACTGGTGGTTGTCATGGCGGCCTCCTCGCGACGTTGCGGGGTGGGACCGGCGGCCACCGCCGCCGGTTTTGTCGCTGATCCTCACACGATCTCAGGTTCGCCGTCCCGGCGGGGCGGAGGAGGCCAGGATCACGTCCCCCGGTGGGCTGCGACAATGGCCGGGTGGAAGCCGCACAGCCTGCCGACCGCACACCCACCGACGCCACCCCGCCGGAGGGACAGCCGCCGGTCCGACCGGACGGCGGCCCGACCCCGCCCGAGGGGCAGCCCGCGCTCGTCGCGGACCGGGGCGAGCCGGCCTTCGTGGCGGACACCCCCGCGCCGCCCGCCGGCAAGGAGAAGGCCCGGTCCGAGCGGTCGCCGAAGGACATGGCGCTGTCCCTGCTGATCCTGCTGGTCCCGATCGCGCTGCTGCTCGCCTTCTACCGCGGCTTCCTCGGCGGCGACTCGCCGGTGACCGTCGACCCGGCGCCCGCGCTGGAGCAGGCCCGCTCCGCGAACGTGTTCCCGGTCAGCGAACCGACCGGGCTGGGTGACGACTGGCGTACGGTGAACGCCCGCTTCCGCACCGAGGCGGACGGTTCGACGCTGCGGATCGGGTACGTGACCCCGGAGGGCCGGGGCGCGCAGCTCGTGGAGAGCAACGTCCCGGCGGAGAAGCTGCTGCCCGCGGAGCTGACCGAGGGACAGCCGCAGGGCGCGGCCGACCTGCCCGACGGGCTGAGCTGGCAGCGCTACACGGCGCGTGGCAACGAGCAGGCACTCGTCCTGCTGGAGCCGGACCGCACCGTGATCGTGGTCGGTGACGCGGGCGAGACGGAGCTGCGCAAGCTCGCCGCGTCGCTGCGCTGACGTCCTCCCTCCGGGTGAGGCGGGATTGCGGAACCCCGCTTCCGGGAACAGAAGGGACATCGAGCCCGGACGACCCACCTGGAGAGGTTGACGTGAAGATTCGACGCTTCAGCGCCACCGCGTTCGCCGCGGCGCTGCTCATTCCCGGCCTGGCGGCCTGCAACGGCGACGCGACGACCTCCGGCGCCTCCGCGACCCCGAGTGCCTCCGGCAGCGTCGCACCGAGCGCCACGGCGTCCAGCAGCGCGGCCAAGCAGGCTCTGCTCGACTCCACGAACGCGATCCGCGAGGGCAACTTCAAGTTCACCATGACCGGCGCGGGCTCCACCGCCGAAGGGCAGGTGCACGAGCCGAGCCAGAGCGCCGACATGCGGATGACCATCGGCGACCCGGCGTCGGACCTGATGATGAAGCTGGACCTCATCCACGCCAAGCCGGACAGCTGGGTCAAGCTGGAACTCGGCGGCTCGGCGGCCGCGCAGATCCCCGGCGTGAAGAACCTGAACACCGGCAAGTACCACCACCTCGACCAGAACCGGATCAAGGGCAACCGGTCGCTGGGCTTCGACTTCGAGAAGCTCGACCCGGCCGGCAGCGCCGTCCTCACCCAGGGCATCACCGAGGTACGGCAGACCGGCGAGGGCGCGTACGAGGGCACCGTCGACGTGTCGAAGGCCGCCGAGGCGGGTTCGCTCGACCCGGCCGTGATCACCGCGCTCGGGGCGCAGGCCCAGTCGGTGCCGTTCACCGCCAAGGTCGACACGCAGGGCCGGCTCAGCGAGATGGTGCTCAAGATCCCGGCCGCCGGCCAGAACGCCGCGCAGGATCTGAAGATCACCTACACCGACTACGGCAACGCGGCCCCGGCCCAGAAGCCCTCGGCGGACCAGGTCGTGGAGGCCCCCGCCGAGCTGTACAACCTGTTCAACTGACCTCTGCGGTGGGGTTCGGCGCGATCGCCGAACCCCACCGTCAGTCCTCGGTACGCTGCCGCGCGGCGTCGATGCGGGCGCGGGCGCCGTCCAGCCAGCGCTGGCACACCCCGGCGAGCTGCTCGCCGCGCTCCCAGAGGGCCAGCGACTCCTCCAGCGAGGTGCCGCCCGCCTCCAGCTTCTCCACCACCGAGGCCAGCTCGGCGCGGGCCTGCTCGTAGCTGAGCTGTTCGTCCTGCTTCGTCCCGGTCATGTCCCTCATCCCTCAGCCGTCGACGGTGGCGGTCAGCTCGCCCTCGGCGAGGCGTACCCGCAGTGGATCGCCCTTGGCGACCTCGGCGGCCGCGCGGACGACGTGGCCGTCGGCGCGCTGCACGATCGCGTAGCCGCGCTCCAGCGTGGCCGCCGGCGACAGCGCGCGCAGCCGGGCCAGCGTGTGCCGCAGGTCGTCGGTGGCGCCCCGCAGCCGGTGCTCCAGCGACCGGCCGGCGCGGTCGCGGAGCGCGGACACGTCCACCGCCCGCTGCTCGACCATCACCTGCGGCCGGGCCAGCACCGGGCGGGAGCGCAGCAGGTCGATCCGGTGCTGCTCCCGGTCGACCAGGTGACGAACGGCCCGTTCCAGCCGGGACCGGGCCTGGCCGATCAGGCGGACCTCCTCGGTCAGGTCCGGCACGATGCGCTTCGCCGCGTCGGTCGGGGTGGAGGCGCGCACGTCGGCCACGTAGTCGAGCAGCGGCGCGTCCGTCTCGTGGCCGATCGCGCTGACCACCGGGGTGCGGCAGGCGAAGACCGCCCGGCACAGCGCCTCGTCGGAGAAGGGCAGCAGATCCTCGATGCCGCCGCCGCCCCGGGCGATGACGATCACGTCGACGGCCGGGTCGGCGTCGAGCACCTTCAGCGCGCCCACGATGTCGGGCACCGCGCTCGCCCCCTGAACCGCCACGTTGATCGTGCGGAAGTCGACGGCGGGCCAGCGGCGGCGGGCGTTCGTCAGCACGTCGCGCTCGGCCGCCGAGGCGCGGCCGGTGATCAGGCCGACCCGGCCCGGCAGGAACGGCAGCCGCCGCTTGCGGGACCGGTCGAACAGGCCCTCGGCGGCGAGCAGCTTCTTGAGCTTCTCCAGCCGGGCCAGCAGCTCACCGAGACCGACCTGGCGGATCTCGTCGGCGCGCAGGCTGAGCGTGCCCCGCGCGGCGTAGAACTCCGGCTTGGCGTGCAGCACCACCCGGGCGCCCTCGCGCAGCTCCGGAGCGCCCGCGTCGAGCACGTCCCGGTTGGTGGTGACGGTCAGGCTGAGATCGGCCGACGGGTCACGCAGCGTGAGGAAGACGGTGCTCGCGCCAGGCCGCCGGCTGATCTGCGCGACCTGGCCGTCGACCCACACCCAGCCGAGGCGGGCGATCCAGGCGCCGACCTTCTGGCTGACCACCCGGACCGGCCACGGCTCCTCGGCCGTGCTCCGTCCGTCCGGGTTGCTCCGCCCGTCCGGTGCCCCCCGGCCGTCCTCTCCCGCGCTCACCCGCCCACCCTACGGCCCGGGACCGACAGCGCCCGCGTGCGCCTCGCGGCCGCTGCCGCGCGGGAGAGCGGCACGTACGATGGGCGGGTGACTGACGCTGAGACGACTCCCCGGACCGGCAAGCGCGTGCTCCTGGCCAACCCCCGCGGCTACTGCGCGGGCGTGGACCGGGCGGTGCAGACCGTCGAGGAGGCGCTGAAGCTCTACGGCGCGCCGATCTACGTGCGCAAGCAGATCGTGCACAACAAGCACGTGGTGCGCACGCTGGAGGCCCAGGGCGCGATCTTCGTGGAGGAGAACGAGGAGGTGCCCGAGGGCGCCACCGTCATCTTCTCCGCCCACGGCGTCGCCCCCGAGGTCTACGAGCAGGCCAAGCAGCGCTCGCTGCGGGCGATCGACGCCACCTGCCCGCTCGTCACGAAGGTGCACCACGAGGCCCGCCGGTTCGCCGCGCAGGACTACGACATTCTTCTCATCGGCCACGAGGGGCACGAGGAGGTCATCGGCACCGCCGGTGAGGCGCCCGCCCACATCCAGCTCGTGGACGGCCCGGACGGGGTCGACAAGGTCACCGTGCGCGACCCGGAGAAGGTGGTCTGGCTCTCCCAGACCACGCTGTCGGTGGACGAGACGCTGGAGACGGTGGCCCGGCTCAAGAAGCGGCTGCCGCTGCTCCAGTCGCCGCCCAGCGACGACATCTGCTACGCGACCTCCAACCGCCAGCACGTGGTCAAGGAGATCGCCCCCGAGTGCGACGTGGTGATCGTGGTCGGCTCGCGCAACTCCTCGAACTCGGTCCGACTGGTCGAGGTGGCGCTGGACGCCGGGGCCCGCGCCGGGCACCTGGTCGACTTCGCGCACGAGATCGAGGACGCCTGGCTCACCGGCGCCCGGACCGTGGGTGTGACCTCCGGCGCGAGCGTGCCCGACGAGCTGGTCCAGCAGGTGCTCGCGCACCTGGCCGAGCGCGGCTTCGGCGAGGTCGAGGAGATCACCACCGCCGACGAGCGGCTGACGTTCTCGCTGCCGCAGGAACTCAAGCGCGACATGAAGGCCGCCGCCGCGGCCCGCGGCTGACCGGGAACGGATCGGCCGGCCGCCGCGTCCAACCGACCATGAAGACTCCTCGTACGGTGCTCGTCGCACTGCTCGCCGGCCTCGCGCTGACCGCCTGCGCCGCACCCGGCGACGGGTCCGCCGATCCCAGCCCGAGCCCGAGTACGACGGGAGCCGCCCCCGTGACCAGCCAGCCCGACCCCGGCACGAGCCCGAAGCGTCCCGGCCCCTCCTGGAAGGGCGGCCCGTCGACCCCGCCGGGTGTCGGCGGCACCGTCATCAGCGGCACCGTGCAGGCCGGCGTCGAGCCGAACTGCCTGCTGCTCGACGGCCACCTGCTCGTCGGCGGGCCGCGTGACGTGCTCAAGGCCGGCGCCAAGGTCGAGGTCACCGGCCGTCCCGAACCGGGCATGATGACCACCTGCCAGCAGGGCACCCCGTTCGTGGTCGAGTCCGCCCGCCCCGCCTGACGACGACGCGAAGGAGCCCCGCCCCCTGCGAGAGGGGACGGGGCTCCGTCGTGTCAGCGGCTCAGTTGACCGCGAGGATCTCCACCGAACCGCGGCCGACGACAGCGCCCTCGGTGGTGGTTACGGCCATGTCGCCGTACAGCTCCCGGCCCTCGGCCGGGGTGGACAGGGCGGTCACCGCGCCGGTGAGGGTGGCGGTGGCGCCGTTGGCCAGGGACAGCGGCGTGGACGGCGCGGAGAGCGTGCCCAGCGCCGGGGACGCGAACGAGTCCCGGTAGTCGTACGCGGTGCTCGGGTCGCTCATCGAGTAACCGTCCACCACGACCCGGTAGGTGCCGGGAGTCGGGTTGGTCAGCGTGACCGCCTCCTCCGAGTCACCGTCGGCCGACTGCCCCACCTGGGTGGTGCCGCGGAAGACCGTCAGGTCCAGGTCGGCACTCAGGTCGGACGGGTTGCCGATCCGGGCGGTGAACGAGGTGGCGCCCGCGGGCACCTCCACCACGTACTCCTGGGTCGCGCCCTCGGTGATGCTGGGCCGCTCGGCCCGGACGCTCGCCAGCGGGCCGCCGACGCCGGTCACCTGGACCGGGCCGAAGGTGTTGGTCAGCTTCCAGCTCACCGGCGCCGGGGTGCCGGCGGTGACCGACGGGAGCTGGACCACGGCCGGCTCCACAGTGACGCCCTGCACGCGGGCCTGGAGCCGGAACGGGTTGTCCAGCGCCGGCGAGGTGCGACGCGCCTCCACCTCGATCTCCCACACGCCCGGCAGCGGGTTCTGGTAGTCCCGCTCCTGCGGCTTGCAGACCGCCGCGTCGGAGAAGTTGGTGTAGCAGGCGGTGCTGGCGGTGCTCTCGACCGGCACGCCGTACGGGTTGATGGCGATGAACCGGGTCTGCGAGCCGGTCGCGATGCCGGACAGGTTGACCTGGAGCGCGCCCGCACCCGGCGGGACGGTCACGAAGTACGACCGGAAGTTGTTCCGCTCGACCGAGCCCTCGGCCGAGAAGGAGTACGCCGGCGCGGACACCGGGTTCGAGGCGATCACGACGGTGGCGACCTCGAAGTCGACCACGTTGGTGGCCGGGTCGTCGACGGTCATGATGGCGCCGTGCGCGCCGGCGGTCATCGGCTTGGCCTTCACCTTGACCGTGACGGTCTTGTTCAGCGGCAGCCAGACCACCTTGGGGGCGCTGTAGGTGCCGTCGTTGCCCCGGAAGGCGACTTCGTGCTTGATGCCCTTGTTCGGGCCGCTGGTGCGGGTCAGCTTCACCTCGTAGTGGCGGCTCTCCTTGACCTTCTGGCCACCACGGTCGGCGGCGCAGCGGTTGTAGAGGCCGGTGCCGACGTTCGGGTTCGGCACGAACGTGCCGGAGGCCCGGTCGTAGCGGGTCAGGTTCGGCGACAGCTCGGTGCAGACCGGCGCCTCGGAGGTGTAGGTGCGGGTCTGCACGCCCTTGGCGAGCAGGCTCCACGCGCCCGGCACGTTGAACATGCCGTAGCCCTGCGCGTACGTCGGGACGCCGGTGATCGGCTGGGCCGACGTGTAGACGGCCCGGCGCAGCGCGGCCGGGGTGACGCCCTTGCCGGTCGCCTTGGCGGCCGACAGCAGCAGCGCGGCGGCGCCGGTGGCCTGCGGTGCGGCCATCGAGGTGCCGTTGAGCATCTGGTAGCCCGGGGGCAGCGGGTAGCCCGCCTCCGGCACCGGGTTGCCCGGCTGCCAGGTCGGCGCGGTGGAGATGGCCGAGCCGGGGGCGGCGATGTTCGGCTTGAAGCCGCCGTCCTCACGCGGGCCGCGCGACGAGAAGTTGAACAGGGCGTTGTCCTTGCGGACCACCGAGCCGTAGTTGGCCAGCCAGGTGTCCTTGCTGACGCTCGCCGCCACGCTGACCACGTCGGTGGCGACCGACGGGTCACCGACGGTGTTCACGCCCGGACCGGAGTTGCCGGCCGAGATGAACAGCTGCACGCCGTAGGTGTTGATCAGGTCGTTGTAGAGGACCGCGCGGGCGTTCGAACCGTCGTTGAGCGCCGGCAGACCGCCGATCGACATGTTCACCACGTCGACCTTGCGGTTGATCACCAGGTCGGCCATGCCGGTGGTGAGCGCCGCGGCGGTGCAGCCGCCACCCCAGGAGCAGGCGCGGGCGGAGACCAGCTTGGCACCCGGCGCGGCGCCGTCGAAGGCGCTGTTGCCAAGCATGTCGTTGGCGGCGGTGATCCCGGCGACGTGGGTGCCGTGGGTGCTCTCGATGATGCCGATGTTGACGTAGTCGACCAGGCCGGGGCCGCCGACCGGGGCGGTGTTCACGTCGCGCCGGTACTCGACCACGAACGGGATCTGCTCGCGGACCGCGGTGGCCGGGTTGTCCGTGCCGAAGTGGCCGACCTGGAACTTCTCCTTGTACGGCCGCATCACCTCGTCGTCGGTGAAGTCGTTGTTCTGGTTCGCGTCGACGCGGACGTCACCGGTGGTGGGGTTGTAGAGCACGCCCCAGAAGTCGGTGGTGTCGCCGTCGCGGTTGAGGTCACCCCGCGCGTCGCTGTTCGCGGTGATGTTCTCGCGGAAGACGTTGAACCGGTAGTTGCCGGCCGGCGCGGTCCAGGTGCCCAGCGAGGTGGTGAACGACGGGCCGCTGACCTCGGTCAGCATGGGGCGCCAGGAGGCGTCCTCCAGCGGGTCGGTGGCGGTGACCCAGTCGACGATCTTGCGTTCGCCGGTGGTGGTCGTCTGGAGCGCCGGCTGGTCGAGGTCCACACCGGAGTCCATGATGCCGATGGTGACGCCGCGGCCGTCCCACTGCGGGTTCGCGGCCTTGAAGGCCTCCGCGCCGGTCTCGTTCGTCGGCATGTACGGGTTCACCGCGCCGGTGTCACCGCCGGGCCCGGCGAGCGTCTGGGCGCCGGTGGCGGTCTTCGCGCCCTTCGGAGCAGCCTCGGGCGCCGGGTCGGGGAGCTTGATGGTCTCGTCCAGGTCGACGGCGGCGACACCGGGCAGCGTGGCGGCCTTGAGCGCCTTCGCGGTCGGGACCTTCGCCAGCACGTAGCCGATCTGGTCGTACCGCTGGCTGACGGTGGCACCGAGGCCGGTCAGGCCGTCGACGACCTTCTTGGCCGAGCCCTTCTTCGCCGCGATGATCATCGTGACGGTCGGCGCGTTCTTCGCCTCGGCCTCGTCGAGCAACTTGGCGTCGTGTGCGCCCAGTGCCTTCGCGGCGGTCGGCTGCGAGGGTTGCGGGGCGGCGGGGGCGGCGCTCGCGGTGCCGGCGCCACCTCCGACGGTCAGGGCACCGGCCGCGAGGACCGAGGCCAGGAGCGCGGCGGACGGACGCCGGCTGCGCGTGCGGGGTTTACTCAACGTTCTCTTCCTCCAGAGAACAGGGCCCTCGAGGGGCAGGGCACGTGTGACGGTGATCCTGCGTGTCAGGACGACACGTGTCACTACCCGGCCTGGGTTTGTGATCAGTCCGTGACACGAATCGGTCTACGTCATCACGTGCGACGTGTTAGGCGTCGACGTCTGTCGACCTCTCGGCCGATGTGGACGGCGCGCCCAACAGCTCCGGCGCCTGCGGCTGTCTCGGCGCCAGCTCCACCTGCGCCGGCGCGGCCAGCTCGTCGTCGGAGACGCCCAGCTCGGCCAGCTTGCGGGCGCTGACCAGCACCCGCGCCTCCAGCGACCCCACCGCGCGGTTGTACGCCGTCACCGCCCCGCTCAACGAACTGCCGAGCTTGCCCACGTGGTCACCCAGAGTGGACAGCCGCCCGTACAGCTCGCGAGCCAGCGAGTGGACCGTCGCGGCGTTGCGGGCCAGCGCCTCCTGCCGCCACGAGTAGGCCACCGTGCGCAGCAGCGCCACCAGCGTGGCCGGTGTGGCGAGCACCACGTTGCGGGCGAACGCGTGCTCCAACAGGGACGGGTCGCGTTGCAGCGCCACGTCGAGGAACGGATCCGCCGGCACGAACAGCACCACGAACTCGGGCGTCTGGTCGAACGCCGACCAGTAGGACTTGGCGGCGAGGCCGTCCACGTGCGCACGCAGGTGCCGGGCGTGGGCGTCCAGGTGGGTGTCGCGCCCGCGCTCGTCGCGCGCCTCCATCGCGGTCAGGTACGCGTCGAACGGCGCCTTCGCGTCCACCACCACCGTCCGGCCGCCGTGCAGCCGCACCACGAGGTCGGGGCGTACCCCCTGGTGGTCGGTCGCGGCGGTGACCTGCTCGCTGAAGTCGCAGTGCTCCAGCATGCCGGCGGCCTCGACGATCCGGCGGAGCTGGTGCTCACCCCAGCGGCCCCGCACCTGCGGCGCGCGCAGCGCGGCGACCAGCTGCTTGGTCTCGGTGCGCAGCTCGCCCGAGACGGCGCTCATGGACCGCACCTGCTCGCGCAGCTCGGCGTACGCGTCCACCCGGTCCCGCTCCAGCTCCGCCACCCGCTGCTCGTAGCGGCGCAGCGTGTCGTGCAGCGGCGCCACCGCGCGGGCGACCGCCTCCTGGGACTGCGCTGTCGCCTCGTAGCTCAGCGCCCGCATGGACTGCTCCAGCCGCCCCTCGCCGGCCCGGGTGGCGGCGAGCGTCGCCTCCAGGCGGGCGATGTCGGCCGCCGCGCGCGCCCGCGCGGCCAGCCAGCCCACCGCGCCGCCCGCGGCGAGGCAGAGCACCACCACGGCCAGCGTCGCAAAGCTCATGGCCAAGAGCTTGCCAAACGGGTACGACGAGCGCCCGGTGGGTACGTTCGAGTCATGGAGTTCGCGTTGTGGCTGGTCCTGATCCTGCTGCTCGGAGGTGCGTTCGTGTTCTGGCGGAGGGGGAGCAGATCGCGCCGGTCGAACGAACTGGCCGACGCCCGCGCCGAGGCGCAGCGGTGGTACGAGCGGCTCGGCGGCCAGCTGATGAACCTGCACGGCGATGCCCCGGCGGTCCGGCAGGCGCTCGCCGACGCCGGTGAGCGCTACAACGCCGCCGGTTCGCAGCTGGAGCAGGCGACCACGCCGCGTCAGTTCGGGCTGGCCCGGGAGACCGCGCTGGAAGGGCTGGCGTACATCCGGGCGGCGCGGACCGCGATGGGCATCGACCCGGGCCCGGAGCTGCCACCGCTCGCCGCCGCCCAGGGTGCCGGCGCGCTCACCAAGGAGCGCCAGGTCGACGTACAGGGTCAGACGTTCCGCGCCGGCCCGCAGCCGGGGAACGCGACGCCCTACTACTACCCGGGCGGCCGGTTCCAGGGGCGGCCGGTGCCGGCCGGCTGGTACTCCACGCCCTGGTGGAAGACCGCGCTCGGCGCGGGCGTCGGTGTGGTCGGCGGTCTCCTGATCGCGGACGCGCTGTTCTCACCCGCGTTCGCCGACCCGGGGTACGACGCCGGTTACCAGGAGGGCTTCGGCGACGGCCAGGACTTCGGCGACCAGGGCGGCGACATGGGCGGCGACCAGGGTGGCGGTGACTACGCCGGTGGCGACTTCGGCGGCGGGGACTACGGCGGCGGCGACTTCGGTGGCTTCGGCGGCGGGGACTTCGGCGGCGGCGACTTCTAGCCGACACCGCCGCGCGGGCGCCGTTGCGTCGAACGCCGCTCGCCGCTCGCCGCACGCGGGCGTCAAAAAGGGCCCCCTCTTATGCACGAGGCGTTAAGAGGGGGCCCTTCCTTACACCTCAGCCGGTGTTGCGCATGCCGGCGGCGATGCCGTTGACGGTGGTCAGCAGCGCCCGCTCCAGCGCCGTACCGTCGTTCGGGGCACGCCGCCCGCCCGGCGCGGTCACCACCGCCCGCCCGGCGGCGCCCGATTCGCGGTACTGCCGCAGCAGCGCCACCTGCAGGTGGTGCAGCGGCTCCAGGTAGGTGTCCCGCACGGCGAGCGTGCGCTGGAGCACCGGCGAGTTCTCCAGCAGCGCCGGTGACGCGGTGACCGCCAGCACCTCCTGCTTGGTCAGCTCGTACTCCTGCTGGATCTTGTCGAAGATCGGGTGCAGCTTCTTCGGCACCAGCGTCTCGACGTAGCGCCGGGCGATGTCCAGGTCGGTCTTGGTCAGCATCATCTCGACGTTCGACAGGAACGTGCGGAAGAAGTGCCAGTTCCGGTTCATCTCGGCGAGCACGTCGGCCAGCCCGGCGGCGCGCGCGGCGGCCAGCCCGGAGCCCACGCCGAACCAGCCCGGCACGATCTGCCGGGTCTGCGTCCAGCCGAACACCCACGGAATGGCCCGCAGGCCGGACAGGCCGGCACCGGTGTTCGGGCGCTTCGCCGGCCGGGAGCCGATGTTCAGCGCGCCGAGCAGTTCGGTCGGGGTGGAGGCCCAAAAGTACGCGGGCAGGTCCGGGTCCTCGACCAGCGACCGGTACGACCGGAACGCCGACTCCGACACCACGTCCATCGCCGCGTCCCAGCGCTCCAGCATCTCGGCCGGCTGCCGGGGCGCGGTGTGCAGCAGCGTGGCCTGGAGCACCGCCGCCACTGTCAGTTCCAGGTTCTCCCGGGCGAGCGCCGGCAGCGTGTACTTGTCGGAGATGACCTCACCCTGCTCGGTCACCTTGATCGCGCCGTCCAGCGTGCCGTACGGCTGGGCCAGGATCGCGTCGTGCGTGGGGCCACCACCGCGGCCGACGGTGCCGCCCCGGCCGTGGAACAACCGCAGGTGTACGCCGTGCCGCGCGGCCACGTCCCGCAGCGCACGCTGCGCCCGGTGGATGGACCACTGGCTGGTGGTGATGCCCGCCTCCTTGTTGGAGTCGGAGTAGCCGAGCATCACCTCCTGCACGTCGCCCCGGGCCGCCACGAGCGCCCGGTACGCGGGCAGCGACAGCAGCTCGTCCAGCAGCTCACCACCGGCGTTCAGCTCGGCCGGGGTCTCCAGCAGCGGCACGATGCCGATGCGGGCACGGCCGGAGTGCACGTCCACCAGGCCGGCCTCGCGGGCCAGCACCACGGCGGCGAGCACGTCGTCCACGCCAAGCGTCATCGAGATGATGTACGACTCGATGACCTCGGGGCCGAACCGGTCCTGCGCCTCACGGATGGCCGCGAACACGTCGAACGTCTTGCGGGCCGACTCGGTGAGCGGGCTGTCCTGGGTGGAGAGCGGCCGGCGGCCGGTCAGCTCGTCGGCGAGCAGCTTGGTGCGCTCCAGCCGGGACAGCGCCGGGTAGTCGGACACCTCGCCGACCGCCTCGTAGAGCTGGGCCAGCACCTCGTGGTGCTTCTCCGCGTGCTCCCGGATGTCCATGGTGGCCAGGTGCAGGCCGAACGCGGACACCGTACGGATGGCCGAGGCCAGCCGCCCGACGGCGGTGAGCTGGCCGGAGTTGCGGGCCAGCGACGCGCGCAGCAGTTCCAGGTCGGCGATCAGCTCGGCCGAGCCCCGGTAGTCGCGCCCCGGCACGTGCGGGGTGTCGGCGCGCAGCCGCTCCCGGGTGTTGGCGAGCTTCGCCTTCACGCACCGCGCCTTGAGCCGGTACGGCTCCTCCGCGTTGACCCGGCGGAACCGGGGCGCCACCTCGGGCAGCGCGTCCAGGTCCTTGGCCAGGCTGGCGGACAGGTCGAGCGACACCGCGCGCAGGCGCCGGGAGACGCTGACCTCGGTGATCAGGTCGTCCATCGCCTTCTCGGTGGCGGCGATGCCGTGTTCGTGCTGGATGCGCAGCACCTCGCGGGTGACCACGGGCGTGACGAACGGGTTGCCGTCGCGGTCGCCGCCGATCCAGGTGCCGAAGCTCAGCGGGCGGGACGTCGGCGACGTCTCCACGCCGAGCGTGCGCAGCGTGTCGGCGAGGTCGTCGAGGACCTGCGGCGCGGCCTCGGCGTACAGGTCGCGCAGGTAGTAGATCGCGTTGCGCGCCTCGTCGGTCGGGTCCGGCCGGTCCAGCCGCAGCTCGTCGGTCTGCCACATCAGGTCGAGCAGTTCGGCGAGGCGGCGGTTGGCCGGGCCCTCGTCGCTGGCGCCGTAGAGGATCGCGTTCGCGGTCTCGGTGTCCAGCTCGTCGGCGACCGCGCGCAGCTTGGACAGGATGGACCGGCGGGCCGCCTCGGTCGGGTGCGCGGTGAAGACCGGGCGTACGGCCAGCCGGCGGGCCGCCGCGGCGATCTCCTCGGCCGGTACGCCCCGCTCGGCGATCATCTTGGCCGCCTGGTCCAGCCAGCCGCCGTGGGTCGCGCGGCGACGGCGCAGGTCCCGGGCGCGGTGCACCTGCTCGGTGATGTTCGCCAGGTGGAAGTAGGTGGAGAAGGCGCGGGCCAGCTTCGTGCCGGTGGTGACGTCGAGCCCGGCGAGGCGCTGGGCGGCGGCCGGCGCGTCGGAGCGGACCTGGGCGCGGATCTCCTCGACCAGGTCGAGCAGCGGCCGGCCCTCCTGACGGGCGAGCGTCTGCCCGAGCAGCGTGCCGAGGCGGCGGATGTCGGCCCGGAGAGCGGCGTCGGGGCCGTCGTGGTCATGCTGGTCGGTCACGGTTGCGCTCCTTACGCGAGGACGAAGGACAGCGCTGTCCGACTCCTCTGGATGGTATCCGCGTGGGCCCGGGGGACAGGAGGGGGACACCGTGATGATCTGCACTCTGGGACGGTTCGCCGGTCAGCCCTGATCGGCGGCGTGCCGCCCCGGCGCGGGTCGCCGGCGGGCGCGGAACATGGTCGCGGTGAGCAGACCGACCAGGCCGACGACCACCCAGACCAGCAGCCCGGTCAGCGCCCAGCCGCCGCCGCGCCAGTCGAAGTAGATCGCCGACTTGAACAGGTCGGTGGCCAGGCCGGGCACGTTCCAGCGGTGCATCCCGCGCAGGAACGGCGGCAGGAACTCCGGCGCGTAGATGCCGCCGGAGCCGGGGTTGCCGAGCACCACGAGCAGCAGGATCACGATGCCGGTGCCGAGCAGCCCGAGCCAGCCCTGCACGGCGGCGGCGACCATCCCGGCCGCGAACGCGGCGAGCGCGCCGACCACCGCCACCGTCGCCACGTGACCGGCGAACACGCCGAGCACCGGCCCGACGAGGATCGCGCCGATGACGCCGAGCAGGACCGCGTGCACCGCGAGCGTGGCGATCCGCAGCCCGGCGCGGCGCAGGTCGCGCGGGCTGGTGCCGAGCGAGATGCCGAGCGCCGTGGACGCCAGGTAGCCGCCGAGCACCACGCCGACGGCCAGGTAGAACGGGACCAGGCCGCGCGGGTCGTCGGCGGAGACCGGCACGTCGTCGGTGACCTGGAGCGGCACCCCGGCCTGCCGGGCCGCCTCGGTGAACACGTCGGTGACGAGTTCGGTGGCGGCGGGCGCGCCGGCGCTGGCGGTGGCGAGCGTCAGGCCGCCGTCCGGGGCGGAGCTGAGGACCGCGTACACCGACCGGTCGGTGAGGCCGTCGGAGGCGGCGCCGCGGCTGTCGTACCCGATCGGTTTGATCGTGTCGGTGCGGGCGCGGACGGCGGACATCACGGCCTGGGCCTGCTGGTCGCTCGTGACGACGGCGACCGGCACGTCGCGTGGGTCCGGCTTGTGCAGCGCGCCGACGTAGGCGGCGATGAACGCGCTCGCCAGCGCCAGGGTGCCGAGGATCAGCGCCGCCGTGCGGGGCAGCCAGTCCCGGGTACGCAGCTCCGGCTCGTCGTTCACGGCCTCAGCCTATTGCGGGCATATGCCCGGCTCATGGGGTTTCGTCGGCCGAAAACCGCTGGTCCGCGCCGTTAACGTCGGATCATGCAGGTGCCCGCCTACCCCGCCAAACCGCAGCCGGGCGACCGCGTCGCGGTCGTCTCACCCTCCGCCGGCCTGCCGGGTCTCTTCCCTCACGTGTACGAGCTGGGGCTGCGCCGGCTCCGCGACGAACTGTGGCTGGAACCGGTGGAGTATCCGACCACCCGGGTCATGGACGCCGACCCGCGCGACCGGGCGCGGGACCTGACCGCCGCGTTCGCCGACCCGACGATCACCGCCGTGCTGGCGACGGTCGGCGGGGACGACCTGATCACCGTCACCCCGTACCTGGACGACGACGTGCTGCGGGCCAACCCGAAGCCGTACTTCGGCTACTCGGACAACACCAACGTGCTCAACCACCTGTACCGGCTGGGCGTCGTCGGCTATCACGGCGGCTCGGTGCTGGTGCACCTCGGGCGCTCCGGCAAGCCGCACCCGCTCACGCTCGACTCGCTGCGCGCCGCGCTGTTCACCACCGGCTGGTACGAGCTGACCGCCGCGCCCGAGTGGGGTGACGAGCCGTGCGACTGGCGTGATCCCGCCGCGCTGGCCGAGGAGCCGCCGATGTACCCGTCCGAGGGCTGGCGCTGGCACGGCCCGGCCCGGGTGGTGCGGGGCCGGACGTGGGGCGGCTGCCTGGAGATCGTGCACTGGCTGATGGCGACCGACCGCGTTCCCTCTGCCGCCGAACTGGCCGGGTCGGTGCTGGTGCTGGAGACGTCGAACGAGCTGCCGCCCGCGCAGGAGGTCTTCCGGATCGTGCGGAACATGGGCGAGCGAGGGCTGCTCGCCGGCTTCCCGGCGATCGTGGTGGGCCGCCCCAAGGCGTGGGACTTCGACCGGCCGCACTCGGTCGCGGAGCGGCTGGCCTGGGCCGCCGACCAGCGGGAGGCGATCCTGTCGGCGCTCGCCCCCTACGCCGACGACCCGGTGGTGGTCTTCGACGTCGACCTGGGCCACACCGACCCGCAGGTGATCATCCCGTACGGCGGCGAGATCCGGGTGGACGCGGTGGAGCGCCGCATCGCAGTCCGCTACTGACCCGCCCCCACCCCTCACCCCCCACCCCTCACCCGCCGCCCGTTCGGTGGAACGCCATGGGTGTCTACGTCCCCGTTTGACACCCATGCCGTTCCACTCACGCGTCGAAGTGCCGGTCAGTGGAACGCTATGGGTGTCTCAGCGCCCTTTTGACACCCATGGCGTTCCAGCCGGCGGGCGGCGGGCGGCGGCGCGGGTCAGGCGACGGCGAAGGCGCGGACCGGGAACGTGCCCATCCCGGCCACCCGCGGCGGGGCGGCGGTGAACCGGAAGCCGGTCGGGGGCAGCGCGTCCAGGCCGGTCAGGTGCTCCACGATCGGGATGCCGGCGGCCAGCAGACCGGTGTGCGCCGGGCGCTGACCCGCTGCCGCCGCCGTCATGTCGTCGATGTTGATCGAGTCGATGCCGACCAGCGCCGCGCCCGACTCGGCCAGGAACTGCGCGCCGTCACCGGTCAGGTAGGGCGCTTCCGGTGCGGCGTACCCGTCGGTGCCGAAGTGCGCGTCCCAGCCGGTGTGCAGCAGCACCGCGCACCCGGCCACGTCGTACGGGGCGAGCAGCAGCCGGTCCACCGCGCGCGTACCGGCCGGCACGCGTACCACCAGGCCGGGCAGGTCGGCGAGGCGGTCCAGCGGCATCCCGGTCAGGTCCGGGCCGTCGGCGAAGCGGTGCGACGGCGTGTCCACGTACGTGCCGGTGTTGGCGATCATGTTGATCCGCGCGACATGGAACTCGACACCCGATGCGTACCGCTTCCGGGACTCCTCCCGGGTCAGCCAGTCGGTGATCGACGGTCCGGGCCAGCCGGGCAGCGTGACCATGCCCTCGGTGATCACGTGACTCAGCTCGACGAGCTTCCGCCCGCCGCCGGCGGCCGGGGCGGCCACCCCCCGCCCGCCCTTGTGCGGCTCCTCGACGACGGTCCGCTTGGTGATCCGTACCTCGCCGACCATGAGCAGCCCGAGGTGCCGGACCAGCAGCGCGGCCACCTCGTCGTCGGTGACGTCCGGGTGCGGCACGTCCAGCCGGAACCCGTCGGTGCGCAGACCACCGCCGTTGGAGAAATCCACCTCGGCGTCGAAGACCGTCCGATACTCGACCATCCACCCACCGCACCACGCCCGGTCGCGGCTGGTCAAGATCCAACATCGGGCGGCCCCGGATCGTCGGTGGAGGGGGATAGGCTCGAACGGTGCACCCCCCGTCCGGCTGGACGCGGGGTCGTCGTCGTGTGTCGATCCGCTGGAAGTGATCACTGATGCTCACCGGACTCTTCTCCGCCGCCCTGGCCGACCCGGGGCTGGCCCGGGCGCGTGACCTGGCGCGCTCCGGTGCCGCGCAGGTCGACGGGCTCGACCTCACCGCCCCGGCCGCGCTGCGCCCGTTCGCGGTGGCAGCTGTCGCCGCCGACGAGCCGGCCGGTGGCGCGGGCCGCCCGGTGCTCGCGGTCACCGCCACCACCCGCGAGGCCGACGACCTGGCCTCCGCGCTGGGCAGTCTGCTGCCGCCGGAGCAGGTGGCGGTCTTCCCGTCCTGGGAGACGCTGCCGCACGA
Source organism: Micromonospora sp. WMMA1949 (assembly GCF_027460145.1). Lineage (NCBI taxonomy): Bacteria > Bacillati > Actinomycetota > Actinomycetes > Micromonosporales > Micromonosporaceae > Micromonospora > Micromonospora sp. WMMA1949. The sequence goes on along the minus strand of NZ_JAPZBG010000001.1, from coordinate 1,799,021 downwards.
GCGCCTGTCGCCCCGCTCCGACACGGTCGGGCGACGCCTCGCCGTGCTGCGCCGCCTGGCCCACCCGGACGCCGCCGACGCGCACGGCCGCACCGGCCCGCTGCGGGTCGTCGTGGCGCCGGTCCGGTCGCTGCTCCAGCCGCAGCTCAAAGGCCTCGGCGACCTGGAGCCGGTGCAGCTCGCCGCCGGGGACGAGGCCGACCTGGAGGAGGTCGCCCGCCGGCTCACCGACATGGCGTACGCCCGGGTCGACCTGGTCACCAAGCGCGGCGAGTTCGCCGTACGCGGCGGCATCCTGGACGTCTTCCCGCCCACCGACGAGCACCCGTCGCGGGTCGAGTTCTGGGGCGACGAGGTGGAGGAGATCCGCACCTTCGCGGTCGCCGACCAGCGCACCATCGAGGGCGTCGCGCAGCTCTGGGCGCCGCCCTGCCGGGAACTGCTGCTGACCCCGGCGGTGCGGGAGCGGGCCGCCGCGCTGGCCGCCGAGCACCCGGAGCTGGCCGAGATCCTGGACAAGCTGGCCGAGGGCATCCCGGTCGAGGGCATGGAGTCCCTCGCCCCCGCGCTGATCGGCGCCGACGCGCTGGAACTGCTCGTCGACTGCATGCCGACCGGCACCCACGTACTCCTCTGCGACCCCGAGCGCATCCGCACCCGCGCGCACGACCTGGTCCGTACCTCGGAGGAGTTCCTCCAGGCCAGCTGGGCCGCGGCCGCCGTCGGCGGCCAGGCCCCGGTCGACCTCGGCGCCGCCGCCTTCAAGACCCTGGCCGAGGTACGCACGGCAGCCCGCGCCCTGCGCCAGACCTGGTGGACGCTCGCGCCGTTCGGCCTGGTCGAGGCGGACGCGGCACCGGCCCGGCAGCCCTGGGAGGACGAGCCCGCCGAGGTCGACGTCACCCCCGACGACGCCATCGCGGTGAGCCTGGCCGCCCAGCCGGCGCCGCTCTACCACGGCGAGACCGCTCGGGTGGTCGACGACCTCAAGCGCTGGGCCGGCGAGGGCTGGTCGATCGCGCTCGTCTTCGAGGGGCACGGTCCCGCCCAGCGGGCCGTCGAGGTGCTCCGCGACGCCGGTCTCGGCGCCCGGCTGACCGAGGAGGTGCCCGCCGCGCCCGCACCGGGCGAGCTGCTCGTGTCCTGCGGCTGCCTGACCGCCGGGTTCGTCGACGAGGCGTCGAAGTTCGTGCTGCTCACCGGCAACGACGTGACCGGCGGCCGGGGCACCTCCACCCGCGACATGCGCAAGATGCCCAGCCGGCGGCGCAACACCATCGACCCGCTGGAGCTGAAGGCCGGCGACTTCGTCGTGCACGAGCAGCACGGCATCGGCCGGTACGTCGAGCTGGTGCAGCGCACCGTCAACGGCGCCAGCCGCGAATACCTGGTCATCGAGTACGCGCCGAGCAAGCGCGGCCAGCCCGGCGACCGCCTGTTCGTCCCCACCGACCAGCTCGACCAGCTGTCCCGCTACGTCGGCGGTGAGCAGCCCACGCTGCACAAGATGGGCGGCTCGGACTGGCAGAAGTCCAAGGCGCGGGCGCGTAAGGCGGTCCGGGAGATCGCCGCGCAGCTCATCCAGCTGTACGCCGCGCGCAAGGCGTCCAAGGGGCACAACTTCGGCCCCGACACCCCGTGGCAGCGGGAACTGGAGGACGCGTTTCCCTGGCAGGAGACGCCCGACCAGCTGGCCGCCATCGAGGAGGTCAAGCGGGACATGGAGCAGACCGTCCCGATGGACCGGCTGATCTGCGGCGACGTCGGCTACGGCAAGACCGAGATCGCGGTACGGGCGGCGTTCAAGGCGGTGCAGGACGGCAAGCAGGTGGCGGTGCTGGTACCGACCACGCTGCTGGTGCAGCAGCACTACAACACGTTCGCCGAGCGGATGAGCCAGTTCCCGGTGTCGATCCGGCAGCTGTCCCGGTTCCAGACGCCGAAGGAGACCGAGCAGACGCTGGAGATGGTCGCCGCCGGCACCGTCGACATCGTCATCGGCACCCACCGGCTGCTCCAGGCATCCACCCGGTTCAAGCAGCTCGGCCTCGTGATCATCGACGAGGAGCAGCGGTTCGGCGTCGAGCACAAGGAGCACCTGAAGACGCTGCGCGCCTCGGTCGACGTGCTCGCCATGTCGGCCACCCCGATCCCGCGGACGCTGGAGATGGCGATCACCGGCATCCGGGAGATGTCCACCATCGCCACCCCGCCGGAGGAGCGGCACCCGGTCCTCACGTTCGTCGGGGCGTACGACGACCGGCAGGTGGCCGCGTCCATCCACCGTGAGCTGCTGCGCGACGGTCAGGTCTTCTACCTGCACAACCGGGTCGAGTCGATCGAGAAGACCGCCCGCAAGCTGCGGGAGCTGGTGCCGGAGGCCCGGGTCGCGGTGGCGCACGGCCAGATGGGCGAGGAGGCGCTGGAGAAGGTGATGGTCGGCTTCTGGGAGAAGGAGTTCGACGTCCTGGTCTGCACCACCATCGTCGAGTCCGGCATCGACATCCCGAACGCCAACACGCTCATCGTCGAGCGGGCCGACCTGCTCGGCCTGGCCCAGCTGCACCAGATCCGCGGCCGGGTCGGCCGGGGCCGGGAGCGGGCGTACGCGTACTTTCTCTACCCGCCGGAGAAGCCGCTCACCGAGAACGCGCACGAGCGGCTGGCCACCATCGCCCAGCACACCGAACTCGGCGCGGGCATGTACGTGGCGATGAAGGACCTGGAGATCCGCGGCGCCGGAAACCTGCTCGGCGGCGAGCAGTCCGGCCACATCGAGGGCGTCGGCTTCGACCTGTACGTCCGGATGGTCGGCGAGGCGGTCTCCGCCTTCAAGGGCGAGAGCACGGAGGAGGAGGCCGAGGTCAAGGTCGACCTGCCGATCGACGCGCACCTGCCGCACGACTACGTCGCGGTGGAGCGGCTGCGCCTGGAGATGTACCGCAAGCTCGCCGAGGCCCGCGACGAGGAACGCCTGCGCGAGGTGGTCGCCGAGATGACCGACCGGTACGGCGAGCCGCCCGCGCCGGTGCAGAACCTGGTCGCGGTGGCGCGGTTCCGGCTGCTGGCCCGCCGCTACGGGCTGACCGACGTGTCGATGCAGGGCAAACACATCCGGTTCGGCCCGCTGCCGTTGCCCGACTCGAAGCAGATGCGACTCAAGCGGTACCACCCGGACTCGGTCTACAAGCAGGCGCTCGACCAGGTCAGCGTGCCCCGGCCGAGCACCCGGCGGATCGGCGGCGAGCCGTTGCGCGACCAGGCGTTGCTGGAGTGGTGCGGGCAGCTCCTGGCCGACGTCCTGGGCAAGCCCGAGGAGCTGGCCGGTGTTGCCAGCCCCGCAGTGGCGAGCGGACGATGACACGGCAAGCCCGAGGAGCTGGCCGGTGTTGCCAGCCCCGCAGTGGCGAGCGGACGATGACACAGCAAGCCCGAGGAGCTGGCCGGTGCGGTCCCGGCGGGTGCGCGATGAGGTGGGCGGAGTCACAGGTTCGTACTCGCCGTGAGAGAGTGGCCCACATGCGTGCTCGCCGTTCCCTCGTCGCCGTCAGCGTCGCGGCCCTCGCCGCGCTCTCTCTCGCCGCCTGCGGCCGCTCCGCCCCGGACGTCGCCGCGTACGTCGGCGACACCCGCTACTCCGTCGACCGGGTCGACGCGATCTACGAGGACGCGCAGCGGCAGTACGCGGACGCCGTCCGTAGCCAATCCCCGCAGACGCCGTCGCCGGCGGAGCTGCGGTCCTCGGTGACCCGGCAGGACGTGCTGAACCTGCTGGTCGCGATCGACCTGGGCAAGCGCGTGGCGGCCGACAAGGGTCTCCAGGTCACCGATCAGATCTCCCCGGAGCAGATCCAGCAGGCGCTCCGGATGCCGGCGACCACCGAGTACACGAAGCTGTGGGGCGAGTGGGTCGACCTCTACGGCACGCTCCAGCAGAGCCTGCCCCCGGCCGACCTCAGCGACGAGTCCCTGATGGCCGTCTACCGCGCTCTCGAGAAGACCGGGGCGATCCAACCGGGGCTGAGCGTCGACCAGGTCCGGCAGGCGTTCGGCGAGGCCGGGTTCGTCCGCACCGCCACCGCGCTCAGCAGCGCGCTGCAGGAGCAGGCCGAGAAGTCGGACGTCCGCGTCAACCCCCGGTTCGGCGTGACGGGCGTGCCGTCGCTCGTCAACACCGGCCAGTCGTTCGTCTTCTACTCCCTGCCGTACGTCGACCAGGACGGCCCGGTCACCGACATCTCCACGCCGGAGGCGCCGGCCTCCGGTTCGCCAGCTCCCGGAGCCGCATGACCGCCCGCATCGTCCTGCTCGTCACCTCGCCCCGGCTGCCCGCCGGCCTGCTGACCTCGGCCGCCTGGGACGCCGTACGCTCCGCGCCTGTGCTCGCCGGTGCGGAGAGCGAGCTGACCCGGGCGGTCCGGACGGCCGGCGCCGAGGTGAGCGTGGCGACCGAGGGCGCGACCCAGGCGCTGCTCGACGCCGCGGCCGCGCACGGCGGCGCGGTGTGGCTGGCCGGCCCGGCCGGCGACGAGTCGCTGGCCCGCGAGCTGGGGCTGCGGCTGGCCCGCGAGCCCGGCCTGGCCGAACTGGAGCTGATGTACGGCTCGTGGGATCCGCCCGGCGCCCGGCTGCTCGACGCGGTCGAGGTGATGGACCGGCTGGCCTCCCCGGGCGGCGACCCGTGGAAACGGGCGCAGACCCACCGCACCCTGGCCGGTTTCCTGCTCGAGGAGTGCTACGAGGCGTACGACGCGATCAGCGCCGACGACACCGACGCGCTCCGCGAGGAACTGGGCGACGTGCTGCTCCAGGTGCTGCTGCACGCCCGGCTGGCGGAGAACCTGCCGGAGGGCAAGAGCTGGACCGTCGACGACGTCGCGGGCACCCTGGTCGACAAGATGGTGCGGCGCAACCCACATGTGTTCTCGGGTGAGCCGGCCGGCTCGATCGAGGAGATCGAGGCGAACTGGGAACGGATCAAGCGGGCCGAGAAGACCCGCGAGTCGGTGCTGGACGGCATCGCGCTGAGCCAGCCCGCGCTGTCGCTGGCCGCGAAGATCCTGGACCGGGCCGGGCGGGTCGGCCTCGCCGTACCGCCCCCGCTGGCCGAGTCGCAGGTGGACCCGGAGGCCCGGCTCGGCGCGAGCCTGCTGGCCACAGTGGCCGCCGCCCGACAGGCCGGCATCGACCCGGAGGCCGCGCTCCGGCGAGCCACCTTGGCGTACGCCGAGGCAGTCCGAGCCGCCGAACGCACCCCTCCCGCCTGACCCCCCGCGCGTCCCCGCCCCCCTTCCCCCGCGATCTTGCACTTCCGGCCCGTGTGGTGTCGCAAATGCCCCACTCGCCCGGGCAGCAACCGCAAGATCGCCGGGTGCACCTGCCCGACCCGCTCTCGCCTGCCTGAGAGCGTTGATCAAGGAGTTTGTGTGGCGATGGAGGGGTGAGGGGGACACAAACTCCTTGATCAACGCGAGAGCGGGCGGGTGGTGAGGGCGGGGGAGTGGGCGGGGTGATCGGTAGGGTCGGGGGATGGAGTCGTTCGTGCCGCTGGCGGAGCGGATCGTGGAGGCGTGGCTGGAGAGCCGGCCCGGGCTGGCCACCTCCGTCGGAGACCACCGCTACGACGATCGGCTGCCCGACCTCTCCGCCGACGCCCTCGCCGCCGACCAGGCGATGCTCAAGGACGCGGCCGACGCGCTCGCGGAGATCGACCCGGACGCGCTCGACCCCGCGGAGAGCGTCGACCACGCGCTGCTCACCAGCCTCGTCGACCGGGGACTGTTCGAGGCCACCGAGATCCGCGGCCACGAGTGGGATCCGCTGCGCCACAATCCGGGACCGCTGCTGCACGCCCTACTGGCCCGTCCGTTCGCCCCGGCGGAGGAGCGCCTGACCAGTCTCGCGGGGCGCCTGTCGGCCGTACCCGATGCGCTGTCGACGGCGCGCGCGACGCTGCGGGACATGCCGCGGGTCCACGCGGAGACGGCGGTCGGGCAGTTCACCGGTACGGCGGCGCTGATCCGCGACGAGGTGCCCGGCCTGCTGGCCGAAGCGCCGGCGCTGCGGGACCGGGTCGGCCCGGTGGCCACCGACGCGATCGCGGCGCTCGAGGAGTTCGTGGCCTGGCTGCGGCAGGGCTTGGCCGCCGACGCCGGCCCGGGGCGTGACCCGCGGCTGGGCCGGCGGCGGTGGGAGGCGCGGCTGTGGCACACGCTCGACACCGAGCTGAGCGCTGCCGAGGTGCAGCGCCGCGCCTGGGCGAACCTCGACCGGGTCACCGAGGAGATCCGCGCGGCGTCGGTCGAGCTGGTCGGTGGTCCGGCCGACGACGAGACGGTACGCCGGGCGTTGGACCTGCTCGCCGCCGAGCACCCGGACGACGCCACGATTGTCGACCTCGCCTCGGTGACGCTGGACGAGGCGAGTGACTTCGTCCGCCACCACGACCTGGTCAGCATGGTCGGCGACCCGTGCGTCATTCAGGAGATGCCGGAGTTCGCGCGGGGCGTGGCGGTGGCGTACTGCGACTCGCCGGGCCCGCTGGAGACGGCCGACGTGCCCACGTTCTACTGCATCTCGCCCACCCCGGCGGACTGGCCGGCGCAGCGGGTCGAGTCGTTCTACCGCGAGTACAACGACCACATGATCCGCAACCTGACGGTGCACGAGGCGATGCCCGGTCACTTCCTCCAGCTCGCGCACGCCCGGCGGTACGACGGCCCGACCCGGGTACGCGCGCTCACCGAGTCGGGTGTGTTCGTCGAGGGCTGGGCGGTCTACGCGGAGGAGCTGATGGCCGGGCTCGGCTTCGGTGGGCTGCCGGTGCGGTTGCAGCAGCTCAAGATGCAGCTCCGGATGACCATCAACGCGCTGCTGGACCAGCTCGTGCACTGCGACGACCTGCCCGAGGCCGAGGCGATGGCGTTGATGACGGGGCGCGGTTTCCAGGAGGAGGGCGAGGCGGCCGGAAAGTGGCGGCGGGCGCTGCTCACCTCGACGCAGCTGTCCACGTACTTCGTCGGCTACAGCGAGATGGCCGACATCGCGGCCGCCCGGCCGGACGGCGTGCCGCTGCGGGACTGGCACGACGCGATGCTGGCGTACGACTGCCCGCCGCCGCGCCACCTGCGGACGCTGCTGGGGGTGTGAGGCTCAACGCCGGGCGGCGGCCCGGGCCTGCGGTCACCGCCGGGCGGCGACCGCGTCGATCAGCCAGCGGGACAGGGAGTACGCGGGCGGCAGCTCGGCGGGCAGCGCGTCGGCCGGGAACCAGCGCGCCTCGGTCAGCTCGGTGCCGTCGACGACCGGTTCGGCGGCCGGGTCGGTGACCTCGGCGGTGAATCCGGCGAGCAGCGTGCCCGGCCCGGACAGCGCCCACGGCTGGCTGTCCACGTACTCCGGTCGCCGCAGGGTCAGGCCGACCTCCTCGGTGACCTCGCGGTGTACCGCCGCCTCCAGCGACTCGCCCGCCTCGACGAACCCGGCGACGAGCGCCCAGAGCTGCGTCGGCCCCTGCGTGTGCCGGACCAGCAGCAGTTCGGTGCCGCCGGCCGGGCCGGGGCGGGTGATCGCGGTCAGCACCGCGACGGACAGCGGGACGAACACGGTGAGCCCGCAGTCCGGGCAGCGCCGGGCGGTCTCGCCCGGTACGTCGGCCAGTTCGGCCCGGCAGGACCCGCACCACCTGTGGGTACGCCGCCAGGTGACCACGGCCAGGGCCCGCCCGGCCAGGTCGGCGCGGGGTGCGGGCAGCTCGGCGGCGAGGCCGCGCCAGCTGCGCCACCGGCCCGGCAGCGACTCCGGATCGGTCACCTCGGCCGCCCACGCCGGGACGCCGTCGAGCGTGCCGACCGGGGTCCAGGCGAGGTCACCGGACAGCGCTCCGATGCGCAGCGGCTGCTCGTCCGGGCCGGTCAGCAGCTTCCGGCCGGCCACCGGCAGCGCCAGGTCGTCCGGTCGCGGCGGCCGCCCGTGATCCGCCGCGGGCCGGAACCCGGGCGTGGTCACGACGTGGACGGGCGGCGGTCCACCACACCGGCGCCGGCCGGAACCGCGAACGCGGCGGCCTCGACGCTCTCGGTGTAGCGGCTCAGCGTCACCTCGGCGGGCTTGCCGTCGAGCGTGCCGGAGAAGCTGGCCAGCACGCCCTCGTTCGTCACGCAGGCGTTGAAGCGCTCCCCGTGGTGGGTGACGTCGACGCAGGTGGCGTGACGGCCGGCGAGCGTGGTGTCGCTCTGCTCGATGACCGCCTCCGGCGCCAGCGCCGCGTCGGTGAGCAGCCGGATCACCGCGGGCGGCGTGACCAGGCCCTGCTTGCGCGCCTCGTCGTAGACGATCACCGACGGCTTCCCGGCGGTGAGCACGGGCGGCGAGACGGTGCAGGAGGTACGGGCGGCGGTGCTGGCGCACCGGGTCACCGACTCCTGGGTCACGGTGATCTTGCCGCCGGGCCAGGTGTACGTGGACCGCAGCGGCTTCCTGGTCTGCGCGATCGAGGCGGTCCGGCCGCCGTCGAGCTGGTAGTCGGCGGCCCAGGTCTGCTCCAGCGCCCGGTCCATCCGCGCGGCGAGGTCGTTGACCAGGTCGGCGCGACCGAGTGCGACGTTCGCGTCGTCCAGGGCCTGACAGCCGGTGACCGAGAGCGACGCGATGACCGAGGCGGCGAGCACGCGGAGAGTCGTCGAGGCGGCAGGCATGATGCCCAGCCTTGTCGATTGACGCAACGTCTCGCAAACCGGTTGCCGGTTGACGACCGGTAATCCGGGAATGTCCGTCTCAGCAAGCGCCTCGGGGGCCGCCCCGAGCGGGGTACGGCAGGGCGGGGACCGATACGCTGCGTTCAACACCTGCCTCAGCCGCACCGTCGCGGCCCATACGGACCGGAACCACACAAACGAGGAGCGACTCAGTGGCAACCATCGAGGGAATCGTCGCCCGGGAGATCCTGGACTCGCGGGGCAACCCGACGGTCGAGGTCGAGGTCGGGCTCGACGACGGCACGATCGCCCGCGCCGCGGTGCCGTCCGGCGCCTCCACCGGCGCCTTCGAGGCGGTCGAGCTGCGCGACGGTGACAAGGACCGCTACCTGGGCAAGGGTGTCGAGAAGGCCGTCGCCAACATCGAGGACCGGATCGTCGACCAGCTCATCGGCTACGAGGCCAGCGAGCAGCGGCTGATCGACCAGAAGATGATCGACATCGACGGCTCGGACAACAAGGGCGAGCTGGGCGCGAACGCCATCCTCGGCGTCTCCCTGGCCGTGGCGAAGGCCGCCGCCGGCAGCGCCGAGCTGAGCCTGTTCCGCTACCTGGGCGGCCCGAACGCGCACCTGCTCCCGGTCCCGATGATGAACATCCTCAACGGTGGCGCGCACGCCGACTCGAACGTCGACATCCAGGAGTTCATGATCGCGCCGATCGGCGCGCCGACGTTCCGGGACGCGCTGCGCTCGGGCGCCGAGGTCTACCACGCGCTGAAGTCGGTGCTGAAGAAGAAGGACCTGTCGACCGGCCTGGGCGACGAGGGCGGCTTCGCCCCGAACCTGCCCACCAACGCCGCCGCGCTGGACCTCATCGCCGAGGCGGTGGAGAAGGCTGGCTACCGGCTCGGCACCGACATCGTCTTCGCGCTCGACGTGGCCGCCACCGAGTTCTTCGACAACGGCACCTACACGTTCGAGGGCAGCGCCAAGAGCGCCGAGGAGATGAGCAACTACTACACCAAGCTCGCCGGCGACTACCCGATCGTGTCGATCGAGGACCCGCTGGCCGAGGACGACTGGAGCGGCTGGGCCACCCTCACCGCCGCGCTCGGCGACCGCATCCAGATCGTCGGCGACGACCTGTTCGTGACGAACCCGCAGCGCATCGCCCGGGGCATCGCCGAGCAGGCCGCCAACGCGGTGCTGGTGAAGGTCAACCAGATCGGCTCGCTCACCGAGACGCTCGACGCCGTCGACCTGGCCCACCGGGCCGGTTTCAAGTGCATGATGAGCCACCGCTCCGGCGAGACCGAGGACACCACCATCGCCGACCTGGCCGTCGCCACCGGCTGCGGGCAGATCAAGACCGGCGCACCGGCCCGCTCGGACCGGGTGGCCAAGTACAACCAGCTCCTGCGGATCGAGGAGGAGCTGGCCGACGCGGCGCGGTACGCCGGTGCCGGCGCGTTCCCGCGCTACCGTTCGGCCTGAGCGAGCGCTCCGGGGGAGGGGTGTGACGATGCAGCAGCGCCGCACACCGGGTGGCCAGCGGCCCGCCCGTCGGCCGGGTCAGCCCGGCCGGACGGGCGGCGCCCGGGTCCGGTCCACGGCCCGCGACAACGGCGTCCGCGCGGAGGCGCGCGCCGCCGGCCGGTCACCCGGCGCGTCGCGTGCCACCGACGGCGTACGCTCCGCGAGCCGCCCCGCCGCGGCCCGGCGTACCGCCGCCGGTGGCCCGGTCAAGCGGCTCACCGCACCCCAACCCCGGCGCTTCACCGGGCGCGCCACAGTGCTGTTCGCGGTGCTGATCGCGCTCGCCCTGGCGTACACCTATCCGGTCCGGGTCTACCTGGACCAGCAGGCCGACATCGAGCGGATGGAAGCCGCGCAGGCCGCCCAGCGGGCCGAGATCGAGCGGCTCACCGCCGAGGCGGCCAAGTGGAAGGACCCGGAGTATGTCAAGACGCAGGCCCGGGAGCGGTTCTTCATGGGCAAGCCGGGCGAGACGCTGCTCGTGGTGCTCTCCGACCCGGAGGGCGCCGCGAAGGACGCCGGCAAGGACGCGAAGCCGGGGGCGCCGAAGCAGCCCGAGCCCTGGTACGACACCCTGTGGTCGAGCGTTCGGGCGGCCAACGCCGATCGCGGGGACAAGTGAGCTTTGATTCGAGAGGCACTTCCTGTGAGCGCGAGGAGTGAGCCGGGTTTGCGAGCCCCGCAGTCGCGAACGAAGGCGGCGCGGTGAGCGTCGTACCACCGCAGGAGCCGGCGGCGGACTCCGTACCCCCGCCGGAACGCCAACCGGCGACCGAGGCCGACCTGGCCGCGGTGGCCGCGCAGCTCGGACGCCCGCCGCGCGGCACCCGCGCGGTGGCACACAGGTGTCCCTGCGGCCTGCCCGACGTGGTGGAGACGACGCCCCGGCTGGCCGACGGCACGCCGTTCCCGACGCTGTTCTACCTGACCTGCCCGCGTGCCACGGCGGCGTGCAGCCGGCTGGAGTCGGCCGGGCTGATGAAGGAGATGGCCGAGCGGCTCGCGGAGGATCCGGAGCTGGCGGCGCGGTACCGGGCGGCGCACGAGGACTACCTGACCCGCCGGGAGGCGATCGGCGAGGTGCCGGAGATCGCCGGCATCTCGGCCGGTGGCATGCCGGGGCGGGTCAAGTGCCTGCACGTGCACCTCGGGCACGCGCTCGCCGCCGGGCCGGGGGTCAACCCGTTCGGCGACGAGACGCTGGCGCTGGTGGAGAAGTGGTGGGCGGCCGGCCCCTGCGTGGACGTGCCGCCGGCCCAGTGAGATGAGCGCAGACGAGATCACGGTCCGCCGGGCCCGCACCACCGACGTGCGCGGCATCCGGCGGCTGGTGGACACCTACACCGACGACCGGCGGCTGCTCAGCAAGGCGACGGTGACGCTGTACGAGGACGTGCAGGAGTTCCGGGTCGCGGTGACCTCGGACGGCACGGTGGTCGGCTGTGGCGCGCTGCACGTCATGTGGGAGGACTTGGCGGAGATCCGGACGGTGGCGGTCGACCCGTCCTGCCGGGGCCACCGGATCGGGCACCGGATCGTCGGTGAGCTGATCGACTCGGCGCGCGACCTGGGCATCCGCCGGATCTTCGTGCTCACGTTCGAGACCGGCTTCTTCGGCTCGTTCGGCTTCCGCGAGATCGACGGCGCGCCCGTTCCGCAGCCGGTGTACGAGCAGCTCCTGCGCTCGTACGACGAGGGCGTCGCGGAGTTCCTGGACCTGGAACGGGTCAAGCCCAACACGCTGGGCAACACTCGAATGCTGCTACGCCTCTGACCGCGCGGGGGGTGGGGGCGGGCTGCCGTAGGGTGGGCGCCGTGAGTGCGCGTGTGGCCGCCATCGACTGCGGGACCAACTCGATCCGACTGCTGATCGCCGACCTGCCCGAGGCGTCGGCCGGGGAGGCGGCGCCGCTGCGCGACGTCACCCGGCGGATGGAGATCGTGCGGCTGGGGCAGGGCGTCGACCAGACCGGCAAGCTCGCCCCGGAGGCCATCGAGCGGACCCGGGTGGCGCTCGCCGACTACGCGGCCGAGATCGAGAAGTCCGGCGCCGACCGGGTACGCATGTGCGCCACCTCGGCCTCCCGCGACGCCTCCAACGCCGCCGACTTCCGCGCGATGGTCGAGCGCACGCTCGGCGTACCGCCCGAGGTGGTGACCGGTGACGAGGAAGCGCGCCTGTCGTTCACCGGCGCGGTGCGCGGCCTGCCCGCCGACGCCGAGCCGCCGTACCTGGTGGTCGACATCGGCGGCGGCTCGACCGAGTTCGTCGTCGGCACCCGCGCCGACGGTGTGCGCGGCGCGATCTCGGTGGACATCGGCTGCGTCCGGATGACCGAACGCCACCTGCACGGCGACCCGCCGACCGCGGCGCAGATCACCGCCGCCGAAGCGGACATCGCCGCCGCCGTCGACCGCGCGCTCGCCGCCGTGCCCGGCCGCGAGGCCGCCACGCTGGTCGGGCTCGCCGGTTCGGTCACCACTGTGGTAGCCCTGGCGCGAGGGCTCCAGGAGTACGACCCGAGCCGCATCCACCACGCCCGCATCTCGTACGAGCAGGTGGCCGAGGTGACCGCCGACCTGCTCGGCAAGAGCAGTGAGCAGCGGCTGGCGTACCCGGTGATGCACCCGGGGCGGGCCGACGTGATCGGCGCGGGCGCGCTGGTGCTGCGAGTGATCATGGAACGGGCCGGGATGCCCTCCGTGGTCGCCTCCGAGCACGACATCCTCGACGGCATCGCCTGGAGCCTGGCGGCGACCTCGGGATAGGTGGTTCCCCTGCGTGTGGCCGGTATGATTTCCATATGGTCACCACTGTCAATCTTCCCGACGGACTGCACGAACGGCTCAAGCAGCTTGCCGAGCAGGAGCACCGGTCGATGAACGCCACCATCGTTGTCGCAGTCGAGGAGTACGTCTCGGCGCGCAGTCATCGTGCCCGCGTGCGGGATCTCGCGCGGGAGGTTGCCGAGCGTGACGCCGAGCTGCTGCGGCGGTTGGCGGAGTGATCCACTATCTCGAGGTCGACGACCTCGTGGAGATCGCCTCGATCGTGTTGGGTGGGACGCCGCAGGTCCGTGATTTCGGTCTGCTCTCTTCGGCGGTGGTCCGCCCGGCCACCGTGGCGTTCGGCCAGGAGGCTTATCCCGATCTCTGGACCAAGGCCGCCGCGCTGCTGCACTCGGTCTGCATGAACCACGCGCTGATTGATGGGAACAAGCGTCTCGCCTGGGCGGCGGGGCGGGTGTTTCTGGCCCTCAACGAGGTGCCGATCCAGGATGTCGACGTTGATCAGGCCGAGGCTCTCGTGATGTCGGTGGCAAGCGGCACCCTGACCGAGGTCTCGGACATCGCCCGCGAACTCCGCAAGCTCTACGTCTGAGCCGTCGACGGAAGGTTGCCCTTCCGGCGGTGATCAAGGAGTTTGTGTCCGATCCGGGCGTCTTTGAGGACGCCAACTCCTTGATCACCGGCCCCGGTGGGCGACCTGATGCTGTGTCGTTGACGGTAGTGCGGATTGCGCACTAGTGTGCGGAGCGTGGATACCACGCAGCTCCTCAAGGGCGTGCTCGACCTGGCGGTGCTCGCCGTGCTCAAGGACGAGGACGGGTACGGCTACGACATCCTGCGGCGCCTGCGCGAGGCTGGCCTCACCGAGGTCGGCGACGCCTCGGTCTACGGCACCCTGCGCCGGCTGTTCGCCGCCGGTCTGCTCACCACGTACGTGGTGCCGAGCGAGTCCGGGCCGCACCGCAAGTACTACTCGCTCAACGCCGCCGGGCGTGACCAGCTCACCCGCTCCGGCAAGACCTGGCGCTCGTTCGCCACCACCATGGACGCACTGCTCGACGATCGGGGGATGGCGGCATGACCGTCACTGGGCAGGAGATCACGGACTACGTCGACCGGGTACGCGCGGCGCTCGCCGACCTGCCGCCCGGGGTCCGCGACGAGCTGACCGAGGACCTGCCGGAACACCTCGCCGAGGTGGCCGCCGAGGGCGAGGGCGCGCTCGTGGACCGGTTGGGCACCCCCGAGGCGTACGCGGCCGAGCTGCGCGCCGCCGCCGGCGCCGGGGAGGGGCGGCGACCGGCGCGCTTCCACCGGCTGGCCGAGGCGCGGGAGCAGGCGGCCACGCAGCTCCGCCTGCTGGACCGCCAACTCGGCCCGGTGCTCGGGCACGAGACGGTGAGCGCCTTCCTGCGTCCGCTTCGCCCGGCCTGGTGGCTGCTCCGCGGCTGGCTGGCCGCGCTGATCGTGGCGTGGATGGTGGACGGCCGGTCCGGCCTGGTGCCCCGGCTGGACGGCAACAGCTCGATGGGGCTGCTGCTGCTCATCGGCGCGATCGTGGCGTCCATGTGGTGGGGTCGCCGCTCGGCCGGGATCACCGGGTGGCGGCGACAACTGCACCAGATCGCCACCGCCGCGCTGCTGTTGTTCTCCATCGCCGTGCTGGCACAGGTGGACGAGCGCGCCGACACCGACGTCTACGGCAGTTACGAGCAGACGTCGGTGGACCACCGGTACGAGCGGATCGAGGACGTCTTCGTCTACGACCAGCAGGGACGGCTGATCCGCGACGCGCGGCTCTTCGACCAGAACGGCGTGCCGATCACGCTCGGCTGGCCGAGCTGCATGGCCGACACGGGCGCGGTGCCGGAGATGCGTAACACCTACCCGTACTGTCCGGAGCGGGCCCCGTTCGGCCCGCCGGTCTCACCGTCGATCGCCCCGCCCGCATTCGCGCCCACGGACAGCGCCACCCCGACCGCGCCCACCACCAGCGCTTCCCCGGAACCCACGTCAACCCCCTGAGCGCGCTCGACCGCGCGAGATCTTGGAAGGAAACGGCCCTCATAGGGGCCGCAATCTTCCAAGATCTCGCGCGGAGCCGCTGTTAGGCGATGGCGGCGATGTCGCCGTCGTCGAAGTAGATCGCCTGATGGAGTCGGCCACCCAGGGCGGCGGCGAACCGGGCCACCACGTCCTGACCGGAGATCTTTCCCTGCTCGATCTGGGAGATCCGTCCCTTGGTGACGCCCATGCGGTCAGCCACCTGCTGTTGGGTCAACCCCCGCGCTCGGCGCACTTCCGCGAGTCGGTGACCGATGACCTCGGCGAGGAGTTGCTGCTTGCCCGCGTCGACCGCCTCTTCGCCTCCGGCCCGGGCGACGTGGTCGACGCGGATGTCCTGCCATCGGGAGTAGTCGCTCATGCCTTCCCCTCCTCTCGCGTCCGGCACCATGCGACCAGTTTAGCGATCGCTATACCTGTGGGGCGGTTCAACAGGAGGTGAATGCCACTGTTGTTCCGTCTTCCCCGCGCCGGTGACCGCGTGGCACGCTACCGGCACGTATCAGCCAACTGGGCGACCAGCCAATGATGACTGACCGCTAGGAGGACGGGCCCATGGGCGAGATGGTGAGCTTCACCGGCAACGGAGGGACGAGCGAGGGGTATCTCGCGATACCCTCCGGCGGTGCGGCCAGCCCGGCGGTCATCGTCATCCAGGACTGGTGGGGACTGGTGCCCCACGTCCGGGCCGTGGTCGACCGCTTCGCGGAGGCCGGCTTCGTCGCGCTCGCGCCCGACTTCCGGCACGGCGGACCGGCCGTGAAGCCGACCGAGCCGCGGCTGATGCTGAACAGCTCCCAGATGGACGAGGCGGCGAGTGACATCGCCGCCGCCGCCGAATACCTGGCGAGCCGGCCGGAGGTCGCCGGCAAGGTGGGCTGTGCCGGGTTCTGCGCGGGCGCGAGCCTGGCCCTGTGGTCCGGCACGTTCTCCGAGCGCATCGTGGCCACCGCCGGGTTCTACCCGCGTCTGCCGTGGGAGGGCATGGCCACCGACTGGGCCGACTACGCCGGGAAGGCGGCGCTCATCCACTGCTCCGAGGCGGACGGCCTGTCCGCCGCCGACGGGGTGCAGAGCGTACGCCGGTCCATCGAGTCCGCCGGTGGCACCTGCCAGACGTTCGACTACCCGGGCACCGCGCACGCGTTCTTCAACGAGGACCGGCCCGAGCACTACGACCAGCGGGCCGCCGCCACCGCCTGGGCCCGCACGCTGGAACTGTTCCGGGCGAAGCTTGGCTGAGTCGCGTACCCCGCAGGACGTGGTCGCCCGCGCCGCGCGGGCGGCCGACCTGGCCGACCTCGACGGCGCGGTCAGCGACTGCTTCGCCTGCCCGCGTCTGGTGGCGTGGCGGGAGGAGGTCGCCCGGGTCAAGCGGGCCGCGTTCCGCGACCAGGACTACTGGGGACGGCCGGTGCCGGGCCTCGGTCCGCAGGACGCGCGCATCGCGATTCTCGGTCTGGCGCCGGCGGCGCACGGCGGCAACCGCACCGGCCGGATCTTCACCGGGGACCGGTCCGGCGACGTGTTGTTCGCCGCGCTGCACCGGGCCGGGCTGGCCAACCAGCCGACGAGTGTGGCCGCCGACGACGGCCTGACGTTGCGCGACACCCGCATCTTCGCGGCCGTGCGGTGCGCGCCGCCGGACAACAAGCCCACCCCGGCCGAGCGGGACACCTGCGCGCCGTGGCTGCACCGCGAAGTCGAACTGATCCGGCCCACGCTGCGCGTCGTGGTCGCGCTGGGTGCGTTCGCGTGGGCCGCGTGGTGGCCGGTGCTACGCCAGGTGTACGGGCAGCGACCGCCCACTCCGCGACCGGTGTTCGGTCATGGGGCACACTGGTCCGGCGAGTCGGTGCCGGCGTTGCTGGGCTGCTATCACGTCAGCCAGCAGAACACGTTCACCGGCCGGCTCACACCGGCGATGCTGGACGACGTGTTCACCCGGGCGAAGGACCTGGCCGGGGTGGACTGAGAACACCTGAGGCGGTGGGATGGATTTCGGCGTACTGCGCAGGTGGTGGCCGGTCGCCGCGGTGACGGTGCTGCTCGCGCTCGCCGCGTTCGCCGCCGGTCACTCCGCCATCGGGGCCAGCCGGATCCCGCCGGCCGCCGACACCATCCCGTACGTGCCGGAGTACCCGTCGCCCGAGGCGGTGCCGTCGTACCCGGTGGAACCCCGCGACGTGGGTGAGTCCACGTCGGGCGGTGTGCCCGACTGGCTGGCCACCACCGCCGTGGCGTTGCTGTTCGCGGCGGTGCTGGGCGCCATCGGGTACGTCCTGTGGAACGTGCTCCGGGGCGCGCTGCGGCGGACGACCCGGGCGGTGCCGGTGCGGCGCTCCCGGCGTACCGCCGAGGGGACCGCCCGCGAGGTGGTGGCCGCGCTCGACGCCGGACTCGTCGAACTCGACGACCGCTCCACAGACCCGCGAACCGCTGTGATCGCCTGCTGGGTACGCCTGGAGGAGGCCGCCGAGGACGCGGGCGTGCCCCGGCACACCGGCGACACCCCGACCGACCTGGTGGGGCGGCTGCTGCGCGGCGACCCGGCGGCCGGCATCCCGGCGGTCGCCAGCGCCGACGTGCTCGACGGTTTCGCGCACGTCTACCGGGAGGCCCGCTACGCCACGCACCCGGTCGACGAGCGCACCCGGGACCAGGCCCGCGCCGCGCTGCGCCGGTTGCGCGGCGAGTTGACCAGCCTGGCGGGGGAGGCGTCGTGAGCACCAGCATCGACGACCTGATGTCGTTCGGCGAGGAGCCGGCCGGGGAGGCCGAGCGTCCGTCCGGTGGCGGGCGGGCGCGCGCGCTGCTGCGGACCGTGGCGGTCACCGCCGCCGTCGTCGTGGTGATCGTGGTCGGGCTGCGCGCGGTCGGCCTGAAGGTGCCGATCTGGATCATCGTGGCCGGCGTGCTCGCCGTGCTCGCCGTACGCCGGGTCACCACCGCGCTCTCACCTCCGCCGCCGCCCCGGGCGGGCACCCGGGCGCCCGCCGGTGAGGAGCCCGGCACCTGGAACTGGTCCGCCCGGGACGCGCTGCGTACCGCGATCAACGGCTGGGAGCGCCCGCTGGACTGGTCCTCCGACAACCGGGAGCGGTTCACCGAACGCATCCTGCCGCGGCTCGGCGAACTGGCCGACGAACGGCTGCGTCAGCGGCACGGCGTCACCCGTGAGTCCGACCCGGCCCGTGCCCGAGCCCTGCTGGGCGAGCCACTGTGGACGTTCCTCGCCACCCCCGTCCGCCGCCCTCCGTCGCCGCGCGACCTCGCGGCGATCGTCGCCGAACTGGAGAAGATCTGATGAACGACGTGGACCGGAGCATGGCCCCCGCCGAGGTGGGCCGGCTCGCCCGGGCCGTCCTGGAGGCGGTCGGCACCGTCGTGGTCGGCAAGCGGGACGCGCTGGAGCTGGTGCTGGCCGGCATCCTCGCCGGTGGTCACGTGCTGCTGGAGGATCTGCCCGGCCTGGGCAAGACGCTCACCGCGCGCTGCTTCGCGCAGGCCCTCGGGCTGGACTTCCGGCGGCTCCAGTTCACCCCTGACCTGCTGCCCGCCGACGTGACCGGCTCGTTCCTCTACGACCAGAGCAGTGGCGACTTCGCCTTCCGGGCCGGGCCGGTGTTCACCAACCTGCTGCTCGCCGACGAGATCAACCGGACGCCGCCGAAGACGCAGTCGGCGTTGCTGGAGGCGATGCAGGAGAAGCAGGTGTCGGTGGAGGGCGTGACCTACCGCCTCGACGAGCCGTTCCACGTGCTCGCCACCGCCAACCCCATCGAGTACGAGGGCACGTACCCGCTGCCGGAGGCGCAGCTCGACCGGTTCCTGCTGCGGGTGTCGTTCGGCTACCCGAGCCACGACGAGGAGTGGGACGTACTGCGCCGCCGGATCGCCCGCCGCCGCGAGGAGGCGGAGATCAAGCCGGTGGTGGACGCCGCCACGCTGCGCGCCATGCAGGCCGCGCTGGAGGACGTGGTGGTCGAGGACTCGGTCGGGCGGTACATCGTGGCGCTCACCGCTGCCACCCGGGAGCACCCGTCGGTGCTGGTCGGCGCGTCCCCGCGCGGCTCGCTGGCGCTGCTGCTGCTGTCCCGGGTACGGGCGGTGCTCGCCAACCGCGACTACGTGGTGCCGGAGGACGTCAAGGCCGTGGCGGCGCCCGCGCTGGCGCACCGGATCACGCTGCGTCCGGAGATGTGGCTGCGCCGGGTCGACCCGTCGTTCGTCGTCGGCGAGGTCCTGGAGTCGACCCCCGCCCCGGCCAGCGGCGCGCTGCCCAGCTACGCCGCCGGACGCTGATGGACCGGGCCGACGCGGCGAGCGGCTGGGCGCCCACCTGGGCGCTCGGCCGGGCCGTGCTGCTCACCGGCGTGCTGGTCGTCGTCGCCGTCCTGCTCGGCCGCATCGACCTGGTGGTGCTCGCCACACCGTTCGCGCTCGGGACCGCGTATGCGCTGCGCCGCCGCCCCGCCGCGCTGCCCGAGCTGGAACTCGGCGTCGGGGACACCCACCTGGTCGAGGGCTCGCCGCTGGCCGCCACCGTCGCGGTGGCCAACCCCGACCTGATCGGGTACGACCTGGCGGTGGTACGGACCCGGATGTCGCGCTGGCTGCGGGTCGAGCAGGTCGGCTTCGGCGGCGCCGGGCTGGACGTGAGCCGCTCCGGCGGCGCGGACCGCCCGTTCGTCACCTCCGTACCCCGGGGCAGCGCCGTCGACCTGGAGCTGACCGGCACCGCCCTGCGATGGGGGCGGCACCCGATCGGCCCGGCCGGTGTCCGGGTCGCCGCCGCCGACGGCCTGCTGGTCTCCCGTGCGGTGATCACCGAGCCGATCCGGGCCCGGGTCTATCCGCGTACCGAGCCGTTCGACGCGGTCGAGGCGATGCCTCGGGCCGCCGGCCTGGTCGGCGCGCACCGCTCGCGGCGGCCGGGCGAGGGCGGCGAGCTGGCCGGGGTACGCGTGTTCGCACCCGGCGACCGGCTGCGCCGGATCGACTGGCGGGTGTCGCTGCGGGCCCGCCAGCTGCACGTCGCGTCGACGCTCTCGGACCGGGACGCCGAGGTGGTGGTGCTGCTGGACGTGCTGGCCGAGGCGGGCCGCTCCGGTGGCGTGAACGGGCCCGCTTCCGTGCTGGACACCACGGTGCGGGCGGCCGCCGCGATCGCCGAGCACTACCTGCACCGCGGCGACCGGGTGTCGATGCTGGAGTACGGCCCGGCCGCCCGCCGGCTGCGTCCGGCCACCGGGCGGCGGCAGTACCTGACAGTGCTGGAGTGGCTGCTCGACGTGCACGCCGAGTCGTCGCCGCACGAGCCGTACGACCAGGTCTTCGGCCCGCAGGTGCTCTCCTCGGACGCGCTCGTGGTGGTGCTCACCCCGCTGCTCGACGAGCGCTCCGCGCAGATGCTGGCCCGGCTGGCCCGGGGCGGACGGTTCGTGGTGGCGGTGGACACGCTGCCGGCCGAGCTGCCGGTGCCGAAGGAACGCGGCTGGGCCGAGGTGGCGTACCGGCTGTGGCGGCTGGACCGGGACACGATGATCGGCCAGCTCCGCGAGCACGGCGTGCCGGTGGTGCGCTGGGCCGGCGCCGGCAGCCTGGACGAGGTGCTGCGCGACGTGGCCCGGTTGGCGACCGCCCCGAAGGCAGGGTTGCGGTGAGCGCGAGGAACGCAGCGAAGCGGAGTCCCGCAGTCGCGAACGAAAGGCCGGCTCAGTGACGGATGCCCTGGTCGAGCGGGTGCGGGCGCTGCGGTACGCCGCCGCCCGGGTCAGCCCGCTGCCGCTGCTCGTCCGCGGCGGCATCTTCCTCACCGTGCTGGCCGGTTTCCTGCTCGCGTACCCGGTGCAGGCCCTCACCGCGCGCTCGCTGCTGGCCCTGACGGTGGCCGCGGTGCTGCCGGCGGCCGGGCCGCGCCGGATCTGGCCGACGTTCACCGCGCTGGTGACCGTCGGCGGCTGGCTGCTGGCCACGCTCGGCTTCGACCGGCCGCCGGCGCTGTGGCGGCTGCTCGCCGTGGCGACGCTGCTCTACCTGGCGCACTCGCTCTGCGCGCTGGCGGCGCTGCTGCCCTACGACGGCCTGATCGACCCGGACGTGGTGCTGCGGTGGCTGGGCCGGGCGGGCGGCGTGGTGCTCGCCAGTGCCGTGCTCGGCGTGGTGCTGGCGTGGCTCGGGGGACTGGGCGGGACCGACGGCACCCAGGCGGCGACGGTGGCGGGACTGCTGGTGGCGGTGGGGCTGAGCGGGTTGCTGGGCTGGTTGCTCCGGCGCAGGTGACCCAGCGTTCCGGCGACGTTGCGCAGGTCACACCGGTTGTGCTCCGTCACAGAAGGGGGTCTCGCGCGGGATTACCCGAAGCACCCGGGGAAAGATAGATGACGTGAACCCGAAGCGGATCCTTGTCGTGGGTGCCGGTCACGTGGGCCTGTACGCCGCTCTGCGCCTGTCCAAGAAGCTGAGCAGGCGTGAGGCCGAGGTCATCGTCGTCGACCCGCAGCCGCACATGACGTACCAGCCGTTCCTCCCCGAGGCATCGGCGGGCAACATCTCCCCTCGGCACGCCGTCGTGCCGCTGCGGCGGGAGTTGCGCAAGTGCACCGTGGTGGCGGGCACCGTCACCCGGATCGACCACGACCGCATGACCGCCGTGGTGCAGCCGATCAGCGGCCCGGCCCGGGAGATCCGGTACGACCACGTGGTCGTCGCTCCCGGTTCGGTCTCCCGCACCCTGCCGATCCCCGGCCTGCACGAGAACGGCATCGGGTTCAAGACCATCGGCGAGGCCATCTTCCTGCGCAACCACGTGCTGGACCGGCTCGACGTGGCGGCCTCCACCACCGACCCGGCGGTCCGCAGCCGCGCGCTGACGTTCGTCTTCGTGGGCGGTGGCTACGCCGGCATCGAGGCGCTCGCCGAGATGGAGGACATGGCCCGCGACGCGCTGCGTTACTACCCGGAGCTGAAGCCGGAGGACATGCGCTGGGTGCTCGTGGAGGCGACCCAGCGGGTGCTGCCCGAGGTCGACCGGGACATGGGCGCCTACACGGTGCAGCAGCTGATGAAGCGGGACATGGACATCCGCCTGGACACCCGGCTGGAGTCCTGCGTCGACGGTGTGGTGAAGCTCTCCGACGGCGACAGCTTCCCGTCCGACACCATCGTCTGGACCGCCGGTGTGAAGCCGTCGCCGATGCTGGACGCGACGGACTTCCCGCGTGACGAGCGTCGCCGGGTCACCTGCCGGCCGACGCTGCAGATCGTGGACGGCGACCGGGTGGTCGAGGGCGCGTGGAGCGCCGGCGACTGCGCCGCCGTACCGGACCTGACCAAGGAGCCGGGCAACTTCTGCTCCCCGAGCGCCCAGCACGCGGTGCGGCAGGCGGCCCGGATGGCCGACAACATCGCCAACGTGATCCGCGGGCGTGAGCCGGTCGACTACAAGCACAAGCACGCCGGCAGCGTGGCGAGTCTCGGCCTGCACAAGGGCGTGGCGCAGGTCTACGGCATCAAGATGACCGGCTGGCCGGCCTGGTTCATGCACCGGACGTACCACATGTCGCGGATCCCCTCGTTCAACCGCAAGGTGCGCGTGGTGGTCGACTGGACGCTGGCGTTCTTCCTCAAGCGTGAGGTGGTCGCGCTGGGCCAGCTGCACGACCCGCGCGAGGAGTTCGCCGAGGCGTCCGCCCCGCCGGTCGCCGCGCGCGTCTGACGCGTTCCGCGAAAGGGCCCCTCCCGCACGGGAGGGGCCCTTCGTCATGTCCGGGCCCAAACCGCCCTCAGAACCGCCAGGTCCAGGCGTCGGCGAGCCGCGTACCCGGCCGGCCGAACAGCTGCTCCAGGGTCCGGCGCAGCATCTCCGCGTGCGGCGTGCCGTCGGTCACCGCGACACACGAGGCACGCCAGAACTCGATGTCCCGGGCGGCCTGGCGGCGCTGCCTGTCACCCACCACCGGTGCCACGCCGCGACGGGCCACGTCGGCGAGCAACGCCGAGGTGGGACGCGCCCAGGTGCCCATGGTGGCCTCGCCGTCCGGGCCGTACGGGCCGATGAAGAAGCCCTCCGGCATGGCGAAGGCGACCCCGGTGGCGGTGGCCCAGCGCATCGGCCAGGGGTCCTGCGGCGTGGCGGTGGGCACCGGCACCAGCACGCCGCCGGGGCGTACGCACTGCCGCCAGTGGCCGCCGGTGACGAACTCGGGCAGCGGCGGCCGGCCCATCGTGGGCAGCGGCGTGGGGAAGACGCTGAGCAGCGCCGCGCCGACCGCGACCGGGACGAGCCGCCGGGCCCGGCCGGACTCGCCGAGCGCCCGGTGCACGGCGAGGGTGAGCACGGTGCCGACGAGTGGCAGCACCGCCAGCGCGAAACGCATCGGCAGCGCGCCGTCGACCACCGGCAGGCCGGCCAGCAGCGCGTACGGGCCGGGGATCCCGGTCCGCTCGCCACCGGCCACCACCTGCGGGCCGAGCGCGAGCGCGGCCGTCACCAGCGCGGCTGCCACCAGCGCCACCACCACCGGTGCGCGCCGGGCCAGCCAGACCGCGCAGCCCACGGCGACCAGCAGCAGCGGCCAGCCCAGGAACGTGGTGAACTCGGCCGGCCCGGTGGTGAGCCGGACCGCCTCCGGGCTGCCGAACACCGTCAGCGCGGACAGGCGGGTCCAGCCGACCAGGTCGGCGGAGAAGTAGGCGGGCGGGAACAGGCCGTCCGCGACGCCCTGCGGGCCGGCGAACTGCACCCACAGCGGGTACGCCAGCACCAGCAGCGACAGCCCGGCGGCGGCGAGCAGCCCTCCGGCGAAGCCGGAACCGGCCCGGCGCAGCAGGTGCCGGTCGGCCGACCCGTACGCGACGGCGGTCACCGCCAGGGTGAGCGCGGCGAGGAACAGCACCTCCTCGCCGACGAAGACCTGCACGGTGACGACCGCGGCGAGCCCGACCGCCGAGGACGCCATCCGGCGGCGGTCCGGGCCGTCCGGTCGACCGGCCGGGTCGGCGGCGCGCAGCAGCCGGACCACGAGCCAGACCAGCACCGGGACCAGCCACTGCGCGGTCATGTGCAGGTGGCCGTTGCTCTGCGAGACCATGCCCGGTCCGAAGCCGCAGAGCGCAGCCCCGAGTGCGGCAGCGACCGGGCGGGCGCACAGGAGGCGGGTGAACAGCAGGTACCAGGCCAGCGCCGTACCGGCCATGTTCGCGGCGACGAGCAGGGCGAACGTGACGGGCGCCCCGAACGCCAGCGTGATCGGGGCGAGCAGCACGCCGAGCGCCACGACCGAGGTGTTGGCCATCAGGTTGACCCCGTCCGGCGCGTTCAGCCGGCCGGTGACCAGGCTTAGCTCGCCGCGCAGGGCGCGCGCGTCGAGCGCCAGGAACCACTCGTACAGCGTCTGGTCGGCCGGGTTGAGCGCGAGCACCCGCGTGCCCGGCGCCGGCCACAGACCGTGGGTGAGCCAGCCGGCGAGCGCGACGAACGCCAACCCCGCGAGCAGGTCCGCGCGGTACTGCCGGAGGGCGGCGGTCACCCGCCGCGTGATCGCCGCCGGGCGGGCCGCCCGGTCACGGTCGGGCCCGAGGGCCGTGCGGGCGGCGCTGGTCACGGCCTCGACCATAACGGCCGCACCCGTCGGGGTACGCCGCGTCACGGCCGAGCCGCTACGGTGAGATCTGCACCGCCGCGTGTCGACGCGCCGGTGTCACCCGCCCGGGTGGTGGAACGGCAGACACGGCCGCCTTAAAAGCGGCTGCCGCAAGGCGTGCGGGTTCGACCCCCGCCCCGGGCACGAGAACTCTCAGCTTTCCCACAGCTAGCGGTCACGCGCGCGTTTGCGCCCACGTCTACCCTGGAGTAGCACGTCTACGTGCGATCGACCCCCTGAGGGAGGCCTGAGAAGTGAAGTCCTCGAACCCGGTGCTCGCCCGGCTCGGCCAGGCGGCAGAGCGTGAGCGGGCGGCCGGGTACGCCCAGCCCGGGCCGTACGGTCAGCCCGGATACCCCCAGCAGCAGTACCCCCAGCAGCCCTACGCCCAGCCCTACCCGGGCGGCTACGGCCAGCCGGTGGCTCCGCCCACCGTGACCCCGATGACCCTCGACGACGTGGTCGTCAAGACGGTCCTCATGCTCGCCATCCTCGGCGCCTCGGCCGCGGCGGCCTGGGTGCTCGTGCCGGATTCGCTGGTCGGCGTCGCGTGGATCGGGGCCGCGGTGGTCGGCCTGGTGCTCGGCTTGATCATCTCGTTCTCCCGGATGGCCAACCCGGCGCTCGTGGTGGCGTACTCGATCATCGAGGGCGTCTTCGTCGGCATGGTCAGCAAGGCGTTCGAGTCGCTCTACGACGGCATCGTGCTCCAGGCGGTCGTGGCCACGTTCGGCGTCTTCTTCCTGATGGCGATGATCTACAAGGCGCGGATCATCCGGGCCACGCCGAAGTTCACCCGGATCATGGTGGCGGTCATCGCCGGCCTGTTCGGCGTGATGATGGTCAACCTGGTGCTGGCGCTGTTCGGCGTGAACACCGGTCTGCGGGACGGCAGCCCGCTCGCGATCGGCTTCAGCCTGGTCTGCATCGTGGTGGCGTCGCTGAGCTTCGTGCTCAACTTCGCCGAGATCGAGCAGGGGGTCCGGATGGGCCTCCCGCAGCGCTACTCCTGGACCGCCGCCTTCGGCATCGTGGTCGGCCTGGTCTGGCTCTACATCGAGATCCTGCGGCTGCTCAGCTACTTCCAGGGCGACGACTGACCGCACAGCCCTCCCCGACGACGCCCGCCTGCCGCATCCGCGGCGGCGGGCGTCGCCGTTTCCCCGACCCGGCCGGTCCGCCCGGGGCAGAGTGGGATCCGGGTACGGGGGCGGGAGGTGGTCACGGTGCGCAGTGCCAACCCGGTGCTGGACCGGCTGGACGACGTCGGCCGCGCCGAGCGGCAGGTGCTCGGGGTCGGGACCGCCGACACGATGACTGTCGCCGACGTGGTCAGCCGGACCGTGGGGCTGCTGCTGGTCACCGGCGTCACGGCGGCCGTGTCCTGGGTGGTGGTGCCGCAGGCCGCGTGGATCTCCGCCGCGCTCGCCGGGAGCGCACTGGCCAGCCTCGCGCTGGTGCTCGTCATCTCGCTCAAGCAGATCACCAGCCCGCCGGTCGTCGTCGGGTACGCGGTGCTCCAGGGCCTGCTGCTCGGGGTGGCCAGCCGCGCCTTCGAGATGGTCTATCCGGGCATCGTGGTGCAGGCGGTGGTCGGCACGTTCGGCGTCTTCCTCGGCATGGCGGTGCTCTACCGGGCCCGGCTGGTACGCGCCACCCCGCGCCTGGCCCGGCTGGTCATCGGCACGCTCGTCGGGATCGTGGCGATCGGCCTGGTCAACCTGTTCGCGTACCTGTTCACCGGGCGGCAGGGGGTGGTCGTCTACAGCCTCAGTGACCGGGTGGGCTGGCTGCCTTACCTGTTCTCGGTGGTGGCGATCATCGCGGGCGCGCTCAGCTTCATCCTCGACTTCGACCTGGTCGAGCGGTCCGCCGGCCGGCTGCCCCGCCGCTACGCCTGGTACTGCGCGTTCGGTCTGCTGGTCGGGCTGATCTTCCTGTACTGGCAGATCCTCCGCCTGCTCAGCTACGTCCGCCGCTGACGTCGGCTCGGCGCGCCTGTCGCTATCGCCGGTCCGGCGCGCCTGTCGCCCGCTGATGCCGGTTCCGGCGCCTGTCGCCGCGTCGTGGCCTGGGGCGGCCGTAGACTCGGCGGCGATGAGCGCAGCGGAACTGGACCGGGCGGTGACCCTGCTGGTCCGACAGGTCGGGCACTGGCAGCAGCCGCGCTGGTCGGCCAAGGCCGACGGCGGCAACGTGTCCCGGGCCGATCTGGTGCACAAGCTGGTCCAGGAGATCGCCAACCTGGCCGCCGACGCGGCCGGCGAGCCGCGCCGCGACGTGCCCCGCCTCCCCTCCGATCTGGCCCTGCCCGACCAGCTCCGCGTGGTGGCCGCCGACCTGACGCTCGCCGCGCCCCCCGAGCCCGTGCTGGCCGAGGCTGCCGCCGCCGTGACCCGAACCCGCGCCGCACTCTGACCCCCGCCCCCTGGGCCTCGGCCGCGTTGATCATGAAGTTGGCGGCGACAAAACGGACGCGGATCCCGGCCAAGTTCATGATCGACCGAGTGGGGGAGCCGTCAGGGCTTGAGCCAGCGGCGTACCTTGCGGTGCCGTGACCGGTCGCGCGCCCGCAGGACGGCCGGGCGGTCGTGGCCGGCGGCCTCGGCCTGCCTCGCGTGCAGCAGACCGTAGGTGAACGTGTTCTCGCCCTCGGCGTACGCCTGGAGCGCCTGCCGCCGCAGCACCTCCCGGGTGACCACCGAGTCCTGGTGGGTGCCGAGCAGGTCCTGGAGCGCCTTGAACCGCTTCACCAGGCGAGCGGCGTGCCTGCCGGCAGCCGGTTGGCGCACCTCCACCGCGTAGCGGGCCACCTTCAGCTTCTTGCGCGCCTCGTGCAGCGCGGCGTCCCCGTCCGGCCCGGTCGTGGCGAGCGCCCGGTCCAGCCGGGTGTCGGCGCGGCGTGCCGCCTTGCGGACCCTGCGGTCCACCCACCGCCGGCCGACGTCGGCAGGCGGGCCGTCGGCCAGCCGGTCCAGGCGGGCCAGCAGTTCGGGGTAGCGGTCGGCGTCCAGCGCGGACCGCAGCGCGGTGGTCGCCTCGGCCCGGTCGGCAGCGAACCGTTCGCCGATCCGTGCCGCCACCGGACCGAGCACCAGCTCGTCCGGCAGGTCGTGCACCGCGTCGGTGAGCCGGGCGGCCATCACCTGGGTGTCGCGGACCCGGCCCAGCTCCCCGCCGAGGCGGCGCAGCTCGGCCCGGAGCGCCTCGCCCTCCCGGCGGTCCCACAGGCCCCGGAAGGTACGCAGCGTCGCCCGCAACCGGCGGGTCGCCACGCGCATGTCGTGGACCGCGTCCTCGTCCCCCTGGTAGGCGGCCGCGTGGTTGCCGACGATCGCGTCGCGCTGCGCCCTGACGTACGCGAGGACCGGGCCCGCCGGACCGTCCGGTTCCCGGTCGTCGAAGCGCCCGATCCGGCCGGCGACGGCCCGGTGCGACTTGCTGACCGCCACCTCCCGGGCGCCTGCCGCGCGCAGCCGCTCACCGAGGGCGTCGAGCAGCGCCTCGTCGCCGTCGACCAGCTCGATCTCGATCTCGTGCCAGGTCCGCGCGGTGTCGTCCACCAGATCCTCGGACCGGACGTCGTCCTCGGCCACCTCGGCCAGTACCCGGCCGTCCGCGTCCCGCAGCCGGTGTTCCCGGCGACGGTTCACGACCCGGGCCGCCGGGGCGACCGGACGACCGCGCGACGCGCCCCGGATCAGCGCGACCAGCTCGGGCGGCGGGCCGTCGTCGGACGCTCCGGCCGGGAACTGGTGCTCGACCCGGGCGCCACCCGCGCCCACCTTGAGGTGCCAGCCCGCGTCGTGCCCACCGGTACGCCGGCGCAGCGCGTGCCCGCTACGCAGCAGGAGCAGGTCGTCGGTGTCCCAGTAGACGGCGTCCAGATCCGAGACGGTGGCGTCGGACATGGTCACGACGCCACCGCACCCGGTCAGGTCGGGCAGCCGGAAACCCTCGTCGCCGGAGTACTTGCGCTCACGTTCCACGACGGTGGCCATGCGGCCTCCCGTACCCGGCCCGTGCCCCGGCGAACCGGTCTCAACTCAGTCGTTCGAGCACCATCGCCATGCCCTGGCCGCCGCCGACGCACATGGTCTCCAGACCGATGGTCTTGTCGTGCCACTCCAGCGCGTTGAGCAGCGTGCCGGTGATCCGGGCGCCGGTCATGCCGAACGGATGGCCGACAGCGATCGCGCCACCGGCGACGTTCAGCTTCTCCTCCGGAATGCCGAGCTGCCGGTACGAGGGGATCACCTGGGCGGCGAACGCCTCGTTGATCTCGACCAGGTCGACGTCGTCGATGGTCATGCCGGCCCGCTTCAACGCCTGCTTCGACGCCTCGACCGGACCCAGGCCCATGATCTCGGGGGAGAGCCCGGTGACACCGGTGGACACGATCCGGGCCAGCGGGGTGAGCCCCAGCTCGGACGCCCGCTCGGCGCTCATGATCACCACGGCGGCGGCGCCGTCGTTGAGCGGGCAGCAGTTGCCCGCGGTGATCCGGCCGTCCGGGCGGAACACCGGCTTCAGGCCGGCCACCGCCTCCAGCGTCACCCCGGCACGCGGGCCGTCGTCGGTGCTGACCACCGTGCCGTCCGGCGTGGTGACCGGGGTGATCTCGCGGGCCCAGAAGCCGTCGGCGATCGCCTTCTCGGCGAGGTTCTGGCTGCGGACGCCGAACGCGTCCATGTCCTCGCGGGTCACGTCGTACACCTGGGCCAGGTTCTCCGCGGTCTGCCCCATGGCGAGGTAGATGTCGGGCAGCTGCCCGGACTCGCGCGGGTCGGTCCACACCTCGGCGCCGCCCTGGGCGCGGGCCGCGGAACGCTCCCGGGCCTCGGCGAAGCGGGGGTTCTCCCAGCCGCCACCGACGAGGGCCTGCGCCTCCGGCGGCAGCGCGTCCGAGTTGCCCCGGGCGTACCGGGAGACCATCTCCACACCCGCGGAGATGAACACGTCGCCCTCACCGGCCCGGATCGCGTGCATCGCCATCCGGGTGGTCTGGAGCGAGGACGCGCAGTAGCGGGTCAGCGTGGCGCCGGGCAGGCCGTCGAGGCCCATCAGGGTGGCGACCACCCGCGCCATGTTGAAGCCCTGCTCGCCGCCGGGCAGGCCACACCCGAGGTAGAGGTCGTCGATGGTGGTGGGATCGAGCGCCGGAACCTTGTCGAGGGCGGCCTGGACGATGGTGGCAGCGAGGTCGTCCGGGCGGACCTCGCGGAGGGAACCCTTGAACGCGCGGCCGACGGGGGACCGGGCGGTGGCGACGATGACGGCGTCGCGGGGCGACTCAATCGGCATGAGCCAACGTTAACGCGCCAGTAACATGCGCGGGAAGATGTGCGGCGGGCGGGAAATGTCACCCCGTGGGCGGTCGGCGGTGGTGCCGGAACGCCACGGCCGCCGCGGCCTCGACCGCCGGCAGCAGGGCGTGTGCCCAGACCCGATAGCCGTCTGCGGACGGGTGGAAGCCGTCGTGGCAGAGCGTGCCCGCGTCCGCGCGGAACACCGGACCGGTCTCGGTGCCCAGGTCGACCACGGTGCCCCCGGCGTCCAGCACGGCCGCCGTCTGGGCCCGCGCCATCCGCCGCCCGGACCAGCCGAGCACCTGACGCAGCGGTGCGGCGACCGCGCGTACCGCCCCGAGATCGGGACACGTCCCCACCACGACCTCGACGTGTGCCTCCCGCAGCCGGCGTACCGCCGAGCCGAGGTAGGCCGCCGCGTCACCGGGCCGGGCCATCGCCGTGGCGTCGTTCGCCCCGATCAGCACCACCGCCACGTCCGGCCGCTCGCCCAGCAGCGCCCGGGCCACCTGGGTCGCCAGGTCGGTGGCACGCGAGCCGGAGACCCCGACGCTGGACAGCTGCACCCGGCGGCCGGTCGGCCCCTCGGCGAGCAGGTTGGCGAGCTGGCCGCCGATGGTGTCCTCGAACCGGTCCACGCCCACGCCGAGCGCCGACGAGTCACCCAGGAGCACCAGCCGCAGCGGCGGCGCGTCCGCACGGCCGACCGTCGCGCGCAGCACCAGACCCAGCTCGGGCTGGGCGTACTCGCGGGTGCGGGCGGCGATGGCCTGGCCGGCGAGGACAGCCGCGCCACCCACCGTGCCGGCCAGCAGCGACAGGGCCGCGGCCCGGCCCCACCGGGCCACCTCGTTCCGCTCGCTCATGCCGTCACTCCGCTTCGCTCCGTGCCGCCACGAGGCACCTCCGCGCTGAGCTGGCCGATTCGCTCGCTGCGCTCGCTCATGCCGTTCCCTCCAGCGTTGCCGAGTCGGCGGCGCTGCCGGTCGGTGGCACCGCGCCGACGCCGAAGAAGGCCCGCCGGCGAAGCTGCGCCCACCGCCCGCCCGGCCCGCGGTCGCGACCCCGGAGCTGGGCGCCGCTGACCTCCGTGCCGGCGTGCCGGGCCGCCTGGTGGGCGGCCTCCGGGAGCGACCGTACGCCTTCGACGCCGGGCAGGACAGGCCTGCGTTCCGGGACCGCGCCCAGCGCGGACAGCACGGTGGGCAGCAACGCCGCCGCGGCTATCGCGTACCCCTCGGCGGAGGGGTGGAACCGGTCCCAGGCGAACATCCGGGCGGGCTCGGCGGCGAACCGCGGCCCGAGCATGTCGCCGAGCGAGACGGCACGGCCGCCGGCCTCGACCACGCCCACCGTCTGCGCGGCGGCGAGCTGGCGGCTCCAGCGCCGGGCCAGCCAGCGCAGCGGCGGCTGGATCGGCCGGATGGTGCCCAGGTCGGGACAGGTGCCCACGACCACCTCACAGCCGGCCGCCCGCAGCGTGCGGACCGCGTCGGTCAGGTAGCGCACCGCCACCGAGAACGGCGTGCGATTGGTGACGTCGTTGCCGCCGACCAGGATCACCGCCACGTCCGGCTCGACCTCCAGGGCGGACTCGACCTGCGGCTTCAGCCCGGACGACAGCGCGCCGACCACGGCGAACCGGTGCAGCCGGACCGGCCGGTGCAGGCGGCGGGACAGCCCGGTGGCCAGCAGCGAGCCCGGTGTCTCGCGGCGCCTGTGCACGCCGTAGCCGGCCGCTGAGGAGTCGCCCAGGATGACCATGGTGACCGGCGGGCCGGGAAGTTTCGCGCCGTAGACGCCGTCGCAGCGGGGTGGCGGGGCCTGCGCCATCGGGATGGTGCGGCGGGCCTGCCGGGCCTGGCCGAGCAGCACCCCGCCGGTGGCGGCGGTGGCCGCCACCGTGGCGCCCGTGCCGATCGCCGCGAGGCGGGCGATCTGCCGGGCGCGCTGCCGGCGGACCGGCGCGACGGAACCAGCGTCCCCCATGAACCGACAGTATCGCGCCGGTACGACCACTGCTGTCCGTGATCGGATGGCTGGGCGGTGCCCGGATTGGGTACCGATGGGGGCAGCGGGCGCGGGCTTGCCACCGGGCCTCACCATGGTCGAGCGGAGAGGGGCGACATCATGGGGAAGACGTTGAAGCGCAGCGCCGCGTTCGCCGCGCTGGCCCGGGCGCTGGCGGCGGGCACCCGGGGCGGGCCGTCGCTCGGTGCCCGGCTGGCGGCGCTGCCGAGGATGATCCGGGCGACCACCCGGGGCGAGTACGACGGCGGTCTGCGCCTGGCGCTGATGGCCGGGGCGACGGCGTACATCGTCTCCCCGATCGACCTGCTGCCGGAGATCCCGCTGGCGATCTTCGGCTTGGCCGACGACGCGGTCATGGTGACCTGGCTGGCGGGCAGCGTGCTCGCCGAGACCGAGCGTTTCCTGGAGTGGGAGGCACGTCGCAGCTCCGTCATCCCCGGGCATGTGGTGCCCTGACGCCACGTACGCTGGTCGGCGAACTGACGGCTGACCGACCGCCCCACGACGGCGGCGCGACGAAGGGCACAACGAGGTGCAGTACTACGACAACGTCGTCGAGCTGATCGGCAACACCCCGCTGGTACGCCTGCGCAACGTCACCGAGGGCATCCAGGCCACCGTGCTGGCGAAGGTGGAGTACGTGAACCCGGGCGGCTCGGTCAAGGACCGGATCGCGATGCGCATGGTGGAGGACGCCGAGAAGGCGGGCATCCTGCGGCCGGGCGGCACGATCGTGGAGCCGACCAGCGGCAACACGGGCGTCGGCCTGGCCCTGGTGGCCCAGCTCAAGGGCTACCGATGCGTCTTCGTCTGCCCGGACAAGGTCAGCCAGGACAAGCAGGACGTGCTGCGCGCGTACGGGGCCGAGGTGGTGGTCTGCCCGACCGCCGTCGCGCCGGAGGACCCGCGCTCCTACTACAACGTCTCCGACCGGCTGGCCCGGGAAATCCCCGGCGCGTGGAAGCCCAACCAGTACAGCAACCCGGCCAACCCGCGCTCGCACTACGAGACCACCGGCCCGGAGCTGTGGAAGCAGACCGAGGGCAAGATCACCCACTTCGTGGCGGGCGTCGGCACCGGCGGCACCATCTCCGGCATCGGCCGCTACCTCAAGGAGGCGTCCGAGGGCCGGGTCAAGGTGATCGGCGCGGACCCGGAGGGCTCGGTCTACTCCGGCGGCACCGGCCGGCCGTACCTGGTCGAGGGCGTCGGTGAGGACTTCTGGCCGGAGACGTACGACCAGAAGATCGCCGACGAGATCGTCGAGGTGTCGGACAAGGAGTCCTTCGAGATGACCCGCCGGCTGGCCCGCGAGGAGGGTCTGCTGGTCGGCGGCTCCTGCGGCATGGCCGTGGTGGGTGCGCTGGAGGTGGCCCGCAAGGCCGGCCCGGACGACGTGATCGTGGTGCTGCTGCCGGACGGCGGCCGGGGCTACCTGTCGAAGATCTTCAACGACAAGTGGATGGCCCGGTACGGCTTCCTGGACGACTCGGGCACCGAGCCGACCGTCGCCGACGCGCTCGCCGGCAAGCCCGGTGGCCTGCCCGAGCTGGTGCACGTGCACCCGACCGAGACGGTCCGCGACGCGATCGACTACATGCGCGAGTACGGCGTCTCGCAGCTCCCGGTGCTGAAGGCCGAGCCGCCGGTGGTGACCGGTGAGGTGGCCGGTTCGATCGCGGAGAAGGACCTGCTCGACGCCCTGTTCACCGGCCAGGCCCACCTGCACGACACGATCGAGCGGCACATGGGCGAGCCGCTGCCGATGATCGGCGGCGGCCAGCCGGTGAGCGAGGCGGTCGGTCTGCTGGAGAAGGCCGACGCCGCGCTGGTGCTGGTCGACGGCAAGCCCAAGGGCGTGCTGACCCGGCAGGACCTGCTCGCCCACCTGGGCGCCCGCTGACCCTGCTTGTAAGGAAGGGCCCCTTGTTAACACCGGGTGTTAACAAGGGGCCCTTCCTCTACCGGAGGCGTTAATAAGGGGCCCTTCCTTACACCCGGCGGGCGTAGCGGAGCTGGGGGACGAGCGCCGCACCGATGTGCTCGTCCCGCTGCTCACCGGTCGCGGTCCAGCCGCCGCGCTCGTAGAACCGGCGCGCGTGGGCGTTGTCCCGCAGCACCCATAGCACCGCGCGCGTCCATCCCCGGGCCCGCATCGCGTCCAGCGCGTCCACCATCAGCGCCCGTCCGGTGCCCCGGCCCCGCTCGGACGGCTCCAGGTGGATCGCGTTCAGCAGCCCGGTCGCCGGGTCGCCCTCGTCGTCCGGCCCGAGGTAGCTGAACCCCACCAGCCGCCCGTCCCGCTCGGCCACTGTCATCCGGTGGTCGGCGCCCTCCCAGGTCAGCCGCTCCACCCAGTAGCGGCCCATCGCCTCCGGCGTCGGGTCGGCCAGCGACTCGGGCGGCAGGAACGACGAGTACGCCGCCACCCGGGAACGCTGGTGCAGGGCGCCGACCGCCATCAGGTCGGCCTCGGTCGCGGAACGTAGGGAGATCGTCACCCGGGCGACGGTACCCGCCGGGGCGGCACCGGAACCGTCTGGAGATCCTCGGCGATCACCAGATCACCGGTGAAGTGTTCCCTGGCCTCGTCGTGGAAGCGGCGCGGGTCGGCGTACCGCTGGGAGAAGTGGGTGAGCACGAGCGTGCGTACCCCCGACTCGGCCGCCACCCGCGCGGCCTGGCCGGCGGTGAGGTGCCCGACCTCGGCGGCGAGCGCCGCCTCCGACTCCAGGAACGTCGACTCGATCACCAGCAGGTCGGCGTGCTCGGCCAGCGCGTACACGCCGTCGCAGAGCCCGGTGTCCATCACGAACGCGAACCGCTGCCCCGGCCGGGTCACGCTCACCTCGTCGCGGGTGACGCGGCGTCCGTCGCGGTCCAGGTGGCCGTCGCGCAGCAGCTGCCCCACGTCCGGACCGGCGATGCCGTACGCGGCCAGCCGCTCCGGCAGCATCCGGCAGCCGTCCGGCTCGACCAGGCGGTACCCGTACGTCTCGATCGGGTGCCGCAGCCGGCGGGCCTCAAGCGTGCCGATGCCCAGCGTGATCCGCTGCCCGTCGGTGTCGATCGGTTCGACGGCGAGTTCGGCGGTCTCGTAGAAGCTGGAGGCGTGGCGCAGCCGGGCGAAGTACTCGGCGCCGCCGGCCGGGAAGTGCACCGCCACCGGGCGCGGTACGCGGTCCAGCGAGAGGCGCTGGATCGTGCCGGGCAGGCCGAGGCAGTGATCGCCGTGGAAGTGGGTGACGCAGATCCGGGTCAGGTCGGTGGCGGTGATCCCGGTGTGCAGCATCTGCCGCTGACTGCCCTCGCCCGGGTCGAAGAGGATCACCTCGTCGTCCCAGCGCAGCAGGTAGCCGTTGTGGTTGCGCTGCCGGGTCGGGGCCTGGCTGGCCGTACCGAGCACCACCAGCTCACGCATGGACACCGCACCCTCCCGAGCGCAAAAAGCGACCCCCGGGGCTTCCGCGCTCGCGCGCGGGCCGGCTGGACTGGGCCGGCACCCCGGGGGTCGGGTGGCTGTCGTGGTTTCGCCGCACCGCTGCCACACGGTCTCGACGATCCTGCAGGTGCCCGCCTCGCGGCGGGCGAGTTTTCACTGTCGAGGACAGCGGCTAGCGGACAGCCACCTCACGAGTCCGATTGCTATACAAGTCTGGACCACCTCCTTTCCCGTGTACCGCCACGCTATCCACTACGCGGCGGCCGCGGCAACGGATTTCGATCACAGGCCCGGTCAGTCCAGGCCGATCGGGCCCTCGCGCGGGCCCTCCTCGTTCGCCGGCTGCACGGCGAGCGACGGGAAGTCGGCCAGGTCGCCCTCCGGCTCGGCGTCCCACTCCGGGAAGACCAGCGGGCTCTGCAGGTAGAGGCAGAGCAGCTGGGTGAGCTGGTGCAGGCCGTCGAGGTGGGTGCGCTCGTGGCCGTGGGTGGCGTCCACGCCGAACCCGAGCAGCGCGACCCGGGCGTGCGCGCCGGCCTCGACCGCGGCGGCCACGTCCGAGCGGTAGTAGTCGAACACGTCCCGGACCAGGTCGACGCCGTGCTCCTTGGCGATCGAGGCGAGGTTGCGGGTCAGGTGGTAGTCGAACGGGCCGACCCCGTCGCCCATCGCGAGTGTCGCAGCGGTCTCCCGGGACTGCTGGCCCGGCGCGACCACCGCCGCGTCCACCGAGACGATCTCCGCGACGTCCGGGTCCAGCCCGTGGCTGGCGCCGTGGCCGATCTCCTCGGTGACGGTGACCAGCAGGTGCGCGGTGACCGCCGGGGTGATCCCGGCGTCGACCATCGCCTTGAACGCGGTCAGCACCGCCGCCACGCCCGCCTTGTCGTCCAGGTGCCGGGACTTGACGTACCCGTTCGGGGTGATCGTGGGGTTGGGCAGGAACGCGACGAAGTCCCCGGCGTCGATGCCGAGCGCCCGCAGCCCGGCCTCGTCGTGGACGGGCTCGTCCACCCGCACCTCGACCAGCTCCCAGCCGACGCCCTGAAGGTCGACCGCCTCGTTGTAGCGGTGGCCGCTCGCCTTCAGCGGCAGCACCTGGCCGGTGACGACCCGCTCCAGGTCGTCGGTGAAGATCCGCACGTGGGCGCCCTCGGCGAAGCGGGCGCTGTGCGTGCCGATCGGGTTGACCTCCAGCCGCCCGTTCTCCTTGAGCCGCTTCACCATGCCGCCGATGGTGTCGGTGTGCACCACCACGGCCCGGTCGGCGCCGGTCTCCCGGGGACCGGGCAGGCAGGCGCTCAGCGCCCCGCGACGGGTCAGCGTGGAGCTGATCCCGATCGCGGAGAGCCGCTCGCCCACGTACTGCTGGATGTGGTCGGTGCGCCCCGACGGGCTGGGGATCTCCAGCAGCTCCACCAGCACCTGGCGGAGGTAGTCGAGGTCGAGCTTGAGCGGTTGGGGCTTGCGTGCGGTCATGCCCCAGAGCTTGCCGCACCGGCCGGCGACCAGAGTCGCTGCGGTGCCCGGGTACCCGGGAAGAGCAGGTCGACGAAACGCTCGGCGGTGGGCTGCGGCTCGTGGTTGGCCAGTCCGGGCCGCTCGTTCGCCTCGATGAACACGTGTTCCGGCTGGTCCGGGGCGGGAACCAGCAGGTCCAGCCCGGTGACCGGGATGTCCAGCGCCCGGCTCGCGGTGACACACGCCTCGGCGATCACCGGGTGCAGCTCGGCGGTCACGTCGTGGATCGTGCCGCCGGTGTGCAGGTTGGCCGTCCGGCGCACCGCGAGCACCTCGCCCTCCGGGAGCACGTCGTGCATCCGGTACCCGGCCTCCGCCACCACCTCGCGGGTCATGTCGTCGACCGGGATGCGGGACTCACCGCCGGTGGCGGCGGCCCGGCGGCGGCTCTGCCGCTCGATCAGCTCGGTGATGTCGTGCACCCCGTCGCCGGTGATCTGCGCCGGGCGGCGGACCGCGGCGGCGACCACCTCGTGGTCGATCACCACCACCCGCAGGTCCTCGCCCGCGCGCAGTTCCTCGATCAGCACGTCCGGGCAGAACCGGCGGGCCAGCTCGACGGCCGCGGTCAGGGCCTCCGGCGTACGCACGCCGACGGTGATGCCGTTGCCCTGCTCGCCCCGCGCCGGCTTGACCACCACCGGGCCCACGTCGTTCAGGAACGCGACGTCGTCGGGCTCGCCGGTGGCGGTGCGGCCGCGCGGCACCGACAGCCCCGCCTCGGTGAGGATGCGCCGGGTCACCCGCTTGTCGTCGCAGCGGCTCATCGCCACCGCCGAGGTCAGCTCCGACAGCGACTCGCGGGTGTGGATGGTCCGGCCGCCGGTGGTCAGCTTCAGCTCACCCCAGTGCGGGTCGGTCACCTCGACCCGGATGCCGCGGCGCATCGCCTCGTCCGCGACGATCTTCGCGTACGGGTTCAGCTCGTCGTACCCCTCGGGCATGGCGGGCAGGAACAGGCGCTCGTTGATCGGGTTCTTCCGCTTCACGCAGAGCGTGCCGGTGCGGTGGAAGCCGAGGCGCTCGTACAGCCGGATCGCGCCCGCGTTCTCGGCCAGCACGGACAGGTCCACGAACGCCCGTCCACGCCCGTCGAGCCGGTCGGCGAGCGCGGTGAGCAGCGCCTGCCCGGTGCCGGGCGGGGCGGTGTTGAAGTCCACCGTCAGGCACCACAGGCTGGCGCCGTTCTCCGGGTCGCCGAACACCGCGACGTGGTCCACGCCGGTGATGGTGCCGACCACCTCACCGGTGGCGTCCTCGGCCACCAGGTGCAGGAACCGGTCCGTGCCGGCGTTGTCCACCAGCACCTCGACCGGGGCGGTGACCATGCCGTTGCGCGCGTAGATCCGGTTCACCGCCTCGGCGTCGGCGGCGTCGCGCAGCGGCCGGACGGTCAGCCCGGGCACGTCACCGCCCTCGGTGGCGGCGGGCCGCTTCGCGCCCAGCGGCAGCCGGTACGTCAGCGACGGGTCGATGAACAGCTCGTCCGGCAGCCGGGACACCAGCACGTGCGGATCGCGCAGGTAGATGCAGATGTCCCGGGCGCCGACCGCCTCGGAGCGCAGCACGTCTGCGACGTGCACCTGGTCGTCGAACGTCTGCCCGAACACGAGCCGGCCCCAGCCGCAGTCCAGCACCACGCCCGAGGCGTCGGTGGACGCGGTCTCCGGCTGCCGCGGCTCCGGCGTACCCGGTGCGATCGGGTCACCGCCCGGGCCGGTGCGTTCCCGGCGCCGGCCCAGCACCCGTTCCCGGTCGGTACGCGCCGTTCCGGTGGCGAGGGTGTCGGTCACGGTCAGTCGATTCCGTGGCTCTGGAGCCACATTTCCAGGAGTCCCAGTTGCCACAGCTTGTTTCCGTTCAACGGGGTCAGTTCGGCATTCGGGTCGGCGAGCAGCGCGTCGACGTAGTCGGCGCGGAACAGGTCACGTCGGCGCGCCTCCGGGGCGGTGAGCGCGTCGCGTACCCGGTCGAGGAGCTTGCCCTCCAGGTGGGTGAGGCCGGGCACCGGGAAGTAGCCCTTGGGGCGGTCGATGACCTCGTGCGGCAGGACCCGGCGACCGATCTCCTTGAGCACGCCCTTGCCGCCCTGGGCCAGCTTCAGCTCCGGCGGGCAGCTCGCGGCCAGCTCGACGAACTCGTGGTCGAGGAACGGCACCCGGGCCTCCAGCCCGTGCGCCATGGTCATGTTGTCGACCCGCTTCACCGGGTCGTCGGTCAGCATGACCTGGGTGTCGATCCGCAGGCCGGCGTCGACGGCGGTCTGCGCGCCCGCGCGGCCCAGGTGCGCGGCCACGAACTCCCGCGCCGGATCGCCGTCGGCCAGCCACGCCGGGTTGAGCACCCGGGCCAGTCCGGCCGCGTCGCGGTCGAAGAACGCCTTTGCGTACGTCTCGAGCGCCTGCTCCCGGTCCACCCCCGCGAGCGGCGGGTACCAGTGGTAGCCGCCCAGGATCTCGTCCGCGCCCTGGCCCGACTGGACCACCTTGACGTGCTTCGCGACCTCCTGGCTGAGCAGCCAGAACGCGACGCAGTCGTGGCTGACCATGGGCTCGCTCATGGCCGCGACGGCGGCCTCCAGCGGCGGCAGCAGGTCACCGGTGGGCACCCGGATCTGGTGGTGGTCGGTGCCGAACGTCTTCGCCACCAGGTCGGAGTAGACGAACTCGTCGCCCTCCCGGCCGCCGACCGCGTCGAAGCCGATGGAGAACGTGGCCAGGCCGGACCGGGCCTGCCCCTCGCCGGCCAGCAGCGCGACGACCAGGCTGGAGTCGAGGCCGCCGGAGAGCAGCACGCCCACCGGGACGTCGGCCACCATGCGGCGGCGTACGGCGGTGGTCAGCGAGTCGAGCAGCGCGTCCTGCCAGTCCCGCTCGGACCAGCCGGCCCGCTCGGCGGCACGGCCGAAGGTCGGGTCCCAGTACACCCGCTCGTGGGTGGAGCCGTCCGCCTCGTACACCCGGACCGTGGCCGGCGGCAGCTTGGTGACGCCGGCGAGGATGGTGCGCGGCGGCGGCACGATGCTGTGGAAGCTCAGGTAGTGGGCGAGCGCCACCCGGTCGATGGTGGTGTCGATGCCGCCACCGGCGAGCAGCGCCGGCAGGGTGGAGGCGAAACGCACCACGCCGGGGCTCTCGGCCAGGTAGAGCGGCTTGATGCCGAGGCGGTCCCGGGCCAGCACCAGGCGGCCGGTGTCGCGCTCGCTGATCGCGACCGCGAACATGCCGATCAGGTGGTCGACGAAGTCGAGCCCCCACTCGGCGTACGCCTTGACCACGACCTCGCTGTCGCCGGACGAGAAGAAGCGGTGGCCCTTGGCCTGCAGCTCGGCGCGCAGTTCCCGGTAGTTGTAGATGCAGCCGTTGAAGACACCGGTCAGTCCGGCGGCGGCGTCAACGATGGGTTGGCCGCTCGCCGCGGACAAGTCGATGATCTTCAGGCGCCGGTGTCCCAGCGCTGTCGGGCCCTGCGACCAGACGCCGCTGTCGTCGGGCCCTCGGTCACTCATCGTGGCCGCCATCCGCTCCACGGCCGAGACATCGGCGCGTGAACCGTCACGGCGGAACTCTCCCGCAAGTCCGCACATACGAGCCAATGCTGCCAGAGCATGTTGCAGTTCGCCTGTTGAGACGATGACGAACGTGTGACAGCTTGCTACGATGCGCCGTCACGCAGGGTGGATGCCTGTCACGCCTGCTGTTCCTGCCGCACTCCACCAGATGTCCGGATTCGGCACCCGCGTGGGTGTGAGGAATGCCGCAGCGTCTTACTTCTGAAGTAGTATTGATGTCATGTCGATGCCCCTGGAATCGGTGCCGTTCTCCGAGTTGCTGCGCCAGCCCACGGAAACCGCGGAACGACTGGCCCGTACCCGGGCACTGCGGCTGCGTCGCAGGGACGCCGCCGACCTGGTGCTGATGTCCGCCGAACGGGCTGAGGCCGAAGGGGCGGTGGTCGATCTGACCGCGCGGCTGCTGGCCGGCCTGGCGCGGCGAGAGCCGGCCCTGGTCCGGGAGACGCTCCCGACCGTGCTGCCCTGGATGCGGTTTCTCCCGCAGGGGGACGCCGAGCAGATGACCGATGAGTTCATCGCCACGGCCGAGGCCGCAGCCGCTGTCGGCAGCACCGCGGCGGTGTCCCAGCTGCTCGCGGAATGGCGGCACACCGCCGAGGTGCACGCCGATCCCGACCTGCATCGGATCCTGTCCGCGCCCAGCGCCGACGACTTCGGGCCGGTCACGCGCCCGACCGGCGAGTGAGCGCGAAGCGCGGCGACCGCGCTGCCCCGCCACCCCGACCCGGTGGGTACACCCTGCGTTTCGCCACCAATGACGCGGCCAAGGGCTGGGAGGAGCTGTGCCGGCAGGCTGCGTCGAACACCCGCGGCGCGTTCGACGCGATCGAGGCGCACCCGTGCCCGTCTCCGCCGACCAGCCGCCAGCACCCCCTCAAGGGCTCCCTCGCCACCGCGGTGCACAACGGTAGGGCTCTGCCGCAGTGGCAGTACGAGGTCACCGCCGGCGGCCGCATCTGGTACCTGGTTGACGACCAGACCCGAACCTGCTGGATCAAGCACGCCGGAACCGGCCATCCCCGAGCCACCGATTGACAGTGGCGCGTTCGGGCCCCCGTCCCTGAGGGACGAGGGCCCGAGTGGGGCAGTGCTCCGTCTGACTACGCGGTGCGGGCCACGCCGACCGGGCAGCTCAGCCCGTTCGGTCCGTGGTTGCAGTAGCCGTTCGGGTTCTTCGTCGGAGCCAGGTACTGCTGGTGGTAGTCCTCGGCGAAGTAGTAGTCGCCGAGCGGGGCGATCTCGGTGGTGATCTCACCCTTGCCGGCCCGGGCCACGATCGGCGCGAACGCGTCCCGCGACGCCTTCGCGACGGCGGCCTGCTCGTCGGTGGTGGTGTAGATCGCCGAGCGGTACTGGGTGCCCACGTCGTTGCCCTGGCGCATGCCCTGGGTCGGGTCGTGGTTCTCCCAGAAGACCTTCAGCAGGTCCTCGTAGGCGATCTTCGACGGGTCGTAGACCACCTGGACCACCTCGGCGTGCCCGGTCATGCCCGAGCAGACCTCCTCGTACGTCGGGTTGGTGGTGTACCCGCCCGCGTAACCGGCCGACGTGGTGATCACGCCGGGGAGGGTCCAGAACAGCCGCTCGGCACCCCAGAAGCAGCCCATGCCGAAGACGGCGACCTGCGCGCCCTCGGGGAACGGGCCCTTCAACGTCGACGGCAGCACCTCGTGCCGGTCGGCGATCGGCATCGCGATCGGACGGCCCGGCAGGGCCTGGTCAGGAGAGATCATTTCGGCCTTCATGCGGCGGAGGAACACGGTGGGACTCCTCTCTTGGCTTTCCCAGCGTGTGCAACAGCGGCGCCCCCCGGTTCCTTACCCGCCCACGCCGGTGTCAGGCCAGCGCCGCCGAGATCCGCCCGGCGAACTCCGTCGCCTCGGCGTCGTCGGCGTACCGGGTACGCGGCCAGAAGAAGCCGCGCAGGCCGTCGCCCTTGGTCCGGGGCACCACGTGGGTGTGCAGGTGCGCAACCGACTGGGACACCCGGTTGTTCATCGCCACGAACGTCCCGCCGGAGCCCAGACCGGACTCCA
The DNA here is from genome assembly GCF_027460145.1 of Micromonospora sp. WMMA1949. Taxonomy (NCBI): domain Bacteria; kingdom Bacillati; phylum Actinomycetota; class Actinomycetes; order Micromonosporales; family Micromonosporaceae; genus Micromonospora; species Micromonospora sp. WMMA1949. Next base: position 1,756,373 of record NZ_JAPZBG010000001.1, on the reverse strand, counting down.
CGGCCACGGCGATGCGCTGCACCAGCCGGAAGTAGCCGGGCAGCACGTCGGCCGGCAGGTCGGACAGGGTGACCAGATGGGTGCGGGGCACCACCAGCACGTGTCCCTTGAACACCGGCCGGGTGTCGAGGAACGCGACCCCGTCCGGCTCGTCGGTCACCCGGAAGGCCGGCACCTCGCCCGCCACGATCCCGCAGAACACGCACCCGCTCATCCGCCCACCCTAGGCCCGGCCCGCCCACCCCACCTCCGGGCGAGCGTTGATCATGAGGTTGGCTGCGACAAATCGGACCCCAACCACCGTCAATCTCATGATCGACGAGAGGGCCGGCCGTTGGTCAGGCGCGGTCGAGGTAGGCGTCCCAGTCGTCTTCGGGGATGCCGGTCGGACCGGTCTCGCCGTTGGCGAGGCGAGCCCGGATGTCCGCCTCCCATCGCAGCGCCCATCCGCGCAACTCGTCGACCTGCTGCTCGGTGAGTCCGTACGAACGGAATGTCCGGCTGTCCCGCTCCGTCACACCACCCAGCCGGTCGGCCATTTCGTCCAACGAGAAGCCGGCGGTGTGCCGGGCGCCGAGGTGCTCCAGCTCCGACCAGGTGAGCCGCTCTGAGGCCGCGCGGACGTCGATGTAGTCCCGGTGCGCGGCACGGTCGTGCAGCGCCCGGACCTTCAGCCCGACCGCATCCTCGAAGGCCAGCACCGGGCCCAGCGCCATGCGGGCGGGCGGCGCGAGCGCCTCTTTGAGCAGGTCGACCTCGCACGAGGAGGTGTCGTCCGAGATCAGCAGGCGAGCCATGCGCGGCGTCGACTCGATGATCCGAGCGGAGAACCCGGCCGCGACGTAGGCGGCGGCGAGGCGATCCGTCACTGCGTCGAGCGGCAGCGCGGCGGCCGTGGCGAAGTCGATGTCCTGGGAGGGGCGGTCGACCAGGTCGTGGGCGCACATGGCATAGCCGCCGGCGAGCATCAACCCCAGGTCGTCACCAGCAGCGAAACCGATCTCCAGCAGGCGACGGTGCAGCGCGTCCATCACCCGGCGACGAGATCGGGCAGTTGCCGCTCCCAGAGCCGGATCACCCGGCGTGCGGTCAAGCGCCGGATACGTGGCCAGTCCTGGCGGAGCAGCCCGGCGTCGACGTACCTGATGATGTCGTCCCGCTGGCCGCAGTCCAGCAGGAGGCAGTAGAGGGTCAGCCGCTCACCGGGGTCACCCACGTCATAGTCGGCGGGGCCCGACCAGGCGAGGCGCACGGGCAAGCTGACCCGCCCCGACCGCGGGCCGCTCAGGAGACCCAGCGAGGCCGGGATCCGGTCGGCGACGCCGTGCAGGCGAGAGGGGAGCGCCCCGGTCGTACTCACCGGACCAGTATGGCCGACCGCCCCGACACCTTCGCGCCTGTGACTCGCGCCGGGTTGCCGGGAGCGGGACCGGGCGGGGGACTAACGTCTGCGGCATGAGGCACGGCTTCGAGACACTCGCCATCCACGCCGGTCAGGACCCGGAGGCCCGCACCGGTGCGGTGATCCCTCCGATCTACCAGACCAGCACCTACGCCCAGGACGCCGTCGGCGCGCCCCGCGAGGGCTACGAGTACAGCCGCTCGGGCAACCCGACGCGCGACGCGCTGCAGGAGTGCCTGGCCGCGCTGGAGGGCGGCCCGGTGGCGCTCGCCTTCGCCAGCGGCCTGGCCGCCGAGGACACGCTGCTGCGGACCGTCTGCAAGCCGGGCGACCACGTGGTGATCCCGGACGACGCGTACGGCGGGACGTACCGGCTGTTCGCCAAGGTGGCCGAGCGCTGGGGCCTGGCGTACACCCCGGCGAAGGTCTCCGACCCGGACGCCGTGCGGGCGGCGATCCGCCCGGGCACCACCAAGATCGTGTGGGTGGAGACGCCGACCAACCCGCTGCTCGGCATCGCCGACATCGCGGCGCTCGCCGCCGTGGCGCACGACGCCGGCGCGCTGCTGGTGGTCGACAACACGTTCGCCTCGCCGTACCTCCAGCAGCCGATCGCGTTCGGGGCGGACGTCGTGGTCCACTCCACCACCAAGTACGTCGGCGGGCACTCCGACGTGGTCGGCGGCGCGCTGGTCGCGGCGGACCGGGCGCTCGGCGAGGAGCTGCGCTACCACCAGAACGCGATGGGCGCGGTCAACGGCCCGTTCGACGCCTGGCTCACCCTGCGCGGCATCAAGACCCTCGGGGTACGGATGGACCGGCACTGCGACAACGCCGAGCGGATCGCGGCCTACCTGGACGGACACGCCAAGGTCGCCCAGGTCATCTATCCGGGCCTGCCGTCGCACCCCGGCCACGAGGTGGCGGCCAAGCAGATGCGCCGGTTCGGCGGCATGATCTCGTTCCGCGCGGCGGGCGGCGAGGAGCACGCCGTCCAGATCTGCAACCGGGCGCGGTTGTTCGTGCTCGCCGAGTCGCTGGGCGGCGTGGAGTCCCTGATCGAGCACCCGGGCCGGATGACACACGCGAGCGCTGCGGGCTCGCCGCTTGAAGTTCCCGGCGATCTCGTGCGACTGTCTGTCGGCATCGAGACGGTCGACGACCTGCTCGCCGATCTGGAGCAGGCCCTGGGCTGACCGCTGGTTGGGGAGGGTGGCAGTGCCGGACATCTTGCCGACGACCTGGGTCGGGACGACCGCGAAACAGATCGCCCGGGCGGTACGCCGTGGCGACGTCTCCGCCACCCAGGTGGTGGCCGACCACCTGGACCACGTCGCCCGGGTCGACGCCGAGCTGGCCGCGTTCCGCACGGTACGCGGCGGCGAGGCGATCACCGAGGCGGAGAAGGTCGACGAGCAGGAGGAACTGGCGAACCTGCCGCTCGCCGGGGTGCCGGTGGCGGTCAAGGAGAACACGCCGGTGGCCGGCCTGCCCACCTGGAACGGGTCGGCCGCGATGCGTACCGAGGTGGCGGAGGCCGACCACGAGGTGGTCCGGCGGCTGCGCGGCGCGGGCGCTGTCATCCTCGGCGTGACCCGGATGCCGGAGCTGGGCCTGTGGGCCCTCACCGACGACGACACCGGGGTGACCCGCAACCCGTGGGACAAGGCGCGTACCCCGGGTGGCTCCTCCGGCGGCGCGGCCGCCGCGGTGGCCGCCGGGCTGGTGCCGATGGCCCACGGCAACGACGGTCTCGGGTCGATCCGCATCCCGGCGGCCTGTTGCGGCCTGGTCGGGCTCAAGCCCGGCCGGGGCGTGGTGCCCTGCCAGCTCGGCGCGGACGACTGGTTCGGCCTCACCGAGCACGGCATGCTCACCAGCACCGTCGCCGACGCGGCGGTCGGCTTCTCGGTGCTGGCCGGGCGCCGGCCGGACAAGCTGGTCCCGCCGGAGCGGCTGCGGGTGGGTGTCTCGCTGCGCTCGCCGGTGCGCGGCGTCTCGCCGGACGCGCCGAACCGGGACGCGGTCGCCGCCGCCGGCCGGCTGCTCGCCGCCGCCGGGCACGACACCGTGCCCGCCGACCCGGTCTACCCGAGCCGGCTCGGCCTCCAGGGCATCGCCACGTGGTTCGCGGCCGCCGCCGCCGACGTGCGCGCCGCCGGGGTGGCCCCGCGCCGGCTCCAGCGACGCAGCCGCCGGCACGTCACGCTCGGCGAGTGGGCACAACGCCGGGGGTACGTGCGGGAGGCCGACCGGGCCGCCTGGCGCGAACGGTCGGTGCACTTCTTCGCGGACAACTCGATCGACCTGCTGCTCACCCCGGCGCTGGCCGGGCCGCCGCCGGAGGCCGCCGGGTGGTCCGGCCGCTCCTGGCTGGCGAACATGTCGACCAACATCAGGTACGCCCCGTACGCGGCGCCGTGGAACATCGCCGGGTTGCCGTCGATCGTGGTGCCGGTCGGCCGCCGCCCGGACGGGCTGCCGGTCAGCGTGCAGTTCGTCGGGCCGCCCGGCTCGGAACTGCTGCTGCTCGGTGTGGCCGGCCAGTTCGAGATGCAGGCGCCCTGGGCACGGCACGCCCCCGGCTATCCCCGCGTCGGAACGGGGTCGCCGGCCACCGCGTGATCGTCTAGCGTGTGCGCACTCCTGTCGCGCACACCATCTCGGACGGTCCCCGATGAACTGCCAGACCTGCGGGGACCCCACGTCCCCGGCCCATGAGGAGTGCCTGCGCTGCGGCACCCGCGTCGGTCAGCCCGCCGTGAGCCCCGGCACGCCCACGTACGGCGTACGCGGGCTGGGCACCGCCGGTTGCGTCGCGGTCGGCGCGACAGTGCTGTGCTACCTGCTGACGGCGCTGTTCCCGCTGCTCGGCGCCCGGCTGGCCCGCTCGGCCGCCGAGCAGCTCGACCGGGACGTGCTGCTGGGCGCGGTGCTGGCCGAGGTGCTGTTCTCGCTGCCGTACCTGCTCGCCATCCTGACCGCCGGGACGCTCGTGGTGATCTGGACGTGGCGGGCGCGCAAGAACCTGGACGCCTTCCCGGGCGCGGTGCCGAACCTCGGCCCGGCGTGGGCGATCGCCGGGTGGCTGGTGCCGTTCGCCAACCTCGTCGTACCGGCCCGGGTGCTCGGCGACCTGCTCCGCAACAGCGTGTGGCAGCGCCGCCAGTCGTGGCTGGTCGGTGTGTGGTGGGCGAGCTGGCTGGTGTTCCTGATCGGCGACCGGTTCGTCGCGCGGGCCGAGCAGCAGCGGTACGACCGGCTGACCGAGCTGCCCCGCAACGACGCGGAGTTCGGCACGTACGTGCGTTACTACGAGGAGGCGCTCGCGCCCCGGCTGGTGCCGGCGGTGGCCTGCCTGGTCGCCGGGATCGCGTTCGTCGTGCTGGTTCGCCGGATCTCCGCCGCCCAGCAGGACCGGCTCGCCCGCGCCGTGCCGGTGTGGCCCGGCCAGTCCGCCTGGCCCGGTCAGTCCGCCTGGCCCGGTCAACCGGGCCGGCCCGCGCACGCCGCGCCGATGCCGGTTGCGCCGACGTCGCCGCAGGTTCCGCCCGCCCCGGGTGGCACGATCGGGGCATGACGGAACTGGTCGGTCTCGCCGACGTACAGGCCGCGCGGGAACTGCTCGCCGGTGTCACCCGTACCACCCCGCTGGAGCCGTCCCGGCCGCTCAGCGCCGCGCTCGGCGGGCCGGTCTGGCTCAAGTGCGAGAACCTTCAGCGCGCCGGGTCGTACAAGGTGCGCGGCGCGTACGTGCGGATCTCCCGGCTCTCGGCCGAGGAGCGGTCCCGCGGCGTGGTCGCGGCGAGCGCCGGCAACCACGCCCAGGGCGTGGCGCTGGCCGCCGGGCTGGTCGGCGCGCACGCCACCGTCTTCATGCCGGTGAACGCGCCGCTGCCGAAGGTCGCCGCCACGAAGGGGTACGGCGCGCAGGTCGAGCTGGTCGGCAACACGGTGGACGAGTCGCTGGTCGCGGCGCAGACCTTCGCCGAGCGGACCGGAGCGGTGTTCATCCACCCGTTCGACCACGCGGACGTCATCGCCGGGCAGGGCACCGTGGCGCTGGAGATCCTCGAGCAGTGCCCGGACGTGCGCACCATCGTGACCGGGGTGGGCGGCGGCGGGCTGGTCTCGGGCATGGCGGTGGCGGCCAAGGCGCTGCGTCCCGACGTACGCGTGATCGGGGTCCAGGCGGCGAGCGCCGCCGCCTTCCCGCCCTCGCTGCGGGCCGGCGAGCCGCTGCGGCTGCCCTCGTTCGCGACGATCGCGGACGGGATCGCCGTCGGCCGTCCGGGCGAGCTGACCTTCACCCACGTCCGCAAGCTCGTCGACGACGTCGTCACGGTCTCCGAGGAGGACATCTCGCGGGCGCTGCTGACGCTGCTCGAGCGCGGTAAGCAGGTCGTCGAGCCGGCCGGCGCGGTGGGCGTCGCGGCGCTGCTGGCCGGCGCGGTCGAGGTGGACACGCCGGTGGTCGCGGTGCTCTCCGGGGGCAACATCGACCCGCTCCTCATGCTCCGGGTGATCGAGCACGGCCTGGCGGCGGCCGGCCGGTTCCTGCGGATCACCGTGCGCTGCACGGACCGGCCCGGCCAGCTCGCCTCGATGCTCGGCGAAATCGCCGAGCACCGGGCCAACGTGGTGGACGTGGTGCACCAGCGCGCCAACCCGCACCTGCGCCTCGGCGAGGTGGAGGTGGCCCTGTCCGTCGAGACCCGCGGGGTGGAGCACTCGGACACCCTGATCAGCGCGCTGCGGGCCAGCGGCTACCAGGTGGTCTTCACCGGCGAGGGCTGAGCCCCCCGGCGGCACGCGACCGTCACAGCGGAACACGAACGCCCCGGCCGGATGATCCGGTCGGGGCGTTCGGGTGTGCGGCTCGGGTCCGAGGAGGGCCTGTCAGCCTCGGTCGGGTTCGGGACCCGAGCCATCCGGCGCGGGTCCGGAGGGGTCAGCCGCTGTACGGCTCGAAGGAGACGATGGTCACCTTGATATCGGCGCCGCTCGGAGCGGTGTAGGTGCAGGTCTGCCCCGCCTTGCCGCCGAGGATGGCCTTGCCGAGCGCGGACTCGGGGCTGTAGACCGTGAGGTCGGTGGTGGAGGCGATCTCCCGGGAGCCGAGCAGGAACGTCTCGCTGTCGTCGGCGTCGTCGTCGAAGTAGATCTTCACGACCATGCCCGGCGAGACCGCGTCGGTGTCCGGAGCCTCACCGACCTTGGCGGTGCGCAGCAGCTCCTTGAGGTAGAGAATGCGGCCCTCGGCCTTGCCCTGCTCCTCGCGGGCGGCGTGGTAGCCGCCGTTCTCCCGCAGGTCGCCCTCCTCGCGCCGGGCGTTGATCTCGGCGGCGATGACCGGCCGGTTGGCGATCAGCTCGTCGAGCTCGGCCTGCAGACGGTCGTAGGCGTCCTGGGACAGCCAGGTGGCGGGCGCCTCGTTTCCATTTGTGGACACAGGCGGTCTCCTCGGTTGGTGCGGACTGGCTGACAGGTGAACTTGCAAGGCTACCAGTGCCGTACGCGTCGAGGTGTGATCAATCACCCCGGGTGCCGGCGACGGGACCGGGGTGCGGTTGCCGGCGGCTCGCCGGCGCTCCGGCTCAGCCGGCCGGCCGGCAGCGCACCACCTCACCGATGAACGGCCGGGCGCTCGTGGGCACCTCCTGGCGGGTCCGGATGTGGCGCTGGCCCGGCTCCGCGGTCACCGTGGTCTCGGCGGTGCCCACCTGGGCGCCGTCGTGCGAGCGGGCCCGCAGCAGACAGGTGGCGGAACCGCCCGGCGGCACGGTGACCCGGAAGTCGACTGTCACGCGGGAGTCGGTGATGTCGGAGTAGCTGATCATCTCGCCCTGGTACTCCGGGTCGCCGTACTGGTAGTAGAGCTTCGCCGCGCCCAGCCCGAGGACGGCGAGCAGGACGGTCACCGTCAGGGCGAGCAGGACAGGCCGGCGGCGACCCGGCTCCCGGCGGCGGCCGTAGCGGCCCGGCGGGAAGACCGGCGCCTCCGCGGCGACTGTGGCGTGCGTCTCGCTCACCGGCGGGCATCTCCTGGCGTCGTTGTCGGCGGCATCGGCAAGAATGGCTAGGTCCATCTTCCCAGCCCGGCGCTGAGTCAAGGATGGCAGGTCGGCCTCGACCGGCGGGCGTGGCCCTGGCCACTCCGGTGGCGGGCTCCCCGGCCGGCCGTCACGGGGGCTTTCGCGGGCGCGGGGGGAGATTCCGGCAGGTCAGCCGCCCGGCCCGGGGGTCGGTCGGCGGGCACAGACGAGGAGCGCCGAAGGTGGCAGAACAGCTACGTCTCATGGCGGTGCACGCCCATCCCGACGACGAGTCGAGCAAGGGCGCCGCCACCATGGCGAAATACGTCGCCGAGGGGGTGGACGTCCTGGTCGTCACCGCCACCGGTGGTGAGCGGGGCAGTGTGCTCAACCCCAAGATGGACCGCCCCGACGTCTGGGCGAACATCGGTGACATCCGGCGGGCCGAGATGGACGCCGCCCGGGCCATCCTCGGCGTCGAGCAGGCGTGGCTCGGTTTCGTCGACTCCGGGCTGCCCGAGGGTGACCCGCTCCCGCCGCTGCCGGAGGGCTGTTTCGCCCTCCAGGACGTGGACGCCGCCGCCGCGCCGCTGGTGCGCCTGATGCGGCAGTTCCGCCCGCACGTCGTCACCACGTACGACGAGGAGGGCGGCTACCCGCACCCCGACCACATCATGACCCACAAGGTCACCGTCGCGGCGTTCGACGCGGCCGGTGACCCGGAGCGCCACCCCGAGCTGGGCGAGCCGTGGCAGCCGCTGAAGCTCTACTACGACGTGGGCTTCTCCCGCGCCAAGATCATGAGCCTGCACGAGGCGGTGCTCGCCGCCGGGCTCGAGTCGCCGTACGGCGAGTGGATGAAGCGCTGGGACGAGCGCCCCGACAAGGGCGCCCGGATCACCACCCGGGTCGAGTGCGCCGACTACTTCCCGGTCCGCGACGACGCGCTGCGCGCGCACGCCACCCAGATCGACCCGGACGGCTTCTGGTTCCAGGTGCCGATGGAGCTGCAGAAGCGCGCCTGGCCGACGGAGGACTTCCAACTCGCCCGGTCGCTGGTCGACAGCCCGCTGCCCGAGTCGGACCTGTTCGCGGGCGTACGTGAGGCGTGCCGTGCCCACTGACCCGGCCGGGGTCTACCCTGGTGCTCAGTCGCACATCGGAGGAACACCATGCTGACCACCGTCGAGGTGCTCGCGCAGAACAACTTCGGTGACACCCGTACGGGTGGTCTGGCCGGTCCGATGGGCCTCTTCCTCATCCTCGCGCTGGCCACCGTCACCGTCCTGCTGATCCGCAACATGAACGCCCGGCTGCGCCGGCTGCCCGACCGCTTCCCGCAGCAGGGCACCCCGGGCCGGGCCGATTCCGCAGTCGTCGATCCGACAGACGGGCTCGTCGAGCAGGATTCACCGACGAACGCCCCCAACGGGTCCCAGCAGCACCGGAACAGCTGAACACCGCGTGAATCACGCCGAAGTCGGTCGTCGCCCCCTGTTGCGACCACCGGCTTTGGCTTAGCCTTCCGCCGGGGGGACCGTCAGGCCCCGGACCCTGCGCGGAAGGGGGACGCCGATGTCGACGACAGCACCGGCCCCCGACCATGCCCCGGCCCGACCCGTCGACGGGGCGGCCCCGTGACCACCGAGCCGGCCGACCGTTCCCCCGACCGGATCGGCCTGCGCGGGACACCGGTGGGCGTCGTCGTTCTCACCGTCGCGGTCGCGCTGACCGGTCTGCTGGCCGCCGCGCTCGGCCTCACCGTCCCGTCGCACCTGCCGGCCGACCACCCGCTGCCCGGTCCGGCGCGGTTCGGCATCGCCGTCGCCGCGTTCGCGGTGGCCCAGCTCGCCCGACTGCGCTTCCGTTCGGCCTCGGGCATGGTGAGCATCACCTGGGGCGAGGCGGCGCTGGTGGTCTGCCTCTGGCTGGTGCCGGCCGGCTGGCTCCCGGCCGCCGCCCTGCTCGGTGTGGGCACCGCCTGGACCGTGATGTCAGTGGTCTCCGACCGCCGTCCGGCGCTGGAACTGGTGGGGATCGCCGGTTCGCTCACCGCCGCCACCGCGCTCGCCGCGGCGGTGGCCACCGCGCTGGGCCCACCGCTGCTCGCCGCGCCCACCCCGGAGCTGGCGCTCACGCTCACCGCCGCCGCGGTGGCGTACCTGCTGACGACCGCCTTCCTGGGCGCCGTCACGCTCGCCCTGCGGCACGGCATCGCCATCGGGCCGCCGCTGCTCGCCGCGTTGCGCGGCAAGCTGCTGATGTTCGTCGGCAACGTGGCGGTCGGTCTGGTGGTCGTCGCGCTGCTCGAACTCGACCCGCGCTGGCTGCTGCTCCTGCCGCCACCGCTGTGGTTGCTCCAGCAGACCTACCGCCACCGGCTCCGCGCCGACCAGGAGCGGCGCACCTGGCGGGCGTTCGCCGAGGCCACCGCCGCGCTCAACCAGCTCGACGAGCGCGGCGTGGCGACCGCCGCGGTGACCGGCGCGCTCACCCTGTTCGGCGCGGAACTGGTCGAGGTCGACGTGGCCCGGGGCGAGGGGCGCTGGCGCCGCTACCGGGCCGATCGCGGCGGACAGGTACGCGACCGGGAGGTGGAACCGTCGGCCGGTGCCGGCGCGGGGGAGCACGAACTGGTGCGACGCCTCGCGGTGGGATCGGCCGAGGTCGGCCGGCTGCGGGTGCGGTTCGCCCGGTCCGCGCCGCCGAGCGCGCGGGAACGCGACGGCGTGGCGGCCTTCGGGGACGCCCTGGCCGCCGCCCTGCACGACGCGGCAACGCACCGGGAGCTGCGCCTGGTCACCGCCCGCTCGTCGTACGACGCGGTGCACGACCAGCTCACCGGCCTGCTCAACCGGTCGGCGCTGCTGGCGAAGGGGGACCAGGCGCTGCGGCAGCGCGCGCACGACCACCCGGTGGCGCTGCTGCTGCTCGACGTGAACCAGTTCAAAGAGGTGAACGACACGCTCGGGCACTCGGCGGGCGACCAGCTGCTGCGGCTCACCTCCAACCGGCTCGCCGCGCTGACCCGGCCGGGCGACCTGCTCGGGCGCCTCGGGGGCGACGAGTTCGCCCTGCTGCTGACCTCGGTGCCGCTGATCGAGGACCGGGTGGCCCCGATGGCGTACGCGCTGCGCCAGGCCCGGGAGGTCGCCGAGCGCCTCGCCGCTCCGACCGAGGTGGCCGGGGTGCGGATGTCCGTCGAGGTGGCGGTGGGGGTGGTGGTCGCCGACGCGGGCGCGGCCGATCTGACCGAGCTGCTGCGGCGCGCCGACATCGCCATGTACCAGGCGAAAGAGGGCGGCGGCAGCGTCGCCGCGTACGACAGCTCTCGTGACGCGGCGAGCACCGACCACCTGGCGCTGCTCGCGGAGATGCGGGAGGCGCTGGCCGCCGACGACCAGCTGGTGCTGGCGTTGCAGCCGGCTGTCGATCTGGCCACCGGCGCGCCGACCGGGGTGGAGGCGCTGATCCGGTGGCGGCATCCGCGCCGGGGCTGGCTCGGGCCGGCCGACTTCATCCGGCCGGTGGAGAACAGCGAGCAGCTCGGCAGCTTCACCCGGTACGTGCTGGACAAGGCGCTGGCGGTGGCCGCCGGCTGGGCGCGGGACGGGCTGGACGTGCCGATCTCGGTGAACCTGTCCGCGCGCAGCCTGCTCGACCCGCGGCTGCCCGCCGAGATCGACGAGGCGCTGCGCCGTCATCAGGTGCCGCCGCACCGGCTGGTTCTGGAGATCACCGAGACGGTGGTGATGAGCGAGCTGGAGGTCATCGACGAGGTGCTGGCCACGCTGCGTGCCATGGGCGTGCAGCTCGCCGTGGACGACTTCGGCACCGGGTTCTCGTCGCTGACGTTCCTCACCCGGATCGCTGTCGACGAGCTGAAGGTGGACCGCTCGTTCGTGCTCCGGATGGCCGACTCGCCGGAGGCGGCGGCGATCGTCCGGACCACCGTCGGGCTGGCCCACGAGCTGGGGCTGCGGGTGGTGGCGGAGGGCGTGGAGACCGCCGAGCAGCGGACCGCGCTGGCCGAGCTGGGCTGCACCGCCGCCCAGGGTTACCACTTCTTCAAGCCGATGCCCGCCGACAAGATCGCCGCGGTGCTCGGGTCGCTGCGCGACGGCGCCCGGGGCAACGTTTTCCCGTTGCGTGCCGACGGCGCCTCCTGACCGGTCCGTCCGTCGTGGACGGGACAGCGGAGGGAGCCCGGCCGGTCCTACGCTGCTGGTACGGCGGGCGCGACAGGCGTCCCCGCTGACGTCCACACGGGGAGGACGATGATGAGACGTTCCTGGAGACGGGTCCTGCTCGCCTCGGCCATGGCGCTGACCACCGGCGCCGCCGGCCTGGTCGTGTCCGCGCCGGCGCAGGCCCGGCCGGCGCAGTCCTGGTCGTTCGCCGTCACCGGCGAGCCGGGTGATCCGATCACCGCCGGCAACTCCTACTCGTACAGCTCCGCCGCACCGACGCCCGGCGACGAGATGAGCGCGTGGGGCGGCGAGCAGCGGCGGTTCGGGATGGAGTTCTGGAGCGACACCGACAACATCTGGCGCCTGGGCATCTCCGCCCCGGCCGGTCAGACGCTGAAGGCGGGTGACACCTACCAGAACGTCAGCCAGCCGGTCTACGGGAGCGACGCGGCCAGCCTGCAGCTCTACAACGGCGGTTGGGGACGCTCCTGCGCGCAGAGCACCGGCTCGTTCACGGTCCTGCACGCCGACTGGGGGCCGTTCGACTACGTCGAGCGCTTCGACGCCACCTTCGAGATCCGGTGTGAGGGCGCGGCCGGCGGCCTGCGCGGCGAGATCCACATCGGGAACCCGCCGCCGCTGCCGGCACTCGACGTCACGCTGACCGTCGACCCGGTGGCGACGGTGGACAACAAGGGCGTCGCCACCGTCCGCGGGTCGATCACCTGCACCCGGGCGGACTCCTTCTCCATCGCGGGCGAGTTGGTCCAGGAGCAGAAGAAGGCGGGCATGGTGCGTGGCTCCTTCTCACCCCACATCCCGTGCGTGCCGGGCCAGGTGGTGCCGTGGTCGGCCACCACCTACCCGGCCGACGTCAAGTTCCAGCGCGGCACCGCCCAGTCGGTCAGCGAGATCCTGGTCCGCGACTTCGAGTACTGGAACGAGTTCACCGTTCGGGACACCTCGACGCTCACCCTGACCCGTTGAGGCGCCGGCCGGGCCGGGGCGGCGGTCCCCGGCCCGGCCGCCGCACTCGCGCCGCACCTGCCGCGCGTGCTCGCTAAGGTCGGGTGGTGAACCGACTCGCCAATGCCACGTCGCCCTATCTGCTCCAGCACGCCGACAACCCGGTCGACTGGTGGCCCTGGTGCGACGAGGCGTTCGCCGAGGCGAAGCGGCGCGACGTGCCGGTGCTGATCTCGGTGGGTTACTCGGCGTGTCACTGGTGTCACGTCATGGCACACGAGTCGTTCGAGAACGAGGCAGTGGCCCGGCTGATGAACGACGACTTCGTCTGCGTGAAGGTCGACCGCGAGGAGCGACCCGACGTCGACGCGGTCTACATGACCGCCACCCAGGCCATGACCGGGCAGGGCGGCTGGCCGATGACCGTGTTCGCCACGCCGGACGGCACCCCGTTTTTCTGCGGCACGTACTTCCCGCGGGCCAACTTCATCCGCCTGCTCGGCTCGGTCGCCACCGCCTGGCGCGACCAGCGCGAGGCGGTGCTGCGGCAGGGCACCGCCGTGGTCGAGGCGATCGGCGGCGCGCAGGCCGTCGGCGGCGTCACCGCGCCGCTCACCGCCGACCTGCTCGACGCCGCCGCGAGTCAGCTCGCCCGGGAGTACGACGAGACGAACGGCGGTTTCGGCGGCGCGCCGAAGTTCCCGCCGCACATGAACCTGCTCTTCCTGCTCCGGCACCACCAGCGCACCGGCTCGGCGCGCAGCCTGGAGATCGTCCGGCACACCTGCGAGGCGATGGCCCGCGGCGGTCTCAACGACCAGCTCGCCGGTGGGTTCGCCCGCTACTCGGTGGACGGCCACTGGACCGTGCCGCACTTCGAGAAGATGCTCTACGACAACGCGCTGCTGCTGCGCGTCTACACCCAGCTCTGGCGGCTGACCGGCGACCGGCTGGCCCGCCGGGTGGCCCGGGACACCGCGCGGTTCCTCGCCGACGAGCTGCACCGCGCCGGGGAGGGCTTCGCCTCCGCGCTCGACGCGGACACCGAGGGCGTCGAGGGGCTCACCTACGTCTGGACGCCCGACCAGCTCGTCGAGGTGCTGGGGCCCGACGACGGCCGGTTCGCCGCGGACCTGTTCGGCGTCACCGCCGACGGCACGTTCGAGCACGGCGCCAGCGTGCTGCGGCTGGCGCGGGACGTCGACGACGCCGACCCGGCGGTGCGGGCCCGCTGGCAGGACGTGGTGGGCCGGCTGCTGGCCGCCCGCGACACCCGGCCCCAGCCGGCCCGCGACGACAAGGTGGTGGCCGCCTGGAACGGGCTCGCGATCACCGCCGTCGCGGAGTTCCAGCAGGTCGCCACGCTCCTCGTGTCGCCCGACGACGAGGACGCGAACCTGATGGACGGCGTACTGATCGTCTCCGACGGCGCGATGCGGGAGGCCGCCGAGCATCTGGCCACCGTGCATCTCGTGGACGGCCGGCTGCGGCGGGTCTCCCGGGACAAGGTCGTGGGCGAGCCGGCCGGGGTGCTGGAGGACTACGGCTGCGTCGCCGAGGCGTTCTGCGCGATGCACCAGCTCACCGGCGAGGGGCGGTGGCTGGTACTGGCCGGTGAGCTGCTCGACGTGGCGCTGGCCCGGTTCGCCGGCCCGGACGGCGCCTTCTACGACACCGCCGACGACGCGGAGCGCCTGGTCACCCGGCCCGCCGACCCGACCGACAACGCGACCCCGTCGGGCCGCTCGGCGATCGTCGCGGCGCTGGTGGCGTACGCGGCGCTGACCGGCGAGACCCGGTACCGGGAGGCGGCCGAGAAGACGCTGACGACGGTCGCGCCGATCGTCGACCGGCACGCCCGGTTCACCGGCTACGCGGCCACCGTCGGCGAGGCGTTGCTGTCCGGGCCGTACGAGATCGCGGTGGCGACCGGCGACCCGGAGGGCGACCCGCTGGTGGCCGCCGCCCGGCGGCACGCCCCGCCCGGCGCGGTGGTGGTGGCCGGCGCCCCGGACCAGCCCGGTGTGCCACTGCTGGCCGGGCGGCCGTTCGTCGACGGTAAGCCCGCCGCGTACGTCTGCCGGGGCTTCGTCTGCCAGCGGCCGGTGACCGGCGTCGAGGAGCTGATCGCGCAGCTCGGCTGAGCGGAACGGGCCGGGCCGCCCTCGCGGTCCGGCCCGCCACCGGCCCTTATAGGCTGGCGGCGCTATGGACTCCCGTACCGGTCTCCCCGTCGTGGGCATGGTGGGTGGCGGCCAGCTCGCCCGGATGACCCACCAGGCCGCAATCGCTCTCGGCCAGTCGCTGCGCGTGCTGGCGCAAGCCCCGGACGACGGTGCCGCGCTGGTCGCCGCCGACGTCCAGTACGGCGACCACACCGACCTGGCCGCGCTGCGGACGTTCGCCAAGGGGTGCGACGTGGTCACCTTCGACCACGAGCACGTGCCGAACGAGCACATCCGTGCCCTGACCGACGAGGGCGTGAAGCTGTTCCCGCCGGCCGAGGCGCTGGTGCACGCGCAGGACAAGCGGGTGATGCGGGAACGGCTCGGCGAGCTGGGCGCGCCGAACCCGGCCTGGCGTCCGGTGGAGTCCCCGGCCGACCTGATCGCCTTCGGCGAGGAGACCGGCTGGCCGGTGGTGCTCAAGGCCGCTCGGGGCGGCTACGACGGGCGCGGCGTCTGGATGGTCGACGACGCCGGCCAGGCCGGTGAGCTGGCCGCCACGCTGCTCGCCGGTGGCACCCCGCTGCTGGTCGAGGAGCGGGTGGCGCTGCGCCGGGAGCTGGCCGTGCAGGTGGCCCGGTCGCCGTTCGGGCAGGTCGCCGCGTACCCGGTGGTGGAGACGGTGCAGCGCGACGGCATCTGCGTCGAGGTGCTGGCGCCCGCGCCCGACCTGCCGGAGGAGCAGGCCGTCGCCGCGCAGCAGCTCGCCATCGACCTGGCGACCGCGCTCGGCGTGGTCGGCCTGCTCGCGGTGGAGCTGTTCGACACGCCGTCCGGGCTGGTCGTGAACGAGCTGGCGATGCGGCCGCACAACTCCGGGCACTGGACCATCGAGGGGGCCCGGACCTCGCAGTTCGAGCAGCACCTGCGGGCGGTGCTCGACTACCCGATGGGGGACACCTCGCTGACCGCGCCGGTCGTGGTGATGGCGAACGTGCTCGGCGGCGAGCCGGGCGGCATCTCCATCGACGAGCGGCTGCACCACCTGTTCGCCGCCGAGCCCGGTGCCAAGGTCCACCTGTACGGCAAGCAGGTCCGTCCGGGCCGCAAGATCGGGCACGTCACGGTGCTCGGCAACGACCTTGACGACGTACGGGCCCGGGCCGCGCGTGCCGCCCGCTGGCTCCAGGAGGGGCAGGCATGAGCACCGTCGGGCTGATCATGGGTAGTGACTCGGACTGGCCGGTCATGCGGGCCGCCGCCGAGGCGTTGGACGAGTTCGGCGTGCCGTACGAGGTGGGCGTCGTCTCGGCGCACCGCACCCCGGTCAAGATGATCGAGTACGGCCGGGCCGCCGCGGACCGCGGCATCCAGGTGATCATCGCGGGCGCGGGCGGAGCGGCCCACCTGCCCGGCATGGTCGCCTCGGTCACCCCGCTACCGGTGATCGGCGTTCCGGTGCCGCTGAAGTACCTGGACGGCATGGATTCGCTGCTGTCCATCGTGCAGATGCCGGCCGGCGTCCCGGTCGCCACCGTCTCGATCGGCAACGCCCGCAACGCCGGCCTGCTCGCGGTACGCATCATGGGCGCTTCCGACCCGGTGCTGCGCGACCGCATGGCGGCCTACCAGGCGAGCCTGGAGGACCTGGTCGCCGAGAAGGATGCCGCGCTGCGCGCCTCCCTGATCTGACCACCCGTCACTCTTCGTGTTGGAGCCTGGCTGGTTGCGCTGCGTGATCGAATTGGTGAGCGCGTGTTGATGCCCTCAGCCGCCTTTGCTCTGCAGCCATCGACGCAGCACGGCTCCGACCTGCGGCGCGGCATTTCGACGCCGACGACTCGGCAACGGCGCTCGTGACGATGGGTAACTGTCGCGTCGGTGGGTGCAGAGCAAAGGCGGCAGGGGGAACCACCCTCGCCAGGACCTGCCGGCACGGAGCGTGACCCCAATTGAGGGCGGCCGCGCCGGGTGCCGCGGACCTGAATGCGAGTCGGCTGGATCAACCAGTCACAGCCGGCGGGTCGCGGCCCCGGCCGGACGGCTCACCGCATGCCGCGTAGCGCGGTCTGCAGGCGCTCCTGGGCGCGGCGACGCCGCTCGTTGCTCGCGCCCAGCGCCAACAGGACGATGCCGACCGGGATGAGCACCAGCCACGGGCCCAGGCTGAACAACGCGTGCACGGCCGCGATCGCGGTCACCGTCGCCCCGACGATCACCGGCGCCTGCTGCCGGCTGGTCGAGCCGAAGATCAGCACCGCGACGGCGCCGAGCAGCAGCAGCACCTGCCGCAGCATGCTCGATTCGGTCGCGATCACGATCGCCAGCGTGGGCAGGAACGCGGTGACCAGCGCCGGCCCGTACGCCACCCAGCTCGACAGGTCGGGCCGGTGCCGCAGTTGCAGGACACCGACCAGCAGGGCCAGCGCGGCGAACGGCAGCGTGTACGCCTCCGGCAGCGCCACGTCGGCCACCCGCATCAGGATCCACCAGGCGCTGATCTCGCAGGCCACCACGGCCCAGAACAGCAGGTTGCGCTCCATCGGCCGCCGTCCCGGGCGGCTCGCCGCCACCCCGAGGACCGCGCCCCAGGCGGCCAGCAGCGCGGCGATGTGCCGGGGCGAGTCGTACGCCAGCGCCAGCGCGATGAGCGCCGCGCCGTAGCCGCTCCACTCGACGGTGGCCGCCTCCCGGTACGCCTCCGGGCGGCGCAGCCGGGGCAGCGTGGCGGCGAACACCTGCAACGCCGCACCCACCGCGAGCACCCCGAACGCGGACCAGACCGCCGCCAGCCCGGACTTCAGGCCGATCGTGAGCACGAACAGCTGCGCCATCACCGAGCCGAACAACCAGCCCAGGATGCGCGCCCGCTGGGTGGTGCCGAACAGCGCGGCGACAATGCCCACGCCGACCGCCCCGCCGAGCGTGAACACGGTCAGGTCGCTCGTGGCGAGGCTGCCGGCCAGCCCCGCACCACCGGCGGCCAGCCCCAGCGCGAAGACCAGCACCCGGGCCACCCGGATCGACCGGCCCGGCTCGGCGATGGCCGGTGGCGGGGTCAGCGCCAGCCCGAGCATCGAGATGGTGAACACCGCCAGCGCAGCCAGCGCGGTCACCGGCCAGCCCCTGCCGAGCGCCACCGGCGTGATCAGCAGCGTGATCGCCGCTCCGGGCAGGATCACCGGCACCGCGCGGGACCGCCGGCCGCCGCTGAACCCGGTGGCGGCGAGCGCCGCTGTCACTGTCAGCAGCAGCGCGGTGAGCACGTGCGTGGGGTTCACCGCCTCCGGCGGCGGGGTCAGCAACTCCGGCGGCGGACCCTGCCACACCCGGCGCAGCACCGCGAACGGCGAGAACAGCGCCACCACGAGCGTCGGCGCCAGGGTGGCCAGCGCCAGCGCGGTGGGCAGCGCGGCGGCGGCGAGCGCACCGGCGGCCGGGCTGACCCGCCAGCGCAACTCGGGATCGTCCGGGGCGCGGCGCAGCGCACCGTTGAGCAGCACCGTCCAGCGGCGTACCGGCCGGCCCGAACCAGCGGGCGGGACGGTAGCGGCCCGGATCAGCTCGGCGAGCACACCGAGCAGCGCGGCGGCCGCGGCGAACACGCCCGCCGGCAGGCCGACCGCGAGCGCGGCGGCGGCGGTGACGGTGGCCGCGCCGACCACCGCCACGCTGACGTACGGAAGATACTGCGGCACCTGCCGGCGTACCGCGGCGATCGCGGCCAGGCCGATGCTGGCGGCGGCGAGCGCGGCGGTCAGCACCACCTGCGGCGGACGGCCGTACTCGACTGCCAGCGCGGCCACGGCGCCGGGCAGCGCGAGCACCGCGGCTCCGGCACCCGCGCCGCCCACCTGCACCAGGTGCGGCGGCATGCCCTCGGTGCGGACATCGTCGACGAGCGACGGCGCGACCGTACGTGCCACGGCGGCCACCGTCGCGCCGATCAGTGCGATGCTGCCCAGCGCCAGCGCTGTGGTCCACGGCCGCACCAGGCCAGCCCCGGCCGCGTGCAACGCCACGACCCCGGCCACAGTGGCCCGGGACAGCGCGGCCCGGGGATCGACAGCGGCCGCGGCCGCCATGCCGTAGACGGTGGCAACCATGCAACCGACCAGCACCGGTGACCACCAGGGCAGGTCGAACGCGGCCGGGGCGCCCACCGTGGCGAGCACGGCGGCCAGGCCGGAGACGTCGTACTTCCACGGCGGCGGCAGCAGGATGGCCGCTGTCACCCCCAGCAGCGCCAGCGCCACCGGAGCCTGCCAGGTCGACC
Source organism: Micromonospora sp. WMMA1949 (assembly GCF_027460145.1). Classification (NCBI taxonomy): domain Bacteria; kingdom Bacillati; phylum Actinomycetota; class Actinomycetes; order Micromonosporales; family Micromonosporaceae; genus Micromonospora; species Micromonospora sp. WMMA1949. The sequence continues at coordinate 1,737,339 of NZ_JAPZBG010000001.1, read as the reverse complement.
CGCCGGTCGGCGCGGCCGGCCAGCCGGTCAGGTCACCGGCCCAGATCGGCCCGGGGGTGGCGAGCACGCCCAGCCCGCCACGCAAGGCACTCCAGGCGGCGATCAGGCCGATCAGCGTGCCACCGGCGGCGATGCCGAGAATCGGCCCGCGCCGCCACTCCTCCGGGAGCGCCCGGGCGGCCACCGCCACCAGCAGCACCAGCGCGGAGGCCACCACGAGTTGGCCGCCGGGAGCGAGCACCGCGGCGATCCGGGCCAGCGTCGCGACGAGCGCCACGGTGGTGGCGGCGAGCGCCAGGTCGGACCCGTCCAGCGACATGTCGGCACGCCGCCCGGCGTCGATGCGCGGGGCGAGCGCCAGCAGCGCGGCGGCGACCAGGAGCAGACTGCCCACCCAAGCGTCGGCCGAGGTCGCGCCCGGCGCGCCGAACGCGGCGGCGGCGACGCCCACCGCGCCGAGCACCGTACCCAGCGCGTGCGGCATGCTCAGATGCCGCTGCGCCACCTGCACCAGCGCGGCGTAGCCGAGCGTGACGCAGACGGCGAGGAAGCTCGCCGCGAGGATCGGCACGGTGATCTCGCGCAGGTTCGCCGGTGTGGCGACAGGCGGCGTCGGCACCGTCGCGGCGACGAACGCGGCGACGGCGCCGGGCAGGGCGAACGCCGCACCGCCCGCGGCCCAGGCGCAGACCGTGTCCGTCGCGGCGGGGGCGAGCCGGACCCGCGGCGCGAGGGACACCAGCGCCCCGGCCAGGAACAGCACCGTCAGCGCGGCGGCGGTGAGGGCCGGGCGGGCGAGCGCCGCGCCGGCGCCGACCAGGCCGAGCCCGGTCGCTGTCACGGCGTGCGCCACCGCCGCCCGTTCGGTGCGTGCGGTCAGCCCGAGCACGCCGATCGCGACCGCGGTGAGCAGCATCGGCCAGCAGGCCGCCGCCCAGCCCAGACCGAGCGACGCGGGTACGGCGAGCGCGGTGAGCGCCGCGCCGACCACAGCGAACTCGCGCCGGATCTCGGCGGGCAGCGCGATCACGGCGGCGACGGTCAGCAGCAGCGCGCTGGCCGCGAGCTGCCAGCCGGTCGGTCCGACGGCCTGGGCCAGTTCGGCGTGCCATCCGGTCAGGTCCGCCGACCAGGCGGGCAGCGAGGCCCGGACCGGGGCCAGCCCGGCGCGCAGCGCGCCACCGGCGACCACGAGGCCGCAGACCGTGAGCGCCACCGCGGAGGCGATCTGCGGACCACGCCGGGCCGTCTCCGGTACGGCCCGGACGGCGAGCCCGGTCAGCGCGATGACGGCGGAGATGAGCAGCAGGGACCGGCCGGGCAGGGCCACCGAGGCGACCCGGCCGAGCGCGCCGATGACGGCGAGCGTGAGGATGCCGGCGCCGACGTCCGGCAGCGGCGGCCGGCGCAGCACGAGCGTCCCGGCCAGCGCGACGAGGGCGGCGAGCAGCAGCGCCGTGCCCGCGGCGGCGGCCGGCGGCACCGTGGTGGCACGCAGCAGGCCGGTGACCGCGTACGCCAGCGCGACAGCGACCGCCACGGCGTGCAGCAGCCAGGTCAGCTCGGGCAGCCAGGGCACCGGCCGGGCGGTGGCGGCCGGACCCGGTGGCGTCTCGCCGCCCAGCACCTCGGCGGATTCCTCCGGCGCCGACTCGGGCCGGTCCTCGTCGGCGCGCTGCCGGGGCGGAACGGGCGTAGCCGGCTCGGTGGCGGGCAGGTCACGCCGGACCGGCCGCTCGCGTACCACAGCCGATCGGGCGAGCATCAGGTCGAGCACCGCCACCACTGTGAGCACCAGCGCCCAGCCGACCGGCCCGGTGATCCGCTCGTACGCCAGCAGGGGCAGCACCGGCTGCGCGGCCAGCACCGTGGCGAAGCGGGGTGCCCGCAGACCCGTCCCGTACGCGTACCCGAGCGCGACGAGCGTGGTGACCAGGAAGATCGTCCCGGCGAAGGCGGCACCCGAGCCGCTGCCGCCGATCCGGTCGACGGCCCAGAGCGCGTACCCGGCCAACGGCACCAGCAGCAACCCGACCGCGGCGATGGTCTCGGCGGTGGAGGTGAGGCCGCGCCGGGCCAGCACCGGCGGGGCGAGCAGCATCAGCGCCGTCGCCACCAGCAGCACGCCGAGGCGGGCCAGTGCGTCCATCGAACTGGTGGCCACCGCGGCGAAGACCACGGCGGCGACGCCGAGCAGGAGCGCGCCGAGCCCGAGCGGGATGTTCTGCACCTCGCGCGAGGACGCCTCGGGCGGGTGTTCCGGGTCGTCCGCGTCGAGCCAGCGCGGGCGGCCGCGCGGCGGCGACGGGGGCAGGTCCTCCGGGCCGGGCGGCGGGGTGCCCTGGCGGGGCACGCGGGGTGGGGCGCCGGTGGTGGCGGTGGGCGGGCGGCGGCCGGCCCGGCGGCGCAGGACCCGGCGCGGCCGGGTGGCCTGCCGGATCCGTTCCTCACCGGCGTGCGCGAGGATGTCCCGCTGGAAGAGGGCGGCCTGCATCTTGGCCGCGATCTGCCGCTGCTCCCGGGCGATCTCGGCGTCGCGGGCCTTCATCTCGGCGATGGAACGCTCGATGTCGGCCAGGTGCTCGGCCCACTGGGGCTGGTGCGCGCCGCAGTGCGGGCAGACGACGGCGGGCTTGATGTCCTGCCCGCACGAGGCGCACCTGAAGCTCTCCACGACAGTCTCCCGTCCGCCCGTGCCCCCGCACTGTGGACCTCCCAGAGGCAGCATGCCTTGAGTGGGCCGGGATTTCGACAGTTGCCGCCGCGTTCCGGACAACAAAAACGGACCGGCCGCCGGGAGACGTTCCCCAGCGGCCGGTCCGCACGGTCAGCGGATCAGGGGCGGCCCATCCCGCGGTACTCCCAGCCGGCCTGCGTCCACAATGTGGAGTCGAGGCAGTTGCGCCCGTCGACCACCTTGCGACCGTTCGCCAGCTCGCCCAGGGCGACCGGGTCGGCGTTGCGGAACTCGGCCCACTCGGTGAGCACGCAGACCAGGTCGGCGCCGCGGACGGCGTCGTTCATGCTCTCCTCGTACGTCAACTCGGGCACCGCCCGGCGCGCGTTCTCGATGCCCTGCGGGTCGAACACGTGCACGTCGGCGCCGGCCTTGCCGAGCAGCGAGGCGACCGCGAGCGCCGGCGCGTCGCGTACGTCATCGGTGTTGGGTTTGAACGTGGCGCCGAGCACCGCGACCCGGGTGCCGGACAGGTCCGGACCGGCCGGGCCGGATCGGCGGCCGAGCAGCTCGGCGGCGAGCTGCACGACGCGGCTGCGGCGGCGCTGGTTGATCAGGTCGACCTCGTGCAGGAAGCGCAGCGCCTCACCGGCGCCCAGCTCCTGTGCGCGGGCCTGGAAGGCGCGGATGTCCTTGGGCAGGCAGGCGCCGCCGAATCCGAGCCCGGCCTGGAGGAAGCGGTTGCCGATACGCGGGTCGTAGCCGATCGAGCGGGCGAGCTGGGTGACGTCGCCCCCGGCCGCCTCGCAGACCTCGGCCATCGCGTTGATGAAGGAGATCTTGGTGGCGAGGAACGCGTTCGCGGCCACCTTGACCAGCTCGGCGGTCGCGAAGTCGGTGACCACCAGCGGCACCTCGCGGTCCTCGGTGGCGGCCAGGTCGAAGACGCCCTTGTGGGCGGCGAACAGCATGCCGTTGGCCCACTCGCTCTTGACGCCGACCACGATCCGGTTCGGACGCAGCACGTCGTCGACGGCGAAGCCCTCCTGGAGGAACTCGGGGCTCCACGCCACCTCGACGCCGAGGTCGGCCGGGGTGTGCTTGCCGACGAGCTGCTCCACCCACTCGGCGGTGCCCACCGGCACGGTGGACTTGCCGACGATCAGCGCCTTGCGGGTCAGGTGCTGGGCGAGGCTGGTCACCGACGCCTCGACGTACGACAGGTCGGCGCCCATGCCGTCGGCCCGCTGCGGCGTGCCGACGCAGATGAAGTGGACGTCGCCGAAGTCGGCGGTCTCCTGGATGTCGGTGCTGAACCGCAGCCGGCCGGCGGCCAGGTTGCGTCGCAGCAGCTCGTCGAGGCCGGGCTCGTGGATCGGCACCTCGCCGGCGTTCAGCTTCGCGATCTTGTCCGCGTCCACGTCGAAGCCGAGCACCTCGTAGCCCAGCTCCGCGTAGCAGATGGCGTAGGTCGCACCGAGGTAGCCGGTGCCGAGGAAGGTCACCCTCGGGCGGGCGGCGCCGGACGGCGGGGTCACCGCGGCGATGGCGGGCATCGGCTGGGTGTTCGGGTACGGAATCGTCACGCCTGTCTTCTCCGCTCGCACTGGCGGCGCTTCCACGCGTCGCATTCTGCTGGGGCGCCGAGGCCGGGCACCGAGGGAACTGGATGTCTGCTGTGAGGGTAGTGGGCTCGGGCGGGCGAGGCTCGGGCGCGAGCCTACCCGCCGGTAAGGTTCGGCCGGGGCCGGTGGCTATCCTTCAGTTTGCGGCAGTCGTCGGCCCCCGGGCGGCACAGACTGCGCATGATAGCGGTGAAAGGGGAGGGCCGACATGGCCGCAGAGCAGTCGTTCGACGTCTACCGGTTGCCGGAGGAGCACGAGGCGATCCGGGAGGCGGTCCGTGAGGTCTGTGCGGCCAAAGTGGCTCCGCACGCGGCCGAGGCGGACGAGACAGGTGAGTTCCCCAAGGCGTCGTACGAGGCCCTGCGGGCGGCCGACTTCCACGCCCCGCACATCCCGGTCGAGTACGGCGGCGCCGGCGCGGATGCGCTGGCCACGGCCATCGTGATCGAGGAGGTGGCCCGGGCCTGCGCGTCCTCCTCGCTGATCCCGGCGGTGAACAAGCTGGGCACCATGCCGCTGCTGCTGGCCGGCTCCGAGGAGCTGAAGCGCAAGTACCTCACGCCGGTCGCGGCCGGGGAGGGCATGTTCTCCTACTGCCTCTCCGAGCCGGAGGCGGGCAGCGACGCCGCCTCGATGACCACCAAGGCCGTACGTGACGGAGACCACTGGGTGCTCAACGGCGTGAAGCGGTGGATCACCAACGCGGGCGTGTCCGAGTACTACACCGTCTTCGCCGTGACCGATCCCACAGCCCGGTCGAAGGGCATCTCCGCGTTCGTGGTGGAGAAGTCCGACCAGGGCGTCAGCTTCGGCGCACCGGAGAAGAAGCTCGGCATCAAGGGCTCACCCACCCGCGAGGTCTACTTCGACAACGTCCGGATCCCGGCCGACCGCATGATCGGCGCCGAGGGCACCGGGTTCGCCACCGCGATGAAGACGTTGGACCACACCCGCGTCACCATCGCCGCCCAGGCGGTCGGCATCGCGCAGGGCGCGCTGGACTACGCCAAGGGCTACGTCCAGGAGCGCAAGCAGTTCGGCAAGCCGGTCGCCGACTTCCAAGGCATCCAGTTCATGCTCGCCGACATGGGCATGAAGCTGGAGGCGGCGCGGCAGCTCACGTACGCGGCCGCCGGCAAGTCCGAGCGTGGCGACGCCGACCTGACCTACTTCGGCGCGGCCGCGAAGTGCTTCGCCTCGGACGCCGCCATGGAGATCACCACCGACGCGGTCCAGTTGCTCGGCGGCTACGGCTACACCCGCGACTACCCGGTCGAGCGGATGATGCGGGACGCCAAGATCACCCAGATCTACGAGGGCACCAACCAGGTGCAGCGCATCGTCATGGCGCGCCAGCTACTCAAGGGCTGACCGGAGGACGTTCGGGCGGGCGGGCCGGTTGCGTACCGGCCCGCCCGCGCTCGTCAACGGCTCTCGGTGCCCTCCGGCCGGCCCGCGCCGCGCGGCGGCGCCGACCACGGCGACTCGCCGCCGGTGCGGCGGGGCAGGGGTTCGGTGGGGGCTTCGGGGTACGCCAACGTGAGCGGAGGCGTGTCCGGGTCCTTCGCCGGCGCCGGGGGCCAGTCGGTGAGCGCCGGCTTGTGCTCCACCGGCGCGACGGCCGGGGTCAGCTCCGCCTCGGTCGTCGGGGGTGTGGCGGGACGCCGCCAGCGGCTCGTGCTGAACACCGCCATCAGCAGCAGTACGCCGATGAGGAACAGCGTGCCGTTGTCCAGCGGGTCGCGCAGCGGCAGCGGGTCACCGAGCAGCTTCAGGTCGTCCGGCACCCGGTCCCGCACGCTGAACGGCGCGACGAACAGCCCGAGGTACGGGACCGCGAGCAATAGGCCGGCCACCAGCGGGCCGAACGGCGAGAAGCGCAACGTGCCGAGCAGGCCGAGCAGGATGCCGGCGACGCCCAGATAGACGGCCGGCTCGATCAGGTTCGGTGTGCTGTACGTCCCGATCTCCACCCAGCGGTCGACGGTCCGCTCAGATCCGTCCTGACCGAGCGTGACGAGCACCCAGGTGACGGGCGCCACCGCCAACCCGGCGAGGAAGCTCCAGAGATGTCGCATCCGCGCACCGTACCGTTTTCGGCATGACAGATCATCCCGCGGTCCCGCCGGGTAAGCCGACCTCGTACTCCCGCGTCACGCTCAGTCGCATCATGACCGCGGTCGATGTCAATCTGTACGGGACCGTGCACGGTGGGGTACTGATGAAATTCGTGGACGACGTTGCCGGAGCGGCGGCGGCACGGCACAGCGGCGGCACCGCGGTGACCGCGTCCATCGACGAGATCGTCTTCTCCGAGCCGGTCCGGGTGGGCGACCTCGTGCACGCGCACGCCCAGATCAACTGGACCGGCCAGACCTCGATGGAGGTCGGGGTGAAGGTGGTCGCCGAGCGCTGGGACTCGGCCGAGGAGGAGCCGGTGCGGGTTGCCACTGCGTACCTGGTCTTCGTCGGCGTCGACGTGGGTGGCTCGCCCCGCCCGGTCCGGCCGGTGCTGCCCGAGTCGCCGGAGGACGAGCGCCGCTTCCGGGAGGCCGAGATCCGGCGCGCGCACCGGCTGGCCCGGCGCCGCGCGATCCAGGCTCACCGCGCCGGCTGAGGTGTAAGGAAGGGCCCGTAACCGGGGGCCCTTCCTTGCACCCGGCCCACATGGGGTGGGGGTGCGGGGTGTGGGTGGGGCACGCCCCGTACGGCGTACCCGGCGCGGACAATGGCGGCACGAGGTAGGGCAAGATGGCGCCACGGCTCCGGCACACCGTCGTGGCGGGCCCAGGGGAGGGTGGATCAGTGGCTGACGTGCTGTGGACGCCGCCGGCGGACGTGCGGGAGCGGTCCCGGATCGGTGACTACCTGCGCTGGCTGGCCGAGCACCGCGGGCTGGAGTTCGCCGACTACGACGCGCTGTGGCAGTGGTCGGTGACCGACCTGGACACGTTCTGGCGTTCGATCTGGGACTACTTCGACGTCGTCGCGCACACCCCGCCGATGGCCACCCTCACCGACCGGGCCATGCCGGGCACCCGCTGGTTCCCCGGCGCGACGCTCAACTACGCCGAGAACGTGCTGCGCATGCCGGGGCTGGGCGACGACGACCCGGCGGTGATCGCACACGGTCAGACCCGCGCGCCGGAGACGCTCACCGCTGCCGAACTGCGCGAGCAGGTCCGCCGGGTGGCCGCCGGGCTGCGCCGCCTCGGCGTGGGTCCGGGCGACCGGGTGGCCGCGTACGCGCCGAACATCCCCGAGACGTACGTCCTGCTGCTCGCCACCGCCAGCCTCGGCGCGATCTTCTCCTCCTGCGCACCCGAGTTCGGCACCCGGAGCGTCACCGACCGCTGGCAGCAGATCGAACCGACGGTGCTGGTCGCCGTGGACGGCTACCGGTACGGCGACAAGCCGGTCGACAGGCGCGCCGAGGTGGCCGCGATCCGGGCCGCGCTGCCGTCGCTGCGGCACACGGTCGCCGTCGCGTACCTCGATCCGGACGGCCCGGCCCCCGACGGCGCGCTGCCGTGGGCGGAGCTGGCGGCGCCGACGGACGAGCCGTTGACGTTCACGCCGGTGGCGTTCGACCACCCGCTCTACGTGCTCTACTCCTCCGGCACCACCGGCCTGCCCAAGCCGATCGTGCACGGGCACGGCGGCATCCTGCTCGAACACCTGAAGATGCTGGCGCTGCACCACGACCTGGGCCCGTCCGACCGGTTCCTGTGGTTCACCACGACCGGCTGGATGATGTGGAACTTCCTGGTCTCCGGCCCGGCGGTGGGCGCGGCGATCGTGCTGTTCGACGGCAACCCGGGCCACCCCGACCTGGGCGCGCTGTGGCGGCTGGCCGCCGACACCGGCACCACGTACTTCGGCACGTCCGCGCCGTTCCTGCTGGCCTGCCGCAAGGCCGGGCTGGTGCCGCGCGAGGTCGCCGACCTGTCCGCGGTGCGCGGCCTGGGCTCGACCGGCGCGCCGCTGCCGGCCGAGGGCTTCACCTGGGTGTACGAGAACGTGAGCGACCGCCTCCAGCTCCAGTCGCTGTCCGGCGGCACGGACGTGTGCACCGGGTTCGTCGGCGGCGTGCCGCTGCTGCCGGTGTACGCGGGGGAGATCGCCTGCCGGGCGCTGGGCGCGAAGGTGGAGGCCCGCTCCGCCGACGGCAGCGCGGTGATCGGGCAGCTCGGCGAACTGGTGATCACCGAGCCGATGCCGAGCATGCCGGTCGGGTTCTGGAACGACAGGGACGGCGCCCGCTACCGGGAGGCGTACTTCGAGGTCTATCCCGGGGTGTGGCGGCACGGTGACTGGATCACCGTGAACGAGCGCGGCGGGTGTGTGATCACCGGCCGGTCCGACGCCACGCTCAACCGGGGCGGGGTGCGGCTCGGCACCGCCGAGTTCTACTCGGTGGTCGAAGGGCTGGACGAGGTGGTCGACTCGGTGGTCGTGCACCTGGAGGACGACGAGGGCGGCGCGGGTGAGCTGCTGCTGTTCGTGGTGCTCGCCGAGGGCCTGGAACTCGACGACGAGATGCGCCGGAAGATCTGCCGGGAGCTGCGTACGGCCCTGTCGCCCCGGCACGTGCCGGACGAGATCCACCAGGTCCGGGCGGTGCCCCGCACGCTGAGCGCGAAGAAGCTGGAGGTGCCGGTCAAGAAGATCCTGACGGGCACCCCTGTGGACAGCGCGGCGGCCAAGGGTGCCCTGGCCAACCCCGAGTCCCTGACGGCGTTCGCCGCCCTGGCCCAGCGCCGGGCCACCACCGCCAGCCCCGCCTCACCTCGCTGATCTTGCACTTTCCGCCCCGGCGAAAGGGGCGAATCACCCACGCCGAGGGCTGAAACTGCAAGATCGACGGGGAGGGGGAGGGCGGCGGCTCAGGGCAGGGTGTGGGTGGTCTTCTCGGTTTCGGCGCGGGCGGCCAGGCGGGTCGGGTCGGGGTGGGCGCAGGCCACCACGCTGGCGCCCGCGATCAGCGGGGTGAGCAGCCACTCGACCGGGTCGGGGTGGACGCTCACGTCGACCAGGAGGCGATCGCCCTGAGCCAGGCCCAGCTCGGTGGCGCGAGCCTGGGCCCGGGCCAGCAGTGTCGCGTCGGCCTCGCCGGCGGCCGGGTCCGGCGTGAAGTGGTCGCCGTGTCCGCGTACCGCGGTGACGAAGTCGGTGCAGCCCGCCGGCACCTGCCGCATCGGCAGCGCGAACGGGTCGAGCGCCAGCGCGTACCGCTCGCCGGCCGGCCACCCGGCCGCCTCGTCGACCCGGTCGACTGCGACGAACAGCGCCTCCACCGGGCCCGGCGAGTCGACCACAGTCAGTTTCGCCGACCAGCAGCCGAGCAGCACGGCGGCGGTCTGCCAGTGCGGCGGCAGCAGCACCCCGGCCGCGTCGCCGGGCGCGGCGCCCACCTCGTCGGTGAGCAGGTTGGCGGTCTTCGCCACCCAGTTCGCGAGCGTCGCCCCGGACAGTTCGGTGCGCTCGCCGGTGGCGTCGTCGTACCAGGTCAGCAGCGGTCGGGTGAGGTCGGGCGCGATCGCGTCGGCGAACACCCGGGCAATGTTGTCGGCCATCGGCGCGAACGATACGCGCCCCCCGTGCGTACTCGATGACAACGACAAGTCGGCGTACCGTCGGGTCGCGGTCAGCACCTTGCGCCCGGCCCGGCGTAGGCTTGGCGAGAGTGTTCTTCCCCACAACTGCGCCACCTGAGGAGTCGCCCTGTGACCGCCGGTCGCCCGCCCCGCGTTCTCATCGACGCCACGAGTGTCCCCGCCGACCGTGGCGGCGTCGGTAGATACGTCGACGGACTGCTCGGCGCGCTGGGCCGGGTCTGCGGCACCGGCGTCGACCTGGCCGTGGTGAGTCTCCGCACCGACCTGGAGCGCTACAACCGGATGCTGCCCGGTGCCGAGGTGATCCCCGCCCCGGCGGCGGTGGCGCACCGGCCGGCGCGGCTGGCCTGGGAGCAGACCGGCCTGCCGCTGCTCGCCCAGCAGGTGGGCGCCGAGGTGCTGCACTCGCCGTTCTACACGTGCCCGCTGCGCGCCGGGTGCCCGGTGACGGTCACCGTGCACGACGCGACCTTCTTCACCGAGCCGGAGCACTACGACAAGTCGCGCCGGACCTTCTTCCGCAGCGCGATCAAGACGTCGCTGCGCCGGGCCGGCCGGGTGATCGTGCCGAGCAAGGCGACCCGCGACGAGCTGATCCGGCTGCTGGACGCCGACCCGACCCGGATCGACGTCGCCTACCACGGTGTCGACCAGGACGCGTTCCACGCGCCGGGCGACGAGGAGAAGGCCCGCGTCCGGGCCCGCCTGGGGCTCGGCGACGGCAGCTACATCGCGTTCCTCGGGGCCAAGGAGCCGCGCAAGAACGTACCCAACCTGATCCGCGGCTGGGCCCGGGCGGTGGCCGACCGGCCGAACCCGCCCGCGCTGGTGGTGGCCGGTGGCCAGGGGCACGACGACGACATCGACCGCGCGGTGGCCGAGGTCCCGTCGCACCTGCGGCTGCTGCGCCCGGGTTACCTGCGCTACGCCGACCTGCCCGGCTTCCTCGGCGGCGCGCTGGTGGCCGCCTACCCCTCCTACGGCGAGGGCTTCGGTCTGCCGATCCTGGAGGCGATGGCGTGCGCCGCCCCGGTGCTCACCACGCCGCGCCTGTCCCTGCCCGAGGTGGGCGGCGACGCGGTCGCGTACACCAGCGAGGACCCGGACCAGATCGCCACCGACCTGGCCGCCCTGCTGGACGACGAGCAGCGGCGGCTGTCCCTGGCCAAGGCCGGGTTCGACAGGGCCAAGGAGTTCACCTGGGAGTCCAGCGCGGAGGTCCACATCGCGGCGTGGCGACGGGCGCGCTCCTGAGCGCCGGTTACCGGTCCCGGGCGACCGACCGTGACGGCTCGCCCGCTTCGGGCATGATGTGCTGATGTTCTACGCCGTCATCCCGGCGGGCGGCAGCGGCACGAGGTTGTGGCCGTTGTCCCGTGCCGGCCACCCCAAGTTCCTCCACCCGCTGACCGGTACCCCGGCCTCGCTGTTGCAGGCCACTGTCGACCGGTTGTCGCCGTTGACCACTCCGGAGCGCACGCTCGTGGTCACCGGGGCCGCGCACGCCGCGGCGGTGGCTCGGCAACTGGCCGGCCTGCCGGAGGAGAACATCCTGGTCGAGCCGTCGCCGCGGGACTCCTGTGCCGCGATCGCGCTGGCCGCGGCGGTGATCGCCGCTCGGACCCCGGACGCGGTGATGGGCTCGTTCGCCGCCGACCACCTGATCGGCGACCCGGCCCGGCTGGCCGAGGTGGTACGCCAGGCGATCCGGGGCGCGGAGCAGGGGCTGCTGATGACGGTGGGCATCACCCCGACGCGTCCGGAGACCGGCTACGGCTACCTGGAGACCGGCGACCCGGTGGGGGACGGTCCGCTGCGCCCGGTACACGAGTTCAAGGAGAAGCCGGCCGCCGAGGTGGCCGAGGTGTACGTCCGTTCCGGCCGGCACCTCTGGAACGCCAGCATGTTCGTCTGGCGGGTGGACGTCTTCCTGGCCGAGCTGGCCCGCCAGCAGCCGGAGCTGCACGCCGGGATCACCGCCATCGCGGCGGCCTGGGGGACGCCGGAGCAGGACGACGTGCTCGGCCGGATCTGGCCGACGCTGCCCCGGATCTCGGTCGACTACGCGGTGATGGAGGGCGCGGCGACGGCGGGCCGGGTGGGCACCGTGCCCGGCGACTTCGGCTGGAACGACGTCGGCGACTTCCACACGCTCGGCGAGGTGCTGCCCGCCGACGGCGCCGGCAACGTGGTGCTGGGCGGGGACGCGAAACCGGGCGTGCTGCTGCACGACACCACGGGCACCGTGGTGGTGCCGCACTCGGGCCGGCTCGTCGCCACCGTCGGGGTGCACGACCTGATCGTCGTGGACACCCCGGACGCGCTGCTGGTCTGCCCGCGCGACCGCGCGCAGGACGTGAAGAAGATCGTGGACGAGCTGAAGGAACGCGGCGAGGAGGGCCTGGTCTGATCGGCCGCGCGCCGGGCCGCCGGAGCGGGACACGCCCGGCGGCGCGGCGCGGTGGCCTCGCTCAGCCGCGCGTACGGCGGGCCAGCGCCGCGAGCGCCGGGGGCACGAGCTGCGCCGTGGCGTGGGCGAGCGGCTCGGGCAGCCGGCCCGGCGGGAACCAGCCGAGCGCCTCGGACTCCGCGCTGACCTGCTCGACCGCACCGGCCGGGGCCAGCACGGTGTACCGGACGTCGTAGTGGAACGAGCCGCCCTGACAGGCGACCTGATGGATGTCCACGTCGATCGGCTCCGGCTCGATGGTCAGGCCGCTGATGCCGGACTCCTCGGTGGCCTCGCGCAGCGCGGTGCCCATGAGCGTCCGGTCGCCGGGCTCGCAGTGCCCGCCGAGCTGCATCCACCTGCGGATCTTGCCGTGCAGGCAGAGCAGCACCCGGCCGTCCGGGTCGAGCACCAGCGCGCTCGCGGTGACGTGCCCGGCCCGGTGCGTCCGGCTCATCGCCACCGGCCCGTCGGCCAGCAGCGCCAGGGTCCGGTCCCGGGCGGCGTCGGCGGCGGGGCTGGTCGCCGCCCAGCGGCTCAGCGTCGCGACGGCGTCGGCGTGCAGCTCGCTGTACGAGATGAGATCGGGCACCCGGACACTCTACGAGCGCCGCCTCCGTACCCTGGCGCGGTGACCCTGCGACTCGTCGAGTTCCTGGTGGCCGGCAACGAGGCGAGCGACCTCCTGCCGGTGCGGTCGGCCGCGCTGCTGCGGGCGCACGGTGCGCGCCGCGGCTTCTGGACGGTGCTGGACGAGGGGCCGGTCGAGGAGTGCCTGGCGCTGCTGCTGGAGCGCGACGACGGCCACTGGGAGGCGCACCACGTGGCCGCCGACGCCGGCCCGGAGAACGGCCGCACGGAGGACGGCGAGGCGCTCGCCCACCACGACGGCTGGGTGTACGTCTTCGGCTCGCACTTCGGGTCCAAGGGCGGCCCGCTGCGGCCCCGGCGCGCGTTCGTGGCCCGGTTCCGGGAGGACGACGCCGTGGCCGGGCCGCTGCCGGTGCGGGTGGTGCGCAACCGTTTCCGGCTGCACCGGGCGGTGAACGACGCGCTCGCCTCCGCGCCGCTGACGCTGCTGCCACCGGGTGACCGGGTCCGGGAGCGGTTCATCGTGGAGACGCTGGCCCGGGGCACCGCCCGCGCCAAGAGCTGGGTGACCCGGCTCGCCGCCGACGACCTGCCGATCAACGTCGAGGCGGCGGCGTTCACCCCGGACGGTACGGCGCTGCTCGGGCTGCGTTTCCCGGTGACCGCCGAGGGGGAGCCGGTCTACGTCGAGCTGGCCGGCGTACCGGAGATGTTCGGCGACCCGGAGCGGCCGGGTGACCTGCGTGCGCTCGGGGCGTACGCGCTGACCGGGGTGACGCCGCCCGGTGCGCTCACCGGTTTCCGCGCGATCACCCCGACCGGCGACGGCGGCTACGCGGCGGTGACCGGGTCGATCGACGCGCTGGGCAAGGGTTCGGTGCTGCTGGACGACCACCCGCACGGCGGCGAGGTGACCTCCCGGCACGTGCGGTTCCGGCACGACGCGGGCGGGGACGCCCTGGTGACCGGGGAGGTGGTCGCGGAGCTGGCGCCGTTCCACCACGTGGAGGGGCTGGCCGAGCTGGCGGGACGCTGCTACTACGTCACCGACGAGGACCACCGGGTGGCGCTCTGGATCGGATGAGCGAGGGCCGGGCGGCACCCCTGCGACTGATGTCGCAGACCCTCGTGGTGCCACCCGGCCACGCCCGTCAGCCGGCGTCCGGGTCATCGTTGCGCCCCGGCGTCGGCAGGCAACAGAGAGTTTGCCGAACGGGCGTGCCCGGCGTCGAGGTTTTTCACCTGACGCTTAAAGATGGAGATTAGTACCGGCGGGTACAGTGCGAAGTGTGGCGGGCACCCCCGCCGTCCGCACGGGAGCAATCCATGTTGAAGATCATTTTCTCGGGCGAGGACGTCCTGCGGACCCGGGTCGCCCCGGCCGCGGACCCGCTCTGGGAACTGGTCCTCAGCCTGCACCTGCTCCAGGGGCGCAGCCGTGACCCGATGATGACCACATGGCGACGCACGGTGGCGCACGGCCTGCGGACCGACACGGACGCCGAGCAGTACCGCCTGCTGCTCGCGCTCAACCCGCCGCGTGGCTACTTCCCCGACTTCCTCACCCCGTCCGCCAGCCGGGAGGGCTTCGAGGCCGGGCTGGACGCGGTCCGGGGCACCCCTGTGGACATGTTGCAGCGCGACCTGACGCTCCTCGCCGGGGAGACCACGCTGCCGTCGTCGGCCACCGCGCTCGCCCGTGGCGAACCGGAGACGCTGCACCACCTCACCGACGCCATGGCGCGCTACCAGTCACTGGCGGTCACGCCGTACTGGTCCCGGGTGCAGGCGGCGGTCGAGGCGGACCGGGCCCGGCGTGCGCGCGCCATGCTCGACGGCGGCGCCGAGGGGCTGCTGGCGAGCCTGCGGCCGAACATGCGCTGGGTCTCGGGCGTGCTGGAGGTGCTCGACTACCCGGACACCCGGGAGCTGCACCTGGACGGCCGCGGGCTGCTGCTCGTGCCGTCGTTCTTCTGCTCGCGTACCCCGGTGGCGCTGGTCGACCCGACGCTGCCCCCGGTGCTGGTCTACCCGGTCGACCGGCTGGCCGGTCTGACGCCCGCGTCCGGCGCCGCCGCGTCACCGCAGGGCGAGGCGCTCGCCGCCCTGCTCGGCCGGACCCGCTCCCGGGTGCTCCAGGCCGCCGACGAGGGCTGCACCACCGGCGAGATGGCACGCCGGCTGCGCATCTCCGCCGCCGCGGCCAGCCAGCACACCACTGTGCTGCGCAACGCGGGGCTGCTGGTCAGCCGGCGCGACCGCAACACCGTCCTGCACACGCTCACCCCGCTGGGCCGGGCCGTCCTCGACGCCTGACCGTCTCAGAGCGCCAGCGTGGCGCTCGCGGTGCTGCCGGACGGGGGCGGGAGCAACATCGAGTCGACGCCTTCGGCGGCCAGCGCGGCGCGCAGACGTTGCAGGTCCGCGCCGAACCGGACCAGATCCGCCGGGTCGACAGGGGCGGGCGCCGCGCCGAGCAGCAGGCCGGTGGCCGAGTTGGGCCAGCCGGGCACCGTGGCGGCGAGTCCGGCGCGTACCTCGTCGTCGGTCACGTGGGTGAAGACCGTGCCGGGGGCGACCACGTCGGCCACCGCGTCGATCGCCCGCCGCACCGCGTCCGGGTCGGCGGGCTCGGGGCCGATCCGGTCCGCGAGCGTCGCCGCCGCCCGCAGACCGGCGGCGCGCGCCTCGGCCGTGCCGAGCGAGAACAGGTCCATCGAGGCGTCGCGGACGAGCGCGCGGGCGCCCTCGTCGTCGTCCCGGGTCGCGGCGAGGTAACCCCGGATCACCGCGACCGGTACCTGGTCGCACTTGCCCTTGATCAGCTCACCGGCGGCGGCGAGTTCGTCGACCACCGCCATCTGGGTGACGAACAGTTCGTTGCCGTACGGGTCGACCTCGCCCCGGTGGTCCCGGATCGCCGGCATGCCGGCCACCCCGAGCGCCACGTCGGTCAGCCCGTTGCGCCACGGGCGGCCCATGGTGTCGCTGACGATCACCGCCACGTCGAGGCCGTACCTGTCGCGCAGCGCGTCGCGCAGCGCCCGGGCGGACGCGTCCGGGTCGACGGGCAGCAGCACCAGGCGGGTCTTGTCCACGTTCGAGGCGTCGATGCCGGCGGTGGCCATCACGAACCCGTGGTGGGTCTGCACGATCCGGGTCGCGCCCCGCGTCGCCACCACCCGGGCGGTCTCGCCGGCCAGGATGCGGTCCCGCTCGGCGAGCCGTTCCGGGCCGTCGGCCGGCACGTCGACGAGCCGGCCCTCCGCCTTCGACACGATCTTGCTGGTTACCACCAGGACGTCGTGGTCGCGCAGCCAGGGCGCCGCACCGGTGATCAGCGCCGCCAGGTCGTCGCCCTCGGTCACGTCGCCGATGCCCGGCACCGGCAGGATCTCCAGCCTCACATCAACTCCAGCGCGGCGCGCACCATCGCGGCGGTCGCCGCCTCGTCGGTCATCCGCAGCGGCGCCGCGCGGACTGTCACGTCCGGCACCACGGCGTCCTCGTCCTCCGGTGCGACCAGCCAGCCGTCGAGCAGCCCGCCCGCCGACCGGGCGCCGTAGAGGCCGCCCACGCCGGCCGCGCTGCACTCCACGCCGAGCACGGCGAGGCAGCGGTCGGCCATGCCGCGTACCGGCGCGCCGCCGATGATCGGCGACACCCCGATCACCGGGGCCGGCCCGCCGGTCACCGCGTCGCGCAGACCGGGCACCGCCAGCACCGGCGCGATGCTCACCACCGGGTTGCTCGGCGCGATCAGCACCACGTCCGCGGCGGCGATCGCCTCGACCACGCCCGGCGCGGGCTTCGCCGTGTCGGCGCCGACGAAGACGAACCGGTCGGTGGGTACGGCGGCCCGATGGCGCACCCACCACTCCTGGAAGTGGATCGCCCGGCGGCCCTGGTCGTCGGTGACGACGGCGTGCGTCTCCAGGCGGTCGTCGGTGGCGGGCAGCAGCCGTACGCCCGGCTGCCAGCGCGCCGCCAGCGCCTCGGTGACCTGGGACAACGGGTAGCCGGCGTTGATCATCTGGGTGCGCACCAGGTGGGTGGCGACGTCCTTGTCGCCGAGGCCGAACCAGCTCGGCTCCGCGCCGTACGCGGCCAGCTCGTTCTTCACCGTCCAGGTCTCGCCCGCCCGGCCCCAGCCCCGCTCCGGGTCGGCGCCGCCGCCGAGCGTGTAGAGCACGCTGTCCAGATCGGGGCAGACCTTCAGCCCGTGCAGCAGCAGATCGTCGCCGACGTTGACCACGGCGGTCACCTCGGCGCCCACCTCACGGGCGTACGCCCGCACGCCGAGCAGGAAACGGGCGCCCCCGATGCCGCCGGTCAGTACCACGATGCGCATGACGTCCATCCTTCCGCACGCGCCGCCGTCGATCGTCCGGTGGCCGGAGAGACTACGCTCACTTCGGCAACTGTCCGCTTTCGTCCCCTGGGGGAGTCCGTGACCAGCCCCGCCGAGCCCGCGTCCGGCGACGCCGCGCAGGCCAGCCAGTTGATCAAGCCGTTGCGCGAACTGGCCGCGCTCGTCCTTCTCGGCGCCAACGCCGTGCTTCTCTTCGTCGGCCTGCTGCGCCTGCTGGTGCCGGTCGACTACAGCACGTTCAGCAGCCGCGCCGGGAGCACGTATTTCGCCTTCATCGGCCTGGAGGCGACGGTCCTGCCGCTGCTCGCCGTCCTGATCGCCACCGTGATCCTCCCGGTCGTGCCGAAGGCCAAGCTGATCACGCAGGTGGCGCTCGTCGAGTACGCCGTCTCCGTCGTGTTCGGCGCGCTGACGTTCCTGATCTGGCTGGTCGGCCGGCTCGCCGACGGTGAGGTGCTGGACGCGTTCCTCGGTCTGCTCACCCGCGTGGCGTGGTTGGCGATCTTCGGGATCGCCGCGTTCGTGGTGTTCAAGATCTGGCGCACGCTCTACTACGTGCCGAAGCCCAAGGCGCAGCCGGGCGTGTACGGCCAGCCCCAGCCCGGCTGGCCGCAGCAGCCGGGTCAGGGCTACCCCGGCGCGGGCGGCTACCCGCAGCAGCCCGGCCAGGGTTACCCGCAGGCCGGCTCGCCCCCGCCCGGCTGGCCGCAGCAGCAGCCCGGTCCGTACGGCCAGCCGCAGTCGGCGCCGCCGTTCAACACCGCGCCGCCACACGGCCCGCAGTCCGGCCCGCCGTCCGCCGACCCGCAGGCCGGCTCGCCGTACGCCGGCCCGCAGCAGGCGCCGCAGTACGGATCGCCGCAGTCCGCGCCGTTCGGCCAGCCGCCGTCGGCCGACCCGACGCAGGCGATCCCGCGCCAGTCCGCCGAGCCGGGCGCGCCGTCGCCCGCCGCCGACGACGAGCGCACCCAGCGGTTCGACCGCGAGGACCCGAACCAGCCCCGCTGAGGTCCGGGCGGCGGGCGACGGAGCATCGTCGCCCGCCGCCACCGGAGCCCGCCGCTGTGCGGGGGATCACCCGGTTCGTCCCGATGCCCGGACCGCGACCGGGGGCGGGCGTCCGGCCGTCCGGCAGCGCTTAGGCTGGGCGGATGGTTGATCGCAGCGACCCCGAACCGACCGAGGCGAGCATCCGGCGGGCGCTGGGGCGGGCCGCCACCGGCCGGGCACTCGACGCCGGCGAGGCGAGTGCGCTGCTCGCCGCTCGCGGGCCGATGCTCGACGACCTGCTCCGGATCGCCTCCGACATCCGCGACGCCGGGCTGCGTGACGCCGGGCGGCCGGGCGTGGTGACGTACTCGAAGAAGGTCTTCATCCCGCTGACCCGGCTCTGCCGGGACCGCTGCCACTACTGCACGTTCGCCACCGTGCCGCACCGGCTGCCCGCCGCCTACCTGGAACGCGACGAGGTGCTGGCGATCGCCCGCGAGGGCGCCGCGCAGGGCTGCAAGGAGGCGCTGTTCACGCTCGGCGACCGGCCCGAGGAGCGGTGGCCGGCGGCCCGCCGGTGGCTGGACGAGCGGGGGTACGACTCGACGCTGGACTACCTGCGCGCCTGCGCGGTGGCGGTGCTGGAGGAGACCGGCCTGCTGCCCCACCTGAACCCGGGCGTGCTCACCTGGTCGGAGCTGCAGCGGCTCAAGCCGGTCGCGCCGAGCATGGGCATGATGCTGGAGACCACCGCCACCCGGCTCTGGTCCGAGCCCGGCGGCCCGCACTACGGCTCGCCGGACAAGGAACCCGCGGTACGCCTGCGGGTGCTCGACGACGCCGGCCGGGTCGGGGTGCCGTTCACCACCGGCATCCTGATCGGCATCGGCGAGAACCGGGCCGAGCGGGTCGACGCGATCTTCGCGATCCGCCGCGCGATGCGGGAGTACGGCCACCTCCAGGAGGTGATCGTGCAGAACTTCCGCGCCAAGCCGGACACCGCGATGCGCGGCATGCCGGACGCGGAGCTGCACGACCTGGCCGCCACCGTGGCGGTGGCCCGGGTGCTGCTCGGCCCGAAGGCCCGCATCCAGGCCCCGCCGAACCTCATCGCGGGCGAGTACGACCTGCTGCTGCGCGCCGGCATCGACGACTGGGGCGGCGTCTCCCCGGTCACGCCCGACCACGTCAACCCGGAGCGGCCCTGGCCGCACCTCGACGAGCTGGCGGCGCGTACCGCGAGTGCCGGGTTCACGCTGCGCGAGCGGCTGACCGTCTACCCGGAGTACGTCCGGGCGGGCGAGCCGTGGCTGGACCCGCGCCTGCTGCCGCACGTCACGGCGCTCGCCGACCCGGCCACCGGGCTCGCAGTCGAGGCGGCCCGCCCGGTGGGACGGCCGTGGCAGGAGCCGGAGTCGGGCTACGGCGGCCGGACCGACCTGCACGTCACGATCGACGTCACCGGCCGTACCGACGACCGGCGGGGCGACTTCGACAGCGTGTACGGCGACTGGGCCGAGGTGGCCGGCAAGGTGGCGCCGGAGGCGCGCGCGGGCGTACCCCTGGGCGCCGGCGCGGACGCCGACCTGCGCGCGGGCCTGCGGCTGGCCGCTGACGACCCGGCCGCGCTGCTGACGCCGGCGCACGAGGCCAAGGCGCTGGCGCTGTTCGGCGCGGACGGCCCGGCGCTGGACGAGCTGTGCCGGCTGGCCGACGACGCGCGCCGGGACGCGGTCGGCGACGACGTGACCTACGTGGTCAACCGCAACATCAATTTCACGAACGTCTGCTACGTGGGCTGCCGGTTCTGTGCGTTCGCCCAGCGGGAGAGCGACGCCGACGCGTTCCGGCTCTCCCTCGAGCAGGTGGCCGACCGGGCCGAGGAGGCGTGGACGGCCGGCGCGACCGAGGTCTGCCTCCAGGGCGGCATCGACCCGAAGCTGCCGGTCACCGGCTACGCCGACATCGTCCGCGCGATCAAGGCGCGGGTGCCCGGCATGCACGTGCACGCGTTCTCCCCGATGGAGATCGCCACCGCGGCCGCGAAGGCCGGCGTACCGGTCCGGGAGTGGCTGCTCCAGCTCCGCGAGGCCGGGCTGGACACCATCCCGGGCACCGCCGCCGAGATCCTCGACGACGACGTGCGCTGGGTGCTCACCAAGGGCAAGCTGCCGGCCGCCGCCTGGGTCGAGGTGGTCAGCACGGCCCACGAGCTGGGCATCCGGTCCAGCTCCACGATGATGTACGGCCACGTGGACCACCCGGGCCAGTGGCTGGCCCACTTCCGGGTGCTGGCCGGTGTGCAGGACCGTACCGGCGGGTTCACCGAGTTCGTGGCGCTGCCGTTCGTGCATACGAACGCCCCGATCTACCTGGCCGGCATCGCCCGCCCGGGCCCGACCTGGCGGGAGAACCGGGCGGTGCACGCGATGGCCCGGCTGCTGCTGCACGGCCGGATCGACAACATCCAGTGCTCCTGGGTGAAGCTCGGCGACGAAGGCACTGTGGAGATGCTGCGCGGCGGCTGCAACGACCTGGGCGGCACGCTGATGGAGGAGACGATCTCCCGGATGGCCGGTTCGGGCAACGGCTCGGCCCGTACCGAGGAGCAGTTGCGGGCCATCGCCACCGCCGCCGGGCGCCCGTTCCGCAAGCGGACGACCGCGTACGGTCACGCCCGCGCCTGAGGTCGAACCTTTCCCCGCCGCGCGCCGTACCTGTCGATGCCGGCGGCGGTTTCGGCGAGGACCGCCGCCGGTGACCCCGAACCGGGGCCCGGCGGTGTCCGGGCGCCGGGGCCCGTTGCGGCGCTGCGGCGCCGGTCCGGAAAGGTTGCCGATGAGCACTGACGAGACCACCGAGGCGCCGAAGAAGCGGCGGACCTGGCCGCGGTTGACCCGCAGGCAGACGCTCACCGCCGCGGCGAGCGCGACGCTGGGCGCCGCCGCCCTCACCGTTCCGGGCCTGTCCGCCGCGCAGAACAACCCCACGGCGAACCGGCGCGACGAGCCGATCGTGGTCCACCTCCGCGACGCCGCCGCCGGCGTCATGGACGTCTTCGTCGGCACGAACCGGGTCGAGGTACGCGACCGCGGCCTGGCCGACCGCCTGGTGCGCGCCGCCGGCCGGCGCTGATCCCACCCTTCACCGGCGTGGGCTCCCGGCGCCGGTTCCGACTTCCGTTCCCCCGACGAAGGTGCGTCCGCCATGTCCTCTCACCGCGAGGCCCCGGAGATCGCCAAGGATCCGGTCGCCGACAGTTCCGACCTGTACGCGTTCGTCACGCCGAACCAGCCCGACACGGTCACGTTGATCGCCAACTACGTGCCGCTGCAGCTTCCCTCCGGCGGCCCGAACTTCTTCGAGTTCGGTGACGACGTCCGGTACGAGATTCACATCGACAACGACGGTGACGGTTATCCGGACGTCACCTATCGTTTCGAATTCACTACCGAGATCACGAACGAGAACAGTTTTCTCTACAACACCGGGCCGATCGAGTCGCTGGAGAGCAAGAACTGGAACCGGCGCCAGTTCTACCGGCTGACCCGCATCGCGGACGGCCGCGCGCGGGTGCTGGCGCACAAGCTGCCCTGCCCGCCGTGCAACGTCGGCCCGCTGTCGACGCCGAAATACCAGAACCTGGTCCGGCAGGCGACGTTCAAGCTGTCCACCGGCGAGAAGGTATTCGCCGGGCAGCGGGCCGACGGGTTCTTCGTCGACCTGGGCGCGGTGTTCGAGCTGGGTACGCTGCGGCCGTTCCAGCAGCTGCACGTCGCCGGCAAGAAGCTGTTCCGGGCCGAGGGCGAGCCGGTGAACGCGCTGGACCGGCTCAACGTGCACAGCCTCGCCGTGCAGGTGCCGCTCGCCCAGGTACGCCGCAAGGCCGCCCGCTACAGCCCCGCCGACCGCTCCTCGACCATCGGCGTGTGGACGAGCGCGTCCCGCCAGCAGGTCCGGGTGCTCGGCGACCGGGTCTCCGCGGACACCGCAGCCGGCCCGTTCACGCAGGTGTCGCGGCTCGGTAACCCGTTGTTCAACGAGGTCATCGTGCCGATGTCCAAGAAGGATGTCTGGAACACTCTCCCGCCGTCGGAGGACAAGCGGTTCGCCGGGTTCGTCGAGCGGCCCGAGCTGGCCGCGCTGCTGCCGGCGCTCTACCCGGGTGTGTTCCCCAATCTGGACGCGCTCAACAAGTCCAAGAAGCCGCGCGCCGACCTGGTGGCGATCCTGCTCACCGGTGTCCCGGCCGGACTGATCGACGGCTTCGCCAACACCACGGGCGACGTGCAGGCGGACATGCTGCGGCTGAACACGGCGATCCGGCCCAGCCGCACGCCGGACCGGTTCGGCGTGCTCGGCGGCGACCTGGCCGGTTTCCCCAACGGCCGCCGTCCCGCCGACGACGTGGTGACCATCGCGCTGCGCGCCATCGCCGGGCTGACCGTGCCGCTCGTCGACAAGACGTTCCGCCCGGACGCCGCCGCCGCGGCGGTGACGCCCGGCCTGAGCGCGGCCGACGTCACCGCGCCGTTCCTGGCCGACTTCCCGTTCCTCGGCACGCCGTACGACGGGTTCGGCAACCCGCAGGCGAAGAAGTCCTGACGGGAGGCGGCTGATGTCACACCATCACGATCTCGGCCCGTCGGAGGTGGGGAGCGTCGTGCTCGATCTCGGCGGCGACCGGGGCGCGCTGATCATCCACACCGGGCGGGACCTGCACGGCCGGGAGATCGAGATCAGTCGGGTGGACCTCGACGGTCCGCGGACCCACTCCGCCGTACGTGAGCGGCACGTCCGGGACGGGGTGTTCCACAGTGCCGTCTACCCGGACCTGGAGGCGGGTGTGTATACCGTTTGGTGGGACGACCACACGTCCGCCGGGGCGATCTCGGTCACCGGCGGGTCGGTCGCCGAATTCGTCTGGCCCACCAGCTCACCAGCCCGCTTGGACTGATCCGTCAGTCACGTCGGAACCCGCGCCCCGTCCACCATGTGGACGGGGCGCTCTCGGCGTTGGACGGCTCGACGGGCGGTGTCGCGGGAAGCGGGTTACCCTTTGCCCCACCAATTCTGATCTTGGTACGAGCGGCCGGCGGGGGCGTCCGGCCGGCCTGCCGGCGATGCGCCACGGCAGAAAACTTCCGGCAACTCGCCGGGGAGGGCGTTACTCGTCCGGGGTCTGAATCGATAGGGCAGGTTGCGAGGCTACGGGCGACCGCGGCGGTCGTCCCGGACGTGTCGGGAGGGCGACTCCATTATCAAGTTTGGCTTGACGGCGCACGCATTACACGCGTGTAATTTGAATGGGGTTGTTCGCACGGAACGCAACAAATGGTGACCGTACGGACAGGCACGCCTTTCGCGTGGGGGGTTGCAGCGGCGAATGACGCCGGTGCGCGACAAGGAGGCAATCGATGGACGGCCAGCTCGAGGTGGCCGACCTGCTCGGGAACGCGCCGGAGTGGCAGGAGCGAGCGCTCTGCTCGCAGACCGACCCGGAGGCGTTCTTTCCCGAGAAGGGCGGCTCGACCCGCGAGGCGAAGCGCATCTGCTCGCGGTGCGAAGTGAAGACGGAATGCCTGGAGTACGCGCTCGGTCACGACGAGCGGTTCGGAATCTGGGGTGGCCTCTCCGAGCGGGAGCGGCGCAAGCTCAAGCGGCGGGTCGCCGCCTGATCGACGTACGGGTCCACGGGGCGGTGGGGGCCGCTCCGGACCCGGGTCGCCGTCCGGCCGGAGCATCCGGCCGGGTGGCGGCGCCCACCGGCCGGCCCCGGCGACCGGTCAGGCCAGCTCGTCCGGATCGACCCCGAGCAGATTCGCCACCTGCTCGATGATCACGTCGTGCACCAGGTCGGCGAGATCCTCGCGGTCCATCGCGCGGAACTCCAGCGGCCGCCGGTAGAGCACGATGCGCGGCGGCACCTCCTGGCGGCCGGGCCGCCCGGGCAGCAGCCGGGCGAGCGGCACCTCGCCGTCCTCCAGCACGTCCGAGTCGTAGACGTTCAGGTCCGGCGGGACGTCCTCGACCGCGAACTCCACACCGGCCAGCTCCTTGGCGAACCGGCGTTCGAGCGTCTCCACCGTGTCGAGCACCAGATCGTCGAAGACCTCGGCCTTCGTCCGGGCCAGCGGCACGGTGGCCGGCACCAGCCGCCCGCGCAGCCCGCGACCGTGCCGGTCGCGGTGGGTGCGCCGGCCGGAACCGGGGCGGCGGTTCTGCGGGCTCGTCATGACGGACAGGGTAGCCCGGGGCGACGGTCCACCCGCTGTCGCGCGGCCGTCCGGCGTGCCGGTGCGCCGATCGGAGGAATTGTGATCACCATGACGGGCGTGTCGTAACGCGAAGCGGTGCGCCGGACCCGGTAATGGGGATACCCTGCCGCCGTGAGGTCACCACGGCGCTGCTCCCGTAACGGCTGCCCCCGGCAAGCGGTCGCCACATTGACCTATGTCTACAACGAGTCGACGGCGGTGGTGGGCCCGCTCGCCGCGTTCGCCGAACCGCACACGTACGACCTGTGTGAGCCGCACGCCCGCAACCTGACCGCCCCGCGCGGCTGGGACGTGGTGCGGCACGAGGGCGAGTTCGAGCCGCCGCCGCCCACCACCGACGACCTGGTGGCGCTGGCCGAGGCGGTACGCGAAGCGGCACGCCCGGCCCCGCCCCGTCCTCCCGAGGACGAGCCCGCCAGCAAGCCCCAGGCCCCCCACCAGCAGGGCCGCCGAGGCCACCTCCGGGTCATCCCGCCCCACCACTGACCCACCGTCAGGCTTTTCGGTCGATCATGAGGTTGACGGCGTTTTCGATCTCCCTGAGTGCCGCCAACCTCATGATCAACGGGGCGGGGTGCCGGGCGGGAGGCCGGGTGCGGTCAGTGGCCCAGGAAGCGGTTGAAGGCCTCGGCTCGGCGGGACGGGCGGGACGTGCGGTGCTCTCTCCGGTCGGCTGAGGACATCACCCGCAGGCCGGCGTTCATGGCGAGCCAGCGCAGCGGCTCCGGTTCCCAGCGTGGGGAGCGGTGGCCCACCCAGGGCAGCGCCGTCAGGTCGCTCTCCACGCCCCGGATCAGGTCGGCCAGCGTACGGCCGGCGAGGTTGCTGGTGCCGACGCCGTCGCCGACGTAGCCGCCGGCCCAGGCGAGCCCGGTGCTGCGGTCCAGCCCCACCGACGCGGCCCAGTCCCGGGCCACGCCGAGCGGCCCGCCCCAGGCGTGCGTCACCGGCACCTCCGGCCCGAGGACCGGGAACAGGTCCGCGAGCGCGCGGCGCAGCGCCGTGAACACCCGGGGCTCCCTGTCGAATCCGGGCCGGACCCGGGAGGCGTAGTGGTAGGGCGCGCCCCGCCCGCCGAACGCCAGGCGGCCGTCGGCGGTGCGCTGGCCGTACACGATGACGTGCCGGTAGTCGGAGAACGTCTCCCGCTGCGCCAGCCCGATCCGTGCCCAGGTCTCCTCGGGCAGCGGCGGGGTGGCGACCATCAGCGAGTAGACGGGCGCCACGGTGCGCCGCTGGCCGGACAGCCCCGGCGTGTAGCCCTCCGTCGCGCGGACCACCACCGGTGCCCGGACCACGCCCGCCGGTGTGACCGCCGCGCCGGGCCGCACCGCGGTGACCGGTGTGCGCTCGTGGATGCGTACGCCCCGGCGCTCCACCGCCCGGGCGAGGCCCCGGACCAGCTTCGCCGGGTGCACCGCCGCGCAGTGCGGGGTGTACGTGCCGCCGCGTACCCCCTCGGCGTTGCAGCGCGCGGCGGCCTCGGCGGCGTCGAGCAGCGTCAGGTCGTCGTCGGTGAGCCCGTGCGTGTGGGCCTGGGCGACCTCGGCGCGGGCCCGGCCGAGCTGGGCCTCGCTGCGGGCCAGCGTCACCGTGCCGCCGGCCTGCCAGTCGCAGTCGATGCCCTCGGCGGCGGCGACCCGCCCCACCTCGGCGACGGTGTCGTGCATGGCCCGCTGCATGGCCAGTGCCCGGTCCCGGCCGTGCCGCCGGGCCAGCGCCGGCAGCGAGGTGGGGAACAGCGCCGAGCACCAGCCGCCGTTGCGGCCGGAGGCGCCGAACCCGGCGATCTCCCGTTCGAGCACGACGACGCGCAACGTGGGTTCGGCCCGGGCCAGGTAGTACGCCGTCCACAGCCCGGTGTACCCGGCGCCCACGATCGCCACGTCGGCGTCCGTGTCGCCGGGCAACCCGGGTCGTGGTGTCAGCGGTTCGTCCAGGCCGGACAGCCAGTACGACAGCTGTTGGTAGCCGGTCATCGGGTCAGAGCCGCGACCATGCCTCGGTCAGCACCGCGCGCAGGATCTGCTCGATCTCGTCGAAGTGCTGCTGGTCGGCGATCAGCGGCGGGGCGAGCTGCACCACCGGATCGCCGCGGTCGTCGGCCCGGCAGTAGAGCCCGGCGTCGAACAGCGCGGTGGACAGGAAGCCGCGCAGCAGCCGCTCGGACTCGGCCTCGTCGAACGTCTCCCGGGTCGTCTTGTCCTTGACCAGCTCGATGCCGTAGAAGTAGCCGTCACCGCGGACGTCGCCGACGATCGGCAGGTCGTGCAGCTTCTCCAGGGTGGACCGGAACGCGCCCTCGTTGGCCCGGACGTGCCCGATCAGGTCCTCCCGGGCGAACACCTCCAGGTTGGCCAGCGCGACGGCGCAGGAGACCGGGTGGCCGCCGAACGTGACGCCGTGCGCGAACATGCCGGTCTCGGTGAGGAACGGTTCCATCAGCCGCTCGCTGGCGATCATGGCGCCGAGTGGGGCGTAGCCGGAGGTGATGCCCTTGGCGGTGGTGATGATGTCCGGCTGGTAGCCGTACCGGACGGCGCCGAAGTACTCGCCGAGCCGGCCCCAGGAGCAGATCACCTCGTCGCTGACCAGCAGCACGTCGTACGCGTCGCAGATCTCGCGTACCCGCTCGAAGTAGCCGGGCGGCGGCGGGAAGCAGCCGCCGGAGTTCTGCACCGGCTCCAGGAAGACGGCGGCGACCGTCTCCGGTCCCTCCCGCTCGATCGCCCGGCCGATCTCCTCGGCGGCCCAGCGGCCGAACGCCTCGGCGTCGTCGCCGTGCTCGGGGGCCCGGTAGAAGTTGGTGTTCGGCACCTTGATGCCACCCGGCACCAGCGGCTCGAAGTCGGTCTTGATGCCGGGCAGGCCGGTGATCGACAGAGCGCCCATCGAGGTGCCGTGGTAGGCGATGTAGCGGCTGACCACCTTGTGCTTGGTGGGCTTGCCGGTGCGCTTGAAGTAGGCCCGGGCCAGCTTCCACGCCGCCTCGACGGCCTCCGAGCCGCCGGTGGTGAAGAAGACCCGGTTCAGGTCGCCGGGCGTGAGCGTGGCGATCTTCTCGGCCAGCTCGACGGCCTTCGGGTGGGCGTACGACCAGAGCGGGAAGTAGGCCAGCTCGCCGGCCTGCTTGGCGGCGGCCTCGGCCAGCTCGGTGCGGCCGTGGCCGGCGTTGACGACGAACAGCCCGGCCAGTCCGTCCAGGTAGCGGCGGCCCTGCGCGTCCCAGACGTACGCGCCCTCGCCCCGGACGATTGTCGGAACCTCGCCGGTCGGGTAGCTCGCCATGCGGGTGAAGTGCATCCACAGGTGGTCGGTGGCGTTGGCCATGTCAGCCCCATCGGGTCTCGGGCCGGTCAGGGGTGACACCGGCCGCTCTGCCCACGGTTATCCCACAGGCGATGCCGATAAGGCAAGTGAAAAAGCCTCAGCGCGACGGATTCAGCGCCGCATTACTGCTCTGTCAACGGAATCCGCATCAGGCGGTGCCCCAGCTGTAGGTCTGCTTGCGCAGCTTCAGGTAGACGAACGCCTCGGTGGAGAGCACCCCGGGGACGCCGCGCAGCTTCTGCAGGATCTCCAGCAGGTGCTCGTCGTTGCGGCAGACCACCTCGGCCAGCAGGTCGAACGAGCCGGCGGTGATCACCACGTAGTCGATCTCCTCGAACTCGGCCAGCCGGTCGGCGACGGACTCCAGGTCGCCGTCGGTGCGCAGCCCGATCATGGCCTGGCGGGGGAAGCCGAGCTGGAGCGGATCGGTGACCGCGACGATCTGCATGACGCCCGCGTCGAGCAGCCGCTGCACCCGCTGCCGTACCGCCGCCTCGGAGAGGCCGACCGCCTTGCCGATGCTCGCGTACGGGCGGCGCCCGTCCTCCTGGAGCTGCTCGATGATCTGCTTGGCCACGTCGTCGAGCAGAGCGTGATTGGATCCTTCACGCACGGTGACCCGACGGCCGCCGTTGGAGTTCTCCTGGTGCCGGTTGACCATCGACGCTCCTTGTGTCCGAATCTCCGGATCGATCGTAGTGCCCCGCGCAGTCTGGCGTATTTCGTGGCGAGTGGCTATTCCCGCAACGGAATCCCTTGTGAGAGAGGTTTTCTCATGTCAGGATCAGTCGTCCATCGCCACTGACCCTCCCGCCGGCGCGCCGCCCCCCGTCCCGCCGCCGACGATGCCCCCTCAAGGAGTCGTCACATGCGTAGTCCCCTTCGGACCCTCACCCGGCGTGGTCTGCTCACCGGGACCGTCGGCTCGGCCGCACTGCTCGCCACCGCGGGCACCCTGGCCGGCTGCGGGACCAAGGGCGCCCAGCAGACCGAAGCCGGGTGCAAGAGCGAGGATCTCTCCGCCACCGAGAAGAAGGTCGCCTTCTCGAACTGGCCGCAGTACATGGACACCGACGAGAAGGACGAGTCCAAGCGCCCCACGCTCGACGCCTTCGTCGCCGCCTCGGGCATCCAGGTGACGTACACCGAGGACGTCAACGACAACAACGAGTTCTTCGGCAAGGTACGCAACCAGCTCGCCGGCTGTCAGAGCACCGGCCGGGACATCATGGTCCTCACCGACTGGATGGCCGCCCGGGTGATCCGCCTCGGCTGGGTGCAGAAGCTCGACAAGTCGAAGATGCCCAACGTCGAGGCGAACCTGCTGCAGTCGCTGCGCGGTCGCTCCTTCGACGCCGAGACCCAGCTCGCCGTCCCGTGGCAGTCCGGCCTGGCCGGGCTCGCGTACAACGCGAACGTCACCAAGGAGATCCGCACCGTCGACGAGCTGCTCACCCGCCCGGACCTCAAGGGCAAGGTGACCGTGCTGTCGGAGATGCGCGACACCATCGGCCTGCTGCTGCAGTCGCTCGGCCACGACCCGGCCAAGTTCACCTCGGCCCAGTTCGACGACGCGCTGAACAAGCTCAAGAAGGCCGTGGACAGCAAGCAGATCCGGCGCTTCACCGGCAACGACTACGCGCCCGACCTGGCCAAGGGCGACATCGCCGCGTGCATCGGCTGGTCCGGCGACGTGGTCCAGCTCGGCTTCGACGACGAGAAGATCAAGTTCGTGGTGCCCGAGTCCGGCGTGATGCTCTGGTCGGACAACATGCTGGTGCCGAACAAGGCCACCCACAAGGCCAACGCCGAGGCGTTGATGAACCACTACTACGACCCGGCGGTGGCGGCGAAGCTGGCCGCGTACGTCAACTACATCTGCCCGGTGCAGGGCGCGCAGGCCGAGATGGAGAAGATCGACCCGGACCTGGCGAGCAACCCGCTGATCTTCCCGGACGACACGATGCTGTCCAAGGCCAAGGTCTTCATGGCGCTCGACGAGGCGCAGGAGAAGGAGTACGAGACCAAGTTCCAGCAGGTGATCGGCGCGTGAAGGGGCAGCAGACTCCGGCCGGCGACCTGCGGCTGGTCGACCTGACCAAGCGGTTCGGCGTCTTCACCGCCGTCGACGACCTCACCCTGACCATCCCGCAGGGTTCGTTCTTCGCCCTGCTCGGCGCATCCGGCTGCGGCAAGACCACCACGCTGCGGATGATCGCCGGGCTGGAGCAGCCGACGAGCGGAAAGGTGCTGCTCGGCGAGCAGGACATCGCCGGGCTGCGGCCGTACAAGCGGCCGGTCAACACCGTCTTCCAGAGCTACGCCCTCTTCCCGCACCTGGACATCCACGAGAACGTGGCGTTCGGGCTGCGCCGCCGCGGCATCCGCAAGGTGGGCGACCAGGTCGAACGGATGCTCGCGCTGGTCCAGCTCGAGGGGTACGGCCGGCGCCGCCCGGCCCAGCTCTCCGGCGGCCAGCAGCAGCGCGTCGCGCTGGCCCGCGCACTCATCAACCACCCGCAGGTGCTGCTGCTCGACGAGCCGCTCGGCGCGCTCGACCTGAAGCTGCGCCGGCAGATGCAGATCGAGCTGAAGCGGATCCAGACCGAGGTCGGCATCACCTTCGTGCACGTCACCCACGACCAGGAGGAGGCCATGACGATGGCCGACACGGTCGCGGTGATGAACGCCGGCCGGATCGAACAGCTCGGCGCGCCCGCCGACATCTACGAGTACCCGGCCACCGCGTTCGTCGCGAACTTCCTCGGCCAGTCCAATCTGCTCGCCGCCGAAGCCGGCGGCCGCGCCGCCGACGACGTGCTGGTCACGGCGCACGGCTCGCGCTTCTCGGTGCCCGCCGGCCGGGCCCGGCTCACCGACGGGCCGGCCTTCCTCGGCGTACGTCCCGAAAAGCTGCACCTGGTCGAGAGCCCGGACCGGGTACCGGCCGGGCACCAGCACGTCGGCGGCGTGGTCAGCGACGCCTCCTACGTCGGGGTGAGCACCCAGTACCTGGTGCGCACCGCGTGGGGCAGCGAGCTGACCGCGTTCGCCGCGAACAGCGGGCTGGGCGGTCAGCTGGCGGTCGGCACGGCGGTGACCGCGCACTGGGACCCGCGGCACGCGTTCCTGCTGCCCCGGGCCGCCGGTGAGGACGACCAGACCGCGCCGCTGCTCGACGAGCCGCCGGTGGGTGCGTCGGCATGAGCGAGCGAATTGTCGGAGTGGCGGCATGAGCGCGCTGGCCCACGTACCGACCTCCGCCGGGAAACCGGCGACGCCGCCGGTGCGGCGCGGGCGCAACCGGCTCCTGCCGTACCTGTTGCTGCTGCCCGGCGCGGCCTGGCTGCTCGTCTTCTTCGCGCTCCCGCTCGTGCAGCTCGCCTCGGCCAGCCTCTACGACCCGGCCGGGTCGCTCTCCACCGGGTACGCCATGACCTGGGCGTTCAGCAACTACCCGGACGCGTTGCAGGCGTACTGGCCGCAGTTCTCCCGGTCGTTCCTCTACTCGGCCATCGCGCTGGTGCTCGCGCTGCTGATGGGCTACCCGCTGGCGTACGCGATCGCGCAGAAGGCCGGCCGGTGGAAGAACCTGCTGCTGGTCGCCGTGGTCGCGCCGATGTTCACCAGCTTCCTGGTGCGCACGCTGGCCTGGAAGACCATCCTGTCGGACAACGGCGCGCTGGTCGGGCTGCTGCGTGACGTGCACCTGCTCGGACCGGACGGCCGGCTGCTGGCCACCCCGATCGCCGTGGTGCTCGGCCTGACGTACAACTTCCTGCCGTTCCTGGTGCTGCCGCTGTACGCGAGCCTGGAGCGGCTCGATCCCCGGCTGCTGGAAGCGGCGAGCGACCTGTACGCGAGCCCGCTGCGCGCGTTCGCCAAGGTGACGCTGCCGCTGTCGATGCCCGGCCTGATCGCCGGCACGCTGCTGTTCTTCATCCCGGCCACCGGTGACTACATCAACGCCGAGCTGCTCGGTACGCCGAACGAGTACATGATCGGCAACGTCATCGACTCGGCGTTCCTGGTCCGGCTGGACTACCCGCAGGGCGCGGCGCTGTCGTTCCTGCTGATGGCCGCGATCCTGGCGATCGTCTTCGTCTACCTGCGCCGGGCCGGTACGGAGGAGGTGCTGTGAAACTCAGGCGCTGGCTCGCCGACCGGTGGGTGATGGGCGTGGCACTGCTCGTCCTCGGCTACCTGACGCTGCCGATCATGGTGGTCGCCGGGCTCTCCTTCAACCGGCCCTCCAGCCGGCTCTCCTACGACTTCAACGAGTTCACGCTCGACAACTGGAAGCAGCCCTGCGCCACCTCGGACATGTGCGACGCCGTGGTGCGCAGCATGCAGATCGGGCTCATCGCCACCGTCGTCTCCACGCTCCTCGGCACGCTGATGGCGTTCGCCCTGGTCCGGCACAGCTTCCGCGGCCGGTCCGGGCTCAACGGCCTGATCTTCCTGCCGATGGCCACCCCGGAACTGGTGATGGGCACCTCGCTGCTCGCCCTCTTCGTCGCGGCCGGGGTGCCGCAGGGCTTCTGGACCATCGTCATCGCGCACGTCATGTTCTGCATGTCGTTCGTCGTGGTCACCGTGAAGGCCCGGCTCTCCGGCATGGACCGGCGGCTGGAGGAAGCCGCGATGGACCTGTACGCCAGCGAGTGGCAGACGTTCCGGCGGATCACGCTGCCGCTCGTGCTGCCCGGCATCGTGGCCGCCGCGCTGCTGGCGTTCTCGCTCAGCTTCGACGACTTCATCATCACGAACTTCAACGCCGGCACCACTGTCACGTTCCCCATGTACGTCTGGGGCGCCTCCCAGCGGGGCATCCCGCCGCAGGTCAACGTGATCGGCACGGCCATGTTCGTGATCGCGTTGCTGCTGGTGGGGGCCACCTCGCTGCGCGGGCGGCGGGCACGACGGGCCGCCCTCGCGGTGGTCGCCACACCGGCGGGCAAGCCATGACACTCCCGCATACCGGCCGGGCGCTGGCCGACGCCGCGCCCGTGTCGTACTGGCTGGACCGCCCGGAGCGCCCCGACGCGCTGCCGTCGCTGTCCGGTGCGCACGCCGCCGACCTGCTCGTGGTCGGCGGCGGGTACGCCGGGCTGTGGACCGCGCTGCTCGCAAAGGAGGCCGACCCGGACCGTGACGTGCTGCTCGTCGACGCGGGCACCTGCGGCTGGGCGGCGTCCGGGCGCAACGGCGGGTTCTGCGCCGCGTCGCTGACCCACGGGCTCGCCAACGGCGTCGAGCGGTTCCCCGGCGAGATCGGCGAGCTGGAACGGCTGGGCCGGGAGAACCTGGACGCCATCGCCGCCACCGTCGCGAAGTACGACATCGACTGCGACTTCGAACGCACCGGGGAACTGGCGGTGGCGGTCGAGCCGTACCAGCTCGACGGGCTCGCCGCCGACGCCGAGCTGGCCCGCCGGTACGGCCACGACGTGCGGCTGCTCGACCGCGACGAGGTACGCGCCGAGGTGACGTCGCCGACGTACCTGGGCGGGATGTGGGACGCCGACCGGGTGGCCCTGCTCGACCCGGCGAAGCTCGCCTGGGGACTGCGCCGGGCCGCGCTCGACCTGGGCGTACGCGTGCACGAGCACACCCGCGTCACCGGCCTGGCCCGCGACGGCGCCGCGCTGCTCGCCCGGACGTCGGGCGGCGCGGACGCGGCGCCCGGCTCGGTCCGGGCGCGGCAGGTCGTCCTCGCCACCAACGCGTTTCCGCCGCTGCTGCGCCGGCTGCGCTCCTGGGTCGTCCCGGTCTACGACTACGCGCTGATGACCGAGCCGCTGACGGCCGCGCAGCGCGACGCGATCGGCTGGCGGCACCGGCAGGGGCTCGCCGACACCGGTAACCAGTTCCACTACTACCGGCTCACCGCCGACAACCGGATCCTGTTCGGCGGCTACGACGCGATCTACCACTACGGCAACCGGGTGGCGCCCGCGTTGGAGCAGCGCGAGGCCACCTTCACCACGCTGGCGTCGCACTTCTTCACGACCTTCCCGCAACTCGCCGATGTGCGGTTCAGCCACCGCTGGGGTGGCGTCATCGACACCTGCACCCGGTTCTGCGCGTTCTTCGGCACCGCGTACGAAGGACGCCTGGCGTACGCGGCCGGGTTCACCGGGCTCGGCGTCGGCGCGACCCGGTTCGGCGCCCGCGTCACGCTCGACCTGCTGTCCGGCACCGACACCCCGCTGACCCGGCTCGACCTGGTGCGCCGCAAGCCGCTGCCGTTCCCGCCGGAACCGGCCCGGTCCGTGGGCATCAACCTCACCCGCTGGTCGCTCGCCCGCGCCGACGCGCGTGACGGACGGCGCAACCTCTGGCTCCGTACTCTCGACCGTCTTGGACTGGGGTTCGACTCCTGATGCGTATCCTCCTCGTCGGCGCCGGTGGCGTCGGCTCCGCCGCCGTATCCATCGCCGCCCGCCGTTCCTTCTTCGACCGCGTGGTGGTCGCCGACCACGACCCGGCGCGCGCGGCGCGGGCCGTCGCCGGTCACGGCGACCGGTTCGTCGCCGCCACAGTCGACGCCTCCTCCGCCGACGCGGTGGCCGCGCTGTGCCGGGAACACCGGATCACGCACGTGCTCAACGCGGTCGACCCGCGCTTCGTCATGCCGATCTTCGACGGCGCGTTCGCCGCCGGGGCCGACTACCTCGACATGGCCATGTCGCTGTCCCGGCCGCACCCCGAGCACCCCTACGCCCAGACCGGGGTCAAGCTCGGCGACGAGCAGTTCGCCGTCGCGGAGCGGTGGGCCGCCGCCGGGCGGCTCGCGCTGTGCGGCATCGGCGTCGAACCGGGCCTGTCCGACGTCTTCGCCCGCTACGCCGCCGACGAACTCTTCGCCGAGATCGACGAGATCGGGGTACGCGACGGCGCGAACCTGACAGTCGCCGGGTACGACTTCGCGCCCTCGTTCTCCATCTGGACCACCATCGAGGAGTGCCTCAACCCGCCGGTGATCTGGGAGGCCGGGCGCGGCTGGTTCACCACCGAGCCGTTCAGCGAGCCGGAGGTCTTCGACTTCCCGGCCGGGATCGGCCCGGTCGAATGCGTCAACGTCGAGCACGAGGAGGTGCTGCTCATCCCGCGCTGGGTGCCGGCGAAGCGGGTCAC
Source organism: Micromonospora sp. WMMA1949 (assembly GCF_027460145.1). Taxonomy (NCBI): domain Bacteria; kingdom Bacillati; phylum Actinomycetota; class Actinomycetes; order Micromonosporales; family Micromonosporaceae; genus Micromonospora; species Micromonospora sp. WMMA1949. The sequence goes on along the minus strand of NZ_JAPZBG010000001.1, from coordinate 1,702,268 downwards.
CTTCAAGTACGGCCTCGGCGCCGAGTTCATCGAGGTGCTGCGCACGCTGCACAAGCTCGGACTGGACTCGACCCAGCCGGTGCGCGTACGCGGGGTCGAGGTGTCGCCGCGCGACCTGGTGGCCGCCGCGCTGCCCGACCCGGCCACGCTCGGCGACCGGATGAGCGGCAAGACGTGCGCCGGCACGTACGTCACCGGCACCGGCCCGGACGGCCGGCCCCGCCGCGTCTACCTCTACCACGTGGTCGACAACGAGTGGTCGATGGCCGAGTACGGCCACCAGGCGGTGGTCTGGCAGACCGCTGTCAACCCGGTCGTCGCGCTGGAACTGCTCGCCACCGGCGCGTGGACGGGCACGGGCGTGCTGGGCCCGGAGGCGTTCCCGCCGACCCCCTTCCTGGACCTGCTCACCGGCTACGGTTCGCCGTGGGGGATGGAGGAACGATGACCCGGTACGGCCCGATGTACGGCCCCGACATCACATTCCTCGGCGTGCCGCCGTGCACCGTCGAGGAGCCGGTCACGTACGCCGACGCGGACGTGGTGATCATCGGGGCGCCCTTCGACGGCGGCACGTCGCACCGGCCGGGCACCCGGTTCGGGCCGTCCGCCATCCGGCAGGCCTGCTACCTGCCGCACGACGGCTCCCGCCCGTCGCTGGCACTGCGCGTGGACGCGCTGCAGGACCTGTGTGTCTACGACGCCGGCGACGTGGAGATGTTCGGCGGCGACATCGAACGCTCGCTCGCCGCGTTGGAGACCGCCGTGCACGCGGTGGCCGCCGCCGGGGCGATCCCGGTGGTGCTCGGCGGCGACCACTCCATCGCGTTGCCCGACGCCACCGGCGTGGCCCGGCACCACGGGCTCGGCCGGGTGTCGCTCGTGCACTTCGACGCGCACGCCGACACCGGCGACGTCGAGTTCGGCTCGCTGCACGGCCACGGCCAGCCGATGCGCCGGCTCATCGAGTCCGGCGCGGTACGCGGCGACCGCTTCCTCCAGATCGGGCTGCGCGGCTACTGGCCCGGCCCGGACACGCTGGCCTGGATGGCCGAGCAGCGGATGCGCTCGTACGAGATGACCGAGATCGTGGCGCGCGGCCTGGACACCTGCCTCACCGAGGCGTTCGGCATCGCGACCGACGAGTGCGAGGGCGTGTTCCTCTCCGTCGACGTGGACGTGGTCGACCCCGGCATGGCGCCCGGCACCGGCACACCCGAGCCGGGCGGGTTCACCTCCCGGCAACTGCTCGACGCGGTGCGCCGGGTCTGTTACGAGCTGCCGGTGGTCGGGCTGGACGTGGTCGAGGTCGCGCCGCCGTACGACCACGCCGACATCACCGCGTACCTGGGCAATCGGGTGGTGCTGGAGGCGCTGTCCGCGATAGCCCGCCGCCGCCACGACGCCGAAACCGGAACCCCGTGGAACCCCACCCAGCCGCTCCTGGACAACCGCTGACCCGCCACCTCCGCCCTCTTCCTCCCCGTTGATCTTGCACTTTCGGCCCCGGCATTCCGGTCATATCCCCCGGTGAGAGGGCGCTAACTGCAAGATCGCGCTAGGCGAGGGGAGGGCCTAGCACAAGGGGAAGGGACGGTGGGGGGTGTGCACATGCCTGGGGTTGTCCACAGGTGAGGGAAGTGGCGAGAGGTTCGGGCGCGGGCGGGGCGGCATGGTTCGGGGATGTCGACGCAGCTGTGGAGGACCCGGGAACTGATGCGGGTGCTCACCGTGAAGCGAGTACGCACCCAAGTCAGGCGCGAGGAGCTGGTCCGCGTGCGGCGCGGTGTCTACGCGCCGACACCGTGCGATGACGAGGACGAGCTGCGAGCCCTGCTGCTGTGTCTGCCCGGCGACGCGATGCTGGCGATGCAGAGCGCGGCGCGCCGCCACGGATTTGGCGTCCTTCGGGAATCCGCGGTGCACGTGCAGTTGCCGCCGGACGTCGCCAAGCCCCGCCTACCGGGTCTCGTCGTCCATCACTCCGTCCTGCCGGTCCGGCCAGTGGTCGTCGGTGGCCTGCCGTGCGTGCCCGCCACGCAGTGCGCGATCGACCTTGCCCGAGGCGTACGCCGTATGGATGCCCTCCCCGTGCTCGACGCCGCACTCCGCTCGGGTGCCGTGACGGTCGACGACCTCGCGGCGGAGTTGCCCCTGCACCGGGCCCTGCGCGGCGTCCGGCAGGCGCGCGATCTCGTGCCGCGAGCCGACGGCCGCTCCGAGTGCCGGCAGGAGAGCCAGCTGCGGCTGTTGCTGCTCGACGGCGGGCTCCCGGCGCCCGAGCCACAGATGTGGATTCACGACCGGTACGGCATGCCCCGCTTCCGCGTCGACCTGGGTTACCGGGAACGGCGGGTGGGTGTGGAGTACGACGGTCTGTCCCACCTGGACCCGGAGCGCATGCGGTACGACCGCGACCGGATCAACTGGCTGGACGCCAACGGTTGGCGGATGCGCTACTTCACCGACCGCGACCTCTACCGACGCCCGTCCCACATCCTCGCCACTCTCCGAGCCGCCCTGACCCCCTAACCCGCGCTGCCTCCGCCCCCGCCAACCCCGCCGACCGCGCCAACCCCCGCCGATCTTGCACTTGCCTACCCCGCAAAAGGGACAGATCTGGCAACCAAGGGGCGCCAAGTGCAAGATCGCGGGGGAGAGGGGGAGAGGGGGTGGGGTCAGGGGCGAGCGCAGTGGGGGCGCAGGCGCACGCGTTCGGTGGTTTCGGTGATCGAATTGGGCTCGACCACCAGGCGGGCGATCGTCGTCGCCGGGCCGGGGCGGAACCTGCCCTCGTCTGCGGGGATCGTCGCGGTCCAGGTGCCGGCGGTGCGCTCGTCGGTGCACGCGCCGATCACGCCGAACCCGAAGCCGGTGACCGTGCCGCGCCGTGCCCGCTGCTCCAGGTGCACCTCGATGTACGCGAGGCCGCGCTCGGCGCCGCAGTCGAACCGGCCGCCGACGGTGGCGGTGTGCGCCCGTACGTCGGCGGCGCCGAACCAGTTGACGGAGACGCGGGGTGAGGTCGCCGGGGCGGCGACGGCGGCGCCCGGCGCGAGCCCGAGCGTGGCGGCGGTGGCCAGGGCGGTGAGGCCGGCGGCGAGCACTGGCTGTCGGACCGGGTTCATGAGCGGTCTCCTGTCGGGCGGTGGCGGAACGCGACCCGGTAGCGACTCGAGCGGTGGTGGGACGCGGACTCCGAAGTGGACGGCGTCAGCATCCCACCGCCGCGATACCCGCGAGCTGCAAGATCTCGGACAGATCAGCGGTTCAGGTGGGACCGGATGAGGAAGCGGACACCCTCCGGTGCCTCCAGGGAGAAGCCGCTGCCCCGGCCGGGCACCACGTCGACGGTGAGCCGGGTGTGCTGCCACAGCTCCCACTGGGCCTTCGACATCCAGAACTCCACCGGCTCGGGCACGCCGTCGACGGCCAGCGAGGCGAGCAGCACGTCCGAGCCGCCGGTGCGGAACTCACCGGCCGGGTAGCACATCGGGGCACTGCCGTCGCAGCAGCCGCCGGACTGGTGGAACATCAGCGGGCCGTGCTGCCCCCGCAGCGACCGGATCAGGTCGGCCGCCGCGGGGGTCACTGTCACGGTGTCACCCATCAGAAGAAGCCCAGCTTCTTCGGCGAGTAGCTGACCAGCAGGTTCTTGGTCTGCTGGTAGTGCTCCAGCATCATCTTGTGGTTCTCCCGGCCGATGCCGGACTGCTTGTAGCCGCCGAACGCGGCGTGCGCCGGGTAGGCGTGGTAGCAGTTCGTCCACACCCGGCCGGCCTGGATCGCGCGTCCGGCCCGGTACGCGGTGTTCAGGTCCCGGGTCCACACGCCCGCGCCGAGCCCGTACAGCGTGTCGTTGGCGATCTTCACGGCGTCGTCCAGGTCGGCGAAGGAGGTGACCGACACGACCGGGCCGAAGATCTCCTCCTGGAAGATCCGCATCGAGTTGTCGCCCTCGAAGATGGTCGGCTGGACGTAGTAGCCGCCGGCCAGTTCGCCGCCCAGGTCGGCCCGCTCGCCGCCGGTCAGCACCTTTGCGCCCTCCTGCCGCCCGATGTCCAGGTAGGACAGAATCTTCTCCAGCTGGTCGTTCGACGCCTGCGCGCCGACCATCGTGTCAGTGTCCAGCGGATGCCCCTGCTTGACCGCCTTCGTCCGGTCCACGGCGGCGGCCAGGAAGTCGGAGTAGTGGCCCTGCTGGATGAGCGCCCGGGACGGGCAGGTGCACACCTCGCCCTGGTTGAGCGCGAACATGGTGAAGCCTTCGAGGGCCTTGTCCCGGAAGTCGTCGGACGCGGCGCTGACGTCGTCGAAGAAGATGTTCGGGCTCTTGCCGCCCAGCTCCAGCGTGACCGGCTTGATGTTCTCGCTGGCGTACTGCATGATCAGCCGCCCGGTGGTGGTCTCCCCGGTGAACGCCACCTTCGCCACCCGCGACGAGGAGGCCAGCGGCTTGCCCGCCTCGACGCCGAAGCCGTTGACCACGTTCAGCACGCCGGGCGGCAGCAGGTCGCCGATCAGCGAGAGCAGGTAGTGGATCGAGGCGGGCGTCTGCTCGGCCGGCTTGAGCACCACCGCGTTGCCGGCGGCGAGCGCCGGGGCGAGCTTCCACACCGCCATGAGGATCGGGAAGTTCCACGGGATGATCTGCCCGACCACGCCCAGCGGCTCGTGGAAGTGGTAGGCGACCGTGTCGTCGTCGAGTTCGCCGAGCGAGCCCTCCTGCGCCCGGATCGCCCCGGCGAAGTAGCGGAAGTGGTCGATCGCGAGCGGGATGTCGGCGGCGAGCGTCTCGCGTACCGGCTTGCCGTTCTCCCACGTCTCGGCGATCGCGAGGGACTCCAGGTTGTCCTGCATGCGGTCGGCGATCCGGTTGAGGATCAGCGAGCGTTCGGCGACCGAGGTGCGGCCCCACGCGTCGGCCGCGCCGTGCGCCGCGTCGAGCGCCTTCTCCACGTCCTCGGCGGTGCCCCGGGCCACCTCGCAGAAGGTCTGGCCGGTCACCGGGGTCGGGTTCTCGAAGTACTTGCCACCGTGCGGCTTCACGTACTCGCCGCCGATGTAGTGGTCGTAGCGGGACTGCCAGTGGGTGGGGGCGTCGTAGCGCGTCATGGGTACCTCCGCCGTCCGTCTGGGGTGGATGGCGGGCAGGCTAGTTTCCGGGACGTTGCAGGAACGTTGCGCGGGGCAGCGCGTACTCCTCGGCGAGCTGGCGGGCCCGCGCGAGCGCGAGCGGCCGGCGGGGCGCGCCCGGCGGCAGCGCCCGGGCCAGGGCCTGCCAGGCGGCCAGGTCGTCGCCACCGGCCGCCGTCGCGGTCCAGGCCGCGAGCAGCCCCGGATCGGCGCCGGCCAGCACGGCGGCGCGCACCTGACCGTCGACCAGGCGGCGCAGTCGCGCCACTCCCGGCGCGTCCGACCCGGGCAGCAGGGGCCCGGGGTACGCGCGCAGCGCCGCCGCCGGATCGCCACGCTCCAGCAGTTCGGTGACGGTACGGAAGTCCGCGCGCACGGCCGGCCGCAGCCGGTACGGGCGGGAGTCGAGCAGTTCCTCGCCGAGTACGCGGCGCAGCCGGGACAGTTCGGCGCGCAGCGTGACCGGGTGCCGCCTGTCGTCGCCGTAGAGGTCGAGGCCGAGCTGTTCCCCGGTGCGGCCCTCGGGATGGTCGACGAGCAGCACCAGCAGCTCGCTGTGCCGCCGGCCGAGCCGGATGCGCCGGCCGCCGACGCGCAGCTCCGCCTCGTCCCGCCCGAGCGCCGACACGTACGCCACGTCCGGCGCGGTGGGCGCGGCCCCGGCCAGGAACGCCTCGGCGGCCCGGGCGGTCGCCCGCACCAGCGCGAGGCTCTGCGGGTTGGCCAGGTGGTCCCCGCCGGTGATGTCGACGGCCCCCAGAAGCGCGCCGCTGACCGGGTCGTGGACCGGCGCGGCGGCGCACGTCCAGCGCTGCACCGGCCGGACGAAGTGCTCGGTGGCGAAGATCTGCACGCCGTGGTCGACGGCGAGGGCGGTGCCGGGGGCGTTCGTGCCGGCGTGCGCCTCGTCCCAGCGGGCGCCCGGTACGAAGTTCATCCGCTCGGCGTGCCGCAGCACCCCCGGGTGGCCCTCCACCCAGAGCAGCCGACCGGCGGCGTCGCAGACCGCCATCAGGTGCGCGCCGTCCTGCGCGATGCCGCCGAGCAGGTCGCGGAACAGCGGCATCACCCGGGCCAGCGGATGCGCGGCGCGGTAGGTCTCCAGCGCGTCGTCGGTGAGGTCGACCGGCGCGGTGGCCTCCGGGTCGAGCAGCGCTGACCGCTCCCAGGAGCGGGCGACCACCTCCCGGACGCCGCCTGTGGTTCCCGCGGTGAGGAACGCCTCGTGGGCGGCACCGACCTGCGCGATCCGCTCCGCCGGATCCGCGCCGAACTCCAGGGCGAGCCACGGGTCAGCCACCAGCGCCTCCTTCCACCCATCGTGACCCACCTCACGCCTGAGCGCCAATGCGTGATCCGGGTCACTTCAGCAGTGCGCGCGCCGCCCGCGGACCGGACGAACGGCCCAGACGGCTCCACGCCGGTTGTCGCAGCGTGGCCCGCGTGGAGGATGGCTGCTGCGGACGCTTACAGAACCCTTAACTGCGGCCTGCGAAGGTGTGCCGGACGACGAGGAAAGACACGGGGGAGCGCAAGGTGCGGGTGCTGGTGGCGGACGACGAGCGGCTCTTGGCGGACACGGTCGCCGAGGGGCTGCGGCGGTTCTCCATGGCGGTCGACGTCTGCTACGACGGCGACGGCGCGCTGGAACGGATCGGGGTCAACCGGTACGACGTGGCGGTGCTGGACCGGGACATGCCCGGCGCCACCGGCGACGAGGTGTGCCGCAGCCTGGCCGGGTCCGACGCCGGCACCCGCGTGCTGCTGCTCACCGCCGCCGCCGGCATCCGGGACCGGGTCGCCGGCCTCGGGCTGGGCGCCGACGACTACCTGACCAAGCCGTTCGCGTTCGCCGAGCTGGTGGCGCGGGTCCAGGCGCTGGGCCGCCGCTCCACCCCGGCCCTGCCGCCGGTGCTGGAGCGGCACGGCGTGGTGCTCGACGTGGCCCGGCACACCGCGACCCGGGACGGCAGCCCGCTCGGGCTGAGCCCGAAGGAGTTCGCCGTCCTGCACGTGCTGATGCGGGCCGGCGGCCGGGTGGTGAGCGCCGAGGAGCTGCTGGAACAGGCGTGGGACGAGTTCGCCGACCCGTTCACCAACGCGGTCCGGGTGACGGTGATGACGCTGCGCAAGAAGCTCGGCCAGCCGTCGGTCATCCACACCGTGCCGAAGGCCGGCTACCGGATCGGCGAGCCGGAGTGAGCCCCCGCCGCCGCATCCTGCTGGTCGGGGTGCTCGCCCTGCTCGCCGGGTTCTTCGTGCCCCGCATGGTCAAGTCACTGCTCGAACTGGTGTGGGGGCAGGCCCAGTGGTTCTGCGGCCTGGCCACGATCGGCGCGGTGTGCGAGCCGGGCCGTCCGTTCGTGCCGCTGCTGCCGCTGCTGACCGAGTTGCTGGTGCTGGCGGCCGCCGGGCTCGCGGTGTGGGGCGCTGCCCGCTGGTGCCTGCGCCCGGTGCACGACCTGGCCGCTCCGATCGCGAACCTGGGACCGCAGAACCTCGGCTACCGCATCCGGCGCGGTGGCCGGGACGAGCTGGCCGGGCTCAGCCGCGCGATCGACGACATGCTGGACCGGGTCACCGCCGGGTACGAGGGACAGCGGCGGTTCGCCGCGAACGCCTCGCACGAGCTGCGTACGCCGCTGGCGGTGCAGCGCACCCTGATCGAGGTCGGCATGGCCCAGTCGCTCACCGGCGAGCAACTGGAACTGCTGACCGCCCAACTGCTCGCCACCAACGAACGCAACGAGCGGCTGATCGAAGGGCTGCTCGCGCTCAGCGAGAGCGACCAGGGCCTGCGGTCCTCCACCCCGCAGCGCCTGGAACAGATCGTCACCGGCGTGCTGGCCGCGTACGCCGACCGGGCCGCCGAGGCGGGTGTGACGGTGGAGTCCCGGCTCTCGCCCCGGATCGTGACCGGTGAACGGGTGCTGCTGGAACGCCTGGTCACGAACCTGGTGGAGAACGGCATCAAGTACAACCGCGAGGGCGGCCGGCTCACCGTCACGGTCGGCGGGGACCCCGCGCTGACGGTCACCAACAGCGGGCAGAACGTCCCCGCCGAAGCGGTCGACGGGCTGTTCGAGCCGTTCCGGCGCCTCGCCCGGGACCGGACCAACCAGGGCGGCGGTGCCGGGCTCGGCCTGGCCATCGCCCGCTCCATCACCCAGGCGCACGGCGGCGTCATCGCCGCCCGCCCGGGTGCGGACGGCGGCCTGCGGGTCGACGTCCACCTGCCCCCCGTGGGCTGACCACCCCACACACGACTCCGGGAGCCGCCGTCGCGGCGTCCCGCGATGACACCTGCCCGAGGACGGGACCGGCGCCGCCGCCTCCCTTTCGCAGACGGCCGGAGAGGAGACCGCAGTGCCGACGCGTACCGAGGGGAACGCACCACCCGGTGACCGGGTGGTCTGGGCCGACGTGGCCAAGGGCGCCTGCATCGTGCTCGTGGTGCTCTGGCACGTCGTCGTCAAGGACTACCTGCGTATCGACTGGCGCGTCGGCCTGCCGGTGCCGGGCGCGTGGGGTCTGCTCGGCGAGCAGTTGCTGCCGCTGCGGATGCCGTTGTTCTTCGCGATCTCCGGCATCTTCGCGGCGAACGCGGTGGCCCGCCCGTGGCGGGCGTCCGGGCGGCCCCGGATCGCGCGGAACCTCTACCTGTACGCGATCTGGCTCCTCGTCCACACCGCGCTGCTGACGCTGGCGCCCGGCTTCCCGACCGACCGGGCCACCGACCCGGGTGAGCTGCTGGCCCAGCTCACCGTGACGCCCTCGAACCTGTGGTACCTGTACGCGCTGGCGCTCTACTTCGTGATCGCGAGGGCACTGCGCCGGGTCCACCCGGCGGTGCTGCTGAGCGTCGCGGGCGCGCTGTCAGCGGTGGCCGCCACCGGGCTGCTGGACAGTCCCGGCAACCGGGGGCAGGTCTACCAGAACCTGGTGTTCTTCCTGGCCGGTGTGCACCTGAAGCCGTACCTCACGCGGTGGGCCGACGCCGCGAGCACCCGGCGGCTCGCCGGCACCGGTGCCGCGTACGCGGTCGCGCTGGCCGCCATGGCGCTGGCCGGCGCGCAGAGCTGGCCCGGCGTGTACCTGCTCGTCTCCGTGCTCGCGGTGGCGTTCGGGCTGACCGCCGCCGCCCGGCTGGCCCGGCACCGCCTGGCCGGTCCGGTACTGACCCGGCTCGGCCGCCGCACGCTTGGTGTCTACGTGATCCACATGCCGGTGCTGGCGCTGCTGGACCGGCTCCTCGCCGCACCGGTGGCCGGGCTGGACGGGCCCGCGCGGGCGCTGCTGGTGACCGTCTACCCGGTCGTGCTCACCGCGCTCGTGCTCGCACTGAGTCTCGCCGTGCACCGCTGCCTCACCGCGCTCGGCGCGCACTGGCTGTTCGACCTGCCGCGCCGCTGCGTCCACTCGAATCCCGAAGGAGAGACCATGCCCCGAACCGACGCGCCGGTGCTGCCGGACCGCACACATGTCGAGGAGGCCGTCCGCGCGCTGTCCGGCCGGGTGGTGCGTACCCCGGTGCTGCACAGCCCGGCGATCGACCGCCTGGCCGGCGCCCGCGTCCTGCTCAAGGCGGAGAACCTCCAGGACGGCGGCTCGTACAAGATGCGCGGCGCGATGCTGGCGGTGGGCCGGCTCGCCGCCGCCGGGCACACCGGCGTGGTCGCCCAGAGCACCGGCAACCACGCCGTCGCGGTGGCGCTGGCCGCGCGCCGGCACGGGCTGGCCGCGACGGTCGTGCTGCCGGTGGACGCCGCGCCGGTCAAGGTGGACCGGGCGCGGGCCGCCGGGGCCCGGGTGGTCCGGGCCGGCACCACTGTCGAGGAGCGTCTCGCCGTCGCCCGGCGGATCGCCGAGGTGGAGGACCACCCGCTCGTCGACGCGTACGACCACCCGGACGTGGTGGCCGGACAGGGCAGCGCCAGCCTGGAACTGATCGAGGAGGCGGCGCGGCGCGGCACGCCCCTGGACGCGCTTGTGGTGCCGGTGGGCGGGGGCGGCGGCATCGCCGGTGCCTGCCTGGCCGCGGCCGGAACGCCGATCCGGGTGTACGGCGTCGAGCCGGTCGGATGCGACTCGCTCGCCCGCAGCCTGGCCGCCGGACGACCCACACCTGTCGCCCCGGCGCCGAGCCTGGCCGACGGGTTGCGTCCCGGCTGCGTCGGCGACCTGCCGTTCGCGGTGGCCCGGACCGCCGTGCGGGGGGTGGTCCTTGTCGACGACGACGCGATCGCCGAGGCGTTCCGGCTGCTCCTGCTGGACCTGAAGGTGCTCGTCGAGCCGTCCGGCGCGGCCGGGCTGGCCGGCGCCCTGCGCCTGGGCGACATGACGCCCCGGCCGCCGGACGGCGGGCGGCAACTGACCGTCGGCGTGGTGCTGACCGGCGGAAACGTGGAAGCGGAAGTGGTGGCCCGGCTGGCGGGCGACCCGATGACTGTGGGAGTGGCGGCATGAGGTCGACAGTGCGGATCGGTGTCCTGTTCGGAGGCCCGTCGGCGGAACACGAGGTCTCCTGCGCCTCGGCGCTCGGCGTGGCCCGGGCCCTGGCGGAGCGGGGGCACCGCGTGGTGGCGCTCGGCATCACGCGTACCGGCGGGATCCGGCTGCTGCCGGAGCCGGTGCTCGCGCGGCACCTCGGCACCGTGGCGGCCGGCCGGGCGATCGACGACCGGCTACCGGTCACCGGGGAGGCGGTGGAACTGCGGCGCGGGGCAGCCGCCGGCACCGTGGCGGTCAGCGCGGCCGACGACCCGGCCACCGTGCACGCCGAGCTGGACGTGGTGTTCCCGGTGCTGCACGGCCCGTACGGCGAGGACGGCGTGGTGCAGGGGCTGCTGGAATCGCTCGGCGTGCCGTACGTCGGGTGCGGCATCCTCGCCTCCGCCGTCGGCATGGACAAGGTGGCGATGAAGCGGGCCCTGCGGGCCGAGGCCGTGCCGACCACGCCGTACGTCTGGTTCGACGAACCGACCTGGCGGGCCGCGGCGGACCCGGAGAAGCTGGTGGTGGGGCTGCGCGGACCGCTGTTCGTCAAGCCGGCCCGGATGGGCTCCTCGATCGGCATCTCCCGGGTGGCAGACGGCGACGACCTGGTGGCGGCCGTGGAGGAGGCGTTCCGGCACGACCACGTGGTGCTCGTCGAGCAGGGCGTGACCGGCCGGGAGCTGGAATGTGGCGTGCTCGGCGGCTGGCAGCCGGAGGCGTCGGCGGTCGGCGAGGTCCGGGTCGCGGGCGGCTGGTTCGACTACCGGCAGAAGTACTTCGGCGACGCCGACCCGATGATCGTCCCGGCGCCGCTGCCGGACGAGGTCACCGAGCGGATCCGCGACCTGTCGGTACGGGCGTTCACCGCGATCGGCGGTTGGGGGCTGGCCCGTGTCGACTTCCTCTACGACGAGACCACCGGCGACCTGTTCGTCAACGAGCTGAACACGCTGCCCGGCTTCACCGCGCACTCGATGTACCCGAAGGTGTGGGCCGAGTCGGGTGTCGCGTATCCCGAGGTGGTGGACCGGCTCGTCGCGCTCGCCTTCGCCCGGCACGCGGCCCGGCCGTCGCGCGAACACCCCGGGGGTACGCCGTGATCCTGCTCTCCGACCCCCGGGTCGCCGCGGTGTCCAGCCGGGACGACGGCGAACCGCTGGTGGACCTGCGCGACGTGCCGGGGCTGCGGGTGGACGGGCGGGCCGCCGATCCCGCCGGGGCGTACGCCCGGGTGCGGCGCGGTGTCGCGGACCGGTTGCTGGCCGCGCAGCGCGCGCTGCCGGCCGGGCTGCGCCTGCTCGTGGTCGAGGGCTACCGGCCGTACCGGGCGCAGCTGGACATCTTCACCGGCTACCGGGACGAACTGCGCCGGCGTCACCCGGACTGGCCGGCGGACCGGCTGCACCGGGAGACCACCAAGTTCGTCTCGCCGGTCGAGGTGGCCCCGCACAGCACCGGCGGAGCAGTCGACCTCACCCTGTGCGACGCCGACGGTGTGGAGCTGGACATGGGCACCGCGCTCGACGCCACCCCGGAGGAGAGCGCCGACGCCTGCTTCACCGCCGCACGGCACATCCCGGTGAGCGCGTGGCGCAACCGGAACGTGCTGGTGGCGGCGTTGAGCGGCGCGGGGATGGTGAACTACCCGACGGAGTGGTGGCACTGGTCCTACGGCGACAGGTACTGGGCGCTGATGACCGGAGCGCCGCACACCCGTTACGGTCCGTTGTAGTCCATCAGGCCAGGTGAACGTTCCGGCCCTCCCGTCCGTACCACGCGGCGAACGACAGCGACGACGGGAGAGAACGTGAGGGTGCAGCGCAAGCACGTGATGGCGGCAACCGTGGCGGTGACCGCCACGGTGGCGGTCTCGGTGGGCACCGGACTGGGTTTCGCGGACACCGCGCCGGTCGGGCGGTCGGTCTGCGCCGGGTCGGTGACCTTCTCGGCCGAGGGCGGACCACCGGCCGCGACGAGCGACAGATTCCCGGTGGGCACCCGGCTGCGGGTGACGAACCTGGACAACCGCAAGGTGGCCACGGTGACCGTGACCGGGCCGTCCGGGAGCTGCGTGCTGCTGAACGCCGCCGCCATGGACCTGGTACGCGAGCCGGGCAAGAACGTCATCCGCCGCAACGTGGTGGAACGCCTCGACGGCGCCGCCGCCCCGGCACCCGGCGCCCAACCGGGTGAGACCCGTCCGGGCGCCGCGCAGCCGATCGGCGGCAGCGTCTGCTCCGGCGCGCTCACGTTCTTCGCCGAGGGCGGAGCGCCGGCCGCCACCAGCGGCCAGTTCCCGCAGGGCACCCGGCTGCGGGTGACGAACCTGGACAACAACAAGGTGGTGACGGTGACCGTCACCGGGCCGTCGGGCAGCTGCGTGCTGCTCAACACCGCCGCCATGGACGCCATCCGGGAACCGGGCAAGAACCTGGTCCGGCGCAACACCGTCGAGCTGCTCCGCTGATCCTCCGGGTGGAACACCATGGGCCGGCCCTGGGGGAGATCGGGCCCATGGTGTTCCACGTCCGGGGTCAGCCGAAGGCGGCCGCCAGGATGTCCAGTCCCCGGCCCAGCTCGTCGTCGGAGATGACCAGTGGGGGCAGGAACCGCAGCACGTTGCCGTAGGTGCCGCAGGTCAGCGTGAGCAGCCCGGCGGCGTGGCAGGCGGCCGAGATCGCCGCCGTGGCGGCCGGGTCCGGGGTCAGGGTGCCGGGCTGCACGATCTCCACGGCGAGCATCGCGCCCCGGCCGCGTACCTCGGCGACGCGCGGGTCACCGGCGGCGATCGCGCGCAGCCGCTCACCCATCACCGCGCCGATCCGGCGCGCGGCGGCGGCCAGGTCCAGCTCCCGCATCGTCTCGATCGACGCGAGCGCGGCGGCGCAGGCGATCGGGTTGCCGCCGTACGTGCCGCCCAGGCCGCCGACGTGCACCGCGTCCATCAGCTCCGCCCGGCCGGTCACCGCCGCCAGCGGCAGCCCGCCCGCGATGCCCTTGGCCAGCGTGATCAGGTCCGGCTCGACGCCCTCGTGGGCGCAGGCGAACCAGTCGCCGGTGCGGCAGAAACCGGTCTGGATCTCGTCGGCGACGAACACCACCCCGGCCGCCGTCGCCCATTCGCGCAACGCCGGCAGGAAACCCAGCGCGGGTACGACGAAACCGCCCTCGCCCTGGATCGGCTCGATGAGCAGCGCGGCCACGTTCTCCGCGCCCACCTGCTTCTCGATCATCTCGATCGACCGGGCCGCCGCGGTGGCGCCGTCCAGCCCGCCGTCGCGCAGCGGGTACGACATCGGCACCCGGTAGACCTCGCCGGCGAACGGACCGAACCGGTGCTTGTACGGCATGTTCTTCGCGGTCAGCGCCATGGTCAGGTTGGTCCGGCCGTGGTACGCGTGGTCGAACACCACCACCGCCGGCCGCCCGGTCGCGTGCCGGGCGATCTTCACCGCGTTCTCCACCGCCTCCGCGCCGGAGTTGAACAGTGCCGAGCGCTTCTCGAAACCACCCGGGGTCAGCGCGTTGAGCTGCTCGCAGACCGCCACGTACGACTCGTACGGCGCGACCATGAAGCAGGTGTGGGTGAACCGTTCGACCTGCGCGCGTACCGCCTCGACCACGCGCGGCGCGGAGTTGCCCACGTTGGTGACGGCGATGCCGGCGGCGAAGTCGATCCACTCCCGCCCGTCCACGTCGGTGATCGTGCCGCCGCCCGCCCGGTCCACGTACGCGGGAATCGTGCTGCCCACGCCCCGCGCCACGGCCTCGACCCGGCGCTTGTGCAGCTCCTCGCTGGTGGCCATCGCCGATCAGCCCTCGATGTTGTGCATGACGTGCTTGACCCGGGTGTAGTCCTCCAGGCTGTAGACCGACAGGTCCTTGCCGTGGCCGGAGTGCTTGAAGCCGCCGTGCGGCATCTCCGAGACGAACGGGATGTGCGTGTTCACCCAGACGCAGCCGAAGTCCAGCCGGCGGGTCATCCGCATGGCCCGGCCGTGGTCGCGCGTCCACACCGAGGCGGACAGGCCGTAGTCGACGCCGTTCGCCCAGCGCACCGCCTCGTCCTCGTCGGAGAACCGCTGCACGGTGATGACCGGCCCGAACACCTCGTCCTGGATGATCTCGTCGGCCTGGCGTACGCCGGAGACCACGGTCGGGGCGTAGAAGAAGCCGCGCTCGCCGACCCGGGCACCGCCGGTGGTGACGTTCGCGTGGTCCGGCAGCCGGTCCACGAACCCGCTCACCCGGGCGAGCTGGTTGGCGTTGTTCAGCGGGCCGTAGAGCACGTCGGCGTCGTCCGGCGCGCCGGTGCGGGTGTTGCGGGCCTGCTCGGTGAGCGCGGCCACGAAGTCCTCGTGGATGCCCGGCCCGGTGAGCACGCGGGTCGCCGCCGTGCAGTCCTGCCCGGCGTTGAAGTAGCCGCCCATCGCGATCGCCTCGGCCGCCGCCGCCACGTCCGCGTCGTCGAAGATCACCACCGGGGCCTTGCCGCCCAGCTCCAGGTGCGTCCGCTTGAGGTCCGGCGCCGCCGCGGCGGCGACCTCCATGCCCGCGCGGGTCGACCCGGTGATCGACACGAGCTGCGGGGTCGGGTGGGAGACCAGCGTACGGCCGGTGTCGCGGTCGCCGCAGACCACGTTGAACACGCCCGGGGGCAGGTGTTCGGCGGCGATCTCGGCCAGCAGCAGCGTCGACACCGGCGTGGTGTCCGACGGCTTCAGTACTACCGCGTTACCCGCCGCCAGCGCCGGGGCGATCTTCCAGACCGCCATCATCAGCGGGTAGTTCCACGGCGTCACCTGGGCACAGACGCCGATCGGCTCGCGCCGCACGTACGAGGTGTGCCCGGCCATGTACTCACCGGCCGAGCGGCCCTCCAGCAGGCGCGCGGCGCCGGCGAAGAAGCGCAGCTCGTCCACCGCGGGCGGCAGCTCCTCCTCGGTGGTGAGCTGCCGGGGCTTGCCGGTGTTGCGCACCTCCGCGTCGACCAGTTCGGCGGCCCGTGCCTCGACCGCGTCGGCGAACTTCAGCAGCGCCCGCTGCCGCTCGGCCGGCGTGGTGTCCCGCCAGGTCTCGAACGCGGCGGCGGCGGCCCTCATGGCCGCGTCCACGTCCGCCGCGCCGGAGACCGGGGCCTGGGCGAAGACCTCGCCGGTGCACGGGTCGATCAGGTCGGCGTAGCCGCCGTCCACCGGGTCGACGTACTCGCCGTTGACGAAGTTGCGCAGCTGCTGCTGGTCGCTCATCAGAAGTCTCCGAGAAGGTGGCCGGGGGGAGGGTCAGCGGAGGTTATCGCAATCTGACTGCCATCTTGGCTACTAAATCCGAGGCAGACAAGGGTTTGGGCAACTGTTTCCGCGTGAGCGCCTGTGGTCTAGGCTGCCGGTCGTGGAGCCGAGAGCCTTCTACGTCGCCGGTCGCCCCGCCCACGGCGAGGACGAGCTGACCGTCACCCATCCGTACGACGGGCAGCCGGTGGGGCGTACCACGCTCGCCACGGCTGACCAGGTCGAAACCGCCGTCGCGGGCGCCGCCCGGGTGGCGGCGGAGGCCGCGGCCCTGCCCGCGCACGCCCGCGCGGCCGCCCTGGACCACGTCTCCCGGCGGCTCGCCGAGCGGGCCGACGAGGTGGCCGCGCTCATCACCGCCGAGAACGGCAAGCCGGTCAAGTGGGCCAAGGCCGAGGTGGGACGCGCGATCTCCACGTTCCGCTGGGCCGCCGAGGAGGCCCGCCGATTCTCCGGCGAACTGCAACGGCTCGACACCGACCCGGCCGCCACCGGGCGGATCGCCCTGGTCCGGCGGGTGCCGCGCGGGCCGGTGCTCGGCATCACCCCGTTCAACTTCCCGCTCAACCTGGTCGCCCACAAGGTCGCCCCGGCGCTCGCCGTCGGCACCCCGATCGTGGTCAAGCCGGCCCCGGCCACCCCGCTCAGCGCGCTGCTGCTCGGCGAGATCCTGGCCGAGACCGACCTGCCCGAGGGCATGTTCTCGGTGCTGCCGTTGCCGAACGAGCGCGCCGCCGAACTGGTCGCCGACCCGCGGCTGCCGGTGGTGTCGTTCACCGGCTCCGGACCGGTCGGCGCGGCCATCCGCCGGGCCGTGCCGGACAAGCACGTCACGCTGGAACTCGGCGGCAACGCCGCAGTGGTGATCTGCGAGGACTGGGCCGCGGACGAGGACCTGACCTTCGCCGCGCACCGCATCGCCACGTTCTCCAACTACCAGGCCGGGCAGTCGTGCATCGCGGTGCAGCGGGTCTACGTGCACGAATGGCTCTACGACGGTTTCCTGCCCCGGCTCGTCGCGGCGGTGCAGGCGCTGCGCACCGGCGACCCGCGCTCCGAGCTGACCGACGTCGGCCCGTTGGTGTCGGTCGAGGCGGCGCAGCGCGTCGAGACCTGGGTGGACGAGGCGGTCGCCGCCGGCGCCGTCATCGAGACCGGCGGGCGGCGCGACGGCGCCACCTACCCGCCCACCGTGCTCAGCGGCGTGCCGGCCGACGCGAAGGTGTGCGCCGAGGAGGTGTTCGGGCCGGTGCTGGTGGTCGCCCCGGTCGCCGACGACCGGGCCGCGTTCGCCGCCGTCAACGACTCCGTGTACGGCCTGCAGGCCGGTGTCTTCACCCGCCGGCTCGACGTGGCGTTCGACGCCGCCCGCACGCTCGAGGTCGGCGGCGTGATCGTCGGGGACGTGCCCTCGTACCGGGCCGACCAGATGCCGTACGGCGGAATGAAGGGCTCCGGCGTCGGACGCGAAGGGCTGCGCAGCGCCATGGACGACTACACCGAGCCGCGCGTCACGGTGCTGACCGGCGTGGCCCTCTGATCACTCGCGGCCTCACCAGGTGCCGTCCTCGCGAACCCGGGCGGGGGCGCGGCCGAGCAGCAGGGTGGTGAGGGCGGCGTCGATATCGGCGCCGAGGAACCACTCGCCGGCCTGGTCGAGGGCGAAGACCCGGCCGTGCTCGTCAACGGCGAGGATGCTCTCCTGACGCTCGCTGCCGAGCGGGAAGAGGCGGGCGCCGATGACCGCGGCGAAGTCGGCGAGAGAGTCGGC
This sequence comes from Micromonospora sp. WMMA1949, assembly GCF_027460145.1. Lineage (NCBI taxonomy): Bacteria > Bacillati > Actinomycetota > Actinomycetes > Micromonosporales > Micromonosporaceae > Micromonospora > Micromonospora sp. WMMA1949. The sequence goes on along the minus strand of NZ_JAPZBG010000001.1, from coordinate 1,684,574 downwards.
GCTGTGTGCGGCCCGGAGCGGATTCGTGGTGAAACGACTGATCCAGACCTGCTCGCCGGGGCCGCGTTGCCGGCTCAGGACGGCCGGGAACGCGGTGAGTGCCGCTTCGGCGGCGGGAAAGGCCTCATGCCGGTGATGCTGCCCCGCGATCTCTCTCGTCTCCGTCATCGCGCCCATCGCGAGCGCCTCGTTGAACATGCTGATCTGCCAGCCGCCGTCGATGAGGGCGTGGGCGACCTCGTCGGGGAACCGCCCGGGCTCGATGACCTCGCGCGGCTCCGGCCGCCATTCCGCCACGAAGGCGAGGTCGGACCACGGCAGTACCGCGAACCGCACCAGGAACCGGACGCACGAGTCGCAGGGAAGATCCGCCTGTCCGCCCAACGGGTCTCCCGCTTCGCGGATGCGGAAGCTCTCGATCCGGCCGGTGCCGAGCAGGTCCCGTGCGTCCTCAAGGGACAACGGGGGCAGGCCCTCGGTGGCGCGGCGGTGGTCGTGCTCGTAAAGCGCGTCGGAGACGACGATCATCTCGGCGTGCCGCTCCCCACCGCGCACCAGATGCCCCGCGGGTAGCTCGTCCAGGTAGGACTGGACGAGCGGATGGTGGTGCACCTCGACGTCGCCCTTCGCGCCCTGCGCGACGTGCTGCCGGCCGTCGAGCGTGAGGTGCGCCGCCGCGCCGGGCGTGGGCAGGCGGGTCAGCTCACGCAGCAGCTGGGCGGCCGGATCGACGGTACGCGGCGCACGCGGCTCGGCCGGTCGCCGTTGCCGGTACATCCGCTCGACCGCCTCGGTCGGCACCCGAGGCCAGGTGGACACCTCGCCGGTCGCCTTGTCGATCACGGTGGTCGGCAGGTCGCCGGGCAGCGTGCGGGCGTCGGTGGACACGGTGGACGTCACCACGTAGCCCAGGTCGAACTCCTCGACCTCGGGTGTGCAGGGAAAACCGAGGCGGTCGGAGTCCCGCCGGGCCCACACCGAGGCGATCTGCTCGGCCTGCTGTCGCTCGATCACCACCTGAAATTACCGGACCCCACGGATTTCGTGGCACCCGGTATGGTCGGCCCTACCCACGGTGACGGAAGGGGAGCGACGGTGGCCGAGAGTGCGGACCGGGATGCGAACCGTGCACTACGCGCGCGCTTCGACGAGGTGTACGGCCAATACCAGCGCTTGCGGTCCGGTCTGGACGAACTCCAGACCAAGCTGGCCGAGCTGCGGGTCACCGAACGCTCCGACGACGGTCAGGTGACCGCCGTGGTCGGTGCACGAGGCGAGCTGATCAGCGTCGAGGTGAGCCCGGCGGCGTTCCACGACCGGGACGCCCGGGCGTTGAGCCGGAAGATCACCGAGACCGTGCTGCGCGCCTCCACCGCGGCGACCACCGCCACCCGCGAACTGGTCTCCGGCTACCTGCCGCCGGGCTCCCCGTCGGTCGAGTTCCTGCGTACCCATGACTTCGGCGCGTTGCTCGGCCGGGCCGACTCCGTGCTGGCCCGCGGCGAGTGACAGGTGGCCGGGGGAGAGATCTGGCTGGACTCGGACCGGGCCCGGCGCGGCGGTGCCGACCTGGCGCTGTCGGGGCGGGCGGTGAGCGCGGCCCGGCGGGAGACGGGCGAGCCGATCGCCGCCGCGAGCGCCCAGCGCCCCTGGGGCCGGGACGACATCGGCGCCGCGTTCGACAAGCACTACCAGGGCTACGCCGACACGCTGCTGCGCGCGTGGGAGCTTCTCGGCCGCTCGCTGGAGGTGCTCGGGTCGGACGTCGTCCGCTCGGTCACGGCCACCGTGGAGACGGACCTGAGCAACGCCCGTGACCTCGGGAAGATCCCGCAGCAAGGGCACAACCCCCATCGGCCCCGGCGCTGACCACCGGAGGATCCGCGCGTGAGCATGCTGCCCAGCCCGATCCCGCACCCGCTCGACTTCTGCCCGTGGGACCTGCCCGGCTGGATCTACGAGGCGCTCGACTGGGTGGTCGGCGTCGAATGGCCGGAGGGCAACGAGCGCGCCGTCTGGGACCTGGCCGACCAGTGGTACGGCGTGGCGGGCGTCCTGTCCCGTCCGCGTGACGACGCGGTCACCGCCGCCGGTGAGGTGAAGAGCGGCTACGGGGGAGTCGGCCTGGTCGCCGGTGCCTTCGACACGGCCTGGCACAAGCTCGCCGAGGGCCAGGACGCGCCGCTGCATGTCCTGGTCGCGGCCACCGACGAGCTGGCGCGGCTGGTCGACTCCTGTGGATGCGACATCGAGGGCGCGAAGCTGGAGACCTGGATCGAGCTGGGCATCCTGGTCGTCGAATTGCTCTCCCTGGCGGTCGCCACAGTGCTCACCCTGGGCGCCGCCTCCCCGGCGGCCGCCGCCGCGATCACCGCCACGCGGGTCGTGGTGCAGCAGATCTTCAAGCGGCTGGTGGCCCAGCTCGCCCGCAAGGCGGTCAAGCAGGGGCTGAAGGAAGCGGGCGAACGCGCCGCGAAGGAGGTGGCCAAGTCCGGTGCCCGCACGCTCGCCCGTCGGGCCGCGATCGGCGGGCTGCTGGAGGCCGGTCAGGAGGCGGGCACCAGCCTCGGCACGCAGGCGTACCAGAACTCCACCGGTCGGCGGGACGGCCTCGACCTGACCGACGTGAGCACGTCGGCGCTCGGCGGATTCGCCGGCGGCGCGGTCGCGCCGCTGGCCGGGCTGGGTCGGCACGCCAACGGGCGGTTCGCGGAGATCGGCGAGCGGTTCGGGCGGGAGATGGCCGGCGAGACGCTCGCCGAGACCGCGGCCGGTCTGGCGACCGGCCAGGGCCCGTCGCTCGAGGATCTGGCGCGTGCGGCGGCCTCCGGCGCGGCCGGGTCCGCCACCAACCAGGCCGACTCGGCACTGCAACGCCGCCTCGACGGGCAGCTGAGCGGGTTGACGGTGTCGCCGGTCGGCCTGGACGTGCCGATCGTCGCCGACCCCGTCGGACTGATCCCGGCCCAGCGGGTCGCCGAGCCGATCGTCCAGAGCGGCGACGCGATGGCGGGCGCCGTTCCCGTGACACCCACACACGTCACGCCCCAAGCCGCCGGCCCGCATCCGCTCGCCGTGGACCTGCCCCGCCCGGCGCCGGATTCCGCAGCGACGCCGCAGATCGATGCCATTCCGCACAGCACGACGCCTCTGACAGCCGCCACGAGTCCCACGTTGTCCTCGGTGGTCACGGACGCGCCCGTCGCCGGTCCGTCCCTGCCCGGGCCCGGAGTCCATGCCGGTGCGGGTCCGGTCGTGGCGCCGATCGACAGTGCCGCGCCGTCCTCGACCAGCCCGATTCAGGCGGCAGCCACATCGGCGACACTTCCTGCACCGCCTGCTGATCCCCCGCAGACCACGGTGCCACCAACGGCGGACCGCCCCGCCCCTATCAGCAACGGAGGTCAGGCGGGACCGGCTCCCGTCTCACCGGTCAGCCCTCACCCGAATCCGGGAGCGCCGGCCGTCGGGCCCGAGCCCCGACCGGGGCCGAATCCCCGCTTTCCGCTGCTGGACTCGTTGGCTCCGCACCGCCCTCCCATCGACTCGCCAGGGCCCCACCCGGGTCCGCCCCATGTCCAGTCGCGGCCCCGTGAGACCGCCGAGCAGCGTGCCGCGCGGCTGAAAGCCGATCGGGAGGGTTTGGACCGGCGGCGCTACCAGGGCTATCTGCAGTCTCAGCGTGCCTTGCACGAGGAGAACAGGCGGGAGGCGCAGATCAAGGAGCTGCGTGATCTCGCCGAACAGCATTACGAGGCGGCGCGTTGGCTCCTCATGCAGGCCCACGAACTGCGCCAAACCGGGCGGCACGAGCTCGCCGACCGGCACGTGTGGGAGGGCCGGCGGCGAGAACGCCTGCATTACCGAGCCGTCGACGAGGTGGAGGCGGTCCGTGCCGGCCAGCGTCTGCCGCGTGAGGTGATGGTCGAGGATGACCTCGACTTCTACCGCATCAACGACGACGTGGCGGACCTCGCCGTCGGCGCGGTGGAGACGGCCGACCACTCCGCGCTCACCGGTCACGGCCATCCCGAGCCGATCGACAGGTCCCGGCCCTACGGCCGCCGGGGAGGGCTCCGGCCTCCGCTCGCGCTGCACCAGACCGACCTCGAACGGCAGATGCCCCGCAATCCGGACGGCAGCGTGACGCGTACCGCCGATCCCCGGCGCGGTGGCTGGTTCCGCCTCGCGAACGACGGCGGACCGGCGGCCGACGCCACCCGGGGGATCAACTGCCTCGACTGCACGCTGTCGCTGTTCGAGACGTGGGTTCACGGACGGCCGCGCGTCGCGGCGCCCCGGACGTTCGACGGTTACCTGTACGGCGACGTGAACCGGCCGGTGGGCGGCGAGGCGGACGGACCGCTGCGGGTCGAGCAGACGACCGGCGGCCGATTCCAGAACCTCTGCCCGCCGGATCGGCCCGGAATCACCGGCCGCGACCGGCAGTTGCTGGTGGACGGCGGGTACCGGGACCTGTACGCACAGCTCGCGTCGGGCGGCCACGGCAGCTACGCGTTCCTCATCACCAGCTTCGAGGGCGGCGGCTCGCACGCGTGGGTGGCGCTGAACCAGAATGGCACGATCCTTTTCCTCGATCCGCAGACGGGCGAGGTGGCGAACCGGCCGATCTACCACCACAGCGGCCGACCGGCCCGCAGCAACGTGGTCGGCGTCGACGCTCTGGTGCTCGGCCCCGACGGCCGGCCGATGCCACTCACCGGCCGCCCGCCCGGCACCTACAACGTCCTGCCCGAGCCGCTTCCCCGCCCGGAGCCGCCACGACCGCCGGCCCCGCCACCGATCACCGACGGCCACGTACCGGACTTCAACCACGTCCACCTGCTCGGCGAGTCCACCACCTTCCACCGCCACGCCGACGGACCGATGCCGGGCAGCGCGCCGCCCGTCGAGCCGGAACCGGCCCGGGTACGCGAGGACCACCGGCAGGCGCACGCCGACCGGATCGCCGCCGGGCTCTACGTGCGCGACGCGCTCGCGGAGACCGGGAATCTCGACGCCGCCTTCGCCGCCGGGGTGACACCCGTCGAACTGGCGCAGCACGCCGACGTGCCGACGCTACGGCGGCTCGTACCCGGGCTCGATCAGAGCGCCGCGACCGACCTGAGCCGGCTGCTCGCCGACCCGCGCGTCCAGCGGATGCTCGACCAGAGCTGGGAGGCGCCACCGCGACCGGAGGAGTTGCTGGCCGAGACGGTGGTGCGGCAGCTCGCGGAGCGACCCGACCTCGTCCGGATGATCCTGGCGACCCCGGAACTCGCGAACTCACTGACCGCCCGGCCGCTGACCCTGCATCACCTGGCCAGCCACCAGCAGGCCATCGACGTGTTGCAAGACGTGGTAGGCGAGATCCGGGAACGGGGAGCTGACGTCGTTGCATCGACGGAACAGCCGGCCCCATTGCCGACCCCATTGACAGACGCTCACCTGGCGGTGAGTGAATCCTTTGCGACTGATGGCGCAGAGGCGGCCCAGCCGGGTTTCGACCTTTCGCGACTCGATGACGCCGTATATCGAAAGCATTACCTGGACCAGTTGTACGAGGAAGCCGCTGTCGCGCAGTCGGAGCTCGACTCCCTTGGCCGGGATCTGGCGGAGTCATGCGGTGGTGGTGCCGAATATCACCCGCGTCGTGAGCCCAAGGACCGTGCACGGGCCGAGGACAAGATCAAGCGCTACGGCGGCGATGCGTCGCAGCTGAAGGATCTCGCGGGCGGCTACGTCTCGTTCGGCAACCTGGACGACCTCTACGGCGGCCTCGCGCGTCTGAGGAACGACGGGCGATTGGATCTGGTGAAGTTCGAAGACCGTTTCCAGAGCCCACAGAAGAGTGGATACCGAGACGTACAGATGTTCCTCCGTGCCTCCAACGGGCACATCGCTGAGTTCCGGCTGCAACTGGCGCCACTCGACAAAGTGGCGACCTGGGAACACTCCCTCTTCGAAGTGCGGCGCGACCTCGAAGCTGTCGCTCGTGAGGAGGGACGTAGCGTGACAGTGACGGAGTCCGCCATTCGTCGGGCAGTGCTCCGGCGGCAGCGTGAGCTGTTCTGGGCGGCTCTTCAGACGGCGCTGCACCAGGAGAGTGATTGATGGCTACAGTCGACGGCGTCGAACTTCCCGCTTATTTCGAGCACTACGACACGCCTGTGAAGCTGGTCGCCACTCCGGACGGCGACCACGCCGCTTGGAAGCTGGACCGCTCGACGGGGGGCTGGCGGCCGGCGGACGAGCTGGTCGACGACGTGATCGGTGGCGTGGGCGGTGAGATCTATGTGCGCTCGGCTGACGCCTTCGTGCAGCACGTCGAGCGGTTGCGCGGGCGCTATCTGAGGGGCGAGGGACCGATCTTCGCGCTCTACGAGACGGTCCGGGCGCTCGAGGCGCCCGCCATCGCGGAGAGGCGACCGTTCACCACGGAGGAAGCGGCTCTCATCAAGGGGATCCGGCGGCGGACCTTCGTGATGTTCGAGGAGCAGCTCCAACAGGCCGGTGACCCGGCCGCCGACCCCACCATCGCCTCCACCCCCTCCTGACAGCGGCCGGGAACCTCATGCCCTCCACCGACGGTTCACCCGTGCCCTATGTGCCGCCCGCCGACGTGGCGGAGGCGAGACGCGTACAGGAGGAGTTGCGGTCCCGGGTGGACCTGACCGGGCCCGGTCCCGCCGCGCCCGCGACGGTGGCCGGGCTGGACGTGGCGTACGCGCCCGGCGGTGACCTGCTCGCCGCGGCCGTCACGGTCCTGGACGCGACCACCCTCGACGTGGTCGACGAGTCGGTGTGCGTGGGGCGGCCCGCCTTCCCGTACGTGCCGGGGCTGTTCGCGTTCCGCGAGATGCCGGCGTTGCTGGCCGCGCTGGACCGGCTCACCACCCGTCCCGAGCTGCTGGTCTGCGACGGGCACGGGCTGGCACACCCGCGACGGTTCGGGCTGGCCTGCCACCTGGGCCTGGTGACCGGGCTGCCCACCATCGGGGTGGGCAAGACGCCGCTCGTCGGCTCGTGGACCGGGCCCGGCCCGGAGCGGGGTGACAGCGCCGACCTGTGCGACGGCGGCGAGGTGGTCGGGCGGGTACTGCGGACTCAGGACGGTGTCCGGCCGGTCTTCGTGAGTGTCGGGCACCGGATGGGGTTGGACAACGCGGTGCGGCGGGTACTGGCACTGACGCCCCGGTACCGGCTGCCGGAGACGACCCGTACGGCCGACCGGCTGTGCCGGCGGGCGCTCGCCGAGGCAGGCGCGTCGGGCGGTGACCTGGGCGGGCGGTGATCGGGTGGCGCGGCACACATGTGGCGTGCTCGATGCCCGGGTGCCTGGAGGTGCCGGTAGTAACCTGACCGGCGGATCCGGTCCGGACGCAACGGTGAGGTGGAGATGTCGGTGAGGCGGCACGCGGCGCGGTGGGCCATGGTCGGCGCGCTGCTGGGTGGCCTGATCGCCGTCCCGGCGTCGCCGGCGTCCGCCCGGGACGACCGGGTGGGACTGCGTTCGGCGAACAGCTTCACCGCCGGTGGCCCGCCGGGCACGGTGGCGGTCGAGGTGCGCAAGCGGACCGATGGCTGCGTGCAGCTGCGTACCGCGATCGGGCTCCGCCTGGAGGGTCTGCGGGCGGACCAGGTCCGGGTGCAGGTGGCGTCCGGTGGCCGATGGGTGCCGGTGCCGGTCTCCGGGGACGGCGCCGTCGCCACCGCCGCAGTCGCGCCGGTCGACCGGCCGCTGTGCAAGGGCAAGGGCGTCAGCGTGCGCTACCGGGTGTCCTTCCTGCCCGGCGCCGTCGGCGGTCGGCTGGAGCTGGCCGGCGAGGCGACCGCCGCGAACGGTGACGTGCTCGGGCGGGCCGGCGGGTCGGCCCGGCTGGTGGGCGCCCCCCGGACGCCGAGCCCCAGCCCGTCCCGCAAGCCCTCGCCGACGCCCAGCGCGAGCGAGACCCCGGCGGCCGAGGTGACCGACACGTCGCCGGTGGCCGCCGCCGTCGCCCCGGCCACCGCCGCGGCCGACGACTCGTCGTTCGGAGGTTCCCTGATCATGTGGTTCGGCATCGGGCTGGTGCTCGTCGGCGCCGCCCTCATCGTCCTGCTGCTGCGCCGCAACCGCGCCGACCGGGCCGGCGGCGGGAACGCCGCCGACCTTCCGCCGGTCCCGCTGCCGCGCAGCACCACCACCTACCGCTCCGGCACGCCCGGTCCGGCTCCCACGGTGTACGGGGGCGCGACGCCGCCTCGCCCGGCCGGCAACGTGTACGGCGCGCCCGCGCCCGGGCCGACGCCCCCGGCGGGCGCGGAGGCGACGAGTGTCCTGCCCCCGCCCCCGCACACGGCAGGTGCGGGCGGGCCGGGCATCCCGCCCTCGGCCGCTGCGGGCGGGGACGCGACGAGCGTCCTGCCCCGCTTGCCGGACTGAGCCGGAACCCGACCGGCTCCCGGGGTTACCGTGACGGTGGGTGGTCACGCCGTGACCCGGTAGCCGCCACCTGCCCGACCGGAGGACGGACAACCGGGGCCGAACGGGGCCCCGTGCCGGGGCCGCTCGGCCGATAAGATCGCCTGCGCCGACCGGCACCGCCGACCGGTGAGACCGCATACGTGGAAGGAGCCGCGCCGTGGCCCTGGACCCGCAGTTGCTCGACATTCTCGCCTGCCCGGACACGCACCACGCCCCGCTCGACTACGACGCGCAGGCGCAGACGCTCACCTGCACCGAGTGCGGTCGCATCTTCGAGGTCCGGGACGACGTCCCGGTGCTCCTGCTGGACGAGGCGCGCGGTGGGCCCGCCGCCGACGAGGCGCGGGGCGGGTCGTCGCGGTGATGGAGGGGACGGCCGGGGTCAGCGGCCACCGGCACGCCGACGAGGCCCTGCTCGACGACGCGGCGCAGCTCTCCGAGCGCGATCCGGGTGGCATGCTCCGGTTCACCGCGTCCGCCGGCGCCCAGGTACGCGAGTCCGCGGCGCTGGCCGCGGAGGCGAACCTGTCCGTGCTCGCCGACGACGGACGACCGCGCGCGGTGGTCATCGCCGGCATCGGCACCGCCGGGCGTACCGGTGACGTGCTGGCCACCGTCGCCGGGCCGCGCTGCCCGGTGCCGGTCATCCCGCACCGCAGCGCCGGTGTGCCGGGCTGGGTGGGCGCGGCGGACGTGGTCATCGCGGTGAGCGCGTCCGGCCGTAGCCCGGAGGCGCTGGGCGCGGCCGAGGCGGCGCACCGGCGCGGCGCCCGGCTGGTGGCGGTCGGCGCGCCCGACTCGCAGCTCCAGTCGGTGGCCGAGCGGGCCCGCGCGCCGTTCATCCCGGTTCCCCGGCGCGCGCCGGCCCGGGCCAGCCTCTGGGCGCTCACCGTGCCGGTTCTGCTGGCCGCCCGTACCCTCGGGCTCGTGAAGGTCAACGAGGCGGATCTGGCCGAGACGGCGGCCCGGCTGGACGCCGACGCCGATCGATGCCGGCCGACCGCCGAGTCCTTCGTCAACCCGGCGAAGTCGCTGGCCCTGGGCCTGTCCGGGTCGATCCCGATCGTGTGGGGTTCGTCCCCGCTGGCCACCGTGGCCGCCCGGCGGTTCGGTGACACGTTGTCCGCGAACGCCCGCTACCCGGTGGTCGCCGGTGCGCTGGGCGAGGCGGGCCGGGGTCGCGTCGGCCTGCTCGACGGCGTGTTCGGGGGCCTGGCCGAGGGCGAGCGGGACATCTTCGCCGACCCGGGCGACGACGAGCCCGACGGCACCCGGCTGCGGCTGGTGCTGCTGCGCGACGGCGGGCTCAACGCCGACGACGACACCGACGAGCCGCTGGCGGTGGAGGAGCGTCGCGCGGACGCGGTGCAGACGCTCGCCGAGCGGCGCGGGGTGCGCTGCGACGTGGTGACCGCCGAGGGTGGCTCCGCGCTGGAGCGGCTCGCGTCGCTGGTGGCGGTCCCCGACTTCGCCTCGATCTACCTCGCCCTGGCCCACGGGCTGGACCCGATGGCGGTACCGGCCATCACGGAGATGAAGGAGCTGGCGAACCAGTGAGCACACGGGGCATCGAGCGAGGCGGGAAATGAGCGCAAACGGGGGCACGAAGGCGATCGTCGCCGCCCTGGCGGCGAACCTCGGCATCGCCGTCACCAAGTTCGTCGCGTTCGCCCTGACCGGCTCGTCGTCGATGCTGGCCGAGTCGATCCACTCGGTGGCCGACTCCGGCAACCAGGGCCTGCTGTTGCTCGGCGGCCGTCGTGCCAAGCGGCGGGCCACGCCCCAGCACCCGTTCGGGTACGGCCGGGAGCGCTACATCTACGCGTTCATCGTGGCGATCGTGCTGTTCAGCATCGGTGGCCTTTTCGCGCTCTACGAGGCGTACCACAAGGCGTCCGACCCGCACCCGATCGAGAGCTGGCAGTGGGTGCCGGTGGCGGTGCTGGTCGCGGCGATCGTGATGGAGAGCTTCTCCTTCCGTACCGCGATCAAGGAGTCGAACCTGATCCGGGGCAACCAGAGCTGGGTCCGGTTCATCCGCCGGGCCAAGGCGCCGGAGCTTCCGGTGGTGCTGCTGGAGGACTTCGGCGCGCTCGTGGGTCTGGTCTTCGCGCTGTTCGGCGTCGGTATGACGCTGATCACCGGCAACGGCATGTGGGACGCGGCGGGCACCGCGATGATCGGCGTGCTGCTGGTGGTCATCGCGATCACGCTGGCGATCGAGACCAAGAGCCTGCTGCTCGGTGAGGGCGCCGAGCAGAGCGAGCTGGCCAAGATCGAGCAGGCCGTGACGAACGGTCCCGAGGTCGAGCGGATCATCCACATGAAGACGCTCTACCTCGGCCCGGAGGAGCTCATGGTGGCCGCGAAGATCGCGGTGCCGGCCTGGGAGACCGCCCAGGACCTGGCCCGCGACATCAACGCGGTCGAGGCGCGGATCCGCCGCGAGGTGCCCACCGCGCGGGTGATCTACCTGGAGCCGGACATCTACTCGGCCGCCGCCGAGCGGGCCGGCACCGGGCAGGCGGCGGACACCGCCGTCCCGGAGACCCTGACCACTGGTGGGACGCCCACGGCCGACGAGGTGGCCGGGCGGCCCGGGAGCTGACCGATGGAGTTGTTGCAGGGCCGGATCCGTGACTACGCCTGGGGCTCGCGCACCGCGATCGCCGAGTTGCAGGGGCGTCCGGTGCCGAGCAACGGGCCGGAGGCGGAGCTGTGGCTGGGCGCCCACCCGGGCGCACCGGCCACCGTGCAGCGCGACGGCCGGCCGGTCAGCCTCACCGAGCTGCTGGTGGCCGAGCCGGGCCACTGGCTGGGTGAGCGGCTGGTCGGCCGGTTCGGCACCCGGCTGCCGTTCCTGCTGAAGGTGCTGGCCGCCGACGCGCCGCTGAGCCTCCAGGCGCATCCGGACGCCGAGCAGGCCCGCGCGGGGCACGCCGCCGACGTCGGGCGGGTCAACTACGTGGACCCGTACCACAAGCCGGAGCTGCTGGTGGCGCTCTCGGAGTTCGACGCCCTGTGCGGCTTCCGCGACCCGGGGGAGTCGGCGGCGGCGATCGCCGCGTTCGGCGTACCCGCGCTGGAACCTGTGGTGGCGGCGTTGCGTGACGGGCCGGCGGGGCTGCGGGAGGCGGTACGTCTGCTGCTGAGCTGGCCGCAGGCGGAGCGCGCCGGGCTGGTGGCGGCCGTGCTGGCGGCGGCGGACGCGGGTCCGGCCTCGGCGGACGCCGAGCTGGTCCACGCGCTGGCGTCCGGCTATCCGGCCGACCCGGGTGTGGTGGTGGCGTTGCTGCTGCACCACGTCCGGCTGGCGCCCGGCGAGGGCATCTGGATGCCGGCCGGGAACCTGCACGCCTACCTGCGCGGTACCGGCGTCGAGATCATGGCGGCCAGTGACAACGTGTTGCGCGGCGGGCTGACCCCGAAGCGGGTCGACGTGGACGAGTTGCTGCGGGTGCTCCGGTTCGAGGTGCTGACCGAGCCGGTGCTGCGGCCGGAGCAGGTGGAGCCGGGCGTGCTGACCTGGCCGGTGCCGGTGGAGGACTTCGCGCTGCACCGGGTCGAGGTGACCGCCGGGTCGTCCGGGGTGCGGTTGACGCTGCCCGGGCCGCGGGTGGTGCTCTGCCGGGCCGGGAAGCTGACCGTGGACGACGGTGTGGGCGTGGTGACGCTGGGCGCGGGTCAGGCCGCTGTGGGTACGGCGGCCGGTGGCCCGCTGGCGGTGAGCGGGGCGGGAGAGGGGTTCGTCGCCACGTGCGGCATGCACTGATCCGCGCAAGTCCGACTTTTCCGAAATAGCTTGACGGCCACCCTGTCTGGTGTGACTCTATGGGTACGCAGCGTTGTCGCGACGAAGGTCCGGTGACGTGCGGGGGAACCAAACCGGGGGGATGCGCGGGGCGGCCGGGCCGTGAGTGGAAAGTCCGCTCACGACCGACCGCCCCGTGCGCTGTCCGCCGACCGGCCGATTGCGCGGTCGGCCAACCGGGCACGGGTCGAACGGCCCGCGAGCGTAAGGTGGAAGGCTGCGCACCACCATCGTTCGACAGGAGCTTCCATGACCAGCACCCTCCCGGCGGCCTCCAGCGGCGCGTCGTCGCAGGCCCGGCCGAGCACCCTCGCCGAGGGCGACTACAAGGTGGCGGATCTGTCGCTTGCCGAGTTCGGGCGTAAGGAGATCCGGCTCGCCGAGCATGAGATGCCCGGTCTGATGGCGATTCGGCGTGAGTTCGCCGAGGTTCAGCCGTTGGCCGGTGCCCGTATCACTGGTTCGTTGCACATGACCGTGCAGACCGCTGTTCTGATCGAGACTCTGGTCGCGTTGGGCGCGCAGGTCCGGTGGGCGTCGTGCAACATTTTCTCCACCCAGGACCACGCGGCCGCGGCGATCGTGGTCGGCCCGGAGGGCACCCCGGAGGCGCCGGCGGGTGTGCCGGTGTACGCCTGGAAGGGCGAAACGCTGCCCGAGTACTGGTGGTGCACCGAACAGGTGCTCGCCTGGCCCGACGGGCAGGGCCCGAACATGATCCTCGACGACGGCGGTGACGCCACCCTGCTCGTGCACAAGGGCGCCGAGTTCGAGAAGGCGGGTGTCGTGCCGCCGGTGGAGTCGGCTGATTCGGAGGAGTACGCGGTCATCCTCGAGCTGCTGCACCGTTCGCTGGCCGAGGACGGTCAGCGGTGGACCCGGATCGCCGCCGGGATCAAGGGTGTGACCGAGGAGACGACCACGGGTGTGCACCGGCTCTACGAGATGCACCGCGCCGGGGCGTTGTTGTTCCCGGCGATCAACGTCAACGACTCGGTGACGAAGAGCAAGTTCGACAACAAGTACGGCTGCCGGCACTCGCTGATCGACGGCATCAACCGGGCCACCGATGTGCTGATCGGCGGGAAGATGGCCGTGGTGATGGGCTACGGCGATGTGGGTAAGGGCTGCGCGGAGTCGCTGCGCGGGCAGGGCGCCCGGGTGGTGGTGACGGAGGTCGACCCGATCTGCGCGTTGCAGGCGGCGATGGACGGCTACCAGGTCGCCACCCTCGATGACGTGGTGGAGCAGGCGGACATCTTCATCACCGCGACGGGCTGCTTCGATGTGATCACCAACGAGCACATGGCGCGGATGAAGCACCAGGCCATCGTGGGCAACATCGGGCACTTCGACAACGAGATCGACATGGCCGGTCTGGCCAAGCGCAGCGACGTGACGCGGGAGAACATCAAGCCGCAGGTCGACGTGTGGCGTTTCGACGACGGCCACGCGATCATCGTGTTGTCCGAGGGTCGTCTGCTGAACCTGGGCAACGCCACCGGTCACCCGAGCTTCGTGATGTCGAACTCGTTCGCCAACCAGACGATCGCCCAGATCGAGCTGTTCACCAAGACCGACGAGTACCCGATCGGCGTCTACGTGCTGCCCAAGCACCTGGACGAGAAGGTCGCCCGCCTGCACCTGGACGCCCTCGGCGCCAAACTCACCACCCTGACCAAGGAGCAAGCCTCCTACCTGGGCGTCTCCCCGGAAGGCCCGTTCAAGCCCGACCACTACCGCTACTGAGTTCCACGCTCCCGAAGGGACCGGGGTCGGCCGCGCGGCCGACCCCGGTCCCTTTTCGCGTACGGGGGAAGGCCGTCAGGTGGCCAACCGGGTGACGTTACCCGGATCAGCTTGACGTTTGCTGTGAACAGGAGCAAGGTATGCCTGCCCTAACTCAGCGACGACGGAGTGCCTGATGTTCGCCACGTACTTGATCGGCCTGCGTGAAGGTCTGGAAGCGACGCTCGTGGTCAGCATCCTCGTCGCCTTCCTGGTCAAGTCGCAGCGCCGGGACCGGCTGCCGCAGGTGTGGGCCGGTGTCGGCCTGGCCGTGGCGCTCTCCGTCGGCTTCGGCTCCCTGATCCAGTACACGTCGACCTCACTGCTGCGCACCTCCGAGTCGCGCGAGCTGTTCGAGGCGGTCACCTCGGTCGCCGCCGTGGTCTTCGTGACCTGGATGATCTTCTGGATGCGCCGGGCCGCCCGCACCATCGCCGGGGAGCTGCGCGGCAAGCTCACCGACGCGCTCGCGGTCGGCTCCCTGGCCGTCGCCGGCATGGCGTTCCTCGCGGTCATCCGTGAGGGCCTGGAAACCGCGCTGATCTTCTACGCCGCCGCCGAGAGCGCAGCCGGCGGCACCGGGCCCGGCTCGCTGCTCGCACTGGCCGGCGGCATCGCCACCGCCGTCGTCATCGGCTTCCTGCTCTACCGCAGCGCGGTACGGATCAACCTGAGCCGGTTCTTCACCTGGACCGGCGCGCTGCTCATCCTGGTCGCCGCCGGCATCCTCAAGTACGGCGTGCACGACTTCCAGGAGGCGGGCGTGCTGCCCGGCCTGAACGACCTGGCGTTCGACATCTCGGCCACGTTCGACCCGAGTTCCTGGTACGGCGCGCTGCTCGCCGGCATGTTCAACATCACCGCCGCGCCGACGGTGCTGGAACTGGTCGCCTGGGTCGCGTACGCGGTGCCGGTGCTCGTGCTCTTCCTGCGCAAGCCGGCCCAGCCCGCTCAACCCGCGAAGCCGGCCCGGCCCGCCGAGCCGGTCCCGGCCGCCGCGCCCGCAGCCGACACGTCCGACGCGCCGGCCGACGTCGCCGCCGTTCCGTCCCCCCGCGCCTGACCCGCCCGTTCCCGAGGAGACCCCGCACGATGCGTACCACTCGACTCGTCGCGCCCGCCGCTGCCGGGCTGCTCGCCGTCGCCGGACTGGCCGGCTGCGGAGGCGGTGACGACGCCGACGCCACGAACGGCGGTCCGATCGCCGTCAAGGCCACCGACACCGTCTGCGAGGTCGGCGACACCGAGATCGACGCCGGCCAGGTGACCTTCAAGGTGACGAACACCGGTTCCAAGGTCAACGAGTTCTACGTCTACGCCGCGGGTGACCGGGTGATGGGCGAGGTGGAGAACATCGCCCCCGGGCTCAGCCGGGAGCTGCGCGTCGAGCTGACCGCCGGCACGTACGAGACGGCCTGCAAGCCGGGGATGAGCGGCCGGGGCATCCGGGGCGCGCTGAAGGTCTCCGGCACCGCCGCGACTGTCGCCCCTGATGCGGCGCTGACCCAGGCCGCCGAGAGCTACCAGCGGTACGTGCGCAGCCAGACCGCCGCGCTGCTGACGAAGACCGAGGAGTTCGTGGCGGCGGTCAAGGCGAACGACGTGGCGAAGGCCAAGGCGCTGTACCCGGTGGCCCGCACCTACTGGGAGCGGATCGAGCCGGTGGCGGAGAGCTTCGGCGACCTCGACCCGAAGATCGACGGCCGTGAGGAGGTGGTCGAGGAGGGCATGGAGTTCACCGGCTTCCACCGGATCGAGAAGGACCTCTGGACCACCGGCGACGTCAGTTCCGACGGCCCGATCGCGGACCGGCTCCTTGTCGACGTCAAGGCGATCGTCGCCAAGGCGGACGCCGAGAAGCTCACCCCGCTCCAGCTCGCCAACGGCGCCAAGGCGCTGCTCGACGAGGTCGCCAGCGGCAAGATCACCGGCGAGGAGGAGCGCTACTCGCACACCGACCTGTGGGACTTCAACGCCAACCTGGAGGGCTCCAAGGCGGCCATCGCCGCGCTGCGGCCGGCGCTGGAGCAGCGCGCGCCCGACCTGGTCAAGCAGCTCGACAGCGAGTTCGCGAACGTGGAGGCCACGCTCGGCAAGCACCGCGCCGGCGACGGCTGGAAGCTGCACACCCAGCTCGGCAAGGACGAGCTGAAGGAGCTGTCGGACACGGTGAACGCGCTGGCCGAGCCGGTCAGCAAGGTCGCGGCGGCCGTCGCGCGATGACCGGCCCCGCCGACGGCGACGCGACGAGCGAGCCGAACCGCGAGCGGACCGGCCGTGGCCTGTCCCGGCGCCGGGCGATGACACTCGCAGGCGTCGGCGTGGCGGGCGTCGCCGGGGTGGCGGGCGGCGCGGGCGCGCTGCTCGCCGGCGGGAACGAGGCGTCCGCCACCGGATCCGCCGCCGGGTCGGTGCCGTTCCTCGGCGAGCACCAGGCCGGCATCACCACCCCGGCGCAGGACCGGCTGCACTTCGTCGCGTTCGACGTGGTCACGAAGGACCGGGACCGGCTGGTCGCGATGCTCCAGGAGTGGACCGCCGCCGCGGCCCGGATGACCGCCGGCGAGGACGCCGGGGTGATCGGCGCGGTCGGCGGCATGCCCGAGGCCCCGCCGGACGACACCGGTGAGGCGCTCGGACTGCCCCCGTCGCAGCTCACCCTCACCGTGGGCTTCGGGCCGACGCTCTTCCGTGACGCGCAGGGCCGGGACCGCTTCGGCATCGCCGCCCGGCGTCCGGCCGCCCTGGCCGACCTGCCGCACTTCGCCGGGGACGCGCTGCGGCCGGAACTGTCCGGCGGTGACCTCTGCGTCCAGGCGTGCGCCAACGACCCGCAGGTCGCGGTGCACGCCATCCGCAACCTCGCCCGGATCGGCATGGGCGTGGTGAGCGTCCGCTGGTCGCAGCTCGGCTTCGGGCGTACCTCGTCGACGTCGCGGGACCAGGCCACACCCCGCAACCTGTTCGGCTTCAAGGACGGCACCGCCAACCTCAAGGCCGAGGACGCCGCCCTGCTCCGCGACCAGCTCTGGGCGCAGCCCGGCGACGGTCCGGACTGGATGACCGGCGGCTCCTACCTGGTCACCCGGAAGATCCGGATGCTGATCGAGACGTGGGACCGCAGCCCGCTGGCCGAACAGGAGATGATCGTCGGCCGGACCAAGGGCAGCGGCGCGCCGCTGGGCCGCCGCGACGAGTTCGACGAGCCGGACTTCGCCGCCAAGGGCGACGACGGGGAGCCGCTCATCGCCGACACCGCGCACGTACGGCTGGCCCACCCGGACGCGAACGACGGCGCCCGCCTGCTGCGTCGCGGCTACAACTTCGTGGACGGCTCGGACGGGCTGGGCCGGCTCGACGCCGGTCTGTTCTTCATCGCCTACCAGCGGGATCCGCGCCGGCAGTTCGTGCCGATCCAGACCCGGCTGGCCCGCAACGACGCCATGAACGAGTACCTGCGGCACGTCTCCAGCGGCCTGTTCGCCTGCCCGCCCGGCGTACACGACGCGGCCGACTGGTGGGGGCGGGCGCTGTTCGCCTGAGCCCGGCTCAGCGGCGTACCGGATCGGGGCCGGCGTCCGGCACGGCGGACCGCAACCGGCCGTCGACCGGCGCGGCCGGACGCAGGGCGGCAGGCGCGACAGCGTGCGGCACGGCGGCCGACGCCGGGACCAGCTCCGGCCAGAGCGCGGCGGTGACCGCCCGGGTCCGGCCCATCCGCAGCGCGGCCCGGCGCCCCCGCTCGGCCAGCACGGCGGACAGGTAGACCGAGTCCGGCGCGGCCCACGGCGGAGGCGGCGAGGTGACCGCCGCGACCTCCGCCCACAGCGCCCGGCCCAGTAGGAGACGGTCCGGCTCGGCGAGCTGGGGCAGCCGGTCCAGGTACTGCCGGGCGGCCAGCGCCAGCCCGTCGTCGAACCGGGTCAGGTCGAGCGTGGTCGCCCAGGCCAGCAGCGGCGGCGGTGCCGGCGGCAGCGGACGCCAGTGCGCGGCGCCGCGGCTGTGCACCACGAGCGTGCCGGCGACCAGGTCGCCCAGCCGGCGACCGCGCGGGTCGGTGAGCATCACCGTGACGCCGGCGACCCAGCTCAGCAGCGGCAGCACCAGACCGGGCCACTCCACCGCCACGCCCACGAGCGCCCGGGTCAGCGACTGGCCCACGCCCACCGGGCCGCCGTCGGCCCGCACCACCCGCAACCCCACGGCCAGCTTGCCCACCGTCCGGCCACCGGCGAAGCGCTCCATCGTCACCGGATAGCCCAGCAGGACAAGCACCAGCAGCACGATCTGGAGCGCGCCGGCCAGCGCCGCGTCGAGGACGTCGCCCAGCAGCGCGAGCGCGACCATCGCCAGCACCGCGCCGAGCACCAGGAACAGCACGAGCTGGATCACGGCGTCGATCAGCAGGGCGAGCACCCGGGAACCCAGCCGGGCCACCCGGACGTCCAGCTCGACCGCCTCGCCGCTGACCAGACCGGCGTCGGCCCAACGAGGCGGTGAGGGAGGTTGCGCGCGCACCCCGACAGTGAACACCATGGACGCCGAACGGGGGAGGGTGAGTGGATCTCGACGCGTACGTGGCCGAGCACGGCGCCGAATGGCGGCGGCTGGAACACCTGACCGGGCGGCGTCGCCTCGACGCGGCCGAGGTCGACGAGCTGGTGGCGCTCTACCAGCGCACCGCCACGCACCTGTCCGCGTTGCGCGCCCGGGCACCCGAGCCGGCGCTGGTGAACCGCCTCTCCCACCTCGTCCTCGCGGCGCGGGCCCGGGTCACCGGCCGCCCCCGGCCGTCCTGGGCCGCGGTGGGCCGGTTCCTGACGGCCGACCTGCCCGCCGCCCTCTACCGGGCCTGGCCGTGGTGGTGCGGCGTGGCCACGGCGTTCAGCGCGTTGAGCGCCTTCCTCATCTGGTTCGTCGCCTCCAACCCCGACACGGCCGCCGCGTTCGTCGGCGCCGAGGAGGCCAAGCAACTGGTGGACTCCGGTTTCGCCGGCTACTACTCCGAGTTCTCCGCGCCCACGTTCGCGTTCCGCCTCTGGACGCACAACGCCTGGCTGGCCGCCCAGTGCCTGGCCGCCGGCGTGCTGGTGGTGCCGGTGTTCTGGCTGCTGTGGCAGAACGCGCTCAACATCGGCGTGGTCGGCGGCGTGATGATCTCCTACGACCGGGCCGACGTCTTCTTCGGCATGATCACCCCGCACGGGCTGCTGGAGCTGACCGGCATCTTCGTCGCCGCCGGGGTCGGCCTGCGGACCGCCTGGGCCTGGATCGCCCCGCCCGCGCACCTCGGACGCGGCCGGGCTCTCGCCGAGGCGGGACGGCTCGCCGCCGTGGTCGCCGCCGGCCTGGTCGGCGTCTTCGCGGTCTCCGCGCTGATCGAGGCGTTCGTCACCCCGGCACCGGTGCCGATCCCGCTGCGGGTGGCGACGGGCGCCGCGGTGTGGCTGGCCTTCCTGGCGTACGCGCTGGTGCTCGGCCGGCGCGCGGTCAGAGCTGGCCGAGGGACTTGAGCCGCAGATAGGTGTCGGCGACAGCCGGGGCCAGCCGGTGCCCCGGTACGTCCACCACCGTCACGCCGTAGCGCGACAGGACGGCGCGTACCCGCTCCCGCTCGGCCAGCGCCCGCCACGCCGACGCGGCCGCGTACGGGTCGTCCGGGCCGGTCGGGGTGGCGGTGGCGAGCCCGGTCAGCACCGGGTCGCCGGCCGCGGCGAGCACCACCCGGTGCCGGGTCGCCAGCCGGGGCAGCACCGGCAACAGCCCGTCGCCGATCGCGCCCGCCTCCAGCGCGGTGAACAGCACCACCAGGCTGCGCTGCCGCTCCCGGCGCAGCACCTCGGCGGCGATCAGCTCGAAGTCGGTCTCGGCCAGCGCGGGCTGCAACGGCGCCACCGCGTCGACCAGCCGGGCGAGCAACGCCGGACGGCCGCTGCCGGTCACCCGGGCCCGGATCTCGGTGTCCGCCGCCAGCAGGTCCACCCGGTCACCGGCACGGGCGGCGAGCGCGGTGAGCAGCAGCGCCGCGTCGATGGCGGTGTCCAGCCGCGGCTCGTCGCCGAGACGTACCGCCGACGTGCGGCCGGTGTCCAGGACGCACACCAGGCGCCGGTCCCGCTCCGGCCGCCAGGTGCGCACCAGCACGTCGGCGCGGCGGGCGCTGCCCCGCCAGTCGATCGAGCGGACGTCGTCGCCCACCGCGTACTCGCGCAACGTGTCGAACTCGGTGCCGTGACCGCGCCCCCGGGTCACCTGCACGCCGTCGATGACCCGCAACCGGGCCAGCTTCTCCGGCAGGTGCCGGCGGGAGTCGAAGCGGGGCAGCACCCGCAGCGTCCACCGAGGCGTAGCGGGCCGGCCGGCGTGCTGCCGGGCGCCCAGGCGCATCGGCCCGAGCGACCGTACGGTCAGCGCCACCGCCGGCCGGTCGCCGCGCCGGGTCGGGGTGAGCCGGACCGGCAGCGTGGCGGTGCCACCGGGCGGCACGGTGAGCAGGCGGTCCGGCGGCACGTCCGGACGCGCCCCGGCCGAGGGCACCCAGGCGTCGCGTACCTGGGCGTACAGCGTGCGGTCGGTCGGGTTGGCCAGGTGCAGCGTGACGGTCGCGGTGCCACCGAGGCGGACCGTCCGCTCCCCGGAACGGGTCACGGTGAGCGCGTGCGGCGGCACCGCCAGCGCCCGGTCGAGCAGCACCAGCAGCAGCACCGCCGCGGTCAGCACGGCGACGCCGAGGAACGGCGCCGGCCAGGCCGGCAGGGTCAGCGCGCCCGCGCCGAGCAGCAGACCCGCCCGCCAGGTCATCGCGGCGTCGGCACGGTGGCCAGCACCGAGTCCAGCACGGCGTCCACGGTGATGCCCTCCAGCTCCACCTCCGGACGCGGACGCAGCCGGTGCCGCAGCGTCGGACGGGCGACCGCCTTGACGTCGTCCGGGGTGACGTGGTCGCGACCGGCCAGCCAGGACCACGCCTTGGCGGCGTTCAGCAGCGCGGTGGCACCCCGGGGGGAGGCGCCCAGCTCCAGCGCCGGGGCGGCCCGGGTGCCCCGGCACAGGTCCACGATGTAGCCGAGCACCGGCTCGGCCACGTGCACCCTCTGCACCTCCGCCCGGGCGGCGGCCAGGTCCGCGGCGCCGGCAACCGGGCGTACGCCGGCGGCACGAAGGTCACGCGGGTCGAAGCCGGCGTGGTGCGCGCGCAGCACGCCCAGCTCCTCCTCGCGCTCCGGCAGCGGCACCGTCAGCTTGAGCAGGAAGCGGTCGAGCTGCGCCTCGGGCAGCGGGTAGGTGCCCTCGTACTCGACCGGGTTCTGGGTGGCCACGACGATGAACGGGTCGGGCAGCGGACGGCGCTCGCCGTCGACGGAGACCTGCCGCTCCTCCATCACCTCCAGCAGCGCGGACTGCGTCTTCGGCGGGGTCCGGTTGATCTCGTCGGCGAGCAGCAGGTTGGTGAAGACCGGCCCCTCCCGGAACGTGAACGCGGCGGTGCGCTGGTCGAAGATCAGCGAGCCGGTGACGTCGCCGGGCATCAGGTCCGGGGTGAACTGCACCCGCTTGGCGTCCAGGTCGAGCGCGGCGGCCAGCGTCCGCACCAGCAGCGTCTTGGCCACTCCCGGTACGCCCTCCAGCAGCACGTGCCCCCGGCAGAGCAACGCGATCACCAGGCCGGTGACCACGGCGTCCTGCCCGACGACGGCCTTGGCGACCTCGGCGCGCAGCCGGTGCAGGGCGGCGCGGGCGCCGGACGGGGCGGTGGTCGTGACGGGTCCGGTCACCGGGTGTCTCCTTCGCTCGGATACGGGGCCAGGGTACGGGTCAGGGCGTCCAGGTCACGGGCCAGCTCCAGCAGCTCGCGGTCCTTCTCCGGGGCGGGACCGTAGAGCAGGCCGGCCACCCGTTCCGGGTCGGCGCCGGCGCGCTCGGCGACCCGGGCGGCCACCTCGTCGTCGGGCGTGTCCGGGGGCAGGTTGAGCCAGGTCACGAGCCGGTCCAGCGCGGCGGCGCGCAGCGTCTCGGCGACGGTGTCCCGGGCGCCGGCCCGGCGGTAGAGCCGGGCCCGGCCGCGTACCGTCTCGGCGGCCCGGACGGTGACCGGCAGCGGCTCCGACACCGGCGGCCCGAGCTGGCGGGCGCGCCACAGCACCACGAGCAGCCCGGCCAGGGCGAGCTGCACCAGCAGGGCCCAGAACCAGGGCGGGAAGGCGCCCCAGAGCGGGTTCTCCCGGGGCGGGTCGGCGCGGTCGGGCGGGTCGGGCCGCTCGGACCGGCCGCTGCCGCCCTGGGTGGGCTCCTCGGTGAACGGCTCCGCCGACCAGCTCGGGCGCGTCGGCGCCGGCACCGGCTCGAGCAGGTCGAGCCAGACCAGCGGGCGGCCGGCGCCGAGCAGGCCGGTGGCGAGAGCCTCGTTGCCCCACTCGTCGATCCGGTCGTTGCGGAACGGGTCGCTGGCGCCGGCCAGCACCACCTCGATCCGGCCGGGGGCGCGCAGCAGCGCGCCGCCGTAGCAGCTGTCGACCTCGGCCGGCCCGGCGTAGCGCTGCAGGTCGATCGCGGCGGCACCGGCCCGGACCGCCTCGGGCAGCCGGCACGGGGTGCCGCCGGCGTCCGGCGGCACCGCCCGGGCGGCCCAGCGCCGGTCGGCCGGCTCGATCGGCGTGTCCAGCTCGGTGAGCACCCGCCGGGACGGCTCGACCAGCACCAGCCGGCTGCCGGGCGGCAGGGTGGTCAGGCCGCCGAGCCGGTCCGGGTGCACCAGCGCGGGGGCGGGCACGAACAGCGTGCTCGGCTCGGCCCCGGCGGTACGCAGCGCCGCCGCCAGGTCCGTCTCCCGGCGCACCGGTACGCCCTGGGCGCGCAGCGCCTCCGCGAGCCTGCTGGCGCCGTCGTCGTCGGTGGCGACCGGGGACAGGAAGCCGGGCTCGTCGGCGTCGGGCCGGTCGATCGCGCGCAGCACGAGCGTGGTGACGATCAGCAGCACGGCGAGGCCGAGCGGGACGAGCAACCGGTACGTGCGCCGGCGCGGCGCCGACAGGGCCGCCGCCGTCGTCGTGGTCTCCGGTACGACGGTGGCGGTCACCGCGGCTCCTCCCCGGTCAGCTCGCGACGCAGGTCGGCGGCGAGTTCCCGCATCCGCCGGTCGTGCGCGGCGGTGGCGGGACGCTGGGCGTACCAGAGGTCGGAGAAGATCGCCCCGGCCGCGTGCAGCGCCGGCCCGACCTGCGGCCGGGTGCGGGCCGCCGCCTCGGTCAGCTCCACGACGGTGAGCCCGGGTCGGGGTTCCACCACCCGCCGGACGACGAGAAGCCGGACCATCTCGCGCAGCCGCTCCCGGACCGCTTCGGCGTACCGGCCCTCGGCCGCGAGCCGGTCGGCCAGTCCCGGTCCGTCCGCCGCCGGTTCCGGCAGCCGGGGTGACGGCAGCCGCACGGACGGCGGATCGATGCGCGGCCGGCGGGCACGCCGCCGGAACCGGAGCAGCCGCAGCCGGGGCAGCCGTATCCGGCGCAGACGCGGGCGCCGCAGCCGGGGGATCGTGAACCGGGGCAGCCGACGGGGCACCCAGGCCGGGAAGAAATACCAGGCCAGCGCCGCCAGCAACGCGACCGCCAGCAGGATCAGCGCGGCCAGCGGCAGCGGCACCACGTCACCGAGGGCCGCGACCGTCTCGGTCCACCACCGGCTCACCGGTGCGCTGCCAGCAGCACGGGCTCGGGGACGCCGGCCGGGGCGCGGGAGAGCCGGATGTCCAGCCCTTCGGTGCGGATCCGGGTCTCCAGGTGCAGGACCGCGTCCAGGCAGGCGAGCGCCGGGTACGCCAGCGCGTTCACCGCGGCGAACGCGGCGATCGTGATCGGCAGCGCCCAGGCCGAGACGTCGAACAGACCCAGCATGGCGAGGCCGTTGTAGACGCCCAGCCCGATGCCCAGCCGGATCAGCCACCAGCCCAGGTAGCCCAGCAGCCGGATCGCGGCGGCCCGCGCGCTGACCCGGCCGGCCAGGCGTACCGCCCGCCAGGGCGCCAGATGCGCGGGCACACCGTCCAGCACCAGCACCGGCACGACCAGGCCGAGCAGCGCGTACGCCAGGAACCAGCCCGGCCCGGTCACGCCGGCCACGGCGACGACCAGCCCGACCAGGGCGGCGGCCGGCAGTGTCGCGCCGAGCCGGGCGCCGCGCAGCAGCTCGGCCGGCCCCGGACGGCGCCCCAGCAGCGCCGCCCCGGCGCCGCGTGCCGCCGGGGCGCCGAGCAGCGCGACGATCGCGGCCTCGGTGCCCGCGCCGGCGGCCAGCAGCAGCCAGTACTCCGGGAGGGTCTCGCCGAACGCCGCCGGCCACCAGTACGGCGGGTCGGTCCCGGCCAGCATCCGCAGCGGGTGGAGCACCGCCTGTTCGGCGAGGGCCAGCAGGAGGGCGAGCGGTACGAGCACCCGGGCCTGGTCGCGCAACAGCAGCACGGCCGCGTCGAGCAGCTCGCCGACGGTCAGCGGACGGCGCGGGAGCACCGCGGTCGGGCCGGCGTCGGGCACGCGTACTCCTGGCAGGGGCGAGCGGAGGTGGCGGGCGGGGCGACGCCCGGGGGATCATGGTTGCACGGCGGGTCCGCATCCGGTGGACCCGTCCGGCCCGGCGCGCCACGCTGGGCGGCCACGCCGACTTGCGGTGGTGCGCGGGGCCGCTCGGCGCTACCGTGCCGTGGAGACGCCGAACACTCCAGACGAACGGGGATGGAACGATAAACCCCATGAGAGCCCGGGTACTCGTGGTCGACGACGACCCCGCCCTCGCCGAGATGCTCGGCATCGTGCTGCGCAGCGAGGGCTTCGTGCCGTCCTTCGTCGCGGACGGCGAACGGGCGCTGGCCGCCTTCCGTGACAGCCGACCCGACATCGTCCTGCTCGACCTGATGCTGCCGGGGATGAGCGGAATCGACGTGGCCCGCGCCATCCGGGGCGAGTCCGGCGTGCCGATCGTGATGCTGACCGCCAAGAGCGACACCGTCGACGTGGTGCTCGGGCTGGAGTCCGGCGCCGACGACTACGTGGTGAAGCCGTTCAAGCCCAAGGAGCTGGTGGCCCGGATGCGGGCCCGGCTGCGCCGGGGCGAGGACGTGGCGCCGGAGATGCTGACCATCGGCCCGCCCGGCAACCAGATCACCATCGACGTGCCGGCCCACACGGTCAGCCGCGACGGCGAGGAGGTGAAGCTGACGCCGCTGGAGTTCGACCTGCTGGTCGCGCTCGCCCGCAAGCCGCGTCAGGTCTTCACCCGCGAGGTGCTGCTCGAGCAGGTCTGGGGCTATCGCCACGCGGCGGACACCCGCCTGGTCAACGTGCACGTGCAGCGGCTGCGCGCCAAGATCGAGCCGGATCCGGAGCGACCCGAAATCATCCTCACCGTGCGGGGCGTGGGCTACAAGGCGGGTACCGGATAGCCTGGTCAGCATTGTGCTGACCTCGCTGCCCGAGTCGCCGACCCCCGCACCCCGCCGCCTCCACGCCGTGCGGGCGCTCTGGCTCGCCCTGGTCGGCCGGGTCGCCCGGCTGGTGGCCGCGGTGCACCAGGCGTGGCGGCGGTCGCTCCAGGTCCGTGTGGTCACCATCACGCTGGTGGCGTCGAGTCTGCTGGTGGGCGGTTTCGCCTATCTGATCGCTGACAAGATCACGAGCATCCTGCTGGAGAACGCCGAGACGGACGTGCGGCTGCGGCTGAGCAACGGCAGCGAGTACGCGGCCAAGCAGTTCAACCTCTACAGCCAGCCGCAGGAGGCGCAGCTCCAGAACACCATCGACGGCACCGTCAACTACCTGGCCGGTGGCGACCCCACCCAGACCAGCGGCGTGGTGGTGGCGATCACCGCCGACAACTTCGCCGAGTTCATCGAGCCGCGGACCACGCCCGACGTGCCGGTGGGCACGGTGATCGGGGACGAGCTGCGGGCCACCGTCGCCTCCGGCAAGGTCGCGCACCAGATCCGTACCGGCTCGCTCGGCGGCGAGCGCACGAAATACCTCGTCTACGGCTCCCCGGTGCCCACCAAGTTCGGGCAGGTCGAGCTCTACTACCTCGTACCCCTGGCCCGGCAGGACGCGACGGCGGCCGACGCCCGGGCCACGGTGGTGGCTACCGGCGTCGCGCTGGTGCTCCTGCTCGGCCTGCTGGCCGCCCTGGTCACCCGGCTGGTGGTGACGCCGGTACGGGTCGCCGCGCGCACCGCGCAGCGGCTCTCCGCCGGCCTGCTCGACCAGCGCATGGTGGTCTCCGGCGAGGACGACCTCGCCCTGCTGGCCGCCTCGTTCAACCAGATGGCGACGAACCTGCAACGGCAGATCCTCCGGCTGGAGGAGATGTCCCGGCTGCAACGCCGGTTCACCTCGGACGTCTCGCACGAGCTGCGGACGCCGCTGACCACGGTCCGGATGGCCGCCGACCTGATCTTCGCCGAGCGCGACGAGTTCGACCCGGCGGTGGCCCGCAGCGCCGAGCTGCTCCAGGCCGAGCTGGACCGGTTCGAGGAACTGCTCACCGACCTGCTGGAGATCAGCCGGTTCGACGCCGGGTTCGCGGTGCTGGACAGCGAGCCGACCGACCTGGTGCCGGTGGTGCACCGGGTCGCCGAGCGGCTGGCCGGGCTGGCCGAGCGGGTCGGGGTGACCATCGAGCTGGACCTGCCGGACACTCCGGTGATCGCCGAGGTCGACCCGCGCCGCGTCGAGCGGGTGCTGCGCAACCTGGTCGGCAACGCGGTCGAGCACGGCGAGGCCAAGCCGGTACGGATCACCCTGGGCCAGGACCAGAGCGCGGTGGCGATCACCGTTCGGGACCACGGTGTCGGCCTCAAGCCGGGGGAGGAGAAGCTGGTGTTCAACCGCTTCTGGCGGGCCGACCCGTCGCGCGCCCGGCAGACCGGCGGCACCGGGCTGGGCCTGTCGATCAGCCTGGAGGACGCCCGCCTGCACGGCGGCTGGCTGGAGGCGTGGGGCGCGCCCGGGCAGGGCGCGCAGTTCCGCCTCACCCTGCCGGCCCGGGCCGGGGACCGGCTCACCACCAGCCCGCTGCGGCTGGTGCCGGCCGACGCCACGGTGCCGTTCGGCGGCCCGCGCGACGGCGAGCTGCCCGCCATCGCGGCGGGCGGCGGCGTCGCGGCGCTGACCGCCGGTCCGGCCACCGGCGGCGACCACGCGGAGGCCCGGCCGTGAGGCGCCGCGTCCTGGCCCTGCTGCTGACCGGCGCGCTGCTGCCGGCCGCGCTCGCCGGCTGCGGCATCCCGGACCAGACCGACGTGCAGGTGGACGGGTCGGCGCCGGCCCCCGAGTCCGGGGTGTTCAACGGCAGCCCGGCCCGGCCGCCGGAACCGGCCGACAGCAGCGAGCCGGTGCCGTTCGTCGAGAACTACCTGCGGGCCGCCGCCGCCGGGGAACGCGACCAGGCGTACGCGCGGGCCCGGAAGTTCCTCGCCGCGGAGGCCCGCGACCTGCTGACGGGCAAGCCGCAGGCCAGCGAGATCGAGCTGACTGTGGTGCGGCTGCGGGAGAAGCCGGAGAGCACGCCGCCGAACAACCAGGGCACCAGCACCGTGACGCTCAAGGTGCAGCAGGTGGGCGTGCTGCGCGCCGACGGCACGCTCGGTCCGCCGGTGGCGAGCGAGACGCAGTACGTCTTCGAGCTGCGCCGGGCCGAGCCGGCCGGCACCGGCCTGCTGATCACCGAACTGCCGAACCTGCTGCTGGCCAGCGACGCGGCGGTACGCGAGTACTACCGTCCCCGTACCGTCTACTTCTGGAACCCCGACCTGACCCGGCTGGTGCCGGACCAGCGCTACCTGCCCTCGTCGGCGCCGACCGAGCGCCGGATCACCGAGGTGATGAAGTGGCTGGCCGACCGCCCGTCGGACTGGCTGGCCCCCGCCGTGACCGGGCTGCCCGACGGCACCCAGCTGATCAACAACGCGACCGGCGCGGACGGCCACTGGGAGATCAACCTCAACATGCCGGGCGCCAACGAGCAGCGGCTGACCCGGCTCGGCACCCAGCTGGCGTGGTCGCTGTCGGACCTGGACGGCCAGGTCGACCTGAAGATCCAGAACCAGAAACGGCTCACCGTCGACCTGCGGCGGGAGCGGGTCTCGACAGCCGCCTATCCCCGCGGCGGCGACCCCATGCGGTACGCCGTCTACGACGGCGCCGTCCGTCCCCTGGCCTTCGGCACCGAGTCGCGCGCCTCCGCGCCGCTGCCGCCCGCGGAGAACCGCAACGTGGTCTCCGCGTCGCTCGCCCGCGCCGACGACCAGGTGCTCGCCGCGCTCGTGGTGACCGGGCCGGACAACCGCAGGCGGCTCAAGGTCGGCACCGGCCCGGAACCGGTCGCGTCGTTCAGCGCCGGCGACCGCACGTTCCGGGCGGTGAGCCGGCCCACCTGGCTGAGGTCGCTGAACAAGGCCCGCCCGGCCGGTCTGGTGGCGGCCGACGGTCGGCTCTACCGCTTCGACGGTACGGCCCGGATGAGCGAGATCCCGTTGTCGGTGCCCGGGCCGGTGACGGCGGTGGCCGGTTCTCTCGACGGGCACCGGATCGCGCTGGTCTCCGGCGGCTCGGTCTTCGTCGCCGCGGTGAGCGTCGACGGTGGCGTGGTCAGCCTCGGGCAGCCCCGCCGGGTCACCACGCTGCTCACCGGCGTGACCGTGGTGGACTGGGTGGCGGAGAACGAGCTGGCGCTGGCCGGCAACGAGGCGGACCGGCGCTCGGCGATCCACCAGGTCACCGTCGACGGCGCCTGGGAGACCCCGCTGACGGTGGAGATCGGCGCCCCGGTGACCCAGCTCGCCGGGTATCCGGGCGGCGGCGACCGCGGCCTGGCCGCGTTCTCGTTCATGTTCGAGACGGACGGCGCGGCCTGGCGGAACAACCCGTTCGACTACGTCAAGCGGGAGCAGGTGCTCGACGTGCCGGCGGGCAGCCGCGCGACGAACCCGACCGCGCCGTTCTTCCTCTACTGACCGGCCGTGCGTGACCTGGGCGGGCTCTGGTCGGATCTGACCGACCTCGTGCTGCCCGCCGGGTGCGCGGGCTGCGGCGCGGGATCGGTACGGCTGCGGCACGGCTTCTGCGGCGGCTGCGTGCGGGAACTGGAGTCGCTGCGTCCCGCCCCCACCCGGCCCGATCCGGCTCCACCCGGCCTGCCGCCCTGCGTCGCGCTCGGCCCGTACGGCGGTGCGCTGCGCGAAGGGCTGCTGGCGTACAAGGAACGGGGCCGGCACGGGCTGGCCCGGCCGTTGGGCGCGCTGCTGGCCGAGGTGGTGGCGACGGCGGCCGGGCCGCCCGGCCCGGTGACGCTGGTGGCGGTGCCGGACACCGCCCGCGCCGCCCGGGCCCGCTACGGCGACCACCTGGACCGGCTGGTGCGCCCGGCGGCGGCCCGGTTGCGCGCGGCCGGCTGGCCGGTACGTGTGCTGCGCCCGCTCCGGGCCCTGCCCCGCACCGACTCGGTGGGGCTGGACAGCGCGGGGCGGGCCGCCGCGGCCGAGGCGGCGTTCCGGTTGCGCCGCCCGCCCGCCGCGGACCGCCCGGGGGAGACCGTCGTGCTGCTCGACGACATCGTCACCACCGGCGCCACGCTGGCGGCGGTGAGCCGGATGTTGCACCGCGCGGGAATGACGCCAAAGGCCGCGGCGGTGCTCGCCGCAACGCAAAAGCGGCGCGTTCGGTGACGCTTCGTGTATCCGTTTCACCCCATGGTGTATGAGCTGTTAAATTTCGCGACCGCCTTCGGCAACCAGGGGTGACGGGTGGCCGTACAGGAGTTAGCGTTTCGGTGTCGGGGGTAGTGAGGATCCAACCTTCCCCCGGCACTGGAAGGAGGCGTAGCCGAACAACACCGGTCGACGCCGAGCGGGGCCCTCCCGGGTGCGTCGACCGGATCTGATCCGGACCGAACGACCGTCCGAACAAGGGAGGTCACGTGGACATCGTGGTCAAGGGCCGTAACGTCGAAGTGCCGGACCATTACCGGGTGCACGTAGCCGAGAAACTCGCGAAAATCGAACGCTACGACCAGAAGCTCATTCGCGTGGACGTCGAGTTGTTCCACGAGCGCAATCCACGCCAGGCGGACACCTGCCAGCGGGTGGAGATCACGTGCGTGACGCGCGGCCCGGTGATCCGGGCCGAGGCCTGCACGAACGACTTCTACAGCGCGCTCGACGCCGCCATCGCCAAGCTGGACACGCGATTCCGCCGCGCGGCGGACCGTCGCCGGGTACACCGCGGGCGGCACGCGCCGATCTCCGTGGCCGCCGCGACCGCCGGCCTGCCCGTGGCCGACCTCGACGGCCCCGGCCTGGCGACGCTCGACGGCACCGGCACCGCCACAGCGGTCGCCGAACGGCCCGACGAGGGCAGCTACAGCGAACCCGACGACCAGCCGTGGCACATCGCCCGGGCGAAGGTCCACCCCGCCGAACCGATGACCGTCGACGACGCGCTGTTCCAGATGGAACTGGTCGGTCACGACTTCTACCTGTTCCAGGACAAGGAGTCCGGCCGCCCGAGCGTGGTCTACCGGCGGCACGCGTACGACTACGGGATCATCCAGCTCGACGCGTGACCCCTTGACCGGTGAGGACGGGCCCCGCGTGGGGCCCGTCCTCAGTTCTCGTCGGCGGCCAGCCGGCCGTAGACCACCGAGTCGACACGGACGCCGTCCGGGCCGGGCAGCCGACCGCGCAACAGCCCTTCCCGCCGGAAGCCGGCCCGTTCCAGCACCCGCTGCGAGGCGATGTTGTCCGGCCGTGTGCCGGCCCAGAGCCGGGCCACCCCGATGCCGAACGCCCACCCGGCGACCAGCCGTACCGTCCGGGCCGCCAGCCCGCGCCCGCGCGCCTCGGGCAGCAGGCTGTAGCCGATCATCGCCTGGCCGGTGGCCGGCTCGTCGTAGAACAACGCGCAGCCGCCGACGACAGCACCGGTGGCCGCGTCGAGGATCGCCAGGTCAGCGGCCTCGCCGGCCAGCCAGCGGCTCGCCGCCAGCCGGCAGCGGCGCGCGAGCGCCGCCCGCTGCGGCGGCACCGGCGGAACCCGGTTCGCCACCACCTCCGGCAGCGAGTGCAGCCGGTACAGCGCGTCCGTGTCCGCCGGCTCCACCGGGCGCAGCGTCACCACGCCGTCGGTGAGCCGGCCGTCCGGCAGGTCCGGCAGCAGGCGGGCGACCGGCCCGCTCGGGTCGTCGGCCACCCGCACCCAGGCGATCAGATCCTGGCGTACGCCGTCGCCGTCCGTGCCCGCCGCCCGGCGTACGCCCTCGTGCCGGTAACCGCAGGCCAGGGCAATGCGCTGGCTTGCCACGTTCTCGGTCCGGGTGAGCAGTTCCAGCCGGGCCGCCCCGGCGGCGAACGCCCGCTCGGTCAGCAGCCGGGTGGCGGCCGTTGCCACGCCCCGGCCGCGCGCCGCCGGTCCCACCCAGTAGCCGATCTCGTACGTCGCCCGCTCCGCGCTGAGCCGGGTCAGACCGATGCTGCCGAGCAGCCGGTCGCTGTCCGGGTCGGCAATCGTGTACGCGGACCCACCCGCCGCCCACGCGGCCGGCGCGCCCTCGGTGATCCACCAGCGGGCGGCGTCTTCGTCGTAGGGGTCGGGCAGCAGGGGCATGAACCGGCGGATCTCCGGGTCGGCGCATCCGGCCACCATGTCCGGTACGTCCGCGAGGTGGCACGGCCGCAGCCGTACGCCGTACCCCTCGATCGTCTCCGGCGTCACGTCAGGTCACCCGGCAGCAGGGCACCGACCCACGCGTCCTGGCGCTCGCCGCGGTGCTGGACGCCGCCGCGCAGCGTGCCCTCGACGGTGAAACCGGCCTTCTCGGCGGCCCGCCGGGAGGCGGTGTTGCCCACGTTCGCGCGCCACTCGATCCGGGCCAGGCCGAGCGTGGTGAAGCCCCAGGCGCAGACAGCGGTGAGCGCGGCCGGCAGGTAGCCCCGGCCGCGGGCGTGCGGCGCGGTCATGTAGCCCACGTCGGCCACCAGCGGGTCGTTGGGGAGGACGCGCAGGTCGATCGAGGCGACGTAGGTGTCGTCCGGGTCGGCCACGGCGAACGTCGCGGCGGCGCCCCGCGCCCAGGCCGGGCGCACCAGGTCGTGCAGGAAGCCCTCCGCGTGCTCCGGCCGGTACGGGTGCGGCACCGTGGTCCAGCGGATCGTCTGCTCGTCCTGGCAGGTACGGGTCACCGCGGCCAGGTCGCGTTCCTCCATCGCCCGCAGCCGCAGCTCGGTGGCCCCGGCGGTGGCGAACAGGACCGGCTGCGGCCGGCCGAAGACCGCCGCGCGGCGGGCCTGGAGCGTGTCCGGGCCGTAGGGGACCGGGTCGCCCGCAGCGGCGACCTCGCCGGGGAGCAGCGAGCCGATCCAGCCCTCGGGCCGGCCACCCTCGGAGGGGTGGGCCAGACGCAGCTCACCCTCGATCCGGAAGCCGGCGCGCAGCGCGACCAGCCGGGAGGCGTGGTTGCCGATCTCGGCCTGCCAGGTGAGCCGGCGCAGCTTGAGCGCGTCGAACGCCCAGCGGGCGAGCGCGCGGGTGGCGCGGACCGCGACGCCCCGGCCCCGGGCCCACGGCGCGGTCCAGTAGCCCACCTCGGCCGAGTCCCGCGCGCGGTCGACGGAGACCAGGCCGAACGAGGCGAGCAGCTCACCGGTGCCGGCGTCGCAGACCGCGAACAGCGCCCCGGTGCCCTCGGCCCAGGCGGTGGCGCTGATCGTGGTGACGTACTCGGTCGCGTGCTC
Source organism: Micromonospora sp. WMMA1949 (assembly GCF_027460145.1). NCBI lineage: Bacteria > Bacillati > Actinomycetota > Actinomycetes > Micromonosporales > Micromonosporaceae > Micromonospora > Micromonospora sp. WMMA1949. The sequence continues at coordinate 1,651,742 of NZ_JAPZBG010000001.1, read as the reverse complement.
CGGCAGGTACGGGCGAGGTACGGTGGTCCAGCGCTGGATGTCCGGATCCTGGCAGGCGCGGTACACCGCGTCGGCGTCCTCCGCACGCCACGGGCGCAGCAGCAGGCCGTCCTCGATGATCTCCACAGGCTCCATCCGAGCCATCGTGCCGGATCGTTCGCGCACGGCGTAACCCGATTAGCGGCCGGTGGCGCACGGTCGCGGCGTTATGTCGGGTTCCGGAGCCCGGACCGCCGCCACCAGTGACCATCGTCGCGTCGGAGCGCCTACGATGGTTCGAGACCGTCTAGGGGAGCGTTGATCCGTGTCGATTCTGGAAAAGTTCCTTCGCGCCGGCGAGGGCCGCATGGTGCGTCGGCTGAAGGCCATCGCTGCCGCCGTCAACTCGATCGAGGACGACTACGTCAACCTCAGCGACGACGAGCTGAGCGCCATGACCGAGCAGTTCAAGGAGCGGCTCGAGGATGGCGAGACCCTCGACGACCTGCTGCCCGAGGCGTTCGCGGTGTGCCGCGAGGCCGCCTCGCGGGTGCTCGGCCAGCGCCCCTACGACGTCCAGGTGATGGGTGGCGCGGCGCTGCACTTCGGCAACATCGCCGAGATGAAGACCGGTGAGGGCAAGACGCTCACCTCGGTCATGCCGGTCTACCTGAACGCGCTCGCCGGCAAGGGCGTGCACGTGATCACGGTGAACGACTACCTGGCCGAGCGCGACGCCGCCTGGATGGGCCGCGTCCACGAGTTCCTCGGCCTGCGCGTCGGCGTGGTGCTGCCCAACCGGCCCGCCAGCGAGCACCGCGCGGCCTACGAGTGCGACATCACCTACGGCACGAACAACGAGTTCGGCTTCGACTACCTGCGCGACAACATGGCCTGGTCGAAGGACGAACTGGTCCAGCGCGGCCACTTCTTCGCCGTGGTCGACGAGGTCGACTCGATCCTGATCGACGAGGCGCGTACCCCGCTGATCATCTCCGGTCCGGCCGAGCACTCCGCCCGGTGGTACCAGGAGTTCGCCACGGTGGTGGCCCGGCTCCAGCCCGGCACCGACGGCGAGGGCGACTACGAGGTCGACTACGCCAAGCGCACCATCGCGATCACCGAGCGCGGCGTGGCCAAGGTGGAGGACCGCCTGGGCATCGACAACCTCTACGAGTCGGTGAACACCCCGCTGGTCGGCTACCTGAACAACGCGATCAAGGCCAAGGAGCTTTACAAGCGCGACAAGGACTACATCGTCAACGACGGTGAGGTCCTGATCGTCGACGAGTTCACCGGCCGCATCCTGCACGGCCGCCGCTACAACGAGGGCATGCACCAGGCGATCGAGGCCAAGGAGGGGGTGGAGATCAAGCAGGAGAACCAGACCCTGGCCACCATCACCCTCCAGAACTACTTCCGCCTCTACGAGAAGCTCTCCGGCATGACCGGTACCGCCCAGACCGAGGCGGGCGAGTTCAACAAGGTCTACAAGGTCGGCGTCGTGACCATCCCGACGCACCGGCCGATGGTCCGGCTCGACCGGCCCGACGTCATCTACAAGACCGAGAAGGCCAAGTTCAACGCCGTCGTCGAGGACATCGCCGAGCGGCACGAGCAGGGCCAGCCGGTGCTGGTCGGCACCGTCTCGGTGGAGAACTCCGAGATCCTGTCGCACATGCTGCGCCGCCGCGGCATCCCGCACTCGGTGCTGAACGCGAAGTTCCACGCCAAGGAGGCGGAGATCGTCGCGCAGGCCGGCCGCAAGGGCGCGGTCACCGTCGCGACCAACATGGCCGGCCGTGGTACGGACATCCTGCTCGGCGGCAACCCCGAGTTCCTCGCCGCGAACGAGCTGCGCCAGCGCGGGCTCGACCCGGTCGAGCAGCCGGAGGAGTACGCCAAGGCCCTGGAGGAGATCCTTCCGACCTGGAAGCAGGCGTGCGACGTCGAGGCGGAGGAGGTGGCCGCCGCCGGTGGGCTCTACGTGCTGGGCACCGAGCGCCACGAGTCCCGCCGGATCGACAACCAGCTGCGCGGTCGCGCCGGCCGGCAGGGTGACCCGGGCGAGTCCCGCTTCTACCTGTCGCTGCAGGACGAGCTGATGAAGCGTTTCCGGGCCGGCGCGGTCGAGGCGGTGATGGACCGCTTCAACATCCCCGAGGACGTGCCCATCGAGTCGAAGATGGTCACCCGCCAGATCAGGAGCGCCCAGGCCCAGATCGAGGGCCAGAACGCCGAGATCCGCAAGAACGTCCTCAAGTACGACGAGGTGCTGAACAAGCAGCGCCAGGTGATCTACGCCGAGCGCCTCCGGGTGCTCAACGGCGAGGACCTGTCCGACCAGGTCCGCAACATGATCGACGACGTGGTGACCGCGTACGTGGTCGGCGCGACGAGCGACGGCTACGCCGAGGACTGGGACCTCGAGCAGCTCTGGTCGAGCCTGAAGCAGCTCTACCCGGTCGGGATCACCATCGACGAGCTGGAGGAGGAGGTCGGTTCCCGCTCCGGCATCGACCAGGACTTCCTGCTCGCCCGCCTCAAGGAGGACGCGCACGCCGCGTACGACAAGCGTGAGGAGAACCTCGGCGAGGAGGCGGTACGCCAGCTCGAGCGCATGGTCCTGCTCCAGGTGATCGACCGTAAGTGGCGCGAGCACCTCTACGAGATGGACTACCTCCAGGAAGGCATCAGCCTGCGGGCGTACGCCCAGCGCGACCCGGTCATCGAGTACCAGCGCGAGGGCTTCGACATGTTCGCCTCCATGATGGACGGCATCAAGGAGGAGACGGTCGGCTTCCTCTACAACCTGGAGGTGCAGGTCGAGGAGGCGGAGCCGGAGGCCGAGGAGGTCGCACTGCTGGAGAAGCCGGTGGAGATCCGGGCCAAGGGTCTCAACCGCGCGCCGCAGCAGCAGGGCCTGCAGTACTCCGCGCCGTCGGTGGACGGCGAGGCCGGCCGGGGAGCCCCGGTGATCGAGCGGCCCGAGCAGCAGGCGCCGGCGCTCGGCATCGGCCAGCAGTCCTCGGAGCGCCCGGCCGCCTCCACGTCGCGCCGCACGCCGGGTGCGGCGGCCGGGGCGAGCGGCCAGGCGGTCGCGGCGAGCACCGCCCGGCGGGCCGCCCCGGGCCAGGTCGACGGCGGCGAGGGCCCGTCCCGTAACGCGCCCTGCCCGTGTGGCTCGGGCCGCAAGTACAAGCGCTGCCACGGTTCGCCCAACGGCGGCAACTGACCCCGAACGAGCGCCCCGACGGGCCCCGGCCTCCCGGCCGGGGCCCGTCCCCGTCCCCGCCCTCGCCCGTCCCCGCCCGCCCGACCTGCCCCGCGATCTTGCAGTTTCGGCCCTCATCGTGCCCGTTTCGTGCCGTTATCGGGGGACCGAAAGTGCAAGACGCTTCTATGTGTGTGGTGATCGGTTCGGCTGGTTGCCGTTAGGGTTCGGCATCGATGATCACTTGGGTGACTCTTCGTCGATCCGGCCGCTCGGTTTGCGGGTGTGTCTTGTGCAAGACCTGTCCCCGGGTGATCGTCGGCGCCGGCCCGGCCCACCCTGCTGGCCTGATCAGAAGCCTGCCCGTGCGAGCACACGTGGCCCATCACAGATCTGCCGCCGTGGTGACTGCTTCCCGAGCCGACGCCGACTGTCCCGGTCGTCGCTGGCTAAGGAGCAACAATCCGAGATGACAAGGATCGTAGAGCGAGTCGCGGATCGCTACGACGTGGTGGTAGGGGTCGATACTCACACCGACACGCACACCGCCGCCGTGGTCGACCGTCTCGGCGCCGTGCTGGCGCAGGTCACCGTGCCCACCGACCCGGACGGGTTGGCCCGGCTGCTGGCCTTCGCCGTCGCGCACACCCCACCGCAGGGGCGCCGGTTGTGGGCGGTGGAAGGAACCCGGGCGCACGGTCAAGGGCTGTGCCGGGTGCTGACCGCTGCCGGTGAAGCGGTCAGCGAGGCACCCAAACCCGCCGCCGCGTCACGCCGGCGGGGCGGCAAGTCCGACCACCTGGATGCGGTCGCCGCCGCCCATACGGTGCTTGCCCTGCCCGCTGAGCGCATCGCCGTGCCCCGAAGCGACGGACCACGCGAGGCACTGCGTCTGCTGCTGATCTGCCGCCGACACCACAGCGACACCCGCACCGCCACGATCAACCTGGTCAAAGCGTTGATCCTGACCGCCGACGACACCCTGCGCGAGGCGCTACGCGGGCTGTCCACCACCACCCAGATCGCCCGCCTGGCCGCCCTCGACCTACCCGAAACCACCGACCTGCCCTGCGAGGAACACACCCGCCGCCGCGAACTGACCACCCTCGCCCGGCACATCCAAACCCTCGACGCCACCCTCGCCGACAACCACCGGCGCCTCCGAACCCTCGTCACACACCTGTGCCCACCCCTGCTCGACCAACCCGGCATCGGACCCGTCACCGCCGCGATCGCCCTCACCGCCTGGTCCCACCCCGGCCGCGTCCGATCAGAAGCCGCCTACGCCACCCTCGCCGGCACCGCCCCCATCCCCGCAGCCAGCGGCCGCACCAACCGCCACCGCCTCAACCGCGGCGGCGACAGAACCCTCAACAGCGCCCTACACACCATCGCCCTCACCCGCCGCCGCATCCACCCCGAAACCCGCGACTACATCACCCGACGCCGCACCGAAGGCCGCACCACCAAAGAAATCACCCGCTGCCTCAAGCGCTACATCGCCCGACAGATCTACCGCACCATCACCAACCACCACCGCACCACTTGACAACCCCCACTCACAGATCGCCGCCGGTGGAGGCGCGGGTGTGGGCCGGAGATCCTCGTGCGGCTGGTTGCCGCGACGAGCCTTCCGTCAGGCGAGACTCACGTTCCGCGTGGTGGGATTGGCGAAGATCTTGGTACCAAATGGCCCCTCTGGGGGCCGTTTGGTACCAAGATCTCGCCGGGAGCCGGGAGCCGGGAGCCGGGAGCCGGGAGCCGGGAGCCGGGAGCCGGGAGCCGGGAGCCGGGAGCCGGGAGCCGGGAGCCGGGAGCCGGGAGCCGGGAGCCGGGAGCCGGGAGCCGGGAGCCGGGAGCCTGCGTCCGCTCACGGATCGGCTCGGGTGGCCGCGTCACGTCCAGCCAGGTCCGCGGGCGACGACGAGGGCTCAGAGGACGTCGAGGACGAGGCACAGCCAGGCGCCTCGGCGGCGTTCCAGGCGTATCGCGACGGCCCAGCTCGCGCCACCGGCGCCGGCGAACACGGCGGTGGCCTCGACCGCACCCGCTCGGGGTTCGCAGACCCGCAGGCGCCGCAGCAGCAGGGCTGGCCGGGCGGTACGGCGGCGGACCGGGGTCACCCGGCGGGCCGCCCGGGTCAGCTCGGCCGCGACCGGGCCGGCCGACTCGGGCACGCAGAGCGGCCGGAGCTGGCCGGGTGGCCGGAAGCCGTTGACGATCTCCAGGAAGGTGCGGACGAACCGGTGCGCGGCCCGGGCTCCCTCGGGCGTGGCGGACGCGAGGGCTGACGCGGGGGTGCCGGTCCAGCGTGGCCAGGCGGCCGCCGGGTCCGGGGCGCGGCCGGCGGGGCGTGCGGGGGCACCTCGGCGCGGATCGGTCAGGTCGAGGGTGAGCTGCCCGATGGGACTCCACAGCGGCTCCTCGTCGACGCAGGGCGGGTCGAGCGGCGGGGCGGGCCGGAGACGGACCGGCGGGCGGGGTGCGCGGGGACGGCGGGTGTCGACCATCTCAAATCCTTGCGTTTGCCTTCGTTTGCCTCCGACAGCTCTCATCTTCCCGGACGTGTGTGACGGTCGTCAATGGCCCACGGTCAGCGGGGAGTCACTCGTCGTCCCGGTCGCCGAGCGGGTTTCCGCGTACCCACTCGGCGGTCTCGGCGTACTTGCGCTCGATGTATTCCTCCAGCCGGGCGCGCTCGACCCGCCACTGGCCCCGGCCGCCGATCTTGATCGCGGGCAGTTCGCCGCTGCGGACCATGTGGTAGACCTGCGAGTCCGAGACGTTCAGCTCGGCGGCGACGTCGGACAGCAGCAGGAACCTCGACTCCACGGTGACTCCCGGGGTTGATTGCGTTTGCTTAAGTTTGCCATCACCGGGTGACGTCGCCGCGTGCCCGTTCGGGAGACACACCGGCGGGAGACTTCACCCGCGCCGGTGCCGGGTGTATGACGGTCTCGGCGTACGGCATGATCGGCGCCCGGAGTCGGCGTCCGCCGACGATCGGCCTGAATGTGGGAGTGACCGGTGACCGACGAGCTTGTCCGGGTGTACCTGCCGGCGACCGTTCCCATGCTCGCCCGGCTGCGCGAGGAGGGGCTGAGCGCCGAGGCGGCGCACGCCGTGACCCCGGAGCTGCGCGAGTGGTACGCCGAGGGCGACGAGGAGGAACTGGAGTACGTGGCCTTCACCCGGGCCGCCCAGGACGCGCTGCTCCTGCTCCGGCACGACCCCGCCGCGCCCCGACGACGGGTGGTGGTCTCGGCCGACCTGCCGGCCCGTGCGGTCGGGCGGGTCGGCGGCGAGCTGGGGTCGAGCGTGGTCCGGCCGGCCGGGCCGGTGCCGGTGAAGTCGGTCGCCGCGCTGCACGTGGACGGCACGGACGCGGTCGAGGACGTGGCCGCCGCCGTCGACGTGGTGGTGGAGGCCCAGGCCGGCGACCCGGACGCCCAGTTCACCGTCGACGGCGCCGAGGACCACGAACTGGAGTGGTACGACGTGACCGAGCTGGACCTGCTGCTGCGCGGGGCCGGCTGACGTCAGGCCGTGGGCTCGCCCTCGTCGTCGTCCTGCGGGCGCGGGTCGAGCGTGCGTCCGAAGACGATGAGCGTGGTCAGCGCGCCGACGAAGAGCACCCAGATCCCGTTGTCCACCCGCGAGGTGCCGAGCGCGGTCTGCGCCACCTCGTCGGCCTCGCTGAGCGCTGCGGCCAGGTCGAGCAGCCCGCGCCCGCCGATCCGGATGATCACCTCGGTGAGCAGCAGGAGCAGGCCTGCGCCCGCTCCGGCCACCAGGTACGCCGGCCAGCGCAGCGGCGACGCCACGCCGTCGCGGCGCTCCGCCCGGCGCCGGGACCAGGTGAGATAGAGGTACGCGGCCAGGCCGGCGAGGAGTCCGGCGAGCAACGATTCGGTACGCGAGACCCACTTCGCCGCGTCGAGCACGGACTGCTGGGTCTCCCCGGCGCCGAACAGGTCGGAGAGCGGGTCGCGGGCGCGGCTGAACAGCACCACGAAGATCTGCGCGGTGAGGGTCGCGAGGGTGATCGCGCCGACCACCCGGGCCTGGCGCGCGCCGGCCATCGCCCCGCCGATGATCGCGGCTGCCGCAGCGGTGCCGGCGATGGTGTTCGTGGTGGCGTTGTCCGCGTACGTCAGGTTGATCGCCACCGCGGTGACGAGCCCGACCAGGAGGCCGGTGCCGACGGCGGCCAGGAAGCGGAGCGTGGCGCGGCCCAGCCGGTTGGTCGCGAGCAGGGCGACGGTGGCGCCGGTGACGAGCGCCGCGGTGATGACGCCGGGCAGCGCGTACGCGGAGAGACTGATCGCGGTGACGCCGGCAGCCGTGGAGTGGATCGCCTCGCGGGTGGACCAGAGCATGGCGGCGAGCCAGCCGATCGAGACCAGGGCGAGCGCGACGGCACCGGGGGCGAACTCCGGGCGCCCGGTCGAGGCGGCCTCGTCCGTGGTCGCCTCGCCGGCTGACGGCTCGACGGCCTCGGGCTCGTCCGTCTCCGCGGCCGCGGAGCTGCCGGGCTGGTTGCTCATCGTCTCCCCTTCGACGGTCGCCGGATCGCCCCGCGCCGGGCCGGGCAGGTCACCGGTCATCCAGCGTACGCGGCGTGCCGCCGCTGCTCGGGCGGGCGGGGCTCGGGTCGCCCTCGGACGACGCGCGCCGAAGGATCAACGACGTGTTGTCGCGTACTCCGATGTTTCGTCGGTTGTGGGTGGGCTGCGGCCGAAGGTCCGGAGACGGCCGGGCTGTCCGGTGTATCGGGCAGGCGCGTCCCGCGGGGCCGCCTCGTGACAGAATCGGGCCAGGTCCCGCCGCCGCCCCACCCCGCGGTGTCCGGCGTCCGGCCACCCGGCCGGCGCCCGCGGGTCCGGTTTCGCCGTCGCCGTCGAGATCGCCAGGAGCCTGAGATGGACGCCGTGTTCTCCGTACCCGAGCCGCTCAACGAGCCGGTGCATAACTACGAGCCCGGCAGCGCCGACCGGGAACGGCTCCAGCGGCGGCTGGCTGAACTGGCCGCCGAGCGGATCGAGCTGCCGATGACGATCGCCGGCGAGCGGCGAATGGCCGGCGGCGCGTCGATCGACGTGGTGCAGCCGCACAAGCACGCGCACGTCCTCGGCGTCACCGGGCACGCCACCCACGACGATGCCCGCGCCGCCGTGCAGGCCGCCAAGGACGCCGCCCCGATGTGGCGCGCGCTGCCGTTCGAGGAGCGGGCCGCGATCTTCCTGCGCGCGGCCGACCTGCTGGCCGGCCCCTGGCGGGACACGCTCAACGCGGCCACCATGCTCGGTCAGTCCAAGACCGCCGTCCAGGCCGAGATCGACTCGGCGTGCGAGCTGATCGACTTCCTCCGCTTCAACGTGCACTTCGCCCGGCGGCTCCTGGCCGAGCAGCCGCTGTCCTCGTCCGGGGTCTGGAACCGCCTCGACCACCGGCCGCTGGAGGGCTTCGTCTACGCGATCACCCCGTTCAACTTCACCGCGATCGCCGGCAACCTGCCGTCCGCGCCGGCCATGCTCGGCAACACGGTGGTCTGGAAGCCGTCCCCGACGCAGCAGTTCGCGGCGCACTTCACCATGCGCCTGTTCGAGGCCGCCGGCCTGCCGCCCGGCGTGATCAACATGGTCACCGGGCGCGGCGAGGAGGTCTCCGAGGTGGTCCTCGCCGACCCGGATCTCGCCGGCATCCACTTCACCGGCTCGACGAAGGTGTTCCAGCACCTGTGGAAGACCGTCGGCGACAACATCGCCCGCTACCGGGGCTACCCCCGGCTGGTCGGCGAGACCGGCGGCAAGGACTTCGTGGTGGCGCACACCAGCGCCGACGTGGACGCGCTGCACACCGCGCTGATCCGGGGCGCCTACGAGTACCAGGGGCAGAAGTGCTCGGCCGCCTCGCGGGCGTACGTCCCGCGGTCGATCTGGGAGGGTGGGCTGCGCGACCGGCTCGCCGCCACCGCCGACTCGCTGACCTACGGCGACGTGACCGACTTCAGCAACTTCGGCGGCGCGGTGATCGACGACAAGGCGTTCGGCCGGCACACCGCCGCGCTGGAGCTGATCAAGGGTGACGACTCCTGCCGCATCCTGGCCGGGGGCACCGCCGACGACTCGGTCGGCTGGTTCGTCCGGCCGACGCTGTTCGAGTGCTCCGACGCCGCGCACGAGACGTTCACCACCGAGTACTTCGGGCCGATCCTCGGCGTGCACGTCTTCGACGACGCCCGCTTCGACGAGGTGGTCGCCCAGGCCGAGTCGATCGCGCCGTACGCGCTGACCGGGTCGATCTTCGCGACCGATCGCCGGGTGGTCGACCAGGTGGCGGAGAAGATGCGGTACGCGGCGGGCAACTTCTACATCAACGACAAGCCGACCGGCGCGGTGGTCGGGCAGCAGCCGTTCGGCGGCGCCCGGGCCAGCGGCACCAACGACAAGGCGGGTTCCTGGCACAACCTGGTCCGCTGGATGTCGCCGCGGACGATCAAGGAGACGTTCGTTCCGCCGACCGATCACGGCTACCCGCACATGGGCTGAGGCACTCGCCGGAGGGCCCGTCCCGGCCGGGGCGGGCCCTCTTCCTCATCCGACAGTGCACATCGGACCCGTCATCGGGTGCCGAAATGAGCAAATCCTGGACGCCAGAGCCGACAAAGTGGCAGCTTAGAGGGCATGGCGGAATCCGGAGTCAACCCGACGGCAGCAGCTCTGCTCGGTCTGCTGCACGACGGCCCGATGACTGGCGGCCAGTTGATGGCCGCCGCTGAGCGCCGGCTGGCGCCGTACTGGTCGATGACCCGCAGTCAGGTCTACCGGGAGCTGCCGGTCCTGGCCGAGAAGGGTCTGGTGCGTCTCGGTAAGCCCGGGCCGCGGATGAGCCAGCCGTACGCGCTGACGGCGGCCGGGAAACGGACATTCTCCCGCTGGCTGGCGGAGAATCCCGGCAAGGACACCATCCGTAACCCGATAGCGCTACGGATCGCGTTCGGCAACCTGCACTCGTCGAGCCAGCTCAAGAACCTGTACGCCTCGGCGAACGAGTACCACACCGAGGCCCTGGCGGCGGTGCGGGAGCAGGTCAAGAACGCCAAGAAGGAAGGCGACAGCTACGACGCCAGCGCGCTGGAGTTCGCCGTCGCCTACCACAAGGCGGCGCTGTCCTGGCTGAAGACCGCGCCGGTCGGCTGACCACCTGCAACAGGTTGACGGAACGACGCAGTAGTCTTGTCTGTCGTGACCGCTGCCGATTACGCCGAACAGCTCAAGGAACTCGACGCCACGCTGCGCAACATCGAGGCTGTGCTCGACCTCGACAAGCTGCGCGAGCAGAAGGCCCGGCTGGAGCAGGAGGCCTCCGCGCCCGACCTCTGGGACGACCAGGCCAAGGCGCAGCAGGTGACGTCGCAGCTGTCGTACGTCAACGGCGAGATCACCAAGCTCGGTGACCTGCGCTCCCGGCTCGACGACGCCGGGGTGTTGCTGGAGCTGGCCCAGGCCGAGGACGACCCGGGCGTGCTGACCGAGGTCGAGTCGGAGATCGCCGGGCTGACCAAGGCCATCCAGGAGATGGAGGTCCGCACGCTGCTCTCCGGCGAGTACGACTCGCGGGAGGCGCTCGTCGCGATCCGGGCCGGCGCCGGTGGCGTGGACGCCGCCGACTTCGCCGAGATGCTGCTGCGGATGTACCTGCGCTGGGCCGAGCGGCACGGCTACCCGACCGAGGTCTACGAGACCTCGTACGCCGAGGAGGCGGGCCTGAAGTCGGCCACCTTCACGGTGAAGGTGCCCTACGCCTACGGCACGCTGAGCGTGGAGTCCGGCACGCACCGGCTGGTGCGGATCAGCCCGTTCGACAACCAGGGCCGCCGGCAGACCAGCTTCGCCGGGGTCGAGGTGCTGCCGGTCACCGAGCAGACCGACCACATCGACATCCCGGAGAACGAGGTCCGGGTGGACGTCTACCGGTCCTCCGGGCCGGGTGGGCAGAGCGTCAACACCACCGACTCGGCGGTGCGGCTGACCCACATCCCCACCGGCATCGTGGTGACCTGCCAGAACGAGAAGTCCCAGCTGCAGAACAAGGCCTCCGCGATGCGGGTGCTCCAGGCCCGGCTGCTGGAGCGCAAGCGGCAGGAGGAGGAGGAGAAGCTGGCCGGCCTGAAGACCGGCAGCACCAGCTCCTGGGGCGACCAGATGCGCTCGTACGTCCTGCACCCGTATCAGATGGTGAAGGATCTGCGTACCGAACAGGAGACGGGCAATCCGTCCTCGGTCTTCGACGGTGACCTGGACAGCTTCATCGAGGCGGGAATCCGCTGGCGGAAGCAGCAGCAGCTCAGCGCTGACAGTGCGTGATCACGATTGGACGCAGCGCGTCATCGATCTCGGTCTGACCGGGTAAATCGATGACGCGCACCGCTTCTGCGGGGCGTGGGGCTTGGCTCTGCGGTTACACCGCGTAGACTACCGACCCGTGATTCAGCTTGAGCAAGTGACGAAGACGTACCCGAAGGCGTCCCGGCCTTCGCTCGACAACGTGTCCGTCTCGATCGAGAAGGGCGAGTTCGTCTTCTTCATCGGTCCATCCGGCTCCGGCAAGTCCACCATCATCAAGTTGCTGCTGCACGAGGTCACGCCCAACAAGGGCCGGGTCGTCGTCAACGGCAAGGACGTCACGTCGATGCGTTCCTGGAAGCGACCCCACTTCCGGCGTTCCATCGGCTGCGTCTTCCAGGACTTCCGGTTGCTGCCGAACCGCACCGCGTACGAGAACGTGGCGTTCGCGCTGGAGGTGATCGGTAAGACGAAGGCGGTCGCCCGCCGGGTCGTGCCGGAGGTGCTGGAGCTGGTCGGTCTCGGCGGCAAGGAGCACCGCTACCCGCACGAGCTGTCCGGTGGTGAGCAGCAGCGTGTCGCGGTGGCCCGGGCGTTCGTCAACCGGCCGCTGATCCTGCTGGCCGACGAGCCGACCGGAAACCTGGACCCGGACACCTCGATCGAGATCATGCGCCTGCTGGACCGGATCAACCGCACCGGCACGACCGTCGTGATGGTCACGCACGACTCCAACATCGTGAACCAGATGCGGCGCCGGGTCATCGAGATCGAGAGCGGCCGCATCGTGCGCGACCAGGCCCGGGGCGTCTACGGCTGAGCCGGACGACGTTCCGTAGACCCTGACGACGAAACCTCACGCCGGAGAGCCGGAGGATATCCCGATGCGGATGAAGTACGTCCTGTCCGAAGTACTGGTCGGGCTGTGGCGCAACGTCACCATGACCATCGCCATGATCATCACAATGGCGGTGTCGCTGTTCATGCTGGGCGGCAGCGGCCTTCTCTACCAGAAGGTCGGCGACATGAAGGACCTCTACTACGAGAACGTCGAGGTCTCGATCTTCCTGAAGACCGATGCCACCAAGGAACAGGTCGACGCGCTGGGTCAGCAGCTCGGCCAGGACCCGCTGGTCAAGGACTCGACGTACGTCAACAAGGAGCAGGCGTACGAGCGCTTCCAGCAGATGTACGCCGACGCCCCGGACCTGGTCAGCGCCGTCAAGCCGGACCAGCTTCCCGAGTCGTACCGGGTGAAGCTGAACGACCCGGAGCAGTACAAGGCGATCTACGACAAGTACAAGGCCACCGAGGGCATCGACACGATCGTCGACCAGAGCAAGCTGCTCGACAAGGTCTTCGGCGTGCTGAGCGGCTTCCAGAACGGAGCGCTGGCGATCGCCACCGTGATGGCCATCGCCGCCCTGCTGCTCGTCGCGAACACCATCCAGGTCGCCGCCTACAGCAAGCGGCGTGAGGTGGCGGTCATGAAGCTCGTCGGCGCGTCGAACTGGTTCATCCAGGCGCCGTTCGTGCTGGAGGCGGTGGTGGCCGGTCTGTTCGGCTCCATCCTCGGCCTGCTCGCGTTGATCGGGGTGAAGGTGGTGGCGGCCGGCAGCTCGATGGCCGCCCTGGAGGGCCTGATCACCCCGATCTCCTGGTCCGAGATCTTCCTGACCTTCCCGCTGATGGCCGCCGTCGGTGGCGTGGTCAGCGCGGTCACCGCCTGGGTCACGCTCCGCTTCTACCTGCGGGTCTAGTCACCTCGTACGGCTCACCGAGGGCCCTTCCGCGCCGGAATAAACGGCGCGGAAGGGCCCTTGTGGTTCCGGTAGCATGATCTCCGCTCGCCGGCCGGTGGCCGGCGAGTCGATCAGGAAGGGGGTGGCGCCGATGCCACGGGAAAAGGGTCGCAAGGTGGTCGCCTCCAACAAGAAGGCACGCCACGACTACGCCATCCTCGACACGTACGAGGCGGGCATGGCGCTCACCGGCACCGAGGTCAAGTCGCTGCGGGCCGGGCGGGCGTCGCTCGTGGACGCGTTCGCCCAGGAGCGCGACGGCGAGATCTACCTGCACGCCATGCACATCCCGGAGTACGCGCAGGGCACCTGGACCAACCACGAGCCCCGGCGCACCCGCAAGCTGCTGCTCAACCGGATCGAGATCGACCGGCTGCTGGGCAAGCTCAAGGAGAGCGGCCTGACGCTGGTGCCGTTGCAGGTCTACTTCTCCGACGGCTGGGCGAAGGTGGAGATCGGCCTGGCCCGGGGTAAGAAGTCGTACGACAAGCGCCAGGACCTGGCGAAGCGGGACGCCGCCAAGGAGATCGCCCGGGCGGTGGGCCGGCGCGGCAAGGGCATGGCTGAGTGATTCGTCCGGTTCGTCCGGTAGTCCGCGTCGGGTGGGCCTCGGGATGAAACCGGTTGCGCCAGGCGTTAGGCTTGGTGTGCTGCCGACAGGGGCAGCGCTACGAGGGGGTGACTGGTTTCGACTTCGTACGCAGCGACAGGGGAAGCGAGCCGAGGAAGCCGACGTCGTCTCGAGAATCGGTCGTCGGAAACCAATAAGCGCCAAGAACAATCGCGCTGACTTCGCTCTCGCCGCCTGAGGCGAGTAGCAAGTCTGTCGGCCTGGGAGCGCCTTCGACCCAGTTAGCCGGCATCAGCTAGAAGGCTGGCCAATCGGACCCGGTCGCGGGGTCCGTGCGGCGAGATCAATCAGCGACTGGGCCCGTCACACCAACTTGCTCGCGTGAGCGGTGGGGCCGAGTAGAGGCACAGCGAGCTGCGCTCGGAGAAGCCCTGACAAACCGGCGAAGGACCCGGGTTCGATTCCCGGCACCTCCACCACACAGACTGTGCGCCCCGTCCACCCGGACCGGGGCGCACAGTCGTCTGAGGCTCCTGGGCCCTCTGTGGCCGCTGGGGCCAGAGGGACAGATGAGGCGGCGCCGACCGCTGGACAGCGCCGGAAACCGGGTCCACCATCGCCATACGGGTTCGCACCCAGCAGCGGGAGGTGTCCCATGGTCACCAGTCCGATCCAGCAGCCGACCGCCGTGCTCCCGAGCGCCTCCGGTGACCTGCGCGCCCTCGGGCGGGCGCTGGCCATAGCCGGGCCGCGTTGGCGGGAGCGACTTCTCACCGATCTGGACCCCGTCCGGCGGGGGTTCACCGAGCACGTCCGCGTCACCGAGGGAGCCGGCGGCCACTACGCCGACCTGGTGCGCGCCGCGCCACGCCTGGACCGGGGCGTACGCCTGCTCGTCGGCGAGCACGCCGCGATCGGCGCGGCGCTCGCCGCGCTCCAGCACGCCGTACGCCTGCCCGGGGTGTCCGCCGCGGAGGTGCGGGCGCGCACCCGCGACCTGCTGCGTGCGCTCGACCGGCACCGGCGGCACGGCGCGGACCTGCTCTGGGAGGCGTACCAGGCCGATCTCGGCGGCGAGGACTGAGCGCGGAACCGTCCGGGACCGGCTCGCGTCCAAGAGGTATGCGTCGTGTGCTCGCCCTGCTCGGGATCCCGTTGCTGGCCCTCTCCGCCTGCGCCACGCCCGGCGCCGCTCCCGTCCGGACGCCGCCCACCGGCCCGGACCAGCGCCCCGCGTTCACCGAGCGGGCGCAGGAGGTGGCCGCCGGCTGGCGACCCGTGCCGGGCTGGCGCGACGGGTACGTGCCGCTTCAGGAGCCGACGGTGCTCACCGGCGACCCGGGCGCCAGCGACGAGGCGAAGACGGCGTTCAGCGCCGGCTGGTACCGGGACCAGATCCCGATCCCGGCCGCCGTACCGAAGGACGGCACGATCCGGTTCCCCGACGGCACACTGCGGGTGCCGCTGGTGAGCGCCGCCGACGCGTACGCCCAGCTCCGTCAGGGCGACCCACCGCCGTGCGACGGGCGGCCGGCGGCGCCGGACCCGGCACCGACCGGGCGGCCCGGCCCGAACGACCCGGTGTCGACGTCGGCGCCGACGCCGTGCGTCGCGCTCACCGTGACCGGGGTACGGCTGGGCAGCGCGCCGATGTGGACCAGCCGAGGGCGTGCCGAGGTGCCCGCCTGGCTGTTCACAGTGGACGAGCTGGCCGTACCCGTGGCGCGGGTCGCTGTCGCGCCGCGCGTGACCGGCCGGGTTCCCGGCGGCGCGGTGCCCGGCACGCCGCTCCCGGCGGGCCTGGTGTCCGCGCAGCAGCTGCGGGCGGTCGAGGGCAACCGCATCGACTACGTGCTCGGCGTCGGCGCCTGCGACAGTCCGCCCACCCCGCTCGTGCTGGAACGGCCGGACGTGGTGGTGATCGGCGGCGCCGTGGTCTCGCCCACCGGCCCGTGCACCATGCAGCTGGTGATGAAGCCGGTGAGCGTCACGCTCGCCGCGCCGGTGGGCGGGCGCGTGGTGCTCGACGCCGGCAGCGGCGCCCCGCTGATCGTCCAGCCCGGCTGAGCCTGAATCCACCGGTGGTTGGTGAGATGGGCGTGTCGGTGCGTGGGATTGACTGTTGCTGATGGGTGGGAGTGCTGGGCAGGGTAGGTCTGCCGGTCTGCCCGGCTTGCTCCGTGGTCCTGGTCGTGGTGGTCGGTGTTGGTGTGGTCAGCCGGCGGGTGGGGGCAGGCTGCGGATGCGGTGCAGGGCGTTGAGGAGCGTGTCGGCCCAGGGCCAGGCGCGGGGTAGGTGCAGGTGGAGGCGGCGGGCGGTGCGGGTGAGGCGTGCGCCGACGGTGTAGATCTTGCGGCGGATGGTCTTCGCCGTGACGCGGGGCAGGCCGAGGCCGAGGCGGGCGGTCCAGCGGGTCAGGTTGTGGGCGATGGTGTTCAGGACCAGCCAGGCGGCGTTGCCGCCGAAGCTTTTGGTGGGCAGGTGGGCCAGGCCCATGCCGTGTTTGAGGTCGCGGATGGCCAGTTCGACTTCGGCGTGGCGGCGGTGGTCGGCTTCCAGGTCGAGCATCGGTCCGTCGCGGTCGGTGATGAACGGGTGGTAGTCGTAGACGGGGAACAGTGCCTGCTGGGTGGCGCGGCCGGTGTTGCGGGCCAACGCGTCGGTGCAGGGGGTGCGGCGCACGATCAGCCGGACCGGGGCCGGGTCGGGTCGGTCGTGGCCGCGGGTGTCCTGGGTGAACGGGGTCCAGGCGATCTCGGTGACGGCGGCGCCGGGTAGGAAGTAGTCGATCGGGGTCCACGCGTCCTCGTCGATGGCGGGGATGACGTGCTTCAGGTTGCCGATCATGCGGGCGCCGATGGAGAACCGCACCCCGGCGGCCCGGCAGGCGGCGACCACGTCGTGCAGGTAGAACCCGGAGTCCATCCGCAGAACCAGTTCCCCGGCTGCGCCGGCGGCCCGCATACGGCCGATGGTCTCCTTGATGAACACCGGCGCGGCGGTGGCGTCGTTGGACCGGCCCCTTCGCAGCCGGGCGTGCGCGACGTCGCCGGTGCCGGCGATCACCGCGAGCAGAGGGTGATAGCCCCGCCGGCCAGTGCGCATCACCTCCCGCGCGCCGGCCTTGCCCAACCCGAACGTCTCACACAGCGTGGAGTCGATGTCCACCGTCACCGACTCGGTCAGGCCAGGTGACGCCCCCACGGTCACCGCCCGGGCCAGCAACCGACGGGCGACCACATCGAGTTGCCGGGCGTGATTGAACCCGAACGCCCGCAGAAACGACCCGACCGTCGAGGGCGCCGCCACCCGGTGACCTAGAACCGCCTGGGTCGACCCCGCCCGCAACGCGGCCACATCATCGATGCAGTCCCCACCGGCCAGCAGCGAGTGGATCACCGTCAGGCACTTGTCGTCCGGATGTGCGCCCAGACTGCCCGGCACCGTCACATGCTCCCGCAACAGCCCCGGCAGACCCAGCCGCTGCCCCAACGACGCCGCCACCAGCAGACCCGCATCCGACACGGCATTACCGTCATCCGCGCTGACAACGAGCCGATCCAAGCTGTGCGATGCTGACACCACGAGGGTGCTCCTTGCGTAGGTGAATCATTGGTGTGGTAACCACGATTTTCCCTGCTCAGGAAGCACCCTCACTCGTTCAACACGCCCTACCCCGACCACACCCCGGTGGATTCAGGCTGAGGCTCACAGGATCCGTGGCACGTCGGTGCTGATCGGCACCGGCAGCACCGTCGGCCGGTCCGCGGTGAGCGCCGCCTCCAGTGCCGCGCCGAGCCCGTCGAGCGTGGTCACCTCACCGGCGCAGCCGTAGCCGTGCCCCACCGCCGTGACGTCCAGTCCCGGCAGGTCCAGCGCCGGCACACCGGGGGTGTGCTTCAGCTCGGCGAACGCCTTCAGGATCGCGTACTGCTGGTTCACCGGGACCACGACGGCGAGCGGCAGTCGCAGCCGCGCCGCCGTCCACAACGCCTGCACCGAGTAGTGGAACGAGCCGTCGCCGACCACCGCGACCACCGGGCGGCCACGCCCGGTGTCGCGTTCGGCGAGCGCCATGCCGACCGCCGCCGGCAGCCCGAAGCCGAGGCCGCCGCTGGCCATCGTCAGGTACGAGCGCGGCCGCTCGATCGGCAGCCGGCGGCGCAGCGCGGCGAGGTTGGACGGCGACTCCTGCACCAGCACCCCGTCCGCCGGCCACGCGTCCGCCAGCGCGGCGAACAGCGCGTCGGCGCTCGGCGGGTCGGTCGGCTCCGGCGGGGCCGGTTGCGGGCGCGGTGACGGCGCGGCGCGGTCGGTCGGCGGCAGCAGCTCGCACAGCGCTGCCATGGTCAGCCCGGCGTCGCCGAGCAGGCTCTCCCCGACCGGGGCGCGGGCCGCCTCGTCCGGGTCGTCGGTGACGTGCAGCAGCCGCGCGTCGCCGGGCAGGTAGTCGCCCGGCACATGCGGGTAGTACCGGAACACCGGCGCGCCCACCACCAGCACCACGTCGTGGCCGCGCAACGCCTCCGACAAGGGCCCGATCGCGTACGGCAGCACGCCCCGGAAGTGCGGATGCCGTTCGGGGAACACGGCCCGCTCCGGCGCCGGGGCGGCCCAGACCGGCGCGGCCAGGCGCTCGGCCAGCGCGACCGCCTCCGGCCAGGCGTCCGACCGGTCCACCGCCGCGCCGAGCACCAGCGCCGGAGCGCGGGCAGCGGCCAGCGCCTCGGCGAAGCCGCGCAGCCGGTCCGGGTCCGGCGCGATCCGGGTGGCGACGGTACGCACCTGCGGCGGCGGATCGGCCGGGCGGTCCCAGTCGTCCATCGGCAGGGAGAGGAACACCGGCCCGGCCGGGGGTTGCACCGCCGAGGCGTACGCCCGCATGAAGGCCGCCGGGATGTCCTGCGCGCGGGCCGGTTCGTGGGCCCACTTGACGTACGGCTGGGCCAGCTCGACCGCCCGCGGGCTGGCCAGGCGCGGCTCGATCAGCAGCATCTCGCGGATCTGCTGGCCGGCGCTGACGATCAGCGGGGTCCGGTTGTGCCAGGCGGTGACCAGGTTGCCCATGCCGTTGCCGGTGCCCGGAGCGGTGTGCAGGTTGACGTGCGCGGGCCGGCCGGTGCCCTGGGCGTAGCCGTCGGCCATCGCGACCGCCGACGCCTCCTGGAGCGCGTGCACGTAGTGGAAGTCGGCCGGGAACTCCTGCAGGAACGGCTCCTCGGTCGAGCCGGGGTTGCCGAAGACAGTGGTCAGGCCGAGTGCGCGCAGCAGGTCGTAGGTCGCCTCCCGCACCGTCGCCATCGCCGGCTGCCTCCGTTCCACGCGCGGATGCCGGAGACGGCCCGGTGCCCTGTCCCCCGACCAGCCGAATCTATCGGGCCGAAGCCGGCTTTTCGGGCGCTTCCCGCGCTCAGGGCAGCGGGAACGGCAGCTTGATCCCGTCCAGCGCGTTCCCGCACTCGCACTCCCGCTCGGCCGGCAGCGCCGCGACGGCGTCCAGCAGCAGCCCGCGCAGCCGGTCGGTGTTCTCCGCGAAGACCCGGAACACCTCCTCGTGGGTGACCGACTCGCCCGCCTCGACGCCCGCGTCCAGGTCCGTCACCAGCGCAATGGACGTGTAGCAGAGGGCCAGCTCGCGGGCGAGCACCGCCTCCGGGTGGCCGGTCATGTTGACGATCGTGCCGCCCATCGAGGCGAACCAGCGTGACTCCGCTCGGGTCGAGAAGCGCGGACCCTCGACCACGACCACCGTCCCGCCGTCCACCGCCGGTACGCCCCGCCCGGCCGCCGTGTCCAGCAGCGTGCGCCGCCCGGCCGGGCAGTACGGATCGGCGAACGAGACGTGCACCGCACCCCTGTCGTAGTACGTCTGCGTGCGCCCGCTGGTGCGGTCGATCAACTGGTCGGGCACCACGAACGTCCCCGGACCCAGCTCCGGCCGCAGGCCGCCCACCGCGCAGGGTGCCAGCACCTGGCGTACGCCCAGCGACCGCAGCGCCCACAGGTTCGCCCGGTACGGGATCAGGTGCGGCGGGTAGCGGTGATCGCGCCCGTGGCGGGGCAGGAACGCCACCCGCCGACCGCCCACCTCGGCGACGGTGATCGGACCCGACGGCTCGCCGTACGGGGTGTCCACCACGTGCTCCACCCCGTCGAGCAGGGCGTAGAGACCCGACCCGCCGATCACCGCCAGTTCGGCCTGCGCCGCCATCCGGCCCTCCCTCGATCCGTCGCGATCACCCGCCGTCAGACCTTAACCAGCGGGCCGGACGCAGGCTATGGTGCGTGACATGGCGTTGACAGGGTGGACGGTCGACAGCCTCGGGCCCGTACGGGCACACGGCTGACGGGTGTCGGAGATGCAGGGTGAGGGGCAGGCGATCGGTGGCCGAGCCATGGAGTCGATGACCGGACGACTGCTGGTCGCGACACCCGGGCTCAAGGATCCGAACTTCGACCGTACGGTCGTGCTGCTCGTCGCCCACGAACCCGGCGGCGCCCTCGGGGTGGTGCTGAACCGGGCCACCGAGGTCTCGGTGGCCGACGTGCTCGGCGACTGGAGCGACCTGGCCGGCGACCCGGCGGTGCTGTTCGAGGGCGGCCCGGTGCAGCCCGACTCGGCCATCTGCCTGGCCCGCATGCGACACCCCGTCCGCCCGGTCAAGGGCTTCCACCGCGTCTCCGGCGCGGTCGGCACCATCGACCTCTCGGTCGACCCGGAGAAGCTGCGCGAGGCCGTCGGCGGGATCCGGGTGTTCGCCGGCTACTCCGGCTGGGGTGCCGGGCAGGTGGAGCGTGAGATCGAGGAGGGCTCCTGGTTCGTGTTCGACGCCCTGCCCGGTGACGCCTTCGTCGACCGGCCGGATGATCTCTGGCCGATGGTGCTGCGCCGGCAGGGCGGCATGATGGCGGCGGTGGCCCACTTCCCGCCGGACGTGGCACTGAACTGAGTCGGGTGCGGGGCACCCCCGCGAGATGACCATGCCGGGCGGCGTGTGTATAGTTCTCTCCGTGCCCGGGCGACCGGGGACGACCGCAAGGGGCCGTGGCGCAGCTGGTAGCGCACCACACTGGCAGTGTGGGGGTCAGGGGTTCGAGTCCCCTCGGCTCCACCCTTAGCGATCAGGGCGTCTGTCGGAAGCGGCGGGCGCCCTTCGTCGTCTCTGGAACCGGGTGCAGGAAAGCCGGTTCGCCTCGTTCCGTTGCACGTCTTCCTCCCCTCCTCCCTCGCGCCGAGGGCTTGACACTGCCTGTCCGTCGATGGATGCTACGTTCAACGTAATAGGAGGGCGCGATGGTAGGCCTCTCTGACCTTGGACGATTCTCCGAACCGGCTCTTCTTATCTTGATCAGCCTTGCCGCCGGCCCGGCGCACGGCTACGCCATTCAGCGAGATATCGCCGAGCTGACCAGTGAGCGCCCAGGACCTGGGACCCTGTACGGTGCAATCCGCCGTCTCGAGGAACATGGCTATATCGAGGCCCTGCCCGCGCTTGAGCGACGTAAGCCCTATCAGCTGACGACCGCGGGTCGGGAGGCGCTCG
Source organism: Micromonospora sp. WMMA1949 (assembly GCF_027460145.1). Taxonomy (NCBI): domain Bacteria; kingdom Bacillati; phylum Actinomycetota; class Actinomycetes; order Micromonosporales; family Micromonosporaceae; genus Micromonospora; species Micromonospora sp. WMMA1949. The sequence continues at coordinate 1,630,284 of NZ_JAPZBG010000001.1, read as the reverse complement.
GCGTCGAGCTGCGGCGCATGCGGTCAGTGGCAGCACGAGGCCTGACTCGTCTGGGGTTGGCGTGATGCTGGCCGTTCGACGAGCTTCTATGGTGCGCCTGGCGTTGGCGATGTATCCGAAGGCTGTTCGTGAGCGTTACGGCGAGGAGATCGCCGAGTTGTTGACCGAATCGTCCAGGCCGGCGCGCGACCTTGCCGACGTCGCGTGGTGTGCCCTCATCGAGCAGGGGAGCCTTATGTCCGTGCCACAGTCGCGCTCGCGCGTACCCAGGGCGGCCGGTGTGCTGGTTGTTCCACTGGTGCTCGGCGTGGCGCTGCTGATTGCTGCGTCCGTCAGCATCCTTGTCGTGGCCACCATCGACGGGGGTGCCAGTCAGGCGGTCGTTGCCTCGGTGACTGCGCTCGGCGTCGTGCCGGTGATCGCCGCCGCCGCCTGGCTGGGGTGGCGGGTGAGCCGGGAGCCATCAATGTCGCGCTGGCTGTGGATCGTTCCGGCTCTACTTGCCTCCGGCATCCTCGCCCTGTCGTCGGTTCCCATTGTGGGGGAGGCTCTCGGAGAAGCCAGGCTGGCCGTCGCCGCCGCTACCGTCTCGTGGGGACTGCTGCTGACCGCACTGGTGATGGTCGTGGCGCGACTCACGCCACGACTTCCGTGGTCCTTCGTCCTTCTTGCGATGGTCATCGCAGGAATCGCCGTATTGGATTTGACTTTTGTCGCCTACGCTGCCTTCGACTCGACGGATGGCGCACCGGCGTCCTACTGGTGGTATCCGATGACCCTGGCGGCATACGACTTCGGTTCGCCCGGCGCCGCCGCGGACCTGGCTGAGCAACTCAAGGGCCTTCCCGCTTTGCTTACCACCTGTACCGCATTCACCTTGTCTCTCGCGGGTGCCATTGCTCGTCGTGTTCCGCGTACCACGCCTGTCCCTGCGGTGAGATGATTCGGATTTTTCGGACCATCGAAAAAAATGACTACTGATCGTACGGGCGGGGCAGCGCAGCGAAGCATGCGCATGCGAAAATCTCTCGTGGCGCTCTGAGATCCAGATCGCCGTCACGGGAGGATGCACATGTCTGTTATCAAGTTCCGATCCGCTCCATCGTTGGTGGCGCTGGCCGCTGTCGCCTCGCTGGGGACGGCGGTCCTCGGTGGCCCTGCCTCGGCCGCCCCCTCTGCGCCGCTTCCGGCGTCCTCGGACGACGTTCAGCCGATGGTCGTGGGCGGAGACGTTATCCGGCATGACAGCATCCAGGGCCTGGTCATCGCCAAGGGCCTCAGCTTCAGCCCGAATGGGCAGGGCGGCAACTGCGATGTCTGGAACAAGAACGCTGGCTCGACCTACAACTACCTGGACAGCAACAACAACTGCACAACTGCCAGCATGAACGGCCGTACTTACAGTTGGACCGTCTGGAACGACACCGATGTCTTCACGATGCAGAGCGAGGCGTACTGGGTGCAATCCCGCGACGGCTCCTGGCGTCGAGTGGGCGCTAACGTCTACACCCGGATTCAGGACAACGAGAATGCTCACTGCTACCGCGAATCAGACGGCGTAAATTGCTACGTCTCGCTCGGCTGATCTGAGGGTCGTCGCAGCTGGCCGGCAAAATCGTCGACCAGCTGCGACGCTCACCCGGCGCATTTGCTTATCGCTGATACGCTCCCGGCGACCTGTCGGAAATGGGCTTGACGGTTGCGGAAATTCAGCACTTGTCCTGTCGATTGCGTCCATGGCCTGACGAAGGGCCGGTCGCTGAACGGCGCGGGCCGGAGTTGGCCGATGATCCCTACTGGCTGCGCCGAGCATGTCGCAATCCTGCCGGAGGGGAGCGGGGGCGACGTTGCGGCGGAGATGCTGGCCAGCGTCGGCCGAATGTCGGATCAGCGGGCATGCCCTGCAGAGGATGATCATGAGGTCCTACGCGAGGGAGAGTACCGTGAACGACGCCATCCGCATCCGACAGGCCGGCCCGGACGACGCGGCCGTGGTGGACGCCCTGGTCCGGGAGATCGCTGCCCACGAGGGCGAGAGCGAGCACGTCGGCACCAGCCCTGACCGGTGGCGTGAGGTGCTCGGCCGTGCCGACGTGACGGTCCTGCTGGCCGAGCGGGACGGCGAGGTGCTCGGCTACGTCTCCGCGCAGCGGCGCCTGCACATGTGGAGCGGTGAGGACATCCTCGCGCTCGACGACCTGTTCGTCCGCGCCGAGGCGCGGGACGGCGGCGTGGGGCGGCACCTCATGGTCGCGCTGGCCGAGCGGGCCGCCGCCGACCGGCTCGTCATCCGCTGGGAGGTGAAGCCGGAGAACGAGGCCGCGCAGCGCTTCTACCGCCGGCTCGGCGGGACGCTCTTCCCGAAGGTGGTCGTCCGCTGGCTGCCGGAGAGCTACCTGCCGCTGACCGAAGACCGGTCGTAGCAGACTGGCCGGAGCCGTTTCCGCCGGCCCGAGCGGCTCAACCGGTCGCCCGGCCCGCGAGCACCAGCGCCCAGCACAACGCGCCGAACCCGGCAGTGCTCGCCAGCGTCCGGACCACGTTCCAGGTGACCCAGGCGGACTCGAAGCGCTCCCGCGCCGCACCGAGATCCGCCGTGCCGGCCGCCGCGAGCGCGTCGTTCAACGGCACGTTCAACGCCACGGTGACGACGAACATCACCAGGTACAGGGCCAGCCCGGCGATGATCCACGGCAGCGCCGGCCTGGTCGCCCCGCGCCACGCCAGCACCGCCGCGAGCGCTGCGAGCACCGGCGTACCCAGGAACGCCAGCAGGAACCAGCCGTTGACGATGGTGACGTTGATGCGCTGCATCGCGTCCACGAACGTGCGGTCGTCCGCGCCGCGCAGCGCCGGCATCACGGCGTACGCGAACGCGGCGAACAGGCCCGCCATCAGCCCGGCCCCGACTGTGGCGCCGACCAGCGTCAGTTGTTGTACGAGTCGCATGTCCTCATCGAACCGCCGCGCGGTGAGACGGCCCATGGTCAGGACGCGCGATCCTGTGTTCAATCGTCTCGTGGACGCCGTCTCCGGCCTGCTCGACGGTCCCCGGGCGCGGGGCGCCTTCCTGCTGCGCTCGATCCTCACCCCGCCCTGGTCGATGCTGATCCGGGACGAGGCGCCGCTCACGCTTGTCGCCGTGGTGCGGGGCGACGGCTGGATCGTGCCGGAGGAGGGTGACGCCGCGCGGCTGACCGCCGGTGACGTGGCGATCGTGCGCGGGCCGGCCCCGTACACCGTGGCGGACGATCCGGCCACGGCGCCGCAGGTAGTGGTGCACCCAGGTCAGCGCTGCACCACGCCGGACGGGCGTGAGCTGTTCGCGATGACGCGGTGGGGCGTACGCACCTGGGGCAACGGGCCGGACGGCCGGACCGTGCTGCTCACCGGCACGTACCCGGTGCGGGGGACTGTCGGGCGGAGGCTGCTGGACGCGCTGCCGCCGCTCGCGGTGGTGCGGCGCGAGTCCTGGGACACACCGCTGGTGCCGCTGCTGGCCGCGGAGATCGTCAAGGACGACCCCGGCCAGGAGGCGGTGCTGGACCGCCTGCTCGACCTGCTGCTCATCGCCGCGCTGCGGGAGTGGTTCGCCCGGCCGGGCGCCGCCGCGCCCGCCTGGTACCGGGCGTACGCCGATCCGGTGGTCGGCCGCGCGCTGCGGATGCTGCACCAAGACCCGGCCCGGCCGTGGACGGTGGCGTCGCTCGCCGTGGAGGTGGGGCTGTCCCGGGCGGCGCTGGCCCGGCGCTTCACCGCGCTGGTCGGTGAGCCGCCCATGGCGTACCTGACGGGCTGGCGGCTGGCGCTCGCGGCCGACCTGCTCCGCGAGCCCGGCGCAACCGTCGGCGCGGTCGCCCGCCGGGTCGGCTACGGCTCTTCGTTCGCCCTGAGTGCGGCGTTCAAACGCCGGTACGGCGTGAGCCCGCGCGGCCACGTCGACCCGGATAGATTGACCGGATGACTGTCGACCTGTTCGCCGGCATGCCGATCCGCGATCTCGCCGTGTCGACGGCCTGGTACGAGCGGTTGCTCGGCGCGCCGCCGCAGTTCCTGCCGAACGACCACGAGGCGGTGTGGGAGCTGGCCGAGCACCGGTACCTCTACATCGAGGTGCGGCCCGGGCACGCCGGGCACGCCATGCAGACGGTCTTCGTCGACGATCTCGACTCCCGCGTCGCGGCGATCGCCGACCGTGGTCTGACGCCGTCCTCGCGGGAGACCTACGACAACGGCGTCCGCAAGGTGATCTTCCACGACCCGGACGGCAACGAGATCGGCTTCGGCGGCGGCCCGGCCTGACCGGGCCGGCCGGGCAGCGGAGATTCGCGGCCCGGCCGGTGACGTCAGCGGGGGCGCCGGGTCTTCGGCAGGTCGAACTGGTCGGCCCGGCGGCAGTCCTTCGGGCCGCCGATCGCTTGCGGGCCGACCTCCTCCAGTGCCTTGCGGGCACGCTGGCGGCCCAGGTTCCAGGCGTACCAGGGGTCGGGTTCGGCGAGGTCGTCGGCGATCCAGCTCAGCGTGCACCGGCGTACCGGGTCGGGGAGCTTGGCGAGCGCCGGGGTGGCGTCGGCGGACAGCGCCCGCAGGTACCAGGCGTCGATCTTGCCGGTCTGCTCGTACCGCAGGGTGTTGCGGCGGGCGACGTAGTTCTCCGGGTTGAGTACGGCCAGACCGAGCAGCATCGCGACAGCCAGCGCGAGCGTGGTGCCGGGAATCCACCGGCCCCGCCATTTGATGCCGGCCGCGAGGATCATCAGGAAGACCGTGCCGAGCAGCATCTCGAACGCCATCACGAAGATCCGTTCGCCGGTGAAGCTGTAGACCTTCTGGTACGTCCACATCCGGGACAGCGCCGACGCCACGATCACCACGCTCAGCGCGCTGATCAGCCCGAGCAGCACGCGCAGCAGGATCCGCTCGACCGGCTGCTCCCGGCGCGCCCAGCGGCTCACCCCGCCGAGCACCGCCACCGTCAGCAGCGTGACGAAGAGCAGCTGCCAGAAGCCGCTGCGCGCGTACTCGGCGTAGCTGAGCCCGGCGACCCGCTGCACGTGCCGCTGCCCGCCGAAGAGCGTGGTGAACTGCACCACCACGAAACCGGCGAACAGCAGCGTGAGCGCGCCGATGGCCGGGGCCCACTCCAGCAGGCCGAGACGGCGCTCACCGGCACGGTCCACGGTGGACAGATCGGGCGGCGCGGCGAGGGTGTAGAGCGCGGCGACAGCGATCAGACCGCCCACCACGGCGAGGAACAGCCAGCCGAACACCGTACCGATGTTGATCTCGGGGACGAGCGAACCGAGCGCCTCGGAGAACGCCGCGTCGGCCGACGCGAGCAGGCTGCCGAAGACCACGAGCACCACGACCGTGGCGACCACCGAGACGGTCACCTTGCGGACCGTCGCCTCCTGTGGCGAGGCGGTGACGTGCCGGCGTACCCAGGGCAGGCCGCGCAACGCCGCGAACGGAGTGGCCACCAGGCCGAACAGGATCGAGCGCACGAGCCGCCCGCCGATGATCGCGAGGGTGGCGCAGCCGAGCGCGCCGAGCACGCAGAACGTCACGAGCCACCAGGCGTTGCGGAACGCCGGAACGGCGATCAGGGCCAGCGCCGCAGTCGCCCACCCGGCCCGGATGAGCTTGTCGGCGCGCGGCAGGTCCGCGGTCTTCGACCGGACTGCCAGCACCACCGCGAGCGTGAGCGTGAGCCACCCCAGGAACCAGCCGACGCCGACGCGGCCGAGCGGCACGAAGACCGCGCTGCCGACCGCGGCGGCCAGCACCGCGAGGGGTACGGCCCGCCCGGTCGCCGCCTTCGGACCGGGCCACTTCGTGCCGAGGAACGACGTCCGCGGCACCGGCGGTCGCGGCGCCCAGACCGGCGCCTGCGGGTGACCGCTCCACCCCATTCCCGGGTACGGCGGCGCGGGCGCCAGCCCACCGCCGTGCGGAGGCGGGGTGCCCGGAGCGCGCTGAGTACCCGGTGCGGGCTGCGGCCCGGAGGCCGGCTGCGCGCCCGGCGCGGTCCATGCTCCGGAGACAGGCGCCTGCGTGGCGCCGGACGGGCCGGTAGCCGCTGGCGTTCCCGGGGGAGCGGCAGATGTCTGCGAGGCTCCCGACGGGCCGGAAGTCGCGGAAGCGGCCGTCCGCGGAGCACCATCGCCGGGGCGCGCGCCGGTCCCGGCTCCACCGGAGGCAGCCGTGGCCGCGTCTGCCGGGGGGCCGGCATCCGGGGTGGACGATGCGGCGTCGCCGGTGGCCGAGGACGTTCCGTCAGCCTGCTCCCGGCGCGCCGCCGGAACGGCGTCCGGCGGGGCGGCGGCGGTGGTGCCGCTCGCGCCCTCCGCCGGGGCGGCGCCCTCCCCCGGGGAGCGCTCGGCGGCGGGCGCCGTCGCCTGGGCGGGCACCGCCGCCGCCGGCTGGTCCGCCGCCGTCGGCTGGCCCGTCGCCGCCGGCTGGCCGGGCGCGGGGACCAGCGGGAGGAACAACGCGTACCCCTGGGTGCCGGGCGGCACGCTGACCGGAATCGCCCAGCCGGGTTGTCCCTCGACGCCGGGCCAGGGCACCGGCGCGGGCGCGCCCTCCATGGTGGGCAGCACCAGCAGGTACGGCTGCGCGGGGGCGGGGACGTCACCCGGCGCGGGCCCGGCCGCCGGGGCGGTACGGGACGGCTCGGGGGACGGGGCCGGTTCGGTCAAGGGACGCTCCTCGATCACAGGTTTCGTCACTCTAGGGCCCACCGGGCGTCCGTCGCCGCCCCGGTTGTCCGTTCGGTCATGTCGCCCCGGCCGATCGGCGCGGATCGAACCTTTCGCGGCTCGTGGCCGTACCAGTGCGCGGGAGGTCGATCACATGGCCGCACGTCGCGCGTTCGCCGCGTCCGCCGCGCTCGCCGCCGTCGCCGCGACGGTGCCGCTGACCGCCGCGCCCGCCGCGGCACACGGTGCGCCGACCAGCCCACTGAGCCGGTCCGCCGCCTGCGGGCCGGAGGGTGGCCGGGCGCGGACGCCCGCCTGCCGGGCCGCGATCGCCGCCGGAGCGGCGGTACGCGAGTGGGACAACATCCGGGTGGCCCGGATCGACGGGCGGGACCGGGAACGCATCCCGGACGGCGAGCTGTGCAGCGGCGGGCTGTCCGCGTACCGGGGACTGGACCTGCCGCGCGCCGACTGGCCGGCCACCACGCTCACCGCCGGGGCCCGGCACACGTTCCGCTACCGCACCACCATCCCGCACCGGGGCACGTTCCGGTACTACGTCACCACCGGCTCGTACTCGCCGAAGCGCGTGCTGACCTGGGCGGATCTGGAGGAGAAGCCGTTCCTCGAGGTCACCGACCCGCCGATCCGCGCGGGCGCCTACGAGATGCGGGGGAAGCTGCCGGCCGACCGTAGTGGCCGGCACATCGTCTACGTCATCTGGCAGAACTCGGACACCCAGGACACGTACTACTCCTGCTCGGACGTGATCTTCCGGGCGGCGCGCGGCGAGCCGGACGCGTCACCGGCAGCGCCGAAGGCGAGCGCGTCGCCTCCGCGTACCCTCGCCGGGGCGGCGACCGACGAGGAGCCGGCGGTGCCGGTGGCGACGGTGACCGACGGCGGACCGCTGTCCCGGCCGCTCGTCCTCGGCGCGGCGGCGTTCGTCGTCGCGCTGCTCGCGGCGGCGGTGGTCGGGATGCGGCGGTCCGGCGGTCCGCCGCCCGGGCGGCCGTGCGGTGTCCGCAACCACCGCGCCGGGCGGCGCCGCATCTGGTGACTCAGCCGAGCAGGCGCTCGATCTCGGCCAGGTCGTCACCGGCGAGGTCGAGGTTGCCCAGCGCGGCCACGTTGCCCTCCAGCTGCGCCACGCTGCTCGCGCCGATGATGAGGCTGGTCATGCGCGGGTCGCGCAGCGCCCAGGCCAGGGCGAGCTGCGCGAGCGTCTGACCGCGCCGCTCGGCCACCGCGGCGAGCCCGCGCACCGTCGCCATGGTCTGGTCGTCGAGGTCGCTCTCGTTCAGGAAGACGCTCGTGCGCACCCGGGAGTCGGCCGGGATGCCGGTGAGGTAACGATCGGTGAGCAGGCCCTGGGCGAGCGGGCTGTACGCGATGCAGCCGGCGCCGACGCCCTCCAGCGTGTCCAGCAGCCCGTCGCTCTCCGTCCAGCGGTTCATCATCGAGTACGACGGCTGGTTGATCAGCAGCGGCGTGCCCAGGTCGCGCAGGATCGCCGCGGCCCGCTCGGTCTGCTCCGAGTCGTAGTTGGAGATGCCCACGTAGAGCGCCTTGCCGGAGCGGACGATCGCGTCGAGCGCGCCCATCGTCTCCTCCAGCGGGGTTTCCGGGTCGAACCGGTGCGAGTAGAAGATGTCGACGTAGTCCAGCCCGAGTCGGCGCAGCGACTGGTCCAGCGACGAGATCAGGTACTTGCGCGAGCCCCACTCGCCGTACGGGCCGGGCCACATCAGGTACCCGGCCTTGCTGGAGATCACCAGCTCGTCCCGGTACGGCTTCAGGTCGCCTGTGAGCAGCCGGCCGAAGTTCTCCTCCGCCGAACCGGGCGGCGGACCGTAGTTGTTCGCCAGGTCGAAGTGGGTGATGCCGAGGTCGAAGGCGCGGCGGACGATGTCGCGCTGCCGCTCGAAGGGCCGGTCCGGTCCGAAGTTGTGCCACAGGCCGAGGGAGATGACGGGGAGCTTCAGCCCGCTCCGGCCGCTGCGCCGGTAGATCATCTCGTGGTAACGGTCGTCGCTGGCGAGGTATGTCACCAGGCCATTCTGTCCGCACCGGAGTGCGCGCGCAGCGGCGCGGGTACGTTCGGCCACATGCGTTACGTGCGGCTCGACACCCCCAAGCCCATTTCCAAGATCGGCCTCGGCACCTGGCAGTTCGGCTCCAAGGAGTGGGGTTACGGCCCCGAGTACGAGCGCCGGGCCGCCGAGATCGTCCGGCGTGCGCTCGACCTGGGCGTCACCCTGTTCGACACCGCCGAGCTGTACGGCTTCGGCCGCAGCGAGCGCATCCTCGGCGCGGCGCTTGGCGACGACCGGGCCAAGGTCGTGGTCGCCAGCAAGATCTTCCCGCTGCTGCCGGTCGCCCCCGTGGTGCAGCAGCGCGCTGTCGCCTCAGCCGCCCGGCTCGGCGTCGACGGCATCGACCTCTACCAGGTGCACCAGGCCAACCCGGTGGTCGCCGACACCACCACCATGCGCGGCATGCGCTCGCTCCAGGACGTCGGACTGGTCGGCGAGGTCGGCGTCAGCAACTACGGCCTGCGCCGGTGGCGGTTCGCCGAGGCCGCGCTGGGCCGCCGGGTGCTGAGCAACCAGGTCCGCTACAGCATGATCGACCGCGGCCCCGAGGAAGACCTCATCCCGTACGCGGAGCAGGCCGGCCGGATCGTCATCGCGTACTCGCCGCTGGCGCAGGGTTTCCTGTCCGGCCGCTACGACGCCACGAACCCGCCGGCCGGTGCGGTACGCCGGGCCAACCCGTACTTCCTGCCGGAGAACCTGGAACGCGGCACCGCGCTGATCGCCACGCTGCGCGAGGTCGCCGACGCGCACGACGCCACGCCCAGCCAGATCGCGCTCGCGTACGTGCTGCGGCACCCCAACGTGGTGGCCATCCCGGGCGCGTCCGGGGTCGAGCAGATGGAACGCAACGCGGCCGCCGCCGAAATCGACCTCGCCGACGACGAGTACGCCGCACTGGTCGCCGCCGCGCACGCGTTCCGCCCGGTCACCGGGCTGGCCGCCGTACCCCGGATGGTCCGCGCCCGCCTCGGGAAGTGAGCGGCGTTCCGGCGGCTTCCCTTGTCGCGACATCGACGACGGAGGCCGCCGGCCGTCGGAGCGCGCTAGCGTGGATCGGGTGACCGCTCCCAACCAGGTTTCCCCGGTCCCGCCCGCCGACCTGCCGAGCACGCTCGGCGAGCTGCGCGCGACCGGCCACCAGTACCGCACGGTCAAACAGGAACTCCGAGACAACCTCCTCGCCCGGATGGGCTCCGGCGAGGACCGCTTCCCCGGCATCGTGGGCTACGAGGACACGGTGCTGCCCGAGGTCGAGCGCGCGCTGCTCGCCGGGCACGACATGGTGCTGCTCGGCGAGCGCGGGCAGGGCAAGACCCGGCTGATCCGCTCGCTCGGCGCGCTGCTGGACGAGTGGACCCCGGTGATCCCCGGCTCGGTGCTCAACGAACACCCGATGCACCCGCTCACCCCGGCCTCCCGGGCGCTTGTCGACTCGGCCGGCGACGACCTGACGATCGGCTGGCTGCACCGCTCGATGCGGTACGGCGAGAAGCTCGCCACGCCGGACACCAGCGTCGGTGACCTGATCGGCGACGTCGACCCGATCCGCCTCGCCCAGGGACGCACGCTCGGCGACCCGGAGACCATCCACTTCGGGCTCGTGCCGCGTACCAACCGGGGCGTCTTCGCCGTCAACGAGCTGCCCGACCTGGCCGAACGCATCCAGGTGGCGCTGCTCAACGTGCTCGAGGAACGCGACATCCAGGTCCGCGGCTACCAGTTGCGGCTGCCGCTGGACCTGCTGCTGGTGGCCAGCGCCAACCCGGAGGACTACACCAACCGGGGCCGGATCATCACGCCGCTGAAGGACCGGTTCGGCGCGGAGATCCGTACCCACTATCCGCTCGACCTCGACCTGGAGCTGGAGCTGATCCGGCAGGAGGCCGACCTGGTCGCCGTCGTACCGGAGCACGTGCTGGAGGTGCTGGCCCGGTTCGCCCGCGACGTGCGGGAGTCCCCGTCGGTGGACCCGCGTTCCGGTGTGTCCGCCCGGTTCGCCATCGCCGCAGCGGAGACGGTGGCCGCCGCCGCGTTGCGCCGTTCGGGTCTGCTCGCCGGTGCTGCTGCCGCTGCCTCGGGTGGCGGTGCCGGGGCGGCTGGTGGCGTCGGGGCGGCTGGTGGCGTCGGGGCGGCGTCCCGGCCGGAGGCGCCGGTGGCCCGGATCGGGGACACCGTGTCGGTGACCTCCACGCTGCGCGGCAAGGTCGAGTTCGAGAGCGGCGAGGAAGGACGCGAGATCGAGGTGCTCGCGCACCTGCTGCGTACCGCCACCGCCGAGACGTTCCGCGCCCGCCTGGCCGGGCTCGACCTGTCCGGCTTCACCGCGCTCGTCGCCGAGGGCGGCGCCGTCGAGACCGGCGAACTGGTCTCCTCGGCCGAGCTGTTGCGCCAGGTCGGCACCGTACCGGGGCTGGCCAAGGTGCTCGACCGGCTCGGCCTCGGCGACGCGCCCAGCCCCGAGGAGGCGGCGGCCGGCATCGAGTTCGTGCTGGAAGGGCTGCACCTGACCCGCCGGCTCGGCAAGGACGTCACCGACACCGGGCGCACCGTCTACGGGGACCGGGACTGACAGTGGCCGGCGGCAACCGCTTCCGGTACGGGCAGTGGCGCGGCGGCCCCGACCCGCTCGCCCCGCCGTACGACGTGCGCGCCGCGGTGGACGCGGTCGGCTCCGACGTGCTCGCCGGCGGCAGCCTGCGCGAATCCCTGCGCGAACTGCTGCGGCGCGGCCCACAGGGGCGTGGCGGGCTCGACGACCTGGCCGCCCGCGCCCGCCGCCTGCGCCGGGAGGCGCTGCGCCGGGGCGACCTGGACGGCGCCGTCACCCGGGCCCGGGCGCTGCTCGACCAGGCGCTCGCCGCCGAACGCGACGAGCTGCGCGGCCGCGACGGCGACGACGCCCGGTTCGCCGAGGCCGTGCTCGACAACCTGCCCCGCTCCACCGCCCGTGCGGTGTCGGAGCTTTCCGGGTACGACTGGGCCAGCGCCGAGGCGCGGCAGACGTACCAGCGGATCCTCGACGGGCTGCGCGGCGACGTGCTGGAGCAGCGGTTCGCCGGGCTGCGCGACGCGGCCCGGGCCACCGCCGACCCGGCCGTTCAGCGGCAGCTCGCCGAGATGATGCGCGACCTCAACGACCTGCTCGCCCGGCACGCCCGCTCCGAGGACACCACCGACGCGTTCGCCGAGTTCATGCGCCGCCACGGGGAGTTCTTCCCGGAGCGCCCCAAGGACGTCGACGAGCTGATCGACGTGCTGGCCCGGCGGGCCGCCGCCGGTGAGCGGCTCATGCGGTCGCTGTCGGACCGGCAGCGCGAGGAACTGGCCGGGCTGATGCGCCAGTCGCTCGGCGACCGGCTGGCCGGCGAACTGTCCCAGCTCGACACGCACCTGCGGTCGCTGCGGCCGGACCTGAACTGGCAGCGCGGCGAGCGGGTCCGCGGCGACCAGCCGCTCGGCTACGGCGAGGCCACCGGCGCGCTCGACGAGATCGCCGAACTCGATGAGCTGCTGGACTCTCTTGACCAGGACCAGCCCGGCGCCACACTCGACGACGTCGACGTGGAGGCGGCCGCCCGGACGCTGGGCCGCGACGCCGCCGACGACGTACGCCGGTTGCGGGAGCTGGAACGCGAGCTGCGCCGCCAGGGCTGGGTCACCCGCGACGCGGAAGGGCTGACGCTCAGCCCGAAGGCGCTACGCCGGCTCGCCGGCACCGCGCTGCGGCGCGTCTTCGCCGACCTGACCGCCGGGCCGCGCGGCCAGCACGACCTCCGCACCGCGGGCGCCGCCGGCGAGGTGAGCGGAGCGTCACGCCCCTGGGAGTACGGCGACGAGCAGCCGCTGGACGTGGTGCGCACGCTCACCCGGGCGGTACGCCGGGCCGGCCCCGGAGTGCCGGTGCCGCTCGCGGTCGAGGACTTCGAGGTGGTGGAGACCGAGCGGCGGGCGTCGGCGGCTGTGGTCCTCTGCGTCGACCTGTCGTACTCGATGATCTCGCAGGGCCGCTGGGGTCCGATGAAGCAGACCGCGCTGGCCCTGTCACACCTGATGGCGACCCGGTTCCCGCAGGACGCGTTGCAGATCGTCGGCTTCGGCCGGGAGGCGATGCCGCTCACCCAGCAGGAACTGGCGGCGGTGGAGCCCGACATGCAGCAGGGCACCAACCTGCAGCACGCGCTGCGGATCGCCGGCCGGCACCTGCGCCGCCACCCGGGCGCCGAGCCGGTGGTGCTGGTGGTCACCGACGGCGAGCCGACGGCACACCTGGACCCGGAGGACGGCGAGGCGTACTTCCACTGGCCGCCGCTGCCGGAGACCATCTCGGCGACGATCCGGGAGGTGGACCGGCTGACCCGGTACGGCGCGACGCTCAACCTGTTCATGCTCGGCGACGACCCGGGGCTGCGCCGGTTCGTGGACGCGGTGGCCCGGCGCTCGGGTGGCCGGATGTTTACCCCCGACCTGGACGACCTGGGCGAGTACGTCGTCTCCGACTACCTACGAGCCCGCCACGGCCCCCGCCGCTGACCCCGCCCTCCGTCCCTCCCTCCCTCCGTCCCTCCGTCCCCTCCCTCCTCCCAACGCCGATCTTGGAGTTGTGGCACCCGATATGCCCGACTCACGGCTTTAGCGAGCTACCACAACTCCAAGATCGCCGCGCCCGTCTCCAGCTCACCCGCGATCTTGCACTTCCTGCCCAGGCAAACCTCGCAAACGGGATGCCAGGAGGGCCTGAACTGCAAGATCGCGCATGTCGCCTGCGGGTTCCCGCGGGTCGGCCCTGCCCGGTCGCGTCGATCATGAACTTGGCGGCGCTTGGTGTCCGTTTTGTCGCCGCCAACCTCATGATCAACGCTCCCGGGGTTGCCGGGGGAGGGCCGTTCGGGGTGATCAAGGAGTTTGTGTCCTCGCGAGCGCCGGAACGTGCCGCGAACTCCTTGATCACCGGGCGCCGGGCGGGGTGTCCGGCTGGGTGCGGAGCCCGGTGTTCGGCTGGGCTCGGGTGGGGGCCGGTGCGGGTAGCTTGTGGGCAGGGTGTCCGGTTCCGGGGTGGTGGGCGGCACTCTGGTGGTGGAATCGTGGCCGGGGGCCAGGCGTTGTAACCGGGTGAACGACCGGGCACCGGCCGCGCCGTCGAGTGAGGCGGTGCCGGCTGTGGGACCAGGCCCCAGGGTCCGACGGCCTGAGTCACGCGGGGAATCATCCCGGCCGGCTGGTCGTTGAACACGGTTCCGACGACGTCAACCCTCCGCGCCGCACCCCCGGTGGTGGCGTGAGGCGCCCGGGAATGATGCCGGGCCGCGGGTCGTTGGACATGCTTCCGGCACCGCGCAGAGGCCCCCGCCCCGCGAGCAGCCGAAACCCCCAAGACTTTTTGAGCGCCTGACGTGGTGCTCGCACCCGCGCCGAACCCCTGTCGGTGTGGGCGTCGATCCCCCGAATGGAGCCCCCATCATGAACACGATTCTGCGTAAGAGCGTTCTGGGTATTGCTGGTCTGGCTTTCACCGGTGGTGTGTTCGCCGGCCCGGTCGCCGCCCACGCGGCGGACACCACGGCGCACGCGAAGCCGGTCACGGCGACGGTGCAGGGTGACAAGCTGATCCCGCACGGTGTGCAGGGCGCCCAGTCGCGCATCGACCTGAACGACGAGCAGACCGCCAACGTGAAGGCGATCATCGCGGCGACGAAGAAGGCCGGCATGGACGAGCGTGCCGCGGTGGTGTCGATCGCGACGGCGTTGCAGGAGTCGAAGCTGGAGAACCTCGGTCACCTGGGTGACCGTAACGACCACGACTCGCAGGGCCTGTTCCAGCAGCGCCCGTCCAGCGGTTGGGGCACGGTGGAGCAGATCACCGACCCCGAGTACTCCACCACCGCGTTCCTGAAGGGTCTGAAGCAGGTTGACGGCTGGCAGGACATGCCGCTGACCAAGGCCGCCCAGACGGTCCAGGTCTCGGCCTACCCGGACCACTACGCCCAGTGGGAGCAGCAGGCCGCCGACCTGGTCGCCGAGCACTGGAACAAGTAAGACGAACAACGAAGAACGCAGCGAAAGGCCGGCACCCCGAACCAACGGGGTGCCGGCCTTTTCACGCGTCCGGGTGAACCGGGCCCGGTAGTCGGGGTGATCGCAGCGGCCGCGAGGGTTGGATGCGGGGCATGGACGAGGTGGACGCCCCGGCACTGCGGCAGGCGTACGAGGAGTTGTTCGAGGAGATCGACGCGGGCGGGTTCGGGCCGCCGCCCGAAGGGCAGCTGAGCGCCGAGCAGATCGTCGCGCACCTCGCCGCCAACGACGAGCTGATGAGCGAGGCGACGGAGGCGGTGCTGGCCGGGTCGCCGTTCGCCTACTACGACCTGGACACCATCCACCGTCCCCAGCTCGACGCGCTGGTCTCCGAATGCGGCGGGCTGGACGGACTGGCCGCGCTGTTCCGGGCCACCAGCCAGAAGTTGTGCGCGCTGGCCGAGCGGCTCGGCCCGGCCGCGGAGACGCCCGTGGACACGGTGCTGCGCGAGGGCTTCGACCTGGACGTGGACGAATCGCTGCCCTGGGGGAGGGCGCTGGACCTGCACATCCGCGTGCACCTGCCGCTGCACCTCGCGCAGCTCCGCGCCCTGCGTCGCCAGCCCCACCTCGCCTGACGCCCGGACCGCCGAGCCGCCAACCAGCCCGACCGTCGATCAAGGAGTTGTGGTGGTGGACAACTCCGACACGTCCGGCCTTCCGGGCGCCACAACTCCAAGATCGGCGGAGGTGGAGCGCGGGGCGGGAGACGGCGCGGGGGAAGGGTGACGGAACGTGCGGCGGTAGGCGGTGGGCGCCACGCCGACCCGGGTGTGGAAGTGCTGGCGCAGCGCGGCGGTGGTGCCGAAACCCGCGTCCCGGGCGATCCGGTCGACGCTCAGATCAGTCGTCTCCAGCAGCACGCGCGCGTACTCGGTGCGCTGCTGGAGGAGCCACTGCGCCGGACTGAGGCCGGTCTCGGAGCGGAAGTGCCGGGTGAACGTGCGGACGCTCATCCGCGCGTGCGCCGCCATCTCGCGCAGCGCCACCGGTTCGTGCAACCGTTGCCGCGCCCACTCGCGGGTCGCGGCGGTGCCGTTGTCGGTGCCGCGGGGGACCGGCCGCTCGATGTACTGGGCCTGCCCACCCTCGCGCCACGGCGGGACCACGCAGCGCCGGGCCGCCCGGTTGGCCACCGCGCTGCCGTGGTCGGTGCGGACGACGTGCAGGCACAGGTCGATACCGGCGGCCACGCCCGCCGAGGTGAGCACGCGACCGTCGTCGACGAACAGCACGTCGGGGTCGAGTCGTACGCCGGGGTGAAGGCGGCGGAAGCGCGGCGCGTACGCCCAGTGCGTGGTGGCCGGGCGGCCGTCGAGCAGGCCGGCGGCGGCGAGCACGAACGCGCCGGTGCAGATGGACATGACGCGCGCACCCCGGGCGTACGCGGCGTGCAGCGCGTCGGTCACCCCGGCGGCCAGCGTGCCGTCGAGCAGCGGCGAACCGGCGTGGATGCCGGGGACGATCACGGTGTCGGCGCTGTCCAGCAGTTCCAGGCCGTGCTCGGGGAGGACCTGGAATCCGGCGCTGCTGCGTACCGGCTGCCCGCCGGGGGTGCAGGTCGCCACCGCGTACAGCGGGGTGCGGTCGTCGGCGCGGGCGGCGCCGAAGACCTGGGCCGGGGTGCCGAGGTCGAGCGCCACCACCCCGTCGAGGGCGAGGACGGCGATCCGGTGCGGTACGGACATGGCCCGATTATTGCGCACGTTGGCTTTCCGGCCACTCGTCCAACGGACCGCCCGGCCCGAGACTCGGCTGGTGAAGCGATCCCGCCTGCATCCGGCCTGGCTCGTCGCCGCCGTCGCCTTCGTGGCGCTCGTCGGCGCGGCCGGCTTCCGCGCCACCCCCGGCGTGCTGCTGCACCCGCTGCACGCCGAGTTCGGCTGGCCGCTGGCGACCATCTCCGCCGCCGTCTCGGTCAACCTGCTGCTGTACGGCCTCACCGCGCCGTTCGCCGCCGCGCTGATGGACCGGTTCGGCATCCGCCGGGTGGTGGCCGGCGCGCTGGTGCTGGTGGCCGCCGGCAGTGGCCTGACCGTGGGGATGACCGAGAGCTGGCAGCTCCTGCTGTGCTGGGGCGTCCTCGTCGGGCTGGGCACCGGCTCGATGGCCCTGGCGTTCGTGGCGACGGTGACCGGGCGCTGGTTCGTCAAGCGCCGGGGCCTGGTGACCGGAGTGCTCACCGCCGGCGGCGCGGCCGGGCAGCTCGTCTTCCTCCCGCTGCTGGCGGTGCTGGTGCGCGACCACGGCTGGCGCACGGCGGCACTCGTCGTCGCCGGGGCCGCTCTAGCGGTCGTACCCCTTGTGGTGTGGTTGTTGCGGGAGCATCCGGCGGACCTGGGGCGGCCCGCCTACGGCGCGGCCGAGGTCGTGCCGCCGGCGCGGCCGGAGGGCGGCGCGGCGGCGCGGGCGGTCGGCGCGCTCGCCGCCGCCGCGCGGACGCGGCCGTTCTGGCTGCTCGCCGGTGGTTTCGCGATCTGCGGCGCGACCACGAACGGCCTGGTCGGTACGCACTTCGTGCCGGCCGCCCACGACCACGGCATGCCGGAGACCACCGCCGCGGGGTTGCTCGCCGTGGTCGGGATCTTCGACATCGCCGGCTCGATCGCCTCCGGCTGGCTCACCGACCGGGTCGACCCGCGGCTGCTGCTCGGCGCCTACTACGCGTTGCGCGGGGCGTCGCTGCTGGTGCTGCCGAGCCTGTTCACCGGTACGGCCGAGCCGAGCATGCTGGTCTTCATCGTCTTCTACGGGCTGGACTGGGTGGCGACGGTCCCGCCGACGGTGGCGCTGTGCCGGGAGTGGTTCGGCGCGTCCGGGGCGGTGGTGTTCGGCTGGGTGTTCGCCGCGCACCAGTTCGGGGCCGCGCTCGCGGCCACCGGCGCGGGCCTGGTCCGGGATCGGCTCGGCGACTACGCGATGGCCTGGTACGTGGCCGGTGCGCTGTCGATCGGCGCGGCCGGGCTGTCGCTGCTGCTGCGCCGCCGTCCCGCCGACGAGCCCGCGTTCACGCTGCCGGTGGTCGCGGGCCGGCGGGCCTGGAGCTACCGGGGGTGACCGGCCGGCGCTGCCAGGGGTGACCGGCCGGCGCTACCCGGGGTGACCGGTCAGCCGGCCGCCCACTGCTGCTCGGGTGCGCCGCTGCACGGTGCCTGCTCCAGCTGGCGGCCGGGCTCGGTGCCGGCGTCGTCGACCTGCGCGCACTTGCCGCTGTGCACGGCGACCAGCAGCGCCGCTCCGTCACCGGCCTGCTGGAACCGCCACTGCTGGTTGGCCTGCCCGTTGCAGGACCACTGCTGCACGTCGGCGCCGTCGTCGGTCTTGGCCTCGTTGACGTCCAGGCACTTGCTGCTCGCCGCGTTCACGAGCAGATAGGTGTCGTTCGTGACCGGCGTGACCACCCACTGCTGCTCCGGCCCGCCGGTGCAGTCGGCGAGCGCGGCCTGCGCGCCCTCGGCCTCGTCGCCGGTCACGCCGAGGCAGCGCCCGGACGGCACGCCGCGCAGCACCTTCGGCGTGGCCACCGGCGCGGCCGGGGTGGTCGGCGCCGCGCTCGGCGACGGCGACGACGAAGGCGTGGGCTCCGCCGTCGGTTCCGCGCTCGGCTCGCTCGCCGCCGCTGTGGGCACCGCCGCCGCCGGCACCACCGGCCGCTCGCCGCCACCGCCGAGCACGCCGGTGGCGAAGAAGGCCCCGAGGAGTACGCCGGTCGCGCCGACGCCCAGCGCGATCCGCATCAGCGGGTCCTGCGGCAGCCGGACGCCCCGGACGCGCCGGGTGCGGCGGGCGCCGCCGTAGACGGTGCCGGACGGGTCGGAGTGCGGGTCGGCCATGGGAGCATGGTGACCCACCGGGGCCGCCGGGTGCCAGTCGAGCCGGCGGCACGGTGACTCAGTCGACGACCCGGACGTCCTTCCAGAACGCCACCCGGTCGCGGACCATCTCCGCCTCCGGCTTCGGGTCGGGGTAGTACCAGACGGCGTCCGGGCTGGTGGCGCCGCCGTGTTCGAGCGTGTAGTACGAGGCCGTGCCCTTCCACGGGCAGACCGTGTGGGTGTCGGAGGGGCGGATCAGGTCGTCGCGCAGCGCGGTACGGGGGAAGTAGTGGTTGCCCTCGACCAGCACGGTGTCGTCGCTCTCGGCGACGACGAGGTCGTTCCAGACGGCTTTCGGCATGCCCTCCACGCTATGCCGGTGGCCGCGTACCGGCCACCGTTCAACGCGTCGGCTCCTCATCGGTCACGTCGGCCACCGTCGCGGCGAGCGCCGCCAGCGCGGTGTCCGCGTCGACAGCGACGGCGAGGCCGTGCTCGCCCGCGCCGAGCGTGATCTCCCGGCCGCGCAGCCGCTCGTCGGCGACCACCGGCCAGGCGGTGGTGGAGCCGAACGGCGTGATGGTGCCGCGCGCGTACCCGGTGGCGGCCTTCGCCGCCTCGGCGTCGGGCATCGACAGGCGGCTCACCCCGAGCAGGGAGCGCAGCTTCGGCCAGGAGATCACCCGGCCGCCGGGAGTGAGCACGAACAGCAGGTCGCCCTCGCCGCGGCGGACCACGATCGTCTTGACCACGTCGGGCACCTCGACGACGCGCGCCGCGGCCGCCTCGGCGAGGCTCGCGACCGGACCGTGGCGGATCACCCGGTACGGCAGGCCGGCGTGGTCGAGAGCGGTCAGCGCGGGATTCGCCATGGCGGTCACGGTAACGCGCGAGCCGACCGCGAGTCGGCGAGGCCACCGTGGACGTCCCACGAATTGTCGTACCCGCGCGTAAGGTGATCTCATGCACGCTGTCCGTGATCATGAACGGGCGGTGGACACGCTGCGGCGCTCCTACGCCGCGGTGCCCGCCGGGGAACCCGTACGGCTGGCCAAGCAGACCTCGAACCTGTTCCGGCCCCGCTCCGCGCCGCGTACGCCCGGCCTGGACGTCAGCGGCCTGACCGGTGTGCTCGCTGTGGACCCGGCGGCCCGTACCGCCGACGTGCAGGGCATGTGCACCTACGAGGATCTGGTCGACGCGACGCTGCCGCACGGCCTGATGCCGCTTGTCGTGCCGCAGTTGCGCACCATCACCCTGGGCGGGGCGGTGACCGGCCTGGGCATCGAGTCCACCTCCTTCCGCAACGGCCTGCCGCACGAGTCGGTGCGGGAGATGGACGTGCTCACCGGTTCGGGGGAGATCGTCACGACCCGGCCGCAGGGCGAGCACGCTGACCTGCACCGGGCCTTCCCCAACTCGCTGGGCAGCCTCGGCTACGCCACCCGGCTGCGCATCGAGCTGCAACCGGTCCGCCGGTACGTGTCGCTGCGCAACATCCGGTTCACCCGGCTGGAGGAACTGGTCGACGCGATCGGCGAGGTGGTCGCCAAGGGCGCCTGGGGCGGTGAGCCGGTCGACGCCATGGACGGGGTGGTGTTCAGCCCCGGCGAGGCGTACCTCGTGCTCGGCGCGTTCACCGACGAGGCCGACGACGGCCCGTCCGACTACACCGGCCAGGACATCTACTACCGCTCGCTGCGCCGGCGCACCCGGGACACGCTCACCGCGTACGACTATCTCTGGCGCTGGGACACCGACTGGTTCTGGTGCTCGGCGGCGTTCGGGGTGCAGCACCCGGTGGTGCGGCGGCTGTGGCCGCGGCGCTACCGGCGCAGCGACGTCTACCACCGGATCGTGCGGCTGGAGCACCGGCACCAGGTGGCCGCCCGGGTCGACAGGTGGCGGGGCCGCCCGGCCCGCGAGCGGGTGGTGCAGGACGTGGAGGTCCCGCTGGACCGCACGCCCGAGTTCCTGCGCTGGTTCGCGGCGAACGTGGGCATGACGCCGGTCTGGTTGTGCCCGCTGCGGCTGCGCGATCCCTCCGGTCCCGGGTCGGCGAAGGCGTGGCCGCTATATCCGCTCCGACCGGGCGAAACGTATGTGAACATCGGCTTCTGGGGCAGCGTGCCCATCGCGGCGGGCGCCGCGGACGGCGACGTCAACCGCCAGATCGAGCGCATGGTGTCGGAGGTGGGCGGCCACAAGTCGCTCTACTCCGACGCGTACTACGACCGGGGCGAGTTCGACCGCCTCTACGGCGGCGACACCTGGCGTGCCGTGAAGGACCGCTACGACCCGGACCACCGACTCACCGGACTGTACGAGAAGGCGGTATCCCGAGCATGAGTCTGACCGACCGAACACCGGGGGCGGCGAGCGCCCCGGCCGGCCCGCCGGCGGGCGGGCGGCGTACCGGACCCACAGTCGCGGACGTGGTCCGCGCGGTCACCACCGGCGACCTGCCCGTCCGGGTCACCGGCTACGACGGCAGCGCGGTGGGCCCGGCCGACGCCGGCATCACCCTGGCGATCCACACCGAACGGGGTCTGTCCTACCTGCTCACCGCGCCGGGTGACCTGGGCATGGCCCGGGCCTACGTCAGCGGCGACCTGGAGCTGCAGGGGGTGCACCCGGGCGACCCGTACGAGGCGCTGCGGGTGATCAAGGACGAGGTGCCGCTGCGCATCCCGCCGGTGAGCGACGCGCTCGCGCTGGTCCGGGGGCTGGGCTGGGAACGGCTGCGCCCGCCGCCGCCCCCGCCGCAGGAGGCGGCGCCGCGCTGGCGGCGGCTGATGACCGGCCTGCGTCACTCGCGTACCCGGGACAGCAGCGCGATCTCCCACCACTACGACGTGTCGAACGCCTTCTACGAGAAGGTGCTCGGGCCGTCCATGACGTACACCTGCGCGGTCTTCCGCAGCCCCGGCGACACCCTGGAGGAGGCGCAGCGGAACAAGTACGACCTGGTCGCCGGCAAGCTGGCGCTCAAGCCGGGGATGCGGCTGCTGGACGTCGGCTGCGGCTGGGGCGGCATGGTCCGGCACGCGGCCCGGGAGTACGGCGTCAAGGCGCTCGGCGTCACCCTGTCGAAGGCGCAGGCCGAGTGGGCGCGCGCCGCGATCGAGCGGGAAGGGCTCAGCGAACTGGCGGAGGTGCGCCACCTCGACTACCGGGACGCGCCGCGCGAGCAGTTCGACGCGATCTCCTCGATCGGGCTGACCGAGCACATCGGGGTGCGCAACTATCCGGCCTACTTCGGTGCCCTGCGCGAGCGGCTCAAGCCCGGCGGTCGGCTGCTCAACCACTGCATCACCCGGGCCGACAACCGCGCGCCGCACCGCTCCGGCGCGTTCATCGACAGGTACGTCTTCCCGGACGGCGAGCTGGCCGGTCCGGGCCGGCTGATCAGCGAGATCCACGATGCCGGGTTCGAGGTGCACCACGAGGAGAACCTGCGCCAGCACTACGCGCTGACGCTCGCCGGCTGGTGCCGCAACCTGGTCGAGCACTGGGACTTCTGCGTCGGCGAGGTCGGGCCGGGCACCGCGAAGGTGTGGGGCCTCTACATGGCGGGCTCCCGGCTGGCGTTCGAGCGCAACGGCATCCAGTTGCACCATGTGCTCGCCACGCACAACGGCCCCGAGGGGGTGAACGGGTACCCGCTGCGTCCGGACTGGACGCCCTGACGCGACGTACCCACGAAAGGCCGCGCGGACCGCGCGGCCTTTCGTCGAAGGCATTGACAAGGAAGTTTTGTACGTACAAACTGATTTTGCCATGAGAGACGTCCTGTACCTGGAACAGCGAGAGCAGGCCGAGATCCTGCTCAAGCCGCAGCGCATCGAGGTGCTGCGGCAACTCGCCGAGCCCCGCACCTGCACCGAGGTCGCGGCCCGGCTGGAGCAGACGCCGCAGCGCGTCTACTACCACGTCAAGCAGCTCGTCGCGGCCGGGCTGGCCGAGCAGGTGGCGCAGCGGCAGGTGCGCGGCATCACCGAGGGCATCTACCAGGCCGCCGCCCGGTCGTACTGGCTCTCGCCCCGCCTCGTCGGCCGCATCGGCGGCGCCCGCCGGGCCCGCGACGAACTGAGCCTGGGCTACCTGCTCGACCTCATGGAGGAGGTCCAGGCCGACATCGCCGCGCTGGACCGCGCCGCACCCGAACTGCCGTCCATCGGTGTCTCCGGCGAGATTCGGGTGCCCGCCGAGCGGCGGCAGGAGTTCCTGCACGACCTGCAGACGACGCTGCAGGACCTGTTCACGCGCTACGGCGGCGCCGAGGGGGACGCCTTCAAGCTCGCCGTGGCCTGCTACCCGAAAGGCGACACCCATGAGTGAGCCGATGACCATCCGCGCCCGCCTCGCCGCACCCGTGGCCACAGTCCGCCGGGCCCTGACCGACCCCGCCGAACTGCGCGTCTGGCTGGCCGAGCACGCCGAGGTCGAGCTGCCCCGGCGGTACGAGTTCTGGGGCCGCTACACGCCCGAAGGCGACGCGCCACACCAGCGGCTGCTGCACGTCGACGACCGGACACTGCGCTTCGCGTGGACGCTCGACGGCGTGGAGACCACCACCGAGTTCGAACTGGAGCCCGATGGCGACGGCACGATACTCACGCTGCGGCAGAGCCACTTCGACTACGAGGAGGCGATGAGCGGCAGCAGCATCCGGGGCGTGCTCCAGACGTACTGGTACCTGGCGATCGCCCATCTCAACGACCACCTGGACGGCCGGCCGCTGCTGCCGCGTACCGACTTCACCTCCGCCGACCTGCGCGGTGAGGTGGTCATCGACGCGCCGATGGACAAGGTGTGGGCGTCGCTCACCGACTCCGAGCAGGTCACCGCCTGGTTCGGCTACCCGGTCGGAGTCGAGCCCTGGGAGGGCGGCCGGTACGCGATGGGCGGCCTCGACGCCGGTGAGGCCGCGAAGGTGTTCGACGTGACGCCGGGGCGGGCGATGTCCATCGACTGGGGACCGGTCGGCGTGACGTCCTGGGAACTGGCGGAGTCCGACGGCAGGACGAAGCTGACGTTCGTGCAGTCCGGCTTCGACGAGGGCAACCCGCCGTACGCGGCCTGGAGCGGCAACGTGGCCGGATGGGCCGAGCTGCGGCGCTTCCACGAGGTGCCCGACTGGAAGCCCATCTGGCTGTAAGGAAGGGCCCCCTCTTAACGCCTCCGGTAGAGGAGGGGGCCCCTTTTAACACAGGCCCCGGGTGGGTAATGCCGGGCGATGTTCTTCATCTTCGGGCTGCGGACCAAGGTCGTCCGGTCCGGCGTCGTCACCGAGGTCTGCCGCAACTGCGGCAACCAGGCCGCCCAGGTGATCACCCGCCGGGTCACCAAGTTCAGCCTCTTCTTCATCCCGCTGATCCCGCTGCGCACCCGGTACGCGCAGCAGTGCACGTTCTGCGGCGCCGAGTACGACATCTCCCGCGCCGAGGCCCAGCGCCTCCCGGTCGGCTGACAGTGACCCGTTTCCTCTTCTGGCTGATCGGCCGCCAGCCGGACACCCCGGTCGCCGTACCGGTGCACACCGCGGCCCGCCCGCCCTGCACGCCCGGCCTTCGGCACCGCCGCCGGCGTCGTCGCGTCGCGGGCGCGCAGTCCCCGCGCTCGCCCTGGAACCGCTCCGCCGACCGCTGACGCGCCGTGTTAACAAGGGGCCCTTCCTCTACCGGAGGCGTTAACAAGGGGCCCTTCCTTACACTTCATCGGGTGGAAGATCGGCTGGCACGGATCAGGGGTGGTGAGCCGCCCCGGCGGCACAACGCGCGTACCATCGCCGCGCTGACCGGCAACCCCGGCTGCACCCGCCGCGCGGTGCTGGACGGCGCCGGCGCGGACAAGCCGGCGCTCGCCGAGCGGCTCGGCTTCCCGGCCCGGTTCGGCCAGTCCCGTTTCGCGATCACCCGGGGCAACGCCTTCGAGGCCCAGGTCAAGGCCGACGGCGGGAAGGAACTGCTGCGCCTGGTCGCGGAGCGGCTCGGCGTACCGGTCCCGGCGGATGCCACCTGGACCGATCTCGGTGCGGACGCGGACCGGCCGGAGCGGTCCCGGGCGGCGCTGACCGCGAGCGGCGACGGCCCGGCGTTGTTCGACCATCCGCTGCTCGGCCTGGACGTGGCGGGTACCCGGGTGCACCTGGAACCGGACCTGGTCGCGGCGCGGCTGGCCGGCCGGTTCCACGTCGTGGAGATCAAGTCGTTCCCGGTGATCGACGGGCAGGCCGACCCGGGCAAGGTGGCCGCCGCCGCGATCCAGTCCGCCGTCTACGTGCTGGCGCTGCGCGAGCTGCTCGCCGCCGAGGGACGCGACCCGGAGCTGGTGTCGCACGAGGTGGTGCTGGTCTGCCCGCGTGACTTCGCCAACCGGCCGGTGGCCAGCCTGCTGGACGTGCGCCGGCAACTGCTGGTGCTGCGCCGCCAGCTGGCCCGGATGGCCCGGGTCGAGGAGCTGCTCGCCGCCGTACCGGCCGGGTTCACCGTCGACCCGGCGGCCGATCCGGCCACGCTCGCCGCCGCGCTGCACCAGGTACCCGCGCGCTACGCGCCGGACTGCCTGGCCGCCTGCGAGCTGGCGTACTTCTGCCGGCACGAGGCGCGCGGGCAGACCGGCGCGCTGGGCCGGCCGGTCCGCGAGGCGCTGGGCGGCGTCGAGGAGGTCGCCGACGTGCTGGCGCTCGCCGAGGGCGTGGCCGCGCCCGAGCCGGGGCAGGCGGAGGCCGCCGCGCTGCTGCGGGCCGCCGCGCGCCTGCGCGCCGACGCCCTCGCCGGGCAGACCGCATGAGTACGCTGCGCGCCGACGCCCTCGCCGGACACCCCGCATGAGTACGCTTCGCGCGCTCGCCCGGGCGCAGGCGGTCGCCGCCGGGCGGGCCCAGCCGGTGGCCACTGTTCGCCACCTGCACCTGTCGGATCGGCCGCTGGTGGTGGTGCCGCTCGCGCTCGCAGGTGAGGCGAACGCCCCGCTGGCGGCGATGGTGGGTGCCGCTCCCGACGAGGCCCGGTTGCTCGTGGTGCCGCAGCCGCGCAACCGGGACGAGCGGTTCGCGTTCGCCGCCGAGCTGGCCGGGATCGTGCTGCCGTACCTGGACGAGTTCCGCGACCTGACCGAGGCGGTGCCGGTGGACCGCGGTCGCGACGTCCGCCACCGGTACGTGGACGCGCCGCAACTGCTGGTGCCGAACCCGGCCGGGATCACGTTCCTGCGGCTGTTCGGCCGCTCGACCCGGTTCCGCCGCACCGACGGGGACTATCCGGTGCACCCGTCGGTGCCGCTGCTGGGCCGCTGGCTGACGTTCTTCGCCGAGCGCGCCGAGCAGCCCGGCTCGTCGGCGTTGCTGGCGCTGACCGACGCGCTGACGCTGCACTGGGCGACCGGGCAGAGCGTGGTGGAGGATCTGCATCTGCCGGCGGTGCTGGGCTGGCTCGACCCGCCTCCGGGGATGACCGGTGCCGAGGCGGCGGCCCGCGCCGAGGACCCGGAACACTGCCCACCTGCCGGTCCGGCGACCGACCCGGACTTCGACAACCGGCGGCTCGCCCCGGCGATCGAGGCGTACACCCGGGCCGAGGACGACCCGGTCGGGCGCGCGGCCGCGTACGACGAGCTCGCCGGTCTGTTGCGGGACCAGCTCGCGCCCACCTGGGAGCTGATGTGGCGCGGCGTCGGCCTGTTGCGGACGCTGCCGGCCGGCGCGCGGGTGACCGGCCGGTGGGCCGGTGACCGGGACGCGTTCACCGCGCACGCCGAGCACGTCGACGCCGGGGGCGGTCCGCAGCCGAGGCGCGACGGCGCGGTGGCGGCGGCGCTGCGGTTGCAACGGCTGGAACGGGCGTCGACCGCGTGGGCGGTGCAGCGCGCCTACGACGATCCGCTGGTGATGGCCGAGCACCGGCTGTCCGGGGAGGCGTTCGTGGGTGAGGTGACGCTGGCCGATCCGGCGCGGGTGGACGACTCCGGCAGGCGCCCGGTGCTGCGCCCGCGCATCCAGGTGGTCACCACCGAGCCGGTGCCGATGCCGGTGGGCGCGACGCTGTACTCCCCGGCCCGCCCGGCGCAGAAGGCGACTGTCGTGTTCGTGACGCCCGGCGGCGACGGCAAGACCGAGGTGGTGCTGGAGCTGTCCGGCGGGATGGGCCGGGGGCTGACCGCGCCGCCGGGCAGCGTCCCCGAGGTGGGCGAGCGGATCTGCCTGACCAGCCTGTCCGACGGGTTCCTGCCGGGTGGCGCGTTCCCGGCGCCGGAGGAGACGCCGTGGACGCACGGCGGACCGCCCGGCACGGCCGCCGCGCCGCCGGACCCGGCCCCGGCGGAGGACTGGTCCTGACCCGCGTGGCTCAGCCCAGGGCGGCGAGGGCCGTCCGCGCCTCGGCCGCCGTCGGCCGGTCCGGGTCCGCCGCCAGCAGGGCCTCCAGGCTCCGGCGGTACGCGACGTCGCGCGCCCGGTCGACAGGGGTCGCGACGTCCGGGGCGACGCCGCAGCCCTCCCAGTTGGTGCCGCTCGCCGCGTGCACGGGCCGGGCCACCGGCACCGTCAGTTCCAGATGCGGGTGCAGCCGGTGCCCGATCCGGGGATGCGCGCCACCCCGGGTGGGCTCACCGACCACTGTGGCCCGGCCGAACTGCTGAAGGTCGTACGCCAGTTCCTCGCCACCGGAGAACGTGGCCGGACCGGTGAGCACGTGCACCGGCTTGTCCGGGGCGTACCGGGGGACCGGCAGCCAGGCGGCGCTGAAGAACTGGCGGGTGGCGCCGGAGCGCTCGTGCATGGTGTGCAGGTGCGTCGGCTCGGCGAAGAACCAGCCGCAGATCAGCGCCACCCCGTCCGGGCTGCCGCCCTCGGTGCCGCGCAGGTCGAGCAGGAGCGCGTCGGTGCCGGCGAGCAGCCGCAGCGCGGCGGTCAGCGCGTCGCCGGCCAGGTCGGGCGGGAACACGTACGGCTGGATCTCCAGCAGCCCGATGTTGCCCGGTAGCCGTTGCACCCGGGTCACGCCGCCCATGCCGAGCGCGGCGAGGCGCGCGAAGTGCTCCCCGGTCGGGTCGTCGGCCTTGTCGGACAGGGGCTGTTCGTGGTGCTTGAGCCGCAGGTGCAGGTCGCCGTTGGCCGACTGGAGGTCGGTCGTGACGAGCGCGCCGAGCGTGGCGGGATCGCCCGCCTCGGCGTACGCCCCGGCGCGCAGGCGCTCGCGCAGGTGGCCGGCGACCCGGTCGGCGACGTCGGGAAGGACGTACTCGTCGGCGACCAGGCCGGCGGCCCGCTCGACGATGCTCGTGATCTCGTCCGGACGCATCGGCTCCCCCGTTCTCGCGATGATGGGCAGTAGAGCAGGTGGTTGACAAAGCGTCAAGAGAACTAGACGCTTTCATGGTGACCGACGATCCGCTGGAGATCCGCGAACCGGCCCAGTTCAAGGCGCTGGCCCACCCGTTCCGGCACCGGCTGCTGTTCGCGCTCGGAGGCGGACCCGCCACGCTCAGCCAGCTCGCCACCCGCCTCGGCGCGGCGAAGGGCACGGTGGCCCACCACCTCGGGGTGCTGACCGAGGCCGGCATGGTCCGCCCGGCGCACAGCCGCCAGGTCCGGGGCGGCACCGAGCGCTACCACGAGCGCACGTTCCGCCGCCTCGTCGGCGCCGACACCGACGCGGGCGCCACCGCGGCCCTGCTGGGCGCGTACGCCGAGGAACTCGCCGGCGACCCCGACCCGCTCGTACACCTGCGGCACCTGCGGCTCACCCCGGCCCAGGCCCGGCGCCTGCGGTCCACGCTGGACGAACTCGTGGGCGCGGCGGAGGAGGCGCCGCCGGGACAGGCGCGCTACGGCGTCCTGGTCTCCCTCTACCGGCACCCGCCTGCGGTCCGCTGACCGACAGTCGTCGAGTCTGGCGGCAGTCCCCGGCGCTGGCTAGGCTTGCGCCGTCCGTCGTCCGGTCCTCGTCGTCGAGGGTGCACGTCTGGAAGAGAGCCGGAGCGCATCGTTGTATCCCAGCACGACGTGAGCCTCGCCGCCGCGGCGCCGGCCCGTCATCCGCTCGTCGGCCGTGTCGGACTTGTCGCGGCCGCTGTCGTCGTACTCGGGGAGATGGTCTGGCTGGCCGCCCGGCTGCCGGGCGCGGCGCTCGTGAGCGACGTCGGCGCGATGGCGGTGTCGAGTTGGGCGGCGGTTCTCTGCGTCGGCGCGGCGCGACGGCAGCCGGCCACGTTGCGCCGGTTCTGGGAACTGCTGGCCGCCACCATGATGCTCGCCGCGCTCGGCCGTGCGGTGTGGACGGTGGAACGGCTCGGCGGGCTCGGCCTGCCCCACACTCCGCTGGTGGCGGGCCTGTTCGCCGCCGGCATCGTCACCGGCACCGGCGCGCTGCTCTGCTCCCGTACCGGCCCGCGCAGCGTGATCGGCCGGGCCCGCACGGTGCTCGACGGGGTGATCGTCGGGCTGGCTCTCATCCCGATCGGCTGGGTGGTGGTGTTCCACCGGATCACCGACGCCGGGCTGGCCGACCCGATGCGGACGTTCGGGCTGCTCTACCCGATGTTCGACCTGATGCAGCTCACCATCCTGGTAGCGGTCGCCGGCCCGGCCCGGCCGATGTGGCGGGCGCTCACCGTGATCGGGGCGGGGCTGGCGATCCGGTCCGGCGCGGACGCCGTCTACGTCTCCCTGGTGGCACGCGGTGACTACACGCCCGGTCATCCGGTCGACGTCTGCTGGCCGCTGAGCTACCTGCTGGTCGGCCTGGCCACCCGCTATCCGCCCCGGTCCGAGGAGGACGGCGAGGACGACGTGGTCGACTCGCCGCTGCCGCCCTGGTGGCGGGTCGCGTTGCCGTACCTGCCGGTGGGCGGCGCGATCGTCGCGGTCCTGCTGTCCCGGCAGCCCAGCGGGCAGACCCCGCAGGTGGTCTTCGTCGGCATGATGGGCCTGCTCGGCGTGCTGGCGCTGCGCCAGGGGCTGGCCGCGAACGAGAACCTGCGACTGGTCGGCCGGCTGCGCCGGCTCGCGTACTCCGACCAGCTCACCGGCCTGCCCAACCGGCTGACGTTCGTCCGGCGGCTGCGGCGGGCGTTGCGCGCCGGCGGCCCCGTCGCCGTGGTGCTGCTCGACCTGGACGGCTTCAAACAGGTGAACGACAGGTTCGGGCACGCCGCCGGGGACCGCCTGCTGACCGTCACCGCCGAGCGCATGCGGGACGCGGTCGGCCCGGACGGGATGATCGCCCGGCTCGGCGGCGACGAGTTCGCGGTGCTGGTGGCCGGGGAGCGCCAGGTGTCACCGGAGCGGCTCGCGGTCCGGCTGCTGGCCGCTCTGGAACCGCTGCCCGGCGAGGAGGATCTCGGCGTCCACCCGTCGGCGAGCATCGGCATCGCCGAGTACGGGCCGCAGCACACCTCGCACACCGACCTGCTCCGCGACGCCGACATCGCCATGTACGCGGCGAAGGCGGCCGGCAAGGCCGTGTACCGCACGTGCACGCCGGAACTGCGGGAGTCGGCGGTCAGCCGGGCCGAGCTGATCGCCGACCTGCGGCGCGCGGTGGACGAGGGCCAGTTGCTGATGGAGTTCCAGCCCATCGTCGACCTCGACACGGGCACGGTACGCAGCGCCGAGGCGCTGGTGCGCTGGCGGCATCCCCGGCTGGGTGTGCTCACCCCGGCGCGGTTCCTGCCGCTGGCCGAGGAGACCGGGCTGATCGTGGCCATCGACAGGTGGGTCATCCACGAGGCGTGCCGGGCCGCGGCCACCTGGCGGGAGCACGCGCCCGACGTGACAGTCGCGGTGAACATCGCCGCCGCCCACCTGTGCCGGCCGGACCTGATCGCCACCGTCACCGGCGCGGTCGGCGCGGCCGGTCTGCCGCCTCGCGCGCTCACCCTGGAACTCACCGAGTCGGCGCTGATCGAGGGCAGCGACTCGGTGCTCGACCGGCTGTCCCAGCTGCGCGACCTCGGTGTCCGCATCGCCATCGACGACTTCGGCACCGGGTACTCCTCGCTGAGCTACCTGCACCGCATCCCGGCCACCGAGTTGAAGATCGACAGGTCGTTCGTGTCCCGGCTGGACGCCGATGACGCCCGTGCGTACGCCACGGTGGAGATGGTGAACCGGCTGGCCGGCGCGTTCGACCTGGCTGTGGTGGCCGAGGGGGTGGAGACGGTCGCGCAGCACGCGGCGGTCACCGCGATCGGCTGCCGGCAGGGTCAGGGCTGGCGGTACGGCCGCCCGGCCGCCCTGCCGGACCTGCTTCCCGCGCTGTCCGGAGCGGGCGCGCAGCGCTGACCGGCCCGGGTACACGGGGGCCGAAGGTCCCGGACGGGACAGGGGGTTCGACCCTGCTCAGGCGCGATGCGCCGCCGCCATGATGGTTCTCGTCAACAAGACGAACACACCCCTCCACACGGGAGCTTGATATGAAGCGACGGACGCTCGACCTGCTGTTCAGCATCGGTGGATTTGGCCTGGCGGTCCTGCTGCTCGTCGTCGGCGTCGTCCTCACGACGAACGCCAACTTCGCCAACGACTACGTACGCAGCCAGCTCGGCGAGCAGAACATCACCTTCACCCCGGCGGACAAGCTCTCCGACGAGGAGAAGAAGTCGGACTGCCTGCGCGAGTACGCCGGCCAGAAGATGACCACCGGCAAGCAGGCCGAGTGCTACGCCAACGAGTACATCGGCCTGCACCTGAAGAACATGGCCGGTGGCAAGACCTACGCCGACCTGGGCGAGCCGCAGACCGCGCTGCGCGAGCAGGTGGCCCAGGCCGAGCAGAGCAACGCCGCCAACCTGGCCGACCTGCAGAAGCAGCTCGCCGAGGTGACCGCACAGCGGGAGACCGTGTTCAAGGGCGAGACGCTGCGCGGCCTGCTGCTCACCTCGTACGGCTTCAGCGAGTTCGGCCGCAAGGCCGAGCAGGGCGCCCTGGCCATGTACCTCGGCGCGGGCCTGCTCCTGCTGCTCTCCGCCGCCGGCCTGGTGCACGCCGTCCGCACCCCGCCGAACGCGACCTTCGCCGCCCCGGAGAAGGATAAGGTCAGCGCCTGACCCGGGAGCTGATTTCGGAGGGGCCTTCCGCTATCGCGGGAGGCCCCTCCGGCGTGTCCCCTGAGAAAGGGAACCGATGACCTCCGTTTCGAGCTTCGACTTCGGTCTGACCGGCTTCGTCGGTCGTTTCCACCAGGACTGGCGATATGAGGGCACGCCCTTGGACCTCCTGGGCCGGCTCCTCGGCCCGGAGACGGACCCGCGTGAGGTGCGGGCGCTTCGCAGCGACGCCTTCCTGATGCGTACAGGGCTCAGGCCCGCCGAGGTCGAACTGCTGTGGTACATCGGATCGGACCACACCTTCTCGTTCGGCCCGGACGGCACATGGCCGTCCGGGCCGGACTGGTTCGCCACGATCGTCCGGGAGTGCGACGACTGGCTCTCCCGGCACGGTCCGGGCGGTGCGGAGCCGGAATCGGCGCAGGACCAGAGCCTGGCCGATGCCGTCGCTGGCGAGATCGAGGCGCTGACGGACGGTCTGCCGGACGCGCGGGATCCCGGCGGGGCGCTGCGGGACGCTCTCCTCCGGTGCAACCGGTCCTGTTCGCCAGATCTGGCCCTCCGCTGGTGCCTGCGCATCGCTCGGAACTGCACCTGGCCGATGCGACGCAGCCAGTACGAGCGGCTCGTCGCGCTCGGCGACCGGTTCGGGTACGGCGAGTTCGTCGTCGGCGACGCCGAGTACTTGACGGAGTACGCATCTCCGGCTTGACCCTCACGCAGCGGGAGGCGGGAGTCTTTGTCGCGGAAGGGAGGGAACCATGGCGTACACGGTGGGTCAGGTGGCGCGGGCGGCCCGGGTGACGGTCCGGACGCTGCACCACTACGACGAGATCGGGCTGCTGCGGCCCAGCGGGCGCACGCCGGCGGGCTACCGCCGCTACGACGAGGCGGACCTGGACCGGCTGCAGCTCATCCGGTACTACCGCGAGCTGGGGTTCCCGCTGGAGGAGATCGCCGAGATCCTGGACGATCCGGACGCCGACCCGGTGGCGCACCTGCGCCGGCAGCACGAGCTGCTGTCCGGGCGGATCGGGAAGCTCCAGGAGATGGTCGCGGCGATCGAACACGCGATGGAGGCGAGGACGTTGGGGATCCAGTTGACGCCGGAGGAGCGGTTCGAGGTGTTCGGTGACTTCGACCCGGACGAGCACGCCGAGGAGGCGGAGCAGCGCTGGGGCGACACCGAGGCGTACCGGCAGTCGCAGGAGCGCGCGGGCCGCTACTCGAAGGAGGACTGGCTGCGCAACAAGGCGGAGAACGAGGACTGGGGGCGGCGGTTCGCCGCGCTCATGGACTCGGGCGCGCCCGCTGACGGCCCGGAGGCGATGGCGCTGGCCGAGGAGCACCGGCAGCTCATCACGAAGTGGTGGTACGACTGCTCGTACGAGATCCACACCGGCCTGGCGGACATGTACGTGGCGGACCCGCGGTTCACCGCGTACTTCGAGACGCTGCGGCCCGGGATGGCCGCGTACCTGAACGAGGCGATCCACGCCAACGCGATCACCCGGTCCTGACGGGGGTCCGTGGCAGGATGGCCGGCATGCTCATCGTCGCCGGCACCCTCTACGTTGATCCGGCCCGGCGGGACGCCTATCTGGCGTCCTGCGAGGCCGCCGTCCGCGCGGCCCGCGCCGCGCCCGGCTGCGTGGACTTCGCGGTCAGCGCCGACCTGGTCGAGCCGGGCCGGATCAACGTCTACGAACGGTGGGAGTCCGACGAGCAGTTGCTGGCGTTCCGGGGCTCCGGCCCGGAGGCCGAGCAGGTGACGGAGATCCTCGGCGCCGAGGTGCACAAGTTCCGCATCTCCGGCGTCGAGGCTCCCTGACCCGCTAGATGAAGACGTCGAGCAGCAGGACGCCGAGGAAACCGACCACCGAGATGATGGTCTCCATCACCGACCAGCTCTTGATGGTCTGCCCGACGGTCAGCCCGAAGTACTCCTTCACCAGCCAGAAGCCGGCGTCGTTGACGTGGGAGAAGAACAGCGACCCGCAGCCGATGGCCAGTGCCAGCAACGCCACCTCGGGGCCGGCGAGCGTGCCGGCCAGCGGCGCCACGATGCCGGCGGCGGTGATGGTGGCGACGGTGGCCGAGCCGGTGGCGACCCGGATGCCGACCGCCACCAGCCAGCCGAGCAGCAGCGGCGAGAGATTCGCGCCGTCGGCGGCGTTCGCGACCAGGTCGCCCACGCCGGCGTCGACGAGTACCTGCTTGAAGCCGCCGCCGGCGGCGACGATCAGCAGGATGCCGGCGATCGGCGGCAGCGAGCCGCCGAGGAAACCGGAGACCTGGCTACGGCTGAAGCCGGACCGGTAGCCCAGGAAGATCATGGCGAAGATGACGCCGGCGAGCAGGGCGATGATCGGGGTGCCGACGATGTCCAGCGCCTTGCGGCCGGCGGTGTCCTCGGCGAGTGTCAGCTCACCGATCGCCCGCAGCAGCATCAGCACCACCGGCAGCAGCACCGTGACCACCGCCGCCCACAGCGCCGGCGCGCGGCGCGAGCGCCGTCCGAGCGGCTCGTCGATCGCGCCGCCGGGCCGTCCGGTGCCCGGGTTGACCAGGTCGTCCTCGGTGACCAGGTCGCCGTCGGCGTCGAGCCGGCCGTCGCCGGGCCGGGTCGGGCTGCGGTCGTCGGCGTCGCGCCGGGTCGGCAGCAGCTCCGCCGGGGCGGCGGCCGGCACGTACCGGGCGATGAAGTTGCCGAAGACCGGACCGGCGATGATCACCGTGGGGATCGCCACCAGCAGGCCCAGCGCGAGCGTCTGACCCAGGTTGGCGCCGAGCGCGTCGATCGCCACCAGCGGCCCGGGGTGCGGCGGCACCAGGCCGTGCAGCACCGACAGGCCGGCGAGCGCGGGAATGCCGATCTTCATCAGTGGGACGTTCACCCGCAGCGAGACGAGCAGCACGATCGGCACCAGCAGCACCACGCCGACCTCGAAGAACAGCGGCAGGCCGATGAGCGCGGCCACGCCGGCCATCGCCCAGGGCAGCGCGGTGCCGGAGACCCGGCCGACCACCCGTTCGACGATGCCGTCCGCGCCGCCGGACTCGGCCAGCAGACCGCCGATCATCGCGCCGAGCGCGATCAGCAGGCCCACGCCACCCACTGTGGAGCCGACCCCGCCGCTGAACGACGTGACGATCTTGTCGACGGGTACGGCGGCGACCACGCCGAGCACCGCGGCGCCGAGGATCAGCGACAGGAACGGGTGCACCTCCCCCCACGCGATGAGCAGCACCACCGCGGCGATGCCCAGCAGGGCCGCGAGGACGAGCTGGGTGTCACCGGCGTTCGTGAGCGGTTCCGCGGGTGCGGCGAGCAGTGTGACCACGGCTATCACGCCCTTCGGTCGATCAGCGGGGTGGTGCGGTGGGTGGTGGTTCCGGCGGCAGGCTCGGCGCCATCCGCCGCAGGGACGCGAACGTGGGTACGAGCGCGTCGTACAGCTCGGAGAAGAGGGGGAGCAGTGCCGCGTACGTGGCGGCGGAGGCGGGATCCGGGCGGACCGTCTCCTCGAGCCGGACCAGGTCGGCAGCGACCTCGATCGATTCGATGAGGCCGAGCGCCTGCATGCCGAGCAGCGCCGCGCCGAAGCCGGAACCCTCGTGCCCGGCGGGGAACCGCACCGGCATGCCGAGCGCGTCGGCGAGGATCTGCCGCCACAGCGCGCTGCGGGCGAAGCCGCCGCTGGCGCGGACCTCGCGTACCTCGTTGCCGGCCGCCCGGACCGAGGCGAGGACCAGCGCGAGCTGCTGACAGACGCCCTCCAGCGCGGCCCGGACGAGGTGCGGCCGGCCGTGTCCGTGGGTCAGCCCGACGTACGCGCCGCGGGGCAGCGCGCTCCAGTGCGGCGCCCGCTCGCTCAGCAGGTACGGCAGCATGATCAGCCCGCCGGAGCCGACCGGCGCCGTGGCGGCCAGGTCGAGCAGTTCCTCCTCGGCGTGCTCGCCCAGTTCGGGGGCGAGCGCGTCGTTCGCCCACTGGAGGACGATCCCGCCGTTGTTGATGGCGCCGCCGACCACCCAGCGGTCCTCGGTGAGCGCGTAGCAGAACACGCCGCCGAGCGGGTCCACGCCGGGGCGTTCCACCATCACCCGCATCGCGCCGCTGGTGCCGATCGAGCAGGCCACCACGCCGGGGCGCACCGCGCCGAGGCCCAGGTTCGCCAGCGGACCGTCGCCGGCGCCCACCACCAGCGGGGTGTCCGCCGGCAGCCCGGTCGCGCGCGCCGCCTCGGCGGTGAGCCCCGGCAGCACGTGGGTGGTGGGTACGAGCTGGGCGAGCTGCTCCTCGGTGATGCTGGCGACGCGGAGCGCCTCGGCGTCCCAGGCCAGCCGGTGGATGTCCATCAGGCCGGTGGCGGACGCGACCGAGTGGTCGGTGACGAGCGCGTCCGCGAGCCGCCGCAGCACGAGGTCCTTGATGCCGACCCAGTGCGCGACCCGCTCGTGCAGTTTCGGTTCCTGCTCGGCGAACCACACCAGCTTCGGCAGCGGCGCCATCGGGTGCACCGGGGTACCGGTACGCCGGTGCAGGGCGAGCCCGGACGGCGCGGCCCGCAGGCGCTCGGCCTGCGCGCTGGCCCGGGAGTCGGCCCAGGTGATCGACGGGGTCAGCGGGGTGCCGTCGGCGTCCAGCCCGATCAGGCTGTGCATCGCGGTGCTGAACGACAGGCCGGCGATCGGCCGGCCCAGCTCGTCGACCACCGCACGGATCACGCCGAGGACGGCCTGGTAGATCAGGTCCGGGTCCTGCTCGGCCCAGCCCGGGTTCGGCTCCTCCAACGGGTAGCCGATCGAGTGGCTGGCCAGTTGCCGGCCGGTGGTGTCGAACGCGACGGCCTTGGAGCTGGTGGTGCCGATGTCCACTCCCACCACCACGGCCGGGTCGCCCACCGGTGCACCTCCTCGCCGCCCGGGGGTCGCGGTCCGGCCCACCGTTGCGGCTGACGTTACCGATGTGGCCACCCGCCCGCATGACGAAGCGGGACCGCCGGGAGCCGGTGGCACGGAACGTGAATCGACGCGGGAGTTTCCGCCAATTGTGTCGGTCAATCAGCCGATCGGTCTAATTGGCGACTTTCGCGTGTCTTGGTACCCCTGCCGCACCGTTGACATGAATGACACCCCGATTGGTGGGCTCGCGCGGCGGAGGAGTCGGCGTGGCGAAGACTGATTCGACGGGTTCCACATGGCGGTACCGGTGGGCGCACCGGCAGAACGAGCGGCGGCAGCGGGTCTTCCGTGCGGCCGACGAGGCGTGGCGACGCCGCGACGACGAGCTGCGCCGCCTGCGTACGCTCGCGGTGTCCTTCCACGGCTCGGCCCAGGCGGGCGTCGGCCTGCCGATGGAGCTGGCCCCCGGCGAGGTGGTCTTCTGGGCACTCCCGGCCGCGCAACTGGTGGAGGTGCGGCACACCGCCGTGCTGCCGGCCCCCGAACTGACGGTCGACCCCGACCCACCCGTGCTGCGCCCCCGTCGCCCCGAGGGCGTCAAGGTGGTCGACGCCGGGCTCGCCGTGCTCACCAACCGGCGTCTGGTGCTGCTCGGCGGACGCGGCCGGCGCGACTGGGCGTACGGCCGGATGACCGGCCTGTCCCACGACCCCGGCGCGCCGGTCACCCTGATCCAGGTGCTGGACCGGCGGCGTACCTCCGGGTTGCTGCTGCCCACCGGCGCGGCGGCCGACTTCCGGTTCACGCTCACGCTGGCGTTCGCCGACGCGATCGAGCAGCGCGCCGCGGTCGTGGCCGAGCTGGACGAGCTGATCGCGGAGCACACCGCGGCCCGGCCCGAACGTCCGGCCGTGCTCACCCCGGCCCAGGCCCGCATCACCGCGCTGGTGCCCGGCGGGCGGCGGACGGTGGCTGTCGGCGCGGCGCTCGCACTGATCGTGCCGGCGATGCTCGTCGAGTCCAATCCCCCCACCCGGGCCGGCTCCGAGCGCGCCGCCGCCGCGACCCCGGCGGCCACCGGCACCCCCGCGCCGCCGCATGTCGCGCCCGCCGTCCAGGTCCGGCCCACGACCAGTCCCGAGCCGTCCCGCGCCCGTCCCGCGCCGCCGCGCGGCACGCCGCAGCCGCCGGTCGAGCGCCGCTGCGGCGCCCCGGCGAACCCCTTCGGGTACGACTTCTGCGGCGGCCAGCGGATCCGCAGGCCGGCCGCGAAGGTCTGCGACTGGTTCGAGTGCGTACCCGGGTTCTGGTCCGACCGCGGCTGGCTGGTGCAGTGCCGCGACGGCTCGGTCAGCCGCACCGGCGGCCAGCGCGACGTGTGCGCCGGTCACAAGGGGTTCCGCCGTACCGTCTGGCGGTGACGCCGGTCAGGCCACCGGGCGCGGGGTGACGCGCAGCGGCAGCAGCCCGGCCAGCACCAGCGCGGCGCCCACCGGCAGCAGGTCGAGGTTCACCGCGATCGCCAGGAACCCGGCCAGCACCAGCACCGGCGCCCACACCGGCAGCAGCCGGGCCGCCGCCGCCCGGTACAGCAGCACCAGCAGGCCCACCTCGAACAGCAGCGGCCCGCCGAACAACACCAGGCCGGGGGTGCGCACCGCGTCGGCGAAGCTCGGGAACAGGTCACCGAGGATCACCCAGACGAACGCGGCGGCGCCGACCAGGCCGGCCGGCGCGGCCACGTCGTCGAGCGTCCGCAACCGCGACGACCGGGTACGCAGCAGACCGTGCAGCCCGACGATCAGCGCGGCGAAGCCGAGGACGCCGAGCAGGAACAGGGTGTGGCCGGTGTTCCACGCCCAGGCGCCCTTGTCGCTGTGCCCGTCTAGGCGGTCGAGCAGGCGCAGCAGGCCGTAGCCGAGCAGCAGCGCCGCCGACGTCGCGGCGACCGGACGTAACCACTGGTACGCGGGACGGGTGCGGGAATCGAGAAGGCTCATCGCCTCAGCGTTCCGGGCACCCGCGCCCCTGACATCGGGGAGCGGTCCCGAACCGGACCCCGATCAATCCGCTCGCCTCCCGTAGGGGTGCCCGGATACCGTCCGGCCGTGTCCCGCACCGTGTCGCTGGTCCTGCTCGACTCCGCCGGCCGCCCGCTCGGCGCGCTGCCGCCGTTCGACGTGCCGGAGCCGTGGTGGCAGGAGGTGCACTCGATCGTCGGCACCGTCCGGCGGCGCCACGGTCTGGAGGTCGCCGTGCTGCGGCTGCTCGGCGCCGACCGTCCCGCGCCGCCGGGCGGCCACGTCCGCTACCTGGCGCAGGTCGTCGACGCTTGTGCCGCCTGTCTGGAATCGACCGTCGACGCGCTTGGCGTACCCCTGGAGCCGGTGGCTGTCGACCTCGCGCCGCATCCGCTGCGCCAGCGGTGGGCGGAGGCCGGCGGCCCGGCCCGCAGCGTCGCCTGGGCGACCGGCGAGCTGCGCCGGCTCGGCCGCCGGGTGACGGCGGTGGCGCAGCAGCGCACCTGGAACCTCTCCGCCATCTGGCGCCTGGACACCGACCGGGGCCCGGCGTGGCTGAAGCAGCTCCCCCCGTTCGCCCGCCACGAGCCCACGGTCCTGGCCTTCTCTGTTGGCACGAACTCCTTGATCAACGGGCCGGTCGTGCTCGCCGCCGACGGGGAGGGGCGGATGCTGTTGGCGGACGTGCCGGGGGAGGACCGGTACGGGGCCGGGGAAGGGGAACGGGCCGCAATCGCGGCCGAGCATCATTCGGTGCAGTGGCGGGCGTGCGGGGTGGTCGGTGAGCTGGTCGCGGCCGGGGTGCCCGACCTGCGCGGGGCGCGGCTGGCGGACTGGATCCACGAGCGGCTCGCCGGGCACGACGTGTCGGCCGCCGCGGATCTGCTCGACGGGCTCGACCGGCGGTTGCGGCAGGTCGGCGACTGCGGTCTGCCCGACACGCTCGTGCACGGCGACCTGCACCCCGGCAACGTCCGCGGCGACGGGCGGCGGCGCGTGGTGATCGACTGGGCGGACTCGTTCGTCGGCCACCCCGCCTTCGACATCCTGCGCCTCACCGAGGATCTCGACGCGGACGCCGCCGCCCGGCTGGTCGACGCGTGGGCGCGGCGCTGGCGCGTCGACGTGCCGGGCAGCGACCCGCGCCGGGCGGTCGACCTGCTCCGACCGGTCGCGCCGCTGCGGCTGGCCGCCGTGTACGCGATGTTCCTCGCCGCCATCGAGCCGGGCGAGCATCCGTACCACGTACACGACGTGCCGGCCGCGCTGGCGCGAGCGGCGGCGGTGGTGCGAGCGGCGGCGGGACCCTAGACCCGGCGCACCGGGATCCACAGCTCCGCGTCGGCGGTGCCGCCGTCCTCGGCGACCCGCACCCGCGAGATCTCCGGCCCCGGCCGGGTCTCGTACGGGTTGGACGGGAACCAGGACGTGAACACGGCCCGCCACAGGTGCTGCACCGCCACCGGGAACGCGCCGGAACTGGAGAACACCGCCCAGTCACCGGCCTCGACCGGCAGGCTGCGCAGGTCGTCCGGCACGTCCGCGCCGGTGACCGCCGCGTACCAGTAGTCCAGCTCGGTGCCCTCGTCGCGGGAACCGGTCAGCTCGGCGCTGACGTTGACGATGCCGTGCGGCTCCTGGTCGGACAGTGCCTCGATGCGGCGTACGGTGGCCGGGTCGATGCCCCTGACGAACGCCACGATGTGCGGGTTCATCCCCTCGTGCACGAGCGGCACCCGCGCCGTCAACCCGGCGAGCCGGAAGGCGTCCTTGGTCACGATCCGGTAGTCCATGCTGGTGTTCCCTTCGACGACGAGCCGGAAGGACATCCGGGGCTGGGACCGCAGCACCACACCGGCCTGCCGGGCCTGCGTCGGCCCGACACCGTGTACGGCCCGGAACGCGCGGGCGAACGCCTCGTTCGAGCCGTACCCCCAGCGGACCGCCACGTCGAGCAGCGACTCCCGGCCGGCGAGCACGTCGGCGCCCGCCAGCGTCATCCGGCGACGGCGCACGTACTCCGACAGCGGCAGCCCGGCCAGCGCCGAGAACAGCCGGCCGAAGTGGTGTTCCGACACGCCCGCTACCCGGGCCAGCGCGGCCACGTCGAGCGGCTGGTCGAGCCGCTGTTCGAGGTGGTCCAGCGCGGCGTTGAGCCGATCCAGCACCCGTTGTTCCCTCCTTGGTGACGCCTTCGACGCTAGGTTCCCGGCCCGACGACGACCCGATCACACCGGACCAGGTCCGGTCGCCTCATTCGACACTGGCAGGCGTGTCGCATCATGACGTGGTGATCTTTCGGAAGCGGCACCACAACAAGAAGAAGAGCCGGGACTGGTGCAACTGCGACGTGCCCACCTGTGACGGGCCGGGCTGCTGCGACCTGGGCCTCTTCTCGATGCTGCTCACCCTCGGCTCGGTGACCGCCGGCCTCGTGCGCCGGCCCGCCGTGGACCGGGCCGGCCGGGCCGCCATCCTCGGCTACCGGCGCTGGCTGTCGCACCGCTGGCCGGCGACCTGCCGCTACACGCCGACGTGCAGCGCGTACGGACTCGCCGCCGTCGAGCGGTACGGGCTGGCGGTGGGCGGTCGGATGGCCGCCGACCGGGTACGCCGATGCCGCCCCGACGTGCCGCACGGCACCCACGACCCGTTGCGCTGACCGCGCCCGCCTCGGCGCCGCGCGGACGTGCCGCCGCCACATCGGGGAGGTGGCGGTGTCCGGTGCGCCGGATGCCGCCACTCCGCCGATCTGGCGTCGATCAGGGTGGCGTCATCGGGCCGACGTGGGGTTGCCGAAGACGACAGGGACGCCGGGGGAGTAGAGCACGCTCATCGGCGGCCCCTCCGGTGCCGGCAGGCCCCCGGCGGTGACCAGTTCGTCGTCCAGGTGCAGCAGTTCGGCACGGTGCAACGGCCACTGCGGATGCCAGTTCGGCACGTGCAGGGTGCGGCCGTACGCGCGGGTGTGCAGGCCCCAGCGTGCGGTGAGGAAGTGCTCCAGCGGCGTCGGCTCGGGAACGGGCGCCCCGACGCGGACCGTCATCCGGCTCGTCGCGCCCGGCGGACCGGGCCAGCGGCGGCGGCACCGGTAGGTGAGCGTGTCACCGGAGCGGTCCAGCCGCATCGACGACCACTTGTACGGCAGGCGCAGGCTCAGCTGCGCCACCAGCACCGGCACCAGCCGGGACGCGTCGAGCGAGCGGAACACGACAGCGCGCCGCCCCGAGCCGTCGACCGAGTAGAGCCGGACGTTCGTCTCCCAGAAGGTGCCGAAGTAGGGCACGCCCGGACCACGCCCGAGCCCCAGCCCGACCATCTGGAACCCGATCAGCCCGACGTAGGTGAGCCCGTCGAACGTGTCCGGCCGGGTGCCCGCGGGCAGCAGCGGCGCCACCCGTTCCGGCGGGACCGCCCAGTGCAGGAACGTGAGGTCGTGCCAGCGCTGGCCCAGCCAGGCGAGGCGGATGGCGCGTTCCGGAGCGTGCTCGACCGGTTCGATCTCCACCGGCCCATCCTGCATCGCCGACGCAACCGGACTCACTCCGGACGGTGGCAGACCGCCTCGACGTTGTTGCCGTCCGGGTCGCGGACGAACGCACCGTAGTAGCCGGCGTGGTATTCCGGCCACTCCTTCGGCGCGTGCAGCACCTCCGCGCCGGCCGCCACCGCCGCGTCGTGGAACGCCCGCACCGTGGGGCGGTCGGCGGCGGTGAACGCGATGTGCACGGGCACCGGCGTGGCGCCGGCCGGGGCGGGCTCCACCCAGAAGTCGGGCTTGTCGACGCCGTAGCCGATCGGGCCGGGCTCCATGAGCCGGCGCCCGCCCAGCGGAGCCAGCACGGCGTCGTAGAAGGCGCCGCTGGCCGCCAGATCGCGCACCGCTACGGAGAAGTGGTCGAGCACGTCGCCTCCCTGCGATCGTCGTTGACCGCCCCAGGCTACGGGCTCTCTACGACACTTCCCCCGGGCACCGGAACCGCAGATCCATCCGCTCCGGTGCTGTCGCATACGCGACAGCGCGCGGGCGGGCGTGAAGGAGCCAATGTCCCTTGTCAATCCCGACCAGGCGGGTTGAAACGGGCGCGCCTCCCCGCTGTGCCTGCAGGACGGACCGAAGCGTCCGTTGACATTTATGTAGTGGTTGGCACTATGGACGTACGGAAGTGCATAAGACCGCAGAGGTGAACTGCACTCGGTGGCCGGTCAGGGCCTCCAGGTGCC
This sequence comes from Micromonospora sp. WMMA1949, assembly GCF_027460145.1. Classification (NCBI taxonomy): domain Bacteria; kingdom Bacillati; phylum Actinomycetota; class Actinomycetes; order Micromonosporales; family Micromonosporaceae; genus Micromonospora; species Micromonospora sp. WMMA1949. The sequence goes on along the minus strand of NZ_JAPZBG010000001.1, from coordinate 1,587,394 downwards.
GAAAACCGGGGAGCGTGGCCTATGGCATCAGATCTTCCGGAGGTCAGCCGATCCGAGGGATTCGGCATGCTGCCTAAGCGACTTGCCTTCTTGGCGGTGACAGCGCTCCTCCTGCTGTTTCTCTTCATGGCGCTGGTGGAGTTTCCGTGGGCGAACCTGGCTGTGCATATCATTTTCGGAGCCCTGGCGGCGGGCGCCGGCCTGGCGCTGGCGCTGCTGCGGGAAAATCCCAATCTCAAAGCAATGGCACCCGGCGCGCCCGTCGCTGAATCCCCGAGCCGGGAGGAGATACAGGAGGCCGCGAGTTATGTCGCCCGCAACTACGACCCATATGCGATCGCCTGCTTCATCAATCTCTTGCTCGATCCGCCACGCTCGCTGGCGAGGGTCCACGACGAGGTCGAGCCGAGCGGGCGGATGCTCCGTGTCAGGACGACGCTGCAATATCGGATCGACTTGCCGCAGCCGGCCCGTCGACCCAACTACAGCGACGAAACCGGTTCGCCCGAGCACGTCGGCGCCGATCCCCGTTCGACGGCAGCGGAGGGCGGCGAACGAAGTGGACGAGGTTCGACCGGTGTACTGATCCCCCTGGTGACTGCGCGGAAGGGGTTGCTATTCGACCTAGTGAGCGCCACGGACGCGAAAGGGGAGACCATCCCTGTTCTTTCCCAACGGGAAGTTCGCGGCCTCACCGCGCTCGCGATCGAGTCCCTCTTTCTGCTGGCTTGGCAGGAGACGGGTCAACATCTCAGCTCCCCCGCACTCAGGAAATCTGACCGGGACATCATGGCCCGGGTCATCGTGGCGATCTGCCGGCCTGCTGCGGCTCCGGTCGGAGTCGGCGGGACGAGACCGACGGATGCCCCCAAATCAGCATGGGAAGAGGTTCAGGATGCGCTGAAGCAGATCACTGGCCTCAGCGAGGAGATCTCCCCGGTCTGGCGAGACAAAATTCTCGACATCTGTAAGGTGCTCGCCAAGAGTTACGTTGTGGTCGGCGAGGTGCCGGTTCCGGAGACGATGAACGTCCTGGTCACCTACAGCTCCCTCTATTCGCCCGAAAGGATGCATGTCAGCCCGTATGAGAAGCTGAGGGCTCGTTTCGGCTTGGCGCCATTTACGCTCGACGTACCGATGACGCGAGCGCTACAAGCAGACAGCTACCATTTTGAACTGCTTGCCCCGGCGGGTTGCTATGTCTTCAGTCATCATCTCGAGGTGTTGGGTGGGCGAGACATACTTCGTCAACGCCATTTCAAGATCAATGGGTTTCAACAGTATGTCCGGCTCCACCACGAGCAGGCTCGCCCCGTGGCGCATCTGTACGTCCGCCGACACGGGCGCTGGGGTGACCTGAGGTCCATCGCCCCTGGCGAGCGCGTGTCCTGGGACTTCAAATCGATCGTCTACCTGCGAGAGATTCCGCCGGGCGCACTAGGCAACGCAGCGACTCTCGCCACGCTGACCGCTATCGTTCTTCTCTTCTTCACGCTGTCCCGCGCTGGTCTGGACAACGCAGCGGCTGCCGTCGGTCTGCCCGCGCTCGTGCTGGCGCTGCCGGCGTTTGTTGCAGGCGCCTTGGGCCGAGGACTCGACCAGGAGCGGGTCGGCCGCGCTTCGCTCATTGCGTACTTCGGCCTTCAGTCGGTGATGTTACTTTCGTTCGCAGGCGTGCTGCTGTACGTGCTCGACGCCGCGAAACGCCTGCCGACCGAGGTTGCCCTGAGCCTGGCCGGGCTTCCACACAAGATCCATAGCGACGTCCTCTGGTTGGGGCTGTCCTTCCTGGCGTTGGTCCTCGCGACCTTCCTGATTCGGCAGCGCCAGCAAGCCACGAGGTATTACCTGAAGGCACAGGAGCGAGCGGTGGCCAACAAGCACGTTGAGCCTGGCCATTCAACTAACGGCACGGATTGACGGAGGTGCGGCTTGGAGCAGAACGAGGAGTGGGGCGACGGGCGTCTTGTCGTGCGACGGGCAGAAGTGCCAGACAGTGACATCGTGGACATGACCGTGGTGACCACCCGAGCGCAGCACCTTGCGCTCAATGCGATCGTCTACGCACTGGTGGACCGGATCAGAGAGGCGGACGCGGCCAGTATCAGCCATTATTCGCTGCCGAATCCGACGGTGACCGGCGCCGACGGTTGGCAGGGCCTCACCTCGGAAGGCGGCAAGTAGCTCGTCTCCGCCGGGCGGTGTCCGCGACGACCAGCAGGCCGGGCACCGTGCCGAGCAGCCAGATCACGCCCGCCGGCCAGTGGATCATCTCGCCTACCGCGCCCCTGATCTGCGGCACGTCACCCACCACGTAGGACGCCTCCGGGTCGTCCGTGCGGCAGTCGAGCGTCCACGCACCGGGAGTCGGCACCCGCACTGTCGCCACCCAGGAATAGACGGCGGCGTCGCTGCCGTAGCCGCCCGGCGGGACGGAGACCGGCTCGGCCGTCCGCACCTCCGAGCCGTCGCCGGTGACGCGGCATTCGGGGTCCGCCGGGGAGAAACCCAGCGCGAAGATCGCGTACGCCCCGGCCGCAGGCGCCGTGAACCGGCTCGCCGACGTCGCGTACGGGCCGACGCCGCCGTACTCCCGAGGGGGTTCTCCGATCGTGCTGTCCTCGGCGCCGAGCCGTACCGCGGACTGCGCCAGCAGCGCGCCGAACACGACGGCGAGCCCGCCGATCAGATAGCCGCGCCGCGACGCCGGGCCGGCCCGGCGGGGCAGGCGCCCGCCGACGGCGTACCCGATCAGCGCCCCGGCCACCGCGAGCGCCGCGCCGCCGAGCATTGCCCGCCCCCAGCGGGCCTCGCCGGTCAGCGGCACGACCCACCGGAAGAACGCCAGCGACGCCGCGAACAGTGCCGTCGTGACCAGCGTGGACACGCCGACGGCTGCCACCGGCCGCCGAGGCTGCCGGGCCGCCAGCACGGCGGCGAGCACCGGCGCCGCGAGCACGGGCCACCACAGCGCGGTGGAGACCGGCTGGTCCTCCTCCCACCTGTGGGTCCAGTCGTAGACCACGAGTGGGGCCGGGACGGTCGCCGCCAACCAGGCCGTCAGCACTCCGGGACCGGGCAGCCGCACGCTCATCTGTCGATCCTTGACCACCCGGATCATCGACGAAGTCCGCGAGCCGTCCGAAAGGGATTGCTCACACAGCGTAGGATCGCGTGCGACACAGCCGAACACACGGGGGAAACGATGTTCGAGCGCCTGGGCAGATTCGTCGTGGGCAAGGCCTGGTGGGTGATCGGCGGCTGGGTCGTCGCCGCGATCGCGATCATCGCCGCCAGTCCTTCGCTGAGCGACATCACCTCCGCGGACCAGGAGAGCTTCCTGCCGCGCACCTACGAGTCGGTGCAGGCCACCGAGCTGGCCGCGAAGTCGTTCCCGCAGGCGGCCACCGCCACCGCCACCGTCGTGGTCAAACGCAGCGACGGCAAGCCGCTCACAGCGGCCGACGAGGCGCGCGTGGGTCAGCTCGCCACCGCGCTCAAGGCCCGGAACATCCCGCAGACCTCCGGCTACCTGACCGGCCCGCAGGCCGTCGCGCCGGACAAGTCGGTGCAGGTGGTCACCGTCGGTCTCGACGCCGACAGCCCCGACGACCCACGCCTGCTCGACGCGGTACGCGACCTGCGCGCCGCCCTCGGCCCGGACCTGGCCGGCAGCGGCCTGACCGCCGGGGTGGCAGGCGACGAGGCGAGCTTCGTCGACAACGAGGACACGTTCAACGAGGCGTTCGCGGTCGTCGGTGTCGCCACCATCGTCCTCATCATCGGACTGATCCTGATCATCTTCCGCAGCCCGATCGCCGCGCTGCTGCCGGTGGTGGTGATCAGCGTCGTCATGTCCGTCACCACCGGGCTGGTCGCCGCCGCCGGCAAGGCGTTCGACCTCAACGTCAGCCAGGACCTGCAGACCATCCTGCTGATCGTGCTGTTCGGCATCGGCACCGACTACATCCTGTTTCTGCTGTTCCGCTACCGGGAACGGCTGCGTGCCGGCGACGACAAGCGCACCGCGATGATCGTCTCGGTGCAGCGGGTCGGCGAGGTCATCACCTCCGCAGCCGGTGCGGTGATCGTGGCGTTCCTGGTGCTGCTGCTCGCCTCGCTCGGCTTCTTCGGCTCGCTCGGCCCGGCGCTCGCCATCGCCGTCGGCGTCATGCTCGTCACCTCGCTGACGCTGATCCCGGCGCTCGTGTCGCTGCTCGGCCGGTGGGTGTTCTGGCCGTCGAAGGCGTGGCAGCGTCCGCCCAAGGCGACGCTGTCCCGGCGGCTCGGCGCCGTCGTCGGCCGCCGTCCGGCCGTCGTGGCCGCCGCCTCCGGTGTGCTGCTCGTGGCGCTCGCCGCCGGGGTGCTCGGCTACAAGGCCGACTACGACTTCAGCGCCGGATTCCCGCAGGACACCGAGTCGGCGCGGGCCGCCCAGGACCTCCAGCGCGGGTTCGCCGCCGGGGCGCTCGCGCCCACCGAGGTCTACCTGACCACCGGCAACGGCAGCGCGCTCACCGACCAGCAGGTGAACGACTTCGCCGCCGCAGCGGCGCGCGCGCCCGGCGTCGGGCAGGCGCAGCCGCCGGAGCGCAGCCCCACCGACCCGAGCGTCGCCCGGATCAACCTGCTGCTCGACGAGAACCCGATGTCCAACGAGGCGATCACGCTGGTCCGCGACGACCTGCGGGACGCGGTGCACGAGGCGGCTCCGCCCGGCACCAAGGCGCTCGTCGGCGGCGCCACCGCGATCTTCGCGGACATCAACTCGGCGAACAACAGGGACCTGTCGGTGATCCTCCCGGCCGCCGCGCTCCTGATCGCGATCATCCTGGCGCTGCTGCTGCGCAGCCTCGTCGCGCCGGTCTACCTGGTGATCGCGGTGCTGCTCAACTTCGCCGCCACGCTCGGTGCCACCGTCTACGTGTTCCAGGGGCTCCAGGGCAACCCGGGCGTGACGTTCCAGCTGCCGATCATCCTGTACCTGTTCGTGGTGGCGATCGGCACCGACTACAACATTCTGATGATCGCCCGACTACGCGAGGAGGCCCGCGAGGGCCACGAACCGCACGAAGCCGCCGCGATCGGCGTGGAACACGCCGGCCCGACGGTCGCCGCCGCCGGGCTCATCCTGGCCGGCACGTTCGGCGTGCTGATGCTCGCGCCGATCTCGTTCCTCCAGCAGATGGGCTTCGCGGTGGCGATCGGGATCGTGCTGTCCGCGTTCGTCATGTCGATGTTCTTCGTACCGGCGCTGACCGGGCTGATCGGCCACAAGGCGTGGTGGCCGGGGCACGGCGACGAGCGGCGCAACGGCGGTGGTGGCGGCCGGCACGCGGCGCCCGAGTCGGCGGACGCGACGCCGGTCTGACTGCGGCCCGCCCCGGCGCGGCTCAGCCCTCGCCGGGGCGGATCAGCCCGCTCTCGTACGCGATGACGACGAGTTGCGCCCGGTCGCGGGCGTTCAGCTTCTGCAACAGGCGGCTCACGTAGGTGCGAGCGGTGTCCGGGCTCAGGAACAACGCCTGCCCGATCTCGGTGTTGGACCGGCCGGCGCCCACCTGCGCGAGCACGTCCCGTTCCCGTGCGGTCAGCCCGGCCAGCCGCGCCGGATCGGCCACCGGTGAGCGGGCCGCCGCGGCGAGCACCCGCCGGGTGACCGCGGGGGAGAGCAGCGCGTCGCCACCGGCCACGGTCCGGACCGCGTCCCGCAGCGCGTCCGGCGGGGTGTCCTTGAGCAGGAAACCCGCCGCCCCGGCGCGGATCGCCTCGAACAGGTACTCGTCGTCGTCGAACGTGGTGAGCATGACGACCTGGACGCCGTCCAGCGTCGGGTCGGTGAGGATCCGCCGGGTCGCCGCCAGCCCGTCCCCGCCGGGCATCCGGACGTCCATCAGCACGATGTCGGGCCGCTGCTCCCGTACCACCGAGAGGCCGCTGCCGCCGTCACCGGCCTCGCCCACCACCTCGATGTCCGCCGCCCGGTCGAGCAGCGCGCGCAGGCCGGTGCGCACCAGGTGCTGGTCGTCGACGAGGACGACACGGATCGGGTTCACGCGGCGGCTCCCGTCAGCGGCAGGCGGACCGATACGCGGAAGCCGCCGCTCGTGCCGGTTTCGACGGTGCCCCCGAGCAGGGCTACCCGCTCGGCCATGCCGCGCAAGCCTTGGCCCGTCCCGTCCCCGGCGGGCGGGCCGCCGCGGCCGTCGTCCACCACCTCCAGCGCGAGCCGGCCGGGCGTGGCGCGAACCGTCACGGAGACCCGGGTGGCGTCGGCGTGGCGCAGGACGTTCGTCAACGCCTCCTGCACGACCCGGTAGACGGTGCTGCCCACCACCGCGGGCAGCGTGTCCACCGGACCCTCGACCCGCAGGTCGACCGCCAGCCCACCCCGGCGAACGCCGTCCACCAGCGCCGGGAGCTGGGCGAAGCCGGGGACCGGTTCCCGGGGCCCGGGCTCGCGGCGCAGCGTGCCGAGCGTCGCCCGCAACTCCGCCATCGCGCTGCCGCTCACCGACCGGATCGCTGCGAGCGCGCTCTCCGCCTGCGCCGGATCGCTGTCGGCGAGCGCCTCCCCGGCGACTGCGGACTGCAACGTGATCACCGACATGGTGTGCCCGAGCGTGTCGTGCACCTCCCGGGCGATGCGCAGCCGTTCCGCCTCGACCTGACGGGCCGCCTCCCGGTGCCGCTCCTCGTCCGCCGCGACCGCCTGCCGTACCAGCGCCGCCCGCAGCGACCTGCGGTTGCGTACCGCGTCACCGAGGGCGAGGACGGCGAGCAGCAGCGCCGCCTCGGAGCCGAGTTCCGTACCCACCACGACCGCGATGTCGTCCCCCTCGGCCAGCCGGGCGGCCACCGAGACGGCCAGCAGGCTCCCGGCCACGACGGCGGCCGGGACGACACGGCCGCGCTCGGACGCCCGGTATAGGACGGCCGCGGCCGGGGCGGCCACCCCTACGGGCGGCAGGTCCAGCGCGTAGTACCCGAGGATCACGACCGCCGTGGCCAGCAGAGCCGGCAGCGGCCACCGTCCGGCGCACAGCACCAGCCCGCCGAGCACCGCGCCGACCACGACCGCGAGCGCCGCGCTGCCGGGCGAGGGCCGGTCGGCCGCCACGGCCACCACGACCAGGCCGAGCGTGGCCGCCGCGAGCAGCGCGTCGGCGCGGGTGGGTGAGGTGTCGGGCACGCCTTCGAGCCTAGGTCCGCGCGGACCCTCACCGCTGTCGTCCGCAGGCGTCAGGGACGACCCCGAGGCGTACGCCGAGAAGCGACATCCGGTCGCGCGGCCACGCGGACGACGGCCAAGGACGGCCGACCTAGCGTCGATGGCGTCCCCGAAACGTGAGGAGAACCCCTCGTGGTACGCACAGGACTGACCTGGTTCGCCCTTATTGTGATGGTATGGGCGTCGATGATGTCGTTCGGCGGGGTCGCCGCCGAAACCGTGATGCTCTACCCGAACGTCTTCAACGACGCGCCCGCCTCGCTCGACCGGGCCCGCGAGTTCCTCGTCCACGGCGGCCCGCACGACTACTTCCCGCCGCTCGGCGCGTCGGTGATCCTGAGCAGCGTCGCCGCGACGCTGCTCACCTGGCGCGACCGGCGGCTGCGCTGGTGGGTCGCCGGCGCCACAGCCGTCTTCGTCGTCTGCGAGTTCCTGTTCTCCGCTGTCTTCTTCTGGCCGCGCAACGAGATCATGTTCGTGGACCCGGTGGGGACGCACTCGCCGGAGTACCTGCGTCAGGTCGCGGCCGAGTTCGTCGCCGGCCACTGGGTACGTTTCGCCGGAGGCGCGGTGACGGCCGTACTGGCGTTCGTCGCGTTGCTGAGGTTCGTGCGTTCGACCGCGTCTGTTCCGCAGTCGGCACCCGCTTCGGCACCGGACTCCGGGCCGGCGGAGGTGACCCGATGAGCGCGGGTCGCCGTACCCTCGGGTTCTCCTGGCCGGCGCTCGTCGCGCTGGCCGCGCTGGCCGCCCCGCGCGTGGCGCTGCACGACCTGGACGTGGTGCCGGAGGGCACTGTCGTGGCCGCTCTGCTGGCGGTCGGACCGCCGGTGTGCTGGGTGGCCGCCGTGCTGTGGCGACGGCCGCCGCGCCCGTTCCTGACGACAGTGGTGATCGGGGCGCTGTACGGGGTGTTCCTGGCGGCCGGTCACCAGGTGTTCTGGGATTCGTCGCTGGGGATGGACGCGCCGGGGCTGGCCGGGTTGGAGCCGGGGGCGCGGGAAGCGTTGGTGCGGGGTGCGGCGGTGATGTCGAGCCTGGTCACCGGGACGATGGTCGGGGTGCTCGCGGGTGGGGTGGCGGTGCTGCTGGCCCGGGTGCCGGCGGCGCCGACCAGACGCTCACGCAGGCACGACTCTCGCCAGATGTAATGCCCGGGGAGGTCATTGACAGCGCAAGAAGGCCCATTCAGGTAGGACGATCAGCCGAGCACGAGGGGTCCCGTCCTCCGGACGCATGCCGGTAGTGTCCAGGAAACACCTTGTGGGGAGGTGAGGCCGACGCCTGCTGAGCTTGCAGCGTCGGCTGTGTCGAAGCGGAGTAGGTCCTGATTCACTTCTCGGTTGCGGATTCGTCGTCGATCGTTCGTATCGGCCCGGGAGACCGTCGTTCAAGGGCTCGAATGCCTGCTGCGCAAAGTCATTGTGCGTCCGGGTGTGGCGAGCTCCGGCGCGCGGCTGACGGCCTCGGGCCGCGAGGCAGAGCGATGCGGGCCCTCATGTCTTTGATGACGTCGACGAGCCGGCCGGCGGCGCTCTCCGCCGGCTCGTGCTCCCAGATCCGTATCACGGTCCAACCCGCCTGCTCGAGTTGTCGGGTGGTTTCACGATCCCGTTCACGATTCTTCAGAATTTTCGCTTCCCACCATGCGGCGTTGGCCTTGGGCCATGTCGCGTGCTGGGGACAACCGTGCCAGAAGCAGCCGTCGACGAACACGGCCAGTTTGATACGGGTGAAGGCGATGTCGATCGTCCGTCGAGGCGAACCGACAACCGGGAGACCGATCCGGTATCGCAGCCCTGCGCGATGCAGTTCGCCCCGGAGGGCCAGCTCGGGCTCGGTGTCCTTCCGGCGTTGGCGTTGCATCCGACCACTGACGCCGGTTGAACTGGGCACGGGTCGCTCGGGCACAACCCCACCCTAGAGGGGTGACCGACTCCGTCAGCTACCAGCTCTACCTCTGCTGATTCCCGCGCAGATCACTGAAAGGGTGGTGCATCTTGGGCCTTTACACCGTCTTCGCAGACTGGGCCAGGCGTCACGGCATCGAGGCGGCGGTCCTGAGCTTTTCGGAGTCGCTGTCCGAGAATTCTGTCGAGGAGTTTCGAGTTCAGTTCGAGGCCGACAAGGCCAAGGTGCAGGCCGGTGGCCCGCCGATCATTACGGCCGGGTCGGAGGACTGGTACAGCGGTCCCGGAGAGTCCGACCGCTACTGGCTCGCGTTGAGGGACCGTTTCGAGGCCGAAGGATGGCCGGCTGGACGCATCTCCTCCGTGGATCACTCGTCCAGCACGGTCGTGGCCCACACGCCGCGTCCGGACCGCGCGAAGTGGGACTCGAAAGGGCTCGTGGTCGGATACGTGCAGAGCGGGAAGACGACGAACTTCACGGCCGTCGTCGCCAAGATGGCCGACGTGCAGTATCGCCTGGTCATCGTTCTCTCGGGTATTCACAACGGGCTTCGTCGTCAGACGCAGGTGCGCCTGGATCAGTATCTGAAGGACCTCAACCCGGACCGTTGGGTGACGCTGACGGAGGCGTCGCGGGACTTCGTGAAGCCTTCGCACGACGCCTCGGCGGCTCTCAGCCCGGAAAAGACCGTTCTGGCCGTCGTCAAGAAGAACGCGGCTGTCCTGACCAAGCTCATCAGGTGGTTCGACACACCCAACGGGCGGAAGGCACTCGAGTCCGCGCCGGTGTTGATCGTCGATGACGAGGCCGACCAGGCGTCAGTGGCCACCGGCCGCATCAATCCGCTCATCCGGAGACTGCTGAGCCTCATGCCGAGGTGCACGTACGTCGGGTACACCGCGACACCCTTCGCCAACGTCTTCGTCGATCCTGCCCAGGACGACCTGTATCCGAAGTCGTTCATTCTCAACCTGCCGCGTCCTGACGGCTATTTCGGACCGGAAAAGATCTTCGGTCGGGATGCGGTCGAATGGGAGGCGGGCGACGAGCAAGGGCCACCTGACGGTTACGACATGGTGCGTCTCGTCGACGAGGACGACGTCCCCCTGTTGCGCCCGGGCAGCAAGGAGCCTGCGGACGGATTTACCCCGACGATGATCGACGAACTGGTGAAGGCCGTTCACTGGTTCTGGCTGAGCACGGCCGCGCGCCGGGCCCGAGGTGACGACGGCCACAGCACGATGCTCATCCACACGTCCGTCAAGATTGCCGTTCACGAGAGCTATCAAGCACCCCTCGATGCGCTTCGGAGAAGAGCCAGGGCGGGACTGGTCTCCGGCCGGCCTGAGGTGATCGACCATTGGCGGGACATGTGGGAGGCGGAGTCTCAGCGTGTGCCCGCAGAAGACTTCGGCCGCAAGCAGAACTCGTTCGACGAAGTTCTGCCGTATCTGGCCGACGTCATCGCCTCGACCCGGGTCGTTCTGGACAACTATCGGAGCCAGGATCGGCTCGACTACTCCGAGCCCTCGGTGGTGGCGATCGCCGTCGGAGGGAACACCCTCTCCCGAGGGCTGACCCTGGAAGGTCTGGTCGTCAGCTTCTTCGTGCGGGGGGCGACGGCGTACGACACGCTGCTTCAGATGGGTCGCTGGTTCGGATACCGCACCGGGTTCGAGGATCTGCCGCGCATCTGGATGACGCCGAGCCTGGCAGCCGCGTTCCGACACCTGGCGACCGTCGAGCACGAGATGCGTGACGACATCGACCGATACCAGCGGGAAAACCTGACGCCGACCCAGGTGGCAGTCAGGATTCGCACGCACCCGGCCCTCCGGATAACGGCCAAGATGGGTGCCGCCCAGGCGGCGTTCATCTCGTACGCAGGTCGTCGCCTGCAGACGCGGTACTTCCGGCACCGGAACGCCGACTGGCTCGACAGCAATCTCCAGGCCGCTGAGAGCTTCGTCCAAGAGGCCATGCTGCACGGTCGGCTGGATGAGGACGTCCGCGGAGCCCGGCTGATCCGAGACGTACCCGTGTCGTTCGTGAAGACCTTCCTGTCGCGGTATCAGGTGCACGAGGACTCACCGGATCTCGATCCCGCTCTCATGATCAAGTACATCGACCGGCAGTTGACGAGCGAACGCCCTAGCCTGGCTACTTGGTCCGTCGCCGTGGTCATAGGTGAAGGGTCGGCGGCGAAGCTGGGAGGCTTGGACGTCAGGTACTCGGTCCGGTCTCGACTCAACGACGGCCAGGGCGAACGAGCTGACATCAAGACGCTGATGAGCAAGCAGGACCGAGCGCTCGACCTCGGCCTGACGCTCGCCGAGGCACGAGCACTGAGCGAGAGCGATCTGGTCAAGCTGCGCAACAGCGATCCTGTCTGTCGCGACCGAGGGCTGATCGTTCTCTATCTGATCGAGCCGCAGAGCGAGCCCGTGAACCCGCACCAGGGCACCCAGAAGACGATGCCGCTGCGTACCGCGCTCGGCGCGGTGGGACCAGTGGTCGGTATGGGCATCACCTTCCCGGGAGACGTCCGGACGAAAAGCATCCGGGCCAGCCATGTCGCCGTCGATCTCACCGACGTCGAGAGTGAAAACGTCGACGAGGCGCTCGACGTCGACACCGAGGAGATGGCATGACGGAGATCGAACCGACCGTGCTCGAAAGAGCGTGGGCGGTACTGGTGCCGCCGCGCGTGAAGGAACTCGCATCCTTTCCGCTCGACGTCCTGGCCGGGGTGCAACCGTGCCGGGTGGCGACGGACACCGTGGGCCACCGTCACCTTCTCGTTCCGGCCGACGGTGAGGCGGTCGCAGCTGATCCCCGGCCGGCGGTGCTCGGGACGGCGATCCGCAAGCTCACCTTCGACGGGCCTGCCGTGACTTACCTCGACATCTCGTGCGGGGAACCAGACCTCTTCTCGGAGTTCGACGAGGTTGTCATGGACGTGCTGGAAGCTGTCTCCGTGGCCCAGCGGCCCGCATCGGCGGCGATGAGGACCGTGACGCGATGGCGACGGCTTTTCCGGAGTCGTCTCCTCCGTGGCCTGTCCCGCCAGGCCAAGTTGGGGCTGTTCGCGGAGCTGAGCATGCTCTCCTCGCTCGTCCATGCGGACCCCGGATTTCCTGTGGAGGCGTGGCGGGGACCGCTCCACGAGCCGCACGACTTCGAGGCGGCTTCCCGATGCATCGAGGTGAAAGGTCTGAGCAGCGCGAGCGAAGGCATTGTCGTCCACGGGCTGGAGCAGCTGAACACCCACGAAGACCGGCCACTGGAACTCGTCCTGCTCCGAGTGGTGGAAGATCCGGATGGTCGGAGTGTGAGCGACCTCGTCGAGGAACTCCGGGATGCCGTGGCATCCCGGGCTGATCTCGGGGCGCGCCTGTCGGCGGCAGGCTGGTCCGAACAGCCCGACAGGCCCGACCTCGACACGTTCGCGGTCGAGGAGGTACTCAGGCTCGTGGTAGGCCCCGGGATTCCTCGAATCGTCCCGTCATCGCTCGTCGGCGGCGCCCTTCCGTACGGCGTCGGAGAGTTGAGTTATCAGGTCGACCTCGCCACGTTGCTTCCGCTCAGCGCGGGGGCGTCCCTGGCCGAGATCGCCGAGGAGGCGGTTCGTTGAGCGGCCGTTGGTGGTCACAGCCATTTGCCCCGGAGGGTTCGGCGGCAGCGGAGGGGATTGTCAAGCAGTTGGGGAGGCCGGCACTCGATCCGCTCACCGTGCTGGTGAGAGAGGCCGCGCAGAACAGCTGGGATGCCCGCCTGTCGGACGGCCCTGTGGAATTCGGTATCGATGTCCGTGTGCTGGGAGACGACGTAGGAGCATGGCGAAGCCTGCTGCGGCCGGGGCCAGTCGCGGAGTCGGCCCTCGACGTCGGCGCAGCTCTGAAGGCCGACACAGCGGTGCTGGTCGTCTCGGACCGAAACACGCGAGGCCTCGGTGGCCCCCTTCGTGCGGGGAAGCGGGCGAGCGACGGTACGGTGCCGGACTTCGTGCAGTTTCTTCGTAACGTCGGGGAACCGAGCGACCATCAGTTCGGTGGTGGCACGTACGGCTTCGGCAAGGGAATCTTCTACCGACTCAGCCGAGTCGGAGCCATTCTCGTGGACACCAACACGGCGGCAGGCGGCCCTACCGGGCGCCGATTGATGGGCGCTGCCCTCGGCCACAGCTGGTACCTCGGAGATCGGCGTTTCACAGGCCGCCACTGGTGGGGGCAGGTGGCGGCCGACGACGTGCCGGATCCCCTGCTGAACGGGGATGCCGAGGCAGTCGCGGATGCTCTGGGACTGCCGGGCTTCGCCGACGGGCGCACCGGGACCGACATCGTGATCCTCGTCGCCAATCTGGGGCCTGCCGAGCCGGAGCCGGACTCCCGTGAGAGGACGCCGGCCGAGGCCGCGACGTTCATCACCTCGTCGATCCTGTGGAACTTGTGGCCGAAGATGGTGCCGGGTGAGCGCGACAGTCGGATGCGCTTCACCGTGGGCGTCAACGGCTCGTCAGTTCCGGTTCCGGCCCCTGACACCGTCGACGACCTGGCGCCCTTCGTCGAGGCACTGCGGGACGTCCGCGCGGGCTGTGGAGTGAGCTACTCGCGCACCGTTCCGCCAAGGAATGCGGGCTCCTTTGCAATGGCATTAGGGGCCGCCGACGGCGAAAGTCGCCGACTGTCGGTGACAGCAGCGCGACCGTTCGAAGGGCCGTCCCACCACGTTGCCCGGATGCGGGTCGCCGAACTGGTGGTGGACTACATGCCAGGTCCGTCGCACCCTGACTCGCGCCTCTCGTACGGCGCGGTGTTCAAGGCTTCCGAGGACGCCGATGAGCTGTTCGCGCAGTCCGAACCGCCCACACACGACGACTGGATACCCAAAGGACTCAGTGGCTCGGCTCGAGGTGTCGTGCTCGGGGCGCGCACATTCGTCAACAAGCAACTGGACGAGAAGCTCGGGCTCGTACCGCAGGCAGGCGGCTCGGGCGGTCAAGGTCTCGGCGAACTCTCGGCCATGCTCGCCGGCATCGTGCCGGCCCGCCTCGACGCCACTCACGGGGCCGGCGGACCTGGAGGCGGAGGCTCCGGCCCAGTCGTGGGGCCGCGGTCGGCATCGGAAGGCGGCTCTCCCGGGGCCGGCCGGGCGCAACGCGGTGGGAAGGCACGGTTGACCGGCGCGCCGTCTCTGCGCATCCATCAGGGCTACCCGTACCTCGTCGCACAGGTAAAGGTTCCTGCGGACTCACAGACGAGGATCGTGACGGCTGACGTCGAGGTGGTCGTCGAGGGGGGCGGCCGGGAGAGTGAGCCACCACTGGGTGCCGCCCTCCCACAGGTCATGCAATGGCAGTCCGCCAACGGAGTCGTCATCCAGGGAAGGAGTATTGAAGTGCCACCGGGTGAGGATTCGGACTGGTACGTGTACTCCACATACCTGCCGGACGCCGTCGTACGTTTCCGTGTGAGTCAGGTGGCCTCCAGTGCCGGCTGAGGTCCGCCCTTATCTCGTCCCTGAGTCCGGCACCGTGGTCTGGCAACCATGGATGTTGCTCGACGGTCATGAGTGGGGTCCACTGCCGGACGAGTTGGAAGGCTGGGATCCGGGCACGGACCTTCGGGTGGCGCGGCGGGTCCAGGTCGATGCGGCACGGTTCTTCCAGGAGACGGGAGTCGAACTCCGGAATGTCGCCTTGACCGTCTCCTGGACCAGTTCGACGACGAACATGACGGAGGCCGCTCCTCCGGCACAGTTCGACCCGGCTGGCCGTGCGGTCGTGGACGCGATCCTGGTCGGGGAGCGCGTGTCGGGGGTGCTCACGATGCGGACCACAGTCAGCGTTGTTCATCCACCGGCCGCTCGAGCGGTAGGGGTTGCCGCCGTTCCCGGATCCGTACTGGCCGAACACGTCCAACGGGTCGTCCTGGAGAACGTCTCCTCCATGTTCCCGGTCAGCGAGATCGACTTTTCGCAGACTCGCCTCTCGCCGACCGCGAGTTGGCACCTCGAGACCAGCACCGATCTGTCCGCCTCGTTCTACGGAACGTTCCGTGTGCTCATCAACAGACGCGACGGGGAACTGAGCGCCGCTGTCGCCCGCGGCGCCAGGGACAAGCGGCAACAGGCGTTGCTCGACGAGCTCCAGGCGGGGGTGGCTGGCCTGCTTGTCGAACTCGCCCTACATCTACGCGACGATCTCGCTGATCGTGACGAATGGCCACCCGACAGCGTCGGAGACGTACTCTCCAGAATCCTCGCAGACGCGCCACTGTCAATCGCAGCTCCACCCTCGCCGGTAGATCTGGCGGAGTTCAGGACGCAGATCTCCGGGGCGGTCAGGCGCATCGGGAAGGGGCGTGTGTTCCGTTGAGCGAACTCTGGCCACACTTGCCGGCGGTCGTCAGCGCGGCGATGTACGTTCAGGTCAAAGAGGGAATCGATCTTGCCCCTCAGTCAAGCCACCCGGATCAGATCTGGGCGCCTGTGGGCGGTCGCGTATCCCCCCGCCGCATTCGCAAGCTTGCCGATGTGCTTTCTTCCCTCGGGGCGAGGTACGGCTTCCCCGGGCAGGCGGCACCTGAGGCGCGAATCGCCTTCGACCGGGATGCGGCCCCGGTCGTGCGCGATCACATGGACTTGTCATGGGCCGAAGCCGGCAACCGGGATCTCTGGTCGTTCACCTCGCTGGTCGCTCTGCCGCATCTGACCAGATGGCGGTTCGGCACGGAGAACCGAGAGCGGTGGGTAGCCACGGACCTGACCAGGCACACCTGGGCGAGGCTGTGGTGGCAGGCCGTCGTCTTCGCAGGCCACGAGGAAGTTCTTGCCGCCCTCACCGAGAGCGATCTCAATCAGCTGCTCGAGCGTCGCAGCATCGGTGGCGATCCCCGCCTTGTGCTCGAGATCGCTCGCGCCGTGACCGGGTTCTCCGGAAAAGCCCCTCGCCGGGCAGTAATTCGGGATGTCACGCTGAGGCTGATGCGATACCTGGCATTTGTCGATGTCAGGGCATTGACCGACCAGCAGATCCGCGACCTGTGCTCCGTGTTGATGACCGAAACCCTCAAGCGGCTACCGCATGACGGGCTTCCTCATCAGCGAGGGGACAACGTGTCGGCAATGTGATCCGCCAGTGCCGTTGCCAGTTCGACAGGCACAGCGTTGCCGATCTGCCGTGCGATCTGGACCTTGGAGCCACACCACTTGAAGTCGTCCTTGAAGCCTTGCAGGAGGGCTGCTTCGTGGTGGCTCAGAGCGCGGTGCTCTTCGGGGTGTAGGTAGCGTCCTTTCTCCGGCTTGAAGAACTCGGTCCTGATGGTCACCGACGGGCTGTCCCATCGCAGCCGTCCGAAGACATCCATGCCTGCTGTCCGGTCCACCCAACAAGGAGGAAGAAGATGCCGGGGGATG
This sequence comes from Micromonospora sp. WMMA1949, assembly GCF_027460145.1. Taxonomy (NCBI): domain Bacteria; kingdom Bacillati; phylum Actinomycetota; class Actinomycetes; order Micromonosporales; family Micromonosporaceae; genus Micromonospora; species Micromonospora sp. WMMA1949. The sequence continues at coordinate 1,570,836 of NZ_JAPZBG010000001.1, read as the reverse complement.
CTTCGCCGATCGCCCTCGGGCGGGATGTGTGTCATCCGCTTGAGCGAGATCGCGGTGTACTTGCGTGCGAAGTCCAGGTCTGACGCCTTGAAGATGCCTGGCACCGTGGCGTCGAAGAACCGGTCCGTGTCGCCAGGGAGCTCCGTGTTCTCCGGGTTTACCGAATTGCGCAGACCCCAGATCGCGTCTCGCACCGTCCGCCAGTTCTCCCGGGGAACGTCCCCCGTCGGCACTTCGATGACAGGGTAATCCTTCAATGTGCCGATGACAATAAAACGCTTGCGGAGCTGCGCGGCGCCGAAATTGGTGGCAACAACTGACTTGTATCTCAACGAGTAGTTACTGAGTGTAGCTCCAGGTTCGGTCATCTCTTGCAGGCTGTGGAATTGGCCCGACTTGCCGAACTGCGGCACGTTCTCGAGCAGGAACGCCTTGGGTTGGATCTTGGTCAGGGCTTCTACGTAGTGACGCCACATCGAGTTGCGCGGATCGCCGATGTCGCGTTTGCCCAGGTTCGAGAAGCCCTGGCAGGGCGGTCCGCCGATCACGACGTCGGCATCTGGTAAATCCTTCTTAACCCAGTCGGCAATGTCTCCGCGATATACGTTCTTCTCGCCGAAATTCGCAGCGTAAGTTGCTGCCGCGGCGAGATCGAACTCAACTGCGCCTACCGTGCGGTATCGGTCGGTGCTGTGGAAGCCGGACGTCAGGCCGCCGCAGCCGGCAAAGAGGTCAACGACTCGAAGCTTGTCCGACCCGCCCTGCAGATGGTTCGTCATTCGCTCCTCCTGCCGGAAGAATCTGCCCTGCAGAGGTGGCCAAGGGCTGCGGAGCAATGATATTGAGCTGATATGTCGCTGTCTCGAGGGCGCGCGGGCTGCCTGGTGGAGGGAGCGATGATCTCTTCCAATCCACTCCTCCTTCGTCGAACAGGACCTGCGCGTCGCGCCCACCGTACAGACCGCCGCCGACATGAGGCTCTCAGGCTGCTGCGGTCCCTCAGGCAGGGAGCACGTGTGGCCAAGCAGAGTAACCGAAGGCGACGCGCCGGGCCGAGGGAGGCGGCAAGCAAAGCTTCGCTCGGGGGTACCTCGGCCGGCAGGTTGTCTCAGGGAAGGAGTCCTGCCCGCGACGCCAGCGGGCGCAGACCCGGCGTGGCCGCTCGCTTGTCCTCGGCCATGAGGTCGAGCAGGAGTGTTCGAGCTTGCACATTCGCATGCACCGCCTCTGCGGCAACCCGCTCGGCTTCGAGGAGATGCAGCACCGCTGTGGACCTGTCCGCCGAGGCCCTGATGACGGCCGTCGCGAGATCGACGTGCACCTGAGCGCGTCGTCCGACAACGGCGGTGGGCAGGCGCGACGTGTCGATGCGCTCTCCGATCTCCAGCGCATGAGCCGCTTTCCCGGCGCGGACGGCGGCCGAGACGGAGTGGATGGCGACGTTGGTTCGGCCGAAGGCGGTCCACAGCCGATTCTGTTCTGCGCCCAGCGCTGTGGCCAACTCTTCCGCCTGCGAGAGGTGCTGCGCAGAGTCTTTGGTGTTTCCCCGCCCTGCGGCCAGCAGGGCGGCCAGGAGCAACAGCGCACCATGGGCGGAAATCAGGTCGGGAACGCCTCTGTGGCCGTATGTAGCCAGACGATCTATGCCGGCCTGTGTGATGCTCTCGGCCTCGGCGGCGCGGGCCGGCATTCGTATCAGGCCGCAGGCTGCCTGATACGCGGAAATCGCGATGAGAGCCTGGTCGTCGCCGATTCGCGCTGCGTTGGCGGCTCGGTCCGCACTCAAGAGGGCTGTCTCGCCGTCGCCGACCTTGGCCGCGAGCTTGGCGGCTGCGATGTACGCAACGGCAAGAAGCCGGAAAACGTCCCTTTGACGAGCGCCGGCCGGTCGACCAGACAACTCGACCGCCTGACGCAGCACATCTGGCAGCAGGCGGGCGGCGGTCGAGTAGCTCGCTTGTTGATAAAGGGTGTGGACACGGCTCACGGAGCGCTGGAGCTGGACGACGGACTGAGCCGGTCGTACCGGCAGAGCGAGGTAATCGGTCAGAAAGCCCCGCAGGCCGCTCAGAAGGTCTGATCGCGTGGCACCTGTACCGCTGGCGTCGTAGTCCTGTGTCGCGTCTCCCATAGCCTGTCCTCGGCGCCTGACCACTGACACATCGGCGAGCATGTCATCGACCTGGTCGAGCGTAACGCTCAACGCGAAGGCGATGCGGGTCCGATGCCACGGGTGCGGATCGGTCTCCGCGTTCTCCCACCTCACCACGGTGGACCGCTCCACACCCAGGATGTCGGCCAGGCGCTCCTGGCTGTACCCGAGAGCCTTTCGTCGCTGACATAGCCGCTGCCGCTTGAGGGCCAAGCCCGACCTCCCTCCGTTCCGTCGTCAATGTAGTCACAATCCGTCGATCCCGGGGTTGCTCGATGCCTCATTTCTGCGCCATACGGGCCTCTTCGGTGCTGTGGCCTCTCGTCCTGCCCGGCTCGAGGCTTTTACGCATGGCCCGGGGCGGGTGCTGGGCTCCGGCGGCACCGCGTCCCCCGATCGCGGCTGCCGCCGTCCCCGCCCGCCCCGGCGCCACTCCACGAGACCCGACCCGGAGGCGCCTGCCGATGTCCGCCGTACTCGCCGACTTTCCCGTCCTCACCCCGGTCACCGACGAGGAACTGCTCGTCGCCGCGCTGGCCGTGCGCGTACACGTGCCCGAGCACTGGCCGCAGGGACCGCTGTGCCGCAGCGAGCGCGTCCCGTACCCCTGCCGGCTGGCCCGGTGGGGGAGGGCGACGCTCGCCGCGGCCGGGTTGCCCGACGAGGCCGTGGCGGCCGGGACGGTGGCGTCGTGATCTACGTGACCGGCGAGCGGGTGCAGGCGTATCAGGTGCGCAGCGCCGTCTTCGACACCCGCTGGCGTGGCCTGGACCCGGCGCAGGTGCACGACTACCTGTGCCGGGTCGCCGACGAGATGGACCGCCTGCACCGGGAGCTGACCACGGCGCGGACCGAGTCGGAGCGGATCCGCCAGGCCTTGCGGCAGTGGCAGTCCCGCCACAACGGCTGCCGGCGGCGCGGCCACGATGACTGAGCCGCGCTGGATCGTCCACCTGCCGACCACGCTGGCCGGCCGGGACGCCGCCGTCGAGTTGGCCGCCGCGCTCGCCCGGTCGCTCGGGCACCTGGATGTCGTCGACTTCGGTGAGACGACGCTCAGCGAGGAGGACGCGCAGCACCTGCGGTACCGGGTCTGGTGTGACGTGCGGCTGCCCGGCGGTGGGCGCTGCGGACTACGAGATGGTCACGGCGGGGCGTGTGGGTAACGGAGCTGCGCTGAGGCCCGTGTACGTCGGGCGGAGTGCTGGACACCTGGGGACCTCACCGCCAATCGATACTCGTCGGTGCGGCACCACCAGGTCTGCCGGCTCCTCGACACTCCGGGCGAAGGCAACGACCCGAGACGAAAGAAGCGCTCCTCTGGCGCTGCGTTCCGCTTCAATCGCCAGGTGCCCCCGCTCCTGTCAGGCGCCGGTTCGGGCCGCGCGCAACACGTCGACCACCGCCGCCCAGTGGCTCGGCGTCATCTCGTCCGGTGTCCTCAGCACATCGGCGTCGTGTACCACTACTCCCGCATCGCGCAACCGCCGCAGGTTCGGCCCGTAGGCGGGGTGTGCGGCGAGCGTTGCCTTCACCCGGGGGAAGACATGGATCGGCATGCCGGTGCCCAGCAGCTCGTTGAGGACTCCCAGTGCCAGCGTGTCGCTCGCCCCGGTCGCCCACTTGTTCAGCGTATTGAACGTGGCGGGCACGACTGCGGCACCATCGGCCGGCGGGTGCGGCTCGGGATCGCCGGGTCGACGCCACTGTGCGCGTACCGGATATCCGGTTTGTTCGGCGAGCGCGTCGCAGTCGAGCCAGCTCGCGGCGATTGGGGTGGCGATCACGCAGATCCTCCAGCCGTCGGCCATCAGCAGGTCGGCGAGTTCGCCGATCCGCTGGACCGGTGGCGCGGCGCAGACGACAAGGTAGAGCACCGGCGCTTCACTCATGCCCCACAGTCTTACCCGGCGCGTTGTCGAGAAGGGCCTGCGCTACTGGCGAATTGGTCAAAGGGGGTCCGTGCCTTGAACCTGGTCCGGGCGGCGGTCAGCGCGCTTCGGCGTGTCGGCAGATGAACGCCCTGGTGACGGGCTCGTCCGCTGGGAGCGGTCCCAAACGGGGTGACGGTCCACCCTGTACGGTCGCTACACTCCCCGAAACGCCCGAACCGCCCACGGAGTCTGGAGACGCCAGTGACCCGCGACAAGGCCGCACCGCCCGGAATTGACGTCACCGTTCCCAGCGTGGCCCGGGTCTACGACTACTTCCTGGGCGGCAAGGACAACTTCGAGGTCGACCGGAAGGTCGCCGAGCACGCCCTGCGGATCACGCCGGACGGGCCGGCCGCCGGTCAGGCGAACCGGGCGTTCCTGCGCCGGGTGATCCGCTACCTCGTGACCGAGGCGGGCATCGACCAGTTCCTCGACATCGGGTCGGGGCTGCCGACCCAGGGCAACGTGCACGAGGTCGCCATCGAGCACAACCCGGCCGCCCGCGTCGTGTACGTGGACAACGACCCGATCGTCCTGGCGCACGGGCGGGCGCTGCTCGCCGCGGAGGGCACCGCGACGGTGATCCAGGCCGACATCCGGGAGCCGGAGGAGATCCTCAACGACCCGGACGTCCGCCGGTTCCTCGACTTCGATCGCCCGATCGGGCTCCTGCTGTTCGCGATCCTGCACCACATCGGCGACGACGAGGACCCGCGATCGGTGGCGGCGGCACTGATCGACGCGCTGCCGTCGGGCAGCTACGTCGCGATCTCGCACTTCCGCGACCCGGGTGAGCGGGATCCGGAGGGCTCCCGCAAGGCCCGTGAGGTCGAGCGGGTGTTCAACGAGTCGCTGGGCACCGGCCGCTGGCGTACCGACGAGGAGATCCTCGCCTTCGCCGACGGGCTGACGGTGCTGGAGCCGGGCCTGGTGCCGCTGGCCGAGTGGCGTCCCGACCCGGACGCGCCCGCCCAGCAGCAGACCGACACCTACCACACCTTCGTCGGGCTACTCGCCCGCAAGCCGTAGGCTCGCGGCGTCACGCCTCAGCGCGTGACGCCGCGCGACCTGCGGTCGCCCTTGAGTGGCGCGGCGAACCACGGCTCATCGTCGAGTGCACCGAGATAGATGTACGAGACGCCTCGAGCGCCCTCACCAACCGGGGTGAAGAACTCCCTGGCCTCGTTGATGTAGAACCGGCCGCCTTGGTACCCCTTCACCCTTCTCAACCGGTGAGCGAGTCTCCGGGCTGCCTCCGGCCCTACCGCGTCCGAGAGGAACTCCTTGCGAGAGCCGTGCTTCATGGTTCCGACAACGCGGTAGATGTCGTCTCCGCCGGAGGCGAGTACGTGCCGAATCCCCACGTGCGGGCCCGGCCATTTGTCCCCAGGAGCCAGGCTCGAAGGCGCGACAGGGCTTAGCGTCCGACCGTAGAAGTCGAAATCGAGCATCTTCCGGTGGGTTCCGGCGTAGATGTAGCCCTCGCCCGTGCTGGGCACCAGGACGTGGCGGAACTCATTGATGTAGAAGACGCCGCCGAGCTGACCTGGATTCAGCCGTTCCTTGATTTCGTTGACCTTGGCGATGAGCTTCTTGTGCCGATTGTTGGTTCGTAGGTGCTCACCGTTGCTGTCACGGTAGATCAGCCGAACCTCCCAGTCGCCGCTGTATCCACGAACGATCGAGTATTTGGCGTCCTTGTTGCTGTTGGGCGGCGATAGGACGGGGTACAGCTGGAACACGTTCGCTCCTGGGACGGCGGGTCAGATCAGCGCGGGATGCACGGATCGCTGCCGTGCTGCCAAGCGCTGGGCGAGCCTATGACTCACGATCCGGCCGCGTCCACATCGGAGCTCAATCCCTCTCGATATTGGCCGTCCTCCTGCTACGGGTAACCGTAGGTCGGATCGGTCTTCGTCAAGACGGCCACGAAAACCCACCCGGAACGTAGGCCAGGAAGTACCGCCGGCTGTCGGCGACGTACCATGCCTGACCCTCGCTACTGACGAAGAAGCTGATTCCTCTGTCAAATAGCCGACGCCACCCGTCCAGCGCTCGCTGGGCGTTCTCCACCAGATCGGCCGGCGCCGCGGCGTCCGTGCGTGCGAACTCCGTTACCCCGCCCGGCAGACGTCGCTCGATTACGCCGCCTCTTTTTTGCCGGAAGTGAAAAGCGCCGCCCTCCTTGTCCACGGGTCCGTGAAGCGGCATCCCCGGGACCATCTTGCTCGGGTCAGCGACAGCCTCCGTCGGGGCTGCATCCCGAGGTTCGGCCTCGAAGCCGTCGGCGAGTTGCCCAGCGACATAGGGGACGGCTCCGGCCGGTCCATCCCCCCAGACGAGAACGAGGCGGTGGGTGGAGGTGATTCGGAAACGCCCACCGGGGCGTCCCCGGACCAGTTCGACAAGCGAGGCGACGTGCTGTGGGTTACGGATCAGAGCACCCGAGACGTTCGTGACGGTACCGAGGGTGTCGACTGAGTACTCCTGGCCGCTGAACACGCCGTGCCACTCGACCGGCGTGCCCGGTGCACGCCGACCCAGCCGCTCCCATTCCTGCTGTTCGGTCGGGCGAGGGGTAGCCGGCGGCCCGGGCATACGCTCCTTCGCCTGAGCGGGCTCGCGTGGCCAACGCCAGTAGTGATTCGAGCCATCGCCGGTGAGGTCGGCCCAATCCTCCTTGGCGTAGATTTGCTCGTCCACCGTGCCCGCCACGTAGATGAGGTGCATCTCGGCGTGCTTCGTTTCAGCGGGGCTGTCGAAGCGACGCCGCAACACTCTGCCGAGTGCCTGGATCCGTTGACGAACGCTGGATGTGGCGGCCACCGAGATTCCGAGGTCTGCTTCCGGTACGTCGATGCCTTCTACCAATGACTTCACGGACACCAGGATCTGAGCACGACCGTCCCGGAAGGCGTCGAGTGCTGCGGTCCGCGTCCGCGTTCCCAGCCGGGAATGCTCCAATGCGATCGACGAATCTCTCAGATCTTTTTGCAGGCGCTCATACAGATGCTTCGCCTCATCGACCCGCTCGTGAAACAGCAGTACCCGTCGGGTCTTACCCGCTGCGAGGCTGTCCTCGATGATCCGGTGAGCTACCCGGCTGCGCTCAGCGGCCCGGTACAGCAGGTCCTTCCGGCGCGACGTCACGGCTATGTACGTGCGGGCAACCGATGCAACCTCACCCCCGCGTCGCTGCAACTGCTGTACCCGTCCGGGCTCGAAGCCGAGCGAGCGTAGTTCGTCAGCGAGGTCGTCCACCTGGCGACTAATTTTCTCGTACTCGTGTCGCTCCCCATCGGTGAGCTGGATGCCGTGGTGATGAATCTCGTAATCCGGCAGCCAGCCGTCGACGCGCGCATTGCGCAGTGTGTAGCGGTACACCACGGGCCCGAGGCGCTGACCGACGAGCTGCTCGTCGTAGCGCAGCGGCTGGCCTGCGTCGTCCAGTTCCTCGCGGTCCGGGGTGGCGGAGAGGCCGAGCCGATATGCGGCTTCGGTTTGCAGTACCTGGGAAAAGGTCGGCGCTCCCGCGCGGTGACATTCGTCAATGACCAGCATCAGTGGCTGTGCGACGCGCGCCGCGGCCGGTAGCTGCTTGGCGGCGGTGTTCAGCACCGCCACCAGTGCTCTGCAGCGGGAGAGCTCAGCGGAGTGTCCGGCGCCGAGCAGCCCGATATCGGACTCCTCCAAACTCGTGAACCGTTCGAGCATGGCCCGCCACTGGCGGGCCAATGCCTCGGTGGGAACCACCACAACCAGTCGTAGGCGAGGATCGCGTTCGGCGGCGCGCGCGGCGCAGGCGAGCGCGATCAGGGTCTTGCCGCCGCCCGTGACGATCTCCAGCGTTCCCCGATACCTGCCGCCGACGTCGCCGACCCAGGCTTCGACGGCATCGGCTTGCCATGCCGCGAGTTCGAAGCCGCGAGTCCTGATCACCGGGGTCCCCCTGCGTTGGCGAGTCGATCGGGTGCCGCTGACGCTACAACGAGGGCGACGATCGTCACTGAGCCTTCCTGGCGGCTACCGCTCTCGGCCCTCACGCCCGGCGCGTGTTAAGAAGGGGCCCCGCCTCTACCGGAGACGTTAAAAGGGGGCCCTTCCTTGCACGAAGCGGAGCAGGTGATCCAGCGTGTGCTGCGGGATCTGCGCGACGGCACGCACCGCGGCGTCGTCGTGGACTCGCCTCCCGGCGCCGGGAAGTCCACCCTCGTGGTCCGCGCCGCGATCGAAACCGCTGCCACCGGCGACCCGCTGATGATCGTGGCGCAGACGAACGAGCAGGTGGACGACCTCATCGACCGGCTCGGCCGCAAGGCCCCGGAGCTGCGCGTCGGGCGGCTCTCCGCGACCGACTACCGGCCCACCGAGCGGGTCACCGCCCACCCGGCGGTCCGGGTCGCGGCAAAGGTGGCCGATCTGGGCGGCCCGGCGGTCACCATGGGTACGGCGGCCAAGTGGGCCACCGTCACCGAGGGGAACTGGCCGTGGGCGATCGTGGACGAGGCGTACCAGATGCGCGCCGACGCGCTGCTGCGCGTGGCGGGGCGGTTCGAGCGGGCCCTGTTCGTCGGCGACCCCGGTCAGCTCGATCCGTTCAGCACCGTGGAGACGTTCCGCTGGACCGGTCTGACCTGGGATCCGATGCAGTCGGCGGTGGCCACGCTGCTGCGGCACAACCCGGAGCTGCCGGTGCACCGGCTTCCGGTGTCGTGGCGGCTGCCGGACTCGGCCGCGCCCGTGGTGTCCGCCGCGTTCTACCCGTTCACCGGGTTCCGCGCCGGGACCGGCCCGGCCGATCGGGCGCTGACGTTCACCGAGCCCGGCGCGGGTGACGCCTACGACGCCGCGGTCGAGCTGGCCGCCGCCACCGGCTGGGCGTTGCACGAGCTGCCGGCCCGGCACACCGTGCGTACCGATGCCGACGCCGCCGCGGCCTGCGCGGAACTGGCGCTGCGGGTGCTGGCGCGCGGCGCGGTCGCGGTCAGCGAGGCCGCCCCGGGCGGCGCGCCGGTCACCGCGGAGCGGATCGCCGTCGGGGCCGCGCACCGCGACCAGGTCGCGGCCATCCGCTCCCGGCTGGGCGCGGCCGGGGCGGGCATCACCGTGGACACCGCCAACCGGCTCCAGGGCCGGGAGTACGACGTGACGATCGTGCTGCATCCGCTCTCCGGCCGGCGCGACGCGACCGCGTTCCACCTGGAGTCGGGGCGGCTGTGCGTGCTGGCGTCGCGGCACCGGCACGCCTGCGTGGTGGTGGCGCGGGCGGGGATCGGTGAGCTGCTCGACGCGTACCCGTCGACCGAGCGGGTGCACCTGGACGTACCGGTGAAGTTCCCGGACGGCTGGGAGGCCAACCAGACGGTGCTGACCCATCTCGATGCGCATCGGGCGTGACGAGGGGCCGTCGCGGCAGGATCGGCGGACCGTTCGGATCTTCCGGCGGCCACTGCCGGTGGGCACGATGTCCGGATGCATCCTCACGACCCCTACCAGCAGGATCCGTATCAGCAGCAGCCGTACCACCAGCAGCCGTACCACCCGCCGGCGTACGTGGAGCAGCCGAGCGAGGGGATGAGCAGATGGGCGATCGTGCTGTGGGTAACGGTGCCGGCGCTGCTGGTGATCCTGTGCTGTGCCGGATGTGTCATCTCCGGGTTCGCAGGCGGGTTCATGGAGGGTTTCAACGAGGGCTACGAGTCGTCGTAGGTCGCACCGGCGGCCCTCGGCGCGCGGCGCTGGCGGCGGTGCGTTAGACAGAGATCATGACGGTGAGCGTGCTGCCCTGGCTGGGCGGGGGCCTGGTGGCGGTGGCCGCCGGTTTCCTCGCCGCGTTGCTGCCCCGGCGCCGCGCCCGGGCCGAGGGCCGGCGGGTCGCCTGGTCGTCGGCGCGGGCGGCGATCCACGACGCCACCGTCAGCCGGGACGCGTCCCCGGTGACGCTGCCGGAGGCCGAGCGTCTGCTGGCCCGGGCCGAGTCGCTCGCCGCCGGGAGCGGCGGCGCGGACGCGGCCCGCGCGGCGGCCGAGCACGCCCGCCGCGCCGACGAGCTGTGGCGGGCCGGGCGATGACGAGGGCACGCCGGGAGCTGCTGCGCTGGTCGCTGCTGGCCGCCGCGGCGGCCGTGCTCGTGGTGTTCCTGGTGGCGCAGCGGCAGAGCGTCGAGGTCAGCTACGGGCGTTCCCCGTCGACCGCCGCGCTGCCCGAGGGCTCGGCGGGGGAGTTGAGCGACGCGAGCGTGCCGTCGGTCGAGGAGATGACGGCGCTCGTCGCGGCCGAACCGGTGGTCCGGCTGCCGGGGGCTGTCGCGCGCTGGGACGAGCAGCGGGTCCGGGCCGCCATCGGTGACCGGGGCACCCGGATCCTGGTCGCCCCGTCCGGTCTGGACGAGGCCGAACGCCGGCGGGTGAAGGACGTGGAGAACGCCGAGATCCGGATCGTCGGCACCGAGGTCAGCGGCGGGTTCTACGTGGCGTCGCCGGACGACGTGCCGGGCTGGCGGGCCCGGTTCGCCACCCGCGACGTGACCGGCCCGCTGCTCACGCTGCTGGCCACGCTGCACGAGCAGCCCCTCCCGCCGGACCGCGACGACCTGCGCTGGCGGGAACCGGCCGGCCCGGAGCTGGCCCCGGTGATCGCCGCGCTGCGCACCACCGGCCGGTACGTGGGCTCCGGCGCCACGCTGACCCGGCTGCCAGAGAAGGCCGCGGGCACCGCGTTCCCGGACGGCGCCTGGTTCGTGGTGCTGCCCGCGCAGCCGTACGGGGAGCCGCTGCCCGCGTACGGGCCGGCGCTGCACCGGCTCGCCCCGGACCAGCCGCTGGTGGTGATGTACGGCGACTGGATCGAGTACCACGGTCCGGGCGCGGCGGACTTCGCCGAGGTGGCCACCGCGAGCTTCTACGCCCAGTTCGGCGCGCGGATCGGCCGATACGCCTACCCCCAGCAGAACGTGCTCGGCACGTACCTGGCCCAGGTCACCGACGTGCGGTACGCGGGGCTGTTCGACCGTCCGCTGCCGTACCGGCCGTTCGACCCGCTGCGGGTGGCGTTGCCGGCGCTGCCCTGGATCTTCGCCGCCTGCGTGGCGGGTTTCGTGGTGCTGTCCATCCGTACCGTGCGGGGATCCGGCCGCCGTCCGGCCGACATCGGTCCCGGTGGCACGCCGGCCCGGCTGGCCGGGCTCTCCGCGCTGGCGGTGGAGTTGTCGCTGCTCACCGACGCGCGCACGGACCCGGCACTGGTCCGGGGCGTGGGCCGGTTGCGGGCGGCCCGGGACGCGTTCGACGAGGGGCTGCCCGACCGGCACGTACGCGAACTGCTGGCCGACGCGGCGGCCGAGCTGGACGACGTGGCCCGGGACGTGCGGATGCCCGGCTACCGGCCGGACGTCTACCTGCGGGCGAGGCTGTCGTGAGCCGCGTCGCGAACCGGCCCGAACGGGCGGCGGATCGTCGTGGCGGGACGGCGACCGGCCCGCGCCGGCTGCTCGGCCGCCTGGTCGGCACCGCGTTCGGCCGCGCGGTGCTCGCCTGCCTGGCGCTGGCCGGCTGGGCGCTGTGGACCGGCGGGATCCTGGACGGGCCGATCGCGCGGCAGGTGCGCGTCTCGTCGGTCTACGCGGCGCCGGGAGTGGACCTGGACCGGGCGGCCGCCGAACGGGTGATCGGCAACCGGCGGCTGGTGGTGCTGATCATGGAGCCCGGTGCCGACCTGCGGGAGGCGTGCGCCGACACCGAGCGCGCCGCCCAGGGCACGCTGGTGCTGGCGATGAGCCGCGACGGCGAGGACTGGGACACCTACGGCTGCTCCCGGCTCGGCGGCGACGGCGCCAAGGACCTCGGCCGGGCGATGGTCGCCGAGACCACCATCGGCCGGGGCGCTGATGCGTTCGTGGACCGGCCGGTCGAGGCGCTGAAGGTGATCGTGCTCAACTACGACCGGCTGGTCCGGGCCGGTCTGGTGCCGGACGGCGCCCGTACCATCAGCCCCTCGTTGCCCCGGTATCTGCTGGCCGGTGGCGCGGTGGCCGGGGTGGTCGCCGGTGCGGTGGTGCTCTGGTTCGGCGGCCGGCGGGCCGGGCGGCTGGCCGACGCGCGGCGGGCCGGGCGGGATGCGCGGGCCGACGAGCGGGCGGCGCTCGGTGCCGCCACCGCTGTTCTCGCCCAGCAGATCATCGACCTGGACGGGCACGCCGGGCCGGTCGCCCCGGCGTACCGGCGGCTGGCCGCCGACTACGTCGGCCTGCTCGACGAGGTGTCCGGGGTGGACGACGACGCCGCGGCGCTGCGCCGGCTCCGGGAGCGGGTCGAGGAGATGAGCCGCCGCGCGGCCGATCTCGCCGACGACGCCGCGCCCGGCCGGCGCGGGACGCGCGGACGGGGCCGGCGGTGACCCGCCGACCCCGTCGTCAGGGCGTCGTCAGCGCTGGGCGCCCACGGTCGAGGCGGCCGGCCAGCTGCCGGTGAAGACCTGGGCGGGCGTCGCGCTGCGGGCGGCGAAGCCGAACAGCGAGTCGACCCGGGAGGCCTCGGCGGAGCTGGGGTACGGGTTGGTGCAGCTCGTACCGGCGCTGCCGCCGGACATCAGGATGGCGCAGTTGCCGTTGTAGTTGTCCGGCAGGCCGAGGATGTGGCCGATCTCGTGCGTCATGATGCGCAGCGGCGAGTACTGCTGGGCCTGGTAGTAGTCGATCACCACGCGGCCGTTGCCGAGGCTGGTGCGCTGGGCGTACGAGCCGCCGCCGTAGGTGTAGGTGATCCGCAGGTTGGACCCGCACTGGGCCATGTTGATGTTGTTCGTGTAGTTGTTCCAGATCGCCGCCGCCTGCACCGCCGTGTTGGCGAACGGGCCGGCCTGGCTGATGTTGTAGCAGACGTTGCGGACGGCGGCGGAGGCCGGAGCCGGGTTGACGGCTACCGCGCCGAGCGCTGCCAGCGTCGCGGCCGCGAGGGTGGCGAGGATCCGGGACAGCTTGGGCTTACGCATGGTTCACACTCCTTGGATGGGGGGTGAGCGGAACGCCGCCAGCCTATAGATAGGCATCTATCGATATCAAGGGTTGCGGTGAACTGACCGGACGGCGCGCCCGCGGACGTCGGCGGGCGCTCGACCTGCCGGCGGCGGCCGTCGTGCACGCGCAGCGGGCTGTGGCCGGGTTGCTCCGGGCCTGACCGTCCGCCGGTGGGTGGCGCGTGAATCGGGCACAGGAACCGTCGTTCACGCCGCCGGGTATCCCCGGCTTTCCTGTCGACCTCCCGTCACGCAGGGTGTTTTCCTGATCGCTTCCGGTCGATAACGTCGGGCCAATGCCGTCGACGAAGGGCCGACGATGAACCACAACGGACACCCGCTCGACCGTCGGCGACTGCTCGCCGGCGTGGCGGCGGCCTCGGCGGTCACCGTGACCGGCCTGGCCGTCGCCTCCACCACCGGCGTTGCGGCCGCCGCACCGCGCCGCCCCGCGACTCCGCTCGTCATCCGGGACCACATCGCCACCGCCGCACTGCGCGCGCCCGGCGGGGCCGCGCTCCCGATCGCCGTCCAGGCCGACTTCCACGCCCGGCTCACCGCCTGGCTGGCGTTCTGGTCGGCGAACTCGCCGTCGGCCTGGAGCATGCCGGTGCACGTGGTCGCCCGGATCGAGGCGGCCGGCGACGCGCTGGTCCTGCACGCGATCCGGCACCGCCACGACGACGAGTTGCGGGCCGGCTTCGCCGCCGACCGGCGGGACGCCACGCACCTGGCCACGCTGGCCAGCCTGCACCACCACTTCCCGAGCGTGCGGGTCCGGCCGGACGGCACGATCCGGGTCGCCGACGGACCCGCCGGGTTCAGCGGCGCACCGGAACAGGTCGCCTTCGCGGTCGCCGCCTGCCGCGAGCTGTGGGGCGACGTGGCGACGACCGCCGACCGCTGGGCGGAGCACGCCGCCCGGGTGCTCGCCCGAGCCGGGCACCGCACCGACGCCGCCTCGCACGCCGGCTGGGCGGCCTTCACCCGCACCAGCCTGCGCCGCGGGCTGGGCACCGAATCGTACGAGTGACCGGAGGAAACACATGGCCCGCAACGAGTTCCGCTTCGTGGTCGACGGCGTCGACCTGAGCCCCGAGCAGCAGTCCCTGATCGGCGCGGAGATCCAGAAGGCCGGCCTGGCCGCCCTGCGTACCGCCGACGCCAAGCTGACCACCCCGCTGACCCTCGGCCACGGCAACATCAAGCTGCGTCCCGAGTGGCACGGGCTCTGGGTCATCGACGGCCCGCTCGCCCAGGAGCTCGGCCAGAGGATCAACGACTTCGGATTCTGGATCCAGCGGTGACTGATGTCGCCCGGCCGGCCGGCACGCCGGAGCGGATGTGCCCGAGCACCCCGGCGTCGAACGCCACGGTGTTCCTCGGCATGATCACTCCGGCGGGCCGGGTGGCCTACGTGACCCCGGCCGTGCCGGCCGAGGTGGCACTCGCCGGGCTCGGTGACTCCGACGAGCCGATCGAGTCGCGTGCCCGGCTCGCCGGCCCGTGCGTCACCTCGTCCTGTGGCTTCTGGACCGGCTCGCACTGCGGACTGGGCGCCCGAATGGCCGCCTCGTACGCCGAGGTCGCCCCGCCCGCCGAGGAGGCGTTGCCGAAGTGTGCCATCAGGCGTACCTGCCGGTGGTTCGCCGAGCAGGGACCGGCGGCGTGCCCGGCGTGCGCCCACGTGGTCACCGACGCGCGGCTCTGAAGGCTCCCGCTTTTGTCGGACCCTTCGACTAGCGTCGTGAGGTCATGGAGCCGCGGTTCGGGCCGGAGCTGATCGGGCGGGAGCATCCCGCTGCCCTGCTGCGCGCCGAGGTGGCCCGGCTGGTCGACAGCCACGGCGGTCTCGTCCTGGTCACCGGCGAGCCGGGCATCGGCAAGACCACGCTGGTCTCGGCCGCCGCCGACGAGGCCCGCCGCAGCGGGGCGCTGGTGCTCGGCGCCGCCTGCTGGGACTCCGACACCGCCCCCGACTACTGGCCCTGGGTGCAGGTGCTGCGCCGGCTGGCCCGATCCGCCGGCGACCCGAGCGGGGTGCGGGAGGCCGCCGCCGCGGGCCTGGCGGCACTGCTGGGCGAGCGCGCGGCAGGCGACGCCACCGAGCCGGGCGACGCCACCGAGCCCGGCGACGTCACCGAGCCGGGCGGCGCGACGGACCAGGGCGGCGCGACGGACCAGGGCGACGCGACGGACCAGGGCGACACGTCCGCGCCGGGCGAGGCCGGCCGGGCCGAGTTCAACAGGCACGACGCGGTGACCGCCGCGCTGGTCGCCGTCGCCCAGCACCGGCCGATCGTGCTGGTCTTCGACGACCTGCACTGGGCCGACCCGGCGTCGCTGCGGCTGCTCCAGTTCGTCACCCAGCACGCCTGGTTCGAACGGCTGCTGCTGATCGGCACCTACCGGGACGCCGAGGTCGAGTCCGGCGAGCACCCGCTGCGCCCGTGGCTGCTGCCGCTCACCGCCAAGGCCACCACCGTCACGCTCGCCGGGCTGGACCGCGCCGAGGTGGCCGCGCTGATGGCCCGCACCGCCGGCCGGGAGCCCGCCGCGGATCTGGTCGCGGAGGTGCACCGGCGCACCGGCGGCAACCCGTTCTTCGTGGAGCAGACCGCCCGGCTCTGGCACACCCACGGTCTCACCGACACCATCGCCCCCGGCGTACGGGAGGTGGTGCGCCGCCGGCTCGACCAACTGCCCGCCGCAGTGGTCGAGGCCCTCACGGTGGCCGCCGTGCTCGGCCGCGAGTTCGACAGACGGACGCTCGCCGCCTGCGTACCCGCTCCGGTCGCGCAGGTCGACCGGCTGCTCGGCCGCGCCGCCGCGGCCCGGCTGGTGCTGCCCCGCGAGGGCGGCCGGTTCGTCTTCGTGCACGACCTGGTCCGCGAGACGCTCTACGACGGACTGGCCGACGACGACCGGCGGGCCCGGCACGCGGCAGTGGTCCGGGCCGTCGACCGGTCGGACGCGCTCGCCGGCACGCTCAGCCCGGCCCACCTGGCCCGGCACGCCTGGCTGGCCGGCGCCGACCTGGACCCGGTACGCGCCGGCGATCTGCTGCTGGCCGCCGCGCGTGACGCCGGGGGCCGGCTCGCCGTGGACGAGTCGGTACGGCACTACCGGCGTGCGCTCGAACTGACCGGCGAGCCCGGCCGGCGGGTCCGGGTGCTGCTGGAACTGGCCGGGCTGCTGGACCACACCGGCCCGCCGGCCGAGGGCGAGCGGCTGCTGGCCGAGGCCGCCGCGCTGGCCCGGGAACTGCCTGATCCCGCTGAGCTGACCCGGGTGGCGCTGGTCGCGAACCGGCAGCACTTCGCCGCCCGTCGCCGGCTCGACGCCGCCGAGCTGGTCCGGGAGGCGTACCGGCGGTTGATCGCGGAACCGGAGCCGCAGCGGCCGGTACGCGCGCTGGTCACCGACCTGATCACGGCCACCGAGACGCTCGCCCGGCACGGCCGCGACGACGAGGCGCTCACCTTCAGCCTGTGGGCCCGGCACGACACCACCTGGGGGCTCGGCACCGCGCAGGAGAGGGCTGTGGTCACCGCCGAGATCCGGGAGGTGGCCCGGCGCAGTGGCGACCGGGAGACCGAGCTGTGGGCCACCGCGCTGCGCTGGGTCGCGTTGCTGGAGCTGGGCGACCCGGGCTACCGACAGGAGCTGACCGCGTTCGTGACCGGCGCGCGACGCGACGACGTCGCCCGGCAGCGGGTGGCGGCGATCGCGGACACCGCCATCATCGCCGCCTTCCGGGGTGACCTCGCCGCCGCCGAGGCGGGCTTCGCCGAGGCGGAGAGCTACCGCGAGGCGACGCACTCCGAGCACGCGTTCATGACCGGCCACATGCGCTGGTCGGTGCTGCTGCTGTACGGCCGCGTCGCCGAGGCCGAGGCGGTGCTCGACCGGGTGGGTGCCGGGCACCCGCAGGCCGAGCTGCTCCGGGGGATCACCGCCGCCGAGCGCGGCGACGGGGCCACGGTGCTGCGGCTCACCGCTGCGATCGAGGTCGCGGGCACCACGTACCCCCGGTCGGTGTCGCCGCTGTGGCTGCGCCTGCGGGCGCAGGCGGCGGCAGTCGACGGCGACCCGGCGCGGTGCGCGGCGGTGCGGGCCGACCTGGCCCCGCACCGCGGGCAGTGGGCGGCGGCGCTGTTCGGGTGCGACATCGGCGGCCCCGTCGACCTGTGGCTGGCCGGTGTGGACGCGGCCCAGGGCCGGTGGAACGAGGCGATCGACTGTTACGCGGCGGCCCGGGATGCCGCCGACCGGCTGGCTGCCCGACCCTGGTCGGTGCTGGCCCGGGCCGGGCTGGTGGGCGCGCTCGCCGGGCGCGACGGGCCCGGCGACGCGGCCGAGGCGCGGCGGCTGCGGGCCGAGACGATGGCCGAGGCGCGGGCGCTGGGCATGATCCAGGTGATGGCCCGGCTGGGCGCGGCGGATCCCGCCCCGGCGGCGGCGTCCGCGGTGGCCGCGCCCGTGGCGGCCCGGCTCGGCGCGGTCGCTCCCGCCCTGGTCGCCGCGTCGCCGCAGCCCGGTCGCCGCGCCGTGTCGGGTCTGTCCCGGGCGGGTGTGGTCCACGGGCGGTCGCCCGACCCCGGCGGGGGAGAGGTGGACGTGATCCGGCCGGAGTTCCGTCCGGACGGGCCGGTGTGGCGTCTCGCGTACGACGGCGTCGTGGTGCACCTGCCCGACGCCAAAGGGCTGCACGACCTGCGCCTGCTGCTGAGCCGGCCCGGCGCGGACGTGCCCGCCGTCGAACTGCTCGATCCGGCCGCCGGGCCGGAACTCGTCGCCGCGCGCCGCCTCGGGGCCGATCCGGTGCTCGACGACGAGGCGAAGGCCCGCTATCGCCGGCACCTGCGGCGGCTCGACGACGAGATCGACCGGGCGGCGGCCCGCGACGACGGGCGGCAGTTGGCCGAGTTGAACGCCGAGCGGGCGGCGCTGCTGGACGAGTTGCGTGCCGCCGCCGGGCTGGCCGGGCGCAGCCGGCGTCTCGGTGACCAGGCGGAACGAGCGCGCAAGGCGGTGACCGGGCGGATCCGGGACACCCTGCGCCGCATCGACGAGCGGCATCCGGCGCTCGCCGCCCACCTGCGCGAGTCCGTCACCACCGGCGGCGCGTGCCGATACCGGCCGGCCGAGCCGGTGCGCTGGCGGCTCTGAGCGACGAGGTGGCGGGGCCGCGTGGACCCCGCCACCTCGTCAGGTCAGCGGCGGTTGTAGCGGTACATCGTCAGCGTGCCGAAGACGACCACGAAGAGGGCGCTCCAGAGCAGCATCCACATGGTGCTCGGGCCGTCCATCGAGCCGGCCATCGCCGCGCGGACCGAAGTGACGAGTTGGGTAATCGGGTTGACCTTGACGAACGCCTGCAGCCAACCGGGCATGGTCGACGGGTCGACGAACACGTTGCTCAGGAACGTCAGCGGGAACAGCACCATCATGCTGGTCCCCATCACCGACTTCTCGCTGCGCAGCACCAGACCGAAGAACGTCCACACCCAGGAGAACGCGAACGAGAAGACCACCAGCAGCCCGATTCCGGCCAGCACCCCGAGCAGCCCGCCGTCGGGACGGAAGCCGAGCACCACACCCACGGTGAGGATGACCACGGCGGCCAGCACGTAGCGCAGCACGTCGCCGAAGATCATCCCGACGAGCGCCGCCGGTCGCCAGACCGGCAGCGTACGGATCCGGTCGAAGACGCCCTTCTCGATGTCGGTGTTCAGCCCGACCCCGGTGTACATGGTGATCATGACGACGCTCGTGACCATGATGCCGGGCAGGAAGAACTGGAGGTACGCACGCGGGCTGTCGGCGAGCGCGCCACCGAACAGGTACGTGAACATCAGCACCATGATGATCGGGAACGCGGTCACGTCGAACAGCTGCTCCGGCACGTGCTTGATCTTCAGCAGCGCGCGCCAGCCGAACGTCAGCGACGCCGACAGCGCGCTCGGCCGGGCCGGCCGTTCGGCCGGGGCGAGCACAGTGGCCAGCGCATCGGCGGACGGCATGTAGACGGACGGCGCCCGCCCGCTGGTGATCGCGGTGTCGCTCATCGCGCCGCCTCCAGTTCGTCGTCCCGCTCGTCCGCCGGGACGGCCGGGTGGTCGGTCAGGGCCAGGAAGACCTCGTCCAGGCTGGGCTGGCCGAGGGAGAAGTCGTCCACCACGATGCCGGCGGCGGCCAGCTCGCCGAGCGCCCGCGCCGCCTGCGTACCGGCCTCCAGGTCGGTGCCGTGCTCGCCGACGCGGGCGGTCAGGGCGACCGGGTCCGCGGCGAGCTGCACCGGTACGCCGAGCGACGCCCGCAGCAGCTGCTCGGCCTGTGGCCGCTGCTCCGGATCACGCAGCCGGATGTGGACGCTGCCCGCGCCGATCGACGCCTTCAACTCGCCCGGGGTGCCCTCCGCGATCACCCGGCCGTGGTCGACGACGGCGATCCGGCCGGCGAGCTGGTCCGCCTCGTCCAGGTACTGCGTGGTCAGCAGCACTGTCGTGCCGTACGCCACCACCGCCCGCACGATCGCCCACACCTGGTTGCGGCTGCGCGGGTCCAGCCCGGTGGTCGGTTCGTCCAGGAACAGCAGGTCCGGCGTGTTGAGGATGCTCGCGGCGATGTCGATGCGCCGCCGCATCCCGCCGGAGTACTTCTTGACCTGCCGTCCCGCCGCCTCGGTCAGCCCGAACGCGGCCAGCAACTGGTCGGCCCGGTCACGGGCGCCCGCCCGGCCGAGCCCGAGCAGCCGCCCCAGCAGGACCAGGTTCTCCGCCCCGGTCAGGTCCTCGTCCAGCGAGGCGTACTGGCCGGTCAGGCTCACCCGGGAGCGCACCGCGTCGGCCTCGCGCACCACGTCGTGCCCGAAGACCCGGGCCGTGCCGCCGTCCGGGCGCAACAGCGTCGCCAGCACCCGTACGGCGGTGGTCTTCCCGGCGCCGTTCGGGCCCAGCACGCCGTAGACGGTGCCGGCGGGAACGCGCAGGTCGAACCCGTCGAGTGCCCGGGTCGAACCGAAGGACCGGACCAGGCCCTCGGCCTCCACGGCCGGGCCGGAGTTCCGGTTGCTCATGAATCACTACCTCTCTCGTCGGTGTTCTCGACAGGCGTACGGGCGTGCCGCCGGACCGATCGCCTGTTTCAACGAGGCCGCAGAGCTTGTGGTGTGGTGCCGGCCTCACCCCGATGGCGCCAGACGGCCCGCCAGATCCGATCTGGCGGTGGGGATTCCCGGCCGACGGTGGCCCGGTACGCGAGTCAAGGAGGTTATGACCGTTCCCGCAGCAGTCCGTCGGATGGCCGATCAAGGACAGTGCGTGATCGATCCTCTGCCATATGCTGCGCCGGCATCCGACGCACGGGGGGCGTGTCCAGGTTGTGGCTACGCGGACGCCTCTTGAGTGCATTGAAACCGAGAGGGGTCCACCGTGTCCATCGTTCGAAGAGTGCTCGGCGCACTCGCCGTGGCGGCCCTGGCCGTCACCGCCGCACCCACCGCCGCCGGTGCGGCGGCGGATCCGGCAGGCGTGCTCCACCTGACCGTCACCACGCCCGACGGCAGCCCGGCCGGCGCCAACGTCGCCGTGACGGCCGCCGACAGCAGCTACGACAAGGACCTCCTGCCGCTCGACGAGTCCGGGCAGCTCAGCGTGGAGGTGCCGGCCGGCGACTACAAGATCGCCATCACCCCGGTGTACGGCGACGGCCAGGACGACGAGGTGCTGCGTCAGTGGGTGCCGGGCCGGACCAGCTGGGCGCAGGCCGGAACGGTCCGGGTGTCCGCGGGGGACACGACGGAGGTCTCCGAGCGCCTGCTCACGCCCAGCCGGTCGACCCTGCGGGCGCGCGACGCGGTCACCGGCGCCGCGGTCGACGGGCTGTGCGTGTTCCTCGATCCCCGGCGCAATCCGTGCGGCGACACCGAGGTGACCGTCCCGCCGCTGATCCCCGGCCCGCAGGAGGTGTGGGTCTACACCCGGGACGACACCCACCTGCCCCGCTACGCCACGGTGAACGTCCTCGCCGACGGCAGCGGCACCGCCGTGGTCGTCCTGACCCCGGCCGCGAACGTGGTCTCCCGGGTGGTCGACGCGGCGACCGGCGCACCAGTCGCCGGGGCCTGTGTGACGCCGGCGCCCGCCGGCACCGGCGAACTCCCCCACAACCCGGGACGGTACTGCTCCGACGCCTCCGGGAACGTCCGCGTCGGCCTGATCACGGCCGGCTCCTGGAACCTGTTCGCCCGCCCCGCCGGGGGATCGGGGTACGGCGCGCAGTGGGCCGGCGCGACCGGCGGCACCGGTGACGCGAAGCAGGCCCGGGTGGTCACCCTCCGGGCCGGGCAGACGGTCACCGTGCCCCCGATCCGGCTCGACCGCGCCGGTGTCGTCACCGGCACCGTGACCAGCGCGGCCACCGGCCGGCCGGCGACCTCCGGCACCGTGACGCTCGCGCCCGAGTCGGGTTCCTTCCTGCATTGGGGAGTGGAACTGGACGCGCAGGGCCGCTACCGGATCGACTGGCTCGGCCCGTACGCCTGGCCGTTGCTGTTCACCACCACCGACAACGCCACCCAGTGGTCCGGCGGGTTCGCCCTGCGGGGCAAGGCCGCGCCGGTCACGGTCCGGGCCGGCGCCACCACCGTCTACAACCTCGCGGTACGGCGTGGCGTCCTGGTCACCGGCCGGCTCGTCGACCCGGAGGGCCGCCCGGTGGTCGCCGAGTTGACGGTGCGCAACGCGCGTACCCGTGAGGTCATCGGCTACACATTGGATCTGAATCGCGACGGCGAGTACGCGCTGCGCGTGCTCGGCCCCCAGCCGGTCACCGTGGCGTGGCTGTGGACGCCGCCGTACGTCAACTACGCCGGCTGGTACGACGGCGCGGCCCGCCCGGCCGACGCCACCGAGGTGGCCCTGCCGGGCACCGGCACCCTGCGGCTCGACGTCGAGGTCGACCGGTTCCCGGCCGGTTCAGCGGCGCGGGCGCGCTCAGCGGCACCGGCCGGCTCAGCGGCGCGGGCCGGTTGAGTGACACGAGCCGGTTGATCGGCGCGGGCCGGGTGGCGTGTGAGCCACCCGGCCCGGCGCCGGTCAGCGTGCCGAGTCCAGCCGGGTCCGCTGCTCGGCGGTCAGCTCCAGGTCGACCGCGGCCAGGCTCTCCTCCAGCTGCGCCACCGAGGAGAAACCGACGAGCGGGACGGCCGGGATGTCGCCGCCCATCAGCCAGGCCAGCACCACCTGGTTGACGGTGGCACCGGTCTCGGTGGCCACCGCCCGCAACGCCTCCAGCCGGGCCGGAGTGGCGGGCACCGCGTACTCCTCGCCGAGCCGCTCCGGCCGGACGTACGCGCCCTTCAGCAGCGGCGAGTACGCCACCAGCGTGAGCTGCGGCTCGGTGCGCAGGTAGCTGAGCAGGTCCGGGCCGACCCAGCCGACGTCCCCGTCCCGGTCCAGCTCGCTCGGCACGTCGAGACGCCGGGGCAGGTAGCTGCGGTGGTACTGCAGCACCTCGTACCCGGGCAACCCGGCCGCGGCGGCGAGCGCCCGCGCCCGCTCCACCCGCCAGGCGCGGTGGTTGCTGGCGCCCAGCAGCCCGACGGTGCCCTCGGCGACCAACTCGGCGAAGCCCTCCACGGTCTCCTGCAGGGGCACCGTGTGGTCCTCGATGTGGGCGTAGAGCAGGTCGATCCGGTCGAGCCCGAGCCGCTCCCGGCTGCGCTCGGCGGACTCGCGGATCACCTTCGCCGACAACCCTTCCGGGTTGTCGACGTAGCTGGTGCCCGGCGCGAGCGGACGAGCGCCCAGCTTCGTCGCGATGACCACCTCGTCGCCGATCCCGCGGCTGCGCCGCCAGCGGCCGAGCAGTTCCTCGCTCTCGCCACCCTGGCCCCCGTTCTGCCAGAAGGCATAGTTGTCCGAGGTGTCGATGAAGGTGCCGCCCGCCTCGACGTACCGGTCGAGGATGGCGAACGAGGTGGCCTCGTCGGTGGCGGTGCCGAACAGCATCGCGCCGAGGCTGAGCACACTGACCTCGCGGCGGGTGGCCGGGTCCGTGCCGATGGTGCGGTAGCGCATGTCTTCCTCCCCGTCGAAGCGTTGCCGGTCACCATGCCCCTTCGAGTGCGCGCGAAGTCAAACGTCGAAGGGCCCCGGTTCCCCGGGGCCCTTCGGTGTGCGGCGGTTCAGCTCGGGATGTAGTCGAACTCGTCCGGGTTCGGTCCGGTCCGGCCGGCCTCGCCCCGGTCCAGCGATGTGAGCCGCTCCATCGCGGTGTCGTCGAGCGTGAAGTCGAAGATCGCGAAGTTCTCCTCGATCCGCTTCGGCGTGGTCGACTTCGGGAAGACGATGTCGCCGCGCTGCACGTGCCAGCGCAGTACCACCTGGGCCGGGGTCCGGCCGACCTGCTCGGCCACGTCCACGACCGTCGGGTCGTCGAGCACCTTGCCCTGCGCGATCGGCGACCACGCCTCGGTGGCGATGCCGTGCGCCTTGTCGTACGCCCGTACCTCCTCGTTGCCGAGGTAGGGGTGCGCCTCGATCTGGTTGACCGCCGGCACCACGTCCGCCTCGGCGGCCAGCCGCTCCAGGTGCGCGACCTGGAAGTTGGACACGCCGATCGACCGGACCGTGCCCGCGTCACGCAGCTCCTCCAGCACCTTCCAGGTGGAGACGAAGTCGCCGTCGTAGCGGGTGGGCAGCGGCCAGTGGATCAGGAACAGGTCGAGGTAGTCGAACTTCAGCTCCCGCAGCGACTGCTCGAACGCCTTGCGGGCGTCGTCCGGGCGGTGGAAGCCGTTGTTCAGCTTGCTGGTGACGAAGACCTCGCCGCGGTCCAGGCCGGAGGCGCGCAGCGCCTGACCCACCTCGGCCTCATTGCCGTACATCTGGGCGGTGTCGATGTGCCGGTAGCCGACCTCGAGCGCGGTGCCGACCGCCCGCACGGTGTCCTTCGGCTCGATCTGGAAGACGCCGAAGCCGAGCTGCGGGATGGTGTTGCCGTCGTTGAGTGCGATGTCCGGAATGCCGTTCTGGGCCATGAGAGCCTCATCTCCGATCGTGCGGTGCCCGGGGCGCGTCCGTGCCGACCGCCTCCCGGCCGTGCCAACCGGATGTCTCTACCCGCTCGCCACGCTTCGGAACATCGGGGACGAGCGTCAACTCCAGATCGACCGCGCCCACTCGGGGTGGTCGACGAACGGGTTGCGGTTGCCCTGCCAGCGCTCGTAGATGCGCTGGTTGCGGCGCTTCTCGAAGGCGTCCGGCGGATCCTGGTCGTTCCAGGCCAGCAGCTTCGACAGCCGCCCGAGCCGGGGCGCGGAGCCGTTGGAGACCGAGTCGTTCGGTTCCAGGTCCGGCCAGCCGTCGCCGCCCTCGTACCGGATCGCCATGTAGAGGATCATGCGGGCCACGTCGCCCTTCACCGCGTCGCGCGGCTCGAACGAGTCGGCGTCGGTGTAGCAGCCGGGCGCCTCGGCGACCGTGCCGCCGCCCGCGTCGAAGTCCTTGTTACCGCGCAACGAGTTGACCGACACGTCCTCCGGGCGAAGGTGGTGCACGTCGGTGCCGGGACCGGTGGCGGTGCCGAAGTCGCCGTGCGACTTGGCCCAGACGTGCTCCCGGTTCCAGTCGTTCGCGCCGCCGCCGTTGCTCGTCTTGCTCTGCGACCGTCCGCTGTAGAGCAGGATCACGTTGGCCGGGTTGGCCGGATCCTGATCGGTGTCCTTCAGCGCGTCCCACACCTGGTCGTAGCTGAGTTTCGTCTGCACCTTGATGATGCCGTGCAGCGCGGTGCGCAGCGCCGGCCCGGTCTTGCCGGACGCAGCCGCGTAGTAGGCGTCCGGCACGGCGGTGCCGGTCGGGCTCGGGGTCGGCGTGGGACTCGGCGTGGCGCCGCCGCCGAGACTCATCGCGGTCGGGTTCTTCAGCCCGCCGTGGCTGAAGTACGCGGTGAGCGCGCCGGTCGCGGTCACCTGCCGCCCGCGCAGCGACGGGTTGGTGAGCAGCCCGAAGGTGCCCCGCCAGGCGGCCGTCACCTGCACGTACAGCATCCGGCTCGTGCCGGTCTCGCCGGCCTGGTCGGCGAGGGCGATCGCGGTGTCCGCGGTGAAGCCGGAGGTGAGCACCGTGGTGGTGGCGGTGGGCTGGCCGATGACGTAGCCGGTCACGGTGGCCGTCCGGCCGTCCTGGACGGCGAGCGCCTGCGCCACGGTCAGGGGCGTCGCGGCCGACGCGGCGCCGGTCACGCCGAGCGGGACCGCGACCGCGACGGCGAGCACGACCGTCGCGATCAGCCGCCCGGGTCGCGAGCGGGTGACGCGCTTCATATCCATGATCAGCGATGCTAGTCGCCGTCGGCCGGTTTGAGGAGAGGGACGTGGCGCCGCTACGTCACGAGGCCGCCAGCCGCGCGTAGACGTCGCCGGAACGACCGGCCGGGCGGTACGTCTCCAGCAGGCGCACCAGCTCGGCCGCGTCCAGCCACCTGTCGCTCGCGAACCGCATGGTCTCCACCGGCGAGTAGTTGTAGCGGTAGCCACCCGCCGACGCGCCCAGCCGTTCCACCAGCTCCAACGCGGCCAGCGCGGAGTCGTGCGCGGGCGGCAGGTACTCGAACGACAGTCCGCGCACCGGGTGACTCAGCCCGGCCAGCACGTCGACCTCGAAACCCTCGACGTCGACCTTGCAGAACGCCGGTACGCCGTGCCGCGCGACCAGGTCGTCGAGCGTCACCACCGGCACCTCGACCGACCGGTCCCAGCGGACCCCGGCGAAGCTCGGATCGGCGGTGACCGACTCGATCCACGACGACGACATGGTGGACACCGTCGGCGTCGCCGACGACAGCTCCAGCCGTGCGCTCCCGGACCGCGCCCCGACCGCCGTCGGTTCGATCGTCACGTCGGCGTCCCGGCCGAAGCCCAGGCGAAGCACCCGCAGACAGTCCGGCTGCGGCTCCACCGCGACGACGCGTGCGCCCAGCCGTCGCCAGGTGCGGACCCGGCCGCCGACGTGGGCGCCGATGTCGAAGCCGAGGTCACCGGGGGAGAGGAACTGCCCGTAGAGCTGCCGGGCACGCCGGTGCTTGGCCGGCTGACCGTGGTAGACGGCCAGGGAACGGGTGATCCCCCAGGCCCGTGCGAGCATCGTCACGACTTCCCTAACTGTGAGTGGTGGACTTCGGTCCGAACGCGTGCAGGAACCGGTCGCGGAACGACTCCATCGGCCAGACCGGGGCCTGCGGGCCGGGGTTGAGGCCGTCCTGCCAGCCCCACCCGGCGATGCGGTCGAGCACGGCCGGGTCCTTGGCGACGACGGTGATCGGCACGTCCTTGCCGGCGCCCTCGCCGGTGACCGCCCGGGCCGGCTGGTGGTCGCCGAGGAACACGAGCACCAGGTTCTCGTCACCGTACCGCTGCACGTAGGAGATCAGCGTGCGCAGCGTGTAGACCACCGCCTGCCGGTACGCCTCCCGGGTGCCCTCCGCCGAGCGGTCGGCGCGCGCCGTCCCCTTGTAGACCGAGCCGTCCCCGACGTCGTCCCAGTCGACCAGCGGCGGTACCGGCGTCCACGGGATGTGACTGGACAGCAGGGGGATCTCGGCCATCACCGGGGCGTGTCCCGGTCCGCGCTCGCTGCGCTGTAACGCCGCCAGCGTGTACTGGTCCGGCGGTGAGGAGAAGCTGAACAGCGGCCCCCGGTAGCCGAGCTCCTTCACGCCGTACACCTTGTCCGGGGAGAAGAACTCGGCCTCCGGCCAGGCCCGGGTGAGCGCCGGCATGACGAGCGTGGTCCGCCAGCCTGCGCGCTTGAACGCCCCGTTGAGGGTCATCCGGTCGCTGCGGACCAGGTTGGTGTAGCGCAACTGGTTGTCCGCCCGGATGCCGCTCATCAGGGTGGCGTGCGCGAGCCAGCTCCCACCGCCGGTGGTGGACGAGGTGAGGAACGCGCTGCGGCTGCCGTACCCGGCCGCGCGTAGCTGCCGGGTCCCCTCGTCCAGGACGGCGTCCACCTCCGGCGCGAGGTCCGGATCCTCCACCGCGACCCGGCCGTAGCTCTCCACGAACGTGAACAGCACGTCCTTGCCGCGCAGCGCGGTGAGCATCTCCTCGCCCGGCATGGTCTGGAACGGGTCGCCGGCGAGCTGGGTGTTCAGCGTCTCCTGGTCGTTGAGGCCCGCCCGTACCTGCCGGGCCCGGTCGTAGAGACCGGACGCCACCGTGCCGGCGGCAACCGGGACGCCCGGCACGATCTGCGCGCCGAGCACGACGCAGACCACCCAGGCGGCGGCGAACGCGGTGGTCGCGCGCGCGGTCACCCGCCGGTGACCGGCCACGACCCGGGTCAGCCGCCGCACCGACAGCGTCACCAGCAGCGGTACGGCGAGCACGGCGACCACCGCCAGCGCCACCGCGCCCACCTCGGCGGCCCGGCCGTACGACTCGGACAGGAACTCCGCGCCCGCGCCGAGGAACGTCCAGTCGGCGATCAGGTCGAAGGGGCGGTCCAGGACCAGCGAGAACCCCAGGTCGGTGACCTTGAGGACGAGGACCAGGCCGAGCAGCGCGCCGAGCAGCGTGGCCGCCACCCGGCGCGGACGCGGCGGCAGGACCAGCAGCAGGGCGACGGCGATCAGCCCTTCCACCGGGATGCGCAGGAACGCGCGGGGGGTGAACTCGTTGATGTCGCTCGGCGCGACGAGTGCCACAAGCACGAGTGCGGCGGCCAGCGCGGTGACCGTGGCGGCGAGCACCCGCCGGGAGCGCCGCCGCCCCGGCGCCGGCGCGTCGTCGGTCGTGGTGCCGGTCTCGTTGTGGTCGGTCGTGGTGGCGGTCTCGCTGTCGTCGGTCGTGGTGGCGTCCGGGGCGTCGTCGCCGTCCGCCCGGCGGGACAGGTCGGTCACCGGTGCCGACCGCCGACCTCGGCGGGCTCGCGGGCGATCCGCACGCCCGGCGTCCACTCGGGCCGGTGGCCCGCCGGTGCGGGGGAGACCGGCGCGGCCGGGAGTGCGCGCGGCACCGGCCGTACGCGGTGCCGCCACAACCAGGCGACGTCACGGCCGAACGACTCGACGAGCATCGCGAGCGCGCCGAGAAGCACCGCGACGGCGAGCAGCCGGGGCAGGACGCCCGCCGCCACCACCGCCAGCGCGATGCCCTGCGTGGCGGCCACCACCTTGCGCCAGTAGCGCGGCGGCAGCGAGCCGCGCATCCACGGCAGGACCCAGCCGGCGGCGACGAAGACGTACCGCATCGCGCCGATCACCAGCACCCAGGCGCCCACCTGGTCGGCGACGTATCCGCAGAGGACCAGGACGAGGAAGGAGTCGACCTCCATGTCGAACCGGGCGCCCAGCGCGCTGGTCGTGCCGGTACGCCGGGCCACCTGCCCGTCGACCCAGTCGAGGGAGAGCGCCACCGCGCTCAGAGCGACCAGCACCGGTACCACGATCGGCTCGCGGAACGAGTCGACGGTCAGCGCGGCCACGCCTCCGGCGAGCGTCGCCCGGGTGAGCGTCACCCAGTCGGCCGGCCCGAGCCGCTCCGCGCCCGAGCGGCGCAGCCCGTATCCGAGCGCCGCGACCGTCACCACCCCGAAGAGCAGACCGGCCAGCCAGCCGTACGCGCTCAGGCCGACCGTGCCGGCCAGGGCCGCGAGTACGCCGACCTGGAGAATCGCCCCCGCGAATGGATCAGTTCGAAGTGCGGACACCATGCCTCCGAGGTAGACGTCACGAACCACACGTGTGTACGGAGAACATGCCCGAACAGTTCGTTCTGATGCCGGAAACGCGCCAGCGGATGTGGCGGCACCGGCAGCTCCACGATCTTGTTCGTTTGTACGTAGGTGCGTACTTCCGTACCCTGGGTGCCGTGGCAAGCGTGGAGGAACGGCTCGCGGCCCTGGAAGCGCAGGTGGCCCGGATGGCCGGCGCCCACCCGGAAACCGACGTCACACCGGAGGACGTCTTCTGGGCACTCGGCGGCCTGAAGCAGCGGATTCCCGCCGACGGTGCGGGCGCGGTGCTCTACACCGGCGCCGTCCGCACCGGGGACCGGAACTACGACTGGCAGTACAGCGCCACAGTCGACGACCTGCTCGACGACGACTGGGCGGTGCTGGCCGGCACGCTCACGGCGCTGGCACACCCGGTGCGACTGCGGCTGCTGCGGGAGGTTCTCGGCGGCCGGCACGGCACCGCCGAGCTGGCCGAGCTCGACGGGATCGGCACCACCGGCCAGCTCCACCACCACCTGCGGCAACTCGCCGCCGCGGGCTGGCTGCGCAGCGGTGCCCGCGGGCGCTACGACATCCCGCCCGAGCGGGTGGTGCCGCTCCTGGCCATCCTCACCGCCGCCCGCCGCTGACCCGGCCATCCACCCCGACGGAAGGCAGCACCATGCGTACCCCGATCGTTCTCGCCGCCGCCGGACTCGTCGCGGCGGCCGCGGCGGCGGTCCTCATGCCCGGGCCCCCGCACCTCGGCCCGGAGCGGACAGGCGACGCGGAACTGGCCGCGACCGTCCGCGCCGCCGTCGACGACCCCGAGAACCTGCGCGGCCTCGCGGTGGCGGTGATCGAGGGCGACCGGGTCCGCGTCGCGGGCCTCGGCAACCGGGCTCCCGGCGGGCCGGCCGTCGAACCGGGCACCCCGTTCGAGATCGGTTCGATCGCCAAGCCGCTCACCGGCATGCTCCTAGCCCGGCAGGTCGCGTCCGGCGCGGTCGGTCCCGACGACCGGCTGGCCGACGTGCTGCCGGACGTGACCGGCCCGGCCGGTGCGGTCACCCTCGCCGAACTGGCCAGTCACCGGGCCGGGCTACCCCGGCTGGCACTCGACTCCGCGGGCGCCATGGTCCGCACGTGGTGGGCGACGTCCACCGCCGGGAACGCGTACGCCGGCTACGACGTGCAGCGGATCGTCACCGCCGCCAGGGGTACCGAGCCCGACGACCGTGGCACCGTGTCCTACTCGAACTTCGGCGCGGCGCTGCTCGGCCAGGCGCTTGCGGCCCGGGCCGCAGTCGACTATCCGGAACTGATCCGGCGCGAGGTGCTGGATCCCCTGGGCATGACCGCCACCGTCGCCGCCACCGGCGCCGACGACCTCCCGGCCGGGCGGGCCGAGGGCGCCACCGCCGCCGACCGGCCCGCCGACCCGTGGCTGGGCGCGGGGTACGCCCCGGCCGGTGTCGGGATCTGGTCCACCGCCGAGGACCTGGCCCGGCTCACCGCCGCGATGCTCGCCGGCACGGCCCCCGGCGCCGACGCCGCCACGCCCCGCTTCGACGCCGGGGACGATCGCCGGATCGGGTACGGCTGGTTCACCAGCCGTCACGGCGACCGGGAGATCGTCTGGCACAACGGGGGCACCGGCGGATTCCGGGCCTACCTGGGCTTCGACCGGGCGGCCGACCGGGGCGTGGTGGTGCTCGGCAACACCACCCGCGACGTGGATCCGATCGGCCTGCGGCTGCTGGGCGTCCGCGGTGACGCGGCGGAGGAGTCGACGGGCCTGGACGGGTGGATCGGCGCCGCGCTCGCGCTGGCGTTCACGTTCCTCGGCGGGCTCTCCCTCTGGAGCACCGCGCGACGCGGAACGGACCGGGTGACGGTGCTCTCCGACGCTGTCTGGGCGGTGGTCTCGCTCGGCCTCGGCCACCGGCTCGGCGACTGGTCGGTGGTGCCGGGCTGGGTCTGGCCGCTCGGCGTGGCGCTCGCCGGGGCCGCCGTGGTGCCCGCCGCGCAGCGCTGGCGCGGGTTGCCGCTCGTGGCCGGGACGCCACGGTGGCGGCGCTGGACGGGCGCGGCGCTGTCCGCCGCCTTCGCCGCGCTGGCAGTGGTGGTGATCGCCGCCTGAGCCGGGTGCCGGGGGCGGCGCGCGGTCAGCGGGGCGTGCCGGCGGTGTCCCCGTCGCGCCGGGCCAGCGCCGAACGGCGGTAGCCGTACAGGGCGTAGACGACCGCGCCGAGCAGGAACCAGGCGCCGAACCGCAGCCACGTCACCGGGTCGAGGAACGTGATCAGCCAGATCGAGAAGATCACGCCGAGCGCCGGCACCACGGGCATGCCGGGGAGCCGGAACGTCCGCGGCGCGTCCGGGCGGCGGTAGCGCAGCACGATCACTGCCACGCACACCACCACGAACGCGAGCAGGATGCCGATGTTCGTCAGCTCGGCGGCCTGCCGGATCGGCAGGAAACCGGCGATCAGCGCCGAGCCGACCCCGACGATCCAGGTGACCCGGGTCGGCACCCGACGTACCGGGTGGACCTTGGCGAACCAGCCGGGCAGCAGTCCGTCCCGGCTCATCGAGAACCACACCCGGGTCACGCCGAGCATGAACGTGAACATCACGGTGAGGATGCCGATGATCGCCCCGACCGCGATCACGCTGGCGAGCCCGGACAGCCCGACCGAGGCGAACGCGGAGGAGAAGCCGCTCTCCGGGTCGATGTCCCGGTAGTTCTGCATGCCGGTGAGCACCAGCGTGGCCAGCACGTACAGCACCATCGAGATGACAAGTGACCAGATGATCGCCTTGGGCATGTGCCGGCGGGCGTCGCGCGACTCCTCGGCGGCGGTGCTCATCGCGTCGTACCCGAAGACGGCGAAGAAGACGGTGGCCGCGCCGGTGATCGCGCCGCCGACGCCGAACGGGAAGAACGGCGAGTAGTTGGCGGTCTTCACGTGGAAGAAGCCGACCACGATCACCAGCAGGACGACAGCGACCTTGAGGCCCACCACGAACGTCTCGAACCGCGCGGCGGCCTTGATGCCCCGGGTCAGCAGGAACGCGATGAGCAGGCAGAGCACCACCGCGAACAGGTCGACGCGGTGCCCGTCGCCGGTGCCGGGCGCGCCGAGCATCCAGGCCGGCAGGTCCGCGCCCAGCTCGTTGACCAGGAAGCCGAAGTAGCCGGAGATGCCGATCGCCACCACCGCGACGATGGCCGTGTACTCCAGCAGCAGGTCCCAGCCGATGAACCAGCCGACCGCCTCACCGAGCACCGCGTACCCGTAGGTGTAGGCCGACCCGGCCTTCGGGATCATGCCGGCGAACTCCGCGTACGACAGCGCGGCGGCGGCGCTGGCCAGGCCGGCGATCAGGAACGACACCAGCACGGCCGGGCCGGCGGTCTCGTTCGCCACCGCCCCGGCCAGCGCGAAGATGCCCGCGCCGATGATGCCGCCGACGCCGATCGCGGTGAGCTGCCACAACCCCAGTTCGCGGGAGAGGCCCTCGTCGGTCTCGTCGGCGATCTGCTCGACCGGCTTGCGCCGGAAGATGCCCTGTGCCACGGCCATTGCCGGCCCCTCCCCGTCGCCCGCGTCGTACCGCCCCGGGGCCACCGCGTCCGACGAGCAGTGACCCCGCAATGGACGAACGTAAATCCTCGGCGCGAAGATCGCAGCGCGACGGCCGCTCTCACCCCCGGGGCGGGCCGGCGACCAGCCGCCAGTACTGCCGTTTGCCCTCGTCGCGGACCACGACGCCGAGCCGGGCCAGCTCCCCGTGCAGCTCCCGGGTCTCGGCGTCGTGGCCGCCGTCGAGCGCCCGCTGCCGGGCGCGCAGCAGGGCGTCCGCGCCGGGCGGCAGGCCGGGCAGGCCCTCCACCCACCGCCGGTACGCGTCCCGGTGCGGATCCGCGCCGATCCACGGCCAGCCCTGCCGGGTGAACGCCGCGCGCAGCCGCTCGGCGTCCAGGTCGGACTTCTCCCGGGCCAGCTCGCCGCCGGCGGTGTCCAGCAGCACCAGCGCCTCGCCGTCGACGAACACCCCGGCCACGTCGGCGCGGGCCACGTCCCGGCCGTGCCCGTCGCGGTGCAGCCGTACCGTGCGGTGCCCGACCGTGACGGTCAACCGGTCCCGCACGGCCACCAACGCCAGGAACAGGCCGCCGAGCACGCCCACCCCGGCCCCGATCGGGTACGACCGCTCGTCCGGCCACCCGTCGAGCAGCTCGAACAGGCCTTGGAACGGAAACCATGGCAGCCCGGCGATCCAGCCGGACAGCGCGGTCAGCCCGGCACCGAGCCCGGCCCCGAGCAGCGGGAAACCGGCCCACATGACCACCAGTTCGGCGCGTCCGCCGTCGACCACGACATCCTCGCCGAGTCCGCGGGCCGCCACGGTCACGACACCTCCCGGCGCATGGTCCGGAACAGCCCGGCGGCCAGCGGCAGGAGCACCCAGACCGCCAGCGAGACGCCGAGCCGGGCCCACTGCCCGCCGGTCACCTCGGCACCGAGCAGCGGCTCCATCGTGTAGGACGTGTCCAGCCAGCGGGCCGGCGCGCGCAGGCCCTCGATCATCGCGGCGAGCAGGCTCCACACGGTGGGCAGCAGCAGGTAGGTGACGATCGCCAGCGGCGTGTTCAGCAGCAGCAGGCCGAAGGCGGCGCCCATCAGCACGCTCGCCACCTGGAACACGGCAGCGTGCGGCAGCAGTTGCCAGTCGAACGTCCAGGTGCCCGCGCCCCCGGTGGCCCGTGCGGCGAGCGTGCCGGCGGCGGCGACGCCCAGGCTGACCAGCACCGAGGCGAGGGCGGCGAGCACCACAGCGGCGAGCTTGGCGACGATCACCCGCTCCCGGCGGGGCACCAGTGCGAACGTGGTGAGCGCGGTGCGCTGCGACCACTCGCCGGTGATGGAGAGGATGCCGAGCACCGGCAGCAGCAGGCCGACCGGCAGCAGCGACGGGGTGAAGAAGGCGGTGAACGTCTGGTCCGGCGCGTCCACGACGAACAGTTGCACCACCACGATCGCCGCGGCGATCAACCCGATCGTGATCAGCAACCACCGCCCGGCCCGGGTGTCGGCGAGCTTGCGCAGCTCCACGGGGGTGAGCCGGGCCAGCGAGGGGCCGGCGACGGTGGCCTCGGGTCGTGGCGGTGCGGGGGTGCGGGTGGCGGTGGTCATCGGACGGCCTCCTTGGTCGACGCGCCGGCGGTGAGGGTGAGGAAGAGTTGTTCCAGGCCGCCGCTGCCGGCCGGGCGCAGCTCGGTGAGGACCAGCCCGGCGTCCGCCGCGGCCTGACCGACCTCGCCGGGCTCGGCCCGGACGACGAAGCCGCCGTCGGTGCCGGCGGACGCGGGCAGCGCGGCCCGCTCCAACGTCAGGCGCAGCGCGTGCGCGTCGCGGGCGCGCACCAGCGTGCCGGCGCCGGCGAGCAGCTCGTCCTTGCCGCCCTGGGCGACCACCCGGCCGCCGCCGATCACCACCAGCCGGTCGGCCACCGCCTCCACCTCGCGCAGCAGGTGCGAGGAGAGCAGCACCGTGCCGCCCCGGTCGGCGAAGTCGCGCAGCAGGCCGCGCATCCAGAAGATCCCCTCCGGGTCGAGGCCGTTGGCCGGCTCGTCCAGGATCAGGACCCGGGGGTCGCCCAGCAGCGCCAGCGCCAGGCCGAGCCGCTGCCGCATGCCCAGGGAGTACGCGCCGACGCGGCGCCGGGCCGCGGTGTCGTTCAGCCCGACCCGGTCGAGCACCGCCGCCACCCGTCCCCGGTCCACGCCCATGGTGCGGGCGGCGAGCGTGAGCGCCTCCCGTCCGGTGCGCCCGGCGTGCTGCGCCGACGCGTCGAGCAGCACGCCGATCTCCCGCCCCGGGTTGGGCAGGTGCCGGTACGGGCGGCCACCGACAGTCGCGCCGCCCGAGGTGGGCGGCGTCATCCCGCAGATCATCCGCATGGTGGTGGACTTCCCGGCGCCGTTCGGCCCGAGGAAACCGGTCACCGAGCCCGGTTCGCACCGGAACGTGACGTCCTCGACGGCGGTGTGCGCGCCGTACCGCTTGGTGAGCTGGTCGACTTCGATCATGCCGTCGAGCCTGCCGGGGCCACCCGGTCGCGCGCTGCGGCCGACGGTCGGCGCCGATGTCGACCTCGGTTCACCGCAGGCGTCGACTTTGGTAGCTGGTAGCCGGTCCGGGCGGCTTCCTAGCATGGACGGGTGACCAGCGCCGCCGTACCCGATCATCCCTGGCTCCTGCCGGGGTCCCTGGTGCCCACCCGGGCCGCCCGGCGGACGCCGCGCGACTGGTTCGTGGACGGCGTGCTGTTCGTGGCCTCGCTGCTCTGGGTGTTGATCACGCACGGCGACGTCACCAGCGCCACCCCGCAGTTCGGCCTCAACGCCGGTCCGGCCTGGCTGGAGGAGGCCGACCTGCTCGTCGGCCTGCTCGTCAGCGGCGCGCTCTGGCTGCGCCGCCGCTGGCCGGTCGGGCTGGCGCTGGCCACCGCGCCGCTGGTGTTCTTCTCGGTCACCTCCGGCCTCGCGCTGCTCGTCATCACGTTCACCGTGCTCGTGCACCGGCCGCTGCCGGTGGGCCTGGCCCTGGCGGCGTGGAACGTGCTGAGCCTGCCGGTCTACCTCGCCGTCCGGCCCGACCCGACGATGCCGTTCTGGGGCTCGGTGATCTGGACCGCGTTGTTCATCTGCGTGGTGGTGGCGTGGGCGCTGTTCGTCCGGGCCCGCCGCCAGCTGGTGCTGTCCCTGCGCGACCGCGCCGAGCGGGCCGAGGCCGAGCAGCAGCTCCGGCTCGATCAGGCCCGGCAGCTCGAACGCGGCCGGATCGCCCGGGAGATGCACGACGTACTCGCGCACCGGATCTCCCTGCTCAGCCTGCACGCGGGCGCGCTGGAGTTCCGGCCGGACGCGCCGCCGGAGGAGGTGGCGCGGGCCGCCGGGGTGATCCGGGCCAGCGCGCACGCCGCGCTGCAGGACCTGCGCGAGGTGATCGGCGTGCTGCGGGCCGAGGTCGGCTCCGAGGCGACGCCGGAACGGCCGCAGCCCACGCTGGCCGACGTGCCCGCCCTCGTCGCCGAGAGCCGCGACGCCGGGGTACGGGTCGGCGTGGTCGACGAGGTGAGCCAGCCGGAGGCGGTGCCCGCGGCGATAGGGCGCAGCGCGTACCGGATCGTGCAGGAAGGGCTGACCAACGCCCGCAAGCACGCGCCCGGGGCGGTGGTGACGGTCCGGCTGGCCGGCGGCCCGGGGCACGGGCTGGTGGTGGAGATCAGCAACCCCTGGCCGGTGGGCGGCCCGGCCACCGCGATCCCCGGCACCGGTACCGGCCTGGTCGGCATCGCCGAACGGGTCACGCTCGCCGGTGGCAGCCTGGAACACGGGCGGGACGCCGACGGCACGTTCCGGCTGACCGCCCGGCTGCCGTGGGCGGCGGACCGGTGAGCGCCCCGGTGCGGGTGCTCATCGTCGACGACGACCCGCTGGTCCGCGGCGCGCTGTCGATGATCCTCGGCGGCGTACCCGATCTGACCGTGGTCGGCGAGGCCACCGACGGCGCCGAGGTGCCGGCGGCGGTCGCCGCACACGCCCCGGACGTGGTGCTGATGGACATCCGCATGCCCCGGGTCGACGGGCTGGCCGCCACCGAGACGCTGCGTGCCACGGCCGAGCCGCCCGAGGTGCTGGTGCTCACCACCTTCGACGCCGACGAGCAGGTGCTGCGGGCGCTGCGCGCCGGAGCGAGCGGATTCCTGCTCAAGGACACCCCGCCGGCCGAGATCGTGGCCGCGGTGCGCCGGGTCGCGGCGGGGGAGGCGACGCTGTCCCCGGCGGTGACCCGCAAGCTCATCGCGCACGTGACCGGCACCGCGCCGGCGCCCGGCCCGGACCCGAAGCGGGAGCGGGCGGTACGACTGCTCGACGACCTTTCCGAGCGGGAGCGGGAGGTCGCGTTGCTGCTCGGGCGGGGCCGGACCAACGCCGAGATCTCCGCCGAGCTGTTCATGAGCGTGGCGACGGTGAAGGCGTACGTGTCGCGGCTGCTGACGAAGCTCGACCTGAACAACCGGGTGCAGGTGGCCCTGCTGGTCCAGGACGCCGGCCTCGTCTGACGCTCCGCGTGGCGAGATTGAACTGCTGCCGTCATCCGGCCGTACCAGTGATCGAGGATGTGGTGCGGCCGTTCCGCCGCACCGCTGCCGAGCTGCGGGAGGCCTGCCGTGCGAGTTGGTGAGCAGTCGACGGATCCCATCGACCAGATCCTGGGCGAGGTGCCGGTACCGGCACCGTTGACCCCCGAGGACGTCCGCCTCGCGGTCCGGGCGGTGGTGGTGCACGCCGCCGAGGAGTGGCCCGCGGGGCCGAAGTGCCGCAACGACGGGTCGTCGTTCCCCTGCCGGTTGCATCGCTGGGGCCGGCGCGTGCTGGAGACACACGGTCTCAACGACCGCCAGATCGACGCGCTGATCCGGCACGGCAACCCGTTCGTGCACGTGCCCTTCCCGTTCGTGCTGACCGGGCCGTCCGGCGCCCGTCCGGCCGGTCAGGTCGCCCGTACCGCCGGCCAGGCGGCGCGACCGGGCGTACCCGGACAGGTCGCGCGGCCCGGCGTACCCGGTCAGGCCGGACGTCCCGTCCCGGGGCAGCCGGCGCGGGCGGTTCCGGGTCAGGTCGCCCGTCCCGCCGCCGCGGCGCAGGCGGCGCGTGGCCCGGTCCCGCGGGTCACCGCGCCGCCGGTGCGGCCCGGCCTGCGGCCCGTCGCCGGGCGGTCGGCTCCCGCCGCCCGGCCCCGCTGGCCGCGGGCGAGCTGACTCCCGCCACCAGTCCCCGGGCGAGCCGGCGCAGAGCCCTCGCCCGGTTCCGGGCACGTCGACCCCGGGCCCGCCCGGCCCGGGGCGAGCCGACCCTCGGGCCCGCCCGGCCCGGGTCGGCGGACGCCCGGCGCCCTGGTTCCGGTCGTGCCGACGCCCCGTCGCGGAGCGGCGTCGGCCGTGCCGGAGCATGCCGACGGCGGCCCGGCCGGGGAGCCCCCACCCCCGCGCCGGGCCGCCGTCACCGCGTTACTTGACCCCGCAGTCCGGGGCGGACCAGTCCCTGGTGTTCGGCACCTTGTCCCGGTTGTTCTCCCGCCGCGAGTCCACGTGCGTGTGGTCGTCGTGGTCCGGGTAGCCGGGGCCGTAGATGCCGCTGAAGCCCTGGTCCCGGGCGGACCGGGCGATGTCGCAGAGGCTGCGGTGCTTGGCGATCAGGTCGGCCGCGTTGCCGTACAGGTGCTGGCTGTCCGAGGCGCCGCCGACCTGCCGGTTGCAGGCGATGCTGCGGAACCCGCTGGTCACGTAGAGCGGCTTGTCGCCGAGGCTGCGCCGCAGCGCCTCCAGCTTCCACATGGTGCGCAGCGCGTTCTCCCGGGTGGCCGCCGAGGAGAGCGGCCCCCCGGCCCAGCCGCCCTTGCCGCAGCCGTTGTCCAGCTCGGCGTAGCTGAAGTGCTTCGGCGTGCAGTCGCTGTCCTTCTGCAGTTCGTAGATCTTGGCGAACGTCTTCGGTCCGGCCACGCCGTCGGCGCGCAGCCCGTACGCGGCCTGGAAGCGCTTGACCGCGGCGGCCGTCTCCGGGCCGTACACGCCGTCGACCCGGACGATGCCGCCGTACGCGGCCCAGCCGGCCACCCGGATCTGGAGCTGCCGGACCTCGGCGCCGGAGCTTCCCTGGGACAGCGTCCGGTTCCAGGTGTAGCAGCCGTCGGCGTGCGCCGGTGGCGCGGCCACGACTGTCGCCACGGCGGCCCCGGGCAGGGCCAGCGCGAACGCGACCGCCGCCCGCTTCAGGGTGTTGACGCGCACAGAGTCCTCCCGATGTCAGAGCGGAACTGGGGTTGGACGGGCACATCGACCGGTACGTCCCGTCTCTCTCACCGTGACAGGTACGAGGATTCTTCGTGGTGATTAGCCGAAATTGTTCTCACATCGGGCGTTTGCTGGATATTGCCTGTGAATAGTGCCTGTTTGCGTACGCGCCGCCGGGTGTCGCCTGTCGGAGGGGACCGGTAACGTCTGCTCCCGGATCCGGGCGGCGACCTCGACGGGCGGGGAGGTGGGCGTTGGCGCGTGGGGGCGTGTTCTGCGTCGAGGGGCAGTGGCACCGCGACCTCAACGAGCGAGGATCCGTCCTGCCCACGCTCGACCTGCTCGAACGGCTCGGCCGCATCCGCTACAT
The DNA here is from genome assembly GCF_027460145.1 of Micromonospora sp. WMMA1949. NCBI lineage: Bacteria > Bacillati > Actinomycetota > Actinomycetes > Micromonosporales > Micromonosporaceae > Micromonospora > Micromonospora sp. WMMA1949. The sequence goes on along the minus strand of NZ_JAPZBG010000001.1, from coordinate 1,531,773 downwards.
CCACAAGGACGCGGCCACCCGCGACGAGCTGTTCTACTTCGTCGACAGGTGGCTGCTCAAGCAGTACGCGGACCACCGGGTCGGCTTCTTCGCCATGCACGGCGAGCCGAGCCGGCTCTGCCTCACCGACTGGGACTCGGTCGAGCTGACGGACGTGGCCGAGCGGATGGCCGGCCGGTGCGAGGGCCGCCGCCTCTACTTCGGCAGCTGCTCGGTGCTGCGCGCCTCCGACGCCACGCTGCGCGAGTTCCTCGACGTCACCGGCGCGGCGCTGATCTGCGGCTTCACGCGCGAGGTCGACTGGGTCGAGTCGGCCGCCTTCGAGACCGTGCTGCTCGACGTGCTCGCCAACGGTCAGCGCCACAACGCCGCCGAGGTGCGGATGCGCTCGGCGCACTGGGCACCGCTCGCCGCGTACCTCGGTTTCCGGGTGATCTACGCCAACGGCCGCGCGTGGCGGCCCTCGGCCCGCCCGCGCGTGCCCGAGCAGGTCACCGCGCAGCGGGCGGCCGGGCGTCCGCGCTGAGAACGACGGGCATGCCTGGTAGAACCGAGGGCATGGCACGCAGCATCGCGAAGAACACCCGGGTCGACCGGGACGCCCTGATCGAGTTCCTCCGCCCCCGCCACCACGTCGTGCTCATGACCACCCGCTCCGACGGCCGCCCGCAGTCCTCCCCGGTGGCCTGCGGCGTGGACGCCGAGGGCCGCCTGGTGATCTCCACCTATCCCGAGCGTGCCAAGGTCGCCAACGTCCGCCGCGACCCGCGCGTCTCCGCGTGCGTGCTCTCCGACGACTGGGACGGCCCGTGGGTGCAGGTCGACGGCGTGGCCGAGGTGCTCGACCTGCCCGAGGCGCTGGAGCCGCTCGTCGAGTACTTCCGCAGCATCTCCGGCGAGCACCCCGACTGGGACGAGTACCGGTCGGCGATGGTCGCGCAGGGCAAGTCGCTGATCCGCGTCACGATCGAGTCATGGGGCCCGATCGCCACCGGCGGCTTCCCGGCCCGGCTGGCCGGCTGAGCCGGATCAGTACGCCACCGTGAACCGGGTGTTGCCGAACCGCTGATTCTCGATCTCGTCGACGATCGCCACGGCCAGGTCTTCGTAGGTGAGCACCGAACGGCCCTGCGCGTCGGTGACCGGGTGGTCGGTGCCGGTGCGGTAGTGCCCGGTCCGCTCACCCGGGTGGAACTCCAGCGGCGGCGGGGACACGTACGTCCAGGTCACCCCGTCGGCGCTGGTGCGGTAGAACTCCAGCGCGTCGGCTTGGCCGTGCGCCGAGTCCCGGTACTCCTCCGGGAAGTCCGGCTCGTCCAGGTAGCGGGTGCCCTTCGGGGTGAGCAGCGTCGAGCCGCCGCCGACGTGGATCACCCGGGGCGGGTCCGGCAACTCACGCAGCGTGTCGACCAGTGTCCGCGCGGCGTCGCGCCACAGGTCCCGCTCGCCGCCGCCGATGGCCACCACCAGCACGTCCGCATCCTCGGCCAGTTCGCGTACGCTCCGCGCCGAGGTGGCGTCGCCGGTCACCGTGCGTACGCCGGGGGGTAGGTAGCCGACTGCCTCCGGACGCCGCACCGCCGCTGTCACCCGGTGGCCCCGCTCGACCGCCTCGGCGGCGATCCGCGAGCCCGCCGTGCCGCCGGCGCCGAACACGACGATGTCGCTCATGCCTCACAGGCTAGGCAGCCCACCGGCGGGCGGCGGGAGTTCCGCCGAACCGGCTCAGTCGACGAGCGACGAGTAGACGAGCTGGCGCAACTGGCCGCGCAGCGGGTACGTGCTCGACGGCATCAACTGGGTGAACAGCAGGGCGGTGACCTCCTCGACCGGGTCGACCCAGAACGCGGTGCTGGCCAGGCCGCCCCAGTAGAACTCGCCGACGCTGCTGGGCACCCGCGACGGCACCGGGTCGAGCACGACGGCGAAGCCCAGCCCGAAGCCGATCCCGTCGAGGATCGTCTCGGCGAAGCCCTCCGGCGAGAACGAGGCCAGATCCCGGTTGCCGGGCAGGTGGTTGCGGGTCATGAAGCGCACCGTGCGGGGGCCGAGCAGGCGCACCCCGTCCAGCTCGCCGCCGCGCAGCAGGAACTGGGTGAACCGGTGGTAGTCGGCCGCCGTGGAGACCAGCCCGCCGCCGCCGGAGTGCCACGTCGGCTCCGCCAGCGCGGCCCGGCCCACCCCGTCGGCGCGTACCGCCTGCCCGGTGGCCGGGTGCGGGGCGTAGAGCGCGGCCAGGCGCTTCGCGCCCGCCGCGTCCACCCACCAGCGGGTGTCCGTCATCCCCAGCGGACGCAGGATCCGCTCGGCGAAGAACGCGTCGAGCGACTGCCCGGACACCACCTCGACCAGGCGGCCCAGCACGTCGGTGGAGACGCCGTAGTTCCAGCTCGTGCCGGGCTGGAACAGCAGCGGCAGCCGGGCCAGCCCGGCCGAGGCCGCCGCCAGGTCCGCGCCCGGTGGCACGCCCAGGTCGAAGCCGGCCGCCCGGTACAGGCCGTCGACCACCGAGACCTGGGCGAAGCCGTACGTGAGGCCGGCGGTGTGGGTGAGCAGGTGCCAGATCCGGATCGGCTCGACCGCCGGCACGGTGTACGGCTTGAGCACCGAACCCCGGTCGTAGACGCGGACGTCGGCGAACTCCGGCAGCCAGCGGCTGACCGGGTCGTTCAGTTCGAACCGGCCCTCCTCCCAGAGCATCATCGCGGCGACCGAGGTGATCGGCTTGGTCATCGAGTAGATGCGCCAGAGCGTGTCCGGCTCGACCGGCGTACCGGCCTCCCGGTCCCGCAGCCCGTACGTCGAGGAGTGGGCGATCTCGCCCCGGCGGCTGACGACGATCTGCCAGCCGGCGAGCCGGCCGTCGTCGACGTACCGGGCGAAGTGCTCGTCGATCCGCGCCAGCCGGGCGGGATCGAAGCCGACACGGCCGGGGTCGGTGCTCACTGCGACACTCACGACGCGAACCTACCCGCAGGTATCGCGACCGGGAAGTGTCACTAGGGTCGGTGGCATGCCCGAGACGGTCGAGGACGTCACCTACCGCCAGGAGGACTGGTACGCCGAGGAGCTGGGCGACCGGCACTTCGTGCGGTGCGAGTTCTTCCACGTCGACCTGACCGAGGCGGTCAGCCGGGGCGCGGTCTTCACCGACTGCGTGTTCGGCAACGTGGCGTTCAACGCCTCCCGGCACACCGACTCGGCGTTCACCAGGTGCTCGTTCAGCAAGTGCAACCTCTTCGAGGCCGAGTTCACCGGCTGCAAGCTGGTCGGCAGCACGTTCGACCGCTGCGACCTGCGCCCCCTGCGGGTCGACCGGGGCGACTGGTCCTTCGTCACGCTCGCCGGTGCCGACCTGCGCGGGGCGCGGATCACCGACGTACGGATGCGGGAGGTCGACCTGACCGGCGCCGACCTCACCGGCGCGACGCTCACCGGCGTGGACCTTTCCGGCGCCCAGCTGCACGCCGCCAAGCTGATCCGGGCGGACCTGCGCGGCAGTGACCTGTCCGCGCTCGACCCGACGGCGGTGCAGCGTTCCGGCGCGCGGATCGACGCCGAGCAGGCCGTGATGCTGGCTCAGGCGCTCGGTTTCCAGGTCGGCTGAGTCCGCCGGGAAATGTGCCGCGGGTTGTCAGGTTTTCCGGACACACTCGGGCGCATGACATGGTGGTCCGATCTGGTGGCGGCCGAGCCCGAGTTCGCGGCGCGCGTACGCGCCCGCTTCGCGGTCCGCAAACACGGCACGATGGCGACGCTGCGGCGGGACGGCTCGCCGCGGATCAGCGGCACCGAGTTCGACTTCGGCGACGACGGGCAGCTGCGGCTGGGCAGTATGGCCGGCGCGCTCAAGGCGCGTGACCTGCTGCGTGACCCCCGGGTGGCGCTGCACAGCCCGACCGAGGACACCCCGCCGGACGACCCGTCCGCCTGGGACGGGGACGCGAAGATCGCCGGCCGGGCGCACGAGGAGCCGCCCGCCGAGGACGGCTCGCACCGCTTCCGGATCGAGCTGACCGAGGTGGTCCTCACCCGGGTGGGCGACCCACCCGACCACCTGCTGATCGAGAGCTGGCACCCTACGCGGGGCCTCCAGCGCCGAACCCGCCACTGACCCCCCCGGGGCCCGCCGCCCGCCGCCCGCCCGCGCCCGCTCCCGTCGCCCGCCCGCGCCCGCGCCCGCCCGCCCGCGCCCGCGCCCGCCCGCGCCTGCTCCCGTCGATCATGAAGTTGACGGCACTCCGCGCCCGAAATGTCCCCGCCAACCTCATGATCAACGGGGTTGGCGAGGCCGGGCGCGTCTGCCAAGCCGGGCCCGGGGGAGATCTTGGTAGGAAATGGCCCCTATGGGGGCCTGATTCTTCCAAGATCTTGTCCGCGGGAAGGGCTGGCGGGGCGTGGTGCGTGGGAATTGCGGGGGCCGATGGCCTTCTCCAAGATCGCGTTCTGTGTCATCCTCCCTACGGCGAGCCACGGGGTCGGGCCGCTCGCCGCCGGTGGCCGAGGAGGGTCGGTGGCTGAGGACGACATCGCGCGGACCGGAATCCGGGTCGGGGGTTGGCTGCCCACGCCGGACGAATCGACGGACGCGCCGGAGCGCCCCACCGGTCCACGCCGCCTGCCCGGGGACCCTGACCCCGGCGCATCCCGGCCGGTGATGTCCCCGGACGCCGAACGCTCACCCTCCGACGCGGACGGGCCGGCGCCGCCGCTCGACCTGGATCCGCCCGGTACCGCTGTCTGGCCGCCTCCGCGCGCCGCCGGCCCGTCGGCTCTCGACCTTCCGGCCGCCGGCCCGCTCCCGACCGACTTGCCCGCACCCAGCCTGCCCGCGCCGCCTCCGCTCGCCCCGGGCCCGCTCGCCCCGGGCCCGCTCGCTTCGAGTCCGCCCAGCCCGGGCACGCTCGCCCCGGGCACGCTCGCCCCGGGCACGCTCGCTTCGGGCACGCTCGCTTCGGGTCCGATCGCGCCGGGTGTGCAAGCTCCGGGACCGATCGGCCCGGGTTCGATCGGCCCGGGACCACTCGTCTCCGGAGCGGCTGCGCCGGCCGGCCCCGAGTCACGTCCGAATCCGGCCGGCGGCCGGGTTCCGCTGGTCGGGCCGGCACCGATCGGACTGCACCTGTCCGCTCCGTCGCCGATCCGGCCGGGCACCACCACCCACGGTCCGGCCGGCCCGGCAGGAGCCGCCCACGGCCCGGCGAGCCCGGCACCGGCCGTCCCTGGCCCGGCGAGCCCGGCAGGCATCACCGACGACCCGGCAGGCATCAACCACGATCCGGCAGGCATCACCCACGATCCGGCAGGTGCCGCCCACGGCCCGGCCGAGCCGGACCCACCGGCCCAGGTGGAGGCGCGGCCGGGCCGGCACTCCGCCCCGGAGAGTCTGGCGGCGCGCCTCGCCGACCTGACCGGCGGGATCGGCGTCCGGCTGCGCGACGCGGCGCGGACGGCGCGGACCGGGCTGAGCCGGACGCCCGACCCGGCCCGGCCCCCGGTCGATGCCCCGGTCACCCGGGTCGCGGCGGCCCGGGCCCGGCGTCGACGCCGGCGCGCGGTGCTGGCGGCGGTGGCCGTGACCGGGCTGGTGGCGGCGCTGGCGTACGCGGTCCGGTCGCCCGCGTCACCCCCGCGGGAGACCGCGCCGGTGGCGGCACCGACTGAGCAGGCACCCGGCGATCAGGCGCCGGTCGTACCGGTCACCGGCGACCCGGTCTCGCCCGGCGAACCGCTGCTCGACGTGGACCTGGTGCCGCTGCCGGGGACGTTGTCGCTGACCGAGCTCGGTACGCGGGACTGGCGGCACTGGGGTGGCAACGGCGCCGACAGTTTCCATCGCAAGGCGAGCGGCAGCGGCGAGATCCAGGACCGGGGCGGCGAGCGGCTGGAGCACAACGCGGGTGCGTGCGATCTCCACTGGACCGACGGCACGCCGACCGCGCGCCAGGAGGGCACCCGGGCGGGTGTCTTCCAGCGCGGCGCCGAGAAGAGCTTCACGCTCGGCGTGGCCGGGAGCGGGGATCTGCGGACGGTCCGGCTGTTCGTCGGCACGTTCTCGGCCGGCGCGCGGCTCGACCTGTCGCTGTCCAGCGGCGGCGATCCCGTCGTCCGCGAGGTGGCCCTCGCCGCGGGCGACCGCTTCTACCAGTACGTCATCCGCTTCCGGGCCGCCCCGGGGGAGCAGCTGCTGATCAGGTGGCGGGCCCTGACCGTCATCGGCGGGCAGAACGACGGGGTGGCGTTGCAGGCGATCACGGTAAGCTGAGCGGCCCGAGCCGCCGGCCCCGATCACGGCCCCCAGGTAACGGACTGGAAGAACCCGTCACTCGACATATGGCGCAAAGGGTGACACCGTGAAGCCCGTCGCACACCAGTCGTATCCGGCGGTGTCGTGACCGAAGTGGAGGGTGTGGTGGGCCAGGAGGACCGTCCGCGTACCGGCCCCGGCTCGCATCGGCACGGCCTTCCGCGTACCCGGTCCGCGCTGCGCCGGCTGCGACGCCGGCGACGGCTGATGCTGGAAGGGCTGGCCGCGTTGCTCTGCCTGGCGGCGCTGGCGGTCTACCTCGGCGTCGAGCGGCACGACGCGCCGCGCGAGGAGCACGCCGGCCTGCCGGTGGCGCCGCCCGGCCGGGTCGGGCTGCCGAACGAGACCGACGACGCCGTCGTCAACCCGGGGCTGCGTCCCCGCCAGCGGCCACCGTCGCCGAGCCCGTCGCCGTCCACGCCGTCGCCGTCTCCGACGACCGCGCTGCCGCCGACCGTCACCGTGACCCGCGCCGAGGTGCCCGCCACCGTCGACCTCACCGCCGCAGGCCCCACCGACTGGGTCCACTGGGGGCTCACCGGCGCCGACCGGACGGTCCGCAAGCGGGGTGGCTCCGGCGAGATCCGCGACGAGGGCGGCCGCGGGCGGCGGGAGAGCTTCAGCAACAACCCCGAGGCGTACGCCTGGCGGGACGGCAACCCGGTCGCGTCGGCGAGCGGCACCATGTCCGGCGTCTACACCTGCCACCGGGGCAGCGGGTTCAACCTGGCGGTGGCCGCCGACGGGCAGCAGCGCACCGTCCGTCTGTACGCCGGGCTCTGGATGGCCCGTGGCCGCCTCGACGTGCGCGTCTCCGGCGGCGGCCCGGTGACCACGCTGCGGATGGAGGATCCGCACACCGCGCTGACCGCCGAGTTCACCGTGAAGTTCCGCGCGCCGCGCGGCGCGAAGCTGCTCCTGACCTGGACGGTCGAGGAGTCGCTGGGCGACTGCGGCAACGTCAGCCTCCAGGCGATGGCGCTGCGCTGAGCGGGGACAGTTTGTCCGTCGCGTACCGGGCCGGGCGTCGTACGTTTCGGTTGTCCCGTCCGACCATCCTCTGTGGAGGCTCGACCGATGACCGGCCCTGCCCCCGTCGCCCCCGTCCGCCCGCGCACCGACGGTGACGTGCTGCGCGAGATCCCGATGCCGCCGTACGTGACGGTCGAGGACGTCCAGTTCGCGGTGCGGGCGGTGGTGGTGCACGCGCCGCGGGTCTGGTCGGGCGGGACCATCTGCCGCAACGACGCCAGCCCGCACCCGTGCCGCCTGCACGTGTGGGGCCGCCGGGTGCTCACCCTGCGCGGGCTGCCGTCGGCCGAGATCGACGCGCTCGTCGAGCGCGGCGACCCCGCTGCCGATCCGCGTCCGTACCGCCCCGGCGCCTGAGCACCGGGGCGGCACGGCCGGTCAGCAGAGCGCGGGCTTCACCCAGGAGCACTCCCGCCCCTCCGGTACGCGCGGCGACTCCGGCGCGGCCGGCACGGTGCGCCGGGCGGTCGCCGTCTCCTTCTCGGTGTACGACGCGAGCGCGATCGCGATCTGGTCCTCCAGTCCCTTCACCGACGAGGTGAGGTAGTTGTTCAGCACGATCGAGAAGGCGAGCAGCCGGCCGTCGGCGTCGGTGACGTAGCCGGAGAGCGCCGACGCGCCGGTCAGGCTGCCGGTCTTGGCGTGCACGTTGTTCGCGGCGGCGGTGCCGGCCATCCGGCTGCGTAGCGTCCCGCCCACGAACCGGTCCGGGTTGCCGGCCACCGGCAGGGCGGCGTACCAGGTGTCGAACCACGGTTCGGCGCGGACCGCCGAGAGCAGCGTGACGAACTGGGCCGGCGGGACGAGGTTGCGCCGGGACAGGCCGGACCCGTCGCGCTGGCGCAGCGTTCCGGTGTCCACTCCGGCGTCGCCCACGTACCCGCTGATCGCGGACAGCCCGGCGGCCCAGGTGCCGGACCCGGACAGCTGCCGGCCCAGTTCCTTGGTCAGCACCTCGGCGTGCCCGTTGTTGGAGAGCTTGAGGAACGGGACCATCAGGTCGGCCAGCGGCATCGAGTCGTGCCGGGCGAGCGGCTCGGCCGTGTCCGGGGTGGCGGTGCCGAGTACGGTGCGGCCGAGCACCCGTACGCCGTGCCGCCGCAGCGCGGAGCGGAACACGTCAGCGGCGTACCCGGTCGGTTCCCACACGGTGACCCAGTCGCTCTCGGCGGCCTGGCCGACGGCGATCTGGCCGGTGACCACCACGGTGTTGCCGCCGTGTTCGCGTTTGAACGAGATGGTGGTCTCGCCCTCGGTCACCGTCTCGGCCCGGTTGTCGATGCGCAGCCAGCCGTTGTCCGGCGTCATGGTGATCTTTGGCCGGGCGCCGGCCCGCGTTGCCGGTGCGGCGTGGACGATCACCGTTCCGGCGTCGTAGTCGGTGTCCGGAGCCACCGTCAGCGCGGAGACCTGTGCGGCGTAGTAGTAGGGCTCGTCGTCCCAGGTCCAGTCCGGACCGAGCCGGCCCTTGTCGTACCGGGTGTCGTCGGCGACCAGGTCGCCCGCGACGACGCGTACGCCCGCCGCGGCGACCTGCTGCGCGAGCCGGTCGTAGTCGGCGGCGAGGATGGTGGGGTCGCCCCCGCCGCGCAGGTAGAGGTCGCCGCGGAGCATCCCGGCGCGCCGGGGGCCGTCGGCGCCGACCTCGGTGGTGAAGCGGTGACCGGGGCCGAGCAGCTCCATCGCCGCCGCCGAGGTGAGCAGCTTGGTGTTGGAGGCGGGGATGAGCCGCCGGGTGCCGTTGCGGTCGTAGAGCGTGCGACCGGTGGCGGTGTCGACGACGACCACGCCTGCCTGCGCCCCGTTCAGGCGGCTGTCGGCGAGGACCGCGTCGATGGTGGCGTTCAGCCGGGTCTGCGCGGGGGTGGGCGCTTCGGCGGTGGCGGTGGTGGTGCCGGCGGCGGCCGCGGTGGCGACCAGCACCAGCGCCGCGAGCGCCCGGGGAAATAGGCGTCGATGCATGGACAGATGCTGCCACGGAGATTTCCTGCGGGAAAGGCCCCGGCATGAAAGGTTATTTGCGGGCCCCGGCGCAGGCGCCGCAAAGAAGGGGAGTTCCCGCTCCGGATCGGGGAAAACCCCAGTTCACCGGCGAGCGGCCGATGATCCCGTTCCGTTTGACGGATGGCCCGGCAGCGGGCACGGTGGGGGTGAGGGCGGTGGAACCGCTCTGTCTCCAGCGCGGCGAGACCGTGTCTCGCCCGCTTCCGGGTCGCGAGCCGACCGCGTGGGCCGTGTCGCCCGCGAAACCCGACATCCAGCCATGAGGAGTTCTGCCATGCTGACCATGACCGACAACGCCGTCCTGGTGATCCGTGACCTCGCCGCCCAGCAGGACGTCGCCGATGCCGGCGGGCTGCGCATCGCCGCCGACACCGACGCCGGTTCGCTCTCGATCGAGCTGGTGCCGCAGCCGGTGCAGGGCGACCAGGTGGTGGACACCGAGGGGGCGCGCATCTTCCTCGACTCGGACGCGGCCGAACTGCTGAACGACACGTCGGTGGACGCAGTCGTCGACGACGAGGGCGTGGTCCAGTTCGGGTTCACCGAGAAGGAGTGAGCTCAGCCGGCGCGCTGGTCCGGTTCCGGCCGGACCAGCGCGTCCAGCACATGCGCCAGATGATGCGACGTGCTCCACGCGATCCAGTTGGCGGGTGAGCCCGCCCCGGCGCCCCGCCGGGCCCGCCGGACGACCTCGTGGTCGCCCCAGGAGAAGCCGGCCCCGGCCGGCGACCAGTGCGGCGCGGTGGTGAGCGTGCGGCACAGGTCGGCGAAGCGCTCGTCGCCCCGCCCGCCCCGCCGCGACCAGCGGTACACCCACCACGCGTCGTCGGCGGTCCAGCGCAGCGTCGGGGTCCGGTCGCCCGGTTCGTCCGCGTCGCGTACCGCGCAGCCGACGCCGTAGTCGCCGTACCCGAGGCCCAGGTCGGCCAGCCGCCGCCAGAGCGACCAGTCGTAGCGGTCCACCCGGACCGGCTCGTCCACCGGCAGCCGGGACAGCGACGGCGGCATCCCGCCCGCCGCCACCGTCACGGAGCGCCAGGCGTGCCGCCGGGCCCACTGCTCCGCACGCCGGATCCGCGGCTCGGCCAGCCGGATGTCGGCCTGGCAGCACACGTCCCCGGCGTCCAGCAGCAGGTCGCACTGCTCGGGCAGCAGGCCCGTCCCCCGCCACGCCCGTTCCGCGGCCGCCGTCGCGGCGTCCGGCCCGGCCCGGTCCGGGCCGACGCGCAACCGCACGACCGCGCGATGCGCCCAGGCCCGCGCCGCCGCGCCGTGCGCGGCGAGCCGCCGTTCGCTGTCCGCGAGGCCGATCACCGGCACCAGCGGTACGCCCCAGCGGACCGGATCGTGGTCCGTGGCGTCGGGCAGCGCCGACACGTCGACGGCGGGCAGCAGCCCGGCGGGCAGCCGGGTCAGAGCGTCCACGATGGACGGGGCGTGCGCCGGAACGTCGAGGACCGGTGCGAGCAACGCGGCGGAGGCGTCGTCGAGGCGGGCCAGTGCCTCCAGTTCGCCGCGACGCGCGGCCAGCACCGGCCGGTAGACCGTCGGTCGACCCCGGAGCGGCTGCACCATACTTCAATGTAGCCAGACGATTGCGCTGCGTCATGGCTTCCGGTCGGCTCCGATGCGACAACCGGGACGGAAACGGCCGGCGGAACCGGCCGCGCATCGCCGATCGGATGGATGTTTTCGCAGGTCAGAGGCGTCCATTGTCAGTGATCGGACAGTTCCCCGGCTGGTTGCCGGGCGGTGCCCCGACATAGCGTCGGAATCATCGAGGGGGACCGCCGACGATCGCCCGGACGCGTACGAACGCCTTCTGCCGGCGTACCGGCGGGAGAGAGGATCACCATGCCCAGCCGCAGAGCAAGGAGGGACACCACCGGCCAGCCGATCCCGAGCATGCGGGAGGCCGCGCGCGTCGACACCGAGATCAACTCGTGTTCGCCGGTCGGGCTGCCGGCCACCGCGCGCATGTTGTTCGCCGTGGTCGACGCCAACGGACGGCTCGTCCGCGGCCTCGGCGCCACCTCGGCCACCCGGCTCGCCGCCGGGATGTACCAGGTCGCGTTCGACCAGGACGTCGCCGGAGCGGCGTACGTCGGGACGGTCGGCCCCGCGACGGCGAACGGGCTGGTCCCGCAGGGCGTCATCACGGTGGCGCCGCGATCCGGCATCGCCAACGCGGTGTTCGTCGAGACGCACGGCGCGAGCGGGCACGCGGACCGGCCGTTCCACCTGGCCGTGCTGGCCTGACCGGACCCGCAGACGAGCGCACGGCGCCGCACGACCTCCGGTCGTAACGTCGCCGCGCTCCGGCCGTCTCCCACCACCGCAGCCGTACGGCGGTACGCCGGCGGGGACCTGGCTCGACCGGCCAGCTCGCACCGGTCTTGTCGGCAGCACATGCCCCTTCTCCGGGGATCCAAACCGGATCGGCGTGGGGAATTCCACCATCTGCGACTCCCGGCGTGGCGGGCGCGTGATCGGGGTATGAGCGGGCCATGGAGCATTTCACGATCGCGACCGTCGCCGAGAAGAGTCCCGACTTCCGCCGCGTGCTCTGGACCGGGGAGCACACCCAGCTGGTCATCATGACCATTCCGCCGGGCGGCGAGATCGGCGAGGAGGTCCACGAGGGCATCGACCAGATCCTCACGTTCGTCAGCGGCACCGGCGAGGCGCGGGTGGCCGGGGAGAAGAAGGAGGTCGTCTCCGGCGACCTGGTGGTCGTGCCGGCCGGCACGAAGCACAACTTCGTCAACACCGGACCGAACCCGCTGGTGCTCTACACCGTCTACGGCCCGCCGGAGCACGCCGACGGCGCGGTGCACAAGACGAAGGAGGAGGCGGACGCCGCCGAGGAGGCGGGCGAGGACGAGCCGCCGACGTCCTGACGCCCGGTGCGCACGTGTTAAGCGGGGGCCCCTGCTCTACCGGAGACGTTAATAAGGGGCCCCTCCTTGCACCAGGCCCGGATACTTGACGCCGGCGCCCGTGTTGAGCACCACCACGCGCTCACCGGGCCTGATCCAGCCGCCCGCCCGCAGGTGCCGCGCGGCGGTCAGGCAGGCCGCGCCCTCCGGGCAGAGCAGCAGCCCTTCCCGGGCGGCGAAGTCCCGCAGGTCGGCGAGGATCTCCGCGTCGTCAACGGCGACCGCGGTGCCGGCGCTGTCCCGCAGCGCGGACAGGACCAGCTCGTCGCCGAGCGGCGCGGGCACGGTGATGCCGAACGCGACGGTACGCGCGTCCTGCCACGGGGTGGCGCGCTCCTCGCCCGCGGCGAACGCCCGCACGATCGGCGCGCACCCGGTGGACTGCACCGCGACCAGCCGGGGCAGCCGGTCCTCCACCCAGCCCAGCTCGCGCAGCTCGTGCAGCGCCTTGTGGATGCCGATCAGCCCGACGCCCCCGCCGGTGGGATAGACGATCACGTCGGGCACCTGCCAGCCGAGCTGCTCGACGATCTCGTACCCCATGGTCTTCTTGCCCTCGAGGCGGTACGGCTCGCGCAGCGTGCCGGCGTCGAAGATCCGTCCGTCCGCCCCGGCGATCAGCGCGGCGATCTCGCGGCCCGCGTCGTTGATCAGGCCGTCGATCAGCCGCAGGTCGGCCCCGGCGGCGAGGCACTCCTCGCGGCAGATCGTCGGCGCGGCCAGCGGCATGGCGATCGTCGCGCCCATCCCGGCCCGCGCCGCGTACGTGGCCCAGGCCGCACCGGCGTTGCCGTTCGTCGGCATGGCGATCCGCTCCACGCCCAGCTCCCGGGCCCGGCTCACGCCCACCGACGCGCCGCGCGCCTTGAACGATCCGGTCGGGGTCAGCCCTTCGTCCTTGACGATCAGGTCCGCGATGCCGATCTCGTGGCCGTACGCCGGCGCCCGCCACATCGGCGTCCAGCCCTCGCCGAGCGTGGTGACGAACCGGGGATCGGCCACCGGCAGCAGTTCCCGGTAGCGCCACAGGTCCGCCGGGCGCAGCCCGAACTGCTCCGGGGCGACGGTGGCGGCCACTGCGGCGAGGTCGTAGCGGGCCAGCAGCGGCGAGCCGCAGGCGCACAGGTTCTGCACCACGTCGGCCGGGTGTTCACTGCCGCAGCGCGGGCACTCCAGGTGCGTCAGGTGCACGGTGGTCCTCAGCTCGCGTCGATGCTCAGCCAGTGCCGGCTGCGCCGGCCCGGCTCGTACGGGGAGTCGAGGCGTTTCGCCACCACTCCCGGGAGCCCCTGCTCACGGGCGGCCCGTAGGGCGTCCGCGCCGACTCCCGGGAACCACGGCGGAGTCTGCCAGTGCGGACCGGCGAGCGCCAGACCGTCGAGCAGGTCACGGCGTTGCGCGTACGGCACGTCGAGGCTGGACACGCCCTCCAGCCAGAGCAGGTCGACGGCGAGGAACTGCCCGTCGCGCCGGGTCGGCGGCCGGACCCGCCCGGCCGGGTCGATCCGCACGAGCACACCGTCGATCACCGCCTCGGCCGGGGCCAGCGTCTCGGCCATCGCCCGCGCCCACGGGTAGTCCCCGGTGACCTCCGTGTCGTCGCCGTCGAGCAGCCGCAGCCGGCCGCCCGAGACGTACGCCATCGCCCGTACGCCCGCCCAGCGCAGCTCGTACCCCCAGGCGTCGGTGTCGCGCGGCAGCCGTCCGCCCTCGGTGGCCAGCATCGGGCGGACCAGGTCGGGCATCGGCGTCCAGCCCTCCGGCGCCGGGTCGGTGCGCCTGACCATCCAGTCCCGGCCCCGGCCACCGGTGGCGAACAGCACGTACCGGCCCTTCGTGCGCTCGCCGTCGAGCACCACGATCACCTCGTCGTCGCGCCACTTCTCCGCGCGGTAGGTGCCGGTGTCGTGCACGATCATCCGTCCGCCGCCGTACTCGCCGGCCGGGATCTCCCCGTGGAACGTGAGGTATTCCATCGGGTGGTCCTCGGTGGGCACGGCGAGGTGGTTGCGACCCGGGTCGCGGGGCAGGCCGCGCGGCACCGCCCAGGAGGCGAGCACGCCGTCGTGCTCCAGGCGCAGGTCCCAGTGCAGGCTCCGGGCGTGGTGCTGCTGGATGACGAAGCGGGGTGCGCGCCGCGCGGACCGCTTCCGCCCGGAAGCCCGCTCGGGCACCGGTTCCGGGGTACGCGCGGCGTCCCGTTTGCGCCGGTACTCGTCCAGCCGGTCCGCCATCCCCGCATCCTCCCCCAGACGCGCCGCGCGCGCCGGGATGCCGGTGTGTGTGCGACGAACCGGGGTAGAACGGGGGGCATGGACAGCGACCAGCCCACCCTTCCGCTCACCGGCGACGTCCGGATCCCGCTGCTCGGCTTCGGCACGTGGCAGGCCACCGGTGAGGCCGGCTACCAGGCCGTGCTCGCCGCGCTCGACGCCGGCTACCGCCACATCGACACCGCCACCATGTACGGCAACGAGAAGGAGGTCGGGCGGGCGGTCAAGGAGAGCGGGCTGCGCCGGGAGGACGTCTTCATCACCACGAAGCTGCCGCCGGACCGGGTGGGCCGGGAGCGGGAGACCATCGAGGCCAGCCTGGCCGCCCTGGACACCGACTACGTCGACCTGTGGCTGGTGCACTGGCCGCCGTCCGCGCCCGGCGACAGCATCCCGGTGTGGCGGGAGATGCTCGCCGCGCGGGACGAGAACATGGCGCGCACGGTCGGGGTGAGCAACTATTCGATCGGGCAGATCGACGAGCTGATCCAGGCCACCGAGGAGACGCCCGCGGTCAACCAGATCCGCTGGAGCCCGTCGCTGTACGACAGGCAGACGCACGTCGCGCACCGGGACCGGGGGGTGGCGCTGGAGGGGTACAGCCCGTTCAAGACAAGTGACCTGTCCGACCCGGTGCTGGTCCGCATCGCCCAGGCGCACGACGTGTCCCCGGCCCAGGTGGTGCTGCGCTGGCACATCGACCACGAGATCGTGGTCATCCCGAAGTCGGTCACGCCGGAACGCATCCGCGCCAACGCCGACGTGTTCGGGTTCTCGCTCACCGCCGAGGAGATGCGCGACATCGACGCCCTCGCCGGCTGAGGCGTACGCACGGAAAGGGGCGCGGTCCGCAGCGGACCGCGCCCCTTTCGCGTGTGCGGTGATCAGCCGCGGGCGCAGGTGGAGCCGTTGAGCGTGAAGCTGCTCGGTGCGGAGTAGCTGCCGTTCAGCGTCGCCTGGTAGCCGAAGCTGGTGGACGCCCCGGGCGCCAGCGTGCCGTTGTAGCCGGCGTTGCGGGCGGTCACCGCGGAGCCGCTCTGGCTGACAGTGGCGTTCCACGCGTTGGTGACGGTCTGCCCGGAGGGCAGGTTGTAGTTGAGCGTCCAGCCGTTGATCGTGCCGGAGCCGGTGTTCTTGACCGTCACGTCGGCGGTGAAGCCGTTGTTCCAGACGTTCGCCGCCTTGTAGGTGACGGTGCAGGACGCGCCGCCCGACGGCGGGGGCGTGGTCGGTCCGGGCGAGGTCGGCGGCGGGTTGGAGCCGGTGTTGACGTTCTGCGAGAACGAGTTGACCGCCAGCCCGACGCCGCCCTGCCACGGCTCGAAGCCGGCCTGGATGCTGGTCAGGTACCAGTCGTTCGTGATCGCGCCCCGGTTACGGGTGTCGTTGATGAACGCCAGCGCGTCGAAGCTGAAGCTGGGGATGGCCGACGGCGACAGGTACGAGATGACGTTGTTGGAGCCGTTGCTGCCGCGCCAGACCTCCCAGGTGCGGCCGGCGATGGTGGCGGTGCCGACCGGCGAGCCGATGGGCTGGATCGAGCCCTGCCGGTTGAGCCAGATCATGATCTCCATCTGGTTCACGCCGTCGCGCTTGGGTGACGGGTCGAGCCAGATGTCGTACGACGCGTTGAAGATCGCGCCGCTGACGTAGTTGTAGCTGATGCTGGACGGCGCGCTGCTGATGTTCTTCACCTGCACCGGCAGGTTCGTGCCGGGCGAGCAGTTGGTGTAGTGGCAGCCCACGAAGATCGACGGGTACGCGACCGGCGCCCCGTTGGTCGGCGCGGAGCCGTCCGCCCGGGTGATGGAGAAGCCGGTCGAGGTGACGTTGATGCACTGCTGGGCACTGGTGCCCCAGCGGTTGTTCTGCACCACGTACTTGCCGCCGATCGTGGTCGAGCCGTACTGCTCGCAGATCTGGGTGTCGGCGGAGGCGGTGCCGCCGAGCGCGACGGCGACGATGGTGCCGGCGGCGAGCAGTCCGGCCGCCGCGAGGGCCCTGAGTGGACGCTTCATGATGCTCCTTGGCTCGGCGCGGGGACGGCGCCGGTTCGGTCGGTGGTACGGGCGGGAGCGCTCCCACGATGCAAGGAACACATTTACATGTCTCGAATCATTGCGCAAATGCGCCGAGCTCGTTAACGCTCCGCGTCCGGCCGGTGGCGCGCGAGGGTGCCGCAGCCGCCCCCTTCCCCCAGATGGATGCGGGATTCCTGCCGGTGGGACGGGGTGCGCCGCCGACCGGCGGCCCGCGCCAGGGCGCACGGGCACTTCCGCCGCCTGGTTGCGGCGAGTAATGTCTTGCCTCCAACGCGTTCCGATCCCCCTCCGGAGGCGTACCCCGTGATGGGTGGTTCCCCCCTGCGCATCCTCGTCGTCGGCGCGGGCATCGCCGGCCTTGCCGTGGCCCGGGCGCTGCGCCTGGCGGGGTTCCGGCCCGACGTCACCGAGCGGCTGCCACCCACCGAGTCGACCGAGAGCGGCCTCTACCTGCCCGGCAACGCCGCCCGGGCGATGCGCCGGCTCGACCTCGACGGGCCGCTGCGCCCGCTCGGCCAGGTGATCCACCGGCAGCGCTTCCTCGACGCCGCCGGAGCGCCGCTGTGCGAGGTCGACCTCGACGCGCTCTGGGCCGGCGTGGGGGAGTGCCGGGCGCTGCCCCGGGCCGAACTGCACCGGGTGCTGCTCACCGGCGCCGGCGGCGCGGTGCGCCACGGCGCCGAGGTGAGCACCGTCGACCCGCTGCCCGGCGGGGTCGCCGTCGGCTTCACCGACGGCACCACAGCGGAGTACGACCTGGTCGTCGGCGCCGACGGACCCCGCTCGGCGGTACGCACGCTCGCCGCGCTCGGCGGACCGCCACGCCCCGCCGGGCAGGTGGTCTACCGCGCCCTGGTGCGCGGCGGCCCCCGCATCGCGGACTGGACCGCCCTGCTCGGCCAGCGGGCCGGGTTCCTGGTGGTGCCGCTCGGCGCCGGGCGGCTCTACTGCTACGCCGACGAGGCCGGCACCGACCTGCCCGCCGATCCGCTGGCCCGCCTGCACGAGCTGTTCGGCTCCTACGGCGGCCCGGTGCCCGAGGTGCTGGCCGCGCTGGAGACCGTGTGCGTCGAGCGCACCGAGGAGGTCGAGCTGGGACGCTGGTTCCACGGCCGGGTGCTGCTCGTCGGTGATGCCGCTCACGCCACCGCGCCGACGCTCTCCCAGGGTGCCGCCATGGCACTGGAGGACGCCGTCGTGCTCGCCGAGTCGCTGCGGGCCGCCGGCAGCGTCGACGCCGCACTGCTCGCGTACGAGAGTCGTCGCCGCCCGCGTACCCGCTGGGTGCGGGACCGGACCCGGGACCGCAACCGCACCCGCGACGTGCCGCCGGCGCTGCGCGACCCGTTGCTGCGCGGACGCGGCGGAAGGATCTTCCGGGAGCACTACCGGCTCCTGACCGGCCCGCTCTGAAGGGCGGGAGATCGTAGCCGCCCACCCCACGCGGCGAGGCCACCTACCGGGGACTATCCTCCTTGCGGATGACGGCTGCGCCGATGACCAGCGCGCCGATGCGGGACAACCAGAACCGGAGGCCACTCGTGACCACCGTCGCACCCAAGCCGGTCGTGACCCGGCCCTGGCCGGTCCGCGAGCCGGTCAAGGGGTCGGCCATCGCGCGGCTGCTGCGCACCACGGACGCGAAGCAGATCGGGATCATGTACATGGTCACCGCGTTCGTGTTCTTCATGATCGGTGGCCTGATGGCCCTGATCATGCGCGCCGAACTCGCGCAACCGGGCCTTCAGTTCCTGTCGCCCGAGCAGTACAACCAGCTCTTCACCATGCACGGCACGATCATGCTGCTGTTCTTCGCGACGCCGATCGTGTTCGCCTTCGCGAACTACGTGGTGCCGCTGCAGATCGGCGCGCCGGACGTGTCGTTCCCCCGGCTCAACGCGTTCGCCTACTGGCTGTACCTGTTCGGCGGCACGCTCGCCACCGCGGGCTTCATCGCCCCGGGTGGCGCGGCCGACTTCGGCTGGACCGCGTACACGCCGCTGAGCACCGCCGACCACGCCCCGGGCGTCGGCGCCAACATGTGGGTCGTCGGCCTGGCCATCTCCGGTCTGGGCACGATCCTCGGCGCGGTCAACCTGATCACCACGATCCTGACGCTGCGCGCACCCGGCATGACCATGTTCCGGATGCCGATCTTCACCTGGAACATGCTGGTCACCAGCCTGCTGGCGATCCTGGTCTTCCCGCTGCTGGCCGCCGCGCTGTTCGCGCTCGCCGCGGACCGCCTGATGGGCGCCCACGTGTACGACCCGGCGACCGGCGGGCCGATGCTCTGGCAGCACCTGTTCTGGTTCTTCGGTCACCCCGAGGTGTACATCATCGCGCTGCCGTTCTTCGGCATCATCAGCGAGATCATCCCGGTGTTCTCCCGGAAGCCGATCTTCGGCTACAAGGGCCTCGTGGCCGCCACCATCGCCATCGCCGCCCTGTCGATGAGCGTCTGGGCGCACCACATGTTCGCCACCGGCCAGGTGCTGCTGCCGTTCTTCAGCTTCCTGAGCTACCTGATCGCCGTGCCCACCGGTATGAAGTTCTTCAACTGGATCGGCACCATGTGGCGGGGCCAGATCACGTTCGAGACGCCGATGCTGTTCTCGATCGGCTTCCTGGTGACCTTCCTCTTCGGTGGCCTCACCGGCGTGCTGCTGGCCAGCCCGCCGCTCGACTTCCACCTGCACGACTCGTACTTCGTGGTGGCGCACTTCCACTACGTGCTCTTCGGCACCATCGTGTTCGCCGTGTTCGCCGGCATCTACTTCTGGTTCCCGAAGATGTTCGGCCGGATGCTCGACGAGCGGCTCGGCAAGATCCACTTCTGGCTGACCATGATCGGCTTCCACACCACGTTCCTGGTGCAGCACTGGCTGGGCAACGAGGGCATGCCGCGCCGGTACGCCGACTACCAGGCCGCCGACGGCTTCACCACGCTGAACACGATCTCCACGATCGGCGCGTTCATCACCGGTATCTCGACGCTGCCGTTCATCTGGAACTGCTGGAGGTCGTACAAGACCGGCCCGGTGGTCGAGGTCGACGACCCGTGGGGTCACGGCAACTCGCTCGAGTGGGCCACCAGCTCCCCGCCGCCGCTGCGCAACTTCGACCGGATGCCGCGCATCCGCTCCGAGCGGCCGGCGTTCGACGCGAAGTTCCCCGAGCTGGCCGCCGGGCAGAGCCTCGCCGGTCCGCCCGAGGGTGGTGCCAAGCCGCTGACCAGCGAGGTCAACGGTGGCGCCAGCTACCAGGAGGACACCGCAGGCAACCTCGACCAGCGCTAGCACCACCGCACCGCCACGTCGAGACGGGCGCCGCACCCCTTTGCCGGGGCGCGGCGCCCGCCCTTTTCCCACCCGCGCTCCCTCCGCCCGCGCCCCCTCCGCCCGCGCTCCCTCCGCCCGCGCTCCCTCCGCCCGCGCCCCCTCCGCGTGCGTCCCCTCGCGTCGATCATGAAGTTGGCGGCGATCGGCGTCCGTTTTGTCCCCGCTAACTTCATGATCACCGGATCAGGTACCGGGTCGGACCAGGTGCCGGGGCGGACCGGGTTCGGGTCGGACCAGCGACCAGGTCAGCCCAGCCCGGGTTGGGCTAGCCCGGGCCGCCTTGGAGCAGTCGTGCGGGTCAGGCTGGGGTGGGGCCAGCGCCGCGCGCTGCGCCCCGTGATCAAGGAGTTTGTGGCAATTCAGCGGGCCGGCGCGGACACAAACTCCTTGATCACGCCCGGGGAGGCCCGATGGCGCCCCTGCCGCGTCCGGTGATCAAGGGGTTTGGGGCGGTCTACGCCGCTGGGGAGGACGTGAACTCCTTGGTCAACTTCGGGAGGGCGGGGCGAGGGCGGAGGCCGAGGGCGGGCGCGGAGGCCGGGGGCTACAAGGGCGCGGGGGTCAAGTCGGGCTCGAGGGTAGGGGTGGGGGTGACGGCTGCGGTACGGCGGTGGCGCAGCTCGATCGGGAGCACCGCCAGCGCCACCAGCGCGCCGATCGCACCGGTGACCACGAAGCCCCACACGGGTGCCGTCGCGTCGATGACCGCACCGGCCAGCGGTGCGCCGAGCGCGATGCCCACTGTCACGGCCGAGCCGTGCAGGCCCATGGCCAGGCCCCGTACGGAGGGCGGGGCCAGCCGGCTGACCGCGTCGGAGGTGGATGCGAGGGTGGGGGCGCAGAGCGCTCCGGCCGGGATCAGCGCGAGACAGAGCAGCCACCAGTGCGACCCGCCCAGCCCGACCGGGATGGTGGCGAGGCTCAGCGCGGCCATCAGCGCCAGCGGGGAGAACGAGCGGCGTACCGCGCCGTAGGCGAAGCCGCCGGCCAGCGAGGCGACCGCCCAGGCGGCCAGCACGGCGCCGGTCCAGCCGATCTCGCCGCCGGAGCGGAGCACGGCGACCACTGCGACGTCGGTGCCGCCGAGCACCAGCGTGCCGGCGAGGCTGACGGCCAGCACGGCGAGCAGACGCGGGGTGAGCCACTCGCGGCGGTGCACCGGGCGCTGCGGCCCGGCCTGCTCGTCGGCGGCGCGGACCGGCGGGTTGAGCAGCCAGAAACAGATGCCGGAGCCGACGATCCCGGCGCCGACCGCCCAGAGCGTCAGGCGCGGCGTGACGGCGGTGGCCAGGGCGACGGCGAGCGCCGGGCCGACCATGAACGACAGCTCCATCGCGATCGAGTCCAGCGCGTACGCGGGTCGGCGCTTCTCCACCGGCACGAGCGCGGCGATCGACTGGCGGATCATCGAGAAGATCGGCAGGGCGAGCAGCCCGGCGAGGAACGCGGCGGGCAGCAGCACCGGGTACGGCAGCGTGGGCGCGGCGGACCAGAACAGCGCCTCGGCGACTGTGGTGAGCACCAGCACCGGCCGGAGCCCTCGGCGGTCGATGAGCCGCCCGAGCAGTGGGGCGCCGACCGCCGCGCCGATCGTCGACGCGGCGCCGACCAGGCCGGCGGCGCCGTAGCCGCGGCCCAGGTCGAGCACCACGTAGAAGGTGAGCGTCACCCCGGTGGCGGTCAGCGGCACGCGGGCCAGGACCGACACCAGCAGCAACGATCGGAGACCGGGTAGGGCGAGCGCCTCCCGGTAAGGCTTCAGGTTCACGACGGTCCGTACCTCCGGCGCCATCCTGGGGCCGGGGTAGGACACCCGCAAGCGATTATCCGGTCAAGCGGCGGTGATCACAGGCTCGCCCACCATGGTCACCCCGGCGCCGTCGAGCGCCCGCAGCGCCACGTCGAGCGTGTCCGGCGCGACAGCGGCGGTCAGGTCGAGCAGCACAGTGGTCCGGAAGCCCTCCCGGGCGGCGTCCAGGGCGGTCGCGCGCACGCAGTGGTCGGTGGCGATGCCCACCACGTCGACCTGGTCCACGTCGTGCCGCCGCAGCCAGTCGGCCAGGCACTCGCCGTCGGTGGCGTGGCCTTCGAAACCGGAGTACGCGGCCGCGTGCTCGCCCTTGTGGAAGATCGCCTCCACCCGGTCGGTCGCCAGCTCGCTGTGGAACTCGGAACCGGCGGTGCCGACCACGCAGTGCCGGGGCCAGGAGTCGACGTAGTCCGGCGGGTCGCCGAAGTGCGCGCCCGGGTCGATGTGGTAGTCCTTCGTCGCGACCACGTGGTCCCACCGGTCGGGCTCGGCGGCGAGCAGCCGGGAGATGCCCGCTGCCACTCCGGCTCCGCCGCCGACCGCGAGGGAGCCGCCCTCGCAGAAGTCGTTCTGCACGTCCACGATGATCAGGGCGTTCGCCATCTGACGGGTTCCTCCTCAGCTCGCGGGTACGACGGTCACGGGTACGGCGGGATCCCCGGCGGAGAGCTTGAGCCCCTCCCACGGGATCGAGATCAGGCACTGGCGCAGGTGGTCCCGGGACTCCTCCAGCGAGGGCAGCGTCTCCGGCTCGCCCGACACCACGTACGAGTGCTGGAGCAGCCGGTCGTTCGGCTGCCGGTCCGGTACGCCCTGCGGCACGATGACCTCCTCGGTGGCGGTGCCGGTCGGCTTGTGCCGGCGGACCGCGACCTTCCGGCCGCCGATGGTGGCCTTGTGCTCGGAGCGCTTGACCACCGGTCGCCCCTCCACCTCGACCAGCTTGTAGACCAGGCCGGCGGTGGGCGCTCCGGAGCCGGTCACCACAGCGGTGCCGGCGCCGTACATGTCGACCGGTTCGGCGGCGAGCGCGGCGATGGCGTACTCGTCGAGGTCGCCCGAGACGATGATCTTCGTCTCGGTGGCGCCGAGCGAGTCGAGCAGTTCCCGGGACTGCTGGGCGATCACGGCGAGGTCGCCGGAGTCGATCCGGACCGCCCGCAGCTCCGGCCCGGCCACCGCGATCGCGTTGCGGATGCCCTGGGCGATGTCGTACGTGTCGACGAGCAGCGTGGTGTCCTTGCCCAGCGTGGCGACCTGGGAGGCGAACGCGGCCCGCTCGTCGTCGTGCAGGAGCGTGAAGGCGTGTGCGGCGGTGCCCGCGGTGGGGATGCCGTAGCGCTGCCCGGCGGCCAGGTTGGAGGTGAACCGGAACCCGGCCAGGTAGGCGGCCCGCGCGGCGGCGACGGCGGCCTCCTCGTGTGCCCGGCGGGAGCCCATCTCGATCAGCGCCCGGCCCCGGGCCGCGGTGACCATCCGGGCCGCCGCGGCGGCGACCGCGCAGTCGTGGTTGAGCACCGACAGCACGAGCGTCTCCAGCACCACGCACTCGGCGAACGTGCCGGACACGGTGAGGATCGGGGAGCCGGGGAAGAACAGCTCGCCCTCGGCGTAGCCGTCGATGTCGCCGGTGAACCGGTAGTCGGCCAGCCACTGCGCGGCCGGCTCGTCCACCACACCGGTACGGCGCAGGAAGTCGATCTCCGCCGGGTCGAACCGGAAGTCGCGGATCATCTCGATCAGCCGGCCGGTTCCGGCGACCACGCCGTACCGACGCCCGGCCGGCAGCCGCCGGCTGAACACCTCGAAGACGCAGCGTCGGTCGGCCGTGCCGTCACGCAGGGCCGCGCTGACCATGGTCAGCTCGTAGTGGTCGGTCAGCAGCGCGGGGCGAAGGGAGCTCACCGCCCCAGCCTAGAGTTCAGCCCGGGTCCGCGCCGTCGTGCCCCGGCATGGACCGCAGTGCGGCCCGCAACTCGCCGCGCCCGGCGACGCCGAGTTTGCTGTAGACGCGCTGGAGGTGGTTCTCCACCGTGCGCGTGGACAGGAACAGCCGTTCGGCGATGGCGCGGCTGGTCACACCGTCGGCGGCCAGCCGGGCGATCTCCCACTCCCGTTCGCTCAGCGTGGGGCGCAGCAGCCGCAGCGCCGGGGTGGAGATCTCGTCGCAGCGGCGCAGCAGATCGGCCAGGCGGTCCCGGATCGGCCCGGTGGCGCCGGCGCGGACGTGTCGCGTCCGGTGCAGCGCCAGCGCGGTCGCCTCGGCCGCGTACACGGTCAGCTCCCGGTCGGCGAAGCCGTCGGCGACGGCGAGCAGCGCCTCCGGGGAGCCGTCGACGGCGGCCCGGCCGAACCGGGCGACGAGCGGCGGCAGCACGCCGTCGACCTGCTCGGAGAGTTCGGCCAGGCGTTGCGCCACGGTGCGCCGGCCACCGTCGGTGCAGGTCGGGCCGACCGGCGCGGCGGCCTGGTCCAGCCGGACCAGGTCGAGCAGGACGAGCAGCTCGTGCCCGGCCAGGCCGTCCTCACGCAGCCGGTCGGCGAGCGCGCACAGGTGCTTGGTGGCCCCCGGCAGGTCGCCCGTGGCGGCCTGGACCGCGCCCCGGGCCTGTTCCAGCCACGGGTAGAGCACCGCCATGCCCGGCGCGTGCGTCCGGTCCGCCTCGGCCATCGCCTCGGCCGCGTGCGTCGCGTCTCCGCGCAGCGCGGCGGCCTGGGCTCGCTCGGCGTGCGCGAGGCCCGCGTACACCCGGCTGGTGGCGAGCACCGCGCACGCCTCCAGGCTGGTCCGCAGCGCGTCGTCGCCGCGCCCGCGCAGCCGCGCCGCGTACGCCTGCAGGATGGCCAGGTAGCCGGTGCCGAGCCGGAAGTCGCCGGCGCCCGCCAGGTCGGCGAACTCGTCGGCGACGATCGCGTCGATGCCGGGCAGGTCGCCGGAGAGCGTCAGCCGGGTGCCCCGGGCCAGTTCCATGGCGAGCTGGAGGTAGGGCATGTCGGCCCGCCAGCATGCCGCCTCGGCCTGCACCCGGGCGATCGCGGTGGTGCTGAGCTGGTACTGCCCCTGGGCGGCCTGGAGGTGGGCGAGCGTGCAGCGGGCCAGCTCCCGGGCGGCCATCGGGGCGGCCGGCCGGTCCAGCACCTCCTGGGCCAGCCGTACCGCGACGTCGACGTCGAGCCGGTGCAGCCGCATGATGGCCTCGAACGCGCGTACCCGGGCCCGGTCGGCCGGGTCGTCCAGCTCCTCGGCACGCGCGGCGATCTCCTCCACCGTGGACTCGCGGTTGAGCCCCCAGTAGCTGACCATGCCCCGGACGGTCAGCCACCGGCTGCGCCGCCGGTCGTCGTGGATCTCGCCGGCGACCTGGTCGAGCACGCCGATCGCCTCGTCCGGCCGGTCGCCGAACATCAGGATGGTGGCGAGCAGTTCCGCCGCGTCCGTGCCGCCGCCCGCCTCCAGCGCGGCCCGGGCCAGCCGGGTGGCCAGCGGCACGTCGTACCGGCCGAACGCCTGCACCGCCGCTTCGAGCAGCAGGCCCACGTCCTGCGCCGTACCCGAGTCGAGCCGCCACACCGCGACGCGCAGCAGGTCCTCCCGGCGGCGCTTGCCCACCTGCTCCAGCAGGCCGGCCAGGGTGGCCTGGAGGCGGCGGGTGCGGCTGACCGGGCAGCGCCGCCGCATCACCTCGCCGTAGAGCGGGTGCGCCAGGCGGACGTTGAGCCGCCGGTCGTCGTGCACCAGCGTGATGAGCCCGCGTTCCTCGGCCGTCTCCACGTCCGCCGGGTCGACCGCCCGTTCCAGCAGTTGCAGGCCCAGCGGCTCGCCGAAGGCGACCAGCTCGACGACTCCCCGGACGCCGGGGGTGAGCTGGCCGATCCGCGTGTCGATGAGTTCGGTGAGGTTGGGTGCCAGCCCCAGCCGGCCGGTCCAGGTCCAGATCCCGTACCTGCGGTTCAGCGCGTCGTCGGCAGCCAGCACCAGCTCCCGCAGCAGCAGCGGGTTGCCGGCGGAGAGCTGGAACAGCCGGTCCGAGGAACAGGCGTCGACCGGCCCACCGAGGATGGCGGCGAGCAGCCCGGTGGTCTCGCTGCGGCACAGCGGGCCCAGCTCGACCAGGTCGACGAGGTCGTCCGTCCAGAGTGCGCGGATCGGCAGCGGGACCTGTTCGCCGTTGCGCAGCGTCCCGATCACGTAGGCGTTCTCCGACCGGGCGACCAGGTGCACGAGCGCCGCCGACGGCGGATCCAGCAGGTGCGCGTCGTCGATGGCGAGCACGACGGGCCGGCCGGCGGCCTGTTCCTGGAGCACGTCCATGGCCCAGCGCAGGATGCCGGCGGGGGACAGGCCCTGCGGCTGCGAGGCGGGGAGCACCTGGACCAGCCCGCCGAACGGCAGCGCGGCGGTGGTGGCACTGGCCGCGACGGACCAGATCGCGTACCGCTCGGGGGAGAGCGCGGCCACCCCCTCGCGCAGCAGCCGGCTCTTGCCGACCCCGGCGTCGCCGCTGAGGAGCAACCCGCGCCCCTCCGGGCCGCCGACCGCCGACAACAGACGGTTGAGTTCATCCGTACGGCCGACGAACTCCCACCTACTCATCGACGCAGCATATCGACCATGTTCCGTCCGCGTGCGTACCGTCACGCAGCGAAGTTGAGTAATCTGTCCATTACCCGTGAGTACCGGACATGTTGGCTGTCGGATGGCCGACACCCGTACTCTTCCGGCAGCCCCTGCAACCAGGGGAGACCCGCGACCGATACCCCGGTCGCCCGACCGGGAGGCCCACCTGATGACACCAGGTTCGCTCCCTTCGGTCGACGTGCCCGACCCGCACAGTCAGGCCGAGCCCTCCGGATGCGCCCCGCTGCCGACCCGGCTCGGGGTGACCGAACCCCGGCCGGACGAGCCGATGGCGGTGGTCGTCGCCGGTCCGGCCGGCGCGAACCGGCGTGAGCTGATCGTCGGCCTGCTCGGGATCGAGGCCGCGACGCTCGCCGTGCCGCCGGGCAGCAACCTGCTGGTCCAGCACGCCGCCACCGCCACCCGCGCCGCGTACGTCCCGGGCTACCGCCAGCCGCACGCCTACGGCGCCGACCCGCTCGCGGCCGGCCCGGCGCTGGCCCGGCCGCCGCGCCGGGTCGAACTGAGCCTGCCCGATCCGCTGCTGCGGCACTTCGCGGTGGTCGACACGCCGGACACCGGCACGCTCGGTGTGGCCGGCGGCCGGGTGCTGCGCGACGCCGTCGGCCGGGCCGGCGCGCTGCTCTTCGTGATCTCCGCCGACCAGGCGTTCAGCGCGGCCGAGCTGCATCTGCTCGCCGAGGTGGCGCGTACCCGGGTCGAGGTGTTCTTCGCCGTCACGCCGGGCGCGACCGGCCCGGCGCCCGGCGACGCCGCCCGGATGCCGGACGTGCCGCCGTCCGGCCGGACCGGGCCCACCCGGCGGCTCGACCCGGTGTCGGTCTCCATCGAGGCGCACCGCGCGGCCCTGCTGGCCGCGGTGCCGGCGCTCACCCCGGCCCGGTGGTTCCCGGCCCGCCGCGCCGAGCTGCCGCACCTGCGCCGCGCGCTGGTGAACTGGGCCGCCGACGAGGTGCTGCGCCGCGGCAGCGCCCACCCACCGGTGCCGTCCGGCGCGCACG
The DNA here is from genome assembly GCF_027460145.1 of Micromonospora sp. WMMA1949. Lineage (NCBI taxonomy): Bacteria > Bacillati > Actinomycetota > Actinomycetes > Micromonosporales > Micromonosporaceae > Micromonospora > Micromonospora sp. WMMA1949. The sequence goes on along the minus strand of NZ_JAPZBG010000001.1, from coordinate 1,504,385 downwards.
GCCGGGTGCCGGTGCTCGCCGGCGTCGAGCCGGGCGAACTGGCCGACCGGATCGACCGTCAGGCCCGTGCCTGCGCCCGCCGGATCCGCCAGCACCTCGCCCTGGAACTGGCGAACATCCACCTGCGGGTGGTGCAGGAGATCGTCTTCGGGGTCGGCTGCGCCGGCCTGCCGCAGATGCTCGACCGGGAGCTGGAGGCGCTGTCGCTGCTCGCCACGGCCCAGTGCGACGAGGCGGTGCGAGGGCTGGTCGACGAGGCCGCCGCCCGGGTCTTCGGCGCGCCGCTGGCCGAGGGCGTACGCCGGCGCATCACCCACGCGGTGCGCTGGGGCCTGGCCGACCACCCGGACGCCCCCGAACTGGACCGGGTGCTCCTGGTGACCAGCACGGCCGGGGTCGCCGGGCTCACCGGCGCCGGCGCCCTGGACGCGCTGGCCGGGCTGCCCGGCGCGCAGCGCGACGAGGTGCTCCCGCCGGTCGGCGTCGCCCTCAACGGCGGCTGCTGGCAGCACTGGCGGGCACCCGGCAACAACGACCCGAACGCCGCTCGCTCCTGGGCCCAGCGCGCGCTGCGCGAGGTCGAACTCGAACTGTCCCGCGAGGTGGCCCGCCGCTTCGAGGTGATCCGTCTCTCGCTCGGCTCGGTGCTCGCCGATGCTGTCGACCACGGCATCCTGCTTGCCTGACGACGCCGCCGGCACGCGGCGACCCGGGCTCGCGTACGCGGCCCGGGCGGGTGACGACGACCGCCGCGCGGTTCCGGTTCATCGGTTCCCCGGATCCGGTGGCACGATGGGGGGCATGGCGGCTCCACAGGTTGCGCCGGTCGAGACGCCGGACACCGAAGAGGTGCCGGTCTCCGACCGGCCATGGGTGACCATCGTCTGGGACGATCCGGTCAACCTGATGACGTATGTGACCTGGGTGTTCCAGAAGCTCTTCGGGTACAGCCGGGAGAAGGCGGAGCGGCTCATGCTGGACGTGCACCACAAGGGCAAGGCCGTGGTCTCCAGCGGCGCCCGGGAGCGGATGGAGCACGACGCGGCGCAGCTGCACGCGTACGGGCTGTGGGCGACGGTGGACCGCTCATGAGCATGTTCCGCCGCCGCGGCGACCACTACGTGGCCACGTTCGCCGTGGACGAGGTCCGGGTGCTGCGCAAGGTCGCCAACGAGGTGGTCGGCCTGCTGACCGACGGCTTCGACCACAGCGACCCGGTGGTCGGGCGGCTCTTCCCCGACGTCTATCCGGACGACGACGCCGGCACGGCCGAGTTCCGCCGCTACACCGAGGGCGATCTCAAGACCGGCAAGATCGACCAGGCGGGCGCCGTCCTCGCCGCGCTGCCCGACGGGGACGCCGGCGGCGAGGTGCGGCTGGACGCGGAGGCGGCCGAGGCGTGGCTGCGCGCGCTCAACGACGCCCGGCTCGCGATGGGCGTACGCCTGGAGATCAAGGACGGCACCGACCTGGGTGAGGAACTCGACGACGCGGTGGCCGCGGACCCGGGTTCGTCCCGGGTGTTCCAACTGTCGGTCTACGCCTATCTCGGATATCTCCAGGAATCCCTGCTCAACGCGCTCATCGACTGAGTGGTGACGGTTGCCACCTCGCAGTCCGGGACGACCAGGCGCTAGGCTTGGCGGCGTGCTGAGCATCGACCGGTCGATCATCGACGCGATCGTCGCCCACGCGCGTCGGGACCACCCGGACGAGGCGTGCGGCGTGGTCGCCGGCCCCGTCGGCAGTGACACCCCGACCCGGCACATCCCGATGGACAACGCCGCCCGCTCCATGACGTTCTACGAGTTCGACTCGATGGAGCAGTTGCGGGTGTGGCGCGAGATGGACGACCGCGACGAGGAACCGGTCGTCATCTACCACTCGCACACCGCGACGGAGGCCTACCCGTCGCGTACGGACGTCTCCTTCGCCGGCGAGCCGGGCGCGCACTACCTGCTCGTCTCGACCCGCGAGCCCGACACCGAGGAGATCCGCTCCTTCCGGATCATCGACGGCGTGATCACCGAGGAACCGGTGCAGATCGTGGATGCCGCCGTGGACCCGAACGCCGTCCAGTCCTACATGTTCGGGCAGAGCCCGGCGACGGTCGACTACGAGTGTTCCGACCGCTGACCATCAGCGCCGGCACCTTCCTTTTCCCGTCACCTGGCACGATCTCGAACGAGGAGCACGAGACATCATGGCTATCGAGGTTCGCATTCCCACCATCCTGCGCAGCTACACCGGCGGCGCGAAGGTCGTCGAGGGCAGCGGCGACACGCTCGCCGATCTGATCGCCGACCTGGACTCCCGGCACGGCGGCCTGAAGGCGCGCCTGGTCACCGACGCGGGCGCGCTGCACCGGTTCGTCAACGTCTACGTCAACGACGAGGACGTCCGCTTCCTCGGCGCGCTCGACGCCAAGCTCAACGACGGCGACAGCGTGACCGTCCTGCCGGCCGTGGCCGGTGGCGCGTTCGGCTTCGCGGCCGCCGCGGCGATCGCCTCGCACGCGGTCTCCACGCGCGCCGCCCGCTGAGGGGGGCCCGCGATGGCGCGGTACGACAGCCTGCTCGACGCGTGTGGCGGCACCCCGCTGGTCGGGCTGCCCCGGCTCTCGCCGACGGTTCCCGCCGGGGCGCCGCCGGTGCGGCTCTGGGCCAAGCTGGAGGACCGGAACCCGACCGGCAGCATCAAGGACCGCGCGGCGCTGTTCATGGTCCGCGCGGCCGAGGAGTCCGGCCGGCTGCGTCCCGGTGACACGATCCTGGAGCCGACGAGCGGCAACACCGGCATCTCGCTGGCCATGGTGGCGAAGCTGCGCGGCTATCGCCTGGTCTGCGTGATGCCGGAGAACGTCTCCACCGAACGGGTGCAGCTGCTCCGGATGTACGGCGCGGAGATCATCTTCTCGCCGGCGGCCGGCGGCTCGAACCAGGCGGTCGCGACCGCGAAGCAGATCTCCGCCGAGCACCCGGACTGGGTGATGCTCTACCAGTACGGCAACGAGGCGAACGCCCGGGCGCACTACGAGACGACCGGGCCGGAGCTGCTCCAGGACCTGCCGGGCATCACCCACTTCGTGGCCGGGCTGGGCACCACCGGCACGCTCATGGGCACCGGGCGCTTCCTGCGGGAGAAGGTCGAAGGCATCCAGATCGTGGCGGCCGAGCCGCGCTACGGCGAGCTGGTCTACGGCCTGCGCAACATCGACGAGGGCTACGTGCCCGAGCTGTACGACGCCGGGGTGCTGTCCCGCCGCTTCTCCGTGGGCACCCGGGACGCGGTGCTGCGTACCCGTCAGCTCGTCGAGGTGGAGGGCATCTTCGCCGGGTTCTCCACCGGCGCCATCCTGCACGCCGCACTCGCGGTGGCGCACGAGGCGGTCCGCGACGGCCGCCGCGCGGACGTGGCGTTCGTGGTCTGTGACGGCGGCTGGAAATACCTTTCGACCGGCGCGTACGGCGGCACCCTCGCCGACGCGGAGGAGGCCCTGGACGGTCAGCTCTGGGCCTGACGGACCGATGGCCGGTCCGGTCGGTGGCGTGCCCGCCGGCCGGACCGCCGGTCTCGTCCGGAGCGGACGTGTATGGGTGTCACGTTGATGACAACTTCCGGCAGATGATTCTTGCTCGACCGGGGCGACGCGTAGGCTGCGCAGCGTGGCGAGCGCGTCGGTAGAGATCATCGGCGGCGCCGCCGCCGGCGCATCGACTACTCATCGTGAGATCGAGGCCACCGGATGAGACTGACCGTCCTCGGCTGCGCGGGCAGCTTCCCGGGGCCCGAATCCCCCTGCTCGGCCTATCTCATGGAAGCCGAGGGCTTCCGGCTTCTGATCGACTTCGGGGTGGGGTCGCTCTCCACGCTCCAGCGCTACGTCGGGCTGCACGCCCCCGACGCCGTCCTCCTCACCCACCTGCACTGCGACCACATGTTCGACGCCGTGTCCTACGTGGTGGTGCGCCGGTACGCGCCGGACGGTCCGTACCCGCCCCTGCCGATGTACGCCCCCTCCGGCGCGCCCGACCGGCTCGCCATGGCGTACGGGCAGGAGGAAGGCTCGGTGGAGGACGTCTACCAGTTCTACGGTCTCCAGCCGGGCACGTTTCCGATCGGCCCGTTCAGCGTCACCGTCGACCGGATGAACCACCCGGTCGAGACGTACGGGGTGCGGCTGGAGCACGGCGGCCGGGTGTTCTGCTACTCCGCCGACACCGCGCCCTGTGAGGCGCTGCTGCGCCTGGCCCAGGACGCCGACGTGTTCCTCTGCGAGGCGAGCTACATGGACGGCGTGGAGAACCCGCCGGACCTGCACCTGACCGGCCGGGAGGCCGGCGAGGCGGCCACCAAGGCGGGCGTGGGCCGGCTCCTGCTCACCCATCTCGTACCGGCCTGGGGCAGCGAGTCGCAGACGGTGGAGGCGGCGGCCGGGGCGTACGCCGGGCCGCTGGACGTGGTGCGGCCCGGCGCCTGCTACGAGATCTGAGCCCGGCGGCGGCCGGTTCTCCTCGGCGGGCACCCGCGGGCGGTGCGATCACCGCACCGCATAGGGTGCAGGCATGGCGCGACCTGACGGGCGGCGGCCCGACCAACTCCGACCGGTGACCCTGACCCGGGGCTGGAGCACCCACCCGGAGGGCTCGGTGCTCGTCGAGTTCGGCGCGACCCGGGTCCTCTGCACGGCGAGCGTCACCGAGGGCGTGCCCCGCTGGCGCAAGGGTTCCGGGCTGGGCTGGGTGACTGCCGAGTACGCGATGCTGCCCCGGGCCACGAACACCCGCTCGGACCGGGAGAGCGTCCGCGGCAAGGTCGGCGGGCGAACCCACGAGATCTCCCGGCTGATCGGCCGCAGCCTGCGCGCCTGCGTCGACCTCAAGGCGCTCGGCGAGAACTCGATCGTGTTGGACTGCGACGTGCTCCAGGCCGACGGCGGTACCCGTACCGCCGCGATCACCGGCGCGTACGTCGCGCTGCACGACGCGGTGACCTGGCTGGCCGAGCGCAAGGCGCTGGCGGGCAAGGTGGAGAAGGTGATGCACCGCTCGGTGGCCGCGGTGAGCGTCGGGGTGATCGGCGGCGAGGCGATGCTCGACCTCTGCTACGCCGAGGACGTCACCGCCGAGGTCGACATGAACGTGGTCTGCACCGGCACCGGCGACTTCGTCGAGGTGCAGGGTACGGGCGAGGCGGGCGTCTTCGCCCGCGACCAGCTCGACGCGCTGCTCGACCTGGGCGTGGCGGGCTGCCTGGAACTGACCGACGCGCAGCGGAAGGCGCTCTCGTCATGAACAAGGTCCTGCTCGCCACCCGGAACCGGAAGAAGCTGGTCGAGCTCCAGCGGATCCTGGACGGCGCGCTCGGCGCGCACCGGATCGCCCTGCTCGGGCTCGACGACGTCGAGGAGTACCCGGAGCTGCCGGAGACCGGCCTCACCTTCGGTGAGAACGCGCTGATCAAGGCGCGGGAGGGCTGCCGGCGCACCGGCCTGCCGACCATCGCCGACGACTCCGGGCTGGCGGTGGACGCGCTCAACGGCATGCCGGGTGTGTTCAGCGCCCGCTGGTCCGGCCGGCACGGCGACGACCACGCCAACCTCCAGCTCGTGCTGGACCAGATCGGCGACGTGCCGGACGAGCACCGGGGCGCCGCGTTCGTCTGCACCGTCGCGCTGGTGCTGCCGGGCGGCAAGGAGCACCTGGTCGACGGCCGCCAGTCCGGTCGGCTGCTGCGCGCGCCGCGCGGCGACGGCGGCTTCGGCTACGACCCGATCTTTCTCGGTGACGGGCAGGAGCGGACCAACGCGGAGCTGACGCCCGAGGAGAAGGACGCGGTCAGTCACCGTGGCAAGGCGCTGCGGGAGCTGGCCAAGCTGGTCGCGAAGGTGCTCCCACCCGCCTGATCCGCCGGCCGCCCGGCCGCCTGGCCGCAGCGCCGCACGCGCGCGCGGCCGGAGCGCCCGGACCGGCCCGCTCAGCCGAGCGGGCCGATCTCCCGTTCGATCGCCGCGCGCAGCTCCGGACCGCGTACCACGTCCCGCGCCGCCTCCATCAGCGGCGCGAGGAACACGTCCGGTCCCGGCTCGCCGATGGTGCCGCCGAGCACGTCGAGCGCGGCCCGCCCGGCCGGTGACGGCGTGAGCGGCGCGCGGAGCTGGAGCCCGCGTACGGCCGCCAGCAGCTCCACCGCGAGCAGGCTGGTCAGGTTGTCCAGCACCGTGCGCAGCTTCTTGGTGGCCGCCCAGCCCATCGAGACGTGGTCCTCCTGCATGCCGCTGGTGGGCAGCGAGTCGACCGAGGCGGGCGCGGCCAGCCGGCGGTTCTCCGCCACGATCCCGGCGGCGGTGTACTGGGCGATCATCAGCCCGGAGTTCACCCCGGCGTCGGGGGACAGGAACGCGGGCAACTCCCGGGAGCGGGTGACGTCCAGCAGCCGGTCCACCCGGCGTTCCGCGATCGCGCCCACCTCGGCGGCGGCGATGGCCAGGTAGTCGGCGGCGAAGCCGAGCGGCGCGCCGTGGAAGTTGCCTGTCGACTCGACCCGCCCGTCCGGCAGCACCACCGGGTTGTCCACCACCGACAGCAGTTCCCGGCCCGCGATCACCTCGACGAAGTCGAGCGTGTCCCGGGCCGCGCCGGCCACCTGCGGCGCACACCGCATCGAGTACGCGTCCTGCACCGCGTGCGCCAGGTCGTCGCGGTGCGAGTCCATCACCGCCGAGCCCTGCAACAGCCGGTGGATGTTCGCCGCCGACGCGGCCTGGCCGGGGTGCGGGCGGATCGCGTGCAGCTCGGGCAGGAACGGCCGCTCCGAGCCGAGCATCGCCTCGATGGCGAGCGCCGCGGTCACGTCCGCCATGGCGAACAGGTGCCGGGCGTCTGCGACGGCGAGCAGCAGCATGCCGAGCATGCCGTCGGTGCCGTTGATCAGCGCCAGCCCCTCCTTGGCGGCCAGCGACACCGGCTCGAGCCCGACCCGGCGCAGCGCGTCGGCGGCCGGAATGCGGTCACCGGCCGGGCCGAGCACCCAGCCCTCGCCGAGCAGCACCAGCGCGCAGTGCGCCAGCGGCGCCAGATCGCCTGATGCGCCGAGCGAGCCGTGCTCGGGCACCCACGGGGTCACCTCGTGGTTGAGCAGGTCCACGAGCGCCTCGGCGACCAGCGGGCGTACCCCGGAGCGGCCGAGCGCCAGCGAGCGGATCCGCAGCAGCATCATGGCGCGTACCACCTCGCGCGGCATCGGCGCGCCCACCCCGGCGGCGTGCGAGCGGATCAGCGCGTGCTGGAGCTCGGCCCGCCGCTCCGGGGCCACGAACGTGTTGGCGAGCGCGCCGAAGCCGGTGGAGACGCCGTACACCGGCCGCCCGGCCGCCTCGATGCGGTCCACGATGGAGCGGCTGGTCGCCATCGCCTCGGTGGCGGCCGGGTCGAGCACGACCTTGGCGGTGCCGCGGGCCACCGCGAGCACGTCGGCGGCTGTGACGCCGGTGGACAGGATGGTCACTGTGGTCATCGCGGTACTCCGTTGTGCAGGACCTGGCGGATCAGTGGCACCCCCGGCCGGTAGGCCAGGTGCAGGTGGGACGGGGCGTCGAGGATGATCAGGTCGGCCCGCGCCCCGGGGGTCAGCCGTCCCACGTCGGTGCGGCGCAGCGCCGCCGCCCCGCCGGCGGTCGCGGCCCACACCGCCTCCGCCGGGGTCATCCCCATCTCGCGTACGGCGAGCGCGACGCAGAACGGCATCGAGGACGTGTACGACGAGCCGGGGTTGCAGTCGGTCGCCAGCGCCACCGTCACGCCCGCGTCGAGCAGTCGCCGGGCGTCCGGATAGGGCGACCGGGTGGAGAACTCCGCCCCGGGCAGCAGCGTGGCGACGGTGGCCGTGTGGTTGCCCTCGGCGCACATGCAGTCGATCCGTCGTGAGGCCAGCGCGTCGATGTCGGCGTCGGTCAGGTGGGTGCAGTGGTCGACGCTGGCCGCGCCCATCTCCACGCCGAGCCGCACGCCCGGCCCGGGACCGAGCTGGTTGGCGTGCAGCCGGACGCCCAGACCGGCGGCCTGCCCGCAGGCGAGGATCGCCCGCGCGTGGTCGGCGTCGAACGCGCCCCGCTCGCAGAACACGTCGATCCAGCGGGCGTACGGCGCGGCGGCGGCGAGCATCGGCCCGCACACCAGGCCCACGTAGTCGTCCGGGCGGTCGGCGTACTCGGCGGGGACGACGTGCGCGCCGAGGAACGTGGTGTCGTCTGTGAACTCGGCGGCGATCCGCAGCGAGCGGGCCTCGTCGGCGACGTTCAGGCCGTACCCGCTCTTGATCTCGACCGTGGTGGTGCCCTGCCGCAGCATCTCCGCGCGCAGCCGGCCCACTGTGGCGCGCAGGTCGTCGTCGGAGGCGGCGCGGGTGGCGCCGACTGTGGTGCGGATGCCGCCGCCGGTGTAGCGCTCGCCGGCCATCCGGGCGGCGAACTCGGCGGCCCGGTCCCCGGCGAAGACCAGGTGGGCGTGGCTGTCCACGAAGCCGGGCAGCACCGCCGCACCACCGGCGTCGATGCGCCGGTCGGCGGCGGGCGCGTGCCGCGCCGGGCCGGTCCAGGCCACCTCGCCGTCCTCGATCAACAGGGCGGCGTCGCGGCGGACACCCAGCGGGTCGCCGTCGCGGCCGTCGTTCGTGACCAGCTCACCGATGTGGTCGACGAGCAGGCTCCCGCGCGTCACGAGTCCTCCTTCGCGGTCACCGCTGCGATTGCGTCCCGCAGCTCGGTGGGCACGTCCACGGTGAGGTGCCGGCCGCCGTCCACCACGGGCCGGCCGTCGACCACCACGCTTGTCACGTCGGCGGCGGTGGCGGCGAAGAACGCGCCGACCGGCGGCACCCCGGCGGTGCGGGCGCCGTCCAGCCGTACCGTGACCAGGTCCGCGCGCTGCCCGACGGCGAGCCGGCCGGCGTCGCCCCAGCCCAGCGCGGCGTGCCCGCCGACGGTGGCGGCGCCGAGCAGCTCGGCCGGCGTGAAGTGCCCCCGCCGCCGGGTACGCAGCCGCTCGTCCAACTCCAGCGCGCGGGCCTCCTCGAACAGGTCCACCACGGCGTGACTGTCGCTGCCCAGGCTCAGCGGGCTGCCCGCGTCGGCCATCCGCCGCACCGGGCCGACCCCGTCGGCCAGGTCGCGTTCCGTGGTGGGGCAGACGCAGACCCGGGTACGGCTGTCGCCGAGCAGCGCCACGTCGGCGGCGGTCGGGTGGGTGGCGTGCACGGCTGTGGTGTGCGGGCCGAGGACGCCGTGGTCGGCCAGCAGCCGCGTCGGGGTGCAGCCGTGCACCGCGCGGCAGGCGTCGTTCTCGGCCGGCTGCTCGGACAGGTGCACGTGCAGCGGCAGCCCGTTGCGGTCGGCCCAGCCCGCCACCGTGGCGAGCTGCTCGGCCGGGACCGCGCGTACCGAGTGGATGGCCGCGCCGAGCCGGACGTGGTCGTCGGCCGGGCGGAACGCGTCCACCCGCGCCGCCCAGCGCAGCGCGTCACCGTCGCCGAACCGGCGTTGCGGCCCGGCCAGCGGCGCGCCGTCCACGCCCCCGGCCAGGTACGCGGTGTCCAGCAGCGTGAGCCGGATCCCGGCGTGCGCGGCGGCCTCCACGAGCGCGGCCGACATGGCGTTCGGGTCGTCGTACGGGGTGCCGCCGGGACCGTGGTGCAGGTAGTGGAACTCGCCCACGCAGGTGATTCCGGACAGCGCCATCTCGGCGTACACGGCGCGGGCCAGCGCCAGGTAGGTGTCCGGGTCGAGCCGGATCGCGACGGCGTACATCAGGCTGCGCCAGGACCAGAAGTCGCCGCGCCCGTCGTGGGTGCGCCCGCGCAGCGCCCGGTGGAACGCGTGTGAGTGCGCGTTCGCCAGGCCGGGCAGCGTCAGGCCGGGCAGCCGGACCGCGTCGCCGAGCACCTCCACCCCGGCGGTCGGCGGACCGTCCACGGTCAGCGGGGTGACAGCGGTGAGCCGCCCGTCGGTCGCCTCGATCAGCACGTCCCGGGTGGGCTCGGCGCGGTCGGGCAGCCAGGCGTACTCGGCCAGCCAGCGGGTCAGCGGCATGCCAGCTCCTCCAGCACCCGGGCCAGGGCGGCCACCCCGGCGGCGCAGTCGGCGTCGGTGGCCGCCTCGGCGGGGGAGTGCGACACCCCGGTCGGGTTGCGCACGAACAGCATCGCGGTGGGCAGGTGCGCCGCCAGCACGCCCGCGTCGTGCCCGGCGCCGGTGGGCAGCACCGGCGCGTCGAGCAGCGCGGCCAGCCGGTCGGCCAGCCCGCGGTCGAACGCGACGAGCGGGGTCGCCGACTCCTGTGTGCAGGTCAGCGCGGTGCCGTCGCGGCCGGCCCGGTCGGCGGCCTTGGTGCGTACCGCCTCGACCAGACCGTACAGCGTCTCCGCCTCGGCCGCCCGCGCGTCCAGCCAGCCGGTGACCCGGGACGGGATCGCGTTCGTGGCGTTCGGCTCGACCGACACCCGGCCCACTGTGGCGTGCGCGTCGCGCAGCCGGGCCTCCTTGTTCGCCGCCAGCACGGTGAACGCGTAGGTGAGCATCGGGTCGCGGCGGTCGGCCATCCTTGTCGTACCCGCGTGGTTTCCCTCGCCGGTGAAGTCGAACCGCCACCGGCCGTGCGGCCAGATCGCGGACGCCACAGCGACCGGCGCGTCCAGGTCGACCAGCGCGCGGCCCTGCTCGACGTGCAGTTCCACGAAGGCCGCGAAGCGGCCGAGCAGCGCCGGGTCGGCGCCCGCCGGCCGCTCGCCCAGCGCCTGCGCGAAGGTCGTCCCGGCCTGGTCGCGCAGCCCGGCCGCGCGGTCGACGTCGATCTCGCCGGTGAGCAGCCGAGACCCCAGGCAGGGTACGCCGAACCGCGCGCCCTCCTCCTCGACGAACGCGGCGACCACCACCGGCCGGTCCGGGGTGACGCCCGCGGCCCGCAGCTCGTCCACGGCGAGGAACGCGCTGACGATGCCGAGCGGCCCGTCGTACCCGCCGCCGTGCGGCACCGAGTCGAAGTGGCTGCCGGTGAGCACCGCGTCCCCGGCCCCCGGGTCGCCCCACCAGGCGAACAGGTTGCCGTTGCCGTCCTGCTGAACCGGCATCCCGCGGGCGTCGGCCTGGTTGTGGAACCACTCCCGCAGCCGCAGCTCCGGTTCGGTGAGCGCGTAGCGCAGGTAGCCGCTGCTGCCCTCGTCGCGCCCGATCGGCGCGATCTCGTCCCACAGCTTCCGGAACCCGTTAGGAAGGGACCCTTCACATGCAGAATGCGTTAACAAGGGGCCCTTCCTTACTCGGCCATCGGGACGCGGACGCCGGTGCGCTCGGCGACCTCGCGCGCGTCGTCGTAGCCGGCGTCGACGTGCCGGATGACGCCCATCGCGGGATCGTTCGTGAGCACCCGCTCGATCTTCTGCCCGGCCAGCTCACTGCCGTCGGCCACGCAGACCTGGCCGGCGTGGATGGACCGGCCGATCCCCACGCCGCCGCCGTGGTGGATGGACACCCAGGACGCGCCACTGGCGGTGTTGACGAGCGCGTTCAGCAGCGGCCAGTCGGCGATCGCGTCGGAGCCGTCGGCCATCGCCTCGGTCTCCCGGTACGGGCTCGCCACGCTGCCGCAGTCCAGGTGGTCCCGGCCGATCACCACCGGGGCGCTCAGCTCGCCGGAGGCGACCATCTCGTTGAACCGCACCCCGGCCCGGTCGCGCTCGCCGTAGCCGAGCCAGCAGATCCGCGCCGGCAGGCCCTGGAACGCGATCCGCTCGCCGGCCATCCGGATCCACCGGGCGAGGGACTCGTTCTCCGGGAACAGGTCGAGGATGGCCCGGTCGGTGGCGGCGATGTCCTTCGGGTCGCCGGAGAGCGCGGCCCAGCGGAACGGGCCCTTGCCCTCGCAGAACAGCGGCCTGATGTACGCGGGCACGAAACCGGGGAAGTCGAACGCCCGCTCGTAGCCGCCGAGCTTGGCCTCGCCCCGGATCGAGTTGCCGTAGTCGAAGACCTCGGCGCCCGCGTCCAGGAAGCCGACCATCGCCTCCACGTGCTTGGCCATCGACGCCCGGGCCCGGTCGGTGAACTCGGCCGGCTTGGCCGCCGCGTAGTCCCGCGCGTCGCCCAGGTCCACGCCCTCCGGCAGGTACGACAGCGGGTCGTGCGCGCTGGTCTGGTCGGTCACGACGTCGATGGCGACGCCCCGGCGCAGCAGCTCCGGGAAGACGGTGGCGGCGTTGCCGACCACGCCGACGCTGAGCGCCCGCCGGTCCCGCTTCGCCGCGAGCGCCCGCTCGACCGCGTCGTCGAGCGAGTCGGCGATCTCGTCGAGGTAGCGGTCGTGTGCCCGCCGCTCCAGCCGGGACCGGTCCACGTCCACGATCAGGCAGACGCCGCCGTTCATGGTGACCGCGAGCGGCTGCGCCCCGCCCATCCCGCCGCAGCCGGCGGTGAGCGTCAGCGTGCCGGCGAGCGTGCCCTCGAAGCGCTTGGCCGCGACAGCGGCGAACGTCTCGTACGTGCCCTGGAGGATGCCCTGGGTGCCGATGTAGATCCAGGAACCGGCGGTCATCTGCCCGTACATGGTCAGGCCGAGCGACTCCAGCCGGCGGAACTCCGGCCAGGTGGCCCAGTCGCCGACCAGGTTGGAGTTGGCCAGCAGCACGCGGGGCGCCCACTCGTGGGTGCGCATCACGCCGACCGGGCGGCCGGACTGCACGAGCATCGTCTCGTCGTCGCGCAGCTCGGTCAGCGTGCGCACCAGCGCGTGGTACGACGGCCAGTCCCGGGCCGCCTTCCCGGTGCCGCCGTAGACCACCAGGTCCTCGGGGCGCTCGGCCACCTCCGGGTCGAGATTGTTCATCAGCATCCGCAGGGCGGCCTCCTGCGGCCACCCCTTCGCGGTGCGTGCGGTGCCGCGAGCGGCGCGGACGGGCTGGTACATCTCGTACTCCTCTCAGCCGAGGAACAACTGGCGGCGGGCGGCGGACGACTCGAACGCCTCGAGCCGGTTCTGGGTCTCGGCCGGTGCGGCGTCGCAGATCGCCTGGAGCACCACCATGGCCAGCGTCATCGGGGCGGTGTGCAGGTCGAAGACCAGGTCGGCGCCGACGGCGGCGGGCAGCACCACCTGGGCGTGCTCGGTGGCCGGGCTCACCGGCGAGTCGGTGATCGCCACGACGGTCAGTCCGGCGTCCCGGGCCTCGCGCAGCGCGTCCAGGGTCTCCCGGGGGTAGCGGGGCAGCACGAACGCCAGCAGCGCCGTCGCGCCGGCCGCCGCCGCCTGGTCCAGGCGGTCGACCAGCATGCTGCCGCCGTCGTCGAGGACCCGCACGTCCGGGTGCACCTTGGCGGCGAAGTACGCGAAGTACGCGGCCAGCGGCGCGGCGGCGCGCAGCCCGAGCACCGGCAGCGGACGACTGGCCGCCAGCAGCTTCCCGACCTCAGCGACCCGGCCGACGTCGGCGAGCTGCGCGGCGAGCCGGTCGAGATTGTCCCGCTCGGCGTGCACCGCCCGTTGCAGGGCGTTGCCGGCAGCCGGTCCGGCCGACCCGGTGACGGTCAGTTCCCGCAGGCGGCGGCGCAGCGCGGGGTAGCCGTCGTGCCCGAGCGCCATGGCGAACCGGGTCACCGACGGCTGGCTGACGCCGGCCAGCTCGGCCACCTCGGCGGCGGACAGGTACGCCGCCGCGCCCGCGTGCCGTACCAGGCAGTGGGCGATGCGGCGCTGGGTCGGGGTGAGCCGTACGCCGTGGAACAGGTCGAGCAGGCGGTCGGGGGAGGCCGCACCGCTTTCATTCACGCCAGGACTCTATGCATGAAAACTTTCAGCGCGCAAGGGTGGCCCGACCGCAGGGAGATCCGATGAGCGTGCTCTCTGTACTATCCGCACGGCGGGTGAGCAGAGGAGTGGGGCATGCAGCCGGAGGGTCCGTACAGGTTCACCGAGGTGCTGGGCGAGTGCCAGGTCGGCAGGGCCTGGGCCGCGCTCGACGGGCAGGACCGCGCGCTGACCGTGGCGGTCCTGGACGGTGCCGCCGCCGGTGACCAGCGCTGGCGCGAGGCGTTCACCAACGCGGCGAACGTGCTGGCCCAGACGCCCGGCGGCCACCGGTACGTGAACTCCGACTTCGCCGCCGGCCAGCCCTGGGTGGCGTACCCGTCCGATGAGGACGGCGCGGCCGAGCGGCTGTTCCGCAGCCTGGGCATGGACTACCAGCGCATCGCCACCGCCGAGATCCTCCCGCCGCCCCCGCCGGTGTCCGCGCCGCCGCAGCAGGTCTCGTCGCCGCCGCAGTTGCCGTGGAGCCCGCAGCCGTGGGCGATGACGCCGCAGCAGCCGGTCTCCGGGGCACCCGTGTCCGCCGGTGCGCCGGTCTCGTCCGGCGCGCCCGTGTCACCCGGCATGCCGGTGTCGCCGGGCATGCCGGTGCCGGCGATCCCGGCCCAGGCCACCGCCCCGGACCCGCTCGTGCCGACCGGCGGTCCCCGGATCGCTCCGGTCGCCCGCCCGCCCAAGAGCCGTACCGGCCTGTGGATCGGCGGCGTGGTCATGGCGGCGGTGCTCGCCGGTGGCGCGGGCCTGCTGGCCGGGCGGTCGCTCGCCGACGGCGGCGAACCGTCCACTCCGACCGCGAGCGCGTCCCCGGCACTGTACGAGGCCACCCAGCAGTCGCTGAACAAGGCGAAGTTCGACGCCGCGCTCATGCCGATCGCCGAGCCGTGGCTCGACGGCGTGGGTGGCTGCGCGATCAACACCGAGAAGAGCGGCCCCGGGCTCGCCGCCGGGGAGAAGCAGCACGTCTTCTGCCGCTACCTGGGTGTGTCGCTGCACTTCGCCGAGTACGAGTCGGCCGAGAAGAAGGAGGCGGCGCGCGCCTTCCGCCAGCAGATGGGCATCATCGGCCGGGCGCTCGCGCCGGGCATGCGGGAGGCCGGCCCGGCCACCGGCGGTGTCAGCGGGGCGCAGGGCAGCTACGTCGAGTACGCCGGCAACGGCCAGGACGGCCGCCCGGTGTGCGGCATCTGGTGGGGCCGCGACGACAACACCAGCGCGATCTACATGGAGACGCCCTGCGGGGCCGGGCTCGGCGGCAACTGGGACGCCCTGCGCGACCTCTGGCAGCGCCACAGCTAACGGACAGCCGCTCCGTTGGGCGGTGGCACCAGACAGACGTCGGTGCCCTTGGTGACGCCCGCGGCCAGGTCGAAGCGGACCACGCGCGCCCCGCCGAACTGCCGCTCGCTCACCGCCACACCACTGCCGCCGAGCCGGACGATGACGTCCCGGTTCGCCGCGTCGGCCCAGTCGGTGGCCTGGAACAGCCAGACCCGGGACCGTCCGGGCAGCAGCGTCGAGACGTTCCGCCCCGGGCAGCCGCCCGGTCCGGCGGCGACCACGTAGGCGTCCGCGGCCGGGCCGTACCACGCCTGGGCGTTCCACGAGACGGTGGTGGCCAGCACCAGGTCACCCGGGCGGCGCTTGTCGTCCAGGTGGCGCAGCGCGCCCCGGTAGTCGACAGCGTTCGCGCCGCCGCCCTGGGCGAAGGCCCGCGCCGGATGCACCGTCGCCACCACGGCGGTGGCCAGTTGCGGAACGGCGAGCGCGAGCAGGAGCACCACCGCGACCGCCCACCGGATCCGGGCGGGCAGCCCGGCCCGCACCGGTGGCGGTGCGACGGCGAGCGCGGCGAGCAGCAGGCACGCCGGCACCGCGTAGAGCGCCAGCCGGCCGTTGAACGGGTAGACCGACACCGCCGCGCCGGTCAGCCCCGCCGCCAGCGGGGTGAGCAGGACCAGCACCCCCACCGTGGACAGCCGGCGCAGCCCGGCGGCCGCACCCAGCACCAGCAGCGGTACGACGACCCAGGCCGACCAGGCCACGAACGGCACCGTGGCGAGGCTCCGGTACGTCGCCGCGAGCCACTCCACGGTGGCGGCCAGGTCGGTCAGCGAGTGCGCCGGATAGATCGACTTCGCCCGCCAGTACGCGGCGAGCTGCGGATCGGCGAGTCCCGGCGCCAGGAACAGCACGTACACCACGAGCGCCACCACGGCCCAGGCCGGTGCCGGGGCGAGGAACCGGCCCAGATCGCGCCACCTGGTCGCCCGTGGACGGTCCGGGCGAGCCAGCGCGTACCCGGCCAGCAGCACACCCAGCACGCCGGTGACCGGAATGGACAGGGTGCTGACGAACGCCACGACCGCGGCGGCCGACCAGAACACCGCCGACCCGGCCCAGGTCAGGCCGCGCCGGACGAGCAGCAGCGCCAGGCCGACCACGAGCGTGACGCCGAACGCCTCGGCGCTGTACTGCTTCAGTTCGTTGGAGTAGCCGATCAGGAACGGTGCGACGGTGACCAGCAGCAGCGCCGCCAGCGCGGCGAGCGGCGGCAGGAGTTGCCGGCCGAGCCAGGCGACGAGCGGCAGCAGCGCCAGCCCGAACAGCAGCGGCACCAGCCGCAGCGCCCGCTCACCGTCGCCGAACTGCTCCAGCGCGAACCGTTCCAGCCACAGCCAGCCGGGCGGTGCCGACTGGCTGAACGCCAGCGGCTGCAACAGATCCAGGTAGCCGCGCTCCCGGATGTTGTGCGCGATGGAGAGTTCGTCGTTCCAGAAGCTGCGGGCGTACGCCCACTGCCGGATCCGCAGCACGGCGCCGATCGCGACCAGCAGGCCCGCGACGGACCAGTACGGGGACCGGCTCAGCCGCTCCCACGCGACCGCGACGACCGCCGCGGGGGTGCCCGGCCGTGCCGGCACCGGCGTCGTCGACGCGGGTGCCATCGAGGGGGAGAAGGCCGGGCGTGTCACGGACACGGCGAGACGGTACCAAAGCGTCATTCACGTCAGCGGCCCCGCGACCGGCTCCGATCACTGCCCGTGCAGGTCCGGAGTGGACGCCCCGGGCGGAACCGTCGTGCCGACCAGCCCGGCGGCCCGGCGGTGCCGGCGCGCCGGTCGCGGCAGGCCGACCAGGAACTCCGGGAACATGCCGAAGAACGTGCGGGCACTGCGCAGTTCCAGCGTGTGCGCCCGGGACCAGCGCACCGAGTTCGTCGCACGGGCCCAGTGGTGGGTCCACCGCACGTCACCGAGCACCGCCACCGGCATCCCGTGCCGCCAGGCGCGCAGTCCCAGCTCGTGGTCCTCGTAGTAGAGGAAGAACCGCTCGTTCCACCCGCCCAGCGTGGTGACGTCGGCGGTCCGGCCGGCCACCGCCGCGCCCATCACCCAGGCGACGTGGCGCGTCTCGCCGGGCGCGGCCACCAGCCGGTACGAGGCGTGCAGCCGGGACAGCGGCCACACCCTCCGGTTGCCGACCTTCGCCGTCGCGTACGGGAAGCCGCGCCCGTTCGCCTGCGGCGTGCCGTCGGTGCCCAGCAGTTGCGGCGCGACCAGTCCGCCGTGCGTGTCCAGGTGCCGGGCCAGCGCGTCCAGGTCGTCCGGGCGCACCTCCAGATCCGGGTTGGCGAACAGCACGTACCGGCCCGTCGCCTGGCGCAACGCGACGTTGTTGGCGCGGGCGAAGCCGACGTTCTCCGGCAGCCGGATCACCCGCGCGCCCAGCTCCTCGGCGACCGCCGCGGAGTCGTCGGCGGAGGCGTTGTCGACCACCAGCCACTCGTACGGCTTCGGGCCGCGCCAGCAGCGGCGCAGCGTCTCCGCCGAGTGGTAGGTGACTGTCACCACGGTCCACGGCTGCGCCGTCATCACGCCCTCCGAGCGGTCAGGTAGCCGAGCAGGGACGCGAACCCGAAGCGAGGCCCGGTCCAGCGACGGCGGGCTGCCGGTCCCTCGGCCAGCCCGCGTCCGATGCCGCGCAGGAACGGCCGCAGCAGCCCCTGCCGGATCCGCCGGGCGGCCAGCGCGAGGTGCGCGAGCGCCAGCACCGGCACCGCGACGAGCAGCAGCGGCCAGGTGAACGTGCGGGACGCGACCAGCAGCCGGTTGCGGGCCAGCAGGAACGCCCGGAATCCCTGCAACCGGTCGTCGCCGTCCACGCTGTGCCCGCCGGCGTGCGGCAGCACCACGTCCAGACCGCGCGTGCGCAGCCCGGAGGCGTAGAGCCGGAACGCCAGGTCGGCGTCCTCGCCCCAGGCGAACAGGTGCTCGTCGAAGCCGCCGAACCGCTGGTACAGCGCGGTCGGGAAGACCGCCGCGCCACCGGACGGGCCGAGCGGTGCACGGCCGGCGGTGGCCCGCCTGTCGATGAACAGCGACACCGGGTTCAGGTCGATGCCCACGTACTCGCCGCCGCGCATGGCCAGGCCGACCGCGAGCGGGGCGTCCGGGTCGGCGGCGACGGCGGCGCAGATCCGGGCGAGCGCGTCGTCCGGCAGCCACACGTCCGGGTTCAGCAGCAGCAGATGGCTCGTGGTGACCGTCGCGGCGGCCCGGTTGCACCCGGCCGCGAAACCCGGGTTGGTGGCGTCGGGCAGGTACGCGTACCGGTCGGCGGGCAGGTGCCCGGCGATCACCTCGGCGCAGGCGTCGGTGGGCCAGTTGTCCGCGAAGACGAACCGGACCGGCAGGTCACCGGCGCTGCGGACCCAGGTCGGCAACGTCTCGGCGAGCATGCCGGCGGACCGGTAGAGGACGGTGGCCACGGTGAGCCCGTCGAAGGTCATGCCGTGCTCCTGCCCAGCCGGTGCAGCACCCAGAGGCCGGGCACCAGGCTCAGCCAGGTCGGATAGATCAGCGGATACAGCTCGTAGACGCCGAACAGCGCGAAGTAGACGACGAACGCGCGCGCCAGCTGCCCGGCCGGCGCGCGGGAGAACTCGAACCACCGCTCGGTCGCGCCCACCGCCAGCCCCAGCGCGGCCAGGAAGAACACCGCCCCCAGCGGGCCGTAGTCGAGCAGCGGGATGGCCACGAACGTCGCCGTGTTCATCAGGTACGGCTGGCTGAGCTGGGACGTCAGCCCGTACAGGTCCGCCTTGCCGACGATCGGCTCGACCCGGGAGCCGAGGAACGTCAGCGAGTAGGTGCCGTACCGGGGTTCCAGGTGCTCGCGCTGCGACCACACCCGCCCGAACGTCTCGGTGGACGAACTCAGCGACAGGTCCAGCGACCCGGCGCTGCTGGTCAGCGCGTTGCTGCCGTAGCGGGCCCGGAACTCGGTCTCGAACGCGCCGGTGCCGGCCATGGTGCGCTGCCCGCCGAGGAACACCGCCGCCCCGAGCGTCAGCGCGCCGATCAGCAGGACCACAGGGGTACGCGCGGCCAGGAACGACGCGGCCCGTCCCCGGGTACGGCGGACCGACAGCGCCGCGATCAGCGCCGGCGCGATGCCCACCAGCACCGAGTTCTTGCTCGCGCCGAGCGCCGCCCCGACGGTGAACACCGCCGTCAGCGCGTAGTAGACGGGCAGCGCCCGGCCCCGCGCGGACAGCGCGCGCAGCAGCGAGACGGCCATGCCGAGCGTCCACGCCTCGGACAGCAGCCCGATGATCAGGTTGGACTGTTCGCGCAGCACCTGCCGGGCGGCGTCCGGGTTGTCGGCGAGCAGCGGCGGCACCGTCCCCCGGAACCGGATCGCCGCTGTCACCACGGCGACGCCGAGCAGGACGAACAGGTACGTCAGCAGGCGGCGCTCGGACGGCCAGGACAGCGCCGGACGGGACCGGTCGCCGTCCTCGTCCCGCCTGTCGATCAGCCGCCGTCCCGCCGCCCAGGCCAGCAGGAAGACGGTCACGTAGCCGGCGAGCACCGGCAGCACGCCGCGACCGGCCCAGGAGTCGTACGGGCCGGGCAGCACCCGCACGGCGAGCAGCGCGGCGGTCCAGACGGCGGCGCAGGCGGCGAGCGCCCACATCCGCAGCCGCGCGGCGAGCAGCGTGCCGACCGCCAGCGCGAGCGCGACGGCGATCCCGGTGTCGAGCGTGGCCAGCAGCGCCGCCGCGCCCAGCGCGAACGGGATCCCGACCGACCAGAGGCGTCGCTCAGCGGCTGTCACGGGCGACCGTCCGGTACAGGTCGTGCCAGTTGTCCACGCATCCGTCGAACGAGTGCCGGGCCGCGTACTGCCGGGCCAGTTCGCGCCGCCGCTCGTCCCACGCGCCCGGGTCGGTGGCCGTCCGCACGGCGGCGGCGAGCGCCTGCGGCGTCAGCTCCGCCCGGTACGCGAGCACGCCGTCACCGGCGGCTGTCACCTCGGTCAGCCCGCCCGCGCCCGAGTGCACCACCGGCACACCCAGCGACATCGCCTCCAGCGCGCTGCGCCCGAACGCCTCCACCCGGGACGGCACCAGCAGGCAGTGCAGCCGTTGCAGGAACGGCGCGGCGTCGACCCGGCCGACCAGGTGCAGGTTCGGCCGCTCCCCGATGTCGACGGTGCCCGCGCCGGCGACCAGGAACTCCACGTCCGGCAGCGCCGCGGCGACGTCGGCGAGCAGGTCGGCGCCCTTCTCCCGTTCCAGCCGGCCGAGGAAGCCGACCCGCACCGGGCCGTCCGGCGCGAGGCCGACGGTGTCATCGACCTGCGGCCAGATGGCGGGCAGCGGGTTCGGGATCACCCGCACGTCGCGGATCCGCCCGCGTACCCGAAGCTCGTGGGCCTCGAAGTCGGAGACCGCGACCGTCGCGTGCGGCCGCAGCCGCCGGAACATCAGGTCGGTGCTGATGTTGGCCTGCACGGCGGCCTTGGCGCGCAGCGTCTCCGCCGCGTCGCGGTACTGCCAGAGGCTGTTGTGCAGCGTCACCACGAGCGGCATGCGGCGGCCCCGCACGCCCAGCCCCGCGCGGGCGTGCATCGCGGCGGAGAGCAGGTGGGCACTCACCACGTCCGGCCGCAGCTCCTCGACCAGCGCGCGGATGCCGCGCGCGTACCCGAGGTCGACCCGCCTGGCCGCGCCCAGCGGACGCCACGGCACCCCGGCGTCCCGCAACGCCGCCGCCACCTCGTCCTCCGGAGTGGCCGCCACCACGTCGACGCCGCGGTCCGCGAGCGCCGGCAGCATCTCGATCAGGAAGCGTTCGGCGCCGCCGAGCTGCCGCCGCCCCGACCCGCCGGTGGTGCAGACGAACAGCACCCTCATCGGACGCCCATGCCTTCCAGGGCGCCGCGGGCGATCGCCCGCCGCGCGGCCCCGCCGCCCACCGCCGCCCGGGCGAGCACCCCCAGCGTGTACGCGGAGCAGGCCACCGTGCCCCGCCATCCGCCGAGTTCACGGCTGGCCCGGATGAACTCCCGGGTCTGCCGGCGGGAGATCTCCTCGACCGCCCACCGCCGCTTCGCGCTCGCGTCGTCCTCGTGCGTCACGACGGCGTCCGGCAGGTACGCCAGGCGCAGCCCGAGCCGCCGCACCGCCCAGCACAGCCGCAGGTCCTCGGAGTAGAAGAACGACGACTCGTCCACCCCGCCGATCCGGTCCAGCGTCTCACGCCGGATCGCCACGAACGGCCCGGAGAGCCAGTCGCCCCGTTCCGGCGGGGCCACGATCCGCAGCCTCGGGAACACCAGGCTGAGCCCGGTGGCGTGCGCGACGCCGGTGCCGACGGTGAGGAACCGGCCGGCGGCGGTCTGGTCCCGCCCGGTCGCGTCGAGCACCTTCGGGAAAGCCGCGCCGACAGCCGGGTCGTCCAGTTCGGCCGCCAGCCGCTCGATCGCACCCGGCTGGACGAGGATGTCGTTGTTGGACAGCACCACCCGGGACCGGGTGCTGTGCCGGACGCCGAGGTTCATGCCCTTGGCGTAGCCCAGGTTCGTCTCCGAGCGCACGTACCGGGCGCCGGTCTCGGCGCACATGGCCCGCAGCTTGTCGCTGATCTCGGCGGCGCTGCCGTTGTCCACCACGACGGCTTCCACACCGTCTGGCAGCGAGCGGACGCAGCCGTCGGTGCGCTCGAAGTCTTCCCAGGTCAACACGACGATTGAGACGTCCACCGCTAGGCCATCCGATTGACGAGGAGGTGCGTGGACCGCTGGAGTCGCTGCCGGGTGCGCAACGCGTAGACGCCGTAGGCGACAGACGACGCGACCGCGGCGCCGAGCGCGCCGGCCCACGGGATGAGCAGAACGTACAGCACCACCGACACTGACATGGTGACCAGGGCCACGGCGGTGGTGGCCTGCTCGCCGGCGCGCTTGAGCAGCGCCGCGCTCCACGTCTTGCCGGCCGACAACGCCAGCGTCCCGGGCAGCAGGAGCAGCCCGAAGATCCAGGCGTCGCGGTAGTCGGGCGCCAGCACGCCGAGCACCGCCAGGCCGATCACGGCGAGCGCGGCGATCGGCAGCGCCGACCGGACGACCTCGCGGCCGTGGTCGCCGATCGCGTCCGGGTCACGCTCGGCGAGGATCCGCTGCGCCCGTACCACAGCGCCGGACTGCGCGAACTCCAGCGCGGCCACCGCCAGCGCGAACACACCGAGCGCGCCCGCACCGGCGAAGCGGGCCACCAGGACCTGGCTCAGCCGGTACGTCAGCATCTGCGCGCACACCCCGACGTGCAGCCGGCCCACCGCGAGCAGGTCGGCGCGGTACTCCGTACGCCCGGCCGTCGCCGCCGGCACCGGCCCGAACCGCCGCGCCCAGCCCAGCACCGCCACGCCGAGCACCGTCGCGGTGGCGACCTGCACGCCCAGCCAGAGCACGCTCCACAGGCCACCGTCGAGCCGGTGGCCCAGCCAGAGCAGCGCGTACCCGGCCACCAGCACCGCGCCGCCGAGCGCCCGCATGGTGTAGACGAACCAGAACCGCTTCAGGCGCAGGCCGAGCGAGGCGGCCGTGTTGAACACGGTGAGCGCGCAGCCCGCGCCGATGCCCACCGGGTGGCTGCCCAGCCCGGCCAGCGTGGTCAGCAGCGCCGCGGCCAGCGCGGTGAGGCCGAGCGAGACGGTGAGGATGCCGGCGATCCACAGACGACCCCGCGACATGATCCAACCGGCCGGGCGGGACAGCAGGAACGTGTCGACGGACAGCCCGCCGAGGGCCGCGCCCACCGTGGCGCTGACCATGTTCGCCGCGAGTTCGCCGCGTTCCGCCGCCGGCAGCGTCACCGACACCAGTGCGGCGAGCCCGGTCAGGCCCAGGGCGACCAGATAGAGGCGCTCGGGGGAGACGATCCGCCGGACCCGGGCTAACACCCGGCGCCCAGGCACCGGCGTCGGCCGCGAGCCGACCACGCGGAATCCACTCGTCTTCCCCCAAGATGCGCGGATGTGTGCGGGCCTGTTCTACCCGACATGAGCGGCACCGCGCAATGGACCCGGCGGGCGGGTACGCCCGCAGCCACACGACGCCGGTAGGGTGACGCGTCGTGGACCTGGCCCACTTCCGCGACACGATCGGCAGGCGGTGGCCGATCGTGCTGGTGCTGACGCTGCTGTGCGGCGCGTTCACCGGGGTCCTCGCCGAACGCCGGCCGCCGGTCTACCGGGCCGAGACCCAGATGCTCGTCACGTTCGCCGCCGAGAAGTCGGCGGCGCCCCAGCCCCGCCCGCCGGCCGACGAGGCGGGCCGGCTGATGCAGCGGCGGGTGAAGACGTACGCCACCATGATGAACACGCCCCGGCTGACCCGCCCGGTGATCGACTCGCTCGGGCTGCCGTACACCACAGACGATCTGGCCGGCCGCATCGTCGCCTCGTCCGCTGTGGACTCGCTGGCGATCGACGTGGCGGTCACCGACCGGTCCGCCGCCACCGCCGCCGCGGTCGCCACCGCGCTCGCCGCCGAACTGCAACGGATCGCCGAACGCGACCTGCCGCCCGCCGGGCTCGGGCTCAAGGCCCACGTCGCCGTGGTGCGGGCCGCCGCGCCGCCGCAGCGTCCGCAGCCCGCGCGGTGGCAGTGGTACGCCGCAGGTGGCGCACTCGGTGGCCTCGCCGTCGGGGTCGGCATCGCCCTCGTGCTCGGCTACCGCGGGGCCGGTACCCCGGTGAGCGCGGACGTGCGGACGCTCTGGGCGACGACGGTGCGCCGCCGTCCGGCCGACGCCGTCGCGGAACCGGGCGTGGCCGAGGAACCGGCCAGGGTGCCGGGTCAGGGCGACGGGCGGGTCTCCAACCCTTCGGTGAAGGAGCGGCAGGCGTCGTAGCCGGGCAGCACACCCGCCGCGCGTGTCTCGGCCAGGCTCGGTGCCGCCGCGTCCCGGTCGGACAACAGCGGCGTCGTCGCCGGCCAGTCGATTCCGAGGTCCGGATCCAGCGGGTGCACCGTGTGCTCGCCCGCCGGGTTGTACGTGGTGGAGCAGAGGTAGCTCAGCGTCGCGTCGTCGGTGAGCGCGCAGAACCCGTGCCCCAGCCCTTCGGCCAGGTAGACGGCCCGCCGCTCGGTGTCGTCGAGGCGTACCGCCTCCCACCGCCCGTACGTCGGCGAGCCGACCCGTACGTCCACCACCACGTCCAGCACCGCCCCGCGTACGCATGTCACGTACTTGGCCTGACCGGGCGGTACGTCGGCGAAGTGGATGCCGCGCACCACGTCCCGCGCGGAGACGGAGATGTTGGCCTGCGCCAGCCGCAGGGGATGCCCCACCGTCTCGGCGAGCCGGTCGAAGCGGTACCACTCCAGGAACAGACCTCGCGGGTCGCCGTGCTGTTGCGGGGTCACCTCCCAGGCGCCCTCGATGCTCAGCGGACGGATCTTCACGACGGACTCCCCGAAGCGGATCGATCGGCCAGCAGGCCCAGCAGATAGTCACCGTAACCGCTGCGGGTCAGCGGATGGGCCAGCATC
This sequence comes from Micromonospora sp. WMMA1949, assembly GCF_027460145.1. Classification (NCBI taxonomy): domain Bacteria; kingdom Bacillati; phylum Actinomycetota; class Actinomycetes; order Micromonosporales; family Micromonosporaceae; genus Micromonospora; species Micromonospora sp. WMMA1949. The sequence goes on along the minus strand of NZ_JAPZBG010000001.1, from coordinate 1,479,693 downwards.
CGCAGCCGCTCGTCGTCGATCAGCCCGGACCGCCAGGCGACCTCCTCGACGCAGCCGATCTTCATGCCTTGGCGCTCCTCGATCACCCGGACGAACTCGCCGGCCTGCATCATCGACGCGAACGTGCCGGTGTCCAGCCACGCGGTGCCCCGGTCGAGCACCGTCACCGTGAGCTCACCCCACGTCCGGTACGTCTCGTTGACCGCGGTGATCTCCAGCTCGCCCCGGGCGCTCGGGGTCAGCTTGCGGGCGATGTCGACCACCCGGTTGTCGTAGAAGTAGAGGCCCGGGACCGCGTACCGGGACCGGGGGCGGGCCGGCTTCTCCTCGATCGACAGCACCCGGCCGGTGCCGTCGAACTCGACCACGCCATAGTCCTGCGGGTTCGCCATCGGGTACGCGAAGATCCGCCCACCGGCCGGCTCACCGTGCTGGGCGAGCTGCCGGCCGAGCCCGGCGCCGTGGAAGATGTTGTCGCCCAGGATCAGCGCCACCGACTCGTCGCCGAGGAAGTCGGCGCCGAGCAGGAACGCCTGCGCGATGCCCTCCGGCCGGGGCTGCTCGGCGTACGCCAGCCGCAGTCCCCACTGGCTGCCGTCGCCGAGCAGCCGCTCGAACTGGGCGCGGTCCTCCGGAGTGGTCACCACCAGGATCTCCCGCACCCCGGCCATCATCAGGGTGGAGAGCGGGTAGTAGACCATCGGCTTGTCGAACACCGGCATCAGTTGCTTGGAGACGGCCCGCGTGATCGGCCAGAGCCGGGATCCGGTGCCGCCGGCGAGAAGGATTCCGCGCACCCGCGGAGACTACCCGCGTCGCCGCCGCCCCCGTGGCCCGTCGACGTCCCGCCCACGCTGCCGGTACGGCGTAGACTCCACGACCCGTGAGGATCCTCGTCACCGGCGGCGCCGGCTTCATCGGGTCGGAGTACGTGCGGATGCTGCTGGGCGTGCCCGGCGGCGACGCGGCCGGGGTGCCGGTCGAGGGCCCCGAGGCGCTGACCGTGCTGGACAAGCTGACCTACTCCGGCAACCTGGCGAACCTGGCGCCGGTGCGCGACGATCCCCGGCTGCGCTTCGTACGCGGCGACATCTGCGACGCCGCGCTGGTCGACGAGGTGGTGCCCGGCCACGACGTGGTCGTCCACTTCGCCGCCGAGTCGCACGTGGACCGCTCGATCACCGGTGCCGCCCCGTTCGTCACCACGAACGTGCTCGGCACGCAGACGCTGCTGGACGCCGCGCTGCGGCACGGCACCCGCCGGTTCGTGCACGTCTCCACCGACGAGGTGTACGGCTCGATCGACTCCGGCTCCTGGACGGAGACCTGGCCGCTGGCGCCGAACTCCCCGTACTCCGCCTCGAAGGCCGGGTCGGATCTGCTGGCCCTGTCCTACCACCGCACCCACGGCCTGGACGTCGTGGTGACCCGCTGTTCCAACAACTACGGGCCGTACCAGTTCCCGGAGAAGGTCGTCCCGCTGTTCGTGACCAACCTGCTCGACGGCGGGACCGTGCCGCTGTACGGCGACGGCGGCAACATCCGGGACTGGCTGCACGTGCACGACCACTGCCGGGGCGTGGCGATGGTGCAGGAGAAGGGGCGGGCCGGCGAGGTCTACCACATCGGCGGCGGCACCGAGCTGACGAACCGGCAGCTCACCGAGCGGCTCCTGGCGGCGTGCGGGGCCGGCTGGGACCGGGTCGTGCCGGTCACCGACCGCAAGGGCCACGACCGTCGCTACTCGCTGGACATCAGCAAGATCAGCAGCGAGCTGGGGTACGCGCCGAGCATCGACCTCGACCGGGGCCTGGCCGAGACGGTCCGCTGGTACCGGGACAACCGGGCCTGGTGGGAGCCACTGAAGACGGCCGGCCACTGATGACCCGGGTCCTCGTCACCGGCGCGGGCGGGATGCTCGGGCGGGACCTGATCGCCGTGCTGCGGACCCGGCCCGACCTGTCGGTCACCGCCGCCGCCCGCGCCGACCTGGACGTCACCGACACCAGCGCGATCCGGGACGCGGTGGGCGGGCACGACGTGGTGCTCAACGCCGCGGCGTGGACCGACGTGGACGGCGCGGAGACCCGGGAGGCCGAGGCCACCGCCGTCAACGGCGACGCGGTCGCCGCGCTGGCCTGCGCCTGCGCCGTGTCCGGGGCGCGCCTCGTGCACGTCTCCACCGACTACGTGTTCGGCGGGGACGCCACCGAGCCGTACCCGGAGGACGCCCCGACCGGGCCGGTGAACGCGTACGGGCGCAGCAAGCTCGCCGGGGAACGCGCGGTGGCGCGGCTGCTGCCCGAGACCGGGTACGTCGTCCGCTCCGCGTGGCTCTACGCCACCCACGGGCGCAACTTCGTCACCACGATGCTGCGGCTCGCCGCGGAACGCGACCGGCTCGACGTGGTGGACGACCAGCGGGGCCAGCCCACCTGGTCGTACCGGCTCGCCGAGCGTCTCGTCGCGCTCGCCGACGCGGCGCTGGCAGGCGACGCGGCGCCCGGGACGTACCACGGCACGGCCGCCGGCGAGACGACCTGGTACGGCCTGGCCCGCGCCGTCTTCACCCTGCGCGGCCTCGACCCGGACCGGGTCCGGCCGACCACGACCGACCACTTCCCGCGCCCGGCGCCGCGCCCCCGCTACAGCGTGCTGGCGCACGGCCGGTGGGCCGCCGCGAAGCTGCCGCCGCCGGAGCACTGGCGGGCGGACCTGGTGCGGGCGCTGGCCGCCGGCGACCGCTAGCGGCCGCCGCCCCGGAAGACCTCGGCGACGGTACGCAGCACGATCTTGATGTCGAGCCAGAGCGACCAGTTCTCGACGTAGTAGTTGTCGAACCGCGCCCGGTCCGAGATCGGCGTGTCCCCGCGCAGGCCGCTGACCTGGGCCAGCCCGGTGAGCCCGACCGGTACCCGGTGCCGCATCGCGTACCTCGGGTATTCGATGGAGAACTTCTCCACGAAGTACGGCCGCTCCGGCCGGGGCCCCACCACGCTCATCTCACCGCGCAGGATGTTCCACAGCTGCGGCAGCTCGTCCAACGAGGTGCGCCGCATGAACCGGCCGATCGGCCCGACCCGCTCGTCGTGCGCGATGGACCAGGTGGTCTGCGACTCGTACTCGTCTGCGGGGCGCATGGACCGGAACTTGATCACGTGGAACGGCCTGCCGTACCGCCCGACGCGTTCCTGGCGGAAGAACACACCGCGACCGCCGTCGAGGAACGTGGCGGCGGCGCAGAGCAGCAGCAGCGGGCTCAGCACCACCAGGGCGGTCACCGCGAACACCACGTCCGAGGCGCGCTTGAGTCGCCACCGTGGACCGGTGAGCGTGGTGTCGCCGATCTTGATGATCGGGATGGCGCCGATGTGGTCGGGGTAGCCGCCCTGCGACCGCGACCCCCACAGGCGCGGCACCGCCCACAGGTCGCAGCGGGAACTCGCCGGACGCAGCAGCGCCTCCATCAGATCGGCCTCGGAGCAGTCTGGGTCCGCGATGACGAGGACCTCGCACTCCAGCATGTCGGCCAGCTTCTCCAGGTCGTCGATCGTGCCGATGAGCGGCAACGCGCCGATCCGCCCCCGGGACGGGGCGTCGACAGCGCCGACGAACCGCAGCCCGTACTGCGGGTAGCGGCGCAACAGCCGGGCCAGCTCACCGCCGATCGGGCCGCCGCCGATCACTATCGCGTTGTGCTCCACCCACCGGCGCCTGCGGGCCAGCAGGATGAGCCGGCTGTTCAGCGCCCGCCCGACGATCACCAGGCCGGCGGAGAGCGCGACGCCGCGCATGAACCCGCTGACGTGCGGCACCGAGTCGTGCCGCAGCGCCGCGATGATGGCACCCACCGCGCCGGAGGCCAGCAGGCGGCCGCCGAGGCTCGGCAACTCGTCCAGGATGCTGATGTGCCGGCGCGGCCGGTACAGCCCGCCCGTGGCGAACAGACCCACGGTGAGGGCCGCGTTGAACAGCGTGCCCCGCCAGTAGTCCTGAGTGAGCAGCAGCGGCGTGAGCAGCGCCGCGACGTCGATGGGCGCGGTGACCATCCAGGCCCGCAACCGCCGGGTACGCGTCGACGCGCGCGAACCCGCGTACGGCAGCACTGTGGTCGTGTCCATGCCGCTGTCCGCCGGCGTGTTCATCTGTGCACCGGACGGCGGCGCGGACGAATGCTCGAACGCCGGCAGGCGTGGCATGGTCGATCCTTCCCCGTGACGCCGCCGGCCCGGATGCAGAGACCGACGGCGATCGCAGGATACGAGCGGCCCCGCCCTGCCGCCAGCACCGGCATGACAGATCGACGTCCTACTTTCCGCTGATCGCCAGGATCTCGGGGACCGAGTCGCGGCGTACCGCGTCGAACAACTGCTTGGAACGCGCCGGATCCGGGAACACGACGCTCTCGCTGCCGACCCGGCCCGTTCCCTTCACCGGGCAGGTGAAGAACGTCAGGTTGCCGCCGCGCAGGCCACGCATCTCCATCGCGAGATCCACCAGCGACAGCGACTTGTCGACAGCCACCGAGTCGGACGTGGCGCGGACGAACGAGTTCAGCTTGGCCGGGTTGGTCAGCACCCCGCCGGAGGCGGCCTTGTCCAGAATGGCCTTGATCACCTGCTGCTGGTGCCGGATGCGCGCGAAGTCGCCGTCCGGGAAGGCGTGCCGCTCCCGCGCGTAGTCCAGCGCGGCGGCCCCGTCCATGGTCTGTCGGCCCTTCTCGAAGGTCCGCGTGCCGATCAGCGAGTACTTCGTGGTGAAGCCCTTCTCCACGTCGATCTCGACACCGCCGAGCGCGTCGATGATCTCCTTGAAGCCGGCGAAGTCGACCATGGCCACGTTGTCCACGCGTACCCCGCTGAACTTCTCCACCGTCTGCACCATCAGCGGCACACCGCCCCAGGCGTACGCGGCATTGATCTTCGCGTCGCGGCCGCCGCGGCCCTCCTTCGACTTGGGGACGGCCGTCCAGGTATCGCGGGGGATCGAGATGAGCTGGGCACTCGACCTGTCCTTCGGCAGGTGGGCCAGGATGATCGTGTCGCTGCGCGAGCCGCCGGTGCTCTCCGGGTCGCGGGAGTCGCTGCCCAGGATCATGATGTTCATGGCGCCCTTGGCCTCGACCTGCGGGCGCGACTCCTCCGGTACGCCCTCGAAGGCGTCGACCCGCTCGATCGAGTTGTCGACCGAGCGGTAGTAGAGGCCGCCGGCGAGGGCACCGCCGCCGGCGAGCAGCACCACCACCAGCAGCACGATCAGGGCGATCCGCCGGCCCCGGCGGCGCCGCGGCGCCTTCTCCTCCGCCGGCCCGCCCGGCTCCACATCGGAGCCCTGCGCACGCGTGTCGGAATCGGTGAGCTGGTGGCGATCTGACATGCCGCGATGCTACTGATTCGCGTCGCACGATGTGGGCCCGCGACCGGACGGTGAGGTGTGGTGTCGGAGGTCCAGGGCCGCCGGAGCGAGGTGGGCCCGTTCCGGGCCTTGCCGCCGGGTGCCCGCCCGATCGATGATGGCGAGGAAGACCACATCGACCGAGGAGCCGAGATGCAGGTTCTCCACCAACCTCGGGTGGCGTGGGACGCCGCCCGGGTCATCGGCGGTGCGATTCACGACGAGCGCCTGTTCACCTGGCTCCGCGGCGAACTCGGTGCCCTGATGGGTCCCGCCACGGCGGCGGCCCTCGACGAGACCCGCGACCGGGTGCGCTGGGCGGGCGACGGGCGGCTGCCGGTCGAGACCGGCGTCTGGCGCGTACGCCTGGAGGACTCGCTGCGGCAGCAGCCCGATCTCGCCGGCGAACTGGCCGGCGTCGTGGCCGCCGTCCGCGCGGCGCGCCCGGCCTGATCGGCGCCCGCCCCGGTTTAGCTTTCGCTTAGCTCGCTTGTCCGGCGGCACGCCGGTCCGGCAGCATCGACCGGCGTGACCGACGGCACCGCACCCCCTCAACCGAGCACCGGCGACGCGCCCCGACCCGCCGTTGCGGACGGTCGCCGCCGTACCGCCCGGCACCGTCGCCGCCTCGCCGCCGCCGGTCTGGTCACCGTCGCCGCCGCGGTCGCGGTGACCCTCGCGGTACGCGGTGGCGCCGCCCCCGCCTGCGCCGCCCCGCCGCCGCGCGGTGCCGAGGCGCCCGTGGCCGCCCTTCCGCACGCCGCCGCCATGCCGGTGGCCGCCGCTCCGCCCATGGCTGCTGCTCTGCCCGTGGCCGCCGCTCCCCCCACGGGCGGCGCGACGCGCAGCGGCAAGGCGACCTTCTACGACTCCAAGGGTGCCGGCGGTAACTGCTCCCGGCCCGCGGCGCCCGCCGACCGGATGTACGTCGCGCTCGGCCCGAGCGAGTACGCCTCCGGCGCCTCCTGCGGCGGCTACCTCGACGTCACCGGCCCGCGAGGCACCGTCCGGGTGCTGGTGATGGACCAGTGCCCGGAGTGCGCGCCCGGTCACCTCGACCTCTCCGCCAAGGCGTTCGCCCGGATCGCCGACCCGGTGCAGGGGGTGGTGAAGGTCAGCTACCGCGCGGTGGTGAACCCGCCGTTGGCCGGGCCGCTCACCTTCCGGATGAAGGAGGGCTCGTCGCAGTGGTGGTTCGCCGTCCTGGTCGGTGACCACGGCAACCCGTTGCGCGCGGTCGAGGTGCGGCAGAACGGCTCGTGGCGGGCGGCGCAGCGGCAGGACTACAACTACTGGCTGATCGAGTCCGGCGCCGGTCCCGGCCCGTACGAGATCCGGGTCACCGACGTGTACGGCCACCGGGTGACCGCCTCCGGCATCCGGATACTCCCCGGTCAGGTGCAGCGCAGCACGACCCGCATGTACGGCGCGAAGCCCGCCGCCTCGGCGCCGGCTCGGAAGAAGCCGACCCCCACGCCTCCGATCCCCACCACCAGTCCCGCGACAACCCCGTCGTCCAGCCCCGCCGCCGCCCCCACCCCGACCCTCACGGAGCCCGTGGTCCAGGCAGCCGCCGCCCCACCCACCCCCACCCCGTGCTCCTGACCCACCCTCCGTCCCGCCGCCCTCCGCCCCGCCCTCTGCCGGCCGTCGCCGATCTTGCACTTCCGGCCCCCCGGTTGCCGGATAAGCACCTTTCGACCGGGCCCAAACCGCAAGATCGCCGCAAGCGGGCGGGCCGGCGCGAAACGACGACAGCACCCCAGCGTTGATCTTGCGGTTGTGGCCCCTGGATTGCCCAGGATGCGGCTTTTGTGGGGGCGGTATGTGCAAGATCGGCGGGAGCGGGAGCGGGAGCGGGAGCGGAGCGGGCGGGGCGAGGACGGGGGCGGGCGAGGGTGGGGTCAGGAGCAGGAGGTGGGGAGGTCTCGCCACATGAGGATCTCGTCTCGGGCGTCGGTGGGGGACAGGCGCAGCGCGCCCGGAAGGCGGCCGACCTCCCGGTAGCCGAGGCGCTTGTAGAAGCGGTCCAGGCCGAGGCCGTCGCGGACCGTCACGTGCAGCGCCGCCAGGCCGAGCCCTCGGGCGATCCGCTCGGCCTCGCGCATCAGCGCCGCGCCGTACCCGCGTCCCTGCGTGCCGGGGTGCACCATGACGCGCTTGAGCACCCGCCAGTGCGTCTTGAGGTGGAACCGGTTGTCGGCGATGACCAGGACCGCGACCAGCCGGTCGCCCTCGTAGCCGGCGAGCAGGCGGTCCGGCCCGTCCGCGATCTCGTCGAGCGTGGCGGTGGCGAGCGGGCGGACCTTGTCCGCTGTCACCGGGGCGACGAATCCGACGGCGCCGCCGGCGTTCGTCACGTCCACCCAGAGCGCGATGATCTGTTCGCGCAGCTCGGGCGTCAGGTCGGGGTCGAGTACGAAGCGCAGGTCCACGTCGCCATCCTGCGCGGGGCGACACCGCCCCAACCCGCGTTCGTGACGTTCCCGACAGGCGCCGGGCGGAACCGGCGGTGGAACCGGGCGGAACCGGCGGCCGGACCGGGCGGAACCGACGGTCGGACTGGTAGGGCCGGCGGGATTCGAACCCGCACTGGTGCGGACCTAAACCGCATGCCTCTGCCGTTGGGCTACGGCCCCTCCACGGTGAACACCGTCGTTCTCCACGGCCATTCTGGCCGACGCCGCGGAAGCCCGCCGACCGGTGTCACAGCCTCCGGATCGTAGACCACTTCCGCCGCCGCCACTGCCGCCCCGCGGGCGCCGGCACGCGTGGCGATCCGCGACCTCAGTCGAGGCCGAGATCCCGGCGCAGCTTGGCGACGTGGCCGGTGGCCCGCACGTTGTAGAGCGCCCGCTCGATCTTGCCGTTCTCGTCCACCACGAACGTCGAGCGGATCACGCCGGTGACGGTGCGGCCGTACATCTGCTTCTCGCCGAACGCGCCGTACGCGGTCAGCACCGCCTTGTCCTCGTCGGAGACCAGCGGGAACGTGATGGCGTCCCGGTCGCGGAACTTCGCGAGCTTCGCCGGCTTGTCCGGCGAGATGCCGACCACCTCGTAGCCGGCCGCCTGGAGGGAGGCGAGGGAGTCCCGGAAGTCACATGCCTGCTTGGTGCAGCCGGGCGTCATGGCGGCCGGGTACGCGTACAGGACGACCTTGCGGCCGCGCAGAGCGGACAGGGACAGCGTGCCGCCGTCGTCGGTGGGGAGGGTGAACTCGGGGGCGGGGTCGCCGGGCTTGAGGCGGTCGGTCATGGCGGTGACGATACCGCCGGGCCGGTACGGCCGGCCGACGGCGACGCGCGGGCGGGGTGATCGCCATCATGAGGTTGTTGCCAGATATTGGCAACTGTGCCTTCCTGGAAATACGCTGAGCGCGTGGACACCCTGGCGATGCACATCTCCAACGGGATCATCAACGGTCCTGTCGCCGCGATCTTCGCGGTCCTCGCGCTGGCCGCGCTCGCCTTCTGCGTGATGCGGGGGCGTGCCGACCTCGACGATCGGCTGGCCCCGATGGCCGGGCTGGTGGCGGCGTTCATCTTCGCCGTGCAGATGCTCAACTTCCCGATCTTCACCGCCGGGGTCAGCGGTCACCTGCTCGGCGGGGCGCTGGCCGCGTTGCTCGTCGGCCCCTGGGTCGGCGCGCTCTGCGTCGCCGTGGTGCTGATCGTGCAGGCCCTGGTCTTCGGTGACGGCGGGGTGGCGATGCTCGGCCTCAACATCACCAACATGGCGCTGCTCGGCACCGCCGCCGCGTACCTGCTGATCGCGCTGCTGCTGCGCGTGCTGCCGCGTACCCCGGCCGGGCTGGCGGTGACCGCGTTCGTCTCCGCGCTGGTCAGCGTGGTGGTCGCGTCCCAGGGCTTCGTCCTTCAGTACTGGCTGGGCGGCACCACCGACCTCGGCGGCAACCTCACCGGGCTGGCCGGCACCATGGCCGTCGCCCACCTGCTGATCGGCATCGGCGAGGGCCTGATCACCGCCACCACCGTGGTCACCGTCGCGAAGGTCCGGCCCGATCTGGTGTACGCGCTGCGCGCCCTCAAGCCGGCCGCGCCGGCTCCCGCCGTCCCGGTCGCCGGAGGTGCCCGATGAACAAGCGTCACTGGTCGTTCCTGCTCGGCGGCCTGCTGGTGGCCCTCCTGCTGGCCGGCGTGGTCAGCAACTACGCCTCCTCGCACCCGGACGGCCTCGACTCGTCGCTGCTCAAGGGCTGCACGGTCAACGCCGACGACGAGATCACCGGCGGCAGCTGCCCGGCCCAGCAGGCCAAGGACCACGAGCTGGCGGACAGCCCGCTCGCCGACTACGGCGTACGCGGGATCGGCAACGACTTCGTCTCCACCGGCCTGTCCGGCGTGCTCGGTGTGCTGCTGACCTTCGCGGTCGGCGGCGGCCTGTTCTGGCTGGCCCGCCGTCGCGGCCCGGCCACGAGCGCCGCACCCGCCAACAGCGCCGCGAGCACCGACCCGGCGGACGAGGCAGCCCAGTCCACCGGCACACGCTGACCATGGGCGCCGGGCACGCCCACGTGCTCTACCGCGAGTCCGGCTCGCCGGTGCACCGCCTCCCGCCGGAGGTGAAGATCGCCGCGATGGTGCTGTTCACCGTGGCGGTCGTGGCCACGCCTCGGGAGGCGTACTGGGCCTTCGGCGGGTACGCCCTCCTGGTCGCCGTGGTGGCCGCGCTGGCCCGGGTCGGCCCGCGCTGGCTGCTCAGCCGGGCGCTGATCGAGCTGCCGTTCGTGCTGTTCGCGTTCGCGCTGCCGTTCCTCGGCGCCGGGGAACGGGTCGAGGTGGCCGGGCTCGCGCTGTCCGTCGACGGTCTGCACGGCGCGTTCAACATCCTCGCCAAGGGCACGCTCGGCGTACTCGCGTCGCTTCTGCTGGCCGCGACCACGACGACGCGTGACCTGCTGCTCGGCCTGGACCGGCTGCGGTGCCCGCAGATCCTCACCCAGATCGCCACGTTCATGCTGCGCTACCTGGAGGTGCTGGTCGGCGAGGCCCGGCGGATGCGCGTGGCCCGGGTGTCGCGGGGCGACGACCCGCGGTTCCTGTGGCAGCTGCGCGGCTTCGCGGCCGGGGTCGGCACGCTGTTCCTGCGCGCGTTCGAACGCGGCGAGCGGGTCTACCTGGCGATGCTCTCCCGCGGCTACACCGGCCGGATGCCGGCGGTGTGGCAGGGGGCCGGTGCGGCCACCGCCGGCCAGTGGGCGGCCGCCGCGACGGTGCCGGCGATCGCGGCCACCATCGCCGCCGTCGCGCTCGTCCTGCAATGATCGGGTACGTGCAGCAGCCGCCCTCCCTCGACGTCAGCGGCGTCCGGTACGCGTACCCGGACGGTCACGTCGCCCTGCACGGCGTGGACCTGACCGTCCCGCGCGGCGAGCGGGTGGCGCTGCTCGGGCCCAACGGCGCCGGCAAGACCACGCTCGTGCTGCACCTCAACGGCATCCTCACCCCGGCCGAGGGCACGGTGAGCGTCGGCGGCCTGACCGTCACCCGGGACCGGGACACGCTGGCCGAGGTACGCCGCCGCGTCGGCATCGTCTTCCAGGACCCGGACGACCAGCTGTTCCTGCCCACCGTCGCCGAGGACGTGGCGTTCGGGCCGGCCAACCTGGGTCTGCGCGGCGCCGAGCTGGCCGCCCGGGTCGACGAGGCGCTGGCGGCGGTCGGCATGAGCGAGCACCGGGACCGCGCGCCGCACCACCTGTCCTTCGGGCAGCGGCGCCGGGTGGCGGTGGCGACGGTGCTGGCGATGCGCCCGGAGATCCTGGTGCTGGACGAGCCGTCGTCGAACCTCGACCCGGCCGCCCGGCGCGAGCTGGCGGAGATCCTGCGCGCCCTGCCGGTGACGCTGCTCATGGTCACGCACGACCTGCCGTACGCGGCCGAGCTGTGCCCCCGCTCGGTGATCCTGGACGGCGGCCGTATCGTCGCCGACGCGCCCACGCTCGACCTGCTGTCCGACGAGGCACTGCTGACAGCCCACCGCCTGGAGCTCCCCTACGGCTTCGCCCCCCGCCCCACCTGACCCGGCCCTCGCCCGTCCCGCCCCTCCTCCTCCTCCTCCTCCGCGACGCTTCTATAGGTGGGCCGGTTCCGGGAGGGGTTGGTATCGGTAGGGTTCGACGTCGGTGATCGACGAGTGACTCATGCAAGATCTGGCCACCGCAGAAGGGTGTGCCGTGAAGCGCGACCTGTCCTCGTGGGTTGCCGGCGTCGGCCCGGCCCACCTTGCTGGCCTGATCAGAAGCCTGTCCGCGATTGGTGTCGCGTGACTCATCACAGATGTGCCGCCGGGTGATCGTCTCCCGGGCCGACGCCGTCCGAACGTCGTCCCGTGCAAGGGAGAACCGTCCGTGCCTTCCATCCTGGCAGATCGTCTGGCCGGCCGTGTTGACGCGGTCATCGGTGTGGATACCCATACCGATACGCACACCGCCGCGGTGACCACCCCGGTCGGGACAGTGCTGGCCGAGATCACCGTGCCGGCCACCGCCGACGGCGCCGCTGTTCTGCTGGCCTGGGCCGGGCGGCAGACGACCGGGCTGGGAACGGGCCGGCGGGCCTGGGCCCTGGACGGCGCCCGGTGTCACGGGGTCGGCCTGCTGCGTGTCCTGCGCGCCGCGGGTGAGGACGTCCTGGAAGCACCCAAACCCGCTGCCGGACGCCGTCGGCGAGGCGGCAAGTCCGACGCGTTGGACGCCGTGCACGCCGCTCGCGCGGTGCTGGCCGCCGACCACGTCGCCACGCCCCGCGCCGACGGCGACCGGGAAGCCCTGCGCCTGCTGCACGTCTGCCGCCGCCACTACAGCGACACCCGCACCGCCACCATCAACCTGTTCAAATCGCTGATCCTCACCGCCGACGACGATCTACGCACACAGATGCGCGGACTGAACACCCTGCGGCAGGTCCAACACGCCACCACCCTCACCACCGGCACCGGCAGCGGCAGCGGACTTGACCGACTGCGCCGCACTCAACTGGCAGCCCTGGCCGAGCAGATCCTGACCCTCGAGAAGCTCCTGAAAGCCAACCTCGCCGAGATCCGCACCCTGGTCGACAAGCTCTGCCCCACCCTGCTCGACCAACCCGGGATCGGCCCCGTCACCGCCGCGATCGCACTGACCGCCTGGTCACACCCCGGCCGGTTCCGCAACGAAGCCGCCTTCGCCTCACTCGCCGGCGCCAGCCCCGTCCCCGCCAACTCCGGACGCACCATCCGCCACCGCCTCAACCGAGGCGGCGACCGCACCCTCAACGCCGCCCTACACACCATCGCGAAAACCCGCCAACGATGCCACCAACCCACCAAGGACTACGTCGAACGCCGCACCACCGAAGGCCGCACCCCAGCCGAAATCACCCGCAGCCTCAAACGCTACATAGCCCGCCAAATCTGGCGCACCCTCGAAACCAACGCTTGACAAACACCTTCACAGATCTTGCACTTTCCGCCCGGGCATTCCAGGGCCAAAGCCGCCGACTCGGGGCGGCAACTGCAAGATCACGCCATCCAGGGGCGAGTGCGGCGGGGGTGGAACGTGATGGGTGTGTCTAGGGCGGTTTGACACTCGTGGTGTTCCACTCGGGCGTGCCCGGCGCTCACAGCTTGCGGTGATCTTGCGGTTGCGGCCCCCGGAGATGTCGTGGCGACTTGGATGCCGGGCGGAAGGTACGCCTCCCGTTACGCGAGACTGGCGTTCCGCGTGGTGGGAGCAGTGGAGATCTTGGTAGGAAAGGGCCCCTATGGGGGCCGTTTGGTACCAAGATCTCGCCGGGCGGCGGGCGGCGGGCGGGTTAGGGCGTGGGGGTGGGGTGGGGGATGGGGCGGGCTGTTCTTGCGGCGGTGCGCAGGCGCAGCAGGCCGGTGGCGACCGCGCCGGCTCCTGTCGCCAGGCCGAGCACGACCAGCACCCGGACCAGCGTGGGCGGACCGGCGGCGGGGGGCACCGAGCGGGACAGCGCGGCGAGGTTCGTCACCCCGGCGAACACGGTGAGGCAGGCGCCGGCGAGCGCCAGCACGAAGTCGGCGGCCGGGCGGCGAGCCAGCGTGTACCCGCCCGCGGCGAGCGCGCCGAGGCCGGTGAGCAGCGTCCACACCTGACCGGTGACCAGTTCGGCGAGCGTTCCGCCGACGCCGGGGGCGCCGGTGTCCAGCGCGCGGGCCACTGTGAGCGCCACAGTGGCGGCGCCGCCCACGGCGAGCAGCGCGCCGACCGCGCGCAGCGCCCGCACCCCGGCGGCGGTACCGCCCGGCGCGAGCCCGGCCGCGCCGATCAGCAGGAAGCCCAGCGTGGCGGCCACCCACCAGGGGTACGGGTCGGGCGGGGGCACCCAGTCCAGCGTGCCGCGTACGGCTCCGGTGGCGTCACCGGCGCGCAGCGGGACCGTCCAGTCGCGTACCCGGTGTTCCCGGTCCGGGTCGGCGGCGACGGCGGCCGGCGGGGCGTCCTCGCGCCACAGCGTGCGCTGGTCGTGCCAGCGGGCGGTCGGTCCGTCGTCGATCCGCCGCCAGTCGGGCGCGGCGGCCGGGTTCGCCTCGGCGGGCAGCCGGGTCTCCCCGGCCAGCGTCCGGTTCAGGTAGGTGGCGGGGGAGCGGGTGTTCTCGTACACGCCTCCCGGGCCGATGCGCAGGTACGGCTCGCCGGAGTAGCCCATCACCGTGACGTCGGCGCCGGTGTCGTTCGTCAGCTCCAGCCGCGCGCCGGCCTCCACCATCCGCGCGGTGAGGCCGGGCCGGTCCGGGTCGACGCCGCTGATCGTGGCGCGGTAGTCGGTTCCGTCGGGCGCGTCCGCGCCGTGCGCGGCAGCCGGCGCGGCGAGCGTGAGCAGGGCGGTGGCCGCGACGGCGAGCACCACCGCGGCCCGGCGCAGGGGTGCGATCACTTGCCGGCCGCCTCCACCGCCGACTTGATCCCCTCCGGGCTGCGGTCCTGGAGCTCGCTGCCGTTGACCTTGATGGTCGGGGTGCCGGTCACGCCGGACTTGCTCGCCTCGTCGGTGACGTGCTCGGTCCACGACCGGTACGTGCCGTCGGAGACGCAGGAGGCGAACTCGTCCCGGTTCAGCCCGACGCCCGCGCCGATGTCGACCAGCTCGTCGTTGCTGAGCCCGGCGCCGCCCTCCGCCGGCTGCTTGGCGAACAGTTCCTCGGTGAACTCGCGGAACTTGCCGCCCTGCGCCGCGCAGCCGGAGGCGGCCGAGGAACGGGTCGAGTACTCCGTGGTGGAGAAGCGGTTCAGGAACGCGACCGGGTGGAACACCAGCTTCGCCTTGCCCTCGTCGACGAGCTGGTTGAGCGTCTCGCCGTTGATCTGCTGGAACTGCTTGCAGGCCGGGCAGAGGTAGTCCTCGTACAGGTCGATGGTGACCGGTCCGGTGCCGAGCACGATGCCGGTGCCGGCGTCGTTGGCCCCGGGCGGGGCGGTGAACTCGTCGGACTTCTGGCTGGAGTAGACCGCCCAGCCGATGCCGCCGGCGATGACGAGCACCAGCACCGCGGCGATCGAGGTCCAGAGCGTGCGCTTGCGCCGCTTCTCCCGGGCGATCTGCTCGCGTACGACCCGGGCCGCGTCCTTGCGTCCCTTACGACTGCTCATCGGTGTCCTCCACGATGTCGTCGCCCGCCAGCCACCCGTCCACCGAGAACGGAGTGCGGGGCCAGATCAGCAGGAACCCGGCGAGGGCCAGGAACCCGAGGTCCCGGAGGATCTCCGGGAGGTAGCTGGGCGTCTGACCGGCGGCGAGCTGGCCGCCGGTGCCGAAACACCCGCAGTCGATGGCCAGGCCCCGGGCCCAGGCCGAGGCGATGCCGGCGATGAAGATCACGAGCAGCGCCGCGGACACACCGGCGCTGATCCGGGTGGCGAGCCCGGCGAGCAGCAGCACGCCCAGGGCCAGCTCGACGAACGGCAGCGCCGCGCCGATCACTGTGGCCAGGTCGTACGGCATCACCTGGTACGCGTTCACGGCCCGGCCGGAGGCGGCCAGGTCGCCGACCTTGGTGCCGCCGGCGATCAGCCACACCGCGGCGAGTCCGAGGCGGGCCGCGACGCCGAGCCACGGTCGCAGGGCCTGCCAGCGGCCGGCCCGGGAGGGGGAGGGGGTCACAGTCATTCGTCGTCCGAGCGCCACGAAAGGTTCCCGTTATCCGGCCAGCGTGTCGCCGACGGCGCCGACGAGTTCGTCGCGGGCGCGGGCCACCCGGGAGCGGATGGTGCCCACCGGCACCCCCTCCACGTCGGCGGCCTCGGCGTACGACAGGCCGAGCAGCTGGGTGAGCACGAACGCGGAGCGCCGCTCGGCGGGCAGCCGGCGGACGAGGTCGGCGGCGCCGAGCTGGCCGGCCGGGTCCGGGTACGGACGGTCGGTGGCGGCCTGGGCGGCGAGCCGCGCGTCGAGCCGGCGGCGGCGTACCACGGTGCGCAGGTGGTCGGCGCAGGCTCGCCGGGCGATCCCGAGCAGCCAGGTCCGCACGCTGGAGCGCCCCTCGAAGCCGGACAGCGCCCGGAACGCCCGCAGGTACGTCTCCTGGGTCAGGTCGTCCGCGGTGTCCGGGTCGACGAGCGCGGCGGCGAAGCGCCACACCTCGGCCTGGGTGGCCCGGACGAAGGCGGCCTGCGCGTCGCGGTTCCCGTCGCGGGCGGCCAGCGCCCAGCCGGTGGCCGCGTCCCGGGCAGCGTCGGGCGCCGACTCGGGGCGGTCGGCGGCGGTGTCGCGCGGGCCGGGGATCACGTCACCCGAGGTTACGCGGCGTACCTGGACAGGACAGGGTCCTTCGACCCATTCCGTGGTCCCGCACACGCCGGGAACTTTTTCCGGCCGCCGTCCGACTACCCTCCCATGACCTCCGAGCAGGCCCGGCGTGGCGCGTGCCGCCGCACCGGGTGGGCGCTCGGTCACGCCCGCCCCGGACCGGCTCGCCGGACCCGCCCCGGTTCGGGAACCATGGCGGTCATGACTGCTGCCGTACGCCGCCCGTCCCGGGCCGTCGCCGCCCGATCCGGGGCCGTCGCCGGGCTGCTGCTCCTGCTGGTCGCCCTGCTGCTCGTCCCGGCCACCCCGGCCGCCGCCCACGCGGTGCTGGTGAGCAGCAGCCCGGCCGCCTCCGCCGTGGTGCCCGACGCGCCCGCGCAGGTGGTGATCACCTTCAGTGAGGGCGTCCGCAAGGTGCCCGGGAAGGTACGGGTGATCGCTCCCGACGGCTCGCGCGCCGACCGGGGCGAGCCGACGTTCCAGGGCGCCGAGGTGACGATCCCGGTGGACGCCTCCGGCGGGCGCGGCACCTACCTGGTGAGCTACCGGGTCATCTCGGCCGACAGCCACCCGGTCTCCGGTGCCTTCACCTACTCCGTCGGCGCACCGTCGGAGCCGCCCACCGACAGCGGCTCGGACAACCGGGCGAACCCGGTCACCGAGAACGCGGTGAAGGTGGCGAAGTACGCCGGCTACGCCGGGTTGCTGCTGCTCGTCGGCCCGGCGCTGGTGCTCGTCGCGCTCTGGCCGCGCCGGCTGTCCCGCCGGGGACCGGCACGGCTGGCCTGGACCGGGCTGGGCCTGCTGGCGGTGGCGACGGTGGCCGAGGTGTGGCTGCAGGTGCCGTACGTCAACGGCGGCGGCCTGTTCGACGTGACCGGCTCCGGCCTGAGCGACGTGCTGGGCAGCGCCTACGGCACCACCCACCTGGTCCGGCTGGGTCTGCTCGCCGCGGCCGCGTTCCTGCTCCGGCCGCTGTTCGCCGGCCCGATCGGCCGTACCGACGGGATCATCCTGGCGGTCCTCGGCGGCGCGGCGCTGTTCACCTGGCCGCTGTCCGGGCACGCGGCGGCGTCGCCCGCGCCCGCGGTGTCGGTGGTGGTGGACACGGTGCACCTGGGCGCCATGGCGGTCTGGCTGGGCGGCCTGGTGATGCTCGCGGTGTTCCTGCTGCGCCGGGCCGACGAACGCGAGCTGGACGCGATCCTGCCGATCTGGTCCCGCTGGGCGGCGCTCGCGGTGGCCGCGTTGCTGCTGGCCGGCACCGTGCAGGGGCTGATCGAGGTGGCCAGTTTCCAGGCGCTGATCGACACCACGTACGGCCGGCTCCTGCTGGTCAAGATCGCGCTGTTCGTGCTGGTGATCGGCGTGGCCGCGTACTCCCGGGCACTGGTGCGGCGGCGGGTGGCCGCCGGGCGGCCGGGTGCGATGCGGCGGGCCGTGGTGGCCGAACTGGCGATCACGGCGGTGGTGCTGGGCGTGTCGGCGACGCTCGTGCAGACCACACCGGCGCGGACCGCCGGCGCGGACGTCGCGGGTGCCCCGGCCGGCTACTTCTCCACCACGCTGAGCAGCCCGATCTACTCGCTCCAGGTCGAGCTGGACCCGGCCGAGACCGGCAACAACTCGATGCACCTGTACGCCTACACGAAGGACAACCGTCCCCAGACGGTGCAGGAGTGGAAGGTCACCGCCGCGCTGCCGTCGGCCGGGATCGAGCCGATCACCGTCCCGCTGCTGCCGCTGAGCGACAACCACGCCACCGGTGAGGTCAACCTGCCGGCCCGGGGCGACTGGCAGCTGCGCATCACCGTCCGTACGACCGACATCGACCAGGCCACGGTGACCGCCACCGTGCCGATCAAGTAACGGAAGGTCCCATCTGATGATCCGTCTCCGGCGCTCCGCGACAGTCGCCGCGCTGACCCTCACCGCCGTCGCCACGGCCGTGCTCGGCGTGGCCGGTCCGGCCTCGGCGCACGTCACGATCAACCCGGCCGAGGGTACGCAGGGCGGCTACGGCCGGTTCGCGTTCCGGGTGCCGAACGAGAGCGACACGGCGTCGACAGTCAAGGTCGAGGTGAACCTGCCGGAGAACGCCCCGGTCGGCTCGGTCTCCACCATGCCGGTGGCGGGCTGGACGGTGGCGGTGGAGAAGCGCAAGGTCGACCCGCCGATCGAGGTGCACGGCAGCCAGCTCACCGAGGCGGTCTCCAAGCTGACCTTCACCGCCGCGCCGAACGGCGGCGTGAAGCCGGGCGAGTTCCAGGAGTTCCCGGTGTCGATGGGCCCGCTGCCGCAGGTCGACACGATGGCGTTCAAGGTGCTCCAGACGTACTCCGACGGCAACGTCTCCCGCTGGATCGAGGAGCCCACGCCGGGAGCGGAGGAGCCGGAGAGCCCGGCACCGGTGCTCACGCTGGCCGCCGCGGCGCCCGCCTCGCCGGGCGCGAGCGCGCCGGCCGCGGCGGCGGCCGACGACGACGATGACGACGCCGGTTCCGGCGCCGCCACCGCCCTCGGGGTGGCCGGCCTGGTCGCCGGTCTGGGCGGCCTGGCGCTCGGCGGCCTGGCGTTCGCGCGTACCCGTCGGGAGCCCGCCGCGAAGTCCTGAACGCGAGCGTCGTACCGGCCCGGCGGAACGATCCGCCGGGCCGGTCGCCGTCCCGGCCGGGTGCCGCCGATATCCGCCGATCGGCAGCCGCGCGTCGGTAAGGTCGGCCGGGTGGTTGGCTACCGAGAGGGACGACGCGAATGCGTTTCGTACGCACGATCGCCGGCATGATGCTGCTGGCGTTAGGGGTTCCGGCGCTGCTGGCGGGTGGTGGTCTCTGGCTCGCCGCCCGGCACGCCGGCCCGGACGGCGCGTTCGGTGCCCGGTTCGAGCCGGTCCGCACGTCGGCCCGCGCGGTGCTGGTGACCGACGTGGACGAGTTGCTGCGCACCGACCTGCCGGTGGCGCGTACCGGTCAGGCCCGGCTGCACCTGACCGCGCGGGACGACGACGGTCCGGTCTTCCTCGGCCTCGCCCCGGCCGACCAGGTGCGACGGTGGCTGGCCGACGTCCCGCACAGCACCGTGCGCCGCGTCGCGGTCACCCGGGGCCCGCTGCCCGTCGACCTCGACCCGGCCACCGCCGGCGCCGGCACCGCCGCGCCGATGACCCAGCCCTTCTGGGTACGCGAGGGCGTCGGCTCGCTGGAGTGGAGTCCGGCGGAGTTGTCCGACCGGTCGCTGAGCCTGGTCGTGATGCGCGTGGACGGCGCGGACGGGCTCGACCTGCGGATGCGTGCCGAGGTGCGCGCCGGGTGGTTCCCCGGGCTGGCGTGGGCGTTGCTGGCCGGCGGGACGCTGCTGGTGGTCCTCGCCGTGGTGGTGCTGCTGCGGCCGGTGCGGCCGCGTGAGGTGGTCTTCGTGGTCGAGCCGGACCAGGTGCCGGTGCTGGCCGGGCGTCTCGGCGTCACGTCGCTGAGCGGGCTGGGCCGGCAGCCGGGTCCGGCGTCGCGGCCCGAGCGGCATCTGGTGTCGGTGGGCTCCGGGCCCGGCGGACGGACCCGCGCGGCGATCGCTCCGCCGCCCGGCCGGTGCCCCGACGGCGGGGACTGACGAGAACCCGAACGGCCCTCCGCGCTGCCGACGCGGAGGGCCGTTCTCACCGGGGGATCGGTGCTACCTGGGAGAAAACTGAGGTAGTTGATACCAGATTAGCGCTGATCGCCGTTTGTTGCGAGTTGTGTCCGATCAGTCGGAGTTATCGGGTTCGCGGCCGAGCGCCGGCGGATCGGCAGCGCTACGAGCAGCAGCAGGCTGAGCAGCACGTACACGTTGCGGACGACGAAGTCGACCGGGTCGTCCGTGTGCACGATGGCGGTGCCCCAGTCCTGGAACGTCACCAACCCGTACGCGATCGGCAGGCCCACGACGGCGGCCAGCGCGAACAGGCCGCCGCGACGGCGGGCTCCGGCGGGCGTCGCCGGATCGGCGTCCAGAGCCGCGTCGACGAGCACCACCACGGCGGGGATGAACCAGTACAGGTGGTGGATCCAGGTGATCGGGCTGACCAGCCCGCCCACCAGCCCGGTCACTGTGAGACCCACCAGCGCGTCCCCCGCCCGGGCGGCGCGCGCGGCCCGCCACAGGCCGAACGCGGCCACCGCCAGCGCGAGCAGCAGCCACAGCAGCCGGTCCGGCTCGGCCGGCGCGGTCAGGCGGCTGAGCAGCCCGAACAGCGACTGGTTGCCGGTGTAATCGGGGCGGCCCACCCGGTCGGTCACCCACAGCTCGTGCGTCCAGAACCGCCACGAGTCACCCGGCGCGACAGCCGCCGCCAGCAGCGTGGCCACCGCCGCTGTCACCGCCGCCACGGCCGCCGCCCGCCACTTCCGGGCGGCCAGCAGGTAGAGCACGAAGATGCCGGGGAACAGCTTGAGCGCCGCGGCCAAGCCCACGCCCACACCCGCCCAGCGCCGCCCCTGCGGTACGGCGAACAGCAGGTCGCCGAGGATCAGCACCACCAGCAGCATGTTGATCTGCCCGAGCGTGAGCGTCTCCCGCGTGCTCTCCACCGCCAGCACCAGCAGCACGGCGACGGTCAGGCCGAACCCGCGCGGCAGGTCGTGCCGCTGCAGCACCGGCAGCACCAGCCAGCGGGTGGTCACCACCACCGCGGCCACGGTCAGCACCGCGAAGGCGGCGATGGCCACCCCGAGCCGCAGATACCCGAACGGCGCCAGGAGCAGCGCCGCGAACGGTGGATAGGTGAAGTAGAGCGCCCCCTGCACCCGGTCCGGCTGGACGTAGTCGTACAGCGGATGCCCGGCCGCCCACCAGTCCATCGCCGACATGTAGATCTTCTGGTCGTAGTAGTCGTGGCGCAGGTTGGGCAGGTAGAGCGCCGGCAGGATCGCGACCAGCGCCAGCACCGCCACGACCCGCCGGACCGTACGCGCGCCCGCGTCGTCGCGGGCGACGGCGGGTGGCGCGTCGGGTTCGGCTGGCACGCAGGAAACCCTAGCGGTCCACCTCGGCCGCCGGGCCGAGGCGCGGGCGCGTCGGCGGCGCGTAGTCTGTTCCGGTGGCTGATCTTCTCGTCTGGATCGACTGTGAGATGACCGGGCTCGACCTGCGGCGGGACGCCCTGATCGAGGTCGCCGCGCTCGTCACCGATCCCGACCTCAACGTGCTCGGTGACGGCGTCGACGTGGTGATCCACGCCGACGACGAGGCGCTCGACGGCATGCCGGAGATCGTGCGCACCATGCACGCCAAGTCCGGCCTCACCGAGGAGGTACGCCGCTCCACGGTGACGCTGGCCGAGGCCGAGGACATGGTGCTCGACTACGTCACCAGCTACGTGAAGGACCCGCGTACCGCGCCGCTGTGCGGCAACTCGATCGCCACCGACAGGGGCTTCCTGGCCCGCGACATGACCCGGCTCGACGCCCACCTGCACTACCGGATGATCGACGTGTCCTCGATCAAGGAGCTGTGCCGGCGCTGGTACCCGCGGGTGTACTTCGGGCAGCCGCAGAAGGGCCTGGCCCACCGGGCGCTCGCCGACATCAGGGAGAGCATCCGCGAGCTGGAGTACTACCGGCGGACCGTGTTCGTGCCACTGCCGGGGCCGGACGTGGAGGCCGCGAAGGCGATCGCCGCCCAGCTCTGACGCCCGCGCCGAACCCGGTGGACGGGGTCGGCCGGAGTGTGGCTATGATTAGTCCGCGCACCGCCCCGGGCGACCGGAGCGGCGAGCATGGTGGCTGTAGCTCAGTTGGCAGAGCACCGGGTTGTGGTCCCGGTTGTCGTGGGTTCAATTCCCATCAGTCACCCCAACACGAAGCCCCCTCCTCCGGGAGGGGGCTTCGTCGTGTGCGGGGTGTCAGGGGGTGGGCTCGACGCTCGGCGTACCGGCGTCCGGCGTGGTGTCGGCCGACGGCGGCTCGTACGGCAGGGCGCTGCCCTTGACGTACTCGTCCCAGCTCATGTTCCAGTCGGTCCAGCCGTTGCCGTTCTGGAGCTTGCGCTCGGTGCCCTTGACGGTGATCGGGTCACCGATTCGGGTGTTGGCGAACAGCCAGTTGCCTTCCTTCATCGAGACGTTGACGCAGCCGTGCGACACGTTCGTGCGGCCCTGCACGCCCTCGGACCAGGGTGCGGCGTGGATGAACTCGCCGCCCCAGGTGAGCCGCTGGGCGTAGTCGATCTCGGTGCGGTAGCCCTCCTCCGGGCCCAGCTCCTCCATGGTGTCGAAGACCGTGTGCCGGAGCTTCTCGATCACCACCATGGTGCCGCTGGAGGAGGGGGTGCTCTTCTTGCCCAGGCTCACCGGGATGGTCTTGACCACCTTGCCGTCGCGGGTGACCGTCATCCGCTTGGTGCGGTTGTCGACGGTCATCACGAACGACGGGCCGATCTTGATGTCGACGCTGAGGTCGGCGCGGCCGTACCAGCCGCCGCCCAGCGGCAGCCCGCCCGCCTGCACCTTGTAGCTGACGGTGCTGTTGGCCTTCCAGAACGTCTTCGGCCGGTAGCGCACCTCGGTCGGGCTCACCCAGTGCCAGATGCCCTCCTGGGCCGGCTTCGAGGTGACTGTCATCCGGCGCTGGATGTCGTCGCGGTAGTCCTCCGGGATGGCCCGGCCGAACTTCACGATCAGCGGCATGCCGACGCCCACGACCTGGTTGTCACCGAGGAAGCTGGTGACCCGGACCTGCTTGGCCGGCTTCGCCATCGTGGTGAACGTGCTGGTGGCGGTGGCGGGCTTGCCGTCGTCGCCGGTCGCGGTCACGGTCGCCGTGTACGTCTGCCCGTACTCCAGGGCCGCGGACGGCAGCCAGCTGGCGCCGTCCGCCGCGAGCGTGCCGTCGACGGCCTTGCCGGCGGCGTCCTTCAGCTCGACTGTGGTGTCCTGCGCCTCCTCCGTGGTGAAGGTGATGGCGGTGGACGCCGGTACGTCCTTGGCGTCGGCGGCGGGCTCGCTGATGGTGGCCGTCGCCTTCGGTGCCTTCTCGCCGCCGTCGCCGTCTCCGCCGCCCTGCCAGCTCGACGGCTTGTCGCCGCCGCTCGTACAGGCGGTCAGGGCCATCGCGGCGGCGAGCAGCCCGGCTGCCAGCGCGCGGCGGCGGCCGACGCGTCGGGCGCTCGCGCCCCGGATCGGTTCGTCCTGGCCAGCTCGCATGACTCCCTCACAAGGTGATGCCGTTCCCCGTCGTCTCAGGTCAGACGCGCCGGAGCGGGTACGCGTTGCCGGACGTGAAACGGAACACCCCGCGCGGGTGTAACGATTCCACTGGCGTCCGGCGCTTCGTCGGAGGTGGCGTGTCCGACCACGTTACGCCGGTCAGAACGGCGCCGGCTGCCCGCCCTGCGGAACCGGCAGCGCGCTGCCGGCGACGAACTGCGACCAGCTCATGCTCCACGCCGTCCAGCCGTTGCCAGGGGCGAGGCGGCGTTCGGTGCCCTTCACCGTGATCGGATCGCCCACGAGCGTCTTGCCGAACAGCCACCGGCCGTTGGCCATCGACACGTTGACGCAGCCGTGCGAGACGTTGCGGCGCCCCTGCACGCCCTCGGACCAGGGCGCGGCGTGGATGTACTCGCCGCCCCAGGTGATCCGCTGCGCGAAGTCGATCTCGGTGACGTACCGGTTGGCCGGGTCCGGCTCGCTGCGGGTGTCGAAGACGGTGGCCTCCTTCTTCTCCATCACCACCATCGTGCCGCTGGAGGAGGGCGTGCTCTTCTTGCCCAGGCTCACCGGCAGCGTACGGATCACCGTGCCGTTCTCGGACACCGTCATCTGCTTGGTCGCGTTGTCGACAGTCATCTCGAACGCGCGGCCGATCTTGGCGGTGGCGCTGCGGTCGATGTTGCCGTACCGGCCGTTGCTCAGCGGGATGCCGGCCAGCGCCAGCCGGACCGTGATCGTGGTGCCGGTCTTCCAGTACTCCGGCGCGCGGTAGTACGCCTGGGTGCCGTTGTCGACCCAGTGCCAGGCGCCGGGCTGCGGCGGGTCGGTCTGCACGAACATCCGCTTCTGCACCGCGGCCCGGTCCTTCTTCGGGATGCCCGGGGAGAATTCGGCGACCACCGGCATGGCCACCCCGTACGTCTTGCCGCTGAACATGTAGAGACCGGAGCCGATCATCGACTTGGGCTTGGCCATCGTGGTGAACGTGCTGGTGCCCTGGTAGGTCTGGCCGTCCTTACCGGCGCCGGTGACCGTGGCGGTGTACTTGGTGCCGTACTTCAGCGCTGCCGACGGCACCCAGCTGGAGCCGTCGCGCCGCATCCGCCCGGCGACGTTCTTCCCGTCGGCGGTGGCGAGCACCACCTTCGACACGGTGCCGCCACCGGGGATGCGGGCGCTGATCTCGGTGCTGACCGGCCGGGCGTTCGCGCCGTCGGCGGGGCTCACCGTCAGCGGCGGCGCGGCGGCGCTGTCGCTCGGTGTGACGCTCGGATCGGGCGCGGAGGACGAGACGCCGCCGACCTGCTGCTGGCCGGGCACGAACTCCGGCTTCTTCCCCTCGTCGCCGCCGCCGCACCCGGTCAGTGCCAGCGACGCCGTCAGGACCAGGACGCCCACCGTCGCCCCGGCCCGCGCGAACCTGCCCATGCCCACCCCTGTCATCGCGTGCCTGGCGGACATCGTGCCGTATCGACGCCCCCACGCCCGCCCCCGCGCCGGATCGGCTGACCGTTTTGACCGCTTTCGCCGGTTAAGCTCGTCCGAAGGGTGGACCCCGGTATCGGATTGGAACCCGCCTCGGCGGGCGTGCTAATCTTCTTCCCGTTGTCAGCGAGCGCCGCTAGCTCAACTGGCAGAGCAGCGGACTCTTAATCCGCGGGTTCGGGGTTCGAGTCCCTGGCGGCGCACCAACGAGCAAGGCCCTGACCAGGCGCTTCACGCCGGTCGGGGCCTTTTTCGCGTACGCCGCCCGCTGCGCGCCTTGTCCCGCCGCCCTAAGCTGATCATGATCGCCGGCCATGATGGACGGTCGGGCGACGTGCATGAGAGTAGGAGAAGACATGAAAGCCTTCCGACGGCCGCGGATCCGCAGCCTCGTCGCCGCCACCTCGGTCGCGGGCGCCCTGGTGCTCGGCCTGGCCGCGCCCGCGTACGCGGACTACTCGAGCCCGACCTACTCGACGCTGAAGGCCTGCAACGAGGCCCGGCCCAAGTACCAGTCGTCGTGGACGAAGCCGCAGGCGTGCCGTCCCATGTACAACTGGGACGGCACGAAGGTGATCGGGTACGCGTTCCTGGTGATCACCCGGGCCTGATCGGCATCCGCCTGCGACACCTGACGCCAGGGAGGGGATCGTGTCCGCTGGGGCCACCGGCAGCTCGGACACGATCCTCGTCTGCATCCGGGGCAACTCCGGCTCGGGCAAGAGCAGCATCGCCCGCGAGCTACGACGCCGGCACGGCCCGGGGTGCGCCCTCGTCGAGCAGGACTACCTGCGCCGCGTCGTCCTGCTCGAACGGGACAAGCCCGGCGGTGTGGCGCCCGCCCTGATCGAGCAGACCGCCCGGTTCGCCCTCGACCACGGCTACCACGTGGTCCTGGAGGGCATCCTGTACACGGGCCGCTACCGCGACATGCTGACCGCGCTACGGGACGGCCACCGGGGGCGGTCGCTGTTCTGCTACCTCGACGTGTCGCTGGCCGAGACGCTGCGCCGGCATCTGACCCGCCCGCAGGCCGGCGAGTTCACCGCCGAGCAGATGAGCGGCTGGTACGCCGCACGCGACGTCCTGGGCTGGCCCGGTGAACTCGTCCTCCCGGAGAGCACCGGCCTGGAGCAGGCGGTGGAGGCCATCGCGGCCGCCGTCGGGCTGCCCCAGCACGAGCGCGGAGGTTAGGCGGCGCTTGCCCTTCCGGTTACCGCAAGGGGCAGTCTGGGGTCATGTTGTCGATCAGCGAGTTCAGCCAGATGTGTCACCTGTCGCCGCAGGCGCTGCGCTTCTACCACGCCGAAGGGCTGCTCGTGCCCGCCGAGGTCGACGACCGGTCCGGCCACCGTTCGTACGCGTTCGACCAGGTGGAACGCGCCATGCTGATCACCCTGCTGCGGGACACCGGGATGAGCGTCAAGCTGGTCCGGCGTGCCCTCGACGAACCGGACCAGGCGCTCGCCCTGCTCGACCGGCACCGCGACGAGGTCGACCGGCAACGACAAGCTCAGGCCGACGCGATCGCGGCGGCCCGCGCCGTCTTCGAGGCGCAGCCCGAACCACGGCTGCGGCACGTACCGGCCATGACTGTCGTGGCGCGGCTCGTGCCCGGCACACCGCTGGGCCGGGACGCGCAGGAGTGGGACCGGGCCGAGGAGATCATCGTGGCGGCAGGGGCCGAACTGGTCACCACGGTGCGGCAGGCCGGCGTCACCTGCCTGGGTGAGCCGTGGCGGACGCTCGCGCTGGAGACACCGGGGCAGGACCGGCGCGTACTCGACGGCACCGGGCCGTTCTGGATCGTCAAGGTCGCGGTGGACGGCACCCCGGAGACGCTGCCGTTACTGCCCGCCGACCTGATCGTGCAGACACCCGGCGCCCACGACGAGCTGTCCATCTTCATGCCGGGTCGCAACACGATGGCCAAGTACTGCACTGTCGTCCTGCGCCTGCTCGACGCCGCCCCCGTCGAGGGCGACCGGTTCGTCAACCTGGCGCGGCTCCGTCAGGAGGTCCGGCCCGACGGCGTGCTGAGCAGCGCCCCCGTCGAACGACGACCGGAGTGACCACCGGGCCGGTCAGACGCCCCGGAAACTCCGGCGGTACGCCTGCGGGCTCGTGCCGGTGATCCGCCGGAAGCGGTCCCGGAAGGCGGTGGTGGAGCCGAAGCCGACCTGGCTCGCCACCCGGTCGACGGGGTGGGTCGTGGTTTCCAGCAGGTGCTGGGCCTGGTGTACGCGTACCCGGTGCAGCCACCGCAGCGGGGTGGTGCCGGTCTGGTCCCGGAACCGGCGGTTCAGTGTGCGAGTGCTCAGGCCCGCGTGCCGGGCGATGTCGGCGAGGGTCAGCTCACGCCCGGCGTTGTCGCGCATCCAGGCCAGCAGCGGCTCCAACGTCGTCCCCTCGGGGGTGGGCGGCTCGTGGGTGATGAACTGAGCCTGCCCGCCCGCGCGTTCCAGCGGCATGACCGACAGCCGCGCCGTGTCGGCGGCGACGGCGGCGCCGTGGTCGCGCCGGACCAGGTGCAGGCACAGGTCGAGCCCGGCGGCGGCGCCGGCGGAGGTCAGGAGCTGGCCGTTGTCCACGTACAGGACGTCGGGGTCGACCTGGACGCGCGGATGCTCGGCGGCGAGCCGGTCGGTGGCGATCCAGTGCGTCGTGGCGCGATGCCCGTCGAGCAGGCCGGTGGCGGCGAGGGTGAACGCGCCGCCGCAGATCGAGGCGATCCGGGCTCCGTTGGCCGCCGCGGTCCGCAGCGCGTCGAGGACCGCGGCGGGCGTCGCGGCGGCCGGGTCTGACACACCGGGTACGACGACGGTGTCGGCGTCGGCGAGGGCGTCCAGGCCCCACGGCACCGCCATGCGGAACGCGCCGGTGGTGACTGTCGGCGTCGCGGCGCAGACGAGCACCCGGTAGCCGGGCCGGCCGTCGGCCAGGCGTGCGCGGCCGAAGACCTCCATCGGGGTGGCCAGGTCGAACGGCACGACGCTGTCGAGGGCGAGCACTGCCACGGTGTGCATGGCGGAATTCAACCAGTCAGGACCGCGCGGCGACCGGCGGCCGCAACGCCGTGACGGCTCTCCGGTACAGGTCCTTGACCGACAGGCCGCCGGCGAAGCACCAGAGCGCGATGACCGGATCGCAGAGCGCGCAGCCGAACGACGAGTCGTGCAGCGACGGGATGATCGGGGTGCCGCGGCGGTGGTGCAGCACGTCCCAGGCCGTGTGCAGCAGCCACCCGACACCGATGAAGGTGTACGAGGTGAGCCCGGCGTAGCCGGCCCCCACGAGCAGGGCGCAGAAGGCCAGTTCCCACAGTCCGAACCCGCCACCGCTGATGTAGGCGGCACCGGCACCGGTGACGATCAGTGCGTTCAGTCGTCGCCGGTGCGGCTCGGGCACGAGCGAGTTGAGCCCGACGTAGACCAGCCCGATCACGACCGGCATGACATAGCGAAGCACGTGCAGCCCCCTTCCCGTTCGCGGAAAGCGTCTCGGGAAGGAGCCTAGGAACGCCGGTTACCGGCGACGAGAGGCGAAAATGCCAGGCTCCGCCGGATTCTCGCCACGTCGGCGGGCACGGTCAGCGGCCGGTCACCGAGCATCGGCCCGGCCCAGCACCAGCGTGGTCCGCAGGTCGAGCACGACGGTGCCGCCGAAGTCGTCCACCAGCCGGTCCAGGGCGGCGATCCCGCGCCGCTGCTGCTCCGGGGTCCGGGACAGGTACGGCCCGAACGTGCGCATCAGCGCCAGGTACCGCTCCTTGTCCAGCGGCAGCTCCCGCCGGATCACCTCGCGGCGTACGTCGTCGAACTGTCCGCTGTCGAGGACGTCGCGGTGGAACCAGTCGACGGGTCGTTCCCGGACGGTGGGGTCGACGGATCGCAGTGCGGCCCGGACGGCGTCCCGCTGGGCGGCGTCCGCGTAGTCGTAGCGGTGCCCGAACACGGCGAGCGTGCCGCCGGGCGCCAGGGCGCGCCGGGCCAGGGCGTTGCGGGTGGCCGGGTGCAGCCAGTGCCAGGCCATCGCGCAGCCGAGCACGTCCACCCCGCCCGAGGGCGGCGACCATCGCTCGAACGTCGTGGCCTCGATGCGCGCTTCCGGGAACCGCCCGGCCAGCCGGGCCGCCATCCGCGCGTCGGGTTCCACGCAGGTCAGTGGCGCGCCGAGGCGGGCCAGCACCTCGGTGCCCTTGCCGGTGCCCGCGCCCACCTCGACGACTGAGGCCGGGGTGCCGCCGTGGTAGGCGACTATCGACTCGGCGATCGCCGGCGGATATCCGGGCCGGGCGCGCTCGTACAGGTCGGCCACCGTGCCGAAGAGCTCCATCACCAGGAGGATACGGCTCCGACCGGTCCCCGACAGACCGCGCGGAATCCGGCCCACCCGCTTCTACAGTCCGCACCATGAGGTGGACCCTGCGGCTGGTGGCGGCGCTCGGCGTACTCGTGACCGCTTTGGCGACCGGGGCGGCGAGCGGCGCCGCGGCGCCCGCCGACGGCGGCCTCGGCCTGGCCCTGCGGTCCGGCCAGGCCGACTACCGCGCCGGGGACCAGGTCCGTCTCGACCTCACCGTCACGAACACCAGCGGGGCGGCCTGCGCGCTCGCCACCAGGCCCGTCGGCACCGTGCAGGTCACCGGGGTACGCCGGGACGGGCGCGACGTCGCGCCGACGCTCGCCCGCAGCTTCCACGACGACGGGATCGGCGCCGCCGCCACCGCCGGCCTGACCACAGTGGAGCCGGGTGCGACCGCCACCGTGGCGTTGACCGGGGTACGGCTGCACGACGGCGAGGTCGTGCTCCGCTCGGTGGCCGCCACCGGAGACGGCAGTGGGCTGGACACGCTCTGGCCGGTCGGCGCACCCGGCCGGTACGAGGTGACCGCCGGCTACGTGACGCTGCCGGGCACCGGCGCGACGGACCCGTGCGCGGGCGCGACGGCGCTGCGGACCACCACGTTCACCGTCTCCGACGACGGTGGGACCGGCCGGCGCTGGCTCTGGCTCGCCGGCGGGGGAGTGCTGGCGCTGCTCGCCGTCGCGCTGGGCGTGCTGCTGCTGGTACGCCGCCGCAGGCCGGCGGCCGCCGCCGTGGCCCTGCTGCTGGTGGCGGTCGGTGCGCTCGTCGGCGGTGGCGCCCGGCCGGCGCGGGCCGACTACGGCGTCGACCCGACCGCCGGTGTGCCGGTCAGCGGCGTCGACTTCCAGGCGGCCGTCGACGGCTGCCTGGCCGGGTTCGCGTTGCCCGGCGGCGACCCGTCCGGCCTGCTGCCGAGGCTGCGCGACAAGAAGAGTCCCCGGGTGCGGATCATCCCGACCACGGGTGGCTCCGGCGCGTTCGAGACGCCGGACAGCGCCGACGGCAAGGGCTCCTCGACCGTCACCTGGAACCCGACGTCCACCGACCCGTACGGCGACGGGGTGGCCCGCGACCCCTGCGCCGCGCTGTACCACGAGCTGAACCACGCCGACGACATCTCCCGCAACGCCGTGCCGCAGGGGGAGTGCGGCGGCACCGGCATCCCTACCGCCGAGGTGAAGGCGACGCTCGCGGAGAACCGCTACCGGGCGGCGAAAGGGCTGCCGCCGCGCACCGAGTACAAGGGGAAGACGCTGCCGAAGAACCTCGACGAGTGCAAGAAGCCGGCCAAGAAGACGCCGCCGCCGAAGGGACCGGTGAAGCTCTGCGAGGACGGCGCCGACTGCGGCGGCAGCAACGGCGACCCGCACCTGGTCACGTTCGACCGGGTCGCCTACGACTTCCAGGCCGTCGGCGAGTTCACGCTGGTCGCGGCGACCGGCGGCGACCCGCTGGAGGTGCAGGTCCGGCAGGCGCCGATGGCCGGCACGCGTACCGCCTCGGTCAACTCGGCAGTCGCGTTCCGGATCGGCGCGCACCGGGTCGCGCTCACCCTCACCGACGGCGGCACCCGCGTGCACGTCGACGGCGCGTCGCCGGCCGCGCTGCCGGACCGCACCGACCTGGCCGGCGGCGGCACCCTCACCCGCCGCCCGTCGGACACCGGCCCTGTCGACGGGTACGACGTGACGTGGCCGGACGGGTCCGCCGCGGCGGTGGACCAGATCGGCCGCTACGGCTACCGCGTGCTGGTCCGGCTGGCCGACGGCCGGGCCGGGAAGGTACGCGGACTGCTCGGCGACTTCGACGGCGACCCGGCCGACGACATCGCCCCCTCCTCCGGGGCGGCGCTGGCCCAGCCGGTGCCGTTCGACAAGCTCTATCCCGCGTACGCGGACAGCTGGCGGATCGCCCCGGGCCGATCCCTGCTGCACTACGACGACGGGCAGGACACGGGCACCTTCACCGACCGCGCGTTCCCGGAACGGGAGGTCACCGTCGCCGACCTCGACCCGGCCCGGCGCGTGGCCGCCGAACAGGTGTGCCGCTGGGCCGGCGTCACCGCGCCCGCCCAGCTCGCCGAGTGCGTCTTCGACGTCGCGGTCAGCGGCCGCCCCGAGTTCGCCGTGGCCGGCGCGAGCACCGAACGGGTCGCCCCGCCGGCGGCCACCCCGATCACCGCCGTACCCGTCGCCACCGCCACGCTCACCCCCGGCGGGGAGCCGCTGACGTTCGCCGCGCGAGCCGGGGACGCCGTCTTCGTCGACGCCACCGCGCCGGGGATCGGGGACCGCTGCTCGCCGTACGTGCTCACCGAGCCGGGCGGCCGGGAGATCGCCGGCGGGTGCAACATCAAGGGCACCGGGTACGTCGACCGCGTCGACCTCACCGCCACCGGCACGTACGCGCTGCGGGTCACCGCCGCACCCGGCGACACCGGCCGCGCCGCCGTACGGGTGTACACGGCCCAGGACAGCGACGGGACGCTGCAACCGAACGGCCCGGCGGTCACCGCGACAGTCGCACAACCCGGCGCGCGGGCGCGTTACCGGTTCAGCGGGCGCGCGGGGGAGCGGGCCTACGTGGACGTGTCCGCGAGCACGCTCACCGACCAGTGCTCACCGCTGGAACTGCGGGACGCCGAGGGGCGGCTGCTGCGCAGCGGCTGCGTGATCAACGGCGTCGGTGAGGTCGACGGCACGCTGCTGCCTGCCGACGGGACGTACACGGTGGTGGTCGACCCGACCGAACGCGGCACCGGCACGACCACGCTGCGGGTGGTCACCGGCCGGGACCGCGACGCGGCGATCACGCTCGGCGGGCCACCTGTCGTCGCCGTCGTGGACCGGCCCGGCGCCGTCACCGGCTACCGGTTCACCGCCACGGCCGGCACGTCGGTGACGGTGAGCGCTTCCGCCTCGGACCTGCCGGACCAGTGCGGCGTGCTGGCGCTGCGCGCGCCCGACGGCAGCACCGTCGGCAGCGGCTGCGTGATCAACGGGGCCGGTGAACTCGGGCCGACCGTGGCGCCGGCCTCCGGGGCGTACACCCTGGTGGTGGACCCGTCGGGGGCCGCGACCGGGCAGGTCACGCTGGAGGTGCGGTGAGGCCGACCCTGGATTTCCGGGGTGGTGGGCGGGGTGCTAACGTCTCGTCCCGTTGTCAGCGAGCGCCGCTAGCTCAACTGGCAGAGCAGCGGACTCTTAATCCGCGGGTTCGGGGTTCGAGTCCCTGGCGGCGCACCAGCGATCAAGGCCCTGACTTGGTGGTTCACACCGGGTCGGGGCCTTTTTCGCGTACGCCGAGAGTGGGTGGTGGCTCGGTGGGTGCTCGGGAGCCGTTGGACCGGGCCGGTGTTGCCCGGACTGAACGCGGGTCTCGTGTATGTCCGGCGCGCACCGCTGGTTCTTTCCGGGCTTGATGGGGCCGGGCGTGTCCGGGGCGCGTCAGGCCAGCGCTTCCGGGGCGCGCCGCCGCCACCACGCGCTGAAGAGGGTGACCACGTGCGTCTTGATCTCGTCCGTGATGATCTCGTGTCCGTCGCCCATGAGCGGCCGGACGGCGTGCTTGTAGACCTCTGGATGGTGTTCGACCGAGGGGCAGGTGAAGATGGCCAACATCCTCAAGACGCGCAGGGTGTCTGTTCCGAGGAGGGGAAAGTGAGCTTCTAGCAGCCTCGCCAGGGCTGACCACACCTTGTCCACGACAAGGCGGATGACGGCGTCGGTCACCAGCCGGGGCAGCCCCGAATCGAACCGCCGCGACAACGCGTCGGTGATGAACTGCTTGGCGGTATCCGTCAGCAGTTCGACGGTCTTGTTGATCTTTTCGATCAACTGGATCAGGGCCACCAGCAGGCCGCACCATGTGTGATCAGCCAGGCGCTTCTTGACCTCCCTGGCGTCAGCCTTATTCCGGACGAGGCTGTCTATGCCGGCTGAGATTTCGTCCCACGGGTTCTCCATGACCTGGTGGGCAAGGGTGTCCATTCGGCCAAGGTCTGATGACATCCATGTTGGCTCAACATCGCGTGGCAGTCGGCCGATGATTCTGGTTCGGCCGTCGGCGGCCCACAGGTAGTCGGTGATGTCCAGGCGTGCGAGGTCAAAGTAGATTTCCCGGTTGTGGGCGTTGAACTTCTGGCGTCCGGATCGTCTGTCTTCCTCCACCTTCTCCTTGAGTTCACGCCGCCGGTCGTCGCGCTTCTCTGGCCGGTCGGCGGCCAGAGATGTCCATCCTTGCCAGCCATGTTGGGAGCCCCCGCAGCCGGAGCATGTGCAGCCCGGCCTCTGGGCGTTTGCGCAGTTGGCTCTGTGGGTGTTGGTCATCATCCGCAAGTCGCCGCCCGGTCGTTTGCGCTCAATGTGACTAGCCAGTGACTCTATGTCAGGCAACGATGGATGCCAATGGATGTGTGACTGGGTCGGGGCAGTTCGACTCGAGGACTCCACCTTCTGCGGGCGTTTTGCCTGGTGGGAGCCTATAGATCTGCTTCATCTGCTGGGCTGCGACGGATTATTGATAGACGGCTCTTCCCTCATCTGCATCACTCGCTTCCGTCCCAGGCCGGCGACAAGGCTCGGGCTGGACAGGTCATGGCGCTCCGGAGCCTGCGCTGATCCCAGGAGGGGACACGCTGAGGGCTCATCGTGGGTCTTCCGGATGCCACCCCGAGCGTCGACTCTGGTTGGGCTGTCGACTCGACCGTCATTGACTTGATGTGTTGGCGCGGATGCGTTGTGCTGTCAGGTGGTCGTCGTCCGATCGGAGGTGATCGTGGCCGCGCAGGTGGATCCCGAGTGGTGGAGTTCGGGGCTGTGGAACGGCCGACCGATCAGCGAGTTTCTTCAGCGGCGCGACATCACTGCGGTCTTCCGCTTCCTTCACGCCCGAGGCGTGTCCTACGGCAGGATCGCCGCTCTCGTAGGCCTCTCGCCTCACCGCGCTACGGAGATCGCCAAAGGCGTCCGGCAGGTCACGGCGTACGAGGTGCTGGAACGGATCGCCGTGGGTCTTCACATTCCGCGTCCGGCCATGGGGCTCGGCCGCGCCGAGGACAGCACTATGCCGCGTGACGTCAGCATCGAGACCGTGGCCGGTGAAGCGGATCGGTCGCCTGCCCGTATGGGGAGCAACGAGGCCGGAGGTCTGGTCAGACTCCGTCTGGGACTGGACGAGGCTCTGGCGGCGTCGAGTGTCGCCCCTCGGCAGCTTGAGCTGATCGAGCAAAGCGCTGGCGAGCACCTGCGGGTCTATCCCTCGGCTTCGCCACAGACGATGCTGGCGCTGCTGGCCGCCGACTGCCGAGAGGTGCAGATGCTGTCGCTTCGGCGCCAGCCGGCGGCGGTCCAGGCCCGGCTGTCCGGGGTGGCGGCGCTGCTGGCGACGATGTGCGCTGACGCGTTGATGAGGCTTGGTGATGTTGCCGAGGCTCGACGGTGGTACGGCACAGCGATCCACGCGGCGGACGACAGCGGGGAGGCTCGGTTCCGGGTGCTCGTGCGCGCCCAGGCGGCGATGCTGCCGTACTACTTCGGGGATCCCGCCCAGACCGTCGCTCTGGCTGATGCGGCTCTGGCGGTCACCCCGGCCGCATCGTCGTCGGGTGCCCTGGCGGCTGCGGGCAGGGCGCGTGCCCTGGCCAGAATCGGTGCCACCGAGCAGGCGCGGTCGGCCGTCGATCAGGCACGCCGGCTGTTCGATCAGGCTGGCGACGAGGACACCGACGTGGCGTTCAGGTTTCCGGCGAAGCGGCTGCTGTTGTACCTCTCCGGTGCGTACACCTGGCTCGGTGACACGGTGGAGGCGTACCGGGTCCAGGACGAGGCGTTGCGGCTCTACGGCACGGCTCCGGCCGTGCCGATCGATGCGGCGCTCATTGCCCTGGACCGGTCGATGTGCCTCGCGCGGGATCGGCGGGTGACCGAGGCACTGGTAACCGCGCGTGACGCCGTCGCGGACCTGCCCGAGACGCAGCGGACGGAGATCATCCTGACCCGGGCCAGCGACGTGACCACGGCGATTCCTGGAGAGAGCCAGCGGGGTGAGGTCGCCACCTTGACGGACTACCTACGGGCCTGCCGCGAGCGCGCCCGTAGGCTTGGGACCACAGCCGCACTCGGTCCCTAGGAGCCCCATGTTCGTCGAGGCGCGCACTCGGCCGGTGC
This sequence comes from Micromonospora sp. WMMA1949, assembly GCF_027460145.1. NCBI lineage: Bacteria > Bacillati > Actinomycetota > Actinomycetes > Micromonosporales > Micromonosporaceae > Micromonospora > Micromonospora sp. WMMA1949. The sequence goes on along the minus strand of NZ_JAPZBG010000001.1, from coordinate 1,444,318 downwards.
TCGCCGAGGTATGTCGTCTCCTCGGCTACCCCGACTCGGACGCGGCTCTGCTGCGGCACCACACCAACGCCGTCTACGCCGTCGGGGACGTCGTCATCAAGATCGCCCCTGGCGACCAGGACCTGAACCGGGTGCGCGCGATGGTGGCCGTGGTCGACTGGCTGGTGGACCGAGAGTTCCCCACGGTCGGCCTTCACCCGGGCCTGTCCCAGCCGTTGGAGGTGGGCGGGCACGTCGTTACGGTCTGGCAGCGTCTGGACCCGGCACACGACGACCCGATCACCGTCTCCGAGCTCGGAAGCCTTCTCCGGGATCTGCATGCCCTTCCTGCGCCACCTGTGCCATTGCCCGTGCTGCGGCCGATCCATGGCATCGAGCGATCCGTGATCCGTTCGGAGATCCTGAACGGCAAGGAACAGGATCTGCTGCTGGGCCGGCTCGAGACGCTGGCCGTCGGCTGGGAGACGATGCGGTTCCCCCGTGGCACAAGCCTGATCCAGTCAGATCCGCAGATCCGCAACGCACTCCGGCGTTTTGACGGCACGCCCGTACTCGCCGACTGGGACGGCGCCGCCCTCGGGCCTCACGAGTGGGACATTGCCACGGTCGCTGTCCACTGCCGCCGATTCGATCCTCCCGGTCCCGAGGCGTTCGCCGGCTTCACCGCCGCCTATGGCTGGGATGCCACATGCTGGCCGGGGTTCGAGGAGCTGTGCCAGCTCCGCGAACTACAGATGATCGCCACCAACGCCCGCAAGTCCCGTCCCGGGACCGACGCCGCCGACGAGGTGCACCACCGGATTGCAGGACTTGTCCACGGCGGGCCGGAGCTCCGCCGCTGGCACATCCTCTGAGATGAGTCTCGTAGGGACGGGGTAGTACCACCTGTCCTCCTCGCATCGGCCGAGGTCGACCACAAGGAGGCCCACCGTGGCCCACCACGCTGGGTCTGTCTCGGGCCCGTGCCTCCCGCGATCGTGGACGTCAGGAACACGTCGGCGGAACGGTCCAGGACCATCCTGATCCCATGGCGCCGGCGGGTCAGCGGCAATCGCCAGGGAGAACCAGATGGACGTGTCGATCGGCGACGGGTCGGAATGCGACCCGACGCACCGGCAAGTGCTCGCGCCGGACACTCCGCCGACCGTCTGGGTGAATCCCCGCCTGCGTACCGCCATGAGGGCTGCGCGGGTGGGTGATCGGCGGTCTGCTCCCAGCCGCCGTGGTGCGGCGGCGGGCTCGCCCTTCCTACGGCGGGCCCGCCGCTCATCGCCCCTGGTGGGGGTGGCGGCATGACGGTGTACGTCTCGCGTAACGCCATGGACGGCCTGTCCCGGCTTCCCGAGCCGGGGTGGACGTCCAAGCAGGGGCAGGTGTGGCCCGTTGATCCTCCGCTGCTCACCTTCGTGTGGCGTCGGCTGTTCGCGCAGCAGGCCCGCGAGGGCGGTCGCCGGTGACTGGGCAGCAGCGCCGTCTCGCGGCGAACCGGCTCGCGCCCGCCGAGGTGGAACATCTGCCGATGCGCCCGCTGTGGCTGTGCCGCCGGTGCGGGCAGCCGTGGCCCTGCGGCGCGGCGAAGCTCGCGCTCCTGGCTGAGTACCGAGAAGTGCCGGTGAGTCTGTTCCTCTACCTGGCCGGGTGCCTGCACGACGCGATCGACGACCTGCACCGGCTCAACCCGAGCGTCACGGGCAGCGCCGCCGACACGTTCGACCGGTTCCTCGGCTGGCCGGCCAGCCACACCCACGCCTACCGCGTCAGCACCACCACGGCCGACAGCACCGAGGAGGCCCCCTCGTGATCGGCATCGGCCTCATCAACGCCACCGGCCAGCCGGCGATCGGCGGCAGCTTCCACACCCTGGTCGTGCAGCCGACGAGCTTCTGCAACCTCGACTGCACCTACTGCTACCTGCCCGACCGGAGATCCCTGCGCCTGATGAGTGGCGCGGTCGCGCAGGCCTGCGCCGAATCGATCGCCCGGCAGAACAGCGGTCACCCCGTGAGTGTCGTGTGGCACGGGGGCGAACCCACCGCCACACCCATCGGGCTGTTCCGGGGTCTGTTGGCCCCGTTCGAGGAGCTGCGGCGCGCGGGGATGGTGCGTCACGAGATCCAGACGAACGCGACGTTGATCAACCGCCAGTGGTGCGAGCTGTTCATCGCTTACGGGTTCGAGGTCGGGGTCAGCATCGACGGACCGGGCGCGTTGAACCGGAACCGCCTCGATCGGGCCGGCAACCCGACCGATGCCCGAACCCTGCGCGGCATGCAGACCCTGGCCGACGCAGGGGTGCCGTACTCGGTGATCTGTGTGGTCACCCCGGAAACCATCGACCATCCCGACGCCCTGGTCGACTTCTTCACCGGCCTTCCCGGCTGTCAGTCGGTGGGTTTCAACATCGAAGAGCAGGAGGGGGCCGACCGTGCGTCGGTGGCGGAGGATGCCGCCTACCGGTTCTGGCAGCACCTCATCGCACGTCGGGTCGGCGGCAGCACGCTGCGGATCCGCGACGTGGACCGCCTGGCCGACTATCTCGCCGCCACCCGTTCCGGCCACGTCGACCACGCCCCGTACGAGCCGATCCCGACCGTCTCCTGGGATGGGCAAGTGGTGCTGTTGTCACCGGAACTGCTCGGCATCACCGAGCCGCGATACGGCGATTTCATTGCCGGCAACGTCCTCCAACAGCCGATCACCGCCATGCTCGCCGGCGCCGGCGACCTGGACTACGTCGCCGAGTTCATCACGGCCCTCAACGACTGCGCCGACCACTGCGCCTTCTACGACTTCTGCCGGGGCGCCCAGGCCGGCAACCGCTACTTCGAGCACGCGACGTTCACCGCCCGCGAGACCACCTATTGCCGAACCACCCGGCAGGCCCTCGTCCGCGCCGCCGCGGACCACCTCACCCCTCACGGAGGAGCACCATGACCGACGCTCTCGCGATCCTCGTCAACGCCGCGCCCGAGCAACTCGCCCGCCTCGGCGTCGACCCGCAGCGGTCGGTAGCGTCGATCGACGCGGGGAAGTTCGACAACCGCCCCACCTGGGACAACAAGGGTAAGTTCGACAGTCGACCCGGCTGGGACAACTGGAACAAGAAGAAGTAGCCCCCGCCACGGGGCGCGCGGGGTGACGTGCCCACCCCGCGCCCGCACAGGTTGAGGACACATGCGCACCACCACGATCGGCGACGTGAAGGTTCTGCTCCCGGACCTCGAGCCGGACTACCTCGATACCACGACGGACCTCGGCGACCGGCTCACCGAGGCACTCGTCAACGGCGCGGCGTGGCGCGGTTCGCACCTTGAGGACGTCAGCATCCGCAGCAGCCTGATCACCGGTGCGGACCTGAGCGAGAGCACCTGGGAAGCCGGCAGCCTCTACGGCTGCGAGATCACCCGCACCGACTTCTCCGGCGCGACCCTGACCGGCATCACCATCGAGCGCTGCGCGATCACCGGCTCCCGGTTCACCGGCACCAGACTCACCGACGTACGCCTCAAGGACGTCCTGTTCGACGGCTGCCGCTTCGACTACGCCACCCTCCGGCGCGTCACCGCCGCCGGCTCGGTCGCGTTCACCGACTGCACTCTCACAAACGGCGCGTGGTCGTCCTGCCGACTACCGCGCATCGCACTGCGGTCATGTGACCTTGCCGGACTGGAACTGGACTCCTGCCACCTCGACGGGGCCGACCTTCGGGGCAGCCGGCTCCAGAGCCTCAAGACGCCGCTGGACAACCTGCGCGGCGTCACCCTCGGCGAGGACCAACTTCCTGACCTCACCCAGCTGACCATCGCCGCCCTCAACCTCGCCGTCCGCAAAGACTGATGACGAAAGCCAGGGTCCGGCTACTCCGTACCAGGGCCCTTTCGTCGTGGCCGCTCGCCGCCGGCGGCGTGGCCTACCCCGGACCCATCGACGGCCGGGCGGGACGGATCATATTCTGACCCGTCGAAGGAGGCCGTCGTGTCCGCCACCCGGAGCGTGCTCACCCCGGCCACGTCGGCCGGTCCGGCCGGCCTGCGCCCCCGCACCTGGACCGCCCTGATCCTGCTCGGGCTCGTCGGGCAGATGGCCTGGACCATCGAGAACATCTACCTGAACCTGTTCGTGTACGACACGATCACCGACGATCCCAACGCGATCGCCACGATGGTCGCCGCCAGCGCCGTCACCGCCACTGTCGCCACCCTGCTGCTCGGTGCCCTCTCCGACCGGACCGGCCGGCGCCGGTCGTTCATCGCCGGCGGCTACCTGCTGTGGGGGGTCTCCACCGCCGCCTTCGGCTTCCTGACAGTGGGTTTCGTGGAGGACATCGCGCCCGTGGCGAACGTCGTGCTGGTCACGGCGATCGCGGTGATCACGCTGGACTGCCTGATGTCCTTCCTCGGCTCGGGGGCGAACGACGCGGCGTTCCAGGCGTGGGTCACCGACGTGACCGAGCCGGCGAACCGTGGCCGGGTCGAGTCGGTGCTCGCCATCATGCCGCTGGTCTCGATGCTGGTGATCTTCGGCGGGTTCGACGGGCTGGCCCGCGCCGGGAACTGGCAGCTGTTCTTCGTGATCATCGGCGCGATCATGGTCGTGGCCGGGGTGCTGGCCTGGTTCCTGGTCGAGGACAGCCCGTCACTCGTCCGGCACGAGGGCGGCTACCTGCGCGCCGTCGTCCACGGTCTGCGCCCGGCCGCCGTCCGGGCCAACCCGGGGCTCTACCTCGCCCTGGCGGCCTGGTCGATCTGGGGGATCTCCACCCAGGTGTTCCTGCCGTATCTGATCATCTACCTGCAGCGGTATCTGCGGATCGAGGGGTACGCGATCGTCCTGGCCGTCGTCCTCGTCACGGCGTCGGCGGTGAGCGTGGTCGGCGGGCGGCTCATCGACCGCGTCGGCAAGGTGCGCTTCCTGCTGCCGGCAGTAGTGGTCTACGGCACCGGGCTGGCGCTGATGTTCTTCGCCCGCGGCATGGTTCCCGTGATCGTCGCCGGGATCGTGATGATGTCGGGCTTCATGCTCGTCCTCGCCCCGATCGGCGCCATCGTGCGCGACCACTCACCGCCGGACCGGGCCGGCCATGTCCAGGGGCTGCGGATGGTCTTCGCCATCCTCGTCCCGATGCTCGTCGGCCCATACCTCGGCGCCGCCGTGATCACCGGTGCCGGCGAGGTCTACGAGGACCTCGGCGTGGTGAAGCAGGTCCCGACGCCGGGCATCTTCCTCATGGCGCTCGCAGTGCTGGTCCTCATCGCGGTGCCGGCCGTGGCGCTGCGGCGGCGGGAGCAGGAGGCTCGGGCATGACGCTGCTGACCCCGTGGGGTGCCGCGCTCGACGCGGAGCGTGTCCTGCCCGAGTATCCCCGCCCGCAGTTCGCCCGGGACAGCTGTCTCAACCTCAACGGCCGGTGGGAGTACGCGATCACCGGTTCGTCCACCGAGCCGGAACGCTACGACGGCGAGATCCTCGTGCCGTTCTCTCCGGAGTCCGCGCTCTCCGGCGTCGGGCGGCAGCTCCAACCGGGCGAGACGCTCTGGTACCGCCGTCCGCTGACCCTTCCGGCGGGCTTTCACGCTGCCGGTTCGCGCCTGTTGCTGCACTTCGGCGCGGTCGACCAGACCTGCCGGATCTACCTGAACGATGTTCCGGTCGGCGGCCACACCGGCGGGTATCTGCCGTTCACCTGCGACATCACCGACGCGCTCCGCGAGGACTCCAACGTCCTGGTCGTGGCGGTCCAGGACGACAGCGACACCGGCCACCACTCCCGGGGCAAGCAGCGGTTGCGCCGCGGCGGCATCTGGTACACCGCCCAGTCCGGGATCTGGCAGACGGTGTGGGCCGAGAGCGTGCCCGCCGTACACCTGCGGAGCCTCACCCTGACCCCGCTCCTCGACGAGCGGTGCGTCGAGGTGACGGCGCACGCGACGGCGGATGCCGGCGACGCCGGCATCCGGATCCTGGCCGACGGGGCCGCGGTGGCCGAGGCCACCGCGCCGGTCGGCTTGGCAGTGCGCATCCCGATCCCCGAGGTACGGCAGTGGAGCCCCGAGGATCCGTTCCTCTACGACGTGACCGTCGAGCTGGGTGCGGACCGGGTGCGCAGCTACTTCGGCATGCGCTCGTTCGGTGTCGGACCGGACCCCGACGGCGTGCCCCGGCTGCTGCTCAACGGCCGGCCGTACTTTCACGCCGGGATCCTCGACCAGGGCTACTGGTCGGACGGCATGTACACGGCGCCCTCCGACGAGGCGATGATCGCCGACATCGCCACCATGAAGCGGCTCGGGTTCACCATGCTGCGCAAGCACATCAAGATCGAGCCACTGCGCTGGTATTACCACTGCGACCGGCTGGGGATGCTGGTCTGGCAGGACATGGTCAACGGCGGCAGCAGTTACCACCCGCTGGTCGTCACCGCGCCGGCGGTGACGCCGCTGCGGCTGCCCGACCGGGGCCGGTGGCGGCGCCGGTTCGGCCGTGCCGACGCCGGTGGACGGGACCGGTTCCGAGCCGAGCTGCGCGACACCGTCGAGCACCTGCGCAACGTGGTGAGCCTCGCCGTGTGGGTGCCCTTCAACGAGGGCTGGGGGCAGTTCGACGCGGCCCGGATCGCCCGCGAGGTCGCCGAACTCGACAGCACCCGTACTGTCGACCACGCCAGCGGCTGGCACGACCAGGGCGGGGGCGACCTGCGCAGCCTGCACGTCTACTTCCGCCGCTTCCGCGTGCCGCGGCGACGCGGCGACCGCCGGGTGCTGGTGCTGTCGGAGTACGGCGGCTACAACCTGCGCGTCGACGGGCACGCCTTCAGCCGCAAGGATTTCGGCTACCGGCGGTGCCGGAGCGCCGAGGAACTGGCGGAGGCGTTCACGCGGCTGCACACCGAGCAGATCGTGCCCGCGATCCGGGCCGGTCTGAGCGCGACCGTCTACACCCAGCTGTCCGACGTGGAGGACGAGCTCAACGGTCTGCTCACCTATGACCGGCGCGTGGTCAAGCTTCCAGAGGACGTGGTGCGGCAGGTCAACGCGCGGCTGCGTCACCAGCGGTTCTGAGCTTCCTCCGCCCAGCCGACCAGGCCGTCCAGAGCCACCCGCTCGCCGTCGTCCGCCTGGGCCCAGCCGGAGAAGTGCCCGAAGCACTGGTGGGTCTCGCTGGCCACGACGCCGAGGTTGGTGCGGGAGACCTTCTCGTGGAACGGGTGGAACTCCACAGCGACCCGATCACCGCTGATCCGCCACGGCCGCAGCCAGTCGCGGCGGTCGTAGGTCCAGCGCAGTTCGGCGCCGAGCTTGTGCAGCCGGCCGCCGGTGAACAACGCGTTCTCGGTCGAGCCGGTGCCGTCGGTCCACTTGCCGCCGAGCTGGATCGACACGTCCGGTCCGCTGCCCGCCGCCCAGTTCCACGTGATCGCGTACGGCCATCTGCCCCGGCCGTGGTCGAGCACGGCGAACGAGTCGTCCGCGGCCACGACGTGGGTCGTGCCGTTCACCCGCAGCGAGCCGCGCACTGGCCGCCCGACGTCCTTGACCGTGTACTGGAACCGGCGGGTGTTCCACGGGACCACGACGCCGAGCGACTCGTGGCCGGGCGGGAGCGGCACCACGAGGTCGATCTCGATGCCCGGTGCGGTGGCACGGATCGTGCTACCAGCGGCGGTCTGGTCGATGTCGATCGACAGGCCACCCCCGCGTGCGCACACGGTGCCCGCGCCGCTGACCGGCGGCATGACGACGCCACGGGCGAACGGGACCACGACGTCCTTGCCGGTCTCGACCTTCGTGGCGCGGTCGAGCACGTAGACGCCGTGCACCCCGGCGTAGTCCAGCGACGACGCGACGAGGCCGACGATGTGGGTGGGCGTGACGATCCCCCAGTACTCCCAGCGCTTGGCTCTTCCCCAGCCGCGCAGGTTCGCCCGGTGCAACGGCCGGCGGGTCCAGCCGACCGCGGCGGGGTTGAGCCGCCCGTCCGGCATGCACAGGTCGACCGGCTCGACGATCTCCTTCTCGTGCGTCATCGGGGGAGCGTAGCGACCGCCTCAGTAGTCGATGTTGATGGCGGCGACCTGCCGGCTGCCGTTGAACACGATCGCCGGTCCGGCGAAGCGGGAACTGGCGTACGTCAGCGCCGCCTTGTGCCCGGGGCTGTTGAACCACGCCTCGATCATCTGCTCGGGCGAGGAGTTGCCCGACGAGGCGAACAGCACCTCGTGCCCGCAGTGCTGCAGGCCGCTCGCGTTCAGGTTCTGCCGTACGCAGGACTCCGCCTCCCGGTGCTGGGCCGTACCGAGCTTGACCTCGGTCAGCCCGAGCGCGCGACGCCGCTCGTTGAGCAGCACCAGCAGCCGCCGTTCCGCTGCGGACAAGCCGTTGGACGTGGCGGTGGACCTGGCCGGCGACGGGGTCGGCTTCGGTGACTTCGAGGGCTTCACCGACTTGGCGGGGCTCGGACGGGCAGCGGTCGGGGAGGGTGCGGGCGGGGTCGGGGTGGGCGTGAGCGCGGGAGCGGTGGTCTCGGTCGCGGGCTGCGAGGCTGCCACGCTCGTCGGCTGCTGCTTCGAACCGCTCGGGTAGTTGGCAAGGATCAGACCACCCCCGCCGAGCACGGCGACGGCGGCGACCACGCCGACCAGGGTCTTGGACAGGGAGAGCGTCGACCGCGCCCCGGCGCTCACGACCTGCGCGCCGGGCGGGACGGCGTGCGTCGGCGAGGCGACGGTGCGCAGGTGGTGCGTGACGTCCGAGGCGAGCTCGGCCGGGATCGGGGTGAGCGCCAGGCCGGCCAGCAGCCGCTCGGCGGGGACCAGATCCTTCGTCGCGTCCGGGCAGTGCGCGCAGTCCCGGAGGTGCCGCGCGAACCGCTTGCGCCACAGCGGCGCCGGCTGACCGTTCCAGCCCGACGCGGTGTCGCGCAGGCCGGCGCAACCGGGCCGGGCGGTGAGGGCCCGCACGACCAGCCGGGCGGTGTCCAGCTGCGCCTTCATCCGGGACACCCGCACGGTCACGTGGTGCGGGGCCAGCTTCAGGGCGTCGACCAGGTCGGCGCGGCTGAGGTGACCGGCCTCGACCAGCCACCACAGCGACAGCAGGTGGCGGTGGTCGTCGTCCAGCCAGCGCGTGGCCAGGACGACCTCCCGGCGCTGGTCGGCGAGGCGGAGCTGGGTCAGGGTCAGGTCCTCGAAGTCCGCGCGCGGGTCGATCACGTTGTCGATGTCCTCCGGCGGCGCCGGTGTGGTGTGCCGGCGCTGCGTGTGGGTGCGGATCTCGTTCATGGTGACGGCGACCAGCCACGAGCGGAAAAGCTGCGGCTCGCGTACGCCCGGCAGCCCGCGGACGACGCTCAGCATCGTGTTCTGCACCACGTCGTCGACGTCTGCCGACCGGTTCAGGGCCCGGCCCACGATGTTGTAGACCAGCGGCAGACAGTGCGAGACCAGCTCGTCCATCGCCGCGCGGTCGCCGCGGCGTGCCGCGTCCACCACCGCCGACATGCCGGCCCTGCTCGGGTACGCGGGATAGGACACGCTCACAACCTCGCCTTCACGGAACGATCTCGTACACGGTGGAGACTGTCCGGCACGCGGTCAGGTCACACAAAATGCTGAGGTGTCGGAGGGAACCGTTACCTTCTCCGCCATGCCATTGATCACAGTCACCGACGAGGTCGTCGGTGCGCCGAACGGGCCTGTGTGGACAGTTGAGGTCTTCGAGGAGGCACTGCCTCTCGCCGAGCTGATCCGCCGTCGGGTCTCCCTCGAGATCGCCGAGTCCGGCGTGGACGCCGACCCGGAGGAGCGGACGCGGATGACACTCGACGCGTTCGGCCGCAACGCCTTCGTGGTGCTCGTCGACGACCGTCAGGTCACCGCCCTGGACGAGAAGGTCCGCCTGCACGCGGGATCGCGCGTCACCTTCCTCAAGCTCGTCCCGCTGGTGGGTGGCTGAGTGGACACGTACGACCCCGAGTTGGCCCTGCGCGATGTGGTCGCCACCGTCAAGAGGTGGGGCGAGCGGAGCGGCCAGACCCTCAACGAGCCCAGTCAGCGGGAATCCATCAGCCTGGTGGTGACCGTGTGCGGCTGGGCGCCGGCGGAGACGGTTCCGTCGCTGCTCGCCGCACTGAACGATCCGCACGGGCCGTACGATCTCGCTCCGCCGCTGGTCGAGCTGCTACCGGAGGCGAACCGACAGGCGCAGACGGTCGCCGCAGCCGTGGCCGACCTGGCCGGTGACGACGCGGATCACGACCGCCGAGTCACCGCTGCGTCGACACTGATCGACCGCCTGCCGTCGCTGCCGTACGCACACGAGGACCCGCGGGACCGGGCCCGGGGTGAGGCGTGGCGCCGCACGAAGGAACTCCTGGCCGCACAACCGGCGCCGGTACGGCAGGTGGTGTTCGATGCGCTGACCGTGCCGGGCTCGGGCAAGGACGGGTGGGCCACGCTGATCCGTGCCGTGCGTTCCGGCGGCGGGCTCGACGGCTCGGCCTGGCTCGGCCGGCTGAGCACCCACGCCTGGCTGGGATTCAATTACTGGAGTTCCCATCTCAAGCGGTTCACCTGGGAGTCGCTCCAGGCGGAGGCCTCGGCCGGGCGCGTGAACCCGGCGGCGCTGGCGACCTGGCGCCGGACCGGGATCGAGCAATCGCCGAGCGACTTCAGCGACGAGGCCGACCGGATGTGGCCGATCCCCAACGTCGGTGAGCAGTGGGCCGACCGCGCCGTCGCCGACATCGAGGCGATGCCGGCGGATCGCCGGTCCGCGTGGGAGGCGCTGCTGGCGCACTGCCCGGTCGAGGTGGACAAGGCGAAGCCGACGGCCGGTTGGCGCAAGCAGGCCCGGTCGCTGCTCGACGCGGTGGGCGTCGACGATTTCACCGCCCGGCTCGACGACTGGCTCCCGCTCGTCGGGCAGGCGCGCAGCCTGCCGCTGCGCATGACCACGTGCTGCCCCGGCCACATCAAGGACATGCCACCACGGATGATCGACCGCTACAACGTCGGGCTGCTGTGGGGACTGATCTGGACGCGGACGATGTGCCCGCCGTCCGAGCAGACACTGCGCAGCCTCGGCCAGATCGCGGAACGGGCCGCCCGCAAGATCTCCGGCCACGGCCCGGCGAGCCCGAAATTGGCGAACGTCGCGGTCGCGGCGCTCGTCGACACCGATCACCCGGCCGCGCTCGCCCAGCTGGCGCGGCTGTCCTCGCGGCTGACCTACAAGAGCACCCTGCGCCTGGTGGAGAAGGGGCTGACCCGGCACGCCGAGGCGCGCGGCGTCAGCCGGGAGGACGTCGAGGAGATGGCTCTGCCCGGCTTCGGGCTGCCGCTCGCGGACAAGCTGGGCGACTGCTCGTACGAGCTGGAGGTGCGCGGTGTCGACGCCGTAGTGGTGTGGCGCAACGCGGACGGCAAGGTGGTCAAGACGCCTCCGGCGCAGGTGCGCAGCGAGCATGGCGACGAGGTGAAGGAGCTGAAGGCCACTGTCGCCGACGTCGCCGCGACGCTCGTCGCCACCCGCGACCGTCTGGAAGGGCTCCTGCGGCGCGACCGTTCGTGGACCGTCGAGCAGTGGCGCGAACGATTCCTGGACCACCCGCTGGCCCGTACCCTGGCCCGGCGGCTCGTCTGGACCGTCGACGGCGTGGCCTGCTGCTGGACCGGTGAGGCGCTGCGCACAGTAGACGACACCGTGTTCGAGCCGGCCGACGACGCGACGGTCCGGTTGTGGCATCCGGTGCTCGACCCCGAAGCGGTGGGGCCGTGGCGGGACTTCCTCACCCGGCACGCGATCACCCAGCCGTTCAAGCAGGCGCACCGGGAGCAGTACCTGCTCACCGACGCGGAGCGGGCCACTGGCGTTTACTCCAACCGGTTCGCCGCGCACATCGTGCGTCAGCACCGGCTCAACGCGCTGCTGTCCCGGCGCGGCTGGTCGTACGTCCAGCACCGCAACGACGGGGCGTCCTACAACCTGCCCTGGCTGGCCCTCCCGGACTGGGGGCTGCGCGCCGAACTGGGTGTCGCCGGGATCGAGGACCGGGACGACGACCTCGTGTTCGACACGATGGGAACCGACCAGCTGTTCTTCATCCGGGGCGAGCGCCTGCCGGTCCCGCTGGCGCAGGTTCCGCCGGTCGTGCTGAGCGAGGTGATGCGCGACGTCGACCTGTTCGTGGCCGCGGCCGGGGTGGGCGCCGACCCGAACTGGTACGACGGCGGGCCGGAGGGCCGGTATCGCGACTACTGGGCGCAGAACAGCTTCGGCGAGCTGACCCCGACCGGCCGGACGCGCCGGGACGTGCTGGCGGACCTGATCCCCCGGCTGGCGATCGCCGGTCGCTGCACCCTCACCGACAGGTTCCTGGAGGTACGCGGCGACCTGCACACGTACCGCATCCACTGCGGCTCGGGCAACATCCTGATCACGCCGGACGAGCGGTACCTGTGCGTCATCCCGGACTCGGCGAAGGCGAAGGAGCCGGAGATGTACCTGCCCTTCGAGGGTGACAGCCGGCTCGGCGAGATCATCAGCAAGGCGTTGCTGCTGGCCGCCGACAAGAAGATCAAGGATCCGGTGATCCTGCGCCAGCTGTGAGGCCGCCGGCGGGCGCCGGGCCCAGCGTCAGCCCGGCGCCCGCTTCGGCAGCAACAACTCCTCGTGGTCGAGTTCGCGTTCCAGCACCCGCAGCTCCTCGTCCGGCAGCCGCCCGGAGTCGCGCCACCGCAGCAACTCCTCCCGCTGCGCTTCGAGGACGCTCCGGCGGACCCGCAGCGCCGTCTCGTACTCCGGTGAGGTGGGCAGCTCCGACGAGCCGCTCTGCTGGATCAGGTCGAGCCGCCCCCGGTAGCGGGCCAGCCGGGTCTGCAACTGGGCCCGCGTGGTGTCGACGGCGACAGTGCTGTCCGGGTCCTCGGCGACGACGGTGTCGAGGCGTGCCAGCGCCGCCTCCACCGCTGCCGAGCGGGCCTCGTTGCGTACCCGGGCCTGGTCGGCCTCGTTGGCGCGCAGGCCGAGCCTCCGCACGAGCGGCGCGAACGTCAGACCCTGCCCGACCAGCGTCACCAGGACGACCACGAAGGTGCAGAACAGCAGCAGGTCACGATCGGGGAAGGGGTCGCCGCTGCGGGTGGTCAGCGGCAGCGTGAAGATCGCGGCGAGGCTGATCACGCCGCGCGTACCGGACCAGCTCAGCGCCACCACCTCGCGGGCGGTCAGCCCGCGGGCGTTGCGGTCGACGCCGCCGAGCCGGCGTGCGGCGTCCGGCTCGTCGGTGTCGTCCTGCTCGGCGACGCCGCCGAGCCGGGTGTGCAGCGACCGGGGGAGCCACTGGGTCAGGATCAGCCAGGCGGGGCGCAGGAGCAGCACCACACCGACCGACACCGCGACGGCGATGACGATGGTCGACGTCTCGTACTGGCGCAGGCCCCGCACGACGGCGGGGAGCTGCTGGCCGATGAGCAGGAACACGAAGCCTTCGAGGAGGAAGTCGACGAGCCGCCACACGGCGTTGGTCTGGAGGCGGGCGGCCCCGGAGCCGAACTGCGGCGTCTGGTGGCCGACGATCAGGCCGGCGACCACCACTGCGAGTACGCCGGAGACGTGCAGCGCCTCGCCGAGCAGGTACGCCACGAACGGCGTCGCGAGCGAGATCGCGTTGGACAGCAGCGGGTCCGCGGTGAGCGGCCGGACCAGCCGTTTGGCCCGGGCGACGACCACACCCACCGCGATGCCGCCGGCCGCGGCGAGCACGAACTGTCCGACCGCGGCGTGGAACGAGAACTCGCCGCCCACGGCGGCGGCCACGGCGACGCTGAGCATGGTCAGCGCGGTGGCGTCGTTCAGCAGCCCTTCGCCCTGGATGATCGTGACCATCTTCGGCGGCAGGTTGACCCGGCGGCCGACGGCCAGGGCGGCGACCGGGTCGGGCGGGGCGACGGCGGCGCCCACAGCGATGCCTGCGGCCAGGGTCGCGCCGGCGACGAACAGGTGGAACCCGACGCCGACGAGCAGTCCGGTGAGGAGCACCAGCACCACCGAGAGGCTGACCACGATCCGCAGGTTGCGCCGGATGTCCAGCAGGGACGAGTCGAGCGCGGCACTGTAGAGCAGCGGCGGCAGCACGACCATGAGCACCAGCTCGGGATCGAGGCCGACGTTGGGGCCGGGGAGCAGTGCGTACGCGATGCCGATGAGCGGCAGGAGCGCGGCGGCCGGCAGGCCGGTCCGGGAGGCCACCCACCGTACGGCGATGACGACCGCGACGGCGGCGAGCACGAACAGCAGCGTCGAATGGGTGCTCACCCCGACCGACCCTACCCGCGGTCGCGAGCGGCGTTCGGTGGGGTGGGGCCCCGGGCCGGCGAGGCGTTGACCAACCTGTGGTGTGAACGCTAACATGCAGGAAATTTGATAGACACATGTCTATCTGGAGGTGGGTCGGTGTCCAGCAGGATGAGCGGAGAACATGCGGCGTGGCGCCGGATGGCGTCGGCGGCGGTGGCCGCGATGGTGACGGCGTTCGCGCTGACCGTCCCCGCCGCGCCGGCCCGGGCGGCGACCGCCCTCACCGTCAACGGCGCCTCCGGCGGGCGCGTGCTCGACGGGGTCGGCGTGGTCAGCGGCGGCGGCGGAAACAGCAGACTCCTGATCGACTACCCGGAGCCGCAGCGCAGCGACATCCTCGACTACCTGTTCAAGCCGGGTTACGGCGCCGCGATGCAACTGATGAAGGTGGAGATCGGCGGCGACACCAACTCCACCTCCGGCGCCGAGCCCAGCCACGAGCACACCCGGGGCAGCGTGAACTGCAACCGGGGCTACGAGTGGTGGCTGATGGAGCAGGCGCGGGCGCGGAACCCCTCCATCGCCCTGGTCGGTCTGGCCTGGGGGGCACCCGGCTGGATCGGCAACGGCAACTTCTGGTCCACCGACTCGATCAACTACCTCGTCGGGTGGCTGGACTGCGCGGCGACGCACGGACTGACCATCAACTACCTCGGCGGGTGGAACGAGAAGGGCTACAACACCACCTGGTACAAGAACCTGCGCTCCACACTCGACTCCCGCGGCTACGGCAATGTGAAGATCGTCGCCTCGGACGACTTCGGGTGGGGCGCCGCCGACGACTCGCTGCGGGACCCGGCGTTCGCCAACGCGGTGCAGGTCTTCGGCAGCCACTACGTCTGCGGCTACCGCAGCGCCCAGACCAGCTGCCCCAGCTCCGCCAACGCGATCTCCACCGGCAAGCAGCTGTGGGCCAGTGAGAACGGCTCCGACGACTACAACGCCGGCGCGCCGGCCCTCGCCCGGGGCATCAACCGCGGCTACCTCGACGGCAAGATGACCGGGTACATCAACTGGCCGGTGATCGCCGCCATCACCCCCAACATTCCCTGGGCGACGACCGGCGTGGCGGTGGCGCAGCAGCCGTGGTCCGGCGCCTACTCGATCGGCAGGAGCACCTGGGTGATGGCGCACACCACCCAGTTCACGGCGCCGGGCTGGCGCTATCTCGACTCGTCCAGCGGCTACCTCGGGGGCAACCGCGGCAACGGTAGCTATGTCTCGCTGAAGTCCACGAACAACAGCGACTGGAGCACCGTCATCGAGACGCAGGACGCCGGCTCGGCCCAGCAGCTCGACGTCACCGTCACCGGCGGGCTCTCCGCCGGCACGGTGCGCGTGTGGGCGACGAACCTCAGGTCCAACAACAGTGCCGAGCACTTCGTCCGGGGCGCCGACATCACACCGAACGGCGGACGCTTCTCGCTCACCGTCCAACCCGGCTACGTCTACAGCATCACCACCACGAGTGGGCAGGGGAAAGGCACGGCTGTCAGTCCGGTCCAGGGCACCCTGGATCTGCCGTACCGCGACAACTTCGACAGCTACGCCACCGGGCGCGAAGCCCGGTACCTGATGGACCAGCAGGGCTCGTTCGAGATCGTCGGCTGCGGTGGCGGCCGGACCGGACAGTGCGTCCGCCAGATGTCCGAGCAGGCGCCGATCTACTGGACGTCCGGCCAGGCCGAACCGTACGCCCTGCTGGGCGATCTGACCTGGCGCAACTACACGGTCTCCTCGGACGTGCTGCTGGAGAAGTCCGGCTACGCCCAGCTCATCGGCCGCGGCAACACCTACAACCACCAGGGCCCGCAGAACCTCAACGGCTACTACTTCCGGGTCACCGACGGCGGCGCCTGGTCGATCCGGAGCAACAACACCAGTGGCAACTGGCGCACCCTGGCCAGCGGCAACACCGCGGCGCTGGGTACCGGACGCTGGCACAACCTCTCGTTGAAGCTCAATGGCAGCACCCTCACCGCGGCGATCGACGGCACCACAGTCGGCACCGTGTCGGACTCCGCCTGGGTGGCCGGCCAGATCGGGTACGGCACCGGCCAGGGCGTCACCGCCCAGTTCGACAACCTCGCGATCACGCCGGGCGACGGTTCCAGCGGCCCGACCGGAGAGGTGCGTAGCGCGAGCGCCAACCGCTGCCTCGACGTCAACGGCGCCAGCCAGGCCGACGGCGCGGTCGTGCAGATCTGGGACTGCAACGGTGGGCCCAACCAGCAGTGGACGGTCGGCACGAACAACCAGCTCACCGTGTACGGCAACAAGTGCCTCGACGTCCCGGGCACCACGTCCGGCAGCCGCGCGCGGATCATGACCTGCAACGGCGGCAGCAA
Organism: Micromonospora sp. WMMA1949; assembly: GCF_027460145.1. NCBI lineage: Bacteria > Bacillati > Actinomycetota > Actinomycetes > Micromonosporales > Micromonosporaceae > Micromonospora > Micromonospora sp. WMMA1949. The sequence continues at coordinate 1,427,616 of NZ_JAPZBG010000001.1, read as the reverse complement.
CCAGCAGTGGCGGATCAACGCCGACGGCACCATCGTCGGCGTCGGCTCGGGTCTCTGCCTGGACGTCAACGGGCAGGGCACCACCAACGGCACCACGGTGCAGATCTGGACCTGCAACGGCGGCAGCAACCAGCGGTGGGTACGCGGCTGAACGTCGAGCGCGTCAACTGCGGGTTGACGACAGCGTAGCCGTCAACCTATGGTTGACGCATGGAGGAGACCCAGCCGCACAAGATGACCCATCCGGTACGCCTCGACGACCTCATCGACGGCATCAAGAAGGCACACACCGACGCGCTCGACCAGCTGGCCGACGCCGTCCTCGTCGCCGACCACCTGGGTGACGTGGCCGACCACCTGATCGGGCACTTCGTCGACCAGGCGCGCCGCTCCGGCGCCTCATGGACGGAGATCGGCCGCAGCATGGGCGTGACCAAGCAGGCCGCCCAGAAGCGTTCCGCCGCCAAGGCGGAGACCGCCGCCGCGCTCGACCCGAACTCCGGGTTCGGCCGGTTCACCCCGCGCGCCCGCAACGTGGTGCTGGCCTCTCAGGAGGAGGCGCGGACCGCCGGCAACGCCGAGATCACCCCCGGGCACGTGGCGCTCGGTCTGCTCGCCGAGCCGGAAGGGCTGGCCGCCGCCGCGATCGTGGCTCAGGGCGTACCCCTGGAACGGCTGCGGGAGGTCGTCACCGCGACGCTGCCGGCGGCGGCCGGCCAGGTCCCGGACCTGATCCCCTACGACGCGCGGGCCAAGAAGGTCCTGGAGCTGACGTTCCGGGAGGCGCTGCGGATGGGACACAACTACATCGGTACGGAGCACATCCTGCTCGCCCTGCTGGAGGAGGAGGGCGGTGACGGTGTGTTGAGCGGCCTCGGGCTGCAGAAGGACGCGCTGGAGTCGGCGTTCGAGGCGACGCTGGCCGAGATCACCCGGAAAGGCGCCTGACACCGGTCCGGGCACGCGCCACGGGGGCGCGTGCCCGGCATGCGGGTGTCAGCCGGCGGCGGGGAATCCGTATCGGGCGGCGTGCTCCGGGTCGGCGGGGTCGACCTGGCGGATGCCGGCGTCGGCCAGGCGCTTGTTCACCTCGTCGAGGTGTTCCCGGACCAGCCGGGCCTCCTCTTCGGTGACCCGGCCGCGGTGCGGGCGGCCGGCGTGCTCGATGGTGCCGTAGTCGATCTTCTCGGTCGCGCGGCGGGCCTTTGGTGGCTTTACCCGCTCGGCGGTACGCAGCAGTTGCGCCATCGGCACGTCGGTCGCCATCGCGTCGAACTCGCTGGCGGTCAGCACGACCCGGCGCGGCTCACCGTGGCCGTGCCGGTCGTGGATCTCCACCACCGCGACGTCGAGCGCCGCGTCGTCGATGCTCTCCACCTCGACCGGGGTGGCGTCCAGCTGCACGGGGCCGGCGACCAGGTCCGGGTGCTCCAGGACGACGACCTTGACCACCTCGTCGTCGGGGCTGAGCACCTGACCGGTGAAGTCGGAGACGTGGATCGTCTTCTTGCCCATGCGCGGAGCTTCTCCTGTCGTAGGCCGGAAATCGGACCACAAGACGCTACCGCACAGGTGTGCGAAGGCCGGTACGCCCGCCCGGCCGGTGTGTCGTCCCCCGCCCTCTCAGAGTGGCGTTAGGCCACGCCAGGCGGCGGTGCCGGCCGGCTGCGCGTTCAGCTCGGCCCAGGAGAGCGCCCGGTCGCGGACCTCGCGGTACGCCGGCTGCGCCGGGAACCGCCCGGCGTCTGCGGCGGCCCGCCAGCCGCGCTCCGCGTCCTGCTGGAATCGGTCATTCGGTTCGTGAGGCATGACCACTACCGTCCCAGAGAAACTTGTCCATGTATGAAAATGAATATGACGCAGGGTCGATGCCTTCGGTTCCGTGAAGCGCCGGACTTCCTGCGGCCGGTGGCGGAAGCAGGGATCGGCGTCCGTCGCTGGCGTGCCGACCCTCTACCCGTCGCCGGCGCGTCTCAACCCCGGCGCGATCGCTGAATTCCCCGGGCACGGGGCCGGCGTCACGGCGTACCATGATCACCATGCTCGACCGGCGGGTCTTCCTCCATCTGGCGACCTGGTTGGGACAGTGGCCGGCGGGCCCCGGGCTGCACGTGGTCCGGTCCCACCGCCGCGCCCATCCGGCCTGGGACGGACGGCTGCGCCCGGCCGTCGCGGTGACGGCGGGCGGCAGCACCGTCCTCTCGGTGGCCACCGACCGGGTCGAGGCGGTCCGGGCGCTGGTACGGGACCGGCCGCTCGGCGAGTGGCTGCCCGCCCTGCCGGGTGTGGTCGGCGCGCCCGAGTTCACCGCGCACACCTCGGTCTTCCGCTGGTGCACCGACCCGGCGCCGCTGCCCGAGGTGGGGGAGTGGGTGCCGTCCACACTGCCCGGACTGCCGCCGTGGCTGCGGCTGTTCGACAGGGACGTGCTCGTGGTCCGGGGTGCCGACGGCGCGTACCGGGCCGGCGTGGGGATCAAGCGGCACGACGCGTACGGGCACGAGCTGGCGGTGGGCACGGTGCCGACGGCGCGCGGGCGCGGCCTGGCCCGGCGGCTGGTCGCACAGGCGGCCCGCCGGGTGCTGGACGAGGGAGCGATCCCCACCTACCTGCACGACCCCGGCAACGCCGCGTCGGCTCGGGTGGCCGACGCGGCCGGGTTCTCGGATCGGGGCCTCACCGCGTTCGGCGTGTTCCCCCGCTGACCCGGGCTGAAGTTCCGGGTTGGCGCGGACCGTGGATCCCGGGCCGGATCCACGGTCCGCGGCTCTCCCCCGGGCCCCGACATCGGTAACGCTATGTGTTAGTGCCGCTGGTGAACAAGAGGTGCGCCGCTGTCCGGTTACGGACTCTCACCTGCGGAATCGCCCGTAACCGGGCCGACGAGGTCAGTGACGCAGCGTGTGGATCAGGGCGAGTGCCTGACGGGTGACGGGCCGCAGCACGCGCAGCCGGGACAGCCCCACCAGCCGGTCCACCAGCGGCACCACGCCGTCGATCAGCTGCCGGGTCTTGACCTGACCGTCCGAGCGGTCGTGCACCCAGTAGAGCACCACGCCCATGTAGCCGAGCCAGAGCAGCTCGGGCAGTGCCTCGCGCAGCTCGTCGTCGAGCTTGACGGTGGACCCGGTCAGGGCCTCGCGGAACAGCGCGATCGACATGTCCCGGGGCTCCGACGACTCGGCGGAGAACGGGCTCAGCGGCGAGGTCGGCTCGGCCGCCGTCTTGAAGAAGGCACCGGCGAACGCGTGGTACGGGCTCAGCACGTCGATGCCCGCATGCAGCACCCCGGCCAGTCGCGGGCCGAAGTCGCGTTCCCGGGCGAGCACCGTGTCGGCCGCCGCCCGGTGCTCGCGCTGGGTGCCCGCGTAGAACTCCTGGACCAGGTGTTCCTTGGAACCGAAGTAGTAGTAGGCGTTGCCCACCGCCACGCCGGCCTCCTGGGCGACCGCGCGCATCGTCGTGCGCGCGTACCCGCGCTCGCGGAACAGCCGCATCGCGGTGTCCAGGATCAGCTGGCGGGTCTGCTCACCCCGGGTCGTCGTGCCCTGCCCACCCGCAGCGGTCGTCGGCGCACTCTGCTCGGTCATCGTCGTCACCGTATCCCGGTTCCCGGATCCGTTCGCGGACCGCCGACGCCGCCGCGACCACCTTGCGGGCCAGCGGCAGCAGGTGCGGACGGGCCAGCCGCTCGGCCGTGCCGCGATGCTCGGCCAGCGCCCACAGGCAGGCGAACCAGGCGCCGTCGCCGCGGTAGACCGCACCGGTGTCGGCCACCACCGTCAGGTCGCGCAACGTGGCGTCGTGGTCCAGCTCGGGGAAGCGCCGCCGGGCCTCGGCGGACCCGGCCGGCACGAACTCCAGGGGTACGAGCTGGGCGCGCGAGGCGAGCCAGCGCCGGGCGGCCCGGCACATCGGGCAGTCCGCGTCGAACAGGACGGTGAACCCGCGGATCCCACCGGCCCCGTGCCCGGTGGGATCCTGCCGGTGCCCGCCCGGGGCGGACGTCACCGGGCCGGCGGGTTCGGGCCCGCCGCCGGTACCGGTCCGCCCTGCGGCGGGAGCATTCGCACCGGCGGCAGGGGCGGGTGGGTCGCCTGCTGCCGCAGCCGACCGCGCCGGTAGCGGCCGAGCGCGAAGACGTTGAAGAAGTGCAGCGCGCCGAGCACCAGCAGGACGAATCCCACCTTCATGGAGAGCTGCTCCAGCGCCTGGCTGGTGTCGCCGACCGGATCGGACTCCTTCATCGCCACCGTAACGTAGCCGAGGTTGAGCAGGTAGAAGCCGACCACCAGCAGGCTGTTCACCGCCCCGGCCAGGCGGCTGTCGGCGAACACGTCCTCCAGGAAAACCATCCCGTTGCGGGACAGTGCCCGCGCCACCCAGATGGTCAGACCGATGCTGACCGCGAGGTAGGCCAGGTACATCCAGACCTTCACGTCCATCCCCGTCGCCTCTCTTGAACGTGTTCAAATCAAGGGCACGCTGAGCGTACGACAGATTTTGAACGTGTTCAAGAGCGCGGCCCGCCGCCCTTCCGGGCGACGGGCCGGTGGGGGCGCGGGTCAGGCGGTCAGGCCGAGCACCTCGGCGGCGGCGCGGCCGTTGGCGTGACTGGCGCCGTGGGTGGCGACGAACGCGACCGCGCCCGCCGGCCGCCACGCGCCCGGCCAGCCCATCTCGACCACCGCTACCCGATGCGTGGCGGCCAGCGCCTCGACCAGCTCACGCGCGCCGGGCAGCCGGTGCAGGTGCCGGCCGACCAGCACGACCGGCCGGTCCCCGGCGAGCCGCCGCACCTGCTCCGGGTCGGTCTCGCCCGCCGCCGCGCGGGCCTGCTCGATCCCGGCGGCCAGGTGTGGGCCGAGCCCCCACGGCACCCGCCCCTCGGCGATGGTGGAGGTGGCGTGCACCTGCACCACCAGGGGGGCGGTGTCGCGGGTGAGGTCGCCCTCGACGCGTACCGCCCGCAGTGCGGCGGCGTAACCGAGGCCGTCGGCGGCCGGCGGCGGGGCGTCGGCGGGGCCGGTGGCGGCGGCGAGCGCGGCGGTCCGGCCGGCCGCCTCCTCGACCCGCTCACGCGCCAGCCGGCCGTCGGCGATCGCCGCGACGATCTCGGCGGCGACCGACTCGACCAGCTCGGCGTCCACCCGGGCGCCGATGCAGAGCAGGTCCGCGCCGGCGGCCAGGGCCCGGACCGCGCCCGCGCCGACCCCGCCGGCGGCGAGCACCGCGCCCTTCATCTCCAGCGCGTCGGTGATCACCGCGCCGGTGAAGCCGTACTCGACGCGCAGCAGGTCGTGCAGGACCGCGCGGCTGAACGTGGCCGGACCGTCGCCGGTCAGCGCCGGCACCCGGATGTGCGCGGTCATCACCGCGCGGACGCCCGCGTCGACGACGGCGGCGAACGGCGGCAGGTCGCGGTCCCGCAGGACGGCCGGCGGCACGTCGACAGTGGGCAGCTCGTGGTGGGAGTCGGCGACTGTGGCGCCGTGCCCGGGGAAGTGCTTGGCGCAGGCGGCCACACCGGTCGACTGGAGGCCGGTGACGGCGGCGGCGGAGTGGACGGCGACCCGCTTCGGGTCCGCGCCGAACGAGCGGGTGCCGATCACCGGGTTCTCGTCGGCGGTGTTCACGTCGACGGTGGGGGCGAGGTCGACGGTGATGCCGAGCGCGGTCAGTTCCGCGCCGATCGCCGCGTACACCTGGCGGGTGAGGTCGGGGTCGTCCACCGCGCCGAGCGCGGCGTTGCCGGGGTACGGGCTGCCGGTGGCGTGTGCCAGCCGGGTGACGTCGCCGCCCTCCTCGTCGATCGCGACGATCACGTCGGGGCGCCCGGCGCGCAGCGCCGCCGTGGATGCCGCCACCTGGGCCGGGTCGTGGATGTTGGTGCCGAACAGGGTGTGCCCGGCGAGCCCGTCGGCGAGCAGGTCGACCGCCCAGTCCGGCGGGACCGGTCCCGGATACGCGGCCAGCAGCGTGCCCAGCGCGAGCCGGCGCAGTCCTGGATCCAGACCCACGAGTATCCCCTTTCCCTGCCGGGTCGTCCGACCTCCGCGCATGGGGGTGGCCGATACGCTAACGGGCGCCCCTCGGCAGGCGTTTTGTGGTTAGAAAACTTTACTGAAAATTGAGGACGTTGGCATGAGTGCGACCCGGCTGCCCGGCACCCCCCGACTCCTGCGGGCGCTCAACGACCGTGCGGCGCTGGAGCTGCTGCTCGAGCGCGGTCCGCTGACCCGGGCTCGGATCGGTGAGCTGACCGGGCTGTCCAAGGTCACCGCGTCCCAGCTCGTCGAGCGGCTGGAGGAGCGCGGCCTGGTCGCCCGGGTCGGCGAGCAGGCCGGCGGGCGGGGCCCGAACGCCCAGCTTTACGCCGTCCGGCCGAGCAGCGCGTACGTGGTGGGCGTCGAGGTGGGCGCGGAACGGGTGGTCGCGGCCTGCGCCGACATCACCGGCACCGTGGCCGGACGGGTCGAGCAGTCCACCAAGGACACCGACGACCCGGTCGGCGTGGTGCACAACGCCGTGGTCCAGGCGGCCGCCAGCGCCGGGGCGGAGCTGTCCGCCGTCCGGCGCGTCGTGCTCGGCACCCCCGGCCTGGTCGACCCGCAGACCGGCGACATCACGTTCGCGTTCAACCTGCCACGCTGGCACAGCGGCCTGCTCGCCGCGCTGCGCGAGGACCTGGACACCCCCGTCGTGTTCGAGAACGACGTGAACCTCGCGGCGGTGGCCGAGGCGCAGTCCGGCGCGGCCCGGGGCACCGCCGACTTCGTGCTGGTATGGGTGGACGCGGGCGTCGGCCTGGCGATCATGCTGGGCGGGCGGCTGCACCACGGCAGCAGCGGCGCGGCCGGCGAGATCGGCTACCTGCCGGTGCCCGGCGCGCCCATCCCGCGCGACGTGTCCAAGCGGGCCAAGCCGGCGTTCCAGCAGCTCGTCGGCGCCGACGCGGTACGCGCGGTGGCAGCCGAGCACGGTTTCGCCAGCCCCGAGGCGGCCGAGCAGGGCGTGGCGGCGGCCCGGGCCGCCGAGGTGGTACGCGCGGCGATCGCGGCCGGCACCGCCGGTGGGCCGATGCTCGACGAACTGGCCCGGCGGCTGGCGCTCGGTGTGGCGAGCACCTGCGTGGTGCTGGACCCGCCGCTGGTGGTGCTCGCCGGTGCGGTCGGCCAGGCGGGCGGGGCGGCGCTGGCCGAGCGGGTGCAGCACGAGGTCGCCGCGATCACGCTGGTCCGGCCCCGGGTGGTGACGACCGGGCTGACCGAGGAGCCGATCCTGCGGGGCGCGCTGCGGACCGCGCTGGACGCGGTGCGCGACGAGGTGTTCGGCTCGACGGTCGGCTGACCGCGTCGTGCACCCTGGCGCCATGTGAAGGAATCCTTCATCATGGCTTCAGGGTTCGCAAGGAGTTGCCGAATTGCGGATCCGCCTCAGATCAGGTCGCGGCGGCGGAACACCGTGAACGCCGCGGCCACCAGCGCGCCGGTGAGCCCGAGCAGCACCACCAGCCCCGACGTCCAGGTGAGCGTGTAGGAGCCGTCGCAGTAGCCGGAGATCCCGGGGCCGCAGGCGTTGTTGTCCCACAGCCGCACCTCGCCGGACAGCCAGGCCGCCAGGTGGCTGGACAGCATGTACCGGTCCGGCCGGCCCACCTCCAGGATCTGGAACACCAGCCGGGCACCCAGTTCCCACACCACCACGTACGCGGCCACCGTGCCGAGCGCCGCCGACGTGTGCCGGCCCAGCGTGGCGACGGCGAACCCGAGCGCCGCGGCGAGCAGCACCAGCACGAGCCCGCGCGCCCAGATCGCGGCGAGCGACGGCCAGAAGTCGCCGCCGGTGCGCCCGACCAGGCCGGAGGCCTGGCCGATCAACCAGAACGCCCCGAGGTACGCCACCGACGCCAGCACCGACAGGCCGAGCAGCCCGCCCAGCAGCGTGCCCAGCTTCGTGGCGAGCACCGTCGGCCGCCGGGGCCGCCACAGCAGCAGGTTCACCACCCCGCCCGAGTTCAGGTCGGCCCCGATGTAGGAGGCCCCGACCAGGAACCCGAACAGCGTCAGGAACGCGATCAGGAAGTAGAGCAGCGGCTCGGCCTCCTTGGCGAAGACGAAGACACCGCTGAGGTAGTCGGCCGCGGTCGGCAACTCCTCGATCTGGGCCGGGTCGATCTGGGCGCAGTCGCGCGGCAGGTAGTCGTTCTCGCCCAGCGGTAGCCCGCCCTCCCGGATCCGCAGGCAGCGGTCGTACGCCATCTCCATCTGGCGCACGTTCTCCGCCGCCTGGGTCTGGGCCCGGCTCAGCTCCGCCGGGCTGGGCCGGTGCGAACCGGCGAGCGTGGTCGCCACCGTCACCGCGAAGGCGACAGCCAGCAGCACCACCATGAGCTGCACGAAACGCCGGGCGGCCAGCCGCTCCAGCTCGGCACGGACCAGGTTCACGCGTCCACCTCCCGGCTCTCCCGGACGTCGAGGTCGATCACTCCGTCGTTCGGCGGAGCGCCGTCGACCTGCCGCGGCACCGCCACGTGCTCGTGGCCGCCGGTCAGCTCCAGGAAGACGCTCTCCAGGTCCGGCCGCAGCGGGACCAGCTCCCGTACCCACACGCCCTGCTCGCCGAGCGTCCGGCTGATCGTCTCCGGATCCTCCACACCGGTCACCACCAGGTGGTCGGGCTCGGCGGTCACCGACAGGCCGGCCCGGCCCAGCAACTGCCCGGCCTGCTCCGGATCGGCCACCCGGACCCGCCACTGGTGCTGGTCGAAGCCGGCCAGCACCTCCTCCACCGGCCCGTACGCGACCCGCTGCCCCCGGCTGACGATCGTCACGTGGTCACAGATCAACTGGATCTCGGCGAGGATGTGGCTGGACAGCAGCACCGTCACCCCGGCCTCGGCCAGCGACCGGGTCAGGTCGCGCATTTCCCGGATGCCGGCCGGGTCCAGCCCGTTCGCCGGTTCGTCCAGGATCAGCAGATCCGGGTTCTTCAGCAGCGCCGACGCGACCGCCAGGCGCTGCTTCATGCCCAGCGAGTAGCCCTTGACCCGCTCGTCGCCCCGGTCGCGCAGCCCGACCTGCTCCAGCACCTCGTCCACCCGGCCGGTCGGCACACCACCGGCCAGCGCCAGCAGCCGCAGCGTCCGGTGCGCGGTGAAGTTGCCGAAGAACTGCGGGCTCTCCACGATCGCGCCGACCCGGCCGGCCACGTCCGGCAGGTGCTCGGGTGACTCGGCCCCCAGCACGCGCATCCGTCCGGCGTCCGGCCGGACCAGCCCCAGCAGCGCGCGCAGCGTGGTGGTCTTCCCGGACCCGTTCGGCCCGAGGAAGCCGTGCACCTGGCCCGCCTCGACCAGCATGTCGAAGCCGTCCACGGCGACCCGGCGCCCCTGGCGCAGCGTGTGGAACGTCTTGCGGAGGCCGGCGATCTCGATGACCGCGCTCATCCGCGCGCCTTCCGGCAGCGGTCGGGCATGGGTGTCCTTCCGGAAGTGGTGACAAACGACACGGCGCCCCACCCTATGGCGGCGGCGCCGCCCGTGGGGGGCGCCGGGCCGGGTGCGTGATTGGATGGAGCGGTGACTGGTGACCTGATCCCCGGCGCCCCGGGCGCCCCCGCCCCCTCGACCGTGGACGCGGATCTGGTGGTCAGCCTCGACGGCGTCGGCGTCAAGCGTTCCGGCACCGCGCTGGTGCACGACGTCGACTGGCAGGTCGAGCTGGACGAACGGTGGGTGGTGCTCGGGCCGAACGGCGCGGGCAAGACCACGCTGCTCAACCTGGCCGCCGGCCGGCTGCACCCCACCAGCGGCGTCGCGCACGTGCTCGGCGAGCGCATCGGCCGCACCGACGTCAACGAACTGCGTACCCGCATCGGCCTGTCCACCGCGACGCTCGCCGAGCGGATCCCCGCCGACGAGCGAGTCGTCGACGTGGTGGTGACCGCGGCCTGGTCGGTGGTCGGCCGCTGGCGGGAGAACTACGACCGCACCGACGAGGCGCGCGCCGGCGCGCTGCTGAGTCAGCTCGGCGTCGGCCACCTCACCGACCGCGCGTACGGCACGCTGTCCGAGGGCGAGCGCAAGCGCGTCCAGATCGCCCGCGCCCTGATGACCGACCCGGAGCTGCTGCTGCTCGACGAGCCCGCCGCCGGGCTCGACCTGGGTGGGCGCGAGGACCTGGTGGCCCGGCTGGCCGAGCTGGCGTACGACCCGGACGCGCCGGCCATGGTGCTGGTCACCCACCACGTCGAGGAGATCCCGCCGGGCTTCACCCACGCGTTGCTGCTGCGCGAGGGCGCCGTGGTGGCGCAGGGCCTGCTCGCCGACGTGCTCACCGCCGACAACCTGTCGAAGGCGTTCGGCCTGCCGCTGGTGGTGACGCGGTCCGGCGACCGCTGGGCCGCCCGCGCCGCCTGAGCGACGGGACGACACCGTGCCGCAGACCCGGGTCGCCGTCGTCGGCAGCGCCAACATGGACCTCGTCGGCATCGGCGCCGCGCTGCCCCGGCCCGGTGAGACGGTGCTGGGCGACGACTTCGTCATGCTGCCCGGCGGCAAGGGCGCCAACCAGGCGGTCGCCGCGGTACGCGCCGGCGCCTCCTGCGTCTTCCTCGGCGCGATCGGCTCCGACTCGTTCGGCGTGACGCTGCGGGCCCGGATGACAGCCGCGGGCGTGGACACCGGCCACCTGCGGGTGGTCTACGGGCCGTCCGGCGTCGCCCTGGTCATGGTCGGCGGCGCGGGGGAGAACGCCATCCTGGTCACCCCCGGCGCGAACGCCGCGTTCACGTCGTTGACCGCCGACGAGCTCTCCGCCGCACGCGATGCGGACGTGCTGGTCGCGCAGCTGGAGGTGCCGGTCGAGACGGTGACCGAGGCGGCGCTGGCGGCCCGGGCCGCGGGCACCCGGGTGGTGCTCAACGCCGCGCCGGCCCGGTCGGTGCCGGCCGAGCTGCTGGCGGCGACCGACCTGCTCGTGGTGAACGAGCCGGAGGCGCAGGCGCTGACCGGTCGCGGCCGGGACGAGCCGGCGGCGCTGCTGGACCTGGTGCCCCGGGCGGTGCTCACGCTCGGCGGCGACGGCGCCTGGTACGTCGACCGGGACCGGCCGGCGACGCACGTGCCGGCGGTGCCGGTGAACGTGGTCGACTCGACCGCCGCCGGGGACGCGTTCACCGCCGCGCTCGCGGTGGCCTGGGGCGAGGGGCGGGACCTGGCCGACGCGGTGCGCTGGGCGGCGGCGGCCGGTGCGGCGTGCGTGCGCAAGCTCGGCGCCTCGGTGGCGCTGCCGCACCGCGCGGAGATCGACGAGCTGTTCGAGTGTTAGTAAGGGCCCCTTTTACTACCGGAGGCGTTAAGAAGGGGCCCTTCCTTACACGTCGTCGGTGAGGCGTTCGCCGCGGCGGCGCAGCATGCCCAGCCCGGGGATGCCGGCGACCGCGAGCTTGAGATCACGCGTGACGTCCAGCAGGTCGTGCAGGTCCGGGCCGACCCGGTCCAGAGTGGCCAGGATCGGCAGCACGTCCGAGGTGAGGTGGTCCTTGAGCTTCGGCAACTCGTCCACCAGCCGGATCGCGGCGGTCACCTCCTCCGGACTGAGCTGCTCCACGAAGCGCGCCGCCATCGGCGCGGCCCGGCGCAGCGTCGCCTCGTACGCGGCCAGCAACTCGTTCGCCACGCCCGTCGCCTTCTCGGCGGTCGCCAGGGTGCCCGCCGCCCGCGCGGTAACCGTCTCCGCCTCGGTCACCACACCGGCCGCGCTGCGGGCCACCCGGTCCGCCTCGCCGACCACGGTGGCCGCTGCCGCGGAGACCTGCTGCGCCTCGCCGACCACCACCGTCGCCGCGGCGGTCACCTCGGTCGCCGTCTCGATCGCGCCGGTGGCGGCGGCGCTGATCACCGCCACCTCGCGGACCGCCGCCTCGGCGTCGGTGAGCACCCGGTCGGTGCGGTCGAGCGTGCCCTCGATCCGGTCGACCACCCCGTCGATCCGCCGGACCAGCGCCTCGACCTGGTCGAGGACGGCGAAGGCGCGAGCGGGCACCGAGGCCATCGTGACGGCCGAGCCGAGCGCCTGGTCCACTGCGGTACGGGTGAGGCCGAGCAGGGCGCCGGGCCGGGGGAGAGGGATCGCCATGGCATCCAGTGTGCGGCGTCGGGGCCAGCGCCGCCCGGTGGCTGCCGGGCGGCGTCGGTCACGCCGGGCTTCCGGTGCGGCGTAGGGTGCCGGACATGCCCACCCCCGGCCCGGCGTCGCGGCGACTGCTCGCCTGCGGCGTGGTCGCGCTGCTCGCGGTCGTCCTCGGCGCCCTGCTCCTGGCCCGCGCCGACGCCGGTCTGACCACCCGGCGGGCGACGGTGGCCGGGGTGCCGCTGACCGAGGTACGGGCCGACGGTGCGAGCGGGGACCGGCGGCCCGGGGTGGTGATCGCGCACGGCTTCGCCGGGTCCGCCCGGCTGATGCGGCCGCTGGCCGACTCGGTGGCCCGCCGGGGCGGGATCGCGGTGCTGCTCGACTTCGCCGGGCACGGTGCGAGCAGCTCCCGGCTACCGGGCGCGGGCCGGGACGAGGAACGCAGCCGGGCGGCGCTGCGGCACGACCTGGACGTGGCGGTCGCCTGGCTGCGCGGGCGTCCCGGCGTCGACCCGGACCGGATCGTCCTGGTCGGGCACTCGATGGGCGCGGGTGCTGTCGTCCGGTACGCGGTCGCGCATCCGGAGATCGACCGGGCCGTGGCGATCTCGCTGCCCGACGGCAGCGACGTACCGGCGGGCTGGCCGGGGAAGCTGACGCTCGTGGTCGGCGGGCTGGAGTTCGCCGGTTTCCGCCAGGCGGTCGACGAGGCGTCACGGGACGCGGCGCCGGGCACCCGCACGCGGGTGGTGGCGCCCGGCGTCGAGCACGTGTCGGTGCTGTTCGCGCCGCGTACGCACGCCGCGGTTCTGCACGCGCTGCCGAACCCTGCCGGCGGGCTGCCACTGTCCCCGCTGACCCGGCCGGGCGGCGCCGGGCTGCTGCTGGCAGGGCTCGCGCTGGGCTTCGTACCACTGGTGGCGTTGCTGACGCACGGGGCCGGGACGCGCCGGGCCGGGACGGTCGCCGGCGGTCCGCGTACCGGGCGGTGGCTCGCCGCGACGGTGCCGGCGGCCGGGCTGGGCGCCGTACTCGCCGCGCTGCTGCCTACCGCCCGGCTACCGCTCGCCGTGGGCGGATACGTGGCGGTGTTCCTGCTGCTCACCGGCGTGCTGCTCGCTGCCGCGGCGCGCTTCGCGCAATCCGGCCGGACACAGGAGGCCGGGGGTGGCGTACGGTCCGCCGTCGTCGCCGTCGTGCTCCTCGGGTACGCGGTGCTCGCCGTCGCCCTGCCGCTTCATCTCGGTCTCACCTCGACCGTGCCGGTCGGGGCGCGCTGGTGGCTGCTGCCCCTGGTGACGTTCTGCTGCCTGGTCTTCCTGCTCGGCGCCGAGCGGCTCGCGGACGGCCACTCCGTCCGTTACGCGGCCACCGGCGGGATCGCCGTGCTGGTGCTCGCCGTGGCCGCGGTGATCGGTCTGGCGCCCGGGTTCGTGCTGCTGGTGGTGCCGCTGTTCGCCGCGCTGGTGGCCTGGCAGGCGGCCTGGGCCGCGGTGCTGCGCCGCCGGGCCGTGCCGTGGTGGCTGGCGCCGTCGCTCGGGGCGGTGCTGCTGGCCTGGCCGACGGCGACCACGCTGCCCCTGGCCTGACGGGTGCTACCTGCGGTCGGTCTGCTGTTCCACGGCGCGTTGCACGGCCCGGTAGATCTGCCCGAACCGCAGCGCGTCCGGCGTACGGACCAGCAGCGTCTCCCGGCCGTGGTGCTGGACCCAGAGTTCGTGCACCCGGTTGCCGCGCTCGTAGGAGCGGTCCAGCCAGCCGAGCGGCACCTCCAGGAACGGGGTGAGTGCCAGTCCCACCACCACGAACGCGGCCAGGATGATCAGGGCCAGTCTCCACTCGCCGCGGTCCTGCGCGGACCAGGCCAGCGAGAGCACGCAGACCACGGCGACGAGCGGCGGCAGCGACAGCAGCAGGACCAGCACGCCGCGGCCCAGCACCCGCCCTCGGACGGCAAGTGTGGTGGTGCCGCGCGCGTGCCAGACGTACGTGACGTCGGCGAGCGCGACGGCCTGACCGCCCGCGTGGATCGCCTCGGAGGTGACCTGCACGGTGTCGTCCCGGTAATAGAGGACCATGAATCAGCCTAACCGCGCGTGTCGACACCGGACGGTCGAACGTCGGTAGGGTGACGGTATGACGGCCGGTGACGAGCAGGCGCGCAACGTCGAGGTGGTCAAGCGCTACCTGCGCACCTTCGTCACGAAGGACCTGGCCGAACTGGCCGAGGTGGTCGACGAGGACGTGGAGATCTACGGCTCCGGCAGCGCGGTACGCGGCCGGCGTTACCCCGAGGCCGCCGTCTCCTCGCCCGGCCTGACCGTGCTCGACCAGGAGATCCAGGAGATCTTCGCGGCCGGGGACCGGGTGGTGGTGTCGCTGGCGCAGACGTACCGGCGGGACGCCACCGGGGCGACCACGGTGCAGAGCGCCTGCAAGATGTACCGCCTGGCCGGTGGCCGGATCGTGCAGTTCTGGGGCGAGCAGGACACCTATGGCCTGTTGCGCGGGCTCGGCCTCCTGCCGGACGAGCCGATCACGTTCTGACCGGGCGCGGCAGGGCCCGGCGCGCTCCGGCGAGGGCCGGCGGGCAGGCTCTCCATGGCCCGCTGCACCGCCCGGTAGATCTGGCCGAAGCGCATCGCGTCGCGGGTGTGCAGCAGCCGCACCGGCCGGCCGCGCCATTCGGCCCACATCTCCATCTCCCGGCTGCCCCGGGCGTAGGAGCGGTCCAGGTACTCGAAGAGGAAGTCGGCCACCGGCCCGACGGCCAGGCCGATCAGCACCGAGATCCCGACGATGGCGATGGTGACCACCGCCGAGCTTCGCAGCCACACGGCCAGCCCGATGCCCAGCACGGCGGTGACCAGCGGCCCGGCCATCGCGGCCCCGATCGCGCCGCGCCCGGCGAGCACCCGCCACGAGCGTTCGCCCCGCCGGTGCCACACGGTGGTCAGTTCGGCGAGCGGGTAGGTGCGCCCGTCCACCCGTACCGCCGTGGAGGTGACCTGGACGGATCGGTCGTCGAAGTAGGTGATCATGACCTCACTCCCGGTGGCGGGGCGGCGGCGACTCCGGCGGCGACCTGGGGAGTCGCCGACACCACACTGTCTACCCCAACGAGGCGAGCCGTAAGGTTGGCACGCGACTTCGACGAGGAAGTGAGGGCAGCGTGGGCGAGTTCGTCAGGCTGGAAGTGAAGGACGGCATCGGCACCATCCGGCTGGAGCGGCCGCCGATGAACGCGCTCAACACCCAGGTGCAGGAGGAGTTGCGCGCCGCCGCGTCGGCGGCCACCGCCGACGCCGAGGTCCGCGCCGTGATCGTGTACGGCGGCGAGAAGGTCTTCGCGGCCGGCGCGGACATCAAGGAGATGGCCGACATGTCCTACGTGGACATGGCGGAGCGTGCCGCCGACCTGTCCAGCGCGCTCGGCGCGATCTCCCGTATCCCCAAGCCGGTCGTGGCCGCGATCACCGGGTACGCGCTCGGCGGCGGCTGCGAGCTGGCGCTGGCCTGCGACTGGCGGATCGTCGCCGAGGACGCCAAGCTCGGCCAGCCGGAGATCAAGCTCGGCATCATCCCGGGCGCCGGTGGCACCCAGCGACTGGCCCGGCTGGTCGGTCCGGCCCGCGCCAAGGACCTGATCATGACCGGGCGGATGATCGACGCCGCCGAGGCGCTGCGGATCGGCCTGGCCGACCGGGTGGTCCCGGCCGCCGAGGTCTACGACGCCGCGGTGGCGTACGTGAAGCCGTTCCTGACCGGGCCGGCGCAGGCGCTGCGGGCGGCGAAGGCAGCGGTGGACGCGGGTCTGGACATGGACCTCACCTCGGGCCTGGCGTGGGAGAGTCAGCTCTTCGCGGCGCTGTTCGCCACCGACGACCGGCGCGAGGGCATGACCGCGTTCGTGGAGAAGCGCAAGCCGGGCTTCACCGGCCGCTGACGCGAGGGCTGTTCACATCTGCTGTACCGGCCAGTAACGTGACCCCGGTCGGTCGATGAAGGGGAATGGCATGACGGAACGGGTCGAGGGCCACGGCGGCGATCTGGCGCTCGCGGCACTACGGGCGCACGGCGTACGGGAGATGTTCACGCTCTCCGGCGGGCACGTCTTCCCGCTCTACGACGCCGCCCACAAGGCGGGCTTCCCCCTCTACGACGTGCGGCACGAGCAGTCCGCCGTGTTCGCCGCCGAGGCGGTGGCCAAGCTCCAGCGCCGCCCCGGCCTGGCCGTGCTCACCGCCGGCCCCGGCGTCACCAACGGCGTCTCCGGCCTGACCAGCGCGTTCTTCAACGCCTCGCCGGTGCTGGTGCTCGGCGGGCGGGCCCCGCAGTTCCGCTGGGGCTCGGGCAGCCTCCAGGAGATGGACCACCTGCCGCTCGTCGCGCCGGTGACCAAGCACGCCGAGACGGTGTTCAGCGCCGACGACATCCCGCGCGCGGTGTCGGCGGCGCTGACCACCGCGCTCACCCCGCACCGGGGCCCGGTGTTCCTGGACTTCCCGCTGGAGGCGGTCTTCTCCGTCGGTGACGCCGACCTGCCGGCGGTCACGCCGCCGGCGCCGATCGAGCCGGACCCGGACGAGGTCGCGAAGGCGGCCCGCCTGATCGCCGGCGCGTCCCGGCCGGTGATCATCGCCGGCTCCGACGTGTACGCGGGCGACGCCGTCGAGGCGCTGCGTGCCGCCGCCGAGTCGCTGCGGGTGCCGGTGTTCACCAACGGGATGGGCCGGGGCGCGCTGCCGCCGGAGCACCCGCTCGCCTTCGCCAAGGCCCGCCGGGTCGCGCTCAAGGGCGCCGACGTGGTCGTGGTGATCGGCACCCCGCTGGACTTCCGGCTCTCCTTCGGCGACTTCGGCGACGCCCAGGTCGTGCACGTGGTGGACGCGCCCAGCCAGCGCGCCGGGCACGTGCAGCCGGCCGCCGCGCCGGCCGGTGACCTGCGGCTGATCCTCGGCGCGTTCGCCGACCACGCCGGTGACCGGGCCGACCACGCCGACTGGATCGCCGAGCTGCGGACCGCCGAGGACGCGGCGAAGGCCCGCGACGCGGAGGAGATGGCGGCCGAGAGCGACCCGATCCGCCCGGCCCGGGTCTACGGCGAGCTGCGCAAGGCGCTCGCCCCGGACGCCATCACCATCGGCGACGGCGGCGACTTCGTGTCGTACGCCGGTCGGTACCTGGAGCCGGCCCAGCCCGGCACCTGGCTCGACCCCGGCCCGTACGGGTGCCTCGGCACCGGCATGGGCTACGCGATGGGCGCCCGGGTCAGCCACCCGGACCGGCAGATCTGCGTGCTGATGGGCGACGGCGCGGCCGGCTTCTCGCTGATGGACGTGGAGTCGCTGGTCCGGCAGAAGCTGCCGGTGGTGATCGTGGTCGGCAACAACGGCATCTGGGGGCTGGAGAAGCACCCGATGCGCGCGATGTACGGCTACGACGTGGCCGCCGACCTCCAGCCGGGGCTGCGCTACGACAAGGTGGTCGAGGCGCTGGGCGGCGCGGGCGAGACGGTGGAGAAGGCCGCCGACCTCGGGCCCGCGCTGGGGCGCGCGTTCGACTCGGGCGTGCCGTACCTGGTGAACGTGCTGACCGACCCGGCCGACGCGTACCCCCGGTCGTCGAACCTGGCCTGAACACGGCGCGTGCGGGCCGTCCGCCGGGGGACCGGCGGACGGCCCGCGGCGCGTGTCAGACCTCGGGGCGGTCCCTGTCGTCCGGGCGGCCCCGCAGCTCCTCCTCCCGGCGGCGCAGGTCCTCCTCCCAAAGCCGCAGCCGTTCCTGGTCCTCGCGGCGGGACCGCTCGTCGAGCGAGGCGAGGAACTCCGGGTCGTCGTCCGGGGCGAGCGGCCGGCGGGCCGGCGCGGCGGGACGGGTCGTCCCGGTGACACCGGCGGCCCCGGCCGGGCGCTCACGGCCCACGAGGAACCAGGCGATCGAGCCGACCAGCGGGAAGAAGAGAATGATCAGCACCCAGATCATCCGGGGCAGCGCCTTGACCTTCTCCTCGTCGGCGGAGAGGCAGCTGATCAGCGCGCACACGGCGAGGACGATCTGGACCAGGAAGAGCAGCACGTAGAGGCGGGCCATGCCTCATGATGGCTCACCGCCGCTCGTCAGCGCACCCCGCCGAGTACGTGCGCCACACCGAGCGCTGCCAGCCCGGCCGCGCCGAGCGCGGTCAGCGGCACCGACCAGCTGTCGAACCGGCGCGGTCCGGTGCCGGTGGCCCGGTGCCACGTCACCACCAGCACGGCGAGCCAGACCAGGAGCGCCGCCCCGGTCAGCAGCGCGTCGAGGACGCGGCCGGTGAACGCCTGCCGCAGCTGCAGCAGCAGCACCGCGGTCAGCGTGAGCAGCGTCCGCCGCCAGGCCAGCCGGGTGCGCTCGGGTTGCAGGCCGGGGTCACGGATCACCCTGCGCCACCCAGCAGCACGGCGGCCACCAGCAGCAGCGCACCGATCGCGACGACGAGCGCCAGCACGGCCGGGAAGCGGGACGCGGGCAACTCCTCGTTCAGCCGCATGGCGCGTTCGGTGCGCGCCCAGTGGTCGACGGCCCGGATCGAGACGGCCGCGCCGAGCAGCAGCAGCGCGATCGCGAGCGCCTCGCGCAGGTGGGCCAGGCGCAGCGGCGGGAGGAACTGGGCGGCGGCCAGCCCGCCGGCCACCAGCGCGAGCCCTGTTCGCAGCCAGGCCAGGAAGGTCCGTTCGTTCGCCAGCGAGAAGCGGTAGTCCGGCGGGGTGCCGACCGAACGCAGCTCACGCGGGTCGAACCAGCTCTTGATCGACTCCCACACGCTGCCGATTATCCGCTTTGCCCCGCGCCTAGCCTGGGGGGATGACCGATCTTGACGCGCGCGAGCTGCGCGACGCCTACGACGCCCAGATCCGACCGGAGCTGCCGGACCCGCTGCCGGACGGGGTGACCGTGGAGCGCGACGGCCCGCTGTTCCGCGTGCTCGGCCTCGACCACCGGGGCTTCCTCACCTACCGGACGCTCGACGGGCTGGCCGGCGCCGAGCTGGACGCGCTGATCGCCCGGCAGGTCGAGGTCTTCCGGGCCCGGGGCGAGGCGGTCGAGTGGAAGCTCGCCGGTCACGACGAGCCGGCCGACCTGGGCGACCGGCTGCGCGCCGCCGGGTTCGTGCCGGAGGACCAGGAGACGGTAGTGGTCGGCCCGGTCGCGCCGCTCGCCGCCGCCGTCCCGGTCCTCCCCGAGGGGGTACGCCTGCGCGAGGTCACCAGCCGGGCCGACCTGGAACGGATCGCCGCCATGGAGGAGGAGGTCTGGCGGGAGGACCGCAGCCACCTGGTGTACGGGCTGGCCCGGGAGATCGAGGCCGATCCGCAGTCGATCACGATCGTGGTGGCCGAGGCGGGGAAGACCGTGGTCAGCGCGGGCTGGATCCGCTACCAGCGCGGCACCGGCTTCGCCAGCCTCTGGGGCGGCTCGACGCTGCCGCAGTGGCGCAAGAAGGGCATCTACCGGGCGCTCGTGGCGTACCGGGCGCGGCTGGCGCAGCAGCGCGGCAAGACGCTGCTGCAGGTGGACTGCTCGCCGGACAGCCGGCCCATCCTCGAGCGGCTCGGGCTCGTTGCGGTCACCACCTCCACGCCGTACGTCTACACTCCGTGATCATGGAACGGTTGACGGCGGACGAGCGGCTCACCCTGAAGACCGGCGCGTTCGGGGCCGTGTTCCTGGTCTCCAACGCCGTACCGGGCGTGTTGGCCATGGTGCGGGAGAGCTTCGCCGCCTCCGGCGCGCTCGCCGAGGTGGGGGGCGTGGTCAAGGAGGCGCTCACCACCGGGCCGCTGCCGCAGCTCCCCCGGGACTCGGCCCTGGAGGTCGAGTCGGTGGTGCTGCCCGCCCTGGGCCGGTCGGTGGAGATCCTGCGCGCCAAGTCGCCGGGTGACGTCGAGACGTACCGGTCGGTGGTGCTGGCCGCGGCGGATCGGGTGGCGCAGGCACACCGGGGGATCGAGCCGGCCGAGGCGGCGGCGATCGAGAAGATCCGACAGGCGCTGACCGAGGCGGCGTGACGGTGGTGAGTTGCGTCACTCCGGGCCGCCGGGGCGGCCATGCTACTTGCGGGTAACATTGCGCTCGTGGGGAAGTGCACAGCTGCCCGCGGTTGACCCACGTTGCGTCACGCGGGAGGCTGCGCCCGTGACCGGGCGAGTGATCGCTACACCAAACAGGAGGGTCGTCGAAGCGCGATGAACATCGTCGTACTCGTCAAGCAGGTGCCCGATTCGGGCGCGGACCGCAACCTGCGTTCTGACGACAACACCGTCGACCGCGGTTCGGCGAACAACGTCATCAACGAGATGGACGAGTACGCCATCGAGGAGGCGTTGAAGATCAAGGAGGCGCACGGCGGCGAGGTCACCATCCTGACCATGGGTCCGGACCGGGCGACCGAGTCGATCCGCAAGGCGCTCTCCATGGGCCCGGACAAGGCCGTCCACGTGGTGGACGACGCCCTGCACGGCTCCTGCGCGGTGGCCACCTCGAAGGTGCTCGCCGCCGCCCTCGGGCAGCTCAACGCCGACCTGGTCATCTGCGGCGCCGAGTCGACCGACGGCCGGGTGCAGGTCATGCCGCACATGATCGCCGAGCGGCTGGGCGTGGCCGCCCTGACCGGCGCGCGCAAGCTCACCGTCGACGGGTCCAGCCTGACCGTCGAGCGGCAGACCGAGGAGGGCTACGAGGTGGTCACCGCCTCGACCCCGGCCGTGGTCTCCGTCTGGGACACCATCAACGAGCCGCGCTACCCGTCCTTCAAGGGCATCATGGCCGCCAAGAAGAAGCCGGTGCAGACGCTCTCCCTGGGCGACCTGGGTGTGGCCCCGGCCGAGGTGGGCTTCGACGGCGCCACCAGCGCCGTGGTCGAGCACTCCAAGCGCCCGCCGCGCTCCGGCGGCGAGAAGATCACCGACGAGGGCGACGGCGGCGTGAAGCTGGTCGAGTTCCTCGCCACCGAGAAGTTCGTGTGAGAGGTCTGGGACATGTCTGAGGTTCTCGTCGTCGTCGAAGCCACCAAGGAGTTCGGCGTCAAGAAGGTCACCCTCGAGATGCTCACCCTCGCCCGCGAGCTGGGCACCCCGAGCGCCGTCGTCCTCGGTGGCGCCGGTGCCGCCGAGGCGCTGAGCGCCAAGCTGGGCGAGTACGGCGCGGAGAAGATCTACGCCGCCGAGGGTGAGGAGATCGACGGCTACCTGGTCGCCCCGAAGGCCACCGTGGTCGCCGAGCTGGTCACGCGGGTCCAGCCCGCCGCCGTGCTGCTCGCCTCGTCGCAGGAGGGCAAGGAGATCGCCGCCCGCCTCGCGGTCAAGCTGGACAACGGCATCCTGACCGACGTGGTCGGCCTGGCCGCCGACGGCACCGCGACCCAGGTCGCGTTCGCCGGCTCCACCATCGTCAAGTCCAAGGTCACCAAGGGCCTGCCGCTGGTCACCGTCCGGCCGAACTCGCTCGCCCCGGCCCCGGCCGCGGCGACCCCGGCCGTCGAGCAGCTCACCGTGTCGGTCACCGACGCGGACAAGCTCGCCAAGGTCGTCGAGCGGGTCGCCGAGCAGAAGGGCTCCCGCCCCGAGCTGACCGAGGCGTCGGTCGTCGTCTCCGGCGGTCGCGGTGTCGGCAACGCCGACAACTTCAAGCTGGTCGAGGAGATGGCCGACCTGCTCGGCGGCGCGGTCGGCGCGTCCCGCGCGGCGGTCGACTCCGGCTACTACCCGCACCAGTTCCAGGTCGGCCAGACCGGCAAGACGGTCTCCCCGCAGCTCTACGTCGCGCTGGGCATCTCCGGCGCGATCCAGCACCGGGCCGGCATGCAGACCTCGAAGACCATCGTCGCGGTGAACAAGGATGCCGAGGCGCCGATCTTCGAGCTGGCCGACTACGGCGTCGTCGGCGACCTGTTCAAGGTCGTCCCGCAGGCCGCCGAGGAGATCCGCAAGCGCAAGTGAGCGTCGCGTGACAGAAGGCCGCCGCCCGGTGCACCGGGCGGCGGCCTTTCTCGTTGGGAGCTGATCGGCGGGCCGGGGAGCTGAGCCGGCCCGCCGATCAGCCCGTCAGGGTGCCCCTCAGCAGGCTGTCGCCGGAGTGGGCGGGCTTGTTGTCGTACTGCTCCGCGCTGATGTCGACCACGGTGTAGGTGCGCAGGTCGACGTTCGGGGGAATCGGCAGGAGCGCGTCCCCTGATCCGTTGCTCAGCGTACCCACGGAGAACATTTCCATCGTGTTCGGATCGATCAGCCAGACCTCGTAGTACCCCGGAACGGTCGGGAGATTCGTCACGTGCAGATGCAATCGGTTGTCACCGAGCACCCGCGCGTCGCCGGAGGCCTCCTTCGGTGTCGACCCGAACGCCGCGAGCGGCGCGCTGGCCAGCACCTGCGGCTGCGGATCGGCGGGCTCGCCGCCACCGCCGAGCACCGCTGCGGTGCCCGCCACACCGATCACCGCGGCAGCGGCGGCGGTGACCGCCGTGGTCGCCCACCCCGGCCGGCGCCGGCTGCGGCGCGGACGACGTGCGACGACGGGTACGGCGGCCGGCTCCACCGGGTCGGCCGGGCGCGGCAGGCGCCGCTCGGTCAGCGCCGGCAGCTGCTCGGCGGCCCGGACCTCGGCCATGATGCCCTGCCAGATGTGCTCCGGCGGGTCGGGCAGATCGGCCAGACCCTGGGTGCCCGCGCCGAGCCCGGCGACGTGCTGGAGTGTCTCCACCTCGCCCCGGCAGTGGTCGCAGGTGTCCAGATGGGTGGCCTCGCCGTCAGCCGCCTCGCTCTCACCGAGCGCCAGAAAGACCAGCCGGTCGTGGTCCAGGTGCTGCACCGTCCACCTCCCATCTGCGTTTCAGGCTCTGCATGCCGCGTCTGATGTGACTCTTGACAGTGCCTAACGGCACGCCGGTCACCGCCGCGATCTGCTGGTGTGTCAGGTCGTCGTAGAACGCCAGCTCGAGCATCCGACGCTGTTCGTCGGGGAGCCGGGCCAGCTCGTCGGCGACCACCAGCCGGTCGACAACGGTGTCCGGGTCGGGACCGGTGGAGACCGGCTCCGGCAGTTGCTTCACCGTCTCGACCACGCGCGTCTCCCGGGCCGAGGCCCGGATCCGGTCGACCACCTTGCGCCGCCCGATCCCGAGCAGCCAGCCGACCAGTGAGCCTTTCGCCGGGTCGAACGTCTCCCGGCCGAGCCAGGCGGCGACGAACGTCGCCTGGGTCACGTCTTCGGCGTCGCTGCGGTTCACGAGCGTCGTGGTGGCCAGGTGCAGCACCGCTCGCCCGTACCTGTCGTACGCCTCTCGCAGGGCCGCCTCGTCGCCGTCGCGGAACCGGGTGGCGAGGTCGTCCTCGCCCGGCGGTTCGGGGCCCTGCCTCGCCGCCGTCACCGGGCGGCTCGCCTTCCGTGGGGCATGCCCGACTGTAACTCCCACAGCCACCGCCCCACTCTCCCGGTGTGTCCGTCACAACCCTCGTCACCTCTCCTTCGTCCCGGCGGGGTCCGCCGGATGCGTCCGGAGACGGGAAAAAGAAATCGGATCCGGGCGCATCCGGGGGCGACGGAGCCGGCGTAACCCGTTCTGCAAGCCAGGCCTGACGAATCAGCATCAACCACCAGGAGGCAGACAATGCAGTACGCGATGTTCCGTCGGGTCGCCGCGGGCGGCGCGGTGGCCGCCCTCACCTTCGCCGGCGTCGGCGCCGCCACCATGAGCCCCGCCTACGCCGCCTCGTCGAAGGTCTCCGTGATCCACGGCATCCCGGACACCCCGGTCGACGTGTACGTCAACGGCGAGAAGACGCTGAACAACTTCAAGCCCGGCGACGTCGCCGGTCCGCTCACCCTGCCCGAGGGGGACTACGACATCGCCCTGACCAAGCCGGGCGAGGCGATCGACAAGGCGATCCTGAAGGTGGACGACGCCGCCGTGCCGGGCGGGGCGAACATCAGCCTCGCCGCCCACCTGAGCGCCGACGGAAACCCGCAGATCACCCCGTTCGTCAACGACGTGTCCAAGGTGGGCGCCGGCAAGGCCCGGCTGATCGTCCGGCACACCGCGGCCGCACCGGCCGTCGACGTGCGGGCCGGCGGCGAGCCGGTCTTCGAGGACCTGACCAACCCGAAGGAGGCCAAGGCGGACGTGGCCGCCGGCTCGGTGAAGGCGGACGTGGTGCTCGCCGGCACCGACACCGTCGCCATCGGCCCGGCCGACCTGAACCTGAAGGAGGGCACCGCCACCATCGTCTACGCCATCGGCTCGGCCGAGGCCAAGAACCTGAGCGTGGTGGCCCAGACCATCAACGGCCTGCACTCGGCGCCGGGCGGCGTGCCCAGCGGCACCGGCGGCCAGGCCGGCACCGGCGTGGACACCTGGTGGTACGTGCTGGCCGGGGCCGGCGTGCTGCTCCTGGTCGGCGGCGGGGCGCGGGTGGCGGCAACCGCCCGGGCCGGTCGCCGGTGACGGTGCGCAACCGCGTGGCGCTGGCGGCGATGGCCGCCGGCGCCGCCGCGCTCACCCTGGCGACAGTGGTGGCGTGCGGCTCCGAGCCCGCCGGGGACGTCGGCGGCGACGAGGTGACGGCGCTGGCGAGCGCCACACCCACGCCGGCGGCCTCGGCGACCGGCGGCGGCTCGGTCCCGGTGAACCCGGGCACGCTGCCCGGCGACAGCGAGATCGTGCCGCCGGTGAAGCTGAGCATCCCGCCGATCCGAGTCACCGCGACAGTCAACCCGGTGGGCGTCAACGAGCGCACCGACGAGTTCGAGGTGCCGCCCAGCGTGGACCAGGTCGGCTGGTACCGCTACGGCCCGGGCCTGGAGGCCGATGCCGGCTCGGTCGTGATCGCCGGGCACGTGGACAGCGCCGAGCAGGGCAAGGGGGCGTTCTTCCGGCTCCGCGAGCTGGGCCAGGGGGACAAGCTCACCGCCACCGGCTCGGACGGCCGGGAGCGCTCGTACCGGGTGGTGGCCCGGGAGGAGTACCGGAAGTCGAAGATCCCGCTGGAGCGGTACTTCGCCCGCGACGGCAAGCCCCGCCTCACGCTGATCACCTGCGGCGGGCCGTTCGACGCGAAGACCCGCAGCTACCGGGACAACATCGTGATCACGGCGGTTCCCGCGTGATCGCGGCCGTTCCGTCGTGAGCGGCCGGACCGCCCCGGGTGGGACGGGGCGGTCCGGCCCCCGGTGCCGGGCGCGCAGGCCGTTAGGCTGAACGGTGATGGCATACCTTGATCACGCGGCGACGACCCCGATGCTGGACGAGGCACTCGAGGCGTACGTCGCTGTCGCCCGCGAGGTCGGCAACCCGTCCTCGCTGCACGCGGCGGGTCGCCGGGCCCGGCGACGGGTGGAGGAGTCCCGCGAGCGGGTGGCCGCGGCGCTCGGTGCCCGCCCCTCCGAGGTGATCTTCACCGGCGGCGGGACGGAGAGCGACAACCTCGCCGTGAAGGGCGTCTTCTGGGCCCGCCGCGCCGCCCGGCCCGACCGGGTCCGGGTGGTCTCCAGCGCGGTCGAGCACCACGCCGTGCTGGACGCGGTGGACTGGCTGGTCGAGCACGAGGGCGCGCAGGCCGGCTGGCTCCCGGTCGACGCGGCCGGGCGGCTCGACCCGGAGCGCCTGCGCGCCGAGCTGGCCGAGCACGGCGAGCGCGTCGCGGTGGTCACCGCCATGTGGGCCAACAACGAGGTGGGCACCGTCCAGCCGGTGGCCGAGCTGGCCGCCGTCGCCGCCGCGCACGGGGTGCCGTTCCACACCGACGCCATCCAGGCGGTCGGGCAGGTGCCTGTCGACTTCGCCGCCAGCGGCGTGTCGGCGCTCACCGTGACCGGGCACAAGCTCGGCGGGCCGACCGGGGTGGGCGCGCTGCTGCTGGCCCGCGACGTGGCGGCCACCCCGCTGCTGCACGGCGGCGGCCAGGAGCGCGACGTCCGCTCCGGGACGCTCGACACCGCGGGCATCGTCGCGTTCGCGGTCGCCGTCGAGGCCGCGGTGAAGGGCCAGCAGGAGTACGCGGCCCGCGTCGCCGCGCTCCGCGACGAGCTGGTCGAGCGGGTCCGGCAGGCAGTCCCCGAGGTGATCTTCAACGGCGACCCGGCCGACCGGCTCCCCGGCAACGCGCACTTCTCCTTCCCCGGCTGCGAGGGGGACGCGCTGCTGCTGCTCCTGGACGCCCAGGGCATCGCCTGCTCGACCGGGTCGGCCTGCTCCGCCGGGGTGGCCCAGCCCTCGCACGTCCTGCTGGCGATGGGCGCCGACGACGACCGGGCCCGGTCCTCGCTGCGCTTCACGCTCGGGCACACGAGCACCGGCGCGGACGTGGACGCGCTCATCGCCGCGCTGCCCGCCGCGGTCGAGCGGGCCCGCCGCGCGGCCGCCCTCCGTACGCCCCGCTGACCCGGATACGCTCGGTGAGGACGAGGGGAGTGGGCCGGTGAGGGTTCTGGCGGCGATGTCGGGCGGGGTGGACTCCGCCGTCGCGGCGGCACGGGCGGTGGAGGCCGGGCACGACGTGACGGGCGTGCACCTGGCCCTGGCCCGCAACCCGCAGACGTACCGCACCGGCGCCCGGGGCTGCTGCACGCTGGAGGACTCCCGGGACGCCCGGCGCGCCGCCGACGTGCTCGGCATCCCGTTCTACGTGTGGGACATGGCCGACCGGTTCCACGACGACGTGGTGGACGACTTCGTGGCCGAGTACGCCGCCGGGCGTACCCCGAATCCCTGCCTGCGCTGCAACGAGAAGATCAAGTTCGCCGCGGTGCTGGACCGGGCCGTGGCCCTGGGCTTCGACGCGGTGGTGACCGGCCACCACGCCCGGCTCGGCGCGGACGGCCTGCTGCGGCGCAGCGTCGACGCGGCCAAGGACCAGTCGTACGTGCTGGCGGTGCTGACCCGCGCGCAGCTCGACCGGTCGATCTTCCCGCTCGGTGACTCGACGAAGGCCGAGGTACGCGCGGAGGCCGCCCGGCGCGGCCTGGCGGTGGCGGACAAGCCCGACTCGCACGACATCTGCTTCATCGCCGACGGCGACACCCGCGGCTTCCTCGCGGAGCGGCTCGGTGAGGCGCCGGGCCAGGTGGTGGACGCGCTCACCGGCGCTGTGGTGGGCAGCCACAGCGGTGCCTACCAGTACACCGTCGGGCAGCGGCGCGGCCTGCACCTGGACCGCCCGGCGCCGGACGGCCGCCCCCGCTACGTGCTGTCCATCACCCCGACCACCAACACGGTCACCGTCGGCCCGGCCGAGGCGCTGGAGGTCTCGGACGTGCGCGCCACCCGCCCGGTGTGGACCGGCGGGCCGCGCCCGGACGGGCCGGTCGAGTGCGAGGTGCAGCTGCGGGCGCACGGCGACGTGGTGCCGGCCGCCGTCGAGGTGGACGCCGACGGCCTGCGCGCCTCGCTGCGCCGCCCGGTCCGCGGTGTGGCCGCCGGCCAGGCGATCGTGGCCTACCGGCCGGACCCGGCCGGCGACGTGGTCCTCGGCTCGGCCACCATCACCGCTGCCTGACCGGCGACGGGCAGCGGATAGGCTGCGGCCGTGACTGAGCAGGCGTGGCCCTGGCCCACCGGCGCGGCGACCGGGATCGGGTCGCTGCCCGGCACCGACATCGCCGAGGCGCAGCGGATCGTGCTCGGTGAGCTGCCCGCCCTGCCGCACCTGCCCGAACTGCCCGCCCGAGGGCCGGGCGCGGACCTCGTCGGCCGTACCGCCGGTCTGCTCGTCGAACTCCCGGTCGAGCTGTACGCGGCCCGCTGGCGCATCGCCCCGCGCCCCGGCCGGGACCTGCGCCGCGCCCGCGACCTGATGGAACGCGACCTGGACCAGCTCGCCGAGCAGGCCGAGGAGTACGCCGGCCCGGTCAAGGTCCAGGCCGCCGGGCCGTTCACCCTGGCCGCCGCGCTGGAGTTGCCGATCGGCGGCCGGATGCTTCGCGACCCCGGCGCGGTACGCGACCTCGCCGGTTCGCTCGGCGAAGGGCTGCGCGGGCACGTCGAGGCGGTGACCCGGCGGCTGCCCCGCGCCTCGGTGCTGCTCCAGCTCGACGAGCCGTCCCTGCCGGCCGTGCTGGCCGGCCGGGTGCCCACCGAGAGCGGCTTCGGCACCCACCGTCCGGTGGAGACCGAGGTCGCGCGGGCGCTTCTGCGCGAGGTGATCGAGGCGGCCGGCGTCCCGGCGCTCGTGCACTGCTGCGCGCCGGACGTACCGCTGGAGCTGATCCGCTCCGCCGGTGCGGCGGGCGTCGCGCTCGACCTGTCGCTCGTCACCGACCTCGACCCGCTCGGCGAGGCGATCGACGCCGGGCTCGGCCTGCTCGCCGGCGCCGCGCCGACGCTGCCGCCGCCGTCCGGCCGGGCGCCGACGTCGGCCCAGGTCGCCGACCGGGTGCGGCGGGTCTGGGACCAGCTCGGCTTCCCCCGCCGCCGGCTGGCCGAGCAGGTGGTGGTCACCCCCGCGTGCGGCCTGGCCGGCGCCACCCCGGGGTACGCCCGCGCGGTGCTCACCGCCTGCCGCGACGCGGGCCGGCGGCTCGCCGAGGACTGACGTTTTTTCGTCGTACCCGCCGGGCACGATGACCGGCATGATTGGACGACTGCGTTCCACAGTGATCGACTGTCCCGATCCGCACGCGCTCGCCGCCTTCTACTCCGAGCTGCTCGGCCTGCCGCTGGTCGAGGAGGACTCCGACGGCGACGAGTGGGTGGTGCTCGGCGGCCCGCCCGGGCACCAGCCGCGGGTGGCCTTCCAGCGGGCGCCCGGCCTGCGCGCCCCCGACTGGCCCGACCCGGCCCGGCCGCAGCAGTTCCACCTCGACGTGACAGTCGACGACATCGAAGCGGCCGAGAAGGCGGCGCTGGCACTCGGCGCACGGCGGCTCCCCGGTGAGGGGAAGGGCTTCCGGGTCTACGCCGACCCGGCCGGCCACCCGTTCTGCCTCTGCTGGGACTGACCTTCCGCCACTTGCGCGGCGGAGGCATGATCGCCATCGTGACCGCCTCCACCGCCACCGGCCGCGCCGCCGGTTCGCTGTTCGGCCTGGCCTACGGCGACGCCCTGGGCAAGCCGACCGAGTTCCTCACCGTCACCGAGATCGTCCGGCGCTACGGCCCGGCCGGTCCGCGCGAGCTGACCGGCGACCCGGCCCTGGTCACCGACGACACCCAGATGGCGCTCGCAGTGGCGTGGGCGCTGCACGACGCGCCCGCGTACACGGCCGAGGCGGTGGAGCCGCTGCTGCGGCAGCGCTTCGTCGACTGGTCGGTCAGCCCGGAGAACAATCGCGCCCCCGGGATGACCTGCCTGCGGGCCTGCGCCGAGCTGGCCCGGGGTGCCCGCTGGCAGGAGGCCACCGTCGCCGGTTCCAAGGGCTGCGGCGCGAACATGCGCGTCACCCCGG
Organism: Micromonospora sp. WMMA1949; assembly: GCF_027460145.1. Taxonomy (NCBI): domain Bacteria; kingdom Bacillati; phylum Actinomycetota; class Actinomycetes; order Micromonosporales; family Micromonosporaceae; genus Micromonospora; species Micromonospora sp. WMMA1949. The sequence continues at coordinate 1,398,064 of NZ_JAPZBG010000001.1, read as the reverse complement.
TCGGGCTGCTCGACGTCGACCTCGACACCATGGCCGGGCTGGCCCAGCTCCAGGCCGGGCTCACCCACGGTCACCCGACCGGGCTGGCGGCCAGTGAGCTGACCGCGTACGCGGTCCGGCTGCTGCGCGACGGCGTGGCGCTGCCGGAGCTGCCCGGCCTGCTCACCGAGCGGGCCCGGGAGCAGCGCACCGTCTACCGGGACGACTGGCTCGGTGACCTGTGGCAGCGGCCCGGCGGGAGCAGCGCCGCCGAGTTCGTCGCCCGGGGCTGGGACGACTGCCTGCACGTGCTCGGCCGGCTGGAGGCGGCGCTGGCCCGCCCGGACGACGGTGGCGACCCGTGCCGGCTCACCGGTGAGGGGTGGATCGCCGAGGAGGCGCTCGCCACCGCGCTGCTCTGCGCGCTGCGCCACGCCGACGACCCGGTCGGCGCGCTGGCCCGGGGCGCCACCACAGCCGGTGACTCGGACTCCATCGCCGCGCTGGCCGGCGCGTTCGTCGGTGCCGCGTACGGCACGGCGGCCTGGCCCGCCGGGTGGGCCGGCCGGATCGAGTACGCCGACCAGCTCACCGCCCTCGCCGACGCGTTCGACGGGGAGGCGCCCGGCGGCGGCTCTCGCGGCCAGGGGTGACGCCGCCCGCGCTCAGCCGGTGAGGTGGCTCAGCCGGCGGACGCCACGCCACAGGTCCGGGTCGCAGGTGCCGGCCCGGTCGGCGAACGCGCCCAGCGGCACCGCGATCGGCTCGCTCACGTCGAGGTAGCTGTCGTGGTCGGCATCGGGATCCCAGCCGCGGGTCGGGATCGGCAGGTGGTCGTCCCGGTCCGACTTGTCCTGGCTGGTGATCTTCAGGACCTCGACGTCCCCGCCGTCGATTCGCAGCACCAGACAGGGGCGCACCTTCGAACCGGTCCCGTCGGCGTACGGCACGTCGGCCCACCAGATCTCCCCGGGCCGCGGCTCGTCCCGGTCCCGCCCGGCGTCCCGGGGCCTCGGCGCCGCGCCGGCGCGGTCACCCCGTGGCCCGGTGCCGGCCCGGTCACCTCGGCGTCCACCGCCGGCCCGCTCGTCGCCGCGCCCTCCGCCGGGCCGGTCGGTGCCGGTCCGGCCGCCACGCCCGGTGCCCCGCCGCCCGTCGGCCCGGCCGCGCGTGCCGGCGGCGCGTTCGGCCGCCCGGCGGCGCCAGTCGTTCCACAGCCACCCGGCCGCGACGCAGGCCACGATCACCAGCGCCCAGATCACCCCGTCGCGCATCCGCCGCCCGCCTTCCGACCGTTGTCGCCCAGTACCGCCGACGCGATCGTCGCACGGCCGGGACCTGCCCGCCGGATGGCGCGGCTGGTGCCGGTTCGCCCTGCTCGGCGCGGGTGGCCGGACGGCTGTCACAGCCGACCGCTACGGTTCTCGGGTAGCACCAACACGGGAGGTCGACAGCGGTGTCCGAAGGTGGCGGCGTGTCCGAAGAAGCGGTTCCCCCAGCGGTCGACGCGGCCCAGGACGCGGCGGCGGGTGCCGAGCCGACCCCGGCGGCCCGGGAGCGGCACGCCACGCTCAGCCAGGAGCTGACCGAACACCAGTACCGCTACTACGTCCTCGACGCGCCGACCGTCACCGACGCCGAGTTCGACAAGCAGCTGCGGGAGCTGGAGGCGCTGGAGGCCGAATACCCGGCGCTGCGCACCCCCGACTCGCCCACCCAGCGGGTCGGCGGCACCTTCTCCACCGACTTCACCCCGGTCGCGCACGCCGAGCGGATGCTCTCGCTCGACAACGCCTTCGCCGACGAGGAACTGGCCGCCTGGTCCGAGCGGGTCGAGCGGGACGCTGGCGGCCCGGTACCCTACCTGTGCGAGCTGAAGGTCGACGGGCTCGCCATCAACCTCACCTACTCCAAGGGCCGGCTGGTCCGCGCCGCCACCCGGGGCGACGGGCGCACCGGCGAGGACGTCACCGCCAACGTGCGCAGCATCAAGGGCGTGCCGGCCCGGCTGACCCCGGCGGGCGACTTCCCCGACGTGCCGGAGTTTTTGGAGGTGCGCGGCGAGATCTACTTCCCGGTGGCCGCGTTCGCCGACCTGAACGCGAGCCTGGTCGAGCAGGGCAAGGCCCCGTTCGCCAACCCGCGCAACGCCGCCGCCGGCAGCCTGCGGCAGAAGGACCCCCGGGTGACCGCCTCCCGCCCGCTGCGCCTGGTGGTGCACGGCATCGGCGCGCGCACCGGGTTCCGGCCGGCCGCGCAGTCCGAGTCGTACGCCGCGCTCAAGGCGTGGGGGCTGCCCACCAGCGACCGGTGGCGGGTGGTGGACGACCTGGCCGGTGTCGCTGACTACATCGCCTACTACGGCAAGCACCGGCACGACGTCGAGCACGAGATCGACGGCGTGGTGGTCAAGGTCGACCCGGTCTCCATCCAGGGCCGCCTCGGCTCGACCAGCCGCGCGCCCCGCTGGGCGATCGCCTTCAAATACCCGCCCGAGGAGGTGAACACCAAGCTGCTCGACATCGACGTCAACGTCGGGCGCACCGGCCGGGTCACCCCGTTCGCCGTCCTCGAACCGGTCCGGGTGGCCGGGTCCACAGTCGCGCTGGCGACCCTGCACAACGCCCGCGAGGTCGAGCGCAAGGGCGTGCTCATCGGCGACACGGTGGTGCTGCGCAAGGCCGGCGACGTGATCCCCGAGGTGCTCGGCCCGGTGGTCGAGCTGCGCCCGGCCGACGCCCGCCCGTTCGTCATGCCGACCACCTGCCCGGCCTGCGGCACTCCGCTCGCGCCGGCCAAGGAGAGCGACGTCGACATCCGCTGTCCCAACGGGCGTGCCTGCCCCGGCCAGATCCGCGAGCGGGTCTTCTACCTGGCCAGCCGCAAGGTGCTCGACATCGAGGTGCTCGGCGAGAAGGGCGCGGCGGCGCTGCTGGACGCCCAGATCATCACGAACGAGGGCGACCTGTTCCAGCTCGACGCCGAGCAGTTGAGCCGGTCGCCGTTCTTCGTCAACAAGGACGGCAGCCTGGGCAGCAACGCCACCAAGCTGCTCGACAACCTCGCCGAGGCCAAGGAACGCGACCTGTGGCGGGTGCTGGTGGCGTTGTCCATCCGGCACGTCGGCCCGACCGCCGCCCAGGCGCTCGCCCGGCACTTCCGCTCGGTCGCCGCGATCGAGGCCGCCGGTGAGGAGGAGCTGTCCTCGGTGGACGGCGTCGGCCCGACCATCGCCGCCAGCGTGAAGGAGTGGTTCGCCGTCGACTGGCACCGCGACGTGGTGCGCAAGTGGGCCGAGGCGGGCGTCCGGATGGCCGAGGAGGCCGCCGACGAGGGGCCGCGACCGCTCGACGGCGTCACGGTGGTGGTCACCGGCACGCTCAGCGGGTTCAGCCGCGACCAGGCGGCCGAGGCGATCCAGGCCCGGGGCGGCAAGGTGACCGGCTCGGTCTCCAAGAAGACGGGTTTCGTGGTGGTCGGCGACAATCCCGGCTCCAAGGCCGACAAGGCCGCCACCCTGAAACTGCCCATCCTCGACGAGGACGGATTCCGCGTGCTGCTCGACTCCGGCCCGGAGGCGGCTCGCGAGGTGGCCCGGGTGGAGGACTGACAGGCTGGTCACAGCTTTCGTCCGGCGGATACCAAGTTAATTACGACTCCGGCCGATTCGTGACTGTCGTGTCGGGGAAATCGCCTCGGAGGGCGTTTCATTGGCGTACGACGCGTGACGGCGCGCGCCAGGACGTTCCCCGGGAGGTGCGATGGAGACCGGCGACCCGCGTAACTCCGTCCCGCCCGGGCGGAGCGGGCCGTTCTTCGGCTTCGTCACCGCGATCGGCGCGGTCGCCCTGGCGGTCTCGGCCGGGCCGCTCGTCGCGCTCGCCGACAGGTGGAGCGAACTGCCGGCCGCGTTCTGGACCATGGCGGTCCTCGCCGTCGCCTGCGACGCCCGCCCGTTCGTCCCACCCGGCCGGCGGCAGACGTCGGCGGTGTTCCCGTCGACCTGCTTCACCTTCGCCATCCTGCTCGGCTGGGGCTTCGGCCCGGCCGTCGCGGTGCAGGCCGTCGCGGTCGCGGTGAGCGGCTGGCGACTCGGGTACGCCCCGTGGCGCACCGCCTTCAACGCGGCCCAGTACGCGTGTGCGCTCGCCGCCGCGTACGCGGTCAGCCGCCTCGGCCCGGGCGAGCTGTTCGACGGCGACCGGCTGCACTGGACGGACGTCGCGGCGGTGGGCGGCGCGACGCTCGCCTGGTTCGTGGTCAACTACGGGCTGGTCAGCTCCGCCGTCCGGCTGCGTTTCGGCGACCGGTGGTGGCCGAGCGTCCGCAGCGGCCTCGCCTACGAGCTGCTGTCCACCGGTTCGCTGCTGCTGCTCGCGCCGGTGCTGGTGGCCGCGGCCCGGGCCAGCGCGGCACTGATCCCGCTGGTGCTGGTGCCGCTGTTCGCCGTCTACCGGATGGCCCGGCTCTCCGACGAACGGGAACAGCTCGCCGACCTGGACCCGCTCACCGGGCTGCCCAACCGCAAGGCGCTGCTTACCGAGGTGGCCGAGCAGGTGCACCTGCACGGCGAGCGGGCCGCCCGGGGCGCGCCGGACGCGCACCTGGCGCTGTTGCTGCTCGACCTCGACCGGTTCAAGCACGTCAACGACGCGCTCGGGCACGCGGTGGGGGATCGCCTGCTGGTCGAGGTGAGCGCCCGGCTGATGGGCGCGGTCGACGGCGGCGACCTGGTGGCGCGGCTCGGCGGCGACGAGTTCGCCATCGTCGTACCCCGGCTCACCGACATCGACCAGGCCCGCGAGCGGGCCGACCGGGTGGTCGCCGCGCTCGCCGAGCCGGTGCCCCTGGACGGGCTGCCGCTGGACGTGGGCGGCGCCATCGGCATCGCCCTCTACCCCGACCACGGCGAGGATTTCGCCACTCTGATGCGTCACGCCGACGTGGCCATGTACGACGCGAAGCACCGCAACGACACCGTGGCCGTCTACGCGCCGGAGTCCGACCACAACTCGGCCGAGCGGCTGAGCCTGCTGGCCGACCTGCGCCGGGTGCTGGAGTCCGGCCCGTCCGCGCAGGGCGGGGAGACGGTGGGCGTACGCGGGGGTGACGGCGCCGCGCTGGAGCCCGCGCTGCCGGTCCGGGCCGACCGCCCGGCCCGCAACCAGCGCCCGGCGCGCGACGGCGGCCGGCGGTCCGGCGACGGGCCGAACCGGTGGCTGCGGCGCCGCCGGGACCGGACCGAGGAGCGGCACGACGACCTGATCGAGCGGATCCTCACCGGCGCCGACCCGATCCGCCGCCGGGCCGCCCACGCCGGGGCCGGACCGGTCGCGGGCCCGCTCGTGGTCGGCGAGGCGGAGTTCACGCCGGCCGCCGGGACCGCCGACGGGGACGTCACCCACGACACCGAGGCGGCTGTGAGCACCGGCGCGCCGGGCGTCATCGGGCCGACCGCCGACGGGAACTCCACGGCGGCCGGGCCGGACGACCAGGCCGGGCACCCGGGCGAGATCACCATGTACTACCAGCCGCAGATTGCCATCGCGACCGGCGAGGTGGTCGGCGTCGAGGCGCTGCTGCGCTGGCGGCACCCGCGCCGGGGCATGGTCGACCCGGGCGAGCTGATCCAGGTCGCCGAGCAGAGCGCGGTGATGCGGCTGCTCACCCGCCGCGTGGTGGACGACGTGGTGGAGCAGCTCGCGAAGTGGTCGGCGGCCGGGCTGGCGCTGCGGGCCGCGCTCAACGTCAGCGTCCGTGACCTGCACACCGGTGAGATCGCCGACCAGATCGCCGACCGGTTGGCCCGGTACGGCGTGCCGCCGGAGCGCCTCCAGGTGGAGATCACCGAGGGCGCGCTGATGGCCGACCCGCGGCGGGTGCTCGCCAGCATCACCCAGTTGCACCGGATCGGCGTCGGCATCGCGCTGGACGACTTCGGCACCGGCTACTCGTCGCTGCAGCACCTGCGCCGGCTGCCGCTGTCCGAGGTGAAGGTGGACCGGTCGTTCGTCCTGGGGATGGCCGACGACCCGGACGACGCGGCGATCGTCCGCTCGATGATCGAGCTGGCCGGCGCGCTCGGGCTGCGGGTGGTGGCCGAGGGCGTGGAGGACGAGCGCACCTGGCGGCTGCTGCACGCGGCCGGGTGCGACGTGGCGCAGGGCTGGTTCCACGCCCGGCCGATGCCGGCCGAGGACCTGGTGGCCTGGCTGTCCCGCTACCGTCCGGTGCGCCCGGCGGAGGCGGGGAGCCGCAGCGGTCCGGCGCCGGAGGGGGAGTCGAAGGCGTCGTCGTGACGGCGGGACAATAGACTCGCTCCGGTCACCGCGCGTCATCGAGTACGCCCGTACGCGCGGGCGGCCCACCGCAGACGTCTCAGGACAGCCACGAAGGGGGCACTGATGGCCGCCATCTCCCGCGAGGAGGTCGCGCACCTCGCGCGACTGTCGCGGCTCGCCGTCACGGAGGAGGAGCTGGACACCTTCGCCGGCCAGCTGGACGTGATCCTCCAGTCGGTCGCGCAGGTCGGCGAGGTCGCCGCGGCGGACATCCCGCCGACGTCCCACTCCGTGCCGCTGACGAACGTGCTCCGCGAGGACGTGGTGCGGCCGGGCCTGACCCCGCAGGAGGCGCTGTCGGGCGCCCCCGACGCCGAGGAGCAGCGGTTCCGCGTCCCGCGGATCCTGGACGAGGATGTGGCCTCATGAGCGAGCGCACGAGCGACCTGACCAAGCTGAGTGCCGTGGAGATCGCCGGGCTGGTGGCGAGCGGCGAGACCTCCGCGGTCGAGGTCGCCCAGGCCCACCTGGACCGGATCGGCGCCGTCGACGACCGGGTGCACGCGTTCCTGCACGTCGACACCGAGGGGGCGCTGGCCGCCGCGCGCGCGGTGGACGAGCGCCGCGCCGCCGGTGAGGAGCTGGGCCCGCTCGCCGGTGTGCCGGTCGCGGTGAAGGACGTGCTCACCACCAAGGGCGTACCGACCACCGTCGGGTCGAAGATCCTGGAGGGGTGGCGCCCGCCGTACGACTCGACGATCGTCGAGCGGCTGCGCGCCGCCGGCACGGTGATGCTCGGCAAGACGAACATGGACGAGTTCGCGATGGGCTCCTCCACCGAATACTCGGCGTACGGGCCGACCCGCAACCCGTGGGATCTGGAGCGGATCCCGGGCGGCTCCGGCGGCGGCAGCGCGGCGGCCCTGGCCGCGTACGAGGCGCCGCTGTCGATCGGTTCGGACACCGGCGGCTCGATCCGCCAGCCCGGCGCGGTGACCGGCACGGTTGGCGCGAAGCCCACCTACGGCGGCACCTCCCGCTACGGCCTCGTCGCGTTCTCCTCGTCGCTGGACACGCCCGGGCCGTGCGCGCGTACCGTGCTCGACGCCGCGTTGCTGCATGAGGTGATCGGCGGTCACGACCCGCGCGACTCGACCTCGATCCCGGCCCCGGTGCCGGACGTGGTGGCCGCGGCGCGGCTCGGCGCCACCGGCGACCTGACCGGCGTCAAGCTCGGCGTGGTCACCGAGTTCACCGGCGAGGGCGCGGAGCCGGGCGTGATGGCCGCGTTCCGCGAGTCGGTCGAGGCGCTGGCGAAGCTGGGCGCGGAGATCGTCGAGATCTCCTGCCCGCACTTCAAGTACGCGCTGCCGGCCTACTACCTGATCGCGCCGAGCGAGTGCTCCTCCAACCTGGCCCGGTTCGACGGCGTCCGGTTCGGCCTGCGGGTCGGCGACGACGGCAACCGGTCGTTGGAGGAGGTCATGTCGCTGACCCGCGAGGCCGGCTTCGGCCCCGAGGTCAAGCGCCGCATCATGATCGGCACGTACGCGCTCTCGTCGGGCTACTACGACGCCTACTACGGCCAGGCGCAGAAGGTCCGCACCCTGATCACGCGGGACTTCACCAGCGCGTTCGAGCAGGTCGACGCGCTGATCTCGCCGACCACGCCGTTCGTGGCGTTCCCGATCGGGTCGCGCACCGCCGACCCGTACCAGATGTACCTGGCGGACCTGTTCACCATCCCGACGAACCTGTACGGCGGTCCGGCCATCTCGGTGCCGTGCGGCCTGTCCGACGGGCTCCCGGTCGGCTTCCAGATCATGGCGCCGACCATGGCCGACGACCGGATGTACCGGGTCGCCGCCGCGCTGGAGAACGCCGTCGGCACGCTCACCCCGCCGACGATCTGAGCTGACGGGACTCTCACGCGCCCGGTGCGGTCACCACGACCGCGCCGGGCGCGTCTGTCGTCGCGGCGACACGGTGATCACCGATCAGTGGATTGTCCGGGGCCACTGGCACTGGTCGAATAAACTCCGAGTCTGCTGGATCGACTGGACTGTGACCCGCTGGCGGACGCGAGCGGTTCCGACCGAGAGCTGGATGTGCGATGGGGACACTTCGCCCGGTCATGGCCCTGACGATGGTGGTCGCGCTGCTGCTGGGCGCCGGGCAACCGGCCGCCGCGCAACCGGCCACCGTCGCCACCGAGACCGTCACCATCACCTCGGGCAAGCCCCGGTCGGTCATGGTCATCGGGCAGGTCTATGCGATCCACACTGTCGAGGCGACTGGCGGCACGGCGCCGTACCGGTTGTCGGTGGCGTCGGGCAGTCTGCCGCCGGGGATGCTCGTGGTGGGGACGTCGCTCGGTGGCGCGCCGACGACGCCCGGGACGTACACGTTCACGTTGCGGATGACCGACCAGAACGACCTCATCGGCGAGCAGACGGCGACCATCGAGGTACGCGAACCGACTGTCGTCATCACGTCGGGCAAGCCCCGGTCGCCCATGTACCTCGGCCGGGTGTACGCGATCCACACCGTCGAGGCCACAGGTGGCACCGCGCCGTACCGGTTGTCGGTGACCTCGGGCAGTCTGCCGCCGGGGATGCTCGTGGTGGGTACGTCGCTCGGTGGCGCGCCGACGACGCCTGGCACGTACACGTTCACGTTGCGGATGACCGACAAGAACGACCGCTTCGACGAGCAGAACGCCACAGTCGTCGTCGCCGAGGCCGCGACCGCGTTCACCTCCGGCGACCCGCCCGCCGCCACCGTCGGTAAGCCCTACTCCTTCCGGTTCACCGCCGACGGCGACTCGGACATCGTGTTCGCCCTGGCCACCGGGGCACTGCCGGACGGCCTCACCCTCGACGAGGAGGGCAAGCTCAGCGGCACCCCGAGCAAGGCCGGTACGTTCGCCTTCACCGTCGCGGCGAAGGGATACAGCACCAGCGCCACGAAGCAGGTGTCGCTGATCGTTGCCGCCCGGACGCCGGGCACCCCGACGGCGCCCCCGACCTGGTCGACGCCCGCCCCGGCCGACCCGACTGCTACGGCGACCGCGAGCGATCCGACCGCCACGCCGTCGGAGAGCAGCCTCCCCGCGACGCCCCAGCCGACACCCTCGCCGTCGAAGGTGAGCGGCGCGTGGCTGCCGATCACCGGGCCGGGTTCGCCGCTCGTGCTGCTGCTGTTGAGCGTCGTGGCCTTCTCCATCGGCGGCATCCTGCTCGTGCTGGCGTACAACCGTCGCCGGACCTTCACCACACCCGAGTGACGCCCGGCCCGGGTCAGGTCGTCGTGGCGGGCCTGGCGCCGCGATCTCGAAGCCCGGCAGCGGGGTGATCGGGTCAGCCGATTAGGCTGGAACGGTTCTGTCCGGATCGCGCCTGGAGCTCAGATGACGACGACACTGCCCGCGTACGACGAGGTCGTCGCGCGCTTCGAACCGGTGATCGGCCTGGAGACCCACGTCGAGCTGGGCACGAACACCAAGATGTGGTGCGGCTGCCCGACCGACTTCGGTGGCGAGCCGAACACCCGGGTCTGCCCGGTCTGCCTCGGCCTGCCCGGTTCGCTGCCGGTGGCGAACAAGGCCGCCATCGAGGCGACCATCCGGATCGGGCTGGCGCTGAACTGCTCGATCGCGCAGTGGTGCCGCTTCGCCCGGAAGAACTACTTCTACCCGGACATGCCGAAGAACTTCCAGATCAGCCAGTACGACGAGCCGCTGTGCTTCGACGGCTACCTGGACGTCGAGGTGAACGGCGAACTGGTGCGCATCGGCATCGAGCGGGTGCACCTGGAGGAGGACACCGGCAAGACGCTGCACGTCGGCGGCGCCACCGGTCGCATCCACGGCGCCACCGAGTCGCTCGTCGACTACAACCGGGCCGGCATCCCGCTCGTCGAGATCGTCACCAAGCCGATCCCGGGCACCGGCGCGCTCGCGCCCGAGGTCGCCCGCGCGTACGTCGCCGAGCTGCGTGACGTGATCCGCTCGCTCGGCGTCTCCGACGTGCGGATGGAGGAGGGCTCCCTGCGCTGCGACGTCAACACCTCCCTCAACCGGCCGGGTGAGGAGTGGGGCACCCGCACCGAGACGAAGAACGTCAACTCGCTGCGCTCGGTCGAGCGGGCGGTCCGCTCGGAGATGCTGCGCCAGGCGTCGGTGCTCGAGGCCGGTGGCCGGATCACCCAGGAGACCCGGCACTTCCACGAGGACACCGGCGACACCACCTCGGGCCGGTCCAAGGAGACCGCCACCGACTACCGGTACTTCCCGGAGCCGGACCTGGTGCCGCTCGCCCCGGACACCGCGTGGGTGGCCGAGCTGAAGGCCGCCCTGCCGGAGCTGCCGCGCCTGCGCCGCAAGCGGATCCAGCAGGACTGGGGCCTGTCCGACCTCGACATGCAGTCCGTGGTCAACGCCGGCGCGGTCGAGCTGATCGAGGCGACGGTGGCCGCCGGCGCCACCCCGGCCGCCGCCCGGAAGTGGTGGCTGGGTGAGCTGTCCCGCCGCGCCAACGAGACCGGCGTGGAGCTGGCCGACGTGGGCGCGACCCCGGCTCAGGTCGCTGAGCTGCAGGGCCTGGTCGACGCGGGCAAGCTCAACGACAAGCTGGCCCGTACCGTGCTGGAGGGCGTGGTCGCCGGCGAGGGCTCGCCGACCGAGATCATGACCAACCGCAACCTGGAGGTCGTCTCGGACACCGGTGCGCTCACCGCCGCCGTGGACGAGGCGATCGCCGCCAACCCGGACGTCGCCGACAAGGTCCGCAGCGGCAAGGTCGCGGCGGCCGGCGCGCTCGTCGGCGCGGTCATGAAGACCACCCGTGGTCAGGCGGACGCGAAGACCGTCCGCGAGCTGATCCTGGCGCGCCTCGGCGCCTGACGTACTTAAGGAAGGGCCCCTTCTTAACGCCTGGTGCATGGGAAGGGGCCCTTCCTAACGCCTCGCCACCCCCGGACAGGGCGTCAACGGCGACGCCCGGATGGAGTCACCGTGAACCAGCACGACCTCGACGTCCTCGACGAGATCCAGCGCCGGGTGCTCTGGCTCGCCACCCGCATCGTCGACGCGGCCAACCACGACCGCGACACCGGTGACGGGGTGAAGGTCGGCGGCCACCAGGCGTCAAGCGCCTCCCTGGTCACCGCGATGACAGCGCTCTGGTTCCACCACCTGGACGCCGAGGACCGGGTCGCGGTGAAGCCGCACGCCTCGCCGGTGTTCCACGCGATCCAGTACCTGCTCGGCAACCTCGACAAGTCGTACCTGCCGAAGCTGCGGGCGCGCGGCGGGCTCCAGTCGTACCCGTCGCGCACCAAGGACCCGGACGAGGTGGACTTCTCCACCGGCTCGGTCGGCCTGGGCGCCGCCGCGCCGCTGTTCGCCGCCGTCACCCGCCGCTACGTCGACGCCCACTTCGGCGCGCGCCCGCACTCCCGGTTCGTCGCCATCATCGGCGACGCCGAGCTGGACGAGGGCAACATCTGGGAGGCGGTCGCCGACCCGGCCACCACCGGACTCGGCAACGTGATGTGGCTCGTCGACTTCAACCGCCAGTCGCTGGACCGGGTCGTCCCCGGCATCCGGATCAACCAGTGGCGCGGCCAGTTCGAGGCGGCCGGCTGGCACGTCGTGGAGGTCAAGTACGGCCGTCGGCTCGCCGAGGCGTACGCCCGGCCGGGCGGCGCGGCGCTGCGCGACTGGATCGACCGGATGCCCAACGAGCAGTACCAGTCCCTGTTCGGGCTGGCCGGGCCGGCGCTGCGCAAGCAGTTCCTGGACGGCGCGCCGGCCGAGGTCGCCGCGTTCGTCGCCGACATCGGCGACGACGAGCTGGGTCCGCTCGTCACGGACCTGGGCGGGCACGACGCGCAGGCGATGCTCGACGCGTACGCCCAGTGCGACGCGGTCACCGACCGGCCCAGCGTCGTGTTCGCGTACACGGTCAAGGGCTGGGGCCTGCCGATCGCCGGCAACCCGCGCAACCACTCGGCGCTGCTCACCACCGAGCAGGTCGACGCGCTGCGCGCCGCGCAGGGCCTCACCACCGAGACCGAGTGGGACCGCCTCGACCCGGCGTCCCCGGCCGGCATCCGGGCCGGCGAGCGCCGGGAGGCGCTGTCCCGCGCGCCGCGCGAGCGGGCGCTGGGCGTCACCGTTCCGGAAACCACGAGGGTACGCGCGAACAAGCCCGTCTCCACCCAGGAGGTCTTCGGGCGGGTGCTGGTCGACCTGGCCCGCGATCCGCAGGTCGCGCCCTACCTGGTGACCACCGCGCCGGACGTGGCCACCTCGACCAACCTGGCCGGGTTCATCAACAAGACCGGCGTCTTCGCCCCGACCGAGCAGCGTTCCTGGACCGAGGACCGGATGCTGCGCTGGACCGAGAGCCCCGCCGGGCAGCACATCGAGCTGGGCATCTCGGAGATGAACCTGTTCCTGCTGCTGGGCCAGCTCGGCCTGTCGTGGGACCTGTCCGGCCAGCCGCTGCTGCCGGTGGGCACCGTCTACGACCCGTTCGTGCTGCGCGGTCTCGACGCGTTCCTCTACGGCACGTACTCCGGTTCCCGGTTCGTGGTGGCCGGCACCCCGTCCGGCATCACGCTGGCGCCCGAGGGCGGCGCGCACCAGTCCACCATCACCGCCTCGGTCGGCCTGGAGCTGCCCGGTGTGACGTTCCTGGAGCCCGCGTACGCCGGCAGCCTCGACTGGCTGCTCTGCGACGCGCTCGGCCAGATCGCCGGTGGCGCCGCGCCGGCCGCCACCGCCGCGCCGGCCGAGGACGGGGCGTACTACTTCCGGCTGAGCACCCGGCCGATCGACCAGGCGCCGTTCGAGGCCGCGCGTACGCGTCTCGGCGACGCGGTGCTGCGGCGGCAGGTGGTGGCCGGCGCGTACCGGCTCGTGGACGCGCACCAGGCGTACCCCGATCTGGCTGACGCCCCGGTCGTGCAGCTCGCCGCCTCCGGCGCGGTGCTGCCGGAGGTGCTCGCGGCCGCCGCGGAGCTGGCGGAGGAGGGCGTGGCCGCGCACGTGGTGGACGTGACCAGCCTGGACCGCCTCTACCGGGCGTGGCAGCGGACGCTGCGCCAGGGCGTGCGGACCGCGACCGTGCCGAGCGTGCCGGGCGCGCTGCGGTCGGCGTTCGCCGATCGGGTGCCGGTGGTCACCGTGCACGACGCGGCGTCGCACGCGATGGCCTGGCTCGGCTCGGCGGTCGGCGCCCCGGCGGTGCCGCTCGGTGTGGACGAGTTCGGCCAGTCCGGCAACGTCCGCGAGCTGTACGAGCTGCACGACCTGCTGCCCGGCAGCATCGTCAACGCCGCGCTGGCCGCGATCGCGCTGCGCTGAGGCGCCTGCCTCGCGCTGACCGCACGCCATCCACGGGGCCGGCCGGACATCCCGGGCGGCCCCGGGTCGTCGCGGTGCAGGGCCGGCCTTCCGGCGCTGCCCGGCGCTGCCCAGCGCTGCCCAGCGCTCCCGGCGGCGCCCGGCGCTGCCCCGGGCGCTCCCGGTTCGATTCTGGGACGGCGGTCTGCGTTTTGGCGGATCCGGCCGACGCGGCAGAGGGTACTCATCACGGAAAGTAATGGACTGCTCGGTTGCGGTGAGTAACCGTCTCTGGCGGCCTCAGGGATCACCTCGCGGCCCCTTTGCTCTGCAGCCATATCCGCAGCACCGCTCTGAGCTGGGGTGGCACGGGCGCACCACCGCTCTGCACCCGCCCACGCGGCGACTCTCGGTGCCTGCTGCGCCGATGGCTGCAGAGCAAAGGCGGCGTCGGGGCAACCCGGTGCCGGGCGGCCTCGTGACGCGGAGTGACCGGGTGTTGATGCGGTAGAGCACCGGATCGACCGCGTGAGGGGAGGCGGCGAGAAAAGCGGTGCGGTCAGCTCGTGGGGGTGGGGCTCAGCGTGGTCGTACCCGGGGAGGGCGACTCGGAGGGGCCGCGGGTCGGGGTCGGGGTGACCGGCACCTGGTCGCCCTTGGCCGGGTCGCGGATGACGTGCCGCTCCAGGTTGACCTGCGACTGCCCGGTGCCGCCCACGGTGATCTCGTCGTACGCCTGGAGCAGCTTCTGCTGGTCGAAGTAGAGCACCGTCATGGTCAACGGGGTCGGCTTCTCGCCCTCCAGGCCGCGCAGCCCGGCACCGCCGGTCGAGCCCTCCACCATCAGCGTGGTCGGCTGCTTGCCCTCCACCTGCGGCAGCTTCGACACCTGCCGGGAGTGGGTGTGCCCGGAGAGCACGAGCGGGCAGGTGCCGGAGAGCGGGCCGGCCGAGGCGGGGTCGTGGATGAGCGCGATGTCGACCTTGCGCGGCGACTTCTCGATCGTGCCGGCGAGCTGTTCGCCGGCGCCGATCACCTGGTCGGCGACGGCCGAGGTGAGGCCGCTGCCGGCCGGCGAGGTCTCCTTGTCCGGCGTGAAGCGGGGGTCGCCGATGCCGGCGATGGTCAGCCCACCCACAGTCGTGACCGAGTTGTTCAGCACGATCGCGTTCGGCTGCTGCGCCACCGCGGCGGCGGTACGCGGCGAGTCGTGGTTGCCGCGGATGAACACGTACGGCTTCTTGAGCAGGCCGATCGAGCCGACGAACGAGGCTTCCGGCTCGCTGCCCCAGTCGGTCATGTCGCCGGTGTCGACCACCACGTCGATGCCGAACTGTTCGACCACGGTGCGGATCAGCTGCCAGCCGGTCGGGTTGAGGTGGATGTCCGACACGTGCAGCACCCGGGTGGTGCCCGGCGACGGCTGCACCACGGGCAGGGCGGAGACCGTGGTGTAGAGCTTGCTGACGTTGCCGACCAGTCGCTGGAGCTGCTCGGCGTACTTGGTGTAGTCGTTCGCGATCCGGCGCGCGTCACCGACGATCGCCGGCGCGTTGACCAGCAGGCCCTCGTACCGTGGCTCCTCGATCGCCTGCGGGCGCAACGTGCTCGCGGCCACCCCGAGGCTGCCGGCGGTCACGACCAGCGCCAGACCGCCGGCCCAGGCGGTACGACGGACGTCCCGGAAGACCAGCGCGGCCAGCAGCAGCGTGGCCAGCACGGCCGAGGCGAGCGTACGCAGCCCGAGCCGCATCACGCCGTCGCGGACGTCCTGGACGGCCGACTGGCTGGCCCGGCTGATGCTGGCCGGGTCGTCGATGAGCGCCTCGGTGCGCCCCTGGTCCAGCGAGCCCACCTCGACGGTGAGGTACGCCGGGCCGTCGTGGCTGTCCAGCAGCAGCGCGCCCAGCGGCGGGATGTCGACGGTGGTGCCGCCGGACAGCGACGGGCTGAGCTTCAACTCGGCCCGGAACGGGCCGATGTCGGTGCCGACGTGGCCGCCCGCGTACGTGCCGATCACGATGCCACCGAGCGTGACCGCGAACAGAGCAAGCACGACACCCAGCCGGCGCAGCCGGTGACCGGGCCGCCACGCCGCCAGGCGGCGGGCGCGCCCGCGCTCCGGAGACGTCTCGTCCCCGGTGCGGTGCTGTTCGTTCTCGTGGCCGTCCATGCTGAGATTCTGACCTGCCCCTTGAGCGATCTTGACAAACCCGCCCGGCCCGGATCAGCTCCGGCCGGCGCCCCCGTCGGCGAAGACGAGTCGCAGGATGCGGTCGTCCTCGGCGGCAGGTGTACCCCGCCCGTCCCGGTTCGAGGTGCTCACCCAGAGCGAGCCGTCCGGCGCCACCGCGGCGGCCCGTAGCCGACCGTAGCGGTCGGTGAGCAGGTCACGCGGCTGGCCGAGGACGGTGCCGTTGCCAGCCAGCTCCACCAGCCAGAGCCGCTGGCCGCGCAGGCAGGCGGCGACGAGCAGACGGTCCACCGCAGCCAGGCCGGAACAGGAGGCGTCACCGGTGGGCCACTGCGCGATCGGGTTGACGTAGCGCCTGTCGTCGCCGCGGCCCTCGACCCGGGGCCACCCGTAGTTGCCGCCCTTGTTGATCGGGTTGATCTCGTCCCAGGTGTTCTGGCCGAACTCCACCGCGTACATCTTCTTGTCCGGCGTCCAGGCGAAGCCCTGGACGTTGCGGTGCCCGGTCGACCAGACCGGGGACCCGGCGGTGGGGTTGCCCGGCGCCGGCTTGCCGTCCGGGGTGATCCGCAGGATCTTGCCGCCGAGGCTCTTGGCGTCCTGGGCGTTCTCGGTGCGCCCGGCGTCACCGGTGCTCGCATAGAGGTGGCCGTCCGGCCCGAACCCCAGCCCGCCGCCGTTGTGCGTGCCGGACTTCGGGATGCCGGTCAGGATCGGCTTCGGGGCCTCCCCGAGCTGCATCTTCGCGATCCGGTTGTCGTTCTCGGCCGTGTAGTAGACGAAGACCGTGCGGTCCCGGGCGTACGCCGGGGAGACAGCGATGCCCAGCAGCCCGCCCTCGCCACCGGCGGCCACGTCCGGCAGGGTCTGCACCGGCCGCACGGCCAGCCCGTCCGGGCCGGACCCCGGGCCGACCTGGAGGATCCGTCCCTTGTCCCGCTCGGTCACCAGCGCCCCGCCGTCGGGCAGGAACGCGATGCCCCAGGGGACTTCCAGCCCCTTGGCCAGCACGGTTGCGACCACCTGCTGACCGGCTCCGCCGGGACTCGCGGTGCTCGACGGCGTCGGCAGGTTGGGCGGCGCCCCGGCTGGATCCGGCTCGGGCTCGCCGAGGGCACAGCCGGCGGTGCCCAGCAGCAGCGCCGCGCAGGACGCCGCCAGCGCCGTCCGGAGGCGGCGGACACGGGGGTACGCAAGACGCGGGCTCACCCGCCCCAGCCTAGCCGGGTGAACCGGCGAACCGGGCACGTCGCGGGCACGGCGGGGCGCGTCCGGCCGTTCGGAGGAGGCGGTGCCGGTTCAGCCGGCGCGCAGCGCGAGCAGGGCGACGTCGTCCTCGCGCCGGTGCGCGGCGGCGAGCAGCCGGTCGCAGAGCAGGTCCAGGGGTACGCCCGGCCCGCCGGCCTCGAGGTGGGCGAGCAGCTCGGCCTGTCCCTCGTCGAGCGGCTGGTCCCGGCGCTCGATCAGCCCGTCGGTGTGCAGCAGCAGCGTGTCGCCCGGTGCCAGGGTCAGCGTCCGGCCGGTGCGCCGGGGCGGCCGAGCCAGGCCGAGCAGCGGTCCGCGCCCCTCCGCCACCGAGACCGTGCCGTCGGCGCGGACCAGCAGCGGCGGCGGGTGCCCCGCGTTGCACCAGGAGACCCTCAGCCCGTCGTCGGCCGGGCGCACCCGGGCCAGCACGGCGGTGGCGACGGTGGGGACCCGCAGGCCGCCCATGGCCTGGTCGAGGTGGGCCACCAGATCCTCCACCGGATCGTCCCGGCCGTACGCGTTGCCCCGCACCAGGTTGCGCAACTGGCCCATGGTGGCCGCCGCCTCGATGTCGTGCCCGGCGACGTCACCGATCGCGGCGATCAACTCGCCGTCGGGCTGGACGAAGGCGTCGTACCAGTCGCCGCCCACCTCCACCCGGTCGGCGGCCGGCAGGTAGCGGGCGGCCAGCTCGATCCCCGGCACGGCCGGCAGGCTCGGCAGCATGCTGTGCTGGAGCACCTCGGCGACGTGGCGCTGCTCGCCGTAGAGACGGCTGTTGCCGACCGCCTGTCCGGCGCGTACCCCGATGTCCTGCGCGGTGCGCAGGTCGCTGGTGTCGAAACCGCGCCGCCCCGCACGGTTGACGAGCGTGACGGCCCCGATCACCCGGTCCCCGGCGGCGGTGATCGGCACGGTCAGGTGGGAGCCCACGCCGAGCCGCTCGGCGAGCGGCACCAGTTCCGGGCGCGTGGTGCCGCGCGCCACGTCGTCCAGGCCGGCCACGGCCCGCACCACCGGCCGGCCGGTACGCAGCACCGACCGGATCTGCGAGTCCGCGCTGAGCCCGGTGGTCAGCAGCTCGGCGAAGCGGGCCATGTCGCTCGCACGCTCGGCTTCCCGGTGTACGCCGGTGACGGTGCGCGGCCGCCCGGCCGGGTCGACGAGCGTGATCAGGCACCAGTCGGCGAGCAGCGGCACCATCGCGTGTCCGAGCCGGTCGACCGCGGTGGCCACGTCGAGCGTGCCGCCGAGCATCTCGCTCATCCCGGCCAGCATGGCGAGCCGGTCGTGCGCCTCCTCCGCGCGGCGGCGGGCCTGTTCCGCGCCGCGTACCGCGATGCGCAGCCGCAGCTCCGAGGAGCACGCGGCGGCCAGGTCGGCGAGCGTACGCATCTGCTCCTTGGTCCAGGCCCGGGGCTTGCTGTCGATCGCGCAGAGCGAGCCGAGCACCCGTCCGTCCAGGTCGGTCAGCGGCATGCCCGCGTACGCCACCACGCCCAGGTCCTCGACGGCCAGGTTGAGGCGCACCCGCGGGTAGAGGCGGGCGTCGGGCAGGACCAGCGGCATCTCGATGTCGACGACGTGCTGGCAGAACGAGTGGCTCAGCGGGGTCTCCCGGCGGGCCGCCCACGGCTCCGGCAGGCCGGTCGCGCCGGGGAAGAACTGGCGCTCGGAGTCCACCAGGGAGACGAGCGCGACGGGAACGTCCAGCAGGTCGCCGACCAGCCGGGCGAACCTGTCGAACGCCTCGTCCGGTACGGCGTCGAGCCGGGTCTCGTCGAGTGACCGCAATCGGTCGGGGTCGGCGAGCGCCGGAATCGGCACGGACACCCGGTCCCGGCCGTCCTCGCTCATCGCCACCGCCCTCAGCAAGCGGAACACCCGAGCGGCATCCCGTTCTCGGTTATACCCCGCCGGACCGCCACTCCATTCCCGGCGCGGTGTTCGTCACGGGTCACGCCGCGCCGGCCGGTCCGGGGCCGATATCGTCGGCGATCGTGAAGGTATGGATCCCGCACCCCGAGGGCCGCCGGCTGCTCGGCGAACTGCCACCCGGCGTCACCGTGGAGCTGCTGGACGACCCGCGGCGGCTTCCGTCGTCCCCGGCCGGGGTGCGGTTCTGGGTGCCGCCGTTCCTGTCCGGCCCCGACGCCGGCGCGCTCCTGGCCGAGTTGCCCGACGTCGAGGTGGTGCAACTGCTCTCCGCGGGGGCGGACGCCTGGGTGGGACGGATCCCCGACGGCGTGACGCTCTGCGACGCCCGGGGCGTACACGACTCGCCCACCGCCGAATGGGTGGTCGCCGCGATCCTTGCCTCGCTGCGCGGATTCGCGCCGCTGGCCCGGGCGCAGGCCCGGCGCGAGTGGGCGTACGACGAGGTGGCGCCCACCGACGAGCTGGCCGGCAAGCGGGTGCTGATCGTCGGCGCCGGCTCGATCGGCACCGCGGTACGCGACCGGCTCGCCCCGTTCGAGGTGAGCTTCACGCTGGTGGCCCGTACGCCGCGCCCCGACCAGGGCGTGCACGGGGTGGACGAGCTGCCCGCGCTGCTGCCCGAGGCGGACGTGGTGGTGCTGCTGGTGCCGCTGACCGAGCAGACCCGGGGCATGGTCGACGAGCGTTTCCTCGCCGCGATGCCGGACGGCGCGCTGCTCGTCAACGCCGCCCGAGGGCCGGTGGCCCGTACGTCGGCGCTGGTCGCCGAGCTGACCTCGGGCCGCCTGCGCGCGGCGATGGACGTCACCGACCCGGAACCGCTGCCCGCCGACCATCCCCTGTGGGAGCTGCCGAACGTTCTGCTCACCCCGCACGTCGCCGGCTCGGTACGGGGGCTGCTGCCCCGCGCGTACCGCCTGGTGGGCGAGCAGTTGCGCCGGTACGTGGCAGGGGAGGAGCTGACGAACCGGGTGGTCGACGGCTACTGATCGCCGGTCTGCCGGTCGCGGTCGGCGTCCGGTAGCTCCTGCCCGGTGACGGCGATCAGCCGGGGCAGCTCGGTGGCGCGTACCGCCGGCAGCACCACCACCTCGCCGTCGTCGAGCCGGGCGACTGCCCTTCCCCTGGGGTCACCGGCGAGTTCGGCGACCCGGGTCCACGGCACCCGGCGCTGCCCGACGAGCGCTCGCAGCCGCAGCTCCCGGGCGTCGGCGTCGGTGCCGGCCCGCCACGCCCAGACCGCGGCGGCGAGCGGTACGAGCAGCACCCAGAGCAGCCACCAGCGGGCGGAGGCCAGGGGCAGCGCGCCGATGGCGGCGACGATCGCGGCGACCAGGATGGCCTGGTTGTGGCGGAAACGGACGGTATCGGCGCGGCTCACCCTCCGATAATCCCATCCGGCCCCTCCACCCCACCCCCCGGGCGTCCCCCCGCCCCATCCGGCTACTCCGCCGCGGGCTGCCCTTCCGCGCCCGCCCTCTCCCGCCGCACGCGGCCCGCCGCAGATCTTGGTACGGCTCCGCCCTTTCCGGGGCGGCTCGGTACCAAGATCTGCCGCGTCTTGTGTCGGGAGGCGACGCGGAAGCGAGCGGCGTCGATCTTGAACGGGGACCGTCTCCGTGACGTCTGTGGATGTGACGGACGTCACTGGTGCGGTGACGTCACCGGGCGCTTCCGGGATCGTTTCTAGGCGTGGCCGCAGCGGTCCCCGCCGATGCGTCCCCGCCCGCCCCGACCCCGCACGTCGTACCGCGTACCGCAACCGCACCGCCCCCGTGCCCCCTCACGAAGGCGACCGCCGTGCCCGTCCCCCCTCGCGCCGATCCCCGTCGGCAATCAGCCCTGCCCGATGTCGCCGTGTCGCTCACCGGCGCGGTCTTCCTCCTCGCCGGCGTCGCCGGTGCCCTGCCCGGCCCCGCTGCCGCCGCGCTCGCCGTCGCCGGAGGTTTCGCCCTCGCCTGCGTCCGGCTCGCCTGGCTGGCCGGAGCCGCCGCACCGACTGACCGTCCCGCAGCCCCCGCACCGACCGACCGTCCCGCAGCTCCCGCACCGACCGACGGGCCCGCCGTGACTGACAGGCCGGCACCGATCGACCGTCCCGCGCCCGGACGACGAGCCGCCGAACCCGGACCGCGGCAGCCCGGACCGCAGCAGGTTGTCACGTTCCGGTGGCACGCCGGCGAGACGACGGACACCGCCCCGACGCACGTCGCAACGGCGACCGGGCGGCGGGCGCGACGGGCGGCCCTGTCCCGCCGGGTCGCCGCCATCCTCGACAGCGCCGTCCTGACCGCCGGGCTCACCGTCGCGGTGCTGCCGCTGAGTGATTCCGCGCACCGGCTGCCGATCGCGCTGGCCGGGTTGTGCCTCACCGGGGTGCTGCACGTGACGGCCCTGCTGCGCCTGCCCGGCCGGTCGCGGCTGTCCGGCCCGGAACTTGTGCGCCGAACCGTCGACGTGCTGGCGCTCGGCGTCAGCCTGGTCTTCGCGGGCTGGATGCTGCTGCCGGGCGGCCCGGTCCCGGCCGTCGCCGCGACGGTGGCGGCTGCTGGTGCGGTGGTGCTCGCCGTGCTCGCGGTGGCGGCCCTCGCCGAACGTCGCCGCCGGCCCGGTGCCGCGCGCTGCCACGCCGGAGCCGCGCTGACGCTCGGCGGGCTCACGCTGCTCGTGGTGCTGCTGGCCTACGGCGCGCCGGACCGGGCGCTGCCACTCGTCGCGGCGCCGCTGGTGGCCGGGGCGCTGCTCACCGCCGCCGGCGCCCGGCGTACCTCGGGCGGTGAACGGCCGGGCCGGGACGTGGCGCCGGCCGCGTGGCCCCGCCTGACCGCGCCGGCCGGGATCGCCGCGCTGGCCGCCGGGGTCCACCTGATGACGGCGGGGGAGTTCAGCACCGGCGCTATGGCCCTGGGTCTGGCGGTCATCCCGCCGATCATGGTGGGGGAGCTGCTCACCGCCGCCGACCAGCGGCGCCGGGTGCAACGGCTCGCGGCGCGCGAGGCGTGGTTGCGGCGGCGGCTCGGACCGGACGCCCGGGTGGCCGGGCCCGTGCCGCTGACGCGCGCCGAGCTGGTCCGGGCGATGGCGGAACGCAGCGGCGGTGCCCTGCTCGTCGTCGACCTGCACGGCACCGGTGGCGCGGTGCCGGAGGGGCCGGTGCTCATCGAGGCCGCGCGCCGGCTGCGGGCGGGCTCCGAGACGCACGATCTGGTCGCCCGGCTCGGCGACACCGAGTACGCGGTCCTCACCGATCGGGGGCCGGTGCTCGCGTACGCGCTCGGCATCCGGCTGCTGGCGGCGCTGGCCGAGCCGTACCCCCGGCCCGGAGGCGCCGCCCGGCTGGCGGTGAGCGTCGGGCTGGCCGAGACCAGCGGCGGCGATCCGGAGGACGTGCTACGCCAGGCGGACCTGGCCCGCCGCCGGGCGGTGCAGCTCGGCCGGGACCGGGTCGAGTGGTACGACGCCTACCTGGAGGAGCAGCTGGTCCGACGCCTGGATCTGGAGCGGGAGCTGCCGGGCGCGGTGGCGCGCGGTGAGCTGGACCTGGTCTACCAGCCGGTGGTGGCGCTCGCCGACCGGATGCCGGTGGGCACCGAGGCGCTGCTGCGCTGGCGCAGCCCGGCGCTGGGTACGGTGCTGCCGGCGGAGCTGCTGCCGGTGGCGGCCGACCTGGACCTGACCGGCGAGATCGGGCGGTGGGTGCTGGACCGGGCCTGCCGGCAGCTCGCCGCGTGGTCGGAGGGCGGCCGTGATCTGTGGATGGCGGTCAACGTGACGCCGCGCGAGCTGGCCGCGCCGGACTTCGTGGCGCGCACCGCTACCGCGCTGGCCGCGTACGACGTGGTGCCGGAACGGCTCGTGGTCGAGGTGTCCGAACCGGTGGTGGGCGCGGAGTTGTCCACCGTGGTGGCCCGGCTGGCCGGCCTGCGGTCGCTCGGCGTGCGGATCGCGCTGGACGACTTCCGGGCCGAGCACGCCTCGCTCGCGCAGCTCCGCCGGTTGCCGATCGACCTGCTCAAGGTGGGCCCGCATCTGGTGGGTCCGGGCGGGGACGGGCAGCGTCCGCTGATCGACGTGGTGGCGAACCTGGCCGACCGGCTCGGCGTGGAGCTGGTGGTCGAGGAACTGGAGTCGGAGGTGCAGGTGGCCGGCGCGCGGCGGGCCGGCTGCCGGTACGGGCAGGGCTTCGCGCTGGCCCGGCCGGCTACCGCCGAACGGGTCGAGGCGTGGTTCGAGGAGCACCCGTCGACCGCCCGGTGAGCTGAACCGGTTCAGCGGGGTGTTGCCCGAGGTGGGGCGGTGCTGCCGCGCGGCGTCAGGTGCGCCGTCTCGTCCTGGACGACGGTGGCCGGCTCACCCGCGATGACCGCGAGGAGCTGCCGGGCGGCGTGCGCGCCGTACGCCGGGATGTCCCGGCCCAGCGCGGTGAGCGGCGGGTGCACCAGGCGACAGAGCGGTGAGTCGTCCCAGGCCACGATGGACAGGTCGCCGGGCACGGTGAGGCCCATCTCCTGGGCCACGGACAGTCCGGCGATCGCCATCACGTCGTTGTCATAGATCACCGCCGTGGGACGGCCGGCGGAACTGAGCAGCCGGCGGGTGGCCCGCGCGCCCTCCTCGCCGGTGTAGTCGGACCAGACGGTGGTCGCCTCGTCCAGCCCGAGCCGCCGGCACACGCCGGTGAACGCCTCGGTGCGGATCTCGGTGTGCAGCAACGAGGGCAGACCGCCGACCCGGGCGATGCGCCGGTGGCCGAGCGCGACCAGGTATTCCACGGTCTCCACCAGGGCCGCCGCGTCGTCGGCCCAGACGCTCGCCAGGCCGCCGGTGTGCCCCGGTCCGCCGATCACCACCGCCGGCAGTTGCAGTTCCTCCAGCGCCGGTACGCGCCGGTCGTCGGTGCGCAGGTCGCAGACGAGCACGCCGTCCACCCGGCGTTCGGCCCACCACCGCCGGTAGACGGCGATCTCGGCCTCCTGGTCGCTGACCACCTGGAGCGTCAGCGCGTACGAGCGGGCCGACAGTTCGGCCTCGACGCCGCTGATCAGCTCCATGAAGAACGGCTCGATGCCGAGTATCCGGGCGGGGCGGCACAGTGCCAGCCCGACCGCCTTGGCGGTGGCGCCGGACAGTGCGCGGGCGGCGCTGCTCGGGCGGAACCCGATCTCGGCGGCGATGGCGAGGATCCGTTGCCGGGTCGTCTCGGAGACGCCGGGCTGGCCGTTGAGCGCGTACGACACCGCGCCCTTGGAGACCCCGGCGCGCCGGGCGACGTCGGCGATGGTCGGCCGCTTCACCGAAGCGTTCCTCCACTGTGTCCGGCCCTCACGGGCGCTTCCGGTCGCCGGATCACCGGCGTCTGGTGACGCTACTGCACGCCGTGCCGGTCCCGGGTGCCGCCGTCGGTGGTGGTGAACGGGTTTCGGCGGCGAGCGCTTGTGCGGTTCAGCTTAGAGCGGGCGTAACCCGAGGACTGCCACGAGTGGCCCGGACCTCGGGCGTGAGCGGCGGCAAGGTTAACGGGCCAGCACATCGGTAACCGACCGTTGACAGTCATGAATGGGAACCGTACGGTGGCGTCACTTATCCGGTTCAGTCAACGTCTCTCGATATTCGAGAGCGTTTCCATTCGGCGCGGAGGATGAGATGAGACGGTCCTGGACGCACCTGGCGCGCGTGGCCGCCGTCGGTGCCGTCAGCCTGGTCATGATCGCCGCCTGCAGCGGCAGGAGCACCACCGGCGGCTCGGACTCGGCCGGTGGTCAGGTCACGCTGAAAATCAACTTCTGGGGCGACTTCGGGCTCCAGGATCTGAAGGCCAAGTACGAGGCCGAGCACCCGAACGTCAAGATCCAGCTCAACTCGGGCGAGTACAACGCCCAGCACGAGGACCTGCAGAAGAAGCTCGTCGCGGGCAACGGGGCGCCGGACATCGCGGCAATCGACGAGGGCTTCATGGTCCAGTTCCGCAGTCAGTCCGACAAGTTCGTCAACCTGCTCGACAAGGGCGCCGGCTCGTACGAGAGCAAGTACCTGCCCTGGAAGTGGAAGCAGTCGCTGTCGGCGGACGGCAAGACGCAGATCGGCCTCGGCACCGACGTCGGCGGCCTGGCCATGTGCTACCGCACCGACCTGTTCAAGGCCGCCGGCCTGCCCACCGAACGCGACCAGGTATCAGCCCTGTGGCCCACCTGGGACAGGTTCATCGAGGTCGGGCGGCAGTACACCGCCACGACGAAGAAGAAGTTCATCGACGCCGGCACCAACCTGTTCAACCCGATCCTCGGCCAGCAGCCGGTCGGCTTCTACGACGAGCAGGACCAGCTCCGGATGGAGCAGGGCCCGAAGGTCGCGTTCGACTACACGGTCAAGGCGGTCGGCGCCGGGCTGTCGGCCAACCTGGTCAGCTTCCAGGCCGACTGGGACAAGGGCTTCACCAGCGGCGCGTTCGCGGTGCTCGCCTGCCCGGCGTGGATGCTCGGCCACATCAAGGACACCGCACCCGGCACCGAGGGCAAGTGGGACATCGCCGCGGTGCCCGGTGGCGGCGGCAACTGGGGCGGCTCCTTCCTGACGCTGCCGAAGCAGGGTAAGAACGTCGACGAGGCGTACAAGTTGCTGACCTGGCTGGTCGCGCCGGAGCAGCAGATCGAGATCTTCAAGAAGGTCGGCAACCTGCCGTCGCAGCCGGCGCTCTACACCGACCCGGCGATCGCCGACTTCAAGAACCCGTTCTTCAACGACGCCCCGGTCGGCCAGATCTTCCCGAAGATGGCGCAGGGCCTCACCCCGCAGTACCTGGGCCGCAGGAACGGCCCGACCCGGGTGGCGGTGGAGAACGTGATCCGGCGGGTGGAGAACAAGTCGCTCAAGTCCGACGCCGCCTGGTCCGAGGCGGTCAAGGAGGCCGAGAAGGCCGCCACGTCCTGACCTGTCAGCGGTGACGGGGCGGCCCGGTCCGCCCCGTCACCGTCCGATCTCCCGGCCCTGGAGTGAACAGATGTCCAGCACCCGTGCTGCGCCCGCGCCGCCCGGCCGCCCACCCGCCCGCAAGCGCGGCCGTAACGGGGCAGCCGATCGGCGGATGAGCTGGCGCGACCGGCTGTACCGCTTCGACATGCGGTACATGCCGTACCTGATGATCGCGCCGTTCTTCCTGCTCTTCCTCGTGTTCGGGCTGTTCCCGCTGCTGTTCAACGCGGTCGTGTCGCTGCGCAACTACCGCCTGGACGACCCGACGCTGCCGTACTGGGCCGGCACCGAGAACTTCAGCCGGCTGGTCGCCGACGAGGACTTCTGGAACGCCCTGACCAACACGTTCGGCATCTTCCTGCTCTCCACAGTGCCGCAACTGCTGCTCGCGCTGCTCGTCGCGTCGCTGCTCAACCGCAAACTGCGGGCGCAGACGTGGTGGCGGGTGGGTGTGCTGCTGCCGTACGTGACACCGATCGTGGCCTCGACGATGGTGTTCAGCGTCTTCTTCTCCCGCGACTTCGGCATGGCGAACTGGGCGCTCGGCCTGCTCGGCATCGGCGGCCCGGACGACCCGATCGACTGGCGGGCGGACAAGCTGCACGCCTGGATCGCCATCGCCACCATGGTCAACTGGAAGTGGATCGGCTACAACGCGCTGCTCTACCTGGCCGCCATGCAGTCCATCCCGCGCGACGTGTACGAGGCCGCCGCGATCGACGGCGCCGGACAGTGGAAGCAGCTCTGGCGGATCACCGTCCCGATGATCCAGCCGGTGGTCCTGTTCACCGTCATCCTGTCCACCATCGGCGGGTTGCAGCTGTTCACCGAGCCGATGCTGTTCGACCCGAACGCGCAGGCGGCGACCGGCGGGCCGGACGGTGAGTGGCAGACCATCGCCCAGCTCATCTACAAGGTCGGCTGGAAGGACCTCAACCTCGGGTACGCCGCCGCGATGTCCTGGGCGCTGTTCCTGATCATCCTGCTCGTGGCCGGCGTCAACTACCTGCTGACCAACCGACTCTCCGGAGGCCGCCGGTGACGACGCGACGCGTGGTGGCCCGGGCCCCACAGGACACCCCGGCCGGACTGGGGACCTACCTGCTGCTCGCGGTGAGCATGCTGTTCGCCGCGTTCCCGCTCTACTGGATGTTCGTCATCGCCACCAGCGACGACGAGGCGCTGGCGAAGCTACCGCCCGCGGTGATCCCCGGCGACCGCTTCCTCACGAACGTCGACGAGGTCTTCTCCCTCCAGGACGTCTACTTCGCCGCGTCACTGGTCAACAGCGTCATCGTCTCCGCGGTGGTGACCGCCTCGGTGCTGTTCTTCTGCTCGCTGGCCGGTTTCGCCTTCGCCAAGCTGCGCTTCCGGGGCAGCCGCGCGCTGATGCTGTTCGTGGTGCTCACGCTCACCGTGCCCAACCAGCTCGGCATCGTGGCGCTCTACATCGTGATGGGCAAGCTCGGCTGGAACGGCACGCTGCTCGCGGTCATCGCGCCCGGCCTGGTCACCGCGTTCGGCGTGTTCTACATGCGGCAGTTCATCGTGAACACCGTCCCGGACGAGCTGATCGAGTCGGCCCGGGTCGACGGCGCCACGACCATGCGGGTGTACGCGACGATCGTGCTGCCCGCGATCCGTCCGGCCCTGGCGGTGCTCGGCCTGCTCACGTTCGTGGCCACCTGGAACGACTTCCAGTGGCCGTTGATCACGCTCAGCGGCACCGACTACCCGACGTCGATGGTGGCGGTCTCCGACCTCGCCAGCGGCACCTACGTGATCTACCGGCGGGTGCTCGCCGGCGCGTTCATCGCGACCGTCCCCCTGCTGGTCATGCTGTTCATCGGTGGACGTCAGATCGTCCGCGGAATCATGGAAGGCGCGGTGAAGTCGTGAGCCGTCGAACGCTGCTGCACGAGGGGTGGACGCTGCGGGCCGAGCCCGGTCCGGCGGTGCCGCCGGAGATCGCCGGGACGGCGGTGCCGGCCACCGTTCCCGGCTGTGTGCACACCGACCTGCTCGCGGCCGGTCTCATCCCCGACCCGTACCGGGACGACAACGAGAACCGCCTCACCTGGATCGGCCGCACCGACTGGGTCTACGAGACCACGTTCGCCCGGCAGCCCGGCGACGAGGACCGGATCGATCTGGTCTGCGCCGGTCTCGACACGGTCGCCACCGTGACGCTCAACGGCGTCGAGGTCGGCCGCACCGAGAACCAGCACCGCTCGTACCGCTTCGACGTCCGCGCGCTGCTGCGCCCGGACCGCAACACCCTGGCCGTACGCTTCGACTCCCCGTACCGGTACGCCGAGGCGCACCGGGACCGGCTCGGTGACCGGCCGAACGCCTATCCGGAGCCGTTCCCCTTCATCCGCAAGACCGCCTGCAACTTCGGCTGGGACTGGGGACCGACGCTCGTCACCGCCGGCATCTGGCAGGAGATCGGCCTGCACGCCTGGTCCACCGCCCGGCTCGCGTCGGTCCGGCCGCTCGTCACGGTGGTCGGCGGCACCGGCCGGGTGGAGCTGCACGCGCGGGTCGAGCGGGCCGGCGACGAGCCGCTGACCGTCCGCGCCACCGTCGCCGGGGTCGCCGCCGAGGTCGCCGTACCGGCGGGGGAGCGGACCGCCGTCGTGACGCTCACCGTCGCGGACCCCGCGCTGTGGTGGCCCATCGGGTACGGCGACCAGCCGCGCTACGACCTCGACGTGAGCCTGCACGGCGCCGACGGCCGGGAGCTGGACGCCGCGTCCCGCCGGGTCGGGTTCCGTTCGGTACGGCTGGACACCACGCCCGACGCCCACGGCACCCCGTTCGCGCTGCACGTCAACGACGTCCCGGTGTTCGTCAGGGGCGTCAACTGGATCCCCGACGACGCGTTCCCCAACCGGGTCACCCGCGACCGCCTCGCGCAGCGGTTCGGCCAGGCGGCCGGGGCGAACGTCAACCTGCTGCGCGTCTGGGGCGGCGGCCGGTACGAGTCCGACGACTTCTACGACCTCGCCGACGAGATGGGCCTGCTGGTGCAGCAGGACTTCCTGTTCGCCTGCGCGGCGTACCCGGAGGAGGAACCGTTCCGCACCGAGGTCGAGGCGGAGGCGCGGGAGCAGGTGACCCGCCTCGCCGGGCACCCGTCGCTGGTGCTCTGGACCGGCAACAACGAGAACATCTGGGGCTGGCACGACTGGGACTGGCAGGAACCCCTGGCCGGGCGCACCTGGGGACGCGGCTACTACCTGGAGCTGCTGCCCGCGATCGTCGGCGAGCTGGACCCGACCGTCCCGTACTGGCCGGGCAGTCCCTGGTCCGGCAGCGAGGAGCTTCACCCCAACGACCCGGCGCACGGCACCACGCACATCTGGGACGTGTGGAACACCGACGACTACACGCGCTACCGGGACTACGTGCCCCGCTTCGTGGCGGAGTTCGGCTACCAGGCGCCGCCCGCGTACGCGACGCTGCGCCGCGCCCTCTCCGACGACCCGCTCGCGCCCGACTCGCCGGGCATGGCGCACCACCAGAAGGCCGCCGACGGGGACTGCAAGCTCCGGCGCGGGCTCGACGCCCACCTGCCGCCACCCGCCGACTTCGACGACTGGCACTACCTCACCCAGCTCAACCAGGCCCGCGCCATCCAGCTCGGCGTGGAGCACTTCCGCTCGCACCGGCCGGTCTGCGCGGGCACCGTCGTGTGGCAGCTCAACGACTGCTGGCCGGTCACGTCCTGGTCGGCGATTGACGGCGACGGGCGCCGCAAACCCCTGTGGTACGCGCTGCGCCGCGCCTACGCCGACCGGCTGCTGACGGTGCAGCCGCGCGACGGCGGGCCGGCGCTGGTGGCGGTGAACGAGACCGCCGACGCGTGGCGCGGGCCGGCCACCGTCACCCGGCTGGCCCTCACCGGGGAGCCGAGGGCGAAGACCTCGGTCGACCTCGACGTCCCCGCGTACTCCTCGGTCGTGGTGGAACTGCCGGCGGAGGTGGCGCGGCCGGACGACGGCCGCGCGGAACTGCTCGTCGCGGACGCCGGGGACGCCGCGGAGCGCGCGCTGTGGTTCTTCGCCGAGGACCGCGACGTGCGGTGGCCGGCGGCGCAGTGGGACGCGGCGGTCGAGCCGACCGGCGGCGGCCGGCGCGTCCGGGTGACCGCGCGGACGGTGCTGCGTGACCTGACGCTGTTCCCGGACCGCCTCGATCCGGCCGCGCAGGTGGACCGGGCCCTGGTGACGCTGCTGCCGGGGGAGAGCGTCGTCTTCACGGTGAGCACCACGTGCCCGCTGGATGCCGAGGCGCTCACCTCCCGGCCGGTGCTGCGCTGCGTCAACGACCTGGCCTGAGAGGGACGCCCGCCATCTCCGTCGATTTGAAGATTTCTGCAAGTGCTAAAGTCTTCAGAGTCGTCGGAGGGGTGAGTCGTGTCGGTGCCGCTGTACCAGGCCAAGGCGGAGCTGTTCCGGACCCTCGGGCACCCCGTGCGCATCCGGGTGCTCGAACTGCTCCAGGACGGGCCCAAGCCGGTCCGCGACCTGCTCGCCGCCATCGACGTGGAGGCGTCCAACCTCTCCCAGCAGCTCGCCGTGCTGCGCCGCGCCGGCATGGTCACCTCGTACCGGGACGGCCCCCTGGTCATGTACGCGCTCAGCACCCCCGACGTCGCCGACCTGCTCGCCGCCGGCCGGCGCATCCTCGGCGCGGTCCTCACCGACCGGGACGCCCTGCTGGACGAGCTGCGGGCCTCGGGGACGGACCGGTGAGCGCGGCGGCTGCCGTTCGCGCCGGTGACGTCGTCCGGCGGGCGGGCCGGCTGTTCGGCGCGCTGCTGCCCGGCCGGGCCGACTGGGCGGCGGCGCGCCGCTCGCCCCGGCGCGACCTGCTCGCCGGGCTCACCGTCGCGGTGGTGGCGCTGCCCCTGGCGCTCGCCTTCGGCGTCACCTCCGGGCTCGGTGCGCAGGCCGGCCTGGTCACCGCCGTCGTCGCCGGAGCCGTCGCGGCGGTCTTCGGCGGCTCCAACCTCCAGGTCTCCGGCCCCACCGGGGCGATGACAGTCGTGCTGGTGCCGGTGGTGCAGCAGTTCGGCGCCGGAGGCGTGCTGATGGTCGGCGCGCTGGCCGGGCTGATCCTGATCGCGCTCGCCCTGGCCCGCCTGGGCCGGTACGTCCGCTACCTGCCGGCCCCGGTCATCGAGGGCTTCACCGCCGGCATCGCCATGGTGATCGCGCTGCAACAGGTGCCGGCCGCGCTCGGCGTCGCCGGGGCGCACGGCGAGAAGGTGTGGGCGGTCGCAGCCGACGCGGTCGCCCGGTTCGCCGCGCATCCCCGGCCCGCCGCGATCGCCGTGGCGCTCGGCGTGGCGGCACTCATGCTGCTCGGCGGCCGGTGGCGGCCCGCCGTGCCGTTCTCCCTGGTCGGCGTGGCCGCCGCGACTGTTCTCGCCGAGCTGGCCCCGATCGACCTGGCCCGGATCGGTGAGCTGCCTCAGGGGCTGCCCGCGCCGTCGCTGAGCTTCCTGGATCTCGGCGCGCTGGGCGTCCTGCTGCCCAGCGCCCTGGCCGTGGCCGCGCTCGCCGCCCTGGAGAGCCTGCTCTCCGCGACCGTGGCGGACGGCATGACTGTCGGCGAGCGGCACGACCCGGACCGGGAACTGTTCGGCCAGGGCCTGGCCAACCTCGCCTCCCCGGTCTTCGGCGGCATCCCGGCGACCGCCGCCATCGCCCGTACGGCGGTGAACGTCCGCGCCGGGGCGTCCTCGAAGCTCGCCGCGCTCACCCACGCGGTGGCCCTCGCCGCGATCGCGCTCGCCGCCGCCCCGCTCGTCGGCCGCATCCCGCTGGCCGCCCTGGCCGGGGTGCTGCTCGCCACCACGATACGGATGGTGGAGGCGGCCTCCCTGCTGGCGCTGATGCGGGCCACCCGGGCCGACGCGGTGGTGCTGGTGCTGACGTTCGCAGTCACTGTCATCTGGGACCTGGTGACAGCGGTGGTCGTCGGGCTCGCCGTGGCTGCCGTCCTGGCGCTGCGAGCGGTGGCGCGCAGCGCCAAGCTGGAACAGGTGCCGCTGGACACCGGCGAGCACAGCGCCGAGGAGCACGCGCTGCTCGCCGAGCACATCGTGGCGTACCGGCTGGACGGGCCGCTGTTCTTCGCCGCCGCGCACACCTTCCTGTTGGAACTGGCCGAGGTGGCCGACGTGCGGGTGGTGATCCTGCGGATGTCCCGCGTCTCCACCGTCGACGCGACAGGCGCGCAGGTGCTCGGCGACGCCATCGCCCGGCTGCGCGCCCGGGGGATCACGGTGCTGCTCTCGGGCATCACGCCGGGCCACGACCAGGTGCTCAGCGCCCTCGGCGTCGCCGACGAACTGCGCCGTGAGGGCCTGGTGTTCACGGACACCCCGGCCGCCATCAGGTACGCCCGGGGTGTCGCCCTCGCCGCGAGCCCGGCCTAGGCTTTCGTCACCTCGGCGTCCACCTTCACCTCCTCCTTCCGCACGCCGAAGACGATCAGGTAGCCGAGGATCCACACCTCGCCCACCGTGGCGGGCACCACCAGCAGGTCCCCGACGATGCCGGCGCCGGGGGCGAGGTACGCGACGAACGTCATGAGCACGTAGCCGACACCACCGGCGACGAGGACCCAGCCCAGCGGCCGGGGCATCCAGCCGGACCGGAGCACGCACCAGCCCATCGGCACGAGCCAGAGGCCGAAGAAGAGGCCGCCCACCTCCCACAGGTTCCCGCTGACCAGGTAGAGCAGCTGGACGGTGTCGGCGTCGCCCGGCCCGCCGGTCGCGACCCGCAAAGCTGTCCCGAGAACGGCGGCGCTGCCGAGGATCGCGACCGCGTTGACGAGCCCGAAGGCGGCGATGCTGCCCGCGGCGGTGCCGTCGACGGTACGGAACAGGCGGTGGAACCAGACGGCGGTGAGCGCCTGGGTGAGCACGACGAGCAGTTCGAGGGCGATGCCGGCGCGGGCCAGCGACTCGTGGGCCACCAGGTTGGCGAGCGTCGCGCCCGCGTCGTCAGCGTCGAAGATCATGGGCCGGACGGTGAGGAACCCCAGGGCGCCGGTGACGGCGAGCCCGAGGTAGAACAGCCCGGTCACGCGGGCGGTACGGATCAGCTGGTGCATGGCGGCTCCTTCGGGGGTGATCGACGTGCCCGTGGCGGGGGTTGCCTTACGTCGTAAGGCCAACCATACGTTGTAAGGTCAAGGGGAGATGGAGAGCCGGATGGGAGCGAGGAAGCCACGGGAGCCGCTCAGCCGCGAGCGAGCCCTGGCCAGCGCGATCGCCCTCGTCGACGCCGAAGGGATGGCGGCGCTCACGATGCGCCGGCTCGCCGCCGAACTCGGCGTCGAGGCGATGTCGCTCTACCACCACCTACCCGGCAAGGCCGGGCTGCTCGACGGCCTCGTGGACGCCGTCGCCGCCGAGATCACCGAAGCCGCCGAGCGTGCCGAGGCGGACGCGCCCGGCGGAGACTGGCGCAACCGGCTGCGGCTGCGCTTCCTCGCCGCGCGTGCGGTCATGCTGCGGCACCCGTGGGCGCCCGCGCTGCTCAGCTCCCGCCCGACCGTCCCCGCCGGGGTGTACGCCTACTACGACGGCATCCTCGCCACCCTCGTCGACGGCGGCTTCTCGTACCGGATCGCCCACCGGGCGCTGCACGCCTTCGGCAGCCTGGCGCTCGGCTTCGCCCAGGAGGTGTTCCGGCCCGACGCGGGCGGGGAGGCGGACGCGGAGGCCGCGGAGGCCGAGATGGTGGCGCTGGCCGAACGGCTGCCCCACCTGGCCGCGATGGTCGCCGCCGAGACGCACGACGCGGCGGATCCGACGCTCGGATGGTGCGACTCCCAGACCGAGTTCGAGTTCACCCTCGACCTGCTCTTCGACGGCCTGGAACGACACCTGCCGGGTTCGGGCGGCGCCCGGCGGGTACCAGGACGGCATGACTGATCCGGTTGAGCTGTCCGAACTGCACGCCGGAGGCGCCGACCCCGACGACGTCACCCCGGAGGACCCGCACGCCGACCTGGACGGGACCGACGAGAACTCACCGGCGGAGTTCGGCCTGCCGATAGACGGCACCGCCCCGGCCGAGGAGGACCCCGCCCAGTCCTGACGCGCCGCTGCGCCGTGAGTGGAACGTCATGGGTGTCTACGGCACCGTTTGACACCCATGGCGTTCCACCCGACGGCTGTTAAGGCTGCGGGCGCTAGTTGGGCAGGGCGGCGAGGCCGGCCAGCAGTTCCCACCGCTCGGCCTCGGTGAGCGCCGCGTACGCCGGCGCGTCGCGGCGGTCGGTGTCCGCCTCGATCGCCGCGCGCTGCGGGCCGTCCGGCAGCGCGCGGATCTCGTCGGCGGTCAGCCCGGCGGCCCGCCACGCGGCCCGGTGCGCGTCGGAGCGGTGGTGGCGCAGCGAGCCCAGCCGGGTGACCAGCAGCAGCGCCGGGGAGGCGCCCTCCGGCTCGTACGGCGGGGACATCGCCCGGAACACCGGCCCGCCGGTGGCCTGCGCGTGTGCCAGCACCCGGCCGACCAGGTCGGCGAGGCGGGGCACGATGCTCAGGCCGGGCAGCACTCCGGGCAGCGTCGACCACAGTTCCTCGGCGGCCTCACCGGTGGCCCGCTGGGCGAACAGCGTCAGCTCGCGCCCCAGGTCGGTGAGGTGCCAGGCGCCCTCGGCGTCCCGGACGACGACGCCCTGCGCCAGCTCCTCGTCCATGCTGCCGGAGGTGTAGATCAGGCCGTCGGCAAGAGCCTCGGCGGGCATCGGCCGGGCCAGCACGCCGGAGAAGAAGCTGTTCTCCGCGCCGAGTGTGCAGCCCCGCTCGGCGTAGAACGCCTCCATCCGGGCGCGCGCTCCCCAGCGGGCGCCCACGTAGACCCGGTCGATCGCCGGTCGGACCAGTCGCGCATAGTTCACCGTCGTCTCCACGCCGCCGGACGTTACCGGCGCGCGGGTGTTAAGAAGGGCCCCCTCCTCTACCGGAGGCGTTAAGAAGGGACCCTTCCTTACGTCACTCCGGGACGCGGCGGTAGGCGCCGTCGCTGGCCGAGGTCGCCATCGACGCGTACGCGCGCAGCGCCGCCGACACCGGACGCTGACGGTCGAGCGGGGTGTACGGGCGGTCCCGCTTCTCCTCGGCCACCCGGCGCGCCTCCAGCTCGTCGGCGGGCACGTTCAGCTCGATCGACCGGCCCGGGATGTCGATGACGATCTCGTCGCCGTCGCGGACCAGCGCGATCAGTCCACCGGAGGCCGCCTCCGGGGAGACGTGCCCGATGGACAGGCCGGAGGTGCCACCGGAGAACCGGCCGTCGGTCAGCAGCGCGCAGGAGCGGCCCAGCCCACGGCCCTTGAGGAACGACGTGGGGTAGAGCATCTCCTGCATGCCGGGGCCGCCCTTCGGGCCCTCGTACCGGATCACCACCACGTCCCCGGCGACGATCTCCTTGGCGAGGATCGCGGTCACCGCGTCGTCCTGCGACTCGTAGACCTTGGCCGGGCCGCGGAACGTCAGGCACTCCTCGGGCACACCGGCGGTCTTCACCACGCAGCCGGCCGGCGCGAGGTTGCCGTGCAGGATGGCCAGGCCGCCGTCCGCGCTGTACGCGTGCTCCCGGTCCCGGATGCAGCCGCCGGCCGCGTCGGTGTCCAGCGACGACCAGCGGTTGGCGGTGGAGAACGGCTCGGTGGTCCGCACGCCGCCCGGGGCGGCGTGGAACAGTTCGACCGCCTCGCGCGTGGCCGAGCCGCCCCGGACGTCCCAGTCGGCCAGCCACGTGTCGAGGTTGGGGGAGTGCACCGCGCGCACGTCGCGGTGCAGCAGCCCGGCGCGGTCCAGTTCGCCGAGGATGGCGGGGATGCCGCCGGCCCGGTGCACGTCCTCCATGTGGTAGTTCGGCGAGTTCGGGGCGACCTTGGCCAGGCACGGCACCCGCCGGGAGATCGCGTCGATGTCGGCGACGCCGAAGTCCAGCTCCGCCTCGCGGGCGGCGGCGAGCAGGTGCAGCACCGTGTTGGTGGAGCCGCCCATGGCCACGTCGAGGGCGATCGCGTTCTCGAACGCCTCCCGGCCGGCGATCGAGCGCGGCAGCACCGAGGCGTCGTCGTTCTCGTACCACTGCTTGGCGATCTCCACGACGGTGCGCCCGGCCTCGACGAACAGCGACCGCCGCGCGGCGTGGGTGGCGAGCGTCGACCCGTTGCCTGGTAGCGCCAGGCCGATGGCCTCGGTGAGGCAGTTCATCGAGTTGGCGGTGAACATGCCGGAGCAGGAGCCGCAGGTGGGGCACGCGGAGCGCTCGATCTCGCCGAGCTGGTCGTCGGTGACCGCCTCGTTCGAGGAGGCGATCATGGCGTCGATCAGGTCGATCTTGGAGTGCACCACGCCCTCGATCGCCACCGTCTTGCCGGCCTCCATCGGGCCGCCGGAGACGAAGACGGTCGGGATGTTGAGCCGCAGCGCGGCCAGGAGCATCCCCGGGGTGATCTTGTCGCAGTTGGAGATGCAGACCAGGGCGTCCGCGCAGTGCGCGTTGACCATGTACTCCACCGCGTCGGCGATCAGCTCCCGGCTGGGCAGCGAGTAGAGCATGCCGCCGTGGCCCATGGCGATGCCGTCGTCCACGGCGATCGTGTTGAACTCCCGGCCGACGCCGCCGGCCTCGGCCACCGCGTCGGCGACCAGGCCACCGAGGTCCTTGAGGTGGACGTGACCGGGTACGAACTGGGTGAAACTGTTCGCGATGGCGACGATCGGCTTGCCGAAGTCGTCGTCGGTCATCCCGGTGGCCCGCCAGAGGGCCCGGGCGCCGGCCATCGTCCGACCGTGGGTGGAGGTCCTCGACCGCAGCTCAGGCATGACAACCAGTCTGACACCATTCGCGCGGCAACCCCGCCGCGCGCACCCTGTGTCCCAACAGTTGCACACCCGGTGCCCCACGAGAGGCGCTCATCCGGCAGAGTTGACGCGTGCAGTCGTCCCCGGGGATGGTCTCCGTCGCGGTGGTGAGCGGGATCGCCGCGACCGGCGCCGCCGTGCTGCTCGCCGCGTCGGTGCGGCGCCGCACCGGCCCCCGCCGTCCGGCACACCTGCTGCTCGCGGTCGCCGCCGGTGCCGCCCTGTTCAGCCTCCTGGTCGGTCTCGGCGGCCTGCTCGCCGCCGGTGACCACTGGGCGCACCGGCAGGGCCAGCGGACCGGATGGGCGGTCCTCGTCTCCGTCGGTACGACGCTCGCCGCGCTCGGCCTCGGCGCCGCCGTCCTGCGGCTGCCCGGCGCCGCCGCGACCCGTGCGGCCACCGCCCGGCTGCTGCTCGACGGCCTGATCATGGGCAGCGCGCTCTGGTTCGTCGGCTGGGTGGCGTTCAGCGAGCCGACTCGGCTGCTCGGCGACGCCACCCCGGTGGCCTGCCTGCCGATCGTGCTGGCCACCGTCAGCGCGGCGCTCACCACCGGGCTCACGATGATCGTCGTGCTGCGGGTCGCGCCGCCGCGCGGGTGGCTGACGCTGCTCGCCGCCGGCGCGATAGCGGTGACGGCCGGCGGGCTGGCCGTGTCCGCCGGGCTCTGCCAGGCCGGCCCGGGCATGGTGCTCACCGGCGCGGTGCTGACCGCCGCCGGGCTGCTGGCCACCGCAGTGGCCGGGCGCCGGGCCGACCTCACGCAGCTCGACGTCGACTTCATCCGCCGCGACGGCGAGTACGCCTTCGTGCCGATGTTCGCCATGGCCGCCTCCGCGATGTACCACCTGGTGCAGGGCGGCGGGTTCGACGGCTACGCCATCGTGGCCGGCACCGTCGAGGGGTTCGCCCTTGTCACCCGGCAGTACCTGGCGCTGAACGACGTCCGCGGCTACGCGATCCGGCTCGCCGAGCGGGAGGCGCACTTCCGCGAGCTGGCGCACACCGACCCGCTGACCGGGCTGGCGAACCGGCGCGGGCTGCTGCGTGCCCTGCACCGCAGCGCCGAGGCGGGCGGGCCGTGCGTCCTGCTCGGGCTCGACCTGGACGGCTTCAAGAACGTCAACGACATGCGCGGGCACGACGTCGGCGACGCGGTGCTGATCGAGGTGGGGCGGCGGCTGCGCGGCAACCTGCGGCCGGGCGACCTGGCCGCCCGGCTCGGCGGTGACGAGTTCGCGGTGCTGATGCACGGGGCGGCCGACCCCGGCCCGGTCGCCGACCGCCTGCTCGGGGTGCTCGGCCGCCCGTACGAGCAGGGGGACGGGCCGGTCTTCCTGTCGGTGAGCATCGGGGTGGCCGCCGGGCAGGGGGAGCAGGACGTCGAACTGCTGCTGCGCAACGCCGACCTGGCGCTGCGCTACGCCAAGCAGCGGGGCAAGAACCGGATCGAGCGCTACGACGCCACGTACGACCAGTTGCTGAGCCGGCGGACCCGGATGGAGCACGAGCTGCGCGGCGCGATCGAGCGCGACGAGCTGCGGCTGGTCTTCCAGCCGGTGGCCTCGCTGCCGTCGGTGCGGCCGGTCGGCGCGGAGGCGCTGCTGCGCTGGCGGCACCCGGAGCTGGGCAACGTCCGGCCGGACGAGTTCATCCCGCTCGCCGAGGAGTGCGGGATGATCGCCAAGCTCGGCGCTTGGGTGTTGCACCAGGCCTGCTTCCAGCTCTCCCGCTGGCTGGCCGACGGGCACGACGTCTGGGTGTCGGTGAACGTGTCGCCGCGCGAGCTGCACGCCCCCGAGTACGTGGTCCAGGTCGCTGACGCGCTGCGCGCGCACCACGTGCCGCCGCAGCGGCTGGTGCTGGAGGTCACCGAGCACGCTGTCGCCACCGACCTGGACGAGCTGATCCGGCGGCTCACCGCGCTGCGGCTGACCGGCGTCCGGATCGCGCTCGACGACTTCGGCGCCGGCTACTCGTCGCTCGGCCAGCTCCGGCGGCTGCCGATCGACATCCTCAAGATCGACCACAGTCTGGTCGCCGAGCACGAGCCGGTCCGGCCGGTCGGGCGGGACGGCCCGGCGTTCGCCCCGATGGTCGACATCGTCATGCGCCTGGGCCACCAGCTCGGGCTCGAGGTGATCGCCGAGGGCGTCACCAACCCGACCGAGCTGGCCGCCGTGGTCGCCGCCGGTTGCCGGTTCGGGCAGGGCGCGCTGTTCGGCTGGGGCGTACCGGCCGAGCACCTGGAGGCGATGCTGGAGGCGGCCACCGCGCCCGGCAACCGGCACACCGCGATGCCGCCGGTGCCGCCGCCCGCCCCGGTTCGCGCCCCCTCGC
Organism: Micromonospora sp. WMMA1949; assembly: GCF_027460145.1. Classification (NCBI taxonomy): domain Bacteria; kingdom Bacillati; phylum Actinomycetota; class Actinomycetes; order Micromonosporales; family Micromonosporaceae; genus Micromonospora; species Micromonospora sp. WMMA1949. The sequence goes on along the minus strand of NZ_JAPZBG010000001.1, from coordinate 1,358,852 downwards.
CGCTGCTGCCCCGGCTGCGCAACAATCCGCCCGCCGCGGTGCCCGCCCAGCGTCCCCCGTTGGAGGGATCTTCGCAGGTGGCGCCGGGCGCGGAGGGGGTCCCGGTGGTCGACACGCCCACGTCCGTGAACCAAAATGTGGGATCAGTTGACTCATCGCGTGAGATGCGTCAGGCTTAGCCGCATGTCGTCGAACCGGTCGCCGCGAGTACTTACCTGAGCGCACTCTCCCACCGAGAGTGCGCTGGCCCCGTGCATCCTGCACGTGGGCTTTTTTGTTGCCGTCGGACCATCGCCGGGACCTCGCCGTCCCATCCTGAGAAGCGCGTCACCCACTCACTTCCGAAGGCTTGAACCGCCATGACGAGACCCACGCCAGAGACCCTCGCCCACTCCGCCCGCCGTGCCCGTTCCGGCACCGGCGCGGCCGGTGACTCCGACCCCGCCGCCCGCTCCGGCCGTACCGTTCCGGCGGCCGCCACCACCGAGACGCCCGTACGGGAGCCCGCCACCGCGCAGGTCTCGGGCGCCGGTTCGCTCGTGCGGTCGCTCGAGGCGCTCGGCGTCGACGTGGTCTTCGGCATTCCGGGCGGCGCGATCCTGCCCGCCTATGACCCGCTCTACGACTCCACGGTCCGGCACATCCTGGTCCGGCACGAGCAGGGCGCCGGGCACGCGGCCACCGGCTACGCGCAGGCCACCGGCCGGGTCGGTGTGTGCATCGCCACCTCCGGTCCGGGCGCGACGAACCTGGTGACGCCGATCGCCGACGCGTACATGGACTCGGTCCCGATGGTGGCGATCACCGGGCAGGTGGCCCGGCCGTCGATCGGCACGGACGCCTTCCAGGAGGCGGACATCCAGGGCATCACGCTGCCGATCACCAAGCACAACTTCCTGGTGCAGACCGCCGACGAGATCCCCCGCGTGCTGGCCGAGGCGTTCCACCTGGCCGCGACCGGCCGCCCCGGCCCGGTGCTCGTCGACATCCCCAAGGACGTGCTCCAGGCGCCGGCGACCTTCTCCTGGCCGCCCACGCTCGACCTGCCCGGCTACCGCCCGACGCTGCACCCGCACGGCAAGCAGATCCGCGAGGCGGCCCGGCTGATGACCTCGGCCCGTCGCCCGGTCCTCTACGTCGGCGGCGGCGTGCTCAAGGCCGGCGCCACCGAGGGGCTGCGCAAGCTGGCCGAGCAGACCGGCATCCCGGTGGTCACCACGCTGATGGCGCTGGGCGCGTTCCCCGACTCGCACCGCCAGCACCTGGGCATGCCCGGCATGCACGGCACCGTCGCCGCGGTCTACGGCCTGCAGAAGGCCGACCTGATCGTGGCGCTGGGCTCCCGCTTCGACGACCGGGTGACCGGCCGGCTCGACTCGTTCGCGCCGGACGCGACAGTGGTGCACGCCGACATCGACCCGGCCGAGATCGGCAAGAACCGGCACGCCGACGTCCCGATCGTGGGCGACGCGCGGCACGTCATCGACGAGCTGATCGCGGCGGTCACCGCCGAGCAGGCCGCGCACCCGTCGGTGGACCTGACCGACTGGTGGGCCCAGCTCGACGACCTGCGCGAGCGCTACCCGCTCGGCTTCGAGGAGCCGGCCGACGGCACGCTCTCCCCGCAGTACGTGATCAAGCGGCTGGGCGAGATCGCCGGCCCGGACGCGGTCTACGTGGCGGGCGTCGGCCAGCACCAGATGTGGGCCAGCCAGTTCATCTCGTACGAGAAGCCGCACACCTGGCTCAACTCCGGTGGCCTGGGCACCATGGGCTACGCCGTCCCGGCCGCGATGGGAGCCAAGGTCGGCAAGCCGGACACCACGGTGTGGGCGGTCGACGGCGACGGCTGCTTCCAGATGACCAACCAGGAGCTGGCCACCTGCGCCCTGGAGGGCATCCCGATCAAGGTGGCCGTGATCAACAACGGCAACCTGGGCATGGTGCGGCAGTGGCAGACCCTGTTCTACGGGGAGCGCTACTCCAACACCGAGCTGGGCACCCACAAGCACCGCATCCCGGACTTCGTCAAGCTCGCCGAGGCCCTGGGCTGCGTCGGACTGCGCTGCGAGAACGCCGCCGACGTGGACAAGACCATCGAGGCGGCCATGGCGATCAACGACGCGCCGGTGGTCATCGACTTCGTGGTCGGCAAGGACGCGATGGTCTGGCCGATGGTCGCCGCCGGCACCAGCAACGACGAGATCATGTTCGCCAGGGGTGTGCGCCCCGCGTTCGACGAGGACGAACTCTAAATGACTATGCACACGCTGTCCGTGCTCGTGGAGAACAAGCCGGGTGTCCTCGCCCGGGTCTCCGGGCTGTTCTCCCGGCGCGGGTTCAACATCGACAGCCTCGCCGTGGGCGAGACCGAGAACCCGGACGTCTCCCGCATCACCATCGTGGTCAACGCCGAGTCCTCGCCGTTAGAGCAGGTGACCAAGCAGCTCAACAAGCTGGTCAACGTGCTCAAGATCGTGGAGCTGGACCCGCAGGTGTCGGTGGCGCGGGAGCTGCTGCTGGTCAAGGTCCGCGCCGACCGCACGGCCCGCGCGCAGGTGCTGGAGACGGTCGGCCTGTTCCGCGCCCGGGTGGTCGACGTCGCGCCGGACACGCTGACCATCGAGGCCACCGGCACGCCGGACAAGCTCGACGCGCTGCTGCGCGACCTGGAGCCGTTCGGGATCAAGGAGATGGTCCAGTCCGGCACCGTGGCCATCGGGCGGGGTTCGCGGGCCATCACCGCCGGCCCGGCCCTGCGCGCCGCCTGATCCGTACCCACAAGTTTTTCGACGGGCCGACGGGCACCGCCGTACGAAAGGGAAGTCAATGAGCGTTGAGGTGTTCTACGACGACGACGCCGACCTGGGCCTGATCCAGGGCCGCAAGGTCGCCGTGATCGGGTACGGCAGCCAGGGCCACGCGCACGCGCTGTCGCTGCGCGACTCCGGCGTCGACGTGGTGATCGGCCTGCCCGCCGGGTCGAAGAGCCGGCCGAAGGCCGAGGAGCAGGGCCTGCGGGTGCTCACTCCCGCCGAGGCGGCGGCCGAGGCCGACGTGATCATGATCCTGGCGCCGGACACCGCCCAGCGGCACATCTACGCCGAGGCCATCGCGCCGAACCTGGCCGCGGGCAAGGCGCTGTTCTTCGGGCACGGCTTCAACATCCGGTACGGCCTGATCAAGCCCCCGGCCGACGTGGACGTGGCGATGGTCGCCCCGAAGGGCCCCGGTCACCTGGTGCGCCGCCAGTACGTCGACGGCAAGGGCGTGCCCTGCCTGGTCGCCGTCGAGCAGGACGCCAGCGGCAACGCGTTCGGCCTGGCCCTGGCGTACGCCAAGGCGATCGGCGGCACCCGGGCCGGTGCGATCCGGACCACGTTCACCGAGGAGACCGAGACCGACCTGTTCGGCGAGCAGGCGGTGCTGTGCGGTGGCGCGGCGGCGCTGGTGCAGACCGGTTTCGAGGTGCTCACCGAGGCCGGCTACGCGCCCGAGGTGGCCTACTTCGAGTGCCTGCACGAGCTGAAGCTCATCGTCGACCTGATGTACGAGGGCGGCATCGCCCGGATGCGCTACAGCATCTCCGACACCGCCGAGTACGGCGACCTGTCGCGTGGCCCGCGCGTCATCGACTCCCGGGTCAAGGACGAGATGCGCAAGATCCTCGGCGAGATCCAGTCCGGCGAGTTCGCCCGCGAGTGGGTGGCCGAGGACGAGGCCGGCCGGCCGAACTTCGCCAAGTGGCAGGCCGAGGGCGCGGCGCACCCGATCGAGGAGACCGGGCAGAAGCTGCGCGGCATGATGAGCTGGGTCGACCGGCCGATCACCGAGACCGCCTGAGCCCTCCCCACGTGCGGCCCGCGACCCGACGCTCTCCCCGGCGTCGGGCCGCCGGCCGCAGTCCGCTCCGCCCACCGCCGGTCAGGTGGCCGGCAGCCGGTCCGCCTCGGCGTGCGCCCGCCCGGCTTCCTCCAAGCGGCCGAGCGCAGCCAGTGATCTGCCCAGGTCGCGCAGCGCGTCGGCCATCTCCGCGGGCGGCAGCCCGCCGTCCACCGCACGAGCCTGCTCCACCGACTCGCGGTGCGCGTCGTACGCCTCGTCGAGCCGGCCCAGCTCGTCCAGATGTAGGCCGAGAACGCCCAGGGCGCGGGAGAGGTCGGCCCGGTGGGCCGGATCCTCGTCGGCCAGTTCCCGGAGCACGGCCACGCACTCCCGCATCGCGTCGGCTGCTCCCGCCACGTCACCGGACCGGCGCAGGACTCGTACCAGGCCGAACAGGGTGGAACGCAGCACCGTGCGGTGGGCCGGTTGTCCGGTCACGAGTGCCCGGGCCAGCGCGACCGCCTCCCGTCCGGCCGCCGTCCCGGTCAGGCCGGAGATCCGGGTGCCGGGCGGCGGCGGCTCCGCGTCGCCCCGTCTGGAGTCGGTCATTCTCGTGACGAGGTACAGGCCTGTGACGAGCAGCGGGCGGAACACCTCGGGCAGGTCGTCGGCCCGCCGCCGGCACAGCGGCAGCAACTCCGCAAGGAGCGGCTCCACGTCGTCCCACGCCCCGGCAGTCATCCGCGCCCAGACGAGCGACACCAGTGACCGCGCCCGCTCGATGTCCCCGACTTCGCGCGCCACCTCGGCTGCCTCTTCGAGGCGGGCGACGCCCTCGTCCGCTCGGCCCGTCTCCAGCAGCAGAGCGCCGTGGGCCCGTAGCGCGGAGGCCAGGTGGGCTCCGCCTCCGTCGGGAATTCGGCCGACCCAGGGCCGGAGAAGGTCGACCGCCCGGACGACGGTCCGCTCGGCCGCGTCGACCTCTCCCATGGCCTGCCGGCACAGCGACTCCACCAGCAGCGCTCGGGCGGAGAGGACGTGTCCGGGCTCCGGTGTGACGGAGCGGGTCAGCTCCAGCGCCAGGTCGGCGGCGGTCAGCAGGTCCAGCGCCTCCCGGTGCCGACCGTCCGCGGCCATGCTGGACGCGAGTGGCACCGCTGTTGCGGCGTCCAGGCCCTTCCAGCGGAGCCGGTACCGCCAGGGCAACGCACGGTACGCGTCCCGGGCCTGCCGGCGGACGTCGAGCGCTTCGTCGTGCCGCTCCAGCGTCTGCGCGCACTCCGCGACGACCAGCAGGGTGTTGATCCGCCGCGCCCGGTCGTCGGCGGTGAGCGGTTCCGCGTCGGCCCAGGCGCGCAACGCCAGCCGCGCCAACGCGAGCGCCTCCCGAACCTCGCCGAGCTGGCTCCGGCGCCGGGCGAGCAGCAACCGAGCGGTGGCGAGCGCCACGAGCCCGAGCCGATCGGACGATCCCTCGACGTACCCGATCGCCTCGGTGAGCTCGGCGGTGACCACGGTCGTGGGACGGACGTCCGGCACGCCGGCGCGGGCCACCAGCGCCCGGGCCAGAGTCGTCCGGTGCCGATCCGCGGGGTCGGCGACCAGCCGGCGGCAGAGCGCCACCGCCTCGTCGGCGGCGGCCGTCCGCCGGGCCGTTCCGCCCCGTAGGGCGCTCACCACCTGGGACCGGGTGATCAACGCCTCGGCCAGCCTCGGCCCCCAGTCGACCGGGTCGAGCCGAGCCATCGGCCGCAGCAGCGCGATCCGGACGACCACCGACATCGGCGCTTCCTCCCTCGTGACGACAGCTCCCGTTGTAGCGGGCTGCTGCCAGCGCGGCGTCCGGTGAACGGGGGATGACAAGCGTGCGACGGGCCTGTGTGAGGGCCCTCACCCCGCACTCCGGGACACGCCGGGCGAGCAGCCACCTACCATCCTTGGTGTGGTGCCCGAGCGCACCCGACGGCCGTGGCACGGATCGGCGCAGGGCGCAGCGCGGCGTCCCGGCGCCCCAGGCCGAACCATTACCGAGCGTCTACGAGGACCGATGAATCCTGTCGTACTGATCGCCGAAGAACTCGCCCCCGCCGCCATCGAGGTGCTCGCGCACGACTTCGACGTGCGCCACGTGGACGGCACCGACCGCCCCGCTCTGCTCTCCGCCCTCTCCGAGGCCGACGCGGTGATCGTACGCAGCGCCACCCAGATCGACGCCGAGGCGATCGCCGCCGCGCCGCGGCTGAAGGTGGTCGCCCGGGCTGGCGTCGGGCTGGACAACGTCGAGGTGCCCGCCGCCACGGCACGTGGCGTCATGGTCGTCAACGCTCCCACCTCCAACATCGTCTCCGCCGCCGAGCAGGCCCTCGCGCTGCTGCTCGCCGTGGCCCGCAACACCGCCAGCGCCAGCGCCGCGCTCAAGGCGGGGGAGTGGAAGCGGTCCAAGTACACCGGCGTCGAGATCCAGGGCAAGACCGTGGGCGTGGTCGGCCTCGGCCGTATCGGCGTGCTCTTCGCGCAGCGCATCGCCGCGTTCGGCACCCGGCTGATCGCGTACGACCCGTACATCCAGCCGGCCCGCGCCGCGCAGCTCGGTGTCCGCCTGGTCGGGCTGGAGGAGCTGCTGCGGGAGAGCGACTTCATCTCGATCCACCTGCCGAAGACGCCGGAGACGGTCGGCCTGATCGGCGAGAAGGAACTGGCGATCGTCAAGCCGGGCGTCCGGATCGTCAACGCGGCCCGGGGCGGTCTGGTCGACGAGCAGGCGCTCGCCGACGCGATCGCGGAGGGCCGGGTCGCCGGCGCCGGCGTCGACGTGTACGCCAAGGAACCGTGCACCTCCTCGCCGCTGTTCGCCTTCGACAACGTGGTGGCCACCCCGCACCTGGGCGCCTCCACGAACGAGGCGCAGGACAAGGCCGGCCTCGCGGTGGCCAAGAGCGTCAAGCTCGCGCTGCAGGGCGAGTTCGTCCCGGACGCGGTGAACGTGCAGGCCGGCGGCGTGGTCGCCGAGGACGTCCGCCCGCTCCTGCCGCTGGCCGAGAAGCTGGGCCGGGCGTTCACCGCCCTGGCCGGCGGGGTGGCCGCCAGCGTCACCGTCGAGGTGCGCGGCGAGATCGCCGCCCACGACGTGTCGGTGCTCAAGCTCGCCGCGACCAAGGGGCTGTTCAGCTCCGTGGTGGAGGAGCAGGTCACCTACGTCAACGCGCCGCACCTGGCGGCCGAGCGGGGTGTCGAGGTCACGCTCGCCACGCCGGGCGAGACGGTCGACCACCCGAACCTGGTGACCGTGCGCGGGGCGCTGCCGGACGGGCGCACCGTCCGCGTCTCCGGCACCGTGGCGCACACCGGCACCCGCGACGTGTTCAAGTTGACCGAGGTGGACGGTTTCGACGTGGAGATCGGCGCGGAGGGCATCCTGGTCTTCCTGCGCTACGCCGACCGGCCCGGCGTGGTCGGCACCGTCGGCACCCTGCTCGGCGAGGCCGGCGTCAACATCGCCGCCATGCAGGTGGCCCGCCGCGAGGCCGGTGGTGAGACGCTGATGACGCTCACCGTCGACCAGGCGCTCGGCGCCGACCTGCTCACCTCCGCGGCCGACTCGATCGGCGCGGTCGCGGCCAGCGCGGCCGACCTGCGCGACGAGTAGTCCGGACGCAGACGGATCGGGGCCCGGCCGCATCGGCCGGGCCCTTCGTCGTTCCGGTGGGTCAGGAACGGACGCGGGCCGGTGGCGGGTAGACCGAGCCGTCCTGCGCGTCGAAGAGCATCAGGTCGTGCTCGCCGGCCAGCCGCTCGATGTCCAGCAGGACCTGATCCGGGCAGGTCGGATGCAGGTTCATCTCGATGTGGTCGGCGGCCGTGTGCAACGGCGCCACCTCCCACGGCGTATCCGGCCGGGCCGGACGGTCCGGGTAGCTCGCGGTGATCGCCCGGTAGAAGGCGACGAGTCGCGGATCGGGGTGCTGCTCGCTGTGCCAGCCCTCGCGGCACTGCTGCACGGCCGCCCGCACCTGCTCCGGTGTCGCCCCGTTCGGCAGGGCCCACACGCTCAGATCGAAACTCACGGCGGACAGCGTGCCATCCCGGGCCGGGCCCGTCACCTCTGCCCCACCGTGCGTTCACCGCTGATTGCCGACATCGTTCCCGCGACGTCCGCTGTGGAGACTCTTGCCTCGAGTTGCGTCGATTCGCTAGCGTACCGATGCGGTTTCCGCTGAGTCGATCCCCGGCCCGTCTTCGGGTGGCGCGGTCGGGCGCCCGGCCCCTCGGCCCGCACCCCTCGATTGCGCGAGCCACGCGCACTCGTCGCTGACCGGCCCTCACGGTCGTTGCCGAGACCGTGGGGGCCGATCGCGCTCCGCGCCAGACAGCAGATCAGCGCCGGTGGTGCGCGAACAGGGGGCGGTAGTCCGCGTCGTGGCGGAACCAGGCCAGCCCGGCCGGTCCGGCGGCGTACAGGGCGGTGGCGTAGGCGTCGGCGACTGCCAGGTTCGGCCCGAGCACGGTGGCGGCCACCAGCCGGTCGGTCGGCTCCCCGGTGTGCGGGTCGACGACGTGCCCGCGGCGGCCGGTGACGCCGGAGGTGCCGACCGAGCCCGTGGTCATCTCCAGCACGACGGGCGTGCGCCGGGTGTCGGTGGGGTGGTGCACCGCGACGCGCCACGGCCCGCCGTGCGCCGCGTGTCCGCGTACCGTCAGGTCGGCGCCGGTGAGCACGGCGTAGTCGTGGATGCCGGCGGCGCGCAACCGCGCCGCGGCCCGCTCCACCGCCCAGCCGCCGAGCAGGCCGCCCGGGTCGAAGCCGCCGGGCACCGCCCAGGCGTCGAACCAGCCGTCGGTCGCCGCCCGCATCGCGGCGCAGAGGTCGATCAGGTCGGCCAGCGGGGGGTACGAGTCGGGGCTGATCTCCTCGCGGCGCAGCCGGGACACGAGGCTGTCCGGCCGGTTCGGGCCGTAGGTGAGGTCGACGGCGCGCAGCTCGGCGACGGCGTCACGCAGCGCCTCGCTCACCGCCCGGTGGCCGAACCACTCCGGCGCGTTGAGCAGCAGGGTGTAGTCGGCGGTCGAGGTGGTCACCGTGTGCCGGACGCTGATCCGGCCGGAGGTCGCGGTGCCGGCCCGCTCGACGCGGTGGTTGGCGCCCAGGTGCAGGTCCGGCCGGAGCGGGCGGAACGCGGACTGGTCGATCCAACGGGTACGTGGTTGTTCGTCCGCCCAGTGGGCTCGCCGGTGCTCGATCCGCATGACACCTGCCCCCTCGGTGGTCGCCGCCGCGTCGCGGCGGTGCCGGATTCCGGGCCCCCGTCGACCCGTGACCCCGACCCTAAGCAGTGGAGATGACCGCACCATGAGTGTCGGCTGGGAGCCTCCTGTGATTCACCGTCCCGGATGTTGGAAGATTCGTACCGGGGGCCGGGACGGCGACGTACGGTTGCGCCTAACGACGAGACGAGGAGCCTCAGGTGGCACACATCGCGGTGGTGGCCGGCGACGGCATCGGACCCGAGGTGGTCGCGCAGGCCCGCAAGGTCCTCGACGCGGTGGTGCCCGGGATCGAGGCCACCGAGTACGACCTGGGCGCGGCGCGCTATCACCGCACCGGCGAGGTGCTGCCCGACTCCGTCCTCGACGAGCTGGCCGGTCACGACGCGATCCTGCTCGGCGCGGTGGGCGACCCGACGGTGCCGCCGGGCGTGCTGGAGCGCGGCCTGCTGCTCAAGCTGCGGTTCGCCTTCGACCAGTACGTCAACCTGCGCCCGTCCCGGCTCTGGCCCGGCGTCGCCGGCCCGCTCGCCGCGGTCAAGCCCGGCGAGGTCGACCTCGTGGTGGTCCGCGAGGGCACCGAGGGGCTGTACGCGGGCGCCGGCGGCGCGCTGCACCGGGACACCCCGGCCGAGGTGGCCACCGAGGAGAGCCTGAACACCCGGCACGGCGTCGAGCGGGTGATCCGCGACGCGTTCGCCCGCGCCGGCCGCCGGGAGCGGCGCAAGGTCACGCTCGTGCACAAGACCAACGTGCTCACCCACGCCGGGTCGCTCTGGGCGCGGGCCTTCGCCGCGGTGGCCGCCGAGCACCCGGACGTGACCACGGAGTACCAGCACATCGACGCCGCCGCGATGTTCCTGGTGACGAACCCGTCCCGGTACGACGTGGTGGTCACCGACAACCTGTTCGGCGACATCCTCACCGACATCGCCGCCGCCGTGACCGGTGGCATCGGGCTCGCGGCCAGCGGCTGCATCAACCCCGAGGGGCGCTACCCGTCGATGTTCGAGCCGGTGCACGGCTCGGCGCCGGACATCGCCGGCCAGGGCGTCGCCGACCCGGTCGCCGCGGTGCTGTCCGCCGCGCTGCTGCTGGACCAGCTCGGCCACGCCGACGCCGCCGCCCGGGTCACCGCCGCGGTCGGCACCGAGCTGGCCGCGCGTACGCCGGGAGCGCCGCTGCGCACCGAGGAGGTCGGCGACCGGCTCGCCGCGTACGCCGTAGCCTGACCGGGCCGACCTTCCTGGCGGCCCGGTACCGGGCCGCCAGACCCGTCACCGGGCCCACCCGACCGTCCGGCGCGTCGCTTCCGCCGGGGCGGAGCTATCCGCTGAACGACCGTTCGGGGTAAGTTTCTGGCACCAGTGACGTCGGCGTGCGATCCCGCATGCCGTCAACCCGCAGGGAGGTCAGCGCGATGAGCGGTGGTGACATGCTCGATTTCGAGATCCGTCCGAATCCCGCGCCGGTATCCGCCGCCGACCGGGCCGCCCTGCTGGCGAACCCGGGCTTCGGCCGGGTGTTCACCGATCACATGGTCACCATCCGCTACGCCGAGGGCAAGGGCTGGTACGACGCCCGCCTGGAGGCACGCGCGCCGATCCCGATGGACCCGGCCGCGGCCGTGCTGCACTACGCGCAGGAGATCTTCGAGGGGCTGAAGGCGTACCGCACCGGTGACGCGGTGACGATGTTCCGCCCGGAGGCCAACGCGGCCCGGTTCAACGCGTCCGCCCGCCGGCTGGCCATGCCGGAGCTGCCGGGGGAGACGTTCGTGGAGTCGCTGCGCCGCCTGGTCGAGATCGACCAGGCGTGGATTCCCGAGCACGAGGACGCCAGCCTCTACCTGCGTCCGTTCATGTTCGCCAGCGAGGTCTTCCTCGGGGTGCGCCCGGCCAACGAATACCTCTACTGCGTCATCGCCTCGCCCGCCGGGGCGTACTTCGCCGGTGGCGTGAAGCCGGTGACGGTCTGGGTCTCGCCGGACTACACCCGGGCCGCGCCCGGCGGCACCGGCGCGGCCAAGTGCGGCGGCAACTACGCCGCCTCGCTCGCCGCGCAGGCCGAGGCGATCGAGGCCGGCTGCGACCAGGTGGTGTTCCTGGACGCGGTGCAGCGGCGGTACGTCGACGAGCTGGGCGGCATGAACGTCTTCTTCGTCTACGACGACGGCAGCATCGTCACCCCGCCGCTGGGCGGCACGATCCTGCCGGGCATCACCCGCGACGCGATCCTCACCCTGGCTGCCGAGGCCGGGCACGAGGTGCGGGAGGCGCCGGTCAGCTTCGACGACTGGCGGGCCGACGCGGCGAGCGGCCGGCTGCGCGAGGTGTTCGCCTGCGGCACCGCCGCCGTGATCACCCCGATCGGCGGCGTGCGCTTCCCCGACGGCGAGTTCCTCGTGGGCGGCGGCGAGCCGGGCCGGGCCACGATGGCGTTGCGGCAGAAGCTCGTCGACATCCAGCGCGGCCGCGCCGCCGACCCGCACGGCTGGGTCACCCGGGTCCTCTGACGGCCCTTCGCGGTGATCGAGGGGTTCGCTCCTCGATCACCGCGGGGCAGGTCAGTCCAGCAGGTGGGTGCGCAGAGACTCCAGCTGCGCGTCGGTGACGCCGGCGTGGGTCAGGTAGCCCTCGACGGAGCCGTAGCCGGTGCGCAACTCCGTGAGGAACAGCTCCATCGTCTCGGCCGGTGACTCCAGGAACGGCGGCGGCGGTTCCTCCGCGTCCGGCAGCGTGGCCCGGACCCACTCCGTGAAGCGCCGCGACGCGGCGGTGCTGAGCGCGTAGTCGGCGATCACGTCCTCGTCGGGCACCCCGAGCACGGAGAGCGTGAGCGCGCAGACGATGCCGGTGCGGTCCTTGCCGGCGACGCAGTGCACCACCACCGGGGCGTTGGCGCTATCGGCGATCAGCCCGACCGCCTCGGCGAGCCCGGCGGTGCCGGTACGCGCCAGGTCGGCGTACCGGTCGGCCAGGTAGCGGGCCAGGCTGACGCCGGAGTCGTCGAACCGGTTCGCGCCCCAGTCTGCGTGCTCGGGGTGGATGTGCCGGTAGGTCAGGCCGTCGTAGTCGGGCACCCGCCCGTCGCGTTCCACCTCGGACGGCCGGCGCAGGTCGATCACGGTGCGGATGCCGAGCGCGGTGAACGCGGTCCGGTCGGTCTCGTCGATGCGGTGCAGCGAGTCGGAGCGGTAGAGCCGGCCACGGCGGACGGTGCGCCCGTCACCGGCGGCGTAGCCGCCGACGTCGCGGAAGTTGAACAGGGCGGGGAAGGGGCTCTCGGGAGCGTCCACATCTGACACGGTAACGGCCGGCGGGGCGTATGTACGTCCCCGCCGGCCGTCGCCGAGGTGTCAGATGCGCGGCGGTACGTCCGGCGGCAGCGCCGAGTGGTTCTCGCCGTAGTAGCCGCCCAGCCGGTCCCGGAAGCCCGGGTCGGCGTGGCTGGACTCGTCGTACTCGGGAGCGGCCTTGATCTGGTCCTTCTCCCGGTCGACGTGCACGGTGCGGGCGTCGTGGTCGACGTGGTTCACGGTGCCGGCCGGGAGCATCACCTTCTTGCCGAAGATCCACGGCCCGGTGTCCACGACCAGGTAGCTGTCGTCCACCTCGTGGCTCGCCCGGTCGATCTTGCCGATCGCGCCGTCGGTGGCCTCGACCTTGTAGCCGGTCAGGTCGGCGCTCGCCACACCCGCCTCGTCGCGGTAACGCCACGGGTCGAAGGCACCGGCCGGAGCGCCGCCGGCGACCGCGCCCCGGCCGTCGTCGAGGATCGGCTCGGTGCCGCCGTGCGTGGCGCGCGGGTCCAGTTCGTCCATGTGCCGCCTCCCGTCCTCCAGGGCCGCGGCCGTCGCGGCGCCGTCATCAGTCGGGAGGGTTACCCACGCTGTCCGGGGGTCAACCGCCGGAGGGCCGGCCCGCGCGGTGCCGGTCGGGGCGCGCGGGCCGGTGGATCAGGCCAGTGCGGCCTCCGCGTCCAGGGTCACCGCGGCGGCGTGGACGACGGCGGCGATCCGCAGCCCCTCGTGCACCTGCTCACGGCTGAACCCGGCGGCGCGCAGCGTCTTCTCGTGCGACTCCAGGCAGACGCCGCAGCCGGTGATCGCCGAGACGGCGAGGCACCACAGCTCGAAGTCGGTCTTCTCCACGCCGGGGCGGGCGATGATCTGCATCCGCAGCCGGGCCGGCAGCGACGCGTACTGCTCGTCGCCGATCAGGTGCTTGGCCCGGTAGTAGACGTTGTTCATCGCCATGACCGCCGCCGCGCCCTTGGCGGCCTCGACCGCCTCGGGGGTGAGGTGACCGGCCGCCTCGGCGGCGATCTCCCGCAGCACCACCGGGTTGCGGGCCGCCACCGCGCAGGCCAGGGCGGTGCCCCACGCCTGCTCCGGCTTCAGCGTCGAGGTGGTGATGGTGGAGCCGAGGTTGAGCCGGATGTCCTTGGCGTACTCGGGCAGGCCCGCCTTGATCGCGTCGAGACCCATGGTCAGGCCCCGGCGCCGGCGAGGAGCGCCTCGGCGTCGAGCGTCGCGCGGGCTGTCGTCCCGGAATATGGGTTTCGCCTCCCAAAACCCGGGGCGGGGTGGCAGAGTACGGGTCGTGACCAGCTTCGTCCTGATCATTAGCAGCTAGCGCGCCGGCCTTCCCTCGCCGAGCGCGCAGACCTCCCGCATCCGCGGGGGGTCTTTTTGTTTGCTCCCCAGGGCACGAGAAGAGGACTCCGATGACGTTCCAGGTGTACGACACGACGTTGCGCGACGGCGCGCAGCGCGAAGGGCTCACGTACTCGGTGGTCGACAAGCTGGCGGTGGCCCGCCTGCTCGACGACCTCGGAGTCGGCTTCATCGAGGGCGGCTGGCCGGGCGCGGTGCCCAAGGACACCGAGTTCTTCCGCCGCGCCCGCACCGAGCTGGAGCTGCGGCACGCGATCCTGGTCGCCTTCGGAGCCACCCGCAAGGCGGGCCTCGCGGTCGAGGACGACCCGCAGGTGCGCGGCCTGCTCGACGCACAGACCCCGGCCGTGGCCCTGGTCGCCAAGGCGGACCTGCGGCACGTGGAGCGGGCGCTGCGCACCACCGCCGAGGAGAACCTCGCCATGATCCGCGACACCGTGTCGTACCTGGTGGCGCAGGGGCGGCGCGTCTTCGTCGACGGGGAGCACTGCTTCGACGGGTTCCGGTTCGACCCCGGCTACACCTCGGCCGTGGCGGAGACCGCGCTGGCCGCCGGCGCCGAGCGCTTCGTGCTCTGCGACACCAACGGCGGCATGCTGCCCTCCCAGGTCACCGCCGTGGTCGAGCAACTGGTGGCGCGGACCGGGATCGCGCCGGAACGCCTCGGCATGCACGCGCAGAACGACACCGCCTGCGCCGTCGCCAACACGATCGCCGCGGTCGAGGCGGGCGTCCGGCACGTCCAGGGCACCGCCAACGGGTACGGCGAACGCCCCGGCAACGCCGACATCTTCGCGATCGTCGCCAATCTTCAGCTCAAGCTGGGCATGCCCGTCCTACCGGAGGGCTGCCTGGAACAGATGGTGCGGGTCTCGCACGCCATCGCCGAGATCGCCAACATCGCCCCCGACACCCACCAGGCCTACGTCGGGGCCGCCGCCTTCGCTCACAAGGCGGGGCTGCACGCGAGCGCGATCAAGGTCGACCCGTTGCTCTACAACCACGTGGAACCCACTGTGGTGGGCAACGACATGCGGATCCTGGTGACCGAGATGGCCGGCCGGGCCAGCATCGAGCTCAAGAGCCGTGAGCTCGGTCTGGACCTGGCCGGCCATCCGGACACCCTGTCCCGGGTCACCGGGCGGGTCAAGGAGCTGGAGGCCGACGGCTGGTCGTTCGAGGCCGCCGACGCCTCGTTCGAGCTGCTGGTCCGCTCCGAGCTGCCGGATGCCGCGCCGGCCCGGCCGTTCGCGCTGGAGTCGTACCGGGTGATCGTCGAGCACCGGGAGGACGGCGCCGTGGTCTCCGAGGCGACGGTGAAGATCCGGGTACGCGGTGAGCGGGTGATCGCCACCGCCGAGGGCAACGGCCCGGTCAACGCGCTGGACGAGGCGCTGCGGGTCGGCCTGGCCCGGCACTACCCGGAGCTGCGCGACTTCGAGCTGGCCGACTACAAGGTCCGCATCCTGGAGGGCAGCCACGGCACCGGCGCGGTGACGCGCGTGCTGGTGGAGACCGCCGGCGTCGGCCGCGACTGGACCACTGTGGGCGTGCACCCGAACGTGGTCGAGGCGAGCTGGCACGCCCTTGTCGACGCGCTCACCTACGGCCTGGACCGGGCCCGGGTGGCGGGCGGGACGGCGGCCTGACTCATCCGGCGGGCAGGCGCAGCTCGGCCAGCAGCGCGCGGTGGTCGCTCCCCGGCACCGGATGGGTGCCGGCGGCGCGCACCGCGATGCGCCGGTCGACGAGCACGTGGTCGATGGTGACCGGCGGGATCGGGTCGCCGTCGTACGGGCCCCAGGTGCCGCCGAACCCGGCTCCGGCCGCGTCCGCCGCGTCGGTGTAGCCGGTGGCGATCAGGTCCCGCAGCGCGGCGTGGTCGAGCGTGGCGTTGAAGTCCCCGGCCAGCACGCTCAGCCCGCCGTGCGGGGTGGCCGGCGGCTGGGCGCGCTGGTCGGTCCACCAGTCCGGCACCACGTCGAGGGCGTACGGCGCGGCCGGGTGCGCCGACTCCACCCGCAGCGGCGGCGCCCCCGGCACCACCACCGTCGCGTACGCCTGGGTGAAGAAGAACCCCTGGTTGCGCCGGTGACCGGTGTCGCGCAGCGGGTGCCGGGCGTACACGCCGGAGCCGGTCGAGCCGACCTCCGGGCTCAGCGACCGGTGCGGCAGCAGCGTGGCCAGGCCGAGCCGGTCCAGCTCGGCCGCCAGCGGCGGGGTGAGTTCCTGCACCGTGAGCACGTCGACCCGGCGGTTCCGGACCAGGTCCACCAGCGCCGCCGGGTCGGCCGAGCCGAGGCGCAGGTTGGCGGTGAGCAGCCGCAGCGTCGGCCCGTCGGCGGCGGGCCGGTCGCCGGGGATCGCGCGGGGCGCCACCGCGCCGATCAGCGCCACCGCGGCCAGCACCGCGACCACCGCCGGCGCGCGGCGCCGCAGGGCGAGCGCCGCCACCGCCACGACCGGTGCCACGGCGGCGACGTACGGCGTGAACGCGATCGCCAGCACCAGTGGACCGCGTTCCAGCCCGGTCAGGCGTACCAGTGCCCACGCGGCGACCGGCGCGACCGCGAGCCAGCACGCGGCGGTGGCCAGGCGGCCGCCCCGGGTGCCCGCCCGGGGTGGACCCGCCATGGTGATCATGAGGGTCAGGCTACCCGGAGCCGGGTCGGCGTGGTGCCCTCCGAAACAATTTCGTGAATTGTTCCTCGCAATTTCGGGCAGCTTTGCGGATCGGTCGGACACGCAATAGTGCTATTGACCGCCCGCATTTTCCGGTGCTAGGTTCCACCTGGTTGAGACGTCGCGACTCTCTGTAGTAAGGCCAGCTCACAAGCGGTGCGCTCCCTGGCGGATATTCGATGATCCGCAATTTCCCGCGCAGTCGCCGTATCACCACGGTCTACAAAGGGAGAACTCATGGCCACATTCTTCAAGCGCAAGGCGACGGTGGTGGCGCTCGCCGCGCTGTCGCTGAGCCTGGCCGGTGGCGGGATCGCCGCGGCCGCCCAGTCCGAGGCGAAGCCGCAGCCCGGCCCCCGGCACTCCACGGCCCAGCCGCCGGTGACCGCCGCCGAGCGGCAGGCCGCCCGGACCGCGATGCGGGCCACCCTGGCCCCGCCGGCGGCCGGCCAGGTCGCCTGGGCCGTCGTGGCGGCCAACGGCACGCTGCTGCAGCACTCCGGCAACGTGGTGTCCTCGTTCCGGTTCACCCCGGGCGTCGGGGTGTCCGCCGGGCAGTACCAGGTGCTGCTGGACTACAACGTGTCCGCCAAGGCGTACGTGGCGACGATCGGCACGAACGACACGGCGAACGTGCCGCCGGCCGGTGAGGTGTCGGTAGCGCCCCGCACGCTGACCCCGAACGCCGTCTTCGTGCAGACGCGCAGCTCCTCCGGCAGCGCCTCGGACCGGCCGTTCCACCTGGTCATCGCCAACTGACCCGTCCGGCCCCGCACCGGCCCCCGCTCCGGCGGGGGCCGGTGTCGTGTTCCGTACCGGTCCGGCCGGTGGCGCACCGCTTCGTGCCGTTCCCGCCCGACTGGGGAGATGCTGCCGGTCCGGCCCGCCGACCACCGGCCAGGGGCCGATAATCCGACGTTTGTCGCCGGTCCGGCACGGGAAGCAAGCACCGTGACGGACATCTCGGACACCCCGGCCAGCGTGCTCAGCCCGGTCGACGCCGACGCGAGTGGCGTCGAGCTGGAACAGACCCTCGTCGAGGTCAAACGCGTGATCGTCGGGCAGGATCGGCTCGTCGACCGCCTGCTCACCGCCCTGATCGCCGACGGCCACTGCCTGCTGGAGGGCGTCCCGGGGGTGGCCAAGACGCTGGCGGCGCAGACGCTCGCCACAGTGGTCGGTGGCACGTTCTCCCGCATCCAGTTCACCCCCGACCTGGTTCCCTCCGACATCGTCGGCACCCGCATCTACCGCGCCTCCACCGAGCAGTTCGACGTGGAGCTGGGGCCGATCATGGCGAACCTGGTGCTCGCCGACGAGATCAACCGGGCCCCGGCCAAGGTGCAGTCGGCGCTTCTCGAGGCGATGGCCGAGCGGCAGGTCTCCATCGCCGGCCGGAGCTGGCCGGTACCGGACCCGTTCCTCGTCCTGGCCACCCAGAACCCGATCGAGTCCGAGGGCGTCTATCAGCTCCCCGAGGCGCAGCGCGACCGCTTCCTGATGAAGGTCGTGGTCGACTACCCGAGCGACGCCGACGAGCTGGCCATCCTCTACCGGATGAGCACCGAGCGGCCCACCGCGAGTACCGTGCTCGACCCGACCCGGCTGCGCGACCTCCAGCGCCGCGCCACCGACGTCTTCGTCCACCACGCGCTCGCCGAGTACGTGGTCCGGCTCATCCTCGCCACCCGCGACCCGGAACGCTTCGGCCTGCCCGACGTCGCGCCCCTGCTGGCGTACGGGGCCAGCCCCCGGGCCACGCTCGGCCTGGTGGCCGCCGCCCGAGCGCAGGCGCTGATCCACGGACGGGACTACGTGCTCCCCGAGGACATCCGGGAACTGGCGGTGGACGTGCTGGCGCACCGGCTCGTGCTCTCCTTCGACGCGATCGCCGACGGGATCTCCGGCGAGGACGTGGTGCGCCGCGTGATCGAGGCGGTGCCGCCTCCCCGGCTGGTGAACGGCCCCACCGAGACGATGAACGACCTGGCGGCGGCATGACCGGCGGAGCCGAACCGGGGCTCGCCGACCTCGCCCCGGACCAGCGGCTGCGCCGGCTGGAGCTGACGGTGACCCGACGGCTCGACGGCCTGCTGCACGGGCGGTACCGGGGGCTGCTCCCCGGTCCCGGCAGCGAGGCGGCTGGCAGCCGCGAGTACCGGCCCGGCGAGGACGAGGTACGACGGATGGACTGGGCGGTCACCGCCCGGACCACGGTGCCGCACGTACGGGAGGTCGACGCGGACCGGGAACTGACCACCTGGCTGCTCGTCGACGCCAGCCCCAGCATGGAGTACGGCACGTCCACGCTGGACAAACGGGAACTGGCGGTGGCCGCCGTCGCGGCGGTCGGCTTCCTCACCGCCGGGGTCGGCAACCGGCTCGGCGCTCAGGTGCTCACCTCGGACGGGCTGCGCCGGTTCCCGGCCCGCAGCGGGCGCACCCATCTGCTCGGGCTGCTCCGCGCGCTGCTCGGCGCCCCGCGTACCGGCGACCTGCCGGACTCCGGCGGCGCGGGCGCGGCCGGCGCGGGCCCGCGGGACGCGGCGCCGGGCCTGGTCGACGGGCTGGACGGCCTCCAGCGCGTGGCCACCCGGCGCGGGCTCGTGGTGATCGTCTCCGACTTCCTCGACGAGCTGCCCGACGACCCGGACGCCGCGCCGCCGCCGTGGGCGGCCGCGCTGCGCCGCCTCGCGGTACGTCACCAGGTGCTCGCGGTCGAGGTGACCGACCCGCGCGAGCTGGAACTGCCGGACGTCGGCCTGATCACGCTCGTCGACCCGGAGAGCGGCCGGCACCGCGAGGTGTGGACCGGCGACCCGGGCCTGCGCGAGCGGTACGCGCGCGCCGCCGCCGAGCAGCGCGACCAGGTGCGCCGCACGCTGCGCCGGGCCGGCGCGACCCACCTGGCGCTGCGCACCGACCGGGACTGGTGTGCGGACGTCGTCCGGTACGTGCACGAGCAGCGCCGGCTGGCCACCGTGCCGGCCGCCGCCCGCGGAGGTGTCGCATGACCTGGCAGTCACCCGCCCGTCTCTGGCTGCTGCTCGCCGTCGTCGCGCTCGTCGCCGGCTATCTGGTGCTGCAACGGCGGCAGAGCCGGTACGCGGTGCGCTTCACCAACCTGCGCCTGCTCGACCGGGTCGCCCCGCGCCGCCCGGCCTGGCGGCGGCACGTCCCGGCGGGCCTGTTCCTCGGCATGCTCGCGCTGCTGGTGGTCGGGTTCGCCCGGCCCGAGGCGGAGGTGCGGGTGCCCCGGGAGCGGGCCACCGTGATGGTGGCGGTGGACGTCTCCACCTCGATGCTCGCCGGTGACGTGGACCCGGACCGGTTGAGCGCGGCCAAGGAGGCGGGCCGCCGGTTCGTCGACGGGCTCCCGGACGAGTTCAACGTCGGGCTCGTCGCGTTCGCCGGCAGCGCGGCCGTGCTGGTGCCGCCGAGCACCGACCGGGAGGCGCTGCACGACGGGATCGGGCGGCTGGCCGAAGGCATCACCGGCGTGCAGGGCACCGCCATCGGCGAGGCGATCAGCACCTCGCTGGGCGCGGTCAAGAGCCTGGACGCCACCGCCGCCAAGGATCCGCCACCGGCCCGGATCATCATCCTCTCCGACGGCGCGAACACCTCCGGCATGGACCCGATGGAGGCCGCCGACCAGGCGGTCGCCGCGAAGGTGCCGGTGCACACCATCTCCTTCGGCACCCCGGGCGGCTCGGTCGACAGGGGCGGCCGCGCGATCCAGGTGCCGGTGGACGGCCAGACGCTGCGGGCGGTCGCCGAGCAGACCGGCGGCGGCTTCCACGAGGCGTCCACCACCGCCGAGCTGAAGGACGTCTACGAGGACATCGGCACCTCGGTCGGCTACCGCACCGAGCGGCAGGACATCTCGGCCCGCTTCATCGGCCTCGGACTGGTCCTGGCCATGGGCGCCGCGGCCGGTTCGCTGCGGTGGTTCTCCCGCCTGCCCTGACCGCACACCACTACCGCACGACACGTGAGGAGCCAGCATGGCAGTGCAGACCGGACTCGGCGAACCACGCGGTCCGTGGTTCGTCTCGCCGGAGCTGGACCCGGACGGGCGCGGCCACCGGGACGTACCCGGGGTCGGGCCGGAGGCCGGGCGGCGGAGCCTACGGCACCGGCTGCTGAGCGTGGCGGCGGTGGTGGCGCTCTCCACCGTCTCCGGCGCGGCGGCCGGCACCTGGGCGGCCGACCGGGGCGCGCCGGGTCCGACCGCGGCGTCCGCCGCGCCGGTGCCGGCGGAGCTGGTCACCGCCGCCGGCAAGACGGTGCCCGGGGTGGTCTCGGTGATGGTCGGGGGCCGCTCCGGCGCGTCCGCGTCCGGCTCCGGGTTCGCCATCGACAACGAGCAGCACATCGTCACCAACGACCACATCCTGGCCCGGGGCGGTTCCGGCGCGGTGACGGTGGAGACATCGGACGGACGGCGTTTCCCGGCCGAGGTGGTGGGCCGGGAACCGGCCAGCGACCTGGCCGTGCTCCGGGTGCCCGCGTCGGCCGGGTTGCCGCCGTTGCCGCTCGCGAAGGCGAACTCGACGCGGGTGGGGGAGCCGGTGCTCGCGGTCGGGTCGCCGCTCGGGCTCGCGGGCACGGTCACCGCCGGCATCGTCAGCGCGCTCAACCGGCAGGTACGGATCGGCAACGGCCGGCACACGGCGGTGCAGACCGACGCCTCGATCAACCCGGGCAACTCCGGCGGACCGCTGGTGAACGCGCGCGGTGAGGTGGTCGGCGTGAACACCGCGATCGCCACCATCGACGGCAACGGGTCCATCGGCATCGGCTTCGCCATCCCGATCGACCAGGTCCAGCAGACCGCCGACACCATCATCGGCCGGGGCGGCTGAGTCGTACGGGCGCGACCGCCCGCGCGGCGCCGGCCGGGCGCGCGGCGCGGCGCTGACCTGCACAAGCGTCGCAAGATCGGTGCGAAGTGTCGGATATCCGGCGTGGGATCATTGGGGCATAGAAATATTACGCTGAGTATGGATACTGGCGGAGGTGGAGCAAGCTGTCATTGCGGCCCTCCTCCTGGTGGGCCTTGTCATCGGCGCCGGTGTCGGCGCGTCCTACGCGCGTGCGAAGCGTGGCTGGACGGACTACCAGACGATCCGGACCAGTGTCCCCGGCGCCCGGCGCAACGCCTGGCTCGCGATCCGGGGTGTGGTCGTCAAGCTCGCGGTGATCGCCCTGCTGCTCGTCGGCGCGGCCGCGTACGCGGCGTCCGGCGGCGGCGAGGAACGGACCGGTCCCACGCCGAGCGCCACCCCCACCCCGAGTCACCGCGCCGGGCGCTAGCCTCGGGGAGTGGACGACGGACTGCGGGTCACCGATCGGCTCGTGGTGCCCGCCGCCGAGCTGCGGGAGCGGTTCTCCCGCTCGTCCGGGCCGGGTGGGCAGGGAGTGAACACCACCGACTCCCGGGTGGAGCTGAGCTTCGACCTGGGCGGCTCGCCGAGCGTGCCGGAGACACTGCGGGAACGGGCGCTGGCCCGGCTGGCCGGCCGGCTGGTCGGCGGCGTGCTCACTGTGACCGCCAGCGAGCACCGTGCCCAGCTGGCCAACCGGGAGGCAGCCCGCGAGCGGATGGCCGCGCTGCTGCGCGAGGCCGTCGCCCCGCCGCCGAAGGCGCGCCGCCCGACCCGCCCCTCCCGTGGCGCGAAGGAGCGCCGCCTGGCCGAGAAGAAGCGCCAGTCCCAGCGCAAACGCGACCGCAGGGTGGACGGCGACTGACCGAAAATCTGTTGAGCCGCCGAGCGCGCCGCCCGGAGAATTTCGCCACGTGATCGCCTTCTCCGTCAAGCCCACGCTCACCGGCGAGCGTGTGGTGCTGCGCCCGTTCCAGGACGACGACCTGCCGGCGCTCGCCGAGATCCTGACCGACCCGGAGGTGGTCCGGCTGACCGGCAGCCCGGCCGGCGAGACGTTCGAGCCGTCCCGGCTGCGGGCCTGGTACGGCACCCGCAACAGCCAGGACGACCGGCTCGACCTCGCGGTGGTGGACCGGGCGAGCGGCACCTGCGTCGGCGAGGTGGTCCTCAACGAGTGGGACCGGGCCAACGCGAGCTGCAACTTCCGCACGCTGATCGGCCCCGGCGGCCGCGACCGCGGCCTCGGCACCGAGGCGGTCCGGCTGATCGTCGGGTACGGCTTCGAGCAGCTCGGCCTGCACCGCATCGGGCTGGAGGTGTTCGCGTTCAACCCGCGTGCCCGGCGCGCCTACGAGAAGGTGGGCTTCGTCGCCGAGGGGACGCTGCGGCAGGTGCTGCGCGACGGCGACGACTGGGTGGACGCCACTGTCATGTCGATCCTCGCTCCGGAGTGGAACCGGCACCGGGGACACCCGGAGGGTTGAGCCGGAGGCGTCGAAGCGCTTCAATGCGTACGGGAGCTCAGGGCCGTCACCGACCACCACGTCACAGTGACAGGAGTCCCTTGCGCATGTCCCGAAACCCCCTGCGCGCCGCGCTGACCGCGCTCGCCGCGCTGCTACCGGTGCTCGCCCTCGGCCTCGCCCTCACCACCACCACGCCTCCGGCCGCCGCTGCGGCCACCCCGGTCCGCGTCATGCCGCTGGGCGACTCCATCACCGGGTCGCCCGGCTGCTGGCGCGCGATGCTCTGGAACCGCCTCCAGTCCACCGGCCACACCGACATCGACTTCGTCGGCACGCTCGGGCCGCAGGGCTGCGGCGTGCCGTACGACGGCGACAACGAGGGGCACGGCGGCTACCTCGCCACCAACGTGGCCAACCAGAACCTGCTGCCTGGCTGGCTGGCCGCCACCCGGCCGGACGTCGTGCTCATGCACTTCGGCACCAACGACGTGTGGAGCAACATCGCGCCCGCCACCGTCCTGGCCGCGTACTCGAAGCTGGTGGACCAGATGCGGGCCGCCAACCCGGCCACGACGGTGCTGGTCGCGAAGATCATCCCGATGAACCCGGCGAGCTGCCCCGAGTGCGGCCAGCGGACCGTGGCGCTCAACGCGCTCGTCGACGGCTGGGCGGCCGGGAAGACCACCGCCGCCTCGCCGATCGTGGTGGTCGACCAGTGGACCGGGTTCAGCACCGCCACCGACACGTACGACGGCGTGCACCCGAACGCGGCCGGGGACCAGAAGATGGCCGACAGGTGGTACCCGGCGCTGGTCGCCGCGCTGGGCCGCACCACGCCCGGTCCGACCACGTCCCCGACCGTCAGCCCCACCTCGTCGCCCACCGTCAGCCCCTCACCGACGCTCAGCCCGTCACCGACGACCAGCCCGTCGCCCACCGTCGGTCCGACGCCCCCGGCCGGTGGCTGCACCGCCACCTGGCGGATCGCCGGTCAGTGGCCGGGCGGCTTCCAGGGTGAGGTGACCGTCCGCAACGACGGCGCCGCGCCGATCGCCGGCTGGACCGTGCGCTTCCCGCTCGCCGCCGGCCAGCGGGTCAGCCAGGCGTGGAGCGCCGACGTGACGCAGAGCGGAACCACAGTGACCGCCCGGAACGCGAGCTGGAACGGCACGCTGGCCCCGGCCGCCCAGACCACGTTCGGGTTCCTGGCCGACGGTGCCGTCCCGAGCCCGGCCCCGGCGGTGACCTGCGCCGCGAACTGATCCCCGCGCCGGCCGGCCCCGCGCTCAGCGGCGGTCGGCCGGCACGGCCCGGTCCAGCGCGGCCAGCAGCCGTGCCCGCAACCCGGCGGCCCGCTCGGCGAACCCGCGCTGGGCGGCGGCGTACTCGGCCCGGCCCTCCGGCGTCTCCACAGGCACCGGCGGGTAGCCCAGGTCGGCCAGGTCGTACGGGCTGGCCCGCATGTCCAGCGCCCGGATCTCCCGGGCCAGCGCGAAACAGTCCGCCACCAGCTCCGACGGCACCAGCGGCGACAGCTTGTACGCCCACTTGTAGAGATCCATGTTGGCGTGCAAGCAGCCCGGCTGCTCCAGCGCGTGCTGGCCCTCCCGGGTCGGCTGGAGCACGTTGAGCGGCCGGGCCGGCGCGGTGAAGAACCGGAACGCGTCGAAGTGGCTGCACCGCACGCTGCGCTCCTCGACCACCGCCGCCGTCGCCGCCGGGCTCAGCCGCAGCGGCCAGGCGTTGTGCCGAACCTGCTCCTGGGTCTGCCGGTAGACCATCGCCCACTCGTGCATGCCGAAACAGCCGAACTGCGCCGGGCGTCCGGCGGTCGCCGCGAGCAGCGTACGGATCCAGGCGATCGACTCGGCGCGCCGCGCGCGTACCCGATCGGTGTCGAGGGTGAGCCCGGCGGCGCCCGCCGTGTAGTCCGGGCCGAAACCGGCCGGGTCGGCGTCGCGCAGCACCACGCCCGCGCCCGGGTGCCAGCGGCGCAGCTGCGCCGGGCGGTGCGAGTAGTAGGTGAACAGGAAGTCCTCCACCGGGTGCTTCACCCCGGTGCGGCGGCGGGCCAGGTGCGGCGTCAGCCAGGCGTCCACCCGCGCCTCGTGGGCGTGCCGGCGCGCCTGCCAGTCGGCCAGGTCGAGCGCGGGGGCGAGGGCGGCAGTCACACACCCCAGGGTACGACCGCCGCCCGTGCCCGGATCACGCCACGTCCACCCGCACGCCCGCCGAGAAGACGCCGCTGCGCAGCTCCAACCGTTTCGGCGGCTCGTCGCCGCGCATGGTGAACACCAGCGGCAGCAGCACCCGCCGCCCGGCGGCCACCGGCTGGGAGAAGACGTCCCGGCCCAGGTTCGCCACCCGGGTCGCGTCCTCGTCGGCGGCCACCCAGTTCCCGCTCGGCAGGTACGCGCGCTGCAACTGCCCGTGCCAGGTCTGCTCCTCGTTGGTGAGGTTGCGCACCCCGACCGTGGCCAGGCACGGCCGCCCCCCGCCCGGTGCCGCCGGCAGGACGTCGGTGCCGCAGCTCATGCGGTAGACGGTGAACTCGAACGCGGTCTCGCGCAGCGGCTGACCCAGCGCGCCGGTGACGCTGCTGCCCACCCACGCGCCGCTCGTCGGCTGCTTGGTGGTGTCCATCGCGGCCACCCGCTGCGTGGCCGACCAGGCCGCCGCGCCGACCACACCGGCCAGCACGGCCGCCGCCACGCCGACCACGAGCCACACCGGCGGCCGGCGACGACGGCTCGCGGGCGACGGCACCGCCGTACGCGGGTAGACGGTGCCGCGCTCGGCCGGCCCGCTGTGGCCTTGCGCACCCTGGCCTGCTCCGCCGTGGCCCGTTCCGCCCCGGCCGGGGCCGGCTCCGCCCGGCATGCCCAGGCCGGGCACGCCGCCTTCGGGGGCGCCGGTGTGCAGGGCGACGCCTCCCGCCGCCGTGCGCCGGCGGCGGCGCCGGAGCGCCCACCACACCACACCGGCGGTGACCACCAGCAGCGCGGTGAACGCGGCCAGCAGCACCGGCGGCCGCCGCCAGGCCGGAGCGGCGGTGACCTGCGCCGCCGGGGCCGTCGCGGCGCCCACCCACGTGGCCGTGGCGCAGTCGAACGGGCGCGTGCCGTCCGTGCCGTAGACGCAGGTGGGTGCCGTCACCGAGCGGCCGGGACCGGGGACGGACAGCGCGGTGTGCAACGTGGTGGTGCTCTTCGCCGGCAGGCGCAGCCGCCAGGTCACCTCACCGGCGCTCGTGCCGGCGGGGCGGCTGGTCCGCCCACCGCCGGTCACCGTGGTGGCCCGCGACCCGTTCGGCAGTTCCTGCCGGACCATGGTGTCGACCGGCGCCGTGCCGGCGTTGCGGACCTCGATCCGGTAACCCGGTGCCGGGGTGCCCGACGCGCCCACCGCCACGCTGACCGGGGGCATCGACGGCCGGACCGGCGCCGGGCCGGTGGTCGGCACCGCCGGGGGCACCGCCGGCACGCCGGTCGGGATCGGGGTGGCCGCGGCACCCGGGATGACAGCCGGTGCCGGGACTGGACGGGCGGCGGCGGCCGCGCCGGGCGTCGCCGGGGACAGCGCCGGTACGGCGGCGATGACGCCGAGGCAGTTCACGAACACTGCCAGGGCCCTCTGGTGTCGTCTCGATGCAGGCATACCAACGAACCTCCGGACCCGAAGCTATGGGCCGGGGGCCGCCGGGTGGGTACGAAGCCGCCATTCCCGCCCCGTCCGGCGCGATCACGCGTACCCTGCCGGCCCCTGCCGATCCGGTGCCGCCAGGGGCCGGCGAGGGCCCGGCGCGCGGCGGCCGGGCGTGCCGCCTGCCGGTGTCCGCCGGGCGGCGCGCGGGCGGGGATAGATTGGCCGGGTGCGTATCGCTCGTTTCGCTCATGCCAAGGGAATGTCGTTCGGAGCCGTCGAGGGCGAGCCGGAGGCCGGGCCGCAGGGCCTGACCATCGCCGAGATCGAGGGCCACCCGTTCGGGCAGATCCAGTTCTCCGGCGCCCGCTGGGCGCTCTCCGACGTCCGGCTGCTGTCGCCGATCCTGCCCAGCAAGGTGGTCTGTGTCGGCCGTAACTACGCCGAGCACGCCGCCGAGCACGGCAGCGAGGTGCCGAAGGAGCCGCTGCTCTTCCTCAAGCCGTCCACCTCGGTGATCGGCCCCCGCGACGCCATCCGGCTGCCGATCTTCTCCAAGCAGGTCGAGCACGAGGCGGAACTCGCCGTGGTGATCGGCGCCCCGGGTGCCCGCCGGGCCGACCGGGCCGCCGCCGAACGGGCCATCTTCGGCTACACCTGCGCCAACGACGTCACCGCGCGGGACCTCCAGCGCTCCGACGGGCAGTGGACCCGCGCCAAGGGCTTCGACTCGTTCTGCCCGATCGGGCCGTGGATCACCACCGGTCTCGACGTCAGCGACCTGGAGATCCGGTGTGAGGTGGGTCGCAATCCGGAGGAGATGGAGGTACGCCAGCTCGGCCGGACCAAGGACATGGTGTTCGACGTGCCCGGCCTGGTGTCGTACATCTCGCACGTGATGACGCTGCTGCCCGGCGACGTGATCCTGACCGGCACGCCGGCGGGGGTTAGTCCGCTCACCGAGGGGGATACGGTCACCGTGCGGATCCAGGGGATCGGGGAGCTCAGCAACCCGGTGGTCCCTGTCGCCTGATTCGCTCCGATGCCTCGTTTCCGCTGGTCAGGTGGGTTTCGAGGGGTTGGATTTGGCCTGTCGGCACCGGGAGGGTAAAGTTCATTCCCGGCGCCGCAAGGGGCCAATGGGGTATGGGGTAATTGGCAGCCCGACTGATTCTGGTTCAGTTAGTCTAGGTTCGAGTCCTGGTACCCCAGCGCAGCCGCGGGTTCGCAAGAGCCCCGGACGCTGGATCCCGTCAGCTCACGCCGGCGGAATGCACGAAGGTTCTGGCCCCGTCGTCTAGCGGCCCAGGACGCCGCCCTCTCAAGGCGGTAGCGCCGGTTCGAATCCGGTCGGGGCTACAGCACCGACAGCCCGTCCCGTTCTTCGGGGCGGGCTTTCTGCTGTCCTGGCCCCGTCCGGAGGGGGTGACCCCCCTCAGTGGTGCCGGACGGGATGCCGCTAGACTACTGCCACGCCGCCCGGCAGGGTGGTGAAGCAGGAAAAGTGCCTGGCCCCGTCGTCTAGCGGCCCAGGACGCCGCCCTCTCAAGGCGGTAGCGCCGGTTCGAATCCGGTCGGGGCTACATCCACGAACGGCCCGTCTCGCATCCGCGAGGCGGGCCGTTCGCATTCCTCACCCCGCCCCGGCCCCCACTCCGCCCGACCGCCTCGTTGATCAAGGAATTTGTGTCCTCGGAGCCACCGAAATCCGCCCCAAACTCCTTGATCACCGGGGTGGGGGCGGCCTCGCGGCTGGGCGGTCAGAGGCCGGAGAGGCGCTGGCCGGCTCGGACGACGGCCATGGCGTGGCGTTCGCCGGGGCGGCGGCCGAGGCGCTCGATCGGGCCGGAGATGCTGATCGCGGCGATCACCCGCCCGGTGCGGTCGCGGATCGGCGCTGAGACGCTTGCCACACCCGCCTCCCGCTCGGCCACGCTCTGGGCCCACCCGCGCCGCCGCACCTCGGCCAGCGTGCGGCCGGTGAACTTGGAGCGGGGGAGCAGCGGCATGACCGCCTCCGGGGGCTCCCAGGCGAGCAGGATCTGCGCCGCCGACCCGGCGGTCATCGGCAGTACCGAGCCGACCGGGACGGTGTCCCGCAGGCCGCTGGCGCGCTCGGCGGCGGCCACACAGATCCGCTCGTCGGCGCGGCGCAGGTAGAGCTGGGCGCTTTCGCCGGTGGCGTCCCGTAGCGCGGCGAGCAGCGGCTCGGCGGCGGTGAGGAGCACGTCCGGGGCCGCGTTGGCCAGCTCGCCCAGGCGTGGACCCGGGCGCCAGCGCCCCTGGGTGTCCCGGACGAGCATCCGGTGTATCTCCAGCGCCTGTGCCAGCCGGTGCGCGGTGGCCCGGGGCAGCTTGGTGCGTTCAACGAGTTCGGCCAGGCTGGCGCCGTCGACACAGGCGGCCAGGATGACCACCGCCTTGTCGAGAACGCCGACACCGCTCATACTGTGTCCCACAAGCCGAAATTTACCTCCCAGAATTTAGGATGTCCAGATGGTGGGAGTCACTCAACCGAGGACCCTGGCCGAGAAGGTCTGGGACGCACACGTGGTCCGCGCCGCCGACGGCGAGCCGGACCTGCTCTTCATCGACCTGCACCTGCTGCACGAGGTGACCAGCCCGCAGGCGTTCGACGGGCTGCGTCTGGCCGGGCGCGGGGTCCGCCGTACCGACCTGACGATCGCGACCGAGGACCACAACACCCCGACCGGGTACGACGACCCGGCGTTCCGCTCCCGGCGCGGCGACCTGCTCACGATCGCGGATCCCACCTCCCGCACCCAGATCGAGACGCTGCGCCGCAACTGCGCCGAGTTCGGCATCCGCCTGCACCCGCTGGGCGACGACAACCAGGGCATCGTGCACGTCATCGGCCCGCAGCTGGGCCTCACCCAGCCCGGCATGACGATCGTGTGCGGCGACTCGCACACCGCGACCCACGGCGCCTTCGGAGCGCTGGCGTTCGGCATCGGCACCAGTGAGGTCGAACACGTCCTGGCCACGCAGACGCTGCCGCAGGCCCGCCCGAAGACCATGGCCGTGAACGTCGTCGGCGAGCTGGGCCCCGGCGTCACCGCCAAGGACCTGGTGCTCGCGCTGATCACGCAGGTCGGCACCGGCGGTGGGCGTGGTCACATCGTCGAGTACCGGGGCGAGGCGATCCGCGACCTCTCGATGGAGGGGCGGATGACGATCGCGAACATGTCCATCGAGTGGGGCGCCAAGGCCGGCATGATCGCGCCGGACGAGACCACGTTCGCGTACCTGAAGGGCCGGCCCAACGCGCCCCAGGGCGACGACTGGGACGCGGCGCTGGAGTACTGGCGGACGCTGCCCACCGACGAGGGCGCGACCTTCGACACCGAGGTCACCCTCGACGCGAGCCGGATCACGCCGTTCGTCACCTGGGGCACCAACCCCGGGCAGGGCGCGCCGCTGGGCGCCACCGTGCCGGACCCGGAGGAGTTCGTCACCGAGCCGGAGCGGGTCGCCGCCCGGCGCGCGCTGGAGTACATGGACCTCACCCCGGGCACCCCGCTGCGCGACCTCGCCGTGGACGTGGTGTTCGTCGGCTCCTGCACCAACGGCCGCCTGGAGGACCTGCGGGCCGCCGCCGAGGTGCTGCGCGGACGGCGGGTCGCCGACGGCGTACGCATGCTGGTGGTCCCCGGCTCCGCCGCGGTCCGGGAGGCGGCCGAGATCGAAGGGCTGGACAAGGTCTTCACCGACGCCGGCGCCGAGTGGCGCTTCGCCGGCTGCTCGATGTGTCTGGGCATGAACCCGGACACCCTGAAGCCGGGCCAGCGCTCCGCCTCGACCTCCAACCGCAACTTCGAGGGACGGCAGGGCCGGGGCGGGCGTACGCACCTGGTGTCCCCGCCGGTCGCCGCCGCCACCGCGGTCGTCGGCCGCCTGGCCGCTCCCGCCGACCTGTAGAAGGGCAGCCGAGAGATGGACAAGTTCACCACCCACACGGGCACCGCCGTGCCGCTGCGCCGATCCAACGTGGACACCGACCAGATCATCCCGGCGGTGTACCTCAAGCGGGTGACCCGGACCGGTTTCGCCGACGGGCTGTTCAGCGCGTGGCGGGAGGACAAGTCATTCGTCCTCAACGATCCGGCTCATTCGGGTGCGTCGATTCTGATCGCCGGTCCCGAGTTCGGCACCGGATCCTCCCGGGAGCATGCCGTCTGGGCGCTGCGGGACTGGGGCTTCCGGGCCGTCATCTCGCCTCGCTTCGGCGACATCTTCCGCGGCAACGCGCTCAAGGAAGGCCTCCTTCCGGTCGAGCTGGAATTGAAAGCCGTGGAAGAATTGTGGGATCTCGTGGAATCGGAGCCGAGCACTCCGATCACTGTCGACCTCGCCTCCCGCCAGGTCCACGCCGGTGACGCCACCTGGGCCTTCCCGCTGGACGACCACAGCCGCTGGCGGTTGATGGAGGGCTTGGATGACATTGGACTCACCCTCCGGCACGAGGCCGACATCAGCGCCTTCGAGGCGTCCCGGCCGTCGTTCCTGCCGTCGGTAGCCTGACCGCAGACCGCATTTCGCCCCCACCGGCCTCGCTGGTGGGGGCGAATCCGTTGCGACACAAGGGCTTTTTTCCACCGAATGTTTGTGTCCAGGCAGCACAGGGCATACCGTGCGCGCAGAATGGCTCGCGTCGAGTCAGTTGCACAATCGGGAGGAAGTCGTGAACAAGGCCGAGCTCATCGAGGCGCTCGCCGTTCGCCTGGGGGACCGGAAGACGGCGACGGCCGCGCTCGACGCGGTTCTCGCTGAGGTCCAGGCGGCGGTCACCAAGGGCGAGAAGGTGGCGATCACCGGTTTCGGAGCGTTCGAGAAGCGCGTCCGGGGAGCCCGAACAGCGCGCAATCCACGGACCGGCGAGGCGGTGAAGGTCAAGAAGACCTCCGTCCCGACGTTCCGGGCGGGCGCGGGCTTCAAGGAGATGGTGGCCAGCGGCAAGGTGCCCAAGGACACCGCCGCCGCGAAGAAGACCACCGGCGCCGCGAAGAAGACCACGGCGGCGAAGACCACCGGGGCCGCGAAGAAGACCACGGCGGCGAAGGCCACCAAGACCACCGCTACCAAGAAGGCCGCGCCGGCGAAGAAGGCCGCCGCGACCAAGACCACGGCGGCGAAGAAGACGACCGCGGCGAAGTCCACCGCGGCCAAGAAGACCACTGCCGCCAAGAAGACGACCGCGGCGAAGTCCGCCACGGCCAAGAAGACCACGGCGGCCAAGAAGGCGCCCGCGAAGAAGGCACCGGCCAAGAAGGCCGCCACCCGGCGCTGACCGGACGGCCCACGAAAGGGCGCCCACCGTTCGCGGTGGGCGCCCTTTCGCACGGGTACGCCGTTGACCGCCCGCCGTCGCGCCCCGCAGAATCGCCGTGCCGAAATCCCCCGTCGGTCACGAGAAGAGGCGCCCGTGCGGCACCGTCACCTCTCCACCCTCACGCTCGCGCTCGGTGTCGCGGTCCTGCTGGACGTGCTGCGGGTCTGGCTCCCGTCGGTCATCACCCTGTTCGGCCGGGCCGCCGAGACGCCCGCAGAGTTGCTCGGCGCGTTCGCGCTCGGCTGGTTCCTGCTCGCCCTCGGCGCGCCCACGCTCGTACGCCGCGTCGGCCCCGCCCCGGTCGGTCTGGTCGCGGCCGGTGTGCTGGCCGCGGCCCGGCTGGCGCTGACCGCGCAACCCGGTGGCCCGGCCCAGCTCTGGCTGGCCTGCGCCGGACTGCTCGCCGGCCTGGTCTGGCTCGCCGCCGTGGCCGCGACCGTGCCGCGCCCGGTCGCCGGGCTGGCGCTCGGCCTGGCCGGGAACGCGGTCGGGCACGCCCTGCTCGGCACCGAGGACCTGGTGTGGCGTGGCGGTGCGCTCGCCTGGAGCCTGAGCGCCCTGCTGGTGCTGGTGTTCCTGGCCGCATCGGTGGCGGTACGGCGGGAGCGGGCGAGCGGCGACGCGGCGGGAACGGCCGGTGCGGCCGACGGCGACGCCGGGCGGCGCGTGCCTGTCCCGGGTCGCCGGGCCTGGTTGCTGTGCGGGCCGGCGCTGCTGCTGGCCGGTCAGGTGGCGCTCGCCCCGGCGCTCTGGAGCGCCGCCGCCGGCACCGGATCGCCCGGATTCCCGGGCCTCGCCCGCCCGGCCGGCGGACACCTGCTGGGCGCGCTCGCGGTGCTGCTGTTCCTCGCGGCGGCGTTGTTCCGGGCACCGGTGCACGTGGCGCGGATGCTGTGGCCGTTGGCGCTGCTCGCCGGGTCGGTGCTGTTCGTGACCGGGCTTCTCGTCCCGGCGTACCTGCTCACCGCCGCCGGTCTCGGCGGCTGCCTGGCGCTCACCGACGCGGCCGCCGACCGGGCCGCCGCCACCGACGGACGAGACGCGGACGGCGGGCGGGCGGGGGCGCGGCGCGGGCGGGCGCCGGCGCTCGGGATGCTGGTGTTCGCGGTGGCCACGGTGGCCTACTACGCCGCCTACGACCTGGGGTACCCCAACGGCTGGGCGCCGGTCGCCACGGCCGTCCTGGTGGCTC
Source organism: Micromonospora sp. WMMA1949 (assembly GCF_027460145.1). Classification (NCBI taxonomy): domain Bacteria; kingdom Bacillati; phylum Actinomycetota; class Actinomycetes; order Micromonosporales; family Micromonosporaceae; genus Micromonospora; species Micromonospora sp. WMMA1949. The sequence goes on along the minus strand of NZ_JAPZBG010000001.1, from coordinate 1,325,863 downwards.
TGGTGGCCGCTACGGCGCCTCTCCGGCCCGCACCGGCGTCGTCCGGCGCGGCGGTTCCCGGCCCGGTGCTGCCCGCCGCGGCCCGGATCGCTGCCCTGGCGGGGCTCACCGCGCTGGCCGGGCTCGCCGCCGCGCTGCACGTGCCACCGGCACCGGCCCGCGCCACGAGCGCCACGGCGACGGTACGGGTGGCGGCGTACAACATCCGGATGGGGTTCGGCCTGGACGGCCGGCTGGACCTGGACGCGGTGGCCCGGGAGTTGCGCGGCGCGGACGTGGTGCTGCTCAGCGAGGTCGACCGGGGCTGGTGGCTCAACGGCGGCCACGACACGCTGGCGTTGCTGGCCGGGCGGCTGGAGATGCCGTACGTCTTCGCGCCCGCCGCCGATCCGGTCTGGGGCGACGCGGTGCTGAGCCGTTTCCCGATGCGGTCCGGGCAGACCCGGCGGCTGAGGGCGCACGGCGCGCCGACCGGGGCGCAGGCGCTCGGCGTCACGCTCGACCTCGGCGGCCGGGAACTGGCCGTGGTGGCCACGCACCTGCAGCCGCCGCCCGGCCGGGATCCGGTCGAGCAGGCGGGCGAGGTGGCCGCGTTCGCCGGGCGGTACGCGAACGGCCGTCCACTGGTGCTGGGCGGCGACCTGAACACCGAGCCGGACGACGCGGCGTTCGCCGAGTTCACCCGCACCGGGCTGGTGGACGCGCTGGCCGCGGCCCGGCCGCTGCGGACGAGCCCGGCCGACGACCCCCGCACCCAGATCGACCACGTCTTCACCTCGCCGGGCCTGACCGCCGGCGAGGTACGCGCACCGCGCACCGAGGCCAGCGACCACCTGCCGGTGACGCTCACCGTCACGCTGCCCTGAACCGCCGCCGCCCGCCTCACAACCGGTCGGGCAGCACGAGCCGGTCGCCGGCGAACGGCAACAGCCAGCCGCCGCCCTTCGCGGTGGTGAAGTCCTCGCCCACGCGGCCGGTGAGGCGTTCCAGCGCACCCGGGATCACCTTGCCCTGGCTGCACACCGCGACCGTCCCGACGGCCTGCGCCAGCGTGGTCAGCCGGGCCGCGGCGGCGAGCGCGCACTCCTCGACCTGCTGGCCCGGCGCCGGCTCGTCGAAGTCGCCGCAGACCTCGATCGGCAGGTCCAGCCGGGCCGCCGACGGGTCCAGCGTCTGCACGCAGCGCCGGGCCGAGGCGGAGAACAGGCGGGCCGGGCGGACCAGCGCGACGAGCGGGACCAGCGCCCGCGCCTGCGTCCACCCCTGCTCGTCCAGTGGGCGGCCGTGGTCCGGGCCGGTCCAGGTGCCGCGCTTGCCGGCGTGCGCGTGCCGGACCAGCAGCACCGTCGCGGTGACCGGCGGCAGCGCCGCGAACGCGGCGATCACCTCGGCGTCGTGCGGGTAGCTGACCCGGCGTACCGCGTCGTCGACCGGGAACCAGGCCACGTCGTCGACCTCGGTGCCGGGCTGGAAACCGCCAGTGCCCGCCGCCCGCATGGACCAGTAGTCGACCGCCTTGGCGTGCCCCTCGCTGCGGTAGCGGACCGTGGGCAGGCGGACCTGCGGCACGGCCCGGACGTCGGTCTCCTCGGCCACCTCGCGGACGGCCGCCACCAGCGGATGCTCGTCGCGGTCCAGCTTGCCCTTCGGCAGCGACCAGTCGCCGTACCGGGGGCGGTGCACCAGGCAGACCTCGACGCCGGCCGGACCCGGGCGCCACACCACGCCGCCGGCAGCCCGGATCCGTACCGGTTCGTCGTCGCTCACCCGCTCACCGTATGCCCGCCCGGCACGCGCCACGGCCCGGTCAGTCCGCCCGGCCGCCGACCCGGCGCAGCAACAGATCCTGGAGGTGGGTCAGCGGCACGTCGCCGTCCCCGGTTCGCCGGTGCCAGGTGCCGTCCGCGGCCAGTTCGAACGCGTCCACGTCGCTGTCGAACGCGGCGGTGAGGACGTGGTCCAGCTCGGCCCGGGCCACCGGGTCGCTCACCTGCACCAGCGCCTCCACCCGGCGGTCCAGGTTGCGGTGCATCAGGTCGGCCGAGCCCATCCAGAACTCGGCGTCGCCGTTGTTGCCGAACCGGAAGATCCGGGAGTGTTCCAGGAACCGGCCGAGGATCGAGCGGACCCGGATGTTCTCCGACAGGCCCGGCACGCCCGGCCGCAACGTGCACATGCCGCGGATCAGCAGGTCGACGTGCACGCCTGCCCGCGACGCCCGGTAGAGCGCGTCGGTGATCTCCTCGTCCACCAGGGAGTTCACCTTGAACTGCACCAGCCCGGGCATGCCCAGCCGGACGTGCTCGATCTCCCTGTCGATGCGCTCGATCAGGCCGCTGCGGATGCCCTGCGGCGCCACCAGCAGCCGCCGGAACGCGGTCTGCCGGCTGTAGCCGGTGAGCACGTTGAACAGGTCGGTCAGGTCGGCGCCGATCTCCGGGTCGGCGGTGAGCATGCCGAAGTCCTCGTAGAGCCGGGCCGTCTTCGGGTGGTAGTTGCCGGTGCCGATGTGGCAGTAGCGGCGGATCTGGTTGCCCTCCTGGCGTACCACCAGCGCGGTCTTGCAGTGCGTCTTGAGCCCCACCAGGCCGTAGACGACGTGACAGCCGGCCCGTTCCAGCGTGCGCGCCCAGCCGATGTTCGCCACCTCGTCGAAGCGCGCCTTCAGCTCGACCAGCACCACCACCTGCTTGCCGGCCGCGGCCGCGTCGACGAGCGCGTCGACGATCGGGGAGTCGCCGCTGGTGCGGTAGAGCGTCTGCTTGATGGCGAGCACGTTCGGGTCGGCCGCCGCCTGCTCGACGAAGCGCTGCACGCTGGTGGCGAACGAGTGGTACGGGTGGTGCACCAGCACGTCGCCGTCGCGCAGCGTGGCGAAGACGCTGCGCGGCACCTCACCCTCGGCAAGACGCGGATGGGTGGCCGGCACGAACGACGGGTCCTTCAGGTCGGGCCGGTCCGCCTCGCCGTAGACCTGCCAGAGCGCGGAGAGGTCGAGCAGGCCGCGTACGCGCAACACGTCGTGGCCGTCCATGTCCAGCTCCCGGACCAGCAGCTCCAGCATGTGGTCGGAGATGGAGGCGGCGACCTCGAGGCGTACCGGCGGGCCGAACCGGCGCCGGGCCAGCTCCCGTTCCAGCGCCTGGAGGAGGTCCTCGTCGCGGTCCTCGTCCACCTCCACCTCGGCGTTGCGGGTCACCCGGAACAGGTGGCACTCGACCACCTGCATGCCGGAGAACAGCTGGCCGAGGTGCACCGAGATGAGATCCTCGACCGGCAGGAACCGCACGCCCGGCTGGTCGCGGTGCACCCGGACGAACCGGGGCACGTTGTTCGGCACCTTCACCCGGGCGAACAGCTCCGAGCCGCCGTCCGGGTCGCGCACCGACACGGCCAGGTTCAGCGACCGGCCGGAGATGTACGGGAACGGGTGCGCCGGGTCGACCGCCAGCGGGGTGAGCACCGGGAAGATGTGCTCCCGGAACCAGGTGCGCAGCCGTTCCCGCTCGGCGTCGTCCAGGTCGCTCCAGCGCAGTATGCGGATCTCCTCGGCGGCGAGCTTCGGCAGCACGTCGTCGACGAGGCAGGCGGCGTGCCGGGCGACCAGGCCGGCGGCCTTGGAGGTGATCAGGTCGAGCTGGGTGCGCAGCGGCAGCCGGTCACCGCCGCGTACCGGCAGGCCGGCGGAGAGCCGCCGCTTCAGCCCGGCCACGCGGACCATGTAGAACTCGTCGAGGTTGCTGGCGAAGATGGCCAGGAACTTCGCCCGTTCCAGCAGCGGGGTGCGCGGATCCTCGGCGAGCGCCAGCACCCGGGCGTTGAAGTCGAGCCAGGACAGCTCCCGGTTGAGGAAGCGGTCCTCCGGCAGCGGCGGCGTGGTCGGTGGCCCGGCGTCCGCGGCGGTCCCGTCGGCCGGGCCGGGACCCTCGACCGGGTCCAGCGGCTCGTCCAGCCCGGTGGCGGCGGTCGCGTCCGGATCGGCGCCGAGGCGCTCCTCCGGGGGCCGGGTCTGGCGGAACCGCCCGTCCGAGCCGCGGGTGGGGCGGCCGTTGCGGGGCGTGCCGGGGTCGAGGATCGGCGGCGGGCCGTCGGGGTGCTCGCGAGGGGTGCTCACCACCTCATGATTCCCCGATAAGGGTGAACGGAAAATGAACTCGGGCCAGGTTGTTCACGCCATCGTCGGCAAGGTCACCCGGACCACCTCGCCGTCGGCGTCCCGCTCGATCCGGACACGCTGCCCCAGACGGAGCAGCCGCAGCCCGGAGGCGTCGAACGCGCGGGCCGGGAACGCCAGTTCGGTGCCGTCGTCGAGCAGCAGCACACCGCTGCGGGTCGACGCGTCGTAGGTCGCCACCGTGCCCTGCATGCCAGCACCGTACCGGACCGCCCCGGCGACCCGGGCCAGCAGCGCGGCGGTGCGCGGCCCCACGCCCAGCCCGGCGGCGTCGGCCAGGTCCGCCGGGGTGTCCACGTCGCGGCGCAGGCTGGGCCAGTCCCCGGCGAGCGGCAGCGCCCCGCCCGCCGCGTGCGCCGCGGCCGAGCCGGGCCCGAACCGCGGCGCCAGCGGCGCCCCGGCCGGCGCGGCGAGCAGCACCGTGCCTCCGCCGGGGGCGTCCGCCACGAACCCGCGTACCCCCTGGGTGGCACGCAGGGCGGCGGCCAGGTCGGCCGGTCGCAGCGCCGGCAGGTCGGCGGTCAGGCCGGCCACGGCGGCGCGCGGCCCGGCGACCGCCGCGCCGTGCCGGAACGCCGCGTTCAGGCCGCCGCCGGGGTCGCTCGCGACGCGGGCGCCCGCCGCGCCGGCCGCCGCGGCCACCCGCGGGTCGTCGGTGACCACGAGCACCCCGGCGACCGCCGGGCACGCCCGCACCGCGCGCAGCGTGTCGGCCGCCAGGGCCAGCGCCAGCTCCTCGTGGGGTACGCCGGGCAGCGCGCCCCGCAGGCGGCTCTTCGCCGCCGGAAGGCGCTTCACCGGCATCACCACGGTCCAGCGGGCCTCAGACACGCCGACCATCCTGCCAGCGGGAGCGCCGACACCCGCACTGGCCGCAGCGGGGGCGAACAGGCATGATTCTGTGCCGGGGCGCGAGGGCGGATCGAGGAGGCACTGTGGCACGGCGCAGGCTGGGGTTCTGGCGACGGCTCGCCGTGGTGCTGGTGAAGCCGCTGATGACCGTCTGGACCCGGCGCACCTGGCGGGGCATGGAGCACCTGCGCCACGACGGCGGTGTGATCCTCGTGCCGAACCACATCTCGCACGCCGACCCGCTCGTGGTGGCGCACTACATCTACGACGCCGGGCGCTGGCCGCGCTTCCTCGGCAAGGCCAGCGTGTTCCGGGTGCCGGTGGTCGGCGCGATCCTGCACCGGTGCCAGCAGATCCCGGTCGAGCGGGGCACCGTCGAGGCGGTCAAGTCGCTGGACAAGCTCGTCGCCGCGCTGGCCGAGGGCGGCGCCGTGGTGATCTACCCGGAGGGCACCACCACCCGGGAGCCGGACCTGTGGCCGATGAAGGGCAAGACCGGCGCGGCCCGGCTGGCGCTCGCCACCGGCGCCCCGGTGGTCCCGATCGCCATGGTCGGCCCGGAACGGATGTTCGACCCGCGTACGGCCCGGTTCGGGCTGCGCCCGCGCACGCCGGTGACGGTGATCGCCGGGCCGCCGGTGGACCTGAGCCCCTGGGCCGGCGCCACGCCGACCCGGCCGATCCTGGAGGAGATGACGGACACCATCATGCTGCGCATCCGGGATCTGGTCGCGGAGATCCGCGGCGGCACACCACCGCCGCTCTGGCAGCGGCCCGCCCGCACCGGCACCCGGGAGGTCACCGAATGAGCGGGCACGTCGCCGTGCTGGGCGCCGGTTCCTGGGGGACCGCGTTCGCCAAGATCCTCGCCGACGCCGGGCGGGACGTGACGGTCCTGGCCCGCCGGGCCGCCGTGGCCGAGGCGATCCGGACCGGGCGGCACAACCCGGAGTACCTGCCGGGGATCCGCCTGCCCGAGCGGGTGACAGCCACCGGCGACGCCGCCGAGGCGATCGAGGGAGCCGAGGTGGTCGTGCTCTCGGTGCCCTCGCAGACGCTGCGCGGCAACCTCGCCGACTGGACGCCGTACCTGGCGCCGGACGCCACGCTGGTGTCGCTGATGAAGGGCATTGAGCTGGGCACCACCAAGCGGATGAGCCAGGTGATCACGGAGACCGCCGGGGTGCCCGCCGACCGGGTGGTGGTCGTCTCCGGGCCCAACCTGGCCCCCGAGATCGCCGCCGAGCAGCCGGCCGCCACCGTGGTCGCCGGCGCCGACAGCCGCCGGACCGCGCTGGTGCAGGCGTCCATCCGCACGCCGTACTTCCGCCCGTACACGAACGACGACGTGATCGGCTGCGAGCTGGGCGGCGCGGTGAAGAACGTGATCGCGCTGGCGTACGGCATCGCCACCGCGATGGGCTTCGGCGACAACACCCGGGCCATGCTGATGACCCGGGGGCTCGCCGAGACCGCCCGGCTGGGCGTGGCGCTCGGGGCCGACCCGATCACGTTCGCCGGGCTGGCCGGCATGGGCGACCTGGTCGCCTCCTGCTCGTCGCCGATGGCCCGCAACCGCACCTTCGGCGAGCACCTGGGCCGGGGCGAGACGCTGGAACAGGCCCAGGCGGCCACCCGGCAGACCGCCGAGGGCGTCAAGAGCTGCCTGGCCATCCGCGACCTGGCCCGCGCGCACGGGGTGGAGATGCCGATCACCGAGCAGATCGAGCGGATCTGCCACGAGGGGATGGATCCGCGCCTGGCGGTGGACGCGCTGATGAGCCGCACCGCCAAGCCCGAGTCGTACGAGTGAGCGGAGCGGGGATGAGCAGCGAGCACTGGGGTGACGGCACGCGCAGCGTGCACGCCGGCCTGCCGGACGCGGTACCCGGGCAGCCGTTCCTGCCCGGCCCGGTCTTCGCGGCGCCGTACCACCTGGACCCGGAGCGCGGCCCGTCCGCGGCGACGAACGGGTACGGGCGGCCCGACAACCCCACCCGGCGGCTCCTGGAGACGGCGGTCGGCGAGCTGGAGGGCGGCGACTGCCGGGTCTTCGCCAGCGGCCAGGCCGCCATCACCGGGCTGCTGCTGACACTGCTGCGCCCCGGCGACACGGTGCTGCTGCCCGCCGACGGCTACTACTCGGTGCGCGCGTTCGCCTCGGACACGCTGGAACAGCTCGGCGTACGCGTGGTGCTCGTGCCGACGGCCGGGCCGTACCCGTCGTTCGACGGCGTACGGCTGGTGCTGCTGGAGACCCCGGCGAACCCCGGCCTGGACGTCGCCGACGTGCGCGCGGTGGCCGCCGCCGCGCACGCCGCCGGTGCGCTGGTGGCGGTGGACAACACCACCGCCACGCCGCTCGGGCAGCGCCCGCTGGACCTCGGCGCGGACGTGGTGGTCGCCTCCGGCACCAAGGCGCTGACCGGCCACTCCGACCTGCTGCTGGGCTACCTGGCGACCCGCGACGCCGGGCTGCGGAACGCGGTGACCACGTGGCGCAACGCCACCGGCGGGGTGCCCGGCGCGTTCGACTGCTGGCTGGCGCACCGTTCGCTGGCCACGCTCGACCTGCGGCTGGCCCGGCAGACCGCCAACGCGCGGGCGCTGGCCGATCTGCTCGCGGCCCGGCCGGACGTCACCGGGGTCCGCTGGCCCGGCCGGCCCGAGGATCCGGCGTACCCGGTCGCGTCGGCCCAGATGCGGCGCGTGCCCGGTGTGCTCTCGTTCGACCTGGGCGACGAGGGCCGGGTGGCCCGGTTCCTCGGCGCGGCCCGGCTGGTGGCCGCCGCCACCTCGTTCGGCGGCCTGCACACCACAGCCGACCGGCGGGCCCAGTGGGGCGACGACACGGCGCCGGGCTTCGTGCGCTTCTCCTGCGGCGTCGAGGACACCGACGACCTGCTCGCCGATGTGGCGGCGGCGCTCGACGCGGCGGGCTGACGGCGTATCGGCCGCTGGGCTATGGTGACGGGCAGCCACGGCCCGTGCGGCCCCGACCCGAGGAGGTGAGTCCGATCCACAAGCAGAGGACCGGCGCTCCCTCCGAGTCCGCGTCGCCTCGGGGCTGAGGCGACGCCGGGGGCGCCGACGAGCGCTTCCCGAAAGGCTTGCCATGGCATCCACCGTGTTCACCCCCGACCGTCCCGCCCTCGTCCGGCGGCTGCGCGCCGCCGGTTGCGTCTTCGCCGAGGACGAGGCGGACCTGCTGATCGCCGCCGCCGACTCGGCGCAGTCGCTGACCCGGCTGGCCGACCGTCGGGTCGCCGGCCTGCCGCTCGAGCACCTGCTCGGCTGGGCCGAGTTCTGCGGCCGGCGGATCGCCGTGCACCCGGGCGTCTTCGTGCCGCGCGGTCGTACCGCCCTGCTCGTCGACGCGGCGACGGCGCTCGCCGGGCCGGCGCCGGCGGTGCTCGACCTGTGCTGCGGCTCCGGCGCCGCCGCGGTGGTGCTGCACGAGCGGCTGGCGCCCCGCTGGCTGGCCGCCGCCGACATCGACCCGGTGGCGGTGGCCTGCGCCCGGCGCAACCTCGAACCGCTGGGCGTCCCGGTCTACGAGGGCGACCTGTTCGACGCGGTACCGGCCGGCCGGCGCGGGACGCTGGACCTGGTGGTGGCGAACGCGCCGTACGTGCCGAGCGCCGCGGTGGCCTCCCTGCCGGCCGAGGCGCGCCTGTACGAGGCCCCGGTGGCGCTGGACGGCGGCGCGGACGGCCTGGCCGTGCTGCGCCGGGTCGCCTCCGGCGCGGCGCAGTGGCTCGCCCCGGGCGGGCACGTCGTGGTCGAGGCGAGCGTCGCGCAGGCCCCGGAACTGTGCGCCGTGTTCGCCGCCGCCGGGCTGGAACCGGCGGTGGTCCGCGACGAGGAGCGCGAGGCCACAGCGGTGACCGCCCGCCGCCCCGGCTGACCATGGCGGGGGAGTCCCGCCGGGGCATGGCGGGTGGCCCGGACGGGAACTAGCCTCGGGTCAGGCGCGGCGGGAGGCGGTGGCGGTGGGCAGCGCAGGTGTGCCGGTGGTGGTGGGGCTGGACAACGGGGGCACTAGTGACAACGCCACGGTGCTGACCGTCGACGGCCGGTTCCTGGTGGACGGGCTGCTGGAGATCCCGAGCGAGGTCGGCGCCGGGCCGGAGGCGGCGGTGGAGGCGCTGGCGCGGGCGTTCGACGGCGTGCTGGCCCACACCGGCGTGCCGCGTGACCTGGTCCGCGCGGTCGGGCTGGACACGCCCGGCCCGGCCAGCGCCACCGGCGTGATCTCCTCGCGCGGCTCGACGAACTTCTCCCAGCCCGCCTGGCGGGGCTTCGACGTGCGCACCGCGCTGGAACGGCGGCTGGGCCTGCCCGTGGTGTACGCGAACGACGGCAACGCCGCCGCGCTCTACGCCCACCACGTGCACTTCGGCACCGAGGCGATGGCCCGGTCGTCGGTGTCGGCGATCGTCGGCACCGGGCTCGGCGGGGGCGTGGTGGAGTCCGGCCGGGTGGTCAGCGGCGCGGCCGGCATGGCCGGCGAGTTCGGGCACGTGCACATCCCGCTGGACGGCCTGGTCGAGCCGGACCAGGCGGCACCGGTCTGCGCCTGCGGCTTCACCGGGGACGCGGAGAGCGTCGCCTCGCTCACCGCGATCCGGCGCAACCTGCTGCCGTACTGGCTGGCCCGGCACCCGGAGCATCCGCTCGCGGCACAGGAGCCGGACCGGGCGGCGAAGCTGCTGCGCGGCTACGGCGAACGTGGCGACCCGCTGGCCCGTCAGGTGTTCGGCCAGCAGGCCAAGGCGCTGGGGCGGCTGTTCACCATCGCGGCCAACTTCACCGACCCGCACGCGTACTTCGTCGGCGGGGGCGTGGTGGAGGCGGCGCCGGAGTTCCGGGACTGGTTCCTCGCCGCTGTCGCCGAGCACACGGTGCTCCGGGAGGAGCAGCGCGCGGTGGCCACGTTCGCGCTGGTGCCGGACCGGGACATGGCCGGCGCGCGGGGGGTGGCCATCGCGGCGCTGGAGGCGATCCGCGGGACCGTCACCGCCGCCGCCCCACTCGGCTGACGTCGCCTGCCGGCCGGCTCAGGCGCGCGGTGGCGGTCGGTGCGGTGGCGGGCGGGCTCAGGCGCGCGGCGGCGCGGCGGTGAACGCCGCCCAGGCGTGCGGCGGGAACATCAGCACCGGGCCGGCCGGGTCCTTCGAGTCGCGGACAGCCACCGCTGCGGGCAGCGGCGCCATCTCCACGCACGCGCCCTCGTCGCCACTGTGGCTGCTCTTGCGCCAGCGGGCCGGTGCGGGATTCGTGCCGTTCATCTGGTCACCTCTCGTTCAGCAGGCGGAGGAGCTGGTCCCGGCTGGCCGCGGGGCTCAGCGCCACGGTCCGCAGGTGCTCCATGATCTTGGCGCAGGTGCGCAGGTCACCCGGCCGGTCGAGGACCATCTGCCCGGCGACGGTCTCCACCGAGGCGATGATCGGGTCCTCCGGGTCGGCGAACTCCAGGATGTGCAGCGAGCCCCGGGTGCCCCGGTGGTAGCCGGCGGCCAGCGGGATCACCTGCACCGTGACGTTCGGCAGTTCGGCCATCTTCAGCAGGTGCTGGAGCTGGCCGGACATGACCGAGCGGTCGCCGACCGGGCGCAGCAGCGCGCCCTCGTCGATGATGGCGTCGAGGATCGGCGGCTCGGCGCCGGAGAGCCGCTGCTGGCGGTCCAGCCGTAGCTGGACCCGCTGCTCCACCTGCTCGTCGGTGAGCGTGTGGGGACCGCCGCGCATCACGCCGCGGATGTAGTCGGCGGTCTGGAGCAGGCCGGGCACCACCGACGGTTCGAAGTTCGCGATGCCCGTCGCCTCGGCCTCCAGCGCGATGAAGTCGATGGTGCGCTGGTCCAGCAGGTACGAATAGGACACCCACCAGCCCGGCTTGCGCGCGTCCTTCGCCAGCTCGACCGCCGCGGCGATGTCGGCCGGACCCACGCCGTAGCTGGTCAGCAGCGCGCGCACGGTGGCCGGACTGACCAGCGTCTGCGCGTTCTCGTAGCGGGACAACGTGCTCCGGGTGCTGTTGATCTCGTCGGCCGCGGCCTCCAGGGTGAGGCCGGCGGCCTCCCGGTGGGTCCGCAGGGCGATGCCGAGCCGTCGGGCCCGGGCGGTCTTCGGCGCCATGCATCGATGGTCGCACATCCGGCGGGAAAGCGGGCATGAGAGAAAGTCGATGAGAGTTGCATTCACGCCGGTAAACCTGTCACTGTGTGACGGCGTCCTCACCGCCGGTTGTCGTGGCGACGGTGGTGGTGAGCGACCGGAGGGGATGGGGCGCGCGGTGGTCGGATTCTTCACTCCCCCACGATCCGACCGCCGCGTGCCCCTGCCGGTCCACGAGACGGGGAGGGGTTCCGCGGTGACCAGGTTCCTGGTGGTCCTGACCGACGTGCGTCCACCGGACGGCACCCGGCGTGACGAACGGACCAGCCCGGAACGCCGCCGCCAGGTGGTCGGCGCGAGCAGCCGCGAGGCCGCCGACCGGATCGCCGGCGCGTTCATGGCGCTGGGCATGGTGCGGGCCGGCCGGCAACGCGTGAAGGTCATCGCGGTCGGCCGCCGGCCCCGGCACCCGGTCCTCTGAGGCCGGCTGTTCCGTTACTCCCTGTATAGGTCTTCCTGACCGTTTGCCACGCGACTCCGTGTCTCCCCGGGTAACGACCACCGCTTGCGGCAACGCACAGTAAGGTCAGTCGGGTGAGCGCCACCGGCGAGCACGGCCAGCCGCAGTCGCGAACGATGAGGTGACCATGACCACCCCAGGCAAGACCCGTGTGGCGATCGTCTTCGGCGGCCGCAGCCCCGAGCACGGCATCTCCTGCGTCAGCGCCGGCAGCGTGCTGGCCGCGCTCGATCCGGACGAGTTCGAGGTGGTGCCGGTCGGCATCACCCGGCAGGGCCAGTGGGTGCTCGCCAGCGGCGACCCGAGCGGGCTCGCCATCGCCGACCGCAAACTGCCCGAGATCACCGCCGGTTCCGGCGCCGAACTGGTGCTGCGCGCCGACCCCGCCGTCGGCGGCCTGATGGTCCTCGACCCGGCCCAGGGTCCGGTGGCGCTGGCCGACGTGGACGTGGTCTTCCCGGTGCTGCACGGCGCGTACGGCGAGGACGGCACCATCCAGGGGATGCTGGAGATGGCCGACATCCCCTACGTCGGGGCGAACGTCTTCGCCTCCGCTGCGGCGATGGACAAGGAGTTCACCAAGAAGCTCTGCGCCGCCGAGGGCATCCCGGTCGGCCCGTACGCGGTGCTGCGCGCCGGGATGTCACTGAGCGAGGAGGACAAGGAGCGCCTCGGGCTGCCCGTCTTCGTCAAGCCGTCCCGGGCCGGTTCCTCGTTCGGCATCACCAAGGTCGACGACTGGGCGGACCTGGACGCCGCGCTCGTCACCGCGCGGGAGATCGACAGCAAGGTGCTCGTCGAGGGGGCCGTGGTCGGCCGCGAGATCGAGTGCGGTGTGCTGGAGGGCGAGGCGGGCGGCGCGCCGGAGGCCTCCGTGCTCGCCGAGGTGCGGATGATCGGCGACCGCGACTGGTACGACTTCGAGGCCAAGTACATCTTCGCCGACGAGGTCTGCGAGTACGACGTACCGGCCGACCTGCCCGAGCCGGTGGCCCGGCAGGTGCGCGACTACGCCACCCGGGCGTTCACCGCGCTCGACTGCTCCGGCCTGGCCCGTGTCGACTTCTTCGTGACCCCGCAGATGGACGTCTACCTCAACGAGATCAACACGATGCCGGGCTTCACCCCGACGTCGATGTTCCCGCGGATGTGGTCGGCCAGTGGGCTGGAGTATCCGAAGCTGGTCAACCGGCTGATCCGTACCGCCCTGCACCGCCGCGCCGGCCGCTGACCGTTGCTCGGCGCCCGGCCGGATGTCCGGCCGGGCGTCAGGCGGAGCAGCCCGAGGGGGCCTGCTTCGCCGAGGGGACCGAGCTGACGATCGTCTCGGAGATCGAGGTCACCCACTGCAGCGGCGTCTCGTACGACTTCGGCACCCGGACCCGGATCGGCGTCTCCCGATCGACCGTGGTCAGCACCGTGGCGTCGGCCTCCTGCGCCGCGTGCCAGCAGACCTGGTTGACCGTCCACACCTCGTCGGTGGGCGGGAACTGCGCCGGGCTGCCACCGCAGGCCACCGTCAGCGCCGGGTCGCCGTACGCGGCGTTCTGCTCCGGGCCCGCGGTCACCGGTCGCTGCGCCAGGTCACGCACGCTGTCCGGGAGCTGCGACATCAGTGCCCGGCAGACGACGGTCGGGCGCTCGGCCAGCGCCGGGGCGGGCATCTCCACCGGCGCGCTGGACTGCGCCCGAGGGCTCGCCGACGCGCTCGGCGCGGCGTCCGGCGACTCCGGGGCCAGCTTGGCGAACGTGAACCCGGCGACCGCCAGGGTCACCGGCAGCGCGACGAGCGTCGCCCAGAGTGCGGCACGGCGGGTGGCGCCGTCCCGGCGGGGGGAGGTGTCCTTCTCGTCCACTTACAGCCGCACCACCGAACACGTGAGGGTGCGGGTGATGCCGGGCACCATCTGCACCTTGCTGACGATGAGTTTGCCGAGCTCGTCGACGGTGTTCGCCTCGGTGAGCACTACCACGTCGTACGGCCCGGTGACGGCGTCGACCCGTACCACGCCGGCCAGGTCCGCGATCAGACCGGCCACGTCACGCGCCCGGCCGACCTCGGTCTGGATGAGGATGTACGCCTGTACCACGACTCGACCTCCGTCCGTCGCCTCCGGGCGACCCGAAGGGTGAAACTACCGTACTGAGCGGCCGTGATCCCTATCGGTTGCCGGTCGGACGCGGTGAGCGAGCACACGCCGGTACGGACAGGGGTGGGACGTGCGGAACGACGCAGCGGAGCGAGGGGACGGAATGACTGTCACTGATGTCGGCGAGTTCGGCCTGATCGACCGGGTGACCGCCCGGCTGGCACAGGGACAGAGCTGCCTGCTCGGCCCCGGCGACGACGGCGCGGTGGTGGCGGCGCCGGACCGGCGGGTGGTCGCCTCGACCGACGTGCTGGTGGAGGGGCGGCACTTCCGCCGGGACTGGTCGTCGGCGCGGGACGTGGGACACCGGGCGGCGGCGGCCAACCTCGCCGACATCGCCGCCATGGGCGCCACCCCGACCGCGCTGCTCGTCGCGCTCTGCATGCCGGCCGAGCTGGACCCGGCCTGGGCCGAGGAACTGGCCGACGGGCTGGGCGCGGAGGCGGCGCTCGTCGGCGCGAGCGTGGTCGGCGGGGACATGTCCGGCAGCCCGACGCTCACCATCGCGGTGACGGCGCTCGGCGACCTGGCCGGCCGCGCCCCGGTGGTCCGCTCCGGCGCCCGGTCCGGCGACGTGGTGGCGCTGGCCGGGCGTACCGGCTGGTCGGCGGCGGGCTACACCGTGCTCTCCCGGGGCTTCCGCACGCCCCGCCTGCTGGTCGAGGCGTTCCGCCGCCCCGAGGTGCCGTACGCCGCCGGACCGGCCGCAGCCGCCGCCGGGGCCACCGCCATGATCGACGTGTCGGACGGGCTGCTGGCCGACCTCGGGCACGTGGCGACCGCCAGCGGCGTGGCGATCGACCTGAGCCGCGAGGCGTTCGAGGTGCCCCGGCAGATGCGGGACGCGGCGCAGGCGCTCGGCGTCGACCCGTACACCTGGATCCTGGCCGGCGGCGAGGACCACGCGCTGGCGGCGACGTTCCCGGCGGACGCCGCGCTGCCCGACGGGTGGCGGCCGGTCGGGCGGGTGGCGGCCGGCGCCGGGGTCACCGTCGACGGCGCCGCCTACAGCGGCCCGCGCGGCTGGGACCACTTCCGCAGAGCGGAATAGCCGGCACAGCCGCCGCAGAGCGGAATAGCCGGCACAGCCGCGGCACGGCGGAGTGATCTGCGTCCGACCGCGGGCCGCCGGGCCGGGGCCGGGCCCGCGGCGGTCGTAACCTGGCACGGTGAGCGAGATCGAGATCCGGGAGCGGCGCTTCGACGCGCCCGAGTCGCAGGCGCTGATCCGGGCGGCGCTGGCCGACCTCGGCGCCCGGTACGGCGGCAGCGGCGACGAGACCCCCGTCGACGCGGCCGAGTTCACCCCGCCGGAGGGCGTGTTCCTCGTCGCCTACCTGGACGGGCGGCCGGTCGGCTGCGGCGGCTGGCGCAGCCACGGCGAGGACGGCGACACGGCCGAGCTGAAGCGGATGTACACCGACCCGGCGGCCCGGGGCCGGGGCGTGGCCCGCGCGGTGCTCGGCGCGGTCGAGCGGTCCGCCCGCGACCACGGCCGCAAGCGGATCGTGCTGGAGTGCGGCGACAAGCAACCCGAGGCGATCGCCATGTACACCTCGGCGGGCTACGAGCTGATCCCGAACTTCGGCTTCTACAAGGACGCCCCGGGCTGCCTGTCGTTCGGCCGTACCCTCTAGCCCACCGAGATGCGGATCGCCCCGGCGGCGCGACGCGCGGCGTCCGCCGCCTCGTCCGGGGTCGCGCCCCAGGCCATCAGGTGCCCGCTGCGGTGCGCCGAGGAGAGCAGCTCCGGCACTGTCTGACCGACCTTCGTCTCCACCTGCACGTCGAGCACGCCCGGCGCGCGCAGCGCGTCGCGCCTGCCGTCCACGGCGGTGACCCGGCCGGGCGGCGCGATCAGGAACTCGACCGCCGCCGCGCCGGTCGCCCGCGCCGGCAGCGCCGGGCGTTCACCGCGCAGGATCCGCAGGTACGCCTCGATGAACTCCCGCTCGTAGGCGATCGAGATGAGCGCCGGGATCATGTCGCCCGGCATCCGGGCCGCGCACTCCACCAGCGTCGGCACCCCGTCGGCGAGGATCCACTCGCTGTGCAGCACGCCGCTGCGGAAGCCGGACGCCTCGGCGAGGCGTACCGCGGCGGCGCGCAGCGCGTCACGCGCGTCGGCGGGCAGCGCGGACGGCACGGTGTGGCCGGTCTCGACCGGGTAGCGCCCGCCGGCGATCCGCTTGTCGGTGACGTTGGCGAAGACCACGTCGCCCTCGGCCACGAGCAGTTCCACGCTGTGCTCGGAGCCGACGAGCAGTTCCTCGACCAGCACACCGGTGGGCAGGCCGCGCTCGGTGGCCTCGTCCGGGTCGGGCGGGGCGGCACTGGCCGCCCAGCGGGCCGGCACCTCGGCCGGGTCGGTGATCAGCTGCACACCCAGGCTGCCGGAGCGGCGGGTGGGCTTGAGCACGCACCGGCCGCCGTGCGCCTGCGCGAACTCCACCGCCCGCGCCGGGTCGTCGACCAGCTCGTAGGCGGGGTTGGCCAGCCCGATCCGGTCGGCGAGCAGCCGCATCCGGTGCTTGTCGGAGAAGACGTCCGCGGCCTCCGCGCCGGCGCCGGGCAGCCCGAGCCGTTCGGCGAGCCGGGCGGCGGCCCCGACCGCGTACTCCAGGCCGGGCAGGACCAGCCGGGCGTCGGCCAGGGCGGGCTCGCGGGCGAGCAGGTCGTCGGGGTCGAAGCCGGTCTGGTACTCGGCGGCGACGAGGCGCCAGATCATCGGCAGCCGCTCGGCGAACCGGGCCAGGCCGCGGCGGGCGATCACGTCCGGCTCCTCGACGAGCACCACGGTGCCGGCCGGCAGGTGCTGGTCGAACCAGCTCAGTGAGCCGAACGACGCGCCCACGACCACCAGTTGCTCGCGACCCAGATCGAGGTCCACCGGTCACCCTCCCCACGGCTCGCGCCGGAAACCGGACGGCCGGCGCAGCAGCACCCTAACCGGCTCGTACCAGTGGGTCGCCGTACGGTCGGTCAGGGGTGCGGCGCGGGTCGGTGGATACCGGGCGACGGGCCGCCGGGACACGACAGAAGCCGGCGGACCCCGAAGGGATCCGCCGGCGACCGACGATGTTCCGGTGGCGCTACCGCGTCAGGCGCGGGTGACCTTGCCGGCCTTGATGCACGAGGTGCAGACCTTCAACTTCTTGGTGTTGCCGCCACCGGCCGGGGTGCGCACCGACTGGATGTTCGGGTTCCAGCGGCGGTTGGTCCGCCGGTGCGAGTGGGACACGTTGTGGCCGAAGCCCGGCCCCTTGCCACAGACGTCGCACACGCTAGCCACGGGATACTCCTGGGATTGAAACGTTCATGAGGTCGCCGCCAGGCGCTGCCCAGGCAACCTGGTCAGGTTACCCGATGACAGTCGGTACGCCCAACCGGCCCTTTCGCGAGCCCACCCAGCGTACCGGCGTCCCGCCCGGGCCGTCGGCCGGGGCGGACACGCGGCGGCCGACCCCGGCGCGTGTCGGTGTGCGCCAGTAGGCTTCCCGACGTGCTGGAGACCCTCGACGCCGCAGCGGTACGCCGCTGGTGCGCGAGCGGGCTCGCAGCCCTCCGCACCCACCAGGGCGAGATCGACGACCTCAACGTCTATCCGGTGCCCGACGGCGACACCGGCACCAACCTGGTGCTCACGCTCACCTCGGCTCAGCAGGCGCTGGCCATGGACCTCGGCACGCTCCCCGACGACGGGCACACCCCGCACGGGCACGCGCTGCGGCTGATGGCCCGGGGCGCGCTGCTCGGGGCGCGCGGCAACTCCGGCGTGATCCTCTCGCAGATCCTGCGCGGTCTCGCCGACACGCTCGCCGCCGTGCCCGCGGTGCGCGGGCGGCAGCTCGCCGACGCGCTGGCCGACGCCACCACCGCCGCGTACGCCGCGGTGGCCCGGCCGGTCGAGGGCACGCTGCTCAGCGTGGTGGCCGCCGCGGCGCACGCGGCCCGCCGGGCGGACAGCGACGACCTGCGCGCCGTGGCCCGGGCCGCGGCCGAGGCGGCGGCGCACGCGCTGGCGCGTACCCCCGAGCAGTTGCCGGAGCTGGCCCGCGCGGGCGTGGTCGACGCCGGCGGGCGCGGCCTGTGCCTGCTGCTGGACGCGCTGGTCGAGGTGATCACGGGGGAGAGCCCGGGGCAGCCGGTGCCCGCGCCGCCCGCCCGCCGCGCGCCGGCCACGGCGGTGCGGGAGAGCGGTTCCGACGCGTACGCCTACGAGGTGCAGTATCTGCTCGAGGCAGGCGACGAGGCGGTGGCGCGGCTGCGTGCCGAACTGGACGCGCTCGGCGACTCCCTGGCGATCGTCGGCGACGGCGCCGGCACCTGGAACGTGCACGTGCACGTCAACGACATCGGGGCGGCGGTCGAGGCGGGCGTGGTCGCCGGCCGTCCGCACCGGATCAGCGTGACCCGCTTCGCCGACCAGGCCGCCCCGGCGCCGCAGGTGCCGCTGCCCGAGGGGCGGGCCGCCGTGGTGGTGGCCACCGGCGCGGGCATCGCGGAGCTGTTCGCCGCCGAGGGTGCCGTGGTGGTGCCCGCCAACCCGTCCACGGGTGAGCTGCTCGACGCGATCCGGGCCACCGGCGCCGCCCGGGTGGTGGTGCTGCCGAACGACCCGAACACCCAGTCGGTGGCGAGCGCGGCGGCCCGGGAGGCGCACGGCCTCGGCGTGAAGGTGAGCGTGGTGCCCACCCGCTCGCCGGTGCAGGCGCTCGCGGCGCTGGCCGTCCGCGATCCGAAGCGGCGCTTCGAGGACGACGTGATCGCGATGGCCGAGGCGGCCGGCGCCTGCCGGTACGCGGAGGT
The DNA here is from genome assembly GCF_027460145.1 of Micromonospora sp. WMMA1949. Taxonomy (NCBI): domain Bacteria; kingdom Bacillati; phylum Actinomycetota; class Actinomycetes; order Micromonosporales; family Micromonosporaceae; genus Micromonospora; species Micromonospora sp. WMMA1949. The sequence continues at coordinate 1,307,238 of NZ_JAPZBG010000001.1, read as the reverse complement.
CTGCCATGCCGCCCGGGAGGCACTGACGGTCGCCGGGCCGGCCCGCCCGGGTGACGTGCTGGCCCTGGTCGAGGGCGAGGTGCACCTGATCGGGCAGGATCTGGTCGACACCTGCACCGCCGTGGTGGACCGGATGCTCGGCGGTGGCGGCGAACTGGTCACGCTGCTCTGCGGCGCTGACGCGCCGGCCGGGCTGGCCGACCGGGTCCGCGCGCATGTCGAGGGGGCCTGGCCGTTCGTCGAGGTGCAGGCGTACGAGGGCGGGCAGCCGCACTATCCGCTCCTGGTGGGGGTCGAATGACGAGTGAAGCGGCCACCGTGGACACGCCGCTGAAGAAGCTGGTCGGCGATCGCACCGCGAAGGCGCTGGCCGGGCACCTCGACCTGCACACCGCGGGCGACCTGATCTACCACTTCCCGCGCCGGTACGACGAACGCGGCGAGCACACCGACATCCGTTCGCTCGACGTGGGGGAGCAGGTCACCGTGCTGGCCCAGGTGCAGCGCACCGCGGTCCGCCCGATGCGTCAGCGGCGCGGCAACCTGCTGGAGGTGACCGTCGGCGACGGCTCCGGCGGCGTGCTCACCTGCACGTTCTTCGGCAACCAGGCGTGGCGGGAGCGGGAGCTGCGGCCGGGCCGGTGGGGGTTGTTCGCCGGCAAGGTGACCGAGTTCCGTGGGAAGCGCCAGCTCAACGGCCCCGAGTACGTCCTGCTCGGCGAGGGCGGCGAGGGCGAGGCGGCGGCGAACGAGGAGGTCGAGGAGTTCGCCGGGGCGCTGATCCCGGTCTACCCGGCCGCGGCGGCGGTGCCGACCTGGGTGATCGCCCGCTGCGTGCGCGTCGTGCTCGACACGTTCACCCCGCCCGAGGACCCGTTGCCGGCCACCGTGCGGGCCACCCGCAACCTGGCCGACATCGGCACCGCGCTGCGCGAGATCCACCGTCCGACCAGCAAAGAGGCGCTCTACCGGGCCCGCCGCCGGCTGAAGTGGGACGAGGCGTTCGCCGTGCAGCTCACGCTGGTGCAGCGCAAGCACTGGGCGGCGGCGTCGCCGGGGCGGGCCCGGCCGGCGAAGGCGGGCGGGCTGCTCGACGCGTTCGACGCCCGGCTGCCGTACGAGCTGACCTCCGGCCAGCAGGTCGTCGGGCGGGAGATCGCCGCCGACCTGGCCCGGGCGCACCCGATGCACCGGCTGCTCCAGGGCGAGGTGGGCTCCGGCAAGACGGTGGTCGCGCTGCGCGCCATGCTCCAGGTGGTCGACGCCGGTGGGCAGGCCGCGCTGCTGGCCCCGACCGAGGTGCTCGCCGCCCAGCACCACCGGGGCATCCTCGACCTGCTCGGCCCGCTCGGCCGGGCCGGTGAGCTGGGTGCCGCCGACGACGCCACGCGGGTGGAGCTGATCACCGGCTCGCTCGGCGCGGCGGCCCGGCGCCGGGCACTGGCCGAGGTGGCCGAGGGCCGCGCCGGCATCGTGCTCGGCACGCACGCCCTGCTCTACGAGGGCGTCGACTTCCACGACCTCGGCCTGGTGGTGGTGGACGAGCAGCACCGCTTCGGCGTGGAGCAGCGCGACGCGCTGCGCGCCAAGGCCGAGCAGCCGCCGCACGTGCTGGTCATGACGGCCACCCCGATCCCGCGCACCGTGGCGATGACCGTCTACGGCGATCTGGAGACGTCCACGCTGTCCCAGCTACCGCAGGGCCGCTCGCCGATCGCCTCGCACGTGGTCCCGGCCGCCGAGAAGCCGGCGTTCCTCGACCGGGCGTGGCGCCGGCTGCGCGAGGAGGTCGCCAAGGGCCACCAGGCGTACGTGGTGTGCCCGCGCATCGGTGAAGGGCCGGTGTCGGACGAGGAGGCGCCTCGGGAGGACGACAACGGCCGCCGCCCGCCGCTGGCGGTGACCGAGGTGGCGCCGCTGCTGGCCGAGGGGCCGCTGCACGGGCTGCGGATCGGGGTGCTGCACGGGCGGCTGCCGGCCGACGAGAAGGACGCGGTGATGCGCGCGTTCGCCGACGGCGAGCTGGACGTGCTCGTCGCGACCACTGTGGTCGAGGTCGGCGTGAACGTGCCGAACGCGACGGTGATGATCGTGCTGGACGCCGACCGGTTCGGCGTCTCCCAGCTGCACCAGTTGCGCGGCCGGGTCGGCCGGGGTTCGGCAGCCGGTCTCTGCCTGCTGGTGACCGAGGCGGCCGAGGGTTCGTCGGCGCGGGAGCGGCTGGACGCGGTCGCCTCCACCACCGACGGGTTCAAGCTCGCCGAACTCGACCTGGAGCAGCGTCGCGAGGGTGACGTGCTCGGCGCGACCCAGTCCGGCCGGCGCTCGCACCTGCGGCTGCTGTCGTTGCTGCGCGACGCCGAGCTGATCCGCGACGCGCGGGCCGAGGCGATCGAACTGGTCGAGGACGACCCGGATCTGGCCCGGCACCCGGCGCTGGCGGCGTCGGTGGCCGCGCTCGTCGACGAGGAACGCGCCGAATATCTGGAGAAGGGCTGACGGCGGGCCGGCGCGGTCGCGGGGCTGCGGCACGCACGTCGTGTGCCTAGGCTCGCGCAGATGTCGACACCATCACCCGAACGCGGTGTGCTGCTTCTGGCCCGAGGTGACGAGCTTCTGGTGGACCGGGTCGCCGGAGTCGCCGACGAGGCGTCCGGCCGGCGCTGCACCCCGGCGACGCGATTCCAGATCGCCTCGATCAGCAAGCAGATGGCCGCGGTGGCGGTGCTGCTGCTCGCCGAGCGGGGAGCGGTGAGCCTGTCCGACCCGGTCGTGCGCCGGCTGCCCGGCACGCCACCGCCGGAATGGTCCGGCATCACGCTGCACCATCTGCTCACCCATACGTCCGGCCTGGGCCACTGGGAGGACTACCCGGCGATCGACCTGCACGGGCCGGCCGAGCCGGACGACCTGCTCGACCGGTTCGCGGCGCTGCCGCCGCTGTTCCGGCCCGGAACCGGGTGGCACTACAGCAGCCCCGGCTACGTGCTGCTGGCCCGGACCGTCGAACGGGTGGCCGACCGGCCGTACGCCGAGTTCCTCGCCGAGGAGGTCTTCGCGCCGCTGGGCATGACGGGCAGCTTCGCCGGTGCCGGCGACGGGCGGCCGGACGTGGCGACCGGACACGAGAGCGGCCGGCCGGTGCCGTCGTGGGATCTGGAGACCGTCAGCATGGGCGCGGGTGACGTCTGGTGCACCGGGGCGGACCTGCTCACCTGGCTCGACGTACCGCGCCGGGGCCGGCTGCTCGCCCCGGCCTCGGTGGCGGCGATGACCGCACCGCACGCGCCGACCGGGCGGCCCGACGAGGCGTACGGCTACGGGTTCTTCGTCGGCCCGCTGGCCGGCCGGCGGGCGCTGCACCATTCCGGGGACAACGGTGGCTACAAGGCGTTCGCCGCCTGGCTGCCCGGCTCCGACGAGCGGCTCGTCCTGCTGACCAACCAGGCCGAGGTCGACCCGGTCGCGATCACGTCGGTGCTCGACGCGGTCTGACCGCCGTACCCACGGCGAGGGCGCGCCGACCGGGTGGTCGACGCGCCCTCGGTGCGGATCAGCGAGATCGGCGGATCAGGCGGTGAAGCGGATCCGACGGCGACGGGCCACCACGAACAGCACCAAGCCGGCGGCCAGCAGCAGCACCGCGCCACCGGCGACGGCGCCCACGGCCGGGCCGGTGACCGGCAGGCCGCCGCCCTGCCCGGAGCAGTCCCGCGGCGCGGTGTACGGAATGGTCTCGGACTCCTCGACCACGTCGTACTTCACGGTGACCGTGAGGCCCCGGTACGCCGCGAACTCGACCGAGCCGGACTTGCCCGGTTCGGAGACGAGCTTCCTGCTCTCGCCCTTCTCGGTGGTGAACGTGGCGGTGAAGGCGATGCCGTCGGCCGGGTTCTCCACGATGAAGGTCATCGAGTCGCAGTCCTGGTCCAGCTTGAAGACCGGTTCGGCGGGCTCGGCCGGCGGGGCGGACGGCGTCGGCGGGGTGGACGGGCTCGGCGGGACGGACGCCGACGGCGTCGGGGTCGGCGAGGCGGGCGTGCTCGGCGTGGGGGTGGGGCTCGACGGCGTACTGGGCGACGGTGACGGGCTCTGCGTCGCGCAGTCGCGACCCGGACGGGCCACCACCGTGCGCTGGCCGTCGTGCGACTTGCGGCCCCGCTCCCAGTGCGCGGCCACGGTCAGCTTCAGCTCCGGGATCGGGCCGGCGAACGTGTGGGTCTGGGTGCCGGTCAGCGGGCCCTGGCCGGCCGGCTTGAGTTCCGCGCCGACCGCCAGCCCGCCGCTGATCGGGCCGGGCACCGTGGATTCGACAGTGGTGATGCGGCCGGAGATGTCGGTCTCGCTGCTGATCACCGACCAGGTCACGGTGACGGTGCCGTTCTCGGCGGCGCAGTAGCTGCCGGACGGTTCGGGGTGGTGGGCGGCGGCCGGGCCGGCGACGGTGCCGACGCCCGCGAGGCCGAGCAGCGCGCCGGCGGTGAGGACGGCGGCACGCCGGAGGTGGAGACGGTTCACGCCTACTCCTGACGAGGGGAGGATGGGAGAGACCGGGCGGTGGGACCGGAGCCACGCGTCCGCTCGGCAATCGGGCCAGACCCTAGCGAGATCGACAGTGCGGGCGTCACCGTGATCGAAGGGTCGTAAAGGGTCCGTTATGTATTCGAGATCATTGATGTACGTCGAGTCACCGATCGTCGCGCCGGGTACGTCGTGCCCGCCTCGCGGCGTCGCGTAGCGTCGGGGCATGCGCAGGGAGCGACGGTGACCCGGATCGTGGCCGGCACGCTCGGCGGCCGGCGGATCGCCGCGCCACCGGGTGCCGGCACCCGGCCCACCTCCGACCGGGTCCGCGAGGCGCTGTTCAGCGCCGTGGACTCCCATGTCGACCTGGACGGGGCCCGTTTCGCCGACCTGTACGCGGGTTCCGGCGCGGTCGGTCTGGAGGCGCTGTCGCGGGGCGCGGCCCACGTGCTGCTCGTCGAGTCCGACGCGCGGGCCGCCCGGGTGATCCGGGAGAACATCGCCGCGCTGCGGGCCGCGCCGGCCGCCCGCCTGGTCACCGGCAAGGTCGCCGGCGTGCTGGCGGCCGGCCCCGACGGCGGGCCGTACGACGTGGTTTTCGCCGATCCGCCGTACGCGGTGCCGGACGCCGAGATCACCGCGATGCTGGCGGCGCTGGTCGACGGCGGGTGGCTCGCCCCGGACGCCCTGGTGGTCGTCGAGCGGTCCAGCCGTACCGGACCGGTCACGTGGGTGGAAGGTGTCACTCCGGAGCGCAGCAGACGTTACGGCGAGACCACTCTTTGGTACGGTCGCCGATCATGAGACGTGCGGTGTGCCCAGGCTCGTTCGACCCGGTCACCAACGGACACCTCGACATCATCGGCCGGGCCAGCCGGCTGTTCGACGAGGTGATCGTCGGAGTGCTGGTCAACCAGTCGAAGCAGGGCCTGTTCACGGTCGAGGAGCGGATCGACATGCTCCACGAGGTCACCGCCTCGTACGACAACGTCCGGGTGGAGTCGTTCCGCGGCCTGCTCGTCGACTTCTGCCGCGCGCAGCAGGCGAGTGTGCTGATCAAGGGCCTGCGTGCGGTGAGCGACTTCGACTACGAGCTGCAGATGGCCCAGATGAACATCGGCCTGGCCGGCGTGGAGACGCTGTTCATGCCGACCAACCCGCTCTACTCGTTCATCTCGTCCAGCCTGATCAAGGACGTGGCGAAGTGGGGCGGCGACATCTCCGCCCACGTCCCCGACCTGGTCCGCGAGCAGCTCTCTGCCCGCCTCCGCCCCTGACCCTCCGCCGGGGGTGGGCGACGCGCCGGGTGGGGCGGGTGGGGTGCTTGTGGCTCGGGCGCGACATGATGTCTGCAGCGCCGGGACCGGGCGCGAGGCCGCATGATGGAGAGCGGCCGACGAAGACAGGAGTGAGGTACCGGTGGACCCGCTCGATCGCATCGACGAAATGATCGCCATGGTGGAGCAGGCCCGCTCCGTCCCGATGTCGCGCAACAACTGCATGGTCGACCGCGGCGAGATGATCGCCGCGCTCGACGAGCTGCGCGCGGAGCTTCCCGCCGACCTGCGCCGGGCCGCGGCGCTGCTGGAGGAGCGGGACAAGATCATGGAGGCCGGCAAGCGCGAGGCCGACCGGATCATCAGCGAGGGTGAGGCGGAACACGCCCGGCTCGTCTCGGTCAACGAGATCACCGTCTCGGCCGAGCACGAGGGCGCCCGGATCATCGCCGAGGCGCGGGCCGAGGCGCAGCGCCTCCGCGAGGAGGTGGACGACTATGTCGACACCGCACTGGCGAACTTCGAGCAGTTCCTCACCCGGGCGCTGGCCTCGATAGAGCGCGGCCGGGACAAGATGCACGCGCTGCGGGAGATCGGCACCTTCGCCGGGGACGAGGCGGACCGCCCGCTACCCTTCTGAGCGGCGCGCGGGCCGGTCGCCGACAGCCGGCTGCCGTCGCGCCGGAGGCGAACCCCCGGTTCGACGGTCCGCCCACCTGGCAGGTAACCTTCTTTGTCGGCCTCTCAACGGCCGGAGTCTGACTATGCCCAAACACTCGCCGAGCACACTCAACCCCAGGTCGCCGCTGGTCCTCGACACGAGGGAACTGCCGCGCCGACCTGGCGCGTTGCGTACGCACAAGCGGGTCGTGCCGGCACCGGCGGACCTCGGCGTGGAGTTGATCGGCGTGCCGGAGGGCGCGGACCTCGACCTCGACCTGAGGTTGGAGTCGGTGTCCGAGGGCGTACTCGTCTCCGGGACCGTCACCGGTCCCGTCAAGGGCGAGTGCGGCCGCTGCCTGCGCGAGATCGACGACTCGTTGGCCGTGACGATCCAGGAGCTGTACGCGTACGAGAACAGCACCACGGACGACACGACCGAGGAGGACGAGGTGGGCCGGATGCAGGGCGATCTGATCGACCTGGAACCGGCGTTGCGGGACGCGGTGGTGCTGGCGCTGCCGACGAACCCGCTCTGCCGGGAGGACTGCCCAGGCCTGTGCCCCGAGTGTGGGGTGCACTGGGACGATCTGCCGGCCGACCACAGCCATCAGCAGGTCGACCCGCGTTGGGCGAGCCTGACGCAACTGACCCGTACAGAGGAGTAAGAACCGTGGCCGTCCCCAAGCGCAAGATGTCGCGCAGCAACACCCGCGCCCGCCGGGCGAACTGGAAGGCCTCGGCGGTGGCGACCGTGGCCTGCCCGCAGTGCAAGTCGGCCAAGCTGCCGCACGCCGCCTGCTCCGTCTGCGGCACCTACAACGGCCGTCAGGTCCTCGACGTCTGATCCGGCCGCCGAGTGACGTCCCCGACCACCGGTCGGGTGACGCGCGCACCAAGGCTCTCGCCCGGTGCCCCGGCTCCCGCCACCGCCGACCGGCTCATGGTCGGCGGACCGTCGGAGCCGGGCACCGCGCGGATCGCCGTCGACCTCCTCGGCGGGGACGATGCTCCCGCCGTCGTGGTTGACGGCGCTCTGCGAGCGGTACGCACGGATCCCGCCCTGCACCTGATGCTCGTCGGCCCGATCGAGGTGGCCGACGCGCTGATCGGTGCGCTCGACCCGGCCCAGCGCGCCCGGGTCACGGTCCGCCCGGTGCGGACCGTCGTCGGCATGGCCGACCATCCCACCGCCGCCCGCGGCGAGAGCACGGTACGCACCGCCGTGCAGGCCGTCCGCGACGGACTCGCCGACGCGGTCGTCTCCGCCGGTTCGACCGGCGCCACAGTCACCGCCGCTGCGCTCGGCCTCGGCCGCTGGACCGGGATACGCCGTCCCGCGCTCGCCGCCACGCTGCCCGCCGTCGAGGGGCCGGTGGTGCTGCTCGACGTGGGCGGCACGCTCGAACCCGGCCCGGCCACGCTGGCCCGGCACGCCCTCCTCGGCGCCGCCTACGCGTCGGTGGCCCACGCCGTCACCGCACCCCGCGTCGGACTGCTCTCCGTCGGCCTCGAGACGGGCAAGGGCGACCGGTTGCGCCGCGTCGCCGCGCCCGCGCTCGCCGCCGCGCCGCTGCCCTGCGACGGCCGCTACGTCGGCCTGGTCGAGGGGTACGACATCTCGCTCGGCGCCCGCGCCGACGTCGTGGTGACCGACGGCTTCACCGGAAACGTCCTGCTCAAGGCCATCGAGGGCGCGTACGCCATGGCCGGCGGCCCACCCGCACGCGGCGGCGCCCCGCGCGCCGCGGCTCTGCTCGGGGTCGGCGGCACCGTGGTCGTGTGCCACGGCGCGGCCGGCTCCGAGGACGTCGCCTCCGGTATCGCGCTCGCCGCCCACCTGTGGCGCCGTGACGCCGCCGGGACGGTCCGTTCCCTGCTCGCCGACATCCCGCACGATCTCGCACCTGACCGACACGACACCGAGGTAGCACCATGACCAACGACAAGCGGCGGCGTGCTCCCGTCGGCCACCTGGAGGCGGCCTTCGGGGTGTCGCTCGACCCGGACCTGCTGGAACGCGCGCTGACCCACCGTTCGTACGCGTACGAGAACGGCGGCCTGCCCACGAACGAGCGGCTGGAGTTCCTGGGCGACTCGGTGCTCGGCGTGGTGATCACCACAGCGCTGTTCCACAACCATCCCGACCTGCCCGAGGGGCAGCTGGCGAAGCTGCGCGCCAGCGTCGTCAACATGCGGGCGCTCGCCGACGTGGCGCGTGGTCTGGGCCCGGACGGGCTGGGCGCGTACCTGCTGCTCGGCAAGGGCGAGGAGGCGACCGGCGGACGGGACAAGGCGAGCATCCTGGCCGACACGCTGGAGGCGCTGCTGGGCGCGATCTACCTCCAGTACGGCCTGGACACCGCGGCCATCGTCATCCACCGGCTGTTCGACCCGCTGATGGCCGAGTCGGCGGGCCGGGGCGCGGCGCTGGACTGGAAGACCAGCCTCCAGGAGCTGACCGCCGCGCTCGGACTGGGCGTGCCCGAGTACCGGATCGAGGGCACCGGGCCGGACCACCTCAAGACGTTCACCGCCTGGGTGGTGGTGGCCGGCAACCGCTACGGCGGCGCGGAGGGACGCAGCAAGAAGGAGGCCGAGCAGCGCGCGGCCGAGTCGGCCTGGCGGACGCTCACCGAGCAGGCCGAGGCGGAGGCGCAGGCCGAGGCGGACGCGGAGGCGCAGGCCCGGCACGAGTCGCAGGCCCGCGACGACACGACCGACGTCGAGGCGGGCGCCGGCCGTGCCTGAGCTGCCCGAGGTCGAGACCGTCCGGCTGGGACTCGCCCAGTGGGTGATCGGCCGGCGGATCGCCGCCGTCGAGGTGCGGCACCCGCGGGCGGTACGCCGGCACGCGCCCGGTGGCGCGCACTTCGCCGACGTGCTCGCCGGCCGGACGGTCACCGGCGTGCGGCGCCGGGGCAAGTACCTCTGGCTGCCGCTGGACAGCGGCGACGCGGTGATCGGCCACCTCGGCATGTCCGGCCAGCTGCTGCTGCAGCCGGTCGGCGCGGCCGACGAACTGCACCTGCGGGTCCGGTTCCGGTTCGCCGACGACGGGCCGGAGCTGCGCTTCGTCGACCAGCGCACGTTCGGCGGGCTGTCCGTCTCCGAAGGCGGGGCGGAGCTGCCCGCCGAGATCGCCCACATCGCCCGCGACCCGATGGACCCGGAGTTCTCCGACGAGGCGTTCGTGGCGGCGCTGCGGCGCAAACGTACGGAGATCAAACGCGCGCTGCTCGACCAGACGCTGATCTCCGGGGTGGGCAACATCTACGCCGACGAGGCACTGTGGCGGGCGAAGCTGCACGGCACCCGCCCGGCCGACGCGCTGACCCGCCCGGCCGCGCTGCGGCTGCTCGGGCATGTGCGGGACGTGCTCGCCGAGGCGATCAAGCAGGGCGGCACCAGCTTCGACGAGCTGTACGTGAACGTCAACGGCGAGAGCGGCTACTTCGACCGGTCGCTGAACGCGTACGGCCGGGAGGGTGAGCCCTGCCCGCGCTGCGGCGCGCCGATCCGGCGGGAGGCGTTCATGAACCGGTCCTCCTACAGTTGCCCGCGATGCCAGCCGCGGCCCCGGGGCACCCTCCGGGGATGACCCCGAGCCGATTCGGGGTTGCGCCGGTGTGCATCGCCCGACGGTCCCCGGAGACGCGCCGGAGCGTACCCGGAGATGCCCTTTTCCGCCCGGTCCGCGCGGCCGGTTCCGGCCGCGCGGACCTCGCCCGGCGGATCGGGGACGAGCGGGGGCCGTTCCCCGATGTCGGGGCCCCGCCTGCTGCCTAGCGTCATCTGGGGTCGGCACAGGGCCGGCATCAGGAGGGTGGAACCCGGGACATGGGCAGGCGACCGGTGACCGTGCGGCTGGCACGGTGGAGTGCGGAGCATCCGTGGCGCGCGATCGCGTTGTGGGTGGTCTTCGTGGCGGTGTGTTTCGTGGGCGGCAGCGCCGCCGGGCTGAACGAGGCCACCGACGAGGATCAGGCGATCGGCGAGTTCGGACGGGCACAGCTGATCGTCGACAGTGGCGGGTTCGACCGGCCGGCGACCGAGAACGTGCTGATCACCGCCCGCTCGGGTGCGCTCGACCAGGCCGCCGCGAAGGCCGCGGCGCAGGACGCGGCGGACCGGCTGCGGCAGGTCGACGGCGTGGCCTCGATCGGTACGCCGATGCCGTCGCGCGACGGCACCGCGCTGCTGGTACCGATCACCATGTCCGGCGACCCGGGCACCGCCGGGGACCGGGTGCAGCCGCTGCGGGACACCACCGCGAAGGTGCAGGACGCGCACCCGCAGCTGCGGGTGGAGCAGGTCGGCGGTCCGTCGATCGACAAGGCGCTCGACGACACGCTCGGCAAGGACTTCAAGCGCGCCGAGCTGCTCAGCCTCCCGGTGACGCTGGCGATCCTGATCATCGCGTTCGGCGCGCTGATCGCCGCCGGGGTGCCGGTGCTGCTGGCGCTCTCCTCGGTGGCCGCCGCGATGGGTCTCTCCACACTCGCCTCGCACCTGGTGCCGGCCACCGACACCACGGCGAGCGTCATCCTGCTGATCGGCATGGCGGTCGGGGTGGACTACTCGCTGTTCTACGTGCGGCGGGAGCGGGAGGAACGGGCGAAGGGCCGCTCCGGCCTGGACGCGGTGGAGATCGCCGCGGAGACCTCCGGGCACGCCGTGGTCGTCTCCGGCACCGCCGTGATCATCTCGATGGGCGGTCTGCTGCTCGCCCAGGACGCGATCTTCTCCTCGCTGGCGGTCGGCTCGATCCTGGTGGTCGCGGTCGCCGTGATCGGCTCCCTGACCGTGCTGCCGGCACTGCTGGCGAAGCTCGGCCGCTGGGTGGACCGGCCGCGGGTGCCGCTGCTGTGGCGCCTCACCGCGCCGCGCACCGGGCGGGACGGGCAGCCGGCCCGGCCCCGGTTCTGGCCGGCGGTGCTCAAGCCGGCGCTGCGCGCGCCGGTGGCCACGCTGCTGATCTCGGTCGCGCTGCTGCTCGCGCTGGCCGCACCCGCGCTCGGCATGAAGCTGAAGTTCCCCGGCGCGGAGGACGTGCCGCGCACCACGCCGGCCATGCAGGCGTACGACCGGCTCACCGCGGCCTTCCCGAGCAACGGCACCAGCCACACCGTCGCCGTGCGGGCGCCCGCCGAGCAGGCCGACCGGGTGCGGGCCGCGCTCACCGACCTGGCCGGCCGCACCGCCGCCGACCCACTCTTCGCGCCGGCCGAGGGGGACGGCCCGGAGATCCAGGTGTCGGCGGACCGGCGGGTGTCGGTGCTCGAGGTGGCCACGCCGCACGCCAGCCGCTCGGACGAGGCGTCCCGGTCGCTGCACGAGCTGCGCCAGGACCTGGTCCCGGCCACGCTCGGCAGGATCCCGGGCGTGGAGTTCGCGGTCGGCGGCGGCGTGGCCGCCAGCGAGGACTACGCCGCCCACATCTGGGCGAAGCTGCCGATCGTCGCGGCGTTCGTGCTGGCGCTGACGTTCCTGGTGATGGCGTGGACGTTCCGGTCGGTGGTGGTGGCGCTGACCTCGATCATGCTCAACCTGCTCTCCGCCGGCGCCGCGTACGGGCTGCTGGTGCTGGTCTTCCAGAGCACCTGGGCGGAAGGGCTGCTCGGCTTCACCTCGATGGACGCGATCGTCACCTGGCTGCCGCTGTTCCTGTTCGTGGTCCTCTTCGGACTGTCCATGGACTACCACGTCTTCGTGGTCAGCCGGATCCGCGAGGCGGTCGACCGGGGTATGCCCAACCGGGAGGCGGTGGCGCACGGCATCACCTCCTCGGCCGGTGTGGTGACCAGCGCGGCGGTGGTGATGGTGGCGGTGTTCTCCATCTTCGCCACGCTCAGCATGATCGATTTCAAGCAGCTCGGCATCGGCCTGGCGGCGGCGATCCTGCTGGACGCCACGATCATCCGGGCGGTCGTGCTGCCCTCGGTGATGACGCTGCTGGGCGACGCGAACTGGTGGGCGCCGCGCTTCATGCGCCGCCGCCGGCCTGTTCCGGCCGTCGAGCCGCCGCCCGCCCCGGCACCGGAGCTGGCCGTCGTGCCTTGACACTCGGTCCAGCCTGTGCCGGGGGCGGAGACGGCATCCACTATTGAGCGATATACCTGAGAGTCATAACTATGACTCTCAGGTATATCGCTTCTCCGTGCACCTCTTCAGTCATGGCGTCACCTGGAGTGTCGGCGCCGTCGTGGAGTGTCGACCCGGGTAGCTGGGATTAACCCACCGGGCGCCGGGGCATGTGGGCGGCCATGGACGAAGAGCTATCGCCGGCGGCCCGTCGTGCCCCGGCCTCCGCATCCCCCCGGAGGGCGTCGTGAGCACCGACGCCGCAACCGGCACCGTACGGACCAACGTCCCGGCCCGCCTCGACCGGCTGCCGTGGTCCCGCTGGCACTGGATGATCGTCATCGGTCTGGGCACCGTCTGGATCCTCGACGGGCTCGAGGTGACGATCGTCGGCAACCTCTCCGGCACGCTCGCCGAGCCCGGCAGCGGCCTGGACATCACCCAGAGCCAGGTCACCGGCCTGGCCGCCGCGCTCTACGTGGCGGGCGCCTGCACCGGAGCGCTCCTGTTCGGGTGGCTCACCGACCGGTTCGGCCGCAAGAAGCTGTTCCTGCTGACGCTCGGGCTGTACCTGGTCGCCACCGCGCTCACCGCGCTGTCGTTCGACACCTGGTGGTTCTTCCTGTTCCGGTTCCTCACCGGCATGGGCATCGGCGGTGAGTACGCCGCCATCAACTCGGCGATCGACGAGCTGATCCCGGCCCGCCACCGCGGTCGCATCGACATCATCATCAACGGCACCTTCTGGCTCGGCGCGGCGCTCGGCGCGCTGCTGACCGTACCGCTGCTCAACGGCCTCCCGACGAACCTCGGCTGGCGGGTGGCGTTCGGCCTGGGCGCGGTGCTCGGCGTGGTGATCCTGCTGGTCCGCCGGCACGTACCGGAGAGCCCACGGTGGCTGTTCATCCACGGCCACGCCGACGAGGCCAACCGCCTCGTGGACTCGGTCGAGGCCGAGGTGAGACGGGAGACCGGCAAGGACCTCGCCGAGGCGGACAACTACATCGAGATCCGGCAGCGGAAGAGCACGAACTTCCTGGAGATCGCCCGGACGCTGTTCCGCCGCTACCCGAAACGGGCCACGCTGGGCTTCGCGCTCTTCATCGGCCAGGCGTTCCTCTACAACGCGATCACGTTCGGGTTCGCCCAGATCCTGGAGACGTTCTTCGACGTCCCGCCCGGCAACAGCGGCTACTACTTCGCGGTGATCGCGGTCGGCAACCTGCTCGGCCCGCTGCTGCTGGGCCGGCTGTTCGACACCGTGGGCCGGGTGCCGATGATCGCCGGGTCGTACATCGGCTCGGGCGTGCTGCTGCTCGGCACCGCCTGGCTGTTCCACTCCGGCGTGCTGAGCGCGGTGACCATGACCGCCTGCTGGTGCGCGGTGCTGTTCTTCGCCTCGGCGGGCGCGAGCGCCGCGTACCTGACGGTCAGCGAGATCTTCCCGATGGAGACCCGGGCCATGGCGATCGCGTTCTTCTACGCGATCGGCACCGCCGCCGGTGGCATCACCGGCCCGCTCCTCTTCGCCAAGCTGGTCGGCAGCGGCGAGGTCGGTCAGACGGTGCTGGCGTTCGTCATCGGCGCCACCGTCATGATCATCGGTGGGCTGGTGGAGCTGACGCTCGGCGTCAAGGCCGAGGGCAGGTCGCTGGAGGACCTGGCCACCCCGCTGAGCGCGGAACACGCGGGGGTGCCGTCGCCGCGCGGCGGGGAGGCCACCACCCCGGCCACCGGCGCGCCCACCGGCTGAGCCCGTACCCCGGCGCCCCCGCTTGCCGACGGGCGGGGGCGCCGCGGTGTCACGGCAACGCGCACGGCTCCCGCCACGAGTCCAGCTGCCGGTCCTTGCGGATCGAGGCGAAGCCGTAGCCGACCGAGGTGACGCAGAAGTCCGCCGGCTCGCCCGTGTACTCGACGTGGAAGACCGGCTTGCCGGCGTCGACGAACGGCAGCAGCTTCGCGCACTCGCGGCGGCGTACGCACTCCTGGTTGACCGCGAAGTCGAAGTCGGGCGCCAGCGCGGCCACCTGCGCCACGTCGTCGACCAGACCGGGGGAGAGGTCGAGCTTGCGGGCCAGCCCGGTCAGCCGGCGGTTGAACAGCAACTGGTCGTCGAAGTCCAGCGGGAAACCGGAGCGGTACCGGTAGCCGTCCGCGTCGGCCAGCGCCACCGCGCCGAAGCCCTTGCCCCGGCACAGCCGGAACCGGTCGGCCAGCACCGGCGAGAGCGCGTCCCAGCGCCGTACATCGAGGAATCGGCTTCCCGGTCGCCCCGGCACCGCCGCGCCGCGTACGGCGGCGGGGAAGCGGGTGGCGTCCGGGTCGCCGGCGGCGTACGTCCCGACCCGGACGTGGCAGACCAGCCGGCGGCCCCGCTCGCGCAGCGCCGCGGTCTCGGCCGAGGTGGCCGCCACCGGGTCGAGGAGGAAGACGTCGGCGTCGACAGCGACGTCCACCGGGGCGGTGAGCTGCCACTGCCACCGCCAGCTGCCGGCCTGCGCAGCCGGCCAGGGCGTGGGCGCACCGGGCGGGGTGAGCGGCCGGCGGCACGCCGGCACCGGAGCGATCAGCAGCGCGATCAGCGCGAGCGCCACGCCCCGGCGCGGGCCACGTCGGCGGACGTGGGCCGGCCGGGAGCGCGGCACGGCCCACCCCGGCCGGATCCGCATCGACAGCTCCCCGGACGCGGGCGGCCCGGCGCCGCCCCCGATGGGTCAACGAGCGCCGGGCCGGTCACGACGCGCGGTCAGGCCGGGGTGGCGAAGACCTGCGTCCAGTACGGCCCGTTGCTGCGCGCCACGCCCACCCCGATCTGGGTGTACGAGCAGTTGAGGATGTTCTTGCGGTGGCCCTCGGAGTTCATCCAACCCTCCATGACCGCCGCCGGGGTCTGGTAGTTCCAGGCCACGTTCTCGCCCACCATGCGGTAGCTGTAGCCGGCCGCCTTGACCCGGTCCCAGGGCTGGCTGCCGTCGCTGCCCGTGTGGTCCATCTTCTTGTGGTCGGCCTGGTCCTGGCTGTGCCGCTGGGCGGCCAGGTTCAGCTTGGCGTTCACGGTCAGCGCCTTGCAGCCGGCCTTCGCCCGCTCCTGGTTGACGATCGTGACGACTTTCTGGAGTTCGGCACTGAGCCCGGTCGTCGCGGTGGCCTTGGTGCTCGTGGAGCCGCCGCTCGATCCGCTCGACCCGCCGCCGCTCGGTGCGCTGCTGCGCTCCTGCTGCCGCGACGGGGCGGTGCTGCGGCTCGGCTTCGGGGTGGTCTTCTTCGTCGGGCTCGGCGCGGCGGTGGTCGGTACGGCGGACGGGCTGGCCGACTCGGGGGCGAGCGCGTCGGCGGGCCCCTCCTCGGTCCCGTCGGGCGCCTGCGGCGCGGCGGCCACCGGCGCGTCGGCGGAGGTGCGCTTCGTGCCCTGGTCGTCGCCGGGCAGCAGGACGGCGCCCACGCCGAGGCTCACCACGAGCGTCGCCGCGGCGGCGGCCCCGCCGATCACCAACGGCCGGGACAGGCGCCGCTTCGGGCGCCGCCGGTCGTCGGCCGGGGCGTCGGTCGCCGGCTGCCAGGTCGCGGCGGGCTGCTCCCAGCCGCCGGCCGGCTGGTCGTGGCCCTGCCAGGCGGGCTGTTCCCGGCCCGGCCAGGCCGCGGGCTGCTCGTGGCCCTGCCACGCGCCGGACTGTTCCTGGCCCTGCCACGCGGGCTCCTGGCCCTGCCATGCGGGCTCCTGGCCGTGCCACGCGGTGGTGGGCTGCTCCTCGCCGTTCCACCGGTCGCGGGGCGGCGGGTAGGAGCCGGCGGGCGGCTGCTGCGCGGCGTCCCCGAACAGGTACGACGACCGCGGTTCGGGCCGGTCGCTGAGCCACGCCGGACCCTCGTCGGTCGGCGGCTCGGGACGCCGGCGGGCGCCCTCCGGTTCGATCGGGTCGTTCCAGCGGTACACGCCTGTCCCCTCCACGGGTCGGTTGCGGGCCCGGGTGACGCTACGGGTGCGCTCGGAGCTGCGGCAACGTGGCTAAGAAAGAGTTAAGGCGAAGCCGGCGGCGAGGATGAGTCGTTCACACATTTCCGGCGTACAGTAAAGGCGTCCGGACAGAGCGTGTCCGCGCCTTCTGGCAGCCCCCCGGCGAGTGGACCGGCCGACGTGGAGATGATCTACGGCCTTGGTCAACTTGACGAAGGAGGGGGTTTCGGCTCAATATGTAGGTGTCGCCAGTCGCGCCCAGCCATGCCCCGATGCAGTGGGAATGGCAGCCGCGAACATCATGGGCGCGCGTTGGCCGGCCTTTCCGGCAGCGCACATCAAGGAGTCAGCATGGCGAAGGCCCTCTACGGCCACGTAAGTGCAGCGCCCGACCGGCGCCTGCTCGACGAGGTCACCCGACTGCGTGCCAGGGTTCAGGCACTGGAGTTCGAGATCACGCGTCTGCGTGCCGACAACGATCGGCTTGCGGCGGCAGCGGCGGAGGCGGATGACCTCCTCCGTCTGGCCGAGCCCGCGCTGACCTGATCTCCAGTTCCCGGAAAACTGAATCGCACCACACCGAAAAGCGCGCCGACACTCAAGTGCCGGCGCGCAGCCATGTGCGTACCCCTTTTCGTCGGCGGCGCCGCAATTCTCGATCTTGCGGAACCGCCCGGAATTGCGCCCGGTAATTGTGATCATGCATTTCCGTTCCGTCCACGACCGCCGGGCGGAAAGCGGACAGCCGGGCCCTCGGGTGGGTCGCGTGGCGACGGCGTCCCGGTCCCGGGTTAGTCTGCGGGTTCACCAGGTCCGCGCAGCCGGCGACGGTACGGCGGCCACCGGACGAGGATCGAGAAGGTGCATCTCAAGAGCCTGACGGTGAAGGGATTCAAATCCTTCGCCTCCGCCACGACGTTGAAGCTGGAGCCCGGGATCACCTGCGTGGTGGGCCCGAACGGCTCCGGCAAGTCCAACGTCGTCGACGCCATCGCCTGGGTGCTCGGCGAGCAGGGCGCCAAGGCGCTGCGCGGCGGCAAGATGGAGGACGTCATCTTCGCCGGCACCGCCGGGCGGGCCCCGCTGGGCCGGGCCGAGGTCACCCTCACCATCGACAACACCGACGGCGCGCTGCCGATCGAGTACACCGAGGTCTCCATCACCCGCCGGATGTTCCGCTCCGGCGAGAGCGAGTACGAGATCAACGGCGACTCCTGCCGCCTGCTCGACATCCAGGAGCTGCTGTCCGACTCCGGCATCGGCCGGGAGATGCACATCATCGTCGGGCAGGGCCGGCTCGACGGCATGCTGCACGCCAAGCCCGAGGACCGGCGCGCGTTCATCGAGGAGGCGGCGGGCGTCCTCAAGCACCGCAAGCGCAAGGAGAAGGCGCTGCGGAAGCTCGACGCGATGCAGACCAACCTCAACCGCCTGACCGACCTCACGGCGGAGCTGCGCCGCCAGCTCAAGCCGCTGGGCCGGCAGGCCGAGGTGGCCCGCCGCGCCGCCGGGATCCAGGCCAACCTGCGCGACGCCCGGCTGCGGCTGCTCGCCGACGACCTGCACACGCTGCGGACCACGCTGGACCGGGAGATCGCCGACGAGACCGCGCTGCGCGAGCGGCGCGAGCTGGTCGAGGCCGAGCACGGCGAGGTGCAGGGCCGCCTCGGCGAGTTGGAGGCGGCGCTGGCCGAGGACGCCCCGCTGCTCGCGGCGGCGCAGGACACCTGGTACCGCCTCTCCGCCCTCCAGGAGCGGTTCCGCTCGATCGAGCAACTGGCCCGGGAACGGCTGCGTCACCTCAGCGCCGCCGGTGACGACGAGCGCCCCGGACGCGACCCGGAGCAGTTGGAGGCGGAGTCGCGGCGGATCCGCGAGCAGGAGGAGGAGCTGCGGGCCGCGCTCACCGACGACCAGATCCGGCTGGCCGAGGCGGTCGAGCACCGCCAGGAACTGGAACGCCAGCTCGCCGCCGCCGAACGGGAACTGGTCGCCGCGGCCAAGGCCATCGCCGACCGGCGGGAAGGGCTGGCCCGCCTCACCGGACAGGTCAACTCCGCCCGGGCGCGGACCACGAGCGCCGGCGAGGAGATCGAACGGCTCGCCGCCGCGCACACCGACGCGATGAGCCGGGCCGAGAAGGCGCAGGCCGATCTGGACGCGGTAGCCGAACAGTCGACCGAGGCGGACCGGGACAACGCCGACCTGGACGCCCGGCACGACGAGGCGGTGGCCGTCCACGAGCGGGCCCAGGCCGCGGTGCGCAGCCTGGCCGACGGGGAGCGCGCCGCCGAGAAGGACGCCGCCACCTGGAAGGCCCGCGAGGAGGCGCTCGCCATGGGCCTGCGCCGCAAGGACGGCGCCGGGGAACTGCTGGCCCGCGCCGACCAGGTGCCCGGCCTGCTCGGCAGCCTCGCCGGGCTGCTCACCGTCGCGCCCGGTGACGAGGCGGCGCTCGCCGCCGCGCTGGGCGGCCTGGCCGACGCGGTGGCGGTCAGCGGCGTGGACGAAGCGGTCGAGGCGATGCGGCTGCTCAAGATCTCCGACGCCGGCCGGGCCGGGCTGCTCGTCGGCAGCCCCGCCGGGCCGGGCATGGACGGCTCCGCCGACGCGCTGCGCCCGAAGCTGCCCGAGGGCGCCCGCTGGGCCCCGGACCTGGTGGAGTGCTCGCCCGCGATCCGCCCGGCCGTGCACCGGGCGCTGCGCGACGTGGCGCTCGTCGACGACCTGGCCGCCGCGTCCGCGCTCGTGGCCGCGAACCCGGAGCTGCGCGCGGTCACCCCCGACGGCGACGTGGTCGGTGCGTACGCGGCGGCGGGCGGGTCGGCCAAGGCGCCCAGCTTCATCGAGGTGCAGGCCGCCGTCGAGGAGGCGCGGACCAACCGGGCCACCGCCGAACGCACCGCCGCCGAGCTGCGCGAACAGCTCGCCGAGGCGCGCGCCGAGGTGGCCGCCGCCAAGGAGGCCGTGCAGCACGCGGCCGCCGCCAAGCGGGAGGCGGAGAGCCACCGCAACGCCGCCGCGCGGCGCCTGGCCGAACTGGGCGCCGCCGCCCGCTCGGCCAAGGCGGAGACCGACCGGCTCGGCGAGTCCCGCGCCCGCGCCGAGGCGGCCCGGGAACGGGATCTGGCGGCACTGGCCGAGCTGGAGGAACGGCTGCGGCTGGCCGAGGCCACCCCGATCGACGCCGAACCGTCCACCGAGGAGCGGGACCAGCTCGCCGCCATGGTGCCGCAGGCACGGCAGAACGAGATGGAGGTCCGGCTCGCGGTGCGTACCGCCGAGGAACGGGTGGCCTCGATCGCCGGACGGGCCGACTCGCTGGCCCGGCAGGCCACCGCCGAACGTGCGGCGCGGGAGCGCGCCGCGGCCCGGCGCGCGGCCCGCACCCGCGGCGCCCAGATCGCCCGGGCCGTGGTCGGCGGCGCCCGCGAGGCGCTCACCCGGCTCACCGTCTCCATCGCCCGGGCCGAGGAGCACCGCGACGCCGTCGCCCGCGAACGCGCCGCCCGCGAGGCCGAGCTGTCCGAGGTACGCGGCGCGGCCAAGCGCCTCGCCGCCGAGCTGGAGCGGCTCACCAGCCAGGTGCACCGCGACGAGGTGGCCCGCGCCGAGCAGCGGATGCGCATCGAGCAGCTGGAGGCGAAGGCCGCCGAGGACTTCGGGCTGGACGTGGCCACGCTCGTCGCCGAGTACGGCCCGGACCGGCTGGTGCCGCCCACCGACGCGGACGTGGCGCTCGCGGAGAAGGACGGCCGGCCGGTGCCGGAGCCGGTCCGCTACGAGCGCCCGGTGCAGGAGAAGCGGGCCGCCAAGGCGGAGCGGGAACTGGCCCTGCTGGGCAAGGTGAATCCGCTCGCGCTGGAGGAGTTCGCGGCGCTGGAGGAGCGGTTCAAGTTCCTCTCCGAGCAGCTGGAGGACCTCAAGGCCACCCGGCGCGACCTGCTCACCGTGGTCAAGGACGTGGACGACCGGATCCTGGAGGTCTTCGCCAGCGCGTTCGAGGACACCGCCCGGGAGTTCGAGCAGGTCTTCACGGTGCTGTTCCCCGGCGGCGAGGGCCGGCTGGTGCTCACCGACCCGGAGGACCTGCTCACCACCGGTGTCGAGGTCGAGGCCCGCCCTCCGGGCAAGAAGATCAAGCGGCTCTCGCTGCTCTCCGGCGGGGAGCGGTCGCTGACCGCGGTGGCGATGCTCGTGGCGATCTTCCGCGCCCGGCCCAGCCCGTTCTACATCATGGACGAGGTGGAGGCGGCGCTCGACGACGTGAACCTGGGCCGCCTGATCACGCTGCTGGCGCAGTTGCGGGAGAAGAGCCAGCTCATCGTGATCACGCACCAGAAGCGGACCATGGAGATCGCCGACGCGCTCTACGGAGTGACCATGCGCGCCGGTGTGACCCAGGTGATCAGCCAGCGGCTCAACCGGGCCGACGACGAGGAACAGGTGACGAGCGAGTGAGTCGGGAACGCGCCACGGCGCTCCTGGTGGACTTCGACGGCGTACTGCGCCGCTGGGACCCGGCGGTGGCCGCCGGCGTCGAGCGGGAGTACGGGCTGACCGAGGGTGTCCTCGGTGAGATCGCGATGTCCTGGGGACTGCTCCAGCCGGTGCTGACCGGCCAGGTCAGCCACGCCCAGTGGATGATGAGCGTGGCCGACGCGCTGACCCCCGTGGTCGGCGTGGATCGGGCCCGTGCGGCGGTCCAGGAGTGGCAGAGCTACCGCGGCGAGGTCGACCCGGAGGTGCTGGCGTTCGTCCGCGAGGTGCGGGCCGCCGGCATCCGGGTCGGGCTCGGCACGAACGCCACCGACCTGCTCGACGCCGACCTGGCGGCGCTGGACCTGACCGGCGAGCTGGACGTGATCGTCAACTCCTCGGTCGTCGGGGTGCACAAGCCGGCGAAGGAGTACTTCCAGGCCGCCTGCGAGGCGCTGGAGACGCCACCGGGGCGGGTGCTGTTCGTCGACGACGAGGACCGCGCGGTGGCCGGGGCCCGGGTGGCGGGTCTGTCCGCGCACCGTTGGAGCGGCCCGGCCGACCTGCGGTACCTGCGGGCGGCGCTGGCGTACTGAGCCGGTCAGCAGCCGGTGACGCCGTCGATGCGCTCCCGGATCAGGTCGGCGTGGCCGTTGTGCCGGGCGTACTCCTCGATCATGTGCACGTACACCCAGCGCAGGCTGATCTCGTTGACGGTGTCGCCCCGACGGTGCGCGAAGGTGTGCTCCAGCGGCAGCTCGGCGACGGCCCGGTCGGCTGCCTCGATCTCGGCCCGCAGGGTGGCGAACGCCTCGGCCGGGTCGGCGTCGGCGATGTCGTTGTGGTCCGCGTCCGGGTCGGTGCTGTAGTCGTACAGCGTGGGCACGTCCTGACCGGCGGCGCGGATGCGGAACCACCAGCGCTCCACGTCGGCCATGTGCCGGACCAGGCCGAGCAGGGTCAGCCCGGACGGCTCCACGCTGGGCGTGCGCAGTTGCTCGGCGGTCAGCCCGGCGCACTTGTGCACCAGGGTGTCGCGGTGCAGGTCGAGCCAGCCCTGCAGCATCGTGCGCTCGTCGGCGACGAAAGGCTCGTGGCGGCGGTCGATCTCGGGTGCTCTCCAGGTCATGGGCGCAGATGTTAAGAGGGGCCCCTTGTACAACGCGAGGCGTTAACAGGGGGCCCCTCCTTACCTCTCAGGGGACCACGACGACGGGCCAGCGACCGGTGCGGACCAGCCGGGTGGCGACCGAGCCGACCAGCTTGTGCCCGGCCTGCTCGGAGGAACCGACCACCACCATGTCGGCGCGGTGCTCGTCGGCGGCCCGGCACAGCTCGGTGTAGGCGTCGCCGCGCCGGCACAGGAACGTCACTGGCAGGTCCAGTTCCTCGGCCCCGCGCCGGCACTCCGCGCGCAGCTCGTCGGCCAGCTCGTCGTGGGTCTGCTGGACCGCCCCGGCCACCACGCCGGAGAGCATCGCGCTGTACGACGCGGGCGAGCTGACGAAGACCGCCACCAGCGTCGCGCCCTGCCGCCGGGCCAGTCCGGCGGCGTACGCGGCGGCGCGCATCGAGGTGCGGCTGCCGTCCACGCCGACCAGCACCACCCGTGGCCCGTCCGTACCCCGTTCGTAGGGCAGCGGACGGGTCCGCGGGCCGTACCGCTCACGTTCCGCGGCGTCCATCGTCAGTGCCGCGTTCCGGCCGCGACGGCCTCGGCCGTCTCCTGCCCGGCGGGGATCGGCTCGGCGTTGGAGCGGCGCAGCGGCACCTCCCGGATGAGGATCACCGCGACGAGGGCGAGCAGCCCGAACGGGGCGGCGGCCAGGAAGATGTCACCGGCGGCGTGCCCGTACGCGGCCTCGACCACGGTCCGGATCGGGCCGGGCAGCGTGTGCACGTCCGGCAGACCGCCCCCACCCGACCCGGAGGCCGGGACGCCGAGGCGGCTCAGGCCGTCGGCCATGTAGCCGGTGACCCGGTGCCCGAGCACCGCGCCGAGCGCGCTGACGCCGATCGCGCCGCCGAGGCTGCGGAAGAACGCCACCACCGAGCTGGCCGCGCCGAGCTCGTCCGGGCGGACCGTGTTCTGCACGGCGAGCACCAGGTTCTGCATGCTCATGCCGACGCCGAGACCGATCAGCGCCATGAACACGGCGAGGTGCCAGTACGGGGTGTCGGCGCGCATGGTGCCCATCAGCGCGAAGCCGGCGGTGAGCAGCACCGAGCCGATGACCAGCCAGCTCTTCCAGCGGCCGGTGCTGGTGATGATCCGGCCGACCACCGTCGAGGAGACCAGCAGACCGCCGATCATCGGCAGCGTCATCAGGCCGGACATGGTCGGGCTGGCGCCGCGGCTGATCTGGAAGTACTGCCCGAGGAAGACCGAGGCGCCGAACATGCCGACGCCGACCGCGATGCTGGCGATCACGGCGAGGGTGATGGTGCGGTTGCGGAACAGGTGCGGCGGGATCATCGGGTCCGTGGCGTGCTTCTCGACCCGGGTGGCGAGCACGCCGAGCACCGCCGCGCCGGCCACCATCACACCGCTCTGCCAGGAGATCCAGTCGTACCTGTCACCGGCCAGCGTGATCCAGACGAGCAGCAGCGAGACGGCGGCGGTGATGAGGGTGGCACCCCACCAGTCGATCTTCACCTCGCGCTTGACCACCGGCAGGCGCAGCGTCCGCTGGAGCACGATCAGGGCGAGCACGGCGAACGGCACGCCGACGTAGAAGCACCAGCGCCAGCCGAGCCAGGAGGTGTCCACGATCACGCCGCCGATCAGCGGGCCGCCGATGGTGCCGACGGCCATGACCGCGCCGAGGTAGCCGCTGTACCGGCCGCGCTCGCGCGGGGCGATCATCGTCGCCATGATCACCTGGGCCAGGGCGGTGAGGCCGCCCGCGCCGACGCCCTGCACCACCCGGCAGGCGATCAGCTCACCGGTGGTCTGTGCCTGCCCGGCGAGCACCGAGCCCAGCACGAAGACCACCAGGGAGATCTGGACCAGCAGCTTCTTGCTGAACAGGTCGGACAGCTTGCCCCAGATGGGCGTGGTCGCGGTGGTCGCCAGCAGCGTTGAGGTGACCACCCAGGTGTACGCCGACTGGCCGCCGCGCAGGTCCGTGATGATCCGCGGCAGCGCGTTGGAGACGACCGTGGAGGAGAGGATGGCGACGAACATGCCCAGCAGCAGGCCGGAGAGTGCCTCCAGGATCTGCCGGTGGGACATGTCGACGCCGGTCGCCCGTGCGGGCGCAGTCGCCTGAGTCATCGTGGGTTGCCTCCGGAACGGGGGAAAGGTTGCCTCGGGCAACCTCAGAAGTCGTTGCCTTGAGCAACAACCGGTGCCGGGTACGGATTGTTCCCCGCCGGAAGGCTCAGAGCGACTCGTTGAAGCGGTGCATCAGGCGGGCGAAGTCCGCCACGTCCTCGGTCGGCCAGCTTTCAAGCGAACGTCGGATTTGTCCGAGTCGGGCGGCCCGGGCGGCGTCGAACCGCCGGGTGCCCTCCTCGGTCAGGCTGAGCTGGGCCGCACGCCGGTCCGTCGGGTCCGGATCGCGGCGGACCAGGCCCAGCGCCTCCAGCCCGCCGATCTGGCGGCTGAGCGTGCCCTTGCCGATGCCCAGCTTCGCGGCCAGGTCGGTGAGCCGGATCGACCCGGAGCGGCGCAGCCAGAGCAGCAGGCCGTACGCGTTCGGTTCCAGGTTCGGGTGGACCTCCCGGGCGATCTCCCAGGAGAGCGCCCGTCCGCGGCGCAGCAACGCGGTCAACTCGTGCTCCACGGCGCGCAGCGTCTCGTCCACGCCCAGAGGGTACTCAGTCGTCGCCGCTCAGTTGCTGTTGCGCCACCGGTCGCAGCTCGCCCTCGCTGGTCGTGCCCTCGATCACCACGGCGGCCCGGCGACCCTGGTGCGTGAGCGTGGCCACCGCGTTGCCGAAGTAGGGCCCGGCCAGCTTCCGCCACCGCACCGCCGGGCGGCGGACCCCGGCCGAGCGCGCCAGCGCCCGGGTCGCCCCGGCCGGCCCCGGACTCCAGCCCAGCGTCATCAGCGGGCGCATGCCGGCGGGTACCTGGTTGTGGATCGGCGAACAGGTGAGCTGGTGCACCGGCGTGCGGACGTCGCGGTCGGCGAACCGGGCCCGCGCCACGTAGGAGTGGTGCACGTCACCGGAGAGCACGCTGATCGACGCCGGTCGCGCGTACGCCGGCCCGGCGCCCACCCGCGCCCCGGTGCGCGGCGCGGTGCCGCTGCCCAGCCGCGCGAACAGTTCGCCCAGCGCCTCGAACGAGCGCCGGAACGCCGCCCAGTGCTCCAGGTCCAGGGCCCGGCGGATCTGCTCGGATAGCCGGGCCACCCAGGGGCGGCTCGAGTCGGCCAGGCGTTCGTTCCACGCCTCGACGTGGTGGATGCCCGGCGGCAGCAGCCACGGCAGCGAGCTGCCCACCACCAGGTGGTCGTAGGTGCCGTGGGCCTGGTCGAGGAACCACGACCACTCGCCCGGCGGCAGCATCGCCCGGCTGCCGGGCAGGAGCACCCGGCTGGACCGGTTGTCCAGCATGACCAGGCGGGTGCGGCCCAGGTCCAGCGCGTAGCTCCACTGGTACTGCACGGCCCGCCAGCGCTCGGTGTCGTGCGCCAGGTCGGCCTCCTTGTCGACCCGCTCGCCGAACTCGTGCAGCACACCCGTGGCGTCCTCGGCGGCGACCACCTTCGCGTACACCGGGTCGGCGGCGATCTCGTCCGGGCTCAGGTTGCCCAGGTGCTGGTAGACCCAGTAGGAGGCGAGACCGCTGCGGATCCGTTCGGCCCACCACGGCTGCTCGCGCATGTCCGCGCGCCACGACTGCGAGGTGTTCCAGTCGTCGATCACCTCGTGGTCGTCGAAGATCATCACGCTCGGCACCGTGGAGAGCAGCCAGCGGATCTCCGGGTCGCGCCACGACTCCAGGTAGAGCTTGGTGTACTCGTCGAAGCTGACCACCTGCGTCGCCGGGGCGTCCTTCGGCCGCTTGCGGCGACGCTTCAGCAGCCGCCGCACGGTCGGCGAGGTCTCGTCCGCGTACACCTGGTCGCCGAGCAGCACCAGCAGGTCGGGCAGCACGGCCTGCTCGGGCGCGGCCATCACCCGCCGGGCGTACGCGTCGAGCGCGTCGGGCGGCAGCTTCCGCGCGGTGGAGTGCTGGGTGGTCTCCCGGCACGAGCCGAACAACAGGCGCACCGGCTGGTCGGCGTCGTCGAGCGCGCGGGTCCGGATCACGCTGGGCGGGAACGACGAGTCCGGCAGCGGCCACGCCACCTCGTCGTCGATCAGCACCTCGTACGTGGTGGCGCTGTCCGGGGTGAGCCCGCTCACCACGACGATCGCGTAGTGGTGGTCGTACGCGGAGAAGGTGGGCGCGCTGCCGGTGGCGCCGTCGGCCGTGCGGACGGTGACCACGGCGGGTGAACTGGTCTCCACCCAGACGGTCGCCCGCGTGTCGACGACCCGCCGCAGCAGCGGGCCGATGAGCAGGCGGGAACCGGGCACGACACACCTCCGACAAGATCGTTACGGCTGATCCCTACCCGGCCGGCGGTTGCGGTACGCCTTCCGGTGTGAGCGTACCCGCAGGTTGTTCGCGTGCCGAGGCGGTGAGTGGGACGCCGTCGCCGGCATCTGACAGGATTTCGGGCATGACGGAATACCTCCTCGTCGCTCTCGCCCTGCTCGGCGTGCTGATCATCGGCGGCCTGAGCCTCGTGGTGCCCCGGCTGCGCCGGCGCCCGCAGCCGCCGCTGCCGCGCACGGAGGTCGACACCCGGACGGAGGAGGACCTGGCCGGTCCGCCGGTCGAGGCCCCGGAGGCGGAACTCACCACCGGTGTGGTGGTCGAGGCGCCGCCGGCCCCTCCGGTCGAGGTGCCGCAGGTCGAGGTCCCGGAGCCGACCGCCGGCCGGCTGGTCCGGCTGCGCTCCCGGCTGTCCCGCTCGCAGAACGTCTTCGGCAAGGGCCTGCTCGGCCTGCTCAGCCGCGACCGGCTGGACGAGGACACCTGGGAGGAGATCGAGGACAGCCTGATCACCGCCGACGTCGGCATCGACGCCACCCGGGAGATCGTCGACCGGCTGCGCGAGCGGACCCGGGTGCTCGGCACCCGGACCGGGGAGGAGCTGCGCGCGCTGCTCGCCGCCGAGCTGGTGAACGCGCTCGACCCGAGCCTGGACCGCTCGCTGCGCACCGCGCCGAAGGAGGGCGTCCCGGCGGTCGTGCTCGTGGTCGGCGTCAACGGCGCCGGCAAGACCACCACCTGCGGCAAGATCGCCCGGGTGCTCGTCGCGGACGGCCGCAGCGTGCTCCTCGGCGCGGCCGACACGTTCCGGGCCGCCGCCGCCGACCAGCTGGAGACCTGGGGCGGCCGGGTGGGCGCCGAGACGGTCCGCGGGCCCGAGGCCGCCGATCCGGCCAGCGTCGCGTTCGACGCGGTCAAGCGCGGCATCGACACCGGCGTCGACACGGTGCTCATCGACACCGCCGGCCGGCTGCAGAACAAGATCGGCCTGATGGACGAGCTGGGCAAGGTCAAGCGGGTGGTGGAGAAGCACGGCCCGATCGACGAGACGCTGCTGATCCTCGACGCCACCACCGGCCAGAACGGGCTGGAGCAGGCGCGGGTCTTCACCGAGGCGGTGAACGTCACCGGCGTGGTGCTGACCAAGCTCGACGGGACGGCCAAGGGCGGCATCG
Source organism: Micromonospora sp. WMMA1949 (assembly GCF_027460145.1). Taxonomy (NCBI): domain Bacteria; kingdom Bacillati; phylum Actinomycetota; class Actinomycetes; order Micromonosporales; family Micromonosporaceae; genus Micromonospora; species Micromonospora sp. WMMA1949. The sequence goes on along the minus strand of NZ_JAPZBG010000001.1, from coordinate 1,279,524 downwards.
TGATCGCCGTGCAGCGCAAGCTCGGCATCCCGGTCAAGCTCGTCGGCCTCGGCGAGGGCAAGGACGACCTGGCCCCGTTCGACCCGGCACAGTTCGTCGACGCGTTGCTCGGCACCGAGCCGCTCGCCCGGGACGCGTAGCCTCTCCCGTGACGACTGACGATCGCGCCTACGCGGGGTGGCGCGACCCCAGCCACCCGTCGCCACGCCTCGGGAGACCGTACGTGACTTCGCAGGAGATCCCGCTGCACGGCGGGAACGTGAGCACCGTGGTCCGTGTGGGAGACACGGTCCGGCGCAACGCCGGCCCGTGGACGCCCTCCGTGCACGCGCTGCTGCGCCACCTGGAGTACGTCGGATTCACCGGCGCGCCCCGGGCACTCGGCATGGACGAGCGCAACCGGGAGGTTCTGTCGTACCTGGAGGGGGAGTGCGGGGAGTACCCGCTGGCCCCGCACTGGGTCACCGACGAGGCCCTGGTCACGGTGGCCACCATGCTGCGGATGTTCCACGACGCGCAGTACGGCTTCACCCCGCCGCCCGGCGCGGTCTGGCGCTCCTTCGGGCCGCCCCCGCCGGACACCGAGGTCATCTGCCACCACGACGCCGCGCCGCACAACGTGATCTGGCGCCCGGACGGCACGCTCGGGCTGATCGACTTCGACCTCGCCTCGCCCGGCGCCCGCATCTACGACGTGGCGTACGCGGCCTGGACCTGGGTGCCGATCTTCTCCGACCGCGACTCGATCACGCTCGGCTGGAAGCACCCCGACCGGCCGCGCCGGCTGCGCCTGTTCGCCGACGCCTACGGGCTGATCCCGCGCGACCGGCACCGGCTCATCCGGACCATCCGCAAGCGCATCGTCGACCACGTCGAGGGCATCCGGCGGATGGCCGCCGCCGGTGAACCGGCGTTCGTCCGGATCGTCCACAAGGGCCACCTGCGTCGCCCTATGCGTGACCTGCGGCTGCTCGACTACGAGCGGCACCAGCTGGAGGCTGCGCTCCGCTGACCAAGATCGGCGTTCTTCACACGCCGGAAACAACCCGTCACGCGTCGGAAATCGCGCGGTGTCGCTGAAGGAAACAGCCGGCGACAAAGCTTCCGCGCAACCGGCTGACGGGCGATGCTGCCAGGTCTCAGTCGGAGGGAGGAATACGACAACGAGAGGAGGCAGCGTGGAGATCGACACCGGGAACACTGCCTGGTTGCTTGTCTCGACTGCCCTCGTGCTGCTCATGACCCCCGGTCTCGCGCTGTTCTACGGCGGGCTGAACCGGTCCAAGGGCGTTCTGAACATGATGATGATGAGCTTCTCGTCCATCGGGCTCGTCAGCATCCTGTGGCTTTTCTACGGCTTCACCGTCGCCTTCGGCGAGGGCGGCAAGTTCTGGGGTGACCTGGGCCAGTACCTGGGCACCAAGACCTTCGTCGGCGAGAACGACCTGTGGGGCGAGACGGGTATCCCGATCTACGTCTTCATCGCCTTCCAGATGATGTTCGCGATCATCACCGTGGCGCTGATCAGCGGCGCGCTGTCCGACCGGGTGAAGTTCGCCGGCTGGCTGCTGTTCGCGTTCGGCTGGGCCACCCTGGTCTACTTCCCGGTCGCCCACATGGTCTGGGGCGGCGGGCTGATCGGCGGCGACATCGGCGCGCTGGACTTCGCCGGTGGTACCGCTGTGCACATCAACGCCGGTGCGGCGGCGCTCGCGCTGGTGCTCGTGCTCGGCAAGCGGGTCGGCTGGCCGCGCGAGAGCATGAAGCCGCACAACGTCCCGATGGTCGCCCTCGGCGCCGCGCTGCTGTGGTTCGGCTGGTTCGGCTTCAACGCCGGCTCCGAGCTGACCGCCGACGGGGTCACCGCGCTGGCGTTCATCAACACCCAGGTCGCCACCGCCGCGGCGCTGCTCGGCTGGATCGTGGTGGAGTGGGTGCGCGACGGCAAGCCGACCCTGGTCGGCGCCTCGTCCGGCGCCATCGCCGGTCTGGTCGCGATCACCCCGGCCTGTGCGTTCATCACCCCGGCCGCAGCGGTGCTGCTGGGTGTGGTGGCCGGTGCGGTCTGCGCCGTCGCGGTCGGTCTGAAGTACCGGCTCGGCTACGACGACTCCCTCGACGTGGTCGGCGTGCACTTCGTCGGCGGCTGGATCGGCTGCCTCTGGATCGGCCTGTTCGGCACCGCCTCGGTCAGCTCGCTGGTGGAGACCGACGGCCTGTTCGTCGGCGGCGACGCCACGCTGCTCGGCAAGCAGGCGATCAGCGCGCTGATCGTCAGCGTCTACTCCTTCGTGGTCGCCTTCGCCCTGGGCTTCGTGATCGACAAGACGATCGGTCTCCGGGTCTCCGCCGAGGCCGAGGTCGACGGCATCGACATCACCGAGCACGCGGAGAGCGGCTACGACCTGTCGCCCACCACGGGCAGCAGCGGTGGCGCGTTCGCGATGGCCGGGATCGGCGCCGGCAAGCCGGGGGCGGAGCCCGCCGTCGAGCCCGACGAGTCCGCGCCGGTCAGCGAGAAGGTCGCCGGTTAACGTTCCTGGGATGGAGGGGTTGGACATGAAGCTGGTGACCGCGGTCATCAAGCCGTACCAGCTGGACGCGGTGAAGGAGGCCCTGCACGCGCTCGGCGTGGCCGGGCTGACCGTCAGCGAGGTCCAGGGCTACGGCCGGCAGAAGGGGCACACCGAGGTCTACCGGGGTGCCGAGTACACGGTCGAGTTCCTGCCCAAGATCCGGGTCGAGGTGCTCACCGACGAGATGGACGTCGACAAGATCGTGGACGCGATCGTCGGCGCCGCCCGGACCGGCAAGATCGGCGACGGCAAGGTCTGGGTGACCGGCGTCGAGGAGGTCGTCCGGGTACGCACCGGCGAGCGCGGGCTCGACGCCCTCTGATCGCCGGACCCGCCGACGTGACCTCGTTGACCACGGCCGCCGCCCCCACCGGGGACGGCGCGCCCGTGGTCAACGAGGTCGCCGGCGTACCCGGGGGCGTCGGCGCGGCCGCCCGGTCCGCCCGGGCCGACGCGCTCGACGCCTGGCTGCGCCGGGCCTTCCCGGACCGCCACGGCGTCGCGCTCGTCGCGGTGGGCGGGCTGGGCCGCCGCCAGTGCGCCCCCTACGGCGACCTCGACCTGGTGCTGCTGCACGCCGGGGTACCCGGCATCGACGAACTGGCCGCGTCGCTCTGGTATCCGATCTGGGACGCCGGGCTGCGGCTCGACCACTCGGTCCGCACCGTCGCCGAGGCGCTGTCGGTGGCCCACGACGACGTCAAGGTCGCCCTCGGCCTGCTCGACGCCCGGCACGTGGCGGGCGACCCGGCGCTCACCGACCAGCTCGCCCGTACCGCCACCGACCACTGGCGGCGGACCGCGATCCGCCAGCTCCCCGGCCTGCGCGAGATCACCGCGACCCGCTGGGAGGCGCACGGCGAACTGGCGTTCCTGCTCGAGGGCGACCTCAAGGAGGCGGCCGGCGGGCTGCGCGACGTGGGCATCCTGCACGCCATCGCCACCGCCGGGGTCACCGACGCGCTCCGCCCCGCCGTACACGCGGCGCACCGGCGGCTGCTGGACACCCGCGACGCGCTGCACCAGCAGGTGGGCCGCCGCGTCGACCGCCTGGTCGCCCAGGAACGCGACGGCGTGGCACGCCTGCTCGGAGCCGAGGACGGCGACGCGCTGCTGCGGCTGGTCGCCGGCGACGCCCGCACCGTCAGCCACGCCCTCGACGACGCCTGGCGGGCCGCCGACCGGCTCCGCTCCGGCCGGCACCGCGCCGCGCCCGGCCGTCCGCTGCGCCGCCCGGTCGCCCGGGACGTGGTGGAGCAGGACGGCGAACTCGTGCTCGCCCGCACCGCCATCGGGGCCCGCCCCGACCCCAGCCTGTCGCTGCGTGTGGCCGCCGCTGCCGCCACCACCCGGCTGCCGATCGCGCGTGCCACCTGCGAGTGGCTGGCCGCGTACTGCCCGCCGCTGCCCGCGCCCTGGCCACCGGCGGCCCGCGACGCGCTGATCACCCTGCTCGGCGCCGGTCCCGGCCTGGTGCCCGCCTGGGAGACCTGCGACAGGTACGGGCTGATCGACCGCTGGCTGCCCGAGTGGACCCGGATGCGCAGCCTGCCCCAGCACAACCCGGTGCACCGGTTCACGCTCGACCGGCACCTGGTGCAGACCGCGTACGAGGCGAGCCGGCACACCCGCGACGTGGAACGCCCCGACCTGCTGCTGCTCGGCGCGTTCCTGCACGACATCGGCAAAGGGCTGGACGGGGACCACTCGGCCGTCGGCGCGCCGCTGGCCGAGGCGGTGGCCACCCGGATCGGGCTGCCGCCGGAGGAGGCGGCGCTCATCGGCACGCTGGTCCGGCTGCACCTGCTGCTGCCCGACGTGGCCACCCGGCGTGACCTGTCCGACCCGAAGACCGTCGCCGGGGTCGCCGAGCGCGTCGGCGACACCGGCACGCTGGAACTCCTGCACGCCCTGGTCCGCGCCGACGCCGCCGCCACCGGCCCGGCCGCCTGGTCCGGCTGGAAGGGCCGGCTGATCGCCGAACTGGTGAGCCGGGTACGGACCACGCTGGACACCGGCGTGGTGCCCGCCCCACCGGCCCCCGACCCGGCGCTCGTGGCCGGGCCGCTGCCTGTCGTACACCTGGGGGAGGACCGGGTGGCGGTGGCCGCCGCCGACCGGCGCGGGCTGCTCGCGACGGTGGCCGGGTGCCTGGCGCTGCACCGCCTGGAGGTGATCTCCGCGGACGCCGCCACCGTCGACGGCCGGGCCCTGGTGCAGTGCCGGGTGCAGCCGCGTTACGGGCTGGCCCCGGACCCGATCGCGCTCAGCGCCGACCTGCGCCGCGCGGTCGGCGGTGACGTCTCGGTCATCCAGCGGCTGCGCGGCCGAGCCCTGGCGGCGCGCAGCCAGGGCGCCGCGCCGCGCGTGGTGTGGCACCGGGAGGCGGCCACCGACGCGGTCCTGCTGGAGCTGCGGGCCGCCGACGCGGCCGGACTGCTGTACCGGATCACCTGCGCGCTGGACGAGGCGGGCGCCCAGGTGCGGGCCGCCCGGATCTCGACGCTCGGCGGCGACGTGGTGGACGCGTTCTACCTGGTCGGTGGCTGGCCCTCGGACGAGGAACGGGCCCGGATCGAGGCCGCCGTCCTCGCCGCCGTGTAGCGGAACGGGCCGCCGGGCCGGAGCGGGCGGGTGGGCGGCGGGCTACCCTAACGGTGGGCTGGACCACCGGCCCGGCAGCATGTGCCCGCCGAAAACGACAAACGGGATGTTCGCGTGTTTGACACCTTGAGTGACCGCCTGTCCGGGATCTTCACCAAGCTCCGCGGCAAGGGCCGGCTCACCGACGCCGACATCGACGCCACCGCGCGCGAGATCCGGATGGCGTTGCTGGAGGCCGACGTCGCCCTGCCGGTGGTCAAGGGCTTCATCGCGAACGTCAAGGAGCGGGCGCGCGGCGCCGAAGTCTCCCAGGCGCTCAACCCGGCGCAGCAGATCGTCAAGATCGTCAACGAGGAGCTGATCAACATCCTCGGTGGCGAGGGGCGGCGGCTCCAGTTCGCCAAGCAGCCGCCGACCGTGATCATGCTGGCCGGTCTCCAGGGTTCCGGCAAGACGACGCTCGCCGGCAAGCTGGCCCGCTGGCTCAAGAGCCAGGGCCACCAGCCGCTGCTCGTCGCCGCCGACCTCCAGCGTCCCAACGCCGTCGGGCAGCTCCAGGTGCTCGGTGGCCGGGCCGGGGTCGAGGTGTACGCCCCGGCGCCCGGCAACGGCGTCGGCGACCCGGTGCAGGTGGCCCGCGACTCGATCGAGCACGCCCGCCGCGCCGCCCGGGACATCGTCATCGTCGACACCGCCGGCCGGCTCGGTATCGACACCGAGATGATGCAGCAGGCCGCGAACATCCGCGACGCGGTCCAGCCCGACGAGGTCATCTTCGTCATCGACGCCATGGTCGGCCAGGACGCGGTGCGCACCGCCGAGGCGTTCCGCGACGGCGTGGGCATCACCGGCGTGGTGCTGTCCAAGCTCGACGGTGACGCCCGCGGTGGTGCCGCGCTCTCCGTCCGCGAGGTGACCGGCCAGCCGATCCTGTTCGCCTCCACCGGCGAGAAGCTGGAGGACTTCGACGTCTTCCACCCGGACCGGATGGCCAGCCGGATCCTCGGCATGGGCGACGTCCTCACTCTGATCGAGCAGGCCGAGGCGGCCTTCGACTCCGATCAGAAGGAGAAGATGACCGCCAAGCTGATGGGCGGGGAGACCTTCACGCTGGAGGACTTCCTCGATCAGCTCATCGCGGTCCGGCGGATGGGTCCGATCGCCAACGTGCTGGCCATGATGCCGGGCATGGGGCAGATGAAGGACCAGCTCGCCGAGCTGGACGACAAGCACTTCGACCGGGTCACCGCGATCATCAGGTCGATGACCCCGGCCGAGCGCACCAACCCGAAGATCATCAACGGCTCCCGCCGGGCCCGCATCGCGAACGGCTCCGGCGTCACCGTCATGGACGTCAACCAGCTGCTCAACCGCTTCGCCGACGCGCAGAAGATGATGAAGCAGATGGGCGGCATGATGGGCCTGCCCGGCGGCGGGCGGCGCAAGGCGACCAAGTCGCCGAAGAACAAGCGCAAGGGTACGAAGGGCGGCGGCCGGCCGCGTACCGGCGCCGGGATGCCGGGCGGCTTCCCGGGCGGCATGCCGCAGCTCCCGCCGGGCCTGGACCCGGGCGACCTGGCCGGTGGGCAGGGCCTGCCGCCGGGCTTCAAGCTCCCGAAGATCGACTTCAACAAGCTGGGCAAGGGTGGCGACAAGGGCTCCCGCTAGCGTGTCGGTGACGGTGGGCGACATCGCTGTCTCTTAGGGTGATGTCGCCCCCTGGAAGGAGATGTCAATGACCGCGGCCCCGATCCTGCCGGAGCGGCACGAGTGGACGGTCGACGACCTGGGCGAGCTGCCCAAGGACCTTCCGTACGAACTGATCAACGGAAGGTTGATCGTGCCGTCGCCCACTCTGCTGCACCAGGACATGTGTGTCGAGTTACTACTCGCGCTTCGCGTGAACTGCCCGAAGGAGTACCAGGTCGGCATCGACCTGTCGATGCGGGTCGACCACCGGAACGAGCCCCGGCCGGACGTCGTCGCGGTCGTGCGGGGTAACGCCAACCGCAGCCCGCTGCCGGTCGAGGACGCGGTGCTCGCCGTCGAGGTCATCTCGCCGACCTCCACCTTCCGCGACATGTACGACAAGGCCAGGGTCTACGCGTACGCGGGCGTCCGCTCCTACTGGGTGCTCGACCCCATCAAGGAGAAGATCACGCTGACCGAGTACGCGCTCGGCGCCAACCTCGAGTACAAGCAGGTCGGTCAGACAGACGACGTGTTCGTCACCGAGCGGCCGTGGAAGGTCTCGATCGATCTGCCGGCGCTGACCGCGCGCCGCAACGACCTGCTCGCCGGCGAGGAGGGCTGATCGGGTAGGACTGTGCACATGGCTCTGCACGTGCGCGGTGTGTTCCTTCCCGACGACGAGGTCCGGGACGTCTGGCTGGTCGGCGACCGGGTCACCTTCGAACCGGTGCCCGGCGCCGAGACGGTGGCCGACGGCGGCTTCGTGCTGCCCGGCCTGACCGACGCCCACTGCCACATCGGCATCGCCCGCGGCGGCAGCCCGATCACCTCTCTCGACCAGGCACGGGACCTGGCCCGGATCGACCGGGACGCGGGCGTGCTGGCGATCCGCGACGCCGGCTCGCCGTACCCGTACCCCGAACTGGAGGACGAGCCGGACCTGCCGCGACTGGCCCGCGCGGGCCGGCACGTCGCGCCGCCGAAGCGCTACCTGCGCGACATCGGTGTGGAGGTCGGCGCGGCGGAGGTCGCCGCGACGGTGGCCGCGCAGGCCGCGGCCGGCAACGGCTGGGTCAAGCTGGTCGGCGACTGGATCGACAGGGGAGTGGGCGACCTGGCGCCGGCCTGGGACGCCGACACGATGACCGCGGCGGTCGCCGCCGCGCACGCCGCCGGGGTACGCGCGGCGGTGCACACGTTCTCCGAGTCGGCGGTGGAGATCATGGTGCGGGCCGGGGTGGACTCGGTGGAGCACGGCACCGGGCTGAGCCTCGACCTGATCGACCTGATGGCCCGGCAGGGCACCGCGTTGGTCCCCACCATGATCAACATCCGGACGTTCGGCCACATCGCGGAGCAGGCCCGGCCCAAGTTCCCCGGGTACGCCGACCACATGCTCGCCCTGCGCGACCGCTTCCCCGAGGTGGTGCGCGCCGCGCACGAGGCGGGCGTGCCGATCTACGTCGGCACCGACGCGGGTGGCGGTATCGACCACGGCCTGGCGGCCGAGGAGATGCTGCTGCTGCACGAGCAGGCCGGGATGTCCGCGCCGGACGTGCTCGCCGCCGCCTCCTGGCGGGCCCGGGAGTGGCTCGGCTTCCCCGGCCTGGTCGAGGGCGGCCTCGCCGACCTGGTGGTCTACCCCGAGGACCCGCGCCGCGACCTGCGCGTGGTCCGGACGCCCAGCCGGATCGTGCTGCGCGGCCGGGTCGTCCGCTGACGGACCGGGTCGCTCGCCGGCCGGCCGTCGTCATCGCGGGCGGCCAGCCGGGCGGGTCATCGGTCTAGCGGGCCGTCGCCGCCGTCAGGAACAGGCGCACCGCCAGGTCGGCCAGCCGGTCGGCGGTCTCGTCGACAGGGCCACCGGGCAACACGATGTGGCTCACCACCAGGCGTACGACGCTGTCCGCCGCGAACGCCAGGGCTGCCGGATCGGCGCCGGGCAGGCGTTCGCCGGTCCACTCCAGCAGCGCCCGCGCGGCCTCGGCGAGCACCAACTCGGACCGGGTGGTCAGATAGGGCAACAGCTCCTCCGAGCCGCCCGGTGTGCTCGTCAGGACCGCCCGCACCAGCGGGTTCTCGGCGGCCGAGGCGAGGGTGCGGTGGATCGCCGCGTACGCGGCCGCGCGGACGTCGGCGTCGTGCTCGTCGAGCGCGGACCGGACCTGGCCGACGAACCGGTCCACCTCGTACCGGGCCAGCGCCTCGCCCAGGCCCGCCTTGGTGCCGAACTCGTTGTAGACCGTCTGCCGGCTCACCCCCGCCGCGCTCGCGACCGCACCCATCCGGACCCCGGCCCAGCCGGTCGTGACGGTCAGCGAACGGGCGGCGTCGACGATCGTGTCGCGCACCGGAGTGGCGTTTCTCGGCTTAGGCATGGTGATCGAAGTCTACGGTCGCGGTTCAGCGCACCTCGAGTTCGTACTCCGCCTCGACCCGGAGCCGTCCGCCGTCGTGGCCGGCGAAGGTCAGGCGGTGCGTTCCCGGCGCGGGCGGCGGCACCAGACCCCACAGGCCCCAGCAGGAGACGTGCACCGGCCACGGCCACGCGGTGACGACGTTGTTGAAGAACCCCCGGACGGGGAACGAGGCGGGGGAGCCCGCCGCCCGCACCGGCACCGCGACCCCGTCCAGTTCGGCGTGCCCCTCGGCGTGGGGCATCGGCGGGACCGGGTCGTCCCGGCGGCCGAACGTCCAGCAGCAGATCGCCGGGAAGAACAGGGGGCGACCCGCCGGCACCACGCAGCGCCGGCTGACCCTTCCGCCCTGCGTGCCCGCGAGGAACCACACGTCGTCGGGCTGGTGCCGCCCGCCGTGCCGGCCGGTGGTGTCCTTGAGCGGGTTGACCGGCTGCCGGTGGGCGGCCACCCAGGCCACCCACCGGGCGGCGAGCGGGGCCAGCGCCGGTGCCGGGTCGAGGTCGGGGGGAAGCATGACGGCAGATGGTAGTGCGGGCGCGCCCGGCTGCGCCGACCCGTCACGGGACGCATAGGATGTGCGGTCATGGCACGCGTGCTCACTCCCCGTGCGGAGGACTTTCCCCGCTGGTACCAGGACCTGATCGCCAAGGCGAAGCTGGCCGACAACGGCCCGGTCCGGGGGACCATGGTGATCCGACCGGCCGGCTACGCCATCTGGGAGCGGATGCAGGCCGAGATGGACGCCCGGATCAAGGCGGCCGGCGCGGAGAACGCGTACTTCCCGCTGTTCATCCCGGAGAGCTACCTCAAGCGGGAGGCCGAGCACGTCGAGGGCTTCTCGCCGGAGCTGGCGGTCGTCACGCACGGTGGCGGCAAGCAGCTCGCCGAGCCGGTGGTGGTGCGCCCCACGAGCGAGACGGTCATCGGCGAGTTCATGGCCAAGTGGATCGACTCGTACCGTGACCTGCCGCTGCTGCTCAACCAGTGGGCGAACGTGGTCCGGTGGGAGCTGCGCCCGCGGATCTTCCTGCGCACCAGCGAGTTCCTCTGGCAGGAGGGGCACACCGCGCACGCGACCCGTGAGGACGCCCGCGCCTACGCGCGGCGGATCCTGCACGAGGCGTACGAGGACCTGATGGTCAACGTGCTCGGCATCCCGGTGGTGGTCGGCCTGAAGACCGCCCGGGAGCGCTTCGCCGGCGCCACCGCCACGTACACGTGCGAGGGCATGATGGGCGACGGCAAGGCGCTGCAGCTGGGCACCAGCCACGAGCTGGGCCAGAACTTCGCCAAGGCGTTCGACATCAGCTACTCCTCGGCCGAGGGCGGCCGGGAGCACGCGTGGACCACGTCCTGGGGCACCTCCACCCGGATGCTCGGCGGCCTGATCATGTGCCACGGCGACGACAACGGGCTGCGGGTGCCGCCGAAGCTGGCGCCGGTCCAGGCGTACGTGATGGTCGTCAAGGACGGCGAGGGCGTGAGCCAGGCGGCGGCCAAGCTGTGCGACGCGCTGCGCGACTCCGGGGTCCGGGTGGCGCTGGACGACCGGACCGACACCGCGTTCGGCCGCCGCGCCGTCGACGCCGAGCTGCGCGGCTACCCGGTCCGCGTCGAGGTCGGCCCGCGTGACCTGGCCGCCGGCAACGCGGTCGTGGTCCGGCGTACGGACGGCTCGAAGGCCCCGACGCCCGTCGCCGACGTGGTCGGCGCGGTCCTGGCCGCGCTGGAGGCCGACCAGCGGGCGCTGCACGACCAGGCGCTGGAGTTCCGCCGGTCCCGCACCGTCGAGGTGTCGACGCTGGCCGAGGCGATCGAGGCGTCCGCCACCGGCTGGGCGCGGGTGCCGTGGTCGGCGGTCGGTGTCGAGGGCGAGGCCGAGGCGAACGGCCAGGGCGTGACGGTCCGCTGCCTGGTACGCGCCGACGGCTCGGTGCCGGACTCGGAGGACGAGCCCGACCTGGTGGCGATCCTCGCCCGCGCGTACTGAGATGCGGCCCGGCGATCCGGCCGGCCGGTTCGCGCCGGGGCGGCTGATCCTGCACCGGAACGTGCGGCACGGCCGGATCGGCTGGGTCCGGTCGGCCCGCGTGGTCTCCGACGACGAGCGCGGCCTGCTGCTCTGGGTGGCGCGGACAGCGCCCGTCGCGCACGAGGTGACGGAGGCCGGCCTGGGCATGCGGGCCGTGCCGTTCGCCGAGTGGGTGACGTCGTCCTACCGGCTCGCGCAGGGGCTGTGGAACGGGCCGCCGGTGCTGAAGTTCCTGCCCACGGGCGCGGCCCACTCGGTCTGGTGGTTCCGCGACGCCGCCGGCCGCTTCCAGAACTGGTACGTCAACCTGGAGGAGCCCGGCGTCCGCTGGGACGACGGCGCGGTGGCCGGCGTCGACATGGTCGACCAGGACCTCGACGTGGTGGTGTACCCGGACCGCAGCTGGGAGTGGAAGGACGAGGACGAGTTCGCCGAGCGGCTGGCGTTCCCGGAGCACTACTGGGTGACCGACGAGAAGGCGGTACGCGCCGAGGGCGAGCGGGTGATCCGGATCGCGGAGGCGGGGGAGTTCCCGTTCGACGGCACATGGTGCGACTTCACTCCACCGGCGGAATGGGACGTACCGGACGAACTTCCGCCGGGGTGGGACCGCCCGCCGGTGCGCTGAAGCGGTGTCCTCAGTCACGGCCCGGCCCGGCCCGGGCGTGGTGTCCGGGTCCGGTGTGAGAGTTCCGGTCCGGATCTGGCAGAATGGTTCGCTGGTATCCGGCACGCGTCCGGCGCCCTCTAACCCGGGCGCGTCGCCAGTTCACCGAGCAGTCTCCGGCCCAAACCCCACTGTGCCGGTCGGCGCTCACCCGCCACACCGCCCGTACGGGCCGGTGAGATCGCAACAGGAGCGAAACAACTGTGGCCGTAAAGATCCGGCTCCTGCGGATGGGCAAGATCCGCAACCCGCAGTACCGCATCGTCGTCGCCGACTCGCGCACCAAGCGTGACGGTCGCGCGATCGAGTTCGTCGGTGTGTACCAGCCGAAGGAAGACCCTTCGGTGATCGAGGTCAAGTCGGAGCGGGTCCAGTACTGGCTCTCGGTCGGCGCCCAGCCGAGCGAGGCCGTGCAGCGCCTGCTGGAGCTGACCGGTGACTGGCAGAAGTTCAAGGGCCTGCCCGCGCCGCCGCCGCTCAAGGTCGCCCCCGAGCGGGCCGACCGCAAGGCGGCGTACGAGGCCGAGGCGAAGGCCGCCGCCGGCGTCGCGGACACCCCGGCCAAGCCGGCCAAGAAGGCCGCCGCCAAGGCGGAGGAGCCGAAGGCCGAGGCCAAGGCCGAGGAGCAGACCGGTGCCGAGTCCGGCGAGCAGGCCTGACATGCCGCTGCGTCCCGCTCTGGAGCACCTGGTCAAGGGCATCGTCGACCACCCGGACGACGTCCGGGTGCGCATGGTCGACTCCCGTCGGGGCAAGCGCCTCGAAGTCCGCGTGCACCCCGAGGACCTCGGCACGGTGATCGGGCGGTCCGGCCGGACCGCCAAGGCGCTGCGCCAGGTGATCGGCTCCATCGGCGGGCGTGGGGTACGCGTCGACATCGTCGACTCGTACTGATGCTTCTCGTCGTCGGCCGGATCGGTAAGCCGCACGGCATCCGCGGTGAGGTCACCGTGGAGGTGCGTACCGACGAGCCCGAAGCACGGTTCGCCCCCGGTTCGGTGTTGACCACCGAACCGGGGGTCACCCCGTCGGAGCCCGGCGCCTGGCGGGTGCCGCCGACACTCACCGTCGAGGCGGCCCGCTGGCACCAGGGCCGCCTGCTGGTGGCCTTCGAGGGCGTGCTGGAGCGCGACGTCGCCGAGGCGCTGCGCAACACGCTGCTCGGCGTGGACAGCGCCGACGTCGCCCCGCCGGAGGACCCGGAGGAGTTCCACGACCACCAGCTGGTCGGGCTCGCCGTGGTCACCCGCGACGGCGAGCACGTGGGCGAGGTGGCCCGCATCGACCACGCGCCCGCGTCCGACATGCTGGTGCTGCGGCGCCCCGAGGGGCGTACCGCGCTGGTCCCGTTCGTCAAGGCGATCGTGCCCGAGGTGGATCTGGCCGGCGGTCGCGTCGTCGTCGACCTGCCCGGCGGCCTGCTCGACCTCTAGCTGGAGCCGTCGCATGCGCGTCGACATCGTGTCGATCTTCCCCGAGTACTTCGCCCCGCTGGACCTGTCGCTCATCGGCAAGGCCCGGGCGAACGGCACGCTGCGGCTGGCCGTACACGATCTGCGGACCTGGACCCACGACGTGCACCGCACCGTCGACGACACGCCCTACGGCGGCGGTCCCGGCATGGTCATGCGGCCGGAGCCGTGGGGTGAGGCGTTGGACGCGCTGGCGCCCGACGAGCTGAGCCCGGACGGGCACACACTGCCCCGGCTGCTCGTACCGTCGCCCGCGGGCGTCCCGTTCACCCAGGCCCTCGCGCACGAGCTGGCCGCCGAGTCGCACCTGCTGTTCGCCTGCGGCCGGTACGAGGGCATCGACCAGCGGGTGCTGGACCACGCCGCGACCCGGATGCCGGTGACCGAGGTCTCCCTCGGTGACTACGTGCTGTTCGGCGGCGAGGTGGCCGTGCTGGTGATCCTGGAGGCGGTCACCCGGCTGCTGCCCGGTGTGCTCGGCAACGCCGGGTCGCTGGACGAGGAGTCGCACGCGCACGGGCTGCTGGAGGCCCCGCTCTACACGAAGCCGGCGAGCTGGCGCGAGCTGGACGTGCCCGAGGTGCTGCGCTCCGGCGACCACGCCAGGATCGACCGCTGGCGGCGGGACGAGTCGTTGCTGCGGACCGCGGCCCGGCGTCCCGACATGATCGCCGCACTGCCCCCGGAGACGCTCGACAAGCGGGACCGGGCGGCGCTGGACCGGGGCGGATTTTCCTCGCCACCGGGGCATGTGGCAAAGTAGAGGGGTTGCCGCATCCGTCCGCGCCGTGGGCGGCTGCGAGGACCCTCGACCGGGGCCGGCCTCGCCGGTCACCACCCGGGGGTCAGAATCACCCATCCGCGCATCGACTGACGATGCGCCGTGAGCCTCACGAGGACGCAGCGATGAACATCCTGGACGCCCTTGACGCCCAGTCGAAGCGTACCGACCTGCCCGACTTCCGTGCCGGTGACACCGTCAAGGTGCACGCGCGGGTCGTCGAGGGCAACCGGTCCCGGGTCCAGATCTTCCAGGGCGTCGTCATCCGCCGCCAGGGTGACGGCCTGCGCGAGACCTTCTCGGTCCGCAAGGTCAGCTTCGGTGTCGGCGTGGAGCGGACCTACCCGCTCAACGGCCCGGGCATCGACCGGATCGAGGTCGTGACCCGCGGTGACGTGCGTCGCGCCAAGCTCTACTACCTGCGCGAGCTGCGCGGCAAGAAGGCCAAGATCAAGGAGCTGCGGGAGAAGCAGCCGGCGAACTGAATTCCGTACGCCACGCCGCCCGAGCTGCGCGGATGTCGTATCGACCGGACCGCACTACCCTGGTCGGTACGGGCGCAGCCGGACGGTGCGAAACGGTCCACTACCGCCCGTGGGGTCTCCGAGGGGACTCCCGGGCGGTAGTGTCGTTTCCGCGGACCGGAGAGTGGCATGGTGCAGATGGTTGACGAGGACGGCACCGTCGATCCCTGGCGTCGGCGGGCCCGCCGCGGCCGCCGGCAGATGCCGCTCTGGCAGGAGCTGCCGCTGCTGCTGATCGTGGCGTTCTGCCTCGCGGTGCTGATCCGCACGTTCCTGCTCCAGGCGTTCTTCATCCCCTCCGGGTCGATGGAGAACACGCTGCTCGTCGGCGACCGGGTGCTCGTCAACAAGGTCGTCTACGACGTCCGCGACCCGGTTCGCGGCGAGGTGGTGGTGTTCCGGGGCACCGACCGCTGGGTCGCCCAGGAGGCGCCCGCGCCGCCGGCCAACTTCGCCGGGCGGGTCGGCCGCACGCTCGGCGACCTGGTGGGCGTCAGCCGCCCCGGCGAGAAGGACTTCATCAAGCGCGTCATCGGGGTGCCGGGCGACAAGATCTGGTGCTGCGACGACGGCCGGGTGGTGGTCAACGGGGTGCCGCTGGACGAGCAGGCGTACCTCTTCGAGGACTCCCCGGTCGAGTTGCCGCCCAATCCCAAGGAGTGCCGGTCCCGGCAGTTCACCGAGGTGGTGGTGCCGCCCGGGCAGATCTTCGTGATGGGTGACCACCGGCTGGTCTCGCAGGACGCCCGATGTCAGGGGCCGGTGCCGATCGAGAACGTGGTCGGCCGCGCCTTCATGATCGTCTGGCCGTCGCAGCGGTGGACCGGTCTGCCCGTACCGGAGACGTTCACCGGCGTGCCCCGCTCGGACGCCGCGCCGGCGGTGCCGGTGCCGGTGGATCCCGACCCGGTCGGCGGCGTCGTCCTGATCCTCCCGGTCGCAGCGACGCTCACCGTTCTGGCGGGTTCGGGGCGACCGCGCCGTACCCGGCGACGTAGGCTCCACCCGTGATCGACGAGCAGACCGAGAAGCCCCGCAGCTCCTTCTGGAAGGAGCTGCCCATCCTCCTGGGCGTGGCGATCCTGGTCGCGGTGCTGGTGCGTGCCTTCGTGCTGCAGACCTTCTTCATCCCGTCGCCGTCCATGGAGAACACCCTCAAGATCGACGATCGGGTGCTTGTCAACAAGCTGGTCTACGACTTCCGCTCCCCCCACCGGGGTGAGGTGATCGTCTTCAAGGCGCCCACCGAGTGGAGCGGCAACCCCGACGGCGAGGACTTCATCAAGCGGGTCATCGGCGTCGGCGGCGATCACGTGGTCTGCTGCGACCGCACCAGCGGCCAGGAGCGGCTGGTCATCAACGGCAAGCCGATCGACGAGCCGTTCATCTTCCCCGGCAACAAGCCCGCCGACCAGGACTTCGACATCACGGTGCCGAAGGGGCGCCTGTGGGTCATGGGTGACCACCGGGAGGCGTCCGGCGACTCGCTGGAGCACTGGCAGCAGTCCGGCGAGGACATCAACGTGGCGACCATCCCCGAGGGCGAGGTCGTCGGCCGGGCCTTCACCATCTTCTGGCCGGTCAGCCGCGCGACCTGGCTCAGCGTTCCGGAGCAGTTCGACGGGATCCCCAATCCCTGAGCAGGCCCGCGCCACGCGCCGGCACGCCGGGCTCCGGCCGGCGGCGGGAGGGCGTGGTCGTTCGTCGCAGGCGTCTGGCAGGCTGGTGCGGTGACCGTCTACACCCCTCGTCGCGCGGCCCGGGTGCTGCTGGTCGACGCGTCCGACCGGGTGCTGCTGTTCCAGGGCAGTGATCCGGCCCGGCCGGGTCACCGCTACTGGTTCACCCCCGGCGGCGGGCTGGACCCGGGGGAGTCCCCGGCTGACGGCGCCGCCCGGGAACTGGCCGAGGAGACCGGCCTGCGGCTGGCCCCGGCCGAGCTGGGCGCGCCGGTCTGGGCGGACACGGTCGAGTTCCCGTTCGACGGTGTCTGGTACCGCCAGGAGCAGCAGTTCTACCTGGTCCGGGTGACGGGCTGGGAGGTCGACACGGCCGGCTTCAACGACGTCGAACGGGCGAGCGTGCACGGGCACCGCTGGTGGCCGGTGGCGGAGCTGGCCGCCTCGGCCGAGCGCTACTACCCGCCGGACCTGCCCGGCCGGCTCGGCGCGGTGCTGGCGGGAGGCGGCGCATGCTGACCCCGCCGCGCACCGTGGTCCGCCGCGACGGCGGCCTCTACGCGCTGGAGCGGGCCCTGCAGCGGCGCGGTTTCCGGCACGTGGCGGGCGCCGACGAGGCCGGTCGTGGCGCCTGCGCCGGGCCGCTCGTGGCCGCCGCCGCGATCCTGCCCGAGGGCCGGCGCGGCGAGATCGACGAGCTGGCCGATTCGAAGCTGCTCACCGCCGCCGCCCGCGAGCGCGTCTACGACGAGGTGGTGGCGCGGGCCCTGGCGTACGCCGTGGTGGTCATCCCGGCCGAGGAGGTCGACGCCCGCGGGCTGCACGTGTGCAACCTCGCCGCGATGCGCCGGGCGCTCGCCTCGCTGACCACCCGCCCGGAGTACGTGCTGACCGACGGCTTCGGCGTCGACGGGCTGGACGTGCCGGGCCTGGCGGTCTGGAAGGGTGACCGGGTGGCCGCGTGTGTCGCGGCGGCGAGCGTGCTCGCCAAGGTCACCCGGGACCGGATGATGGTGGAACTGGACGGGCGGTTCCCCGGCTACGGCTTCGCCGAGCACAAGGGCTACATCACCGCCGAGCACAGCGCCGCCCTGCGTGCGCTCGGGCCCTGCCGGGAACACCGCTTCTCGTACGTGAACGTGGCCGCCGTCTCCGGACGGGACGGCCGGCCTCCCCGCGCCCGCCGCCCGGCGGGCGACGGCGCCGGCGTGGCGCCGCCCGAGCCCGCGGCCGGGCTGCCGGGTCTCGGGCCCGGCGCGTTCGCCGGGCGCCCGGACGAGCCGATGGGGCACTGCGGCGCGTCAGGGGGTACCGTCGGCGTGGCGTTGGGCGAGCAGCCGCGACCTCCGGCGTCAGTGGGGGAAGATGTGGTCATGGAAGGCGGAGTGCGATGAGCGCGGAAGATCTCGAGAAGTACGAGACCGAGATGGAGCTGCAGCTCTACCGGGAGTACCGCGACATCGTCCGCCAGTTCTCCTACGTGGTGGAGACCGAGCGCCGGTTCTACCTGGCGAACCAGGTCGACCTGCACGTGCGCAACTCCGACGGCGAGGTCTACTTCGAGGTCGAGATGCACGACGCCTGGGTGTGGGACATGTACCGCCCTGCCCGTTTCGTCAAGAATGTTCGAGTAATGACGTTCAAGGACGTCAATGTGGAAGAGCTCGAAAAGCCCGACATCTCGCTTCCCGCAGATTCCGGATTCGGGAGCTGACCGGGCGCCGGATCACTGCGCCGGCACTACCACCTCGACCCGCTGCACCAGGTTGTTCGCGAACCCGCCCCGGTTCCACGGCTGCTCGACCGGCTGGGTACGCCCCGACGCGTCGGTCGCCCGGGCACCCAGCACGTACCGCCCCGGCGTCGCCGTCCAGCTCACCGACCACCGGCGCCAGGCCCACTCGCCCCCGGACGGCTCGTCCAGCACCGCCGGCGTCCACGTCTCGCCGCCGTCCGTCGTCACCTCGACCGAGGTCACCGGCGCGTGGCCGGACCAGGCCCGACCGTCCAGAGTGCACGGCCCCGGCCGCAGCACCCGGGTGCGGGACATGAAATCCGGGAAACCGGGCGGACGCACCAGCGCGCGCGGCTCGATCCGGGTCACCGGCACGCCCGGGTCGTCGGCGTCGCGCCGCAGCCGGTAGGCCACCGCGTTCTGGTAGCCGTCGAACGGCTCGGTCGTCACCGTGATGTCGCGCAGCCACTTCACGTGCGCCATGCCGTACCAGCCGGGCACGATCAGGCGCAGCGGCGCGCCGTGCTGCGGCAGCAGGGGAGCGCCGTTCATCTCGTACGCCAGCAGCACCTCCTCGCGCAGCGCGTCGGCCACCGGCAGCGCCCGCTGGTAGTCCTGCTCGACGCCGCGCTCCACCCCGTGGTCCGCGCCGGTGAACACCACGTCCACCGCGTCGCCGGACAGGCCGGCCTCACGCAGCAGCGGTGCCAGCGGCGTACCGGTCCACTCGGCGTTGCCCACCGCCTCCACCAGCCAGGGCTGGCTGACCGGACGGGGACGGAGCAGCGCCCGGCCGTTGCCGGCGCACTCCAACGTCACGCGCTGGGTCACCCGGGGCCGGTCGCGCAGCGCCGCCAGGTCCAGCCGCAGTGGACGCTCGACCGCGCCGGACACGCTCAGGGCGTACGCGGCCGGGTCGACGTCCGGGATGTCGTAGTGGATGAGCAGGTAGTGCAGGCCCGCCGGGGTCACGTCGTACCGCAGCGCCTCCAGCGGGATGCCGTGGTTGCGCGCGGCGAGCTGGAGCTCCTCGGTGCTGATCGCCTCGTCCGGCCCGGCCACCCGGGAGGGCCGGCTGACGTCGTCCACTGTGGTCATGACTGCTCCGTCCGCTCCAGCATGTCGTAGCCCACGAACGTGAACATCCGCACCCCCGGCGCCAACGGGCGGGGCGTGCCGGTGAAGCGGTGAGCGCCGACGCCCACACCGTCGGCGGGGCTGTTCACCGCCACCGGCTCGAAGCCCTCCTCGGCGAACCAGTCGCAGATGACCGGCACGAGGTCCGGCTCGCGGCGGTGCCGCGTCCACAGCACCGTGCCGCCGGTGGCGCAGAGCGAGGCGCAGTGCCGCACCGTGGCCCGGATGTCGTCGTCGGTGATGTTGCCGAAGATGCCGCAGACCAGCACCAGATCCGCCGGGGCCAGATCGGCGTAGCGGTCGGTCAGCGAGGCGTCCCCGGTCACCACCTCCACGCCGGTGAGCCCCGCGTCGGCGGCGGCACGGCGGGCCAGGTCGGTGTTACGGGCGTCCAGCTCGACCAGGCGGGCGGTCACGTCGCCGCCCCGGGGGTGGGTGGCCAGCACCGGAATCAGGTCGCGGCCCTGACCCGCGCAGAGACTCAGCGCG
Source organism: Micromonospora sp. WMMA1949 (assembly GCF_027460145.1). Lineage (NCBI taxonomy): Bacteria > Bacillati > Actinomycetota > Actinomycetes > Micromonosporales > Micromonosporaceae > Micromonospora > Micromonospora sp. WMMA1949. The sequence continues at coordinate 1,259,716 of NZ_JAPZBG010000001.1, read as the reverse complement.
CGCAGCGGGCCGGGGGGTGCGGCGTCGAGCGCGTCGGAGACACGCTGCCGCACCTCGGCGAGTCGCCGGGCCAGCGCGGACTCGGGCTGGTCGTAGTCGTTGTGCCAGGCGTACCAGTCCTTCGTCACCCGGCCAGCATAGGCGTCCCGGCCGTAGCAGATCGGCCCCGATTTCGGCGCCCGTCCACAGTCGGTGCCTCGTCCACAGGCCGCTCGTGCGGGGTTCGCGGGACGGTGCCCGGGGCCGGCAGGGTGGCCGGCGTGCGTATCTCGATCTCTCCGGCCGGCCGGGCCGTGCTGTCGGTGCTGTTCTTCGCGGCTTGCCTGCCGGGTGCCTCCGCGCCGTCCCGGGTGGTGCTGTCGTCCTCGGCCGGGCCGCTGTCGTCCTGGACCGGTGCCCATTCGTTCGTGGCCGGGCCGTTCGCCGGTTCTGCGGCAGGTGCCTACTCGTCCGTGGCAGGGCCGTTCCCCGGTTCCTCGGGGGATGCCTCGGCAGCCGGTGACCCGATGGCGGGTGTCTCGGGGGCGGGACGTCGGGCTGCGCCCGGTGAGCGGTTCCGGTGGCCGCTGCCGGGTGCGCCCCGGGTGGTGCGGCGGTTCGACCCGCCGCCGCAGCCCTGGCTGTCCGGGCACCGGGGCGTCGACCTCGCGGCCGCGCCCGGTGCGCCGGTGCTGGCGGCCGGCGCCGGGATCGTCCTGTTCGCCGGTACGGTCGCCGGTCGGCCGGTGCTCACCGTCGGCCATCCCGACGGGTTGCGCACCACCTACGAGCCGGTCCGCTCCCGGGTCACCGCCGGCGCCCCGGTGGAGGCCGGCACGCCCGTCGGTGACCTGCTCGCCGGGCATCCCGGGTGTGTGGAGGCGGCGTGCCTGCACTGGGGACTGCGCCGCGACGCGGAGTACCTCGACCCGCTGGCCCTGCTCGGGCTCGGTCGGGTTCGGTTGCTGCCGCTGCACCCCGTCCCCGACGGTTCCGCGGTTGTCGCCGGCTGATCGGCCGCTGCGCCGGTCGGCGGCGCGCGGGCTCAGCGCTGGGCGAGCAGCGTGGGCAGCCGGACGGCCAGCCGGTCGTACTCGTCGGGGGTGTTGTAGACCTGGCCGCACAACCGCAGGTAGCCGCGGCCGTTCCAACCGGCGATCGACACCTCGGCGGAGAGCCGGTCGGCGATCCGGGTCCGCAGCTCCCGGGCCGCGTCCAGCGTCGTCGCGACACCGGGCGGCAGCGGCACGAGCCGCATGGCGACCGCCGGTCCGCCGGGCTCCGGCAGCCGCTCCGGCGCCACACCGAGCGCGTCCCCGACGACCCGTTGGCCGTACGCGGCCAGCGCCGCGTTGTGCGCGCGTACCCGGTCGACGCCGAGGCTGCGCAACGTGAACAGGCCCACCGGCGCGGCCAGCCAACCGGTGTAGTCGAGCGTCGCCTGCCACTCGACCCGGACCGGGAAGCCGCTGTCCTGCTCCCACGAGACGACGAGCGGCTGGATCTTCTCCCGCCACTGCGGCGCCACCACGAGCGCGGCGGTCCCGCGTGGCGCGTACGCCCACTTGTGCAGGTTGCCGACCCAGAAGTCGGCGCCGACGGACGCGACGGTGGCGGGCAGCATGCCCGGCGCGTGGGCGGCGTCCACCAGCACCGGCACGCCCCGCTCCCGGGCCACCGCGACGATCGCCGCGGTCGGGAACAGCCGGGCGGTCGGCGAGGTGAGCTGGTCGACGATCAGTAGCTTGGTACGCCCCGGACGCAGCCCGTCGCGGACGATCTCGACCACCTCCTCGTCGGTGGCGGTCAACGGCACCGGCAGGGTGCGGGACACCGCTCCGGTGCGGGCGCACTCCCGGGCGACCGACAGCGCCACCGCCCCGTACCCGTGGTCGGTGGTCACGATCTCGTCGCCGGGGCGCAGCGCCAGCGACTGCAGCACCACCGCCGCACCGGTGGTGGCGTTGCCGACGAGCGTGGTGCCGTCCGGGTCGGCGCCGAGGAACGCGGCCAGGTGCCGCCGGGCGTGGGCGATCCGGTCGACCAGGCCCTGCGTGAAGAACCGCAGCGGGTTGGCCTCCATCTCGTCACGCAGGCGCTGCTGGGCACGCTGCACGGCGATCGGTACGGCGCCGAACGAGCCGTGGTTGAGATGGCTGACGGACGGATCGAGGGAGAAGAGCAGCCGAGCCCCGGGAATCGGCTCGGGCGGCTGCGGCACCGTCATCCACCGATCCTAGCCCGAGATGGATCATGCGCCGGCCGGATTCCGCCCGCTGACCGTTCCACCGACGCTGCCTGCGCGCCCGTGGCGGTCAGGCGCGGGGGTGGGCCTGCCGGTACGCGGCGCGGAGCCGCTCGACCGAGACGTGCGTGTAGATCTGGGTGCTGGCGAGCGACGAGTGCCCCAGCAGCTCCTGCACGGCGCGCAGGTCCGCGCCGCCTTCGAGCAGGTGCGTCGCGGCCGAGTGGCGCAGCCCGTGCGGAGTCACCCTCGGCACCCCGGCGGCCCCGGCCCACCCGGACACGATCCGCCGCGCGGTGGTCGGGTTGAGCCGCCCGCCTCGCGCCCCGAGCAGCAGCGCCCGGCCCGAGCCCGGGGCCAGCAGGGCGGGTCGCCCGTCGCGCAGCCAGGCGTCGAGCGCCCGCTGGGCCGGCACCCCGTAGGGCACCGAGCGTTCCCGTCCGCCCTTGCCCAGCACGCGTACCACCCGGCGGGCCTGGTCGACGTCGGTGACGTCCAGACCGCACGCCTCGCTGATGCGTACCCCGGTGCCGTAGAGCAGTTCGAGCAGCAGCCGGTCGCGCAGCAGGACCGCGTCAGGCGGGCCGTCGCCGGCCGGGCGGGCGGATGCCCGTTCGCCGGCTGCCCGTCCGGCGGCCGTTCCGTGGTCGGGTCCGAGCCCGGCCCAGTCGGGGTGGACCGTCGAGCTGTCGGCCCCGGGCTGGCCCGGGCGCTGCCGAGACGGGGCCTCCACCAGGGCGGCCGCCTGGTCGGCGCGCAGCACCGTGGGCAGTTCCCGCCGCGCGCGAGGGCTGGCCAGCGGGGCCGCCACGTCGTCGGCGAGCAGGCCGGTCCGGTGTGCCCAGGCGCTGAACGTCCGGGCTGCGGCCGCGCGCCGCGCCATCGTCGTCCGGGCCGCACCCATGGTCCGCTGTTTCGCCAGCCAGCTGCGCACCACGGCGAGGTCCAGCTCGGGCAGCTCGGCACAGCCCATCCGGACCGCGTGGTCCAGCAGCGACACCAGATCCGTGACGTACGCCCGGACGGTGTGGACGGAGCGGTTGCGGACCCGCGACAGGTGGTCGGCGAAGTCGTCCACCGCCTCGCGCATCGAGGCGGGTAGCTCCTCGTGCGCGTCCCGCGTGCCGCGCTGCCGCTTGCTCATCGCGGCACCCGGTCCGGGCGTACGCGGTCGCGGCGCGGGAGGCGGACACCGATCACCGCCTCAGGGTAAGGCCGAAGCGCCGCCGTTCGCCGTGCCGCCGGCCCCGCCTCGCCGTGCCGCCGCCGACGCGCCGCCCTCGTCGTGCCGTCGCCCGGTCGTGCCGTCGCCCGGCCGCCGCTCCGCCTTCGGGCATCGGCCGGCGACAGCCGTGTGCCGTCGGCCGCTTGGGTTCCGGCCAGGGATATGTGACGGCGCGCTGAGCGGGGTAGCAGAAGCGGGTCTGGACAGGGGAAACTCGTGCTGCGGCACGCTCCGGTGCGGCAACCGGCGGGCAGCGTGGCCGAGCCGGCCCCGACGGAGGGTAGATCCGGCCGCGATCAGGCCAGTGCGTCCCCCGCGACGGTGACGCCCGGTACGAGGAGGGCCGAGAGTGGGAGTGGACGCCGTCCTCTACCGGCAGGTGTCGGCGGGTGACCACCGTCGCCGTCCCGTGTACGTCTCGATCGAGGTCGTGGCGGACCCGCAGGATGTCCTGCTCGACCTGCTCAAACGTGTCCGCGGCGGGGGTCGGACCCCGCTGCTGGACCGCGTCGACCCGCTCGGTGAGCTCACAGTGGGCGCCGAACGGATGCCGCACCTGCTCGCCGAGCTGCGGTGCCTGGCGGAGGTGGCGCGGGCGCCGGCGGAGGTCGACCACGTCCACCGGCTGGCCCGGCTCGTCCGCCGATGTGCCGAGCGCCGCGACGCCGAGATCCGGTTCGAGGGCGACTGACGCGTTCACGTGCGGGCGGTCGGTGATGGTGGCGCGAGCGCGTATCCGTCGTCGCGGCGTACCACCATCGCCAGCTCCTCCAGCATGGACAGTTTGCGCATGGCGGTACGCAGGTCGACGCCTGCCCGCGCGGCGATGCTCTCCAGGTCGAGGGCCCGGCGGCGGGGCAGCGCCTCCAGCACCTGGGTGGCCTCCTCGTCGAGCCGGTCCCGGGGGCGTTCGGGTGCCCGGGCGGGCGGGGCGAGGTCGTATCCGATGCGTCCCACCTCCTCCAGCACGTGTGCGACGTTCGTGACCAGCCGGGCCTCCGGCCGTTCCCGCAGCACCTCGTGCCCACCGACGGACATCGCTGACGTGACCGGCCCGGGCACCACCATCGCCGGGCGGCGCAGGCCGAGCGCCCGGTTGAGCGTCTGGGTGGCGCCGCTGCGGGCGGCGGCCTCCACGAGGACCGTGCCGTTCGTCGCCGCCGCTATGACCCGGTTGCGGATGAGGAACCGGGGCCGCAGCGGCTCCGCGCCCGGAAGCCACTCGCTCACCAGCAGGCCGGTTTCGGCGATCCGGTCGAACAGCGCGGCGTTGCCCATCGGGTACGGGCGGTCCACGCCGCAGGCGAGCACGGCGACGGTGCGCCCGCCCGCCGTCAGCGCCCCGCGATGCGCGGCGGCGTCGATGCCGAACGCCCCACCGGACACCACTGTCCACTCCCGGTCGGCCAGGCCGTAGCCCAGCTCGGTGGCGATGTGCGCGCCGTAGGGGGTGGCCGCCCGGGCGCCGACCACCGCCACCGAGCGCGCCAGCGCCTCACCGAGCGGCCACGCTCCGCGTACCCAGAAGCAGAGCGGCGGGTCGGTCTCCACGTCGACCCGCCGGGTGGCCCCTGACAGCGCCAGGCGGCGCAGGTCGCGGACCTGGGTCGGCCACTCGTCGTCGTCGGGGGTGACCAGCCGGGCCCCGAGCCGTTCGCCACGGGCCAGCGCCTCGGCCGCGACCGCGCGGGCGTCACCGGAGGCGCCCCGCGCCGCCACGGCCGAGCGCAGTGACCGTTCCGGCGCCCCGCCGGAAAGCAGCAGGTCGAGCGCGGCGACCGGGCCGATCCGCTCGACCAGGGCGTACACCGACCGGGTGCCGGGCTCGGCGAGCCAGGTGAGCGCGACCCGCGCCAGTCGCCGCTCGTCGGCGCTCACGCGACCTCCCCGGTCCTGAGCTGGACGGCCTCCGCGACGTCGTCGCGGCCGGGCCGGTCCCGCCCGTCCAGGTCGGCGATGGTCCAGGCGAGCCGGAGTACGCGGTCGTAGCCGCGCGCGGACAGCGAACCGGTGTCGAGCCGGTGGCGCAGATCCCGGCTGACCCGGGCGGGCAGGTGCCACGGCGGCCGGCGCAGGTACGGGCCGGGGACGTCGGCGTTCACCCGGTGCCCGGTGGCAGCCCAGCGATCGGCGGCGGCATGCCGCGCGGCGACGACCCGGGCGGCGACGGTGGCCGAGGACTCGTGCGCGGAGTCGGTGCTCAGCAGCTCCGCCGCGCGCACCGCCTTCAGCTGGACCTGCACGTCCACCCGGTCGAGCAGCGGACCCGACAACCGCCCCAGGTAGCGTCGCCGGGCCAGCGGCGCGCACTCGCAGTCGACGTCACCGGAGGGTTTAGCGCAGGGGCAGGGGTTGGCCGCCAGCACCAGCTGGGTGCGGGCCGGATACTCGGTGGCGCCTCGGGTTCGCGCCACCCGGACCCGGCCGCTCTCCAGCGGCTGCCGCAACGCCTCCAGCGCGCCCTTGCCGAACTCGGGCGCCTCGTCCAGGAACAGGACCCCGCGGTGGGCGAGCGACACCGCGCCGGGCCGGGCCAGCCCGGAGCCGCCTCCGACGAGCGCGGGCACGGTGGCGGTGTGGTGCGGCGCCTGGAACGGGGGACGGCGCAGCAGCCCGCCGCCGGGTGGCAGCAGGCCGGCGATCGAGTGCAGCGCGGTGACCTCCAGGGCTGCCTCGTCGTCCAGTGCGGGCAGGATCGACGGCAACCGCTCGGCGAGCATGGTCTTGCCGGCGCCGGGTGGACCGAACAGCGCGAGGTGGTGGCCACCGGCGGCGGCGATCTCCAGGGCACGCCGCCCGAGCGGCTGCCCGGCCACGTCGACGAGGTCGGGCCCGGCCGGCCCGTCGGCCGGAACGTGGGCGGGTGGGGCGAGCAGCGGGATGCCGTCGCGGACGTGGGCGACGAGCCGGTGCAGGGTGTCGACCGCGTGCACCCGTACGCCCGGGATGACCGCCGCCTCGGCGGCGTTGCCGGCCGGTACGACGACGCGGGTGTGCCCGGCGCGGGCGGCCGCGGCGACCATCGGCAGCGTGCCGCGGACGGGGCGTACCGCGCCGTCGAGGCCGAGTTCGCCGAGCACCACTGTGGCGTCCAGGGCGACCGGTGGCAGCTCGCCCGACCCGGCCAGGACGGCGAGCGCGATGGCGAGGTCGAACGCCGAGCCGTACTTGGGCAGGGTGGCGGGGAGGAGGTTGAGGGTGATGCGGCGGTTGGGCCACTTCTGACCGGAGTTGACGATCGCGGCGCGGACCCGGTCGCGCGCTTCGTGCAGGGCGGTGTCGGGCAGGCCGGAGATGATCACGGCGGGCAGTCCGGGAGCCAGGTCGGCTTCGACCTCGACGAGATGACCGGCGACTCCGGCCAGGCCGACGCTCAGCACTTTCGCGTACCCCATGTCAGAACGCGCCGCGGAGGTGCTCGACCCGGGCGGGGCCGGTGAGCGGGAGCCGGACGGAGAGCACGTCGAAGCGGACCTCGTCGGCGGTGGTTCCGGTCTCGGCGAGCCAGCGCGCGGCCAGGCCGCGCAGCCGGCGGGCCTTGGCCGGTACGACGGCCTCGGCGGGCGAGCCGAACTGCTCGGTGCGGCGGGTCTTGACCTCGCAGATGGCGAGGACCGGGCCCTCCCAGGCGATGATGTCGATCTCGCCCTCGGGGCAGCGCCAGTTGCGGGCGACCGGGCGCAGGCCCGTCTCGATCAGGTGCCGTAGCGCGCACCGCTCGCCGTACGCCCCGACGGCTCGGTTCCGGTTCGTCATGCCGGCCAGGATGCGACCGGAGGCTGGGGTCAGGGGCGCCGTGAAGGGGCTCCCTGTGGACAAGGTGCCGCCTGTGGACGGGCTCGCGATCACCCGTCCGATGTGTTAGCGCGTGCCGTTCACCCGGCGGTCTCGGTCATCGCTTCGCGCACGTCGAGGAACTGCGCTGTCCGGTCGCCGATCGGGCGGGACGAGAGGAAAGCGACGACACCCAGGGTCTGAGGGTCGGCCCAGGCGCAGACGACGAGGTAGCTCTTCAATTCGGTCCGCCCCTGGCCGCAGCGGGCCGTGCCGCCCAGCCGGCCGGCATCGACATCTTCGCGGGCACCGACGCGGTACGGGCTCAGCGCGCGCTCGACCAACCCCTGCTGGTCGGTGACGGTGCCGGACACGCCCGTGATGAACACCATGTCCGCGTCCGGGCCGTGCCCGCCGTACGCCCAGCCGACGGCACTGGTGGCCGGGTCGACTTCACGCTTCAGGGTGTCGAGGTGCCGCTTGGCCCCTTCGATGGCCACGCGATCCATGTTCTTCGTCAGGCCGAGCAGCGTTTCCGGCATCCGCAGTTTGCGGGTGACCGGCGACGGCGCGCCCACCGGAGAAGCACCGGACTTCGGCTGCGTCGCCGGCTCCGGCGCGCACCCGGCGATCAGGATCAGTGTCGTGGCCGCCAGCAGCAGGCGCGTAGTGGGTCGTGCCGTCATCGCCATTACCCCGTTCTCGTGCGGTGAGCCGGAGCACGGTATCCCGAACACGCGCCGCCGCGCCGACCTTCGCGCCGTACGGCTACTGACCGTGTCCCGTCGGCGACCCGGCGATGTCGGCGCTGACCTGGGCCGATCCGCAGGCGACCCGAATGGCGCGGCTGGTGCCCGTCGCATACCGTGCCGGTCGTGGACGGACGACGGAACTACTCCGAGGATGAGCAGGGGTCGCGATGGGGCGACCGCGGATACGAGTCGGACTGGCGCGCTTCGGGCGAGCCCCGCTACCGCGACGACGACTACCGCACCCCCGAGCAGCGCGCCGGTGACAGCCGGTACGCCGAGCCGGGCCGGTACTCCGCCGCCGATCCGCTGGTGGACGACACGAGCAGCTGGCGGTCGCAGCGGCCGGACGACCCGGAGGTCTCCGGCGAGCTGCCCGGATCGCGCGCCGGCCGTCGCGCGGCGCGCGAGGCGGCGGCCGACCCGCTCGGCGCGGTGTCCCGCAGCGGCGTGGACGCGCTCGGCACCGCCGCGCACGGCAACCCGCTGTCGAGTTCGCTGGGTACGCCGGCGACCGCCCCGCTGACCGGCGCCGCACCGGTGGGCGCCGACCCGTACGGCCTCATCGCTCACGGCAGCGACCCGGCCGGCGGCGTGGGCGCCGACACCCGGAGCACTGTCGGCGGCGTCGACAAGCCCCGGCTCAGCCCGATCGGCGGCTACCCGGTCGTCGAGCCGGCGCCGGGTATCGACGGCGGAGCCGAATCGACCGCCGCGGCACGGCTGAACCCCGGCGAGGCCACCCCGCTGCGGATCGGTGAGCGGCCGGGCGGCCCCACGCAGCCGGCGGCGACCCCGAACCCCCTCGAGATGCCGACCGGTCCGATGCCCGCGGTGCTGCCGCGTCCGGACGGGCCGCCGCTCGGCGACGGTGTCTACCGGACGCGTCGTCCGGCGCTGGCGATCCTGCTGGCGGTGCTGGTGCTGGTGCTGGAGGTGCCGGCGGTGCGGGTGTTGCTGCACGGTCTGTTCGGTGACCCGGTGTCGACGTCGCACGTCGTGGTGGGCATGTTCCTGGTGGTCGGGCTGCCGATCTTCGGCACCGGCCTGTACGGGCTGCGCACCGGCGGGCTGGCGCTGGCCGACGGCAGCCGGGGCTGGCTTCGCCCGCCGACGGCATACCTGACCGTCGGCCTGGTGCTGTTCCTGGCCGCCGCGCTCGCCGCCGGCTGACCGAGCCGCGCGGGCGTGCTCCGCACCCGGGGGCCGGGCAGCGGAGAGGGCGCGTACACTGGTCGACTGGCGACCGCCTCGCGCGGTCGACCTCGCGTGCCCTCTCCACGGTCTTCTCCGTGGGGCGACGGCCTCCCTGGTCCCGGTCTGACGTATCGGGCCCACCCTGGCCGGCGATCGGGCGCCAGGCGTCCGGCCGCCGGCCGGACGGACAACCAGGGACAAAGTAGGAGTAACCCACCATGGCCGTCGTGACCATGCGTCAGCTGCTGGAAAGCGGTGTGCACTTCGGGCACCAGACCCGGCGCTGGAACCCGAAGATGAAGCGCTTCATCTTCACCGAGCGCAACGGTATCTACATCATCGACCTGCGCCAGACGCTCGACTACATCGAGAAGGCGTACGAGTTCGTCCGCACCACCGTCGCCGGTGGCGGCAGCATCCTGTTCGTCGGCACCAAGAAGCAGGCCCAGGAGGCCATCGCCGAGCAGGCGACCCGGGTCGGCCAGCCGTACGTCAACCACCGCTGGCTCGGTGGCATGCTGACCAACTTCCAGACCGTGTACAAGCGGCTGCAGCGGATGAAGGAGCTGGAGGCCCTGGGTGACCTGAGCGGCACCGCCGCCGGTTACACCAAGAAGGAGACGCTCCAGCTCTCCCGCGAGAAGATCAAGCTCACCAAGACCCTCGGTGGTCTGCGGGACATGCAGAAGCTCCCGGCCGCGGTCTGGATCGTCGACACCAAGAAGGAGCACATCGCCGTCGACGAGGCCCGCAAGCTGGGCATCCCGGTGATCGCGGTGCTCGACACCAACTGCGACCCGGACGAGGTCGACTTCCCGATCCCGGGCAACGACGACGCCATCCGCTCGGCCGAGCTGCTGACCAAGGTCGTCGCCGCCGCCGTCGCCGACGGTCTGATCGCCCGTTCCGGCCGTAACCGGGGCGCGGACGAGAAGCCCGAGGCCGGTCAGGTCGGCGCCGACGAGCCGCTGGCCGAGTGGGAGCGCGAGCTGCTCGAGGAGCCGAAGAAGGCCGACGAGCAGCCCGCCGCCGCCGAGCAGCCCGCCGCCGCGCCGGCCGCCGAGCAGCCGGCGACCGCCTCCGCGGAGTGATCTCGCCGTCGCGTCCCCACCGTCCGGACTCCCGGCGGTGGGGACGCGACGGGTACGCCGGGCAGAACCGGCCCGGAACCGGGTAACCAGCACCCCAGACCACCTCACTGACACCGAAGAGAGAGTCATGTCCAACTTCACCGCCGCGGACGTCAAGAAGCTCCGCGACCTCACCGGCGCCGGCATGATGGACTCCAAGAAGGCGCTGACCGAGGCCGAGGGCGACTTCGACAAGGCCGTCGAGATCCTGCGCGTCAAGGGCGCCAAGGACGTCGGCAAGCGGGCCGGGCGCACCGCCGCCAACGGCCTGATCGCCCACTCCGGCCAGGCGCTGCTCGAGCTCAACTGCGAGACCGACTTCGTCGCCAAGAACGACGCCTTCATCGCGCTGGCCCAGCAGCTGGTCGAGCACGGCGTGGCCAGCGGCGCCACCAACGCCGAGGAGCTGCTCGCCAGCACCATCGATGGCAAGAGCGTGGCCGACCTGATCCAGGAGCAGTCCGCCAAGATCGGCGAGAAGCTGGTGCTCAACCGCTTCGCCAAGCTGGACGGCACCACCGCGGTCTACATGCACCGCAAGAGCCAGGACCTGCCCCCGGCAGTCGGCGTGCTGGTCGAGTTCACCGGCAAGTCGGACGAGGCGGCCGACGCCGACGCCCGCGCCGTGGCCATGCAGATCGCCGCGATGCGGCCGAAGTACCTCACCCGCGACGAGGTGCCGGCCGAGACCGTCGAGTCCGAGCGGCGCATCGCCGAGCAGACCGCCCGCGAGGAGAACAAGCCCGAGGCGGCGCTGCCGAAGATCGTCGAGGGCCGGGTCAACGCCTTCTTCAAGGACTTCGTCCTGCTGGAGCAGTCGTCGGTCGCCGACAACAAGAAGACCGTCAAGCAGGTGCTGGCCGACGCCGGCATCGAGGTGACCCGCTTCCTGCGGTTCGAGGTCGGCCAGGCCTGAGCCGCCGCACCGGGCCGTCCGGCCCGGGCACAGGGGAGAACGTCGACGAGGAGGCCGCCGGTGTACGCGACAGGCACCGCGGCCTCCTCGTCACATAGGGTCGGCAGGGGCACGTACGCGACGCTCGCGCGATGCGCGGGGAGAAGGGGCGGGGCGGATGACGCAGGTTGTGAGTGACCGGAGCCTGGCGGCGGAGGACCCGACCGCCCCTCCGCCCGGTCGGTCCCGCCGGGTGGTGCTGAAGCTCTCCGGTGAGGTCTTCGGCGGCGGCGCGATCGGCGTCGACCCCGACGTCGTGCAGGGCATCGCCCGCCAGATCGCCACCGTGGTACGCCGCGGCGTGCAGGTGTCGGTGGTGGTCGGCGGCGGCAACTTCTTCCGCGGCGCCGAGCTGCAGAAGCGGGGCATGGACCGCGCCCGCGCCGACTACATGGGCATGCTCGGCACGGTCATGAACTGCCTGGCCCTCCAGGACTTCCTGGAGAAGGAGGGCATCGAGACCCGGGTGCAGAGCGCCATCACGATGGCCCAGGTCGCCGAGCCGTACATCCCGCTGCGCGCGATCCGCCACCTGGAGAAGGGCCGCGTGGTCATCTTCGGTGCCGGCGCCGGCATGCCGTACTTCTCCACCGACACGGTGGCCGCCCAGCGGGCGCTGGAGATCCGCGCGGACGTGGTGCTGATGAGCAAGAACGGCGTGGACGCGGTCTACACCGCCGACCCCCGGATCGACCCGACCGCGAGCAAGCTCGACTCGATCACCTTCTCCGAGGTGCTGCGCCGTAACCTTCGGGTGGCTGACGCCGCCGCGTTCAGCCTCTGCATGGAGAACGGCCTGCCGATGCTGGTCTTCGGCGCCCAGGGCGACGACACCATCGTCCGGGCCGTCGGCGGCGAGAAGATCGGCACCCTGATCACCGCCTGACCGGCCCGCCGGACCGGCAGCGGTCCCTCTGCCACGGCAGCACCCGCACCACACCCGACGAGCGACAGAAGGAGGCGAGGAGACCGGTGATCGACGACACCCTCCTCGAGGCGGAGGAGAAGATGGAGCGTGCCATCGAGCACGCCAAGGAGGAGTTCGGCGGTATCCGTACCGGACGCGCCAACGCCGCCATGTTCTCCCGGATCGTGATCGACTACTACGGCAGCCCGACCCCGCTGCCGCAGATGGCGTCCATCGCGGTGCCCGAGCCGCGCATGGTGATCATCAAGCCGTACGACAACTCGCAGCTGGGCGCCATGGAGAAGGCGATCCGCGACTCGGACCTCGGGGCCAACCCGAACAACGAGGGCAACCAGCTCCGCATCGTCCTGCCGCAGATGACCGAGGAGCGGCGCCGCGACATGATCAAGGTCGCCCGGCAGAAGGGCGAGGAGGCCAAGGTCGCCGTCCGCAACATCCGCCGCAAGGCCAAGGAAGAGCTGGACCGCCTGGTCAAGGACGGCGAGGTCGGCGAGGACGAGGGCCGGCGCGCGGAGAAGGAGCTGGACGACCTGACCCAGCGCTTCGTCGGCGGAGTCGACGAGCTGGTCAAGCACAAGGAGAGCGAGCTGCTCGAGGTCTGAGCACCCGCGTACCTCGCACGGCACCGCGCGCCGTCGCCCGCCGGGGCGGCGGCCCGGTGCCGTCGTCGTGCCCGGCGGCGCACACCCTCGGCGTCGCGGCGGGTGCAGTAGGCTCGGCACGATTCCCGACCACCACGGGGTGAACGGCGGGAGTCGCCCGGCCGTCGGTCGGTAAACAGAAAGTCTCACGCCGGTAGGGGATGGTCTTGGTCTTGCGTCATGTGGTGGCTCTCGTACCGGCTGCCGGTGCGTGATGTCCCACCCCGACCCCTACGGCAACACCGAGTCGCGTGGCTGGGACCGCCCGGCCGCCCCGGCCCTGCCCTGGCCGGACACCGACCTGGAGCCCGGCCCCTGGCGGCCCGGCCCGGCCGCGCACACCCACCCCGCCGAGCCGGACACCTACGCCCGCCCCGGCGGAGGCCCGGACACGTACGCCGGCCCGGACACGTACGCCGGGCCGTACCCGACGACCTCGCGGCACCACGACGGCCCGGGCCGGTACGACGGACCGCCGGCCGGCGACCGCGGCCGGCGCGACGAGCCGCGGCACGACGGCCCGTGGGGTGAGCCGGCCCGCGACGACGAGTACCCGACCGCGCAGATCGCGCCGGTGCGCGACGAGCCCACCGAGCAGATCCCGGCGGTACGCGACGAGCCCGCGCCGGAGCCGCTGGCCGGCCGCCGCGGGCCGGGACGCCGACGGGCGAGCGCCGAGCGTCCGCCGACCACCGAGCCGACGACGTCCCGGGCCGGGCGTAACCTGCCGGCCGCGATCGGCGTCGGGGTGGCCCTCGGCGCGGCGGTCGTGGTGCCGCTGTTCTTCTTCATGCCGGCGTTCCTCGCCGTGCTGGCGACCGCTGTCGGGATCGGCATCTGGGAGATGGCCCGCGCGGTCCGCCGCACCGGTGCCCACCCGCCGCTGGCGCCGCTGGTCGCCGGTGGCGTGATCACCGTGGGCCTGGCCTGGTACGCGGGCCCCGACGCGCTCTGCCTCGGCCTGCTGGTGACGGTGCTGGGCACGATGATCTGGCGGCTCGGCGACGGGCCCGGCAACTACCAGCGCGACCTCACCGCGGCCACCCTGATCGCGGTGTACGTGCCGTTCCTCGCCGGGTTCGCGGCCATGCTCGCGGCGGCGCCCGGCGACGGGCACCTGCGTGTGCTGGTGACGCTGGCGGCGGTGGTGCTCTCCGACACCGGCGGGTACGCCGCGGGCGTGTCGTTCGGCAAGCACCCGATGGCGCCCACGATCAGCCCGAAGAAGTCCTGGGAGGGCTTCGCCGGCTCGGTGGCCGCCGCGGCTGCGGGCAGCGCGGCGCTGCTGTGGGCGTTGTTCGACGTGGCCCCCTGGTGGGGGGCGCTGTTCGGGATGGCGATCTCCGTCTCGGCGGTGCTCGGTGACCTCGCCGAGTCGATGATCAAGCGGGACCTCGGCGTCAAGGACATGAGCAACCTGCTGCCCGGGCACGGCGGTCTGATGGACCGGCTCGACTCGATCCTGTTCGCCGTGCCGGTGGCGTACCTGCTGCTCGCGGTCTTCGTCCCGGTGGTGGGCTGAGGCATGAATCACGGCGGCGAGCCGACGCGGCCCGGCCGGCCGGGGGCGATTCGACACGTACGGACGGGTGCGTCCGGGCGGGAGCGTGTCAGACTGGACGCGCCATGACGAGCCTCCCGCTGATCTCCGTAGACCCCGACGCCCGCGGCCGCAAGCCCGCGATGCCTCCCCGCCACCTCGCCGACCTGGACCTGCCGGGCCGGCAGGCGCTCGTCGCCGAGCTGGGCGAGCCCGCGTTCCGCGCCAAGCAGGTCTCCAACCACTACTTCGGCCGCCTGGTGCGCGACCCGGAGCGGATGACCGACCTGCCGGCGGCGACCCGGGAGCGGCTGGCGGGTGCGCTGCTGCCCACCCTGCTGACCCCGGTACGCGAGCTGGCCTGCGACGACGGCGCGACGCGCAAGGCGCTCTGGCGGCTGCACGACGGCTCGCTGGTGGAGAGCGTGCTGATGGGCTACCCGGACCGGGTGACCGTCTGCATCTCCAGCCAGGCCGGCTGCGGCATGGCCTGCCCGTTCTGCGCCACCGGCCAGGCCGGGCTGACCCGCAACCTGTCCACCGCCGAGATCGTCGACCAGGCGGTCTACCTGGCCGGGGTGGCCGCCTCCGGCGTGGTGGCCGGGTCGCCGCCGCGGCTGTCGCACGTGGTGTTCATGGGCATGGGCGAGCCGCTCGCGAACTACTCGCGGGTGGTGGCGGCGATCCGCCGGCTGGTCGCCCCGGCGCCGGAAGGGCTGGGGCTGTCGCAGCGGCACATCACCGTCTCGACGGTCGGCCTGGTGCCGGCGATCCGCCGACTGGCCAGCGAAGACCTCTCGGTGACCCTTGCGTTGTCGCTGCACGCCCCCGATGATGAGCTGCGCGACGAACTCGTCCCGGTCAACCAGCGCTGGAAGGTGTCCGAGGTGCTGGACGCGGCGTGGGACTACGCGGCCACGACGGGGCGTCGCGTGTCCATCGAATACGCGATGATCAAGGACGTGAACGATCAGCCGTGGAGAGCCGATCTGCTCGGGCGGCTACTGGCCGGCAAGCTGGCCCACGTGAACCTGATCCCGCTCAACCCGACTCCGGGCAGCCGCTGGGACGCCAGCCCGAAGTGGGTCGAGCGGGAGTTCGTCCGGCGGTTGCGCGACGCCGGGGTGTCGACCACGGTGCGCGACACCCGGGGGCGCGAGATCGACGGGGCCTGTGGGCAGCTCGCCGCCGCCGAGGACACGGACGGCGACTCACGCGCGGCAACGGCGTAGCGGTACGAGACCAGGAGACATAGTGGCGAGTCAGGGTCAGCGTTTCCGGCGTAAGGCGCTCCGCCGGGGCTACAAGGTCGACGAGGTCGACGCCTTCCTGGACCGGGTCGAGGCGACACTCGACGGCCAGCCGGTGGGCGCGCCCGTGGCCTCCCAGGAGGTCCACGACGTCGTCTTCCGGGTCCGGTTCAACGGCTACGACGAGTGGCAGGTCGACCTGCACCTCGACCGGGTCGAGCGGCAGCTCGCCGAGCTGGAGGAGCGCGGTGGCGCACCCGCCGGGCGCGGTGGCGACCCGCGGATGGCCGACCGGCTCGGCCCGCCGATGCGCGACGACAGGGGCCTGTCGCCGGTGCCGCAGCCGCCGATGCCGCCCCGGCAGATGCCGCCTCAGCCCGGCCCGCCGGCCGACCGCTACGGCAACCGCTACGACGAACCGACCGGGGCGTTCGCCGGCGGCTACGACGGCCCGCGCGGCGGCTACGACGGCCCGCGCGGCCCGGGTGGTCCCGGCCCGATGGGCCCGGGCGCGCCGATGGGGCACGGCGGCCCGCCGCCGCGCGGCCTGCCGCCCGGCCCGGGCGGCTACGGCCCGGACAACGGCCCCGGCGGGTACGGCCCCGACAACGGTCCCGGTGGGTACGGCCCGCCGGACAGCGGCCCGGGTGGCTACGGCCCACCGGACAGCGGGTACGGCCAGGAGGAGCGCTTCGACGGGTTCGAGGCCGGCCGGCGCGGGCGTGCCGACATGACCGCGGAGATCCGCATGCCCGACCGCGAGCTGCGCGGTCGTGGCCCCGGCGGTCCGCCGGCGTTGCCGCAGCAGGGCTACGGCGCACCGGAGCCCGGCTACGGCCAACCCGACCCGGGTTACGGTCCGCCGGACCCGGGCTACGGGCCGCCGGACCAGGGCTACGGCCCGGGCCCCTCGATGACCGGCCCTCCGCTCGTGGGCCCGCCGGTCGCCGGTCCCCCCATGGTGGGGCCGCCGATGGCCGGCCCGCCCGGCAGCGACCTGCACCGGGTCGACCAGATCCGCCGCAGCTTCCAGGTCCGCCGGTTCGGCAGCGGGTACGACCCGGACCAGGTCGACCGGTTCTTCGAGACGCTGCTCGGCGGCATGCAGGGGCGCAACCCGATGCCGGTGAACCCGAAGGAACTCGACACGCTGCGCTTCGGGCTGGTGCCCGGTGGCTACTTCGAGGCCGAGGTCGACGCCGCGCTCAAGGACGTGCAGGACATCCTGCTCGGCCGCTGACCCCGCCCGCACGAGACGACGAAGGGCCCGCCCCCGACGAGGGGGCGGGCCCTTCGCGCACTACCGTGGGCGCCGCGCGTCAGGACCGCAGGCCGTTGCGGCGCAGCACGGCGTCGCCGATGACGATGGCGATCAGCAGTCCGGCGATCCCGAACAGCCAGAGGTGCTCCACCCGGCCCTCCTCGATCCCGCAGAACGCCATCAGAACCAAGGCCACTGCCGACAGCACCGCACCGATCCGTCCGGACTTGCGGTGCCCGGGCTTGTGCTGATCTGGCGCGGTTACCGGCTCGTCTCCTGCCACTGTCGGTCCTTCCCTCGCGATCGGATCTCCGATCAGTCTGGCACGCCCCCAACCGGGCCCGGCGCAGGGTCCGACCTCCTGTGCCGGGGATGACCCGGCCGGGCGACAGCGGCACGCCGGCCGGCCCGGGCCGTTGGTCCCGTAGCGGCCGGGGCGGAAGGGCACTACCGGCGTCGCGGAACGGCGAGCACACTGCCTCCGGTAGCGTCTTGACGTACACCTTGATGTCTTTTTGAGGAGGACTGCGGTGCGAGTGACCGGTACGGGGCATGCCAGCATGCGGATCGACACGGCTGCGGGCAGCATCCTGTGCGACCCGTGGGTCAACCCCGCCTACTTCGCCTCGTGGTTCCCCTTCCCGGACAACTCCCTGCTCGACTGGGCGACCCTCGGCCAGGTCGACTACCTGTACGTGTCGCACCTGCACCGGGACCACTTCGACGCGAAGCACCTGCGTGACTTCGTGTCGAAGGACGCCACCGTCCTGCTCCCCGAGTTCCCCACCTCGGAGATGGAGGACGAGTTCCGGGAGTTGGGCTTCACCAAGTTCCTCAAGGCCCCGAACGAGCAGGTCGTGGAGCTGCCCGGCGGCCTGAAGATCATGATCCAGGCGCTGACCAGCCCGACCGACGGCCCGATCGGCGACTCCTCGCTCTGGGTCGAGTACGACGGCGTCCGGCTGCTCAACCAGAACGACGCCCGCCCGACCGACCTGAGCGTGTTCGCCGAGCTGGGCCACGTGCACGCGCACATGCTGCAGTTCTCCGGCGCGATCTGGTACCCGATGGTCTACGAGCTGCCGCAGGCGGCGAAGACCGCGTTCGGCAAGCAGAAGCGGGACCGGCAGTTCGACCGCACCTGGCGCTACATCGACGACCTGAAGGCCGACCACGTCTTCCCGATCGCCGGCCCGCCGTGCTTCCTCGACGACGAGCTGTGGCAGTTCAACGACATCTTCGGCGACGAGGGCAACATCTTCCCCGACCAGTCGGTGTTCCTCTCCGAGTACGCCAAGGTCGGCGGCACCAACGGCATCGTGCTGCTGCCGGGCAGCGTATCGGAGATCACCACCGAGGGCGCCACCACCACGCACCCGGTGCCGGTGGAGGAGTTCTTCGCGAACAAGGTCGCCCACCTGGAGGAGATGCGGGAGCGCAAGCGCGGCGTCATCGAGGCGGAGAAGGCGTCCTGGCGGCACCCCGAGGTCGACGTGCTGGGCGAGATGAAGCGCCGGATCGAGCCGCTGCTGGACGAGTCGATCTACCTGGCCAAGGGTGTCGGCGGGCCGGTCCGCTTCGACCTGGTCGGCTACGACGGGTCCGAGGTCGAGTCGATCGTGGTGGACTTCCCGGGCAAGGAGGTCCGGCCGTACGCGGACGAGAAGGTGCGCTACCGCTTCCGTACCGAGCGGGCGCTGATCGAGCACCTGCTGCACATCGGCGAGGTGGACTGGGTCAACTCGCTGTTCCTCTCCTGCCGCTTCTCCGCGGCCCGGATCGGCCAGTACAACGAGTTCGTCTACGCCTTCTTCAAGTGCCTGTCCGAGGAGCGTCTCCAGTACGCCGAGGGCTGGTACGACGAGCACGAGCGGGCGGTCGACGCCGAGGACATCACGCTCGACGGCTGGGTGGTGCAGCGGCGCTGCCCGCACCTGAAGGCGGACCTGAGCCGGTTCGGCATCGTCGATGGCGACCAGCTCACCTGCCAGCTGCACGGCTGGAAGTTCGACCTGGCCAGCGGGCGCTGCCTGACCAGCGTCGGGCACAAGATCCGGGCGCACCGCGCCGACGCGGAGACCCCGGCGCCGGCCGGGGAAGCGGCCATCTGACGAGTTCCGCCCCGCCCGCCGCCCCCGGCACGCGACCATCGGTCGTGAGGGGGCGGCGTGACGGGTGCGGACAGGGAACCGGCGTACCGGTTCGGGCGCGGCAGCGAGATGGCGCGCGACGCCTCGCGGGTGGAGGCGTTCAGCGACGCGGTGATCGCCATCGTGCTCACCCTGATGGCCGTCGAGCTGCTGGCGTTCGACCCGGACCTGCCGCAGGACGACGGGCTGGCCGCGGTGCTCGTGCAGGAGTGGCGGGCCTACCTGGCGTACGTGATCACCTTCGCCATCGTCGGCCAGGTCTGGCTGACCCACCACAACATGTGGCGCTACGTCCGCCGGGTCGACCAGATGCTGCTGGTGCTGAACCTGCTGCTGCTGATGTTCGTGGCGGCGATCCCGTTCACCGCCGACCTGCTCGCGGACAACCTGCGCGGCACGGTCCGCGACCAGCGGCTGACCGCCGCTCTGTACGTGGGCGTGGTGCTCGGCGAGGCGCTCTTCTTCAACCTGAGCTGGTGGTGGGCACGCCGCCGCGGGCTGCTGCACCCCGGTCTGGACCCGCGGCTGGCGCGGGCGGTGGCCCGGCGGTTCCGCCTCGGTCCGCTGCTCTACCTGGTCGCGTTCGCGATCGTGTTCGTGGACCCGGTGCTGAGCCTGCTGGCGTACCTGCTGCTGGTCGGCGTCCACCTGGTGCGCGGGCCGGGCGATCTCCCGCCCGCGGGCCAGGAGGCGCCCGAGACGCCGTGAGCGGCTGTTAAGAAGGGGCCCTTCCTCTACCGGAGGCGTTAATAAGGGGCCCTTCCTTACATCTCGGCGAGGATGCGGCGGGCGGCGTTGTGCCCGGCGGCGCCGATCACGCTGCCCGCCGGGTGACAGCCGGCGCTGCCCGCGTACACCCCGTCCACACCCGTCGCGTACGGCATCCGGTCGGTGAACGACACCGTGTTGTCAACGTGGTGGATGTGCCCGCCGGTGATGCCGAAGTGCGCCTCGATGCCGGGCGGCGGCAGCGGCACCGCGTCCGCGACCAGGTCACCGGCGCCCGGTGCGTACCGCTCGCAGATCGCGATCAGCCGCTCCACGTAGCCGGGCAGCGCCGCCTCCCAGGTGGTGCCGGCCAGCTCGTAGGGGACCGACTGCACGAACAGCGCCGACGAGTGGTGCCCCGCGTCGTCGGACAGCGACGGGTCGACAGTCGTGTGCAGGTACCACTCGATCGTCGGCTCGTCCGGCAGCCGCCCGGCCCGCACGTCCGCCCACATGCCGCGCAGCGCCGCCATCGGCGACTCGCCACCGTCGCCGACGAGCGAGGCCGAGCCGGGCAGCAGGTGGATGGTCGATCCGAACGGGCTCGGCGCGTCGTCCGGCAGGCAGGAGAAGCGCGGCAGCCCGGTCAGCGCCAGGTTGAGCTTGAGCGTGGTGCCGGTGCGGCGGACCGCCGCCATCCGCGCGCCGAGTTCCGCCGGGAGCGCGCCGTCGGGCAGCAGCTCCATCAGCCGGTACGGGTCACAGGCGCCGAGCACCACCGGGGCGTCCACCTCCCGCCCGTCGGCGAGCGTGACCCCGGCGGCGGCGCCTCCGGCCAGCCGGATCGCGGTCACCGGCGCGTCGGCCACGATCCGCGCCCCGGCGCGTACGGCGGCCTCGGCGAACGTGCGCGACACGGTGCCCATGCCGCCCCGGGTGATCATCCAGGTGCCGTCCGCGCCCGGCAGCCGGCACATGTTGTGCACGAGGAAGTTGTGCCCGGTGCCGGGGTCGTCCGGGCCGGCGTTGAGCCCGGACAGGCCGTCGGTGACCGCGTACATGCTGACCAGCAGCTCGGAGCGGAAGTCGAAGCGGGCCAGGTGGTCGGCGACCGAGCCGCGCACCAGGTCGACGAAGACCTGCCGCAGCGCGGGCCGCACGTAGCGCTCGGCGGTCTCCTCGACCGGCAGCGGCTCGGCCAGCCACGCCGGGGCGAGGTCCTCCCGCAGCTGGGCCAGCTCGGCGTGCAGCGCGTCGTCGGCGGCGACGTCGGCGGGGGAGAACATCTCCGCGAGCTGCCGCCGGCTCGCCGCGACGTCGCTGCCGGCCAGCAGGTACGGCGAGCCGAGCCCGCCCGGCGTGGGCAGGAAGTAGTGCGGGTCGCGGCGCAGCACCGGGATGGTCACGTCGAGCGTGGCCAGCAGCTCCGGCGGCATCAGCCCCAGCAGGTACGACCCGCTGGAGTGACGCAGCCCCGGCACCTTCGGGAACGGGTTCTCGGTGCGGGTGGCGCCGCCGATCACCCCTGATGCCTCCAGCACGAGGACGTCGAGGCCGGCGCGGGCCAGCAGGATCGCCGAGACCAGGCCGTTGTGCCCGGCGCCGACCACCACGACGTCGGCGCGGGACGGCAGCTCACTCGCGTCGCTCATGGGAACGGAGCGTAGCGGCGGCGGGTGCCGGGCGGGAGGGTTCGCGCTGAGGCGCTACCGTTCCCGGCATGTCCCCGGCTGTCCAGATCGCGCTCGCGGTGGCGCTCGTCGTGGTGGTGTTCCTGCTCCTGCTCGTGCTGCGGCGCGACCGTCCCCGGGACCTGGTCGCCCCGGATCGCCCGGCGGGCGACGGGCAGGCCGAGGTGCTCCGGCTGGCCCGCGCGGGGCGTACGGTCGAGGCGGTCAAGGTGCTGCGCGAGCAGACCGGGCTGTCGCTGCTGGACGCGAAGCGGGCGGTGGACGTGCTGGCGTCCGGCGGCACCTGGTCGCCCGGCCCGCCGGCACCGGGAACGGCCGTCGACGACGCGGTCCGGGCCGAGGCCGCGCGGCTGCTGTACCAGGGGAAGAAGATCCAGGCGATCAAGGTGGTACGGGAGCACACGCACATGTCGCTCGCCGACGCCAAGCGGTACGTCGAGGGCCTCTGACGCCGGACGGCCGTCACCGGGCGTTCACCCTATAGTGGCAGTTGTCGATGCATTTCCGTCCTACCGTCGACGGGACACCCACCGCCTCCGGGAGGTAATCCCCGATGGACCGTCGTACCGTCCTGCGTGCCACAGCCGTCGGTGGCGCCGCCGCTTTCGCCGGTGGTCTCTGGACCGCCGCAGCCGCCCCGGCCCAGCCCGCCCAGCCCGGCCCCGGCCCGTACGGCGACCTGCTGGCCGCCGACGCCAACGGCCTCCAGTTGCCGGCCGGCTTCACCAGCCGGGTGATCGCCCGTTCCGGGCAGCGGGTCGCCGGCACCTCGTACACCTGGCACCCGGCGCCGGACGGCGGCGCCTGCTTCCCGTCCGGCGACGGCTGGATCTACGTCTCCAACTCGGAGGTGCCGCTCGTCGGTGGCGCCTCGGCGGTGCGGTTCGCCGCGGACGGCGCGATCACCGCCGCGTACCGGATCCTCGGCGGCACGAACGTCAACTGCGCCGGGGGCCCGACCCCGTGGGGGACCTGGTTGTCCTGCGAGGAGGTGCCGCTGGGCCGCGTGTTCGAGACGTGGCCGGAGGGCGGCCGGGCCGGTGAGGAGCGGACCCGGATGGGCCGCTTCAAGCACGAGGCGGCGGCCTGCGACCCGCAGCGGCGGGTGGTCTATCTGACCGAGGACGAGGGCGACGGCTGCTTCTACCGGTTCGTCCCGGACACCTGGGGCGACCTGCGCACCGGCAAGGTGCAGGTGCTCTGCGCCCCGGACGGCCAGGTGACCGGGCCGGTGACCTGGCGGGACCTGCCGGACCGCGACGGCTTCCCGGTGCCCACCCGCTACCAGGTGGCCGCGGCGCAGACGTTCGACGGCGGCGAGGGCTGCTGGTACGCCGACGACACCTGCTGGTTCACCACCAAGGGGGACAACCGGGTGTGGGCGTACGACGCGGTGAACCAGCGGCTCGACCTCGCGTACGACGACTCGCTGGTGCCGGCCGGCGCCGCGCCGCTGACCGGCGTCGACAACATCACCGGTGCCGCCGGTGGTGACCTCTACGTGGCCGAGGACGGCGGCAACATGGAGATCAACGTGATCACGCCGGCCGGTGTGGTGGCGCCGTTCGTGCGGTTGCTCGGGCAGTCCGAGTCGGAGATCACCGGGCCGGCGTTCTCCCCGGACGGCAGCAGGCTCTACTTCTCCTCGCAGCGCGGCACCAGCGGTGCCCGGGCCGGCACCGGCGGCATCACGTACGAGGTGCGCGGCCCGTTCCGGCGCTGACGGCGGCCGTCAGGCGCGGGCCGCCTCCCGGGTGGCCCGCCACCGGCTCGCCGCCAGCGTGGCCGAATAGCCGGACAGCACGATCACGTGGAACAGGTACAGCCACAGCAGCACCGCCACGCCACCGCCGATCTCGTCGAAGCCGCCGAACGGCACGCCCAGGTCCAGCGGCAGCGAGCAGAACAGCACGAAGCCGTGCAGGAAGCCGGACAGGTTCGCCGCTGTGAACGAGCCCAGGGCCACTGTGGCGAGCCAGTCCGGGGAGGCCGGGCCGACCACCCGGAACACCCAGATCAGCACCGGCGTGAGCACCAGCCACACCGCGAGGAACGACAGCACCACACCGAGCGCGCCGACCCAGCCGCCCTGGCGTACCAGCCGTGTGGTCATCGGCAGCCCGAGCAGGATCGACAGCAGCAGCACCGGGGCCGGCGCCAGCAGCGGGAGCAGCAGCAGGCGACCGCGCCAGCCGACCAGCGCACCGGACTCGGCGCGCGGCTCGGCCACCGAGACGAACGCGCGGCGCAGCCCTTCCCCGTAGAGGGAGGCCGGCAGCAGCGAGGCCAGCGCCAGCAGCGGGGTCAGCCCCAGCCCGGCCTCGACCAGCGCGGCCGCCGCCCGGTGCGCGCCGATCTCGGTGGGCAGCGTCTCGATGGCGTACCCGGTCAGCCGCCGCACCCGGTCCGCCCCGGCGAGCAGCCCGGTCAGCCAGATCGCCAGCAGCGCCACCGGCACCACGGCGATCGCGCCGTAGAACGTGATCGCGGCGGCGTGCAGGGAGAGATCCCGGCCGCGGACCGGCCGGAACGCCGCAGCCGTGATCCGCTTCGCCCGATCCCACCCGTCGCCCATCGCCCTCTCGTTCCCCGTACGGCCCCGCGCCACGCATTACGATCCGGCGGCATGACGATCGCCACGACCGACCGGCTGGTGCTCCGGGACTGGACCGAGTCACCGGACGACCTGGCCCGGATCTACGACATCTACTCCCGGGACGAGGTGATGCGCTGGCTGGGCGGCGGCAAGGGCCGGATGACCGACCCGTCCGAGGCGCGCGAGCGGGTCCGGATGTGGCACGAACGCTGGGCGCCGTACGCCGGCCGCTGGGGCCTGTGGGCGATCGAGCCGCGCGCCGGCGGACCGGTGGCGGGGAGCATCCTGCTCAAGCCGCTGCCGGGACGCGACGGCGTCACCCTCACCGACGACATCGAGGTCGGCTGGCACCTGCACCCCGACGCCCAGGGCAACGGCTACGCCACCGAGGCGGCCCGCGCGGTGCTGGAACGTGAGTTCGCCACCGGCACCCCGAGGGTGTACGCGGTGGTGATGACCGGGAACGACCCGTCGATGGCGGTGACCCGGCGCCTCGGCATGACGCACGTGGGCGTACGCACCGACTGGTACGGCGGGGTCGAACTGGAGACCTTCGTCCTGGAACGTCCGGCCTGAGCCGTGCCGTTGGCAGTTCGCCCTCGGCCTCCTACGGTGGTGGGGACACGGGGGAGGCACGGATGGTCGACGGTGGCGACGCAGCGCGTTGGCTGCACCTCCACGCCGCCCGGGGCGGTCCGGACGACCTGTCGCTCCTGGTGAACCGGGTCGCGCCCGTCATCGGGGCCACCGACATCGTGATCTACCTGGCCGACTACACGCAGTCCTCGCTCGTACCCCTGGTCGGCGTGGGCGCGCCCCGGGACGAGCTCACGATCGAGACGACGCTGGCCGGCCGGGCGTTCACCGGCCTGCAGGTGCAGCGCGCCCCCGACCGCCCGGATCGGCTCTGGGTGCCTCTGCTGCTCGGCTGCGAACGGCTGGGGGCGCTGGAAATCGTGTCGTCGCGCGCCGGTGACCCCGCGCTGGACCGGCCGGCCTGGGAGGTGGCGGTCGCCGTCGCTCAGGTCCTGGTGAACCGCCGGCTCTACGGCGACGTCGTGGAACGGATCCGCCGCCGCCTGCCGATGCAGGTCGCTGCCGAGACCGTGTGGGGGCTGCTGCCGCCGCTGACCTTCGCGACGGACGAGCTGGTGATCACCGCCATCCTCGAACCGTGTTACGACGTCGGCGGGGACATCTTCGACTACGCGCTCAACGGTGACGTGCTCAGCGTCGGGCTCTTCGACACCTGCGGGCACGGGATCAAGGCGAGCGCGTTGGCCTCGCTCGTGGTCAGCGCGTACCGCAACGCCCGGCGCACCGGTCTCGACCTGGTCGACACGGCGATCAGCATCGACAGGTGGGTCCGCTCCGAACACCCCGGGCTGTTCGCGACCGCGCTGCTCGCCGAACTCGACCGGCGGACCGGCGTGCTGCGGACCATCAACGCCGGCCACCCCGGCGCCATGCTGCTGCGGGACGGCAAGGCCGTCCGGGCACTGCCCGGACCGACCGCGCTGCCGCTCGGGCTGGGCAACCTGTCGACGCGGCGCCCGCGGGCGCACGAGGAGGCGCTGCACCCGGGCGACCGCATCCTCGCCTACACCGACGGCATCACCGACGCCCGGGGCGACGACGGGGAACGGTTCGGGCTGGATCGGCTCGTCGACTTCGTCGAGCGTGCCCTCAACGAGCGGCTGCCCAGCCCGGAGACGATGCGCCGGCTGGTGCGTGCCGTCCTCGCCTACCAGCAGGACCAGCTCGACGACGACGCCACCGCGTTGTTCCTGGAGTGGCAGCCCTCGCACCTGCCGTTGGAGCACCTGGAGCACCTCACCGCGCCAGACGGGACGATCGCGTCCCCGTAGCCTCATCCCGCAGCGACAGCCCCGCCTGACCGTTCGGCGGAGATCGCCGGGCGTGGGCGCGGTTTACCGTACGTCGTGCTGATCGAGTTCGAGGCCGCGCCCGAGCGGGGCCCGTTCACCGTGGCGTGGCGCCGGCTCCTGCGGGGCGTGGTCCTGCCCTATCGATGGGTGGGCGGCACGCTGGCGCTGCTGTCGGTCTTCACGCTCGTCGCGGAGCCCCGCCTCGTCGCCGCTGCGCTGGCGGGTGGGGCCGTGCTCTGCTGGTTCCTCGCCCCGGCCGTGATGCTGCACCGTGCGGTGGGGGCGGCCTGGCAGTGGGGCTCCGTTGCGGCCCGCTGGAACCTCTCGGACGAGGGGTTGCGGTGCGAGAGCCCGGACGGCCACACGCTGGTGCGGTGGTCCGCCGTGTCCGCCGTCGAACAGGTCCACGGCCAGTTGCTGGTGCGAATGTCGGGAGGGCGAGCGCTGATCGTGCCCTTGGCAGAACTCATGCCGCAGCAGAGACAGGACGTTCTCGCCTTCCTCCACGACCGGACCTTGCTCGTCTGAGCGCGTCGGTTCGCCACCGGGACGCACCATCTGTGCGAGCGACGGCACGAGAACGGGTGAAGCTCGACTCCGAGCATCCGGCTCGGCCTGGTCGAGGAGAAAGGGTGTCTTCGGTGAGCGGAGGCACGTCGAGTGACGCGGAGCGGAGTCCCGTCCTGCCCGGCACGGCTGCCGTCCCGGCCGGCGAACTCGCACGCCGCCAAGGCGCCGAGCCGGTCACCAGCCTCGACGATTTGGCTCGTCCGGACCTGATCGGGTCGGACGAGGAACTGGAGGTTCTCCTTGCCGACCTCGACGCCTCGCGGCATCGGACCGGCCTGACCGCGACTCGTCCGGTAGGTCGTTGGATCTTCTGGGGTGCCTTGACCAGCCCTGGACGGCCGCGGCGGCACTCGACCTGCTGCTGGAGAACAACGGCCCGAGGATCGAGGTGCTGCGCGGCTGCGTGATCGTCACGCCGGGCAGCGGCGTCGACCGGCGTACGGCGCATCTCCATCTCGCGTACCGGATCGGGGTGGCGGCCCGGGCCGCCGGCTGGTGGGGCTGTCGATCGGTCAACCTGGTGTCCGGTGACGACCTGTTCGTTCCCGACCTGGCCGTGCTGCGACGCCCGGCCGGTGGTCTCCGCGCCGTCACAATCCAGGACGCGCTGCTGGTGGGGGAGATCGCACCGGTCGACGTGATCGACAGGCCGCGGGAGTACGCGGCCTCCGGTGTCGCCCGAGGCGTAACGGCGTCACCTCGGTGAAGTGGAGTCGATCATGTCGCCGGGCACTCCGGGACGAACCGGGGTGAGGCGCTGGGGAACAATGGTCCGGTGACCACTCCCCGAGACCTCGTGCTGCTCGGTTCGACCGGCTCGATCGGCACCCAGGCCATCGACATCGTCAAGCGCAACCCGGACCGCTTCCGGGTGGTCGCCCTCGGCGCGGGTGGCGGCAACGTGGAGTTGCTCGCCGCGCAGGCGCTGGAGCTGGGCGTGGAGGCGGTCGGTGTGGCCCGCGCGTCCGCCGCGCAGGATCTTCAGCTCGCCTTCTACGCCGAGGCGAGCAAGCGCGGCTGGGCCAGCGGTGACTTCAAGCTGCCCAAGATCGTCGCCGGGCCGGACGCGATGACCGAGCTGGCGCAGTGGCCGTGCGACGTGGTGCTCAACGGGGTGGTCGGCTCGCTGGGCCTGCCGCCGACGCTGGCCGCGCTGCACGCCGGGCGTACCCTCGCGCTCGCCAACAAGGAGTCCCTGGTGGCCGGCGGCCCCCTCGTGAAGGCCGCGGTGACGCGGCCGGGGCAGATTGTTCCGGTCGACTCCGAGCACTCGGCGCTGGCGCAGTGCCTGCGCGGCGGCGCCCGGGGCGAGGTGCGGCGGCTCGTGGTCACCGCCAGCGGCGGCCCGTTCCGGGGGCGGCGGCGCGACGAGCTGACCGCCGTGACGCCGGAGCAGGCGCTGGCGCACCCGACCTGGAACATGGGCCCGGTCGTCACGATCAACTCCGCCACGATGGTCAACAAGGCGCTGGAGGTGATCGAGGCGCACGAGTTGTTCGACGTGCCGTACGCCGACATCGAGGTGATGGTCCACCCGCAGTCGGTGATCCACTCGATGGTCGAGTTCACCGACGGGTCCACGCTCGCCCAGGCCAGCCCGCCGGACATGCGGCTGCCCATCGCGCTCGGCATCGGCTGGCCGGACCGCGTGCCGGGCGCCGCCGCCGCGGTGGACTGGACCACTGCACACACCTGGGAGTTCTTCCCGCTCGACGACGCCGCGTTCCCGGCGGTCGCGCTGGCCAAAGCGGCGGGTGAGGCCGGGCGCTGCCGCCCGGCGATCTACAACGCGGCGAACGAGGAGTGCGTGGCCGCGTTCGTCGCGGGCCGGCTGCCGTTCCTCGGCATCGTCGACACCCTCCAGCGGGTGCTGGAGGACGCACCCGACTTCGACGAACCAGGTACCGTCGAGGACGTGCTCGCCGCCGAGTCGTGGGCACGGGCGCACGCCCAGGAGATCATCGTCGGGTCGGTGGAAGGAGCTCGATGAGCTATCTGCTCGGGGTGGTGCTGTTCGCCCTGGCGATCCTCATCTCGGTGAGCCTGCACGAGGCGGGGCACATGCTGACCGCCAAGGCGTTCGGGATGAAGGTCACCCGCTACTTCGTCGGCTTCGGCCCGACGCTCTGGTCGTTCAAGCGGGGCGAGACCGAGTACGGCGTCAAGGGCATCCCGCTCGGCGGCTTCTGCAAGATCGTCGGCATGACCCCGCAGGACGACGACGTCGAGCCGGGGGACGAGAAGCGCGCGATGTGGCGCTACCCGGTGTGGAAGCGGACGATCGTGATGTCCGCGGGTTCGATCACCCACTTCGCCCTGGCCCTGATCGCGCTCTGGATCATCGCGGTGTCGGTCGGACTGCCGAACCCCAAGTTCCCCAGCACCGAGGCCGGCTTCCGGGCCGAGCCGGCGGTGATCGCCATCGCGCCGTGCGTGGTGGTGGAGAACGCGGCCCGCGCCTGCGAGTCCGGCGACCCGGCCAGCCCGGCCCAGAAGGCCCAGCTCCAGGACGGCGACCGGATCACCGCGGTGAACGGCAAGCCGGTCTCCACCTGGGGCGACATGCTCGACGTGGTCCGCGCCACCCCGCCCGGTACGGCCACCGTCGCCTTCGTGCGTGACGACAAGCCGCAGGAGGCGCGGGTCGACCTGGCCGCGGTGCAGCGTCCGCCGCTCGACGACCCGAAGGGTGCCCCCTCGTCGGTCTCCGCGCTCGGCGTGGCGCTCTCGCCCACCACTCCGACCCGGGTCGAGTACGGCCCGGTCGCCGCGTTCGGCGCCACCGCCGACTTCACCGGCACCATGGCCGTGCAGACCGCGCACGCCATGCAGCGCATCCCGCAGAAGGTGCCCGCGTTGTGGAACGCGATCACCGGCGGCGAGCGTGACGTGGACACCCCGATCAGCGTGGTCGGCGCCAGCCGGCTCGGCGGCGAGGCCGTGGAGAACAACGCCTGGCTGGTGTTCTTCATGCTGTTCGTGTCGCTGAACTTCTTTATCGGCGTGTTCAACCTGCTGCCGCTGCTCCCGCTGGACGGCGGACACATCGCCATCGCCTGGTTCGAACGGGCACGGTCCTGGCTCTACGCGCGCATCGGCCGCCGGGACCCCGGCCGGGTCGACTACCTCAAACTCATGCCCTTCACGTACGCGGTGATCCTGATCGGTGGCGCGTTCACGCTGCTGACAGTCACCGCCGATGTCATCAACCCCATCACGCTCTTTTCAAGGTGAGTGCCTGAAGTGACCGCTGTCAGTCTCGGTATGCCCCCCGTACCGCCGCCGCCGCTGGCCCCGCGCCGGGCCAGCCGCCAGATCATGGTCGGTTCGGTGCCGGTCGGTGGTGGCGCGCCGGTCTCGGTGCAGTCCATGACCACCACCCTCACCGCCGACGTCAACGCCACGCTCCAGCAGATCGCCGAGCTGACCGCGTCCGGCTGCCAGATCGTCCGGGTCGCCGTGCCGTCGCAG
Source organism: Micromonospora sp. WMMA1949 (assembly GCF_027460145.1). Lineage (NCBI taxonomy): Bacteria > Bacillati > Actinomycetota > Actinomycetes > Micromonosporales > Micromonosporaceae > Micromonospora > Micromonospora sp. WMMA1949. The sequence continues at coordinate 1,229,767 of NZ_JAPZBG010000001.1, read as the reverse complement.
GACGACGTGGAGGCGCTGCCCGCGATCGCGCGCAAGTCGCAGATCCCGGTGATCGCCGACATCCACTTCCAGCCGAAGTACGTCTTCGCGGCGATCGACGCCGGCTGCGCCGCGGTGCGGGTGAACCCGGGCAACATCCGGCAGTTCGACGACAAGGTCAAGGAGATCGCGCGGGCCGCCGGCGACGCGGGCGTGCCGATCCGGATCGGCGTGAACGCGGGCTCGCTGGACAAGCGCCTGCTGGCCAAGTACGGCAAGGCCACCGCCGAGGCCCTGGTGGAGTCGGCGCTGTGGGAGTGCTCGCTGTTCGAGGAGCACGGCTTCCGGGACATCAAGATCTCGGTCAAGCACAACGACCCGGTGGTGATGATCCGGGCGTACCGGCAGCTGGCCGAGCAGTGCGACTACCCGCTGCACCTCGGTGTCACCGAGGCCGGCCCGGCGTTCCAGGGGACGATCAAGTCGGCGGTGGCGTTCGGCGCGCTGCTGGCCGAGGGCATCGGTGACACCATCCGGGTCTCGCTGTCCGCCCCGCCGGTCGAGGAGATCAAGGTCGGCAACCAGATCCTGGAGTCGCTGGGGCTGCGTGAGCGCGGCCTGGAGATCGTCTCCTGCCCGTCCTGCGGGCGGGCGCAGGTCGACGTCTACAAGCTGGCCGAGGAGGTCACCGCCGGTCTGGAGGGCCTGCCGGTGCCGCTGCGCGTCGCGGTCATGGGCTGCGTGGTGAACGGTCCGGGCGAGGCTCGCGAGGCCGACCTGGGTGTGGCCTCCGGCAACGGCAAGGGCCAGATCTTCGTCAAGGGCAAGGTCGTCAAGACGGTGCCCGAGGCGCAGATCGTGGAGACGCTGATCGAGGAGGCGCTGCGGATCGCCGACGAGATGGGCGCCGAGATCCCCGAGGAGCTGCGCGACCTGGTGCCGGGCGGCGCCACCGTCACCGTGCACTGATCGCACTCCCGCGTCGCCGTGCGGCCGTCCCCGTCCGGGGCGGCCGCACGCGCCGTCTCAGGGGCGGGGCACGGCGGCGAAGGGGGAGAGGGTGAACCAGCCGGGCGCGGCGCGCCGCAGCGCCTCCGGCCCGGTCACCTCCACCGCGCCGCCGCGCAGCGCCACGGCCCACTCCAGGTCGCCCATCCAGACCTGGACCAGGGCGCGCAGGTCCGCCGTGACGGTCACCGTCACGTCGTGCCCCGGGTCGATGTCGCAGACGTCGGCTTCGCCCCCGGCGATCACCATCCACCAGTCGCGCTGCGCCGCCGGCACGTCCCGGAAGCGGAACCGCACGACGGTACGCCCCGGCGGGACCGCGTCGTGGTCGACGTGCCGGTGCATGTCCCACAGCAGCAGCTTCGGGTCCAGGTCGGCGTCGCCCAGCTCACCGATCCAGCGCACACCCCAGGCGCCGAGCGCCTCCAGCACGGGCCGCAGCTCCCGCCCGGCGGCGGTCGGGACGTAGCGCACGTCGGCGCCGTCGACCCGCCGCTCCACCACTCCGGCGCGGACGAGCTGGTGCAGCCGGCGGGACAGCAGCGTGGGCGACATCCGGGGCAGGCCCCGGCGCAGCTCGTTGAAGCGTTCCGAGCCGCTGACCAACTCCCGGACCACGAGCAGCGTCCACCGCTCGTCGAGCAGTTCCATGGCCTTCGCCACGGGGCAGAACTGGTGGTAGGAGGCCCCCATGGCGGGCACGCTACGCCCGGCCCGGCGGCCCGGCCAGGCGCCTGTCGGGAGCGGTACAGATCTCGTACTGGGGGCCGGGTCGTCCGCTGCCTAGCGTCCTGGGTAGGGACGACTGGGAGGAGCAACAGATGATCGAGGAACGGGAGCGGGACGCGGCGGTGAAGGCCCGGCACCGCGCGATGTGGGCGATGGGCGACTACTCCGCCGTGGCCGCGCAGGTGATCCCGCAGTTGGGGGCGACGCTGGTCCGGGCGGTGGGGGTGGGACCGGGCATGCGGGTGCTGGACGTGGCGGCCGGAACCGGCAACGCGGCTCTGCCGGCGGCCCGGACCGGCGCGGAGGTGGTGGCCGGTGACCTCACCCCGGAGCTGCTGGCGATCGGGCAGGCGTCGGCCGAGCGGGAGGGCGTGACGCTCACCTGGGAGGAGGCGGACGCGGAGGCGCTGCCGTACGCCGACGGCGCGTTCGACGCGGTGCTGTCCTGCGTGGGCGTGATGTTCGCGCCCCGGCACCGGGTCGCCGCCGACGAGTTGCTGCGGGTGTGCCGTCCGGGTGGGAGGATCGGCCTGGTCAACTGGACGCCGGAGGGCTTCGTCGGCCAGTTGTTCGCGGCCATGCGGCCGTACGCGCCGGCACCGCCGCCGGGCGCGCAGCCGCCCCCGCTCTGGGGCGACGAGGACCACGTCCGGGAGCTGTTCGGCGATCGGGTCGACGCGCTCCGGCTGGGGCGTGACGCCGTGGTGGTGAACCGGTTCGCCACGCCCGCGCAGTTCCGGGACTTCTTCGCGACCCACTACGGACCGACCGTGGCGGTCTACCGGGCGAACGCGGGCGACCCGGAGCGTACGGCCGGGCTCGACCGCGCGTTGACCGACCTGGCCGCCCGGCACCTGGACGGCGGCGTGATGCGCTGGGAGTACCTGCTCGTCACCGCGCGCCGCGCCTGACGGCACGCCGGCCGTCGTCCGGCCGGCGTGCCGTCGCGGCGGCGGTCCTCACTCGGACTCGGCGAGGATGGCGTAGAGCTTGCGCCGGGTCTCGTCGAGCACCTGGGCGGCCCGGGCGCGCTGGTCGTCGGTGCCGGTGGTCATCACCTGCCGCAGCGCCTGCATGGCCTGCGCGCCGGCGTCGCGGATGTCGTGCCAGCTGTTGACCGTCTGCTCGGCGAACTCGGCCCAGGGCGGGGTCTGCGCCGCGTCGGCCGCCTCGGCCTGCCCCGCCTCGGTCAGCGCGAACCGCTTGCGCCCGCCCTCGGAGTCGGCGGCGGTCGCGATGACGCCCTCGTCCTCCAGCAGTTGCAGCGTCGGGTAGATCGATCCGGGGCTGGGCCGCCAGGCCCCGCCGGTGCGGGAGTCGATTTCCTGGATCATCTCGTAGCCGTGCATCGGCCGCTCGGTGAGCAGGGCCAGCACGGCACCGCGCACGTTCGGCCGCCGTCCGCGCCCTCGGCCGCCGCGGCCCCGCCCGCGACCGTGCGGCCCGGGGGAGAAGGGCGGCGGGCCCGGGGGTACGGGCGGGAAGCCGAAGCCGCCCCGGCGGCGCATCTCGTCGTGCATGGCGTGCATGCGTCGATGGAAACCCATCGTGTTCTCCTTCTGACGTCGTATCACTGATGCATCAACGATATATCGGCAATGCATCGCCGACAAGACGCCAGGTAAACCGGGCGGAAAACCGTACGAGCGTACTGTTAGGCTGCCGGGGTGCGCCTGCTTCCCGAACCGGGCCCGTCCCGGATCCTCGCCCTCTCCACGCTCGTCAACACCGTCGGGCGCGGTACCTGGCTCACCGCCAGCGCGCTGTTCCTCACCCGGTCGGTCGGGCTCACGGTGTCCCAGGTCGGTGTGGCGCTCACGCTCACCGCGCTGGTCAGCCTGGTGGCGAGCACGCCGATGGGCTACCTGGCCGACCGCCTCGGCCCGCGCGGGCTCCAGCTGGCCGCGTTGCTCGCCTCGGCCGGGTGCACCGCCGCCCTGGTCGCGGTGCGCTCGTTCACCGGCTTCCTGGTCGTCGGCATGCTGATGGCGGTCGCCGACGCGGGCACCCGGGGCGCCCGGGGCGCGCTGATCGCCGGTGCCGTCCCACCCGACCAGCGGGTCCGCACCCGCGCCTACCTGCGGGCGGTCACCAACGTCGGCATCTCGGTGGGCACCGTGCTCGCCGGGTTCGCGCTCGCCGCCGACACCCGCGGCGCGTACGTCACGCTGATCCTGCTCGACGCGGCCACCTACGTGCTCGCGGCGGCGGTGCTGCTGCGGCTCCCGCCGGTCCCGCCGGTGCCCGCCCCGGCGCACGGGCCCCGCCTGATCGCGCTGCGGGACCGCCCGTTCCTCGCCTTCACCGTGCTGGACGGGCTCATGTCCATGCACTTCTCGCTGATCAACATCGCCCTGCCGTTGTGGATCGCCGGGCACACCAGCGCGCCGAACTGGCTGATCTCGGTCTGCCTGCTCGTCAACACCGTGGTGGTGATCCTGTTCCAGGTCCGCGCCTCGCGGGGCACCGAGGACCTGACCGGCGCGGGCCGGGCCGCCCGGCGCGCGGGCGTCCTGCTCGCCGGCGCCTGCGCGCTGTTCGCGGCCGGAGGTGGCGTACCGGTGGCGGTGGCGGTGCCGCTGCTGCTGGCCGGTGCGCTGGTGCACGTCGTGGGCGAGCTGTGGCACGCCGCGGCCGGCTGGGGCATCTCCTTCGGCCTGGCTCCGGCGCACGCGCACGGGCAGTACCAGGGCGCGTACGGGATGGGCATGCAACTCGGCTCGATGGTCGCCCCGGTGGTGGTGACCACGCTCGCGATCGGGTGGGGCGTACCCGGCTGGCTCGTGCTCGGCGTGGTGTTCCTGCTGCTCGGCGCGCTGGTGCCGCCGGTGGTGCGGTGGGCCGCCCGGACCCGGCCGTCCGCGCCCGAACCGGTGCCGGTGCCGGCGGCCTGAGCGCCGCCCGTCCGGGTGCCCGGTCGGCCCGCGCACGCCGGGGTGGATCTGGCAGGCTGGTAGCCGTGCTCACGATGCCGGTACGCCAACTGGGGGAGTCGGAGCGCCGCGCGGTCGAGCGGCTGCTCGACCTCGACCCGTACGCGGGCGCGCAGGTCGCCGAGCGGGTGGCGGCACGCGGGCTGGCCTGGTGGCGGGCCGAGGCGCGGATCCTCGGGTACGGCTCCCGCCGGCACCTGGAGTCGATCTGCTGGCTGGGCGGCAACCTGACCCCGGTGCTCGCGTCCGAGTCGGCGGTGACCGCGTTCGCCGACCAGTTGAGTGCCGAGGAGCGGCTCTGTTCCTCGATCGTGGGCCGCGCCGACGCGGTGCTCGGGCTCTGGGACCGCCTCTCCGCGCACTGGGGGCCGGCTCGGGACGTACGCCCGAACCAGCCGCTGCTGGCGACGGACGCGTTGCCCGCCGTGGCGCCCGACCCGCACGTGCGCCGGGTGCGCGGCAACGAGGTCGACCGGCTGTTCCCGGCGGCGGTGGCGATGTACACCGAGGAGGTCGGGGTGTCGCCGCTGGCCGAGGACGGCGGGCGCGGCTACCGGCGGCGGGTGACCGAGCTGGTACGCGCCGGCCGCGCCTACGCCCGTTTCGTCGACGGCCGGGTGGTCTTCAAGGCGGAGCTGGCGGTGGTGACCCGCCGGACCGCGCAGGTGCAGGGCGTCTGGGTGGCGCCGGAGTGGCGCGGCCGGGGCATCGCCACCGCCGCGATGGCCGCCGTGGTCCGCGACGCGCTGGACCGGGTCGCGCCCACTGTCAGCCTCTACGTCAACGACTTCAACCTGCCCGCCCGGCGGGTCTACGAGCGCTGCGGCTTCCGCCCGGTCGGCACGCTCGCCACAGTGCTGTTCTGAGGATCACTCCCGCCAGAGGTCCCGAACCGGACAACCGGCGCTAGGCTGGGCATGTTTTTATACTGACTAGTCAGTTCGGAATTCGGGGTCCTGATGAACATCGTCGAGACCAGCGGCCTGGGGCTGCGGACCCGCCGGGGCTGGGTCTACCGGGACGTCGGCCTCACCGCCGCGAGCGGTGAGCTGGTCGCGCTCACCGGCCCGCCCGGCAGCGGGCGCACCTCGTTGCTGCTCACCCTCGCCGGGCGCTTCCCGCACAGCCACGGCGACCTGCGCCGCCGGGGCCCGGCCGCGCTCGGCCAGGTGGCGGGCGTGCACGAACCCGACCCGACGCTCACCGTCGCCGAGCACATCACCGAACGCCTGCTGCTGCTCGGGCCGGTGCCGCGCCGCCGTCGCCGCCTCGTGCCGGTGGCCGCGGTGCGGGCCCGCCGGGCCTACCGCCGCGACGCCTACGCCACCGCCATCGCCGGCGCCGGGCTCACCGACGCCCCGCTGGACCCCGACCGGTACGGCCGCGACCTCACCCCGGTCGAACGGCAGGTGCTCGGGCTGGTGCTGGCGAGCCTCGGCGGCCCCAGCCTGATCGTCGCCGACGACGTGGACGCCGGCGCCGACCGCCCCGAGCGGGAGTGGATGTGGGGCGCGCTGGAACGCCTCGCCGACCAGGGGTACGCGGTCGTCGCCAGCGCCCGCGCCGTCGAACCCGGCGTCGCCGCCACCGTGCACCGCATCGGCGACCCGGCAGTGCCCGCCCCCGCCCTTCCCACCGAGCCCGCTCCCGCCCTTCCCGCCGAGGTGCCCGCATGAGCGTCCTGCGACTGGCCCTGTTCGAGCTGCGCCGGATGACCCGGGGCCGGCTGCCGCGCGCCGCCCTCGCCGTGCTCACCGTCGTCCCGCTGCTCTACGGCGCCCTCTACCTGTACGCGTTCTGGGATCCCTACGGGAAGATGGACCGCATCCCGGTCGCCCTGGTCAACGCCGACCGGCCGGCCACCGCCGGTGACGGCAGCGAGGTGCACGCCGGCCGGGACCTGACCGAGAAGCTGCTCGACCGCAAGGTGTTCGGCTGGACCGTCACCGACCAGGCCGACGCCACGAAGGGGCTGCGCGACGGGCGCTACCACCTGATCTTCTCCATCCCGGAGGACTTCTCCGCCACGCTCGCCGCCGGCCCGGAACCGGACCGTCCGGCCCGGCAGGGCGAACTGAAGGTCGTCAACGACGACGCCACCAACTACCTCTCCGGGCTGCTCGCCCGGTCGGCGTTCAGCGAGATCCGGGCCGCCGCCGCGCAGAGCACCGCCGCCACGTACTTCGACAAGATGCTGATCGGCTTCACCGACGCCAAGGCCGAGACCGGCCGCGCCGCCGACGGCGCCGGGAAGATCGCCGACGGGCTCGGCAGCTCCCAGCGGGGCGCCGATCAGCTCGCCGACGGGCTCGGGGACGCCACCGACGGCGCCGGGCAGCTCGCCGGTGGACTGAACCAGTCCGTCCAGGGCGCGGACAAGCTCGCCAAGGGCCTGAACCAGCTGCGCACCGGCGCCGCCCAGCTCGCCGACGGTGCCGGGCGCGCCGCCACCGAGACCAAGGCCGCGGCGGCCACCGTGAACGCCGCCGCCGACAGGTACGAGCCGGTGCTGCGCCGCAACGCCGACAAGATCGAGAAGGCGGCCACGCTCGTCGCCGACGGCGCGCAGCAGCTCGCCGCCGGGCTGGACGCGCTACCCGGCAGGGCCGCCGAGGTGGTCGCGACCGCCGAGGAGATCCGCGACCGGCTCGACGCGGTCGCGAAGGAGCACCCCGAGCTGGCCGACAACCCCGACTTCGCCGCCGCCCGCAAGGCCGCCGACCGGGCCGTCACGCAGGCCCGCTCCGTGGTGGCCGCGCTGGACAAGACCGACATGGCCACGCTGCGCAAGCAGATGACCGACGTGGCGAAGACCGCCCGCGAGGTGGCCGCCGCCGCGCCGCACCTGGCCGACGACGTCGCCTCCGCCCGCGCCAAGGTCAACGAGCTGGCCGGCGGGCTCGCCACACTCGCCCAGGGCAGCGCCGAGCTCCGCGACGGGCTGGGCGACGCGTCGACCGGCGCGAACGAGCTGCGCGGCGGCCTCTACCGGCTCGCCACCGGCGCCCGCCAGCTCGACGGCGGCCTGGCCCAGCTCGGCAGCGGCAGCAACCGCCTGGTCGACGGGCTGACCCGGCTCGAGGGCGGTGCCGGGGAACTCGCCGACGGGCTCGCCGCCGGGGAACGGAAACTGCCCGGGTACGACGACGCGGCCACTCGCGCCGGCGTGCTCGGCGATCCGGTCGGCCTGATCCGCGACTCGCAGAACCCGGCCGGCTCGTACGGCGTGGGCTTCGCCCCGTACTTCCTGTCGCTGGCGCTCTGGGTCGGCGCGATGATCACCTACATGCTGTTACGGCCGGTCAACCGGCGGCACGTGATGTCCGGCGCGCCCGGCTGGCGGGTCGTGCTCGCCGGGTGGCTCCCGGCCGCCGGCATCGGCCTGGCCCAGGTCGCGGCGCTCTACACGGTGGTGACGCTCGGGCTCGGGCTCGACCCGAGGCACGGCGCGGCCACGTTCGGGCTGCTCGCCCTCAGCTCGCTGGCGTTCACCGCGATCATGCAACTGCTCGGCGTGGCGCTCGGCCCGGCCGGCCGGCTGGCCGCGCTGGCGCTGCTGATGCTCCAGCTCACCTCGTCCGGCGGCACCTATCCGGTGCAGACCTCGCCCGGCTTCTTCCAGGCGATCCACCCCTGGCTGCCGATGACGTACGTGGTGGACGGCCTGCGGCACACCATCAACGGCGGTACGACCGCACCCGTGGTCACCGCCACGCTGGTGCTGCTCGCGTTCGGGCTGGGCGCCATGGCGCTCACCGTCGGCGCGGCCCGCCGGTCCCGCCGGCTGACCCCGGCCAAGCTGCACCCCGAACTGACCATGTGAGGATGAGCCGGTGACGGACGGACGGACGCGCCGGCGCGAGGACACCCGCCAGCGCCTCTTCGTGGCGGCGGTGGACCTCATCGCCGAGCAGGGCTTCTCGGCCACCACGGTGGACGACATCGCGGCCCGGGCCGGTGTGGCGAAGGGGACCGTCTACTACAACTTCCAGTCCAAGACGGTCCTGTTCGAGGAGCTGCTGCGGCACGGCATCGGCCTGCTCACCGCCGACTTCCGGGCCGCCGTCGACGGGCTGCCGCCGCTGGAGGCGCTGGGCGCGCTGGTCCGCGCCCAGCTGGAGTACATCCGCCGCTACCGCGCCTTCGCCCAGCTCCTGCTCTCGGAGATGTGGCGCACCAACAGGGAGTGGCAGCAGACGCTGCGGCTGCTGCGCGGCGAGGCCATCGCGGTGATCGCCGAAACCGTGCAGGCCGGCGTGGACAGCGGTGATCTCCCCGCCGACCTGGACGTGCGTACGGCCAGTTCGGCGCTGTTCGGCGTGGGGCTCGTGGTGGCGGTGGACTGGCTGATCTTCTCGCCGGAGCGGCCGATCGACGAGGTGCAGGAGTCGCTGCTCGGCATCGTCCGGCGGGTCGCCCGCACCTGACCAGCGGTCGGTAATTCGGTTGATTCCGGACCGCCGGACGGGTGAGGGTGAGGTCACCGCCCCCACGATCCGAGTCCGGAGGACCTTCCATGCGGCTGCTCCGAGATCTCTGGGCCACGGCGCCCCGGCGCATGGCGGCGGTCCTGCTGCTGATCGTGCTCGGCGCCGGTGGTCAGGCCGCCGCCTCCGCGCTGGCCGGGCCGGTGCTGGTGCACCGCTCGTCCGGCTGGTTCGTCGCGCTCGCGGTGGCGCTCGTCGCCGCTGTCGTCACCGACCTGCTGATCGGCCTGATCATGGCCCGCCTCACCGCCGACTGGTCGGCCGACGTGCGGCGGCGACTCTGCCGCGTCGCGCTCGGCCAGGACCTGCCCACCCTGGAGACCACGCCGGTCGGTGAACTGCTCGACCGGATCGACAACGACGTCTACCAGGTCGCCGCCGAGATGCGGAACACCGGCGTACGGCTCGCGCAGGGCCTCGCGGTCTGCGTCCTCGCGACGGTGAGCGCGCTGATCGTCTGGTGGCCCGCGGGCGTCGGCATGATCCTGCTCATCGCGCTGCTCGTGGTGACGCTGCGCCGCCCGACCGCCCGGATCGCCCCGGCCCGGATGGCCGAGGAGGAGGCGTGGTCCGACCTCGCGGCGGTGATGGAGGAGGCGGTGCACGGGCAGGACGACGTGCGCACCAGCCTCGCCCGGCCGTACGTGCTGCGCCTCTACGCCCGCCGCGCGGCCGAGGTGATCGCCCGGTGCGTCCGGGTCTTCCGGCTCTCCGCGCGGGTCACCGCCATCGCCGCGGGCGCGGTCGGGCTCGGCGTCGCGGGCGTGGTGCTGGCCGGTGCGTGGGCGCTCTCCACCGGCCGGGTGGACGCCGCCCGGCTCACCGCGATCTGGCTGCTGGTGATCGCGTTCGGCGCGACCGTCGAGCAGATCGCGCGCTGGGTGCCGCACCTGCAGCAGGCGTTCGGCGCGTGGGGCCGGGTGCAACTGCTCGCCGGGTCACCGCAGGAGCCGGAGGGCGGGGCCACCCCTGTCGACGGCGACCTGACCGTGCGCGGGCTCACCTACCGCTACCCGGCCGGCGGGGACGACCGCGGACCGGCGCTGCGCGACGTGCACCTCGACTTCGTCCGCGGGCGCTCGTACGCGCTCGTCGGGCGTACCGGCTCGGGCAAGTCGACGCTGGCGAAGGTGCTCACCCGGGCGGTGGACGTGCCGCGCGGGACGGTGTTCCTCGGCGGCACCGACCTGGCCGACCTGGACGTGGAGGAGTTGCGCCGGTGGATCGCCGTGGTGCCGCAGCGCACCGAGATCCTGGCCGGCACGCTGGCCGAGAACGTGGCGCTGTTCGACCCGGAGCTGCTGGACGCCGCCGAGCGCGCGCTGGCCGAGCTGGGCCTGGCCGGCTGGATCGCCGAGCTGCCCGACGGCGTGCACACCCGGCTCGGCGACGGCGGGTACGTGCTCTCCGCCGGGCAGGAACAGCTCGTCGCGTTCGCCCGCATCCTGGTCCGGGACCCACACGTGGTGATCCTCGACGAGGCCACCGCGCGGCTCGACCCGGTCACCGAGAACCGGGTACGCGAGGCCACCGAACGGCTGCTCACCGACCGGATCGGCATCGTCATCGCGCACCGGCTCTCCTCGGTGCGCCGCTGCGACGAGGTGGTGGTGATGGCCGACGGCGCGGTACTGGAGGCCGGCCCCCTGCGCGAGTCGGCCCGCTTCGCCGAACTGCTCGCCACCAGCCACGCCGGGGCGTACGCCGGAGTGGGCGCCCGGGGCAGCGGCGTGAACCTGCTCGACGCGCCCGCCTGGGACGACGCCCCGGCCACGCCGAGCGCACCCGCGACCCGGCCGGCCGCCGCGCCGCGCACCGACCCGCCACCCGCGCCGCCCACGCCGCCCGCGCGGACCATGCGGGAGATCTTCCGGCTGGGCACCAACGACACCCGGTACGGCCTGCTCTCGGTCGGCCTGTTCATCGTGATGACGGTGCTCGGGATGGACGGCGCGGTGCTGCCCTGGCTCTGGGCCGACCTGATCGGCGGCGGCGACCCGTGGCTGCCGGCGCTGGGCATCGTGGCCGCGCTGCTCGTGGTGCTGCCGCTGCCGTACCTGACGAACCTGTGGTTCCCGCAGTGGTGGATCCGGCAGATGCTGCGGATCAGCGCCCGGCTGGTGCACGGGCAGACCGGCGCTCGCCGGGTCAGCGGGCACACCCCGGCCGAGGTGGTGGCCCAGGGCGGCGACACCGACCGGGTGGTGCGCCTCGCCGACAACCTGATGGACCAGTTCATCTCGCTGACCATCGTGGTCGCCATGACGCTGGTGACCGGCAGTCTCGTACCGGCTCTGTTCTTCGTCGGCACGATGGTGGTCTCCGGGCTGGCGGCCACGCTGTTCGGGCCTCGGCTGGAACGCACCGCGGCCGGCACGGTGAAGGCGCGCGCCGCGTTCGCCACCGCTCTGGTGTCCGCGCTGTCCGCCGCCCGGACGGTGAAGCTGGCCGGCGCCACCCGCCCGGTGCTGCGCCACCTCGCCCGGCTGGACGAGGTACGCAGCGAGCGGCAGCGACGCGAGATCGCCATGCAGGTGTGGGCCCGGTCCACGCCGTCGGTCGCCAGCGGCCTGCTGCCGATCGGCGCGTGGGCGCTCTACCTGGCCGGTGAGCTGTCGGCCGGTGCCGCGCTGGTGGCCGTCTCCACGCTGGGCGCGGCCCGCTGGTTCGCGTGGACCACCGCGTCACTGGTCTCGCAGTACCCGTCGGCGCGCGTGTGGACGAAGCGGACGGTGGCGATGACCGGCGAGGCCGTGTACGCGGCGCCGGTGCCGGGCCTGGACCTGGTCGCGGGCACCGCGCCCGCGCCCGAGGCGCCGCCACGGCACCCGCTGCGTCGCCTGGAGCTGGCCGGCTTCGGCGCGCTGCACTCCGACGGCACGCTCGCCGTCCGCGACGTCGACCTGGTGGTCGAGCGCGGGCAGCTGGTGCTCGTCGTCGGCCCGGTCGGGTCCGGCAAGTCGTCGCTGCTGCGCGCGCTCGCGGGGATCGTGCACCACGTCGGCGAGCTGCGCTGGAACGGCGACCCGGTCACCGAGCCGGAGATGTTCCTGCGCCCCAACCAGGTCGGGTACGTCGGGCAGCTGCCGCGAGTGCTCTCCGGCACGGTGGCGGACAACATCGCGCTCGGCCACCAGGTCGACGCCGCCGGGGCGGTCTCGACCGCCCAGCTCGAACACGACCTGGCCGCCGCCGGGGGCGGGCTCGGGCTGCTGATCGGGCACAAGGGCACCCGGCTCTCCGGCGGTCAGCTCCAGCGGCTGGCGCTGGCCCGGGCGCTCGCACCGCGTACCGAGCTGCTGGTGGCCGACGACGTGTCGTCGGCGCTGGACGTGAGCACGGAGCTGGCGCTGTGGGCGGCGCTGCGCGAGCACGGGGTGACTGTGGTCGGCTCGACCGCGAAGCGGGCCGCCCTGGTACGGGCCGACCGAGTGGTCGTGCTGATCGACGGCACGGTGGCCGACCAGGGCACCTGGACCGACCTGGAACCCCGCTGGAACCACCTGGCCGGCTGACCACCCGGCCCGACCCCGTTGATCATGAAGTTGGCGGCGACAAATCGGACGCAGAACGCCGCCAACTTCATGATCGACGCGCAGGGTCAGAAGGCCCGGGCGTACTGGTCGGGCCAAGTTGGGGTGGCGCCCAGCTTGGCGGCGGCGCGGCGCGGCCAGTACGGGTCGCGCAGCAGTTCCCGGCCCAGCAGCACCAGGTCCGCCTCGCCGCCGGCCACGATCTGCTCGGCCTGCTCGGGCTCGACGATCAGGCCCACGGCGCCGGTCGGCACCCCGGCGTCGCGGCGGATCCGGGCGGCCAGCGGCACCTGGTAGCCGGGCCCGACCGGGATGGACGCCTTGACCGCCGCACCGCCCGAGGACGTGTCGACCAGGTCGACGCCGGCGGCGGCCAGCTCACCGGCGAGCACCACGCTGTCCTCGACGGTCCAGCCGTCGTAGGCCCAGTCGGTGGCGGAGATTCGGGTCAGCACCGGCACCGACTCGCCGACGGCGGCGCGTACCGCGCGGGCCACCTCCAGGGTGAGCCGCATCCGGGCGGCCCGGTCACCGCCCCAACTGTCGGTGCGCCGGTTGGTCAGCGGGGACAGGAACTCGTGCAGCAGGTAGCCGTGCGCGGCGTGGATCTCCACGGCGGCGAACCCGGCGTCGAGCGCCCGCCCGGCGGCGCCGGCGAAGGCGTCCACCACGGCGGCGATGCCCGCCTCGTCCAGCGCGGTGGGCGTGCGGTACTCCGGCACGAACGGCTGGTCACCGGGGCCGACCGGGGTCCAGCCGCCCTCGGCGTCCGGCACGCCGCCGCGCGCCGGTGCCCACGGGCGGTACGTGGACGCCTTGAACCCGGCGTGCGCGAGCTGCACCGCCGGGACCGCGCCCTGACCGGCGACGAACGCGGTGATCGGCCGCCAGGCGTCGACGTGCGCGTCGGACCAGAGGCCGGTGTCCTGCGGGCTGATCCGGCCCTCGGGCACCACAGCCGTCGCCTCGGTGATGACGAGCCCGGCCCCGCCGACCGCGCGGGAGCCGAGGTGGACGCGGTGCCAGTCGGTGGGCAGGCCGTCGGGCCCGGCGCTGTACTGGCACATGGGCGCCAGCGCGATCCGGTTGGGCAGCGTGACGCCGCGCAGGGCGAGCGGGGTGAACAGGGCGCTCATTCTCGGATCCTCCGGTCGTGGCAACGGGTGCGCCTCCGTGCGGGAGACGCACCCGTCGGAGTGTGATCAGGCGGGTACGGGGTCGAGTCGCTCGGTCTCGACCGGCTCGATCAGGTCGCGCTTGCCGGCCGAGTCGTACGCGACCCGGTCGAGCGTCCCCTCCCGGGCGGCCACGATGGTCGGCACCACCGCCTGGCCGGCCACGTTCGTGGCGGTACGGATCATGTCCAGGATCGGGTCGATCGCCAGCAGCAGGCCGGCACCGGCCAGCGGCAGGCCCAGCGTGCTCAGGGTCAGCGTGAGCATGACGATCGCGCCGGTCAGGCCGGCGGTCGCGGCCGAGCCGACCACCGAGACGAACGCGATGAGCAGGTAGTCGGTGACGCCCAGGTTCACGCCGAACACCTGCGCCACGAAGATCGCGGCGAGCGCCGGGTAGATGGCGGCGCAGCCGTCCATCTTCGTGGTGGCGCCGAACGGCACCGCGAACGAGGCGTACTCGCGGGGGACGCCGAGGCGCTCGACCGAGCGCTGGGTCACCGGCATGGTGCCCACCGACGAGCGGGAGACGAACGCCAGCTCGATGGCGGGCCAGGCGCCGGCGAAGAAGCGCAGCGGGTTGAGCTTGCCGGCCACCGCCAGCAGCACCGGGTAGACCACGAACAGCACCAGCGCGCAGCCGACGTAGACGGCGGTGGTGAACTTCGCGAGCGGGGCCAGCAGGTCCCAGCCGTACGAGGCGACGGCGTTGCCGATCAGGCCCAGCGTGCCGATCGGGGCGAGCCGGATGACCCACCAGAGCGCCTTCTGCACGATCGAGAGCAGCGAGCGGTTGAGCGACACGAACGGCTCGGCGGCGTCGCCGACGAGCAGCGCGGCGGCGCCCACCACCAGGGCGAGGAAGACGATCTGCAGGACGTTGCCCTCGACGAACGCGCCGACCGGGTTGGTCGGGACGATGCCGGTGAGGAAGTCGATCCAGGAGCCGGTGGTCTTCGGCGCGGTGGCGCCGGCCGGGTCCAGGTTGACGCCCCGGCCCGGGTCGGTGAGCAGGCCGAGGCCGATGCCGATGCTCACTGCGATCAGCGCGGTGACGGCGAACCAGAGCAGCGTCTTGACGGCGAGCCGGGCGGCGTTGGCGACGCCGCGCAGGCTGACCACGCTGACCACGATGGCGGTGAAGACCAGCGGCGGCACGGCGAGCTTGAGCAGCTGGACGAAGAGGCCGCCGACGGTGTCGAGCGTGCTGGTCAGCCAGGCGAGGTCGGCGGCGCGGGCGAGGAAACCGAGCGCCACGCCGAGCACGAGGCCGAGCAGGATCTGGACGGAGAAGGGAATTCTGCGCAGGGCGGAAGTCATGAGGACGGATCCAAGGTCTGGAGAGGGAAGGCGGGCGTCAGGGCGTGGAGCTACGCCGGACAGACGCCGCTGGCCTGCCGTCGCAGATCGACGTACAGGCGCTCGGTGAGGCACCAGACATTGGTCATCGTCGCGACACGTTACTCCCTTCTTGCGCCGGAATGGAAGGACCGTCGGTCGTGAGGCTCCTTACAGCCAGGTAACCGGCGGTGGCCAGCCCCCACGCGGCGACCACGACCAGCAGCACCCGCTCCGACAGCCCGAGCAGCGGGCTGCGGCCGACCAGCAGCAGTGCCAGCGCGACCACGGCGGCCACCGGTAACGCCAGCGCCGCGCCGACCGCGGCGATCCGCCGCAACCCCAGGTCCGCCTCCGGGGAGAACAGCAGCGCCAGCATGGCGAGGACCACCACGGCGGTCGCCGCGATGCTGGCCCCGCCGTGCACCAGGTCGGCCACCGTGGGCGCCTCGAACGGCGGCAGCGGGCAGCCCTCGCTGCACGTGACCGCGCCGGAGAGCACCGTGGCCACCGCGCCGACGCCGAGCAGCCCGGCCGCCGCCCGTAACCCCGGCGGCAGCGCCCCGGCGAGCAGCAGCAGCGACGCGGCCACCGAGAAGATCCCGATCCGGTACGCCCCGGCGTACCCGCTGTCGGCGATGCCCGCCTCACTCACGTACCCGGCGGGGCCCGGACCGGGACCGGCGACCACCGCAACGGTCACCGCGGCGACGCCGGCGGCCAGGCAGACGGCGGCGAACGCGGCGGCGATCCGGCGGCCGGTGTCCTCAGCCACGTCCGTGCGGGGTGGTCCAGCCGGACAGATCCGGGCCGAGCGGCACGATCCGGGTCGGGTTGATCATGTCGTGGGTGGCGTAGTAGTGCCGCTTGATGTGGTCGAAGTCCACCGTCTCGCCGAAGCCCGGCGTCTGGAACAGGTCCCGCGCGTACGCCCAGAGCACCGGCATCTCGGTGAGCTTGCGCTCGTTGCACTTGAAGTGCCCGTGGTACGCCACGTCGAAGCGCACCAGCGTGGTGAACAGGCGCACGTCCGCCTCGGTGATCGCGTCGCCCATCAGGTAGCGCCGACCGGACAGCCGCTCGCTCAGCGCGTCGAGGCGGGCGAACAGCGCGGTGAACGCCTCGTCGTACGCCTCCTGCGAGGTGGCGAAGCCGCACCGGTAGACGCCGTTGTTGACGTCCCGGTGGATCTCCGCCATGAGCGCGTCCATCTCCGGGCGCAGCTCGACCGGGTAGAGATCGGGCGCGTCCGGCGCGTGGAACCGCCGCCACTCGGTCGAGAAGTCCAGCGTGAGCTGCGGATAGTCGTTCGTCACCACCCGCCCGGTGAGCGTGTCCACGAGCGCCGGCACTGTCACCCGGCCGGTGTAGTCCCTGTCGGTGGACAGGTACGCCTCGGACAGGAAACCGATGCCGAGCACCGGGTCGAAGCCGTCCGGGTCGAGCGCGAACCGCCAGCCCCGCTCGTCCCGGATCGGGTCGACGGTGCCCAGCGAGATCACCTCGTCCAGGCCGAGCAGGCCGCGCACGATCCGGGCCCGGTGCGCCCACGGGCAGGCCCGGCACCAGATCAGCCGGTAGCGGCCCGCCTCCAGTGGCCAGCGCCCCGCCTCGTCCGGCCCGCCGCCCTCGGGTGAGGTGGAGTGCGGGGTGACCCGGCCGGTGAACCGGTTGGGCTGGCGGACGAACGCGCCGCCGCCGCTGGTCTCTGCGCTGAACTGAGCCCCGGACATGCGGCAAACCTATCCGCTCGGGTCACGGATATCCTGGCGCCGGGTACTCCCGCGACCCGCCGACCGACCCCTTCCCACCCCCCGAAGGACGTACGCGCGATGACAGTGGCCTATCTCGTTGCCGGAGTCCGTACCCCGATCGGCCGGTACGCCGGCGCCCTGGCCGGGGTCCGCCCCGACGACCTGGCCGCGCACGTCGTCCGCGAGCTGGTGTCCCGCCACCCGTCGGTCGACTGGGCCCGCACCGACGACGTGATCCTGGGCTGCGCCAACCAGGCCGGTGAGGACAACCGCAACGTGGCCCGGATGGCGGCGCTGCTCGGCGGCCTGCCGGAGGAGGTGCCGGGCAGCACCGTCAACCGGCTCTGCGGCTCCGGGCTGGACGCGCTCGCCTCCGCCGCGCGCGCGATCGTCGCCGGGGAGGCCGACCTGGTGGTGGCCGGCGGCGTGGAGAGCATGAGCCGTGCGCCGTTCGTCATGCCGAAGGCGGCCACGCCGTTCGCCCGCACCGCCGAGGTGTACGACACCACGATCGGCTGGCGGCTGGTCAACCCCCTGATGCGCAAGGGCTGGGGCGTCGACTCGATGCCGGAGACGGCGGAGAACGTCGCCGCCGAGTTCGGCGTGGACCGGGCCGCGCAGGACGCCTTCGCGTACCGGTCGCAGCAGCGGGCCGCCAAGGCACAGGCCGACGGCCGGCTGGCCGAGGAGATCGTCCCGGTGACGGTGCCCGCGGGCAAGCGGGAGACGAAGCTGGTCGAGGCCGACGAGCACCCGCGCGAGACGACGCTGGAGAAGCTCGCCGCGCTGCCCACCCCGTTCCGCGAGGGCGGCACCGTCACCGCCGGCAACTCCTCCGGCGTCAACGACGGCGCCGTCGCGCTGCTGGTCGCGTCCGCGGCCGCCGTCGAGCGCTACGGCCTCACCCCGCTGGCCCGGGTACGCGGCGCCGCGTCGGCGGGCGTACCGCCACGGATCATGGGTATCGGCCCGGTTCCGGCGACCCGGAAGCTGCTCGACCGGACGGGCCTGTCGCTCGCCGACGTGGACGTGATCGAGCTGAACGAGGCGTTCGCCGCGCAGTCGGTGGCGGTGCTGCGCGAGCTGGGCCTGCCGGAGGACGCCGAGCACGTCAACCCCGGCGGCGGGGCCATCGCGCTGGGTCACCCGCTCGGCGCCAGCGGTGCCCGGCTGGCGTTGACCGCCGCGCTGGAACTGCGTCGCCGGGGCGGCCGGCGGGCGCTCGCCACCATGTGCATCGGAGTCGGTCAGGGCATCTCGATGCTGCTGGAGTCGGCCGACTGAACCGAGGCGCCCGCATCGCCTCAGGTGGATCTCCCGAACCCGGCCGTACGCGCCTAGAGTGGTGTAGACCACATGATCCGCCATCGACGGCGGACGACGACCTGGGGGACCGAGCGATGCAGACGCCGGAGAGCCTTCCCACCGAGATCGACCTGAGCCGGCCGAGCGCCGCCCGGGTCTACGACTACTTCCTCGGCGGGGCGCACAACTTCGAGATCGACCGGCAGCTCGCCGAACAGATCGCGGCCATGACGCCGAACCTGGCCGCCACGATGCGCTCCGGGCGGGAGTTCCTGCGCCGGGCCGTACGCGTGCTGCTCGACGCCGGCATCGACCAGTTCCTCGACATCGGCTCCGGCATCCCCACCGTCGGCAACGTGCACGAGGTCGCCCAGACCGCCGACCCGGACGCCCGCATCGTGTACGTCGACATCGACCCGGTGGCCGTGGCGCACAGCCACGAACTGCTCGCCGGCAACGACCGGGCCACCGCGGTCCTGGCCGACCTGCGCGAGCCGAAGCTGATCCTGGACCACGCCCGCGCCAGCGGCCTGATCGACTTCGACCGTCCGCTGGGCATCCTGCTCGCCGGCGTGGTGCACTTCGTGCCGGACGCGGACCGCCCGGCCGACATCCTGGCCACGCTGCGCGCCGCCGCCGCACCCGGCAGCTACCTGGTCATCTCCCACTCCACCTTCGAGGACCAGCCGCAGGAGATGCTGGACGCGCAGCGGCTGTCGGCGCGTACCGCCACCGAGATCACGCTGCGCTCCCGGGCCGAGATCACCGGCTTCTTCGGCGACTGGACGATCCTCGAACCGGGCGTGGTGCACATGCCGCTGTGGCGGCCCGACTCCCCGTCCGACGTGGACGAGCACCCGGAGCGGTTCGGAGCCTTCGGCGGCGTCGCCCGGCACGACCGCGCCGCCGGCTGAGCCCATGCGCACCCCGGACAGCGACGGGGGAGACGTCAGCCGGCCCGGCGCCGCCGCGTACGCCGCCGAGTGGGCACGTGCGGTGCGCCGCATCGGGTTCGTGCCGTTGAGCGCGGCCGAGACCGAGCGCCTGCTGGTGCCGCTCACCGAACGGCTCGGCGAGGCCCTGCTCGCCCCCACCTTCTCCGCCGGCCCGGCGGAGGAGGTGGGGCGAGCCCTGGTGCAGGCGCATCTCACCGAGCCCGGTGTGCTCGACTGGTCGGTGCAGGCACTCGGCGACCGGTTCCTGCCCTGGGTGCTGCCGTCGCGGACGGAGTCGCCGGAGCTGCGTGAACGGGTCGCGTTGCTCCAGGGCGCGTTCGCCGCCGGGTTCGCCCGCGCGCTGCGCGACCGGGTCTTCAGCCAGCAGGAGCGGATCGCCAGGTCCGCCTGGCAGGCCCGGGACACTGTCGAGCAGGCGTTGCGGGACAGTGAGGCGCGGTTCCGGGCGGTCTTCACCGGGGCCGTCATCGGCATCGGCATCGCCGGGGTGGACGGGCAGATCATCGAGGTCAACCAGGCCTTCGCGGACATGCTCGGCTACACGGTCGCGGAGATGCGGCGGATGAACGTGTCGGCGCTGGCCTATGCCGACGACGCAGCCGGGATGTGGGAGCTGTACCAGGAGGTGATCGAGGGCAAGCGGGACAGCGCCCGGGTGGAGAAGCGCTACTACCGCAAGGACGGCAGCGTGGTCTGGACCGACCTCGCGGTCTCGCTGATCCGGCACGACGACGGCCGGCCCCGGTTCACCGTCGCGATGGTGGAGGACATCACCCAGCGGTACGAGCTGCAGCAGCGGCTGCGCTTCCAGGCGCTGCACGACCCGCTGACCGGCCTGCCCAACCGGACGCTGTTCTTCGAACAACTCGGTGAGGTCTTCGACGGCGCCGGCCCGGACCAGCGCGTCGGCCTCTGCTTCATCGACCTGGACGGCTTCAAGGCGGTGAACGACAGCCTCGGCCACGACCTGGGCGACCGGCTGCTCAAGGTGATCGCCCGCCGGCTCAGCGACTGCGTGGCCGGGCGCGGTCACCTGGTGGCCCGGATGGGCGGCGACGAGTTCGTCATCCTGGTCGACTCCGACGGCGGCATCGACGACGCGGTGGAGGTCGCCGAACTGGCCCTGGCCGCGGTGTCCGCGCCGGTGCACGTCGGCGACCAGCAGTTGGCCGTGTCGGCGAGCATCGGCATCGTGGAGTGCCCGGCGGCGGAGACGAGCGTCGGTGACCTGATGAAGGCCGCCGACACCACGCTCTACTGGGCCAAGGCGGAGGGCCGGGGCCGCTGGGCGGTGTACGACCCGGAGCGCAGCGCCGCCGACATCGCCCGCTCCGCGCTGGCCGCGAACCTGCCCGCCGCGCTGGACCGGGGCGAGTTCGTGCTGCACTACCAGCCGATCGTGTCGCTGCTGGACGGCACGATGGTGGCGGTCGAGGCGCTGGTCCGCTGGCAGCACCCGGAACTGGGGCTGATCGGGCCGGACCGGTTCATCGGGCTGGCCGAGGAGACCGGCCTGATCGTCCGCCTCGGCGCCTGGGTGCTGCGTCAGGCCTGCCGCGACGCCGAGTCGTGGCGGCGCGCGTACCCGGACACCACGCCAGTGGTGAGCGTCAACCTGGCCGCGCGGCAGGCCGACGACCCGGCCATCGTGGAAACGGTGGCCGAGGCGTTGCAGCACACCGGCCTGCCGGCGGAGCTGCTGCAACTGGAGCTGACCGAGAGCGCCGTCATGGGCAGCGCCGGTGAGCCGTTGCGGACGCTGCACCAGCTGGCCGATCTCGGGCTGCGGCTGGCCATCGACGACTTCGGCACCGGCTACTCGAACCTGGCGTACCTGCGGCGGCTGCCGATCCACTGCGTGAAGCTGGCCGGTCCGTTCGTCGAGGGGATACGGGGTGACGGCGGGGACGCGGTGGCCGACCACCGCGACGAGCGGATCGTGGACGCGCTGGTCCGGCTGGCGCACGCGCTGGAGCTGTCGGTGACGGCCGAGGCGGTGGAGACCGAGGTGCAGGCCGAACGGCTGCGGGCGCTACGGTGCGACACCGGGCAGGGCCGGCTGTTCGGCGCACCGATGCCCGCCGACGGCATCCGCGCCCGCCTGGGTGGGTAGGAGAGAACTGTGAGCCTCACCGATTCGCAGGCCGTCGTGTCGGTCGTCGCCGCGCTGGCGATCGTTGCCGGCCTGGCCGGGGTGATCGTGCCGGGGCTGCCGGCGCTGCCGCTGTGCTGGGGCGGGGTGCTGGTGTGGACGCTGTTCGGCGACGCCGGACCGGGCCGCTGGGCGGTACTCGCCGCCGCCACGGTGATCGCCGCGGGCGGCACCGTGCTCAAGTACCTCTGGCCGGGGCGGAACCTGAAGCGGACCGGCGTGCCCACCACGTCGCTGCTGGCGGGCGGGCTGCTCGGGGTGGTCGGGTTCTTCGTCATCCCGGTGGTCGGGCTGCCGATCGGCTTCGTCGGCGGGATCTTCGGCGCGGAGCGGCTGCGGCTCGGCGACACCCGCCTGGCCTGGCCGGCCACCGTGCAGGCGCTCAAGGCGGCCGGGCTGTCGATGGTCCTGGAGTTCACCGCCGGCCTGATGATCGCCGCGCTGTGGGTCGCGGGGCTGCTGTTCGTCTAGAGGTGCGGCGGCGCGGGGCGTCCGGAGGGTACGGCCGAGCGCCGTACATCAGTGAGAGAGAGGTGGACGCCGCGCGCCGCCGCGGACCGGGCGTTGCCGAGCGCCCGGTGCCGGCCCGTCGGGTCGGGCCTGGTCACGCCCACAATGATGCCCCTCGTGGGATCGGGCGACAACGCAATTACCGGGCTACGTATTGACCACCTTGATCGGCCGGGAGCACACTGCGAGCACTCGCACGAGCATCGCCTCGAGGAGGTGTGCAGTGGCCACGACGCCCGCGCCGACCGCCGAGCAGCCGATGGACGACGACGCCCGACGACTCGCCGAACTCGGCTACAAACAGGAGCTGCGCCGCAAGTGGAGCGGCTTCTCCAACTTCGCGATCTCGTTCTCCATCATCTCGATCCTGGCCGGCTGCTTCACCACGTTCGGCCAGGCGTGGAACAACGGCGGCCCGGTGGCGATCTCCTGGGGCTGGCCGCTGATCTCGCTGTTCATCCTGATCATCGGCTTCTGCCTGGCCGAGCTGGTGTCGGCGTACCCGACGGCCGGCGGGATCTACTGGTGGGCGGCGACCATGGGCCGGCCGGTGCACGGGTGGTTCACCGGCTGGCTCAACCTGATCGGGCTGGTGGCGGTGACCGCGTCCGTCGACTACGGCTGCGCCACGTTCCTCAACCTGACGCTGTCGGCGCTGTTCGACGGCTGGGCCGGCACCGGGCACCAGACGTTCGGGCTGTTCGTGGTGATCCTCGCGCTGCACGGCCTGATCAACATCTACGGGCACCGCATCATCGACGTACTCCAGAACGTCTCGGTCTGGTGGCACGTGGCAGGCGCGGCCGCCGTGGTGCTGATCCTGGTCCTGGTCCCGGACAACCACCAGAGCTTCCAGTTCGTCTTCACCGAGCGGTTCAACAACTCGGGCTTCGGCGACGGTGACACCGGCGGGCTGGCGTTCTGGTTCTACGTGCTGCCGCTGGGCTTCCTGCTCACGCAGTACACGATCACCGGCTTCGACGCCTGCGCGCACGTCTCCGAGGAGACCCGGGGCGCCTCCAAGGCCGCCGCGCAGGGGCTGTGGCGGTCGATCTTCTACTCCGCGGTGGGCGGCTGGATCCTGCTGCTGGCGTTCCTGTTCGCGGCCACCGACGTGGACGCCATAAACGAGGCGGGCGGCTTCTCCGGGGCGATCTTCGAGAGCGCACTGACGCCGTTCTTCTTCAAGGCCGTCATCATCATCTCCACCATCGGGCAGTTCTTCTGCGGGATGAGCTGCGTGACGTCGATGTCGCGGATGGCGTACGCGTTCAGCCGGGACCGGGCGGTGCCGGGCTGGCGGCTGTGGTCGAAGGTCAACCGCAACGGCACACCGGTCAACGCCATCATCGGGGCGACGCTGGCCGGGCTGGTGCTCACGCTCCCCGCGCTCTACCAGCGCGGCGGCATCCCGGTCGCGTTCTACGCGGTGGTGTCGGTGGCGGTGATCGGGCTCTACCTGTCCTTCATCATCCCGATCTTCCTGCGGCTGCGGATGGGCGACCGGTTCAACCCGGGGCCGTGGACGCTCGGCCGGCGCTACAAGCTGCTCGGCTGGATCGCGGTGGTCGAGATCGCTGTCATCTCGATCTACTTCGTGTTGCCGATCGTCCCGGCGGGTGTGCCCGGCAACCCCGACTTCAGCTGGACGGCGGTGAACTACGCGCCGATCGCCGTGGGCGGGGTGCTGCTCGGTGTCGGCATCTGGTGGTACGCCTCGGCCCGCAAGTGGTTCACCGGCCCGCGCCGCACCGTCGACCAGCCGGAACCGGAGCCGGAGCCCGCCGAACCGTCGTAGCTGTCGGTGGGTACTGCCATGATCCGCCGATGGAGACGGAAACGGTGGTACGCGCGTTGTGGGATCGCATGCAGGCCCGGGACTGGACCGGAGTCGGCGATCTGCTGGCCGACGACGTGGTGGTCGAGTGGCCGGTCAGCGCGGAACGGATCGTGGGCCGCGAGAACTACGTGAGGATCAACGCCGAGTACCCGGAGGGCTGGTCGATCCGGGTACTGCGGGTGGTGGCGGCGGGCGACACGGTGGTGTCCGAGGTGGAGGTGCCGCACGAGGGGATGGGCGTGCACCGGGTCGCGTCGTTCTGGACCGTGCGCGACGGGAGGATCGTCGACGGCCGCGAGTACTGGACGAGCCTCGGCGCGGACCCGTCCCCGCAGTGGCGGTCCGCCTGGGTCCAGCCGATGTGACGCGTCAGCGTCGGCACCTCGGATCGCGGCGAGTCAGTCGCGATCCGTGGAGGCGTTCGCGCGGGCTTCCAACCGCCGGAACTCCGGCGAGCTGACCGTACGCAACGTCACCGCGATCACCAGGGCACACAGCGCTGCCCCGCCCCAGAAGACCGCTCGGACGCTGATCAGTTCCGCGGTGAAGGCGGCGAGCAGAGCCCCGAGCGGCATCGATCCCCAGCTGGTCAGGCGACTCACCCCGCTGTAGCGCCCCATCATCGCGTCGGGGACGACGAGCGCGCGCAGTGAGCTGTAGGTGACGTTCCAGGCGCCGCTGCCGGCGCCGCCCAGGAGGGTGGTCACGGCGATCAGCGGGGGTGACGAGGAGATCGCCGGTGCCGCCAGCAGCACGGCGAAACAGGCCATCGACGCGGTGAGGACGACCGGCCTTCCCAGCCGGCGGGTGAGCGCCGGCGCGACACTGGCGCCCAGCACGCCGCCCACTCCCAGGGCGCCGATCAGCAGTCCGTACTCCGAGTGGCTGAGGTCCAGCGGTCCGGGCGCGACCGCATAGACGGCGATGACCGACATCCACGCCGCCCAGCAGCCACTCGCCGCGCCGGCTACCAGCAGCAGCGTCCGCAATACCCGCTCCCGCCACACGTACCGGACGCCCTCCCGGATGTCGGCGCGAAGGCCGGACGCGCTCGGCGTCGAGCCGGGGTGGCGGTTGCTGCGATAGGGACCGGTCATGAGCGCCAAGGCGAGCAGCGCCGCGGCGTAGCCGGCGCCTCCGGCGCCGAGCGCGACGGCCAGCCCGGCGGCAGCCAGCAGCCCGCCCAGAGGAGGCCCGATGAACTCGTTGGCGACGGTCTCGGTCGCGGTCAACTTGGCGTACGCGGACTCCATGCGGTTTCGGGGGACGACCATCGGCACCACCGACATCCGGGTGGTGTCGGTGAACACCTCGGCGATGCCGAGTGCCAGTGCTCCCGCGTACAGGCCGGCCAGCGGCAGCGCGTCCGCGAGGAAGCCGGCGACGAGCACGGCCAGGATCAGGGAGCGTACGACGGTCGAGGCCATGATCAGGCGTCGGCGGTCGACCCGGTCGGCGAGGACGCCGGCGGGCAGCGAGAACAACAGCCAGGGCAGGGTGTTGGCCAGAGTGATGCCGGCGACCAGCGCGGGGGAGTCCGTCATCGACACGGCCACCAGGGGCAGGGTCAGCTTGACGACACCGTCGGCCAGGTTGGTGATCCCGACACCGGCCCACAACGCCCTGAAGTTCCGCGCGCCCACGGTCCGCGGTCCGGTCGACTGAATGACGCTCTGCATGGCCGGCAGCTTGAGGTATCGCGCGGTGCCACCCTAGAGTTTCGACTGGAGGCGAAACGTGGCGGTGTTCCTGGTCGACGCCGAAGTGATGGCGCAGGCACGTTTCGGCACGTCACAACTCACCGAGACGTTGGGGGCGCTCAACATCCTGCGCCGAGGTCAGCCGCTTCCCTGGCACCGGGCCTGGCGGGACCAGCACGTCGACGCATTCAACGGTTTCCTTGACGACGACCCGGTGACCGCGGCCATCGTGGCGCACGCCATGTCGTCCTCCTGGATGGCCGACTTCATGACGGTGCCTCCCGCCCGTCCGAACATGACGCTCGACGACGAGATCGTGGCGCTGGAATCGCTGCCGGACGAGCGGATCCGCGCGGATCTGGCCCGCGTACGCTCCCCGCTGCCCCCCGAGTTGCGCGGTCCAGGGTTGGCGGGCCGGGCTGCTGCTCTGCTGCGCTGGGTCTGGCACCACACGATCGAGGCGGACTGGCCGCGCCGGCAATCGGTACTGCGCGCCGACGTGGTGTCCCGGATCTCCCGCCTGGGCAGGGACGGATGGGCCGGGGTCATCGACGACATGCGGCCGGGCATGTGCTGGCTCGGCGACGGCCGGTTGCAGGTCGAGGAACGGCCCTACCCGCCGTGCGACGTGCGGGGTGGGGAGCTGACCTTCTTCGCGGCCCACTGCCGGGGAGGCTGGGTCTCCTGGAGGTTGCCCGACCGGTTCGGGATCGTCTATCCGGTGACGGGGATCTTCGCCGGGGCGCCTCTCGGCACGCCGGATCCTCTGCGGCGTCTGCTCGGTGACGCACGGAGCCGGATCCTGGTGCAGGCGGCCGAACCGATCAGCACCACCGCATTGGTCGCCGCGACCGAACTGCCACTGGGCACTGTCGGGGGTCACCTGCGCGTGCTGACGGAGGCCGGCCTGCTTCAGAAGCGCCGGTCGGGCCGCGAGGTCTTCTACTGGTGGACCGACGCGGCCCGGGCGCTCGTGGCCGGTGCCTCATCGTTCTGACGTGAACCGATCCCGGGCCGCGCTGTCCGCGTACCTCTGGGGTCAGATCGTGGGGCGGCGGTGGGTGAGCGGGAAGCGCAGGATGGGGTCGTCGCCGGCCGCCGGGGTGCCGCGGCCGTCGCGGTTGCTGGTCGCCACCCAGAGCGCGCCGTCCGGCGCGACCTCGACGGTACGCAGGCGGCCGTACGTGCCGGCCAGCTCCGGCACCGGTACGCCGACGCGGCCTGCGGCGTCGACGGGCACCGCCCAGAGCCGCGCGCCGCGCAGCGCGGCGACGTAGAGCGTGCCCCTGGTGAACGCGGCGCCGCTCGGGGACGCCTGGGCGGGCGGCCACACGACGACCGGGTCGCGGAACCGGGGATCACCGGCGACGCCCTCGACGAGCGGCCAGCCGTAGTTGCCCCCGGGCACGATCCGGTTCACCTCGTCCCAGGTGCTCTGCCCGAACTCGGTGGCGAACAGCCGGCCGTGCCGGTCCCAGGCGAGGCCCTGCACGTTGCGGTGGCCGTAGCTGTAGACGAGCGAGCCGGGGAACGGGTTGCCCGCCGGCACCCCGCCGTCCGGGCGGATCCGCAGGATCTTGCCGTTGCGGCTGGTCAGATCCTGCGCGCGGGTGGCCACCCCGGCGTCGCCGATCCCGGCGTAGAGCATGCCGTCGGGGCCGAACGCGATCCGCCCGCCGGCGTGCACCGAGCTGCGGGCGATGCCGCTGACCAGCACCCGGGGCGCGCGGGCCGAGCCGAGGCGGAACCGGACGATCCGGAGGTCGGTCGCGGTGGTGTAGGCGGCGTAGACCCACCGGTCCCGGCGGTACGTGGGGGAGACCGCCAGCCCGAGCAGGCCCGTCTCCCCACCGGCGGCCACGTCGGCGATCCGGGCCACCTGCCGGGCCGGGCGTCCCGGGCGTACGCGCAGGATCGTGCCCCGGTCCCGCTGCGCGACCAGGGCGCTGCCGTCGGGCAGGAAGTCCAGCCCCCACGGCGCCTCCAGCCCGGTCGCGACGACGCGGGGACGGGTCAGGTCGTAGCCGGACCAGCCGGCACGCCCGTCGAAGCCGCGCAGGTCGAGCGCGACCGGGCGCTGTCGTGCGTCGGCGGGGACCGGCCGGTCCGGGCCGTCTGCTGGGCGCTGCCCGGTGGGCCGGTTGCCCGCGTGGGCGTCGGTGGCGGCCAGCACGATCGCGAGGACGGCGGCGACGACCGCGACGGTACGACGGCGCATCTGCGCTCCTCGGTTTCGCCACCGGCCTCGCCGGGGCATTGACGGTGATCCGGTTTGCCAGTAGACCTTGGTGATGGAGGCCCCTGATGAAGCAAACGCCGCTCTCGCTGGAACAGTTGCGGGTCGCCGTCGCCGAGGGTGAGATCGACACGGTGGTGCTCGCGCTCACCGACATGCAGGGCCGACTGCAGGGCAAGCGGTTCCACGCGCCCTACTTCCTCGACCAGGTGGTCTCGCACGGCAGCGAGGGCTGCAACTACCTGCTCGCGGTGGACGTCGACATGAACACCGTCGACGGGTACGCGATGTCGAGCTGGGAACGCGGCTATGGCGACTTCGCCATGCGCCCCGACCTGGACACGCTGCGCCGGATGCCGTGGCAGCCCGGGTCCGCGCTGCTGCTGGCCGACCTGGAGTGGCTGGACGGCTCCGGCCCGGTGGTCGCCTCGCCCCGGCAGATCCTGCGCCGCCAGCTCGACCGGCTGGCCGCGCACGGGCTGACCGCGTACGCGGGCACCGAGTTGGAGTTCGTGCTCTACCGCGACTCGTACGAGGAGGCGTGGCAGCGCGGCTACCGCGACCTGACGCCGGCCAACCAGTACAACGTGGACTACTCGCTGCTCGGTACCGCCCGGGTCGAGCCGCTGCTGCGCCGCATCCGCACCGAGATGGCCGGCGCCGGGCTCACCCCGGAGAGCGCGAAGGGCGAGTGCAACCTCGGCCAGCACGAGATCGCCTTCCGGTACGACGAGGCGGTGCGCTGCGCCGACCACCATGTCATCTACAAGAACGGCGCGAAGGAGATCGCCGCCCAGGAGGGCATGGCGATCACGTTCATGGCCAAGCCGAACGAGCGGGAGGGCAACTCCTGCCACATCCACTTCTCGCTGCGCGACGCCTCCGGCTCGTCGGCGATGCTGGGGGACGGGCCGGCGCATCTGAGCGTCACCGGGCAGCGGGTGCTGGCCGGGTTGCTCGCCACGATGCGCGAGTTCAGCCTGTTCTTCGCGCCGAACATCAACTCCTACAAGCGCTACCAGCCCGGCTCGTTCGCGCCGACCGCGTTGCGCTGGGGCACCGACAACCGCACCTGTGCGCTGCGGCTGGTCGGGCACGGGCAGGGGATGCGGGTGGAGAACCGGGTGCCGGGGGCCGACGTCAACCCGTACCTGGCGATCGCCGCGTTGGTGGCCGGGGCGGTGCACGGGATCGAGAACGAACTGGAGCTGGCGGACGAGTGCACCGGCAACGCGTACGACGACCCGGACGCCGAGCGGGTGCCCACCACGCTGCGTGACGCGCTGGAGTTGTGGCAGCGCTCCGAGGTGGCCCGGACGGCGTTCGGCGACGAGGTGGCCGACCACTACGCCAACCAGGCGAAGGTAGAGCTGAGCGCCTTCGACGCCGCGGTGACCGACTGGGAGCTGGTACGTGGCTTCGAACGCCTCTGACTCCGCGGGCCGGTTCGGGCCGCACCGCTGGTTGCGGTGCGTAACGGCGGCAAAGGAACAGTCAGGTCGGAGCGATATACCTGAGAGTCATAATTATGACTCTCAGGTATATCGCTTCACAGGAGCTTGTCTCTCGGGTCGCGACACGCCGGGAAAGGCCGATCCGACCAGCAGACCGGCACGTGGAGAGTGGGGGCGGGCGTGGGCGAGGTGATCTCGCCGGTTGACGGGGAGACGCTGGGTGAGGTGGCGTCCGCGTCCGTGGCGGACGTGGACGCGGCGATCGGGCGGGCCGCGACGGCGTACGAACGGTGGCGTCGGGTGGCGCCGGGGGATCGGGGGCGGCTGCTGCGGCGGTTCGCGGCCCAGGTCGACGCGCACCTGGAGGAGCTGGCGCTCCTCGAGGTACGCAACGCCGGGCACACCATCGGCAACGCGCGCTGGGAGGCGAGCAACGTCCGCGACGTGCTCGACTACTACGCGGGCGCGCCGGAACGGCTGACCGGCCACCAGATCCCGGTGCCCGGCGGGCTCGACGTCACGTTCCACGAGCCGCTGGGCGTGGTCGGCGTGATCGTGCCGTGGAACTTCCCCATGCCGATCGCCGGCTGGGGGTTCGCCCCGGCGCTGGCCGCCGGCAACACGGTGGTGCTGAAGCCGGCCGAGTTGACCCCGCTGACCGCGTTGCGCCTGGCCGAACTGGCCCGCGACGCCGGCCTGCCCGAGGGTGTCTTCACCGTGCTGCCCGGCCAGGGCAGCGTGGTCGGCGAACGGTTCGTCACCCACCCGGCGGTCCGCAAGATCTGCTTCACCGGCTCGACCGAGGTCGGCACCCGGATCATGGCCGGCTGTGCGGCCCAGGTGAAACGGGTGACGCTGGAGCTGGGCGGCAAGTCGGCGAACATCGTCTTCGCCGACGCGGACCTGGAGAAGGCGGCGGCCACCGCGCCGTACGCGGTCTTCGACAACGCCGGCCAGGACTGCTGCGCCCGCTCCCGGATCCTGGTCCAGCGCCGGGTGTACGACCGCTTCCTGGAACTGTTCGAACCGGCCGTACGGGCGGTGCGGGTGGAGGACCCGGCCCGGGACACGGCCGAGATGGGCCCGCTGATCTCCGCCGCGCACCGGGACCGGGTCGCCGGGTACGTCGACGGCGCGGACGTCGCGTTCACCGGCTCGTGCCCCGACGGCCCCGGCTTCTGGTACGCCCCGACGGTGCTGCTCGCCGGCTCCCCGGCGGATCGGCACTGGCGGGAGGAGGTCTTCGGCCCCGTCGTCTCGGTGCTGCCGTTCGACGACGAGGCGGACGCGATCCGGCTCGCCAACGACACCGAGTACGGCCTCTCCGGCTCGATCTGGACCCGGGACGTGGGCCGCGCGGTGCGGGTGGCGCGCGCTGTCGAGGCCGGCAACCTCAGCGTCAACTCGCACTCCTCGGTGCGCTACTGGACACCGTTCGGCGGGATGAAACGCTCCGGCCTGGGCCGGGAGCTGGGTCCGGACGCGCTGCACGCCTTCACCGACGTCAAGAACGTGTTCATCGGCACCGAGGAGTGATCACAGTGCAGGGACGGCTTTCCGACCGGGTGGCGGTCGTGACCGGCGCCGGCAGCGGCATCGGGCTGGCCACCGTACGCCGCTTCGCCGCCGAGGGTGCCCGCGTGGTGTGCGTGGACATCGACGCCGACGCCGGCACCCGGGCCGCGCAGGAGGTGGACGGCGAGTTCGTGGCCGCCGACGTGGCGGACGAGACGGCCGTACGCGACCTGTTCGACGGGGTGGTGCGGCGGCACGGCCGGGTGGACGTGTCGTTCCACAACGCCGGCATCTCCCCGCCGGACGACGACTCCATCCTGGAGACCGGCCTGGACGCCTGGGAACGGGTGCTGCGGGTGAACACCACGAGCGTCTACCTGTGCTGCAAGTACGTCATCCCGCACATGCGCCGGCAGGGCAAGGGCTCGATCATCAACACCGCCTCGTTCGTGGCGCTGATGGGCGCGGCGACGTCGCAGATCGCGTACACGGCGAGCAAGGGCGGGGTGCTGGCGATGACCCGGGAGCTGGGCGTGCAGTTCGCCCGCGAGGGCATCCGGGTGAACGCGCTGTGCCCGGGACCGGTGGCGACGCCGCTGCTGCTGGAGTTGTTCGCCAAGGACCCGGAGCGGGCTGCCCGGCGGCTGGTGCACGTGCCGATGGGCCGGTTCGGCGACCCCACCGAGATCGCCGCCGCGGTGGCGTTCCTCGCCAGCGACGACGCGTCGTTCATGACCGCCGCGCAGTTCGTCGTCGACGGCGGCATCACCGGTGCCTACGTGACACCCCTGTGAGCGCGGGCACCGTGAGCGCGAGAAGGCCGGTCATCGGCATCACCGCGTACGTCGAGCCGGCCGGCTGGGCGGTGTGGCGGGACGTGCCGGCGACGCTTGTGCCGCACGCGTACGTCCGTTCGGTCACCGCGGCGGGCGGCCGGGCCGTGGTGCTGCCCCCGGACGACGCCGACGCGGACGTGCTGGGGCTGCTGGACGGGCTGCTGCTGGCCGGCGGCGCGGACGTCGGCCCGGAGCGGTACGGCGAGCCGCCGGACCCGCGTACCGAGAGCCGGCCGGAGCGCGACGCCGGGGAGGCGACGCTGCTGGCCGCCGCGCTCGCCGCCGACCTGCCGGTGCTGGGCGTGTGCCGGGGGATGCAACTGCTCGCCGTGGCGTACGGCGGGCTGCTGCACCAGCACCTGCCGGACGTGGTCGGGCACGACGGGCACCGTCCCGCGCCGGGCGTGTACGGCTCGCATCCGGTGCGCTTCGCCGCCGGTAGCCGGGCCGCCGAGGTGATGGCCGGGGTGGACCGGGTCAACTCGTACCACCATCAGGCGGTGGCCGACCCCGGCGGCCTCGCGGTCACCGGCTGGGCCGACGACGGGGTGATCGAGGCGGTGGAGGATCCGGCGCGGCGCTTCGTGCTCGGCGTGCAGTGGCATCCGGAGAACGAGACCGACCCGCGGCCGGTGGCCGCGCTGGTCCGGGCCGCGATGTCGGCTAGATCACACACCCGCGTTTCGTAGGTGGGGGAGAGGCCGAATCGGTGGTCCCGCCGACCAGCGAGGACCGCCCGAGTCGCCCCTGACCGTCGGTTACGCCAGGATGAGGAGGAGGTAACCAGCGTCGAACGGTGCGGGTGCGTTACGTTGCTCGTCCGTCGGGGTAGTAGGCGGGGACGGTCGGCGTGACAGCGCCGACCGTCGTGATCATGGCCGGAGCGGGAGGCTGCATGGGCTCGGCCCAGGGGGGCGGGGGCGACAGTCGTTCGTCCCCGGCGGCCGGCGAGGCGTCACTGTCGCCGCTGCTCGCCGCGGCGTTCGCAGCCGGCGGCGAGATGGGCGAGCGGCTGCGCGGCTTCGACTGGTCCACCACCCCGCTCGGCAGCCCGGACCGCTGGCCCGCGGCGCTCTGCCACGCGGTGAGCACGATGCTGTCGTCCCGGGCGCAGATGGTGGTGTTCTGGGGCGAGGACCATCTGGCCTTCTACAACGACGCCTACCGGCCGACCATCGGCGACAAACATCCGGCCGTGATCGGCCAGGCCGCACGCCGGCACTGGGCCGAGACCTGGGACGTGCTCGGCCCGCTGCTCGACGCCGTGCGCCGCACCGGCGTGCCGTACCGGGGTGAGAACCACCCCTTCGTGATCAACCGGCACGGGTTCCTGGAGGACGTCTACTTCGACGTCTCGTACGACCCGATCCGCGACGCCGACGGCACCGTCAGCGGGATCTTCTGCTTCGTCAACGAGACCACCGGCCGGGTGCTCGGCGAACGCCGGCTGCGTGTCCTCGCCGAGCTGGGCAACGAGCTGGGCGACGTACCCGGCATGCTCGAACTGGGCCGGGCCGTCACCCGGGTGCTCGACGCCCACCGCGCCGACGTGCCGTTCAGCGCGGTCTGGTTCTCCGACGAGACCGGGTCGCTGGTGCCGGCCGGCTGTTCGGGCGTGGAGCCGGACACCGTCGCTGGCCCGCCGCCCGGGCTGCCCGACGACGAGCCGCTGACCGCGCCGCGCTGGATCGCCACCGCCGACCTGCCCGGCGCGGTGCCGCCGGACGCCGCCGACCAGGCGCTCCTGCTGCCGCTGACCGCCACGAACGAGCCGGCCGGCGTGCTGCTGCTCGGAGTGTCCCGGCGGCTGCCGTTCGCCGCCGACTACCGCGACTTCGTCGACCTGGTCGCCGCGCAGGTGTCCCGGGCGGTGGGCAAGCAGCGGGCGTACGAGCAGGAACGCGCCCGCGCCGCCGAGCTGGCCGCGCTGGACCGCGCCAAGACCAGCTTCTTCGCCAACGTCAGCCACGAGTTCCGTACCCCGCTCACGCTGGTCCTCGGGCCGCTGGAGGAGATGCTCGCCGACCGGGAACTGCCCGAGCGGTACCTCGACCGGCTCACCGTCATGCACCGCAACGGGCTGCGCCTGCTCAAGCTGGTCAACACGGTGCTCGACTTCTCCCGGCTGGAGTCCGGCCGGCTGGCCGCCCGCTACCAGCCCACCGACCTGTCCGACTACACCTCCCGGCTGGCCAGCACGTTCCGCTCGGCCACCGAGCGGGCCGGGCTGCGCCTGGTGGTGGACTGCCCGCCGCTGCCCGCGCCGGTCTACGTCGACCGGGACATGTGGGAGAAGATCGTCCTCAACCTGGTGTCCAACGCGGTCAAGTTCACCTTCGACGGCGAGATCCGGGTCCGGGTCCGCGCGGCCGACGGCGCCGCCGTCCTGGAGGTGACGGACACCGGCGTCGGCATCGCGCCGGAGGAGCTGCCGCAGGTCTTCGAGCGGTTCCACCGGGTCGCCGGTGCCCGCTCGCGGACCCACGAGGGCACCGGGATCGGGCTCGCCCTGGTCCGCGAGCTGGTCGAGATGCACGGCGGCACGGTGACCGCGCACAGCGTCGTCGACCGGGGCACCACGTTCACCGTGACCATGCCCTTCGGGTACGCGCACCTGCCCGCCGACCGGGTGGCCGCCCTGTCCCCGGTGCCGCTGAGCGAATCGGAGCAGGCCCGCCTCTACGTCGCCGAGACGGCGCTCTGGACCGACGAGGTGGCCCGTCCGACCGGGCTGCCGGAGCCGTCCGGCTCGCCCGGCGGTTCCGGCCGCATCCTGTTCGCCGACGACAACCCCGACCTGCGCGAGCACGTCGTCCGGCTGCTCTCCCCGGCGTACGAGGTGGTGGCCGTGCCGGACGGCGTGGAGGCGCTGCGGCTGGCCGTCGAGACCCCGTTCGACCTGGTGCTGACCGACGTGATGATGCCCCGGCTGGACGGCTTCGGGCTGGTCGCCGCGCTGCGTGCCGAACCGGCCACCCGGCACGTGCCGATCGTGCTGCTCTCGGCGCGGGCCGGTGCCGCCGAGGAGGTCGCCGGCCTGTCCACCGGCGCGGACGACTACCTGACCAAGCCCTTCTCCAGCCAGGAGCTGGTGGCGCGGGTGCGGGCCAACGTCGAACTGGGCCAGTTGCGCGGGCAGATCATCCGCCGGCTGCGGGCGCTCGCCGACGCGGCCGTGGAGATCAACACCGCCCGGTCCACCGCCGAGGTGGTGCGGGTGGCGGCCCGGCACGCGCTGCGCCTGGCCGAGGCCGGACGGGTCCGGGTCTCCGCCACCGGGGCCCGCCACGAGGAGGACGCCGGTGGTGACCTGCCCGCCGAGCCGACAGTGGTGCTGCCGCTCACCGGCACGTCCGGCGAGCAGCTCGGCGAGCTGCGGGTGTGGCGCCGCGAGGGTGGCGGCACCGAGGAGGCGGCGCTGGCCCAACTGGCCCGGCTGATCGGCGTACGGCTGGAGAACGCCCAGCTCTACGAGGCCGAACACCACATCGCGACCACGCTTCAGCACAGCCTGCTGCCGCGTACGCTGCCGCAGTTGCCCGGCGCGGTGGTGGCCAGCCGCTACCTGCCCGGCAGCGCCGACGTGGAGGTCGGCGGCGACTGGTACGACGTGATGGCCACCGCCGACGACGACCTGGTGCTGGTCATCGGCGACGTGGTGGGCAAGGGCGTGCGGGCCGCCGCGGCGATGGGCCAGCTCCGCAACGCGCTGCGGGCGTACGTCATGGAGGGCTACGACCCGGGCGAGGCGCTGACCCGGCTCAACCGGCTGGTCCACTCCGCCGGCAGCGGCTCCTTCGCCACAGTGGTCTGCCTCGGCTTCTCCCCGCGCACCGGCCGCATCCGGTACGCCAGCGCGGGTCATCCCTCACCCCTGCTGATCCGAGGAGACGACGTGGCGTTCCTGCACGATCGGGCCCTCGGACCGCCGATCGGGGCGATTCCCGGCGCCGTCTACCCGGCCGCCGAAGGCGAGCTCGCCCCGGGCAACCGGCTCCTGCTCTACACCGACGGCCTGATCGAGGACCGGTCCGCGGGCATCGACGCCGGGCTGGGCCAGTTGCGGGCGGACGCGACGGCGCGCGCCGCGCACGTTGCGGACCTGGTCGACGCGGTCATGGCGCGGGTGGCCGAGCGGTCCCGGCACGACGACGTGGCGGTGCTCGCGCTGGAAGCGGCCGAGTTGAACCGCTTCGCGTTGCGCCTGCCCGCCGACCCGACCCGGCTCAGCGTGCTGCGCAAGCGGCTGGAGGACTTCCTCGTCGCCCACCAGGTCGGCGAGACCGACCTGTTCGACCTGACCGTGGCGGTCTCCGAGGCGGCGGCGAACGCGATCGAGCACCCGGTCGACCCGGTGGATCCGACGATCGAGGTCGAGGTGACGATCGCCGACCGGACGGTCATCGCGACCGTCCGGGACAGCGGACGCTGGCGGGAGTCGAGCGGGTCGAGTTTCCGGGGACGCGGGCTGGCGCTGATCCAGGCGCTGGGGGAGATGGACGTGACGCGTACCGAGGCGGGCACCGAGTTGACGCTGCGCCGCCGGCTGACCGACCGGGACTGAGCCTGTTTGCCGCGTAAAGCGGATCAAATGCGGCGAAGTCCCTAGGATCGCCTCATGGGGCGTGAGCCGTTCCGTCCTTCCCACGGCAGCGGGAACGACCCGGTAGGTGCGGCGTGGACGGCGATTCGCCGTACCGGCCGGGACACTGTGCGGGATCGGCTGCGGCGGGTGCGGTTGAGCCTGCTCGTGGCGGTGCAGTGCGGGGTGGCCGCCGCAGTCGCGTGGTGGGTCGCGAAGGACCTGATCCACAACCCGCAACCGCTGTTCGCGCCCGCCGTCGCGGTCGGCACCATCGCCAGTTCGGTGAGCCAGCGCTTCCGCCGTACGCTGCTGCTGGTCGCCGGCGTGGCGGTGGGCATCATGCTGGGCGACCTGCTGGTCTCCTGGGTCGGGCAGGGATACGTCCAGATCGGCGTCATCGTCGCCGCCGCGATCCTCGTCGCCGTCCTGCTCAGCGACGAGGGCGCGTTCGTCACCCAGGTCGGCGGCAGCGCGATGGTGATCGCCGTGCTGTTCCCGGCCCGGACCGACATCGCGCTGCCCCGCTTCCTCGACGGCGTCGTCGGTGGGGCGGTCGGCATCCTGGTCGCGGTCGTGGTGCTGCCCCTGAACCCGATCTACCGGATCCGGCGGGCCGGCCGGCCCCTGCTCAACCAGATGGCCGCCGGGCTGGACCGCCTGGCCGACGCGGCCCTGGCCCGGGACGCCGAGCTGGCCCGTCAGGTCCTCGACACGCTGCGCCGGCTCGACACCTCGGACGTGGAGACCGCGATGTCAGGCGCCGACGAGGTCGTCCGCCTCTCGCCGCTACGGTGGCACAACCAGAGCGCGCTGCAGGGGTGGCGGCACGGCGCCATCCTCATGATCCGGTCCCTGCTGCACAGCCGCGACGTCGCGCTCAACCTCGAACGCGCGATCCGTGACGACGAGCCCGTTCCGCCGTCGCTCGCCGAGGCCGTGCGGTGCCTGGCCGAGGCCGCGCGCACCGTCGCTGCGGGCTGGTCCCCGTCCACCGACCGGCCCTCCCGATCCCAGCGGGCCGCGATGTCGGCCCTCCGCCTCGCTCAGGAGGCGTTGCGCAGCGGCCTGCGCGTCAGCGGCATCAACGTGGCGAACGAACTCACCATCATCGCGGTGAACACGATCCGGGCGAGCGGGGTGCGCAAGCGCGACGCCGAGTCGCTGCGTCGTGATCTCGCCCCGGACACCGCGGGGGAGACGGGAGAGCGGCACCCCGCGTCGGGTCCGGGGCGGCCGGAACCGGGGCCGGGCCTGTCGCCCGGGATGGGAGAGGCCTCCTAGCCGGAGGGCGCCCGAGTCGGTCAGGTGCGGGCGAGCCAGTCCTGGTCGCCCAGGCCGGAGATGTCCAGCACGCGCCGGACCTGCGGGGACGGCAGCACGGTGAGCGCGGCCGGGAACCGCTGCGCGAGCCGGACCACCGCGTGGATGGCGGCCGAGTCGAAGAAGGTGACCGCCCGCAGGTCGAGCGTGAGCTGCTTGGCGGGCTCGCGGAGCGCGGTCTGGAACATGGTGTCGGCGGTCGCCATGTCGACCTCGCCGGTCACCTGGACGCGCAGTTGGTCGCCGTCGACCTGCGCCGTCACGGAGAAGACGGGCGCCGCGCCCCCTTGATCCACGGAGCAACAATGGCACAGCGTTTGCGGCACGGCAACAACCTGCCCGGCGGGCCTGTGGCGGGGGGCACACCACCCCCGGCGATAGGCTTGGGCCATGACCGTCCGTGCGCCGCTGACCCCCGGCACGCTCTCCCCGTGGCGAGCGGTCCCCGCCCACATCCCGCGCCCGGAGTACGTGGGTAAGAAGCGCCCCCAGGAGTGGCGCGGCTCGCACGTGCAGACGCCGGAGACCATCGAGAAGATGCGCGTGGCGGGGCGTCTCGCCGCCCAGGCCACCCAGCTCGCCGGTGAGCACTGCAAGCCCGGCGTGACCACCGACGAGATCGACAGGGTGGTGCACGAGTTCCTCTGCGACCACGGCGCCTACCCGTCGACGCTCGGCTACCGGGGCTTTCCCAAGTCGTGCTGCACCAGCCTCAACGAGGTGATCTGCCACGGCATCCCGGACACCACCGTGCTCGAGGACGGCGACATCATCAACGTCGACGTCACCGCGTACCTGAACGGCGTGCACGGCGACACCGACGCCACGTTCTGCGTGGGTGAGGTGAGCGAGGAGGCCCGCCTGCTGGTCGAGCGGACCCACACGGCGATGATGCGCGGCATCAAGGCCATCGCGCCGGGGCGGCAGATCAACGTCATCGGCCGGGTCATCGAGTCGTACGCGAAGCGCTTCGGCTACGGCGTGGTCCGCGACTTCACCGGGCACGGCATCGGCGAGGCGTTCCACAGTGGCCTCTACGTGCCGCACTACGACAGCCCGCGCCCCACCGACGTGATGGAGCCCGGCATGACGTTCACCGTCGAGCCGATGATCACGCTCGGCACCTACCAGTACGACATGTGGGACGACGGCTGGACCGTGGTCACCAAGGACCGCCGGTGGACGGCCCAGTTCGAGCACACGATCGTCGTGACCGACGACGGCTACGAGATCCTGACGCTGCCGTGACCGACACCCCTGCGGCACTGCGCGAGGCGCACCACGCGGACGTGTCCGGCGGCTGGCTGCGTCCGGCCGTCTTCGGCGCGATGGACGGGCTGGTCACCAACATCGCGCTGATCGCCGGTGTGGGCGGAGGCGGGGTGTCGCCGCGCAGCGTGGTGCTCACCGGCACGGCCGGCCTGGTGGCCGGTGCCATCTCGATGGGCCTCGGCGAGTACACGAGCGTCCGGTCCGCGAACGAGCAGGTCGCCGCCGAGGTGGCCAAGGAGCGGCGCGAGCTGGAACGCCACCCGGAGGCCGAGGCCCGGGAACTCGCAGACGCCTGGGTCGCCCGTGGACTGTCCCGCGAGCTGGCGACGCAGGTCGCCGAGGCGGTACGCGCCAACCCGGAGGAGGCGCTGCGGGTGCACGTACGGGAGGAACTGGGCGTCGACCCCGACGACCAGCCCAGCCCGTGGGCCGCGGCGATCTCGTCGTTCGTCTGCTTCTCGATCGGCGCGCTGGTGCCGCTGTTGCCGTACCTGCTCGGCTTCACCAGCCTCTGGCTGGCGCTCGGCGTCGGCGGCGTCGGCCTCTTCGTCGCCGGTGCGATCGTGGCCCGGTTCACCAACCGCGCATGGTGGCGTGCCGGTCTGCGGCAGTTGCTGCTCGGCGGGCTGGCGGCCGGCGCGACCTACCTGATCGGCGCGCTGATCGGCGTCAGCGGCGGTATCGGCTGAGGCTGAGCCACCCCGGCCGTCAACCGGACAGCAGGTCGTCGATCGTGCCGTCGACCGGCCGCCCCCGGGCGGCCAGTTCCTCGGCCTGGCGGGTCAGCGCCGCGCCCACCTCGGTCATGTCCGCCCCGGCCAGCCC
The DNA here is from genome assembly GCF_027460145.1 of Micromonospora sp. WMMA1949. Classification (NCBI taxonomy): domain Bacteria; kingdom Bacillati; phylum Actinomycetota; class Actinomycetes; order Micromonosporales; family Micromonosporaceae; genus Micromonospora; species Micromonospora sp. WMMA1949. The sequence continues at coordinate 1,190,325 of NZ_JAPZBG010000001.1, read as the reverse complement.
GGTACGCCGCACCGCGTCCCCGGGATCGCGGAAGTAGGTGCGGCTGAACAGTCCCTGCACGGTGGCGGCGGCCAGCCGCGCCTCGCCGAGCATGAGCAGCGCCTGGTCCGTCTCGTACCATTCGGCCAGCCGCAACGCGCGGGCGTGCGCCGCGCTGCCCCGGTACCACGCCTGCCGCGCCGCGCTCGTGAACTCCGCCGGCCGGGCGCGTGCCAGCCGCGCCAGGTGCTCGTCGCGCAGCTTTCGCAGCCAGCCGGTCGGATCGTGCAGGGCGCGGGTCGTCACGTACCGGTCCGCGGCCAGCGGCCAGCGGGACGTGATCGTCGTCGCCCGGCGCAGGTAGTCGCCCGCCCCGGCCACCGTGAGGTCGACGAGCACCCCGTCCACCCGCCGGGTGGCGGGCGGCGGCCCGGCGCCGGGCCGGTAGGTGACGACCAGCAGGCCGACCTCGCGGTCCCCGCCGCCGTCGTCGTCGCCGTGCGCGAGCGGACCGTGTACGGCGACCGCCAGCACGTCGGCCGGGAACCGCCGCAGGACGGCGTCACCGACCCGCTCGGCCACCTGCCACCGTGGATCGTCCAGACGCCGCTCGGCATCTCGCTCGCCGGCCAAGGCCACCGCCAATCCGCAACGTCGTCAGTTCGACTTGTACGACTTGTACGACCGTACGCTTCAGGTATGACCGAGCCCGCTGCCGAGCTTCCGATCTCCGATGCTCGCGAGAATCTCGCGGATGTCGTCTCACGCGCTCACTACGCCGGTCGCATCACCTACGTCACTCGTCGTGGGCAGCGGCTGGCTGCCATTGTCCCGGCGGACCTCGCCGAGGCGATCGAACGCGCCGAGGACGCGATCGACGTCGAGGCTGCCCGGGCCGCCCTGGCCCGTCTGGATGCGGGCGAAGCGCCGGTTTCCCTCACCGACCTGCGCAAAGAGGTGGGCCTCTGAGAAGCTGGCCGCCAGCCGCTCATTGCTGCTGAGGTGACCGGCGCGTTCCAGTCCGCGCCTCCTCGGCGGTCCGCAGATCGCGTACCAGCAGTTCCATCGAAGGACCCCACGGCAGCTCGGCGTGCCCGGCAACCCGCCAGCCGTTGCGCCGGTAGATGCCGTTCGCCAGGCTGCGCGGATCGGAGGCGAGCGTCGCCCAGCTCTCCGGACGCCCCTGAAGAAGCCGACGCATCAACTCCGCGCCGATGCCGTGAGACCGATGCCGCGGGTGGACGACCCATTCCAGTACGGCGAACTTGTCGCGATCCCGCACCTCGGCCGGGGGTTCCTCCTCCGCACGCGACCACCAGGTGCCGGCGGCCATGGTCCACCCGTACGCCGCTCCGATCAGTTCTTCGCCCTCTCTCGCCAGGACGAGGCGGAATCCGGGCCGTGCCGCCTCGTCGGGCAGCCCGGCCCGGAACCGGGCGACCTGTGCCGGGCCTTCGAGGTAAGGCGGTTCGGCGTAGACCAGCGCGTACAAGTCGGCGAGAGCGTCGACGACAGACATCAGCTTGTCGGGATGGCACCGGTCGAAGGTGACGGACGGCGGAGGCGTCACCGCTGGACTCGGTCCATCAGTTCCGTGTAGAGCGGCCGGTGCCGCTCTCCGTCGGGTACCGCCGCCGTGACCTGCAGAGTGACCGCGCGCACGAGTTCGTTGTGTTGTTCCCGGGGCAGGCGGTCCAACAGATCGGCCGCCGCCGTCAGACCGTCGGTGATGTCACCGGCCCGGACCGTGGCCGCTGCCTGATGCAGTTGTACCTGCGTACGCAGCCGGATCTGGGAAGCGGGATACAACTCCAAGGCCCGGGCCTGCGCTGCCGCAGCCGCCCTCCGGTCACCGGAATGGGTGTGGACCCAGGACTCCGTGTGTCCCAGGCGATGCTCCGGCCAGCCCCACAGCGATTCGACGTCCCCGACGACGGCGGCCGGGAGTTTCTCGATCTGCTCGCTCAGATGACGCACGGTCGCGACTGCCTCGTCGTGCCGCCCGGCGAGGGCGAGTGCCTGCGCCCGGCCCGCCAGCAGACCACAGGTGGCAGCCGACGGCCTACCGGCGAGCGGAAGCACCTCGTCAGAGATCGCTACGACGGTCATGGGCCGTCGACCGTCGTAGCAGCCGTTGACGACGTCCCAGGCGCGGGTCAGGACTCGCGTGTCGGGGTCACCGGACTCGTCGGCGGCTCTCTGGGCGCTGGCCCACCATCTCCTCGACAGCAGAGCGTGGCCTGACGCCACGAGGCTGAGCGCGACGATCACCGACAGCGCTGCGGCGACGCGTAGCAGCTGTGGGCGACGCCGATCATCGCTTGCGGCGAGTTGATGCTGTAGGACCGTCAGATCCCGGCCGAGTTGTGTCATCAGCTGTTCGTGCGGCTGGCGATAGTAGGCCGTGCCGTAGGAGGAGACGATCTCTGCCCACGCGTCGGTCTCGACGTCGACGGCGGCGTCGAGGCCGTGTCGCAGCGCCTCCCAGCCGACCATACGGTCGACGGCCGGGAGCGCAGCAAGCGAAGTCATGGCTTGGAGCACCGACCTTCTCGGCATGTCGATGTCGTTGGCGCGCCTGCTGTCGTATGCCTTCTTGATCGAGCCGTCGGCCGACAGTGCCCGGTCGTAGGCGGCCACGACGGCGGGGTTGACGGGGCGGGCGCCACGCTCGATCTGCCCGAGGTAGCCGAAGTCGTACCTGATGAGTTCGGCGAACTTCCGCAGCGACCAACCGGCGGCAACCCGATGCCGCCTGAGTATGTCCCCGAAATGGTCCATGCCACCCTCTCAGGTCGTGGGCCGGCGTGTGGGCCCACTGCTCACCGCTGCCGCCTGCGCTCCGTAATCGGGATGCTACCGAGGCCGACCAATTCGGCGCGGCCCGTGTGAGCCCTGTCGGCGTACCGCGATCACGCTGCGACGGCAGGTGCCGGGGGCGGGCCGTATCGGCCCGCCCCCACCGGGCGGATGGCACCGACAGAGGACAGGTTCGATGAGGATCATCCCTTTCCGACGCCTGCACAACCGCCGGCCCGAGCGCCGCGCGACGTGCTATCGCTCCGCGGTCTACCGGCCGCTGCGACCGTGGCAGGTACGGGAACGAACGTTCAGCTCCGCACCGCTGGGCCGACGCGGGCTCGATCCCGAACAGGTCCGGGAGTTCCTGGACCTGGTGGCGGGCGATCTCGCGACGGTCTATGACGCGTTGGCCGAGAGCCGCCGGGAGACCGACCGGGTGAAGGACGCCCTGCGGCGCTGGCAGTCGGAGCAGGCGCGTGCCCGGGCCGAGCGGGAGCAGGAACGATGACCGAACGGTGGGTCATCCATCTGCCGATGGTCGTCAACGACCTCGTGTCCGCGCAGCGCCTTGCCCGGGTGGTGGCACATTGGAGCCACGTCCTCCCGCAGACCGAACCCGGTGGCACCAGCGTCTCGCCCGAGGACGACCAGAACGTACGACACTGGGTCTTCTGCGACCGCAACCTGTCCGAGGGACGACGCTGCCTGCTACGGCCCGATCACGACGGCGACTGCTCGCCGCGATTCCGGCCACGGTGAGCCGTCGATCAGGCGTTCGGGACCAGCCGGAACACGCGGATCTCGCGGTTACCGGCGCGCTCGACGTACGTGCGGTACGCGGGCCACTCCTGCACCAGCCGCTGGAAGAGCCGTTCCCGTTCCTCGCCGGTGACCTGCTCGGCGGTGACGGGGATCCGGCGTCCCTTGACGTCCACCTCGGCGGCCGGATCAGCCATCAGGTTGAACGTCCAGGACGGCTGGTGCTGTTGCCCCCAGTTCGAGCCGATCACCACGTAGGCGTCGCCGTCGGGGACGTACACCAGGGGGTTGCTGCGGGGCTTGCCGGAGCGGCGGCCGGTGGAGGTGAGCACCAGGGTGGGCACGAGCCCGAAGGCGACCACGCGACCTTTCGTCATCCGGCCAACCAGCCGGTCGGCCGGGACGAGCAGGCGCATGGTGGCGCCGAACCAACGCTGGTGACCGAGACGGCGGGTGAGGGTTCCCAGGGCGGACATCCGACAAGTGTGCCGCCCGCACCGGGCCTCGTCATCCCTCGGACGGTCAGTCAGTCGAGCCGGCGTTCGATCGGCAGGCGGGACCGGGTGAACAGCGCGGCGCCGCCCATCGCCACCAGCGGCACCACGACCAGCGCGGCGAGCGTCACGCCGGGCACCGTCACCGGGTACGGCGGCTGCACCGGCCAGGAGTCCGCGTACCGCTGGTTGAGCGCGGCGAGGACGACCACTGCGGAGCCGAGCCCGGCGACGATGCCCAGCGCGGAGCCGAGGACCGCGATGACCCCGGCCTGGCAGAGCGACAGCAGGCGGCGTACCCGGGGATCGGCGCCGACCGCCGCGAGCGTGGACAGGTCCCGGCGGCCCTCGGCCGCGGCGAGGCCGGTGGCGACCGCGGCCGCGCCGAGCGTGATCACCCCGGAGGCCACCGCCAGCAGGAGCAGCATCGGGCGCTGGTCCGACGGCGGGTCGGCGGTCGCCACCTGCGCCGACATGGGCCCGATGTCGAACAGCTCGTCGGTCAGCATCTCCATCTGCCGGTCGTCGGCGGGCGAGCCGGCGGTGTCCAGCAGGTAGCCCAGCGGTACGGCGGACAGGCCGAGCGCGTCGGCGGCGGCGGGGGAGAGCACGAGCCGGTCGACGGTGAGACCGCCGCGCAGCGCGTACCCGGGCAGGAGACGCCCGGTGGGCGGGCCGCCGGAGTTGTAGTTGACCTCCACCCGGACCTGCCCGTCCACCACCCGCCGGGCGTCGGTGACCACGACGCCGCCGGCGGCGAGCGTCCGGCGCGCGGCGGCCAGCTCGTCGGCGGGCGCGCCGGTGAGCGGGGCCAGCGCGGCGCCGTCGTCCACGAGCGCCGGCAGGTAGACGTCGACCGGCTCCTGGAAGGGGCTCACGCAGCGCGGATCGCGCCGGGCCGAGTCGGGGACCGGTTCGGAAGAGGTGTACGGGCAGCGCTGCTCCGGCGGAACGAACGCGTACACGGCGCAGTCGTCCTTCTCCCGGACGCTGCCGGCGCAGCCGGGGATCGCGACGGGCGTCACCGTGGCGTCGGGCAGGACCGTGCGGACCCGGGTGGCGACGGCGTCGGCCGACGGCGGGTCCGCCGGGATGTCGCCGGAGTGGGTGAGCAGCACGTTCCCCGGCGGCAGGCCCGGCTGCCAGAGTTCCCGGGAGCGGGTCTCGTCACTCGCCACGTAGACGCCGATCGCCACGCTTCCGGCGACCGCCGCCATCACCGCGGAGATGGCGGGCGCGGCCGACGACCGGTTGCGGCTGGCGTCGCGCAACGCGAGCCGGGGCGTCAGCGGCAGCAGCCGGCCGGCCCGGCCCAGGACGCCGACGAGCGTCGGCGTGCAGAACACCAGCCCCAGCTCGCCCAGGGCGACGCCAGCCAGCACACCGGTCTGCGAGGTCCGGCCGGCGGCGAACGCGGCGATCGCGGTTCCGGCGACGGTGAGCGCCAGCCCGATCAGCAGCCAGCGGCGGCGGGGCCGGCTCGCGTCGCGCCGGCCGGCCAGGCCGGTCGCCACGTCCTGCCGGGCCGCCGTCCAGGCCGGGGCCATCGCCGCCAGCACGCCGGCCAGCACCGCCGTCGCGGCGATCGCCAGCAGCGCGGTCGGGAAGATCCGGTACGCCCCGAGGCGCTCCCCGAGCACGTACTGCTCGACGATCGGCCGACCGGCGAACGCCGCGCCGATGCCGAGCAGCAGGCCGAGAGCAGCCCCGCCGGCGCCGAGCACCACCCCGTCGGCGAGCACGATCCGGCGCAGGTGGGAGGCGTCGCCACCGGCCACCGCGACGAGCGCGAGGTCGCGCCGCCGGCGCCGGACGCTCACCGCGAAGGCCGGGCCGACCAGCAGCACCACCTCGAGCAGGCCCAGCCCGCCGACCACTCCGACGACGCCGGCCTCGTCGGCGTCCGGTACGCGCATGCCGCGGGAGAACTCGTCCCGTCCGGGCAGGCGGTCGCGGGCGACGACCTGGACGCCCTGCGCGTTCAGCCGGTCGACCAGTCCCGGGTCCAGCGGGCCGGGCAGGTCCACCAGCCAGGTGTCGCTGCCGGCCGCGCCCTCCGGGGACACCCCGGGCAGCGTGATCACGTCCCGGAGGTTGTCCGGGTACTCCACCACCCCGACCACCCGGTAGGTGGTGCCGTCGACGGTGCGTACCGGGTCGCCGATGCGGGTCTCCAGCCGGCGCAGCGCCGTCGGGCTGACCGCGATCTCGTCGGGGCGCACCGGTGGACGGCCGTCGCCTACCCGCGCCAGTGGCCGGGTGAGCGGGTCGGTCAGGTCCACGGCGCGCGCCTCGATGGATTCGACGTGCCGGCCGACCCGCGTCGAGAACGTCATCCACCAGCGGGCGCGAGCCAGCCGGCTGCCCTCGGGCAGCAGCGCGCGCACCTCCTCGGCGGTCGCCGGACGGGTCCGGCCGACCCATTCGCCCTGGACCGGCCAGGCCGACTCGCCCCAGGCGTCCTGCGTCACCGGCACCAGGCTGTCCCAGCGCAGTGCGACGTCGGCGCCGCCGAGCTGCCGCTCGATGCGCTCGGCGCGGGTCAGGTCCGACATGTCGTAGCTGACCGCGGCGAAGCTGAGGCCGAGCACCGGCAGCGCGATCATCACCAGCACCAGCAGCGTGCGCCGCCGGGACCGCCGGGCCTCCCGGCGGGCGATCCGCAACGCGGTCCGCCACGACCCGCGTACGGCGGCGAGGCGGCCGTCGGTCACCGGATGCTGCCGCTGAGCAGGTGGTCGACGCCGATCAGCGGTGCGGTCGAGTCGACCATCACCCCGTCGCGCAGGAAGACCACCCGGTCCGCCCAGCCGGCGTGCCGGGCCTCGTGGGTGACCAGCACCCCTGCTGCTCCGGCGTCCACCCGGCGGCGCAGCAGGTGCAGCACCGCCTCACCGGTCTGCGAGTCCAGCGCGCCGGTCGGCTCGTCGGCGAGGACCAGGCGGCGTTCCCCGACGAGGGCCCGGGCGATCGCCACCCGCTGCTGCTGGCCGCCGGACATCTGGTCCGGGAAACGGTCGGCCAGATCCTCCAGGTCGACCTCGCGCAGCGCGTCGAGGGCCGACTGGCGGGCCGCCCGCACGCCGGTGCCGTCCAGTTCCAGGGGGAGCGCCACGTTCTCCACGGCGGTCAGGCTGCCGAGCAGGTTCAGGTCCTGGAAGACGTACCCGATCCGGCGGCGCCGCAGCCGGGCCAGCTCGCGGGCGGAGAGCCCGACGAGCGCCTCGCCCTCGACCACCACCTCGCCGCCGGTGGGCCGGTCGAGGCCGCCCGCGAGCGCCAGCAGCGTGGACTTGCCGGACCCGGAGGGGCCCATCACGGCCACCAGCTCACCGGCCCGCACGGTCAGGCTCACGCCGCGCAACGCGTGCACGGCGGCCTCGCCGGCGCCGTGGGTCCGGCGGACGTCCCGCAGTTCCAGCACCCCGTCGATCGGGTCCATCAGCGCCTCCCGTGCCGGGTCACCGGCGGGCTTCGTCGCCGGCCCGGTCCACCGCCTCGGGGTGGTCGACCGCCCGGATCGGTGCCGGACGGTGCCGGACCAGGCTCGTCTCGCAGTGGTCGAGCCACCGCACCTCGGCCTCGGTCTGGAAGATCATCGCGTCCAGCACCAGCCGCCAGGGTAGATCCTCCGGCTTGTCGCTCGTGTACTTCAACCGGGTGAACTCCTGAAGCGCGCGCATGGTGGCGGTGCGCTGGGTCTGCACCACCGACCGCACGTCGACGCCGGGGGTGGTCAGCGCCAGCGCCAGCTTGATCGACAGCTCGTCGCGGGGCCGGTCGGCGCGGCTGATCGGCGTGGCGAACCACAGCGCCAGGTCCGCCCGTCCGGCGTCGGTGATCTCGTACGGCCGCTGCCCGCTCTCGTTCTCCGGCAGCGGGCGCACCAGTCCGTCGCGTTCCAGCCGGGCCAGCGTCGTGTAGACCTGTCCGATGTTCAGCGGCCAGGTCGACCCGGTCGACTCCTCGAACGCGGCACGGAGCTGGTAGCCGTACATCTGGCCACGTTCGAGCAGGGCGAGCAGGCCGTGACGGATGGACATGACCGCGAGTATGCATACCTGGTATGCGCAACGCAACCGGAGGGTTCCGCCGGGTGACCGGCGTCGCGCTCAGGCCGGTCGGCCCGGGAACGGAACCGTGACCGGCGTCACCCCCGCCGTACGACGCCAGCGGGTGGCGCGCAACGCGCAGTCGGTGAGCGCGGCGAGCGCCGTGTTCCGGTCCGCGCCGGTGGTGTGCGGCAGCGCGGCCCGCCAGTGCCCGGCCGTGCGCTCCTCCACCTCCACCGCGAGGCGCAACGCGCTCGCCCGGTCCGTCACCGGGTAGGGCAGCGCGTATCCGGCCCGGTCGGCGGGCACCTGCCCGGAGCCCTCGGCCAGTTGCAGCAGCAGCGCGTCGCGGCGGGACCGGTGAGCCGCCTCGGCGGCACGGGCCGCGGTGCGCGCCGCCTCGGTCAGGTGCACGCCGATCACCCCGTACGCCCAGACCGCCGCGTACTCGGCGGCGAGCGCGTCGGCGAGGGCCGCGGCCGGGCCGGTCGTCGGGCTGGTCATTTGAGCGCCTCCACGTGTGTGGCCCGCGCGGCGGCGATCGAGCCGAGCAGCGCGGCCCGCTCGGCCGGCGCGGCGGCGCACGCCTTGGCCGCGTTCGTCCGGCCCTCCTGCTCGGCCCGGCGCAGCTCGGTGAGCACGGCGTCGGGCGCGGGCGCGCTCGCCGAGCCGGCAGCAGCCGGTGCGCCGGAGGGTGCCGGCCGGCCGATCACGCGGCGTAGCTCCTCGGCGTGCGCCCGGTGCGCGTCGGCGATCGGGGTGAGCCGGCCGGCCAGCGCCGGAGCGGCGGTGGCGGCGGCCCGGTAGCGGGCCTCCAGCGCGAGCGCCTCGGCGGCGAGCGGCTCCAGGGCGTCCGGCGCCGGTGGCTCCTTGTCACGGTCGAAAAGATCACAACCGGTCAGCGGCACCGTGGCGCCGCCGAGCGCCACGAGCCCGCCGGTGCGCAGCAGCCAGCGCCGGGAATGCCCCGCTCTGACCTGGTCGGATGGTGTTCTGCCGATCCCCACCTGACAGAGTCAACACCATCCGCGCCGCCTCGTGGGGCAGGGTCTCGGTGCGCCGCCGGGTCCGTCGGCGGCCACAAGCGTTACGCTCTGCGCAACCACCGGGCGCGGACGCCCCGGTGGCGCGCCGGTATGGCGGGCCGATCGCCCGCACCGGCCCGGGACAACACGACCCGCGGGTCGTGGCAACAGCAGGAGAGGTGCGCGCAATGACGCAGCGTGGCCGTGCCACCCGGTCGACGGGGCCCACCGGGCGGCCCCGCCGGTCCGACGGGCCCCGCGGCACGGACCGGAGCGGCGCACCTCGCGGCGATCTCGCCGCCCGCCGCAACCGGCTGCGCGAGGTGATCGAACCGGTCGTCACCGCGGCCGGTTACGACCTGGAGGACCTCTCCGTCTCCCGCGCCGGCCGGCGGCACGTGGTCCGGGTGATCGTGGACGCCGACGGCGGGATCAACCTGGACGCCGTGGCGGACGTCTCCCGCGCGGTCTCGGCGGCGCTGGACGCGGCCGAGGAGGCCGGCGGCGACATCGTGGCCGGCGAGTACCAGCTGGAGGTCAGCTCGCCCGGCGTGGACCGCCCGCTCACCCTGCCCCGGCACTGGCGGCGCAACGCCGGGCGGCTGGTCAAGGTCACCGTCCGCGGCGACGCGGGGGACCGCCAGCTCACCGGCCGGATCACGGCCGCCGACGACGAACGTGTGGTGCTGGAGACCGACGCCGGCCCCGCTGAACACCCGTACGCCGAACTCGGTCCCGGCCGGGTCCAGGTGGAGTTCAACCGCCTGGACGACCTGGCCGACGAGGACTTCGGTGACGACACCGACGACGACGAAGATCTGGAGGACGAGGAGAGGTGAACATCGACCTCGCGGCGCTGCGCGCCCTGGAGCGCGAGCGGGAGATCCCGTTCGACACGATCCTCGCGGCGATCGAGACCGCGCTGCTGACCGCCTACCGGCACACCGACGGCGCCGAGGCGCACGCCCGGGTGGAGATCGACCGCAAGAGCGGGGCCGCCTCGGTCTACGCGCAGGAGCTGGACGCCGACGGCACGGTGACCCGGGAGTGGGACGACACTCCGCACGACTTCGGGCGGATCGCCGCCATGACCGCCAAGCAGGTGATCCTCCAGCGGCTGCGGGAGGCCACCGACGAGGTGCACTTCGGCGAGTACGTCGGCCGCGACGGTGACCTGGTCACCGGCGTGGTGCAGGCGCACGAGACCCGCCGCGAGAAGGGCATCGTCAGCGTCGACCTCGGCAAGCTGGAGGGCGTCCTGCCGCAGTCCGAGCAGGTCCCCGGCGAGCGGTACGAGCACGGCGAGCGGATCCGCTGCGTGGTCGTGCACGTCGCGAAGGGCATGCGCGGCCCGCAGATCACGCTGTCCCGCTCGCATCCAGCGCTGGTGAAGAAGCTGTTCGCGCTGGAGGTGCCGGAGATCGCCGACGGCACCGTGGAGATCGGCGCGATCGCGCGTGAGGCAGGTCACCGTACGAAGATCGCCGTACGTTCGACGACCTCCGGCGTCAACGCCAAGGGCGCCTGCATCGGCCCGATGGGCCAGCGGGTCCGGGCCGTGATGAGCGAGTTGCACGGCGAAAAGATCGACATCATCGACTGGTCGGACGACCCGGCCACCTTCGTCGGCAACGCGTTGTCGCCGGCCAAGGCGCTGCGGGTCGAGGTGGTCGACCTGGCCTCCCGTACCGCCCGGGTGACCGTGCCGGACTTCCAGCTCTCGCTCGCGATCGGCCGGGAAGGGCAGAACGCCCGCCTCGCGGCCCGTCTGACCGGTTGGCGCATCGACATCCGGTCCGACGCGGAGACCGCGGCCCCGCAGAGCCGGGGCGGAGCTGATCACGTCCCGGAGCCGGGCGGCGCGATCTCCGGCGGCTAGGGGTAGACTTACTCAGTGGCACGACGCGCGATTCCGGAGCGCACCTGTGTGGGCTGCCGGAAACGAGCGCCGGCCAGCGAGTTGTTGCGGGTCGTCGCGATCGGTGACGAGGCTGGTCACACCAGTCTCCGGCCCGATCCGGCCCGCAGACTGCCGGGTCGGGGAGCGAACATGCACCCTGATCCGGCCTGCTTCGCGCAGGCGGTGCGTCGCCGCGCCTTCGGGCGGGCACTGCGCCTCACCGGGGTCCCCGACCACGGTGCGCTTGCGGAGCACGTCGACGCGCAACCCCCGACGACCGGTCAAGCCCGACCGGTCGAGGGTCGCTAGCAAGGTAGGACGACCGACATGAGCACACGATGAAGTCCCTGAAATGACCAGGCTTCAAGTGCAGGAGTGAGGTCGCTGCGGGTGCTGCCCGCACGACCTCGGAGTGAGGAGTGCAGTGGCAGGAAAGGCCCGCGTACACGAGCTTGCCAAGGAGCTCGGGGTCGAAAGCAAGACCGTTCTCGCCAAGCTCAAGGAGATGGGCGAGTTCGTGAAGTCCGCGTCCAGCACCGTCGAGGCGCCTGTCGCCCGGCGGCTGCGTAGCGCGTTCGTAGCCGGTTCGTCGGCGCCTGCCGGCCCGCCGGCTGCCGCGCCCAGTGGCCCGGCGCCGACCCCGACGCCCACCCCGACCCCGGGTGCCCCCCGGGTCTCGGCCAAGCCGATGCCGCCCCGGCGTCCGGCCGCGCCGACCCCTGGACCGAAGCCCAAGGGCCCGGTCCCCGGCCCGCCGCAGCCGGCGACTCCGGTCGCCAAGCCGGCGAGCGCGCACGACATCGAAGTGGCGGCCGCCGAGGCGCGTGCCGCCGCGCTCAAGGCTGAGCAGGAGGCCGCGGTCAAGGCCGCCCAGGCCGCCCGTCAGCAGCAGCGCGAGACCGTACGCCGGGAGCCCCCGGCCGAGGGCGGCGCTCGCCCGGGTCCGCGTCCCGGCCCGAACGCCATGCCGCCGCGTCCGGGTTCCCCGGCCGCCGGTCGTCCCGGCGGTCCGGGTCAGGGTCAGGGCCCCGGTGCCCGGCCCGGCGGTCGTCCGCCGGCGCGCGGCGCCGGTAACAACCCGTTCGGTATCCAGGGCGGCCAGCAGCAGCGGCCCCCGGCCGCCGGTGCGGGCGGTCCCCGTCCCAGCCCGGCCGGCATGCCGCCGCGGCCCAGCCCGGCGTCGATGCCGCCGCGGCCGAGCCCGGCCTCGATGCCGAGCCAGCGCCCGACCACCGGCCGCCCCGGCGGCCCCGGTGGCGGTCGTGGCGGACCCGGCGGAGGCGCCGGTCGTCCGGGCGGTCCCGGCGGCGGTGGCGGTGGCTACCGCGGTGGACCCGGTGGTGGCGGCGGTGGCGGTGGCTACCGCGGCGGTCCCGGTGGTGGCGGCGGTGGCGGTGGCTACCGCGGCGGTCCCGGCGGCGGTGGCGGTGCTCCCGGCGGTGGTTTCCGTCCGGGTGGCCCGGTCGGCGGCGGTGGCCGTCCCGGCGGCGGTGGCCGTGGCCGTGGCGGTGGCGCGGCGGGTGCCTTCGGGCGTCCCGGCGGCCGGCCGACCCGCGGTCGCAAGTCCAAGAAGCAGCGCAGACAGGAGTTCGACAACCTGTCGGCCCCGACCATGTCCTCGGGCGCGCCCCGCGGTCAGGGTCAGGTCGTCCGGTTGTCCCGTGGCGCCTCGCTGTCGGACTTCGCCGACAAGATCAACGCCAACCCGGGTTCGCTGGTCCAGGAGATGTTCAACCTGGGCGAGATGGTGACGGCGACCCAGTCGTGCTCCGACGAGACCCTGCAGCTGCTGGGTGAGCACCTCGGCTTCGACGTGCAGATCGTCAGCCCGGAGGACGAGGACCGCGAGCTGCTCGCGCAGTTCAACATCGACCTCGACGCCGAGGTCGCGGAGGACCGCCTGGTCAGCCGTGCGCCGGTCGTGACCGTCATGGGTCACGTCGACCACGGTAAGACCAAGCTGCTCGACGCGATCCGTAAGGCGAACGTGGTGGCCGGCGAGGCGGGTGGCATCACCCAGCACATCGGCGCCTACCAGGTCCACGTCCCGCACGAGGGCGAGGACCGCGCGGTGACGTTCATCGACACCCCGGGTCACGAGGCGTTCACCGCCATGCGTGCCCGTGGTGCCCAGGTCACGGACATCGTGATCCTGGTGGTCGCGGCCGACGACGGCGTCATGCCGCAGACCATCGAGGCGCTCAACCACGCCAAGGCGGCGGACGTGCCGATCGTGGTCGCGGTCAACAAGGTCGACAAGCCCGAGGCGAACCCGGACAAGGTCCGCCAGCAGCTGACCGAGTACGGCCTGGTCGCCGAGGAGTACGGCGGCGACACCATGTTCGTCAACGTGGCGGCCAAGCCCGGCATCGGCATCGAGGAGCTGCTCGAGGCCGTGCTGCTGACCGCCGACGCGTCGCTGGAGCTGACCGCTCCGATCGACGGGCCGGCGCAGGGTGTCGCGATCGAGGCGCACCTGGACAAGGGCCGTGGCGCGGTGGCGACCGTGCTGGTGCAGAAGGGCACCTTGCGTGCCGGTGACTCGATCGTCGCCGGTGGGGCGCACGGCCGCGTGCGGGCCATGCTGGACGAGAACGGCAAGCCGGTCGACTCGGCCGGTCCGGCGCGTCCGGTCATGGTGCTGGGTCTGACCACGGTGCCGGGTGCGGGTGACACCTTCCTGGCCGCCGAGGACGACCGCACCGTGCGGCAGATCGCCGAGCAGCGTCAGGCGCGGAGGCGGGCGGCGTCGTTCGCCAACTCCCGTGGCCGGGCCACTCTCGAGACGCTCATGGAGCAGCTCAAGGAGGGCGAGAAGACCTCGCTCAACCTGGTGCTCAAGGGCGACGTCTCCGGTTCCGTGGAGGCGCTCGAGGACGCGCTGTTCAACCTCGACATCCCGGAGGAGGTCCAGCTTCGGATCATCCACCGGGGCGTGGGCGCGATCACCGAGAGCGACGTCATGCTCGCGAGCGCCTCGTCCGAGGCGGTCACGATCATCGGCTTCAACGTGCGGGCCTCGAACAAGGTCCGCGAGATGGCCGACCGCGAGGGCGTGGAGATCCGGTACTACACCGTCATCTACCAGGCCATCGAGGAGATCGACGCCGCGCTCAAGGGTCTGCTCAAGCCGGAGTACGAGGAGGTCGAGCTGGGCACCGCGGAGATCCGCGACGTCTTCCGCTCCTCCAAGATCGGCAACATCTCCGGCTGTATCGTCCGGTCCGGCCTCATCCGCCGCAACGCCAAGGCGCGGCTGCTGCGGGACGGGGCGGTCGTGGCGGACAACCTCACGATCAGCTCCTTGAAGCGGTTCAAGGACGACGCGACCGAGGTCCGCGAGGGCTTCGAGTGTGGTCTGACGCTGGGCGGCTACAACAACGTCCAGGTCGGCGACGTCATCGAGACGTTCGAGATGCGCGAGAAGCCGCGCGCCTGACAACCACGCGTACGACCGGTCGACGGCCGGGGCCTTCGGGCCCCGGCCGTCGCCGTTTCCGCAGGCTGCGACAATTTCCGGCGTGATCCGGTACGCGCTGCTCCTCGCCCCCTCCGCCAACCGCGTCTACGCCGACGCCGCGGCCCGTCTCGCGCGTGCCGAACTGGCCGTGTTCGCCGGTTCCGGCGTACTAGGCGTGGCACCGGGCGACGCGGAGGTGACGAGGATCGGCGGGGTGGAGTACCTGACGTTCACCACCGCCGAGCCCGGGCTGGGCGAGCGGGACCTGGCCCACCTGGCGAACCTGTCGGCGGCGTACGCGTTGTTCGAACGGGTCGGCGACGACCTGCTGCGGCCGGTGCCGCTGCGCCCGTTGGCCCGGTACGACTCCGACCTGATCACCATCCCGAAGTACGCCGGCAAGACCAACGAGCAGTTCACCCGGCTGCTGCTCAACGTCACGGTGCTCGCCTCCGCCGCCGCGCCGCGGATGCTGGACGGGCCGGTGGTGGTGCTGGACCCGCTCTGCGGCCGGGGCACCACGCTCAACCAGGCGCTGATGTACGGCTACGACGGCATCGGCATCGAGCGTGACAGTCAGGACGTGGAGGCGTACGCGGCGTTCCTGCGTACCTGGCTGCGCCGCAAGCGCCTCAAGCACACCGCCGAGTCGACGTCGGTGCGCCGGGACCGCAAGCTCGTCGCCCGCCGCTTCGAGGCCGTCGTCGCACCGTCGCGGGACGAGCACCGGGCCGGGGCCACCCAGCGCGTCACCGTGCTCAACACCGACACCACCCGGGCCCGCGAGGCGTTGCGCGCCCGCTGCGCGGACGTGATCGTCACCGACGCGCCGTACGGGGTGGCGCACGGCAGCCGTACCGGCCAGGGGTTGTCCCGCAGCCCGCTGGAGCTGCTCACCGCCGCCGTGCCGGTGTGGCGGGAGCTGCTGCGCCCGGGTGGCGCGATCGGGCTGTCCTGGAACACGCACGTCGCGCCGCGGGCGCAGGCGGAGGCGGTGCTGACCGACGCGGGGCTGCGGGTGCTCGACGGTCCCGGCTTCGGCGACTTCGCGCACCGGGTCGACCAGGCGATCGAGCGGGACGTGCTGGTGGCGGTCGCGCCTTAATCGCGTGCCGGTCCGGGCCGCCCGGCGTACCGTTGCTCGCCGTGTATACCGGAACCGCACTGTTCGACCTGTTGCTCCCGGGTGACTCCCGGTCCCTGAAGGCCAAGCGGTCCTACGTCCGGCCGATCGTCGCCGCGCTGCGCAAGTTCGAGGTCTCCGCCGCCGAGGTGGGGGCGCTGGACCTGCACGGCCGGGCCGAGATCGGGGTGGCGGTGGTGGCCGCCGAGCCGGCTCACGTCCGCGAGGTGCTCGACTCCTGTGAGCGGCTGGTCGCCGCCCGTCCGGAGACCGAGCTGCTGTCGGTACGCCGTCGCCTGCACGGCGCGGACGACTGACGGCGCGTCGCGCCGCACTCCGGCCGTGCCGCGCGACGCCCGGCCGGGCGCGGGTAGTGTTCTTCAGCGTTGGGCGGTCGGACCCGGCGGCGCCCACGCGCCCGCCGTCTCCGGCCGACGGCCCGGGTCGCATGATGATCCGGCGTCGTCATGGGTACAGGTGATCCCGGAGGTGGGGGACATGACGGATCAGGCAAAGGTTCGCCGGCACGCGGAGCGCATCCGGGAACTCGTCGCGTCGGTGGTGCGCAGCCAGATCAAGGACCCCCGGCTCGGCATGATCACGATCACCGACGCCCGGATCACCGCCGACCTGCGCGACGCCACCGTCTTCTACACGGTGCTCGGAGACGCGGCGGCCCAGGCGAGCACCGCCGCCGCGCTGGAGAGCGCCAAGGGCATGCTGCGCAGCACCGTCGGCAAGGCGCTCGGGCTGCGGCACTCGCCGACGCTCACCTTCGTCCTCGACGACGTGCAGGACCAGGTCAAGCACATCGACGACCTGCTGGCTGCCGCGCGTACCGCCGACGCCGAGGTGCAGCGGCTGGCCGCGAAGGCCTCGTACGCGGGCGAGGCCCAGCCGTACCGGGTCGAGGACGACGAGGACGCCGCCTCCGCCGAGAACGAGGACGAGGACGAGGACGAGGACGACGACGAGCCGCGCGCCGGCGACCGCCGGTGACCGAGGCGGCCGGGCCCACCGAGACCGCGTGGGCGTCCGCCGTCGCGGCGGTACGCGACCTCCCCGCCGACGCGCGGGTGCTGCTGATCTGCCACGTGAACCCGGACGGGGACGCGCTGGGCAGCATGCTCGGCTTCGGGCTGGGCCTGCGCCGGCTCGGTGTCCGCGATCTCCAGGCCACCTTCCCCGGCCCGCCGGAGGTGCCCGAGCCGTTCCGGTGGATGCCCGGCACGGACATGCTGGTGCCGCAGGACGACGCGTACCCGGCTCCGGACCTGGTGATCTGCTTCGACGCGGCGAGTGAGTCCCGGCTGGGCGACCTGGTCGACCGGCTGGACACGGCGGGCACGTCGCTCGTGCTCGACCACCACGCCTCGAACAGCGGGTTCGGCCGGATCAATCTGGTCGACCCGCACGCCGCCGCGACCTCAGTGGTCGCGTTGGAACTGCTGGACCGGCTCGGCGTGACGCTGGACGCGGAGATGGCGACCGGGCTGTACGTCGCGCTCACCACGGACACCGGCTCGTTCCGCTTCGAGGCGACCACCCCGGCCGTGCACGAGACGGCAGCGCGCCTGGTGGCCACCGGCATCCGGCCCGGGGACATCTCCCGGCGGATCTTCGACACCCGCCCGTTCGGCGCCGTCCGCCTCTTCGGCGAGGTGCTCGGCCGGGCCACGCTGGAACCGGCGGCCGCCGCCGGGAACGGCCTCGTCTGGACGTACGCGACCCGCGACGACCTGGTCCGCCACGAGCAGCCCGCGTACGTGCTGGAGGCGCTCATCGACTCGGTGCGCTGCACCGCCGAGGCGGACGTGAGCTGTGTGGTGAAGCAGGCCGGCGAGGCCGAGTGGGCGGTGTCGCTGCGCAGCAAGGGCGCTGTGGACGTGAGCCGGGTGGCGGTGGCGCTCGGCGGCGGCGGGCACCGGTTCGCGGCCGGCTTCACCGGGCGGGGATCCCTCGACGAGGTGGTCGGGCGGATCCGCGGGGAGTTGGCCACCGGCACGCTCTAGCCCTTAGGGCTGGAATTGCCCCGATATTTCTGCCGCGCCGAGGTGCGGCGGCGATCTGAAGTGTGAGCCGATCGGCGGCATTTCCAGGGATCACGACGCGTGCCGGGCTTTCCGCCGTCCGTGACGCTGGGGACAATCGGGTGATGGATCATCCCCGTGAGCTCACCGTCGAGGCGCCCCGGGCCTGGGACCGGCCGGTCGTCTCCGTGCCGGTGCTGATCTGCCTGTCCCTGGTCGGGGGCCAGATGCCGTCCTTCTCGACCGCGGCGAACCTCTACATCCTCACCACCGGCGGGGGGTTGATCTGGGTCGGCCTGAGCAACCGGGTGCCCCGGCGTCCGGCGCCGCGCCGGCTGCCGTCGGTCGCGCTCTGGTGGCTGGTCCCGGTGACCGTCTTCGGGGTCTTCGAGGGGGCGACGTTCGTGGCGGCGGCGGGCGACGACTTCCCCACCCTCTCCCGGCTGGCCGATCCGCTGCTGGAGGACCACCTGGTCCGTTCGGCGGCCTGGTTCGCGTGGCTGTCCGCGTTCTGGGGACTGGTGCGCCGATGATGCGGGCACTGGCGATCGGCGGGTTCGGAGTCTCGATCGTGCTGTTCGCCGTCGTCGAGTGGGCCGCGCGCCGGGAGGGCTCGCGGATCCCGTCGCTGGCCGACGTCTGCGCGTTCGTGATGCGGTACGAGGTGGGCCCGGTGCCGGTCGGCCGGATTGGGCTGTTCGGTTTCTGGTGGTGGCTGGGCTGGCACTTCCTGGCCCGCTGACCGCCCTCGCCGGAGCGGGACGACGAGGTTGATCTTTCCGCATTTCGGGAACTGGGGGCAGTATCTGGAAAGTGAACGTTAATTTGGGTGCGGGACCGGCGCTTCGCGGCGCTGGTCACGGGCGGTGGTGCCGCACCCGGCCTCGCCTCCCTCCAGGGTCGGACCGACCCGGGCTCCCGCTGCCAGGCGAGCCGCTCCGGTGATCCCGGACCGCTGCCGGGCGCTCAGCCGCCGACGACTTCCGGTCGCGGCGCGATCAGTCGTCGCGCCGATCCGGAGCGCCGGGCGCCCGTAGGACCGCCACGTCCCGGTGGTCCGCACCCTGGAAGGACCTCACATGCCCAGCAAGCGCAAGCCGCAGACCGAGACCACCACCGACGAGGCGCGCGAGCAGATGCGCCGCGCGCTGCAGACCTCGATGGACACCCGTCAGTGACGTACGCCGTCCGGCGGTGACGCCGGCCGGGCCGCACCCGCAGCCCGGCGCCGGCGTCACCGCCGCGCGGGAACCCGCTTCCGCGCTACCGTCGCCCGGTGCGACGCATCCTCGTGGTCGGCAGCTCCGGCGCCGGCAAGAGCACGCTCGCCGGTGAACTGGCCCGGCGACTCGGCCTTCCCCTGATCCACCTGGACCGGCACTACTGGCGCCCCGGCTGGACCGCGTCCGCCCCGGCTGACTTCCGCGCCGAGGTGGCAGCGCTCGCCGCCCGCCCGGCCTGGGTCATGGACGGCAACTACGCGAGCACCCTCGACCTGCGGCTGCCCCGCGCCGACCTGCTGGTGCTCTGCGACACCTCCCGGCCGCGTTGCCTGGTCCGGATCGTCCGCCGCCGGTGGGCGCACCGAAGGCTGCCCCGGCCCGACCTGCCCGAGGACTGCCCGGAACGCCTCGATCTGGGCTTCCTGCGCTACGTCTGGCGCTACCCCCGTGACTCTCGGCCCCGGGTCTTCGCCGCGCTCGCCGAGCACGCCCCGGCACTGCCGGTGCGCCGCCTGCGCGGGCGGCGTGACGCGGCCCGCTTCCTGGCCGGTGTGGGTAAGTAGTCGCTTGCCTTGCGGACCTTACTGGGCGCGTGCCAGGATCGGCGGCGATGAGCACCACCGCCACCCCCGTCACCGCCTCGCCGCGGCGGATCGCCGCACTCGCGCTGCCCGCCCTCGTGGTGCTGGCCGCCGAGCCGCTGTACGTCCTCGTCGACACCGCCGTGGTCGGTCACCTGGGCCGGGTGCCGCTGGCCGCGCTCGCAGTCGGCGGCACGGTCATGACGCTCACCGCCTGGGTCGGCACCGTGGTCGCGTACGGCACCACGGGCCGCTCGGCCCGCCGCTTCGGAGCGGGGGACCGGGCCGCCGCGGTGGCCGAGGGCGTGCAGGCGTCCTGGCTCGCGCTGGCCACCGGAGTGCTGGTGGCGGTCGCCATCGGCATCGGCGGGGGCGCGCTGGCGCGTACCCTCGTCGGCGGCCCCGGCGAGGTGGCCGACGCCGCCGCCGGATGGCTGCGGGTCGCGGCGCTCGGCGCGCCCGGCCTGCTGCTCGCCGCCGCCGGCAACGGCTGGCTGCGCGGCATCCAGGACACCCGCCGGCCGCTGCTGTTCGTGCTCGGCCCGAACCTGCTCTCCGCGGTGCTCTGCCCGCTGCTGGTCTATCCGGCCGGGCTCGGCCTGGTCGGCTCGGCGGTGGCGAACGCGATCGCGCAGACGCTCTCCGGCGTCCTGTTCGCGGGCGCACTGGTGCGCGAGCGGGTCTCGCTGCGGCCCCGGCCCCGGGTGATCGGCCAGCAGCTCGTGCTGAGCCGGGACCTGCTCGTGCGTGGTGTCGCGTTCCAGGCCAGCTTCCTGTCCGCGACAGCGGTCGCGGCCCGGTTCGGCGCCGCCGCGGTCGGCGCGCACCAGATCGCCCTGCAACTGTGGTTCTTCACGGTGCTGGTGCTCGACGCCCTGGCCATCGCCGCGCAGTCGCTCGTCGGCGCCGCGCTCGGCGCCGGCGACGCGGCCGGCGCGCGGTTCCTGGCCCGCCGCGTCGCGCTGCTCGGCGGGCTGTGCGGCGTGGCCTTCGCGGTGCTCATCGCTGCGGGCGCCGGCGTGGTGCCGTCGTGGTTCAGCTCCGATCCGCAGGTACGCGAGCAGGCCATGACGGCCTGGCCCTGGTTCGTCGCGCTCCAGCCGATCGGCGGCGTGGTGTTCGCGCTCGACGGGGTGCTGATCGGCGCGGGCGACGTGCGCTATCTGCGGAACCTCACCATCGTGTGCGCGTTCGGCGGGTTCCTGCCGGCGATCTGGCTGGCCTACGCGTTCGAGCTCGGGCTGGGCGGGATCTGGGCCGGGCTGATGCTGTTCGTGGTGCTGCGGCTGGCCGGCCTGCTGCTGCGGGTGCGTTCGGGCGCGTGGGCGGTGACCGGCGCGGTGCGCTGACGCCGGTCAGCAGGGCTGGAACGAACCGGGACCGCCCATCCACGGCTCGACCACGAAGAAGCCCGCGCCCAGCCGCGCGCAGTCGACGTTGCTCGTGCTCGCCTGAGCGGAGACGAGCCAGAGGCCGCGCTTCGCCGCCGGCAGCCCGTCGGGGTGGGGGACCTCCCAGACGACCCGGTCGCGGATGGTGGCGATTCCGGCCCGGCCCGGCGTCGTACGCGGCACGTCGAACGCGTACATCCAGACGTACTCGGTGGTGATCCGCAGGATCGGCCGGCCGTCGTCGCCGGTGACGGCCCGGTAGCGCATCTCACCCCGGACCCGGATCTCGTCGGCGCGGTCCTGCGAGCCGATCCGGGTGGCGTAGTTGAGGAACGACGAGTCCTCGAAGTCGGTACGCGTCTGCGCGCGCGAGGCAGGCGCCAGCAGCGCCAGGAACGGCTCCGTGTCGCCGAGGATCATGGACAGGTCGAGCCGGGCCTGGATCAGCGCGGCCCGGACCTGGCCGAGTGCCGTGGCCACCTGGCCGGCGGTGAACGGCGGTCGCGCCGTGGCCTGCGGCAGGACGATCCCGGCCGCGCCGATCGCGAAGTCCGCGCCGAGTGTGCCGGCGAAGAGGTCGCGCGGCTCGCCCACCCGGCTGAGCGGAACCGGAGACGGGCTGGCCGAGGCCGAGGCCGCGGCGGCGGTGCCGGACCGTACGCGATCGACGGTGACCCGGCCGATCACGGCCGTGCCGCCGATCAGCACCAGGGCGAGCACCACCACGAAGGCGACGTGGCGCTTGCCGCGCTGCCGGGACCAGACCATGCGGAAGCGCTCGGCGCGGGTCAGCGGGACGTGCGTGTCCGCGCCGGTCATCCAGCTCGGTAACCGGATCTCCTCGCCCCGGGAGGCGACGGCGTAGGGATCCGGCTCGGGTGGGGTGGTCCCGTCTTCGGTGCTCATGCGGCGTTCCAGAGGGGGTGCAGGGGCAGGGGGCGCATGATCATTGCACCCGGCCGCCGATCCCGCTGTCCCGTTCCGTGCCGGTCAGATCCGGCCCTGCCGGATCGCCCACGCGAGGTAGAGCATGCCGACGACCAGCAGCGTCGCGGTCACCAGGACGAACACGAACGACCCGATCGCGGCCATCGTGGGATGCCGCTCGCCGAATCGGGTCCGGCCCTGCCAGGCCCAGATCCGGCGGCGCGCCGCCGCCAGCGCCGGTACGCCGTCGACCAGGTCGGACAGGCGGCGGCCGAGGGTACGGCGGGGCGGCTCCGGATTGCGCATCCAGTCCGGCAGGTCGACCCGGGCACGGTGCGGTGGCGGGGCGTCGCTCATCGAAAGGCTCCCATCGAGGGTGGTGCGGTGAGACGGGCGGGTCAGCAGGTGTCCGGCAGGTCGACTGTCTTGTCCGGGTCGAAGACGGCGTCCGGGTCCGGGTCGGCCGGCCCGCCGAGCGAGGGCTTGCCGAGCGCGAGCAGCCCCTTGTCCAGCGCGACGCAGTCGATGTTGGAGGCGTACGAGTCGGCCCGCTCGATCCACAGACCGACGGAGCCGGTGGTCACGTCGGCCGGGTGCGGGGTGCTCCACTTCACCGTGTCGTGGACCACCACCACGCCGGCCCCCGGGGCGGGGCGGGCGGTGGAGAAGGCGTACGCCCAGACGAAGTTCGTGGTCACCTCGAGGATGCGGATGCCGTCCCGGTCCTTCGTCGCCCGGTAGCTGATCCGGCCCTTGACCCGGGGCTGGTCGGCGGTAAGCCGGGCGCCGGGGGCGAGCCGGGTCGCGTAGGTGCTCGCCTCGCCGGTGGGGAAGTCGTCGCGCACGCCGGCCCGCGCGTCCGGGGCGAACTGGCGGACCAGCCGCTCCGGGTTCTTCGCGGTGAAGAACGTGCGGTCCAGCCGGGCGGTCACCAGGGCCTTGCGAACCTTGGTCAGCGCGTCGGCCACCTGCTTCTCGCTGAACGCGCCGGTCCGCTTGGCCCGGGGCAGCGCGATCCCCGCCGTACCCTCCGGGAAGGCGGACGCGGGGGTGCCGTCGAACGGACCGGCGGCCGGTGGCGGCGAGGCCGACGAGGAGGCCTGCTCACCGACCGGCAGGCTGACCGTGGGGTGTTCGGCGGCCGGCTCGCGCCAGCGCTGGAAGCCCTGGTAGCCGACGCCCCCGACGAGCCCGAAGAAGGCGAGCAGCGCCAGCACGACCACGCCGCCGAGCAGCTTGCCGGAGTGCCCGCCGAGCGCGATCCGCAGGCGGTCGCCGCGGCCCGGCTCGACCTCCGGCGCGGGCCGGCGCAGCCACTCGGGCACCCGTCCCAGGTCGTCCTCCGTCGGACGATCGGTGGCGTACGGATCGGAGGCGGAGCGGTGATCGGTCATCGGACTTCCCGGGCAGACGGGGCGCTGGCGCACGATCTTGACACCCGGCCGAAGCAGGGCGGTATCCCCCGCAGGGAGGAGCGGCGCCGTCTGGCAGGCTTGGCGGTCGTGAGCACAGACGGTCTGATCGTGGTCGACAAGCCCGGCGGCATGACGTCGCACGACGTCGTGGCCCGCATCCGGCGGCTGGCCCGTACCCGCCGCGTCGGTCACGGCGGCACGCTGGACCCGATGGCCACCGGCGTGCTGGTGATCGGGGTGGGCCGGGCGACCCGGCTGCTCACGTACGTGATCGGCGCCGGCAAGAGCTACGCCGCGACGATCCGGCTGGGGCAGGCCACGGTCACCGACGACGCCGAGGGCGAGGTGGTCGCCACCACCCCGGCCGGCGCGGTCACCGACGACGGGGTACGCGCCGCGCTCACCGCGCTCACCGGCGAGATCGACCAGGTGCCGAGCGCGGTCAGCGCCATCAAGATCAATGGACAGCGGGCGTACAAGCGGGTCCGCGACGGCGAGGCGGTCGAGCTGCCCGCCCGCCGGGTCACCGTGTCGCGGCTGGACGTGGTGGAGATCCGCCGGGACGTCCCGGACGTGGTGGACGTCGACGTCGACGTGACCTGCTCGTCCGGGACGTACATCAGGGCGCTGGCCCGCGACGCGGGCGCGGCGCTCGGTGTCGGCGGTCACCTCACCGCGCTGCGCCGGACCGCTGTGGGCGGGTTCACGCTCGCCGAGGCGGCCACGCTCGACCAGCTCGAGGAGCGCGCGCCGGACGTGGTGAACCTGCCGCTGGACGCCGCCGCCGAGCGGTTCTTCCCGCGCCGGGACGCCACCGCCGACGAGGCCCGGGTGCTGTCCCACGGCGGGCCGCTGGCGCCGGCCGGGCTCACCGGGCCGTACGCCGTCTTCGGCCCGGCGGGCGGGCTGATCGCTATCGTCAGCGAGCGGGACGGTCGGGCCCGCGCGGAGATCGTGCTGGCCCCGGCCTGAACGGCGCGCGGGCGGACAGGGGAGGAGACGGCATGCAGCGGTGGCGGGGATACGAGGCTGCGCCCGGCGGATGGGGACGCTCGGTGATCACCATCGGCGTCTTCGACGGCGTGCACCGGGGGCACCAGGCCACCATCGGGCACGCCGTGGCGCGCGCCCGGGAGCTGGGCGTCAAGTCGGTGGTGGTGACGTTCGACCCGCACCCGGCCGAGGTGGTGCGCCCCGGCTCGCACCCGGCGGTGCTCACCGAGCCGGCGCGCAAGGCCGAGCTGATCGAGGCGCTCGGCGTGGACGTGCTCTGCGTGGTGCCGTTCACCGTCGAGTTCTCCCGGCTGCCACCCGAGGCGTTCGTGCACGACGTCCTGGTCGAGCACCTGCACGCCGCGCTCGTGGTGGTCGGGGACAACTTCCGGTTCGGGCACCGGGCGGCCGGGGACGTGCCGCTGCTGGAACGTCTGGGCCGCACCTTCGGGTTCGCCGTCGAGGGGGCCCCGCTGGTCGCCGAGGCGGGGACGGTCTTCTCCTCCACGTACATCAGGTCCTGCGTCGACGCGGGCGACGTGGGCGCGGCGGCGGCGGCGCTCGGCCGCCCGCACCGGGTCGAGGGCGTGGTGGTCCGCGGCGACCAGCGCGGACGTGAGCTGGGTTACCCCACCGCCAACCTGCTGACCCACAGGTACGCGGCGGTGCCCGCCGACGGCGTGTACGCGGCCCGCCTGGTGCGCCGCGACGGGGAACCGCTGGCGGCGGCGGTGTCGATCGGCACCAACCCGACGTTCTCCGGCCGGGAGCGGCGGGTGGAGGCGTACGCGCTGGACTTCACCGGCGACCTGTACGGTGAGCGGCTGGCCCTGGACTTCGTGGCGCACCTGCGTGAGCAGCGGACATACGACGCGGTCGAACCGCTGGTGGCCCAGATCGCCGAGGACGTGGAGCGCACCCGCCGGGCGGTGCTCTGACCCGCGCGGAGCGACCTTGACCGGCCGTCCGTCCCGAGGGCTGGTAGGCTGACGGAGACGTCGGCTGACCGACGGGGGCCTCGCGTGCCTGCACGACGCCGCGGGTGCGAGGAACCGGTCCGTTGCACCGGTCACCACGACCGCTCCGGACCTCATCGAATGACCCACGAAACAGGGAGAACATGGCGCTCGACCAGGAAGCCAAGGCCAAGATCCGCCAGGAGTACGCGACCGCCGAGGGCGACACCGGCTCGCCCGAGGTGCAGGTCGCGGTCCTGACCAAGCGGATCGCGGAGCTCACCGAGCACCTGAAGGTGCACAAGCACGACCACCACAGCCGCCGTGGGCTGCTGCTGCTGGTCGGCCGGCGCCGCCGGCTGCTCAACTACGTCCAGAAGAAGGACATCAACCGCTACCGGTCGCTCATCGAGCGGCTCGGCCTGCGCCGATGACCTGACGGGGGAGTGGCCGCCTGGCTGCTCCCCCGTTGCAGTACCACCGAAGAACCCGGCCGCGCGACACCCGAAGAGGGAGCCGGTCAGCACCGGTCTCCGGTAGTGGCCCCCGGGAACCCCGGCACGACGCCGGCCTCCCCGGGCGCTTCGATCGAAGACCGGCCGCCTGAGCAGTTCCCGTGTCGTCGGCCGACGACGCGAAGGAGCACCACAGCACATGACCGAGACCAACCTCGGCACCGAATCCCGCACCGCGGTGATCGACAACGGGTCCTTCGGCACCCGTGAGATCACTTTCTCCACCGGCCGTCTGGCCCGCCAGGCCGCCGGCTCCGTCGTCGCCCAGCTCGGCGAGACGGTCGTCCTCTCCGCCACCACGGCCGGCAAGCAGCCGCGCGAGTCGTTCGACTTCTTCCCGCTGACCGTGGACGTCGAGGAGCGGATGTACGCCGCGGGCCGCATCCCCGGCTCGTTCTTCCGCCGCGAGGGCCGGCCCAGCGAGGACGCCATCCTCACCTGCCGGCTGATCGACCGGCCGCTGCGCCCGTCGTTCGTCAAGGGCCTGCGCAACGAGGTCCAGGTCGTCGAGACGGTGCTGGCGCTCGACCCGCAGCACCCGTACGACGTGGTGGCGATCAACGCTGCCTCGATGTCGACCAAGCTCTCCGGCCTGCCGTTCTCCGGCCCGATCGGCGCGACCCGGGTCGCGCACGTCGACGGCCAGTGGGTCGCCTTCCCGACGCTGGAGGAGCTCGAGCGGGCCACCTTCGACATGGTCGTGGCCGGCCGCACCCTGCCGGACGGCGAGGTCGCGATCATGATGGTCGAGGCCGAGGCCACCCCGAACGCCGTGACCCTGATCTCGGGTGGCGCGACCGCGCCGACCGAGGAGATCGTGGCCAGCGGCCTGGAGGCCGCCAAGCCGGCCATCCGCGAGCTGTGCCGTGCGCAGAGCGAGCTGGCCGAGGTGGCCGCCAAGCCGGTCGCCGAGTTCCCGGTCTTCCTGGACTACTCCGACGACGCGTACGACGCGGTGGCCGAGGTGGCCCGCGCCGAGGTCGCCGAGGCGCTGAAGATCGCCGGCAAGGCCGACCGCGAGGAGGCCCTGGACCGGATCAAGGCCAAGGTCGCCGAGGAGCTGACCGGCCGGTTCGAGGGCCGCGAGAAGGAGCTGTCCGCCGCGTTCCGGTCGCTGACCAAGTCCGAGGTCCGCAACCGGGTGCTGCGCGAGCAGGTCCGCATCGACGGCCGCGGCCCGCGTGACATCCGTCCGCTGTCCGCCGAGGTCGGCGTGCTGCCGCGGGTGCACGGCTCGGCGCTGTTCGAGCGCGGCGAGACCCAGATCCTGGGCGTCACCACGCTGAACATGCTGCGCATGGAGCAGATGGTGGACACGCTGTCCCCGGAGAACCGCAAGCGCTACATGCACAACTACAACTTCCCGCCGTACTCGACCGGTGAAACCGGCCGGGTCGGCTCGCCGAAGCGGCGCGAGATCGGCCACGGCGCGCTCGCCGAGCGGGCGCTGCTCCCGGTGCTGCCCTCGCGCGAGGAGTTCCCGTACGCCATCCGGCAGGTCTCCGAGGCGCTCGGCTCCAACGGCTCCACCTCGATGGGTTCGGTCTGCGCCTCGACGCTGGGCCTGCTCTCGGCCGGTGTGCCGCTGAAGGCGCCGGTCGCCGGCATCGCCATGGGCCTCATCTCCGACGAGGTCGACGGCAAGACCCAGTACGTGACGCTGACCGACATCCTCGGCGCCGAAGACGCGTTCGGCGACATGGACTTCAAGGTCGCCGGCACCCGTGACTTCGTCACCGCGCTGCAGCTCGACACCAAGCTGGACGGCATCCCGTCGGACGTCCTGGCCGCCGCGCTGCAGCAGGCGCACGAGGCCCGGCAGACCATCCTCGACGTGATGCAGCGTGCCATCGAGGCGCCGGCCGAGATGTCGGACTACGCGCCGCGGGTCACCACCGTGAAGATCCCGGTCGACAAGATCGGCATGGTGATCGGCCCGAAGGGCCAGACCATCAACGCGATCCAGGACGAGACCGGCGCCGAGATCTCCATCGAGGACGACGGCACGATCTACGTCGGCGCGACCAACGGGCCGGCGGCCCAGGCCGCTGTGGACCGGATCAACGGGATCGCCAACCCGACGCTGCCCAAGGTCGGCGAGCGGTTCCTCGGCACCGTGGTGAAGACCGCCGCGTTCGGCGCCTTCATCTCGCTGCTGCCGGGCCGCGACGGCCTGCTGCACATCTCCAAGGTGGGCGACGGCAAGCGGGTCGAGAAGGTCGAGGACTACCTCAACGTCGGCGACAAGGTCGAGGTGGAGATCGCGGACATCGACGCCCGCGGCAAGATCTACCTGGACAAGATCCGCCCGGAGGGCGCCGAGGCGCCGGCCGAGGGCGCGGCCGGTGGCGGCGACCGTCCGTCGGGCCGGGACCGCGGCGGCGACCGTGGCCCGCGTGACCGGGGCGACCGTGGTGACCGTGGCGAGCGCCGCTCCGAGGGTGGCGAGGGCGGCGGCGAGTCCCGTCCGCGCCGCCGGACCCGGCACAGCTGATTCACCGACCGGCCCGGGTGACGTCCGCGTCACCCGGGCCGGCCCACGGCTCCAGGTCGCCCGCGCGAGCTGGAGCCGTCGTACGTCCGCCGTTCCTCGTCATCCGGAGAGCAGGTTCTCGTGAGTTCGTCAGGCGCCTCGACGGGACGGGGGGTGGCGCCGATCGGCTCGGCGGCCCGCGCGGTCACCCGTACGCTCAGCGACGACCCGCTCGGCGGCACCGTCCGCCGTACCGTGCTGCCCAGCGGGCTGCGGGTGCTCACCGAGGCGATCCCGGCGATGCGCAGCGTGTCGTTCGGCATCTGGGTGGCGGTCGGCTCGCGCGACGAGAACGGCACGCAGGCCGGTGCCGCGCACTTCCTGGAGCACCTGCTGTTCAAGGGCACCAACAAGCGCAGCGCGCTGGAGATCTCGGCGCAGATCGAGGCCGTGGGCGGCGAGACGAACGCCTTCACCACGAAGGAATACACCTGCTACTACGCGCGGGTGCTGGACGAGGACCTGCCGCTGGCCATCGACGTCATGTGCGACCTGGTCGCCGACTCGGTGCTGGCCCCCGCGGACGTGGAGACCGAACGCGGCGTCATCCTCGAAGAGATCGCCATGCACGACGACGAGCCCGGCGACGAGGTGCACGACCTGTTCGCCCGCGCCGTCTACGGCGACCACCCGCTGGGCCGGCTCATCTCCGGCACGGAGGAGACGGTCACGCCGATGACCCGGCGGCAGATCCAGAGCTTCTACCGCCGCCGCTACACCGCGCCGCAGATCGTGATCGCCGCCGCCGGCAACCTCGACCACGCCGCCGTGGTCAAGCTGGTCCGGCAGGCGCTGCGCGGCACCCCCCTGGACACCGACCCGGCGTCGCCCGCGCCGCACCGGTCGGCCACCCCGGCGGTACGCACGAAGCCGGCCACCACGCTCGTCGAGCCGAAGGAGACCGAGCAGGCGCACGTCATCCTCGGCTGCCCGGGGATCGACCGCACCGACGACCGGCGGTTCGCCCTCGGTGTGCTGAACAACGTGCTCGGGGGCGGCATGTCCAGCCGGCTGTTCCAGGAGATCCGGGAGCAGCGGGGCCTGGCGTACTCGGTCTACTCCTACGCCAGCCAGTACGCCGACAGCGGCGTGTTCGCCGTCTACGCCGGTTGCGCGCCGGGCAAGGTGGACGAGGTGCTGGACCTGACCCGTGCGGGGCTGGCGCGGGTGGCCGCCGAGGGGATCACCGAGGCGGAACTGGCCCGCGGCAAGGGGATGAGCAAGGGCTCGTTCGTGCTCGGGCTGGAGGACACCGGCTCGCGGATGAGCCGGCTCGCCAAGGGCGAGCTGCTCTACGGCAACCTGATGCCGGTGGACGACCTGCTGTCCCGGGTGGACGCGGTGACGCTCGACGACGTGAACGCGCTCGCCGCCGACCTGCTCGGACGGCCGATGTCCCTGGCGGTGGTCGGCCCGTTCGACTCCGGCAGCTTCACGGTCACGGGCTGAGCGGCCCGCCGGTCCGCCGGACCGCACGCCGGGCGCTGGGATAGGTTGTGGCCCGTGACTGAGCAGCAGAAGACGGCGGCCCGGGTCGGTGTGCTGGGCGCGCGGGGCCGGATGGGCATGGAGGTCTGCAAGGCGGTCGACTCCGCCGCCGACCTGGAGCTGGTAGCGGCCGTCGACCAGGGCGACGACCTGGACGCGGTGGCGCAGGCGGGCGCCGGGGTGGTCGTCGACTTCACCACCCCCGACGCGGTCATGGACAACCTGCGCTGGTGCGTCGAGAACGGCGTGCACGCGGTGGTCGGCACCACCGGATTCACCGAGCAGCGGCTCGCGCAGGTGCGGGGCTGGCTCGACGACCGGCCCGGGCTGGGCGTGGTGATCGCCCCCAACTTCGGCATCGGCGCGGTGCTGATGATGCAGTTCGCGGCGCGCGCCGCCCGCCACTTCGAGTCGGTCGAGATCGTCGAGCAGCACCACCCGCGCAAGCTGGACGCGCCGAGCGGGACCGCCACCCACACCGCCCGGCTGATCGCCGCGGCCCGCGCCGACGCCGGCCTGGGGCCCGCGCCGGACGCCACCCGCGACGAGGTGGCCGGCGCCCGCGGTGCCGACATCGACGGGGTACGCGTGCACGCGGTACGCGCCACCGGCCTGGTCGCCCACCAGGAGGTGCTGTTCGGCACCACTGGCGAGACGCTGACCATCCGGCACGACTCGTACGACCGGGTGTCGTTCATGCCCGGCGTGCTGCTCGCGGTCCGGGAGGTGGGTCGCCGGCCCGGTCTCACAGTCGGTCTGGACGCCCTGCTCGACTGACCTGGGCGTACCCTCTGCTCATGATCGATTCCGGGCATTCCGACCGCGCCGGCCGCCGGGTGACGCTGCGGCCGGTGGACGACGACAACTGGCGGGCCGTCGCGGACGTCGCGCCGCACGACGACCAGCGTGCCTTCGTGGCCGCGCTGGCCGCCCGCTACCTGCTCCTCACCGAGCGCTCGGAGGTCTGGAACTCGCTCGCGGTGTACGCCGACGAGACGGTCGTCGGCCACGTCATGTGGGGCGTGGACGACGACGGGTCGCGCTGGATCGGCGGCATGGTGATCGACGCCGCCGAGCAGGGCCGGGGCCTGGGCCGCGCCACGGTGCGGACGCTCGCGGACCGGCTCGCCGAGGCGGGCGAGCCGATCCGCCTGAGCTACCACCCCGACAACAAGCCCGCCGCCGCCCTCTACACCGCGCTGGGCTTCCACCCCACCGGCGCCATGGAGGACGACGAGTTGGTGGCCGAACTCCGCCCCGCCTGACCGGCGGGGTGGGGTGGCGGTCCTGCCCCGTGCCGGGACCGCCGGCCCACCCACGTGAGGGTGGACCGGCGGCCGGACGGGAACTCATCGGTCGGCTGAGAGGTTTTCGTCAGCGGACTCCGGGGTCGCCACGTGGAAGCGGAGCTGGGGGACCAGCATGTCGTCCACGTCCAGCGCGCGGGTCGCCCCGTCCGGCTCCCAGCCGGTCGAGCCGAGGAACTTCCGGGTCGCCGCGTCGGCGTCGAACGCCCACGCGACCGCCCGGGTCAGCCCGTCGCCGCGCCAGTGCTCGACAGCCGCGGCGAGCAGCCGGCTGCCGTGCCCGCGCCGCCCCCACCGGGGCTCGACCAGCAGGTCCGTCACCGCCGCGACGTCCGAGCCGAGCGCCTCGGCCGGCTCGCCGGGAGCGAGCGCGTCCGCGTCGGCCGGACCGGAGGCGACGAACCCCACCAGATAGGATTGCGCCGCCTGTTCGACGGCGACCAGCACCCGGTGCGCGCCCGAGGGCGGCTCCTGCACCGCCGCACTCCACCGCCGCGCGAGGTACGCCTCGTCGAGGTTGTCGAGCACGTGCCGTGGCAGGATCCGGCGGTACGCGACCCGCCAGGTCGCGAGCTGGATGCGTGCGATCTCGCCGGCGTCCTCAGGACGCGCGGGCCGGACGTAGCCTGCAGCCATGGCACGTGAGCCTACGCAGGGCGAGGAGGGTGACGGTGGCGCAGGGTGCCGCGCGCACGGTCGCGCAGGTCGTCGCCGTGGTGGCGCTCGCCGCGGCAGTCACCGTGTTCCTCTCCGTGGCGGCGGTCCGGCACGGCTTCTTCGACCTGCAGGTCTACTACGGCGCGCTGACCTACTGGGCGCGTGACGGCGGGGAGATCTACGACTTCCTGCGCTCCGGCACGCAGTACGGCTTCACCTACCCGCCGTTCGCCGCGCTGGTGATGCTGCCGATGGCGTACCTGCCGTGGAACGCGGCGATCGTGGTGAGCGTGACCCTGACGGTGGTGACGAGCGCCGTGGTGGTCTGGCGGCTGCTGGACCCGGTGGCCCGCCGCTCCGGCTGGACCCGCTGGTTCGCGCTCGCGGTCGCGCTCTGCCTGGCCGCCGCGTACGAGCCGATGCGGGAGACGGTCAACTTCGGCCAGGTCAACATGCTGCTGCTGTTCCTGGTGGCGGTGGACCTGCTGTGGCTGCTGCCGGCGCGCAGCCGCTGGGCGGGCGTGGGCATCGGCCTGGCCACCGCGATCAAGCTGACGCCCGGCATCTTCATCGTCTACCTGCTGGTCACCGGCCGCTGGCGGGCCGCCCTGACCACTGTCGGCACCGCCGCGGTCGCCACGCTGGTGGCCGCCGGCCTCTTCCCTGACGCCTCCCGGGAGTTCTGGACCGAGGCGCTGTGGAACACCGACCGGGTCGGCGAGCTGGCGTTCGTCTCCAACCAGTCGCTGCGCGGGGTGGTGGCCCGGCTCGACCCGCAGCACCCCAGCACGATCGCGTGGCTGCTGCTCGTACTCGTGACGCTCGTGATCTGGGGGTGGCGGTCGCGGGCGGCGGTGGCCGCCGGCGACGAGGCCACCGGCCTGGCCCTGACCGGCGCGGTGATGTGCCTGGTCAGCCCGGTGACCTGGGTGCACCACCTGGTCTGGCTGCTGCCCGGGCTGATCCTGCTCGTCGACAACGGCATGGCGGCGCCCGCGCGCAGCCGCCGGCGCCGTCTGTTGCTGGCCGCCGCGGTGATCGGGTACGCGCTGCTGTGCAGCCGGATCGTCTGGTCCTGGGAGAAGGACTTCACCGGCGTGGACGGCTTCCTCGGCAGCAACACGTACGTGTGGATCAGCCTGGCGTTGCTGCTCGGGCTACCGATCCGCCGCTGGCTCACACCCATCGACGGCGAGCGGCGCGGCGACGATCTCCCGGCCGGGTCAGCCTCCGGTGGTGTACCGCAGCTCGCGGAGCAGGATCGGGGCGAGGCCGCCGGACAGCGGCACCGCGTAGGTGGACTCCTCGCCGTCCGGTGAGTGCCCGGCCCGCTCGTAGAAGCGGCGGGCGCGGGCGTTGTCGGCGAGCACCCAGAGCCGGTATTCCGTCCAGCCCCGCTCGGCCAGGCCGTCGCGGGCCGCCGCGAGCAGCGTCCGCGCGGTGCCCGAGCCCCAGTGCGCCGGCTCCACGTAGATCGCCACCAGCTCGCCGTGCGCCGGGTCGAGGTCGCCGCGGTCCTGGTTGTTCCGGTACGGCCCGAACGTGGTGAACCCGACGATTGTGCCGTCGTCCTCGGCGACGAGCGTGGTGAACGGGTGCTCCGGGTCGGCGGTGCCGAGGTCGCGGCGGCGCTGCGCCCAGGCGCGCGGGTTCAGCCGGGTCAGCACCTCCGCGGGCATGATCCCGGCGTAACCGGCCTGCCAGCCGTGGACGTGCACCCGGGCGATCGCTTCGGCGTCGTCCGGTTCCTCCCGGCGAATGGTGAGCACCTGTCCGTTCTATGCCCCGGCGGGCGATCGGTCCAGCCGCCGCTCCCGGTGTCGTACCGCTGGATTAGGGTCGCCGACGATGGCCGAATCGCTCTCCCTCGCCCAGGCCCGCCGGATCACCCTGGCCGCCCAGGGCTTCGCCGACCCGGCGCCCACCGGCGTGCCCACCCGGCGGCATCTGCGCCGGGTGCTCGACCGGGTCGGGCTGATCCAGATGGATTCGGTGAACGTGCTCCAGCGGGCGCACTACCTGCCGCTCTACAGCCGGCTCGGGCCCTACCCGACCGCCCTGCTCGACACCGCCGCCTACCGCCGCCCGCGTGAGCTGTTCGAATACTGGGCGCACGAGGCGTCGCTGGTGCCGGTGGGCCTGCACCCGGCGTTGCGCTGGCGGATGGCGAAGGCCCGCGACGAGGCGTGGGGCGGCATGCGCCGGATCGCCGAGGAGCAGCCCGGGCTGATCGCCTGGGTCCGCGACGAGGTGGCCGCCCGGGGCCCGCTGACCGCAGCCGAGATCGAGCACGACGCGCCTCGCGAGACCGGCAACTGGGGCTGGAACTGGTCCGTCGTGAAGCGGGCACTGGAGTTCCTGTTCTGGGCCGGCGAGGTCACCGCCGCCGACCGCACCAACTCGTTTGCCCGCCGCTACGACCTGCCCGAGCGGGTGCTCCCGGCCGCCGTGCTGGACGCGCCCACCCCGAGCGACGCCGAGGCGTACCGGTCGCTCGTCTCGATCGCCGCCCGCTCGCTGGGTGTGGCCGCCGAGCCGGAGCTGCGCGACTACTTCCGGCTCCCGGTCGCCGGGGCGCGGCAGGCGGTGGCCGAGCTGGTCGAGGCGGGCGAGCTGACCCCGGTCACCGTGCAGGGCTGGCGGCACCCCGCCTACCTGCACGCCGATGCCCGGCTGCCCCGCTGGGTGCGCGGCAACACACTGGTCAGCCCGTTCGACCCGCTGGTCTGGGAGCGAGGGCGCACCGAGCGGCTGTTCGGCTTCACCTACCGGATCGAGATCTACGTGCCGGCGCCGCAGCGGGTCTACGGCTACTACGTGCTGCCGTTCCGCCAGGGCGAGCGCTTCACCGCCCGGGTCGACCTGAAGGCCGACCGGAAGGCCGGGGTGCTGCTGGTGCCCGCCGCCTGGGTCGAGCCGGGCGCCGATCCGGGGGAGACCGCCGTGGCGCTCGCCGCCGAGCTGTACCGGCTGGCCGGCTGGCTCGGTCTGGACGCGGTCGCCCCGCCCGCCGCGGGCGACCTGGCGGGGCCGCTGGCCGCCGCGCTGGTGGGCGTGGCCGGTGTACGGTGAGCGCGTGACGAGCGTTGACCGGCCTGCCACCGCGCCCGACCCGCACCCCGAGCCGCACGGGCACGCGCAGCCGGAGTCCGGGCCGCAGGGCGAGGCGCACGCCTACGCGTACGCCGGGCAGCCCTCGCACGCCGAGACGCACGCGCACGCCGGTCCGCACGCTCCCGCCGGAGCGCCCGGAGCACCGTGGCCGGGGGGTTACCCGCCGGCGTACCAGCCGGTCGAGGCCGACCGGTTCACCCGGATGGTGATGCGCCTGCACGCCCGCGCCCCGCGCTGGGCGGTGCCGCTCGCGGCGCTCGGCTGCGTCGGCGTCGGCATCGCGTACGCGCTGGTCAGTGACCCGACCCGGAGCGACCCGGACGCCGCACCGACCTGCCTGCTCAAGCTGACCACCGGGCTCGACTGCCCGGGCTGCGGCGGCACCCGCGCGCTCTGGTACGTGCTGCACGCCGACCTGCCCGCCGCGGCCCGCCACCACTTCCTCTTCGTGTTCGCGCTGCCGTTCCTGGCCTGGCTCTTCGTGGCCTGGGCGGGTAACCGGGCGTTCGGCTGGAAGCTGCCGGAGGCGCGGTTCAGCCCGAAGGTGATCGGCGTGTTCCTGGCCGCCTGGGGGGTCTTCTCGGTGGTCCGCAACCTGCCCTGGGCTCCCTTCACCTCGCTCTACGTCTGACCGGTTCCGGACGGCCGCGTGCCCGATTTCCACGGCGACGGCGCGGCCACTACAGTCGCAGGAATGCCGGAGATGGTGCAGCCCCAGGTCAAGTTGATCGCGTGGACCCAGTTCCAGGCACCCGAAGAGGTGCCCTGGTCCACCGACGCCGACGGCGGGCAGGCGCTCGCCGAGTTCGCCGGCCGGGCCTGCTACCAGAGCTGGAAGAAGCCGAACCCGGCCACCGCGACGAACGCCGGTTACCTGGCGCACATCCTGGAGGTCGGCCACCTGAGCGTGCTGGAGCACGGCTCCGTGAGCTTCTACTTCAGCGGCGTCTCGCGCTCGTTCACGCACGAGCTGATCCGGCACCGGCACTTCTCCTACTCGCAGCTGTCCCAGCGCTACGTGCCCGAGCGGGACGCGGCGATGGTCGAGCCGTCGGTGATCGCCGACGACCCGGAGCTGCACAAGAAGTTCGTCGAGGCCACCGACGCGGCGGTACGGGCGTACACCGAGTTGCTGGAGGGGCTGGAGGCCCGCTTCACCGACGAGCCCAACCCGACGCTGCGCCGCAAGCAGGCCCGCCAGGCGGCCCGGGCGGTGCTGCCCAACGCCACCGAGACGCGGATCGTGGTGACCGGCAACTACCGGGCCTGGCGCCACTTCGTGAAGATGCGCGCCACCGAGCACGCCGACGTGGAGATCCGCGAGCTGGCCGTGGAGTGCCTGCGCCAGCTCAAGGGTGTCGCGCCGAACGTCTTCGCCGACTTCGAGATCTCCACGCTGCCCGACGGCACCGAGGTGGCAGCGTCGCCGCACGCCGAGTGACTCGTCGCCCTTCGCCGCCGGGTCACCGGCGGCCGTCCGCTAGGTTGTGAGCATGACGCACGACCACTCCGCCGCCCCCAGCCGGGGCGCGTCGCGCCCGTTCGGGCGAGTGATGACGGCCATGGTGACCCCGTTCACGCCGGACGGCGGCCTGGACCTCGACGGCGCCGCCCGGCTCGCCGAATACCTCGTCGACCAGCAGGGCAACGACGCGCTGGTCCTCAACGGCACCACCGGCGAGTCCCCGACCACCACGGAGGCGGAGAAGGAGTCGCTGATCCGTGCCGTGGTCGAGGCGGTCGGCGACCGGGCCCGCATCGTCGCCGGGGTGGGCACCAACGACACCCGGCACACCGTCGAGCTGGCCACGCAGGCCGAGAAGGCCGGTGCGCACGGCCTGCTGGTGGTCACGCCGTACTACAACAAGCCGCCGCAGGCCGGTCTGCTGCGTCACTTCACCACCGTCGCGGACGCCACCGGCCTGCCGGTCATGCTCTACGACATCCCGCACCGCACGGGCGTGGCGATCGCCACCGAGACGCTCGTGAAGCTGGCCGAGCACGGCCGGATCGTCGCGGTGAAGGACGCCAAGAGCGACCTGCTCGCCACCGCGGAGGTGCTCAGCCGCACCGACCTGGCCTACTACAGCGGCGAGGACGCGCTGACCCTGCCGATGCTGTCGATCGGCGCGGTCGGCGTGGTCGGCACCTCCACCCACTTCACCGGCGCGCTGACCCAGCAGATGATCGAGGCGTTCGAGGCGGGCGACAACGCCCGGGCGCTCGCCCTGCACCGGCAGTTGCTGCCGCTCTACACCGGCATCTTCCGCACCCAGGGCACGATCCTGGTCAAGGCCGGCCTCGGGGTGCAGGGTCGCTCGGCCGGTCCGGTGCGGCCGCCGCTCGTCGACGCCACCGGTGACGAACTGGCCCAGCTGCGCGCCGACTGCGCCGCGGCGGGCCTGCCCCTGCCCGAATAAATCAACGACACGACGGACGCCGCGCGACGGCGTCGCAGAATGAGGTGACGCGTGACCGAGGCGCACATCGAGGGTGAACTGCCCCCGCCGCTGCCCGAGGGCGGCCTGCGGATCATCCCGCTCGGCGGACTCGGCGCCATCGGCCGGAACATGACCGTCTTCGAGTACGACGGCAAGCTGCTCATCGTCGACTGCGGGGTGCTGTTCCCCGACGTCGAGCAGCCGGGCGTGGACCTGATCCTGCCCGACTTCGCTCCGATTCTGGACCGGCTGGCCGACGTGCAGGCGATCGTGCTCACGCACGGCCACGAGGACCACATCGGCGCGGTGCCGTACCTGCTCGCGCACAAGCCGGACATTCCGCTCGTCGGTTCCCAGTTCACGCTCGCGCTCGTCGAGGCGAAGCTGGCCGAGCGGCGGATCCAGCCGTACACGCTGACCGTGCGGGAGGGTGGCCGGGAACGGCTGGGCCCGTTCGAGTGCGAGTTCTTCGCGGTGAACCACTCGATCCCGGACGCGCTCGCGGTGGCCATCCGTACCCCGGCCGGCCTGGTGCTGCACACCGGCGACTTCAAGATGGACCAGCTTCCCCTGGACGGGCGGATCACCGACCTGGCCGGGTTCGCCCGGCTCGGCGCCGAGGGCGTCGACCTGCTGCTGTCCGACTCGACGAACGCGGAGATCCCCGGCTTCGTCACGCCGGAGCGGGAGATCGGCCCGGTCCTCGACTCGATCTTCGGAAAGGCCAAGGGGCGGATCATCGTCGCCTCGTTCGCCTCGCACGTGCACCGGGTGCAGCAGGTCTTCGACTCGGCATCCGAGCACGGCCGCAAGGTGGCGCTGATCGGCCGGTCCATGGTCCGCAACATGGGCATCGCCCGTGACCTGGGCCTGCTGAACATCCCGCCCGGCCTGGTGGTCGGGATCGAGGAGGCCACGAACCTGCCGCCCGAGCAGATCGTGCTGATGTCCACCGGTTCGCAGGGCGAGCCGATGAGCGCGCTGGGCCGGATGGCCAGCGGCGACCACCGGCACATCACCATCGCGCCCGGCGACACGGTGGTGCTGGCGTCCTCGCTGGTGCCCGGCAACGAGACCTCGGTCTACCGGGTGATCAACCGGCTGGCCCGGGCCGGCGCCGTGGTGGTCCACAAGGACGTCGCCAAGGTGCACGTCTCCGGCCACGCCCCGGCCGGCGAGCTGCTCTACCTGCTCAACGTCGTCCGCCCGAGCAACCTGATGCCGGTGCACGGCGAGTGGCGGCACCTGCGGGCGCACGCCCGGCTCGGCATCGAGTCCGGCGTCGCGCCGGACCGGGTCGTGCTCTGCGAGGACGGCGACGTGGTCGACCTGGTCGAGGGCCGCGCCAGCCTGGTCGGGCGGGTCAAGAGCCGGTACGTCTACGTCGACGGTCTCGCCGTCGGTGACGTGAGCGAGTCGCTGCTCACCGAGCGCCGGATCCTCGGCGACGGCGGGTTCATCGCCGCGACAGTGGTGGTCGACTCGGTCACCGGCAAGGTGGTCGCCGGGCCGACCGTCTCGGCCAAGGGCTTCTCCGAGGACCCGGAGGCGTTCAACCCGGTGGTCCCGCTGGTCACCGAGGCGCTGAACCGGGCCGCCGCGGACGGCATCACGGACCCGCACCAGCTCCAGCAGATCGTCCGCCGCACGGTGGGCCGCTGGGTCAACGACGCGTACCGCCGTCGGCCCATGATCGTCCCGACCGTCGTCGAGGTCTGACCCGACCGCGCCGCGCGCCGGTCCACCGTCCGCGGTGGGCCGGCGCCGTCGCTTTCCGGGTACGCCCCGACACGCCGCGTCGAAACCCTTCGCTCACCCTCATCCGATCGGCGTCCGTCTCCGTACCTCCCGACGGCCGGCGTGCCCCTGCGCCGGTCGGGAGGAGCGTGGCGGATGGACCGCAGACGGATGACAGCCATCGGCGTACTGGTGGCGGCGGCCGGGTTGACGGCGGCGGTGACCGTACCGTCGTTCGCCGGTGAGGAACCCCGGCGGGCCGCGCCGGCGGCCGACGGCGTCGCGCCGGAGGTCCTGGACGCGATGGGCCGCGACCTCTCGCTGACCCGCGACCAGGCGGTGAAGCGGTTGCGGACGGAGCGGTGGGCGGCCGGCACCGTCACCCGGCTGCGCGGCGAACTCGGCGCCGGCTACGGGGGCAGCTGGCTCAGCGCGGACGGCGCCACGCTCACCGTGGCGGTGGCCGACCCGGCCGGTGAGGCCCGGGTACGCGCGGCGGGCGCGGTCCCGAAGCGGGTCGCGCGGGGCGTCGCCGAGCTGGACGCGGTGAAGTCCCGGCTGGACGCGGCGGGCGCCGACGCCAGCCCGGACGTGGCCGGCTGGTACGTCGACGTGGCAGACAACGCGGTGGTCGTGATCGCGCGGCCGGGCGCGGAGGCCGACGGCCGCCGGTTCGCCGCCGCCGCCGGTTCGAAGGCCGCGACGGTCCGGGTGCGTACCGCCGACGAGGCCCCGCGTCCGCTGTTCGACGTGCGGGGAGGCGACGCCTACCTGATCAACAACGCCGGCCGCTGCTCGGTGGGCTTCTCCGTGGTCGGCGGGTTCGTCACCGCCGGGCACTGCGGCCGGCCGGGGGACCGCACCACCGGATCGAACCGGGTCGCCCAGGGCACGTTTGCCGCGTCCTCGTTCCCGGGTGACGACTGGGCGTTCGTGCGGGTGAACGCCGACTGGACGCCGCAGGGCGTGGTGACCGACTTCAACGACGGCGGCACGGTGGCGGTGAACGGCTCCACCGAGGCGCCGGTGGGCGCGTCGATCTGCCGGTCCGGCTCCACCACCGGCACCCGGTGCGGCCTGATCCAGGCGAAGAACGCCACAGTCAACTACCCGGAGGGCACGGTCACCGGGCTGACCCGTACGAACGTCTGCGCCGAGCCGGGCGACTCCGGCGGCGCGTGGCTCTCCGGCGACCAGGCGCAGGGCGTCACCTCGGGCGGCTCCGGCGACTGCACCCGGGGCGGCACCACGTTCTTCCAGCCGGTGAACGAGATCCTCGAGCGCAACAACCTGACGCTCGTCACCGCCGGCGACCAGCCCGCGCCCACGCAGCCGCCGACGGGCGGCGGCGAGACCACCCCGCCCGCGACCGCCGAGCCCACCCCGCCGGCCGGCGACACCGAGTGCACCGGGCAGGTGAGCCGGACCGGCCGGATCGCCGCCGGACGGACCCAGATCCAGCCGGACGGGCGCTTCTACCGGGTGCCCGACGGCACCCAGGAGGCGTGCCTGTCCGCGCCGGACGGCGCCCGGGTGGCGCTGGAGCTGCAACGCTTCACCGGCGGCGCGTTCCGCACCGTGGCCCGCGCGACCTCCATCGACGGCGCGGCCCGCCTGACCGCCGAGACGCCGGCCGGCGCCTACCGGTACCGCGTCGT
The DNA here is from genome assembly GCF_027460145.1 of Micromonospora sp. WMMA1949. Classification (NCBI taxonomy): domain Bacteria; kingdom Bacillati; phylum Actinomycetota; class Actinomycetes; order Micromonosporales; family Micromonosporaceae; genus Micromonospora; species Micromonospora sp. WMMA1949. The sequence goes on along the minus strand of NZ_JAPZBG010000001.1, from coordinate 1,149,765 downwards.
CGGGTTGTCCGGCTCCGGCGAGTACACGCTGGCGTTCTCCGCCCGCTGACCGCCGCACCCAGACCGCGGCCCTCGACCACCACCGCCCGGTGGTCGGGGAACGCGCCGCGTCGGCGGCACGTTCCCTCGGCACGCCGGGGCGGCGGCTCAGGGCAGCGCGGCGACCGCCTCGGCGTACGCGGTACCGGTGCGGACCGCGGCGGCCACCAGCACCGCGAGCTGCGCCGGTGCCACCCCGCAGGACAGGTCGGTGGAGACGCCCGCGGCCAGCACCAGCGTCCCGTCGCCGGGCTCGTGCACGTACGCGGCGGGCAGCAGCCGGTCGTGGTTCCAGGCGTTGCAGAACGCGTACGCCTCGGCGCGCCGCCCGGCCGGCAGCCGCCGTTCCGCCACCACCCGGGCGTGCAGCACGTCGCCCTGCCGGCCGAGGATGCGGAACTGGATCGTGGCGTCGCCCCACCGCCCGGCGAGCGTGCCGTCCGGCTCCGTCGTGTACGGCTCGCCCCGGGCGTCGAGCGCGGCGGCGAGCAGCGCCGCGTCCAGTGGGGCCGGTTCCTCCGGTCCGGGCGGCCCGGGCTCGGCCGGGTCGGCGTCCGGCTCCTCGTCGAACTCGCTCTCGGCAGCGAGTGACACCGGCGCGGCGAGCGGCCGCTCGGCCAGCCAGGAGGCGATCCGGCCGGACTGGTGCCCGGTGCCGTTGCGGGCGTCGAAGCTGCCGGCGAGCGCCGTCGCCAGCGCCTGCAACTGCGTACCGAGCGTCGCCACGTCCACCTCGGCCGCCGGCCGGGCGCCGTGCCCGGGACGGTGGATCCGCCGCCCGCCCAGCCCGGCCTCGGTGGCCAGCCCGCACAGCAGCGCGCCCGCCGCGGCGAACTCCATCGCGGACAGGTCGTCGGCCGGGCGGTCCAGTTCGGGCAGTTGCTCGGTGAGGATCTCCAGCCCACGATGCAGGTAGCCGCCCAGCGCGCAGAAGCGCAGGTGCGCGGCGAGCAGCGGGAACGCGGTCTTCTCGCCGCGGTGCCGGCGGTACGCGTACACGTGCGCCCGGGCGGCCCGCGTCACCGCGCCGGTACGCAGCCACGGCAGCAGCCCCACGGCGAGCGCCCGTTCCGGCTGGTCGGTGCAGGCCGTCGTCCCGGCCGCCGCCTGCCGTTCGCCCCGCCGGGTCGGTGGCGCCTGCGGCTCGACCCAGCCGGCCAGCGCGGGCGCGAGCGCCGCCAGTGCCGCGTCCGGCTCGCCCCAGCCGGCCAGCAGGTCGGCCCGCCGCGCCGGGGCGCACCCGGTACACCCGCCGACCGGGTCGTTCGCGTCCGCCGCCGACCAGCGCTCGTACGCGCGCCGGGCCGCCGGTTCGTCGCCGAGGTGGTCGGCGAGCCGGCAGCGCAGCTCCGCCACCGGCGCCGCGTCCTCGCCCAGCTCACCGGCGAGCGTGTCCAACAGGGACCGCGCCTGATCAAGGCCCACCCGGGGCGTGCCGAACGACGCCTCCACCGCCTGCCGCTGGTGCCGGCGCAAGCGGGTCAACTCGTCGGGGCGAGCGTCCAGCAGCCCGGCGTTCCCGTCCAACGTGGCCCGCATCCGCCGGACCGGCTCCACCGCACGCCACCGCTCGCCCCGGTGCAGGTACGCCTCGACCAGTGCGAACCGCGCCGACAGGGCGGTACGCGGGTCGCCGGTGGCGTCCGCCCGCGACGCGATCCGCTCCAGCTCGGCGCAGCGCTCCGCGCCGTCGGGCCGGTCCCGGGCGTCGGCGAGCGCGGCGGCCAGCCCCCGGTCGCGTGCCGTGGTCACCGGAGCGTCCCGCCGGCCAGCTCGTCGACGGCGGCGGCGAGTTGGCACCCGGTGGTCACGCCACAGTCGACGAGCCGGTCGAGCTGGTGCGGCGTCACCCCGCGTTCCAGGTCGGTGGTGACCTCGCCACACACCTGGGCCGACCCGTCGTCGGCGACGTGCACGTACGCCTTCGGCCAGAGCCGGTCGTGGTTCCACATGTTGCAGAAGGCGTGCAGCTCGGGCACGCGCTCGATGCCGAAGTGGTGCGCGACGACGGTGCGCACCTGGAGCAGCTCACCGGCCGCGCCCCGGCGGTGGAACCAGATCAGGTTCCGCTCCCAGCGGCCGACCAGCGCGCCGTCGGGTTCCTTGACCACCGCGTACCCCCGGTGGCCGAGCACGGCGGCGATCAGCTCGCCGGTCAGCGGGCGCAGTTCCTGCGGGTGTCCGGCCAGCGGACCGTCCGGACCGTCCTCGATCTCCGGCGACGCCATCGGGCATCCCTTCTGAGGCGAATAACACAAACGACGGTCCGACCCGTGCTGCGACGCGCGGACACGACCCGGAAAAGCGGCGATCCACCGGGTGCCGCCGTTACCGTGACTCTATGGCGGGCCGTACCTCTCAGGCGAGCCGGCGGCGCGGCGCGTCGCCGCGTGGCACCACGAACAACCGCGCCCGGCAACCGGCGAAGAAGGCGGCGGCGCGGAAGCCGGCGCGGCGGCGACCGGCTCCCGGGCCGAGCCCGGCCGCGTTCGTCGGCCGGGCGGTCGGCGCTGTCTGGATGGGACTGGCGCACACGGTCGGCTGGACGTTCCGGGCGGCCGGGCGGCAGGCCGCGTCCACCCGGGAGCTGGATCCGGAGCACCGCCGCGACGGCGCCGGGCTGCTGCTGTTCGGCCTGGCCATCCTCAGTGCGGTGGGCATCTGGGGCGGCGGCGCCGGGCCGGTGGGCCGGCACCTGGCCGACACCGTACGGCTGTTCATCGGCGCCATCTCGATAATCCTTCCGGTGCTGTTCATGGTCGGCGCGTGGCGGCTGATGCGGACCCCGGCCGATCCCGAGCACCGCGGTCGCGGCCTGGTCGGCTGGGGCTCGATGATGCTGGCCACCGCCGCGATGCTGCACATCGGGCAGAACCCGGTCGACGAGGTCCAGCGTGACTTCGCCGGTGGCCTGATCGGCGCGGGCGTGGGTGACCTGCTGAAGTCGGCGGTGACCGCCTGGGTGGCCATGCCGCTGCTGCTCCTGCTGCTGGTGTTCGGCCTGCTCGTGGTCACCGCGACGCCGATCAACAAGATCCCGGAGCGGCTCGGCCTGCGCGCCGACCCGGCCGGGCCGGACGCCGACGAGGAGTTCGCCGAGGACGAGGCGCCGGCGAAGCCCGCCCGCAAGCGGCCGGCGAAGCGGATGCCGCCGCCGCTGGAGCCGCTGGACCCGGACGACGAGCTGGCCGGCGTCGATCTGCAGGAAACCCTGGTGCTGCCGCGCAAGCCGCCGAAGGTGCCGGCGAACCGCAAGCCGGTCGAGCCGCCGGAGCACTCGCCGCTGCCCACCCGCGCCGAGCAGCTCGCGCTGACCGGGCTGGCCGGCGACTACACGCTGCCGCCGGCGAACCTGCTCGGCAGCGGCGCCAAGCCGAAGAGCCGCAGCAAGGCCAACGACGAGGTGATCGCCGCGCTCACCGGCGTCTTCGAGCAGTTCGACGTGGACGCCGCCGTCACCGGCTTCACCCGCGGCCCGACAGTCACCCGGTACGAGGTGGAGCTGGGCCCGGGCGTCAAGGTCGAGCGGATCACCCAGCTGTCCCGCAACATCGCGTACGCGGTGAAGTCGCCGGACGTCCGCATCCTCAGCCCGATCCCGGGCAAGAGCGCTGTGGGTGTGGAGATCCCGAACACCGACCCGGAGAACGTGTCGCTCGGCGACGTGCTGCGCTCCCGCGAGGCGACCAGCGACCACCACCCGATGGTGGTGGCGCTCGGCAAGGACATCGAGGGCGGCTACGTGGTCGCGAACCTCGCGAAGATGCCGCACATCCTGATCGCGGGCGCCACCGGCGCGGGCAAGTCCTCCTGCCTCAACTCGCTGCTGGTTTCCATCCTGACCAGGGCCACGCCGGACGAGGTGCGGCTGCTGCTGATCGACCCGAAGCGCGTCGAGATGACCGGCTACGAGGGCATCCCGCACCTGGTCACACCGATCGTGACCAACCCGAAGAAGGCGGCCGACTCGCTGGAGTGGGTCGTCCGCGAGATGGACATGCGCTACGACGACCTCGCCGCCAACGGGGTCCGGCACATCGACGACTTCAACCGCAAGGTGCGCAACGGCGAGATCAAGGCGCCGCCGGGCAGCGAGCGGGAGATGCGGCCGTACCCGTACCTGCTGGTGATCGTTGACGAGCTGGCCGACCTGATGATGGTCGCGCCGCGCGACGTGGAGGACTCCATCGTCCGGATCACCCAGCTCGCCCGGGCCGCCGGCATCCACCTGGTGCTCGCCACCCAGCGGCCCTCGGTGGACGTGGTCACCGGCCTGATCAAGGCGAACGTGCCGTCCCGGCTCGCGTTCGCCACCTCCTCGCTCGCCGACTCCCGGGTCATCCTGGACCAGCCGGGCGCGGAGAAGCTGCTCGGCCGCGGCGACGGCCTGTTCCTGCCGATGGGCGCGTCGAAGCCGCAGCGCATCCAGGGCGCCTGGGTCACCGAGCGCGAGATCGCCGACGTGGTGAAGTTCTGCAAGGACCAGCGCGAGCCGGAGTTCCGTCCGGACGTGCTCGCCCCGGCGCAGGACAGCAAGAAGAAGATCGACGAGGACATCGGCGACGACCTGGACCTGCTCGTGCAGGCGGTCGAGCTGGTGGTCACCTCGCAGTTCGGGTCGACCTCGATGCTGCAGCGCAAGCTGCGGGTCGGCTTCGCCAAGGCGGGCCGCCTGATGGACCTGATGGAGACCCGGGGCGTGGTCGGCCCGTCCGAGGGCTCGAAGGCCCGCGACGTGCTGGTCAAGCCGGACGAGCTGGAGGAGGTCCTGGCCGGCCTGCGCGGCGGCGAGGACTGACGGCCCCGCAACGGACGACGGCGGCCCCCACCGTCAGGTGGGAGCCGCCGTCGGCGGTCCGGGTCAGTTGAGCAGGGCGGCGACGAGCACGGCGCCGATGATCGCGCCGACCACGCTCGCGGCGGCGGCGTACCAGCCCAGCGGCTTGTCACCGAGGACGGCGCCGACGATGCCGAGGATCAGGCCGAGGACGCCGAAGATCAGCGGGGACAGGAAGATCGCGAGAGCCGCGAAGACGAACGCGACGATCGTGCAGATCCGGGCGGCGTTGCTGCGCGGACGGGCGCTGGCGTGCATGTCGGCCATGGGGTCCTCCGTGATGATCGCTCTGTCGGTCAACGGGAGACCGGGTACCCCGGGCGGCGCATCGTCCAAACCGGATGCGGGCGATCAGGCGAACAGCTTCAGTCCGATCACACCGGCCACCACCAGCAGCAGGCAGGCCACGCGCGGCAGATTGACCGGTTCGCCCAGCGCGAGCATCCCGACCAGCGCGGTACCCACCGCGCCGATGCCGACCCACACCGCGTAACCGGTGCCGACCGGGATGTCGCGCAGCGCGTACGCCAGGCCGGCCATGCTGGCCACCAGGGTGACGGCGAAGACGGCGGAGGGGAGCGGACGGGTGAAGCCGGCGCTGCGGTCCAGCGCGATCGCCCACGCGGTCTCCAGGAGTCCGGAGATCACCAGCACGATCCAGGCCATGGGACATCACCTCTGACGGGCGGGCCCGGCGCGGAGCGGGCCGGGCGGCGGTTGGGTCACGCGGGGCGTCTTGGCCTGACCGGGTACGCCCACCACTCGTCCGGGACGGCCCGCGGGCCGTCGTGGCCGACGGTAGCACCGGGCGGGGCGGACCGTCGGCGAGGTGAGAAAGCCCACCTCGGGTGGAGTTGACGTCAACTTCAGGTTGCACGATGGAAGGCATGACCCTGCTCTTCTCCGACGACGACGTCGCGGCCGCCGTGGACGCCCCGCTCACCGTCGCTGCCATGCGCGACGCGCTGCTGGCCGCGTACGCGGGGCGGCTCATCGCCCCGCCCCGGGCTTCCGCGCCGCTGGACGGGGGCCGGATGGTGCTCACCGCCGGGCACCTCACCGGGCAGTGGTACGGCTTCCGCTCGTACGACACGTTCGGCCACCCGGAGAGCGGTCAACTGGTCGTGCTGCACGACGCGAACACCGGCGCGGTACGCGCCATCGCCGTGGGCGAGGAACTCGGCTCCCGGCGTACCGGAGGACTCGGTGGCGTGGCGGTCGACGCGCTGGCCCGCGCGGACGCCGCCACGGTCGGCGTGGTGGGGTCCGGCCGGCAGGCGTGGACCCAGGTCTGGGCCGCCGCGGCGGTCCGCCCGCTGCGCGAGGTGACCGTGTACAGCCGCTCGCCGGCCCGGCGGGAGGCGTTCGCCGCGCGGGTCCGCGCCGAGCTGGACGTGCCGGCCCGCGCCGTCGGCTCGGCCGCCGCCGCGGTACGCGACCGCGACGTCGTGGTGCTCGCCACCACCAGCACCACCCCGGTGCTCGACGCCGCCGATCTTGCCCCCGGCACCCACGTCAACACGGTCGGCTTCAAGCAGGTCGACCGGCACGAGTTCGGCCCCGACCTGCTCGACGCCGCCGATCTGATGGTCACCGACTCACCCGGGCAGGCCACCGCGTACGTCCCGCCGATGCTGGCCGCCGTCGAGCCGTACGCCGGGCGGTTGCGCGACCTGGGCGCGGTGCTGGCCGGCGCGGTCCCCGGCCGGACCACCGCGGACCAGATCTCGGTCTTCTGCTCCACCGGCCTGGCCGGCACGGAGGTGCTCCTCCTCGACCGGCTGGCCCGGGTGGGCGTTCCCGCCCGCTGAACCGGCCGGACGGGTGCGCGGCGCTCCGGAACCGGCCCGGTACCCTCGGATGGTGTCTGCCTCCTCCTCCACCCCGCGATCCGACGGGCGCCGCGTCGCCCTGCTGACCCTCGGCTGCGCCCGTAACGAGGTCGACTCGGAGGAACTGGCCGCCCGGCTGCACGCCGACGGATGGCAGGTCACCACCGACGGCGAGGGCGCCGACGTGGTGGTGGTGAACACCTGTGGGTTCGTCGAGAAGGCCAAGCAGGACTCGATCCAGACGCTGCTCGCCGCCGCCGACACCGGCGCGAAGGTCGTCGCCGCCGGGTGCATGGCCGAGCGGTACGGCCGTGAGCTGGCCGACAGTCTCCCCGAGGCGCAGGCGGTGCTGAGCTTCGACGACTACCCGGACATCGCCGCCCGCCTCGACTCGGTGCTGGCCGGCGAGGCGATCGGCGCGCACACCCCCCGCGACCGGCGGGAGCTGCTGCCGCTGACCCCGGTGAAGCGCCGCGACGCGGCGGTGTCGCTGCCTGGCCACGGCACCCCGGCCCGGGTCGCACCGGAGACCGACGCGCACACCCCGGCCCACCTGCGGCAGGTGCTGCGGCACCGGCTCGACACCGGCCCGGTGGCGTCACTCAAGCTCGCCAGCGGCTGCGACCGGCGGTGCGCGTTCTGCGCCATCCCGGCCTTCCGTGGGGCGTTCGTCTCGCGTACCCCGGACGAGCTGCTCGCCGAGGCCGAGTGGCTGGCCAAGACCGGCGTCCGGGAGCTGGTGCTGGTCAGCGAGAACTCCACCTCGTACGGCAAGGACCTGGGCGACCCGCGCGCGCTGGAGAAGCTGCTGCCGCAGCTCGCCGCGATCGACGGGATCGTGCGGGTCCGCGCCAGCTACCTCCAGCCCGCCGAGACCCGGCCCGGCCTGGTTGAGGTGATCGCCACCACGCCGGGCGTGGCCGCGTACTTCGACCTGTCGTTCCAGCACTCCAGCGAGCCGGTGCTGCGCCGGATGCGCCGCTTCGGCTCCACCGACCGGTTCCTGGAGCTGCTCGCCTCCGCCCGCGCGCTGGCGCCGGAGGCGGGCGCGCGCAGCAACTTCATCGTCGGATTCCCCGGCGAGACGAAGCAGGACGTGGCCGAGCTGGTCCGGTTCCTGACCGAGGCGCGGCTGGACGCGATCGGCATGTTCGACTACAGCGACGAGGACGGCACCGAGGCCGCCGGCCTGACCGGCAAGGTCTCCGCCGCCACGATCAAGCGGCGGTACGACAAGCTCAGCGCGCTGGCCGACGAACTCTGCTCGCAGCGCGCCGAGGAGCGCCTCGGCGCGACGGTGGAGGTGCTCGTGGACTCGACCGCCGACGGCGTGGTGGAGGGGCGGGCCGCCCATCAGGCGCCCGAGGTCGACGGCTCGACCACCCTCGTCGCGCCCGTCGGCGGCGGGGTCGATCTGGCCGCGCTGCGCCCCGGTGACCTGGTCCGGGCCACGGTGACGGCGACCGAGGGCGTGGACCTGGTCGCCGTACCGGATGAGATGATCTCGGCGGCGCCCGGCGCGGTACGGTGACGGCGGGCCCTGATGGAGCGGGGAAGCCACGTGGGGCGATGCGGGACATGACGGGAGCGGAGTCGACGGCCGCTGCCCCCGTACCCCTGCTCAACGCGGCGAACGTGCTCACCGGCGCGCGCCTGATGCTGGTGCCGGTCTTCGCGGCCACCGTGATCGCCTCCGGCATGAGCCACGCGGGCTGGCAGATGGCGGCCTGCCTGATCTTCGCGGTGGCCTCCGCGACCGACCTGGTCGACGGCTGGATCGCCCGCCGGTACGAACTGGTCACCTCGCTGGGCAAGGTCGCCGACCCGATCGCCGACAAGGCGCTCACCGGCGCCGCCCTGGTGCTGCTCTCCGTCTACGACCGGCTGCCCTGGTGGGTGACGGTGGTCATCCTGGCCCGTGAGCTGGGCATCACCGCGCTGCGCTTCTGGGTGATCCGGCACGGCGTGATCGCGGCCAGCCGGGGCGGCAAGGTCAAGACGGCGCTGCAGATCCTGGCGATCACCTGGTACCTCTGGCCGATGCCGGCGGCGCTCGCCGCGATCGGGCCGTGGATCATGGGGGCGGCCGTGGTGGTCACCGTGGTCACCGGGTTCGACTACATCGCCCAGGCGTTGCGGCTGCGGCGCCCGGCCCGTTGAGCCGGTCGGCGGATCCGGCGATCCGGGCGGCCGACGAGTAAGCCGGCGTGGTGCGGGAAATGGGGGCGGGCATGGACACCGACGCGAGAAACCAGCGGCCCGCCGGCAGCCCGGCGGCTGCCGTGGTGCACCGCCTGCACGAGTGCGGCGAGACGCTGGCCACCGTCGAGTCGCTGACCGGCGGACTGCTCGCCGCCGCGATCGTGGAGATCGCCGGGGTCAGCTCCATCTACCGGGGCGGCATGGTGGTCTACGCCACCGAACTCAAGGCGACGCTCGCCGGCGTACCGGAGGATCTGCTGGCCGACCGCGGCCCGGTCGACCCGGACGTGGCGGCGGCGCTGGCCGAGGGCGGACGGGAGCGCTGCGGCGCCGACTGGGGCCTCGCCACCACCGGCGTGGCCGGGCCGGAGCCGCAGGACGACAAGCCGGTCGGCCTGGTCTACGTGGCGGTCGCCGGACCGGACGGCACGCAGGTACGCCGGCTCGACCTCGGCGGCGGACGCGACCACATCCGCGCGGCCGCGGTGATCGAGGCGCTGCGCCTGCTCGCCGACCGCATCCAGCTCCCCGAGGACGCCGACGCCGCCGAGGCGGCCGGGACCGGCCGCCGGTGAGCCGGTCCGGCGTCGACACGCCCGGCGGACGGTCGCTCCGTCCGGATTTTCGAAAGGCGGGGTGGGATGTCGTCGTGGCGGCCAACGGGTACGGTTGCGGGAAGGCTCCGGCGGTCGCCGTCGGCGCCGGGAGCGGTCCACCGCGTCCGGCGCGACGCGAAATCGGCCGGGGATGGTGTTCCCGTTCAGGGGGAGGTGCGATGGTCCTGCTACGCCGGGTGATCGGTGACGCGCTGCGAGCACGCAGGCAAGGGCAGCACCGCACCCTCCGCGAGGTCTCCTCCGCCGCCAACGTCAGCCTGGGCTACCTCTCCGAGATCGAACGCGGCCAGAAGGAACCCTCGAGCGAACTGCTGGCAGCGATCTGCGACGCGCTCGGCGCCCGCCTGTCCGAGCTGCTCCGCGAGGTGAGCGACACCGTCGCCCTGGCCGAGCAGATGCCCGGCGTGCTGGTTCCGGTGGCCGACGAGCGGGTCGAGCCGGCCGCGGTGGCCCCCGCCGCCGTGCGCAAGGCCACCAACCGCGGTGTCCGGCAGGTCACCTCCGACGGCGGTGTCGCCGTCCAGGTCCGGCAGGACTCGCCGCTCAAGGCCACGCTGCGCAGCACCCGGGTACGCCCCGCCGAGCGGGACGTGGTCTGCGCCGCCTGACCCGGCCCGTCGCGGCGTGGGCGGTGCTGGCGTTCGCGTCGTACTGTTGATCAGGAGCGTACGGGTGCCGGAGTGGCGTCCGGCTGGGACGATGTAGACGCGACGCTACTGAGGGGACGAGGCGGAGATGGCGAACCCGTTCGTCAAGGGTTGGAAGTACCTGATGGCGCTCTTCGGGGCGAAGATCGACGAGCACGCCGATCCGAAGGTGCAGATCCAGCAGGCCGTCGAGGAGGCACAGCGCCAGCACCAGGCGTTGGTGCAGCAGGCGGCCGCGGTGATCGGCAATCAGCGCCAGCTGGAGATGAAGCTGTCCCGGCAGATGACCGAGGTGGAACAGCTCCAGGGCAACGCGCGGCAGGCGCTCGCGGTGGCCGACCAGGCCCGGGGCAAGGGCGACGAGGCCGAGGCCGGGCGCTACGAGCAGACCGCCCAGATGCTGGCCACCCAGCTGGTCTCCGCCGAGCAGGCGCTGGAAGACCTCAAGACACTGCACGACCAGGCGCTCGGCGCGGCCGCACAGGCCCGCAAGGCGGTCGAGAACAACTCGATGATCCTCCAGCAGAAGCTGGCCGAGCGCACCAAGCTGCTCAGCCAGCTGGAGCAGGCCAAGATGCAGGAGAGCGTGGCCCGCTCGCTGGAGTCGATGTCGTCGCTCACCGCGCCCGCCAACACCCCCTCGCTGGACGAGGTACGCGACCGGATCGAACGCCGCTACGCCACCGCCATGGGCCGGGCCGAGCTGGCCGGCAACTCGGTCGAGGGCCGGATGCTGGAGATCCAGAAGGCCACGCTCGACTCGGCCGGATCGGCGAGACTGGAACAGATCCGGTCGAGCATGGCCGGCGAGCAGCTCGGCAGCCGGTCCGAGACCCCCGCCGTGGGGCAGCCGGCCGACCCGGCCGCCGCCGCCCGGCTCGACGAGATCCGGGCCAGCATGAGCCGGGAGCGCGGCACCGGGGAGACCACTACCGGCTGACGGAGGGGCGGACACGATGGCGGACGAACGGGCCCGGCACTTCCGGAGGCTGCGCAGGCTGCGTAACTCGGCGCGGCGCTGGAGCGTCCTGGCCGGAGGGCTCGGCGGCGCCGCCGCGGTGCTCACCCCGTACGCCGGACTGGGTCTGGCGGACGCGGCCTGGGCCGGCGCCGCGGGCAGCGCGATCGCGGTGGCCGCCTGGCGCTGGGTCGACCACCGGGCGCTGGCCGCCGTGCCGCCACCGCCCGCGCTGGACCCGGCCGAGGCCGCCGCCCGCTCCCGCGCCCGGCTGGTCGCCGCCGTCGAGCGGCTGCCCGTCGGGCCGGGCGTCGTGGCCGAGGTACGCCGGGTCCGCTCCCGCCTCGCGCTGCGCGGCACCGCCGCGGCCGAGCCGTGGGCCCGGCTGGACCGGGCCGCGCTCACCCTGGCCGGGCTGGCCGGACGGTTGACCGGGCTGGCCGAGCCGGCGGTCCGGGAGGCGGCCGAGGCCGACCGGTCCCTGCGGGAGCTGGCGACCCGGGTGGCGAGCGTGGAACGTGCGGCGAAGCTGACCCCGCAGAGCACCCTGAACGAGGTGCACGCGACGCTGGTGGCGCAGTTGGAGGACGGGGTGGCCGCGTACGAGCGGCTGGTGGTGGCCGCCGCCGGCTACGTGGCCGAGGACGCCCGCCCCAACACCGAGCACCCGTCCGCCGCGCGCCTGACCGAGGCCACCGACCTGCTGCACGGCGTGGCCTCCGCCCTGGCCGAACTCCGCACCCCCCTCCGCGCCCCCTGACAGTCCCCTCGGCGGCTCCCCGCCCGCCGGCCGTTTCCCGTTGATCAAGGAGTTAGTGTCCTCTCGCCGGCCAAATCCGGACACAAACCCCTTGATCACCGCCCCGGGGCGCCCCGGACCGGCCCCTGACACGCACGATCATGAGGTTGACGGCATTTTGGATCTCCATTTCTGCCGCCAACCTCATGATCAACGGGGTTCCCCGCACGGGGCGGTGGCGCTGGCGCCCGGCGTCCTGCCCTCGCGCGCCCCTGGGCCCCGCACCCGCGCGGTCTCTCCGCTATCTGCGCCCTGTGCGCTCTCTGCCGCGCCAGGGCGAGGGCCAGGGCCCGGGCGAGGGCCGGCGGCCCTTGCCCCGGTGGTCATGAAGTTGGCGGGGGTGTTGATCTTCGAATCTGCCGTCAACTTCATGATCGACCCGGACGAGGGCGGTCAGGTGGGGGTGGTTTTTTGGGCTGGGGGAGTCCAGGGGGAGGTGCCCACGACGTTTGTGGCTCTGACCCGGTAGTGGTAGGTCACACCGCGAGCCAGGCCCGTGTTGGTGAAGCCGCGGCCGGTCACGTGGAACGTCGCCGGCTCGCGGGTGAAGGCGGCGTCGGTGGCGCGCTGCACGACGAACCCGGCACCCGGCCCGGCCGGGGTCGGCGCCGACCAGCTCACCGTCACGGTGGCGGTGTCCGGCCCGGACACGCCGGCGGTGACGCTCAATCCGGTCGGTGCGACCGGGCGGGCCGGGGTGGTCACGGTGGCCACAGTCGACCAGGGTGAGGCGGCGCCCAGGTACGTCGTGCGTACCCGGTAGTAGTACGTGGTGTCCGGCGCGACCGCCGGGTCCACGTGGGACTCGCCCACGGCGATGGCCGTGGTGCCCGGCCCGCTGGTGAACGTCGGGTTGGTGGCCCGCTGCACGTCCACTCCGGTGGCGAAGGAGTGGTTGGCCCAGCGCAGCGCCACCCGCAGCGGCCCGGTCGGCGGCAGCACCGCTGTCACCCGGGTCGGCGCGGCCAGGTGCACCGCCGCCGGTACGGCGTTGGACCAGGACGAGCAGCTCACCGCGTTCTCGGCGCGGATCCGGTAGTGGTAGGTGACGCCGGGGGTGACAGTGGCGTCGGTGTACCGGGTGGCGGTGGCGGCCACCGTGATCTCGGTCAGCCCGTTGGTGAAGGTGCTGTCGGTGGCGCGTTGCAGCCGGTGGCTGGTGGGTACGGGCCGGCTGCCGTTGCCGGTCCAGGTCAGCGCGATGGCGGGGAGCGCGGTGGCGCTGCCGGGCGCCGGGGTGGCGGTGAGCCCGGTCGGCGCCTTGGGTGCCACGCGCACCACCAGCGGGCGGCTCATGCCCTGGTCGCGCAGTCCGGCCGAGCGGGTCTGCCAGCGGTACTCCCAGCCGAGGTTGACCAGCTGGTTCACCACGACCGCGGGGCGGCCGTCGACGGGGCTGACCGGGCCGGCGTCCAGGCGCGCGCCGGCCGGGCGGGTCGGGTCGAGCAGCCGTACGCTGTCGCCGATCTTGAACGGCAGGGCGGGCGGTACGGGACGCAGCGCCACCACGACGTCCTCCCGGGGGTTGACCCGGACGGTGTCCTTCCAGCCCAACTCGCCCGGGTCCGGCGGGCGGACCGTGCCGTCCCAGCCGACCCGGTTGACCAGCTGCACGTCGCAGCCCTCGATGTGCACCGGGTGGGTACGGGGGGCGTCGCCGACGATCCGCCAGAGCTGCGTGCCGTCGCCGGGGGCGCCGACCGCCACGGCCGGGTCGGTGGCGTGCAGCACCTCGGTGGCCGGGTCGGCCGGCCCCAGCGGCAGCGTGGCCGGGGTGAGCGGCGCGCTGACCGGGTGGCCGACGCCGAGCCGTCCCACCGCGCGGCCGTGCCGCGGCTCGAACACCTGCCCGACGGACTTGACCGCCAGCGGCAAGGTGACCGGGGCGGTCGCGCCCGCCGGGGTGAACGTGACCGAGGTGGCCCGCGCGGGAACGAGCGTCGGGCGCGGGGTGGAGGTGCCGATCGCGGCGTCGTACGCCGGGTGCGGCACGATCGGCGGCGGCTGGCTGCGGGCGTACGCCCCGGGTAGCCGCTCGGCGAGCCGCCGCGTGTCGTACGGCTGGGCCGGGGTGCCGGTCACCCGGATCTGGAGCAGCGTGCGCGTGTTCGGGCCGTACCCGGGGCGGGTCGGCGGCAGGCCACCGGCGGCGGTCCGGTCGGGCGCGCCGGTGTGGTGGTCGTGGCGCGGATCGAACCGGGGCAGCGGCGCGGGGCAGTCGTTGTAGAGGATGAGCGTGCTGCCCGGCGGCACCGTGGAGAAGTCCACCACCACGTCGGCCCGTTCGCCGGGGGCGAGCAGCAGCGCGTGCCCGTCGACGTTGAGCACGGTCGGGTCCTGCCTGTCGTACCGGTAGTCGACCGGCCGGTTCGTCAGCACCACGGGGGCGGGGAGCAGGCCGCCCTCGTTGCCGATCTGGATCATCTCGGGCCCGGCGGCGGCCGGGTCGGGTACGCCGCCGTCGCGTCCGTCCGCCGGCCAGTACGCGGGCCGTCCCGGCGCGCGGACCGCCTCGACCATCGGCACCTCACCGGCGTCCGGGTCGGCGGGACTGCCGTCCTCGGCCCACATCGGCGCGTCCGAGGCGGCCCGGTAGAGCTGGAGGTTGAGCGCCCGGTCCGCGCAGGCGTTGAGGATGCGGAACCGGTACGCCCGCGGCGCGACCTCGAGGTACGGGTAGGCCACGCCGTTGACGAGCGGGGTGTCGCCGTACGCGTCGGGGACCGCCGACGGGTGCGGCACGCCCGGCACCAGCGGCGGCTCGTCCGGGTCGGTGTCGGGGTCGTGGTGCGGGTTCGGCACCGGGGCGACCCACGGGCTGGCGCCGCCGTCCGGGTCGTGGGTCCACGGCCCGTAGTCCCAGCGACCGGTCGGGTTGGTGCCGGTGAGCCGGTACGGGTTCTGCCGGGGCTGGTAGACGTGCGGGTGCCAGAGGCTGCCCTTGGCGCCCCAGCGGTCCCGGTCCCAGGTGGGGTCCTGGGCGGCGAGCTGCGCGTCGTCGGGCACGAACGTCTTGTCCTCGATCACCAGCGGGAACTGGTCGGCGGGCAGCACGCCGTCGTCGACGAGCCGTTCCTCGGCCGGGTCGGTGAGCAGGTAGAGCGCGATCTGGCCGGAGTAGACGGTGAGCCGGGACAGGCCGAGCGTGTTGTCGTGCAGCCACATGAGGCGGCCGCTCTGGTCGTTCGGGAAGTACAGCGTGGTGGCGCCCGCGCCGGGCGGCGGCATGTCCGGTACCGGCGTCACACAGGCACCCGCCGGGTACGGCGTGATCTCCCCGGCCGGGGTGATCCACTGCCACGGGTTGCCGGCGCTGATCCACCCGGTCTGCGCGCCGGACAGGTGCGGCACGGCCCGGTTCTGCGGGTACGGCGCGGGGCCGTCGAGCGGCCCGGCACCCGCGCCGTCGACCGTCTCGTCGACAGGTAGGAACAGCTCGCCCGCTCGCCCGGTGGGGAGCTGGTTGATGAACTTGATCCGGACCGGGCGGCCCCGCCGGGCCACGATCATCGGGCCGAGGTGCCAGGGGCGGTCGGGTGGGCTGACCGTGTTGTGGCCGGAGGCGTCGGTGCCCAGGTTGAGCTGCCGGTAGCCGCGTAGCCGGGTGGCGGGCAGGTCGCGGTGCAGGCGCTGCGCGTACTCCTGGAGGCCGATCTCGTAGTAGTCGCAGCCCGGCCAGGTGATGGTGTCCGGGACGGCGACCGGCAGGCGGGCGCCGAGCCCGGCGGTGGCCGGCTGCCCGGGCAGCGGCAGCGGGTCGACGAACTTGCGGATGCCGGTGCCGGGTACCGGGTGGCCGTCCGGGTCGAGCGTGGGCAGCGGGCTGGCGGCGGTGTTCGGCACCGGGCCGAACAGGCGCGGGACGGCGGTCGGGTCCAGGCTCGCAGGCGCCGGACCTTGCTCGTCGTCGCCGTCCCGGGCGGCCGGAACGGCGGGCGCGACGGAACCGGCCGGCGTCGGGTCGCCGGTGGGCGCGGTCTCGACGGTGACGACTGCGGCGCGGTCCGGGCGTCCGGGCCGGCTGCGGCGGAACAGCACCATGGCTCTCCCCGGGGTCGGGGCGCGCCGGCCGACACCCCGGCGTGGCGGGCGTACGCGCTGCTGACGATCCGTGAGCGGTCCACCGCAGCATGCGACGTCACAGGGGTGAGGCGGAAGTACCCAATCGTCCCTATCTCGGCCGATCTTGGGCGTTTCGTGGAAGTTCCACGCCGGGCTGGCAGGCGGGGCACCAGTAGGTGACCCGTTCACCCAGTTCCTCCTTGCGGATGGCGGTCCCGCAGCGGCGGCACGGCTGGGCCCGGCGGCCGTAGACGTAGCTCGTCCCGCCCCGGTGCAGCACCCCCGTGGTGCTCTGCGTCCAGCGGCCCCGGTTGGCCGCGAGCAGCCGCTGGGCCAGCGCGACGGTGCCGGGTAGGTCCGGCACCGCACCGACCGGCGTCCACGGCGACACGCCGCGCAGGAACAGCACCTCGCACTTGTAGAGGTTGCCCACCCCGGCCAGGTTGCGCTGGTCGAGCAACGCCTCGCCGATCGTGCGCTCCGGGTCGGCGGCGAGCCGGCGGACCGCCTCGTCCGCGTCCCAGTCCGGGCCGAGCAGGTCCGGGCCGAGGTGGCCGACGAGCGAATCCTCCTCGGCGGTCGGCACCAGCGCCAGCTCGTGCAGGTGGTAGCCGACAGCGACCGCGGCAGGGGAGCGCAGCACCACCCGGATCAGGTGCGCCGGCCGTCCGCTCCAGCGCTCACCCGGGGCGTACGCCCGCCAGGCGCCGTCCATCCGCAGGTGCGAGTGCAGCGTCCACCGGCTGGCGTCGGTGCCGGTCAGGCGCAGCAGCAGGTGCTTGCCGCGGCTCGCCGACTCGCGCACGGTCCAGCCGGTCAGGTCGGTGGTGGCGAGCTGCGGCACGCGGAAGTCGGACCCGGTGAGCCGGGCCCCGGCCAGCGCGCGTTGCAGGACGCGCGCGGTGTTCCAGACGGTGTCGCCTTCGGGCACCCGGCCATTGTCCCCCGGCCGAGCAGAATTCGCATGTGTCGCTATTTGTACTGAGGTTCCACTTGATCTGCGGAAACGCCACGATCAGGGGGTTCTGAGGAGATGCCAATGGCACATACACGACGTCGTACCGTCGTCGCCCTGACCGCCCTGCTCACCGTGGCCGCCGGACTGCCCGGCACGCCCGCGCCGGCCGCGCCCCCACCCGCCGTGCCGTCCCGCGCCACCGCGCCCGGCCCCGAACGCTGGTCCGTCGACCTCGCCGTCGCCGGCGGCGACGACGTCAACGTCGCCTGGCGGTCCGGCCGCCTGCGCCTGGCCGACCCCCGTCCCACCGCCCGCACCCGCCCGGCCGCCGTCGGCGGACCGGTCGCCGAGGGCATCCTGCTCTCCGCGCCGCGCACCCTCGACCGACCCGCGACCCGGGTACGCGCACAGTTCGCCGCTCGCACCGGCGACGGGGGTACGGCGGTGGCCCAGGTACGCGGCTGGCGTGGCCGCGGCTGGACCGAGTGGCGTGACGCCACCGAGGCGGTCTTCGACGCACCGGTCAGCCGGGTGCAGGCACGCGTCGTGCTGACCACCAGCGACGCCGCCTCGGAGGCCACCGTCACCGGCCTGACCCTGGCCGCCGACCGGGTCGCCACCACGGCGGTCCAGCCGGCCGCCGCCCTCACGTACCGGGTGTACGCGACCCGGATCGGCCTGGTCGGCGGCACCACCGCCAACGGGCACACGGTGCGTACCCGGGACCACTTCGCGGCGCTGCCCACCCGGCGCGGCCTGTCGCCGCGCAACACCGGCGACTACACGGTCAAGGTCTGCACGACGAGCGGCAGCCGCTGCGAGTACGCCCCGGTCTGGGACGTCGGCCCGTGGAACACCCGCGACGACTGGTGGAACCCGGCGTCGGTCAGGGAGAACTGGAAGGACCTGCCGCGCGGCTTGCCGGAGGCGCAGGCGGCGTACCAGAACGGCTACAACGGCGGGCGCGACCAGTTCGGCCGTACCGTGCGCAACCCGGCCGGGCTGGACCTGGCCGACGGGACGTTCTGGGACGGGCTGCGGCTCACCGACAACGCGTGGGTGGACGTGACACTGTTGTGGACCGGTGGCGGGGCGCGGGCCGTGGTCGGCTCCGGGCCGTTGAACCTGCGCGCCGGGGCGGGCACCTCGTACGCGAGCCGGGGGCTGGCCGCCACGTACGCCCACGTGCCGGTGCAGTGCTACGTGACCGGGCAGCGGATCGCCGGCACGTACCGCACCACGACGAGGTGGTACCGCCTGGTCGGCGGCAACTACGTCAGCCACGCGTACCTGTCGTCGATCTACGGCGGCACCGTCCCCCGCTGCTGACCCCTCGCCCTCCCGCGCCGACCCCCGACCCTGCCCCCGTTGATCTTGCAGTTTCGGCCCTTCCCGTGAGGCATTTATCCCTTGTGTCGGGGCAGAAACTGCAAGATCGCGGGGGCGGGGCGGGGCGGGGCGGGGCGGGGGTGGGGTGGGGGTTAGGGGGTGGTGAGGGTGATTAGGGTGCCTGGGGTGGTGCGTAGGGTGTCGGCTGCTCGGCCGGTGTTCACCGCCACGGCGACCAGGCCGGCCGAGTCGACGTAGACCACCAGGGTGCCGGGTTCGGCGTCGCCGAACGTGCGGCCGTGGACCGCTTCGTGCCCGTTCACCAGGACCCGGGACGGCAGGCCGTCGAGCAGCGCGCCCGGCGCGGCGAGCTGGACGTTGCCGAAGTGGTCGACGGTCAGCACCTCGGCGGTGAGGCCGCCGGGCTCGGCGCGTACCACCGGCTCCGGCAGCCGGACCAGCATGCCCGGGTCCACCGCCGGTCCCGCCTCGGCCAGTGGTGCGCCGAGTGCCAGCCGGGCGGCCACCGGCGCGAACACGTCCCGCCCGTGGAACGTGCGGGAGACGACCGGGCCGAGCCAGTCCGGGTTGGTCAGCTCCACCGCGTCGGTCACCCCGCCGAGCGCCTCAGCGGCCGGGATCAGCAGCCCGTTGTCCGGCCCCACGAGCAGTCCGCCGGGCGCGGCGAGCGCGATCCCGCGCCGCGTCGTGCCGACACCCGGGTCGACCACCGCCACGTGCACGCCCCACGGCAGGCACGGCACTGTCTGCGCGAGCACCGCCGCGCCCCGGTGGACGTCGGCCGGTGGGATCAGGTGCGTCACGTCGATCACCCGGACGGCCGGGGCGAGCCGGGCCAGCACTCCGTGGCACGCCGCCACGAACCCGTCGGAGAGCCCGTAGTCGGTGGTCAGCGAGACACAGGGCGGACCGCCGGCCGCCGGCCGCGTGCCGTCCGGTGTCGTGCGGCCCCGGTCGGCGGCGGCCTGGGCGCGTTCGTCCGGGCCGCTCATCGCTGGTCCGCCACCCTCAGGTGCCGGGCCAGGCGCAGCTCGTCGTGCAGCGGGATCCCGTCCGCACCGACCTGCGGGATGGTCGGCTTGACCGCGCGGGCCCGGTCCACGGCGCCCGCGTCCACCGCGACGATGCGCAGCCCTCGGCGCTGGTAGAAGCGCAGCGCACCCAGGTTGTCGTTGGTGGTGACCAGCCAGATCCGGTCCGCCCCGGCCGCCCGGGCCGCCTCGTCGGCGGCGGCCAGCAGGGCGGTGCCCGCGCCGTTGCCCGGTGCCGACGCGGCCAGGCTCACCACCTCCAGCCCGTCGGCGTCGACCCGGTACCCCAGCGCCCCGGCGAACCCGCCGCTGTCGTCGACCGCCACCAGCGCGGGCAGGTCACGCAGGTCGTAGCGGGTGTCGTGGACCACCACGATCGGGCCGCCCCACTCCCGTTCGTGCAGCGCCGTCAGCGCGTCGCGGTCGTCGTCGCGCGCCTGCCGTACCCGGATCGAGGCCACCGGCACACCCTACGTTCCCGCTCCCCGGCACTCCGGGCGGTCAGCCGCGCAGGCGCAGGCCACGCGGGGTGGCGCGGAACCCGGCGGCGGTGAGCGCGTCACGCAGCGGGGACGCGTGCACGGCCTCGCCGTCGGCGCGTTCCACCGAGATCGCGCCGAGCGCACCGGAGTGCACCGCGTCGGCGAGTGCCTTGCCGGCCGCGCCGAGCGTGTCGGTGTCGTCGGTGAAGGACAGGATCGTCCGGCCGCCCCGCTCGACGTAGAGCACGAGGTCGCCGCCGACGAGCACGACCAGGGCGCCCGCCTTGCGCCCGGCCCGGTGCCCGGTGGCCGGTGCCGCGCCGTCGCCCGAGTCGACCACGCGTTCCGGCCAGGGCAGCGCGGCGCCGTACGGGTTCGCCGGATCGGTGGCCGCGAGCACCACCGTCGGCCCGCCCCGGCCCTGGGACTCGTCAGCGAGCGCGCGGATGCGGTCCACCGCGCCCGGCACCGCGAACTGCGCCGCGCCGAGCCCTTCGACGAAGTAGCCGCGCCGGGCCGCCCCGCGTTCCTCCATCGCGGACAGCACCGGGTAGACCCCGGCGAACCCGCCGGTGACCTGCTCGGCCACGACCGCGCCCCGGGTCACCACGCCGTGCCGTTCCAGCAGCAGGTCGGCCAGGGTGGTGGCCCGGCGGGTGGGGTCGATGTCGCGTTCGGGCAACCGCGACCAGCGACCGGCCATGGTGGGCGGACCACCCCGGCTGGGCAGCGCCACCCGGCCCGGACGGCGGTAGCGGGTGCGCGGCGCCGACGGCCGGGACCGGTGCGCCCCGCCCGCGCCGAGCGCGGCCCGCAGCGGGGCGAGCGTGTCGTTGGTGAGGTGACCGGCCCACACCAGGTCCCACACCACGCCCGACAGGGCGGCGTCGTCGGTGGCGCCGACCCGGTCGGAGAGCGAGCGGAAGAACAGCGCCTGCCCGTCCGCGAGCGCGTCGAGCACCGACTCGTGCAGCGGGGTCAGCGTCAGTGCCTCGTCCGGCGGCGGAAGCAGCAGCGGCGCGACGTCGGCGTACGCGAGGGTCACCCACCCGTCGCCGCCGGAGATCGCGCCCGCGCCGGCCCACACCACCTCGCCGCTGGCGCACAGCTCGTCGAGCTGGGCGGGGGAGTAGTCGGCGACCCGGGCGGGCAGCACCAGGCGTTCCAGCGCGGACGCCGGCACGCTCGTGCCCTGCAACTGCTCGACGGCGGCGGCGACGGCCTCGACGCCCCGGGCCGACGAGCCGACGTGCTGCCAGCGGGGCAGGAACGTGGCGAGCGCGCGCGGCGGCACCGGCTCGATCTCGCGCCGCAGGGCCGCCAGCGAGCGGCGGCGCAGCAGGCGCAGCACCTCGGCGTCGCACCACTGGGTGCCCACGCTGTCCGGCGCGAACTCGCCGGAGACCACACGCCCGGTGGCGGCGAGCCGCCGCAGCGCCTGCTCGACCACGAACACGCCCAGCCCGAACCGGGCCGCGCAGGTGGCCGCCGCGAACGGGCCGTGCGTGCGGGCGTACCGGGCGACCAGGTCGGTGAGCGGATCGGCCACCGGCGCGAGGTACGCCTCCGCGACCCC
This sequence comes from Micromonospora sp. WMMA1949, assembly GCF_027460145.1. Lineage (NCBI taxonomy): Bacteria > Bacillati > Actinomycetota > Actinomycetes > Micromonosporales > Micromonosporaceae > Micromonospora > Micromonospora sp. WMMA1949. The sequence goes on along the minus strand of NZ_JAPZBG010000001.1, from coordinate 1,128,375 downwards.
GACGGGCAGCGCCACGCCGAGCGCGTCGCGCAGCCGGGCGGCGTCCTCGACGACCACCCAGCGGTCCTCGCCGGCGATGCGGACCCGCAGGACCCGCCGGGCCGCCGCCAGCTCGTCGGCCCAGGACTCCGGCACGCCCCGCTCGGCCAGCTCGGCGCCGCTCAGGTCACCGACCACGCGCAGCAGCTCGACCACGTCCTCCGGGTCGCGGGGCCGCCGCTGATCGGTGAGCCAGCGCAGTTGGCGTGCCGTCTCGGCGAGCACCTCCGGGTCGAGCAGTTCCCGCAGGTCGACCCGGCCGAGCAGTTCGCCGAGCAGGCCGGAGTCGAGCGCCAGCGCGGCGGCCCGCCGCTCGGCCAGCGGGGCGTCGCCCTCGTAGAGGAACGCGCCGACGTACCCGAACAGCAGCGACCTGGCGAACGGCGACGGGCGCTCGGACTCCACCTCGACCAGGCGTACCTTGCGGGCGGCCAGGTCGCGCATCAACCCGGCCAGCGCGGGCTGGTCGAAGACGTCCTGGAGGCACTCGCGGGCGGCCTCCAGCGTGACCGGGAAGTCGGCGTATTCGCGGGCCACGTCGAGCAGCTGTGCGGCGCGCTGGCGTTGCTGCCACAGCGGCTGCCGCCGCCTGGGGTCACGCCGGGGCAGCAGCAGCGACCGGGCCGCGCACTCCCGGAACCGGGACGCGAACAGCGCGGACGTGCCCACCGACTCCTCGACGAGCTGGGCGATTTCGTCCGGCTCGAAGACCACCACGTCGGCGCCGGGCGGCGTGTCGGCGGTGTCCGGCAGGCGCACCACGATGCCGTCGTCGGAGGGCATGACCTGCGCGTCCACGCCGTACCGCTCGGCCAGCCGGCGGCCGATGGCCAGCGCCCACGGCCCGTTGACCCGGGCGCCGAGCACAGAGTGCACGGCGAGCCGCCAGTCACCCAGCTCGTCGCGGAACCGCTCGACCACCACCGTCCGGTCGTCCGGCAGCGACCGGGTGGCCGCCTTCTGCTCGCGCAGGTAGGTCATCAGGTTGCCGGCAGCCCAGTCGTCGAGCCCGCCGGCTCGCAGCGCCGCCACCGCGTCGGTGTCGGACTGCCGCAGCAGCGCCCGGACCCGGGCGCCGATCGCCCGCCCCAGCTCGACCGGGCGGCCGAGCTGGTCGCCCTTCCAGAACGGCATCCGGGCCGCCTGCCCGGGTGCGGGGGAGACCAGCACCCGGTCGGGGGTGATCTCCTCGATCCGCCAGGACGACGAGCCGAGCAGGAACACGTCACCCACCCGGGACTCGTAGACCATCTCCTCGTCCAGCTCACCGACCCGCGCGGCCCGCTCCGCGCCGGCCAGGAACACGCCGAACAGACCCCGGTCGGGGATGGTGCCGCCGCTGGTCACGGCGAGCCGCTGAGCGCCGGGGCGGCCGGTCAGGACGTCGGTGGCGCGGTCCCAGACCAGACGGGGCCGCAGTTCGGCGAACGCGGTGGACGGGTAGCGGCCGGAGAGCATGTCGAGCACCGCGTGCAGCGCCGAGTCGGGCAGCTCCGCGAACGGCGCCGCGCGGCGGACCAGCACGGCGAGGTCGCCGAGCCGCCACGGCTCCAGCGCCACCATCGCGACGATCTGCTGGGCCAGCACGTCGAGCGGGTTGCGCGGGTAGTGCAGCTCCTCGATCGCCCCGGCTCCCATCCGCTCGGCCACCACCGTGCAGGAGAGCAGGTCGCCCCGGTGCTTGGGGAAGACGACACCGCGCGAGACCGCGCCGACCTGGTGCCCGGCGCGACCCACCCGCTGCAGCCCGGCCGCCACGCTCGGCGGCGCCTCGATCTGCACCACCAGGTCGACGGCGCCCATGTCGATGCCCAGCTCCAGGCTGGACGTGGCGACCACGGCGGGCAGCCGGCCGGACTTGAGCGCCTCCTCGATCTGCTTGCGCTCCTCCCGGGAGACGCTGCCGTGGTGCGCCCGCGCGATCACCGCCGGCGCCCCGGCCGCCGCGCCGGACTGCGCCATCACCTCCGCGGGCTGCCGAGGCGCGCGCACCGGCCCCACCGGCCCGCCGAACGCCTCCGCCCCGCGCCGGGCCCGGCTGCCGTCGGCCGGCCCGCCGCCGGCCACCGGGCCGAACCCGTCGGCGTCGTCGAGCCCGGCCTCGTCGCCGGCCGGCGGGCCGTCGGCGCCGGGCAGCAGATCGGATACGCGCACCGGCTCCCCGCCCCGGGCCACGCGACCGCCCTCCGGGCAGGACGCCACCTCGATCTCCTCGGCGGCCAGCTCGTTGAGGCGGGCGCAGAGCCGTTCGGCGCTGCGCCGGGAGTTGGTGAACACGATCGTGGACCGGTGCGCCCGGATCAGCGCCAACACGCGTTCCTCGACCGCCGGCCAGATCGAGGGGCGGCGGGGTGTGAGGCCGCCCAGGTCGTCCTCGGGTGGCTCCTGCTCGTCGAGGCGCGTCATGTCCTCCACCGGAACCTGGACGCTGACCTCGATGGTCTTGTTCGACGGTGGCTGCACCACGTCGACCGGGCGGGCGCCGCCGAGGAAGCGGGCGCACACGTCGATCGGCCGGACGGTGGCGGACAGCCCGATCCTCTGGGCGGGCCGCTCCAGCAGCGCGTCCAGCCGTTCCAGGGACAGCGCCAGGTGGGCGCCGCGCTTGGTGCCGGCGACCGCGTGCACCTCGTCCACGATCACCGTGTCGACGCCGCGCAGCGAGTCGCGGGCGGCGGAGGTGAGCAGCAGGAACAGCGACTCGGGCGTGGTGATGAGGATGTCCGGCGGGGTGCGGGCGAAGGCCCGGCGCTCGTCGGCCGGGGTGTCGCCGGTCCGCATCCCGACGGTGATGTCCGGCGGGACCAGGCCGAGCCGGGCGGCGGCCTGCCGGATGCCGGTGAGCGGGGCGCGCAGGTTGCGTTCCACGTCGACGGCGAGCGCCTTGAGCGGGCTGACGTAGAGCACCCGGCAGCGGCGCCGGGGATCGGCCGACGGCGGCTCCTTGGCGAGTCGGTCGAGCGACCAGAGGAACGCGGCGAGGGTCTTGCCGGAGCCGGTCGGCGCGACGACGAGCGCGTTGCGGGCGGCGGCCACCGTGCGCCAGGCGCCCTCCTGGGCCGGGGTGGGTGCGGCGAACGCCGCGGTGAACCACTCCCGGGTCGCCGCGCCGAACTCCGCCAGGACACCGCCTGACCTGCCCGACCCGCCCGACCCGTCTGGCCGGACGGACGGGGTCACCTCGTCCGCCACGCACCCATCCTGCCGCGCGGGTGTGACATCCGGGCCCGTCGCCGGACCGTTCCGTCCCGCCCGCAGCAGTCCAAGAATGGAATGGGCGATTATTCCGTTAAGTCTTACTTAACTGCTTGCTTGTGGGCTGCAACATAAAGTAACTTCACTCGCGATGCGGCGTGGGGTGGAGGCGTGGATGACCGTCGAGGACCGAGGTCTGGGCTCCGGAACCGACGTGCTCATCCGCAAGGTCGACAGTCGCCTGGCCGCGCTCCGCGCCGGGCTGCACGGTCCCGACCTTGAGCTGGCCGAGGAACTGGCCGCACGGCTGCGCGAGATGATCCTGGCGACCGCCCGGTCCAGCGCCGCCGACCGCGCCCGGGTCCGGGCCGCTGTGCACTACTTCGTCCAGCGCCGCGAGAGCCGCGACGCCCGGCTGCCGCTGCGCTCCCTGGCCGCCGCCCAGCGTGCCGTCGACCGCGCCGCCCGCCAGCTGGCCACCCCCAACCCGGCCCCCTGACCGTCCCCTCCCACCCGCTCCGCCCTCTCCCGCCACCCCGGTGATCAAGGGGTTCGCGGCGGAATCCGGCGCGCTCCCGGACGCGAACTCCTTGATCACCGGGGACGGGGTCGGTGGGCGGGGGGAGGTAAGGGTGGGTTTTGGGGAAAACGGCCCGGTTCGGTGCCTCTGTGGCGTGTGATCGGTTGTGACACCAGCGTGTTCGCGCGCTGTCACCTCGACCGGGAGTACGCGTGCTCGTCCTGCTGATCGTGCACCTGGTGGCGGCGCTGCTCGCCCCGCTGCTGGTCCGCCGGTGGGGCCCGCGTGCCTGCCTGCTGCTCGCGCTCGCCCCGGCCGCCACGGCGGTCTGGGCGGCGGCGCAGACCGGGGCGGTACGCGACGGCGGCGCGGTGGTCGAGACGTACCCCTGGATCCCGCAGCTCCAGTTCGACGTGGCGCTGCGGCTCACCACGCTGTCCTGGCTGATGCTGCTGCTCGTCGGCGGCGTCGGCGCGCTGGTGCTCGTCTACTCCGCCCGCTACTTCCCGCCCGGGTCGGCCGGGCTGGCCCGGTTCGCCGCCGTCATGGTCGCCTTCGCCGGAGCCATGCTCGGCCTCGTCGTCTCCGACGACCTGCTGCTGCTCTACGTCTTCTGGGAACTGACCACCGTCTTCTCCTACCTGCTCATCGGGCACAGCACCGAGCGCCGGTCCAGCCGGTGGGCCGCCGCGCAGGCGCTGACGGTCACCACGCTGGGCGGGCTGGCCATGCTCGTCGGGTTCCTGCTGCTCGGCCACCACGCCGGGGGCTACCGATGGTCGGCGGTGGCGGCGGCGCCGCTGCCCGGCGGCGGGTACCTGACCGTGGCGGTGCTGCTCATCCTCGCCGGGGCCCTGGCGAAGTCGGCGGTGTTCCCGTTCAACGCCTGGCTGCCGGTGGCGATGGCCGCACCGACGCCGGTGAGCGCGTACCTGCACGCGGCGGCGATGGTGAAGGCCGGCATCTTCCTCATCGGACTGCTCGGCCCGGTGCTCGCCCCGGTCGGCGGATGGCGGCCGGTCACCGTGGTCGCCGGCCTGGTCACGCTCGTCATCGGCGGGTGGGCGGCGCTGCGCCAGACCGACCTGAAGCTGCTGCTGGCGTACGGGACGGTCAGCCAGCTCGGCCTGCTCACCGTGGTGTTCGGCGCGGGCACACCGAAGGCGGCGCTGGCCGGTGTGGCGATGCTGGCGGCGCACGCCCTGTTCAAGGCGGCGCTGTTCCTGGTCGTCGGCATCCTCGACCACGAGGCCGGCACCCGTGACCTGCGGGAACTGTCCGGGGTGGGACGGGCCGCGCCGGTGCTGGCCACCGTCGCCACGCTGGCCGCCGCCTCGATGGCCGGGGTGCCGCCGCTGCTCGGATTCGTCGGGAAGGAGGCGGCGCTCGCCGCGTTCACCGGCGATCCGCTGGTCCTCGTCGTACTGGTGGCCGGCAGCGCGCTCACCGTCGCGTACAGCATCCGGTTCCTCTGGGGCGCGTTCGTCACCCGGCCCGGGGTGCCGGACACGGAGATGGCCCGGCCGCCCGCCGCGATGCTCGTACCCCCGGCGCTGCTCGCCGTGGCCGGGCTCGCCGCCGGTCCGGCCGCCGGGTGGCTGAGCGGTCTGGTCGAGCCGTACGCGGAGCTGTTCGGGCCGGTCGAGGAGCACCTGGCGCTCTGGCACGGGCCGACGGCGGCGCTCGGCCTGTCCGCCCTCGTGCTGGCCGGCGGTGTGGTGCTGCACCTGGTCCGTGGTCCGCTGGCCCCCGCGCTGGCCCGGCTGCGCTCGCCGGTGAGCGGCAACCAGGGGTACGAGTGGGTGACGCACGGCTTCGACCGGCTCGCCATCGAGGTCACCGGCGCCACCCAGCGCGGGTCGCTGCCGCAGTACCTCGGCACCGTGCTGCTCGCGCTGGTGTTCGTACCCGGCGGGGCGATGATCGCGACCGCGCCGTGGCGGGTCGACCTGGCGCCCTGGGACAACCCGGCCCAGCTCGTGGTCTGCGTGGTGATCGCGGTCGCCGCGCTGCTCGCGGTCGGCGCACGGCGGCGGCTCACCGCGATGCTGCTGGTCGGCGTGACCGGCTACGGCACCGCGATGATGTTCGTCCTCTACGGCGCGCCGGACGTGGCGCTCACCCAGTTCCTGGTGGAGACCGCGACGATCGCCGTGTTCGTGCTGGTGCTGCGGCGGCTGCCGGAGCGCTTCTCGGCGCGGCCGCTGCGCCGCAGCCGCTGGGTGCGGCGCGGCATCGGGATCGCCGCCGGGGTGGTGATGGCCGGTCTGGCACTGGTCGCGGCCGGGGCGCGGCGGGCGCCGTCGATCTCCGCCGACTTCCCGGACCTGGCCTTGCTCGAGGGGTACGGCCGCAACGTCGTGAACGTGACGCTCGTCGACATCCGGGCCTGGGACACGATGGGGGAGCTCTCGGTGCTCGTGGTCACCGCGACCGGCGTGGCCAGCCTGATCTACGAGCGTTCCCGCACCGGGCCGCGTCCCCGCCGTCCCCCACCGGCCGCGCTGCGCGCCGGCGACCGGCGCACGGTGTGGCTGCGCGGCGGGCAGACGCTGCCGGAGCGGCGGCGCTCGATCGTGTTCGAGGTGGTCACCCGGCTGATCTTCCACACCGTCCTGATCTTCTCGCTGTTCCTCCTCTTCTCCGGGCACAACGCCCCCGGCGGCGGCTTCGCCGGCGGGCTGGTCGCCGGCCTCGCGCTGGCCCTGCGGTACCTGGCCGGCGGCCGGTACGAGCTGGCCGAGGCGGCGCCGGTCGGGGCCGGCACGGTGCTCGGCGCGGGTCTGGGCATCTCGGTGGGCAGCGGCGTGGTCGGCCTGGCGCTGACCGGCGAGGTGCTCCAGAGCGTGAAGGTCAATCTGTGGCTGCCGGCGGTCGGCGACTTCTACCTGGTCACGTCGCTGTTCTTCGACATCGGCGTCTACCTGGTGGTGGTCGGGCTGGTGCTGGACATCCTGCGCAGCCTGGGCGCGGAGGTGGACCGGCACGTGGAGGCCGCGGGCGAGGCTGGGCGAGGGCTGGTCGTCCAGCGGGAGAGTCCTTCATGACAAGGGGTGCGGCGGCGCCGACGATGGTGCTGGTGCTGGCGGTCGGAGTGCTCGTCGCCGCCGGTGTCACGCTGTTGCTGGAACGCAGCCTGACCCGGATCCTGCTCGGCGTCATCCTGCTCGGCAACGGCGTGAACCTGCTCATCCTGCTGGGCGGGCGGTCCGGTGCCGCCCCGCTCGTGGGCTCCACGTCGCAGGGCGAGATGAGCGACGCGTTGCCGCAGGCCATGGTGCTCACCGCCGTGGTGATCACGTTCGGGCTGACCGCGTTCCTGCTCGCCGTCGCCTACCGCAGCTGGTACACCAGCGGCGACGACGAGGTGCAGGACGATCTGGAGGACCGGCAGATCGTCCGGCTCGCCGAGAGCAACGAGGTGTCCACGGCGGACCTCGGCGGCGAGGGCCCGGACGACGACCCGGAGCAGGTGGATCCGGGGCCGGCTCGTCGGCGGCTGCACCGGGACGGTGGGGCCCAATGAGTGCGAGGAGTGAGCCGGGTTTGCGAGCCCCGCAGTCGCGAACGGAGACGTTGCGGTGAGCGCGCTCGTGCCGCTGCCGGTGGTGGTGCCGCTGCTCGGCGCGGCGCTCACCCTTCTCCTGTCCGGCCGCCCCCGCCTGCAGCGGTCGACGAGCGTGCTGTGCCTGTCCAGCGTCCTGGTGGTGGCGGCGGTGCTGCTGATCGAGGCGTACCGGACCGGGCCGGTGGTGGTGCAGGTGGGCGGCTGGCCGGCGCCGGTGGGCATCGTGCTGGTGGCGGACCAGCTGGCGGCGCTGATGGTGCTGGTCTCCTCGGCGGTGACGCTGTGCGTGCTGCTCTACTCGATCGGCCAGGGCCGGGGGGAGACCGGGGAGACCGCGCCGGTGAGCATTTTCCACCCCACGTACCTGGTGCTGACCGCCGGCGTCACGAACGCCTTCCTGGCCGGGGACCTGTTCAACCTCTTCGTCGGCTTCGAGATCCTGCTGGCCGCGAGCTTCGTGCTGATCACGCTGGGCGGGACCGAGGTGCGGTTGCGCACCGGCTCGACGTACGTGGTGGTCAGCATCCTGTCGTCGCTGCTGTTCCTGTCCGCCGTCGGGCTGGTGTACGCGGCCACCGGCACGCTGAACATGGCGCAGCTCGCCGGCCGGCTGGACGCGCTGCCGTCGGGCGTACGCCTGACCCTGCAACTGACGCTGCTGCTCGCGTTCGGGATCAAGGCGGCGGTGTTCCCGCTGTCGGCGTGGCTGCCGGACAGCTACCCGACCGCGCCCGCACCGGTGACGGCGGTCTTCGCCGGCCTGCTCACCAAGGTCGGCGTGTACGCGATCATCCGCACCGAGACGCTGCTGTTCCCCGGCGGTCAGGTCGCCACGCTGCTCATGGTGGTGGCCGGGCTGACCATGGTGATCGGCATCCTCGGCGCGGTCGCCCAGTCGGACCTGAAGCGGCTGCTCTCCTTCACGCTGGTCAGCCACATCGGCTACATGATCTTCGGGGTGGCGCTGAGCAGTGTCGCCGGCCTGTCCGGGGCGATCTTCTACGTGGTGCACCACATCACCATCCAGACCACGCTGTTCCTGGTCGCCGGCCTGGTCGAGGAACGCGCGGGCAGCACCGACCTGCGCCGCATCGGCGGGCTGGCGCGGATCGCCCCGATGCTGGGCGTGCTGTTCTTCGTCCCGGCGATGAACCTCGCCGGCATTCCGCCGTTCTCCGGCTTCCTCGGCAAGCTCGGCCTGCTCCAGGCGGGCGTGGCGGCCGGTGGCACGCTGCCCGCCGTGCTGGTCGCGGCCGGCACGCTCACCAGCCTGCTCACCCTCTACGCGGCCTCCCGGGTGTGGAACATCGCGTTCTGGCGGGAGCCCCGGCTGGCCACCGCCACCCCGCCGGCCCGGCTGCCGGGGATGATGGTCGGCGCGACCACCGCCCTGGTGGCGCTGGGCGTGCTGTTCACGCTGCTGGCCGGGCCGCTGTTCCAGGTCACCGCGGACGCGGCGACCGACCTGCGGGAGCGCACCCCGTACGTGCGGGCGGTCCTGCCCCGGGACGTGCCGTGACCGACGACCTGCCCCCGGGCGGGGGCGCGACCGGGGAGCCCGCGGGCGTACCCCGGGCGGCGCCCGCCGTCGACGCGCCCGCGCCGACCGTCGGCCGGGGCGGGCGGCGGCGGGACCAGGCGGTCGCGCTCGGCTGGCTCGTCGTGGCCTGGATGCTGCTGTGGGGCGACGTGTCCTGGGGCAACCTGCTCGCCGGCCTGCTGGTCGGCGTGGCGGTGCTGCTGTTCTTCCCGCTGCCGCCGGTCACGTTCGGTGGCCGGGTCCGCCCCCGCGCGCTGCTGGTCTTCGCTGCCACGTTCGTCGCGGAGCTGGTCAGCGCCAGCGTGCACGTGGCCGCGGTGGCGCTGCGCTTCGGCTACCGCCCGCGCGGCGCGATCATCGCGGTGCCGCTGCGCGTGCGCACCGACCTCAACCTGGCGCTCACCGCCGAGGTGATCTCGCTGGTGCCGGGCACGCTGATCCTCGACGTCGACCGGGCCGAGGGCGTGCTCTACGTGCACCTGCTCGACGTGCGCGGTCCCGAGGACATCAGCGACAGCCGCGAGCGCGTGCTCGCCGTCGAACGGCGCATCGTGCGCGCCATCGGATCTCCCGACGAGGTACGCCGGCTCGACCTCGACCCCGTGGAACGGAGGAACCACCCGTGACAGTCCTGCTCGCCGTCGCGTTGACCGTGCTGCTCTCGGCCACCGCGCTGCTCGCCCTGGCCCGGATCTACCGCGGCCCGTCCCTGCTCGACCGGGTCGTCGGCGCCGACCTGCTGCTGTCGGCGATGCTCGCCGCGGTTGGGGCGGAGGCCGCCGTCAACCGGCACGCCACCACGCTGCCCGTCCTGGTGGTGCTCTCCCTGCTCGGCTTCATCGGGTCGGTGTCGCTGGTGCGCTTCGCGGTCCGGGCCGAGTCATGAGTGCGGCCGCCCTGGCGGACTGGGTGGGCGGATTTCTTCTGCTGGCCGGTGCGGTGCTGGCCCTGGTGGCCGGCATCGGGCTGGTGCGCTTCCCGGACGTGCTGGACCGGATGCACGCGGCCACCAAGCCGCAGGTGCTCGGCGTCCTGCTGCTCCTGGCCGGGCTGGCGCTGCGTCTGCGTACCCCCTCGGATCTGGGCATGCTGGTTCTGGTGGCGATCTTCCAGCTCTCCACCGCGCCGGTGGCCGCGCAGATGATCGGCCGGGCGGCGTACCGTTCCGGGCGGGTCGACCGGACGCTGCTGGACGTCGACGAGCTGGCCGGACGCTGAACCGGACGTGCGGGAGGCTTCCCGGCACCCTCAGCGAACGTCCAGCGGGTACCGATAAAATGGGTCGCATGATCGACTCTCCTGCCCCGGAGGGCAGCAGTAGCCGGCCGGGTAATACCCGGCGAATTCCCTCCCCGACGACCCCGGGAGCACTGAACCTCCCGTGTTGATCCTCGTCGGTCTCCTTCTCATCACCGTCCTCACCGCCGCCACCGGTTACTTCGTGGCCCAGGAGTTCGGCTACGTCGCCGTGGACCGTGGCAAGCTCAAGCAGCTCGCCGACGGTGGCGACCGTGCCGCGGCCCGGGCCCTGGAGGTGACCGGGCGGCTCTCCTTCATGCTGTCCGGCGCCCAGCTCGGCATCACCGTGACCGCCCTGCTCGTCGGTTACGTCGCCGAGCCGTTCCTCGGCGCCGGGCTGGCCGACCTGCTCGGCCTGGCCGGGCTGTCCAGCGGGGTCACGCTGCCGCTGTCGGTGGCGCTCGCACTGGTCATCGCCACCGTCGTGCAGATGGTCCTGGGTGAGCTGGCCCCGAAGAACCTGGCCATCGCGCGGGCCGAACCGCTCGCCCGGGCGCTGGCCCGGTCCACCCTGATGTATCTGAAGATCGCCGGTCCGCTGATCACGCTCTTCGACCGGGCCGCCGTACGGCTGCTCCGCCGCATCGGCATCGAGCCGATCGAGGAGCTGCCCAGCGGCGCCACCCCGCAGGACCTGGAACAGATCATCGCCGAGTCCCGGGAGGAGGGGCACCTCGACGCCGAGATGTCCGACCTGCTGGACCGGGGTCTGGACTTCCGGGAGCTGACCGCCGGGGAGGCGATGGTGCCGCGCGTCGACGTGCACACCATCCGGGCCGACGAGCCGGTCAGCCGGATCGTCGAGCTGCTCGACACCGGCCACTCCCGGTTCCCGGTGAGCGGCGCCGAGGGCGTCGACGACCTGGTCGGTGTGGTCGGCATCGCCGACGTGCTCGGGGTGCCCCCGGCGGAGCGCGCGACGACCCGTGTCGGCGCGGTGGCCGTACCCCCGTTGCTGGTGCCCGAGACGTTGCCGCTGCCGACGGTGCTGGACCGCCTGCGGTCCGGGCACCGGCAGCTCGCCTGCGTGGTCGACGAGTACGGCGGCTTCGCCGGCGTGATCACGCTGGAGGACCTCGCCGAGGAGCTGGTCGGGCCGATCCGCGACGAGGACGACCCACCGGACCGGGCCGCGGCCCGGCAGGAGGACGGCTCCTGGGTGGTCCCGGCGCGCTGGCGCATCGACGAGGTCGCCGACAGCACCGGCATCGAGCTGCCCGAGGCGCCCGAGTACGACACGCTCTCCGGTCTGGTGATGCGGGAGCTGGGCCGGGTGCCCGAGGTCGGTGACCGGCTGGAGATCCCGGTCGCCACGGACGGCGACGAGCCGGCCGGCGGCCCGCGGGTGCTGGTCGAGGTGCTGGCGGTGGACCGGCACGTGGCCGACTCGGTGCGGCTGCGGCCCACCGCCGACGTGACCGGGGAGGGTTCCGCATGAGCCCCGGGTTCGCGTTGTTCTTCTCCGTGGTGCTGCTGGCACTCAACGGGTTCTTCGTGGCCGCCGAGTTCGCGCTCGTCGCGTCCAAGCGGTACCGCCTCGAACAGGCGGCTGCCGGTGGCGGCCGGGCGGCCCGCGCGGCGCTGGACGGCGTCCGCGAGCTGAGCCTGATGCTGGCCGGCGCACAGCTCGGCATCACGCTGTGCACCCTGGGTCTGGGCGCGCTGGCCGAACCGGCCATCGAGCACCTGCTCAGCCCGCTGCTGCACGCGGTCGGCCTGCCGGCGGCGGTCAGTCACGTGATCGCGCTGGTGTTCGCGCTGTCGCTGGTGACATTCCTGCACCTGGTGGTCGGCGAGATGGCCCCGAAGTCGTGGGCGATCACCGACGCGGAGCGTTCGGCGGTGCTGCTGGCGCTGCCGTTCCGGGCGTTCGCCCGGATCGCCCGGCCGGTGCTGTCCCTGCTCAACGGGCTGGCGAACGCGATGCTGCGCCTGTTCGGGGTGCAGCAGCAGGACCAGCTCGCCCAGGTGCACGGCCCGGACGAGCTGCGCATCCTGCTGGAGCAGTCCCGGGAACACGGGCTGCTCGGTGCCGAGCAGCACCAGCTGCTGACCAGCATGCTGGAGCTGCAGGGCACCACCGTCGCGCAGGTGATGGAGCCGTTCGACCGGATCGTCACGGTGGGCCGGGGCGAGACCGCCGAGCGGATCGAGTACGTCTCCCGCGACAGCGGCCGGTCCCGGCTCGCCGTCGTCGACACCGGCGGCGAGGTGTGCGGCCTGGTGCACGTACGCGAGGCGGTGCGTGCCGTCACCACCGGCCGCCCGGCGACCGCGGAGGAGCTGATGACCAACGCCTTCACGCTGCCGGCCGAGGCGTCGGTGACCGAGGCGGTGGCCGCCATGCGGGCGCAGCAGGCGCAGCTGGCGCTGGTGAGCAACGGTGGCGGGCCGACCCGGCCGATCGGGTTCGTCGCGCTGGAGGACCTCCTGGAGGAGGTCATCGGCGAGTTCGACGACGAGACCGACCCGGTGCCGCGAGGCCGCCGGATGCGCTGACCGTCGTGATCCCGGCCGGCCCGGCGAGGTGGAGTCCCCACCGCGCCGGGCCGGCGTCGTTTCCGGCGGCCGGTGCCGGTGTCCGGTCCGGTGGGCCGGCCACCGGTGCGGGCGGGCATGGCCGGTCCGGCAGCGGGAAAGCCCCGGCATGCGGTTGACCGGCGTGTCCAGGGACTCCGCCTGGACCGGGCTGTCGGTGAGCACCACGGTGCCCAACCCGAGCACCCGGCCGGGGCTGCGTCTGCCGGGCCGGGTGACGCTCGCCGCCGGCGGCTCGGACGTCCCGGTCCGGCACATCCGGCTCGGGCTGGTCACCCAGGTCGAGCCGGAGGACCCGGAGGCGCCGCGCCGCCTGGTGCAGTTCCGGACGTGGACGATCGCGGGACGGTTCGTGGTGCCGGCCGGACGGCGGCGGGCCGTCGACTTCGCCGTGCCGCTGCCCTGGGAGTCACCGGTGACCACGTACGGCGGGGTGCCGTTGCTGAGCCTGCGTACCGGGCTGCGCACCGAGGTGTCGGTGGACCCGGAGGTGGACCAGGGCGCGATGGTGCCGGTGCTGATTCACCCGCTGCCCACCCAGGAGCACGTGCTCGCCGCGCTGGACACGCTCGGCTTCGCGATCCGGCAGGCCGGGCTGCGCGAGGGACGGCTGCCGGGGGTGGAGCAGACGTTGCCGTTCCAGCAGTGGTACGGGTTCTGGGCCGCGCCGCTCTACGCCGGCCCGATGACCGAACTCGAAGTGATCATGCTGACCGACTCGGCCGGCATGGAGGTGCTGCTCTGGGTGGACCGGCGGCTCTCCCTGGCCGGGATCACCCACCAGAGCATCAGCCGGTTCCGCGTGTGGCACGCCGGGGCCGACCAGCGGGACTGGGTGGCCACCGTGGACGGCTGGCTGCGGCACGCCATCGACAGGCACGCGGCCGCCGCCGCGCACGCCGACTGGTCGGCCACGATCCGCGAGTCGGCACACGTCAGCCGCCCGCCCGACCGGCCGGTCGCGCCCGGTTACGGGCTCGGGGGTACGGCCGGCGGCGCGGGCATCGGCGGTGGTGGCGGAGGCGGCGACGGGACGTGAGCGCGTGCGTGTGCGTTGTTAAGAAGGGGCCCCTCCTCTACCGGAGGCGTTAAGAAGGGGCCCTTCCTTACCCGCTCAGCCGGCGGCGAGCTTGAGGCTGAAGCCGAGGAACAGCACCGCCACCGCCGTGGTGCCGCTCGCGGCGAGCCGCCGGCGCTGCCGGAACTGCGCCGCCAGGTACGTGCCGGTGAAGATCAGCACGGTCAGGTAGAGCGCGCTGGCGACCTGGGCGATCAACCCGAGCAGCAGGAACGACAGCGCCGGCCACGCGTACCCGGGGTCGACGAACTGGATGAAGAACGAGACGAAGAACAGGATCGCCTTCGGGTTGAGCAGGCTGATCACCAGCGCCCGCCGGAACGGCTCCCGCTGGTCCGCCGGCTCCACCTCGTCGATCAGGCGCGGCGTGGCCGGGTCGTTGCGGTCGCGCCAGCGCCGCCACGCGCCGCGCAGCATGGCCAGCCCCAGATACCCGAGGTACGCCGCGCCGGCGTACTTGATCACCAGGTAGAGCGGGGGATACGCCTGGAGCAGCGAGGCCACCCCGGCGGCGGAGAGCACCATCAGCACCGCGTCGCCGACGAACACCCCGGCGGCGGCCCGGTAACCGGTGGCCACGCCCCGGCGGGCGGCGGTGGCCAGCACGAAGATCGAGTTCGGGCCGGGCAGCAGCACGATCGCCACGGTGCCCAGCACGTACGTCCAGATGTCGGTGATCCCCAGCACGCCGGACATCATGACGCCGCGGGTGCCGCCGGGCGAAGCCTTTCCCGCAGGCTGACCTGTGCGTTCGGCCACTCCTGCGCGAGCATCGAGTACTGGACGGTGTCCCGCCAGGAGCCGTCGGCGCGCTGCCGGTGCTGCCGCAGCACGCCCTCCCGGCTCGCGCCGAGCCGTTCGATCGCCCGCTGCGAGCGGTCGTTGCGGATGTCGGTGTGCCACACGACGCGTACCGCGTCCAGGTCGTCGAAGGCCCGGCCCAGCAGCAGCAGCTTCGCCTCGGTGTTGACGCCGGTACGCCACCACGGGCGGCCCAGCCAGGTGTAGCCGATCGCCACCGACCGGCGGACCGGGTCGATCTCGTAGTAGGAGGTCGTGCCGATCACCGCGCCGGTGACGGCGCAGCGCTGCACCCAGCACACCTGTTCGCCGCGCTCCTGCGCGTCCAGGTACGTGGCGACCACGTCGCGCATCTCGGCGGCGTCGGCGGGCTGCGTACCGCCCAGGTGCCGCCACACCTCCGGGTCGGCGGTCGCGGCGTACAGCTCGTCGGCGTGGGCGGGGTCGAGCGGTTCCAGGACGACGTGCTCGCCGCGCAGCACCGCCGGCTCGTGCCACGGCGAGCGGGCCGCCCGCAGGTACGCCGGCACCGGCGCGTTCACCCCGGGAGCGGGTTCGGGGCGGCCCGGCGTGAGGCGCAGCGGCACCACACCGGCCCAGTACGGCAGCGTCTCGTCGGCCGGCTCGTCGTTGACGCCGCCGGTGCGCAGCCGTACCGACACCTCCCGCAGCGGCAGCGCCAGCACGGCCGTCTCGGCCAGTTCGCGCCGGTTCGGCGGGCGGCTGTCGGCGGACCGGCCGGCGGCCACCTTCTCCACCAGCGCGGTCATCACCGCGGCCTTCTCGCCGGCATCCTCGACCAGCCGGGCGGTGCCGTGGGCCACCACGGACCGGTAGTTGGCGCTGTGGTGGAACTGGGAGCGGGCGTAGACCAGCCCGTCGAGGTGGGTGACGGCGACGCAGACCCTCAGCCCGGCCTCGCCCCGGGCGGCCAGCAGTGGCCGGCTGCCGGTGGACCCGTGCAGGTAGAGCGTCTCGCCGATGCGGACGTGCAGGGTCGGCAGGACGCGCGGCTCGCCGTTCACGGTGAACGACAGCGCGCAGTGGTACGCCTCGTCGAGCAGCGCGTGGGCGGTGGCCCGGTCGTAGTTCATCCGGTCGCGGGTGCGGGTGGCGGTGGTGCGTTCGGTCGGGGCGTACACGTGACATCCCACCTTCGTTCTAGTACAATCTCCGAACTGTGGCAGCACATTATCAGATCACCGGCTCCACCTCGGCGGCGATTTCGGCAAGCGTCGAATCCGGCGTCCGCACCGGTGACCTCGCCCCGGGTGACCTCCTGCCCGCGGTCCGCGCGCTCGCCGCCGAGCTGGGCGTCAGCCCGGCCACCGTGTCGAAGGCGTACCAGGAACTGCGCCAACGCGGCCTGGTCGCCACCGCCGGCCGGCACGGCACCCGGGTCCGCCCCCGCCCGCCGGTCGCCGCCCGCCGCGCCGCGCTGCTGCCCCCGGCGCTCGCCGGTGGCCGCGACCTCTCCACCGGCCAGCCCGACCCCCGGCTGCTGCCCCCGCTCGGGCCGCACCTGGCCGCGGTCGCCGCCGAGATCGGACCCCCCGGCGGGTACGCGACCGACGCCGTGCTGCCGGACCTGGCCGCCCTGGCCCGTGAGCGGCTCGCGGCGGACGGGGTGCCGGCCGGCGAGCTCACCGTCACCGGCGGCGCGCTCGACGGCATCGAACGGCTGCTCGCCGCCCACCTGCGCCCCGGCGACGCGGTGGCGGTTGAGGACCCGGGCTGGGCCAACCTGCTCGACCTGATCGCCGCGCTCGGGCTGCGTACCGTCGGGGTGCCGGTGGACGACGAGGGCCCCACCGTCGGCGGAGTCCGGGCGGCGCTCGCCGCCGGGGTTCGAGCGCTGGTGGTGACCAGCCGGGCGCAGAACCCGACCGGCGCGGCCGTCTCCGCCGACCGGGCCGACGCGCTGCGGACGCTGCTCGCCGGCCGGGCCGACCTGCTGCTGATCGAGGACGACCACGCCGCCGAGCTGGCCCGCGTACCCCTGCACCCGCTCGCCGGGGCGACACCGGCGTGGGCCTTCGTCCGGTCGGTGAGCAAGCCCTACGGGCCCGACCTGCGGCTCGCGGTGCTGGCCGGCGACGAGGCCACGGTGGCGCGGGTGGCCGGACGGGCCCAGGTCGGCGCCGGCTGGGTCTCCACAGTGCTGCAACGGCTGGTCGTGTCGCTCTGGCGTGACCCGGCGACCGCCGAGCTGGTGGGGCGCGCGGCGGACAGCTACGACCGGCGGCGCGACGGGCTGGTGGCCGCGCTCGCCGCGCGCGGGACGACCGCGCACGGGCGTACCGGGATCAACGTCTGGGTGCCGGTGCCCGACGAGACGGTGGCGATCACGACGCTGCGCGACGCCGGGTGGTCGCTCGCCCCCGGCGGCCTGTACCGGATCGCCGCCGCACCCGCCGTGCGCGTCTCGGTGAGCGCGCTGGACGAGGCGGACATCCCCGCGCTCGCCGACGCCCTGGCTGCTGGAAGGAAGGGCCCCCTGTTAACGCATTCGGTATAGGAAGGGCCCCTTCTTAACACCTCACGGCAGCGCGGCGGGCCGCTCGCGTGCGCGCCGCCGGACGGGGTAGAACGATCGGCATGGCCGAGACCGAGAGCGCACCCGGAGCGCAGGAGTTCATCCCGCCGTCGGCGGACACCATCGACGAACTGTGCGCCGCGGCGACCAGCTGCCGGGGCTGCGAGCTGTACCGGGACGCCACCCAGACCGTCTTCGGGCGCGGTGACGAACACGCCCGCTTGGTCTTCGTCGGCGAGCAGCCGGGCGACATCGAGGACCAGAAGGGACTGCCGTTCGTCGGCCCGGCCGGGCGGCTGCTGCGCAAGGCCGTCGACGACGCGGCGCTCGACCCCGCCCAGATCTACCTGACCAACGCGGTGAAGCACTTCCGGTTCGAGCTGCGCGGCAAACGGCGCATCCACCAGACCCCGGACCGCGTGCACGTCACCGCCTGCCGGCCCTGGCTGGTCGCCGAGTTCGCCCGGCTGCGTCCGGAGATCGTGGTGGTGCTCGGCGCGACAGCCGCCAAGGCACTGCTCGGCCCGAGCTTCCGGGTGACGAAGCAGCGCGGTGAGCTGCTGCCCTGGCCCGCCGCCGCACAGCACCCGGAGGACTTCGAGCGCGTGCCGGTGGACCGGACGGGCGCGGTCGCCGACGCCCCGGCGGCCCGGCTGCTCGCCACCATCCACCCGTCGGCGGTGCTGCGCGCCGACAACCAGGACGTCGCGTACGAGGGCCTGGTCGCCGACCTGAAGGTGGCCGCCAAGGCCCTGCGCTGAGTCAGGAGCGCTGCTGCCAGGTGCAGAGGCAGACCCGGTTGCCGTCCGGGTCGGCGAGCACCCAGAAGCTCGGCGCCTCCGCGTCGCTGACGAGCGTCCCGCCCGCCGCCAGTGCGGCGGCGATGCGCGCCTCCACCTCGGCCGGGTCGACCCACACGTCCGGATGCCACCGCTGCCGGGGCTCGTCCCTCCCGGAGCGCTGGAACCAGACGGTGGGCAGCACGCCGTCCGGGTCGCGTACCTCGTCGTCGTCCGGACCGCCCGGTGACTGCCAGGCCAGGACCGCCCGCCAGAACGGCAGCACCGCGGCGTGCTCCGGGGTGTCCAGCGCGAGTTCCAGGCGGGCCAGCCCGGCCGCCGACAGGGTCAGCCCGGCGTCGGCGGCCAGCGCCGAGATGAACCGGGCCAGCCGCAGGTCACGCTGGGTGACGCCGCCCGCGTCGTGCGACCACAGCCGGACGTCCACATGGGTGTAGCGCAGGTCAAGATCAGGATGATGATCGACCCGCTCGGCCTCCGCGCCCACCGCGGCCACCAGCGCCAGCCCGGCCGCGAAATCGGGGGTATGGATGCGCGTCTGCAACGCCCCCAGCAGGTACGTCCACCCGTCCAGCCCGGCCTCGGCGACCTGTTTCCCCGTGAGTGTGCTCATCCGGCCATCGTAGGCCCGGTCGACAGGGGATTGACGGTGGTCGAGCAGGGGTACCGGCCCGGCATGCCGAACGCTCTGCGCCGCACGACTCCGGTCCGGCTCGGTGCGCCCGGGCCGTACGTCCTCGCCATGGTGTGCGCCACCCTGGGCTGGCTGCCGATGCGGATCTGGGAGGAGTGGCGCGGGTCCTGGCTGCGCGCGGTGGTCGAGGCGGGGATCTCCGGGGTGATCTGGGGCGTGTTCCTCCTGTTCACGCTGAACCGGTGGGGCCGAGCGCCACGAGCCGCCGAGCGGGAGCGGGCTGCCGCCTGGCGGCGTACCGAGGCCGCGCTGCGTCAGGGCGACCCGCCCGCCGACGAGGCGGGGCGCGCGGCGCTCACGGACTACCTGCCCGGGGTGCGTCGGGGAGCGTTGCTCGGTGCCGCCGTGGGTGCGGTCGAGCTGGGAGGGCTGGCCGTGCTCGCCGTTCGAACGGGCTGGTGGGGTGCCGCGATCGGATTCGGCGTGGTCCTGGTCGTGGTGCTGGGCGTCGCCGTCCGCACCCTGAGGCGGGAGCGCCGGCTGCGAGCGGCGCTCGCCCCTGTCCGGGGCGGCTGAGCGGTGCCAGACTTGCCGCCATGGAGCAGCATCTCTACGAGCCCGTCCACGACGAGTTCCGCGACCTGTGCCGCCGGTTCCTCGCCCGGGAGGCGGTGCCGCACCACGAACGCTGGGAGGCCGACGGGATCGTCGACCGGGAGGTCTGGCGGGCTGCCGGCGCGGCCGGGCTGCTCGGCCCGGACGTGGACCCGGAGTACGGCGGCGGCGGGCAGCACGACTTCCGGTTCAACGCGGTGCTGGACGAGGAGATCGTCGCGTCCGGGTGCTCGGGTCTCGGGTTCGGCCTGCACAACGACGTGGTCGCGCCGTACCTGACCGAGCTGACCACCGGCGACCAGCGCAAGCGGTGGTTGCCGGGCTTCTGCTCCGGCGACCTGGTCACCGCGATCGCGATGAGCGAGCCAGGCGCGGGCAGCGACCTGGCGGGCATCCGCACCAGCGCGGTGCGCGACGGCGACAGCCTGGTCCTCAACGGGCAGAAGACGTTCATCACCAACGGTGAGATGGCCGACCTCGTGGTCGTGGTGGTCAAGACCGCGCCGGACCAGGGCGCCCACGGGGTGAGCCTGGTCGTGGTGGAGAGCGGCACGCCGGGCTTCAGCCGGGGCCGCCGGCTCGCCAAGGTCGGCCTGAAGGCCAACGACACCGCCGAGCTGTTCTTCGACGACTGCCGGGTGCCGGCGGAGAACCTGATCGGCACCGAGAACCACGGCTTCTACCACCTGATGGCCAACCTGCCCCGGGAACGGCTGAGCATCGCCGTCGCCGCGGTGGCGGCCTGCGAGAAGCTGCTCGCGCTCACCATCGAGTACGCCCGCTCCCGCGAGGCGTTCGGGCGGCCGATCGGCCGGTTCCAGCACAACCGGTTCCTGCTGGCCGAGCTGGACACCGAGGTCACCATCGCGCGGACGTTCGTCAACCACTGCATCGCCGAGTTCAACGCGGGCCGCCTCTCGGTGACCGACGCGGCGAAGGCCAAGTGGTGGACCACCGAGCTGCAGACCAAGGTCGCCGACCGGTGCGTGCAGCTGCACGGCGGCTACGGCTTCATGGCGGAGTACCCGGTGGCGAAGGCGTGGCTGGACAGCCGGGTGCAGACCATCTACGGCGGCACCACCGAGATCATGAAGGAGATCATCGGCCGGGGCCTCGGCCTGTAGCGAAACCGGGTGCCTACCGGGCGGGCCGGTGCGGGAGGATGGGGCACCCGTCCCCACCAGGAGCGCGCATGTCCACCGACCTGACCGCGCCGGCCCCGCCTCGGCCCGACGTCGCCGGCATCCAGCGGCGTACCGTCCGGCTGCTGTTCCTCACCCAGATCATCGGCGGCATCGGCGTCACCATCGGCATCTCGGTCGGCGCGCTGCTCGCCGCCCGGGTGGCCGGCACCGCCCTGGCCGGGCTGGCGCAGAGCGCCGGGGTGGTCGGCGCCGCGCTGCTCGCCATCCCGGTCACCCGGCTCATGGCCGCGCGTGGCCGGCGGCCGGGGCTGGTCCTCGCGTACGCGGTCGGCGCGGTCGGCGGCGTGCTGGTGGTGGTCGCCACCGCGACGCGCCTGGTGCCGTTGCTCTTCGTCGGCATGCTGCTGTTCGGCGGCGGCACGGCGGCCAACCTCCAGGCCCGCTACACGGCGGTGGACCTGGCCGAGCCGCAGCGCCGGGGGCGGCAGCTCTCGCTGGTCGTGTGGGCCACCACCATCGGCGCGGTGGCCGCGCCGAACTTCGCCGCGCTCGCCGACGACACCACCCGGGGCTGGGGCCTGCCGGCGCTGGCCGGCCCGTTCGCCTTCAGCGCCGTCGCGTTCACGCTCACCGCCGTCGTACTCCTGGTCCTGCTCCGGCCGGATCCGCTGCTCACCGCGCGCCGGCTGACGGCGGCCGAGCCGGCACCGGGCGCCGCACCGGCGGTCACCCGCCGCGGTGGCATGGTCGCCGCGTGGCGCACGGTACGCGGGCGGCCGGCCGCCCGCCTCGGCATCGCCGCGGTCGCGGTGGGGCACCTGGTGATGGTCGCTGTCATGTCGATGACCCCGGTGCACCTCGGCGAGTGGCACTCCGACGCGGACGTGCTTCCCGTGGTCGGCCTGGTGCTGAGCCTGCACATCGCCGGCATGTACGCGCTGTCGCCGGTGGTGGGCTGGCTCACCGACCGGTTCGGCCGGCGGCCGGTGATCCTCGGCGGGGTGGCCCTGCTGCTGGCCGCGTGCGCGGTCTCCGGCACCGCAGGGCACAGCACACCGCTGCTGTCGGTGGGGCTGACGCTGCTCGGGCTGGGCTGGTCGGGCACGATGGTGGCGGGCTCGACGCTGCTGTCGGAGTCGGTGCCGACCGCCGACCGGCCCGGTGTGCAGGGCCTGTCCGACCTGCTCATGGGGCTGGCCGGAGCGGGCGCGGCAGCGGCGAGCGGGTTCGTCATGCGGGCCGTGGGGTACCCGACGCTCACCCTGCTGGCGGCGATCGCGGTGGTGCCGCTGGTGGCGCTGGCGCTGCGCCGTCCCGGCGCGGCGCCACTCGACGAGGAGGACTGAACACGTGCGGCTGACCGACTTCTGGACGCGGCTGGAGGAGGCGTTCGGGCCCGGCTACGCGGCCAGCATCGCCAGGGACCAGGTGCTGTCCCAGCTCGGTGGGCGGACCATCGAGCAGGCGCTTGCGGCCGGTGAGCAAACGCACGTGGTGTGGCGTGCCGTGGTGGCCGCGTACCCGGACCGGGTGCCCGCCCGACTACGCTGAGCAGCCTTTTCATCGATCCCGCGTGTCGCTTGCCCAGTCGTACACCTGTTCGGCTATTGTCCACAGCGGGGTGCTCGTCCACAGCTCACGGCCCGTCGGCTGGTTTTCTGTCGGACCCAGCGCCTAGCGTGTCCCGCGTGACGCGAAGCTCAGGAAAGACGCCGGCGAAGGCAGGGGTGGCAACGATGGCAGCAGGGCCTGACCGGGAGAAGGCGCTCGACCTTGCTCTCGCTCAGATCGACAAGCAATTCGGCAAGGGTTCGGTGATGCGGCTGGGGGAGCGGCCCGTCGTGCAGACGGCTGTCATCCCGACCGGCTCCATCGCGCTCGACGTGGCGCTCGGCGTGGGCGGTCTGCCCCGCGGCCGGGTGGTCGAGATCTACGGTCCGGAGTCCAGCGGTAAGACCACCGTCGCGCTGCACGCGGTCGCGAACGCCCAGCGCGCCGGCGGCATCGCCGCGTTCATCGACGCGGAGCACGCGCTCGACCCGGAGTACGCGCGGGCACTCGGCGTCGACACCGACGCCCTGCTGGTCTCCCAGCCGGACACCGGCGAGCAGGCGCTGGAGATCGCCGACATGCTGGTCCGCTCCGGCGCGATCGACATCATCGTCATCGACTCGGTGGCGGCCCTGGTGCCGCGCGCCGAGATCGAGGGCGAGATGGGCGACAGCCACGTCGGTCTCCAGGCCCGGCTGATGAGCCAGGCGCTGCGGAAGATCACCGGCGTGCTCAACAACACCGGCACGACCGCGATCTTCATCAACCAGCTCCGCGAGAAGATCGGCGTGATGTTCGGCAGTCCGGAGACCACCACCGGTGGCCGGGCGCTGAAGTTCTACGCCTCGGTCCGGCTCGACGTGCGCCGCATCGAGAGCCTCAAGGACGGCACCGACGTGGTCGGTAACCGCACCCGGGTCAAGGTCGTGAAGAACAAGGTCGCCGCGCCGTTCAAGCAGGCCGAGTTCGACATCATGTACGGCAAGGGCATCTCCCGCGAGGGCTCGCTGATCGACGTCGGCGTGGAGCAGGCGATCATCCGCAAGTCCGGCGCCTGGTACACCTACGACGGCGACCAGCTCGGTCAGGGCAAGGAGAAGGCCCGCGAGTTCCTCCGCGAGAACCCGGACGTCGCGGCCGAGATCGAGAAGAAGATCCTGGAGAAGCTCGGCGTCGGCACCGGTGGTGCGGGCGACGCAGCCGGTGGCCCGGAACTGCCGCCGGTCGACTTCTGATCCGCTGATCCGTGGCAGGACGACGCGCCCGTACGGGCCGGGGCTGGGATGCCGGTCCACCCCGTACGGGCGACGCCACAGGTACGCCCCGGCCTCGCCGGGGGCGCCGTGATCGCGCGGCGGAGCCCGATGCAGGGGAGGCTCCGGCTCCGCCGCGCGACGAGGCCGAGCTGGCCCGGGAGATCTGCCTGCGGCAGCTCGCGGTCCGCCCGCGCACCCGGGCCGAGCTGGCCGGTGCGCTGGCCCGCCGGGGCATCTCCGAGGAGGTCGCCGAACAGGTCCTCGACCGCTACGACGAGGTGGGCATCGTCGACGACGCGGCCTTCGCCCGCGCCTGGGTGAGCAGCCGGCACAACGGCCGTGGGCTGGCCCGGCGGGCGCTCGCCAACGAGCTGCGTCAGCGCGGCGTCGACGGCGAGGTGGCCGGCGCGGCCCTGGACGGGCTGGACGAGGAGACCGAGGCGGAGACCGCCCGCGCCCTGGTGGAGCGCAAACTGCGCAGCGCGCGGGGCGAGCCGGACGCGGTGTTCCGCCGACTGGTCGGCATGCTGGCACGCAAGGGCTACCCGGCCGGGGTGGCGATCCGGGCGGTGAAGGACGCGCTGGCCGCGCAGAGCGCCGAGGCGGCCGAGTTCGCCGAGCACATCGACGCCGACGCGATGGCCGACGCCGAGCAGGATCTCGACTCCCGCCGGCTCGACTGACCGACCGGCAGCGCTCGTCGCGGCTGCCGTCCCGAGGAGAGGCGCACCACCGTGCTGAAGGCGTGTCTCAACGGCACACGACGCCGCGACGAGCACCCCGCGGTGCCGCTCACCGCGGCCGAACTGGCGGCTGACGCCGTACGCTGCGCGGCCGCCGGGGTGGCGGCGGTGCACGTGCACCCGCGCGACGACACCGGCGCCGAGTCACTCGACCCGGCGGTGATCGCCGCGGCGGTCACCGCCGTCCGGGCCGCCCGTCCCGGCCTGCCGGTCGGCGTGAGCACCGGCGCCTGGATCGTTCCCGACCCGGCCGAGCGGATCGCCGCCGTCCGCGCCTGGACGGTGCTGCCCGACTTCGCCTCGGTCAACGCCCACGAACCGGGGGCGGCCGAGGTCGCCGCCGCACTGCACGAGCGCGGCGTGATGGTCGAGGCGGGCCTGTGGACCCTGGCTGCTGTCGACGCCTGGCGCCGCTGGTCCGCGCCCACCGGGCGGGTTCTCGTCGAGTGCATGGCCGAGCAGGTCACGACGGCACTCGCCGACGCCGCGGCGATCCTCGCCGCGCTGCCCGGAGAGTGCCCACCGGTGCTGCTGCACGGGGAGGGGCCGGCCACCTGGCCGGTGTACGCCGAGGCGGTCCGGCGGGGCCTGCACACCCGCATCGGCCTGGAGGACACGCTGCTGCTGCCCGACGGCACCCAGGCCCCCGATAACGCCACCCTGGTAACCACAGCCCTAACCGCCGCCACCCCCTGACCCACCCGGCCCCGGTCCCGCCCACTCCAGCCCCGTTGACCATGAAGTTGACGGCATTTCCCATCCGGTTTGTCCAGGCCAACTTCATGATCGAGCCCGTCAACCTCATGATCGTGCGGGGAGAGGGCGGGCGGCGTCGATGGGGGAGGGGGCGTGAGCAGGTCGGGAGCGGCACCGAGGGGCGGGGTTTGTCCTGGCCTGTCCGGCATCTGATCACCAGTGAGTGACGCCGTAACTTCTCTCCGTCCGGGTGGTTTGATCATGACTCCTTGACCGAACGGCCCCTCGCGACCTAGCCTCGCCATACAGGCTCACTTTGCCCGACCAGCGCAGGCTAAGCGCACAACATAGATCTCGTAACAGAACAGCATCACTTTGGCCAGCTACACCGGCCCTTGACGGGCGCTCCGGAGCCACCGGAGCCTCCGACAACTGCAACCGGCCGTCAGCGGTGCCCCGCACGGGACACTGCCGACGGAAAGCTGCCCACAGCCAGCCGCTCCGGTCGGGCGTCCAGAAGCCGCAGGCGCGTGTCCTTCGCGCGTGTCCTGCGGCGCCGACGTTCACGGGGAGGCGGCCATGGCAGGGCGGCACAGGTTCAGCGGCGGTCTGCCACACGGCCCCGACCCCTCATCGGTGGGCGACAGCCCGGCGACGAAGCCCCGACGGGCCGCCGCCGGGCGGAACGGCGGAGCGGGGCGGGCCGGCGGAGCGGGGCGGAACGGCGACGCCCGCCGGGTCGCCGGAGTGCGGCGGGCAAGCGCGTCCGCGTACCGGTGCGGAGCGGCTCGATGAGCGCCTTCGACGTCGTCCTCCTCGTGGTCGTGCTGCTGCTCGTCGTGGTGGTCGTCGGCGCCGTGCTGTTCGGCGTGCGTACCCTCAAGCGGCTCAGCCTGGCACCCGCGCCGGAGGACCCGGCGTTCATCGCGGAGAAGGACCGGCAGGAGCAGTCCCTTGCGGCATTGCGGACGGCCGCCGACGAGGTGAACAGCACCATCGACGTGGCGAAGTCCGCCGCCTCCGCGGCCCGGGCCGAGGCGGCCGCCGCGAAGGCGGAGGCGAAGTCCGCCCGGGCGGAGGCGCGGCGGGTGCTCGACGACGCCCGCGCTGAGGCCGACACGGTGCTGGAGCGCGCGCACAAGCAGGCCGAGGCGGACGCCGAGCAGCTGCGTACCGCCGCGCGGCGCAGCGGCGAGCGCGAGGTGGCGGTGCTGGCCGCCACCACCCGGGAGCAGGCGGCCGAGGTGGAACGTCGCGCCGCCCGGATGGACGAGCGGGAGCGGCTGCACACCGAGGAGGTGGAGCGGCTGGCCGAGCGGGAGCGGCAGCTCACCGCCGCCACCGCGGCGCTGGCTGCCCGGGAGGCCGCCCTGGCCGAGCGCGAGCGGAAGCTGACCGAGGTGGAGGAGCAGCGCCGCCGGGAGCTGGAGCGGGTGGCCGGGCTGACCGCCGACGCGGCCCGTGCCGAGCTGGTCGAGTCGATCGAGGGGCAGGCCAAGCGGGAGGCCGCGCTGCTGGTCCGGGAGATCGAGGCGGACGCTCGGGGCAGCGCCGAGCAGCGCGCCCGCAACATCGTGGTGGACGCGATCCAGCGGGTCGCCAGCGAGCAGACCGCGGAGAGCGTGGTCAGCGTGCTGCACCTGCCCGGAGACGAGATGAAGGGACGCATCATCGGCCGGGAGGGGCGCAACATCCGCGCCTTCGAGTCGGTCACCGGCGTCAACCTGATCATCGACGACACCCCCGAGGCGGTGCTGCTGTCCTGCTTCGACCCGGTACGCCGCGAGGTCGGCCGGGTCACGCTGGAGAAGCTGGTGCTCGACGGCCGGATCCACCCGCACCGGATCGAGGAGGTCTACGACCTGGCCCGGCAGGAGGTGGAGGAGCTGTGCCTGCGGGCCGCGGAGGACGCGCTGGTCGAGGTCGGCATCACCGAGATCCACCCGGAGCTGGTCACGCTGCTGGGCCGGTTGCGCTACCGCACGTCGTACGGGCAGAACGTCCTCAAGCACCTGGTGGAGAGCGCGCACATCGCCGGGGTGATGGCCGCCGAGCTGCGGCTGGACGTGCCGACGATCAAGCGGTGCGCGTTCCTGCACGACATCGGCAAGGCGCTCACCCACGAGGTGGAGGGCAGTCACGCGATCATCGGCGCGGACGTGGCCCGCAAGTACGGCGAGAGCGAGGACGTGGTGCACGCCATCGAGGCGCACCACAACGAGGTGCCGCCGCAGACCATCGAGGCGGTGCTCACCCAGGCGTCTGACGCCTGCTCGGGCGGGCGGCCGGGCGCGCGGCGGGAGAGCCTCGAGGCGTACGTCAAGCGGTTGGAGCGGATCGAGGAGATCGCGGCCGGCAAGCTGGGCGTGGAGAAGGTCTTCGCCATGCAGGCGGGCCGGGAGATCCGGGTGATGGTCAAGCCGGACGACGTGGACGACATCGGCGCGGCGGTGCTGGCCCGGGACGTGGCCAAGCAGATCGAGGAGGAGCTGACCTATCCGGGTCAGATCCGGGTCACAGTGGTGCGCGAGTCGCGGGTCACCGAGATCGCCCGCTGACCGGCGCGGACAACGGAGAACGGGCGGGTGGGGATCTCCCCACCCGCCCGTTGCGTGTCCGTCGGACGCCGTCAGCTCACAGCGGCGTGGCGCCGGTGCCACCGTCGGTCTGCGTGGACACCACCGGCTTGGCCGCGGTGCGCGGCAGCCGGGTCAGCCGCTTCTGCAACCACCAGGCCAGCACCGACAGCAGGCCGCAGATGCTGATGTAGATGGCCGCGACGATCAGGTACGTCGGCACGTACGGCAGGCCGAACGCCAGCCGGCCGCCGATCTGCTTGCCCACGAAGAGCAGCTCCGGGTACGTGATGATGAAGCCGAGCGCGGTGTCCTTGAGCAGGACGACGAGCTGGCTCACGATCGCCGGGAGCATCGACCGGAACGCCTGCGGCAGCAGGATCAGCCGGAGCACCTGGTTCTTGCGCATGCCGATCGCGTACGCGCCCTCGGACTGCCCGTACGGCACGGCGTTGATGCCGGCGCGGAAGATCTCCGCCAGCACCGAGCCGTTGTACAGCGTCAACCCGATGACCAGCGCCCAGAACTTGTCGATCGGCCAGCCGTACTGCAGCGGCACGTAGTAGCCGAAGAAGATCAGGATCAGCAGCGGGATGGCGCGGAACAGCTCCACCACGAATGTGGCGGGAGCGCGGAACAGCACCTTGTCGCTGAGCCGGGCGCTGGCGAAGAACGCGCCGAACAGCAGCGCCAGCACGGTGGCGACGGCGGCGACCTTCAGCGTGGCCCAGAGGCCGTTCAGCAGCTCCCGCTGCACGGCCGCGTACTGGAACTGTTCCCACTTGCGGGCCTCGAACTGGCCGGTCTGGTTGAACTTGTAGACCACGAACGCGATCAGCGCGACGATCGCCGCGATCGAGACGATGCCGAGGATCCGGTTGCGCATCCGGGCCTTGGGGCCGGGGATGTCGTAGAGGACGCTGCTGCTGCTCATCGGGCCACCGCCCACTTGCGCTCGAGGATCCGCTGGAGCACCACCAGCGGGATGATCAGGATCAGGAAGCCGATGACGATCCAGGTGAGCACGATGAACTGCGGCTCACCCCGTTCCGACATGTACGCCGGGATGGCGCCTGCTTCCAGCACGGAGAAGCCGGCAGCGATCGTGGTGTTCTTCAACATGGCGATGAGCACGCTCATCATGGGCGGGACCATGGCCCGCAGCGCCTGCGGCAGCACGATCAGCGTCAGCACCTGGGCGAACGTCATGCCCAGCGCGCGGGCCGCCTCGGCCTGGCCGGTGGCGACGGTGTTCACGCCGGAGCGGACCACCTCGCAGATGAACGCCGAGGTGTACGCGATCAGCGCGATGCAGGCGCTGTTGAAGTAGTCGATGTTGACGTCCAGCTTCGGCACCGCGAAGACGAGGAACGCGAACACCAGCGTCAGGGGAGTGTTGCGTACCAGGTTGACGTAGGTGGCGCCGAACGCCCGCAGCGCGGGCACCGGGGACACCCGCATCGCGCCGAGCAGCATGCCGAGGACGAGACTGCCGACGCCGGCGATCAGGAACAGCTTGACGGTGTTGAAGAACCCCTCGCGGAACAGGCTCGCGTTGTCCGTCAGGACGCGGAAGAACTCGCCCATACCTCGCTCTCACTCTCTCCAGACGGGACCGGGCGGGGAGGAAGGACCTCCCCGCCCGGTCCGACGTCGGTGCGGACCGTCAGTACCGCTCGAGCTGCGGCGGGGTGGCCGGCGAGCCGGACTTGCCGAGCGTGCCGTCGTAGATCTTCTTCCAGGTGCCGTCGGTGAACGACGCCTCGATCTGGTCGTTCACGTAGTCACGCAGGGCCTTGTCGTCCTTGGGCAGGCCGATGCCGTACTTCTCGGTGCTGAACGGCTGGCCGACGACCTTGAGCTCGTCCGGGTTCTGCGCGGCGTAGCCCTTGAGGATGGCGTCGTCGGTGGTCACCGCGTCGACCTTCTTGTCGAGCAGCTGCGAGACGCACTCGGAGTAGGTCTTGAACTCGACGATGTTCTCGCCCTCGGTCAGGCCCTCGTCGCGGATCTTCTGGATCGGCGTGGAGCCGGTGGCCGAGCAGACCTTCTTGCCCTTGAGCGTGTCCTTGCCGGTGATCGACGACTCGTCCTTGCGAACCAGCAGGTCCTGGCCGGCGACGAAGTACGGGCCGGCGAAGGAGACGTCGTTCTTGCGCTTGTCCGTGATCGAGTAGGTGCCGACGTAGTAGTCGATCTCGCCACCCTTGATCGCGGTCTCGCGGTTGGCGGACGCGATCTCCTTGTACTCGATCTTCGCCGGGTCCACGCCGAGCGTGCTGGCGACGTACTGAGCGATCTCGATGTCGAAGCCGCAGCGCTTGCCCTGAGCGTCCTTGTAGCCGAGGTTCGGCTGGTCGAACTTGACGCCGATGACGACCTTGCCGGCCGACTTGATCTTCTCGAAGGCCGGGCTGCCAGCGACGTTGGCGTCCGTCTTGGGGGTGAAGGTCACGCCCGAGCTGCTGCAGCTGTCGCCCTGCGCCCCACCGCTGGCGTTGCCGCCGCCGCTGGGGGCGGGGTCCCCCTCCTTGCCACAGGCGGCCGCGGTCAGGGCGAGCGAGGCCATCATGGCCATCGCCGCCACGCGCTTGTAACGCATATTCATCTCCTTCTTCGACGGAGTCGACGGGACGACTCCACTACGGGCGCTCAGTGGGTGAGGATCTTGGAGAGGAAGTCCTTGGCCCGCTCGCTGCGCGGGTTCGCGAAGAACTCGGCCGGCGGCGCGTCCTCGACCAGCTTGCCGTCGGCCATGAAGATGACCCGGTTGGCCGCGTGCCGGGCGAAGCCCATCTCGTGGGTGACCACGACCATGGTCATGCCCTCACGGGCCAGCGACGTCATCACGTCGAGCACCTCGCCGACCATCTCCGGGTCCAGCGCGCTCGTCGGCTCGTCGAACAGCATCGCCTTGGGCTGCATGGCCAGCGCGCGGGCGATCGCCGCCCGCTGCTGCTGGCCGCCGGAGAGCTGCGCCGGGTACTTGTCCGCCTGGTTGGCGATGCCGACACGGTCCAGCAGGGCCAGGCCACGCTCACGGGCGGCGGCCGGCTTCTCCCTGCGGACCTTGACCGGCCCCAGCGTGACGTTCTCCAGGATGGTCTTGTGCGCGAAGAGGTTGAACGACTGGAACACCATGCCGACCTCGCTGCGCAGCTTGGCCAGGGGCTTGCCCTCGGCCGGCAGCGGCTGCCCGTCGAACGTGATGGTGCCCTTGTCGATGGGCTCCAGCCGGTTGATGGTGCGGCACAGCGTCGACTTGCCGGAGCCGGACGGGCCGATCACGACGACCACCTCGCCCCGGCCGACGGAGAGGGACACGTCGTCGAGCACGTGCAGCGGCCCGAACCACTTGTTGACCCCGTCGAGCACGATCAGCGGGTCGCCCGTCGTCACGTCGTCCACCGTCCCTGTCGTCCATGGCGGAATTCGGGGGTCGGTCGACCCCCGGTTGGGCAACTGTAGGCGGGGTGACATGGCGGAACGCAACTCAGTTGGTCACGGAGCGGTAACACCGGTCACCGGCGTACCGGCCCGTCCGAATTTCGTCACCGTCCGGGTGGGCCGACTGGCGCCGAAGCCGCAGGCCGGAGATCATGAGGCGATGACCGACGCGATCCGGCTGACCGACTACGCCCGCGGTGGCGGCTGCGCCTGCAAGATCCCGCCCGGCGAACTGGAGGCGATGGTCGCCGGGCTCGGCGCCACCGGCGGTTCGGCCGACCTGCTGGTCGGCCTGGAGAACGGCGACGACGCCGCGGTGGTCCGGCTGGACGAGCGTACGGGTCTGGTGAGCACCGCCGACTTCTTCACCCCGGTGGTCGACGACGCCTACGACTGGGGGCGCATCGCCGCCGCCAACGCGCTCTCCGACGTGTACGCGATGGGCGGCACCCCGCTCGTCGCGCTCAACCTGCTCTGCTGGCCGCGCGGTGTGCTGCCGCCGGAGATGGCCCGCGAGGTTCTGCGCGGCGGTCTGGACGTGGCCCGGGAGGCGAACTGTCACCTGGCCGGCGGGCACAGCGTGGACGACGACGGCCCGAAGTACGGCCTGGCGGTCACCGGTGTGGTCCGGCCGGAGGAGCTGATCACGCTCGACGCCGGGCGGGCCGGACTGCCGCTGTCGCTGACCAAGCCGCTCGGCGTGGGCGTGCTCAACACCCGGCACAAGCAGACCGGGCAGCGCTTTCCCGAGGCGGTCGAGTCGATGGCCCGGCTCAACCGGGACGCGGCCCGCGCGGCGGTGGCCGCGGGCATCCGCTGCGGCACCGACGTGACCGGTTTCGGACTGCTCGGGCACGCCTCGAAGCTGGCCCGGGCGAGCCGCCTGACGGTGGCGATCGACGCGGCGGCGGTGCCGTACCTGCCCGGTGCGCGGGAGGCGATGCGCGACGGGTACGTCAGCGGTGGCACCCGGCGCAACCTGGAGTGGGTCACCCCGTGGACCGACTTCGGCGGCGCCGACGAGGGGGAGCGGCTGCTGCTCGCCGACGCGCAGACCTCCGGCGGACTGCTGGTCGCCGGTGAGGTGCCGGGCGGCACGGTGATCGGTGAGCTGCTGCCGGCTTCGGAGCACCTGATCCGGGTGCGCTGAGCTGCGATTCGCGGCGCGGCTGGGCCGCCGGCGCGGCACCGTACCCGATAAACTGTCATCTTCCAGCTACTCTGGGCAACGTCGCCCGAGGGAATTTTGCCCGGAATGGTCACAGACCGGTAACTTGCGCCCGGCTGAGGTCAAATGCACCCCACCATCGTCTTTAAGGCCCGATCCGGAGGCCGGTGGAACGAGCGCAGCGAGGAGGCGGCATGACCGAGCTGTGGAACTGGAGAATCGACGGCGGCGCGCCGGTAGAGGTCTACCCGGCACTGGCCGAGGCACTCGGCCGGGTGGTGATGCCCATGGCCGTCGCCGACCCGATGCGGCTCCCCGCGTACGCGGTGGTCTGCGACGTGTGGGAGGCGCCCGGGCTGTACGGCACGGTGGTCGACTGTTACGGCGTGCCCGACGGCCTGCCCGAGCTGCCCGCCCTCGCGGCGCTGGCCCGGCTGCTGGGCCGCAACTGCCTGATGCGCGACGACACGCTGGACGCCGGGCGGCACCTGCTGGTCGCGCCGGACGGCACGATCCGGCCGGTGCACTTCGACGTGGCCGACACCGACGACGGCGAGGTGCTCAGCCACCACCGGCTCTGCACGGTCGCCGACGCGCGCTGCCGGGGCTGGTCGCAGTGCCACCGGTCGCGCTGGGCGCCGGACACGGTCGCCCCGGCGCTCGCCGCCGCCTGAGCGCGGGCGCCGGCGGGCGCCCGTGACCGGTGCTCGCCGCCGTGCCCCCACCGGCGGCGAGCGGTGGCGGCCCCGGGCTCAGCCCCGGGCCGCCGGCTGCTGCCCCCGCACCACGAGCTGCTCGAGCAGCGTCGCGGTGGCGGCGGCCACGGCGTCCACCGCGGCGTCGAACGCGGCGGCGTTGTGCGCCGCCGGGGTACGGAATCCGGAGATCTTCCGGACGTACTGCAACGCGGCGGCGCGGATGTCCTCCTCGGTGACCACCGGGACGTACGGCTCACGCAGGGTCTTGATGCTGCGGCACACGGCTCCTCCTCGTTCGATACGACCGGCTCCACCCGGATACGCTGTGCGGGTCATGACTACCGCAGCCGCGGGCAGCCCGCGCACCTACCAGGTGCGTACGTACGGCTGCCAGATGAACGTGCACGACTCCGAGCGCATCTCCGGCCTCCTCGAGGACGCCGGTTACGTGCGCGCCGCCGAGGCCGACGAGCAGCCCGACGTGGTGGTGTTCAACACCTGCGCGGTCCGGGAGAACGCCGACAACCGGCTCTACGGCAACCTGGGTCATCTGCGCCCCGTGAAGGCCAAGCATCCCGGCATGCAGATCGCTGTCGGCGGCTGCCTGGCCCAGAAGGACCGCGGCGACATCGTCCGCAAGGCGCCCTGGGTGGACGTCGTCTTCGGCACGCACAACATCGGTTCGCTGCCGGCGATGCTGGACCGGGCGCGGCACAACGCCGCGGCCGAGGTCGAGATCCTGGAGTCGCTGGAGGTCTTCCCCTCCACGCTGCCGACCCGGCGCGAGTCGACGTACGCCGGGTGGGTCTCGATCTCCGTCGGCTGCAACAACACCTGCACGTTCTGCATCGTGCCCTCCCTGCGCGGCAAGGAGAAGGACCGCCGCCCCGGCGACATCCTCGCCGAGGTCCGCGCGCTGGCCGACTCCGGCGTGCTGGAGGTGACGCTGCTCGGGCAGAACGTCAACTCCTACGGCGTCGAGTTCGGCGACCGGTACGCGTTCGGCAAGCTGCTGCGCGCCTGCGGCGACATCGACGGGCTGGAGCGGGTGCGGTTCACCAGCCCGCACCCGAAGGACTTCACCGACGACGTGATCGCCGCGATGGCCGAGACGCCGAACGTCTGCCACTCGCTGCACATGCCGTTGCAGTCCGGCTCGGACGACGTACTGCGGGCGATGCGCCGCTCGTACCGGTCGGAGCGATACCTGGGGATCATCGAAAAGGTCCGGGCGGCCATGCCGGACGCGGCGATCACCACCGACATCATCGTCGGCTTCCCCGGCGAGACCGAGGCCGACTTCGCCCGCACGCTGGACGTGGTCCGGGAGGCACGATTCTCGTCGGCGTTCACCTTCCAGTACTCCAAGCGCCCCGGCACCCCGGCCGCGACCATGGACGGGCAGCTGCCCAAGCAGGTCGTGCAGGAGCGCTACGAGCGGCTGATCGCCTGCGTCGAGGAGATCACCTGGGCGGAGAACAAGAAGCTGGTCGGCGAGACCGTCGAGGTGCTGGTGGCGGTCGGCGAGGGCCGCAAGGACGAGCGCACCGGCCGGATGTCGGGCCGGGCCCGCGACGGCCGGCTCGTGCACTTCGCCACAGGTGAGCTGGCCGGGCAGATCCGCCCCGGCGACATCGTGCACACAGTCGTCACGTACGCCGCCCCGCACCACCTCAACGCCGACGGTGCGCCGCTGGCCCACCGGCGTACCCGGGCCGGGGACGCGGCCGAGGCGGGACAGGTTCCGCGTACCCCGGGGGTGCTGCTCGGCCTGCCGACGATCGGCGCACCGGCTGCCGCACCCGCCCCGGTAGGCGGCTGCGCCGCCCACTGACCGCCCGTAAGGAAGGGCCCCCTTTTAACACTCGGTGTTAAAAGGGGGCCTTCCTCTACCGCAGGCGTTAATAAGGGGCCCTTCCTTACATCAGCAGGCGGTGCCGTTGAGCTTGACCGTGGCGGGGGTGGCGGCGGTGCCGTTGGCGGTGAAGCCGACGGTGACCGACGCGCCCGGCGCCAGCGACGACGCCCAGGCCGGCCCGGCCGCCGTCACAGTGGTGCCGGACTGCGTGACGGTGGCGTTCCAGCCGCTGGCGAGGGTCACTCCGGACGGCCAGGTCCAGGTGGCCGACCACGGGTTCACCGCGGCGGTGCCGGTGTTCTTGACGGTCAGCTCGCCCTGGAAGCCACCCGCCCAGGAGTTGATCTGCTTGTAGGTGGCGGTGCAGCCACCGGTGACCGGGGGCGGCGGGGTGGTCGGCGCCGGCGAGGTGTTCGGCGTGCCGGTCGGTGACGGGCTGGTGGTGCCGCCACCACCGGTCGGCGGGATCAGGTACGGCGTGAGGATGTCCTGCTTCGGCTGGTTGATCGTGGTCCAGTCGTCGTTGGCGATGCCGCCGGTGTCACCCGAGTTCGGGTTCCACGACCAGTACGTGAACGACATGCCGTTCACGCCGGTGCCGGTGTACGCCATCAGATTCTGCAGCCAGATCTTGTCCTTGGAGTCCTGGAGCGTGGTGCCGAACTCGCCCATCATGATCGGCGCGATGTTCTGCTTGTAGAGGTAGCCCCAGTACTTGTCCCAGATGGCCGGCATGTTCGCCGGGTACGACGGGTCGTCGAACCAGGCCTGCCGGTAGACCGACGTGGCGTACTCGTGCGGCGAGTAGACCAGCCGGTTCGCCACGTTCAGCCGCACCGGGAACTGCCCGGCCTTGGACAGGTTGCCGCCCCACCAGCCGCAGTCCTCGTCGTTGCTGGGGTCGTTGTCCCAGACGTTCGACAGGCCGCCGCTCGGGCAGCTCACCCCCTCCACGAAGATCAGCCAGTTCGGCTGCACGCCGAGGATCGCGTTGCCGGCCCGCTCGGCGGCCAGCCGCCAGTCCCGGGCGGTGTCGCCGCAGCCCCAGCAGGCGCCGGTGGCGGCCGGGTTGGTGCCCTCGGCGTGCGGCTCGTTGTGCAGGTCCGCGCCGATCACCGTGGTGTTGCCGGCGTACCGCTGGGCCAGCATCTTCCAGTCGTTGATCCAGGTCGCCTCGGAGACCGTCGAGGTGTACCAGAGCGGCGACTGACCGGCCGACGTCGGCCGGTGCCGATCCAGGATGACCCGCATCCCCTTACTGCCCGCGTAGTCGATGACCTTGTCGAGGATCTGCAGCGGGGACAGCCCGATCAGGTCCGGGTTGACGAAGTCGTTGATGCCGGTGGCGGTCGCGCCGGCCTTGAGGGCGTCGTTCGAGTACGGGATGCGCAGCGTGTTGTAGCCCAGCCGGGCCATGGTGTCGAGCTGGGAGCGCCACGGGTTGCTCGACCAGAGACCGTGGAACGTCTTGTTGTCGGTCTCCATCCCGAACCAGTTGATGCCGGTCAGCCGGACGGTCGCGCCCGTACTGTCGACGATCTTGTTGCCGCTGGTGTGCAGGTAACCGGTGCCGGTGCCACCGGCCGCCGCGGCGGCCGGTGCGGTGGAGACGGCGGCGGCGACGAGCACGCCGGCCGCTGCGGTGGCGAGCGCCGTCAGGGCGCCGCCGAGGGCGGTGCGTCGGTGCATGGAAGCTCCACTTCGGATGCCCGCGCCGCACGGGCGCCGCGGGCGGCAGGACCAGGAGGCACGTCCCGCTCGTCATCGAGTACGCGCGCAGCGCGCGCCGGGCCGTGTCGTGTGGACGGCCACCCGCGAGATGTCGCACCGGCGATCGTCGACGGCGAGATCAGCCGTCGGTGCCCTCGTGCCGGTGCCTGAACCTGGCTCCGCCGCTCATTCTGATCAGCCTGCCTCGATGCGTCAACCCTGGTCCGGACGCAGGTGAGCCCCCGGCCCACAGGGCCGGGGGCTCACCTGATGTGTCCGTCCGCCGGCCTGCCCGGCCGGGGGTTGCCGCGTCAGCCGGCCTGCTCGGCGAGCTGGAGGAACTGCCGCTTCGAGGCGAGCGCCTGCTCGGCCTCCTTGATCCGGCGGGCGTCACCGGCGGCCTGGGCCCGGGCCAGCCGGTCCTCGGCCTCGGCGACCTGGGCGCGCATCTGCGCCAGCAGCGGGTTGTCCTCCTTGGTGGTGCGCCGCCACGCCGAGTCCATCACCTCGCGGACCTTGTCGTCCACGGCCCGCAGCCGGCGCTCCAGCCCGGCGGCGGCCTCGCGGGGGACCCGGCCGGCCTCGTGCCACTGCGCCTGGATCTCCCGCAGCTTCGCCTGGGCGCCCTTCGGGTCGCCGTCGACGTCGAGCGCCTCGGCCTCGGCCAGCAGCGCCTGCTTGCGCTCCAGGTTGGCGCGCTGCTCGTTGTCCCGCGCGGAGAAGACCTCGCTGCGGCGGGTGAAGAACTCGTCCTGCGCGGCGCGGAACCGTTCCCAGAGCTTCTGCTCGGCCTCCTTGGCGGCGCGCGGCGCGGCCTTCCACTGGGCCATCAGGTCCTTGAGCTGACCGGCGGTGACGCCCCAGTCGGTGGAGTCCTTGAGCTTCTCCGCCTCGGCGACCAGTTCCTCCTTGACCGTCTGCGCCTGCTTGCGCTGCTGGTCGAGGGAGGCGAAGTGGGCGCCCCGGCGGCGGGTGAAGCCGTCCCGCGCGGCGGCGAACCGCTTCCACAGCTCACCGTCGGTCTTCTTGTCGACGCCGCGGATGGTCTTCCACTCGTCGAGGATCTCCTTGAGGCGGTCACCGGCGGTCTTCCAGCCGGTCGACTCGGCGGCCAGCTTCTCGGCCTCCTCGACGAGGGCGGTCTTGCGCGCCAGCGCCTCGCCCCGGGCGGCCTCGCGGGCCGCCTTGGCCTCGCCGGCCTTCTCCTCGGCGACGGTGGCCAGCTTGTCCAGGCGGGCGGCAAGGGCGTCGATGTCGCCGACGACGTGCGCCTCGGCCAGCGACCCACGGATCCGGCGGATCGTGGTCAGGGAGTGGCCGGCGTCAGCCGCGCCCGAGTTGAGCCGGGCCTCGGTCAGATCGACCTCGGTCACCAGGTCGGCGTAGCGCCGGGCGAAGTGGGCGAGCCCTTCCTCCGGTGCCCCTGCCTGCCAGGATCCGACCACCCGCTCGCCCTCGGCGGTCTTGACGTAGACGGTGCCGTCCTCGTCGACCCGTCCGAAGGCAGTCCAGTCGCTCATGTGCCCATCCTCGTTCTCCCGGCGCCGAGGGGACAGCCCCCTCGTTCGCCGCCACGGCGCAGCAAACTTTCTCCCGGCATTGTCACAGGTCCGCCCCCGTCCGTGTCGAGCGCCTGTCGCCGACCGTGACCATACGGTGTTGTACGCCCTCGATGACCGGATCGGCGCGGGGACGCACCGGGAGATCCCGATAGGTTTGGGGCGTGCCACTGGTTGCCGCCGCCGTCTGCCCCCACCCGCCGCTTATCGTGCCCGAGCTGGCCGGCGCCGCCGCGCCCGAGCTGGACGACCTGCGCGCCGCCGCCGACGCCGCTGTCGCCCGGCTGCTCGCCGCCGAGCCCGAGGCGATCCTGCTCGTCGGCGGAGGGCCGGAGACCGTCCGGTTCAACTCCGCCGAGCACGGTTCGCTTCGCCCGTACGGGCTGGACCGGCGCGTGCGGCTCTGGAAGGTCAACTGCGCGGGCGGGGACCGCCTGCCGCTGAGCCTGACCGTCGGCGCGTGGCTGCTGAACCGCTCCGGCACCGAGCTGCCCCGGCTGGCCCGGTCGGTGGCGCACGACGCCACGCCGGCGCAGTGCGAGGCGTTCGGCGCGAGCCTGATCCTCGACGACGACCCGCGGGTCGCGCTGCTCGTGCTCGGTGACGGGTCCGCCTGCCGGGGCGTCAAGGCGCCGGGGTACGACGACCCGCGCGCCGAGGCGTACGACGAAGGGGTTGCGGTTGCCCTGGCCGGTGCGGACGCCGACGCCCTGCTCGGCCTGGACCCGGAGCTGTCGGCGGAGCTGAGGGTCGCCGGGCGGGCGCCGTGGCAGGTGCTGGCCGGCGCGGTCGGCGCGGCGGGCGGCGACTGGCGCGGCGAGCTGAGCTACCACCGCGCCCCCTACGGCGTTGCCTACTTCGTGGCGAACTGGGAGCGGGCGTGAGGGTCGTCGCCGTGGTCGGGCCGACAGCGGCCGGGAAGTCGGCGCTGAGCATCGCGCTGGCCCACGCGCTCGGCGGCGAGGTGGTGAACGCCGACTCGATGCAGCTCTACCGGGGCATGGACATCGGCACCGCCAAGCTCACGCCGGCCGAACGCGAGGGCGTGCCGCATCACCTGCTGGACATCTGGCCGGTGACCGAGCCGGCCAGCGTCGCCGAGTACCAGACGCTGGCCCGCGCGGCGGTCGACGACATCCTGGCCCGGGGACGGGTGCCGCTGCTCGTCGGCGGCTCCGGGCTGTACGTGCGGGCGGTGCTGGAACAGTTCGAGTTCCCCGGCACCGACCCGGCGCTGCGGGAGCGGCTGGAGGCGGAACTCGCGGCGGTCGGCCCCCTGCCGCTGCACGCGCGGCTGGCCGAGGCCGACCCGGGCGCGGCGGCGAGCATCCTGCCCACGAACGGGCGGCGGATCGTGCGGGCGCTGGAGGTGATCGAGCTGACCGGCGCGCCGTTCACCGCGTCGCTGCCGTCGCCCACGCCGTACTACCCGTCGGTGCAGCTCGGCGTGGACCTGGACACCGCCGCGCTGGACGAGCGGATCGCGCTGCGGGTGGACCGGATGTGGGCCGACGGCCTGGTCGACGAGGTGCGGGCGCTGGTCGGCGAAGGACTGCCCGAGGGGCGGACGGCGAGCCGGGCGCTCGGCTACCAGCAGGTGCTGCGGTTCCTGGCCGGGGAGCTGACCGAGGTCGAAGCGTACGAGGAGACGATCCGCGCCACCCGCCGGTTCGTGCGCCGGCAGCGCTCCTGGTTCCGGCGTGACCCGCGCGTGCACTGGCTGGACTCGGCGTCGCCCGCGTTTCTCGACACTGCCCTGCGGGTGGTCGCCGAGCATCGGCCATGATGGGAGCGTGGAGTTCACCAAGGGTCACGGCACCGGCAACGACTTCGTCATCCTGCCCGACCCGGACGGCACCCTCGACCTGACACCCGGCCTGGTCGCCGCGCTCTGCGACAGGCGACGCGGGCTCGGCGGCGACGGCGTGCTGCGCGTCGTACGGGCCGCTAAGCACCCCGAGGGCGTCGCCCTCGCGGGTGAGGCCGAGTGGTTCATGGACTACTGGAACTCCGACGGCTCGTTCGCCGAGATGTGCGGCAACGGGGCCCGGGTGTTCGTGCGCTACCTGCTGG
This sequence comes from Micromonospora sp. WMMA1949, assembly GCF_027460145.1. Lineage (NCBI taxonomy): Bacteria > Bacillati > Actinomycetota > Actinomycetes > Micromonosporales > Micromonosporaceae > Micromonospora > Micromonospora sp. WMMA1949. The sequence goes on along the minus strand of NZ_JAPZBG010000001.1, from coordinate 1,088,732 downwards.
ACCGGTCGCTGGCCGCCCCGTCGGGCGGGACGCTGCCGATCGCGACCCGCGCCGGCCTGGTGCGCGCCCGGGTCGAGGGCGCGGACGTGGCGGTCGAGATGCGCCGCCCCCGGCTGTACGACACGGCGACCGCCACGCTCGGCGGGCTGACGCTGCCCGGCACCGCGGTGGACGTCGGCAACCCGCACCTGGTGTGCGCGCTGCCCGCCGCGCTGGAGCTGACCGCGCTCGACCTCACCCGCGCGCCCGGGGTGGATGCCGGGATCTTCCCGGCCGGGGTGAACGTCGAGTTCACCACGCCGGGCGAGCCGGTCGACGGCACCGACGGGCACGTGCTGATGCGGGTGTACGAGCGCGGCTCGGCCGAGACGCTCTCCTGCGGCACGGGCGCGTGCGCGGTGGCCGCGGTGGCGTTGCGCGACGGCGGCCTGGACAGCGGCACGGTGACTGTGGACGTGCCCGGCGGGCGTCTGACGGTCACCGTGACGGCCGACTCCTGCTGGCTGTCCGGCCCCGCCGTCCTGGTGGCCACAGGCACCCTGACCCCGTCCGCCCTGGGCGACCTTCACGGTTGATCAAGGAGTTTGCGGCGGATTTCTGGCCCCCAGGGGACGCAAACTCCTTGGTCAACGGCGCGAACGGCTTGCCGAAGGCATGCACGAGATCTTGGAAGATTTCGGCCCCTATGAGGGCCATATCCTTCCAAGATCTCGCGCGCGAGGCCCGGCGCGAGGTCGGCGCGGAGCGGGTCAGGGGGTGGCGCTGGCGTTGGCGGCGATCTCGGGCAGGTCGGCCGGGCCCGGGTCGGCCGCGGGCGCCGGCGTGGCGGCCGGGTTCTGGGCGGCGGCCCGCACCGCGGCGGCCACCGCCGGTGCGACGCGGGAGTCGAACACGCTCGGCACGATCACCGTCGGGTTGATCTTGTCCTCGCCCACCACGTCCGCGATGGCCCGGGCGGCGGCGAGCGCCATCTCCTCGGTGAACTCCTCGGCGTGCGCGTCGAGCATGCCGCGGAACACGCCGGGGAAGGCGAGCACGTTGTTGATCTGGTTCGGCTGGTCCGAGCGTCCGGTGGCGACCACGGCGGCGTACTTGCGCGCCTCCCGCGGGTCCACCTCCGGGTCGGGGTTCGCCAGCGCGAAGACGATCGAGTCCTTCGCCATCTGGGCGACGTCCTCGCCGGTGAGCAGGTTCGGCGCGCTCACACCGATGAACACGTCCGCGCCGCGTACCGCCCCGGCCAGGTCACCGGAGTAGTTCTCCTTGTTGGTGTTCTCGGCCAGCCACTGCCAGGCCGGGTTGAGGTCCGGCAGGCCGCGGTGCAGGGCGCCCTGGCGGTCGTACGCGATGATGTCGCCCACGCCCTGGCGCAGCAGCAGCTTCATGATCGCGGTGCCGGCCGCGCCGGCGCCGGAGACCACGACCCGGACGTCCGCGAGCTGCTTGCCCACGACGCGCAGCGCGTTCGTCAGCGCGGCCAGCACGCAGATCGCGGTGCCGTGCTGGTCGTCGTGGAAGACCGGGATGTCCAGCGCCTCGCGCAGCCGGGCCTCGATCTCGAAGCAGCGCGGCGCGGCGATGTCCTCCAGGTTGATGCCGCCGTACGCGGGCGCGATCGCCTTGACGATCGCCACGATCTCGTCGGTGTCCTGGGTGTCCAGCACGACCGGCCAGGCGTCCACCCCGCCGAAGCGCTTGAACAGCGCGGCCTTGCCCTCCATCACCGGCAGCGACGCGGCCGGGCCGAGGTTGCCCAGGCCGAGCACCGCGGTGCCGTCACTGACCACCGCGACGGTGTTGCGCTTGATGGTGAGCCGGCGGGCGTCCGCCGGGTTCTCCGCGATCGCCATGCAGACCCGGGCCACGCCCGGGGTGTACGCGCGGGACAGCTCGTCGCGGGTGCGCAGCGCGACCTTCGGGGTCACCTCGATCTTGCCGCCGAGGTGCAGCAGGAAGGTGCGGTCGGAGACCTTGCGCACGTCCACCCCGTCGAGCGCGGTGAGCGCGTCGACGACCTGGTCGGCGTGTCCGGCGTCGGCGGTGTCGCAGGTGAGGTCGACGATCACGTGGGCGGGGTCGGAGTCGACCACGTCCAGCGCGGTGACGATGGCCCCGGCCTCGCCGGCGGCGGTGGTGAGGCGGCCGATGGAGGAGGCGTCGGCGGGTACCGCGATCCGGATGGTGATGGAGAATCCGGCACTCGGCAGTCGGGTGTTGGCCACGAGAAACTCCTCCGTCGGCGCTGAGCGGCTCGACTGGCATTTCTACTCGCCCGCCCAGGTCGCCCGGCATCCGCCCCCGCTACCCGTCGGTAGCGTCACGGGCATAACACAGGTGCGCCCGGCGTTGTCACATGTCAGGATTGCTGTCACGCGCCGAAAATTCTCGGCGATGCACAAAACGGACAGGAGACGCAGTTTGCGCGAGCAGGAGACCTTCCATCCCTACACGGACGACGAGCTCGAGGCCACCACAGGCGAGTACGAGCTGTCGGAGCGGCAGGCGCTGCGGCGGGTCCCCGGCCTCTCCACCGAACTCACCGACATCACCGAGGTCGAATACCGCCAGCTCCGGCTGGAGCGGGTCGTCCTGGTCGGGGTCTGGACCGAGGGCACCCAGACCGACGCCGACAACAGCCTCACCGAGCTGGCGGCGCTGGCCGAGACGGCCGGCTCGCAGGTGCTCGAAGGGCTGATCCAGCGTCGTCACCGGCCCGACCCGGCCACGTACATCGGCCGCGGCAAGGTCGACGACCTGGGCGCGGTGGTGCTGTCCACCGGCGCCGACACGATCATCTGCGACGGTGAGCTGTCGCCGTCGCAGCTGCGCAACCTGGAGCAGCGCACCAAGGTCAAGGTGGTCGACCGGACCGCCCTGATCCTGGACATCTTCGCCCAGCACGCCAAGAGCAAGGAGGGCAAGGCGCAGGTCGAGCTGGCCCAGCTCGAATACCTGCTGCCGCGCCTGCGCGGTTGGGGCGAGACGCTCTCCCGGCAGACCGGTGGTAGCGGCCGCGGCGGTGGCGCCGGCGGCGGCGTGGGCCTGCGCGGTCCCGGTGAGACCAAGCTGGAGACCGACCGGCGGCGCATCCGCCACCGCATCGCGCGGCTGCGCCGCGAGATCAAGAGCATGGCGACGGTACGCCAGACCAAGCGCGCCCGGCGTACCCGTAACGCGGTGCCCGCGGTGGCGATCGCCGGCTACACCAACGCCGGCAAGTCCAGCCTGCTCAACCGCCTGACCGGGGCGGGTGTGCTGGTGGAGAACGCGCTGTTCGCCACGCTGGACCCGACCACCCGCCGGGCCACCACGTCCGACGGGCGGCTCTACACGCTGTCCGACACGGTCGGGTTCGTCCGGCACCTGCCGCACCAGATCGTCGAGGCGTTCCGCTCGACGCTGGAGGAGGTCGCCGACGCGGACCTGGTCGTGCACGTGGTCGACGGCACCCACCCGGATCCGGAGGAGCAGGTCCGGGCGGTCCGCGAGGTGCTCGCCGAGGTGGGCGCCGACCGGCTGCCGGAACTACTGGTGGTGAACAAGACCGACGCCACCGACGAGGAGACGATGCTGCGCCTCAAGCGGCTCTGGCCGGACGCGGTCTTCGTCTCCGCCCACAGCGGGCGCGGCATCGAGGAGCTGCGCGAGGCGGTCGAGCGGCGGCTGCCCCGGCCGGCCGTCGAGGTGCGCGCGGTGCTCCCGTACGACCGGGGTGACCTGGTCTCCCGGGTGCACCGGCAGGGTGAGGTGCTGAGCACCGCGCACCTGCCCGAGGGCACCCTGGTGCACGTGCGGGTCAGCGAGGGGCTGGCCGCCGAGCTCGCGCCGTACCGGGCGGGTGACCGGCTGACCAGTGACGAGCGGGTGGGCGCCGGGCGGTGAGCCGTCCGGCGTCACCCGCCGGAAACCCGCGCCGTGCGACACTGAGCGTCATGCGGCACGTTGTCTCCTCGGTCACGCTCGCGCTCGGCCTGGTCGGCGCGGTCGTGGCGCCGGCCGGGCCGGCCCCGGCGGCTCCCGCCGCGGCCCCCGTGCTGGCCGCAGCGCCCAAGAAGAAGTGCACGGTCGAGGACAGTCGCCTCCGCGAGTTGTCCGGCCTCGTCGCCACCAGCAGCGGGTACGTCGTGATCAACGACGGCTCGGACGACCCCAGCCGCAAGCGGGTCTTCTACCTGGACACCAAGTGCAAGGTCGACAAGGAGGTCCGTTACTCCGGTGACGGGCCGCTCGACACCGAGGACCTCGCGCTCAGCCCGGACCGCAAGACCCTCTGGATCGCCGACACCGGCGACAACATCGAGAAGAAGACCCGCCGGGAGCGGGTCGCGGTCTGGACGATGCCGGTGAGCGGTTCGAAGCAGCCGGTGCTGCACCGGCTCAGCTACCCGGGCAAGGAACCGCACGACGCGGAGGCCCTGCTCGTCGGCGACGACAACATGCCGCTGGTGATCACCAAGGAGCTCTCCGGCAAGTCGGAGATCTACACCCCGACGGTGAAGCTGAAGGCGAGCGGCGACACCGAGCCGATCCCGATGAAGAAGGTCGGCGAGGTCACGCTCCCGAAGACGAGCACCGAGAACAAGCTCGGCTCGCCCGGCCGGGCGTTGATCACCGGCGCGGCCCGCTCACCGGACGGCAGCAAGGTCGTGCTGCGCACGTACGCCGACGCGTTCGAGTTCGACGTGGCCGGCGGCGACATCGTCAAGGCGATCACCACCGGCAAGCCCCGAGTCACGCCGCTCGCCGACCCGTTCGGCGAGGCGATCTCCTACACCCCGGACGGCAAGACGTTCGTCACCGTCTCCGACGGCGGCACGCTCGACGAGTCGGACCCGATCGACATCCTCAGCTACACCCCGTCGACCACCGGCGCCGAGGCGCTGCCGAACGGCGGCAAGGCCGAGACCAAGGCGGCCGCCGAGAAGTCCTGGATCGACGGGCTCTCGCTCGACGAGATCACGTACCTGATCGCGGCCGTCGGGGTGCTCGGCGCGCTGCTGGTCGGCGCGGGCGTGTTCGGCATCCTGCGGGCGCGGCGCAAGCCGGCGCCCAGGGCGCCGGCCGACGAGCCCGAGCGCAGTGGCGAGTTCCCGGTGAACAACGGCTTTCCGTCGGCGGAACGGCCGGAGGTCCCGCCCCGCGGCGCGGTCTACGGCGGCGGTGGCCAGGGCGGCGTGTACGGCGGCGCCAACGGCGACCGGCCGCCGTCGGGCGGTGTTTACGGCGGCGGTGGCCGGCCGGGCGGCGGCGTGTACGGCGGCCGCCCCCAGAGCGGCGGCCCGCAGGGTGGTGGCCGTCCCCAGGGTGGCGGCCGTCCTCCGGGCCCGGACCGTCCCCAGGGCGGCGGTGTCTACGGCGGCGGCGCCCCGGCCGGCGGCGGTCGCGGCGGTGGCGGGCAGGGCGGCGGCGTGTACGGCGGTGGCGGCCAGGCCGGTCCCGGCGGTGCGCCCCGGGGTGGCCGGGGCGGCGGCTACGGCGGCGGGCCGGGGCACCGGGGCCAGCCGAACGGCGGCGCCCCGCGCGGGGAGGGTGGCCGGGCCGAGCCGCCTCGTCGCGGCCAGGACCCGCGTGGCGGCCGGCGTGACGAGGGCTACGACGAGCGCGGCCAGTACGGCCCGGTGTCCGGCGGCCGGGAGTACCGCGGCGACCGCTACTGAGACCACGCGACGAAGGGGGTGACCGGCGATCGGTCACCCCCTTCGTCGTTGTCGCCTCAGATGCGGCGCAGCACCGCGACCACGCGGCCCATGATGGTGGCGTCGTCACCGGGGATCGGGTCGAAGGCCGGGTTCTGCGGCATCAGCCAGACGTGACCGTCGCGCCGCCGGTAGGTCTTCACCGTCGCCTCGCCGTCGAGCATGGCGGCCACGATGTCGCCGACCTCGGCGTTCGGCTGCTGCCGGACGACCACCCAGTCGCCGTCGCAGATCGCCGCGTCGAGCATCGAGTCGCCCTTGACCTGGAGCATGAAGACCTCGCCCTCGCCGACCAGCTCGCGGGGGAGGGGGAAGATGTCCTCCACCGCCTGCTCGGCCAGGATCGGCCCACCGGCGGCGATGCGGCCCAGCATCGGCACGTACGCCGGGGCGGGTCGCTGCGCGCGGGCCGCCTCGTCGTCGGCCTCGCCCGGCGCGCGGACGTCGACGGCGCGCGGACGGTTCGGGTCGCGGCGCAGGAAGCCCTTCTTCTCCAGCTCCTTGAGCTGGTAGGCGACGCTGGACGGGGACACCAGCCCGACCGCCTCGCCGATCTCGCGCACGCTCGGCGGGTAGCCGTGGCGCTCGACCCAGTTGCGGATGAACTCCAGGATCCGTCGCTGCCGGGCGGTCAGGTCGACCGTCGCCGGGTCGGGGAAGCTGCTCACCACCGGGGTGACCGGACGCACGGCCGCGGGGGCGGTGCGGCTGCGGGCGGTGCGGGGGCGACGGGTCGCCGGAGGACCCGCCCCGTCGTTCGGCTGCGGGTTCTTCTGCCGGCTGGCCCGGTCCTCGGTCACGTCCGTCCCTCCCTGGTCGGCGCTGGGGTGCCTCGTCGGCTCGTGGTGCGTGTGGTCTGACCGTATAGGTGAGATCGGCCATTTTCAAACATCTGTACGACCTGCTGTCGGCGTGTCGCGCCGAATTCCTGGATTTCCGAACTGGTGTTCTGATAGAAGGGTACGCCGCTCGAACGGATGTTCTATCCCGGCCGCCCGTGACCGGCACGGGAGGCCGTCCGTTGGGCTCCTCGGTGGCGGCGCGCCGGGCGTGATGCGGATGACGCGCCGGACACGCCGACCAACTTGACCTCGCTTGGGGTTCGGCATACGGTCGACCCCTAGATGTAGTAGTCACACGGGCGTAAGTTGCCTACAGGTTGGGTTCCACTACCGAACGCACTCCCGCACCGCGCACTCGGCGACGGTCATCCGACGATGGCTCCGCCGTGTCGACGCGTGCCCGCGAGCCGGTAGGTGTGCCCGCGATCGACGACAGGAGGTCGGGCGAATGCGGTGTCCGTACTGCCGGCACGCCGACTCCCGGGTGGTCGACTCGCGGGAGGCCGACGACGGCCAGCTCATCCGGCGGCGACGGTCGTGCCCGGAGTGCGGCAAGCGGTTCACCACCGTCGAGGAGGCGGTGCTCGCGGTGGTCAAGCGCAGCGGGGTGACCGAGCCGTTCAGCCGTACGAAGATCATCGGTGGGGTGCGCAAGGCGTGCCAGGGGCGGCCGGTCGACGACGACTCGATCGCGCTGCTGGCACAGAAGGTCGAGGAGACCGTGCGGGCCAAGGGGGCGGCCGAGATTCCCAGCCACGAGGTGGGCCTGGCCATCCTCGGCCCGCTGCGCGACCTCGACGAGGTGGCCTACATGCGGTTCGCCAGCGTCTACCGCTCCTTCGACTCGCTCGCCGACTTCGAGCGCGAGATCGAGTCGCTGCGGGCCGCCGCGCGCGCCCGGGAGGGCGCCGGTGCCGGTGCGGCGGACGCCGCCGGCGCGATCAGCTGACATTTTCGGGTTTCTGACAGGTACACGAGGCGCGGTGGGTGACCGTGCCGACGAGGGGGGCGAGGGCGTGACGACCAGCAGGTCACGGAACAAGGCCGGGGCGGGGCTGAAGATCGAGCGCGTCTGGACGACCGAGGGGGTGCATCCTTACGACGAGGTCGCCTGGGAGCGCCGCGACGTCGTCATGACGAACTGGCGGGACGGCTCGATCAACTTCGAGCAGCGCGGGGTGGAGTTCCCCGAGTCCTGGTCGGTGAACGCGGCGAACATCGTGACCACCAAGTACTTCCGGGGCGCGGTGGGGACCCCGGAGCGGGAGTGGTCGCTCAAGCAACTGATCAACCGGGTGGTCGAGACCTACCGCACCGCCGGTGAGGAGTACGGCTACTTCGCCACCCCGGCCGACGCCGAGGTGTTCGCGCACGAGCTGACCTGGATGCTGCTGCACCAGGTGTTCAGCTTCAACTCGCCGGTGTGGTTCAACGTCGGTACGCCGTCGCCGCAGCAGGTCAGTGCCTGCTTCATCCTCTCCGTCGACGACTCGATGGACTCAATCCTCGACTGGTACAAGGAGGAGGGCCGGATCTTCCAGGGCGGCTCGGGCGCCGGGGTCAACCTGTCCCGCATCCGTTCCTCGAAGGAACTGCTCTCCTCCGGCGGCACCGCCTCCGGCCCGGTCAGCTTCATGCGCGGCGCGGACGCCTCCGCCGGCACCATCAAGTCCGGTGGCGCCACCCGGCGTGCGGCCAAGATGGTCATCCTCGACGTGGACCACCCGGACATCGAGGAGTTCGTGGCGACCAAGGCGCGCGAGGAGGACAAGATCCGCGCGCTGCGGGACGCCGGGTTCGACATGGACCTGGGCGGCGCCGACATCGTCAGCGTGCAGTACCAGAACGCCAACAACTCGGTCCGCGTCTCCGACGAGTTCATGTCCGCTGTGGAGAACGGCGGCGGCTTCGACCTGCGCGGCCGGCTCGACGGGCAGACCATCGAGACGATCGACGCCAAGAAGCTGTTCCACACCATCTCCCAGGCCGCGTGGGAGTGCGCCGACCCGGGCCTGCAGTACGACGACACCATCAACGACTGGCACACCTGCCCGGAGACCGGGCGGATCACCGCGTCGAACCCGTGCTCGGAGTACCTGCACCTGGACAACTCCTCGTGCAACCTGGCCTCGCTGAACCTGATGAAGTTCCTCCGCGCCGACGGCGGCTTCGAGGTGGAGAAGTTCGTCAAGTCGGTCGAGTTCGTCATCACCGCGATGGACATCTCGATCTGCTTCGCCGACTTCCCGACCGAGAAGATCGGTGAGACCACCCGCGCCTACCGGCAGCTCGGCATCGGGTACGCCAACCTGGGCGCGCTGCTGATGGCCTCCGGCCTGCCGTACGACTCGGAGCAGGGCCGGGAGGTGTCCGCCGCGATCACCTCGCTGATGACCGGCACCGCCTACCGCCGGTCCGCCGAGCTGGCCGGCATCGTCGGCCCGTACGACGGCTACGCCCGCAACGCCGAGCCGCACAAGCGGGTCATGCGCAAGCACGCCGCCGCCAACGACGCGATCAAGCCGACCGGCACCGTGGCGACCGCCGTGCAGCGCGAGGCGACCAAGCAGTGGACGCTGGGCAACAAGCTGGGTGACAAGCACGGCTGGCGCAACTCGCAGGCCAGCGTGCTCGCCCCGACCGGCACCATCGGCCTGATGATGGACTGCGACACCACCGGTGTCGAGCCGGACCTGGCCCTGGTGAAGTTCAAGAAGCTGGTCGGCGGCGGCTCGATGCAGATCGTGAACCAGACGGTGCCGCGCGCCCTGCGCAGCCTCGGCTACCCCGAGGAGCAGGTCGAGGCGATCGTCGAGCACATCGCCGACCACGGTCACGTGGTGGACGCCCCGGGCCTCAAGCCGGAGCACTACCCGGTCTTCGACTGCGCGATGGGCGAGCGCTCGATCGCGCCGATGGGTCACGTGCGGATGATGGCGGCGGTCCAGCCGTTCATCTCCGGCGCCATCTCCAAGACGGTGAACATGCCGGAGCAGGCCACCGTCGAGGACGTCGAGAAGATCTACTTCGAGGGCTGGAAGCTCGGCCTGAAGGCGCTGGCGATCTACCGGGACAACTGCAAGGTCGGCCAGCCGCTGTCGGCTGCCAAGCCGAGCAAGGGCGCCGTCGAGGCCCAGGCCCCGGCCGCCGCGCCGGAGAAGGTCGTGGAGAAGGTCGTCGAGTACCGCCCGGTGCGCAAGCGGCTGCCGAAGAAGCGCCCGTCGGAGACCATCTCGTTCTCGGTCGGCGGCGCGGAGGGCTACCTCACCGCCTCGTCCTACCCGGACGACGGCCTCGGCGAGGTCTTCCTCAAGATGTCGAAGCAGGGCTCGACCCTGGCCGGCGTGATGGACGCCTTCTCGGTGGCCATCTCCATCGGTCTCCAGTACGGCGTCCCGCTGGAGACGTACGTCAGCAAGTTCACCAACATGCGCTTCGAGCCGGCCGGCATGACCGACGACCCGGACGTGCGCATGGCCGCCTCGGTGATGGACTACATCTTCCGTCGCCTGGCGCTGGACTTCCTGCCGTACGACCGCCGCGCCGAGCTGGGCATCTTCACCGCCAAGGAGCGGGCCGCCCAGCTCGCGGCCGAGGCGGAGGCGGAGGCGAGCGGTGCGGACCTCACCGCGATGGCCGCCTCCGCCCCGGTCGAGGCGCCCGAGCCGAAGACCGGCCCGATCGCCCAGCCGGCGCAGGAGATGGCCGACGCCGCGGCCGTGAAGCCCGCGCCGTCGGTGGGTTCCAGCACCGAACTGCTGGAGGCCGTGATCGGCAAGGCCGCCGACGCGCCGCTCTGCTTCACCTGCGGCACCAAGATGCGGCCCGCCGGTAGCTGCTACGTCTGCGAGGGCTGCGGCTCCACCAGCGGCTGCAGCTGACGCACGACCGAAGACGCGAGCGCGGCAGGGACTTCCCTGCCGCGCTCGCGCGTGCTCACTGTCACACCCCATCGTGTACGCGAGCTGGAATGCTCGGGGGATGAGCACGACCGACATCTATCGGGTCTTCGCCGAGCGGGAGACGCGCGGCGTGTCCCCGGCGTACGAGCGGTTGTCGCGGGCGGTGGCCGGTGACCCGGAGCTGCTCGCCCTGCTCGACACGCTGCCGCCGGCGAAGCGTCAGCCGAACCTGCTGTTCGGGGTGGTGCGGTTGCGCGGCGGGCCGGTGGACGACCCGGCGGCGTTCCGCGCGTACGTGATCGCGCACTGGCCGGATGTCGCGGCGCAGATGCGGGTGCGGGCGACGCAGACGAACGAGGCCGGGCGCTGCGCGGTGCTGCTGCCGGTGCTCGCCGCGTTGCCGCAGCCGCTGGCGTTGCTGGAGGTCGGCGCGTCCGCGGGGCTGTGCCTCTACCCGGACCGGTACGCCTACCGGTACGGCGACCGGCATCTCGGCGGGGGTGAGCCGGTGCTCGACTGTGACCTGACCGGCGCCGAGCCGCCGCGGCGGCGCCCGGAGGTGGTGTGGCGGGCCGGGCTGGACTTGAACCCGCTCGACGTCACCGCCCCGGCCGACGTGGCCTGGCTGGACGCGCTGATCTGGCCGGAACACCGGCACCGCCGGGAGCGGCTGCGCGCCGCGGCGGCGATCGCGGCGGCCGACCCGCCCCTGCTGGTACGCGGTGACCTGGTCGACGACCTGCCGGGGCTGGCGGCGCAGGCCCCGGCCGGGGCGACGCTCGTGGTGTTCCACAGTTCGGTGCTCTACCAGGTGCCGCCGCCACGGCGGGACGCGTTCACCGCGCTGGTCCGGAGCCTGCCGGGCCACTGGATCGCCAACGAGGACCCGTCGGTGCTGCCCCACGCGGCATTGCCCGAGCCGCCCGCCGACGGCTTCCACAACGTCCTGGCCCTCGACGGCCACCCCGTGGCCTGGACGACAGGCCACGGCCAGTCCCTCACCTGGTTCCGCTGACCCACCCGTTCTGTCCTCGTCGATCATGAAGTTGACGGCGCGACACGCCGGGCGCGACGGCCGTCAACTTCATGATCAACCAAGGTCGGGCGAGCCGGGCCGGCGGCGACTAGGGTCGGCGGGCGTGACCGAACCTGCCTGGCTGGTCGAGACGCGCGCCGCCTACGACACCGTCGCCGAGGACTACGCGCGGCTGCTGCCCGACGTGGTGGAACCACCGCTGGACCGGGCCCTGCTGGCCGCGTTCGCCGAGACGGTCGGGCCGGGCCGGCCCGTGCTGGAGGTGGGGTGCGGCACCGGCCGTGTCACCGACCACCTGCACCGGCTCGGCCTCGACATCAGCGGGGTCGACCTCTCGCCCGGCATGGTGGCGGTGGCCCGGCGCACGTACCCGGACCTGCGCTTCGAGGTCGGCTCGCTGACCGAGCTGACCGTGCCGGACGGGTCGCTGGCCGGGCTGGTCTCCTGGTACTCGGTCATCCACCTGCCACCGGACCTGCTGCCGGAGGTGTTCGCCGGCTTCCACCGGGTGCTCGTCCCGGGCGGCCACCTGCTGCTCGCGGTGAAGGCCGGCGACCGGCTCGACCGCCGGGAGCAGGCATACGGCCACCGGGTCGGGTACGACGTCTACTGGCTGTCGCCGCAGCGGCTGGCCGCGCAGCTCGCGGCGGCCGGGTTCGCGGTGACGGCGACGACGGTCCGCGCGCCGGCCGACGGCGAGCGGCAGCCCCAGGCGTTCCTGCTCGCCCGGCGACCTGATCGCGTGACCGGGGCGGGCACGGGGTCCGGTGCGGTGCCCTCCGTAGACTTCAGCGGTGCGTGACGAGCTGGCGGACCGGCCCCTGACCGAGCCGCACCCGTCGCGGCTGTCGCCGGACCACCCGGAGCGGGAACGGATCCTGGCCGTGCACGCCGCCGCCCTGGCCGCAGGGGAGGCCGGCTACCTGGACCCGGAGACCGGGCTGTTCGTGCTCAGCGCGGGCTTCCTGGCGAGGCGTGGCACGTGCTGCGGGCGAGGCTGCCGGCACTGTCCGTACGTGGCCGATTAGGGGCTTCCGTCCCCGCTGGGGCACCCCGTACGGTGTCCGACGGAACTCCGGCGGGTCGGACCCGCCGCCGACCGCGGAGGTCTCCCGTGCGCGCCCGAATCTGGCTGGCCGTTCCGGCCGTCCTGCTCGCCGCCGGCTGCGCCGAGGAGGCGCCGACCGGGTCCGGACCGCCCGCTCCGCCCCCGCCGGTCCCGGTGGCGGCGGCGTCCTCGGGCGGGGCGTGCCGGCTGCTCGACTTCGCGGTGATCGCCGAGCACACCGGCGGCACGTTCGATGTGGCGGCGGCCACGGAGCGGGGCGACACCCACACCTGTGTGGTCCGCGCGGCGAGGGCGGTGCTGCCGGAGCTGACGCTGTCGGTGACGGAGACGTCGATCGACGCTGCGACGTTCACCCTGGACGTGCAGCCCAGCGGCGCGGCGAAGATCAGCAAGCTGGGCAAGGCCGCCTACCGGCGCACGCTGCCCAAGACCGCGAAGTCCGGACCGGCCGCCGAGGTCGGCTGGCTGGCCACCGAGGGCCGGCTCGCCACGCTGCGCTGGACCGCCCCGCCCGGCACCGCGAAGGCGGAGGCGGACAAGACGGCCGACAAGCTGGTCACGCTGGCCAAGGTGATCGACACAAGGCAGCTCTGACCGAAGGTCGCCATAGCAGCTCTGACGGGACGTCAGGGCCGCCGGAGAGTCAGCGGGCCGCGACGAACACCCGGGACGCCACCTCGCGGGGCAGCCGGACCCGGTCACCGGAGCGGTCGATCGAGACGGCGTCGCGTTCCTGCGCCACAGTCACCGTCGCACCCGGGTCGACGCCGGCGGCGTGCAACTGGCGGAGCACGTCCGAGTCGGTCTGCACGCTCTCGCAGATCCGCCGCACCACGACGGTGCCGGACAGGCCGGGGAAGGCCAGGTTGCGCTCACCCTCGACGGCGTCGGCGGGCACCAGGCCCGGGTCGCCCAGCTCCTCCAGGCCCGGGATCGGGTTGCCGTACGGCGAGCGGGTCGGGCGGTTGAGCAGGTCGAAGACCCGCTTCTCCACCGCGTCGCTCATCACGTGCTCCCACCGGCAGGCCTCCTCGTGGGCCTCCTCGTAGGGCATCCCGATCACGTTGACCAGCAGCAGCTCGGCCAGCCGGTGCTTGCGCATCACGGACACGGCGGTGTTGCGGCCCTGCGGCGTGAGGGTCAGGTGCCGGTCGCCCTCGACGGTGAGCAGGCCGTCGCGCTCCATGCGGGCGACGGTCTGGCTGACGGTCGGGCCACTCTGCTTCAGCCGCTCGGCGATGCGGGCACGAAGCGGCGGCACCCCCTCCTCCTCGAGTTCGAGGATGGTGCGCAGGTACATCTCGGTGGTGTCAACAAGGTCGTGCTTCACGTCTGCGGCCTCCTGGGCTCCGATGGTACCCGTTACCACCGACCATCGACGCAGGCGAAGCCGGAGGTGATGCGCCGGATGGTGTTGACTGGACCGTATGTCCGCCACCGCAGACCTGCTGGTCGAGCCCGACCGGCTCGTCGCCGAACTCGATCACGCCGACCCGCCGACCCTGCTCGACGTCCGCTGGCGGCTGGCCGGCCCGCCCGGGCGCGACGACTACACCGCCGGCCACCTGCCCGGCGCCGTCTTCATCGACCTGGACACCGAGCTGTGCGGGCCGCCCGGCGCCGCCGGGCGGCACCCGCTTCCGGACCCGGCGGCGTTGCAGGCCGCGCTGCGGGCCGCGGGCGTCCGCGCGGGTCATCCGGTGGTGGTGTACGACGGCGGCGACGGCATGTCCGCCGCCCGCGCCTGGTGGACGCTGCGCTGGGCCGGGCACCGGCAGGTGCGGGTGCTGCACGGCGGCTTCCCCGCCTGGACGGCCGCCGGGCTGCCGGTCGACACGAGCGCGCCCGCTCCGGCGCCCGGCGACGTGACTGTGGCACCCGGCGCGTTGCCGGTGCTCGACGCCGCGCAGGCCGCCCGGCTCGCCGCCGCCGAGTCCGGCGTGCTGCTGGACGTACGGGCCGCGCCGCGCTACCGGGGCGAGCACGAGCCGGTCGACCCGGTCGCCGGGCACGTGCCGGGCGCCGTCAACGTGCCCGCCCCGGAGTACGTCACGCAGGGCCGCTTCCCCGGCGCCGGGGCACTGCGGGAGCGGTTCGCCGCCGCCGGGGTGGACGCGGACGCGCCGGTCGGCGCGTACTGCGGCTCCGGGGTGACCGCCGCGCAGGCGGTGCTCGCGTTGCACCTGGCCGGTCGCCCGGACGCCGCGTTGTACGTCGGCTCGTGGAGCGAGTGGGTGGCCGACCCGGACCGTCCGGTCGCGACCGGTGGCACGTCCGGCCGGTGAGCGCACGTCAGGTGGGCGCACCCGGGCCCACGTGCGACGATGGCCGCATGGCCGACGACACGGTTGTGGTGTGGGACGAGGCGCTCCTCGCCTACGACATGGGCGACCATCCCCTCGACCCGGTCCGGGTCGAGCTGACCATGGCGCTCGCCCGCGAACTGGGTGTGCTGGACCGGCCCGGCGTGCGGCTGGTCAAGCCCGAGCCGGCCGACGACGCGCTGCTCACCCGCGTCCACGATCCGGCCTACCTGGACGCGGTCCGGTCCGCGCCGCGTGACCCGCTGTTCGCCGGCTTCGGTCTCGGCACTTCGGACAATCCGGTCTTCGACGGGATGCACGAGGCGAGCGCGCTGATCGCCGGCGCCACCACTGCCGCGGCCGAGGCGGTGTGGCGAGGCGAGGCCCGGCGCGCGGTGAGCGTCGCAGGCGGCCTGCACCACGCGATGCCCGCCCGGGCCGCCGGGTTCTGCGTCTACAACGACCCGGCGGTCGCCATCGCCCGGCTGCTCGACCTCGGCGCGCAGCGAATCGCGTACGTGGACGTCGACGTGCACCACGGCGACGGCGTGCAGGAGATCTTCTACCGCGACCCGCGGGTGCTCACGATCAGCCTGCACGAGACGCCGCTCGCGTTGTTCCCCGGCACCGGGTTCCCGGACGAGACCGGCGGCCCGGGCGCCGAGGGCACCGCCGTCAACGTGCCGCTGCCGCCCGGGGTCGGCGACGCCGGCTGGCAGCGGGCGTTCCACGCGGTCGTGCCGTCGGTGCTGCGCGCGTACCGGCCGCAGGTGCTCGTCACCCAGTGCGGCGCCGACGGGCACCGCAAGGACCCCCTCGCGGACCTGCACCTCTCCGTGGACGGGCAGGCGGCCACGTACCGCACGCTGCGGGCGCTCGCCGACGAGCTGTGCGACGGCCGCTGGGTCGCCACCGGCGGCGGCGGGTACGCGCTGGTCGAGGTGGTGCCCCGGGCCTGGACGCACCTGCTCGCGGTGGCCACCGGCGAGCCGGTCGACCCGGCCACGCTGACCCCGCCCGGCTGGCGGGACCTGGCCGCGCGGCGGCGTCCCGGGCACGAGGTGCCGTTGCGGATGACCGACGACGTGGACCCGTCGTACCTGCCGTGGCAGCCCAGCGGCGAGCCGAATGCGGTGGACCGGGCCGTCGCGGCCACCCGCAAGGCCGTCTTCCCGCTGCTCGGGCTCGACCCGCACGACCCGCGCGACTGAGCCGGCGGCAAGGGGAGGACCGACCGGTGACCACCGTCGAACAACCGGTGGACGTGCTGCTCAGCGACGGCACGACCGTCCAGCTGCGACCGATCCGACCGGAGGACGCACCCGAGATCGTGGCCATGCACGGCCGCTTCTCGGAGCGCACCCGATACCTGCGCTACTTCTCGCCGTACCCGCGCATCCCGGAACGCGACCTGAAGCGTTTCGTCAACGTCGACCACCGCGACCGGGAGGCGTTCGTGGTGCTCGCCGGCGAGCGGATCGTCGCCGTCGGCCGGTACGAGCGGCTCGGCCCCGCCTCGCCGGAGGCCGAGGTGGCGTTCGTGGTCGAGGACGCCTACCAGGGCCGGGGCATCGGCTCGGTGCTGCTGGAACATCTGGCCGACGCGGCCGGGCGCCACGGCATCGTGCACTTCGTCGCCGAGGTGCTCCCGGCCAACGGGACGATGCTGCGGGTCTTCGCCGACTTCGGCTACCAGGTCCAGCGCCAGTACGCCGACGGCGTGGTGCACCTGAGCTTTCCGATCGCGCC
Organism: Micromonospora sp. WMMA1949; assembly: GCF_027460145.1. Classification (NCBI taxonomy): domain Bacteria; kingdom Bacillati; phylum Actinomycetota; class Actinomycetes; order Micromonosporales; family Micromonosporaceae; genus Micromonospora; species Micromonospora sp. WMMA1949. Next base: position 1,072,135 of record NZ_JAPZBG010000001.1, on the reverse strand, counting down.
CACCGAGGCGACCCTGGAGGTGCAGCGCGGCCGGGAGCACCGCACCGAGGCCCGCTCGATCGCCCGGTTGCTCGCGCCACGCGGCATCGCCGTCTACGGCGCCAGCACCACCGGCCAGGGCGTCGGCGCGGCGCTGCTCGGGCACCTCCGCGACGGCGGCTTCGCCGGGGCGATCGTGCCGGTGCACCCGAGCGCGGCGACGGTGGCGGGGCTGCCCGCGTACCCGTCGGCCGCCGACGCGGGCCAGGACATCGACCTGGCCGTGGTGGCGGTCCCGCCGGACGCGGTGACCGACGTGGTCCGCGACGCGGCACGCGCGGGCGCGCACGGGCTGGTGGTGATCTCGGCCGGGTTCGCCGAGTCCGGCCCGGCCGGCGCGGCGGCGCAGCGCGCGCTGGTCCGCGCCGCGCACCTGGCCGGCATGCGGGTGGTCGGCCCGAACTGCCTCGGCGTCGCCAACACCGACCCGGCGGTACGCCTCAACGCCACGCTCGCCCCGGTGCTGCCCGCCGCGGGCCGGGTCGGCGTGTTCAGCCAGTCCGGCGCGTTCGGGGTGGCGCTGCTGGCCGAGGCGTCCCGGCGCGGGCTCGGCCTGTCCAGCTTCGTCTCGGCCGGCAACCGGGCCGACGTGTCCGGCAACGACCTGCTCCAGTACTGGCAGGACGACCCGGCCACCGACGTCATCACGCTCTACCTGGAGACGTTCGGCAACCCGCGCAAGTTCGCCCGGCTGGCCCGGCGCATCGGCCGCAGCAAGCCGGTGGTGGCGCTCGCCTCGCTGGCCCGGCCGCCGGGCGTGGGGGAGGCGCCCGCGCTGGACGCGGCGGCGGTGAGCGCGCTGTTCGCCCAGTCCGGGGTGATCCGGGTGGACACCGTCTCCGAGCTGCTCGACGTGGGCGTGCTGCTGGCCCACCAGCCGCTGCCGGCCGGGCGGCGGGTCGCGGTGGTGGGCAACTCGTCGGCGCTGACCGGGCTGGCCGCCACCGCCTGCGCCGCCCAGGGACTCGCCGTCGCCGACGGCTACCCGCGGGACGTCGGGCCGAGCGCCGGGGCCGCCGCGTACGCCGCCGCGCTCGGTGAGGCGGTGGCCGACGAGCGGGTGGACGCCGTGGTGGCGGTGTTCGCGCCGCCGCTGCCGGGCCAGCTCGCCGACCCGGTGGCCGACTTCGCGGCGGCGCTGCCCGACGCGCGGGTCACCGGTAAGCCGGTGGTCGCGACGTTCCTGGCCGGGCTGGTGCCGGCCGGGGTGCCCGCGTACCCGAGCGTGGAGGAGGCGGTACGCGCGCTGGGCCGGGTCACCGCGTACGCGGACTGGCTGCGCCGGCCCGCCGGTGTGCTGCCGGAACTGGCCGATGTGGACCGGGCGGCCGGGCACGCCGCGCTGCGTCCGGACGGGGCAGACGCGGCGGCGTTGCTGCGCGCGTACGGGATCGACGTGGTGGACTCGGTGCCGGCCCGCTCGGCCGAGGAAGCGGCGGCGGTGGGGGAGCGGCTCGGCTGGCCGGTGGCGCTCAAGGCCGCAGCCCCCGGGCTGCGGCACCGTCTCGACCTCGGCGCGGTACGCCTCGACCTGGCCGACGCCGCCGCGCTGCGCCGCGCGTACGCCGAGATGGCCCCGATGTTCGGCGCGGAGGTCCTGGTGCAGCCGATGGTCGCGCCCGGCGTGGCGTGCGTGGTGGAGCTGGTGGAGGATCCGGCGTTCGGGCCGGTGGTCGGGTTCGGGTTGGGCGGCGTGGCGACCGAGCTGCTGGGCGACCGGGCCTGGCGTGCGGTTCCGCTGACCGACCGGGACGCCGCCGAACTGGTCGACGAGCCCCGGGCGGCGCCGCTGCTGCGCGGGCACCGGGGCGCCGCGCCGGTGGACCGGGCGGCCCTGGTCGACCTGCTGGTGCGGGTCGGCCGGCTGGCCGACGAGCAGCCCCGGGTGCGGTCGCTGACGCTGAATCCGGTGCTGGCCCGGCCGGACGGCATCTCGGTGCTGCACGCCACCGTGCGCACCGGCGCCGAGGCCGCCCGCCCCGACACCGGCCCCCGGCGGTTGTAAGGAAGGGCCCCTTCTTAACGCCTGCGGTAGAGAAAGGGCCCCCTCTTAACAGCACCCGCCCGCGACGGCCGCCCGCCCGCGCGACGGCCGCCCGCCGCACCGCTCAACCGCGAGCGGAGATCTGCTGCACCGACCACTCGTTGCCGTCCGGGTCGCGGAAGAAGACGAAGCCGACGTTGTCCAGCGGATGCGGCACCGGACGCGGGTTCTGGCCCAGCACCTGGATCTCGCTCACCTCGACGCCCCGCTCGACCAGTTCGGCGTGCGCCCGTTCCAGGTCCGGTACGACCAGTTGCACGCCCTTGAGCGAGCCCGGCGGCATCTCCGGTACGACGCCCCGGCCGAGGACGATCGAGCAGCCGGAGCCCGGGGGTGTGAGTTGGACGATCCGCCCCGCGCCACCCAGATCGGTGTCGTGGTCGAGGACGAAGCCGAGCCGCTGCGTGTAGAACTCCTTGGCCCGCTCCACGTCGGAGACCGGTACGACCACCACTTCCAGCGTCCAGTTCATGTTGTCGCTCCTGTCGTCGAATCGGTGTGCAGCACTGCCGCGAGCCGGTCGAACGCCTCGCCCAGGCCGCGGGTCATCGGATAGCGCAGGACGGTGTCGCGGCCCTGCGCGGTGGCGTACCGCAGGTGGGTGACGACTGTCGTCCGGTCCGCCGGGCCGGTGAAGTCGTGGCGGACGAGCGTCTCGCCCGGATAGGACTGGTCGTCGAAGAGTTCGGTGCAGACCAGTCGCGAGGGCGGGTCGACCTCCCGGTACGTGCCGCCCTGACCCATCAGGTCGCCGTCCGGCCCTCGGGAGACGAACCGCCAGCGCCCGTCCACCCGCAGGTCCACCTCGCACTCGACGAGGTGCCAGCCCCGGGCGCCCCACCAGCGCATCAGCAGTTCGGGGCGGGTGAAGGCGGCGAACACGAGGTGGCGGGGAGCGGCGAAGTCGCGGCTGAGCCGGATCTCCCGGTCGCCGGGCAGGCTGACGGTCAGGCCGGTCACCGCTGCTCCTCGGCGGTCAGTTCGGCGAGCACCTCGTCCAGCCGCGCGTAGCTCTCGGCCCAGTAGTCCCGGTAGTCCGCCAGCCACGCGACGGCCTCCCGCAGCGGCCGCGCGTCGAGCCGGCAGGGGCGGCGCTGGGCGTCCCGGCCCCGGGTGACCAGGCCGGCGCGTTCGAGCACCTTGAGGTGCTTGGAGACGGCCGGCTGGCTCATCGCGAACGGCTCGGCCAGCTCGGTGACAGTCGCCTCCCCGGCGGCCAGCCGGGCGAGGATGGCCCGCCGGGTGGGGTCGGCGAGCGCGGCGAAGGTGGCGTCGAGCAGATCCGGGGGCACTTTCATAACCTCCTGGTTGTGTAACCATTCGGTTCTATACGGTGCGAGCGCCCGGGTCAAGCACGACAGGCCCCGGCGAACCGCCGGGGCCTGTCGGGGCAGGGGTGGATCAGCAGGCGTACGCCTCCAGGCGGTTCGCCCGCTCCGGGTCGCGCAGCTTCAGCAGCGTGACCTTCTCGATCTGCCGGATCCGCTCCCGGGACAGTCCGAACTCGCGGCCGACCTCGTCCAGCGTGCGCTGCCGGCCGTCGTCCAGGCCGAAGCGCAGCCGGATCACCGCCTGCTCCCGCTGGGACAGCGTGGCCAGCACGATCCGGACCTCGTTGCGCAGCTCGCCGTTGGTGGCGGCGTCACCCGGTTCGGTACGCGGGTCGACGGCGGCGACGAAGTCGCCGAGCGCGCTCTCGCCGTCCTCGCCGACGGCCTGGTCCAGGCTGACCGGCTCCCGGTCGTAGGAGATCAGTTCGATCACCTGGAACTCGGGGATCTCCAGCGCCACCGCCACCTCGCTCACGGTGGGCTCGCGGCCCAGCGACACCGACAGCTCGCGGCGTACCCGCACCATCCGGTTCACCTGCTCGACCATGTGCACCGGGATGCGGATGGTGCGGGCCTGGTCGGCCATGGCGCGGGTGATGGCCTGGCGGATCCACCAGGTGGCGTAGGTGGAGAACTTGTAGCCCTTGGTGTAGTCGAACTTCTCGACGGCGCGGATGAGGCCGAGGTTGCCTTCCTGGATGAGGTCGAGGAAGGCCATGCCGCGGCCGGTGTAGCGCTTGGCGATGCTCACCACCAGCCGCAGGTTGGCCTCCAGCAGGTGGTCCTTGGCGGCGCGGCCCTCGGCCGCGATCAGCGCCAGGTCCGCGCGCAGCTCGGCGGAGACGGGGGTGCAGGTGGCCAGCTTCTCCTCGGCGAAGAGGCCGGCCTCGATCCGCTTGCTCAGCTCGACCTCCTGCGCCGCGGTGAGCAGCTTGGTGCGGCCGATGCCGTTCAGGTACGCCCGGACCAGGTCGGTGGAGACGCCGCGCTCGTCGGTGGCGTCGAGGTCCGTGAGGGTGACGTCCATGTCCTGGTGCTCGATCATCTGCTGGGTCATCTCTGTTCTCCCCGTGTCCGACGTGCCTACCGGTCCGTGCCGCCCAGGCGGTGCTGGCCGATGACAAACAGCTTGGCGGTCGGGGCGTGAGACGGGAGTGAGGCGATCGGGGAACCGACAGGAATCCGGTGTGGAATCCGGCCTTCGCTTGCCCGGCGCGGTTACCGTGCCAGCGACCGGCCGTCGGGGCCGGACCCGAAACTGACGATCGGAGAACGTGGTGGTCTTCAAGCGGCTCATGCAGGCGATGGGTGTGGGCGGACCGTCGGTGGAGACGGTGCTGGCCAACCCGAACTGTCGCCCGGGCGGCGTCCTGGAGGGCCGGATCCAGGTGGTCGGCGGCGACCACCCGGTGGACGTGAGCTACGTCGCACTCGGCCTGGTCACGCGGGTCGAGGTGGAGAGCTCCGACACCGAGTACGACGTCAACCAGGAGTTCGGCCGGGCCCAGATGACCGGCCCGTTCCGGCTGGAGCCGGGGCAGCGCCACGACGTGCCGTTCCGCTACCAGGTGCCCTGGGAGACCCCGCTCACCGACCTGTACGGCCAGCACCTGCACGGCATGACGATGGGTCTGCGTACCGAGCTGGAGGTGGCCCGGGCGGTGGACAAGGGCGACATGGACGCCGTGTCGGTGCACCCGCTGCCCGCCCACGAGCGGCTGCTGGAGGCCCTGCTACGGCTGGGCTTCCGCTTCGCCCGCGCCGACGTCGAGCGTGGACACATCTACGGCCTGCACCAGCAGCTGCCCTTCTACCAGGAGATCGAGTTCTACCCGGCGCCGCAGTACGCGGGCGCGATGAACCAGCTGGAGGTCACCTTCGTGACCGATCCGCGCCAGGTGCACGTGGTGCTGGAGCTGGACAAGCGAGGTGGCCTGTTCACCGAGGGCCGGGACGCCTTCGGCCGGTTCACGGTGGACCACGCCACGGCGGACCGCACCGACTGGGCCGCCCAGCTCGACGGCTGGCTGCGCCAGTCGCTGTCCCGCCGCGGGCTGTTCTTCTGATCCTCCTCAGAGGTCGAGCACGAGGGTACGGGGACCGACGTTGACGCTCTCCACGAGCATGTGGGCGCGGAACCGGCCGGTCTCCACCTTCGCGCCCCGGGCGCGCAACTGCTCGACCACGGCGTCCACCAGGGGTTCGGCCACCTCGGCGGGCGCCGCGGCGGTCCAGCTCGGCCGCCGGCCCTTGCGCGCGTCGCCGTAGAGCGTGAACTGGCTGACCACCAGCAGCGGCGCCCCGACGTCGGCGGCGCTGCGCTCGTCGTCGAGGATGCGCAGCTCGTGCAGCTTGCGGGCCATCGTGGCGGCCACCTGCGGGGTGTCGGTGTGGGTGACGCCGAGCAGCACCAGCAGTCCGTCGGTGATCTCTCCGGTCACCTCGTCGTCGACCGTCACACGGGCCCGGCCGACGGTCTGCACCACCGCGCGCATCAGTCGGTCACCGGCTCGACGATGCCGCGCTCGACCAGGTGCGCCACGATCGGCCCGGCCGCCTCGGCCAGTTCGTCCGGCGCCACGTCGTGCGCGGCGGCGAGCAGGGCGAGCTGGTCGCGCAGCGGCAGCCGGCCGTCGGCGCCGCCGACCAGGGCGAGCACCAGCGGGTCGATCTCCTCGGACCAGCGCAGCCCGCGTGGCATGGCCAGGACCTGCCGGTCGACGGCCCAGCCGTCCTCGCCCATGGTGGCCTCCTGCCGCAGCTGGAGCCCGTCGGCGGCGCGGTAGCGGGCGGCCAGCAGGCCCTCGGTGTCCCGGGCGCGCAGCCAGTCCTGCCGGGCGAACCACTCGCCGATCCGGTCGCCCAGCGGTGGCTCGACCCGCTGGCGCAGGTCCTCCACCCGCACGACCGGCTGGTCGTGGCCGGAGCGGCGCAGCGAGACGATGCCGAAGCCGATCGCCTCCACCTTGTGCGCGTCGAACCAGTCCAGCCAGGCCGCCATCCGCTGCGGGTCGGCGCTCTCGCCCACGTCGGTGAGCCAGAGGTTCACGTACGCCATCGGGTCGGCCACCTCGCGCTGGATCACCCAGGCGTCCAGGCCGGTGCCGGCGAACCAGCCGGTGACCCGCTCGGCCCAGTCCTCGCCGGTGACGTGCACCCAGTTCGCCAGGTACTGCATGGTGCCGCCCTCGGTGAGCAGGTCCGGCGCGGCGGCGGCCAGCTCCGCGCCGATCGCGTCGCCGACCCGCCCGGAGTCCCGGTAGACGTGGGTGGTGGTGCCCGGGCCGACCACGAACGGGGGGTTGCTGACCACCAGGTCGAAGCGGCGCCCGGCCACCGGGGCGACCATGTCCCCGCGCAGCAGCTCCCAGTCCTGCCCGTTGAGCGCGGCGGTGGTGGCGGCGAACCGCAGCGCCCGCTCGGAGACGTCGGTGGCGGTGACCCGGCGGGCGTGCGTACCCAGGTGCAGTGCCTGGACGCCGGAGCCGGTGCCCAGGTCGAGCGCGGTGTCCACGGTCGGCCGCACGGCGGCCGAGATCAGCGTCTGGGTGGCGCCGCCGATGCCCAGCACGTGCTCGGCGTGCAGCGGGCGGCCGGGCCGCGCGGCGGCCGGCACGTCGGCGAGCACCCACCACTCGTCCCCGTACGGCTCCAGGTCCACTCCGGCGCGCAGGCCGTCGCCGTACCGCTCCACGATGCCCCCGGCCAGCGCCTCGTCCAGTGCGAGCGGGGCCAGCGCGGCGGCCACCGCCGCCTCCGGCTCGGTCTGGTCGCAGATGAACACCCGGATCAGCGTGGCCAGCCGGTCCCGGTCCTCGGTGGCGCGCAGCGCGGCCCGATGGTCGTTGCGGGCCACGGCGCCGGTGGCCTGCGGGCCCAGGCGCTCGGCGATGCCGTTGGCGGTGAATCGGGCGAGCGTCAGCGCGGTGCGCAGCGCGTCGACCCCGGCGGGGGAGAGCAGCATGTCGTGACGGTCCACGTGCCCATCCTGCCCCGGGCGCCCTCCGGCGTGACGCGCACCCGCCGATCCATAACGTCGACCGCATCTATCGGCAACTATCTCTTTCATGTACGTCGATCCGTGGTTAGCATTCCTGCCAACATCCGTCGATGGGGTGATCCGGACACAAACCGGGCCGCCCCGGTAGGGAGCCAGACGATGCCCGACGTGTCCCTTCCCCGGCGGCGCGCGCTGCGTGCGCTCGCCGTCACGGCCGCCGCCGCGGCCTTCGCCGCCGCCGCCTCCACGCCCGCTCTCGCCGCACCCACCGGGGAGATTCGGTACGCCGGTGCCGCCGACGCCGTCAGCGGCAGCTACGTGGTCGTGCTCAAGGGCGACGCGGTCGGCACCGCGAACACCCTCGCCGCCCGTACCGCCGTGCCGGACCGGGCCGCCGGCCTGGCCAAGCGCTACGGCGGCAACGTCGGCACGGTGTGGAGCTCCGCTCTCACCGGCTACAGCGCGAAGATGACGCCCGCCCAGGCGCGCCGGCTCGCCGCCGACCCGGCCGTCGCGTACGTCGAGCAGGACCGCGTCATGACCACCCAGGGCACCCAGACCGGGGCCACCTGGGGTCTGGACCGGATCGACCAGCGCAACCTGCCGCTGAACAGCACCTTCACCTACCCGAACACCGCCAGCAACGTGCGCGCCTACATCATCGACACGGGCATCCGCACCACGCACAGCGACTTCGGCGGCCGGGCCACCTGGGGCACCAACACGGTCGACAGCAACAACACCGACTGCAACGGCCACGGCACGCACGTCGCCGGCACCGTCGGCGGCACCAAGTACGGCGTGGCCAAGGGCGTGCGCCTGGTGGCCGTCAAGGTGCTCAACTGCTCCGGCAGCGGCACCACCGCCGGCGTGATCAGCGGCGTCAACTGGGTCACCTCGAACGCGGTGAAGCCGGCCGTGGCGAACATGAGTCTCGGCGGCGGCGCCAGCAGCACGCTGGACAACGCGGTGGCCAACTCGATCAACTCCGGCATCACGTACGCGCTGGCGGCGGGCAACTCCAGCGCCAACGCGTGCAACTCCTCGCCGGCCCGGGTCGGCGCGGCGATCACGGTGGGCGCCACCACCAGCACCGACGCCCGTGCCTCCTACTCCAACTACGGCTCCTGCGTGGACATCTTCGCTCCGGGCTCGTCGATCACCTCGGCGTGGCGCACCAGCGACACCTCGACCAACACGATCAGCGGCACGTCGATGGCGTCCCCGCATGTGGCCGGCGCGGCGGCGCTCGTGCTGTCCGCGAACACCTCCTACACCCCGGCCCAGGTGGCCAGCTACCTGACCAGCAACGCCACCACCGGCAAGGTGACCAGCCCGGGCTCGGGCTCGCCGAACCGGCTGCTCTTCGTCGTCAACTGACGACACGGGTGACCTGACCACTCCGTGGGCCGCGGCCCGGTGGACCTCCCAGGGGTCCGCCGGGCCGCGTCACGTCGTCGGGGAGTCGGCGCCCGTACCGGGCGGGTGGGGCGGCACTATGGTCCCCATGACGCTGTCACTGCCCATCGACCCGCAGGCGAACGAACTGCTGGCGCGCAGCCCGCTGGCCCTGCTCCTCGGGATGGTGCTGGACCAGCAGGTGCCGATGGAGAAGGCGTTCTCCTCCCCGTACGTGCTGGCACAGCGCCTCGGCCACGAGCCGGACGCCGCGGAACTGGCCGGGTACGACCCGGACGCGCTGGTGGAGATCTTCGCCCGGCCGCCCGCGCTGCACCGGTTCCCCAAGGCGATGGCGGCCCGCGTGCAGGAGGTGTGCCGGGCGCTCGTCGAGCGCTACGACGGCGATCCGGCCCGGCTCTGGTCCGACGTGACCGACGGCCGGGAACTGCTGCGCCGGGTGGGTGAGCTGCCCGGGTTCGGCCGGCAGAAGGCGCAGATCTTCGTCGCGCTGCTCGGCAAGCGGTTCGGGATCACCCCGGACGGCTGGCGCGAGGCGGCGGGTGACTACGGCGACGCGGACGCCCACCGGTCGGTGGCGGACGTGACCGATCCGGAGTCGCTGCGCCGTGTCCGCGAGTTCAAGCAGCGGATGAAGGCGGAGGCGAAGGCCGCGAAGGGCTGATCCGCCGAGCGCCGCCGCAACCGGCGCGCCGCCCCTGTCGTTTGTTGCCAGGACGGGGACGGGGGACTGGCGATGACCGAGCAGCGGGGCGGGGCGCTGCTGCGTACCGCGTCCAGTCCCGGCCGGGCCACCTTCCTGGAGCTCTTCTTCGACCTGGTCTTCGTGTTCGCGCTGACCCGGGTCTCGCAGCGCCTGATCAACGGCATCGACGGCTCGCCCGGCGCGGTGGCCGCCGGCGTGGGCAAGACCCTGCTGCTGTTCATGGTGCTGTGGCAGGTCTGGACGATCACCACCTGGGTCACCAGCCGGTACGAGCCGGAGCGCGTCGTCATCCAGGCCGTGGTGGTCGGCACCATGTTCGGCAGCCTGGTGCTGGGCGTGACGCTGCCCCGCGCGCTGGAGGAGCGGGCGCTGCCGTTCGCGCTCGCGTACGTGGTGGTGATGGTCGGCCGGCCGCTGCTGATCGCGATGGCGTTGCGCCGGCACCCCCGGCGCCTGGTCCCGCTGCGGCTGGCCGCCTGGGCGGGGGCCAGCGCCCCGCTCTGGATCGCCGGCGCGCTGATGCCCGGTCCACGCCTGGCGCTGTGGGTGGTCGCGCTGGCGGTGGACCACCTCGGCACGCTCCTGGGCTGGCCGCTGCCGAGGATCGGGGCGTCGCGCATCCGGCAGTGGCGCGTGACCGGGGAACACCTCGCCGAGCGCTACCAGCAGATCTTCCTCATCGCGCTCGGCGAGTCGATCCTGGTGATCGGCGTGACGTACAGCGGAAAGGGGTTCTCCGGCGAGGCCGCCGTCTCGTTCGCGATCTCGTTCGCGATCACCGCGTTGCTCTGGCGCATCTATTTCCACCGAGCCGGTCACCTGCTGGCGGAGGCGCTGCGGATGGCCGGCACGCCGGGGCGGCTGGCCGAGTCGGCGGCGCAGACCCACCTGTTCATGGTGCTCGGCGTGCTCAGTGCCGCGGTCGGCTACGAACTGGTCATCACCCACCCGTACGACACGGCCCAGCCGAACTGGCTGGTCTTCGTGGTGGGCGGCCCGGCGCTGTTCCTGGCTGCCCGGTCCCGGTTCGAGTACGAGATCTTCGGCCGGGTGTCCCGCCCCCGGCTGGCCGGGCTGCTGGTGCTGGTGCTGCTCCTGCCCGCGCTGGCGGCCGTGCCGGCGATGTTCGCGCTCGGCGCGGTCGCAGTCGTGCTGGCGCTCGTCGCGTTGGCCGACGCCCGCCGCGCCTGGCACCGGCCGCCGGAGTCCTCCGCCTCGCCGATCGGCCGCGAGATGGCCGGTGAGTTCGGCCCCGAGGCGTGAGCCGTCAGGCGGCGGTCGGGCGGGACAGTGACGCCAGCGCGCGGCGTACGTCGGCCAGCGACACGGTGGCCGAGTCGTCCAGGTCGGCCAGGCCGGCCTCGATCCATTGCCGCATCAGCGTGGTCACCCCGATGCCGCGCGCGTCGGCGGCGGCACGGACCCGCTCGTACGTCTCCAGCGGGAGCCGGACCGACCGGCTGACCATCGGCACGTCGGTGTCGGGGGTGGGCAGCTGCGCCGGTGACGTGTCGTCGATCAGGTCGGCGAACGCGTCGCCTCCGGCGTGGAACCGCTTGGTCGCCTCGTCACGGTGCATCGTGACCGCCTCCTCGTCGGCGTGAGGTCCGCACCGCCTCGTCGTAGCGCTTGGCCTCGACGTCGCTCAGTTCGCGGGCGGAGAGGATGTCCCAGTCGTTGTCGGTGCCCTCGGCCTCGGCCAGCAGCACGGCGAGTCGCCGGCCGCGGTGCTCGGTGGCGTAGACCACCATCACGTCGTCGCCGAGATGCCGGATGACCCGGTGCCTGCTGTGCAGGGCCTCCCAGACTTCCCCGGGTGTGACGTCGTAGACCCGCAGGTTCGCCAGCGCCTCGTCGGTGAAGCTGAACCGGTTGGCCACGGTCGAAGCGTACCACGCGCGTAACACGCACCCGCCTGTCACGATTTTCGCCGATCATCCGTCCGGAGTGACAGGATGGCCCTATCCCCTCGTAGGAGGTCCGTGGTGAAGCGTCAGGCGTACCAGCCGATACTGATCACCGACGCCCCGCGCAGCCAGGACGACCAGCTCAACAGCCGGCAGAAGCGGTACGTGCTGATGATGGCCATCCGGGTCGCGTGTCTGGTGGCCGGCGCGATCCTGGTCGGCGCGAAGGCCCCGCTGCTCTGGCTCTGGCTGCCGCTCTGCGCGCTCGGCATGGTGCTCGTGCCCTGGCTCGCCGTGTTGCTGGCGAACGACCGGCCGCCCAAGGAGGAGCACCGGCTGGCGAACCGGTTCCAGAACCGGCGCCGCGAGGAGCCCGCGCCCACCGCCCTCACCGCCGAGGAGAACCCCCACAAGATCATCGACGCCGAGCCCTGACCGGCCCGGGCGGAGCACCACCCGGACCGGTCGCCGCCGTCAGGGAGCCGGGCGGGCGCCCACAGTCGTCACGGCCAGCGCGCCCAGGTCACCGGCGCGGGCCAGCGCGGCCCGCGGGTCGGCACCGTCCAGCCACGCGGTGAGCAGCCCGGCCGCGAACGCGTCCCCGGCCCCGGTCACGTCCACCACGTCCACGCCGGGCGCGGGCGCGAACTCCACCACGCCGCCGCGCTCCACCCAGACCGCGCCCGCGGCGCCCTGCTTGACCACCACCCGGTGCGCCACCGCTGTCAGCGCCCGCGCCTGCGCCGCCGGGTCCAGCCCGCCGGCCAGCACCGTCGCCTCGTCCGTGTTGACCAGCAGCAGGTCGACGTCGCGTACCCAGGTCAGGAACGCACCGCCGACGCGCCGCAGCGGCGCCGCGGACGCCGCGTCGACGCTGACGGTCAGCCCGCGCTCGCGGGCCGTGGCCAGCGCGCGCAGGCCGGCGCCGCGCGACCCGACGTCCAACAGGGTGTACGCGGACAGGTGCAGATGCCCGGCGTCGGGCGCGGCGGCCAGCGCCGCCTCCACGTGCCCGGCGGTCAGCCGCAGGTTCGCGCCCCGCTGGCTGACCATCGTGCGCTCCCCGTCGTGGACGAGCACGATGACGGTGCCGGTCGGGTAGCCCTCGTGCCGCTCCACCGCGCAGTCCACGCCGATCCGGGTCAGCTCGGCCACCCGCTCCCGGCCGGTCTCGTCGTCGCCGACGGCGGCGACCAGCGTCACCGCGGCGCCCTGCCCGGCGAGCCAGGCCGCGGTGTTCGCCGCCTGGCCGCCGCCGCTGAACCGGATCCCGGCCGCCGTGTCCGAGCCGGTGGCGAGCGGCCCGGACAGCACCGCGAGCACGTCGGTGATCACGTCGCCGACGACGACTATCCGCGGCGTGGCGCTCATGCGGTGGCGGTGGAGCGGGTCGCTGCGGCGACCGCGATCCGGGCCGCGAGGTCGGCGTTGCGCAGGATGATCCGGACGTTCACCGCCAGGCTGGCGCCCTCGGTGGCGGAGTGGAAGTGCGACAGCAGGAACGGGGTGACCGCCTTGCCGGTGATCCCCTCCCGGGCCAGCGCGGCCAGCCCTTCGGCGAGTGTGCGGTCGTGCAGCGCCGGGTCGAGCTGCTCGTCGGCGGGCAGCGGGTTGGCCACCACCAGGCCGCCGTGGTGCACGCCGTGCGCCGCGCGGGCGGCCAGCACGTCCGCCACCTGCTCCGGCGACTCGACCGACCAGTCGAGGTCGAAGCCCGCGTCGGTGAGGTAGAAGCCGGGGAAGCGGCGGGTGCGGTAGCCGACCACGCCCACCCCGAGCGTCTCCAGCCGCTCCAGCGTGGCGCCCACGTCGAGGATCGACTTCACCCCGGCGCAGACCACGGCGATCGGCGTCCGGGCCAGCGTGACCAGGTCGGCCGACTCGTCGAACGTCTGCGCCGCCTCCCGGTGCACGCCGCCGAGCCCACCGGTGGCGAACACGCCGATCCCGGCCGCCGCCGCGACCGCGCTCGTGGCCGCCACGGTGGTGGCGCCGTCCGCTCCGGTGGCCGCCGCCGGGGCCAGGTCGCGGACCGAGAGCTTGCTCACGCCGTCGACGGTGGCGAGCCGGGTGAGCTGGGCGTCGTCCAGCCCGACCCGCAGCTCGCCGGCGACCATGCCGATGGTGGCCGGCACCGCCCCCGCGTCCCGTACCGCCTGCTCGATCTCGCGCGCCACCCGCAGGTTGTCCGGGCGGGGCAGCCCGTGCGAGACGATCGTGCTCTCCAACGCGACGACCGGGCGGCCGTCCCGCAGGGCGTCGGCCACCTCACTACCGAGACTGATGTGAAAGTTGGTCACGTCGGCTACCGTACGGCCCGCTTCCGGCCGGGGCCCAGGTGGACCGGGGCGGACCGACCTGGAAAACTGGAACGCCGGAGGTGGAGTCGTGAGCACAGAGATTCTCGAGCGTCCCGAGCTGAAGGACGCGGACACTGGTCCGGAGATGTTCCACTACGTCCGCAAGGAGAAGATCGCCGAGAGTGCCGTCATGGGCACCTACGTGGTCGCGCTCTGCGGCGAGACGTTCCCGGTCACCAAGGCGGCCAAGCCGGGCTCGCCGGTGTGCCCGAAGTGCAAGGAGATCTACGACTCGTACGCCGAGTGATCCCGGGCGGCTCCGCCGCCCCTGGACGTAACCTGCGGCGGTGACCACCTCCACCGCACTTCTCCTCGCTGACCTCACCGGCGTGGCGGTCTTCGCCGCCTCCGGCGCCTCCGCGGCGGTGGCGAAACGGCTCGACCTGTTCGGGGTGGTATTCGTCGGCGTGGTCGCCGCGCTCGGCGGCGGAATCTTCCGCGACCTCGCCATCGACGAGGTCCCCCCGCTGGCGTTCGCCGACTGGCGGTACGCCGCCACCGCGGCCGTCGTCGCCACCGCCGTGTTCTGGCTGCACCCCCAGCTCGCCCGGCTGCGCACCACAGTGCTGGTGCTGGACGCGGCCGGCCTCGGCCTGTTCACCGTCACCGGCACGCTCAAGGCCCTCGACGCCGCCGTGCCGGCCGTCGGCGCCTGCATGATCGGCATGCTCACCGCGATCGGCGGCGGGCTCGGCCGCGACCTGCTCACCGGCGAGATCCCGGTGGTGCTGCGCCGCGAGATCTACGCCCTGGCCGCGCTCGCCGGCTCGATCGCGGTGGCGCTGCTGTCGGCGTGCGGACAGGCCACCGCCGTGCCGCTGACCGGAGCCGCGCTGTTCGTGATCGGGCTGCGTCTGATCGCGCTGCGCCGCCGCTGGTCCGCCCCGGTGGCGACGATGCGGCCGCCGCGCACCGGCACCCGCGGACCACTGCCCTGACCCGCTTCCCGCCGGGGTGGGCGGATGTGACAGGCGTGGCGTCGAGTGGGGCGTACGGCCCGCGCTGGTTATGCTGAACCGGCCTTCGCGGCACCGGATGCGCGAGGGCGTTTTCATGGGCGGCGGCTCCCGTGGCCCCGGTCGGGCCCGCCGCCGTCCGCGGCGGAGAGGAGCTACGCGTGCCACCGCGGATGCCGACGCTCGACACGTTCCCGCCCCTGCGCGCGTGGCAACGCAAGGCGCTCGTGGAATACCTGCGCCGCCGCACCGAGGACTTCACCGCGGTCGCCACGCCCGGCGCCGGTAAGACCACGTTCGCGCTGCGCATCGCCGCCGAGCTGCTCGCCGACGGCACCGTCGAGGCGGTCACCGTGGTCGCGCCGACCGAGCACCTGAAGACCCAGTGGGCACAGGCCGCCGCCCGGGTCGGCATCCAGCTCGACGCCGCGTTCCGCAACGCCGACCTGCACTCCGCCGCCGACTTCCACGGCGCGGTGGTCACCTACGCCCAGGTCGGCATGGCACCGCAGGTGCACCGGCGGCGCACCATGACCCGCCGCACGCTGGTCATCCTCGACGAGATCCACCACGCCGGCGACTCGCGTACCTGGGGCGACGGCGTGAAGGCGGCGTTCGAGCCCGCGGTACGCCGGCTGATGCTCACCGGTACGCCGTTCCGCTCCGACGACAACCCGATCCCGTTCGTCAGCTACGAGCGCGGCGGCGACGGGCTGCTGCGCTCCCGCGCCGACTCGGTCTACGGCTACTCCGACGCGCTGCGCGAGGGCGTGGTCCGGCCGGTGCTGTTCCTGGCGTACTCGGGGGAGACCCGGTGGCGCACCAACGCCGGCGAGGAGCTGGCCGCCCGCCTCGGCGAGCCGATGACGCAGGACCTGATCGCCCAGGCGTGGCGTACCGCGCTGGACCCGGCCGGCGACTGGATGCCGCAGGTGCTGCGCGCCGCGGACGCCCGGCTCAGCGTGCTGCGCGCCAACGGCATGCCCGACGCGGGCGGCCTGGTCATCGCCAGCGACCAGCAGGTGGCCCGCTCGTACGCGAGGCTGCTGGAGCAGGTGACCGGTGAGAAGGCCGCCGTGGTGCTCTCCGACGACCAGGGCGCGTCCGCGCGGATCGCGACGTTCGCCGCCTCGCAGCAACGGTGGCTGGTCGCGGTGCGGATGGTGTCCGAGGGCGTCGACATCCCCCGGCTGGCAGTCGGCGTGTACGCGACGAGCGCCAGCACCCCGCTGTACTTCGCGCAGGCGATCGGCCGGTTCGTCCGGGCCCGCCGCTCCGGCGAGACCGCGTCGGTCTTCCTGCCGAGCGTGCCGCACCTGCTCGGGCTCGCCAGCGAGATGGAGGCCGAGCGGGACCACGTGCTCGGCAAGCCGAAGGACCGCGAGGGCTTCGACGACGACCTGTTGGAGCGTGCCCAGCGCGACGACGGCGCCAGCGGGGAGCTGGAGAAGCGCTTCGCCGCGCTCTCCGCCACCGCCGAGCTGGACCAGGTGATCTTCGACGGGGCCTCGTTCGGCACCGCCGCCCAGGCCGGCACGCCGGAGGAGGAGGAATACCTGGGCCTGCCCGGGCTGCTCACCGCCGACCAGGTGTCGCTGCTGCTGACCAAGCGGCAGGCCGAGCAACTCGCCGCGCAGAAGCGCCGGGCCGCCCAGCGGACCGCTGAGCCGGCCGCTGCGGCCCCGGCGGCGGCACCCCCACCGATGAGTGCCGCCCAGCGCCGGGTGGCGCTACGGCGGCAACTGAACGCCCTGGTGGCCGCCCGGCACCACCACACCGGCCAGCCGCACGGGAAGATCCACGCCGAGCTGCGCCGGATCTGCGGCGGCCCGCCCAGCGCGCAGGCCACCATCGAGCAGCTCGAGGAGCGCATCGCCACCGTGCAGACCCTGTAAGGAAGGGCCCCCTGTCAACGCCTCCGGTAGAGCAGGGGCCCCTTCTTGACACCGGCACCGCACCACCGGCGCACCCGCACGAAAAACCGGCCGGAGGCTCCCCTTGCGGGTGCCTCCGGCCGGTCATGTCGGGTTGTGGACTTCTTGTCGGACCTCAGTTCGCCATCAGATCGGCGCCTCGCCAGCTGAACTCCGGGTCCGACGCGTAGCGCACGGTGATCTTGACGAGATCCTCCGCGTACTTGTTCGCGTGGTGCCCACAGAACACCAGCTCGCTCCCACCCGCCAGAGTGATGCGGAGCTTGCCGGCAGCATTGCAGCGGTCGCACCGTTCATCGGCGGCCGGGGGGCTCACCGTCTCGGGCGGCGGCGTGAGGGTCGGGGTCATCGCCTTCCTCCTCTGGTCGTCACCGATGAACACTCTCTTCGGTTGCTCACCTATCGTGCAACACCCATCTCGGGCCCTGCCTTCCCTGTGTGCCCGCGGGGGACCGAGGTCACACCTGGCGTGGAGGACAGTGTGCCGTGCACCAAGGGTGCCACGTCAACGATCACAAACAGGCAACCGACCGATCACCGATCAGTGTTCTACGGCTGGTGATCAAACCGGCACGATTTGTTGACGTGCGCGGTCAGTCCAGGTAGTCGCGGAGCACCTGGGAACGCGAGGGGTGCCGCAACTTGGACATGGTCTTCGATTCGATCTGCCGGATGCGTTCCCGGGTCACGCCGTACACCTGGCCGATCTCGTCCAGGGTGCGCGGCTGGCCGTCGGTGAGGCCGAAACGCAGGCGCACCACGCCCGCCTCACGCTCGGACAGGGTCTGCAGGACCTGCTGAAGCTGGTCCTGCAGCAGCGAGAACGAGACCGCGTCGACAGCGACGACCGCCTCGGAGTCCTCGATGAAGTCACCGAGCTGGCTGTCACCCTCGTCGCCGATGGTCTGGTCGAGCGAGATGGGCTCCCGGGCGTACTGCTGGATCTCCAGCACCTTCTCCGGTGTGATGTCCATCTCCTTGGCCAGCTCCTCCGGGGTGGGCTCGCGGCCCAGGTCCTGGAGCAGCTCGCGCTGGATCCGGCCGAGCTTGTTGATCACCTCGACCATGTGCACCGGGATGCGGATGGTGCGGGCCTGGTCGGCCATGGCGCGGGTGATGGCCTGGCGGATCCACCAGGTGGCGTAGGTGGAGAACTTGTAGCCCTTGGTGTAGTCGAACTTCTCGACGGCGCGGATGAGGCCGAGGTTGCCTTCCTGGATGAGGTCGAGGAAGGCCATGCCGCGACCGGTGTAGCGCTTGGCCAGCGAGACCACCAGGCGGAGGTTGGCCTCCAGCAGGTGGTTCTTGGCGCGCTCGCCGTCCCGGGAGATCCACATCAGGTCGCGCTGGAGGTCGCGGACCAGCTTCTCCTCGCCCTCGTCGGCGGCGCGCAGCCGCTCGGCGGCGTAGAGGCCGGCCTCGATCCGCTTGGCCAGCTCGACCTCCTGCTCGGCGTTGAGCAGCGGCACCTTGCCGATCTGCTTCAGGTACGCCCGCACGGAGTCGGCGGAGGCGGTCAGCTCGGCGTCCCGGCGCGCCTGCTTGAGCGCCTCGGACTCCTCGTCGTCCCACTCGAAGTCGTTGTCGGTGGCGGAGCTGGCCGCGTCGGCCTCGGCGGCCTGGGTCAGCTCGGCTGGCTCCTCGACCACCACGTCCTCGATCTCGGCGGCCAGTTCCTCCGGGTCGATCTCACCCTCGGCGCCCTCGCCCTTGCCACCGGCCTTGGCCGGCTTGGCCGCGGCGGTCTTCGCCGCCACCGTGGCCTTGGTGGCGCGGGTCGCCTTGGTGGCCTTCGCCGGGGCCGCGGCCTTCGCCACGTCGGCGGTGGTGGCCTTGCGCGCGGTCGCCTTCCGGGGGGCCGGGGCGGGCGCCTCGTCGGCTGCGGGCGCCTGCTTCGGGGCGGGCGCGGCGGCCTTCTTGGTGGTCTTGGCGGTGGTCGCGCGGGAGGCCGGAGTGGCGGACCGGGCGGCGGCGACGCGGCGGCGGGTGCTCGCCGAGCCGTCGACCACCACCGTCACGCCCGCGTCGGAGAGCGCGCGGAGGATCTTCTTGGCCTGGGCCGGGGTCACCTCAGCGGACTCGACGGTGCGCGCGAGCTGGGCCGACGTGAGCTGGCCGCCGGCGCTCTGCGCGTGGGCGATCAGGGTGTCGGTGAGCGAGCGAACGTCGGCGCCGGTCTGGCGGGGATCTGTCACGAAGACCTTCCGGAGGCGAAAGAGCGAGCACGGCCGGGTCGTCCGGCGCAGCATGGGACGGCCGCGCCGGGCGAGTCGTTGAGGACCCCCGTGTCCCGGGCCGTCCGGTCGCTGGCGGTCCGTGGCGCGTGGGCAGGGTGAATTGTAACGCCGTCTGCCGCGATCATCCCGCGCCGCACGGCGGACCTGCGGTCCGGGACCGCAGATTCGGCGCAGATGTGGACTTTGTAAGGATGATACCCGCGCGCGAGACGGCCGGTCCCGATCGTGCGGGAAGGGGAGAAACATGATCACCTCGACGCCCACGGCGCGGGAGTTGCTCACGATCGCCGTCGACGTGGCACGGGAGGCCGCCGCCACCGCGTACCGGATGCGGGTCGAGGGCGTCTCGGTGGCCGCGACCAAGAGCACAGCGACCGACGTGGTCACCGCCGCCGACCGGGCGGTGGAGCGGCAGGTGATCGCCGCGCTGCGGCAGCGGCGGCCCGGCGACGCGGTGCTGGGCGAGGAGTACGGCTCGGGCGAGACCGGTCCCGCCGACGCCGACGGCGTGCGCTGGATCCTCGACCCGATCGACGGAACCGTGAACTACCTGTACGGGCTGCCCTACTACGCCGTGTCGCTGGCCGCCGAGGTGGCCGGTGAGGTGGTCGCCGGGGTGGTCCGCAACGTCGTCACCGGTGAGGAGTGGACCGCGACGCTCGGCGGCGGCGCCTGGCGGGACGGGCAGCGGCTGCACGGCTCGACCGCCACCGATCTCGGGCAGGCGCTCGTCGCCACCGGGTTCGGCTACGACGCCCGCCGCCGGGCACACCAGGCGCGGGTGGTGACCGAGCTGATCCCGCACATCCGGGACATCCGCCGGATGGGCGCCGCCGCGCTCGACCTCTGCCTGGCCGCCGAGGGGCGGGTGGACGCGTACTACGAGAAGGGGCTGGCCGACTGGGACCTGGCCGCCGGCGGACTGGTCGCCCGGGAGGCGGGGCTGCTGGTGACCGGCCTGTCCGGCCGCCCGCCCGGCCCGGACCTGGTGCTCGCCGCGCCGCCGGCGCTGCACGGGCCGCTGCACGCCCGGCTGGTCGACCTGGACGCCTCCGGCGGGCCGTGACCCGGCGCCGGACACGCGACGGGGCGGCCTCCCGCCGAGGGAGACCGCCCCGCGTCGTCGGGCCGCCCGGCGCCTACTTCTCGATCGGCATCGGGCAGGTCTCGGTCGGCGCCTGCGGCGCGCCCAGGTCGCCGAGCGACTGGTTGACCTCGGTGGTGGTGGCGAGCTGCTGGAACTGGTTGCCCAGGACCACGTCGACCACGTCGTCCTTGCGGTTCGGGTCGAAAGCCTGGTTGGCCTCGTTGAGGAAGTAGGCGCGCAGCAGGTGGGCCGAGCCCACGGCCTTGGGCCCGAACCGCAGCTGGGCCACGCCGTCGAACGCCTTCTTCTCGTTGCCGACCTTCTTGACCTGGAACTTGCGGTTGCGGAAGTCATCCGCGACGCTGCCGGCCCGGCCGGCCTCGTCGGTGGCGTTGTAGACGTTGATCTTGACGTCCTTCTGCTCCCGCAGTCGCAGGTCGACAAGCGGCCAGCCGTCCGGGCAGGAGGCCGCCGTGCCCGCTGTGCCCTGGGTGTCCTTCACCACGGCGATGACCACGAAGACCAGGGCGACGACCGCCAGCAGTCCGACGACAACGAGTGCCCGCACTCGCGCAAAACTCATCCTGGGCGCTCCCCGGACAGTGATTGGGTGGTGGCGGGCGACGCGGCCGGAACGCGACCGGTCGGCCGTCCAGTACGCCGCTGAGGTTAACGCTTGTCCGGCTCAGGCGTGGAAACAGTCCGACATACCGGCGCGCCACGCGGTGAACCGGTAGGACTACCCCTATCTTCGTGTCGCCTGAGTCACATTGGGAACAACTTCGGGCGCAGAGGCGTACATCTCTCCCGCGAGGGCGGTATACATGCCTCGCCCACAGGGGGGGTAAGGTTCCGCGCTCACCGGGGGCATTTCGCACCGGCGGGCCCGGCCCACCGCTCGTCGGGTCGGGTGCCCGACAGAGATGGTGGCCGGTCAGGGGAACCGAAACGGCGTCGTCCGGCGTTACAACCGGCAGCGACAATATCGATATTGGAGAGTGAAACCGATGGCCACCGACTACGACGCCCCGCGTCGCGACGAGGTCGACCTCGGCGAGGACAGCCTCGAAGAGCTCAAGGCCCGGCGGGTCGACTCACAGTCGGGCGCCGTGGACGTCGACGAGGCCGAGGTGGCCGAGAGCTTCGAGCTGCCCGGCGCCGATCTGGCCGACGAGGAGCTCACGGTCAAGGTCCTCCCGATGCAGCAGGACGAGTTCCGGTGCGCCCGCTGCTTCCTGGTCCACCACCGCAGCCAGCTGGCGGTCGAGCGCAACGGCGACCTGATCTGCCGCGAGTGCGTCTGATCCCGACCGGGGACACCAGCGGCGGCCTCCTCGACGGGGCCGCCGCTGTTCGAGCCGCCGCCGTGCGCGGTCGGCCGGAAGCTGCTTGACTCGTACGGGCGGCTGCCACGCCGCGCGGAGCGGGAGGGCGGACGGGTGAGCGAGCGCAGCGAGGGGACCGGCGCCGACCGGATCCCGGCTCCGGCGGCGAGGCCGGCACCGACCGGCCCGGACGGCAAGGCGGCGGGACCGGACACGGGAGCGGCCGGCGCGGGCACGACGCCCGGCCCGACCGGCCCCGGCCCGACCGGCCCGGACACGTCCGCCGCGAACACCTCCGGTCCGCACGCCTCCGGCCCGGACGCCGATGAGCTCGGCGCCACCGTCGCCGCCCTGACCGCCGACGACATCGCGCCCGCCCGCCGGCGGCAACTGCTGACCCGGCTGGTCGGGCAGGCCCGCGCCCGGGGCATCACCGACCTGTTCAAGCCCCGCGCGGCGGTGCGCTGGATGACCGACACGGTCGCCGAGGTCGCCCCGCATGTGCCGATCCGCGACCTCGCCACGCTCCGGCGGCACTTCCCCGGACTGGACGACGAGGCGCTCGCCGACCGGCTGGTCCGGAACGCGTCCCGCGCCACCGCCGGGGTCGGCGCCGCGGGCGGCGGGGTCGCCGCTGTCGAGTGGGCGGTCACGCCCACCCTGCTCTCCGCCCCCGTCCTGCTGGCCGCCGAGACGGTCGCGGTGGTGGCGATCGAGCTGAAGCTGATCGGCGAGCTGCACGAGGTCCACCGGGTGCCGCTGCCCGCCGGCGGCACCGGCCGCGCCGTGGCGCTGATGCAGTCCTGGGCGACCCAGCGGGGGATCAACCCGATGATGCCCGGTGTCGGGGTGAGCGCGGTGCTCGGCACCGCCGCCCGCCGGGAACTGCGGGACAGCCTGATGCGCCGCTTCGGGCGCAACCTGACCACGCTCGGGCCGTTCCTGACCGGCGCCGCCGTGGCCGGCTATCTCAACCGCCGGGCCACCCGCGCGCTCGGCGAGCAGCTGTGCAAGGACCTGCGGCGTACCGCGCGTGCCCTGCCCGACAAGCCGTCCTGACCGGCAGCGCCGGCCGGGCCCGGGGCAGCGCCGGGCAGAGGCAGAGCCGGGACGCGCCGGGCGGTCAGGCCGCGTCGCGGGCGGCCAGCAGGGCGGACGCCAGCTGGACCGGGTGCCGGGTGCTGACCACCCAGAACGGGGTCGGGTCGTCCGGGTCGTCCAGGACCACCTGCACCGCGCCGCCGATCCACGGCCGCTGCACCACGAAGGCGTACGGGTCGGAGCCGACGCCGAGCACCTCGCGCCGTCCGGCCGCGTCCAGCGGCACCACGTCCGCGACGTACCGCACCGGGAGGCGGGCGTCGTCCACCCGCAGCTCGCCGTCACGCACCTCGACCCGGATCCGGCCCAGCCACCACAGGGCGGCCACCGCGGCGGGGATCAGCAGGACGAACGGCAGCCAGGCGCGTACCCCGGTCGCGCCCATCCAGAGCTCGACCGCGAGCAGGACGGCCGCGGCCAGCCCGGCCGGCCAGGCCCACCAGGGCAGGCCGAGGCGCTCCGCGTACGGCGCGGCGGTGGCCGGCGGGGCGGCCGGAGATGACGACTGACGCACACAGACGAGGGTACGGCGCGCGGGCGGCCCGGCAACCGGCAGGATGGCAGGGGCACCCCGCAGGACCGGACGGAAGAGGATGACCGTGACAGACGTCGTACCCGTGCCCGTACGGCTGCTCGACCCGGAGCTGCCACTGCCGGCGTACGCCCATCCCGGCGACGCCGGGGCGGACCTGGTGGCCGCCGCGGACGTCGAGCTGCCCCCCGGCGGCCGGGCCCTGGTCCCCACCGGCGTGGCGGTGGCGCTGCCGGACGGCTACGTCGGGCTGGTGCACCCCCGATCCGGACTCGCGGCCAGACTCGGCGTGACGGTGCTCAACGCGCCCGGTACGGTCGACGCCGGCTACCGGGGTGAGATCCTGGTCAACCTGATCAACCACGATCGGGACACGCCGGCCAAGATCAGCCGGGGCGACCGCATTGCCCAGCTGGTGGTCCAGCGGGTCGCCCGGGCCGAGTTCCGGCCGGTGGCCGAGCTGCCCGGGTCCCGGCGTGGCACCGGCGGGCACGGGTCCACCGGCGGGCACGCCGGGCTGGTCCCGGCGCCGTCCGGCGGGCAGAGCGAAGAGGTGGCAGGGTGAGTGTGAACAGCGGAGGGTGGGCGCAGTGATCTTCTCCCGGAAGCGGGCCGACGAGGCGCGTGACAATGGGGTCCTCGACGCCGAGGAGACCTCGTCGGCGCCGGACCGCGGCCCGTACGACGTCAGCGAGGCCCCCGACGCGCCTCGCCTCGACCTGGGCAGCCTGCGGATCCCGGCGGTGCCGGACGTCGAGGTGCGGGTCCAGGCCGACCCGCAGGGCGTGATCCAGCAGGTCGTGCTCGTGCACGGGCAGAACGCGCTCCAGCTCGGCGTCTTCGCCGCGCCCCGCTCCGAGGGCATCTGGGACGAGGTACGCGAGGAGATCCGCCAGTCGCTCGTGAACGACGGCGCGACCGCCCAGGAGGTCGAGGGGGAGCACGGCCCGGAGCTGCGCGCCCGCGTGCGTACCCCGGACGGGCCGACCGACCTGCGCTTCGTCGGCATCGACGGCCCGCGCTGGATGGTGCGCGGCGTCTTCCAGGGCGCGGCCGCCACCGACCCGGCCGCCGCCGGCCCGCTCGCGGCCTGCCTGGACGGCCTGGTCGTCGACCGCGGCCAGGAGGCCAAGCCGGTGCGCGAGCCGCTGCCGCTGCGGCTGCCCCGCGAGGTCGCCGACCAGCAGGCCGCCGACGCACAGGAGGTCTGAGCCACACGTGCCCGGGCCCGGCGTCGTTCGGCGCCGGGCCCGCGGTGTGTCCGGTCCGCAGGCTGCGGTACGCGTCCCACGCCGCTCCCGCCGGCGGGCCACTGCGCGTACGCTGGCGGGACGGTTCCGCCACCCGCGGGGCCCCGCTGTGGAGAGGGTGACGCGGAGGTCATGACGACCGACGAGAGCCGGGGGTCGCTGCGGCGGCTCCTGCACCGGCTCACCGCGAGCGAGGCCGAGATCGAGGCGCAGGAGCTGCGCCGGGAGAGCGCCGAGTCCGGCGGCACGCCCGCCCACCAGTGCAACAGGGGTCAGGTGGTGTCGGTGGCCGGACGGCTGCGCACCGTCGTCTACACGCCCCGCACGAACCTGCCCACGCTCGAGGCCGACCTCTACGACGGCAACGACGTGGTGACACTGGTCTGGCTGGGCCGCCGGCACATCGCCGGGGTCGAGCCGGGCCGGCACCTGACCGCGCGCGGCCGGGTGGCGGTGCGCGACGACCGCAAGGTGATCTACAACCCGTACTACGAGCTGGAGTCGCCGAAGTGACGACCGGACAGCAGCACACCCCGTCGGGCCTCGGCCCGCAGGACGAGGAGCGGCTGCCCAGCCTCGCCGAGCAGATGGCCGACCAGCTCGGCGGATGGCGCGGGCTGGTCGAGTCGAGCATCCCGGTGGTGGTCTTCGTGGTCGCCAACGTGATCGGCGAGCTGCGCCCCGCCGTGTACGCCTCGGTGGCGGTGGCGCTGCTGATCGCCGGGCTGCGGCTGGCCCAGCGCAAGCCCGTGCGGCACGCAGTCAACGGGCTGTTCGGCGTCGGCATCGGCGCGCTGCTGGCGCTGCGTACCGGCGACGAGCGCGACTTCTACCTGCCCGGCATCCTCTACGGCATCGGGTACGGCCTGGCGCTGCTGCTCTCGGCCGCGATCCGGCAGCCGCTGGTCGGCTGGATCTGGTCGGTGCTGGTCGCCAAGGGCCGCTCCGAGTGGCGCGACGACCCGAAGCTGGTACGCACCTTCACGCAGCTCACCGTGCTCTGGGGCGTGGTGTGGCTGGCCAAGGTCGGCGTGCAGGCCGGGCTCTACCTGGCCCACCAGGACACCGCGCTCGGCGTGGCCCGGCTCGCCCTGGGCTACCCGCCGTACGCGCTGCTGCTGCTGATCACCGTCTGGGTGGTGCGCCGGGTCACCCGGGAGCCGGCACCCACCCCGCTACCCGGTTCCTGACGCCGCCGGCTCAGGCGCGGTCCCGGTGCCGGTCCGCGCTGGGCGGACCGAGGATCACCGTGCGCACGTCGTCCTCCACCGCGGCGGTGCAGACGAACACCAGCTCGTCGCCGGCCTCGATCGGGTCGTCCGGGGTGGGCACCAGCACCCGCTTGCCGCGCACGATCGCCACCAGCGCCGCGTCCCGGGGGATCGGCACCGCGTGGATCGGCTGCCCCACGTAGGGCGCGGTCGGCGGCAGGGTGATCTCGACGAGGTTCGCCTCGCCCTGCCGGAACGTCATCAGCCGGACCAGGTCGCCGACGGTGACCGCCTCCTCGACCAGAGCCGCCATCACCCGCGGCTTGCTCACCGAGACGTCCACGCCCCACTGCTCGTTGAACAGCCACTCGTTCTCCGCCCGGTTGACCCGGGCCACCACGCGGGGCACCGCGAACTCGGTCTTGGCCAGCAGCGACACCACCAGGTTGACCTTGTCGTCGCCGGTGGCCGCCACCACCACGTCGCACCCGGCCAGGTTGGCCTCCTCCAGGCTGGCCAGCTCGCAGGCGTCGGCGAGCACCCAGTCCGCGGCCGGCACCCGATCGGGCCGCAGCATCCTCGGCTGCCGCTCGATCAGCATCACCTGGTGGCCGTTGTCGATCAGCTCCTGGGCGATCGAGCGGCCCACGTTGCCGGCGCCGGCGATGGCGATCCGCATGGCTCAGTGCCCCCCTTCCGGCGGCGCCGCCGCCAGCGACGTGACCGGGCCGTTGATGTCGTCGGTCACCAGCATGTAGACCTGGTCGCCCTCCTGGATCACCGTGGAGGCGGTGGGCAGCGTGCCGATCCCGAACCGGTTCAGGTAGGCCACCCGGGCGCCGACGGCCTGCTCAAGCTGTCGCAGCGGCCGGCCGATCCAGTCCTTGTGCACCGGCACCTCGATGATCGAGACGGTGCTCGTCGGGTCGCGGAAGATCTCCACGTTGCCCTCGGGGACCAGGTGGCGCAGCATCCGGTCGGCGGTCCACCGGACGGTCGCCACGGTGGGGATGCCGAGCCGCTCGTAGACCTGGGCGCGGCGCTGGTCGTAGATGCGGGCCGCGACCCGGGACACGCCGAACGTCTCCCGGGCCAGCCGGGCCGAGATGATGTTGGAGTTGTCGCCGCTGGACACCGCCGCGAACGCGTCGGCCCGCTCGATGCCGGCCTGGCGCAGCACCTCGCCGTCGAAGCCCGCGCCGGTGACGGTGATGCCGGCGAAGTCCGGCCCGAGACGGCGGAACGCGTCCGCGTCCTGGTCGATCACCGCCACCGAGTGCCCACGCGCCTCCAGGCTGTGGGCCAGGGTCGACCCGACCCGGCCGCAGCCCATGATCACCACATGCACGGTGTCCGCTCCTCCCACGGCGCCGCCCGCCGAGCCGTCGCCTGCGAGCCTGCCACGTCCCCCCGCCGGACGGGGGACCGAACCGTACCGCGCGGCCTTCGACGGCGGAGATCGACCACCCCCGCGCCCCGGACCCGGTGGTCGTACGCTTGGCGGTTGTGGCCCGACCCACCTCGCTGCTGAAGCGACTCCTCCTCGGTCGACCGTTCCGGTCCGACCGCCTCCAGCACACCCTGCTGCCGAAGCGCATCGCGCTGCCGGTCTTCGCCTCGGATGCGCTCTCCAGCGTGGCGTACGCCCCGGACGAGATCCTTCTGACGCTGTCCATCGCCGGCGCCTCGGCGTTCTTCTTCTCACCGTGGGTCGCGCTCGCGGTCGTCGTGGTCATGCTGACGGTGGTGGCGAGCTACCGGCAGAACGTGCACGCCTACCCCTCCGGCGGCGGCGACTACGAGGTGGCCACCGTCAACCTCGGTCCCAAGGCCGGCCTCGCGGTGGCGAGCGCGCTGCTCGTCGACTACGTGCTCACGGTCGCCGTCTCGGTCTCCTCGGGCGTGGCCAACCTCGGCTCGGTGGTGCCGTTCGTGGCCACCCACAAGGTGCTCATCGCGGTCAGCGCGGTGGTGCTGCTCACCGCGATCAACCTGCGCGGCCTGCGCGAGTCCGGCACCGCCTTCGCCATCCCCACGTACGGCTTCGTGATCGTCATCGGCGGCATGCTGCTGACCGGCCTGGTCCGCGTCTTCGTGCTCGGCGACGACCTGCGCGCGCCGAGCGCCGGCCTGGAGATCCAGGCCGAGCACAGCGTCACCGGGTTCGCGCTGGTGTTCCTGCTGCTGCGGACGTTCTCCTCGGGCTGCGCGGCGCTCACCGGCGTGGAGGCGATCTCCAACGGCGTACCGGCGTTCAAGAGCCCGAAGTCGAAGAACGCGGCCACCACGCTGCTGTTGCTCGGCGGCATCGCGGTCACCATGCTCGTCGGCATCATCTGGCTGTCCCGGCTCACCGGCCTGCAGTTCGTCGAGGACCCGAGGACGCAGATCATCTCCGGCCCGGCCGACTACGTGCAGAAGACGGTGACCGTGCAGCTCGGGGAGACCGTGTTCGGCGGCGGCTCGGTGCTGCTCTACGTGGTCGCCGGGATGACCGCGCTGATCCTGTTCCTGGCCGCCAACACCGCCTTCAACGGCTTCCCGGTGCTCGGCTCGATCCTCGCGCAGGACCGCTACCTGCCGCGCCAGCTGCACACCCGTGGCGACCGGCTGGCGTTCTCCAACGGCATCCTCTTCCTGGCCGTCTTCGCGGTGGTGCTGATCATCGGCTTCCAGGCCGAGGTGACCAAGCTCATCCAGCTCTACATCGTCGGGGTGTTCGTCTCGTTCACGCTCTCCCAGGCCGGCATGATCCGGCACTGGAACCGGCACCTGCGCCGTGAGCGCGACCCGGAGGCGCGCCGGCGGATGGTCCGCTCCCGGGCGATCAACACGTTCGGCATGGTCATGACCGGCGTGGTGCTGATCATCGTGCTGGCCACGAAGTTCCTGCTCGGCGCGTGGATCGCGATCGTCGCGATGGCGATGATGTACGTGGTGATGCTCGGCATCCGCCGGCACTACGACCGGATCGCCGAGGAACTGGAGCCGACCGAGCAGCGGGGTGTGCTGCCCGCCCGCAACCACGCCATCGTGCTGGTCAGCAAGCTGCACAAGCCGACGCTGCGGGCCGTCGCGTACGCCCGGGCCACCCGGCCGGACACGCTCACCGCGGTCACCGTGAACGTGGACGAGCAGGACACCCGCGACCTCCAGGCCGACTGGGAGCGCCGGGAACTGCCGGTGCCGCTCACCGTGATCGACTCCCCGTACCGGGAGATCACCCGCCCGATTCTCAACTTCGTCGCGTCGGTGCGCCGGGAGTCGCCCCGCGACGTGGTCACCGTCTTCATTCCCGAGTACGTGGTGGGGCGCTGGTGGGAGAACCTGCTGCACAACCAGAGCGCGCTGCGGCTCAAGGGGCGGCTGCTGTTCGAGCCGGGTGTGATGGTGACCAGCGTGCCGTGGCAGCTCGCCTCCACCGCCGGCAAGAACCTGGACCGGCTGGACGCCACGCTGAGCCGCGGCCCGGCGCGCGGCCCCCGGGTCGCGCCGCAGAGCACGCTGCCGCCGCCGGTGACGTCCACGCCCTCCGGGGAAAGGGAGGAGCGCTCGTGAGCGCCGACAAGCGTCCCGGTCCGGTGACCTCGCGCCCCGGCCTCGCGTCGGCCGAGCGCCCCGGTCCCGCGTCGGCGGAGCGCTCTGGTCCCGCGTCGGGGGAGCGCCCCGGTCCCGCGTCGGCGGACCGGCCCGGGCTGGAGGAGGCCGAGCGGGTCGAGCTGACCGTCGACGCGGTCGCGCCGGGCGGGCACTGCGTGGCCCGGGTCGGCGGGCAGGTGGTCTTCGTCCGGCACGCGCTGCCCGGCGAGCGGGTCGTGGCCGAGGTGACCGAACTGCACCGGGGCTTCGCCCGCGCCGACGCGGTGGAGATCCTGGACGCCTCGCCGGACCGGGTGAGGCCGCCGTGCCCGTACGCCCGGCCCGGCGCGTGCGGCGGCTGCGACCTCCAGCACGTCGCCCCGGCCGCCCAGCTCGACTGGAAGCTGGCAGTGGTGCGCGAACAGCTCACCCGGCTGGGCGGCCTCACCGCCGAGCAGGTGGACGCGCTCGGCGTACGCGTCGAGGCACTGCCCGGCGGGCCGCTGGGCTGGCGTTCCCGGGTCCGCTACGCGGTCGACGCGGCCGGCCGGGCCGGGCTGCTCAAGCACCGCTCGCACGAGGTGGTGCCGATCGAGCGGTGCCTGATCGCGCACCCGGCGATCCAGGAGCTGCCGGTGCTCCCGCCCACCGGCGCCCGCTGGCCGGACGCCGACGCGGTGGAGACGGTCGCCAGCACCGGCGGGGACGTCGCCGTGGTCGCGTACACCGATGGGGTTCCGGCGACCGTGAGCGGGCCGGAGCGGGTCCGGGAGACGGCGGCCGGGCGGGCCTTCACGCTGCCCGCCTCCGGGTTCTGGCAGGTGCACCCGGCCGCGGCGGACGCGCTGACCGGCGCGGTCCTCGACCTGCTCGAGCCGCAGCCGGGCGAGACGGCCTGGGACCTGTACGGCGGCGCGGGACTGTTCGCCGCCGCGCTCGCGGAACGGGTCGCCGGGGCCCGGGTGACGCTCGTCGAGTCGGCGCCGGACGGCGTCGCCGCGGCCCGGGAGAACCTGGCCGACCTGCGCGGCGTCGAGGTGGTCGCGGCGCGGGTGGAGACCGCGCTGGCCCGGCGCCGGATCACCGGACCGGTCGACCTGGTGGTGCTCGACCCGCCGCGCTCCGGCGCGGGAGCGCCAGTGGTGCGCGCTGTGGTGGCCGCCGGGCCGCGCGCCGTCGCCTACGTGGCCTGCGACCCGGCCGCCTTCGCCCGGGACGTGCGCACGTTCACCGACGCGGGGTGGCGGCTGACCGAGCTGCGCGGGTACGACCTGTTCCCGATGACCCAGCATGTGGAGCTGGTGGGCCTGTTCCTGCCTGGCTAGCCTGACCCGATGAAGATCGTCGGGTTGATGTCTGGCACGTCGTACGACGGGGTGGACGTGGTGGCGGCCGAGTTCACCGCCGACGGGGACACGCTGCGGCTGCGGCCGCTCGGGCACCGGGAGCTGACGTACCCGGACGACCTGCGGGCCGAGATCGGCGCGCTGCTACCCCCGGCGGCCACCACGATCGAGGCGGTCTGCCGGCTGGACAACCGGCTCGGCGAGGTGTTCGCCGAGGCGGCGGCGGCCGGCGTCGAGCTGGCCGGAGGCGCCGTCGACGCGGTCGTGTCGCCCGGGCAGACGGTCTTCCACTGGGTCGAGGACGGCCGGGTGCGCGGCACGCTCCAGCTCGGCGCGCCGGCCCGGGTGGCCGCCCGGGTGGGCGTACCGGTGCTGCACGACCTGCGCTCGGCGGACGTCGCGGCCGGCGGCCAGGGCGCGCCGCTCGTCCCGGCGTTCGACGCGCTGCTGCTCGACCCGGCCTCCTCCCCGCGCGCAGCGCGGGGCCCGGCCGGCACCGGCGCGCGGGCCGCGTTGAACCTCGGCGGGATCGCGAACCTCACCGTGGTCGCGCCCGGCGCGCCCGTCCTCGGGTACGACGTGGGCCCGGCCAACGCGCTGCTGGACGCCGCCGCCCGGCGCTTCCTGGACCGGCCGTGCGACGTCGACGGGGCACGTGCCGCGGCCGGCCGGGTGCACGAAGGGCTGCTGGCCCAGCTGCTCGCCGAGCCGTACTACGCCGCGCCGCCACCCAAGTCGACAGGCAAGGAGCTGTTCCACGGCGGCTACCTGGACGCCGCGCTGGACGCGATCGGCGAGCCGGTGGCCGCCGACGACGTGCTGGCCACGCTCACCGAGCTGACCGCCCGCACGGTGGCGGACGCCTGCGACCGGCACCGGGTCACCGAGGTGGTGGCCGCCGGCGGGGGAGTGCGCAATCCCACACTCCGGGCGCGGCTGGCGGCGCTCGGGGAGGGGCGCTGGCGGCTGCGGACCACCGACGAGCTGGGCGTCCCGGCCCAGGCCAAGGAGGCGTACGCGTTCGCGCTGCTCGGCTGGCTGTCCTGGCACGGGCTACCAGGCGCGGTGCCGTCGGTGACCGGGGCGTCCCGGGCCGCCGTGCTCGGCTCCTGGACCCCGGCGGGCCCGTCCGTCACCGCGCCCCGCCCACCCGCGCCCCGCCGGCTGGTGGTCGACGCCTGACCCGGGTCGATGCACGGCCGGGCTGCGGACTGTCGCACGGCCGATAGACTCTCCGGTCATGAGTGTTGAAGAGGGCACGGCCAACCACGGTCGGCTGCTGGGCACCGTCCACGGCCCGCAGGACGTGAAGCGGATGACCGCCGAGCAGCTGGACATCCTCGCCGCCGAGATCCGTGACTTCCTGATCGCCAAGGTCTCCCGCACCGGCGGCCACGTCGGCCCCAACCTCGGTGTGGTCGAGCTGACCCTGGCGATGCACCGGGTCTTCGACTCCCCGCGCGACCGGCTGCTCTTCGACACCGGCCACCAGGCGTACGTGCACAAGATCCTCACCGGCCGGCAGGAGGGCTTCGACAAGCTCCGCCAGCGCGGTGGCCTCTCCGGCTACCCCAGCCAGGCGGAGAGCGAGCACGACCTGATCGAGAACTCGCACGCCTCCACCGCCCTGTCGTACGCCGACGGGCTCGCCAAGGCGTACGCGCTGCGCGGCGAGAAGCGCTCCGTGGTGGCCGTGGTCGGCGACGGCGCGCTCACCGGCGGCATGTGCTGGGAGGCGCTGAACAACATCGCCACCGCCGGCAACCCGCTGGTGATCGTGGTCAACGACAACGGCCGGTCCTACTCGCCGACCATCGGCGGCCTCGCCGACCACCTGTCGTCGCTGCGGCTCAACCCCGGCTACGAGAAGGTGCTCGACACGGTCAAGGACGCGCTGGGCAACACCCCGTTCGTCGGCAAGCCGATGTACGAGGTGCTGCACGCGGTCAAGAAGGGCATCAAGGACGCGGTCGCCCCGCAGGCCATGTTCGAGGACCTGGGCATCAAGTACGTCGGCCCGGTCGACGGCCACGACGTACCGGCTGTCGAGGCGGCGCTGCGCGCGGCGAAGAACTTCGGCGGCCCGGTGATCGTCCACGCGGTCACCCGCAAGGGCTACGGCTACCGTCCCGCCGAGGACGACGAGGCCGACTGCCTGCACGGCCCCGGCGCGTTCGACGCCGAGACCGGCAAGCTGCTCGCCGTGCCGTCGGTGAAGTGGACCAACGTCTTCGCCGACGAGCTGGTCGCGATCGCCGACGAGCGCCCCGACGTGGTCGGCATCACCGCCGCCATGGCCGAGCCCACCGGCATCGCCACGCTGGCCCGCAAGTACCCCGAGCGGGTGTACGACGTGGGCATCGCCGAGCAGCACGCCGCCACCTCGGCGGCCGGCCTCGCCATGGGTGGCCTGCACCCGGTCGTCGCGGTCTACGCCACGTTCCTCAACCGCGCGTTCGACCAGGTCCTGCTGGACGTGGCGATGCACAAGCTGCCCGTCACGTTCGTGCTGGACCGCGCCGGCATCACCGGCCCGGACGGGCCCAGCCACTACGGCATCTGGGACATGTCCGTGTTCGGCGTGGTGCCCGGCCTGCGGATCGCCGCGCCCCGCGACTCGGCCACGCTGCGCGAGGAGCTGCGCGAGGCGGTCGCCGTGGACGACGGCCCGACCATCCTGCGCTTCCCGACCGGCACCGTCGCCGCCGACCTGCCGGCCGTACGCCGGGTCGGCCCGGTCGACGTGCTGACCGAGTCGGCGCGTACCGACGTGCTGCTCGTCGCGGTCGGCTCGTTCGCCGGCCTCGGTGTGGAGGTCGCGGCCCGCGTCGCCGAGCAGGGGTACGGCGTGACTGTGGTCGACCCGCGCTGGGTGCGCCCGGTGCCGGCCGAACTGGTCGAGCTGGCCGCCGCGCACCGGCTCGTGGTCACCGTCGAAGACGGCGTACGCATCGGCGGCGTCGGCTCGGCACTGGCCCAGGCGATGCGCGACGCGGACGTCCGCGTACCGGTCAAGGACATGGGCGTACCGGCCGACTGGCACCCGCACGGCACCCGCGCGCAGATCCTGGCCGACCTGCGGCTGACCGCGCAGGACGTGGCGCGCGACGTCACCGGCTGGATCTCCGGCCTGGACGCCGCCCCGGTCGACCCGGCCGCCAACGGAGCCCGAGCCCAGAGCTGACCCCGCTCGTCGCCCGGTCTGCGCGTCGATCTTGCACTTGCGGCCCTCCTGATGTCGGCTTCGCCCGATCTGGGAGGGCCGCAATCGCAAGATCGCGGGGCTTGACGTGGAGGGAGGGACTCGTGGAGATACGAGAGGCGGGGCCGGGGGATCTCTCGGGCATCGTCGAGGTGCACAGCCGGGCGCGGGTCGCCTACTACGGGGCCGGCGGGCTGCCGGTCGGGGAGATCATCACTCCGGAGCTGGCTCGGGAGCAGCGGGAGGGCTGGACGGCGGCGATCATCTCGGCGCACAAGCGGGTGCGAGTCGCCATCGTGGACGGTGACGTGGCCGGCGTGCTGGCCATGGGGCCGCCGCACCCGCCCGATCTGGACCCGCGGACGACGGCGCAGCTCTACCAGATCCACGTCGACCCGGAGGTGTGGGGGCGGGGCGTGGGAAGTGCGCTGCACGCGCTGTTCGTGCGTCACCTGCGGGACGAAGGGCTGGCGCTGGGCGTACTGGAGGTGTGGGAGCGCAACACCCGGGCCCGCGCGTTCTACACCCGCCACGGTTGGCACCCCGAGGGCACGTCCCGCCCCGGCCCAGCCCAAACCCCCTACCTGGGCATGCGCCTACTCCACCCGTAGCGCGGCCCAGCCCTCCCGGCCCCGCCGATCTTGCACTTCCCGCCCCCGTCTTGCCCGTTTCGTCCCTATCCAAGGGGCCCAAACTGCAAGATCGCCGGGGCTGGGGCGGGCCTGTCCACGTTGACCAAGGAGTTCGGGTGCGCGAGAGGCCGCCCGGGTGACACAAACTCCTTGATCACCGGGGAGGTGGGGTGATCATGAGGTTGGCCGGGGATTGTGTCCGGTTTGTCGCCGTCAAGTTCATGATCGACGGGGTAGGCCGACCACGGGGGGCCGATCAGGGGGTGGGGAGGGAGCGGTACCAGGTTTTTTCGGTGCCGGCCAGGCTGAACGTCTGCCTCTGGTCGGTGTGCTCGACCACCACCAGGCCGGGACGGTCCACCAGACGCGTCGTGCCGGGCGGGGCGGAGAACGACGCGTCCCGGGTGCGCCAGGACAGCACCGCCAGCGGCCGGCCCGGCATCGGCAGGTGGTACGCCTGGAGCGTGGTGGACCGGTCGGCCGGGGAGGCCACCGGAGTGCCGCCGTCGGCGGGCCGGTAGACCACGGCGGTCATCGTGCCGCCCGGGGTCTCCCAGCTGAGCTGCTCCAACTCGCCCGGCTCGCCCTCACCGAGGGCCACCGAGCCGAGCGAACGCGTCGCGATCTTCGCCATCGGCCAGGACTCCGGCGCGGAGCGGGGCGCCTCGCGGTCGCCGATGCGGCGCGGCACGCTGCCGAACGGGCCCCGCTCACCGGCGAGCACGCAGGTGTCCAATCCGGTCAGCGCGCGCTTCCCGGCGCCCGTCTCGTCGCGTACCAGGGGGTAGCGGGGCGCTTCGGTGGCCGTACCCAGGTCGAGGACGCGGTCCGCGGCCCGGCCGCGCGGCAGCGACGGCGTGGGCCGCAGCGTCGCGGTCAGTTCGACGGCCCGGCAGTCCGGTACGGCGACCGGGTCGGTGACGCCGTCGGTGGCGCCGAGCACCTTGCCGTCGGGGCCGGTCAGGCGTTCGACGCGGGCCGAGGTGAGGTAGCGGCGGCCGGCCGGCTCCCGCACCGGCAGCACGTCGGAGTAGACCAGGTAGCCGGGGTCGGTGTACTCGGTGGCGTGGACGACCCGCCAGCGCTGCCCGTCCCGGTCGAGTTGCAGCAGCCAGGAGGCGGCGTCGCCGGGCACGTCGGCGGCGACGAGCGCGAGCGCCGAACCGGCGACCTGACCGGAGAAGAGGATGCCGGAGGTGGGCACGTGCACCCGGTCGTCCACCGGGGAGCGCCAGTCGCGTACCGCCGTGGTGATCGCGGCGGTGGCCGCGGCGTCGCGGGCCAGGCTGCCGCGCGGCGGCCACACCGCGAGGGTGCCGTCCAGGCTGTCGTAGCCGACCCGCAGGTCCGCCGGCTGCCGTTCGGCGACCGGTCCGCAACCCGCCGTGACCAGCAGCAGAGCTGCCAGCGCGGTGCCCGTCGTAGCGCCTCGGCGGGCTGAAAGCACCCTGATCCCCTCGCCGGTCGTCGGTCGGAAGCCCACATGGTACGAGACGACCGGTCGCCCGGCCGCGCCCGGCTCACCCTTTCGGCCGATCGGCCACTGCGGAACGTGACGGGCGATTCGGGTATCAATATCCGGCTCCGGTAGACTCCGCCGACTGTGACGCCTGCCGAGACCCGCGGCGCCTCGACGCCGACCGCCGCCGCCCCGACGGGCCACCGCGCCGTCACCCTGGACCCACCACCGCTCACCGTCGCCGACGCGCCGGAGCGGGCGACCGAGCCGGAGGCGCCGGCCACGCCGGGCGCGCGGCGCGCGCGCCGGTGGCGGTGGACCCGCCGCCGGATCGACCTCACGGTGTACGGCGGATTCCTGCTCGCCGCGATCTGGGTCACCAGCGGCATCTGGGTCGACCCGGCCGGACGGGTCGCCGCGCTCTACAGCAGCGACCCGGCGCAGGTGCAGTTCTTCCTGGCCCACTCGGTACGGGTGGTGCTGCACGGCGAGTTCCCGTTCTTCACCGAGCAGTTCAACTACCCCGACGGCGTCAACCTGATGGCGAACACCGCCATCCTGGCGCTGGGCATCCCGATGGTGCCGGTGACCCTCCTGTTCGGACCGGCGGTCTCCTTCGTCACGCTGGTCACGCTCGGCCTGGCCGGCACCGCCGCCGCCTGGTACCGGGTGCTGTCCCGGCACCTGATCCGGCACCGCCCGGCCGCCGCGGCGGCGGCCTGGTTCTGCGGGTTCTCACCGGCCATGCTGTCGCACGCCAACTGGCACCCGAACATCATCAGCCAGTTCCTGCTGCCGTTCATCGTGTGGCGGGTGTTGGTGCTGACCCGCTCGGCCCGGCCGGTCCGCGACGGCGTGCTGCTGGCGCTGCTGGTCACCGCGCAGGCGTTCATCAACGAGGAGATCCTGCTCTTCACCGCGCTGGCGCTGGGCGTGTTCCTGATCGCCGTGGTGGTGCAGCAGCGTGAGCGGTGGACGACCGCCTGGCGGCCGCTCGGCACCGGGCTGGCGGTCTGCGCGGTGCTGGCCGGGGCGCTGCTGGCGTACCCGCTGTGGGTGCAGTTCGCCGGGCCGATGGCGTACCACGGGCTCAGCGACGCGGTGCGCGACTACGGCAACGACATCGCCGCGTTCTTCGCGCCCGGCTCGCCCACGTTCGGCGGCAACGAACGCGCCAACGTCAACCTGGCGCCGAACTACTCGGAGGAGAACGCGTTCTTCGGCTGGAGCCTGTCGCTGCTCGTCGTGGGCATCGTGGTGTGGCTGCGACGAGACGTGATCGTCCGTGCGCTCGCCGCCACCGGGCTGTTCTTCGCCGTGCTCTCCCTCGGCGAGCGGATCTCCTGGTGGGACCGGGAGATCGCCACCGGCCCGTGGGAGTGGCTGGTACGGCTGCCGCTGCTCGACGCCGTGGTGCCGACCCGCTTCGGCCTGATCACCGGCGTGACGGTGGCGATCCTGCTCGCGTACGCGGTCCGTCGCGCCTGGGCGCTGCGCGGCGTGGACCGGCGAACCGCCCGCAAGCTCACCGCCGCGGGCCTGGTCCTCGCGCTGCTGCCGATCGCGCCGATGCCGTTGCAGGTGACCACGCGGGAGCCGGTGCCGGAGTTCATCACCGCCGACCGGTGGCGCAAGTACGTCGGGCCGGACCAGACGCTGGTCTCCGTGCCGGTGCCCGCGATGGGCAACACCGACCCGATGCGCTGGGCGGCGAGCACCAACCTCGACTTCAAGATCCCCGGCGGCTACTTCCTCGCGCCCCGCAACGGCGTCACCGGCGACCCCGGGCGCTTCGGCGGCCGCCCCAGCGGCATCGGCGAAATGCTGCGGGAGGTATCGTCCACCGGCCGCACGCCGAAGCTGGACGACCGGCAGCGCCGTCGCTACCTGGACGAACTGCGGCACTGGAACGCGGCGGTGGTGGTGCTGCCGCGTGACGAGCAGAACGCCGAGCCGCTGCGCCGCACCGTGGAGCAGCTGGTCGGCCCCGGACGGCAGGAGCTGGACGTGTGGCTGTGGGACGTGCGGAAACTGACCAGCCGGTCCGCCTGAGCGAACCGGCGGTCCCCGCCCCCGCGCCCCGACGCCGCCGGCCCCGCCCGGCCGACGTGCTCGTGGTGGGCGGCTACCTCGGTCTCGCCGTCCTGCTCACCACCGGCCAGTGGCGCCGGCCGGAACGGCTGTTCCACCAGGCCGGCGACCAGATGCTGTTCGAGTGGATGCTGGCCCGGGCCGCCCGCGCGGTGACCGGCGGCGAGAATCCGCTCTGGAGCGGCGCGCTGAACGCCCCGGACGGGGTGAACCTGATGGCGAACACCTCGGTGCTCGGGCTGGGCGTGCCGCTCACCCCGGTCACCGTCGTCTTCGGCTCCCAGGCGGCCTTCCTGGTCGCCGTGACGCTCAGCCTCGCCGGCACCGCCACCGCCTGGTACGCGCTGCTCGCCCGCCGGCTGGTCCGCTCCCGGGCCGCCGCCGCGGTGGGCGGCCTGTTCTGCGGCTTCGCCCCGGGCATGGTGGCGCAGGCCGGGGCGCACCTGCACATGGCCGCCCAGTTCCTGGTGCCGGTGATCCTCGCGCTGGTGTTCCGCCCGGCCACCGGCCGGGTCCGGCGCGACGGCGTGCTGCTCGGGCTCGCCGTCGCGTACCAGGTGTTCCTCGGCGAGGAGGTGCTGGTCTTCCTGGCGCTGGCCGCCGGGGTGTTCGCCGGGGCGTACGCGCTCGCCGACCGGGCCGCCGCGCGCCGGCTGGCACCGGTGGTGGCCCGCCGGCTGGGCATCGGCGCGCTGGTGGCGGGCGTGCTGCTGGCGTACCCGCTGTGGTTCCAGTTCGCCGGGCCGGGCCACTACCGGGGGATGCCGTTCCACACCGAGGGCTACCGGCTGGACGTGGTCTCGTTCGTCACCACCGCCCGGCAGAGCGTCGCCGGGGACGCCCGCCGCGCCGGGCTGCTGTCGCCGAACCCGACCGAGCAGAACTCGTTCTTCGGCCCGTTCCTGCCGCTGCTGGCCGTACTCGTGGTGGTGCGGCTGTGGCGGCGGCCGCTGGTGCGCGCGCTCGCCGCGTGCGGCCTGCTGTTCGCGCTGCTGTCGCTCGGTTCCCCGATGGTGGTGAACCGGCACGACACCGGGCTGCCCGGCCCGTACCGCCTGCTCGCCGGGGTGCCGCTGCTGGACCTGGTGGTGCCGGCACGGTTCGCGCTGGTCTGCGTACCCGTGCTCGGGGTGCTGCTGGCGCTGGCGCTGGACCGGGTCCGGCGCGGCGGCGTCCGTACCTGGGCGCCGTGGGCCGGCGCGGTCGCCGCGGCGCTGCTGCCGCTGGCGCCGACGCCGATCCGCACGGTGCCGGTCGCGCCGGTCCCGGCCGTGGTGTCCGGCGGCGGCTGGCGGGAGTACGTGCCGGCGGGCCGGACGCTGGTGCCGGTGCCGCCGGTGACCGGGGCGGCGGTCAGCCCGGCCATGTTCTGGTCGGCGCGCACCGCGCTCGCGTTCGACGCGCCGGGCGGCTACTTCATCGGCCCGCGCTCGGCGGACGACCCGGCCGCCCGCTGGGGCGCGCCGGACCGGCCCACGTCGCTGCTGCTGCGCCGGGCCGCCGAGACCGGCCGGGTACCGCCGGTCGGCGAGACGGAACGCCGCCAGGCGGTCGACGACCTGCGGCACTGGCGGGCGGCGGCGCTGGTGCAGGCCGACTCGTCACCCGGCGACCCGGTACGCGCCACAGTGGACTCGCTCGTCGGGCCCGGCCGGGACGTGCCGGGCGGGTACCTGTGGGACGTCCGCCCGCTCGTCGGCTGACCGGCGGGCTCACACCCGGTCGCGGACGTCCCAGATCCACACGTCGTCGACCCGCTGCGGCGGGCCGAGCAGCTCGGCCATCAGGTCGCGCAGCACGGCCTCGCGCGGACCGGACCCGAGCACCACCACCGAGGCCCGCCAGAAGCGCAGGTCCTCCACGGCCTGGCGGCGGTTCTCCTCGGTGATCTCCGGCACCACGTTGGCGTCCATCGTGGAGTAGATGAGCGTGCTGGTGGGGCGGTTCGGGGCGCCGAAGACGCCCTCGCCGCGCTCGTTCGGGCCGATGAAGTAGCCGCCCGGGATCGGGAACTCGTGCCCGGTCAGCGCGCTCCAGCGCAGCGTGTGCAGCCCGTGCACGTTGCTCGGAATGGGCACCGGCACGAGCGTGCGGCCCTCCGGCACGTACGGCCGCCAGCCGCCCGCGGTGATGAAGTGCGGCGGCGGGTCGATCCGCTCGGCCGGCAGCGGACGCGGGATCAGCGGCACCACGGCGGCGGCGATGGCGACGAGCCCGGCCAGGCGAAGCACCCGGCGGCGCCGCTCGCGCGGGTCCGTCCCGTCGTGGCCGTCGGCCGCGCCGTCGTCGTCGCCGGCGCGGGGGGCGGGCACCGGCGGGCGGCCGGCACCGGCGAGCGTGTCCCACGCCAGGGCGAGCAGCACACCCACGGCGGCCACCACGACCAGGCTCAACCGCGTCGGCATCATCATCTCGACCAGCGGCAGGTCGTCCGGCACGTACGCCCACGGGCCGTCGATGTCGGTCTCCGCGCCGTTGAACCGGACGACCGGGCCGATCGAGGCGATCGTGAACAGCACCACCAGCACGGCCAGGATCCGCGCCGGCACCGACCGGCGGACCAGCAGCACCAGCGCGGCCAGCGCCACCAGCACCAGCGGCCAGCCGAACCAGGTGTTCTGCTCGGTCAGCCCGATGGTCTTCTCCACCGCCTCGTCACCGGCGATCGTGTCCCGGGCGAACGTGACGAAGGCGACCAGGTCCTCGCCCCAGTTGTGGAAGACTCCGCCCTGCAACCCGCGGTAGGACTGCGGGCCGTTGAACTGGAACCAGATCGGGTACGCGGTCAGCAGCAGCGCCAGGCCGCCGCCGAGACCGAGCGCGGCCAGGAACGACCCGGCGCGTTCGCGGGCCGCGCGGGGCCGCTGCACCGCGTACGCCACCACGACGACCAGGCAGGCCAGCGCGGTCAGCAGGAGCATCTCCTCGTTGATGAAGATCTGGTACGCCACCAGCAACCCGAGCGCCAGCCCGTTGCGCCGCCAGCGGCCCGGCTCGCCCAGCCGCAGCACCCGGGCCACGATCAGCGGCAGCAGGAAGTTCGACACGAAGTTGGGCTGACCGTTGGCGTGGTGCACGATGCCCGGCGCGAAACCGAGGAACGCGCCGCCGACGAACGCCCCGGCCCGGGACCGGACCAGGTGCCGGGACAGCACCCAGTACGACGTGGCGGCGGTGGCGGACAGCGCGGCGCCCAGGTAGAGCGCGTACATCACCTGCGGGCCGAGCAGTAGCGTCAGCGGCGCCAGCGGCAGCGTCACCCCGAGCAGCGAGGTGTTCGCCATCATGTTCACCCCGTCCGGCGCGTTCTGCCGGGTGGTGAAGAGCGGGTTCTCCAGGTGCTGCACCGAGTACGCGCCGTGCGCGAACAGCCACTCGAACCAGCTGTGGTCGGTGGGCAGGTGCGAGGAGACCCGGTTCTCGACGTCGCCCCAGTAGTTGAGGCAGACGAGAACGCCGAGGAGCACATAGGCTCCGATGGCCAGCACGTCGGCGCGGGCCGGCCGGCGACGGGCGCGGCGTGGCGGGTCGGCCACGACGGCGTCCGCCTCGACGGACGAGGGGTTCAACGAGGGGTCCACCACGGGCACGGCCACGACGCGCCATCGTACAGGCGGTTCGTCACACGGCCGGTCACGGTCGGGCGGCGGCTCGGCGCGCGGGAGAGGGATGGTCGTGACCGTCATCGATCTGGGGGAGCTGCGCGACGAGGCACCGCCAGGTCCGGCGCCCCGCCCTCCGCGCGCCGTCGGACGGCCGTTCCGCCTCCTGGCGGTGCTGCTGGTGGCGTTGCTCACGCTCACCGCCGCGGCGCCGCCGCGATCCCGGGTCGAGTGGACACTGCCCGGCGGGCTGGGATCGGCCGTGTTCGCCTCCGGCGACGCGGTGTACGTGGTGCGGCCGGATCGCGAGAGCGCCGGCGGCGGGCGGGAAGTCGTCGCGTACCGGGGCGACCGGGAGCGATGGCGCAGCCCGCTGCCCGGCTCCGGCACCGTCGTGTCGGTGTGGGAGCAGGACGGCCGGGTGATCGTGGCCGGCCGGAGCGTCGACGACACGGACTGGCAGACGGTGACGTACGACGCGGTCACCGGCGCGGACGTCTGGCGCCGGCCCGGAATCGCGTTCGCGGTGGGCCGGGTGCTGCTGATGCAGTCGGCCGTCTCCGACACCAGGACGTCGATCATGGAGGTGGACCCGGCCGACGGCCGTACGGTGTGGACGGCGCAGATGACGGGCGCGCTGGGTTTCGACTTCGAACCGACCGGGCCGGTACGCATGGTGTTGTCCCCGGCGACCGGGCAGACGGTGGTCGTGGACGCGCGCACCGGCGCGCGACTGGTGGCCCGGGACCTGCACCCGATACCACGGCCCGGGCCGCGCCGGTTGCAGATCGCCCGCGGACTGCTGCTGGAGTTCCGCGACGGCGACGGCGCCATCGAGGCGTACGACCTGGACACCCTCCGGCCGCGCTGGACCGTCGTGCGCAAGCTCGTCGGCCACGTCGAGAGCTGTGGCGCCCTGCTCTGCGCCGTCGGGCTGGCCGGCGGGATGACCGCGCTCGACCCGGCGAGCGGCGCCGTGCGCTGGAGCGTGGACCGGTGGGCGGGCGTGTCGGCGGAGCGCGGCGGCCGGCTGCTCGTCGGCGTCCCCGACACCGACCTCGACGCCGGCCTGGCGGTGCTCGACCAGCAGGACGGGCGACTGATCGCCGACCTCAGCGGCTGGACCCTGGTCCCGCAGCACGAGTCCGGCGGCCCGCTGCTGGCGACACGCCCGCTGGGCGGCGGCCGGCAACTCCTGGCCGAGCTGAACCTGTCCGGTGATCCGCCCTCGACCCGGGGCACGTTCACCGGCACCGGCTGCACCACCGGTGTGACAGTGCTGGTCTGCCGGCGGCCTGGCGGCGACTACATGGTGCGGCGGCTGACGTGAGCCCGGTGATCGAACTGGGGGAGATGCGGCACGGCGAGTCCGCCGACGAACCGGCCCCCGCGCCGCCCCGCCGGCCGCCCGGCCCCACGGCGCGGGTGGCGCTGCTCGGCTGCCTGGTGCTGCTCGTGGTCGCCGCTGCTGCCGGGCCGCCGCGACGGCCCGAGCCGGTCCGGCTGCCCGCCCCGCAGGGCGCGGCGTTCGTGGTCCTGGCGGATCGGGTGGTGGTGGCCGACGGCCCGGGCGCGATCGGCCGGGGTGGCCGGGTGGTCGCCGCGTACCGGCTGCCCGGTGGGGAACCCGCGTGGCGGTTCGCGCTCACCGACGGCGACCACGTGCTCGGCCTCACCGCCGTGGCCGGGGGACTGCTGGTGACGAGCAGCCCGGCCGGGGACGGCGACTCCGTGTCGGCGATGCTCGACCCGGCGACCGGCACGCTGCGCTGGCGGCATCCCGGCTACCCGGTCCGGACCGCCTCCGGCGGGCTGCTGCTGGAGAACCCCCGCCCGCCCGGTGCGGGCACCGTGCGGGCCGTGGACCCGGCCTCCGGCGCGGTGCGGTGGACGTTGCCCGTGCCGGGGCAGGAGGTGGGATACCGCCGCGACGACCACGGGGTGACGCAGCTCGTGCTGGTCACCGCGCAGGGCCGGGTGACCGTGTACGACGCGGACTCCGGCGCCGTCGCGCACACCGGCCGGGTGGCGCCCGCGGCCGACCGCGCCGCCTACCGGTACGCGCAGGTCGTGGCCGACCTCCTGCTGGTCGAGGACGCCCGGGGCACGGTCACCGGGTACGGCCTGGACCGGCTCGACGAGC
Source organism: Micromonospora sp. WMMA1949 (assembly GCF_027460145.1). Lineage (NCBI taxonomy): Bacteria > Bacillati > Actinomycetota > Actinomycetes > Micromonosporales > Micromonosporaceae > Micromonospora > Micromonospora sp. WMMA1949. The sequence continues at coordinate 1,028,642 of NZ_JAPZBG010000001.1, read as the reverse complement.
GGTGGAGCCTCCCGGTCGGCTCCCGCGCCGGGCTCTGGTTCGCCGACTGCGCCGGGATGGTGTGCCTGCGCGACCAGGTGGGCGGCGCGCAGGCCCTCGACCCGGCCACCGGCCGCCCGGCCTGGACCGACGAGCGATGGCTCGGGCTGGGGCCGGTCGGTGACCGGCTGATCGCCGCTGAGCGCGGGGTCGGCGAGGAACTGGAGCTGTCGACGCTGGACCCCCCGACCGGCCGCGTGCTGGCCCGGCTGGGCCGCTGGCGCGTCTCCGGCAGCGACCTCCCGTCCGGGCCGCTGCTCGGCCTGCGCACGCTCACCGAGGACCGCACGCTCGTCGGCGCGCTGGACGTGGCGGCCGGGCAGGTGCGGATCCGGGGGATCCTGCCCGGCGCGTGGTCCGAGTGCGCCGACACGGGTACGGAACTGGTGTGCCTGCGTCCGACCGGCGGCATGGCGATCTGGCCGGTCGGCAGATGATCACCAGTTGGCCTGCGCGGGAGGTGGCGGCAGCGGCGTCGACTCCGGCCGCAGCACGTACGCGATCCCGCCGCTGCCCGCCTGCCAGGCGTTCTCGAACGGCGCGCGCGGCACGGTGCGGCGCACCCGCTCGTCGTCCGGGGCGTACGGGTCGTTCAGCACCGGGTCGCCGCCGGCGGTGAAGCCGGCCAGCACCATGAGATGTCCCCGGGTGTCGTAGTCCAGGCCGGGCACCTGGCCGGCGGTGAACGCGGCCGAGACGATCAGCGGGATGCCGGCGGCCACGAACCGTTCCGCCTCGGCCAGCGAGCGCAGCCGGGTGACGAGGGCGTCCACCCCGTGCGTCGCCGCGTAGGCGGTGTTGAACGGCCAGTTGCCGGGCCCGCCGTAGGCGTGGTCGTAGCAGTGCCGGGCCGCGTGGACCACCTGCGGGCGAGGGCCGGGCGGCGCCACCCAGGCGTACCGGTCGGGAGCGGGACCGGCACCCCAGAAGTCGAGCACCATCGCCACGCAGGTGGGGCTGCACCAGGAGTCGCCACCGCCACCCCAGCGGGTCTCCCCGGCGGCGGCGTGCAGTCGCTGCGCGTAGCGCGGCACGTCCAGCACCCGTCCCCACGCGGCGCCCGGCCGAAGCGTGTCGTCGGCGTCCGCGCCGGTGGCGGCGGTCTGCGCGCCGGCGGTGCCGGGCGGGTCGGTGGAGGCGACCACACCCACGGTGCGCAGCACCGGACCGGCGGGCGCGTCGAGCCGGCGCAACAGGGTCACCCGGACCTGCCAGCCGGTCACCGTCGTCCCGGTCACCCGCAGCGTGTCGGCGGCGACCCGCGCCCGGTCGTCCTCCTGCCCGGGTACGGAGGCGCGGTGCACCGTGCTGTCGTCGGCGGCCCAGTGGCCCAGCTCGTACCAGCCGGTGGTGGCCGTACCGTCGCCCCAGCCGCGCAGCTCGATCCGCAGCCAGCACCCGGGTGGGGTGTCGGCGGTCCAGGAGGGCACCAGCTCGGTCACGGCGAAGCCGGCGGGCGTCACGGGGGAGGTCCAGGCGCCGGCGGCGTACTCGGCAGTGGTCCCGGAGTGCGGGTCGGTGTGCGTGACCCGGCCGGCATCGCCGTCGAGCGTCAGGCCGTCCGGCCCGGCGCGCAGCCCGTCCGCACGACCTCGGTCCCGGTCCGCCGGGAAGTGGAACCGGCGGTACGCGATGTCGCGGCCGCTCGCGCCACTCATGCCGCTCATCGGGAACCCGCCCGGCGTGGACGCGGCCCGTTGCTGGTGCGCATGTCGATCATCGCCGCCGAGCATCGCGTACCCGAAGGTTTTCTGCAACGGTCGCCCGCGCCGCCGACCGCAACCCACCGGCGTGCCGTGCCGTGACCGAACGTAGTCGCAACCCGCTCCGGCAGGGTTACCCCCGCGCCCCCTTTGCTCTGCAGCCATCGACGCAGCGGTGACCCACGGCTACCGCTGCGCATGAGGCTGCAGAGCAAAGGGCGCGGGGGGGTGTACCCGGCGGTGCGCGTCGGTCGACCGTTTCTCCTGGTCGAGGCGATCTGGATCGCTGGGCGTTCGAGGTGGCTCGGTGAGCGCCGGTCACGGTGTGTGACGCAACCTGAAGCGGCCTCGGGGCTACGCAAAGTGACAACCGTTGTCCGCGCGGCGGCCGCGCCGGAGATCGGCTCCTCCGGCGGCCGGTTTTGCCCGCCGCACTAGGTTGTCAGGGGTCACGAGGTGGGAGGCCGGGATGCGGGTACTGGTGGTCGAGGACGAGCGCAACCTCGCCGACGCGATCGCGCGCGGGCTGCGCAAGCGCGGGATGGCCGTCGACGTCGCCTACGACGGCAACGCCGGGCACGAGGCGGCGTTCGTCACCCGCTACGACGTGGTGATCCTGGACCGCGACCTGCCCGGCGTGCACGGCGACCGGATCTGCGCCGACCTGGCCGCCTCCGGCGCGCTGACCCGGGTGCTGATGCTGACCGCCAGCGGCACCGTCGCCGACCGGGTGGAGGGGCTGCAGCTCGGCGCCGACGACTACCTGGCCAAGCCGTTCGCGTTCGACGAGCTGGTGGCCCGGGTGCAGGCGCTGGGCCGTCGCGCCACCCCGGCCGCGCCGCCGGTGCTGGAGGTGGCCGACCTCGTGCTCGACCCGGCCCGCCGGGAGGTGAGCCGGGGCGGCGTGCCGCTGGACCTCACCAACAAGGAGTTCGGCGTGCTCGCCGAGCTGCTGAAGGCGCGCGGCGCTGTGGTGTCCAGCGAGGAACTGCTGGAGCGGGTCTGGGACGCCAACACCGACCCGTTTACCACGATCGTCCGTGTCACCGTGATGACACTGCGCAAGAAGCTCGGCGACCCGCCGCTCATCGACACGGTCGTGGGTGCGGGCTACCGGATCGGCGGGGTACGGCAGTGAGCGGGCGGAGTGAGCGCCGGGTACGGCCGACACTGCGGCTGCGGCTGACCCTGCTCAACGGCGTGCTGCTGGTCGGCGCCGGGGCGATCCTGGTGCTGCTGGCCTGGCTGCTGGTCCGCGACGCGCTGCGCCCCACCGACGAGTTGCTGCCCGGCACCACAGTGGTGCTCAGCGACGGGCGCACCCTCGACGCCGGGCAGTGGCAGCGCCAACTGGTCGACGCCGCGTCACAGGAACTGCTGGTCAAGGGGCTGCTCGCGCTGGCGGCGATCAGCGTGGTCGGGGTGGCCGGGGCGTACCTGGTGGCCGGGCGGGCGCTGCGCCCCCTGCACCAGGTCACCGCCACCGCCCGTCGGCTCGGCGAGGCCACGCTCGACGAGCGGATCGGCTGGTCCGGTGCCGACGACGAGGTGGCCGAACTGGCCGAGACGTTCGACGCGATGCTGGACCGGATCAGCGGCGCGTTCGAGGCGCAGAAACGGTTCGTCGCGAACGCCTCGCACGAGCTGCGGACCCCGCTGGCCGTGATGCGTACCGAAATCGACGTGACGCTCAGCGACGACGACGCCGACCTCGCCGAGTACCGCCGCATGGCCGGCGTGGTGCGCGACGCCTCCGAGCGCGCCAACGGCCTGGTCGACGCGCTGCTGGTGCTGGCGCGCAGCGAGGCGCAGACCGGCCGGCGGCTGGCCCGGCGCGCCGAGTCGGACCTCGCCATCGGTACGGCGAACGCGCTGTCAGCCGTCTCCCGCGAGGTGGAGCGCATCGGCCTGAAGGTGCACACGTCGCTGCGGCCGGCGCCGGTGGTCGGCGACCCCGGCCTGCTCGACCGGCTCGCCGGCAACCTGGTGGAGAACGCGGTGCGCTACAACCACCTGCACGGCCGGATCTGGATCCGCACCGGCACCGACGGGGAACGGTCCTGGCTGGTGGTGGGGAACACCGGCTTCGAGGTCGCCCCGGCCGACGTACCCGGGCTGTTCGAGCCGTTCCGGCGCGGCGGCCAGGAACGCACCGGCGCGCGCGGCTCCGGTCTCGGCCTGTCGATCGTGCGGGCCGTCAGCGACGCGCACGGGGGCACGGTGAAGGCGGTCGCCCAGCCCGGCGGCGGCCTGGAGGTGACAGTCACGCTTCCGTCGGCCGACCCGGCGGCCACCTGACACGCCGACCCGGCCCGTCCGGCCGGTGAGGCGCCCTCATCTTTTCGTGCGGACGGCCTCGGCTGTCCTGGCCGGACCCGACGGTGGTCGGTCCCGGCGGCACGGTGGTCGGGCAGAATGCGCCGCTCACGCTGGACGCGGAGCCGGGGATCAACCGAGAGTAAGCGCAGCGACGCCTCACCCTGCTCACCCACCGGAGCTGCCCGTGACCCACCACTCGGCCCCGCGCCGCCGCCGTCTTCTCGCGGTCCTCACCGCCGGCGCCCTCACCGTCGCCGGACTCTCTCCGGCCACGCCCGCGGCCGCCGCCGCGCCCGGCCACGACAAAGTGGTCCACACCGTTCCCTCCGCCGCCTCACCCGACGTGCAGGACGGCTCGGTCGACGCGATCCACGACGCCGGCACGAAGATCATCGCGGGCGGCTCCTTCACCCGGGTGCAGAACCGCAACTCCGACGTCGACATCCCCCGGAACTACCTGCTCGCCTTCGACAAGGCCACCGGACAGGTGGACACGGCGTTCGCACCCACGCTCGACAACGAGGTGACAGCGGTCGTCGCCGGCCCCACGGCGGGCACGGTCTTCGTGGCCGGCAAGTTCAACACCGTCAACGGCGTGACCCGGCGCAAGGTCGCCCTGCTCGACGTCGCCACCGGGGCGGTCGTCACCAGCTTCGCGCCGCCGGCGTTCAACGGGCTGGTCAAGGACATCGCGCTGGTCGGCAACCGGCTGCTGGTCGGCGGCATCTTCACCACGGCCGGCAACCCCAACCCGCGCGGCGGGCTCGCCTCGCTCAACGCCACCACCGGCGCGGTCGACAGCTACCTCACCACGACGCTGACCGAGAACCACAACTGGGACGGCGTCAGCGGCGCCAAGGCCGGCGTGGGCGCGGAGAAGCTGGCCGTCTCGCCGGACGGCACGCAGCTCGTCGTCATCGGCAACTTCAAGAACGCCGACGGGGTCCTGCACGACCAGATCGTCAAGATCGACCTCGGTGCCACCGCCGCCACCGTCGCGGACTGGAACACGGCCCGCTACACGCCGCGTTGCAAGTGGCAGTCGTTCGACTCGTACGTCCGGGACGTCGCGTTCTCCCCGGACAACAGCTACTTCGTGGTGGTCACCACCGGCGCCCCCTACAGCGGCACGCTCTGCGACACCGCGGCCCGCTGGGAGGCCGGCGCGACCGGTGCCAACCTCCAGCCGACGTGGGTCGACTACAGCGGCGGCGACACGTTCCTGTCCGTCGGCATCAGCGAGCAGGCGGTGTACGTCGGCGGTCACCTCCGCTGGCTCAACAACACCACGGGCACCGACAACGCCCGGGCCGGCGCGGTCGGCCGGGCCAGCATCGCCGCGCTCGACCCGGTCAACGGCCTGCCGCTGTCCTGGAACCCGGGCCGGCACCCGCGCGGCATCGGCGCGTCCGAGATGCTCGTCACCGAGTCCGGGCTCTGGATCGGCGGCGACACGCTCTGGATCGGCAACTTCCAGTACCGCCGGGAGCGGATCGCGTTCTTCCCGCTGGCCGGCGGCAAGGCGCCGCACCCGACCACCACCGCGACACTGCCCGGCAACGTCTACCAGGCCGGCCTGCCACAGCCGACGAACGTGCTGTACCGGGTGAACGCGGGCGGCTCGGCCGTCGCCTCCACCGACGGCGGGCCGGACTGGTCGGCCGACACCAACTCCAGCCCCAGCCCGTACCGCAACTCCGGCAGCAGCGCCTCCAGCTACACGACGCCCGCGAGCCTGGACTCGACGGTGCCGGCCGGCACCCCGGCCCAGCTCTACAACGACGAGCGGTACGACCCGTCCGGCGGCGCGGAGATGGCGTGGCAGTTCCCGGTGCCCACCGGCACCGAGGTGCACGTGCGGCTCTACATGGCCAACCGGTACGCGGGCACCTCCACGGCCGGCACCCGGATCTTCGACGTGGCGCTGGAAGGCGGAGTCGTCCTCGACGACCTCGACCTGTCCGCCGCCGCCGGGCACAACGTGGGCACCATGCGGGAGTTCACGGTGGTCAGCGACGGCTCGATCGACATCGAGTTCCGTCACGTGCGGGAGAACCCGCTCGTCAACGCCGTCGAGATCGTCAAGACCGGGCCCCCGCCCACCGGCAGCGCCACGCCGGTGCAGGTGCGCTCGTACGACGGGCAGAGCGCCGTCGGCGCGCCGGACCCGGTGGCGGACCCGGACGGGACCGTCTGGACGGGTGCGCGTGGCGCCTTCTGGGTCGGCGGGACGGTGTTCTACGGCGCCGACGGCGCGCTGTACCGGCGCACGTTCGACGGGACCACGTTCGGCACGCCGGAACTGGTGGACCCGTACCACGACCCGTACTGGGACAACGTGATCACCAACTCCGGACCGACCGGGCAGACGTACGTCGGCGCGACCACCGGCTTCTACGCCGAGATCCCGAACGTGACCGGCATGCTCTACCGGGACGGGCGGCTCTACTACTCGCTGTCCGGGCAGAACGGCCTGTTCTGGCGCTGGTTCACGCCGGACAGCGGCGTGGTCGGCGCCGACCGGTTCACCGTGGCCGGGGCGAGCGGGTTCGCCGACGCGGGTGCGATCTTCGTCGCCGGCACCACGCTCTACAAGGTGAACCGCAACACCGGTGACCTGTCCGCCACCGACTGGACGAACGCCGTTCCGTCGGCGTCGTTCACGGTGCGCAGCGGCCCGGGGGTCGACGGCGTCGACTGGCGCGCGAAGGCGGTGTTCGTCGGCCCGTAAGGAAGGGCACCTTCTTAACGCCTCCGGTAGAGGAAGGGCCCCTTGTTAACACCTCGCTGTTAACAAGGGGCCCTTCCTTGCGCGGGTGGGGTTGTGTGCGCCGTGGGGCGGTGGAATGATCAACCGGGTCAGCTCGAGTGTGGAAGGGGGTGTGGTCGATGTCCGTCGTGAACAGTCCCGCGCCCCGCGTTCCCCGCTGACGTTCCCACTGTGCCGGGGCGCGTTCCCCACAGGAGGAAGCACCGTGAGTGCACAGATCCACTGCGTGACCGTCGAGTCCGACGACCCGTACGTCCTGGCCGGCTGGTGGGCCCGCGTGCTCGACCGCCGGCTCGCCGACGACGACCACCCGGGCGACCCGGAGGCGGTCCTCGTCGCACCCGACGGGGACGGCCCCGACCTGCTGTTCGTCCAGGTGGGCGAGCGGCACGGCAAGGGTGCCTTCCACATCGACCTGCACCCGGCCGAGGGCACCCGGGACGAGGAGGTGGCGCGGCTGCGCGACCTCGGCGCCACGGTGGTGGCCGACCGGCGCCGGCCGGACGGGACCGGCTGGGTGGTGCTGGCCGACCCGGAGGGCAACGAGTTCTGCGTCTGCCGGAGCCACGCGGAACGAGCCGCGTCCGCCTGATCCGGAAACGACACCGGGCCCCCGCCGTGACGGCGGGGGCCCGGTGCGTGACAGGTGTCAGTCCTGCTTCTCGATCTCGCCGCGCATGGTCACGAACTCCGACTGGAGCTCGGCCGCGGACTTGAAGTAGACCACCACCATGCCGAGGCTGCCCCGGTCGACCCAGATGCACACCGCCACCGGCACGTCCGACGCCTTGCCGTCGGAGCACTTGGCGTCGCCGCCCAGCGGGCCCGCGTCGACCGTCTTGAAGTCCTTGGTGGCCAGGTCCGGGGTGACCGCCGCGGTGGCGTCGGCCAGCTCCTTCTTCGGGTCGGCGATGACGCCGGACACCGCGGCGATCATGACCAGGTCCTTCTTGGCCGGGTCGCCGTAGAAGGCGCCGACGGTGCTGGTCGCGTCCGGCACGTCCTTGCTGAGCTGGGCCTTCATCTCCGCCGCGGCGGACTGCAGCTGCGGGTCGGTGACCTTCGCCCGACCGCCGAGCGTCTGCGGCTCGACCACGCGGGTCTTGGTGGCGGTCACCACCTCGTCGACGGTGTCCTTCGTGGCGAAGTAGGCGGCGACACCGCCGCCGACGCAGAGCACCAGGACCACGGCGAGGACGATCAGCAGGACCTTGCCGGCGCCGGACTTCTTCTTCGGCGGGACCGGCGCACCGAGCTGGCTGCCGTACTGCTGCTGCGGCGGGTAGTCGCCGCCGTACTGCTGCTGAGGAGCCTGCGGGTAGTCACCGCCGTACTGCGGCTGCTGCGGCGGCTGGTAGCCACCGGGCTGTTGCTGGGGGGAGGGGTAGTTGCCGGGGTAGGGACTGGACGGCGGCTGGGACATGTAGGCAGCTCCTGTGAGAAAACTGGACGCGTGATCGTAGCCAGGACCACCGACAACCCGCTGTCCGCACAAGGGCGGGGACACCAAACCGCGACCTACCCGTGACCTGGGCCGCGAACGCCGATCGCGGTGGCCGCACCGTCCGGAACGGACAGCCCGACCACCGCGATCGATGCGGTGCGGTCGCCTCAGCGCAGGCTTGCCACGCCGCGCGGCAGGAACCGCTTTCCGGTCACCCGCTCGGAGGTGCCGGTCCGGTCCAGGTACGGCGTGACGCCGCCCAGGTGGAACGGCCAGCCGGCACCGAGGATCATGCACAGGTCGATGTCCTGCGCCTCGGCGACGACGCCCTCGTCGAGCATGAGCCGGATCTCCTGCGCCAGCGCGTCCAGCGCGTTCTGCCGGACCTGCTCGGCGGTGAGCGGCTCGTCGCCGACCACCAGCAGCTTCGCCACCTCGTCGTTGATCTGGTCGTCGACCACGATCGGCTGGCCCGAGTCGGCGATCCGCTTGAGGTTCTCGCTGACGCCGAACCGGTCCGGGAACGCCTCGTGCAGGGTGCCGCCGACGTGGTACGCCACGGCCGGCCCGACGAGCTGCAGCAGCGCCAGCGGGCGCATCGGCAGGCCCAGCGGGTCCAGCGCGCTGTTCGCCACGTCCAGCGGGGTGCCCTGGTCGACGGCCGCGAACACGGTGCCGAGGAAGCGGGTCAGCAGTCGGTTCACCACGAACGCGGGGGCGTCCTTCACCAGCACCGACGACTTCTTGAGCTGCTTGCCGACCGCGAACGCGGTGGCCAGCGTGACGTCGTCGGTCCGCTCGCCGCGGACGATCTCCAGCAGCGGCAGCACCGCGACCGGGTTGAAGAAGTGGAAGCCGACCACCCGCTCCGGGTGCTCCAGCTCGGCGGCCATCGCGGTGATGGACAGCGAGCTGGTGTTGGTGGCGAGCACCGCCTCCGGCTTGACGATCTTCTCCAGCTCGGCCCAGACCTGCTTCTTGACGCCCAGGTCCTCGAACACGGCCTCGATGACGAAGTCGGCGTCGGCGAAGACGGACTTGTCGACCGAGCCGCTGACCAGGCCGTACAGCTTGGCCGCGGTGCCCTTGTCCATCCGGCCCTTGCTGACGGCCTTCTCGATCTGGGTGTGCACGTAGCCGACACCCTTGTCCACCCGGGACTGATCCAGGTCGGTCATCACGACCGGCACCTGCAGCCGCCGGGCGAACAGCAGCGCGAGCTGGCTGGCCATCAGACCGGCACCGACGATGCCGACCTTGGTGACCGGGCGGGCCAGGCCCTTGTCCGGCGCGCCGGCCGGGCGCTTGGCCCGCCGCTGCACCAGGTCGAAGGCGTACAGGCCGCTGCGCAGCTCCTCGGAGAAGACCAGGTCCGCCAGGGCCTCGTCCTCCGCCGCGGTGCCGGTGGCGAAGTCGGCGTCCTTCGCCGTCTCCAGCAGGTCCAGCGCCTTGTACGCGGACGGGACCGCGCCGTGCAGCCGCTGGTCCAGGGTCTGCCGGGCGAAGTAGAGCACGCCCGCCCACATGTCCTTGTCGACCTCGGGACGGGTGACGGCGACCTCGCCCCGGACCACGCCGGCGGCCCACTCCAGCGACCGCTCCACGAAGTCGGCCGGCTCCAGCAGCACGTCCGCGATGCCCATCTCGGCAGCCTGCTTCGGCTTGAGCATCTTGTTCTGCATCAGCGGGTTCTGGATGATCACCTGCGTCGCGGCCGGGATGCCGATCAGGTTCGGCAGCAGCTGCGTACCGCCCCAGCCGGGGATCAGGCCGAGCGAGACCTCGGGCAGCGCGAGGGCCGCCGCGCCCGCCGACAGGGTCCGGTAGTGGCAGTGCAGCGCCAGCTCCAGGCCGCCACCCATCGCCGCGCCGTTGACGAACGCGAAGGTGGGGACGTCGCTGTCCTTGAGCCGGGCGAAGACCCGGTGGCCCAGCCGCCCGATCTCCAGCGCCTGCTCGCGGTTCTCCAGCGCGGGCAGGCCGACGATGTCGGCGCCCACGCAGAAGATGTACGGCTTGCCGGTGACCGCGATGAACGCCGGCTCCGCCGCCAGCGCGGCGGTGATCGCCTCGTCCAGGCTGGTCAGGCCGGCCGGGCCGAAGGTGTTCGGCTTGGTGTGGTCGAAGCCGTTGTCCAGGGTGATGAGGGCGGCGGGCCGGTCCAGCCCGGGTACGGACACCTGGCGCAGCAGCGCCTTGGTGACGACCTCGTTCGGTGCGGCGAGCGCGCTCACTTGTTGCCCTCCCAGTGCGGGTTCTCCCAGATCACGGTGCCGCCCATGCCGATGCCGATGCACATGGCGGTGAGGCCGTAGCGGACCTCGGGGTGCTCGGCGAACTGGCGGGCGAGCTGGGTCATCAGCCGGACGCCGGAGGACGCGAGCGGGTGACCGATGGCGATCGCGCCGCCCCACGGGTTGACCCGCGGGTCGTCGTCGGCGATGCCGAAGTGGTCGAGGAAGGCGAGCACCTGCACCGCGAACGCCTCGTTCAGCTCGAACAGGCCGATGTCGTCGATGCTCAGGCCGGCGATGCGCAGCGCCTTCTCGGTCGACGGGATCGGGCCGACGCCCATCACCTCGGGCTCGACGCCGACGAAACCGAACGACACCAGGCGCATGCCGACCGGCAGGCCCAGCTCGCGGGCGGTCTCCTCGGCCACCAGCAGCGCGGCGGTGGCGCCGTCGTTCAGGCCGGCCGCGTTACCGGCGGTGACCTTGCCGTGCGGCCGGAACGGGGTCTTCAGGCTCGCCAGCTTCTCCATCGAGGTGTCGCGGGGCGCCTCGTCCACGGTGGCCAGACCCCAGCCCGTCTCCGGGTCGCGGGTCGCCACCGGCACCAGGTCGCCCTGGAGCTTGCCGTTGGCGTACGCCTTGGCGGTCTTCTGCTGCGACGCCAGCGCGAACGCGTCGGTGCGCTCCTTGGTGATGTGCGGGACGCGGTCGTGCAGGTTCTCCGCGGTGGAGCCCATCACCAGGGCGGACGGGTCGACGAGCTTCTCCGCGACGATGCGCGGGTTGGGGTCGACGCCCTCGCCCATCGGGTGGCGGCCCATGTGCTCGACGCCGCCGGCGATGGCGACGTCGTACGCGCCCATGGCGATGCCGCTGGCCACTGTGGTGACGGCGGTCATCGCGCCGGCGCACATCCGGTCGATGGCGAAGCCGGGCACGGTCTTGGGCAGGCCGGCCAGCAGGGCGGCGGTGCGGCCGATGGTCAGGCCCTGGTCACCGATCTGGGTGGTGGCGGCGATGGCCACCTCCTCCACCTTCTCCGGCGGCAGTTGCGGGTTGCGGCGCATCAGCTCGCGGATGCAGCGGATCACCAGATCGTCGGCGCGGGTGTTGGCGTACATCCCACCCGCCTTGCCGAACGGGGTACGGACGCCGTCGACGAAGACGACATCCCGGACTTCACGGGGCACTTGGAGCCTCCCTCGGCACGGGCATTTCCCCCGGATGCTACTCGTCAGTAACCAGACGTGGCACCACCCCCCGCGTGGCCCACCTCACACCCCGCCCGCGGCCGTCACTGCTGCGGGGTGCGCAACGCCTCCGTCAGAGCGGGCAGGAGCAGCCCGATCTGCCACTCCCGGGCCCCGAACCCGCGCAGCGTCTCCGCCACCGTGTCGTCGGTGATCTCCGCGGGCGGCTGCCACGCCAGCCGGCGGATCGAGTCCGGTGCGATCAGGTTCTCCGCCGGCAGCCGGTGCGCCCCGGCGGCGCCGACCACCACCTCCCGGGCACGGGCCAGCCGGCCGGCCGCCACCGGGTCGCGTTCGGCCCAGCGGTGCGGCGGAGGCGGCCCCTCCACGGCCGGGCTCACCGGCAACGCGTCGTCCGGCAACTGGCGCGCGTCGTCGAGCGCCGCCAGCCAGGTACGCGCCAGCCGGCGCACCGACCGCCCTCCGAACCCGGGGAGCGTCAGCAGTGTCTTCTCGTCCTTCGGGTCCAGCTCGGCGGCGGCCACGATGGCCGAGTCGGGCAGCACCCGCCCCGGCGCGGCGTCCCGGCGGGAGGCGATCTGGTCCCGCGCGTACCAGAGGGATCGCACCCGGGCCTGGGCGCGCGCGCCGCGTACCCGATGGATGCCGGACGTGCGCCGCCACGGCTCCGCGCGCACGCGCGGCGGACGGGCGCCGTTGCGCACCAGCGCGTCGAACTCCTCCGCCGCCCAGCCGGACTTGCCCTGCCGCTGCAACTCCTCGTCCAGCGCGTCGCGCAGATCCACGAGCAGTTCGACGTCCAGCGCCGCGTACGTCAGCCAGGACTCCGGCAGCGGCCGGCTCGACCAGTCGGCGGCCGAGTGGTGCTTCTCCAGGCTGAAGCCGAGCAGCTGTTCGGTCAGCGCGGCCAGGCCGACCCGCTCGAATCCGGCCAGCCGGGCGGCCAGTTCGGTGTCGAACAACCGGCGCGGGCGCAGCCCCACCTCGGCCAGGCAGGCGAGATCCTGGCTGGCCGCGTGCAGCACCCACTCGGTCTCGGCGATCGCCGTGTCCAGGGCGGACAGGTCGGGCAGTGGCAGCGGGTCGATGAGCGCGGTGCCGGCGCCGCCGCGGCGCAGCTGCACCAGATAGGCGCGCTGGCTGTAGCGGTAGCCGGAGGCGCGTTCGGCGTCCAGGGCAACCGGGCCGGTGCCGGCCGCGAAGCGGGCCACGACCTCGTCCAGCTCGGCAGGTGTGGCCACCGGAGCGGGCGTGCCCTCGCGCGGCGCGGTCAGGGGGACGGCCGCGCCCGGATCGGTCTCGGGCCCCGCGTCCGCCGGCTCCGGCAGGGCCGACGTCGGACGGGCGGACGCCTCTCCGGTACGGCTTTCGGCGGCCCGACGGCGCAGGGGTGGTTCGTCGGTCACCTGACAACCCTAGTAGGCCGGACGATCCGGTGTGCGCAGCCGGTCGGGCGCGTGTCGGCGAGACGGCCGCCGGGTGACCGGAAAGGTGCGGGTTGCGGGGCCGTGAGAGGGTCGGACAAGGGGGAAGACAAAGCCCGATCCCGCCGGTACGGTCCATCGAGCCGCGAACGGCGTACGGATGCCACAGCGGCCGGGGGGCGTCGGTGAAGCCGACGGGGAGGACGGACGAACATGACAGGCGGGTACGGAACCGGCGACGACGCGCCGGGTCAGGGCGGCGGCGACACGGCAGCCGACCGGCCGGGGCCGCTGCCGCCGCGCTTCGCCCCGCCCGGCGCTCCGGCACCGGCGCCCGGATCGTTCGGCGGTGGAGCCGAGTGGGGCGGCGCGCCCGGCTGCCCGGCGCCGCCGGGACGCGCCGGCCAGCCGTCCGCGGGATACCCGGACCCGTCGGGCCCGCCGCAGTCCACGCCCTATGCCGCCGCGTCCGGCGTCGCGACCCCGGCCCGGCCGGGCGGGTCGTCCTACGGCCCCCAGCCCGGGCAGTCGTCCTACGGCACCGGAACGGCCCAGCCGTCGTCCTACGGGTCCGTACCGCCGCAGACCTCCCGGGCGTCCGCTCCGGCGTACCCGGGTCAGCCGGCCGCGTCGCCGTCGTATCCGGGCGGGCCGGGCTCGTCGTCCTACCCGGACCCCCGGCCCGCCGCGCCGTCCTACCCGGGCCAGCCCGTGTCCGCGCCCGCCTCGGCGTACCCGGGTCAGCAGGCCCTCGCCGGCGGCCCGGCCGGCTTCGGCACGCCGCCCGCCGGCCCGCCGGCCCGGCGCAGCCGCCTGGCGGTGGTGGCGCTGGCCCTGGCCGCGGTGCTGGCGCTGGTCACCGGCGTGCAGGCGTACCAGATCTACCGGCTCGACGACCGGCTCGCCGCCGCCGACAAGCGGATGGCCGAGGGGCAGGGCGCGGACGCCAGCCGGCTCGACGGCCTGGAGCAGCGCGCCGGCAGCCTGGAGAAGCAGGCCGACGCGGCCTTCAACCCGGAGGCGGTGGCCGGCGCGGTGCTGCCGAGCGTGTTCCGGGTGCGGGCCGGGCAGTTCACCGGTACGGCGTTCGCCGTCGGCAAGGCCCCCTCCGGCGGCGGCACCACGCTGCTGACGAACTTCCACGTGGTCGAGTCGGTCTTCACCGCCGGTGAGCGCAAGGTGTTCCTGGAGCGCAAGGACCAGCGGTTCGAGGCGACGATCATCGCCACCGACAAGGACAAGGACCTGGCGCAGCTGCGGACCACGGCCAAGTTCACCGGTCTGGTCGCGGCCCGCGCCCCGGTGCGGTCCGGCCAGCAGATCATCGTGGTCGGCGCGCCGCTCGGGTTGCAGGACAGCGTCACCACGGGCGTGGTCAGCGCGTTCCGCGAGGACGAGAGCGGCGGTGGCCCGGTGATCCAGTTCGACGCGCCGATCAACCCGGGCAACTCCGGCGGCCCGGTCATCAACGGCTCGAAGGAGGTCGTCGGCATCGCCACGGCCAAGGCCCGCAACGCCGAGGGCATCGGGCTCGCGGTGCCGATCAAGACCGCCTGCGACCGGTTCCGCCTCTGCTGACCGGCCGCCCACACCGGTGTGGGTGACCGCACCGCATCGACCCCGGCCCATCGGGCCACCCCGCGGGGGACCAGCACATCTGGAGGAACGACATGTCCTACCCACCGGCCGGGGGCGACAACCCGCCCCCGGCGCCGGGGGGCACGGTCTACGGCAACGTGTACGGCAGCCGGCCCGCGCCCCAGCAGTACGACCCGAACCAGCCCGCGCCGACCCTGCACCAGCCCGCCGCGCCCGACGGCGCCCCCGGGTACGCCGGATATCCGCCCGCCGCGCCGGGACAGCCGGGCTACGCGCCGGGCGCCGCCCCGGTGCCTCCGCCGGCACAGCCGATGTCGGCGCCGCCGGTGTCCGTCCCGCCGGTCTCCGGCCCTGGTTACGCGCAGCCGATGTCGGTCCCGCCAGCGTCCGCTCCACCGGTGTCCGGCCCCGGCTTCGGGCCGCCGCCGATGTCCGGGCCGCCCGGCCCGTACGGTCCGCCCGGTGCCGCCCCGGCCGCCGGCGGCAGCCGGAAGGTCGCTGTGCTGGTGCTCGGCCTCGTCGCCGCGTTGCTGCTCGTCTTCGGCGGCGTGATGACCTTCCTGTACGTCTCCACGAACGGCGAGCTGGACAAGTCCCGGCAGCTGGTCAGCCAGCGCGACGGCACCATCTCGGCGAACCAGCAGGAGATGGAGAAGCTCAAGGGTGAGCTGAAGACCGTCCAGGATCGGCTGTCGGACACCCAGCAGGACCTGACCGGCACCAAGAACGACCGGGACGAGCAGGCCCGGCAGAAGAAGGTCATCGCGAGCTGCCTGGACAAGCTGACCACCGCCATCGCGGCGGCGTCGCGCGGCGACCGGGCGGCCTTCGAGGCGGCGAACAAGGGCCTGGACAAGGTCTGCGACGAGGCCGAGAACTACCTCTGATCCGGCGTCCGCCGTGAGGCCGTCCCGCACGCGCGGGGCGGCCTTCGCGCGTCAACCCCGGGGGTACGCCGGCGGCGAACCGCGCCCGGCCCGCCGCAACGGTCGTCGCGCGTGAGGCGACCCGTGTGCCGGTACGCGGCCCTCGCGAGCCGACGGGCGGCGGTCAGGCGGCGCCGGCGGAGCGGCGGGGCAGCGCGGTGACGCCGGGCGGCGGCAGGCCGGCCGTGGAGGCCAGCAGCGTGCACCAGCCGAGCAGGTGCGGGCCCAGGTCGGCGCGCAGCGGTGTCCAGGAGGCGCGGATCTCGATGTCACCGGCGGCGGGCGGGCCGGCCAGCTCGCCGAAGCGGGTGGACAGCGTCTGGGTGACGGTGCCGCCGATCGCCCGGTGCCCGGCGCCCTGCGCGTCCAGCGCGTCGGTCAGCCAGGTCCAGCCGACGCCGGGCAGCAGCGGATCGCTGGCCAGGTCGACCTCCAGTTCGGCGGTGACGTACGTGACCAGGCGCAGCGTGCCCTGCCACGCCTCGTGCCCGGCCGGGTCGTGCAGCAGGATCAGCCGGCCGGTGGCCACCTCGTCGTCGTCGCGCATCACGGCGGCGGAGAGCGCGAACGCGTACGGGGCCAGCCGCTGCGGCGCGCCGACCTCCTCGAGGACGATCTCCGGGCGGGGTGTCACCGATCGCAGCCCCGCGACCGCGCGAGCGAACGTTTCCGGGAGCGCGATCGGGGGGGCCATGCGGGCAGCCTATGCCGCGCCCGCCGCGCGGTGCGTGACGGCGCGCCGGTTGATCGACGGTTAAGAAGGGGCCCTTCCTCTACCGGAGGCGTTAAGCGGGGGCCCTTCCTTCTACGTCACAAATGCGGACGGTGAGCGCGGGCGCGTGCCGGGGGCGTGGCACGATTGCCGCGATGACCACCGACACCACGGGCACTGCCGCCCGAGACGGAGAACCCCGCCGCGGCGGGCCGGCCGACTCGCCCTTCGTGCGCGCCTGCCGGCGCGAGCCGGGCCCGCACACCCCGGTCTGGTTCATGCGCCAGGCCGGCCGGTCGCTGCCGGAGTACCGCGAGATCCGGGCGAACGTGCCGATGCTGGAGTCCTGCCGCCGGCCCGACCTGGTCACCGAGATCACGCTCCAGCCGGTGCGCCGGCACGGCGTCGACGCGGCGATCCTGTTCAGCGACATCGTGGTGCCGGTCGCCGCGGCCGGCATCGACCTGGACATCGTGCCCGGCACCGGCCCGGTGGTGGCCGAGCCGATCCGTACCGCCGCCGACGTCGAGCGGATCACCCCGATCGGCCGCGACGAGGTGTCGTACGTGGACGAGGCGGTCCGCCGGCTCGTCGTCGAGCTGGGCGACACCCCGCTGATCGGCTTCGCCGGGGCGCCGTTCACGCTCGCCAGCTACCTGGTCGAGGGCGGGCCGTCGCGGACCCACGCCAAGACCAAGGCGCTGATGTACGGCGACCCGGACCTGTGGCACGCGCTGTGCGCCCGGCTGGCCGAGGTGACGCTGGCGTTCCTCCAGGTGCAGATCGACGCCGGCGTCTCCGCGGTGCAGCTGTTCGACTCGTGGGCCGGTGCGCTCTCCGAGGCCGACTACCGCCGTTTCGTGCTGCCGCACTCGACGTACGTGCTGGGCGGGCTCGCCGGCGCCGGCGTGCCGCGCATCCACTTCGGGGTGGGCACCGGTGAGCTGCTCGGCGCGATGGGCGAGGCCGGCGCCGACGTGGTGGGCGTGGACTGGCGTACGCCGCTGGACGTCGCCACCGGCCGGATCGGGCCGGACAAGGCGGTGCAGGGCAACCTCGACCCGACCGTGCTGCTCGCCCCCTGGCCGGTGGTGGAGACCGAGGTGCGGCGCATCGTCGAGCAGGGCCGGGCCGCTCCCGGCCACGTGTTCAACCTCGGTCACGGCGTCCTGCCGGAAACCGACCCCGAGGTGCTGACCCGGGTGGTCGCGCTGGTGCACGAGCTGACCACGCGACCGGAGCGCTAGGAGGAGACAGTGGTGCGACCGTGGCGGGTGGCAATCGTCGGTGGCGGGATCACCGGGCTGGCCGCCGCCGTCCGGTTGCGCGACCGGGCCCCCGAGGGCACCGAGGTCACCGTGTACGAGCAGTCCGGCCGCCTCGGCGGCAAGCTGTTCACCGGTGAGCTCGCCGGTGGGCCGGTCGAGTTCGGCGCGGAGTCGTTCCTGATGCGCGACCCGGCCGGTGGCGAGTCGGCAGCGGTCACGCTGGCCCGGCGCCTCGGCCTGGACGCGTCGATCGTGCACCCGACGGTCGGGCAGGCCGCCCTGCTCGTCGACGGCACGTTGCACCAGGTGCCGGGCGGCACGCTCGTCGGCGTACCCGGGGATCTGGACAAGGTGGCGGCGGTCGCGCCGCCGGCCGCGGACGCCGACCGCGACGCGGGCCACCCGCTGCTGGCCGACGGCGAGGACACGTCGGTCGGTGAGCTGGTCCGCAAGCGTCTCGGTGACGCGGTGGTGGACCGGCTGGTCGACCCGATGCTCGGCGGCGTGTACGCGGGGCGGGCCGACGACCTGTCGCTTGTGACCACGATGCCGGCGCTGGCCCGCGCGGCCCGGGCCGAGCACACGCTCGTCGGTGCGGTACGCGCCGCGCAGGCCGCCGCGCCGCGCGCGCCCGGCGCACCCGTCTTCGGCACCCTGGCCGGTGGGCTGAGCACGCTCGTCGAGGCGGCGGCGACGGCGAGCGGGGCGACGATCCGCCGGGGCGCGGCGGTACGCGAGCTGCGGCGCACCCCGTCCGGCTGGCGGCTCACCGTCGGGCCGACCCGCGACGCCGAGCACGTCGAGGCCGACGCGGTGCTGCTCGCGGTGCCGGCCCGCCCGGCCGCCCGGCTGCTCGCCGCCGCCGCGCCCGAGGCGGCCGACACGGTCGGCGCGCTCGACTACGCCAGCGTCGCCCTGATCACCCTCGCGCTGCCCGGCCCGGCCCTGCCGGAGCTGTCCGGCTTCCTGGTCCCGGCCGGCGAAGGGCTGACGATCAAGGCGTCCACGTTCTTCACCACGAAGTGGGGGCACCTGCGGCGGCCGGACGGGCTGGCGCTGGTGCGCGCCTCGGTGGGCCGGTACGGCGACGAGACGTCGCTGCAGCTCACCGACGACGACCTGGCCGACACGGTGCACCGGGAGCTGTCGGCGGTGCTCGGCGCGCCGCTGCCGGCCCCGGTGGCCCGGCACGTGCAGCGATGGGGTGGCGCGCTGCCGCAGTACACGCCCGGGCACACCGCCCGGGTGGCGGCGGTCCGGACGGCGCTGCGCGCCGCGTACCCGACGCTGGCGGTGGCCGGCGCCGGCTACGACGGCGTCGGCATTCCGGTCTGCGTCCGCTCCGGCGAGACGGCGGCCGAAGAGATCATCACGGCACTGGGAGGATCGGCAGCATGACCGAGCAGACCAACGCGGCGCGGCTGCGGGAGCTCAACGAGACCATCCGCTACACGATGTGGTCGGTGTACCGGGCCACCAGCCCGCTGCCGTCGCTGCGGGAGAACGTCGTCGACGAGGTCGAGTCGCTCTTCACCGAGCTGGCCGGCAAGGACGTCACGATCCGGGGCACGTACGACGTGGCCGGGCTGCGCGCCGACGCCGACCTGATGATCTGGTGGCATTCGTCGTCCAGCGACGCGCTGCAGGACGCGTACCTGCGGTTCCGTCGCACCACGCTGGGCCGGGCGCTCACCCCGGTCTGGTCGCAGATGGCGCTGCACCGCCCGGCCGAGTTCAACAAGAGCCACATCCCGGCGTTCCTGGCCGACGAGCAGCCGCGCGCCTACCTGTGCGTCTACCCGTTCGTGCGCTCGTACGAGTGGTACCTGCTGCCCGACGCCGAGCGGCGGGAGCTGCTGTCCGAGCACGGCAAGATGGCCCGGGGCTACCCGGACGTGCGGGCCAACACGGTCGCCTCGTTCGCGCTCGGCGACTACGAGTGGATGCTCGCCTTCGAGGCCGACGAGCTGCACCGGATCGTGGACCTGATGCGGGACCTGCGCGCCTCCGGCGCCCGCCGGCACGTACGGGAGGAGATCCCGTTCTACACCGGCCGCCGCCGCCCGGTGGCCGACATCGTCAACTGCCTGGTGTGAAAGGAAGGGCCCCTTCTTAACGCCTGCGGTAGAGGAAGGGGCCCCGCTTAACACCCCGACGGGTGTCGAGCAGGGCCCCGACCGGGACGGCAGCCGTCAGGAGGTCGTCGTGCAGGACACGATGCTGGGCACCGGGTTCGTCGCACCGGCCGAGCCGGTGAAGCCGAACGAGGTGCTCGCGCCCGGCGCGAGCGAGCCGTTGTAGGCCACGTTGCGTGCCGTCACCAGCGTTCCGCTCGTACTCACGGTGGCGTTCCACGCCGAGCTGACCTGCTGGCCGTTCTGGTAGTTCCAGCTCACCGACCAGCCGCGGATCGGCGAACCGCTGTTGTTCGTCACCTTCACGTCGGCCTGGAAACCGCCACCCCACGTACCGGTGATCGCGTACGTCGCGGTGCAGCCACCGGCCGGGTTCGGCGTGGTCGGCGGCGGGCTGCTCGGCGGCGTGCTCGTGGGCGGCGTGCTCGTCGGCGGGGTGCTGGTGGGCGGGGTGCTGGTCGGCGGGGTGGTCGGGCCGGACCCGCCGAAGTCCACGTCACTGCACAGGTAGTAGGACTGGTCCAGGTGGCTGGCCTGCCAGATCGTGTAGACGATGTGCCGGCCGGTGCGGCCCGGCGCGTTCGCCGGGATCTGGATGGACACGCCGTCCACCTCACGCGTCCACTGGCTGGCCGGGGTGTTGCCGATCTGGCCGACCAGTTCCAGGTCGCTCCAGCGCAGCGGCGAGGTGAGCGCGTTGAAACCCTGCTTGGTCACGTACACCCGGATGTAATCGGCGCCGTGGCTGGCCTGGTCGAAGAACTTGACCCGGAAGTTGTTGGTGACCGGCACGGTCTTCCAGGCGCCGACCGTGTCGAGCGCGTTGTACCGGCCGCTCTGGGTGCGGCCGCCGCTGCACAGCTGCCCGTCCGGGATGGCGCCCTGGTGGTTGCCGGCCACGCCCTCGCGGAACAGGCCGTTCCAGTTCCACATGGCGTTCGGGTCGGCCTGCCACGCCTGCCAGCACATCGGGTCCTGGGTGGCCATGGCCGGGTTCTGGAAGTCACCGCCCCAGCGCTGCCAGCAGCTGTAGGCGCGCGAGGCCGGGTCGACAACCGACCCGTGCGCCGAGGCCGGGCCGGAGAACGCGGTGGTGAGCAGCGCCGCCACCACCGCGCAGACGGCGAGGATCGCCGCCGCGAGCGGTAACGGGCGGCGGTACGGAGTGGACATGGAAAGCCTCCGGATGGGTGTCGGTGCACGACGCCCGGACTGTCGGGAGTTGCCCTCTCCCGCGTGGCGGCTCCGCCCGCACGTTGCCACAAAAAGTGACAAACGTCAATTAGTTGGGTCGCGGCGCATCGGGGTGTGCGGGATGCCGTCCTCGACGTAACCGGGGCCGTCGACCGCGAAACCGAATCCCGCGTAGAAGCCCACGAGGTGCGTCTGCGCGTCGAGCACGCACGGCCGGTCACCCACCACGGCCAAGGCCTCGGCCATCAGCGCGCCGGCCAGGCCCGCGCCGCGGGCCGCCGGCGCCACCACCACCCGCCCGATCCGTGCGACGCCGCCGGGGTCGGCCAGGATCCGCAGGTACGCCACGACGGCGCCGTCGCTGGTCAGCCACAGATGGCGGGTGCCGGGCTCGACGTCCCGGCCGTCCAGTTCCGGGTACGGGCAGGACTGCTCGACCACGAACACGTCGATGCGCAGCCGGAGCAGGTCGTGGAAGGTGCTGGTGTCCAGGTCGGCGAAACCGGCCAGGTGGGACTCGACGGGCATCGGCCCAGGTTAGGTGGCGCGTCTGCGGCCGGTCGTGCGCACCCCAGGCGCGCGCCGGACCGGCGCGCCGGCTCAGCCCTTCGACGCGCGCAGCCCGGCTGCGGTGGCGGTGACGGCGCGTTCGAACCAGGTGCCGGTGTCGGCCGCCGAGCGGGTCCAGACCCAGACGCACTGGGTCACCCGGTCCTGCTGCAGGCAGCCGTAACGGTGCGGGAAACGGGTGCCGTCGGACAGGGTCATGGTGGCCGACACCATCCGGCCCGGCACGCCCAGCCCGGCGGGCAGCTTCCCGGCGGTGTGGCCGGTGGTGACCTGGCCGGCCTCCTCGTCGCGCTCGCACGCCTGGAGCACGCCGAAGATCTGCCGGACCGCGTCCGCGGCGGTCGCCTCGTCCGGGTAGACCACCGTCTCCTGGGCCACCTCGACGAACTCGTCGGCCGGTGTTCCCTCCGGCGTGCCGAAGACCCGGGTCGACACGACGAGCCGCCGGTCGAGCAGGGGCAGTGGGCGACCACAGGCGACGCCGTCGGAGTCGAGTTGCTCGCTGGCGTTCTCGGGCTTCTCGGCCAGGCCGGCCAGGCTGCCGGTCGCCGCGTACCGGTCGCGCAGCGCCGCGGCGGCGCCGCCGTCGGTGGGTGAGGGCGCGGCGAGGGCCGGAGCGGTGGTGGCGGCGGGCGCGGTGGCGGAACCGCAGCCGGCGAGGGCGGCGGTCAGGGCCGCCACGATGATCATCCGTCGGGGCACCGCAGGGATGCTAGCCGGAGATCGACGCCGATGGCGCCCCGCGACGGTACGCGTCAGGCGGGGCGGGCGCCGACCGCGTCGCGTACCTCGGCTCCCTGCTCGCCCTCGACGGCGCGGGCGCAGTGGGCGCAGCAGAAGAAGCGGCCGGAGACCTCGACACCGTGCCCGACGATCTTGATCTGGCAGTGCTCGCAGATCGGCGCCATCTTGTGCACCGCGCACTCGAAGCAGTCGAACGTGTGCCGCGATCCGTCGACCGTGCGCACCTCGAACGCCATCCAGTAGTCGTTACCGCAAACCTCGCAGGTTGCCATGCGAAACCCCCCGAAAACGGACCTGTCATCCGAGAGTTGCGCAGACGACACCATCGAGCAACCGGAACCGGCGAACCTGATCCGGCCCTACGGCGAGTCGCTCCCGGCGTGTCGAGCGTTGACCCCGGTGACCGCCGAAAATCCCCGGAGGATTCGTGATCAAGCGCAACAAGCTCTTCGGTAACCAGACCCGGGTGACGTTCTCGCTGCCCCGGGACGCCCCGGCCGGCACGGTGAGCGTGGTCGGCTGCTTCAACGGCTGGGAGCCCGGCCGGCACGAACTGGTGCCGCGCCGCGACGGCACCCGTACCGTGACGGTCCGGCTGACGCCGGGGGAGTACCGCTTCCGCTACCTCGCGACCGGCGGAGTGTGGCTCGACGACGAGGCCGCCGACCAGGTGGACGAGGCCGGCGGCCTGCTGCGGCTGTGACGCCGCCGTCAGCCGGCGCTGGGCTCCAGCCGCACCGAGATCGAGTTGACGCAGTGCCGGGTGTCCTTCGGGGTGAAGCCCTCACCCTCGAAGACGTGCCCGAGGTGGCTGTCGCAGCGCGCGCAGCGGATCTCCACGCGCCGCATGCCGAGCGTGTTGTCCGGGATCTCCTTGACCGCGCCCGGGATGGCGTCGTCGAAGCTCGGCCAGCCGCAGTGCGAGTCGAACTTGTCCTGGCTGCGGAACAGTTCCAGCCCGCAGGCCCGGCAGTGGTAGACGCCGGGGGTCTTGGTGTCGACGTACTCACCGGTCCAGGGCGCCTCGGTGCCGGCCTCGCGGAGCACCCGGAACTCCTCGGGGCTCAGCCGCACGCGCCATTCGTCCTCGGTACGGGGCAGTTCGTTGTCGGAAAGACTCACCCCTTCACGGTACGTCGGCTGTCGGTGGCATCGCATATGGTCGCGTGATGGCGGGCAAGGGCGCGGTCGAGGAGATCGAGGTAGCCGGGCACACGGTGCGGCTGAGCAGCCCCGATCGGGTGATCTTCCCCCAGCGGGGCTTCACCAAGGCCGACGTCTTCCGCTACTACCTCGCCGTCGGCGACGGGATCATGCGCGCCCTGCGCGACCGGCCCACCACGCTCCAGCGCTTCCCCGACGGCATCGAGGGGGAGATGTTCTTCCAGAAGCGGGTGCCGCAGCGGGGCGTACCGCCGTGGGTCCGCACCGCGCGGATCGCCTTCCCCAGCGGCCGCCCGGCCGACGAGCTGTGCCCGGCCGACCTGGCGCACGTGGCCTGGGCGGCGCAGATGGGCACCGTGGTGTTCCACCCGTGGCCGGTGCGCGCCGCCGACACCGACCGGCCCGACGAGCTGCGCGTCGACCTCGATCCGCAGCCCGGCACCGACTTCGGCGACGCGGTGACCGCCGCCGGTGAGCTGCGCGGGCTGCTCGACGAGCTGGGCGTGCCCGGCTGGCCGAAGACCTCCGGCGGCCGGGGCGTGCACGTCTACCTGCGCATCCAGCCGCGCTGGACGTTCGTGGAGGTGCGCCGGGCCACCATCGCGCTGGCCCGGGAGCTGGAACGCCGCCGCCCCGAGCTGGTCACCACCGCCTGGTGGAAGGAGGAACGGGGCGAGCGCGTCTTCGTCGACTTCAACCAGATGGCACGGGACCGCACCATCGCCTGCGCGTACTCGCTGCGGGCGAACGCCCGCGCCACCGTCTCCACTCCGGTCGACTGGGACGAGCTGCCCGAGGTCGACCCGGACGACTTCCACCTGGGCACGGTGCCGGCCCGGTTCGCCGAGCGCGGCGACCCGCACGCCGGCATCGATGACGCCCCGTGGGACATCACGCCGCTGCTGGAGTGGGCCGAGCGGGACGCCGCCGACGGGCTGGGCGACATGCCGTACCCGCCGGAATACCCGAAGATGCCCGGCGAGCCGAAGCGGGTCCAGCCGTCGAAGGACCGCGACCGCCCCCGCCCCTGACGCCGTCTCCCTTTCAGGCGGGCGCGCGCACGGCGCGGTGCGGCCGTGATCGAGTACCGCCGGCTCAGGCGGGAGCGGTGAGCATGCTCCGCACCGAGGCCACGACGTGCCGAGGGCGGCGGTAGAGGTCGGTGGCGGTGTAGATCCGTATGCGCCAGCCGTGCTCGGCCAGCCAGTTGAGCCGGGAGCGGTCGTGGTGCAACCGGCCGGGGTCGAGGTGGGAGGCGCCGTCGTACTCCAGGCCGATGCGCCGGTCGCGGTAGCCCAGGTCGAGGCGGTAGATCGGTGTCCCGTCCTGGTCGGGAACCCACAGCTGCGGCTCCGGCGACGGCAACCCGCCGTCGATCAGCAGCAGCCGTAGTTGGCTCTCCTGCCGGCACTCCGAGCGCGGGTCGGCGAGCGCGACGAGTTGCCCTGCTTGTCGTACTCCCCGCAGGCCGGCGTGCCACGCCACCTCGGTCAGCAGGTCCTTCCGGCGGCAGGCGCCGGCTCGGAGACAGAGGTCCAGCACGGGCAGCGCGTCCGCCCGCCGGAGCACCCGGGCCAGATCCACGGCGCAGCGGGCGGCAGGCGCGCAGGGGATGCCGGCGATCTCCACCGCGTCCGGCACCGGCAGCACCGTCTGGTGCGCCGCCACGCCCCGGATCCGCCGGGCACTCACACCGGGTGGCACGATCACGTGCACCCGGTCGTCGGGTACGGCCCCGAACCGGTGCAGTCGCGCACCGGTGTGGAACCCCGCGACGGTTCCCAGCGGCAATCGCCGGAACAGGGCGCGCAACCGGTTGATCTCGTCGTCGGTGCAGCCGTACACGCCCCGGGACAGTCGGCACAGCCGTCCCGCTTCCACCCGGTGCCGGACCGCCCCGCGGCTCGTCCCACCCGCCAGCAACTCCCCGTACCGCCACACCCGCCCACCTTCCCGCCCGCCGCCCTCCCCGTCCGCCCCTGTGGACAGGGCCCTCCCCTCCGCGCCGGTGACCGCCGTCGATCTTGGAGTTGTGGTCGTTCCCAAAAGCCGCATAGAGCGCATTCGAGGTGCCACAACTCCAAGATCGACGGGGAGGGCGGGTGGGGGTGCGACGAGGGGGTGCCGGGGGACCGATAACGATCATGTAACGGGCGCGAACCTTTTCCGGGGCTTCACTGCTCTCTCTCGGCGTCGGCCCGCCGGGGCCAGGAGAGGACGTCGGATGAAGCTGGTGTGGAGGCGGGCGATAGAGGCCCGTGGGCTGCTGCTCGCCGCCGCTGTCGCGGCACTTGTCGCGGTCGCGCTTGTCACCGGGCTCTCCGACTACAACCGCCGGGCGGTCGAGGCGGGCGCGCGGGCGGTGCTCGACGCCGCACCGGCCGAGGAGCGCAGCCTGCTGATCAGCGGCTCCGGCGGCGCCGACGCCGCCGCGTTCGCCGAGCGGGACCGGGCGGTACGGGAACAGTTCGCGAACGGGCTCGGCGGCGCTCCGGTCACCGTGGCCGCGACCCGCTCCGGGACCGGCCGGGAGCTGACCGGGGACGTGGGCGCCGCCCGTACCGACGACGACCCGATGTTCGCCAACCTGGCCACGCTCGACGACCTCCCGGCGCACGCCGAACTGGCCGCCGGGGCGTGGCCGGTGCCGGGCAGCAACCCGTTGCAGGTGACGCTGCCGGAGAAGGTGGCCGCGCAGCTGAGCCTGGAGGTCGGGGAGCGGGTGCCGCTGTACGACCGGGGCGCCGAACGCGCCGGCACCGTGGTGGTCGTGGGCACGTGGCGGCCCCGGGACGCGTCCGAGGCGTACTGGCGTCTCGCGCCGGGGGTGGGGGAGAGCCAGGGCGACGCGGAGATCACCTCGTACGGGCCGTTCGCGCTCGACCCGGCCGACTTCGCCCGTACCTTCCCTGGCTCCACCTCGGCGGCCTGGGTGGTCGACCCCGACCTGGTGGCGGTCGAGCCGGCCCGGCTGCCCGCCGTGACCACGGCGCTGGACGAGATCACCGGGAAGCTGCCCGAGGCCACCGGCCTGGGCTCCTCGACACAGCAGGTCAGCCACCTGGACCGGCTCGTCGACCGGCTCAGCCGGGCCGACCTGGTGGGCCGGTCCGCGCTGCTCACGCCGCTGCTGCTGATCGTGGTGCTCGGCGGGTACGCGCTGGTCCTGGTGGCGGCGCTGCTCAACGAGGACCGGCGGTCGCAGACCGCACTGCTGCGGGCCCGGGGCGCCGCCCGGGGGCAGATCGCCGGGCTGGCCGTACGCGAGGCGACGCTCGTGGTGGCGCCGGCGCTGCTGCTGGCCCCGGCGCTGACCGGGCAGGCGATCCACTACCTGGGCGCGGACCTGGGGCTGGCGGACGGCGACCTGGCCCGGGTGTGGGTGGTGGCGGTCGGCGCGGCGGTCGGCTGCCTGCTCGCCATGGTGCTGCCGGCGATGCGCCGGGCCGGCACCTACGTCGCCGACATGGCCGCCCGGTCCCGGCCCACGCGGGGCGCGGCGGTGCAGCGGGCGAGCGTGGACATCGCGCTGGTGGCCCTCGCCGTGCTCGCCTGGACCCAGTTGCGGCAGTACTCCTCGCCGCTCGCCGGCGCGAACGGCAACCTCGGCATCGACCCGCTGCTGGCCGCCGCGCCCACCATCGGCGTGCTGGCCGGCGCGGTGATCGCGCTGCGGCTGCTGCCGCCGACCACCCGGATCGCGGAACGCCTCGTCGACTGGCGGACGTGGAACGCCACCATGTTCGGCATGTGGCAGGCGGGCCGCCGCCCGCACGCCGGCCCGGTGCTGCTGCTCGCGCTCGCCGTCGGCGGCAGCACGCTCGCCTGGTCGCTGGTCGCCTCGTGGGAACGGTCGCAGCGGGACCAGGCGCAGCACACCGTCGGCGCGGACCTGCGGCTGACCGAGCGGGACGGCACCGCACCCGTGGACCGGGCGGCCCAGCTGGCCGCCGTGCCCGGCGTGGACCGGGTGCTGCCCGCCTGGCGCGACGACGTCCGGGTGGGCCGCGAGGCCCGGCCGGCCACCGTGGTAGCGCTGGACGCGGCCGCCGCGAAGGGGCTGATCCGGCTCGACGACACCGGCGGGGACGCCTCCACCGGCGCCCTGCTGGACCGGCTGGCCGGCGGCCGGACCGCGCCGGTGGGCGGCGTGCTGCCCGAGGGGGCGAAGACGCTGTCCGGCACCGTGCGTACCCCGGTGGAGAGCATGTACGACCGGCCCCGGGTGGCGGTGACCGCGTTGTTCGCCACCGACGCCGGGGCCACCTGGCGGGTCCGGCTCGCCGAGGGGGACGGCGACGGGAAGCCGGTGCGCTTCTCGGTGCCACTGCCGGACAGCGGCGGCGCCCCGCTGCGCCTGGCCGGATTCGAGGCCGACGGCGGCGACGCCACCGGCAGCTCGTACCGGCTTCTGCTGGACCAGCTACGGCTCACCGACGCCGCCGGGACGGCCCTGCCACTGCCGGTGGAGGGGGCGTGGCGGGTGATCGACCCGGGCGCCGGGCCGCGCGGCACCGCCCAGGCGAGCCCGACCCGGATCGACGGGACGCAGGGCTTCGACGTGCCCGCCGGACTGTTGCAGTTCGCCCGGATCCCCTCGTCCCGGTTCGCGCTGGTGCCGATGGTGCCGGACCGCCCGGTGCCGGTGCTCCTCACCCCGGGCGTGGCCGCCGCGATGAGCGTCAAGACCGGCGACACCGTCAAGCTGTCTGTGGCCGAGGTGACGCTCGAGGTCACAGTGGTCGGCCAGGTCGCCGCGGTGCCCGGCACCGGGGGCGACGGGCTGCTGCTGGACCTGCCCACCGCCACCACACAACTCCTGGAACGCAGCGGCGGCGTCCGGCCGGTGGCCGAGTGGTGGCTCGGCACCACGCCCGGTGGGCACACCGCCGCCGCGGACGCGCTCGCCTCGGCCGGCGGCACGGTGCTGCTGGACCGGCGGGCGGTGGCCGCGGAGGCCGCCGAGGATCCGTACTGGCAGGGTGCGCGCACCGGCCTGCTGGCCGCCGCGCTCGGCTCGGTGCTGCTCGCTCTGGTCGGCCTGGCGGTGGACGTCTGGGCCACCACCCGGCGCCGGCTCACCGAGTTCGCCGTGTTCAACACGCTCGGCGCGAACACTGGGCTGCTGGCTCGCGCGTACCTCGCCGAACAGACGTTCCTGGCCGCGATCGGCGTCGGCGTCGGGATGCTCGTCGGCGCCCTCGTCGCGGCCACCATGGTGCCGCTGGTGATCCTCACCCCGGCCGCCGGCCGGCCGGTGCCCGAGGCGGTCTTCACCGTGCCGTGGGTGCCGATCGGGGCGACGGCCGCCGGGCTGCTGCTCGCCGCGCTCGCCTTCGCCGCCCTCATCACCACCGGCATCCGCCAGCGGGTCGCCGCCGCGCAGCTCCGGATCGGAGGAGAACGATGAGCCTTCCTGGTGCCGCGCGCCGGGTACGCGCATACGGGGGGCAGTTCCTGCTGCTCGCCGTCCTGACCCTGGTGACCGCCCTGCTGATCACCGGGGTGCCCCGGGTCGCCGACCGGCTGACCGGGCAGGGCCTCACCGAGTACGTGGCCGGTCAGCCGGTGGCCCGCCGCGACCTCACGTACAGCGCCGGACCGGACGTCGTGTCGGCCTCGGACCAGCCCGTCGTCGCCAGCCGGGGAGCCCTGCTCGCGGCGATCGAGGAGAAGATGCCCGCCGAGGTGCGCGACACGATCGGCGAGCGCTGGTTCGCGGTGCAGACCGTCCCCGGGCGGTTGCGCGGTCCGACGCTGAGCGACGACAAAGGGCTGATCGACCTGCACCTGCGTGCCGGCACCGGCATCCGGGAGGCGGCCACCCTGGTCGACGGGCGGTGGCCGGAACGCGGTGTCACCCCGGCCGGCGCGATCGAGGTGACGCTCGCCGAGACGATCGCCACCAGGCTGGGCGTCGCGGCCGGTGACCGGTTCCGCCTCTCGCTGCTGGACCGCGACAACAACGTGCTCAACTCCCGCCCGGTCGACCTGGTCGGCGTGTGGCGGCCGAACGACCCGGCCGGCGGTGTCTGGGACACGCTGCCGTCGATGCTGAAGCTCAGCCCGCCGGAAGGCGATGGCGATCCGTTCGTGGGCGTCGCGTACACCGCCGACGCGGGCCTGAACTCGATCACCGCCCGCGAATGGCCGGTGACCTTCGGCTGGCGGTACCGGATCGCCCCGGACCGGCTCGAACCGGGCCGCCTCGACGCGCTGATCGCCGGCGTCGACGGGCTGGACCGGGCCCTGCCCACTGAGCTCAAGATGACCCTCAGCCAGGGCGCGGACATCCCGCTGCGGCGCTTCGCCGACTCGCTCGCCGCCGCGCGTACCCTGCTCGCGGTCATCGCCGCAGGGCTGCTCGCCACGCTGGCCGGGCTGACGCTGCTCGCCGCCCGGCTGGCCGCGCGCCGCCGCCGCGCCGAGTTCCACCTCATCCGGGCCCGCGGTGGCTCGACCGGCGCGGTGCTGCGCCGCGGCCTGGCCGAATCGCTGCTGGTGCTGCCGGCTGCGGCCGGGATCGGCTGGCTGCTCGGCGGGCTGCTGCCCGGCACCGGTGCGCCGTGGCTCTGGGTGCTGATCGCCGGGCTCCTGGCCACGCTGCTGCCGCCGCTCGCCGCGCTCGCCGTCGGCCGCCGCGCCGGTGGGCGCGCCGACCTGGGCGGCCGCTCGCCTGCGGTCCGGCTCACCGTCGAGGTGGTCGTGCTCGGGCTCGCCGTGCTCGGCGCGTTCCTGCTGCGCCGTCGCGGGCTCACCGCCGGTTCGGTGGATCCGCTGCTGGTCTCCGTGCCGGTGCTGCTGGCGATCGCGGCGGCGCTGGTGGCGCTGCGCGCGTACCCCTGGCCGTTGCGGCTGGTCAGCCGCCTCGCCGCCCGGGCGCGCGGCAGCGTCGCGTTCCTCGGCACGGCCCGCGCGGGCCGGGCCGCGAGCACCGGGCCGCTGGTCGTGGTGGTGCTGGCCGTCGCCACCGCCGCGTTCTGCGGCGTGGTGGCGACCGGCATCGAGACCGGCCGGGACACCGCCGCCGCCCAGGCCGTGCCCGGTGACCTGCTGGTACGTGGGGAGCGCTTCACGCCGGACACGGCGGACCAGTTGGCCGCGCTGCCCGGGGTACGGGCCGTCGCGCCGCTGCTCACCGTGCCGGCCGAACGTCCTTACTCCGACCGTGCCGGACGCCCCGCGCCGATCCCCGAGCTGCGCGTGGTGCTGGTGGACGGGGAGCGGTTCGCCGAGGTGGCGCGGGCGGCCGGCGTACCGGTGGACGTGCCCGACCCGGTGCGGGACCGCACCGACGGGAGCGCGCCGCTGCCGGCGCTGGTGTCCCCGGCGGTGGCCGAGGAACTGGCCGACGCCGGGCTCGCCGACGCCGAGGGCGACCGCCCCGCCTGGCTGGACGTGCAGGGCAACCGGCTGCCGGTGCGCACCGCCGCCACCGTCGACGAGTTCGCGCTCGTCGACAAGGGCGTACGCCGGTTCGTGGTGCTGCCGTGGCCGGCGTTGCCGGCGGACGCGCCGCACCAGCTCGCGCCCACCGGGTTCGTGCTGGCCGGCGCGGGCGTGGACGCCGCTGAGGTGGACCGGGTCGCGCGTGAGGGGCAGCACCGCTACCTGCGCATCGGCGGGGTCGGCACCGGGGACAAGGCCCGCGCGCCGGAGGTGACGACCCGTGCGGCGGTGCGCGCCGACCTGGGCGGCACCGGTGTCAACGGGCTGCTGGTGTTCGGGTTCGTGCTCGGCGCCGGAGGCGGCGCCGCGCTGGGCCTGCTCGGCCTCGCGCTCGCGGTGCTCGCCGGGGCCCGGTCGCGCGGCCAGGTGCTGTCCCGGCTGCGCACCATGGGCCTGTCCCGCCGGCAGTGGCGCGGACTGCTGATGGTGGAGCTGACACCGCTGGTGCTGGTGTCGGTGCTCACCGGAGCGGTGGTCGGCGCGTTGCTGCCGCTGCTGCTGACGCCGGTGCTCGGGCTGCCCGCCTTCACCGGGGGCGTGGAGGTACGCCCGAGTTTCGAGCCCGGCCTGGTGGCCGGGGTGTCGGTCCTGGCCATGCTGGCCCTCGGTTTCGCGATCGCCGTGGAAGCCGTGAACAACCGCCGGTTGCGCCTCGGTGAGGTGCTGCGGCTCGGAGAGGAGAGCTGAGATGACCGCGACCGCCGAGGCGTCCGTACCGGACCTGGCGTCCCTGCAACAGCGTGCGGCCGAGCGGGCCGCCGAGCGGGCCGGGGGACGGGACCGGCTGCGCGGGCACATCGTCTGTGACGGCCTGGTGCGCATCTTCAAGACCGAGGGCGTCGAGGTCGTCGCGCTCCAGGGCCTCGACCTGGTCATCGACCGGGGCGAACTGGTCGCGATCGTCGGTGCCTCCGGCTCCGGCAAGTCGACGCTGCTGAACATCCTGTCCGGCCTGGACACCCCGACCGCGGGTATCGCGCGGGTCGCCGACTACGACCTGCTGTCGCTGTCGAACAAGCGGCGGCTGGCGTACCGGCGCGACGTGGTCGGGTTCATCTGGCAGCAGACCGGCCGGAACCTGCTGCCGTACCTGACCGCGCTGGAGAACGTGGAGCTGCCGATGAAGCTGGCCGGGCGGGCCGGCGGGCGGCGCAAGCGGCGGGAACGGGCCCGTGAGCTGCTGGACATGGTGGGTGTCGGCTACTGCGCGGACCGGCGGCCGGGCCAGATGAGTGGCGGCGAGCAGCAGCGCTGCGCGGTCGCCGTGGCCGTCGCCAACGATCCGGAGATCCTCTTCGCCGACGAGCCGACGGGTGAGCTGGACGAGGCCACCGGCGCCGAGGTCTTCGCCGCGCTGCGCACCATCAACGCCGAACTGGGGGTCACCATCGTCGTGGTCACCCACGACCACGCCGTGGCCGGCCAGGTCCGCCGTACCGTCGCGATCCGCGACGGCCGGACCGCCTCCGAGGTACGCCGGACCGCGCGCGTCACGGCCGACGGCGGCACCGAGATGGTCAGCGAGGAGTACGCGGTGCTGGACCGCACCGGCCGGATGCAGCTTCCGGCGCAGTTCGTGGAGGCGCTGTCGCTGCGCGACCGGGTCCGGCTCAACCTGGAACCCGACCACGTCGAGGTGCGCCCCGGCGACCGGACGCACGCCGAGGAGAGTGAGTGATGACCGACCAGACAGTGGTGCTGCCGGCCGTGCCGGCGTCGGCCGTCGAGGACGTGGTCCGGGTCGAGGGGGTGAGCCGCACCTTCGGCAAGGGGGAGCACGCCGTGCACGCCGTGCGGGACGTCTCGTTCGCGGCGGGACGCGGTGAGCTGGTCGCCGTCCGGGGCCGCTCCGGCGCCGGCAAGACCACGCTGCTGAACCTGGTCGGCGGCCTGGACCGGCCGGACGCCGGGCAGATCCGGGTGGCTGGGCACGACGTCACCGCGGCGGGCGAACGGGAACTGCTGGCGTTGCGCCGGGGCACGATCGGGTTCGTGTTCCAGACGTTCGGCCTGGTGCCGATCCTGTCCGCGGCGGAGAACGTCGGGGTGCCGCTGCGGCTGGCGAAGGTGCCGGCGGCCGAGCGGGAGCAGCGGGTGGCGGTGCTGCTGGAACTGGTCGGGCTG
The DNA here is from genome assembly GCF_027460145.1 of Micromonospora sp. WMMA1949. Classification (NCBI taxonomy): domain Bacteria; kingdom Bacillati; phylum Actinomycetota; class Actinomycetes; order Micromonosporales; family Micromonosporaceae; genus Micromonospora; species Micromonospora sp. WMMA1949. The sequence continues at coordinate 995,613 of NZ_JAPZBG010000001.1, read as the reverse complement.
GGCGGGCACGCCGCGCAGCGCCCGTACGAGCTGTCCGGCGGGCAGCAGCAGCGGGTGGCGGTGGCCCGGGCGCTGGCGAACGAGCCGGACCTGCTGATCGCCGACGAGCCGACCGGCCAGCTCGACTCCGAGACCGGCCGGTCGATCATGGACCTGCTCCGGGCGGTGGTGCACGCCCGGGGCATGACCGCGCTCGTGGCCACGCACGACCCGGCGCTGATCGAGCTGGCCGACCGCACGCTCACGCTGCGCGACGGCCGGCTGGTGCCGGAGGACTGACCCCGGGGTCCGGGCCGCCGCCTCCGGTGGCGGCCCGGACCCCGGTCGCGGCCGGTCAGAGCGCCAGCTTCATGCCCTCGTGGCTGGCGACGAAGCCCAGGTCGCGGTAGAACCGGTGCGCGTCGGCGCGCTGCTTGTCGGTGGTGAGCTGCACCAGCGCGCACCCGCGCTCCCGGGCCCGGTCGATGGCCCAGCGCATCATCGTCCCGCCCAGCCCACGGCCGCGCCGGTCGGAGCGGACGCGTACCGACTCGATCAGGCACCGTTCGGCACCGTGCCGGCCCAGCCCGGGGATGTACGTGAGCTGGAAACAGCCGATCAGCTCCCCGCCGTCGTCGGCGACGATCAGCTCGTTGCGCGGGTCGGCGTCGAGGTCGGCGAACGCGCGCTCGTACGCCTCGTCCACCTCGGGCAGGTCACGGGTACGCCCCAGCACGTCGTCGGCGAGCAGCGCGAGTACGGCGGGCAGGTCGGCGCGAACCGCCTCCCGGAAGATCACCTCGGTCACCCGGTCAGCCTGGCACAGCGCCTCGCGCCGGTGCCGCCCGGGCGTCCGGCTGGTCCGACGCCGAGGTGGTGCGGCGGCGTCAGTCCCCGTCCAGCCAGCTCCGCAACGCCCACCACCAGTGCACGGTCTCCGGCACCGTGCACCGCGCCCCCTCCTCGACCGGTGGCCCGCCGGTCAGCTCCCGCAGCCGCCGCAGCCGGTAGCGCACCGTGTTCGGGTGGACGTGCAGCGCGGCGGCCGTCTGGTCCAGCCGCTGGCCGTGGTGCAGCCAGGCGAGCGCGGTGCCGGCCAGCTCCCGGTGGAAGCCGTCGGCCGGCTCGAGCGCGCCGAGCAGCGTGCCGCGCAGCAGCTCCGCCAGCAGCGGCTGGGCCGCCAGCGCGGTCTCCCCGGCCAGGTCGGTGACCCGGCGCAGCCCGCGCAGCCGCCGGTTCGCCGCCGTGGCCAGCGCCGCCAGGCAGAGCGCGTACATGGCTGGGGCCCGTGCCAGCGGCTGCGCGGGCGCCACCAGCGTCAGCAGGTCGGCCGGTGCCGCGTCGGGCGGTCGCGGAAGCAACCCGGCGAGCCGGTCGTCGACAGTGCCGAGCAGGCCGCCGCGTGCGGTGAGCTGCCGATGCAGGGCGTACGCCCGGACCGGGTCGGGCGGCGCGGCCACCACGCAGTGGTAGCGCCCGTCCGGCCGCAACCCGAACCGGGTCAGCTCGCCCGGGGACAGACCGGCGGGGCCGTCGCGCAGCAGCCGCCGCAGCAGGTGTGCCCGGGCCGCCGCGCCGGTACGTGCCAGGTCCCGCTCGGCGTCGCGGTGCCCGTCGACCACCGCCCGCTCCACCGCCGCGGCGTACCGGCCGATGGTGAGCAGCCCCTCCAGCAGCACCTCGTCGGGGATGCCGGTGGCCCGGCCATGCCGGACCACCAGTTCCACCGCCCGGTCCCGCCCGGCCTGCACCCCGCGCAGCAGACCGGCCACCGAGACGCCCTGCGCCGCGCGGTCCGCGCCCAGCCGCCGGGCCTCGGCGAAGTCGCGTACGGCCGGGTCCTCGCGGCGTTCCAGCGCGCCCAGGCCGCTGGTCAGCAGCAGGACGACCTGGCGGCGTACCTCGTCGGCGGGTAGCCGGGCCACCTCGGGGGAGTTCGCGCGGGCCGCCCGCGCCACCTCGTCGACGGCGGCCGGATCGGCGGACAGGTCGCGCAGCAACGCGCCGAACCGCTGGGCGTGTCCGGTCCGGATCATCGGCGTCCGCCGCCCTCCCGTTGTCGCCGCGGCACAACCGGGCCGCGCGGGCGTTGGCGTCCGGTCCCTAGCCCCGGCGGCCGGCCGGTTGCTCTCCTGGTTGTTACCGCAAGGTAACACCGTTCGCGCCACTGAGAAACGTCGATGCCGTACCGGCTGCCAGGAGGCGTCCATGACCCCCGTGCCACAGCGTCCGTCCCGTACCCGCCGCCGCACCGGCCTCGCCGTGCTGGCCGCGCTCGCCCTGATCGCGCCGACGCCACTGGTCGCGGCCCCGGCGCCGGCCACCGCCGCCGTGGCACTCCAAGAGGTGATGTTCGTCGGCAACAACTGGGACGGCACCGCCGACGTCATCCGCTCCCGCGGCGACTACGCCAGGCTCGGCCGGATCAACGTGATCCCGGACCGCGCCGCGCGCCTGCGCGAGATCTACCTCAACCCGATCAGGCTGGCGTTCTTCCTCGGCATCCGGCAAGGCCCCGGCGAGGGCCACGACCAGCTCATCGACGACATGTACACCACGCCGGACGGCACCGCGCTCGTGGTGTCCCGGCCCAGCTTCGCCGACGTCGTCTCGATCGACCTCGCCACCGGAGCGCTGCGCTGGCGGTTCCCGGTCTCCGGCTACCGCGCCGACCACATGGCCGTCTCGCCCGACGGCACCCGCGTCGCGGTCTCTGCCTCCACCTCCAACACCGTGCACGTGCTGGACATCCGCACCGGCGCGCAACTCGGCTCGTTCGGCGCCGGCGACAAGCCGCACGAGAACATCTACACCGACGGCGGCACCCGGCTGTGGAACATGTCCATCGGCGAGGTCAACACCGACCTGGACGCGCCGTGGCTCGACTGGACCAAGGGCGACCGGCGGATCACCGTCGCCGACACCACCACGTACCAGGTGGTCAAGGTGATCGACATGCGGGACCGGCTCGACGCCGCCGGCCGCCGCGACCTCTCCGACGCGGTCCGCCCCGCCGTGTTCACCCCCGACGGCAGCCGCCTCTACTTCCAGGTGTCCTTCTTCAACGGCGTGGTCGAGTACGACGTTGCCACCGACCGGGTCACCCGCGTCGCCACGCTGCCGAAGAACCCGGCCACCAGCGAGGACCGCACCACCTGGGTGAACGACTCCCGGCACCACGGCCTGTCGATGAGCCCCGACGGCACCCGGATCTGCGTCGCCGGCACCATGGACGACTACGCCACCGTGGTGGACCGGGCCACGCTGCGCGAGGGCCCGCTGGTGCCCGCGAGCAAGCCGTACTGGGCCACCGTCAGCGGGGACGGCCGCGACTGCGTGATCTCCGAATCCGGCGCCGACCGGGTCACCGCGATCAACTTCGCGACCGGGCAGAAGGTCGCGAGCGTCCCGGTCGGCGACCACCCCCAGCGCGTGCGCATCGGGCACATCGCGGAGGGCTGGACGCCCCCGGCCGCCGGCTGACCGCCGGCGTTCTCCGGCCGGCGGCCGGCTCGTCGGCCTCCGGCCGGACCGTCACCGGGCGGGGCAGCGCAGCCCTTCCCGGGGGACGGTCAGCGAGATCAGGTACGCGTCGACCGCCGACGTCACGCACGGCGTCTGCGGGTACGCGGTGTGCCCCTCGCCCTCCCAGGTGAGCACCCGACCCACGCCCAGCATCGCGGCCAGGGCGGGCGTCTGCTCGTACGGCGTGGCCGGGTCACCCGTGGTGCCGACGACCAGGATCGGCGGCGCGCCGTCGGCCCGGCCGGTCGGGTACGGGTCCCGCTCCCCGGGCCACTCCACGCAGCCCAGCATCCCCACCGCCAGGGCGGGACCGAACAGCGGATATTTCTGCCGCCACTGCGACTGCAACGAGCGGACCTGCTCGCGCGACGGCTTCTCGGTCTCGTCGGCGCAGTTCACCGCCAGGTTGGCGTCGAACAGGTTGGAGTAGTGGCCGTCCGGCTCGCGGCCCGCGTACGAGTCGGCCAGCTTGAACACGCCGTCCGGGTCGCCGCCCTGCAGGTCGTCGATCGCCCGGGCCAGCTCCTGCCAGCCCTGCTCGGTGTAGAGCGAGGAGATCACCGCGTAGAAGACCCAGCCGGCGGTGGCCTTGCGGCCGTCCCGCGCGCGGACCGGGGAGGCCTTCGCCTTGGCGATCGCGTCGGTGACCGCACCCCGGGCGTCCGGGGCGATCGGGCAGCCGCCCGCGTTCGCCGCGCACCACCTGGTGAAGTTGTCGAACGCCCGCTCGAAGCCCTTCGCCTGGCTCTCCGACCCGGCGATCAGCTTCTGCTGCGGGTCGACCGCGCCGTCGAGCACCAGGGCGCGTACGCGCTGCGGGTAGAGCTGGGCGTACGTGGCGCCGAGCAGCGTGCCGTAGGAGTAGCCGAGGTACGTCAGCTTGTCGTCGCCGACCGCCGCGCGGACCGCGTCCATGTCTCGCGCGGCCTGCTCGGTGCCGTAGAGCGCGAGCTGGTCGCCGTACTTCGCGCCGCACCGCTCACCGATGCGCCGGTTGAGCCCGACGAAGCCGTCGAACGACGACTGGCTCTCCGGGTCGGGGTCGTAGCCGAAACTGGCGTCCAGGTCGGCGTCGGAGATGCACTTGACCGGGCTGGACCGGGCCACCCCGCGCGGGTCGAAGCCGACGATGTCGAACCGGTCGGTGACCGACGTCGGCAACCCGCCGAACGCCGCGAAGGACAGGTAGACGGCGGTGTCCACACCCGAGGCGCCCGGCCCGCCGGGGTTGACCACCAGCGAGCCGATCCGGTCGCGCTGCTTGGTCGAACGGGCCCGGATCAGCGCGATCTCGAACGTCTCGCCCGCGCCCGGCCCGGCGGTCGCGCCGGTGGTGGCCCCGGTGCCCCAGTTGCGCGGCACGGCGATCCGGGCGCAGTCGTAGCGCATGTCCGGCGCACCCCGGCCGACCAGCTCGTTCGGCACCTCCGGGCAGGCCCGCCACTGCGGGGCGGTGCCCGGCGGGGCGGCCTCGCCCTCGCTCTCGGCACGCGGGGCGAACGCCGGCAGCGTGCAGCCGGCGGTGAGCACCACCGCCGCGACGAACGCGGCCAGAGCGGGCCGGAACCGGCGGGTGGGGAAGCGAGTCACGTGGGCGCCTTCCATGATCGTGTCGACCGTCAGGCTACGCCCGGCCGCTGGTGTCACCGACCGTCGCCGCCGGATCGCCGCGCAGCACCTCGTCGACGTCGTAACGGATCGGGCGGTCGAGCTGGCCGTAGCCGCAGGAGCGGGGATCGCGGTCGGGTCGCCAGCGCAGGAACCGGGCCGTGTGCCGCAGCCGGTCGCCCTCCATCGCGTCGTAGGCCACCTCGACCACGAGCGCCGGGCGCAGCGGCTCCCACTCCAGGTTCTTGCCGCCGGTCCACCGGCTCACCCCGCCGGGGATGCGCTGGCCCCGCTCGTGGTCGCCGTGCACCCACGGGTGCCCGTCGCCGACGTCGCGGTAGGGCTCCAGCTCGTCGAGCAGTTCCTTGCGGCGGGCCATGGTGAACGAGGAGCTGACGCCGATGTGGTGCAGGACGCCGTCGTCGTCGTAGAGGCCGAGCAGCAGCGAGCCGACCACCGGACCGGACTTGTGCCAGCGGAACCCTGCCACCACCGCGTCCATCGTGCGCGCGTGCTTGACCTTCAACATGAGCCGCTTGCCCGGCTCGTACGGCAGGTCGGCCGGCTTGACGATCAGCCCGTCCAGCCCGGCGCCCTCGAACACCTCGAACCAGCGGCGGGCCGTCTCCGGGTCGGTGGTCACCTGGGTCACGTGCACCGGCGGGCGCACCCCGGACAGGGCCTGCTCCAGCCGCTTCCGGCGCTGCGGGTAGGGCTGGTCGGTGAGCAGCTCGTCGTCGACCGCCAGCAGGTCGAACGCGACGAAGTCGGCCGGGGTGGTCTCGGCCAGCAGCTTCACCCGCGAGGCGGCCGGATGGATCCGCTGGGCCAGCAGCTCGAAGTTGAGCCGCGGCTGCCCACCCGGGCCGTCCCGGCGGATCACGATCAGCTCGCCGTCGACGGCGCACCGGGCCGGGAGCTGGCGGCGCGCCTGCTCGACGACCTCCGGGAAGTAGCGCGTCATCGACTTGCCGCCCCGGCTGGCCAGCTCGACCTCGTCGCCGTCGCGGAAGACGATGCAGCGGAAGCCGTCCCACTTCGGCTCGTAGGTCAGGCCGTGGTCGGTGGGCAACTCGGCCACGCTCTTGGCGAGCATCGGCTCGACCGGAGGGTTGATCGGCAGGTCCACGGCGACCAGTCAACCAGACCGCACCGACAGTGGTGAGGCAGATCACCGCCGGTGGCCGGGTGGCGTATCCCGTACCGGGTGCCTTCGTCACCGCCGCCCGGATGGTGAAACCGCAGGTCAGAGCTACCGTCGCGGCGTGCCGGAGTGGAGTTGCGGATGCTGCGGGCGCTGGCGGGTCAGCGTCGAGCTGATCCGCGGCCGCTACCGCTACCGGCTGGCGCACCGCTACCCGCCCGAGCACGGCGGCGGCGCGAACGTCGTCGGCGAGGTCGGCTCGGTCGTCGAGCTGGAACACCTGCTGAAGCGGTACGCCCCGGTCACCCTGGCCGACCTCCACGAGGCCGCCTGACCGCGCCGCCCCGGCGGCCCCGCTCCCCGCCGACCGGTGCCGCCCAGGCGGCCCCGCCGACCGGTGCCGCCCCGGCGGCCCCGCCGATCTTGGAGTTGTGGCACCTCGCAAAGGTGGCGAGCGGGACATCCTGGGCGCCACAACTCCAAGATCGCGGGCGACGGCCGGGCTACGGCCGGGCGGCGGGTGAACGGGTGTCGGGCGACGGGTGGGTGCGCGGGGCGGCGGCGGGGCGGGGCGCGGGCATAGGCTGAGTGGACCGTCCACGGGGGAGGGAAGCCCATGCGGTTCGCCGAGTCCGTCGACATCGCCGCCGACGTCGACCGGGTCTGGGAGGTGCAGAGCGACGTCGATCGCTGGCCCGAGTGGACGCCGTCGGTCACCGCCGCCCGTCGGCTGGAGCCCGGTCCGCTGCTCCTCGGCTCGACGGCCCGGCTGGAGCAGCCCCGGCTGCGCCCGGCCGTGTGGCGGGTCGTGGAGATCTATCCGCCGTACTCGTTCGCCTGGGAGTCGGCGAGCCCCGGCGTGCGCACCCGGGGTGAGCACCGGCTGATCCCGCTGGAGGACGGGCGCACCCGGGCCGAGCTGATCCTGGTGCAGACCGGTCCGCTGGCCTGGCTGGTCGGACTGCTCGGCGGCTCCACCATGCGCCGCTACCTGCGGCAGGAGGCGGACGGGCTCAGGCGCCGCTGCGAGCAGGGCTGACCGTCTTCTCCAGCACGGCGAGGCGGTTGCCGTTCTCGTCCGGCCGGTGCGCCACCACCTGGTAGCCGCGCCGCGCGTACAGGGCCAGGTTCGCCGCGCTGTCCGCGCCGGTGAACAGCGCGAACCGGGCCACCCGGCCCGCGCAGGCCCGCTCGACGGCGTCCAGCAGCCGTCCGCCGACGCCCCGGCCCTGCTGGTCCGGCGCCACCGAGAGGCGGCCCACGTGGGCGGTGTCACCGTCTACGCGGGCGCGTACCGAGCCGACCAGGCGGGCGCCGCACCGGGCGGCGAGCACCACGTCCGGGCCGGCCAGCGCCGCCCGGACCTCGTCCAGCGTCTCGGTCAGCGGCGGCAGGAACACGTCCCGGTAGCGCTGCGCCTCCACCAGGTAAGCGGCACGCTGCACGGTGAGGATCTCCCCGGCGTCGGCGGGGTCGGCGGGGGCGATGGTCACGTCGGTCACCGGCTCAGCTCACCACAGCCCTGCGGGGCGGCCGTACCCTGGCGGGTGTTCCCCGAGAGCGAGGAGGTGGCCGCCGTGCCCGAGCTGACGTACCCGGAGGTGGGCGCGACCCGCGACGGCGGCCTGCCGGCCGGCTACCACCACCTGCGCCACCGGGTCCGGCTGCCGGACGGTGGTTTCCCGGTGGCGGCGGACGCGGTACTGGGCTGGCGGCTGCACCGCGCGGCCGGCGTGGTGATGCGCGCGGACGCGCCGCGCGCCGCACCCGGGGTACGGGTCACGCCGGGGCTCGGTGTCGGCCCGGTACGGCTGTGGGGCCCGACCGAGGTGGTCTGGACGGTGGACGAGCGGGACCGGGCCGGGTTCGGCTACGGCACGCTGCCCGGGCACCCGGAGGTCGGCGAGGAGGCGTTCCTGGTGACCCGGGGCGCCGACGGCGTCTGGTTCGAGGTGACCGCGTTCAGCCGCCCCGCCCACTGGTACGTGCGGGCCGGCGGGCCGGTCGTGCTCGGGTTCCAGCGGGCGTACGCCTGGTGGCTGGGGCGGACGCTGCGGCGGCTGTGCCGGCGGCGCTGAGCGGTCAGTAGCGGGCGAAGGAACGGATCGGGGCGCGCGGGCCGTACTTCGGTGCCTGGACGCCGGCCGCCTCCAGCAGCACGCACACCCGGCCGCGGTGCCCCCGGAACGGCTCCAGCAGCGCCAGCATCCGGGCGTCGTCGCCGCGCGGCTCCCCGGCCAGCGCCCAGGCCACGGTGTTCGGCACGTGGTAGTCGCCGACGCTGACCGCGTCCGGGTCCCCGTACGCGACGCGCACCACCTCGGCGGCGGTCCACGGCCCGATGCCGGGGATCGCGGTGAGCCGCCGGGTGGCCTCGGCCGAGTCGGCGCAGCGTTCCAGCCGGTCCGCGACGGCCGCCGCGCGGCGCAGCGTGTCGGCGCGCCGCTGCTCCACCCCGAACGGGTGGAACACCCAGTACGGCGCTGCCGCCACCGCGGCTGGCTCCGGCGGCAGCAGCAGGGGTTGCAGCGGGCCGGGCGCGGGCTCGCGGAAGTGCCGCACCGTCGCGGCGTACGCCCGGTACGCCTCCTTGCCGGTGACCTTCTGCTCGAAGACGGCCCGCAGCAGCCGGGGGAAGACCTGGCCGGTGGCCGGCATCCGCAGCCCGTGGTGCGTGTGCGCGAGGCGGGCCACCAGCGGATGCGCGGCGGCGAGCGCGCCGAACCCGGTCAGGTCGTCGCACAGACCGGCGATCCGGTCGGCCCGCTCGACGACCCAGCCGGCGCCCGGGCCGTACCCCTCGGCGGTCAGCTCACCGGACTCCGGGCGCAGCGCCAGCGTGGCCGGGCCGTCCGGGGTGCGGGTGGCCCACCAGAACGTGCCGGCGGCGATCCGCGCGCACGGGTCGTACGGGCTGAACGTGAGCGCCCGCACCGACGGGGCCAGGCGGTAGCCGGCCGGCGGGCGCAGCGTACGGCGGGCGTCGGGCGAGGTCACCAGGCCACTCTGCCACGCGACCCGGCCGTGACGCCGGGCACGCCCCGCGTGCCGGGAGGCGGGCCGATGCCGGTGCGGCCCGCCTCCCGGGTTCGCGACGGTGACCGGCCGCGCCCTCCCCGGCGGCGACCGGTCACCGTGTCCGGTGCGTCAGTACGAGTAGTCCGACCCGCCGCCGGAGCTGTTCGAGCTGCCCGCCGCGGGCGGCGCGACCGCCTTGGGCGTGCCGGTCGGCAGGCAGGTCAGGTTCTTCTTGCCGTTCGGGTCGACCACGAACCAGGTGCCGCCGACGCCCTGGCCCTTCCACTGGCCGGGCTTCTTGTCGCCGATGTAGCGGTAGACCGGCCAGCCGCCGATGGTGAGCTGCCGCGTGCCGTCCTGGCGGGTGATGGTGCCGACGTTGTCGTCGGAGACGCCGCGCAGCTTCGGGTTGCCGTCGGTGAGCGACGGCGGCCAGACCTCGGCGCACTTGTCCACGCAGTTGGACTGCGGCGGGTCGTCGGAGTCCTTGTCGAACCGGTACAGCACCCAGCCGTCCTGGTCGGTGACGACGCGGCCCATCCGGGGCAGCTTCTTGCCGACCAGCTCGTCGGTGATCTTCACGTTGGCCGGGGGCGCCTTGTCCGCGACCGGCTCCTCCTCGGGAGCCGCTGACGCCTCCGGTTCGGCCGCCGCGGTGGGTTCGGCCGCGGCGACGGCGACCGGCTCGGCCGCGCCCGAGTTCGCCCCGTTGTAGCCTGCTGGGGCGCAGGCCGTAAGTGCGACCATCGCGCTCGCGACGATGACGGTCGTCCGCTTGTGGTGTGCCACGTGCCCTCCTCGTTCTTGGCAGTTCGCCGAGTAGTACGGGCGCGGCACTGTCAAGGTTGAACCGGCAACGGTGGCACATTTCACAGTGGACCGATTGAACCGATGGGCGTCCCGCTGCGTGCGTCAGCACGAGGGGGCCCGTCGGCCCGGACACGACACGACGGCGCCGGGCGGTCCAGCCACCCGGCGCCGTCGGCACCACCGATCAGATGTCGTCCACCGTCACCAGCGTGCTGGCCACCCCGTTCGCGTCGACCGACTGCACCTGAAGCTTGTCGATGTCGCGTACCGGCGCCGACGTGGACGCGCTCAGCTGCAGCGGAAGCTGGTTCTGGTTCGTCCCGTAGCCGCCGACCGGCACCGACCAGGTGGAGATCACCTCGGTCGTGGCGTTCTTGCGGACCACCACCAGCCGGCACGTGCGCGGCCCCGGCAGGCGGCTCAGCTGCACCCCGATCTGCGTGCCGTACTCCTTGCGGGCCAGCCACATCGTGGTCTGCACGCCCGTCCCCGGGTCGGTCGCGTTGTGCTGGTCGCCCTCGATCTCCTCCGGCCCGCCGACGCCCGGGTCGTTCGGGTTGCCCGGCTCGCCGCTCGGCGCGACGCTCGGCGCGGCCTGCGTCGGCACCGCCTGCGGCGTCGCCGGATCGTCACCGAGCATCCCGGCCGCCGCCGCGCTCGCGCCGCCGAACACCACCACGGCCGCCGCTGTCGCCAGCAACTGCCGCACCCGGGTACGACGGCGGTCCCGCCGTACCGCCATCAGCGTCCGGTCCAGCAGCGCCGGATCGGTGTGCGTCTGCTCCAGCGCGGCCATCGCCTCGCCGTCGATGCCGGAGAGCAGCCCCACCACCGGGACCATCGTCTCCAGTTCCGCAGCGCAGGCCCAGCAGGTGGCCAGATGCTCCTCGAACCGCTCCGCGTCCTGCGCGTCCAGCACGCCGAGCGCGTACGCGGCGACGTCCATGTGGTCGGCCCGGCTCATTCGGTCACCCCCCTCTCCTGCAGAGCCGTGCGCAGCGCGCGCAGCGCGTAGTAGACCCGCGACTTGGCGGTACCCAGCGGAAGCCCCAGCTCCTCGGCCGCCTCCGGCACGGTGCGTCCCCGGAAGTACGTCGCCACCAGGATCTCCCGGTGCGACTGGCTCAGCGTACGCAGCGCGTCCGCGACGGTCATGGTGCGCAGCACCCGGTCGGTGCTGTCCGACTCGGCGAACATGGTCAGATCCCGGTCGTACGTCTCGGGCGGGCGGGCCTGCTCGCTGCGGTGCTCGTCGATGGCGATCCGCCGGGCCACCGTGACCAGCCACGGGCGCAGCGAGCCCTGGCCCTGCACGCCGAGCCGGTGCGCGTTGCGCCACGCCCGCAGCAGCGTCTCCTGCACGATGTCCTCGGCACGCTGCCGGTCTCCGCCGGTCAGCCGCATGACGAACATCAGCAGCGGGCCGGCGTGCTCGGCGTAGAGCAGGCGGATCAGCTGGTCGGAGTGGCTGGCCTCGGCGGAGGTCGCCTGGTGGCGTCCGGGAGCGGGTCGCGGCGGCACCGGGTCATTCTGGCGATCGGCGGACCGGGCGTCGACCCCCCGGCCCGAACGCGAGGCGCGCGAGTGTGGTTGTGCCCGGGCGAACATCCACTCAGGCCGCGCCACCTCGCCGTGCCAGCCGGCCGCCACTGCATGCATGCAGACCTCCGCTGTCCAATGACATCAGCCGGCCCCCCACGGGCATGGCCGCCCGGGGATACGCAGCGATCAGCCGATCGGATCAACGCTTGACCGAAAAATTCCCGGCGGCGGGGGAGTGGAGTCGACGGCGTCCGCGTCGTGGACCACCGCGGCGCCGCCGGTGAACCGGTCCAGCTCCGGGCCGGCCAGCACCCGGCCGGGGAACCAGTCGCCCGCCGCCCGCCGGGTCAGCTCCGGCACCGGCGGCTCCACCCGGGACGCCACCAGCACCAGGTTGCCGTAGCGCCGGCCGCGCAGCACCGCCGCGTCGCCGACCAGGCAGGCCCGGGGCAGCACGGTCCGCACCGTGGCGACCTGCGCCCGGGCGTGCCGCAGCGGCGGGCCGTCGGCCACGTTCGCCAGGTAGCTGCCGCCGGGCGCGAGCACGCGGGCCACCTCGGCGGCGTACTCCACCGAGGTCAGATGAGCGGGGGTACGGGCACCGGCGAACACGTCGGCCACGATCACGTCGTACGCGCCGTCGCGGCTCGACGTCAGCGTCGCCCGCGCGTCGGCCACCCGTACCCGCAGGCGCGGATCGGACGGCCAGGGCAGCTCGCGACGGACCAGCTCCACCAGCGCGCCGTCCACCTCGGACACCCGCTGCGTCGAACCGGGCCGGGTGGCCTGCACGTAGCGGGGCAGTGTGAGCGCGCCGCCACCCAGGTGCAGCACCCGCAGCGGCGCCCCGGCCGGCGCCACCAGATCCAGCGCGGCGGCCAGCCGCCGGACGTACTCGAACTCCAGGTGCGAAGGGTCGGTCAGGTCCACATGCGACTGCGGCGCGCCGTCCAGCAGCAGCGTCCACGAGCCCGGACGGTCGACGTCCGGCACCAGTTCGGCCCGCCCGGTGTCGACGTCGGCCACCACCCGATCGGCGTCGCGTCGGCGGCCCATCAGCGCCGCATCCCGCGCGCCGCGCCGGTGAGCCTCCGGTGCAGCAGCCGCGCGTCGCCGAGCATCCCGCGCAGCCGGCGTTCCAGCCCGGCGATCGGCACCAGGTTCTGCGGGGCGCGCGGATCCTTGTACGGGGTGGAGGCGAACCGGGGCAGCGTCACCAGCGACAGGTCGGCCAGCGCGATCGCCTCCGGCACGGTCAGGTCGGCCGAGCACTCCACGCGCACGATGCCCGCCCAGGGCGCGCCGGCGCGCACCGGCAGCCGCAGATACCAGGACCAGCCGCCCCACGCCGTGCCCAGCCGGAACACCGGGCAGCGCTCACCCGGCGCCAGCCCGATCACCACGGCGGTGAGCCGCCCGTCGAGGTATTGGCTGTGCTGCGTCTTGATGTACCCGAGCGTGCGCGGCAGGTTGCGCCGGCTGCGCAGCGGGCCGTCCACCACCAGCAGGTCGCCGTCGGTGCGTACCGCGTCGGAGACGGCCACCTCCAGCGCGGTCAGCGGCGCCTGCACCGCAGCGGGCAGCTTGCTCAGCTCACCGGTGCCGCTGACCCGGTGCACCGGGTAGCGGACCGTCCCGGCGACCACGTCCTGCGCCGACGGGCTCGCCGTGAACAGTCCCCGGCCCACCCGGGCGCCGGCCATCTCGGCGGCGCCCCGGTCCAGGTCGCAGCGGACCACCCCGGCCGCGTACGAGGCGGCGATGCCGGGGAACGAGCCGCCGTCCTCCTCGGCCGTCCAGATGCTGGCGTCGATCCGGCGTACCCCGTCGACCAGCAGCACCACGTCCGGCGCCCGTACGTCCGCGCGGGGGCCGATCGCCCGCCAGTCGGTGGCCGGCAGTTCGACGTCGGCGTCGACCTGGGCGCTGCTCGGCGCGGCCGGCCCGGACCCGCCCGCCGCCTCGAACGACGCGCCGTACGACGGATCCCACGCGTCGACGAAGAACGCCGGCGACGGCCCGGTCACGCGGCGCTCCGCCGGAGCGTGCCGGTCACAGGCCGGTCCGTTCCACGCGGGCCGTCCGCGCGTCCTTGCGGACCTCGAAGCGGACCGGGATGCGCTCGGCCAGCGCGGGCACGTGGGTGACCACGCCGACCATCCGGTCGCCCCGGGCGGCCAGGTTCTCCAGCGTCGCCGCGACCGTGTCCAGCGTCGCCGCGTCCAGCGTGCCGAAGCCCTCGTCCAGGACGATCGACTCCAGGCTCGCGGCGGTGGTGGACATGCCGGCGAGCTGCTCGGACAGCGCCAGCGCGAGCGCCAGCGACGCCTGGAACGTCTCCCCGCCGGACAGCGTCCGCACCCCGCGCCGCAGCCCGGCGTCGTGGTGGTCGACCACGAAGAACTCACCCTTGTCGTGCACCAGGTCGTACTGCCCGCCGGACAGCTCCCGCAGGATCCGCGACGCGCCGTCGACGAGCAGGTCCAGCGCCTCGGTGAGCAGCCAGCGCTCGAAGTTGTTCGCCCGCAGGTGCGAGGCGAGCGCCCGCGCCACCCGCGCCTCACGCTCGTGCCCGGCCCGCTGTTCCCGCAGCTCGGCGGCCTGCTCACGGCGCTCGTCGAGGCGGCGCAACTCCGCCTCGGCCCGCTCCACCGCCACCGCCACGTCGCGCGGCGCGTCCTGCGGGGCGTCCAGCCCGGCCGCGGTGAACAACGCCGCGATCCCGTCGGCGACCTCGGCCGCGGCCCGCTGCGCCGCCTCCACCGAGTCGGCCAGCCCGTCCCGGTCCGCGCGCCGCGCCCGCGCCTGCTCACCGGCCCAGCCGGCCAGCGCCGTCCACGCCGCCGCCACGTCGTCCCGGTCGGCGGCCGGTGGCCCGAACCGGGCCAGCCCGTCGCGTACCGCGTCGAAGTCACGCCAGGCCCGGCGCAGCCGCTCCTGCGCGGCGTCCAGTGCGCCCCGCGCCCGCCGGGCCGCCTCCCGGCCGGCCCGCACCGCGCCGGCTGCCTCCTCCAGCGCGGTCCGCAGCCGCGCGTGCTCGGCCAGCGCCTCCCGCAGCCGCCCCGGCGCCGGCGCGTCCGCGAGCTGCTCGTCCAGCTCGGCCAGGCGCGCACCGAGCTGGTCGTGCTGGGTCCGGGCGCGCAGCAGCACCCGGTCCAGGTCGCGCGCGGCGGTGTCGCGTTCCTGCACGACCCGCTTGGCCGCCTCGCTCGCCGCGCGCGCCGCCTTGCCCGCCTCGGTCGCCCGGCTCACCGCCGAACCCTCCGGCACCGCCGGCACCGTGGTGACCGTCTGCTCGCACACCGGGCAGGGCGCGCCGCCGACCAGGTGCGCCCGCAACGCGACCGCCTGGTCGGCGGCCTTCGCGTCCTCGTGGGCGCGGAACGCCGACTCCAGCTCCGTCTCGGCCCGCTGCGCGTCCGCCCGCGCCGCCGCCAGCGCCGCCACCGCCGCGTCGTGCTCGGTCCGCGCCGCGTCCACCGCCGCGCGCACAGTCGCCGCCTCCGCGGTCAGCCGGTCCCGGTCCGCGTACGCCTTCAGGTGCAACCGCAGCGCGCTCTCGTCACCGGCGGCGGCCAGCTCCCCGCGCAGCTTCTCCTCGCGCTCCTCGGCCAGCCCGACCGCGCCGGCCGCCTCGTCGGCGGCCACCCGGGCCGCCGTCACCGCCCGCGCCAGCTCTGCGGTGCCGTCCGGCGGCCGGACCCCGGCCAGCACACCCAGCTCGGCGTCGAGGGCGGCCAGCGCCGCCGCCCGCTCACCCGCCGTGGCCCGGGCCCGCTCCCATTCGGGTACGGCGGCAGCGACCGCTGCGGCCAGTTCCCGCATCGCGTCCACCCGCTCCCGGGCGGCGGTCAGACTCTCGTCGTCGACGTCGGCGAGCCCGCCGAGCATCTTGTCGACGGTCTCCAGCTTCGCCTCGGCCTGCCCGGCCCGCTCGACCGCCTTCTTCTGCACCGACTCGTAGACGCCCAGCCCGAGCAGGTTCACCAGGATCTGCTGGCGGGTGGCCGGCTTGGCGTGCAGGAAGTCGGCGAACTGCCCCTGCGGCAGCACCACGCAGGAGGTGAACTGCTCGTACGGCAGACCCACCGCGTCCAGTACCGCCTGCTCCATCTCGGCCGGGGTGCCCGCCACCACCTCGCCCAGATCCTCCGGGCTGAGCCCGGTGTCGAGCTTGGTGACGTCGAACCCCGGCGGCATGAGCTGAAGGCCGGCGTTCGCGGTCTTCACCGTGCCCCGCCCGTCGCGGCGCACCACCCGGGTCGCCACGTACCGGTCCCCGGCGGACTCGAAGACCAGCCGGACCCGCGCCTCGGTCGCCGACGGCGCCAGCGCGTTCGCCAGCCCCCGAGTGCCGCCCCAGCGCGGCACCGTGCCGTAGAGCGCGAAGCAGATCGCGTCGAGCACCGTCGACTTACCCGAACCGGTCGGCCCGACCAGCGCGAAGAAGTCGGCGTCGGTGAAGTCGACTGTGGTCTCGTCGCGGAACACCGTGAACCCGGCCATGTCCAGCCGCATCGGCCGCATCAGTGCTCCACCTCCTCGAGCAGCTCGTCGAAGAGTTCCCGGACGCCCTCGTCGGCGTGCCCGCGGCTGTCCAGGTAGTCGCCGAACAACTCGCCCGGCGACCGCCCGGCCCGCTGGGCGGTGCGGGTCCCGCTGCCCGGCGCGGGCACCATCTCCGGGTCGATCCGGATCTCCAGCGCCCGGGACAGCAGCTCCTGCACCTCCTCGCGCAACCCGGCCCGGGGCTGCTCCCGGACGTAGACGCGCAGCCAGCCCTCCGGCGCCTCGATCTCGGCGAGCTGCGCGAGCGTGCCGCGTACCGTACGCAGCGGCACCGCGCCCGGCACCGGCACCTCCCGGACGCGGGCGGCGGTGGTCGCTGTCACCTCCACGATCGTCACCGAGCAGACGTTCTCCTGCTCGCCGAAGTCGACAGCCAGCGGGCTGCCGCTGTAGCGGATCGGGCACGGGCCGATGACCCGCTGCGAGCGGTGCAGGTGACCCAGCGCCACGTAGTGCGCGTTGCCCGGGAAGACCGTGGCCGGTACGGCGTACCCGAGCACCGTGTGCGCGTCCCGCTCGCCGCCGCCGGTGCTCGCGCCGACAACTGTGAGGTGCGCGGTCACCAGGTGCACGCGGTCCGGCTCGGTGAACCCCTCGGCGAGGCGGTCCAGCACCCGGCCCAGGTGGTCGGCGTACGTCTGGTTAGCCTCGGCCGGGGTGAGCGTGTACATCTCCACCGCGCGCACCGCGTACCGCTGGGACAGGAACGGCAACGCGGCGAGCCGCCAGCGCTCGCCGTCGGCGGTGACCCCGTCGACGACGTGCTCGTCCGGGTTCTCCCGGACGCTGCCGCGCAGCGTGATCCCGGCGGCCTCGGCCCACGGGCGCAGCGCGTCCAGCGCCGCGCCGTTGTCGTGGTTGCCGCCGATCGCCACCACGTCGGCACCGGTACGCCGCAACGCGGTGAGCGCCCGCGTCACCAGCCGGGTCGCCTCCGGGGTCGGCGCGGCTGTGTCGTACAGGTCACCGGCGACGATCACCAGGTCGGGCCGCTCACGCTGGGCGATGTCGATGACCTGGGCGAGGACCTGCTTGTGCTCCTCGGCCCGGGACTGCCCCTTGAGGACCTTGCCGACGTGCCAGTCGGAGGTGTGCAGGATCTTCATCTGGGTGCCGCCTAGAACGGGATGTCGTCGTCGGAGGAGCCGGAGCCGACCACCGCGAACGGATCGGCGGCCTGAGTGATCGACCGTAGCGTCTCCGAGGGCGCGCGGCCCGCCTCCGAGACCCGGGTGGCCCACGCCGGGAACGGGAACTCCAGGCAGAGCGGCACCGGGATGTCCGGCTGGTTGACGAACATCGTGCCCGGCTTGGCCAGCAGCGCCCGCTGCCGCTGGGCGGGCGGCAGGAAGCCGTACTCCGGGCGGGACGCCTCGGCCGGGTCGAGCCGGCCCACCACGCGGATCGCCGAGTTGGTGACGATCCGCCGTTCCACCTCGCTGGCGGTCTGCTGCGCGCCGACCAGGATCACACCCAGTGAGCGGCCCCGCTCGGCGATGTCGAGCAGCACCTCCTTGATCGGCGACGAGCCCTCCCGCGGCGCGTACTTGTTCAGCTCGTCGAGCACGACGAACAGCAGCGGCTTGGCGGTGCCCGCCTTCTCCTTGCGCTCGAACTCGCTCTTGAGCGTCACACCGACCACGAACCGCTGCGCGCGATCCGGCAGGTTGTGCAGGTCGACCACTGTCACCTGGGCGCTCTCCGCCGTGTTGATCGAGTGCGGGCGACGCGTCGCCAGATCGCCCCGGATCAGCCGGCCCAGATCCTTCTTGCTGCCGATCAACCGGCGGGCGAACGCGTTCACGGTGCCCAGCCCGACCGCGCTGCCCGCCCACTCGCCGCGCGTCTCGTCGTCGTTGAGCTGCTCGACGACGTGGTCGACCAGATCCGCGTACGAGCCGAGCCGCACCCCGTCGATGCTCACCCCGCCGTCGGCGGGCTGGGCGTAGCGGGCCAGGTGCGCGGCCACCGAGTGGACCACCATCGTGTACTGCTGGCGCTCGTCGTCGGCGTCGGCGAACACGTACGGCAGGAGCCGGTCGGCGCAGAACTCGGACAGCGTCCAGTAGAAGCTGTCCACGCCGGTGAGCCGGCTGCTCACATCGGGCGTGCCGGAGGAGTCGCCGACCCGCGGCGGGGCGTACACCCGCACGTCCGGGAACGCGCCCGCATCAAGGCCCAGCTTCGCGTACGCCGCCCGGGTCGGGTCGTCGAGCCGGCTGTTCGGGTGGTCGAGGAACAGCAGATCCTCGCCCTTGACGTTGAAGATCAGCGCCTTAGCGTTCACCGCGTCGCCGCCCAGCACGCCGGAGCGGAACACCGAGTAGAGCAGGAACGTGGCGAAGCTCGTCTTGGTGGCGACACCGGAGATGCCGGAGATCGACACGTGCGCGCCCCGGGTGCCGTCGAGGAAGTCGGCGTTGAGGTAGACCGGCACCCCGTCGCGGCCCATCCCCATCGGGATCCGCCGCTCCATCCGGTCGAAGTGCAGCGCCCGCGCCCGCGCGTCGCCCTCGGCCCGGTGCACCACCGCGCCCGGCGTGGGCGGCACGTAGAACTCCGGGTCGACCCGCGTGGTGGTGACCTCGGCGGCCTCCTGCACCTGCGCCGGCAGCGTGCCGTCGGCGATGGCGAAGACGTCGGAGTCGAACTGCGCCCCCTCGTGCCGGGCGCGCACCTGGGTCACCACCCCGGCGATCGTCACGGGCTCACGGTCGGGCAGGTCGCGGCGGGTCACCACCACGTCGTCGAGTTGCAGGTAGCTGCCCGGCGCCACAGCCGTCCAGAAGGTGAGCGGGGTGGCGTCGGCGGTGCCGAGCACCCGGCCCACACCCTCGCCGGGCCCGTCGAGCTGATCGTCGGTCATCGGCGGTCTCCGGTCGGCTGGTCGTACCGTTGGCGGTGCACGTCGTGCATCCTGCCCGAGGGATGCGACAGGTTGCCACGCGACGCGGCGGACGCCACGTCACCCGTGCGCCGAACGGTAGCTACCCGGATCCGCCCGACCACTGAGCGTGCGTTTTCCTTGTTTCGGCTACGGGCCCGTCGTGTGGCGCGGGCGTCGGCGGCGCAGGTGGCGGACGCTGCCCCTGACGACGACTGCTCGCGAGGCGCCGGTCGGCCGGACCCGCCTCTCGTTGCCGGGCTGACCCGAGATCTTGGCGAACTGCCGTCCGCTCCCGGCAGCGAGTCGGACCAACCAGCCGAGCTTGTCTCGAAAAGCAGGAGTTCCCGTCCTGCCTCCGGAGAGCCGCGAAGATCTTGGCAGGAAACGGCCCTCATGGGGGCCCTTTCCTGCCAAGATTTCTACGGATCTCACTCAACGGAACGGCCGTCCCGCAAGACGGGAGGAGCTGGCCACAGCAGGCAGTCCGAGCCGCGCTGCTCCCCGAAATTGACACGATCTTGCAGTTCCGGCCCTCTCAGTTCAGCGCAAAACGGGCACAATCAGGGCCCCAAGTGCAAGATCGCGGGTGCCGGGTGCCGGGTGCCGGGTGCCGGGTGCCGGGTGCCGGGTGCCGGGTGCGGGTCAGGCGGTGGGGGCGGCGCCGGCGGGCTGCGGGTGAGCGGGGTCGCGGGCGTAGCGGAGCATCAGCACGCCGTCGGCGGCGGCCAGCACGTGACGTAGCGGCAGGTGGCGCGGGACGCTGGCGTCCCCGGCGGTGATCCGCCCCGGGCCGGCGCCGGCGAGCAGCGGCGCCACCGTCAGGCACAGCTCGTCGACCAGGTCGGCGGCGGTGAGCGCGCCGAACAGGTGCGGACCGCCCTCGCAGAGCAACTGGTCGAGCCCGCGCCGGCGCAACTCGGCCAGGCCGGCGACGAGATCGACCCGCCCGGTGCCACCAGTCCGCCCGGCGCCGTCCGCCCGGCCGCTGCCGTCCGCCCGGCCGCTGCCGTCGGCGCGGCCGGTGTCGTCGGCGCGGCCGGTGTCGTCGGCCGGGTCGGTGCCGCAGCGGATCACGTCGGCCACGTCGGTCAACCCCGGCGGCGGTACGGCGCCCGGGTGGGTGAGCACGATCGGCCGGACCGGGGCGTCGGCGAACGCGGCCTGCGCCGGGTCGAGGTCGAGCGAGCCGGACACGACCACCAGCGTCGGGAACTCGGCCAGCCCCTGCTCACGCCGCCAGGCCCGGCGTTCCGGGCTCAGCCGCACCGCCCGGTAGCCCTCGTGGCGCAGCGTGCCGGCGGCCACCACGAGACCGTCGCAGAGCATCCGCAGTAGCCCGAAGACCCGCTTGTCGGGCTCGCCGGAGAGCCCGGCCGAGTATCCGTCCAGAGTGACCGCGCCGTCGGCGCTGGCGACGAAGTTGACCCGCAGGTGCGGGCCGGCCGCCCGGGCGTAGAGCGCGGTGAGCTGCGGATCGGTGAGCGCACCGGTAACGGGTGCGGGCCAGATCCGTTCGATCGGGGTTCCGACGGTCATTCGCCGGCCGGACCCGTGACCGGAGGGGTGGGTTCGGGGGTACGGTGCTGGCAGTCGCACCACTTCCGGCCAGGACAGTCGTCGTGCCGCCGTTCCCGGCAGGCTCGGCAGATCATGCAGGCAGCCTATGCCCAGGAAGGATGGGACGTCGTGTCGCGTCAGATCTTCCAGCTCATGGTGTCGCTGGCCGGCGTCCGGCCGCCGGTGTGGCGGCGGGTGCTGGTGCCCGGCGGCTACACCCTGGACCGTCTGCACCGGGTGATCCAGCACGCGATGGGCTGGCGGGACTGCCATCTGCACTCGTTCGACGTCGACGGCCGGCAGTACG
The DNA here is from genome assembly GCF_027460145.1 of Micromonospora sp. WMMA1949. NCBI lineage: Bacteria > Bacillati > Actinomycetota > Actinomycetes > Micromonosporales > Micromonosporaceae > Micromonospora > Micromonospora sp. WMMA1949. The sequence goes on along the minus strand of NZ_JAPZBG010000001.1, from coordinate 974,667 downwards.
GCGAGCCCGACCCGGGCGGCGAACTGGCGCTGCGCGACGAACTGGACGTCCGGCTGGACGCGCTCGTGGGCAAGGGCGACCGCTTCCGCTACACGTACGACTTCGGTGACTGGTGGGAGCACGACCTGGTGGTGGAGGACTGCTGCGCCGCCGACCCGGACGAGCGCTATCCGCTCTGCCTGGACGGGGAGCGGGCCTGCCCGCCGGAGGACGTGGGTGGTCCGGCCGGGTACGCGGTCCTGCTGGCCGCGCTCGCCGACCCGGCGCACCCGGAACACGTGACGATGCGCGAGTGGGCCGGCCCGGCGTTCGACGCGGCCGCGTTCGACCCGGACCGCGCCACCGTCCTGTTGCGCCGCTGCTGCTGACCGCGCCCGCGCGCCGCCGACCGCCACCCCACCCCTGATCGCGCCACCTCACCGCCGCTGATCGGGCCGGCCCACCGCCGCGACCGAGGGGTTCCCGCCCGGGGCCGCGCGCGGGCGCGGTAACGAAATGGGAACGCTCCCAACGGTCTATTGACACCCCTGTCACCTCCCGGCAACCTCATGGGAGCGCTCCCGGGAGTGGCGCGGATCTCGTTCCTGCCCGCTCCGGCCCGCGCGACACGCACCCCCCACCACACAGCAGATATCGCCTCACCACCGAAAGAGGGGTCTCGGATGAGCGTCCCAATCCGTCGTCGGCGCTTCGCGGCCATCGCGCTCGCGTCCGTCGTCGTGCTCGGCACCACCGCCGCCTGCGGCGACGACTCGGACAGCGGCGACAGCGGCAGCGGCGGCGGCCCGGTCACGCTGGTCGTCGACGTCTTCGGCGACCAGGGCTTCGGCTACGAAGAGCTGTACAAGCAGTACGAGGCGGAGCACCCGAACGTCAAGATTCAGGAGCGGGGCAAGGGCCTCGGCCTCGGTGACTACAACACCCGCCTCACCCAGCAGATCACCGCCGGCTCCGGCGCCGGCGACGTGGTGGCCCTGGAAGAGGGCACCATCGTCCAGTTCTACGCCCAGGCCGACAAGTTCGTGAACCTCGCCGACCACGGCGCGAACGACCTCAAGGGCAACTTCCTGCCGTGGAAGTGGGAGCAGGGCACCACCCCCGACGGCAAGGTGCTGGGCCTCGGCACCGACGTCGGCTCGATGGCGCTGTGCTACCGCAGCGACCTGTTCAAGGCCGCCGGGCTGCCCACCGACCGCGAGCAGGTCGGCGCGCTCTGGCCGACCTGGGACGAGTTCATCGCCACCGGCCAGAAGTTCGCTGCCGCCGACAAGAAGCACAAGTTCGTCGACTCGGCGACCAACTTCTACAACGTCGTGCTGATGCAGATCGCGGGCCAGGGCACCGGCTACACGTACTACGACAAGAGCAACAAGATGGTCATCGACCAGAACCCGGACGTGAAGACGGCGTACGACCTCACCACCAAGATGATCGCCGCCGGGCTGTCCAACAACCTCCAGTCGTTCTCCAACGAGTGGAACGCCGGCTTCAAGAACGGCACCTTCGCCACCATCGCCTGCCCCGCCTGGATGACCGGTGTCATCAAGGGCCAGGCCGGTGACGCGGCGGCCGGCAAGTGGGACATCGCCAAGGCGCCGGGCGCCGGTGGCAACTGGGGCGGCTCCTTCCTCGGCGTGCCGAAGTCGAGCAAGCACCAGAAGGAGGCCGCGGAGCTGGCCAAGTTCCTGACCAGCGCCAAGGGTCAGATCGGCGCGTACAAGGCGGTCGGCAACCTGCCCTCGAACCCGCAGGCGCTCACCGACCCGGCCGTGGCCGACTCGACCAACGACTACTTCAGCAAGGCCCCGGTCGGCAAGATCTTCGCCGCCGGCGCCACCGAGCTGAAGCCGGTCTACCTCGGCCCGAAGAACAACGCGGTCCGCACCGCGGTGGAGAACAGCCTGCGCGCGGTGGAGCAGGGCAAGTCGGCCGGCGAGCAGTGGCAGACGGCCCTCAAGAACGGTGCGGCCGCCGGTAAGTGACCGGTTGAGCCGCCCGCGGGTGGCGTCGGCAGCCCGGCTGCCGGCGCCACCCGCGGTGCCCGCAGAGTCCGGCGTCGCCCGTGTGGCGGGTGACGCCGGCCGAGGAGAAGGACTCCCCATGAGCCTCGACCTGCACGCCGCGGCGCCGCCCGAGCCCGGCGCGCCGCGCGTCGCAAAGCACACCCGCCGCCGCGCCACCTCCATGACCCGGCTGGACCTGAAGTACTCGCCGTACCTGTACGTCCTGCCGTTCTTCGTGATCTTCGCCGTGTTCGGCGTGTACCCGATCGCGTACACGGTCTGGATCGCGCTGACCGACCGGTCGCCGCTGAACTCGACGATTTCCTTCGTCGGGATGGACAACTTCGTCGAACTGATCACCGAGGACCCGCAGTTCTGGAACGCGGTGGTCAACACGTTCGGCATGTTCCTGCTCTCCACGGTGCCCCAGCTGCTGCTGGCGCTGATGCTCGCCAACGCGCTCAACCGGAAGCTGCGCGCGCAGACGTTCTTCCGGATGGCCATCGCGATGCCGATCATCACCTCGACCGCCGTGGTCGCGCTGATCTTCTCGATGATCTACGCCAAGGACTTCGGCCTGGTCAACTGGCTGCTCGACAGCGTCGGCCTGGACCCGATCGACTGGCGGGCGAACCGCTTCGCCTCCTGGTTCGCCATCTCCACCATGGTCGACTGGCGCTGGGTCGGCTACAACGCGCTGATCTACCTGGCCGCCATGCAGTCGATCAGCAAGGACATGTACGAGGCCGCGGCGCTGGACGGCGCCTCCCGGCGGCGTCAGTTCTGGTCGATCACGGTCCCGCAGCTGCGCCCCACGATCATCTTCACGCTGATCATCTCCACCATCGGCGGCCTCCAGCTGTTCACCGAGCCCCTGCTGTTCACCAGCGGCTCGGGTGGCCTCTCCGGCGGTTCGGAGGGGCAGTTCCAGACCATCACGATGTACCTGCTCGACGTGATGAACCAGCGCTTCCGGTGGGGCTACGCCGGAGCGGTCGCGCTCGTGCTCTTCGTGCTCATCGCGTTGATGTCGGCGATCAACTACCTGCTCGCCCGCCGCATCAGCTCCGACAAGTGAGGTGACGAGATGACGACCACCGCCGTCCGCCCGCCCACCCGGCAGAGCCCGCCGGTGAAGACCACCCATCGGGCCGAGCGGCTCTGGAAGGCCAGCCCGCTCACCATGATCGGCCTGATCTTCGGCGTGCTGCTGTCCCTGTTCCCGTTCTACTGGATGATCGTGATCGCCAGCCGGACGAACGACGCGGCCAACTCCTGGCCGCCGCCGTTCCTGCCCGGCGGCAAGCTCGGGGAGAACATCGAGCGGGTGCTCGCCAACAGCGACGCCAACATCGTCAAGGGCCTGATGAACTCGTTCCTGGTCTCCGGGACGATCACCGTCGCGACGGTGTTCTTCGGCTCGCTGGCCGGCTTCGCGTTCGCCAAGCTGCGCTTCCGGGGCAAGAACGCGCTACTGCTGATCATCCTCACCTCGATGATGGTGCCGATCCAGCTCGGCGTGCTGCCGCTGTACATCCTGATGGCCAAGCTCGACTGGCTGAACACCATGCCGTCGGTGACCGTTCCGTTCCTGATCGGCGGCTTCGGCATCTTCATGATGCGCCAGTACGCCGAGCAGGCGGTACCGAACGAGTTGATCGAGGCCGCCCGGGTGGACGGCTGCTCCACCTGGCGGGTGTACTGGCACGTGGTGGCACCCGCGCTGCGTCCGGCCGCCGCCGTGCTGGGTCTGCTGACCTTCATGGAGCAGTGGAACCAGTTCTTCTGGCCGTTCGTGGTGCTGGCGGACCCGTCCAACCCGACCGTCCAGATCTCGCTGCGCAGCCTCAACACCGCCTACTTCGCCGACAACTCGCAGATCTTCGCCGGTACGTTGATCGCGACCCTGCCCCTGTTCGTCGTGTTCGTTCTGTTCGGCCGCCAGATCATCGGCGGCATCATGGAAGGCGCCGTCAAGTCGTGAGCAACCCAGCAAGCCCGCCCGCCGTCGGCGTCCTCGACGCCGGTCCGGCCCTCACCTTCCCGCCCGGCTTCCTCTGGGGCGCGGCCACCGCCGCGTACCAGATCGAGGGCGCGGCGACGGAGGGCGGCCGTGCCCCGTCGATCTGGGACACCTTCAGCCACACCGAGGGCCGGACGGTGGCCGGGCACACCGGCGACGTGGCGTGCGACCACTACCACCGGATGCCGGACGACGTGCGGTTGATGGCCGATCTGGGCCTTCAGTCGTACCGCTTCTCGGTGAGCTGGCCGCGGGTGCAGCCGGGCGGCACCGGCGGGGTCAACCAGGAGGGCATGGACTTCTACCGCCGCCTGGTCGACGAACTGCTCGGCCACGGCATCGAGCCGTGGCTGACGCTCTACCACTGGGACCTGCCGCAGCCGCTGGAGGACGCGGGCGGCTGGCCGGCCCGGGACACCGCCGCCCGCTTCGCCGAGTACTCCCACCTGGTCGCCGAGGCGCTCGGTGACCGGGTGAAGTACTTCACCACGCTGAACGAGCCGTGGTGCTCGGCGTTCCTCGGTTACGGCTCCGGCGTGCACGCTCCGGGCCGTAACGACGGCGCGGACGCGGTCCGGGCCGGGCACCACCTGATGCTGGGCCACGGCTTGGCCGTGCAGGCGGTCCGGGCGGCCCGCCCGGAGGCGCAGCTCGGCATCACCGTCAACCTGTACCCGGTCACCCCGGCGAGCGAATCGGCGGCGGACGCCGACGCGGCCCGCCGGATCGACGCGCTGGCCAACCGGTTCTTCCTGGACCCGGTGCTGCGCGGGGCGTACCCGGCGGACCTGGTCGCGGATCTGCGTCAGGTCACCGACATGGGGCACGTGCGCGACGGTGACCTGGCGACCATTTCCACCCCGCTGGACATGGTCGGGATCAACTACTACAGCCGGCACGTGGTGGCCGCGCCCGTCGAGGGCGCGGAGCCGGAGCCCTACTGGCGGGCGCCGTCCTGCTGGCCGGGCAGCGAGGACGTGCGGTTCGTCACCCGGGGCGTCCCGGTGACGGACATGGACTGGGAGATCGACGCCCCGGGCCTGGTGGAGACGCTGGAGCGGGTGCACCGGGAGTACACCGACCTGCCGCTCTACGTCACCGAGAACGGCTCGGCGTTCGTCGACGAGGTCGTCGACGGCCGGGTGGACGACCCGGACCGGCTGGCCTACTTCTCCGCGCACCTGCGGGCGGCGCACGCCGCGATCGAGGCCGGCGTGCCGCTCAAGGGCTACTTCGCCTGGTCGCTCCTGGACAACTTCGAGTGGGCCTGGGGCTACACGAAGCGGTTCGGCATGGTCTATGTCGACTACGACAGCCAGGCCCGGATCGCGAAGTCCAGCGCCAGGTGGTACGCCGACGTGATCCGACGCAACGGACTGCCCGCACAATAAGCTGGGCCAGCCAGTAACGGGCGGCCCGGCGCCGACGCCTCAATCGGTGCCGGGTCCGCCCGACCGTCGGAGGAGCAACAGACGATGACAACGCAGCGCACCCGCTCGCTCGGGCGTCCGACCCTCGACGCGGTCGCGGCCCGCGCCGGCGTCGGGCGCGGCACGGTCTCCCGCGTGGTCAACGGCTCGCCGCAGGTCAGCCCGGAGGCCCGGGCCGCCGTCCAGCAGGCCATCGCCGAGCTGGGGTACGTGCCGAACCGTGCCGCCCGTGCGCTGGTCACCCAGCGGACCGACTCGGTGGCCCTGGTCGTGTCCGAGTCGGGGGAGCGGGTCTTCACCGAGCCGTTCTTCGCCGCGATCGTGCGGGGCGTCAGCTCCGGGCTGGTGGAGACGCCCATGCAGCTCTGGCTGGCCATGGTGCAGTCGCCGATCGAGCGGGAACGGGTCGAGCACCACCTGACCAACCAGCACGTGGACGGCGTACTCCTGCTGTCGCTGCACGACGCGGACCCGCTGCCCACGCTGCTGGAGGAGCGCGGCCTGCCGACGGTGCTCGGCGGCCGGCCGGCGCGGATGCTGCACCCGAACGCGCAGCCGGCGTGGTTCGTCGACATGGACAACGTCGGCGGCGCGCGGCAGGCGGTGGAGCACCTGTTCCGCCAGGGCCGCCGCCGGGTCGCGACCATCGCGGGCCCGCAGGACATGGGCGCCGGCCTGGCCCGGCTCTCCGGCTACCAGGAGGCCGTGCGCGCGGCCGGCGGCCGGGTCGACCCGGGCCTGATCGCGTACGGGGACTTCAGCGAGGGCAGCGGCACCGCGGCCATGCGCCGGCTGCTCGACGTCTGCCCGGAACTGGACGCGGTGTTCGTCGCCTCCGACCTGATGGCGTTCGGCGCGTTGCGCGCGTTGCGCGAGGCCGGCCGCCGGGTGCCCGAGGACGTGGCGGTGATCGGCTTCGACGACGCCCCGATCGCGCGTCAGGCCGAGCCGCCGCTGACCACCGTGTTCCAGCCGGTGGAGGAGATGGGCCGGCAGATGGCCCGGCTGCTGGTGTCCCGCATCCGCGGCGAGGATGTTCCCTCCCCGCACGTGCTGCTGGACACCGAGCTGATCCACCGGGCCTCCGCCTGACCCACCCCGGCGGGGGCGCCGCTCAGGAATAGCGGCGCAGCTCGCGGCGGGCCAGCGACGCGCGGTGGACCTCGTCGGGACCGTCGGCCAGGCGTAGCGTGCGGGCCGCCGCCCACAGTTCGGCCAGCGGGGTGTCCTGGCTGACCCCGGCCCCGCCGTGCGCCTGGATGGCCTTGTCGATCACCCACTCCGCCATCAGCGGGGTGGCGATCTTGATGGCCTGGATCTCGGTGTGCGCGCCCTTGTTGCCGACGGTGTCCATCAGCCACGCGGTCTTGAGCACCAGCAGGCGGGCCTGCTCGATCCGCACCCGCGACTCGGCGATCCACTCGCGGACCACGCCCTGCTCGGCGAGCGGGCGGCCGAACGCGACCCGGTCGAGCACCCGGCGGCAGAGCAGTTCCAGAGCCCGTTCGGCCATGCCGACCAGGCGCATGCAGTGGTGGATCCGGCCGGGGCCGAGCCGGGCCTGGGCGATGGCGAACCCGGTGCCCTCCTCGCCGACCAGGTTGTCCACCGGCACCCGCACGTCGGTGAAGTCGATCTCGGCGTGCCCGCCGTGCGGGGCGTCGCTGTAGCCGAAGACCCGCATGCCGCGCCGTACCGTCACGCCGGGGGTGTCCCGGGGGACCAGGATCATGCTCTGCTGGCGGTGCCGGTCGGCGTCCGGGTCGGTCTTGCCCATCACGATGAAGATCTCGCAGCGCGGGTCCATCGCCCCGGACGACCACCATTTGCGGCCGTTGACGACGTAGTGGTCGCCGTCGCGGACGATCCGGGTGCCGATGTTCGTCGCGTCGGAGGAGGCCACCTCCGGCTCGGTCATGCAGAACGCGGACCGGATCTCCCCGGCGAGCAGCGGCATGAGCCACTGCTTGCGCTGCGCCTCGGAGCCGAACTCGGCGAGCAGTTCCATGTTGCCGGTGTCCGGCGCGGCGCAGTTGAGCGCCTCCGGCGCCAGGTGCGGGCTGCGCCCGGTCAGCTCGGCCAGCGGCGCGTACTGGAGGTTGGTCAGGCCGGCGCCGTAGCGCGCGTCGGGCAGGAACAGGTTCCACAGCCCGCGCTCCCGCGCCTGCGCCTTCAGCTCCTCCATCACCGGCGGGCGGGCCCACGGGTCGCCGGCGGCGGCCACCTGCTCGTGGTGCACCGGCTCGGCCGGGTACACGCACTCGGTGAGGAACGCCTCCAGCCGCTGCCGCAGCTCGACCGTCCGGTCGTCGTACGCGAACTCCATCTAGTTCTCCCTCACCGCGCGCAACCCGTGTGCCACGAGCGGCGCCACCATGTCGCCGATCCGGTCGAAGCCCTCGCCCAGCGTCTGCCCGAGCGTGTGCCGGTAGTGGATGCCCTCGCAGATCACCGCGAGCTTGAAACAGCCGAGCGCCACGTGCCAGTGCAGCGGGCCGACGTCGACGTCGCTGCGTCCGGCGTACCGCTCGATCAGCTCGGCGCCGGTGGGGAAACCGGCGCGCGGCCCGATGCCGTCGGCGACCGGGTTGCCCTCGCCGTGGTCGCTGTCGCCGAGCACGTCCCAGTACGTCAGCAGCAGCCCGAGGTCGGCCAGCGGGTCGCCGAGCGTGGCCATCTCCCAGTCGAGCACCGCCCGCACCGCCACCGGGTCGACGCCGGCGAGCAGGTTGTCCAGCCGGTAGTCGCCGTGCACGATCCGGCCCGCGTTCGCGCCCTCGGGCACGCTGGCGGCCAGGGTGTCGCGCAGTTCGTCGATGCCGGGCAGGGGCCGGCTGCGGGACCGGTCGAGCTGGCCGGCCCAGCGGCGTACCTGCCGGCCCAGGTAGCCCTCCGGCCGGCCGAAGTCGGCCAGTCCCACCTCGGCCGGCTCGACCCGGTGCAGCGTGGCGAGCGTGTCCATCATCGCCATGGCGAGGTCGTGCCGCTGGGCGGAGGTGAGCGCGTCGGTCTGCTCCCGCCGCCGGTAGACCTCGCCGTCGACCTTGGCCATCAGGTAGAACGGCGCGCCGATGACGCTCTCGTCGGCGCAGAGCAGCAGCGCCTCCGGCACCGGTACGCCGGTCGGCGCGAGCGCCGAGATCACCCGGTGCTCGCGGGCCATGTCGTGCGCGGTGGCCAGCACGTGACCCAGCGGAGGGCGGCGCAGCACGACCTCGCGGTCACCGGCGCGCAGCAGGTAGGTGAGGTTGGACTTGCCGCCGGCGATCAGCCGCGCCGACAGCGGCCCGCTCAGGTCCGGCCGGTGGACGGCCAGATGGGCGGCGAGCCGGTCGAGGTCGAGCCCGCGCGGGGCGGGACCGGTCGAGGGCGCGGCGACATCGGCGGCCGGATCGGTCATCCGATTAGTTGATGGCAGCTCAGCTTTGTTGTCAAGGTCGGGTTTTCCCGGCGGGACATGCCCCTGCAACAGGGGCGAAATGGTCAACCGGCAGGCTGGGCCCCAGCCTGCCGGCCGCTCGGCCGGCCCGCCGAGCGGAGGGGATCAGACATGCTGCTGAGAGTTCGGGTGACCCTGCCGGACCGTCCGGGCACGCTCGGCCAGGTGGCCCGGACACTCGGCGTCTCCGGCGCGGACATCGTGCAGGTGGTGGTGCTGGAACGGCTCGGCGGCCGGGCGGTGGACGACTTCACGGTGGTCTGGCCGGGTGCGGCGCGGGTGGAGCGGATGCTCGCCGGGCTGGCCGCGATCCCCGGCGTCCGGGTGGACGGCGTGTGGCGGGCGATCGGCGCGCCCACCACCACCGGGCAGGACGCCGAACTGCTCGCCCAGGTGGCGGCGAACCCGGTCGACGGGGTGGCCACGCTCGTCGACGCGGTGCCGGGGCTGCTCGCCGCGGACTGGGCGGTGGCCGCCGTCGTACCCCTGGACTGGGCCTCGCGCAGCGGCGAGGCCGGCGTCGCCGCGATCGGCCACGCGAGCTGGCGGGCGCCGTCACCGCCGCGGCTGCCGGAGGTGACCCCGCTGCGGGCGCGCTCCATGACCAGCCCGGAGGGGCACCACTACGCGGTGGCGCCGTTCGGCCGGGCCGGGCTGGTGCTCGTGGTCGCCCGTGACCACAGCGAGCCGCTCGCCGCCGCCGGGTTCCACTCCACCGAGGTGGACCGCCTCGCCCAGCTCGTCCGCGCCAGCGCGGTGATCCTCGGCGACCGGCTGGACCTGGTCGGCACGCCGCCAGTGACCACCGTCACCTGACCGGTCGGCCCGCGTCACCCCGGGGCAACGGGCCCGCAACAGGCGGACGGCATGGTCGGTGCTGAGGAAGGGAGACAACCATGGCGCTGTGGCGGATCCGAGCCACCGTGGACGACCGGCCGGGCTACCTGTCGGTGCTCACGGCGAGCCTCGCGTTGCGCGGGGTCAACATCCTCAGCGTGCAGGTGCACACCACCGAGGCCGGGGCGGTCGACGACTTCCTGGTCGACGCGCCCGAGCAGGTGACCGAGGCGGAGCTGCGGGCCGCCGTGGAGCGGGGCCGGGGCCGGGACTGCTGGGTCGCGCGCAGCGGGGCGCGCGGGCTGGCCGACGAGCCGACCCGGGTGCTCGGGCTCGCCGGGCGGCTGATCCGTGATCCGGAGTCGACCGGCGAGGTGCTGCGCACGCTGCTCGGCGCCGACACGGTGACCTGGCGTCCGACACCCGCCGTCGCGCCGGGCGGGGTGGGCGGCACGACGATGGTGCTCGCCGACCCGGCCGGCGGCGCCCACGAACTGCACCGCCGGGAGCCCAGCTTCACCCCGGCCGAGTACGCCCGCGCGCAGGCCCTGGTCGAGCTGGCGGCGACGCTCGCCCGCCGGGACGCCGACCGGATCACGCTGGTGCTGCCGGACGGCGGCGAGGTCTCGGTGCGGGCCGCGACCGCCGAGGACATCCCCGGCGTACGCGACCTGCATGCCGCCTGCTCGGCGCGCAGCCGGCAGCGGCGCTACCTGAGCGGGGCGGCGGACCCGTCGCCGGCCCGGTTGCGGCGGCTGCTGGAGCCGGCGCGGGGCGTGACACTGCTCGCCACGGCGGGCTCCGGCGGGGCGGCGGAGCCGGTCGTGGCGATGGCGAACCTGCTCGGCGAGGGCGACGAGGCCGAGGCGGCGCTGCTGGTCCGCGACGACTGGCAGCGCCGGGGCCTCGGCTCGGCGCTGCTGCGCCGACTGGTCGGGCACGCCGACCGGGCCGGGTACGCCGCCGTGCTGCTGCACGTGCAGTCCGAGAACACGCCGATGCTGCGGACGCTGCGCCGGCTCGACCGGCCGGTGGCGATGGAACGCGACGGCGGCGTGCTCACCGCGACGCTGCCGCTGGCCGCGCGGCCGGCGGCGGATCCGGTCGTGCGGGCCGAGGTGACGGTGCCGGCGCAGCGGTCGAGTTGAGCTGACGGCCGCCGGCCGGACCACGGAGGTGCGCCGCAACGGCGCGGCACACCCGAGGGGTACGGCCCGGCGGCCGGAACCGGCGCGGTCACGCGCCACAGGGGCCGACCTCCGATACGGGGGACGGTGACACGGCGGGGCTCCCGATGCGGGGGCCCCGCCCGTCTGTGCGGATCAGGTGGCCGGGTAGCTGCTGTAGTCCGGGAAGTTGCCGTAGAGCCGGCCGTCGCCGCCCACGGTGACCGCCTGGACGAGCAGGTCGCCGCCGACGAACGCGCCCTTCCAGGACGCGCCCCGGCCGCCGAACGGCTCGTCCCGGTCGCCCCGGGACCGCGGCTTGTTGATGCCCACCTTGAACGCCTGGAGGTCCACCGCCAGCTTGCCGGCGAGTTCCTCGTCGTCGCACGCGAGGGACGCGACGAGCGCGCCGTTGGAGGCGTTCATCTGGGCCAGCAGCTCGTCGGTGGTGTCCACCACGACGATCGTGTCCACCGGGCCGAACGGCTCGGCGTGCATGAGGCGGGAGCGGCCGGGCGGGGCCAGCAGCACGGCCGGGGCGACGTACGCGGACGTGTCCTGCCCGTCCAGGAACGGCGCGCCGTCGAGCTTGCCGCGGTGCAGCGGCACGGCGCCGCCGCGTACCGCCTCGTCGACCTTGCGCCGCAGCTCGTCGGCCTTCGCCGCGCTGATCAGCGGCCCGAAGTCCAGCTCGGGCAGCGGGTCGCCGGCCGACCAGTCGTCACCGACGGCGAGCGGGTGCCCGAACCGGATCGAGCGGACCACCGGCAGGTACATGTCGAGGAACTCGTCGACCAGGTCGCGCTGGACCACGAACCGGGGGTACGCGGTGCAGCGCTGCTTGCCGTACTCGAAGCCCTTGCGCAGGTGGGCGGCGAGCGAGTCCCACTGGGAGAAGTTCCAGATGCCCCAGGCGTTGAGGCCCTCCTGCTCGATGAAGTGCCGCTTGTCGCAGTCGAGCAGCGCGGCGGCGACCTTGCCGCCGTTGGAGCGCCCGCCGACGAACGCCACCGCGCCGATCTCCGGTGCGCGGACGAGCACCTCGGACAGTTCCTCGCCGCTGCCGGACAGCAGCGTGGCGGGCAGCCCGGCGCGGCGCATCAGCGCGTGCGCGACGGTGAGGCAGACCGCGCCGCCCTGCGACGGCGTCTTGGCGATGACCGCGTTGCCGGCGAGCAACTGCACCAGCTCGGCGTGCACCAGGACGCTCATCGGGTAGTTCCAGGAGGCGATGTTGCTGACCGGGCCGGGCAGCGGCTCCCGCCCGTCGGCGAGCATCCGCTCGATCTCCTGCACGTACCAGCGCACGCCGTCCAGCGCGCGGTCCACGTCGGCGCAGGCCAGCCGCCACGGCTTGCCGATCTCCCAGACCAGCAGCAGGGCGAGCAGGTCGCGGTGCGCGGTGAGCGCGTCGAGCGCGTCGGTGACCCGGGCGATGCGCTCGGCCAGCGGGGTCCGTGCCCACTCCCGGTGCGCGTCGGCGGCGTGGGCGACGGCGGCGCGGGCCGTCTCGGCGTCGAGCCGGGCGAGGTGCACCAGCACGGTGTTGTCCACAGGGGTGCGGACGGGGGAGGGCGTGCCGAGCGCGCGCCAGTCGCCCTGGACGAGGTTGTGCAGCGTGGGAGTGCCGTCGGGGCCGGTGCCGAACGCCTCGGGCGTGGCGGCGACCGCCCGGGCGAGCGTGTCGGACCAGGAGGTGCCTTCGGCGAGTCGTAGAGCCATCGCGATCTCCTCAGTGTCGTCCGGGGAGCGGCGGCATCGATGGCACCGCAGGTGAGGCGTACTGTCCCGCGGGGCCGAACGGCCGGGCAACAGTACGTTCGTATGCCAGGACGGCCGAGCCGCCGCCGGGGCCGTCCGGGGCGCGTCCGCGTCCGCGACCATGCCGCTGAGCTGGGACAGAGCGCGCTCTATATCGACATCAATCGATGGTGTGATCCAGCTCCCGATGGTTACCCGTGAGTACGCCCGGGTGTCCCGGATCAGCGCGCTCTTCCCCTGTGGTGAACGGCGCATTACATTGTCGATTGTCCATGGGAGCGCTCCCGAATCTCTCGTGGACACCCACCACCACCGCCGCGCGGCAGCCGGAGCCCGAACCCGTCCCCGCTCCGGCTGCCGCCCCGGCGCCAGCCACAGGAGCTCGCCATGCCCCGTCCGATCCCGCCGCCCGCAGGCCGGTCCCGGCTGCGCCGGCTGTTCGCCGCCGGCGCCGCGCTGGCCGTCGGCGTGGCCACGGCCGTCGCCGCCCCGCCACCCGCGTCCGCCGCCCCGCAGGCCGCGGCCACGTTCAACTACGCCGAGGCGCTGCAGAAGTCACTGTTCTTCTACGAGGCGCAGCAGTCGGGCCGCAAACCCTCCTGGAACCGGGTCTCCTGGCGCGGCGACTCCGCGCTGACCGACGGCGCCGATGTCGGCGTCGACCTCACCGGCGGCTGGTACGACGCCGGCGACCACGTGAAGTTCGGCTTCCCGATGGCGTTCAGCGCCACCATGCTGGCGTGGGGCGCGGTCGAGTACCGCGACGGGTACGTCGCCTCCGGCCAGCTCACCCACCTGCTGAACAACCTGCGCTTCGTCAACGACTACTTCGTCAAGGCGCACCCCGCCCCGAACGTCCTCTACGGACAGGTCGGCAAGGGCGACGACGACCACAAGTGGTGGGGTCCGGCCGAGGTGATGCCGATGGCGCGGCCCGCGTACAAGATCGACGCGAGCTGTGGCGGCGCGGACCTGGCGGGGGAGACGGCGGCCGCGATGGCCGCCTCGTCGATGGTGTTCCGGCCCACCGACGCGACCTACGCGGACAAGCTGCTCGGCCACGCCAAGCAGCTCTACACGTTCGCCGACACGGTGCGGAAGAGCTACCACGAGTGCATCACCGACGCGACGAGCTTCTACAAGTCGTGGAGCGGCTACCAGGACGAGCTGGTCTGGGGCGCGATCTGGCTGTACCGGGCCACCGGCGACGCCACCTACCTGGCGAAGGCCGAGAGCGAGTACGACAAGCTCGGCACCGAACCGCAGTCCACCACCCGCTCCTACAAGTGGACCATCGCCTGGGACAACAAGCAGTTCGGCGCGTACGTGCTGCTGGCCAACCTGACCGGCAAGCAGAAGTACGCCGACGACGCCAACCGGTGGCTGGACTACTGGACCGTGGGCGTCAACGGCCAGCGGGTGCCGTACTCGCCGGGCGGGATGGCGGTGCTCGACTCCTGGGGCGCGCTGCGGTACGCCTCCAACACCGCGTTCGCCGCGCTCGTCTACAGCGACAAGACCACCGACACCACGCGCAAGACGCGCTACCACGACTTCGCCGTCCGGCAGATCAACTACGCGCTCGGCGACAACCCGCGCAACTCCAGCTACCAGATCGGCTTCGGCGCCAACTCGCCGCGCAACCCGCACCACCGCACCGCGCACGGCTCCTGGTGGGACAGCCAGACCGTACCCACCGAGACCCGGCACGTGCTCTACGGCGCGCTCGTCGGCGGCCCGTCCTCGGCGAACGACGCGTACACCGACAGCCGGTCGGACTACGTGATGAACGAGGTGGCGACCGACTACAACGCCGGCTTCACCTCCGCGCTGGCCCGGCTCGCCAACGAGTACGGCGGCAGCCCGCGCGCCGGCTTCCCGTCCGCCGAGACGCCCGACATGGACGAGCTGACGGTGGAGACCACAGTGATGCAGGCCGAGCCGCGCGCCACCGGGCTCAAGGCGATCATCTACAACAAGTCGGCGTTCCCGGCCCGGGCACTGACCACCGGTAAGTTCCGGTACTTCTTCCGGCCCGACGGCACCGGACCGGTCACCGTCACGCCCGGCTACACCCAGGGCTGCCCGTCGCCGTCGGCCGCGAAGCAGTTCTCCGGCGACATCTGGTACGTCGAGGTCGACTGCACCGGCTACACCATCGCGCCCGCCGGTCAGTCGCAGCACCGGATGGAGGTCCAGTTCAAGATCGGGGTGCCGGAGGGCGGCACCTGGGACCCGACGAACGACCCGTCGTACCAGGCCACCGCCGGGCCCAACCCCAAGGTGCCGCTCTACTCCGGCGGCGTGCGCGTCTGGGGCGAGGAGCCCGGACCGGCCACACCGGACACCACCGCGCCCTCGGTGCCCGGCACGCCCGTCGCGTCCGCCGTCACGTCCAGCGGGCTCACGCTGAGCTGGGCCGCGTCCACCGACACCGGCGGCAGCGGCCTGGCCGGGTACGAGGTGACCCGTGCCTCGGCCGGCGCCGACCCGGTCGTCACCGCCTCCACCGGGGCGACCCTGGCCGTGACCGGGCTGACGCCGGAGCGGACGTACCAGTTCACCGTGCGGGCCCTCGACGGCGCCGGCAACAGGTCCGCGTCGTCGGCGGCGGTCAGCGTCACCACGCCGGCCGGCCCGGCGCCGGACACCACAGCGCCGACCGCGCCCGGCACGCCCACCGCCTCGGCGGTCGGCGCGACCGGACTGACCCTGACCTGGGGTCCGGCCACCGACGCGGTGGGCGTCACCGGCTACCGCGTCTACCGGGGCGGGAACGTCCTGGTCGGCTCGTCCACCGGCACCACGCTGGCGGTGACCGGGCTGACCGCCTCCACCACGTACACGTTCACTGTGGTGGCGGTGGACGCGGCCGGAAACGTCTCGCCCGCCTCGCCCGGCGTCACGGTGACCACCACCGCGCCGCCTGCCGGCGGCGCCTGTGCGGTGACCTGGACGGCGAACTCCTGGGACACCGGGTTCACCGCGAACGTCACAGTCGCCAACACCGGCACCACGGCGATCAACGGCTGGACGCTGGCGTTCACCTTCGGCAACGCCGGGCAGAAGGTCGGGCAGGCCTGGTCGGCGAACGTGACCCAGACCGGCACGGCGGTGACCGCGTCGAACCTGTCCTACAACGGGGCGCTGGCACCGGGGGCGTCGACGAGCTTCGGCTTCAACGGCACCCACACCGGCGCCAACCCGAGGCCGACGGGCTTCACGCTCAACGGGGCCGCCTGCACGGTCTCCTGACCGTCGAGGTGGCGTGGCGTGGCCGGTGCCGCACCCCGGGTGACCGGTCACGCCACACCCCGTCCCGCGCGGCCAAAACGTTCCGAAACTTTTCCGAAACACCATTGTCCCCGTCGATGCGCGATGGAAGCATCGACGGAGCTAGATCCCCTATCGAGACGTCCAGTCGTCCCGCCCCGACGGCCTGGGTGTTGGCCAGTAAGGAGGCCAAGATGGCAATGAGCCCATCAGTTCATCGCGGCGGGAGTCGGCGACGGCGATCGCCCGTGGTCAGAGCGTTGCTCGCCGGCGCGGTCAGCGCCGTGACGGTGGCCGCCGTCGCGGTCATGATGCCGTCGGCGAACGCCGCCGCGAGCACGCTGGGCGCGGCCGCCGCGCAGTCGGGCCGGTACTTCGGCACGGCCATCGCGGCGGGCCGGCTGAACGACTCCACGTACAGCACCATCGCGGCGCGTGAGTTCAACATGATCACGGCCGAGAACGAGATGAAGCCGGACGCGACGCAGCCCCAGCGGGGCCAGTTCAACTTCAACTCGGGCGACCAGATCTACAACTGGGCCACGCAGCGCGGGCTGAAGGTCCGTGGTCACACGCTGGCGTGGCACGCGCAGCAGCCGGGTTGGATGCAGAGCCTCAGCGGCAGCAACCTGCGTCAGGCGATGATCGACCACATCAACGGCGTGATGGCCCACTACCGGGGCAAGCTGGCCGCGTGGGACGTGGTGAACGAGGCGTTCAACGAGGACGGCAGCCGCCGCAGCTCGAACCTGCAGGGCACCGGTAACGACTGGATCGAGGTGGCGTTCCGCACCGCGCGGGCGGCCGACCCGTCGACGAAGCTCTGCTACAACGACTACAACATCGAGAACTGGTCGTACGGCAAGACGCAGGGTGTGTACAACATGATCCGGGACTTCAAGTCCCGTGGTGTGCCGATCGACTGCGTCGGGTTGCAGACCCACTTCACCGGCGGCAGCTCGCTGCCGAGCAACTTCCAGACCACGCTGCAGAACTTCGCCGCCCTCGGCGTCGACGTCGCGCTGACCGAGGTCGACGTCACCAACTCCTCGACCAGCCAGTACGCGGGTCTGACCCAGGCGTGCATCAACGTGCCGCGCTGCATCGGCATCACCGTATGGGGCGTGCGTGACAGCGACTCGTGGCGCTCCAACGAGAACCCGCTGCTGTTCGACGGCAGCGGCAACAAGAAGGCCGCGTACACCTCGGTCCTCAACGCGCTCAACGCGGCCGCCCCGACCTCCGGGCCGACCACGACCCCGACCACGGGACCGCCGCCCAGCGGTGGCGCCGGCCAGATCGTCGGCGTGCAGTCGGGCCGGTGCATCGACGTGCCGAACTCCTCGCAGAGCAACGGCACGCGGGTGCAGCTCTACGACTGCAACAACCAGTCGAACCAGCGGTGGACGTACACCTCCAGCAAGCAGCTGATGGTCTACGGCACCAAGTGCCTCGACGCGAACGGCGCGGCCACCGGCAACGGCACCGGCATCATCATCTACGACTGCAACGGCCAGTCGAACCAGCAGTGGAACATCAACTCCAACGGCACCATCAGCGGTGTGCAGTCCGGCCGCTGCCTCGACGTCTGGGGCACCGGCAACGGCCAGCAGGTCCAGCTGTACGACTGCCACGGGCAGACCAACCAGCAGTGGCGGACCAACTTCGGTGGCGGTACCTCGCCGACCACACCGCCGCCGGCCACCACCACGCCCCCGCCGGGCGGCTGTTCGCTCCCGTCGACCTACCGGTGGTCGTCTACCGGCGCGCTGGCCAACCCGCAGAACGGCTGGGTTTCGCTCAAGGACTTCACGAACGTGGTCTACAACGGCAAGCACCTGGTCTACGGGTCGTACGTCAACAGCAGCGGCCAGTACAGCTCGATGAACTTCACCCCGTTCACGAACTGGTCCGACATGGCCTCGGCCGGCCAGAACGGAATGAGCCAGGGCACCGTGGCGCCCACCCTGCTGTACTTCGCGCCGAAGAACATCTGGGTGCTGGCGTACCAGTGGGGACCGACCTCGTTCAGCTACAAGACGTCGAGCGACCCGACGAACGCCAACGGCTGGTCCTCGGCGCAGACGCTGTCCACCGCCACCCTGCCGGACGCCCCGTACGGCGTCATCGACCAGACCCTGATCGGTGACGACCAGAACATGTACCTGTTCTTCGCCGGGGACAACGGCAAGATCTACCGGTCGAGCATGCCGCTCGGGAACTTCCCGGGCAGCTTCGGCTCGAGCTACACGACGATCATGACCGACTCGACGAACAACCTGTTCGAGGGCGTCGAGGTCTACAAGGTGGCCGGCCAGAACCAGTACCTCATGATCGTCGAGGCGATCGGGAGCCAGGGACGATACTTCCGGTCGTTCACGTCCAACAGCCTGAACGGCTCGTGGACCCCGCAGGCCGCCACGGAGAGCAACCCCTTCGCCGGCAAGGCCAACAGCGGCGCGACGTGGACCAACGACATCAGCCACGGTGACCTGGTCCGCACCAACCCCGACCAGACCAAGACCATCGACCCCTGCAACCTGCAGTTCCTGTACCAGGGCAAGAACCCCAGTGCGGGAGGCGACTACAACCTGCTGCCGTGGCGGCCGGGTGTGCTGACCCTCCAGCGCTGACCGTCACACCGTTCGAACAGAGCGTGCCCGGCACCCGTGCGGTGCCGGGCACGCCCGTCCGTTCAGCCGGCCAGGTCCTCGGCGAGCAGGTCCATCAGCAGCGCGTCGTGCCAGCGCCCGTCCGCCCCGCGCTCGTAGCGCCGCATGATGCCCACCGGGCGGAACCCCACCTTCGCGTACGCCCGGATCGCCGCCGTGTTCGCCGCCGCCGGGTCGATGGTGAACCGGTGGTGGCCGTACTCGTCGATCAGGTGCCGGACCAGGGTGCGGATCGCGTCGCCGCCCAGCCCCGAGCCGCGTACCGCCGGGTCGAGGAAGACGTCCAGGCTGGCGTGGCGGTAGTCGGGGTCGGTTTCCGCGTACCACTGGATCGCGCCGACCAGCTTGCCGTCGTGCTCGACCGCGTAGATCGTCACCGCGTCGTCGGCCAGGTCGGCGCGGACCGACTCGGCCAGGTCGTCACCGCCGCGCCACCAGCGGCGCACCTCGGGGGTGGCCCGGATCGCGGCCAGGGCGGGCACGTCGGCGTCGGTCACCGGCCGCAACGTCACCGCCCGCCCCCGCAACACGCCTCAGCCCCGCCGCTCGCCGTGCTCGACGCAGACCGCCGACCAGCCGGCCGGTACGACCTGCACCTTCATCCGCCGCCGGCAGGACGCGCACCAACGCGGTGGCTCCCACGCCCGGGCCGCCTCGCACGCCGGGTGCGGCCCGGCCGCCACCGACTCGCCGCACCTGTCGCACCAGAGCGCGACGGGGGCGGCCGTGGCGGGGGAGGATTCGGTCACCGCTGCCTCACAGGGTCGCCGAGAGCGCCTTCACCGGCATCTTCAGGTCCTCCAGCAGCTTCAGGTCGGCGTTGGCCGGGCGACCCAGCGTGGTCAGGTAGTTGCCGACGATCACCGCGTTGATGCCGCCGAGCAGGCCGTCGCGGGTGCCCAGGTCACCGAGGGTCAGCTCGCGGCCGCCCGCGTACCGCAGGATGGTGCGCGGCATGGCCAGCCGGAACGCGGCGATGGCGCGCAGCGCGTCCTTGCCCTCCACCACCGGGCGGTCACCCAGCGGCGTGCCCGGGCGCGGGTTGAGGAAGTTCAGCGGCACCTCGTGCGGGTCCAGCTCGGCGAGCTGGGCGGCGAACTCGGCGCGCTGCTCGACCGTCTCGCCGAGGCCGAGGATGCCGCCGCAGCAGACCTCCATGCCGGACTCGCGGACCATCCGCAGCGTCTCCCAGCGCTCCTCCCACGAGTGCGTGGTGACCACGTTCGGGAAGTAGGAGCGGCAGGTCTCCAGGTTGTGGTTGTAGCGGTGCACGCCCATCTCGACCAGCTCGTCGACCTGCTCCTGGGTGAGCATGCCGAGCGAGGCGGCGACCTGGATGTCGACTTCGGCGCGGATGGCGGCGACGCCCTCGCGCATCTGCTTCATCAGCCGGGCGTCCGGGCCACGCACGGCGGCCACGATGCAGAACTCGGTCGCCCCGGTCGCGGCGGTCTGCTTCGCGGCCTCGACCAGCGCCGGGATGTCCAGCCAGACCGAGCGCACCGGCGAGGTGAACAGGCCGGACTGCGAGCAGAAGTGGCAGTCCTCCGGGCAGCCGCCGGTCTTCAGCGAGACGATGCCCTCGACCTCGACCTCCGGACCGCACCAGCGCATCCGGACCTCGTGGGCGAGCTGGAGTGCGGCGGGCAGGTGCTCGTCGGGAAGGTTCAGCACCGCGAGGATGCCGGCCTCGTCGAGGCCGACGCCGTTGCCCAGCACCCGCTCGCGGGCCTGGTCGAGGATCTCTGGCATGGCTCGTAACCTAACAGGCCACCGTGAGCGCGGGAAACCGCCGCCACGGGCCCTCCGGCGAGCCGGGACCGCGCCACGCCGGGGCCCTCGGCGCGGGTGGTAACTTCGCCCCGCGGAAGCGCCCGGCGGGGGGCGGGAAGTCGGCGGGAGGGGACGGCACGGTGGCGGACTGGCTGGCGGCCCTGGACCGCCGCGCCGAGCTGCGGGCCCGGGCGGGGCTGACCCGCACGCTGCGCCCCCGGACCGCCGACGACGCCGTGGTCGACCTGGCCGGCAACGACTACCTCGGCCTGGCCACCCACCCCGAGGTCACCGCCGCCGCAGCGACGGCCCTGTCCGCGTACGGGCTGGGTGCCACCGGGTCGCGCCTGGTGCGCGGGTCCACCGACGCCCACCACGCGCTCGAGGACGACCTGGCCGACTGGCTCGGCGTCGACCGGGCGCTCGTCTTCTCCTCCGGCTACCTGGCCAACCTCGCCGCCGTCCGGGGACTGACGCAGCCGCGTACGCTGCTCGTCTCCGACGCCCACAACCACGCCTCGCTGATCGACGGCTGCCGGATCTCCGGCGCCGAGACGCTCGTGACGCCGCACGCGGACGTGGCGGCGGTGGCTGCGGCGCTGGCCGCCGCGCCGGGCCGCCCGGCGGTGGTGGTGACCGAGTCGGTCTTCTCCGTCGACGGTGACCTGGCCCCGCTCGCGGAGCTGCACGCGGTGGCCCGCCGCCACGGCGCGCTGCTGCTCGTCGACGACGCGCACGCGCTCGGCGTCACCGGCCCGGCCGGGGCCGGCGGGGTCGCCGCCGCCGGGCTGGCCGGCGCACCCGACGTGGTGGTCACCGCGACGCTGTCCAAGGCGCTCGGCGGGGCCGGTGGCGTGGTCGCCGGGCCGGCCGAGTTCGTCCGCCACCTGGTGGAGACCGGCCGCACGTTCATCTTCGACACCGCGCCGCCGCCCGCCGTGGTGGCCGGGGTCCGCGCCGCGGTGCGCCTGGCCCGCGCCGGTGACGCGCTGCGCGCAGAGCTGGCCGACCGGGTCGCGGCGGCGGTGCGCCGGCTCGGCGCGGCCGGGCTGTCCGTGTCCGCCCCGGACGGCGCCGTGATTTCGGTGACCGCGCCCGGCCCGCAAGAGGCGACCGCCTGGGCCGCCGCCTGCCGGGACCGGGGCGTGGCGGTCGGCTGCTTCCGTCCGCCGTCCACGCCGGACAGCCGGTCCCGGCTGCGGCTCACCGTCAGCGCCGGGGTGGATCGGGCCGACTTCGACCGGGCCCTGGACGTGATCGTGGAGTGTGCGCCATGAGCCTCGGCGACGCCTGGACCGGGCCGGTGCTGGTGACCGGCACCGACACCGAGGTCGGCAAGACAGTGGTGACCGCCGCCGTCGCCGCCGCCGCGCAGGCGGCCGGCCTGCGGGTCGCCGTGGTCAAGCCCGGCCAGACGGGTACGGCGACAGGCGAGCCCGGCGACGTCGACTCGGTGACCCGGCTGGCCGCCCCGCTGACCGGCCGGACGTTGGCCAGCTTCCCCGATCCGCTGGCCCCGCTGGCCGCGGCCCGGGTGGCGGAGCTGCCGCCGCTGGAGCTGTACAACGCGGTCGACGCGATCCGCGAGGAGGCGGACAAGCACGACCTGGTGCTCGTCGAGGGCGCGGGCGGGCTGCTCGTACCGATGGGGTTGCGCCCGTCCGGCGAGCCGTGGACGGTGGCCGACCTGGCGGTGTCGCTCGGCGCGCCCGCGGTGGTGGTGGCGCGGGCCGGGCTCGGCACGCTCAACCACACCGCGCTGACGCTGGAGGCGCTGGAACGACGGGCCGTCCCGGCCGGTGTGGTGATCGGCGCCTGGCCGACCGAACCGGAACTGGTGCACTGGCTCAACCTGTCCGAGCTGCTGCCGAACCTGCTCGGCGCGGTGCCGGCCGGTGCGGGCGGGATGGACCCGGGCGTGTTCCGCCGGTCCGCGCCCGGCTGGCTCACCCCTGCCCTGTACGGCGTGCTCGACGACTGGCGGGCCTGGGCCGAGGAGACCTGACTTTCGTCGGTGCCCGGCCCGGCCGGGCGTGGGTAGCGTGACCGCCGTGGAACCCCGCGAACGACAACGCCGGGCCGGTGACCTGCTGCTCTGGGCCGTGCTCGCGGCGCCGGTGGCGTACGGCCGGCTCACCCCGCCGCAGATCGGCGAGCTGCCGCCGCTGGCCGCCGCGCTGGCGCTGCTCGGCACGGCGGTGTGGATCGGGCGCCGGTGGCCGCTGGTCGCGGTGCTCGCGGTGGTGGCGGGCTCGCTCGTCGACGGCAACGTCGTGTTCGCCATCCCGGTCTTCGGCTACCTCGCCGGGCGGCGCAGCGACCGGGCCGCACCGGCCGCTGCCGTCTTCGCCGCCATCGCGGTCACCGGCTCGGTGCTCAACCTGGGGCTGCTCGGCACCGAGCCGTCCACCTGGTTCCTGCTCGCCTCGGTGCTGCTGTTCGCCGGGGTGTTCCCCTGGCTGCTGGGCCGGCTGCGGCGGCAGCACCGCGCGCTCGCCGACGCCGGACTGAGGCACGCGCAGGCGCAGCGCCGGGCCGAGGCCGAGCGGGTACGCCTGCGCGAGCGGGCCCGTATCGCGCAGGACATGCACGACTCGCTCGGCCACGATCTGAGCCTCATCGCGCTGCGGGCGGGTGCGCTGGAACTGGCGCCGGACCTGTCCCCGGCGCACCGGGCGGCGGCCGGTGAGCTGCGGGCCAGCGTCGCCGCCGCCACCGAACGCCTGCACGACGTGATCGGCGTGCTGCGCGAGGAACGCACGTTGCGGCCGCCGGGGGAGACGGTCGCCGACGTGGTCGACGGCGCGCGCGACGCCGGGATGACCGTCGACCTGCGCGCCGACGAGGCGGACCTGCCGCCGCTGCCCGCGCACGCGGTGCACCGGGTGGTCCGGGAAGCGCTCACCAACGCCGCCCGCTACGCCCCGGGGGCCCCGGTCACCGTCGCTGTGGCACGCGACGCCGGCGTGGTGACTGTCGCGGTGGTGAACGCGCCGCCGCCGGCCGGTCCGCTGCCCGGGCCGCCGTCGCACGGCTCCGGGTTGCTGGCGCTGCGCGAGCGGGTACGCCTCGCCGGCGGCGTGCTGGACGCCGGCCCGTGCGACGGCGGCTGGGCGGTCACCGCACACGTCCCGCTGGACGGGCCGGACGCCGGGCTGCTCGCCACCGGCCCGCTCGACGGGGCGCCTGTACCGCCCGGCCGCGCGGACGCCGGTTCACCGGTCGCCGGCCCGATCCGAGCCTCGGGGACGCCGGCCCTCGCCGACGCCGGTCCGCCGGTCACCGGCCCGGCTGACGGTTCCGGGGCGACCGCCCCGCGACCCGGCGACGACCTCGCGGAGATCGACCCGCTCGACGCCGGACGCGCCGGCGTACCCGGCCGGGACGGACACGGGGACGCGGCCCGGCGGCTGCGGGAGGCCCGGCGGCGGGTGCGGCGAAGTCTGCTCGTGGCGATCGGAGCGCCCGCCGGGCTGGCCCTGGTGCTGGCGCTCGTCTACTACCCGCTCGCCACCGCCGGCGCGGTGCTGGACCGGGCCGGCTACGAACGGCTGCGCCTCGGTGAGCCGCGTGACGCGCTCGGGCTGCCCCGCCGCCAGGCCGACCCGCCCGCGACCGGCGCGGTGCCGGGCTGCGAGTTCTACACCGACGGCAACTTCCCGTTCGCCCAGGCGACCTGGCGGCTCTGCTTCGCCGACGGGCGGCTGGTCAGCAAGGAGCGGATCGAACAATGAGCAACGACCACGACCGCCCACTGCGAGTGGTGCTCGCCGACGACGAGGCACTGGTCCGGGCCGGGGTCCGGGCGATCCTGGCCGCCGACTCCGGCATCGAGGTGGTCGGTGAGGCGGGCGACGGCCTGGCCGCGGTCGAGATGGTCCGCGCGCACCGGCCCCGGGTGGCGCTGCTGGACATCCGGATGCCCCGCTGCGACGGGCTCAGCGCCGCCGCGCAGATCCGCCGGCTGGTGCCGGAGACGGCGGCGGTCATGCTCACCACGTTCGGCGACGACGACCTGATCGCCCGCGCGCTCGGCCACGGCGCCGCCGGGTTCCTGCTCAAGTCCGGTGATCCGCGCGAACTGCTGGCGGGGGTGCGTGCGGTGGCCGACGGCGGGGCGTACCTGTCGCCCCGGGTCGCGCGCCGGGTGATCGAGCTGAGCGGCGGCCGGCTCGCCCGTGGCCCGTACGCGAGGGACCGGCTGGCCGGGCTGACCGATCGGGAACGCGACGTGCTGGCGCTGGTCGGCGCGGGACTGTCGAACGCCGAGATCGCCCGCCGGCTGCACCTGGTCGAGGGCACCGTGAAGAGCTACCTGACGAGCATCTTCACCCGGCTGGACGTGCGCAACCGGGTGCAGGCGGCGATCCTCGCGTACGAGGCGGGGCTGGTCCCGCCCACCGGCTGACCAGCCCCGCCCCGCTCACGCGTCGCGCCGGGCCAGCGCCCACCGGCCCAGCGCCAGCGCGGCGGCGGCCCAGGCGGCGAGCACCAGCAGACCCACGGCCGCCGGGTACGGCGTGGTGTCCCCGGCCAGGAAGTGGTTGCCCGCGACGCCGGGAAACCCGTCGGCGATCCGGGTGAGCACGGTGATGTCCGGCTCCTGCAACGACAGCGGAACGATCATCAGCAACGCGAACAGCACGGTCAGGGCCAGCACCGCGCCGCGCAGCGCCGCCGCCAGGCCGAGCGCCAGCACACCGATCAGCGCCAGGTACGCCGCGGCGGCGACCACGTCGGCCACCGTCCCGCCCAGCGGGGCGCGGCCCCACTCGCCCAGCACCGGCCGGGCCGTCACCGCGCCGACCGTGCCGAGCAGCAGCCCGAGGCCGAACGTCACAGCGCCCACCACCACCGCCTTGGCCGCCAGCACCCGGCCCCGCGACGGGGTGCAGCGCAGCGTGGTGCGGATCGTGCCGGTGGTGAACTCGCTGGTGATCGCGAACAGGCCGAGCGCCAGCACCACGTACTGGGTCAGCTCCAGCGACCCGGCCACGATCTCGCCGACGCTCACCACGCCCGGGTTGTTGGCCGGGTCGTCGTCGGTGTTGGCGTTCTGCGCGTAGATGGCGAGCTGGGCGCTGGTGGCCGTCATGGTCAGCACCGCCGCGAGCAGCGTCCACCAGGTGGAGCGCACCGACCAGAGCTTCGTCCACTCGGCGGCCACCGCCCCGGCGAGCGGATGCCCGGCGGGGGCGGGCCGGGCGGTCCGGCGGGCCGGGTCGAGCGTGGACTCTGCGGTCATCGGGTGCCACCTCCGGTCGGGCCGGCGGCGTACTCCACGCTGTCGGCGGTCAGCTCCAGGAACGCCTCCTCCAGGGAGGGGGCGACGGGGGTCAGCTCGTGCAGCCGTACCCCCATCTCGTGCGCCAGGTCGCCGACCCGGCCGGCGGTGCTGCCGGCGACGGACATCCCGCCCTCGTCGGCGGTGACAGTCGCGCCCTCGGCGGCCAGCCGGTCGCCGAGGGCGGCGAGCGCGGCCGGTTCGGGGCCGCGTACGCGGACCGACGCGGCGGGCCGGGCGGCGATCAGCTCGGCCAGCGGCGCGTCGGCCACCAGCCGGCCGCGCCCCAGCACCACGACCCGGTCGGCGGTCTGCTGCATCTCGCTCATCAGGTGGCTCGAGACGAGGACGGTGCGTCCCTCGTCGGCGAGGCGGCGGGTGAAGCCCCGGATCCACCGCACGCCGTCCGGGTCGAGCCCGTTCACCGGCTCGTCGAGCAGCAGCACCGGCGGGTCGCCGAGCAGCGCGCCGGCGATGCCGAGCCGCTGACCCATGCCCAGCGACAGCGCCCGGCCGGGCTTGCCGGCGGCGCGGGCGTCCAGGCCCACCAGGTCGAGCACCTCGGTCACCCGCCGGGCCGGTACGCCGTTGCTGCGCGCCATCGCCCGCAGGTGCGCCACGCCGGAGCGGGCCGGGTGCACGCCTGTCGCGTCGAGCAGCGCGCCCACCTCGTGCAGCGGGTGCCGCAGCGTGCGGTAGTCCCGGCCGTTCACCAGGGCCTGCCCGGCGGTGGGCCGGTCCAGGCCGAGCACCATCCGCATGGTGGTGGACTTGCCCGCGCCGTTCGGGCCGAGGAACCCGGTGACCTGCCCGGGGCGGATCTCGACGGTCAGGTCGTCGACGGCTGTCACGTCGCCGAACCGTTTCGTCAACGCACGAAGTGTGATCATGCGGCGACGCTATGGGCCGGCGGGGGCGCCCCGCCGCCGTCGAACGGCAGCCACCCACCCTGACTTTCGTAAGGAAGGGCCCCTTCTTAACGCCTCCGGTAGAGGAAGGGCCCCTTGTTAACACCCGCAGGGCTCAGGCGCGACGGACCACGAACGCGTCCGGCATCCGGAAGGTGAGGTTGTCCGGGCACCACGGTGGACGCACCACCGTCACGCCGTCGAGCAGCGTGGTGGCTTCGGCGACCACCACGGCGGCCTCCATCCGGGCCAGCTGCGCGCCGACGCAGCGGTGCGGCCCGGCGCCGAACGCCAGGTGCCGCCGCGAGCCGCGCTGCCCGGGGCGGAACTCGCCCGGCGCGTCCACCACCACCGGGTCACGGCCGGCGCGGCCCAGCCACGCCACCACGCTGGTGCCCGCCGGTACGGCCACCTCGCCGAGCGTGGTGTCGACGCCTGCCACCCGTCGCCAGGTGACGATCGGCGGCTCCAGCCGCAGCCCCTCCTCGACCACGTCGTCCACGTCGACGGTGCCCGCGCGCAGCCCGGCCCGTACCGCCGGTTCGCCGGACAGCCGGTGCAGCAGCAGGGTGAGGAACTGCGAGGTGGTCTCCTGACCGGCGACCAGCAGGAAGAACAGCGCCCCGACCACCACGTCGGGGGAGTGCCCGGCCTCGCGCAGCCGCGCGGCGAGCCCGCTCCCGGTGGCGGCGAACTCGCGCAGCACGGTGTGGAACCGGCCCACCTCGGCGGCCAGCGCGAGCTGCCGGGACTCCTCCAGCGGCGCCCAGAACAGCTCCAGCGCGGCCCGGGCGAAGTCCTTCACCGCGCCGACCGGGGCGTCCGGCAGCTCGACCAGGCGGGCCAGCACCAGCAGCGGCAGGTCGGCGGCGAGGCCCGCGTACAGGTCGACCGGGCGGCCCGCGTCCAGCTCGGCGGCCAGCCCGGCCACCCGCTCCCGGACCAGCCCGGTCAGCCACTGACGCTGGGCGACCACCCGGTGCGGATGCAACGCGTCGGCGACGATGCCCCGGATCTCCGGGTGGCCGGCGCCGCCGTTGTTCGCCAGCGTCGGCGGCAGCCGGAACCGGTGCCCGGCGAGCACCCGCAGCGCGGCCACCGGGATCGGCGTGACCGCGTCGAGGGCGTTGTCCGGCCGGAACGTCACCGGGTCGGTGAGGACCTGGCGTACGAGCGCGTGCCGGGTCACCACCAGGTGCGGCACGCCGACGTGGTCGACGACCGTGGCCGTGTCGGGCCACTGCCCGTCGACGGACTCCCCCCAGCCCCGGAACAGCACGCGGTAACGCTAGCGGCGGGCACCCGGCGGGTTCGGGTCCAGCTCCCACACGGTGGTGTGCTTCACCCGTACGCTCTCCAGCGCCTCGGACACCGGCACCTCGTACGCGGCCAGCTCGTGGAACCGTTCGCGGGGCAGGAACGCCCGGCCCGGGTCGCCCACCAGGACGCGGGCGCCGGCGCGGGCGGCCCGGAGCAGGAAGCGCAGCATCCGGCGGGCCATCGCCTCGCTGTAGAAGACGTCCCCGGCCAGCACCACCTCGGCGTCGCCCGCGTCGGAGTCGAGGATGTCGCCGAGTTCGGCGTCGACGCGTACCCCGTTGGCCTCGGCATTGAGCGCGACGGCCGCGACGGCCCGCTCGTCCACCTCGACCGCCCGGACGGCGGCGGCGCCGGCGCGGGCGGCGGCGACGGCGACCAGGCCGGAGCCGGAGGCCAGGTCGAGCACCCGGCGGCCGGCGACCACCTCGGGGTGATCGGTGACGTAGCGGGCCAGTCCCTGCCCGCCGGCCCAGGCGAACGCCCAGAACGGCGGCGGCTGGGCGCTGCGGAACTCGCCCTCGGTCAGCTCCCACAGGCCGATCGGCTCGTCGGCCTGGTGCAGCAGCACCTCGGGGACGAACGCCACCGGGGCGAGGCGGGCGTGCAGCCGGACGAACGCGGCGGACAGCTCGGACACCGGAGAATTGTGTCCCACCCGGCTTCCTGGCCCGCATCCCGGGCGTGTCGCGGCAGGGTCGTGACCGGTTCACCACGCTCGGTGAAACAGCCCTCGTGTTGTGGCGTTGGATGCGAACACGCCCGTCTACCGGCGTGCCCGGCGCGCTCCTAGCGTTGCCTGTGGACACGACCGAGGGTGAGGAGGCGTGGTGAGCGGGTGGCGGCAGGCGCTGCGGATCGGACTGGTGCTGACCTTCGTGGCCGGGACCGGGTACGGCGGGGCCGTGCCGGCGCGGGCGGCGGCGGCCTTCTCCACCGAGCTGAGCGGTCTGCCGGACGAGTTCACCGCGGGGAATCGGGTGGAGACGTTGTCCGCCGTGGTGTCCCGCTCCGACGGGGGCGGCTGTGTCAAGGTGCGCTGGTCGATGCTGGTGCGGGTGCAGGGCCTGCGGCTGGACCAGCTCAAGGTGGACCGGGTGGAGGACAGCGGCTCGTTCCCGCTGGAGATCCGCACCGAGGGAGACACCGCCCGGCTCACCGACCGGCAGCTCGACCCGGGTGTGCTCTGTCCCGGCCGTACCGTGACGGCCCGCTACCGGGTGGCGTTCGCCGAGGATGTCGGGCGCGGGCGGGTGAGCTTCGCCGCCGAGGCGTACGACCCGCAGTTGCGGCTGCTGGCCCGGCGGACCGCCTCCCGTGAGGTGGTAGGTGAGGAGGCGCGTGAGCCGACGCCCTCGCCGAGCAGCGCGGAGCCCACACCGAGCGACGAGCCGTCTTCCGAGGCGCCCGACGAGGAGCCCACTGACGAACCGACCGACGCCGCGGTGGTGGAACCGCCGGCGCCCGGTGGCGTGGCCGGGCGGCCGGTGGCGGACAGCGGCGGATTCGGCATCGTGCAGGCTGCGTTCCTGCTCGGCGGCCTCCTGCTGTTCCTCGGCGCCGGGCTGCTGCTGCGGATGCGCCGCCTGCTGCGCCCGGCCGCCGCGAACGCCGAATCGGAGCCGCTCCCGCCACCTTTCGAACGCCCCCGTCCTCGCTGGCACTGACGCGCCGCGGGGTGGGTGGTCAGTCGAGCTGGCTGGGCTCCAGGCCCAGTTCGCGCGCGGCCACCAGGCGGATCCACTCGGCGATCTGCCGGCGGGTGATCACCCGCTCGTGCACCGAGAGCTGGACCGCCAGCCCGTCCATCACCGCGCTGATCCGCCAGGCCGCGCCGGCCGGGTCGGGGCAGTCGAAGGTGCCCTCGGCGACCCCGTCGCTGATCACCGCGGCCAGGTCCTGCCGCCAGCGCAGGTCGAGGCGGCGGGAGAGCTTCTCCAACTCCGGGGTACGCAGCGACTCCGCCCAGCCGTCGATCCACATCGACCAGGAGGTGGCCCGGCCGGTCGGCGCGTAGAGGCGCAGCATCCGGCGCAGCTTCGCCAGCGGCGGGGCGGAGGAGCGCAGTACCGCGTCGAGGCGGGCCAGATCCTGCTCGACCGCGTACGCGAAGGCCTGCGCGAGCAGCCGGTCCTTCGTCGCGAAGTGGTAGAAGACGAGCGCCTGGCTGACCCCGGCGGCCTCGGCCACGTCGGCGGTGCGGGTGTTGGCGAGCCCTCTTTCCGCGATCACCTCGCAGGCCGTACGCAGCAGCGCGTCCAGGCGGATCTCGGCGGCTCGTCTCGTCACGGCGTTACGGTAACCCATCCGTATGACCACAGGGAGTTACCGAGGCGGCCGGTCGGCCGCAGCACAGTCGGATGCCGGACACTCGGCTCGCCGAGCGGATTCCGCAGGTCGCGGCCCTGCCCGTCGGCCCTCTGAGGGCAGCCACCCAGGCTCCTAGGATGCCGAGGCCATGAGGCGCCGGCGACATCCGGACGCGCCGGAAGGGGACCCGATTTGGCAACCGTTCCCGGGCTCGGCTAAAGTTCTCATCCGTCACCGGATAACACCGGGGGCGTGCGGACGTAGCGCAGCTGGTAGCGCATCACCTTGCCAAGGTGAGGGTCGCGGGTTCGAATCCCGTCGTCCGCTCGGAGATGCCGCCACGCAGTTCGGGGGCAACCTCGGTGGAGTGGCCGAGAGGCGAGGCAACGGCCTGCAAAGCCGTGTACACGGGTTCAAATCCCGTCTCCACCTCGCAGTAGACGAGGGCGATTGGCGCAGTGGGAGCGCGCTTCCTTGACACGGAAGAGGTCACTGGTTCAAACCCAGTATCGCCCACCAGCGGAAAAGGCCGTGCCGATCATTCGGTACGGCCTTTCTCGTCGTCGTCGATCAGTCCAGTGCCGCCCCGCTGGCCATTGCCGCGGCCCGGCCGCCCACCCAGACTGGCCCGGTGGACGATCAGCAGACCCGAGCACAGCGGTTCCGTGACCTGCACCGACCCGGTGACCCACTGATCCTCGTCAACGCCTGGGACGCGCTGAGCGCCCGGATCGTCGCCGCGGCCGGCGCCCGGGCGGTCGCCACCACCAGCGCCGGGGTCGCGTGGAGCCGCGGCGCCCCGGACGGCGACGTGCTCGCCCGGGACACCGCCGTCGACGTGATCCGCCGGGTCACCGAGGCGGTCCGCGTGCCGGTCACCGCCGACATCGAATCCGGGTACGGCGACAGCCCCGGCGAGGTCGCCGAGACGATCACCGCCGTGCTCGCGGCCGGGGCCGTCGGCGTCAACGTGGAGGACTCCCGGCACGACGGCGGAGGACCGCTGCGCCCTGTCGACGAGCAGGTCGCCCGGCTCGAAGCCGTCCGGGCCGCCGCCGACCACGCCGGCGTCCCGCTGTACGTCAACGCGCGGGTGGACACCTACCTGCGCCGGGCAGGTGGCGTACCCGAGACGGTCGCGCGCGCCGAGGCGTACCTGGCGGCAGGCGCGGACGGGATCTTCGTACCCGGGACCGTGGAACCGGAGACGGTGGCCGCGTTGGCGGCGGCGATCCCGGCGCCGCTGAACGTGCTGGCCGGGCCGGGCGCACCGCCGATCGCCGAACTGGCCGGGCTCGGCGTGGCCCGGGTCAGCATCGGCCCGGCGGTGGCCGAGGCCGCCTACGCGGTGGCCCAGCGGGCGGCGGCCGAGGTGCTCGGCGCCGGGACGTACGGCGCGCTCGCCGGTGGGCTCGACTTCGACGCGCTGAACGAGCTGATGCGCAGCTGAACCGACGGCGCGGCATCGACCGCGGGGCGGGGTACCGGGTTGAATGTGCCGGTGACCGCGCATCCGATCCGCGGAGCCGCCGCCCGGCGGGGGAGCCGCGGATGACCGCCTCCGTCCGCCCGGTGCCCGCGTTGCTGGGCCTACCCGTCGTCGCCGGGATCACCGCGGGCACGTGCGTCATCGCGCTCGCCGCCCTGGGCGCGGCCGGTCACGGCGGCTTCGCGACCGATCCGATCGGTGCTCTCGCCCTGGCCGTCGCCGCCGTGGCCGTATCCGTCGCCGCGCTCCGGCTCGCCCGGTCGGGCCACCGCGCCGCCGGGCGGCTGGCGACCGGGCTCGCCGCGTCGCTGCTGGCGTACCTCGGGCTCGCCGTCCTGGCGGTGGCCACCGTCGCGGCCGGCCACCGATGGGCCGGGCCGGCGGTCGCCGCGTGGAACTCGGCGTGGATCCCGCCGCTCGCCCTTCTGCAACTGACCGCCTCGGCCGCCGTCCGCACCGGCGCGGCCACCCCGAAGGCGCACCGGTACGTGGGCGTCGTCCTGGGGGCGGCCACGCTCGCCAACGCGCTGCTGACGACGGCGAGCGAGCCGTTCGACGGGCTGCCGACCATCGCGGGGGAGTCCTGGCGTACCGCGCTCGCCCCGGTCGGCGCCGCCGTCACAGTGCTGGGCGTGGCGGCGCTGCTCCTGCTGCCGGTGACGCTCTGGCGGGCCGCCCTCGGCTCGCACCACACCGTGCGGGCGCGACTCGGTGTGGCCGCCGCAGCCACCACCGCGGCACCGCTGACTGTCGTCTTCTGCCTGCTCCTCGCGATCGCACGCGCCCCCGGTGACGTCGAGCCGTCGCTGGGTTCGGTCGCCTTCCTGGTGGCCCTGTCCGGCGCCGCCGTGTTCGCCGCCGCCTGCGCGGTCACCGCCGCCCGAGGTGCCACCGAGGCCCGCCGGGTCGGCATCGTGGTGCGCGCGACCGGCCTGGCCGCGGCGGCCCTGCTCGTCGTCGGGGCCGGCACGCTCGTGGCCGCTCCGAGCTCGTCCCTCGGCCCGACCTCGGTCGCTCTGGTCGTGTCGGCGACGACCGTCGTCGTCGGTGGCGGCGCGTGGGCCGGAACCGGCCGGCTGGCGGCGCTGCTGACCGCCGCGCCGGCAGCGCCGGCGACGACGCACGACCGAGCGGAGGGTACGGAGGCGGGCAGCGCGGCGGGTACGGCGGACGTCGCTGAGCCGGCCGGTGTGGCAGTGGAGACCGCGCCGGGCGCCTCTGGTGCGGCGGTGCGCGTCCCGGCGTCGGCCGGGGCGGGCCCGGCATCGGTCGGCGGCCTGACGGCGCGCGAGCGCGAGGTGCTCGCGGCGCTCGCCGAAGGCGCCAGCAACGCGGGGATCGCGGCGCAGCTCGTGGTGTCGGAGCGGACCGTCGACGCCCACCTGCGCGCCATCTTCGTCAAGCTCGACCTCACCCCGGGCGGCGACACGAACCGGCGGGTACGGGCGGCGCGGATCTGGCTGGAGCACGCGCGACAGCCGCGCTGAGCAGTGCTTTCCCGAAGATAGGTGTTGAGGCCGATGCCCGTGCGGCCGGTTCCCGGCACGGTGGGGCGACACCTGAATCGACGGAGGCTCTCACCGTGCCCGTACCGCAGTTGCGCCGCGCCGCGCTCGTCGCCCTCTTCGTCCTGCTCCTCGTCTCCCTGGCCGGGCGGACCCTGTTCATGTTATGGGAGCCGCCGTTCGACGGCGCGATCCACTACGACGACGTCCGCGAGTTGGGGGCCGCGTACTGGCCGATGAACCTCTACCTGGGCGGGCCCGCGTACGCCGTCTCCTGGACCGCCGCGGCGGTGTTCATCGTCGCGCTGGCCCGCGGCCGCGCGGGCGTGCTGAACCTGGTGGGCGCCTTCCTGGCCGGCCTCGGTGCGGTGGTGTTCGCGCTGGCGATCACCGCGGAGGTGCTGCCGTTCGCCTACGCCGCCGACCCGTCCGTCCTGCCCGAGCCGGAGGGACGCGCGTTGTTCGACACGTTCAACGACCAGTTGGACGGGCTGCTCCCGGCCATCCTCGGCAGCCAGCTGGCGATCGTCCTCGGCATGGTCCTGGCGCTCGTCGGGATCCTGATCGGGCGCACCATGCCCCGCCCGCTGGTGATCGCCGCCCTCGTCTACGTGGTGGCGTTCGTGCTGGTGCCGCAGGACGCCGGTCGTGCGGTGGTCGTCGTGAGCTACCTGGTGCAGGTGGCGCTGGTGGCCGCGATCGGCTGGTACGGGCTGCGCGCCGCCACCGACCGCGCCGCCATCGACCGCGCCGCCATCGACGGCGCCGCCACCGGCCCCGCGGCCACCGATGGCGCCGTGACCGCCGGCGAGCGGCCGTAGCAGAGCGGGCCGGTCGGATCGGGTGATCCGGCCGGCCCGATTCGGGACCGATCAGCTCCGTCGGCCCCGGTGCTGTCACATCGGCGGGGCGACGTCCCGGCGCTCCTCGACCCGGCGGTACTCCACCGGCTGCTCGGCGGTGGTGGTGACCACCTGGCGACGGCGGCCCCAGACCAGCGTGGTCATGATGAGGCCGAGGACGCCGGCCGCCATCAGGATCCAGCCGACGACGTCGAGGTCGACCCCGCCGACGCTGGCGTTGAGCGCGAACGTGAGGATCGCGCCGACCGCGATCAGAAAAATGCTCGTACCGATACCCACGACAGCCTCCTTCGGGGGGATGGTTGTGCTGTCACCGGCCTCAGTACCCCGGCGGCGAGCAGCGCAACCACACGGCCATCCGGCGCGGCGGGGGTCTGCCGCACGGCGATCTTGGGATCGGGTAGAGTTCACCCCGTCGCCGGCGCGAATCCGGCGGCACGCGGACGTAGCGCAGCTGGTAGCGCATCACCTTGCCAAGGTGAGGGTCGCGGGTTCGAATCCCGTCGTCCGCTCGCGATTGCCCGGGCGATTGGCGCAGTGGGAGCGCGCTTCCTTGACACGGAAGAGGTCACTGGTTCAAACCCAGTATCGCCCACCGAGAGTCACCACGCCGCCGGTCGACAGGCGGTCGTCTCCCACCGGACAGCCCGCACCGGCTACATCGGTCTCCCAGGTCCACCGTGCGGATTATTCTGCCGCTGCCACCAGGCGTGTCACTGTGATGCCCGATGCGCAGGGAGGCGGTCACATGACAACGATCGAGCGGGGACGGTGGCGGCGGACGGCCGCCCGATTAGGGGTGGCGACTGTCGTCGCGGCGGCCGGGGTGACGGTCTCGGCCGCGCCCGCGCAGGCCACCGCGACCAGGACGGTGGCGTTCTTCAGCATGGACGAGCCGGCGTCGTCGACCGTCCTGACCGACTACAGCGGCAACGGCCGCCACGGCGCGATCGGCGACGAGGTGGTCACCGGCGCGCTCTACGCCGGGGCGACCGGCCACCGCTTCGCCACGCACCTGCCCACCGACCAGGAGTACGTCCCGGGCCACGTCGACCTGGTGCCGCACAGCACCGACTTCAACCCGGACGCCGGGGACTTCTCGGTGACCATCCGCTACCGGACCACGTACTCCTTCGGGAACATCCTCCAGAAGGGACAGGGCAACACCGCCGGCGGCTACTGGAAGTTCGAGGCGCCGAACGGCAAGCCGAAGTGCCTGTTCCGGGGCGCGGACGGCGCCTCCCGTACCGGCTACACGGACGTGCCGATCTCCGACGGCCAGTGGCACACGATCACCTGCAACCGCACCTCCGCGTACGTGGAGATGTACGTCGACGGCGTGCGGACCAGCCGCCTCAACGGGCCGACCGGCACCATCGCCAACACGTGGCCGCTGTCCGTCGGCGGCAAGAGCCAGTGCGACGGTACGAAGGTCACCTGCGACTACTTCGCCGGCGACATCGACTACGTGAAGATCCTGAAGGGATCGGGCGGCCCGGCCAACCAGGCGCCGGTGGCCGCGCTGACGCCGACCTGCTCCGGGCTGGTGTGCACGTTCTCCGGCGCCGGATCCACCGACGCCGACGGCGCGATCCAGAACCACAGCTGGACCTTCGGCGATGGGGACACCACAGGCACGGCCTCCGTGCCGACCACGTCCCACACGTACGCGGCCGCCGGCACCTACCCCGTCACGCTCACCGTCACCGACGACCGGGGCGCCACCGGCACCGCGACCGTCGACGTGACTGTCGCGCCCGTACCGGAGCGGATCTCGTTCGTCGGCCAGGCAACCGCGAACGCCAACTGGACCAGCCACACCGTCACCGTCCCGTCGGGCGTGCAGGCGGGTGACACGCTGCTGCTCGTGCTCAGCCAGAACACGCACACCGGCACCAGTGAGCCGACCGGGGTGACCGGCTGGACCCGGCTCGACCGGCTCGACGGTGGCTTCGCCACCACCACGGCCTGGTGGAAGACCGCGAGCGCCGGTGACGCCGGCACGGCGGTCCGGGTGACACTGGACAGCCAGGCGAAGGGCAACCTGGTGCTGGCCGCGTACCGGGGAGTGGCGCCGGTCGCGCCCGTGTTCGCCAGGGCCACCGATCCGGCGAGTACCGCCGCACGGATTACCCCGTACGCGCCGGTGACCGCCGCGCAGAGCTGGGCCGTGTCGTACTGGCTGCACGGCGACAGCACCTCCACCGCCCTCACCCCACCGGCGGGCGTGGCGGTGCGCAGCAACACCTCGCAGACCGGCGGCGGCCGGGTGACCGGCCTGCTCGCCGACTCGGCGAGCAGCGTGCCGACCGGCAGTTACGGCGGACTCACCGCCACCGGCGCCGCGGCCAGCACGACCACCACCACGTGGACGTTCGTCCTGCCCCCGGCCTGACCCATCGGGTACGCGAAAAGGCCGGCACCCCGTTGGTTCGGGGTGCCGGCCTTTCGCTGCGTTCTTAGTTGTTCGTCTTACTTGTTCCAGTGCTCGGCGACCAGGTCGGCGGCCTGCTGCTCCCACTGGGCGTAGTGGTCCGGGTAGGCCGACACCTGCACCGTCTGGGCGGCCTTGGTCAGCGGCATGTCCTTCCAGCCGTCGACCTGCTTCAGACCCTTCAGGAACGCGGTGGTGGAGTACTCGGGGTCGGTGATCTGCTCCACCGTGCCCCACCCGCTGGACGGACGCTGCTGGAACAGGCCCTGCGAGTCGTGGTCGTTACGGTCACCCAGGTGGCCGAGGTTCTCCAGCTTCGACTCCTGCAACGCGGTGGCGATGGACACGACCGCGGCACGCTCGTCCATGCCGGCCTTCTTCGTCGCCGCGATGATCGCCTTCACGTTGGCGGTCTGCTCGTCGTTCAGGTCGATGCGCGACTGGGCGCCCTGCACACCGTGCGGGATCAGCTTGTCACCCTGCACCGTCGCCGTGACCGGCTTCGCGTGCGCGGTGGTGTCGGCCGCGTGGGCGGCGACCGGACCGGCGAACACGCCACCGGTGAAAGCCAGACCAGCAATACCCAGAACGCTCTTACGCAGAATCGTGTTCATCACGTGTGCTCCATTCGGGGGTCGACGCACCCGGGGGGATGCGTGGGCACCGTCAGGCGCTCAAAAGTCTTGGGGATTCTCTCGGCTGCTCGCGGGGCGGGGGCCTCTACGCGGCGCCGGAAGCATGTCCAACGACCGGCCACCCGGCATCATTCCCGGGGCCTTCACGCCACCAACGGGGGGTGCGGCGCGGAGGGTTCACGTCGTCGGAACCATGTTCAACGACCCGTCGGCCAGGATGATTCCCGGGGCCCTGACGCGTCGTCGCAACCATCGTCAACGACCAGCCGGGCGGGATCACGCCGTCGGAGACGTACTCAACGACCGCGGCCCTGGGCCTGTGCCCACAGCCGGCACCGCCTCGCTCGGCGGCAGCCGGTGCTCGGTCGTTCACCCGGTTACAACGCCCGGCACCCGCCCACGATTCCGCCACCACAGTGCCGCCCACCACCCCCGAACCGGACACCCACCCCACACCCGCCCAACCCTCACCGAGCCCAGCCGAGCACCTCACCCTGCACCCCGTGATCAAGGAGTTTGTGGCACCTCCCGGCCCCCTTGAGCCCACAAACTCCTTGATCACCCGGAGAAGCCCTCCCCAGACACCCCTCCACAGGGTTGATCATGAGGTTGGCGGCGACAAAACGGACACCAAGCACCGCCAAGTTCATGATCGACGCGACCGGGCAGGGCGTGCGCCGAACGGGAGCGCAGCGGCCGCCGACGGGCCACGCGATCTTGCAGTTTGCGCCCTCCGGACGTCCCATTCGCGCGGTTTGCGGGGCACCAAAGTGCAAGATCGCGCGCGCTTTAAAGGACTCGGCGGGTCGGGGGCCCGAGAACTCCCCGTGAAGGCCCGAGGGTCGGCGATCTTGGAGTTGTGGCACCTCGCGAAGAGGGCTGAACGGGGCAATTCGTGGCACCACAACTCCAAGATCGGCGGGGCAGGGGGGCGGACGGCGCGGCAGATCCCGCTCGCCGCGCGCAGCGCGGCGCGCGCCCGTCTGTGCCGGGCTGACCCGTGGTTCTGCCGTTGGCAGATCTGCTTACCGTGAACGGGGGCCTGCCGGGCGGCGCGGGGCGGCACGCTGGGACGCATGCGACTCCTGATGCTTGGCGGTACGGGCTTTGTCGGCGGTGCCGTGGTGACCGAGGCGGTACGCCGCGACTGGCAGGTGACAGTGTTCAACCGGGGCGTACACGGGCGGGTGCCGGACGGCGTACACCGGTTGCGGGGTGACCGGACCGCGCCGGACGGGCTGGCCGCGCTCACCGGCGGCGAGTGGGACCTGGTGGTGGACACGTGGGACGGCGCGCCCCGGGCGGTACGGGACGCGGCGTCGGCGCTCGTCGACGCCGTGCCGCACTACGTGTACGTGTCCAGCGGCTCGGTGTACGCGCCACCCGTCGAGCTCGGCACCGGCGAGGAGGCGCCGACGGTGGCGGCGGACGCGGACGCCGACGACGACGGTGACTATCCGGCGAACAAGGCCGGCGGGGAACTCGCCGCGACGCGGGTGTTCGGTGACCGGGCGCTGCTGGCGCGCGCCGGGCTGATCCTCGGGCCGGGGGAGGACATCGGGCGGTTGCCGTGGTGGCTGAACCGGATCGCCCGGGGCGGCGAGGTGCTGGCACCGGGGCCGCGTGACCTGCCGATCCAGTACGTGGACGTTCGCGACCTGGCGACCTGGCTGCTGGACCGGGGTGCCGAGGGCGTCGGCGGGGCGTACAACGTGGTGGGTCGCACCGGGCACGCGACGATGGGTGACCTGCTCGACGCGGCGGTGGCGGCGACCGGGTCGGCCGCGACGCTGCGGTGGACGGCGCCGGAGCCGATTCTGGCGGCCGGGGTGGAGCCGTGGAACGACCTGCCGGTGTGGATTCCGCAGGGGCACGAGTACCGCTGGTTGCAGGAGCGCAACGTCGAGCGGGCGTACGCGGCGGGGCTGGTCTGCCGGCCGGTGACCGAGACGGTCGCCGACACCTGGCGGTGGCTGCGCGAGGTGGGGCGCGTGCCGGACCGCGCGGGGCGCCCGGCGCGCGCCCCGGTCGGCCTGGCGCCGGAGCGGGAAGCCGCCCTGCTGGCCACGCTCCCGGCCTGAGTCGGCGCCGGAGCGCGCAGCCGGCACAAGGGGCCGGGACGCCCGGCCTGACCCGCGGAGGGGTACGGGTCAGGCCGACGCGACCGGGAGGTCCAGCACCTCCTCGACCGGGCGACGCGGGGTGGCGCGGCCCGGCTGGCCGTACCCGATCCGCATCACCATCTGCGGGGTGCCGAACCGGCCCAGCGACATCCGCAGCGCCTCGCGCGCGGCGGGCACCTCGATCGGCTGGGACAGCATCGACACGCTCAGCCCGGCGTCGGTGGCGGTGAGCAGCACCCGCTGCAGCGCCTGCCCGGCCAGGATCTGGTCGGCGGACGTGTTGCCGGCCGAGCCGAGCACCGCGACCAGCGGCTCCGGTTCGAAGTCGCGACCGGGGGCGCGGTTGCGGCCGCCGAAGCCGCGCTGGGGCAGCAGGTCCTGCGGTTCGCTCTGCGGTCCGCCGGCGCCGGTGGGCACCCCGTCCGGGGCCGGCTCGGAGCGGATCCACTCGGCTCGTTCGGCCACGTACGCGGGGTCGCGTTCCAGCACCCGGTGGGCGCTGCGGGCGACCTCGGCGACCGCGTTGACGGCGCTGGTGCCGATCACCAGCTCCAGCCAGCACTGCTCGGCGCGGGCCGCCTCGCCGAGCCGCCAGCGGGCCTCGGCCGGCACCGGGTCGGGCCAGAACGGCGCGCGGTTGCTGAACCGGTGGCTGATCGCCCCGTACAGGCTCTGCTCGACCGGGGTGGGGCGGCGCGGCACGTCCGGCACCAGCCGGGCCACGACGTCCGGGTCGGCGGGGTACGGGCGCAGCCGCACGGTGGCCGGGGTGCCCGCGACGGCGAGCGCCAGCCGCAGGTTGAACAGGGCCGCCCCGGCGGCGATCCGTGCGCCCCAGCCGGTCGGGTCGGTGGCGGGCAGGCCGCGCAGCGGGTCGACGGACACCTCGATGCCGCCGTCGACGAGCCGGAACCGCCACGGCTGGGTGTTGTGCAGCGACGGCGCCCGGACCGCGTCGGCGACCGCGGCCCGCAGCTGCTCGCCGGTGTATTCGGTCGTCATGGTGGTGCTCCCTCTCGTGCGGCGCCGGCTTCCCCGGCCGGGTACACCACTACGGTGCGTCAGCGGGCGGCGCGGTGAGCAGGGCCGGAGGTCCCCACCTGGGCCCGGCCGTCGGTCCCGGCCGACGCGGGCAGGACGGGACTTTCGACCCGTGCTACGGGGGCGGGAAAGCGGGTAGAAAGGACGGATGATCCGGGTGTTCCTGCTCGACGACCACGAGGTCGTCCGTCGTGGCCTTGCCGACCTGCTCCAGAGCAGCGGCGACATCGAGGTGGTCGGCGAGTCCGGCCTGGCCCAGGAGGCGGCGCGCCGCATCCCGGCGTTGCGCCCCGACGTGGCGATCCTCGACGCCCGGCTGCCCGACGGCAACGGCATCGACGTCTGCCGGGACGTCCGCGCCGTGGACTCCTCGATCAAGGGTCTGATCCTCACCTCGTACGAGGACGACGAGGCGCTGTTCGCGGCGATCATGGCGGGCGCCGCCGGGTACGTGCTCAAGCAGATCCGCGGCACCGATCTGGTGGACGCGGTCCGCCGGGTGGCGGCGGGGCAGTCCCTGCTCGACCCGGCGATCACCACCCGCGTGCTGGAGCGCATTCGCAGCGGCGTGGAGCAGCCCCGGGAGCTGAAGTCGCTCACCGAGCAGGAGCGGCGGATCCTGGAGTACGTGGCGGAGGGGCTCACCAACCGGGAGATCGCCGGGAAGATGTTCCTGGCCGAGAAGACGGTGAAGAACTACGTCTCCAGCGTGCTCGCGAAGCTCGGCCTGGAGCGGCGTACGCAGGCGGCGGTGCTGGCCACCCGCCTGCTCGGCAAGAACACCTGACGCCGCCTCAGTCGAGCGGGGCGCTCCAGCGCACCTCGGTGCCGCGCGGCTCGGCCCGGCGCAGCGAGAACTCGCCGCCGAGCCGCTCGGCCCGTTCCCGCAGGTTGACCAGCCCGCTGCGGGCCGCCTCCGGGTCGCAGCCGATCCCGTCGTCGGTGACGGTGATCTCGACCCGGCCGGAGTCGACGCGTACGCGCACCGACACCCGGTCGGCCTGCGCGTGGCGTACCGCGTTGGAGAGCGCCTCGCGCAGCACGGCGGTGAGTTCTCCGCGCAGGTCGTCCGGGACGGCGCTGTCGATCGGGCCGATCAGTTCCAGGTCGGGGCGGTAGCCGAGCGACTCGGCGGCCACCTCGATCGCCTCGCGGATCTCGGTGCGCAGCGCCGCGCTCATCGGGGTGCGCAGCTCGAAGATGGTGCGGCGGATGTCGCGGATGGTGGCGTCCAGGTCGTCGACGGCCTGGTTGATCCGCTTGGCCGCCTCGGGGCGGGCGTTCATCGCGCCGCTCTGCAGTTGCAGGCCGGTGGCGAACAGCCGCTGGATCACCACGTCGTGCAGGTCGCGGGCGATGCGTTCGCGGTCCTCCAGGACCACCAGCAGTTCCCGCTCCTCCTGTCCGCGGGCCCGTTCCATGGCGAGCGCGGCCTGCCCGGCGAAGCTGGCCAGCAGGGCGAGGTCGTCGTCGGCGGCGGGTCCGTGGTCGGGCCGGTAGCCGATCACCAGGACGCCGTGCAGCGTGTCGGCGGCGGCGAGCGGGGAGACCACGGCCGGGCCGGCGACCACGGGCCGGGGCCAGGGCGCGGCGGCGGCGAGGTTCTCCACCTGGTCGTGCCGGCCCGACGTGGCGGACGCGGCGAAGCTGGTCTCGGCGGCCGGCAGCACCGCGCCGACCAGTTCCCGGGTGACCGGATCGGCGCCGTCGACGACCTCGACGGTGAACTGGGCCTCGTCCTCGTCGTAGAGCAGCACGAGCGCCAGTTCGGCCTCGGCGACCTCGCGGGCGCGGCGGGCCACGAGCGTCAGCGCGTCGGTTCGGCGTACCTCGCCGAGCAGCACCGAGGTGATCTCCGCGGCGGCGGCGAGCCAGCGTTCCCGCCGGTGCGCCAGCGCGTAGAGGCGGGCGTTCTCGATCGCCACGCCGGCCGCGGCGGCCAGCGCCACCACGATCTCCTCGTCGTCCTCGGTGAACTCGGTCGCGCCCTGCTTCTCGGCCAGGTAGAGGTT
The DNA here is from genome assembly GCF_027460145.1 of Micromonospora sp. WMMA1949. Classification (NCBI taxonomy): domain Bacteria; kingdom Bacillati; phylum Actinomycetota; class Actinomycetes; order Micromonosporales; family Micromonosporaceae; genus Micromonospora; species Micromonospora sp. WMMA1949. Next base: position 932,369 of record NZ_JAPZBG010000001.1, on the reverse strand, counting down.
GCCCCAGACGTGGTCGCGGATGCGCACCGGCACGCCGAGGAAGCTGTGCATGGGCGGGTGGTTCGGCGGGAAGCCGTACGACTTCGGGTGCTTGGTGATGTCCGGCATGCGGACCGGCTTCGGCTCGTCGATGAGCAGACCCAGCACGCCGCGGCCGTGCGGCAGCTCGCCGATCTTGGCGTGTAGTTCGGGGCTGATGCCGTGGACGATGAAGTCGTGCAGCATGCGGTCGGGACCGATCACGCCGAGCGCGCCGTAGCGGGCGCCGGCCAGCTCGCACGCCGACTGCACGATCCGCTGCAGCGTGCTGCGCAGATCGAGGTCGGACCCGATGCCGACGACGGCGTCCAGCAGGGCCCGTAGCCGCTCGCGGCTGGTCACCACCTCGCCGACGCGGTCGAGCATCTCCTGGAGCAGTTCGTCCAGGCGGACGCGGGACAGCGGGGTCAGCCCGAGCGACGGCGCGACGTGCTCGTGCGGGGACTGGGGTGCGGCGGCCACCGGGCGATGGTATCGCCCGGTGGCCGCGCTGATCGAGACCGGTCAGGCGAGACGGTCGCGGACCGCCGAGGTGTCGACCGTCTGCGCGACGTCCAGCCGGGGCGTGTGCGGCGGCCCGGCGTGGTTCGGGTCGGCCAGCCCGAGCCGCATGCTGATGTACGGGTACCCCAGGCCGGAGAGCATCTGCCGCAGCACCTCGCGGGTGCCCTCGACCTCCACCACACCGGACAGCGGCACCAGCGACACCCCGTGCCGGGTGGCGGTGAGCCAGGCGGCGGAGAGCGCCTCACCGGCGCGCAGCCAGCTCATCGTCTCGTCGTCGGAGCCCCACAGGATCCCGTACACGGCGGCCTTGTCGTGGCCGGGCCCGATCGGCAGCGAGCCGGCGCGGCCGAAGTCGCGGGCCGGAACGGTCGTCTGCGGGGCCTGCTCGGGCAGCACCTCCGGCGGCAGCCCGGTGCCGGTGCCGGCCCGGCTGGTCCAGTACGCCAGTTCCTCGCGCAGCTCCGGGCTGTCCGCCTCGACGGCGGCGGCCTGCTGGGCGGCGCCGGCGAGCTGGATCTTCTGGGTGTCGTCGAGCAGTTGCAGGTTCACGCCTTCCAGCGTGGCCGCCCGCTCGATGTCGTCGAGCGCGGCGGTGGGGATCGGCTCGTCGCTGACCGGCCGCCGGTCGGTGTGCCGCACCTGCATGCACTGCACGACGCGCATGGCGTCGGGGTCGGCGCCGGTGTGCTTGAGGGTGGTGATGCGGGCCAGCAGGTCGGGTTCGGCCGGGTCGGGCAGCCGTTCCACCACCGGGGTCCAGCCCTCGGCGGCCAGCGCCACCCGGGCGTGGTGCAGCGCGGCGCCGCAGCTCACCACCAGCAGGTGCCCTTCCGGGTCCATGGCGCTGAGGTGCCGTTCGCGGACCACCCGCAGCTCCAGCGCGTCGGGCAGGACCGTCCAGTGCCACGGCTGCGTGTTGTGCACCGAGGGGGCGTGGCCGGCCATTCCGGCGGCCTCCGCGAGCGCGGTGGTCAACGGGCGATCGCCGGCCGGCGTCTCGTGGCTCATCGTCACGACCTTTCCTGTTTTCCCCATCGTGCCCCACGGGCGGGTGGGGACGCCGTTCCATCCCCCGGATTACCCGCATCGCCCTGTCCGTCCCACGTCCGGGCTGAGACGATCCACACGTGGGAAGCGAACCACGCGAGTGCGTACCCGAGCAGCCGGCCCGTGCCCGGCGGTGGGCCCGGGTCGAGTGGGCGCCGCTGGTGCTGCTCACCGTGGCCGTGCTGGCCGGGGCGGCGCTGTGGTTCGCGGGCGCGCACGACGCCGCCCGGCTGGTCTGGGCGGCGGTCACGGTGGTCGCCCTGGTGCCCGCCGCCTGGACGACGCTGCGCCAGCTGTGGCTGCGGCAGTTCGGGGTGGACGTCATCGCGGTGCTGGCGCTGCTCGGCGCGCTGCTGGTGCGGGAGTACCTGGCCGGCGCCGTGATCGCGGTGATGGTCGCCACCGGGCGGGCGCTGGAGGAGTACGCCCAGCGTCGCGCCACCCGTGACCTGCGGGCGCTGCTGGAACGCGCACCCCGGCAGGCGCGGCGGCGTACCCCGGACGGCGGGATCGAGGTGGTGCCGCTGGACCGCGTCGAGGTGGGGGACCGCCTGGTCGTCGGGCCGGGCGACGTGGTGCCGGTGGACGGAGTGGTCGAGGAGGCGGCCACGCTGGACGAGTCGGTGGTCACCGGCGAGTCGCAGCTGGTCACCCGCGCGGCCGGCGAACAGGTCGCCAGCGGTGTCGTCAACGCGGGCGCCGGCTTCGGGCTGCGGGCCCGCCGCAACGCGGCGGAGAGCACCTACGCGGGCATCGTCCGCCTGGCCGGTGAGGCCACCGCCCGCAAGGCCCCGATGGTACGGCTGGCCGACCGGTACGCCGCCGCGTTCGTGCCGTTCACGCTGGTGCTGGCCGGGCTGGCGTGGCTGCTGTCCGGCGAGTTCACCAGGGCGGTGGCGGTGCTCGTGGTGGCGACACCGTGCCCGCTGCTGCTGGCGACCCCGATCGCCGTGGTCTCGGGGCTGTCCCGGGTGGCCCGGCGCGGCGTGCTGGTCCGTGACGGCGGGTCGCTGGAACAGCTCGGCCGCGCCCGTACGCTGCTGCTGGACAAGACCGGCACGCTCACCGCCGGGCGGCCCCGGGCGGCCGAGGTGGTGGTGGCGCCGGGCGGCGACCGGGACGAGGTGCTGCGGCTGGCCGCCTCGGTCGAGCAGCTCTCCCCGCACGTGCTGGCCGCCGCGCTGGTCCGGCAGGCCCGCGAGCGCGGGCTGCCGCTGGCCGAGCCGACGCAGGTCACCGAGGAACCGGGGCACGGGGTGAGCGGGCGCGTCGACGGGCGGATGGTGCACGTCGGGCAGCTCGCCGGGGAGCCGCCGGAGTGGGCGGGCCGGCTCGGTGAGCGCGCCGAACGGGCCGGGCGTTCCGCGGTCTGGGTCAGCGACGACCACGGGCCGCTCGGCGCGATCCTGCTGGAGGACCCGGTCCGCCCGGACGCCCGCCGGACCGTGCGGCGGCTGCGCGAGGCGGGCCTTTCCCGGCTGGTCATGGTGACCGGCGACCGTCCGGGCACGGCCCGGCAGGTCGCGCAGGTCGTGGGCGTGGACGACGTGATCGCGCGGTGCTCGCCGCAGGAGAAGGCCGAGCGGGTACGCGAGGAGTCTGCGCACGCCGTGACCGTGATGGTCGGCGACGGCGTGAACGACGCGCCCGCGCTGGCCGAGGCGCACGTCGGCGTGGCGATGGGCGCGACCGGGGCGACCGCCTCGGCGGACGTGGCCGACGCGGTGCTCACCGTGGACCGCCTCGACCGGCTCGCCGACGCCGTCGAGATCGCCCGGTACGCCCGCCGCATCGCGGTGCAGAGCGCCACCGTCGGCATGGGACTGGCGGTGCTGGCGATGCTGGTGGCGGCCGCGGGGCGGCTGCCCCCGGTGGCCGGCGCGTTCCTGCAGGAGGGCATCGACGTCCTGGTGATCCTCAACGCGCTGCGCGCGCTCGGCGGCGGCCTGCGGCGGCGGGACCTGCCCGCGCACACCGTCGAACTGATCGACAGGTACGCCAGCGAGCACGGCGGCGTCCGCGACGTGCTCGCAGAGCTGCGGGACACCGCCGACCTGGTGGCGACCCGCCCGGACGACCCGGCGTGCCTGCCGGCGCTGCGCGAGGTGCACCGGCGCCTGGTCGACGAGGTGCTGCCGCACGAGGCGGCCGAGGACCGGCAGCTCTACCCGGCGCTGGCCGGTCCGCTCGGCAGCGACGAGGCCACCTCCACGATGAGCCGGGCGCACGTGGAGATCGTCCGGCTGGTGGAGCGGATCGGCGGGCACCTCACGGCGCAGCCGGACGGCCGGCTGCGCCGTGACGAGGTGCCCGACCTGCTCGCCGCGCTCTACGGCCTGGACGCGGTGCTGCGCCTGCACCTGGCCCAGGAGGAGGAGGACTACTTCTCGCTCAACCCGGAGGACGGCTCGACCGCGACCGGCCGCTGAGTCAGCGCTCGCGTACCACGGCGACGGGGCAGTGCGAGTGCTGGATGAGCTGCTGGCTGACCGAGCCGAGCAGCATGCCGCGCAGGCCGCCCCGGCCCCGGCTGCCGACCACCACGAGCTGCGCCGACCGGCTCGCCTCCACCAGCAGCGCCGACGCGCTGCCGGGGACGGCCTCGATCTCGACGGGCACGTCGGGGAAGCTCTCCCGCCAGGGCGCCAGCTCCGCCTCGGCGGCCGCGCGCTCGCTCGCGGCGACCTGCTCCGGGTCGAAGTCCGGCGGCACCCACCTGTCGCCCGGCGGCTCCCAGGCCCGCAGCACCCGCAGCGGCACGTCTCGCTGGGCGGCCCGCTCGACGGCGAAGCCGAGCGCCCGCAGCGCCGACTCCGAGCCGTCCGAGCCGACCACCACCGGCCCGGACGTGGCGGCCTGGCCGTCGCGGACCACCACCACCGGGCAGTGGGCGTGCGCGGTGACCGAGACCGCCGTGGAGCCGGCGAGCAGGCCGCCGAAGCCGCCGTGGCCCCGGCTGCCGAGCACCAGCATCCCGGCGTCGGCGGACCTCTCCTGGAGCACCAGCGCGGGCGGGCCGTCGAACACCTCGCCGTGCACGGTCAGGCCCGGCCGGTCGGCGGCGGCGTCCGCCGCCGCCTTGCGGACCAGTTCGTCGACCTGCTGCCGGGCCGCCTCGTCCGGCCACACGCCGGGTGCCACGCCGGGACCGATCCAGCCGGTCACGGTCAGCCACTCGAAGACGTACGCCAGGCGTACCGGCCGTCCCGAGCGGCCCGCCTCGTCCAGCGCCCAGTTCAGGGCGATCACCGCGTCGGCGGAACCGTCGTAGCCGACCAGGATCTCCTCGCCGCTCATTCGCCACTCCTCACGGCCGGGTCGTTCTCGCGGATCCAGCGCCACTCGGCGACCCGGGGGTCGTCCTCGCCGTAGCGGCGGGTGTAGTCGCGGCAGGCCTGGCGGGCGTCCACCATGTCCTGACGCAGGTGCGCGGCGCGCGACCGCAGCCCCGGCACCCGGTCGATCACGTCGATGACCAGGTGGAAGCGGTCCAGGTCGTTGAGCATCACCATGTCGAACGGCGTCGTGGTGGTGCCCTCCTCCTTGTAGCCGCGCACGTGCAGGTTCTCATGGTTGGTCCGGCGGTAGGTGAGCCGGTGGATCAGCCACGGGTAGCCGTGGTAGGCGAAGATGACCGGCTTGTCGCTGGTGAAGATGGTGTCGAACTCGTTGTCCGGCAGGCCGTGCGGGTGCTCCGACGGCGGCTGCAGGCGCATCAGGTCGACCACGTTGACGACGCGGACCTTCAGGTCCGGCAGGTGGCGGCGCAGCAGGTCGACGGCGGCGAGCGTCTCCAGCGTCGGCACGTCGCCGGCGCAGGCGAGCACCACGTCCGGCTCGGTGCCCTCGTCGCTGCTGGCCCAGTCCCAGATGCCCAGGCCGCGGCGGCAGTGCTGGATCGCCTCGTCCATGGTCAGCCAGTTCGGCGCGGGCTGCTTGCCGGCCACCACCACGTTGATGTAGTGCCGGCTGCGCAGGCAGTGATCCATGGTGGACAACAGCGTGTTGCCGTCCGGCGGCAGGTAGACCCGGACCACCTCGGCCTTCTTGTTGACCACGTGGTCGATGAAGCCCGGATCCTGGTGCGAGAAGCCGTTGTGGTCCTGGCGCCACACGTGGCTGGACAGCAGGTAGTTCAGCGACGCCACCGGCTCCCGCCACGGGATGTGCCGGGTCACCTTCAGCCACTTGGCGTGCTGGTTGACCATCGAGTCGACGATGTGGATGAACGCCTCGTAGCTGGTGAAGATGCCGTGCCGGCCGGTCAGCAGGTAGCCCTCCAGCCAGCCCTGGCACAGGTGCTCGGAGAGCACCTCCATCACCCGGCCGTCGGGGGAGAGGTGGTCGTCGCCGGGGATCTCGGCGCCCACGAACGCGCGGTCGGTGACCTCGAACGCCGCGCCGAGCCGGTTCGAGGCGACCTCGTCCGGGCCGAACAGGCGGAACGTCTCCGGGTTGCGGGCGATCACGTCGCGGACCCAGGGACCGAGCACACCTGTCGCGCCGGCCATCGGCTCGCCGGGCGTCGGGACGTCGACCGCGTAGTCGCGGAAGTCCGGCAGCTCCAGATTGCGCAGCAGGCTGCCGCCGTTGGCGACCGGGTTGGCGCTCATCCGGCGGTCACCGGCCGGCGGCAGCTCGGCCACCTCGGCGACCGGACCGCCGGTGGCGTCGAACAGCTCCTCCGGCCGGTAGCTGCGCAGCCAGCGCTCCAGTTCGGCCAGGTGCTCCGGGTTGTCCCGGACCTGCGAGATCGGCACCTGGTGGGCGCGGAACGTGCCCTCGACCTGCTTGCCGTCGACCCGGGACGGACCGGTCCAGCCCTTCGGCGTCCGCAGGATGATCATCGGCCACCGGGGACGCTCGACGTGCTCGCCGGAGCGGGCCCGGCGCTGGATCGCGGCGATCTCGTCGACCGCCCGGTCGAGCGTGCCGGCCAGCCGCTGGTGCACTGTCGCCGGGTCGTCGCCCTCGACCAGGTACGGCTCGTAGCCGAAGCCGCGCATCATGTCCCGCAGGTCCTCGGCGGGGATCCGGTCCAGCACCGTCGGGTTGGCGATCTTGTAGCCGTTGAGGTGCAGGATCGGCAGCACCGCGCCGTCGCGGGCCGGGTTGAGGAACACGTTCGACAGCCAGCTCCCGGCCAGCGGGCCGGTCTCCGCCTCGCCGTCACCGATCACGCAGGCCACGAGCAGGTCCGGGTTGTCGAACGCGGCGCCGTACGCGTGGCTCAGCGCGTACCCCAGCTCGCCGCCCTCGTGGATCGAACCCGGCACCTCCGGCGCCACGTGGCTCGGGATGCCGCCCGGGAAGGAGAACTGCCGGAACAGCCGCTGCATGCCGGTCTCGTCCCGGGGGATGTGGTGGTACAGCTCGCTGTAGGTGCCCTCCAGCCAGGTGTTCGCCACCAGCGCCGGGCCGCCGTGGCCGGGGCCGGTGACGAAGATGGCGGACAGGTCCCGGTTCACGATGACCCGGTTGAGGTGCGTGTAGAGCAGGTTGAGCCCGGGGCTGGTGCCCCAGTGGCCCAGCAGGCGCGGCTTGACGTGCTCGGGCTTGAGTGGTTCGCGCAGCAGCGGGTTGTCGAGCAGATAGATCTGGCCGACGGTCAGGTAGTTCGCCGCGCGCCAGTAGGCGTCCAGCCGACGCAACTCGTCTTCGGTCAGGGGGCTGTGCAGGTTCACCGCGGTGTCCATGCTGCCTTAGCCTCTCGTGGCTGGGAGTCGGCTGCCACTCGGGGACCACATCTTCTTCCCCGGCGTGTCCAGCCTCGTCCCCTCGGGGCTCGCCGGTCAGGGCCGTTGGTCCCGCCTCCCGCAGGCGTCATGACCCGTCCCCGGAGTCCGCGGCAACGCCCCGTACGACGATCAGCGGGGCCGGCGAGTGGTAGAGCAGGGACTGGCTGACCGCGCCCAGCGTGGACCCCACCGGCCCGTCTCCCCAGGCGGCCACCACCGCGATCTGCGCCGCGCGGGACCGGTCGAGCAGGACGGACTTCGGGTCACCGTGGACGGTCTCGCAGTCGGCGGCGACGCGGGGATACCGCCGGGCATGCCGGGTGACCGCCTCCTCCAGCCGCCCGTCGTCACGGTCGCCGGACTCCGGCTCGATCACCCGGACGGCGAGCAGGCGGGCACCCCGGTGTTGCGCGCAGTCGAAGGCGTACCCGAGGGCGGCCTGCGAACTGGGCGACCCGTCGAAGCCGACGAGCAGTGGCCCGGGCGGCGCCGGCTCGGTGCGCCCGACCAGCACCGGGCAGCCGGCCCGGGCGGCCACGTCCACCGCTGGCGTGTCGGGCGGTACGCGGTCCGGGTGGGCGGACATGCCGCCGTCACCGAGCGCGATCAGGAACGCGGTGTCGGCGACCCGCAGCAGCGCCTCCACCGGCGAGCCCTCGACGATTCGGCCGCTGACCGGCACCTGCGGCGCGCACTCGGCGACGACCTGCCCGGCGTGCTCCAGCACGTTCTCCGCGTCCGTGCGGGTGCCGCCGGCCGGGGCGGGGCCGGGCGTCGCGGCCCAGTTGAACGCGTGCAGCAGGTGCAGCGGCCGGTCGTGGGCGGCGGCCTCGGCGGCGGCCGTGCGGACCACCGCCAGGTCGGCCTCGGACCGGCCGACGCCGACCACCACCGCGCCGTGGCTGGGTGCGGCCACCCCGGCTCACCTCCCGACCCGTGCTTTTCACCCACCGTAGTCGCGGGACCGGGTGCGCCGGAGCGGGTCGGCGGAACTGGCGGTCAGCGCGGGGCGGGCAGCGCCGGGTGGACGCGCAGCACGACGGCGGTGGCGTTGTCCTCGCCGCCCTCGTCCAGGCTGGCGGCGAGCAGGGCCTCGGCGGTGCGCGCCGGGTCGCGCCGAGCGGCGAGCAGGTCCCGCAGCCGGTGGTAGCCGAGCTGGTCGCTGATCCCGTCGGTGCACAGCAGCCAGGTGTCGCCGCGGCGCAGCGGCACGGCGAGCAGGTCCGGCTCGGGCCGGTCCGGGTGGCCGACGTATCGCAGCAGCTGGTAGCGCGCCCGTGCCGCCTCCGGCGAGTCGGCCGGCCACCATCCGTGCAGCAGCCCGAGCCAGGCCATGGTGTGGTCGACGGTGACCAGTTCCAGCAGCCCGTCGCGCAGCCGGTACGCCCGCGAGTCGCCGAGCTGCACCAGCCAGCCCTGATCGCTGTCCGGCTCGATGACGAGCGCGGTGAGCGTGCACCCGGTCAGGCCGGACTGCGCGGCGCCGGCCTGGCGTACCCGCCGTTGGGTCTCGGCGACGGCGGTCCGCAGCGCGGCGGCGCCGACGGCGGGCCAGCCGGCGCGGACCTGCGCCACGAACGTCTCCGCGGCGGTCGTGCCGGCGACCCGGCTGCCCTCGCCGTCGCCCATCCCGTCGCAGACCACGGCGAGCGGCAGGTCGGGGTCGACGTGCAGCACGTCGTAGTTCTCCGGGTAGCGGTGCCCGACCACGCTGCCCCCGGCGATCTCCAGGCTGAGGCGGCCGGCGGTGAGCCGGCGCGCGGACTCGACCGGCCGGTCCAGCGGACGGCGGCGGAACACCAGCGGAACCTAACACCGGGACGGGCCGGGGTGTGGAATCTTCAGGGCGCATTTTGGTACTGGCGGTGGTCGTGAGCGGCCTGCGCGGTCAGGGCCGGCGCAGTGGCGCGAGCGCGTCGGCCCAGACGGCCACCTCGGTGAAGAGCTGGCGGAGCATGGTGTCGTGGCGATCGCCAGGAGTGAACGTGGTGAATGCCGCGAAGTCGGTGGCGAGTGACAGGCTGACCTGGGTGCGTACGCCTGCCAGGTGAAGACCTGCCGTGATGAGGCGTAGGTGTTCCACCGCGCGGGCGCCGCCGACGTTGCTGCCGTAGGAGACGAATCCGGCCGCCTTGTTGTTCCACTCGCCGTAGAGGTAGTCGATGGCGTTCTTCAGCGCCGAGGGAATCGATCGGTTGTACTCCGGAGTGACGAAGACGTATCCGTCGAACTCGGCGATCTTCTTGCTCCAGCGCCACGTGTGAGGGTGGGTGTAGGAGCCGAGTAGCGGTGACTGCGGCTCGTCGAAGACCGGCAGGTCGTAGTCCTTGACGTCCACCACCTCGACGTCGACGCCGTCGTGCCGGCTGCCGTGCTTCGCCACCCACTCGGCCACCTGGTGACCGACCCGGCCGGGGCGGGTGCTGCCGAGGATGATCCCGATGTTCGTCATGAGTTATCCGTTCTCGTCGATTCGAATTGCAGGGCGGCGTCCAGTCCGTTCAGCCGCAGCACGCTGGCGCCGCGCAGGTGCGCGAGGTCGGAACTGCCGTCCCCCGTGTATCTGAGAAAGGTCACCTGTTCGGTCCACTCCAGGCGGGTTCCGGTCGTCTCGGCGCCGAGCCGGATGGTGACCAGCGAGGTCCATCGCAGTTCGTCGTCGACGACGGCCTCGTAGCCGTAGACGATCCGGCGCGCGTCCGCGATGTCGATGTACCGCGACCGGTATTCCAGTCGCTCGGGTGCCGTGTCCAGCGAGGTGAAGATGCTGCGTGCCGTCTCGCCACCGCCCACCCGGAAGTCGTGCTCGTACGAGGCGCCGCTGCCGGGAAGCCGGAACCATCGGCGCCTGATCGTGGAGTCGGCGAAGGCGGTGAAGACCTCGCCCGGCGGCCCGTCGAGGTGCCGCGTGATCGTGAACGTGTCGTGCCGGACCATGCCGTCCTCCCGCTGTCACGGCCACGAACGGGTGACCGCACGCCAGTTACGATTAGTAAGAAACATGCGTCCAACGGATTTAGTCCGGCTGCCCGATACGCACTTTGAAGTCAGCTACTGACGCGCGAGGAACGGAAGAGCATGGCAAGCGTCCTTGGTGCCGAACTTGCGCAGCGCGGGATCGCGCCGGACTGCGTTCAGACGATCGAGCTCGTCCGCGACGTGCTGGCGCGGGTGGGCGACAAGTGGACGCTGCTGACCATCACGGCCCTGGCGTCCGGCCCGCTGCGCTTCACCGCGCTGCACGAGCAGGTCGCCGGCATCTCCCAGCGGATGCTTGGCCAGACGCTGCGCGCCCTCAACCGCGACGGGCTCGTGACCAGGACCGCGTACCCGGAAGTGCCCCCGAGGGTGGTGTACGCCCTGACGCCGCTCGGCCACTCACTGAGTGAGGCCGTGAGCGGGCTCGTGCACTGGGTCCGTGATCACCAGAGCGACATCGTCCGCAACCGCGACGAGTTCGACCGGACGTCCACCGCGAACAGAACCACCCCGCCCCGGGCATAGTCCCGCCCCGGGGCGGCGTGCCGGGCCGCGTGTCAACCGGGGTTGACACGCGGGTGCTTGTCAACCTACATTGACAGCATGAGTCAGGCTACGGAACTCGCGGCGGCGGCCGGCAGCACCGACCCCAAGGTCGGCCTGCGCGCCGTGCTCGCCCTGCGCCGGCTGCTGGAGCGGCTCGAGGTGATCCAGGTCGACAACGCCCGGCGACAGGGCTGGTCGTGGCAGGAGATCGCCGACGCCCTCGAGGTCAGCCGGCAGGCGGTCCACAAGAAGCACGCCGGGCGACCGGCGGTACGCGACAGCTGGGAGGCGTGATGTTCGAACGATTCACCGACCGGGCCCGCACCGTGGTGCACCACGCGCTCGACGAGGCCCGCGCCGAGGGGCGGCGGCCGGTCGGCACCGAGCACCTGCTGCTCGGCGTACTGGCCGACAGCGACAGCCTGGCCGCCCGGCTGCTGGCGGCCGGCGGCATCGAGGCCGACGCCCTGCGCGCCGCGGTGGTCCGCCACGCCGCGCGGGGCGTCGACGGGCTCGGCGAGGCGGACGCCGCGGCGCTGCGCGAGATCGGCATCGACCTCGCCGCGATCGTGGCCCGGATCGAGGAGTCCTTCGGCCCCGACGCGCTGCGCGAGGCGACCCCGCGCCCGCGCCGGTGGTGGCGTCGCCGGCCGCACCACGGCACGTTCTCGCCCCGGGCGAAGAAGGTGCTGGAGCTGTCGCTGCGCGAGGCGCTGCGGCTGCGCCACCGGCACATCGGCACCGAACACATCCTGCTCGGCCTGCTCCGCGAGGGAAACGGCCTGGCCGCGCTGGTGCTGACCGAGGCCGGCGCGGACATCGACGACCTGCGACGCCGCATCGACGCGGCGCTGCGCGAGGCCGCCTGAGGCCACCGGAGTTTTCAAACCTGTTTGCGGTCCTCGCAACGTCCCGCTGCGCCGGGTCGCCGTCACGCCCCGTGTCCTGCACACTGACGCCGTGGACGGTGCAGACGACAAGCGCCCGGTGAACGCGGAGAACCGCACCCCGCGCTCGGCAGTGGTGGTCAACCCGGTCAAGGTGGCCGACCTGGACGAGTTCCGCCGCACCGTGGACGGCGCGCTCGCCGCCGCCGGGTGGCCGGCCCCGACCTGGTACGAGACGACAGTCGAGGACCCGGGCCGGGGGCAGGCGGAACAGGCCGTGAAGGCGGGCGCGGAGGTCGTCTTCGCCTGCGGCGGCGACGGCACGGTGATGGCCTGCGTGACCGCGCTGGCCGGCACCGATGTGGCGCTGGCCGTGCTGCCCCAGGGCACCGGCAACCTGCTGGCCGCCAACCTCGGCCTCTCCGGCGACCTGGCCGCCGGGCTGGAGGTCGCCGTCGAGCGCGGGATGCGCCGCCTCGACGTCGGCGTGGTCGGCGACAAGTGCTTCGCGGTGATGGCCGGGATGGGCTTCGACGCCCAGATGCTCGACTCCACCTCCGAGACCACCAAGAAGCGGATCGGCTGGCCCGCGTACGTGGTGGGCGCCGCCCGGCACCTGCGCGACCGGCCGATGCGGGTGTCGGTGCGCATCGACGGCAAGCCGCCGCTGCGCCGCCGGGCCCGCTCGGTCCTGGTCGCCAACGTGGGGCGCCTGCAGGGCGGGGTACGCCTGCTCACCGAGGCCGAACCGGACGACGGCTGGCTGGACGTGGCGGTGCTGACGCCGCGTACGCTGCGCCACTGGCTCGCCATGGGCTGGGCGGTGCTGCGCCGCCGGGACCGGGTGCCGGGGATGGAGGTGTTCCGGGCCCGGTCGGTCGAGATCACCAGCACCCGGGCGCAGCCCCGGCAGCTCGACGGCGACCTGATCGAGCCGGGCCGCTCGCTCAAGGCCACCATCCGCCCGGAGTCGCTCTGGCTCTGCGTACCGCGTCCCGAGGAGCACCCCGACCTGGCGGAGGACGCCGAGGCGGTCGGCGAGCGTGGTGAGCACCTGGTCGAGGAGGCGCGGCGTGAGTAGCACCAAGCTGGTCCCCGAGACCCGGTTGATGACCGAGAACGAGTTGTCCGCCGACGACGCCTGGCACACACTGCGCCGGCACGGCGGCTGGTGCCTGCTGCGGGACGCGTTCATCCGGTTCCGTTACGGCGACGGGTTCAGCCACTCGCGGGCGCTGGCGTTGCAGCTCTGCCTGGCCGTGGTGCCGTTCCTGATCGCGCTCACCGGTCTGATCACCGACCTGGGCGTGGACGAGGGCGGCAAGGTCGTCGCGGACACGGTGCTGGCGATCACGCCCGGCCAGAGCGAAGCCATGGTGCAGGACCTGCTGACCGACAGCGAGCGCACCGAGGACGCCGGTGAGCTGGCCCTGACGCTCGGCCTGCTCACCGGGCTGGTCGCGCTGACCACCACGATGGCGCAGATCGAGCGGGGCGCCAACCGGATCTACGGCGTCGAGCGGGACCGCCCGGCGCTGGCGAAGTACCTGCGCGCCGCGGTCCTCGCGGTGGTCGCCGGCGTGCCCGCGCTGGCCGGCTTCCTGATCCTGGTCGGTGGCCGGGCGATGGGCGAGTCGGTACGGCGGCACTACGAGTGGGGCGACCTCGCCATGGCCGGGTGGGACGTGATCCGCTGGCCGCTGAGCCTCGGCCTCACCGTGCTCGCCGTCGCCGTGCTGTTCCGGCACGCGCCCCGGCGCCGCCAGCCCGGCCTGTCCTGGCTCTTCTTCGGCGCGTCCATCGCCATCGCGATCTGGTGGCTGGCCAGCCTGCTGCTCGCCGCCTACGTCAAGTACAGCGGCGGATTCGGCCAGACCTACGGCGCGCTGACCGGCATGATGGCCCTGTTGCTCTGGGCCAACCTCACCGGGATCGCGCTGTTCGGCGGGCTGGCCTTCGCGGCCCAGCTCGAAGCGATGCGCATCGGCGTGGAGGAGCCCGCCAAGCCGGACCTGTGGGAGCCGGAGGCGCAACGCGAGGAACTTTTCGACACCGGTGACATGACCTCGCTCTGACGCCACGCCGGTGCGGCGTGTACGGGACACGCCGATCGGGTACAGCGCGCCTCGCAGAAGAACAAGGGAGGTGCGGTGTGACCGCGGTCAAGGAAGCCGGGCGCCGGCCGCTGGGCCATTTCGCCGAACGGAGCCTCGCGGGCCTGCTCGCCGTGGCCGGCGCGGGAGTCGGGTTCGGCGTGCTGCTCATGCTGGTCCGGTTCCGGTGGAGCCCGCTGGGCGACGCCGACCACGCGGTGGCCGAGTGGTTCAACGACCTGGTGGCGCCGCACGGCCCGCTGGTCACCGTGCTGCAGGCGATCACCGACCTGGGCGGACGGCCGGTGCTGATCTGGCTGATCACCATCGCCGTGGTGGGCCTGCTGATCCGCCGCCAGTCCCGGCTGGCGGTCTACCTGATCGTCACCGGCGTCGGCGGGCTGATCCTCGACCCGTCGCTCAAGGCGCTGGTCGGGCGGCTGCGCCCGGTGGTGGACGTGCCGATCGCCAGCGCGCCGGGCAACAGCTTCCCCAGTGGTCACGCGCTCGGCTCGTTCGTCGCGTACGGGGCGCTGCTGCTGGTGTTCCTGCCGGCCATGTCGCCGCGCTGGCGCAAGCCCGCCATCGCCGTCGCGGGCCTGCTGATCTTCCTGGTCGGGCTGACCCGGATCGCGCTGGGCGTGCACTTCGTGTCCGACGTGATCGGCGGCTGGCTGCTCGGCGCGGCCTGGCTGGGCGTCACCGCGTACGCCTTCCGGCTGTGGCGGCGCGAGCGCGGCCGGCCGGTGCCGCCGCTGCGCGAGGGGCTGGAGCCGGAGGCGGGCGAGGACCTGGCGCTCGCGCCGGACGAGGAGAAGGTGCTGGAGCACCCCCGCTCGGCGGTGGCCGAGCTGCTGGTCGGCTGGGTGCTCGTCTTCGGTGTGCTCTACGCGTTCGGCATGTTCGTCAGCTACCACGCCAAGGGCACGTTCTTCGACACGCTCGACACCGAGGTGCCGCGCTGGTTCGCCGAGCGGCACACCGACGTGCTCACCGAGCTGAGCTGGTGGTGGAGCAAGTTCGGTGACACCCACGCCATCCTGCTGGTCTCGCTGGTGTTCTGCCCGATCGTGCTGGCCGTGTGGCGGCGGTGGCGCCCGGTGCTGTACGTGGTGCTGGCGATGTTCGGCGAGCTGAGCCTGTTCCTGGCCAGCGCCCGCGTGGTGGACCGGCCCCGGCCGCCGGTGGAGAACCTGGACGGGCCGATGCCCACCTCGTCGTTCCCGTCCGGGCACATCGCGGCGACCATCTGCCTCTGGGTCGCCATGGCGGTCATCGTGTTCCCGCGTACCGACAGGTGGTGGCGGTGGCTGTTCGTGGGCATGGCCGTGCTGATGCCGGTCGGCGTGGCCACCTCCCGGATGTACCGGGGCATGCACCACCCGACCGACTTCATGGGCGCGATCCTGCTCGGCGCGCTCTGGCTGTCGCTGCTGTACTGGGTGATCAAGCCGAACGCCGACGTGGCCGAGGGCAACCAGCCGGCGATCGAGTCCGAACAGGTGGACGAGCTGGACGACGAGCTGGCCAAGGCCGCCCGGCCGGACTGAGCCGATGCTGCGGGTGATGACCTGGAACATCCGGACCGGCGGGCGGGACGGCGACGGCACCGACCGCCGGGACCGGATCGTCTCGGTCGTCACCGCGCAGCGCCCCGACGTGCTGGCGCTGCAGGAACTGCGCGGCATGGACGCCACGCTGGGCGGGCTGGCCGACCGGCTCGGGATGGCCGCGTACCTTGCCCGCTCCTGCTTCGGCCAGCCGGTGGCGGTGCTGGTCCGCCCGCCGTGGCGGGTGCTGCGCGCCGGCCGGGTCCGCCGCCCGTTCCACCACGCCGCCGCCCGGGTGCAGGTCGCGACCGGCGCGGGCCCGCTCACCGTGCTCAGCACGCACCTGTACCCGTACACGGGTGGGCGGCGGCGGATGGAGGCGGACTGGCTCGCCGCCGCGCTGCGGCGTACCGGGGGAGAGCTGGCGCTGCTCGCCGGGGACCTGAACACACTGGAACCCGCCGTCGACCACACCGCCCGGCTGGCCGGGCTGGCGACGGCGTACCGGCGGCGGCACCTGCGCCGCGACGGCCGTACCGTGGACACCCGCGCGGTGGCCCGGCTGCTCGACGCCGGGCTGGTCGACCTGTGGCCGCGCTCCGGCGGCGACGAACCCGGCGGCCTGACCGTGCCGACCCGGCACGGCGGCGCCGAGTTCGCCGGGATGCGGCTGGACTACCTGCTCGCCACCCCGGCGCTCGCCGATCGGGTCCGCGCGGTCCGCGTGGTCCGCGACGGTGACGCCGACTCGGCGTCCGACCACTACCCGGTGCTGGCCGACGTGGACCTCACGGCCGGCTGAACGACCCCGCCAGGTCGGCCACCACGAAGGCTGCGAAGATTCCGATGACGGCCTCGCTGACCAGCCAGGAGTGCCTGTCGGTCCAGGACCGGAAGGCGGGCAGCAGCCGCTCCGCGCGCTCGCCGAAGATCAGCAGCGTGAGCAGCGGCAGGGCCAGCAGCAGCACGGTGAGCGCCACGAACGGCAGCAGGTGCCACCACGGCCGGCCGTGCCCGGCCATGCTGCCCGCGACCGACGCCATGACCAGCTCGTCGCTCGGCACGGCGACGGCGAGCAGCAGCCCCAGACCGAAGGCGTACGCGGGCCGCGGGTCCTGCAACCGGCGCAGCCATCCGGACGGCCGGTCGCGCCGCCGCCTGCGGAACGTGACCACCATGAGGACGACCAGCAGGCCCAGCACGATCCAGTCGATGAGCCGGCGGCTGCCGCCCACCCCGATGCCGTGCACGGCGGTGTGCCGCACCACCCGGAAGGCCGCGTACCAGAGCGTCAACGGCCCGAGGACGCCCACCGTGACGCCGGCCAGGAAGGCCACCGAACTGCGTCGCGGGTGACGGCCGGCGGCGAGGACGACGGCGCTGACGAGCTTCGACCCGGCGACCATCTCCAGCGCCAGCGGCAGCGCGGTCAGCAGGGGCATGCCCCATTCTGGGGTCGCCGTCGCGCGCGCCGGGCCGGGTTCTACAGGACCAGGTTGAGCAGCACGGTGAGCACCACCGAGGCGACGATCGAGAAGAGGATCATCAGCAGGCAGCCGCGCCCGCCCCCGGCGGGACGGATCTCGGTGTTCCCGATACGCATGGCGTCAACTCCTCAGCGGGGGAGGTAGCGGTGCGACGGTCACAGCTCGCGCAGCCGGGGCAGCAGTTCCTCCTGGGCCCAGTCGAGGAACATCGGCTGGGTGTCGCCGCCCACCTGGACCAGCGCGACGTGGGTGAAGCCCGCGTCGACGAACTTCTTGAACGCCTCGACGTGCCGGTCGGTGTCCGGGCCGCAGGAGATGCCCTCGGCCACGTCCTCCTCGCGGACGAACTGGGTGGCCGCGTCGAACGACTCGGGGCCGGGCAGGTCGGCGTTGACCTTCCAGCCCAGGCCGAACCAGCGGAACTGGTCGTGCACGATCTTGCGGCACTCGTCCTCGTCCGGGCCGTAGCAGATGGCCACCTGCCCGTAGCGGGGCCGGCCCGCGCCGCCCGCTTCCTCGTACATGTCGATCAGGTGGGACAGCGGGTCGGTGGCGATCATGGCGTCGGCGTACTCGGCGGCCAGCGTGGCCGACTGCCGGCCGGACGCGGCCACCGCCATCGGCACCGGCCGCTCCGGACGGTCCCAGACGTACGCGTCCGGCACGTCGAAGTGGTTGCCGGAGAACGTCAGCGTCTCGCCGTTGAGCAGCGGCCGGATGATCTGCAGCGCCTCCTCGAACATCTCGTGCCGCTGCTGCACGTGCGGCCACCCGCCCACCACGTGCTCGTTCAGGTTCTCCCCGGCGCCGAGGCCCAGCGTGAACCGTCCGTCCGAGAGCACCCCGATGGTGCTGGCCTTCTGCGCCACCACCGCCGGGTGGTACCGCCGGATCGGGCAGGTCACGAACGACATCAGCTCGGCCCGGCTGGTGGCGTGGGCGACCGCGCCGAGCACCGACCAGGCGTACGGGGAGTGGCCCTGGGACTCCAGCCAGGGGTAGTAGTGGTCGGACATGACCAGATGGTCGAAGCCGGCGGCCTCGGCGCGTACGGCGTGGTCGACCAGTTGTTTCGGGCCGGCCTGCTCGCACATGAGGGTGTAACCGACGTTGACCATGGCACGTCTCCTTCCCGGGCGGATCGTCCACGGATACCCCGCGCGGCGCGGGTCAACCCTGCTGTCCGCTTTCGCATTCGTCTCTTAACCGGTTCAGTTCAGGTGGGCACGTCAAGCGGTGTCGCCTCCCGGCCGATCCCGCTTAACCGGTTGCCTCCCGCCTTCCATCGCCCTACGCTGATGCCTGCGTCCGTTCGGGAACCGGGCGGCGACTACCGGGCTCAGTCGCCACCACCTCGTCACCGTCACCGCACCCCCGCTCGGGCACGGGGGAGACCTTCCCCTGAGGACAGCCATGAAGAAACTGCTCTCCGTCGCGGGCGCCGTCCTGCTGACGGCCCTCGCCGCCGTCTTCGCCCTCGGGCAGCCGGCCCACGCCGCCACCGGGTTCTCCGTCTCCAACGGTCGGCTCTACGACGCAGGCGGCGTCGAGTTCGTCATGCGCGGGGTCAACCACGCGCACACCTGGTACCCGCAGCAGACCAGCTCGTTTGCCGACATCAAGGCACTGGGCGCGAACACCGTCCGGGTGGTGCTCGCCAGCGGCGACCGGTGGACGAAGAACAGCGCCGCCGACGTGGCGAACGTGATCTCGCTGTGCAAGGCCAACCGGCTGATCTGCGTGCTGGAGGTGCACGACACCACCGGGTACGGCGAGGAGGGCGCCGCCGCCTCGCTGGCGAAGGCCACCGACTACTGGCTGAGCATCGCCGACGTGCTCAAGGGCCAGGAGAAGTACGTCATCGTGAACATCGGCAACGAACCGTTCGGCAACCAGGGTTACAGCGCCTGGACCACCGACACCTCGAACGCGATCAAGCGGCTGCGCGCCGCCGGGCTGACCCACACGATCATGGTGGACGCGCCGAACTGGGGCCAGGACTGGTCGTTCACCATGCGCGACAACGCGGGCACCGTCTTCGCCGCCGACGCGCAGCGCAACACCCTCTTCTCCATCCACATGTACGGCGTCTTCGACACCGCCGCCGAGATCAGCGACTACCTGGGCCGGTTCCGGACCGCCGGGCTGCCCATCGTGGTCGGCGAGTTCGGCTTCAACCACTCCGACGGCAACCCGGACGAGGACGCCATCATGGCGTACGCCCAGGCCAACGGCATCGGCTACCTCGGCTGGTCGTGGAGCGGCAACGGCGGCGGCGTGGAGTACCTGGACATGACGACCGCGTTCAACCCGGCCCAGCTCACCAGCTGGGGTCAGCGGATCTTCAACGGCGCCAACGGCATCGCCGCCACCTCCCGGGAAGCGTCGGTGTACGCGAGCACCACCCCGACCGTCACCCCGACTGTCAGCCCCACGGTCAGCCCGACGACCAGCCCGACCGTCAGCCCGACCCCGCCGCCGCCCACCACGCCCCCGCCGTCCGGTGGCTGCACCGCCACCTACACCGTCGGCAACTCGTGGCAGGGCGGCTTCCAGGGTGAGGTCAAGGTGACCGCCGGAACCGCCGCGATCACCGGGTGGACGGTCCGCTGGACGTACGCCAACGGCCAGTCCGTCACCCAGGCGTGGAACGCGAGCGTCAGCAACAGCGGATCGGCGTACACCGCCCGCAACGTCGACTACAACGGCCGCCTCGGCGCGGGCGCGAGCACCAGCTTCGGCTTCATCGGCACCTGGCAGGGCACCAACTCCACCCCCGCGGTGACCTGCACCCCCGCCTGACCCCCCAACCGGTTGATCAAGGAGTTTGTGTCCCGTTCGGACGCCGGCGGCGACACGAACTCCTTGATCACCGGGGTGGACGGGGTCAGGCCGCGACCACCTCCAGCAGCAGGGCCTGTTCGGGGTGGAGAGCGGGCAGTTGCAGGCCGACCGACCCCAGCACCGAACCGGTCACCGTGATGCCGTCACCGGGCCAGGCCAGCCAGCCCGGCGGGGACAGCTCCAGCAGTGCGGGCTCCGGTACTCCGGCGGGCGGGCGGACCCGGTAGCGCCGCTGCGGGTCCAGCCCCGGTAGCCGTACCGCGCCCGGCACCTGGGCCGCGGAGGTGGCGAGCCGGCTGACCGCGTACACCGCGTGGGAGCTGTCGTGGGCGACCACGCCGTGGGCCTGCACGGCCGGGTCCGGGTGGTCGACCCGGACCACCCGGCCGCCGTGCAGCAGCGGGCGCAGCCGCTTGTGCAGCGCGACCCAGGCGGCGAGTTCGGCCCGTTCGCCGGGCTCGATCGCGCTGATGTCCCACTCGATGCCGTGGTGGCCGAACAGCGCGGTCACCGCGCGGAAGCTCAGGTCGTGCACGCGGTGCGTGGTGTGCGAGCGTTCCGGCCCGATGTGCGTGCCGATCAGTTCCGGCGGCAGCAGCAGACCGGTCCAGCGCTGGATGGACAGCCGTTCCAGCGCGTCGTTGCAGTCGCTGGCCCAGACCCGGTCGGTACGGCGCAGGATCTCCAGGTCGACCCGGGCGCCGCCGGAGGAGCAGCTCTCGATCTCGACCTCCGGGTGCCGGGCACGCAGCTCGTCCAGCAGCCGGTAGACCGCGAGGGTCTGCCCGTGCACACCCGGCCGCCCGGCGTGCCCGGCCTCGGTGAGGTCGCGGTTGTGGTCCCACTTCAGGTACGCGAGCCCGTCGTGTTCGCTCAGCACCGCGTCGAGCCGTGCGAGCAGGTACGCGTACGCGTCCGGGTGGGCCAGGTCGAGCACCTGCTGGTGGCGCCACGGCGGTGGCAGCCGGCCCGGCGCCTGGAGCACCCAGTCGGGATGGGCGCGGAACAGGTCGGAGTCGGGGTTGACCATCTCCGGCTCCACCCAGAGCCCGAACTGCATGCCGTGCCCGCGTACGTGGTCGATCAGCGGCTGCAACCCGTCCGGCCAGACCTCGCCGTCGACCCACCAGTCGCCGAGCCCGGCCTGGTCGTGCCGCCGGCCGCGGAACCAGCCGTCGTCCAGCACGAAGCGTTCCACCCCGACCTCGGCGGCCCGGTCGGCGAGCGTCCGCAGCCGGTCCAGATCGTGGTCGAAGTAGACCGCCTCCCACACGTTCAGCGTCACCGGCCGCGGCGTGCGCGGGTGCGACGGACGGGCCCGCAGGTGGGTGTGCAGCGCTTCGCTGAGCCCGTCCAGCCCGTCGGCCGAGTGCGCCGCGTAGAGCAGGGGAGTGGCGTACTCCTCACCCGGTCCGAGCACGATCTCGCCGGGTGCCAGCAGCTCGCCGCCGCCGAGGGTGGACTCACCGGTGGGGCGGCGTTCGGCGGCGGTGACGTGGTCGCCGCTCCACGCCGTGTGCACCGCCCACACCTCGCCGTGCCGGAACCCGAACCCAGCAGTGCCCGCGACCAGCAGCAGGGTCGCGTCGTGGCCGGTACGGCCGTGCCGTCCCTCGCGTACCCAGGCGCCCATCGGCCACGGGTGCCGCTGCGGGGCGCGTTCCCGGCACCAGCGGCCGGTCAGGTCGAGCAGTTCGGTGGCGACCGCCGGCACCGGCAGTACGGGCGTCAGTTCCCGTAGCTCGTACCGGCCGTCGCCGTCGTTGCGCAGCCGGTGCCGCAGGGTCAGCACACCCGCCGCGTCCAACGTGATCTCGACGGTCAGGCTCAGCCCGGCGCCCGGGTCCGCCGCCCGCACCACCACCCGCCCGGAGGTAAGGAAGGGCCCCTTGTTAACGCCTGGTGCATGTGAAGGGTCCCCTCCTAACAGGTGGGGCGGCGGCGCCGCGAGGTCGTCGTGCACGTCGAGGCCGGTGAGGCGGAACGCCGTCGACCAGTCCCGGCCGTCGCGGTGACCGGCGAGACCGGGCCGCCCACTCCACCCGGCACTGGCCTCGGGCAGCAGCGACAGCACCGTCGGCGCGTCGAAGCTGCTCGGCACCACCGGCGGCACCGTGGCGTCGACGAGCGCGGGCAGATCCCCGTCGGGCAGCGGGCCGAGGTCGGCGCCCCAGTGCACGACCCGGGGAAGCCCCGGGCCGCGTGCGTCGAGCACCAGGCTGGTCCGCGCGCGGCGCAGGTGGACGATCGTCATCCCTTGGAGGCTCCCAGCGTCAGACCCCGGACGAACTGCTTCTGGAGCAGGAAGAAGATCACCAGGGTGGGGATCGCGACCAGCACGGAACCGGCCGAGACCAGGTTGTTGTCGGTGAAGAACTCGCCGCGCAGGTTGTTCAGCGAACTGGTGACCGGGAACTTGTCGCCGGTCCGCATGAGCACTGTGGCCCAGAAGAACTCGTTGTAGATCCAGGTGACCTCGAGCGTGGCGAGGGCGGCCAGCGCCGGACGGCACAGCGGCATCGTCACCTGCCAGTACTGCCGCCACACGTTCGCCCCGTCGACCATCGCGGCCTCGTACAGCTCGTGCGGCAGCGCCTTCATGTAGTTGCTGAGCACGAACACGCAGAAGCCGCACTGGAACGCGACGTTGACCAGGATGAGTCCCCAGTAGCTGTCGTAGAGCAGTTCCGAGTCGCTCATCCAGGCCGGCAGCGGGATCTCGGTGAACATCCGGAACAGCGGGATGAGCAGCGCCTGCTGCGGCAGCAGGTTCGCCGCGGTGAACAGGCCGAGCAGCGCGATGTTGAGCTTCCAGCTGAACCGGGCGATCACGAACGCCACGCACGAGGCGAGAAAGAGCGTGAGCAGCACCGCCGGGATCGTGATGTACGCCGAGTTGAGGAAGTGCTTGCCGAACTCGGCGGTACGCCAGGCGGTGACGTAGTTGTCGATCGTCCAGCCGCCGAGTGACACGTAACCGTTGGCGGCGGTGTACTCGTAGGAGCGGAACGAGGTGAGCACCGCCCACAGGATCGGGAACAGCCAGCCCACGGCGACCGTACCCAGGAACAGGTGCAGCGCGACCCGGGCGGGCCGCACGGGGCGGCGGCGGCCGGCGGAGACGGCGGTCATCGCTTGTCCTCCCGCATCACGGTCCAGAGGTAGATGGTGATGAAGACCAGCGAGACGGCCAGCATGATCGTCGCCAGTGCCGAGCCGAAGCCGATCCGGCTCGCCTCGCCCACCACGTTCTGGGTGACCAGCGCGGAGATCAGCTCCAGCCCGTTGCGACCCTTGTTGATGACCCAGACCAGGTCGAACGCGCGCAGCGACTCGATCACCGTCACCACCAGCACGATGATGTTGATCGGCCGCATCACCGGGAAGACGACCCGGAAGAACGTGCTGGTCTCCGAGGAGCCGTCCACCGCGGCGGCCTCGCGCAACGACGGGTCGACGCCCTTCAGGCCGGCCAGGTAGAGCAGCATGATGTAGCCGACGTGCCGCCAGCCGGCCGCCACCAGTACGGCCCAGATGTTGACGTTCGGGTCGCCGTACCAGTCGGTCTCGCCGCCGAACACGCCGTTGAGCAGCCCCTGGTCGCGGCTGTAGATGAGCTGCCAGACGAAGCCGATGAGCGCCAGCGACAGCACCACCGGCAGGTAGAGCGCGGTCTGGTAGAAGCGGCTGCCGCGGATCTCCTTGTCGAGCAGCACGGCGAGGAACATGCCGAACGGGGTGGCCACCACGAACAGCGCGGCCAGCCAGAGCAGGTTGTTCTGCACCGCGGGGACGAACGGCGGGTAGATGTTCACCACGTCGTCGTAGTTCTTGACCCCGACCCACTCGATCTCGGAGATCGGGCCGATGCCGTCCCAGTTCGTGCCGGAGAGCAGCACCGTCGCCACCGCGGGCAGCCAGACCAGGCCGGCGACGAGCAGCAGGGGTACCAGCACCATGAGCGTGATGACCACGCGGTCGGTGCGGGACAGGAGCCGTAGCCGGCGGCCGCGACCACCCTTGGTGGTGGTCGCGGCCGGCGGCGGCACGGCGCGATCCGCTTGGATCAGGGGCAGGTCGGACATGATGTCCTTCCCCCTTCCGCCGTCAGCTGGTGAAGATCGACTTCTTCTGGTTCTCGATGCTGGTGAGCAGCCCGCTGATGTCCTTCGGGTCCTTGATGAACTGCTGCAGCGCCGGGATCATCACGGTGGAGGCGAAGTCCGGCCGCGTGTCGCGGTCGAGGAACTGGGCGATCTCGGTGGCGGAGCCGACCAGCTCGGCCGCCTTCTTCTGCAGCGCGGTGTAGGCGCCGGTGTCCGCGCCGCTGTTGGCGACGAGCGTGCTCGGGTCGTTCTTGACCGTGATGTCCGCCGCCTCCTTCGAGCCGAGGTACGTCAGCAGCTTCTCCGCCGCGTCCTTGGACTTCGGCTTGCGGGCCATCATGTAGCCGTCGATCGGGGCGTCCAGGGCCTTCGCGCCGATCGTGGAGTCGACCTCGGGGAACGTGAAGAAGTCCAGGTCCTCCAGGTCGGCGCCGCTGAACTGCTGGCCGACGAACAGGCCGAGCAGGTACATGCCGCTCTTCTTCTGCTGCAGCGACTGGGCGGCCTCCTGCCAGGTGCGGCCGAGCGAGTCCGGCTGGTGCAGGGGGAGCAGCCCGGCCCAGGTGTCGAAGACCTTCTTCACCTTGTCGGAGGTCCACGCCTCCTTGCCGGCCATCAGGTCGACGTGGAACTGGTAGCCGTTGATCCGCAGGTTGAGGATGTCGAACGTGCCCATCGCGGGCCAGCCGTCCTTGTCCGCGAACGCGATCGGGTTCAGGCCGTCCTTCTTCATCTGCGCGCCGAGCGTGTTGAGGTCGTCGAGCGTCTTGGGCACCTCGTAGCCGCGCTGCTGCCACACCGACTTGCGGTAGAAGACGGCCCACGGGTAGTACGACGCGGGCACGAAGTACTGCTTGCCGTCGTCGCCTGTGGACGCCTTCTTGAACGCGTCGGAGTAGCCGTCGAGCTTGCCCCACACGTCGCTGAGGTCACCGGCCAGGCCCTTGGCGGCGAAGAACCGCATCCGGTAGCCGGCGAACCAGGTGAACACGTCGTCCGGCTTGCCCTGCAGGTAGTTGTTGATGTTCTCCTGGAACGTGTTGTGGTCGACCGTGTTGATGTTGACGGTCACGCCGGCGGACGTCTTGAAGCCGTCCATCACCTTGGCGACGACGTCCTTGGGCTTCGGGTCCGACTGGTTCGAGCCGAGCGAGACGCTCTTGGCGTCGCCGCCGGAACCGGAGTCGGAGTCGCCGCAGCCGGCGAGCAGACCGGTGCCGAGCAGCGCCCCCGCGCCGGCCGCGCCGGCGAGCAGCGAGCGCCGGTTCAGGCCGGCGACGGACGGGGGTACGAGCCGGGCGAGGTATTCGGCTTGCGAGCGGGGACGGGACATGGTGCCTCCTGCGTGGAAGAGGTGCGCTGCGCTCATGGACCGTGATCGTTGGCGGGGAGCGGTGTTCGTGTCGGCCGCCGCAGATCCACCGAGAATCCACACGTCCGAACAAAAACAGCCGGTGGCGCTTGAAGCTACCCCCTCGCGCGGCGCTGTCAAGAGGGCAAAAAGGCGTCGCTGTTGCCGGTGCGGCAGGGCAAAGAGCCGGTAAACGTTGGAACTTCAGTCGATGTTGGAAAGTGTTGACTTGGGTGCTGTTCGGGGGCAACCTCTGCTGTCATGCGGAACTGGCACGGTGAGGGCATCTGGTACGGCGCCGACTACAACCCGGAGCAGTGGCCTGAGCAGACGTGGGCCGAGGACGTCGACCTCATGCGACGGGCCGGGGTCAACCTGGTCTCGGTCGGCATCTTCTCCTGGGCCCTGCTCGAGCCCACCCCCGGCCGGTACGTCTTCGACTGGCTGGACCGGGTGATCGACCTGCTGCACGACGGCGGTATCAGCGTCGACCTGGCCACCGCCACCGCCAGCCCGCCACCGTGGCTGGCACACCGGCACCCGGAGACGCTGCCCCGCCGGGCCGACGGCACGGTGCTCTGGCCCGGCGGCCGGCAGGCGTACTGCCCCAGCTCGCCGGTGTTCCGGGACCACTCGCTCGCGCTGGTCGAGGCCGTCGCCCGGCGATACGCGCGGCACCCCGCGGTCGTGCTCTGGCACGTCTCCAACGAACTCGGCTGCCACAACGTGCACTGCTACTGCGACGTCAGCGCCGAGGCGTTCCGCGGCTGGCTGCGCGAGCGCTACGGCGACCTGGACTCGCTCAACGCGGCCTGGGGCACCGCGTTCTGGAGCCAGCGCTACCACGACTGGGCCGAGATCAACCCGCCACGTACCGCGCCGACGTTCGCCAACCCCACGCAGCAACTGGACTTCCTGCGGTTCTCCTCCGACGAGCAACGCGCCCAGCTGCGCGCCGAGCGGGAACTGCTGAACCGGCTCGTCCCGCAACCGGTCACCACGAACTTCATGATCGGCACCGGCATCAAGTACCTGGACTACCACTCCTGGGCCGCCGACGTGGACGTGGTCGCCAACGACCACTACCTCACCGCCGCCGACCCGCAACCGCAGGTCAACCTCGCGTTGGCCGCCGACCACACCCGGGGCGTCGCCGGTGGCGCGCCGTGGCTGCTGATGGAGCACTCCACCAGCGCTGTGAACTGGCAGCCCCGCAATGTGGCGAAGACGCCCGGCCAGATGCGCCGCAACAGCCTCGCCCACGTCGCGCGCGGCGCCGACGGGGTGCTGTTCTTCCAGTGGCGGGCCTCCCGGGCCGGCGCGGAGAAGTTCCACTCCGCGCTGGTCCCGCACGCCGGGCCGGACACCAAGGTGTTCCGCGAGGTCTGCCGGCTCGGCGCCGACCTGCGCGCGCTCGCCGAGGTACGCGGCAGCCGCGTCGACGCCGACGTGGCGATCCTGTTCGACTACGAGGCGTGGTGGGGCGCCGAACTCGACTCCCATCCCAGCGTCGACGTCACCTACACCGACCGGTTGTCGGCGCTGCACGCCGCGCTCTGGCGGGCCGGGGTCACCGCCGACGTGGTGCACCCGTCGGCCGACCTGTCCCGCTACCGGCTCGTCCTGGCGCCCACGCTCTACCTCGTCCGCGACGCCGACGCCGACGCGCTGCGCCGGTTCGTGGAGGCCGGTGGCACCGCTGTGGTCACCTACTTCAGCGGCATCGTCGACGAGCACGACCACATCCGGCTCGGCGGCTACCCCGGCGCGTTCCGCGACCTGCTCGGCGTACGCGTCGAGGAGTTCTTCCCGCTGCGCGACGGCGAGACGGTACGCCTCGACGACGGCGCCCACGCCGACGTGTGGACCGAGTGGCTGCACGCCGAGGGCGCGGAGGTGCTGGCCGCGTACACCGACGGGCCGCTGCCCGGCGTGCCGGCGCTGACCCGCAACGCCGTCGGTGCGGGCGCCGCCTGGTACGTCGGCACCCGCCTCGACGACGAGGCCACCGACCGGCTGGTGGCCCGCCTGCTCGACGAGACCGGCGTCCGTCCACCGGTGAGCGCGCCGCCCGGGGTGGAGGTGGTCCGCCGCCGCTCGGCGGACCGGAGCTGGCTGTTCGTGGTCAACCACACCACCGAGCCGGCACGGCTGGCGGTCAGCGGCGTCGAGCTGCTCGGCGGCGTCAGGTGTGACGGCACCCTGGAGGTGCCGGCGGGTGAGGTGGCGGTGGTCCGCGAGGAGCCCGCACCGGTGCCCGCGACCGCCTGACCGGTACGTGGCCGTTCGCGCCGAGGAGGTACCCATGCTCGCCCAGCAACGGCAGAGCGCCATCCTGGAGTTGATCCGCCAGCGCGGCGGCGTCCGGGTCTCGCACCTGGTCAGCCGCTTCGGGGTGTCCGACATGACGATCCGCCGCGACCTGGAGGTGCTCGCCGACCGCGGTCTCATCGACAAGGTGCACGGCGGCGCGACACTGGCCGGGCCCGGCTCCACCGAGGAGCCCGGCTTCGCCGCCAAGTCCGTCCGGCAGCAGGCCGAGAAACGCGCCATCGTGGAGCGGGCCGCCGACCTGGTCGAGCCGGGAATGGCGGTCGCGCTCTCCGCCGGCACCACCACCGCCGCGCTGGCCGCCCGGCTGGCCGAGGTACGCGGGCTGACAGTGGTCACCAACTCCATCCCGGTGGCCGACGCGCTTTACCAGAACCCACGCGCCGACCAGACGGTGGTGCTGACCGGTGGCATCCGTACCCCGTCGGACGCGCTGACCGGCCCGGTCGCCGAGGCGGCCATCGCCGCCCTCAACGTCGACCTTCTCTTCCTCGGCGTGCACGGGATGAGCCCACGTACCGGGTTCACCACGCCCAACCTGCTGGAGGCGGCGGTGAACCGGCGGCTGATCGGGTCCGCCCGGCGGCTGGTGGTGCTGGCCGACCACACCAAGTGGGAGACCATCGGCATCGCCACCATCGCACCGCTGGAGGAGGCCGACGTACTGATCACCGACGGCGGCCTGCCGCCGGAGGCCCGCCGGCAACTCGGCGAGCAGGTCGGCGAACTGGTGGTGGTCCGGGCGGACTGAGCCTGAATCCACCGGTGGTTGGTGAGATGGGCGTGTCGGTGCGTGGGATTGACTGTTGCTGATGGGTGGGAGTGCTGGGCAGGGTAGGTCTGCCGGTCTGCCCGGCTTGCTCCGTGGTCCTGGTCGTGGTGGTCGGTGTTGGTGTGGTCAGCCGGCGGGTGGGGGCAGGCTGCGGATGCGGTGCAGGGCGTTGAGGAGCGTGTCGGCCCAGGGCCAGGCGCGGGGTAGGTGCAGGTGGAGGCGGCGGGCGGTGCGGGTGAGGCGTGCGCCGACGGTGTAGATCTTGCGGCGGATGGTCTTCGCCGTGACGCGGGGCAGGCCGAGGCCGAGGCGGGCGGTCCAGCGGGTCAGGTTGTGGGCGATGGTGTTCAGGACCAGCCAGGCGGCGTTGCCGCCGAAGCTTTTGGTGGGCAGGTGGGCCAGGCCCATGCCGTGTTTGAGGTCGCGGATGGCCAGTTCGACTTCGGCGTGGCGGCGGTGGTCGGCTTCCAGGTCGAGCATCGGTCCGTCGCGGTCGGTGATGAACGGGTGGTAGTCGTAGACGGGGAACAGTGCCTGCTGGGTGGCGCGGCCGGTGTTGCGGGCCAACGCGTCGGTGCAGGGGGTGCGGCGCACGATCAGCCGGACCGGGGCCGGGTCGGGTCGGTCGTGGCCGCGGGTGTCCTGGGTGAACGGGGTCCAGGCGATCTCGGTGACGGCGGCGCCGGGTAGGAAGTAGTCGATCGGGGTCCACGCGTCCTCGTCGATGGCGGGGATGACGTGCTTCAGGTTGCCGATCATGCGGGCGCCGATGGAGAACCGCACCCCGGCGGCCCGGCAGGCGGCGACCACGTCGTGCAGGTAGAACCCGGAGTCCATCCGCAGAACCAGTTCCCCGGCTGCGCCGGCGGCCCGCATACGGCCGATGGTCTCCTTGATGAACACCGGCGCGGCGGTGGCGTCGTTGGACCGGCCCCTTCGCAGCCGGGCGTGCGCGACGTCGCCGGTGCCGGCGATCACCGCGAGCAGAGGGTGATAGCCCCGCCGGCCAGTGCGCATCACCTCCCGCGCGCCGGCCTTGCCCAACCCGAACGTCTCACACAGCGTGGAGTCGATGTCCACCGTCACCGACTCGGTCAGGCCAGGTGACGCCCCCACGGTCACCGCCCGGGCCAGCAACCGACGGGCGACCACATCGAGTTGCCGGGCGTGATTGAACCCGAACGCCCGCAGAAACGACCCGACCGTCGAGGGCGCCGCCACCCGGTGACCTAGAACCGCCTGGGTCGACCCCGCCCGCAACGCGGCCACATCATCGATGCAGTCCCCACCGGCCAGCAGCGAGTGGATCACCGTCAGGCACTTGTCGTCCGGATGTGCGCCCAGACTGCCCGGCACCGTCACATGCTCCCGCAACAGCCCCGGCAGACCCAGCCGCTGCCCCAACGACGCCGCCACCAGCAGACCCGCATCCGACACGGCATTACCGTCATCCGCGCTGACAACGAGCCGATCCAAGCTGTGCGATGCTGACACCACGAGGGTGCTCCTTGCGTAGGTGAATCATTGGTGTGGTAACCACGATTTTCCCTGCTCAGGAAGCACCCTCACTCGTTCAACACGCCCTACCCCGACCACACCCCGGTGGATTCAGGCTGAGCCCACGGCGTGCCTCACAGCCACTTCTCAGTCGCGGCATTTAGGGTGCCCTGACGAAGCGTCCGACGGTCCATGTCGGAGTGCCGTTCAGCGGGAGTGACCGATGGTCTTCAAGAAGATGTTGAGCGCGTTCGGCGTGGGTGGCCCGAGCGTCGACACGGTGCTCACCAACCCGAACACCCGGCCGGGCCTGACCCTGGACGGGCACGTGAACCTGGTCGGCGGCGACAGCCCGGCGCGGATCGAGCAGATCAACCTCGGCCTGGTCACCCGCGTCGAGATCGAGGGCGGCGACCACGAGTACGCGGGCGTCATGGAGTTCCACCGGCTGCCCGTCAGCGGCGCGTTCGAACTGGCGCCGAAGCAGCAGCTGTCGATCCCGTTCCAGATGCCGGTGCCGTGGGAGACCCCGATCACCGACGTGTACGGCCAGCGCCTGCGCGGCATGACGATGGGTCTGCGTACCGAACTGGCGGTCGCCCGCGCGGTCGACAAGTCGGACCTGGACCAGGTGTCGGTGCACCCGCTGCCGATCCACGAGCGGATCCTGGAGGCGTTCCAGGCGCTCGGCTTCCGGTTCAAGAACGCCGACCTGGAGCGGGGCCACATCTACGGCGTGCCGCAGACGCTGCCGTTCTACCAGGAGATCGAGTTCTTCGCCGCGCCGCAGTACGCGCAGACGGTCACCGAGGTCGAGCTGACGTTCGTGACCAGCCAGCAGGGCGTCGAGGTGATCCTGGAGTGCGACAAGCGCGGCGGCTTCCTCAGCGCCGGGCACGACGTCATCGGCCGTTACTCGGTCCCGCACACCGACGCGGCCCGTACCGACTGGGTGCAGGTCGTCGACGGCTGGCTGCGGGAGACCACCGGCCGCTACGGCAGCATGCGGGCCCAGGGCTTCGGCATGCCGCACGGAGGCGGCCACGGCTACCCGGGTCATGGCTACGCCGGCCACGGGCGGCGCGGCCCGGGCATGGGCGGCGTGGTCGCGGGCGCCGCGCTGGGTGTCGCCGGCGGCATGATCGCCGGGGAGATGATCGAGGACGCGTTCGACGGCGGCGGCGACGACTTCGGGGACTTCGGCGAGGAGTGAGCACACGCGACGACGCCCCCGGGACGGATCCCGGGGGCGTCGCCGTTCGCGCGGCGTCGGATCAACGTCCGCGGCGCTCCTTGCCGGAGCGGCGCGCGCTGCCCGCCTTCGACAGGCCACGGCTGACCAGGTACGCGCCGGTCAGCGCGGTCAGGTACCACCAGGCCTGGTTCGGGTTGTTGATGTTCAGGCCGTTGGCGGTGGTGCCCTTCCAGAACGCGGCGATCGCGACGAGTGCGACAGCTGCGGCGTACACCCAGAACTCGGTGGTCAGGAACGCCTGCTTCGTCTCCGTACCCGGGGACGGCATCTGCTCCCGGTGGCCGTCGTGCATCGACGGCATGTGCCGGGTCGACGTGTCCTGCATGCTCGACCGGTTCTGGACGTCGGACATCGGCCGGTTCATCGGCCTGGTGGATGCAGCCTGCGTGCTCATCTGGTCCTCCTCAGGATTTGATGAGTCGTACCTGCATACCCTCGCCCCGCTACCGCAGGTCGGCCACGGCGCGGTTCGCGCTCGGTGGCGGGGGCACCCTGGGTCTACCCCTCGCCGGAGACAAGGTAACCGCCGGTCGTCGTCGAATGACCGCCCCGCTCAGGAACCGGACATCCGGGTGCCAACCCGGCCTCCCGCCGCCGGTTCCGGTTTCAGCCACCCACCCTCGGGCACGCCATACCGATACCCCGAGAGAGCTGCGAGGTGGTTGACGTGCGTGAGGACGACATGCGGCAGGACGCCGCCCGGCGGGCCGAGCAGCG
Organism: Micromonospora sp. WMMA1949; assembly: GCF_027460145.1. Taxonomy (NCBI): domain Bacteria; kingdom Bacillati; phylum Actinomycetota; class Actinomycetes; order Micromonosporales; family Micromonosporaceae; genus Micromonospora; species Micromonospora sp. WMMA1949. The sequence continues at coordinate 900,623 of NZ_JAPZBG010000001.1, read as the reverse complement.
GGTCGCCGGAGGCGTGTACGGCGAGGGCGCGCTGGACGAGGTCACGGTGCCGCAGACCGACGTCGAGCGGATGCGGCAGGAACTCGACCCGGACGACCCGGCGGACGTACCCGTCGACCCGACGGTGCTGCGCGACGGCGGACCGACCCGGGGCCAGGGCGCGGTGACCACGACCGGTGGTACTGCGGGTCCGGCGAGTGTGCGCCGGCTGGCCCGGCAGCCCGAGAAGCACCCGGGCAAGGTGGCGCCGACGACTACCGGTGACGCCGGTACGGGTGGCCTGAGCACCCCGGCCGGTGGCTCCACGAGCGACAACTCGTCCACGGGTGCCCAGGTCGGCAACTTCACCGACAACCGGCCCAACCCGGGCTGACCGAGGCGGAACGACGGAGGGGGCGGCACCGATGCCGCCCCCTTTCTGCGTCGATCGGTGGGTGGGGGGGCTAAGGAGTGCGGAGGATGCCCAGGCGCTGGGTGGCTCTCGTCAGGGCCACGTAGAGGTCGCTGTGGCCCCTCGGGGACTCGGAGACGATGCGGGCCGGGTCGACCACCAGCACCGAGTCGAACTCCAGGCCCTTCGCCTGCTCGGTGGTCAGCACCACCACCCGGTTCGCCAGCTCCGGCTGCTCGCCCACCGTCGCCTCCGGCAGCGCCGCCACCACCGCACCACCCAGCTCGGCCACCCGGCCGGTCGGTACCAGCACGCCGAGCCGCCCGTCGCCGAGCGACGCGGCCTCCCGGGCGGTCGCGTCGACAAGCTCGGCCACCAGGCGGTCCGCCGGTACGGTCCGGTCCCACGGCGGTACGCCGGTGGCGCGTACCGAGCGGGGTGGCCGCAGCGCCGGGTCGATCTCGGCGAGCACGTCGGCGGCGACCGCCATGATCTCGGCCGGGGTGCGGTAGCTGACCGTCAGCTCCTCCAGCCGCCACCGGTCCGCCACGTACGGCGCCAGGGCCTCGCCCCACGACGGCGTGCCCGCGAGCGCCCCGGTCTGCGCCACGTCGCCGACGATCGTCATCGACCGGCTCGGGCAGCGGCGCATCAGCAGCCGCCACGCCATCGGCGACAGCTCCTGTGCCTCGTCCACGATCACGTGCCCGAACGCCCAGGTCCGGTCGGCGGCGGCGCGCTGGGCGGTGGTGAGCCGGTCGGATTCCTCCTGCCGCTCGGAGAGCCGGTCGGCGTCGATCAGGTCGGTGACGCCGAGGATCTCACCGCCGTCTGCCTCGTCCTCCACGTCGATGGAGCGGGAGCCGCGCCAGATCTCCAGCACGCCCTCGGCGTACTCGCGTTCCAGCGCCCGGATCCGCTCCCGGCGCGCCACGGCGGCGCGCTCGTCCTCGCCGAGCAGCTCGGCGGCCTCGTCCAGCAGCGGCACGTCGGCGGGCGTCCAGCCGCCGGGCTCGCGGTGCAGCGCGGCCCGCTCGGCGTCGGTGAGCATCGGCGCGGCGGTGGCGATCCGCTCCGGCGAGGCGTACAGGTCGGCGAGCAGGCGTTGCGGGGTGAGCACCGGCCACAGCTCGTCCAGCGCGGCCCGGATCTCCGGCTCCTCACGTAGCTCGCGGCGGATCTCCGCGCGGTCGGCCTCGGAGAGCAGGTTCTCCCCGCCCAGCGGGTCGGCGCCGATCCGCTCGGCCACCTGGTCGGCGAGCGCGTGCACGATCTCCACGTCGAACAGGGCGCGGGCCAGGTTGTGCGGGCGGCCGGTGCGGCGTACCCGGTCGCGGGCCTGCCGCACGGTCTCCGGGTCGAGCGTCAGCACCTCCCGCTGCGGCAGCTCGATGGTGACCGGCTCGTCGGGCACCCACTGCCGGTCCCGAACCGCCGCAGCGAGCACGTCGGCGAGCACCGCGCGGCCCTTCAGCGCCGCGGTGGTGGCCGGCTCCGCGCGGCGGGCGTGTACGCCGGGGAACAGGTCGGCCTGGGTACGCAGCAGCACGCCGGTCTCGGCCAGCGTGGGCAGCACCTGGGAGATGTAGCGCAGGAACGTGGCGTTCGGGCCGACCAGCAGCACACCTCGGGTGGAGAGCTGCTGGCGGTGGGTGTAGAGCAGGTACGCGGCCCGGTGCAGCGCCACCGCCGTCTTGCCGGTACCGGGGCCGCCCTGCACCACCATCACGCCGGGCAGGTCGGCGCGGATGATCCGGTCCTGCTCGGCCTGGATGGTCTCGACGATGTCGCGCATCCGGCCGGTCCGCCCGGCGTTGAGCGCGGCGAGCAGCGACGCCTCGCCGGTCAGCTCCTCGTGCGCGGTGGGGGAGGCGGCGGCGATGTCCAGCACCTCGTCGTTGAGCCCGGTCACCTTCCGGTCGCGGGTGCGCAGGTGGCGCCGGCGGCGTACGCCCTGCGGGTTGGCGGCGGTGGCCAGGTAGAACGGGCGGGCGGCCGGGGCGCGCCAGTCCATCAGCAGCGGGTCGTAGTCGCCGGAGGAGTCGAAGATCCCGATCCGGCCGATGTAGCGGACCGCGCCGTCGTCTCCGTCGAGGCGGCCGAAGCACAGGCCGCTCTCCACCGCGGAGAACTGCTCGACCTGGTCGGCGTACATCGCCACGGTCGAGTCGCGCTGCGACCGGGCCTGCTGTGTGCCGCCGGTGTGGCGCAACTCCTCGTCGAGCCGCCGGGCGGCCTGTTCCCGCATGCCGTCCAGCCGGTCGTACAGCATGGAGACGTATTCCTGCTCCCGGCCGATCTCGTCGTCCTGGTGCAGGTCAGCCGACACGTCGGAGTGCGTTGACAATCCGGCTCCTCATTGACTAAAATTGCCGCAGGAATGGCATTCAGAAGCCATTCCTTTTTTGTGCCTGAACTGAGAAAGATAGCGCGTCGGCCGCCACCCGACCAAGCCCGGACACGACTCGGGGCCCGGCCGGCGTCAGCCGACCGAGCCCCGGGCACGGCAGTTCTCAGCCCTTTGCGGCCTCGTAGAGCCGCTCCGGCGTGACCAGACCGGCGATCACCCGGCCGTCGTCGGTCAGCAGCACGCTGAACAGCTTGCCGCTGAGCAGCCGGCCGCTGCCCCAGTCGCCGCTGACCTTCGGCAGGTCGCCGAGCACGCCGGCCAGCATCTGGGCGTCCGGCGCGTCCGCGCCGGGCTTCGCGCCGTCGCCGGTCGCCGCATCGCCGATCTTGGCGACCACCACCGTGGTCCAGCCGGTGCCGACGGTACGCACATCCGGCTTCTCGGCGTCCTTGCGGTCGAACCGCTTACCGGCCGGTCCGGGCCGCTCGCCCTCGGTCGCCTCGGTGACCTTCACGCCGGGCGGCGGGTTGAACCGGAACTGGTCGGCCTCCGGCGTGCGGAAGTCGACCTGGGTGAACGCCACCTGGAAGGCCGGCTCGTCCTGGCCGTCGGCGAGCACCTGCAGGCGCAGTGGCACGTGCTCCTTCGCGTCGAGCGCGATCCGCACCTGGTGGACCAGGGACGCCTTGTCGCGCGGGGTGAGCACCAGCTCGTACGCGCTGCGCCCGGCCACCGTCGCGGTGCGGCCGACGGTGACCGCCGTGGTCGGGTCGATCGCCTCCAGCGCCCGGTCCGCGGCGTCGGCCGGGGTGGCCGGCACGGTGGCCCGGTCCGGCGCGTCGGCCGGCAGCACCCGGTGCGTGGCGGTGTTCTCCCGGCTGTTCCAGGTCCACACGTCGCGGCCGTTGCGCAGGATGTCCTGCTCGCCGAGCGTGTCGACCAGCGCGAGCCGCTGCCGGTCCTCGCCGCCGTACCAGACGCGCAGCGTGTGCGTACCGGAGACCAGGCCGGCCAGGTCGTTGCCGGTGGCCTGGCCGGCGAGCGCGGCGATCGGCGGCAGGCCGAGGTCGGCGCGCTGCACCACGGTGCCGGAGAGCCCGTCCAGGCGGGACGTGCGCAGGTCTTCCAGGAGCTGGGCGGCGCTGCGCGGCGGCAGCGCCGGGTCGGCGCCGGCGGCGAACGTGCCGACGGCGGCGCCACCGCCGATCACGGCGACCCCCGCGGTCACCGGGACCAGCCAGCGCAGCACGGCGCGGTTCTTCATCACGGACATAGTGTGCACCTCCTGCGCACCATGCTGCGCGACCGTCGCTGTGACCACGCTGAGGAGATCCCCTACGGGTGACCCCATGGTGGCACCCTGGACCGGTGCGGTTGCTGGTGGTGGAGGACGAGACGCGGCTCGCGGCGGCGCTGCGCCGGGGCCTGTCGGCGGAGGGTTTCGTGGTCGACGTGGCGGCCACCGGCCCGGAGGGGCTGGACGCGGCCCGGCACGGCGAGTACGACGCGATGATCCTCGACGTGATGCTGCCCGGCCTCTCCGGCTACGAGGTGGTCCGCCGGCTGCGCGCCGAGCAGCGCTGGCTGCCGGTGCTGATGCTGTCGGCCAAGGACGGCGAGTACGACCAGGCCGACGGGCTGGACTGCGGCGCCGACGACTACCTCACCAAGCCCTTCTCGTACGTGGTGCTGCTGGCCCGGCTGCGGGCGCTGCTGCGCCGTGGCGCGCCCCGGCGGCCGGCCGTGCTCACCGTCGGCGACCTGCGCCTCGATCCGGCCCGCCGCCGGGTCACCCGGGCCGACACCGAGGTGGTGCTGACCAGCCGCGAGTACGCGCTGCTGGACTACCTGATGCGCCGCCCCGGCGAGGTGGTCTCCAAGACCGAGCTGCTCGACCACGTCTGGGACGCCTCGGTCGACACCGCGCCGAACGCGGTGGAGGTCTACGTCGGCTACCTGCGCCGCAAGATCGGCCGGGAGCGGCTGGAGACGGTACGCGGCGCCGGTTACCGGCTGGCCACGTGAGCTGGGTACGCGGCCCGCTGCCGCGCCTGGGCCTGCGCGCCCGGCTGCTCGCGCTCGGCGTGCTGGGCTTGGCGGTCGGGTTCGCGTTCGGCGGGACGCTGCTGGTCGGCGCGCTGGGCTGGACGCTGCAGCGCTCGGTCGACGAGGAGGCGCTGCGTACCGCCGACGCGGTAGCGCTGCTGACCGCCGAGGACGCGCTGCCGGACCCGCTGCCGGTGGCCGGCGGGCAGCTGCGGGTGCAGGTGGTCGACGCGCAGGGCCGGATCCGGGCCGCCTCGATCGACGCGGACCGCCTCGTGCCGATGCTCGGCCCGGACGAGCTGCGGCCCGGGCAGCGGCAGCGGCTGGTGGTGGACGGCCGGCGCGCCGGGATGCCCGGCCCGGTCCGGGTGGTCACGGTGCCGGCCGGCACGCCGCAGGAGCCGCGTACGGTGCTGGTCGCCAAGTCGCTCACCGACGTGCGGCACAGCCTGCGCGTGGTCCGCAACCTGCTGCTGGTGGGCTTCCCGCTGCTGGTCGCGGGGCTCGGGCTGGTGGCCTGGCGGGTGGTGGGCGCGACGTTGCGGCCGGTCGAGCAGTTGCGCAGCGGCGCCGCCGAGATCACCGGGCGGGCCGGGGCGGAACGGCTGCCCGTACCGGCCGGGCAGGACGAGATCCACCGGCTCGCGGTCACGCTCAACGACATGCTGGACCGGCTGGCCGCGTCCCGGGACCGGCAGCGGGCGTTCGTCGCCGACGCCGCGCACGAGCTGCGCAGCCCGCTGACGAACATGCGCACCGAGCTGGAGGTGGCGCGCCGCCTCGGCGACGACACCGACTGGCCGGCGGTCGCGGACGACCTGCTCGCCGACACCGAGCGGCTGAGCCGCCTGGTGGACGACCTGCTGCTGCTGGCCCGCCTCGACGAGCAGGACGGCAGGTCGTCCCCGGTCGGCCCGGTCGAGCTGGGTGAGTTGCTGCGCGGCGTGGCCGCACGCTACCCGTCGCCGCCGGTACGGCTGACGCCGCCGGACGTGCCGCGCTGGGTCGAGGGGGACGCGGGGGAGCTGCGCCGGGTGCTGGTGAACCTGGTGGACAACGCGCTGCGGCACGCCTCCTCGACCGTGGAACTGACAGTGAGCGGGCCGGACGGGGCGTACCACCTGATCACGGTGACCGACGACGGGCCCGGCATCCCGGCGGCGGACCGGGAGCGGGTGTTCGCGCGGTTCACCCGGCTCGACGACGCGCGGGCCCGCGACGCGGGCGGCGCCGGCCTGGGCCTGGCCATCGTGCGTGAGCTGGTGCGCCGGGCCGGTGGCACGGTGGAGCTGGCCGACGCGGCGCCCGGCGCCGTCGCGCCGGGGCTGCGGGCGACGGTACGGCTCCCGGTGCTGGCCGAGCCGGACGCGGACTGAGCGGTCAGCGGCGTTTCGTGCAGACCGGCCCGGTGCGGGCGACGGTGTCGGTGGACCACACGAGCGCCACCGTGAAGCAGTAGTCGGTGGTGCGGTCGAGCCCGTAGGCGATGTAGTCGACCGAGCCGGCGGGCAGCGTCGCGAACGTGCCCTGCGGCTGCCCGGAGCGGCCCCCGGCGACCACCACCGGCCCTTCCGCACCGGCCGGGTACGTCCAGCTCAGCACGATGCTGTCGCGCCGGTCGGTGAGCGTGAACCGCCCGGGCGGCGTGCCCGGGGCGGCGGCCGCCGCCGTGGTCGGCGCGGGAGCGGCCGAGGCGGGCGGCGGCGCGCTGGTGGCCGGTGGCGGGGTGTCGCGGCCGTCGTCCACCCGGGACACCCCGGCGATCACCGCGATGGTGCCGAGCAGCAGCGCCACCGCCACGCCGAGCACCACGAGCGGCAGCCAGGGCCGGGTGCGCCGCTCGACCGCCGGTGGCCGGGGCACGTGCACCGGCAGGTAGCGCGACGGCGCCTCGGGCGCGGGCGGCGGCACCCGGCATACGCCGTCGGGCTCGTCGTCGGTGAGCCCGACCACCGTGGGCGGCAGCGGGTCCGCGCCCGGGCGCCACGGCTGCTCGGCCGGGTCGTCGGGCGGCCACGGGTAGTCGTCGAACCCGTCGGCCTCCGGCGCGGTCCGCGGTGTCGGGACGTGCGCGGTCTCGGCGGCCCGGCCGGGCGGGTGGTAGAGCGGCGTCTCGACGGGTTCGTCGAGCGCGGGCGGCGAGTACGGCGGCAGGTCGTGCGGGCCCTCGGTGGGCGGTGGTACCCGGGCGGCGGGCACCACCGGCGTGGTCCGGGCGGGCGGCGGCTCGGGCGCCGGGGCGGGGGCGGGCGCGGGGCAGACGTGGTCCGGGTCGGCGGCGGCCCGGGCCAGCCCGGCTACCTGGGCGGCGAGCGGGTCGTCGGGGTCCAGGTGCAGGCGGCACAGTTCCTCGGCGAGCGTCAGGTGCTCGTGCGAGTCGGCGTACCGGCCGCAGTCACGTTCCATCGCGCCGAGCTTCGCCAGCATCTTGATGCCGCTGGGGTGGCCGTCGCCGTAGACCTCCCGGTGCAGCTCCCAGGCGTCCTGCAACCGGTCACGGGCCACCTCGCACTGGCCGCGCGCGTACTCCACGGTGGCCAGGTCGGCGTGCGCGGCCAGCACCCGCTGCGACTCCGGGCCGTCGCGGGCGGTCAGCTCGATGATCACGTCGGAATAGAGCCGGGCGGCCCGGGCGTCGCTGCCGACCCGGTGCAGCACCGCGGCGAGCGTCGCGGCGGCGGTGACGGTGCGCTCGTCGGAGCGGCCGAACAGCCGGGTGGCCGCCGCGTAAGCGAACGCGGCCCAGCCGCGGGCGGAGTGCGGCTCGCCCAGTGCGACCAGCACCCGGGCCTGGAGGCCGGCCGCCTCGGCCAGCTCGGGGGAGGCGTTGCCGGGGCGGGGATCGGCGTCGCTGAGCGCGTCGGCGAGCAGCCGCTCCGCGCCGGTGAGGTCGCCTTCGGACACCAGTTGGTGCGCCTGGACGGTCAGGTCAGCGAAGCCGGAGGACACGCCCCATCGTGCTCGTCCGGCGACGGTATGTACAAGCCCCGGAGTGGATCAGTTTGGTCCCGAATCCGTCAGGTGGTCGGCGAGCGTCTCGCTGATCCGGCGGAGCTGGTCGACCTGGGCCGGGCTGAGCGCGTCGAACAGGTGCCGGCGTACCCCCTCGACGTGGCCGGGCGCGGCGGCGGCCAGGGTCGCGAAGCCCTCGTCGGTGAGCACGGCGATCTGCCCGCGCCGGTCGGTGGGGCAGTCCTCGCGGCGGATCCAGCCGGACGCCTCCAGCCGGGCGGCGGCGTGCGAGAGCCGGCTGCGCGAGGACCCGGTCAGCTCGGCCAGCTCGCTCATCCGCAGCCGCCGGTCCGGGGCCTCGGAGAGGCGGACCAGGATCTCGTAGTACGCGTGCGGCATGCCCGCGTCGCGTTGCAGCTCGCGGTCGAGCGTCTCCATCAGCGCCCGGGAGGCGGTCAGGAAGGCACGCCAGGTCCGCTGCTCGTCGGGGTCCAGCCACCGGGTCATGACGCCCATCATACCGCCGATAGTTGAACGCTCAACAAAACCGGGGTACGGTCGGTGGCATGGGCATCCACCGACTCAACCACGCCGTCCTCTACGTCAGTGACCTGGAACGCAGCGTCGCCTTCTACCGCGACGTGCTGGGCTTCCGCCGGGTCCCGATGACGCCCGAGGGCTTCCGCGGCGCCGCGTTCCTCCAGGCGCCCGACTCCACAAACGACCACGACCTCGGCCTGTTCGAGATCGGCGCGGCGGCCGGGGCGTCCCAGGCCGGCCGGGCGACCGTCGGCCTCTACCACCTGGCCTGGGAACTGGACACGCTCGACGAGCTGGGCGCCACCGCCGAGCGGCTGGCCGCCGCCGGGGCGCTGGTCGGCGCGTCCGACCACGGCACCACCAAGAGCCTCTACGGCCGCGACCCGGACGGACTGGAGTTCGAGATCGTCTGGATCGTCCCGGCCGACCTGCTCGACGACGCCGCGCTCGCCGCGCGTACCCGCATCGGGCGGCTCGACCTCGACCGCGAGCGGCAGCGCTACGGCGGGCAGACCCGCGGCGGCGTGGGCATCTCCGTCCCGGTCTGAGCGGGGTTCACGGCCGGGCCGCCGCGCCGTGCGGTAGAAACGGCACCATGTCCACCGACGCCGTCCTGCGCGAACTGCTCGTCCGCCGGCTCGACCACTGGCTCCCCGCCGCGCTGCACCGGGCGCGGCGGGCCACGCTCGCGCTCGCGTACGCCGGAGGTGACGCCACCGGTGCGGAGGAGGCGCTGCGGGTGGTGGCCGAGTTCGCCGACCGGCTGCGCGGGCGGCAGCTGACCGTGCTGGTGGTGGCCGACGACGGCACCGACCTGCCGACGCGGCTCGGTGCCGCCGAGGCAGCGCTCCCCGCCGACGTCGCGGTGCATCTGGTCCCCGGTAGCCCGGACCGGCTGCCGGTGGCGCTCAAGGCCGCCGGTGCGGCCGGCGCGCCGCTGCTCACGGTGGCCGACGGCGCCGACCCGGACCCGGACCCGGCCCTGCTCGCCGCCGCCGCGTCCGGACGCCCGGCCGAGCTGCTGCTGGTGACCGAGCCCGGCCGGTCGCTGCGCCCGGCGCTCACCGGCGCCGGGTTCCCGCTCGTCACCGAGGTCGAGCTGGTGCCCGACGGGGACGGCCCGGCGCGGCTGCTCGGCTACGGCACCGGCTCCGACCGAGGGCTGGAGGCGGTGAAGGACGCGCTCTGGGCGGTCGACGAGTACGCGGGCGTGCGCTACCGCGACCCGGCCGACCCGCAGGGCCGGCTGCTCGACATCTCCCTCGACCCCGACCCCGGCCCGCTGCGCCGGGAACTGCTGGCCGAGCTGGCCCGCTCCGGCCCGCGTACGGTCACCGAGCTGCGCCGCTTCGCCGCCACATCGACCGTCTACCGGGCCGCCGACGCCAACCGGGCGCTGGCGTCGCTGCTCGCCTCCGGCGCGGTGACCCGCGACCCCGAGCACGGCCGGCTCGGCGGGGACGTGCTGATCAGCGCCGTCCCGCACGCTGGGTCATCTGCTTGACCACTATCGACGCTCCGGTGGCGACCACCCCGATGCTGAACACCATCTGCGCGCACACCGCCACCCGGGCGATCTGCCCCTGGGCGTGCACGTCGCCGTAGCCGACAGTGGTGAGCGTCGCGAGCGCGAAGTAGAGCGCGTCGACCCGGGTCCGCAGGCCGACGAACTCGCCGGGCCGGGTGTTCGCCACCACGTAGTCGCCGAGCGCGAAGACCAGCAGCCCGGCGATCAGCGCGACCGCGAGCCGGGTCAGTGCCCGGTCCTCGTCCCGGCCGGTCGGCTGGTCCTTGACGAGCTGGCGGCGGACCTGGCCGGTGACCAGGAACGCGATCACGGCAACCAGGACCGCCGTGCCGATCGAGCGCAGGGCCAGCCGCAGGCCGTTCGGATCGGCCTCGACCGGCACCAGGAAGTAGCCGACCAGCATGAGCGCGCAGGCCGCCAGGGCCCGCCGTCGCAACCGCCGCAGTAACACGTCCGCCATGCGGCGATTCTCCGGTCACCGGGACGCCCTGGCCGGCGGAACCGCGAACCTGGCGCAGACGACGAGCGGGGTGCCGACGGTCAGCCGGCACCCCGCTCGTCGCCTGGGAAGTTCAGGCCTTGTCCTGCTTCCACGACAGCGGCCCCGGAAGGTCCACGCGGTGGGCGCGGGTGTTCGAGTTCCAGGACCAACGGCCGATCTTGATGCTCCACGACGAGAAGCCGTTCTGGGTGAAGTGGAGGATCAGCGGTCCGAACTTCTTACGCTTGCGGAACTGGACGCCCATCGGGGGTGCCTCCTTCGTCTCCCTGCCTCTGCAGTCGTCTGCATGCCTTCGCGGCATCGAACATGCCCGTATCAACGATTCGCGAAACCCTGCCCGCTCCGCTCTGGACGGTGGGACTGCCACCGGGCAGAATCTCTATTCAACGGGTAGGTGTTAAGGAGTCGTAGATGCTGGTAGAGACGGTTAGTAACAATGCCAGCGACGAAAGTCTCACTCTCTGGAAGAGCGTTGACCGGCGCGGTGAGCGGTCGGCAGCATGAGTGCCGGTCGCCCCGCATCGCTTCCCTCATCCGGGGGTACCGAGAGAGAACACAGCGCCGCAGCTGCTACCCCTGGACTGGAGGCTCTCGTGGACCACGTGCATGCACCGTCACGTCGTGAGCTGGTGTCGTCATGACCACCCTGGACCGGCCCGGCGCCGCCACCGTCGAGCTGCGCCCGGTCGACGTCGACTCGTTCCGCGGCCTGCTGCGCCGCCAGGCGTCCACGGTCACCGTGGTCACCACCCCCGGCCTGCGCGGCAACCGGATGCGGGCGGACCTGCCACCGGCCGGATTCACCGCCACCGCGTTCACCTCGGTGTCGCTCGACCCGCCGCTGGTCTCGGTCTGCCTCGGCCGCGCGTCCTCGACCTGGCCCACCGTCGAGCAGGCCGAGCACGTCGCCGTGCACCTGCTCGCCGCCGGGCAGCAGGAACTCGCGCAGATCTTCGCCACCAGCGGCATCGACCGGTTCAGCGCCCACCCGGGCTGGACCACCGGGCCGTTCGGCGTGCCCCTGATCGGCGACGCGCTCGCCGTGCTGCTGTGCCGGGTGGTACGCCGGCTCGACGCGGGCGACCACACCATCCTGCTCGGCGAACCGCTCGCCCTCGGCGCGGGCGAGGACGGCGACCCGCTGCTGCACGACGGCGACCGCTGCGCCGGCGCGCTCGGCGACTGGCCCGAGGCGTGGTGACCACCGCCGCCGACGAGTTGATCGCGCTCGACCGGGCCACCCAGGACCTGCTGTTCCGGGCGGCCCGCACCGCAAACGCGTTCACCGACGAGCCGGTCGGCGACGAGCACGTCCGCGCCGTCCACGACCTGGTCCGGTACGGCCCGACCGCGATGAACGCCCAGCCGCTGCGGGTGCTGCTGCTGCGCTCCGCGCAGGCTCGGGCGCGGCTGCTGCCGTACGTCAGCACCGGCAACCGGGACAAGACGGCGACCGCGCCGCTGACCGCGGTGCTCGCCGCCGACGTGGACTGGCACGACCGGCTGCCCGAGCTGTTCCCGCACCGCCCCGGCGCCCGCGACTGGTTCACCGGTGACCCGGCGGGCCGGGAGGCGCAGGCCCGGTTCAACGCCGCGCTCCAGATCGGCTACCTGATCGTCGGCGTGCGGGCCGCCGGGCTGGCCGCCGGCCCGATGGCCGGGTTCGACGCGGCCGGGGTGGAACGGGAGTTCTTCCCCGACGGGCGGCACCGGGTGCTGCTGCTGATGAACCTCGGCCGCCCGGCGCCGGACGCCTGGCGGGAACGACTGCCGCGCCTGTCCTACGACGACGTGGTCAGCACGCTGTGATCAGCGGGGCTCCCACGCGTCCGGCTGGGCGGTCAGCTTGCGCACATGGGCCGGCAGCCGGCCGCTGACCAGCTCGTCCAGGCTCACCTCGTCGACCACCCGGCGCACCGAGGCGCGCACCGCCACCCAGAGGCGGGGCAGGTTCTCCGCCGCCCCCTCGTACCGGGTCTCCTCGGGGCGCAGCCCGCGTACCCCGGCCAGCGGACCGTCGACGGCGCGCAACACGTGCCCGATGGTGATCTCGCGCGGCGGCCGGGCCAGCGTGTACCCGCCCTCGGCGCCGCGCTGGGCCCGGACCACCCCGGCCCGGCGCAGGTCGGCCAGGACCGCCTCGAGGAACTTGCGCGGCATGTCCTGCTCCGCCGCGATGGCCTGGGTGGACAGCAGGGTGGGGTACGCGGTGGCCAGGCTCAGGGCTGCCCGGACCGCGTAGTCGCCGCGCGCGGAGATCTGCACAGTGCCATCATGCCTGGCCGGTCGGGGCGGGGGAGTCGGCGGGCGGCCGGGGTCGCACCAGACGGACGGGCAGCGGGCGCTCGCGCTCGGCCCGGAACGTCCCCGGGCTCACCCCGACCTCCCGGGTGAAGAAGCGCCCGAAGTTCGTCGGCTCGGGAAAACCCAGCTCCCGGCCGATCGCGGCGATCGACTCGTCGGTGGCGGCCAGCAGCCGGCACGCCTGCAACGCGACCCGCTCGTCGATCACCTGCTTGGCGCTGCGGCCGGTCACCGCCAGGCAGGCCCGGGTCAGGGTACGCACCGAACAGCCGAGCCGGGCGGCGTAGTCCTCCACCCGGCGGGTGTGCCGGTAGTCGCGTTCCACCTCGCGGCACAACCGCCGGAACGTCTCCGTCTCGGCCCGGGGCGTCGCGCCGTTGCCCGGATGCGGCAGCAGGCTCAGCCGCAGCAGCAGGACGGCGAGCTGGTGGCGCAGCAGCGCCGCGGCGGCCGGCACCAGCGCGTGCCGGTCGGCGTCCACGGCGAGCTGGCTCACCTCGCTGATCACCGCGTCCTCGTCCTCACCGGCGAGCTGACGGTGGGCCGGCACCGCGTCCGGGTCGACGTCGAGGCCGCGCAGCGCCTCCGGCCGCCAGCTCACCACAGTCGCGTCGAGCTGCGCGCCGACGAACCGCAGGGCCTGGCCGGGATGCGCGCGCAGCAGCGTGCCCGGACGGCAGGGGACCGGCCGGAAGTCCAGCTCGGCGGTGCCGTGGCCGTGGGTGACCAGCACCAGCAGATCACGGTCGAGCAGGACCGGGCGGGGCCAGCCGGGCTCGGCGGGGAAGTCGCCGAGCACACCGGTGACGATCTCGTCGGTGCCGGGGCGGAGCTCCGGCAGGCCGGTGCGGGTGGCCGGGGAGGGCTGACCGGTAGTGACCATCATCCCGACGGTAACCGGAGCGCCCGCACGTTGCATCTCGACGGTTTCGCCCGCTCGGGGGCGCTCTTGTCGGCACCCGAGGCGGACGGTTAGGTTACCGATCGGTAAGACCCGGGCCGGCGTGCGTTGCGCACCCGGCCACGCGGCCCCGGCCGACCGGCCCGCGGCCGGGCGACGGCGATGGGATGGGCATGACGGATCTGTTCTCGGTCGACGGCAAGACGGTCCTGGTCACCGGCGGCTCACGCGGGATCGGACTGATGATCGCGCGCGGCTTCGTCCGGGCCGGCGCCAAGGTGATCATCTCCTCGCGCAAGGCGGACGTGTGCGAATCGGTCGCCAAGGAACTCTCCGCCGAGGGCCACTGCGAGGCGATCCCGGCCGACCTGGGCAGCGACGCGGGCGCGCTGGCGCTGGCCGAGGCCGTGCGGGAACGCCACGACCGGCTGCACGTGCTCGTCAACAACGCCGGAGCCACCTGGGGCGCGCCACTGGAGGAGTACCCGGAGAGCGCCTTCGACAAGCTCTGGGCGGTGAACGTCAAGGCCGTCTTCCGGCTCACCACCGCGCTGCTGCCGCAACTGCGCGCCGCCGCGGACGCCGACGACCCGGCCCGCGTGATCAACATCGGGTCGATCGACGGCATCCGGGTGCCGTGGATGGAGGTGTACGCGTACTCGGCCACCAAGGCGGCCGTGCACATGCTCACCCGTGGCCTCGCGCACCAGCTCGCCGGTGAGCAGATCACCGTCAACGCGATCGCGCCCGGACCGTTCGAGAGCAAGATGATGGCGTTCGCGCTGGACGACCCCGAGTCGCGCGCGGCCATCGAGCAGCAGGTGCCGCTGGGCCGGATCGGCCGCCCCGAGGACATGGCGGGCACGGCGATCTACCTGGCGTCGCGGGCAGGCGCGTACCTGACCGGAGCGGTCATCCCGGTCGACGGCGGGATCACCACGCGCGGCTGACGCGTACCCCCGGTTGCAGACGGCCCGGGGCCGCGCGGACTCGGCAGATCCGCGCGGCCCCGGGTGTCGCCGTGTCAGCGACCGGCCAGCAGCCGGTTCACCGCGGTGTCGACGTCCAGGTGCTCGGCCTCGCGGCCGCGCGGGACGACGACGTAGGTCCGGCGCAGGAAGCGCACCAGCACGCTGCGCGGGACCTCGAACAGGGCGTTGCCGTCCGGGGACGACAGCGCGAGCGCGACGAAGTCGCCGCGCGGCGTGGCCCACGGCCAGACCCGCACATCACCGATGCCGGCCGGTTCGTCGAGCCCGGTGACCAGCAGTTCGCGAGCGAACGACCAGCTCACCGCCTCGCCGCCGGCGGACTCGGCATGGAACAGGACATGGACCGCATACGGGTCAGCAGGGTCGTAACGCAGACTGGCACGCACCGGCAAGGCGGTGGCGTCAGGCGCGACGAGCCTTAGCGACGTCTCGACCTCTACGGTCGTCGGTCGGATGACACTCATGGACGTTCTCCCCCCGGCACCGCTGCGGAACGCGCGTGTCCCGCTTTTCCCATACTCAGGTGCTGCTCCTGGCTACGCTCCGCCATACGCTGACTTCACCCAGTGGTGGGAAGGGGTTCCGAAAGCCCCTCCGGGACCGCTCGGCCCGGCGTAGGATTTCTGGTTCCGCCCACTGCGTCGTTCCGCCCGGCAACGGGTGGTTCAGTCGTCGACTTACTCCGGTAACGTCCAGTCGTGAGCAGGGGTGACGGTCCCGCGCGACACTGGGGGTGGAAATGGTCACGAGGGGCTCCTCGGTGACGTCGCGGACCACGGCCGAATCGCCGAAAGGTGCGGCCCGAGCAGCCGAAAGTCGGGGGTACGAGGTGCCGGTGGAAGGGCGGTCGCAAGGCGCTCTCATGGAGCAGCGCCGCCGGCGACGGGGCTGGCGCGGGCGCCTGCACACCACGCTCGACCTCATCCGCGCCAACCCCACCGGCCGCGTCGCCCTGAAGATCTTCATCGGCATCCTCGGCGCCATCGTCGTGACGGTCGGCATCGCGCTGATCCCACTGCCCGGCCCCGGGTGGCTGCTGGTCATCGCCGGCCTCGGCGTCTGGGCGGTCGAGTTCCACTGGGCGCGACGGCTGCTCGCCTTCACCCGCCGGCACGTCAACTCCTGGACGCAATGGGTGAAGAGGCAGTCGCTGGGCGTGCGGTTCGTGCTCGGGGCGGTCGGGCTCGCGTTCGTGTCGGTGGTGGTGTGGCTGTCGCTCAAGTACAGCTTCGGCATCGACGTGGTGGCGGAGGCGCTGCACTACCTCGCGACGCACTGAGGCCCGGTTTTTGGTCCGGGCAGGTGATCGGGTAGAGTCATGCGCGCTGAGGGCGATTAGCTCAGCGGGAGAGCGCTTCGTTCACACCGAAGAGGTCACTGGTTCGATCCCAGTATCGCCCACGCAGGTAGAGGCCCAGATCACATTGATGATCCGGGCCTCTCTCCATTCCTGAGTTACTAACTGAGTGACTATCGGTCCGCAGGCCCGAAGATCGCATCCATGACCTGTGCCCCGCCGAGGAGAACCGGCCGAAGTTGGTGCCGGTAGACCTTCTCGGTCACCGTGGTCCCGGCATGGCCGCACAAGTCAGCGATCGCCTCCAACGGAACGCCGTTGTCGGACAGCAGCGACACGAAGCTGTGCCGTAGGTCGCGTGGTGTCCAGCCTGACGGGTCGAGGCCCGCCAGGGCGACGACGCGGCGGAAGGCCCGGCGGACATTGGCCGCGTCGAGGGCAGTGCCGACAGCCGTCGTGAAGACCAGGCCGAGTGCTTGCCAGTCCTTTCCGGCCTTAACCTGATCGCGGTTCTGCTGTTCTCGGTGAAGCCGCAGCGCGGAGACGCACCGCTGGGGAAGGGCGAGCGTCCGTCGCGACTTCTTCGTCTTGGTGTCGCCGCCAGCCCGAACGGAGTGCCACACCTGCACCGAAGGCGGCAACGGCGGGTCGAGATCGGGTCGGCCGTCCAGGTCGACGTGATCCCAGCGCAGGGCACGCAGTTCCTCGGTGCGCGCTCCGGTGAGGAGCGACAGCACCACATAGGCGTGTAGCCGTGTGCTCTCGGCTGCGTTCAGCACCGCGTGAGCCTGGGCAAGAGTGAGTGACTTGGAGGGCCTGCCCTCCTGGCCGCGCGGGACGGTGCACAGCGCAACGACGTTGCGCTTCACCTTGTCCCGGGCCATGGCTCGCTTGACCGAGCGGTTGAGGCACCCGTGAAGTTCACCGAGGGTGCGAGTGCTGAGGGTGGTGGCCTTGTCGGCTAGCCACCGGTCGATGTCCTGGGCGCCAAGCTCGCGGAGCTTCCGAGCGCCGAGCGCGGGGATGATGTGGGTGCGGCACAGGATCTCGTACTTGGTCTTCGTGCCGGCGGATCGGTCGTTGAGTCCGTAGGTGAGCCAGTCGGTGACGGCTTCGGTGACGGTGTAGTGGTGCTCGGCGATGGCGAGCCCGTCTTCGTAGTCGCGGATCTTCTCCCGCAGTTTGGTGCGGGCTTCGGTCTTGGTCTTGCCGCTGCCTTTGCGCACGATGCGCTTGCCCGCCGGGGTGTAGCCGACGGTGACGGTGGCGATCCAGCGTTGCCGGGACTCGTCCCAGTGCAGGCCGCCTTCTCCTCGGGCGCGGCGGGTGGTCATCGGGTGCCTCCTTTCATGGCTTCCAGTTCGAGCAGGTCGACGTAGGCGGTGATCGCGGCAGCGGGAACGAGGCGGGTGCGGCCCTGTCGGACGGTGTGTAGCCGACCGGCGCGGATCTGTTCGTAGATCACGGTGCGGGACAGGCTGAGCAGTCGCATGGCCTCGGTGATCCGGTACAGCGCCTTGTCCGGCGCGACGGCGGGTGCGGTCAAACGGGGAGTCCTTCCTACGAGGGGTCTCGGGTGTTGACACTTACGTGTCAAGCAGGGGTGGGTTGGTTGACACGTACGTGTCAGCCGTGGATCTCGCGGAGGGCTTCGCGGGCGGCTTCTGCTCGTTCGCGGGCCATGGCAGCGGCGGTGTTGGCCAGGAGCGCGTCGCCGGTGGTGAGCCAGCCAGAGCCGGTGTAGGCCAGGGTGTTGATGACCACCGTCGTCTCGGCGTCGTCGTCCTGGTCCTGGTCGTGCTCGACGGTGCGGCGCCACACCACGCGGGCGTCGCGCAGGATGCGGAAGGTGACGGAGTAGCGGCGGCTTTTGGTGAGGAAGTGGCCGCCGAAGCCGAGCATGTGCGCCCACCGCCGCAGCCGGGTCCAGCCGTGTGCGCTGCCGAGGGTCCAGGCGGCGTCGATGAGGCGTTCGGGGTGGGTGCCGTCGGGGTTGGCGTACAGGTCGATGGTGTCGGTGGTGAGTCGGCCGCAGGCGTGGCCGGTGGCTTCGGTGCTTTTGGTGGCGTACTTGGCGAGGTAGGCGGCGACCATGGCGTCGGTGATGTCGCCGTCCCCGGCGATGCGGACCGGGCGGATGTCGGCGTAGCGGCCTTTGCCTTCGTCACCCCAGCCGACGGTCCACCCTGACGGTTGGTGCGGGTGCGGGTCGGTGGTGAAGCGGGTGGAGGCGGCGGCGTGCTCGACGGCGGCGACCAGGTCGAGCAGGCCGAGCGGTGCGGGGGGCGGGACGATCGCGCCGGGGCAGTCGGGTTCGATGCCGTCGAGGCGGATGATGACGTGGTAGTGCACGACGCCGCGTCGTTGCATCTCGGCGACCTTGCCGTAGGAGAGGCGGAAGGAGGCCGCGGGGAGCCCGAACGCGCGGGCGGTCTTGGCCAGCTCGCGTCGGATGGCGATGGTGGTGCGCCGCCACAGCTCCCCGGCCGCGTGGTTGAAGACGACCTGGGCGTGGTGGTCGTAGCAGTCCAGGCACAGCGGCGTCCCGAGCGCCTTCTCATCGGCCGCGTGCAACCGGCCGCAGCGCAGATCCACCCCGTGCGGACACAGCGTCTCGGCCCGGCGGGGGCGGCACGGGATGGCCTGACCGGTCTTGCTGGTACGCCGGGTGTGCACCGCCCCGAACGAGGGGGCGGTCAGCGTGACGAACACGGCCGGGTGGCCGGCCACAGCGGCGGGCACGCCCTTGCCGCCGATCAGCCCGGCGCGGATGAGCTGGAAGGCGTCACGGCGGTAGACCTCGGCGCAGGAGGGGCAGACGGCGGCGCGGCGGTTGCCGCACGGCTTGTAGATCTGCCCGTCCGGCATGTCCTCAGTCGACGCGAGCGCCAGTAGTTCCCCGGTGGCGGGGTTGACGGTGGCCGACTCGCCGGTCAGCCGCACCGGACGGGTGCAGGCGGCAGCCGGACGCACGTGGTCGAGCCAGGCAAAGTAGTTCGGGTCCTGGGCGCGCAGCCTGCCCGTGTCGGCGGCATCGACGGCCCGGCGGGTGAAGACGTGGGGGTGTGCTCCCGGGCGACCGAGGCCGCCCGGGAGCACAGGTGTTGCGGTCACCGTCACGCGGCACTCCGCGCGTCGGTGGTGGTGGGTAGCTCACCGAGAATGCGGGTGAGTAGACCGGCGTAGTAGCCGGGCAGCGGGAGACGGTGGTTCTCCCACAGGAACAGCAGACGCACCAGCAAGTACGTCTTGGGCAGAATCACGCCGTCCCTGGCCGCCTCGATACGCATGCGGCCGATGAGCTGAACGGGTTCCCACCCACGCAGCAGACGACGCTGCCGGGCCGGGTGCATCACGGCGACGGTCATCATGCCGCCACCGCCTCAGACTCGGCACCGGTCAAGGCCATCTGCCAGCGCTCGACGGTGCGAGCGGTGTCCAACGCCGAGCCGGAACCGGTCAGCAACCGGCGCAGGCACCGGGCGGTGCCCTGAGCGTGGGACAGCCGGGCGCGGTCCGGGGTCAGCCGGTCCCGCAGACCGATGTCACCGCGCACGGTGACCTGTTCGAACAGGTCCGCGACATCACGGATCAGGTCGATCCCGAGATCGCTCACGGCGGCCGTGACAGCGGCGACCATGCGCAGCACGTCACCACCAGCCGCCATCTCCTCAGGCGTGCGGTGGTAGTCAGCGACGTAGAACGCCACCTCCAACTCCCGCAGCGACAGCGACTCCACATCAACCGACACCGGCTGACGCGGGAACGAACGGATCGCAGTGACAGTCATCGCGATCACCGCCGACCCGAGTTGGTGACGACGAAGCCGTCGTCGGCGTTGCGGGACAAGCAGCCCGGGCAGGAACAGCGCGGGTTGAACGGATCGGCGCACGACTCGGAAACAGGAACGGCAGCGGGGACAGGGAACAGATTGACGACGGGGCGCGGTCCAGGGGCCTCATTCGGGGTCGAAGCAGCGAGCGAGCCGGGAAGCCCGAGCACGGGCACGGAGGCCGCACGCGCCAAGGTGTGACCCGAGGCGGCAGGTACAGGGACGCGGGTACGCTGAACAGGCATCGTGTGGTCCTTTCGCAGGGGAACCGATGCGCCCGGCCTCAGCGAGGTGCAACTCGCTGGGGCCACCTATTTCACTTACATACAGCACCGGTGCTGTATTGGAGGCGACTCTACAGCACCGGTGCTGTAGGCGGAAGGATCGAAACTACTTGCCGTGACGCGGGCGCGACTGCGCCCAGGCCTTGACCGTCTTGGGTCGCCAGGCAGGGGAACGGCCGAACATCCGATCCGGGGCGGGTGCCTGCTCCCGGGCCACGTACGCCGTCCAGGTGCCGCGCGCGATCCCGAGGTAGGCGGCGCAATCCGCCGCTGTCCACCAGTCGTCGGGCAGCTCGGTGGGATCGGTCGCCGTAGTCATCACCGCTCAGGATACGGGACGGGGCAGCACCGACGCTGTAGCGAATGCTGCCCCTCGCCCCGCTTCCGCTGGTCTTACGAACCTCCCGCCGCCGGGTTCGGGTAGCGCCGTGGTTGATCCGGATCATGATGTAGATCTGCAAGCTCAGCAGAGCCGTCCCAACGATCATGGCAATCGCTGGCATCAGCAGAGAACTAGCCATGGCGCTGCCCTCCCCGTCGCTACCCGCTCGTCACGGTGTGCCTCTTTGGCTCACACTGAGAGTGGCGTTATCGGCCAGGACCTATCGAGGCCCCGGTCAGGACCTCTGACGGACCTCCGGCGGACAACCGGAGGACATCCGTTGAGGGACGGCCATGCGATGCGCGACCGTCGACGTAGGAGCCCAGAGCGAGGAGGGGGACAGGTGGCAAGCACACGCCGCGCGCCCCGAACCATGCTGGAGTACCTCATCCAGCAACGCGAGCGCACCTACGAGGAGATGGCCGACGCCTTCCTCCGCCTTGAGGAGCCCGCCGCGATCAGCGCCCGTCACCTTGGCCGACTGGCCAGAGGTGAGCGGGGTTCTGCCGGCGCAACGCCCGCCACCAGGCGAGCGCTACAGGCGATGTTCGGCATGCCGCTTGAAGAACTCCTTCGGCCCTGGACTCCGGAACTTGTCATAGCCCGGCCGGCTACCGACGACGGCTCATTGGTGCTGCCGTCACCCGGCAACGAAAGGAGTCTGATCAGAATGGCAGCCGAACGAGCCCGTCGCTTCACCCTTCTCGCCGCCGAGAGCACAACCCCGGAAGCGGTCGAGCAGCTCCGCGACGACGTCCAGCGCCTGGCGCTGGCCTACCCGCAGCGCCCGCTCACTGAACTACTCGGTGACATGGTCGAAACCCAGGACACCCTCTTCGCTCTGCTAGGCCGTGTCTTCAAAGGTTCACAACCATTGGAGTAGGGCGGCGATGGTGACGGTGGCCTGGTACGAGGTCGCGGTCTTGTCGTATCGGGTGGCGACGCTGCGGCACTGCTTGAGCCGGTTGAAGCACCGTTCGACGACGTTGCGCCGCTTGTAGAGCTGCTTGTCGAAGGCCGGTGGCCTGCCGCCGCGGCTGCCTCGCCGGCGACGGTTGGCCTGCTGGTCGGCGCGCTCAGGGATGGTGTGCCGGATGCCGCGCCGGCGCAGGGCCGCCCGGATGGCCTTGGAGCTGTAGCCCTTGTCGGCAATGACGTGGTCCGGGCGGACCCGGGGCCGGCCGGGACCTGGTCGCTCGACACGGATGGCGGCCATGACGTGGATGAAGCGGGTGCAGTCGTTGACGTTGCCGCCGGAGAGCACGAAGGCCAGGGTCCGCCCGAGGCCGTCGCAGGCGAGGTGAATCTTGGTGGTCAGTCCACCTCGACTTCGACCGAGGGCGTGATCTTGTGGTTCGTCCGATTCCCCGCGCCCCCTTTAGCGCCGGCGGCATGCTGGTGGGCTCGCACGATGGTCGAGTCGACCGACACCAGCCAGTCGATGTCCCCGGCGGCGTCCGCGTCGGCCTGGATCCCGGCGAGCATCCGCTCGAACGTGCCATCGAGCGCCCACCTGCGGAAACGGGTATAGATCGACTGCCACGACCCGTACCGGGCCGGCACATCACGCCACGCCGCCCCGGCCCGGATCTTCCACACGATCCCGTTGAGCACCCGCCGGTCATCGACCCGCGGCCGACCACCCGTCACCGCCGACGGCAGATACCTCGACAGGGCTTCCCACTCGACGTCAGACAACTCGTAGCGACGACCCACGCGCTACATCATCCGACACCAAGATCCTTTGAAGACACCGCCTAGAGCGGAGGCAGACGCCGCAGCAGGCTCGGCAACTGCACTTTCTCACCGCCATCACGAGCGGGCTCCTGGCCAAGGCGTCCCACGACCTCGCCGACCCTCACGCCGCGATGCTGCAAGCGCGTACCGCCGTGCTCTGCGCCGACCAGGCCGACCACAACGGGCTGAGAGCCTGGCTCCGGGGCCTGCAATCCATGGTCGCCTACTGGGCCGGTCGCTACGCCGAGGCCGTCCGGTACGCGGAAGCGGGCACCAGCATCGCCGCCAGCGCCGCCGGTACGACCTCCGTGTGGTTGCCGGTCAGCGCAGCCCGCGGCTACGCCGCGCTCGGCAACAGCGCCAAGGCGCTCAGCGCGATCCGAGCAGCCGAGGAGGCGTGGAGCCGCGTCGAGCCGGACGAGGTCGACGAGTTGGGCGGCATCTGCACGTTCAACCAACCCCGCACGCTCTACTATGCCGCCGACGCCCTTGCCTGGTTGCCCAACGAGGCGGACCAGGCAGTCGACTTTTCCACCCGCGCCGTCAACGCCTACGCCAACCCGAACGACCCCGCTTGGGCCTTCGGTGACCAGGCCGGATCACACTCAGACCTGGCGATTGCACGGATTGCCGCGCGGGATCTGGAGGGCGCCGTCGAGGCCGTCCGGCCGGTGCTTGAACTGCCGCCGAGCCAGCGCATCAACGGGATCATCCACTCGGTGCAGCGCGTGCACCAGGCCATCACCCGCGCTGGGCTGTCGGTCGAGGGGCGTGACCTGCTCCAGCAGATCGAGGACTTCACCAGCACGCCGCTGAAGGCACTTCCCAGGTAGGGCAAGATCGGGGCATGTACCCCGTGACGTTGAAGGGCCGCGCCGTCATCCTGCGAGAATTCCGCAGCGACGACGCGGCCCCTTCTCTTGCCCTCGTAGGCGACGAGCGCGTGACCCAGTGGCTCTCGTTCGACAACCGCGACCTTGAAGCCGCGACAGTGATGATCGAGGGAGCGGTGGCCCGAGCCAAGACAGAGCCCCGCAACGAGTACTACCTAGCGGTAACCCTGCCGGGTGACGAGCTGATCGGCTTCGCGAGGCTCGGCCTCGACGGCGTGAAGGCCGCGAAGCTCGGGTACGCCATCCGTGCCGACCAGTGGGGCCACGGCTACGCCACCGATGCAGCGCAGGTAATGCTTCAGTTCGGCTTTCGTGAGCTCGGCCTTCACAGGATCTCAGCTGCCATCGGACCCGACAACGCAGCGTCTGTAGCGGTCGCGGAGCGGCTGGGGATGCAGTATGAAGGCCGTCTTCGCCACCACGTTTTTACCAACGGAGCATGGCGAGATTCTCTCCTCTTCTCCATTATCGCCGACGAGTATCCAGCATCCCCTCGTGCCTCCTAATGCTGAGAAGCCCTCGCGACGCGCGCTTGGACTTCTTCCCCGCAGCCGAGGATGCGGAGCAAATGCGCGCGAACAACCCGCTCTAGAATCTGACTGACCTCATGCAGTAAGTAGACGGGGTACCCCTTTGTGCCATGCGCCAGATCGTTACGGATGATCCTGAGAGATCCGGGCGTGCCTTGAGGACTACGGGAGTCGGCTGCTACCGAGCGGATCAGATCAGCATCGTCAAGCTCGCGCATCACATTAGTGGGAACCGACTCAATAACTTCCCGCAGGCAAGTATCAAGATTAGAGAAAGGCCGTTTGGCGAGGAACCTCTGAACGAACCTCATTGCAGACTGAGGGATCCCGGAAACCTCGCGCAAGGAGCCGAGAGCCTCATCCCGCCTGGCCATGTGAGCCGCAGTCTGCGCTTCGTTCTTGGCCTTGTTCTCATACCCATGCATACCCTCCATCGCCTGAATCAAAAGCAAATACCGTGCGCGTGGGTGCTGTTGAGGGATTCCGATCGAAGATCCGTACGTTTCCAGGAGTGGATGCTGTTCATTGAGTAGGGATTGCCAACCGCGCAAGAGACCCAGGAGAGAGATCCCATCGCGCTTGGTGGCGAATGCCGGACTCTTTTGCCTTACGTCTTTTTCTCGAGACGCATAGGGATCCTGAGTGATGCCCGTCCCGTAGACCTGGAGACGTCCGTCTCGGGTCGATCGGTCTTCCGTCTGGACACCCATGGCCAGGTATGTGATTTTCTCCGCGCGTCCCGTTGCGAGACATGTCAGACGCCTTAAAGGTTCCACCCATTTCTCTAGACATTCGTTGAACGTAAGGCGGTCGCTCAGCTTTATTCGAACCACAGGGCTGAACGACATTCTGTAGAAATACGGATCCCCGATGCTCAAGGAAGCGTCGTAACTGAGATCGATGGTGGCGGTGCCGTCGGACCAGGTCTGTTCGCTATCTGGGTTTGCCTCGACTTTCCAGGGGTGCTCGTAAAATGCCCGGCCGCCAGCAGGGAAGGTGAAAGACTTTAGTGGCCCGACGCCTGCAATTGCATCAAGTCCTGTGACCTGAATCTTTATGTCGTCGAAAGCTAGGGGAGTTTCCTGGGGTGCTGGCCACCACCCAACTAGGGCGGCTCGACCATCGATCGAGGCGGCGTCGAAACTCATGCTAAACGTCTCTGCCTCGATTAAGACAACGTCGAGTCCATTTCGCAACTCGCCGCGTAATGTTGGGTAAGAGCGCTGCTGTGGAAAACCTGCAGACCGCGTTCCACTCGGCGAGGGATCCAATCGCAAAGGGATGTTCCCATACGCACTGCCCGCAGGTGGACGGTCTGCGGACAGTTCCAAATCGCCGACCAATCGCCTGACCTGGCCGCTTTCGTCGGGCACCAGCCAGACGCAGTTGTAGCGGTCTGGCTGCAAGCGTGTCTTAAGGGGAATTCCGTCGGTCATGCAATCTTCTTATCAGAACTCCGACCCGAGAGTTACCCCTCATCGGATGCAACTTGCTGGCGTCTTGGGAGAACGTAGCCGGTGAGAACTTTCTATACGTCTTCAAGGCGGCCCGCTTCGCAGGCCGCGCGCGCCGCCGAACCTGGGCCGGGCCGTTGGCCCGCCGCTCGCGCCTTAGGCCTTCGGCCACAGCGCGATCGGTGATAGCCCGCCGACGGCGCGACATACGAAGAAGCCCCGGGCCGCCATGGTCGATGGCAGTTCCGGGGCTGTGATGGCAGACGAGACACAGGCAGTGCCTCCGGCGGGGCGCTCCGGCGCTCTGGGATGGTGACGCCACCCCGGCACCCTTCATCCGGGGCAAGCCGATCAGGCGGGGCCTGCCCGGTCAAGGTCGTTCAGACGTAGGGTGCTCCACCTTGACCGGGCAGGCCCCACCTGATCCACGGTGTGCGGACGAAGGCCGACGGGATGGCTAGGAAGGCGGGCGGGGCAACAGCCGCCGCGCACCGAGTGGATCAACGAGCTAACTTTGTGTAACCATAGAGGCATGTGGAACGAACCTGACATGCCCGACCTGAACGCAGCTCTGGGTCCCGAGGTAGATCTTGACGCGGCGCTTGGCCCGCCCGTAGACCTGGATGCGGCGCTTGGTCCGCTACCCGACCTAGAAACCGCACTCGGTCCGCCCCCGGACTTGGACGCCGCTCTTGGTCCTCCGCTGGATCTCGACCAGCCGATGTAGCCGACGCCCACGCACAGGTGGGTGACTAATTGGGTGACGACCGGTGTGGACTCTCGCGGACGACGACGGACGGCAAGGATTCTTACGCAGGCGATGCACTTACGCGAGGCGTGGCTAAACCTTCGCGATCATTCCTTCACACCGAAGAGGTCACTGGTTCGATCCCAGTATCGCCCACGCAGGTCAAAGGCCACTTCCCGGCTTCGGGAGGTGGCCTTTCTGCTGTCGTACAGCAGCTTTGTACAGCAGTTCTCGTCAGCGGCTCAGGGATTCGCCGAGGCGCTTGAGCGCGTCTCTCGTCTTTGTCGATGAGACCTGCGTGTAGATCTCCATCGTTACCGAGAAGCGGGCGTGCCTCAGCACCTGCATGGCGACTCTGGGGTGGACGTCGAGGTCGGCCAGGAGGGTGGCGCAGGTACGTCTGGCGTCGTGGACGGTGATCGGCTTGACGTTCGCCTTGTCGCATCGCGTCTGCCAGGAGCGTTGGAAGTTGCGCGGCTCGATGGGTGTGCCGTAGCGGGTGGTGAAGACGAGTCCGGTTTCGTGCCATGCCTTGCCGGCGGCTGCTTCAGCCTCGTTGCGTTGTTCGCTTCGCAGTTTCAGGGCCGTGAGGCAGATGTCGGGCAGGGGGAGGGTCGCGTCGGACGCCTGGGTCTTGGTGTCGCGGTGCAGGAGCTGTCCGCGTACGCGTTGGAGTTGGCGGCCGATGGTCAGTTCTCCGGCGTCGAGGTCGACGTCTGCCCAGGTGAGTCCCAGCGCTTCGCCCTTGCGGAGGCCGGTGACGAGGACCAGGGCGTAGGCGGCGTAGAGCGGGTCGTCGTCGGCTCTTGCGGATTCCAGGAACTTCCGTGCCTCGTCGCTCGACCAGGACCTACCTCGGCGGCGGCGGACGGTGGCGAGGCACTGCCGGGTTCTTGGTGATGAGGTCTTCGGCCTGGGCGTGGGTGAGGGCGGCCCGCAGTGCGGCCCGGATGTCGCTGACCGTCCGCGTCGACGGGACGGCTTGGCAGCAGCGGCCGACCGCGCAGCAGCGGCGCTTGTGCTTGGGGCGGGCGGCGTCCTTGCCCTGGGCGCAGCACTGGCAGGTGCGGGCGACCTGGTTGATCCAGGTCTGCACGTCGCGGGACTGGAGCCGGTCGAGCCGCTTCGCTCCGAGGCCGGGGGAGATGTAGAGGCGGACGAACGTCTCGTAGGTGGCGTAGGTCAGGGGTGCCCGGTTCGGCTTGATGATCTCGGTCAGCCAGTAGGTGAGGAAGCTGCCGACCGTGGGGACGCTGGTCGCCACCGGACCCTGCTTTGCCTGCTGATGCAGCTTGATCCACTTGTCGTGGACGGCTTCGCGGGTCTTGCCGTAGACGTACTTGCGGGTGCGCCGGCCGTCGGGCTTGGTGACCCATACGTACGCGGCGAAGCCGTTGCGGTACGGGAAGATGGAGCCTTCGCCGTTGGCTCGGGTGCGTCCGGGCATCAGGCGGCCTCCTGGCGTTCGACCTGTTCGCGGATGTAGTCGTCGACCCATTCGGGGAGGATGCGGCGGTATTTGCCGTCCTTGATGGAGCGCAGTTCGCCGGTGGCGATCTTCATCTTGACCTTGGAGATGCCGAAGCCGAGCAGCACGGCGACCTCAGCGGGGGAGTACCAGCGCGGGGTCAGGTGTCGGCTCATGCGGCCACCCAGGTTTCGTGGGTGAGTTCTTCTCGGCCGACTCGTCTGCTCTCGCGTCGCTGGCGGGCGGCGGTGTTGGCGAGTAGGGCGTCGCCTTCGGTGAGCCAGCCGGAGCCGAGGTAGGTGAGGGTGCTGACGCTGATGGTGTCGGTCGGTTCGTCGTCCTCTTCGCGGCGGTAGGTGGTGCGGGTGGCGCGGAGTTGGCCGAAGGTGACGGAGTAGCGGCGGGCTTTGGTGAGGAAGTGGCCGCCGTAGCCGAGCATGTGCGCCCAGCGGCGCAGTCCGGTGTAAGCGTTCGGTTTGGCGTCAAGGCTGGCTTGACGGTCGTCGGCGGTTGGGGCGCCGCCGGTTGTGTCGGTGTGGGTGGGGCGGCCGAGGTGCCAGCAGGCGTCGATGAGGCGGGCGACATGGTCGCCTCCGGGGTCGGCGTAGTCGTCAACCGTGGCGGGGGTGAGTCGGGTGGAGCTGTGGCCGGTGGCTTCGGTGGCCTTGGTGGCGTACTTGGCGAGGTAGGCGGCGACCTTGCCGTCGGTCAGCTCGCCGTCGCTGCTGTTGATGCGTCGGACGTCGACCTGCTCGCCCCAGGCGACCAGCCAGCCTTGCGGCTGGTCGGGGTGCGGGGGTGTGGTGACGGTGATCTGCCGGGCGGCGGCGCGGATCGCGTCTTCCAGGTCGTCGACGGTGATGCCGTCCGGCGGCGGCACGAGGGCGTCCGGATCGTCGGGGTCGACGCCGTCGAGGCGCAGCAGGACGTGGAAGTGCACCGCTGCGCGGCGCTGCATTTCGGCGACCTTGCCGTGCGACACCCGCACGGGCGGCACCCAGCGAACCTTGCCGGAGGCGGTGACGATGCCGACCTTCGGGATGCCGCGTTGGCGGCTGAGCGCGGCGAGGTGGCGATCAGCGGCCTGCTTGGTGCGCCGCCACAGCTCGCCGGAGAAGTAGTTCCAGACGACCTGGTGGGCGTGGTCGTAGCAGTCAAGGCACAACGGCTGGCCCAGCCGCGGATCGTCGGCGTCGTGGCGGGCGAAGCACGCCGCGGGCTGCCCGTGCGGGCAGGCTCCGGCGTTGCTGCGGGCGCGGCACGGTGCGGGGCGGCAGTCGCAGCGCTGCCGGGTGCGGCAGGTGTGGTTTGGGACGTGGCGGTGGTGGACCGGGCCGAAGGACGGGGCGGTGAAGGTGGCGAAGACGACCGGGTGCCGGCCGACCGAGGCGGGAACGCCCTTGCCGCCGGTCAGGCCGCGACAGACGACTTGGTAGGCGTCGCCCTGGTAGACCCAGGCGCAGTCCGGGCACACCGACTCGCGGCGGTTACCGCACGCCTTGTAGAGCGTCCGGTCGGGCAGCTCGTCGGTGTGCTGCTCGCTCAGCACTCGGCCGGTGTTCCGGTCAACGGCAGCGATGGTGCCCGTGAGGCGCACAGGGCGAGCACAGCCACCGGCGGGGCGGGTGTGCTCCAGCCAGCCGGAGAACCCCGGCGTAGCAGCGCGGTGCAGGACCTGGACGTCACGACCGGCGGCGAGGCCGGGGCGATAGGTGGTGAAGATGGCGGTCTCCTCGTGCGGGGGTGGCAGGGACGGGAGACGAAGCACCACCAGCCGTGGACGCATGTCCGCTGGTGGTGGTGTTCGTCGTGTCTCCTGGCACCGCCGAGAGGGCGGCTCACGCCGGAGGGCGGAATTCGTGGTGGTACCACTTCCCGCCGATGGGTCATGTCCTTTCACGCTCGTGGACGTAATGGGCCGGGCACGGGCGGGGAGCCTGGGATATCGGCATCCGGCGGGTTGCCGCAGGCTGCCCCACCGTGGAGGTGCGCGAATCCGGGCCATCGTGGACGGCAGGAGGACCGTGCTGGGCCGATCAGCGGATTCGGGGAACCGGCACGGCGGCCGGTGCGATTGAGAGCCGGCGGGGAGGTGGCCCGCATCAGCGGCAGGACGGCCGCTCGGCATCTTCGACGTCGAGTCCAGCGGTCCGGCAGGAAAGCCGCGCTGGCGTGCTCGACGAGCGCCAGAGTAGCACCGGGTACCGACACGTCAACGTCACGTGAAACTGACGTCGAGCGATCAGGTTCGGTTTTGCCTACAGAGCGATGCGGTTGACGACCGCTCGCTGAACCGGACCGGTGTACTCAGTGAGGGTGAAGCGGCGATGCCCGTCCGTGGGTTGCACGGTGACGGCGAGAACGCTTCCGTCTTCGAATCGCAGCGTGAAGACCGGATCGAGTTCGCAGAGGAACGCAAACGCCTCGCGGTCCTCGTCGCTCGCGCTGACCAGGCGACCATCGGCCTCCCAGCCGCCGGTGACGGCGGCAATCACGATGGCCACCTCGACACTGCCGAGCAGAGTGGAGGAGTTCGCCCACCAGTCCAGCCAGCACCGGCCCTCGAAGCGGTCCATGCCGTCATCTTTGCAGGGCGAGGCCCGGCCGGCCCGGCCGATGGGAGAACTTTCCTTACATCGATCAAGGCGGCCCTTGACGGGCCGCACGCGCCGCCGCCTGGGCGCGCGCCGGCCGCGCCGCTATCGCTCTGCGGCCATCACGCCTGATGCCGGCAGCTGGCGCGGAGAGCGGGGAAGCCCGGAGGGCCGCCGCCGAACGACAGACGGTTGGGGTGGGCAACTGGTGCGCTGGCAGCCGGCCGGGGCGCCGCGGCCGTCGCACCGCCGCGCCATAGCGCGGGTCACCGCCGGCCGTGGTGGGGATGCAGCGCGGAGTGTGCGGGCCGCCCCTCCAAGGTCAAGGGCGCTTCGCGTCGCTGCGCGACGGCCCTGCGGGCCGCCCTTGACCCCGGAGCCTCTGCGACCCCTCGGGCCGGCGTTGCCGGCAGGCCAGGGGCCTGCCCGGGGTGCGCGCGCCGCATCCCCACCACGGCCTCGTCGTGAGGGCTAGTCCGTCGCGCTTTTGACGTTAACGCGTCAATTCTCGCTTGACGCAGCACCTGTTATCTGTGGGTAGAGTGGGGCATGCTCCCGCACTGTCCCATCCCCGACGCTCACCGGCGGCTCATGGATTGTCACGTCCATTGGCATCGGACGGCAGATGGCTATATGAGTCCCGAAGACTTCCGAATGAATCTGAATGCCTTGATCCAGAATCTTCGGAACGTGACTTGGTTGCTGCAGAAAAGAAAAGCAGAACTAGACGGCTTCCAGGAATGGTATGGGGAGTGGCAGAAAGAGGTGGGAGGTGATCCGGTCCTTCGTTGGGTTCAGAAGGCGAGAAACCGGATCGTGAAGGAATCTGACCTCGAATTGCACAGTGAGGCCAGAGTGAAGGTGACCTTGGATTGGCTCACAGAGCGTGAGAAGACATTGACGCTTCCGTCGCGCTTTACGACGCAACAAATCCTGGTGACTGTTCTAAGAAGTCTAGTGTTGCCTCCCGAAGGGCTTCTGGCGATTCAGCGGCGGCGGGTTGACCGGCTTCTTCCTGATCGAGAACTGTTGGCGGCCACTTCTTATGCTTATGGTCGGATCGCGTCGATCATCGCCGAGGCTCACCATCGATCAGGCATCGGAGAATGTGATCTGGCCGCCAGAGAGCCGGATTGCGTCACGGCATCCCTCGTTCCATTCCCGCCATGCATGGGGCTATCGGATGACACTAGAAGCGCATACATCAATCTAGCAAATGGTGCGGATGTTGGCCCTCGATACGTCATGTTGAGGCAGAACGACGACATTCTCGAACTGGCAAAGTCGAAGTTCGGGGATTTTAGGGCGCATGGCGACGCGATCGAGAGAGTGCCGCGGTTGGCAGAGGCGGCTAAGCGTGTGCTCTCTGCGAGTAAGTTCCATGCCACGTTCGTCACTCTTCTCAAGGGGGAAAAAGTCCTTACGATCCTCCCACTTGTTGTTGAACATCCACAGGGCAAGTTCCTCGCAATGAACTTGGTAGCGGACGAGGTTGAGCGGCTGAATGCTGATGGATTGACAATGGTCGTCGAGATATGGCTTGGGTTGCCGGGAGGACCTGGCTGGCAGGAAGGCAAGCCGGTCAGTGAGCAGCCAGGTAGGAAGGAAGCTTTGCAAATCGTGGGAATTACGCGATCTGGCAGAGTTAACGAGCAAATCATCCCGTTTACGCGAGGCGAGGACGGAGAAATTATTTTCCAAGACCCGATCATCAGCGCGAGCGGCCCGATGAACATCTTGCAGCCTGTAATGCGGCGCTGGGCTGCAATGGACGGCCGGAGCTAGTGGACCTTGGGTCTATACCTATTAGGAAGTGTCATGGAGCCACGTCGACTCAAAGCTATTTTGCAACTCCCGGCAAACAGAAGATTCGACCTCATTGCTGAAGGCCTAGAAGCCTTAACCCGGCAGGTAGCTAGGCTATACGAAGATGCGAAGCACTTGGAGCGACTTGAGCGACCCCATGGCGCAGGTATAGTTGAGGCTTTTTACTTGGAGGAAGCGGCGAAGGTTCTGATCTTGCTGGACTTAGTGCGCACCGACCCACGGAACGGCAAGGCTTGGTCCACCCAGATTTCTTGGTTCTATTCGCACCTTGCGCGCTGTCTGTATGCGTCCGCATATCAAGGGAGTCCGGCCAGCCTCGGAGAGGTTCGGGGATATATAAATTCGTTGAGGGAATCGCACTACCTCGATGGGCCAAACGATGTGGACTGGATCTTCCGCAATCAACCGATCTCCGAGCGAGAGCGAGTCTTGTACGTGGATCTAGTTGAAGCAGGGGACGACCTCATTTGGTGGGGGCCAGGCGAAAATCCAATGTGCTGGGTGTCCTCCAGGCTACCTGAACTGGTATCGAGCTTAGCAAGCATGGGTATAACTTCCAGAGGTGGCCTGGATGTGGTTTCTGCTGCATGGAAGGACGTGCCGATAGATGATTCCATGCTTTGGTCAGAGGTCCGCAGGATGAACGGCCAAGTTCTTGAGTCGATGATTGAGGGCAAGCTATATGATGAAGCATCAGCTACTAAGGACGACTTCAGTACCGTCTTAAATCATTGGATCTTTCCTCTTCGAACCCTGGACCTTAGCGAAAAGAAGGTGAGTGTTGAGGAGCTCAAGCAGAAGCGTCAGAGAGTCCTAGAGCAATATTTATACGAGGAGTGGGGCTACCCCTAATAGAGGGCTCAATACTCCTAACCTGTATGAGGAGGAACGGTGGCAAAGACGCCGCAGCCGAGACCAGACACCACTTACTCTGCTCCAAGTTATGTCCGTCGACCTACTCGCAGAGGGATACGCGATTTGGCCCTGTCATGACTGCCTGCATGGCATGCCGAAGTCATTCAGGAGACTCGGGCGATGTGTTCGTACGCGAATGGCACGCCGCAGCGTGCCCGACCTTGGAGCAGGTGTTGGCCGACGTCGACGCGGAGGTCAAGCGGCTGGAGGGCGGCTGAGTGCGTCAGATTGGGGCACACAGGGGCACAGGACACCGTCAAACGCCGTCAAGCAACCACCAACCATGGCAGCCTGAGATGCGGTGACAGCAGGTGTCGGACGCCGATCCCGCTGGTGGCGGGACGGCGGCTCTATGTTCCGCTTCAACTCAACGTCGTTCAGGGTGGACCGCAGGCGAATAATGCTTTTTCTTTGTCCAAGATAGTCGCAAATTATCTTCCTATCCCGCAATCTGGCGCCGGTTGAAACTTGTACTTACTCCCGAGGCTCATCTCGGGTATTGTCCCTTTCCATGGGAACCGTTCCCCTATCTGCGGCGCCTTCTTTTGGCGAAGGAAACCAGTATTAGTCCTCAGCCACAAACGGCCCTGCTCGGTGAAGCTAACGTTCCAAATGGTACTGGCCTCCACCGGTAGTGAGAGCAGTGTGCACGGCGGTACCTGAGGTAGCCACTTCTTTTCTCCTGGACCTTTTGGTCCAACATTGGCTGTTGGGAAGATCAGGGGAACGGGTGATCGATTTTGCACATACAGGACGTGGTGATCGGGCCATGGGGTATTGGTGTCCTCAGGCGGTCCGACCCACCAAGAAACCTGAATCGCATGAGCGCGGCCCTGGTCTTCACGTTGCTCCTTAAGCGCTCCAGCGGCGACATAGGCTGCATAGCCGGCTACGAGTAGCGAGGCTACTGTGCCGATAACCTGAACTAGCTGGAGCCAAACTGGTGATCGATTTTGTTGAGCCAGTCCCGGGCCATCGTGGACGCGACGTTCGTTGTCTCCTCGAAGCTCAGATTTGAATTGGGCAACACGCGGACCGAACGGAGGTTCGTTACCGGATTTGGGGTTCGTCGTCTCAACTGCGGCACCCGCAGTAGGCTTTCCTGGCGGCGAGGCGTCGAAGCTGCAACAGCGGCTGCTGTGCGTTGATCGCGTCCTTTGGTGCCAGAAGGATGCCACGGCGACGCCCGTGATCAAGCCAACCAGGGCGGAGGTGGCTCTGGGGCGGAGATATCGCTGATGCGGACTCACGAAGACATCATCGCGCTCTCTGCTGACGGCGAGAACCCCCGTGTCGATGGCAGATGGCATAGCGGCCCTCGACGGCAACGCTGGTAGAAGTGATTACAGGAGGGCGGCCGTCAATTGCCGAGAGCAGACCGGTGCGCGAGGTCACGGTTGCGAGCAGGCGCCGTCGGGCAAGTGCGAAAATTTGCGGTCGGCAGGGTCGCCTCCGCCTGATTCAGGGGGCTACTCGGTGACGAAGACGCCGACGCCCGGCAGCGTCTCCGTCATGCCCTTAATCCGTAGCACCTGCATAGCCCGGTCGATCACCGGCTCGGTGACCCCGTAGTGCTCGATCAACTCTCGCCGGCTGGGTAGCTTGGAGCCCGGCGGGAACTCGCCGTTGGCGATGCGTTCGGCGAGGTCGTCGGCGATCTGCTCATAGCGGTAACGCGGTGGCACGATGTTCCCCTCGGTTGGCAACACGAGTAGACCACCTACGTCAGCCCTTGACTACCCAACGGTACCTATGGGAGGTCTCCGAGGAGGTCGATTCCCCCGGTTCGCGCTGTGGGCCGTCCTCACCGGCGTGGGTGCCCGGCGCATCCCCCGTGATCGGGCATCCACGCCCCCGGACACCTGCGGCACGAGGAGGCGGCAGTGCTCCCTACCGATCCCCTGACGCGGCGAAGAGTCGCCCCCTACGGCTCCGGCGAGCCGATGAAGCGCGTTTCCTACGACGAATATGTCCTGGCGGAAGAGTGGGCTTGCGTTTAGCGTTCTCCCTCATGCCGCAAGATTTCCTTGCGCTCGCGCACCCACGATACGCTGTCCGTCGGCTGGGTGTTATCCCAAATCGCCTTGTCGAGCCTTCCAGGCTTCGTAG
The DNA here is from genome assembly GCF_027460145.1 of Micromonospora sp. WMMA1949. Taxonomy (NCBI): domain Bacteria; kingdom Bacillati; phylum Actinomycetota; class Actinomycetes; order Micromonosporales; family Micromonosporaceae; genus Micromonospora; species Micromonospora sp. WMMA1949. The sequence goes on along the minus strand of NZ_JAPZBG010000001.1, from coordinate 866,047 downwards.
TCCAAAGAACCCCCTGTATGGTTGTCAGCCTCGCCCCGTTCCTCGGCGTCAATGTCGAGAACTATTACGCAGGAGGCGACGGGGCTCATAAAGGAGATCTCTTGTAGAGAGTCCTGAACGGTACCTCGACGAACGGCATTGGCATACGCCGGGAGTTGCTCGGCGCGGCGTTGGCGCCGATCGTCGGTCTGTGTCGAGCCAGGAAGGCGAGGTCGCATATCGGCATCTGCGGGCAATTCGTCAACGAGCGAATCGAGGTTAGCCTGTACCCAATCAAGCCACTCCGGCGTCGCCGTCGCTACTTTGGGCTCCGCCGCACCCGTGCGTACACGTCTCCCCAAGCGGGAGCGTCCGAAAAGGTATGACCATGGCAGCGCCCACGAGAGGTGCGCTGTCACCATGCGGCGATTGGAGCAGCGTAGATCATGTACCGCCTTCACGGCGAATGACGATGCAACCGCGCATCCATAATGGACAGGGTGAGCGTGCCAACACTTTCCCGGTCCGGCATTGCCCGAACATGCTCGCCACTTGGCGGGAGCCGCCCAACCACTGTCGTGTCCGAAGTATTTCCGCTTCCAGCCATTATAGAACACATGGAGCGGATACTCGCCCCTCAACAAGTCGCATGAATTGATGAGCGTGTCATACTGGTAATCGTCGTCACCGTTACCGGCGTGATCTAACTCCGGGTAGGTGCGCCTATAGGCTCGCTTGGCTTGGACGCGCAAGCAGAGCCAACCTTGCGCCATAGAACCGATCCACCACTCCCAGTCTGCACCCGTCTCCTTCTCTCGATTCTGGCTGAAGCGATGCACGTTCAGGCCTGGATGCTTCTGAGCGAGCGTCCAGAGATTGTGGTCGGTCAACGAGTTTTCGCCGAAGGCCAGGCCTTGCTCGTCGCCAGTCTCGATCTTGCGCCACGTCTCAACGGCGAGGTCGTTCATGTCACGGCGCAGCGCGCCCACACTTAACACCACACATGCATCGTGTCAGGGGGAGCCCACGAAAGACAATGGGCTTCAAGGACGGCATCTGCAGCGCAGAACCGCGCCTGTCTGCAACCAAGTCCCGCCTAGTTGAGTGGTCCCCAACCCTCATCCGCCAGTCGGAGTATGGGTCGCTTCTCCTACGGCCGGAATGAAAAGACTCAGATGTTCAATCTGCTGGAGTAGGTCTTTCGGTGGCTTGGTGAGGTCGAGATGTTGGACGTAGAGGTGCACCTTGGCGGCGGGGATCTGATGGATGTGGGGTTCGGGTGGTCCGTCCGCGTAGATGAGGGTGGCCGCTGAGAGTTGGGTAGCCGTGGCGTAGGCGAGGAGCTGGTACAGGTCGCTGCTTTGCCCGGGTCCAGTGTCCCGCTTGTACTTGACGTCACCGATGAAGGCGCATTGGCCGCGTGGCCAGTAGCTCAGGTCAGGCTTGAGCCGGACGCGGCGTTGCGCGTCCAGTGCCAGGGGTGGGCAGTCGTCGCCCGAGGGAAATTGGTCGGGGCTGGCGTGGAGGGCGTCTCGCAGGGCGGCGCGGACGAATGTCTCGAACAGCACGGCCATGTCGATGGTCAGGCCGGGGGTCTCGGTGGATCCGGAGGCGAGATCGGGGCCGTGCATGCGCAGCAACAGCCGGGCAAGTTCTACGGCGGGCCGGTAGTGAAGATTCAGCCGGGTCCAGGTCACAGCGGGTATAGCGGTCGGGCGATAGGTCAGGGCGGTGACGTTCTGCAGGCTGTCGATGAGTCGGTGCAGCGACCGTCGGATGGCGTCGCCGCGTAGGGGCAGGTGACGGAGTTTGAGCGCGGCCGCGAGCAGCAGTTGATTCTCGGTAATGTCCTCGTCGTGCTCGTCGAATCGGACGGCCAGCGGCAGGTCCAGGCCGGGGCGAGCGCGGAGCTGGTGGGCTAAGTTGATGCGGCCGCGGACGGTGGGCAAGTCGGCCTCGACGCTGTGGTAGCCGGTGAGCATGCCTCGCCGTAGTGCCCGGCCGCAGAGCGTGGTGAATAGGCCGACGACTCCGGTGACCAGATCGCTTGCAATGCCAAGAGTGGCATCGTCGTGGCGCCAGGCACCGGGGTCGGCGGCGTAGCCGAGCAGGAACAGCACCCGGGAGATCGGGATCTTCGGTTCGACCAAAAGGTTGGTCTCCCCGACCAGAACGGCGCCGATCGTGTTGCCCGGGGTGACGTCGTAGCGGTCGGTGCTGCCTGCTGTGGGTTGAATGGTGGCGCGCAGGACTGCGCGAAGGGTGTCGCGCTCGGGTGCAGTCAGGGCTAGGGCGTGCGTAGTGGTCCACTCACGAAGCCGGAGGGTCCTCACTTGGGGCATTTACCTCCGTTCGCAGCAGGTCCAAGTCAAACTCGACGAGCCGGTGCTCTTGGCCATAGAAGTGGTCCTCGAGGGTGGGCAGAACAGAGTGTTCCCAGGCCCGGCGAATCCAGGTTTCGTCCAGGTCGTCGCGGATGAAATGGCTGGGCCCGACGGCCGCCGCCGGGTCGTTGAGCATCTGGTTGGCGCGGTCGACGGCAGATGCAAGCCAGGTTAGGTGGGGGTGGTTGCGTGTCAGATAGCTGGCCAGTACCTGGGACGTTGGTGGCTGGTCGGCACGGAAGGGCACGAAATAGAACCGGCGGCGCAGGGCGGTGTCCAGCAGGGCGATAGATCGGTCGGCGCTGTTCATGGTGCCGATGATGTGCAGGTTGGGCGGCAGCCGGAAGTCATCGTGGGAGTACAGCAGGCGGGCCGGTTGGTCCCGATACTCGAGCAGGAAGTACAGCTCACCGAACACGCGAGCGATGTTCCCCCGGTTGAGCTCATCGATGATCAGTACGTAGTCATGGCTGCGGTCGCGGGCCGCGGCGCGGGCCATCTCCACCAGGGGGCCGTCGACGAGGTGAAAGCCGGGTTGGTCCGGACGGGGGCGCAGCCCTTCGATGAAGTCCTCGTAGGCGTATGAGGGGTGGAACTGGACCAGTCGGACCCGGGCTGGGTTGCCAGCCAGCCAAGCGGCAAGCCGCCGCGCGACGAAGGTCTTACCGGTGCCCGGCGGGCCGTAGAAGATCACCTGCCCCTTGTCCCGCAGAAGTTGAACCACTTCGTCGAGGAACGGCTCGTCTAGGTACAGGTCGTGGGCGAGGTCAGCCAAGTCGGTCGGGTTGTGCTCGGCGGTGGCGGTTGCTGGACCGGCGGCCGTGGCTCCGGTCCCGGCGTCTGTCGTATGCCCGGTCTCTTCGATGGTGCTCGATTGTGGCGGAGGCGGCGTCCCCTTGCCGCTACGCCAGGCGGTCAGAGCCTCCTGCTCGCCGGTAGTCCACTCGTCATTGGGCGCGTAGTGGACCAGGGCCCACACCAGGCCCTCCGCGTCCAGCCGGTCCCGCAGCGCCAGCCCGCCCCGGTGCGCGATGTCCCTGACCTGATCCAGGAAGTTGAGGAAGACCTCGTAACGCTCTCCCTCACTCGCCGTAGGCTGCGGCTTCGCGAAGCCGGCGAGACGGTAGGCGGTATCCACCGTCGCAGCCCGCCATTGCGGAAAGACCTTGGGGTCAGTCGAGCCGAGCAGGAACGAGGCGATGCTCAACCGGATTCCGGTGCCGTGTGCGGCCGCGTCCGGGACAAGGGCGAGGAACCGGTCGATGGCCGAGGGGCTTGGCTCCCGCCATAGCTCGCGCAGCGCTTGGGCGGCCTGTTCGGGCTCGGCCGCTACCCACCGGGTGAACGGCTGGTGCGCTTGCCGGGCCACCAGGTTAGTGTCCTTACTGAGAGCATTGCATAGCAGGTCGGGCCAGTGCGGTGAGCCGTCCCGCAGGGCATCTGCCGCCTGGTCGGTGCGTTCGGCCGTGGCGATCTTTTGCGGGCGCTCCATGTCGTCGAGATCCACGTGCTGGCGCAGCCGCTCCGCCCACCGCATGAGCGTCTTCCACAGTTGCGTTGGCTCCGACCACTGCCACACGTAAGGGCTGCGGTAGAGGTTGACGCACTCGGCACCGCCCCAGGTGATGTTCGGTTGTAGACGCGCTACCAGGCGCGCCATGCGTACCGGCTCGGGTGCGTCCGCTGGCCCGGCCAGCTCAGGCCACTGATGGAGGATGTCGGCACGATGGCCACGGCTGACCACCGGAGGGAACACGTCCGGGAACAGCAGGTGTTCCAGCGCATGACGCTGAATCAGGGCGCCTTGGTCATCGATCTGGTCGAGGGCGGCCACGAACCGCTCCGGGTCGGTCAGCGCCAATCGTCGGTCGCCGAGGGAAAGCTCTTTGAGGGTAGCGAACGCTTCGATGAGGTAGCCAAACTGGCGCCAGCGCCGTGAGTTGAACGCTTGTCCGGGTCGCACGAGTCCAGCGTCCAAGGCAGACGCGAGTTCGCTCGGCAGGGGGGCGGTATCTGCGGCGAACCCTAGGACGCGTTGCACGATCTCCCGCTTGCGGTATCCGCTCACCGCGTCAGCGCGGGCGATGAGAAGGTGCACGAAGAGCAGTTCGGCCGCCAACTGCACCGCGGTGGCCGGCGATCCGCCGATCTGCCCCTGCAACTTAGTGAGAAAGTCGTCCTTGCCTTCATCCGGCTGCTCAACGAAGTCCCGGATCAGTACTCGGGCGTCCGCCAAGCTGGACCCGACTCGATCAGCAAACAGCGAACGCTCGTCCAGCAGACAGCGATCCCGCCAGCGCGCGACGGCGGAGTAGACGGGCTGAGCCGATGGATAGGGAACGCGGGTCACTGGCATGGGCCTATCCGATCGGAAGATCGGCCGGGTGGCAAGCAGCGATGGAACCAGAACTTGCAGGCGCCGACCGGTCGGCGCCTAGGCCAGAATGGGAACAATCACCATCTCGTTGTGGATGTCTATCCACTGCCAGCGTGGTCGGTCCTTGTTGAGCTCGACGTAGACAGCGTGCTGGTAATCCAGCTGCTGCTTGTACGCGTAGAGCTTTTCTAGATCAAAATGGGCTGCCTTCTGACTCGCTGGGTGCTTTTTCGCCTCTACGACAAGGATGTTATGAGCCCTCGTCCTTCCAGTGCGGTCGTGGACGATGAGATCCGGCAGCACCGAACGCTTCCTGGCTGCCGCTCGTTCCACCTTGTTGTCCGATCTGGGCTCGAGCAACCCGGTCACCGACTTGGCGATCCTCTCTGTCCCTGCCAACCGGTTATATTCAAGATCAACCCACAGTCTGCCGGGCCAGCCCTCTTCGACCTCAGGTGCAAGGTAGCGCCCGACGCGAAACATCATCGACCGCTCACTTGCATCGCGGTGCAGCAGCACCTCATCGTCCGCACAGGCCCTAAGGATCGCTCTTCCCAGTGAGACCCTCAGCCACTCTTCGGTCGGGAGCACGACATGGACGCTACGCTAGGCTCACCGCACCCAGCACCTCGGCGACCGGCAGGACGTCGCGCAGGGGGTCAGGGTCGGTCAACAGGGTAGCCATGGGGGCACCAGCCGCGCCGGCGACGTGTGGAGTGACTTCCCGAAGGCCGGCCACGGTTCGCCTGGGAAGCAACGCTCATGCAGAGCCCTGCCCTGACGATGTCCTGGTCGTCAGCGACCAGCACGCGGATGGTCATGACGCGCGCGCTGTCCGAGGAAGCGAGGCGTCGACGCTCCAGCCGCCGTCCGGGGCAGGTCCCGCCCGGAGGCTGCCGCCGAGCAGGCTTACCCGCTCGGCCATCCCGCGCAGCCCGTAGCCGGCGTGCGGGGAACTGGTTGTGGTCGCCTCGCCGTCATCGTGCACCCGCAGGTGCACCTGGTCGCGGGATGCGGTGACGTCGACGGTGACTCCGGTGGCGCCGCGGGCGTGGCGGGTCGCGTTGGTGACCGCCTCGGCGGCGATCAGGTAGAGGGCGGTGCCGACTGCCGGCTCGACGGCCTCGGCGTCACCGGAGACCTGCACGCGGACGCCCAGCACCTCGCCGCCGGGACGAGCGAGTCGTTCGATGTCCAGCACTCCTCGCCGAGGGGCGAGATCGGCGTCCGTACCGTCGCGCAGCACGCCCACGAGGGCTCGCATCTCCCTGAGCGTCCGGGACGCCTCTTCCTCGATGGTCACCAGGGTGGCCAGCGCGCGCTCCGGATCTGCGGCGGCCAGCGCGCGACCTGCCTGTGCCTGGACGGCGATGGCCGAGACGTGATGGCCGACCGTGTCGTGCAGCTCGCGGGCGAGTTCGTTGCGCTGGTGGAGCCGGACCTGCTCGACGTCGCGGTCGTGGCTTCTGGCGCGGTAGCGCACCGCCGCTCCGAGCGCGGCCGAGCACAGGAAGAAGCCGTAACCGGCGACCTTCTCCGCGGGTGAGGTCTGCTCCGCGACGAGGGTGACGGGTAGCCAGACGAGGATGACGCCGAGTCCGAGGGCAGCCTCGCGACCTGCCCCCCAGCGCAGCAGGGCGTAGGGCAACACGAGCAGCCCTGCGATGCCCAGCAGGCCGGTGGCGTCGATTACCGCGATCCTCGCGAGGTCGAAGGCGAGAACGGTTCCGAAGGCAACGGTTACCGCGACCAGCGGTCGCGTGCGTCGATACAGCAGGCACGCCGCGACCACGACGCTGACACCGACCAGCAGCGGCGCCCATGCCCTGTCGTCGCGCAGCAGCAGCTCGACGACCGAGATCACGACAAGAGCCGAGGACAGCGCCCAGTCCCGCCACACCCGCACCGGCGCACCTGTGGGGCGAGGCTCAGCCCAGATCCCAGCAAGCATGCGTCCCCCTTTCCGGAGAACGTAAGGGGGCCGCCCCTCGGGCGGATCAGCCGAAAGTACGGCGAGTTTCCCGGGCCCGGGGCCAGGACAGCCCGAGCCCGCAAGCGGATGTGGCGCCCGCCGGCGCTGGTCATGGTGGAGACATCGAGTGAGCCGACCCGGCTGCCGCCAGCAAACAGGAGACGTGATGACCAGAACCGACAGACGAGCCGGTGCGCTCCAGGAAGCGCGCATCCCGGTCCAGGCGAAGCTCGCCGCGGCCTGGGCCAGCTTCATGTTCCTCTACATCTACGTCGACTACCTCGCCCTGTACAAGCCCGGCTTCATCGACGACATCCTTGCCGGCACGGTGCACGAGTTCGACACCGGCCCGACCTTCGTCGCCCTCGCGCTCACACTCATGGGCGTCCCGATCCTCATGATCCTGCTCTCCATGACACTCCCCGCCCGCGTCAACCGCGCCACCAACCTCGTCGTGGCAACGCTCTACATCCCCGTCACGGTGTACAACGCGGACGGCGAGTCCTGGAGCTACGTCTACTTCTACGGTTTCTCCATCGGGCTCGAGCTGCTGCTCCTGGCCTTCATCCTGCGCGCCGCATGGACCTGGCCCCGGGCCGTTCGAGCCCGCCGAGACCTCGCCCAGGCCCCGCTGTGACGCTCGATGCACGCCCCGTCTGCGGGGTCGGTTGCAGATGCTCCGGCAGCAGTGACCGCGAGCAGCCGGTTGCGTCGAATGTCGTTATATCTGCGTCTTCGCAGAACTTCATGGCATCCGCGAGACCGTATCGACCTTCTTCTTCTTTCCTCTGGCTCCTGGTAGAAGTGCGACATGCCCTCACGGCGTGTCACGTCACTGGTGGATGAGAGCGGATCGCGACGTGCTGGCTCGCGGCTGTTGCACGGGGCGTGCCTCGCCGGGGCGGGCGGCGCCTCGGGTTTCATGATCGGTCGACTGCTGCTCGCGGTGCTCAGTGCGGGCACGCAGCTGGTCACGGCAACTCGTCGTCCAGAACTGGAGGTGTGATGAGCGAACCTGCCGAGGTCGACCGCCTGCTCAGCGCCGCCGACGAGATCACCGCGCGGGCCGGTCTCGGCCCGGACACCCGGGCGGCCGTTGAGCGGGCGGTTGCCGCTGCCCGTGGTCTGGGCGATCCGGGGCGTCTGCTGCATGCTCTCGGACGCGCCACTCTGAACCTCTCTCAGGAGCGGCTCGCCGATGGCGGGGACGTCACTGATCTGCGGGAACAGGCCGAGGAGGTCATCGCGCTCGCCGGCGATCTGCTCTCCGATCCGGACTGGCATGCCGATGCCGTGGTCCGCACCGTGCAGGCGGGCCAGATCCTGGCCGGCATCGGGCTCGTCGATCGCGGGCGCGATGTCGTCGAACGGGTGTGGCGGTTGGTCGCGCCCCGGCCCGCCGACGGCCTCGACGCCCGCCGCGCTCGGACCGCGGCACTGACTGGGCTGGTCACCCTGAGACTCGGGACGGACCCCTCCGTCCTGGGACCGTTGGCCGCAGAGATGGTCGACCTGCAGCGTGGGCTCGCCCGCGACACGGGCGAGGCGGCCGCCGTGATCGACCTGGCGGATGCCCTTGGAATCTTCGCGCGGGTCGCCAGCAGTCTGGGGCGGCCGGACCTGATGCGGGTGGCGCTGACCGAACAGTACTCAGTGGAACAGATGTTCCAGGGTTCCGGAGCGCAGAAGCGACTAGAGCGGATCGAGGCGTCGCTGGCGCAGCTGCGACAAGCCGCGCCGGCAAACCTCGTGGTGCCCGACTCGGGCGCATGGCGGATCCGCCGCTCCTACCTGGACCTGCTGGCCCAGCCCGCACCATCCGGCGTTACCGCCGGCGGGTTCGCAGCTCGGCTGGCGGCGGAGTCGCGGGTGACCGGCCGTGCACCCGGCAACCGCCCGCCCGCTGACCCGTCGGTGATCGCCGATTGTGCCTCCCGGCTCGATCAAGGGATCTCTCTGGCCGACGCGGATCAGATCATTGAGGCCGACCGCGTCCTCGCCGAGCTCGCCGACGAGTTGAGCCTGTACGACGGGGCGACGTCGGACCCGGCCCGGCCGGACGTCCGGCGCCTCTGGTCCGCGGCCCTCTACCAGCGGGCGATGCTCCGGCACCGGATCGGCCACTGCGACGACGCCTGGGACCTTGCCTGGCTGTCCGTGGTCGTTGCCGTCCGGCGGCACGAGGGCCTGCTACGCGGGACCGCCACCGAGCGGGAGGCGCTGGCCGACGCGGTCACTCACATGGTCGACGCCGCCGTGGTCGCGGAAGCCACCGGACGTGACGAAGACCAGATCATGCTGCTGTCCGAGGTCATCGACCGCTGCGCGGACGCGGACGCGGCCTACCCAAGGTTGCGTCGAATCCTCGGCACGGCCCTGCACAATCTCGCCGCCGCGATGCTCGAACGCCAGCAGACAGCGACCGCGGCGCCCTTGGCCGAACATGCCTACGCTATCCGTCATGAGCTGGCCGTGCTGGACCAGCGCGCAGCCTGGGAGTATGCGAACACACTGCTGCTCACCGCCGCCCTCGCCGTCGACCGTCAGGACTGGCGAATCGCCGTCGAACGTCTCAGCGCAGTTGGGCGACTGCTGGTTGCCTTGCGGACGTACCCGGAAGCGATGGCCGGGTATGCAGGACAGCTCGCCATCGAGGTCACCACCCGAGCGCCCGAGCTGGTGGACCGGGCTCGTGCCGCCGGCACCTGGCCGTATCAGGCTTGGACCCCTCAGGCGTAGCGCCGCCCGTTCGGCGTGAGACCTCGCCCACGCGCGGGATGCCAAGCCAGGGGTGTGCGGTCGGCGGCTGCCAGCCGGGTACCGGATCTGGCAGGTCCCGGCCGGGCCGATGGTCAGCTGCTCCGCCCCCAGTTTGACGCGAGCCTCGGTAGGGAAGTTTCGCGGACACCTCGATGAAGGAGGGGGTATGGAGACGTCCGCTAGCGTCGGGCGCAGTTATCAACAGCCGACAAGGCCATGCGTGGCGGCGCCTGCTGCAGCGCCAACGCCGAGGGGGCGAGCCTAATGGCTCGCGTCGGTCGCTACGGGATCCCAAGGTTCGTGTGGTCCCTGATCTGGCTCGTCGTCTGCATCTTGATCGTAATCCTGTTGGCCCTGGTCATTCACCACTTCGGAGGCGCCTCTCTGTCGCTCAAGCTCGGCCACTTCTACCTGAACATCGGCGTCACCTGACCTGCCGCCTCGTCGACACTCCGGCGGCGGTCCGTTGCAGTATCGGCCCGGACCGCTCGGAGGGTGCCCGCGCGACGCGGGCACCCTCCGACGGTTGGCGGTGCCGGATCCCCGGCCCGCCCTCAGCTCGTGGGGCCGGACGCCGCCCCGCCGAGGGTCACCTTGAGGATCTTCTCGTTGCTGTTGTTCGGGGTGCTGTCCTTGTCCCCGCCGGTGCTCGTGGTCAGCCACAGGTTGCCGTCGAGGGTCGGTTCGACGGTACGCAGCCGGAAGTACGTCCCGACGAAGTACTGCTGGACGTTGGTGAGCGTGTTGCCGCTGATCTCCGCACGGTACATCCGGTTGCCGCGCAGGCAGGCGATGTAGAGCACGTCCCGGACGATCGCGATGCCGCTGCACGAGGCCTCGGCCACCGGGTACGTGCGGATCGGGGCCCGGAAGTTCGGGTTGGCGCAGTCGCCGGAGGTGCCCTCGCAGGCGGGCCAGCCGTAGTTGCCGCCCTTGACGATGATGTTGGTCTCGTCCATGACGTTGTTGCCGAACTCCTGCTCGAAGAGCCGGCCCTGGGAGTCGAAGGCGAGTCCCTGCGGGTTGCGGTGGCCGTAGCTCCACACGTAGTTGCCGAAGGGGTTGTCCGCCGGCACGGTGCCGTCGGGGTTGAGCCGCAGCACCTTGCCGCCCAGGTTGCTGGTGTCCTGGGCCACGTCCGGGTCCTGTCCGTCGCCGGTGGCGGCGTAGAGCTTGCCGTCGGGGCCGAAACGCAGCCGGCCGCCGTTGTGGTACTTGTTGCGCGGGATTCCGGTGACGAGCACCTGCCTGGTGTCGGTTTGCAGCGTGCCGTCGTAGCGGATGCGCACGATCCGGTTGTCGGTCGTGGTGGTGTGGTAGATGTACAGCCAGCGGTCGGTGGTGAAGGTGGCCGAGACGGCCAGCCCGAGCACGCCGCCCTCGCCGCTGGTGCCTGCCACGTTCGGCACGGTGCCGATGCTGCGTTTGTTGGTGCCGTCCGGGTTCATGGCGACGATGTCGAACAGGTCGCGCCGGCCGTAGAGGACAGTGCCGTCGGGCAGTTGCACCAGGCCCCAGGGCAGGTCCTTCTCGGTGGTGACCGTCGTGGCGCCGCAGACCGGGTTCGTGCAGCCCGAGCCGGTGTGCGCGGTGACCGCGACGCTCGCCCCCGAGACGTTGCCCTGGGCGTCGCGGGCGGTCACCGTGTACCGGTAGTCGGTGTCGGGCGTCAGCCCGGTGTCGGTGAACGTGGTCGCCGGCGGGTTGCTGGCGGTGCCGGTGGTGGAGCCGACCGCCGTACCGTTGCGCAGGATCGTGTAGCCGGTGACCGCGACGTTGTCGGTGGAGGCCGACCAGGTGAGGGTCACGGCCGTGCCGTTCACCGTCGCGGCCAGGTCGGTCGGCGTGCTGGGCGGCGACGTGTCCTGCTGGCAGAACGGCGGGGTGACCGAGAGCGTGGAGCTGGCCTGCGAGACATTGCCGGCGGCGTCGCGGGCATTGACGTACCAGCCCCAGGTGACACCCTGCACGACGCTGAGCGTGGCGGTCAGCGTCCGTCCCGAGACCGAGGTGACGAGCTGGCCGTCGTGGTAGATGTCGTAGAAGGCGACGCCGACGTTGTCCCGGGAGGCGTACCAGGCGAGCGTGACGGACTGGCAGGTCAGCCGGGTGCGGCGCAGGCCGGTCGGCCGGGTGGGCGGGCTGGTGTCGGCGGCGAGCTGGGCCACTTGCCGGCTCCCGGTCGCCGGTGCGGCCGGCTCGGCGTTGGCGGGTACGCCGGTCACGATGACGCCGGCGCAGACCAGCAGGGCGAGCGGGACGCGGTGTCGGAAGTGGTGAGGATTGGTCCGCACGGGTGTTTTCCTTCCCGGGGTTCTTGGTCAGTACGGGTAGCCGGGGACGTTGAGCCGCACGCTGTACAGGCCCGAGTCGTTCGTTCGGCCGGAGGTGATGTAGAGGGTCTGCCGGTCGGGTCCGCCGAACGCCACGTTGGTGGTGCCGGCGCCGCCGGAGCGGATCGTGCCGAGCTGCGCGCCGGCGGGCGAGTAGACGTGGATCAGGCCGTCCGAGCCGGAGGCCCAGTACACGTTGCCGGCGCAGTCGACGGTGACCCCGTCGGGACCGCCGAGGTAGTTCACGAAGACGCTGCGGGCGCCCGTGCTGCCGTCGGGCTGGACGACGTACTTGTAGATCTTGTTCTCGGAGTAGGCGCCCACGTAGAGCGTGCTGCCGTCCGGGGAGAGCGCGATGCCGTTGGGTTGCCGCAGCCGGTCGTCCACCAGCGACACCTGGCCGCCGGAGACGCGGAAGACACTGGTACGTCCGCTCATCTGGTCGGGTCGGTTGCCGCGCTGGAAGTTGGGGTCGGTGAAGTAGACGACGCCGTCGGACCGGACCGTGACGTCGTTGGGTGAGTTGAACGCCCGGCCCTGGTGGTCGGCGGCGACGGTGCTGCGGGCCCGGTCGCTCAGCCGGTATGCGGAGACGTTCCGCTGGTCGTGGGTGGCGGCGATGATCTGCTGGGCGTCGGGGCTGAGTGCCAGGCCGTTGCTTCCGGCGTCGGCGATGAAGGTGTCGAAGGTCGCGGGCGGGGTGAACCGGCGGATCGTGGAGGGCTGCACGTTGTTCGGCCCGGTGCCCGCGGCCATGTCGGACATCAGCAGGTAGCCGCCGTCGGCGATCCACACCGGTCCTTCGAGGAACGAGAACCCGCTCCGGATCTTCGTCGCGGACACGGAGCCGGCAGGCAGCGGCGGGCCGTACGCGGCGCCCTCCGGGCAGACCCCGGGGGGCGCGCCGGGTGGGCCGGTGAAGGTGTGAGCGTTCACATGAGGGGCGTCCCGAGATGCCGGGAGTGCGGCACCGGCGGGGCCTGCTGCGGTGGTGAGCGCCAGGCACAGGCCGGTGAGTGCGGCGATGGTAGGGCGCCAGGTCATCGGGTACTCCAATCGGTATCAGTGAAGGTGAAGACCGTGGTTGCCCGGACCGGCCCCGGCCACCGACAAATGTCATCGACCACGATCGATGCATGTGACGCAGCCTAGGCGAGGAAGCGGCGCCCCGCATCAGTTCCCCGTGATCACCTTCGGTGCATGTCCCGAAGGGCCTGATGACCTGGCGGGATCGGTGGGGCCCGGTGTCCACCGACCGGGACACGGGTCACCGGTCGGGAAGTTGACCATGCTCTGGTTGCAGCCCGTTCAGCGGCCTATCCTCCGGCTTCATGCGTGCGATCAAGGTTCTGGCCAGTGCGGTTGCCGGTGCGCTCGTTTCCGGTCTCGTTCTGGGTGCGTTGTCGCGACTGTTCATGCGACTCATGACGCTCGCGGCCGACGGTGAGCCCAGGTTCAGTTGGACGGGGACGTTTTTCATCGCGGTCATCTACGTCGCCGCTGTGGCACCGGCTGCGCTGACGGCCGCGATCACGACGCGGTGGTGGCGCTGGATCGCCGCAGCGCTTGGGACGGCGTTCCTGATGGCGCCCGCCATCGGCATCTCCTCCGAAGAGATCGGCTACGTGCAAGGGCTTTCCACCATCGCCTGGATTGGCGTCGGCGCGGCCACGGCCGCTGTGTTCGCCACCGTGTTCGCCGCCCCGGCGGCCGCCATCTGGTTGGTGGACCGGGTCAGAATTCCAATGCCAGTTCGCCTGTCTCCAGCGTGAACCGGTGATGGTCAGGACCACCTTCCCTCACATCCACCCCGGGCGGCCCGCGCCGGACCGACCCAGGAGGCGGGCAGGGTGATCGTCTGCGACTCGATCGGCATTGACGCCCGGGAGACCCGATCTCCGATCCGCCGAGGAGCGTGATTCAGGCCGGAACCGCTGCCGGGCGGCACTATCGTGACATTCAGGTCCGGCAGGCCGTGCCGTACGAACGGGTCCTCCAGGGAGGGAAGTTCACGTGCCTTCAGACGTACATCCGGACTTGGATGTCTTGATGCCCGCGGCGTTCCTGGGCCACGGCAACCCGATGAACGCCCTCGAGGTCAACCGGTACACCTCCGCGTGGAAAGCCTTCGGCGCCGCGGTGCCGCGCCCCCGCGCGATCCTGGTCGTCAGCGCCCATTGGTACATCAACGCCACGGCCGTCACCGCGATGCCCCGGCCGCGGACCATTCACGACTTCTACGGGTTTCCGCAGGAGCTGTTCGAGGTGCAGTACCCGGCGCCGGGGCTGCCCGAGCTGGCTGAGGAGGTCAGTGACGTCGTCCATCCGACCTGGGTCGGGGCGGACGTCGACAGCTGGGGCATCGACCATGGCACCTGGTCGGTGCTGCTGCACGCCTTTCCGGACGCGACGATTCCCGTCGTCCAGCTCAGCATCAACGCCGACAAGCCGATGGACTACCACCTTCAACTCGGCGCCCGGCTCGCTCCACTGCGTCGGCGCGGTGTGCTGATCGTGGCGAGCGGCAACGTCGTGCACAACCTGCGCGGCATGGACTGGGCGCTGGCCGACGACGGCTTCGACTGGGCGCGACGCTTCGACGAGGACGCCAAGGCCCGGATGCTGACCGACCCGGGCGAGTACGCGACCCTCGACGCGCACGGGGACTACCGCCGTGCGGTACCGACACCGGATCACTTCATCCCCGCGTTGTATCTCGCCGGTCTGGCCGCCGCCACGGACAACCCCGACACCGAGGTCCTCGTCGACGGCTACGCCTACGGCTCGTTGTCCATGACGGCCTACACCCTGGGCATGTCCTGTCCGCCGGCTGCCGGCGAGGGCGGATCCCCGCAGCCACCGCCCGGGGTGCCGCCGGACGGCTCCAACATCTGAGCAGGTGCCGGCTGGGCGAATGCTCCCATGGATCAAGGTGCAGTCGCGGTGGGCCCGGCGCTCGCCGCCGTACTCGTCGTTCTCCTGCTCGTCGCCATGGCGACGGTGCGGGCCGGAACCACGCCGCAGGCGGGTGTGGTTCGGTCAATCCTTGTGGGCCCGCTCGGCCGCGGCGCGGTCGCTCGCCACGATGAGGTCGAGCAGTTCCTTGCCCAGCCCGGCCGGGACCCGGACGCGACCGCCGCCGGTCGAGATCGCCTGCGGGCAGCTCTGACCCGCGAACCCACCACGGGACGCGTCCGGCAGCTCCCCGGTCGGTACCTCGTCGCGCCAGCGCCGGCGCCTTGCCCGCATCGCGGCACGGACCATCACCTGCCGGACGTACGCCTCCGGTCGCCCCTCCGGCACGCCCAACCGGTGCCACGACCGGTAGGCCGCGATCAGACCCTCCTGGGCGAGGTCCTCGCCCAGCCGGCCGTCACCGGTCAGCAGCACGCCGAACCGAACGATCTCGCGGTACCGGCCGGCGACGAAGTCCTCGTAGCCGGCGGGTTCCGCCCTGCGAAGCAAGCCCATACCCCATTAAGGGACCTGGACCTGCCCGATGGTTCCCCCATTTCGGTGCCCGGGTGACCTGGGTACGGTCGCCCGGGCATCGCGGGCTATGCCGTCGGCCTGGCTTCGTGCAGGATCCGGGCCAGCTCGGCCGGCCGGCTGAGCATCGGCCAGTGCCATGTCGGCAGTTCCTCGTACCGCCACGAATCGCCGGCCATGTGCCGGCACAGCGGCATGGTGGCGGCCATCTCGCGTGCCTGCTCGGCGGTGAAGCTCGACAGCACGCCGAGGCGGGGCAGCTTCTCCCACGCCCCGGTGAGCCGCACCGGGGCGGTGGCAGTCGCCCATGGTTGGGCCACCGACCGCTCATCGAGCAACGCGACGACCGATTCGTCCACGCCTGCTGCTCCTGCCGCCAGCAGGCCCCACGGCGGGGGCGGCAGCCGCCAGCCATCGCCGTGCTCGGCGACCACTGATGCGTTGCGTTCACGCTCCTGCGGTGGGCTGAAGTCCTCGTTCGCCGCCCCGTCGGGCAGCGGGCCGGTGTCGACGAAGACCAGTTGGGCGACGCGGTCGGCCATGCGGTCGGCAACGGCTGTCGTCACGACCGCGCCGGCGTAGCTGTGCCCGACGAGAACCACGTCGTGCAGGTCCTCGTAGCGAAGCAGGTTGACCACGTCGGTGACGTGGACGTCGAGGTCGGTGTCCGGGCGGGCCAGGTGGGCGCGCTCGCCCAGGCCGGTCAGGCTCAGCGGGTACACCTCGTGGCCGTGCCCGCGCAGGGCGGCGGTGACGGGGCGCCAGGCCCATGCGCCGAGCCAGAACCCGGGAACCAGTACGAAGGTCGTCATGCACGACACGCTACGATCAATACCGGACAGGTTCCGCCCGGATTGGAAGTAGGGATTTGTGACCCGGCCGACCGTGCGCGTACTGGCGTTGCTGGAGATCCTCCAAGCCGGCGGCGACTTCACCGTCGCCGACCTGGCCGGTCGGCTGGGCGTCGACGAGCGCACGGTCCGCCGATACGCCGCGCACCTCGCCGACCTGGGCATCCCGGTCGAAGCCCGGCGCGGTCGCTACGGCGGATACCGGCTCGCGCCCGGGTACAAGCTGCCGCCACTCATGCTCACCGACGAGGAGGCGGTCGCCGTCATGCTCGGGCTCGTGGCCGCCGGCCGGGCCGGGCTCGTGACCGCCGAAGGCGCGGCCGCCGAGAGCGCGACCGCGAAGATCCGCCGGGTGCTGCCGGCCGTTCTCGCCCGGCGGATCGATTCGCTGCTGGAGACCGTGGACTTCACCGCACGGGTCCGCACGACCGCCCCGCCCGGCATCGAGGTGCTGCTGGTGCTCGCGGACGCGGCCCGACATCAGCAACCCGTGCACATCACCTACACCACCTGGCGCGGCCGGTCCGGCGAGCGCCGGCTCGACCCGTACGGGCTGGTCTTCCACGCCGGCCGGTGGTACGTCACCGGCCACGACCACAACCGCCGGGCCGTACGGACATTCCGGCTCGACCGAATCGGAACAGCCCACCCCATGCCGGGCAGGTTCGACATCCCGGCCGGCTTCGATCCCACCACGCAGGTCCTCACCGGGCTGGCAGCAGTGCCGTACGCGCACGACATCTCCGTGGTGCTGCACACCAGCCTGGCGCAGGCGCAGCGACGGATTCCGCAGTCGGTCGGCACGCTCACCGAGGTTCCAGGCGGAGTGCGCCTCACCGCCCGAGCCGAACGGCTCGACGGTGCGGCGCAGATGCTCGCCGGGCTCGGCTGGCCGTTCACGATCGACCGGCCGGACGAACTCAAGGACGAGGTACGGGCCCTGGCCAACCGGCTGCTCGCCGACGCCTGAGGGGCGGCAGAGGTGGTCAGGCGCGGCCGGGTCAGGCCGGCGGATCGTCCCGGAAGAGAGCGTCCCGCACGCCTCGGCCGCCCCAGCGGGTGGCGACGAGTTCGGGACGAGGGCGGGTCGGCTCGGGCATCCAGCGGTGTCGTCTGGTGTCGGGCGCGGGGCGGTCCCAGTCGGCGATCAGCGCGAAAGGGTCGACGCCCCGGCCTGGGCCGTCGTCACACAACTCGCGGACAACCATCGCTGGATGGAAGCGCAGTTCCTGCGCCACCCCGCAGTCGTCGGCCCGCCAGGCGACCACGGCCCCGCAGCCCAGACAGGCGACGCAGGGGATCCATCCCACCAGCGACCAGCAGCCCGTGCGGACACGGTCATGGACGAAGCGCGTCCCGCGTACGTCGCCCAATAGGCTCGCGGCATGTGGACCTTACGCAGTCCCCAGGTGATTCTCTTCAGCGACGACCCCGCTCGGGCGGCCGCCTTCTACACCCGGCTGGGATTCCGGGAGACCTTCCGGGTACCGACCGACGGCGAACCGATTCACATCGATCTCGTCCTCGACGGATACAAGATCGGGATCGCCTCGGTGGCCTCCACCCGCGAGGACCACGGCTTGGACCCGGTCGCCGAAGGCCAGCGCGTCGCGATCGTCCTCTGGACCGATGACACCACAGCGGCCTACGAGGGCCTGGTCGCAGGCGGAGCACCCGCTCTCGCACCTCCACACGTATGGCTCGACCGGCTACTGATCGCGTGGACCGCCGACCCCGACGGCAACCCGATCCAGATCGTTCAATCCCGGTGAGGCTGCCAACCGCTTGCCACGATCCGGCACCGCAGGTGGCTCACGCATGGTCAGTGCTGAGCAGGCGTCCACCACGCGAGGTTGGCGGTCACCTGGGCCATTGGCTCGATGATCTCCCACGCCTCGGCGATCAGCCCGTCGTCGATCCGCCAGATGTCGACGACCGCGATCTCCGGTCCTTCGCCGGGAAGCCAGCGCCGCGAGTACATCACGACGTGATCGCCGTCGGCCAGCACCTGATGGATCTCGACCTGCATGCCGGCGAGCGGTACCAGCGCGGCGCGAACGGCGGCGAGCCACTCCACCTTTGTCGATGTGGTTGAACCCGGCCTGTGGTGGACGAAGTCGTCACTCAGGAACCGGGCGAGCGCATCGACGTCGCCCGTCTCGATCAGTCCTGCCAGCGCCCGTTGGACGATGCGCTTGTTCGCCGTGGTCATGGATGCAGTGTTGGCGTGACCGCTCCGGTTGTCGATGAACTCGGATTTCATGGCGTCCGGCGCCACGATGAGTACGCTCCATCAGCGTGCACACGGTCGGGGAACTCCTGCGGCAGTGGCGGCAGCGCCGGGGACTCAGCCAACTGGATCTCGCGATAGCTGCGGACGTCTCGGCTCGTCACGTCAGCCTGGTCGAGACCGGTAAGTCCAAGCCGAGCCCCGACATGATCCTTCGACTCGCGGATCAGCTCCACGTGCCGCTGCGTGAACGCAACCGGCTGCTGCTCGCCGGGGGCTTCGCACCCCGGTACGCCGAGCGGTCGCTCGACCACAACGCGCTGTCAGCCGTCCACGACGCCGTCCGGAGGGTGCTCCGCGCCCACGAGCCCTACCCGGCGGTGGTCTTCGATCGCCGGTGGAACATCGTGATGACCAACCGCGCCGTCGATCCGTTCTTCGCGCAGGTGGCTCCGGATCTGCTGCGGCCCCCGGTCAACCTGGTACGCCTGGGACTGGACCCGCGCGGGTTCGGGCGCTTGGTCGTCAATCTGGCCGACGTGCGCGCGGTGTTCCGCAGCCGGATCTCACGCCAGCTCGCCACCGCCCCCGACCCTGAGCTCACCGCACTCTACGAAGAGCTGCTGGCGCCCGAACCGGAGGATACGCCCGGTCAGCGGATCGAAACGGACGTCGTGATACCGATGATCCTTCGTGTCGGCGGACGGGAGCTGCGGCTGTTCTCGACCATCACCACGTTCGGCACCCCGATGGACATCACGATCGACGAGATCGCGATCGAGTCCTACTACCCGGCCGACGCGGAGAGCGCCGCCTACTTCACGACGTAGCGTCCTGTCAGCCGCTGGCAAGACGGCTTCGATGGCCGACGGCAGCCGGGTGCCATGCCCGGATCAGGCCGAGCACCTCGTCGGCCCGGTCAGGGTCACGCCGGCGCGGGCCAGCACGCGGGTCATACCCCTCTCGCCGGACAGGCCGGTACCCGCCCGTGACGACCCGCACCTGACGGGGTCAGCGGCGGATGAGGCCGAGTTCGGTGGCGGTGGCGACGGCGGCGGTA
This sequence comes from Micromonospora sp. WMMA1949, assembly GCF_027460145.1. Classification (NCBI taxonomy): domain Bacteria; kingdom Bacillati; phylum Actinomycetota; class Actinomycetes; order Micromonosporales; family Micromonosporaceae; genus Micromonospora; species Micromonospora sp. WMMA1949. Next base: position 846,612 of record NZ_JAPZBG010000001.1, on the reverse strand, counting down.
CGCGACTCGACGCCGAGCTTGGCGTAGATGCGGGCCAGGTGGGACTTGACGGTGCCTTCGGTCAGGTGGAGGCGGGTGCCGATGCTGTGGTTCGACAGACCGTCGGCGACCAGGGCGATGACCTCGGTCTCGCGTCGGGTCAGGGTGGTGCGCGGCGTACGCAGGCGGTTCATCAGCCGGTTCGCGACGGTGGGCGCCAGCGCGGTGCGTCCGGCGGCGGCGGTGCGGACGGCGGCGGCGAGATCCTCGGGTGGGGCGTCCTTGAGGAGGTAGCCGGTGGCGCCGGCCTCGATGGCGGGCAGGGTGTCGGCGTCGGAGTCGTACGTGGTGACGATCAGCACGCGCGGCGCTTCCGGACGGGCGGTGATCCGGGCGGTGGCTTCGGCACCGCCCATGCCCTTCCCGAACTGCAGGTCCATCAGCACGACGTCGATGTCGCCCGCGGCGGCGCGGGTGACGGCCTCCTCGGCGGTGGCGGCTTCGGCCACGACGACCAGGTCGGGTTCGGTTTCCAGCACGGCGCGCAGTCCGGCCCGTACGACCGGGTGGTCGTCGGCCAGGAGGAGGCGGATGGGAACGTCGTCGGTCACGGGCGGCCCTCGGGCTCGGTCCTGGTGGGCGGCGTGAGGGGAAGCTCGGCGGTCACGGCGGTGCCCTGGCCGGGCGCGGATGCGACGGTCAGGGTGCCGCCGAGGGCGGCCATGCGGGCGCGCATGGCCGCCAGGCCGAAGCCGCCGCCGTCGATATCAGGGGCGGGCAGCTGTTCCGGGTCGAAGCCGCGCCCGTCGTCGGCGACGTGCAGGGCGATGCGGTCACCGAGATACCTGAGGGCGATCTCGGCCGTCGTGGCCTGGGCGTGGCGGACAGTGTTCGCGACTGTGGACTGGGCGATACGCAGGAGAGCCACCTCATGGGCGGTCGGCAGCGACACGGGGTCGCCGACGAGGTGGAAGCGGGCGGTGATGCGGTGGCGGGCGCTGGTGGTGGTGCACAGGCGTTCCAGGGCGCCGGCCAGGGTGGTGCCTTCCAGGGTGGGCGGGGTGAGTGCGGCGACGAAGCGGCGGGCCTCGGCGAGGTTGTCCACGGCGACCTGACGGGCCGCGTCGACGTGACCGGAGGCGGCATCGGGCCGGCCGGGCAGGGCGCGCTCGGCGGCGCGCAACAGCAGCTGGATGCTGGACAGGCCCTGGGCGAGGGTGTCGTGGATCTCGCGAGCCAGACGCTCGCGCTCGGCGAGTACGCCGGCGGTGTGCTCCGCCCGGGCCAGATCGGCCCGGGTGGCGGTGAGTTCCTCGATCAGCTGCCTTCGCTGTTCGCTCTCCCGATACAGGGCCTGGTATCCCCACACCACCCCGACGGCGACGGCGGCGCCGAGCGCGGGACCGATCACCGTGGCCGGGGTGAAGGAGCCGGTGTGGGCGACGAACCCGGCGACGGCCGCCACGGCGGTGGCGATCACGGCGGCCAGGCCGGCGCGGCGCGGCAGCAGGTGGAGCTGGAGGAAGTACAGCGGGAAGGCCACCCAGATCGCGTCGGGGGACAGACCCAGCAACACCAGCCACACGGCGCCGACGGCGACCAGCCACCACGCGGCGGCCCGCCGAGAGCGCCGGATGCGGGGGAGGAGCGGCCCGGTGGCGTACGCCAGGCCGCACGCCACCGCCACCGCGACGATCGATCCGGCGTGCGGTCGGTCGTCGGCCACCGCCCGGCCCGCGGCCAGGACGAGCAGGCCGATGATCAGCAGGTGCAGGGACCAGGCCAGGGCTCGGGTGGTCGGGGTCAGGGCAGGGGCAGCGGTGCTCACAGTGCGTCCCACGTTACCGAGGCCGGCGGCCCGGGGGCCTCTATCGAAAGTTGGAACCCGGGCGCCGCCTTTCGGCCCGCGAAGTGCCGCCCTGCGCCAGACGCGGGCACGGGCGCCGGCGGTGATGGTGGAGTCGTACCGCTTCCACCGCCGGAAAGGACAGGCCGAGGCCGTGTTCGTCGCCTGGAGAGACCTGAAGTTCGCCAAGGGGCGCTTCGCCCTGATGGGGACCGTCATCGTGTTGATCACCCTGCTGGTCGGGCTGCTGTCCGGGTTGACGGCCGGACTGGGCCAGCAGAACATCTCCGCCATCACCGGCCTGCCCGCCGACAGGATCGCCTTCCAGGCGCCCGGCGAGGGCCAGGACGTGTCGTACTCCAACTCCACGGTCACGGAGAAGCAGTGGCAGCAGTGGGCCGAGGCCCCCGGAGTCATCGGCGCCGAGCCACTGGGCATCACCACGACGCGGGCCACCGCCGGAAACAGGAGCGTCGGCGTCTCCGCCTTCGGCGTCCAGCCCGGCTCCCGCCTGGCTCCCGACAGCGGCCGGATCGACGACCGCTCGGCGGTGCTGTCCACCAAGGCCGCCGACGACCTCGGGGTGCAGGCCGGCGACTCCGTCACCCTCGCCGGGCAGCGACTGACAGTGGCGGCCGTACGGGGCGACGCCTCCTTCAGCCACACCCCCGTGGTGTGGATCAGCCTGGGCGTGTGGCAGAAGGGCGCGCCTCCGACCGGCACCGGTGACGGCAGCCGGACGGCCACCGTCGTCGCCCTGACCACCACCTCGGAGGCCGATCCGGGAGCCACCGACCGGCAGGCGGGCACCAGGACGGTCTCCGTCTCCGACTCGCTGTCCGCGATCGGTTCCTACACCTCCGAGAACGGCTCCCTGCAGCTGATGCGCGGCTTCCTGTTCGTTATCTCCGCCCTCGTCATCGGGGCCTTCTTCACCGTCTGGACCATCCAGCGCAGCGGCGACGTCGCAGTGCTCAAGGCACTCGGCGCCCCCACCGCCAACCTCCTCAAGGACGCCCTCGGACAGGCCGTCGTCCTGCTCGTCGGCGGCACCCTGCTCGGCACCGGCATCGCCGCCGCGCTCGGCGCCCTCGTCGCCGGGTCCGCCGTGCCGTTCCTCCTCACCCCGGTGACCGTCCTCCTTCCCGCGGCCGTGATCGTCGTCCTCGGCGCCCTCGGAGCCGCTCTGGCCATCCGCCGCATCACCTCCGTCGACCCGCTGACCGCCCTGGGGAGCGCCCGATGAGCCTGAACCTGACCGACATCACCCTCACCTACCCCGACGGCGAGGGCCGCCTGACCGCCCTCGACCGCGTCACCCTGGACGTACCCAAGGGCAGCCTGACCGCCGTGATCGGTCCCTCCGGCTCCGGCAAGTCGAGCCTCCTCGCGGTCGCCGCGACCCTCATCACGCCCGACTCCGGCACCGTCACCATCGACGGCACCCCCACCACCGGATTGATGCGGAGCGAACTCGCCGACCTGCGCCGCCACAAGATCGGCATCGTCTTCCAGCAGCCCAACCTGCTGCCCTCCCTCACCGCTGCCGAGCAGCTCCAGGTCATGGCCCAGATCGACGGCCGCCCGCCGGCCAGAGCCCGTACCCGCGCCGTGGAACTCCTCGACGCGGTCGGCCTCGCCGGCCAGGCCGACCGCCGGCCGCACCAGCTCTCCGGCGGCCAGCGTCAGCGCGTCAACATCGCCCGCGCCCTGATGAACGACCCCACCGTCCTGCTCGTCGACGAACCCACCAGCGCGCTCGACCACGAACGCGGCGCCGCCGTCATCGACCTGATCACCCGCCTCACCCACCAGCAGGCCACCGCCACCGTCCTGGTCACCCACGACCGCACCCACCTCACCGCCGTCGACCAGGTCGCCGAAGTCCACGACGGCCGACTCCACCTTCCGGCGCCGGCCCGCTGAGGTACGGGTCGTAGGTGGTGCCTGCTGTACCCGGACTGGGCAGCCCGCTGGATGGTCGCTGTTCCCCCAGCTCAATAGCGTTTCTGGTGCGCGCAGTTCCTGCCGATGACACGGAGAGAGGCCACCAGAATGGGACAGATCGTCGAGCCGGCGGTACGCGTCGAACAACTCACCCGCGTATACGGCACCGGCCGCAACCAGGTGACCGCGCTCGCGGGCGTCGACGTCAGCTTCGACAGGGGGACCTTCACCGCGGTGATGGGGCCCTCGGGTTCCGGCAAGAGCACGCTGTTGCAGATCGCGGCCGGGCTCGACCGCCCCACGAACGGCCGGGTGGTCCTCGGCGGCACCGACCTGTCCGGGCTGTCCGAGACGCGCCTGACCGAGCTGCGGCGTACCCGGATCGGGTTCGTCTTCCAGGCGTTCAACCTGATCGGCGCGCTCACCGTCGAGGAGAACATCGGACTTCCCCTGCGCCTGGCCGGCGTCCGCCCGGACCGGGCCTGGCTGGCCCACGTCGTCGAGCGGGTCGGCCTCGCCGGCCGGCTGCACCACCGGCCGGCGGCGCTGTCCGGCGGTCAGCAGCAGCGGGTGGCGATCGCCCGTGCGCTGGCCACCCGCCCCGAGGTGATCTTCTCGGACGAGCCCACCGGTGCCCTCGACTCGCGGACCGCGGCGGAGGTGCTCACTCTGTTGCGCGCGGTCGTGGACGAGCACGGGCAGACGGTGGTGATGGTGACCCACGATCCGATCGCCGCGTCGTACGCGGATCGGGTGCTCGTGCTGGCCGACGGTGCGATTGTCGCCGACCTCCCGCAGCTCGGCGCCGTCCGTATCGCCGAGCGCCTGGCTTCGCTGGACGGGCGGGTCCTCCGATGACCGGTCTCGCCGCCCGCCTGCTGCGGCACCGCACCGGTCCCGCCGCCGCGACCCTGGTGGCCCTGATCGTCGGCGTGCTGATCCTGGTGGCGATGGGCACGCTCGTCGAGTCCGGACTGCGGTTCCGCCCGGAGCCGCGGCTGTGGGCGAGCGCCGACGTGGTCGTCGCCAACCGCACGATCAGCCACACGTTCCGGGAGTTCGACGGCGACACCACCACGAGCACTGTGGCGCTGCCCGAGGGCGGCACTGTGGACGCCGGCCTGGTGGACCGGATCCGCCGGGTGCCGGGTGTCACGGCGGTCACCGGCGACGACCGGGTGCTGATCGGCTCACCCGCCGCCGTGGGACACGGCTGGGACACGTACGTCTTCACCGGTCGTCCCCTCGCCGCCGGCGCCGCACCGCAGGCCGACGACGAGGTGGTGGTCGACACCCGGCTCGGCGTGGCGCCCGGCGGCCGCATCGACCTGGTCGTCGGTGGGGTCGGCCGGTCGTACCGGGTGAGCGGGACCACCGAGACCGGCTCGGCGGCGGTGTTCTTCACCGACGCGCAGGCCGCCCGCCTGTCCGCGCACCCGGGCCGGGTGGACGCGATCGGCGTACGGATGGCACCTGGCGTCGACGTCGGCGCGGTGCGCGAGATCGCGTCGGCGGCCGGCGCCACGGCGTACGCCGGGAAGGACCGCGGAAACGCCGAGCAGTCGGACCACCTGGCCGCCCAGAGCCTGCTGGTCGGGGCCGGGGCAGCCTTCGGCGGGTACGTCGTCCTGCTGATCGTGTTCGTGGTGGCCGGCACCATCGGGCTGTCCGTCCGGCACCGCCGCCGTGACCTGGCGTTGCTGCGCGCGGTCGCCGCCACGCCGGGGCAGGTGCGCCGCATGCTGGTCGCCGAGGCCGCGCTGCTCGCCCTGGCCGGCTCCGCGATCGGCGGCCCGGCCGGTCTGCTGGCGGCCCGCTGGGTGCACGGCGAGCTGGTCGGGCGGGGGTTCGTGCCGGCCGGCTTCCCGATGGCGGGCGGGCTGTTCGCGGTGCCGGCCGCCATCGGTACGGCGCTCCTCGTCGCGGTGGTCGCCGCGCTGATCGCCGCACGCCGGGTCACCGCCATCAAGCCGATCGAGGCGCTCGGCGAGATCGCCGTCGAACCTCGCCGCGGCGGCCCGGTACGGCCGATCGCCGGCCTGCTGACGCTGATGGCGGCCGGCAGCGCCGGGGCGTTCACGCTCGGCGCCGGGTCGGCCGGGGCGTTGGCCGGCGCGGTCGGCATGCTCTACCTGTTCGTCATCGCGGTGGCACTGCTCGCACCCACCATCAACGCGTACGCGGCACGCCTGCTCACCCCGGTGCTGCCGCGGATCTGGCGGACCGGCGGCTACCTGGCCGGGGCCAACCTGCGGGCCAACGCGCAGGGCATGGCGACCGTCCTGACCGCCCTCGTGCTGTCCGTGGGATTCGGCGGCTCGGTCTGGTTCCTGCAGGACAACCTGGAGCGGCAGACCGCCACGCAGAGCAGCGCCGGAACCCTCGCCGAGCGGGTGGTCGTCGCTCCGGGCGGACTTTCGGGGGGCGCGGCGCGGGAGATCCGCGAGCTGGCCGGGGTGCAGGCGGCCACCGGGGTACGCCGTACCCAGGTCGTGGTGCGGGCGCTCGGCGGCATCGAGCCGGTCGGCGCGCAGTCGGTCGACCCGGCGGACGTCACGTCGACGATGGACCTCGCCGTGCGCAAGGGCACCCTGGCCGACCTGGGCGCCGGTACCGTCGCCCTGTCCACGATGCAGGCGTCCTCGTCCGGCTGGGACGTCGGCGACAAGGCAAAACTCTGGCTGGGCGACGGCACCCCGGTCACGTTGAAGGTCATCGCCATCTACGACCGTGGCCTCGGCTTCGGCGACGTCACAGTGGCCGCCGAGACGGTCGCCGGGCACACGGCGGCAAGCACCGTCGACGAGGTGCTGGTCCGCGGCGGCCCGGACGCCGGCACCGCGCTGGCCACGTGGGCTGCGGCACGGCCCGGCACCGAGATTCTCGACGCCGCGACCCGTACGCGCCTGCTCGGCACCGATCTGGCGCTCGGTGCCTGGCTGAACCGGCTGCTGATCGGCGTGATGGTCGGGTACGCGGCGCTGGCGGCAGCCACCACGATGGTGATGGCGGCACTGGCCCGCCGCCGCGAGCTGGCGTTGCTGCAGTTGGTCGGGGTCACCCGCCGTCAGATCCGGGGGATGGTCCAGGCCGAACAGGCCGGGCTGCTCGGCACCGCGGTGCTGATCGGCGCGACGATCGCGGTGCTGACCCTGAGCGCGATCGTCAACGGACTGACCGGCAGCCCGATCCCGTACGTGCCGCCGCTCGGGTGGGCGGCGGTGCTCGGCGGTACGACGCTGCTGGCGTTGGTGAGCACGGTGTGGCCGGTCCGGCGGCTGCTCGGCGCTTCGCCGATCGACAACATCGGCCTAAAGGAGTAGGCGAGGTGTCACTGCCATTGGCCTCTGACGGCCTGTGTCACCAGGGAGAGCTCATCCGTCGGCGCCCCCCTGGCTGGGCAGCACAGGAGCCGGCACGATCGGGTCCTTCGGCCGCGCGCGGCGCCACAGTGAGCCCTCGATCTCGGTGTGTGGTTCCTCGTCGCCGGGCTGCCAGGGGTGTAGTCGGGTGCTGACGAACCTGCCCAGCGTGGGCACCGGGAGGTGGAGTTGCGCAGCCATCCGTGGGTGCGGCTGATAGTGACCGAATATCACGATGCCTTCGGGCCGGAGTATGCGGCGGGCATCTCGGACTCGCTTGGCGCTGTCGACCTGCTGCGCGGCGGTGAGTACCGTCGCTCGGTTGATCAGCTCACCGGTCATTTCTCTGAAGAGGTTCGTGACCGCCGTCTGACCATGTGTGGCGTAGGCGATGAGTTCGAGCTTCCTCGGATCGGTGATGTGCAGCAGGGTGTTCTTGACCAGATCCGCGCCGGCGTGGATCCAGAGGATGCGGTCTCGGCCTCGAACGTTCAATCGGCGCTTGCCGTCGCGCTGCCTGCCCAGCGGTCGAAGCACATCCTCACTGATGCGGATCAGGCCTGACGCCCAGCGGGCGGTGTACTCGTTGGCCCAGACCAGTAGCGCGACTTTGTCCCCCCGGCTGTACATCTCCGGAGGGATCTCCCAGTCGTACAGGTTCAGTGACCACTTGCAGTCCACCTCGACGCCGGCGATCCGGTAGTCGAGGTCCTGCCCGTCGTCGAACCGGAACTCTCGCTGCAGCCAGATCTCGACGAGAGTGCCGACGTGCGTCTTCTCCGTCTTCAGGAGTTGCGTGTAGTCCCACCGTCCGGTTCGCTGGCCGTCGTAGATCTGGTCGAGCGCCTCCCGGATGGCATAGCCCGTGCGGACGCCGTCGGGGTCGATCGATCGGAGCACCGACTGGACCGCCCAGATGTCAGGGTCCTCGGCCGGCGAGGGGGGTCGGGCGTCGGTGCGGAACGACGACGGTCCGGTCGTCATCCGTGGCCTGCCCGAGGTCAAGGGTCGGATCGGCAGGACCCTGGAGCGCTGAACCTGCAGTGTGCGCGGAAGTGCTGCCCATACTTCATCGTCTTCGAACAGCTCGCCCTGGACGATCGACACATGGGCAGGGTGTCAGAGCGGTGAACAGCCGGTCAAACACCCGGTGCCGAAGCGGCTGGCGGAGTCTCCGGTCAATTGAGGTAGTCCTTGAGGTGTCGCGCGATGGCCGCGGCCAGACCGGACGGGACGGCGTTACCGATCTGCTTGGCGATCTCCGTCTTGGATCCACACCACTTGTAGTCCTTCGGGAAGTCCTGCAGCAGCGAGGCCTCGTAGTGGGTGATGACCCGGTTCACGCGTCTATCCGGGCTGGTCCGCTCCCATTGCGGGTGCAGATACTGGCCCTTCTCCGGCTTGAAGAACTCGGTACGGATGGTCAGCGACGGCGCGTCCCACCGCATCCGGCCCATCACGTCGGTCGTGCCGGTCTTCTTCTCCCGCCAGCACCGTGACAGCAGATGATCGGGCAGGTCGAACCGGCCGCCGCCGGGGGGGATGTGGTCGTAGCGCGCGAGCGACATCGGCGTCGGCTGGCGTCCGAAGTGGATGTCGTATCCGGAGAAGTCGCCTCGGATGGTCTGCCCGAAGAATGTCGTATCCCGCGCCGGAAGCTCGGTGGTCGTCACATGCTCATCGACCCATCCGATGGCGTCACGTACCGTCCGCCACGGCCTCAGTTCTCCGGAGGGGGTCTTCGCATGCGTCGCGGCGGGTAGTGGGATCTTGCCGATCCGGGATCCGATCACGATCGTTCTGGGCCGGCGTTGCGAGACGCCGTAGTCGGCCGCCAGTAGGACACCCGCGGTGAGTACGTAGCCCTTGAGGATGCCGTGGTCGGCCTCTTCCATCAACAGCTGGAACTCGTTCGTGCGTGAGAACCGTTCGACGTTCTCGATCACGAAGACCTGCGGGTTGGCCTTGACGACGAAGCGTAGATACTGCTTCCACAGCTTGTTACGGGGGTCCTCCACCGACTTGGTGCCGAGGTTGGAGAAGCCCTGGCAGGGGGGCCCGCCAATGATGACGTCGGCGTCGGGGATCTCGTCGTCCGTGATCTTCTCGATGTCCTCCCACCGGGTGTGTCCCTCACCGAAGTTCGCGGCATAGGTGGAGGCCGCCGCACGATCCCACTCCACCGAGAGAATCGGACGGAAGCCCTCGTTGTGGAAGCCGACGGTCATTCCGCCGCACCCGGCGAAGAGGTCGATCAAGCTCAAGCGATCACTCACGTGCGACATGATAGTTGTCGTCACGTCTGTGACATGCGAGCCGCGCTGGTGAGGTAGAACGCATGTCCGAAGGCTCGTGGGCGTCATCGATCGGCGTCCGTGGACCTGTGCGGGCCGACGCAGGTCGCGACACCGGCCCCGAGCCGGCATTGCGGTGTGTCGGGCAGGCATCGGGCGCTCGGCACGTCTTGTGGCTCCAGCGACCATGTTCACCGCTGGTGAGTCGATGCAACGTGGGAAATAGCCTCGATCTGCGACATCTGTGTAAACAGTCGAGTGCCTTGAGGGCCATGTAAACTCCTGGCGTGCATCGAAGAGCGAGGGTCACCGCAGCGGACATCGCGCGGCTCGCCGGCGTGGGGCGGGCGGCGGTCAGCAACTGGCGCAAGCGGTACGACGACTTTCCCGCACCGGTGGGTGGGACCACTGCGTCCCCACTGTTCGACCTCGAAGAGGTCGAACAGTGGCTCGCCGACCAGGGCAAGGCACCCTCGGTCGCCGACGAGGACCGGTTGTGGCGCAACCTGCTGGCCGCCTCCGGCGAACCCGCCGAGGCACTGGCCGCAGCAGGTGAGCACCTGCTCGGCCAGCGGGCCTTGCCGTTCGACCTCCTGCGACCCGAGCTCGACGACCTCGTCGAGGTTCGCGGACCCGTCGCGACGTTCGACGAGTTGTGGCGTCGCTACGCCGCCCTGCCCGCACAACGTTCCGTGATCACTCCTGACGATCTCGCCGATCTGATGGTCGAGCTGGCCGGCGCCGCCGGTGCGTCCGTCCTCGATCCGGCCTGCGGCGCTGGGGGAGTGCTGCGTGCCGCAGCCCGGGCGGGAGCCGCGAACCTGTACGGACAGGACGACGACCCCAGACTGACGCGGCTCGCCGACCTGTGGCTTGCAATCAACGGCATAGATGGCCAGGTGCGCACGGGTGATTCCCTGCGTACGGACGCCTTCCCCGACGCCGCCGTGGACGCCGTCGTGTCGAACCTGCCGTTCGGGCAGACCAACTGGGGACACGAGGAACTGAGCAACGCTCCGTGGGAGTTCGGGCCGCCGCCGCGCACCGAACCGGAATTGGCCTGGGCGCAGCACGCGATCGCTCATCTGAGACCCGGCGGACGCGCTGTCCTGCTCATGCCGCCGTCGGTCGCGGCGCGTCGCGCCGGCCGTCGTATCCGGGCGAACATGTTGCGCCGCGGGGCTCTGCGTGCGGTGGTCGCGCTGCCGCCCGGTGCCGCCCCACCGCACGCGGTGCCGCTGCACCTGTGGGTCCTGCAGAAGGCGAGCCGCGGCGCCACGGAGGTATTGCTGCTCGACACCACCGAATGCGATCTCGAGGCGGCCTATCGGAGTGTCGCTGACCTCGTCGCGGCGTTCCTGGGTTCCGGAGACCACACGGATCTCGTCGAAGCGCACACGGTTCCCGTGCTGGACCTGCTCGACGAGGAGGTCGACCTGTCACCCGGACGGCATCACCTCGCCGACGCCGATGTCACCGACGCGGGACCGCGACTGATCGATGCCGGTCGCCGCCTGGCGGAGTCGGCCGCCCGGATGCCCGGACTGCTCCCCGGTCTGGAGAACGGCTCCGGAGAGACCGTCGTCTCATCGATCACGGTAGGCGACCTGCTCCGAAGCGGATCGCTGCAGATCCTTGGACCCGTTCGTGGTGGGGAAGGGGAGAAGGTAGGGGGACTGACCCTCACGGTCCACGACGTGACGGACGGTCGGCCCGCCTCGGGAACGGCCGACGATCGCCTCAACCCGCGGATCGCCCTGCAGCCGGGGGACGTAGTGGTGTCCGTCAGCGAACGACGAATCGTTGCCCGGGTGAACACCGAGTCGGATCTGCTGCTCGGCAGGCACCTCTGGCTGCTACGACCGGACCCACAGCTACTGGATTCCTGGTTCCTCGTAGGCAATCTGTGCACCACGGTGAACCAGAGACTGGCCGCCGGCCTACTGGGTACGTCGCGCTTCGACGTGCGTCGGGTGCAACTGCCGAGGACGGCGGTGATCGAGCAGCGGCGACAGGGCGAAGTCTTCCGGCGGCTGCACGAGTTGACCGAGACGATCCGTGACGCGGCGGCGCTGGGCGCAGACATCACACGGCTCACAGCGGACGCCCTCGCCTCGGGTAGGCTCCGGCCGCTCTGAGTGGGCCGTACCTCCCGCCCTCGCCTCGCAGCGTCTCCGCCTCGGTACCGTCAGTCGCTCGCGCCACGCCCGGGCGGCGGGCGCCGGGGCGCACGTACGAGCATCAAGGCGTCGACGGCGGCCTCGATCTCCTTGTGGTCGACGTGTGCCACATCGCGAAGGTCCGCGAGCAGCTCCGTCAGGATCGCTTCGGCCGCGGCCCGATCCCCCGCGCCCGCCTGCGTCATCGCGAGCTCGCGGGTGGCGGTCGCCCGTTCGGTACGCGTCGACATCCGCCCTCCGAGGTCTCTCGAGATCGCGACGTACATGTCGGCGGCCGTCGTGACGTCACCGGCGCGTGCGTGGAGCCGAGCCAGTGCCAGACGTAGTGAGACGACGGCGGGGTGATCCACAGACAGTCGACCGGTCATGGCGGTGAGCGCGTCGGCGCAGGCACGCAGGGCGTCATCCATCTCACCGGCCTCGATGAGCAGGATCGCGAGATCACGGCGGATGTCGATGAGGGCGTCTCTCGGGACGTCCGGATCGTCGAGTACGGTGCGCAGCAGATCGGCCGCTCGGGCGGGACGGCCCTGCTCGGCGTGTTCCGCCGCCGCGGCGCGTATGTGTCGAACCCTCGTCGGGGTCCAGTCGGTGGATGCGACTCGGGTCGACGGGGTGGACCGGGTCAAGCAACCGGTGGCTTCGACGTAGCCCGCGGGCGTCGTTGCCGCGACGAAGCCCGGTAGGGGCGACGGGCGGCGTAGCAGGGGGGTCAGACGAGCGAGGACATCGGTTGCGCCTCTGGGTCGCCGCTGAGGAAGGTCGTGAGTGAGTTCGGCGGCCAGTTCCCGGAGGGGACCGTCCGTGGAGCCGTCCTCGAGCAGTTCCTCGAGGATACGGCCGAGGGCGTAGAGGTCCGTGCGCGGTGACGCCACGCCCAAGTCGCATTCGGGTGCCCGATAGCGCCAGTCCCCCGTGACGACTCCGGGCGGAGTCAGGTGAGTCGAGCTGCTGTCGACGACGATTGCCAACCCGAAGTCCACGACCTTCACCGTGCCGTCGGCGCACAGCAGCACGTTGTCCGGCTTCAGGTCGCGGTGCACGAGCGACAGCTCGTGCGCCCGGGCCAGCACGGCAGAGATCTGTGCGACGACGTACAACGTCCACTCGCGCGGGACTGGCTGCACCTCGTCGATCAGATTGCGCAGCGTCGCGCCGTCCACCCACTCCATGACGAGGAACGGCCGGCCGTCGTCGTCCCCTGTGTCGAAAACCGCGGGCGTTCCGGGATGCCGCATCCTGGCCAACAGCCGTGCCTCGCGGCGGAAGCGGCGTACGAGTTCGGTGCGCTGATCGTCGTCGGTCAGGTCGTCGCGCATGAGCTTGACCGCGACCTCGCGATCGAGGGACAGGTCGTAGGCGGGGTAGAGTTCGCCCATGCTGCCCCGCACCGGTGGGCCCGACAGCTCGTAGCGCTGCGCGATCGTCCGGGAGGGTGTCCTCGCACCGCGGGCGGTGACGCTCATGCGCCGGTGGCCTGATGATGGGTGAGGAAGGGGCTGGGGATGCCGTGCCACGAGATCACCAGATCGTCACGAGCGCGGGTGGCGGCCACGAAGAGCAGTGAACGGTAACGCTGCCGTTCCCGCCGGTAGCGGGTGGGGTCGGACTCCCGGAAGCCGTTGATGCGCTGATGCGGGACAAGGCCCTCACGGACACCCGCGATGATCATCCGGCGATACTCCAGGCCTTTGAACCGGTGCATGGTGCCCAGGTGCACGCCACCGGGGCGGTGCGGGCCGTCCGGGCCGACCTCGACGACGTCGACACCGTCGGTGGTCAGGCGAGCGGCCAGATCGACCGCCAGGTCGTGCGTGGGTACGCAGATCGCGACGGAACCGTCTGACTCGTCGCCCCATGCCCTGAGCTGTCGCCGAACGAGGTCCATCTCCTGCGTCCAGTCGCCGGCACGACGCAGCGTCGGATGTCCCCCACTGAGCAGGGACCGGTACCCCTCGAGCGTGTCGGTCGAGCCGTTCATGTCGTCATATCGCTCGCCGCTCATCAGCTCGAGAGCGGTGGCGAGGATCTGGCGAGTCGTGCGGTAGTTGAGGGTGAGCCGGTGCGAGCGGCCGCGGATGTCGATTCCCAACCGCGAAAGACTCACGCGGTTGTCGTAGATGCGTTGGTGGGTGTCACCCACGACGAACAGGTCGTCGGGTCCGGCCGGTACCAGGGACCGCAGCAGACGCCAGTGCGCGGTGCTGAGGTCTTGGGCCTCGTCGACGACGACGTGACGGTAGCGGGCGGTCGCGCCGTGGCGTCGCAGGCGTGCCTCTTCGGCCCGTGCGGCGTGGACGGCGATCTGGGCATGGGTCCAGACACCCTGTTCGGCGGTCCACTGCTCGAAACGTCGACACAGCTCCCAGATCCTGGCCCGGTCCGGACGGCTCAGCGGGCGCCCGCGCCCCGGCCGGCGTGCGACGGCGTACTCGTCTCCGCTTTCGAGCATCTGCCCGAGCACCACCTGGGTCCACTCGGCGGAGAGGAACTCCGGCGCCCATCCCGGATCCTCTCGCCCGAGGAAGGCCCGCCAGTAGTCGATGATGCGGTGCTCGTCGACGAGAGTGCGACCGGCGTCGGCCGGCGAATCGGTCGCGATCCGTCTCGTGAGTCGGTCAATGTTGATCACGTCGACGTGCTGCAGCGCCTCCACACCGGCGAGCGACGCGAGACGGTTGCGGAGATCGCCGGCGAGGTTTCGGCTGAACGTGGTGAGCAGGATTCGGGCGCCGGGTTCGAGGCCGGAGGCCAGGTGCGCCACGCGGTGCAGAGCCACGATGGTCTTGCCTGTGCCGGGCCCACCGCTGACGCGGGTGGGGCCGCTGGTCGCCCGCTCGACCAGCCTGCGTTGGGTCGGATGCAGGAACACCTGCCAGGACTCGAACGACTCCGACAGAACGACCTGCAATGCCTTGTCGTCGGAGGTGACCTGCGTCGCGGGACGCACCAGTGCGGCGGCGAGGTCGTCGGGGTCGACCTGTTCGGTGACGCGCACAGGTTCGGTGATCAACCGGCGCACGTCCTCGACCGGCGTGCCGTCGTAGAGCGAGAGAAGCACGTCCGCAGTCAGTTGAGGTGCGATCTCGACGAGTTCGAGCAGTTCGTCCTCGGTGCGCAGGGCGCGGATGCGTGGCAGCAGCGGTTCGGCGACGCCGAGTTCCAGCAGGACGGTATCCGGATGGCGGGCGAACAGAGGCGGCACCTCGGGGGGCAGAACGCCGACGAGCACGGTGTCGGGCACGGGTTCGAGGTCGACCACCTCCAGCGCCCCGGTGACCCGGTTGACGCGGTAGGCGTAACGGTCCAGCCCTTCGTAGACCTCGCCGCGGTGTTTGACGTCGACCAACAGATATTCGCGTTCGGTGATGTGCAGCAGGATCGCGCGCAGATCGGCGTTGACCCGCGCCGACCACAACCGGTCGCCGCCCTTGAGCTGCTTGAGCCGTAGTCCCGGATTGTCAGGGTTGGACCGGAACTTGTGCTGGAACTCGTAGACCGCGCCGACGTCGGCCCGGGAGAGTTTGAGGATCTCCTTCTCGGCGCTCTGCAGTACGCGCAGTCGTCCCCCTCCGGTCATGGGCTGCTCCTTCGACGGCATGGGCGGTACGGGGTGCCCGACCGTGCGAGATGCTCGGACGGGTCTGCCGGTGGTGACCAGTTCGGTGGGACCGTCCGGCCACGGGTCGGTGTCATCGACGTCAGCGACGGACCGAAGCGGTTCGGGAAGCGGCTCGGGCGGGGTGTGGTCGAGCAGGCGACGACGTACGGCGACGAATCCGCCCGGCTGAGCCTCGACGATGCGGGAGAACTCCGTGATGAGGTCGGCGACGGTGGGGCGGCAGTCGGGACGATGCGCCAACATGGCGGTCAGCAGCGGACGGAGGTCACGGGGCACCCCGTTCAGGTCCGGCGCGTGTTCGGGGTCGGTGATCCATCCGGCGAGCACGATGGGTGTGGCCTGCGGGTACGGGTGATGTCGGGTGCACGCGTACAGCAGGGTGGCGCCGAGGGCGTAGACATCGACGGCTTCGGTCAACTCGGTCCCTCCGGCCGCCTGTTCCGGAGCCATGTAGGCGACGGTGCCGACCACGTGGCCGAGCTGCGTCAGACGATCGCGGTGTTCGCGCAGGACGGCGAGGCCGAGGTCGATGATCCGAGGGCTGTCCGAGCCCAGCATGACGTTGCTCGGTTTGAGGTCACGATGCAGCAGTCCGGCACTGTGGATCGTCTCCAGGCCCTCGGCCAGCATCGCGCCGAGGGCGGCCGTTGTGGCGCCGTCGAGGACCCCGTTGTCGGTGACGTATCGGCGCAGGGTCGAGCCGTCGACGTACTCGACCGCCAGCCACGGGTCGTCCCGGTTCAGCTCGCAACCACGGTAGTGCGCGACGCGTAGGCCCTGGGCGCGGCGTAGGTGTGAGATCTCGGCGCGGAAGCGGCGTAGAACGGTGTCGTCGTCGAGCAGGTGCGGCTGGATGACTTTGACGGCGACCAGCTCAGCGGTGCGCGAGCGGCCCAGATACACCTTTCCCATGCCGCCGGCGCCCAGTTCGGCGAGGATCTCGTATCGGCGGTTGCGGCCGATCCAGCGCGGATCCCGCGTCGTCAGCGCTCGCACTCGGTTCCTCGCCCCCCGGTCGACCATCCCTCTCACCGGGCATTCACGACTTCGCCGCACGGTGAGGTGTCCGCCGTGCAGTCTCCCGTATCCGTCTTCCACGGCGACATCGCCCCGCGACGGTCGGTTGCAGCGTGTGCCCCGAGGGGGTCGGTTTCCCGGTCCTTCGAGCCGGTCGTCGCGGTGAGACGATATCGAGCCCTCGCCCTCGCCCTCGCCCGGTGGGGCATGGTGTCGCGCTCCTCGTGAACCATCCCCGACACCTTACTGGTGTTTACATCATCGAGCCAAAATATGTCTGTTGACTTCGTTCACAGGTCCGCTTAGTGTGGCGGCCATGCCGGGACGGAGGACGAGCCCGCCGAGCGTTCGAGCTGCCGGCGGCACACGCGCTGGAACTCACCGGTCGGTGGAGCCGAGTGTGCCCGTCCGAAGGACGGCGGGGCCGGTCTGACGGCGAGGTGGGCGGCCGAATCAGAATGTGCACCGGCCGGTACGGCCGAGGCCTGGCCCGGACGGAGATGTGAGACTCGGTGGGGGGACTGGTGTGGGCGGACTCGGAGATCGCGTGGGCCATCAGATGAGCGCCGGGCGAATCGGTGAGGACCGAACAACCGTCGAGCAGCGGCGTGTCGTCGAACAGCCGTGGGACGCCCGCACGCTGGTGATCGCCCCTGCGGGTACCGGCAAGACGTTCACGCTCGTGCGACGTCTGGACCGGCTGTCGGAGCAGGGCCTCGACGCCGATGAGGTCTTGGTGTTGTCGTTCTCCCGCGCAGCGGTACACGAGCTGGAGCGGCGGTCGAGCCGATCCACCGGCGCGGGCCGGTTCGTCAGTCCTCGTACCTTCGACGCCTGGGCGTTGGAGCTGTTGACCCAGACCTACCCGGGCGACTGGCACCTGCTCGGCTTCGACGAGCGGATCCGCACGGCGACCGAGGCGATCCTCGCCGGGGACGCCGAGGAGTTCCTCGACGGCCTGCGGCACGTGATGCTCGACGAGGTCCAGGACCTGGTGGGTGACCGTCGGCGACTCGTTCAGGCGCTGCTCGAGACCCTGGACACGGGGTTCACCGCCGTCGGTGACCCGGCTCAGGCCGTCTACGACTTCCAACGTCGCGACGCGCACGACGTCGGCGACGTCTTCTCCTGGCTCCGGGACCACTACGGTGAGGACCTGGTCGAGCTGTCGCTCACCCGCGACTTCCGGGCAGTCACCCCGCGCCCGGCGGGACTTCTCGCATGCGGTGAGGCACTGCGTTCACCGACCGGGCTCGTCGATCCCGGACGGATCGCTTCGTCCGTCCGGCGTGAGCTGCTGGACGTTCCCACGGCCGGGGCCCTGCAGGACGTCGTCACCGGCTTCTCGTACCTGGACGGGAACTGTGCGGTGCTGTGCCGCGACAACGGTCAGGCACTCGAGGTCTCGGCCGTCCTGCACGCCGCCGGCATCGGGCATCAGCTGCAGCGGCGATCGGGCGACGACCTCAACCCTCGTTGGCTCCTGGAGCTGTTCCGCGGCAAATCCGCCCTCAGTGTCAGTCGTGACGATTTCCTCGCCGCCTGCGGCCTGGACGCCGATACGGCGGAGGCGACCTGGCAGGCGCTGCAGGTGCTCGCGCGCGGCCGCGACCGTATCGATCTCGTTCGGTTGCGTGCCTTGATCGCCGTCCGCGGTCTCGGTCGCCTGCGACTGCCCACACCGCCGGCGGCGGTGACGGTCTCCTCGCTGCACCGGGCGAAAGGGCTGGAGTTCGACCGCGTGTTCCTGCTCGACAGCGACACCCGGGACGACGAGGATCCGCTGGAGCAGGCCCGGCTGACGTACATGGCCATGACCCGATCACGTGAGGACCTGTTCCGGCTCACGGCGTTGCCGAACCGCGCACCCGTTTACCGGCGGAAGTCCGGGGAGTCCGGGCGGTGGGGGCTGGCCAGATTCGGCAGCGGCCGCCGCCCCTGGCTGGGGATGGCCGTGGAAGGGCACGACATCGACCACGAGTTCCCGGCAGGGGCGCACGGCTTCAGCGACGACCCCGGCGCTGTGCAGCGCTACCTCGCCGAGGTGGTCCGGTCGGGCGACGAGGTGCGGATGTCGGTGCTGGCCCGTGACGTCGACGACTGCCCGGCGCCGCTGTACGGCGTGGAACACCAGGGCAGGCTCATCGCAGTCGTGTCGAAGGCGTTCCGTGAGGCGATGGGCAGGCATCTGGGCGGCCGCAAGGCCGGGGACCGTCGGGCCTGGCCGGCGACGATCACCGACTGCCACGTCGAGGCGGTCGAGGTGGCCGCCGGAAGCACCGCGGAGGGCGCACGTGCGGGCCTGGGCGACCACGGGATCTGGTTGGCGCCGAGGATCAGCGGCCTGAGCCGTTTCCACTACGAGAAGGCAGAAGGGTGAGTCGCCGGTGAGCGGTTTCGACGAACACTACGGGTTCCGCGACGAGCTGACGGGGCGACTCGAGCTGGACCTGCTCGGGCCCGCCGGCGGCGACGAGGAGATCCTGACCGATCCACCCGTCACCAGCTACCTGACCGGGGTCCTCTTCCCGCAGCGCGACGGCGAACTGCGGGTCGAGGACGCAGCGGAGTCGGATGTGGACCTGGCCTCCGCCCGACTGGACACCGACGAGCGACCCGACACCGGGGTGTCGATGGCCAACGTGCAGAGCCCTTCCTCGATGGGACTGACGTTCGTGGCGGATCCGCGTGGCGGGTCGCTGGAGGTGCGGGTCGCAGCCGGCGTGTATGAACCGATCGATGCGGAGGGACGCCCGGCCGAGGCGCAGGCGCAGGTGGCCCGCTCCACCGAGGAGTCGACAGTGCGGTGGCGTCGGCGCAATGTGTCGGTGCCACCGATCGCGCTGGACCTGACCCGGACCGGTGCCGACAGGGTGCAGGCGGTGCCCGGCCTCGAGGTGCGAACCCTGGTGCGGCCGGCGGACAGGCGAGGCTTCGTGACGGTCACCGTCACCCTCGTCGACGTCCACGTCGCCGCGGGGCCGATGCGGGATCCGTACTGCTTTTTCCAGTGCGCGTTGACGGTGGCGTCGCAGGGCGCCGCACCGGCGATCGTCCAACAGACGGCCCCGGCCCTGGGCGACGACCAGGAGACGCTGCTGGCCGAACTGCTCTATCGGCACGCACCGTCGTTCGCCACCGGCCACGGCTGCGCGGCCGAATGGAGCGATCCGGCCGAGCCGGACGCCTCCGATCGCCCCCGGCGGGTGGCTGAGGTGCGCTCGTCGTTCGTGCCGTCGTTCGACGTGCTGCTGTCGGAGTCGAACAGCCGCATCGATGCTTCCGGGCTCGGCATGTACGCGCTGGCCACCGGGGGTCGCGACGACGTCGTCGGCAGGCTGCGGGCGTTGCTGTCCGGATACGGGGAGTGGGTCGGTGAACTCGAGGCCAGGGCAGCGGCGCTGGCCGACACCGCCTATGCCGACGTCGCTGTCGAACAGGCACGGCTGTGCCGTACGGCCCACGACCGGATGGTGGCGGGCGTCGACCTGCTCGCCGGGGACGCCCAGGTGCTCCGAGCCTTCCAACTGGCCAACCGGGCCATGGCGCTGCAACGCGCGCGTACGCTGCGCATGCGCGACCGCACCGCGCGCCTGGACCTGGAGGCCGGGCGGTGGTATCCGTTCCAACTCGGCTTCATCCTGCTGTGCCTGCGAGGGATCGCCGATCCCGACCACGAGGACCGGCAGGTCGCCGACCTGCTGTGGTTCCCGACCGGCGGTGGCAAGACCGAGGCGTATCTGGGATTGGTCGCATTCACCGTCTTTCTGCGCCGCCTGCGCCGAGGCGGCGTAGGGGCGGGAGTGACCGTCCTGATGCGCTACACGCTGCGGCTGCTCACCCTTCAGCAGTTCGAGCGCGCCGCGACGCTGATCTGTGCGATGGAGCGGATCAGACAGGACGAGCCGGATCTGGGCACCGAGGAGGTGTCCATCGGCATGTGGGTGGGCTCCAGTGCCACCCCGAACTACCTCAAAGACGCCGAGACGGCGTTGCGTAAGTTGCGCAATGGGGACACCCTGCGCGAGGAGAATCCCGTACAGTTGCGGCGCTGTCCCTGGTGCGGGATCTCGATCGATGCCGTTCGCTATCGAGTCGATCGGCACGGGACCAGGATGGTCGTCGCGTGCGGCGACGACGAGTGCGAGTTCCGCGACGGCCTGCCCGTGCACCTGGTCGACGAGGCGGTGTACGCGTACCGTCCGACGCTCGTCATCGCCACGGTCGACAAATTCGCGCAGATGGCGTGGAAGCCGGAACCGGCGGCACTGTTCAACCGGACCGAAGCGCCCGCGGGCACGCCGCCTCCGGAGCTGATCATCCAGGACGAGCTGCACCTGATCTCGGGTCCGCTGGGCACCCTGGTGGGGCTGTACGAGTCCGCCATCGACATCGCCTGTGACCGGCCGAAGGTGGTCGCCTCGACGGCGACGATCCGGCGGGCAAGGGAGCAGGGCAGGGCGCTGTTCGACCGGGACGTGCACCAGTTCCCGCCGTCCGGGCTCGACGCCCGTGACTCGTGGTTCGCCGTGCAGGCGCCGGCGGACCGAAAGCCGACGCGCCGCTACGTCGGCCTGTTCGCCCCGGGAACCAGCCAGGCGACGCTGCTGGTACGGGCGTACGCCGCCCTGCTGCACCATGCCGTGGAGATCGATGCCAAGGACGCGGTCCGGGACGCCTACTGCACGCTGATCGGCTATTTCAACAGTCTGCGTCTGCTGGCGGCGGCGGAACTTCAGGTCAACGACGACGTGGTGCTGCGGTTGCAGCGTCTGGCCGAGGAGGGCGGGGGTGAGCCGCGCGATGTCGAGACCGGCGAGTTGACCAGCCGGGCCAACGCCAGCGAGATCCCGCTGCTGCTGCGCCAGCTCGACGTGCCGTACGGGCAGCCGGATGCACTCGACGTCGTGCTGGCAACGAACATGATCTCGGTTGGGGTCGACGTCGACCGGCTCGGCCTCATGGCCGTCACCGGCCAGCCGCAGACTACCGCCGAATACATCCAGGCGACCAGTCGGGTCGGACGCAAGCACCCCGGGACCGTGGTGATGCTCTACAACGCGGCGCGTTCGCGCGACCGATCGCACTACGAGAACTTCCGCGCGTACCATTCGGCGCTGTACCGACAGGTGGAGTCGACGAGCGTCACGCCGTTCTCCGCCCGTGCCCGCGACCGGGCACTGCACGCGGCGCTGATCAGCGCCGTACGCATGACGGTCACCGACGCCCGCGACAACGACGCCGCAGGAAACGTGGACATGTTCGAGGCAGACCTGAGGGACCTGGCCGACCGGATCCTGGAGCGGGTGCGTCGGGTGGCCCCCGACGAAGTGCAGGCAACGGCCGAACATCTCGATGAGATCATCCAGCGGTGGGCCGACCTGGCCGACTGGAACAACGGCTTGAAGTACCGGGTCGGCAGGGGCCCTTCCGACCCCAGAGCGCGAGCGGAGCACTCCGCGCTGCTGTGCACCTTCGAGGACGACGACCTGCCGCTCTCTTTCCCGACGATGAACAGTCTCCGCGACGTCGACGTGGAGACCAGCCTGTTCCCACGAGAGGGGCGATGAGGATGCCGGGACGCAGGCCGCAGCGGCCGACACGGAGCGCGCCGGCCAGGAAGCCGCCGATCGGCAAGGCTCGCCGGGCTCAGATGATCACCACGTACGGCGTCGGATCGATGATCGCGATCGACGATGCCTCGTACATCGTGCTCGGCCTGGACAGTTGGCGGATCAACGACCGGGAGGAGACGAGCGAGCCGCGGCTGCAGCGCGCACTGCGTGTCGACAAGCTCTACCTGCCGCCTGCGGAGAGCGACTACCACGGTGCGGGCCTCAAGCGGTTCCCCGAGATGTACACCTGTATGAGCTGCCATCTGCTGCAGCCGTACGGGCGCTTCGGTGGGCGCGGCTCGAAGTGCGCCTGCGGCGGCTCGCTCATCCCGAGCCGCTTCGTGCTCGCCTGCGACGACGGGCACCTGGAGGACTTCCCGTACCGGAAATGGGCGCACCGCGGCACCCCGGACGGCGTGGTGTCGTGCATGCAGGACCTCAAGATGGTCACCACGGGACGCACGGCGAGTCTGCGGTCCATTCAGATCGAGTGCGGATGCGGCCGCAAGGCGTCGATGGAGGGCGCGTTCCGGCGCAGCGAATTGCGCAGGCTGGGGATCCGCTGCACCGGTGCGCGTCCGTGGCTGCGCGATGCGGCCAAGGTCGACTGCGCTCGTCCCCCACGGACCCTCCAGCGAGGCTCCTCGGCGGCCTGGTTCGGCATGGTGCGCTCCTCGTTGGCGATTCCACCGTGGTCGGACAAAGTGCAGACGGCCATCGACCGCTACTACACCATGTGGCGCACGTCCACCGACGAGGTAATCGCCCAACAGGCCGAGGCCGCCGGGCTCCTGAGGAAGGGCATCACCACCGAGCAGGTCGTCGCCGCCGTACGGAAACGGGCTCGCTTCGAAGAGGAGGGGACCACAGCGGAGCCGGGTGACCTGGACGCCGAGCTGCGTGCCGAGGAGTACGAGCAGCTGTGCTCCGGCACCAGCGGTGACGAGGAGTACGAGGACTTCGAATGCCAGCCGGCCGCGGGAGTTCCACCGATGCCGCAGATCGGGCAGGTGATGAAGGTGACCCGGCTGCGCGAGGTGCGCGTCCTGCAGTCGTTCACCCGGGTCGAGCCGCCGAGCGCGGCGGACACGGCAACCCGACACGCGGCACTGACCCTGGGCGACCCGGATTGGCTGCCGGCGATGGAGGTCATCGGTGAGGGTGTCTTCCTCCGGATCAGCGAGCAGATGCTCCGGGAATGGGAACAGCGCAAGGCCGTCATCGACCGCGCCGGGCTGCTCATGGCCAACCACGACGCCCTGCTGCGACGGCGCGCCGAGGCCGCCGGTCGGCCCGCCCCGCCTTCACGGCTCACGGCCCGCGCGATCCTGCTGCACACCTTGGCGCATGTGCTGATCAACGAGTGGAGCCTGGACTCCGGATATTCGGCGTCGGCGATGCGCGAGCGGCTCTACACCGACGGTGAGATGGCCGGTCTGCTCATCTACACGGCCACGAGCGACTCCGCCGGCAGCCTCGGCGGCATCGTGCGTCAGGCGGATCCGGACCGCCTGACGCGCACGCTGCGCTCGGCGCTGCGACGGGCCGAGTGGTGCTCGGCGGACCCGCTGTGCATGGAGTCGGAGACCGGCGGGGCGGACAGCCTGAACCTTGCCGCCTGCCACGTGTGCAGCCTGATGCCCGAGACCAGCTGTGAGCACAACAACACCCTGTTGGACCGGGGCCTGCTGATCGGCTGGCCGACGCATCCTGGCGACGGGTTCTTCAGCGGCCTCTGACGCTGAGGGAAAGGGGAGTCTGTGTCGAGGAAGGCCGCCGTGCCGAGGACAAACGTCGCCGATCACCTGGACCTGTTGGAACGCCGGCTGACCGAGGCGCTCGGCCTGGTCCACCGGGCTCGGCGCGACGAGCAGACGGCCACCGGCTGGTTGACGACCTCCGCCGACATCGGGCGCCTGATCGCCGGGGAACGTGACGCCTTGGCCGGGGTACGCCAGGAGTTGCTGGGCGGGGCGCGTACGGCAGTTCTGGCGTACCTGCGGCAACGGGTCGGCCAGGCGGTCACCGCGGGGGAACTCGAGGGTGTCTCCGGGATCGAGGAGTGGACGCGTCGCATCCGCGAACTGCGCGATCTCGGCTGGGACATCGAGGCCCTCGGCAGCGGGCCGGGGCGTTCGTACCGGCTCAGAGCCGACCGCCTCGATCGATCGGTCGTCGACGACGACGCACTGATCGCGCAGATCAAGGGTGGCAACCCCAAGGACCGTCTCATCGAGTACCTGTTCCACGTCGCGCCTTGGCCGGTCGCCGCGGCCCGGCTGGAGCGGGTCGCCAGATCGGCCGGTTGGCGCACCGACCTGCAGACGCTGATCGACGAGGGCTGGCTGATCCACAGCCACGAGGACGACCCGGGGATCCCCCCGGGTTTCTACCGGCTCGCCCGGCTGGAGGACTGAGACGGTGGCGGCGGAGCCGCGCTGGGAGGGGCCCGACGGCGCGGTCGCTCGACGGGTTACGGAGCTGACGGACCAGTGCCTCCGGGCCTACACGGCCCACCCCGGACTGATCGAGGAACACGCCAACATCGAGCGGTCGATCACCCAGGGCGGTTACGGCCGCCGTCAGCTGTACGAGCTGATCCAGAACGGCGCCGACGAGTTGCAACGCGAACCCGGCGGTGGAATCCACGTCGTGCTGACTCCCGACGCCTTGTACTGCGCGAATCGTGGGACAGCGATCACCCAGGACGGCGCGGAGACCATTCTGGCGTCCCACATGTCCCGTAAGCGAGGGACGGAGATCGGCCGGTTCGGGCTCGGCTTCAAGTCCGTGTTGTCGATCAGCGACAGCCCGGACTTCTTCAGCCGCAGCGGATCCTTCGGGTGGGACCGACGGCACGCCGAGGCGACCATCCGCGATCGCACGGGCACCACGGGACCTACGCCGGTGCTGCGGGTGGCGCAGGTGCTGGATACGGACGCAGCCCGCGCCTGCGACCCGGTGCTCGACGAGTTGATGTCCTGGGCCATGACCGTGATCCGGCTGCCCCTGCTCGATGGACACCTGGACCGACTCACCCGAGACCTGAATGAGTTCCCCAGCGATTTCGTGATCTTCTCCCCGCACATCGGTCGCTTGGAGCTCGACGACCGGACCGGGGTCGTCCCACGGCGGAAGACCGTCACCGTCCACGCGGACGGCACCGACCGCGTCGTCGTCGAGCAGTCCGGCGGCGCAGAGCGCTTCACCGTGTGGAAGGTCTTCGACCGGATCCACCGCCCCAGCGAGCAGGCGCGCCGCGAGGCAGGCGAGTTCCACGACCGTGACGAGATCCCGGTCTCTTGGGCCGTCCCGGTCTCCGGCGGTGGCCAGGGCATCGGGAGATTCTGGGCCTTCTTCCCGACGACGTACGAGACCACGCTCAGCGGCATCCTGAACGTTCCGTGGAAGACCAACGAGGACAGGCAGAACCTGCTCAAGGACAATCTGTTCAACGAAGAGCTGATGACGGCCGCAGCGGAGCTGATCGTCGACTCGTTGCCGGAGCTGAGCATCGAGGAGGACCCGTCCCGCCACCTGCTGTACATCACCGCTCGGGGGCGCGAAGCCCGTAACTGGGCGGACAAAGCATTAAGTACGGAGGTGTACCGGCTCGCCGCCGGTCGGCCGAGCCTGCCGGACCAGAACGGTCGTCTGCGCGCCCCCGTGGAGCTGCGGCTGCATCCGGCCCGGCTCGATCCGGAGTGGTTGTCGCTGTGGCGGGGAGTGACCGGACGTCCCGACGACTGGTGCCATCACTCGATCGAGGAGACCGTGCGGCGGTCACGGGCGGAGCAGATCCTCCTCGGTGCCGCTAGAGGGCCGGCCTCGCTGCTGCAGTGGTTGCAGGCCGTGGCGGTGCCCGGCTCCCCGGCCGGGTCGGCGGTTGCGCTGCGCATCGTCGCGCGAATCAACGAACGCGGCCATCCTCTGCTGGATGTGGCCCGGGGCGCGCGGATCGTGCTCGTCGCCGACGGTCGGGTCGTGACACTGTCGGATCAGGTCTTCCGCCGCACACCGGGGGAGCCCGAAGCCGACGGGCTGACCTACATCGACCGGCGCCTCGACGAGGACCCTGAACTCGACGAGGCCCTGACCGATCTCGGAATCCGCGAGGCCGACGCAGCCGGGCGACTGCTGTCTCTGTTGCACGGCGACATGCCGATCGCCGACGACGAGTCGTGGGAGACGTTCTGGTCCCTGACCCGACGCCTGGCCCCCTCCGTCGCCGCAGCGATGATCGAGGAGCAGCAGTTCGCCGACCGGGTGCGGGTCCGGGTCGGATCGGGTTCGTTCGTGGGGCTGCGGGACTGTCTGATGCCCGGTCGCGTGGTGCGGCCCGGCTCGGCGGTCGCCGTCGACGTCGACGTCCACCGCGACGATGTGGCGTTGTTGACGCTGCTGGGCCTCAGTGACGTGCCGAGGGTGTCAGACGATCCGGGCGGGGACAGCAGGCTCGACGAGTACCGCCGCGAAATGATCTCCCGCTTCTACGGGTCACTGCCTCCGGAGGCGAGCAGGCCGGCCGAGCGCGGGATCAAGGTCGCAGGCATAGCGCCTGCGGGCCCTCTCGGACTGCTGCGTACGCTCGGCCCGTCGGAGGCGGCGCGGTTCTTGCAGCATGTGCCGGCCGCCGGTGTCGTCACCACGTGGCACGTGAGTGCCGCCACCCGCGCCGGCCTCCGGGTCGAAGTGCCGTCGCCGCTGGTCTGGGCGGCTCGGCGCTACGGACATCTGCAGACCTCGTGGGGTGTCCTACCGGTCGAGGACAGTGTCGGTCCCGCGCTGGCACTTCCGACGGGAGTGCTGCCGGCGGCCGATGTCGGCGCCGAGTTGGCGACAGCTCTGGGCCTACCGCAGCGCATCGATGAGATCGGCGTGGATCGATGGCGACGCCTGGTCGCCCATGCCGAGGAGCACCTGCAGATCGAGCAGGTGGGGGAGATCTACGGGTTGGCCTGCTCGTATCTGCCGGCTGCGCCGCCCCGGATCCGTTGCCTGGCCGGTGCCGAGCGGACCTGGGCGGCACCTGGCGAGATCACCATGGCCGTCGACGCGGGGCAACGGCGGCGACTTCGCGACCACGACGTCCCGATGCTGCCGGTACCGGCGGGGGCGGTCGACGGGTTGAGGGCCGCGTGGGGTTTGTCGCTCCTCGACGACGTGCTCGGCAACGAGGTGCGGGCGGTTCCCGTGCGTGAGCCTGTGCCGCTCGAGGACCTGTTCCCACGGCTGCGCTTCCTTCCCGGCCGTCCCGTGCAGGGCGTGCAGGTGGTCGCGTGCAGCGAGTTGGAGGAACTCGTCAGCGGGCCGAACGGGCGGCGGGCACGACCGGCACCGATACTGAGGTCGGATGACGTCGTCTACTGCCTGGAGCCCTACGACGACACGACACTGCTGCGTCGGCTCCGGGGCGGCTTCGGACTGCAGGTCAGCGATCAGCAGATCGAGCAGATCTTGATTCACAACGACCAGGTGCGGCTGGACGCGCGCCTCGTCGCCGTGCGTGACCAGCCCGATGATGCTGCCCGACTGCTCGTCCTGCTCGGCGCCGACGTTCTGCGGACCAGGATTCCGCAACCGGTCCTGGAATCCGTGGCCGCATCCGAGGGGCCGCTCGACGACCGCACCGTCGCCGAGCTCGCCCTGAACGTCTTCGGTTCCACGGTGTTGCGGGAGTACCGCAGCGACCTCGACCGCTCGGGCCTGGACGTACCGGAGCAATGGGCAGGCGGCCATCGGGCGCGGCGACTCGTGACCGACTTGGGCTTTCCTGTGACGTACGCGGGCGAGCGGCAGCCCTCCTTGGACGCCAGGGTCGTCGTCGAGGGCCCGGCCTCGTTCCCGCCGTTGCACGAGTATCAGGAGATCATGGTACGGAGGGTCCGCTCGGTCGCCGAGTCGCGGCCGCCCCAGCGCGGAATGCTGTGTCTGCCGACCGGTGCCGGCAAGACGCGTACCGCGGTTCAGGCTCTCATCGAATCCATGCGTGAGGAGGCGTTGGCGCGGTCGCGACCGATTCTGTGGATCGCCCAGTCGGAGGAGTTGTGCGAACAGGCGGTGTACAGCTGGCAGACTGCCTGGCGGAGTCTCGGCGGCGCCGCACGCCTTACCGTCAGCAGGCTCTGGTCGGGAAATGCGGCCGATCCGGTCACGGACGGTTTTCACCTGGTGGTCGCCACCGACGCGAAGCTCGCCCTGGTCCTCGATGCACCCGACTACGAGTGGCTACGGGATGCCCAGTGCGTGGTGATCGACGAGGCGCACACCTCCCTGAGTCCGAGGTACACATCGGTTCTGGCCTCGCTCGGAATCACGCCGCATCGCACGAGATGTCCGTTGATCGGGCTGACCGCGACCCCGTTCGTCGGCGCCAACGAGCGGGAGACGGAGCGTCTGACCCGCCGCTACAATACCAATCGGCTCGACTTCGACGTCGACGGGCGGGAGGTGCTGGGACCGCGACCGTACCGAAGCCTGCAGGAGATGGGTGTGCTGGCCCAGGTACGTCATCGTGAGCTGAACGGGGCGACCATCGAGCTGTCGGAGCGTGAGCGCGCCGACGCGGCGACCCATCCCTGGCTGCCCACCAGTGCCGAGAACCGCCTGGCGGCGGACCAGGAGCGCACCACGATGCTGGTCAAGGAGATCACTGCACTGCCGCAGCAGTGGCCGATCCTGGTGTTCGCAACCTCTGTCGAGCACGCTCACGTTCTCGCCGCCCTCCTCAATCGGCGTGGGGTGAGTTCGGCGGCGGTCAGCGGGTCGACGGAGGACGGTCTGCGCCGGCAGACGATCCGTCGCTTCCGAGACAGGGAGATCAGGGTGCTGACCAACTACAACGTGCTCACCCAGGGCTTCGATGCGCCGGCGACGAGGGCCATCGTGGTGGCCCGGCCGACCTTCAGCCCGAACGTGTATCAGCAGATGATCGGGCGAGGTCTGCGTGGTCCTAGGAACCACGGCACGCAGGAGTGTCTGGTGCTGGACGTGGCCGACAACATCGCCCACTTCGGCGCTGAACTCGCCTTCCGTGATTTCGAGTATCTGTGGCGTTCCCCGGCCTGAGTGGTGTCCTGCATCCGACCGACGGTTGCTCGGCACCACTGAGGGGCCGGCCCGCTCGTCCACGGGGACACTGGTGAGCCGCCGTATCGTTCGTCATCGGCCGAGATTGTTGACGAAACTGCGGACGTTCAACGGTGTTGACGATGTTAACAGCGGTGCTACCGTGGGCGGGCGTTTGAGCACGAACATCCGGTCGAAGCGGGCATTCGAGGCTGCGAAGCTTTCAAGATCGTAGTCCGAAGTACGAGCCTGGCTTCTGCTGCCGTTCCTGCTTTGCGTGTTCGCTCTGTTCGGCTCGAGGCGGGATCTGATGAGTTCTTCCACTCCATCGCCATACGCGTCCGTCCGTGAGGCCGTCGAAGCGCTCACCGCCGTCGCGCTCCGGCACTACGAGATCGACCCCGGGATGGTTCAGGAGCACGCCAACGGCGAGCGACGCATCACCCAGGGCGGATACGGTGACCGTCAGCTCTACGAGCTCGTCCAGAACGGCGCCGACGAAATGCGAGGGATGTCGGACGGTGAGATCCGGGTGATTCTCACCGACTACTACCTCTACTGCGCCAACGGCGGTAACCCGATGACCCCCGCGGGGGCGGACACGATTCTGCGCATGGGCGTCTCCCGCAAACGAGGTGGGCAGATCGGCCGCTTCGGTGTGGGTGTCAAGTCCGTGCTCAGCGTCAGCGACACCCCTCAGTTCTTCAGTACCACCGGTTCTTTCGGCTTCGACCGGGCTTGGGCTGAACAGGCCATCCGGGCCGTGGTCCCCGGCGCCGTCGACATTCCCATCCTGCGAATGGGCAGAGTCCTGGACACGGCTCGGGAGGCCGAGTCCGATCCGATCCTCGCCGAGCTGCTCGAGTGGGCCGCCACCGTCGTACGGCTACCGCTGCTTCCCGGCAAGGCTGCCCGGCTCAGCCTCGACCTTCGTAGCTTCCCTGCCGAGTTCCAACTGTTCTCACCGCACGTCCGGTCGTTGATTCTCGAGGACCGCTCCGGCAATCGCATCCCGATGGTCCGGGAACTCTTCGTGCGCAGCGACGGCAGCCGCTTCACCCTCCAGAGCAGTGCCACCACGGGAAGGGACGAGACCACTCGCTGGCGGGTGTTCACCCGCACGTTTCATCCGTCCGCGACCGCCCAGCAGGGCGCCGGTGAACTGCACGACCGTCCGCAGATCGATGTGTCGTGGGCGGTGCCGGAGGACAAGGGGCGCGGTGAGCGGGGCACGTTCTGGGCGTTCTTCCCCACCAATTACGCAACCACGCTGCGCGGCCTGCTCAACGCTCCGTGGAAGACCAGCGAGGACCGGCAGAACCTGTACGACAACAATCCGTTCAACGAGGAGCTGATCGTGCAGGCGGCGCTTCTCGTCGTCGAGTCCCTGCCGGAACTCGTCGATGTCGCCGATCCTGGTTCCTACCTGACTCTGCTGCCCGGACGGGGTAGGGAGGCGCCGCAGTGGGCCGACGACCGGCTGACCAGGCAGGTCTGGAAGACGACCGCGGTGCGCCCGTCGCTGCCCGACCAGACGGGTGTGCTGCGCAGGCCCAACGAGCTCTCCATGCCTCCGGAGAACATCCCCGCTGCCCTGATGCAGCTGTGGGTCGGTTGCACCGGTCGTCCGACGGACTGGACCCACCCGTCGATCGAGCAGCGCGATCGCCGCGCCCGAGCGCGCCTGATCTTCGACAACGCCGACCTGAGCGAGGCGTCGATCGTGCGGTGGCTGCAGTCGTTGGTACGCGACGGCACCGCAGAGGCGTCCATCTGCGCGATCCGCATCCTTGCCGGATTGCACCGTGAGAACTCCGAGCACGCCGCGGACGCGCGAGCGGCCCGGATCGTGCTGACCGAGTCCCACGGCATGGTCTCCGTCGACCACCCCGGCCTGTATCAGCGCAGCGGCCTCGACGAACTCGCCGACGACCTGGTCTACGTCGATGCGGTCGTCACCGACGAGATCGGTCTGCGCAGTGACCTCAACGAATTGGGGGTCCGAGAGGCGACGCCGCTGGGCAAGCTCAGGGCGGTTCTGGACCGCGGCGTCGACGGATACGGCGAGAAGGACTGGGAGGCGTTGTGGGCCCTCGTTCGCCGGGTGACGCCCGAGGATGCGGCCGACGCGGTCCGCAAGGCCCTGCCCGACCCCCTGCACACGTTCCGGGTGCGCACCGTCGCGGGCCGGTTCCGACCCTTGGCGGAGTGCCTGCTGCCCGGGCGGGTGGTTCCCGTTGACGGCAGCCGTGACCGGGATCTGGCCGTCGACCTGCGCGTCCACGGCCTCGACCGGCCGACTCTGACGGCACTCGGGATGTCCGACGTACCCGACATGAGCGTCGACCCGCGCGAGGAGGACTGGTTCGGGGAATACCGCGAGTTCGCGCTCAAGCGTCTGAACGACAGCCTCGACAAGCACATTCGACTGCGGAAGATGTCGGCGCTCGAGGTCGACGGGACCACCCCGCCCGGCCCGCTCGGCGTTCTCGCCGAACTCAGCGACGAAGGCAAGGCACTGTTCGTCACACATCTGCCCGCTGGGCGACTGGTGCGCGACTGGACCGCTCGGGCCCACAGCAGCACGCTTCACATCCCGTCTCCGCTGGTGTGGATGGTCCGCCGGCACGGCAGGATCGACAGCAGTCAGGGATTGCTGCCCGTACCCATGACGGTCAATCCAGGTATGCAGGACTACGCCGACGTGTTGCCCGTGGCGAGCGTCGACAGCAACGTCGCCGACGTGCTCGGGCTGCCGTCCACCGTCGATCGGATCCCGGCCCCGCTGTGGCGCTACGTGGTGCAGACGGTCGAAAACTCCCAGGAGGACGCGGTACCCGGCAAGGCTTATGCACTCGTCCTGCGCTCGGGCGTCGAATGGCCCGGAGGCGGGACGCGGTGCCGCATCGGGGACACCTGGGGCACCCGTCCGGACGACCACATCTGCGTCACCGCGGACCGCGTCGAGTACGACACCCTCGTCATGGAAAGGGTCCCCGCACTGCTGGCACCCACTGTCGCCGACGTGGAGAACATGGTCGATACGTGGGGGATGCTGCGGTATGCCGACGCCGTCAGTATGGAGATCCGCACCGCCGAGGAGACCGAACCGGTCCCCGTCGTCACCGAGTTTTCGCACCTGGCCGTTCTGCGGAGCCGGCTCGCCAACGGCTGGTCCTACGTGGTGTGCGGCGAACTCGACGAGGTGAAGCGCACTCCCGCCGGTATGCGGACGACCCCGCTCGAGTCGGCGAACCGGGAGCGGGTGGTGTACGTGCGCCACCCCGCCGACGAGCGGCAGATCCTGCAGGCGGTCTCGAAGGAGCTCGACCTGCGACTGTCGCCCGCCGAGGTGCAGACGATCCTCGACATGCGGGAGGAGGCCAGGAACCAGGACATTCTCAAGCGGGTCCGCGCAACGGACGACGACATCGAGAAGATCCTGCTGCTCGTCGGCGCCGAACGGCTGCGACGAGGGCTCCCGGAGGGCCTGCTCGCCTGGGAGAAGGCGCAGAGGGGCGGAGTGATCGAGGATCTACGTGTCGCCGAACTCGCGTTGCACGCCCACGGTGACGCCATTCTGCGCCACCACCGGGGCGACCTGAAGCTGATCGACGAGAGTCTCAACCTGCCGTTCACGGGAGACACCAGATCCCGACAGAAGGTCGCCGACCTCGGGTTCGACGACCGATACGCGGGTACGAAGGAGGAGACCCCTCCGCCGCTGGAGACCGCCGAGGGACCGACTCCGTACTACCCGCTGCACGACTACCAGGAGGTACTCGCCTCCCGAATGTTGCAACTGCTGATGCAGAAGCAACCGATGCGCGGCATGCTCAGCCTCCCCACCGGTGCCGGCAAGACGCGTGTTGCTGCCGAGGCGGTCATCCGCTACCTCAAGACGTTCGGTGCCGACGGTCCGGGCCGGCCGATCCTGTGGATCGCCCAGTCGACCGAGCTGTGCGAGCAGGCCGTCCAGAGCTGGAAGTACGTCTGGGAGAAGAGCGGTCTCGGCGGCACCCGTCTCAGCATCAGCCGTTTCTGGAACAGTCGCGACGCGACCCAGATCACCGGCAACCCGCACCTGGTTGTCGCCACCGACGACCAGCTGACCGCCCGGCTGCACCAGCCCGCGTACCAGTGGTTGCGCGCGCCGTTGCTGGTGATCGTCGACGAGGCCCACGGATCGACCACCAAGGGCTACACCGCGCTGCTCGAACGGATGGGCATCACCCACCACCGTCTGTCACGGCCGCTGATCGGGCTGACCGCCACCCCGTTCCGCGGCAAGAGCACCGACGAGACGAAACGACTGATCACTCGTTACGGCAGCAACCGTCTCGACGAGGGAGCGCTGGGCGAGAACCCCTACGGCAGGCTGCAGGACATGGGCATCCTCGCCCGCACGGACCACGGTGTCCTCGAAGGTGGTGAGCTCGAGCTGACGTCTCAGGAACTCGGCATGATGTCCATGGGCCGAGGCACCCTCCCACCCGACGCCGAACGGCGTCTCGCCGAAGACCACTCACGGAACCGGACCCTGATCAACGCCCTGCTCGGCCTCGATCGGGAATGGCCGGTACTCGTCTTCGCCACCTCTGTCAACCACGCACGGTTCCTGGCCGCCGTTCTCAACGACAAGGGTGTGCGCTCCGCCTCAGTGGACTCGGAGACTCCGACGAAGCGGCGACAACAGGTCATCGAACAGTTCGGCAGGGGCAGGATCAGAGTCCTCACCAATTACGGCGTACTGCACCAAGGGTTCGACGCGCCGGCGACCCGCGTCGTTGTCGTGGCCCGACCGACTTACAGCCCGAACGTGTACCAACAGATGATTGGCCGCGGCCTACGTGGGCCACGCAACAACGGTACCGAGCGTTGCCTGATCCTCAACGTGAGAGACAACGTCGTGAACCATCAGCAACAGCTCGCCTTCACCGATTTCGAACAGATGTGGCGGAAGTCCTGATCCTCCCCCTCGGGCGACCGACAACCTCCCGTGACGTCCTCGGTGGTGCCGCCATCGGAACCCACTGATCGGAGACGTCGACGCTTCTGCTCGGCAGGAGCGGGCGCACGGCAAGCGGTCGTTCTGACACAATGGCACAGTGCCGGCCGTCACTGCCGTCCTCGGAGACATCACGACGCAGGCGGTGGACGCCGTCGTCAGCTCGGCGAACAGCGCCATGCGTGTGAGTGGCGGCGTGAACGGTGCCATCCATCGCCGCGGAGGGCCGACGATCCTGCGCGAATGCGTCCTCCGGTTCCCGAACGGCATCGCCCTCGGCGAGGCCGGCTGGACGACGGCAGGGGATCTGCCCGCCCGGGTGGTCATCCACACGGTCGGTCCGAACTACAGCGCCGGTCAACGCGACCCATCCCTCTTGGCAGCGTGCTACAGGCGGGTGTTGGAGGTCGCTGATGAGGTTGATGCGCGCAGCGTGGCGTTTCCGTTGCTCGGTGCGGGCAGGCACGGCTGGCCTCGTGCCGATGCCATCGCAGTGGCGATCGAAACCCTCGCCACTGCTCGGCCTCGCGTCGCCGAGGTGCGGCTCGTCGCGTCGGACGATGCCGTATACAGGCAGATCCGAGCTTCGCTCCTGCTTCGACTTCCGCCACTCGTCGGCGCCGACACCGTCGGCGCGCTGTTCGAGCGCGAGCCGACTCAGTACTCCCTGCGCGGTGATGCCTACCTGTGGCGGGAACTTCGCGCGCGTTTCGCAGACACGCCGCTGCCGGGCGACTGGTTCGAGTTGAGGACGCTCGTCACGGATGCCATCGAGGAGGTGGTCGGCGAGCGCTTCGACAACCGCGAATCAGCATCGTGGCACGACCCCGCAGCCGTGGTGTACGTCCCCGAGTTCGACCCGGGCCATGGTATGTCAGCCGGTGCCGTTCACGTGCCATGGTGGGTGCATACGGGAGTACCGATCCTGCTCGACCGCTACGAGGGGCGAACAGGATCCGATGCAACCGTCCGCGATCGGCGGGGAAAGCCGATGTCGTCGAACAGCGAGTGGTGATCGTCGACGGCGCGGCGGGCGGCGGCCACTGTCTCGTGCACCGTGCTGAGTTCCTCGATGATCCGCATGACGGTGTGCCCGCCGGCCGGATGGTCGAACAACCGCCGGACAAGGTCGACGTCGATGCCGGCGGTCAGCGTGAAGCCGTCTGCGCGAAGCGTCAGCCGCACGTAGAGGCGGATCTCAGACGGGTCGTCCGGGACCTCCACCGGGACGTGCGGCAGTCTGATCGTCAGGGCGTCGAACTGCAGGTGTCCGCCGAGGGGTGGCGGTCCACCCCGTCGTACGGGTCGAACAGCAGCCGGCTGCCCCAGACCAGCACCTCGTCGTCGGTGCCGTCGAACCGGCAGCGCACGCCGTCGGCGTCCGGCACGAAGAGGTCGTAGTTCAAGCGGATCTCGGTGAAGGTCTACTCGACGGTCCACGACGCCTCGGTCATGCTCCGCGGCAGAACAGCCATCGCCGAGCTCACCGTCTCGACCGTCATCGTGGGGAGCCTGCTTCCGTGCCGCGCTCCTCGGCCAGGATGGCGTCGCTGACCTCGTGCACGAACGCCTGGACCTCGTCGAACCGGCCGGGATCGCTGTCGTGGCCGGAGTCGTACCACCAGTCCCGTGCCCAGACGATGAGGTCCGCCCGTCGCGGGAGGGCGGCGATGGTCTGCTCGGCGGCCTGCCGCTTGGACAGTTGCCGGCCGTTGTGCAGCCGTTGGTAGGCCCGGCAGAGCGTGAGCACCGCGTACGACTGGGCTCCGGGTGGGGTCATCTCGAGGATCCAGGCCGGCCAGTCGCGGACGTGGTCCAGCAGGGCCGCGCGGACCAGGCCGGGGTCGGCGGCGGGCAGCAGCTCGTCGGCCGGCGGTCCCAGCAGCGGACGGCCGTAGTCGTGCACGGCGGCCCAGGTCACGACGCGGTGGGTGGTGGCGGGCAGCAGGTGCAACGACTCTCCGGGACTGATCCGGGCGATCAGGTGGTTCCGGCCGGGAACGGCGCGCACCGCGTCCAGTGACACGTATTCCACCTCGATCCGGCCGGCCCACCGCGGGTGCCGCCGGTCGAGGCCGGAGTGCAGGTCGGCGAGTACGTCGAGGAGCTTCTCGTCCGGGTCGTCGGTGAGGACCGCGAGCAGGTCGAGGTCGCTGCGGTTCACGTCGAAGTCGCCTGCCACGAACGAGCCGTGCAGGTACAGGCCCAGCAGCCGGTCGGCCAGCGTGCGGCGCCACGCCTCGCGGAGGTCGGAGAGAACCGTGTCGGGTGCGATCACCGGGTGATCATGCGCGGTGGGGCGCTGCGGGGCCACCGATAAAGCCGGCCCGCGAACCGGTGTACGCGCAACCGCCCTATGTGCTCGGCGGGTTGCGGTGCCGCTCGGCGATGCCCGACGCGGCCTGACGCTGCGCATCGTGCCGGTGCTGGTCCGCGCCGGCCCGGCGGACCGCGGCCGAGTCCTCGTCCGACGGGCTCCGCGCCCGGTCGCGCCGGGCGACGAAGACGACGAGCGCGAGCGCCACCAGCACGGCCACGGCGAGCGACACCAGCATCGTTCTCATGGCCTCGACGCTACGGCGTACGCGCCGGCTCCGGAGTCCCGCGGCTCAGGGACGGCTCGCTCCGGTGTCGTCGTGGCGGAGGGAGTCCAACTCGGCGAGGTACATCGCCTGCAGGCGGCCGTGGTGCCGGACCAGCAGCCGGACCTCCTCGGCGCTGTAGCCCTCGACGAGCCGTTCCGCCCGCTCGGCGAAACGCTCGTACGGCCGCTCCAGGTCGGCGATCCGCTCCGGGCGTATCGTGACGACGACCCGCCGCCGGTCCGCGGGATCGCGTTCGGTCGTCACGTATCCCGCCTGCTGGAGCCGGCGGAGCATGCTGGTGACCGCACCGGTGGTGAGGTTGGTCCGCTCGGCGATCTGCCCCGCGGTGGCGGAGCCGACGTCCGCCAGGTGGTCCAGGCA
This sequence comes from Micromonospora sp. WMMA1949, assembly GCF_027460145.1. Lineage (NCBI taxonomy): Bacteria > Bacillati > Actinomycetota > Actinomycetes > Micromonosporales > Micromonosporaceae > Micromonospora > Micromonospora sp. WMMA1949. The sequence continues at coordinate 809,708 of NZ_JAPZBG010000001.1, read as the reverse complement.
TTCCAGGTCGCTCACGGCGAGGCCCAGCCGCTCCGCGACGGCGTACCGGAACACCATGGACAGCCGCGACGTCTCCCGCCCGGCGCGCATGAGGTCGGCGATCGCGGAGGCGCGGGCCGGATCGTCGGACATGGGGGCAATCATGCCTCCGGCACGGTGACCCGGTGCAGCCGAGGTAGCACGCGGGTCAGCACCCAGTGCGGTGCGGCGGCGCCGCCGGTGAGCCGGTGCATCAGCCGGCCGGCGGTGTCGACGGCGCGGAAGGCGTACGGCACCATCTCGTCCTGGTATGCGGCGATCGCCTCCTCCACCGGCGTGCCCTTCGTCCGAGCCTCGACCAGCTTGTGGCCGAGCAGGGCGGCGTCGCGCAGCGCCGTGTTGCCGCCGTGCGCGCCGAACGGTGGCATGACGTGTACGGCGTCGCCCATCATCGTCGCCCGCGGCACCGCCCACCGGCGCGGTCGCCGGCCGGTGGCGAACAGGTTGAGCACCGTGGCGTCCAGCTCGGCCGTGTCGACCAGCCGCCGGACGAGCGGGTGGAAGTCGATGCTCATCCGGGCCGCCAGGTGCCACAGCGCCCGCAGGTCCCCGCGGACGCGGTCGGGCACCTCGTCCCGGCGGAGCAGCAGCGCCCACATGACGTAGTCGTCGCCGGTGGGGGCGTAGCTGCCCGGGGCCAGGCGGGTGAACGCCTCCCGTGGGCTCTCGCCGAACCGCATGGAGGTGAAGAAGAAGGCGCTGCCGGGCCGGTCGGCGATGGCAAGGACCCCGCTGGTACGCAGCGCGTCGGGGATGACGCTCACGCCGTCACGCTGCAGCGGCGACCGGCCGTAGATGCCCGCCATCGGGGTGTCCGCCGGGTCGGCGTCCGGCATGAGCTGTGCGCGTAGCGCCGAGCCGACGCCGTCGGCGCCCACCACGACTGTCGCTGCGGCGGCGCTGCCGTCGGAGAACCGCAGCCGCAGCCCGGCCGGGCCGCCGCTGTCCACCGCGACGGCGGCCTTGCCGTAGTGGATGCGCCCGTCCAGCCCGGACTGGAGGATCGACCGCAGCGTCAGCCGGTCCACCTGACGGGTCTCGTGCGGGTCGTCCTTGAAGGTGATCGTGAAGGCGTCCCGCAGCCGTCTGTCGGTGAAGCGCAGGTGCCCGCCGGGCTCGTCGCCGGTGGCCAGCGCCAGGCGGTACAGCGGTCGGGGCAGGCTCTCGCGCAGTGCCGCCAGCCCGTACCGGTCGAGGATGATCCGGTAGCCCTGCCGCCGGACGAAGGGGCCGGGGTCCCGCTCGTAGACGTGTACGTCGATGCCGGCGCGCGTCAGGTACTGGGCGAGGCAGAGGCCGGAGAGCCCGGCGCCGGAGATCGCCACGGAGAAGCCAGTCGATATGCCCATCCAATTACCTTAATCATTAAGATGATTTGGGCAAGCGCCACTGTGAACAGTCATCTTGGACGGATACTCAAGTTGGTTGTATATTCGGCGGCATGGGATCGACTTCGCGTCCCGCGCTACGGGAACCGTCGTACTTCGTCCTCGCCGCCCTGCTCGGCGGTCCGCTCCACGGTTACGCCGTGATCAAGCGGGTGACCGAGCTGTCCGACGGGCGGGTGACCCTCGCCGCCGGATCGCTGTACTCGGTGATCGACCGGCTGCTCGGCGAGGGCCTCGTCACCGCGGACGGTGAGGAGATCGTCAACGGGCGTGCCCGTCGCTACTACCGGCTCACCGACGAGGGCTGCCGCGTACTCACCGAAGAGGCCGACCGGCTCGCCCAGGCCGCCCGGGTGGTCATGGACCGCCTGCCACGCCGGGTCGCATCGCAGGCAAGTGCCCGCCCACCTTCCACCGTGAGGATCAGACCCGCATGAATTCCGATGTCCTGGAGAAGCGCTACCGGATGCTGCTGCGGGCCTACCCGGCCGGCTACCGCCGCGAACGCGCCGACGAACTGCTCGACACGCTGATCGGCGACGAGCCCACCATCCGTCGCTGGCCCAGCGTCCGGGAGGCGGCCTCGCTCGTCCGGGGCGGCCTGAGGGTGTACGGCGGCAGCACCGCGCCCCGGCCCACCGCCGTGCTGCTCTGGCAGGGCGTCCACCTCGGTGCCGTCGCGGTGCTGGCACTGGGTGTGCTCATCGGCCTGGACGACATCCTCGAGGCCCTCCGGTACGGCGGGCTCTCGGACCCGCTGACCGTCCTGCGGAATCAGGGCGTCCACGAGGTGGTGCTGATCGCGGCGCTGGTGGCGCTCGTCGCGGGCCGTGCCCGTACCGCTGCCGTCCTGGCGGTGGCCGCGGCGGTGGTGCCGACCATGATCTCCCAGTACCTGTTCCTCAACGGCCTGCCGCAGTGGTGGGCGCCGGTTGTCGCCGCGCCGCTGATCGTGCTGGGCCTGCGGCGCCCGGCGGACGTGCCGCCGGCACCCCGGGCCAACGCCGTCCTGGTCACCGCCGGCATCCTCGCCCTGCACCTGATCCCGGCGGGCGGCCTCCGCATGGTCGACACGGGCCCGCGGATCGCCGCCGCCGCCATGGTGGTCGCCGGGGTGGCCGCCTTCCTGTGGGTGGCGACGGCCGACCAGCGGCTGCTGATCGCGGTCGTCCCCACCCTGCTGCTGGGCACGCTGCACCAGCTGGACAACTCCGGGATGACGGGGGAACTGCTGCGCCGGCCGGACGCCCTGCCGTCGCTGGTCGTCGCGGTCCTCATGGCTGTCGTCGCGATCGTGTCGACGCGGCAGCGGCAGCGCACCCGCGCCTGACGGCGGGCGGGCGGTCCGGTCACGGCCGGACCGCCCGGCGGAGAATCGAGTACCGACCGGCCGTCAACTCGGTTGTGTGCCGCTGCAAGGCCTGGCAGCCTGACTGCCTCGGTCTGACGAGAGGCGGCCATGACGCGGACCTTCCTGCAGCCGGATGACCTGCACGACCTCGTGTCGGACCAGTTCGGCTCCGACCGGCGGCTCGCTGCCCTGGACCGGCTGACCGGCGGCACCAAGAAGGGCGTCTACCGGCTCCGGCTGAACGACCGGACGACCGTGATGCTGTACGTGTGGGCCGCGGGCGAGAACTACTGGCCGCCGTCCCCGGCCGTCCCGGACGATCCGTTCACTGACGCGTCCGGCGCGGATCTCTTCGCCGCCGGCCACGCGGTGCTCACCGAAGCAGGAGTGCGTGTCCCGCATCTGATGATGATCGACCGGGACGGCCGGCACCTCGACGCCGACATCGCGCTTGTCGAGGATGCCGGCGCACTGCGGCTGGAGGCGTTGCTGGAACACGATCCGGCCACCGCCGCAGCGCCGCTGTCCGCGCTCGGTGACGCCCTGCGCCGCATGCACACCACCTTCGGTCCGCACTACGGAAAGGTCGCGGCCGTCGCCCGAGGTGAGGCATCCCAGGCGCGGCGCACGGAAGACGTGATCGTCGACCGCGCGCTCGGCCACCTCGACGCGGCAGCGGCCCGCGACGCCCGGCTGGCCGATGCCCATCACCGGATCACCGCCCACGTACGCCGTCTCAGGAGCGCGGTCACCCCGCGCGAGGAGTACGGGCTGGTACACGGTGAACTCGGGCCGGATCACGTGCTCGTCACACCCGCCGGTGAGGCCGTCATGATCGATTTCGAGGGGCTGACGTACTTCGACGTCGAGTGGGACCATGCCTGGCTGCGGATGCGTTTCGGTGACGCCTACCCGGCGCTGCGTCCGGTCGACCTGGATTCCCACCGGCTGGAGCTCTACCGGTACGCGCAGACGCTGTCCCTGATCGAAGGGCCACTGCGGATCGCGGACACCGACTTCCCGGATCGGAAATGGATGCTGGACCTCGCCGAACGGAACATCGTCAAGGCGCTCACCGGGTGTACCGGGCACGTCGCTGCATGATGCACCGCCCCTGGCGGCGGGGCAACCGGCGAGGAATGATCGGAGTACCCGCGGGCTGTCCGGCAGCAGCCCATGGCGCAGCAGAAGGGCGGTCGACGCCGATGACTCCGACGCAGCTACGGGCCTACGTCGCTGTCGTCCGGCTGGGATCGGTCAAGCAGGCCGCCGCGCAACTGGAGGTCTCCGAGCCGGCGGTCTCGCTGCTCATCGGCCAGTTGCGCAGAGAGTTCGGCGATCAGTTGTTCACGCGGACGGCGGAGGGACTGGCCTTCACCCCCGGCGGGCTGCGGCTCGCCAGTCGCGCGGCCGAGATGCTGGGCCTGCAGGACCGTACGGTCCTGGAGGTCAGTTCGGCGGCACACGGCCGCCGGCTGCTGCGGGTCGCCGCGTCCAGCGAGTTCGCCGAGTTCGCCGCGCCGAGACTGATCGAGCTGTTCGCCAGGCGCGCGGCCGATCTCGACGTCGAGCTGAGCGTCTGCGACCCCGGCTCCTTCGAGTCGCTGCTGCTGACCCGGGCCGCGGACGTCGCGATGGGACCGCTGCCGCCGGCCGCTGATCCGGCGATCTCCGGCCGGCCGATGATGAACTACCGGCTCGTGACTGTCGTCGGCCCCGATCATCCGCTGGCCGGTGTGTCGGCGTCACCGGGGCAGTTGCGCGACCAGACCTGGCTGCTCGGCCCGTCGGGCACCAACACCGTGGGCGCCGTTCCGGCGTTGCTGCGCCGGCTCGGGGTGCCCGAGGAGCGGCAGCAGATCTTCCAGAGCCACGCGGCGGCCCTGGGTGAGGCGCAGCGTGGCCGGGGGGTCGCCCCGGCGCTGTCGTTCACCGTGGCGCGGGACCTTCGCGGCGGCCAACTGGTGGCGTTGTCCGGGCCGCACGCCACGGCCGAGGCGGTATGGCATTCGCTGGTGCTCGTCACCCCCGGCACACCTTCCGTGGCGGCCGAGCTGTGCCGCTTCGCGTCGACGCCCCGGGCGATTCAGGCGATGATGCGCGGCGTGGGCGTCGCGGTGAACCGTTTCCGGCCCTCGGTGCACGTGACGCTCTGGAGCTGATCGGCGGCGTCCAGCAGGTCCCGGAACGTCGCGGCCGGCAGCAGCCGGTCACAGTAGGGCAGGGCCGCGGCCATGCCCGCCACCAGGGGAGCGAAGCCGGGGGCACCGGCGCGCGGGTTCAGCCAGACGATCCGGTGGGCACGGCGGCTCAGCCGCGCCATCACGGCGGCGAGTTCGTCCGGCGGGTCGCTGTCCCAGCCGTCCGAGCCGATCAGCACCACGGCACCGCGAACCGCGTCGCCGTGCGGGGAGGCGAGCAGCGCCCGCAGGTTCGTCGCGATGCGCGTACCCCCGAACCGGTCGGTCACGGCGGCGCTGGCGTGCGCGATCGCCGCGGACGCCGACGTGTGGCGCAGCGCGACGGTGAGCCGGGTGAGCGTCGTGGCGAAGGCGAACACCTCCGCGTCGGTGACCACCGCGAAGGCCCGCAGCAGGTGCAGGTAGGCGTGGGCCTGGGCCCGCATCGACTCGCTGAGGTCGCACAGCAGCACCACCCGGCGCGGTCGGCGTACCGGTCGCTCGCGGACGACCTCGACGGGCTCCCAGGCGGTGCGACGGGCCCGGGCGATCGTCGGGCGCAGCGCGACCCGCCGCCCGGCCGGGCCTACGGCGTGCCGCCTGGTGCGCCGGGACGGCCAGCGGGCGACGGCCTCGCGCAGGGCCTCGCCGAGCAGTTCGAGTTGGGCGCCGTCGAGGTCCTCGAACGGCCGGTCGGCGAGCCCGGCGAGGGCGCTGGGTCGCCGCTCGGGCAGCCGCACCCCGGTGTCGGAGGGCTCCGCCTCGGCGACGGGCGCCGGCAACGTCGCCCACGGCAGGCCGCCGCCGTCGCCGGTGGCGTCGGTGTCCGCGGGCACCGGCAGGTGCACGTCGTCCCGGGTCCCCGGCGGAGCCGCGGACCGGGTGAGCGGTAGCGGTGGCGCGTCGACGAAGACAGCGGCGAAGACACGGTCGAAGGCGGCGAGGTCGGCGTGCCGCCGCACGAAGCTGATCCGGGCGGCCCAGTAGAGCGCACCCGTGTCCCCGGGCGTCCACACGGCGAGCGCCCGGACGAAGTCACCGGCCTCGGTGAGCCCGGCGTGCACGCCGGCCCGCCGCAACCGGCCGGCGAAGGCCGTCGCGAACGCCGCGCGGTCGACGCCGCGCAGCAGACCGGCGCTCACCGGCGTGCGACCCGCCAGGCGATCACCGCGCCGATGACGACGATCCCGACGAGCACCGGCACGAGGCGCTTGACGACGGCACCACCGGCGATGTCGAGCAGGTCCAGCGTCTCCGGCTCGGCGGCGGCCCCGGTCGACGGTCGACCGGTGGACGCCGACGTCGCCACGGGGGTGCCGGCCGCGGTGGCGGACCGGGATGCGGCGGGCGAGGCGGCGTCCGCGTCGGCCGCGAGGGTACGGGGCCTGGCCGTGGAGGCGTCGGGCTCGGTCGCGGCGGACGTGGCGCGCTCGGGCGTCGGGGCGACGGCCGGCGCGGGCTCGGATGCGTCCGGCGCGCTGGCCGGAGGCGGGGTGCTCTCAGCGGTCTCCTCGGCCGCCAGCTTCGCCTCCAGGTTGGCGACGAACTGGGCGAGCAGCTTGCCGGACACCTCCTTGATCATGCCGCTGCCGAACTGGGCCAGCCGCCCCGAGATCTTCAGATCGGTGTCCACGCTGACGACTGTGCGCTGATCGTCCGGCCGCAGTTCGGCGGTGACCAGAGCGGACGCGTTGGCCGCCGACCGCCGGTCGCGGCCCTTCGCCTCGATCACCCCCCGGTACCGCTCCTCGTCCTTCTCGACGAAGCGTGCGGTGCCGGCGAACTCGGAGACGACCGGCCCGACCTTGACCTTCACCGTGCCCTGGTGGAGGTCGCCGTCGACGCCGGTCAGCTGGGCGCCCGGCAGGCACGGCGCGATGCCCTCCAGGTCCGTCAGGACCGTCCAGGCCTGCGCGATCGGGACGTCGACGGTGAACTCGTTGGTGATCTTCATGCCGGCCTCTCCTGGTGTGCGCCGAGCGCGGCGGCGACGGCGGCGCGGTCGTCGGGGGTCTTGGCGATGGTGCCGATGGTCCGGACGACGTCGTCAGCGGCGAGGTCGGCGGCGCCGAGCACGGAGAGCGCGGCGACCCAGTCGATGGCCTCGGCCATGCCGGGCGCCTTGTCCAGGCCGAGGGCGCGTACGTCGCCGACGAAGGCGGTCGCCGTGCGGATCAGCCGCTCCGTCGCGCCCGGCACGGCCCGTCGGACGATCTCGGTGGCGCGGCCCGGCTCCGGGAACTCGATCCAGTGGTACAGGCAGCGGCGGCGCAGCGCGTCGTGCAGGTCGCGGCTGCGGTTGGAGGTCAGCACCACTACCGGCGGCGTGGTCGCGGTGAACGTGCCCAGCTCGGGGATCGTGATCCCGGACTCGCCGAGGAACTCGAACAGCAGCGCCTCGAACTCGTCGTCGGCCCGGTCGATCTCGTCGATCAGCAGCACCGGCGGCACCGGTCCCGGGTGGCGTACCGCCCGCAGGATCGGCCGCTCCTGCAGGAACTCCGCGGCGAACAGGTCGGCGTCGGTGAGCGAGGCGCCCCGGGCCTCGGCCAGCCGGATGGCGAGCAACTGCCGCTGGTAGTTCCATTCGTACAGCGCCTCGCCGGGGGTCAGACCCTCGTAGCACTGCAGCCGGATCAGCGTCGTGTCCAGCGCCCGCGCCAGCGCCTTCGCCGCGGCGGTCTTGCCGACGCCGGGCTCGCCCTCGAGCAGCAGCGGCTTGCCCAGTCGCAGCGCGAGGAAGACGGCCATCGCCATGCCGTCGTCGGCGAGGTAGTCGACGGCGTCGAGCCGGCGCCGGACGGCCAGGGGGTCCTTCACCGCGCCTCGCCCGAGAGCAGCCGCCGGTAGTCCGCGCGGGTGTCCACGTCGATCGGCACCGGCCCGTCCACGGCTATCTCCGTGACCGGGTACCGGCCGGAGTGCAGCAGCTTCCACACCGCCTTGTCGCCGTGCAGGACACGCAGCTCCGGCAGGACGTCGCGGGCGAACCAGAACGGGTGCCCCAGGCCGTCGGCGTACCGGCACACCGCGAGTGGGGTGGCCGCCGCCGCGACCCGGCGTACGTCGCCGGCCCGTACGCCTGGTTGGTCGCCGAGCAGGAGCACGAGCCCGTCGGCGCGCGGGTCCACCGCCTGCGTCGCGGCGCGGACCGACGAGCCGCAGCCGGTGCTGAACTCGGCGTTCTCGACGACCTGGACCCCGGTCAGGTCCACCCGTGCGCGGACCAGGTCGGCGGCGCCGCCGAGGGTCACCAGCAACTGGTCGAAGGCGCACGAGCGGGCCAGGTCGAGGGTGGCGTCGAGCAGCGTCCGCCCGCGGTACGGCAGCAGCTGCTTGGCCTCGCCGAGGCGCACCGAGGCCCCGGCGGCCAGGACCAGGCCGGTCACGAACACGGCTACGCCGCCACGTGCCGGTCGAGGCAGCCGGGGCAGCAGAACCAGTGGTCGGTGCCGTCGATCCGCACGTGCGGGGTGTCCGGCCCGACCAGGACGGTCATCCCGCACACCGGGTCGACTGCCTGCTGGGGGAGCGCGACGGGCGCGGCCGGGGAGGAGGAGAGACCGTCCACGCGGAGCGCCCGCACCACCTCGGCCATGATCGACAGGGCGATCTCCTGCGGTGAGCGCGCCCCGATCTCCAGCCCGGCCGGGGTACGGACCCGGGCGCGCTCGGCGTCGGTCAACGTCAGTTCGTCGAGCACCGCCGCCCCGCGCTTTTGGCTGGCGACCAGCGCGATGTGGCCCACGCCGGCATCCAGGGCGGCGCGGATGGCGTCCTGTTCGCCCTTGCCGAGGCCGGCCACCACGACAGCTGTCGCGCCGGAGAAGTCGCCGGACGTGGCCACCTCGAAGTCGAGGAAGGCGGCGAGGGTGGCCACCGCCGCGCTGATCGGCGTGTCGCCCACCAGACCCAGCACGGGTACCGGTAGCACCGGGCGCAGGAAGATCTCCAGCGCCCCGCCCGAGTGGCACGGGTTGACCACGACTCGCGCTCCCGGGGTGTCGGGGAAGGCGGGCGCGCTGTCCGGCAGCACCCGCAGCAGCAGCGCGTTGCCGTCCCGGAGGGCGTCCAGGGCGGCCGCGCGCACCGAGTTCTCGGCGCACATCCCGCCGACGAAACCCTCGATGGTGCCGTCCGGCAGGATCACCGCGTCGTCGCCGGGCCGGGCCGACGTCGGGTCCTGCGCCCGGACCACAGTGGCGTGCACGAACGGCGCGCGCGAGGCGGTCAGATCCCGCGTACGGCCGGCGATCGTCGTCATGGCCACCTCCCTAGATCGGCGGGCGGGCATTGCCGCGCATCGCGTCCCAGACCCGCGACGGCGTCAACGGCATGTCGGCATGCCGTACGCCGAAGGGTTCGAGGGCGTCGACGATCGCGTTGACGATGGCGGGCGGGGACCCGACGGTGGCCGACTCGCCCACGCCCTTCGCGCCGATCGGGTGGTGCGGGGACGGGGTGACGGTGAAGCCGGTCTCCCAGTCGGGCACCTCCAGCGCGGTCGGCAGCAGGTAGTCCATGAGCGACGCGCCGAGGCAGTTGCCGTCCTCGTCGAACGCGATCATCTCCATCAGGGCCATGCCGACCCCGTCGGCCAGCCCGCCGTGCACCTGCCCCTCGATGATCATGGGGTTGATCCGGGTGCCGCAGTCGTCGACGGCGACGAACCGGCGCACCTTGACCTGCGCGGTACCGGGGTCGATGTCGACCACGCAGATGTACGCCCCGTGCGGATACGTCAGGTTCGACGGGTTGTAGCAGATCTGCGCCTCCAACCCGCCTTCGATGCCCTCGGGCAGGTCACCGGCGCCGTGCGCCCGCATCGCGATGTCCTGGATCGTGACGCTCTTGCCCGGGTCGCCCTTGACCCGGAAGGAACCCTTGTCCCACTCCAGGTCGGCGACCGAGACCTCCAGCATGCCGGAGGCGATGATCCGGGCCTTGTCGCGGACCTTGCGGGCGACGAGGGCCGCCGCGGCACCGGAGACGGGGGTGGACCTGCTGCCGTACGTGCCGAGGCCGAACGGCGTGTTGTCGGTGTCGCCGTGCACCACGTCGATGTCGTCCGGCGGGATCCCGATCTCCTCCGCGATGATCTGCGCGAACGTCGTCTCGTGCCCCTGACCCTGGGACTGCACGCTGAGCCGGACCACGGCCTTGCCGGTCGGGTGCACGCGCAGCTCGCAGCCGTCGGCCATGCCCAGGCCGAGGATGTCCATGTTCTTCCGCGGGCCGGCACCGACGGCCTCGGTGAAGAACGCGATCCCGATGCCCATCAACTCGCCCCGGGCCCGCTTCTCCTGCTGCTCGCGCCGCAGGTCCGCGTAGCCGGCCATCTCCATCGCCAGGCGCATCGTCGGCTCGTAGTCGCCGGAGTCGTACACCCAGCCGGTCTTCGTCGTGTAGGGGAACTGCTCCGGGCGGATGAAGTTCTTCAGCCGCAGCTCGGCCGGGTCCATGCCCAGCTCGTCGGCGAGGCAGTCGACGATCCGCTCGACGAGGTAGACCGCCTCGGTGATGCGGAACGAACAGGCGTACGCCACGCCACCCGGTGCCTTGTTGGTGAAGACCGCCGTCATCTTGCAGTACGCGGCTTCGATGTCGTAGCTGCCGGTGAAGACCCCGAAGAAGCCGGCCGGATACTTCACCGGTGCGGCGGTGCCGTTGAAGGCGCCGTGGTCGGCTAGGACGTTGGTGCGGATGGCCAGGATCCGGCCGTCGCGGGTCGCCGCGATCTCACCCCGCATGATGTAGTCGCGGGCGAAGCCGGTGCTGATCAGGTTCTCGAAGCGGTCCTCCATCCACTTCACCGGCTTCCCGGTGACGATCGACGCGACGATCGCGCAGACGTACCCCGGATAGATCGGCACCTTGTTGCCGAAGCCGCCGCCGATGTCCGGCGAGATCACCTGGATCTTGTGCTCGGGGATGCCTGCCACCAGGGCGTAGAGGGTGCGGTGCGCGTGCGGCGCCTGCGTGGTGGACCAGAGGCGCAGCTTGCCCTCGACGGCGTCGAAGTCGGCGACCGCCCCGCACGTCTCCATCGGCGCCGGGTGCACCCGCGGATAGACCAGATCCTGGCTGACCACGACGTCGGCCTGGGCGAACACCGCCGCGGTGGCCGCCTCGTCGCCGGTCTCCCAGTCGAAGCAGTGGTTGTCGGTCTTGCCCTCCAGGTCGTCGCGGATCACCGGGGCGTCCGGCTCCAGCGCGCGGCGGGCGTCGACGACCGGGTCGAGGACGTCGTACTCGACGTCGATCAGCTCCAGCGCGTCCCGCGCCGCGTACCCGTCCTCGGCGACGACGAACGCGACCTCCTGACCCTGGAAGCGCACCTTGTCGGTGGCGAGCACGGCCTGCACGTCGTTGGAGAGCGTCGGCATCCAGGCCAGGCCCTGCTCGGCCAGCATCGCCCCGGTCACGACCGCCTTGACGCCGGGGGAGGCCTCGGCGGCGCTGGTGTCGATGCTCAGGATCCGCGCGTGCGCCACCGGCGAGCGGAGGATGGCCAGGTGCAGCAGCCCGGGCAGCCGGACGTCGTCGACGAACCGGCCCCGGCCGCGCACGAACCGCGGGTCCTCCTTCCGCAGCATGCGGCCGTATCCCACCGGCTTCTGGTCGTTGTCGTGGAAGGTGTCCACGCGCTCGTGCACGGTCGTCATGCGACGCTCCCGGCGGGCTGGCCGGCGTTGTCGATCTCGCCGGCTTCGGCTGATTCGGTGGTCTCGGTGACCGCGGCGGCCGCGTTCGCCTCGTGCACGGCGGCCCAGCGCACCGAGCGCACGATGGTGGCGTAGCCGGTACAGCGGCAGATCTGGCCGGAGATCGCCTCGCGGATCTCCGCCTCGCTCGGGTCCGGGTTGCGGTTCAGCAGCGCGCGGGCCGTCATCATCATGCCGGGCGTGCAGAAGCCGCACTGCAGGCCATGGCACTGCATGAAGCCCTGCTGGACCGGGTCGAGCTCCGCGCCCTTCGCCAGGCCCTCGACGGTACGCACCTCGTGGCCGCCGGCCATCGCGGCCAGCACGGTGCACGACTTCACCGGTTCGCCGTCGAGCCAGACGACGCAGGTGCCGCAGTTGCTGGTGTCGCAACCCGAGTGCGTGCCGGTCAGGCCCAGCACGTCACGCAGGAAGTGCACGAGCAGCAGCCGGCCCTCGATCTCCCGGGTGACCTCGACGTCGTTGACGGTCATGGTGACCTGCATGCTCAGCTCCTCGCCCGTTCCACGGCCCGGCGCAGGGTCCGTCTGGTCAGCTCGTCGGCCAGGTGCCGCTTGTATCCGGCGCTGCCCCGCTGGTCGGTGGCCGGCTCGCAGCTGCGCGCGGCGATCGCCCCGGCCTGCTCGAAGAGGCTCTCGCTGGGCGTCTGCCCGCGCAGCGCCGCGGAGATCTCCGGAATACCGGTGGTGTTCGGGCCCACCGCGGCCAGACCGACCCGGGCGTCGGAGATCACGTCGCCGTCGAGCCACACCGCCGCGCCGGCCGAGACGACAGCCCAGTCGCCGGCCCGGCGCTCGACCTTCTCGTACGCGCTGCCGCAGCCGGGCCGCACCGGCAGTCGCACCTCGACCAGGATCTCTCCGTCACCGACGGCCGTCTCGTACGGCCCGACGTGGAACTCCTCCATGGACAGCACCCGCTCGCTGCCGCCCGGTCCGCGGATCACGCAGCTCGCGTCCAGGGCGGTGCAGACGGCGGACAGATCCTCCGACGGGTCCGCCTGGCAGAGGGAACCGCCGAGGGTGCCCCGGTTGCGCACGATCGGATCGGCGATCACCCGTTCGGCGTCGGCGAAGATCGGGAAGGTCGCCGTCAGGACGGCGGACTCGAGCAGTTCCCGATGCCGGGTCAGCGCGCCGATGCGCAGCTCGTCCGGACCCGCCTCGATGTAGCCGAGTTCGTCGTGGAGATCGTTGATGTCGATGAGGTAGTCGAAACTGGCCAGCCGCAGCTTCATCATCGGCAGCAGGCTGTGCCCGCCGGCGATCAGCCGCGACGTGCTGCCCAGCCGCTCCATCAGGCTGATGGCATGGTCCACACTGGTGGCTCGCTCGTACTCGAACGGGGCCGGTACCTGCATATCGCACCTCCGGAAGTCGTCAATGTGGTGCCGGTGCCTCGGGAAGTCAACGCCGACCTAAGCAAGTCCTTAGGTCGGCGTTGACGGTGCCGCGGCTGCTCACGGATCGTGCGGCAATGCGAGACATCGTCGACGGGCTTACCGCGTGGCGTGCCGCCGGCGTCCGGTTCGCCGTCGCGACGGTCGTCCGTACCTGGAGGTCGGCGCCCAGACCGCCGGGCGCGGCCATGGCGGTGGGCGCCGACGGTGAGGTCGTCGGCAGCATCTCGGGAGGTTGCGTCGAGGGCGCGGTGTACGAGCTCTGCCGGGAGGCCATACGGACCGGCCAGGCGAGCACCGAGACCTACGGTGTCGGCGACGACGACGCCTTCGAGGTGGGCCTGACCTGCGGTGGGACCATCGAGGTGCTGGTCCAGCCGGACGTCGTGCTGACCGAGCCCGACGCGGTGTTCGCCGCGATCCGGGCCGGCGCGCCGGTGGCGACCGCGTCGGCCGGGAACGCCCAGCTGGCGGTCTGGCCCGACCGGGTGGCCGGCACCCTCGGCGACGCCGACCTGGACCGCGCGGTGGCGCAGCAGGCCGAGGGCATGCTCGCCCTCGGCACCACCGGAACCATCCAGCTCGGCACGCGCGGGCAGCAGCGGCACGACGAGGTGTCCGTCTTCGTCCAGTCGTACCTGCCCCCACCACGGATGATCGTGTTCGGCGCGATCGACTTCGCCGTCGCGGTGGCCCGGATCGGCCGCTTCCTCGGCTATCACGTCACGGTGTGCGACGCGCGTCCGGTGTTCGCCACCCGCAAGCGCTTCCCTGACGCCGACGACCTCGTCGTGCAGTGGCCGCACACGTACCTGGAGTCGACGGCCGTCGACGAGCGCACCGTGCTCTGCGTCCTCACCCACGACCCGAAGTTCGACGTCCCGCTGCTCCAGGTCGCCCTGCGCACCCCGGCCCGCTACATCGGCGCGATGGGCAGCCGCCGCACCCACACCGACCGGCTGCGACGCCTGCGCGAGGCGGGTGTGGACGAGGCCGCCCTCGCCCGGCTCTCCTCACCGATCGGGCTCGACCTGGGGGCGCGGACGCCGGAGGAGACCGCCGTGGCGATCGCCGCCGAGTTCGTCGCCCTGGCCGCGGGCGGCTCCGGCCGGCGGCTGACGGACCTCGACACACCGATCCACCACCACTGACCGGCCTACCTTGTCGCCCGGAACGAGATGTGCCCAGGCTCCTCGGCGAAGAGTCAGCAACGGCCGTCGCGGCGGCGCGTCAGGCCCCGAATGCGGGCCACGGATCAGGGTGGCCGCGTCTCCGCGCGTAGGTCCGCGCCCAACCTCTGGCGCGCGCGGGAACGAAGGGCGATGGAGTTCTGGCGATCGCCAGGAAGACGCTCGGCTCGAAGCGTTCCCCGATGTCCGGCCGACTCAATCGGTCCGCCGTCTCCACGAGTTCGACGCCGGCCCAGCAACGCATCGTGTAGTGAGCCGCCATCGGCTCGATCAGCGCCGGTGGCACGGCGTAGACGTCGGGCGGCGGGACCGGATCACAGGCGTTGAGCCTTTCGAACAGATCGGTCAGGAACGCCAGTGCCACGTCCGGCTGGAACGCTGGGCTCTGCGACCAGTACAGGTATCCGTCCCGAAGGAATTCCGAAGACTGACAGGAATGCAGACCCGCTCTTCGATAGATCGCCCAGCCGCTGCGCATCATTCCCACCCCGTCCTCCCTGACAACGCAGCCGATGGCGTACTCGTGAAGTTGCTGCAGATCAGCGGATCGGAACGGAGGCTCCTGCCAGAAGGCGGTGCCCTTCTTCCTTCGGTTGAAGATCGGCATGACTACTACTACTCCTCATCGGGAGAGATCTGATCCGTGGCGGGTCAGATACGCGTGGAGGTGGCCCTCCCATCGCGGCCGAACGACGTCGTACGGCTCGAGCCACTGGGTCGGCACGGAACGCACGGGGAAGCCCACCGAGTCGAGAAAGCATTCGACCTGAATCCAGGGGCGGGTACGGACGGGCAGCCGGTCGACCTCATGCTGTAGGGCCGCCAGCCGGTCCCGGTCGCCAGCGAGACGTGCGTCGCAGAACTCGGCCAACGCGTATCGGAAGCCGATGGCGCCAGCGGGGCCGGATGCCTGATCAAGAGTCTTGAGCCGGTCGAGCAGAATGGACGTCTCCGTCGGGTCCGACCGGCGCAGCAGAATCGTGGCGAGCAGACCGGAGCGGATCGCGACGGTATGACCGGACATTTCGGCGTCGTCGCGAAGCTTCCTGACGCTCTCGATGTCGAGATCGTCGTGCAGAAAGGCTCGGCGCTCGAGGTAGACCCCGAGGTCCTCAAGGTATTCACGCTGCCGCCCGGCATACCGCAGGCTCGACAACTTGTCGCCGATCTCGGTGAAGTACCGATCAGGACAGCCGTGCGTGTACTCCTGCGCCCTCATGATCAGTGCCTCGATCTTGAGGCCCCTTGCGGCGTCGCGGGCCTCGACGAACCGGCGGGCGGTGCTCAGGATCTGCGGTCGTTGCCCGAGATGGAACTGGGAAGGCGACTCCTCAATGAGCTCGTCGAACACCGCCAGCGCCTCCTCCCACCGGCATTGCGACTTCAGTGCGTAACCGAGGTGCCGGTGAGCTACTCGGCGCATCGGGTGATCTGCGCGCGAGATCTCCCGCAGGAGTGCCAAGCGTTCCTCGACGGGTGTGTCGAGGGACTTGGCAGTGATGAAGTTCAGGACATGCCTGCCGTACTCGGTTCTGCTCTGCGCCGGCACCCGAGCCCGCAGGCCCGGTATGGCAGGGCTGAACACCACAGCACTGGTCAACCAATCCGCATAGGAACGGCTGGGCGAGGACTCAAGGGTGGTGTTCTGGTCGCAGACCAACTGGATCGCGATGCCTACGGCGTCCAGGACCCCCCGGGTGTCCTCCTGAGCCTTGGCGACGGCGTGCATCTCGTGCGTCGCCACAGCAGCGCGGGTGGCGGCGAGCTCCCAGTCGCGTTCTGTCCAACCTCCGGCAACCTGGTGATCAGTACGCCGGATGGCCTCCCGTACCGCGTCGTGTAGCCGGTACGGGAACCGATCACTGTCGTGCGGCTCTACCATTGGACGAGTCACGGCACGTTCGGCGCACCCGTGGTCGACGTCAGCGGCCGCGGCGATCAGCGATGTGTTGAAGATGCGGAACAGGCAGGCCGCGCGGATTGCCCGCTGCTCGTCGTGGGGAATGTCGTCGAGGACGCGCATCACCAGCGAAGCCAGCCCTCCGGTGACGTCGCCGATCTCGACGGCGCGGCCCTGGCCGGCCTGCTTGGCGGAGAATGCCACCTGGCAGGCGAGCTCGAGATACTGCGGCAGCCCCGCAGAAGACCCGACCAGTTCCTCGACAACCTCGTCGGTCAACGGCAGGTCGAGCCCGGTCCGGGCGCGTTGAATGAACGTCCGGGCATCGGCCGGAGAGAGGTCATCGACGGGGTGCTGACGCAATGGCTTCGGTGCCGCCGGCACCAGGCCGGGCCAGATCCGTGGACCGCGATAAGGCAGGTCGGTCCGGTTGTGCCGATGCCAGTCCAGCTGATACCGCCCGGTCAGAACGAACAGCACGTTGGGCATGCCGTGGATGAGCGCATTCAGGTGGCCCTCGGCCACCCTTCGCGGGTCCAAAGCGAGGCGTTCCGTGGTGTCGATGAAGACCACCACGAGCGCGGACGGTGTCATCATGGCTAGTTCCCAAGACAGCAGGGCCGCGATCTCACAGGCAAGTGCGGGCCGCGATTCGGTGGGGCTGGGTTCGTCCGCGCAGCGCAGGAGGAACTCCTCGAAACCGGCGTACGCCTTCAGACCGAGTTGCACGTCTCGCCTTCTGCGCAGCACCCCGAGGATTGTGCGAACTCCTCGGACTCCGAGGCCGACTGCGGTGCCGGTGACGAGCTCGCCCACCGCCCCGAGATCGTTGAGGATGTTGCTGGCCATGTCGGCGACCACGTCGGCGTATTCGCCCCGGCTGTCGATGCTGGGCAGGGGATCGCCAGGGCGTACTGCCGACCAGTAAGCCGCGAAGGCCAGATCGAACAGCGGCCACCGACGACGGACGCTCGCCACACCGGCACGCAGCGCGAGCAGCACCGCCAGCATGTCCACCTGGCCCGCCGAGCCGTGCAGATCGATTCGGATGATCGCCTCGACCTTGGCGGACGGGGGCGGACCCCAGCCGTTGGCCAGCGGCAGATCCCGCCTTACCCATGCCTCCAGTCGCTCTGAAAGTGCCGTTTTGCCGACGCCGCCGAGCCCGTAGAAGGTGAGTACGTTGAGCCGCTCGGGGCCGATGTCGTCGTTCCGGTCGAGCAGCTGCCGGAAGGCCGCCAACGCTGACTTGAACGCCTGCGACTCGGCCTCGCGATCCGTGAACAGGTTGCCGGCTTGCGTCCGCCAATCACTGTTGCTGCCAGGACGAGGCACTCTCATAGAGAGACTTCTACGTGTCGTCGTTGTGTACGACAAGGCGCGAGAGTGAGGTCAGGTCGTGCGGGTAGCCGACGGCCTCCGTTTTCGTCGAGCCGCCCGCCAGTTGGGTGCGTACTGCGTCGCCCGGCCACTATGGACTGGCCATGCGGCTGACGCTTCCCGCGATGCACCACCGGGTGCTTCCCAGCAGTCAAGGACCGGCTCGTCGAAGACTCCCGCGTGTTACGAAAGCACTCGCGCGAACTCGTCCGGTGCCGCCGCCACCTGTCGGACGGCAGCGGCGACCCGCACTGTGCCGGAAGGCGCCGAAAGGGACGAGAATGTACGGCGGCGGCACTGTCCCCCGGCCCACCGCCGTGCTGCTCTGGCAGGGCATCCACCTCGGTGCCCTGGCGGTGCTGGCGCTGGGCGTCCTCATCGGCCTGGACGACCTGGTCGAGGCGTTCCGGTACGGCGGGTTCTCGGACCCGCTGACCGTCCTGCGGAACCAGGGCATCCACGAGATCGTGCTGGTCGCCGCGCTGGTGGCGCTGGCCCGGGTGCCGGACCGGACGCTGATGGTCGCGGCAGCGTGGTGGCTGACAGTCGTCGCGCTCGTCCAGGGGGGGGCATACGCGATGCCCTCGACCGGTCGGCGCTCGTTCTTCTGGTCGTTCGAGATCGCCGACCCGTTCGAGGCACTGGCCCTGCGTCCGCTCGAATGGCTGATGACCCCTTCGGCGTCATCGGCGTGGGCAGCGCCGTGCTGATCGGCACCTGGGCCGCCCGGCGTGGGGTTCTCACCGACCCGGTCGCGCACCGCGTCCTGCTGGTCCGCGCGGCGGTCGCTGGCGTCACCCTGGCGGTGGCGGGAGGGCTGCCGGCCGGGCTCGCGGTGACCGGCGTCGCCAGGGGCCTCGGGTGCTCGGCGCTGATCGGGCTGGCGGCGATCCGCGTCGGCGACCGGCCGGGAAGGGCGGTCCGGGCGCTCGTCGCGTGCGGGCAGCGCTCGCTGTCCTGCTACCTGTTCCAGTCGGTGGTCTTCGTGACGCTGCTGCTGCCGTTCACCCTGGGGCTGGGCGCGACGCTCGGCAGCGCCGAGGTCACGGTGCTCGCCCTGGGCACGTGGCTGGTGTCGGTGCTGCTCGCCGAGCTGATGTGCTGGGTCGGGGCGGCGCGGGCCCGCCGAGGTGTTGCTGCGCCGACAAACGTGTGGGACAGCGCGACGATGGCGGGGTGACGTCTGTGGCGGAGACCCTTGGCCGGCAGCGGGAGCTGCGGTGGAATCGGGCGTGGGCGCTGATTCCGTACCCCTTGTTGCTGCTGGCGTGCGCGGTGTCCGTCACCGTCGACGAGGTCGCCCAGGGGGACCGCCTGGCCTCGGCGGCGATCGCCGCCGGGCTCGCCCTGTGGCACTGGTGGTTCGTCCTGTTCCATCCGCAGTGGTGCGAGCGCAGGTCATTGACGATGGTGGTCTACTACGCGGGCGTGGTCGGGTGCACCGTCGTGCTGGTGCTGCGCAGTGACGCGCTCCAGCTGTTCATCCCTGCCTGCTACCTGCTGGCGTTCGTGGCGCTGCCAGGCTGGTGGGCGTACCCGGGCGTGGTCGCCGCAAGCGCACCGGCGCTCGTGGTGTCCGGCGCGAACGCCGGGTCGCTCCTGATCAACCTGGGGGTCGTGACGCCGCTGGCCGCTGGGGTGGGCGCGATGATCCGGGCCATGGAACGGGAGGCGGTCCGGCGGCGGAAGGCCAACGACCGGCTGGCCGCCTCGATGGCCGAGAACACCCGGCTGCATCAACTGCTGACGGCTCAGGCCAGGGAGGCGGGCGTCGCCGAGGAGCGGGCCCGGCTCGCCCGGGAGATCCACGACACCGCCGCCCAAGGGCTGACCGCAATCGTCATGCAGCTGGAGACGATCGACGACGTCCCCTCGGGCCAGGCGCGCCGCCGGTTGGACACCGCCCGCTCCCTGGCTCGTACGAGCCTGGACGAGGTGCGCCGGTCGATCGACGCACTGCGCCCCGGGCCGCTGCAGGACGCCCGGCTCTGCGACGCCACGCGACAGGCCGTGGCAGCCTGGAGCGAGCAGTACGACGTGGCCACGAGCTTCACCGTGACCGGCACCCCGCTGCCCGCGCACTCGGAGGTCGACGTGACGGTGCTGCGCGCGGTCCAGGAAGCGCTGTCGAACGTGGGACGGCACGCGCGGGCCGAGCGCGTCCACGTCACCTTGTCCTACATGAGGATGTCCTCGTGCTTGACGTACGCGACGACGGGAGCCTTCGCCGCGGAGCACTCCGGAGGGTTCGGGCTGACCGCGCTGCGCCAGCGCGCCGAGGCCCTGGCCGGCTCGGTGGACATCGAGTCGTCCCCGGGCGCCGGCACCGCGCTCAGTGTCACGGTGCCGGTGATCGAGGCGGCCCGGTGACGCGCCTGCGGCTGGTGATCGTGGACGCCATCCGTGGTACGCGACGGGTTGCGCGGGATGCTCGGCACCCAGCCGGACTTCGAGATTGTCGCGGAGGCGGCCGGCGGCGCGGAGGCGTTGACCGTGACGCAGGCCGTGCGACCGGATGTCGTGCTGGCCGACCTGCGGATGCCGGAGTCGAGTGGTGGCACGCTGATCCGCCTGCTGCTCGAACGGGTGCCGACCGTGCGGGTTCTCGTGCTCACCACGCACGACACTGATTCGGACGTCCTGCCGGCCGTCGAGGCGGGTGCGGTCGGCTACCTGCTCAAGGGCGCGCCGCGCGAGGAGCTGTTCCGCGCCGTACGCGCTGCCGCCCGGGGCGAGACAGTGCTGTCCCCGTCCGTCGCGGCTCTGCTGCTGTCCCGCGTACGTCGGCACCCCGCGCCGGCCGAGGGCCGGCTCAGCGCGCGGGAACGGGAGGTCCTGGCCATGGTCACCCCGGGGGCGGACGAACCGCGAGGCCGCGGCCGCGCTGTTCATCAGCGAGGCCACCGTGAAGACCCACCTCCTGCACATCTACGCCAAGCTGGAGGTGCCCGAGCGCGCGTCCGCGGTCGCCGTCGCCCGCCGGCGCGGCATCCTCTAGCCCGACACCCTCACGCCACGGGCGGCGAGGCCTCGGCCCACCCTCGGAACCGGTGGTGTGGTCGTCGACTCAGCTCATGGTGGCCTTCGGGGCGCCCTTGCCCGGGTCGATCCGGGTCGGACCGGAGGCCGAGGGGCGGATGTCGAAGTCGAAGATCTCGGTCGGCAGGTAGACGGTCGCGCAGGAGTTGGGGATGTCCACCACGCCGGAGAGCCGCCCCTCGATCGGTGCGGCACCGAGCAGCAGGTACGCCTGTTCCGGCTGGTAGCCGAACCGGGTCAGGTAGTCGATGGCGTGCAGGCAGGCGCGCTGGTAGGCGAGCTGCGAGTCGAGGTACCGCTGTTCGCCGTCGAGGGTGACCGACAGCCCGGAGAAGGCCAGCCACTGGGAGTACTGCGGCGGGGTGTCACCCGGCATGAAGATCGTGTTCTCGGCGACGCCGTACGTCTGCATGCCGTTCTTGATCAGGTCCACGTGCAGGTCGACGAAGCCGCCCATCTCGATGGCGCCGCAGAACGTGATCTCTCCGTCGCCCTGGGAGAAGTGCAGGTCGCCTAGGGACAGGTTGGCTCCCGGCACGAACACCGGATAGAAGACCCGGCTGCCGACGGTGAAGTTCTTGATGTCCTGGTTCCCGCCGTTCTCCCGGGGCGGAGCGGTCCGCGCCGCCTCCGCGGCCACCCGGTCGAAGTCGGCGCCGCTGAGCCTGCCGAGGATCGCGTCCTGCGGCTCCGGAGGCAGGGCCAGGGGCGGCACCCGGTCGGGCGCGGTGGCGATCAGCGCACCCTCCCGCTGGTTCCAGGTGGCCAGCAGCGACGCGGACGGGGCGGTGCCCATCAGCCCCGGATGGGCGATCCCGGTGAACGAGACCCCGGGGATGTGGCGGGAAGTGGCCTTGCGCCCCGAGAAGTCCCAGACCGCCTTGTACGCGTCGGGGAACTGCTCGGTCAGGAAGCCGCCGCCGTTGTTCTTGGGGAAGATGCCCGTGTAACCCCAGCCCTGGCCGGCCAGCGGGCCGGACTCCTGCGGGATCGGGCCCATGTCGAGGATGTCGACCATGAGCAGGTCGCCCGGTTCGGCGCCCTCGACCGCGAACGGGCCGCTGAGCGCGTGGACCCGGGTCAGCGGAGCGTCCCGGATGTCCTCGGCGGAGTCGTCGTTGTGGATCGCGCCGTCGAACCACTCGCGGCAGTGGACACGGAACGACTGTCCGGGCCGGACCGTCGCCACGGGCGGGATGTCGGGATGCCAGCGGTTGTGCCCGACCTTCTCCTGGTCGGTGAACCTCTTCGCGGAGTCGAGGGGGAACAGCAGTTCAGGCACGGCGTTGAGCCCTTCTCGTGGTCACCATCGGGGCAGGCGGGCGTGGGCCGGATTCGTCGAGCGGCGCGCCGGGCGACCGCCGGGTACCCGCCCGACCACCTCCGGCTGTTCCGCGCTGCGCTCGGTCCGGTCGACGGCCTCGCGCAGCGCCGCCGGCATGCGGGCGAGCCGGGGCGCGGAGAACACCCGTGTCGCCGGGCGTCCGCACCGGGGGCAGCTCGTCGACGGGCCCGCGGTGCCGATCGGCATCGCGACGTCGAAGTTGCCGTCCTGCGGGCAGCGGTACTCGAAGGTGGCCATCGCGGGTTCCCGTCCAGCCTTCGTACGTGCGGTGGCCGTTCTGCAGCGGTCACCCTGTCGTTCCGATTGTGTCTGATCCATCAGATAGGCGGCGCAAAACGACGAATCAGGCAGGAGTCGTACCTCGCGAGAGGCTGCCGTGCCGACCGAGGTGTGGGACACGTTGGCGATCATCGATGTGTTGACGGCATCGTCGACGTATGGCTGCCGTCTCGTCGTCCTCGCTGTTCCGCCGCCTGCGGCCGGGTCTGCCGGCCGCCGTCGTGCTGTCGGCCGCGGTACTGGTCACCGCCCTGAGCGCCGCGCCGTCGGCCGGCGCCGGCACCGCGTACCCCGCTGCCGCACCGGCGCCCGGCGGCGCCGCGGTGCCCCTCGCGGACCCGACCGGGACTGTGACGCCCACGTCGACGCCCAGGACGCCCGACCCGCCCAGCACCACGCCGTTCCCGCCGAGCGCGCCCACGAACCTGGCCGCCACCCAGGTGCGGACCACGTCGGTCACCCTCACCTGGACGGCCGCCACGCGCGGCTGCTGCCCCGTCGTCGGGTACGACATCACCTACTACCAGGCTTTCAGCGACGTGATCTACAGCGTCAGCCTCGGCGACGTCACCACCGTGACGATCACCAACTACATCCAGCCGGGCCAGCAGTACTCGTTCCGGGTGTCGGCCCGCGACGGCGACGGCCGCCGTTCGCCCGCCACCGACGAGCTGAAGGTGGTTACTCCGGTGACCGACACCGGCCCGGACACCACCCCGCCGAGCGCGCCGCAGAACCTCACGGTCAGCGAGGTGCCCGGCTCCGCCGCCACGCTGTCCTGGGCGCCGTCGACGGACAACGTCGGCGTGCTCGGGTACAACATCTACCGGTTCGACGGCTGGTTCACCTCGACGCTCGTCGCCACCGTGCCGGGGACCACGTACACCGGGCCGCTGCCCCCGTCGACGCCGCTGCGCACCCTGTACTACGTGCGGGCCCGGGACGCCGCCGGCAACGTGTCGATCGCCTCCAACACGGTCGCCGCGCCCACGACGTCCACTCCGCCGCCACCGCCGCCCTCGACCTGCCGGGTGACCTACCGGAACCAGTCCGAGTGGCCCGGCGGTTTCGTCGCCGCGGTGACGGTCCAGAACACCGGGACGGCGCCGGTCGACGGCTGGATCGTCACGTTCGGATTCCCCGGCGACCAGCAGGTCACCAACGCCTGGAACGCCACAGTAGGGCAGACCGGCGCCACGGTGACCGCCCGCAACGTCGACTGGAACCGGGTCATCGCGCCGGACGGATCCGCGACCTTCGGCTTCCAGGGCCGGTGGGGCGCCAGCGACGCGCCGCCGACCGCGTTCTCGCTCAACGGCGCGCCCTGCACTGTCGGCTGAGAGGGAATCCCGTGAGCACACCGCATCGCCGCCGCCGGACCCTGGCCGGGGCCGTCACGGCCGTCGTCCTCGCCCTCACCACCACGATCGGGGGTACGCCGGCGCCCGTCGCCGCCGCGAACACGCTCGTCATGCGGGGCGCGGACGTCTCCTCGTTGCAGCGCAGCCTGGACCTGGGGGCGAAGTACTACGACGCCGGCGGGGTCGCCCGCGATCCGCTGGACATCCTCCGGTCCGCCGGCGCCAACTACGTCCGGCTGCGCGTCTGGAACAACCCGGCCAGCGGCTACAACAACAAGAGCAAGGTGCTGGCCCAGGCACGCGTCGCGAAGGCCAAGGGCCTCAAGGTGCTGATCGACTTCCACTACTCCGACACCTGGGCCGACCCCGGCAAGCAGTACAAGCCGGCCGCCTGGGCCGGGCACAGCCTCAGTCAGCTGCGCAACGACGTGTACGCCTTCACCTACGACGTCTGCGCCGCCCTGCGGGGGCAGGGCACCCTGCCGGACAGCGTGCAGATCGGTAACGAGATCAACGTCGGGATGCTGTGGAACGAGGGCAAGGTCGTGAACAACGACTTCGCCCCGCTGGCCGGGCTGCTGAAGCAGGGCTACAACGCGGTGAAGGCGTGCGGCGGCGGTATCCCCGTCATGATCCACACCGCGAACGCGGACAGCAACGCCAACGCCAGGTGGTTCTACGACGGCATCCGCGCCCAGGGCGTGCAGTGGGACATGACCGCCCTGTCGTACTACTGCGTGTGGCACGGCAGCCTGGCGAACCTCTACAACAACATCGTCGACCTGCGGAACCGCTACGGGAAGCCGGTGGTGATCGTGGAGACCGCGTACCCCTTCACCCGGGCCGACGCGGACGGCCAGCCGAACGTCATCGGCGGCGACGCCACCTGCGACGGCATCAGCGCGACCTGGGCCGGACAGGCCCAGCAGTTCGACTGGGTCCAGAACACCGCCCGCAACGCCGGCGCCACCGGGGTCTTCTACTGGGAACCCACCTGGTATGCCGTCCCCGGCAACGGCTGGGACCCGGCGAACATCAACGGCACCGGGAACGGGTGGGACAACATGGCCCTCTTCGACTGGTACGGGCGGGTGAACCCGGGGGTGCGCTGGACGCCCTGACTGGTCGGCCGGCGCACCCCCGGTTCAGCGTTCGAGGAGCCGGGTGATCGAGTGGCGGCGGCCCCACGCGATGAACACGAACAGCACGAACAACACCACGGGGGTGAGCACCAGCGCGCCGCCGTCCAGGATGAACGCCTGGGTGATCGCGGCGCCGACCATGAGCAGCGCGAGCCCGACGGCGGCCAGGCCGGCCAGCCGCGGCACCAGCAGCCCGATGCCACCGGCCAGTTCCACCAGGCCGACGAAATACCGGAACCAGGGCGCGGCGCCCATGTCCTCGAAGGTCTGGACCGTGTTCGTCTCGCCGAACAGCTTGGGAGCGGCCGAGGCGACGATGAAGAAGACGCCGAGGAAGCCCTGGAGCACCCACAACGTGCGGTTCAGCCCACGGGCGACGGGCGGGGGAGTGGTGTCGACGACGGTCATGGTTCTCGTCCCTCCTGGCGGTCTGCCGGTTCTCCGTATCCGATCGGATACACCGGGTCAGACCAGCCAGGGCGGGTGAACTCATCGGTGGTCAAGCGTGTGGCTACCACGCCTTCCCACGGATCGGGGGCACGTCGAGGTCGCGCTCGCCGCCCCGGTACTCGGCGAGGAGCCGCCGGCGGATCGAACGCCAGGCGACGCGTTCCTGGCTGCGCCCGAGCCTGTGGTACGCCTGGAAGGTGCAGAGCCGGCAGCCGCAGAGGTTCGGCGCCTGCGGCGACACCTCGCGGTGGCAGCGGGTACGGAGCCACGCGGGCGAGGCGAGGAACTCGGCCAGGTCGCAGGGGCCGGAGTCGTGCCGGTGGATGTCGGTGAACCAGCCGCGCAGGTACGGATCCCGCCGCTGCACCCGCTCGGGTCGGTGGATGTCGGTACGGGCCATGTGACGACCGCCCTCCGGCCGCCCGCGCACCGTGCGCGGGACTAACGCCTCTCTGGCATGCCGATCACCTCCCGATCCCGGTGGACGCCTCCATTGTGCTGATCATGGCCGGGGCCCGGCATCCGATTTCAGGGGTTCGGCCCGTGGCCCGATCAGCCGAGGGGCACGCTGCTCGGCATCCCGGCCGTACCCTCTCCTGGTGAAGCTCCGTCGTCGGCTGCTCGCCGTGCCGCTCCTCCTGGCGGTGGAGACGACGGCGTTCGCGCTGCTCGTCACCGAGTCCGTGAC
Organism: Micromonospora sp. WMMA1949; assembly: GCF_027460145.1. Classification (NCBI taxonomy): domain Bacteria; kingdom Bacillati; phylum Actinomycetota; class Actinomycetes; order Micromonosporales; family Micromonosporaceae; genus Micromonospora; species Micromonospora sp. WMMA1949. The sequence goes on along the minus strand of NZ_JAPZBG010000001.1, from coordinate 783,852 downwards.
GGGTGCGATCGCCGCCGCCGGCCTAACCTGCGTGTCGCTGTGGCTGCACCTCGTGCTGCACGAGTGCGGCCACCTCGTCGCGGCGAAGCTGCTGCGCCTGCCGGTCGTCGCGGTCCGTGTCGCGCCCTTCAACGGCTGGCGCAACGAGGTGTCGGTCCGGCCTTCACCGTCGACGATGGCGTTGCCGCTGCGGATGGTGCTGTTCTACGCCGGGGGCCCGCTGGCCAACCTGTGCGCCGCGACGGCACTCGTCGTCGTGTCGACGTCCACCGGTACGGCGTTGACGCGGTTGACGTTGCTCGGCGCCGCGTTCGTCGGGGCGCTGCTCGGCCTGACCAACCTCCTTCCGGGGCGTTCGACCTGCAGTGACGGTCAGAACCTGCTCCGCTGGCTCCGGGCTCCGGCAGCCGCCCGTGACGGGCTGCGGGCGGGTTACTACCAGGAGGAGGTGGTCAGGGCGGTGCGGGCGGTTGCCCGAGTGGGTGGTGACGTCCACCGGCTCGGGATTCAGGCCCGCTCCGGCGACGACCCGCTCCTGGCCCTCGCCGCCTACCAGCAGAGACTGATGGCGGCGCCCACCCGGTCGGCAGAACTGGTCACCGAGGCCGAGCGGCTCGCGGCGCTGGCTCGCGCGGGCCGCACCGATCCCGCTGCCGCCGCCGCGATCGGCCAGGTGCTGAGCGTCCAGTTCGGGTTGTGGTACCTGTACGCCGCGGTGGTGGCCGGCGCGCCCGTGGCACGCCGGGACGTGCGGGAGATCTCGGAACTCGCCCGGATCGCCGTCCGGCCGCAGCCAGGCGCGTTGTCCGCCCGGATCGTGACGGGCCTGGCTCACCTGCTCGACCAGCGACCCGGGGACGCGCGACAGCTGCTTCTCGACGTTCGCCCAGATGCCGAACCGCGCGACCTCTGCGCCGTCGCGCTTCTCCTGCGCGCGGCCGCCGAGTCGTACCTCGGCAACCACGCCGACGCGGACCACCTGCTCCGCGCGGCCCGCGACGACTACCCGCAGTTGGCCCAGCTCGTGACCGCGATCCGGGCAGCCGATCCGGCGCCACCCCTGTTCGCGCCGGTGCCGGTCGCCGGCGCCTGACCGGACCGCCGAGCCGGTGGCGGGCGGGTCAGTCCTCGAATCCGGACGGGTGGGCGTCTCCGACCGCGTTCAGCAGCACACCCTGCTCCAGCAGCGCCTTGCAGGCGCAGAGCACCATGGTGAACCCGCCCATCGAGTCGATCGCCTTACTGACGGCCTGGTCGGCGGTGCCGGCGAAGCCGCTCTCGGTGACCCGGACCAGCGTGGTGTCGCCGTCACCGGGCAGGAATCGCCACTCGACCCGGGTGGGGGACTCGGGATCCCACTCGACCAGGATGCGGCGGTTCTCCTCCACGTCCTTCACTGTCACGACGGTGGAGACGCCGTACATCTCCCAGTCCCAGGTGACGGTGGCGCCGGGTTCCAGCCGGCCGCTGCTCCTGGTGAACCAGAACCTCGTGGTCACCGCCGGATCGGCGAACGCTTCGAAGACCTCGGCGGCGGGCCGGCGGATGAGCATCTGCGCGGTGACGACAGGGGAGCGGGTCAGACGGTCACTGTCCACGAGGGTCACTATATGGCCGGGACGCACCACTACGGGCCACGAGCGGATGACCGAGAAGAACCGGAATTCGCTTGAGCGGTGCCGCGACGTGGGTCAGAGTCGTTGCATGATCTCCTACCGGAAGGGCGGCGACGCCCCGGCGCGATGAGCGCCCCCACGCGGCGCGACGACGCCGCGAAGATCCCGCACGATCTGTGGCAGCAGGCAGTCCGGATCCGCCAGGAATGGCTCGACCACGCCCTGTCCACACAGACGGCCGACCGGCCGACCGCCGAGCGCTGCCTGACCGCCGTCTACGCGAGGGCGTCGCGGCCCCGGCCCCGGTTCGAATGGGTCGACTCGCCGGCCAAGGCACTTTCTCTGGTCAGCGGCTGGCCCACCCTCGACCAGCTGCACGAGCGCGTCCGGGCGGTACGGCCGCCCCGGACGCCGATGCCGGCGAGCGACATCGCCATGGTCGTCTCCCAGCTCCGGGGCGTGCTCAGCGCGGGCGTCGCGCACACCGATCCCGAGCTGTCCCCCGCGCGTACCGGTAAGGCCAAGGAGCCCTGGCCCGAGCTGGCGCCGCTCCGGGCTCTCGACAGCGGCGTACCGCTCGCGGTCGTGCTGCACCAGGGCGTCCGCCGGGCACTTCACCGGAGTCTCGCGCACGGGTTCTACCTGCCGGTGCGTGCGGCGCTCGCGAGCGACGGCCCGGTGCCGGTGTGCTGGTACGGGCAGCAGGACGCGTCCTGGATCGCCTACTACGACGTGCTGCGCCGGCTCGGTCTCGCCCGGTACGGGCCGGACGGGTCCGGACACCTCGACACCTGGGCCGACCTGGCCCGCTCCTGCGGCTGGTGGTGGCCGGGGGAGGAGGTCTGCGTCGTCGTGGACCGGCCGGAGACGATCCGGACCGAACCGGTCCCCGGTGCGCCCCACGACCGGATCCGGCTGCGACCCGGCGGGGTGCGCTATCGCGACGGCTGGCAACCACGGTTGGGCGGCGCGGGCGCCGAGCCGGGTCACGGGGCATCCGTACCGGCGCAGACCTTGATTGGATAGGCGGCGGTAAATAGATTGAGCTCGGGCGTCGCCGAGGTCCGCGAGAACCGGACCTCGGCGGCTGACCGGGCCACCTTCGAGCCGGGCACATCGGTCGTACGCAGCGACCACTCACCGTGGCGCACCGCCGCGCCGCACCCTCGCGCACCGCCGCGTCCGACGAGGACGCGCGCCGCTGCGCCCTGTCCGACGCCGAAGGACTTCCCATGACGATTCTCCGCGCCCGCCCGCTCGTGGCGGCCGTCGCCGCGCTGGCCGCCGTCACCGCGGCCGGTACGGCCCTGCTCACCGGCCCGGCCGCAGCCGCACAGGGCTGCCGGGTCGACTACACCCCCAACCAGTGGCCCGGCGGGTTCACCGCGAACATCAAGGTGTCACCGGGTGACACCGCCGTCTCCGGCTGGACGGTCACCTGGTCGTACGCCGGGGACGAACGCGTCACGAACGGCTGGAACGCCACAGTGAGCCAGTCCGGGTCGACGGTGACCGCCCGGAACTTGTCGTACAACGGCAGCATCCCGGCCGGCGGCTCGACCGAGTTCGGCGTGCAGGGCACGTACGGCACCGCCGGCGGCGCGCCGACCGGGTTCAGCCTGAACGGCGTACCGTGCAACGGCGCCGGCCCGACCACGCCGCCGCCCACCACGCCGCCGCCCACCACGACGGTGCCGACGACGGCGCCGCCGCCCACGACCGCGCCGCCCACGACGACTCCGCCGACCACCCCGCCGCCCACGACGCCACCTCCCACGACGCCGCCGCCGACCACCCCGCCGCCGAGCGGGTGCGCGGGGGCGGTGCTCTGCGACGGCTTCGAGAACCAGACCGGTCCGACGCCGTCGGGTGACTGGAGCGTGGTGAGCCCGGACTGCTCCGGTGCCGGCACGGCCACCATCGACACGACCACCACGCACAGCGGCAGCCGCGCGGTACGGATCAACGGCGCCGCCGGGTACTGCAACCACGTCTTCGTCCGCACCACGAAGAATCTCAGCGGCCTCGGCAGCATCAGGTACGCCCGGATCTGGGTGCGGCACACCACCGCTCAGCCCACCGACCACACCACGATGATCACGATGGCTGACGCCGCCGACGGGAACCGGGATCTGCGGCTCGGCGGCCAGAACGGCGCGCTGCAGTGGAACCGCGCGTCCGACGACGCCACGCTGCCCGAGCAGAGCCCGGCCGGGGTGGCGCAGAGCGTGCCGCTGCCCACCAACCGCTGGGCCTGCCTGGAGTTCATGGTGGACGGTTCCGCCGGTCAGCTGCGTACCTGGCTGGACGGCGTCGCCGTGACCGGGCTGACCGCCGACGGCGTACCGACGCACGACATCGACGGCCAGTGGTACAACCGCACCTGGCGACCGCAGCTCACCGACCTGAAGCTGGGCTGGGAGAGCTACGGCGGCGGCGCCGACACCCTCTGGTACGACGACGTGGCGATGGGCTCCACCCGCATCGGCTGCTGACGGTCCGCCGGCGTGGCCGGGTCAGTGCTCGACGGTCATCCGCTGGGTGCCGATCACGGAGAGCAGCCGCAGCGCCTCCTCCGAGGGGGAGCCGGGCGTGGCGGTGTAGATGACCACCTGCTGGTCGCGGTCGGTGATGTCGAGGACGTCGCAGTTGACGGTCACCGGCCCGACCAGCGGGTGCCGGAACGTCTTGCTCAGCGTCCGCGCGCCGCCGACGTCGTGGGAGGCCCACAGGCGGGCGAACTCCTCGCTGCCGGCGAGCAGGTCCGCGATCAGCGCGGCCATCTCCGGGTCGTCCGGATAGCGGGCCGCGGCGGCGCGCAGCCGCCCGACCGAGTGGCGGGCGAACTCGCTCGCGTCCGACACGCCGTACATCAGGTGCGGGCCGAGGAAGGCCCGGCGGACCAGGTTGCGGTCCCGCCGGGGCACCGCGGAGAAGTCCTCCATGAGGGCCGCCGCGAGGTCGTTCCAGGCGATCACCTCGAACGTCGCCGAGGTCACGAACGCCGCCGCCTGCGGCAGCCGGTGCAGCAGGTCCAGCACGCTCTGGCGTACCTCCCGGGGTGGCCCGGGCGGCGGCGCGGGCGACTCCCCGGCCAGGTGGTGGAGGTGGTCGCGTTCTGCGTCGGACAGCCGCAGCGCGCGGGCCAGCCCGGCCAGCACCTCCCGCGACGGACGCGGACCCCGCCCCTGTTCCAGCCGGGTGTAGTACTCGGTCGAGATGAACGCCAGCCGCGCCGCCTCCTCGCGGCGCAGCCCCGGCGTGCGGCGGCGCTGCCCGGCGGGCAGGCCCACGTCGGCCGGGGCGATCCGCTCCCGCCTGCTGCGCAGGAACACTGCCAGCTCACGTCGGTCCACGACCCCAGTGTGCCCGCGTGCCGCGAAGCGTAACCAGGTACCGCCGGTGCCTGGATGGGCTCGGCGACCGCACGCAGGCTTGCCGCATGGACACCACACGGAACACTGAGGGCCTGCTCGCAGGCAAGGTCGCCTTCATCACCGGCGCCGGGCGCGGCATCGGCGCCGCGGCGGCCCGGCTGTTCGCCGCCGAGGGCGCCCGGGTGCTGCTCGCCGCCCGGACCGAGGAGCAGTTGAAGGCGGTCACCGAGCAGGTCCGGGCCGCGGGCGGCACCGCCGAGTACGTGCTCTGCGACCTGGCCGACGCGGCGAGCGTGCGCGCCGCCGTGGACCGCACGGTCGAGGTGTACGGCCGCCTCGACGTCGCCTTCAACAACGGCGCGACGATCGTGCCGCCCGGACCGATGGACCGGGTACGCGAAGAGGACTTCGACCACATCTACACCGTCAACCTCAAGGGGCCGTGGCTCGCCATGGTCGCCGAGGTCGCCGCGATCCGGGCCACCGCCGGCACCGGCGCGATCGTGAACAACTCCAGCGTCGGCAGCCTGATGGGCAACCCCGCGCTGCCCGCGTACGGGGCGATGAAGCGGGCGGTGAACAGCCTCACCGAGTCCGCGGCGATCACCTACGGGCCGGAGGGCATCCGCGTCAACGCGATCGCCCCGGGCAGCACGCTCACCGAGATGATGCGCTCCTGGGACGCGGAGTCGCCCGGCATCATCGACCGGCTCGCCGCCGCCAGCCCGTTGCGCCGGGCCGCCGAACCGGACGAGATCGCCCAGGCCGCCGCGTGGCTGCTCAGCGACCGCGCCTCCTTCGTCACCGGCACGGTGCTGCGGGTCGACGGCGGCGCGCGGGCCTGACCCGGCTCGGACGGTGGCGTCCTGGACCGGGCGGGGCTCGACCGCGCCGGCCGTCACGGGGGAGGGCCGGAAGCCCTTGACGACCAGGTAGACGCCGAGCGAGAACTCCCACACCGCGATGGGCAGCGCGGCGACCGCCGCCACCGGAGACAGCCGGTCCCAGGCGCCGAACAGGGTGCCGAGGTCGGAGGCGACGAGCAGTGGCGCGCCGACGAGCCCGAGCAGCGGCAGCACGCGCGGTACGAGGCGGGACTGGTAGAGCAGGGTGCCCAGCAGCAGGGCGTTCACGGCCGGGAGGAGCGCCTGGCTGAGCAGGAACACCGAGTCGTAGAAGGCGACGAGCGTCCGGCCGGTGACCAGCGCGTCCGGTTCGGCGCCGGCACGCCGCAGGGCGACCAGGGTCAGGATGCTCGCGACGCCGATGAAGATGCCGGCGGCCTCCAGCACGCGGGCGGCGACGAAGCCCAGCGCCCGCGCCTCGCCCTGCCGCCTGAGCACCGGGTACAGCGCGACCGCGGTGCCGATGCAGGCGAGGGCGACGATCACCTCCAGGACGCCGCCGACGACGACCGGGGTGTCCGGCGTGGTGCCGAGGATGTAGTCCGCCTCGCGTACCGGGGCGTACAGCGTGAGGGTCGGGATCGAGACGAAGGTGAGCAGGTAGAACCCGCCCGCGACCAGCGACGTCCTGCGCAGTGAGTCCATCGGGGCTGCCCTTCGCCGCTCGGCCGGTGGTCGTTCCCTCACTCTGCGGCGGATCGGCGCGGCGGCGAATCGGCCGCTCGGTCAGTCTCCTGGCGCGACGCGCACGGGCCACCGGTGACGGATGCCGGTGGCCCGTGGGCGTTCGACGGCGCGGCGACGCTAACGACTCATCATGAACGCCACCACCACGGCGACGAGCACCAGCGCGGCGAACACCGCCGCCGCGATCTTCGCCGTGCTGTACGGCCGCTCGCCGATGACCTCACCGGTGCGCGCGTTCACCAGGACCTGGTACGACCGGCCCGCGTGCAGGTACGCGGCGATCCACACCGGCAGCAGGACCAGCTTGTACGACACGTCGGAGTACGTGGTGTCCACTGCGGACACCCGTTGCTCGTCACCGCCGATGTCGGACCGGCAGTCCTTCTCGATGACCGGCGCCATCCGCGCCTTCGCCTCGGTCAGGCCCGCCTCGGGCTCGGTGTCGTACCGCAGCGCCTGGTATCCGGCCAGGTAGTCACCGTGGAACGCGGTCGCCTCGGCCAGCGGCCACGGCGCCAGCTTGTCCAACTGCTCGGTGGGCAGGTGGGTGGTGGCGGGCACCAGAACGTCGTCGAAGTCCCGGCGTACGGTGCCGGCGGCCGGATGCCACCGGGTGTGCCGCACCTGCCGGGTCCGCGTCTGCTGCTTGCCGTCGACGGTCACCGTGTACGTCTCGGTGACGTAGTAGTGCTCGCCCCGCTGGCCCTGGTAGTCCGACACGGTCCGCGCGTCGAACGTCCAGTGCGGCAGGTACGTGCCCTTCAGCGTCTCCGCCTCGCTGATCTTCTTCAGGCTCCCGGGCGCGAACCAGCGGCTGCGGCACCACTGGCCCAGGGCCGTCCGCACACCGTTGCGGTCCACCGCGAACGGCAGCACGGCCTCCGGCGCGATCAGCTCACCCGCCCCGGCGTCGGAGACCAGGGGAGTCGCGCAGAACTGGCAGCGCTGCGCCAGCGCGTCGCTCTCCGTCCGGGCGCCGCAGCCCGGGCAGACGAACGTGTGCGCCCCGACGCTCGCCACCGGCTTGCGGGGCAGCGACGCCAGATCCGCGTACGCGTGCTCGCGCACCTCCCGGCCGGCACCGGCGATCTCCTGCCGGTGCCCGCAGTACGGGCAGCTCAGCGCGGTCGTGCCGGGCGCGAACTCCACCCGGGCGCCGCAACCCCCGCACTGGTAGGAGGGCGGTGAGACAGCCGTGTCGCTCATTGCGGCGGAAGCGGCGGCGGGACGCTGGCGAGCACCGACGCCAGCTCGGGCACCTGCCCGGCCGGCTGCCACTGCGCCATCCCGGTACGCCAGACGAGCGTTTCCGCGCCGAGCGCGCCCGCGTTCGCCTGCTCGGCCAGCCCGCCGAGGTCGTACGGACCCTGGCGCTGGCCGCCGACGCCCACGTACCACTGGGCCTGGCCCGGCAGCGGCGGCGGCTCGGCGGCGGCCGGCTGCGCGGGGGCGGGCTGGGCCGGCGCCGGCTGCGTGGCCGCGCCACCGCCCATGGTCCGGGCCATCTGCTGGCCCATCGCCATGCCCATGCCCAGGCCGATGCCCGCGCCCGCCTCGCCACCCGGGTTGTTCGCCGCGGCCTCCATCGCGTTGGCGGCCTGGAAGCGGGTGTACCGGTCCAGGTCGCCGACCGCGCCCATGCTGGTCCGCTTGTCCAGCGCCTGCTCGACCTCCGGCGGCACCGACACGTTCTCGATGACGAACTTGGGGATCGCGATACCGACCTCGGCCAGTTCCTCGGTCAGCACGGCGGCCAGCCGCCGGCCGATCGCGTCCTGGTGCGCGGCGAGGTCCAGCAGCGGCACCCCGGCCGTGGCGAGCGCGCCGCCGAGGCGCCCCACCATGAGCTGCCGCAGGTATTCCTGCACCTCCTCGGTGCGGAACTGCGGGTCGGTGCCGACCAGTTCCCGCAGCAGGCGCGACGCGTCCACCACGCGGGCCGCGAAGGCGCCGAAGGCCCGCACCCGGACCACGCCGAACTCGGCGTCGCGCAGGATGACCGGGTTCTGGGTGCCCCACTTCATGTCGGTGAACTGCCGGGTGTTGACGAAGTACACCTCGGCCTTGAACGGCGAGTTGAAGCCGTACTTCCAGCCCTTCAGGGTGGACAGGATCGGCAGGTTGCGGGTCTCCAGCGTGTACGTCCCGGGCGGGAAGACGTCGGCGATCTTCCCCTCGTTGACGAACACCGCCGTCTGGGACTCCCGGACGACCAGTTGGGCGCCCATCTTGATCTCGTTCTGATACCGGGGGAATCGCCAGACCATCGTGTCGCGGCTGTCGTCCAGCCACTCGATGATGTCGATGAGCTCGCCCCGGAGCTTGTCCATCAGCCCCATCGCAACCCTTTCCTCGGCGCCGGTCTCCGACGTCGCGGGCGACCATAGCAACCGCCCGCCACCTGCGAAAAGAGAACGATTCTGCGCCTATCGGCGCCCACCGATCGGGGTTGCTCAGCCGGTTTCGCCGGCCATCGATTCGCCGGTGGCCGTACGCTGCTCGGGAATCCGGGACGCCCGGCCGGGGGTGTCGACGACGCGCTCGGTCTCCTGCACGAGATAGTGCGGACGGCGCTTCGTCTCGTAGTAGATCCGGCCGATGTACTCGCCGATCACCCCGAGAATCATCATCTGGATGCCGCCGAGGCCGATCACGCTGACGATGATGGTGGTGTAGCCGGGCACGTCGATGCCCTTCTCCACCGCGTCCGCGACGACCCAGGCCATGTAGCCCACCGCGATGAGCGTGAGGAACAGTCCGCCGTAGATGGCCAGGCGCAGCGGCCGGTTGTTGAACGACAGCAGGCCGTCGAACGCGTAGTTGAACAGCTTGCCGAACGTCCAGCGGCTCCGCCCGGCCTGCCGGGTCTCGTTGCGGTGCGCCACCACCGCGGTGCGGAAACCGATCCAGGAGAACAGGCCCTTGGAGAAGCGGTTGTACTCCGGCATCGCCAGGATCGCGTTCACCGCGAGCCGGGACAGCAACCGGAAGTCACCGGCGCCGTCGAGCAGGCGTACGTCTATCCACCAGTTGACCAGGCGATAGAAGGAGCGCGAGGCGACCATCCGGATGAACCGGTCACCACGCCGGTCGCGGCGGGCGATCACCTGGTCGAACCCCTGGCGGTAGAGCATCACCATCTCGGGCAGCAACCGTGGCGGGTGCTGCAGGTCGGCGTCCATGATGACGACCGCGTCGCCGGTGGCCCGGCGCAGGCCGGCGAGCATGGCCGCCTCCTTGCCGAAGTTGCGGCTCAGCGAGGTGTAGCAGACGGCCGGATCGGCGGCGGCGAGCCGGCGCAGCGCCGCCAGGGTGCCGTCCTCGCTGCCGTCGTCGACGTACACCACCTCGACGTCAACGTCCTGCAGCTCGGCGAACGCGGCGCTGAGCATCTCGTGCAGCCGCTCCACCGAGTCTTCCTCGTTGAAGCAGGGCACCACCACCGACAACCGCACGGTGCTCACCCCGCCCGGCCTTCACCCGGGTGGGCGTACCCGGCGTCAGAGACGGTAGACAAGCGTGCCATCGACATCCTCCCGGGTGATGCCCAGCCCGTCGACCGGCCGGGTCTCGATGCCCTCCCACGGCGTCCCCGCCGCGCGGCTCGGCACCGCGACGACCGACCGCACGCCGATCCCACGCAGGTACGCCACGCTGCCCGCGTCGGGGAACGTCGCCACGGCGACCCGCGTCTGGGCCTGGGTGACCGGCTCGAAACCGCCGAGCCCGTTGGTGATCCGGGGGAACCCGTCGGTGGACCAGAGCATGTAGTTCAGGTCGCCCACCCCGCCGGCGGGCAGCACCAGCATCGGTTCCGGCGCGGTCCGCATCGCGGCCGGTGGTGTCGGCACGACCGGGTGCGGCGTGCGGTTGACGCCTTCCAGCGTCACCAGGGCGAGCGGCACCAGCAGGACCAGCGCCGCGGCGGCCCGGGACGCGCGTGCGGCCGCGGGCCGGCGCAACGACTCGGCCAGCGCCGTCACCAGCCCGGCCGCCAGTACGGCCAGCAGCAGGCTGGTCCAGTGCATCATCCGGCCCGGGGTGCGCAACGCGTCCCAGCCCGGCAGGAGATTGGACAACGTCAGGTAGCCGGGGTCGCCGTCCCCGCCGAGCGTGGCACCCAGGCCCAGCAGCACCGTGCCGGCCACGCCCAGCCCCAGCGCGACCCGGTGCCGCACCGGGAACGCCGAGACGAACAGCCCCGCCGCGGCCAGCCCGATCAGCGTCATGCCGGGCAGCAGCGCCATCTCCGGTGGCCAGGTCAGCTGCTCGCGGGCGGCGGCGTGCCGTTCCCCCCACAACCACGAGTCGCCGGGCGCGGTGACGAACCCGATCAGCGGCGGGGAGAACATCTTGGTCCAGTCCAGCGACCGGACGGCCTGCGGGTTGAGGTCGACCACGCGCAGGTAGACCAGCCCGAGCAGCAGCGTCACGGTGCCGAACACGGCGCCGCCGGCCAGGTCGGCGATCAGCAGCCGCCGGCCGAACGGGGGCCGCTCCCGCTTGCGCCACCAGGACCAGCCGTAGCAACCGGCCGCCACCAGCACGGCGGCCAGCAGGAAGTAGGCCAGCGGCAGCCCGATGCCGAAGCCGAGCGTGACCTGCCAGGCCGCGACGAGCCACCCGGCCACCGCCCAGCCGGGCTTGCGGCGCTCCGGCCGGTAGCCGTGGCGCAGCGACCAGCCGTGACCACGGGCCAGCATCGCCAGGGCCAGCGCGATCCCGCCGCTGGACAGGATGTTCAGGTGGCCGGAGTGCGCCAGCCGCCAGGGCGCGTACGCCCACGCGATCCCGGCGACCGCACCGCCCCAGCGGTTGGCGCCGAGCTGCCGGGCCAGCGCGTACGCCCCGAGGAACGCCAGCGCGTGCAGCAGCACGTAGAGGACGTTGTAGCGGATCACGGCGGCCTCGAAGCCGGAGCCGAGCATCCCGAACGGGGCGTACCCGAGCAGCGTGTCGCTGTAGGCGTAGGTGTAGCGCTCCGGAAAGAACGTGTTCGAGTTCCAGAGGTTGGCCGGGTCGTTGAGCAGCGCGTGCCCCGACCAGGCGACCTGCCACGCCTGCAATGTCGGGTCGCCCAGGTCACCGGGGATCGTGGTCGCCGGGTGACGCATCGTCGGCCACGTCAGCACCACCGCCAGCAGCAGACTGCCCAGGATCGCCAGCGTCCACTCCGGGTTCGGCCGCCACCGGCGTCTGCCGTCCGAGGGGCGCTCGTCCGAGGGCTGCTCGTCCGTGGGCGGGTCGGCGGGAGGCTGCGCGGGACCGGTGTCCTCAGCGGTCGGCGGAGCGACGGCGGGCCGGATCTTCATGGGATAGATGGTTCACGATGCTGCTGGTCCTGTCGATCCGCTGTCCGAAATATGGTTGAAACTTCCGGCCGGCATACCGGAAGGGCCGGCTACGCGAACCGGTCGGCGAGCGCCGACAGCTTACCGACGTACGCCGGCCAGTCGTAGCCCTCGGGAACGTTCCGGTTGTCCCGTCCCAGCCCGACCGTCGCGTCGTGCTGCTCGCGCATGACGTCGGCGTGCCCGGCGTGCCGGGCCAGGTCGACGCAGACGTGCACGATGACATGGTGCAGCGTCACGTCCTGCCGGCCGGGCTGCCACCACGGCACCCGCCCCGGCGCGTCCAGCGGCAGCGTCTCGATCGTCTCGTCCGCGAACGCCCCGACGCGGCGGTACAGGTCGATCAGCCCGTCCTTGGTCTCGTCCTCTCGCGCGTACCAGTCCGCCTGCGGGTCCGTGTCGAACGCGTCGAACGGCACCAGCTCCTCGGGCGTGGGGAACTCGCGGCCGAACGTGAGCCCGAAGTAGCCGGCCTCGACGTTCAGGCAGTGCTTGAGCAGGCCCAGGAAGTTGTTGCCGGTCGCGGTGCGGGGAAGCCGGGCCTCGCGTTCGCTCAGCCCGTCGAGCTTCCAGATCAGGTTCTCCCGGATCGCGCGCAGGTAGTGGTGCAGCGTTGCCTTCGGGTCGTACGGCTCACTCATGCCCGACACTCTTCCGCATGGGTCGGACATCGTGGGGGCGCCGTCAGCCGGTCTGGCTGTGTCCTTGTGCGCGCCCCACCCGTGCCAGCGCTCGATCTCGATCCAGGCGCTGACCCGGGCGCGGTCCCGCCGGGGGTAGGGGCGCCCGGTGTAGTGCTGCGAGATCCGGTCGATGTCCGCCAGGCCCTCGTCGTCGCGCAGCTCGACCACCCGCCCGATCAGGCTGACGTGGGTGTACCAGTTCCCCTCGTCCAGCACGGTCAGGGAGACCCGGGGATCGCTGCGCAGGTGTGCCAGCCGGCGGCGGCCCTCGTCCATGTTCACCAGGACGCGGCCGTCCTCCCAGAGGTACCAGGTGGCCGCGGACACCGGCTGGCCGTCGCGAAGCGTGGCGATGACGGCGGGATTCGGTTTGCCCAGCATGGCGACGGCGGGCTCGGGCAGCGGCGGCTTCGACATGGTTCGCACTCTACGTACCCGCCGGGTCCGCCGCTGGTCATGCGGCGGGCGACGCCCGGACGGGCTCCCCGGCGGACGCCGCCGGGGAGCCCGTCGCGTGCCGGTCAGGCGCGCGTGCTCCACTGCTGGTTGGTGCCGCCGTGGCAGTCCCAGAGGTTGATCCTGGTTCCGTTGGCGGTGCCGTAGCCGGCCGCGTCCAGGCAGCGCCCGGACTGCACCCCGCTGATCGTGCCGTTGGCGTTGAGGTTCCACTGCTGGTTGGGCTGGCCGTTGCAGTCCCAGATGATCACGCTGGTGCCGTTCGCGGTGCCCCGCCCGCTGGCGTCCAGGCACTTGTTGCCGAGCACCTGCAACTGCTTGGCCGAGGTGTAGGTCCAGCGCTGCATCGTGCCGCCCCAGCAGTCGTAGAGCTGCACCGCGGTGCCGTTCGTGGTGCTGCCGTTCGGCACGTCCAGGCACCGGCCCGAGCCGGCGCCCACGAGCTGCACGTTCTGGTACGTGCCGCCGCTGCTCCCAGGGGTGCCGATGCTGCCGGACACCGACTGCAACGCGCGGTACCAGACCGCGGCCATCTTGTCGTAGCCGGTGGCGGTCGGGTGGACGCCGTCGATCAGGTCGGCGGTGGTCAGCGCCGAGTACTGGTCGACCAGGTGGACGCGCTTGCCAGCGTTTACCTTCGACTGCACGATCCCGGGCAGCGCGGCGTTGAACGTGCGTACCGCCGCCGCCTGGCCGGAGTTGGCGAGCGGGATGATCTGCGCGACGAACACGTCCGCGTTCGGCGCGGTGTTGGTGATGCGGTCGATGAGCGAGGAGAGCCGGTTCGGCGCGGTCGACACGTTGTAGTTCTGCAGGATGTCGTTGGTGCCGATGTGCAGCAGCACCGTGCGCGGCTGGTAGGCGTTCAGCCAGCCGGTGATGTTGGCGTCGATCTGGTCGATGCGCCAGCCGGGGTGACCCTCGTGGTCGTGGTCGCCGAGATTGCCCGGCCCGTTGAACTGGGAGCCGACCAGGTCGACCCGGTAGCCGCCACCGGCCAGCCGCTGCCACAGGCCGATCCGGTAGCCGCCCGGCACCTGCGTGCCCTCGGTGATGGAGTCACCCAGCGGCATCACCCGGGTGCCGCCGTTGGACTCGGCGCCCGCCGGCCCGGCGGGCGTGAGCACACCGGCGGCCAGCAGCGCCAGCGCGGCGCCCGCGGTGAGCCACTTCCTCGTTCTGGTACGCATTACTGCTCCTCTCACGGGCTGGTGCAGGTCAGGGAGGGGATGGTCGGCGAGCCGTTGGCGATGAAGCCGAACGTGGTGGAGCCGGACGCGGGCACCGAGCCGTTGTACGCGGCGTTGCGGACGGTCGCGGTGGAGCCGCTGGTGCTCAGCGTGCCGCTCCAGACCTGGCTGATGCTCTGGCCGCTCGCGAGGTTCCACCGCACGGACCAGCCGTTGAGCGCCGCCGCGCCGGCCGTGACCGTGACCTCGGCCTGGAATCCGCCCGACCAGGAGTTCGTGGTGCGGTAGGTGGCGGTGCAGGCGTCACCGCTCGGCGGCGGCGTGGTGGGCGGCGCAGTGGTCGGCGGGGGATCGCTCGGCGGCGGCGTGGTGGTCGGCGGGTCGGTGGGCGGCGGCGTGCTCCCGGCGGGGGTGAACCGCCAGTGGTCGATGTTGAACAGCGAGCCGCTGCCGCCGGTGAACCGCAGGTAGAGGTCGTGGGTGCCGGTGGCGCCGCTGACCGCGCAGGTCGTGTCCGCCCAGGTCTGCCAGCCGCCGGTGCCGGCCACCCGGCAGGTGCCCACCACCGGGCCGCTGGTCCCGTCCAGCCGCAGCTCGATGGTGCCGCCGCTGCCCGCGGAGGCCACCCGGGCGGTGTACGAGGTCGCGCCGGTCCCGAAGGCGACGCCCTTGATCTTGAGGTAGTCACCGTTGTCGATGAAGCCGACGTTCATCCCGCCGCCGCTGGCCGGCTCGGTCTCCACGCCGGACGCCCAGGCGCTCGTCTCGGCCTCCTGCCGCACGTACGGGTTGAGCGTGCCGATCTGCGGCGCGCCGGTGGTGGTCATGTTGATCGTCGGGATCGAGCCGTCGGCGCCGTAGGAGAACTTCTCCACCGCCACCGACCTGGTGAAACCGCCGCCGCCGGGCAGCGCGCCGTTGTGGTAGAAAAAGTACGAGCCGCCCTTGTAGTCGGTGATCCCGGGGTGGTTGGTGAAGCTGCTGCCCTGGGTGGGCATGACGGTGCCGCGGTACGTCCACGGTCCCAGCGGCCCGGGCGCGGTCGAGTAGGCGATGAACTCCGAGCAGCACTTGGCCGCGAAGACCATGTAGTAGAGGCCGTTGCGCTTGTACACCCACGGCCCCTCCTCGTAGAGGGTCGGCCGGTTCGCGTCTCCGGTCCGCGCCCCGAAGCCCGCCGTGGTCAACGGAATCTGGGTGGGACTGCCCGAGTACGAGATCATGTCCGCGTTCAGCTTGACGTACCACAGGCGCGGGTTGCCCCAGTAGAGGTAGGCCTGGCCGTCGTCGTCGATGAACACGGTGGGGTCGATCTCGCCGTTGCTCACCAGCGGGCGCCCGATGGCGTCCCGGAACGGCCCGGTCGGGCTGTCCGCCACCGCCACCCCGATGCCCATCTGGCCGGTCGCCCGCACGACCATCGGCACGTACCAGTAGAACTTGCCGTTGCGGTGGACCGCCTGGCCGGCCCACGCGTCCTGCTTGGCCCAGCTGAACGTGGCGAGGCTGAGCGGCGATCCGTGGTCGGTCCAGTTCACCATGTCGTCGGACGAGTAGACCCGCCATTCCTTCATGGTGAACCAGGTCGAGTTGTCCTCGTCGTGGCCTGTGTACAGGTAGACCCGGTTGTTGTACACGAGCGGGGCCGGGTCGGCCGTGTAGATGGTCTGCACGATCGGGTTGTCCGCCCGGGCGGCGGTCGGCTTCAGCCCGCCGGCGATGGCCGGGGCCAGCCCGAGCAGGGCGAGCATGGTCACCGCCAGGGCGAGCCATCGTCTGGTCCGGCGGTCGGTTCTCCATAGCGTTGACGTCACAGGTCTTCTCCCGGGGTAGGCCGCGCCGCGGCGGATGATGTGGTCGGCGAGGGTCGGGCCGTCACGCCCGGCTCCACTTCTGGCTGTTCGCGCCGGTGCAGGCGGACAGGACGATCGCGGTGCCGTTGCCGGTCCCGCCGCCGTTCGGGCTCAGGCACAGTCCGGACTGGACGCCGGTGATCGTGCCGTCGGTGTTGACGTTCCACTGCTGGTTGGCGCCGCCGTTGCAGTCCCAGATGATCACCCGGGTGCCGGACGAGGTGCCCTGCCCCTCGGCGTCCAGGCACTTGCTCCCGTACACCTGGAGCTGGCGGCTCGACGTCGCCGTCCACTGCTGGTTGGTCCCGCCGTTGCACTCCCACAACGTCACCTGCGTGCCGTTGGTCTGGGACTGGTTCGGCACGTCCAGGCAGCGGCTCGAGTTGGGGTTGAGCCACGCGCCGCTCGTACCCCCGGGGTTGCCGCCCGGGCCGGCGACCACCGCCAGGTTGTCGAACTGGGCGGTCTGGCCCTGGCTGGTGCCGAAGCCGACCTGGCCGGTGCCGAACGTGGAGTCGGTGACGGTGCCGACCGTCGTGCCGTCGATGCTCGCGGTGATGGTGGTGCCGGAGAAGCCCAGCGCGAGGCTGTGCCAGCGGTTGGTGCCCAGCGCCGCGACGTTCCCGCTGCGCAGCGTGGCGAGCTGCCCGGCGGTGTTGTTGCGCAGGATGGACCACGCGCCGGAGTCGGTGACCCGGAGGAAGTAGCCGTTGTAGCGGCCGATCGGATCGAGGTTCGTGGTGCCGACGCGGCCCATGATCTGGGCGTAGCCGGACTGTTCGAGCAGCGCGTCGGCCGAGACCGTGTAGTTGCCCCAGTTCAGGTTGCCGCCGTAGGTCGCCGGGTCGGCGAGGGTCTTCCAGGTGATCGGCGCCTGCGCGGACATCTGGCGCAGGCACATGCCGGCCCGGCCGGCGCCGCAGCCGACGATCTCGAACGCGCCCTGCATGTCCTGGAGGTACTTCGGGATCCGCCCGCCGGCGTAGCTGTCGAAGTCGTCGCGGTACGGCAGGCTCAGCGAGCCCTGGGCCGGGCTGGTGGCGGTGCCCTTGCCCTGACCGGTCGTGGTGGTGACGGTGTAGAGGTGACCGGGCTGGGCGGTGAACGAGTACGACCCGCCCGACGGGGTGATGTCCGCGCCGCGCACGAAGAAGTCGTTCGGGTTGTTCGAGTTCAGGTTCGTGGACCAGATGTGCACCTGGCCGGTGGACAGCCCGCCGGTGACGTTCATGGTGACCTGCTGGGCCGCGGTGGCGTCCATGGTCTCGACGACGGTGCTGTAGTCGCCGGTGGTGGGCGAGCGCAGCGACACGTAGCTGCCGTTGTTGCGGTTGCCGCCGAGGTAGCCCGAGGCCGAGTCCAGGTAGCGCCAGCCGGGCGCGGTGAACTGGGTGGTGTGCGCCAGCGCCCAGGTGTTCTTGCCGACCGAGTACCAGCCGGACCAGGGCTGGTTGGCCAGGATCAGCCCGACCGTGGACCAGGGCAGGTTCGGGGTGATGGCGGCGATCAGGTCCCAGTTGAGGTAGGCGACCATCCGGCCGTCGATGTAGCCGCGGTTGATGCCGCGGGCCAGCGGCTTGGCGCCGTCGTTGTAGTCCTGCGAGCCGCCCTCGCTGTTCCACAGCGTCTTGCCGGTGGAGGTGGCTGTCGACGACACGGTGCATGTGGTCTGCGCGCTGAGGTAGCCGCACGGGTAGTGGCCGCTGAGCACGTCGATGCTGTTGCGCAGCGTGGCGTTGCCGGCCACGGCGTTGGCCGGGCCCCAGCTGCCGGGGTAGTCGTCCCCGTAAATGATCTTCACGCCGCTGTAGCCGGCGGCGTTCAGCGCCTGGCGCAGGCTGATGGTCCAGTTCGCGTCCGTCCGCTTCTCGTTCTGGGCGGCGGTGATGTAGTCCATGGTGAGGTTGTGCTGCCGCGCGCAGCCCAACCAGTCCACGAAGTAGTTGATCATGTCTTGAGACATGAAGTTGCCGTTGCCGATCCACCCGGGAGCACCCCAGGGCAGCGCCGCCAGCTTGATGGCGGGGTTGCGGGCCTTGGCCTGCTCCATGATCCACCACTGGTAGCCACGGTTGCAGTTGAGATCGCCCCGGACGTGCTCGTGGCTCGGCTCCGAGCCGCTGGTGGAGTTGGTGTCGCCGCCCATCTCGACCTTGAGGATCTGCAACGCGGCGCCGTAGCCGGGCTTGAACAGGTAGTCCAGGATCTGCCCGCGCTGGGGTTCCGGGTAGTCGATCAGCAGCCGGCTGTTGCCGCCGCCGCCGCTGACCGCGCCGACCCCGTCGAACGTCTGGCCCCCGGAGGCGCCGTTGACGGTGATCGTGGTGGCCGCCTGGGCGGGGCTCGCGGCGAGCGCGAGGCCGCCGCCGGTGGCCGCCAGGGAGAGGGCCAGGGCGGAGATGACGAGACGCGATGGTCCGGATCGGACGGACCGGGGACGGGGGATCACCATGACGGCTCCTCGGGTACGCGCGACCGTCCGGCCGGCGGGGCCGGGTGTCGCGAGTTGTGGGTAACCGTCGGTGTAAACGCTAACAAGAGTTGCGTGCCGGTCCCGAGGTGCTGGTGGTGGTGGCCTGCGGGATCGAGAATGTTAGCGCAAACATCGACCAGAGTTAATTAGAGCACATCCCGGCGTCCGGCGGGACCTCACGTTGTCCCGGCCGGTGCCGGGCCGTGGGGCGGCGCGGCGCCACCCCACGGCCCGGCTCCCCGTGCGGGGATCGGTGCCCGGCCCGGTCAGGGGCTGGTGCAGCTGACGCCGCTGGGTGCGGTGGCGCCGTTGCCGGTGGCGGTGAACCCGAACGTCGTCGAGCCGTTCGCGCCGACAGTGCCGTTGTAGTCGGCGTTGCGGACCGACACCGAGCCCGAGGTGCCCGTGTTGACGCCGTTCCAGAGGCTGCTGATCGCCTGGCCGGAGGCCAGGGTCAGGCGTACGGTCCAGCCGTTGAGCGTGGTGGCGCCGTTGTTGGCCACAGTGACCTCGGCCTGGAACCCGCCCGGCCAGGTGTTCACGGTCCGGTAGGTCGCGGTGCACGCGCCCGGCTCACCCGGCGGCGGCGTCGTGACCGGCGGAGTCGTGGGCGGCGCGGTGGTGACCGGCGGCGTGGTCGGCGGCACGGTGGTCGGCGGCGCCGTGGTCGGCGGCGTGGTGGACGCGAACTGGCTGAAGAACCGCCAGATCTCCCCCGACGTCCAGGTCCGGGAGTCGTTCGGGCTGCCCGACCCGTCGACCGGGCTGGGGGTGTGGTCGCCGTCGAACGCGGCCCACTGCACCGGGTAGCCCTCGCGGCAGCCGGAGTACGTGGTGGTGATGTGGGTGAGGCTGCCACGGCTCGGCTCGCGCGGGCTCTGCGCGGTGCAGCCGTTGTTGCGGACGAACGTGTCGCGCAGCGACCGGCCCATGGAGATGTTCAGCACGCTGTCGTAGGTGCCGTGGATGCCGAAGTAGGCGACCGGCTGGGTGCCGCCGTTGCAGCCGCTGAGGTTGGCGCCGGAGATGACGGTGACCGCGCGGACGATGTTGGGCCGGGCGCAGGCCACCGCGTAGCTCATCGCCCCGCCGTAGCTCCAGCCGAGCGCGAACCGCTGGGACGTGTCCACGCAGAGGTCGTTCTCGATCTGCCGGGAGATGTCGTCGAACAGCGTCAGGTCCCGGCCGTTGGTGTTGGCCCAGCCGTTGTCGATGCCCTGCGGCGCGACGAAGATCGTGCTGTTGTTCGACAGCGGCAGCAGGCCGTAGTAGCCGGCCGAGGCCACGTTGTTCGCCGAGCCGTTCAGCCAGTGGAACCCGAAGATCAGCCGGTACGGACGGTTGCGGTCGTAGCCGTCCGGGATGCGCAGGATGTAGCTGCGGTTCTGGCCGCCGCTGGAGATGGTGCGCGTCCCGCTGGACAGCGTGGGCGCCTTGCCGCAGCCGGCTGTCGCCGCGAGCGTGCCGTTCGTCGACGCCTGCGCTGTCTCGCCGAAGCTGCTGCTGAGCGCGCCCCCGGCCGCCGCCGCGAGGAGCATCGCCGCGGCGGCGATGGATGAGATGAGCGGTGTTCGTTTCGCCATTTGCTGGACTCCTTGCCCTGGGTGGCGGTGCAGGCCGGGCCGTCCGTCGATGCCGACGTCGCCTGCGAAGAGGGCGCGGAGCCGCGCGTGCGGCCGGGGCTGAAGTCGTCCGGTGGCCGCCTGCGTGGCGTGCATCGGCGGAGCGGCCCGGACTGGTCACCGACCGGCCGGGCGGCGAGGGAGATGCCTCGGGACGCCTTGCCGATTGCGGGGGTGACGGGGAGCGTGCCCTTCGCTCCCGTGCCGGAACATAGCAGGTTATCGATAACATGTTCAACCGCCCGGGCCCGGAGGAATGCCGGGTGGACCGCCGGGTGAGCGCTCACAGGAGCGCCCGGCGCGGGCGGCGCGGCCTGCTCAGACGCGGGCGGCCAGGGCCGTCAGGTCGCAGCCGGCGAGGGCGTCCGGCTGGGGTACGCGGGCGAGGTCCGCCCCGGCGAGCCCGAGCCGCCGGTACGCGGTGTGCAGCGCCGCGACCACGGCGCCCAGGGCGCCGGACAGGTCACGCCCAGGAACAGCCGACGGTCTCGGCCTTCTTCGATACGCCGTACGTAACGTTTTGATGAACCGTTGTGAACGCTGATGCTCGGGCTATCCCGCAGTTCGGGAGCGCTCTGATTTCACAGCACGGCCGTGTTCAGTGAACGCCGTTCACCCTATTGTTCACTCGTGCCTAATCCGGTAGAACACCAGGTAGGTCCGCAGCTCGGGCCATTCGCCTCGTGCTTCTAGGAGGGCTTCTCATGGCTCGTTCACACCGTCCGGGCGCCTCCTCGCCCGCGCTCTCCCGCCGCGGCGTCCTGCAGTTGGGTGGCAGCGTCGCGCTCCTTTTCGCCACCGGCGCCTGCGCCGCGGACAGCGGTAACAAGTCCACGGACGGCAAGTCCGGCGGCGCCTCCGCCAAGACGCTGCGCATCGCCGTCTCCAGCTACCTGTCGAGCTGGGACCAGGACTTCGTCGGCTTCGACCTGACCGCGCTGATGCTCTACAAGAACGTCTTCCCGTACCTGATCGACTACGGGGTCACCAACGCCGGCGGCAGCCAGATCCTCGACACCCAGAACATCACCCCGACGTTCGCCGAGTCGTTCGAGCCGGACGCCGAGCAGAAGGTGTGGACGCTCAAGCTGCGGCGCGGCGTGAAGTTCGCCAGCGGCAACGAGATGAAGGCCGCCGACGTGAAGTGGTCGAAGGACCGCGCGTTCGCCGCCCAGGCGAACGTGGCCGGCGTCTACCGCACCATCGGCCTGACCAGCGCCGACCAGGTCAAGGTCGTCGACGACTACACGGTCGAGTTCCACCAGGCGTTCCCGAGCGCCCTGACCCGGCAGATCCAGGCGATCTCGCTGTACGTCTTCGACTCGGTCGAGGCCAAGAAGCACGCGAGCGCGAGCGACCCGTGGGCCAAGGACTGGTTCGCGAAGAACCCGCCGACCGGCGGCTACTTCAACGTCGCCAAGGCCACCCAGGGCCAGGAGATCGAGCTCAGCGCGAACACCGACTACCCGGGCCCGGACCCGGCCAAGACGCCGACCATCCGGATCTCGGTGGTGCCGGCCGCCTCCAACCAGCGGCTCCAGCTCCAGGCCGGTGACATCGACATCGCCCTGGGCATCAGCCAGCGCGACATCCAGGACCTGAAGAAGGCGCCGGGCATCAAGGTCATCTCGGCGGCCAGCAACCGCCAGGTCGCGATCCAGATGTCGGTGACCGCCGCGCCGTTCAACGACGTGAACGTCCGCAAGGCGCTCGCGTACGCGGTGCCCTACGAGCAGATCATCAACAACGTGTACGGCGGCGACGCCCGCCCGGCCAAGAGCCCGGTCCCGCTGGACATGCCCGGCTACGACGAGAGCGGCTACCCGTTCACCTACGACCTGGACAAGGCGAAGGCCGCCATGGCCGCCGCCGGCCGGGCGTCGCTCGACTCCGAGCTGGTCTTCGAGGCCGACAACGAGGAGCAGCAGAAGATCGCCGTCCAGGTGCAGAGCGAGGCGGCCAAGGCCGGCATCCGGCTCAAGCTGACCCCGCTGGACCCGGCCACGCTCGGCGAGCGGCGGACCAAGAAGAACATCCCGCTCCAGATCACCTCCGGGCAGCTCTGGGTGGACGACGTCGAGTACATGCTGGCGACCAGCTTCGTCAAGGGCGCCAACCTCAACTACTCGAACTACAGCAACCCGGAGATCGAGCAGATCTACGAGAAGTCGCACACCACCGTCGACACGGGCGCCCGCAACGCGCTGTGGAAGCGGGTCCAGGAGATCCTCGCCGCCGACGTGCCGTGGGTGGTCATCTGCCAGCCCAACTTCAACCTGCCCGTCCGGGAATCCGTCGCCGGCTGGGTGCAGCCGATGGACGGCCTCGCCCGCCTGCGCTACCTGAGCGCATCGGCCTAGGGACACCACCCACCCATGCGTATCTTCCGCTTCGTCGTCAGGCGACTGCTCCAGCTGATCCCCGTTCTGCTCGGAGTGGTCGTCCTGGCCTTCCTCCTGGTCCGGGTGCTGCCGGGCGACCCGGTCCGCAGCATCCTCGGGCAGAACGCCACCGAGGAGGACGCCGCCGCGGCCCGGGCCCGCTTCGGGCTCGACCAGTCCCTGTGGCAGCAGTTCCTCGACTACCTCGGCGGGCTGCTCACCGGTGACTTCGGGACGTCGATCCAGAGCGGCAGCTCCGTGGGCTCGGAGATGGCGCTGCGGGTGGGTCCGACCCTGGAACTCGTCGTCATCTCGGTGAGCATCGCGCTCGTGGTGGCGACCGTGCTGGGCATCTGGTCGGCCAAGCGGGCCAACCGGGCCGGCGACCACAGCGTCCGGATCTTCGCGCTGGTCGGCAACTCCGTACCGGAGTTCTGGCTCGGCCTGGTGCTGGTGCTCGTCGGCTACAGCATCCTCGGCTGGTTCCCCACGCCCAACGGCCGGGTCGACCCGGACACCGGCCTGACCCCGCTCACCGGCGCCGACCTCGTCGACGCCGTCCTCACCGCCAACGGGCCGGCGATCGCCTCGGCCGCGGCGTACCTGGTGCTGCCGGTGCTGACCCTCGTGGTCGGTGTGGTCGCCCCGCTGCTGCGCAGCGTCCGGGCCTCCGCGCTCGAGGTGCTGCACTCGGAGTCGTACGCCGCGGCGAAGGCACACGGGCTGCGCGACCGCACGCTGCACTACGGCTACCTGCTGCGGGCGACGCTGGTCCGGCTGCCGTCACTGGCCGCGCTGGTCTTCGGCACGGCGATCGGCTCCACCGTGCTCGTTGAGTACGTGTACTCGTGGCAGGGCTTCGGCCAGTGGGCCCTGCGCGGCCTGCTCTACCGGGACTACCCGGTCGTGCAGGCGTCGGTGCTGGTCATCGCGTTGTGCTACGTGCTGGTGTTCCTCATCGCCGACGTGGTCCACGCGATCCTCGACCCGAGAGTGAGGCTCTGATGGCCGAGCTGCGAACCGTCCCCGACGGTCCCGCCGCCGCGCCGGTGGTCGTGCCCGGCGGCGACCGGGACAGCCGTTTCGCCCGCCGCATGATCATCGCCGGGGCGAGCATCCTGTCGGTGGTCGCGCTGCTGGCGGTGTTCGCACCGCTGCTGAGCCAGTGGGGCGAGACCGAGATCGACGCGGCGAACACGCTGGTCGCCCCGGGCGGCAGCCACCTGCTCGGCACCGACGGCAACGGCATGGACATCTGGAGCCGGATGCTCTATGCCGCCCGGCTCGACCTGGGCATCGCCCTGGCCGCGGTCGCGCTCGCCGTGGTCGTCGGCACGCTGCTCGGCCTGGTCGCCGGCTACTTCGGCGGCTGGCTCGACGACGTGCTGATGCGGGTGGTGGACATCTTTCAGTCGTTCCCCACGTTCATCCTGGCGCTGGCGGTGGCCGCCCTGCTCGGCAACGGCACCATCAACCTGATCATCACGATCGCGGCGGTGAACGCGCCGGCGTACGCCCGGCTCGTCCGCGCCGAGGTGCGGTCGCTGCGGGAACTGCCGTTCGTGGACGCCGCGATCACCTCCGGGGCCTCGCCGGTGGGCGTGCTCTGGCGGCACCTGCTGCCGAACAGCCTCACCCCGGTCCGGGTCATCGCGCCGCTGAACTGCGGCTGGGCCATGCTCACCCTGGCCGGGCTCTCCTTCCTCGGCCTGGGCGTGAGTATCCCCGAGGCGGAGTGGGGCGCCATGATCAGCCTGGGTGCCGCGGACGTGGTCGGCGGCCGGTGGTGGACCTCGGTCCCGCCCGGCCTGGCCCTGTTCGTCTGCGTCCTGGGGTTCAGCCTGCTGGGCGAAGGCCTGCAGGACCGCGCGAACGCGAAGCGGCGGTGACCATGCTGTCGATCGAGAACCTCTCCGTGACGATCCGCCGGCCCGGCCGGCAGGTCGCGGCGCTCAGCGGCGTCAGCTTCACCGTCCGGCCCGGCGAGGTCGTCGGCCTCGTCGGTGAGAGCGGCGGCGGCAAGAGCATGGTGGCCCGCGCCATCGTCGGGCTGCTGCCCGGCGGCTCGCACGCCACCGGCCGGGTGCGCTTCGGCGACTCGGACGTGCTGCGCATGGACGACGCCGCGCTCGCCGCCCACCGCGGCCGGGGGGTGGCGATCTGCTTCCAGAACCCGCGCGGCGCGCTCAGCCCCACCCGCACCATCGGCAAGCAGCTCGTCGACCGGCTCGCCACCCACCAGGAGATGTCCGGCGAGCGGGCCCGCGAGGCGGCGCGCGAGCTGTTCGAGGCGGTCGGCATCCGCAGCCCGCAGCGGCGGCTCGACGCGTACGCGCACGAACTGTCCGGCGGCATGGCCCAGCGCGTGATGATCTCGCTGGCCACCGGCTGCGCGCCGGAGCTGCTGATCGCCGACGAGCCGACCACCGGTCTGGACGTGACGCTGACCCGGGAGATCCTGCGCCAGTTCCGGCACGCCGCCGACACCGACGGCCGGGGCGTCCTGCTGATCTCGCACGACCTGGCGTCCATCGCGGAGGTCTGCGACCGGGTGGTGGTGCTCTACGCCGGCACTGTGGTGGAGAGCGGACCGGCCGCGCAGGTGCTGCGGGAGCCCGCCCACCCGTACACCCGGGCGCTGCTGCGTTCGGTGCCGGACGTCGGCGGCCGGCCGGTCGTCGCCACCCCCGGCGCCATGCCGCTGCTCACCGAGGCGCCGCACAACTGCCCGTTCGTCGCCCGGTGCGCGCACGCCGACCGCACCTGCTCGTCCCGGCGCCCGGCCACCGGGCCCGTGCCCGGCGGCGGCGAGTGGTCGCTGGCCTGCTTCCACCCGCAGACCCGGCCGCTGGACGCCGACGTGCCGCGGACGTCGCACACGCCGGTCGCGTCCGGCGCGGGCGCGGCCGGCCCGGACCCGAAGCCCGCCGTGCTGGAGATCGAGGACGCGCACGTCGTCTATCGCAGCCGGTTCGGTTCCGGCGGGCACCACGCGCTGCGCGGCGTCACGCTCCGGCTCGGGCCGGGCGAGACGCTGGGCGTGGTGGGCGAGAGCGGCTGCGGCAAGAGCACCCTCGCGAAGCTCGTGATGGGCCTGGTCGCGCCCACGTCCGGCACCGTCACGGTCGCCGGGCAGGCGCTGGTCAAGCAGCCGGGCCGCCCCCGCCCCCGGGGCCGGGCGCTGCGCCGGGCCCGGACCCGGGCGCAGCTCGTGTTCCAGGACCCGATCGGCTCGCTGAGCCCGCGCCGTACCGTCGGCGACTCCGTCGCCGAGCCGCTGCGCGCCGCGGGCCTGTCCGCGGCGCAGCGGGAGGCGCGCGTCACCGCCGTGCTGGACCGGATGGAGCTGGACCGGTCGATCCTCCAGCGCTACCCGCACGAGCTGTCCGGCGGCCAGGCGCAACGTATCGGCATCGCCCGCGCGCTGGTCGGCGAGCCGGACCTGATCGTGTTCGACGAGCCGACCTCGGCGCTGGACGTCACCGTCCAGGCGCAGATCCTCGACGTGATCGCTGACGTGGCGGCCGACGCGGACCGCGCCTCGGTGTTCATCTCCCACGACCTGGCCACGGTGCGCGGGTTCGCCGACCGTGTCGTGGTGCTCTACCTCGGCCGGGTCGTCGAGGAAGGACCGGTGGACGTCGTCTTCGACACGCCCCGGCACCCGTACACCCGGGCGCTGCTGGGCAGCGCCCCCCGCCTCGGCGGGACGACCGGGTCCGACGGCGAGGCCGTCGAGCTGGTCAAGGACCTGGAGGAAGCCGACGCCGCGACCGGGTGCCCACTGGCCGCCCGGTGCCCGTTCGTCACCGACCGGTGCCGATCGGAGCAGCAGGAGCTTCAGTCGTACGGCGAGAGCCGGGCCGCCTGCTGGCGCGTTCCCGAGCTTCCCGCCCTCATCGGAAGGCAGGCTGTCACGCCATGACCCGTCGCCCCATCCGGCTCGCCGTCGACATCGGCGGGACCTTCGTGGACGCCATGGAACTGGACACGCGCACCAACCGGGTCCGCTTCCGCAAGGCGGCCACGACCCCGGCCCGGCCCGCGGACGGTGTCCTCAACGCGATCACCGCGCTCGGCACCGACCTGTCCGAGGTGGAGCTGTTCATCCACGGCACCACCCTCGGCCTCAACGCGGTGCTGGAGCGTCGTGGCGGCCGTACCGGCATCATCACCAACGAGGGCTTCCGGGACATCTTCCTGATCGGCCGCGGCAACGTGCCGTCCGACCACATGTACGACTTCCAGTACCAGCGGCCGGAGAGCCTGGTGCAGCGCCGCTTCACCGCCGGCGTGCGGGGCCGGCTCGACTACCGGGGCCGCGTGGTGGAGCCGCTGGACCCGGACAGCGTCCGGGAGGCCGCCCGCACGCTCGTGGTGGACCAGCAGGTCACCTCGATCGCCATCTGCTTCCTGCACTCGTTCCTCGACCCGAGCCACGAGCGGGAGGCCGCGCGCCTGATCCACGAGGAGTTCCCCGAGGTCAGCCTATCGCTGTCGACAGACATCGTGCGCGAGTACCGGGAGTACGAGCGGACCAGCACCACGGTGCTGGAGGCGTACATCCGGCCGATCTTCGAGCGGTACGTGGACGAGCTGGAGTCCGGCCTGGCCGAGCGCGGCTTCGCCGGGCGCTTCCTGATCATGCGGTCCGGTGGCGGCTCGATGACCAGCGCGGTTGCCAAGACCGCACCCACGCACACCGTGCTGTCCGGCCCGGCCGGCGGCATCGTCGGCGCCGCGTACGTCGCCTCCGAGCTGGGCCGGGACAACGTGCTCACGTTCGACATCGGCGGCACCTCGCTGGACGCCTGCGTGATCGAGCGCGGCAACCCGGTCGCCGCGTACGAGGCCCAGCTGGAGCACTTCCCGCTGCTCATCCCGACGTACGACATCCGGACCATCGGCGCCGGCGGCGGTTCGATCGCCTGGCTGGACCACGGCCTGCTGAAGGTCGGCCCGCAGAGCGCCGGCGCCGACCCCGGCCCGGTCTGCTACGGCCGGGGCGGCACCAGGCCGACGGTCACCGACGCCGCCGTGGTGCTCGGCTACATGGACCCGGACCGGTTCCTCGCCGGCACCATGGGGCTGCGCGACGCCGAGGCGCGCGCCGCCATCGCCGAGCAGCTCGCCGAGCCGCTCGGCCTGAGCGTGGAGAACGCGGCGGCGGGCGTGTTCGACGTGCTGCTGGCCCGTACCGTCGGCGCGGTCCGGCAGATCACCGTCGAGCGGGGTCACGACCCCCGGCAGTTCGCGCTGCTCGCGTTCGGCGGCGCCGGACCGCTGCTGGCGCCGCTGCTGGCCCGCGAGATGGGCATCGGCGAGGTGATCGTGCCGTTCGCGCCGTCCGGTTTCTCCGCATGGGGCATGCTCTCGGCCGACATCGTCAACGACTTCAGCCGTACCGTGATGGCCACGCTCGACGACGCGGACCTGTCGGAGCTGGAGCAGCTGTTCAAGGCCGTCGAGGCCGAGGCGGTCGCGTCGCTGGTGGCGCAGGGCGTGCCGGCCGGCGAGGCGGTGCTGGAGCGGCAGTTCGAGCTGCGCTACCTGGGCCAGGAGCACAGCCTGATGGTCACCGTCGGGCGCGAGCTGGACCGCGACGCGATCCGCGCCGCGTTCGACGAGACGCACCGCACCCGGTACGGCCACACCATGGGCAACCCGCTGCAGATCCTCAACCTGCGGGTGCGCGGCATCGGGCGCACCGACCGGCCCGAGCTGGAGACGCTGGCGCGCGGCGACGGCGACCCGTCGCAGGCGCTGCTGACCCACCGCGATGCGTACGACTTCGGGCAGCACGCGGTGGTGCCGTTCGCGGTCTACGACCGGGCCCGCCTGGAGCCGGGCGACACCTTCGACGGACCGGCGCTGGTCGACGAGGGCACCTCGACCACTGTGGTGCCCAGCGGTCAGCGGGTAACCGTCGACGACCACGGATACCTGCTCGTCACCCTGGAGGAAGCCGCATGACCACGCTGGACGGAGCCCAGGTCGAGGTCGTCCGCAGCTATCTGCTGTCGGCCGCGGAGGAGATGCGGGCCACCCTGATCCGCACCTCGTTCAACCCGGTCATCTACGAGGTGCACGACTTCGGTCTGTCGATGTACGACGCCGACCTGCGGCTGGTCGCCGAGGCCACCGGGCTGACGTTCTTCCTCGGCGCGAACGACTTCTCGCTGCGCAAGGGCGTGGAGTACGTGGGCCGGGAGAACCTGCACCGCGGCGACGTGGTGCTGCTCAACTACCCGTACTGGAACGCGGCGCACGCGTACGACGCGACGTTGTTCGCCCCGGTGTTCCGGCCGGACGAGGCCGACCCGGACGCGGACGGCGAACTGGTCGGCTTCCTCTGCGTCCGCGCGCACTGGATGGACCTGGGCGCCAAGGACCCGGGCTACGTGCTCGACTCGACCGACATGCACCAGGAGGGGCTGATCTTCCCGGGCACCAAGGTCGTGTCCCGGGGCGAGCCGGTGCGCGAGATCCACGAGCTGATCCGCTTCAACTCGCGGATGCCCGACGCGGTGCTCGGTGACCTGCACGCGCAGATCGCCGCGCTGCGTACCGGCGAGCGCCGGATGCTGGAGATCATCGAGAAGTTCGGCCGGGACACCGTCGACCAGGCGATCGACCGGATCATCGCCGACGGCGAGGCCCGCGCCCGGGCGGCGCTGGCGACGCTTCCGCAGGGCACCTGGACCGCCGAGGACTGGGTGGACGACGACGGCATCACCGACGACCCGGTGAAGATGCGCGTCACTGTGACCATCGCCGACGGGCGCTTCGTCGTCGACTTCGCCGGCTCGGCCCCGGCGACCCGCGGCCCGATCAACATGCCGTTCGGCGCGACCGAGGCGATCTGCAAGGTCGTGCTGAAGTCGCTGACGTCGCGGGACGAGCCGTCGAACGCCGGCACCGTGGCACCGCTGGAGGTGCGCGCCGAGCCGGGCAGCCTGTTCCACGCCGTCTACCCGCAGCCCACGTTCACGCTCTGGACCGGCATCGTGGCGGTGGAGCTGATCCTCAAGGCGCTGGCCCAGGGCATGCCGGACCTGCTGCCCGCGTCCTCCGGCGGCGACGTGCCCGGATTCATGATGGTCGGCCTGCACCCGGACACCGGCAAGATGTTCGCGGTCAGCAACAACGACCTGGTGGGCTGGGGCGGCACCGCGACGCACGACGGGATGGACGGCGCCACGCACGTCTCGGGCAGCACCGGCCGGGGCACCCCGATCGAGGTCATGGAGGCCAAGACCGGGATGTTCTTCGAGCGCTGGGAGATCCGCGAGGACTCCGGCGGCGCGGGCCGGTTCCGGGGCGGTTGCGGCCTGCGGCGGGACATCCGGTTCGTGACGCCCGGTGAGTTCCTGACGGTGATCAAGAAGACCAAGAGCGCGCCGTGGGCGCTGGACGGCGGCTTGCAGCCGGAGCCGAACCAGATCGTGGTGTTCCCGGGCACCGACCGCGAGCACCGGGTGAGCACCAAGCGCACGACGGTCGCCGTCGGCGACCGGGTGACCCTGCTGACCGCCGGTGGCGGCGGGCACGGTGACCCGCGCCGCCGCGACCCGGAGGCGGTGCGGCGGGACGTGGCCGAGGGGTACGTCTCCCGGGAGGCGGCCCGGGACGTCTACGGAGTGGACGTCGATGGGTGAGCCGACGGTCGACGGGGCAACCGTCGAGGTCGTCCGCAGTCATCTCGTCTCGGCCGCCGAGGAGATGCGGGCCGCGCTGGTGCGCACCGCCTTCAACCCGGTGATCTACGAGGTGTACGACTTCGGCATCTCCATCTACGACCGGCGGCTGCGGCTGGTCGCGGAGTCGACGGGGTTGTCCCGCTTCCTCGGCGCCAACGACTACTCGTTGCGCAAGGGCGTCGAGTACGTCGGCGTGGAGAACCTGCACCGCGGCGACGTGGTGCTGCTGAACTACCCGTACTGGAACGCGGCGCACACGTACGACGCCACGATGTTCGCGCCGGTCGTGCTGCCGGGAACCGAGGAGCTGATCGGCTTCCTGTGCATCCGGGCGCACTGGATGGACCTGGGCGCCAAGGACCCCGGCTACGTGCTCGACTCCACGGACATGCACCAGGAGGGGATCATCTTCCCCGGCACGAAGGTGTACGCCCGCGGTGAGCCGGTGCCGGAGATCCACGAGCTGATCCGGTTCAACTCGCGGATGCCGGAACTCGTCATCGGCGACCTCAACGCGCAGATCGCCGCGCTGCGGACCGGCGAGCGGCGGCTGACCGAGCTGTACCGCGAGTACGGCCCGGCGGTGGTCGACGCGGTCGTCGACCGGGTGATCGACGCCGCCGCGCAGCGCGCCGGGGAGGCGGTGGCCGCGCTGCCGCAGGGCAGCTGGACCGCCGAGGACTGGCTCGACGACGACGGCGTCACCGACGAGCCGATCCTCATGCGGGTCACCGTCACCGTCGCCGACGGCGAGTTCACAGTGGACTTCGCCGGGTCGTCCCCGGCGGTGCCCGGGCCGGTGAACCTGCCGCTCGGGGCCACCATCGCCACCTGCCGGGTCGCGTTCAAGGGCGTCACGACGCCGTACGAGCAGACGAACGCCGGGCACTTCGCGCCGCTGCGGGTACGCGCCGAGCCCGGCACGCTGTTCCACGCGCAGTACCCGGCCGCCACGTTCACCCAGTGGACCGGCACCGTCGCGCTGGAGCTGATCCTCAAGGCGCTGGCGCAGGGCATGCCGGACCGGCTCGCCGCCTCCTCCGGCGGCGACGTGCCCGGCTTCATGATGGTGGGGCGGCACCCGGACACCGGCGACATGTTCGCGGTCAGCAACAACGACCCGGTCGGGTGGGGCGGCACGCCCCGGCACGACGGCATCGGACCGGCGAACCACCTGTGCCAGACCCAGGCGCGCAACACGCCGGTCGAGGTGCTGGAGTCGAAGACCGGGATGTTCTTCGAGCGTCTGGAGATCCGTACCGACTCCGGGGGCGCCGGCCGGTTCCGGGGCGGCTGCGGCCTGCGGCGGGACATCCGGTTCGTGACGCCGGGCGAGTTCCTGTCGGTGATCAAGAAGACGAAGAGCGCGCCGTGGGCGCTGGCCGGCGGCGAGCAGCCGGAGCCGAACCAGGTGGTCGTCTTCCCGGGCACGGACCGGGAGCACCGGGTGAGCACACGGCGTACCGCGGTGGCGGTGGGGGATCGGGTGACGTTGCTGACCGCCGGTGGCGGCGGGCACGGTGACCCGAGGAGTCGGGATCCGGAGGCGGTGCGACGGGACGTGGCCGAGGGCTACGTCTCCGCGCGGGCCGCCCGAGACGTTTATGGAGTGATCGCGTGAGTGCCGCCTATTCGCCCGAGCAGCCGAGCGTGCTGCTCGGCAACTGCACAGTGCTTGATGCCCGCGTGGTGGACGGCATGGCGCCCGTGACCGGTGCCGGGGTGTGGGTCCGGGGTGACCGGATCGCCGCCGTCGGGCCGTACGCCGAGGTGGCCGAGCAGGCGCGGGCCGCCGGCCGGCTGACCGAGGTGGACCTCGACGGCGGGTACGTGACGCCCGGCCTGGTCAACATGCACACCCACTTCTCGCTGTCGCTGCCCGGCTCCGGGGGCGACGGCGTCAAGGGGATGGGCTCGTACGACCTCGCCCACTACATGGCCGACGGGGCGCGGCGCACGCTGCACTCCGGCGTGACCACTGTGCGCTGCGTGGCGGAGAAGGACCACGCCGACTTCGCGTTGCGGCGGGCGATCAACGCCGGGCGTGTCCCGGGTCCGCGCATCTACACCGCCGGCCGGGCGCTGGTGTGCACCGGCGGGCACGGCCACGAGAGCAACGACACGCTCGAGTGCGACGGCCCGGTGGGCTTCCGCCACGGCGTGCGCAGCCAGATCAAGGCCGGCGCTGACCTGATCAAGGTGATGATCTCGGGCGGCATCGCCGGTGAGCACGAGAGCATCCACACGCCCCAGCTGTTCGCCGACGAGATGACGGCGGTGATCGAGACGGCGCACGCGTGGGGCCGCAAGGTGACCGCGCACGCCGGGCCCGCCGACGTGATCGGCGCGGCGGTCGAGCTGGGACTGGACTGCGTGGAGCACGGCTACCAGCTCACCCCGCAGGTCGCGGCGCGGATGGCCGAACGCGGCACGGCGCTCGTGCCGACGCTGCTGGTGACCCGGTGCAAGGAGTTCTTCGACGAGCTGGGCGTTCCGGAGTGGATGCAGTGCCGGTCGCTCGGCGCCGGCCCCCGGCACCTGGAGAGCTTCGACATGGCCGTCGCCGCCGGGGTGGAGGTGCTGCTCGGCAGCGACATGCCCCCGTTCTGGCAGTTCGAGGGCACGACAGCCTCGATCCGGGAGCTGGAGTACATGTCCGAGCGGATCGGCACCGCGCGGGCCATCCACGCCGGCACGCTCGGCCCGATCCGGTGGCTCGGCGCGGAGTCCGACCTCGGCACCGTCGAGGCCGGCAAGCTGGCCGACCTGATCGCGACGGACACCGACCCGCTGGCCGACACCTCGGCGTTCCGGGACGTGCGGTGGGTGATGAAGGGCGGGCAGATCGCCCGCGACGATCGGAACCAGGAGGAGACGCGATGACCTTCGCGCAGGCAGGCGCGGCGGAGATCGCCGCCGGTATCGACGACATGTACGACGCGTTCCTCGCCGGGGACCAGCAGCGGTTCGACACGCACCTGGACCCCGACGTGACCACCTGGGAGACGCACCTGCCCGGGCCGCTGCGGACCCGGGCCGAGCTGGACGAGTACCGCGCCCGGCGGGACGCCGCGGGGCAGCGGCCCCGGCTGGCGGTGCTCGCCGCGCGGGACAAGCGTATCGACGTGTGGGACGACTTCGGCGTGGCCCGGTACGAGCTGGTCGCGCAGCTCGGCCCGGACGACGAGCCGGAGATCACCCGGGTCACCGACGTGGTGCGCCGGGTCGACGGCCGCTGGGTGATCGTGCACCACCACGCCGAGCTGGTCCGGGAACCGGTGGGTGCGGCGTGATCCGGCGGCTGGTCGCCGGGCGGACCGGTGAGCCGGCGGACGTGCTGTCGGTCGCCGTTCTGCCCGACGACCCGCCGCCCGGCCCCGGTGAGGTACGGCTCGCCGTGCGTACGGTGGGGCTGAACTTCCTGGACGTCATGCTCTGCCGGGGCGAGTACCCGGTGCGGCCCGACCCGCCGATGACACCCGGTGTGGAGGCGGCCGGGCGGGTCGTCGCCGCCGGCGCCGGGGCCGAGCACCTGCTGGGTCAGGAGGTGCTCGCCTGCCCGGCGCTGCCGCGCGGCGCGCTCGGCACGACGGTGACGGTGGGCGCCGCGGTGGTGGTGCCGCGACCGTCCACGATCGACCCGGTCACCGCGGCGGCGCTGCCGGTCACCTACCAGACCGCGTGGTTCGCGCTG
Organism: Micromonospora sp. WMMA1949; assembly: GCF_027460145.1. Classification (NCBI taxonomy): domain Bacteria; kingdom Bacillati; phylum Actinomycetota; class Actinomycetes; order Micromonosporales; family Micromonosporaceae; genus Micromonospora; species Micromonospora sp. WMMA1949. The sequence continues at coordinate 749,864 of NZ_JAPZBG010000001.1, read as the reverse complement.
GAACGAGCCGGTCTCACCGCCGGGCGGACGGTGCTGGTGCATGCGGGCGCCGGCGGGGTGGGCATCGCCGCGATCCAGCTCGCCGTCGCCCGGGGCGCCCGGGTCGTGGCCACCGCGGGCGGCCCGGCCAAGACCGCGATCTGCCGCGACCACGGCGCCCAGGTGGCGATCGACTACACGGCGGAGGACTTCGTGCCTGCCGTGCTCGCGGCCACCGACGGCCGGGGCGTGGACGTCGTGGTGGACCCGGTGGGCGGCGACGTGTTCGCCCGGTCCTGGGACTGTCTCGCGTTCGAGGGCCGCCTGGTCGCGGTGGGCGCTGCCGGTGGCGCACCGCCGCCGGTGGACCCGCTGCGGCTCATGGCGGCCAACGCGACGCTCGTCGGCCTCTCCTGGGGCTCGCAGTACCCGTGGCAGCGGGCGAGCGCCGTCGAGTCCGCCTACCAGGAACTGTTCGACATGTGCGCCTCCGGCGCGGTCCGGCCGCCGGTCAGCCGCGTCGTGTCGCTGGACGAGGCGCCCGCGGCGCTCACCGAGCTGGCCGAACGCCGGACCACCGGCAAGATCATCGTACGGATCGACGAGGGGGAGGGACCGTGAGCGACAGCGACGGCGACATGGAGATCTACGACCTGAAGGTCACAGTCGACCGGATCGAGGGCCGGTCGGTGTGCGGCATGGCCGTGGGCGACCACTTCGAACTGACGAACAGCGCGCACCTGCGGCTGCCCGAGGGAAAGCACTTCTGCGTGTACGCGCTCGCCTCGGTGCTGCCCTTCCTCGCCGCCAAGCAGCGTGACCTGGCACCGGGGGACTGGCTGGCCCAGGACTCCCACTTCATCTGCCCCGACCCGGAGGAGCGGCTCGTCATGAAGGTGGAACGGACCTGCCGGCGCACGATGAACTCGGCGGACCTGACATGACCGTCGAGATCGGGCTCGGCCTGCAGAGCGACAAGCCGGCCGGCGCGTACGCCCGGTTGGCGCGTGCCGCCGAGACGCACGGCTTCGACGTGCTCACCGTCTTCGGCGACCTGATGTACCAGCCGCCGATCTTCCCGCTGCTGGAGATGGCACAGGCGACCGAACGGGTACGCCTCGGCACGGCCTGCCTGAACCCGTACTCGATGGCGCCGTACGAGATCGCCGGTCAGATCGCCGCCCTGGACCTGGCCTCGCACGGGCGGGCCTACCTGGGTCTGGCCCGCGGAACCTGGCTGGGCGCTGTCGGCCTGCCGCAGCCGCGGCCGCTGACCACCATCGAGGAAGCCGTCCAGGTCGTCTACCGCCTGCTGCGCGGCGACCGCAGCGGCTTCACCGGAAAGGTCTTCTCGCTCGCCCCCGGCACCGCGCTGCGCTACGACGTGCAGCGGCCCGACCCGCCGCTGCTGCTCGGCGCGTGGGGCCCGCAGGGCGCGGCGCTGGCCGGCCGGATCGCCGACGAGATCAAGGTGGGCGGCAGCGCCAACCCGGACATGGTCCCGGTGATCCGCGAGCGGCTGCGGACCGGCGCGGAGAAGGCCGGACGCGACGTCGCCGACGTCGGCATCGTGCTCGGCGCCGTGACAGTCGTCGACACCGACGGCGAGGCGGCCCGCGCGAAGGCCCGCACCGAGGTGGCCATGTACCTCGCCGTGGTGGCCGAGCTGGACCCGACCGTCGAGATGCCCGACGACCTGGTCAAGCGCGTCGGTGAGCTGGTCGACGCGGGCGAGGACGAGGCGGCGGGCCGGCTGATCCCGGACGACGTGCTCGACCGGTTCGCCTTCTCCGGCACGCCGGAGCAGGTCGCCGCGCAGGCCCAGGCGCTCATCGACGCGGGCGTGCGCCGGGTCGAGTTCGGTACGCCGCACGGCCTCACCGACGAGCGCGGCGTGGACCTGCTCGGCTCGGCCGTCCTGCCGTTGCTGCGGAGGTGACTCGGGTGCGGCTCACTGTCGTGGCCGGCCCCGGCCTGGTGGCCGACCCGGCCCTGCTGGCGTCGCTGACCGCCGCCACCTGCGCCGAACTGGACGTCCCCGGTCAGGTCGTCACCGTCGCCTCGGCCGGCGAGCTGCGCTCGTTGCTCGCCGCGACGGACCAGCCGGTGGTGGCTCTGCCCGGCCCCACGTCGGCGGCCCGTGCCCTCATCGGCGCGCAGCCGTCCGGCGTGGTCTGGTACGACCTGACCGTCGAGCCGCCGGTGCCCGGCGCGGTCCACCTGTCCGGACGGGGACTGTGGGGCCTGGCGTGGGCGATCCGGCACGCCGTGCACCGCCTCCGCGCGCCGGCCACCCGGATCGCCTACGGCCCCGACCCGGACCAGTGGGGCGACCTGCGGCTGCCGTCCACCTCGGACGCCGGCCCGGCGCCGGTCGCGGTGCTGCTGCACGGCGGGTTCTGGCGGTCCATCTGGGGGGCGGACCTGATGGACGCGCTCGCCGCCGACCTGGCCCGGCGCGGGTACGCCTCCTGGAATCTGGAGTACCGGCGCCCGGACCGGCACGGCTGGGATGCGACCACGCAGGACGTGGAGGCGGGCCTGCGCGCGTTGCGGGAACCGGCCCGCGACCGGTTGGTCGACCTGGACCGCATCGTCGTGCTGGGGCACTCGGCCGGCGGGCAGCTCGCGCTGCGCGCCGCGGCGGACCTCGCCGCGCGTCCGGGCGGTCCGCGTGTCGCGCTCGCGGTGTCGCTGGCCGGGGTGCTCGACCTCACCGAGGGCGAGCGGCGCTACCTCGGCGACGGCGCGGTCGCCGCGGCGCTCGGCGGCTCCCCGGTGACGGCCCCGCGCCGGTACGCCGAGAGCGACCCGATGCGGCGCCTGCCGACCGGGGTGCCGACGCTGCTCGTGCAGGGGACGGAGGACAGCCTCGACCTCGTCGACGCCAACCGGCGCTACGCCGCCGCCGCGGCGGCAGCGGGCGACGAGATCCGCCACCTCGAACAGCCGGGGGATCACTTTGCCGTCATCGACCCGGCGTCGGTCATCTGGCAGGACACGATGACCGCCGTGGACGCCCGCCTCGGTCGCTGACGCCACACAGCGAATCGCCCTCCGTGTTCACCTACGTGAAATCAGAGGGCGATTCGTGGTGCCCGGTGCGCCGGTCAGAACAGGCGGGGCGTGACCACCGAGACCACAGTGGTCACCGCGTCGGTGTCGTTGTAGAGCTGGTGCGGCACCGACGAGCGCAGGTGCACGCTGTCACCCGGGAACAGCCGGTGCTCGACGCCCTCGACCTCGTAGAGCAGCTCGCCGGAGATGACGTAGGCGAACTCCTCGCCCCGGTGGCCGTACGCGTTCTCGCGGCGCCCGCCCGGCGCGATGTGCACGAGCATCGGTTCGAGCACCAGGTCCGGTCCCCGGTCGGAGAGCATGCGGTAGGTCTGCTGCCCGGACACGTACTGCGTCGCGGCCGTCTCCGCCCTGGTCAGCGTGAAGTGCCGGGGGAGCGAGGAGACGGTGCTGTCCGGCGAGGGCGTGCCGGCGTCGAAGAAGTCGGCAACCGACCGGTCGAGCGCCTTCGCGACGCTGCCGAGCGCGGTCAGGCCGATGGAGGAGATGCCGCGCTCGACCTGGGACAGGAAACCGATGGACAGCCCCGAGCGGGAGGCCAGGCCGCGCAGCGTCAGCCCGCGTTCCTTGCGGTAGCGCCGGATCCGGCCGCCGACGACACCCGCGGGCGTGTTCTCGTCCGCGGCGCCACCGGAGCCGGCCTGCTCCGACGGCTGACTGTTCATGGGCCGCACGGGGACCTCCTGTCGAGGTGGCGGGACCTCCGCCGGGATGTTCGATGGTATCGAACATCCCCGCAGGTCCGCGAGGGTAAGGAGGTCGCAATCCTCGGCGTACGGGATGGACTGCGTCACCCCCTCCACAGTGCACCGTGCGTTTTCTCCGCTTCGAAGTCTTGGTGGCGCTATGACCCGTTCGCGCCGGACGGGCTGCCTCGATCGGTTTGCCGCGCGTCAGAACGACGAAATTCGTCAGTTAGACACTACGTACTGACGAGTTGGTGAGATTTTATGGACAACAAGTTGCGTGCCTCGTAGAGTCTCGGCATCTTCCGATGATCTGGAGATGACGTGAACACTGCCGCCACCGACCATCCCGTTCTCTCGGCCGCCGACGTGCACGCCGCCGCCACCGTGGTGGACGGAAGCACTGTCATCGAGCTGAGCGACGCCCACCTCGACCGGATCCGGCGAGGCGGCGTCACCGCTGTGAACCACACGGTCACCAGGCCGTACGCGGACACCGTCACCGCCCTGCGCGAAGTCAACCGCTGCCGCAGGTGGATCGACGCGCACCCGGACGACGTCCTGCTCGCCCTCACGGTGGACGACATCCACCGGGCGAAGGCCGAGGGCAAGGAGGCCGTGATCCTCGGCCCGCAGGACACCGAGATGATCGGCGCCGACCTCGACCTGCTCGGCACGTTCCACGACCTCGGCGTCCGCATCCTCCAGCTGACGTACCAGCGGCAGAACCTGCTCGGTGCGGGCTGCGGCGAGGACACCGACTCGGGGCTCTCGCACCGCGGCCGCACGTTCGTCAAGGCGATGAACGAGCTGGGGGTGCTCGTCGACGTCTCGCACAGCGGCGAGCGCACCGGCCTGGACGCCATGGACGCCTCGGACAAGCCGGTCGTCGTCACGCACTCGTTCTGCGACGCGCTGTCGCCGCACATCCGCGCCAAGTCGGACGGATACCTGCGGCGCCTGGCCGAGCAGGGCGGCGTCATGGGCATCACCACCCTGTCGGGATTCCTGTACCACCCGGACGACCCGTCCCGTCGTCCGGACCTGACCCGCTTCGTCGAGCACGTCTCCCGCGTCGTGGAGGTGGCCGGCGTCGACCACGTCGCCGTGGCCACCGACTACGACGAGACGTGGACCGAGGAGATGCGGATCGCGCAGCTCAAGAGCATCGCGGAGGCGAACTCGAAGGAGCACCGGAACCTGCTGGGTGATTTCGGCTGGGAGGAGCGCCGGGCGATCGGCATGGACGACGCCTCGGACTTCCCGAACATCACCGCGGCGCTTCTGGCCGGCGGCTTCTCGCCGGAGGACGTGACCAAGATCCTCGGGGGCAACTGGCTTCGGGTCTATGGGGAGGCATGGAAGCCGGCCTGAAGCGCTAATCGTGACACTGCCAAGGAGACTGATGCGTACCCGAATTCTGATGAGAGCGCTGGCGGTGGGCGTCGTGGCGACGCTCGCGGCCGGCTGCGGAGGCGGCGAGCCGCCGTCGGGCAAGTCCGATGGCAACGCCAGTGACGGCCTCACCAGCAACGTCAAGCTGGAGGACGAGACGCAGGCCGCCGGCACGCCGAAGTCCGGCGGCCGCCTGCGGATCATGATCCGGCTGGACGCCAACGAACTCGACCCGCACCGGATGTCGGAGACCTCGGCCTTCGTCATCAACGAGCAGATCTACGAGTCGCTCGTGCAGTCGTACCGGGGTGAGATCAAGCCGGCCATCGCCGAGTCGTGGGAGCTGAGCGCGGACGGCCTGACCGTGACGTTCAAGCTGCGCGACAACGCGTACTTCCACAGTGGCCGCAAGGTGACCGCCGCCGACGTGAAGTACTCGATCGAGCGGATCAAGGACCCGGCCACCCGGGCACCGCGCGCCCGCAGCTACGAGGGCATCACCTCGGTCGAGGCGCCCGACGAGCGCACCGTCGTGATGAAGCTGGCCAAGCCCAACGCCGCCATCCTGACCCTGCTCTCCACCGCCGCGTCGTCGATCGTCGACCGGACCGTGGTCGAGAAGCAGGGCGACCTCAACGGCAGCGTCGACGGCGGCAGCGGGCCGTTCAAGCTCGCCGCCCGGACCACCGGCCAGGCCATCAAGCTCGACAAGCACGACAAGTACTGGGAGTCCGGGGTTCCGTACCTGGACGGGCTGGACTTCACCTTCAACCCCGACGACAACGCCCGCGCCGCCGCCGTGCGCAGCGGCACCGTCGACTTCCTGTGGCGGCCCGCGCCCGAGTTCATCGACGCGCTCAAGCGGGACGAGAAGCTCAAGTGGTACGGCGGCTCCGGCTCGCTGTCGCTGCACCTGCGGCTGAACACCTCGAAGGCGCCGTACGACAACGTCAAGGTCCGGCAGGCCATCTACATGGCGCTGGACCGGCAGGAGATCCTGAACGTCGCCAACTCCGGCTTCGGCACCGCGCTCAACGCCGGCTACCTGCCGCCGGACCGCTTCGGCGCGCTCAAGGAGCCGGTGTACGGCAAGCCGGACATCGAGAAGGCGAAGGCGCTGCTGGCCGAGGCGGGCTACCCGAACGGCTTCGACGCCAAGCTGATGGTCATCGCCACCTCGGCGTTCCAGGTGCGCTCGGCCGAGGTCGAGCAGCAGCAGCTCGCCAAGATCGGCATCAAGGTGACGCTGGAGTCGGTGGAGTCCACCATCGCCGACACCAAGACGAAGTCCGGCGACTTCGACATGTACCAGTCCGGCTTCGGCCTCACCTACGACCCGGACGAGCGGTTCACCGCCAGCTTCCTCAAGGGCGGCGGCCTGAACTACGGCAACTGGTCCGACGCGGAGTACGAGGACCTGGTCGTCAAGGCCCGCTCCGAGATGGACAAGGGCAAGCGTGCCCAGCTCTACCAGCAGGCCGAGAAGATCCTCGCCGAGCGGGGCCCGGTGGCGATGACGTTCCTGAACGCCGACTTCGACGTGGTGCAGAAGGACGTCATGGGTTACCGCGGTGACCCGACGCCGACGTACCGCTTCTACCGGCACCTCTGGCTGGACCGCTGACGAACCGCGGAGGGGGCGCCGCCTCCCGGGGGCGCCCCCTCCGCCGTACCGCGACGAAAGGCAATCCATGACGTCCGTACCCCTCACCCACCGCTACATCATCGCCGCCCGGCTGAAGGGCTACCTCGGCAAGCACGAGGAGTCCGTGGCGCTGCTGACCGAGGCGCTCGAACTGGAGCCGAACAGCCCGCGCCTGCTGCGTTTCCGGGGGCACCGGCGGATCTCCATCAGTGACTACGCCGGCGCGATCGCGGACCTGCGCACCGCCGCCGACCAGCTCGCCGGCGTCGAGGACGAGTACGAGATGTACCAGCCGGAGGTGGAGAAGGACGTCGTGAGCCTGATCCTCGGCCGGCCCGAGGACGTGCGCCCGCAGCACCTCAGCGACACCGACGCCGCCGCGAACCCGGAGATCCTCGGCCGCTACAACACCACGCTGCACGCCTCCGTCTGGTACCACCTCGGCGTCGCCCAGTACCTCGCCGGCGACCTGGAGGGCTGCCTGTCCAGCTTCGCCGAGTCGGAGAAGGCGTCCCGCCACCAGGAGGGCCTGGTGGCGTCGCAGGACTGGCAGTACATGGCGCTGCGGCGCCTCGGCCGGACCGCCGAGGCCGAGGAGGTGCTCGACCGGTTCCGCACTGTCGACCTGGTCGACGAGCCGCACCTGGTGGGCTACGAGGGCCGGATGAAGCTCTACACCGGCCAGATCGGCCCGGACGAGCTGTGGGCGATGTGCGACGGCAACAGCCTCAAGACCGTCACCCAGGGGTACGGCCTCGGCAACTGGCACTACTACAACGGCGACGTCGCCAAGGCGCGCGAGGTCTTCGACGGGGTGCTCAAGACCCGCGTCACGCACGCCTTCGCGTACCTCGCAGTCAAGGCCGAATACGAGCGCAACCCGGACTTCGCGACCACGAGCAAGGAGAACTGACATGGCAATCATCCGGGCCGAGATCGGCAAGCGGGACCAGGCCACCAAGGAAGCGATGATCGCTGACCTGACCGACGTGCTGGTCAAGTACGGCTCCCCGCGCGAGAACACCCACGTCCTGCTCTACGAGGTGTCGTACGACAACTGGGCCAAGGGCGGCGTGACGTACAACAACCGGAAGCGTGCGCAGGAGTCCTCGTGACCGGCGCCGTCGCGGGACCGCACGTCCTGCTCACCCCCAACCTGTCGGACCTGCTCCCGCAACTGCGGGAGCGGTTCCCGCAGTGCCGGTTCAGCCCGGTTCCGGACGGTGAGCCGGTACGCGACGAGTGGCTCGACGCCGAGGTGATCCTGCGCAGCGCGATGAACGAGGACACCTTCGACGAGCTGCTGGCCAAGTGCGACAGGCTGCGGTGGGTGCAGATCACCGCCGCCGGGTTCGACTGGGTGGGCGGCGAGCTGATGCAGCGCCGCCTCGCCGAAGGGCTGCTCTACACCCGGTCGCCCAACTCCTACAACGTGCCGATCGCCGAGTACGCCATCGGCGCGGTGCTGATGCGCTTCCGCGCGTTCCCGGAGCACCGGGAGGCGCAGGAACGCCGGGAGTGGGTGCGGATCACCGGCCGGGACTTCATCGGCAGCACGATGCTGGTGTTCGGCACCGGCGGCATCGGCGGCGAGGTGGCCTGGCGGGCCCGCGCACTCGGAGTCGACGTGATCGGCGTGAACCGCTCCGGCGCTCCGGCCGAGGGCTTCGACCGGGTGATCCCGTACGCCGAGCACATGACGGTGCTGCCGGAGGCCGACTCGGTGGTCCTGGCCATGCCGCTGACCACCGAGAACCGCTACTTCTTCGACGCCGCGCACTTCGCGGCGATGAAGGAGTCGGCGGTGCTGGTGAACGTCGGGCGGGGCGCCCTCGTGGCAGAGGACGCCCTGGTCGACGCGATGCGGTCCGGCCGGATCGCCGGCGCGGTGCTGGACGTGTTCGAGGAGGAGCCGCTGCCGGCCGACCACCGGCTGTGGGACCTGCCGAACACGACGATCACCCCGCACACGTCGTTCCGCGGCACCGGCAACCTCCAGCGGCTCTACGCCGACTTCTGCGTCAACCTGGAGCGTTACCTGGCCGGCGAGCAGTTGGCCGGCCTGAAGCGGCAGCCCGATCTGGGGTACTGAGGCGGCCGAACGGGAGGCGGCCCACCGGATGATCCGGTGGGCCGCCTTCGTCGTGCCGTGCGTCAGTCGAGCAGCGCGCGCGCCGCAGTCAGCACGTCGTGCTCACCGAGCAGGACGTGGTCGGCCGCCGGGCCCAGCGGGACGTAGCTGTCGACGCTGTTGACGCGGGAGATCCGCCCCGGGTAACCGGCGTCCACCAGGGCGGCCACCACCGCCTCGGACACCCCGCCGCCGGCCCGCGTCTCGTCGACCACCAGGACCCGGGGTACGCCGTCGAGCGCGGCGAGCAGGCTCGCGGCCGGCAGCGGCGCCAGCCACTGCAGGTCGACGACACGGGTGCCGGCGCCCCGCTCGGCGGCCAGCGTCTCGGCCACCCGCAGACTCATCGGCACGCCGTTGCCGAACGTGACGAGCGCCAGGTCACCGCCGCCGCGTACGGTGCGGACCTGCCCGAGCGGCGCCTCACCGGCCGCCCACTCGTCCGGCGGGGCGTACCGGGCCAGCCAGCCGCCGTCGCCGTCGGTGTGCAGGTCGCGGGTGTGGTAGAGCGCGATCGGCTCCAGGAACACGCAGACCCGCTTCTCCTGCTCGGCCAGCGCGAGGCACTGCCGCAGCAGCGCCGGCGCGGTGGCCGGGTGGGAGGCGACAGCCAGCGCCAGGCCGGGGATGTCGCGCAGCACCGCCACCGAGTTGTCGTTGTGGAAGTGCCCGCCGAACCCCTTCTGGTACGCCAGGCCGGCGATCCGGACGACCATCCCGTTGCCGTACTGCCCGTCGGAGAAGAACCGCAGCGAGGCGGCCTCGCCGCGCAGCTGGTCCTCGGCGTTGTGCAGGTAGGCGAGGTACTGGATCTCCGGGATCGGCAGCGTGCCGGCCAGCGCGCCGCCGAGCGCCACCCCGAGGATGGTCTGCTCGTCCAGCAGCGTGTCGAACACGCGGTTCGCGCCGAACGCCTTGCGCAGCCCGCGGGTGGCGCCGTAGACGCCGCCCTTGCGCGCCACGTCCTCGCCGAACACCTGGGCCTGCGGCCAGGTGAGCAGCGCGTCGTGCAGGGCGGCGTTGACCGACTGGGCGAGCGTGAGCGGCCCGCGCGCCTCGGGGAGCCGGCCGCCGAACACCTTCTCCCGGCCGGCGCCGGCCCGTGCGGCGGCCGCGCCGACCCGGTCGGTCCGGCGTTCGGTGAGCGGCCCGGTCACCGCCGCCGCGTCGGGCAGCCGCTCGACCCGCCCGAGCATCGCCTCCGCCTGGTCCATGACCAGTTTGCGGGTCTGCTCGTAGCGGGCCAGGCTCTCGGCCGGGGCGAGGATCCCGCGCCAGGCCAGCACCGCTGCCGTGGCCAGCAGCGGGTCGCGGGCGTAGTCGGCGAGGATCTCCGACCGGGACCGGTACGCCAGCTCCGCGTCGGAGCCGGCGTGGCCCATGAACCGGACCGTCCGCAGGTGCAGCACGGCGGGACGGCGTCCGGCGCGTACCCGGTGGGCCGTCTCGGCCGCGACGGCGAGCAACCGCACGGGGTCGGTGCCGTCGGCGGCGGTGTAGTCGAGGCCGGGCAGCGCGGACAGCATCCGGTCCACCCAGCCGTGCGGGGACCGGGTGCTGATGCCGATGCCGTTGTCCTCGCAGACGAACAGCACCGGCATCCCGAGCCCCTGGTGGGCGGCCCAGCCGACGGCGTTCAGCGCCCCGGCGGCGGTGGAGTGGTTGGCCGAGGCGTCGCCGAAGCTGCACACCACCACGGCGTCGGCCGGGTAGCCGGTGTCGCCGACGCCGCGGTCCAGGGCGAACGCCATGCCCATCGCGCGGGGCAGGTGCGAGGCGATGGTCGAGGTCTGCGGGATGATGTTCAGCTCCCGGTGCCCGAACACCTTGTGCCGGCCACCGGAGATCGGATCCCGGCGCGACGCGGCGGCGGAGTGCAGCACGTCGGTGACCGGGGTGGAGCCGGGAACCTGCCCGGCCCGGGCGGCGTAGAAACCGCCGGACCGGTAGTGCAGCAGCGCCGGGTCGGTCGGGCGCAGCGCCAGCGCGACGGCGGCGTTGCTCTCGTGGCCGCTGGACCCGATCGTGTAGAAGCCCTCCCGTTTCGACTGCAGCCACCGCAGCGCGAGGTCGAGGTGGCGGCTCTGGATCTGGGCGTCGAAGTAGTCCAGCAGCAGACCGGCGTCGACCTCGACGTCCGGCGACGGGTCGGCGGGCGCCGGGGCGCCCGCCGACCATTCCGACAGTTGACGAACCAGGTGTTCGTCGATGGTTTCCACGTTGCTCCTTGCCGGGGGTGCGAGGGGTCAGCGGCTGGAACGGCCGCGCAGTCGCGGGTCGAGCACGTCGCGAAGGGTGTCGCCCAGCAGGTTGAAGCCCAGCACCGCGATCATGATGCAGACGCCGGGGACGACGGACGGCCAGATCGACATCTCCATGAACGCCTTGCCGCTGGAGAGCATCGACCCCCAGGACGGCTGGGGCGGCTGCACGCCGAGCCCGAGGTAGCCCAGTGACGCCTCGACGAGGATGGCGGTGGCGAGGCTCGTGGTGAACTGCACCGCGATCGGGGCGACCGAGTTGGGCAGGATGTACTTGAAGATCAGCCGGGCGTTGCTGAGGCCGACCGCCTGGCCGGACTCCACGTACGGCTCGCGGCGCACCGACATGGCCGTGCCGCGCACCACGCGGGCGAAGCTCGGGATGAACACGAGGATCAGGGCCAGGATCAGGTTCTCCGTGCCGGGCCCCCGGGCGGCCACCACCGCCAGCGCGAGCAGCAGCGTGGGGAAGGCGAACATGATGTCGGTGGCCGGGGTGATGACCGCGTCGAGGAAGCCCCGGTAGAAGCCGGCGAGCAGTCCGAGCAGGACGCCGATCGCGCCCGCGCAGGTCACCACGATCAGGCTGACGGCCAGCGAGGTGCGTGCGCCGTACAGGGCCCGGCTGAGCAGGTCACGGCCGGCCTCGTCGGCGCCGAGCGGGAAGTCGCCGCCGGGCGCGGCGAGCCGCTGGTTGGACATGGCGGTCGGGTCGTACGGGGCGATGAGCGGGGCCAGTGCCGCTGCGGAGACCATCAGCACCACGATGACCAGGCCGATGGCGCCCACCCGGTCGCGCCAGATCAGGCGCAGCAACTCGAGGCTGCGGGGGGTCTTGCGAGTGGCCGCCGCCTCGGCGGGGCGGCGGCCGGGGGCGATGTCAGTGACCACTGCGCAACCTCGGATCCAGGTAGGTGTAGATGAGGTCTACGAGGAAGTTGACGACGACGTAGAAGAAGGCCAGGAAGAGCAGGGTGCCCTGGACGACCGGGTAGTCGCGCTGGGAGATGCCGCGGATGACCATCGTCCCCAGGCCCGGCCAGGCGAACACCTGCTCGACGATCACCGTGCCGCCCAGCAGCGCGCCGGCCTGGATGCCCAGCACCGTCACGACCGGGATCAGCGAGTTGCGCAGCGCGTGCCGGCTCATGACCACGCGCTCGGCGAGGCCCTTGGACCGGGCGGTGCGCACGTAGTCCTGGTTGAGCACCTCCAGCATGCTGGAGCGGGTCATCCGCATGCTGATCGCGGCGAGGCTGGAGCCGAGCGTCACGGCGGGGAGGACGAGGTGCTTCAGGGTGCCCCAGAAGCCCTCGCCCTCACCCGCGCCCTGGGACGGCAGCCAGCCCAGTGACACCGAGAAGACGTACACCAGCAGGATGCCGAGCCAGAAGTTCGGCAGCGACAGCCCGACCAGCGAGCCGACCCGGGTGGTGGCGTCCAGCAGCCCGTTGCGCTTGGTGGCACTGAGGACGCCGAGCGGGATGGAGATGAGGATCGAGACCAGCAGCGCCGACACGGCCAGCAGCAGCGTGGACGGAAGGCGCTGCATGATCTCTTCCAGCACCGGCTGGCCGGTGCGCATCGAGGTGCCGAAGTCGCCCTGGACGAGGGCGCCGAGCCACCTCAGGAACTGCTCGTACACGGGCATGTCGAGCCCGAAGTAGCGGCGCATCTCCGCCTCGATCGCGGGGTCGCCGAAGTCCTGGCCCATGATCGAACTGATCACGTCGCCGGGGATCATGCGGATCACGAGGAACGAGATCACCGAGATCCCGAACAGGACTGGAATAACCGATAAGAGACGGGTCAACGTGATGCGCAGCATTGCGGGTTTCTCCGGTCGGTCAGGTGTCAGCGCCGGGTGTGCCGGGGTCCGCCTCCGCGTCCCAGCCGGCTTCCTCGTCCCCCGTGACGGCGATGTCGCGCGCCCACTCGTGCGCGCGCTTGGCGACCCGTAGCACCATCACCGACCTGCTCTCCATCACCCCGTCGAGGTTGCCGAGCCGCTCCGTCCAGAACCGCCGCATGGCGTTGCTGGAGGCGAAGTAGCCGACGGCGATGACGTCGAACTGGCCGGTCACGTGGTAGACGTACGCGATCTCCGGCATCCCGGCGAGCTTGTCGATGAGCCTTTCTGTGGCACCGGGAGCGCTCTGGATCTCGAACAGGGTGTGCACCGGCCGCCCCATGAAGGCGGCACTGGGAATGGCGGCGAACTGCAGCTGACCCTCGGTGACAAGCCGTTCCACCCGGCGTCGTACGGATCCCTCGGAGAGGCCGACCTTCGCCGCCAGCGCGACGTTCGTCTGCCTCGGGTCCTGAACGAGCTCCCGGATGATGCTGCGATCTTTCTCGATCGAGCTCTTGGATGCCATCTCGCTCCAACTCTTAGTGACGGAATTCGTCGCTGCCGGGAGCCTAGACGACGAACATCGTCTGTGCAACACTCCCCAGTGACGAATGGTGGCGTTCGGGAGTCTAACTCAGGGGGATCGATGGCCTTGTTGGAGGTCCGGGATCTGCGCACCGAATTCCGCGGCGCGCGGGGCTCGGTGACGGCGGTGGACGGGGTGTCGTTCACTGTCGACGCAGGGGAGATGGTCGCCCTCGTCGGAGAGTCCGGCTGCGGGAAGTCGGCGACCGCTCAGTCCATCATGGGGTTGATCGTGCCGCCGGCCGGTCAGGTGACCGGCGGTCAGGTGCTTTTCGAGGGTCGTGACCTGCTGCGACTGTCCGCACGGGAGCTGCGGGGCGTACGCGGCAAGGGCATCTCGATGATCTTCCAGGACCCGATGACCTCGCTGAACCCGGTGCTGACAGTGGGCCGGCAGATGACCGAGGCGCTGGAACTGCACCTCGGGATGAGCCGCCGGGCGGCCCGCAGGCGAGCCGTCGAGCTGCTGGAGATGGTGCGCATCCCGGCCGCCGAGACCCGGCTCAGCTCCTACCCGCACCAGCTCTCCGGCGGCATGCGCCAGCGGGTCATGATCGCCATGGCGCTCTCCTGCCGGCCACGGCTGATCCTCGCCGACGAGATCACCACCGCGCTCGACGTCACCATCCAGGCGCAGGTGCTCGACCTGCTGCGGGAACTGGCGCTGGAGACCCGCACCGCGGTCCTGCTCATCACCCACGACCTCGGCGTGGTCGCCGGCATGGCCGAGCGGGTGAACGTCATGTACGCCGGGCAGATCGTCGAACGCGCCGGCACTGTCGACCTGTTCCACCAGCCGCAGATGCCGTACACCTGGGGTCTGCTCGGCTCGGTGCCGCGCCTCGACCAGGCTCGCGGCGGCAAGCTGCGTCCCATCGCCGGCCGCCCGCCGGAGCTGTCCGAGCTGCCTCCCGGCTGCCGCTTCGCCCCGCGCTGCGTGCACGCCCGCGACATCTGCCAGGGCGAGTCGCCCGGCCTGACCACCGTGCCGGACCGCGACCAGCTCACCCGCTGCTGGGGCATGCGCCCGGCCGAGCAGGGCGGCTGGCTAACCACGACGGACCGCTTCGCCGACCAGACCGCGGAGGTGCGCTCATGACGACCACGGCCCCCGACACCGCCCCCGACGCCGCCCCGGACCCGCTGCTGCGGGTGCGTGACCTGGCTGTCGACTTCAAGGTGCCGGTACGCGGCTCGCTGCTGCCCGCCCGGCTGCGCGCGGTCTCCGGTGTGGACCTGGACGTGCGGCGCGGCGAGATCATCGGCGTGGTCGGCGAATCCGGCTGTGGCAAGTCCACCACCGGGCGGGGCATCCTCCAGCTGCTCAAGCCCAGCCAGGGCACCGTCACCTTCGACGGCACCGAACTGACCACGCTGGACCGCCGGCGGATGCGGGGCATGCGCCGGCAGATGCAGATGATCTTCCAGGACCCGTTCGCCTCGCTGAACCCCCGCATGACGATCGGCGAGCTGATCGAGGAACCGCTGCTCGTGCACTCCGACCTGCCCGCGGCGGGCCGGCGCGCGAAGGCACGGGAGACCATGCAGATGGTCGGGCTCAGCGAGAAGTGGCACGACCGCTACCCGCACGAGTTCTCCGGCGGCCAGCGCCAGCGCGTCGGCATCGCGCGCGCCCTGGTCAGCAACCCGCAGTTCATCGTCGCCGACGAGCCGGTCTCCGCGCTCGACGTCTCGGTGCAGGCGCAGATCGTCAACCTGCTGGAGGAACTCCAGGAGGAGCTGGGCCTGACCATGATGTTCATCGCCCACGACCTCGCCGTCGTGCGGCACCTCTGCGACCGCATCGCGGTGATGTACCTCGGCACCGTCGTCGAGGTCGGGGACTGCGAGGACATGTACGACCGGCCGCGCCACCCGTACACCCAGGCCCTGCTGTCGGCGGTGCCGATCCCCGACCCGCTGATCGAGACCGAGCGCCGGCGGGTGATCCTCAGCGGTGACGTGCCGAGCCCGCTGAACCCGCCGTCCGGCTGCCGGTTCCGGACCCGCTGCTGGAAGGCGCAGGACGTCTGCGCGACCGAGACCCCGAAGCTCACCGGCGACGGGCACCAGGTCGCCTGCCACTTCCCGGAGAACGCCGACCCGCAGGGCGAACCGGTCGCCGCCGTCGGCGCGGGGCGGTAGACGTGTCCGTGCCGTACCACCGCAACCTCGTCGACGGCGAGTGGGTAGACGGGGAACGCCGCCCCAACCTCAACCCGGCCCGCCCCGGCGAGGTCGTCAGCGAGTACGCCGCCGCCGACCGGGAGACGACCCGCGCGGCGATCGCGGCGGCCCGCCGCGCCCGGCCCGGCTGGGCGACGCTGCCCGTCGGCGACCGGATGGGGATGCTGGACCGGATCGGCGCCACCATCATGGACCGAGCCGACGAACTCGCCACGCTGCTCGCCCGGGAGGAGGGCAAGCTGCTCGCCGAGGCCCGAGGCGAGGTCGTCCGCGCCGGGCAGACGTTTCGCTACTACGCCCACCAGCTGCTCCAGCCCACCGGCGAGGTCTACGCCTCCACCCGGCCGAACGTGCACGCCGAGGTCCGCCGCCGTCCACTGGGCGCGGTCGGGATCATCACGCCCTGGAACTACCCGCTGGCGATCCCGGCGTGGAAGGTCGCGCCGGCGCTCGCGTACGGCAACACGGTCGTGCTGAAACCCGCCGAGCTGGTCCCCGCCAGCGCCGGGGAACTCGCCCGGATCATCGCCGGCGCCGGTGTCCCGGCCGGCGTGTTCAACCTGGTCATGGGCGCCGGCTCGGTGGTCGGGGAGGAACTGCTCACCAGCGACGGCCTCGACGGCATCTCGTTCACCGGCGGCACCC
This sequence comes from Micromonospora sp. WMMA1949, assembly GCF_027460145.1. Taxonomy (NCBI): domain Bacteria; kingdom Bacillati; phylum Actinomycetota; class Actinomycetes; order Micromonosporales; family Micromonosporaceae; genus Micromonospora; species Micromonospora sp. WMMA1949. Next base: position 733,420 of record NZ_JAPZBG010000001.1, on the reverse strand, counting down.
GCACCGGCGCGCACGTCGCCCAGCGCTGCATCGCCCACGGCAACAAGCGGTTCCAGCTGGAGATGGGCGGCAAGAACCCGCTCGTGGTGTGCGACGACGCCGACCTGGAGGTGGCGGTGCGCTGCGCGCTGGACGGCAGCTTCTTCAGCACCGGCCAGCGCTGCACCGCCTCCAGCCGGCTGATCGTGACGGCCGGCATCCACGACCGGTTCGTGGCGGCGCTGGCCGAGGCGACGCGGGCGCTGCGCGTCGGTGACCCGCTCGACCCGGACAGCCAGCTCGGCCCGGTGGTCAGCGCCGGTCAGCTCGACCAGAACCTCGACTACGTCCGGATCGGACGCGACGAGGGCGCGACGGTCGCGGCCGGCGGGACGCACGACGGGCAGTTCATGCGACCCACCCTGCTCGTCGGTGCGCGCAACGACATGCGGGTGGCCCGGGAGGAGATCTTCGGCCCGGTGTCCTGCGTGATCCGCGCCGCCGACCTCGACGAGGCGATCGACCTCGCCAACGACACCGACTACGGGTTGTCCGCCGGGATCGTCACCACCTCCCTGGCGACGGCGGAACGGTTCAAGCGCGACGCCCGCGCCGGCATCGTCACCGTCAACCTGCCCACCGCCGGCACCGAACTGCACCTGCCGTTCGGCGGCACCGGCGCCTCCAACCACGGCCCGCGTGAGCAGGGCGGCTACGCCCGCGACTTCTACAGCGTGCCGGTGACCTGCTACACCGGCTGGTGAGGACCCCGATGCCCGCTCAGATCCTGCTCACCGAGCCCATCGCCGAGGCCGGGATGCGGCTGCTGCACGCCGCCGGTGAGGTGACCGTCGCCCACCTCACCGACCCCGCCGCGCTCGCGGCCGGCCCGCTCGCCACCGCCGACGCGCTCGTGGTGCGCTCCTCCCCGGTGACCGCCGCGATGCTGGAGGCCGCACCCCGGCTCCGGGTCGTCGGACGGCACGGCGCCGGGCTCGACGGCATCGACCTGGCCGCCGCGCGACGGCTCGGCGTGCCCGTGGTCGGCACGCCCGGCGCCAACGCCGACTCGGTGGCCGAGTTCGTCGTCCTGGCCGCGCTCGCGCTCGCCCGGCAGCTCACCCCCGCCGTGACCACGCTGGCGGCCGGTGGCTTCCCGCCCGGCCGGTCGCTGCCCGGCTCGGTCGTCGCCGCCGGACTGACCGGCACCATGCTCGCCGGCCGCACGCTGGGACTCGTCGGCCTCGGCGCGATCGGCCGGGGCGTCGCCGCCCGCGCCCGCGGGATGGGCATGACGATCCTCGGGTACGACGTGGCAGTCACCGAGCCGCCGGACGGCGTACGTCTGGTGGACCTGGACACTCTGCTCGCCGAATCGGACGTGGTCAGCCTGCACGTGCCCCAGACGCCGCAGACCACCGGCCTGATCGGCGCCGGCGCGCTGGCCCGGATGCGGCCGCACGCGCTGCTCGTCAACACCGCGCGGGCCGGCGTGGTCGACGGCGCGGCGGTGCTCGCCGCGCTCGACGCTGGCCGGCTGCGCGGCTACGCGGTCGACGTGTTCGCGCCCGAACCGCCCGCCGCCGACGACCCGATGCTGCACCACCCCCGCGTCCTCGCCACCCCGCACATGGCGGCGATGACCACCGACGCGCTCGACGCGATGGCCGTCGCCGTGGCGCGCGGCGTCCTCGCCCACCTGGAAGGAACCCGTACGTGACACTGACCGTCCCCGCGTCCGCCCTCGACTACTTCGGTGTGGACACGCTCGTCGACGACGACACCCGGGAACTCCAGGCCGCCGTGCGTGGCTTCGTGGACCGGCGGATCCGGCCGGAGGTCGCCGCCTGGTACGAGGCGGGCCGGCTGCCGGTGCGGGAACTGGCCCGGGAACTCGGTGAGCTCGGCGTGCTCGGGATGCACCTGGAGGGCTACGGCTGCGCCGGCACCTCGGCCGTCGCGTACGGCCTGGCCTGCTTCGAGCTGGAGGCGGGCGACTCGGGCCTGCGGTCCCTGGTCTCGGTGCAGGGGTCGCTGGCCATGTACGCGATCTGGCGCTTCGGCTCCGAGGAGCAGAAGCGCGAGTGGCTGCCCCGGATGGCCGCCGGTGAGGCGATCGGCTGCTTCGGGCTGACCGAGCCGGACTTCGGCTCGGACCCGGCCGGCATGCGTACCCGGGCCCGCCGCGACGGCGCCGACTGGGTACTCGACGGCACCAAGATGTGGATCACCAACGGCTCGGTGGCCGACGTCGCCGTCGTGTGGGCGCGTACCGACGAGGGCATCCGGGGCTTCGTCGTCCCGGCCGGCACGCCCGGGTTCACCGCACCGGAGATCACCCGCAAGCTCTCCCTGCGCGCCTCGGTGACCTCCGAACTCGTCCTCGACGGCGTGCGGCTGCCGGCCGACGCGATGCTGCCGGAGGCGGCCGGCCTGTCCGGGCCGCTGTCGTGCCTCAACGAGGCCCGCTACGGCATCGTCTTCGGCGCGCTCGGCGCCGCGCACGACTGCCTGCAGACCACAGTCGCGTACGCCCGCAGCCGGCAGATCTTCGACAAGCCGCTCGCCGCGTACCAGGCCACCCAGCTCAAGCTCGCCGACATGGCCCTGGAACTGGGCAAGGGGATGCTGCTGGCGATGCAGATCGGCACCCTCAAGGACGCCGGCACGCTGGACCACCGGCAGATCAGCCTGGGCAAGCTCAACAGCGTGCGGGAGGCCATCGCCATCGCCCGCGAGTGCCGGACGATCCTCGGCGCGGCCGGCATCACCCTCGACTACCCGGTGATGCGGCACGCGAACAACCTGGAGTCGGTGCTCACCTACGAGGGCACCTCCGAGGTGCACCAGCTCATCATCGGGCAGACGCTCACCGGTCACGCGGCCTTCCGCTGACCGTGGTGCCCGGCCCGTGATCGGACGATCCGGGCCGGGCACGCGCCTACCGCTTGACCAGGTTGCGCAGCGCCGAGAGCAGCGACCGGTGGCTCACCTCGGCGTAGATCTTCTTGTCCGGTCCGTAGAGGACGACGAACGGGCACTGCTGGTCGTCCCCGCCCATGGTCTTGTCCAGCAGCCTGCGGCCGGTCGCCACCTCGTAGACCCGCAGGCGGTAGGTGGCCTTCAGCAGCGTCAGCGTGTCCGGCTTCGGGTCGTCGTAGCGGCACTTGCGGATCGTCGCGCCGGTGCTCGTCCGGTCCAGGCAGGCGACCATCTGCACGGTCTTCGGGTCCTCCGACGCCCAGGTCCGTTCCACCCGCTTCGACAGGCCCTCGTCGTAGTAGTAGACCCGGTCGTGGCGGCGGTCCGTGCCCATGTCGGTGCCGACGAGCAGCGCCACCGGGTGCGGCGCCGCCCCGGCGCGCTTCGGCGACTGCGGGAAGTAGAGGACGCCGTCGCACACGTCGTTCAGGTCGGAGATCTGCGCCGCCGGGAAGTCGCTGGGCTGCGGCCCGCGCGTCGAGGGCTCCACGCTCGCCGTCGTACCGGGCGCAGGTGTCGCGCCGGACGACCGCCAGGGCGCCACCGGCGGCGCGGCCGGCTCCGGTTCGGAGGCCTCGCGCGGCGAGGAACCCAGCAGGAACGCACCGCCGATCAGGCCCGAGCACGCCACCAGCAGCAGCACGCTCAGCACCGCGACGGCAATGACCAGACCCCGGTTGCGGCCGGTCGACGGCGGACCGGGCGGAGGGTACGGCCCGTACGGCGCGGCCGACCACGCCACCACTGCGGGTAGTTCTGCGTCCCGCGCCGCTCCCTGATCCGATCCGGCCCCCGTGTCGGACATGCGCATTCCCCCGTCGAACCCGTGCGAGCGCGCAACTTATCAGGATCCGTCGCGCGGGGATGCCCGTACTAGGTGGTTGCGCTACCTAGATGGCGGCGCTACCGTCGTCCGGTGAACGTCGCGTCAGGAGCGGGATGAACCAGGAACGGCGGGCGCAGTGGCTGCGCGGAGTGCTCGACCTCTGCGTGCTCGCGCTGCTGAGCCGGGGCGAGTCCTACGGGTACGAGCTGTCCCAGGCGCTGCGCGCCCACGGGCTGGGCGCGGTACAGGGCGGCACCCTGTACCCGGTGCTGCTGCGGTTGCAGCGCTCCGGCCTGCTCACCGCGCACTGGCGGGAGGGCGGGACCGGCCCCGCGCGTAAGTACTACCGGATCAGCCCGGAGGGCAGCGCGGCGTTGCGGGCGGCCGCGAACGACTGGAGCGCCTTCGCGTCGAGCGTCGGCACGATACTGAGCGAGGAGCCGAAGCGGTGAACCACGACCTCTGGCTCGCCGCCCTCACCGGCGAGCTGCGCCGGCACGGGGTGGGGCCCGACCTGACCGGTCACGTCGTCGCCGAGGCGGCCACCCACCTGCTCGACAGCGGGGAACCGCCGCTGCGGGTCTTCGGCGCGCCGCAGACGTACGCCCAGGCGGTGGTCGACAGCCTCGGCGGCCCCGACGTGCGTCCGCCGCGCCGCCAGCCCGGACCGGTGCGGCTCGCCGCGCAGGGCATCACGAAGCGCTACCGGGGGCGGACCGTCCTGGATCGGGTCGACCTCACCGTCCGGGCGGGCGAGATCGCGGCGGTGGTCGGCGCCAACGGCGCCGGCAAGAGCACGTTCCTGCGGATCTGCGCCGGCCTGCTGAGCCCGGACGCGGGGACCGTCGACGTGCACGGCACGCTCGGCTACTGCCCGCAGGACGGCGGCACCGCCGAGTTCCTCAGTCCCGACGAGCACTTCGTGCTGATCGGCGCCGGCCGAGGGCTGGGCCGGACGGCGGCGCGGCGGGCCGGGCGCGCGGAGGCGGCCGGCCTGGAGTGGACGCCGCCGCGGCGCACCCAGGCGCGGCACCTCTCCGGCGGCACGCGGCAGAAGCTCAACCTGGTGCTGGCCCGGCTCGGCGAGCCGGACGTGCTGCTGCTCGACGAGCCCTACCAGGGGTTCGACAGGGGCACCTACCTCGACTTCTGGCACGAGGTGTGGCGGTGGCGCGACGCCGGCAAGGCCGTCGTGGTCGTCACCCACCTGCTCAACCAGCTCGACCGCGTCGACGTCGTGCTCGACCTTTCCGGGGAGCGGAACGCATGAGCCGGACCCTCGTGGTGGCCGAGGCCGCCCTGCGCGAGCTGCTGCGCCGCCGTACCGTGCTGGTCATCCTGCTGCTGATGCCGCTGGCCTTCTACCTGAGCCGCCGCGGCGACTTTCTCGGGCAGTCGATCCGCTTCGTCTGTCTCGGCCTGGCCTGGGCGCTCAGCACCGCCGCGCTGTTCGCGGGCAGCGCGGCGCGGGGCATGGAACCCCGCCTGCGGCTCTCCGGCTACGGCAGCCGGCATCTGGTGCTCGGCCGGCTGCTCGCGCTCTGGACCGTCGGCGTGCTGCTGTCCACGCCGTACTTCCTGCTCGTCCTGGCCGACCAGCGCGACGTCCGGTACGGCGCGATCGCGCTGATCATGGTGCTGACCGTGTTCGTGTCGGTGCCGTTCGGTCTGCTGCTGAGCGCCGTGCTGCCGCGCGAGCTGGAGGGCACGCTGGTGCTGCTGACGGTGGTCGGTCTCCAGATGGTGATGGACCCGGCGGGCAGCGCCACCCGGGCGCTGCCGTTCTGGTTCAGCCGCGAGCTCGCCACGTACGCCGTCGACCACACCGACGGCGGCTACCTCACCCGGGGCCTGACCCACGGGCTGGTCTTCGCTGTCGCGCTCACGGTGCTGGTCGTGGTGGCCGCCGCGGTGCGGCTGCGGCAGCGCCGGCATCTGCGCCTGGCCACCTGACCCCCGCGCCCGGCGGACCGGATCGAATCGCAGGGCGTGGCAGGATCGGCGGGTGCAGATCGGGTTGCTCGGGCCGTTCCAGGTCACCACGCACGGCGGCCTACCGGCCGACGTGCCGGGCGCGCGGCTGCGTGGGCTGCTGGCCGCCCTCGCACTCCAGCCCGGCCGGGTGGTCCCGAAGGCGACGCTCGTCGACTGGATCTGGGGCGAGCAGCCGCCCGCCGACGCCTCGAACGCGCTGCAACGCCTCGTCTCCCGGCTGCGCAAGGCGCTGCCGGCGGGCGCCGTCGACGGGCTGCCCGACGGCTACCGCCTCGCCGTCGAGCCCGACACCGTCGACGCCGTACGGTTCGAACGTCTTGTCGGCCGGGCCCGCGACGGCGACGGGCCGCAGCGGGTACGGCTGCTGCGCGAGGCGCTGGGCCTGTGGCGCGGCGACGCGCTGCGCGACATCGGCCTGCCCGACAGCCCGGCGCTCGACGCGGCGGCCACCCGGCTGGAACGGCTGCGCCTGACCGCGACCGAGGACCGGTACGACGCGGAGATCGGGCTCGGCCGGGAGGCCGACCTCGTCCCGGAGCTGACCGACCTGGTGGCCGCCCATCCGGTGCGTGAGCGGCTCGCCATGGCGCTGATGCGCGCGCTGGTCGCGGCCGGCCGGGACACCGAGGCGCTGATGGTCTACCAGCGCACCGCCGACGCGCTCGCCGACGCCCTTGGCGCTGATCCGTCGCCGGAGCTGTCGGCGCTGCACGTCGCCCTGCTGCGCGGCGAGACGGCACGCCGCGACGACACCCGCCGGACCAACCTGCGCGCCGAGCTGACCAGCTTCGTCGGCCGGGACGCCGACCTCGCCGCCGTCGGCGCGCTGGTGGCCGAACACCGGCTCACCACGCTCACCGGTCCGGGTGGCTCCGGCAAGACCCGGCTGGCCACCGAGACCGGCCGCCGGATGACCGGAGACCTGCGGGACGGGGTGTGGCTGGTGGAGTTCGCCGCGATCAGCGCCGACGGGGACGTGGTGCAGACGACGATCTCCGGGCTCGGCCTGCGCGACGCGCTGCTCGGCGACGCGGGCAGCGCGGAACCGGTCGACCGGCTGGTCGCGGCGATCCGGGACCGGGCGATGCTGCTGATCCTGGACAACTGCGAACACGTCGTCGAGGCGGCGGCGACGCTGGCGCACCGGCTGCTCGGCGAGTGCCGGCGGCTGCGGATCCTGGCCACCAGCCGGGAGCCACTCGGCATCACCGGGGAGGCGCTGTGGCCGGTCGCGCCGCTGGGCCTACCCGGCGGCGACGCCCCGGTCGCCGAGGTCGAGTCGTCGCCCGCCGTTCGCCTGCTGCGGGACCGGGCCGCGGCCGTCCGCCGCGACCTGGCGTTCGACGAACACACGTCGGCGACCATGGCGCGGATCTGCCGCGCGCTCGACGGCATGCCGCTGGCCATCGAGCTGGCCGCGGCGCGGCTGCGCACCATGTCCGTCGACCAGCTCGCCACCCGGCTCGACGACCGGTTCCGGCTGCTCACCGGCGGCAGCCGGACCGCCCTGCCCCGGCACCGGACGCTGCGCGCCATGGTCGACTGGAGCTGGGAACTGCTCACCGACGCCGAACGCGCGGTGCTGCGCCGGCTGTCGGTGTTCTCTGGCGGGGCGGGCCTGGACGCGGCCGAGCGGGTCTGCGCCGGCGGTGCCGTCGAGCCGGGCGACGTGCTCGACCTGCTCACCACACTCACCGAGAAGTCGCTGCTGGTCGCCGCCGGCGACGTCGCGCCGCGCTACCGCATGCTCGGCACCATCAAGGAGTACGCCGCGCAGCGGCTCGCCGAGGCGGGGGAGACGCACACCGCGCGCCACGCGCACCTGGCGTACTTCACCGCGCTGGCCGAGGCCGCCGAGCCGCGGCTGCGCCGCGCCGACCAGCTCACCTGGCTCGCCCGGCTCGAAGCCGAGCACGACAACATCACCGCCGCGATGCGCGGCGCGCTCGCCGCGGGCGAGGGACGCGAGGCGATGCGGCTCGCAGCCGGCGCCGGCTGGTACTGGTGGCTCGGCGGCCACCGGACCGAGGGCATGGAACTGATCGTCGCGGCCACCGAGACGCCCGGCGACGTGCCCGACCACATCCGCGCCGTGGTGTACGGGCTGGTGGTGGTCTTCCTCACCTCCGGGCCGGGCGACGCACAGCACGCGGCCGAGTGGATCCACCGGGCGTACCGGTTGAGCGGGGAGGGTCGCGGCGGGCACCCGGAGCTGGCCCTGGTCGTGCCGATGGAACGGATGCTGCGGGAGCCGGACGCGCTGCTGCCCGCCTGGGAGTCGCTGCTCGACCACACCGACCCGTGGGTACGCGCGCTGGCCCGGCTGCACCTGGGCAAGCTGCGCGTCATCCTCGGCATCGAGGCGGCGGAGGCGGAGGCGTGCCTGCGGCAGGCGCTCGCCGAGTTCCGGGCGATCGGGGAACGCTTCGGGATCTCGTTCGCGCTCAGCGAGCTGGCCGAGCTGACCGCCGTACGCGGTGACGTCGCCGCCGCCTGCGACTACTACGAACAGGCCGTCGCGGCGGTGACCGAGGTCGGTGCCGTCGAGGACGTGATCCGGACACGGGCGCGGCTGGCGTGGCTGTACCGGCTGGACGGCGACGAGGCGGCGAGCGCCGCCGCGCTGGCCGAGGCGCAGCGGCTCGCCGCAGGGGTCGCCTGGCCGGGCGCGCTGGCCGAGCTGGCGCTGACGAAGGCGTACCTGGCCCGGCACGACGGTGACGCGGACGAGGCGTACGCACAACTGCGGTCCGTGTCGGCGCTGCTCGGCGACGAGGCGAACCTGGCGGGCGTCCGGGCCGGCATCGAGGATCTGCTGGGCTACCTGACCGACGACGTCGAGCAGTCCCGTACCCATCGGGCGGCGGCGTGCCGGGCGGCGCGCGAGGGTGGCTACGCGCCCCTGACCGCGCAGGTGCTCGTCGGCGTCGCGGACCTGGCGGTGCGGCTCGACCGGCCGGACCAGGCGGCGCGGCTGCTCGGGGCCGCCACCGCGGTACGCGGGCTGCTCGACCGCGCCCACCCCGACGTGCCCCGGATCGAGGCGGCAGCGCGCGACCGCCTCGGCGACGCGGGGTTCGCCGAGGCGGTCGCAGCGGGCCGGGAGACCGGCTGGGAGCGGCTGGTCGAGGTCACGCTCGCTTCGTGAACGTGGACCGCGCCCACAGGTAGCCGACCACCGCGATGCCGGCGCACCAGGCGAGCGCGGGGATCACGTCGCCGGCCGACGGCGCACCTTCGAGCAGGCCGCGCAGGGTCTCGATGATCGGCGTGAACGGCTGGTACTCGGCGAACTGCCGCAGTCCCGGCCCCATCTTGTCGGCGGGCACGATCGCGCTGCTGAAGAACGGCAGCAGGACCAGCGGCACGGAGGCCATGCCCGCCGACTCCGGCGACTTGGCGAACAGGCCCAGCGCGACTGTGAACCAGCTGACCGCGACGCTGAGCAGCACCACCACGCCGGCCACGCCGAGCCAGTGCAGGGGCTCGGCGGGCGGGCGGAAGCCGAGCAGGAACGCCACCCCGACCAGGGCCGACACCGCGAGGACGTTCGTCAGCACGGTGGCGACGACGTGCCCGGTCAGCACCGCGCCCCGGGAGACGTGCATGACCTTGAACCGGTTGATGATGCCCTTCGTCATGTCGGAGTTCACCGACGTCGCGGTGCCGCCGAGGCCGTAGCAGACCGCCAGCAGCATCAGGCCCGGCGTCGCGTAGTCGACGTAGTCGACGCCGACGGAGAACGCATCGCCGAGCATGTACACGAACATCAGCATCACGATGATCGGCATCAGCACGGCGTTGAACACCGACGTGGGGTTGCGGCGCAGGTGCGTCAGGTTGCGGCGCAGCATGACGACCGAGTGGTTTCTGCTCATTTCGCGGCCACCTCCGGGGCGCGGCCCGTCAGGGCCAGGAAGACGTCGTCGAGGTCGGGGGTCTGCACGGACAGGTCGCCGGCGCTGATCGCGTGCGCGTCGAGCCGGTCGAGCAGGGCGCGCAGCGCCGCGGTCCCGCCGTCGGTGGGCACGCGCAGAGCAAGTGCCTCCTCGTCGCGTACCGCCTCCGGCAGCACCAGCGCCGCCGCGTCGAGTTCGGCGCCGGTGCCGAACCGCAACCGCACGTGCGTGCCGGGGATCCGGCGCTTCAGCTCCTCCGACGTGCCCTGGGCGACCAGCCGGCCCTGGTCGAGCACCGCGATCCGGTCGGCGAGGCGGTCGGCCTCGTCGAGGTACTGGGTGGTGAGGAAGACCGTCACGCCGCCGGCCACCAGTTCCCTGATGATCGACCACATGGTGCGCCGGCTGCGCGGGTCCAGCCCGGTCGTCGGCTCGTCCAGGAAGATGATCCGCGGCTCGCCGACCAGCGTCATCGCCAGGTCCAGCTTGCGGCGCATGCCCCCGGAGTACGCCGACACCAGCTTGTCGGCGGCCTCGACCAGGTCGAACCGTTCCAGCAGCTCGGCGACGACGCGCTTGCCGGTCACCCGGTTGCGGGGGCCGAGGTCGACCATGAGTTGCAGGTTCTCCCGCCCGGTGAGCAGTTCGTCCACCGCCGCGAACTGCCCGGTCACGCCGATCGCCGCGCGGACCGCCCTGGCCTCGGTGGCCACGTCGTGCCCGGCGACCCGCACCGATCCGGCGTCGGCGCGGATCAGCGTGGTCAGGATGTTCACCGTCGTCGTCTTGCCGGCCCCGTTCGGGCCGAGCAGGGAGAAGATCGTCCCGGCGGGGACGTCCAGGTCGATGCCGTCGAGCACCACCCGGTCCTTGTACGCCTTGCGCAGCCCGGAGACCGCTATCGCTGAACTCGTCATGCGACCACCATGGGCGGCCGTACCGCCACCGCCCTGACACGGCGCTGACACGGCCGCTGACAGCTTGTCGGTGGGGCGGCGTACGGTCCCGCCGTGGATCGGGAGACGTTCTGGGACATCGTGGAGCGGGCGCGTCGCGCCGCGGGACGCGAGACGGTCACCGCCGAGGGGCCGACGTCGTGGCCCGGCACCTGGTCGCGGAGCTGTCGGCGCTGAGTCCGGCGACGATAGTGGGCTTCGAGCAGGCGTACGACGACGTTACGTCCGAGGGGTGGCGCTGGGATCTGTGGACGGCCGCCTACCTGATGCGCGGCGGCTGCTCGGACGACGGGTTCGACTACTTCCGCGGCTGGCTGGTGGCGCAGGGGCGGGCGGTCTGGGAGCGGGCCGTCGCCGATCCCGACTCCCTCGCCGACGCCGGCGTCGACCCGGACGACGACGCGCTCGACTGCGAGGCGGTGCTGAGCGCGGCGGGCGACGCGTACGCCGAGGCGACCGGCGCCGGCACCGACGCGTTCTGGGAGGCGCTCGACGCCGCCGACCGCGCCGCTCCCGCCCAGCCGGCCGACCCGGCCGGTGAGGACTTCGACTTCGACGACGACGAGCAGATGCGCGCCCGGCTGCCGCGCCTGACCGCGATCTACCGGCCGGTGGAATGAGGTCCACGACCCGCCGCCCGACCCGATCCGGCTTAACCGCTGGTCCGTCGCGGCCCGGGTGGGCGAGCATGGTCGGCATGGCCGGATCGACGGGTGCGAGGCTGCCGCTGCAGGGCGGGCTGCCACCCGGCGCGGCGCTGACCGGCGCGGTGCGGGAGATCGCCTGCGACGAGTCCGGCTTCTCCGGCACCAACCTGCTCGACCCGGCAACCCCGGTGATCGTCCACGCCAGCGTCGACCTGAGCCGCGACGAGGCCGCCGAGCTGATCCGCACGCTGCGGTCCGGGTTCCGGTTCTCGCCCGACGAGGTCAAGTCCCGGCAGTTCCTGCGCCGCCGGGAAGCCGCCGAGGCGGTGGGCTGGTTCCTGTCGGCGCTGCGCGGCCGGGCGCACGTGCACCTGGTCGACAAGGAGTTCTTCCTCGCCACCCGGGTCGTCGACCTGCTGCTGGCCGAGCCGTCGTACGCGGCGGGCACCCGCCTCGCCGGTGACCGGCGTCCGGCCGCGGCGGCGCTGCACCGGGCCGGGCGGGCGGCCGGGCCGGACTGGGCGGGCTTCCTCGCCGCCGTGGTCGAGATGCTGCGCACCAAGCGGCGGGACCGGGCGGACGACCGGAGCGTCGACCGGTTCTTCGCCGCGCGGGACGCGTTGCGGCGCCACGTCGGCGACGCGCAGGCAGGCGCGGTCCTCGACGCGCTCGACCCGGCCCGGGTGGCAGCCGTGCAGGCCCGGTTGTACGCGGGCGACCGGACGATCCCGCCGCCGCTGGAGCCGCTGCTGCCGGCGCTGGCCGAGACCGTCCTGCACTGGAGCGGCGGCCGGCGGCGGGTGCTGGTGATCCACGACGAGCAGAGCGCGCTCACCGAGGACCGGCTGCGCCGCCTCCAGACGGCACTGGCCGCCGGTGATCCGCCCGGCCCGTCACCGCTGGCCGGGCTGGTGATGACCGATTCGCGCGACGACCCCCGCGTCCAGGCCGCCGACCTGCTCGCCGGGGTGGCCCGCCGGATGCCCGGCGTACAGGAGCCGTCGTGATCCTCGACGACGTGACGCCGACCGGCGGGGTGCACTGCGAGACCACCACGCTCGGCGTGCTGACCCGGCACGCCGGCCTGAGCCTGTCCGAGCCGATGCTGTTCGGCCTCGGCGAGGGGCTCGGCTTCGTCTACTGGGACGCCAAAGGCATGGACGTGCCGTTCCTCGGCGGGCGCACCAAGCCGCTGTGCGTGACCCGGGCCGCCGCCGGCCACCTGGGCCTGGACCTGCGCGTCCGGGAGACGACGTCGGCGGCCAGGGCGTGGCGGAACGTCACCGAGGCGCTGGACGCCGGACAGCCGGTCGGCCTGCAACTGGACTCGTACCACCTGGACTACTTCACCACCAAGGTCCACTTCGGCGGGCACACCGTCGCGATGTACGGCTACGACGACACCCACGCCCACCTGGTCGACACCGCCCAGCAGGGCGGCGCGGTGACCACCACGTTGGACAGCCTCGCCCGGGCCCGCGCCGCGCGTGGACCGATGACCGCGCGCCACCTGTCGTACACGCTCACCGCGCCCGGCGCCCCGCCAGACCTGGCCGCCGCCGTACGCGCGGCGGTACGCGCCAACGCCGGGGCGTTCCTCGACCCGCCGATCGCCAACCTCGGCCACCGGGGGATCGCCACCGCCGCCGGCCGGGTCACCCGCTGGCTGGACCGCGCCGCCGACCCGGCCCGGGGCCTTCCGCTCGCCGCGACGCTGATGGAACGCGGCGGCACCGGCGGCGCACTGTTCCGCGCCCTGTACCGGGACTTCCTCGCCGAGGCCGCCACCGTCACCGGCGACGCCCACCTGCGCCGGGCACAGCTGATGTACGCCGACATCGCGCCACTGTGGACCGCCGTCGCCGACCACATCGCCGACGCCGGGCGGACCGGCGACGCGGCCCACCTGACCCGCGCGTCGGCGGTCCTGGCCGACCTGGCTGTGCGCGAACGCGAGGCGATGACGGTGCTGGCGGCCGTGGACGCCGGGTAGCCGTCAGCTCAGCTGCTGGGCCAGCGCCACGATGACGCCCGCCGGGCCACGCAGGTAGCAGAGGCGGTAGACGTCCCCGTAGTCCGCCACCTCACCGATCAGCTCGCCGCCGTGGGCCCGCAGGCGGGCCACCGTGTCGTCGACGTCGTCCACGGCGAACATGACCGACCGCAGGCCCAGCGTGTTCGGCGGCGCGCCCGCCGGTTCGGCGGCGACGAGCGCCGGTGCCCGAAACCGCGTCAGTTCGAGCTTGCCGTGGCCGTCGGGCGTCCGCATCATCGCGATGTCGACCCGGACGCCGTCGATGCCGTTGACCCGGTCCACCCACTGCCCCTCGACCGGCATCTCGCCCTCCACCTCCATCCCGAGTTCGGTGAAGAAGGCGATCGCGGCCGGCAGGTCGTCCACCACGACGCTGACGTGGTCCATCCGCTGAAGCGTCACGCCTCGAGCATAGGACGGCGTCCGGCCTGGTCAGCTCATGTCGAGCGTGTACGCCGCCTCCCGCACGTCGGCGTCCGGATGGCGGCGCAACCCGATCAGCAGGTCCCGCCACGGCGTCTTCCAGCCGAACTCCGACCCGCGCGCGACGAGCGCCACCGCGAACAGCCCACCGGCCAGGTCTCCGCGCCCGGCGAGGTGGGCGACGGTGCCGGCCAGGGCCGCCGGGTCGGGCCGCCGCCGCATCGTGAGCAGACGATCACCGACGCGTTGCGCGGTACGGACAGCGACCACGGGCCGGTCCGCGCAGAGCGCGGCGACCTCGTCCAGGTCGTCGAGCCGCCCGAGGTCGACGAGCAGGCCGGTGGCCGTACCCAGGAAGCCGTCCCGGCCGGCGAGCCACCGCGCGGCCTCGACCAGCCCGGCCCGGTCGGCGCCCGCGGGGCGGCTGTCGGACCACAGGGCCGCGCCCTCGGCGAGCGACTCGACGCGCCGCCGGGCGGGCCGGTCGGTCACCGGGCCGCCCGGGTCGTCGTCGGTCGCGTCCCGCTGGACCAGCCGCTCCAGCGCGGCCCGGAAGGCCTCGTCCCCACCGGCTCGCAGCAGGTTCGCCACCCCGATGCTCGGCGTCGTCTCGTCCGGGTCGGTGAGCCGGTCCACGACCAGGTCGGTGACGCCGGTCAGCCACTGCGACCACTCGCCGAGCGCGTCGAACGCGGCGCGGCGGACCTCCCGGTCGTCGGCACGGCACGCCGCCACGACCAGGCCGGCGTAGCTGCGGCGGTGCCGCTCCGAGATCCCCGACGGGTACGCGCCGAGCACCGCGCGCCGCTCCTCCCGGCTGGCGTGCACCGCCGCGCGCAGCACGGCCCAGGTCGCCTCGGGTCCCAGCCGCTGCCGGGCGGCGGAGACGATCGCCGCGCGCACGTCGCGGTGCGTGCCCGGATCGGCGTACGCCTCGCCGAGCGTCGCCATCGCGTCCACCCGCGCGTAGCGGGCCAGCAGCCGTGCGGCCTCCTTGCGGCTGGTGACCTTCGCGGCGCCGGTCAGCACCCCGCCCAGCAGTTCGGTCAGGCGGGCCGGCGGAACGTACCGGGCGGCCCGTCCGGCGGCGTACAGCGCGACGCGTGCCCGGTCGCCGTCGGCGTACCGCAGCAGCACCGGGAACGCCTCGTCCGGCCGATCGGTCCAGACCAGCGCACCCAGCGCCGCCTCGGCGACTGGCACCTCGGACGCGTCGACGTGGCGCAGCACCAGTTCGCGCCCGGCCGGGCCGGCCCCGGCTGCGGCCCGGATCGCCGCCGCCCGCTGCCACACCCGGTGACCGGAGTCGGCGATGACGCGGGCCTGCAGCGCGACGAACCGGTCCTGGTGGCGGGGGAGCCACCGCTGGGCGTGCGGGGCCGGGCCGGGCACCCACCGCTTTCCCTTCTCCACGAACCGGCCGCGCGGGGCGCGGTCCAGCACCCGGTCGAGCAGGTCGGTGCGGGAGGTGCAGACGATCGTCCACACCTCGTGGAGCGCCACCGCCGAGGCGTCGACGTCGAGCACCTCGGCGACGCGCTGCGAGCGGGTACGCGGATCGGCGAGCCACAGCCTGGTCGCCGTGTGGGCCACCGGGGGCAGGGTGTCCGGCCCGATCGCCCGGCGCAGCAGGTCCTGCAGTTCCGGCAGGCGCCAGGCCCGCCGGCCGAGCGCGTGGGTGAGCGCGAACAGCAGCCCGTACCGGGCGCGTGCCATACCGGCCTCGATCCGGCCGCGCAGCCGGTCGAACACCACAGCCTCCTGGCCGTGCCGCAGCACCGTGTCGAGGCGGCGCAGCACCGGTACGTTCGCGTCGCTGCTCACCGCGTCGATCGTGAGCAGTGCCCACTCGGCCAGCTCCGGCACGTCCACGTGGAGCGTGAGGACGTCGACGGCGAGCCGGCTCAACGCGGTGGTGGTGGTCGCCGAGGTGTCCCGCGCGTCCACCGCGTCGGTGGTGAGCCCGGTCAGTCCGCCCGCGCTCGTGGCGGTGAGCAGCGGCGCCACGCCGGCCAGCGCGGTGAGCGCGGCCGCGCGTACCGGATCCTGCTCGTTGCGCAGCCGGCCGAGCCGGACCACCACCTGGGCCACCGTGCGCGGGTCGCGGGAGCGGCGCGCCGCGGCCACCAGCAGTCGCCAGCCGTCCGCGCGCTCCTCCGCGTCGCCCGAGCGCAGCGCCGCGCTCGCCGACGCGGACGCCTGCGGCCACGGCAGGTACGCGCTCCAGAACCGCACCTGCTCCTCCCGCTCGCGGACCGCAGGCAGGGTCAGCACCCGGGCCGCCTCGCGCGCCCGCACCGGGGCCGGCAGCACCTCCATCACCGCGGTGCCGGGCAGCAGCGCGGTGGTGTCGGTGTCGGCCAGCGCGCCGTCGTACAGCTCCGCGCGGCGGCTCGGCGCGACGGCGTGCAGCAAACCGGCGAGCGCCCGGTCGCGCTCCCGCAGCCGGGCGGCGAGCGGGATCAGCTCGTCCGTGGGCAGCGCGGCGAGGCGGCGCAGCAGCGCCCGGGGCAGCGCGGTCCGGGCCAGCCAGGCCGCGCGGGCCGGGGAGACGAGCAGGCGTACGACCCGGCGCGCGTCGTGTGTGGCGAGCCGCCCGTAAGCGACGAGCGGGCCGGGCAGCGACTCCTCGGGCGCGTACGCGTCGAGCAGGTCCAGTGCCCGCGCCGGATCGCCGTGCAGCACCGCTGCGGCGACCTCCGCCCAGAGCCGCCCGCGCCTCTCGGGCGGGGCCGAGGCGAGCCGTTCACCGGTGCGCGCCAGCACGATGTCGGAGTGCGTCCGCATCAGCCGTTCCGGGTTCAGCGCGTGCTCCAGGTCGGGCAGCCAGGTCCGTACCGTCTCGGGGCCGCAGGCGGGCAGCAACGCGGCGGCCTCGTGGTCACCGAACCGCTCGCGTACCCCGATGATCAGTGCGTCGGCGACGGCCGGTGACGGCCGGCGGCGCAGCGCCCGGTAGACGCGCCGCCGCGCCTCCGCCGGCCGGTCGGTCAGGTCGGCGGGCGTCACGCCGGCCCGCACGGCGGCGGTCAGCGCGGTGGCGGCGATCGACGGCTCCGGATCGAACGTCGCGGCCAGGACGGCCGCGGTGTCCCGGGTGGCCAGCGCGGCGAGCAGCGCGAGTCGCCGCTCGTAGCTGCCGTGCCGGCGCAGGTCGGCGCAGACCTGCGCACGGTCGGGTGCGGTGCGTGCCCACGCCACGAGGCGCCGCGCCCGGTCACGGTGGGACAGCGGGTCGAGTGCGGTCAGCAGATCGCGGGTGGGGGTGAGCACGGCGCTCATTGTGCCGGTGCACGAGCGTGCGCTGCTGCCCCGCCGCACTATTCCGCAATTCCTATGGAAATTGTAGATTTTCAGCGTTCTCCCAGCTGACCGGGATTGACATTAATCGGACCGTCGGGGATATTCCTAGCGGCGCGTCGGGGCGCGGGGCGGAGCAGGCGAGGTCTGCGGACTTCACCTGCGTGACGTGCGGAAAGGTGTTCGTGCTGCCCCTGCTCCGCGGGGCCCGGGTGAGGTTGGGAAATGATTAATCGGGCCGTCGAATTCGCCAAGCACAATTCGCCGAATTCTCTGCGCGTCAAGGCCCGGCGGGCGCAGATGGAAGCGCGCAACGCCCGTATGCGACTCACCGTTCCGGTGGTGGCACGGAGCGAGTTCGCCAACATCTTCCACTGCACCGTCCGCAAGACCGGCAGCCAGTGGATCAAGGCGCTGTTCAGCGACCCGGCCGTCTACCGCCACTGCGGGCTGCTGCCGTACGACCCGCGCTTCTACGCTGGCGGGGCGACCGCACCGGTGCCGGCCGGCCGCGTGGGCCTGGCGATCTTTCTCTCCCACAAGCGGTTCGAGGCAGTGCCCAAGGCCGGCAGCTACCGCGCGTTCTTCGTGATCCGCGACCCGCGCGACGTGGTCGTGTCGAGCTACTTCTCGCTGCGCAACTCGCACGCCCCGATGGGCGACATCCCCCAGGCGCGCAAGGCCCTCCAGGAACTGCCGAAGAAGGAGGGCATGCTCTACGTCATCGACCGGCTGCGCGACAAGAAGCAGTTCGGGCAGATGCGCTCCTGGGCGGTCGCGCCGGCCGACGAGACGTTCCGGCTGTTCCGCTACGAGGACCTGACCGGCGAGCGGCAGACCGAGGAGGTCGACCAGCTCATGCGGCACTGTGGGATCACGCTGCCGCCGGCCGAGCTGGAGGCCCTGCTGGCTCGCTACAGCTTCACCAAGATGAAGAAGTCGAAGGAGACCCCGGGGCGGATCTCCCACTACCGCAAGGGCGCGTCCGGCGACTGGCGCAACCACTTCGACGACGACATCTACGCCGCGTACACGAAGGCGGCCGGCGACCTCGCGGAGATCCTCGGCTACCCCGCCCGGGACGAGTCACCCGCCCGCTGACGATCGCCGTATGCTCCTGCCGTGGAGCTGCGGTTCACCACACGCTCGTCCGACTCGGCCTGGGTCGACACCGTGTGGACCTGCGTCAGCGATCGGGTCGACGAGATGACCTCGGTGGCGACGCCGTGCTGGGGACTGGTGTTCTGGCAGCGCGACGGGCGCTCGTACGCGGCCCTCTCCGGCCCCGAGACCGCTACCGGCACCGCGCCGGTGCCCGAGGGTGCGAGCTTCGTCGGCATCGAGTTCGCGGTGGGCACCTCGCTGCGGCTCGTACCCACGCCCGCGCTTGTGGACGGCGGCGCCGAGCTGCCCGACGCGGGCCGCCGCACGTTCCGCCTCGACGGCGGCCGGTGGGAGACACCCGGCCCGGACGACGCGGAGGCGCTTGTGGAGCGGCTGGTCCGCGCCGGGGTGGTGGTCCGCGACCCGCTCGTCACCGAGGCGTTGCGCGGCGGCCGTCCACCGGCGTCACCGCGTACCCTCGAACGTCGGTTCCGGGCGGCGACCGGGCTGACCCGGGGAGCGGTGCGGCAGATCGACCGCGCGCGCCGGGCCGCCGTGCTGCTGGCCGCCGGCGGCCCGCCCGCCGACGCGGTCACCACCTTCGGGTACGTGGACGAACCGCACCTGGCCCGCGCGCTGCGCCGGTACGTCGGGCGGACGGCCGGTGAGCTGCGCGCGGGCGCCGGTGGCGCGATCGCGCTGGACCCGGCTCAGCGGGTCACGTCGTAGATGAGTTTGACGACGCCGTTGGGGTAGGCGGCGCTGTCGCGCAGACGCAGCTTCTGCCGGTCCCGGTCCGCCTGGGTGAACAGACTTTTGCCGGCGCCGAGCAGCACCGGGAAGACGAGCAGGTGGTACCGCTCGATCAGGTCCGCCTCGGCGAGACGGCGGGCGAGTTCGGCGCTGCCGTGGATGAAGATGTCGCCGCCGTCGCCCTGCTTGAGCGCGGCGACGTCGGCGGTGCTGCGCAGGACCGTCGTCGGCCCCCAGCCGTCGACCAGCGCGTCGTCGGGCAGGGTGGACGACACCACGTACTTGGGTAGGTCCCGGTAGGCGGCGTGGTCCTCGGAGTCGCGCCAGGTCGGCGCGAACGCCTCGTAGCTGCGGCGGCCGAACATCAGCGCCGTGGTCTGTGCCAACTCCTCGCCCTTGAGCGAGAACGCCTCCGGCAGGAACTCGACGTCCTTGACGACCCAGCCGCCGCTGCGGTGGTCCTCGCCCGGACCACCGCCGGGGGAGTCCACCACGCCGTCGAGCGACATGAATCCGGTGTAGACAAGATCACGCATGCGGCCATGCTAGGAACGGCCACCACCTGCCGTCTTGTACGGAACCGACACGGCTCAGCAGCCGCACGAGACGCCGGCCGGGGCGGTGAGGTCGTCGGCGGGCCGCCGGACCAGCCCCGCCTCGGTGCGTACCGGGAAACCCTCCCGCACCCAGTACTCGTACCCGCCGATCATCTCCTTGACCGGGCGGCCGAGCCGGGCGAACTCCAGCGCCGCGCGGGTGGCCCCGTTGCAGCCCGGCCCCCAGCAGTAGGTGACCACAGTGGCGCCCGGCGGGACCAGCTCGCCCGCCCGGGCGGCGATCTCCGCGGTGGGCAGGTGCACCGCGCCGGGGATGTGCCCCTGCCGCCATGCCGGTAGGGAGCGGGAGTCGACCACGACCAGGCCCGGTACGCCCGCCTCCAGGTCGGCGTGCACGTCGCTGACGTCGGCCTCGAACGAGAGCCGGGCCGCGAAGTGGGCGAGGGCGTCGGCGGGACGGGCGGCGGGGATGCGCAGGACGTTCGGCATGACCCCATCGTGGTGGCCGCCGTCCGGCCGCTCCAGTGGCGCGAGCGACGCCTGTCGCTAAGATCCCGCCATGAACCGCTCCACCGTGTCGGTGCTGGCGTACGAGGGCATGTCGGTGTTCGAGACCGGCATCGTCACCGAGGTCTTCGGCCTGCCCCGGCCGGAGTTCGACGTCCCCTGGTACGAGCTGACCGTGTGCGCGGAGACCCCCGGCGCGGTGCGGCTGGTCGGCGGCGCCACGCTGCACACCGGCCACGGACTCGACGCGTTCGCCGCCGCCGACACGCTGATCGTGCCGGGCGTCGCCGACGTGCACGCCGACCCGTCGCCCGCGCTCACCGACGCGCTCCGCGCTGCACACCGGCGCGGCGCCCGCATCGTGACGATCTGCTCGGGCGCGTTCGCCCTGGCCGGCGCGGGACTGCTCGACGGTCGCCGCGCCACCACCCACTGGCGGTACGCCGACCTGCTCGCCCGCCGCCACCCGGCGGTACGCGTCGACCCGGACGTGCTCTACGTCGACGACGGGAACATCCTCACCAGCGCCGGCAGCGCGGCCGGCCTCGACCTCTGCGTCCACTTGGTACGCCGCGACCACGGCCCGACGATCGCCAACGCGGTCGCCCGCCGGCTGGTCGTACCGCCGCACCGCGAGGGCGGCCAGGCGCAGTTCATCGAGGCGCCGGTGCCCGGCGACCCGGAGGACGACCGGCTCGCGGCGAGCATGTCCTGGGCGCTGGCGAACCTGAACACCCCGATCACCGTCGACCGGCTGGCGCGGCGGGCGCACATGTCGGCGCGTACCTACCTGCGGCACTTCGCGCGGGCCACCGGCACCAGCCCGATCCGGTGGCTGATCGACCGGCGCGTCCAGGCCAGCCTGCCGCTGCTGGAGACGACCACCGCGCCGATCGAGGAGGTCGCCACGACCGTCGGGTTCGAGACGGCCGTGACGTTCCGGCACCACTTCACCGCCGCGATGCGGACCTCGCCGTCGGCGTACCGGCGGGCCTTCACCCGGCCCGGCGGCCGCCGCGCTCACGACCCGGCGGACCCCAGCGGTACGACGTAGGAGTCGACGCGGGCGATGAGGCCGTCCCGGAACGTGAACAGGTCGTTGAAGGCGAACCGGAACGGCCCGTGCTCGACGCTGACGCCCCGGCCCTCGCCGGTGACCACGACGACCGGTCCGTCCTCGTGTACACGCTCGACGTCGAGCTGCGGGCTGCCGGTGAACGCCGGGTTCTCGATCTCGCCGTCGAACTCCGCGCGGCCCCGGGTGGTGCGGTGGCCGTGGATGACCCACTCGACGTCGTCGGTGAGCGTGGCGAGGATGCGCTCGTGGTCGCTCGCCCGGAAGCCGTCGAAGTACTCGGCGACCAGGTCACGCTGGGTTGCTCGGGTCACTGCTGTCTCCATCGTCGTGGTGTCGGAGGTGCGCGGCGAGGGCGTCGAGGATCGAGGCGAGCCCGTCGGCCGCCTGATCGGTGCGCAGCTCGGGCGGGAGCTTGCGCTGGTGCACGGTGAGGTCGGTGCCGTCTCCGGCGGGCCGCAGCGTGACTGTGGTGCGCAGGCCGGTGACCGGCTCGTCGAACACCAGCTCACGCGGCGCATCGACGGACACATAGACGAACCGCAGACGCCCGGTCCGACCGTCCGGGGCGCGGGTGTCGAGCGCGAACTCCCCGCCCGGTCGCAGGTCGACGGTCACCGAGCCTGGCGGCACCGTGGCGTGCGAGCCGCCCCAGAACGCGGCGATGCCGGACGGTGAGGTGAAGGCCGCCCACACCCGGTCCGGCGTGGCGGGCAGGTGGCGCAGCGCGATCAGTTCGTCGCCGTGGCGTTCGGTACGGGCCCTCACCGGGTCGCCTCCGGACCGGAGAGGTGCTCCTCGAGCGCGTCGAGGCGGTCGTCCCAGGCGCGACGCTGCTCGTCGATCCACGTGCTCATCCGGGCGAGCCGGTCGACGCGCAGCCGGCACGGCCGCCGCGTGCCCTCCCGTCGCTGCTCGACCAGGCCGCACCGGCGCAGGACGCCGACGTGGTGGGAGATCGCCTGCGGCGTCAGGTCGAACGGCTCACCCAGCTCGCCCACTGTGGCCTCACCCCGGGCGAGGCGGGTCACCAGGGCGCGGCGGACCGGGTCGCCGAGGGCGGCGAAGGCGAGATCGAGGTCCGGATCGGACTGCATGCCCTCACGCTACCGCAAACACACGTTTGCGCAAACGATCCTTTGTTTATGCTGGCGCCGGGTCAGAGCGCGCCGCTGCGGACAGCCTCGTAGATGGTGCTGATCGTCGGTGTGAAGCCGAGGCTGCGGGCGAGGCTGATGTCCATCTGCCCCCGCCACGGCTGACTGAGCAGTTCGGCGGAGGAGCCGTAGGAGTAGCCGACGAGCTGGGACATCTCGTAGATGCTCAGGGGTGACTCGTCGGCGATGTTGACGGTGCGGTTGTCGAAGGCGCCCGCGAGGGCCAGTGCGAACGCCGTGGCGATGTCGGCGTGGTGGCAGACGCTCAGTCTCTGTGCCGGGTGCCACCCCATGCCGGCCGCGAGTTCGGGCAACGATTCGAGGTGCCCGTCCCGGTCTCCGTAGATGAAGGGAAGCCGCAGGACGCCCCAGGTGAGCCCGCTGGCACGAAGCAGCTGCTCGGCTTCGATCTTGCTGGCGGGGTAGGCGAGCGTCGGCGCGACGGGGTCGTCCTCACGCCCGGGGTGCGGGCTGTCGGCGCCGTAGACGTTGGACGTGCTGGCCAGCAGGAACCGGGCCTCCGGCGCGTGCTTCTGAACGGCGGCGATCAGGTTGCGGGTGCCGTCCCGGTTGACGGCCCAGATCTGGTCGTCGTCGCGGGTGCGGAACACGGCGGCCAGGTGGATGATCGCGGTGACGCCATCCACGGCCGCCGGCAGGGAGTCGGGGCTGAGGACGTCACCCTCGACGCGCCGCACGCCTTCGGGGACGTCTCTTCCGGGACGGACGAGGGCGCGGCACTCGACACCCGCCGCGGTGAGTCGCCCGAGCAGGCGGGAGCCGACGAGGCCCGTTCCGCCGGTCACGAGAACGGTCATGATCCGTGCTCCTTCCGGTAGTCGATGAGTCGTCTGGTCGCGCCGCTGAGGACGCGGTTCATGGTTTCGATGTCCGCGGGGTCGACTCCGCCGAAGGCGACTTCCGCGATCAACGCCATCGGATCGGGGAGCGAGTGCCACAGGTCCACGCCGGCCGGCGTGATGTGCAGCTGTTTCTGACGCTGGTCGGCCGGGTCGGGCACCTGTTCGATCAGCCCTTTGCGGACGAGCGCTGCGATGACCGCGCTGAGGGTCGCCCGTTCGACCTCGAGTTCGCGGGTGAGGATGCGCTGGCCGACCGGCCGGCCCTCGCTCAGCCGGTACAGCACGTACCACTGGGTGTTCCCGAGATCGTAGGGACGCAGCACGGACTCCATGAGGGCCCGGCTGGCGAGGAAGTACTTCTTCGCCCAGACGCCCGGAGCGTCCAGCTCGGAGGCGTTCATTTCGTTAGGCACCTGACAACATTGTCAGCCGCCTAACGAAAAGTCAAGGAGTGGCTGCGCACCGGAACGTGGTGGGGTGCCCGGCCGTTGGGGGAGCAGGGGAACGGGCGCGCCGTTTCGGGCGGCGTGGCATCGGGAACCTCGTCGGGACGGGCACGGGACGGAGGTCGACATGAGGACACCGGGTCGCCGTAGGCGGATGCTTGGCGTACCCCTGCTCGTCGCCACGCTGCTGGCCGGCGCCTGCGGCGACGGCGGCGACGGCGGCACCGCGGACCCGAGCGCGACCTCGGCGACCACCCCCGCGACGCCGGAGGCGTCGCCGTCGTCCGGCGGGCCCGTGACCATCCCGAAGTCCGCCTTCGCCGACCTGCCGCCGGCGCTGCGCAAGAACGACGCGCAGCCGATGGAGGTCACCGACGCGCTGCCCGAACTGTGCGCCGAGGAGTTCCGCAGCGGTGGACGGTCGGTCACCGCGAGCGCCGCGATGATGAGCACCTACAAGCAGCCGACGGACCCGCCGGAGAACGTCCCCTACGGCACGCTGCACCAGACCGTCTTCGCCTTCGAGGGCACCGGCGCCGCCGACTACCTGCGCCGGGTCCGCGGGGCGATGGAGTCCTGCCGGTCGTTCAAGGAGTCGGGCGGCACCGTCACCGTCCGGTCCCAGCCGATGGCCCGAACCGGCGACGAGGCGCTGCTGGTGACAGTCACCCGGCCGGCCATCGCCCTCGACGGCAGCCCGGCCGACGGGCAGGCCACCAGCCAGATCATCGTGATCCGGGTCGCCGACGCGGTCACCGTCGTCCACGACCAGGGCTGGGAGGGCACCAGTAACGACCCCGGGCTGGCCGACGACATCGCCGGGGCCGCGGTCCGCGGCCTCGACTCCTGGCAGCGCTGACCGCCTACCGGCGGACGTCGCTGCGGGGACAAACAGACGGGACCGACCGGTGGAGAATGGGCCGGGCCGCGACCGTCGAGCGGATGGAGCCCGCGATGACCACACGTCCGGACGTCCTCGTCATCGGTGCCGGGGTCAGCGGCCTCAGCACCGGCATCCGCCTGGTCGAGAACGGCGCCCGGGTGCTCGTGCGCACCGCGGCGCCGCCCGCGCGGACCACGTCGGCGCTGGCCGGGGCGATGGTCGGCCCCAACCTGTCCCCACCCGGCGACCCGCAGCGCGCCTGGACCGACGAGACGCTGCGGGTGCTCGGTGCCGGGCCGATGCCCGGCGTGGCGTGGCGCGACGGCATCCTCGCCGCCCGGCCGGAAGGGGCGACGCCGCCGTACGCCGAGCAGACGCCGGGCTTCCGGCACCTGGGCGACGACGAGCGGCCCGCCGGCTTCGGCACCGCGTTCACCGTCCGGCTGCCCCTCGTCGACATGCCGGTCTACCTCGCGTACCTCCTGGCCCGCCTCCGCGACGGCGGCGGCGAGGTACGGGAGGAGCCGGTGGGCTCGCTCGACGAGGCGGCGGCGCTGGCCCCGGTCGTGGTCAACTGCGCCGGGCTGGCGGCGCGGGCCCTGACCGGCGACACCGGCCTGCACCCGGTGCGCGGGCCCCGGATCGTGGTGCGCAACCCCGGCCTGGACCGGTTCTTCATGGAGGCGCCGATGGCGCCGGCCTGGGCGTCGATCTTCCCGCACGGTGACCACGTGGTGCTCGGCGGCGGGCAGCGGCGCAGCGACGACACCACGCCCGACCCGGCCGAGGAGGCCGAGGTGATCGCCCGGTGCGCCGCCATCGAACCCGCCCTGGCCGGCGCCGACGTCCTCGAACACACAGTCGGCCTGCGTCCCGGCCGAGCGGCGCCGCGCGTGGAGGCCGAACGGCGTGGTGACGCGCTCGTCGTGCACAACTACGGCCACGCGGGCAACGGGGTGATGCTGTCCTGGGGCTGCGCGGCCGCGGCGGCGGCGCTCGCCCTCGGCGCCGCGCCGTCCGCCTGACCGCGTGATCAGGACACGGCGGCCCGCACCAGTTCGGTGAGCCTCTTCTCCACCTCCGGGCTCCACCGCATCAGCGCGAACGACGCCGGCCACATGTCGCCGTCGTCGAGGTTCGCCGCCTCCTGGAAGCCCACCGT
The DNA here is from genome assembly GCF_027460145.1 of Micromonospora sp. WMMA1949. Taxonomy (NCBI): domain Bacteria; kingdom Bacillati; phylum Actinomycetota; class Actinomycetes; order Micromonosporales; family Micromonosporaceae; genus Micromonospora; species Micromonospora sp. WMMA1949. Next base: position 707,871 of record NZ_JAPZBG010000001.1, on the reverse strand, counting down.
CGAGTAGCGGTACTTGAACTTCCCCGCGTCCTGGAAGAACACGACGAGCTTGCCGTCGGCGTTCGCGTACGCGGGCATGCCGTACCAGGTCTTCGGCGACAGCTCCGGCGCGGCGGACATGATCGTCACGTGCACGCGCTCGGCCAGCTCGCGGTCCTCCGGCGCCATCTGCGCGATCCGGTCGAGCACCGCCTGGAGGTCGTCGGCCTTCTTGGCGCCCTTCTTCCCCTCGGCGCGCAGCTCGGCCGCGCGCTCCTTCATCGCGGCGCGCTCCTCGGCACTGAACCCGTCGGACATCTCGATTCCCCCTCGTGGCTTGCGGTCCGCGTGGTGCCGACCGCTGACGGCAACGCTATGGCGTGCCGGTGACCGGGCGCTTCTCGATTCCTGATCGTCTGCCGGGACCACGCCGGCGCGGCGTGGGCTCTAGCATCGCGGCCATGGCAACGCGGTTCGTGCAGATCAACATGAAGGCCCACGACGAGGTGACGCTCGGCGGTTTCTGGGCGAAGGTGCTCGGCTGGGGGATCTCCAGCGAGGCTCCCGGAGTGACGAACCTCGAACCCGAGGGCTTCACCTACCCGGACCCCCGCTTCCTCTACGTCGATCTCGTCGTCTCCGCCGAGCCGAAGACGGCGAAGAACCGCGTCCACGTCGACCTCGCGACCACCTCGGCCGAGCACCACGCGGATCTGGTCGCGCGCCTGAGGGCTCTCGGCGCCACCCCCGCCGACGTGGGCCAGGGCGACGTGCCGTGGACGGTCCTGGCCGACCCGGAGGGCAACGAGTTCTGCGTACGGGAGCCGAACCCGCGGCACGCGGACACCGGTCCGATCGCCGAGGTGGTGGTCGACTGCGCCGACCCGCGCGCCATGGCCGACTTCTGGAGCCGGGCCACCGACTGGACCGTGCACGAGGCGACCGACCAGCAGGCCGTGCTGCGCTCCGCCCAGGGCGTCGGGCCGTACCTGCGGTTCGCTCGCTCGGCCGACGCGAAGACCGGCTGGAACCGCGTCCACCTCGACAACCGCCCCTACCCGGGCGACGAACTGAACGCCGAGGAGGCCCGGCTGCTGGCGCTCGGCGCCACCGCCGCCGGCGTCGGTGGGGCCCACATCCACTGGCGGGTGCTCGTCGATCCGGAGGGCAACGAGTTCTGCCTGCTCACCCCGGGCTGACCCGCTGACCGGGCGGGCGCGACCACCCGCCCGGCGCCGGTCAGCCCGCCCGCTCCGGCGCCCGGAACTCGTGGACCACCTCGATCGGTCCGACGATGTGCCGGTTGAACTCGTCGAGCTCCTCGGCCGGCACCCACAGCTCCAGGATCTCCCGGCCACCGACCTGCCGGACCGGGTAGCGGGCGGCGAACGCGCGCTCGACGTGGAAACGCGTCACGTAGCCGGCGCCGGACGCCGGCACGTTCCAGTCCCGGGCGATCATGACGGCGTACTGCTCGTTGAGCACCGGATAGAAGATCGGCTGGTCCGGCAGCCGCGGCGGCCAGGCCCGCCAGCCGGAGGCGCGGACGAGGTCGAGCTCTCGTGGACCGGTCGGGCGCCACAGTGTCGTCGTCTCCGTCATCGCGTACCCCCTTCGGCGACGGTTGGGGCACCGTACCGGCGGCGCGCCGCGACCGGCCATCGGGTTTCGGCCGCAGAATCGACAGCGGATGCGATGAGTTCGCGAAGCCTCGGCGGTCCACCCGTCGACATCCCAGACAGACAGACAGGTAGGGAGCACCGCGATGGCCACTGTCATCTCCACGCTGTTCATCTCGGCCGACGGTGTCGCCGAGATCGACCCCGACTGGCACTTCCCGTACTTCGACGACAACATGGGCCGCGCCGTCACCGAGGACTACGACACCTCCGACGTGCTGCTGATCGGCCGGGAGACGTACGACAGCTTCGCCAGCGCCTGGCCGGACCGGGAGGCCGCCGGCGGTGAGGACGCGCCGTTCGCCAAGCAGCTCGGCGACATGCGCAAGGTCGTCGTCTCGCGCCAGCCGCTGGAGTTCTCCTGGCGCAACTCCGAGCTGATCCAGGGTGACCTGACCGACGCCGTACGCGCGCTCAAGGCCGACGCCGGCATCAAGGGCATCCTCATCCCCGGCTCGATCTCGGTGGTGCAGCAACTGCTCGCCGCGGGCCTGGTGGACGAGCTGCGGCTGCTGGTGCACCCGGTCGCCGCCCGCAAGGGCCGCCGGCTGTTCGACGGGGGCGACGCGCCGTACCACCTGCGGGTGGCCGCGACCGAGGCGTACCCGACCGGCGTGATCCGGGTGATCTACACCCCGGCGCCGGCGCCGGGCGCGGTCGGCTACGACGACGTCAAGGACCAGGTGCCGGCCGGGAGCTGACGATCACGGGGCCGCGGCGTGCCGGTGTGTCGTGAAAGGATCCGCCGGTGCGTCGCGCTCCGCTGCTGTTGATCCTCGCGGCCGTGTCCGCCGTCGCCCACGTCGTCGGCGTCCTGGTGGCCGCACCGCTCTGGCGCGGCGCGGAGGTGCTGAGCCTGGCGCTGCTGCTCGGCTACGCCGTCGCCGCCGGACTGCCGGCGCCGCGCTGGGCGGTGCCGGCGGCGCTCGTACCGTTGATCGTGGACGCGGTCCGCACGATGCCGGCCGAGCCGGCCGCCGGGGACGTCGGCTGGCTGGTGTACGGCAGTGGCGACAGCGGTTTCGACGTCACGGCCGGCTTCGACGCGGCGTTCGCGGGGAGCTGGGCGGCGCTGGTCGCGGTGGCGGTGCTGCTGGTCGCGTTCCGGGGTCGTGGGCGGCGCCGGCACCTGATCGCCGCGGCGGTCGCCGCCGCGCCCGTCCTCGGGTACGCGGCCGTCCGGGTCGCCGACGTCGGCGCCGCCGTGGCCGCGAGCACCCGGCTCGTGGAGGTCCGCACCGAGACCACGCTCACCCGGGTCGGCGGCCCGGGGTACGACCAGGCCGACGTCGTGCCCGCGCTCGTCCTCGCGCTGCTGCCGCCGCTGGCGCTCGCGCTCGCCGCGCTGGTGCTCGCCGTGCTGCTGGCCGGGCGGGGCCGGCGGCTCGCCGCGACCGGCGCGGCACTGCTGGCGGTGCTCGCGTTGCCGCTGCTCGACGCGGGCATCGAGGCCCTGCTCCTGCCGGACTCGGCCGACACCGCCCTGTTCGCCTGGTACGCCATCACACCCACGCGGATGCTGCCGCAGCCCGTACCGGCCCTCACGGCGGCGGTGGAGCTGGCCGCGTACCTGCTGCTCGTCGCCGGGCTGACCGGCGCGCGGCGCGCCGCACCGGCGGTGCCCGCGCCGGTCGCCGGTTGACGTCAGGCGGTCGACTCCAGCTCGTCGAAGGCCATGTTCCACCACGACTCCGGCTCCGCGAACGCGGCCGGGTCGACCGGGCGCAGGTCGTCGCGAATGGCCGCCGCCCGTGCGGCCCGCTCCCGCCCGCCCGGATCGGTGGCGATGAGCTGCCCGAGCCGGTAGAGGAACTCCACGAACGCGGCGAACGTGCTGTTCACCGTCTCCAGGTTCGGTGTCTCCAGGTCGAGCAGGATCACCGCGCCGGTGCCCGCGTCCAGGCAGAACAGCAGTGCCGGGTCCTCCGGCGAGGCGCCGAGCACGACGTACGGGCGGGGGCCCTGGTCGCCCAGCTCGATCGACAGCGTGGAGAACAGCTCGACGTCGGGCACCGAGACATCCACTGTGAACAGGATCGGCACCTCGACCGGCAGCGCGCCGTCGGGCGGGAACACCTCCGGTCCGAGCGGCCCGAGGATCGCGTCGAAGCGCTGGTCGGGGAAGTAGATGACGCCCCGCTCACCCCACAGCGCGGTGAGCTGCTCCCGGGTGACGGTCACGGCTGCGCCTCGTCCTCGTCGACCTCGTCCGCCTCGTCGAGCAGGCCCTGCCGGTCGAGGAACGCGCACCACCCGTCGTCGTCGGTGACCAGCTCGGCGTAGCCGGGGCCGAGCACGTAGTAGTGCACGAACGAGTCGAGGTCGGGCGCCAGTTCCTCGAACGCGTCGCCCATGAACCACTCGGTGCCCGTCGGCGGGAAGTACCACACCGCGCCGGTCGCCCGCTCCAGGAAGATCGGCTCGTCGCTGCGCGTGCCGACGACGAGCCAGCCGCCCTTGTCCTGCGGGACGGGGGAGAAGTCGGGCGCGTAGTCGAGGAAGTACTGCACCCCGGCGAGCCGGCCGGCCGAGGCCAGTTCGAACGCGCCGGCCCGCAGGCCGTCGGCGGCGAGCAGCAGATCACGCAGGCCGGCCGGCAGGTCCGCCGGCACGTCACCGGCGTCGGCGGGCTCGCCGATCTGCGCGTACGCGAGACTGGCCGGCTCGTCCGCGGCGAGGTCCGCGCGGAGTTCGCCGAGAAGCTGCGCGAGATCGGAAGTCAATCCACTACCTCTATTCGGATCGGGGTTCCGTCCGGCAGATTCTGGATCTGCCCCCAGATCTGGGAGCCGATGTCCGTGTTGGTTCTACCATGCAGCAGCTTGAGGTTGTCGACGGTGTCCGGCCCGCCGAGCTGCAGTTCCCACACGTGGTCGGGGTGGTAGTCGCTGAGCCTTTGACTGAGCCGGTTGGCGAGGTCCTTGTCGTGCGGCCAGTACTTGTCCCAGATCTTCTGCCGGATCCGGTCCTTGTAGCCGTCGGTGATGCTCTTGTCGCGGGCCACCGGGTTGGTGGCCTTGTAGAGCTTGCCGGAGTCGCTGAGCTTCTTCAGCGCGGCCATCTTGCGCCGGAACTGGGCGGTGGCGTGGAAGTCCCGGCGCTGCACCCGCACGACCTTGGTGGGCAGGCTCCGGTTGGGCCCGGTGACCCGGACGATCGGCTTCTCCAGCTTCTCGACCGCCTTGCGGACGATCTTGCCGGCCGCCGGTTTCGCGGCGGCGCCCCGGCCGCGCCTCGGGCTAGGCATCGAGCAGTCTTCCGATCACCTGGTCGATGAGCGCGCCGACGATCTCCCGGGTGATGATCTGGAAGATCGGGATCTCGGCCAGCGAGGCGCCGAACGTGACCACGGCGGTGGCGATCGCCTGGGCGACCTGGAACGCGAGGATGGCGAGCTGCACGATCACCGCGATCTTCAGTGCCAGGACGATAGCCGCGCAGATGATCAGCCCGGTGCCGAGCAGCATGGCCGCCGGCATGCTGTCGTGCAGCACGAGCGGTCCGTTCTGCTCGCCGCCCCACCACTTCTGGAACGCCGCGATCGCCGGGCCGACGTTCTGCGTCCACACCTGTGCGGCCGCCGCGTCCACCTCACCGGCCGCCGCCCCAATCCGGCCGCCGAACTCGAGCCACGCCTGGCCCATCTCGAAGAGCTTCTCCTCGTCGGCCTGCGGCCAGGTGTAACCGATCCAGCCGAGCGCGGTGATCAGCTCACCCGGTAGTTGCAGTCCCACGGCTCACCCCAGCCCGCCGGCGAGCGAGCGCATGGTGCCCGCGCCGTCCTCGTCGACCCGCTCGTACGCGTCAGCCATCCCGGTGATGTCGGCGCCGGCGGAGGTGAACTCGTCGGCCGCCATGCCGACGCAGTCGAAGATGTAGTTCGCCACCTCGGTGTAGGCGATGCCGATCAACGAGCCGATGTCGTCGGCGCCCCACGGTTCGCCGTAGCCCTGCATCCGCGCCTCGAACGCCTCCAGCTCGCCGTTGAACCGCTTGGCGAGGTCGGTGACGCCGCGCCCGGCGGCCCGGATCAGCGGCGGGTGCACCTCGAAGCCGTCGCCGCTCATCGCTGCCCGCCGCGTGCCAGTCGCTCCTGCGCCTCGGTCAGCGCGTCGAGGAACGACCCGAGCCGGGGTACGGCGGTGTCCCGTACCTCCTGCAACTGCTCCCGCAGCTGCGACATGTCCGCCACCTGCGGGGCCGGGCCGGCGCGCAGCCCGTCGATCGCCGCGTTGACGGCGGTGACGATGTGCGCGGTCAGCTCCTCGGAGCCGAGCCGCATCAGCCGCGGCTCGACGTGCAGCGAGTGGAGCTTGCCGTCGCGTCCCATCTCGGCGCGTACCTGCCCGTCGGCCGCCTCGCCGACCGCCGGCGTGTCCGCCTCGCCCTCCGGTGGCGGACCCACCGTCCGAAGTGCCGCCATCGTGGCGTCGAGCATGCGGGTGAAGTCGCCGCTCATCGAAGGATCCGCACTCATGAGACCTCCCCAAGGCCAAACGCCACGAGCGTAACCGAGACGGACAAAGCGATTTGGTCCCGTACGCCGCCCGATCCGTCTTGAACACCAGCCGTCCGGGCGGCCACCATCGGCGGGAACACGCGGGTACGGACGACGGGAGCAGATCATGACGAAGGCGGACGTGGTTGTGGTCGGCGGCGGGGTGATCGGGATGACGACAGCGCTCACGCTCCAGCGGCGCGGCGCACACGTCACCGTGCTGACCGCCCACGACCCGGCCGACACCGTGTCCACGGTGGCCGCCGCGGTCTGGTACCCCAGCCACACCGAGGAGGATCCCCGGGTGCTGCGCTGGGCCCGGGACACCCACGCCGAGCTGCGCCGCCAGGCGGCCGACGGCGTGCCGGGGGTGGTCGACCGGCCCACCCGGATGTGGCTGCGCCACCGCTACGCCGGGCCGCCGTGGTGGGCCGACGCCTGCGGCGACCTGGTGGCCGAGCCGGCGGAGCCGCCGTACACCGCGCTGCTGCGGTTCACCGCCCCGTCGGTGGAGATGACCCCGTACCTCACCTGGCTGCGGCAGCGCCTGGAGGCGGGCGGCGGCCGAATCGTCCGCCGTCCCCTGGGCGCGCTCGCCGAGGCGTACGAGGTCGCGCCGGTCGTGGTGAACGCGACCGGTCTGGCCGCCGGCCGCCTCGCCGCCGACCCGGCCGTGTACCCGGCGCGCGGGCACGTCCTGCTGGTGGCGAATCCGGGCCTGACCGTCTCGGTGCGCGACGAGGACGACCCGGCCGGCATCACGTACGTGCATCCGCGCCGCCACGACGTGGTGCTCGGCGGCACCTACGAGGGGCGGGTGTGGCACACCCGCCCCGACCCGCAGGAGGCGGCCGCGATCCGGCGCCGGTGCGTGGCGCTGGTGCCGCAGCTCGCGGACGCGCCGCTGGTGGGGGAGCGGATCGGGCTGCGCCCAGCCCGGCACGGCGGCCCCCGCGTCGAGGTGGACCCGGCGGACGGACGGCTGGTGCACGCGTACGGGCACGGCGGGGCGGGGGTGACGCTGTCCTGGGGCTGCGCCGCCGAGGTGGCGGATCTCGCCCTGGGCAGCTGACCGCCGCACCCGTACTGACCTGGGGGATTACCGGGGCCGGTCAGCGGGCACCACTGGTGGATGGACCAGAAGGTGATGGTGTTCGCCCCGGCCCCGCTGTTGACTGTGACCATCGAGCAGCAGGGCGACGTACCCGAGCTGCACCTGCACCCCGGCGGGCAGGGGGTGTGGCAGACCCGGATGATCGCCGCGCTCGGCGTACCGGTGACCATGTGCGTGGGCCTCGGCGGCGAGGTCGGCGACGCGGTCCGCAAGCTGCTCGACGACGAGGACGTCACGGTACGGGTGGTCCGGCGGGAATCCGGCACCGGCTGGTACGTGCACGACAGGCGCGACGGCGAGCGGGCCGAGATCGCCGAGCACCCGGGCGCGCCGATGGTGCGGCACGACATCGACGAGCTGTACACGGTGACACTCACCGAAGGGCTGCGTGCCCCGGTCAGCGTGCTCAGCGGGCCGGCCGACCCGCAGGTGGTGGACCCGGACATCTACCGCCGGCTCGCCGCCGACCTGGGCGCCAACGGCGGCACGGTGGTGGCGGACCTGTCCGGGCCGTACCTGGAGGCCGTGCTCGACGGCGGGGTGAGCGTGCTGAAGGTCAGCCACGAGGAACTGCTCGACGACGGCCTCGCCAAGGACGACAGCGTCGAGGCGCTGCGCGACGCCGGCCGCCGCTGCCAGGAGCGCGGCGCACGGACGGTGCTGATCAGCCGCGCCGGGGAGCCGGCGCTGGCGCTGCCGGAGGACGGCGAGCCGCTGCTGGTGCACGCCCCGCCGCTGGAACTGGCCGACCACCGGGGCGCCGGCGACTCGATGACCGCCGGGGTGGCGGCGGTGCTGGCCCGGGGCGGCGACATGCGGGAGGCGCTGCACGTCGGCGCCGCCGCCGGAGCGCTCAACGTGACCCGGCACGGGCTGGGCACCGGCCGGGCCGAGGCGGTACGCGAACTGGCCGGCCGGGTGCGGCTGACCCCGCTGGACGGTGGCGACGATGACGGCTGACCGGCCGCCCCGGGTGCTGGTGACGAACGACGACGGCGTGCACGCCCCCGGCATCCGCGCGCTGGCCCGGGCCGCGTACGAGCGCGGGCTGGACGTGGTGGTCGCGGCGCCGGAGGCCGAGGCGAGCGGGATGAGCGCGGCGCTGTCCGCGGTGACCGAGGACGGGCGTCTGGTGTTCCGCGAGACCGAGCTGGACGGCCTGCCCGACGTGCCGGCGTACGCGGTGGCCGCCTCCCCGGCCTACATCGCGGTGCTGGCCGGGCTCGGTGTGTTCGGGCCGGTCCCGGATCTGCTGCTGTCCGGCATCAACCGGGGTGCGAACGCGGGCCACGCGGTCCTGCACTCCGGCACCGTCGGCGCGGCGCTGACCGCCGGGAACAACGGCATCCGCGCGCTCGCCGTGTCGCTCGACGTGCTCACCGCGGCGGCGGCGAGCGCCGGCAGTGGCGGCGCGGCGATCGCGGTGCTGGACAGCGTGGACGACGAGTCCCGCCACTGGTCGAGCGCCGCCGAGCTGGCCGCGACGCTGCTGCCGTGGCTGGCCGAGGCGGACCCGGGCACCGTGCTCAACCTCAACGTGCCCGACCTGCCGGCCGATCAGGTGGCCGGGCTGCGCCGGGCGACCCTGGCGCCGTTCGGTCAGGTGCAGGTTTCGATCGCCGAGCGGGGCGAGGGCTTCGTGCGGACGGCGGTCGAGGAGAACGCGGTCCGCGCGGTCCCCGGCACCGACATCGCCTGGCTGGCCGACGGGTACGCCGCCGTGACCGCGATCCGGGCGCTGGGCCACCTGCCCGACGTGGAGCTGCCGGTCGAGGGCTGAGGACGGCTCCGCCCCGCCACCGTCGTACGGATGGCGGGGCGGAACCGGTCGTTCACTCGCCGGCGGCGCGTCTGCGGTCGGCCTCGGCGTCGGCGGCGCCCACCGGGGTGCCGTCGCTGTCCCGGTCGGCCCGGGACAGGTCCACGTCGGCGCCGGCCCGGGCGGCGTCCGCCGCCGCGTCGTCGGCGCCGACGACCTCACCTCCGCCGGTCTCCCCGTCGTCCGGGACCAGCTGCCCGGCAGTGGCCAGTCCGATCGGTGCGTACCTGGGGTCGGTCATCTCGTCCTCCTCACCGGTGCTCCTGTGCAAGCGGTACCCCGGGACGGGACGCGGCACACGCGTGGACTCAGCGGTCCCGGTCGAGGAAGTCCAGGGTGACCGCGGCGAACAGCGGCGACTGGCCGATGTCGTAGTGGGTCAGGCCGGGCAGGATCGCCAGCGCGTGCCCGCCCGCCGGGCGGCCCTCGCCCGTCCAGCCGCCGTCGCGGAGGCCGCCGTCGAGCAGCCCGAACACCTCGACGAAGTGGCTCGGCGGGGCCATGTCGGCGTCGGCGGCGACCACGAGTGTCGGCACCCGCAGGGCGCGTACCTGCTCGGTGAAGTCGAAGTCCTTCCGCATCGCCTCGCCGATCTTGTCGAGCAGCCGGGCGAAGTCCTCCGGACGCGGCGCGACCCGCTGGTACAGCTCGTACATCGGCGTGTCCTTCATGTACTCGGCCGCCGCGGCGTTCACCTGACCCTGCTGCGCCAGCAGTTCCGGGTACACGGCGTCACGGCGGATGTGCGCGGACGCGGCGACCAGCCGGCCCACCTTCTCCGGGTGCCGGAAACCGGCGTGCAGGGCGACGCCGCCGCCGAGGGAGAAGCCGACCACATCCGGGCGGTCCAGCCCGAGGTGGTCGATGAGCGCGGCGACGTCGTCGGCCATCAGCGCCATGTCGAGCGGCCGGTCCACGTCGGCGGTGCGGCCGTGGCCCTGGAGGTCCACCACGACGACCTGGTGCTTCGCGGCCAGCGTGGGCAGGATCGGCGCGAACATCTCACCCGAGGTGAGGCCGCCGTGCAGCAGGATCATCGGCCGCCCGGCGCCGTGCGTCTCGTAGTACAGGTGGACGCCGTTGACGTCGGCGTACCGCCCCGGGGCGTGGGTCTCGTCGCGCTGCGCTGTGGTCATCGGTGCTCCTCGGATGTGGTGACCTGACGACAGTTGGACCGCGCGGGCCGGGCGTACTCATCGGCACGGGCTCGAACGTGCTCGCGTTCACGCAGCATGTGGGCTAGTTTCAGCCAGGTGAGCGAGGTGGCGAGCGTCCCCGTCGAGGCGCAACTCGAGGCGTACCGGTCGGAGCTGACCGGCTACTGCTACCGGATGCTGGGTTCGGCCTTCGAGGCCGAGGACGCGGTGCAGGACACGTTCGTCCGGGCCTGGCGCAACTTCGACAAGTTCGAGGGGCGGTCCGCGCTGCGGACCTGGCTCTACCGGATCGCGACGAACGTCTGCCTCACCATGTCCACCAGCGCGCAGCGCCGGGTCCGGCCGATGGACCTCGGCCCGGCCGGCGTCGGCACCGCCACCCACCCCGGCGAGCCGCGCCCGGAGCAGATCTGGCTCGGTCCGGCGCCCGACGACCGGGTGCTGCCGGAGGTCGCCGACCCGGCCGAGGTGGTCGCCGGCCGGGAGTCGGTCCGGCTGGCGTTCGTCGCGGCGCTGCAGCACCTGCCGCCGAAGCAGCGCGCAGTGCTCATCCTGCGCGAGGTGCTGGCCTGGTCGGCGCAGGAGGTCGCCGAACTGCTCGACACGTCGGTGGCGAGCGTCAACAGCGCCCTGCAGCGGGCGCGGGCCACGCTCGCCTCGGCCGACACCGAGGCCGACGTGCGCCGGCCGCTCGACGCCGAGCAGCAGGCGCTGCTCGCGCGCTACGTGCGCGCCTTCGAGGCGTACGACCTGACGACGCTCACCGCCCTGCTGCACGAGGACGCGACGCTGTCGATGCCGCCGCTGCCGCTGTGGCTGCGCGGCCCCGAGCACATCGCGGCGTGGATGGCGGGCACCGGCAGCGGCTGCCGCGGCTCCCGCCTCGTACCGACCGCCGCCAACGGGATGCCCGCGTTCGGGCACTACCGGCGTGACCCCGACGGCTCAGGCCACGTGCCCTGGGCGTTGATCGTGCTCGGCGTCTCCGGCGACCGGATCACGTCGCTCAACAACTTCCTCGACGTCGACCGCCTGTTCCCGCTGTTCGGGCTGCCCGCCCGGCTGGAGGAGGGCGCCGGCCAGCCCGAGCAGGCCCGCGAGCTCGCGTAGGTCGTCGCCCGCGCCGCGTACCTCCAGCCGCCAGCCGAACCGCCGCGCGGTCAGGCGCATCCGCGCCAGCACCTCGACGGTGACCAGGTCGGGTGCGGTCACGGCGGACACGTCGCACACCACCACGCCCCCGTCGCGGCCACGCAGCGCCTCGGCCAGTTCGGCGCAGCGCGCCGCGATGTCCGCGCGGGTGGGCGTCCCGTCGGCCAGACAGAGCAGGTGGGTGATCACACGCATTGGACCGCCGTACCTCCCGGCTCTCATCGGTACGCGCGTGGCGAAACCGGCCCGGCGCAGGTTGCCTCGAACACCTTGTTGCAGGCAGTTACATCGACGTTAACTGCTATACCAATCATCGGTGCCCGGCTATATGATCCCGGTAGTTCACCCCGAAGCCTCACGAAACCGCAGCTCCCGCACCCCTCGGGTCGAACTCCGCAAGCCAGGTGCCTCCGCAACGTCGTGCCTGGCGGCCGCCCGGCGTTGTGGTTCGGCCTGCCGGAAAGGTGGGAACGGATGACAGGGCTCCCGTCCTTGGTCATCGGCATCGCGTCCTCGTCGGCCGAGCGCCGGCAGCTCGCCCAACTGCTCGGCGGCACCGAGTCGTTCCTGATCGTCTCCAGCGCCCACCAGGCCCGTCGCTTCCTCGACCTGGTACGTCGGCCCGCGCTCACCCCGCCGCCCGCGGTCGTGGACGTCGAGACACCGGCCGAGCCGCCCGGGCGTGATCTGGCCGTCGACTCCGACCGGCGGGTGCTGCGCTGGCGGGAGCGGGAGATCGGGCTGACGCCGCTGGAGCACGACCTGCTGGTCTGCCTCGCCGGCACGCCCGGCCAGGTGTGGACGTACGCCCGGCTGCACCGCACCGTGTGGGGCAACGACCACCTCGGACGGCGCTCGGACATGCACTCGGTGGTCCGCCGCCTCCGCCGCAAGCTGGGCCGCCTCGACGCTTCCGCCACGATCCACGCCGTCCGAGGCGTAGGCTTCCGCCTCACTCCCTGACCGCGCCCCCGCCCGCCCCGCCCCACCCCGGCCCGGTCCGGTCCGGTCCGGTCCGGTCCGGCGATCTTGAACTTTTGGCCCCGGGGGTGTCCCTTTGGCGCACTTTGCCAGGGCCGCATGTGCAAGATCCGCCGCCGGTGGAGGCGCGGGTGTGTGCCGGAGATCCTCGTGCGGCTGGTTGCCGCGACGAGCCTCCCGTCAGGCGAGACGCGCGTTCCGCGTGGTGGGATTGGCGGAGATCTTGGCAGGAAAGTGCCCCTCTGGGGGCCGTTTGGTACCAAGATCTCGCCGGGCTCGCAGATCAACAGGAGTGGGACGGCCCGCCCGGTGTGTGCCGGGCGGGCCGTCCTCGTCGGTGCTGAGGTCAGCAGCGGGTGGGGGAGAGGGTGAAGTCCTCCACCGTCGGCGTACTGCTGTTGATCTTCGTCTGGCGCGTCTGGGGCTTCCAGCCGTCCTTCGCGACGATCAGGGTCAGCGGGTTGTTGCGCCGGTCCATCCAGTAGGCGTACCGGCCCTGGGCGTCGGTGGTGAAGGTGTACGAGTTCGCCCAGGAGTCGACCTGCACTGTCACGCCCGCCAGCGGCGCGGTGGTGCCCTGGCAGCTCGTGCCGGAGACCGTGCCGGACAGCTTGCCCCAGGTGGTCGGCGGCTGCGCGATCATGGTCACCGCCACCGGCTCGACGGTGTACGGAGTGTCCTCCTTGATCGCCACCGACGCGGAGTACGTGCCCGGCTGGTCGACGTTCGCCGTCATCGTGACGGTGACGGTGACCTTCTCACCCGGCGCCAGCGTCACCTTCGACTTGTCGACGGTCAGCCAGCTCACGTCGGCCGCGGCCTCCGAGCACTCGCCGAAGCCGGGCAGGACCTCACTGTCCTTGGTGGCCGTGAAGCTGCCCGACGAACCGCCGATCTTGTAGAACCCGCAGGCCGCGCCGCCGCGGTAGCGGGCGGTGTTGGCGTTGGGCAGGTTGGCCCACGAGTTGGTCGCCGGGTCGAACGCGAAGCCGGCGTTGGTGATGGCGCCGCCCTGCGACCCGCCGACGACCAGGAGCTTGCCGTTCGCCACTGCGTACGAGGAGGCCCAGCTGTCGGCCGGCGCGTCCGGGATGGCGGTCCAGGCGTTCGCGCCCGGGTCGAAGGCATACCCGACCTTCTGCGACGTGGTTCCGTCGTTGCCGCCGGTGCAGTAGACGATGCCGTCGATCCCGCCGCAGGACAGGAACGCCACCGACTTCGGGTACGCCGGCAGCGTCTCCCAGGCGTCGGCGCCCGGGTCGTACCGGACCACCGAGTTGGCCATCGGCGTGCAGCTGGCGGTGGTGCAGCCGCCGATCGCGTACAGCTTGCCGCCCGCGACCGCCTGGCCGGCTGCCGAGCGCGGCGCCGGGTTGTCGGCCTTGCGGGTCCAGGTGTTCGCCGCCGGGTCGTACGAGAAGGTGGCGGCGTCCGGACCGGCGGCGCCCCAGCCGCCGGTGGCGATGATCTTGCCGTCGACCACCCCGACGGTCATGGCGTTGCGCGCGCCGGGCAGGTCGGCGATCCCGGTCCACGTCTGGGCGATCGGGTCGTACCGGTAGTTCTTGGCGCTCGACGCGGTGCCGTCGCCACCGGCGATGGAGTAGACGGAGCCGTCGACGGTGACGACCCGGTTGTCCATCACGTTCGCCGGGTAGCCCGGGATGGTGGTCCACGGGTCCGCCTGGGGTGCGGCGGCGGCGATCGCGTTCGACGACTTGCCAGACGAGCGGGCCGCGAACGAGGTGGCGGCGGTCAGCCGCTGCAGCGGCGCGCCGGTGGAGCCGAGCACCTGCTGCTGGGACAACTGGGAACCGTCGGCCCGCTGCAGCACGAACCCGCCGTCGCGCTCACTGAACTCGGCGGTGACCGGGGCCCCGCCGGTGTTGGTGACGGTGAAGGTCTTGCTGACCTTCCCGCTGGGCATCCGGACCGTGCCGGTGATCGAGGTCGGCTTCACCGACAGCCGGCCGGCGGCGAGCTGGAAGTTGGCCGCGGTGGCCCAGTCCTCCTCGACCGTCACCTGCTTGGTCTGGCTCACGTAGTTGCCGGCGCTGGCGGTGAACGGGTGCGTCCCGGTCAGCGACGAGAACATCCAGTAGAAGCCGTCGGGCAGCTCGGTGTCGTCCGGCGTGGCCACGGTGGTGGCCTTCTCCGCCGGGCGGTCCTTGCTGGTCACCGTGGCGCCGTTGACGTAGCCGTTGTCGTTCTTGTCGCGGACGTGGCCGAGCACCAGGCCGCCGTTCACCGGCTTGCAGACGAGCTTGCTGCCGATGAGCACGTTGTCGACCTGCCACCACCATTCCCAGCTCGCCTCGTAGTAGTGGAAGCGCACCCGCACCTGCGACTGGCCGGCCGCCTGCGGGATCGGCACCTCGGTCACCCGCGGGCCGCGTACGTCGGCCGCCTGCCGCAGCACGTTGCTCCACGTGGTGCCGCCGTCCAGGCTCAGGTCGACGTCCGCCCGGTCGCTGTTGAGCCAGTTGTAGTCCTGGTTGAACCGGATCACCGGCGCGGTGACGCCGGTCAGGTCGACCACCGGGCTGACCAGCGACGTGTCCTGCCGCCCGCCGCTGCCGTAGTTGTCGCTGTCGATGATGGCGAAGTTACCGCTGCCGCCGGTCAGGTTGCCGCGCTCACCGGCGTCGGTGAACTCCCAGATCTGGCCGGTGCCGGCGTTGTCCACCACGGTCCAGCCGTCCGGCACGCCCGTGCCGTCGAACGTCTCGTACTCGCCGTCGGAGCTGGTCGTGTAGCCGGGGGCGGTGGTGCACGCCTCCGGGTTCGCCTGCACCGCGATGTTGGCGACGGCGTTGCCCGTGCCGACGGTGATCTCCTTGGTGGTGGTCAGGTAGCCGGCGTACTGCGGTTCGACAGTGAGCCGGTAGGTGGCCCCGGACGGCAGCGACAGGCTGTAGCGGCCGGTCGCCGGCGTGGTGTAGTCGGAGATCGGCGTGCCCTCGACGCTCACCTTCGCGTACAGCGGCCAGCCGTGCCCGGACCCGTCGGTGACCTGCCCGCTGACCGTCACGCTCGC
The DNA here is from genome assembly GCF_027460145.1 of Micromonospora sp. WMMA1949. Classification (NCBI taxonomy): domain Bacteria; kingdom Bacillati; phylum Actinomycetota; class Actinomycetes; order Micromonosporales; family Micromonosporaceae; genus Micromonospora; species Micromonospora sp. WMMA1949. The sequence continues at coordinate 692,455 of NZ_JAPZBG010000001.1, read as the reverse complement.
CACCGCGGTGAGCGCCACGTCGAGCGTGGTCGTCGTGTTCGCGGTGATCGTCGCCGACAGCGTGCGGGTCGCGTACCCGAACGCCGAGACGACCACCTGGTAGTCGCCGGCCGGCAGGAGCGACGAGTACGTCCCGTCCGCGCCGGTGGTCAGCGTGCGGTCCGCCGCGCCGGACACGGTGACGGTGGCCCCGGCGATGCCCGCGCCGGTGGCGGCGTCGCTGACCTTGCCGGCCAGCGTGCCGTTGTCGCCGATCGGGGCGGCGGCGAGCAGCGCGAGCGCGTCCAGGCGGCCCTCGCCGTAGACGTTGTTGTCGTCGGTGGTGCCGCCGCACTGGGTGTCACCCTTGTCGATGGCCGCGTCGTCGAGCAGCGCGCGGGTCGCCGTGACGTCCCCGACCAGGGTGGGCGCCGCCGACCAGAGCAGCGCGATCGCGCCGGCCAGGTGCGGCGCCGCCATCGAGGTGCCGCTGATGCTGGCGTACGAGTCGGTCGGCACGCTGGAGCGTACGTTCACACCCGGCGCCGAGATGTTCGGCTTGATCTCACCGTTCTGCCCGGTGCCCCGGGACGAGAAGCTGGCGATGTTGTTGTTGACGTCGTACGCGCCCGCCGAGTAGTTGCTGGCCAGGCTGCCCGGCGAGCCGCTGGTCTGGCAGGACGGGCCGTTGTTGCCGTTGGACCAGACGCCGAAGATGCCGGACGCGGTCCAGGCGTCGGTGATGTCCTCCATGAACGGCTCGTTCGACGGCGTCCTGGTGCCCCACGAGTTGTTGATGATGTTCGGCCGCTTGCTGACGTCCGGGTTCTGCCCGTTGAGGTCGGTGGGCTCCAGCATCCACTGCCCGGAGGAGACCAGCGCGTCGTCGGACGGGCAGCACCCGTTCGCGGCGATCCACTTGACCTCGGGGGCGACACCGATCTGGTTGGCCCCGTCGGCACCGGCCATGGTGCCCATGGTGTGCGTGCCGTGGCCGTCGGAGTCGCACGGCGCGGTGGCGCACTCGCCGGCGGCGTCGAACCAGTTGTAGTCGTGGTCGAAGGTGCCGTCACCGTTGTTGCCCCGGTACGAGTTCACCAGCGCCGGGTGGTCGAACTGGACGCCGCTGTCGATGCTCGCCACGGTGATCCCGGCGCCCTTGACGCCGTACTGGGACCACACGTCGTCGGCGTTGATGTTGGCGATGCCCCACTCCAGGGCGTTCGCCGTCTTCTCGTCGGTGCCGGGGGTGGTCTCCGGCAGCTTGTACTCCACCGGCGCGTACAGGCCGTCCACCTCGGAGTGGGCGGCGAAGTTCTGCGCCATGGTCAGCGAGCCGTCGGTGACCTTGATGGCGTTCGTCGCCCAGAAGGTCTGGTACTTCGTACCCGAGCGGTCCAGTTCGGCGCGGATCTTCGACTGGCTGTCGGCGGCGGTCTTCTTCAGCGCCGCCGCGACGGCGGCACCGCGCTCGTTCCAGTCCTTGATCGCGGCGGCCTTGCTCAGGTCCGCCTTGGCGCCGAAGTGGATCCAGAAGTCACCCTCGCTCTTGCCCTGGAGCTGGCGGGTGAGTTCGGGACGGATCTTGTCGTCGGCCGACGCGCCCGCGCCGGTCTCGGCCTGTGCCGCCGTGCCGGTCACGGCCAGCGTGGTGGCGGCGAGCACCAGGGCCGCGCCCGCGCTCACCAGCCGCCGGGCCGGGCCCCATCTGTGTGGACGTCTCAGCATCGGTGCTGCCTCCTGTTCCGATGACCCGCTGATGATCGAGCCATGGCAGAAGGGCCAGGAGACGAACTCCCGACTGCGACACCGGTGTGAAAAGAACCCCCCAGGCCCCCTAGGCGCCGTGCGGGTCTGCGCCGGACGCCTGAGTGGACACTATGATCGACAGTAAGGAACGATCAATGACCGTACGTGAGCAACATGTCACCAACAGGCCCCCGGAATGGGCGGCCTGTTGACAGTTTTAGTCACGGTGGGGCGCGGTGACGACTGACGGCACGAACGCGGCGGACTCCGGCACCGACCCGTCGGAGCGCCCCTTCTCGCTCGTCATCGGGGTGACGTCGTCGCCGGCCGAGCGGCTGCGGCTGACCGAGTTGCTGGACGGCGTCGCGCCCCTTCTGATGGTCGCCGATCTCGACGAGCTGCGCGAGTTGATCATGACCGATGCGCCCGCCCCGGCCCCCGCGCTGGCGCCGGCCGTCGCGCCGGTCCGGCCCGTACCCCGGGACAAGCCCGCGCCGGACGGCGCGCTGGTGATCGACGCGGCCCGGTCCACCGCCCGGTGGGGCAACCGCGAGACCGCCCTGACCCGGCTGGAGCGCGACCTGCTGACCTGCCTCACCGCCGAGCCGGTACGGGTGTGGAGCTACGCCGACCTGCACCACGCGGTCTGGCACGACGCGCCGACGCACGGCCGGGCCGACGTGCAGTCCCTGGTGAAGCGGCTGCGCCGAAAGCTCGACGAGCTGGGCACCGGCGTCACCATCGCGGCGGTACGCGGCGTCGGCCTGCGGCTGACCGACCACCGCCACCCCCGGGTGCGGGGCGACTGACTCTGGGTCCGCTGCGGACGATCGGCGTCGCGTGCCGACGCCGCGCACGGCCGGACGGTGACAGCAGGTGACCCGATCGGTGGAGGCGTCCTACCGGTGTGGCCGGAATTGATGGCGACCGGTCGATTACCGGTGCGGCACGTATCGCGAGAGGTCTTTGCCTCCTACGGTGGCGTCCGGCACGCGGACGGAGGGGAATCGGGAATCACCCGAGGGGGCCGTCCCGGCGGACAGGGAGAGTTGTCTCGATGCGAGTTTGGCTTCGCGCGGTGGCGGTCGTCGCCGCCGGCGCGGTCGTGGTGGCGGGAGTGCCGGCGCTCGCCGCCACCGTCACCGTGCGAGACGCCGGCGTGGCCGGCCGTACCGGCGCCCAGGCGACGGGGAGCAACGCCGCGCTCGGCGCCGCGCGTACCACCGCGACCCGTGCGCTGGTCACCCCGGGGGACACCCGGCTGATGCCGACCACGCCCCGCACCGACACGCCGCGGATCACCAACGGCGAGATCACCGACATCGAGGTGATCGGCAACCGCGTCTTCATCGCCGGCACGTTCACGTCGATCGCGAACGTCGGCGGGTCCGCGATCACGCAGCGGTCCCTGGCGTCGTACAACCTGGACACCGGCAAGGTGGACACCGGGTTCAAGCCGGTCATCGACGGCGCGGTCGCCGCGGTGGAGGCGTCGCCGGACGGCTCGTCGCTCTACATCGCCGGCGCGTTCAACACGATCAACGGGGTCACCAAGCGCAAGATCGCCCGGCTGAACCCGACCACCGGCGCGCCGATCGCCGCGTTCACCGCCACCGCCAACGCGCGGGCCACCGCGCTCGCGGTCAGCGGCAACGCCGTCTACGTCGGCGGCCAGTTCGCCACCGTCAACGGGGTCAGCCGCAGCGGCCTGGCCGCGCTCAACCCCACCACCGGCGCCGTCGACACCGGCTTCAACCTGCCGCTGACCGGCGGCATCGGCGTCGGCGGCATGCTCACCGTGCAGCAGCTCAAGCTCACCCACGACCGCAGCAAGCTGCTGGTCGTGCACACCGGCCGCCAGATCGCCGGTCAGGACCGCTACGGCGTGGCGCTCATCGGTACGGCCAGCAAGGCGCTGCTGCCCTGGCGTACCAGGCTGTGGGAGGACAACCTCTCCTTCGTCGGCGGCATCCAGCGGGTCTTCGCCGGTGACATCGCCCCGGACGACTCGTACTTCGTGGTCACCAGCGGCTCCGGCGGTGACCGTCCGCCGATCAACGACACCGCCATCGCGTACTCGCTGACCGGAAACGACCACGTCGAGCCGCTCTGGATCTCCCGGCACTTCGACAGCATCTACTCGGTGGCGATCACCGACACCGCCGTCTACGTCGGCGGTCACTTCAGCTGGCAGGAGTCGCCCACGTCGAACGTGCCGTGGCCCGGCCTGGACAACGTCGGCTACGGCACCGGCCAGGGACTCAGCGGCTACGGCCTCGGCGACCAGGTGGTCCGCCGCGACCACCTCGGCGCGCTGGACCCGCTCACCGGCACCGCCCTGGAGTGGAACCCCGGCTCCAACTCGTACGAGGGCGAGAAGGCGATGCTCGCCACCTCGCGCGGCCTGCTCGTCGGCGGTGACGGCAACGTCAAGGGCGGCAAGACGACCGGCCGGGTGGCCTTCTTCGACCTCTCCAAGGAGCCCGCGCCGGCGGCGCTGGACACCACGATCACCACGCCGATCGAGGGCGCGGTGAAGCCGGCGGGCGAGTCGTTCACCATCAGCGGTCAGGCGCTCGCCCCGGCCGGAGTGGCCCGGGTCCAGCTGGAGATCCAGGACCGCAACAGCGGCAAGTACCTCCAGGCCGACATGACCACCTGGGGCGCGTTCAAGGCGATCAACACGACGGTCGCCGCGCCGAACGCCACCTCCACCACGTGGAGCCTGCCGGTGACGCTGCCGGCCGGGGTCTACCAGTTGCAGGCCAAGACGTTCGACCGCAACGGCGCCGGCGACACCACCAAGGCGGTCAAGAAGATCGAGGCGTTCCGCTTCGACGACCTGCCGCCGACGACCCGGATCAGCTCGCCGGCGGCCGGCCTGGTCGCCACGCAGACGTTCGTGGCCTCCGGCACCGCCACCGACGACAAGGGCGTCAACTCGCTGATCTACTCGTTCCGCACGCCGGACAACAGGTACCTGCAGGACGACGGCACCGTCGCCGCGGTCTACAACACCTTCCGCGGCGAGCCGGACGTGATCGGCGCGACGTCCGCCACCTGGCAGTACGAGGTCACGCTGCCGATCGAGGGGCAGTGGAAGATGACCGCCACCGCCGTCGACACGACCGGGCAGAGCGACCTGCGCGGCGACACCCGCGACTGGACCGTCTCCGCCAACGGCGTACCGCCGACCGTGGCGATCACCTCGCCGGTGGCGATGACCCCGCCGGGCAACCCGGCGCCGCTCACCGTCGCGCCCGGCGGCACGATCACGTTCGCCGGTACGGCGCGCGACGACGACGCCCTGAAGTCGGTCGAGATCTATCTGCGCAACAACACCACCCGCGAGGCGCTCGCCAGCGACGGTACGTGGGGCGCCGACTCGGTCGCCGGCTACCACCGGATTTCGCCGACCAACCTCGACGCCGCGACGTTCGACTGGTCGTTCACCACGGTGCCGCTCACCCCGGGCGTCTACGACTTCCGGGTACGGGCGACCGACAAGCTCGGCCTGACCACGTCCAGCACCAACATGGGCCGGCTCACCGTCACCGCCCAGGTGCCGGGCGACGCCTTCCCCAACGGGCTGCTCAGCTTCACCGGCACCAACCAGGACATCGACCAGCTGCACCTGGACCTGGCCGGCACCGCCACCGACGACAAGGGTGTGCGGGCGGTCCGGATCGCGCTGCGCGACCTGGACACCGGCCGGTACGTGCAGCCCAACGGCACCATGGCCGCCGCGTTCGCCACCGTCGACGCGACGCTCGCCTCGCCCGGCGCGACCAGCACCGGGTTCACGCTCTCGATCGACCTGCCCACCCGGGGCACCTACAGCGTCGAGGCGTGGGCCGTGGACACCTCGGGTCAGCAGGACAACTCGACCAGCGGCGCGACCGCCCGTTACCTGGTCTACCCGGGTGACACCGACCCGACGCTGGAGCCGAGCATCACTCCGGTCGAGGGCCAGGCGTACACCGGCGGCCGGATCGTGATCACCGGCCGGGCCGTGGACGACGGCGGCATGCAGAAGGTCGAGGTGCAGATCGGCAACAGCGCCGGGCAGGGCATGAACTCCGCCGGCACGTTCGGCCGGGCGGGCGCGCCGAGCAACTGGCCGTGGATCGCCACGTTCCTCACCAGCCCGGGCTCGCCGGGGTCGAACTTCGCGTACACGTCGCCGGTGATCCCGGCCGGCACGTACACGGTGACGATCCGCGGCATGGACAACCGGGGGCAGTACCAGCAGCCGCCCCGTACCGTCACGGTGACCGTCACCGACTGACGATCGCGCGGCCTCGCGGGCCGGTCCGCGCCGGGTCTCCCGGCGCCGGGCCGGCCCGCGCCCGTTCTCAGGGCTCGATCAGGCACATCCCGGCGACTGCCGGCCGGTCCATGGTGGCCAGCGCATCCGGCGCGGCGGCCAGGTCGACGGTGCGGGTGACCAGCTCGCCCGGGCGCAGCACCCCGGCGGTGACCAGCCGCAGCATCTCCGGGTACGCGTGCGCCGCCATGCCGTGGCTGCCGCGCAGCTCCAGCTCGTACGCGATCACCAGGTCCATCGGCAGCGCCGGGCGGCCCTGCGCGGCGGGCAGCAGCCCGACCTGCACGTGCCGGCCGCGCCGGCGCAGGCCCTCGATCGACGCCACGCAGGTGGCGTGACTGCCTAGCGCGTCGAGGGAGAGGTGGGCGCCCCCGCCGGTGGCCTCCCGGATCGCGGCGGCCACCTCGCCGGGACCGCCGAGCGCGCTCGCGTCCAGGCAGACGGTGGCGCCGCTGCGGCGGGCCAGCTCCAGCGCGGCGGGGGAGACGTCCACGGCCACCACCCGCGCGCCGCTCGCCGCCGCGACCATGACCGCGGACAGGCCGACACCGCCGCAGCCGTGCACGGCGACCCAATCGCCCGCCGCCACCCGGCCCTGCGCGACGACAGCCCGGAACGCGGTGGCGAACCGGCAGCCGAGCGCGGCGGCGGCCGCCTCGTCCAGCTCGTCCGGCAGCCGGACCAGGTTCACGTCGGCGTGCCGTACCGCGACCAGCTCGGCGAACGAGCCCCATCCGGTGAAGCCCGGCTGGGTCTGCCGCTCGCAGACCTGCTGGTCGCCGGCCAGGCAGGACGGGCACCGCCCGCACGCGCAGACGAACGGCGCGGTCACCCGGTCGCCGGGCCGCCAGCCGCGGACGTCCGCGCCGGCCGCCACGACGACACCGGCGAACTCGTGCCCCGGTACGTGGGGCAGGCGGATGTCCGGGTCGTGCCCCTGCCAGCCGTGCCAGTCGCTGCGGCACAGGCCGGTCGCACCGACCCGGACGACCACCCCGTCCGGCGCCGGCGTCGGATCGTCCACGTCGCGAATCTCCGGCCGCACCCCGAACCGCTCGAACACCACAGCACGCATGCCCCCGATCCTCACACCCCCACCCCGCGTCTCCTTCCACCCCCCACCCGCCCGCTCCCCGCTCCCCGCTCCCGCGATCTTGCACTTGCGGCCCTGTCGATGTCCTGAATGCCCCATCTGACCGGGCAGAAAGTGCAAGATCACCGCGAGCGGGGGGCAGGGGCTGCCGGTCGCCACCTCACCTGTCCATCCCAGGCGCGTCGGGTCCGAGATGGGTGGTCCGTATCCCGGGAGCAGCGTAGATCTTGGTACGAAAGTGCCCTCATTGGGGCCGTTTCGTACCAAGATCTGCTGGCGGCTCGGGCCGTTGGGACGGGGGCGGGTGCGCGGGGCGGCCCGGGCGGCGAATCACGGAGTCTGGGGCGGGCTCGGCTCTCACGCCACGCCCTCCTGACCCCGGTGATCAAGGAATTTGTGTCCTCACCGGGGCGGTGTCAGTCCGCAAATTCCTTGATCACCGGGGGAGAGGGGGAGGGGGAGGGGAGGGGGGAGGCAAGGGTGGGCTAGAGGCGGCGGCCCTTGGAGTCCTGGGCGGTGATGCCGTCCAGCGGGGTTCCCGGGGTGAGGGTTTCCGGGTCGAACCAGAAGATCACCACCTGGGGGTCCTCGCTCCAGCGGGCCAGCTTCGCGTCGACCTGCCGGCCGTCGACTGTCCCGACGATGCGGGCGGCCGGGCCGACGAAGTAGCCGAACGTGGGGATGGACGTGTCGGTGGGCACTCGCTGCTGGTCGTACCCGATCTCGTGGAACCCCGCCCGGCGGTCGCTGCCGGACACGTCGTTGACCAGGAAGTCGGAGGTCAGGCGGCCGTCCGGCGCGCGCCGCCCGGCGACCAGGCCGATCGTCACGCGCGGCAGTTCCGGCACGTCGACCGGGACCACGAAGAACACGCGCTCGTCGGCGCCGTACCGGATGCCGCTTCCCACGACGGTCCCGAGCGGTTGCGGCGGCGCCTCGGTCGGGGCCGGCGAGGCGGTCGGCGAGGGCGGGGGAGTGGCGGCGGACGCGGTGGCGACCGGCTCCCCGGCCGGGAGGTCCGGCGGGCCGGGCCGCGACGCCACGGCGGTGACCCCGACCGCCACCGCGACGGTCGCCACCGCCGCCGCGACCCCGGTGCCGATCCGCCGGCGGCGGCGCAGCCGGCGGCCCCGGCGCATGATGTCCGCGATGTCCAGGCCGTCGGCCCGCTCGGTCACCCGCATCACGCGGCGCAGCTCGTCCATCTCGGTCACCGGCACGTCTCCTGCGGTCGCGGTGCGGACAAACCGGCGGTACGCAGTTTCTCCAGCGCCCGCGACGAGGTGCTCTTGACGGTGCCGACCGACACGTCGAGTTCGTGGGCCACCTGAGCCTCCGGTAGGTCGAAGTAGTGCCGTAGCACGACGACGGCGCGTTCGCGCGCGGTGAGCGTGCCGAGCGCGGTGACCAGCCACCGCCGCGTCGCCACCTCCTCCGCCATGTCGCCGCCGTGGCGCTCCGGCAGGTCGTCGCTCGGGTACTCGCGGATCGGCCGCCGCCAGGTGTCGACGAGGTGGTTCACCAGCACCGAGCGGGCGTAGCCGTACGGGTCGCCGTTGCGGATCCGGGACCAGGACGCGTACGTGCGCACCAGCGCGGTCTGGGCGGCGTCCTCGGCGTGGTGGTGGTTGCCGGTCATGAGGAAGGCGGCGTGCGTCAGCCGCGCGGAGGACGCCCGCGCGAACTCGACGAACTCCGCGTCACCCCGGGCCATGCCGGTCCTCTGCACCTCTCACCCCGGTAGGGACGTGCGGGACGCGGAAAAGGTTGAGTCCCCGCCGGACCAACTTTCGCGACGGATCACCCGTCCTCATCCCCGTGCCCCCGACCGGGCACCGAGGGGAGACGAGATGACCAGGACCGTGGACCGGACACGCGGCGGCGCGGCGGTGATCGCGCTGGCGGTGGCGCTGGCCGGCTGCACACCGGCGGTGGCCGACCAGCCCGCTGTCGCGCTGTCCGAGCCGGCCGCGCCGTCCGCTGCCGCGCCGGCCGCGTCGGCGGCGGCGCCCGTCCGGCCCCGGCCGGCGCGGATCGGCTATCCCGCCGACGGCGGCAACCGGTGGCGGTTCGCCGCCGCCGAGCCGGCCACCACAGGGGGTACGGGCAAGCTGCTGCGCTACCGGGTGGCGGTGGAGCGCGACATCACGGGTCTGCCGGCGGCCGACTTCGGGGCGCAGGTCACCGGCATCCTCGCCGGCCCGGGTGGCTGGACGACCGACGGACGGATCGCCCTGCGCCGCGTCGGCGCCCGTGAGCCCGCCGACTTCACCGTCTACCTCGCGACCCCCGGTACGCGCGACGACCTGTGCGGGGACGGCCTGGACCGGTACACGTCCTGCCGTAACGGGGGCCGGGTGGTGGTGAACGTGGCCCGCTGGGTGCTCGGCGCGCCCGCGTACGGGAGCGACCTCGCCGCGTACCGCCGATACGTGGTCAACCACGAGGTCGGCCACCGTCTCGGTCACGGGCACGAGCGCTGCCCGGGGCGGGGCCGCCCGGCGCCGGTGATGCAGCAGCAGACACTCGGCCTGCACGGCTGCACCCCGAACCCGCTGCCGTTCCTGCGCGGCGAGCGGTACACAGGCCCGTCCGGCGTGTACGACGACCGCCTGCCCCCGCCCGAGGGCGGCCGGCCGGGCTGAGGTCCGGCGCGGGTCCGCGTGGCCGGGCTGCGCGGACCGTCCGGCCGGGCGCGCGTGTGCCCGGCCGCGTCGGCGATCCCATCCGGCGCTCAGAACAGCGTGGCCGGGCCGACCGGCTCCGGTTCCGGCAGCGGCGCGAGCCCGGGCACCCGCTCGCGGACCTGGTCGTGAAAGCGGCGGGCCAGCTCGGGCGCGTCCGCGTTGTCCGGTGTGTGCACGAACACGGTCGGCGAGCGGCCCTCCCGCAGCCAGCCGGTGACCACGTCGAGCCACGGCTGCCAGCCCTCGACGGTGCGGGCCGGGTCGTCCCGGCCGAGGTAGCGCACGATCGGCCGGTCGGTCAGCGCCCGGGTACGCAGCGGGAGACGTGGTTTGCGCGTCCACGCCTCCCGCTCCGCGTCGCTGGTCGGCGGCGTCCGGAAGAACGCGGTGGTGTCGAACGGGATCCACTCGGCGCCGGCCCGGTGCAGCGTCGCCTCCAGCGCGCGTACCGCACCGGCCTCGGTGAAGAAGGCCGGGTGGCGGACCTCGACGGCGTACCTGTAGGTGGCGGGCAGCGTGCGCAGGAACCGGTCGAGGTCGGGCACGTCGTCGGGGCCGAACGAGCCGGGCAACTGGATCCAGAGCGCGTCCGCCCGGGGGCCGAGCGGCTCCATGGCGTGCAGGAACGCCCGCAGCTCCGCCTCGCCGCCGGTGAGCCGGCGCTCGTGCGTGACCACCTTCGGCAGCTTCGGCAGGAAGCGGAAGCCTGGATCGGTCTGCGCGGCCCAGGACGCCACCGTCTGGCGGGCCGGGGTGGCGTAGAACGTGGTGTTGCCCTCCACGGCGTCGCACCACGCGGCGTACGCGCGCAGCCGCTCGTGCGCGGGCAGCGGATGCGGCAGGAAGCGGCCGGACCAGGACTTGTGCGTCCACATGGCACAGCCCACGTGCAGGCGCATCCCGGTCACCGGTAGGGCCAGCTCGTCGAGCCGCCGCGCAGCGCCGCCTCCCGGTTCCACTTCCGGGTGAAGTACAGCGCGAGGCAGCCGAACCCGGCGAACACCGGCGCGAGCAGCATGAGCAGCAGGCCGGCGCCGAGCCGGAAACGGTCGCTCTGCAGGCCCTTCGCCGACGTCAGGGTGAACGCCTCCACGCCGTCACCGGTGCAGCTCACGAAGTCGGTTTCCATCCAGGTGATGCCCTCGGTGGCCAGCACCGGAGTGAACAACCGCGGGTCACCGCGGTCGGTCATCACCGACGCTGTCCCCTCGGGCCGGGCCCCGGTCAGCTCCCTGCTGCGCTGCTCGCCGCTGGTGTAGACGCGGCTCTTCGCGGTGCACCGGACGGTGGCGGGGTCCACGTCGGCCGGCGACGCGAGGATGAGGATGTTGCCGGGGCGTACGCCGGTGTCCCGCACCTTGATCTCGGCGCCGGGTGCGAACTCGGCGGCGGCGGAGAAGGTCGACGCGGCCGCGAACGGACCCGTCTGGGTCAGCAACGCGAGGCCGAGGAACCCGGCCAGCAGGAACCCACCGCCGCCGACGAAGATCCACATGGCGACCACGGCGCGGAAGCGCTGCACGAGCGGGCTCACCGGACGCGGTCCATGTCACAGGCGCCCTCGGTGACCTGCCCGGGGTCGGCGGAGTACACGCTGCGCTTGGCGTCCGGCACAGACAGCTGCACGCAGAGCGCCGACGCGTCGTTGTTGGTGACGAACGTGACGACGCCGATGCCGTCGTAGTCCCCGACCGACAGGTCGCTCACGCCCCGGGGGAACTGCCCGGTCTCCTGCTTGACGGACACGGCCTCGCGCATGGCGTCGCGGAGGTAGGTCTCGGGATCGGTCCCGGCGTCCCCGCCGCAGGCGGCGAGGGCGAGCGTCAGTGTCGCCAGCGCCGTCACCGGACCGGTCCTTCTCCGTCGCATCCGTCCTCCTCGCGCAGTACGTCGGCGGGCCGGGCCGCCCGGTCGCCGCGCCCACGGTAGCCGGGGCGGTCACGGACCGCGGATTGGGCCGCGACCGGCGGGGCAAGTAGAGGCCGGAGGTGGTGACGATGACCGACGGACCGGGTCTGCGGCTGTGTCAGGTGGTGCTGGACTGCACCGACGCGCGCGCCCTGGCCGAGTTCTACCGCGTGCTGCTCGGCCTGGTCTACCGGTCCGGTGACGAGCCCCCGGCGGCCGGGGAACCCGACGTGCGTGGCCGGGACTGGCTGGTGCTGCGGACCGCGGAAGGCGTGCCGCAACTGGCCTTTCAGCAGGTCGACCGGCTGCCGGAGGCGACCTGGCCGGAGGGGGAGGTGCCGCAGCAGTTGCACCTCGACCTGACCGTGCCGTCGGTGGCCGAGCTGGAACGGCAGCACGAGCGGGTGCTTGCGCTCGGCGGGCGGCTGTTGCGGGACCGGTCCGACGACCCGGACGAGCCGTTACGGGTGTACGCCGACCCCGCCGGTCACCCGTTCTGCGTCTTCGTCGCCTGAGGCAGGGCGAGCACGGGTCACGGCCGCGTCAGGGCCGCTCCACCCGTACCGGGTCGCCGCGCACGAGGTCGTCGTGGATCCGCCAGCGGGCGTCGACGCCCGCGCGCCGGGCCGCCTCGTCGTCGGCGGCGATCCGCTGCCGCAGCAGCTCGACCGCGATACGGCGGTTGAGGTGCAGGTGCCGTTCGGTGTCCACGACCACGGTCCGGCCGGACGGGCGGTGCGTGGCGCGGACGGCGGTGCTCGCCTTGTTGCGGTGCTGGCCGCCCGGCCCGCCGGTGCGGCAGGGCACGAACTCCACGTCCGCCTCGTGGAACGGCGTTACCACCACCTCGGTCCGGCAGGTCCGCGCGGTGACGTACCAGTTCTTCCGGCCGTGACCCGTCCGGTACGGGCTGGGCGCCTGCCAGCAGAGCGTGCCGGTCCACCCGGCCGCGAACGCCTCCGCCCCGGCGCCGGTGATCCGGACCAGCACCGACCGGTACGTGCCGGCCCGGTCGCCGGGCACCGTCTCGACCCGCTCGGTACGCAGACCTCGCCGGGCCGCCTCGCCCTCCAGACGGGACAGCAGCCGGGCCAGCGCCCACGCGCACTCGGCGGGTCCGCGCCCGGCGGACAGCAGCAGCTCGGTCACCGGCGGCCCTTCCGGCGCTCGTCGCGGCGACCCGCGTCCGGCGTCTTGTAGGTGACGAGCGGAACCGTGGTGGTGACCGGCGTGGCGAGATCGTGCGCCACCAGGTCGCCGATCACCTGCTCGATGCGCTTGTACGCGGTGGGCGCCTCCTCGAACAGCAGCTGCCGGTCGCCGCACACCACGATCGAGCCGACCGGCGTACGCCGCAGTTCCTCGACCGTGTGCTTGGCGCGGCCCCGGCGCAGCGCGTCGGCGCGGGACATCTTGCGCCCGGCGCCGTGCGCCACGGAGTAGCCGGCGTCCGGCCCGGCGTGCGCGGCCACCAGGTAGGAGGGCGTGCCACGGGTGCCGGCGATCAGCACGTCCCGTCCGTCGCCCGGCGCCGCGCCCTTGCGGTGCAGGTAGTGCCCGTCGCGGATCTCGACCAGGTTGTGGCACTGGTCGACGACCGGTTCGGTGGGTTCGGCGCCGAGCGCGTACGCGACCCGCGCGGCCAGCAGCCGCCGGTTGAGCGAGCCCCAGCGCACCGCCGCGTCGTGCCGGGCCAGGTAGGCGTCCGGGTCGGGCGCGGGACCGGCGCCGTGCGCCTCGGTGTGCTCGCGCAGGATCCGCTCGCCCAGCCCGCGCGAGCCGGAGTGCACCACGAGGACCAGGTCACCGGCGTCCAGCCCGAGCCGCGCGGCGTGCCCCGCCGCGAGGATCGGCCCGACGCGCGCCAGCTCGACGAAGTGGTTGCCGCGCCCGACGGTGCCGAGCCCGTCGAGGTGACCGGCCGGGATCTCGCCGTCCAGCACCGACCAGGCCGGGTCGTCGTCGTCCGGGTCGAGCGCCCGGTCCAGGTCGGGGAACCGGGCGGCGAGCCGTTCCGGTACGACCCGGCGCACCGCGATCGGGAAGACCGCGATGCCGCATCCGATGTCGGAGCCGACGAGGAACGGGTAGAGCACGGTCGAGGACATGGCGGCGCCGATCGGCGCGCCCTTGCCGGGGTGCAGGTCGGGCATGGCGGCGACGTGCGCCATGCCGTCGAGGGCGGCGACCTGACGGCACTGGTCGAGCGCGGCGGACTCGATCCAGCTGCCGGGGGAGGAGAAGACGGAGACGGTGGCGGGCACGACGGCCCGCCCGGAGGGGTACGCGGACACAGACGCTCGATTCTGCGGAAAGAGAAGCGGGAACGGCAGGCGGCGAGGAGGGGCCTGCGGGCTGGGTGCGATCCGTCAGAACGTCATGCCGATCACCTTCTCGGAAGCGGCGCGGGCCGGCAACCGACTTTCGACCCGCCGAGCGCCCGCGTCGACATCGGATGACCTGATCCATAGACTCCGGTCGTTCTGGTACCACGAGTCCAGGGAGGACCACCGTGTCGAGCGAAACCCGAACGCACGCCGCCTTACCCCTGCTGGCCCGCCTCGCCGGGGTGAGCGTGGCCGCCGCGACGATCGTCGCCGCCGCCGGTGTCGCCGCGACCGCGGCGCCGCCCGCCGATCCCGCGCCCACCAAGGGGCCGTGCGCGTACACGCCGACGCCGGACGAGCCGGCCGCCCGGCCGGTGCCGCTGCCGCCGGACCCGCGCCGTACGCCGGACCGGGGCACCGTGCGGGTCACGCTGCGCACCAACCAGGGGCCGATCGGGCTGACGCTGGACCGCGAGCAGGCGCCGTGCACCGTGCAGAGCTTCCTGCACCTGGTCCGCAAGCGCTTCTACGACCGGACGCCCTGCCACCGGCTCACCGCGTACCCGACGCTGACCGTGCTGCAGTGCGGCGACCCGTCCGGCACCGGCTCGGGCGGCCCGGGCTACCGCTACCGCGACGAGCTGCCCACCGACCTGCCGCCCGCGCCGACCGACCCGACCGGTGTACGCCGCCTGTACGCGCGCGGCACCCTGGCCATGGCCAACGCCGGCCCGGACACCAACGGCAGCCAGTTCTTCCTGGTCCAGGCCGACTCGGCGCTGCGCCCGAACTACACGGTGTTCGGCCAGGTCGACGCGGCCGGGCTGGCCACGCTGGACCGGATCTCGGCCGGCGGCATCGCGCCCACCCCGGAGGATCCGGCGCCGGTCGACGGCGCCCCGGCGGTGCCGGTGGAGATCTGCCGCGCCAAGCAGGGCCGCTGACGTAACGGCCCGGCGGGACGGCTGCCGAGGCCGCCCGCCGGGCCCGCGTCGCCGCCGGTAGCCTGCGGCGATGACGCATGAGCGGGAGATCACCGAGCCGGTCGACCTGTGCCGGCCGGACGGGCGGCTGAACCCGGACGCGGTCGGCTGGAGCCGCCGGCCGCTGCACCGGGCGAACCTGCGCGGCTGGGGCCGGGCCAAGCGGTGGGAGCACTGGGGCGTGGTCACACCGACGCACATCCTCGGCCTGGTCGTGTCGTCGCTCGACTACGCCGGGGTGCAGAGCCTCTACCTGCTCGACCGGAGCACCGGCCGGGAGACGACTGCGGAGGCGGTGGTGCCGCTCGCCCGGGGTACCGTGCTGCCGCCGGTCAGCGGCGCCGGTCCGGTCCGGGCCCGGGGCGGGAAGCTGACCGTCGCGGTGGACCAGGGCCCGGACGGCAGCACCGTGCGGGCGACCGCGCCGGGCGTCGAGGTGGACCTGACCGTGCCGCTGCCGGCGGGGCACGAGTCGCTCGGCGTGGTGGTGCCGTGGAGTACCCGACGGTTCCAGTACACGGTCAAGGACATCGGCCGGCCGGTGCACGGCACGATCACCGTGGACGGCACGGCGTACCCGGTGGGGGAGGGGTCGTACGCGGCGCTCGACCACGGCCGGGGCAAGTGGCGGTACGCGGTGCGGTGGAACTGGGCGGCCGGCAGCGGGCCGGGCCGGTCGATCCAACTCGGCGGCAAGTGGACCGACGGCACCGGCTCGACCGAGAACGCGGTCTTCGTCGACGGGCGGCTGCACAAGATCGGCGCCGATCTGACCTGGGAGTACGACACCGCCGACTGGCTGCGGCCGTGGCGGATCACCGGCGACCGGGTGGACGTGACGTTCCACCCGTTCCACGAGCGGGTGGCGCGTACCAACCTGCTCGTGCTGGCCGGCGAGACGCACCAGTGCTTCGGGCACTTCACCGGCTGGGCGGCGACCGACGACGGCGAGCGCGTGGATCTGGACGGCCTGGTCGGCTGGGCCGAGGAGGCCCGCAACCGCTGGTGAGGCCGGTCCCCGCCGGGCCGGGCCGCCCGGCGGGGACGCCCGCTCAGGCCGGCAGCCGCCAGACCTGGTTCGCGCCGCCGAAGCAGTCCCAGATCTGCAGCCGGGTGCCGTTGGCGGAGCTGTTGCCGGTGGCGTCCAGGCAGCGGCCCGACGCCGGGTTGCGCAGCGTGCCGTTGCTCTGGGCCGCCCAGACCTGGGCCCCGGTGCCGTTGCAGTCCCAGAGCTGGATCGTGGTGCCGTTCGCGGTGCCGGCGCTCGTCACGTCCAGGCACTTGCCCAGAGCGCGCAGCGTGCCGTCACCGGCGACGGTCCAGCTCTGCGCGGCGGTGCCGTTGCAGCCGTACAGCTGGATCGCGGTGCCGTTCGCGGTGCTCGCGGCCGCGACGTCCACGCAGGCGCCGCCGATGCCGGTGATCGGCCCGGTACGCCCGGACGGCGGCGGGTTGCCGCCGCCGGTGACGGTGTCGTAGATCGCGCTGACCAGTGAGGTCGAACCGGTGGTGTCCTGCGACAGCTCCCAGTTCATCATCCCGCCGGCGTTCGCCATGGCCCACTGGGTCTTGCGCTTCACCGTCGGTACGCCGTTGTAGCACTGCTGCGCGCCACCCACTGTGGTGCAGTCCCGGTTGGCGTTCGCCGGGTCCATGCCGACCAGCGCGGAGTAGGTGTAGTAGCCGGGCCGGCTGTAGAAGGGCACGCCCAGCACCGCCTTGGCGGCGGGCAGGCCGCGCGACTTCCACCTGTTGATGCTGGCGATCGACCAGTCGTAGTTGGCGTGCGGGCTGCCGCCGTCGTACGCCATGATGTTCAGCCAGTCCACCGAGCCGAAGACGGCGGTGGGCACGCCGTCGACGTAGTAGCCCTCCGAGACCACGGCGGCGGTGAGCAGTTTGCCGCGGCTGCGCAGGGCGCTGCCGAGCTGCTGCATCAGCAGCGTGTAGTTGTTCGCCGAGGCGCCCGGGTCGGGGTACTCCCAGTCCATGTCGACGCCGTCGAGGTTGTACTGGTTGACGAAGGCGATCAGGTTGTTGACGAACGCGGTGCGCGTGCCGGAGTTGGCGGCGAGCGCCTCGAACGCGGAGTCGTCGCCGTCGTTCCAGCCGCCGACGGCGATGGAGACCTTGACGTTGTTGGCGTGCCCGAGCGACACGAGTGAGGAGAGCTTGCTCGGGTTCTCCACCGGGCGCAGGCTGCCGTCGCCGTTGGGGAGCACGAACGCGTAGTTGATGTGGGTGAGCTTGCCGTACTGGATGGTGTTGACGTTGCCGCTCCAGGAGGGCATGTAGCCGACGCTCTTGAAGTTGTTCGGCAGCACCACCGCCTCGGCGGCGGTGGGGGCGAGTGTGAGCGTCGTGGCGGTGGTGGCCAGCGCGAGCGCACCGGCGGCCAGGCGCCGCCGGAGGTGAGGTCTGGGCATCGAGGGCCTTCCCGGGGACGGGGGCGGATGGGGTGTTCCTCGAGGTGGCCCGAATATTAAATAGTATTAACTAAGTCGTCAACGACGCACTTCGATACGTGACGCGGCATGCGCCCTCGGTCAGCGCAGCAGTACCGGCCCGGCACCGATCGGCACCCGGAACAGCGCGTACGGCTTGCGCCGCAGATCACGTCCACCCTGGTAGGTCGCCTGCCGGTGCAACTGGTTCGCGGTGACGTAGAGGTGGCCGTCGACGGCGACCGACATGGTGTCCGGCCACAGCAGGCGCGGATCGTGCACCACTGTCTCGAACTCCCCGTCCGGGCGGCGCCGCAGCACCGCGTTGTGCTCGTACGCGGTCAGGTAGAGCGCCCCGGAGTCGTCGGTCTCCAGACCGTCGGAACCGGTGCCCTTGTCGCCCTCGTCCACCACCGTGGCGGCGACCTGCTCGTCGCCGAGCGACCTGTCGGCCAGCGCGTCGGTGGCCACGCTGTACCAGCGGCGCGAGGCGAGCGGGCAGTAGTACAGCCGGGCGCCGTCGGCGGAGATCGCGATGCCGTCCGAACCCATCGACACCGGCTTCGCCGGCCCGTCCGCCGGGCGTTGCAGGAACGGCCGCCCCTCCACCACCGGCCGGAACGCCGACAGCGGCTCGGCCTTGGTGGACGGATGCTCGTGCAGCCGGCGCCAGGACTCCCCGGTGGCGAGGTCCACCACGATGAGGCCGTTCGGACCGGAGTCGGAGGAGTCGGTGATGTAGGCCAGACCCGCCTCGCCGCGGCGCAGGTCGAACCGGACGTCGTTGAGGTACGTCGTGGGCAGCGCCACGTCGGCCGGAAAGGTGATCACCTGCCCGACGGAGTCGGTGTCCAGGTCGACGCGGACCAGCTTCGGCCCGCCCGGCTTCGTGGGCTGGAACATCGGGCTGCCGGTGTCGAGCACCCAGAAACGGTCGGCCGGGTCGACCACGATGCTCTGCACCGAGACGAACGCGCCCGCGTCGTCGTCGCCGGACGGGTCGTTCCAGCCCTGATCGGGGAACGGCACCTCACGGCCGTCGCGCAGTTCGACCACCGTGGCCGGCACCTCGTCGCCCCATTTCGGGAAGTTGACGAAGATCCGGCCGGTGTGCGACACGCTCACCCCGGTCGGCATCGCCCCGGTGAAGGTGTGCACCAGTTCCAGCTCGCCGACCGGTTCGTCGGCCACAGGCCCGTTCATCCACTGCTCGTTCCCGGGCGGGGCCGCGGCAAACGTGGGCGTGGGGGCGGTCCCGGATCCGGGACCGCCCCCACGCACTTCGACGAGATCAGGCGACCGAGGCCGGGAACCTCTCCCAGACCCGGTGCGCCGCCATCAGCCGCTGCACCTCGGCGAGCACCTCGGCACCGGAACCACCGGTGACCACGCCGGGCGTGCCGGTGACGCCGGCCTGGTTCAGCACCTCGGCACCGGCGCCCCAGGCGCCGATCACCTTGGCGTGCCGCCACGCCTCCTCGACCAGCAGGAGCACCCGCGGATCGACGGTGGCCCCGCCCGGTGCGCCGGCCTTGGCGTCGCGGGCCGGCAGCGCGTCCGGCGCCGGGGCCGGGGCGCCGGCCAGCAGCACCGCGTCGAACTCGACCGAGCGGCCGGTGGCGAACGTGCGCTGCACCGGCAGCCCGTCGACGGTGCCGCCGTGCGCGGCGATCAGCAACGGCACCATGCCGGCGGCGGCCACCGCCCGGCGTACCTCGTGCACGTCGTCCAGGCCGGCCTGGGCGTCGACCACGATGCCGACCATCCGGCCGTCGGCCGGCCACTCCCGGCCCACCTGGGACAGCGCCGGGCTGGGCTGCACCTCCGCCAGCGGCACGGTGGGCTGCGGCACGGGCAGGCCCAGGCCGATCGCCACCTGCTCGCACAGCACCGGGTCCACGTTCGCCAGGCACTGCAGCTGCCGCTCCTTGATCGCCTGGTGGTAGCACTTGCCCAGTTCGAACGTGTACGCCCGGATGATGTGTTCCTTCTCCACCGGCGACATGCTCTGCCAGAACAGGCGTACCTGGCTGTAGTGGTCGTCGAAGGAGGCCGGCGAAGCACGCACCTTCGGCGCCTCGGCCACCGTCACCGGGGTGTCCACGAACGCGTGCTCCCGGTCGCCGGCCGGGAACGGGTTGCCGCCGTCGAGCGAGTTCGGCCGGTACGGCGCCACCCCGGCGTGCACCGCGTGCTGGTGGAAGCCGTCACGCAGCATGTCGTTGACGTCGGCGTGCGGCCGGTTGATCGGGATCTGGGTGAAGTTCGGCCCGCCCAGACGGGTGAGCTGCGTGTCCACGTACGAGAAGAGACGGCCCTGCAGCAGCGGGTCGTTCGTCACGTCGATGCCCGGCGGCAGGTGCCCGACGTGGAACGCCACCTGCTCGGTCTCGGCGAAGAAGTTCCGCGGCGTCTTGTTCAGCGTGAGCTTGCCGATCGGCTGCACCGGCGCCAGCTCCTCCGGCACGATCTTCGTCGGGTCGAGCAGGTCGATCCCGGCGAACGTCTCCTCCGGCGTGTCCGGGAAGACCTGGATGCCCAGCTCCCACTCCGGGTACGCGCCGGCCTCGATCGCGTCGTACAGGTCGCGGCGGTGGAAGTCCGGGTCCATGCCGCTGATCAGCTGGGCCTCCTCCCAGGTCAGGGAGTGCACGCCCAGCTTCGGCTTCCAGTGGAACTTGACCAGCACCGTCGCCCCGGCCTCGTCGACCATGCGGAACGTGTGCACGCCGAAGCCCTCCATGGTCCGGTAGGACCGCGGGATGCCCCGGTCGGACATGTTCCAGATGGTGTGGTGCTGCGCCTCGGTGTGCAGCGAGACGAAGTCCCAGAACGTGTCGTGCGCGCTCTGCGCCTGCGGGATCTCCCGGTCCGGGTGCGGCTTGCCCGCGTGGATGACGTCCGGGAACTTGATCGCGTCCTGGATGAAGAACACCGGGATGTTGTTGGCGACCAGGTCGAACGTGCCCTCGTCGGTGTAGAACTTGGTGGCGAAGCCCCGGGTGTCGCGGACCGTGTCGGCCGAGCCGCGCGAGCCCAGCACGGTGGAGAAGCGGACGAAGACCGGCGTCTCCCGCCCCTTCTTCAGGAAGCCGGCCCGGGTCACCTCCTCGGCGGTGCCGTACGCGACGAACGTGCCGTGCGCGCCGGCGCCCCGGGCGTGCACCACCCGCTCCGGGATCCGCTCGTGGTCGAAGTGGGTGATCTTCTCCCGCAGGTGGTGGTCCTGGAGCAGGACCGGGCCGCGCGGACCGGCCTTGAGCGAGTGGTCGGTGTCGCGCAGCCGGGCCCCGTTGGCCGTGGTGAGGTACGCGCCCTGCTGCCCCTTGGCGATCTTCGGCACGCCGGTCTCGGCGCCGGTCGGGGTCCGGGTGTCCGGCGCGCCCTGCTCGGCCTTGGGCGGCAGCGGGCCGTGCGGCGTGGTCGGCTCCTCCAGCGGTGGCGGCGCGCTGCCGGGAGCGCCGGGCACGTCCGGAGTCAGCGCGTCACCGACCTTCTCGACGGCGGCTTCGACGACACCCTTGACGATCTGGGCGGGCTTGCTGGATTCCATCAGGACCTGTCCTCCTACAGCTAAATGTCCAGGCCCCTTCGGCCCTACCCCAGCTCGGGGCGGGCAAACCGGAACAATCGCGGTATCGCTGGTCAGGACCGGTGCGGTACGGCCACGGCGGTGAGCAGCAGCCCACCGTCTACCAGCCAGCGGCCGTCCAGGACGTCCAGCGGCGGGCCGCCGTCGGCGCGGGTGCCGTCGACCAGGATCCGGGCGGTGAACCGGCCGTCCCGGTCGAAGGTCAGCTCCGCCTCCTCGAACCCGAGCCAGCGCCCGGTCAGCGGGTACCACGCCTTGTAGACCGACTCCTTGGCGCTGAACAGCAGCCGGTCCCAGTGCGTCGCCGGGTCGGCGGCGCGCAGCACGGCCAGCCGCTCCGGCTCACCCGCCACGGTGACCACCCCGGCCACCCCGTCGGGCAGCGGCTCGTGCGGCTCGGCGTCGATGCCCAGACCGGCCAGCGCCCCGGCCGGGGCCACCGCCGCCGCCCGGTAGCCGGTGCAGTGGGTGATGCTGCCCACCACGCCGGCCGGCCAGACCGGCTCCCGGCGGGGCCCGGGGCGGATCGGCGCCGGGGCGTACCCGAGGCGGGCCAGCGCCTCCCGCGCGCAGCGCCGGGCCGTGACGAACTCCTGGCGGCGCGTGGCCACCGCGCGGGCCACGAGGTCCTCCTCGCCCGGGTACGGCGTCTCGCCCGGCCGGTCGGCGAACGCCTCCACGGCCATCGCCCCGGCCGGCAGCAGCGTGCCGATCATCCGAGGATCCGCTTCATCGGCGCCGGCTCGCCGCCCCGGCGCCGCCACTCGCGCGGGTAGCCCAGCGAGACCTCCTCGAACCGCACGCCGTCGTAGTGCGTGGTGCGGGGAATGTGCAGGTGGCCGTAGATCGCGACGGCGGCGCGGTGGCGTACGTGCCAGTCGGCCGTCCGGTCGGTGCCGCACCACTGCGCGAACTGCGGGAACCAGAGCACCTCGGTGGGCTGCCGCACCAGCGGCCAGTGACTGACCAGCACCGTGGGCAGCGCCGGGTCGGTGGCCTCCAGCCGCCGCCGGGTCACCTCCAGCCGCGCCGCGCACCAGGACTCCCGATCCGGGTACGGGTCGGGGTGCAGCAGCATCTCGTCGGTGCACACCACACCGGCGTCGTACGCCGCGCGCAGCGACTCCTCCTTGGTCGCGGTGCCGGGGGCGCGGAACGAGTAGTCGTAGAGCAGGAACAGCGGCGCCACGGTGACCGGCCCGCCCGCGCCCCGCCACACCGGGTAGTCGTCCTCCGGGGTCAGCACGCCCAGCTCGCGGCACATCGCGACGAGGGCGTCGTAGCGGGCCACGCCGCGCAACGTCACCGGGTCCTTCGGGTGGGTCCACAGCTCGTGGTTGCCCGGCGCCCACACCACCCGCGCGAACCGGTCGCGCAGCAGCCGCAGCGTCCGTTCCACGTCGGCGAAGACCTCGCCGACGTCACCGGCCACGATCAGCCAGTCGTCCGCCGTCTCCGGTCGCAGGCCGTCCACCACCGCGCGGTTCTCCGCGTACGACACGTGGAGGTCACTGACCGCGTACAGCGCACCCGTCACCCGGCCGATCCTGCCAGCGGCGCTTCCGGATGACCAGGCTCGCCGGCCGGGCTCTCCACCCGCGCGGTCACCTCGTCGAGCGCGCGCAGCACCTCCCGGGTCACGGCCGGCTCGGCGGCGGAGTGCCCGGCCTCCGGCACGATCCGCAGCGTCGCCTCCGGCCACCGGCGGGCCAGGTCGTACGCGGACACCGGCGGGCAGCACAGGTCGTAGCGGCCGTTGACGATCACGGCGGGCAGGTGCCGGATCCGATCCACGCCGTCGAGCAACTGGCCCTCGGTCAGGAAGCCGCCGTTCACCGCGTAGTGCGACAGGATCCGGGCCACCGGCAGCGCGTGCTCGTCGGCGGTGAAGTGGGCGAGCATCTCCGGGTCGGGCCGCAGCGACGAGTTGACCGCCTCCCACCGGCCCCAGGCCCGCGCGTACTCCCGGGCCCGCGCCTCGTCCGGGCCGTGCAGCCGCCTGTGGTACGCGGCCAGCACGTCGTCGCGTTCGTCCGCCGGGATCGGCGCGACGAACCGCTCCCACTCCTCGGGCTGGAGGTGGCGCAGCCCGCCCTGGTAGAACCAGTCCCGTTCGCCGCGCCGCAGCAGCAGCACACCGCGCAGGACCAGGCCGGTCACCCGCCGCGGGTGCGCCTGCGCGTACGCCAGGCCGAGCGTGGTGCCCCACGACCCGCCGAACACCAGCCAGGAGCCGATGCCCAGCCGCTGCCGGATGGTCTCCAGGTCGGACACCAGATGCCAGGTGGTGTTGGCGCGCACCTCGCCGTGCGGGGTGCTGCGGCCGGCGCCGCGCTGATCGAACAGCACGGCCCGGTGGCGTGCGGGGTCGAAGAACCGGCGGGCCGCGGGCACCAGGCCGCCGCCGGGCCCGCCGTGCAGGAACACCACGGGTACGCCGTCGCGCCGGCCGACCTCCTCCACGTACAGGACGTGGCCGTCACCGACCGGGATCCAATGGGTGGCGTACGGCTCGACGGGCGGGTGCAGGCCGGTCATGCCCGCTCATTCTGCCCGCCGAGGGGCCTCCCGGTGGTCCCGGTCAGCAGGCGACGTTGCCGCCGAGGTTGTCCAGCAGCGCGTCTGCGACCCAGCCGGACTTGCCGGTGGTGACGTCGCGCAGGTAGGTCCAGGTGTAGGTGGTGTGGCCGTTCGCGGTGACCCGGTCGCCGCTGGCGAAGCAGTGGAAGTCGACGGTGTGGCTGAGCTGGCCGTACCCGACCGACCCGCAGGTGGTGTGCGGGCCGGTGCGGATGTTGACGTTCGTGGCGTTGAACAGCTGGCCGAACTTGCTGTCCACGTTGGAGTGCGAGTGGCTGCATCCGGCGCTCGCCGGTCCGGCCGAACCGACCAGCACGGCGCCCGCCGCGGCGACGGTCAGGACGACGGAGGCGCCGATGGAGGAGATCTTCCGCATGCCCGTCAACTCCCGCAAAAGGATCGAGATGCACCAGCAGAACGATCCAAATATTTGCATAGAGCAAGCTCGATGAGCAAGATGCGGTGCCGCCGGCCCGGCCGGCGGCACCGAACGCTCAGGTGGTCGCCGGTACGCCGTTGTCCGTACCCGTGGTCTCCACCTCGGGCACCCCGCGCGGAGCAGGCGTGCGGACCGCGAACGCGTCGAAGCTCGGCCCGTCCAGCCGCTCGACGAAGGGCTCGATGGCCGGCGGCTCCGACCGGTCCGGCTCGATCGCGTCCGGCTCGGTCCGCCCGTCCACGGCCCGGGGCGCCACCTCGGCCGGGACGGCGATCGCCGGGCGCACCGACACCTGCGGGTACTCGGCGGTCTCGCCACCGCCCGCCGCGGCCGCCATGACCGCCGCCGCGGCCAGGTCGGCGACCCGCTTGGCCTCCCGCTGCACCCGGGCCCGGGTCTCCTTGGCGTGCTGCTCGGCCAGGTCCGCCGCGCGCCGCGCCTCGTCCAGCCGCTTGCTCTCCGCCGCCAGGTCCCGGCGTACGCCGACCAGCCGCTCCTCCAGCTCCGCGCCGGTCTGCTCGATCGTCGCGATCTCCTGGCGGGTGTCCTCCAGCTGCCGGGACACCGTCTCCAGCTCGGCCTTGAGCCCGGTCAGCGTCTCCTGCCGCTGCTGGATCTCCCGCTGTACGCCGGCCAGCTGCTCCTGGTGCGCCGCCGTCTCCTCGTCGGCCCGCTCCCGGACCTCGTTGGCGTACTGCTGCGCCTCGGCGACCAGCGCGGCGATGTCCTTCTCCGCGGCGGCGGCCCGGTCGGCCAGCTCCTGCTCGGCGGCGGCCCGCCGCTCGTCCAACTCCTTGGCCATGGTGGCCTGCCACTGGGCCAGCTCCTGCTGCGCCTTGCTGCGGTTGGCTTGGACCTCCTGCTGGATCTGCGTCCGCGCCGCCTTCACCAGCGCCTCGGACGCCGAGCGCGCCTGCTCGACCTGCTGCGCGCTCTGCTCGGTGATCCGCTTCGCCTCCTGCTGGGCCCGGTCGTGCACGGCCTGGCCCTCGGCGCGCAGCTTCTCCGCCAGCTCCCGCACGGCGGTCAGTTCCGCCTGCGCGGCGGCCCGCCGCTCCTCGTCCACCCGGTCCTGCTCGGCCCGGCGGGCGGACAGCTCCTCGTCCAGCTCACGCCGCTCCCGCGCGGCCTGCTCCTGCGCGGCGGCCAGCAGCTTCTCCGCCTGCCCCTGGACCTCATCCGCGCGCCGGTTGGCCACGTCGGTGATCTGGCCGGCCTGCTTCTCGGCCAGGTCCAGGATCTGGTCGACCATCGGGCCGAGGTCGCGGAAGGACGCCCGGTCCACCGGCGACGGGCGGTCGCGCAGCTCCACCGCCTCGGCCTGTGCCCGCTGCACCTGCGCGGTCAGGTCGCGCACCTGCGCGTACGCCCGGTCCCGCGCGGCGGTCAGCGCGCTCACCTCGGCGTCGATCTGCTCGACGTACCGGTCCACCTGGCGTTTGTCGTAGCCGCGCAACGCGGGGTCGAACCGCGGCCGCGCGGACAGGTCGTCATGGGGTGCGAACGGCTCGGCACCGTTGGACATGCGCCATCCTCCGTCGGTTCGCCAGCGCCAGGCCGGCGGATGACCGCCCCGCAGGGCACGATGAGGCGCTACGGTACCGCGTCCGCGCGCGAGGCTCGCCCCACCCCGCCCCCCTGCCCGCCGACCGGCGTCGGGGTCAGACCGGGAAGTGCGGGTTCCCCGCCGTCAGACGGATGGTGAAGCCGCCCGCGTCCCTGTGGTACGTCACGTGGTCGCAACTCTGGTGGCTGATCCACAGGCCCAGCCCGCCGTCGGAACCGTCACCGGCCGGCAGCAGCCCGGCGTACGGGTCCTTGGGGCCCGTCCCCCGATCGTGGACGGTCACCACGATCCGGTCCGGCGCGCGCCACAACCGCAGGCGCACCGGCGGCTCGCCGTGGCGCAGCGCGTTGCTGACCACCTCGCTGACCGCGATGACCAGGCCGTCGAGGCCGTCGGGCGGCAGCAGGCCACGGTCGGCGGCGCGGACCTCCGCGCGGGCCCGCGCCGGCGTCGGGTCGACCAGCTCGACCAGCGGCGCGGTCCGCTGCACCGGGTCCGTGGGCGCCGGGCGGTACTCGGTCAGGTAACTCGTCGGCTCGGTGTAGAGACCGGCCGGCTCGTGCCCGCCGTCCGGCCGCGCCACCAGGGGATGGGTACGCGCCACATCGGCGAGCACGTGCGCGGGCGTGCCCCGGCGGTCGTAGGCGCAGATGCCCCAGAGCGGGAAGTCGTCGTAGGCGTGGTTGATCGCCGACTCGTAACGCGCCCACCAGTCCCAGGTCGCGCCGAGCAGCACCGGAGGCAGCGCGCCCACCATCCGGATCTGCGCCGCGCCCGCCGCCACGTACGAGGCCAGCAGCTCGCGGTAGGAGCGCAGGGCGACGCTGGGCCGGGCGTAGACGTCGCCGACCGGCAGGAACGTCACATCGGCACCCGGCGGCAGCGCCCGGCGCACCAGTTCGGCGTTGCGCTCGTCCAGGTTCACCGCCGTCGGCTCGCCGGCCGCGACCCCGTCCATCAGGAACGGCAGCGTCACAGCCAGCAACTCCTCGTCGGAGTCGTAGACGAACGCCTCGTGGAAGTAGCCCACGTGGCCGGAGGCCGCGCCGCTCCTCATCCGACGACCTCCACCCGTACCTCGGACAGGCCGAGCAGGTCGACCAGCCGGGCCGGGACCCGGCTGGGGGTGCGCAGCACCGCGACGGCGTCGTGCCGGCGGGCGTGGTCGCGCAGGTGCAGCAGGCTGCGGTGGTCGACGAAACGCAGCCCGGCGGCGTCGAACACGACCCGGCCCGCCACCGGCCGCGGGTCGGCACGCTCCAGCGCGGCGGCGAAGTCCCGGTGGTTGGACGGGTCCAGCTCGCCGGCCAGCGCCACCACCGAGTCGTCGCCGCCGGCGTGCAGCCGGAACAGCACGTCCGCGTTGGTCTCCGGGTGCAGGCAGGCCAGCTCGGCGATCGCCGCGTCGTCCAGCTGCCGGCGGTCGTAGGCGCAGATCGCCGACATCGGCCGGTGCCGCATCCAGTGGTCGATCCGGTGCTCGTAGCGGGCGAACGCGTCCCGCTGGGCGGTGGTGCGGACCAGGCTCGTCGCCTCGGCCAGCACCCGCAGGCCGGTGTGCCCGGCGGTCAGCGCCTCGGTGGTGGCCCGCACGTACGCCCGGACCTGCCGGCCGGGGTCGACGATCTCGTCGTGCCGGTACGCCTCGCCGACGGGAACCAGCCGGAGCGCGTCCCGCCGGCGCGCGGCGTCGACCCCGGGAACCGAGGCCAGCCAGCCGGCGACGGTGGCGCGATCCTCCGGATAAACCACCCAGACCTGCTCACCGGCGGCGAGACCGGCGCTTACCTGCTCGACCGCCAGCGCGCGCAGCGTGGCCGGGTCGTCGTAGGCGAGGCAGCCATGGGTGTAGCCCGGGTACGTCACGCTCCCGCTGGTCACCGGCTCCGCCTCATGGGCGCAGTCTATGCCGCGCCCCCCTGGAGATCGCGCCAGGCCGTGGCCTCGAGTGGCGGGTCACCCAGCTCGAACTCGGCCCAGTTGTTCCAGTACGCGATCGCGTCCACGTCGTTCTGCTGCCGCAGCCAGGTGACGTGCTCCCGGATCGTCCGAGCCCGGCCCGCACCGGTGGTGTCCGCGGCGATGCGGCTCAGCCCGTACTCGGGCACCAGCAGCCGGATCCCCGGGTACGCCGCGCGCACCTTGCCGAAGGCCACGCCGAACATCCGGGAGGCGGGCCAGTACGCGGCGGTGTCCCGGGAGTAGCAGTCCACGCCGTAGTGGGTCATGCCCGGGTAACCCCAGTCGGCCGGGTTGCCGCGCCCCTCGTCGAGCCAGTAGCGGGTCACGATCGGCCCGTGCCCGAGCACCCACCGCCGGTTGCGGTGCGCGGCCACGATCTGGGTCACCCGGCTCGCCGTCGCCCGGTACGTCGCCGGCGCCACGTCGCCCATCGGCTCGTGGTACCAGGTCAGGTAGATCGGGCGGGCCACGCCGTCGAGCCAGCCGGCCAGCTGCTCGACGTCGTCCTTCCAGCTGACGTGCATGACGGCCGAGGGCGCGTCGGCGAACTTGCCGGTGGTCAGCGCGGGCAGTTCCGGCAGCGCGTCCGCGTCCGGGCCGTCGGTGCCGAAGTCGCGCATGTAACGGATGCCCGGGTAGTCGGCCACCGCCCGCTGCGTCCGCGCCCCCTTCTCGGCGCTCATCCCGACCAGCAGCGGCACGGTCAGCGTGGTGGTGCCCGTGCCGGTGCGTCCGGCGCCGTCACGCGCCGTCGCGGTCAGCGTCACCGTGCCCCGGCCGGCCAGCACGGTGACTGTGAAGCGGCCCGGTTCGGCGCCGCTCGGTGTGACTGTCACTCCCGGCGAGGCGCTGGCGAGCTGGATCGTCAGCGGGACGCTCAGGTCCACCCGGACCGGGCTGTCCCAGGTGACGCCGGTGGGGTCGCTGACCCGGCCGGCGAGCGTCAGCAGCCGGGAGTCGGGGTGGTAGGCGTCGACCCGGACGGTGGTCGACTGCCCGGGCAGCAGGACGGTGTGGTCGGCGGTGACGGAACGGACGACGGGTGCGGCCATGAGGCTCTCCTTCGACGTGCTTCGCTGCCGCTCCGGCCGCACGTCTTCGGGGGGCCAGAATGGCTCTGACCTGCGCTTTTGCCAGCTTGCGTCGGTTCGGCCCCGATCGTCAGGGCGGCCGCAGATGGCGCGAAACCCGGTCGCCGCCGAGCTGTCCCGCCCGCATCCTGGTCCGATGCCGATCATCGTGCGGGACCTGCGCGTACCGGTGGTCAGGGCAGGGGGTGGGAGATGTCGCGGGCGTGGTCGGCCACCGCCGCGCCGACCACCGTCGCGGTCAGCGGCAGCACCTCCAGGCAGCGCCGCACCGCCGCGCCCATCAGCGGGTTCGGCACCCGCATGGACAGCGTGCAGTGCGGCACCCAGCGGCCGGGGCGGTAGTGCTCCACCACCTCGACGCCGGCCCGCGCCAGCCGGTCGTGCACGTGGGCGTGGTGCGCCAGCAGCTCGCCCGTCGGCGCCGGACCGAGCCAGAGCACCCGCCCGACGAACTGCCCGGCGTGCTGGAACTCCAGCCGCAGCGGCGCGGCCACCACCGTTCCGGCGAGCGCCTCGGCGACGCGGTGCGGGTCCAGGCGGGGCGCGACCGCCAGCGAGACGTGCGGGCGGTGCCGTTGCGCCAGCAGCGACCGCATGCTCGGCACCCCGTCGGACTCCAGCAGATCCCACAGCACCCGGATCCGCCGGGTGGCGTCGGTGTCCAGATACAGCTCCAGCGCCGCGACCACGCGATCACCCTAGAGGCGGTGCCCGCGCCGAGGTTTGCCGGGCACGCTGCGCGGTACTGCCCGAGGGTACGCACGAGACGGCAGGGGAGTGAGGCGCGCGTGGACGCGAAGGACGTGCTGACCGAGGCGTACGGGCGGTTGCCCGATCTGGTCGCCGGGGCGCTCGACGGGCTCGACGCGGCCCAGCTGCGGCAGGCGCCGGCCGACGGGGCGAACCCGGTCGGCTGGCTGGTCTGGCACCTGACCCGGATCCACGACGACCACGTCGCGGACGTGATGGGCGAGCCGCAGCTCTGGGCCACCGGCGACTGGGCGCCGCGGTGCGGCCTGCGGCCCGACCCCGCCGACACCGGCTTCGGGCACGGCCCGGAGCAGATCGCGGCGGTACGCCCCGAGAACGGCGACGTTCTGCTGGACTACCACCGGGCGGTGGTGGACCGGAGCCTCGCGTACCTGCGCGGGCTGAGCGCGGCCGACCTGGACCGGATCGTCGACGAGAACTGGGATCCGCCGGTGACGCTCGGCGTGCGGCTGGTGAGCGTGCTCGACGACGACTTCCAGCACGTCGGTCAGGCCGCGTACGTGCGCGGGCTCATCCTGCGCTGAGTGCCGCACCGGCCCGGCGCAGCGCGGCGTGCCCGAGCAGGTGACACGCCTGCGCCTCGGGCGAGGTGCCGGGGCGCTCGAAGTCCGGCGCCCCGCTGACCCCGGTCACCCGCCCGTACGCGTCGATGCCCCGGGCGGCGGCCGCGAGCAGGTCCGCCCCGACCTCGAACCACGACCGGGCCAGCCACCCGTCGGCCACCCCGCTGAGGGCCGCGTACCCGAGCAGCTGGGCGGTGTTCGCCTCGCGGAACGCGTCCGGCTCGTCCAGCACGTCGGGGAACAGGCCGTCCGCGCCCCGGTACGCGAGGCAGGCGCTCAGCACCTCCTCGGCGTGCCCGGCCAGCTCGGCGCGGAGGCCGCCCGGCCAGTCCGGCGCGAGCCGCAGCGCGCGGGCGATCCCGGCGACCACCCAGCCGTTGCCGGTGCCCCAGGGCCCGGGCCGGTCCAGCTCGTCCCGGTCCTCGTCCCAGCGGGCGGCGTACAGGCCGGTACGTGCGTCGTGCAGCCGTCGCCGGTGCCCCTCGACCTGCGCGGCGGCCGCCTCGGTCCGGCCGGTGAGCGCCAGCAGCGGCACCACCATGTAGATCGTGTCCGCCCACACCTGGCGGCCGTCGAGCAGGTGGAACAGCGTGCCGTCGGCGGCCCTCGGCGCCCGGCGGGCCAGCCAGTCGAGCTGGGCGTCCAGCGCCGCCGCGTACCGTCGGTCGCCGGTGCTCCGCGCGGCGTGCCGGACCACCTCGCCGCAGGCGGCGCCGTTCACCGCGCCCACCGAACCGGCCGGCTCGCCGAGCCGCCCGTCCGGCCGTTGCCGGGTCACCGCGGCGTCGGCGACCAGCACGGCGGCCTCGTCCAGGCCCAGGTCGAGCAGCGCCTGCCCGAGGATCCCCTGCTCCCAGGACTCACGCTGCATGGTCAGCAACGCGAGCAGCACCCGGTCGGCGGTGGCGTCCCCGGTCGTCGGCATGGCCGCAGGGATACCCGCCGCGGCGCCGCGCCTCACCCGGACCGGGTGAGTTCGTCTCACCCGCAGGACGGGGACGCTGCGGGACGAGCGGCGCCGGCCGCGACCACCGACGAGGAGGCCCGATGAGTGTCTCGGCCGTGGAACACCTGACCCGCGGGACCGCCGGCCGGCACCCGGAGCTGCCCGAGACCACCTCCGGCACCATCCGCCTGGACCTGCGCGACGACGGACACACCGAGCACTGGTACCTGACCGTCGACCGGCAGGACGTCCGGGTGGACCGCCTGGCCGACGAGGCCGACCTGGTGGTCGGCGCGAACCGGGAGGTTTTCGACCGGATCGCGGCGGGGTGCCTGCACCCGGCCGCCGCGCTGCTGCGCAACGACCTCGTCGCGCAGGGCGACCTCAGACTGTTGATGACGCTGCGCCGGATCTTCCCCGGCCCGCCGGACGCGCGGGATCCCCGCGACGTGGCCGACCGGCGGGCGGCGGCGCGATGAGGCAGGAGCTGGTCCACGTCGTCGCCGGCAACGCGTTCGCGATGAGCGACGCGCAGGGCGACATGGAGCGCGACCCGTCCGCCCCGATCGGCCTGTTCTCCTTCGACACCCGGTTCCTGTCCCACTGGGTGCTCACCGTCGACGGCGAGCGTCTGCACGCGCTGTCCCGCGACGACCTGACCTACTTCGAGACCCGCTTCGTGCTGGTGCCCGGCGCGGCCAGCCACTACGTGGACGCCGACGTCTCGGTGATCCGGCACCGGTCGATCGACGAGGCGTACCACGAGAGCCTCACGGTGCTGAACCACTCG
Organism: Micromonospora sp. WMMA1949; assembly: GCF_027460145.1. Taxonomy (NCBI): domain Bacteria; kingdom Bacillati; phylum Actinomycetota; class Actinomycetes; order Micromonosporales; family Micromonosporaceae; genus Micromonospora; species Micromonospora sp. WMMA1949. Next base: position 660,657 of record NZ_JAPZBG010000001.1, on the reverse strand, counting down.
GCCGAACCCGCCCAGTACACGGTGCGGGTGGAGATGGCTGCCGACTTCGCCGACACCTCCGAGATCCTGCGGCCCGGCCCGCGGCGCCCGACGGTCGTCCCGGAGCCGGAGCACCAGCGGCTGCGGATCCGGTACGAGCGCGGACGGTTCGCGCGGGAGACGTGTGTCTCCAGCACCGTCCCGGCCGAGGTGGACCCGCGGGGGATGACCTTCCGGATCCGTGTCGAACCGCAGGGCAAGTGGCACGTCGACCTGCACGTCGTCATGATCATCCAGGGTGCCGGAGGGCGGGACCTGCGGGCCGGCATCGAGTCGCACCGCCGGCACGTCCGGCAGGACATGCGCGACGAGCTCGAGCGGTGGCTCGACCGGGCGCCGCACCTGTTCGCCGACCGGCCCGCGCTGTCCGCCGTGTACCGGCAGGCGCTGACCGACCTGGCCGCCCTGCGCTACATGCCGCTGGCCTACACCGACCGGGTGCCGGTCGGCGGGATGCCGTGGGCGATGACGCTGTACGGGCGGGACACGCTGATCACCTGCCTCCAGACGCTCGCGTTCACGCCCGAGCTGACCCCGGGCACGCTGCGCATGCTGGCGATGCTGCAGGGCGGCCGGCTCGACGACCGGCGTGAGGAGGAGCCCGGCAAGATCGTCGCCGAGCTGCGGTACGGCGAGGCGGCGGCGTTCGACGAGCAGCCGACGGCGCTCTACTACGGAGCGGCCGACACCACGCCGCTGTTCGTGATCCTGCTCGACGAGTACGAACGCTGGACCGGCGACGCCGACCTGATCCACGAGTTGCGGCACCCGGCCCGGATGGCGCTGGACTGGCTGACCCGGTACGGCGACCTGTGCGGCGACGGCTACCTGCGCTACCTGCCGCGCAACACGGTCAACGGGGTGGCGAACCAGACCTGGCGCAACTCGCCCGAGGCCATCGTCGACCGGCACGGCGTCCAGCCGCCGTACCCGCGCGCCACCTGCGAGCTTCAGGGGTACGCGTACGACGCGCGGATCCGGGGCGCCCGCCTGGCCCGGGAGTTCTGGGGTGACCCGGCCTACGCCGAGCGCCTGGAGGCCGACGCCGCGCGGCTGCGGGAACGGTTCAACAGCGACTTCTGGCTGCCGCAGCGGGGCTACTACGCGCTCGCGCTCACCCCGGACGGCGAGCCGGTCGACGCGCTCACCTCGCACCTCGGGCACCTGCTGTGGAGCGGCATCGTGGAGCCGGACCGGGCCGACGCGGTGGCCGGGCACCTGTGCGGGGAGGACCTGTTCTCCGGCTGGGGCGTGCGCACGTACGCGCAGGGGCAACTGCCGTACAACCCGGTCGGCGCGCACCTCGGCGCGGTGTGGCCGTCGGACAACGCGATCGTCGCGGCGGGCCTGCGGCGGTACGGCTACGACGAGGAGGCGGCCGACGTCGTCGCCGGCGTGTTCGCGATGGCGGAGACGCTCGGCGGTTCGGTCCCGGAGTCCATCGCCGGCTATCCCCGCACGCTGACCAAGTATCCGGTCCAGTTGCCGGACGCCGGGCGACCGCAGTCGTGGGCCTCGGGCGGGCTGCTGATGCTGCTGGCGACCATGCTGGGGCTGCGGCCGTGCGGGGAGAACCTGCTGGTGAATCCGTCCGTCCCGGCCGGTTTCGGACGGATCGAGCTGCTGGACGTGCCGGGCCGGTGGGGACGGGCCGACTCGTACGGCCGGGAACGCGGCGCGGGCCGGCGGATGCGCGTGGGGGAGCCGGCCCACCGGGCCGCCTGACCCGCTGACCCGACGGGCCGCTCAGCCCGAGCCGGTGGTCTCCCGCATCGCCGGCTCGGACCCGGCCGGCCCGGAGTCGGCCGGATCGGACCCGGTCGGCTCGGACATCGGCGGCTGCGCCGGCCCGGCCGCAGACGGATCGGCGCGCCCGATCCGGGCGAGCAGCCGGTCCACGCCCACGAACAGCAGGCCCAGCAGCCAGAACACCGCGGCGAACCCGGTCGCGCTGATCGCCACCCCGGCGTAGCCCAGCTCGCCCGCGTCGATGAACGGGTACGGGTAGCGGTCCACGATCAGGCCACGTACCAGCGCGAACCCGAGGTACCCGAGCGGGAACACCAGCCACCAGGCGGCGTACCGGGGGCGCAGCCGGCCGCGCCTGTCGAACAGCGCCCAGTCGGCGACCGCCAGCAGCGGCACCACCGTGTGCAGGAACTGGTTGCCCCACCACTCGCCCGGTTGCCGGTCCGGCTGGGTCATGGCGAACGGGCTGGCCGGGTTGGCCAGCACCAGGTGGTAGACGGTGCCGGTGATGGTGATGTAGAGGGTCACCGCTCCCTTGAGGACGCTCGGCGGCTCCGGCCGGCCGCGCAGCGCGCACCAGGCGGCGTACCCGGCGAGGACGCCGACCGCGACGTTGCTCTGGATGGTGAAGTACGGCAGCAGGCCGGTCACCGTGGCCGGGCCGAGCGCGGTGAGCACGATGCCGGCCAGCACGGCGAGCACCAGGGTGAGGCGGAGGAGGATCGCCGGTAGACGGCGCCGGGGGGTCACGGGGGCAAGCTACCAGCCGGTCGTCAGCCGGTACGCCGCCCGGGCGGCGTACCGGAAGGCCGCTTGGCCTGCCCCGACGGGAGCACGTCCGGGCCCGGCGGCCCGCCGGACGGGTGGACCGGGTGCCCGGTCCTGCCGCCGCCCCGCTCGTCGCCGGCCTTTCCCGGCGGATCGTCGTCGCCCAGGAGCCCGGCGCAGTAGTCCGGCACCCGGTCGCGGCCGCCGGCGGCGCTGACGAGGTCGTCGAAGGCGGGCGTGCTCAGGGCGCGGCCCCGTTGCGGTTCGGCGACGGCCCGGTACGCGACGCACAGGCCGGACGGTTCGGACGGCTGCGGTGCCTCGGGCGCCGGTGAGACGGCCGGCCGGCTCGGGCGGTCCGGCGGCGTGGGCGGCGCGGTGACGACCGGCGGTGCCGCCGGGCGGACGGCGCGCGGCAGGTTCCCGGTGGCGGCGAGCGCGACGCCGCCGGTGAGGGACGCGGCGAGCGCGGTCACCGCCACCCGGACGCCGAGCCGGGCCGGGAGGCAGAACCGGGCGCCGCGGCGACGGCCCGACCGCCGGGCCGACCGGAACGCCGCGACCGCTGCCGCCTCCCCGTCGAGTTCGCCCGCGCCGGGCGCGGCCCGGACCGCGACCAGTACGGCCACCAGCCGCGGCGGAGCGGACGAGGTGTCGCCGGGGCGGCCGGCGAGCAGCCGCTCGACGGTTTCCTGGTCCAGGCCGGATGCGTCCATCTCGTGACCCTCAGCGCCGCCACCCGGCCCCGCGTCACACCCCGGCCCGGCGGAACCCTGGTGAGCCCGGTCACCCCGCGCCGGTCACGGCCCGGATCGCATCTCCGGTTGCCGATGTCCGGCGGTCGCGGTGAACTGAATTACATGGGTGTCATCAAGGTGGGCACGTCCTCGTGGGCCGACCAGATGCTGGTCCGCTCCGGTTGGTATCCGCGCGGCGTCAACACGCCCGCCGGCCGGCTCGGCTTCTACGCCGAGCGCTTCGGACTGGTCGAGGTGGACACGTCGTACTACGCCGTGCCGGTGCCGGAGACCACCGCGGCGTGGGCGGACGCCACCCCGGACGGGTTCACCTTCGACGTCAAGGCGTTCCGCCTGTTCACCGGCCACCACACGCCGATCGACGCGTTGCCGAAGGACCTGCGTCCGGTCGGCGGCCCGAGCCGGATCCGCTGGCGCGACCTGCCCGCCGGGGCGTACGACGAGCTGTGGGACCGGTTCCACGCGGCGCTGGCGCCGCTCGCGGCGGCCGACCGGCTCGGCGCCGTGCTGTTGCAGTTCCCGCCGTGGCTGGCCCGCGGTGAGGCGGCCCGGCGGCGGATCCTGGACGCCGCACGGCGTTGCCGTCCCTGGCCGGTCACCGTCGAGCTGCGGCACTCGTCCTGGTTCGACGGGGACGCGATGGCCGAGACCGTGACGTTCCTGCGCGAGCACGACCTCGGGTACGCCTGTGTGGACATGCCGCAGGGGCACGTCTCCTCGGTGCCGCCGGTCCTTGTCGCCACCACCGATCTGGCCGTGATCCGGTTCCACGGGCACAGCGCGGCCTGGGAGAGCGGGGACAAGCAGGAGCGGTTCCGCTACGCCTACGGCGAGCAGGAACTGCGGCACTGGTCGGTGCTGCTGCGCGAGCTGGCCGACGACTGCGCCGAGCTGCACGTGCTGATGAACAACTGCTGCGGCGACCAGGCCCAGCGCGACGCCGCCCGCCTGGCCGGCCTGCTCGGCGTCGCGCCCGCCGCCGCGCGCGCCTGAGGTTTTCCCGGCCGCCTCCCGGGTACCGCCGGGTTCATGGACGACCGCGAAGGGGGATCTGTGGAGCAGCGGCGCGGCGAGGACGAGCGGGACCCGCGAGCGACCCGGGAGGCCGAGGAGGCGCACGGCGGCAGCATGGCGCCGGGCCTGGTGGACGACACCGGGCACCCGGTGGCCGAGTCACCGGTGCCGGACAACGAGCCGTCGGCGCCGGGCGAGGACGGCACCGGCTCCTGACGGCCTAGGGACGCGTCTCCGGGCGCATCCCGGTCGCCTCCTCCAGCGCGTTGTCGCCGAGGTCGCCGTCCGCGCGGTCGTCCGGGAACGTCCGTCCCGACGGCGCCGGATCCGGCGGCGCGCCCGGCCCGGCCACCGGTGTCCGGGTCGGTTCGACGTTTCCGAAGCCGTGCCGGCCCGCCTTCGGCCCACCCGGCCCGGCGCCGGCCGCCCGCCGCTCACCGAGCCGTCCCTCGGGCACGGCGGTCTCCTCGCTGCCCTCGTCCATCGGGTCGTCGTCGCCCGCGCCCCACGGCGCGTCGGCGTCGAAGCCGCCGGTGCTGCCCCACGGCGCGGCCGACTCCGGCCCGCGCCCGGCACCCGGCCGGTTCCTGCTGGTCATGGTCACCTCACCTGGCTGCTGTGCCCGCGCCGCCCGTCGGCGGCCGGTCCGGTTCCGGTGCACCGCGCGGCCGGTGACCCACCCCGATGTGGGTCACCGGCCGCGCGGTGGTCAACGGGCCGCCCCGACCAGGGAACGTCCGGCCGCGCCCACGGCGGCCACCTTGCCGATGTTCTTCGGCGCGGACATGAGTCCGCCCGCGCGGTCCAGCATGCCCCGGAACACCTGCCCCGGCTTCTGCTGCTCGCCCATGTACGCCGACACCACGACGAGCGCGCCGGTCATCGCCGGTACCGCCCACTGGAGCAGCTTCATCTGCCGCTGGCTGGCGGCGACGTTCGCCGGGGTGTGGTGGTTGGGCTCGGTGGTCCCCTCGACCGGCGGCCCGCCGGCCTTCTCCAGCCGCATGCCCACCAGCCGGCTGTAGCCGGTCACCGCCAGCGCGCCGAGCGTCAGCGCGGTCTTCACCGCGCTCATCTTTCCCACGCCCGCCTGGCGGGCCATCCGCGGGCTCTCGGTGACCAGCTCGCCGACCGCGCCGGCCAGGTGCGCGCCGATCGCCGCCGCGTTGACCGGTGTCCACCGGGCCCACCCGGCCGAGGCCACCGGCAGCCGCTCGGTCGTGTCGTTGATCCGCGCCGCCGCGCCGTTGACGCCCAGCGCCCCCATCAGGGAGCCGCCGAACCAGGCCGCCAGGCCCAGGTCGTGCATCGAGCGCAGCGTGGTGTGCCGTTCTGACATCAGATCCCCCTCCGCCGTGTTCGGGCGGTGCGGCATACCCACGATCGGGCGACTCACGCCCCGGCGTGGCGGGGAGGAGGAGGGCTCAGCGGCGGGGGAGCGTGCCCGCGAACGCGGCGATCCGGGCGGCCAGCGGCGCCGACGCGCGTACCCAGGTGAAGTGGTCCAGCGGCGCCCCCGCCTCGGCGACCGTGTAGCGGTGCCTCGTCACGGGTGCCTCGGCCAGCTTCTCGCAGAGGTGGTCGAGCGTCTCGTGCGGCGTGTACTGGTCGTCGTCGACGCTGACCGCGAGCACCGGCGTCCGGATCCGCCGCACGGCGGCCTCCGTGTCCACCCCGTCCAGCGCCGGGAACCGGCCGGTGCGGGCGGTGTGCGCCCAGTCCCGGATCACGCCGGCGGCCTGTCGGCCGCCGAAGCCCCAGCCGGGCCAGACGCCGAGGAGCCGGGCCGTCGCCGCGATCCCCTGGGTGTACGGCAGCACGCCCCACCCGCGCAGACCCGGGTACCGCCGCCACCACGGCAGCCCCACCGCCACCAGGGCCAGCCCGTCCACCCGGTCGGCGTCGTGCAGCGCCTGGTGCAGCACCGCGACCTGGCCGCCGAGGGAGTGCCCGAGCAGCAGCCGGGTACGGCCGTCCAGCCGGGGCTTGAGCGCGTCGAGCACGGCGCCGATGTCGGTGGCCATCTCCTGGTAGCCGTACCGGCAGGCGCGCGACGGGGTCGGGGTGCTCTCGCCGGTGCCGCGCAGGTCGGCGACGATCACCGCGAGCCCGGCGTCGCGCAGCGCCGCGGCGAACGGCCGGTAGTAGCGGGCGCGCACGCCCATCGCGGGCCAGATCAGCACCACCGGCGCGCCGGGCGGACCGGCCGGCTCCGGGTAGACCTGCACGCCGATGCGTGCGCCGTCGACGTCCACGAACTCCTGGGTGTAGTCCCCGCTCACCCGGACCAGCCTACGGCCCTAACCTACCGACGGGTAGTAAGGGGTGTCCGCGTCCGCTGCGCCGGCACGCCTGCGCGGCGGCCGACGGCCCCGGTGCGTCGCGGCCGGCACGCGTGCAGCGGGTGCGCGCCCGCCTCACGCCACCGCCGGTGCGGGCCGGGCCGCGCTGGTCAGCGCACCGTAGACCGCACCGAGCTGCTCGGCGCAGCGTTTCCAGGAGTACCGGCTGCGGACGCGGTCGAGCGCGGCGGTGGCGTACGCGAACCGGCGCACGTTGTCGCCGAGCAGCCGGCGCAGCGCGGTGCCGAGCGCGCGGGGGTCACGCGGCGGCACCAGGTCGCCGGTGAGCCCGTCCACCACGCTGTCGGCGATGCCGCCCACGTTCGTGCCGATCACCGGCACGCCGCAGGCCATGCCCTCCAACGGGGTGAGCCCGAACGGCTCGTACCAGGGTGCGGCCACGAGCACGTCCGCCGACCGGTACCAGGCGGCCATCTCCTCGCGCGGCACGCCGCCGAGCAGCCGTACCCGGTCGGCCACGCCGCACGAGTCGGCGAGCGCGGACAGCCGGCGGGCGAACGTGTCGGCGGGCAGCAGGTGGGCCGGCGGGCCGCCGACGATCACACACTCCGCGTCCGGCACCGCGGGCAGCGCCCGGACCACGTCCAGGAAGCCCTTGCGCTCGACCATCCGCCCGACGGTGAGGATGCGCGGGCGGGCCGGGTCGCGGGGCGCGACCGGACCGTTCGGGCGGAACACCGCCTCGTTGACGCCGGACGGGACCAGGGCCATCCGGGACCGGGGTACGCCCATCCGGACCAGTTCGGCGACCTCGTCCGAGCCCTGCACGACGACCCGGTCCACCGCCCGGCCGAGTGCCCGCTCGTAACCGGCGCGCCCCGGTGGACTGGTGTCCCGGGTGCTCTGGTGACGGCGCTTGACGGTGCCGAGCGCGTGGTACGTCAGCACCGTCGGCACCCCGGTGCGGCGGCCGGCGTGCACAGTGGCCAGTCCGCTCATCCAGAAGTGCGCGTGCGCCACGTCCGGGGTCCAGCCGCCGTGCCGCCAGGTGTCGGCCAGCCGGCTGCCGAACTCGCCCATGTACGGCAGCAGGTCGTCCTTCGGCACCCGCCGGGCGGGACCGGCCGGCACGTGGCACACCTGGTAGCCGTCCGCCGCGCTGACCACCTCGGGCAGCGCCGGGGAGTCGCGGCGGGTGTAGACGCGGACGTCGTGGCCGGCAACGGTGAGCGCGGACGCGAGTTCCGCCACGTGCGTGTTCTGGCCGCCCGCGTCCTCCTCGCCGGGGGCGGCGAGCGGGCTGGCGTGCTGGGAAATCATCGCGATGCGCATGTTCTCGTCCTCCAGGATCCGGTCCCAGTCGGCGAGGAAGCGGTCCGGACCGGACCGCTCCTTCGCCACCTCGCGTGCCCGTGCGCCGAGCCGGTACGCGGCGTCGGCGTCCCCGGTCAGCCGGCGCGCGACCGCCACGAGCGTGTCGACTCGGGTGGCCGGCGCCCCGGCGTCCGGTGGGGCGGCGTCCACCGCTTCCGTGGTGGCCGGAAGGTCGCGTTGATGCCGGGGATGCGCATGGAGGACCCCTACCCTCGGCTTGCGCCCCTAACCAGGAGATCGTCGACTTCACCGCGGGGCGTCAGCCCGGCAGCATCCCGGGGCCGAACACCTCGTAGGCGATCCGCTCGGCCGGCACACCCCGGCGCAGCAGGTTGCCCCGGACCAGGTTCATGAACGCGACCGGGCCGCACAGGTGCGCGGCGACCCCGGTGGGCAGCGGGAGCCGGTCGGGGTCGATCAGCCCGGCGGACACCTCCGCCTTCAGGCCGGGCAGGTCGGCACCGGCGGCGTCGAGGTACCAGAGGTGGACGGCCAGGTTCGGCAGCCGTTGCTGCAGCGCGGGCAGTTCCGCGCGCAGCGCGTGCGCCTCGGCGTCCCGGTCGGCGTGCGCCAGCGTCACCCGGCGTCCGGGGTCCCGGTCGGCCAGGTGGGCCAGCGCCGCCATCGCCGGGGTGAGCCCGATACCGGCGCTGACCAGCAGCAGCGGCCCGTCGCCGCCGGTGGCGTCGACCTCGCCGAACGCCGGGCTCAGCCGCAGCGTGTCGCCGACGGACACCCGCTCGTGCAGGTGGCCGGAGACCATGCCGTCGGGCGCGCCGCCCTCGCCGCGTACCCGCTTCACGGTGATCCGCCAGGTGTCGGCGCCGGGGCGGCCGGAGAGGCTGTACTGGCGGATCTGCTGTCCCCGGCCTCCGTCCAGGTCGACAGCGACCGAGACGTACCGGCCGGGGGTGAAGCCGGGCGCGGCGCCGCCGCCGGCCGGCGCGAGGGTGAGCGAGACGACGTCGGCGCTCTCCCGGGCCCGGCCGGTCACCCGCCAGTCCTGCCACACCGGACCGCCCTCGGGCACGCCGGCGCCCGCGTAGAGCCGCGCCTCGCGGGCGATCAGCTCGCAGGCCAGCAGCCAGTAGACCTCGTCCCAGGCAGCGGCCACCTCCGGGGTGACGGCGTCGGCGAGCACCTCGCCGACGGCGGCGAGCAGGTGCCGGCCGACGATCGGGTACTGGGTGGCGGTGATGCCGAGCGAGGCGTGCTTGTGCGCGATCCGGTCCAGGACCGGCCCCCACGGCATGCCGGTCTCGCCGGTCAGGTGCGCCGCGTACGCGACCACCGCCGAGGCGAGCGCCGCCTTCTGCGCCCCGGTGGCCTGGTTGCCCCGGTTGAACAGGTCCAGCAGGTCCGGGTGGGCGTCGAACATGCGCTGGTAGAAGCGGCCGGTGATGGCCTCGCCGTGCGCCCGTACGACGGGCAGGGTGGCGGTCACCACAGCTGCTGAGGATTGCGTGAGCACTACCGAATCTCCTTCTGGGACTCGAACAGGTCGATCCCCACGAAACAGGATTCCTATATTCCTCTTTCAGGGCCGAAGGTCCCGCCGCCGGGGTGGCATGGGTCACCGTGAATCTGTCGGTGTCGCGGACGGCACCGAATGGCTAGGGTCGGTGCGTGAGGCTCAACCGGTCGACCGACATGGCGCTGCGGATCGCCATGCTGACCGCCGCGGCCCCGGTCCGGGCCACCGTCGACGAACTCGCCAACCGGCTCGCGCTGCCCCGCAGCCACGTCGCCAAGGTGGTGCAACGGCTGCAACGCATCGGTGTCCTGGTGACCATCAGGGGCCGCTCCGGCGGTGTGGCCTTCGCCGAACACGCCGCGGACATCACCGTCGGTGAGGTGGTCCGCGCCTTCGAGGGCGACGGCGAGGTGGTCGACTGCGCGCGGCCGGTCTGCCCGCTGGTCGCGGAGTGCCGGCTGCGCGGTGAGCTGCGCCGCGCGCAGGCCGCGTTCCTCGCCGTGCTCGACGGCGTACGCCTCGGTGACCTGGTCCACGGATCCGCCGGCCCGCTCCTGCTCAGCCTCGGCGCGCCACCGGCCGGTCGCTGATGGCCGTCTCGCATCCCGTCTTCTCCCGGCTCTTCGCCCGCGCCAGCGTCGCCATGGACCAGGCCGGCATGGCCGCGCACCGCTCCCGCCTCGTCACCGGGCTGCGCGGTCGGGTGGTGGAGGTCGGCGCCGGAAACGGGCGCAACCTGGCGCACTACCCGCCGGGCGTGACCCGGGTGCTCGCCGTCGAGCCGGAGCCGCGCCTGCGCGCCCTGGCCCGCGCCGCCGCACCGGGCGCCCCGGTGCCGGTCACCGTCACCGCCGGGCTGGCCGAGGCGCTGCCGGTCGCCGACGGCGCGGCCGACGCGGTGGTGCTGTCGCTCGTCCTCTGCTCGGTGCCGGACCAGGCGGTGGCGCTGCGCGAGGCGCACCGGGTGCTGCGGCCCGGCGGCGAACTGCGCTTCTACGAACATGTGGTGGCGCAGACCCCCGGCCTGCGGCGGGCCCAGCGCCTGGCCGACGCCACGCTCTGGCCGCTGTTCTGCGCCGGCTGCCACACCGCCCGGGACACGGTGGCAGCGATCCGGGCGGCCGGTTTCGAGGTGACCGAACTGGACCGCTTCCGCTTCCCGCCGACCGGGCTGCCCGCCCCGGCCTCGCCGCACGTCCTCGGCGCCGCGATCCGGCCCTGACCCTGACGCCGGACCGGGCCGGAGATCCGGCCCGGTCCTCGCGCGGTCAGCTCACGCTCACCGTGCCGTCCGGGGCGCGGACGCAGGAGACGGTACGGGCGCCGGTCGTCGCCGCCCCGGCCAGGCACCGGCCGAGCACCTTGTGCCCGGCGGCGTTCGGGTGCCACGACTCCTGGCAGGTCTGGAAGTACGTGCCGCAGGCGTTGGCGATCCGCTGGATGTCGAGCTTGTCGTATCCGGAGAGGCTGGTGACGAACGTGCCGGTCGGGCCGTCCATCAGCCGGATCGGGGTGGCCAGGGCGTTGCCCGGGCTGCCCGTCGACTCGCAGAGCCGCGCGCCGTCGAACGCGCGCTGCACGTTCAGGTAGACGAGGTCGTCCTGCGGGAACTCACCGGCGAGCGTGCCGCGCACCGAGCTGACGAGCGTGCCGAGCCCCTGCGAGAAGCGGTGGCCGGGCGCCAGGCTGGCCCGGTGGATCGGGCAGCCGGCCGCGTACCGCTCGGCGCCCAGCGCGCGGAACTTGTCCCGGGTGTCGTCGCGGCTGTCCTCGGTCCAGTAGGTCTGGTCCAGCTCGTACGGCAGCGGGTTGGTGTAGTCCTGGAAGACCACCCGGTGCCGGCCGTCGGCGTCGACCTCGTCCAGCGTGGCCAGCAGTTGCCGCAGCGCCGTGGTGGTCTCCGCGGTCGCGGCGGCGAACTGGGCGGCGGTGCCCAGGTCGGCGTCCGTGCACGGCTTCTGCTCCACCGGCCCGCCCAGGTACGCCCAGAACTCCCACCAGCCGGTCCACGCGTCGGCGATGAACCGGTTGGCGCACTTCTCCGCCACGCTGCCGAAGGTGAACGAGCTGTTGTTCGAGCCGAGCCCGACGAGCACCAGGTCGATGTCGTGGGTCCGCGCCACCGCTCGGAGCTGGTCGAGCTGGGCGGCCACCTGCCGCCCCTTGGCCCGGGTGGCGGACGCGTTGGCGATGTCGTACGGCTGGCCGCCCGAGCAGGCCAGGTTGAACCGCGCGGAGATGCCGGGCAGGTCGGCCTGGAACAGCGAGGCGTTCGGCGAGCGGTGGCAGAAGTAGGCGTTGGCGTTGGCGGCGGACCAGCCGGGGAAGCCCTGGGCCACCCCGTTGACGTCCGCCACCGGCGCGTACGCCCCGGCGCCCTCACCGCTGATGAAGCTGTCACCCAGCGCCACGGCGGCGGTGGGCAGTGCGGCGGCGGCCGGCCGGGCGGGCGCCGCGGCGGCGGGTAACGCCACCGTGGCGAGCGCCAGCGCCGCCGCGAGCACGGAACGACGGAACACGGACATGCCCGACCTCCCAGACATCGAAATGTGAAAGATTCTTTGGGATGGCGATCAGATCACGCGCGTGTGACGGACGTCAATGCCCCGACATCCAGGGCCCCTCGCCGGGGAAGACACCGGGCGCGCGGATCGTTGTGCCGCCTGGACGCCCCACCCGTCCCGCCGGACCGCCGTACGCGGCCTCGGCGCGGACCCGGCCGGCAGGCCGATCGCGCAACGCACCGCCCCGGTGCCGCCGACCTGTCGGGGCACCCGGCTAGGCTCGCTCCGGCGCGCCGCGCCCGGCGATCATCGTGGGGGGATCACACGGTGAACGGCACCACACCGCCGAGACCTGGGAGTACGACCAGTTGACCGCACAGCCTGACACCCTCTACGGGGCCGACGACCTGACGCACCTGGAAGGCCTCGACGCCGTCCGCAAGCGCCCGGGCATGTACATCGGCTCGACCGACAGCCGTGGCGTGGGTCACCTCGTCAACGAGATCCTCGACAACTCGACCGACGAGGGTGTCGCCGGTCACGCCACCAGAGTCGACGTGATCCTGCACGCCGACGGCTCGGTCCAGGTCGACGACGACGGCCGGGGCATCCCCACCGACGTGCACGCCAAGTCCGGCATCTCCGGCGTCGAGCTGGTGCTGACCCGCCTGCACGCGGGCGGCAAGTTCGGCGGCTCCGGCTACAAGACCTCCGGCGGCCTGCACGGCGTCGGCGCGTCGGCGGTCAACGCGCTGTCCCGCCGCTTCGACGTCACCGTCCGGCGCGGCGGCAAGGTCCACGCCATGTCGTTCCGCCACGGCGTACCGGGCGTCTTCGACGGCGACGGCCCGGACGCGCCGTTCACCCCCGGTCCCGGCCTGCAGATCGTCGGCGCGATGAAGCGCGGCCAGCGCACCGGCACCTCGATCCGCTGGTGGCACGACCCGCGCTACTTCGAGACCGGTGCCGCGCTCGACACCGAGGCGGTCCGGCTCAAGCTGCGCAACACCGCGTTCCTCGTCCCCGGCGTGGCCTACCGGCTGCGCGACGACACCGGCGAGGAATCCGTCGAGGAGCGCTTCCACTTCCCGAACGGGCTCACCGACATGGTGGAATACCTCGCCCCGGCCGGCGACCGGCCCGTCTCCGGCACGCTGCTGGTCACCGGCGAGGGCACCTACCGGGAGAACGCCGCCGACGCCAACGGCGTCATGCAGTCCAACGTGCAGCGGCGCGCCGAGGTCGAGGTGGCCTTCCGCTGGGGCACCGGCTACGAGCGCACCGTCGAGTGCTTCACCAACACCATCCGCAACGCCCACGGCGGCACGCACCGCAAGGGCTTCGAGCGGGCGCTGGCCCGTACCCTCGCCGACGCCGCCCGCAACGCCCGTGGCCTGCTCAAGCCCAAGGAGGACGCGCCCACCCTGGACGACGTCCTGGAGGGCATGACCGCGGTGGTGCACGTACGCATCCCGGAGCCGCAGTTCACCTCGCAGACCAAGGACGAACTGTCCACCGCCGGCATCACCAAGGTGCTCCAGGGCCTGGTCGAGGCGCACCTCAAGAGCTGGCTGGACGACCGCCGCACCAAGGCCGAGGCCCGCACGGTGCTCCAGAAGATCGTCGACGCGGCCCGGGTGCGGCTCACCCAGAAGCAGCAGAAGGACGCCGCCCGCCGCAAGACCGCGCTGGAGGGCGCGGCCATGCCGGCCAAGCTCGTCGACTGCCGGGCCACCGGCGTGGAGCGCAGCGAGCTGTTCATCGTGGAGGGCGACAGCGCCCTCGGTACGAGCCGGATGGCCCGCTCGTCGGAATACCAGGCGCTGCTGCCGATCCGGGGCAAGATCCTCAACGTGCAGAAGGCGAACCTCCAGCAGGTGCTGGACAACGCCGAGTGCGCCGCCATCGTGCAGGTGCTCGGCGCCGGCTCCGGCCGGACGTTCGACCTGTCGGCCCTGCGGTACGGCCGGGTGCTCATCATGGCCGACGCGGACGTCGACGGCGCGCACATCCGTACCCTGCTGATCACGCTGTTCGCCCGCTACATGCGGCCGCTGATCGAGGCCGGGCGGCTCTACGCGGCGATGCCGCCCCTGCACAAGATCACCACGAAGGGGCGCAACCCGCAAACCGTCTACACCTACACGCAGGCGGAGATGGAGGCGACGGTGCGCAAGCTGGAGAAGGCCGGCAAGCAGATCGTCACGCCGATCCCGCGCTTCAAGGGCCTCGGTGAGATGGACGCCGACGAGCTGTGGGAGACGACCATGAACCCGGCCACCCGGGCGGTCCGCCGGATCACGCTCGACGACGTCGACGCCGCCGAGCGGATCCTCGAACTGCTCATGGGGGAGAAGGTCGAACCCCGCCGCAACTGGCTGATCGACTCCGCCGACCGCGTCGACCGCGACGCCATCGACGCCTGACCAACGGGTTCTTCTCGGAAGGGAACCGCACCATGGCACGCCGCAAGGACGACCGCGCGAAGGCGGACCTCGCCGCCTTCGACCAGGCCGGCGCCCGCGTCTTCGACAACCCGCTGGTCACCGAGGTCTCGGACTCCTACCTGGAGTACGCGTTCTCGGTCATCCACTCCCGCGCCCTGCCCGACGCGCGCGACGGGCTCAAGCCGGTGCACCGGCGCATCCTGTGGTCGATGCACGAGCAGGGCCACCGCCCGGACCGCGGCCACGTCAAGAGCGCCCGCATCGTCGGCGACACAATGGGCAAGTACCATCCGCACGGCGACACCGCCATCTACGACGCGATGGTGCGGCTGGCGCAGGACTTCTCGCTCAACGTCCCACTCATCGACGGGCACGGCAACTTCGGTTCCCCGGACGACGGACCGGCCGCGGCGCGCTACTGCGTCGTCGGTGACACCCGGATCCGCCTGGCCGATGGCAGCAGCCCACGGATCGGTGATGTGGTCGACCTGCCGCCGAACAGCGAGGCGGAGGCCGATTTCGAAGTCCTCGACAAGGACGGCAAAGCGGTTCGCGTCAACAAGGTCTTCAACTCGGGTGTCCACCCGACGATCCGGTTCACGACTGAGACCGGATTCTCCCTCCGTGGTAGTGAGAATCATCTGGTTCTCTGCCTCGAAGCTCCGATGGGCGTCCCTGTCTTCCAATGGCGTCGGCTCGACGAGGTGACGCCGGGCTCCGTGGTCTGTATCGCGCGGAACGCATGGAACCAGGTCGTCCCCACCGCTCGTGAATACATGCTCGGCGTGCTCGGCGGCGCCTGGGTCTCTGAAGGCTTCGCCAGCGAGTCGCGGGCAGGATTCAGCAATACCGATGAGCACTTCTTCGGCGAGGTCCTGCATGCCTACGACCAGGTCGTGGCCGGACGACGCTACGTCAACGACCGGCACACGCGCCGAGACCGTCGCCGTATTCACGAACTTGACGTCCAAGACGTCGCCGGCGGGATGGACGCCTTCCGGGCGAGTCCACTCGCCGAGCTCATCGGTCACCAGGCGAGAGACAAGTTCGTGCCCGAATTCATCTGGGCAGGGGGGTGGGGCATCAAGCGGGCCTTCCTGATGGCCCTCTTCGAAGGTGACGGCGGAGTCCGCGTCGCCAACAGCAGCTTCACCATCCAGTACACCAGCTACAGCGAGCGTCTGACTCGGGAGGTGCAAGAACTGCTCGCGGAGTTCGGTGTGATCGCCTGTCGACGCCACTACACCCGGCCCAGTGGCTCGGTGGAGCACCGCTTGGTGGTTTCCGGGACGCGAAACATCAGGGCTTTCGCAACTCGTGTCGGCTTTCTCCGTACCAAGCAGGCGGTGCTGGCCAAGATGCTGCGGCACGCGCCGCTGCGCCCGCATCGGCTCAGTCAGGACCATGTCCCCTTTGTGGCCGACTACGTGCGCAGCAGCATCGACTTCGATCGTCGGGGCAGCGGACGCAAGTGGCTCACCAGCCACAACTTCGATCGTGTCGAGCGGTGGGAAACCGAACGACTCCGCATCATCGACCGCATCAAGGACACCGAGATCCTTGCCACGATCCTGCCCGTCATGGATGCGGGCTATCGGTACGAGAAGGTCGTCGCGGTTGCTCCCGACGAGCCGGCGGAGGTCTTTTCCGTTCGAGTCGAATCCGCGGACCACTCTTTCCTGGCCGGTGGTTTCGTCAACCACAACACCGAGGCCCGGATGTCCCGGGAGGCGATGCTGCTCACCGGCGAGCTGGGTGAGGACACCGTCGACTACGAGCCGAACTACGACGGTTCGCTGACCCAGCCCACCGTGCTGCCGGCGGCGTTCCCGAACCTGCTCGTCAACGGCGCGTCCGGCATCGCCGTCGGCATGGCGACCAACATGATCCCGCACAACCTCGGTGAGGTCGTCCAGGCCGCCCGCTGGCTGATCAACCACCCGGACGCCACACTCGACAAGCTCATGGAGTTCGTCCCCGGCCCCGACCTGCCCACCGGCGGGCTGCTGCTCGGCCTGGACGAGGTGCGCCGCGCGTACGAGACCGGGCGCGGCGTGGTGCGCATGCGCGGGCGGGTGGAGATCGGCCCGCTGGAGGGCAGCCGCGGCCGGCAGGCCATCACCGTGACCGAGCTACCGTACGGCGTCGGCGCCGAGAAGGTCATCGCGGCCATCACCAACGAGGTGAACAAGACCAAGCGGCTGACCGGCATCGCCGACGTCAAGGACCTCACCGACCGGGAGAACGGCACCCGCCTGGTGGTGGAGTGCAAGGTCGGCGTGAACCCGCAGGCGCTGCTCGCGGACCTCTACCGGCTCACCCCGCTGGAGCAGTCCTTCGGCGTGAACAACCTGGTGCTCGTCGACGGTCAGCCCCGCACGCTCGGGCTCAAGGAGCTGCTCGACGTGTTCCTGGCGCACCGCTACGAGGTGGTGACCCGGCGCAGCGCGTACCGCAAGCGCAAGCGGGAGGAGCGCCTGCACCTGGTCGACGGTCTGCTGATCGCCCTGCTCGACATCGACCGGGTGGTCAAGCTGATTCGCGCCAGCGAGGACGCGCAGGCCGCCAAGGACGGCCTGATGCAGAAGTTCAAGCTCTCCGAGATCCAGGCGAGCTACATCCTGGACACTCCGCTGCGCCGGCTGACCAAGTACGACCGGCTGGAGCTGGAGGCCGAGCAGGAGAAGCTGCGCGGCGAGATCGCCGAGCTGTCGAAGATCCTGGACGATCCCAAGGTGCTGCGGAAGGTCGTCTCCGACGAGCTGGCCGCCGTGGTCAAGCAGTTCGGCGCGCCGCGGCGCACCACGCTCGTCGACGGCGACCTCAAGGAGGTGCTCGCCGCCTCGGTGCCCGCCGGTCCGCTGGAGGTCGCCGACGACCCGTGCCAGGTGATCCTCTCCGCCACCGGGCTGGTGGCGCGGACCGCGGCCGAGTCGGAGGAGGCCGCCGAGGCGCGCCGGCGCAGCGGCCGGGTCAAGCACGACGCGGTACGCGCGCTCGTGCACTCCACCGCCCGCGGCCGGGTGCTGCTGGTGACCAGCGCCGGGCGCGCGTTCAAGATCGACGTGTTGCCGTTGCCGGTGCTGCCGGAGCAGTCCGGCACGGTGTCGCTGCGCGGTGGCATGTCGGCGGCGGAACTGGTGCCGCTGGAGCCGGGCGAGACAGTGGTGGGGCTGGCCCCGCTGGGTCCGTCCGCGCAGGGCTCGCCCGGTCTGGCGCTCGGAACCCGGGCCGGTGTGGTGAAGGTGTGCGCCCCGGACTGGCCGGTCCGTTCCGAGGAGTTCGAGGTGATCTCGTTGCGCGACGGCGACGAGGTGATCGGCGCGACCTGGCTGACCGACGGCGCCGAGACGCTGGCGTTCGTCTCCTCGGAGGCGTCGCTGCTGCGCTTCGCCGCATCGGTGGTACGCCCGCAGGGGCTCAAGGGCGGCGGCATGGCCGGCATCAACCTGCCAGGCGACGCCCGGGCGGTCTTCTTCGGCGCGATCCGCACCGACGACGCGAAGCACGGTGAGCCGATGGTGGTCACCTCGACCGGAGCCACGGTGAAGGTGACGCCGTTCAAGGCGTACCCGGCGAAGGGGAGGGCGACCGGCGGCGTCCGCGCGCAGCGGTTCCTCAAGGGTGAGGTGGAGCTGTCGGTGGCGTGGATCGGTCCGCGGCCGGTGGGTGCGACGGCCACCGGCGACCCGGTGGAACTGCCCCCTGCTGACCCGCGCCGAGACGGCTCCGGTTTCGCCGTCATGCTCGGCCCGACGGTGGTGGGCCACCACATCGACCGCGACTGACGAGGTAGGGCGGGCGCCTGGCGCACCCGCCCTACCGCTCAGTCGCGCCCGCTCGTCTCCCGCCCGCGCCCGCGCACCCGGCGACCCTGCCCATCTCGGCACTGCCCGACCCCGTTGATCAAGGAGTTTGCGGCCCTTTCACGCCTCCCGCCGACCACAAACTCCTTGATCACCGCAGCGGGCGCCCGGGTGGCTGGCGAGTTGCGGGTGTGTGGGCACTCGCCCCCCGTCCTGCGCGGTTGATCATGAGGTTGGCGGCGGCAAAACGGACACCGATCGCCGTCAACTTCATGATCGACGCGGTCGGGCCCTCGGGTGTCCCGATCGCGCCCCGACCGTCTGTTGACCATGAAGTTGGCGGGCGTGAATCGGGCAATTTGTGCCGCTAACTTCATGATCGACGGAGCGACGGGGCGGCGGGGCAAAAGGCGGCGGGGCGGGTGGGGTGAGGGGTCAGAGTTCGGGGTCGGGGGATTGGCGGGACTCGGGAGTGGTGCCGCGCAGGCGGGCGATCAGGCGCATGCCGTGGTAGATCGCCAGGGCGGCGGCAGTGCCCAGCGCGATGCCGTTGAACGACAGGTCGCCGGCCGTCAACGTGTAGTTGGCGGCCCCGATGATCACCGCCACCGCCGCGGTGAACAGGTTGATCGGGTCGTGGAAGTCGACCCGGCTCTCGATCCAGATCCGGGCGCCGAGGATGGCGATCAGGCCGTACAGGGCGGTGGTGGCGCCACCGAGCACGCCGGCCGGGACGGTCAGGATCAGCGCGCCGAACTTCGGGCAGAGCCCGAGCAGGATCGCCGTTCCGCCGGCGATCCAGTACGCGGCGGTGGAGTAGACGCGGGTCGCGGCCATCACGCCGATGTTCTCCGCGTACGTGGTGGTGCCGGAACCGCCGCCGGAGCCGGCCAGCACCGTGGCGACGCCGTCACCGAGCAGCGCCCGGCCCATGTCGCGGTCCAGGTTGCGGCCGGTCATCGCGGCGACCGCCTTGACGTGCCCGGCGTTCTCCGCGATCAGCACCAGGATCACCGGGATGACCAGCACGACGGCGCGCGCGTCGAAGCTCGGCGTGTGGAACTCGGGGAAACCGACCCAGGCCGCCTGGCGCAGGCCGCTGACCGCCTGCTGGTCGAGGTTGCCGGTGAGCGCGGCGAGCACCCACCCGACCACCACGCCGACGAGGATCGACAGCCGCGCCACGAAGCCCCGGAACAGCACCGTGGTGAGCAGGATCGCGAGGAGCGTGACCACGGCGATCAGCGGCTGCGCCTTGACGCCGGTGCCGGAGCCGTCGCCGTCCCAGGCCACCGGCGCGAGGTTGAGGCCGATCAGCATGACGATTGCGCCGGTCACCACCGGCGGCATCAGCGCGTCGATCCAGCGGGAACCGGCCACCTGCACCACCACGCCGACGAGCGCCAGCGCGACGCCCGCGACCACGATGCCGCCGAGCGCCGCGCCGATGCCGCCGTCGGTCTTCGCCGCCAGCACCGGCGCGATGAACGCGAACGACGAACCGAGGTACGAGGGCAGCCGGTTGCCGGTGATCAGCAGGAACAGCAGCGTGCCGAGGCCGGAGAAGAGCAGCGTGGTGGCGGGCGGGAACCCGGTGATCAGCGGGACGGTGAAGGTGGCGCCGAACATGGCGACCACGTGCTGCACGCCCACGCCGATGGTGCGCGGCCAGGAGAGCCGCTCGTCGGGCGCGACCACGTCGCCGGGGCGTACCTGGCGGCCGTCGCCGTGCAGGGTCCACGGGGACCAGCGGGAGGTGGGGGACTGGGTCATCGGTCGCCCTTCGCGTCATCGGGTGACGGGGGCGTGATCGACCCTGGGAGTTGTTTCTAGCACGTGCCCTGGCCGGATGGGGGCCCGGCCCGGGCTCAGGCGACGCCGGTGGGACGGAACTGGACGCTGACCCGGGGGCCGACCGGCCGGGTGGTCTTCGGCACCGCGTGCTCCCAGGTGCGCTGGCAGGAGCCGCCCATCACCACGAGATCGCCGTGGCCGAGCGGAAACCGCAGGCTGCCGCCGCCCCCGCCGCGGGGGCGCAGCAGCAGCGCGCGCGGGGAACCGAACGACACGATCGCCACCATGGTGTCGGTGTGCGCGGAGCGGCCCAGGGTGTCGCCGTGCCAGGCGACGCTGTCGCGCCCGTCGCGGTACAGGCACATGCCGGCGGTGACGAACGGCTCGCCCAGTTCGGGCGCGTAGTGCCGGGTGAGCGCGTCCCGGGCCGCGGTGAGCACCGGGTGCGGCAGGGGCCGGCCGGCGGCGTACCAGCAGAGCAGCCGGGGTACGTCGACAGCGGTGTCGTACATGGTGCGGCGTTCGGCCCGCCACGGCACGTCGTGGCGCAGCGTGTCGAGCACCTCGTCGGAGCCCCGGACCCAGCCGGGCAGGTGGTCGACCCAGGCGCCCCGGCTCAGCTCGTGCCGGCGCAGCGCCCCGGCGAGCGGGCCCAGGGCCGGGCCCTGCTCGGCCAGGTCGAGTATCGAGGGCTGGTACGCGTCGGACACGTCGCCGATCGTACCGCGCTCTCGAACAGGCGTACGACGGTCAGCGCCGCAGCATCCGGCGGACGGTGCCCGGGACGGCCTGCTTGATCCGCTCCCGGAGCTGCTGCGAGCGCAGCGCGTCGATGGTGGCGGTGAGCTTGGCGTTCTCGTCGCGCAGCCGCTCGATGCGGGTCAGCAGTTCGGCCGGCGGGGTGGCGGCGGCGGGCCGGACGGCCGGCGGGAACACCGTCTCGGCGACCTGCCGGTCGAAGCGCGCGGCGCTGTCGCCGTCGGCGAACGAGGTGCCGAGGTCGTGCTTGCGCAGGAACGCGGTGATGGTCTCGAAGCGGGCCTTGTGGCCGTCGTTGAGCGCGGTGTAGTCGGCCTCCGCGTAGAGGTCGGCGGCGTCGACGTCGGCCGGCACGTCCCGCATGATCCGGTGCGGGATGCCGAAGTAGCGGGCCAGTTCCAGCGTGCGCGAGTCGTGCGCGAACAGGTAGCCGGGCGTGCCGGCGACGAGCGCGGTGATGGTGCCGTGGATGCGGGTGCCGAACGCGAAGT
This sequence comes from Micromonospora sp. WMMA1949, assembly GCF_027460145.1. Classification (NCBI taxonomy): domain Bacteria; kingdom Bacillati; phylum Actinomycetota; class Actinomycetes; order Micromonosporales; family Micromonosporaceae; genus Micromonospora; species Micromonospora sp. WMMA1949. The sequence goes on along the minus strand of NZ_JAPZBG010000001.1, from coordinate 639,377 downwards.
CGTACCCGGACAGGTGCGACATCCAGGTCCACGGGTCGACGAACATGCGCACCTTGTCCTCGGCGAACAGCGGGTGCGAGGTGTGCAGCGGGATGTCGCTGCTCTGGCCCCGGTGCTCGGGCGCGTCGCCGTAGAGCAGGGTGCCGAGCGTGCGCAGGTCCTGCGGCACGTAGCAGAGGTTCGGGTAGCGCTCCTGGTGGTGGCGGACCACAGCGGCCATCGATCGGACGTACGGGGAGATGGTGAGCGCGACCTTCGAGTCGGCGGTCAGTTCCGGGCGGTCCTTCTCGAGCCGGAACGTGTCGCCGTGCAGGAACATCGACGGGCAGCCGATCTGCTCCACATCGGAGAAGCCCAGCGTGTTCAGGTAGCTCTCGGTCACCTCGCCGCGGACGCCGATGCTGTGCGACCGGTCCAGCACGGCCTTGCAGAAGGCGCGCACCGGCTCGTCGATCGGGCGCAGGTACTCGCGGTCGCCGTCGACGTTCGTCTGCACGCCGACGCCGAGCACCACCACCGGGATCTTCAGCCGTTCGATCAGCCGGGTCAGCGGGGTGAGGCGGTGGATGAAGCTGCGCCGGAACGCGTTCGCCAGCGGCACCACGAAGACGTCGTGCCGCTCGTTGATCTCGTCGGCGAGACGCGGGTCGGCCGGGGTGCGGGTCGCTGTGATCTCGGCCGTGGAGGTGGCGAGCAGCTTGTGCGCCGCGTGGCTGAAGACCAGGTTGCCGCTGTTGTCGCCGATCCAGTTGCCGGCGAACGTCTCCTCCGGCGTGAGGACGTCGAACGGGCCCTTGCGGGCGCGGAGCAGGATCCGCTGGTGCATCCGGTTTCGCTCACCTTCCGTACGGCACGGCGTCCGGGCGGGAGCCGTGGTGGGGTGCCCGCGCGTGCAGGAACGGAAATCCTATCCGCCGCCCCTGAGAGACCCGGCGGACGTCGGCTCGCCGGGAACGTCCCGGTTCCCCGGGGTAGGGTGCCCGGAATGACCAGCGCGCCGACCGTCACCCGTGCCCCACGACTGCCGTCGCTGACCGGATTGCGGTGGGTAGCCGCGCTGCTCGTCTTCGGCTTCCACGCCGGGACCATGGGCATCGTCGCCGAGCCGCACCTGAAGCCCCTGATCGACAAGGCGTTCAGCCTCGGCCTGTCCGGCGTCGAGTTCTTCTTCATCCTCAGCGGGTTCGTGCTGGTCTGGTCGTACCGGGACGGGGAACGCGCGTGGACGTTCCTGCGCCGCCGGTTCGCCAAGATCTACCCGAACCACGTGGTGACGTTCGTCGCGGCGGTGGCGGTGGCGGCCTGGTTCGCCGACCCGATCGTCCCGTGGGCCGCGATCGCCAACTTCTTCCTGGTCCAGGCGTGGATCCCGCTGGGCGGCTACTTCTACAGCGTCAACAACGTGAGCTGGTCGCTCTCCTGCGAGCTGGCCTTCTACCTGTGCCTGCCGCTCGTGGTGCCGTGGCTGCGCCGGGCCCGTACCGGCGTGCTGCGGACCGTGCTGGTCGCGGCGCCGCTGCTCATCCTGGCGCTGTGGCCCGGCCAGCAGCTCGTGCCGGAGGAGCAGCGGTGGTGGTTCACGCAGATCTTCCCGGTGACCCGGTCGCTGGAGTTCTGGATGGGTGTGGCCGCCGCCGAGCTGATGCGCCGGCACCGCTGGCGCGGCCCGAACCTCACCGTCGCCACCGGCGTCTTCGTCACCACCTGGGTCGTCGCCGCGCTGTGGATCCCGGCCGAGTTCTGGGCGGCGCTGCTCGCGGTCGCATACCTGCTGGTCATCGCCGCCGCGGCGGACGCCGACGTGCGCGGCCGGCCCACCCCCTGGCGGTCCCGCGCCATGGTCTGGCTCGGCGAGGTGTCGTTCGCCTTCTACCTGGTGCACGTGCTGGTCATGGTCACCGTGCTGCGGCTGACCGGGCACTGGGGGAGCGGCCTGCCCGGCTGGCGCGGCCCGCTCGCGGTCCTCGGCTTCCTGGTGGTCACGCTCGCGCTGGCCGCCGCGCTGCACCGCTGGGTGGAGGTGCCGATGATGCGCCTGCTCGGCCCGTCCCGCCGGGCCCGCGCCGCGTCCCGCATGCCGGCCGCCGCGCCGGCGGTGCCGGCTCCGCGCCGGGCCGCCGACGACGCCGCCGGCCCGGCCGCCGACGGCGGCGCGACGTCCGTCGCCGGTCCGGGCGAGGGCATCGAGTACGCCGGGCGGCGTCGCCCGGACTGACACGCGCACCCCTCGGCCGGTCGATTCGCGACACGCCGTGCGGCGGTGCGTTCGTGGGGGTTCGGCGGTAATTTGTACCCGTGCTTCCGATCGCGCTCACCTGCCCCGTGTGGTGGGTGGCGCGCTGGACCGCCCGGATGCTCGCCAGTCTCGCCGTGGTCGTCGCCTGTTCGTTCGGCGCCGCCACGCTGCCGTCCGGTGTCGCCGCTGCCGCCCCGGCTCCGGCGGCGGCCGTCCCGGCGTACCCCGTCGCCGGTGCCTCGGCCACCGCGCGGCCGGAGGCCGACCGCGCGGCCGAGCGGCAGGCCCTTCCCGCCGGTGTCCCGGCGCCCGCTCCCCGGGCCGTCGACCCGGCCGCACCGCAGCCGGTCCCGGCCGGCCGGGTCGCCGCGCCGGCCGGCCCGCGGGCCCCGCCCGCCCGCTGATCCGCCCCCGGGCCACGCCCGTTCACCGCACCCACCGAACGTCATCCCCGCACCCGCCCCGGCGGCCCGTTCCACCGGCCCGCCCCGGCGAGGTCGTGCGGGTCCTCCCGCCAGGTTCTTCCCGTGAGGTGCCGACCATGTCGCAGACCGCCCTGTACCACTTCCTCACCGCGGTGCCCGAGGCCGCCGCCATCTGGTCCTTCCTGCTGCTGCTCGCCCTGGGCCTGCTCGCCGCGCTCGTCGCCCGGCCGGAACGCGACCCCGAGCCGGACGCCGCCCCCGAGCCGGACGCCGATGCCGCCCGCCGCGACGATCTGGTCCGCTACGCCGAGGAGGTGGCGGTGGCCGCCGCCGGGGCCGCCCAGACGGCCCGTCGCCGCCGGGAGCGGTGGCTGGCCGCGCAGGACGAGGCGGACCGGGCCTGGACCGCGTACGACGAGGCGGACAGCGCCGCCCGCCGCCTGGCCGGCGCCGCCGCGCTGGGTGCCCCGCGCACCCCGCGCACCCCGGGTGAGTACGCGGCCCGGGAGCGCTGGCTGCACCACGCCGCCATGACGGCGCACTGGCGGGGCGACCTGACCGCCCGTCAGCTCGCCGACGTGCTGGCGCACCGCAACGGGTGGGATCCGCGCCGGCACCCGGCCGAGCAGGAGATCGTGCTGGCCCGCACGGTTCGGGACGGGCGCCGGGCCGGATGGGAGCGCGCCGCCGCGCGGGAGCGGACGGCCTGGCGGGACGCGGAACTGGCCGCCGAGGCCGCCCGGACCCTCGCCGCCGAGGCGTACGCGGCAACCGTGGCCCTGCGGCCCGCCCTGCCGTACCGGAGCACGACGACGAGCGCCCTGCCGGTGCCCGCGGCGGCCCGGAACGCGCGGTGGCGCCCGGCCCGGGTCGGCTGAGGCGCCCCGTCTCGACCGAATTGTTACCCGCAATGTGGTGAGCCCGGTCACCCAGGCCGCCGAATCGGGCGCGGGGCGCAGAACGGGTCATCGAGCCGCGCAATTGCCGGTCGGCTGCTCGCCGTCTGTCCGGTTTCCGCCGCCAGGTGCCGTCGAAACTGCTTGTCCCATTGAGTGAAGTCAGTAACCGGGTGTTCCGAAATCCGTTACCGCGGATCACGTTTACGCAGGTGGGAGCGCTTGGCATGGGACATACCCACCGGTAGTGTCGGCGCGTCCGATGCGGTAATCGATCGCCGACGGCGACGCCGCACCGACCCGCCTAATCGAGTTCCACGAACCGGGGACCCATGAGCACCATCGGGGTGAATCCGCGAGCCCACGGCCCGCGGTAGGGCGTACTTCCCGCCCGAATCCGTCAGCTAACCCGGTCGGCGGCCACGGAAGGAGTTACCCCTCTTGCCCACCCCTCGATCGTCCCCCCGCCTCCACGGCACCGCGGTGCCCGCGCTCGCCTGACGCGCGACCGGCAACCGCCCCCTGGGCGCCCGGCATCACGGGCGTTCCCGATCCCCCGGCCATCCGGCCCCGCCAGCACGTGTGAGTTCCTCCGCGTGCCGGGCCGGCGTGTGCCGCTCACGCCCCGTGGAGGATTTCGTGAAGCACCACCTGAAGCGTCAGCTGCGACGGATCGTCACCGAACGCCCGTACCAGATCATCGCCGGATCGGCCGCCGCGCTCGTGCTGGCCGCCGGTGCCGGCACCGTCGCCGCCGCCGGTGACGACGCCCCGGTCCAGGAGAACACCGCGGCGGTCGCCGATCTCGGCGCCGCCCGCCTCGGCGAGCAGCCCGCCAGCCGCGGCGAGGCCCGCATCGCCGTACCGCCGGCGTCGCCCAGCGCCTCGGCCGCGCCCAGCGCGTCGGCGAGCGCCTCCCCGTCGGCCAAGGCGGCGGCGGACCCGGACCTCACCCGGAAGGCCAAGCCGAAGCCGCCGTCGAGCAAGTCGCTCGACTACGACTACCAGGCGCAGATCAACTACTTCTACTGCGGCCCGGCCGCCGTGCGCAACGCGCTCAGCGCCGCCGGCATCGAGCGCAGCCAGGACGCGCTCGCCGGCCCGCTCGGCACCACCGAGATGGGCACCAACTCCGCCGAGGACACCACCCGGGTGCTCAACCAGCAGGTCAAGGGCAACCCGTACCGGACCCGCATGATTCCCGGCACCGCCACCCCGGCCCAGATGGACCGGCTCCAGGCCGACGTCGTCGAGGCGATCAGCAACGGCCGCGCGGTCGTCGCGAACGTCGCCGGTACCGCCACCGACACCAACGGCGGCTGGCACTCGTTCCCGGGCGGCCACTACGTCGCCGTGGTCGGCTACAAGGACGACGGCCGGACCGTACGGATCGCCGACTCGGCCGACCCGTCCCTGCCCTCGTACTGGCTCACCACGATCGACCTGGCGCACTGGATCGCCAGCCGCGGCTACTCCGCCTGACCGTCCCACCCCACCCCGGCCCCGCCTCACCTCGCCCCGCTGATCTTGCAGTTGTGGCCCCGGCATAACGGGTGAGCCGGGCATCCCGGGGGCCGAAACCGCAAGATCGACGGGCTGGTGGGGGCCGGGGGCGGCGGGTTCGGTCTCGCGTGTGCGGGGCGGGCGGTGGCAGACTGCGCCAATGGGCGATACGACGGGGAAGCGGCACCTGATTCTCCTGCACGGCATGGGTGCCACCGGCGAGGTGTGGCTGCCCTGGGCGCCGCTGCTGGAGCGCCGCTGGCCCGGCCGCTGGCTCGCCCCCGACCTCGCCGGTCACGGCTGGTCGCCGCCGCTGCCCGGCTACTCGTTCGAGGCCCTCGCCCAACGCGTGGCCGACGGGCTCGGCCCGGTACGGCTCGGCCCCACCGACCGGCTGGTCCTGCTCGGGCACTCGCTCGGCGGGGTGGTGGCGCTGGCGCTCGCCGCCCGGCAGCGGGCCCTTCCGGTCGACGCGGTGGTGGGGCTCGGCATCAAGGCGGTCTGGTCCCCGGCCGAGCTGGCGAAGTCGCAGGAACTGGCCGCGCGGCCGGTCACCTGGTTCGCCACCCGCGACGAGGCGGCTCGCCGCTACCTGCGGGTGTCAGGGCTCGCCGGGCTGTTCGCCCCGGACCATCCCGTGGTGGAGGCGGGGCTGCGGCGGGAGGACGGCCGCTGGCGGCTCGCCATGGACCCGGCGGCGTTCGCGGTCGGGGAGCCCCGGCTGGCGGCGCTGCTGGCCGCCACCGACGTACCGGTGCTGCTGGCCCGGGGCGAGCAGGACCCGATGGTGACCGACGCGCAGCTCAAGGAACTGGGTGTGCCGGTGGCCACGCTGCCCGGGCTGGGCCACAACGCGCACGTCGAAGACCCGGCCGCGGTGCTCGCCCTGCTCGACCCGTACCTCTGAGCGGGCCTACACCACGGCGCGCGGCGCCGGGACCGACCAGTCGGGTTCCAACTCGCGGCGGGCGGCGGTGAGGAACGCCTCGGCGTAGCCGTCGGCGGGGAAGTCGCCCAGGTAGCGGGTCCGGGCCGCCCAGCGCTGCGCCGCCTTCGGGTCGGCGTCGAGCAGGTCGGTGAGCACCTCGTCCACGTTGGACATGTCGCGCCGCAGCACGTAGCCGGACGCCGCCAGCGGGAACCGCTCGACGAAGTGCTCGCCGTCGGCGCCGGTGTCGGTGACCGCGTACGGCTTGCCGGAGTACAGCCAGTCGGAGATGACCCCGGAGACGTCGGAGACCAGCGCGTCGGCGCGGTTGACGCATTCGGTGAGCGTCAGCTCGCGGCTCGCGGCGGCGCCGAACAGGTGCGGCCGGCCGGTCCTGGCCCGGTCGGCGGCGAGCAGTTCGGTGAGGCGGGCGAGCTGGCGGGCCGAGGCCGGGTTCTTGTCGGTGTACGGGTGGGCGCGCAGGATCACCGTGGCCCCCCTGTCGATCAGCCGGCGGATCAGCGTCTCGGCCACCGGCAGCGAGCAGTAGTTGGCGTCGGCGTGGTGCCCGGTCCAGGTCGGGGTGTAGAGGACCGTAGGGTGCGCCGACGGGGTGACCGGCTCGCGGCGTACCTCGATGGCCTCGACCTGGGGACGGCCGACCACGACGAACTTGTCGGCGGGGATCTCCACGCCGGCGCGGGCGTACCTGTCGATCGCCGCCTGCCCGGCCACGAAGATCTTGTCGAAGATGGCCGAGACCGGGTTGGCGCTCGGTGCCTTGTCGCTGTCGCCGTGGTGCAGCTGCACGTGGGTGAGCTGGTTGAACCGGATCAGGTGGGCGTTCTTCGCGCCGTGGTTGACGTAGAAGGCGACCCGCAGGCTGGGCACCAGCGCCTCGTCCAGCGCCCTCAGCGTGGGGCAGAGGACCACCGGGGCGCGGGTGGCGGCGGCCACCGCGGGCAGGAGCTCCGGCTCGCGCAGCACCACCACGAACGGGCGGCCGATCCGCTCCAGGTACGGCAGCCACATGGTGACCTGGTACTCCGAGCCGGGCGGCGCGGAGAAGTGCAGCACGAACTCGGGCCGGTGGTGGCGCAGCGCCCGGCCGACCGGTCCACCTCCGGCGGGCGGCCGGAACCGGCGCCGGGCGAGGTCGAGCGCGACCGCCCCGCATCCGGCGCCGACCAGCAGCGCGGCGGCCAGCGCCGTCCAGGCCGGCAGCGTCAGGGCGGCGGCGAGCGCCACCACGGCGAGCAGCACCAGCAGCGCGTCGCCCAGCCGGGCGGCGACCACGGGTGCCCACGTGCGGACCGGGAGGTTCGCCGCGCGGATCTCCAGCGCGCCGGCCTGCCGCAGCGGGCCGACCAGCAGCACCAGGCCGAGCAGCACCAGCGCGGTGGCGGTCAGCGCCGGGTCGAAACCGTCGTCGAGGCGCCGGGCGTAGCCGACCAGGATGCCGGCGGCGACGAGCACCGTCTCGGCGAGACCGTCGGCCGACGGCCGGACCCGGCGCTCCCAGGCGGTGGCGGCGAGCGCGGCCACCGCCAGCGCCAGGCCCCAGCCGGTGGCCCCGGTGAGCGCCACGACGAGGAAGGCCAGCACCGCCAGCCCGGTGGTCAGTACCCGGGCGAGCAGCTTGCGGACCAGGTCACCACGCATCGGACACGTCCCGTCGGGTTCAGGCGCCGGTGGACAGCTCGGACCGGTCGGCGCCGGGCTGGGCCGGTACGGCGGCCACCGGCTCGCCGGGGGACCGGCGCACGTCGACCACCTGGCCGGTCAGCTCGGAGATCAGCACGTCCAGGGACGCCTGCGCGACCGCCTCGGAGGAGAGCAGCGTGTGCTCCGGCTCCTCGCCGAACGCCCGCGTCCGCATCGGGGTGGCGGTGCGCTCCGGGTTGACGCAGTTGACGCGTACCCCGAATTCGGCCCACTCGTCGGCGAGCGCCTGGGTGAGGTTGACCAGCGCGGCCTTGGTGGCGGAGTAGAGCGCGTAGCGGGCCCGGCCCCGGGTGTACGAGCTGGACGTGTAGAGCAGCAGCTGGCCCTTCGTCTGCTGCAGGTACGGCAGCGACTGGCGCGCGATGGTGACCGGGCCGACGAAGTTGACGTGCAGGAGACGGTCCATCGTCTCCGAGTCCATCTCGGCCAGCGCGCCCTTCTCCAGGATGCCGGCGGTGACCACCACGTGGTCGATCCGGCCGGTCGCCTCGAACGCGGTCTTCAGCGCGGCGGCCACGTCCTCGGCGCGCTCGACGTGCGTGCCGGTGGTGGAGCGGCTGAACGGGAAGACCTGGGCGCCGTAGGAGCGGGCCAGTTCGGCCAGGTCGTGGCCGATGCCGTAGCTGCCCCCGAAGACCACGATGGTCCGGCCGGTCAGCTCCTCGGCGTAGCTGCGGTGGTCGGTCAGGCGGGGCGCCTGGGCGGCGGCGAGCTGGAACAGCTTGTCGGCCAGGTGCACGTCGACCGGGTGGGTGACCTTGATGTTCTCGTCCGAGCCGTCGATCACCTTGATCGGCGTGCCGGGCAGGTAGCGCAGCACCACGCCGCAGTCGTCGGTGGCGGCGAAGTCGGGGTCGCCCTCGGCCCGCCGGTACGCCTCGCGGATGGTGCCGGAGCGGAACGCCTGCGGGGTCTGGCCGCGGCGCAGCCGGGACCGGACCGGGATGTCGGTGATGCAGTCGTCCGCGTCGACCTGGATGATCGTGTCGGCGGACGGGATGGCCACGTCGACGGCCGAGTAGGTCCAGAGCGCGTTCACGCACTCGCGCACGATCCGGGCGCTGACCAGCGGGCGGACCGCGTCGTGGAAGAGGATGTTGACGTCGCCCTCGCCGACCGCGTCGAGCGCGATCCGGGTGGTGTCGTTGCGGGTCTCGCCGCCTTCGATCACCTTGGTGACCTTGCGGAAGCCGGCGTCGGCGACGATGCGCCGCGCGTCGTCCACGTGACCGGTGGCCATCAGCACGATGATCTCGTCGATCTCCGGTGCGGCCTCGAAGACGGCCAGGGTGTGCTCGATGATCGGCTTGCCGGCGATCTTGAGGAGCTGCTTCGGGATGCCCAGCCCCAGGCGCGTGCCGGTCCCCCCGGCGAGGATCACGGCCACCGTACGCGCGGGGCGCCAGGGTGCCGGGCTCGCCGGCGCGGCGTCCGGTGCGGTGGTGTGGTCCTGCGTCATTGCCGTACCTCACTCTGGGTGAAAGGGGATGGGTCCGAAAACCTTAACGCGTACGCGGGAGCGCACCGCTCCGGGCGGAAACCCGGTGCGGTGCGCTCCGGGGCGCTACTTCTGGTTCTCGTACGCGTCGCAGACCTCCTTGGTGGGGCCGTCCATCTTCAGGACGCCGCTCTCCAGCCAGATGGTCCGCTCGCAGGTGTCCCGGATCGAGCCGATCGAGTGGCTGACCAGGAAGACGGTGCCGGCGCTGTCGCGCAGTTCGCGGACCCGCTGCTCGCTGCGGACCCGGAACTTGCGGTCGCCGGTGGCCAGCGCCTCGTCGATGAGCAGCACGTCGTGCTTCTTCGCCGAGGAGATCGCGAAGCGCAGCCGCGCGCCCATGCCGGAGGAGTAGGTGCGCATCGGCAGCGAGGCGAAGTCGCCGCGCTCGTTGATCCCGGAGAACTCGATGATCTCCGGGGCGATCTTCTTGACCTCGTCCGGGTGCATGCCCATGGCGAGGCAGCCGAGCACCACGTTGCGCTCGCCGGACAGGTCGTTGAGCAGCGCGGCGTTCACGCCGAGCAGCGACGGCTGGCCCTGGGTGTAGACGGCACCGCGGGCCGGCGGGAGCAGCCCGGCGATGGCCCGCAGCAGTGTGGACTTGCCGGAGCCGTTGCTGCCGATCAGGCCGATCGCCTCACCCTCGTACGCGGTGAAGCTCACGCCCTTGACCGCGTGCACCTCGCGGATGTTCGGCGCCTTGGTGCGGGAGACGATCCGCTTGAGCGCGGAGACCGGGCTGGTGCCGCCGGTCGCGCCCTTGTGGATCCGGTAGATCACGTGCACGTCGTCCACCACCACGGTGGGGACACGACCCGAGTCGGTCACCGGGCCGGCGTTCAGCGGCAGGGTCTGCTCAGCCACGGCCGTACTCCTTCTCTCCGCGCCAGAAGTAGACGAACCCGCCGACGCCCGCCACGACCGCCCAGAACAACCCGAGCGCCCAGAGCTTCGCCGGGGAGCTCACCAGGTGCGCCTGGTGCGAGTCGAGCAGCGCGTAGCGGGCCAGCTCGATGAAGACCAGCGGCGGGTTCCACTCCAGGACGTTTGCCGCCCAGTTCGGCAGGTGCTCGCGGATGAGCGTCACCGGGTAGAGCACGCCGGAGGCGTACAGCCAGGTGCGCATCACGAACGGCATGACCTGCTTGAGGTCGGTGACCTTGGAGCCGAGGCGGGCCATGACCATGCTCAGCCCGACGTTGAAGATCGTCTGGAGCAGCAGCATCGGGACGATCAGGATCCAGCGGAAGGTGAGCGGCTCGCCGGTGACGAGCACGATGCCGGCCAGCACCACCATCGACATGAGCAGCTGCTGGAGCTGCACCAGCGTGACCGTGATCGGCAGCGCCGCCCGGGGGAACTGGAGCGCCCGGATCAGGCCCAGGTTGCCGGTGATCGCGCTGACGCCGTTCGAGGCGGCGGTCTGCGTGAAGATGAAGATGAAGACGCCGGTGCACAGGTACGCGATGAAGTTCGGCACGTTCCGGTGCTGGCCCAGGATGACGCCGAAGATCAGGAAGTAGACGGCCGCGTTGGTGAGCGGTGTCAGCACCTGCCAGAGCTGGCCGAGCTGGGTGTTGCTCAGCGAGGAGGCGACCTTCGCCCGGGAGTACGCGGTCATGAAGTGCCGGTACGCCCACAACCGGCGGGCGTACTCGCCCAGGGCGGGTCGTTCCCCGGCCACCCGTAGCCCGTACCGCCGGGCCAGTTCGGCCCGGGTCAGCCCGGATTCGGGGTCGGCCACCGCGGTGTTGGCCATGTTCAGGCGCTCCGATCTTTCGTGCTGATGGGGAGCAGTGCGGTGAAAGAGATCCAGCGTGGCCGGGCGGGGAGGAGCCGCCTCGCTGCTGCATGGAAGGTAGTCCACCGAACGTCGGGACGCAACCGTACCGTCGTTGCGCTACATTGTTCCACGTGACGACCGAGAAGAGGCGTGCTCCGGCCGGCGCGGCGGTGCTGCGCGGGGAGATCACCAGTGCCATCCGCGCCGCCGTGATGCAGGAGTTGGCCGAGGTGGGCTACGGTCGCCTCTCCATCGAGGCGGTGGCCCGCCGGGCCGGTGTGAGCAAGACCGCCATCTACCGCCGCTGGCGTTCCAAGCTCGACCTGGTGCTGGACATGGTCTCGGCGGTGGCGGGGCGCAACATCCCGCTGCTGGACACCGGCAGCCTTCTCGGTGACCTGGAGATCCTGCTGCACGTGATGGCGCGCGCACTGCGTCACCGGCTGGCCGCGCAGATCATCCCGGATCTGCTGGCCGAAGCGGCCCGCAACCCGCAGATCGCGGAGAAGTTGCAGGCCGCCCTGGACGACTACCAGCAGGCCGTGGGCCGGATCCTGATCGGCCGGGCGGTCGAGCGCGGTGAGCTGTCCCCGGACACCGACCGACGCGCCGCGGTCGACCTGATCGTCGGCCCGGTCTACTGGCGGATGGCGATCTCCCGGGCCCCGCTGGAACCCGCCGAGGTGCCCCGGATGGCGGCCGCGATCGTCGCCGCCCTGCGGGTAGCATGCGTGGGGCCTGTGCGCGACGAGGTGGAAGTCTGAACCCCGGGCCGCCCCCGGAGGGCCGTCGTCGATCATGAACAGAAGGTCACAACCGGTCGGACAATCCGTGCGATACGCGGTTTCTCCCGACAGACCGCTACGATCCCCCGAAATGTCTCTCATGAACCACGCGTCGACAGGAGGAAGCCCCATGGTCGGGCCGCATCCAGAGTTCATTCCCCCCGCACGGCCGATCATCGGCGAAGCCGAGATCGAGGCGGCCGTCCGGGTGCTGCGGAGCGGCCGGGTCGTGCAGGGCCCCGAGGTCGCCGCGTTCGAGGAGGAGTTCGGTGACCTGGTCGGCGGCCGGCACTGCGTCGCCGTCAACTCCGGCACCTCCGCGCTGCAGCTGACGCTGATGGCGCTCGGCTTCGGCCCGGGCGACGAGATCATCGTCCCGTCGTTCTCCTTCGCCGCCAGCGGCAACGCGGTCCGGCTGGTCGGCGCCGAGCCGGTCTTCGTGGACATCGAGCCGGGCAGCTTCTGCATCGACCCGGAGGCGGTCGCCGCGGCGATCACGCCGAAGACCGTCGCGATCATGCCGGTGCACCTCTACGGCCACCCGGCCGCCATGGACCGGATCATGGAGATCGCGCAGCAGCACGGCCTCGCCGTGGTCGAGGACGCCGCGCAGGCGCACGGCGCCGAGCTGAACGGCACCCCGGTCGGCGCGTTCGGCACCGCCGGCTGCTTCAGCTTCTACCCGACGAAGAACATGCACTCCCTCGAGGGCGGCATGATCACCACCGCCGACGCGGACCTCGCCCGCACCCTGCGGCTGCTGCGCAACCAGGGCATGGAGCAGCGGTACGCCAACGAAATCGTCGGTGCCAACATGCGGATGACCGACGTGGCCGCCGCCATCGGCCGGGTGCAGCTCACCCAGCTCGCCGACTGGACCGAGCAGCGCCGCGCCAACGCCAAGTTCCTCGACTCGGCCATCACCGGCATGGTCACCCCGCCGGTCGCCGACGGCGCCAAGCACGTCTACCACCAGTACACGGTGCGGGTGCGGGGCGACCGTGACGCCGCCCAGGCCCGCCTCACCGAGCTGGGCATCGGCAACGCGGTCTACTACCCGACCCCGATCCACCGGCTCAAGCCGTACCTCGTCGACGGCAAGCCCGGCGCGTGGGACCTGCCGGAGACCGAGCGGGCCGCCGCCGAGGTGGTCTCGCTGCCGGTGCACCCGTCGCTGACCCAGGCCGAGCTGGAGCGGATCGCCGAGGCTGCGAACCTGGCCGCCGGTGCCCGGTGAGCGCGAGGAGTGAGCCGGGTCTGCGAGCCCCGCAGTCGCGAACGAAGGAGAGCGCAGTGAGCGGACGGAAGCTGCGGGCCGGCCTGATCGGCCTCGGCGCGATGGGGCGCAACCACGCCCGCGTGCTGTCCAACCTGGACGGCGTCGAGCTGGTCGGCGTGGTCGACCCGGCCGGCGACGTGACCGGCACGCTGCGCGCGCCGGTCGTACCCGAGCTGAGTGACCTGCTCGCCATCGGCGTCGACTACGCGGTGGTGGCCTGCCCGACCGCGCTGCACGAGCCGATCGGCATGGAGCTGGCCGCCAACGGCGTCTGCGCGCTCATCGAGAAGCCGCTGGCCCAGTCCGTCGACGCCGCCACCCGGCTGGTCGAGGCGTTCGAGAACGCCGGCCTGGTCGCGGGCGTCGGGCACATCGAGCGCTACAACCCGGCGCTGCAGAGCCTGCGTACCCGTCTCGAGGCGGGCGAACTGGGCGAGGTGTTCCAGGTCGTGACCCGGCGCCAGGGCCCGTTCCCGCACCGGATCGCCGACGTCGGCGTGGTGATGGACCTGGCCACCCACGACATCGACCTGACCGCCTGGGTCACCGGCCAGCAGTACGCCTCGGTCGCCGCCCGCACCGTCTCGCGCAGCGGCCGGCTGCACGAGGACATGGTCGCCGTGGTCGGCCAGCTCGCCGACGGCACGATGGTCAACCACCTGGTGAACTGGCTCAGCCCGCTCAAGGAGCGGTCGACAGTGGTCACCGGCGACAAGGGCTGCTTCGTGGCCGACACGCTCACCGCCGACCTGACGTTCTACGCCAACGCCGCCATCGACACCGAGTGGGAGGCGCTGCGCGCGTTCCGCGGCGTGGCCGAGGGCGACATGGTCCGCTACGCCATCCCGAAGCGGGAGCCGCTGCTGGTCGAGCACGAGCGCTTCCGGGACGCGGTCGAGGGCAAGCAGAGCGACATCGTCACGCTGCGGCAGGGCCTGCGTACCGTGCAGGTCGCGGCGGCTCTCCTGGAGTCGTCCGCCGACGGCAAGGTCGTGTCCGTCACGGCCAGCGGCAGCGACGCGGAGCCGGCACTGCGATGAGCCCGGCGCCGGTGCGGCGGACGGTCTCCGCGGTGCGACGGCGGATTCCCCGGCGGTGGCGCATCGCGCTCCGCCGGGCCGCCGCCGGCGCGCGGCCCTGGGAGACCCCTTCGGTACGCGAACTGTGTGAACTTCCCGCCGGCACGCCGCTGCTGGTGCATGCCGGCGGGATCACCGGTGACCGGGCGCTGGACGGCGTGCTGCGCGCCCTGGCCCGGTTGCCCGAGTTCCACCTGGCGCTGGTCTGCGACCCGGCGGAGCAGACGACCGCCCAGGACCTGGTCCGCCGGGCCGGCAAGGCCCGCCGCCGGGTCCACCCGGTCCCGCGCCCCCGCACGGTGACTGCCACGTTCCTCGCCTCGGCCGACGTGGCCGTGGTCGGGTTCACGCCGGACGCCGGTCTCGGGCTGCTCGACACCTGCCTCGCCGCCGGGCTGCGGATCGTCGCGGCCGACAGCCGGGCGGTCCGCGAGCACCTGACCCGGCACCGGGCCGGCGACTTCTTCGCCTCCGGCTCGGTGCCCTCCTTCGCCAAGGCGGTGGAACGGGCCTGGCAGCGGGGCGGCGACGAGGCCCCCGAGACGCCGGAGCAGCAGGACCCGCCGGTCGCGCCGGTCGAGGCCGGCACACCGGGCCGGTGGCGGGCGCTCGGCGCCGGGCCGGTCCGGCTGGGACTGGGCACGGCGAACTACGCCGGTCAGCTCTCCGCCCTCGCGGCGGCCATCAGCGCCGCGCGGACGGACGTCGGCATCGAACTGGTCGTGGCCAAGCCGCCGGCCACCTACCGCTACCCGGCCGACCGCTATCTGCACTTCCCCGGCGAACACCGGCTCGACGTGCAGATGCAGCAGGCCGCGCGGGTGCTCGGCTGGTACACGCACCTGATCGTGGACGCCTTCCGCCCGGTGCTCGGCCGGCTCAACGGCGACGACATCGCCGGGGACCTGCCCGCGCTGCGCCGGGCCCGGATCAAGGTCGCGCTGCTGGCGCACGGCAGTGAGATCCGCCACCCCGGCGCGCACCTGGAGCGGCACGCCGAGTCCGCGTTCCGGGACGCCCCGGAGGAGCTGCGCGAGCGGCTCACCGTGGTGACCGAGCGGAACCGGCGTACCGCGCAGGAGAGCGGCCTGCCGTTCTTCGTGACCACTCCGGACCTGCTGGACGACGTGCCGTTCGCCACCTGGGCGCCGCTGATCGTGGACGTGGACGCCTGGGCCTGCGACCGTCCGGTGCTGGAACGCACCCGGCCGGTGGTGCTGCACGCCCCGTCCAACCGCTGGACCAAGGGCACCGACCGGCTGCTGCCCCGGTTGCAGGAGCTGCACGATCGACGGATCATCGAACTGCGCCTGGTGGAGGGTCTGCCGCACAGCGAGATGCGCCGCCTGGTGCAGGACTGCGACATCGTGGTCGACCAGTTGGTGATGGGCAGCTACGGCACGTTCTCCTGCGAGGGGATGGCCGCCGGCAAGGTCGTGGTGGCGTACGTGAGTGAAGGGCCGCACCGGGCCGCCGGGGTCCAGCCGCCGATCGCCAACGCCACACCCGGCACGCTGGTCAAGACGATCGAGTCGCTGCTCGACGACAGACCCGCCGCGGTCGCCCTGGCCGCGGAGGGCGCCCGTTACGTCCGTGACCACCACGACGGCCGGCGGACCGCTGAGGTGTTCGACGCCTTCCTGCGGTGACCCGCCGACCGCCCGTGCACCGCCCCCTCGACGAGGAGAAGCACCCGATGCAAGCTGTCCCGAGTAGCGATGCCCGACCGACCCGGGGACGGGTGGTGATGCTGGTCGACAACGGGGTCCACGGCGACTCCCGGGTGCAGAAGGCCGCCCGCTCCGCCGCCGAGGCCGGTTGGGAGGTGATCCTGGTCGGCATCCTCAAGGGCGCGGCGACCGAGGACAGCTGGCGCATCGGCGACGCCGAGGTCCGCCTGATCCGGATGCCCCGGCGGCTGACGCATCCGGTCGCGTACCGCCGCGCGCTGCTGCGCCGGCCGCTGGCGTACAAGCCGGGGCCGGACGCCAAGCGGCGGCTGAACACGCTGCGGGCCCGCCGGGACGACCTGACGTTCCGCCTCTCCGAGATCAAGGTGAACCGGGCGGCGGGCGGCCCCCGCTTCGCCGAGCTGGCCGGCAAGGCCCGGCTGGCCGCGCCGTACTTCCTCAACAGGGCGATGTTCCAGTGGGTCAAGTTCCGCTCGGCGCAGCTGCGGCGGCTCCAGGAGAGCCAGCAGGACCCGAACTCCCGGCTCGACCGCGCCGCGCTGCGGTTCTGGCAGCGGGTGCACGGCGACCGGGCCTGGCGCCGGCTGGACCCGGAGCTGTGGGACTTCGAGCTGGCCTTCGCCTCGGTGGTGGATGAGCTGCGGCCGGATCTGATCCACGCGCACGACTTCCGGATGCTCGGCGTGGGCGCGCGGGCGGTGATGCGGGCCCGGGCCGGCGGTCGCGATGTCAAGCTGCTCTGGGACGCGCACGAGTTCGTCCCCGGCATCATCGGCCGGCCCGCCAACCTGCGCTGGCTGCCCGCCCAGATCGCCTACGTGCGGGAGCACGCGCCGTACGCCGACGCGGTCATCACCGTCTCGTCCACCCTGGCCGACCTGCTGCGGGAGAGCCACGACCTGCCCGAGCAGCCGGCCGTGGTGCTGAACGCGCCGCCGCGCGCGCTCACGCCGGAACAGCGGGCGACGCCGGTGCCGGACATCCGGGCGATGTGCGGGATCGGCGCCGCCACGCCGCTGCTGGTCTACTGCGGCGGCATCAACCCGTCGCGGGGCGTGGACATCATGATCCGCGGGCTCACCGAGATGCCCGAGGCGCACGTCGCGCTGGTCTCGGTGCACCCCAACGGCAAGGCCCCGATCATGTACGAGCTGGAGGAGCTGGCCGCCGAGCTGGGCGTGGCGGACCGGGTGCACCTGCTGCCGTACGTGCCGCACTGGCAGGTGTCCGCGTTCGTCTCCCCGGCCGACCTCGGCGTCATCCCGATCCACCACAAGCCGAACCACGAGATCGCGCTGATCACCAAGTTCTTCGAGTACGCCCACGGTGGCCTGCCGATGGTGGTCAGCGACGTGCGGACGATGGCCGAGGCGACCCGGGCCACCGGGCACGGCGAGGTATTCCGGGCCGAGGACCTGGCCGACTACGTCCGGGCGGTGCGTACCGTGCTGGCCGACCCGCAGCGCTACCGGGCCGCGTACGACCGGCCGGGCGTGCTGGAGCAGTGGACGTGGGAGGCCCAGGCCCGGGTGATGGACGAGGTCTACACCCGGCTGCTGCCGCACCACCCCGGGCCCGTCGCGCCGGCGGACACCGCCGTCGTGCCGGTGCCGAACCAGCGGGCCACGGTGCCGGCGCGCTGACCGGCGACAACGCGGCGGGGCCCGGCCGACCGGCCGGGCCCCGCTGTCGTTGCGCCTGCTCAGTCGCCCAGCAGCAACCGGTCGTAGTCGGCCTGGCTGACGCCCCAGTCCCAGGTCTTCAGCACGTGCTCCGAGGCGGCCCGGCCGACCTCCGCCCACGCCTGCTCGGTCGCGGTGACGGCCAGGATCCGCTCCGCCGCCTCCGCCGGGGTGTCCACCACCCAGTCGGAGGGGAACAGGGTACGGGCACCGTGCGGCTTGCCGGCGAAGAACGGCCAGTCCCGCACCACCGGCACCGCGCCGCTCGCCGCGCCCTCCACCAGGCCGCAGTGGAAGCTCTCCCGCACCGAGGTGCTGAGGATGACGCCGACCTCCTGGAGGGCGCCCGGCACGTCGTCGGTCTGCCCGTAGCGCCGGACCGCGCCCAGCGGCTCCAGTTCGGCCAGGTCCTTGGCGAACTGCCGGCCGTAGTCCTTCGCCGGCTTGCTGGTCCGGTTGTTGAAGTTGCTGCCGATGAGCGTCAGGTTGTACCGCTCGTCGTGCTCGCGCAGCTTCCGCAGGACGTCGATCGCCCACCGCGGGTCCTTCGCCACCGAGCTGAACCCGACCAGTCCCAGCGTGAACCGGGCGTCGGCCGGCTTGGCCCGGGGGTAGCGCTGCAGGTCCATCGCGTTGTCGACCACCCGCAGCCGGGGCGCGCCTTCGCCGGTGAGCTGGGGCAGCACCGCGGTGGACAGGTCCCGCAGGTGCTCGGAGACGAAGACGACGTCGTCGACCCGGGAGAAGTCCACCAGGTGCGGCCAGAAGTTGAACGCCTCGAAGCTGTGCAGCCGGACGATGATCCTGGCCGTCCCGGGGTCGTGCAGCGTGAACAGCGCGGCGGTGGCCTGGCACCAGTCGACGAAGACGGTGTCGGCCCAGTCCAGGTGCGGCCGCAGCCACTCCTCGATCTTGGCGCCGTACGTCGACTCGGCGCCGAGCAGGTGCTCCATCACCGTGCTGCCGCTGAGCGCCAGCGGGCGGGTCACCGGGTCCTCGTACAGGTCCAGGAAACGGACCTCCACGTTCGGCATGGCCCGGTAGCGCTCCAGGATCTCCTGGAGGAAGTTGTCGTTGATCAGCGTGGTGACCAGCAGCCGCAGCGGCCGGTCGGTCGGCGCCGGGGCGGCCGGGGCGAGCCGGCCCCGCGGCTGCGACAGCTTCCGCGCCGCCGCGCTCTCCCGGAACGGCGCCAGGAAGGCGCCCGGGTCGTCGCTCATCGGCGAGGAGAGCCGGTCGAAGTGCAGCACCCGGTTGGACGCCAGGCTCCACGCCCGCGACACCGCCGCGGCGGCCTTCTTCGGGTCCTTCGGCAGCCGGGCGTCGGCCAGCGCGAGCTGGGCGCGGATCGCGTCGTGCAGGCCGGACGGGACGTGCCCGAGGGCCAGTTCGCCCTGCGCGGCCTTGGTGAGCACGTCCGCGCGGGTGGCGGCGCTGTTGATCCGGCTGACCGCGGCCGCGGCGGTGCGGGCGGCGACCGCCGGGCGCCCCGCCTTGACCGCGCTGTCGTGCAGCCGTACCGCCAGCTTGCTGCGCAGCCGGTCCGGTACGCGGGGCGCGGCCACCGCGCGGGACCAGAACCAGGCACCCGCCGGGTTGCTCATGATCCGCTGGCCGGTCGCCTTCTGGACGGTGGTGCGCACCGTCTCCACCGCCGCCCGCTTGGCGCCCCGGGTGCCGATGCCGGCAGCGGCCGCGACCTGCCGCTCCAGCCGCTTGCCGACCGGCTCGGTACGCGGCGCGTCGAGCGCCCGCTGCGCCGGCACGAGCCCGTAGTGCGCGCCGGCCCGGGTGTTGCGCTGGGCCATCTCCCACACCGTGTAGACCGACCGCGGGTCGAGGGCCACCAGCAGGTCGGCCGACCGGAACCGCTGCCGCAGCCAGGAGTGGCGCTGTGCGTGCAGCCAGATCTTGCGGTTGGCCTGTGCCCGGCCGAGCGCGCGCCGCAGCCGGGCGTCGCGCTTCTCGGCGGGTACGACGAACGACCGCACCTCGGCCAGCGCCGGGTCGACCGGGAGTTCCGCGCTGTCGAAGAAGCAGGCGACGGTGACGCGGGCGCCACGGCTGCGGAAACGTTCCAGCGCCTCGATCAGCACGGCCGGCTGCTTCGGTGCGGCGGCGGCCACGATGAGCACTGTGGTCACTGTCGGGCATCTCCCGTCGAGGAGGTCGTGGCCGGGGTGGCCGCGCCGGCGCCGGTGGGCCGGACGAGTTCGGTGAGGCGGCGGACCGCCGGGGCGAGCACGGCGGGCCGGGCGTAACGGCGGGCCAGTTCCCGGGCGGCGGCCCGGTCCGCGTCGGTCGCCTTCAGGGCCAGCCGGCCGGCCTCCACGAAGGAGCCGGCGAGGCGGTGCGGGTCGAGCCCGACCGCCCCGGTCCACAGCGGATGCCCGGCCAGCACGTTGCTGGCGTCGTGGTCGACGTCGTGGGCGGAGAGCACGGGCAGGCCGCTGGCCATGAACTCGTACACCTTGCCGGAGGTGACGAACCGCCCGCCGACGAGCATCAGCACCAGCGCGTCCCAGGAGCCGTACGTCGCCGCCAGCTCCGCCTTCGGCACCGGGCCGCCGAAGCTGACCCCGTCGACGGCGGCCTCCTTGAGCAGGTCCATGTGCCGGTTGGCCTCACGCGACGCGCCCGCGCCGATGTGGCCGCGCACCTCGAACCGGGAACGGGCCAGCAACGGGTCGTCGCGGCGGGCGATGCGCCAGGCGTCCAGCACCGACTCCAGGAACGCCGGGCTGAAGTTGACCGAGCCCAGGTAGCCGAAGGTCAGCCCGGCCGCCGGGTCCGGCGAGCGGCCGGAGATGTCCGGCAGGCTGTCCTCGTCGTAGCCGTTGCGCACCACGTGCACCCGGTCGGCCAGGTGCGGATACCGCTCCCGGTAGAAGCCGGCGATCGGGTCGTTGACGCACCACACCGCGAGCGCGTGTTCGAGCACGGAGGACTCCCACCGGCCGGAGACCGAGTCGCGGGTGAACGCCTCGCCGCCGCCGATCACGTCGAGCGACCAGCCGTCGCGGAAGTCGACCGCGTACGGGACCTTGTGCTCCTCCCACAGCTTCCGGGTGGCGGCCAGGTTCACGTACGGGGCGCAGGAGGCGAGCAGCAGGTCGGCCGGGTGCTCGCGGTGCAGCCGCAGCACCGCCTTCTCCAGCTCGTACCGCCAGCCGCCGAACACCGGCTCCGGGAACGCCTGCTGCTCGCGCTTGCGCAGCCGCTTGATCCAGCCCGCCGGGTCCAGCGAGCGCTCCTCGGAGAACGCCCGGATGTCGGTCTCCAGATCCTCCCGGATCAGCGGCAGCTCGACCACCCGCACCCGCGGGTCGACCTTCTCCGACAGCGTGTGGTCCAGGCCGTACTCCCGCTCCCACGCCTGCTGGCAGATCGTGATGACGGTGATGTCCCAGCCCTGGGCGACGAACTGGTTCGCCGTCTCGCGCAGCCGGTACGCGCTGCTCTTCGCCGCGGGCGGGAAGCCGATCGCGAGGTAGATGGCGTGCGGCCGCTTCCCGCCGCGCGAGCGGGGGAGCGGGACAGGGCGGTTGGTCATCGCGGATAACCGATCGTGAGGAGGGAGCGCGTCGTCATGCCAGGTGCCGTCGCAGCGTCTCGGCGACCCGCCGGGCCGCCCGGCCGTCACCGTACGGGGTGCCGCGCGGCGCGTCCGGGGCGGGCCGCGTCGCGGTGGCCGCCCACCGGGCGCCCAGCTCGCGCGGGTCCGGCACCAGCACG
The DNA here is from genome assembly GCF_027460145.1 of Micromonospora sp. WMMA1949. NCBI lineage: Bacteria > Bacillati > Actinomycetota > Actinomycetes > Micromonosporales > Micromonosporaceae > Micromonospora > Micromonospora sp. WMMA1949. The sequence continues at coordinate 618,129 of NZ_JAPZBG010000001.1, read as the reverse complement.
TTCCAGCCGTCGGCGAGCGTCTCGACCCACTCCGTCTCGGTGCGCAGCGTGGTGCACGGCCGGTCCAGCAGGTACGCCTCCTTCTGCAGGCCGCCCGAGTCGGTGACCACGCCGGCGGAGCCGACCACGGCGGCCACCATCGCGGCGTACGGCAGCGGCCGGCCGGCGTGCAGCGCGCCCCGGGTCAGCTTCAGGCCGTGCTCGTCGGCGCGGGCGACCAGCCGCGGGTGGGCCAGCAGCGCGACCGGCACGGGCAGGTCGGCGAGCGCGTCGAGCAGCGCGGCGAGCCGCGTCGGGTCGTCGGTGTTCTCCGCGCGGTGCAGGGTGGCGAGCAGGTACGGCGCGTCCGGGTCGATGCCGTCGGGCAGCGCCGGGCGGGGCTGCCCACCCCGGGCCACGTCGTCGCGGACCCGCAGGCAGACGTCCACCATGACGTCGCCGACCAGTTCGGTACGGGCGGCCAGGCCCTCCGTGGCCAGGTGCCGGACGGCTTCCTCGGTGGGGGCGAGCAGCAGGTCGGCGGCGTGGTCGGTGAGCACCCGGTTGTGCTCCTCCGGCATCCGCCGGTTGAACGACCGCAGCCCGGCCTCCAGGTGCGCCACCCGCAGGTGCTGCTTGACCGCCGAGAGCGTGCCGGCCAGCGTCGAGTTGGTGTCGCCGTACACCAGCACCCAGTCCGGGGCCTCGGCGGCGAGTACCGGGTCCAGGGCGGCCAGCGTGTTGCCGGTCTGCACGCCGTGGCTGCCGGAGCCGATCCCGAGGTGCACGTCCGGGTCGGGGATGCCGAGACCGGAAAAGAAGACGTCGGACAGGTCGGCGTCGTAGTGCTGGCCGGTGTGCACGATCACGTGCTCGCACCCGTCCTCGGCGAACGCCGCCGCGATGGGCGCCAGCTTCACCAACTGCGGTCGGGCGCCGACGATGCTGACGACCTTCACACGTGACTCCTCGTGATCTGCGACGGATTCTCGGTGCGGACCGGCCGCCGCCCGAGTCGGGAGGCCGTGGACCCCGGCCGGGTGGCCGGGCCGGTGCCCGCAGGCCCTAGGAATAGTAGTGCCCCGGCCGCCGCCGGACGACGTACGCGGACACGGCCGGTGCGCGATGGTGGGCCGGGCCACCCGCCGTCACCGGACGCCGCCGCCCCGACGGGGAGCACGGTGACCGGTGGCATGGAACGGGACACGAGGGACCAGCCTAACCGAACCGGCCGGATCACCCCGGCCCGCCGGGTGCCCGGCCGGCGGGGTGCGCCCGCCGCGGCGCGGCCCGGTCACCGCGGGTACGTCCCGCCGTCGGCGGATCGTCGCCGACTCTTCACCGGGCCGGGCGAGCCTGGCCCGGCGCCGCTGCCCGGCTTGCGTACACTACGGCGCCATGACCGCCCCCGGGCCCGAGACCCGTACCCGCACCGCAGACGCCGGTGGATCGGTGGCCGACGCCACCGACGAGACCGCGAAGCCGCCGGCCGCCGACGGCGCGGACCGGCCCGCCGAGGCCACGCCGCCGCGCCCGGCGCAGCCGGAGGCCGCCACGGCGGAGGACACCGACCGCCCGTCGCGTTGGCGCCGGATGCGGCCGGACCTGCTGGTCGCGGCGATCTTCCTGGCCGGCGCGTTCTGGGTGACCGGCCGGGGCTGGGTGAATCCGGACGGCCGGCTGCTCGGCAGCCGCCCCAACGACCAGGGCTTCAACGAGTGGATGCTGGCGTACGCCGCGCACGCGGTCAGCAACCTGGAGAACCCGTTCTTCACCACGTTGCAGAACGCCCCGGACGGCGTGAACCTGATGACGAACGTCGGCATGCAGCTGCCCGGGCTGGTGCTGTCCCCGGTCACCCTGCTGTTCGGGGCGCCGTTCGCGTACCTGCTGTTCATCACGCTCAACCTGGCCGGCACCGCGTACGCCTGGTACCACGTGCTGTCCCGGAACCTGGTCTCGTCCCGGGTGGCGGCGTTCGCCGGTGGCCTGTTCTGCGCCTTCGCGCCGGCGCTGGTGTCGCACAGCAACGGCCACCCGCACATCACCGCCCAGTGGCTGGTGCCGTTCATCCTCTGGCGGGTGATCCGGCTGGCCCGGGACGGCCGCCCGGTCCGCGACGGCCTGGTGCTGGGCGCGCTCGTGACGGCGCAGTTCTTCGTCAGCCTGGAGATCCTGTTCCTGACCGCGCTCGGCTGCCTGATGATGGTGATCGGCTACGTGATCTTCCGGCCGCGCGAGGCGCTGCGCCGGGCCCGGCCGATGCTCGGCGGCCTCGCCGTGACCGGGGTGCTGGTCGGGGCCGCCGCCGCGTACCCGCTGTGGATGCAGTTCGCCGGCCCGCAGCACCGGGTCGGTCACCCGGGCAACCCGGACGTCTACGCGCTGACCCTCGGGTCGTTCGTGCGGTACGCCACCGAGTCCGTGGCCGGCAGCCCCACCAGCGCCCTGCGCTGGGGCCCGAACACCACCGAGCAGGCCAGCTTCTACGGCTGGTCGGTGGTGATCCTCGCGGTCGGCGCCGCCTGGTGGCTGCGCCGCGAGATCGTGGTCCGGGTGCTCGCCGTGGTCGCGCTGATCTCGGCCGTGTTCTCGATCGGCACCACCTGGACCGTCGGCACCCGGCGCACCGACGTGCCGGCGCCGTTCGCGCTGGTGTCCGAGCTGCCGGTGTTCGACTCGGTGGTGGTGTCCCGGTTCGCGCTGATCACCACGGTGGCGCTCGGCGTGCTGTTCGCGGTCGCCGGGGACCGGGTGGCCCGGGTACGGGTCGGCGAGGCCGGCCAGTCCCGGCTGGTGCCCCGCCTGGCCGCTGTGGCGCTGCTCGCCGCGCTGCTGCCGATCCTGCCGACCCCGCTGGAGGCGCGCGGGCGCAACCCGGTGCCGGACTTCGTGACCGCTGGCGTCTGGAAGGACCACGTCGCCCCCGGCCGCACCCTGGTGCCGGTCCCGGTCGACGGCATGACGTCGCTGTACTGGAGTTCCGCGGCGCTGGCCGGCTTCGCCGTCCCGGAGGGGTACTTCCTCGCGCCGGTCTCCAAGACCGACAACACCGGCCGGTGGGGCGTCGAGCCGCAGCCGACCGCGAAGCTGCTCACCGCCGTGTCGCGGGGCCAGCGGGACACCGCGGTCGGCCCGGCCGACGTCGAGCAGGCCCGCGCCGACGTGCGGCACTGGAAGGCCGACGCGGTGGCGCTGCCGGACCGGGCCCGCCGCCACGACGACCTCAAGGTGGTGCTCGACGCGCTCTACGGGCCGGGGCAGCGGGTGGCGGACGTCTGGCTGTGGGACGTCCGCCCGCTCACCCGGTGAGCGTCACGGCGACCGGGTCCAGATGAGCAGCAGGTAGCCGCCGAAGTAGGTCGAGAACGCGGTGAGCGCGACCAGCACCGTGACGGCCCGGGCCCGCCCGGCCCGGGCCAGGCCGACGGCGGCCGGCAGCAGCAGCGCGAACGCCGGCACCAGGAACCGCGCCTTCGAGTGGTAGTAGCCCGCCGCGCCGATCGTGGTGACCAGCATCAGCCCGCTGAACAGCAGCAGTTCCCAGGGCTGGCGGTCGATCACGCTCAGCACGAAGAACATCAGCGCCAGCAGCAGCACCAGGCTCACCACGAGCATCTGCGGCGTCGCGGACACCGCCAGCACCTCGCGTCCGCGCCGCAACGTGTCCACGCCGAAGTCGAAGTGGCTGCGCCAGCCGGCGGACTGGATGTGGAACCAGCCGTCGGGCCGCCCGGTCTGGACGCCCACCCAGGCCAGGTAGGCGAGCCAGCCGGCCGGGGCGAGCAGCATGGCCACCCACGGGCGCCAGCCGTCCCGGCGCCGGATGACGGCGAGCAGCGCGGCCAGGCCGACCACCGGGATCAGCGACGAGGCGGTGGGCCGGGTCAGGCCGGCGAACAGGCAGAGCACGCCCGCGGTCAGCCAGTGGCGGCGCAGCAGCGCGTACAGCGTCCACGCGGCCAGGGCGGTGAACAGCGTCTCGCTGTAGGCCATCGACTGCACGATGGCGTGCGGCAGCGCCGCCCAGAGCGCGGCGAGCAGCACGCCGGTGCGACGGTCGTGCAGGTACGAGCCGATCGCGTACAGCGCCCAGGCCGCCGCCAGGCCGGCCAGCGCGGCCACCGCGAGCCCGGCGGTACGCGGGCCGAGCGGGGTGACCCGTTCGACCACGCCGATCAGGGCCGGGTAGAGCGGGAAGAACGCCATGTCGCTCTGCATCCGTTCGTACCCGTCGTAGCCCCGCTGGGCGATGGCGAGGTAGTACGTGGCGTCGGACAGCGTCAGCTCGCGCACCGGGGAGAGGTTGAGCGAGCGGGCCCAGACGTAGACGGCCAGGACGCCGACGAGCCGGATCACCGCGTACACCGCCAGCGCGGGCGCCGCGTCCCGGGCGGCGTCGCGCAGCCGCCGGACGGGGCCCGGCCGGGCGCGCTCGGCTGTGGCCGGCCCGGTCGGCGGGGCTGGTGCGGGCCGGCGGGGTTCCTCGGTGGTCACCACGTCCATTGTGCGGTCCCGTTCGCGCTGAGCTGGGGTTGGCCGAAGGCCCGCGTGGCGCGACCGGCGACCCGGCGAACGACCCGGAGCGGGCGCCGGTCGTTGAACAGGGTGGAGGGTAGCAACAGTCACAGCAGGTCGGGGGGCACCGGCGGCGGCGGGCGTCCGGGCCCGATCCGCTGTCGTAGACTCGCTCGGGTCCGCGGGCGCGGTGCTGGCGACGACGAAACGGGCAGGAATGGGATCTGACGGCACGACCGCAGCGACGGGCACCCGGGGACGGGTCGTCATGCTGGTGGACAACGGGGTCATCGGTGACTCCCGGGTGCAGAAGGCGGCCCGTTCCGCCGCCGACGCCGGCTGGGACGTGGTGCTGCTCGGGCGGGCGCCGGTCGGCAGCCCGCAGACCTGGCGCCTCGGCACCGCCGAGGTACGCCTCGTGCCGATGCCCGAACCGCTGGCCCGCCGCCGGCACGAGTTCCGCCGGGCCTGGCTGCGGCACCCGCTCGCCTACCCGCCCAGCGGCATCGCGGCGCACCGTACCCAGGCGGTCAAGGCCTGGCGCGCGGACCTGGCGGTCCGCCGGGCGGCGCTCACCGTCGCGGCCCGGGAGTCCGGCGCGGGCCGGCCGGGCGGGCTGCCCTGGGCCGCGCTGCGCGCCGAGGAGAAGCTGTCCGGCCTCACCCGCAAGTGGGTCGGGTTCCGCAACCGTCAGCTCACCCGGGCCCGCAAGGGCCGCAAGCTGGACGGCCCCTGGGACCGCGCGTACACGCTGTTCTGGCGCCGCCTGCGCGGCGACGGCGCGTGGCGGCGCCTGGAACCGGGCCTGTGGGACTACGAACTGGCCTACGGCCCGGTGGTCGACGAGCTGGCGCCGGACCTGATCCACGCCAACGACTTCCGGATGCTCGGCGTCGGCGCCCGCGCGAAGGTCCGGGCCGCCGCGAAGGGGCGCCGGATCGCCCTGCTGTGGGACGCCCACGAATACCTGCCCGGCGTGCAGCCGTGGCGCGACAACGCCCGCTGGCTACCAGGCAACGTGGCGCACGAGCGGGAGTACGTGCCGTACGCCGACGCCACCATGACCGTCTCCGGTGGCCTGGCCGACCTGCTGCGCACCGAGCACGGGCTGACCGACCGGCCGGCGGTCGTCCTGAACGCACCGGCCGTGGACGAGCTGCCGGCCGACCCGGCCGAGCCGGTGCCGGACATTCGCGCCCGCTGCGGACTCGGGCCGGACGAGCCACTGCTGGTCTACAGCGGGGTGGCCGCCGCCAAGCGCGGCCTCGGGGTGATGGTCGAGGCGCTGCCCCGGCTGCCCGGGGCGCACGTCGCGTTCGTGGTCAACAAGCCCGACTCGGCGTACGTCCGGGGCCTGGTCACCCGGGCCGGCGAACTGGGCGTGGCGGACCGGCTGCACGTGCTGCCGTACGTGCCGCACCACCAGGTGGTCCGGTTCCTCAGCGGCGCGCAGGTCGGCGTCATCCCGATCCAGCACTGGCCGAACCACGAGATCGCGCTGATCACCAAGTTCTTCGAGTATTCACACGCCCGCCTGCCGCTCGTCGTCTCCGACGTGCGCACCATGGCCGAGACTGTCCGGGAGACCGGTCAGGGCGAGGTGTTCCGCGCCGAGGACGTGACCGACTTCGTCCGCGCGGTCACCGCGGTGCTCGCCGACCCGCAGCGGTACCGCGCCGCGTACGACCGGCCGGGCCTGCTGGCCGGATGGACCTGGGAGGCACAGGCCCGGGTGCTCGACGAGGTCTACTCCCGGCTGCTGCCCGGTGCGCCGCCCCGGCCGGCGCCGGCACTCGCCCCGGTGGAGCCGGCACAGGTGGAGGTGGGGGCATGAGCGGGCCGGACGTGACAGTGGTGGTCGCGGTCTACAACACCATGCCGTACCTGACCGCCTGCCTGGACTCGCTGGTCGGGCAGACCATCGGCCTGGACCGGCTGGAGGTCGTCGCCGTCGACGACGGCTCCACCGACGGCAGCGGCGCCGAACTGGACCGCTACGCCAAGCGGTACCCCGGCACGTTCCGAGTGCTGCACCAGGCCAACTCCGGCGGCCCGGCGGCGCCGAGCAACGTGGCGCTCGACCACGCCCGCGGCCGGTACGTCTTCTTCATCGGCTCGGACGACCACCTCGGCCCGGAGGCGCTGGAGCGCCTGGTCGACGCCGCCGACCGGTGGGACTCCGACGTGGTGCTGGGCCGGATGGTCGGCACCAACAAGCGCTACGTGCACCAGGCCGTCTACGCCACCACCCAGGAGCGGCTCGACCTGTTCGACAGCGACCTGCCCTGGTCGTTGTCGAACACCAAGCTGTTCCGCCGGGACCTGATCGAGCGGTACGGCCTGCGGTACCGCACCGACATGCCGATGGGCAGCGACCAGCCGTTCACGCTGGAGGCGTGCTTCCGGGCGAAGAAGGTGTCGGTCCTCGGCGACTACGAGTACTACTACGCGGTCAAGCGGGACAACGCCCAGAACATCACGTACGCCAGCCGATTCTCCGAGCGGCTGCGCTGCGCCGAGGAACTCGTCGGTTTCGTCGCCGGGCTGATCGAGCCCGGCCCGCGGCGGGACGCGGTGCTGGTGCGCCACTTCACCTGGGAGGTGGCGAAGCTGCTCCGCGCGGAGTTCCTCGCCCTCTCCCCGGACGTGCAGCGGCACGTCCACGACCGGATCCGCAAGCTCGCCGAGGCGTACCTGACCGAGGGGGTCACCGCCCGGATGGCGCCCGAGGAGCGGGTGCGGCTGGCGGTGGCGCGCGACGGTGACCTCGACGCGCTGCGCACGCTCGTCGGCCAGCAGTCCGACCGGTCGCTGTCCGATGTCGTCATCGAGGGCGACCGCTGGTACGCCGACCAGGTCGGCTTCCGCGACCCGGCGTTCGGCTACCCGGACGACTGGTACGACGTGACCGAGCGTGCCGCCGCGATACTGGCCAAGCTGACCGCGACCGAGCTGGCCTGGGGACGCGACGCCGCCGGGGCGCGGGCCCTGGTGGTCACCGCGCGCAGCCGCTGGGCCGAGCTGGCCGAGCTGAGCGCGGAGGCGCTGCGCGTCAGCGTGGGCGACCTGACGGGTGCCACGTCGATCGAGGCGTCCGGCCCCGGTACCGTCGTACGGACGGACTTCGCGGTGGACCGGTTGCTGGCGGTCGTCGCGGGGACGGACGAGCGTCGTATCGTACGCGCCGAGGTCTCCGCCCTGGGTGGGACGGGCTCGTCGCCGATGCGCACCGACCGCCCGGTCTCCGCACCCCGGCTGGTGGCCCGGCGCGGTGTCCGATGGCACCTCGTCACGCCCACCACGAACCACAAGGGCCAGGTGATCGTCGCGATCACGCCGGTGACCCCCGGTCGGTTCCTTGCCCGCCTGCGCCGAATCTGGCCCTCTGGAGGAAAGTAGTTCATGAACATCTGCGTCGTCGCGCTCGGCAAGATCGGTCTGCCGCTGGCCGTGCAGTTCGCGTCCAAGGGGCACCGGGTGATCGGCGCCGACGTCTCCGAGCGGGTCGTCCAGCTGGTGAACGACGGTGCCGTGCCCTTCCCGGGCGAGGCCGACCTGGACGTCAAGCTCAAGGAGACGGTGGCCGCCGGCCTGCTGTCGGCCACCACCGACACCGCCGCCGCGGTCGCCGAGTCGGAGGCGGTCGTCGTGGTCGTGCCGCTGTTCGTGGACGCCGAGGGCGTGCCGGACTTCGGCTGGATGGACGACGCCACCCGGGCCATCGCCCGCGGGCTGAAGCCGGGCACGCTGGTCAGCTACGAGACCACGCTGCCGGTCGGCACCACCCGTACCCGGTGGGCGTCGATGCTCGCCGAGGGTTCCGGCCTGACCGCCGGCACCGACTTCCACCTGGTGTTCAGCCCGGAGCGGGTGCTCACCGGCCGGGTCTTCGCCGACCTGCGCCGCTACCCGAAGCTGGTCGGCGGCATCGACGAGGCGTCGGCCGCGCACGGCGTGCGGTTCTACGAGGCGGTGCTCGACTTCGACGAGCGGCCCGACCTGGACCGCCCCAACGGCGTGTGGGACCTCGGCTCGGCCGAGGCCTCCGAGCTGGCCAAGCTCGCCGAGACGACCTACCGGGACGTGAACATCGGCCTGGCGAACCAGTTCGCCCGCTTCGCCGACACCGTCGGCGTGGACGTCACCAAGGTCATCGAGGCGTGCAACACGCAGCCGTACAGCCACATCCACTCGCCCGGTATCGCGGTCGGCGGCCACTGCATCCCGATCTACCCGCGGATGTACCTGTGGAACGACCCGGCCGCCACCGTGGTCCGCTCGGCCCGCGAGGCCAACGCGGCCATGCCGGAGTACGCGGTGGACCTGCTCGCCGCCGCGTACGGCGACCTGACCGGTGTGGGTGTGCTGGTGCTGGGCGCCGCCTACCGGGGTGGCGTCAAGGAGACCGCGTTCTCCGGCGTCTTCCCGACCGTGGACGCGCTGCGCCGCCGGGGCGCCGTGCCGTACGTCTCGGACCCGATGTACACGAACGAGGAACTGGTCGCGCACGGCCTGCCCGGCTACGACGGCGAGCCGGTCGGCGCCGCGGTGATCCAGGCCGACCACGCGGAGTACCGCACCCTCGCCCCGGCCGACCTGCCGGGCGTGACGGTGCTGGTCGACGGCCGCCGGGTCACCGACCCGGCGCGCTGGACCGGCGTGCGCCGGGTGGTCATCGGGGGCTGACCCCTACCGGCTTCACGGGCCCCGGCCGTCTCGAACGGCCGGGGCCTGTCGCATGCCGTCGCCGGGATGACGCCGTCCGCAGTTCACCTGCCGGACACCCCGGCAATACTTGTGTCATGTGGCCCGTTTAGGGTCGCAGCCGTCGGAGATCGACTCGGACCGACATCGGCGGGACAGACAGGGAGCGTGTCGTTGTTCAGCAGAGTACGCAGCCAGCAGGGTCTCGCCGCGGTCGGCGCGACGCTCCTCGGCTACGCGGTCATGGTCCTCGCCGGAGTCCTCGGCCTGGTGGTCCCGTACGCGGTGGCCGCCGTGGCCGCCGTCGCCGGTGAGCTGGCCCTGGCCGGGCGGCACACCGGAACCGCCACGCTGCTCGACAAGGCCGGTCTCGGCGAGACGTTCCGGCGGCTGGTGCGGGACCTGTCTGTGGTGCTGCTGGTGATCGCCGCGGTGCGCCCCGGCGTGGCGGGCACCGTCGCCGTCCTGCTGCTGCCCGCCGCACTGTGGACGCTGGCCGTCGCCACAGGCGCGGTGACCAAGGTGATCGACGGCCGGGTCGACCCCCCGGCGTACACCCGCAACATCGACCTCGGCGCGCTGCGGCGGGTCCCGGTGCCGCCGGCCTGGGCGCGGCAGCTGGCCGGGCTGCGCATGCCGCTGCTGAACGTGCTGCTGGTGCCGGCCGCGGTGGTGGCCGCCGCGCTCGACCGGGTCGCCCCGGTGGTGGTCACCGGCCTGGTCACGCTCGCCGCCGGCCTGGTCACCGCCGCGGTGCTGGCGCTCACCGCGCTGCGCGGCCGGGGCAAGGCACCGGGTGTGCTGCCCGCCGTGCACGACTGGATGGCCCGGGAACGGCCCGAGGTGGCGCTCTACTTCGCCGGCCCGGCCAAGGACGTCTACCAGGCCAACATGTGGCTCGCCCCGGTGGAGGCGACCGGCCGCCGGGCGGTCGTGCTGCTGCGCGCCGCGGACGCGTTCGGGCAGCTCGCCGACACCCGGCTGCCGGTGATCTGCGTGCCGGCCGGTGTGGACTTCATGAACCTGGACCTGAGTTCGCTGCGCGTGGCGCTGTACGCCGCGAACGTCGGCGCCAACATCCACCTGCTGCGGGAGCCGGGCGTCAAGCACGTCTTCGTGGGTCACGGCGACAGCGACAAGCAGGCGAGCGTCAACCCGTACAGCAAGGTGTACGACGAGGTCTGGGTGGCCGGGCCGGCCGGGCGGGAACGGTACGCCCGCGCCGACGTCGGCGTGCTGGACCGCGACATCGTGGAGATCGGCCGGCCGCAGCTGGCCGGGGTGCACACGTTCGGTTCCGGGGCCGCCGACCACCGCTTCACCGTGCTGTACGCGCCCACCTGGGAGGGTTGGCTCGACGACGACCCGTACCACACGTCGCTGGTGCTGATGGGGGAGCGGATCGTGTCCGGTCTGCTCGCCGCCGGGGACGTGCGGGTGATCTACAAGCCGCACCCGCTGACCGGGACACGCTCGCCCAAGGCCCGCGCCGTGCACGAGCGGATCGTGTCCCGGATCAAGGCTGCCGGCGCCGAGACCGATCCGTCCTCGCTGGACGGTGCCGCGCACCTGGTGGTCACCGGCCGCACCCCGGGGCTGTTCGACTGCTTCAACGTCACCGACCTGCTGGTCAGCGACGTGTCCAGCGTGGTCTCCGACTTCGTGCAGAGCGAGCGCCCGTACGTGGTGGCCAACCCGGCCGGCCTGCCCGAGGACGAGTTCCGGCGGCAGTTCCCGACCGCGCGGGCGGCGTACCTGCTCTCGGCGGACTGCGGCGAGCTGGCGAAGATCCTCGACGTGTCCCGGGCCGCTGACGACGCGATGGCCGGGGCGCGGCGGGAGCTGAAGGAGTACCTGCTCGGCCCGGCCGGGTCGAACCCGATGGACCGGTTCCGGGACGAGATCGGCCGGCTCTGCGGCTGAGGCGTACCGACGCGTGGGCGACGACCGGCGCGGTCGTCGCCCTCGTCGCGTTCAGCCCTGCTGCGGCGGGTTGTCGACGTCGCGGGAGATGACCTCGCCCTTGGCGTCGACCCAGCCCTTCGGGCGGGCCGGGTTGCCGGCCACGAGCTGGTACGGCTTGACGTCGCGGGTCACCACCGAGCCGGCCGCGATCATCGCGTACTCGCCGACCTCGATGCCGCACACGAGCGTGGCGTTCGCGCCGATCGACGCGCCCCGGCGGACCAGCGTCGGGGTGATCGTCCAGTCCGGATTCTGGGCGCGCGGCCGGAAGTCGTTCGTGAACACCGCGCACGGGCCCACGAACACCTCGTCCTCGATGGTCACGCCCTGGTAGACCGAGACGTTGTTCTGGATCTTCACCAGGTCGCCGACGGTGACGCCCGCGTCGACGTAGACGTTGCGGCCGATCACGCAGCCGGCGCCGACCTGGGCGCTGGACCGGATGTGCGCCAGGTGCCAGACCTTGGTGCCGTCCCCGACCTGGGCGCCGTCCTCCACGTCGGCCGTCGGGTGGACGAAGACGGAGGCGGACCGGTCGTTGCTGTCAGTCATCTCAACTCGCATCATGCCAGGGCGCGTCGCGCCGTCGGGCGGGCTCGACGCAGCATAACGAGCGCTCACCCGAGCAGTTCGGCCACCGCGTCGGCGGCGGGCCGGTCGGCCGGCAGCGGGTGCGCGGCGAGGACCGCGTCCACCGGCAGCGCCGCGTACAGGTGCGGGAACAGGGCGCCACCGCGGGACTCCTCCCAGCGCAGCGCGTCACCGAGCCGGGCCTCGTCCACAGCGAGCACCGTCAGGCCGGTGACCCCGGCGAAGAAGCGCCGGGCGGTCTCCACCACCTGGTCGGCGGCGGAGAGGTGGACGTAGCCGTCCTGGCGGTCCATCGCGGTGCCGGCGAACCGTCCGTCCGCCCGCGCCTGCGCCCACTCGTCGTCGGAGAGAATCTTGTAGATCACGGCAGCAGCCTAGAGCGGCCTCGCGTCCCGGCGGCGCGTCTGCCACCATTCGCAGGGCAACACGTCGAGTGAGGGAGGCAACGGGTGCGGATCCTCCTGGTCGAGGACGACCGCCGGGTCGCCGCGGCGTTGTCGTCCGCGCTGACGAGGCGCGGCTACCAGGTGGAACACGCCGCGACGGTGGCCGCCGCGCTCTCCGCCGCCCCCTGCGACCTGGTGCTGCTCGACCTGGGGCTGCCCGACGGCGACGGCACCGACCTGTGCCGCGAGCTGCGGCGGCGCAGCAGCCGGCTCGGGATCATCGCGGTGACCGCGCGCGGCGAGGAACGCGACCGGGTGCTGGGGCTGCGGCTGGGCGCCGACGACTACGTGGTGAAGCCGTTCTCGATGGTGGAGTTGCAGGCGCGGATCGAGGCGGTGCTGCGCCGGGCCGCACACACCGCGCCGCAGCGCAGCCTGATCGAGGCCGGCACGGTCCGCATCGACGTGGGCGGCCGGACGGTGACGGTGGCCGGCCGGGACGTCTCGCTCACCCGCAAGGAGTTCGACATCCTGTTGTCCCTGGCCCGCCAGCCGGGGGTGGCGGTGCCGCGCGAGCGGATCCTGCTCGACGTCTGGGGCACCACCTGGGCCGACCGGCACACCGTGGAGGTGCACGTCGGGTCGCTGCGCGGCAAGCTCGGCGACCCGACGCTCGTGGAGACCGTACGCGGGGTCGGCTACCGGCTCCGCGACGCGTGAGGAGGGGGCCGTGCGCCGCCGGCTGGTGATCAGCTACCTGCTGCTGATGGTGCTGGTCCTGATCGCCCTGGAGACCCCGCTGGCGGCCACGCTGGCGACCCGGGAGACCGACCGGGTACGCGCCGACCGCCTCGCCGACGCCACCCGCTTCGCCTCGCTGGCCGGGCCGGCGTTGCGGGGCGGCGGTCCCGGCCCGCTGGACGGGGAACTGGCCGCCTACGACGCGCTCTACGGCATCGGCGCGGCGGTGGTGGACCGGGAACGCCGTACCGTGGTGGCCTCGTCCGGGTGGGAGCCGGACGCGGGCAGCGGGCCGGCGCTCGACACCGCGCTGTCCGGGCAGCAGTTCAGCGGCCCGGAGTCGGTCTGGCCCTGGGTCAGCGGCCCGGTGGTGACGGCGGTGCCGATCAACGACGGCGGCGAGGTGCTCGGCGCCGTCGTCACGACCAGCCCGGCCGACGGGGTCCGCCGCACCGTCACCGTGTGGTGGCTGCTGCTCGCCGGCATCGGCCTGCTGGCGGTGCTGGCCTGCGTCTCGACCGCGTTCGGGCTGGCCGGCTGGGTGCTGCGCCCGGTCACCGAGCTGGACGCGGTGACCCACGAGATCGCCGAGGGCCGCCGCACCGCGCGGGTCCGCGCCCGGCTCGGTCCGCCCGAGCTGCGCCGGCTGGCGACCAGCTTCAACGACATGGCCGACGCGGTGTCCGACGTGATGGACCGGCAACGCGCCTTCGTCGCGCACGCCAGCCACCAGCTCCGCAACCCGCTCACCGCGCTGCGGCTGCGGGTGGAGGAACTGGGCCCGAGCCTGACCGACCCGGACGGGCGCGCCGAGCACCGGCTGGCGCTGGAGGAGACCGACCGGCTCGCCACCGTGCTCGACGCGCTGCTCACCCTGGCCCGCGCCGAGCGGGAGGAGAACCAGCGGGTGACTGTGGACGCCACCGCCACCGCCGCCTCCCGGGTGTCGGCCTGGTTGCCGCTGGCCCGGCACCGCGACGTCACGCTCCGCCTCGACGCCGGGGGCGCGCCGGTGTACGCCTGGACCGTGCCGACCGCCATCGACCAGGCGCTGGACGCCCTGATCGACAACGCGGTGAAGTTCAGCGGAACCGGGGGAGAGGTGACGGTGACCGTACGCGCCGACGGCGGCGGGACGGTGCTGACCGTCAGCGACACCGGTCCGGGCATGACGGCGAGTCAGCTCGACCAGGCCACCGAGCGGTTCTGGCGGGCGCCGGACGCGCAGAACGTGGACGGCGCCGGTCTGGGGCTGACCATCGCGGCGGTGCTCGTGGACGCCTCCGACGGCCGGCTCACCATGCGCCAGGGCGATCCCCGCGGCCTGGTCGCCGAGCTGTGGTTCCCGGCGCCCGCCGACGTGCCGGTGCGGTGCTGATCCTCAGGGCTTCGCGGCGCGGTACCACTGGGCCGCGCCCGGATGCAGCGGCAGCGGGGTGGTGACGATCGCCGACCGGGGACTCATCCGTCCCGCCGCCGGGTGTGCGGCGGCCAGTTCCTGCCGGCGGTCCATCAGCAGCCGGGTCACCTCCCGCACCAGCGCGGCGGGCAGGTCGGCGCGGACGATCAGGTAGTTCGGGTTCGCCACGGTGCTGACCGGGTCGGCCCGGTACACCGAACGCGGCACGTCCCGGGTCACGTAGACCTGCCCGTACGCCCGGCGCAGCGGCTCGGTCCAGTCGCCCAGGTCCACGATCCGCAGCGAGGTCCGCTGGGCCAGCTCGGCGACGCCGCGTACGGGTAGCCCGCCGGAGAAGAAGAACGCGTCGATCCGCCCCTCCCGCAGGGCCGCCACCGAGTCGTCCAGCCCCAGGTGCTCCTGGCGGACCCGGTTCCCGCCGAGCTGGGCCACCTCCAGCAGACGGCTGGCGGTGATCTCGGTACCGGAGCCGTCGGCGCCCACCGACACCCGCCGGCCGCGCAGGTCGCCGAGTGTGCGGATCGGCCCGCCGGCGCGGGTGACCAGGTGCAGCAGGTCGTCGTAGACCCGGGCCACGGCGAGCACCGACGGGTGCTCGGGCTCGCGTGGCGGCAGCACGTCGGCCTGGGTGAAGCCCAGCTCCGCCTCCCTGGCGCCGACCAGCCGGACGTTCTGCGCCGACGCGGCGGTGACCACCACCTCGGCCCGTACGCCGGGCACCTCCCGGTTGAGCAGGGACGCCAGCGACTGGCCGAAGGCGTGGTAGACGGCGGTCGGGCTGCCGGTGGCGATGCGGATCCGGGTCGGCTCGGACGGCTCGTCCCGGCATGCGGCCAGCCCGGCGACGAGCAGCAGCACCAGCACGAGCGGGGCGGCGGCGCGCACAGGCCAGTGTCGGCTCACGGGCTGCACTCTGCGCCGTGCACCCGTCGCGGCGCAAGCCCGCACGGTGCGGGCACCGCCGAGCGCCCGCACCGGGCCGGTCAGCTCGCCGGGGCCAGCTCCGCGCTCTCGGTGATCCGTTCCCGGTGCTCGCCGTTGGGCACGACCACCAGGAAACAGCCCGAACCGGGCCGCAGCGCCGCCGGCACGTCCAGCAGCGCCGCGCCGCGTACCAGCACCGCCGCCAGGTCCCGGTCGGCGAGCCGGATGCCGAGGCAGTGCCGGCGTACGTGCCGCCCGCCCGCCAGCAGCGCGGCCCGCCAGGCCGCCGCCGCCAGCCGGGGACGCCACAGCCGGCGCGCCGTCGAGGCGCCGGGGAACGGCCCGCCGAGCAGTTCCCGGCGACCCTGCCGCCAGCCCGCGGTCAGCAGATTCGCGTACGCCGCCCGGTGCGGCGGCGGCACAGACAGCCGGTGCAGCTCGTAGCGGCGGCGCAGGCCACCGGTGGTCAGCTCGTGTTCCACAGGTACGTCGAGGCGTCCCAGCAGCTGTCGCATCCGCTGCGCCGCGTCCTCGCGGTTGAACTCGGCGATTCCACCCCGGTGCGGTCCGGAGTCGAGCCGGCGGACGTCGGCGGCCGGCGGCGGCGTGCAGCGCACCATGCAGGCGATCTCGAAGGCGTCGGTGAGGGTCAGCCAGTCCAGCGGCGGCGGCGACGGTCGCGGGCGGTCGAGCAGCGTGGTGAGCATGGCGCGCTCCTCGGTCAGAGTCGGGGTACCTCTACCGTCGCTGCCGAGCGCCGGACCGGGAACCGCTGCGCCCGAGCCTTGAGGAAAATTTGCGGGAAGCGCGCGCCTCAGAGTTCGGTGACCACCAGGTCGACCTGCCGGGGCCGGCCGGTCGCCCGGGGCGCCTCCTCGACCGTGTACTTCAGCTCCCGCAGCGCCCCCACCAGCGCGTCGGCGGTGCGCGGCCGGGCGTCGGCGAGCAGCAGGTCCCGCACCAGGCGGCCCTTCGTCGCCTTGTTGAAGTGACTCACCACCGACCGGGTCGGCGTGCCGTCCACGGTCCGCTCGTGGAGCACCCGTACGGTCACCGTGCGTTCGGCGAGCGCGCCGCGCGGCGTCCAGGTGGCCGCGTACGCCCCGGAGCGCAGGTCCAGCACCGGGCCGCGTCCGGCGGCGGGCTCCAGCACCGGGCCGAGCGCCTCCCGCCAGTACGCCGACAGCGCCCCGAGCCCCGGCAGCCGCGCCCCGATCGGGCAGCGGTACGGCGGGATCCGGTCGGCGAGGCGGACCGCGCCCCACAGGCCGGAGCTGATCAGCACCTGGCGGCGGGCCGCCCGCTGCGCGTCGGGCGGCAGCGTGTCCAGGCCGAGCGCCTCGTAGAGCACCCCGGTGTAGAGCCGCCCGGCCGGTGCGGTCGCCGTCTCCCGCAGCCGGGCGTTGCGCCGCAGTTCGCCGCGCTGCCCCTCGGTCAGGCCCAGCGCGGTCCGGGCCGCCGTCTCGTCCGGCCCGGCGCACAGGTCGACGAGCGCGGTCAGGACCGCCTCCCGGGCCGGGTTCAGCTCGGTCAGGGACAGCCGGGACAGGTCCAGCCGGCGGCCGGTGCCGGCCTCGGCCTTCCCCTCGGACGGGGGCAGCAGGATGAGCACCGGCACAGCGTACGGGCCGGGCTCAGCGCCACGGCCGCACGGCACGGTCGGGGTGGTACACGCGACTGCCACCCACCTCGGCCACCACCGCCGCGTCGGCACGCTCGCCCAGGAGCCGCCGCAGGGTGCGTTCGGCGGGGGAGCCGACGGCCAGCACGTACCCGGGCCGGTCCGCGCGCGCCACCCGCCGCCAGTACGCCGGATAGCGGTTCTGCCCCGGCGTCAGCCGTTCGTCGAGCACACCGCAGGCCACCGCCTCGCCGGTGTTGAAGATCATCCGGTTGCAGGTCCAGTAGTCCCCGTACACCTCGTGCAGACCCGCCGCCCGCACCGCGTCGGCCAGGCGGCGGGCGGCGCGTTCCTCGTCCCGTACGCCCGGCACGCCGGCCAGGAACGCCACGGTGCCGGCCAGCGTGGCGGCGGTCAGCGCGGCCAGCACCACCGCCGCCGTGGCGCCGCCGAGCCGGGCCGCCCACCCGGCGGTGGCCCGCAGCGCGTGCGCGGCGGCCAGCCAGAGCGGCCACAGCACGGCCGGCAGCGAGATCTGGAGCACCGACAGGTAGCGGGCGTTGCCGAGCGGGTCGGTCGCGGCGAGCGGGCTGCGCACGTACGCCAGAAGGGTCAGCGCCGCGCCCACGACCAGGGCGATGATCGCCACGGCCCGGACCCGCGCGGCGTGGTCGGCGGCCCGGCGGTAGGCGACCAGCCCGAGCGCGGCGGCGGCCACCAGCAGCACCGGGTAGAGCACGCCGAACCACTGCGCCCAGCGCGCGCAGCCGTCCATCGGGCACATGCCGGAGGCCAGCGGCACGCCCTCCAGCAGCCCGCCGCGCAGCCGCTCGGCGAGCGACGGCGCGACCCCCTCCTTGGTGCTGATCTCGCGGAACACCGACAGCGAGTCCTGTCCGGGCGGGGCGACGAGGTTGTCCTTGACCACCGGGGCGATCCCGGCCAGGAAGCCCACGACCAGCAGCACGCCCGGCCAGCCGATCAGGTCCCGGGGCACCGCCACCGCGAGCACCACGGCCGCCACCAGCAGGTACGGCGCGATCAGCCAGTCCGACCAGAGGGCCAGCCCGGCGAGCAGCCCGAACGCGCCGGTGGCCAGCCAGTGGTGCCGGATCCGCCGGTCGCCGAGGGCGACCGCGATCAGCAGCATCGCCAGCACCGCCGGCTTCACCTCCGGGCGACCGCCGACCACCGTGAGCTGGTCGCGGACCACCCGCTCCGAGCCGAGCGCGAGCAGGCCCACCACGGCGACGGCGAGCCAGGGGGAGAACAGGCGGCGGGTCAGCCGGTACGCCAGCCACAGGAAGACCGCGAACAGCGCGAGCAGCGGCAGCCGCAGCACCGGCCAGCTCGGCCCGGCCCAGCCGACCAGCGGCGCGGCCAGGTACGACTCCAGCACGCCCATGTAGCGCTGGCCGTAGAGGAAGACCGGCCGCTCGTCACCGGCGGCGATGTGCAGCGCCGCCAGGCCGAACGTGGCCTCGTCGCTGTTCGACGCGGGCACCGTGAGCAGTGTCAGCACCAGCCGGTAGCCGACCCCCGCGGCACCGAGCAGCAGCGCCACCAGCGCCGCCGCGTCCGGACGCGGCCGTACCCGGTCCCGCTTCGTCGTCGACACGACCAACGCCCCCGTCGTCGTCCCGACCGAAGTCTGTCACGGCGGCGCCCGGCCTTTGGGCGGATCGGCGTGGATCACTCGCGTGGCCCGGCCGGGCCGGTTGTGGCACTGTTGCCGTGTGCCACCCACACCACCGGACCAGCTGGCCGTACCGCAACTGCACCGCGCCGCGCGCTTCGAGGACGCCGTGCACGGCCTGGTGGAGCGCCGGTTGCGGCGCACCGGGTGGCAGCCGAACATCATCGCGTACGCGGGCTACGGCGCCCCGGGCTGGGCGCGCGTGCTCTGCCGGGTGCTGCTCGGGCGTCCGGACACGCGGCGGCGGGGCCGGCTGGACAAGGTGCGGGGCTGGCGCAGCTTCGCCACACTGCCCGCCAAGCACGTGAAAGTGACCATCGAGGCCGACGGCGTGCGCCAGGAGGTGACCGCCGACCGCAGCGGCTTCGTCGACACCGTGATCGAGGCCGACTTCACCCCGGGCTGGGGCTGCGTACGCCTCAGCGTCGCCGACGCCGAGCCGGTGGAGGCGCTGGTCCGCGTCCTCGACCCGGCCGTCCGGTTCGGCATCATCTCCGACATCGACGACACCGTCATGGTGACCGCGCTGCCCCGGCCGCTGCTCGCCGCGTGGAACACGTTCGTGCTGGACGAGCACGCCCGCACCGCGGTGCCCGGCATGGCGGTGCTGTACGAGCGGCTGGCCACCGCCCACCCGGGCGCGCCGGTCTTCTACCTGTCCACCGGCGCCTGGAACGTCGCGCCGACGCTCACCCGGTTCCTGTCCCGGCACCTCTACCCGGCCGGGCCGCTGCTGCTCACCGACTGGGGGCCGACCGCCGACAGGTGGTTCCGCAGCGGCCGGGAACACAAGCGGGCCACGCTGGCCCGGCTGTCCCGGGAGTTCCCCGAGGTGCGGTGGCTGCTCATCGGCGACGACGGGCAGCACGACCCGGAGATCTACCGGGAGTTCGCCGCCGCGCACCCGGACCACGTCGCAGGGGTGGCGATCCGGCAGCTGTCCCCGACCCAGTCGGTGCTGGCCGGCAGCCTGCCCGCACCGGCCGGGCGGTCGTCCTCGGGCCCGGTGGGCCAGAAGTGGCTCAGCGCCCCCGACGGCGCCGGCCTCTGGAAGCTCCTGCGCGAAGCCGACCTGGTCTGACTCCTGCGGTCGGCCCGCGCCGACGGGCGGTCCCTCAACACGTTGCGTAGTCCCGCCCCAGGAAACTACTCCCCGCGACGGGTATGACTCAGAGGTATAAATATGCCTCTGAGTCATAACGCTCAAACCGAGAACCTTCCGCCGGCCCGGGCAGCACCGGCGAGGGTGACCTGCCGACCGGGAGCAGGGTGCGGTGTGGGGCGGTCGCCGATCGGGCCGACCGACCATCGGGCGACGCCGTCAGGCCGGGCGGAGCCAGAGGACGCCAAGCGGGGGGACGCGCAGGGCGACCGACGCGGGCAGGCCGTGCCACGGGACGTTCTCCGCGTGCACCTCGCCCAGGTTGCCCACGCCGGAACCGCCGTAGTGGTGGGCGTCGGTGTTCAGCGCCTCGGCCCACGTACCTGCGGCCGGCAGACCGATCCGGTAGTCCTCCAGCGGCAACGCGGAGAAATTCGCCACGCACACCAGCGTCTGCCCGTCCGGGGCGATCCGGATGAACGACACCGCGTTGTTGGCGACGTCGTCCCCGGCGATCCAGCGGAAACCGGCCGGGTCGGTGTCCTGCGCCCAGAGCGCCGGGCTGGCCCGGTAGACCCGGTTCAGGTCGGCCACCAGCCGCTGCACGCCCGCGCGGGCCGGGTCGTGGGT
This sequence comes from Micromonospora sp. WMMA1949, assembly GCF_027460145.1. NCBI lineage: Bacteria > Bacillati > Actinomycetota > Actinomycetes > Micromonosporales > Micromonosporaceae > Micromonospora > Micromonospora sp. WMMA1949. The sequence goes on along the minus strand of NZ_JAPZBG010000001.1, from coordinate 597,852 downwards.
GAGGTACCAGTCGAGGCCGCGCTCCTCGCTCCACTCCCTGTCGTCGGCCAGCTCGCAGCCCATGAACAGCAGTTGCTTGCCCGGGTGCGCCCACATGTACGCCAGCAGTGCCCGTACCGTCGCCAGCCGCTGCCAGGTGTCGCCGGGCATCTTGCCCGCCAGTGACCCCTTGCCGTGCACCACCTCGTCGTGGCTGATCGGCAGCACGTAGTTCTCGCTCCACGCGTACGCCAGCGAGAACGTGAGCTGATGGTGGTGGTGCTGCCGGTAGATCGGGTCCTTCGAGGTGTAGAGCAGGGTGTCGTGCATCCAGCCCATGTTCCACTTGAACCCGAACCCGAGCCCGCCCTCGGAGGTGGGCCTGGTGACGCCGGGCCACGCGGTGGACTCCTCGGCGATCATCAGCACGCCCGGGTGGTGCCGGTAGACGGTGGCGTTGACCTCCTGGAGGAACGCGATCGCCTCCAGGTTCTCCCGGCCGCCGTGCACGTTCGGCGCCCACTGCCCGTCGGAGCGCGAGTAGTCCAGGTAGAGCATCGACGCGACCGCGTCCACGCGCAGCCCGTCGATGTGGAACTCGTCGAGCCAGTACAGCGCGTTGGCGACGAGGAAGTTGCGCACCTCGTTGCGGCCGAAGTCGAAGACGTACGTGCCCCAGTCGGGGTGCTCGCCGCGACGCGGGTCGGGGTGCTCGTACAGCGGGGTGCCGTCGAAGCGCGCGAGCGCCCACTCGTCCTTTGGGAAGTGCGCCGGTACCCAGTCCAGGAGCACGCCGATGCCGGCCGCGTGCAGCCGGTCCACCAGGTACCGGAAGTCGTCCGGGTCGCCGAACCGGGCGGTCGGCGCGTAGTAGCCGGTGACCTGGTAGCCCCACGAGCCGCCGAACGGGTGCTCCATCACCGGCAGGAACTCCACGTGGGTGAAGCCCATCTCCAGCACGTACGCGGTGAGCTGCTCGGCCAGTTCCCGGTAGCCGAGGCCGGGCCGCCAGGAGCCCAGGTGCACCTCGTACACGCTCATCGGCTCCTGGTGCGGCGCCTGCCGCGACCGGCGCGCGAGCCAGTCCGCGTCGCCCCACTCGTACCGTGACTCGTGCACCACCGACGCGGTGGCCGGCGGCACCTCGGTGCGCGCGGCCATCGGGTCGGCCTTGTCCCGCCACCGGCCGTCGGCGCCCAGGATGCGGTACTTGTAGCGGCTGCCCACCGGCAGTCCCGGCACGAAGATCTCCCACACGCCGCTGGAGCCGAGCGACCGCATCGGCCATCCGTCGTCGGGCGCCCAGCCGGTCACGTCGCCGATCAGCCGCACGGCCCGTGCGTTGGGCGCCCAGACGGTGAACGCGACGCCCTCGTCGAACACGCGGGCGCCGAGCGCCGCCCAGAGCCGCTCGTGGCGGCCCTCGCCGATCAGGTGCAGGTCGAGGTCGCCGAGCGTGGGCGGATAACGGTACGGGTCGTCGTGCGTCGTGCCGTCCACCTCGACCCGGTAGTCGAGCACCTCGCCGGGGAGCACCGCCTCGAAGACACCGGCGTCGTGGACCCGCTTCATCGGGTGCGCCTCGCCGTCGACCAGCACCGTCACCTCGCCGGCGCCCCGGCGCAGCGTCCGGATCGTGGTGCTCCCGCCGGCCGGGTGCGCGCCGAGCACGGCGTGCGGGTCGTGTACCTCGCCGGTGATCAGCTGGTCCATCGGGCGTCGTCCTTGTCGGCCGGTGCGGTCGGGGCGGTGCCGCCGGAGAGGTCGGCGGGTACGTCTTCGACTGTCAGGTCGGGCGCGGCCGGGTGCTCCGGTTCGGCAGGGGCCGGTGCGGCCGGGCGGCGCACGGTGAGCACGTGCGCGGGCTGCAGGTACGGGTCGAGGCGTACCGCGTTGCGCTGCCCCCAGTCGTACTCGGCGCCGGTCAGCTCGTCGCGCACGGTGAACCGCTCGTGCCAGTCCAGCCCGAGCGCCGGCATGTCGAGTGTGGTGTTGCCCCACTGCACCTCGCGGGAGTCGAACGAGCAGACCACGATCACCGTGTTGCCGGTCTCCGGGTCGTGCTTCGACCAGCACAGCAGCGCCGGGTTGTCGATGTCGTGGAACCGCAGGTTGCGCAGCTGGTGCAGGGCGGGGTTGTCCCGGCGTACCCGGTTCAGCGTGGTGATGAACGGCGCCAGCGACCGGCCCTGCGCCAGCGCCGCGTCCCAGTCCCGGGGCCGCAGCTCGTACTTCTCGTTGTCCAGGTACTCCTCGGCGCCCGGCCGGGCCACGTGCTCGAACAGTTCGAACCCGGCGTACATGCCCCAGGAGGGGGACAGCAGCGCGGCCAGCACCGCCCGGATCTTGAACATCGGCGGGCCGCCGTGCTGCAACGACGAGTGCAGGATGTCCGGCGTGTTCGGCCAGAAGTTCGGCCGCATCCAGTCGACCGAGGCGACCAGCTCCTCGCAGTACTCCCGCATCTCGGCCGCCGTCGTGCGCCAGGTGAAATAGGTGTACGACTGGGTGAAGCCGATCTTGCCGAGCCCGTGCATGATCGCCGGCCGGGTGAACGCCTCGGCGAGGAACAGCACGTCCGGGTCGACCTTCTTGACCTCGGCGATCAGCCAGTGCCAGAAGTCGAACGGCTTGGTGTGCGGGTTGTCCACCCGGAAGATCCGGACGCCCTCGCCGACCCAGTGCAGCACCACCCGCAGCACCTCGGCCCGGATGCCCTCCGGGTCGTTGTCGAAGTTCAGCGGGTAGATGTCCTGGTACTTCTTCGGCGGGTTCTCCGCGTACGCGATGCTGCCGTCGGCCCGGGTGGTGAACCACTCCGGGTGCTCGGTGACCCACGGGTGGTCCGGCGCGCACTGCAACGCCAGGTCCATCGCCACCTCCAGCCCCTGCTCGGCGGCGGCCGCGACGAAGTCGCGGAAGTCCTCCGGCGTACCCAGGTCGGGGTGGATGGCGTCGTGGCCGCCCTCGGCCGCGCCGATCGCCCACGGCGAGCCCACGTCGTCCGGCCCGGCGGTGAGCGCGTTGTTGCGGCCCTTGCGGTTGACCCGGCCGATCGGGTGGATCGGCGGCAGGTAGAGCACGTCGAAACCCATCGCCGCGACACCCGGCAGCCGCTGGATCGCGGTGGCGAACGTGCCGGAACGGGCCGGCGCGTCGACGGTCGCCGGGACCGCGCCCTCCGAGCGGGGGAAGAACTCGTACCAGGCGGAGAAGAGCGCCCGCGGCCGGTCCACCCAGATCGTGCGCTCCTCGCCGGTGGTGACCAGCTCGCGCACCGGGTGCTCCCACAGCAGGTCGGCCAGATCCAGCGCCGCGCTCACCCGCCGCGGCAGGTCCAGGTCGTCGTCGGCCAGGGCCCGCACGGCTTCGCATACGCGATCCCGGTCGGCCTTCGGCACCAGGTCGAGCGCGGCGGTGAGCACGCGTACGCCCTCGGCCAGGTCGTTCGCCAGCTCGGCCGGGCCCTGGCCGGCGGCGAGCTTCTTGGTGACCGCGTTCTGCCAGGTGAGGTACGGATCCTGGAAGGCTTCCACGGCGAAGCGCCACAGGCCCACCGCGTCCGGGCGGATGGTGGCGTGCCAGCGGTCCTGGCCCGGCTCGCCCGGGCGCATCCGGGTGAACGGGCGGGCCACGCCGTCCGGGCCGAGCCAGACCACGTTGCACCCGAGCGCGTCGTGGCCCTCGCGATAGGCCCGTGCCGACACCGGCACGACCTCGCCGACCACCGCCTTGGCCGGGTAGCGACCGCAGGAGACGACGGGGGAGACGTCTTCGATCGGGAACCGTCCAGTCACCCGCTCAACCTACTGCGCGAGATCCTCTCGCGCTCGGCGACTTCACCTCAGCCCTCAACCCGCTCACGAGGGCGTCGAGTCCGTGCCGGTGAGGCACCCATGGCGTTCCACCGAACGGGTGGCGGACTTCCGGCGCCCGGCCCCGGTGCCACGAACGGCCTCTCTCCGCGCCTCGGGCACAGGGTCGGCGGGCTCCGGGCGCTCTGGCCCGTCCGACAGCGACGTTCAGGTCGACCGCTGGGCGACGAAGACGAACTCCCGGCCGGGGCGGTCGGGCGCGTCCCGCACGTCGAGCACCCGGTAGCCGGCGGCCGCCAGGCTCGCCTCGACCTCGTCCCGGTCGCGGAACCGCAGCGTCGAGTCCGACGTGAGGACGGCGCCGTCGGCCGGGAACCGGTACGTGAACCGGAAGGACACGAACGGCAGTTCCACAGCGGTGACCTCGAGACGTCGTTCCACCGGCCCGACGCCCGGCACGTCCCGAGTCACCGGCGCGCTGTCCGCCGCCCACTCCTCCCACGCCCGGCGCTCGGGACGCCGCGCCTCGAACACGAGATGCCCGCCGGGCCGCAGCGCCGCGTGGACGCCCCGCAGGGTGCGCGCCCAGTCGTCGTCGGTGCAGAACACCTGCGCCACGTTGCCGGTCATCACGGCCAGGTCGGCGCGCAGCGGTGGCAGCGTCGTGGCGTCGCCGTGCACCCAGCGCACGCGGCCTTCGTGGTCCTTCGACCGGGCGACGGCGAGGGACGCCTCGGCCGGGTCGACCCCCACGACGGTACGGCCGTGCGGGGCGAGCAGCAGGGCCAGGTTCCCGGTGCCGCAGCCGAGGTCGAGCACCACGCGCGCGTCCAGCTCGTCGGCGATTGCGAGGTACGCGTCCAGGTCGTCCCGGTCGCCGTCGAACGCGTCGTAGACCGGCGCGAGCCGAGGATGGGCGAAGATCGCATCCGGCATCCAGGGACTGTATCCCCCGCCGACCGCGACCGGGCGTGCTGTCAAGAAGGGGCCCTTCCTCTACCGGAGGCGTTAAGAAGGGGCCCTTCCTTACACCCCCACCGAGCGGTAGACCTCAAGCGTCTGGCGGGCGATCGCGTCCCAGGAGAAGTGCTCCACCGCGCGCCGCCGCCCCGCCGCCCCGAACGCCGCGATCCGCTCCGGGTCGGCCAGCAGCTCGTTGATGCGCGCGGCCAGGTCGGCCACGAAGCGCTCCGGGTCCAGCGGCGTGCCGGAGCCGTCGCCGGCCTGCTCGATCGGCACCAGCAGCCCGGTCTCGCCGTCGGCGACCACCTCCGGGATGCCGCCGGTGGCGGTCGCCACCACGGCGGTTTCGCAGGCCATCGCCTCCAGGTTGACGATGCCCATCGGCTCGTAGACGGACGGGCAGGCGAAGACGGTGGCGTGGGTGAGCACCTGGATCACCTCGTGCTTGGGCAGCATCGCCGCCACCCAGATCACCCCCGAGCGCTTCGCCCGCAGCTCCGCCACGAGGCCCTCCACCTCGGCGGCGATCTCCGGGGTGTCCGGCGCGCCGGCGAGCAGCACCAGCTGGGTGTCGGCGGGCAGCTCGCGGGCCGCCCGCAGCAGGTACGGCAGGCCCTTCTGCCGGGTGATCCGCCCGACGTAGACGACGCTGGGCCTCCCCGGGTCGATGCCGAGCCGGTCGAGCACGTCGGTGGCCGGGTCCGGGGCGTACTGCGCGGTGTCGATGCCGTTGTAGACCACGCGGACCCGGTCGGGGTTCACCGCCGGGTACGCGGTGAGCACGTCGCGGCGCATGCCCGCGCTGACCGCGATGATCGCGTCGGCCGCCTCGAACGCGGTCCGCTCGCACCAGGAGGAGAGCGCGTACCCGCCGCCGAGCTGCTCGGCCTTCCACGGGCGCAGCGGCTCCAGGCTGTGCGCGGTCACCACGTGCGGCACCCCGTGCAGCAGCTTCGCGGTGTGCCCGGCCAGGTTGGCGTACCAGGTGTGGCTGTGCACCACGTCGGTGCCGGCCGTACCGGCGGCCATCTCCAGGTCGACGCCCATGACGCGCAGCGCGGCGTTGGCGCCGGCCAGCGCGGCCGGTTCGGCGTACGCGGTCACGCCCTTCTCGTCGCGGGGCGCGCCGAAGCAGTGCACCCGGACGTCGGCGAGCCGGCGCAGTTCGCGGGCGAGGTATTCCACGTGCACCCCGGCGCCGCCGTAGACCTCCGGCGGGTACTCGCGGGTGAGCAGGTCGACGCGCATCGGTGCCATGCCCGCACCCTAGTGCAGAGCCGGGTGTCCCACGCGGTGCGCAAGTGTGGGCGTCCGAGTGGTGAAGTCGGGTCCAGGTCGTTAGCGTCTGAGCATGGCTGCCAAGGTGCTCGCGATCGTCCTGGCCGGCGGGGAGGGCAAGCGCCTGATGCCCCTGACGACCGACCGGGCGAAGCCCGCCGTCCCCTTCGGCGGGATGTACCGCATGGTCGACTTCGTCCTGTCCAACCTGGCGAACGCCGGCTTCCTCAAGATCGTGGTGCTGACCCAGTACAAGTCGCACTCGCTGGACCGCCACATCACCAAGACCTGGCGGATGTCGACGCTGCTCGGCAACTACGTCACGCCGGTGCCCGCGCAGCAGCGCCGCGGCCCGTGGTGGTTCGCCGGCTCGGCCGACGCGATCTACCAGAGCTTCAACCTGATCAACGACGAGCAGCCCGACTACGTGATCGTCTTCGGCGCCGACCACATCTACCGGATGGACCCCCGGCAGATGGTCGACGACCACATCGCCTCCGGGGCCGGGGTGACGGTCGCGGGCATCCGGCAGCCGTTGTCGACGGCCGACCAGTTCGGCGTGATCGAGGTCGGCGAGGACGGCAAGCGCATCCGCGCGTTCCGGGAGAAGCCCACCGACGCGGTCGGGCTGCCCGACGCGCCGGACCAGATCTACGCCTCGATGGGCAACTACGTGTTCACCACCCGGGCGCTGTGCGAGGCGGTCGAGCGCGACGCGGCGGACAAGACGAGCAAGCACGACATGGGCGGCAGCATCATCCCGATGCTCGTCGAGCGCGGCGAGGCCAACGTCTACGACTTCAAGGACAACGAGGTGCCGGGCAGCACCGACCGCGACCGCGGCTACTGGCGGGACGTGGGGACGCTCGACTCGTTCTACGACGCGCACATGGATCTGATCAACGTGCACCCGGTGTTCAACCTCTACAACTTCGAGTGGCCGATCTACACCGAGCAGCCGCCGTACCCGCCGGCCAAGTTCGTGCACGCCTGGGGCGAGCGCGTGGGCCGCGCGGTCAGCTCGATGGTCTCGCCCGGCTCGGTGATCTCCGGCTCGTTGGTGGAGAACTCGATCGTGGCGCCGAAGGTGAAGGTGCACTCCTGGGCGCACGTCGACGGCGCCGTGCTGATGGAGGGTGTCCAGATCGGCCGCCACGCGGTCGTCCGGCGCGCGATCCTGGACAAGAACGTCCACGTCCCGGAGGGCGCCGAGATCGGCGTCGACCTGGAGAAGGACCGCCAGCGCTACACCGTGTCCGACAACGGCATCGTCGTCATCGGCAAGGGCCAGCGCGTCGAGCCCTGAGCAGTTCCACCGTTTCCCGAGGAGGATCCCGCAGTGGCCCACCCCCGTGCCGGCCGGCCCGCCCAGCCCGACGACCTGGTCGACGTGCCCCGGCTGGTCACCGCCTACTACGCCGAGCACCCGGACCCGGACGACCCGGCGCAGCAGGTCTCCTTCGGCACCTCCGGGCACCGCGGGTCCAGCCTGCGCAACGCCTTCAACTCCGACCACATCCTCGCGGTCACCCAGGCGCTCTGCGACTACCGCCGCGAGCAGGGCCTTTCCGGGCCGCTGTTCCTCGGCCGGGACACCCACGCGCTGTCCGCGCCGGCCGAGGCCGACGCGCTGGAGGTGCTCGCCGCCAACGACGTCACAGTGCTGCGCGACAGCCGCGACGGCTACACCCCGACGCCCGCGGTCTCGCACGCCATCCTCACCCACAACCGGGGGCGCACCAGCGGCCTCGCCGACGGCATCGTGATCACCCCGTCGCACAACCCGCCGTCCGACGGCGGCTTCAAGTACAACCCCACCAACGGCGGGCCCGCCGACACCGACGCCACCAAGTGGATCCAGGACCGCGCGAACGCCATCCTCGCCGCCGGGCTCAAGGAGGTGAAACGCATCCCGTACGCGCGGGCGCGCGCCGCCGACACCACCGGCGAGTACGACTTCCTCGCCCGGTACGTCGACGACCTGCCCGCCGCGCTGGACATCGACGCGATCCGCGACGCCGGGGTGCGCATCGGCGCGGACCCGATGGGCGGGGCGAGCGTGGCGTACTGGGGGGAGATCGCCGAGCGGCACCGCCTCGACCTCACCGTGATCAACCCGCTCGTGGACCCGACGTGGCGGTTCATGACGCTCGACGGCGACGGCAAGATCCGGATGGACTGCTCGTCGCCGAACGCGATGGCCTCGCTGATCGCCGCCCGGGACGACTACGCGGTCTCCACCGGCAACGACGCCGACGCCGACCGGCACGGCATCGTCACGCCCGACGGCGGCCTGATGAACCCCAACCACTACCTGGCCGTGGCGATCGGCCACCTGTTCCGTACCCGGGAGCAGTGGGGTCCGGCCGCGGCGGTGGGCAAGACGCTCGTCTCCTCCTCGATGATCGACCGGGTCGCGGCCGACCTGGGCCGCCCGCTGCTGGAGGTGCCGGTCGGGTTCAAGTGGTTCGTGCCCGGCCTGCTCGACGGCACCGTCGGCTTCGGCGGCGAGGAGAGCGCCGGCGCGTCGTTCCTGCGCCGCGACGGCAGCACGTGGACCACCGACAAGGACGGCATCCTGCTCTGCCTGCTCGCCGCCGAGATCATCGCCACCACCGGCCGTACGCCCAGCGAGCACTGGGCCGAGCTGGCCGACCGCTTCGGCGCGCCCGCGTACGCCCGGATCGACGCGCCGGCCGACCGGGCGCAGAAGGCCGTTCTGGCGAAGCTGTCGCCGGAGCAGGTCACCGCGACCGAGCTGGCCGGTGAGCCGATCACCGCGACCCTCACCACCGCGCCCGGCAACGGCGCCGCGATCGGCGGGCTCAAGGTGACCACCGGGTCGGGCTGGTTCGCCGCCCGGCCGTCCGGCACCGAGGACGTCTACAAGATCTACGCCGAGTCGTTCCAGGGCCCGGAGCACCTGGCCCGGATCCAGGAGGAGGCCAAGGCGCTGGTCGACGGGGTGCTCGCCACCGCCTGACCCGGCTCAGCGGGGCGGGGGCAGCTCCCTGCGGTTGAGCTGCTCCCGCAACCCGTCCGGCAACAGTTCCCGCAGCTGGTCCGGCAGCAGCGGCAGGTCCAGCAGGCTCAGCTTGAGCTGGTTGCGCTCCTGGTAGCGGCGCGGGTCGAGGCGGACCACGCGGCCGGCGTCCTTGACGTACCGGATGTGCACCGAACCCTCGGTCGCCGCCTGCCGGATCAGGAGGCCGTCCATCTCCACCGCCACCGGTGCCGAGTCCGCGCGCAGCTCCAGGTGCACCGTCTCGTGCGCGGAGAGCAGCACCGAGCGGGAGATCCCGGCCATCGGCGCGGACGGCGTCACCACCATCGCCTCCGTGGCCGGTGAGATCAGTGGGCCGCCGGCGGCGTAGCTGTACGCGGTCGAGCCGGTCGGCGTGCTCACCACCAGCGCGTCGCAGCGGTAGTAGCCGTACCGCTGGCCGTCCACCGCCAGCGTGGCGGTGACGAACCCGGCGCCGGGCTGCCGGACCAGGGCGATGTCGTTGAACGCCACCACGTCGTCGCCGCAGACGTCGCAGGCCAGGCAGGCGTGCGACTCGACGGTGAAGTCGTGCTCCACCAGCCGTTCCAGCGCCCGGGGCAGATCGGGCGGCTCCACCTCGACCAGGAAGCCCACTCGGCCCAGATGTACGCCGAGCACCGGCTTCGGGTCGCGGACGGCCATCCGCAGCGCGCCGAGCATGGTGCCGTCGCCACCGATGCTGATCAGCGCGGCGCAGCGGTCGGCCAGTTCGTCCGCGGCGATCGCCTCCACCGAGGCGGGTACCCGCGCGCGGTCCTCGGCGCGTACCGCGAGGGTGATCCGGTGCCGGGCGGCCCAGTCCGCGATGATCCGCACCACCTCGGAGACGTCCCGGGTGGGGTGCAGCACCAGCCCCAGCACATCTCCCGCCACCGGTACAGCTCATCACAGGGGCGTGCCGCCCGCCGGGCTTACCCGCAGGCGTGACGCGGGGGACGTGCCCCGAACAGGTGATTTCCGTACCCGGGTGCCGGTCCGGCTCGTTGGACGCGAGGTAGGGCGTGGGGACGAGTGGAGAGTCGATGCATGTCGTGATCATGGCGGGCGGCGCGGGGGTCCGGCTGCGTCCCTACACCTCCACGCTGCCGAAACCGCTCGTGCCGATCGGGGAGAGCCACGCGATCCTCGAGATCGTGCTGCGCCAGCTCGCGGATCGCGGTTTCACCCACGTCATCCTGGCGATCAACCACCTGGGCGCGCTGATCCGGGCCTTCGTCGGCGACGGCTCGCGGTTCGGCCTGGCCGTCGACTACGTCGAGGAGGACCGGCCGCTGTCCACCATCGGCCCGCTCTTCGGCATCCGGCACCGCCTGCCCGAGCACTTCCTGGTGATGAACGGCGACGTGCTCACCGACCTCGACTACGCCGACCTGCTGGCCACCCACGCGCGGTCGGGCGCACCGCTGACCGTCGCCACCTACCGGCGTACCGTGAAGATCGACTTCGGGGTCCTGGAGCTGGCCGGGGACAAGATCGCTTCCTTCTCCGAGAAGCCCGTCCTGCACTACCGGGTGAGCATGGGTGTCTACGGGCTCTCCCGGAACACCATCGCCCACTACCCGGCGGGGCAACCGTTCGGGTTCGACCAGCTGGTGCTGGACCTGCTGGGCCGGGGCGAGCCACCGGCCGGCTACGAGTTCGACGGCTACTGGCTGGACATCGGCCGCCCCGAGGACTACGACGAGGCCAACCGCTGCTTCGCTGAGCTGCGGGACGTGCTCCTGCCCGCCGGCGCGCCGGCCGGGGCATGATGCGCGTCCTCCTCTTCGGCGCCTCCGGCTTCATCGGCGCGCACGTACGACGGGAACTGGCGACCACCGCCGAGGTGGTGTGCCCGTCGCGCGCCGAGTGCGACCTGGTCACCGCGACGCCGGAGGCGCTGCGGGCGCTGCTCGACCGGGCCGGGCCGGACGCCGTGGTCAGCTGCGCGGGCGCGGTCAGCGGCGCGGCCGAGGATCTCGTCCGGGCGAACACGACGGCGACCGCCAAGCTGGTGGACGCGGTCGCCGACGCCGCACCCGGCGCACGGCTGGTCCGTCTCGGCTCCGCGGCCGAGTACGGTCCGGTGCCGTTCGGCACCGCGGCCACCGAGGACCTTCCCCCGGCCCCGGTCAGCGCCTACGGCGTGAGCCAGGCGGCGGCGACCCGGCTCATGGAGCTGGCGGCCGACGCCGGCCGGGTGGACGCGGTCGTGCTCCGGGTGTTCAACCCCGTCGGCCCCGGCATGCCCGGCACCACACTGCTCGGCCGGGTGGCGGCGCTGCTGGCCCGCCTCGCGCCCGGCGACGACCTGCGCACCGGTCCGCTCGGGGCGTACCGGGACTTCGTCGACGTCCGGGATGTGGCCGCCGCGGTCCGGCGGGCCGTGACCGTCACCGCGCCCGGGGCTCGTGTCCTCAACGTGGGCAGCGGCCGGGCGGTGCCGGTGCGCGACGCCGTCCACCTGCTGGTCTCGGTCGCCGGCCGGCCGGTCCGCGTCCTTGAGGACCGCCCACCGTCCCCCCGGTCCGCCGAGGTCGGCTGGATGCGCGCCGACGTCGGCCGGGCCGCCTCGGTCCTGGGGTGGGTCCCCGAACACGACCTGTACGACTCGGTCGGTGCGCTGTGGAGTCAGGCGGCACCGGCTCGTGGAACCGACCCGGTACCGGTCACCGCCGGACCGGCGCAGAGGAGGAGCGAACCATGACGGCACACTCGTCCGGCGGACCGGTGGTGGTGACCGGAGCCGGTGGCTTCATCGGGTCCCACCTGGTCGAGGCCCTCGTCGCCGCGGGCCACCCGGTACGCGCCCTCGTGCACTACAACGGCGCCGGATCGCACGGCTGGCTGGACACCTTCGACCCGGACCAGTTGGCGGGCGTCGAGGTCGTGGCGGGGGACATCCGCGACCGGGGAATGGTGCAGCGGCTGGTCGACGGCGCCTCCACCGTCTACCACCTGGCCGCGCTGGGCGGCATCCCGTACTCGTACCTCGCGCCGCAGTCCTACGTGGACACCAACATCACCGGCACGCTCAACGTGCTGGAGAGCGCGCGGACCGCCGGCGTGGGCCGCGTCGTCGTCACCTCCACCAGCGAGGTGTACGGGACGGCCACCACGGTCCCGATGACCGAGCAGCACCGGCTGCGCGGGCAGTCGCCGTACTCGGCCTCCAAGATCGGTGCGGACAAGCTGGCCGAGAGCTACCACCTCAGTTTCGGCCTGCCGGTGGTCACCCTCCGGCCGTTCAACACGTACGGCCCGCGTCAGTCCACCAGGGCGGTCATCCCCACCATCATCAGCCAGCTGGCCAAGGACGGCGGGGTGGTCCGGCTCGGCGCGCTGCGTACCACCCGCGACCTGCTCTACGTGACGGACACCGTGGCGGCCTTCCGAGCCGTCGGCACCGCGCCCGACGAGGCGGTCGTGGGCGGCGTGTTCCAGGCCGCGACCGGCCGGGAGACCTCGATCGGCGACCTGGTGCGCAAGATCGCCGCGATGTTCGGCGTCCAGCCGGAGGTGGAGGTCTCCGAGTCCCGGCTCCGCCCCGCGGAGTCCGAGGTCGAGCGCCTGCTCGGCGACGCCGGCCTGCTCCGGGCGCGGACCGGCTGGCAGCCGGCCACGAGCATCGACGAGGGGCTCAAGGCGACCGTCGAGTGGTTCCTCGATCCGGCCAACCTCGCGCGCTACCGCTCCGACCGGGCGGTGTGAGGGTTCCCAGCTCGGTGCCGCAGGAGGCTCGAACGTGATGGTGATGCAGGACAACCGGCGGTCGTCGGCGATCGGTACGGTTCGCGGCGCCGCCGGGCCCGCCCGGCCGGAGGCACCGGTACGGCGAACAGGTGGTCTCGTCTCGGCGGTGCTGCGCGCCACCGCCGTGGTGCTGCTGCTCAACTTCGACCAGTTCACGCGTGAGGTCGGCCGCGGCTTCCTCATCGCCGCGGTCGTGCTCGCGGTGCCGTTGCTCCTGCACGAGATCCTCCGTCCGTCCTCCCGGGCCCGCACGGTGATCTTCTGGGTTCTGGTGGTCTTCGGTGTCCTCGCGTTGCCGGGCTTCCTGCACCCCCCGGAGACCGACTACGGCCGGCAGAAGTTCCTGCTGCTCCTGACGTTGACGATGTTCGCCACGCTGGCGGTCGCGGTGCTGCGCGGACGACGTGACGTGGAGATGTTCGCCGCCGTGTTCGTGCTGTCCGGGGTGGTGCTCGCGATCGCCACGCTCACCGGCGATCCGCAGGACGGGCGGGCCGACGGCTTCGGCTCCAACCCGATCTGGCTGGCCCGGGCCATCGGGGGTGCGCTCGTCGCTCTCACCTGGCTCTACCTGCAGAAGCGGGTGGCGGCCTGGTGGGCGGCGGGCCTGGCGGTGCTGCTCGGCCTCGCTCTGTTCGCGACCGGCTCCCGGGGGCCGCTCCTGGCCACCGTGGTCGCCCTCTTCGTCCTGGTGCTGGCCGGGTTCCGCCTCAAGCTGCGGCGGGGCCGTCGCGAGTGGGTCGGTCTGGGCCTGATGGGTGCCCTGGTGCTGGCCGTCATCGCCATGCCGTCGCTGCTGCCGCCCCGGGTGTACGCGCTCCTGGTCGACCCGAGCGAGGAGATGGTCGGCACCGCCCGGGCGGAGATGCGTGACGTCAGCGTGCCGATGATCGCCGAGCATCCGGGCGGGGTCGGTTACGGCAACTGGTCCGACTACTCCGGCATGTTGGTGCACAACTACCCGCACAACCTCTGGCTGGAGCTGCCGGCCGAAGCGGGCTGGCTGGTGGGCGGGGCCTTCATCCTGGCCACTCTCGTCGTGGCCGCGGGGCTCTGGCGCGCGACCCGGCGTGACCCGGTCGCCGGGTTCGTCCTGGCGGTGCTGGCGTTCAACGTGGTGGCGGTGTCGACCTCCGGTGACGTGAACGCGGGCCGTCCGCTCTTCGCCGCACTGGCTCTCGGTGTGCTCGTGATGGCCGGTGCGACGCTGCGCACCGGTATGCCGGTCCGCGGCGGGCGGACGCGGCCGGCCGACCGGCCGGGTGTCCCTGGGTGAGGTGGCGTGCCAGGCGGCTCGCCATGTCGAGCGGGCGGCGCGGAGTGGTGGGCATCGCCGCCGGATCGGCCGGCGGTCAACTGCTGGCGCTGGCCGCGGCGCCGTTGCTGGCGAGGCTCTACCGCCCTGTCGATTTCGGCGTCCTCGCGGTGGTCGCCGCACTGGTGGTGATCGCGGGCACGGTGGCCGCGCTCCGGTTCGAGATGGCGGTTCCGCTGCCGGAACGGGAGGCGGACGCACGGGCGCTGGTGCGGCTCGGTCTCGCCGCGGCCGCGGGTACGGCGCTCCTGGGATCGGTCGTGGTCCTGCTGGTGGGAGACCGGGTGGCCGCCTGGTTCGGTCAGCCCGAACTGGTCCACTGGCTCTGGGTGGTGCCGCCCTCCGCCGCGGCGATGGGTGTCGTTTTGGTGCTCAACCAGTTCGCGGTGCGGCATCGTCGGTACGGCGTGATCGGCCGGCGCAACCTCCTGCAGTCCCTGGCGGTCGTGGTCACCCAGGTCGGGGCGGGGGTGGCGGGGCTTCGTCCCGGTGGCCTGGCGCTCGGCTTCGGGTTCGGTCAGGTCGCGGCCGCCGCGGTCCTGCTCCGGGGCGCCGGGGGACGCGACGCGACCGCCCGGACGCCTCGGCGGCGGCCCCGCCTGCTGGCGGTGGCGCGCCGCTACCGGCGGTTTCCCTTCCTGCTGGCTCCGTCCGGCCTGCTCAACATTCTCGGCATGCAGTTGCCGGTGCTGCTCATCGCCTACTGGTACGGCTCGGCGGTGGCCGGCTGGCTGGGGCTGACCCAGCGGATGATCGCCATGCCCGCCGCGCTCGTGGCGTCCGCGGTGGCGCAGGTCTACCTGGGGGAGATCGCGCGGATCGCGCGGGAGCAGCCGCGGGGCGGCCGGCGCGTCTTCCTGGGCGCCAGCCGGAAGCTGGCTCTGATCGCGGGTCCCGGCGCGCTCCTCGTCGTGGTCGCCGCGCCCACGGCCTTCAGCCTGGTCTTCGGCGCGCAGTGGCACAGCAGCGGCGTCTACGCCCAGGCCCTGGCCGTCTTCATGGCGGCTCAGCTCGTCGTCTCGCCGCTGTCGCAGACGCTCGTCGTGTACGAACGCCAGGCTCTCCAGCTCGTCTGGGACGCGGGCCGGGTCGTGGTGGTGGCCGGTGCCGTCTCGGTGGTGGCGCTGGCCGGCGGGTCACCGCTGACCGCGGTGTGGGCGTTCGGGGTGTCCGGCGCGCTGGCGTACGGGGTCGGGTGGCTGATGTCGCTGCGCGTCGTGACGGCGGCCGGACGCGAACACGGCCGTCCTCGTCCCGCGCCGCGACTCGTCCCACAGAGCTGAGGCTCCTCGTCGTCATGTCCGTGTACCGGAAGGAATGGTTGACCCCGCTATGACGAACGACCCGCACCCGGAGCCGGCTCCGCGCCTGCTCATCGTCTCGTACCACTTCCCGCCGGCGGAGACCGTCGGTGCCCGCCGGCCCGCCGCCCTCGCGGCGTACGCGGCGCGACAGGGGTGGGACGTCCGGGTACTCACCGCCGTCGGCGCGGACCAGGGCGGAGCTCCCGTCCCGGTGCCCGAGGACCGGCTGATCCGGATCGCACCGGCACCGCGTCTTCCCCGGCCCGGCGGCAGCGGGCACGGCTCGGCGGCGGGCGGCCCGGCACCCGTGCGTTCCCGCCTCGGCCGGACCCGCGCGGGTGCCCGACGGCTGCTGGTCAGGGCCGGCATGGAGCTGTTGCTGCCGGACCCACAGCTCAACTGGATCCGGCCGCCGGTGCGCGAGTTCGACAGGTTCGCGGCGGGCTGGCGCCCGGACGTCATCCTCGTGTCCGGCCCGCCCTTCTCCGGGTTCGTCGTGGCCGCGACGCTCGCCCGGCGGTTCCGGGTGCCCTGGGTCGCCGACTACCGGGATCTGTGGTCCGTCGGCAACGACCACTGGGTACGGACGCCGCTGCGCCGGGCTGTCGACGAGCGGCTGGAACGCCGGGTGCTGCGTACCGTGGCGGCGTGCGTGACGATCTCGGAGCCGCTGGCCGAGACGATCCGCCGCACGTTCGGGGTCCGGACGCACGTGGTCATGAACGGCATCGACCGCCGGCCCGCACCCGCGACCCCGGCCGGTGTCGAGGTGCCGTCCGGCACACTCACGCTCGCGCACACCGGTTACATCTATCCGGGCAAGCGTGACCCCGGTCCTCTCCTCGACGCGATCGCCCTGCTCGGGCCGGACGCCGCGAAGGTGCATGTGATCTTCGCGGGGGAGGACCACGGCATCGTCCGCGCCGCCGCCGAACGAGCCGGCGTGACCGACTCCGTCACCCTTCTCGGCCAGGTCTCGACGGAGAAGTCGTGGCGGATCCAGGCGGACGCGGACGCGCTCGTGCTGCTCATGTGGAACGACCCCCGGGACGCCGGCACGATGACCGGCAAGATCTTCGACTACCTCCAGGCCCGCCGTCCCGTCCTCCTGCTCGGCTTCGCGGACGGCGTGGCCGCACGCCTGCTGCGTGATCGCGGCGCGGGTGTCGTGGCGAACGATCCGGCCGCGATCGCGGCCCGGCTGCGGGAGTGGCTGGCCGTGAAGGAACGGACCGGACGGGTGCCGGCGGTGCCGGCGACCGCGCTCGACGGACTGTTCCGGGAGGACCAGCTCGGCCGTTACCTCGACATCCTCCGAGGCGTGACCCGAGGGGACGTGCGTCCGGGACACCCCGCGCACTGAGCGGGCCCGGCCGCGGGGCGCCGGCGCACCTCGGAGGTGCGCCGGCGCCGTACGTCAGCGTCCGGACCGCAGGGCGACCGGTGACCGCCGGTCCGGCCGGCCGGCGGCGACCTCGGCGACGGTCCGGTAGAACGACGCCCGGCGGGCGTCGAGCGTTTCGGCGGAGAAGTCACGGGCCCGGCCGAGGTTGCGGGCCGAGGCCGCCGCCAGCCGGTCCGGGGCGGCGAGCATCGCGGTGACGGTGGCGGCGAGAGCGGCCGGGTCGTCGGGCGGCACCAGGCAGTCCGGTTCGAGCAGTTCCGGGATGCCGCCGGCGGTCGAACCCACGGCCGGGAGCGCCCTGGCCATCGCCTCGATGAGCGCCCGGGGCAGACCTTCGGTGCGCGACGGCATCACGAACAGGTCCGCCGAGTCCAGCGTCCGGCGGACCGCCTCGGCGTCGGGGAGAGGGCCGGTGAAGCTCACCCGGCCGGCCACGCCCGACCGGGCGGCCAGCTGCTCCAGGTGGGGCCGGTAGGCACCCACGCCGACGTGCACGAGCCGGGCCCGCGGCCCGTCGGCGGGCATCAGCGCCAGCGCCGAGATGAGCGTGTCGATGCCCTTGTAGAGCTGTTCGAGCGAGCCGACCGACACCAGCGTCGGCTCCGCCGGCGGTTGCCGGAGCGGCCGGGCGTGCGGGACGAACGCCGCGGGTGGCAGGTCGACGCTGGAGATGCCCGCCGTCGGCGTGGTCGGCAGCGTCGGGTACCGCAGTTGCAGGCGCCGTTCCGTCTCGTACGCGACCGCGGCGGCCTCCCGGCACTGCCTGCGCAGCGTGCGGGTGGACAGCGTCCGCAGCACGGGCCGCAGCGGATGCCGGACGACCCCCGGGGCGAGCACGTCGTACGGATCGCCGATCACCTCGAGCGCGTACGGGAGGCGGGCCCGGCTGCGCGCCCGGGCCAGAAGCGCGCCGATCGGCGACGGCACCCGGAGCACCACGGCGTCCCGAGGCTCCGCGGCGGCGGTAACCGCTTCGGCGAGCGTCCGCCGCCCGAGCAGGTAGCCCCGTGGCCCGACGTAGTACGGCAGCGCCCAGACCTCGACGCCGTCCCCGTCGACCCGGGAGGCGGCCGGCGGCCGCTGCGCGACGTCCCGGACCCGGGCGGCGACGCGTACGCGGTCGAAGGCGGCCAGGTACCGCCGCCAGATCGTGTGGTCCGGGCCGGCCTCGACCCACACCGCACCGTCCGGAGTCCGGCTGAAGCGCGACTCCGACGTGACCACGACCCGCATCAGGAACTCCCGCCGGTCCGGCAGGTGGCCTCGACCACGTCGGCCACGGCGGCGGCGGCCACCGTGTCGTCGAAGTGCCGCAGGGCGAACTGCTGGGCCCGCTCACCGCGCAGACGGAGCCGGCCGTCGGTGAACTCCCGATGGGCGTTGCGCAGCGCGGCGACCAGCGCCGGCACGTCGTTGCGCGGCACCACCCACCCGGTCGTCTCGTCGACGGTCTCGGGCAGGCCGCCGGCGTCGCTGACGACGCTGGGCACCCCGGAGGCTCCCGCCTCGCAGGCCGCGCCGTGCCCCTCGGAGAGGGAGGGACTGACGCTCAGGTCGGCGGCGCGGTAGCAGTCCCGCACGTCCGACACCGACGTCAACCACGTCATGCTCGGATCCCGGTCGACCTCGAAGCGCCGGATCAGCTCCCGCCGGTGTGTCTCTCCGGCCGGGGAGAAGCCGGCGCCCACCAGGAGCAGCCGGGCGTCCGGGTGGTCGGCGCGGAACTCCCGCCAGGCCGCCAGCAGCACGTCGTGGCCCTTGATGCCGCGGCCCTGGTGGACCAGTCGGCGCGGCGGATAGACGTAGGCGACCATGATGACGACGAAAGCGTCCTCCTCGATGCCGAGTTCGGCCCGCGCCTTGGCGCGCACCTCTCGCCGGCCGGCCGCGCCCTCGAGTTCGGCGAAGTGCGCGGCCCTGGCGCCGTAGGTGACGACCGGGCGCCGGGGCGCGGGACACCCGAGCGCGCCGTAGAGACCGGAGGTGTGGCCGGTGCCGCAGATGGTGACGTGGTCGAGCCGCCACAACGCCCGCTCGACGACCTTGATCAGCGGAGACTCCAGGTAGAGCGGCCCGGCCACCATGTGGACGCGACGCAGCGGCAGGCGCAGGCTCGCGAAGCGGGCGGCGAGCGCGGACGCGTACAGGTGGTACTTGAGGACGTCCGGGCGGAGCCGGCTGATCAGGCGGCGGAGCCGCCACAGGTCCCGCAGCGTCGACGGGCGCGGCCGGAAGCGGAAGTCGAATGGCGAGTCGTGCACCTCGACGCCTCGCTGCCGGAGTTCGCCGGTCAGGCGCCCGGTGGCGCGCGGCAGGACCGCGACGACCTGGTGCCCGCGGCGGCGCAGTTCCTCGACCTGGGGGAGGACCCAGAGCCCGCCCTGGTCCGTCTTCAGCAGGACGACGATCCGCAGCGGACGCGCGCCCGCGCCGGCCGTCACCGGGCGTCCAGGAACTGCTCGACGGCACCGATGACCCGCGCCGCCCGGTCGTCGTCCAGGGCGGAACCGCTGGGCAGGGTGAGACCCTGGGCGAACAGCCGGTCCGCGGCGCCCGTGACGACCGACCGGCACCCGGCGAAGACCGGCTGCCGGTGCATCGGCTTCCACACGTGCCGGGTCTCGATGTTGCGCGCGGCCAGGTGCGCCCCGAGGTCCGCCGCCGGCCAGCCGGTCCGCTCGGGGTCGACCACGATGCTGGTCAGCCAGCAGTTCGAGCCCTCGTCCCCGTCGCCGAGCAGCCGGACGCCGGGAACGCCGGAGAACAGCTTGGCGTAGCGCTCGCGGAGCAGCCGGCGGCGCCGCATCATCCCGTCCAGCCGGTGCAGCTGTGCCCGCCCCAGGGCGGCGAGCAGGTTGCTGAGCCGGTAGTTGTAACCCACGTCGACGTGTTCGTAGTGCGGCACGGGTTCGCGTGCCTGGGTCGCCAGGTGTCGGCAGCGGGCGAGCAACGCCTCGTCGTCGGAGAGCAGCATCCCTCCGCCGGAGGTTGTGATGATCTTGTTTCCGTTGAAGGACAGCGCGTTGAGCCGCCCGAAGGAGGCGGCCGGACGCCCGCGGTAGGTCGCGCCCAGCGCCTGCGCGGCGTCCTCGACGACCGGCACTCCCGCCGCCTCGCACACCGGCAGCAGTTCGTCGTAGTCGGCACAGGTGCCGAACATGTCCGCGATCAGCACCGCGGCGACCTTCTCGCCGGACCGGCCCAGCCGGTCGAGCATCTCGGCGAGCGCTGTCACGTCCATGTTGCCGGTCGCCGGGTCGCAGTCGACGAAGACCGGTTCGGCGCCGGTGTAGACGGCGGCGTTCGCGGTCGCCGCGAAGGTCATGGTCGGTGCCGCCACCACGCTTCCCGGCCCGGCCCCCAGGGCGAGCAGGGCCAGGTGCAGCGCGGACGTACCGGAGTTCAGGGCCAGCGCGTGAGCCGCCCCGACTCGCTGCGCGACCTCCCGCTCGAACGCCTCCACCTCGGGGCCGAGCGGCGCGACCCAGCCCGAGCGGATCGCGCGGAGCACGTAGGACTCCTCCAGGGGCCCGACATCGGGCGGCGACAGGTAGATTCGGCCGGTCATCGAGCCTCCGTCCCCGCAGTGGGATCACAGTCGTGGCATCGAAGGGTCACGGACGGTAAAACGGACGACCTGCCGAGGGGTGATGGCGTACGCCGGGTTCGTGCCGAAAAGCACACGATCGGGCCGCGACCGAGTAGAGTTCGGCGGCCCCGCAGAGGAATCGACGAGCCAGGAGCCCCGAGTGCTGCACCTGAGGGTGATCGCGCCGAGTGACCAGTCGTCGGCGGTCGTGGACCTGCTGGCCGCCGATCCCGGCGTCACGCACCTCGTGGTGCTGCCCGGGGCCGCCCGCCAGCCCGCCGGTGACTACGTCACCTGCGACGTCGTCCGGGAGAGCGCCGACGGCGTGCTGAGCCGGCTCCAGGAACTGGGTGTCGAGGCGCACGGGGCGATCGCGGCCGACGACGTGGAGCTGACGCTGTCCGAGGCGGCCGACCGGGCCGCCGAGGAGGCGCCGGGGCACGGCGAGGACGCCGTGGTCTGGGACGAGATCGCCGCGAAGACCGGCGAGCAGACGGTACTCACCGGCACGTTCCTCGCCCTGATCGTGGTGGCCACCATGATCGCCGGCATCGGCGTGCTGCTCGACCAGCCGATCCTGATCGTCGGCGCGATGGTGGTCGGCCCCGAGTTCGGTCCGCTCGCCGCGCTCTGCGTGGCGCTGCTGCGCCGGCAGCCGCGCGTGGCCGGCCGCTCGGTGCAGGCCCTGACCGTCGGCTTCCTGGTCGCCATGGCGGCGACAGTGCTGAGCACCTGGGCGCTCACCGCAGCGGGCCTGGTCGGCCGGGACATGCTGCTGGCCGAGCGGCCGATGACCGACTTCATCTGGCGCCCGGACGCGTTGTCCTGGGTGGTGGGCCTGCTCGCCGGCATCGCCGGCATGCTGTCGCTGACGTCGAAGAAGTCCGGCTCGCTCGTGGGCGTGCTGATCTCGGTGACCACCGTGCCGGCGGCGGCGAACGTGGCCGTGGCGTCCGCGTACGGCGTGTGGCACGAGGCGGCCGGCTCGGCCCTCCAACTGGTGATCAACCTGGCCGCGATCGTGCTCGCCGGGCTGCTCACGCTCGTGGTGCAGCTGTGCTGGTGGCGGCACGTCGCCCGGCGCGCCGCGCGTCCGGTGCCGCGGCAGCGGGCCGATCAGCGGCCGGCCGCCGCCCTCAGCGCCAGTCGTCGCCCGCGTCGAGACGCCGGCTGAGCAGCGCCGCCAGCGGCACCGACTCGCCGTCGCGACCGCCCCGGCCGACCACCAGCGGCGGTGCGCTGGGCCGCGGGTCGGCCCCGAACAGCCGCGCGCGCAGACCGGGCGTCACGGTGAGCAGGTAGAAGCACCCGTCGGTGTCCACCGCGCGGCTGTGCGCCCGGTCCACGTACCACCCGGTCAGTCGTGTGCGGTAACGCCCGCGCCCGTCGTGGCCGGTCGCGGTCAGCCGGTCGGTGCGCAGCCCGCGCCGCAGCGCCTCGGCGGCGAACCGGGCCACCAGCTCCGCGGCCTCCGCCTGCTCCGCGGCGCGTTCCCGATCAGCGGCCTCCGCGTGCGCCCGCACCGCGTGGCGTCGTCGTTCCCGCCACCGCTCGTCGTCCTCGCCACCCACGACCGCGAGGGTACGCGCGCCGCGCGCACGGCGCGCTGCCGAGCTGAGTCGTCAGCTCGGCAGCGCACCCCGGGAGATCAGGCCAGCCCGGCGCGGCGCAGCGCCTCGGCCATGGCGTCGTTGAGCGGGGCGGAACCGCCGCCACCGCGCCCCGGCCGCTGCTGCTGGCCGCCGCGCGACGCGCCCCGGTCACCCCGCTGGCCACCGCCGCCCTGCCCGCCCCGGCCCTGGCCGCGACCCTGGCCGCCGGCCCGCGGAGCGGCGCCGCCCTGCCCGCCCCGGTCCCGCCGTCCGTCGCCGCCCGCCGGGCGACCACCGCCGGCCGGCGCCTCGTCGTCCAGCCGCAGCGTCAGCGAGATCCGCTTGCGGGGCACGTCCACGTCGAGTACCCGGACCTTGACCACGTCGCCGGACTTCACCACGTCGCGCGGATCCTTCACGAAGGTGTGCGACATGGCCGAGACGTGCACCAGGCCGTCCTGGTGCACGCCCACGTCGACGAACGCGCCGAACGCGGCCACGTTCGTCACCACGCCCTCCAGCACCATGCCCGGCGTCAGGTCACCGATCTTCTCCACGCCCTCGACGAACGTCGCGGTGCGGAACTCCGGGCGCGGGTCACGGCCGGGCTTCTCCAGCTCGGCCAGGATGTCGGTGACGGTGGGCAGGCCGAACGTCTCGTCGACGAAGTCGGTCGCGCGCAGGCCGCGCAGGATGGCCGACCTGCCGATCAGGCCGCGCAGGTCCTGCCCGGTGGAGGAGAGGATGCGGCGCACCACCGGGTACGCCTCGGGGTGCACGCTGGAGGAGTCGAGCGGGTCGTCGCCGCCGGGGATGCGCAGGAAGCCGGCGCACTGCTCGAACGCCTTCGGTCCGAGCCGCGGCACCTTCTTCAACTCGGCGCGGGTGCGGAACGGCCCGTTGGCGTCGCGGTGCAGCACGATGTTCTCGGCCAGCCCGGCGCCGATGCCGGAGACCCGGGTGAGCAGCGGCGCGGAGGCGGTGTTGACGTCCACGCCGACCGCGTTGACGCAGTCCTCGACCACCGCGTCGAGCGAGCGGGACAGCTTCACCTCGGACAGGTCGTGCTGGTACTGCCCTACCCCGATCGACCGCGGGTCGATCTTTACCAGCTCGGCCAGCGGGTCCTGGAGGCGGCGGGCGATCGACACCGCGCCGCGCAGCGAGACGTCCAGGCCGGGCAGCTCCTGCGAGGCGTACGCGGAGGCGGAGTAGACCGACGCGCCGGCCTCGGAGACCACCACCTTGGTCAGCTTCAGCTCCGGGTGCCGCTTGATCAGGTCACCGGCGAGCTTGTCGGTCTCCCGGCTGGCGGTGCCGTTGCCGATCGCGATCAGCTCGACGCCGTGCGCGGCGGCGAGCGTGGCGAGCGTGTGCAGCGAGGCGTCCCACTGCCGGCGTGGCTCGTGCGGGTAGATCGTGTCGGTGGCGACCACCTTGCCGGTGGCGTCGACCACCGCGACCTTCACCCCGGTACGCAGGCCCGGGTCGAGGCCCATCGTCGCCCGCGCCCCGGCCGGTGCGGCCAGCAGCAGGTCACGCAGGTTGGTGGCGAAGACCCGCACGGCCTCCTCCTCGGCCACCTGCCACAGCCGCATCCGCAGGTCCGCGCCGAGGTGGATGAGGATCCGGGTACGCCAGGCCCAGCGCACCGTGTCGGCCAGCCACTTGTCGGCGGGCCGTCCCTGGTCGCTGATGCCGAAGCGTCCGGCCACGGCGGCCTCGTAGCGGCTCGGTCCGGTCGCCGCGTCGGCGTCGCCCTCGGCCTCCGGGTCCATGGTCAGCTCCAGCACGCCCTCCTTCTCGCCCCGGAACATGGCGAGGATGCGGTGCGAGGGCAGCTTCGGGTACGGCTCGGCGAAGTCGAAGTAGTCGGCGAACTTCGCGCCCGCGGTCTCCTGGCCGTCGCGTACCCGGGAGACCAGCCGGCCCCGCGACCACATCTGCTCGCGCAGCGTGCCGATCAGGTCGGCGTCCTCGGCGAAGCGCTCGATCAGGATGGCCCGCGCCCCGTCCAGGGCGGCCGCGACGTCCGCGACGCCCCTGTCCGGGTCGGCGAACCCGGCGGCGACCGTCTTCGGGTCCTGCGCCGGGTCGGCCAGGAGCGTGTCCGCGAGCGGCTCCAGCCCGGCCTCGCGGGCGATCTGCGCGCGGGTGCGCCGCTTCGGCTTGTAGGGCAGGTAGATGTCTTCCAGGCGGGACTTGGAGTCGGCGGCGAGGATCTGCGCCTCCAGCGCCTCGTCGAGCTTGCCCTGGCTCCGGATCGACTCCAGCACCGCCGCGCGCCGCTCGTCCAGCTCGCGCAGGTAGCGCAGCCGCTCCTCCAGCGTGCGCAGCTGCGCGTCGTCGAGCAGGCCGGTGGCCTCCTTGCGGTAGCGGGCGATGAACGGCACTGTGGCGCCGCCGTCGAGCAGCTCGACTGCCGCCCGCACCTGCCGTTCGGCGACGCCGAGTTCCTCGGCGATGCGCTGGTGCACTGACTGGGTCACGATCTGATCCGCCTTCTCGGGTGGGTTCCCGTGCATTCTGCCGTCCCGGCCCGCGACCGGCGTGCGCGCCCGCCCGCCTCGCCGGAGGGTCGGTAACAGTCACGAATACTCATGTTATGTGCGTCTATTCCACGCATGATGAAAGGAGGCTGGCAAAAGCGACATGCGGTTGCTGGGATGGGAGGACACTCCCGACCTTGGAGGTCCCATGAGGATCCGGCTGGCCTGGCGCGCGTGGGTGGCGGCGGTGCTCGCCGTCGGCCTGACGGGGACGCCGGTGACCGGCGCGGCGGCCGCCACCGCACTCTCCGGGCGGAGCGCGACGCTCACCGCGTACGCCCGGGACGGCTACCTGCCGCGCCTGCTGCCCGGCTCGGTCTCACCGACCTCGCGACAGATGACAGTCCCGCGGACCGACCCGCTGGCGCACGACGCCTCCGGGGTACGGCTCTTCACTTGGCAGGGTGCGCTGTACGACCACCCGGTGGTCCAGGCCGACTGGGGACTGGACAACCTCAACGCCTACCAGGTCACGGGCGACCGGTTCTTCCTCGACCGGGCGATCGCGCAGGCGCGGCGGAACCTGGACCGCAAGGTGGAGTCCCGCGGCGCGTGGTGGTACTCGTACCCCTTCGACCTGCCCCGGTGCACCGGGCTGGTGCTCCAGGCGCCCTGGTACAGCGCGATGGCACAGGGGGAACTGCTCAGCCTGTTCGTCCGGCTGTACGAGGTGACCGGCGACGCCACCTGGCGTACGGCGGCGGACCGTACGTTCCTCAGCCTCACCCTCGGACCACAGCTCGGGGTGCCCTGGGTGAGTTGGACCGACACGGACGGCTACCTGTGGCTGGAGGAGTATCCGGACAGCCCGGGTGTGCGCGGGGAACGGGTCCTCAACGGCATGATCTACGCGTTCTACGGCGTGTACGACTACTGGCGGATCACCCGGGACAGCCGGGCGGTGAGCCTGATGGACGGGACGGCCACGACGGTGCGGCGCTACGTGCCGGCCACGCTGCGCGTCCCGCAGTGGGCCAGCCGCTATTCGGTCGGCTGCGCCCGGTCCTACCCGAGCTACCACCAGGTGCACACCCAGCAGATGCTCGCGCTGCACCAGCTCACCCACGCCGGCGTGTTCGCCGCGTACGCCGACGTGCTGCGCGCCGACTACCCGTACCCGCCTGTCGACGGCATCGTGTGGTTCGGTCCCGGCTCCCACGTCGCCTACCAGTTCGACGCCGCCGGCCGGGTCGTCGCGCAGAAGTCGATCAACCTGATCCGGTTCTCCACCGCCACCGCCGACCAGCGCGTCCGGGTGACCGGCCGGGGCGTGCACTACCGCATGGCGAACGGGGTGTTCGCCGGCATGTTCGTGGCGGAGGACGCGCAGAACCGGTGGCTCGCCGGGAAGTTCGTCGAGCACACGTACGCGCCCACCCGGCTGCTGACCGTCGAGCCCGGCACCTACACCGGCTACGCGTACGACAGCAGGTGGCAGGTCGTCGGGTCCAAGACCGTCACCTTCCCGCGCGCCTCGGGCGCGTTCCTCAGCGCCAGCGCCTGGGTGAACGGGCGCCTGAGCTACCAGGTCACCGCCGGCACCTACCTCGGCTACTGGCTGCCGGCGGCACCCGGTCTGGTGCTGGGGGACGCGCCCCCGCTGGCCTAGGCACAGGTCGCGGCCCGCCGTCCGGTACGGCTGCGCTAGCGTGGCGATCATGGAGGTACCTGCGGATCCGCGGGCCCGGCGGCTCTTCGGAGGCAGCGCCCGGGCGCTCGGCGACCTGGCCGCCGGCCCGTTCCGGGCCGACCGGGACCGGATCGTCGGGTCGCCGTTCTTCGCCCGGCTGGGCGGCGTGACCCAGGTGATCAGCCCGGGCGGATCGGGGCTGCTCGTGCACAACCGGCTGACCCACAGCCTGAAGGTGGCCCAGGTGGCCCGCGCGATCGCCGAGCGGCTGACCGCCGATCCGGCGCACCGGGCCCTGCTGGACAAGCTCGGCGGCTGCGACCCGGAGGTGGTGGAGGCCGCCGCGCTCGCGCACGACCTCGGGCACCCGCCGTTCGGGCACCTGGGGGAGCGGGTGCTCGACCGGCTGGCCCGGCAGCGGCTCGGGCTGGCCGACGGATTCGAGGGCAACGCCCAGTCGTACCGGATCGTCACCAGCACCGAGATCCGTGGCGCGGCGACCACCGGACTGGATCTGACCGCCGCGGTCCGGGCCGCGATGCTGAAGTACCCGTGGACCCGGCTGGACCATCCCGACCCGCACCCGCGCCACCTCGAACCGGCGCCCCGGGGCGCGGCGGCCCCGCCGGAGGACCCGGAGAGCGGCTCGGTGAAGTTCGGCGCGTACCGCACCGAGCTGGACGACCTGCGCCAGGCGCGGGAGCCGTTCGCCGGGCGGATCCCGGACTGGCAGCAGACCCCCGAGGCGTCGGTGATGGACACCGCCGACGACATCGCGTACGCGATCCACGACGTGGAGGACTTCTACCGCGTCGGGGTGCTGCAGCAGGGCACCGTGGCGGCCGAGCTGATGGCCTGGCAGCGCGAGTGCGGGCACCTGCGGTCGATCACCGCCTCGGCGCTGGAGGCGGCGGGCCGGCGGCCGGGCGCGGCGATCGAGCGGCTGCGCCGGCAACTGCACCGCAAGGACGGCTGGATCGCCGACGACGAGGCGTTCGCCGACGCGGTCGAGCATGTGCGCGAGGAACTGGTGGAAGGGCTGCTGGCGCTGCCGTTCGACGGCTCGATCGAGGCGGAGCAGTACGTCGCCCGGTTCTCCGCCCGCTGGTCCACCCGCTTCGTGGACGCCATCACCGTGACACCGGACCCGGACGTCCGCTCCGGCTACGTGCTGCTGGCGAAGGCGCAGTGGCACGAGGTGCAGGTGCTCAAGTTCGTGCACCACCGGTTCGTGCTGGCCCGCCCGGACCTGGCCCTGCACCAGCGCGGCCAGGCCCGGCTGCTGGGCACGCTGGTGGAGGCGCTCTGGGAGTGGCTGCTGGACCCGGACGAGGAGTCCCGGCTGCCGCGCCGGCTGCACGACCTGGTGGAGCTGGCCGAGGCGGAGCTGCACCCGCGTACCCCGGACCGGATCGGCCGGGCCCGGGGCCGGGCCATCATCGACTTCGTCGCGCAGCTCACCGACGGTCAGGCGGTGGCGATGCTGGACGCGTTGTCGGGCCGCTCGGGCGCGCTGTGGACGGACGCCTTCGTGCTCTGAGGACGGCTCAGCGCGCCGGCACGCCCTTGACCACTGTCCGCGGCGGCACGTCGCGCACCACGCACGCGCCGGCGCCGACCGTCGCGCCGGCGCCGACGCGCAGGCCCTGGAGCACCACGGCGCCCGCGCCGATCAGCGCGGCGGTGCCGAGGCGGCAGTCGCCCGACACGGCCGCGAGCGGATGCAGGGAGACGTAGTCGCCGACCACGCAGTCGTGCGCGAGCGTGGCGTTCTGGTTGACGTGCAGGTGCCGTCCGGCGGTGACGTTCGTGGTGATCCGGCCACCGGCGAACACCACGAGACCCTCGGCCGACACCAGGTCCGGGCCGACGGTGGCGTCCGGGTGGACGAGGCTCGCCGCCGGCCTCCGGTACGTGTCGATCCGCGCGGCCACCTTCTGCCGGACCCGTGGGTCGCCCACCCCGATGACGACGTGGGTCTCCGGCGGTAGCTGACCGATCGCCGCCAGGGTCCCGAGGAACGGCGCGCCGCACGCCTCGGCGCGTTTACGGTTCGACTCGGACGGGTCGTCGTCGACGAAGCCGGCCAGCCGCCAGGGTGGCCGGGCCGAGGACTCGTTCACCGCCGCCACGATCTGGGCGATCTCCCGGCCGTGGCCGCCGCACCCGACGACGACGAGGTCGAGGCTCACCGGGATCCGCTTCCCGCTGTCGCCGCCACGGCCTGCTCCGAGGCGGTGCCACGGAACTCGTGTGCGGTGGCGGCGCCGGGCGCGCTGATGCCCTGCCGGCGGAGCACGGCGACCGCGGTCCGCGCCAGGATGCGGGCGTCCAGCCGCAGGCCCCAGTGCTCCACGTAGTGCAGGTCGTAGGCGAAACGCTCCGCCCAGCCCAGCGCGTTGCGGCCGTTCACCTGCGCGAGCCCGGTGAGGCCGGGCCGGACGTCGTGCCGGCGGAACTCCCGCGGTGTGTAGAGGTCGCGGTAGCTGGTCGGGAACGGGCGCGGGCCCACGAGGCTCATGTCACCGCGCAGGATGTTCCAGAGGCTGGGCAGCTCGTCCAGGCTCGTGGCGCGCAGCCACCGCCCCAGGGGCGTCAGCCGCGCCTGGTCGTCGCCGGGGGAGAAGCTGTCGCCCCCGCCCGCCATGGACCGGAACTTCAGGATGGTGAACTCCCGGCCGTGCCGGCCGATTCGCCGCTGCCGGAAGATGATCGGACGGCCCATCCCGAGCAGCACCGCGACCGCGACCACGGCGAGGACCGGCGCCGCCACCAGCAGGGCCGTGGCCGACACGACGACGTCGACACCCCGCTTGACGGCCGCGGCGCCGCTCGCCGGCGGGGTGGGTGTACGGAGATCTTCCACGCCTGGGGAGAGGCGAACCTGCATGCTGTCCTCCGGCCGCTGACTCGTCAGCGAACAGAGTACGCAAATATGCGCAGAAGAATGCCTTGTCCGGTTTTTTCGGCGCGTCTCAGGCGACCGCCTGCCACCACCCGTCCACCGCCGGCGGCTCGTCCACCACCACCCGCTCACCCGGACGCGGCACTGCCAGCCGGACGTCGCGCGCCTTCGCCTCCGCCCAGAGCCGGTCCACCGGCTCGGACCAGTCGTGCAGGGCCAGGTTGAACGTGCCCCAGTGCACCGGCACCAGCAGCCCGCCGCGCACGTCGAGGTGGGCGGCGACCGCCTCCTCCGGGAACATGTGGATGTGCGGCCAGGCCCTGTCGTACGCGCCGATCTGCATGAGCGTCAGGTCGAACGGGCCGTGCTCGGCGCCGATCGCGGCGTACCCATCGAAGTAGCCGGAGTCGCCGGTGTAGAAGACCTTCCGGTGCGCGCCGGTGATCGTCCAGGAGCTCCAGAGCGTGCCGTCGCGGCGCAGGCCGCGCCCGGAGAAGTGCTGCGCGGCGGTGGCGGTGAGCGTCAGGCCGCCGACCCGGTGGCTCTCCGACCAGTCCAGCTCGACGATGCGGTGCTCGGGTACGCCCCAGCGGGCCAGGTGGGCGCCGACGCCCAGCGGCACCACGAACGGCGCGGACTGGAGATCGGCCAGCCGGCGGACGGTCTCCATGTCCAGGTGGTCGTAGTGGTCGTGCGAGATCAGCACGGCGTCCAGCGGGGGCAGGTCGGTCAGGCGGACCGGCGGCTCGTGGATGCGCCGCGGGCCGACCAGCCCGGACGGGGAGCACCTGTCGCTCCACACCGGGTCGAGCAGCACCCGGTGTCCCTCGATCTCGACGAGCGTGGAGGCGTGGCCGTACCAGATGACGTTCAGTTCGCGGGCCGGGTCGGCGGCGGCGGGCGCGGCACCCGGACGCAGCAGCGGCACCGGGCTGCCCGGTCGCCGCTTCTGCTTGCCGAAGATCAGCTCACGGAGCAGGTTGCGGCCCGGGTCGGCGACCATGGTGGCGCTGGCGCCGGCCGGATTGTGGAACGTGCCGTCGCGAAAGCGCGGTGACCGGGCCGCCCGTTCCGCCCGGGTGCCGGTGAGCCGGCCGCCGAGTTGCGCCGGTACGTCCCGCGCCGCCCAGGCCAGCCCGGCGACGGCGGCCAGCCCGGCGAGCTTCCACACCCGCCCGCCGCGCGTCCGGCCGGGTTCCCGCCCCGTTGCTTCCCGCATGCTCGTCCCCTCCGCCGTGTCCCGCCGTACACGGTAACCACAGTCGTCCCGGCCCGCCCACGCCACGGTCAGGGCAGCCGGCGCCGCACCGCGGACGCCACAGTGGCCGCGCGTCCGCCCACGGCCCGGACCACCTGGGACACGTCGGGCAGCCACCCGCCCCGGACCGCCTCGCCGGCCGGGTTGGGCGTGAACACGATGCCCTGGTGCGCGGCGACCGGCGTCCGGGTCAGTCCGGCCAGGCGCATCAGCGGCCCGACCAGCACGTCGTACACGCCGGGCAGGGCGGTGAAGCCGAAGCGCATGATCACGTTGAGCCGTCCCACCGAGACCTCGCGGCGCGGCCGGTCGAGGCAGTGCGCGATGGCCCGCGCCACCCGCTCGGGCGAGGCGACCGGGGGCGGCGGCCGGCCGATCCGGCCCAGGTAGTTGGCCGCCTGCCGGTAGACGGGCGTGTCGACGCTGCCCGGGTTGACCAGGCAGATCGCGATGCCGGGCGTCTCCCGCGCCTCCTGCTGCAGGGTGCGGGCCAGCCCCTGCAGGCCCCACTTGGCGGCCACGTAGCCGCTCATGTAGGGGGCGGTGATGTGCCCGAGCACCGAGCCGGTGAGCACGAGCGTGCCGCCGCCGGCGTCCCGGAACCGGCTCAGCGCCTCCCGGGCCACCGCGGCGGCGGCCAGCAGGTCGGTGCGGACCACCTGCTCGAACACCTCGGCCGGGGTCTCGTCGAAGCGGCCGTAGGACATCACCGCGGCGGTGTGCACCCAGGCGTCGACGCCGCCGTACTCGGCCCGCGCCGCGTCGGCCAGCGAGGCCACCGCGCCGGGCGCTGTCACGTCCATCGGTACGGCGATCGCCCGCGCGCCCGCCGCCCGGCACTCGTCGCGTACCTCGTCGAGGGTGGCGGGGGAGCGGGCCGCGAGGACCAGCCGGTCCCCGCGGCCCGCCAGCTCCCTGGCGGTCGCCCGGCCGATCCCGCTGGTCGCGCCGGTGACGACCACCGTCCGGGTCACGGCGCGAGCACGACCTTGACGCAGCCGTCCTCCTTCTTCTGGAACATCTCGTACGCCCGCGGCGCGTCGGTCAGCGGCAGCCGGTGGGTCCGCAGGTCCTCCACGCCCAGCGGGTCGTCGTCACGCTCCAGCAGCGGGATGATCTCGTCGACCCAGCGCCGCACGTGGCACTGCCCCATGCGCAGCTGGATGCCCCTGTCGAACATCTCCATCAGCGGCATCGGGTCCTGCTCGCCGCCGTACACGCCGGAGATCGACACGGTGCCGCCGCGCCGGACCGCCTTGAGCGCGGCGTGCAGCACCACGAGCCGGTCCACACCGGCCTTGTCGGTCATGGCCTGGGCCAGCTTGTCGGGCAGCAGCCCGGCGGCGGTCTGGGCCATCTTCCCCAGCGGCGCGCCGTGCGCCTCCATGCCGACCGCGTCGATCACCGCGTCCGGGCCGCGCCCGTCGACCAGGTCGATGAGCGCGCCGGGCACGTCGTCGAGCTGGCTGACGTCGAGCACCTCGATGCCGTGGCGGCGGGCCATCTCCAGCCGCTCCGGCACCAGGTCCAGGCCGATCACCCGGCCGGCGCCCAGATGACGGCCGATCCGGGCGCTGAACTGGCCGACCGGGCCGAGCCCGAACACGGCGAGCGTGCCGCCGGGCGGGACGTCGGCGTACTTCACCGCCTGCCAGGCGGTGGGCAGGATGTCGGAGAGGTATAGCCAGCGCTCGTCCGGGCCGCTGTCCGGGATGGTGATCGGGCCGAACTGGGCCTGCGGGACGCGCAGGTACTCGGCCTGGCCCCCGGGTATCGAGCCGTACAGCGAGGTGTAGCCGAACAGGGACGCGCCCTTGCCCTGGCTGGTCACCTGCGTGGTCTCGCACTGCGCGTAGAGCTGCCGCTCGCACATCCAGCACGAGCCGCAGGAGATGTTGAACGGGACGACCACCCGGTCGCCCTTCTTGAGCCGGGTCACGCCGGACCCGACCTCCTCGACGATGCCCATCGGCTCGTGCCCGAGGATGTCGCCGGGCTTCAGGTACGGCCCGAGCACCTCGTACAGGTGCAGGTCGGAACCGCAGATGGCGGTCGAGGTGATCCGGATGATCGCGTCGGTCGGCTCCTCGATCCGGGGGTCCGGGACGTCCTCGACGCGGACGTCCCGCTTGCCGTGCCAGGTCAGTGCCTTCATGCCTGTATGTCCCCTCTCCGGTGCCGTCCATCGGACTGCTACCCGGCACAGGCCCGTTGAATCGGCGGCGCCGGTCATCGTGGCTCGAGGTCGACCGGCACGGCGATCGTGCTGGTGCTGGCGGCGGAGCCGGCGAGGGCGCCGATGTCGACGCGGCGGCCCGCGCCGTCGGTGACGGCGCCGGCCGCGAGCCGCAGGTCGGCGACGGGCGTGCCGAGCGCCGCCGACGCGGCCTCCAGCAGCCGTCGCCGGGCCACCGCCACGGCGACCCGGAGCGGGGTACGGGTGCCGGCGGCCGGATGGGGTGCGCGACGGGTCCGGCCCGCTGCCGGCCGTGGTGGTGGCACGCGGACGCGCCGGCGCGGTACCGACAGCCCGTCGGCGATCAGTTCAGCGGCCGAGGTGTCGCAGTCGTACCCGCAGCGGCCCGGCGGCGGCGTGAACGACACGGTCCCGTCCGGGCCGACCTCGACGGAGATCAGGGCCGCCCCGGGCAGGGCCGTGGCCGTCATGATCTCGCCGAGGCCGAGCAGTCCGGCCACGTCCGGCGACGGCGTCCGGGCGGCGGCCGGGTACGCCACAGTGAGTTCGGCGGCGGCCACGAGGACCGGCGCGGCGAGCACGTACCCCAGGAACGGGGGGAGGGGCGCGGTCATGGTGCTCACCGCGACCCGGTGGTCAGAACTCGCGGTTGCCGAGCGGGATCTCGATGTTTATCGACTGCCCCTCGGACAGGAACAGCAGGGCGAGCTTGCGGAGGAACTCGTCGAACAGCCAGTAGCACTCCGGCGCGAGCGGGAACGGCAGCAGCGCCTCCCGGACCGCGACGAACGGGCCCCAGCTCGTCCGCAGCAGCGTGTCCCAGAGCAGGTCACGCGGGATCTCCAGCCAGTTGGCGATCTGGTTGCCGAGCATGAACCGGGTGAACGAGCCGAGGATGGGCTTGCTGAGCAGCCCGGCGTCGATCTCCCTGCCGAGGCCGAGCAGGATGTCGGCGAGCGCGTTGCCCTCGCGGGTGGGCGCGAGGATCGGGTCGAGGACCTCGCCGGCCTGGGAGTTCGCCTCGCTCCACGTGGCCGGGATGTACTCGTCCCGGATGCCGAGCATGTGCGCGGCCACCTGCCACAGGTGCAGGAAGGCGGTCGACTCGGCGGCGGGGATCGGCACCCGCCAGTCGGTCAGTTTCCGCATCACAGTGGTCGGCAGGCTGTGCCAGGTGACCATCATGTCCCGCTGGCTGATCGGGATGTCCTCGGGCGCGACGTCGGCCCACTCGGGTGACTGCGGCAGCAGGTGACGCACGCCGGCGTGCGCGAGCCGGGTCTTGACGGCGGTCACGATCATCGAGCCGTCGGGCTGGTAGGCGTTGGCGGTGCCGATGTCGTACCCGAGCTTGGCGGTCTTGGAGATGCGGTCCTTCATGTCCGCGCCGCCCTTGGAGTAGTAGACGGCGCGCGCCTCCTTCGGGATGACGGTGCTCATCATGCCGCTGGCCAGGCCGTAGAGCACGCCGAGGTAGAGGCCGCGCTTCTCGTTGAAGCGCACGGCGGTGGCCAGCTTGCCCTGGTCCACCCAGGACGGCAGCACGCGTGCGCGTTCGATGAACGCGCGGACGTCCGCCGGGAGGCCGGACGGCAGCGGCTGGCCGTTCTTCGTCCACGTCCGCAGCAGCTGGTTGACCAGTGGTGCGTCGCCCCGGTCCAGGAGGGAGGCGACGAGCGGGTCGGCCTCCTCGTCCCACACCCAGCGCGGGTCCACGCCCGCCCCGGCGCCGGCCACTGATCCCGTGGGGGACCAGGTCCACGCCGATCGGGCCTGCGCGGGGGCGGCGACGCTCAGCGCGCCGAGCGCTCCCAGTGCCCCGCCGGCCTTCAACATCTTGCGCCTGCTTACCGGTTCCACGTTCACTCCTCGGGGTCGAGGCCGCTGATACGGTGAAACAAATATTGCGCCCGTGTATCACATGAGAGCACGTGGTAACGGTGTCCACAAGACCCATGACGACATCTGTCGATGGTTTGCGACGAGGGGAGTCCACGGTGGCGCAGGTCGAGGGGATGCTGTCGGGCAAGGTGGCGTGGGTGACCGGCGCGAGTCAGGGCGTCGGCGCGGCGATCGCCGAGGGACTGGCGCGGGCCGGCGCGTCGGTGATCCTCCAGTCCCGTCGGCCGGACGCGCTCGACGAGGTGCGGGACCGGATCGCGGCCGGCGGCGGCACGGCGGCCGTGGTCGCCGGGGACGTCGCCGACGAGTCCGCCGCCGACGCCGTCGTCGGCCTCGCGCGGCAGCGCTGGGGCCGGCTGGACGTCCTCGTCAACAACGCCGGCATCAGCCCGGCGCTGCACCGCAGCGAGCGGCTGAGTCTCGGTGACTGGCAGCAGGTGATCGACACCAACCTGTCCGGCGTGTTCGTCTGCGCCCGCGCGGCCGGCGCGCTCATGGTCGAGCAGGGTGCGGGCAGCATCGTCAACATGTCCTCCGTGCACGGTCAGGTGGGGTTCCCACGACTGGCCGCGTACAGCGCCAGCAAGGGCGGCGTCGAGCAGCTCACCCGCACGCTGGCGCTGGAGTGGGCGGCGGCCGGCGTACGCGTCAACGCGGTCGCGCCCGGCTACCTGGAGACCCCGATGACGGAGGGGCTGCGCGGCCACGAGCAGTGGTCGAAGCGGTTGCGCGACCGCATCCCGATGGGCCGCTTCGGCCGTCCCGAGGAGGTGGTCGGCGCGGTGCTGTTCCTGGCCTCGGACGCCGCGAGCTACGTCACGGGCAGCGTGTTGCACGTGGACGGTGGCTGGACCGCGCAGTGACCGGCGATCCGTTTGGTTAGTCCAGGTTCGTCGCCGGATCATCGCTGCGGCTCGGTTCAGGCGCGATCTACCGGCACTTCTTCCCAGAAAGTTAACCCTCGTTTACAGTGCTGCCATCGGCTGCGGAACCCGCGCGGGCACCACGGCGAGGGGTGCGGCCAGCTCTGCCACCACCAGGCCCGGTTGCGTGTGAAGGAGTAGCCCATGGACCCCGCCGACGTCCTCGCCGAGGACTGCGCCAAGAAAGCCGCCGACCTGACCGTCCCGGCGCTGCTGCACCGCAACGCCACCGAGTACGCCGACCGGCCCGCCCTGACCACGCTCGGCCGGGACGACACCCGCACCTGGTCGCAGCTGCGCGACGAGGTCGCCGAGCTGTCCGCCGGCCTGGCCGAGATCGGCCTGGAGACCGGGCGACACATGCTGATCATGATGTCCGGCCGGACCGAGCACTGGCTGGTCGACCTCGCCGCGGTCCACCTGGGCGCGGTGCC
Organism: Micromonospora sp. WMMA1949; assembly: GCF_027460145.1. Lineage (NCBI taxonomy): Bacteria > Bacillati > Actinomycetota > Actinomycetes > Micromonosporales > Micromonosporaceae > Micromonospora > Micromonospora sp. WMMA1949. Next base: position 562,036 of record NZ_JAPZBG010000001.1, on the reverse strand, counting down.
GTCCACGATCTACCCGACGCTCAGCGCCGAGCAGATGCGCTACCTGGCCCGGCACAGCGCCGCCCAGGTGCTCGTGCTGGAAGGGCCGGCCGAGCTGGAGCGCTGGCGGCCGATCCTGGCCGAGCTGCCGGACCTGCTCCGGGTGGTGCTGGTGGACGAGCCCGCCGAAGCGGCCACGGACACCGTGCCGCTGTCGCGCGTGCGTACCCTCGGCCGGGCCGCCCACGCGGCGGACCCGGACGCCTTCGAGCGGCGCTGGCGCACGATCCGGCCCGGGCAGCCGGTGACGCTGCTCTACACGTCCGGGACGACCGGCAACCCGAAGGGCGTCGTGCTCAGCCACCACAACGTGATCTACCAGGCGGTGGCGCTGGACGCGATGGTGTCCGTCCCCGACCACGCGCCGACCGTGGCCTACCTGCCGCTCGCGCACATCGCCGAACGGTTCCTCGGCATCTACAACCCGATCTACCGCGCCGGGCACGTGACCATCTGCCCCGACGCCACGCAGCTCGTCGCGGCGCTGCGCACCGTCGGTCCCGCCTCGTTCTTCGGGGTGCCGCGGGTCTGGGAGAAGATGGCCGCCGGCGTCCAGGCCCACCTGGCGACCGCCGAGCCCGCGGTCCGCGCCGCCGTCGCCGCCGCGAGCGCTGTGACACTAGAGGCGTACGAGTTGCGCGCCGCCGGAAAGCCGGTGCCGGACGAGCTGGCCGCCCGGGTGGCGCAGGCCCGGGACACCGTGTTGCGACCGTTGCAGGCGAGCCTCGGGCTGCAGAACATGACCTGGCCCGGCAGCGGCGCCGCCCCGATCCCGGTGGACGTGCTGCGGTTCCTCGCCGGACTCGGCATCGACGTGCTGGAGGTGTGGGGTCTGACCGAGACCACCGGCACCGCCACCCTCAACACCCCCTACTGCTTCCGCACCGGGACGGTCGGTCGCCCGAACGTGGGCATGGAGGTACGCCTCGCCGACGACGGCGAGATCCTCGTCCGGGGTCCGCTGGTCTGCTCCGGCTACCTGCGCGAGGACGGCGGCGTCGAGCCGGTGGTCGACGCGGACGGATGGCTGGCGACCGGCGACGTCGGGACGCTCGACGAGGACGGGTTCCTCACCATCACCGACCGCAAGAAGGAACTCATCATCACGTCCAGCGGGAAGAACATCTCGCCGGCGCAGATCGAGAACCTGCTGCGGGCCCACCCGCTCATCGGTCAGGCAGTCGCGATCGGCGACCGGCGGCCGTACGTCACGGCGCTGATCGTGCTGGACGAGGAGGTGGCACCCCAGTGGGCGCGTACGCACGGCATCAGCGACCCGCAGCTGCCCGCCCTGGCCTCGGATCCGGTGCTGCGGGCCGAGATCCAGGCCGCTGTGGACGCGGCGAACGCACGGCTGGCCCGGCCCGAGCAGGTCAAGACGTTCCAGGTGCTGCCGTCGGCGTGGACGCCGGAGTCGGGCGAGCTGACCCCGACGCTGAAGCTACGGCGCCGGGTCATCGTCGACCGGTACGGCGACCGGATCGACGCCCTCTACCGGCCGGGTGACGCGGCGGCGGAGCCCGTCACCCAGTAGCGCCGGGTCGATGCCGGGCGGGGGTGGCGGCGCGCCGAGATCGGCGGGCCGGTACCCCCGCGGGTAGCCGGGATAGGTGCGGTTGCGCGGCGCGCGGGTCAGCCGGCTCACGGTCCGCGCGGGCAGCAGCCGCACCACTGCGGCCCGGGCGCGCAGCGCGCCGCCGACCAGCGCGGGCAGCGGTCGCGGCGCGGCCGGCAACCCGAAGGCGGCGCGCATCTCGGGCGGCAGCAGCGCGCGCACGCCGAGGCGCGCGGCCGGGCGCAGCGGCGCCGGGTACCAGGACGCGAAAAGATCCAGCGTGTACGCCGCGACCCGCTCGTTGCTCGGCGTGCGGCGGAACGTGTCCCGCTCGTACGCGTCCTTGAAGTCCCGGAACGCGTCGAAGTCCGCCGGCACGTCCCGGATGCCCATGCGCGCGCCGACCGCGCGGTAGTAGTGGAACGCGGCCAGCCGCTCGTGCTCGTGCAGCGGGCGCCAGCCGTACCGGTCCAGCCAGTCGATCGGCTCGTAGACGAACGTGGACAGCACGTAGCGCATGTCGTCGTTCGAGATCGCGTACCGGCCGTGCGCCCGGTTGACCACCCGCAGCGCCTCCCGGCCGCGCGGCGAGTCGTACCCGTGCTCCAGCAACTCGGCCATCAGCAGCGCGGTGTCGTCGTAGCGCTGCTGCGCCCGCAGCCGGAACTCGCCTGTCGCGTCGAGCAGCGCGGAGATGCTCGGCACGCAGAACGTGCGCAGCAGCGCCAGCTCCAGCGCCCGCTGGTAGTCGAAGGGGAACTCGTACCCGGCGGAGAGCCGGTAGATCTCGTGATGGTCGCGGACCGGATCGAGCGTCTCGATCCGGCGCAACCAGCGGTACCGCCCGCCCTCGGCCATCGCGACCACCCCCACCGTCCACCCTTGCCGATGCAGTCAAGCTCCTCTATGTTAATAGAAAATCACATCCCCGGATAACTCGAAACCTGCTTGTGCGCACCTCACGGGCCGGTGTTCAGGGCGATGTCCGGTCGAAACCGGGAAGTGGTGCTAATGGAGAATCTCAGTAGACGAAGCGTCCTGACGCTCGGTGCCGCGCTGGGACTGGTAGCGGTGGCGGACACTCCGAAGGCGTGGGCGTGGTCGTCGTCCGGCTCGATCGCCGGGACCGACACGGTCACCGACCCGTGGGACGTCTGGGACGACGACACCGACCCGCTCGTCGCCTCGCTGCTGGACGCCGGGCAGATCCCGGCGGTGAACACCGCGTTCGCGTCCTGGATCCGCAACGGCGACGCGCTGCCCGCCGGCCTGCCCCCGGCGCTCACCACCTACCTGCGGCGCGTCAACACGCTGCCGTCCTGGGCCGACCAGGCCAAGCTGGACCGGGCCGCCCAGTTCAACAAGCGCATGAGCATGTACCTGTTCCTGCTCTACGGCCTGGGCAGCGGGATCATGAGCACGGTGATCCCGCGCGAGGCCCGCAACGTCTACTGGTCCGAGGGCGGCGCGGACATGAAGGCGCGCGCCGCGAAGACCTTCACCTACGGGTACGACCTGAGCGCCCCCGACGCGTTCAAGGCCACCGGCAGCTTCGTGGTCACCTCGCACAAGACCCGGCTGACCCACGCGGCCGTACGGCACCTGCTGCCGCAGTCCGCGCCGTGGCGCGGCGTCACCGACCACCCGATCCCGATCAGCAACGGCGACATCCTCATCACCTTCCACAGCCTCGGCACGTACGTGCACCGCAAGCTGCTCGACTGGCGTCGCTGGGGACTGCGGATGTCGGCCGCGGAGGAGGAGGCCTACCTGCACATGTGGCAGGTCGCGCTGCACCTGCTCGGCGTGCGCGACGAGTTCATCCCGAACAGCTGGGCCGCCGCCGAGGAGCAGTCCCGGTACGCGCTGAACCCGCTCCTCGCGCCGACGCCCGAGGGCATCGACCTGGCCGACATCCTGCTGAACTTGACGTCCTCGGTGGACCTGGGCGTCACTCGCGGATTCCAGCGGGAGTTCGCGCGCTACGTGCTCACCGACCGGATCGGCGACTGGCTGCGGCTGCCCCGCGACTACATCTCCCGGGGCGTGATCGAGGCCGGCTGGCCCACGTACGTGATGTTCCGCGAAGGGCTCTCGCCGCTGATGCCGGAGACGTTCGGCCTGTTCGACAGGTTCATCCGCGGCCTGGCGATGCTGTTCCTCAACAACGGCTCGTCCGCGTCGCACACCCCGATCACGATCCCGGTCATGAACCGGCCGGGCACCTGATCAGGTGCGTCACAGCGTCAGGGCGCCGGTGACCAGCGCGGTGACCGCGTCCCGGTGGCCGGGCGAGTCCTGCCAGCGCAGGGCGCGCCCGGCCTCCACCGCCACGCCGAACCCGGCGTGCACCAGCAGCCGGGCCTGCCGCCGGTCCAGGTCCGGCCGGACCGCCCGCAACTGCTGCTCCCAGACCGCGATGTGCTCCCGCTGGGCGAGGACGAGCGGACGCCGGACGTCCTCCGGAAGCCCGGCCACCTCGGCCTCGGCGACGCTGTTGAGGGTGTTGTGCTCGAAGCAGTAGGCCACGTACGCCGCCGCCAGCGCGACCACCGCCTGACGCGGGTCGGCAGCCCGCTGGAGGCTGCGGTCCACCGCCTGGGCGAGCAGTTCCGCCGCCTGGAGGCAGGCGGCCACGAGGATGTCCACCTTGCCGGGGTAGTGGCGGTAGATCGCCGACGGGGCCAGCCCCACCGCCTGGGCGATCTGCGCGTTGGTGACCGTGGCGAACCCGTCCCGGGCGAACAGCGGTACGGCCGCGGCCAGGATCTCCGCGCGCCGGGTCCGGGGCACCGGCTGGGCGGGCAGCTCCACCAGCCCCGCCGTCCCGGCGGCGGTCGCCGGGTCGGTGGCCACCACCCGCATCGCGGAGCGCAGCACCAGATCCTCGATCCGGCGCTGGGCGATCGAGGTGCGGTGCATGGTCACCGAACCGATCACCCCGAGCGCAGCCACCGCCCGCAGGCGCTCGTCGGGCAGCGGGTACTCCCGCCGTACCATCTCGGTCACCCGGCCCACGACGTGGCCGAACTTCGCGCGGAGCAGGTGGCGGTCCGGGCGCCCGAGATAGCGGGCCTCCCACCGGTAGATGCCGCCGGAGGCGCGGTGCGCGACGGTGACCCGGGTGAGGGCCAGCAGCACGTCGGCCAGCGCCGCGTCCGACGGCCACGCGTCGACGGCCTCGACCAGGTTGTCCACCATGACGTTCGCGCACTCGGCGAACAACGCGTACTTGTTCGGGAAGTGCCGGTACAGCGCGGGCGCGCTGATCCCGACCGCCGCGGCGATCTCCTCCATGGAGGCGCCGTGGTAGCCGCGCTCGCTGAACACCTGCCCGGCCGACTCGACGATGACCTGCCTGCGGTTGCGGGGCCGGGTGGCCGCGGCCGGCCCGGTGGTCACCGGGTCGTCCGGGAGGACGCGGACGGGCACGGAACCATGGGTGTCAGTCAACCACAGCGCCTCACGCCGCCCGCGCGCTCGCGGTGACGCCCGTCAGGCGTGCAGGACGGCGAGCGCGAGCCGGGCGGTCTGGGTGTCGTAGCCCTCGGTGCGGTCGAAGCGGCCGAGCCGCCCGACGTCGGTGACGACGTTCAGCGCGGCGTGCACGAGCACCCGGGCCTCGGCGGCCGGCAGGTCCGGCCGGACCGCCCGGACCAGCCCCACCCACTCCTCGACGTGCAGCCGCTGCGCGCCGCGCAACTGGTGGCGGTCCCGGTCCGGCAGGTTGTTGTTCTCCGCCAGGTACACCGCGATCAGATCGCTCTGGCCGAACGCGAAGTCGACGTACGCCCGCACGACCCGGTGCAGCGCGTCGGCCGGGTCGCTCGCCTCGGCGATCGCCGCGGTGGTGGCCCCGGTCAGCCGGTCGGTGGCCCGGTAGTAGGCGGCCGCGAGCAGGTCGGCCTTGCCCGGGAAGTAGCGGTACACGCTGGACGCCTGCATGCCCGCGGCGCGGCCGATGTCCTCCACCGCGACGGCGTGGTAGCCGTGCCTGTGGAACAGGCGCATCGCCTCGATCAGCAGCAGCTCGCGGCGCGACGCCGGACGCACCGGCCCGGTGGCGGGCGCGTCGTCCGGCGCGGGACGCCGCCGGGGCGGCACCGCCGGCGCGTCGGTCCGCAGCAGCGTCCAGGCGACCCGGGTGAGCAGGTGCTCGGTGTCGGCGCCGGCGGCCCGGTACGTGGTCACGCTGCCGAACGCGCTCAGCGCCGCGTTCACCAGCAGGTCCGCCTGCTCGACGGTCAGCTCGGGACGCAGCTCGCGCAGCGGCCCGGCGACGCGGCCGACGAGAGTGGCCATCGACGCGGCGAACTCCTGCCGGTGCTCGGGCGTCAGGTAGCGGCCCTCCCACTGGTACAGCCCGGCCACCCGCCGCCTGCTCACCGCGACCTCGGCGAGCGCGCGCAGCAGTTCGTCGAGCAGCCCGTCGGCACTGCTCGCCGTCGGCTGTCCGGTGGCGGCGAGCAGGGCGCCGACGACCTCCCGGGTGGCGTGCACGAGGATCGCGTACTTGTTCGGGAAGTGCCGGTAGACGGCCGGCCCGCTGATGCCGACGGCGGCGGCGATCTCGTCCACCGAGACGCCGTGGTAGCCCCGCTCGCAGAACAGCTCGGCCCCGGCGAGCGCGATGCGGGCCTTGCGGTCCTTGGGCCGCTTGACCGGTGCCGGGGCGGTGTCGCCTGCTGCTCGTCGCACAGCTCCACGTTAGCGCCCCCTCGCGCGGATCCCGCGGCGCCCCTCGGCGGATTCCTGCGCCGAGGTTGAAGCCGGGCAGTGCCTGACGCTTCTTGACAAGCAGCAGCAGGCTCAAGAAAAGTTAGGCGAAATTCGCATGCGGGTGAGCAATGAGGAGCTTGGCATGACGACCGATGCGTTCATCTACGACGCGTTGCGCACGCCGCGCGGGCGGGGCAAGCCGACCGGATCGCTGTACGGGGTGAAGCCGGTTTCGCTGATCACCGGCCTGATCGAGGAGACCCTGCGGCGGATGCCCGGCCTCGACCCGGCGCTGATCGACGACATCGTGCTCGGGGTGGTGTCCCCCCTCGGCGACCAGGGCGCCGACATCGCCCGGACCGCTGCCGTCGCGGCCGGCCTGCCCGACACGGTGGCCGGCGTGCAGCTCAACCGCTTCTGCGCCTCCGGCCTGGAGGCGGTGAACATCGCCGCGCAGAAGGTGCGCTCCGGCTGGGAGGATCTCGTCCTGGCCGGTGGCGTCGAGTCCATGTCCCGGGTGCCGATGGGCTCCGACGGCGGGGCGTGGGCGCTGGACCCGGAGGTCAACTTCACCACCGGTTTCGTGCCGCAGGGCATCAGCGCCGACCTCATCGCCACCATCGCCGGTTTCGACCGGGAGACGGTCGACGCGTTCGCGCTCCAGTCGCAGGCACGGGCCGCGAAGGCCTGGGCCAACGGCTACTTCGCCCGTTCCGTGGTGCCGGTCCGCGACCGCAACGGGCTGACCGTGCTGGACCGGGACGAGCACATCCGGGCCGACTCGACGGCGGAGAGCCTCGGCGCGCTGCGCCCCTCGTTCGCCGAGATCGGCGAGAAGGCGGGCTTCGACGCGGTCGCCCTGCAGAAGTACCACTGGGTCGAGCGCATCGAGCACGTCCACACGGCGGGCAACTCCTCCGGCATCGTCGACGGCGCCGCGCTCGTCGCGGTCGGCAGCGAGGCGGCCGGCGCCGCCGCCGGTCTCACCCCGCGCGCCCGCGTCGTGGCGACGGCGCTCAGCGGCGCCGACCCCACCATCATGCTCACCGGCCCGGCCCCGGCCGCCCGCAAGGCGCTGGCGAAGGCCGGCCTCGGCGTCGACGACCTCGACCTGGTCGAGATCAACGAGGCGTTCGCCGCGGTGGTCCTGCGGTTCGTCGCCGACCTCGGGATCGACCCGGAGATCGTCAACGTCAACGGCGGGGCGATCGCGATGGGCCACCCGCTGGGCGCGACCGGCGCCATGATCCTCGGCACGCTCGTCGACGAGCTGGAACGACGCGGCGGCCGCTACGGCCTGGCCACGCTGTGCGCGGGCGGCGGCATGGGCATCGCGACCGTGATCGAACGAATCTGAGGAGCACGAATGGCAAACACCATCCGGTGGGAGCACGGCGACGACGGCATCGTGCTGCTCACCCTCGACCACCCCGGCCGCTCGGCGAACGTGATGAACGCGGAGTTCGGCGAGAGCCTGACCGCCACTGTGGACCGGCTCGAGGCCGAGCGTGACCGGATCACCGGCGTGGTCGTCACCTCGGCCAAGAAGACGTTCTTCGCCGGCGGCGACCTGGAGACCCTGGTACGGCTGACGCCCGCCGACGCCGAGACGTCGGCGGCCGGCGCGGCCGCGCTCAAGCACGCCGTACGCCGGCTGGAGACGCTCGGCCGTCCGGTGGTCGCCGCGATCAACGGATCGGCTCTCGGCGGCGGACTCGAACTGGCCCTGGGCTGCCACCACCGCATCGTGCTCGACGACCCGGGCATCGAGATCGGCTTTCCCGAGGTCACGCTCGGTCTGCTGCCCGGCTGCGGCGGCGTGGTGCGCACCGTCCGGCTGCTCGGCGTCACCGCCGCGCTGACGAACTGGCTGCTGCGTGGCCAGCGCCGCCGCCCGCAGGACGCGCTCGCGCACGGACTGGTCGACGAGCTGGCCGCCGACCGGGACGCCCTCATGGCCGCCGCCCGCGCCTGGATCGCCGCGAACCCGGACGCGACCCAGCCGTACGACCGCAAGGGCTACCGGATGCCCGGCGGCACCCCCTCAAGCCCGGGGCTCGCGACGCAGTTGCCGGCCATGCCGGCGCTGCTGCGCAAGCAGCTCAAGGGCGCGCCCTACCCGGCGCCGCGCAACATCCTCGCCGCCGCCGTCGAAGGCGCCCAGGTCGACCTGGACACCGCGTTCACGATCGAGGGGCGGTACTTCACCGAGCTGGCCACCGGCCAGGTCGCCAAGAACATGATCAAGGCGCTCTTCTTCGACCTCCATGCCGCCCGGTCCCGGACCGCCGGTGGCGACCACGAGCCGGTGCGCAGCGTCGCCGTCGTCGGCGCGGGCATGATGGGCGCCGCCATCGCGTACGTCTGCGCCCGCGCCGGGATGCGGGTGGTGCTCAAGGACGTCACCGCCGAGGGGGCGGCGCGGGGCAAGGCGTACTCGGCGGGCCTGCTCGACAAGGCGGTCGCCCGGGGCCGGTCCACGCCGGAGAAGCGCGACGAGATCCTGGGCCGCATCCACGCCACCGGCGACCTCGCCGACCTGACCGGCGTCGACCTCGCGATCGAGGCGGTCTTCGAGGACCCGGCGCTCAAGCACAAGGTGTACGCCGAGATCGAGCAGGTGGCGCCGGGCGCGCTGATCGCCTCCAACACCTCCACGCTGCCCATCACGCTGCTCGCCGAGGGCGTCAGCAGGCCGGAGGAGTTCATCGGGCTGCACTTCTTCTCCCCGGTGGACAAGATGCCGCTGGTCGAGGTGATCCGCGGGGAGCGGACCGACGAGGCCACGGTGGGCCGGGCGCTGGGTGTCGTCGGTCAGCTGCGCAAGACGCCGATCGTCGTCAACGACAGCCGGGGATTCTTCACCAGCCGGGTCATCGGCACGTTCACCAACGAGGGCGTGGCGATGCTGGCCGAGGGCATCCCGGCGGCGACGATCGAGCAGGCCAGCAGCCAGGCCGGGTATCCCGCGCCGGTCCTCGCGCTGATGGACGAGCTCACCCTCACCCTGCCCCGCAGGATCCGCCTGGAGACGGCCGCGGCGACTGTGGCCGCCGGGGGCACCTGGCAACCGCACGCTGCCGACGCGGTCATCGACCGGATGATCGACGAGTGCGGCCGGACCGGACGCTCGGGCGGCGCCGGCTTCTACGACTACCGCGACGGGAAGCGGGCCGGGCTCTGGCCGGGGCTGCGGGAGCAGTTCGGCGGCACGAACCTGGACACGCCGTTCGAGGACCTCAAGGAGCGGATGCTCTTCATCGAGGCGATCGAGTCGGTGCGGTGCCTGGATGAGGGCGTGCTGACCTCGGTGGCCGACGCCAACGTCGGCTCGATCCTGGGCATCGGTTATCCGAGCTGGACCGGCGGCGTCCTGCAGTACGTCAACCAGTACGACGGCGGGCTGCCCGGCTTCGTGGCCCGCGCCCGGGTGCTGGCCGAGCGCTACGGCGAGCGGTTCGACCCGCCGCCGACGCTGGTGGCCATGGCCGAGCGGGGGGAGCGGTTCGAGTAGACGACGACGCGGTCCGGCCGGTGGGTATGCCCCTCACCGGCCGGGCCACTTCGTGTCAGGACATCTGCTCGGACAGGCCGTACGTCTTGGCGATGATCTCGCGCTGGATCTCGCTGGCGCCGCCGTAGACGGTGGACACGATCGACGAGCGGACCAGGCGCTCCATGTCGAACTCGGTGGTGTAGCCGTAGCCGCCCATCATCTGCATCGCGTCCAGGGCGACCCGGCGGGCGGTCTCGGTGGCCTTGAGCTTCGCCATCGAACTTCCCCGGGGCAGCACCGTGTCCGGCGCCTTGTCGACCTTCGCGGCGGTGTCGTAGACGAGCAGCCGGGCGCACTCGATCTCGGTGGCCAGGTCGGCCAGCCGGTGCCGGAGCACCTGGAACGAGCCGATCGGCCGGCGGAACTGCCGCCGGTTCTTCACGTACTCCACGACGTCGTCGAACGCCCGCTGCGCGGTGCCGAGCATGACGCTGGCGAGGATGAGCCGCTCCATGTTGAGCCCGGCCATCAGCTGCCGCCAGCCGTTGTCGACCTCGCCGACCACCGCGTCGGCGGGCAGCAGGCAGTCGGTGAAGTAGAGGTCGTTCACCTCGCGGCCGCCCATGGTGTCGATGCCGGAGACGGTCAGGCCGGGCGCCGAGGCGGGGACCAGGAACATGGTCAGGCCGTGGTGGTCGCCGGCCCGGCCGGAGGTGCGTGCGACCAGCAGGATGTGCTCGGCCAGGTGGGCGTTCGAACACCACGTCTTCTGGCCGTTGACGACGTATCCGTCGTCGGTGCGCTCGGCGCGGCAGCTCAGGTTCGCCACGTCCGAGCCGGCCTCGGGCTCGGACATCGCGACCGCCTCGATGACGCCGCGGGCCACCCCGGACAGGATCAGCTTCTTCTGCGCCGGCGTGCCGAACCGCTGGTAGGTGGCGGCCACGATGATCGAGGTGGTGAAGCCGCCGATCGGGGCCATCGCGCGGGCTGTCTCCTCCAGGAACAGGCACAGCTCCGTCATGCCGGCGCCGCCGCCGTCGAACTCCTCCGGCAGCGACAGGCCCAGCCAGCCGAGGTCGGCCATCCTGCGGTACAGCTCCGGGCTGTGCGGTTCCCGGCCGCCGTTGGTGAGGTTCTGCCGCTGCTCGCGGGTGCCCACCTCGCGGCGGCAGAAGTCCCGCACCGCCTCGACCAGGGATCGTTGCTCGTCGCTCCACTCCACCGCGGTACCTCCAGCGCGTCAGCAGGGATTGACAGCAAGGCTAGACTATCGAATATCAAATGTCAGGAGGCTGCCGATGACGTCCCTCGTGGAGCACCCTCGCCGGCTGCGCGTCGTCGACCCGGTGACAGGCGAGCACCGCGCCGACTACGACCTCGCCGACGACGCCGCCGTACGCGCCGCCGTGTCGCGGGCCCGCGAGGCGGCCGGCTGGTGGGCCGGGCTGGACGCCAGGCAGCGCCGCCGGCATCTGCTGGCGTACAAGGCGGCGGTCGCCGGCGGCATCGAGGAACTGGCCGGGATCGTCCGGAGCGAGACCGGCAAGAGCCTCGCCGGGGCGCAGCTCGAGGTGATGCTCGCCGTCGAGCACCTGGACTGGGCGGCCCGGCACGCCGCGCGGGTGCTCCGGCGACGGTCGGTCCCCTCCGGCCTGCTCGCGTTCAACCAGGCCGCCTCCGTCGAGTACGTGCCGTACGGCGTGGTCGGCGTGATCGGCCCCTGGAACTACCCCGTCTACACCCCGATGGGCGCGGTGTCGCACGCGCTCGCCGCCGGCAACGCGGTGGTGTTCAAGCCCAGCGAGTTCACCCCCGGCGTCGGGGTGTGGCTGGCCGAGCGGTGGCACGAGCTGCTTCCCGACCACCCGGTCCTCCAGGTGGTCACCGGTGACGGCACGACCGGGGCCGCACTGTGCCGCGCCTCGGCCGACAAGATCGCGTTCACCGGCTCGGCAGCGACCGGGCGCGCCGTCATGGCCGCCTGCGCCGAGACCCTGACCCCGGTGGTGATCGAGGGTGGCGGCAAGGACGCGCTGATCGTCGCCGCCGACGCCGACCTCGACGCCGCCGCGCGGGCGGCGGTCTTCGGTGGCCTGGGCAACGCCGGGCAGACCTGCGCCGGCGTCGAGCGCGTCTACGTCGAACGGTCCGTCTACGAGCCGTTCCTGGCCACGCTCACCGAGCTGGCGCGGCAGGTCCGGCCCGGTGCCGAGCCGGACGCGCCGTACGGACCGATGACCACGCCCACCCAGCCGGACGTCGTGCTCCGGCACGTCACCGACGCCCTCGACCGGGGCGCCCGGGCGGTGGTGGGTGACGCAGCCTCCGTGCGGCCTCCGTTCGTGGAGCCGGTCGTGCTGACCGACGTGCCCGAGGACAGCACCGCCGTCACCGAGGAGACGTTCGGGCCGGTGCTCGTGGTCAACCCGGTGGCCGACGCCGACGAGGCGGTACGCCGGACGAACGCGACGAGCTACGGGCTCTCCGGCTCGATCTTCACCCGCGACCGCCGCCGTGGGCTGGCGCTCGCCGGGCGGCTGCGGGCCGGCGCGGTGTCTGTCAACTCGGTGCTGGGATACGCGGGCGTGCCGTCACTGCCCTTCGGCGGAGTGGGCGACTCGGGGTTCGGGCGGGTCCACGGCGCGGACGGCCTGCGCGAGTTCGCCCGGCCGCGATCGGTGACGTGGCAGCGGTTCCGGCCGCTGATCGAGGTGATGACGCTCCAGCCGTCCGCGTCGGCGATGAAGCGGTCGCTGGCGATGTTCGCGTGGCGTCATGGCCGCCGGTGACTCACTGCGCCCACACGCCCAGCCCGTCGAGGTGCTTGACCAGCCGTTCCGCGCCGTCGGTGAAGTGCCGGGCCATGACCGGCCGGACGCGCTCCGGGTCGCCCGCCGCGAGCGCGTCGAGCAGCGCCTCGTGATCGGCGATCATGCCGGCCCGCCACTCCGGGTCGGCGGCGTAGAACCGCGACGGCGTGTAGCGGGTCACGGTGCGCAGCAGCCAGGACAGCTTGCGCGCGTCGGCGAGGCGGTTGATCCGGCGGTGGAACTCGTATTCGAGCTGCTCGACCCGGCTGACCTGCCGGGCCTGGGCGGCTCGGCGCAGCCGCTCGTGCTGCTGCCGCAGGTCGTCGAGCTGCTCCGGGGTGATGCCGACGGCCACCCGGGCGGCCAGCTCACCGGCGATGTGGCCCTGGAGGCTGAACACGTCGATGATGTCCTGCCGGGACAGCGGCGCCACCACGTGCCCGCGTCGCGGTTGCAGCTCGACCATGTCCTCCGCGCGCAGCATCAGCAGCGCCTCGCGTACGGGCGTGATGCTCAGTCCGGTCTCCTGGGCGACCTCCTCGAGCCGGATGCGTTCGCCGGGTCGCAGCTGGCCGGACATGATCCGGTCGCGCAGCAGGCTCGCCACGGTCTCGGAGAGCTGGGGCTGAGAGACGTTCTGGATCCTGCCGCGGTCCGCCACCACCCGAGGGTATCAAATGTCAAATGTCAGAATAGGCGTCGGCTTGCGGGCCGCCACCAGCGGCGGTGTCCGCACCATCTGGTTCGACCGGCCCGACCGGCGCAACGCGATGACGCTGGAGATGTTCCGCGACTACTACGCGGCCCTGGTCGCGGCGGACGCGGATCCGGAGGTCCGGGGGGTCGTGGTGACCGGCGCCGGCGACTGGTTCTGTGCCGGCGCCGACCCGGAGGCGCTGGCCGCGCTGCTCGACGAGCGCAACCGTGACCTGCTCGCCGGCGAGTTCGGGTTCCCGCCGCACCTGCCGCTGACGCTCGGCACGCCGATCGTCGCCGCGATGAACGGCGGCGCGGCCGGCCTCGGCCTGGTCCACGCGCTCTACGCCGACGTGCGGTTCATGGCGGCGGAGGCGCGCCTGTCCACCTCGTTCAGCCGGCTCGGCCTCGTCGCCGAGTACGGCAGCGCCTGGCTGCTGCCCCGGCTGATCGGCGTCGGCGCCGCGCTGGACCTGCTGGTGTCCGGCCGCAAGGTCGACGCCGTGGAGGCGTTGCGGATCGGGCTTGTGCAACGCGTGCTCCCGCGCGACGAGGTGCTGGCCGAGGCCCAAGCGTATGCCGCGGCCCTGGCCGAACACTGCTCACCGGCCTCTATGGCGGTGATCCGGCGGCAGGTGTGGTCGGGTGCGGAGACCGGCGCCGCCGAGGCCGCCATCGACGCGATCCGGCTCATGGTCGAGTCCCTGGCCGGCGCCGACTTCGGCGAGGCCCTGCTCAGCCGGGCCCAGGGCCGACCGCCCCGCTTCGCTCCCCGGGCCGGCGCGTGAGCGGGCCCCTGGACGGCGTCCGGGTCCTGGAACTGGCCGGGATCGGCCCCGGCCCGTTCGCCGCCATGCTGCTCGCCGACCTCGGCGCCGACGTGGTGCGCGTCGACCGGCCGGAGCCCGGCGCGTTCGCCGCCGGCGACCCCGGGCGGAACCTGCTCAACCGGGGCAAGCGCTCGGTCGTGGTGGACCTGAAGCACCCCGAGGGTGCCGAGGTGGTCCTCGCGCTGGCCGACCGGGCCGCGATCCTGATCGAGGGCTGGCGTCCCGGCGTGGCCGAGCGCCTCGGCGTCGGACCGGAGGCCGTGCTGGCCCGCAACCCGGGGCTGGTCTACGGGCGGATGACCGGGTGGGGACAGGACGGGCCGCTGGCCCGCGCCGCGGGCCACGACATCGGCTACATCGCCGTCGCCGGGGCGCTGCACCCGATCGGCCGGGCCGGCGGGCCGCCGCAGATCCCGCTCAACCTGGTCGGCGACTTCGGCGGCGGCGCGCTCTACCTGGTCGTCGGCATCCTGGCGGCGCTGCACGTCGCCGGCGCCACCGGGCGAGGACAGGTCGTCGACGCCGCCATCGTGGACGGCGCGGCCCACCTCACCACCCCGTTCGCCGGGCTGCTCGCCGAAGGCCTCTGGCGCGCCGAGCGGGGCCGCAACCTGCTCGACGGCGGCGCGCCCTTCTACGACGTGTACGCCACCGCCGACGGCGGGCACATGGCGGTGGGCGCGCTGGAACCCCAGTTCTACGCCGAACTGCTGCGGCTGCTCGGGCTGGCCGACGCGGACCTGCCGGACCGGCACGACGTCACCGGATGGCCGGTGCTGCGCGCCCGCTTCGCCGAGGTGTTCGCCGGCCGCACCCGCGACGAGTGGACGGCCGTGTTCGACGGCACCGACGCCTGCGTCGCGCCGGTGCTGTCCCTGGCCGAGGCGCCGGGCCACCCGCACCTGGTCGCGCGCGGCACGTACGAGGAGCACTTCGGCGTCCGGCAACCCGCCGTGGCGCCCCGCCTGTCCGGGACACCCGGCCGGGTCGGCGGCCCGCCGCCCGCACCCGGCGCGGACACCGAGCCCGTGCTCACCGACTGGGGGCTGGGCGAACACCTACCGGGGTGGCTGGACGGCGGCGCCGTCGGCCGGAAGCAGGGAGCAACGCACTGATGCGTATCGGGACGACACTGGCGTACGCCGCCGACCCCCGGAGCGGCGCCGACGAGGTCGCCGCCTGGGAACAGGACGGCCTGGACGTGATCTGGGTGTCCGAGGCGTACGGCTTCGACGCGCCCACGGTGATGGGTTACCTGGCCGCCCGGACGAGCCGGGCGCACATCGGCTCCGCGATCCTGCCGATCTTCTCGCGTACCCCGGCTCTGCTGGCGCAGACCGCGGCGGGCCTGGACGCCATGTCCGGTGGCCGGGCCATCCTCGGCCTGGGCGCGTCCGGACCGCAGGTGATCGAGGGATGGCACGGCGTCGCCTACGACCGGCCGCTGGCCCGCACCCGCGAGGTGATCGACATCTGCCGGCGGGTGTGGCGGCGCGAGACGCTGACGAACGACGGCCTCTACCGCCTGCCGCTGCCGCCCGGCGAGGGCACCGGGCTGGGCAAGCCGCTGAAGATCCTCACCCACCCGGTCCGCGACCGCATCCCGATCCACGTGGCGAGCCTGGGCGACCGGAACGTCCGGATGACCGCCGAGATCGCCGACGGGTGGCTGCCGTTCCTCTACGACCCGGCCCGCGCGGGCGACGTCTGGGGCGCCGCGCTGGCGGCCGGCCGCGCGAAGCGGTCGGCTGATCTCGGGCCGCTGGACGTGGTGGCCGGTGGGCCGCTGGCGATCGGCCCGGACGTGACCGGACTGCGCGACCTCGCCCGGCCGCTGGTCGCCCTCTACGTGGGCGGGATGGGCGCCAAGGGCCGCAACTTCTACCACGACCTGCTGTGCCGCTACGGCTACGCCACCGAGGCGGACCGCATCCAGGAGCTCTACCTGGCCGGCCGCAAGGCCGAGGCCGCCGCCGCGGTGCCGGCGGAACTGCTGGAACGCACCAGCCTGATCGGGCCGGAGAGCTACGTGCGCGACCGGGTCCAGGAGTACCGCGACGCGGGCGTGACGATCCTCAACGTCGCGCCGCTGGGCGAGGACCCGCGGCGTCTCGTCGCCGCCGTCGCGGACATGGCCCGGTAGCGCGGGGAGGGAGCTGACATGGACCGCGCGATCTTCACCGCCGACCATCTCGCGTTCGCCGAACTGGTGCGCGCGTTCATCGACAAGGAGATCACCCCGCATCACGAGCGCTGGGAGGCCGACGGCATCGTCGACCGCGGCGTGTGGCGGGCCGCCGGCGCCGCCGGGCTGCTCGGCTTCTTCGTCGACGAACGGTACGGCGGCGCCGGGGTGACCGACCGGCGGTTCCACGCCGTCCTGACCGAGGAACTCGCCCGGGCCGGCGCGAGCGGTCCCGCGTTCGGGCTGCACAACGACATCATCGGTCCGTACCTGACCGACCTGACCACCGAGGAGCAGAAGCAGCGCTGGCTGCCGGGCTTCTGCTCCGGCGAGATCGTCACCGCCATCGCCATGTCCGAGCCGGGCGCCGGCAGCGACCTTCAGGGCATCACCACCACAGCGGTACGCGACGGCGACGACTGGGTCCTCAACGGGCAGAAGACGTTCATCAGCAACGGCATCCTGG
Organism: Micromonospora sp. WMMA1949; assembly: GCF_027460145.1. Classification (NCBI taxonomy): domain Bacteria; kingdom Bacillati; phylum Actinomycetota; class Actinomycetes; order Micromonosporales; family Micromonosporaceae; genus Micromonospora; species Micromonospora sp. WMMA1949. The sequence goes on along the minus strand of NZ_JAPZBG010000001.1, from coordinate 545,237 downwards.
CCGACCTGGTGATCGTGGTGGCCCGTACCGACCCCGGCGCCGGGCGGCGGGGGATCAGCCTGCTCGTGGTCGAACGCGGCATGCCCGGATTCGAGCGCGGCCGCAACCTCGACAAGCTCGGGCAGAAGGCGCAGGACACCGCCGAGCTGTTCTTCGCCGACGTCCGCGTACCTGCGGCCAACCTGCTCGGCACGGAGGGCGAGGGCTTCGCCTACCTGATGCGCAACCTGCCGCTGGAACGGCTGTCCATAGCCGTCGCGGCGCTCGCCGGCGCGGAGACGGTGTTCGCGCAGACGCTCGACTACTGCAGGCAGCGCCAGGCGTTCGGCCGTCCCATCGGCAGCTTCCAGCACAACCGGTTCGTGCTCGCCGAACTCGCCACCGAGCTGCGTCTGGGCCGGGTCTTCGTGGACCAGTGCCTGGTCGCGCCGGATCTGGGCGCGGAGACGGCGGCCATGGCGAAGTGGTGGTGCACCGAGTTGCAGCAGCGCGTCGTGGACCGGTGCCTGCAGCTGCACGGCGGCTACGGCTACATGCGCGAGTACCCGGTGGCCCGTGCCTACCTGGACGCCCGCGTGCAGACCATCTACGGCGGCACCACCGAGATCATGAAGGAGGTGATCGGCCGGTCACTCGGCCTGTGAGCCGGGCTCCAGCATCGGTACGAGGAAGCGGCGGGCCATCTGCCGCAGCTCGTCGGCGTCGTCCAGGTCGATGACGTGGCTCGGGGTGAGCAGGAAGGAGCAGGACAGCCGGGTCATCAGCTCGGCCACCACCTCCACGTCGACTGTGGCGGCGATGGTGCCGGCGCGCTGCTCGCGGCGCAGCTGCCCGGCGACGAACCGCTGCACGGTGGCCAGCGTCCGCCCACCGTCGCTGATCATCGAGGGGATGAGCACGTCCGGTTCGACGCTCATCAGCCCGCCGATCAGCGGGTTGCGGCGGATCGCGTCCAGCGCGCTGACGAAGCCCAGCACCACCCGGTCACCGACCGTCTCCGCCTGCTGGATGTCGACCAGGAACCGGTCGAAGTAGCGCCGGAACTCGCGGCGGACCACCTGCTCGACCAGCCGGTCCTTGGTGGCGAACCGGCGGTACGCGGTGATCCGGGAGACGCCCGCCCGGCGGGCCACGTCCTCCATGGTGGAGCGGCGGATGCCCATCCGGCAGAACTGCTCGTAGGCGGCGTCGAGGATCCGGGTCGCGACCTCGTCGCTGTCGCCGGGGCTGTGCAGCGCCTCGGTGAAGGCGCGTTCCAGCAGCGACTCCGGCGGGCCGGCCGGTCCGGCGTGACCCACCTCGGGGGAGGACGCCTGCGGGGGAGCGGTCCGGGCCATGGGTGCCCTCCCGGGGGAGACGGTGACGCGGCTGGCGCTTCACCGTACCAATCGCCGGGGCGTACCCCGATGCGAGCGCGACCGCCGCGCCCGGATGCGGGGCGCGGCGGTCGCGTCTGTCGTGCGGTGTCCGGTCAGGAGCCGGAGCGTTTGGCCGTGGCCTTCAGGTAGTCCCGGTTGAGCCGGCCGATGGTGTTCAGCGGGATGCCCTTCGGGCAGGCCGCCGCGCACTCGCCGATGTTGGTGCAGCCGCCGAAGCCGGCCTCGTCGTGCGCGTCCACCATGCCGATCACCCGGGTGTAGCGCTCCGGCTGGCCCTGCGGCAGCAGCGAGAGCTGGGTGATCTTCGCGGCGGTGAACAGCATGCCGGAGCCGTTCGGGCAGGCCGCCACGCAGGCGCCGCAGCCGATGCAGGCAGCCGACTCGAACGCGGCGTCCGCGTCGGCCTTCGGCACCGGCACCGAGTGCGCCTCCGGGGCGCTGCCGGTCGGCGCGGTGACGTAGCCGCCGGCGGCGATGATCTGGTCGAACGCGTTGCGGTTGACCACCAGGTCCTTGACGACCGGGAAGGCGCGGGCCCGCCACGGCTCGATGTCGATCGTGTCGCCGTCGGAGAACTGCCGCATGTGCAGCTGGCAGGCGGTGGTGCCGCGCTGCGGGCCGTGCGCCTCACCGTTGATCATGAGGCTGCACATGCCGCAGATGCCCTCGCGGCAGTCGTGGTCGAACGCCACGGGCTCCTCGCCGTCGAGGATCAGCCGCTCGTTCAGTACGTCGAGCATCTCCAGGAAGGACATGTCCGGCGACACGTCCTGCACCGGGTAGGTCACCATCCGACCCTTGTCCTCGGGGCCGGTCTGGCGCCAGATGCGCAGGGTCAGGTTCACTTGTAGCTCCGCTGCGTGGGGTGGACGTATTCGAAGGTCAGGTCTTCCTTGTGCAGCACGGGCTCACCGGTGCCGGTGTACTCCCAGGCCGCCACGTAGGCGAACCGGTCGTCGTCGCGCTGCGCCTCGCCGTCGGGCGTCTGGTGCTCGGCCCGGAAGTGGCCGCCGCAGGACTCCTCGCGGTGCAGGGCGTCGATGCACATCAGCTCGGCCAGCTCGAAGAAGTCGGCCACCCGGCCGGCCTTCTCCAGCGACTGGTTGAGACCCTCGCCGTCGCCCGGGACGCGCACCCGCTGCCAGAACTGCTCGCGCAGCGCGCGGATCTCGTCGATCGCCTTGCGCAGCCCGGCCTCGGAGCGCTCCATGCCGCAGTGCTCCCACATGATCTGGCCCAGCTCGCGGTGGAACGAGTCCACGGTGCGGTCGCCGTTGATCGCCAGCAGCCGCTTGATCCGGTCCTCGACGTCGGTCCGCGCCGCGACCGCCTCGGGGTGGCTCGCGTCGACCTTGTCCAGCGGGCCGGAGGAGGCCAGGTAGTTGGCGAGCGTGTTCGGCAGCACGAAGTAGCCGTCCGCCAGGCCCTGCATCAGCGCCGAGGCGCCGAGCCGGTTCGCGCCGTGGTCGGAGAAGTTGGCCTCACCGATCACGAACAGGCCGGGGATGCTCGACTGCAGGTCGTAGTCGACCCAGAGGCCACCCATCGTGTAGTGCACGGCGGGGTAGATCCGCATCGGGACCTCGTACGGGTCCTCGCCGGTGATCCGCTCGTACATCTCGAAGAGGTTGCCGTACTTGGCCTCGATGGCCTTGCGGCCGAGCCGGTTGATCGCGTCGGCGAAGTCCAGGTAGACGCCGAGCCCGGTCGGGCCGACGCCGCGCCCCTCGTCACAGACGTTCTTTGCGGCGCGGGAGGCGATGTCGCGGGGGACCAGGTTGCCGAAGGACGGGTAGATCCGCTCCAGGTAGTAGTCCCGCTCGTCCTCGGGGATCTCCCGGGGGCTGCGCTGGTCGCCCTTGGCCTTGGGCACCCACACCCGGCCGTCGTTGCGCAGCGACTCGCTCATCAGGGTCAGCTTCGACTGGTGGTCGCCGGAGACCGGGATGCAGGTCGGGTGGATCTGCGTGTAGCAGGGGTTGGCGAAGTACGCGCCCTTGCGGTGCGCCCGCCACGAGGCGGTGACGTTGCAGCCCTTGGCGTTCGTGGAGAGGTAGAAGACGTTGCCGTACCCGCCGGTGGCGAGCACTACCGCGTCGGCCATCTCGGTGCTGATCTCGCCGGTGACCATGTCGCGGACCACGATGCCGCGCGCCCGGCCGTCGACGATCACCAGCTCGAGCATCTCGTGGCGGGCGTTCATCTCCACGTTGCCCAGGCCGATCTGCCGCTCCAGCGCCTGGTACGCGCCGAGCAGCAGCTGCTGGCCCGTCTGGCCCCGGGCGTAGAAGGTGCGCTGCACCTGCGCGCCGCCGAAGGAGCGGGTGTCGAGCAGGCCGCCGTACTCGCGGGCGAACGGCACGCCCTGGGCCACGCACTGGTCGATGATGTTCACCGACACCTCGGCCAGCCGGTGCACGTTCGACTCGCGGGAGCGGAAGTCGCCGCCCTTGACCGTGTCGTAGAACAGGCGGTGCACCGAGTCGCCGTCGTTGCGGTAGTTCTTGGCGGCGTTGATGCCACCCTGCGCGGCGATCGAGTGGGCCCGGCGCGGGCTGTCCTGATAGCAGTAGGACCGCACCCGGTAGCCCTGCTCGGCCAGGGTGGCGGCGGCGGAGCCGCCGGCCAGGCCGGTGCCGACCACGATCACCGTCATCTTGCGGCGGTTGGCCGGGTTGACCAGCTTCATCTCGAAGCGGTGGCGCTCCCACCGCGTCTCGATCGGGCCGTCCGGGGCCCGGGTGTCGGCGATCGGGTCGCCTTCGCGGTACAGATCCATGTCAGGACACCAATCCGGTGATCACGGCGAACGGGACCAGCAGGTAGCCGCCGACGAGCGCGACGGCGAAGACGAGCGCGGCGATCTTGGCCCGCTGCTCGCCCTTCGGGGTCTGCTGGCCGAGGCTGCGGAACGCGCTGAACGCGCCGTGGCGCAGGTGGAAGCCGAGGGTCACCAGCGCGAGGGTGTAGAAGAGCGTGACGTACCAGCGTTCCGGCGCGAAGCCGGCGACCACGTTGCCGTACGGGTTGGCCGGGTCGCCCTGCGGGTTCAGGTGACCCGTGGTCAGGTCGAGGATGTGGTAGATCACGAAGAGCAGGATGATCACACCACCCCAGCGCATCGTGCGGGCCGCGTAGTTCACGTGGATCTTGCGGCGGTGCGCGTACCGCACCGGGCGCGCGGCCCGGGACCGCATCGCGAGCACGGTGGCCGCGCCGATGTGCCCGAGGACGGCCAGGGTGAGCACCGCGCGCTGGATCCACAGGAACCACGTCGTCGGCAGCAGTGGCGTGCCGATGTCGCGCAGCCAGTGCGCGTAGTGGTCGAACGCCGTCTCGCCCGTGAAGATCTTCAGGTTGCCGAGCATGTGCGCGATCAGGAACAGCACGAGGATGATGCCCGTCACCGCCATGACGGCCTTGAGGCCGACGTTCGAGCGGATGGGCGACCGAGTTTTCGTGATTACCACGCGGTCGACGCTAGGAGCACTTCGATCAGGCGTCCAATGCATCGAAATCGCAGTGTTGATAGCCGTAAGCTATGTAGATGCAGCTCCATCAGCTTCGGTACTTCGTAGCGGTCGCCGAAGTACGACATTTCACCCAGGCAGCCGATCTTGTCGGCATAACCCAGCCCTCGTTGAGTAAGCAAATTCACGCGCTGGAGACCGACCTGGGGGCCCCGTTGTTCGAACGGGTAAGGGGCAACATCACACTGACCGCTGCCGGTGAGGTGCTGCTGCCGCTGGCCAAGCGGATCCTCGCCGACGTGGAGACCGCCACCCGCGAGGTGCAGGAGCTGGTGGGGCTGCGCCGGGGCCGGGTCCGGCTCGGCGCCACACCCAGCCTGGCCACCTCGCTCGCCCCGCCGGTGCTGCGCCGGTTCCGCGACGCGCACCCCACGATCGACCTGCGCGTGGAGGAGGGCGGCTCGCAGGACCTCGTCCGGGACCTGCTCCGCGGCGACCTCGACCTCGCGTTGATCATCATGCCGTCGGCCGGCACCGACCCCGGGTTGCGGGCCGACCCGATCCTGCGGGAGAGCCTGGTGGTCGCCTCGGTCGACCCGCTGCCGGGCGTCTCGGAAGCCGGGGAGCTGCGCATCGCCGACCTGCGCGACCAGCCGCTCGTCATGTTCCGCGAAGGCTACGACCTGCGCGACGCCACGCTCCAGGCGTGCCGGGCGGCCGGATTCGAGCCGGCCCTGTCCGTCGACGGCGGGGAGATGGACGCGGTGCTCAGCTTCGTCGAGGCCGGGCTCGGCGTCGCGCTGGTGCCCGGCATCGTGGTGGCCCGCCGCCCCGGAATCCGGGTCACCCGGCTCGTCCCGCCCGGCGTCCGCCGGACCATCGCGGTGGCCCGCCGCCGCGACGTGGTGCCCACCCACGCCGGGCGCGAGCTGCGCCGCATCCTCCTGGAGTACGTCCACGACGCCACCGCCACCGCCGAACTCCCCCCGGGCGTAGAGCCCTTGTAGCCCCGCCCTCCCGCCCCGCCTCCCCGCCCCGCCTCCGCCGCCCCACCGCCTCGCCGCGCCGATCTTGCACATTCGGCCCCGGCGAAAGGTGCGAAAGCCTCGGCGCGGGGGCGCAAAGTGCAAGATCGACGGGGGCTCCGGGTCAGCGGGACTCGGCGTCGTCCATGGCTCGGTAGATGCGCTGCTCCGACACGGGGTAGGGGGTGCCGAGGGCCTGGGCGAAGACGTTCACCCGCAGCTCCTCGATCATCCAGCGGATCTGGCGGACCGCCGCCTCCTGGCGCCGGGCCGGGGGCAGCGCGGCGAGCATGTCCTGGTACTCCTTCTGCACCACGGCGACCCGGTCCTGCTGCTGTTTGTCCCGCTGCGGGTTGCCCGGCAACCGGTCCAGCCGCCGCTCGATCGCGGTCAGGTAGCGCAGCAGGTCGGGCAGGCGCGCGTATCCCGTCTCGGTCACGAAGCCCTTGTGCACCAGGCCGGTGAGCTGGTTGCGGATGTCGGCCAGGGCGGCCACCACCGCGAGGTTCCGGGTGGCGCCGAGCCGCTGCTCCACCGCGTACCCGGCGGCCAGCACGCGCCGGACCCGCTCCATCACCTCGACCACGGTGTCCACCAGGTCCGCGCGGACCGTGTCGCGCAGCGCGGCGAAGCCCTCGGCGTCCCAGGCCGGGCCGCCGGCGTCACCGATCAGCTTGTCGATCGCCGCGCCGGCCGCGTCCTCGATCAGCTCCGGCACGCTGCCGTGCGGGTTGCGGGACAGCGCCAGCTTTGCCTCGTTGCTCAGCCGCCCCTGCAGGAACTTCGCCGGTGACGGCAGCGTCAGCCGCAGCAGCCGCCGGGTGCCCGCCCAGTGCGCCGCCTCCTGCTCGGCGGCGGAGTCGAACACCTTCACCCCGACCGTCGTGCCCTCGTCCACCAGTGCCGGGTACGCGGTCACCGCGAAGCCGGCGCGTACCTGCTCGATGGTGCGCGGCAGCGCGCCGACGGACCACTCGGTCAGCCCGGTCCGGGCCACGTCGGGTGCGGCGGCCGCCACGACCTGGCGTACCTCCTGGCGCAGCTCGCGTTGCAAGGCCGGCAGGTCCTTGCCCTCGGCGACCGGCTTGTCGTCGTCGCCGAGCACCCGGAACGTGACCCGCAGGTGCGGCGGCAGCCGGCTCAGGTCCCACGCGTCCGCCGGGACGGTCACCCCGGTCATCCGGCGCAGCTGCCGGGTCAGCGCCGTGAGCAGCGGCTCCTCACCCGGGGTGATCGCGGCCAGCGCGGCGCGGGCGTAGTCGGGCACCGGCACGAAGTTGCGCCGTACCGGCTTGGGCAGCGACCGGATCAGTGCGATCACCAGCTCCTCGCGCAGCCCCGGCACCTGCCAGTCGAAGCTCTCCGCCGGCACCTGGTTGAGCAGCGGCAACGGGATGTCCACAGTGACGCCGTCGGTGGGCGCGGTCGGGTCGAACGTGTACGTCAGCGGCAGCGTCACGCCGTCGGCCCGCCACTCGTCCGGGAAGTCCTCCTCGTCCACCCCGCCCCGGCCGGCGTTGACGAGCAGTTCGCGGGTGAACGTGAGCAGGTCGGGCCGTTCCCGGCGGGTCTTCTTCCACCACGAGTCGAAGTGCCGGCCGGAGACCACGTCGGCGGGGACACGCTGGTCGTAGAAGGCGAAGATGGTCTCGTCGTCGACCAGGATGTCGCGGCGCCGGGCCCGGTTCTCCAGTTCCTCGATCTCGGTCAGCAGCTTCTGGTTGTCCCGCCAGAACTGGTGGTGGGTCTGCCAGTCGCCCTCCACCAGGGCGTGCCTGATGAACAGCTCCCGGCTCAGCACCGGGTCGATCCGCCCGAAGTTCACCTTGCGGGAGGTGACGATCGGGATGCCGTACAGCGTGACCTTCTCGTAGGCCATCACCGCGGCCTGCTTCTTCTCCCAGTGCGGCTCGCTGTAGCTGCGCTTCACCAGGTGCTGGGCCAGCGGCTCGACCCATTCCGGCTCGACCCGACCGGCCACCCGGCCCCACAGCCGGGACGTCTCCACCAGCTCCGCCGCCATCACCCAGCGCGGCGGCTTCTTGAACAACGCCGACCCGGGGAAGACCGCGAACTTCGCGCCGCGCGCGCCCAGGTACTCGTGTTTCTGCGCGTCCTTGAGGCCGAGGTGCGACAGCAGGCCGGGCAGCAGCGACTGGTGCACCTTCGGGGTGTCGATCTCCTCCGGCAGGTCGGCGCCGCGCCGGCCCTCACCCTTGTCCGAGGTACGCAGCACCTGGCGCAACTGGCTGACGATGTCCTGCCACTCGCGTACGCGAAGGTAGTTGAGGTATTCGGCCTTGCACATCCGGCGGAACGCGCTGGACGACAGCTCCCGCTGCTTCTCCCGCAGGTAGCGCCACAGGTTCAGGTACGCGACGAAGTCGGACTCCTTGTCGGCGAACCGGGCGTGCGCCTGGTCGGCCTGGGCCTGCTTGTCGGCCGGGCGTTCGCGCGGGTCCTGGATGGACAGCGCGGCGGCGATCACCACGACCTCGGTGGCGCAGCCGTTGCGCTCGCCCTCGAGGACCATCCGGGCCAGCCGGGGGTCGACAGGGAGCTGGGCCAGCCGCCGGCCCAGCGCGGTGAGCCGCTTCGCCGGGTCGGTCTCGGCCGGGTCGAGCGCGCCCAGCTCGTGCAGCAGGTTCACGCCGTCGGTGACGTTGCGCCGGTCCGGCGGGTCGATGAACGGGAACGCCGCGACGTCGCCGAGCCCGATCGACGTCATCTGGAGGATGACCGAGGCCAGGTTGGTCCGCAGGATCTCCGGGTCGGTGAACTCGGGGCGGGAGTCGAAGTCCTGCTCGTCGTAGAGGCGGATGCAGATGCCGTCGGAGGTACGCCCGCAGCGGCCCTTGCGTTGGTTGGCGCTGGCCTGCGAGACCGGCTCGATCGGCAGCCGCTGCACCTTGAGCCGGCTGGAGTAGCGGGAGATCCGGGCCGTACCCGGGTCCACCACGTACTTGATGCCGGGCACCGTCAGCGAGGTCTCCGCGACGTTCGTGGCCAGCACCACCCGGCGGTTGCTGTGCGCGGCGAAGACCCGGTGCTGCTCGGCGGTGGAGAGCCGGGCGTACAGCGGCAGGATCTCGGTGCCGAGCAGCGACCGCTTCTTCTGCACCAGCTTGCCCAGCGCGTCGGCGGTGTCCCGGATCTCCCGCTCGCCGCTGAGGAACACCAGGATGTCGCCGGGCCCCTCGGCGGCCAGTTCCTCGACCGCGTCGCCGATGGCCTGGATCTGGTCCCGGACGTTCTCCTCGTCGGCCTCGTCCTCCTCCTCGGCCTCGGTGACCTCGACCAGCGGCCGGTAGCGGACCTCCACCGGGTAGGTGCGCCCGGACACCTCGACCACCGGCGCCGGGTTGCCGTCGGCGTCGGCGAAGTGCTTCGCGAACCGGTCGGTCTCGATGGTTGCCGACGTGATGACGACCTTGAGGTCGGGCCGGCGGGGCAGGAGCTGCCTGAGGTACCCGAGGATGAAGTCGATGTTGAGGCTGCGCTCGTGCGCCTCGTCGATGATCAGCGTGTCGTACTGCCGCAGCATCCGGTCGTTCTGCAACTCGGCCAGCAGGATGCCGTCGGTCATCAGCTTGACCAGGCTGTTGTCGCCCACCTGGTCGGTGAAGCGCACCTTGTAGCCGACCACGTCGCCCAGCTCCGTACCGAGTTCGTCGGCGATCCGGTCGGCGACCGTGCGGGCCGCCAGCCGGCGGGGCTGGGTGTGCCCGATCAGGCCGGTGATGCCGCGCCCCAGCTCCAGGCAGATCTTGGGAAGCTGGGTCGTCTTCCCGGAGCCGGTCTCACCGGCCACGATCACCACCTGGTGGTCGCGGATCGCGGCGGCGATGTCGTCCTTGCGCTCGCTGACCGGCAACTGCGGCGGATAGGTGATCGCCGGGACGGCCGCGCGGCGGGACTCCAGCCGCGCCTCGGCCCGGGTCACCTCGGTCGCGATCTCGGCCAGCGCCGCCCCCCGCCGCTGCGGGTCGCGCAGCTTGCGCACGCCGTCGAGCCGCCGCTGGAGCCGCCGCTGGTCGCGGAACATCAGGGGGGCGAGGCGGCGGTGCAGGTCGCGGGCGGTCTCAGGGGCGGCGGGTACGGCTGGATTCTGCATGTCGTCGCCAAGGATAGGCAGCCGCGCGGCGGACCGCCCCCGGGTTACCGGGCGCTGGGCGTGCCCTCCCGGTTCAGGGCGTCCCCGCCGGATAAAGTTGCCGCCGACGAGGCCGACGGACGAGGCCGACGAGGGGCGGGGATGATCATGCGGGACACCGACCGGGCGCTCGTGCAGGCCGCCACCGCCGTCGCGAAGCTGCGCTGCCGCAGCGACAACCACACCGTCGCCGCCGCCGTACGCAGCACCGACGGCCGGGTGTTCAGTGGCGTCAACGTCTACCACTTCACCGGCGGCCCGTGCGCCGAGGTGGTGGCCCTCGGGGCCGCCGCGACTCAGGGCGCGGGTGAGCTGGAGGCCATCGTCGCGGTGGGGGACCGGGGCCGGGGCGTCCTGCCGCCGTGCGGGCGCTGCCGTCAGGTGCTGCTCGACTACTTCCCGTCGATCAGGGTGATCGTCGGCCCGCCCGACGGGCTGCGCGCGGTCCCGATCGCCGACCTGCTGCCCGAGACGTACGTCTGGTCGGACCAGCAGGTCGAGGTGCCGGCCGGACCGCGTGCCCCGCTGTGGCCCACCCCTGTGGTGCCGGGAGTCCGGCAGGCCGCCGAGGACTGACCCGCGCCGCGGCCGAGCCGCGACGCTCAGTCGCCGGCTGCGGCCTCCAGCATCGAGCGGGGCACCGGCACCTGCTCGAAGCGGACCTGGCCCTCCGGCACCATCCAGCTGCTGACCTGCGCGACGAGCCGGCCCGCGCGGACCGCCGGGTCGTTGGCGTACAGCTCACGGGCCATCTGCGGGTCCACCGACAGCACCACGAAACCGCGGACGCGCCCGTCGTCGCCGTCCAGGAACGGCCCCGCCGCGAGCACCGCGCCCTGCTCCACCAGCCCGGCCTGGTGTGCCAGGTGGGCGTCCTGGATCCGGTCGAGGGCGTCCTGCGGCAGCTCCGGCGCGTCGTCCGGGCGGACCAGGAGCACCACCGTGTGCCTGTCGGATAGCATGACCTCAGGCTAGGTGCTGCCGGGCCTGTAGTGCCCGGATCGACCAGTCCAGCACCGGCGCCAGGCTCTCGGCCGGTGGCCAGCCGTTGACCAGCGAGAGCAGGTCCAGGTACCGCTCGCGGCGAGGGTCGCGCGCGGTCCGCAACCGGTCCAGCATCCGCCGGCGCAGGTCGGCGTCGTCCGGCCGGCCGCAGAGTCGCGCGTACCGGTCCGCGACCCGGGCCAGGACGGCATCGGCGCCGGGCGAGGCCGGCTCGACACCGGCGGCCAGCGCCGGGGCCACCTCCTCCCGGACCACGGCGACCACGTCCCTGCGTACGCCTTCGACGCCGGCCCGGTCCGTCGCGTGCTGCTCGGCCAGCCGGCGCAGCCCGGCCCGGAATCCCGGGTCGAGAGCCAGCTCGGCCAGCTCCACCCACGCCTCGATCTGGGCGTCGTCCGGATCGTCCGGCAGCTCCGGCGTCAGCGACCGGCGGATGCCCGCGAACCCCGGATCGGTCAGGCCGCCGAACGCCGCGTCGAGGAACTCGTCGGCCAGCCGCCGTCGCTCCCGCGCGACCAGGCCGGCCAGCCGGTGCAGCAGGTCGGCCTCGGACGGGGTGGCCCCGCGCCGGGCGATCACCGTGAGCACCGCGCGGCGCGTCCGCAGCAGCCGGATCTGCGCGGTCAGCGCGTCCGCGTGCGCCGAGGCGACCTCGGCCAGGGTGATCTCCCGGGTCACCACCCGGCGCACGGTGGGCAGGTCCACACCCAACTCGCGTAATGTCCGTACCAGGTCGAGCCGGGCCACCGCGGCCGCGTCGTAGCGGCGCTGACCGGCCGGTCCCCGGTCGGTGGGCGGCACGATGCCGCGGTCGGACCAGAACCGGATGGTCTTCACCGGCAGCCCGGTCCGCCGGGCAAGGTCACCGATCGAGTAGCGCTCCGCACCGTCCATGGCATCCACCTTTGCGCCTCCCCCTGGTGGAGGCGCAACCCGCTCAGGTACGCCTTAGCAGGTCAGCTAAGGTAAGGCGCACCTAACCGGAAGGCGAAACCCCTCGTGACCACCGTCGCCGTCCGGCCCGCGCGGGCCGGGGCTCCCGGCCGCCGCGGCACCGTCCGCCGCGTCGCGGTCACCGTGGCGGCGGCACTCCTGCTCCTGCTGGCGCTGCTCGCCAGCCTGGCGCTCGGCAGCCGGCACCTTCCCGTCGACCAGGTCTGGCAAGCGCTCGTGTCCCCGGACGGCGGCGACGCCACCACTGTGGTCCGGGAACTGCGGCTGCCGCGTACCGTCCTCGGGCTCGTCGTCGGCCTCGCGCTGGCGCTGGCCGGGGTGCTGTTCCAGGCGGTCACCCGCAACCCGCTGGCCGAGCCGCGCATCCTCGGCATCAGCGCCGGAGCCTCGTTCGGCGTGGTCCTGGCCATCGCCGTGTTCGGGGTGGGCACGCTCGCCGGGTACGTCTGGTTCGGCATCGCCGGCGCGCTGCTCACCGGGCTGCTCGTGTTCGCCGTCGCCAACCGCGCCCGCGAGGGCGCCAGCCCGGTCACCCTCGCGCTCGTCGGCGCGGCCCTCGACGCCGGTCTCGGCGCCCTGGTGTACGCGCTGCTCAGCATCGACGCCCGCACGTTCGAGGAGTACCGCTTCTGGGTGGTCGGCGGGCTGACCGGCCGGGATGTCGGCGTGGCCGGGCAGGTGCTGCCGTTCGTGGTGGCCGGGGTGCTGCTGGCCGCGCTCGCCGCCCGTGGCCTGGACGCCCTCGCGCTCGGCGACGACGTGGCCCGGGGACTCGGGCACCGGGTCGCCCTGGTCCGGATCGCCGCCGGGGCCGGTGGGGTGCTGCTCACCGGCGCCGCGGTGGCCGCCGCCGGGCCGATCGCCTTCGTCGGGCTGGCCGTGCCGCACCTGGCCCGGGCGCTCGTCGGCGCGGACCAGCGGTGGACGCTCCTGGTCGCCGCCCTGCTCGGCCCCGCGCTGCTGCTCACGGCCGACGTGGCCGGCCGCCTCGTCGCCCCGCCCGGCGAGATCCCCGCCGGCATCATCACGGCCCTGCTCGGCGCGCCCCTCCTGGCCTTCCTGGTCCACCGAGCCAAGACGGTAACGACATGACCCGCCCCGCCCCCCACCCCCGCGATCTTGCACTCGCTGCCCCGGCGGACGGGACATTTCGGGCACCTCAAGGGCCCGAAGCGCAAGATCAACGAGGTGGGGGAGGCAGGCCGCGCGGGCGCGGGGTGCTGCGTGTCGGAGCCGTCGTGGTGCCGTTCCGGTGGCGGCCGGTCGTGGTGGCGGTGGTGCTGTTCGTGCTGCTCTCCCTTGCCGTGGTGGTCAGCCTGTCGCTGGGTACGCCGTACGTCGCCCCCGTCGACGTGGTGCGGTCGCTCTCCGGCGCGGGTACCCCGTACGACCTCGTGGTGCGCGACCTGCGACTGCCTCGCGCGGTCCTCGCGGCGGTGGCCGGGGCGGCCTTCGGCGTGGCCGGCACGCTGATCCAGAGCGTGGCCCGCAACCCGCTGGCCAGCCCCGACGTCATCGGCGTCACCCAGGGCGCCGGGCTGGCCGCGACGATCGCGCTGACCAGCGGCGCCGCGGCGGTTCTGGTGGCGCCGGCGGCGCTGCTCGGCGGCCTGGCCGCGGCGGTCGCGGTGTTCGCGCTCGGCGCCCGGCACGGCCTGGCGGCCCAGCGGTTCGTGCTCGCCGGTGTGGCGGTGGCGTTCGCGTTCCGGGCGCTGATCGAGGTGGTCATGCTCACCGCCGACCCGATCGACGGGCTGCGCGCCCAGATCTGGCTGATCGGCACGCTCGCCGGCAAGGGGTGGAGCGAGGCGGCCTGGATCGCCGGCACGCTCGCCGTGCTGCTGCCGGTGCTGCTCTGGGCCGGGTGGGCGCTGCGCAGCAGCGCACTCGACGACGACACCGCGCGGGGGATCGGCCTGCGGCCGGTGGCCCGGCGGATCGGCCTGGCCGGCACCGGTGTGCTGGCCGCCGCGATGGTCACCGCCCAGGTCGGCGCCGTCGACTTCGTCGCGCTGGTGGCCCCGCAGGTGGCCCGCCGGCTGGTCCGCGCCGAGCGTCCGCCGCTGCTCTGCGCCGCGCTGCTGGGCGCGTTGCTGCTCGTCCTCGCGGACCTGGGCGCCCGCCGGCTGCTGGCGCCGACCCAACTGCCGGCCGGCGTGCTCACCGCGGCGATCGGCGGGCCGTACCTGATCTTCGTGCTGCTCCGCACCCGAGGGAGGCGGTCGTGACCGCGCTGCTGTCCACCCGCGACCTGGTCGTCGGCTACGAGGGCCGCACCGTGCTGGACGGACTCGACCTCGACCTGCCGGCCGACACGTTCACCGTGATCGTCGGACCGAACGCCTGCGGCAAGTCGACGCTACTGCGCACGATGGCCCGGTTGCTCACGCCCCGGCGCGGCGCGGTGCTGCTCGACGGCGCGGCGATCCGCGACCTGCCGACCCGGGACGTGGCCCGGCGGCTCGGCGTGCTGCCGCAGAGCCCGCTGGTGCCCGAGGGGATCACCGTGGCCGACCTGGTCGGGCGCGGACGCCAGCCCTACCAGCGGTGGTGGCGGCAGTGGTCGGCCGAGGACGGGCGGGCGGTCGAGGAGGCCATGCGGCTGGCCGACGTCAGCGCGCTCGCCGACCGTCCCGTGGACACGCTCTCCGGCGGGCAGCGCCAGCGGGTGTGGATCGCGATGACGCTGGCCCAGGACACCGACGCGCTGCTGCTGGACGAGCCGACCACGTTCCTCGACCTGGCCCACCAGGTGGAGGTGCTGGACCTGCTGCACCGGCTGCGCGCCGAACGCGGCCGCACCGTGGTGGCCGTGCTGCACGACCTCAACCAGGCGGCCCGGTACGCCGACCACCTGATCGCCATGCGCGACGGCGCGGTGGTGGCCGCCGGCAAGCCGCGCGAGATCCTCACCGCGGACCTGGTCCGCGACGTGTTCGGGCTGGACTGCGTGGTCGTGCCCTGCCCGGTCAGCGGCGCCCCGCTCGTGGTGCCGGCCCTCACCCAGACCGGGTCCACCCGGACCGCGCCCGCCCAGGCCGGCCCCACTCAGACCTCGGCCGCTCCGGCCGTCACGCCGGCCACGGCCGGCGCCCCTGTCGGCGACGCCTGAGCGCGCCGACCCGCACCACCGAAAGGAACACCATGCGTCGTCTCGCCGTCGCACTCACCGCCGCGCTCGCCCTCGGCGTCGGTCTCACCGCCTGCGGGGAGAGCGATCCCGTCGGCGGCGCCGGCACCGGGGAGACCCGGGAGATCACCCACGCCATGGGCACCACGAAGGTGCCGGCCGAGCCGAAGCGCGTGGTCGTGCTCGACACCGACAAGATCGACACCGCGCTGTCGCTCGGCGTCACCCCGGTCGGCGCGGCCACCGCCGGTGAGGCGAAGAGCTGGCCCACCTACTTCGGCGCGGACAAGCTCGCCGGCATCACCGAGGTCGGCGTGCTCACCGAGCCGGACCTGGAGGCGATCAACGCGCTCAACCCGGATCTCATCCTGGGCAGCAAGTTCCGCCAGGAGAAGTTCTACGACGAGCTGTCCAAGATCGCCCCGACCGTCTTCACCGAGAAGGTCGGCATCACCTGGAAGGAGAACTTCCTCCTCGACGGCGCGGCGCTGGGCAAGGAGCAGCAGGCCAAGGACCTGCTGGCCGAGTACGAGAAGCGGGCGAAGGACTTCGGCGCGAAGCTCGGCGACGCCGCGTCCCGCAAGGTCTCCATCGTGCGCTTCATGCCGACCGAGATCCGCCTGTACGGGCCGGACTCGTTCTCCGGCATCGTCGTCGGCGACACCGGCCTGGGCCGCCCCGAGCGGCAGATGCTCGCCGGCAAGGAGGACAAGCGGATGGACCGGGTCAGCCCGGAGCGCATCGCCGAGGCCGACGGCGACGTGGTGTTCGTGACCGCGTACGGCGAGAAGGCCGCCGCCGAGCAGGCCAAGGTCACCGGGGGCACGCTGTGGAAGGGCCTGTCCGCGGTCAAGGCCGGCAAGGCGCACGTGGTCTCCGACGAGATCTGGATGACCGGCATCGGCGTGGGCGCCGCCAACAAGATCCTGGACGACCTGGAGAAGTACCTGGCCGCCTGAGCCCCGATCACCCGCGCCCGTCCCGCCGCACAGGCCGGACGGGCGCGGGTGTGTCTCAGCCCGCCAGTTGCCAGAGCAGGAACGCGTTGAGCGCCACCACGAACGCGGTGATCGCCACCGCGGCGGCGGTGGTGGCCCGGCGGTTGACCAGGCTGCCCATCAGGTCCCGGCGGCGCGTGAACAGCACCACCGGGATCAGCGCGAACGGGATGCCGAAGCTCAGCACCACCTGGGACAGCACCAGCGCGCGGGTCGGGTCCACGCCGATCGCGAGCACCACCAGCGCGGGCAGCAGCGTGATCATCCGGCGGATCAGCAGCGGGATCCGGCGGCGCAGGAAGCCCTGCATGATGATCTCGCCGGCGTACGTGCCGACGCTCGTGGAGGCGAGACCGGACAGAAGCAGGGCGATGGCGAAGCCGACCGCCGCGGCCGTGCCGAGCGTGGTGGCGAGCCCGGCGTGCACACCTTCCAGGGTGTCGGTGCCGGGGATCGAGGTGCCGTGGAAGCTGCTCGCGGCGACCAGCAGCATGGCCAGGTTGACCGCGCCGGCGACGCCCAGCGCGATCAGCACGTCGATCCGCAGGCCCTTGGCGATCACCCGCCGCTGCGTCTCGCCCTCGGCGGGCAGGCGGTTCGGGGTCAGCGCCGAGTGCACGTAGATGACGTGCGGCATCACCGTCGCGCCGAGGATGCCGGCGGCGAGCAGCATGCTGTCGGTGCCCTGCATCCGGGGCAGCAGGCCGGCCGCGGCGTCGGACACGTCCGGTTGCGCGCTGACCAGGTTGACCGCGAACGCCAGCACGATCACGCTGAGCAGCACGGCGATGGCGATCTCGAACGACCGGAAACCCCTGGCGCGCAGCGCCAGGACGGCGAACGAGGCGGCGCCGATGATCAGGCCGCCGGGCAGCAACGGGACGCCGAACAGCAGGTACAGCGCGACCGCCCCGCCGATCACCTCGGCCAGGTCGGTGGCCATGGCGACCAGTTCGGCCTGCGCCCACATGACCCGGTTGAGCGGCCGGGGCAGGTGCTCCCGGCACAGTTCGGGCAGGCTGCGCCCGGTGGCCAGGCCGAGCTTGGCGGTGAGCGTCTGCACCAGCATGGCGGCCAGGTTCGCCGCCACCACCACCCAGACCAGCAGGTACCCGTACTGCGCCCCGGCGGTGGAGTTGGTGGCGAAGTTGCCGGGGTCGACGTAGGCGACCGCCGCCACGAACGCCGGTCCGAGCAGGATGAGGCGGCCGCGGACCGGGCGCGGGGTGGGGGCGGTCCGCAGTGGGGGTACGACAGGCGAGTCGTTTGTTACCACTGGTGCTCCTCGACGGACGACGGGCGGCGGGACGAGACGACGACCGGCGGGGGCGAGGCGGAGTCAGGCGGGTTGTTCCCGACTATTACTCACATATGCCACTAACCTGAGCCCAGAGGGGAAAGCGCACACGAGGGACGGTGTCGCCCCGCCGCGGCGGCTGCTCCGGCCCGGTCGATCGCCCCGGGCGCAGCACGCCGAACGGCCGTCCCGGGTGCGGGACGGCCGTTCGGTGGGGCGGCGGTGAGCCGGATCGGATCGGTCGGTCAGGCGGCGGTGGACCAGATGGCGCGGAACGCGGCTGCCTCACCGGCCAGCCACTGCTCGATCTGCTCGGGCTTGACGTCGGCGGGCATCCGGTGCGCCTCGCCTCGCCGCACGTCGACCAGGACCGGCTCGGCGTGCGGCAGCACCGCGTCCATGTGCCGGGCCATCAGGTGCAGCGTGGCCAGGGTCGCCTCCTCGCTCGGCGGCGCCTCGTCGAAGTGCAGCCGGATCGCCTCGGCCCGGCCGTCGGCGTACCGCACACCGAATTGCGGGTTGATCTTCACGGGCAGGTCACCCAGCATCGCCAGCGCGTCGCGGGTCTGCGCCAGGTCGACGCCGGCCGGCTCGCCGAGCGAGTGCAGCCAGCGGGTCGCGCCCGGCACGAGCGTCTCGTAGAGCGGGCGCCAGCGCGGCTTGACCAGGTCGGCGACCTGCGCCAGGTGCGTGCCACCGGTGTGGAAGGCGACGTCGGCCTTGAGCGCCTTGACGAACTGGCCGTGCGGGTTGAAGCCGTGCCGGCTGGCCCGTTGCCGGCGCAGACCGCCGACGAAGGTGGCCTTGGTGGGGCCGGTGCGGTCGACGTACCGGGTGAATCCGAGGAGGGTGGCGTAGGGGGTGACAGGGGTCGCGGAGGTGGGCGCAGTCACGAGCATCCTCCCAGGTCAGCAGCTCGATTAGTACATACATTCTAATCGACAGGCCTGACATCGCCCAGGGTACGAAAAGGGCCGCCCGGACATCCCGGGCGGCCCTTTTTCGCGTAGTCCTAGAGCTGGCCGACGTCGGTGATCCGGACCGCCGCCGCGCCGATCTCGTCCGAGGCCGCGAGGTCGATCTCGGCGCTGATGCCCCAGTCGTGGTCGCCGTCCGGGTCGTCCAGGATCTGCCGGACGGTCCACCTCTCGCGGCCCTGCTCGATCATCAGCAGCGCGGGCCCGCGCGCGTCCGGTCCCACCCCGATGGAGTCGTACGCCTCGAAGTACGGCTCCAGCGCGTCGGCCCAGGCGTCGGCGTTCCAGCCGTCACCGGCGTCCAGCTCACCGAGCAGGTCCCAGCGGCGCAGCGCGGCCAGCTCGACCCGGCGGAACATCGCGTTGCGCACCAGCACCCGGAACGCCCGCGCGTTGCGCGTGACCGCCGGCGGCCGGTCGTCCAGCGAGGCCGCGACCTCGGCCACGTCCGACGGGTTGCGCAGCCGCTCCCACTCGTCGATCAGGCTGGAGTCGACCTGGCGGACCAGCTCGCCCAGCCACTCGATGAGGTCGACCAGCTCCTCGGTCTTCGCGTCCTCCGGCACGGTCTGGCGCAGCGTCTTGTACGCGTCGGCGAGGTAGCGCAGCACCAGCCCCTCGGACCGGGACAGCCCGTAGAACTGGACGTACTCCGGGAACGTCATGGCCCGCTCGTACATGTCCCGCACCACGGACTTGGGGGAGAGCTGGTGGTCGGCGACCCACGGGTGCCCCTGCCGGTACATCTCGTACGCGGACTCCAGCAGCTCGGCGAGCGGCTTGGGCCAGGTCACGTCGTCGAGCAGTTCGAGGCGTGCCTCGTACTCGATGCCCTCGGCCTTCATCGCGGCGACCGCCTCGCCGCGGGCCTTGAACTGTTGCGCGGACAGCACCTGGCGCGGGTCGTCCAGGATCGACTCGATCACGCTGAGCACGTCGAGCGCGTACGACGGGGACTCCCGGTCGAGCAGCTCGACGGTGGCCAGCGCCAGCGGCGACAGCGGCTGGTTGAGCGCGAAGTCGAGCTGGAGGTCGACGGTGAGGCGTACCCGGCGGCCCGTCTCGTCCGGCTCGGGCAGCTCCTCGACCACGCCGCCGGCGCGCAGCGCCCGGTAGATGGCGATGGCCCGGCGGATGTGCCGGCGCTGCGCGGCCGGGTCCTCGTGGTTGTCGGTGAGCAGGTGCCGCATCGAGGCGAACGCGTCGCCGGGGCGGCCGATCACGTTGAGCAGCATCGAGTGGCTGACCTGGAAGCTGGAGGTGAGCGGCTCCGGCTCGGCCTCGACCAGGCGCTGGAACGTCGGCTCGCCCCAGCCGATCGACCCCTCCGGCGGCTTCTTCTTCACCACCTTGCGGCGCTTCTTCGGATCGTCGCCGGCCTTCGCGAGCGCCTTCTCGTTCTCGATCACGTGCTCGGGGGCCTGCACCACGACCCGGCCCAGCGTGTCGAACCCGGCCCGTCCGGCGCGGCCGGCGATCTGGTGGAACTCGCGGGCCTTGAGCAGCCGGGTGCGGGTGCCGTCGTACTTGCTCAGGCCGGTGAACAGCACGGTACGGATCGGCACGTTGATGCCGACGCCGAGCGTGTCCGTACCGCAGATGACCTTGAGCAGGCCGGCCTGGGCGAGCGTCTCGACCAGGCGGCGGTACTTGGGCAGCATGCCCGCGTGGTGCACACCGATGCCGTGCCGGACCAGCCGGGACAGCGTCTTGCCGAAGCCCGAGGTGAACCGGAAGTTGCCGATCGCCTGCGCGATCATGTCCTTCTCGGCGCGCGTGCAGACGTTCACGCTCATCAGCGCCTGGGCGCGTTCCAGCGCGGCGGCCTGGGTGAAGTGCACGACGTACACCGGGGCCTGCTTGGTCTCCAGCAGCTCCTCCAGGGTCTCGTGCAACGGCGTGGTCGCGTACGAGAAGAGGAGCGGGACCGGCCGCTCGGCCGAGCGGACGACGGCGGTCGGCCGCCCGGTACGCCGGGTCAGGTCGTCGACGAAGCGGGTGGTGTCGCCGAGCGTGGCCGACATCAGCACGAACTGGGCCTGCGGCAGCTCGATCAGCGGCACCTGCCACGCCCAGCCCCGGTCCGGCTCGGCGTAGAAGTGGAACTCGTCCATGATCACCTGGCCGACATCGGCGCGGCGGCCCTCGCGCAGCGCCAGGTTGGCCAGGATCTCCGCGGTGCAGCAGATGATCGGCGCGTCCGCGTTGACGCTGGCGTCGCCGGTGAGCATGCCGACGTTCTCCGCGCCGAAGACCTCGCAGAGCGCGAAGAACTTCTCCGAGACCAACGCCTTGATCGGCGCGGTGTAGAAGGTCGTCCGGTCGTCGGCCAGCGCGGCGAAGTGCGCCGCGATCGCCACCAGGCTCTTGCCCGAGCCGGTCGGCGTATTCATGATCACGTTCGCGCCGGAGACGATCTCGATGACCGCCTCCTCCTGGTGGGGATAGAGGTCCAGGCCGCGCTCGGACGCCCAGGAGGCGAACGCGTCGTAGAGGGTGTCGGGGTCGGCGGTCTTCGGCAGCGCGGCGGTGAGAGTCATGGCGGCTCCCATCGTGCCTGGATCAGACCGCGCCGCGCCAACCGGGTTCGACGCATCGGGTTCGCTGCATCGGCTTCAGCGCATCGGGCTCAGCGCGCCGGGCTCAGCGCACCGGGTTCAGCGCCGCCGGTGGATCAGGTCGAAGACCTCCCGGCCGGCGGTCAGCGCCCGGCGTTCGAACTTCGTCACCGGCCGGTGCGCCGGACGCGGCGCGTAGCCGCCGTACACGTCGACCAGCTCCGGGTCGGCGGTGAGCGTCTCGCGCATCGACTCGGCGTACTGCGCCCAGTCCGTCGCGCAGTGCAGCGTGCCGCCCGGCGCCAGCCGGGACCGCAGCAGCGCCACGTGCGCCGGCGCGATGATCCGCCGCTTGTGGTGCCGGGTCTTCGGCCACGGGTCGGGGAAGAAGACGTGCACCGCGTCCAGGCAGCCCTCGGGCATGGCCCGGACCAGGTCCAGCGCGTCCCCCTCGGCCACCCGCACGTTGTCCAGACCGTGGCGTTCGACCAGCTCGAGCAGGTTGGCGATTCCCGGCGTATGGACCTCGACCGCCAGATAGTGTCGGTCCCGGTCGGCCGCCGCCATGGCGGCGGTGGCGTCGCCCATGCCGGAGCCGATCTCCAGCACCAGCGGCGCCCGTCGTCCGAACAGCGCCGTCGGATCGCACGGCCCGTCGAGGGCGGCGATCTCCAGGCCGTACGCGGGCCAGAGCCGGTCCAGCGCGTCGCGCTGCCGCTCGCTCATCCGTCCGCGACGCGGATGGAAGGTGCGGATGCGGGTGGCGGGAAGGTCGGTGAGGGTCACAACGAGCCGAGCCTAGCCCGGATCGGATGTGATGTGCGGCCGGGGGTGAGAGGATTCATCCCGTACGCCGGGAGGGGTCATGGGGTCGTTCAGGGTACGTGAGGCGCTGCTGGTCGCGGTCGCCGCGTGCGCCGCCCCGCTGGTCGGCGCGCTGTCCGTCCAGGCCGCGCCGCGCGCCGCCGAACCGGTGCCGGAACAGCCCCCGGCCGACGTGATCTTCGTGGAGGTTACCCCGGGCACCGTCTCGCCCGGCTACCTCGTCGGCATCCGGGCGAGCTGCCGGAACAACACAGTGCCGGCGATCGTCACCTCGGACGCGTTCGGCAAGATCCAGGTGCAGCCGCAGCGCGGCCTGCTCACCGCCTCGCCGATGGTCCACGAGCGCACCCGGCCGGGCAACTACCGGGTCAAGCTGGAGTGCCCGGGCGGGGAGACCGCCTCCACCATGCTCCAGGTGGTGAAGCAGGGACAGCCCACCCGGCAGCCGAGCCACGGGCCCAGTCATCTGCCCAGCCGCGGCCCGGCGACCGGCTTCGGCGGCACCGCCGGTCCCGACCTCGGTGGCCTGCTGGTGCCGGTGGGGCTGGCGGTCACAGTGGTCGGCGCCGGGCTCGGCGTGGCCGCGTCCCGCCGGCAGGCCCGCGGCGCCGCCGGACGCTGAGGCCCGCCATGGCCGAGCACATCGTTCCGCCGCCCGCCGGATCCCGGCGCTCCGGCCGGTCGTTCCTGGCCCTGCCGCCACCCGCCGCGCCCCCCACCGACGCCGCCCGGCCCTCCAGGGCTGACCCGGCCGCCGCCGGCCGGAGCGGGCCGACCGCCGGCTCGCCGGCCGTGCCGGTCTCCGGGGCGCGGCCGTGGATGCCGCCGCCCGCCGCGTCGCGGCCGTGGTACCCGCCGTCGGCTGATCCGCCGGCCCTGCGCCCACGGCCTGCCGGGCCGCCGCCGGTCGAGCCGCCACCGGCGTCGCCGGGCAGGGGGGATCGGGGCCGGGGCTCCTGGTCGAAGCCGCTGGCAGTGGTGCTGGTGCTGGTCGGTGTGTTCGCCACCGGCGCCGGGCTCGGCCGCACGGCCGGGCCGTTCGACTTCGCCGACGCGTCGACCGAGTCGAGCCGGTCGAGCGGGTCGGGCGCCGGGGCGGCACCGGCGAGTGCGGCCGCGCCGGTCCGGAAGCCCGCGAGCCGGCCGGTACGCCTGTCGGTGCCGGCCATCAAGGTCAACGCGCCCGTCACCCCGGTCGGGCAGGCCAAGGACGGCTCGGTGGACGTACCGCCGTTGACCGAGCACGACCAGACCGGCTGGTACGACAGGGGAGCGGTGCCCGGCGACCCGGGCCGGGCGATCATCGTGGGCCACGTCGACACCAAGAGCGGCCCGGCCGTCTTCTACCGGCTGCGCTCGCTCAAGCCCGGCGCCAAGATCCAGGTGACCCGCGCGGACCGCAGCGTCGTGACGTTCACGGTGGACAGCGTCGAGTACTTCGACAAGGCGAACCTGCCGGCCGCGCGGGTCTACGGCGACTCGGGCCCGGCCGAGCTGCGCCTGATCACCTGCGGCGGCGAGTGGGTAGGCGGCCGGACCGGCTACCAGGACAACGTGATCGTCTTCGCGTCCCTCGCTCGCTGACCGCTCCCACCCGGCCCGCCCGACCCGCCCTGACCACGTCGATCATGAGGTTAGCGGCGCAGGTTGCCCGCTTCGTCCCCGCCAACTTCATGATCGCCGAGCGGAGACGCGGAGCGCCGGGACCGCGGGAGATCTTGGTAGGAAACGGCCCCTATGGGGGCCCAAATCTTCCAAGATCTGCGCGCGCCCCGGCCCTGACCACGTCGATCATGAGGTTGGCGGGGACGAAGCGGGCAATCTGTACCGCCAACTTCATGATCGACCCGGCGGGGCGGCGGGGTGGGGGAGCACTGTCAGGGGGTGGCGGGGACCTGCTGGACCACCTCGAACTCCAGCAGGGTGGCGCCGGTGGCGACGGGCTTGCGGGGTTCGCCGCCCTCGGCGTGCGCGGCCCGGGACGGACCCTGCGCCCACGCCTGGTACGCCTCCTCGCTCTCCCAGCGCGTGTACACGAAGTAGCGGGTGTCCCCGGCGACCGGGCGCAGCAGCTCGAAGCCGAGGAAGCCGGGGGAGTTCTCCACCGCGCCGGCCCGGGCCGCGAACCGCTTCTCCAGTTCCTCGCCGGCACCGGCCGGGACGTCGATCGCGTTGATCTTCACGACAGCCATGGGTCCACCCTAACGAGCCCCGGACTCAGAACGTCTCGACGGCCGGTACCAGGTCCGCGTCCACCACGATCGGGGCGTGGTCGGAGGGGCCCTTGCCCTTGCGGGCCTCCCGGTCCACGTACGCGGAGCGGACCGCACGGGCGAACGTCGCGCTCGCGTACACCAGGTCGATCCGCATGCCCTTGTTCTGGTGGAACATCCCGGCCCGGTAGTCCCAGTACGTGAACGGGTGCGGTCCCTTCATCGGCGTCGGCACCACGTCCTCCAGTCCCAGGTCGCGCAGCGCGGCCAGGGCGGCCCGTTCGGCCGGGGTGACGTGCGTGGAGGTGACGAACAGCGCGGGATCCCAGACGTCGGCGTCGGTGGGCGCGACGTTGAAGTCACCGCAGACGGCCACCGGCAGGGGACCGGCCACCTCGGCTTCCAGGGCGTCGCGCAGCGCCGCGAACCAGGCCAGCTTGTACGCGTAGTGCGGGTCGTCCGGCGCGCGGCCGTTCGGCACGTACACCGACCAGACCCGCAGCCCGTCGCAGGTGGCCGAGATGGCGCGGGCCTCGGGCTCGGGGAACCCGGGCTCGCCCGGGAAGCCGACCGCCACGTCGGCCAGCCCGACCCGGGACAGCACTGCCACGCCGTTCCACCGCCCGTCGCTGTGGCTGGCCACCTCGTAGCCCAGCTCGCCCACCTCGGCGACCGGGAACGCCCCGTCGGGGCACTTGGTCTCCTGCAGGCACACGACGTCGGGCTTCGTGGTGGCCAGCCAGTCGAGCAGCCGGGGCAGGCGGGCCTTCACCGAGTTGACGTTCCAGGTCGCCAGGCGCATGCCCCCAGCCTGCCGCATCCCCGCCCGCCCCGCCCGGTCAGCGCTCCGGGGTGTCGCCGGGGCGCGTCTGCTCGGCGAGGAAGCGTTCCAGCTCGGCGCCGAGTTCGTCGGCGGTGGGCAGCGGCCCGGTCTCGCCGGCGAGCAGGTTCTTCTCGCCCCGGCCACGGGCGAACGCGTCGTACTGCTCCTCCAGCGCCTGGACCAGCGTCGCCGCCTCCTCGGTCTGGGTGACCTGGCGGTCGATCTCCACCCGGACCGCCTCGGCGGCGGTGCGCAGCGTCTCGACGGGCAGCAGCAGGCCGGTGCTGCGGGACACGGCGGACAGCAGCGCCTCGGCGGCGGCCGGGTACTCGGCCTGGGCCACGTAGTGCGGCACGTGCGCGGCGAAGCCGAGGGCGTCGCGCCCCTGCTCGCCGAGGCGGTACTCCAGCAGGTGGCCGACGCCGGCCGGCACCTGCACCTTCTGCAACCACGGCTCGTGTCCGGCGATCAGTTCCTTGCGGGTGGCGTGCGCGGTGACGCCGCTGGGCCGGGTGTGCGGCACCGCCATCGGGATCGAGTTGAGCCCGACGGTGAGCCGGACGTCGAGTCGGGCGCAGAGCCCGGCGACGGCGGCCACGAAACGCTCCCACTGCAGGTCCGGCTCGGGGCCGGTGAGCAGCAGGAACGGGGTCTCGTCGTCGTCGCGCAGCAGGTGCAGCTCCAGCGCCGGGGCGTCGTAGGACTCCCAGTGGTCCTCGACGAACGTCATCACCGGGCGGCGGGAGCGGTAGTCGAAGACCTGGTCCACGTCGAAGCGGGCGATCACCCGGGCGTCGAGCGAGGTGAGCAGCTGTTCCCGGGCCAGCCGGGTGGCGTTTCCGGCGTCGACGAAGCCGGTGAGCGCCTGGATCAGCACCGGCTGGCCGAGCTCGGGCAGCTCGTCGGTGAGTTCGTAGAGCTCGTGTGGATCGAGCACCGGTGGGGTCCTCCCTGTCGACGCGTACGGGGGAGCGCCGAGCGTGCGGCCTCCCCGATTCGGCCAACGTACCGGGGCGGGTGGTCCATTCCGTTACGGCACATCCGATGCCCGGATGATGATCACGATTCGGCTACGCCCCGGTCCGGCGACCCATATCCGGATCGTCCGAACGGACGAGTTAGTCGATCATCGGGCGGGACCGGGAGCTCTGCGAGGTTCGTGCCCGCCTCGTGGTCGACCCGGGCGCACGGGTGATTGGCCCGGTTCCCGAGGTCTGCCGCGCACTGCGACGGGCTGTGGTGCGATGCCCGGATTGCGACAGCCAGAGTGTGGCGAGGGCCACCCTTTGGGCCTGGGTGATCCCGGTTTGCCCTGCCTAGCCTCGTCGGATGCGTAACGACGGCAACCTCGACGACCCGTTCGGCTCCGGCCGCCCGGCTGACCGTTCGGACGATACCCCCTCCACCAACCGGTTGACCACACTCCGGGGACTGGTCCGGCGTACCCGTTTCTGGGCACCCACGAACCCCCGGCCCGGCCGGACGAAGCTGGCGGTCGCCACCGGCGCCGCCTGCTGCCTGGGCCTGGTCGGCGTCAGCCAGGCCGGCTTCGGCGCCCCGGACCGCGCCGCCGACCCGGCGCCCTCGGCGGAGGTCGCCGAGCGCGCGGCGGTCGACCCGGCCTCCCGGGCCATGGCCCGGCCGAGCACCGCCCCCGCCACCCCCAGCGCCACCCCGTCCGCGACGGCGAGCCCGAAGGCGACCACGAAGCCCAAGCCGAAGAAGACCGTCCGGCAGATCGTCCCGGTCGCCGGCCTGGACCGTACCCAGATGAACAACGCCAAGAAGATCGTGCAGGCCGGCAAGGAGATGGGCATGCCGCGCCGCGCCCTGGTCATCGCGGTGGCGACCGCCATGCAGGAGAGCACCCTGCTCAACTACGCCAGCGGCGTGCTGCCCGAGTCGCAGAGCTACCCGCACCAGGCCATCGGCTGGGACCACGACTCGGTCGGGTTGTTCCAGCAGCGTCCGAGCAGCGGCTGGGGCACCGTCGAGCAGCTCATGGACCCCGAGTACGCGACGAAGGCGTTCCTGTCCGCGCTGGCCGAGATCCCCGGCTGGCAGGACCTGCCGCTCTCGGTGGCCGCCCAGGCGGTGCAGATCTCGGCGTTCCCGGACGCGTACGCCCAGCACGAGTGGCGGGCCGGCGAAGTGGTGGCCGAGATCCTGGGCTGACCCGGACGGGTGGTTGCCGAAGGACCGATTCGGGTATCAGAGGGCTTGCCGGTCCCAGGTACACATGAAGGGGACCGCGGGACGGGAGGACCCTCATGTCGCTGATGCAACGGATCACCGCCTTCCTGCGATCGCCGCGGGGCCAGCAGCTGGTCGATCGCGGCCGGCGTGAGATGTCGAAGCCGGAGAACCAGGCCCGGCTGCGGCAGATCGCGACCCGGCTGCAGTCGCGCCGGCGCTGACCCGCGTCACCCCCGCCGCACGAGCCCTCCGGAGCCCTTCGTGACCGACCCCGCCCCCGTCGACGGGGAGCCCAACGCCGTCCCCACCGCCCCCGTCCCGCCGGTGGAGGTGCCCGAGGCGCCACCGGCCAAGCTGTGGGACCGGATGCGGGAGGACCCGCAGTACGCGCCGGAGCACCTGGCCCTGGAGGCGGTACGCCGGCTCGGCCCGGAAGCCGCCCAGTGGGCCGCCCGGGAGCGCGCGCTGCGGCCGGGCGTGCCACCGGAGCAGCTCGCCGACCAGGCGGTCCGCAAGTTCGTCAACCACGCCCGGCTCTCCGGTGCGGTGTCCGGCGCGGCCGGGCTGCCCGGCGCGGTGATCGACGTGGGCGTGCTGGCCTGGACCCAGGCCCGGCTGGTGCTGCACGTCGCGGCCGCCTACGGCGCCGACCCGGCGCACCCCGACCGGGCCACCGACCTGCTGGTGCTCCAGCGGGTGCACAAGGCCGCCACGACCGCCCGCCTCGCGCTGGGGGTCGCCGCCGGCCGGGAGCGGGCCGGGGCGTTGTTCGGCGCCGCCGGTGACCGCGCGCTGGGCCGGGTGATGCTCCAGCTCGGCGTCCGGCTGGCGAGGATGGCCGGGGTGCGCGCCGCCAAGCGGATGTTCGCCAAGGTCGTACCGGGTGCCGCGATCGTGCTCGGCACCTGGGCCAACTCGTCGGCCACGAAGGAACTGGCCGACCGTACGCGCGCCCTCTACCGCGCCGCCGGCCCGCAGCAGCTACCGGGCCCGCGTCAGCCCTGACCAGCCGGAGGCGTTCCAGGCCACCTCCGCCAGCCGGCTCTGCCCGGCCGCGTTCGGGTGGAACCAGTCCAGCGCGTTGACCTGGTCCAGCGTGAAGCGGTGGCGGTGCACCGCGCCGCCGTCCCACCGGCAGCGTGACCCGTAGGCCCGGCAGGCGGCGCGCAGTTGCCCGTCGTACGCCTCGATCCGGTCCTTCAAACGGGCCCGGCGGGCCTCCGCGGCGGGCGCTCTCGACGTGGCGCCTGCGAGCAGCGACGGGCAGACGCCCCGCGACCAGGCCCGCACGGCGCGGGGCTCGGTGTGCCCGATCTGCCAGAGCCGGTACAGGTCCGGGATGCTGACCACCAGCACCCGGGCCTTGGGGCGGCCCTCGCGCAGCACGCCCAGCGCCGCGTCGACCTGGTCGCGGAAGGTGGCGACGGGTGTCATGTCGTCGACGTCGCCCCGGCAGGCGTCGTTCGCTCCGATCAGCACGGTGACCAGGTCGGCCTTGTCGCGTACCGCCGACCGGGCCTGGCCGGTCAGCGCGGCCGCGCGGGCTCCCGGCGCGGCCCGGTTGTACGCCCGCAGCCCCGGCGCGTCGGCGCGCAGCCGCCGGTAGAGGCTCTTCACCCGCAGGCCGTCCCCGGTCGACCAGGAGTGGCGTTCGCAGCTCACCAGCACCAGGCAGGAGCCGTAGCCGGTGGTGACCGAGTCGCCCAGCGCGACCAGCACCCCGGGCTCGCCGGGGCGCGGCGTGCCGGAGGGCCGGGGCGACGCGTCGCCGGAGCCGTCACAGGCCAGCGCGACGAGCGCCGCCAGGCAGGCCAGTGCGGTGATCCAGCGTCTCATCGGTCCCCCGTCCGGCGGCGGCAACGGGCGCGTCGACCCTATGCCCCGGCGGGGCTCCGGCGGCGGTTCTGTCGGCTATCGGGCATCGACCACCGTCGTTCACATCTGTCGTGTCGGCGCGGGCCGGCCGTGCAGCCACCGGTGCAGCAACCGGGTGATCCGGGGCAGCACCAGGTAGGTCATCAGCGGGGTGAGCACGAGCGTCATCAGCAGCGTCCGCCCGGCCAGCGGCACGCCGGCGAGGAACCGGGTGGTCAGCAGCGTGGCGGCCAGGCTGAGCGGGAAGAACGCCAGCCAGATCGTGACCGCCTGCTTCCAGCGCGGCGGCGCGGCCGGCTCCGGCTCGCCGAACGTCTCGACCACGTGGTCCACCGGCGGGTCGAACCAGCCCTCGATGCCGGTGCGCCGCTCCACCCGGGTGTGCTCGACGATGCCCTGCGCCGAGCTGAGCCACCAGCGCCGCTGCGGCGAGTCCTCCCAGCCGCGCAGCGTGTCCGCGTCGGCGAAGCGGTACATCACGTGCCACTCGCCCGAGCCGGGGGCGCTGCGGACGAAACCGGCGCCGAGGAAGCCGGGGAAGCTCTCCGCGAGCGCCGTCCCGGCCCGCATCCACGCCACCACCTCGTCGGTACGCGCCGGGTCGGCGCGCCGGGACACGGCGACGGTCACGGGTACGGCCTGCGTCGTGGTCATGCCATCCTCTCCACCGGCCCGCGGGATCTCCGCCGGAACCGGCACCCCGAAGTAACGCACCCGCCCGCCGGCCGCATCCGGCGACCGCCCGCCGGGTGTCCCGGATCACCGGCGTTCCCGCGCCGACCGGTTATCCCCGCCCGTGCCGGGGTAGGCCCCAGGAATGACCCGATCACAGCCCCGTCGCGCCCGTGGCACGGTCGGCCACGCGAACAGCGCGCTGAACCTGCGGCTCGCGCTCGCCACGTTCGGTCTGGTCGTGATGACCGTCTTCGCGGTGCTCGCGTTCGCCGCCGGCATCGCCTGGCTGGGTGTCGTCTGCGCGCTGCTCGCCGTGGTGGCGGTGGTCGACCTGGTCGTGATCCAGCGCCGCCGCGCCGCGCGCCGCCGGGAGGAACCGGGCGTGCGGCACTCGCTGTTCGAGTGACAGGAGTACGAGATGCCCATCGCCACCACCAATCCCGCCACCGGACAGGTGCTCAAGACGTACGAGGCGATGTCGGACGAGCAGATCGACGCCGCGATCGAGCGGGCCGACCTCGCCTTCCGGCAGTTGCGCGACACCACCATCGCGCAGCGGGCCCGCTGGCTCACCGCCGCCGCCGACCTGCTCGACGCCGAGCGCGACGAGACGGCCCGGCTGATGACCACCGAGATGGGCAAGACGTACGCCGCCGCGAAGGCGGAGGTCACCAAGTGCGCCACCGCCTGCCGCTTCTACGCCGAGAACGCGCCCCGGATGCTCGCCGACGAGCCGGCCGACGCCGCCGCGGTCAAGGCGAAGCGGGCGTACGTGCGCTACCAGCCGATCGGCCCGGTGCTGGCGGTGATGCCGTGGAACTTCCCGCTGTGGCAGGTGATGCGGTTCGCCGCCCCGGCCCTGATGGCGGGCAACACCGGCCTGCTCAAGCACGCCTCCAACGTGCCGCAGACCGCGCTCTACCTGGAGGACCTGTTCCGCCGGGCCGGTTTCGGAGAGGGCGCGTTCACCACGCTGCTGGTCGGCTCCGACGCGGTCGACCGGATCCTCAGCGACCCCCGCGTTCGCGCCGCGACCCTCACCGGCAGCGAGCCGGCCGGTCGGTCCATCGCCCAGATCGCCGGCCGGGAGATCAAGAAGACGGTGCTGGAACTGGGCGGCAGCGACCCGTTCGTGGTGATGCCCTCGGCCGACCTGGACACCGCCGCCGAGGTCGCCACCACCGCCCGCTGCCAGAACAACGGGCAGTCCTGCATCGCCGCGAAGCGGTTCATCGTGCACACCGACGTCTTCGACGCGTTCGCCGAGAAGTTCGCCGCCCGGATGGCGGCGCTGCGCGTCGGCGACCCGATGGACGACGGCACCGACGTCGGCCCGCTGGCCAGCGAACGCGGCCGCGACGAGGTGCACGCCCAGGTCACCGACGCGGTGGACCAGGGCGCGACGGTGCTCTGCGGCGGCGAGAAGCCGGCCGGGGACGGCTGGTACTACCCGCCGACGGTGGTCACCGACCTGCGCCCGGAGATGCGGATGTGGAGCGAGGAGGTGTTCGGGCCTGTCGCCGGGCTCTACCGGGTCGGCTCGTACGACGAGGCGATCGCTGTCGCCAACGGCACCAGCTTCGGCCTCGGCTCCAACGCCTGGACCAACGACCCGGCCGAGCAGGAGCGCTTCGCCGTCGACCTGGACGCCGGCAACGTCTTCATCAACGGCATGACCACGTCCTACCCGGAGCTGCCGTTCGGCGGTGTGAAGAACTCCGGGTACGGCCGCGAGCTGTCCGCCGCCGGGATGCGCGAGTTCTGCAACACCAAGACCGTGTGGATCGGCGAGGGCCAGGCCGGCGCGGGCGCCGGGGCGCACTCCGAGTGAGGTGTTAACAGGGGCCCCTTCCTCTACCGGAGGCGTCAAGAAGGGGCCCCTGCTTACATCTCCCCCGTGGTGGGTAGGAGTGCCCACCATGACGGCGTTCGGCTTCCACGCATCCCACGAGCAGATCCACCCGGCCCGGCTGCTGGAGGCGGTGATCCACGCCGAGCGCGCGGGCTTCGACGCGGCCATGTGCTCCGACCACTTCTCGCCGTGGAGCGAGCGGCAGGGCCAGTCCGGGTTCGCCTGGTCCTGGCTCGGCGCCGCGCTCCAGGCCACGAACCTGTCCTTCGGCGTGGTGAACGCGCCCGGCCAGCGCTACCACCCGGCGATCATCGCGCAGGCCATCGGCACGCTCGGCGCCATGTACCCGGGACGATTCTGGGCCGCGCTGGGCACCGGTGAGGCCGCGAACGAGCACATCACCGGCGAGGTCTGGCCCCGCAAGGACGTCCGCAGCGCCCGCCTGCGCGAGTGCGTCGACGTGATCCGGGCGCTGCTCGCCGGCGAGGAGGTCAGCCACGACGGCCTCGTCACAGTGGACCGGGCGAAGCTGTGGACCCGGCCGGAGGAGCCGCCCGCGCTGGTCGGCGCCGCGGTGAGCGTCGCCACCGCGCGCTGGTGCGCCGAGTGGGCGGACGGACTGATCACCGTCAACGCGCCGGTCGAGCACCTGCGGCAGATGATCGACGCCTATCGGGACGCGGGCGGACGCGGCCCGCTGCACCTGCAGGTGCACGTGAGCTGGGCGCCCGAGCAGGACCAGGCCGAGGCGATCGCGTACGAGCAGTGGCGCAGCAACGTGTTCGCGCCGCCGGTCTGCTGGGATCTGGAAACCCCCGAGCACTTCGACGTGGCGAGCGCCGACGTGCCGATGTCGAAGGTCGCCGAGACGGTGAACGTCTCCGCCGACCTGGGACGGCACATCGGCTGGCTGGAGGAGTACGTGGCGCTGGGCTTCGACCAGATCGCGCTGCACCACGTCGGGCAGGAGCAGCGCGCCTTCATCGACACGTTCGGCGCCGAGGTGCTGCCGAAGCTGCGCTCCGCCGCCTGATCACACATCGGCGCCGCGGCACATAGGCTCGTCGTTCGTGGATGCTCTGTTCGAGGTCGTGGTCTTCCTGGCCATCGCGACCTTCGGTGCGGCGCTGGCCCGCCGGCTCGGCCTGCTGGCGCCGATCCTGCTGGTGGTGCTCGGCCTCGCGTTGTCGTTCCTGCCGTTCTTCCCGCACGTGCGGCTGGACCCGGACCTGGTGCTGGTGGGCATCCTGCCGCCGCTGCTCTACGTGGCGGCGTTGGAGACGTCGGTGCCGGCGTTCCGGCTCAACCTGCGGCCGATCCTGCTGCTCGCCGTCGGGCTGGTCATCTTCACCGCGTTCGTGGTGGGCACCGTCGTGCACTGGTTCCTGCCCGGACTGCCGTACGCGATCTGCCTGGCGCTCGGCGCGGTGGTGGCGCCGCCGGACGCGGTCGCCGCCACCGCGGTGGCCCGGCGGGTCGGCCTGCCCCGGCGGGTCGTCACCATCCTGGAGGGCGAGAGCCTGGTCAACGACGCCACCGCGCTGGTGCTGCTGCGGGTGGCGATCG
Source organism: Micromonospora sp. WMMA1949 (assembly GCF_027460145.1). Classification (NCBI taxonomy): domain Bacteria; kingdom Bacillati; phylum Actinomycetota; class Actinomycetes; order Micromonosporales; family Micromonosporaceae; genus Micromonospora; species Micromonospora sp. WMMA1949. The sequence goes on along the minus strand of NZ_JAPZBG010000001.1, from coordinate 512,266 downwards.
TCGCCGCGACCGCCACCACCGGTGGCGTCGGCGTCGGCGCGGTGGCCCGGGAGGTGGTCGTCGCGGCCGGCGGCGGCATCCTGGTCGGTCTGCTGGGCGTGGTGGTCTTCGGCTACCTGCACAAGCGCATCACCGACCCGGTGCTGGACAACGCGCTGTCGTTGATCGTGCCGTTCGCCGTGGTCTTCGCCGCCGAGGAGATCCACGCCTCCGGCGTGGTCGCTGTGGTGGTGACCGGCCTCGGTATCGGGCACAAGTTGCCGTTGTTGCTGTCGGCGGCCTCCCGGCTGCAGGTGACCGCGTTCTGGCGGCTGATCCGGTTCCTCCTCGAAGGACTGGTGTTCCTGCTGGTCGGCCTGCAACTGCCGGAGGTGGTCCGCGACCTCGACGAGCCGATCGGCTCGCTGGCCGCGATCACCGCCGGGGTGCTGGCCGCCGTCTTCCTGTCCCGGTTCGTCTGGGTGTTCCCGGCCACCTACCTGGCCCGCCTCGTGCCCCGGATCCGCCGGCGCGACCCGGTGCCGCCGGTGCAGTTCCCCGTCGTCATCGGCTGGGCCGGCATGCGGGGCGTGGTGACGCTCGCTGCCGCGCTGGGCCTGCCGCTCACCCTCGCCGACGACGCGCCGTACCCGCGTGCGCTGCTCATCTGGCTGGCCTTCGCGGTGATCGTCGCGACGCTTGTCGGGCAGGGCGCCACGCTGCCCTGGCTGGCGCGGCGGCTGCGGCTGCCGCCGGACGACCCGGTGCAGGACGCGCTGTCGGCCGCCGGGGTGCAGCAGCGGGCCAGCCGGGCCGCCCGGGAACGCCTCGACGAGCTGGCCGAGGGCGCGCCGGAGGCGGTGGTGGAACGCCTGCGCGGGCTGACCACCTCCCGCGCCAACCTGGCCTGGGAGCGACTGGGCGGCACCGAACGGGAAACCCCCTCCCAGGCGTACGCGCGTCTGCGGCAGGAGATGATCGACGCGGAGCGGGAGGTGTTCCGGGCCGCCCGCGACTCCGGCCAGATCCCGGAGGAGGTGCTCACCCGCGCCTACCGTGATCTGGATCTGGAGGAGTCCATGCTGCGACAGGAGGTCGTCGAATGAGCTGCCAGCACCTGGCCGAGGCGGGCACCGCCGAGCCCGGCACCACGACCGAGTGCCCGGACTGCGTGGCGATCGGCAACCCGGACTGGGTGCACCTGCGCGCCTGCCTGGACTGCGGACACGTGGGCTGCTGCGACTCGTCGCCGTACCAGCACGCCACGAAGCACTTCGAGTCCACCGGGCACCCGGTGATGCGGTCGGTGCAGCCGGGGGAGTCGTGGCGCTGGTGCTTCGTGGACGAGGAGATCGGCTGACTCAGCCGACCCGGCGCTCCAGCACCTGCCCGGTCCACGTCGGGCGGCCCGGCCGCTCCACCGTGAACGGCTCGGTGGCGGTGAACCCGCAGCGCTCGTAGAACCGCACGAGCGCCCGGTCCGGGCTGCGGAAGCAGTCGACCCGCAGCAGGCCGACGCCGCGGTCGCGGGCCAGTTCCGCCGCGTACGCCAGCAACCGCGCCCCGATCCCGTACCCCGCGTACGCCCGGTCGGTGACCAGCAGGTTCACGTACAGCTCCGGTTCGGTGGCCGGCGGCACGTACTCGGTCGCCGCGCCCAGCACCAGCGCGCCCACCACCGTCGCGTCGATCTCCGCGAGGTACAGGCCGTTCCCGGCCGCCCACGCGTCGGCCTGGGCGATGCGGCGCGGGTCGATCGACGCCGGCTCGGTGCCCCACTGGTCGGTACGCCCGAGTTCGGCCAGCCAGGCGGTGGCGCTGTCGAGAAGCCGGAGCAGCGTCGGGGCGTCGCCGGGCCCACCCGGGCGGATCGTGATGCTCTGCTGGTCGGTCATGCCGCCATGCTGCTACACGCCGCTCACCCGGGCACCCCGGCGGGCCGGGCCTCCGGCGCCGGCCGGTTGGCGATCGCCCGGCGGGCCAGCGCCGGGGCGGCCAGCCCGGCGGAGGCGAAGACCCCGCCGAGGACCAGCCAGCCGGCCGGACCGCCGCCGAGCACCAGCAGCGTGAGCAGGCCCCGGCCGAGCGCCTGGGCCAGCCCGGCGAGCAGGCCGTCGGCGCCCTGGTAGGCCCCGATCGCCCCGGGTGGGGCCAGGTCGTAGGCGAGGCCCGCGCCGGCCGCGCCGTGCCACAGGTCGCCCACCGTCCACACCGCCGTGGCCACGAGCAGCAGGACGACCGCCGGGAGCACCGGCAGGACGCCGGTCACGGCGTACAGGGGTGTCGCCGCGGCGAGCACCAGCCCGGCCCGGCGCAGCTTCCGGGCGGCCGGCGCGGCCCGCTCCGCGCCCCGGCTCAGCCGGACCGCGAGCAGCACGGTGAGGACCGTGTTGGCGAGCAGCACCGCCGACACCACGGGCGGCGGCGCGCCGGCGCGGTCCACCGTCCACAGCGGCACGACGAGCACGAGCACCGTCACGTGCGTGCTCAGCACCGCCGACGCGCCGCTCACCGCGAGGAACCGTCCGTCCCGCAGCGGTCCGCCGCGCCGCCGCGCGCCCGGTCCGCGTCGGGTGCCGCCGCCGGTCGTCATCGTTCCGGGCGTCGTCTCCGCGTCGGGTGCCGGCCTCGCCGCCGTGGCCCGGCGCGCGTCGGCGGCCGGCTGCGGCGGCAGGCGCAGCAGCAGTGCCGCCGAGAGCAGGTAGGTGGCCGCGTTGCCGACCACGAGCACCTGGTACGCCCGGTGCGTGTCCACCGCGAGCGCGATTCCGGCCAGCGCGGTACCGACGGTGATGCCCAGGTTCGCCACCGCGCGCAGCGTGGCGAAGGCGTGCACCCGGCCGTCCGGGCCGCCCACCGCCGCGACGAGCGCCGCCCGTACCGCCAGGTTGCCGGCCGCGAGCAGCGCCTCCGGCACCGCCACCGCCAGGAACGCCGGGAACGAGCCGACCAGCAGGTACGCGAGCGCGGCGACCGCCTGGCCCACCTGGAGGACGGCCCGGAGCGTACGCGGATCCCACCTGTCGGCCAGCGCGCCCAGCGGCACGCTCGCGCTCAGCCCGACCAGCCCGGCGACGGTGAGCCCGGCGCCCACCGAGGTGGCGGAGAGGCCCACGTCCCGGGTCAGGTAGAGCGCCCCGCCCGCCAGCCACAGGCCCGCGCCGACCGTGTTGACCAGCGTGGCGTACGCGAGGGTGCGTAGCGGCCCGGGCGGCGGGAGCGGCGAGACGCGTCCCATCAGCGGGGTCCGGCGGGGGCCATGGGGTCGACGCTAGGACTGTTCCGGCTGGCCCGGAGCCCCGCGGGGGGCGACGCCTGTCACACCGCGAGCCCGCCGGGCGTCGCCGCCGCCGGTCACCGCCGAAACATCCGGAGCGAGCGCGGTGCGGGAAATCCGCTCGCCTGCCAGTCCCCGCTCTGCCAGGGTCGGCGCCGTGGAGCGCAGCAGGATCGCCAGGGCCGAGGAACTGACCGAGGTGCAGCGGATCGAGGTGGCTTCCGGCACCCCGTTCCGGGAGATCGGCATGACCCTGGTGGCCGACATGCCGCCGCTGCCGGTGGAGGCGCTGGCCGCCGGGCAGCGCGCCGGCCGGCTGTGGGTGGCGACCGACCCGGCCGACCGGCCGATCGCGTTCGTGCTCGCCGATCTGGTCGACGGCGCGGCGCACGTGCAGCAGCTCAGCGTCGATCCGGCGTACGCCCGCCGTGGCATCGGGCGGCGTCTGCTCGACCGGGTGGCGGTGTGGGCGTCGTCGCAGGGGTTGCCGGCGTTGACGCTGACCACGTTCCGCTCGGTGCCGTGGAACGGGCCCTACTACGTGCGGTGCGGATTCCGCGAGCTGAGCGGCGCGGAGTTGACGCCCGGCCTGATCGAGCTGCTGGCCGCCGAGGCGGCGCTGGGCCTCGACCCGGCCGAGCGGATCGCGATGCGCCGCCCCGTCCCCGCACGCCTACCCGACTGAGCGGTTGACCGTCGACCGGGCATCGGGGCAGTGCCACGTTCCGGTTGATCGCCACCCCGTCCGTCGCGTACGAGCCAGTCCCACGTTCCGGGCCAGGTAGAGCGCCCGGCCGGCCCATCAGCGGGGTCCGGCCGGGGCCATGAGGTCGACGCTAGGCGCGGGTCGGCTGTCGCGGTGCCCTGGACAAAGCGATGCCGCTCACCCCGCGGATCAATCCCCGCGCTCCGGTGAGCGCGCCGTTCAGCGTCCGTCGGACCAAGGTGTCAAGTCGGCGAGGCGTTCGGTCGCCAGGCAGGAGATCAGGCAGCGCTCCTTGGCGTCGCCGAGCAGTCGGGCGGTCCAGTCGGTGAAGCCGCCGTCACCGACATCCCGCTTGTCGTCGTGCAGCGAGACGCGCAGCGCGGCGCCCCGGTAGTAGCCGCGACCGCGTTTTCGCTCCGGCTCGTCGTGCAGGGGAACAAGGCTGTCGCCGAACGCGGGCCGGACGGTGTCGTGGAGCCGTTCGCCGACGATCGGGTCCAGGGCCGTGACGTGCAACCGCGGTGCGGCCGCCGGAGCCAGCTCGGTCAGCACGGTGCGCCAGAAGGTGAGATGCCGCAGAAGCAGTCGGGCCTCGGTGCGCCCCGAACCGGTGTCCCGTGTGGTGGAGACCAGCGCGCAGAGCCGGAAGTGGGTGGACGCGTCAGGACCGAAGTCCTGTGCCCGCAGCACCCGGTGCATCGCGGCCAGGTGCACCTCGTCGGCCTGGCTGCGGCGCGCCGCTGCCTCCACCGCCAAGGCGTTCGTCGGGTCGCTGACCACCTCCGTGCCGCGCATCGTGGAGACGATCCGGTGCTGGCTGACCGGTGCGACGGCGGCGCAGGTGCCGAGTGGCGCCACCGGCGACAACTCCACCCCTGCCGCATCCGGCGGCAACAGCGCCCAGATCCGACCCTCCAAGCGGGACAGCACACGCGGGTCGGCAGCGGACGGCCGGACGAAGCGGTCCTCATTCCAGCGCCGCAGCACCTGCGCCGGACGGACGGCCCCGGCGCGGTCCCGGGCGACGCCGAGAAGCAGCGTTCGCAGGTCCGCCGCCGGGAGCGCAGCCAACGCATCGCGGCTGCCGGGCGGCATTGCCGCCCACACCCGACGTTCCGCGTCGCCGCCCACGAAGGTCACGGTCGCGCACGTGCCTGTACGAGTCCACCGGGTTTTCGGCAAGCCGGGTGAGCGCGGCCGGCAGCCCTCGGGAAGGACAAGCTTCTGAACGTTATGCCTCTCAGTCATAAGTATGACTCAGGGGCATAACGCTGGAGGGACAACTCTTCTGTTCCGGGGCGACACGCCGCTTCGGGAAGGGCGCTTAACCGGTCGACCGGGGGCGTCTGCCGTGCCACGATCGCGCGGTGCCCGCCTCCGTGACCGCCCTGCTGCGCCGGCAGTTCGACCTGACCTGGGCGCTCGCCGAGTACCACCTCGACCGGCTGGAGCCGGCGGACTTCCTCTGGGAGCCGGCCGCGCTGTGCTGGACTATGCGCCCCGGCCCGGGCGGCGGGTGGCGTCCCGACTGGGCCGACACCGAGCCGAACCCGGTCCCGGCACCCACCATCGGGTGGCTGACCTGGCACATCGGCTGGTGGTGGTCGGTCGCCGCCGACCACGTGCGGCAGCGGCCGGCGCGGGAACGCGACGACATCCGCTGGCCCGGGCCGGGCGCGGACACGCTCGCCTGGCTGCGAGGGCTGCGGGCGGAGTGGACGGACGCGCTGGACGGGCTGACCGCTGACGACCTGGACCGGCCGTCCGCGTACCCCTGGCCCGCCGACGCGGGGTTCACCGTCGCGGACCTGGCCGCGTGGGTGAACGCCGAGCTGATGAAGAACGTGGCCGAGATCGGGCAGCTCCGGCTGCTGCGCGCGGCGGGGCTGCCGGCCTGAGCCGGGCCGGGCTCAGTGGGCGCCGCCGAGGTTGAGCACCACCACCCCGGCGATGACCAGTCCCGCCCCGACCACCTTCGTCACGCTCAGCGGCTCACCGAGGAACGCCGCGCCGATCGCCATGATGGCGGCGGTGCCGAGGCCGGACCAGACCGCGTACGCGACGCCGACCGGGATGTCCTTCACGGCCAGCGAGAGCAGCCCGAACGCGGACAGGTACGCCACGGCGAGGCCGAGCGTCGGCCAGAGCCGGGTGAAGCCGTCGGTGGCCTTGAGCAGACTGGTGCCGATCACCTCGGCGGTGATCGCGCCGAGCAGGAACAGGTACGCCATCGCAGGACCGTACCCGGTCCTGCGATGGCGCCCGGTCAGCTCGGTCAGGAGACCGTGCAGGCCTTGCCGTTCAGGGTGACCAGCCCCGGATCCGGGTTGGGGAATCGGGAGGCGGTGCCGTTGAAGCCGAACGTGGTGGACGCGCCCGGCGCCAGCTTCGCGTTCCAGGACATGTTCTTCGCGATGACGGTGGCGCCGCTCTGGCCGAGCTGCGCCGACCACGCGTGGTCCACCTTCTGGTCGCCGAGGAACGCCCAGCGCAGGCTCCACCCGTTCACCGCCGTGGTGCCGGTGTTGCGCACCGTCACCTGGGTGGTGAAGCCGGACGGCCAGCTCCCGTGCGTGGTGTAGGTGACCGCACAGGACGGCGCCGGGACCGCGCCCGCGTCACCCTGGTCGGCCAGGAACGACGCGAGCCAGGCCAGCGCCGAGTTCCAGTTGATCGCCACCTCGTTGGTCGCGTACGAGTTGATGTCGTCGACGTAGCAGAACATCGGCGCGCATCCGGCGAGCAGGCTCGCCGCGAACGGGTCCTGCAGCGCGGCGTTCGGGCCACCGGCGAGCGAACCGGCCGGCGGGCGCGGCAGGTCCGGGTTCAGCTGGTGGCCGAAGATCCGGCTGTGCTGGTTGCGGGCGTGCTGCTCGCCCCACCCGGTCACGTACGACATGTTCAGCGCGTTGCGGCCGAACAGGTAGTCGGCGGCCTGCACGGCCCCGTCCCGGTACTTCGCGTCCCGGCTCAGGTCGAACGCGGTGGCCAGCACGATCGCGTTGTTCACCAGGTTGCTGTTGCTGCCCCAGACGTACGCGTCGGCGCTGCCCGGGAACGGCAGCCCGTACGCCTGGCCGGCGATCGTGGCCAGGTAGCTGTCGGCGGCGGCGGTGATCGACTCGCGGATGCGGGTCTTCTCCGCGGCCGGCAGCGTGTTCGGCACGGTGGCCAGGTCCATGCGGCCCAGCGCGGCGACGCTCTGCCAGCCGAACGCGCCGTTCGGGGCGAACACGTCGGCGGTGTGCAGCGGCGAGCCGGTGACGTCGGCCAGGTACGCCTTGTCGCCGGTGGTCAGCCACAGCTCGGCCGCGGCCCAGTAGAACTCGTCGCTGACGTTGGTGTCGTCGTACGCGCCGCCGCCGGTGCTGTCGCTGGCCGGCGCGTAGATCGCCGGGTTCGCCTTGGCCGCCGCGTACGCGGTCTTCGCGGCGGTGCCGCAGCGCGCGGCGAACGCGGCGTCGTACGGGGCGTACAGCCGCTGGCACTGCGCGGCGACGGCGGCCAGGTTCAGCGTGGCGGCGGTGGACGGCGCGTGCAGCTCACGCGGCTCCGGGTCGTCCTCGGGCTGCAGCGGCAGGCCGGTCCAGTTCCGGTCGTGGATCTTGTGGTGGACCATCCCGGCCAGCGGCTTGCCCGCGGGCACCTGCATACGCAGCAGGAACTCCAGCTCCCAGCGCGCCTCGTCGAGCACGTCCGGCACGTCGTTGCCGCGCTCGGGCAGCCGCAGCGTGGAGTCGCCCAGGGCGGCGCCGCCGTCGGCGGTCTCGGCGGTCTTGGTCCGCTCGAACGTGCTCAGGAGTTGGTAGGTGGCGATGCCGCCGTTGACGACGTACTTGCCGTGGTCGCCCGCGTCGTACCAGCCGCCGCGTACGTCCAGCGAGTAGTCGCAGACGCCGGCCTTGCACGGCACGTCGGTGTCACCCTGGTTGGGCGCGACGCCGAGGTGGCCGGCCGGGCGGGCGTACTCCTCGCCGATCAGGTCGCCGTCGATCTCGATGCCGCTGCGCTGGGCGTAGAAGAACTGCAGCGAGTCGGAGCGCAGCCGGTCGTAGAGCGCGCCGGAGATGTCGAACGGGTGGCTGGTCTCGCCGTCCACGGTCAGCGTGTAGCCGGTGCCCGGCGTGCGGTACGCGGAGAAGTCGACCGTCTGCACGTTCTGCGCCGAGGCGGCGTCGGTGCCGCGCGGCGTGGTCTCGCCGCTGGCCACCACGGTGCCGCCGGCCGACTTCAGCTGCCACGGCAGCGCGTCGGTGGCCTCGGTGACCACTGTGGCGTGCTTCGGCCCGCCGGGCAGGTAGCCGACCTGGTTGACCCGGACCCGGGGACCGGTGTCCGGCTCGTACGGAGGTGCCGGCTCCCCGCCGCGCAGCGACACGTTGTCCAGGCAGAACGTCTGCGCCTGGGCGCTGCCGCCGATCTGGAAGATCAGCTGGGCGGTGGGGTTGTCGGCAGGTGAGGTGAACGTGGTGGTGACGCGCTGCGCGGTGCCGGTGGCTGTGGCGTCGACGCTGGCGTACGTGGTGTAGGGGGCGCTGCCGAGCTGGAGCACCGCCTTGAGGGGCGCGCCGGGGGTCGCGGAGACGTCGAAGGACAGTTCGTACTCGGCGCCTTGGGTCAGCGGCACCGCGTCCTGGCCGATGCCGGCGTCCCACGGGTTGGCGGTGCCCGCCGCGACGGAGGTGCAGAGGCGGCCGTCGACGACCGCGAGGTCGCCGGTGCCGTAGGAGAACCAGGGGGAGACGCCGGCGCTGAAGTCGCCGTTTCGAAGTTGTTCGGGGGCGTCCGGCGGCACCTCGGCGCTCGCCGGGCCGGCGGTGAGGCCGGTGAGCGCCAGCGTGGTGGCCGCGAGTGCGGCGAGCCGACGACGGGATCGGGTCACGGAGGTTCCTTCCGTGCTCGGGGGTGGTGGGGGAGACCGGGAACTGGGAGCGCTCCCAATATCAGCCCGATGTTTCCACCGCGTTCCGCCGCTGTCAATCGATCCGGCCCGATGGGGCACGCGCGCCCTCGCGCGGTGCGGTTCGGCGCGCCACGTACGATGTCAGTGATCTCCTAGAGACATCCGAGCCCTCGACCTGGCAGGCTGCGACCCATGACCCTGAAGCTTCGTTCCGTCGGAGCGAGCGACCGTGGGCTGATCCGCAGCGGTAACCAGGACGCGCAGCACGCGGGTGCCTGGCTGGTCGCGGTCGCCGACGGCATGGGCGGCATGGCGGCCGGCGACCTGGCCAGCCGCATCGCCATCGACGCGATCGCCCCGCTGGACGTGGAGACGCCGGAACACGCGCTCGTCGCCGCGCTCCAGGGCGGGATCGAAGTGGCCACCGCGCAGATCCGCCGGGCCGTCGAGGAGGACCCGGAACGCCAGGGCATGGGCACCACGCTCACCGCGCTGCTGTTCGCCCGCACCGGCAGCTGCCTCGCGCTGGCGCACGTCGGCGACTCCCGGGCCTACCTCTACCGCGAGGGCGTGCTCAAGCAGGTCACCCGCGACGACACGTTCGTGCAGATGCTCGTCGACCAGGGCGTCATCACCGCCGAGCAGGCCAGCAGCCACCCCCGGCGGGCGGTGGTGACCCAGGCGTTGCAGGGCGACGAGGTGTCGCCGTCGTACGCCACGATGGTGCCCCGGGCCGGCGACCGCTGGCTGCTGTGCAGCGACGGCCTCTCCAACGTGGTCCGCGCCGACACGCTCACCGAGGTGCTCAGCGAGCAGCCGGAACGCGACGCCTGCGCGGCCCGGCTGATCGACCTGGCGTTGCGCGCCGGCGGCCCGGACAACATCACCGTCGTGATCGCCGACGTCGTCGAGGAGTAGCCCTCACCGCCGGCGCGGCGCAGCCCTCCGGGTCGGCTCGGCCGTGGTCGGGTCCTCCGGCCAGGGATGGCGCGGGTAGCGTCCGCGCAACTCCGAGCGCACCTGCGGATAGCCGGTGCGCCAGAACGACGCCAGGTCCGCGGTGACCGCCACCGGCCGTCCCGCGGGGGAGAGCAGGTGCAGCAGCACCGGCACCCGCCCGCCGGCGATGCGCGGCACGTCCCGCCAGCCGAACGTCTCCTGCAGCTTGACCGCCAGCACCGGGGCGGCCGGGTCGGCGTAGTCCACCCGGATCCGCGAGCCGCTGGGCACCTCGACCCGCTCCGGGGCCAGCTCGTCCAGCCGCGCCGCCTGCCGCCAGTCCAGCAGCCGCCGCAGCGCCGCCGTCACGTCCACCCGGTGCAGGTCGGCCCGGCGCCGGGCGCGGGCCAGCTCCGGGCCGAGCCAGGCCGGCGCTTCGGCGAGCAGGGCCACGTCGGAAACGTCCGGCCAGTCGTCACCGAGCGCCTGGCGGCAGAACGCCAGCCGGTGGCGCAGCGCGGTCGCCTCGGGCGTCCACCGCAGCAGTCCCGTCCCTTCCTGCCGCAGCCCGTCCAGCAGCGCCGCCGCGACCAGCTCCGGTTCCGGCGCGGTCAGCGGCCGGTCGACCAGCTCGACAGCGCCGAGCCGGACCACCTCGCGGGCCACCACGTCCCCGCCGGACCAGGCCACCTCCCGCCCGGTGTCCAGCAGCGCGGCCCCGGCCTCCCGGGCGGTCGCCTCGTCGATCGGCGCGGCCAGCCGAACCCGGGCGGCAGGCGCGCCGGGGGAGCGGTCGGCCACCGCGACGGCCAGCCACGCCGACCCGGCCAGCCCCGACCCGGGCGCCAGCTCCGCCGCGGTGCCGCCGGCCATCAGGTACGCGGACGCGCCCGGCCGCCGCGCCCGGGCCAGCCGTTCCGGGTACGCGAGCCCGGCGAGCAGCCCCGCGGCCAGATCGTCGGGCAGGCGCTCCCGCTCGGCGCCGTCGGCGGGCAGGGCGGCGCGCAGGCGGCGTACCTCGGCGCGCCAGCGCGCGGTGGCGGCCGGGTCGGCGCCGTCGCGCAGCCGCCGCCAGCGGGCGGGCAGGTCGTCCCCCGTCCCGCCCAGCGTGTCCTCGCCGAGGATCGCCACCACCTGGGCGGCCCGTTCGGCGCCGACCCGGGGTGCGCCGTCCAGCAGCGCCCGCGCCAGCCGGGGATGCGTGCCCGCCGCCGCTACCGCCCGCCCCCGCGCGGTGATCCGGCCGTCGTGGTCCACCGCGCCGAGCGTGGTCAGCGTCTCCCGCGCCACCGTGAGCGCGGCCGGTGGCGGTGGGTCGGGCAGCGCCAGCCCGGTGCCGTCCGGCGTGCCCCAGGCCGCCAGCTCCAGCGCGAACCCGGTCAGGTCGGCGGTGGCGATCTCCGGTTCGGGCTGCGGGGCGAGCCGTTCGTGCGTCGCCTCGGACCAGCAGCGGTAGACCGCGCCGGGCGCCTCCCGCCCGGCCCGGCCGGCGCGCTGGGTGGCCCCGGCCCGCGACACCGGCACCGTGACCAGCGCGCCCAGCCCTCGGGCCAGGTCGGTGCGGGGCACCCGGCTCAGTCCGGCGTCCACCACCACCCGGACGCCGGGGACGGTCAGGCTGCTCTCCGCCACCGGGGTCGCCAGCACCACGCGCCGTCCGGCGGCCGGGGTGAGCGCCGCGTCCTGGGCGGGCCCGGGCAGCCGGCCGTGCAGGGGCAGTACCGCGATGTCGCGCAGGTCGGCCAGGCGGCGCGCGACGGCGCCGATCTCGCCCGCGCCGGGCAGGAAGACCAGCACGTCACCGTCGCGTTCGCGCAGCGCCCGGCGGACCGTGGCGGCCACGTGGTCGAGCAGCGCCGGGTCGACCCGGCCCGCGCCGGGCGGCGTCACCGGTCGCGGCGGTGGCGCCCACACCCGCTCGACCGGATGCAGCGCGGCCTCGGCGCGTACCACGGGGGCGGGGTCACCGGCGCCGAGCAGCGCGGCGAACCGGTCCGTCCGCGGGGTGGCCGACATCGCCAGCAGCCACAGGTCCGGGCGCAGCGTCGCGCGGGCCTCGACGCTGAACGCCAGCGCCAGGTCGGCGTCGAGGTGCCGCTCGTGACACTCGTCGAGCACTACCGCGTCCACGCCGGGCAGCTCCGGGTCGTGGTGCAGGCGGCGGACCAGCAGGCCGGTGGTGACCACCTCGACGCGGGTACGCGGGCCGACCCGGCGCTCGCCGCGAACCGCGTACCCGATCCGGTCGCCGACCCGCTCGCCGAGCAGGGTGGCCATCCGGTGCGCGGCGGCGCGGGCGGCCACCCGCCGGGGCTGGGCGATCACCACGCGGCCGGTGACCGCGTCGGCGACCGCGAGCGGCGCGGTGGTGGTCTTGCCGGTGCCCGGCGGCGCCACCAGGACGGCGGCGCCGCGCTCGCGCAGCGCGTCGACGAGCGCCGGCAGGACCGGGCGGACCGGCAGGTCGAGCGGGAGGTCGGCGAGCACCGACCCACTCTCGCACCGTGCCGCCGGCCGGTTCGCGCTGCCCCCGGACGCGGAACGGCCCGGCCGGCGCACCGCCGACCGGGCCGGGTGGCGTCGCGCCGGGTCCGCCGACCCGGCCGCCGCCCCTTGCTAGTACGTTCCGTCGAGCTGACCGCGCAGCTTGGTCAGGGCCCGGGCCAGCAGCCGGGACACGTGCATCTGCGAGACGCCGATCTGCTCGGCGATCTGCGACTGGGTCAGGTTGCCGTAGAAGCGCAGCGTGAGGATCTTCTGCTCGCGCTGGTCGAGCGTGGCGAGCGCCGGGCCGAGGGCGACACGCATCTCGGCCAGCTCGAACTCGCCGTCCTCGCCGCCGAGCATGTCGCCCAGCTCGGTGGCCCGCTCGCCGTCGCCGGTCGGGGTGGACAGCGACACCGCGTTGTAGGCGCGGGCGCCCTCCAGGCCCTCCAGCACCTCTTCCTCGGTGAGCTTGAGGTGGGTGGCGATGTCGGCGACCGTCGGCGAACGGCCGAGCGTCTGGAGCAGCGTGCTGTTGGCGTCGGAGATCGCCAGGCGCAGCTCCTGGAGGCGGCGCGGCACCCGGATGTCCCAGGTGCGGTCGCGGAAGTGGCGCTTCAGCTCGCCGATGATGGTGGGGATGGCGTAGCCGGCGAAGTCGACGCCGCGCGACGGGTCGAACTTGTCGATCGCCTTGATCAGGCCGATCGCCGCGGTCTGCGCCAGGTCGTCGTTGGGCTCGCCTCGGCCGCTGTAGCGGTGGGCCAGGTGGTTCGCCAGCGGCAGCCACGCCTCGATGGCGCGGTCGCGCAGCGCGGGCCGCGACGGGTGGTCGGCGGGCAGCGCGGCCATCGCGTCGAGCAGGTCGGCGGCGCTGTCGGTGAGCGAGCGGGGGTCGAGCTTCGCGGAGCCGGCCGGCGCGGTCGCCGGGGCGCTGATCGTGGGAGCGCTCATGGGTGGTCCTCCCTGCACCTCGTCCACGGAAGAAAAAAGACGTGACGCTTTGGTTTAGGTTTCGGTCGTACGTTCGGAAGCCACCATAGCCCGATCGTGCTGCGGAAATCTAGCCGAAAGTACGATGTACTTAAGGTGTAAGCAGCTACAAAAGGCGTGAGCCGGTGGATAACGCGCTCGGCGGGGTGGCGCGCGGCGGTGACCGGCCGGCCCCGGTCGTACCCCGACCGGTCAACGTGGAATCCGACAGGCGGCCGAAGTGTCGCCTTTCTGTCGTTGTCCCGCCGACGGGACCGCCCGTACCGTCCGTAACGACACGTCAACGGAGGCACCGTGCTGGATCCCGCCGCGCCGCAACTCGTCATCAACGCCCGGACGCTGCTGTTCAGCTGGCTCCCGGCGGATCCGCGTGCGGTCGAGACGCTCCTGCCCGCGGGGCTGCGGCCGCACCCGCAGCGGCAGGTGTTCGTCAACCAGTACGTGGTCGACGACGAGACGCAGACCTCCGGCTTCGGCGCGTACTCGCTCACCTACCTGGGTGTCTCGCTGGCGGACATGGATCCGCCCGACGGCGAGACCCCGGGCGGCTGGTGGACGCACTACATCTCCTCCAGCGAGCGGGTCCGGCAGTACGCGAGCGCGCGGGGCGCACCGGCCGTCGCCGGGGAGACCCGCCTCGACCTGCGGGGCGATCAGCTCACCGCCGAGACCCGGGCCGCCGACGGCACGCTGCTGATCCGGGTCACCGCCCGGGTCGGGCACACCGGCACCGAGGCGCACATGGGCCATCACCGTTACCTCACAGGCAGCGACGGCGAGCTGATCGTCACCGACTACCCGTACGTGGCCGAGCCGGTGTCACCGTTCGAGGTCGAGTCGGTGGAGTTCCCGGCCCCGGAGCACCCGGTCCACGCGTTGCGGCCGGCCAACCCGCTGCACGTGTGCTGGGGCTTCTACTCGCCGCGCGTGTCGTTCGCGTACCCGGCCCGTCCGAACGTGCCGGACGAGCCGGCCGACCTTCACCAGGTGCCGGCGCGCCGGGCCCGCAGCGGCCTGCCGTCCGGGTCGTAGACCAGCCGGTACGCGGGCAGCGCCCAGAGCCGCGTACGCCAGGGCAACCGCTCCGGGCGGTGCGGGCGCAACCGGCCCGGCGGACGGGGACCGGACCGGCCGCCGGCGTGCCAGCGGTCCAGTTCCTCCGCCGCCGCGGTGATCGCCGCCACCGCGTCCGCCGGGTCCAGCAGGTCGTCGTCCTGCGCGCCGCCGGGATCGCGGTCCAGGTGCTCGCGCCACAGCCGCAGCCGCAGGTCGCGGGCGAACACCCGGGCACCGTCGCCCAGCCCGGCCGGGTCGGCCGGCGTCCGCTCGTCGCGCGTATCGTCGAGCACCGCGCAGGACAGCTCGCTGTCGTGCGTCCAGGACCGGCGGTTGAAGTTGTCGCTGCCCACGCTGGCCCACACGTCGTCCACCACGCACACCTTGGCGTGCACGTAGACCGGCGTGCCGTCGTGGTTCTCCACGTCGAAAACGTGCACCCGGTCCGGTGCGGCCCGGTGGCACAGCGACAGCGCCTGCTCCCGGCCCACCATGTTCGGTGGCAGCGCGAGCCGGCCGTCCACGTCCGGATGCCGGGGCACGACCGCCACCAGGTGCAGGTCCGGGTGCTCGTGCAGCGCCTGCGCGAACAGTTCCGCCACCTCGGTCGACCAGAGGTACTGGTCCTCCAGGTAGATCAGCCGCCGGGCCCGGCGTACCGCCTTGGTGTAGCCGCGCGCCACGGTGCGCTCGCCGTCCGGGGCGAAGGAGTAGCGGGGCCGCACCGCCGGGTAGGTGCGCAGCACCTGCACGTGGTGCGGCCCGCACGGCGGCGGGTCGGCGGGCTGCTCGGGCAGCGGGTCGGGGCGCAGGTCCGAGCCGCGCAGCCGGTCCCGCAGGTAGGCCATCGGGTTTTCCGAGTCCAGCGGCATCGGGTCGGTCCACCGCTCCCGGAACGTGGTGTCGAGCGCGCCGACCACCGGCCCCCGCACCGCGAGCTGCACGTCGTGCCAGGGCGGCGTGGGGCCGTACCGGGGGGACATGCCGACCGGCTGCGGGTCACCGGCGTGGCCGGCGTCGTCGCGGCGGCTGTGGCACAGGTCGATGCCCCCGGCGAAGGCGATGTCCCGGCTCGGGTCGCCCGGACGGCGCAGCACCACCAGCTTCTGGTGGTGCGAGCCGCCGCGCCGGACCCGCTGGTCGAGCAGCACCTCGCCGCCGGCCGCGCGGATCGCCTCGCTGAGGTCGCGGTTCTCCGCCTCGCTGTAGGAGAGCGTGTCGAGGTGCGAGCGCCAGATCAGGCCCTTGACGATCACCCCGCGCTGGGCGGCCTGCGCGAACAACTGCGCCACGGTGGGGCCGTCCGGGCGCATCCGCTCGTCCGGGTCGCCCCGCCAGTCGGTGAAGAACAGATGGTCGCCCGCCGTGAGCGACTCCACCTCGCTGACCAGGCGGTCGAAGTACGCGGCACCGTGAATCAGCGGCTCGGCGAGGTTTCCATCGGCCCAGACGGGTAATTCAGAGCCCGGGTTGGCGCGTTCCTGTGCGGTGAGGAACCAGTCCCGCAGAGTCACGTTCCACCCCCCGAGGTCGACGACGTCCTCACACGGTAGGACCCCCGGCAGGGCCCCGCACGTCGAGCAGCAGGTCGGCGTCGGTGCGCGCGTCAGGGGTGCGCCGGACCCCTGGACCGCGAAACCGAGGAGGCACCGACATGCCCGCCGAGACGACGAACACCGTGACCGACGACCGCGACCAGGCGGTGGAGGGGGAGCGGGGTGCGCTGGTGGCGGTCCTGTTGATGGTGATCCTCGGGGTGGCCGGGATCTTCGCCGTCTCCTGAACCGCCCGGGCGCCCCGGCGAACCGGGGCGCCCGTAGCAGGTCAGGGCCGGTCGCCCTGGCCGTCGCTGTGCGGCACCCGCCCGGTCGGGATCACCCCGAGCCGGCCGGCCTGGAAGTCCTCGACCGCCTGGATCAGCTCGGCGCGGGTGTTCATCACGAACGGGCCGTAGTGCGCCACCGGCTCGCGGATCGGCTGGCCGCCCATCAGGTACAGCTCCAGCGCCGGGGCGTTGGAGTCCTGCGTCCGGTCGGCGGTGATCCGCAGCGCCTCACCGGGCCCGTGCACGGCGAGCTGGCCCAGGTGGATCGGCCGCCGGTCGGTGCCGACAGTGCCGCGCCCGGCCAGCACGTACACCAGCGCGTTGAAGTCCGACCGCCACGGCAGGCTCAGCTCGGCGCCGGGCTGCAACGTGACGTGCGCGATGGTGATCGGCGTGTGCGTCGAGCCCGGACCCTGGTGCCCGGCGACCTCACCGGCGATGACCCGGATCAGGCCGCCGCCGTCGGGCGTGGTGAGCAGCGCCGACTCCCGGCCGCGGATGTCCTGGTAGCGGGGCGCGCTCATCTTGGCGATGCTGGGCAGGTTGACCCAGAGCTGCAGGCCGTGGAACAGCCCGCCGCTCATCACCAGGTGCTCCGGCGGCGCCTCGATGTGGAGCAGGCCGCTGCCGGCCGTCATCCACTGGGTGTCGCCGTCGGTGATGGTGCCGCCGCCACCGGTCGAGTCCTGGTGGTCCATGATCCCGTCGATCATGTAGGTCACCGTCTCGAAGCCGCGGTGCGGGTGCCAGGAGGTGCCCTTCGGCTCACCCGGCGCGTAGTCGACCTCGCCCATCTGGTCGAGGTGGATGAACGGGTCCAGCTCGGTCATCGGCACGCCGGCGAAGGCCCGGCGGACCGGGAAGCCCTCGCCCTCGTACCCGCTGGGGGCGGTGGTGACCCGGCGGACCGAGCGGTATTCGGTGGCCTCGCCGAGCTGCGGCAGGCGGGGCAGGACGAGGACGTCGTCGACGGTGATCGCGGGCATCGCGGGGCTCCTTACTTGTCGGCCGGGGTGGACGACGCGGTGCGGTCGGCGCGCAGGCGCCGGCCGAGCCGCTCGAAGACCCGGGTGAGGCAGGCGACCTCGGCGTCGTCGAGGTCGTCGATCAGGTGGGCGCGCACGGAGCGCAGGTGGTGCGGCGCGGCCTCGCGCAGGGCGAGCAGGCCGGCGGCGGTGAGCACGGCCTCGCTGCCGCGCCGGTCCGCCGGACAGGCCTCTTTCGCCACCAGGCCGCGCTTGCGCATCGTGGTGATCTGGTAGGTCAGCCGGCTCGGCGAGAACACCAGCCGGTCGGCCAGCTCACCCATGCGCAGCCGGTGGCCGGGTGCCTCGGAGAGCAGGACCAGCACGTGGTAGTCGGCGAAGCTCAGGTCGCTGTCGGCGCGCAGGTCGTCCTCGAGCCGGGTGAACAGCCGCTGGCTCGACTCGATGTACGCGCGCCAGCAGGCCATCCGCTCGGCGTCCAGGCTCTCCGTCATGGCTCCGAGAGTAGCACTATTTAAAATTTAAACAAGAGGCCCTGCCGTGCGCGAATCGGCGATGGCGGGCTGCCTCCTCAAAATCTGAACGGCTGACCCGGCTAGGGTCGGGGGATGGACGATCTCGACCTGCTCGACTGGCGGGAGCAGGTGGCCCGGCTCTACCTGTCCGACCTCGACCTGGCCGGATTCCGGGCCGCCCGCGACGAGCTGTTCCGCACCCACCCCAGCAGCCCGGTGCCGCCCGCCGACCGGCCCGGCTTCACCGGCCTGCGCTGGTACCCGCCCGACCCGTCGGCAGTGGTCGAGGCGCCGCTGCGCCCGGCCTCCGGTGAGCTACGCATCGACACCGGTGGCCCGGACGGCGTGGTCGCGTACCGGCGGGTGGCGGTCGCCGCGACGCCGTGGGGACCGCTGACGCTGTGGTGGATCGAGGCGTACGGGGGCGGGCTGTTCCTGCCGCTGCGCGACGGCACCTGCGGCGACGGCTCGTACGGCGGGGGCCGGTACCTCACCGACACGGTGAAGGGCACGTTCGGCCGCGGCCTGACCGTGCTGCCCGGCGACCGGGTCCGGCTGGACGCCAACTACCTCTACAACCCCAGCTGCGCCTACGACGACAGGTGGGCCTGCCCGCTGGCCCCGCCGGAGAACCGGGTGGACGTGCCGCTGCGGGCCGGGGAGCGGGCGTACCACTGACGCGGCGAGGGAGGACCCCGGTGGGGCCCTCCCTCGATGTCGCGTACCGCCGGTCAGCGGGCGGTGGCGCCGGTCGGTGTCAGGTGCATCCGGCTGAGCAGCTGCTGGGCCTGACCGGCCAGCTCCGCGTCCACCGTCACCGCGTACTGGGCGGCCCGTAGCGAACTCGCCGAGGTGAAGTCACGCTGACCACCGCTCATCGCGTGCGCGACAGCGCCGAACACCGCACCCCAGATCGCGCCGATCACCAGCCCGACCAGGATCACCGCCAGCCAGTTGCCGGCCGTGAAGATGCCGAACAACAAGCCGATGAACAAGCCGAACCAGGCGCCGGTGCCGGCCCCGAGCAGGGCCGCCCGGCCCGTGGTGAGCCGTCCCATCACGGTCTCCACGAGCGTGAGGTCCGTACCGACGATCGAGGTACGTTCCACCGGGAACCGGTTGTCGGCCAGATAGTCCACGACGCGCTGGGCGGACGGATAGTCCGGGTACGAGCCGATCGTGACGGTCGGCGCCCCGGCCTGCGGGCCGTGGCCGTCCCCGTTCGGCGGCGTCGGGCGACCGCCCGGGCCGGACGGGAGGTTGTCGCTGCCCGGCATTCCGGGTTGCCAGGCCGCGGTCGGAGTCGAGGGTCTGGTCATGAGCATCCTCCTTCGTCAACCCGCCGCGTTCCCGTCGCCGGGCAGCGGTAACGCACCGGCCCGGACCGATGTGGCGAGGCATGCCGATGCCCCGGGCCGGGTAGCCACATCCGTGCCGACCCGAAGGATCAGCGACCACGGCTTCCTCGCCGACGGGCGCAGCGCGGCCCTGGTCGACCGCGAGGGCGCGGTCACCTGGTGGTGCCCGCCCCGGTTCGACGCGCCGTCGGTGTTCGGGCGGCTGCTCGACTCCGACGCCGGGCACTGGAGCATCCGCCCCGAGGGCACGGCCACCAGCACCCGCTCCTACCTGGACGACGCGCTGGTGCTGCGTACCGTCTTCCGCACCGCGACCGGCACGGTGGCCGTCACCGACGCCCTGGCCCTGGAGCCCGGCGCGCGTGGTCACGAGATCGGGATGCGCTCGCCGCGGGTGCTCGCCCGGCTGGTCGAAGGGCTCACCGGCGAGGTGCCGATGCGCGTCGAGTACGCGCCGCGGTTCGAGTACGGCCGGGTCGGCGCCTACCTGACCGAGTGCGACGGCGTGATCGCCGCCACCGCCGGCGCCTGCCGCCTCGAGCTGCGCGCCGACGTCCCGCTGACCGTCGCCGGGGGAGCCGCCACCGGGGAGTTCACCGCCCGCGCCGGCAGCACCCACCGCTTCACCCTCGGGTACGCCCCGACGTACGCCGGTGCCGCACCGGCGCTGCCCGACGCCGCCGAGGCGGTGGCCGAGACCGTCGCCGCCTGGCGGTCCTGGTCGGCGCTGCACGACTACCAGGGTGAGTACCGCGACGAGGTGCGGCGCAGCGCGCTCGCGGTGCAGGGCATGACGTACGCGCCCAGCGGCGCGGTCGTCGCGGCGGCCACCACCTCGGTGCCGGAGCGGCTCGGCGGCGACCGCAACTACGACTACCGCTACGTCTGGCTGCGCGACTTCAGCCTCACGCTCCAGGCGCTGTGGCGGGCCGCCTGCCCGGACGAGGCGGACCGGCAGTTCACCTGGGTGGCCCGGGCGATGGGCCGGATCGGCGACGAGCCGGTGCCGGTCATGTACGGCGTCGAGGGGGAGCGGGACCTGACCGAGCACGACCTCGACCACCTGGCCGGGTACGAGCACAGCCGGCCGGTGCTCGTCGGCAACGACGCCTGGCGGCAGCGGCAGAACGACGTGCTGGGCGAGGTGCTCGACGCCGCCTGGGTGATGCGGTACTACCTCGACCCGATGTCGCCGGAGGTCCGCGACCTGCTGCGGACACTCGCCGACCAGGCCGAGCGCGGCTGGCACCGGCCCGACGCGGGGATGTGGGAGGGGCGCGGCCCGGAGCGCCACTACGTGTCGTCGAAGGTGGAGTGCTGGACCGCGCTGGACCGGGCGGTCCGGTTCGGTTCCCGCATCGGCGAGCCCGCCGACGTGGCGCGCTGGGCCGCCGCGCGCGACGAGGTACGGGCCGCGGTGCTCACCCACGGCTGGAACGAGCGGGCCGGCGCGTACACCGGGGCGTTCGGCTCCGACGCCCTGGACGCCTCGGTGCTGGTCATGCCGCTGGTCGGCTTCCTGCCGGCGAGCGATCCGCGGATGCGCGCCACGATGGACGTGCTGGAGCGGCGGCTGTCCCGCGACGGGCTGCTGCGGCGCTGGGACGGCGACCCGGCCGGATTCGTGATCTGCTCGTTCTGGCTGGTCGCCTGCCTGGCCGAGGCGGGGGAGCTGGACCGGGCCCGGCGGCTGTTCGAACGTCTCGCCGCCCGCACCAACGACCTCGGCCTGTACGCCGAGCAGATCGACCAGGACACCGGCGAGCAGATGGGCAACTTCCCGCAGGCGTACTCGCACATCGGCCTGATCATCGCTGCCGGCCGCATCACCGACGCCGCCGCCCGAGCCAAGGCCACCCCCGCCGAGGCCCCCGCCGAGGCCCCCACCCCCACCCCCGCCTCTCCGCGTCGATCATGAAGTTGACGGCGTAGTCGATCTCCCTGAGTGCCGCCAACCTCCTGATCGACCCCGAGGGCGCGGGGGTGGGGGAGGATGACGGGGTGGAAATCGTGATCATGGCGGATACGCATGTGCCCAAGCGGGCGCGGGATCTTCCGGCGCCGCTGTGGGGGGCCGTCGAGGCCGCGGACGTGGTGGTGCACGCCGGGGACTGGGTGGACGTGGCGCTGCTGGACGCGCTGGAGGCGCGGTCGCGCCGGCTGATCGCCGTGTACGGCAACAACGACGGGCCGGAGCTGCGCGCCCGGCTGCCCGAGGTGGCCCGCGTCGAGCTGGACGGCCTGCGCGTCGCCGTGGTGCACGAGACCGGCCCGAAGACCCGCCGCGAGGAACGCTGCGCCGCCGCGTACGGCGACTGCGACCTGCTCGTCTTCGGGCACTCGCACATCCCCTGGGACAGCGTCGCCCCGGGCGGCCTGCGCCTGCTCAACCCCGGCTCACCCACCGACCGGCGGGCGCAGCCGTACGCCACCTACCTGACCGCGCGGGTGGCGGCGGGGCGGCTCGACCGGGTCGAGCTGCACCGTTTGCCCCCGCGCTGACATCAGCGGCCCCGGCCGGTCTCCGCCTGGAGCTCGTCGATCCGCCGGGACGCCTCGGCCTTGGTCAGGCCCTCCGGCACCGGCTCGCCCGCCTCCTGGGCCAGGGTGTGCAGGTACGACTCCTGGGCGGCGGTGGGCGGCTCGTCACCGGTGACCCAGTCGTCCGGGTCCTTGACGGCGGCGTCCGGGTTCACGTTCCTGGCGCTGGTGTTGGCGCGGTCGGCCATGCTGATCACCTCTCCTCGAACAGGTGTTCCACTACCCCCAGCCCGGCGGGTTCATGCCGGCCGCCGCCTACGATCACCTGGTGACGGCGGATCGGGCGGGCGTGGTGGTGGTCGGCGCGGGCATCGCCGGGGTGGCGTGCGCGACCGAGCTGGCGCGGGCGGGTGTCCCGGTACGGATACGCGAACGGGCCCGGGTCACCGGCGGGCGGATGGCCAGCAAACGCTTCGACGGCCGCCCGGCCGACCTGGGCGCCGCGTACTTCACCGTGGACGACAGGGACTTCGCCGCCGTGGTGGACCGGTGGCGGGCCGCCGGGCTGGCGCGGGAGTGGACCGACACGCTCGTCGCGTACGGGCCGGGCGGGCGCGAGCAGGTCACCGGCCCGATGCGCTGGGCCGCCCCGCGCGGACTGCGCTCGCTCGTCGAGCACCTGGCGGGAGACCTGCCGGTGACACACGACCGGCTCGTGATGGTGGTCGAGCCCGGCCCTCGGGTGGACGGGACCGAGGCCGAGGCGGTCGTGCTCGCCATGCCCGGCCCGCAGGCCGCGCTGCTGCTGGACCCGGCACTGGCCGCTGCCACCCGGGCCGTGGCCGCGCAGCGCTGGTCGCCGGCGCTGAGCGCGGTGCTGCACTTCCCGGCCCGCCGCTGGCCGGACTTCCGGGGCGCGTTCGTCAACGACCACCCCGTGCTCAGCCTGGTCTGCGACGACGGCGACCGGCGCGGCGACGGCGCGCCCGTGCTGGTCGCGCACACCACCGCCGGGTTCGCCGCCGGGCACCTGCTCCAGCCCACCGCCGCCCGTCCGGCGATCGAGCAGGCGGTCCGCGACCTGCTCGGACTGCCCGAGCCGGCGGTGTCGGCGCACGTGCACCGCTGGACGTACGCCACCCCGGCCGCGCACGCCGGGGAGGCGGCGTTCCACCTGGACGACGACGGGATCGGCCTGGCCGGCGACGCGTTCGGGCGCCCGCGCGTGCAGACCGCCTGGCGCTCCGGCCGGGACCTGGGCCGCGCGCTCGCCGCCCGGCTGGGCTGATCCGGGCCGACCGCGGGGCCCGCCGATCCGGGGCCCGCCGACCCGGGGCGCGCTCAGCCGGTGGCGCCCACCGGTTGCGCCGCCGACCCGGCCCGCGTGTCCTCGCCGGTGCGTTCGCCCTCCCGGTCCAGCAACTGCATGACCGGTGTCGCGGCGATCCCGTGCGCCACCACCGACACCACCACCACGAGACCGACTGTGGCCCAGACCAGATCCGCCTGCGGAAAGTCGGTCTTGCTGGTGGCGTACGCCAGGTAGTAGAACGAGCCGACGCCGCGGATGCCGAACAGCGAGATGACCCAGTGTTCGGCCGGTTTGCCGGGCGCACCGCGCAGCGACAGCCACCCGGCCAGCGGCCGGATCACCAGCACCAGGGCCAGCCCGGCCAACGCCGCCGGCCAGGTCAGCGGCGCGAGCAGCCCGCCGATCACGGCGCCGCCGAACAACAGCAGCAACAGCACCGTGAGCAGCCGCTCCACCTGCTCGGCGAAGTCGTGCAGCACGGAGTGGAACTCGTGCGTACGCTCGGCGGCCCGGATCGCGCGGGCGGCCACGAACACGGCCAGGAAGCCGTACCCGCCGGCCACCTCGACCAGCCCGTACGCGAGGAACGTCGCGGCCAGCGCGAGGAAGCCCTCGGAGTGCTTGGCCAGCCGCAGCTTGCTCGGGGCGCGGAAGAACAGCTTGCCGAGCAGCCAGCCGACGAGCAGCCCGCCGCCCACCCCGGCGGCGAGCTTGTAGAGCACGTCGATCGCGAACCACTCGGCGAGCCAGCCGGACGGCGCGAGCCCGGTGGTGGCGATCGCGATCGCCGCGTACACGAACGGGAAGGCGAGCCCGTCGTTCAGGCCCGCCTCGGAGGTGAGCGCGAAGCGCACCTCGTCCTCGGAGTCCTCCACATCGGTCGGTTCGCCCACCTGCACGTCGGAGGCGAGCACCGGGTCGGTGGGTGCGAGCGCCGCGCCGAGCAGCAACGCCGCGGCCGGCACCAGGCCGGCCCACCACCAGCCGAGCAGTGCCACCGCGGCGATGCACAGCGGCATGGCGATCGCCAGCAGCCGCCACGTCGACGACCAGCGGGCCCAGCTCAGCGGACGGTCGATCTTCAGGCCGGCGCCCATCAGCGCGACGATCACGCCGACCTCGGTGAGGTGGGTGGTCAGTTCCGGCCAGCGCAGCGGGTCCGGTGTGGGCAGACCGGTGGGCAGCAGGAACACCAGCATGCCGAGCCCGAGGAACGCGATCGGCATCGACAGCGGCCGTCGCTCCAGGACCCGGGGCAGCACCCCGGCCAGCAGCGCACCGACGCCCAGCAGAGCGAACGCGACATCGACCGGTTCCACGACACCACCCTTCCGGCGCCCGGCGCCCGGGCGGTGGAGTCCGGAAGTGCCCCGAAGCGGGCCCGGTTAAGCGTGCGCGGGTCCGCGGGTTGACCGGCCGGTCAGCCGAGCGTGCCGATGGCGCTGTCCGGCAGGGCGTCCAGCAGCGCCGCCGGGTCGTCGTAGACCGCCACCGCGCCCGCGCCGGCCAGTTCCGCGCGGCCGGTCCCGCCGCAGGTCAGGCCGATGCAGGGGATGTCCAGCTTGCCGGCGGCGGCGACGTCCCACACCGAGTCGCCGACGAACACCACCCGCTCGGCGGCCAGCCCCGACTGCTCCAGCGCGGCGACCAGGATGTCCGGCGCCGGCTTGCTCTCCTGCGCGTCGGCCGACGAGGTGACCGAGTCGATCACGTCGTCGGCGTCCAGCGCCGCCCGCAACGCGGTGACCTCGTGCTCGGCCGCCGAGGTCGCCAGCACCACCCGCAGCCCGCGCTCCGCGCAGGCCCGCAGCAGCTCCCGCGCCCCGGGCAGTGGCGCGAGCCGTTCCCAGTACTCGCCGTAGAGCGCGTCGTGCGCGTCGCGCAGCCGGCCGTCGGCGTCCCGGTCCCGCTCCGCGCCCAGCAGGTGGTCGAGCAGCTTGTCCGAGCCCATGCCGATGGACCTGTGGATCCGCGCCATCGGCACCCGGTGGTCGGCCTGCCGCAGCGCCTCCCACCAGCTCACCGTGTGCAGGTACGTCGTGTCGACCAGGGTGCCGTCCACATCGAAGAGGACACCGCGTCGCTTGTCGTCGGCCATGCCCGGCTCCTACCCGCCCGGAGCGTCGCCGACGCGCGGCTCACCCGCCGGAATGAGGATCTCGAACCACACCGTCGAGCCGCGTACGGTCGGATCGGTGCCCCAGGCGTCGCTCAGCTCCTCGATCAGGCCCAGCCCGCGGCCCCGGCTGCTGAGCGTGTCGGTCTGCGCCCGGGTGACCTGACCCCGGGTGCCCGAGTCGGCCACCGATACCAGCAGCCGCTCCGCGGACAGGTCGACCTCGACCCGGGCGGCGGTGCCGGCGTGCAGCAGCGCGTTCGTGGTCAGCTCGCTCGTGCACAGCACCGCCGCGCCGATCACCGCCTCGGGCACGTTCCACTCGCCGAGCTGCGCGGTCATCCAGTGCCGGACCCGGCTCGGCGCGGTCGGCTCGGCCGGCACCTCCATGCTCGCCGACCGGCTGGGGCGCACCGCGTACTCCACCGCGAGTACCGCCACGTCGTCCTCGGTGGCGCCCGGCACCGACGCGGTCGCCACCGCGCACAGCGCGCGCGGGTCACCGCCGGCCGCCCCGGTCACCGCCGCGCCCAGCCCGGCCATCCCGGCGGCCAGGTCCTGCCAGCGTCGCTCCACCACGCCGTCGCTGTAGAGCAGCAGGGTGTCGCCGGGCCGGAACGGCACGGTGGCGGTACGCGCCCGCCCGCCCAGGCCCAGCGGAGGAGCGGGCGGCACGTCGACGAACTCGGCGGCCGCCGCGTCGGGTCCCGCGCGCCGGATCAGCGGCGCGGGATGACCGGCGCTGGCGAGCGTGATCAGCTCGCGGTCCGCCTCGACCACGCCGAAGACCACAGTCACGAACAGCTCCTGGGTGCCGCCCTCGACGCCGAGGCTGCTGACCAGCCGGTCCAGCCCGTCGAGCACCGCGTCCGGGCGGGGGTCGACCAGGGCGAGCGCGCGCAGCGCGGCGCGTACCTGGCCCATCCGGGCGGCGGCCTGCACGTCGTGCCCGGCCACGTCGCCCAGCACCACACCGAGCGCGCCGGTGGGCAGCAGGAACGCGTCGTAGAAGTCGCCGCCGGCCGCGTTGCCGTCGACGCCCGGGTCGTAGCGCGCGGCGATGCGCAGCCGGGGCAGCTCCGGCAGCCGTTCCGGCAGCATGCTGCGCTGCAGCATCTGAGCGGTGCCGTGCTGGGTCTCGAAGCGGCGGGCCCGCTCGGCGGCCTGACCGACCAGCTCCGCGGACGCGGCCAGCAGCGCCCGTTCCGCGGGGGACCAGGGACGCGGCTCCCGGTAGCCGATGGTGAGCGAGCCACGGACCACAGTCGTGCGCAGCGGCAGCGCCGCGAGCGCGCGGATCTTCTCGTCGTGCCGGTCCGCCGCGACGCCGCGCAGCGGCTGCCCGTCGGCGGTGAACGAGGCGACGCCACTGCGCGCGCTCACCACCGCCGGCAGGGCCGACTCGGCGGACATCCGGCGCCACAGCGGGGGCAGCCGCTCGTCGGCCTCGTCGAGCAGCTCACCGCGGATGCGGCGGACCAGCCGCCACGCGCTGCCCTCGTCCACCGCGAAGGACACCCGGTCGGCGTCGAAGGAGTGCAGGCAGTAGCGCAGCGCCACCCGCGCCACGTCGTCGAGCGTGAGCGTGCCGGCCAGCGCCGCCGCGAAGTCGCTCAGGCTCTGCAACTGCTGGGTCAGCTGGGTGGTCTGCGCCGAGACGGTGAGTACGCCGGCGATGCGGCCGGCCGAGTCACGGACCGGGCAGTGGCCCCTGGTGAACACGGCCGGCTCGGCCGGGCCGTGCCGGTCGGCCGGCAGCACCGCCTCCCGCTGCAGGAACGGCTCGCCGTGCCGGTAGACCCGTTCCAGCGCCTCGCCGGCGCCCGGGTCGCGCCACACCTCGGCGAACGCCTCGGCCGCCGGCCGGCCCAGCGCCTCCGGGTGCCGGTCGCCGATCAGCTCGGCGTACCCGTCGTTGTAGAAGACCACCAGGTCGTCGCCGAGGAGCAGCGCCATCGGCACCGGGGAGGCGAGCACCACGTCCGCCACGGCGCGTACCGCGGGGTCCCACGTGTGCGGGGCGCCCAGCGGCGTACCGGCCCACGGGTGGGCGGTCCCGGCCGCCTGCCCGGCGACGACGGGATCGGTGGGCGCTCCCGGTGCGGGGGCGGACGGTGTGGGAACCCGACCGACGGTGCCTGGCATGACCGCAGCCTAACCGGAGCCTGGCCGGGTGGTTCCGATCATGCGTCCGCGGCGGGTCCCGGCTCCCGGCGGCGGGGACATTCGGGCAGGTCAGGGCCAGTTCGATCACCCATGTCGGGAAATTGGGCCGGTCCGGCCCGGCGTGCTGCCCAGGTCACCGGGTATGCGGGCGGCGCAGTTCACGCGACAGGAGGGACATCATGCCGAAAACCCTCGCGGTCGGACAGGTCGACATCAGTGCGGCCTGGACCGACTTCTGGAGGTCGGTGCTGCTCTTCGTACCGCGGGCGATCGCGTTCATCGCGATCCTCGTCGTGGGTTGGCTCATCGCCCGAGCCGTCCTCAAAATCGTGGACGCGGCACTGGAACGAGTGGGGTTCGACCGCGCCGTCGAACGAGGCGGCGTCAAACGGGCCCTGGAACGCACCAAGTACGACGCCAGCGACATCCTGGCCAAACTGGCCTACTACGCGGTCCTGTTGTTCACCCTGCAGTTCGCCTTCGGGGTGTGGGGACCGAACGCGATCAGCGACCTGATCCGCGGGGTGGTGTCCTGGCTGCCGCGGGCCTTCGTGGCGATCGTGATCGTGGTGATCGCCGCCGCCATCGCCAACGCCGTCCGGGACCTGGTCTCGGGTGCGCTCGGCGGGCTCTCGTACGGCCGGGTGCTGGCCGACGTGACGGCGATCTTCATCCTTGCGCTCGGCGTGATCGCCGCGCTGAACCAGGTGGGCATCGCCACCACGGTGACCACACCGGTGCTGGTGGCGTTCCTCGCCACCGTGGCCGGCATCCTGATCGTCGGTGTCGGTGGTGGTCTGGTCAAGCCGATGCAGGACCGCTGGGACGGGTGGCTGCACCGGGCCGCCGAGGAGTCCCGGGCGTTCCGGGAGCAGCGGCAGGCGCAGCAGGCCGGCCGTGGCGACTACGAGCGGCGGATGGCCGACCGGGGCGGGCAACCGACGCCGGCGGCGCAGCAGTCGTCCATGTCGGGCGCGGGCACGTACCGCTCCGGCGAGGCGGGCGACGAGACGCAGCAGTTCCGTCGGCCGGGCGGCTGACGGCAACAGGTGACGGGGTGTCCGCGGGGCGATCGCGGGCGCCCCGTAGCCGTGTCCGGGTCAGGCCAGGTGGCGCGGGTCCAGCCCGCGGGCCAGCAGGCACACCGCGAGCAGGCGGGTGAGCGTCCAGTCCGGCTCGGACCAGTCCGGCTCGGCCGGCGGCGTCCAGCCGTGCTCGGCCGCCGCCTCGCGCAGACCCTCGGCGTACCCGGCGAGCGCCGCCACCGTCAGCGGGCGGCGGTCGCCGTCGAGGCTGTCGCGTACCCCGGCGGCGTGCTGGTCGACCTCGGCGAGCAGCCCGGGGTTGGCGTGGGCCGCGGCGAGGCCGGCGGTGCCGACGGCGGCGGTCAGCGTGGTGAGGGTCGACCGCGCGGCCACCGCCGCGGAGCGGGTCGCGACCCGGTTGTTCGGCACGCGCATGGTGTCCGAGGCTATCGCCGCCCACCGGGAGCCGGCCTCGGCCGAGCGGCGGATGCCCGGGTCGTCCGGGGGAGCCGTCGCCTCGTCCGCCGGGATTGAGTCGCCCGTGCGGGGGCAGAAGTCCGGTACGCAGACCACACGATCGGGGTCACGGAGGGACACGATGGGACAGCGGCCCGACGGACCGGACCGGGCACACCGGCGCCCGGACGGAGTGAGTGACGCCACGGTCGAGGCGCTGGGCAAGCTCAGCGAGGCCCTGGAGTGCGTCGAGCGGGCCCGCGGCCACCTGTACGAGCTGCACCAGCTCATCGGCCACGCCGACCTGATGCTCGACGACGCGGTTCAGATGTTCCGCTCCGCCGGTCACCCGGCGCTCGCCGAGCGGATCGACAGGGAACTGCTCGGCCGCAACGTCATCGCCGGACGGTGGACGTTCCAGATCGTCGAGGACTTCGACGACGGCTACTACGCCCTCTTCCGGGAGCTGGACCGGCAGGCCCGCGACGAGCTGGTCGGGGGCCGGCGGCACCTCTACGAGGCGGAGATGAAGGAGCGACGCCGCAGCCGGGGGGTGCCGGGACACGAGGCGCGCCCCGGCACACGCTGAGTCAGTCGGAGGAGCGTGCTTCGGCCGGGCGACGACGGGCGCCGTCGTCGGCGATGATCACGGTCGCGACCATCAGCGCCACCACCAGGCTGAACAGCCAGGAGCTGTCCTCGGTGAACCGGGCGGAGACCGGAGCCTGGATCGCGGCGAGCAGGAAGCCCAGCCAGGCGAGCTTGCGCTGACGGTTGGAGAGGAAACCGGAGCCCTGTTGCATCCCGAAAGTCTTGCGCGCATCGGGGGGAGTGCCGTCAGCCGTTCGGCCGATTCTAGATGGGCTGTCCGTTTTCCCGGCCGTCCGTACCGCACTTTTTGTCGTTTCGGTCGAGCATGAATCCGGCGGCCGCGGGCACCGCAACGGGCACCCGCGACCGCCGGTGGATCACATGCTGTCCGGGCCGGTCCGCCCGATCGTCGACGGCCGGTACGCCCGGTCCGCATCGGTCATCTCACGCCGCTCGGCCTCCGCGCCGGCGCCCCGGTCCACCGCCTCCGGGCCGTGGCCGAACGCGGCCTCCTCGCCCGCGTCGTTGGCGGTGACGTCGTCGCCCTGGCCGTCCGTGGCCGACCGGGCGATGGCCTGGTCCAGCTCGTGCAGGGGAGTACGGTCCTCGTCGCGCCACTGGCGGTCGTTGTCGGTCATTCCCCTGCGGTACCCGGACCGGGTGATCGCAAACGGCCGGACACGACGATGGCCGCCGGCACCGCCGGCGGCCATCGGAGACTCGGGTACGGGGGAGGTGGCTCAGGGGGTGGGGCGGTCGACAGCACCGCGCCAGGCGCCGGTCTCCTGACCGCGTCGCTCGATGAACTGCTTGAACCGCTCCAGGTCGCCCTTGGCGCGCCGGTCGACCACGCCCAGCTTGTCGCCGGCCTGCTCGACCACGCCGTGCGGCTCGAACTCCATCTGCAGCGTGACCCGGGTGTGCCCCTCGTCGAGGCGGTGGAAGGTCACCACGCCCGCCTGCTGGGTGCCCCCGGTGGAGCGCCACGCCACCCGCTCGTCCGGCAGCTGCTCGGTGATCTCGGCGTCGAACTCGCGCTTCACGCCCGCGATCTCGACGGTCCAGTGGGTCATCGTGTCGGAGAGCTGCCGGACCTCCTGCACGCCGTCCATGAAATGCGGGAACTCCTCGAACTGGGTCCACTGGTCGTACGCGGTCCGGATCGGGACGTCCACGTCCACGTGCTCGGTAACGCCACTCATGTCGGGGTTCCTCCTGTTCCGCCGGTGGGATGTCTCGTACGGGCCGTGGGCCGGCCCGCTCACCAGCGCGTCGTCTCGTTCCTGTGCCCGAGTGCGGCCCACACCTCGGAGATCGTCTGGTAGCGGGCGCCGTCGGGCAGGGTCTCCAGGGCGGCGACGATGTCCGTCGGCGCCTCGTTCTCCCGCGCGTTGGCAAGCAGCGCCTCCCGGTCGCCGGGCAGGGCGGTCATCGTGATGAACCGCCCCAGACGGCTGCGCGCCTCGACGTCCTCGGAGCTCATGCCCTGCGGCGCGCCGCTGCGCAGCTCCCCGGCCGGCGCCGTGGTGGCCTCCGGCTGGTCCTCGCCGGCCGGCTCCGGGACCCGGAACTCCTCGGCCCGCGAACCGCCGGTGCCGGTGCCTTGGACGAGACCGCTGACCTCGCTGCTCATCTGGTCGTCGACCCTGGGCGAGTGCTTGCTGCTGCCACGTTCCATGCCTTGGGAGATGCCCCGGGGGGCCGCCGGTAAACCGGCGCCGGCCGGGGAAGCCGGTCATCCGGGCGGCAACCGGTCGGCCGTCTTCTCCGCAGTCGCCTTCTCGCCGTCGGCCTTCTCGGCCTTCTCGTCGTCCGCCGGCGCGCGCGGCGGCAGCACCGGGTCGTCCGGCTCCTCGACCCCGGCCTGCATCGCCCGCCCGCGTTGCAGCTCGGCGTTCACCTGTACGCCGAGCATCAACGCGCAGTTGGACAGGTAGAGCCACACCAGGAACGCGATGACCGCGCCGAGACTGCCGTACGTGACGTCGTACGAGCCGAAGTTCGCCACGTACAGGCCGAAGCCGAAGGAGGCGAGCACCCAGGCCACCAGCGCGAGCGCGCCGCCCGGGGTGAGCCAGCGGAACCGCGGCTGCCGCACGTTCGGCGCGATCCAGAACAGCAGCGACAGCAGCGTCATGGCGACCACCGCGAGCAGCGGCCACTTCGCCACCGACCACGTCGTACGGGCCACCGCCCCGGCGTGCAGCAGGTCGCCGACCGCGTCGGTGACCGGGCCGCTGACGATCAGCCCGGTGGCCACCACGGCGAGCAGCACGATCGTCACCGCAGCCATGCCGATCTGCAACGGGCGCAGCCGGTAGAACGGCCGGCCCTCCCGCACCCGGTAGATCGCGTTGGAGGCGCGGGTGAACGCGCCGATGAACCCGGACGCGGACCAGAGCGCACCGAGCAGACCGAAGCTGAGCAGCACCTTCGCCGAGCCCTGCTGCTCGACCACGTTGCGCACCACACCCACGAACGCGTCGTTGCCGACCACCGAGCCCGCGCCGATCTCCCGGGCCAGGTCGATCACCGTGTCGACGGTGCGCGGGCCGTCGGAGACCAGGCCGACCAGCGCCACCACCACGATCGTGGACGGGAACAGGGCCAGCACGCCGTAGTAGGTGAGCGCCGCGGCCCAGTCCGCACAGTTGTCGGTGACGAAACCCTTGCCGCTGCGCACCAGCACACCGCGCCAGGTGCGCCAGTTGAGCTGACGGATCCGGCGGGGGAAACGGGACCGCGTCCGGGTGCCGGCCGTCTGCGGTGTCGTCACGGTCATGTCCGCCTCCTCCAGGCCCCGCCGTCGGGCGTGGGCGGGCGGTACCCCCGGGGGGAAATCGACAAACCGGGTGCCGGTTTGCCCGCCGGGCGGGAGGGAACCACACCAGACAGCCGATCCCGACTCCAGGAGGACGAGATGCCCGGGCGCGAGGTACTGCCCAGCACGCTGCGGCGCTCCCCGGCGAAGGCGCAGCGGACCTGGGAGAAGACGCACGACTCGGCGGTCGAGACGTACGGCGAGGGGGAGCGGGCGCACCGCACCGCCTTCGCCGCGGTCAAGCACGAGTTCGAGAAGGTGGGCGACCACTGGGAGCCCAAGGGCCGCAAGGGGCCCAGCGACAAGCAGGCCGCGGGCGGCGGCCCGGCCCGGCGCGCGCCGACGGCCGGCGGGGTGGACGCCAACGCCACCAAGGACCACCTCATGGAGGTGGCGAAGAAGCTGGACGTGCGCGGCCGGTCCCGGATGACCAAGCCGGAGCTGGTCAAGGCCATCGAGAAGGCGAACAACAACGCGACCCGCAAGGCCCGCGGGGGTCGCTGACCCCTGGGGGTACGCGTCGAGCCCGGGACCGCCTCGGTCCCGGGCTCGTGTCGTGCCGTCTCACCAGTGGCCGCCGCCCGGCGCCTCCAGGTGCACCGCCTTCACGGTGCTGAACTCGTCCAGCAGTTCCGGGCCGTACCCGAAGCCCTGGCCGCTGCCCCGGCGCGGCTGGGCCGCACCGCCCGGCGCCCCGCCGAACACCGAATTGATCTTCACAGTCCCGACCGGCAGCTCCCGCCAGGCGCGCTGGGCGTGGCTCATCGAGCCGGTCAGCACTGTGGCGGCCAGGCCGTACGGGGAGTCGGCGGCGCAGCGCAGCCCTTCGCTGAACGAGTCGACCACCACCACCGGCGCGACCGGCCCGAACGTCTCCTCGCGGACCAACGCCATGTCGTGGCGGCAGCCCTCGACCACGGTGGCCGGGTAGAACGCGCCGGGCCCGTCCGGCAGCACGCCGCCCGCGCGTACCCGGGCGCCGTCGGCGAGCGCGGCGGTGACCTGACCGTGGACGTGGTCCCGGTGCCGCCGGTCGACCAGCGGCGCGAGCTGCGTGCCCGGGTCACGGCCGGGGCCCACTGTGAGCGCCTCGGCGCGCGCCACCAGCGCATCCAGGAAGCCCTCGGCGACGTCGCGGTGCACGTAGATCCGCTCGACCGCGACGCAGATCTGACCGGCGTTGGCGAAGCAGCCCAGCGCCGCCTGTTCGGCCGCCCAGATCGGGTCGACGTCCGCGTCCACCACGAGCGGGTCGCTGCCGCCGTTCTCCAGCAGCACCTTCGCGCCCGTCCGCGCGCCCGCGGCGGCGATCGCCCGGCCGGTCGCAGTGGAACCGACGTGGGCGATCACGTCCAGCTCCTGACCGGCCAGCGCGGCGCCCACCTCGCCGCCGCCGGTGAGCAGCGACAGCACCCCGGCCGGCAGCGCCGAGTCCAGCGCGCGGGCCAGCAGCCAGCCGGTCGCCGGGGTCCGCTCGCTCGGCTTGTGAACCACCACGTTGCCGGTGACCAGCGCCGCGCCGAGCAGGCCGCAGGACACCGCCACCGGGTCGTTCCACGGGGTGATCGCGGCGACCACGCCGCGCGGCTCGGGGGCCATGAAGTCCAGCGCGTCGTGCGCGCCGTGCAGCGTCCGGCCGCCCCGTA
This sequence comes from Micromonospora sp. WMMA1949, assembly GCF_027460145.1. Classification (NCBI taxonomy): domain Bacteria; kingdom Bacillati; phylum Actinomycetota; class Actinomycetes; order Micromonosporales; family Micromonosporaceae; genus Micromonospora; species Micromonospora sp. WMMA1949. Next base: position 478,631 of record NZ_JAPZBG010000001.1, on the reverse strand, counting down.
CCGGGGCCAGCTCGGCGTACTGTCGCAGCGTGCCGATGCCCGCAGCCACCCCGCCCCGCGCGTCGTCGAGCGGCTTGCCCATCTCCGCCGTGGTCGCCTCGGCCAGCTCATCGGCCGCCGCCTCGACCGCGTCCGCCGCCCGGTGCAGCGCCGCGGCCCGTTCCGCCGGTGCGGTCGCGGCCCATTCCGCCGCCACGCCCCGGGCCGCCTCCACCGCCTTGGCCACCTCGTCGGCCGTGGCGACGGGCGCCCGGGTCACCGGCGACCCGTCCGCCGGATCGTGGACGACCAGTTCGCCGCCCTCGCCGCCGGCGCCCCACACTCCACCAATGAGCTGCGCAACCGTGTACATGCGGCCCTGCTTGCCCCGGCCTGGGCGGGGCAAACGCGTTTCGCCCGGTGACCGGCCGGGTAGGCGGATCGGATGACCTCCACCGCAGACGCCGTCGTCATCGGGGCCGGGCACAACGGGCTGGTGGCCGCGAACCTGCTGGTGGACGCCGGCTGGGACGTCGAGGTCCTGGAGGCCACCGAGGCGCCCGGCGGGGCGGTCCGCTCCGCGTACGTGACAGCGCCCGGCTACCTCAGCGACCTCTACAGCTCCTTCTACCCGCTCGGCTACGCCTCGCCGGTGCTCGACGGGCTTGGCCTGCAACGGCACGGCCTGTCCTGGACGCACGCGCCGGACGTCCTGGCGCACCTGCTGCCGGACGGCCGGGCCGCAGTGGTCAACCGCGACCTGGACACCACCGCCGCCTCGCTGGAGGCGTTCGCGCCCGGCGACGGTGAGCGCTGGCGGCACGCGTACGCCGACTGGCTCCAGGTGGCCGAGCCGATGCTGCAGACCATCACCACCCCGTTCCCGCCGGTACGCGGCGGGCTGGGCCTGCTGCGGCAGCTCCGGATCGGCGGCGCGCTCCGGCTCGCCCGCCGTCTCGTGCTGCCGGTGCGCAAGCTCGGCGCGGAACTGTTCGCCGGCGAGGGCGGTCCGGTCCTGCTGGCCGGCTGCGCCCTGCACACCGACCTGTCCCCGGAGGAGGCCGGCTCCGGGGTGTACGGCTGGCTGCTCGCCATGCTCGGCCAGCAGGTGGGCTGGCCGGTGCCGGTCGGCGGCGCCCAGCGGATCACCGACGCGCTCGTCGCGCGGCTGGTCGAGCGGGGCGGGCGGATCACGTATGGCGCCCGGGTCGAGCGGGTGCTCACCGCCCGGGGCCGGGCGATGGGCGTGCGCACCGCCGGCGGCACCGACTGGCGGGCCCGGCGGGCGGTGCTCGCCGACGTACCCGCTCCGGCGCTCTTCCTCGACCTGGTCGGCGCGGCGGCGCTGCCGCCCCGGATGGTCGAGGACCTGGCGCACTTCAAGTGGGACGGCTCCACGCTCAAGGTCGACTGGGCGCTGTCCGCGCCGGTGCCGTGGAAGAACCGCGACCTGGCCGGCGCCGGCACCGTGCACCTGGGCGCCGACATGGACGGCCTGACCACGTACGCGGCGCAGCTGGCCCGCGGCGAGCTGCCACGGGATCCGTTCCTGCTGGTGGGGCAGATGTCGGTGGCCGACCCGAGCCACTCACCCCCCGGCACCGAGTCGCTCTGGTCCTACACCCACCTGCCGTTCCGCCGGGACTGGCGGGCCGAGGAGGTCGCGGGGCACGTGGAGCGGATGGAGGAGGTGCTGGAGGCGGCGGCACCCGGTTTCCGGGCGTCGATCGTCGGGCGGCACGTGGCCGGCCCGGCCGACCTGGAGGCCGCCGAGCCGAGCCTGGTCGGGGGAGCGCTCGGCGGCGGCACCGCCGCGGCGTACCAGCAGTTGTTCCTGCGGCCGATCCCCGGCCTGGGCCGGGCCGACACCCCGGTGGACCGGCTCTACCTGGCCAGCGCCTCCGCCCACCCGGGCGGCGGCGTCCACGGCGCGCCGGGGGCGAACGCGGCGCGCGCGGCGCTGGCGCGCGACCGGGCCGTCACCGGCGCGGTGTACGCCCGCACGATCGCCGCCGCTCACCGCACCGTCTACCGCTGACCCACCGCGCAACCTCGCCGCCGGGACCGCCGCCGGAAGGAGGCGCTCAGCGGCATCGGCCGACCGCCGACTGCGCGACTGCTCACCGTTGCGCCGCACTTCACCTGCGAGGGCCGTTCCGGGGCGTCACGCTGAGTGTCCGGAATCGCCCCGGCGGAATGACCTCACCGCCGCCTTTGCTCTGCAGCCGCATGCGCATCGGTCACGCACCGTGTCCGAGGCGGGCGCTCGGCGAACGGTGCGCCGGGAAAGCGCCCCTGCTCAGAGCGGTGCTGCGCCGATGGCTGCAGAGCAAAGGGGCCGGCGAGGGAAGTCGCCGCGCGACCGCGCCCTCACGCGCGGTGACAATGACGCAGCGTGAGGGCGCGGTGGAGGCCAGAGCGGTGTCAGGAGTCCAGGTTGCGGTGCCGGCTGCGCAGCTTGAACGGCATCAGCGCGCTCTCGATCTTCGTGGCGGTGGTCATCTTCGAGTCGCCGTCGCGGCGCTCCTCGAAGCGGATCGGCACCTCGAGGATCGTGTGGCCCAGCTTGGTGGCGAGGTAGTGCATCTCCACCTGGAAGCTGTAGCCGTTGGACTGCACCCGGTCCAGCCCGATCGCGCGCAGCGCGTCGGCCCGCCAGATCTTGAAGCCGGCCGTCAGGTCGCGGATGCGGACCCGCAGCAGCGTGTGCACGTACAGGTTCGCCCAGCCGCTGAGCGCGCGCCGGTACAGCGGCCAGTTCTCGTCCAGCTCACCGCCGGGCACGTACCGCGAGCCGATGACCACCGACGCCTGCGTGGACAGCAGCGCGCCGAGCATGCCGGGCAGGGCCTCCGGCGGGTGCGACAGGTCGGCGTCCATCTGCGCGACGAAGTCCGCGCCGTCGTCGAGCGCCCGGCCGATGCCGTCCACGTACGCCCGGCCGAGGCCCTCCTTGCCCGGGCGGTGCACCACCATCACCCGGTCCGGGTGCTCGATGGCCAGCTTGTCGGCGACCTCGCCGGTACCGTCCGGGGAGTTGTCGTCCGCGACCAGCACCTTCAGCCCCGGCAGCGGGAGCGCCAGGAGGCGCTCGACCAGCACCGGGAGGTTGCCCGCCTCGTTGTAGGTCGGAACGACGACGGTCAGGCGCGCATCCCCCCACGGGGAGGGTAACTGCACGGGTTCGATCATCACGGACATCCTCGGTCAGCCGACAGGTTCACCTGAGAGGGTAGCCAGTCCCTCGCGCGGCGGGCGCACAGACGCCCCGCCGGCGATCGATCACCGCTCCGGCTTCTGCCGCGTCGCGATGTCGGACAGCCGGGCCAGCGTCTCCCGGTTACGAAGATGCAGCACCAGGTCGTTGAGCTTGGTCCGGATCCACCGCAACGGCCCGGCGGCGAAGTCCTCACCGAGCGTCACCCGGGTCCGGCCGTCGTCCAGCGGCTCCAGGACGAACGCCACGATCGCCTCCCCGGCCGGCCACAGCCCGGCGCGCAGCACCAGCCGCTGCGGCGCCTGGCACTCCAGCACCGTGGACTTGTCCTGCAGCGAGAACGGCCAGGGCCCGGCCCGGTGGTGCAGCCGGCTGCCGACGCGCGGCCACGTGTCGTCCACGTCCCGCACGTGCGCGGTGCCCACCACCCAGTCGCTGTACGTCCACCCGTCCGCGAGCACCTCGAACACCTGCTCCGGGGGCGCGTCGATCACCTTCTCCACAACCGCCATCACCGAGCGGTACCCCGGTGAGGGCGGTCGCTAACGGCGGTCGGGTTAGCTTCTCCGGGGCGGCGGGTATCGCCGGACCGGGCAGGTCGTGGCAGGCGTGCACCGGTCGTGCGGCACCGGCGGGGACGCCTGGCGCCGACGTCGACGTTTACTCCTCGGGGCCTCGGGAACCCGCCGCCCGTGCGACGGGACCAGGAGCGGGATCAGTGCAGGTCAGCCCGGGTTGACCCGGGTGCTGACCGGTTCCCGTCCGGCCTGTACGACGCGGTTCTGCTGGACCGCGACGGCACGCTGGTGGAGGACGTGCCGTACAACGGCGACCCGGAGAAGGTACGGCCGGTGCCGGGTGCCCGGGAGGCGCTGGACCGGTTGCGGGCGGCCGGACTGCGGCTCGCCGTCGTGACGAACCAGTCCGGCCTGGCCCGGGGCTACTTCACCGCGCACGACCTGCGCCTGGTCAACGCCCGGGTGGAGGAACTGCTCGGGCCCTTCGACCACTGGGCGATCTGCCCGCACGCGGAGGCCGACGGGTGCGCCTGCCGCAAGCCCGCTGCCGGCCTGGTGCACGAGGCGGCGGCCGCGCTCGGGACCACGCCGACCCGGTGTGTGCTGATCGGCGACATCGGCGCGGACACGGCAGCCGCCGCGGCGGCCGGCGCCGCCGCGATCATGGTGCCCACGCCCGCGACCCGGGCCGCCGAGGTGGCCGCCGCGCCGACGGTCGCCGCCGACCTGCCGGACGCGGTGGGCATCGTGCTGGCCCGGATGCGCCTGACGGCCGCGCCGCAGCCCGCACGCGGGTCGCGCCGGGGCACGGTGCTGGCGGTCCGCAGCGACGCGGCGGGCGACGTGCTGGTCACCGGGCCGGGCATCCGGGCGGTGGCGGCCGGCGCGGAGCGCGTGGTGCTGCTCTGCGGGCCACGCGGCCGGGCCGCCGCCGAGCTGCTACCAGGCGTGGACGAGATCATCGAGGCGCCGCTGCCGTGGATCGACGCGCCCGCCCCACCCGTCGACCCCGGCGCCGTGCGCGCGCTGACCGACCGGCTCGCGGCCGTACGCGCCCACGAGGCCGTCGTGTTCACCTCCTTCCACCAGTCCGCCCTGCCCCTGGCACTGCTGCTGCGCCTGGCCGGCGTACCCCGGATCAGCGCCATCAGCGACGACTACCCCGGCAGCCTCCTCGACGTACGCCACCGCGTCCCCGCCGGCGTACCCGAACCCGAACGCGCCCTGTCCCTCGCTGCCGCAGCCGGCTTCGCACTGCCCGGCCACGACGAACCGGCGCTGCGCATCCGCACCGACCGGCTTCCGCCGCCCGCGGCCGCCGCCGGCGAGCCCGGCTACGTGGTCCTGCACCCCGGATCGTCGGTGGAGACCCGCGCCTGCCCGGAGGAACTGGCCACCCGTGTGGTCCGTGTGCTCGGCGCGGCCGGCTACCGGGTCGTGGTCACCGGCGGACCGGACGAGCGGGACCTGACCGCGCGGGTCGCCGCGGCGGGCGGCGTCGACCTGGGCGGGCGGACCGGGCTGGACGAGCTGGCGGCGGTGATCGCCGGAGCCGGCGCGCTGGTGGTGGGCAACACCGGCCCGGCGCACCTCGCCGCCGCGTTGGGTGTGCCGGTGGTGAGCCTGTTCGCCCCCACGGTGCCGTTCGGACAGTGGGGGCCGTACCGGGTGCCGACGGTGCGCCTCGGTGACGCGGGTGCGGCGTGCCGGGACACCCGCGCCACCGTCTGCCCGGTCCCCGGACACCCGTGCCTGTCGGCGGTCGAGCCGGGGCGCGTGCTGGAGGCGTTGCGGCTGCTCGGCGTACCGGCGCCGGTGGCGGACGGGGTGGCCGGATGAACATCCTGCTGTGGCACGTCCACGGGTCGTGGACGACGTCCTTCGTGCACGGCAAGCACCGCTACCTGGTGCCGGTGACCCCGGACCGGGGCCCGTACGGGCTGGGCCGGGCGCGCACCTACCCGTGGCCGGACAGCGCCGTGGAGGTCACTCCCGAGGAGCTGCGCGACACCGACGTGGACCTGGTGATCCTGCAACGTCCGGAGGAACTCGACCTGGCCGCCGAGTGGCTCGGCCGCCGGCCCGGCCGGGACGTGCCGGCGATCTACGTCGAGCACAACACGCCGAAAGGCGACGTGCCGAACACCCGGCACCCGATGGCCGACCGCGACGACCTGCTGCTGACCCACGTCACCGCGTTCAACGAGCTGTTCTGGGACAACGGCGCCACCCGCACCACAGTCGTCGACCACGGCGTCGTACCGCCCGCCGTCGAGTGGACCGGCGAACTCGACCGCCTCGCCGTGGTCATCAACGAGCCGGTACGCCGCTGGCGCGTCACCGGCACCGACCTGCTCGCCCGGTTCGCCGCGCTGGCGCCGCTGGACGTCTACGGGATGAAGGTCGACGGTCTCGCCGCCCACCTCGGCCTGCCCGAGAACCGGCTGACCAGCCACGACGACGTACCCCAGCACGCCATGCACGCCGAACTCGCCAAACGGCGCGCCTACCTGCACCTGTGCCGCTGGACCTCACTCGGCCTCAGCCTCATCGAGGCCATGACCATGGGCATGCCCGTGGTGGCACTGGCCACCACCGAAGCGGTGGAGGCGGTGCCACCGGCCGCGGGCGCGCTGTCCACCCGCGTCGACACGCTCGTCGACGCCGCCCGTGGCCTGCTGGACGACCCGGAGTCCGCCCGCCGGGCGGGCGCCGTGGCCCGGGCCGCCGCCCGGGACCGCTACGGCCTGGAGCGATTCCTCGCCGACTGGGACCGGCTGCTGGAGGAGGAAGTATGCGCATCGCGATGATCTCGGAGCATGCCAGCCCGCTCGCCGTCCTCGGCGGGGAGGACGCCGGTGGCCAGAACACGCATGTCGCGGAGCTCTCCGCCGCGCTCGCGGCCGCCGGTCACGACGTGCGCGTCTACACCCGGCTCGACGCGGTGGACCTGCCGGTGAGCGTCCGCACCCCGGACGGGTACGAGGTGGTGCACGTACCGGCCGGGCCGGCCGAGCCGGTGGCCAAGGACGACCTGCTGCCGTACATGCCGTCGTTCGGGCAGTGGCTGGCCGATCGGTGGCGCACCGGCGACTGGCAGCCCGAGGTGGTGCACGCGCACTTCTGGATGAGCGGGCTGGCGGGTCTCGCCGCGGCCCGCCGCGCGGGGGTGCCGGTGGTGCAGACGTACCACGCGCTCGGCACCGTCAAGCGCCGCCACCAGGGCGTGCAGGACACCAGCCCGCCGGGCCGGGTCGAGCACGAGCGGAAGCTGGGCCGCTCGGTGGACCGGGTGGTCGCCCAGTGCCAGGACGAGGTGGCCGAACTGGTCCGGATGGGCGTGCCCCGGTCCCGGATGACAGTCGTGCCGTCGGGGGTGAACCTCACGACGTTCTCCCCGCTCGGCCCGGTCGCCGACCGCGACGGCGGCCGGGCCCGCATCCTCACCGTCGGCCGGCTGGTCGAGCGCAAGGGCTTCCAGGACGTCATCCGGGCCGTCGCCGAGGTGCCCGACGCCGAGTGCGTGGTCGTCGGCGGGCCGCCGGCCGGGCTGCTGGAGACCGACCCGTACGCGCTGCGCCTGCGCGCGCTGGCCCACTCCCTCGGTGTCGCCGACCGGGTACGGCTGGTCGGCGCGGTGCCCCGGGAGGAGATGGGCCGCTGGTACCGGTCGGCCGACGTGCTCGTGGCCGCGCCCTGGTACGAGCCGTTCGGGCTCACCCCGCTGGAGGCGATGGCCTGCGGAGTACCGGTGGTGGCGACGGCTGTCGGCGGGCTGATCGACACGGTGGTGGCCGGACGCACCGGCGACCTGGTGCCGCCCCGGGAACCGGCGGCCCTCAGCGCGGCCCTCCGGGGCCTGCTCGGTGACCGGATCCGCCGCTTCGCGTACGCGACCGCGGCGCTGGAGCGGGCCCGCACCCGCTACTCCTGGGCCACCACGGCGGACCGCCTCACCGAGTTGTACGGCGAGGTGGCCACGGTGCGCCGCCCGACCCGGGTGGTCGCCTGATGACGGCCGGGACGCCGCCGGCCGGCGCGACGGTGCTGGAGGACCACCTGAGCCTGCTGGCCGCCGCGCTGCTGCCGCTGCGGGAGGCGGAACAGATGCTGGCCCGCTGGGGTGAGGAACTGGCGCAGCGGCTGGCCGCCGGTGGCCGGCTGCTGGTGGCGGGCAACGGCGGCAGTGCCGCCGAAGCCCAGCACCTCACCGCCGAACTCGTCGGCAAACTCCGCCACGACCGCCAACCGCTGTCCGCCATCGCCCTGCACGCCGAAACCAGCGCCCTCACCGCCATCGCCAACGACTACGGATACGACGAAACCTTCGCCCGACAGGTCCGCGCCCACGGCCGACCCCACGACATCCTCCTGCTCCTGTCCACCAGCGGCACCAGCCCCAACCTCCTCACCGCCGCCCACGCCGCACACCAGACCGGCATGCGCTGCTGGGCCTTCACCGGACCCGCACCCAACCCCCTCGCCGACCTCTGCCACGAGCACCTGGCGATCGACTCGCCGGACGGGCAGGTGGTGCAGGAACTGCACCTGGTGGCCTCGCACGTGCTCTGCGAGTACGTCGAACTGGCGCTGCCCGCCGCGCTCGCCGCGAAGACGCCGGCCGGGCCGGTACGCGCCGGCGTCGAGGTCGTCGTCGGCGAGCCGGACCCGACGGCGCCGGCCGGGCGGGGAGGCGCGGCATGAGGGGCCCGGTGGTGGTGCTCGGTGACACGCTGCTGGACCGCGACGTCGAGGGTCTGGTGAACCGGCTCTGCCCGGACTCCCCGGTGCCGGTGCTGGACGAGACCGTCTCCGTCGACCGGCCCGGTGGCGCCGGGCTGGCCGCCGTCTTCGCCGCCGCGCAGGGCGCCGACGTCGCGCTGGTCACCGCCGTCGCCGACGACGCGGGCGGGGCGCGGCTGGGCACGCTGCTCGCCGCCGCCGGGGTCCGGTTGTACGCGCTTCCGCTGGCCGGCGCCACCCCGGAGAAGATCCGGCTGCGGGCGCGCGGCCGGGTGCTGCTGCGCCACGACCGGGGCGGGACGTCCGGTGCGCCGGGTCAGCCGAGCGACGCGGTGCTGCGGCTGATCGCCGACGCGTCCGCCGTGCTCGTCAGCGACTACGGCCGGGGCGTGGCAGCGCATCCCGCGCTGCGCGCCGCGCTGACCGCCACCCGGGCGCCGGTGGTCTGGGATCCGCATCCGCGCGGGCCGGGGGCCGTACCGGGGGTGCACCTGGCCACGCCGAACGAGCCGGAGGCCCGCGACCTGGCCAAGACGCCGCCGGGTGGTTCCCGCCTGGCCGTCGCGTCCCGCAGCGCGCACGCGTTGCGCCGCCGCTGGCAGGCGCGCGCGGTGGCGGTGACGCTCGGCGGGGACGGCGCGCTGCTCAGCCACGCCGGGTCCACGCCCCTGGTGGTGCCGGCGCCGCCCGCCGAGGGGGACACCTGCGGCGCGGGGGACCGGTTCGCGTCCACCGCGACGCTCGCCCTGGCCCGGGGCGCGCTGGTGTCCGAGGCGGTGCAGGAGGCGGTCGCGGAGGCGTCGGCGTACGTGGCCGGGGGCGGTGTGGCCACCGCGCTGCCCGCGCCGGTGCGGGCGGTGGCCCCGGCGGTGGTCACCGGCGGCGGGGACCGGATCGGCGCCGCGGCGGCCGGTGAGGTGGTGGCCCGGGTACGCGCGGCCGGCGGCACCGTGGTGGCCACCGGCGGCTGCTTCGACCTGCTGCACGCCGGGCACGTGGCGACGCTCCAGGCGGCCCGGCAACTCGGCGACTGCCTGGTGGTCTGCCTCAACTCCGACGCCAGCGTCGCCGGGCTCAAGGGGCCGGAACGCCCGGTCGTGCCGCAGGGCGACCGGGGACGGCTGCTCGCCGCGCTCGGCTGCGTCGACGCGGTGCTGATTTTCGACGAGGCGACGCCGGAGGCGGCACTGTCCTGGCTGCGCCCCGACATCTGGGTCAAGGGCGGCGACTACGCCAGCGGCGGCGGGCCGGAGACGCTGCCGGAGACGGACATCCTGGCCCGCTGGGGCGGTCACACGGTGGTCGTGCCGTACCTCGACGGGCGCTCGACCACCGACATGATCGCGGCGGCGCGGGCCGGGCGGGGCAGCGGCGGCTGGCCGGTCGACCCGGCCGAGGCGGTCGCGCAGGTCCGGTCCACGGCGAAGGGAGCACGATGAACGAGCGACGCATCCGACCCGGCGCGGTCGCGCCCGCCGGTCCGACGGTGGCGGCGTGAGCGCCGGCGCGCCCGGAGCCGGGCCGACCGTCCTGGTCACCGGCGGCTCCAGCGGGCTCGGCGCGGCGGTGGTCGCCGCGGTGGCCCGCGCCGGTGGACGCCCGCTGGTGCTGGACCGGCAGCGCCCCGCCGACGGGGTGCCCTGGGTCGAGTGCGACCTGGCCGACACCCGCGCCGCCGAGGCCGGCACCCGTGATCTCGCGGAACGCTCCGGCGGGCTGGACGCCGTGGTCACCGCCGCCGGGACGGACGTTCCCGGCAAGCTGGCCGACATCCCGGCGGAGACCTGGGAGCGGATCGTCACCGTCGACCTGCTCGCCACCGCCGCGGTGATCCGGGCCGCGCTGCCCTGGCTGGAGGCGTCCCGCGGCAACATCGTCACCGTCGCCTCGACGCTCGGCGTCAAGGCGGTGAGCGACGCGACGGCGTACTGCGCGGCGAAGTTCGGGGTGGTCGGCTTCACCCGGGCACTCGCCGCCGAGCTGGCCGGATCGGTGGGCGTGACGCTGCTGATCCCGGGCGGCATGCGGACCGCGTTCTTCGACGAGCGGGACGCGCAGTACCGCCCCGGCCCGGACGCGGTGCTCAACGAGCCGGCCGACACCGCTGCCGCGGTCATGTTCGCGCTGTCCCAGCCGGCCGGGTGCGCGGTACGCGAGATGGTGGTCTGCGCCGCGCAGGAGTCCTCGTACCCGTGATTCTGGTGCTGCGGGCGCTCGGGGTCGGCGACCTGGCCACCGCCGTGCCGGCGCTGCGCGGGCTGCGCGCCGGCCTGCCGGGCCGGGAGCTGGTGCTCGCCGCCCCGGCCTGGCTGGCGCCGCTGGCGGAGCTGACCGGCGCGGTCGACCGGGTGCTGCCCACCACCGGGCCGGACCGGATCGCGTGGACCGGCCCGCCGCCGGAGGTGGCGGTCAACCTGCACGGCCGCGGGCCGCAGTCGCACCGGGCGCTGGCCGCCGTCCGCCCCGGCCGGCTGCTCGCCCACCGCAATCCGGGCGCCGGACACCCGGACGGCCCGTCCTGGGACGACGACGAGCACGAGGTCCGCCGCTGGTGCCGGCTGCTGCACGCGTACGGGCTGCCCGCCGACCCGGGGAACCTGGCGCTGCGGCGTCCGGCGGTCGACGGCGTACCGGCCGGGGTGACGCTGCTGCACCCGGGCGGCAAGATCCCGGCGAAGCGCTGGCCGGCGGACCGGTTCGCCGGGCTGGCCCGGTTGCTGACCGCGCGGGGGCACCGGGTGGCGGTGACCGGCTCGCCGGACGAGCGGGCGCTGGCCGAGCGGGTCGCCCGCGACGCCGGGCTGCCGCCGCAGGCGGTGTTGGCCGGCCGGACCGGGCTGGTCGAGCTGGCCGCGCTCGTGGCGTGCGCGCGGCTGGTGGTCAGCGGGGACACCGGCGTGGCGCACCTCGCCACCGGCTACGGCACCCCGTCGGTGGTGCTGTTCGGCCCGGTGCCGGCGGCGCACTGGGGCCCGCCGCCGGACCGGCCCCGGCACCGGGCGCTGGGTGCGATCGAGCCCACCCCCGTCACCAGCGATTCGACCGGGTGGGGCGGGGTAGGAACCCACCCGACACTGAGTGCCGTCGGGATCGACGAGGTGGTGGCTGCGGTGGCCGACGTGGAACGGGTCTCCGGTGCGGTTGCGGCGTAGCGATCCGGGCCGGCCGGGGTACGCCCGCCGGCGGCGCGGCAAGGGCTGGCTGTTCCTCGACCCGGCCGGCGAACCGGTTCGCGAGGGCGAGGAACTGGCCCGGCTGCGCGAGCTGGTGATCCCGCCCGCCTGGCAGGACGTGTGGATCTCGCCGTACCCGAACGGCCACATCCAGGCCACCGGCATCGACGCGGCGGGCCGCAAGCAGTACCTCTACCACCCGGGCTGGCGGCGCAAGCGCGACGAGGCGAAGTTCGACCACGTGCTGGAGGTGGCGCACCGGCTGCCCGCGCTGCGCGACCGGGTCACGCAGGACCTGGCGCTGCGCGGCCTGCGCCGGGAACGGGTGCTCGCCACCGTCGCCCGGCTGCTCGACATGGGCGCGTTCCGGGTCGGCAGCGACCAGTACGCCACCGGCGACGACCCGACGTTCGGGGTGGCCACCCTGCGCCCCGAGCACGCCCGCTCCCGGGGCGGCTGCGTGGTGTTCGAGTTCCCGGCCAAGGGCGGCATCGACCAGGTCCACCGGATCGAGGACGCCGAGCTGTGCCGGGTACTGCTCAACCTGCGCCGCCGCCGGCGCGCCCAGGAGCGGCTGTTCGGCTACTGGGACGGCCGGGCCTGGCGCGACGTGCGCAGCGACGAGGTGAACGACTACCTGCGCGACGCCAGCGGCGGCGAGATGACCGCGAAGGACTTCCGGACCTGGCACGCGACGGTGCTGGCCGCCGCCGAACTGGCCACCGTCGGCCCGCAGCGCTCGGCGACCGCCCGCAAGCGCGCCGTGGCGGGGGTGATGCGGTCGGTGGCCGACCTGCTCGGCAACACCCCGACGGTGGCGCGGACCTCCTACGTGGACCCGCGCGTGGTCGACCTCTACCACGACGGGGTGCTGGCGCCGGTGCAGCCGGAGATGCCGCGCGAAGCGGTGGAGAAGTCGGTGCTGGCGCTGCTGGAGGAGGAGGCCGGCTGACCGCCGACCGGCCCCGTCGGTCCTGGGGGGAAGCGCGACGGGGCCGGAAACCTCGGCCGCTGGTGCGGTCCCGGGGGCGCCTACCGGGCGGGGCCGCCCGCGGCCGGGACCGCCGCGGACGCCACGCCCGGCCCCCCGATATCCGTGGGCCACCGCGAGCGGTGGCCCAGGTTTCAGTATGTACGGGACAGGTTGACGGCGGATGCCGTGCTGTTGACGATCCGTGCCGATTCCAGGTGACGAGCCCGGTACGTCTGCGGCGTCTCACCCTGCGCGGCCCGGAAGACCCGGCTGAAGTGCGCCTTGTCCCGGAAACCCCAGCGGGCGGCGATGACCTGGATCGAGCGGTCGCTCAGCGCCGGGTCGGCGAGGTCGCGACGGCACCGGGCCAGTCGCTCGTCCCGGATGTACGCGGCCACCGTGGTCTCCTCGTCCTCGAAGAGCCGGTGCAGCGAGCGCACCGAGATGTGGTGCGCGTCGGCGATCGCGCCCGGGTCCAGCGTGGCGTCGCCGAGGCGCTGGCGCACGTACGCGCGTACCTGGGCCAGCAGGGCACGCCGCCGGACCTCGGTGGGCACCGCGTCCTCGGAGACGAGGTTGCGGCCGAGCAGCGTGGCGACCAGGTCCAGGCCGATGGCGCCGAGGCGCTCCGCGTCGGCCGCGTGGTACTGCTCGGGGTTCGCCGTGATCCGGACGAGGAAGTCGGCGACCAGGCCGCCGACACCCTCGGAGCCGGACATCCGGCCGGCGAACAGGGGAGCGAGCCGGCGGGGCGGCAACGGCAGCGCGTCGTACGGCATCAGGGCGACGATCGACCGGGCGTACCCGGACCCGGCGGCGTCGGCGTGGTGACTGACCTCGTGCGGGCGGGAGCAGTCGTAGAAGGTGAGGTCGCCGGGGCGGCACCGGGCGCGCTGCCCCTCCTGGTCGGCCTGGCTGTTCCCGCTGAGGGTCAGCGCGAGCAGGTAGTAGTCGGGGTCGGAGCGCTGGATCAGTTTCGAGGTGCGCACGCAGTCCACCGAGGGGTAGCGGTAGCGGATGAGCTGCATCCGGCCCAGGTCGATGAACTCGGCCCGGGCGACGAAGTCGTCGGCGTGCGCGGTGTGCACCCGCAGCGGTGTCGGCGTGCTCGCCATCATGTCCAGCCACATGCCGAAGCGCTCCGGTGGCGGCAGCACCTCCGTGTCGAGGACCTGACGTTGCAGCTTCCCGTCCATCAACGACCCCCCGTGGCTCGTCACTCCTGCTGTAAGCAGGACGCCCCACGCGGCCCGAAAGCGACACCGGTGGGGCGTGACGTCCGTCATTGACGGACCTGCGAGCCTTCTGTTAGGAGCCCGTCTAGTCGTTCAGCACCTGGGCCAGCCGGTCCCGGAACCGGCGCTCGGAGTCGGTGACCGTGTCGCCGCCCAGACCGAGGATGCCGCCGGTGGAGGCGGCGCCCACCACCTGCTCGGCGATGTCCACCAGCCAGTGGCGGTACGCCCCGGCCTGCCCCTCGTCCACCCGCGCGGCGAGCAGCGCGGACGCCTGCCCGGCCCGGGCCAGCACGTCGTCGATCATCGCCTTCGGGTCCGGCGGCGTGATGACCGGCAGTTCCGCGCCGGTCTCCGGGTCGCCGACCCGGTCGACGACCTCACCGGCCACCGCGGCGACCAGCGGGCTGGCCGACTCACGGCCGGCGGCGATGGTCTCCAGCCCGGCGGCGTTCTCGGCCATGGTGCGGCGGGTGCCGTCGGACTCGGCGGCGGCCGCCGCGGTGAGCACCGACTGCGGCAACCCCACAAGCAGTCCCCACTCCTCGTCGGAGACGCCGAACCGGGTGTACGCCGGCTGCTCGATCACGATCAGGCCCCTTTCGCCGTGGTCGTCGTTGTCGACGGGCGCCCCCGCGGCGCCCGGGTCAGGCTAGTCCAGCTCCAGCAGGCCCTGTTCGGACACCACGCGCACGGACAGCGTCTTGTAACCCACCTCGTCGAAGAGCACCGTCATCCGGTCCTCCTCGTAACTGAGCACCAGGCCGGCGCCCCACTCCGGGTGGCGTACCTGGCTGTGCACCGGGAATGGCCCGACCGCGCCGTCACCGGCCACACTGGTGCCCGCGTGGCAGTTGTCGCAGTGCCCGCAGACCTCGCTCATCTGCTCACCGAAGTACGCCAGCAGGGCCTGGCCCCGGCAGCCCGTGGTCTCGGCGAAGGCGCGCATCATGTCGGTACGCGACCGGGTCACCGTCTGCTGCCGTTCCGCCTCGGCCAGCGCGGCGCGGCCGGACTCGGCGGCCGGCGGCGCGTACCGGGGCGCCGCGATGCGCTGCCTGGCCCGCGGCTCGGCGGCGCCGACCTGCTCCAGCAGGGACAGGTACTGGCCCAGCTTGCGCGGACCGAGACCGGTCAGCTCGCGCAGCTCCTTGCGGTTGCGGGCCTTGCCGCGCAGCACCGCGGCGAGTTCGGTCAGTTCCTTCTCGTCCGGCAGTCCGCCGCTGAAGTAGCGCTGCAGGCCGACGTCCTCGGAGCGCCACAGCAGCAGCACCCGGGCCGGCGAGCCGTCCCGACCGGCCCGGCCGATCTCCTGGAAGTAGCTGTCCGGCGAGTCGGGCAGCGCCATGTGCACCACCCAGGCGATGTTCGGCTTGTCGATGCCCATGCCGAACGCCGAGGTGGCCACCATGATCGGCACGCGGTCGGCCAGGAACGCCTCGTGCAGCTCGTGCCGGGCCGCGGTGGGCATGCCACCGTGGTAGAACTCGGCCGGGTATCCGGCGCCGGTGAGCCGCTCGGCCAGTTCCTCGGCCGCCCGGCGGGTCGGCACGTAGATGATGCCGGGCCGCTCGTCGTCGCGCAGCAGCGCGATCAGCCGCCGCCACCGGTAGTCGTCGGTCGGGCAGTGAGCCACCTCGAGGAAGAGGTTGGGCCGGTCCAGCCCGGAGACCACCACCTCCGGCTCGCGCAGCCGCAGCCGGGCGATGATGTCGTCGCGTACCGGCGGGGAGGCGGTCGCGGTGAGCGCCACCACCGGCGGGCGGCCGAGGCCGTCGATCAGGTGACCGAGCGCCAGGTAGTCCGGCCGGAAGTCGTGGCCCCACGCCGAGATGCAGTGCGCCTCGTCGATCGCCACCAGTGCCGGCTTCAGCTCCCGGACCTCGGCGAGGCGGTCCGGGTTGCTCAGCGCCTCCGGCGTGATGAACAGGAACTCCGCGCGCCCGGCGCGGATGTCCTCGATCGCCTCGGCCTGCTGGGCGGCGCTCTCGTCCGAGCTGATCCGCACCGCGCGCAGCTCCGGGCGCTGCCGTTCGTTGAGCGCGGCGATCTGGTCCTGCTGCAACGCCAGCAGCGGGGAGATCACCACCGTCGGGCCGGGGATCAGGCTGGCCGGGATCTGGTAGATCGCCGACTTGCCGGCGCCGGTGGGCAGTACCACCAGTGCGTCCCGGCGCTTCATCACGGCGCGCATGGCGGCGAGCTGGTTGGGCCGCAGCGCGGTCCAGCCGAACAGGTTCCGTGCCGCCCGGCGCAGGCTGGAGGAGTGCGTGGTCAGTTTCATCAAGCGCCTCAGCTACCCCCGGTGATCCCGCGCGAAACCGCCCCCGCCGCTCACCGCCCGGCGGGGATCAGCGGCGGAACATGGCCCGGATCGCGATCAGCAGGAACAGGCCGCCGACGACCAGACCGAGCAGGCGTACGCCGGGGATGTCGGCGGCGCTGGTGGCGTCGGCGAGCGGCAGGGCGGACATGTGGGAACTCTCCCACGGGTGGTCGCGGGGCGCCAGCGGCTAACAGTAAGGATTGTTGACTATTTAGCGGCGCGGTGTGACCATGGCAGCACCCGCCGGCCCCGGCGGGGCCGTGGGGGAGACGGGGGTACGACAGCGTGAGCGAGCGGACCGTGGGATCGACCGGAGACCTGGCGGCGCTCGCCGCCGCCGTCCTGCAACCGGGCTTCGTCGGCACCACACCGCCGCCATGGGTGTGCCGCTGGCTCGGCGAAGGGCTCGGCTCGGTCGTCCTGTTCGCCCGCAACGTCGTCGACCACGAGCAGGTCGCCACCCTCACCGCGACCCTGCGGGCCGAACGGCCGGACGTCATCGTGGCGATCGACGAGGAAGCCGGCGACGTCACCCGGATCGAGTCCGCCCGGGGCAGCTCCCGTCCCGGCAACTACGCGCTCGGCGCGGTCGACGACCCGGCGCTGACCGAGGAGGTCGCCCGCGACCTCGGCGCCGAACTCGCCGCCGTCGGCGTCACGCTGGACTACGCCCCGGACGCCGACGTCAACTCCAACCCGGCCAACCCGGTCATCGGGGTACGCGCGTTCGGCGCCGACCCGGACCTGGTCGCCCGGCACACCGCCGCCTGGGTACGCGGCCTGCAGTCCGGCGGCGTCGCCGCCTGCGCCAAGCACTTCCCCGGGCACGGCGACACCCGGGTCGACTCGCACCACGACCTGCCCCGCATCGGCGGCGACCGGGCCCGCCTCGACGCGGTCGAGCTGGCCCCGTTCCGCGCCGCCGTGGCCGCCGGGGCGCAGGCGGTGATGACCGGCCACCTGCTGGTGCCGGCACTGGACCCGGAACTGCCCGCCACGCTGAGCCCGCGCGTGCTCGGCGGCCTGCTGCGCGAGGAGATGGGCTTCGGCGGCGTGGTGGTCACCGACGCGGTGGAGATGCGGGCGGTGGCCGACCGGTACGGCTTCACCGGCGCCGCGGTGCGCGCGCTCGTGGCCGGCGCCGACGCGATCTGCGTCGGCGGGGAACGGGCCACCGAGGCCGACGCCCGCGAGCTGCGTGACGCGATCGTGGCGGCGGTGATCAGCGGGGAACTGCCCGAGGAACGGCTCGCCGAGGCGGCGAAGCGGGTCGGCCAGCTCGCCGCGTGGAGCGTCGCCGCCCGCGCCCGCCGGATCGCCGGCCCGCCGCCCGCCGACGGCTCACCGATCGGGCTCGCCGCCGCCCGCCGGGCGGTACGGGTCAGCGGCGACACCGGGCTGCTGCCGCTGGCCGGTCCGGCGCACGTGGTGGAGTTCGCGCCGCCGCGCAACATCGCCATCGGCGAGGAGACGCCGTGGGGCATCGCCGCACCCCTGACCCACCTGGCGCCCGGCACCACCACCGCCCGCTACGCCGCCGACGCCGTACCGGCCGACCCGGGCGCGACACCGGCCGGTCGGCCGCTGGTGCTCGTGGTGCGCGACCTGCACCGCCACGACTGGATGCGGGACGCGGTACGCCGGGCGCTGGCCGTACGCCCCGACGCGGTGGTGGTCGAGCTGGGCGTGCCCGAGCTGGTCACCGGCGCCGTGCACCTGGCCACCCACGGCGCCACCGCCGCCGCGGCCCGGGCCGCCGCCGAGGTGCTGACCGGCGTGCGCTGACTCCCGGCCCGGCCGGGTGGGGAGGTCCCCCGGCCGGGCCGGGCCTCACGGCTTCTCGGCCACCAGGTCGGCGTACTCCGGGTGGCGCTCGATGAACGAGGCCACGAACGGGCACTGCGGCACCACCCGGCCGCCCCGGGCACGGACCTGGTCCAGCGCGCCCCGGACCAGCGCCGCACCGACGCCCTGACCCTGGAACCGGTCGTCGACCTCGGTGTGCGTGAAGACCAGCGTCTCGCCGCGCGGCGTGTACGCGGTGAACCCGGCCAGCGCGTCGTCCACCAGGATCTCGAAGCGTCGCTTGGCGGCGTTCTCCTCGACCAGAAAACTCACCGGATCATTCTCCCTCCGGGCCCGGCCAGCCGGTCCAGTTCGGCCAGCAGCCGGTCCACCTCGTCGACGGTGTTGTAGTGGTAGACACTGGCCCGCACGGCGCCGCCGCTGTCGCGCAGACCCATGGCGTGGAAGTACTCGTAGGCGTAGTAGTCGCCGTTCGACAGGCACAGGCCCGCCTCGCCGAGCGCCGCCGCGGTCCGCGCCGGGGTCAGTCCGGCCACCCGGAACGACACCGTCGGGCAGCGCCGGGCGGGTGAGCCGTACACGGTCACGAACGGACGGTCGGCCAGCCCGGCGAACAGCCGGTCGAAGACCGCCTCCTCGTGCGCCTGCGCGGCGGCCAGTCCGGCGCGTACCCGCTCCCGGCGGTCGCCGGTCGCCTCCGGGTCCAGTCCGGCCAGGTGGTCCACCGCGGCGGTGACGCCGGCCAGCAGCGGGAAGCTCGGCGTGCCGTACTCGAACCGGTCCGGCACGCCGTCGGCGGAGGGGACCAGCTTCGCCGGGTGCAGCGCCGCCCAGCGCGCCGGGTCGGCGACCATCGCCGCCAGGTGCGGACCGGACCACTTGTACGCGCTGGTCACCAGGAAGTCCGCGCCGAGCGAGGCCAGGTCGGTCGGGCCGTGCGGCACCGAGTGCACGCCGTCCACGCACACCAGCGCCCCGGCGGCGTGCGCGGTCTTGGCGATCGCCGCCACGTCCGGGACGGTGCCGATCGCGTTGCTGCCGGCGGTCACCGCGACCAGGCGGGTGCGCTCGCCGACCAGGTCGGCGTACTGGCCGGCGGGCAGCTCACCGGTCGCCGGGTCGAACTCGGCCCAGCGCACCGTGGCGCCGGACGCCTGCGCGGCCTGCACCCAGGGGCGGACGTTCGCGTCGTGGTCCAGCCGGGACACCACCACCTCGTCGCCCGGACGCCAGCCGGCGCCGAGCGTCCGGGCCAGCGTGTACGTCAGCGCGGTGGCGCTGGGCCCGAGCACCACGCCGGACGGCTGCGCGCCGAGCAGGTCGGCGACCGCGGCCCGCGCGCCGGCGACCAGATCCAGCGCCCGGCGGCCGGGCCGGAAGGCGGTGCTGCGGTTGCCCGTCGCGGCGCGCATCGCCCCGGCCACCGCCTCGACGACTGTGGCGGCGGTCTGGGTGCCCCCGGCGCCGTCGAAGTGGGCGAATCCCTCGCTCAGGGCAGGGTAGGCGGCCCGGACCCGGGCGACGTCGAAAGCCATTCCGGCACCCTAGCGCGCACCGGGTGGGCCCCGCCCGGCGTGGCCTGCGCCATCCGCCTACGACGGGCGCGTGGAACGGGCCGCCTATCCTTGGGCGGGTGACGATGCGACGCGCCACCTCCGCCCCCGCCCGCCGTACCGCCGGTCTGCTCGCCGCTCTCGCCCTCGGCGCGGCACTGCTCGCCGGATGCAGTTCCGAAGGTGCCGAGACCGACTGCGGGCTGGACGCCTGCACGATCACCTTCGACCGTGGCGTCGAGGCCAGCGCCCGGATCCTCGGCGTCGAGGCGAAGCTGGTCGGCGCCGAGGGCGACCAGGTCACCGTCGAGGTGGCCGGGGAACAGCTCTCGCTCACCGTCGGCCAGCAGGCCACCGAGGTGGCCGGCTTCCAGGTCAGCCTGGACAGCGTCACCGACCAGCAGGTGGTGCTGCGGGTCGCCCGCGACCTCAACGGCTGATCCGTTTCGGCCGTCCCGGCGGGCGAGACGTTTGGAAAATCGCCCGCCGGGAGATTGAGGGCTCATGTCTCTCACCCGGAATGCCGGAGCCACCGCCGCACAGGCTCGAAACAGCCGGTGGCTCGAACTGTTGACCCGTGCCGGATTCATCGGATACGGGGTGGTGCACCTCCTCTTCGCCTGGCTGGCGCTGCAGATCGCCTTCGGTAACTCGGGCGAGGAGGGAAACCAGAACGGCGCGCTGCGCACCCTCGGTGAACAGCCGCTCGGGAAGTTCCTCCTGATCGCGGTCGCGGTCGGCCTGTTCGCCATGGCGATCTGGCAGGCCTTCGAGGCGATCTCCGGCCACGTGTCCAAGACCGGCAAGGAACGACTGTTCGAACGGATCGCCTCGGCGGTCCGGGTCGTCGTGTTCGTCTGGCTGGGCTGGACCGCGATCAAGGTCTTCCAGGACGCCAGCTCCAACGCCTCCGACCAGCAGCAGCAGCTCTCCGAGAAGCTGATGGCCTCCGACGGCGGCCGGTGGCTGGTCGGACTGGCCGGGGTGGTGCTCGCCGCGGTCGGCGTCGGCATGGTGATCTACGGCCTGAAGAAGAAGTTCGAGCGCAACCTCAAGACCGGCGAGATGAGCCCCAAGACCCGCCAGCTCACCCGCCGCCTCGGCATGGCCGGGTACGCCGCCCGGGGTGGCGTGTTCGCCATCGCCGGCCTGCTGGTCGTGATCGCCGCGGTGAACTACGACCCGGAGAAGGCGCGCGGCCTGGACGCCGCCCTGCGGACGCTGCGCGACCAGTCGTACGGGCCGTGGCTGCTGGCGCTCATGGCGCTCGGCATCGCCGCGTTCGGTGTCTACTGCTTCTTCCAGTCCCGGTACCGCAAGGTCTGATCCTGGTCGATACCCGGGCCGCCGGGCACCATTGGGCCTTTGCCCGATGCCCGCCCGGTCGGAGGGAGAGAGAGTACGTGCAGAGTTACGTCGTGACCATCGCCGCCGCGCTCGCCGCGGCGGCGATCGCGTTGGTGCTGGCCCAGGTGGTGCACCGGGTCACCCGCCGCCTCGGCCGCCGCTCGCTGCTGATGACCGAGCTGACCGAGCACGCGCACCGCGCGTTCCAGGTCGCGCTCACCGTGGCCGCGGTGCAGTTCGCGGTCCGGTTCAGCACCGGGTACGCGATCGGCAGCCCCTGGCGGCAGTTCGTCCTGCACACGCTGGTGCTGGCGACGATCGCCGCCACCGCCTGGCTGGTGGCCTCGCTGCTGGTGGTGGCGGAGGACACCGCGCTGGCCCGGTTCCGGGTCGACGTGCCGAACAACAGGCACGCCCGGCGGGTACGTACCCAGGTGGTGCTGCTGCGCCGGCTCACCATCGCGGTGATCGTGATCCTCACGGTCGGCGTCATGCTGATGACGTTCCCGGCCGTACGCGGCGTCGGCGCCGGTGTGCTGACCTCCGCCGGTGTGATCGCCGCGGTCGCCGCGCTGGCCGCACAGAGCCTGCTCGCCAACGTCTTCGCCGGTCTCCAGCTCGCGTTCAGCGACGCGGTACGCCTGGACGACGTGGTGGTGGTCGAGGGGGAGTGGGGCCGGATCGAGGAGCTGACGCTCAGCTACGTGGTGGTGCAGATCTGGGACGACCGCCGGCTGATCCTGCCCACCTCCTACTTCACCAGCCGGCCGTTCCAGAACTGGACGCGTACCGAGGCGGCGGTGCTCGGCACCGCCGAGTTCGAGCTGGACTGGGCCGTCCCGGTGCAGGCGATGCGGGAGGAGCTGCGCCGCCTGTGCGAGGGCACCGAGCTGTGGGACGGGCGCGTCTGCGTGCTCCAGGTGACCGACGCGACCGGCGGCATGGTCAAGGTCCGCGCGCTGGTCAGCGCCGCCGACGCGGGCAGCCTGTGGGACCTGCGGTGCCTGGTCCGCGAGCACCTGGTGACCTGGGTACGCGACCAGCGCCCGACCGCCCTGCCCCGGCTGCGTGCCGAGGTGGGCGACACCACCGGCCCGCTGCCCTGGCAGGCGGTGCCGCTGCGCCGCCCGGTCCGCCGCGCGTCGGACACCGAGGCGCCCGACGACGCGCGGGTCTTCGGCGGCAGCGACGACGGCGAGGCCCGCAGCGAGGTGTTCGTGGGCGGCCGGGAGGAGCACGCCGAGGCGCGTCGCTGACCCCGTACCCCGATCGGAACCCCCGGCCGCCTCCGGCGCCGGGGGTTCCGCGCGTGCGGAGGGGGAGCTTTCGGGGGCTTTCGGGCCGGACGGGTTTGCCCGGCCCGTTGCGGGGGACGTGGTGCGCACGCCCCGGATCCGGTGCTCGCGGCACCGGGGTCCGGCGGCGCGCGGCCGGGCGGACCGGCCGCGCCGCGCAGGATTGACGGGCGGCGACTCCGGGCATACAGCGCGGTGATGACGAAAGGAGGACAGCATGGCTGACGTCGCGAGTCGCAGCACGTCGCGGACCGGGAGCGAGCCGTCCACCGCCGAACTGGTGCAGCGCGCCACCGAGCAGGTCACCCGCCTGGTGCGGGACGAGCTGGCCCTGGCCCGGGCGGAGCTGACCCAGAAGGGCAAGCACGCCGGGATCGGGATTGGTCTGTTCGGCGGCGGCGGGGTGATGGCGCTCTATGGCGCGGGCGCTCTGGTCGCTACGGTGATCCTGCTACTGGCGCTTGTCATGCCGGCGTGGCTGGCCGCCCTCATCGTGGCGGTGGCACTGTTCCTGCTCGCCGGGATCCTGGCGCTCGTGGGCAAGAAGCAGGTCAGCCGTGCCGTCCCGCCGGTGCCCGAGGCGGCGGTGCGCAGCGTTCGGGCGGACGTGGACACGGTCACCGCCGCGGTGAAGGACGGGAGGCGGGCATGACCGGTAACGGGACCGGGGACGTGGCGGCGCTCCGGGAGGAGATCCGCCGGACCCGGGTGGAGCTCGGTGAGACGATGGAGCTGCTCGCGGCGAGGGCCGATCCGAAGGCGCTGGTGCGGCACTCCGCCGAGGCGGCGAAGGCGCGGATGCGGGAGCAGGCGTCGCTGACCGCGGCCAGGGTGCGGGGGCGGGCGGCGGAGCGGGCCCGGCTGGTCCGGGCGCAGGCGTACGAGAAGGGTGAGGCGGTCGGGCGCAACCCGTTGCCGTGGGCGGCCATCGCGGCCGGCGCGCTGGTGACGGCGGTGGTGCTGGTGATCGTCAGAGGGAGGCGCAGGTGAGTGGAAGGGTCGGCAAGGCGGCGTACAAGCCGGTGGGGGTGCTGCTCGGCCTGGCCGCCGGTGCCGTCGCCGGGGCGATCTTCCGTCAGGTCTGGAAGGTGACGGCGGGCGACGGCGAGGCGCCGAGCGCCACCGACGAGGACCGCCGCTGGGGCGAGGTGCTCGCCGCCGCGGCCCTGCAGGGGGCCATCTTCTCGGTGGTGCGGGCCGCCGTCGACAGGGGCGGAGCGGTGGGCGTACGCCGGCTGACCGGTCGCTGGCCGGACTGACGAAAAGGCCGGAAAGGCCCCTTTCCCGAGTGCGGGAAAGGGGCCTTTCGCATGGCTGCGACGGGGCCGCGCGGCGGCCTCCGCGAGACCTTCAGATCACATGTCGGAGAAATTTCGTCCGTTAGGCTGTGCGAAGTTTTTGCGTACGTGGTTTGCTGTCTCACGCTGTTGAGAGACGCGTGGGTTGAGAGAAGTCTCCTGCATTGGGGGCCGCCTCAGGCGCCGCTGCTCGAAAACGGCCAATCGGCCGCACGGCGTGCTCGGCCGCCAGTTTTAGAAGGAGATACACATGGCGCAGGGAACCGTGAAGTGGTTCAACGCTGACAAGGGCTTCGGCTTCATCACCGTCGACGGCGGGGGTGCTGACGTGTTCGTCCACTTCTCGGCCATCCAGACCAGCGGCTACCGCACGCTGGAGGAGAACCAGCGGGTGGAGTTCGAGATCGCCCAGGGTCAGAAGGGTCCGCAGGCCGAGCAGGTCCGCCCCATCTGAGCTGACCGCACCGGCCGCGCCGGCCGGTGCCGGAAGCCCCGCATCCCGCACGGGAGGCGGGGCTTCGCCTTGCCCGCGACGTCAGCGGCGCCGGGCCCGCATGCCCCACCACAGCCCGGTCAGTCCGATCAGGACCAGTACCGGGCCGACGAGCGCCCAGACCCGCTGGTCGCTCATCACGCTGCCCTCGACGTACCCGAGGCCCAGCACCGTCCACAGCGCACCGAGCACCACGGCGACCAGTCCCAGGGTGAGCCGGAACCAACCCCTCATCGTTCCCCCTCCGACGACGACAGTCCCGCTCCAGCATGCCCGCCGCCCCGGGTGCCCGGCGACGCCGCGCCGGCCGGCCGGCTCACCACCTGTCGTGCACCTGCGGGCGGATCAGCTCGTCGTAGGTGGCCCGCACCGCGGTCAGCTCCACCTCAGTCAGTGCCGGCTGCCCGGCCGCCTCGGCGTTGCGGCGCGCCTGCTCGGGGGAGCGGGCGCCGGGGATCACCACGGTCACGCCGGGCTGGTCGAGGATCCACCGCAGCGCGAACTGCGCCATCGTCCGGTCGTCGCCGACCAGCGGCGCGAGCCGGCGTACGGCGGCCAGGCCGCTGTCGTAGTCGACGCCGGAGAACGTCTCGCCCACGTCGAACGACTCGCCGTGGCGGTTGAACGTGCGGTGGTCGTTCGCCGGGAACGTGGTGTTCTCGTCGTACCGCCCGGAGAGCAGGCCGCTGGCCAGCGGCACCCGGGCGATGATCCCCACCCCGGCGGCAGCGGCGGCCGGCAGCACCCGCTCCAGCGGCTTGTGCCGGACCGCGTTGAGGATGATCTGGACGCTCGCCACCCCGGGCCGGGCGATGGCGGTGAGCGCCTGGTCGCAGGTCTCCACGCTGACGCCGTACCCGGCCACGCGGCCCTCGGCCACCAGCGTGTCCAGCGCGTCGAAGACCCGGTCGTCGGCGAAGACGGCGGTGGGCGGGCAGTGCAGCTGCACCAGGTCCAGCGTGTCGACGCCGAGGTTGGCGCGGGACCGGTCGGTCCAGGCCCGGAAGTTGTCGAGCGTGTACGCCTCCGGCGTCTGCTCCACCCGGCGGCCCATCTTGGTGGCCACGGTGAGCCCGTGCCCGGGGCGGGACCGCAGGAACCGCCCGATCAGCGCCTCGCTGCGGCCGTCGCCGTACACGTCGGCGGTGTCCAGGAAGGTGACGCCCGCGTCGACGGCGGCGGCCAGGACGGCGAGCGCGTCGTCCTCGCTGACCTCGCCCCAGTCCGCGCCGAGCTGCCACGCGCCGAGTCCGATGATGCCGACGTGCCGGCCGAGCCGGTCGAAGCTGCGCTGTTCCACCCGGTCGAGCCTAGTGAGCGGCTTGCCGTCGCGCGCGCCGGGCCGTACGGTCTAGCAAGACGTACGTACGGTTTGGAGGCTGTCATGTGGGATCCGCGCACCTACCTGCGCTACGGCGACGAGCGTTCCCGGCCGTTCCACGACCTGCTGGCCCGCGTCGGCGCCGCGCACCCGCGCGCCGTCGTCGACCTCGGCTGCGGCCCCGGCACCCTCACCGCGACGCTCGCCGGCCGCTGGCCCGGCAGCCGGGTCACCGGCCTGGACTCCTCCCCGGAGATGATCGCCCGGGCGAGCGCCGACGGCGGTCCGGTCGCGTACGCGGTCGCCGACGTCCGCGGCTGGCGGCCCGAGCCGGACGTGGACGTGCTGGTCGGCAACGCCGTGCTCCAGTGGGTGCCGGAACACCGCGACCTGCTGCGCCGCTGGGCGGGGGAGCTGCCGGCCGGTGCCTGGATGGCGTTCCAGGTGCCCGGCAACTTCGACGCGCCCTCGCACCGGCTGCTGCGCTCCGTGGCCGCGCAGGACCGGTGGCGGGACGCGCTCGCCGCGAAGCTACGCGAGGCGCCCGTCGACGAGCCCGTCGGCTACGCCACGCTGCTGACCGACGCGGGCTGCGCGGTCGACGCCTGGGAGACTACGTACGTGCATCTGCTGCCCGCCGCCGGCGCCGACCACCCGGTGCTGGCCTGGATGGAGGGCACCGCGCTGCGCCCGGTGCGCGCCGCGCTGGACGCCGCCGGCTGGGCCGACTTCCGCGCCGAGCTGGGGGTACGGCTCGCGCAGGCGTACCCGGTGCGGCAGGGTCAGGTGTACTTCCCGTTCCGCCGGATCTTCATGGTGGCCCGTACCGGCGCCCGCGCAGAGGAGAACTCGTGACCGACCTGCCCACCTTCATCGCCGGACTGCCCAAGGTGGAGCTGCACGTGCACCACGTCGGCTCGGCCTCACCCCGGATCGTCGCCGAGCTGGCCGCCCGGCACGAGGGGCGCAGCCCCGTCCCGGCCGACCCGGAGGCGCTCGCCGACTACTTCGCGTTCCGCGACTTCGCCCACTTCATCGAGGTCTACCTGAGCGTGGTGGACCTGATCCGCGACGCCGACGACGTCTGGCTGCTCACCCACGAGGTCGCCCGGGAACTGGCCCGCCAGCAGGTCCGCTACGCGGAGCTGACTGTGACGCCGTACTCGCACGTCAACCGCGGCATCCCGGCGCCCGCGTTCTGCGAGGCGATCGAGGACGCCCGCAAGCGCGCCGAGGCCGACTTCGGCATCGCGCTGCGCTGGTGCTTCGACATCCCCGGCGAGGCCGGCCTGCCCGCCGCCGAGCAGACGCTGCGGATCGCGCTCGACGAACGACCGGACGGGCTGATCAGCTTCGGCCTCGGCGGTCCCGAGATCGGCGTGCCCCGCCCGCAGTTCAAGCCCTGGTTCGACCAGGCGCGGGCGGCCGGGCTGCGGTCGGTGCCGCACGCCGGTGAGACCACCGGCCCGGAGACGATCTGGGACGCGCTGCGCGAGCTGGGCGCCGAGCGGATCGGCCACGGCATCTCCGCCGCGCAGGACCCGGCGCTGCTGACCTACCTCGCCGAGCGGCGGATCCCGCTGGAGATCTCCCCGACGTCGAACGTGCGCACGCGGGCCGTACCGAGCCTGGACGCGCACCCGCTGCCCCGGCTGGTCGAGGCCGGGGTGCCGGTCAGCATCAACTCCGACGACCCGCCGATGTTCGGCACCACGCTCAACGACGAGTACGCGGTGGCCGCCCGGCTGCTGCGACTCGGCCCGGACGGGGTGGCCGCGCTGGCCCGCGACGC
The DNA here is from genome assembly GCF_027460145.1 of Micromonospora sp. WMMA1949. Taxonomy (NCBI): domain Bacteria; kingdom Bacillati; phylum Actinomycetota; class Actinomycetes; order Micromonosporales; family Micromonosporaceae; genus Micromonospora; species Micromonospora sp. WMMA1949. The sequence continues at coordinate 451,562 of NZ_JAPZBG010000001.1, read as the reverse complement.
GGTCGCCGCGGCGTTCCTCGCGCCGGCCGAGCAGGCCCGGATCACCGCCGAGATCGACGCGTACCTGGGGAGCGCGGCGCGCTGAGCGGCCGTACGGGCGCCGGCCGCCGTGATCCCCGGGGCGGCCGGCGCCGCGCGGTCAGCATCAGCCCGGACAGCGCCAGCGCGGTGAGCGCGGCGGCGGAACCGGAGGCGACGGGCGCGGGCCGGACGGGACCGTGCGCGAGCACCGGGTCCTGCCAGAGTGCGAGCGTGAGCGCAATGCCCAGGCCGATGACGGCGGCCCAGCGGAGCAGACGGCTGACGGCCGGCGGCATGACGGTCACCTCGCGCCCGGGATCGACGGGAGAGCGCGCGCGACGGGAGCGAGGTGTGGGGGGACCGGACTCCCGCCGCGCGCATGATCCGCCGGCCGGAAGGTCTTACGGGGCGTCCCGGCCGACGGAACTGATGGGTTCTGTCAACGATCCTGGCAGTTCACGCCGGTTTTCCGGCCCGCGTTAAACCACCTTTAAGGAGAACTTGCGCCGGTACACAGTCACGGGTCACCGCGGGCGCGGCCAGCGCCGCCCGGTCCGCGGCTCGCGGGCCTCCCGGGCCATCCGCCCGACCAGCCCGAACCGGTTCACCTGCCGGGGCGCCGCGTCCGGGTCGGCCAGCAGCATCACCACGCTCGCCCCGCCGAGCCGGGCCCGGTCGATGCTGACCGAACCGTTCGCCTGCAACGCCACCCGCTTGGCGATGTCCAGACCGAGCCCGGTGGAACCCCTGTCGCTCTCACCCCGGCGCAGCGCCCGGTCCGGGTCGGCGATGCCCGGCCCGGCGTCGTCGATGCGGATCGCCACCCAGCCGTCCCGGCGGCTCACCGCCACCTCGAACGCGGTGCCCTGCGGGGTGTACCGGAACACGTTGCCGATCACCGCGTCCAACGCGGCGGCCAGCTCGGCGCGGGGCACCGGCGCCGGGATGCGCAACTGCGCCCCGACCACCCGGTGCGGCCGGTTCTGGTCCCCGGCCAGCGCCGACCAGAAGACCATCCGGTCCCGGACCACCTCGCTCACGTCGCACGACGCCGGCGCCGACTCCTGGGCGACCGCCTTGCGGGTCGTCTTGATGAGCTGGTCGACCTCGCCCTCCAGCGTGACGATCGCCTGCCGGATCCGCCGGATGCCGCGCCGCCGGTCCAGCTCCGCCTCGCTGAACGTGCCGATGCTCGTGTCGTCGGACTCCAGCGCCTCGGCGTCCAGCCGCAGCGCGGTCAGCGGCGTCCGCAGCCGGTGCGACAGGTCGGCGACCAGTTCGTGCTCGTCGGCACGCAGTGCCACCAGCCGTTCCGTCATCCGGTTGAACGCGTGCCCGGCCTCGGCCAGCTCACGCGGGCCGGTCGGCTCGACCCGTACCCCCAGCTCGCCGTCACCCACCGCGAGCGCCGCCTTGACCAGGTCGCCGGTGGCGTCCACCGCCCTTGCCGCCACCCGGTCGACCACCGCCACCGCCGCGCCGACCAGCGCCAGGCCGATCGCGAGCAGCAGCAGCCACCGCCCGCCGCCGCCGGAGTCGAGCACCTCGTCGGGGACGAACACCTCCACCACGGCGACCCGGTCACCGAGCACCACCGGGTCCAGCCGCAGCACCCCGCCGTCCACGTCGGTCACCACCGACTGCCGCTGCGCGGCGGCGTCGGCGAGCATCTGCGGGTTCGCGCGCCCGGCGGACTCGTCCGCCCCGATGCCGTGCACGACCGGACGCAGCGCCGGATCGTCGCCGGCCGCGGCGGCCACCGCCCGCTCGACGGTCGCGGTGTCCGTGCTGACCGCCAGCGCGCCGGTCACCAGCGCGGCCCGGCGGGCCGCGTCGGCCAGCTCGGCCTCCCGGGTCCGGTCGCCGAGTGTGAGCCCGAGCGGGATGAGGAATGCGAGCGCGATCAGGCCGCACAGCCCCGCGGTGAGCCCGGCGAGGCTGAACCTCAGTCCGGCGCCACCAGCCGGAAGCCGACCCCCCGCACGGTGCGCAGGTAGCGCGGCTTCGCCGCGGACTCGCCCATTTTGCGGCGGAGCCAGTACAGGTGAACGTCGATGGTCTGGTCCTCGCCGACCGATGGCTGCCGCCATACCTCCTCCAAGAGTTCCCGCCGGGACACTACCCGGCCGGGACGCGCGGCGAGATACGCCAGCAGGTCGAATTCCTTGCGGGTCAGGGCCAGCGCCTCCCCGTCCAGCACGGCGCTGCGCTCGCCCACGTCGACCCGCAGGCCGCCGACCGTGTGCACGGCCGGCGCGACGGTACGGCTGGCCCGGCCGGCCCGGCGCAGCACCGTGGTGATCCGGGCGTCCAGGTGCGCTCCGGTGAACGGCTTGACCATGTAGTCGTCCGCGCCGGCGCGCAGCAGCCGTACCACCGACTGCTCGTCGTCGCGGGCGGTGGCGATGATGATCGGCACGTCGGTGATGCCGCGCAGCATGCGCAGCGCGTCCGAGCCGTCCAGGTCGGGCAGGCCGAGATCGAGCACCACCAGATCCGGTGTCTCCGCGGCGACCCGCCGCAGCGCGTCGAGCGCGGTGCCGACGGCGTGCACCGCGTGCCCCCGGTCGGTGAGCGACCGCAGCATGGCGCCGCGTACGACGTGGTCGTCTTCGACCAGCAGGACGGTTGCCACGTCAGCACCGTACTCGGCGTGGCAAGCCGGACGCGTTGCGGCGGTCCGGCGAAGCGGGCAAGCTGGGACGGCGATGACGTTCACGCTCTTCCCCGACACCCGCCTCGCGCTCGCCCGCGACGCGCTGGCCGGCCTGTCGGTGGGCGACGCCCTCGGCTCCCAGTTCTTCGTCCCCGGCCGGCGCCCGGACGACCTCGCCGCCGGTCGGCTGCCCGCGCCGCCGTGGGAGTGGACCGACGACACCGAGATGGCCTGCTCCGTCGTGGCCGAGCTGGCCGCCGCCGGGCGGATCGACTCCGACCGGCTGGCGTTGGCGTTCGCGCAGCGCTGCGAGCCCTACCGGGGGTACGGGCCGGGCGCGGTGACGGTCCTGCGGCTGATCCGCACCGGCACGCCGTGGCCGGTGGCCGCCGCGTCCGCGTTCGACGGGCAGGGCTCCTGCGGCAACGGCGCCGCGATGCGGGTCGCGCCGCTCGGCGCCTGGCACGCCGACTCCACCCGCCGTGCCGCCGCGCAGGCCCGCGCCTCGGCCGAGGTGACACACGCGCACCCGGAAGGGGTCGCCGGGGCGGTGGCGGTCGCGGTGGCCGCCTCGCTCGCCGCCCGCGCCCGCCTCGACGGCGACCGGCCCGACCCGGCCCGGCTGCTCACCGCCGTCGCCGGGGCGCTCGACCCGGCCGGTGAGGTGCACCGAGGGGTACGCCGGGCCGCCGCGCTGCTCGGCCGTAGCGCCGCGGAGGTGGCCGACGCGCTCGGCAACGGCTCCCGGGTCACCGCGCAGGACACCGTGCCGTTCACGCTCTGGGTCGCCGCCACGCTGCTGCACGACTACCCCGCCGCGATCCGGGCCTGCGTGGAGGCGGGCGGCGACGTGGACACCACCGCCGCCATCGTGGGCGGGATCGTGGCCGCGTACACCGGGGTCGGCGCGCCGGGCGGGGTGCCGGAGGGCTGGCTGGCCGCCCGCGAGCCACTCCCCGGCTGGCTGACCGCCACCGCCTGACCCACCCCCCACCCCACCCGTGCCCCTGCCCGCGTTCCGCCGCCGCAGCAGTCCGAGATCTTGGTACGAAACGGCCCTCCTGGGGGCCGTTTCGTACCAAGATCTACTGCGGTCTCGCATCGTGGATGGTGCTCCCGCTTGTTGGGCGGGGCGGGGCGGGTGGCGGTCAGGGGCGCGTGGGGGCGGTGCCGGCGGTGACGGGCTCGCCGGCTTCGGGGGTCGCGCTGTCGGAGGCCGCGCCGGCGAGGGGCGCAGTCTCGGGCGTCGCGCTGCCGGTCGCGGTGGTTTCGGGGGTCGCGCCGTCGGGGGTCTCGGTGGCGTCGGAAGGGCCGTTGCTGTCTTCCGGGAGGGTCATGGTGTCGCGCCGGCGGCGACTGAGCAGCCAGCCGATCGCCGCGCCACCGGCCAGCCCGGCGAGCAGGCCGCCGCCGAGCAGCAGGTCGGCGCTCGGCCCGTCGTCGGCAGCCCCGGCCGCCGGTGCCGTGCCGCCCTGCGCGCCACCCTGCACCCCGCCGAGGGCGCCCGGCGCGCCGTGACCGCCGTGCCCGGCGCCGCCCGCTGCGGGGGCGCCGTCGTGCGTCACGGTGCCCGGCAGCGGCGGCAGCAGGGCGAGCGTCGGCGCGGGGTGCGCGCCACCCGCCGGGTCCGCCCACCGGACCACGGTGCCGTCGTCGTACGTCTGGGTCACGGTGAACGTGAGCCGGTCGGTGGCGGGCATCGGTCCCATGCCCAGCGGCAGCCGGGCCGGCCCGGTTCCGGTGCCGGGCATCCGCAGCCAGCTCACCGCGTGGGTCACCTGGTTCAGTTCGGCCGCGTGCATGCCGGGGACCGGCTGGTCGAGCGTGCGGGTGGTGATGGTGGGCGCCCAGTCCGGCACCGACAGCGGGTACACCTCGCCGATCGGGGCGTCCGCGGGCATGGTCAGCTCGATCCGGGTCGTCCGGGTGCCGGGCTTGTCGGCCGGCACCAGCACGGAGAGTTCGATCGCGTCGCCCTGGCGGACCTGTGCGGGCGAGGTCGTGACGGTCACCCCGGCCGCGTTCGCCGCGCCCGGCCAGCCCACCGCCCCGGCGAGTACGGCCGCCAGCAGCGCTGCCGCCCACTGGCCCTGACGGGTCATCCTCATGATCGTCCCCATCCTTCTCGACTGGGGCCGGTTCCGGCTCCGGCCCCACCTGGTAGTTCGGGCGGCGGGGCGAAAAGGTTCAACCCGGCACGGAACTCTCCGGGGACGGGCGGTGGCGTCGGCGGCGGTCCGGGTCCGGGCGACCGATAGCATCGCAGGGGCCGTTCAGCGGCCCTTCCGTACCGTCGACGACTAGGAGTCACCGTGTCCGCACCCCGTACCCCCGTCGTGGCCGACCCCGTCGTCGTCGCCGCCGGGACCACGGCGGCCGACGCGGTGGCCGCGGCCGGCCTGCCGATGACCGGGCCGAAGGCGATCGTGGTGGTCCGCGACCCGCAGGGCCAGCTGCGCGACCTGGACTGGCGCCCGGCCGAGGACGTCGCCGTCGAGCCGGTCGCCCTGGACAGCCCGGACGGGCTGAACGTGCTGCGCCACTCCACCGCCCACGTGCTGGCCCAGGCGGTGCAGGACGTCTTCCCGGAGGCGAAGCTCGGCATCGGCCCGCCGATCGACAACGGCTTCTACTACGACTTCGGTGTCGACAAGCCGTTCCAGCCGGACGACCTGGCCAAGCTCGAGAAGCGCATGCAGGAGATCGTCAAGTCCGGCCAGCGGTTCCGCCGCCGCCGGTTCGCCGACCTGGACGAGGCCCGCGCCGAGCTGGCCGCGGAGCCGTTCAAGCTGGAGCTGATCGAGGTCAAGGGGGAAGGGCTGGACTCCTCCGAGGTGATGGAGGTGGGCGGCGGCGAGCTGACCATCTACGACAACCTCGCCGCGAACGAGGACAAGGTCTGCTGGTCGGACCTGTGCCGCGGCCCGCACCTGCCGAACACCCGGCTGATCGGCGCGTTCAAGCTGATGCGCTCGGCCGCCGCGTACTGGCGCGGGTCGGAGAAGAACCCGCAGCTGCAGCGCGTGTACGGCACGGCATGGCCGACCCGCGACGAGCTCAAGGCGTACCTGAAGCTCCTGGAGGAGGCCGCCCGCCGCGACCACCGCAAGCTCGGCGCGGACCTCGACCTGTTCAGCTTCCCCGACGAGATCGGCTCCGGCCTGCCGGTCTTCCACCCCAAGGGTGGCGTGCTCAAGCGGGTGATGGAGGACTACGTTCGGGCGCGCCACATCGAGGAGAGCTTCGACTACGTCGGCACGCCGCACATCTCCAAGGAAGGTCTCTTCCACACCTCGGGACACCTGCCCTACTACAAGGACACGATGTTCCCGCCGATGGAGATGGAGGGCAGCGACTACTACCTCAAGGCCATGAACTGCCCGATGCACAACCTGATCTACCGGTCGCGCGGGCGGTCCTACCGGCAGCTGCCGCTGCGGCTGTTCGAGTTCGGGTCGGTCTACCGGTACGAGAAGTCCGGCGTGATCCACGGCCTGACCCGGGTGCGTGGTTTCACCCAGGACGACTCGCACTCCTACTGCACCAAGGAGCAGGCGCCGGCCGAGATCAAGCACCTGCTCGGCTTCGTGCTGAGCCTGCTGCGCGACTTCGGCATCGACGACTTCTACCTGGAGCTGTCGACCCGCGACGACTCCCGGCCGGACAAGTTCGTCGGGTCCGACGAGGACTGGGCGACCGCCACCGCCGTGCTGGAGCAGTGCGCGCTGGAGACCGGGCTGGAGCTGGTGCCGGACCCGGGCGGCGCGGCGTTCTACGGCCCGAAGATCTCCGTGCAGGCCAAGGACGCGATCGGCCGCACGTGGCAGATGTCGACCATCCAGTACGACTTCAACCAGCCGAAGGGCTTCGGGCTGGAGTACCAGGCGGCCGACGGCACCCGGCAGCAGCCGGTGATGATCCACTGCGCCAAGTTCGGGTCGATCGAGCGGTTCATCGGCGTGCTCACCGAGCACTACGCGGGCGCGTTCCCGGCCTGGCTGGCGCCGGTGCAGGTGGTCGGCATCCCGATCCGCGAGGAGCACGGCGACTACCTGGTCGACTTCGCCGCGACGCTGCGCCGGCACGGCGTCCGGGCCGAGGTGGACCTGGGCGACGACCGGATGCAGAAGAAGATCCGCAACGCGCAGCAGCAGAAGATCCCGTTCATGGTGATCGCCGGCGACGACGACGTGGCTGCCGGCACCGTCTCGTTCCGCTACCGGGACGGCTCGCAGCGCAACGGCGTACCGATCGACGAGGCGGTGGCGCACGTCCGCGAGGTGGTGGAGTCGCGTACCAACGCCGGTCCTGCCGCCGAGCGGGCCGGATCGTAGGATCGCCGGTGTGACAGGGGCGGAGCGGGACACCGGGTACGGCGGCGACAACGGTCTGGCGGACGGGCTGGACCGGCTCTGGACGCCGCACCGGATGACCTACATCTCCGGCGAGGACCGGCCCGAGGGCGGCTACGAGAAGCCGGCCGGCTGCCCCTTCTGCCGCGCCCCCGGTCTGCCGGCCGAGGAGAGCCTGGTGGTGGCCCGGGGCGAGCACGTCTTCGCGGTGCTCAACCTCTACCCGTACAACCCCGGGCACCTGCTGGTCTGCCCCTACCGGCACGTGGCCGACTACACCGAGCTGGACGAGCCGGAGACGGTCGAGCTGGCCGCGTTCACCAAGGCCGCCATGCGGGCGGTCCGGCACGTCTCCAGCGCGCACGGCTTCAACCTGGGCATGAACCAGGGCGGCGTGGCGGGCGCGGGCATCGCCGCGCACCTGCACCAGCACGTGGTGCCGCGCTGGGGCGGCGACGCCAACTTCATGCCGGTGATCGGCCGGACGAAGGTGCTGCCGCAGCTGCTCGCCGACACCCGGGAGCTGCTCGCCAAGGCGTGGGCGGCGGCCTGACGGCGGCCCGTTCCGACAGTACGATCTCGCGCATGGCTCTCCTGCACCGCGCGGAACTGCGCCCCTCGAAACTGGAGCTGCTCGTACCCTGGCTGCCCGGCCGGTCCTGGTTCGCCGGGGAGGCGGGCGCGGAGGTCACCCGCGTCGCGGCGTACCGGTTCGACGACCCGGCCGGCGAGGTCGGCGTGGAGACGCTGCTGGTGCGCGCCGGTGACGGCCCGGTGCTCCAGGTGCCGCTGACCTACCGGGGCGCGCCGCTGGCCGGGGCGGACGAGCACCTCGTGGGCGTCATCGAGCACTCGGTGCTCGGCCGCCGCTGGGCGTACGACGCCTGCGGCGATCCGGTGTACCCGCCGCTGCTGGCCGCCGCCGTGCTCGCCGACGCCGGTCAGGCCGAGGAGTACTTCGAGGTCGACGGGAAGCGCGAGATGCGCCCGGCCAGCATGACGCTGACCGGCAGCCGGACCGGCCGACCGGTGCCGACCGGTCCGGTTTCGGCTGGTCCGGTTGACGGCGGCGGGACGGTGGTCCGGGTGGGGGAGGTCGAGCTGGCGGTCGTCCGGCAGCCGGTCCCGGCCGACGTTCCGGCGGCGGGCGGGCTCACCGGCACCTGGTCCGGCCAGGACGAGCCGGTGCTGCTGGCCTACGCACGCTGACGGCCTGCCGGACAGGGGCGTCCTCCTCGGCGCCGGATCGGGAGGGACGACCTCGGACCGATATACCTCAGAGGCATATTCATGACTCTCAGGTATATCGCGTTCACCGCGACTGTTCGCCGCCGGGCGTCACGCGGCGTGATCGCGTACGGACTCGTCGGCTACGAACCGGCCCGCGGGCGCGGGGAAGGTGACAGGATGCGGCGGTGGCAGTCGACACACGACAGTTGGGGCGCAGCGGCATCGAGGTGAGCGCCCTCGGGATGGGGTGCTGGGCGATCGGCGGCCCGTGGGCCGAGGGCGCGCGCCCGCTGGGCTGGGGCCGGGTCGACGACGACGAGTCGGTACGGGCCATCCGCCGCGCGCTCGACCTCGGCGTCACCCTGTTCGACACCGCCGACACGTACGGCGCCGGCCACGGCGAGCGGGTGCTCGGGCGGGCGCTCGCCGGCCGGCGCGACGAGGCGGTCATCGCCACGAAGTTCGGCTACACGTTCGACGAGCACACCCGCCAGGCCACCGGGGAGAACGCCTCGCCGTACCACCTGCGCCGGGCCGTAGTCGACTCGCTGCGCCGGCTGGGCACCGACCACATCGACCTCTACCAGCTGCACCTCGGCGACCTGCCGCTGCCCCGGGCCGAGGCGCTCGTCGGCACGCTCGACGAGCTGGTCGACGCAGGCGTGATCCGGGCGTACGGCTGGAGCACCGACCGGGCCGACCGGGCCGGCGCGTTCGCCCAGGTCGCCCGCGGTGCCGCCGCCGTGCAGCACGCGCTGTCGGTGCTCCGGGACGCCCCGGCCATGCTCGACGCCTGCGACAAGCACGACCTGGCCAGCCTGGCCCGGGGACCGCTCGGGATGGGTCTGCTCACCGGCAAGTACACGCCGGAGTCGACGCTGCCCCGCGACGACGTACGCGGACTCGGGCCGACCTGGCTGGAGTGGTTCCGCAGCGGCCGGCCCGCCCCGGAATGGCTGCGCCGGGTAGCCGCCGTCCGCGACGCGCTGACCGCCGACGGTCGTACCCTCGCGCAGGGGGCGATCGGGTGGATCTGGGCGCGCAGCGGCCGGGCCGTGCCGATTCCCGGCGCCCGTACCGTCGCGCAGGTCGAGGAGAACGCTGCCGCGCTGGCTTGGGGCCCGCTGGCGCCGGACCACTTCGCCGAGGTGGAGCGGCAGCTGGCGGCGGTACGTTCGGCCGCCCTCCGGGACGCCGACCGCCCTCACTGGCCGATGCCCCCGATCCCCGCCGTCCGCCCCTGACCGCGCTCTCCGCGCCACCCGCCCCGGTCACGCCGCCAGCCGGCCGCTCGCCCGCTCGCCGACCCGATCAAGCTCGCCGACCCGATCCCGCTCGCTGCGCCGATCACGCCCGCTGCGCCGATCACGCCCGCTGCGCCGATCACGCTCGCTGCGCCGATCACGCTCGCCGGGCCCGTCGCGTTCGCCGAGCCGATCAAGCTCGCCGACCCGATCGCATTCGCTGAGCCGATCACCCTCGCCGGGTCGGTCGCGTTCGCCGAGGCGCCCGCCCGCTGAACCGATCACTCTTGCCGGACTCGCTCCCCGCTGTACCACTCCCGCTGGGCGAGATCCGTCTCCCATCTCCCGAGACGAAGCAGATCTTGGTACGAAAGCGCCCCTATAGGGGCCACTTCCCACCAAGATCTGCAGTTCCCGACCCAACCCCGCCCCCCGTTGGCGCCGATCTTGCAGTCGCGGCCCTTCCGGTGCCGGGAATGTCCCCTTTGCGGGGCCGCAAGTGCAAGATCGCGGGGCCGAGGCGGGACGGCGGGGAGGGGGCGAGGCGGGGGAGCGGCAGGGGCGCGGGGAGGGTGGGGGTCAGCGGGTGGTGGACTCCTTGCGGGCCTGGTCGGCCAGGTGGGCCGGCATGGGCTCGTGGCGGGCGAACTCGCGCCGGAACGTGCCGGTGCCGGCCGTCATCGAGCGCAGCTCGACGGCGTACCGCAGCAACTCGGTCGCGGGCACCTCGGCGCGGACCAGAGTGCGCCCCTCGGCATCCGGGTCCGGTTCGGTGCCGAGCACCCGGCCGCGCCGCCCGGACAGGTCGCCCATCACCGCGCCGACCGACGAGTCGGGCACCCGGACGGTGATCTCGTCAACCGGCTCCAGCAGCGTCGGCTGGCCCTTCTCGGCGGCGTCACGCAGCGCCAGCGCGCCGGCGGTCTGGAACGCCGCGTCGGAGGAGTCGACGCTGTGCGCCTTCCCGTCCACGAGCGTGACCCGCAGGTCCACCACCGGGTAGCCGGCGACCAGGCCGCGTTCCATCTGCGCCCGGACGCCCTTCTCCACGGAGGGGATGTAGTTGTGCGGGACCGCGCCGCCGACCACCCGGTCGACGAACTCGAAGCCGGCGCCCCGGGGCAGCGGCTCCACCTCGATGTCGCAGACCGCGTACTGGCCGTGGCCGCCGGACTGCTTGACGTGCCGGCCGTGCCCGCGCGCGGCGGCGCCGAACGTCTCGCGCAGCGGCACCCGGACCGGCTCGGTGTCCAGCTCGACGCCGCCGCCGCGCAGCCGGTCGAGCACCACGTCGGCGTGCGCCTCGCCCATGCACCAGAGCACCAGCTGGTGGGTCTCCGCGTTGCGTTCCAGCCGCAGGGTGGGGTCACCGGCGACGAGCCGGGACAGGTTGCGGGCGAGCGCGTCCTCGTCGGCCCGGCTGCGCGCCACGATCGCCACCGGCAGCAGCGGCTCCGGCATCTCCCAGGGCGCGATCAGCAGCGGGTCGTCCTTGGCCGAGATGGTGTCGCCGGTCTCCGCGCTGCCTGACTTGGTGATCGCGCACAGGTCGCCCGCGACGCAGGCGGCCACCTCGCGCAGCGTCGCGCCCAGCGGGGTGTAGACGTGGCCGACCCGCTCGTCGGCGTCGTGGTCCGGGTGGCCACGCTCGGCCATGCCGTGGCCCGACACGTGGATCACCTGGTCGGGGCGGAGCGTGCCGGAGAAGACTCGCACCAGCGAGACCCGCCCGACGTGGCGGTCGACTGTCGTCTTGACCACCTCGGCGACGAGCGGGCCGTCCGGGTCGCAGGTCAGCGGCGGGCGGGGCGAGCCGTCCACGCCGGTCACCGCGGGCAGGTCGTGCTCCAGCGGCGACGGGAACGCCGCGACCAGGCCGTCGAGCAGCGCGTCCAGGCCGACACCGGTTTCCGCGCAGACCGGCACCACGGGGTAGAAGTGACCGCGGGCGACGGCCGTCTCCAGGTCGGTGATGAGCACCTCGGGGTCGATCTCCTCGCCGCCGAGGTAGCGGTCCATCAGGGTCTCGTCCTCGCTCTCCGCGATGATCCCCTCGATCAGCTCGTTGCGGGACTCCTGGATGGCGGGCAGGTGCTCCGGGTCCGGTTCGCGTACCTCGGCCGGCAGCCCGGCGGAGTAGTCGTACACCCGGCGGGTGATCAGGCCCATCAGGCCGGCCACCGACTCGCCGTCGTCGCCGAGCATGGGCAGGTAGAGCGGGAGCACGTTGTCGCCGAAGACGCGCTGGCACAGCGCCACCGCCTCGTCGAAGTCGGCGCGCGGGTGGTCCAGCCGGGAGACCGCCACCGCCCGGGGCATGTCGACGGCGGCGCACTCCTCCCAGAGGGCGGCGGTGGCGGCGTCCATGCCGTCGACGGCGGAGACCACGAACAGTGCCGCGTCGGCGGCGCGCAGACCGGCGCGCAGCTCGCCGACGAAGTCGCCGTACCCCGGGGTGTCCAGCAGGTTGACCTTGACGTCGCGGTGCGTCAGCGGAGCGCAGGCCAGGCTCACCGAGCGCTGCTGGCGTACGGCGGCGGGGTCGTGGTCGCAGACGGTGGTGCCGTCGGTGACGGTGCCGGCCCGGCTGATCGTGCCGCTGGCGGCCAGCAGCGCCTCGACGAGTGTCGTCTTGCCGGCGCCGGAGTGCCCGACGAGCACCACGTTGCGGACCCTGCCGGGCTCGGTCACCACCGGCGCACCGCCGGTGACACCCTTCTCGTTCTTCTGCGCCATCGCGGCGCACCTCCCTCAACCGGTGGTGGTGGCGACCGCCGCGGGCGACGGGGGAGCGGACCCGGGACGGGCGCCGCGGCGATATCTTCCGGTGACTTCCTGCTGGACGGGAACGCGGACCGGTGATCCGGTGAACTGGCTCACCTCCTGGCTCGATCTCACACCCGCGCGGGTGCCCGCACAAGGGCCGTCGGGCGGGTCGTACGCCCGGCTGTGTCCCCGGCGGTTGCGGGCCGTTATCGTGGGACCGCCATGGCGAAGATCTTCCAAGTGACGGCCCGCGCGGGCATGACCCGCGTCGTGGAGCCGATCGCCCGCGCGCTGCTGCGTGCCGGCGTGTCCCCCAACGCGGTCACCGTGACCGGCACCGTCGGCGTGCTCGTCGGCGCGCTCGGCTTCGGCGCGCGCGGCCACCTGGTCGCCGGTGCGCTGATCGTCACGGTCTTCGCTCTCACCGACCTGCTCGACGGCACGATGGCGCGGATGAGCGGCGGGTCCACCCGGTTCGGGGCTTTCCTCGACTCGAGCATGGACCGGGTCGCCGACAGCGCGGTGTTCGGCGCGGTCGCGTACTGGCTGGCCACCGAACACGACTACTCGGGCGTGGCGGCGGCGCTGATCTGCCTGGCCGCGGGCGGCCTGGTCTCCTACGTCAAGGCCCGCGCCGAAGGGCTGGGGATGACCTGCAACGTGGGCATCGCCGAGCGCACCGAGCGGCTGCTCATCGTGGGTGTCGGCGGCCTGCTCACCGGCGTCGGCGTCCGTCCGGCGCTGGAGATCGCGCTCTGGCTGCTCGCCGCCGTCTCGATCTTCACGGTGGGCCAGCGGATGGCCCACGTCTACCGGCAGGCCCAGCGGGTCGGCGCCGAGTGAACCTCACCGAGGCGGGCTTCGTCGCGGGCTGGCGCCTGGTCCGGGCGCTGCCCCGGCCCGTCGCGGTCGCGGCCTTCCGGGCGGGCGCCGACCGCGCCCACCGCAAGGACGGCGGGGGTACGCGTCGACTGCGCGCCAACCTGCGCCGGGTGGTCGGCCCGGAACTGCCCGACGCGGATCTGGACGCGCTGGTGCGCGAGGGCCTGCGCTCGTACGCCCGGTACTGGATGGAGGCGTTCCGGCTGCCGGGCCTGAGTCGCGCCGAGATCCTCGCCGGGTTCCGCCTCGACGGGCAGGAACTGCTCGCCGCCGACGTGGCGGCCGGGCGCGGTGCCGTGGTGGCGCTGCCGCACGCCGGGAACTGGGACGCGGCGGGCGCCTGGGTGGCTGCCACCGGCTGGCCGATGACCACGGTGGCCGAGCGGCTCCCGGACGGCGTGTACGAGCGGTTCGTCGGGTTCCGGGAAGGGCTGGGGATGGAGATCCTGCCCAACACCGGCGGCCCGCGTCCCGCCTTCGACGTGCTGGTGGACCGGCTGCGCGCCGGTTACGTGGTGCCCCTGCTCGCCGACCGGGACCTGTCCGCCCGGGGCGTGGAGGTCGACTTCTTCGGCGGGCGGACCCGGATGCCGGCCGGGCCGGCGATGCTGGCCATCCGCACCGGAGCCCCGCTCTACGTGGCCTCGATGTGGTACGAGCCGGACGCGGCCTGCGCCTCGATCGAGGGCCCGCTGCCGCTGCCGGACCCGGACAGCGCCCCGCTGGACGCCCGCGTCCGCGCGGTGACGCAGCGGATTGCCGACGGTCTGGCGGCGGGCATCGCCCGGCATCCGCAAGACTGGCACATGTTGCAGCGGATGTGGCTGGACCAGAGCCGGGACGGTACGCCCACGTCGGCGGCGCCGCCGGCCACCACCGGGACGGTCTAGGGGGAGGGCGCAGTGCGTATCGGCATCGTGTGCCCGTACTCGTTCGACGTGCCGGGCGGCGTGCAGAACCACGTCATGGACCTGGCCGAGGCGCTGCTCGGGCTCGGCCACGAGGTGAGCGTCCTGGCGCCCGCCGACGAGGACTCGGCGCTGCCGCCGTACGTGGTGTCGGCCGGCCGGGCGGTGCCGCTGCCGTACAACGGGTCGGTGGCCCGGATCGCGTTCGGCCCGGTCTCCACGGCCCGGGTGCGGCGCTGGATCACCCGGGGCGACTTCGACGTGCTGCACGTGCACGAGCCGCTCACGCCGAGCCTGTCGATGCTGGCGGTGCTCTGCGCCCGCGGCCCGGTGGTGGCGACGTTCCACACCGCGATGACTCGCTCCCGGGTGCTGTCGGCCGCGCAGGGCGCGCTGCAGATCGTGCTGGAACGGATCACCGCCCGGATCGCGGTCAGCGCGCTGGCCCGCAAGGTGCAGGTCGAGCACATGGACGGCGGCGCGGTGGAGATCCCCAACGGGGTGGCGGTGGCGAAGTTCGCCGGGGTGCCGCCGCTGCCGGGCTGGCCGGGGGAGTGCGCCCCGGGCGCCGGCGGCACGCTGGGGTTCCTGGGCCGGTTCACCGAGCCGCGCAAGGGCTTCCCGATCCTGCGGGACGCGTTCGTCGCGCTCGCGCCGCACCGCCCGGGACTGCGGCTGCTGGTCGCCGGGCCGGGTGACGCCGACGAGCTGTACGGGCGGTTCCCGGCCGGCCTGCGCGACCGGGTCACGTTCCTCGGCCTGGTCTCCGAGGCGGACAAGGCACGCATGCTGCGCAGCGTGCACCTCTACGTCGCACCGAACACCGGAGGGGAGTCCTTCGGGATGATCCTCACCGAGGCGCTGGCCGCCGGCACGACAGTGGTCGCCAGTGACCTGGACGCGTTCCGCCGGGTGCTCGACGGCGGACGGGCCGGCCTGCTGTTCCCGACCGGCGACGCGGCCGCGCTGGCCGGCGCGCTGTCCGGGCTGCTCGACGACGACGGACGCCGCGCCGGGCTGACCGCCTGCGGCGACCAGGTGGTGGCGAATTTCGACTGGCCCGTGGTTGCCCGCCGCGTTCTGGAGGTATACGCAGCCGCGATCGAGGCCACCGACGGCCGGGTCATGGACCAGGAGTGGGCGGGTCTGGGCTGACCGCTGTGGCCGCTGCGGCCGCTGTGACGAGCGCGTCGACCGGTGCACCGCGCCGGCCGGCCGGGATGAGGAGCAGCACTACGATGCCGGGCATGTGGTGGGTGGTGGGCGCGGTCGCGGTGCTCGGGCTGCTCTCGGCGTACCTGATCTGGACCTCCGGCCGGGTGCAGCGGCTGCAGGTCCGCGCGGACTCGGCGGCCCGCGCGCTGGACGCGCACCTGCTGCGCCGCGCGGCCGCCGCCGCGGTCCTGGCCGAGCAGCGGTACGGCGTGGAGCTGTACGCCGCCGCCCGGATCGCGCTGGACGCCGCTCCGGAGGAGCGCGAGGCGGCCGAGAACGACCTGACCCGGCAGTTGCGCGCGGTACGGCTGGACCCGGACGACGCGGCGTGCGCGGCGGTGATCGCGGCCAGCCGGCGGCTGGCGCTGGCCCGGCAGGTGCACACCGACCTGGTCCGGGACGCCCGCTCGGCGCGGGGGCGTCCGGTGGTGCGGCTGTTCCGGATGGGACGCGGGCGGGAGTGGCCCCGCTACTTCGACATCGACGACCCCACGCTGGCCTCGCACGCGGACGTGACCACCGGCTGATCGCCACCGGGCGTGACGGGGGCCACACGGCAGGCCACCGGGGGTTCGATTGGCGCTCGGCACGGCGTCGCGCCGGTCATAGCATTCCTGCGCAGTCACCTCCCCAGCACGCCGAGGAGCGATGTCCCGTGTCTGAATCCGCAGCCCCGACCACCGCCACCGCCGTCGGCACCGCCCGCGTCAAGCGCGGCATGGCCGAGATGCTCAAGGGCGGTGTGATCATGGACGTGGTCACCCCCGAGCAGGCGAAGATCGCCGAGGACGCCGGCGCTGTCGCCGTGATGGCCCTGGAGCGCGTACCGGCCGACATCCGCGCGCAGGGCGGCGTGTCCCGGATGAGCGACCCGGACATGATCGACGGCATCATCTCCGCCGTCTCGATCCCGGTGATGGCCAAGGCCCGTATCGGCCACTTCGTCGAGGCGCAGATCCTGCAGGCGCTCGGCGTCGACTACGTCGACGAGTCCGAGGTGCTGACCCCGGCCGACTACGCCAACCACATCGACAAGTGGGCGTTCACCGTCCCGTTCGTGTGCGGCGCGACGAACCTGGGCGAGGCGCTGCGCCGGATCACCGAGGGCGCCGCGATGATCCGCTCGAAGGGCGAGGCGGGCACCGGCGACGTCTCCAACGCCACCACCCACATGCGCAAGATCCGGCAGGAGATCCGCCGGCTCCAGTCGCTGCCCGACGACGAGCTGTACGTCGCGGCCAAGGAGCTGCAGGCCCCGTACGAGCTGGTCAAGGAGGTCGCCGAGCAGGGCAAGCTGCCGGTCGTGCTGTTCACCGCGGGCGGCATCGCGACCCCCGCCGACGCGGCCATGATGATGCAGCTCGGCGCCGAGGGCGTCTTCGTCGGCTCGGGCATCTTCAAGTCTGGCAACCCGGCGCAGCGGGCCGCCGCCATCGTCAAGGCCACCACGTTCCACGACGACCCGGACGTGCTCGCGAAGGTGTCCCGTGGCCTGGGCGAGGCGATGGTCGGCATCAACGTCGACGAGATCCCCCAGCCGCACCGCCTGGCCGAGCGCGGCTGGTGAGCGCGGCGTGACCGTACCCGTGATCGGCGTGCTCGCGCTTCAGGGCGACGTACGCGAGCATGTCGCGGCGTTGACCGGCGCGGGCGCCGACGCCCGGCCGGTGCGGCGGCCGGGCGAGCTGGACGCGGTCGACGGCCTGGTGGTCCCCGGCGGCGAGTCGACCACGATCAGCAAGCTGGTGGACATCTTCGAGATGCGCGAGCCGATCGACAAGCGCATCGCCGCCGGCATGCCGGTCTACGGCTCCTGCGCCGGCCTGATCATGCTCGCCACCGAGGTGCTGGACGGACGCCCCGACCAGCGCGGCTTCGCCGGCGTCGACATGACGGTGCGGCGCAACGCGTTCGGCCGTCAGGTCGACTCGTTCGAGGCGCCGGTGGCGCTCACCGGCGTCGACGGCGGTCCGTTCCACGCCGTGTTCATCCGCGCGCCCTGGGTCGAGCGCGTCGGCCCGGACGTCGAGGTGCTGGGCCGGGTGACCGACGGCCCGGCCGCGGACCGGATCGTCGCGGTGCGGCAGGGCAACCTGCTGGCCACCTCGTTCCATCCGGAGCTGACCGGCGACCTGCGGCTGCACCGCCACTTCGTGGAGCTGGTCCGGGCCGCTTCCTGAGCATCCGGTCCGTCCCTGGTTGTGCCGGTTCGGGCGGGCTGGGGCGGGCCGGTGCCGTGCGGCGCGTGACAGTGACCCGCCCGCCGCCGGTAGGATTGCCGAGATTCGGCAGGGCCATCAGCCAGCCGCGGCTCCCAGCGAAGATCACAGCACCTCGACGTGCGCCGGTGGGGGAGCGGGGCGTGTGCGGTGCGGTCGATGCAGACGGCGGGTAGCAACGGAGGTAACAGATGTCCGGCCACTCAAAGTGGGCGACGACCAAGCACAAGAAGGCGGTCATCGACGCCAAGCGCGGCAAGATGTTCGCCAAGCTGATCAAGAACGTCGAGGTGGCGGCCCGTACCGGCGGCGGCGACCCGGCCGGCAACCCGACTCTCTACGACGCCATCCAGAAGGCGAAGAAGAACTCGGTCCCGAACGACAACATCGACCGCGCGGTCAAGCGCGGCTCCGGCCTGGAGGCCGGCGGCGCCGACTGGCAGACGATCATGTACGAGGGTTACGGCCCGAACGGCGTGGCGATGCTGATCGAGTGCCTCACCGACAACCGCAACCGTGCCGCCACCGAGGTGCGTACCGCGCTGACCCGCAACGGCGGCTCGCTGGCCGACGCGGGCTCGGTGTCGTACATGTTCTCCCGCAAGGGCGTGGTGATCGTCCCCAAGGGCGGCACCACCGAGGACGACGTGATGATGGCCGTCCTCGACGCGGGCGCCGAGGAGGTCAACGACCTCGGTGAGGCGTACGAGGTGGTGTCCGAGCCGGGTGACCTGATCGCGGTCCGCACCGCCCTGCAGGACGCCGGCATCGAGTACGAGTCGGCCGAGTCCTCCCTCATCCCCAGCGTGAACGTGCCGCTGGACGAGGAGGGCGCGCGCAAGATCTTCAAGCTGATCGACGTGCTGGAGGACTGCGACGACGTGCAGAACGTCTACGCCAACTTCGACGTCTCCGACGAGGTGATGGCCGCGGTCGGCTGACCCCGGTCCGATACGCCGAGCGCCGGCCCCCCCGCTCCCGGGGTGGCCGGCGCTCGGCGTATCGCGGTCAGCCGATCGGCTCGCGCTGCCGCCACGCCGCCCGCATCGAGGTCCGGCCGTTTGTGCGCAGCAGCGAACCCTCGTAGATCCGCGCCCCGGCGAGCAGGAACCCGGCCGCCGCGAGCAGCAGCAGCGCCAGCGACACGAACGGCTCCCACGGCGCCGCGTCGCCGGTGAACAGCCGGACCGGCATCGCTGTGGGCGACGAGAACGGCACGTACGACAGGATCCGCATCGCGGTGGCGTTGTCGTTGAGGAACACCACCGCGAAGAACGGCGCCATCACCGCGAGTTGCACCGGGGTGGACGCCCCGGCGATGTCCTCCTGCCGGTTCACGAGCGCACCCGCGGCCGCCCACATCGCCGCCAGCAGCAGGAAGCCGCACAGGAAGTACGGCACGAACCAGCCGATCGCCGGCGCGATCAGGCCCAGCAGGTCACCTCCGCCGGTCAGGCGCATGCCGATCAGCGTGGCGGCCGCGATCAGGGTGATCTGTCCGAGCGCCAGCGCGCCCGCGGCGAGGATCTTGCCGGCCAGCAGCGCCCGGGCCGGCACGGCGGCGACCAGGATCTCCACGATCCGGGTCTGCTTCTCCTCGGTGACGCTCTGCGCGATCTGCATCCCGAACGTCTGGGACAGGAAGAAGAAGACGAACGCGAAGGCGAACGGCACCAGGTACGCGACGAGCGGATCCACCGCGTCCGGGTCCAGCAGCTTCACCTGCGGGGCCGCGCTGAGCGCGGAGACCACGTCGTCCGGGGCCCGCTCGTCGGCGACCACGACCGGACCGGCGACCACCGCGGCGTCCGCGTCGCCGTCGCGTACCGCCTGCTCGGCGGCGCCGTCGTCGGCGACCACCAGGACGTCCAGCCCGGCCGCGCGCAGCGGTTCGGCACCGGCGGCGGTCACCGCCACGGTGGACGGACCGCTGCTCAGCATCGCCGGCACCACCGTGGCGACGACGGCGAGCAGCAGGAAGATCAACGTGCTGTAGAGGAACGTCTTGTCGCGGACCTTGACCTTGATCTCGCGGGCCGCGACCAGCCGGGTGGCCTGGATCGTGTTCACTGGTTGACCTCTCGGAAGATCTCGGCGAGGGACGGGGTGACCGGGCCGAACGCGCGCACCGGGCCGCGCTCCAGCGCCGCGCGCAGCACCGCCTGGTCGTCGGTGGGCGGGTCCACCTCGAACACGGCGCGGGCGCCGTCGAGGTCGACCAGCCGCACGCCGGGCTGGTCCCGCAGCCAGCCGGCGTCGCCGTCGACCACGAGCGAGAACCGGGGCAGGGTGTACGCGGCGCGCAGCTCCTCGCGCGGGCCCGCGGCCCGGATGCTGCCGTCCGCGATGAGCACCAGGTCGTCGCAGAGCCGCTCCACCACGTCGAGCTGATGGCTGGAGAACAGCACCGGCGCTCCGGCGGCGGCCCGTTCCCGCAGCACAGTCACCACCATGTCGACGGCGAGCGGGTCGAGCCCGGAGAACGGCTCGTCCAGGATCAGCACCTCCGGGTCGTGCACCAGCGCCGCGGCGATCTGCGCGCGCTGCTGGTTGCCCAGCGACAGCGTCTCCAGCAGGTCGTCGGCCCGCTCGCCGAGACCGACCCGCTCCAGCAGCGCGTCGGTGCGCCGCCGCGCCCCGGCAGCGTCCAGCCCGTACAGGCGGCCGAGGTGGACCACCTGCTCGCGGGGGGTCATCTTCGGGTAGAGGCCGCGCTCCTCGGGCATGTAGCCGAACCGGGCCCGGGCCTCGCGGCCGAGCGGCTGCCCGCGCCACGTCACCTGCCCGGCGTCCGGGGCGAGCACGCCGAGGATGATCCGCATGGTGGTGGTCTTGCCGGCGCCGTTGCCGCCGACGAATCCGGTCATGCGCCCGGCGGTCACGTCGAAGGAGACGTCTTTGAGCACTTGACGGCCGCCGAAGCTGCGGTCGACGCCGTCGAGGCGGAGCACGCTGGTCATGACCCCGACGCTACGGCCGGTCCCCGCTCCCGTCGTCCCACCACGGAGCGATCATGAGGTCCGTCGCGCGACGGACCTCAGCCGCCGGGCCGGACCACCCCGTGCTCGTACGCGAACACCACCGCCTGCACCCGGTCGCGCAGCCCGAGCTTGGCCAGCACGCGGCTGACGTGGGTCTTCACGGTGGCCTCGCCGACGCGCAGGACGTCCGCGATCTCGGCGTTGCTGGCCCCGCGCGCGACCAGCTCCAGCACCTCCCGCTCGCGCGGGGTCAGGTCCGCCGTCGCGGCGTCGTGCCGGGGGTCTGGCGGCACCGCGCCGGGCCGGGCGAAGGTGGAGATCACCCGCCGGGTGAGCGCCGGCGCGATCAGCCCCTCACCGCGGGCCACCACCCGGACCGCCTCGACCAGGTCCTCCGGGGTGCCGTTCTTGAGCAGGAAACCGCTCGCCCCGGCACGCAACGCGGCGAACAGGTAGTCGTCCCGGTCGAACGTGGTGAGGATCAGCACGGCCGGGCCGCCCGGCGTCGCGTCGGCGGTGATCCGGCGGGTGGCCTCCAGCCCGTCGAGCACCGGCATCTCCACGTCCATCAGCACCACGTCCGGCCGCAGCGCGGACGCCATCGACACGGCGCGCTGCCCGTCGGCGGCCTCGCCGACCACCTCGATGTCGTCCTCGACCTCCAGGATCACCCGGAAACCGGTCCGGACCAGGTGCTGGTCGTCGACGAGCAGCACCCGTACCGGCGCGTTCACGCCGCCCGCCCGGCGGCCTCGACCGGCAGCGGCATGCGGGCCCGGACCCGGAACCCGCCGCCCGGACGCGGCCCGGCTTCCACCTCACCGCCGTGGGCGGCGACCCGCTCCCGCATGCCGACCAGGCCGAGCCCGGCCCCGGCGGCCGGCACGCCGCCCTGTCCGTCGTCGCTCACGTCGATCTCCAGGTCCCGGGCCAGGTAGCGGATCCGCACGTCCAGCGTCGTGGCGTGGGCGTGCTTGACCACGTTCGTCACCGCCTCCTGCACGATCCGGTACGCCGCCTGCGACACCGAGCGCGGCAACGGTACCGGTTCCCCGTACACCCCGAGGTCGGCCCGCAGCCCGGTCTCCCGGGCCCGGTCGACGAGCGCGGCGACCCGGTCGATGCCGGCGACGTCCTCGGGGGCCGCGGCCACGCCGGACGCGGAGTCCGGGTCGCGCAGCACGCCGAGCATCCGGCGCAGCTCGTCGACCGAGGTACGCGCCGTCTCCTCGATCGCGGCCAGGGCGGTCCGCGCCTTGTCCCGGTCGCGGTCGAACACGCGCCGGCACGCGGCGGCCTGCACGCCCATCACCGACACGTGGTGGGCCACCACGTCGTGCAGTTCGCGGGCGATGCGGACCCGCTCGCCCATCACCGCGCGCTCGCGCGCCTCCGCCTGGGAGCGGCGCAGTTGCTCGGCCTGTTCGCGTAGCTCGTGTCGGCGGCGCGCGGCCACCCAGGCGGTCTGCCCGGCGTAGTAGGCGAACCCGAAGAAGAGCACGTTGTAGAGCACGCCGTTCACCACCGCGGCGAGCACCGGCGGCACCGGGCCGGCGGCGTCGGCGAAGGAGGCCGCGGAGATCTGGTCGGCCCGCAACGCGAGGGACAGCCAGAGCCAGGCGAACATCGCCACGATGATGCCGGCCCGCAGCCGCCCGGCCAGCCGCCGGTCGGCGCCCCACGCGCCGAGCGTGAACAGGGCGGCGAACAGCGCGCCCGACGGGAGCTGCGCCAGCGGGACCGCCCGGGCCTGCCCGGCGACGAAGGCAACGGCCACGATCACCGCGACGGTGGCGGGCCAGCGCCGCCGTACCGCCAGCGGGGCGGTCACCGCGACGGTCCACCAGATCTGCTCGGCGACGCTCGGTGGTGGTCCGAGCAGGAAGGCCCCGGTGCTGTACGCCAGGGTCAGCTCGAACAGGGCCAGCACGGTGACCGCGAGCCCGATCCAGAGGTCGGCACGCAACTGGGCGGCTGTGGGAGCCGGCCGGCGCCAGGCGGTGGTGGTTGCGGTGCTCACCGTACGACCATGCCACCGCTGCCGCCGGTGCGGTGCCCGGGGCGTAAACGGGTGGGCCGGACGACAGCCGGGACGTAGCCTGCCGGGGTGTTCGTGCCCGATCTGCCGTTACGTACCGAGCGCCTGCTGCTGCGCGCCTTCACCGCCGACGACCTCGCCGTGGTCCGGGACTACCGGGGCCGCCCGGAGGTGACCCGCTACCTCTACCACGAGCCGTACGACGACGCGGCCGCCCGGGCGGCGATCGAGCGGCTGGTCCGGCGGACCGCGCTGCGTGCCCCCGGCGACGTGCTCAACCTCGCCGTGACGTCGGCGGACACCGGCGAGTTCCTCGGGGACGTGCTGCTGAGCTGGACCAGCGGGGAACACCGGCAGGGCGAGATCGGGTACGTGGCGCACCCGGACCACACCGGCCGGGGGTACGTCACCGAGGCGGCCCGGGAACTGCTGCGGGTCGGCTTCGAGGGGCTGGGCCTGCACCGGATCGTCGGGCGGCTGGACGCCCGCAACACCGCCTCGGCCCGGGTGCTGGAGCGGCTGGGCATGCGCCGGGAGGCGCACCTGCGGGAGAACGAGTTCGTCAAGGGGGAGTGGACCGACGAGGTGGTCTACGCGCTGCTGGCCCGCGAGTGGCGAGTGGCGGCCTGAGCGAGGGCGGACGCGGGCCCGGCGTGACGGCCGGGCCCGCCACTCCTCAGCAGCAGCCCTGCCGGAACGACCGCTCGACGTACGACGCCGGACCGGCCGCGTAGAAGCCGACCCCGGGCCGGATCGGGTGGTCGCTGAACAGCTCGACCCGCGACCCGAACCGGACCAGGTACGCCTCGGCGTCACCCGCGTCGTTGCGGATCATGCGGCCGCGCGGCCCGTAGATGCGCTCCAGCTCGGCGAAGGACATCCCGACCGCCCCGCCGGCCGGGGAGCGCGGCGGGGCGGTCGCCGTGCCCACCGAGACGAGCCGGCCGGCCCGGAAGGTCAGCATGATCGCCCCGGCCCAGGAGCCGGTGACGCCGGCGTGCACGATTCCGGGACAGCCCGGCGCGGTCCAGTCGATCAGCCCGGCCGCGACGAGCCGGTCCAGCCGGGCCCCGATCCGGAACGGGCCGGCGCCGTGGACGCTGAGCACCTCGTTCTCCGCGACGGCCGGCCGGACGGGGGCGGCGTCGGCGGCGGCGAGGGCGGGGGCGGCGTCGGCGGCGGCGAGGGCGGGGGCGGCGGCGACCGGCGCGCCGGCGGTGACCGGCACGACAGCGGTCAGCGCCAGCAGCCCGGCGAGGACTGTGGACGGGATTCGGTTCATGGCGGTTCTCCTTCGGTCGGATTCTCCTGTCCTGTTGGTCTCCGGCCGGTCCGGTTCGGTTCGGGATCGTCTACCGTCGACGTGACGGTGATCGTGGCGGCGGTCGGCGGAGGTGATGCCGATGACCACGCCGACGCGGATCGGGGCGTTCCGGGTGGAGCGTCTGCTCGGCGCGGGGTCCTTCGCCACGGTCTGGCTGGCGTACGATCCGGCGCTCGCCGACCGGGTCGCGGTCAAGGTGCTGGCCGAGAACTGGAGCCACGACCTGCGGGTGCGGGAACGCTTCCTCGACGAGGCCCGGCTGCTGCGGCGACTGGACGACGACCGGCTGGTCCGGGTGCACGGCGTCGGCGAGCTGCCGGACGGACGCCCGTACGCGGTGCTGGCCTGGGCGGACGGCGGCAGCCTCCGGGACCGGCTGGCGCACGGGCCGCTGCCCGTGGGCCGGGCCGTGGCGGTGCTCGACGAGATCGCGGCGGGCGTGGCGGTGCTGCACCGGCACCGGGTGGTGCACCGCGACCTGACGCCGAGCAATGTCCTGTTCCACTCCGTGCCGGACGGTGAGCGGGTGCTCATCGCCGACCTGGGCCTGGCCAAGGCGCTCGCCTCCGCCTCCGGGCTCACCGCGCGGGCCGGCACGCCCGGCTACATGGCGCCGGAGCAGAACGAGCCGCTGGCGGTGGTCGACACCCGGGCCGACGTGTTCGGACTGGGCCGCCTGGGACTGCGGCTGCTCGGCCGTACCGGCCCGGCCGACGGAGAACCGGCCGCCTCGCGGCTACGGGCCGGCGTGCCCGCCGGTGTGGGCGCGGTGCTGCGGACGGCCACCGCCGTACGCCCGGCCGACCGCTACCCGGACGCTGACGCGTTCCGGCAGGCGCTGCGGCGCGCGGTGGACGGTGGGCCCGCGCTCGCGCGGACGCGGCGGGCGCCGCGCCCGGGCCGGATGGTCGCCGCGGTCGCGGTGACGCTCGCCGTCGGCGGCACGGGCGCCGGGGACGCGGCCCGTCCCGGCCCGGCCGGCGCGGTGGGCCGCAGCGGCCCGCTGACAGTGGTCCTGCCGGCCGGCTGGCGGGCCGAGGGCACCGGCTGGGCCGGCCAGTACGGCGACGACGGCGACCTCGAACCGGCGCTGGTGATCTCCCCGGATCCGGGGAGCTGGGCGGTCGACCCGGCCCTGCCCGGGGCCTTCGTCGGCCTCTCCGCCGCCACCGCCCGCCGGACCGGCCCGGCGGGTTTCCTGACCGAACGGCCGCACGCGGACTGTGCCGGGGCGCCGCCGCGCCGCAGCCGGCAGGGCGGCGTCGAGTGGACTGTCGTCACGTTCACCTGTCCCACCGGCCGCCCGGTGATCGTCGAGGCCGCCGGACTGGCCACCGGCCGAGCCGGTCTGCTCTACGTCCAGCTCGTCCCCCCGGCGGGCGCGGGCGCGGACTTCGTCGACGGTGTGCTCGCCGGGGTGCGGGCCGGATAGCCGGCGCGGTCAGACCACCACGACCGTGATCGGGTACGCGCGGCCGTCCTGCGGAATGGTGACCACCACCGTCCCGGTACGCACGAACCGGATGTCCACCACACCGGCCTCGTAGTTGCGTGAGACCAGGTCCTCGCGGTCCACCGTGACCTCGCCCGGCCCGATCCCCTGGATCCGCAGCACCCCGCCGGCGGCGAGGCAGAGGGACTTCAGCAGTGCCAGCTCGGTCTCGGCGAGGACCAGGTCGTAGCGGACCGGCCCGAGACACGCGGCCGGTGGCGTGGTGCGTACCGGCGGGGTGGGTCTCGTGGTCCGGGGCGCGGCCGGTGGCCGTACCCGGGTCGGCGGGCTCGGCGGCGCGGCGTCCGGCGGTGTGGTGACCTCGCCGACCGCGGGCGCGGGGGTGGGGGCGAGCGGGGACGCCGTGGCGGACGGCGCGGCGGCGCTGGTCACCGGCGGGCGCGCGGGCAGCGGTGAGACCGGGCGGTCGGCGCAGGCGGGCATCCCGGCGAGCAGCGCGAGCGTGGCGAGCGTCGCGACACGGCGGCGGGGTGGCTCACGCATCGGACATCCGCCGGCGCAGCTGCCGGCGGGCCTCGTGGACGCGGGACTTCACGGTGCCCTCGGGCACGTCGAGCAGGTCGGCGATCTCCCGGTAGCTCATCCCGAGCACGTCACGCAGGGTGACCGTCTCGGCGAGCTGCGGCGGGACCGCGTCGAGCGCGTCGAGCAGGTCGAGCCGGGTGCCGGCCACCACGCTGGTCCGGCGGGGGTCGGGCGGGTCCGGCAGCGGGACGGCGCCGGCTTCCCGCTGCCACCGCCGCCGCAGCGCGCGGTAGGTGGAACGGGCCCGGTTGGCGGTGATCCGGTACAGCCAGGTGTCGAACGACGAGCGTCCCTCGAATCCGGCGATGCCGTGGGCGAGCGCGAGCAGCGTGTCCTGGCATGCCTCCTCGGCGTCCTGCCGGTGCGGCAGCAGGCGGGCGCACTGGCGCAGCACCTCCGGCCGGACGGTGGCCAGCAGGGCGTCGAGCGCCTGCCGGTCGCCGCGTGCGGCCGAGCGGGCCAGCTCGTCCGTGCCGTCGGGGAGGGGCATCAGGGGTGTCCAGTGCTCGCCGGTGGTGCGGAAAGACCAGGCTATGCCCGGGGCGACCGTGCCGCCGCCGCTGAGTCGGGCAGCCGACGGCGGGCCGCCCCGGCACCGACGGGTGCCAGGGCGGCCGGAGGATCGGCCCGGCTTCAGCGGGTGGCGCGGCCGGCCTTGATCGCGCTGTCGATCACGTCCCAGATCGCGACCAGCACGACCACCGCGCCCGCCACCCGGGCGAACTCGACGGTCCCGCCGTCGCGCAGCCAGGCGAACCGCTCGACCAGCTCCGGGTTGAGCAGCCGGTCGGTGGCCAGCAGCCAGAGCACCGGGGCGGCGAACGCCACGTTGAGCACCGCGTTGACCGCCACCAGCGGCCAGGTCCACCGGCCCGAGCGGTACTTGGCGATCTCCAGGCCGACGGTGGCCAGCAGCACCACGATCAGGGCCGGCAGCCAGAAGCTCCAGAGCGCCGGGTCCAGCGCCGGCAGCCGGGTGCCGTCGTCGGTGGTCCAGCGCTGGAAGTGCTGGCCGACCAGGAGGCCGATGGTGGCGAGCAGGAACACCACGGAGGCGATGCTGTCGGAGTGGCTGATCTGCCGCTCCCGGGTCTCCTCGGGGAGCTGGTCGACGGTCCACTCGGGCAGCCCGAGCGGCGTGCGGGTGCGTTCCAGCACGGCGAACACCAGCGTGACCCAGAACGCGATCTGCACCGCGGTCTGCATCGCGGAGACGACGGCCGCGCCGATCGCCGCGCCCGGCTCGCCGTCGACGAGCGCCTTCGTGACGCCGGTGAGCACGCCGACGATCGCCGGGATCCAGGTGAGCAGCAGCCGCAGCAGCCGCCACCAGGTCAGGTAGTAGCGCGGGCCGATGAGTTGCAGGGTGCGGTCGCTGTAGCGGGCCGCGAGCTTCTCCGGGTGGCCCAGCTCGGTGAGCACCTCGCGTTCGGCGGAGGCGTGGTCCTGCCCGCCCGAGGTCCGGTCGTCGATCATGTCGGCGATGGAGCCGCGCAGTTCCTCGGCGAGTTCCAGGCGGCGCTGCGCGGGCACGGCCCGCATGGTGGCGGCGACGTAACGGTCGGTCAGGGAACTCATCGTTCCGCTCCTTCGATCAGTTCGGTGACGGACGTCCGCACTGCGCTCATGTCGTCGAGCAGGCGGTTCAGGACGGCTTCGCCGTCGTCGCTGGTCCGGTAGAACTTGCGCGGCCGGCTCTCCTCGGTGTTCCACTCGCTGGTCAGCAGGCCCTGGTCCTCCAGGCGGCGCAGCAGCGGGTAGAGCGTGTTGGCGTCGACCGCGAAGCCGTGCGCGGCCAGCCGTTGCAGCAGGGCGTATCCGTAGTCGGGGCGGCGCAGGGCGACCAGGCTGGCCACCACGACAGTGCCGCGTCGTAGCTCCTGGAGGTGGGTCCGGAGGACCTCTTCGCTGACCATGTCCAACACGATACTGTGTGTCACACACCATTGCAATAGACAAGAACATCGCGTGCCGTACACCGGCCAGTCGGAGAGACCCGGACCACCCTCGGCGCGGACGGTGGAGCCCGCACGATCACCTCGGTAGGGTGGGTCGGTCGACTCCGACGCAGCTTGATCCACAACCCGGGGGGCGCCACGCATGGGCGATTCGTTCGCGCATCTGCACGTACACACCGAGTACTCGATGCTCGACGGGGCGGCCCGGCTCAAGGACCTCTTCGCCGAGGCGGCGCGGCTCGGCATGCCGGCGGTGGCGATCACCGACCACGGCAACATGCACGGCGCGAACGACTTCTACAAGCAGGCCATGGACGCCGGGGTCAAGCCCATCCTCGGCGTCGAGGCGTACGTCGCGCCGGAGTCGCGCTTCCACAAGGCCCGGGTCAAGTGGGGCCGCCCCGAGCAGAAGAGCGACGACGTCTCCGGCAACGGCGCGATCACCCACATGACCATGTGGGCGAAGAACCGCGACGGCCTGCACAACCTGTTCAAGCTCAACTCCCGCGCCTCCATGGAGGGCCACTACGTCAAGTGGCCCCGGATGGACATGGAGCTGATCGCCGAGCACGCCGAGGGCATCATGGCCACCACCGGCTGCCCCTCCGGCGCGGTGCAGACCCGGCTGCGGCTGGGCCAGTTCGACGAGGCGCTCAAGGTCGCCGCCGCGTACCAGGACATCTTCGGCAAGGACAACTACTTCCTGGAGATCATGGATCACGGCCTCGACATCGAGCGCCGGGTCCGCGACGGGCTCACCGAGATCGCCCGCAAGCTCGACGTCCCGCCGGTGGTCACGAACGACTCGCACTACACCCACGAGGCGCAGGCCGAGGCGCACGACGTGCTGCTCTGCGTCCAGACCGGCAGCAACGTGGCCGACCCGAACCGGTTCCGCTTCGAGGGCGGCGGCTACTTCGTCAAGTCCGCCGACCAGATGCGCGCCGTCGACTCCTCCGAGCTGTGGCAGCAGGGCTGCCGCAACACGCTGCTGGTGGCCGAGAAGGTCGACCCGGCCGGCATGTTCACGTTCCACAACCTGATGCCGCGCTTCCCGATCCCCGAGGGCGAGACCGAGGAGTCCTGGTTCCGCAAGGAGACGTTCGCGGGGCTCAAGCGCCGCTTCCCCAACGGCATCCCCGAGGGCCACGTCGTCCAGGCCGAGTACGAGCTGGGCGTCATCATCCAGATGGGCTTCCCGTCGTACTTCCTCGTGGTCGCCGACTTCATCCAGTGGGCCAAGAGCCAGGGCATCGCGGTCGGCCCGGGGCGTGGCTCGGCGGCCGGCTCGCTGGTGGCGTACGCGCTGGGCATCACCGACCTCGACCCGATCCCGCACGGCCTGATCTTCGAGCGGTTCCTCAACCCCGAGCGCGTCTCCATGCCCGATGTCGACATCGACTTCGACGAGCGCCGGCGCGGTGAGGTCATCAAGTACGTGACCGACAAGTGGGGCGAGGACAAGGTCGCGCAGATCGCCACGTTCGGCACGATCAAGGCGAAGGCCGCGATCAAGGACTCGGCCCGGGTGCTCGGCTACCCGTACGCGGTCGGCGACCGGATCACCAAGGCCATGCCCCCGGCGGTGATGGGCAAGGACATCCCGCTGTCCGGCATCTTCGACCCGAAGCACCCCCGCTACGCCGAGGCGGGCGAGATCCGCGGCCTCTACGAGTCCGACCCGGACGTCAAGAAGGTCATCGAGACCGCCAAGGGCATCGAGGGCCTGATCCGGCAGACCGGTGTGCACGCCGCCGGCGTCATCATGTCCGCCGAGCCGATCATCGAGCACATCCCGTTGATGCGGCGCGACTCCGACGGCGTCATCATCACGCAGTTCGACTACCCGACCTGCGAGTCGCTCGGGCTGCTGAAGATGGACTTCCTCGGCCTGCGCAACCTGACGATCATCGACGACGCGGTGAAGAACATCCAGCTCAACCACGGCCGGGAGCTGGACCTGCTCGGCCTGCCGCTGGACGACAAGGCGGCGTACGAGCTGCTGGCCCGCGGTGACACGCTCGGCGTGTTCCAGCTCGACGGCGGGCCGATGCGCTCGCTGCTGCGGCTGATGAAACCGGACAACTTCGAGGACATCTCCGCCGTCCTGGCGCTCTACCGGCCCGGCCCGATGGGCGTGGACTCGCACACCAACTACGCGCTGCGCAAGAACGGCCTCCAGGAGATCACCCCGATCCACCCGGAGCTGGAGGAGCCGCTGCGCGAGATCCTCGCGCCCACCTACGGCCTGATCGTCTACCAGGAGCAGGTGCAGCGCGCCGCCCAGATCCTCGCCGGCTACACGCTCGGCCAGGCCGACCTGCTGCGCCGGGCGATGGGCAAGAAGAAGAAGGAGATCCTCGACAAGGAGTTCATCCCGTTCCGGGACGGCTGCCGCGAGCGCGGCTACTCCGACGAGGCCATCCAGGCCGTGTGGGACGTGCTGGTCCCGTTCGCCGGCTACGCGTTCAACAAGGCCCACTCCGCCGCGTACGGTCTGGTCTCCTACTGGACCGCGTACCTGAAGGCGCACTACCCGGCCGAGTACATGGCCGCCTTGCTCACCTCCGTCGGTGACGACAAGGACAAGATGGCCATGTACCTGTCCGAGTGCCGCCGCATGCGCATCCAGGTGCTCCCGCCGGACGTGAACACCTCGGCCGGGCCGTTCACCCCGGTCGGCAAGGAGATCCGCTTCGGTCTCGGCGCCGTGCGCAACGTCGGCGCGAACGTGGTCGCCTCGATCATGCGGTGTCGCGAGGAGAAGGGCGACTACGCCGACTTCTACGACTTCCTGTCCAAGGTCGACGCCGTGGTCTGCAACAAGAAGACCATCGAATCGCTGATCAAGGCCGGGGCGTTCGACTCGCTCAAGCACCCGCGCAAGGGCCTGCTCGCCGTGCACGCCGACGCCATCGACGCGTACGCCGACGTCAAGCGCAAGGAGGCGGTCGGCCAGTACGACCTGTTCGGCGCCGGCTTCGGCGAGGCGGAGACCGGCGGCACCACCACAGTCATGCCGGTCATCGGCGAGGGGGAGTGGGACAAGCGCGACAAGCTCGCGTTCGAGCGCGAAATGCTCGGCCTGTACGTCTCCGACCACCCGCTGTTCGGCCTGGAACACGTGCTCGGGGCGGCCGCCGACACCACCATCGCCGCGCTGTCCGAGGAGGGCACCGTGCCCGACGGCGCGGTGGTCACCCTGGCCGGCATCCTCTCCGGTGTGCAGCGCCGGGTCACCAAGCAGGGCCGGGCCTGGGCGTCGGCCACCCTGGAGGACCTCGCCGGTGGCGTGGAGACGCTGTTCTTCCCGAACACGTACGAGGTGATCGGGCAGTACATCGCCGAGGACGCCATCGTGGTGGTCAAGGGCCGGGTCGACCGGCGCGACGACACCCCGCGCATCATGGCGATGGACATGTCCATGCCGGACGTCACCAGCAACCCGGCCAACAAGCCGGTCACGCTGACCATCCCGGTGCACCGCTGCACGCCGCCCCTGGTGGAACGGCTCAAGGAGACGCTCGTGCTGCACCCCGGCGACACCGAGGTGCACGTCAAGCTGCTCAACGGCGGCAAGGTCACCACGCTGCGCCTCGGCCCGTTCCGGGTCGCGCCCACCACCGCGCTGATGGGTGATCTCAAGAGCGTGCTCGGCCCGGCCAACGTGAGCTGACCGGGCCGAGCGGGGACGTGCCGCTCAGACGCGGGTGACGCGGATGGCGTCGGCGATCACGTACCCGGTGCTGCCGGACCACCTGCTGACACCGACCTTGTTGGCGTCCCCGGCGGCCAGGGTGAAGGTGCCCAGCGACCGCCACGCACCGCCGTTGGCGCTCTGGTTCACCGCTACCGTCTGGTTGCCGCTGGTCGTCGCCACGATGTACGGCGTGGAGGTGTTGTAGCCGGCCACGGCCGGATACCAGACCTCCACCCGGTAGGTGGCGGTCGCCGGGATGTTCACCTTGTACCAGGCGGTGTCGCTGGCCGCGACCGGGTTGGCGTACCGGTAGTCGGCGCCGTAGCGCTGCCCCGAGTACGTCGAGGTGCCCCAGTTGGCGCTCGCGGTGAACCGGCCGGCGGTGGTGTTGTCCACGATCGTCGACCAGGCGGTCGGTGGGGGCGTGGTGCCGCCGGTGACGAGCTGCATGTAGTAGGTCCAGTTCCAGTTCGAACCCGGGTCGGTGTGCGTGGCGCCCGGCACCTGGTTGTGCCCGATGATGTTGGTGCGGGTCTTCGGGATGCCGTACTTGTCGCACAGGTACCGGGTCAGCGCCGCCGACGACCGGTACATCGCGTCGGTGTACCAGGAGGCGTTGTCGACGTACCCCTCGTGCTCGATGCCGATCGACTGGGTGTTGTAGGTCCAGTTGCCGGCGTGCCAGGCGATGTCCTTGTCCCGCACCATCTG
This sequence comes from Micromonospora sp. WMMA1949, assembly GCF_027460145.1. Taxonomy (NCBI): domain Bacteria; kingdom Bacillati; phylum Actinomycetota; class Actinomycetes; order Micromonosporales; family Micromonosporaceae; genus Micromonospora; species Micromonospora sp. WMMA1949. The sequence goes on along the minus strand of NZ_JAPZBG010000001.1, from coordinate 419,319 downwards.
GGTGACCGCGCCGTCGGAGGAGCGGAGCAGGTAGTGCGCGCTGGTGCCGGCGGCGGCGTTCTGGAACCAGCTGATCGAGCCGGCGTAGCTGCCCTGCATGGTGTGGATGACGATGTAGTTGATCGGGTACGCCGACTCGCGGCTGGAGACCGTGTAGTTGGACGAGTTGGCCGGCACCCAGGCCGCCGGGCCGTAGTCGGTGCTCAGGGTGCCGAAGTCGCCGGTGCCCAGCGGCGCCACGTCGGCGTACCGGCCCCGCTGCGGTGCGACCGGACGGCCGTCCACGCCGACCTCGCCGCCGGCCGTGGTCGCGATGAAGCCCCGGGCGAGCAGGTCGTACACGGAGTCGGCGTACAGCCGGGCGGTGGCCGCGTCGGTCGCGCCGCCGTAGCGGGCGATCGGGCCGTACCACTGGTTGACGTCGTCGCGCTGCGCCGCGCTGAGCCCGGCCTCGTCGGCGTAGGAACGCAGCACCGCCGCCGCGCCGGCCACGTTCGCCGCGTCCCGGGTACGCAGGTCGGCGCGGTCCAGCCGGGTCCGGCGCGCGGCCTCGTCGAGCGTCCGCACCTTCGGGTTGCTGGTCAGGTGCATCACTCCGTACCCGCCGGAGGCGCTGGGCGCGCCGCCGTGGCCGTTCAGGCGGGTCTCGGCGTACCCGAGTGCGGCGAGCAGGTCGCGCGGCACGTCGGAATCGGCCGCGGCCTGCGCGAAGGCGGCGGCGAGAGGCTGCGCGCGGTGCTCAGGCGCGGCCTGGGCCGGCTGGCCGGTCAAACCGAGCATGAGGATCATGGCGCCGCCGAGCAGGCTCACCCGACGCGACGGTCTCCGAATCGTCACAGGCACTCCTCGTCCACTGCAGGGGGGCGACTGGGCTCACGTCGCCGGTTCGCCGCACCCTATAGCGTGACGTTCGTCTATGTCGATACCTTGCATCGACAGGCTCTTTGCTGAAGACTTCCTTCACGACTGCGGGACCACCGGGGCGCACTGTCCCCGTACCGTCGTGGTGTTGCCCGGCGCGCCGCGGCCGGGCAGCTGCGCCGCCACCACTCCCTGCCTGACCTGGCCACCTGGCCCCTGCCCCGGATCCGCGCAGAGATCGCCGCAGCGCTGCCCCACCTCCCCCCACCCTCAGCGCGACGATCATGAACTTGGCGGCGACAAATCGGACCGCCGACGGCGCCAACTTCATGATCGACAGGGCGGGTGCCCCCGTCGCGCGATCTTGCAGTTTCGGCCCTGCGGTTGGTGAGTTTGCACCTTTTGTCGGGGCTGAAAGTGCAAGATCGGCGGGGGTGGGGGTGGGGGTGGGGGTGGGGGTGGGGGGCCACGGGGGTGGGATTGGCGGTGTTGGGGTTGGGGTGGGGGTGGTTAGCGTCGGGAGCATGGAGCTTGAGCAGGCGCGGAAGTTGTGGCAGCCGGAACCGGGCTGGTTGAACACCGCCACCTACGGGCTGCCGCCCGAGCCGGTGTGGGACGCCGTGCAGCGGGTGCTCGCCGACTGGCGGACCGGGCGGGTGTCGTTCGAGGTGTGGGACGAGTCGGTCGGGCGGTCCCGGGCCGCGTTCGCCCGGCTGGCCGGTGTGGACGTCGCCGACGTGAGCATCGGCTCCGCCGTGTCGCAGCTCGTCGCGCCGATCGCGGCCGGCCTGCCGGCGGGGGCCACCGTGGTGGTGCCCGAGGTCGAGTTCACCTCGAACCTGTTTCCGTGGCTGGTCCAGCGGGAGCGTGGGGTGCGGGTCCGCACCGTCCCGCTGGAGGGGCTGGTCGACGCGATCGACGCCGACACCGACCTGGTGGCGTTCAGCGTGGTGCAGTCCGCCGACGGCACCGTCACCGCGTACGACGAGATCGTCGCGGCGGCCCGCGCGCACGGCGCGTTCGTGGTGGTCGACGCCACGCAGGCGTGCGGGTGGCTGCCGTTCGCCGCGGACCGGGCGGACGCGGTGGTGGTGGGGGCGTACAAGTGGCTGATGGCGCCGCGCGGCGCGGCCTTCGCCTACTTGGCGCCGGAACTGCGCGAGCGGATGCGCCCGGACGCGGCCGGGTGGTACGCCGGCCAGGACCCGCACGCCTCCTACTACGGCATGCCGCTGCGCCTGGCCGACGACGCCCGGCGGTTCGACATCTCCCCGTCCTGGCTGTGCTACGTCGGGGCCGCCCCGGCGCTGGAGCTGCTCGCCGACCTCGATCCGGAGGCGGTGCGCGCGTACGACGTGGGGCTGGCCAACCGGTTCCTGGCCGGGCTGGGCCGCCCGCCGGGCGACAGCGCGATCGTCTCCGTCGACGTGCCGGACGCGCACGAGCGGCTGGCCCGCGCCGGGGTGCGCGCCGCGGTCCGGGCCGGCCGGGTCCGCGCCTCGTTCCACCTGTACACGACCGAGGAGGACGTGGACCGGGCGGTCGAGGCGCTGACCGGCTGACGGCTCGGGCCGGGTGACCGATCAGGCCAGGTGGCCGCCGATCTTCGTGTATCCGCGCAGCAGGTCCCGGGAGATGATCAGCCGCTGCATCTCGTCGGTGCCCTCGAAGATCCGGTAGAGCCGGACCTGCCGGTACCAGCGTTCGATCGGCAGCTCCCGGGTGTAGCCCATGCCGCCGTGGATCTGCAGCGCCCGGTCCACCACCCGGTTGACCATGCCGGCGCCGTAGAGCTTGCCCATCGAGGAGGCGTGCCGGGGGTCGAGGCCCGCATCGACGGTCCACGCCGAGCGCAGGATCAGCCAGCGCGCCGCCTCCAGCTCGGTCTCCGAGTCGGCGATCATCCACTGGATGGCCTGGTTGGTGGCGATCGGCGCGCCGAACGTCTCCCTCGTGTTGGCGTGGTCGATCGCCATCTGGAGGACTCGTTCGGCGATGCCGATGGCGTGCGACGGGATGGTGTAGCGGCCCTTGCCGATCCACTCCATGCCGAGCGTGAAGCCCTGCCCGATCTCGCCGAGGATGTTGCGGTGCGGCACCCGTACGCCGTCGAAGATCAGGGAGGCCGGGCCGCCCTCGCCCATGGTCTGGATGAACTCCGACCGCCAGCCCATCGCGCGGTCCACCAGGAAGGCGGTCGCGCCGCCACGGCGGGCGCCCTTCTCCGGGTCGGTCACCGCGACCACGATGGCGAAGTCGGCGTCGTTGCCGTTGGTGATGAACGTCTTCTCGCCGTCGAGGATCCAGTCGTCGCCGTCGCGGCGGGCGCGCAGCTTGATGTTCGCTGCGTCGGAGCCCGCGCCGGGCTCGGTGATGGCGAAGCAGGAGATCCGTTCCCCCTCGATGGTGGGGATCAGGAACTCGCGCTTCTGCTCCTCGGTGGCGTGGAACAGGATGTTGTCGGCCTCGCCGCCGAAGCGGAACGGCACGAAGCTGCGGCCCAGTTCGGTCCAGATCAGCGACTGCATGACCGCCGGCAGGGCCATGCCGCCGTACTCCTCCGGCGTGGCCAGCCCCCAGAAGCCGAACTTCTTCGCCTTGAGCTGGAGTTCGCGCAGCTCGGAGCGGTCCAGGCCGGGCTGGTGGGCGCGCTCGCGGCGCAGCACCTCCGCCTCCAGCGGCATCACCTCGCGGGTGACGAACGTGCGAACGGTGTCCCGGATCGCGCGTTCCTCGTCGGACAGTGCGAAGTCCACGGTGCCCCCTCAGGTCGACTGGCTCTAAACTAGCGCTGGAAGTTTTCCCGCGTCCAGACCCCGGGCCGAAAGGAGGATGATGACCAGGTGCCCCGACCCCGACAGGCCCTGCTCACCCGCGACCGGATCGTCGAGACCGCGCTGGCGCTGATCGACGCCGACGGGCTGGACGCGCTCTCGACCCGGCGGCTCGCCGCCGCGCTCGGCGTCCGCGGCCCTTCGCTCTACAACCACTTCGCCACCAAGGAAGAGATCCTCGACGCGGTGGCCGACGGCGTCGCGGCAACCGTCGACATCAGTGTCTTCGACGAGTACGAGTGGCTCGACGCGCTCGGCCGCTGGGCCCGTTCGTACCGGGCCGCGCTGGCCGCGCACCCGAACATCGTGCCGTACCTGGCGCAGGGGCCGGGCCGCCGTCCGGCCGCGCTCGCCATGGCCGACGCGGTCTACGGCGCGCTGGTCCGGGCCGGCTGGCCGCCCGCGCGCGCCACCCACATCGGCGCCGCGATGCGCTACTTCGTGGCCGGGTCCGCGCTCGGCTCGTTCGCCCGCGGCTTCGTCGAGGACCCCTCGCTGTACGCCGCGCACCCGCACCTCAACCAGGCGCACCGGCTCGCCGGCCATCAACGCAGCGTGGACGAGGGCGCGTTCGCGCTCGGCCTGGACGCGCTGCTGCACGGACTCGCCGCCGAGTACGCGGCCACCGTCGCCCCGCTGGAACGGGTCGGCGGTCCGGAGTAGCGTCGAAACTCCCACCGCTAGTTTCCACCACCCCCGAAGGACGCCATGGATCTCGCCGACGCCCCTCCCGCCCTGCTGACGCGCCGCCACCTGTACATCGCCGGTGACTGGGTCGACCCCTCCTCGGGCGACACCCTCCCGGTGGAGAACCCGGCCACCGGCGGCATCGCCGGCGAGGTGCCCGCCGGCACACCGGCCGACGTGGACCGCGCGGTCGCCGCCGCCCGCGCCGCTTTCCCCGGCTGGGCCGACACCGCACCCGCCGAGCGGGCCGCGCACCTGGACCGGCTGCACACCGCGCTCGCCGCCCGCGCCGACGAGATCGCCCGCACCGTGGCGACCGAGCTGGGCACCCCGCTCAAGCTCGCCACCCGCGTCCAGACCGGCCTGCCGCTGACCGTGCTGCGGAGCATGGTCGACCTGGCCGCCCGGCCGGCCGCCGAGCAGACGGTGGGCAACTCCCTCGTCGTCCGGGAGCCGGTCGGCGTGGTCGGGGCGATCACCCCGTGGAACTACCCGCTGCACCAGGTGGTCGCCAAGGTCGCGCCCGCGCTCGCCGCCGGGTGCACGGTGGTGCTCAAGCCCAGCGAGCTGACCCCGCTCACCGCGTACCTGCTGTTCGACGCGATCACCGAGGCCGGCCTGCCACCCGGCGTGGTGAACCTCGTGCCCGGCACCGGCCCGGTGGTCGGCGAGGCGCTCGCCGCGCACCCCGACGTCGACCTGGTCTCGTTCACCGGCTCCACCGCCACCGGCCGGCGCATCGCGCACCTGGCCGCCGAGCGGATCGCCCGGGTGTCGCTGGAACTCGGCGGCAAGTCGGCGAACGTCGTCCTGGCCGACGCCGACCTGCCCACCGCGGTCAAGGTCGGCGTCGGCAACGCGCTGCTCAACTCCGGGCAGACCTGCACCGCCTGGACCCGGATGCTCGTGCACCGCGACCGCTACGACGAGGCGCTGGACCTGGTCGCGGCGGCGGTGGCCGGCTACCGGCTCGGCGACCCCTTCGACCCGGCCACCCGGCTCGGCCCGCTGGCCTCCGCCGCGCAGGCCCAGCGGGTACGCGACCACGTGGACCGCGCGCTCGCCGACGGCGCCCGGCTCGTCGCCGGTGGCCCGGACGCGCCACTGCCGTCGCGGGGCCACTTCGTGGCGCCCACCGTCTTCGCCGACGTCCACCCGGACAGCGCGCTGGCGCAGGAGGAGGTGTTCGGGCCGGTGCTCGCGGTGATCCCGTTCGCCGACACCGACGAGGCGGTCGCCATCGCGAACAACTCCCGGTACGGGCTGGCCGGCGCGGTCTGGTCCGCCGACTCCGACGCGGCGCTGGCGGTGGCCCGGCGGATGCGTACCGGCCAGGTGGACGTCAACGGCGGCGCGTTCAACCCGCTCGCCCCGTTCGGCGGCTACAAGCAGTCCGGCCTCGGCCGGGAACTCGGCGCGTACGGCGTGGAGGAGTTCACCGAGCTGAAGGCGATCCAGCGATGAGGGCGCTCGTGGTGCGCGGCCGGGGCGAGACACCGGCGGTCGAGGACGTACGCCTGCCCGCGCCCGGCCCGGGTGAGCTGCGGGTACGCATCCGCGCCGCCGGCATCTGCCACTCCGACCTGGCCATGGTGGACGGCACGCTGGCGCCCGCGTACCCGCTGGTGCTGGGGCACGAGGCGACCGGCGTGGTGGCCGAGGCCGGGCCCGGCACGACGCTCGCGGTCGGCACACCCGTGGTGCTCAACTGGGCGCCGGCCTGCCGGGACTGCTGGCACTGCCGGCACGGCGAACCGTGGCTCTGCGCCGCCAACCCCAACCCGTCCACACCCCGGGGCGAGACGGCCGCCGGTGAGCCCCTTCAGGTCACGCTCGGGCTCGGCGCGCTCGCCGAGGAGGTGGTGGTGCCGCAGCACGCCGCCGTACCGGTGCCGGCCGGGCTGCCGCCGGAGCAGGCCGCGGTGCTGGGCTGCGCGGTGCTCACCGGCGTCGGCGCGGTCCGCAACACCGCACGGGTCGCGGCCGGTGAGTCGGTCGCGGTGATCGGGCTCGGCGGGGTGGGCCTGGCCGTGCTGACCGCCGCCCGGCGGGCGGGGGCGTCGCCGATCCTCGCCGTGGACGTGGTGGAGGCCAAGCGGGACCTGGCACTCGCCGCCGGGGCCACCGACTTCCTCCGTTCCGACGACCGGCTCGGCAAGGAGATCCGGGTTCGCACCGAGGGACGCGGTGTGGACCACGCGTTCGAGTGCGTCGGCCGGTCCGCCACCATCCGCGCCGCCTGGCGGGCGACGCGGCGCGGGGGAGCGGTCACCGTGGTCGGCATGGGCGCCCGCGACGACATGCTCAGCCTCTCCGCGCTGGACATCTTCCACTCCGCGCGCACGCTGCGCTCCTCGGTGTACGGCTCGACCGACCCGGACCGGGAGGTGCCGGAGCTGGCCGCCGCGCTCGCCGCCGGTGATCTGGACCTGGCGCCGCTGGTGAGTGGCACGGTGCCGCTGACCGAGGCGCCCGCGGCGCTGGAGCGGCTGGCTCGCGGCGAGGGCGCGCGCTGGGTGGTCACGTTCCCCGAGTGACCCCTCCGGCACGGCGGTGGCCGTGGTGCGGGCGGGCGGCAGCGCCCCCCACGTGACGCGGAGCGACGCTACGCTCCCCGATTCATGGCCGTCTCGCGTCTGCGTGCGCTCGCCACCATGGTCCCCGCCGACCGGCCGGCGCCACCGCCGGTCACCCTGCCGTCCTGGTTGCTCCTGCCCGGTCTGTTGGCGTTGGCCGGGTCCCTCGCCGCGTACGCCGTCTTCCTGGACCACGACCCGCTGCGCGGCACCGACCTGTCGATGTACATCGGTGGTGCGCGGTCCTTCCTGCACGGCGAGCCGGTCTACCGGCTCGGCTACACCACGCTGAACCTGCCCTACACCTATCCGCCGATCACGCTGCCGTTCCTGACGCCGCTGACGCTGCTCGACGACCGGGCCGCCCTGTACGTGTGGACCGTGGCGGGCCTGCTGGCGATGCTCGCGACGCTGTGGTTCACCACTCGGATGCTCGGATACCGGGGCGCGCCGGGCCGGCTCGGCCTCGCCGCGGCGGTACTCGCCGTGCTCGTGTGGACCGAGCCGCTGCACCGCACCTTCTACCTCGGCCAGATCAACGTCTTCGTCCTTCTGCTGGTGGTGGCGGACCTGGCGCGGCCGGACCGGAGCCGGCTCAAGGGTGTCGGCATCGGCGTCGCCACCTCGGTCAAGCTGCTTCCCGGCCTGTTCGTGGTCTACCTGCTGCTGACCCGCCGGATCCGGGCCGCCCTGGTGGCCGGGGCGACGTTCGCCGGGCTCACCGTGCTGGGCGCGATCATCCAGCCGGGCGGCTCGTACGACTACTGGATCGCCGGTCGCGCGTTCGACTCGTCCCGGCCGCTCGCGACCTCCGGCCCCCGGTACGCCGCCAACCAGTCCCTCCAGGGTCTCGTGGCGCGCCTGCTCGGCAGCGACGAACTGAACAGCCGGCCGTGGATGCTGGCCGCGGTTCTCGCCGGGATGGCCGGCCTGGCGCTCGCCGTCGCGCTGCACCGGCAGGGCGAGGAGGCGGCCGCCATGGTGGTGGTCGGGTTCACCACGCTCGCCGTCTCCCCGGTGAGCTGGTCGCACTACTGGCTCTGGATCGGCCCGGCGGCGCTGGTCCTGATCGATCTGGCGCGGCGTGCCCGCGGCCCGGCCCGGGTGCCCGCAGCCGTCCTCGCGGTGGCCGCCGTGCTGCCGTTCCTGCTGTGGCCCGGCCGGGACCGCACCGGCGCGACGGTCCCGCGCGGGCTGATCTGGAAGGCAGCCCACATGGAGGGGACGGCGAAGACGCCGGCGGTCGACGCGTACCTGCTGACGGTGCTCGCCCTGGGCCTGATCGCTGCGGTGTGGCTGTCGCTGCGCCGTCGTCGCCGCCCCGTGGCCGCGGCGGAGCCCGTCCCGGTGGAGCGCGAGCCGGTGTGATCCGGCCCACCGGCCCGGTGCCGGGATCGCACCCGGGCCGGACCGGTCCGGCCCGAGCGCATCCAAACCGTGCCGTCGGGCCGAACCCCGGGTAGTGACCGTCTACCCGGGAGGTGCTTCTGGTGGTGGCCGAGGCGATGCCGGGCGACGCCGTCGAGGACGTCCGCAAGCACCTCACGCTCGCCGCGGAGGACCTGGACGGCAACCGGGTCGCCGCGCTTGTCGTCGAGGCCGCGGGCCGGTGGGGCGTGACGGCGGTGTGGGAGCGGGTCTGCGCGCCGATGCTGGCCGCGCTGCCCGGGCACAGCGCCGTCGAGGTGGCGGTGGAGCACGCCTTCGCCGAGGGGATCCGGTCCGGCCTGGACGCCCTGCTGCGGGAGCCGGGACGGAGGTCGCCGGGCGGCGGCATCCTGCTCGCCGCGGCGGAACAGGAACTGCACTGTCTCGGCCTGCACGCGCTCGCCGCCGCGCTGCGGGAGGCGAACCTGGGCAGCCTGCTGCTGGGCGCCGCCCTGCCCTGGCCCGCGCTGGCCAGCGCCGTGCGCCGCAGCCGGCCGCACACGGTGGTGGTGTGGTCGCAGACCCCGGTGACCGGCCGGGCGTACCGGATGGCCCGGTTCGCGCGGGAGTTCCCGTCGGTGGGGGTGCTCAGCGCCGGACCGGGCTGGATCATGCCACCGGCCGGGCACCTGACGACCCTGTCCGACGCGCTGCGCACCTGCCGCGCCGCGGCCGGGCGCCGCGCCGGCGGGAGCTAGGCGGACGGGCCGGCGCGGAAGCCGTGCAGCAGCGTGGCGACGGCGGCCTCCGGGTCGACGTCGTCGTCCGGGGCGGCGAGCTGGTTGCTGAGCAGCCCGTCGACGAGTGCCAGCAGCATCCGGAAGTGGGCCGGCGGGTCGGTCGAGCCGAGCGTGGCGAGCAGTGGCTCCCCCCAGCCGGCCAGCCGTGCCCGGGCGGCCTCGATCGCCGGGCGCAGGTCGGGTCGCACGGCCGCTTCGACGAACAGCGCGTACCGGGCCAGCGTGACCACCCGCTGCTGGTCGGTGAACTCCCGGATCAGCCGGCCGACGACGGCGGCGAACGCGGCGACGTCGCCCGCCGGCAGGTCCGCGGCGAGCCGTTGCCAGGCCGCCGTCTCCACCTCGACGAGCCGGTCGAAGACGCCGGTGACCAGCGCCTCCCGGGTGCGGAACCGGTTCGAGGCGGAACCCTCGGGCAGGCCCGCCTCGGCGTCCACAGCCCGGTGGGTGAGCTGTCGCGGCCCGCCGGTGCCGAGCACCCGGATGGCGGCGTCGAGCAGGAGCGTGCGGCGATCGGTCACCGGGGCAGACTACAGCCGTAGTGCGGGTGACTACACCTGTAGTACGGTGACGCCATGGGCGGACGCGCGGTCGTGGTCGGGGGCGGGATCGGCGGGCTCGCGGCGGGCATCGGCCTGCGGGCGGCGGGCTGGGAGGTGACGGTCCTGGAGCGGTCCGCCGCGTTGCCGGACAGCGGCACCGGGCTCGGCATCTGGCCCGCCGCGATGCGCGCCCTGGACGCGCTCGGCGTCGGTGCCGAGGTGCGCCGCCGGGGCAGCCGCCAGGGCGGCGGGTCGATCCGGCGCCCGGACGGCAGCCGGATCGCAACCATCGACGTCGACCGGCTGGAGCGCCGCCACGGCGAGCCGGTGTACCTGGTCACCCGGCCGGTGCTGCTTGCCGTCCTGGCCGGCGCGCTGCCCGGCCCGGTGCTGCGCCTGGATGCCCCGGTGGCCGACCCGGCGCCGCTGCGCGAGGCGTACGACCTGGTGGTGGGCGCGGACGGGATCAACAGCGTGGTGCGCGAGGCGATGTACGGCCGGCGGTACCCGCTGCGCTACGCGGGCGCGGTGGCCTGGCGCGGTGTGGTCGACCTGGACCTGGCCGAGGGTGGCGAGACCTGGGGTCGGGGGCGCAAGTTCGGGCTGACCCCGGCCGGGCCGGGCCGCACCAACTGGTACGCCGCGGTGCGGCTGCCCGAGGGGCACCCGGCGCCGCCCGACGACGCTGCCGAGCTGCGCCGTCTCTTCGGCGACTGGCACCAGCCGGTGCCGCGGGTGCTCGACGCGCTCACCCCGGAGGGGATCCTGCGGCACGAGATCCACGACCTGACGCCGCTGCCGTCGTACGTGTCCGGCCGGACGGTGCTGCTCGGCGACGCCGCGCACGCGATGACCCCGGATCTCGGGCAGGGCGCCTGCCAGGCGCTCATCGACGCGGTCGCGCTCGCCGGCTGCGTCCGCGACGCCGACGACCTGCCCGCCGGGCTGCGGGCGTACGACAGGCGCCGCCGGCGGCCCACGCAGCGGATCGCGGCGGGCGCGCGGTGGGCGGGGCGGTTGTCCGGCGCGCGGCGGCTGCTGCCGGTGCGGGACGCGGTGCTGCGGCTGGCGCTGGCGGCCGGGCCGCCCGCGTGACCTGAGACACATTCGATACGAACCAGTTCCGTATCGAAACCCGCTCACCTACGCTCGGCTCCGTTACGAGTCTGACCCGTATCGTATTCCGACGCGGGGAAACCGGGGGGAGCACGGACGTGGAACCACACGAGAACACCGGACACCCGAGGAGGTGGGCGATCCTCGGGGTGCTGGTGATCAGCCTCCTCGTGGTCGTCCTCGACAACACCATCCTCAACGTCGCCCTGCGCACCCTGGCCGACCCGGTGCACGGCCTCGGCGCCACCCAGGGCGAGCTGGAATGGGCGATCAACTCCTACACGCTCGTCTTCGCCGGGCTGCTGTTCACCTTCGGCGTGCTCGGTGACCGGCTCGGCCGCCGCCGCTTCCTGATCCTCGGGCTGGCGCTGTTCGGCCTGTCCTCGCTGCTGTCCGCGTACGCGCAGGACCCGGGCCAGCTCATCGCGGCCCGCGCGCTGATGGGCGTCGGCGGCGCGGCCATCATGCCGGTGACGCTCTCGATCATCTCCAACGTCTTCGACCCGCGCGAGCGCGCCAAGGCGATCGGCGTCTGGGCCGGCGCGGTCGGCCTCGCGGTGGCGATCGGCCCGGTGCTCGGCGGCGCGCTGCTGGAGCACTTCTGGTGGGGCTCGGTCTTCCTGATCAACGTGCCGGTGGTGGTGCTCGGCGTGGTGCTGGTCGCGGCCCTGGTCCCCGAGTCCCGCGACCCGAAGCCCGGCCGGGTCGACCTGCTCGGCGTGCTGCTGTCGGTGGTCGGCCTGGTCGCGCTCACCTACGGCATCATCGACGGCGGCGAGCACGGCTTCGACCGCCCGCAGGTGTGGATCGCGGTGCTCGGCGGCCTCGCGGTGCTCGGCTGGTTCGTCGCCCACGAGCTGCGCAGCGACCACCCGTCGCTGGACGTACGGCTGTTCCGGGTGCCCCGGTTCGCCGCCCCGGTGGCCCTGGTCGGGCTGGTCTTCTTCGCCGCCATGGGCGTGATGTTCTTCGGCGCGTTCTACCTCCAACTCGTCCGCGGCTACAGCCCGCTGGAGAGCGGCCTGCTGTTCCTGCCGTTCGCCGCCGCCCAGCTCATCTTCGCGCCGCGCAGCGCCGCGATGGTCCGCCGCTACGGCGGCCGGGCGGTCGCCGCCGCCGGGCTGCTGCTCACCACCGTGGCGCTCGCCGCGTTCGTCTTCATCGACGCGGACACCCCGATCTGGATCTTCTCGGCGCTGGGCTTCCTCCAGGGCGCCGGAATGGCGAACATCATGCCCCCGGCCACCGAGTCGATCATGTCGTCGCTGCCCCGGGAGAAGGCCGGTGTCGGTTCCGCGGTGAGCAACACCGTGCGGCAGGTGGCCGGCGCGCTCGGCGTGGCGGTGCTCGGCTCGGTGCTCTCCGGCGTCTACCGCGACCAGGTCGGCCCGGCGGTGGCTGCCCTGCCCGCCCCGGTACGCGACGCGGCCCGGGAGTCGATCTCCGGGGCGTACGCCGTCGCCGGCCGGCTCGGCCCCGACGCGCCGCGACTGATCGACGCGGCGAACGACTCGTTCGTCTCGGCCATGCACTGGGCGGCGGGCGCCTCCGCGGTGGTGGCCGCGCTCGGCATCGTGATCGTGCTGCGCTGGATGCCGGGGCGGCCGGTCGTCGCCCCCGACGCGGCGCCGGTCACCGACCGGGAGCTGGCCGGTACCGCGTAGGTTCGTGGACAATGTCTGACATGACTTCCACGGCGGATGCTCCGCGGTCGCCCGGGCGACCGCGGAGCACCCGCGCGGACGAGGCGATCATCGACGCCACCCTCGACCTGCTGGCCGAGGGCAGCACCGTCGAGTCGCTGTCCATCGAGGCGATCGCCAACCGCGCAGGCGTCGGCAAGGCCACCATCTACCGCCGCTGGCCGGGCAAGGACGCGCTGCTGCTGGACGCGTTGCGCACGCTCAAGGGCCCCGCGCCCCGCACCGCCGGTCGCTCCGTCCGCGACGACCTGGTGCTGCTGGTCGGCGCCGTGGGCCAGCACGCCGACCCTCGGGTCCGCAAGATCATGCCCTGCCTGGTGCCCGAGGTGAACCGCAGCTCGTCCCACCGGCAGGCGTACGAGGCGATCATCGAGCCCCGGCGCGCGGCGATGCGCGAGGTGCTGCACCGCGGGATCGACCGGGGCGAGCTGCGCGCCGACCTCGACGTCGAGGTGACCATGTCGCTGCTCACCGCGCCGATGCTCACCCAGCGGATGCTGCGCTGGCACCCCGAGCGCGACGAGCGGATGCTGCCCGAGCGGATCGTGGACACGGTCCTGGACGGCCTGCGCGTGCGCTGACCGCGCCGGACCGCCCCGGCGCGGTCCGGCCGTTCAGCGGGCGGGCGTGCGCAGCCGGTGCAGACGCAGGGCGAGCTGCACCTCCAGCGCCCGCTCCGGCCGCTGCCAGTCCGCGCCCAGCAGGTGACCGACCCGCTCCAGCCGCTGCGTGACCGTGTTGACGTGCACGTGCAGCTGCTCGGCGGCCCGGGCCAGGCTGCCGCCCACCCCGAAGTACGCCTCCAGCGTCTTCACCAGCGCGGTGCCCCGCCGGGCGTCGTAGTCCAGCACCGGCCCCACAGTGGTGGCGAGGAACCGGGCCACGTCCCGGTCGCCGGCGTCGCCGACAGCGCCCAGCAGCAGCCCGACGAAACCCAGCTCGGCGGTGCTCGCCCCCTGCCCGGCCCGGCCCAGCGCACCCAGCGCGGACAGGCAGCGCTCCGCCTCGGCGAACGTGACGGCCAGCGACGCCGGCCCGGTCGACGGCCCGCTCGCCCCGGCGGTCACCGGGCGGCCGGTCAGCCGGGACAGGTCCCGGGCCACCGAGCGGGCCGCGCCGCCCGCGTCCCGGCCGGGCAGCATCAGCACCACCCGCCCGTCGCGCGCCGCGGCCAGGCCACCCCGTGTCGAGGCGTACGTGGTGGCCCAGGACAGCACCCGCTGCCGGGCCGAGCCGGTCTCGGCGAACGCGTCGTCGCCGACCGCCACCAGCACGTGCGGGGCGTCCAGGTCCACAGCGATCCGGCGGGCCCGCGCGCGCAGCGCGTCGGCGTCGCGCAGCGGCCGGGCGATCAGGTCGTCCAGCAGCTCGCCGCGGACCCGCCCCTCCGCCTCGGCCACGGTCCGGCGGAACAGCAGCAGCAACGCGGTCACCAGCGCGGCGCGCTCCAGGATGCGCTGGTCGGCGTCGACCAGCTCGTCGTCCGGGCGCAGCACCAGCGCGCCCAGGTTCTCCGCGCCGGCCACCACCGCGGCGTACCAGAGCGGGCCCCGGCGCACGCTGCGCCCCTCGGTACGGGAGGCGGCCACCGCCTCCACGATGTCGGCCCGGTCCGGCTCCTCGATCTCGCCGACCCGGGCCAGCCGCCGGCCCTCGGCGTCCAGCGCCAGCAGCGCCCCGCCGAGCACCTCGGTGACCGCCGCCGCCACGTCCTCCATGCCTCCGCCGCGCACCACCAGCGCGGTCATCCGGTCGTGCGCGGCGGCGGCGCGCTCCACCGAACTGCTGTGCGCCCGGATGGTGCTGTTCGCCGCCGACAGCTCCGCCAGCGCCGCCCGGGTCTCGGCGAGCAGCCGCGCGGTGTCGATCGCCACCGCCGCGTGCGCCGCCAGCGACACCAGCAGCGACACCTCCTCGCGGGCGAACGGCCGGGCCGAGCGGTTCGCCGCGTACAGCACGCCGATCACGCTGGAGCCGAGCCGCAGCGGCACGCCGAGGATGGCCACCAGGCCCTCCTCGCCCACCCCGCCGTCGATCTCCCCGGTGTGCCGGAACCGCTCGTCCTCCTGGTAGTTCGAGGTGACGTACGGCGTGCCGGTCTGCGCCACCAGGCCGCCCAGGCCGTCGCCCAGTTCCAGCCGCAGCCGCTGGAACCGGGCCGAGATCGAGCCATCGGTGACCCGCATGTACGTGTCGCCACGCTCGTCGTCGTTGAGCGTCATGTACGCCACGTCGGTGCCGAGCAGGATCCGCGCCCGGTGCACGATCGCGCGCAGCACGTCGTCCAGGTCGCGCAGCCCGGCCAGGTCGCTCGCGGTGTCGTACAGGCCGGACAGCTCGGTCTCCCGGCGACGCCGCCGCGCCAGCAGCGCCCGGACCCGCAGCGCCACCACCTTGGCCTGTTCCAGCTCGGCGAGCCGTTCGGCGGGCAGGCCGGCGGCGCGCGCGGCGACCAGCGGGCCCTCGAACTCGACCGCGGCGGCCTCGCGCGCCAGCAGCTCCAGGAACTCGACCGGCGACGACATGACCGACATTGTGCGCGGGGCCACTAGTTCGCCGTCCAGCCCCCGTCGAGGGCGATCGAGGTGCCGGTGAGGAACGCGGCCGGCGGGGAGCACAGGTACGCCACCAGTTCGGCCACCTCCTCCGGCTCGATCAGCCGCTTGATCGCCGCCCGGGCCAGCATGATCTTCTCGACCACCTCGTCCTCGCCGATGCCGTGGGTGGCCGCCTGGTCGGCGATCTGGCTCTCCACCAGCGCGGTGCGCACGTACGCGGGGTTGATGCAGTTGGCGGTGACGCCGTGCGCGGCGCCCTCCAGCGCGACCACCTTGGACAGGCCCTCCAGTGCGTGCTTCGCCGAGACGTACGCCGACTTGAACGGCGAGGCGCGCAGCCCGTGCACCGAGGAGATGTTCACGATCCGGCCCCAGCCGGACGCGTACATCCGGGGCAGCGCCCGGCGGATCAGCAGGAACGGCGCCTCCACCATCACCCGCTGGATGTACTCGAAGCGCTCGACCGGGAAGTCCTGCACCGGCGCGACGTGTTGCAGCCCGGCGTTGTTGACCACGATGTCGGCTTCGACGTCGAGCCGGTCCACCGCCGCCGGGTCGGCCAGGTCGATCCCCACCGCCCGGCCGCCGGCCTCGCCGGCCACCGCCTCGGCCGCCGCCACGTCGCGGTCCAGCACCACCACCGTCGCGCCGGCCGCCGCCAGGCGCAGCGCGCAGGCCCGCCCGATGCCGCCGCCACCACCTGTCACCAGCGCGGTGCGACCGGTCAGGTCGACGTGTACGACGTGGGGGCCCGCCACGGGTTCTGCCGTCATGGCGCATGAACGTACGAGCCGGGTGCCCCCTGGCACATGGGGTGGCGACACATACTCCACCGCCCGTCTGTGTGGTGCGCCGCGTCACCGCCGGGGCCCGGCGTGTCCGGCCGCCCCGGCGTCGGCGGGCACCAGTAGGGTGTGTCGAACACACGTACTGCTGGCGGCTCGGGGAGGAGGCGGCGTGCGCGTGCTGGGCGTCGACCCGGGGCTGACCCGGTGCGGGGTCGGCGTGGTCGAGGGCGTGCCGGGCCGCCCGTGCACGCTCGTGGCCTACTACGTGGTCTACACCGACCCGGCCGACGAGCTGCCGCTGCGCCTGCTGCACCTGGACCGCTCGCTCACCGACCTGGTCGCCGAGCACCGGCCGGACGCGGTCGCGGTGGAGCGGGTGTTCAGCCAGCACAACGTCCGCACCGTGATGGGCACCGCGCAGGCCAGCGGTGTCGCGGTGCTCGCCGGGGCCCGGGCCGGGCTGCCGGTGACGACGTACACGCCGAGCGAGGTGAAGGCGGCGGTGACCGGCTTCGGCCAGGCCGACAAGGCGCAGATGACGGCGATGGTCACCC
Organism: Micromonospora sp. WMMA1949; assembly: GCF_027460145.1. Classification (NCBI taxonomy): domain Bacteria; kingdom Bacillati; phylum Actinomycetota; class Actinomycetes; order Micromonosporales; family Micromonosporaceae; genus Micromonospora; species Micromonospora sp. WMMA1949. The sequence continues at coordinate 402,932 of NZ_JAPZBG010000001.1, read as the reverse complement.
GGCTGCTGCGGCTGCCCGAGCCGCCGAAGCCGGCCGACGCCGCCGACGCCCTGGCGCTGGCCATCTGTCACGTGTGGCGCGGCGGCACCCGGTCCAAGCTGGCCGCGGCCGCGCAACGGGCCCGACGAGGAGGGACGCGATGATCGCGAGCGTACGCGGCACGGTGACCGCCACCGGCCCGGATCACGCGGTGGTGGAGGTGGGCGGCATCGGCCTGGCCGTGCAGTGCGCCCCCGGCACGCTCGCCGAGCTGCGCGTGGGCCAGCCGGCGCGGCTGGCCACCAGCCTGGTGGTCCGGGAGGACTCGCTCACCCTCTACGGCTTCGCCGACGACGACGCCAAGCAGCTGTTCGAGCTGCTCCAGACCGCCAGCGGGGTCGGTCCCCGGCTGGCCCAGGCGGTGCTCGCCGTGCACACGCCGGACGCGGTCCGCAAGGCCATCGCCAACGCCGACACCGCGGCGCTGACCCGGGTGCCGGGCATCGGCAAGAAGGGCGCCGAGCGGCTGGTGCTGGAGCTGCGCGACCGGATCGGCCCGGTGCCGGTGGGCGCCGACGGAGCGGCCGGGGTGACCGCGGGCGCCTGGCCGGAGCAGGTCCGCCAGGCCCTCGTCGGGCTGGGCTGGACGGCGGCCCAGGCCGAGCAGGCGGTGGCCGCGGTCGCGGAGACCGTGGACGGCGAGACGCCGCCGGTGCCGGTCCTGCTCAAGCAGGCGATCCGCCTCCTGGGCCGGACCCGATGAGCGGGGAGAACCTGGTTTCGGCGTACGTCGACGACGCCGAGCGGGACGCCGAGGCGAGCGTCCGCCCGAAGCGGCTCGACGAGTTCATCGCCCAGCACCGCGTCCGGGACCAACTCGACCTGCTGTTGCAGGGCGCGATGCGGCGCGGCTCCCCGCCCGACCACATCCTGCTGTCCGGGCCGCCTGGCCTCGGTAAGACGACCCTGGCCAACATCGTCGCCGCCGAGCTGGGCACCGGGATCCGGGTGACCAGCGGCCCGGCCATCGAGCGCTCCGGCGACCTGGCCGCGATCCTGACCAGCCTCGCCGAGGGCGACGTGCTGTTCATCGACGAGATCCACCGGATCGCCAAGCCGGCCGAGGAACTGCTCTACAGCGCCATGGAGGACTTCCGCGTCGACGTGGTGGTGGGCAAGGGGCCGGGCGCCACGGCCATCCCGCTCGACGTGGAGCCGTTCACGCTCGTCGGCGCCACCACCCGGTCCGGCCTGCTGACGGGGCCGATGCGCGACCGGTTCGGCTTCGTCGCGCACCTCGACTTCTACGCCCCGGCCGACCTGGAGGTGCTGCTGCACCGGTCGGCCCGGATCCTCGGCGTGCCGATCACTCCCGAGGGGGCGGCGGAGATCGCCGGCCGGTCCCGGGGCACCCCGCGCATCGCCAACCGGCTGCTGCGCCGGGTGCGCGATTACGCCGAGGTGCGCGCCGAGGGCGTGGTCACGCTGGAGACCGCACGGGCGGCGCTGACCGTCTACGACGTGGACGCGCTGGGTCTGGACCGGCTCGACCGGGCGGTGCTGACCGCGCTGGTCGACTCGTTCCGGGGCGGTCCGGTGGGCCTGTCCACCCTCGCCGTGGCGGTGGGGGAGCAGCCGGACACGGTCGAGGAGGTCTGCGAGCCGTTCCTGGTCCGGGCCGGGCTGCTGGCCCGTACGCCGCGCGGGCGGGTGGCGACCGAGGCCGCTTGGCGCCATCTGGGGCGTACGCCCCCGAATGGTACATTTGGGATGGATGCCCCTCCGGGGCCCGATCTGTTCTCGGTGCAGACCGACCAGCCGTGATCCGTTCGTGATCTGTGCCGCATTCGGTCTTCTCAGGAGCAGGGACTAGACTTCGCCGCGGTTTGTACAGGACGTGAGAATCCGCTTCCGCTGCGGCGCCCTCCGGCGCCGGGACGGAGGCCAACCGGAAGGTCTACACCGTGCTTTACGCAGCAGCGAGTGGCGGGGGAGCCGGCAGTCTGACGCCGATCCTCATGATCGCTCTGCTCTTCGTCGTCATGTACTTCATGATGATCCGTCCGCAGCAGAAGCGCCGCCGCGAGGCCGAGCAGATGCAGTCCGCCCTCGCCCCCGGCGACGAGGTGGTCACCATCGGCGGCCTGCACGGCACGGTCACCGCAGTCGAGGACGAGACGGTCCTGCTCGAGGTCGCGCCGGGCGTGCAGACCCGGTACGCCCGCCCCGCCGTGGCCCGCGTGATCAAGCGCGCCGAGGCGCCGGCGGCCGAGACGATCACCGAGGAAGCCGAGCCGGTCAAGGAGTGACTGCCGCCCCGGACGGGGCAGCGGAATCATCGGTACAAGTGGATAGTTGGGGTCGGCGCCCGGCGCCGGCACCCGGCCGGGCCGTGCGGCGCCCCCGCGCCGCGCACCAGCCGGCGTGCCGTCCTCCGGTGCCGACCCGCCGGAGCAGTCGGGCGGACACCCCCGGCCCGACAGTTGTCGCCGCCGCGGAAGCGGCGCGACCGTACAGGGAGACAGGACAGCCGTGGCACCACCTCAGGGACAGATGCGGCCCGGACGGCAGCTCGCCGTGCTCGGGCTCATCTTCGTCGTCCTCTATCTTTTGGTGTTCTTCTCGGGCGGCGCCAGCGGTGGCTGGAAGGACCGGTTGGAGCCGCGGCTCGGCCTGGACCTCGTCGGCGGCACCCGGCTGACGCTCGAGGCCACCAACACGGTGGACGGCAAGCCCCCGACCGCCGACAACCTCGAGGAGGCCCGCCAGATCATCGAGAGCCGGGTCAACGCCTACGGCGTGGCCGAGGCCGAGGTGGTCACCGAGGGCAACCGCAACATCGTCATCTCCCTGCCCGGCCAGAACCGCGACCTCACCGACGTCGGTGAGGCCGCCGAGCTGCGCTTCCGCAAGGTGCTCAAGGCCACCGACGGCAGTGGTGCCGCGGCCGCGCCCGCGCCGACCCCGAGCGCCTCGCCGTCCGGCGCCGCCACCCCGACCCCGTCGGGCAGCGCGTCGCCGCAGGCGACCACGAGCCCCAAGGTGAGCGGCTCGCCGAGCGCCGGCGGGCAGGGCGGCATGGCCCCGACGCCGAGCGCCAGCGCCTCGGCCTCGCCGAGCGCCGCCGCGCCGAGCCCGAGCGCCAGCGCCGAGCCGGTGCCGCAGAGCATCGAGCAGCAGCGCAAGGCCGTCGAGCAGAAGGTCGGCGCGGCCGCCTGGGCCGCCGCCTCCGGTCTCCAGGCCCCGGCGGACCTGACCACCGACCCGTCGCTGGCCGACAAGCTCAAGCCGTTCGGGACGCTCACCCCGCAGGAGGTCGCCGTCCTGCCGGTCGAGATGCAGTTCAACGTCCCGACCATCACCTGCACCCAGCTCGACACGCGGCCCGCCGCCTCGATCAAGGACGAGAAGCAGAAGGCGGTCGCCTGCGAGTCCGGCGCGAAGTACCTGCTCGACGTCGCGAAGGTGCTCGGCACCGACGTCAAGAACGCCTCCGCCCAGCTCGACCAGACCAGCTCCTGGGTGGTCAGCCTGAACTTCACCGGCAAGGGCCAGGAGAAGTGGACCGCGCTGACCCGCGAGGCGTTCAACAACGAGGGCCAGGCCTGCGACCAGACCGCGCTCGGCCAGGACGGCAAGTGCCGGGTCGCCGTGGTGCTGGACAACGAGATCGTCTCGTCCCCGGAGATCCAGGGCGTGCTGACCGGTGACTCGCAGATCACCGGCAGCTTCGACAACAAGGCCGCGAACGCGCTCGCCAGCCAGCTGCGCTACGGCGCGCTGCCGGTGACCTTCGAGCCGCAGGAGCAGCAGAACGTCACCGCGACGCTCGGCGACAGCCACCTCAAGGCGGGTCTGCTGGCGGCCGGCATCGGCATGCTGCTGGTCATCATCTACTCGTTCTTCTACTACCGTCTGCTCGGCTCGGTCATCTTCCTGAGCCTGGTGCTCTCCGCGCTGCTGGTGTTCGGCGCGCTGGTGGTGCTCGGCCGGTCGATCGGCTTCACGCTCACGCTCGCCGGCATCGCCGGCATGATCGTCTCGCTGGGCGTCGCGGCGGACTCGTTCGTCATCTACTTCGAACGATTGAAGGACGAGATCCGGGAGGGCCGGAGTCCACGGAGCGCGGTGCCGCGCGCCTGGATCCGGGCTCGCCGGACGATCATCTCGGCGAACGCGATCACGCTGATGTCGGCGGTGGTGCTCTACATCGTGTCGGTCGGCGCGGTGAAGGGCTTCGCCTTCGCGCTCGGCCTGGCCACAGTGCTCGACCTGGTCGTCGTTTTCCTCTTCCGCCACCCGATCATGACGATGTTCGCCCGTACCCGGGCGTTCCTGTCGCCGCGGGTCAGCGGTCTGGGCCGGGCGCTGCCGGCCCGGTCGACCGAGCCGGGCACCGCCCGCAACCCGCGTGTCAAGGAGGCCTGAGATGGCTAAGAACGGTCTGGCCGCGCGGCTCTACCGGGGCGAGGCGGATCTCAACATCGTCGGCCGCCGGAACCTGTGGTTCGGTGTGGCGGGTGTCCTGGTCCTGATCGCGGTGCTCAGCTTCGCGATCAGCGGCTTCAAGCTCGGCATCGAGTTCGCCGGCGGCAACACGTTCCAGGTGCCGGCCAGCGTCGGCACGCTGGACCGGGCCGAGCAGACCGTCGACGAGGTGCTGGCCGACGAGGCGCCCGGCGTCGAGGTGGTCAGCGCGCAGAAGGTCGGCAGCACCAGCGGCGAGTTCTACGAGATGCGCACCGGGCAGCTCAGCGCCGAGCAGGCCAACGCGGCCAAGGCCGCGATGGCGCAGGAGTTCGGCATCCAGGCCGACCAGATCAGCGGCAGCCAGGTCTCCGAGGCGTGGGGCAGCCAGGTCACCTCGCGCGCCTTCCTCGGTCTGGTGATCTTCATCGCGGTGGTGTCGATCTACCTGGTGCTGCGCTTCGAGTGGCGGATGGCGGTCGCCGCCATCATCTCGCTGCTGACCAACCTGATCCTCACCGCCGGCATCTACTCGCTCGTCGGTTTCGAGGTCACCCCGTCGACGATCATCGGCTTCCTCACGATCCTGGGCTTCGCGCTCTACGACGTGGTGGTGGTCTTCGACAAGGTGCAGGAGAACACACGCGGCATCACCGCGAACAACAACCTCACCTACGGCGAGGCGTCCAACCTGGCGCTCAACCAGAGCCTCATGCGGTCGCTGAACACCTCGGTCGTGGCGCTGCTGCCGGTCGGCGGCCTGCTCTTCATCGGCGCCGGCCTGCTCGGGGCGGGCACGCTGAAGGACCTCGGCCTGGTGCTGTTCGTCGGTATGGCGGTGGCGTTCCTGACCTCGATCCTGCTGGCCACGCCGCTGCTGGTGCTGCTGAAGAACATGGACCCGCGGATCAGCGCGCACAACAAGCGGGTGGCCGCCCGCCGGGCCGCGATCGCCAAGGGCGAGATCACGCCGAAGGGCCAGCGCACCGCCGCACCGGCCGTCGACGCGCCGATCGACCCGGAGGCGGCCGCGCTGGCCGGCGCCGCACCCAAGGTGGGCGCCCGGCCGGCCGGCAAGCGTCCCAGCGGCGCCCGCGGCGGGCGTCCCGCCGGGGGCGGCGGCAACCGGCCCGGCGGCAAGCGCCGCTGACCGTAGGGCCGGACGGAATCGGTCCGACGGCGTCCGTCATGCTGGACTCACGGCATGACGGACGCCGTCGTCGTTTCGAGAGGACATGGGACGCACCGTGACGGAGACCCACACCGCAGGGGTACGCGGAGACAGCGGCCCGGAGGTCGCCCAGCTCGTAGCCAGCCGGCTGCTGGACGTGCCGGACTTCCCCAAGCCGGGTGTCGTGTTCAAGGACCTGATGCCCCTGTTCGCCGACGGTGAGGCGTTCCGGGCGGTGATCGACGGCATCATCGCGTACCACGGGCGGGACTCGTTCGACACCGTCGCCGGCATCGAGGCGCGCGGGTTCGTGCTGGCGGCGGCGGTCGCGTACGCCACCGGCGTCGGCGTGGTGCCGGTGCGCAAGGCCGGCAAGCTGCCCCGGGCCACGCACTCGGCGTCCTACGCGCTGGAGTACGGCGAGGCGACGCTGGAGGTGCACCAGGACGCCTTCACCGCCGGCCACCGGGTGCTGGTGCTCGACGACGTGCTCGCCACCGGCGGCACCGCCGAGGCCACGCTCGACCTGGTGGAACGCGCCGGTGGGACGGTGGCCGGGTTCACCGTGCTGCTGGAGCTGGGCTTCCTCGAGGGCCGTAAGCGGCTGGCCCAGCGACCGGTCCATGCCCTGTTGACCGTTTGACCGGGCCGGCCCGTCGGGCCGGTCGGCGCCGACCGTCCGGGGGAGCGGTGGCGTACCCTGCGTACGGGTAGCATTGCCCTTTGCCCGACCCGGCCGAGGTGTGTCCGGGGCGGCGAAGGCGCCGGGGCCCGGCCCCGGCGACCGCGTGGAACAAGACCGGCCCCCGGGCCGGTTGAACCAGACGTCGGCCGGACGGCCGGCGCATCCCGGCGAGCGGTGAGGAGGCCGGTGTCCCACGATGTCGTCCCTCCGGTGGAGGGCACGGTGCACCCGACAGGCGACGCGGACGGCTCGGTGACCGAGTGCAGCGGCAACCCGCCGGCCCGGGCGACCGGCGCCACCGGCGGCGCGCCCGACGCGACGGCCGACGGCGGGGCGGTCGTGGTGCCGTTCCCGACCGAGGGTTCCACCGAGTCCACGACCGGCAGCGGTTTCGCCCTGTCCAACGCGCCCACCGGCCGGCGGGTCCGCGCCCGGCTGGCCCGGTTCAACGCGCCCTGGCAGACCTCGCAGGTCAGCGAGGTGCTGGAGCCGCTGATCGCGACCCACCGGGAGAACCACCCCAAGGCCGACGCGCGGCTGCTGCAGCGCGCCTTCGACACTGCGGCGCGGTGGCACTCGGGGCAGTACCGCAAGTCCGGCGACCCCTACATCACGCACCCCCTCGCGGTGGCGACCATTCTGGCGAACCTGGGCATGGACACCACCACGCTGGTCGCGGCGCTGCTGCACGACACCATCGAGGACACCGAATACACGCTCGATGCGATGCGCGCCGACTTCGGCGGTGAGGTCGCGCTGCTCGTCGACGGCGTCACCAAGCTCGACAAGGTCAAGCTCGGCGACGCGGCCAAGGCCGAGACCATCCGCAAGATGGTCGTGGCGATGGCGAAGGACCCCCGGGTCCTGGTGATCAAGCTGGCCGACCGGCTGCACAACATGCGGACCCTGACCTTCCTGCCGCGTCCGAAGCAGGAGCAGAAGGCCAAGGAGACGCTGGAGATCCTGGCGCCGCTGGCACACCGCCTCGGTATGAACACGATCAAGTGGGAGCTGGAGGATCTGGCCTTCGGCACGCTGTTCCCCAAGCGGTTCGAGGAGATCAACCGGCTGATCGGGGAGCACCAGCCGCAGCGCGAGGCGCTGCTGCGCCAGGTGACCCAGAAGGTGTCCACCGACCTGAAGGCCGCCAAGATCAAGGCGGAGACGACCGGGCGGCCGAAGCACCTCTACTCGATCTACCAGAAGATGATCGTGCGGGGGCGCGACTTCAACGACATCTACGACCTGGTGGGTGTGCGGATCCTGGTCGACACGGTTCGTGACTGCTACGCGGCGCTGGGGGTCATCCACGCCAACTGGCAGCCGGTGCCGGGCCGGTTCAAGGACTACATCGCGATGCCCAAGTTCAACATGTACCAGTCGTTGCACACGACTGTCATCGGGCCCACCGGCAAGCCGGTGGAGATGCAGATCCGCACGTACGCGATGCACCGCACCGCCGAGTTCGGCATCGCCGCGCACTGGAAGTACAAGGAGCACAAGGGCACCCCGGTGGTGGGCCCGCCGGCGCACATCGACGAGATGACCTGGCTGCGGCAGCTGCTGGACTGGCAGCGGGAGGCGGCGGACCCGAGCGAGTTCCTGGACGCGCTGCGGTTCGACCTGTCCAGCCAGGAGGTGTACGTCTTCACCCCCAAGGGCGACGTCATCCCGCTGCCGACCGGGTCGACGCCTGTCGACTTCGCGTACGCGGTGCACACCGAGGTCGGGCACAAGTGCATCGGCGCGCGGGTCAACGGCAAGCTGGTGCCCCTCGAGTCGACGCTCTCAAACGGCGACGTGATCGAGATCTTCACGTCGAAGTCCGACACGGCCGGCCCCACGCAGGACTGGCTGGGCTTCGTCAAGAGCCCGCGCGCCCGCACCAAGATCCGCCAGTACTTCAACAAGGAGCGGCGCGAGGAGGCGATCGAGGCCGGCAAGGATGCGATCGTCAAGGCGATGCGCAAGCAGGGCATGCCGTTGCAGCGGATGCTCACCTCGGACGCGCTGATGGCGATCGCCCGGGACCTGCACCTGGCCGACGTGGCCTCGCTCTACGCGGCGGTCGGCGACAGCCAGGTCTCCGCGCAGTCGGTGGTGCAGAAGCTGATGGCGTCCTACGGTGGCGAGGAGGGCGCGGCGGAGGACATCGCCGAGACCGCCGTCGCCACCCGGCCGCCGCGCAGCCGGCAGAGCAGCGCCGACCCGGGCGTCGTGGTCCGCGGCGTCAGCGACGTCTGGATCAAACTGGCCCGCTGCTGCACGCCCGTACCGCCGGACTCGGTGTTCGGGTTCGTCACCCGCTCCGGCGGGGTCAGCGTGCACCGCGACGACTGCGCCAACGCCGAGGACCTGCGCGCCCAGCCCGAGCGGGTGGTCGAGGTGAGCTGGAAGCTCACGTCCGCCTCCACGTTCCTGGTCGCCATCCAGGTCGAGGCGCTGGACCGGCACAAGCTGCTCGCCGACGTGACAAGGGTGCTGTCCGAGGAGCGGGTGAACATCCTCTCCGCGACGGTGACCACCACCCGCGACCGGGTGGCGGTCAGCCGGTTCAGCTTCGAGATGGCCGACCCGAAGCACCTCGGCCACCTGCTGGCCGCCGTCCGCAAGGTCGACGGCGTGTTCGACGCGTACCGGGTCACCTCGGGCGCCTGAGCCGCCCACGCACGCGAAAGCGCCCGCCGGCTGCGATCAGCCGGCGGGCGCTTCGTCGTCGTGCGGGTGCGGTCAGCCGCCCTCGACCGGGCTCATCGTCACCTTGGTCATGGTGATCTCCTTCTTCGGGTGACCACCGCCGGCCTGCTTGGCGAACGCGCCGTCGTCACCGGCCGCGGCGACCTGCTTCACCACGTCCATGCCGCCGGTGATGGTGCCCAGCACGGTGTAGTTCGGGTCGAGCGGCGAGTCGCCGTACACGATGAAGAACTGGCTGCCGGTGCTGCCCGGCTGGCCGGAGTTGGCCATCGCGATGACACCCTCCGGGTACGGCGGGCGCTTGTCGGTGGGCAGGTTCTCCTCGGCCAGGTTGTACGACGGACCGCCGGTGCCGTCGGTGTCCCGCCAGCCCTTGCCGGTGGCGCTCGGGTCGCCGCACTGGAGCACCTTGATGCCCTCGGTGACCAGCCGGTGGCACTTGGTGTTGTCGAAGAAGCCCTTGCCGGCCAGGTGCGTGAAGCTGCCGGCGGTGCACGGCACCTTGGTGCGGTCGATCTTGGCGGTGATCGGGCCCAGGTTGGTGTCGATGGTCATCGTCTGGGTGCCCTTGCCGGACTGCTGGGCCGGCGGGAGGCCGACGTCCTTGATCTGCGCCGGACGGCCCTCCTTGGGCACCTCCGTGTACGCGCACTGCACAGCGTCGGCCCCGGCGGCGGTGCCGCCCTGCTTCTCGTCGTCGTCGCCGAGCGCGGCGACGAGCCACACCGTGCCGGCCACGACGAGCACCAGCACCGCCGCGGCCCCGACGATCGCCTGGGTCTGCCGGCGCTTGCGGGCCCGACCGGCCCGTTCCGCCATCTCCCGCTCGAGCTTGGCTCGCGCCGCCGCGCGCTGGCGGTCTCTGGTGGACGTCACGGTCACTCCTCACCTGCTGCGTATGGGGTCGGCGCGCGCGCCGGGTCACGTCTGGATCGCACCGGCGGCACGCCGCCGGTGGCGTGTGTGCTCAGCCCGCGCTGGCGCTCGGCGAGGGCGCGGGACTGCCGGCCGGCGCCGCGCCGGGCTCGCCGACGGTCACGCTCTGAACCAGCACCTGCGTCTTCGGCTTGACCTTGGCGCCGTTGCCATTGTCCACCGTCGGCAGGGCACCGATCTTCTCCACCACGTCGAGCCCACCGGTGACCTTGCCGACCACCGAGTAGGCCGGCTTGGCCGGGCTGGCGTCCTTGAAGAAGATCAGGAACTGGCTGCTGTTGCTGCCGGGCGGGTTGCCGATCATGGCGACCGTGCCCTTCGGGTACGTCGCCGGCTGCCCGGGCGCCGGCGAGGCCGACGGGCTGGGCTCCGGCGCGGCCGGGACGTTCTCGTCGTAGAACGAGTAGGTCGGGCCGCCGAGCCCGGTGCCGGTCGGGTCGCCGCAGCGCAGCGCGCCCTCGGTGGTGATCTCGTGGCACGTGGTGTTGTCGAAGAACGACCGGCCGGCCAGGTAGCTCAGGCTCGCCGCGCCGCAGGGCGCGTCGGTCTGGTCCAGCTCCACGGTGATCGGCCCACCCTGGTTGGTGGTGATCGTCATCGGACGGGTGCCCGAGGTGGGCAGGCCCGTGGTGGGCGGCTCGCCGACGTCCTTGAGGTTGGTGTTGACGGCGCCGTCCTCCGCGGTCCAGAGGCAGACGTCCTCGGCGGCCTTCTTCTCCGGCTCGGAGTCGAACGCGCCGAGCGCCCAGGCGGAGCCGGCCACGATCAGCACGAGCACCACCGCGGCGCCCACACCGGCCCGGATCTGGCGGCGGCGCTTCGCGGCCGCCGCCCGCCGGGCGAGCTGCCGGTCGAGCTTGGCGCGCGCCAGTTTGCGCTGCCGGTCCCTGCTGGAAGCCACGTGCGCTCCCCTTCCTCTGCCTGATCGCCGCCGGCGTCGGGCGCCGTCCGCCGTTCCGATCGGGGTGCGCCACGCCACACGCCCGCCAGAGTGTACGGGTAGCGACTGGGAATGTGGTGTACGAGGTCCCGCCGTCTCAGCCCGGCCGGTGCGGACGAGGGCGGTGGCGGGCGGAACTCCCTGGCCGCTACGACTAGGCTGCAGGCAGACGACGACCGGACGGAAAGGGGAGCGACGTGCTCGTGGCCGGCTTTCCCGCGGACGCCTTCGGCACCAACTGCTACGTGGTGGCGACCGGGCCGGGGGAGCAGTGCGTGGTGGTCGACCCCGGCATCGGGGTGCTCGACCGGCTCGACGCCGTGCTCGCCGAGCACCGCCTGCACCCGGCCGCCGTGCTGCTCACCCACGGCCACCTCGACCACACGTTCTCCGTCGCCCCGGTCTGCGGCGCGCGCGGCATCCCCGCCTACGTCCACCCGGACGACCGGGAGCTGCTGGCCGACCCGAGCAAGGCGCTCTCGATGGACCTGACCCAGCTGTTCGGCGGGCGGCTGCCGTACACCGAGCCGGACGACGTGGCCGAGCTGACCGACGGCGCGACGCTGTCGCTGGCCGGGTTGGAGATCACCGTCGACCACGCTCCCGGCCATACCGGCGGGTCGGTGCTGTTCCGGTTGCCCGGCGCCGGCTCGCCCTGGGAGGCGGACCAGATCTGCCTCTCCGGTGACGTGCTGTTCGCCGGCTCGATCGGCCGCACCGACCTGCCGGGCGGCAGCATGCCCCGCATGCTGTCCAGCCTGCGGGACAAGGTGCTCCCGCTGGCCGACGACACCGTCGTCCTGCCCGGCCACGGCCCCCGGACCACGATCGGCCGCGAGCGCGCGACCAACCCGTACCTCCTCGAGGTGGCGGGCACCGGCGGCGCGCGCCCGGCCGCGCCCACCCGAGGCCTCTAGACCCTCACCCGCGCCCGCGCGGGTTCTCAAGGAGTTCGTGATGAGCAAGCCCACGCCCATCTCCGGCTTCCCGGAGTGGACCACCGCACAGCGGATGATCGAGCAGTTCGTTCTCGATCGCATCCGCACCACGTTCGAGCTGTACGGCTTCGCGCCACTGGAGACCCGCTCGGTGGAGCCGCTGGATCAGTTGCTGCGGAAGGGGGATACCGCAAAGGAGGTCTACCTGCTGCGCCGGTTGCAGGCCGACGCCGACGGCGCGGCCGGTGACGACGCGCTCGGCCTGCACTTCGACCTGACCGTGCCGTTCGCCCGCTACGTGCTGGAGAACGCCGGCAAGCTCCAGTTCCCGTTCCGCCGCTACCAGATCCAGAAGGTGTGGCGCGGTGAGCGCCCGCAGGAGGGCCGCTACCGGGAGTTCCTCCAGGCCGACATCGACATCGTCGACAGGGACACCCTGCCGGCGCACTACGAGGCCGAGATGCCGCTGGTCATCGGCGACGCGCTGCGATCGCTGCCGATCCCGCCGGTGCGCATCCAGGTCAACAACCGCAAGATCTGCGAGGGGTTCTACCGGGGCATCGGGCTGACCGACGTGGAGGCGGCGCTGCGCGCCGTCGACAAGCTCGACAAGATCGGCCCGGCCGGGGTCACGGAGCTGCTGGCGAGCACCGCCGGGGCGAGCGACGCGCAGGCCAAGGCCGTGCTCGCGCTGGCCGAGATCTCCGCGCCGGACGCCTCGTTCGCCGACGCGGTGCGCGGCCTCGGGGTGAGCGACCCGCTGCTGGACGAGGGCGTCGCGGAACTGACCGCCGTGGTGGAGACCGCCGCCGCGCACGCGCCCGGCCTCTGCGTGGCCGACCTGCGCATCGCGCGGGGCCTGGACTACTACACGGGCACGGTCTACGAGACGCAGATGATCGGCTACGAGCGGTTCGGCTCGATCTGCTCCGGCGGCCGGTACGACAACCTGGCCAGCTCGGGCGCCATGCGGTTCCCGGGGGTGGGCATCTCGATCGGGGTGACCCGGCTGCTCGGCCTGCTGTTCGGCGCCGAGGCGCTGTCGGTGTCCCGTTCGGTGCCGACCTGCGTGCTGGTGGCGGTCACCGCGGAGGAGGACCGGGCGGCCAGCGACGCGGTCGCGGCGGCGCTGCGGTCGCGTGGCGTGCCGACCGAGGTGTCCCCGTCGGCGGCCAAGTTCGGCAAGCAGATCCGGTACGCCGAGCGGCGCGGCATCCCGTACGTCTGGTTCCCCGGCGCCGACGGCGACGAGGTCAAGGACATCCGTTCCGGCGAGCAGGTGCCGGCCGCGGCGGGCGAGTGGACGCCGCCCCGGGCGGACCTGAAGCCGCTGGTCGGCGCGGCCGGCACTGGCGTCTGAAGACGTTTCGACCTACGGTGGCGTAAGTTACGCCACCGTAGGGAGAACGTCGTGACCGTGCTCAGCCAGACCGCTCTGCTCACCGAACTCGAGCCGGTGGTCGAGAAGAACCTCGACCGCCATCTGTCGCTGGCCAAGGAGTGGTTCCCGCACGAGTACGTGCCGTGGAGCGAGGGCCGCACCTTCGACGGCCCGCTGGGCGGCGAGGCGTGGTCGCCGGAGGACTCGACGCTGCCCGAGGTGGCGCGGACCGCGCTGATCGTCAACCTGCTCACCGAGGACAACCTGCCCTCGTACCACCACGAGATCGCCACGCTGTTCGGGCGCGACGGCGCGTGGGGCACCTGGGTGCACCGGTGGACCGCCGAGGAGGGCCGGCACGGCACGGCGATCCGCGACTATCTCACGGTGACCCGGGCGGTGGACCCGGTGGCGCTGGAGCGGGCCCGGATGGTGCACATGTCGGCGGGCTACCAGAACGTGCACGACCAGGAGATGCTGCACTCGCTGGCGTACGTGTCGTTCCAGGAACTGGCCACCCGCATCTCGCACCGCAACACCGGCCGGGCCACCGGCGACCCGACGTGCGAGGCGCTGCTGGCCCGGGTGGCCGCGGACGAGAACCTGCACATGGTCTTCTACCGCAACCTGCTCGGCGCGGCGTTCGAGCTGGCGCCGTCGCAGGCGATGCGGGCCGTCGCCGACGTGCTCGCCAACTTCCAGATGCCGGGCGTTGGCATCGAGGGCTTCGCCCGCAAGTCGGTGGCGATCGCGCTGGCCGGCATCTACGACCTGCGCCAGCACCGCGACGAGGTGGTGATGCCGGTGCTGCGCCAGTGGAACCTGTTCGACGTGACCGGCCTGAACGCCGACGGCGAGGCCGCCCGCGACCAGATCGCCGCCCACCTGGACACGCTGGAGACCCAGGCGTCCCGCTTCGAGGAGCGCCGCGCCGCCCGAGCCGCCCGCACCGCCGCCAAGGCCTGACAGACCGCTCCCTCTCCCGCGCGACGCTTCTATAGGTGGGCCGGTTCCGGGAGGGGTTGGTATCGGTAGGGTTCGACGTCGGTGATCGACGAGTGACTCATGCAAGATCTGGCCACCGCAGAAGGGTGTGCCGTGAAGCGCGACCTGTCCTCGTGGGTTGCCGGCGTCGGCCCGGCCCACCTTGCTGGCCTGATCAGAAGCCTGTCCGCGATTGGTGTCGCGTGACTCATCACAGATGTGCCGCCGGGTGATCGTCTCCCGGGCCGACGCCGTCCGAACGTCGTCCCGTGCAAGGGAGAACCGTCCGTGCCTTCCATCCTGGCAGATCGTCTGGCCGGCCGTGTTGACGCGGTCATCGGTGTGGATACCCATACCGATACGCACACCGCCGCGGTGACCACCCCGGTCGGGACAGTGCTGGCCGAGATCACCGTGCCGGCCACCGCCGACGGCGCCGCTGTTCTGCTGGCCTGGGCCGGGCGGCAGACGACCGGGCTGGGAACGGGCCGGCGGGCCTGGGCCCTGGACGGCGCCCGGTGTCACGGGGTCGGCCTGCTGCGTGTCCTGCGCGCCGCGGGTGAGGACGTCCTGGAAGCACCCAAACCCGCTGCCGGACGCCGTCGGCGAGGCGGCAAGTCCGACGCGTTGGACGCCGTGCACGCCGCTCGCGCGGTGCTGGCCGCCGACCACGTCGCCACGCCCCGCGCCGACGGCGACCGGGAAGCCCTGCGCCTGCTGCACGTCTGCCGCCGCCACTACAGCGACACCCGCACCGCCACCATCAACCTGTTCAAATCGCTGATCCTCACCGCCGACGACGATCTACGCACACAGATGCGCGGACTGAACACCCTGCGGCAGGTCCAACACGCCACCACCCTCACCACCGGCACCGGCACCGGCAGCGGCAGCGGCACCGGCAGCGGCACCGGCAGCGGCAGCGGCACCGGCAGCGGCAGCGGCAGCGGACTTGACCGACTGCGCCGCACTCAACTGGCAGCCCTGGCCGAGCAGATCCTGACCCTCGAGAAGCTCCTGAAAGCCAACCTCGCCGAGATCCGCACCCTGGTCGACAAGCTCTGCCCCACCCTGCTCGACCAACCCGGGATCGGCCCCGTCACCGCCGCGATCGCACTGACCGCCTGGTCACACCCCGGCCGGTTCCGCAACGAAGCCGCCTTCGCCTCACTCGCCGGCGCCAGCCCCGTCCCCGCCAGCTCCGGACGCACCATCCGCCACCGCCTCAACCGAGGCGGCGACCGCACCCTCAACGCCGCCCTACACACCATCGCGAAAACCCGCCAACGATGCCACCAACCCACCAAGGACTACGTCGAACGCCGCACCACCGAAGGCCGCACCCCAGCCGAAATCACCCGCAGCCTCAAACGCTACATAGCCCGCCAAATCTGGCGCACCCTCGAAACCAACGCTTGACAAACACCTTCACAGATCTTGCACTTACGGCCCCCGCGAATGCCGCGAAACCGGCACTGCGGGGGCCGTAACTGCAAGATCGTCGAGCTCAGGGGGGCGGGGGAGAGGGTTAGGGGAGGGGGAAGATCAGGCAGGTCGAGGTGGCGTGGGCTGCCAGGCGGTTGGCCGGGTCCGTGAGGCGGGCCTCGGCCAGGGCGGTACGGCGGCCCCGCTGCAGCACCGTGCCCTCGCAGCGCAGCAGGCCGGTGTCGACGCGGGTCGATCCCCGGCTCTGACACCTTGAGTCGATGTTGTTGCTGGAGCGTTACATCGGGCGCGGGTGCGAATTAGGGCAAAGCCATGTCTTGCTTACGATCTTAAATGTGTGAATACTTTGGGCACCCGGGCGGTTTCCCCAGGTCGCCCGGGTTGCCCTCGGGCGCGCCCCCATGACAGCGCCCGTTCACCCCCATCCGGAGGTTGTTACATGCGACCCACGAGGTCCACGCTCCGCCGCGCCGCCGCAGTCGCCGTCGCCGGCACCCTGGTCACCGGCTCGCTGCTCGGCGCACCCGCGCAGGCCGCCCCCACGGCCCTCTCGCCGGACGCCGCCGCCACCCTCGTCGAGAAGCTCGGCGCCCGCGCGGCCGGCACGTACGCCGACGCCAGCGGCAAGATGATCGTCACGGTGACCGACACCGCGACCGCCCGCCAGGTGCGCGACGCCGGCGCCATCCCGAAGATCGTGGCCCGCGGCGCGGACAAGCTCAACGCCGCCACCGGCGAGCTGGAGCGCTCCGCCAAGATCCCCGGCACCGCCTGGTGGACCGACCCGGCCACGAACCAGGTTGTCGTCTCCGTCGACAGCACCGTCACCGGCGCCAAGCTGGAGCGGGTCAAGGCCGCCGCCGCCCGCCACAACGGCGCGATCCGTATCGAGGCCGAGGCCGGCGTGCTGAGCACCCGGATCTCCGGCGGCCAGGCGATCTACGCCGGCGGCGGTGGCCGCTGCTCGCTCGGGTTCAACGTCCGTAGCGGCTCGACCTACTACTTCCTCACCGCGGGCCACTGCACCAACATCTCGTCGAGCTGGTACAGCAACTCCGCGCAGTCCAACCTGCTCGGCACCCGGACCGGCACCAGCTTCCCGGGCAACGACTACGGCATCGTCCGGCACAACAACTCGGCCAACGCGGCCGGCAACGTGTCGCTGTACAACGGCAGCTTCCAGGACATCACCTCGGCCGGCAACGCCTACGTCGGCCAGTCCGTGCGTCGTTCCGGCAGCACCACCGGCCTGCGCAGCGGCAGCGTCACCGCGCTGAACGCGACCGTGAACTACGCCGAGGGCAGCGTCTCCGGCCTCATCCGCACCAACGTCTGCGCCGAGCCGGGCGACAGCGGCGGCTCGCTGTTCGCCGGCACCACCGCGCTCGGCCTCACCTCCGGCGGTAGCGGCAACTGCCGCACCGGTGGCACCACCTTCTTCCAGCCGGTCACCGAGGCCCTCAGCCGCTACGGCGTGAGCGTCTTCTGATCCACGCACTCCCACGAACGGGCCGCCGGGTGACCGGCGGCCCGTTCCGCGTACCCGTCTCAGGTGCCTGCCCCGAGGCGGCCCGGACCGACCGGCGGCCCGTCCGGGCGCGGCGGCTCCGCCGGCCGGGCCGTCCAGTGCCGGTGGGCCCGCCGGGCGGACAGCACCGCGGCCAGCGGCCAGAGCGTCACCGCGAGCGCTGCCACCCGCTCGGCCAGCCCGGTCCGGGAGCCGCCGGTCACCTCGGCCACCGACCAGCCGAACAACGCCAGCAACACGGCCGTGACGGCCAGCGCCACCGGCCGGCGGAACGCCCACGGCGGCCGGCCCGCCGGGGAGGCGGCCACCTCGCGCGGCACCCTGCGGGGCAGGCGCAGCGCCGTCCCGGCCGGCCAGAGCGACAGCGCGAGCACCGCCACCGTGGCCACCACGCCGTGCGCCGGGGAGCCCCCCACCTGCGGGCGGGGGAACGCGATGAGCGCGACGGTGGCCAGCCCGCCGACCGCGAGCAGGAAGCGGCTGGGCAGCCCGGCGGCGTGCAGCGCGGCGGCGGTGGCGCAGTAGCAGCAGCCGAGCAGCACCAGCGCGCCGGCCATCAGCCACGGATCGGTGGCACCCTCGCCGGCCAGCTCGCTGATCGTGTCCCGCACCGGGTCGTACCCCGGGCCCTGGCGGGCGCCCGCCACCGTCCAGCCCGCCACCAGCAGCGCGGGCGCGGCGGCCGCGGTGGCCACGGCCCAGCTCGGTACGGCACGCACCCGGTCACGGTAGACCGCCGGACCCGGCCCGCACGGCGTTTCGCCGCCACCGGGGCGGACCGGCTCGACGGGTGCCCGGGAGCGGGCCCGCCCGTCCTGACAGAATGCGGGGGAGCAGTGAGTGGACCAGATTGAGGAGACGCCAGCCGTGATCCGTACCCACAATGCCGGAAGCCTGCGCGCCGCGGACGCCGGCTCGACGGTGACGCTCGCCGGGTGGGTGGCCCGCCGGCGCGACCACGGCGGTGTCATCTTCGTCGACCTGCGCGACGCCTCCGGTGTCGTGCAGGTGGTCTTCCGCGAGGAGGACGCGCACGCGCTGCGCAACGAGTTCTGTGTCAAGGTCACCGGCGAGGTGACCCGCCGCCCGGAGGGCAACGAGAACCCGGACCTGCCGACCGGTGAGGTCGAGGTGACCGCGTCCGAACTGGAGGTGCTGTCCGAGGCCGCGCCGCTGCCGCTGCCGGTGGACGACCAGATCGAGGCCGGCGACGACATCCGGCTCAAGTACCGCTACCTGGACCTGCGCCGGGGCGGCCCGGCGAAGGCCATGCGGTTGCGCTCGCGGGCCAACCAGATCGCCCGCGGCGTGCTGCACGAGCGGGACTTCCTGGAGATCGAGACGCCGACGCTGACCCGCTCCACCCCGGAGGGCGCCCGCGACTTCCTGGTGCCGGTGCGGCTGCAGCCGGGCAGCTGGTACGCGCTGCCGCAGTCGCCGCAGCTGTTCAAGCAGCTGCTGATGGTCGGCGGCATGGAGCGGTACTACCAGATCGCCCGCTGCTACCGCGACGAGGACTTCCGCGCCGACCGGCAGCCGGAGTTCACCCAGCTCGACATCGAGATGTCGTTCGTCACCGAGGACGACGTGATCGACCTCGGCGAGGCGATCGTCTCGGCGCTGTGGAAGGACCTCGCCGGCTACGAGATCGCCCGGCCGATCCCGCGCATCACCTGGCACGACGCGATGTCCCGGTACGGCTCGGACAAGCCGGACCTGCGCTATGGCGTGGAGCTGACCGAGCTGACCGACTACCTGCGCGGCACCGAGTTCCGGGTGTTCGCCGGCGCGATCGACGCGGGCGGCTACGTCGGCGCGGTGGTCATGCCCGGTGGCGCGTCCCAGACCCGCAAGGAGCTGGACGGATGGCAGGACTGGGCCAAGGCGCGCGGCGCGCGCGGCCTGGCGTACGTGGTGCTGGACGCCGAGACCGGCGAGCCGCGCGGCCCGGTGGCGAAGAACCTGTCCGAGGCGCACCTGTCCGGCCTGGCCGACGCGGTCGGCGCGAAGCCCGGCGACGCGATCTTCTTCGCCGCGAGCACGAACATCCGCGAGGCGCAGGAGCTGCTCGGCGCGGCCCGGATCGAGATCGCCAAGCGGTCGAACCTGGTCGACGAGAGCGCCTGGGCGTTCTGCTGGGTGGTCGACGCGCCGATGTTCGAGCGCACGGACGAGGGCGGCTGGACGGCCGTGCACCACCCGTTCACCTCGCCGAACGCCGAGTGGGTGGACCGGTTCGAGGACGCGCCGGACCGGGCGCTGGCCTACGCGTACGACATCGTCTGCAACGGCAACGAGATCGGTGGCGGCTCGATCCGTATCCACCGCGGCGACGTGCAGCAGCGGGTGTTCGACCTGCTCGGCATCACCGTCGACGAGGCGCAGGACAAGTTCGGCTTCCTGCTGGAGGCGTTCAAGTACGGCGCCCCGCCGCACGGCGGCATCGCGTTCGGCTGGGACCGGGTCTGCATGCTGCTGGCCGGCGCGGACTCGATCCGCGAGGTGATCGCGTTCCCGAAGACCCGGGGCGGCTTCGACCCCCTGACCGGCGCGCCCACCCCGATCACCGGGCAGCAGCGCGCCGAGGCCGGCATCGACGCCAAGCCGAAGGCGCCGGCCGGTGCGCACGCCGGCACCGCCGGCCCGGCCGCCCCGGTGGCCGACCCCACCTGATCCTCGCCTCGTCGAAAGGCCCGCGTCATGATGACGCGGGCCTTTCGATCTTCAGGGGGATTGATGGAACTGCTCGTGGTGGGGGCCAGCGGGTTCCTCGGCGCCGAGGTGTGCCGGCAGGCGGTCGCCGCCGGGCACCGGGTCGCCGGCACGTACCACTCGACCGCCGTCGCGGTGCCCGGCGTCGCGCCGCACCGGCTCGACGTGACCGACCGCGCGGCCGTGCGTGAGCTGCTGACCCGGGTACGCCCCGACGCCGTCGTCGCCACCCCCTACCGGTACGACGACTGGGCGGTCACCGCGGACGGGGCGGCCCACATCGCGGTGGCCGCCGCCGAGCTGGGTGCCCGGCTGGTGCACCTGTCCAGCGACGCGCTGCACGCCGGCCGTCCGGCGCCGTACGCGGACGAGGACGTGCCCACACCGCTGCACCCGTATGGGGCGGCGAAGGCGGCAGCGGAGACGGCAGTGCGGGCGGTCGATCCGGGCGCGGCGCTCGTGCGCACCTCGCTGATCGTGGGGGAGGGCAGCAAGCAGATCCAGCTCTGCCGGGACGCGCTGGCCGGGCGGGCGACGCTGTTCAGAGACGAGCTGCGCTGCCCGGTGCACGTCGCCGACCTCGCCGCCGCGGTGCTGGAGCTGGTGCCGGGCGACTACGCCGGGCTGCTCAACGTGGCCGGGCCGGACGCGGTGAGCCGGGCCGAGCTGGGGCTGCTGGTGGCCCGGCACGACGGGGTGGACGCGGGCGGGCTGCGGACGACCACCATCGCCGCCGCTGGGCTGCACCGGCCGGGCGAGGTGGTGCTGGACTCCACCCGGGCCGCCGGGCTGCTGCGGACCCGCCTGCGGGGGATCACCGAGCTGTACGGCTAGACGCACAGATCCTTTGCAAAGAGCTTGTGCACAGTAAGTGTGCACAGATATTGTGCATCGCATGGAGGAGAAGACCGAGCGCACCGTACACATCGACCACCGCCAGGTTCGTGCCCTGGCCCAACCGCTGCGCATGCGGCTGGTCGGGGCGCTGCGCGTGGGCGGCCCGGCCACCGCCACCGCCCTCGCCGAGGCGCTCGGCACCAACAGCGGCGCGACCAGTTACCACCTGCGCCAACTCGCCGAGGTGGGCCTCGTGGTGGAGGACCCGAACCTGGGCACCGGCCGCCAGCGCTACTGGCGGGCCGCGCACGACGTCACCAACTGGGAATCCAGCGACTTCGACGACGACCCCGACGCGCGGGCAGCCATCGAATGGATCGAGGCGGACTACGTCCGCTTCTTCGCCCAGCACGCCGAACGCTGGTTCGCCCAGCGGCACCAGTGGTCGCCGGCCTGGCGTGACGCGTTCGGCATGGGTGACTTCTTCATGCGGATCCCGGTCGACCGCCTCAAGGCGATCCAGGAGGAGGTCTTCGCGGTCTTCGAGCGGCATCGCGACGCCACCGACCCCGACGACCCCGACGCCGAGACCGTCCAGCTCTACCTCGCCGCCCTCCCGATGGACGCGGCCTACCCGCGGTCCACCCCGCCACCCGCCGAGGAGAAGCCGTGACCGCGCTGTCCGTACGCCAGATCCGGATCCGCTACCTCACGCTGTACGGCCTGCGCTGGTTACCCAGCGGCCTGCTCATGCCGGTGATGATCCTGCTCATGCAGGAGCGCGGGCTCTCGCTGTCCCAGATCGGCCTGGTCGCCACCGCGCAGGGCCTGGTGGTGCTGGCGCTGGAGCTGCCCACCGGCGGGTTCGCCGACGCGCTCGGCCGCAAGCCGGTGCTGCTGGCCGCCTGGGTGGTCTGCCTCGCCTCGCTGGCGCTGATGGCGGTGGCCGACTCGTTCTGGATGTTCTTCCTGGTCTGGGCGTTGCAGGGTGTCTACCGGGCGCTCGACAGCGGCCCGCTGGAGTCCTGGTACGTCGACGCCACGCTCGCCGCCGACCCGAAGGCCGAGTACGAGCGCGGCCTCGGCTGGGCCGGCACCGTGATCGGTGTCGCGATCGGTGCGGGCGCGCTGATCAGCGGCGGCCTGGTCGCGCTCGGCCCGGTCGGCCCGGTCAGCGCACTGGCCCTGCCGGTGATCGTCGCCGCCGTGCTCCAGGCCGTCTCCATCGTGGCGCTGCTCGCGCTGATGGCGGAGCGGCGGCCGGCATCCGGCCCGGCCGCGCTGCGCGCCTCGGTCATCGACGCGCCCCGCATGGTCGGGCAGGCCGTCGGGCTGCTGCGCCGCAACCGGGTGCTGGCGGCCCTGGTCGCCGTCGAGCTGTTCTGGGGCTTCGGCATGGTCACCTTCGAGTCGCTGCTCCCGGTACGCCTCGCCGAGGTGCTCGACGACCCGGCCCGCGCCGCGGCGCTGCTCGGCCCCGCCGGCACGGCGGCCTGGCTCGCCAACGCCGCCGGCGCCGCGCTCACCCCGTTCCTGCTGCGCCGCCTCGGCGCCGCACCGGCCGCCGCGCTGATGCGGATCCTCCAGGGCGTGACTGTGGTCGGCATGGGCCTGCTGGCCGGCCCGGTCGGCATCCTCATCGCGTACCTCGCCTGCTACGCCGTGCACGGCGCGTCGAACCCGCTGCACATGGGGCTGCTGCATCGGCAGGTCGACGGCCCGTACCGGACCAGCGTGCTCTCGCTGAACTCGATGGCCGCCCAGCCGGCCGGCGCGCTCGGCGCGGTCGCGCTCACCGCGCTGGCCGACGCCACGAGCGTCAGCGTCGCCATGATCGTCGGCGGGGTGGTGCTCGCCGTGGCCGCGCCGCTCTACCTGCCGGCCTGGCGCGCCGCCCGCCGTACCCCGCCGGACGTCACCGTGGAGCCGGAGGCGACGGGCGGCGGCCCCGGCCACGCCGGTTTGGCGTCCGAGCCGCCCCTCGACACGGGCGCGGCTGCCGCCACGGGCGGGCCCGGGCCGGTGGTCGTTCCGGTGTCACCCGGCCGGAACTGAGTTCGGCGGGACGTTGCCCGGGCGGCGGTGTTGCCGACGTCGCCCGGCGACCTGAGCGTTGCCCGCTCCCGCCGCGGGTGGAACGGCATGGGTGTCTCGGCTCCCGTTTGACACCCATGACGTTCCAATCACCGGTTCGACGCGCCCGCTACGTCGGGCGCCCCGGAAGGGGCCGTTCCGTACCAAGATCGCGTGCGGCGTGCCTCGGGTGGCGGGGTGCCGGCCGTCCGGTCGGAGCCCTGGCCGGCGCCGTCAGGCCAGCTTGATCGAGGTGCGGCGTTCGGTGGCGGTGAAACCGAGCCGGCGGTAGAGCCGGACCGCGCCCACGTTGTCCGGGTAGACGCCCAGCGCCACAGTGTCGTACCGGCCGAACAGGGCCTCCGTCATCCCGGCGGTCAGCGCCGCGCCCAGCCCTCGGCCGCGCTGCCCGGGCAGGACCGTCAACCCGGCCAGGAAGCCGATGTCGCCGCGGCTGCGGTCGGCGCCGCAGGCGAGCAGGCGGTCACCGTCGCGGATGCCGTACCAGTCGACGATGCCCGGTTCGCCCGGCCGGGAGGTGGTGCTCGGGAACGCCTCCTCGATCAGCGCGGCCAGCGCGGGGTGGTCGGCCTCGGTGAGCCGGACCACCCGCTCCTGCTCCGGCCGGCGCGGCGGCGGGCCGCTCGTCCAGAGGAGGTCCCACTCGACCAGCCGGGCCACCGGCAGCCGCGCGGCCACCTCCTCCGGATCGGCGTGGGGCAGGTTGATCGACTGGCCCGGCCGCAGCGAGCCGTCCGCGCGCTGGGCGGCGAAGACGTCGAGTGCCGGGCCGGGGGCGCCGACCGCCCCGCCGACCGACCACTCACCCGGCGGCAGCAGCCACCCGACCGCGCCGCCGCGCCGCCACCCCCGTACGGCCTGGTCGTGCCGCAGCGCGTGCCGGGCGTACGGGTGACCACCGGTCGCCTCGAGCAGCGCGTACCGCCCGGACAGTGCCTCGTCGACCGTGATCATTCCGCCAGCCTACGAGCATCCCGGCCGGTACCGAGGGCCGGACCACCGCCTGTTCCACGGTGGAGATTGACGAACAGACCGATTGGGTACATCCGTCGCCGACCTGCTGGGAACCCCCACCGGAGGAACGACATGCTCGCCATTCTCGCGGCCATCGTGTTCGGCTTCGCGCTGCTGCTCGACTTCATGAACACCGACCTCGGCGCGCCCGATCTGTTCAGCACCACGACCCTCATGCTCATCGGCTTCCTGCTGCTCTCGCTCTACCTGGCCGGCGTCGGCTCCGGCCCGCGCGGCGGCGGTGGCGGCCGGTGGTACCGGGGCCGGCGGCCGGGTCGCGGCTGACCGGAAAAGACCACCCGGGTCGGGGCGGCGGCGCGATTCCGGCGTCGTCGGCCCGGCCCGGTACTGTTCTCGTGATGGAATCGGACGCCCTCTTCACCCTCGGCGAGCCGGCCGGCGCACCCGCGGGCGCGGGCGGCGCCGACGGCTTCACCGACGCTCGGGCGGACTCGCCCCTGCCGGTGCGGATGCGACCGGCGGGCATCGACGAGCTGGTCGGGCAGGAGCACCTGCTCGCACCGGGAGCGCCGCTGCGTCAGCTGGTCGAGGGCGCGGCGCCGATGTCGGTGATCCTCTGGGGTCCGCCCGGCAGCGGCAAGACCACCATCGCCCACCTCGTGGCCCGGGCCACCGACCGGCGGTTCGTCGCGATGTCCGCGCTGACCGCGGGCGTCAAGGACGTCCGCGCGGTGATCGACACCGCCCGGCGGCAACGCCGGTCCGGCGGCCCGCCGACGGTGCTGTTCATCGACGAGGTGCACCGGTTCAGCAAGACCCAGCAGGATTCGCTTCTCGCCGCCGTCGAGGACCGGACGGTCACGCTGCTCGCGGCGACCACCGAGAACCCGTACTTCTCGGTCATCTCGCCCCTGCTGTCGCGCTGCGTGCTGCTCACCCTCCAGGCCTTGGACGACGACGACGTACGCGGCCTGCTGCGCCGCGCGGTGGCCGACGAGCGCGGGCTCGGCGGCGCGCTGGTGCTGGCCGAGGAGGCGGAGGACCACCTGGTCCGCCTGGCCGGTGGCGACGTGCGCAAGGCGCTCACCGCGCTGGAGGCGGCAGCCGCCACCGCGACCGCGCTGGGCACCGGCCGCATCGACCTGGCCGTGGCCGAGCAGGCGGTCGACGTGGCGGCGGTGCGCTACGACCGCGACGGCGACGCCCACTACGACGTGACGAGCGCGTTCATCAAGAGCATGCGCGGCTCGGACGTGGACGCGGCACTGCACTGGCTGGCCCGGATGCTGGTGGCCGGGGAGGACGCCCGGTTCATCGCCCGCCGGCTGGTGATCTTCGCCAGCGAGGACGTCGGCATGGCCGATCCCACCGCGCTGACAGTGGCCACCGCCGCCGCCCACGCGGTCGAGTACGTGGGCCTGCCCGAGGCGCAGCTCAACCTGGCCCAGGCGGTCATCCACCTGGCCACCGCGCCGAAGTCGAACTCGGCCACCACAGCGATCGGCGCCGCCGTCGCCGACGTCCGCGCCGGTCGCGGCGGCCCGGTGCCACGCGGTTTGCGCGACGCCCACTACTCCGGCGCGCGGGGCCTCGGTCACGGCCGCGGCTACCGCTACCCGCACGACGACCACCGGGGGGTGGTCACCCAGCAGTACGCTCCGGACGACCTCGTCGGCACCGACTACTACCAGCCCAGCGGACACGGCGCGGAGCGGGCGGTGGCCACCCGGCTGCCGCTGCTGCGCCGGATCGTCCGCGGACTGCCGGCTCCGGCGACCCGGGCGGAGGCCGGCGCCCCGGCCACCGCGAACGGGGCCCGGGTGGGGGGCGGAGATCAGGCCAGCGGGGCGAGTGAGGGCGGCAGCGACGCCGCCGAGGGGGGTCAGGAGTGATGGCGCGTGGTCCGGAGCGGCCGGCCGACGGCCCCGACGAGCGGCGCGACCCGCGGGCCAAGGGCCGCCGGTGGGGACGCGGCCGGGCCGAGCCCGAGCCGGATCCGACAGCCGGCGGCGAGGACCTCGGCTGGATCGACGACCTGCGGACCGCCAAGCAGCAGGGCGGTGAACTCGGACCGGACGGGGACCTCCCGGCACCGCGCTCCGACGCCGGCCCGTCCCGGCCGGGTGCCGACCCGTCCCGGGCGCCCCGCCCGGCCGGCGCGCCGGGTCCGGGCCCCGGCATGCCGCCACCCGCCGGTCGCCAGGATCCGCGGAACCCGGCACCGGGCCCGCAGCACCCCCCGGCCGGTCAACCGCCGCCTCCGCCCACCGGCCGGCCCGGTACTCCGGCAGCGGGCGCGCCGCAGGCCCCGGGCCGCCCCGTGCCGCCGTCGGCCGCCGCGCCGCACGCTCCGGGCCGCCCCGTGCCGCCTTCGCCCACCGCGCCGCAGGCTCCGGGCCGGTCCGTGCCGCCCTCGGCCGCCGGGCCGCAGGCTCCCGTTCGGCCCGTACCGCCGGCCGCCGCGCCGCAGGCGCCCGGCCGGGCTCATCCGGGCGCGCCCGCTCCGGGCGGCCGCACCGACCCGACGTTGCCGCCCGCGCCCGGCCGTCCCGGCCCGGCGACGCCCTCCGCTGCCGGTCGTCCCGGCCCACCGGTTGCCGGCCGCCCCGGTGCCGACCTGCCCCCGGGCCCCGGTCGCCCGGGCGTGGACACACCTGCGCCACCGGGACGGTCCGGCGTGGACACCGCCCCGCCGTCCGGCCGGTCCGGCGTGGGCATGCCCCCGTCGCCCGGGCGTCCGGCCGCTGACGTTCCGCCGGGGGTCCGCCCGCCGGTGGCGGACACGCCCGCCGGCCGTGGCCGGCCCGCCCCGGAGACGCCGCCCGGCGGCCGGCCCGGTCCGCACCCTCCGGTCATGCGTCGCCCCGGCGCGCCCGGTCCGGCCGCGCCGCCGGTACGCCCCGGCGGTCCCGAGACCGGTGCCCCGCACCGGGGCGCCGACGGTCCCTGGCCGGGCGGCCCCGAAGCCGGTGCTCCACGCCGCCCCGTCGACGGCCCCTGGCCCGGCGTGCCCGAGGCGCCCCGGCCGCCGGACGCGCCGTACCGCCGCCGCACGGACGGCCCCACCGGTCAGCAGCCACCCGTCACCGGCACCCGCGTCCCGTCCGGCCCGCCGTCGCCCGGCCGGGCCGCCGTCGACCCGGGCCGCCCGGCCGTCGACGGTGACACCCGCGTACCGCCGACGCCTCGCGGCCGGCACGGAGCCGCCGGACCCGAGGGCCCGCACCCGGTCGACCCGACGGTCCCGCCGCAGCCCGGCGGCCGACGAGCCCGGCCGGACGACACCGCCGGCATCCAGCCGGTGTCCGGCGGCGCTCGCCGGGCCCGTACCGACGACACCGGCGCCGTGGTGCCGATGCCCGGGGGAGCGCGCCGGGCGCGGCCCGACGACGTGGCACCCGGCACCCGGCCGGTCTCCGGCGCCGGCCGTCGCGCCGCGCCGGACGGTGCCCCTGCCGTACCGCGCAGCGGAAACGCGCCGGACCTGCCCGGTGCGCCCGTGTCCGGCGGGCCGGCGACCGGCCCGCAGGCCGGCCGTCGTGGTGCGCCCGGCGACCGGAGTGCCGACGTAGCCGGCGGCAGGCGGGCCGCGCCCGGCGAACCGGGTCCCGGCGTCGCCGCCGAGACGCCCGGTCGCCGAGCCGCCCGTGACGACGCCGCCGAGCCGCGGCCGCAACGGCCCGAGCGGCCCGCCGACTGGTTGCGGCAGGCCGGTCGCTCGCCGCACACCGATCCGGCCATGCCGGTCACCCGCCGCCCGGCCGGTCCTCCGTCCGACGAGCCGCCCGGCCGCTCCGGTGGCGCCGCGGGCCGGGCCGGTGTCGCCGTCCCGCCGACGCGTTCCGAGCCGGGTACGCCGCCCCGGCGCCCCGGACAGCCCGGCCCCGACGTGCCGGCGCGTGCCGAACCGCCGGGCCCGCCGGTCCGCCCCGACCAGACCGGCCCGGTCGTGCCCCCGGCCCGGTCCCAGCCGTCCGAACCGGCGCCCGGTCCGGCCCGCGGCGCGGCCCGGCCCGGTGTCGCGCCCGTTCCCGGCGGTGGTCCGGCCGGCCCGGGGCCGCGCGGCGACCTCGACCGCACGGGCGGGATTCCGGCGGGCGCCGGCCGCCCCGGTGGCGGCCCGGCCGGACCCGGTGGCGACGGACGCGTGGCACGCCCCGACGAGACGGCCCGGCCCGGTGCCGGGCCTCGCCCGCCGGTAGCGCCCGGCGTCCGGGGACCGGCAGGCGACGGTCCGGTGCCGCCGGGCGCGCCGGTGACCGCCCGCGCGGCGGCCGGTGTGGCCCGCCCGGTCGCGCCGGACGAGCGGACCGCCGGCCGGGCGACACCACCCGGACCGGAGGCGGACCGGCCCGGACCGGGTGCTCCGGCGGCGGCCCGGGCGGCTGTGGTCGTACCCCCGGGGGAGCCCGCGGGGCCACGGCCCGGCGGTCCCGGACCGGCCGACAGCGGCGCGGAGGCCGGGGGCCTGCGCGGTGCCCGGTCCGAGCTGCGCCGGCAGATGCGCGAGCGCACCCGGCTGCGGCTGGGCATCCTCGCTCTGGTCAGCCTCGTGCTGCTGGGGGCGGTGCCGCTCTACTTCGGCATGCGGACGCTCAGCCGCGACCCGGTCTTCGACAGCCTCGACGAGCTCAAGGTGCCCGCCTGGGCGCAGAGCAACACCGTCGACAACGTCAGCGGCAGCCGCTGGTGCCTGCAGGACTGCCGGCTGCGCGAACGTTCCGTCGAGTCGGAGCAGGGGTGGGAGAAGACCGTCGAGGTCTACGAGACGGCGCTGGCCGGGGACGGGTGGCAGCGCTGGAAGGTCGACCGCTGCCCGGACGAGAAGGTCCCCGGTAGCTACACCTGCTGGCGACGGGACGAACTCACGCTCGATCTGTGGGTACGCGACCGCACCTGCACCCCTCCGCCGGTGGACGGGGCGCCCGCGCCGACCGCGCCGGCCGCGCCCGCAGCGGCGGACTGCACCGGCTCGTTGATTTCGGTGAAGGTGCGCAACGCGATCGACGACGAGCGCACCGGACCGACACCGACCACCGATCCGTCACTCACCGGTGAGGATCCGTACCCGACCCTGACCGACGACCCGTTGGGCGAGGCGACCCCCTCACCGTCGTGAGCCGACTTTCATCACGGACGGTAGGGTCTGGGGCTGGCACGCCCGTCCGTGCCCGGTGACCGGGTCGGCGTGGCGCGAATGGGTAGGTACGGTCGCGCGTTCCGGGGCGTCGGGTTCCGGGACACTGCTTGAGGAGGACTTTCGCGTGAGTGGTGGAGAGATCGCTGCGCTGATCGCGGCCGGCGCGTTCCTGATGCTGGTGCTCGTGCTGGCGGTGCCGATCCTGCGGCTGCGGCACACCGTGGACGCGACGACCCGCATGATCACCGACGTGAACGAGCGCACCGCGCCGCTGCTCGGCGACGTGAACACCACGGTGAAGAACGTCAATGTGGCGCTGGAGCAGGTGCAGACCTCGCTGGACGGGGTGAACCTGCAGCTCGCCAAGGTGGACACCATGACCAGCCACGCGCAGAACGTCACCGCGAACGTGGCGAACCTGGCCACGGTGGTCTCCGCCGCAGCCGCGAACCCCCTGGTCAAGGTGGCCGCGTTCGGGTACGGCGTGCGCCGGGCCGCCTCCGCCCGCCGGCACGCCGAGACCGAGCGCGAGGTGCGCGACACGATCAAGCAGCAGCGTCGCGCCGCCAAGCGCGGCAACCGCTGACCCCGGCCGGCGTACGCGGGAAGGATGAGAGCATGAGGCGGTTGTTCTGGCTGGGCATCGGGCTGGCCGTGGGCGTCCTGGTGGTGCGCAAGGCCACCCGGACCGCGCAGGCGTACACCCCGGCCGGCATCGCCAGCGGGCTGTCCGAGTCCGCCGGCGGTCTGGTCGAGTCGCTCCGGGCGTTCGTGGACGACGTCCGGGTCGGCATGGCCGAGCGTGAGCAGGAGATCCACGAGGCCTTCGCCCGCGGCGAGGTGTACGACGACCAGTTCGCCGAGCTGCGGGAGGACCCGCGCATCGGTGATCGAGAGATTTTCCCGGAGGACCACCAGCGATGAAGACGGCGGAGATCAAGCGGCGGTTCCTCGCCCACTTCGAGGCGAACGGGCACACCGTGGTGCCGTCCGCGCCGCTGCCCGCCATCAGCGACCCGAACCTGCTGTTCATCAACGCGGGCATGGTGCAGTTCGTGCCCTACTTCCTCGGTCAGCAGACCCCGCCGTACGCGCGGGCGACGAGCGTGCAGAAGTGCATCCGTACGCCCGACATCGACGAGGTCGGCAAGACCAGCCGGCACGGCACGTTCTTCCAGATGAACGGCAACTTCTCCTTCGGTGACTACTTCAAGTCCGGGGCGATCCCGCTCGCCTGGGACCTGGCGACGAAGTCGGTCGAGGCGGGCGGCTTCGGGCTGGACCCGGAGCGGATCTGGGCGACCGTCTACCTGGACGACGACGAGGCGTACGACATCTGGCGTGCCACCGGCGTGCCGGCCGAGCGGATCGTGCGCCGGGGCAAGGCCGACAACTTCTGGTCGATGGGCATCCCCGGCCCGTGCGGCCCGTGCTCCGAGCTGTACTACGACCGCGGCCCGGCCTACGGCCGCGAGGGCGGCCCGGAGGTCGACGAGGACCGCTACCTGGAGTTCTGGAACCTCGTCTTCATGCAGTTCGAGCGGGGTCCGGGCGTCGGCAAGGAGGACTTCCCGATCCTCGGCGACCTGCCGGCGAAGAACATCGACACCGGCATGGGCCTGGAGCGGATGGCCTCGCTGCTGCAAGGCGTGGACAACCTCTACGAGATCGACGAGGTCAAGCCGATCCTCGACAAGGCCGCCGAGCTGACCGGCAAGCGCTACGGTGTGCACTCCGGTCACGCGGCGAACGAGTCGCACCCGGACGACGTACGGCTGCGGGTGATCGCCGACCACGTGCGCACCTCGCTGATGCTCATCGGCGACGGCGTGACCCCGTCGAACGAGGGCCGGGGCTACGTGCTGCGGCGGATCATGCGCCGGGCGATCCGGGCGGTGCGGCTGCTCGGCTACTCCGATCGCGCGCTGCCGGAGCTGCTGCCGGTGGCCCGCGACTGCATGGCGCCGTCGTACCCGGAGCTGGCCGAGGACTTCGGCCGGATCTCCCAGTACGCGTACGCCGAGGAGGACGCGTTCCTCGCCACGCTGCGCGCCGGCACCACGATCCTGGACACCGCCATCGCCGAGACCAAGTCGGCCGGCAAGGCGGCGCTCTCCGGTGACAAGGCGTTCCAGCTGCACGACACGTACGGATTCCCGATCGACCTGACCCTGGAGATCGCCGCCGAGCAGGGGTTGCAGGTCGACGCGGAGGGCTTCCGCCGGCTGATGGCCGACCAGCGCAGCCGGGCCAAGGCCGACGCGCAGGCGCGCAAGACCGGGCACACCGACGTGTCGGCGTACCGGTCGGTGCTCGACGGCGGCGGGCCGGTCGAGTTCACCGGCTACACCGAGTTGAGCCGCGAGTCCCGGGTCCGCGCGCTGCTGTCCGGCGGCGCTGCGGTCTCGGCGGCGGTCGAGGGGGACACGATCGAGCTGGTGCTCGACACCACCCCGTTCTACGCCGAGGGCGGTGGGCAGCAGCCCGACCAGGGCCTCATCACCGTGGGCGGCGGCCAGGTCGAGGTCTTCGACGTGCAGCAGCCGGTGCCCGGCCTGATCGTGCACCGGGCCAAGGTGGTGCGTGGCGAGGTCCGCTCCGGAGAGACCGGGTACGCCGAGATCGACGTGTCCCGCCGCCGGGCGATCTCCCGCTCGCACACCGCGACGCACCTGGTGCACCAGACGATGCGTAACTTCCTCGGCGAGTCCGCGACCCAGGCCGGTTCGCTGAACGCGCCGGGCCGGCTGCGGTTCGACTTCAACACCCCGACGGGTGTGGCGCCCAGCGTGCTGCACGACGTCGAGCAGCAGGTGAACGAGGTGCTGCTGGCCGACCTGGAGGTGCACGCGTTCGTCACCAGCCAGGAGGAGGCCCGCCGGATCGGGGCGATGGCCCTGTTCGGCGAGAAGTACGGCGAGCGGGTCCGGGTCGTCGAGGTCGGCGACTACGCCCGCGAGCTGTGCGGCGGCACCCACGTGGCCCGCTCCGCCCAGCTCGGCCTGGTGAAGATCCTCTCCGAGGCCTCAGTGGGTTCCGGTGTCCGCCGGATCGAGGCGCTCGTCGGCATGGACGCGTTCGGCTTCCTGGCCCGCGAGCACCTGCTGGTGTCCCGGCTGGCCGAGCTGTTCCGGGTGCCCGGCGAGCAGGTCGCCGACCGGGTGGAGCAGACCGTCACCCAGCTGCGCGACGCGGAGAAGGAACTGGAGAAGCTGCGTGCCCAGCTCGTGCTCGGCGGGGCCGGTGCCCTGGCCGCGCAGGCGAAGGACGTGCGCGGCGTCGCGTACGTCGGCACCGAGGCGCCGGAGGGCGCGGCGGCGAACGACGTGCGGACCCTCGCCCAGGAGATCCGGGGCCGGATCGACGCGGCCCGCCCGGCGGTGGTCGCGGTGGCCGCCCGGGCCAACGGCAAGGCGTCCCTCGTGGTGGCGGTCAACCAGGCCGCCCGAGGACGGAACCTGAGCGCGAAGGACCTGGTCAAGGCGGCGTTCTCCGGCCGGGGTGGCGGAAGCGACGACCTGGCCCAGGGCGGCGGGCTGCCCGCGGCGGAGGCACCGAACCTGCTGGTCACCGTCGAGCGGGCGGTCGCCGACGCGGCATGAGCGAACGCACCGAGCGGAGCGAGGGCCGTGAGCGCATGCCCGGCGATTCGGCATGAGCGCAACGATCGACGCCAGGGCGGACCACCCGGTCCGCCCTGGCCCGTACCGGCGGGGAGGTGTCCGCTCGTGACCGGGCTGTCCCGTGGCGTCCGGCTGGGTGTCGACGTCGGTCAGGTCCGGGTGGGGGTGGCCCGCTGCGACCCGCACGGGATCCTCGCCACGCCGCTGGTGACGCTGGCCCGTGATCTGACCGCCGAACCGGACGCGGTCCCCGCCGACATGGCCGAGCTGGTCCGGCTCGCCGCCGAGCACGAGGCGGT
Organism: Micromonospora sp. WMMA1949; assembly: GCF_027460145.1. Classification (NCBI taxonomy): domain Bacteria; kingdom Bacillati; phylum Actinomycetota; class Actinomycetes; order Micromonosporales; family Micromonosporaceae; genus Micromonospora; species Micromonospora sp. WMMA1949. The sequence continues at coordinate 370,100 of NZ_JAPZBG010000001.1, read as the reverse complement.
GGGGATCGTGGTCGGGCTGCCGGTCAACCTCGCCGGAAAACACGGCCCCGCGGCGGCGAACGTATCAGCATATGCCAGCCGATTGGCCGATGTAATGAGGCCGATTCCGGTGACGCTGACGGACGAGAGGATGTCTACCGTCGTCGCGAGTCGTAGGCTGGCCGAACGGGGCGTCCGGGGAAAGCGCCAACGAGCGGTGGTCGACCAGGCCGCCGCGGTGGAGATTCTGCAGAGCTGGCTGGACGCACAGCGGAGGCGGACGCAATGATCGACGACCTTGATCTGGGCTTCGACGAGCAGGACAGGGGGGAGAAGGGCCGGCACCGGCGCGGCGCGGTACGCCGGCGCCAGGGCAAGTCCGGCGGCGGCCGGGGCAAGACCCTGCTCGCCCTCGCGCTCGCGCTGGTCCTGCTCGGCGGCATCGGCGGCGGTGCCTTCTACGGCTTCGACCGGGTCCAGAACTATTTCGTCACGCCCGACTACGACGGCTCCGGCACCGGCGAGGTGACCGTCGAGATCAAGCAGGGCGCGTTGATCGCCGACATGGCCGACGCGCTCGTCGCCGCCGACGTGGTGAAGAGCACCAAGGCGTTCATCGAGGCCGCAGAGGAGAACTCGCGCAGCAAGAACATCCAGCCCGGCACGTACAAGCTGCGCAAGCAGATGAGCGGTGACGCGGCGGTCGTGGCCCTGCTGGACCTCAAGAACAAGATCGTCAACGGGATCACCATCCCCGAGGGCCTCACCGCGAAGACGGTCTACAAGCGGCTCTCCGAGAAGACCGACATCCCGGTCAAGGACTTCGAGGCGGCGGCGAAGGACCCGGAGGCGCTCGGCGTACCGGACTGGTGGTTCAAGCGTTCCGACGGCAAGAAGGTCAATCCGTCGATCGAGGGCTTCCTGTTCCCGGACACCTACGAGATCCCGCCGAAGGCCACCGCCGAGACGGTGCTCAAGCTGATGGTGGACAACTTCCTCACCGTCACCTCCGGCATGCAGTACGCCGAGAAGGTGCAGAAGGAACGCGGCGGCATCACCCCGTACGAGGCGCTGATCGTCGCCTCGCTGGCCCAGGCGGAAGCCGGTAACAAGGCCGACCTGGGCAAGGTCGCCCGGGTGGCCTACAACCGGGTCTACGGCGAGTTCCCCTGCAACTGCCTGGAGATGGACGTCACCGTCAACTACTACCTGGAGCTGACCGGGCAGAAGACCAAGGCGTCCAAGGACATGACCGCCGCCGAACTGGACGACCCGAAGAACCCGTACAACCGCAAGCTGCGCGGGCTGGTCCCGTCGCCGATCAACAACCCGGGCAAGGAGGCGCTGGAGGGCGCGCTGACCCCGCCGCCGGGCAAGTGGCTCTACTTCGTGGCGATCAGCAAGGACGGCCGTTCCGCGTTCGCCGAGACCTACGACGAGCAACTGCGCAACGAGCGGAAGGCCAAGGAGGCCGGGATCATCTGATGGCCGATCCCCGCCGCGCCGCGGTGGTCGGCAAGCCGATCGCCCACTCGCTCTCCCCGGTGATCCACACCGCCGGCTACGCGGCGGCCGGGCTGACCGGCTGGTCGTACACCCGGATCGAAGCCGGCGCCGACGAGCTGCCCGGCCTGGTCGCGGGCCTCGGCCCGGAATGGGCCGGGCTGTCGGTGACCATGCCGGGCAAGGAGGCGGCGCTCGCGCTGGCCGACGAGGTCTCGCCGGTCGCCGCCGCCGTCGGCGCCGCCAACACGCTGGTACGCCGGCCCGACGGCACCTGGTACGCGGACAACACCGACGTCACCGGCATGGTCGAGGTGCTCACCGGCGCCGGCTGCGTGGCCGGGGCGGTGGTCACCGTGCTCGGCGCGGGTGGCACCGCCCGGGCCGCGATCGCGGCGGCGGCCCGGATCGGGGCGGCCGAGGTGACTGTGGTGGCCCGCCGCCCGGAGGCGGTCGACGAGCTGCGCCCGGTCGCGGCGGCCGCCGGGGTGCCGCTGGCCGGGGCCGAGTGGGACGGCGCGCCCACGCACGCCCGCGCCGACCTGGTGATCTCCACGGTGCCGAAGGGCGTGGCCGACCCGCTCGCCGACAACTTCGACTGGCGGCCCGAGTCGGTCTTCTTCGACGTGGTCTACGACCCGTGGCCGACGCCGCTCGCGGCGGCGGCGCTCGCCGCGGGATGCCGGGTGGTCTCCGGGCTGGACCTGCTGCTGGCCCAGGCGTACGGCCAGTTCGAGCAGTTCACCGGCGTAGCCGCCCCGCGCGCCGCGATGCGCGCCGCGCTGCCGGTGTAAGGAAGGGCCCCTTCTTAACGCCTCCGGTAGAGGAAGGGCCCCCTGTTAACACCTCACCCGCCGGGCGGCAGACCAGCACGCGGAGGTGGCCTGTCCGGTGGGCGGGATGCGGCGGGCGGCGTACGCCGGTGACCACCGGGCGTGACACACTGACCGTCGTGTTGCGCTGGCTGACTGCAGGTGAATCGCACGGACCCGCCCTCGTCGCGATGCTGGAGGGCGTACCCGCCGGCATTGAGGTGACCACCGGGGAGATCTCCGGCGAGCTGGCCCGGCGCCGGCTCGGCTACGGCCGGGGTGCCCGGATGTCGTTCGAGCAGGACGAGATCGAGATCATTGGCGGGCTCCGGCACGGGGTGACGCTCGGCAGCCCGGTGGCGATCCGGGTCGGCAACTCCGAGTGGCCCAAGTGGCGCACCGTGATGGCCGCCGACCCGGTCGACCCGGAGGAACTGGCGAACCAGGCCCGCAACGCGCCGCTGACCCGTCCCCGCCCGGGGCACGCCGACCTGGCCGGCATGCAGAAGTACGGGCACACCGACGCCCGGCCGATCCTGGAGCGTGCCAGCGCCCGGGAGACCGCCGCCCGGGTCGCGGTGGGCACCGTCGCCAAGGCACTCGTCCGCCAGGCGCTCGGCGTCGAGATCGTCTCCCACGTGGTCGAGCTGGGCCCGGTGGCGGTCAAGCCGGGCCTGCGGCCCACACCGGAGGACGCCGCGCGCATCGACGCCGACCCGCTGCGCTGCCTCGACGCCGAGGCCAGCGCCCGGATGGTCGCCGAGGTCGACGCCGCGAAGAAGGCCGCCGACACGCTCGGCGGCGTGGTCGAGGTGCTCGCGTACGGGGTGCCGCCGGGCCTGGGCAGCCACGTCCAGTGGGACCGCAAGCTCGACGCCCGCCTCGCGACCGCACTCATGTCGATCCAGGCGATCAAGGGTGTGGAGATCGGCGACGGCTGGCAGCAGGCCCGCTCGCGTGGCTCGGAGGCGCACGACGAGATCGTGCCCACCGCCACCGGCGTGCGGCGGATCACCGACCGGGCCGGTGGCCTGGAGGGCGGCATCACCACCGGTGAGCCGCTGCGGGTGAAGGCGGCCATGAAGCCGATCTCCTCGCTGAACCGGGCTCTCGCCACGATCGACGTGACCACAGGCGAGCCGGCCACCGCGATCAACCAGCGCTCCGACGTGTGCGCGGTCCCGGCCGCGGCGGTGGTGGCCGAGGCGATGGTTGCGCTGGTGCTGGCCGAGGCGGCGGTGGAGAAGTTCGGCGGCGACTCGGTCGCCGAGATGCGCCGTAACCTGACGGGCTACCTCGACAGCCTGGTGGTTCGGTGAGCGCGAGGAAGGCAGCGCAGCGGAGTCCCGCAGTCGCGAACGAAAGGTGGCAACGATGAGCACCCGGCCGGTCTGCGTGCTGGTCGGTGCGCCCGGGTCCGGCAAGACCACTGTCGGTACGGCGCTCGCCGAGGCGCTCGGCGTCGACTTCCGGGACACCGACGCCGACATCGAGAACCTCGCCGGCAAGCCCATCCCGGAGATCTTCGTGGACGAGGGCGAGGAGCACTTCCGTACCCTCGAACGGGCCGCCGTGGCGGCGGCGCTCGCGTCGCACGCGGGCGTGCTCGCGCTCGGCGGCGGCGCGGTCCTGGCCGAGGAGAACCGGGCCGCGCTGATCGGCCACACCGTCGTGCACCTGTCGGTGGAGCTGCCAGACGCGGTCAAGCGGGTTGGCTTGGGCGCGGGCCGTCCGCTGCTCGCGCTGAACCCGCGCGCCACGCTCAAGCACCTGATGGATCAGCGCCGCCCGCTCTACGCCGAGGTGGCGACCGCGACGGTGGTCACCGACGGGCGTACGCCGGAGGATCTGGCCGCGGAGATCGCCGCCCTGCTCAAGCCCTGAGCCCGCCCCGCTCCGCCGGCTCCGGGCTCCCTCCGTGGAACGCGGTGGGTGTCTCGCGGGCGTTGTGGCACCCATGGCGTTCCACTCGGCGTGGATGACGTGGGTGGGTGGAACGCGGTGGGTGCCTCCGGAGCGTTATGGCACCCGTGGCGTTCCAGTCGGCGCGCATGACGTCGGTGGGTGGAACGCCATGGGCCGGGGTGGGAAGGCGCGCCGGTCAGGCGTTGGCCGCGACGGTCCCGGCCGCGCGGCGGCGCCGGGCCGGTTCCGGTCGCCAGGTGGCCAGCAGCGCGAGCGCCAGCGCGATCTCGGCCAGGTCACCCAGGTAGTACATGAGCGTGGCCCCGGCCCGCAGCTCGGCGGCGGTGGCCGGCACGTCGACGAACAGCCCGGCGTAGAGCAACTGGGCGATGGTGGCGTGCGCGGCCACCCCGAATCCGATCACCACGAGCCGCACCGGTACGCGCGGGCGGTGCGGCCCCGGATCGGGACCGGCGATCGACCAGGCGAACAGGCAGCCGCTGAGCAGGAAGTGCAGGTTCACCAGCGTGTGCAGGGCCGGGTTGTCCAGGGTGGCCCGGTACAGCGGGGTGAGGTAGAGCAGCCACAGCCCGCCCGCGGTGAGCAGCAGGCCGGTCACCGGGTGGCCGAACACCCGCGCGACGGGATGCCGCAGCAGGTGGACCAGGGCCCGGCCGGTACGCCGGTCCAGCGTGCGCAGCAGCAGCGTGACCGGGGCGCCGAGCACCAGCGCGAGCGGCGCGAGCATGCCGATCAGCAGGTGCTGCCACATGTGCCCGACGAAGTCGCCGGCGGGCCACAGCAGCCCCGCCGCCAGCAGCAGCGCGCCCAGCCCGAAGCTCGCCGTCCGGGCGTGCGGCCAGCCCGCCCCGCCCGGGTCGCGCAGCCGCAGCGCGGCGGCCAGGTACGCCCAGAACAGCGCCGCCGGGACCAGCGCGGTCGCCGGGAAGCCGCCGTCGGCGTGCCCGGCGTGGGCGAGCGTCACCGGCGCTCCGGCGCGCAGAGGTCGACGCCCCTGGCCCGGCGCTGGATCGCCCAGCCGACAGCGATCAGCACCACGCCGAGGGCGAGGAAGCCGAGGTCCCACCAGAGCTGGTTCGGGCCGCTGCGCACGTGGTGGATGCCGAGCAGGTGGTGGTCGATGACGCCCTCGACCAGGTTGAACAGGCCCCAGCCGATCAGCGCCCAGCCCCACAGCATCGGCGAGCGCCACAGCCGGCCCCGGGAACCGGTCACCCGGGAGTAGAGCAGGGCCAGGCCGGTCAGCACCGCCACCCAGGTGACCACGTGGAACAGGCCGTCCCAGAGCGTGTTCATCTGCAACCCGGGCACGGTGTCCACCGGGTACTCGCGGATGCCGACCCGGTCACTGCCGGTGCTGCTGAGCAGGTGGTGCCACTGGAGCACCTGGTGCAGGACGATGCCGTCGACGAAGCCGCCCAGCCCGACACCGAGGATCGTGGCGGGCAGCCGGATGCTCGTCGCGGACTCTTGTCGGGTCTCCTGTGCCGTCGTCTCGCTCATTCCGGCCGCCCTACCCGCGGTGCGGCCGGGCAAACACCCAGCCAGTGGACAACGGCCGCGCGAGGGCGGCGCGCTGGACTAGGCTGCCCGCGATGGACGAGGTGACCCGGATCCCGGTCGGCGGCGAGCGGCCGTACGACGTGCTGGTGGGACGTGACCTGCTGGACCCGCCGCCGGTGCTGCTGCCGGGCGCCGAGCGGGTGGCCTTCCTGCACGCGCCGCCGCTCAAGGCGCTCGCCGACCGGCTCGCCGACGCGGTCCGCGAGGGCGGCGTGACGCCGCTGCTGATCGAGGTGCCGGACGCCGAGGCGGGCAAACACGTCGACGTGGCGGCGGCCTGCTGGGACCGGCTCGGCGACGCCGGGTTCACCCGTACCGACGCGGTGGTCGGCGTGGGCGGCGGCGCGGTCACCGACCTGGCCGGCTTCGTCGCCGCGACCTGGCTGCGCGGCGTGCGCTGGGTGCCGGTCGCCACGTCGCTGCTCGGCATGGTCGACGCCGCCGTGGGCGGCAAGACCGGCATCAACACCGCCGCCGGCAAGAACCTGGTCGGCGCGTTCCACCCGCCGGCCGGCGTGCTGGCCGACCTGGCGACGCTGGACAGCCTGCCCCCGGCCGACCTGGCCGCCGGGATGGCCGAGGTGGTCAAGTGCGGGTTCATCGCCGACCCGGTCATCCTCGACCTGGTCGAGCGGGACCCGGCCGCCGCGCTCGACCCGGCCGGGCCGGTGCTGCGGGAACTCGTCGAGCGCGCGGTCCGCGTGAAGGCCGACGTGGTCGCCGGGGACCTGCGCGAATCCGGGGTACGGGAGGTGCTCAACTACGGGCACACCCTGGCCCACGCGATCGAGAAGGTGGAGGGCTACCGCTGGCGGCACGGCCACGCCGTGTCGGTGGGCCTGGTGTACGCGGCCACACTCGCGCGGCTCGCCGGCCGCCTCGACGCGGCCGACGCGCAGCGGCACCGCCGGGTGCTGACCGCGCTCGACCTGCCCACCGGCTACCGGGCCGACGCCTGGCCGGAACTGCTGGCCGCGATGCGGGTGGACAAGAAGGCCCGTGGCAGCCGGCTGCGGTTCGTGGTGCTCGACGGGCTCGCCCGCCCGGCGATCCTGGAGGCGCCGTCGGACGACCTGCTCGCCGCCGCGTACGCGGAGATCAGCTCGTGAGGGTGTACGTGCTCAACGGGCCGAACCTGGGCCGCCTCGGCACCCGCCAGGTCGACGTGTACGGGGTGACCAGCTACGCCCAGCTCGTGGCCGACTGCGAGCGGCACGGCCGGGAGCTGGGCCTGGACGTGGTGGTCCGGCAGACCGACGCCGAGCACGAGATGCTCGCCTGGCTGCACGAGGCGGCCGACGAGGCGGCGGCGGTGGTGCTCAACCCGGCCGCCTGGTCGCACTACTCGATCGCGGTGCGGGACGCCTGCGCCATGCTGCGCGGCCCGCTGGTCGAGGTGCACATCTCGAACATCCACGCCCGGGAGGAGTTCCGGCACCACTCGGTGGTGTCCGCGGTGGCCACCGGGGTGATCTGCGGCCTGGGCGTGGACGGCTACCGGCTGGCGCTGCAGCATCTGGCCGCCCGGCTCGCCGCGGGCGCCTGAGCCGGTCCGTCGCGCGGCGCGAGTCCGATTCGACAGAGCGAGTAGACTTGGACGGTCTGTCCGCCAATTGATGATCAAGGCAGGAAATGGCCACCACCAACGACCTGAAGAACGGCCTGGTACTCAACCTGGACGGCGAGCTGTGGGCCGTCGTCGAGTTCCAGCACGTCAAGCCCGGTAAGGGTGGTGCCTTTGTGCGCACCACGCTGAAGAACGTGCTGTCCGGCAAGGTGGTCGACAAGACCTTCAACGCGGGCACCAAGGTCGAGACCGCGACCGTGGACAAGCGCACCATGCAGTACCTGTACGCCGACGGCGAGGACTACGTCTTCATGGATCTGGAGACGTTCGACCAGATCACCGTCCCCGGCGGCACCGTCGGCGAGGCCGCCAACTACCTCCTCCCCGAGGCCGAGGCGACAGTCGCCACCCACGAGAGCGTGCCGCTGTACATCGAGCTGCCGACCTCGGTCGTGCTCGAGGTCACCTACACCGAGCCGGGCCTGCAGGGCGACCGGTCGACCGGCGGCAACAAGCCGGCCACCGTCGAGACCGGCGCCACAGTGCAGGTGCCGCTGTTCATCACCACCGGTGAGAAGATCAAGGTCGACACCCGCGACGGCCGTTACCTCGGCCGAGCCTGATGGCCGAGGGCCCCAAGCAGCAGATGCCGGCGCGCCGCAAGGCGCGCAAGCGGGCGCTGGACGTGCTCTTCGAGGCCGATCTGCGGGACCGCCCGCCGGTCGAGGTGCTCGCCGGTTACCTGGAACGGATCGAGCAGCCGCGCCCCGACCACCTCGGCTACGCGGTCGGGCTGGTCGAGGGCGTGGCGGCGCACCTCGACCGGATCGACGAGACGATCGCCAGCTACGCCGAGGGGTGGACGCTGGAGCGGATGCCCGTGGTCGACCGCAACCTGGCCCGGATCGCCGTGTACGAGCTGCTCTACGTCGATGAGATCGACGACGCGGTGGCGATCAGCGAGGCCGTGGAGCTGGCCCGGCAGATGTCGACCGACGACTCGCCCCGCTTCCTCAACGGCATCCTCGGCCGGATCGCCGAGTACGCCACGCGCTGACGCGCCGCGACGACGAAGGGCCCGTGCCGGTAGGCACGGGCCCTTTCTGTCGTACGGGGTGTCAGGACGCGAAGAACGCCCGCGGGTCGGCGACCAGCACGCCGTGCTCGGTCAGCCGCTCGATCAGGCCCGACGGCGAGGCGTCGTACACGATCGCGAGAGCGCGCAGGTCGTCGGCGCGGATGGAGAGCACCCGGCCGTTGTAGTCGCCGCGCTGCTGCTGGATGGCGCGCGCGTAGCGGGCCACGTACGCGAGGTCCTCGGAGGCCTCGTCGTAGAGCCGCTCCAGGTCCAGCACGATCTTGCTGGTGGGCTCGTGACGCACCCCGCTGCCGTCGGGCAGCAGCTCCGAGACGGGAACGCGGTAGAAGTCGGCCAGCTCCGCCAGGCGGGACACGGTGACGGCGCGGTCGCCGCGCTCGTACGAGCCGACCACCACGGCCTTCCACCGCCCGTTCGACTTCTCCTCCACCCCCTGCAGGGACAGGCCCTGCTGCTGGCGGATGGAGCGCAGGCGGGCGCCCAGCGACTTGGCGTATTCAGAGGGCATTCGGACACTCCCAGTGCTGTTCGGGTTCTCCGAGCTATCGCTACGGAGCGTGACGGTACGGGGATTGCGACAAGTGGTCAAGTGTTGCCGTCCACGAGGTCCGGCACCCACGTGTGGCTTGTCCGCATTTCTCCGGGCTGACCAGCAGGTCAGGACCCGCGGCGGGTGGCCCGGTGACCGCTGGTAACGTGGCGTGAAGCCCCGGTCCGGGCCCCGCGCGGGCCTGCCGGAGCAGACCAGACGTCCTTTAACGACCCGTCCCGTGAGGCGGGGAAGGAGGTCCGCCGTGGCCTACCCACCGGCTGCCCACTCGTCGCCGCCGCGACAACCCTCGGTGAAGGTGATCCTCACCGCAGCGGACGTGTCGCGGGTGGTCGACCGCATCGCTCACCAGATCCTGGAGAAGACCCAGGGCGCCGCCGACACCGTGCTGCTGGGCATCCCCACCCGGGGCGTGCCGCTGGCGCACCGCCTGGCGGCCCGGATCAGCACCTTCGAGGACGTCACCGTCCCGGTCGGCGTGCTCGACATCACGCTCTACCGCGACGACCTGCGCCGGCACGCCACCCGCGCGGTCGGCCCGACCGACCTGCCGCCCGGCGGTATCGACGGCAAGCGGGTGATCCTCGTCGACGACGTGCTGTTCTCCGGCCGCACCGTGCGGGCCGCGCTGGACGCGCTCAGCGACGTCGGCCGCCCGGCGTCCGTGCAGCTCGCGGTCCTGGTCGACCGCGGCCACCGCCAGCTGCCGATCCGCGCCGACTACGTCGGCAAGAACATCCCCACCGCGCTGGCCGAGAACGTCAAGGTCACCCTCGCCGAGACCGACGGCACGGACGAGGTCAAGTTGTACGGGGGTACATCCGCATGATCCGGCACCTGCTCTCCGGCGCCGATCTGGACGCCGGCACCGCCACCCTGGTCCTGGACACCGCCGCGGAGATGGCGACGGTGGCCGGGCGCGAGGTCAAGAAGCTGCCCGCGCTGCGCGGGCGCACCGTGGTCAACCTCTTCTACGAGGACTCCACCCGGACCCGGATCTCGTTCGAGGCGGCTGCCAAGCGGCTCAGCGCCGACGTGATCAACTTCTCCGCCAAGGGCTCCAGCGTGGCCAAGGGGGAGAGCCTGAAGGACACCGCGCTCACGCTCCAGGCCATGGGCGCGGACGCGGTGGTCGTCCGGCACCCCGCCTCCGGTGCCCCGCACCGGCTCGCCGAGTGGGTGGACGGGTCGGTCGTAAACGCCGGTGACGGCACCCACGAGCACCCCACCCAGGCGCTGCTCGACGCGTACACGATGCGGTCCCGGCTGGGCCGGCTCGACGGCCTGCACGTGGCGATCGTCGGCGACGTGCTGCACTCCCGGGTGGCCCGCTCGAACGTGCTGCTGCTGTCCACGCTCGGCGCGAAGGTCACACTGGTCGGCCCGCCCACGCTCATCCCGGTCGACATCGCCGCCGCTCTGGCACCCGGCACCGACGTCTGTTACGACCTCGACGCCGTTCTCCCAGATGTGGACGTGGTGATGATGCTGCGGGTGCAGCGCGAGCGGATGGGTGACTCCTACTTCCCGTCGGCCCGCGAGTACGCCCGCCGCTACGGGCTCGACGGGCCGCGCATGCGCCGGCTGCCCGAGCACGCGATCGTCATGCACCCCGGCCCGATGAACCGGGGGATGGAGATCACGCCCGAGGTGGCCGACTCGCCCCGCTCCACCATCGTCGAACAGGTCGCCAACGGGGTCTCCGTGCGGATGGCCGTGCTCTACCTGCTGCTCGGAGGGAACAACCGGTGACCGCGTACCTCATCAGAAGCGTCAGCATCGTCGGCGGCGAGCCGACGGACCTGCTCATCCGCGACGGCGTGGTGGCCGAGACGGGCCGCGGGCTCGCCGCGGACGACGCCACTGTCATCGACGGGAGCGGCCTGGTCGCGCTGCCCGGCCTGGTCGACCTGCACACCCACCTGCGCGAGCCCGGCCGGGAGGACGCCGAGACCGTCGAGTCCGGTTCCCGGGCGGCGGCGCTCGGCGGCTACACGGCGGTGTGCGCGATGGCGAACACCTCGCCGGTCGCGGACACCGCGGGCGTGGTCGAGCAGGTCTGGCGGCTCGGCCGGGAGGCCGGCCTGGTCGACGTGCAGCCGATCGGCGCGGTCACCGTCGGGCTGGCCGGCGAGCGCCTGGCCGAACTGGGCGCGATGGCCGACTCGGCCGCCGGGGTGCGGATCTTCTCCGACGACGGGCACTGCGTGTCCGACCCGCGGCTGATGCGCCGGGCGCTGGAGTACGTCAAGGCGTTCGACGGCGTGATCGCCCAGCACGCCGAGGAGCCCCGGCTGACCGAGGGCGCGCAGATGCACGAGGGCGAGGTGTCCACCCGCCTCGGCCTGACCGGCTGGCCGGCCGTCGCCGAGGAGGCGATCATCGCCCGGGACGTGCTGCTCGCCGAGCACGTGGGCAGCCGCCTGCACGTCTGCCACGTCTCCACCGCCGGCAGCGTCGAGGTGCTGCGCCAGGCCAAGGCCCGCGGGGTACGGGTCACCGCCGAGGTGACGCCGCACCACCTGCTGCTGACCGATGCCAAGGCGGAGAGCTACGACCCGGTCTTCAAGGTCAACCCGCCGCTGCGCACCGCCGCCGACATCGCCGCGCTGCGGGATGCGCTGGCCGAGGGCGTGATCGACATCATCGCCACCGACCACGCGCCGCACGCCGTGGAGGACAAGGAGTGCGAGTGGGCGTACGCCCGGCCGGGCATGCTCGGCCTGGAGACCGCTCTGTCCATCGCGCTCGACGTGTTCGGCCCCCGCTGGGACCTGATCGCCGAGCGGATGTCCCGCACGCCGGCCCGGATCGCCGGACTGACCGGGCACGGCCTCGACCCGGCGCCCGGCGTACCGGCCAACCTGACCCTTGTCGACCCGGCCGTCCGTCGCGTCATCGAACCGGCGGAGTTGGCCAGTCGCAGTCGCAACGCCCCGTACGCCCGCATGACGCTGCCGGGTCGCATCGTGGCGACCTTCCTGCGCGGCGAGCCGACGGTCCTGGACGGAAAGGCTGTTAAGTGAGCGCGAGGAACGCAGCGGAGCGGAGTCCCGCAGTCGCGAACGAAAGGCGGGCCCGGTGAGCGCGAGGAACGCAGCGGAGCGGAGTCCCGCAGTCGCGAACGAAAGGCGGGCACAGTGAAGCGACGGCCTGCAATTCTCGTCCTCGAGGACGGGCGCACGTTCCACGGCGAGGCGTACGGCAGCGTCGGGGAGACCTTCGGCGAGGCGGTCTTCAACACCGGCATGACCGGCTACCAGGAGACGCTCACCGACCCCTCGTACCACCGGCAGGTGGTGGTGCAGACCGCGCCGCACATCGGCAACACCGGCGTCAACGGCTCCGACGACGAGTCCGACCGGATCTGGGTGGCCGGGTACGTGGTGCGCGACCCGGCCCGGATCAGCTCCAACTGGCGGGCCACCGGCGGCCTGGAGGACCGGCTCGCCGCCGAGGGCGTGGTCGGCATCAGCGGCGTGGACACCCGGGCGCTGACCCGGCACCTGCGTGAGCGCGGCGCGATGCGGGTCGGCATCTCCAGCGTCGAGGACGACCCGGCCGCGCTGCTGGAGCGGGTACGCCGCTCGCCGCAGATGGTCGGCGCGAACCTGTCCGACGAGGTGACCACCGCCAAGCCGTACGTCGTCGAGGCGCAGGGCGAGCACCGGTTCACGGTGGCCGCGGTGGACCTGGGCATCAAGCGCAACGTGCCCCGCCGGCTCGCCGCCCGCGGCGTCACCACCCACGTGCTCCCCGCCGGGTCGACCATCGAGGACCTCCTCGCCACCGGCGCGGACGCTGTCTTCTTCTCGCCCGGCCCGGGCGACCCGGCGACCGCCGACGGCCCGGTGGCGCTGGCCCGGGAGGTGCTGACCCGGCGGATCCCGCTGTTCGGCATCTGCTTCGGCAGCCAGATCCTCGGCCGGGCGCTCGGCTTCGGCACCTACAAGCTGGGGTACGGCCACCGCGGCATCAACCAGCCGGTGCTCGACCGGGCCACCGGCAAGGTCGAGGTGACGAGCCACAACCACGGCTTCGCGGTGCAGGTGCCGGGCGCCGGGGACGGCGCGGTGGTGCCGGATCAGGTGATCCAGACCGAGTTCGGCGGTGTCCAGGTGTCCCACGTCTGCCTCAATGACAACGTGGTCGAGGGGCTGCGGGCCGTGGACGTGCCCGCCTTCACCGTCCAGTACCACCCCGAGGCGGCGGCCGGCCCGCACGACGCGGACTACCTCTTCGACCGTTTCGCCGAACTGATCGAGGGCGGCGGCCCCGACCGGAAGCAGACTGAGGGGCGCGACAATGCCTAAGCGGACCGACCTCAAGCACGTCCTGGTGATCGGCTCCGGGCCGATCGTGATCGGACAGGCCTGCGAGTTCGACTACTCCGGCACCCAGGCCTGCCGGGTGCTGCGCAGCGAGGGGATCCGGGTCAGCCTGGTCAACTCCAACCCGGCGACGATCATGACGGATCCGGAGTTCGCCGACGCCACGTACGTCGAGCCGATCACCCCGGAGTTCGTCGAGCTGGTCATCGCCAAGGAGCGCCCGGACGCGCTGCTGCCGACGCTCGGCGGGCAGACCGCGCTGAACACCGCTGTCGCCCTGCACGAGGCGGGCGTGCTGGAGAAGTACGGCGTCGAGCTGATCGGCGCGAACATCGAGGCGATCAACCGGGGCGAGGACCGGCAGCTGTTCAAGGAGATCGTCGCGAAGGCCGGCGTACGGCTGGGCCTGGAGGATCCGTCCGCGCTGGTGCCGCGCTCGCGGGTCTGCCACTCGATGGACGAGGTCCGCGAGACGGTCGCCGACCTGGGCCTGCCGGTGGTCATCCGGCCGTCGTTCACCATGGGCGGCCTCGGTTCCGGCATGGCGCACACCGACGAGGACCTGGAGCGCATCGCCGGGGCGGGCCTGGCGGCCAGCCCGGTGCACGAGGTGCTCATCGAGGAGAGCGTGCTCGGCTGGAAGGAGTACGAGCTCGAACTGATGCGCGACCGCCACGACAACGTGGTGGTGGTCTGCTCGATCGAGAACGTCGACCCGATGGGCGTGCACACCGGCGACAGCGTCACCGTCGCGCCGTCGATGACGCTCACCGACCGGGAGTACCAGCGGCTGCGTGACCTTGGCATCGCCGTGCTGCGCGAGGTCGGGGTGGACACCGGCGGCTGCAACATCCAGTTCGCGGTCAACCCCGCCGACGGCCGGATCGTCGTGATCGAGATGAACCCGCGCGTGTCGCGTTCCTCGGCGCTGGCGTCGAAGGCCACCGGCTTCCCGATCGCGAAGATCGCCGCGAAGCTGGCCATCGGCTACACGCTCGACGAGATCCCGAACGACATCACGCTCAAGACGCCGGCGGCGTTCGAGCCGACGCTCGACTACGTGGTGGTGAAGATCCCCCGGTTCGCGTTCGAGAAGTTCCCCGGCGCCGACCCGGAGCTGACCACCACCATGAAGTCGGTGGGCGAGGCGATGAGCCTGGGCCGCAACTTCACCGAGGCGCTGAACAAGGCGATGCGCTCGATGGAAACCAAGGCATCGGGTTTCTGGACCACTCCGGACCCGGACGGCGCCACGAAGGAGAACACCCTCGCCGCGCTGCGCACGCCGCACGACGGCCGGCTCTACACCGTCGAGCGGGCGCTGCGCCTGGGCGCGTCGATCGCCGAGGTGTCCGAGGCGTCCGGCGGCATCGACCCGTGGTTCCTGGACCAGATCGCCGCGCTGGTCGAGCTGCGCGCCGAGATCGTGGACGCGCCGGTGCTCGACGCCGGTCTGCTGCGCCGGGCCAAGCGGGCCGGGCTGTCCGACCGGCAGCTCGCCGCGCTGCGTCCCGAGCTGGCCGCCGAGGACGGCGTCCGCACGCTGCGGCACCGGCTCGGCGTCCGCCCGGTCTACAAGACGGTGGACACCTGCGCGGCCGAGTTCGAGGCGACCACGCCGTACCACTACTCGACCTACGACTCGGAGACCGAGGTGGCGCCCTCGGCCCGGCCCAAGGTGCTCATCCTGGGCTCCGGGCCGAACCGGATCGGGCAGGGCATCGAGTTCGACTACTCGTGCGTGCACGCCGTACAAGCGCTGCGAAGCGCGCCGATCGGCACAGCCTCTGCGTCCGGTTCCGGCGCCGAAGGCGTCGGTTACGAGACGGTCATGGTCAACTGCAACCCGGAGACCGTCTCCACCGACTACGACACCGCCGACCGGCTCTACTTCGAGCCGCTGACGTTCGAGGACGTGCTGGAGGTCTGGCACGCGGAGGACTCCTCCGGCCGGGAGGCCGACGGACCCGGTGTCATCGGGGTGATCGTGCAGCTGGGCGGCCAGACCCCGCTCGGCCTGGCGCAGCGGCTCAAGAACGCCGGGGTGCCGATCGTCGGCACCTCCCCGGAGTCGATCCACCTGGCCGAGGAGCGCGGCGCGTTCGGCGCGGTGCTGGCCCGGGCCGGACTGCGCGCGCCCGCGCACGGCATGGCCACCTCGTACGACGAGGCGAAGGCGATCGCCGACGAGATCGGGTACCCGGTGCTGGTCCGACCGTCGTACGTGCTCGGCGGGCGCGGCATGGAGATCGTCTACGACGACGCCACGCTGCGCGACTACATCGGCCGGGCCACCGCCATCTCGCCGGACCGTCCGGTGCTGGTGGACCGGTTCCTGGACGACGCCATCGAGATCGACGTGGACGCGCTCGTGGACGCCGACGGCGACGTCTACCTGGGCGGCGTGATGGAGCACATCGAGGAGGCCGGCATCCACTCCGGCGACTCGTCGTGCGCGCTGCCGCCGATCACCCTGGCCGGCTCGCACCTGGCCCAGGTGCGGCACTACACCGAGCAGATCGCCCGCGGCATCGGTGTGCGCGGCCTGCTCAACGTCCAGTACGCGCTGCAGGGCGACATGCTCTACGTGCTGGAGGCCAACCCGCGCGCCTCCCGGACCGTACCGTTCGTCTCGAAGGCCACGGCGGTGCCGCTGGCGAAGGCGGCGGCCCGGATCGCGCTCGGCGCCACCGTCGCGCAGCTGCGGGCCGAGGGGATGCTGCCGCCGACCGGCGACGGCGGCACCATGCCGGCCGACGCGCCGATCGCGGTCAAGGAGGCGGTGCTGCCGTTCAAGCGGTTCCGCACCCCGTCCGGCAAGGGCATCGACGTGCTGCTCGGCCCGGAGATGAAGTCCACCGGCGAGGTGATGGGTATCGACACCGGCTTCGGGCAGGCGTTCGCCAAGTCGCAGGCGGCCGCGTACGGGTCGCTGCCGACCGCCGGGAAGATCTTCGTCTCGGTCGCCAACCGGGACAAGCGCGGCATGATCTTCCCGATCAAGCGCCTGGCCGACCTGGGCTTCGAGATCGTGGCCACCACCGGTACGGCCGAGGTGCTGCGCCGGCACGGCATCGCCTGCGAGCAGATCCGCAAGCACTACGAGTCGGGGGAGGGCGCGGACGCGGTCTCGCTGATCCTCGGCGGCGACGTGGCGCTGGTGGTGAACACGCCGCAGGGCTCCGGGGCGAGCGCCCGGTCCGACGGGTACGAGATCCGCAGCGCGGCGGTGAGCGTGGACATCCCCTGCATCACCACCGTCCCGGGCGCGGCGGCGGCCGTCATGGGCATCGAGGCCCGCATCAACGGCGACCTGAAGGTCCGTCCGCTGCAGGACCTGCACGCCGCCCTGCGGGCGGGCGAGTGACAGCGCGCCTCCACGCGCCGATCATGAGGTTGGCGGCGGATATCGAGATCCACATCGCCGCCAACCTCATGATCAACGGGCCGGCCGGGCAGGGGGCCGGGGCGTGATCTTCGAGAAGGTGGTGCGGCCCCGGTTGTTCTCGCTCGCGGGCGGGGACGCCGAGGGCGCGCACGAGTGGACGCTGGAACGGCTCGCGGCGGTGTCGCGGCGGCCGGCGGTCCTCGCGGCGCTGCGGCGGGCGTACTTCCGGGCGGCGCCGCGGACGGTGTTCGGGGTGCGCTTCCCCAACCCGGTCGGGCTGGCGGCCGGCATGGACAAGAACGGACTCGCGTTGCCCGCCTGGCCGGCACTCGGCTTCGGTTTCGTCGAGGTCGGGACCGTCACCGCGCACCCCCAGCCGGGCAACCCCCGGCCCCGGCTGTTCCGGCTGCGCGACAGCGAAGCCGTGATCAACCGGATGGGCTTCAACAACGCGGGCGCGGCGGCGCTCGCGGACCGGCTGGCCGCCCTGCCGCGCCCGCTCGGCGTGCCGCTGGGCATCTCGCTCGGCAAGTCCAAGGTCACCCCGCTGGACGAGGCGGTCGAGGACTACCTCGCGTCCTACCGGGCGCTCAAGGAGCACGGCGACTACTTCGCGGTGAACGTGTCCTCACCGAACACCCCCGGACTGCGGTCGCTTCAGGACCGGTCCCACCTGGACGCGTTGCTCGCCGCGCTGGTGGGGGAGAAGCCGGTGCTGGTGAAGATCGCCCCCGACCTGACCGAGCCGGCCGTGGCCGAGCTGCTGGAGGTGTGCCTCGACCGGGGTGCGGCCGGGGTCATCGCCACGAACACCACGCTCGCCCGCGACGGACTCGCCCCGGCCGACCGGGCGCGGGCCGCCGAGGCCGGCGGTCTGTCCGGCCGGCCGCTGACCGCCCGGGCCCGGGAGATGGTCGCCTTCGTACACCGCGAGACCGGCGGGCGGCTACCGGTGATCGGCGTGGGCGGCATCCTCGACCCGGACGACGCGACACGCATGTTCGACGCCGGCGCCGCCCTGCTCCAGCTCTACACCGGCTTCATCTACCGGGGCCCGTCCCTGACCCGAGCCATCACCCGAACCACCCGACCCTGACCCCGACCCACCCCGCCCCCTGCACCCCCGCCCCCCGCCCCCGCCCCCCTGCACCCCGCCGATCTTGCACTTCCGGCCCCGGCATACCGCCTCATCGCGGGCGCGGCGGGGGCGGCAACCGCAAGATCAGCGAGGAGGGCGGGGAAGGCGGGGAGGGCGGGGAGGGGGCGGGGTGGAGGAGGAGGAGACGTGACGCCTGAGGAGATTCTGGAAGCCGACCGGCGGCACGTGTGGCACCCGTACGCCGCCGTCCCGCCCGCCAGCGCGCCGTACGTGGTCGACAGCGCCGAAGGGGTGCGGCTGCGGCTCGCCGACGGGCGGGAGCTGGTCGACGGCATGTCGTCGTGGTGGGCGGCGATCCACGGCTACCGGCACCCGGTGCTCGACGCCGCGGTGACAGACCAGCTCGGGCGGATGAGCCACGTGATGTTCGGCGGGCTCACCCACGAGCCCGCGGTACGCCTGGCGCGCACGCTCGTCGAGCTGACCCCGGACGGCCTGGAACACGTCTTCCTGGCCGACTCCGGCTCGGTCAGCGTCGAGGTCGCGGTGAAGATGTGCCTGCAGTACCAGCGGGCGCGGGGACGCCCGCAGCGCCGCCGGCTGGGCACCTGGCGGGGCGGCTACCACGGCGACACGTTCCACCCGATGAGCGTCTGCGACCCGGAGGGCGGCATGCACCACCTCTGGGGCGACGTGCTGCCCCGGCAGGTGTTCGCGCCGGTGCCGCCGCCCGGCTTCGACGTGGCGCCGGACCCGGCGTACGAGGCGGCGCTGGTGGAGGCGGTGGAACGGCACGCGGACGAGCTGGCCGCGGTGATCGTCGAGCCGGTGGTCCAGGGGGCTGGCGGGATGCGGTTCCACCACCCGCACTACCTGCGCGTGCTGCGCGAGGTGACCCGGCGGCACGGCATCCTGCTGGTCTTCGACGAGATCGCCACCGGCTTCGGCCGGACCGGCCGGATGTTCGCCGCCGAGCACGCCGGTGTCGCCCCGGACGTGCTGTGCGTCGGCAAGGCGCTCACCGGCGGCTACCTGACGCTGGCGGCGGCGCTGTGCACGACCGAGGTGGCGGCGGCCATCTCCGCCGACGGGGTGCTGGCGCACGGGCCGACGTTCATGGGCAACCCGCTCGCCTGCGCCGTCGCCAACGCCTCCCTGGACCTGCTGCGCGCCGGGGACTGGGCGGGACGCGTGGCGGGCATCGCCGAGGGGCTGCGGGCCGGCCTGGAGCCGCTGCGGGACGCCCCCGGCGTGGCCGACGTCCGCGTGCTCGGCGCCATCGGGGTGGTGCAGCTCGACCACGAGGTGGATCTGCCCCGGGCGACGGCCGCCGCGGCGGCCGAGGGGGTGTGGCTGCGCCCGTTCCGGGATCTCGTCTACACGATGCCGCCGTACGTCTGCGACGCCGCGGACGTGGCGCGGATCGCGGCCGGAGTGGCCGCGGCGGTGAAGGCCGACTGAGCCCGGCCGGGTTCGACAGGGCGCGACGGGGCTCCCGTCGCCCGACACGCCAGGCGGCCCGGAGCCGCCGGAAGAGGGAGAGACGCGATGGAGACGTTCGGCACCCGTCTGCACCGGGCCGTGGCGGAACGAGGGCCGCTCTGCGTGGGGATCGACCCGCACCCCGGGTTGCTGACCGCCTGGGGCCTGTCCGACGACGTGGCGGGCCTGGAGCGGTTCTGCGCGACGGTGGTGGAGGCCATCGGTGACCGGGTCGCCGTGGTCAAGCCGCAGTCGGCGTTCTTCGAGCGCTTCGGCGCGCGGGGTGTCGGCGTGCTTGAGTCAACTATCCGACAGTTGCGAGATTTGGGAGCGCTCACTCTGCTTGACGTGAAGCGTGGCGACATCGGCTCGACGGTCGCCGCGTACGCGTCGGCGTACCTCGATCCATCCAGCCCTCTGTATGTCGATGCGGTCACCGCGAGCCCCTACCTGGGAGTAGGTTCGCTCGCCCCGATGTTCTCCACCGCCGCCGAGCACGGCGGCGGGGTCTTCGTCCTGGCGCTCACGTCCAACCCGGAGGGTGCCTCCGTGCAGCGCGCCGTGGGTGCCGACGGGCGCACCGTCGCGCAGACCGTGATCGACGAGATTTCCCAGCTCAACCGGGGTGCGGAGCCGCTCGGCAGCTTCGGTCTGGTGGTCGGCGCGACGGTCGGTGAGACGGGTCACGATCTGGACTCGGTCAACGGTCCGCTGCTCGCGCCGGGGCTGGGCGCGCAGGGCGGAACGCCCGCCGGGTTGCGTACCGTGTTCGGCGCCGCGCTGCCGTCGGTGCTCCCGTCGTACTCCCGGGAGGTGCTCGGCGCGGGCCCCGACCCGGCCGACCTGCGGGCCGCCACCGAGCGGGTGCTGGCCGACTGCCGGGCCGCCCTGGGCGCGGCGGACTGACTGACGGCTCGGTCACTTTCCGTTGATCATCGCGCGCCCACGTTGCCGAAATCTCCGTTGACCGCTAGTTTTCCCCGCGCTGGGAACCACGGACCCCTTTGGTTGCCAGCGACACCACGTTTCACAGATGCGGTGGGGCGCTCCGCCCGCCGTACTAGGGACCTGAGGAGAACTGGTGCCGCTCCCGTCACTGACCCCCGAACAGCGCGCTGCCGCGCTGGAGAAGGCCGCGGAGATCCGCAAGGCCCGCGCTGAGCTGAAGGAGCAGCTCAAGCAGGGCAAGACCACCCTCGCCACCGTCCTCGAGCGGGCCGAGTCCGACGACGTCGTGGGCAAGCTGAAGGTTTCGGCCGTGCTCCAGGCGATGCCGGGCATCGGCAAGATCCGGGCCACCCAGATCATGGAGAAGCTCAAGATCGCGGACAGCCGTCGCCTGCGCGGCCTCGGCGAGCAGCAGCGCAAGGCTCTGCTCGGAGAGTTCGCCGCCAACTGAACGGCCCGCCGTGTAGAAACAAGCGGTGAGCACGGATGACGAGGCGCGCTCGGCGGCTCGGCTCACTGTTCTGTCCGGTCCCTCCGGGGCCGGCCGGAGCAGTGTCGTCGAGGCGGTCCGGGCGCGCCTTGCGTCTGTCTGGGTGCCGGTGGTGGCCACCACCCGCCCACCGCGTCCGGACGAGCGCGACGGCGTCGACCGCGTCTTCCTCGACGCGCCCGGCTTCGACCGGCTGATCGCCGCCGGGGAGCTGCTCGAGTGGTGCCGGATCGGGCCGTACCGCAGGGGGGTGCCCCGCGCCCCGGTGCGGACGCGGCTCGCCGAGGGACGGCCGGTGCTGCTGCCGCTGGACCTGGCCGGCGCGCTCGCGGTACGGGCGGCGGCGCCCGGCGTCCGGCTGGTGCTCCTCGCGCCGCCGGCGTACCGCGCCGACCCGGACGTGGCGGCCGTCTTCGCCCACGCGGTGGCACACGACCACACCGAGCGCGCCGCGGCGGAGCTGGTAGGATTGCTCGGTTCGTCCTTCCTGGCTCCGGCCCGACCGCCCGCGGGCGGCGCACGAGACGCAGAGGTTTAATTCGTGGGATCCATCGCCACCAACCCCGAGGGCATCACCAACCCGCCGATCGACGAGCTGCTCGAGAAGACCACCTCGAAGTACGCGCTGGTCATCTTCGCCGCCAAGCGCGCCCGTCAGGTGAACGCCTACTATAGCCAGCTCGGTGAGGGCCTCCTGGAGTACGTCGGCCCGCTGGTGGAGACCACCCCGCAGGAGAAGCCGCTCTCCATCGCCATGCGCGAGATCAACGCGGGCCTGCTCACCGCCGAGCCGACCGACCAGCCGTAACCGCGCCCGCGCCGATGCCCGCCGAGATCGTCCTCGGGGTCGGCGGCGGCATCGCCGCCTACAAGGCGTGTGAGCTGCTCCGGCTCTTCACCGAGTCGGGTCACCGGGTCCGGGTGGTGCCGACCGCCTCGGCGCTCCGCTTCGTCGGGGCGCCGACCTGGGCGGCCCTGTCCGGTCAGCCGGTCGCCGACGACGTCTGGTCCGACGTGCACGAGGTGCCGCACGTGCGGCTCGGGCAGCACGCCGACCTGGTCGTCGTCGCACCGGCCACCGCCGACCTGCTCGCCAAGGCCGCCCACGGCCTCGCCGACGACCTGCTCACCAACACGCTGCTGACCGCACGCTGCCCGGTGCTGCTGGCGCCCGCCATGCACACCGAGATGTGGGAGCACCCGGCCACCGTCGCGAACGTGGCCACGCTGCGCTCGCGGGGCGTCCGCGTGATCGAGCCCGCAGTGGGCCGGCTCACCGGGCGGGACACCGGCAAGGGCCGGCTGCCCGACCCGGCGGAGATCTTCGCGGTGGCCCGCCGGGCGCTGGCCCGCGGTGCCGAGGCCGAGGCCGACCTGGCGGGCCGGCACGTGGTGGTCACCGCCGGGGGCACCCGGGAGCCGCTGGACCCGGTCCGGTTCCTGGGCAACAGGTCCTCCGGCAAGCAGGGGTACGCGTTCGCCCGCGCCGCCGTCGCCCGGGGCGCCCGGGTCACGCTCGTCGCGGCGAACGTGGCGCTGCCCGACCCGGCCGGGGTGGATCTGGTCCGGGTGGGCACCACCGAGGAACTGCGCGCCGCCACGCTCACGGCGGCCGCCGACGCGGACGCCGTGGTGATGGCCGCCGCGCCCGCCGACTTCCGGCCGGCCGGCTACGCCACCACGAAGATCAAGAAGTCCGACGACGGCGTCGCGCCGGTCATCGAGCTGGTCACCAACCCGGACATCGCCGCCGAGCTGGGGCGCGTCCGCCGTCCCGGCCAGGTGCTGGTGATCTTCGCCGCCGAGACCGACGACGCGGAGGCCAACGGCCGGGCCAAACTGGCCCGCAAGGGGGCCGACATGATCGTGATCAACGAGGTCGGCGTGGACAAGGTCTTCGGCGCCGACACCAACGCGGCCACCGTGATCGGGGCCGATGGCGCCGTGCACCGGCTGTCCGAGCAGCCCAAGGAGGCCCTGGCCGACGCCGTCTGGGACCTCGTCTGTCCGCGGTTGCCGTCACGTTCCTGACGGTTGGTCGACCCGCGTTCATCGGGTCACGGCGGAACGACGGTGACTAAACTGCCGCCGAGCGACCTTTAAAAGTCTTCACATGCTTAGGAGTGCCGTGACACGTCTCTTCACGTCCGAATCGGTCACGGAGGGCCACCCGGACAAGATCGCCGACCAGATCAGTGACGGCATTCTCGACGCGCTGCTCGCCCAGGACCCGCACAGCCGGGTCGCGGTGGAGACGTTGATCACCACTGGCCAGGTGCACGTGGCCGGCGAGGTGACCACCAAGGCGTACGCCGACATTCCGACGATCGTCCGGGAGACCATCCTCGGGATCGGGTACGACTCGTCGAAGAAGGGCTTCGACGGCGCGTCCTGCGGCGTCAGCGTGTCCATCGGTGCCCAGTCGCCGGACATCGCCCAGGGCGTCGACAACGCCTTCGAGCTGCGTACCGGCGGGTCGGAGAGCGCGCTGGACGCCCAGGGCGCGGGCGATCAGGGCATGATGTTCGGCTTCGCCTGCTCCGAGACGCCCGAGCTGATGCCGCTGCCGATCGCGCTGGCGCACCGGCTCTCGCGCCGGCTCGCCGCGGTGCGCAAGGACGGCACGATCCCGTACCTGCGGCCGGACGGCAAGACGCAGGTGACCATCGAGTACGACGGGCTGCGGCCGGTCCGGCTCGACACCGTGGTCGTGTCCAGCCAGCACGCGGCGGACATCTCGCTGGAGTCGCTGCTCACCCCGGACATCAGGGACCACGTGATCGCGCCGGAGCTGGAGGGCCTCGGCCTTCAGACCGAGGGCTACCGGCTGCTGGTGAACCCGACGGGCCGGTTCGAGATCGGTGGGCCGATGGGTGACGCCGGTCTGACCGGCCGGAAGATCATCGTGGACACCTACGGCGGGTACGCCCGGCACGGTGGCGGCGCGTTCTCCGGCAAGGACCCGTCGAAGGTCGACCGGTCGGCGGCGTACGCGATGCGGTGGGTGGCGAAGAACGTCGTAGCCGCCGGTCTGGCCGAGCGGTGCGAGGCGCAGGTGGCGTACGCGATCGGCAAGGCACATCCAGTGAGCCTGTTCATCGAGACGTTCGGCACCGAGACCGTGCCGGTCGCCTCGATCGAGAAGGCCGTGGCCGAGGTGTTCGACCTGCGCCCGGCCGCCATCATCCGGGACCTGAACCTGCTCCGCCCGATCTACCAGCAGACCGCCGCGTACGGCCACTTCGGCCGGGAGCTGCCGGAGCTGACCTGGGAGGGCACCGACCGGGCCGCCGACCTCAAGTCGGCCGCGGGAGCCTGACCGCCACCACGCGCCGCGACCGGCGACCCGCACCGGGGTCGCCGGTCGCGCGCGTCTGCGTGGACGTGCCGCTGCCGCACCTCGACCGCCCGTTCGACTACCTGGTGCCGGAGGCGCTCGACGCCGACGCCCGGCCCGGGGTACGGGTGAAGGTGCGGTTCGCCGGGCAACTCGTCGACGGCTGGCTGCTGGAGCGCGCCGAGTCGTCCGAGCACCCGAAGCTGGCGTACCTGGAGAAGGTCGTCTCCCCGGTGCCGGTGCTCTCCCCGGAGGTGGCCCGGCTGGCCCGCGCGGTCGCCGACCGGTACGCCGGCAGCCTCGCCGACGTGCTCCGCCTCGCCGTGCCGCCCCGGCACGCCCGCGCCGAGAAGGCCGCCACCGCCGCGGACGCGCCACCCACCGCCTCGGCCACGCCCGACGGCAGCATCGCCACCGCCGACGGCACCGCGCCCCACGGCCTGCCGGCCGAGGCCGCCGACGCCCGGCCGGGCGGCCCGGCGGAGGTGGACCCGCGCGGCTGGCGGGACTACCCGGCCGGGCCGGCGCTGCTGCGCGCGCTCACCGACGGCAGGCCCGCCCGCGCGGTCTGGTCCGCGCTGCCGGGGGAGGACTGGGCCGACCGGTACGCCGACGCGGTCGCCGCCACCGTGGCCGGCGGCCGGGGCGCCGTGGTCGTGGTGGCCGACACCCGTGACCTGGACCGCCTCGACGCGGCAGTGACCGCCGTGCTCGGCGCGGGCCGGCACGTCCGGCTGACCGCCGCCGACGGCCCGTCCCGCCGCTACCGGGCCTTCCTCGCCGCCCGGACGGGGGACGCCGACGTGGTGATCGGCACCCGGGCGGCGATGTTCGCCCCGGTGGCCCGCCTCGGCCTGGTGGCGATCTGGGACGACGGCGACGACCTGCACGCCGAGCCTCGCGCGCCGTACCCGCACGCCCGGGACGTGCTGCTCACCCGGGCGCAGCTCGGCGACGTCGCCGCACTGGTCGGCGGGTACGCCCGTACCGCCGAGGCGCAGTTGCTCGTGGAGACCGGCTGGGCGCGCGAGGTGGTGGCCGACCGGGCGGTGGTGCGCGCGCGTACCCCGGCCATGGCGCCCACCGGCGACGACCCGCAACTGGCCCGCGATCCCGGCGCGGCCTCGGCGCGGCTGCCGAGCCTGGCCTGGACCACCGCCCGGGACGCGCTGCGCGCGGACCTGCCGGTGCTGGTGCAGGTGCCGCGCCGGGGCTACGTGCCGTCGGTGGCCTGCGCGGACTGCCGCGCCCCGGCCCGCTGCCCGCACTGCGCCGGACCGCTCGCGCTGCCCTCGGCGCAGGGCACGCCCGCCTGCCGCTGGTGCGGCCGGGTGGCCGCCGCGTACGCCTGCCCGGAGTGCGGTGGGCGGCGGCTGCGCGCCTCGGTGACCGGCGCCCGGCGGACCGCCGAGGAGCTGGGCCGGGCGTTCCCCGGCGTGCCGGTGCGCACCTCCGGGCGGGAGGAGGTGCTGGCGACGGTGCCGGGCGGTGCCGGACTGGTGATCGCCACGCCGGGCGCCGAGCCGGTCGCCGACGGCGGCTACGGCGCGGTGCTGCTGCTCGACTCGTGGGCGCTGCTGACCCGGGCCGACCTGCGGGCCGGCGAGGAGGCGCTGCGGCGCTGGATGGCCGCCGCCGCGCTGGCCCGGCCCGGCCCGGCCGGTGGCCGGGTGGTGGTGGTCGCCGACGGCGCGCTCGCGCCGGTGCAGGCGCTGCTGCGCTGGGACTCCGCCTGGTTCGCCGCCCGGGAGCTGGCCGAGCGGCGGGAGCTGGGTTTCCCGCCCGCGGTACGGATGGCGAGCGTCACCGGCGCGGCCGAGGCGGTGGCCGACCTGCTCGCCGGCGCCCGGCTGCCCGATGACGCCGAGGTGCTCGGCCCGGTGCCGGCGGACGAGGGCCGGGAGCGGATGCTGGTCCGCGTGCCCCGGTCCCGGGCCGCCGCGATGGCCGAGGCGCTGCACTCCGCCGCCGGGCAGCGCAGCGCCCGCAAGGCGGCCGATCCGGTGCGGCTGCAGGTCGATCCGCTCACCCTGTTCTGACCGGACCCGATCGGCGTGACACTGCGCACGCGGGCCCTCGCGGACGGTCGTGAGCTGGGGTTTGCCGCACACCTGGTCCGGCAATCGGGTAGCGCACGGTGATAGCATCGCCCGTCATGCCCAGCCGCGCGCTTTCCCCGCGCGGGACGCGGCGCGGCGGGTGCCAGAGCACGTCGGGCCGACACTCGATGTCGTCAGTCAGCCGGTGAGCAGGGGTGGACCAGTCGTGACCGTTCGTCAGTCGATCGTCTTCAACGGTGACCTCGGCAGTGGCAAGAGCACCGTCTCGGTCGAGATCGCCAAGCGGCTGGGGCTGCGCCGGGTCAGCGTCGGCGACCTCTACCGCCAGATGGCCCAGGAGCGGCAGATGACCGCCCTCCAGCTCAACCTGCACGCCGAGCTGGACCAGGCCGTCGACGGCTACGTCGACCAGCTCCAGCGCGACATCGCCGCCTCCGGCGAGTCCCTGGTCATGGACTCCCGCCTGGCGTGGCACTTCTTCACCGACGCGCTCAAGGTGCACATGATCACCGAGCCGACCGAGGCGGCCCGGCGCGTGCTGGCCCGCCCGTCCGGCCCGGCCGAGAGCTACACCTCGCTGGAGGAGGCGCGGGCCAAGCTGCGCGAGCGCAGCGAGAGCGAGCGCGGCCGGTTCATCGTGCGGTACGGCGTCGACAAGGCCCGCCTGCGCAACTACGACCTGGTCTGCGACACCACCCGGGCCAACCCGGAGCAGGTCATCGCGCACGTCATCGACGTCTACGAGGGCCGTCTCGGCGCCGACGTGCTGCGCGCCGGCCAGCCGCTGCTGCTGCTCGACCCGGCCCGGGTGTACCCCACCGAGGACGTGTCGACGCTGCGCGGTCTCTGGGACTCCGACGTCGCGGCCGAGGCGGCCGGCGGCGACGGGGAGCCGGAGCCGCTGAGCATCGGCTACACCGGCGAGTACTTCTTCGTCGTCGACGGGCACCGGCGGCTCAGCGCCGCCGTGCGCGCCGGCCTGCCGATGGTCGCGGCCCGGCTGGTCGCCGAGGTGGAGGAGCCGGTGGTCGGCGGGATCAGCGCCGTCGAGTTCTTCACCGCGCAGGCCCGGCCGGGCCTGATCCACGACTGGGAGGACGCGCACGGCATCACGCTGCCGCTGCCGGAGCACGCGCTGCTCGGCAGCGGCCCGGTGCTCGCCGGGGAGCCGGGCGCCGGCGCCTGACCGCGGGGGACACCGCCACCTCGCCGTCACGGGTTCACCCGATCCGGCGGGCGGGAGCATGATGAAGGCCTCCGATGCCTGGGGAGGCGGAATCGTGGATCCCACCGACGCGCTCGCGCTGCTGATGTCCCCCGAGGGGCGCCTCGACCCCTACCCGACGTACGAGCGGCTGCGCGCGCACGGCCCGGTGGTCCAGGCCGGGCCGGTCTTCTACGTGGTCACCGGGTACGCGGAGGCCGACGCGATCCTGCGCGACGCCCAGTTCGGGGTGATGGACGACGCGCTGCGCGACCAGTTCCTGCCCGGCTGGCGGGACAGCCCGGCGATGCTGTCGATCTCCCGGTCGATGCTGCGCACCAACCCGCCCGACCACAGCCGGATGCGACGGCTGGCCGCGGGCGCGTTCACCCCGCGCCGGATCGCCGCCATGCGCGACGTGGTGCGGGCGCAGGCCGACGAGCTGGTCGACGCGATGCTCACCGCCGACGAGCCGGTCGACTTCATGGGCGCGTTCGCGTACCCGCTTCCGGTCGGGGTGATCTGCGCGCTGCTCGGCGTCCCGTCGGCGGACCGGCCGCTGTTCCGGCGCTGGGCCGCCGACCTGACCGGCGCGCTCGAACCGGAGATCACCGCCGACGAGCTCGCCGTGGCCGACCGGGGAGCGGCGGAGCTGCGCGCCTACTTCACCGAGCTGGTGGCGGCCCGCCGCCGGGCGCCGGCCGACGACCTCACCACCGCGCTGGTCCAGGCCCACGACGGCGGCGACCGGCTCTCCGGCGACGAGCTGCTGGCGAACCTGATCGTGCTGCTGGTGGCCGGCTTCGAGACCACCACGAATCTGCTCGGCAACGGCCTGGTGGCGCTGCTGGCGCATCCGGGCGCCGCGGCGGCGCTGCGCGAGCGGCCCGACCTCGCCCCCGCCTACGTCGACGAGCTGCTGCGCTACGACTCGCCGGTGCAGCTCACCTCGCGGATGAGCACGGCGCCCGCCCGGTACGGCGAGGTCGACCTGCCGCCGGCGAGCTGGGTCATCGTGCTGCTTGGCGCGGCCAACCGCGATCCGCGCCGCTACCCGGATCCGGCCCGCTTCGACCCGTGGCGGGCGCAGATCGCGCCGCTGTCCTTCGGTGCCGGGCCGCACTACTGCCTCGGCGCGGCGCTGGCCCGGCTGGAGGCGCAGGTGGCGTTCCCGCTGCTGCTGCGCCGGCTGCCGGAGATGGCCCTCGCGGGCCGGCCCGAGCGGCGGGTGCGGCTCACCCTGCGTGGTCACGCCACGCTGCCGGTGCGGGTGGGGCGGGAGGCGGCCCCGGTCACCGTTCCCGGTACGCGACCCGGGGCGGCCGGGCCGACTCCGTAGACTGGACGCGCATCGTTCGACCCAGACAAGGAGCCACGCCGAGTGACCGTCCAGCCCATCCGTCTGTTCGGCGATCCGGTGCTGCGCACGCCGGCCGACCCGGTCGTCGACTTCGACGTCGAGCTGCGCAAGCTGATCGCCGACCTGACCGACACGATGCGCGAGCAGAGCGGCGCCGGCCTGGCCGCGCCGCAGCTCGGGGTGGGCCTGCGGGTGTTCACCTTCGACGTCGACGACGTCCTCGGCCACCTGGTCAACCCGGTGCTGGAGTTCCCTGACGAGGAGGAGCAGGACGGCCCGGAGGGCTGCCTGTCCATCCCCGGGCTCTACTTCGACACCAAGCGCCGGCAGAACGTGATCGCCAAGGGCTTCAACGGCTACGGCGACCCGCTGCAGATCGTCGGCACCGGCCTGATGGCCCGCTGCGTGCAGCACGAGACCGACCACCTCGACGGGGTCCTCTTCGTCGACCGGCTCGACCCGGCCGGCCGCAAGGAGGCCATGAAGGCGATCCGCCAGGCCGAGTGGTATGACCAGGCCGCGCCGCCCACCGTCAAGCTGAGCCCGCACGCCGCCGGCAACCCGTTCGGCCTGGGGCGGTGACCCGGATGCGCCTGGTCTTCGCCGGCACCCCGGCGGTCGCCGTACCGGCCCTGGACGCGATCGCCGCTTCCGGGCACGAGTTGCTCGCCGTGGTCACCCGCCCCGACGCCCCGGCCGGTCGTGGCCGGGGACTGGTCCGCTCACCGGTCGGCGCGTGGGCCGACGCGCACGGCGTCGAGGTGCTCACCCCGGCCCGCCCGCGCGAGCCGGAGTTCCTCGACCGGCTGCGCGAGCTGGCGCCGGACTGCGTACCGGTGGTCGCCTACGGGGCGCTGGTGCCGCCGGTGGCGCTCGAGATCCCCCGGCACGGCTGGATCAACCTGCACTTCTCACTGCTGCCCGCCTGGCGTGGCGCCGCGCCGGTGCAGCACGCCGTGCTGCACGGCGACGAGCTGACCGGGGCCAGCGTCTTCGAGCTGGAGGCGGGGCTGGACACCGGCCCGGTCTACGGCACCGTCACCGACGAGATCCGCCCCGCCGACACCTCCGGTGACCTGCTGGAACGGCTCGCGCACTCCGGCGCCGGGCTGCTGGTCGCCGTCCTGGACGCGATCGGCGCCGGCACCGCCCGCGCCGTGCCGCAGCCCGCCGACGGCGTCTCGCTCGCCCCGAAGCTGACGGTGGAGGACGCCCGGGTCCGCTGGGGCGACCCCGCGTTCGCGGTGGACCGGCGCATCCGCGCCTGCACGCCCGCGCCCGGCCCGTGGACCACGTTCCGCGACGACCGGGTCAAGCTCGGCCCGGTCACACCGGTGGCCGACGGCCCGGAGCTGAAGCCGGGGGAGCTGCACGTGGAGAAGTCGGGCGTGCTCGTCGGCACCGCCACCACGCCGGTGCGCCTCGGCGAGGTGCGCGCCGCCGGCAAGAAGGCCATGCCCGCCGGCGACTGGGCGCGCGGCGCCCGGGTCACCGCCGGCGAGGTGTTCGCGTGACGGGGCCGTCGCGTCCGGACCGGTTCGGCGACCGTGAGCGCGGTACCCGGCAGCGCGCCGACCGGCCCGCCGCGGACCGGCGTGCCGGCGACCGGTCCGGCGGTGACCGTGAGCGCGGCGACCGGCGTGGCGGGGACCGGTTCGGCGGGGACCGGCGGGGCGGGCGTCCGGCCCGTCCGGCCGTCGACCTGCCCCGGCAGGTCGCGTACGAGGCGATCGCGGCGGTGCACCGCGACGACGCGTACGCCAACCTGGTGCTCCCGGCGATGCTGCGCGAGGCCGGGCTGACCGGCCGGGACGCCGCGTTCGCCACCGAGCTGACCTACGGCACGCTGCGGCACACCGGCACGCTCGACGCGATCGTCACCGACGCGGCCGGGCGGGACGTGCAGCGCATCGACCCGCCGGTGCGCGACGCGCTGCGGCTCGGGGCGTACCAGATCCTGCACACCCGGGTGCCCGCGCACGCCGCGGTGTCGTCCACCGTCGACCTGGTCCGGTCGGTGGGACCGGGCGCCACCGGGTTCGCCAACGCGGTGCTGCGGGAGATCACCAGCCGGGACGCCGACGCCTGGGTGGCCAAGCTCGCCCCGTCCGAGGAGACCGACCCGATCGGGCATCTCGCGCTGGCGTACAGCCATCCCCAGTGGATCGCGCGGTCGTTCGCGGAGGCGCTCGGCGGCGACATGGGTGAGACGACCCGGCTGCTCATCGAGGACAACGAGCGCCCGCCGGTGCACCTGTGCGCCCGGCCGGGCCTGGCCGACCCGGTGGCGCTGGCCGACGAGGTGGGCGGCGCGCCCGGCGCGTTCTCGCCGTACGCGGTCTACCTGCCCGGCGGGGCGCCGGGTGAGCTGGCGGCGGTGGCCGACGGCCGCGCGCACGTGCAGGACGAGGGGTCCCAGCTGGTGGCGGACGCGCTGGCGGCGGCCCCGCTGGACGGCCCGGACGGCCGGTGGCTGGACCTGTGCGCCGGCCCGGGCGGCAAGTCCGGCCTGCTCGGCGCGCTCGCCGCGACCCGTGGCGCACGGCTGACGGCGGTCGAGGTGGCCGAGCACCGGGCGCGGCTGGTGGAGCAGGCCACCCGTGGGCTGCCGGTGACGGTGCTGCACACCGACGGGCGCAGCGTGGGCAGCGACCCGAAGCTGCCGGAGGGGCACTTCGACCGGGTGCTCGTGGACGCGCCGTGCACCGGGCTGGGCGCGCTGCGCCGCCGCCCGGAGGCGCGGTGGCGCCGCCAGCCGTCGGACCTGCCGCCGCTGACCCGGTTGCAGCGCGAACTGCTCACCGCCGCGCTGCGGGCGGCCCGGCCGGGTGGCCTGGTCGCGTACGTGACCTGCTCGCCGCACGTGGTGGAGACGCACGTGACGGTGACCGAGGCGGCCCGGCGGTGCGGTTTCGGCGTCGACTTCGTCGACGCGCGGCCGCTGCTGCCGGCGGGCATGCCGGGCCTGGGTGACGGGCCCACGGTGCAGCTGTGGCCGCACCGCCACGGCACCGACGCCATGTTTCTGGCGGTTCTCCGCCGGACCTGACCCACCCCTCCCGCAGTCGATCGAGGAGTTCGTGCCTCCGGGTCCGTCGTGCCCGGGCGCGAACTCCTTGATCGTCGTGCGGCGAAATGGGGAGGGATGGAGCGTGTGCGGCATCCCGGTGGGGGGAGGGGGTCGGTGGGATGTGACAGCCCGTTGACTGTGCGATCGATACATGTAACTGTTCCGATCACCGGTCCCGGCACCCCGCCCGCCGAACCCCCACGAGGAGTCTCCATGAGACGCAGAACGCCGACCACGAGCCTCGCGCTCGCCCTCGTCGCCACCCTGACGACGGCGAGCCTGGCCGGCACCGCCTCCGCCGCGCCCGCTCCGGCCTCCGCCCCCGCCCCGGCCGTCGCCGCGCTCGCCGCGCCGGACGTCTCCCTCAGCAACATCCAGGCCCACCTCAGCCAGTTCAACTCCATCGCCACCAGCAACGGGGGCAACCGGCGCTCCGGCTCGGCCGGCTACACGGCGTCGGTCAACTACGTCAAGGGCAAGCTCCAGGCCGCCGGCTACACGGTCACCGAGCAGAACTGCTCCACCTGCACCTACCCGGGCAACAACCTGATCGCCGAGTGGCCGCAGGGCCCCTCGGACCAGGTCGTCATGTTCGGCGCGCACCTGGACGGCGTCGCCGCCGGCCCCGGCATCAACGACAACGCCTCCGGTTCGTCGGTGCTGCTGGAGAACGCGCTGGTACTGGCCGCGCAGAACCCGACCATGACCAAGCGGGTCCGGTTCGCCTGGTGGAACGGCGAGGAGCAGGGGCTGCAGGGCTCCAAGCACTACGTCAACCAGCTCAGCTCCACCCAGCGCGGCTACATCAAGGGCTACTACAACTTCGACATGGTGGGTTCGCCCAACGGCGGCTACTTCATCAACCGGATCACCTCGGCCACCGCCGCGCCGCTGAAGGCGTACTGGGACTCGTTCGGCATCTCGCCGGAGGAGAACACCGAGGGGCAGGGCCGCTCCGACGACTACTCGTTCGCCAACGCCGGCATCCAGACCTCCGGCTACGCGGCGGGCGCCAGCTACACCAAGTCCTCGGCGCAGGCCAGCAAGTGGGGCGGCACCGCGGGCGCGGCGTACGACGGCTGCTACCACCGCTCCTGCGACAACACCAGCAACATCAACACGACCATCCTGAACCGGGCCGCGGACGGCGTGGCGTACGCGATCTGGGCGCTCGCGGTCGGCGGCGGCACGCCCACCAACGACTTCTCCGTCTCGGTGAGCCCCACCTCCGGCAGCGTCGCCCGGGGTGGCTCCACCACCGCCACGGTCAGCACCGCCACCACCGCCGGCAGCGCGCAGACCGTCTCGTTGTCCGCCAGCGGCGCCCCGAGCGGGGTCTCGGTGAGCTTCAGCCCGTCGTCGGTCACGTCGGGCGGCTCGTCCACCATGACGGTCGGCGCCTCGTCGTCGGCCACCACCGGCACGTTCACGCTCACCGTGACCGGCACCGGTTCGGCCACCCGCACCGCCAGCTACACGATCACCGTGACCGGCGGCAGCGGCGGCTGCACCGGCGGGCAGCTCATCGGCAACAGCAGCTTCGAGTCCGGCACCACGCCGTGGACCGCCAGCTCCGGCGTGATCACCAACAGCTCCAGCCAGGCGGCCCGCACCGGGTCGTACAAGGCGTGGATGAACGGGTACGGCTCCTCGCGGACCGACACGCTGTCCCAGTCGGTCACGCTGCCGGCCGGGTGCAGCAGCTACACGTTCTCGTTCTGGCTGCACATCGACACGGCCGAGACGACCAGCTCGGTCGCGTACGACAAGCTCACCGTGCAGGTCGGCTCGACCACGCTGGCCACGTACTCGAACCTGAACAAGGCCACCGGCTACACCCAGCGCACCTTCAACCTGGCCGCGTACGCCGGTCAGACGGTCACGCTGAAGTGGACCGGGGTCGAGGACTCCTCGTTGCAGACCAGCTTCGTCGTGGACGACGTGACGCTGCAGGTCGGCTGAGCGGCCCCGGGCGGGGTGGGTGCCGGCCCGCCCCGCCCGGGTCTCAGTTGATCGGCAGCGCCTTGGCGCCCGCGCCCTTGACCGACTTGGTCAGCGTCCGCCCGGAGACCCACAGGAAGCACTGCACGCCCCGGTCCCCGTCGCGCCACTGCTCCTCGTACGGGTGGTAGATGATGGTCCCGGCCCGGTACTGCATGTTGCCGTCGTTCGGCAGCCCGGCGTACTTGGCGATCAGGCCCCGGCAGGCCTTGTGCGTGCGCAGCGGCGTGCGGTCGAACTCCGCGTAGCTGATGTCCGGCGCCTGGTAGACACCGACGAACTCGGCGTGGTGCTTGCTGGTGCAGGCCACCGGCCGCATCGACTCCACCTCGTCCTTGCGCAGCTTCGGGTTGAAGCAGCCGAGCGCGAGCTTCGAGCCGGGCTTGAGCGCCCCGCGCAGGCTTCCGGTGCGCTGGGCCACGGCGCCCTCGTCCAGATCGGTCACCTCGGCGACGTCGCAGCGGTACCAGCGGGCCCCGCCGGACCACGCCAGCGTCGACGGGAAGACCACCGCCAGCCGCAGCCGCCCGGAGCGCCAGTCCGCGCCGACGGCGCGGGTGACCTGCCGGCCGCAGTCGGCGTGCGCGGCGCGCATCCCGGCCGATCCGGTGCGCGGCGGCGCGGAACGCTCCGCCTCCGCCCCGGTCATCGTGCCCACGTGCAGCGTCTCAGTGCGGTGCGGGGCGGCGCAGTCGACCGGCTGGTAGCCGCTGAGGTATCCGACGTCGGCGACGGTGGGATGGCAGGCGCCGGACTGCGGCACGAAACCGACGGGCGCGGCGAACGCGGGCCAGTCGTCGGTCAGGTCCCTGTCGACCCCGGCCGGCGCGGCGCAGCCGCCGAGCGCCAGCGCCATCACCGCGCCCACGGTGACCGCCGTCCACCATCGCCGCATCCCGACCGACCTCCCCCGTCGTCCGGAGCCGTCCGGCCGACCGGTACGCCTCGGCGGTGCAGCATACGGCAGTCGCTCAGGTCACCGGGAGTCCCTCGGGCCCGGCTCCGCGCACCGAGCGGTTCAGCTTGCGGTCGTCGCTCCACAGGAAACAGCGCACGCCCCGGTCGCCCTCCTCCCACTCCCGCTCCGACGGCGGGTAGAAGATGGACCCGGCCCGGTACGGCAGCTCGGCGTTGTCCGGCACCTCGGCGAACGCGGCGATCAGCGTCATGCAGCGCCGGTGCGTGGTGGGCGCGCCGCGGGTGAACTCCGCCCAGCTCATGTCGCGTTCCTCGTAGACGCCGACGAACTCCGCCCGGTGCGGTTCGGTGCACAGCACCGGGGCCATGTAGTTGAGGTTCTGGCCGATCAGCTTCGGGTCGAAGCACCTGTGCACCAGCGGGTTGTCGCCGACGAGCGCGCCCCGCAGGCTGCCGACCCGGTTGACCGGGCGGGTGTTGTCGATGCTGTCGGTCTCGGCCAGGTCGCACCGGAACCAGCGGGCGCCGGACGTCCAGGCGGTCACCGTCGGCAGCGCGATGTTCAGCGTGAGCCGGGCGGCGTGCCAGTCCCCGCCGATCATCTCCCGCGCCCGCTGGTCGCACTCGGCGCGCGCGGTCCGCAGCGCCGGTGAGCCCGGTTCCGGGCGTACGCCCTGCGCCTCCGGCCCGGTGAACCGGCCGACGTGCACGGTCTCGGCCAGGTGGCTGCCCGCGCAGTTCACCGTCTCGTACGTGGCGGCGGACACCACGGTGCTCAGCCGGGGCAGGCACGCCTCGGTCGCCGGGACGAACAGTTGCGGCACCGGCAGTGCCGCCCAGTCGTCGATCAGGTCGCCGTCGGCCCGGTGCGCCTGTGCGCATCCCGCGAGCACCACCGTCGCGGCGCCGGCCAGCGCGAGCACGTGGAGCCACCGTCGCATCGTCCGCCCCTTCCGGGAGAGATGGCAGCCGGTCGTCATAGGCCCGACCGGCGTCCCCCGCGCCCGGGCGTGCAGCATACGTGACCGTCCCTGTAGGAGTTTCGTCACCTTTCAATCGATCGGCCAGTCACCGGCGACTATTCGTGCCGAATTTCTCGCCGGACGGCCCGATGATGCACCATCGGTCACGGAAGGATCACCAGCTGTCGCTCCGGGAGCCGTGCCGCTACCTCCGGATCACCGCGTTCGTACACTGGCCCGGTGACAGTACCGCCGCCGATCGTCGCGCCCAGCATCCTGGCCGCCGATTTCGCCCGCCTCGCCGACGAGGTCCGTGCCGTGGAGCCCGCCGCCGACTGGCTGCACGTGGACGTCATGGACAACCACTTCGTGCCCAACCTGACCATCGGGCTGCCGGTGGTGCAGAGCCTGCGTGCCGTCACGGAGATCCCCTTCGACGTGCACCTGATGATCGAAGATCCGCGCCGCTGGGCGCCCGGGTACGCCGACGCGGGCGCGTACAACGTCACGTTCCACGCCGAGGCGTGCGACGACCCGGTGGCGCTCGCGAAGGACCTGCGCTCGGCCGGGGCGAAGGCGGGGCTGGCGATCGACCGGGACACCCCGATCGAGCCGTACCTGGAGTTGCTGCCGAGCTTCGACACGCTGCTGATCATGACGATCAAGGCCGGCTTCGGCGGCCAGCGTTTCCTGCCGCAACTGCTGGACAAGGTGCGCGCGGCCCGCCGGCACGTCGACAGCGGGCACCTGGAGCTGCGCATCGAGGTCGACGGCGGCATCGCCGCGGACACCATCGAGCAGGCCGCCGCGGCCGGCGCCGACGCGTTCGTCGCGGGCACCGCCGTCTACGGCGCCGACGATCCCGCGGAGGCGGTGCGCCGCCTGCGGGGCCTGGCGGAACGCGCGATGACCGGGGCCTGAGATGGACCCGGCCGGCGAGCGACCCGACGTGATCCTCGTCGTCGACGACGACGAGGACATCGCCCGCTTCGTCGAGTTCAACCTGCGCCTGCACGGCTTCGAGGTGCTGCACGCCGCCGACGGCCAGGAGGCGCTGGAGATCATCGAGCGGCAGCGGCCCGACCTCGCCGTGGTCGACCTGATGATGCCGCGCATCGACGGGCTGGAACTGACCCGGCGGCTGCGCGCCGACCCGATGACCTCGGCCCTGCCAGTGATCATGCTCACCGCCAAGGGGATGACCCAGGACAAGGTCAACGGGCTCAGCGTCGGCGCGGACGACTACCTGGTCAAGCCGTTCGACACGCTGGAACTGGTGGCCCGGGTCAACTCCACGCTGCGGCGCAACAAGGAGTTCCGGGAGGTTTCGCCGCTGACCGGCCTGCCCGGCAACAGCCGGATCCGGCGGGAGATCAGCGACCGGGTGCGCAACGGCGTCGACTACGCCGTCGGCTACATCGACATCGACCGGTTCAAGAGCGTCAACGACCGGTACGGCTTCGTGCGCGGCGACGAGTTCATCTCCGCCCTGGCCCGCAGCCTGCACCGGGCGGTGGTGTCGATCGGGCTGCCACCGGCGTTCCTCGGCCACGTCGGCGGCGACGACTTCGTCATCGTCTGCGCCCCCAACCAGGTCCGGCCGCTGACCAGCCGGGCCGTGGTCGACTTCGAGAAGGCCGCGGACGCGCTCTACGACGCCACCGACCGGGAACGCGGCTTCGTCGAGCTGAAGGACCGGCGCGGGAACATTCGCCGCGCCGCGCTCGTCACGCTCTCCATCGGCGTGTCGCTGTCCGATTCCGGCAAGCGGTTCACCGACCCGCTGGAGGCGATCGCGGTGGCCTCGGAGATGAAGACAGTGGCCAAGAGCCAGCCCGGCTCGTACGTGGCGGTGGACCGCCGTCGCGGCGTCACCTGACCGGCCCTGTGAGGTAGCTCGCCTCTGTGGCGCACGGCCGGGCGGAACGTGTAAGACTTCCCGTGTACCCACCACGCGCTGGCGGGGCTCGGTGAAATTCCGAACCGGCGGTGATCCACGGTCCGACCGTGGTAAGCCCGCGACCCGGACGGCTTCGGCCGGACGGTGGACCTGGTGAGAATCCGGGGCCGACGGTTGGGGTGCGGCTCGTCCGCCCCCAGAAAGTCCGGATGGGAGACAGCGCGCGGAACGGGGGAGGCCCTGCCGGCCGCTGAGCACCCTCAGCCGCCGCGTGGGCTCCCCGGGGTCGGCACTGCCGTCCCCGGGTTTCCCGCCGCCGCGTGTCCGCGGCTTTCGTGCCGCTGCTCCCGAACCGCCCGCGCGTGACCGGCGAGCGGGAGGACAGGCGGCCATGGCGAGCGTCTCCGTCGACGAGGCGATGCGTCGTGCCATCGAACTGGCCGCGCGCGGCCTCGGCGCCACGAGCCCCAATCCGGTGGTCGGCTGCGTGCTGCTCGGCGCCGACGGCGAGGTCGTCGGCGAGGGCTTCCACGCGTACGCCGGCGGCCCGCACGCGGAGATCGTCGCGCTGGCACAGGCCGGCACGCGCGCCCGCGGCGGCACCGCTGTGGTCACCCTCGAACCCTGCGACCACACCGGCCGCACCGGCCCCTGCAGCCACGCGCTCATCGCCGCCGGGGTGTCCCGCGTGGTGATCGCCGTCCCCGACCCCAACCCGGTCGCCTCCGGCGGCGCGGCCACGCTGCGCGCCGCCGGGGTCCAGGTCGATCTGGGGGTACGCGGCCAGGAGGCCGAGGCCGGCAACGTGGCCTGGCTCACCTCGATGCGCCGGGGCTGGCCGTACGTGATCTGGAAGTACGCGGCCACGCTCGACGGGCGCTCCGCCGCCGCCGACGGCACCAGCATGTGGATCACCTCCGAGGCGGCCCGGATCGACGTGCACGCGCTGCGCGGGACCGTCGACGCGGTGCTCGCCGGGGTGGGCACCGTCCTCACCGACGACCCCCGCCTCACCGCGCGCAACCTGCGCGACGGCACGCTCGCCATCCGGCAGCCGCTGCGGGTGGTGGTGGACAGCTCGGGGCGTACCCCGGCCGACGCCCGGGTCCGCGACGGCGCCGCCCGCACCTGGGTGGCCACCGCCGCGGAGGTCGGCGCCGGCCCGGACGGCCGGGTCGACCTGGCGGCGCTGCTCGCGGAGCTGCACCACCGGGGTGTGCGGGCCGCGCTGCTGGAGGGCGGGCCCACGCTGGCCGGCGCGTTCCTCGCCGCCGGCCTGGTCGACAAGATCGTCGGGTACGTCGCGCCGAAGCTGCTCGGCGCCGGCCCGACCGCGCTGCGCGACGCCGGCGTGACGACCATCGCCGACGCCATCGACCTGGAGATCACCGACGTTACGCGGGTCGGTCCCGACCTGCGGATCACCGCGCTGCCCCGGAAGAGGGAGGCCTGACATGTTCACCGGCATCGTCGAGGAACTGGGCGAGATCGTCCGGAGCACCGAGACCGGGGACGACTCCGCGCTGGTCGCCATCCGCGGCCCGCTCGTCACCTCGGACGCCCGGCACGGCGACTCGATCGCGGTCAACGGCGTCTGCCTCACCGTGGTCGACGTCGACGGCGGCGTCTTCACCGCCGACGTGATGGGCGAGACGCTGCGCCGCACCGCGCTGGGCGCGCTGCGCCCCGGCGACCCGGTCAACCTGGAACGGGCCGCCGCGCTCAACAGCCGCCTCGGCGGGCATCTGGTGCAGGGTCACGTCGACGGCGTCGGCGAGATCGTCGTCCGGGAGCCGGCCGCGCAGTGGGAGACCGTGCGGTTCCGGCTGCCCGCCGGGCTGGCCCGGTACGTGGTGGAGAAGGGCTCGATCACCGTCGACGGCGTGTCCCTGACCGTCGCCGAGGCCGGCGACGACTGGTTCTCGGTCGGTCTGATCCCCACCACGCTCAAACTGACGGTGCTCGGCAGCAAGCAGGTCGGTGACCCGGTCAACCTCGAGGTGGACGTGCTGGCCAAGTACGTCGAGCGGCTGCTCGGCGACCGGAGCGCGGGGGGTGCGCGGTGATGGGCCCGCTCGGCTGGCTGCTCGACGCCCAGGTGCACGTGGCCGGTTCGCCGGTGCTGGTCCGGGAGATCGTCGGCAACGGCTTCGGGCTCGCCTCGGCGCTGCTCGGGCTGCGCCGGGTGGTCTGGGCCTGGCCGGTCGGCATGATCGGCAACGCGCTGCTGCTCACCGTGTTCCTCGGCGGCGTCTTCGTCACCCCGCAGGCGCACGACCTCTACGGCCAGGCCGGCCGGCAGGTCTTCTTCTTCAGCGTCAGCGTGTACGGCTGGTGGCGCTGGTCGCGCAACCGGCGCGGCGGTGGCGGGGACCAGCCGGCCGTGGTGCCGCGCTGGGCCACCTGGCCGGAGCGGCTCGGCCTGCTCGTCGCCGCCGTCGTCGGCACCGCCGCCGCGTACCCGGTGCTCGCCGCGCTCGGCTCGTGGGGGCCGCTGCCGGACGCCTGGATCCTGGTCGGCAGCCTGCTCGCCACCTACGGCATGGCCCGCGGCTGGGTCGAGTTCTGGCTGATCTGGATCGCCGTCGACGCGGTCGGCGTACCGCTGCTGCTGCGCGGCGGCTTCTACCCGTCGGCCGCCATGTACCTGGTCTACGGCGCGTTCTGCGCCGCCGGCCTGTACAGCTGGTGGCGCACCTCCCGGGCCGTCGCGACCGCGCCCGCCCCGATCCCGGCGACGTACTCGGAGGCCGTGGCATGAGCACGTTCGGTTCGATCGAGCAGGCGGTGGCGGACATCGCCGCCGGGCGTCCGGTGGTGGTGGTCGACGACGAGGACCGCGAGAACGAGGGCGACCTGATCTTCGCGGCCGAGCTGGCCACCCCGGAGCTGGTCGCGTTCATGGTCCGCTACACCTCCGGCTACATCTGCGTGCCGCTGACCGAGGACGAGTGCGACCGGCTCGACCTCCCGCCGATGCACCACACGAACCAGGACCGGCGGGGCACCGCGTACACGGTCACGGTGGACGCCCGGGAGGGCGTCAGCACCGGCATCTCGGCCGCCGACCGGTCGCACACCATCCGGCTGCTCGCCGACGCCGCCACCGGCCCCACCGACCTGGCCCGGCCCGGTCACGTGGTGCCGCTGCGCGCCCGCGCCGGCGGGGTGCTGCGCCGGCCCGGGCACACCGAGGCGGCGGTGGACCTGACCCGGCTGGCCGGGCTGCGCCCGGCCGGCGTGCTCTGCGAGCTGGTGAACGACGACGGCACCATGATGCGCCTGCCGGACCTGGAGAAGTTCTGCGCCGAGCACGGGCTGACGCTGGTCACCATCGCGGACCTGATCGCCTACCGGCGGCGTACCGAGAAGCAGGTCGAGCTGGCCGCCGAGGCGCGGATGCCCACCCCGTACGGCGTGTTCCGGGCGCTCGGCTACCGCGCCGAGCACGACCCGGCCGAGCACGTCGCGCTGGTCATGGGCGACCTGGGCGACGGGCGGGACGTGCTGGTGCGGGTGCACTCCGAGTGCCTCACCGGCGACGTGTTCGGCTCGCTGCGCTGCGACTGCGGGCCGCAGTTGCAGGCCGCGCTGGCCCGGGTCGCCGCGGAGGGACGCGGTGTGGTCCTCTACGTGCGCGGGCACGAGGGCCGGGGCATCGGCCTGCTGCACAAGCTCCAGGCGTACCAGCTCCAGGACCAGGGCCGCGACACCGTGGACGCGAACCTCGACCTGGGCCTGCCGGCCGACGCCCGCGACTACGGCACCGGCGCGCAGATCCTCTACGACCTGGGCGTGCGGTCGATGCGGCTGCTGACCAACAACCCGGCCAAACGGGCCGGGCTGGAGGGATACGGCCTCACCGTGAC
Source organism: Micromonospora sp. WMMA1949 (assembly GCF_027460145.1). Lineage (NCBI taxonomy): Bacteria > Bacillati > Actinomycetota > Actinomycetes > Micromonosporales > Micromonosporaceae > Micromonospora > Micromonospora sp. WMMA1949. The sequence goes on along the minus strand of NZ_JAPZBG010000001.1, from coordinate 328,682 downwards.
CGGGCGGGAGGGGCTGCCCGTGCGGTCCAACCCGGAGAACGTGCGCTACCTGCGCACCAAGCGGGACCGGATGGGTCACCTGCTGGACGGACTGGACGAGGTGACCGAGGCGCCGATGGGCCGCCCGGTCGCCGGTGACGAGATCGGAGCGTAGGGCGATGGCGGGTTTCGGTGAGCCGGGCGTGAGCGCGGTGGACGCCGCCGGCATGACTGTCGGCGTGGTGGCCGCCCGGTGGCACGGCGACCTGACCGACCACATGACCGAGCGGGCCGTGGCCGCCGCGCAGGCGTGCGGGGCGCGGGCCGTGGTGGCCCGGGTGGCGGGCTCGGTGGAGCTGCCGGTGGTGGCCCAGGCGATGGCACGCCGCTTCGACGTGGTCGTCGCGCTCGGCGTGGTGGTACGCGGCGCGACGGCGCACTTCGACTACGTGTGCCAGTCCGTCACCGAGGGGCTGACCCGGGTGGCGCTGGACGAGGGCAAGCCGGTGGCGCACGGGGTGCTCACCGTGGACACCATCGAGCAGGCCCGGGACCGGGCCGGGCTGCCCGGCTCGGCCGAGGACAAGGGCTGGTCGGCGACGGTCGCCGCGCTGGACGCCGCCCTTGCCGTGCGCGCGCTCGACGCCCAGTCCGCCCACCGGGTCGGCTTCGCCTGACCCACCGCTGTGGTTGACTGCCGCGATGACGGAGATCGGGTACGCGGACCTGCCGGGGCTGCGGATGGCGTACCGGGCCTGGGGCCGGGCCGACGGCCGTCCACTCGTGGCGCTGCACGGCGGCGCCGGATCGGGGGAGACCTGGGCCCCGCTCGCGGCGGCGCTCGGCTCGACCACCCGCACGTACGCCCCCGACCTGCGCGGCTACGGCGCCACCGGGCCGGCCTCGGCGTACTCGCTGGAGCTGGTCCGCGACGACGTGCGAGGTCTGCTCGACGCGCTGGCGCTGACCCGGGTCGCGGTGCTGGGCCACTCCTCCGGCGCGGTGGCCGCCCACCTGCTCGCCCGCGCGTGTCCGGACCGGGTGGCGGCGCTGGTGCTCGTCGAACCTCCGCCGCCGGTGCCGCTCGGCCTGCGGCTGCCCCCTCGGCCGGACGGACCGCTGCCCTACGACTGGGCCGCCCGCGAAGCGGTCGTCGCCGAACTCAACGCCCCGCCGCCCACCTGGTGGGAGGGGTTGGCGGAGATCACCGCGCCGACTCTGGTGGTGGCCGGCGGTCCCGCCAGCCACCTGCCGCAGCACGAGCTGGCGCGGATGGCGGCCCGGATCCCCGCCGCCCGCCTGGTGACAGTCGAGGCCGGTCACGCGGTGCCGGCCGCGCGCCCCGCCGGGCTCGCCACCGCGGTACGGGACTTCCTCGCCGCGCTGCCCGGGTGAGCCGGACGACGCGGGTGGACCCGGTGGGCGTGCTCACCCGGGGCGGCTGGAAGAATCGCCTTCCGTGAAGACGTTCGAGGAGTTGTTCGCCGAGCTGCAGGCCAAGGCCGCCGCCGGCACCCCGGGCTCGGGCACCGTCGAGGCGCTCGCCAAGGGCGTGCACTTCATCGGCAAGAAGGTCGTCGAGGAGGCGGCCGAGTCGTGGATGGCCGCCGAGCACGAGGGCCCGGAGCGGGCCGCCGAGGAGATCTCCCAGCTGCTCTACCAGGCGCAGGTGCTGATGCTCGCCACCGGCCTGGAACTGAAGGACGTCTACCGACATCTCTGAGTGCCCGTCCGCTGATCATCCGATCGAACGAAGGAGCACTCCCATGCTGCGTGTCGCAGTACCCAACAAGGGCGCCCTGGCCGAGAAGGCCGCCGGGATGCTGCGCGAGGCGGGCTACCGCCAGCGCACCGACCCGAAGGACCTGGTCTGCCGGGACGAGCCCAACGACATCGAGTTCTTCTACCTGCGCCCCAAGGACATCGCCACCTACGTCGGCTCCGGCGACCTGGACGTCGGCATCACCGGCCGCGACCTGCTGATCGACTCCGGCGCGCCGGCCGAGGAGATCCTCGACCTCGACTTCGCGCGGGCCACGTTCCGGTTCGCCGCCCGGCCCGACGACGTGGCCACGGTCCAGCAGCTCGGCGGGCACCGGATCGCCACCGCGTACCCCGGTCTGGTCGAGCGGCACCTGGCCGAGACGGGAGTCAAGGCCGACGTGATCCGCCTGGACGGCGCGGTGGAGAACGCCATCCGCCTCGGCGTGGCCGATGTGATCGCCGACGTGGTGGAGACCGGCGCGACGCTGCGCCAGGCCGGCCTGGTGGTCTTCGGCGAGCCGCTGCTGCGCTCCTCGGCGGTGCTGGTCCGCCGCGCCGCCGCGCCCGGCGGCCCCCAGCAGGAGCAGTTGCTGCGCCGCCTGCACGGCGTGCTCGTCGCCCGCCGGTACGTGATGCTCGCCTACGACGTACCGGCCGGCCTGCTGGACCGGGCCAGCTCGCTGACCCCCGGCATCGAGTCGCCGACCGTCTCGCCGCTGCACCGGGAGGGCTGGGTCGCGGTGCAGGCGATGGTGCTCCGCGACGACGTGCACCGGATCATGGACGAGCTGTACGAGCTCGGCGCCCGCGCGATCCTGGTCACCAACATCCACGCCTGCCGGCTGTGAGGCCGCTGCCGCTTCCGGCCGCGCTCGCCGTGGTCGTGGCCGGTGGCGTGGCCTCGGCCGCCCAGGGCGCGGTCAACGCCGAGATGGGGGAGCGGACCGGCGCCCCGGTCCTCGGCGCGGTCGTCAACAACCTCGGCGGCTGCCTGCTGGTGCTGGCCGGAGTCGTGGCGCTGCCGTCGATGCGTGCCGGGCTGGCCGGGCTGCGCCGCTCCGGGCTGCCCTGGTGGGCGTACCTGGGCGGGGTGGGCGGCGCGGTGATCGTGCTGGTCGCGCCGGTGGTGGTGCCGGTGCTCGGGGTGGCGGTGTTCACGATCGCCCAGGTGGCCGGCGGCAGCCTCGGCGGCCTGGCGGTGGACCGGGCCGGGCTGGCCGCGACCGGGCGGATGCCGCTCACAGTGCCCCGGGTCGGCGGTGCGGTGCTCGGCGTCGGCGCTGTCGCGCTCGCGCAGCTCGGCCGCCCGGTCGGTGACCTGGCGGTCGGGCTGGTGCTGCTCTGCGTCCTGGGCGGGCTGGCGGTGGCGACGCAGTCCGCGCTCAACGGCCGCGTCGCCGCCACCGTGGGCCCGGCCGCCGGGCTCGCCGTCAACTTCGCGGTCAGCACCGTGGTGATCGGCGCGGTGGCGGCGCTGACCGGCGCGCTCGCGAGCCAGCCCCGCTGGCCCGGCCAGTGGTGGCTCTACGTCGGCGGCCTGCTCGGCGTCGGCATCGTGCTCTCGCTGCTGGTCGGGGTACGCGCCGCCGGGGTGCTGCGCACCGGCCTGGCGCTGGTGGCCGGGCAGCTCGGTGGCGCGCTGCTGCTGGACCTGGTCCTGCCCGGCGGGCCCGGTGTCCGGCTGCCGGTGCTGGCCGGCGCCCTGCTCACGCTGCTCGCCGTGGTGGTCACCGGGCTGGGCCGGCGCGGCCCGGACCGTGTGGCGGCCGAAGGCGCGCGCGAACCGGATGGCAGACTGGTCGGGTGAGCGATTCCGTGGTGACCGTGCGACCCCGCCGCATCCGGGTCGTCTGCTGGGTGTCGGCCGTCACGCTGGTCGTGGTGTTCAGCCTCGTCGCGACGTCGCTGACCGGCGCCACCGGCAACGGCTACGGCACGTTCCAGCGCGGCGACCAGTTCGCCATGATCGGCCTGGGCGTCTTCGGCGCGCTCGGCTTCCTGCTGTTCACCCGCCCGCGCGTGATCGCCGACGCCAAGGGCGTCCGGGTGCGCAACGTGATCAGCTCGTACGAGCTGCCCTGGGAGGTGATCCGGGGGGTCCGGTTCGACCGGGGCGCCCCGTGGGCCAGCCTGGAGCTGCACGACGACGACCTGCTGCCGATGGTCGCGTTGCAGGCCGCCGACAAGGAGAGCGCGGTCGAGGCGGTCCGCGCCCTGCGCCGCCTGCACCAGGCGCACCTGGCGGCGCTGTCCGCCGGCCAGTCGGCACCCCGCTGACCAGGGAGCCCGGTTTGGGCGGGCCTGGGCCGAGGGTGTAGTGTTGCGGAGTCGACCAGACTGCCCCCGTCCCTGACGCGCGGGCGGTCGTGAAGCGGAGCGCCCGCTCCCACCCGAGTCGCCGCCACGGTGGCCGGGTCCGGTCCCCGGTTTCGGGCATGTCCCGACGCCGGATGCGCGATCCTGTGATCGTGCCGACCGGTCGAGTGGGCCCTGGCATACGCCGGGGCCTTCTGCTTTCCGGGTCGGCTCCCACCCGGGAGCCCACGGAGTCGGCACCGTAGGAGACTCGACTCGAGGAGGCCCCATCAGCGTCGAACCACGCGTGAACGAGCAGATCCGGGCACGTGAGGTCCGACTGGTCGGTCCTGAGGGTGAGCAGGTGGGCATCGTCCCGCTGGAGCGCGCCCTGCAGCTGGCCGCGGACGTCGACCTGGACCTGGTCGAGGTTGCGCCGATGGCGCGCCCGCCGGTGTGCAAGCTCATGGACTTCGGCAAGTTCAAGTACGAGAGCGCACTGAAGGCGCGCGAAGCGCGGCGTAACCAGCAGCAGACCGTCATCAAGGAGATGAAGCTCCGGCCGAAGATCGACCCGCACGACTACGAGACCAAGAAGGGTCACGTGGTGCGGTTCCTCAAGGCCGGCGACAAGGTCAAGGTGACGATCATGTTCCGCGGTCGGGAGCAGAGCCGCCCGGAGCTGGGTTACCGGCTCCTGCGCCGGCTCGAGTCCGAGATCACGGACCTGGGATACGTCGAGGCCGCGCCGAAGCAGGACGGCCGAAACATGATCATGGTTCTCGCTCCGCACCGGGCCGTCAAGGCCTCCGCGGTCGCCGCCACGGCGTCCCGCGGTGGACCGCGTGACCGGGCAGCGGAGGAACCGGCCGCTCCGGCCGGCGAGACCCCGGCGGCCGGCGAGACCGCAGCAGCCGGTGAGACCGGCACGACCGCTGAGACCAGCGGCCAGTAACAGGGGAGAAGACGTTCCAATGCCGAAGATGAAGAGCCACACGGGTATGGGCAAGCGGGTCAAGGTGACCGGCAAGGGCAAGATCGTTGCCCAGCAGGCCGGCCTTCGCCACAACCTGGAGAAGAAGCCCAGCACCCAGACCCGTCGGCTGACCGGCACCGTCGAGCTGGCCAAGGCCGACGTCAAGCGCATCAAGAAGCTGCTCGGCCGCTGACGCGAGCCACCTGAACCGAAGAAGGAGTTGAGATGGCACGCGTCAAGCGGGCTGTGAACGCCCAGAAGAAGCGTCGTACCCTGCTGGAGACCGCGAGCGGCTACCGCGGTCAGCGCTCCCGGCTGTACCGCAAGGCCAAGGAGCAGGTGCTGCACTCGATGCAGTACTCCTACCGGGACCGTCGCGACCGCAAGGGCGACTTCCGGCAGCTCTGGATCCAGCGGATCAACGCCGGCGCCCGGGCCAACGGCCTGACCTACAACCGGCTGATCCAGGGCCTGCGCCTGGCCGGCATCGAGGTCGACCGGAAGATCCTGGCCGACATGGCCGTCAACGACGCCGCCTCGTTCGCGGCGATCGTCGAGCTGGCCCGCGCCGCCGTGGCGGCCGAGGGCACCGGTGGCGCCGCGGCTCAGGCCGCCTGACCCACCCCGTACGGCAGATCGAGGCGTCTCCCATGCAGTCACATTCGCAGGGGAGGCGCCTCGACGCCGTTCCCGGACCGTTCACCCCGCGTACCCCGAGGATCGTGGCCGCACGGCGGCTGCAGCGCCGTCGCGACCGCGACCAGGCCGGCCGGTTCCTGGCCGAAGGGCCGCAGGCGGTCCGGGAGGCGCTCGCCCGCACCGGCACCGTGGTCGAGCTGTTCGGCACCCCGGCGGCACTCGACAGGTACGCCGACCTCGCGGCCGCCGCCGCCCGGGCCGACGTGCCGGTCTCCGAGGTGACCGACGACGCGCTGGCCGCGCTGGCCGAGACCGTCGCCCCGCAGGGCCTGGTGGCGGTGTGCCGCCACCTCGACGTACCCCTGGAGCAGGCCGTGGCGCGCGGGCCGCGACTGGTCGCGGTGCTCGCCGGGATCCGCGACCCGGGCAACGCCGGTACGGTGCTGCGCACCGCCGACGCGGCGGGCGCGGGCGCCGTGGTCTTCGCGGGCGAGGCGGTCGACCCCTACAACGGCAAGTGCGTGCGGGCCTCCGCCGGCAGCCTCTTCCACGTCGACGTGGTGCGCGCCGCCGACCCGCTCGCCGCAGTCGAGGCGCTGCGGGCCGCCGGCCTCACCGTCTTCGCCACCACCGGGTACGGCGACAGCGACCTGGACGACCTCGCCGACGCCGGACGGCTGGCCGCACCCACCGCGTGGCTGTTCGGCTCGGAGGCGCACGGCCTGCCCGAGGAGCTGACCGACGCCGCCGACGCCCGGGTCCGGGTGCCGCTGCACGGGCGCGCGGAGAGTCTCAATCTGGCTGCGGCGGCGGCGGTCTGCCTGTATTCTTCCGCGAGAGCACTGCGTCGGCCCACGGTCACGCACGACACAGCAGGGGAGTCCGCCTCGTCATGAACGCGCCACGGCGTTCGTTTAGCCAGCCCGCCGGTGTCGGCGGGCGGCGGGCCTGACCCTTCCCCCTGCACGACTCCCCACCGGCGGGCTGCGGCGAAGCCGCGCGTCCGTAGACTCGCCTAGCCACCCGTGAGGGTCGGCGCCGCCGTGAGGGAGTGCCCGTTCACCATGAGCTACCGCAACGATCCGTACGACCCGAAGCAGGTCGCCCTGCTCGACCCGGACGCCCTGGCCGGGGCCGTGGCCGACGCCGAGAAGGCGTTCGCCGGGGCCGCCGACCCGGACGCGCTCACCGCGCTGCGCCCCGCGCACCTCGGTGACCGGTCCCCGGTGTCGCTGGCCCGCCGGGAGATCGGCGCGCTGCCGCCGGCCGCGAAGGCCGACGCCGGCAAGCGGGTCAACGAGGCCCGCCGGGCGATCGAGTCCGCGTACGCCGCCCGGCAGGAGATCCTGGACCGGGAACGGGCCGCGCGGGTGCTGGTCGAGGAGCGGGTCGACGTGACCCTGCCGTACGACCGCCGGCCGCGCGGCGCCCGCCACCCGCTCAGTGTGCTGATGGAGCAGATCAGCGATCTGTTCATCGGCATGGGCTACGAGGTGGCCGAGGGCCCCGAGGTCGAGCTGGAGTGGACCAACTTCGACGCGCTGAACATCCCGGCCGACCACCCGGCGCGCGGTCTGATGGACACGTTCCACATCGCACCTGAGGGCAGTGGCCTGGTGCTGCGCACGCACACGTCGCCGGTGCAGGCGCGCACCATGCTCAGCCGCAAGCCGCCGATCTACGTGGTGGTGCCGGGCCGGGTCTACCGCACCGACGAGCTGGACGCCACCCACGCGCCGGTCTTCCACCAGGTCGAGGGTCTGGTGGTGGACAAGGGCATCACCATGGCGCACCTGCGCGGCACGCTCGACCACTTCGCCCGGGCCATGTTCGGCGAGGGCGCGAAGACGCGCTGGCGGCCGCACTACTTCCCGTTCACCGAGCCGTCGGCGGAGTTCGACGTCTGGTTCCCGGAGCACCGGGACGGTCCGCAGTGGGTCGAGTGGGGCGGCTGCGGCATGGTCAACCCGCGGGTGCTGCGCGCCTGCGGCATCGACCCGGAGGTCTACTCCGGATTCGCGTTCGGCATGGGCATCGACCGGACCGTGATGGTCCGGCACGGCGTCAGTGACATGCGGGACATGGCCGAGGGCGACGTGCGGTTCACCCGCGCGTTCGGCGCCTGAGCTACGGGAACGGTGGTTTAACAGTCATGCGAGTCTCTGTCAGTTGGCTGCGGGAGTACGTGGACCTCCCGGTCGACCTGCCCACCGGTGACCTGGAGCAGGCGCTGGTCGACCTCGGCATCGAGGTCGAGTCCGTCGTGGACCTGCGCGAGTCGGTCACCGGCCCGCTCGTCGTCGGCGAGGTCCTGGAGATCGAGGAGCTGACCGGCTTCAAGAAGCCGATCCGCTTCTGCCGGGTGGACGTCGGCGCCGCGAACGGCACCGGCGAGCCGCAGGAGATCGTCTGCGGGGCGCGCAACTTCGCCGTGGGCGACAAGGTCGTGGTGATCCTCCCCGGCGGGGTGCTGCCCGGCGGGTTCGCCATCGGCGCGCGCAAGACGTACGGGCGCAACTCCCACGGCATGATCTGCTCCGCGCAGGAGCTGGGCCTCGGCGACGACCACTCGGGCATCGTCGTGCTGCCCGAGGACGTCAAGGCCCAGCCCGGCGACGACGCCCGGCCCGTCGTCGGCCTGGACGACGTCGTGGTCGAGATGGAGATCACCCCGGACCGCGGGTACGCGTTGAGCGTGCGCGGCATCGCCCGGGAGCTGTCGCACGCGCTCGGCGTGCCGTTCCGCGACCCGGCCGACGCGCCCGCGCCCGGCGCGACCGCCGAGCCGGCGTACCCGGTGGAGGTCCGCGACCCGGTCGGCTGCGACCGGTTCGCGGCGCGGATGGTGCGCGGCGTCGACCCGACCGTGGAGACGCCCGGCTGGATGCGGCAGCGCCTCACCGTGGCCGGGGTGCGCAGCATCTCGCTCGCCGTCGACATCACCAACTACCTGATGCTCGAACTCGGCCAGCCGATGCACGCCTTCGACGCGGACCGGATCGCCGGGACGCTCGTGGTGCGCCGCGCCGAGGCGGGGGAGAAGCTGACCACGCTGGACGGGGTGAACCGCACGCTGTCCGCCGAGGACCTGGTCATCTGCGACGCTGGGCTGCCCAACGCCCTCGCAGGCGAGGACGCCGGCGTTCCGATCTCGCTCGCCGCGGTGATGGGCGGCGAGACCAGCGAGGTGCTCTCCTCCACCACGAACGTGCTGTTCGAGGCGGCGCACTGGGATCCGGCCACCGTCGGCCGTACCGCGCGGCGGCACAAGCTGTTCAGCGAGGCCGCGAAGCGGTGGGAACGGGGCGTGGACCCGGCGCTGCCGCTCGTCGCGCTGGAGAAGGCGGTCCGGCTGCTCACCGACCTCGCCGGCGGCACCGCGGGCGCCGAGGTGCTCGACATCGACCACGTCGCGCCGCGTACGCCGGTGACGCTGCCGGTGGACCTGCCGTCGCGCCGGGTCGGCGTGACCTACTCGCCGGACCGGGTGGTGGAGCTGCTGGAGCAGGTCGGCTGCACCGTCACCCGCGGCGCCGACCGGCTCGCCGAGGACCCGGGCAGCGTCGGCACGACCACCGGTGGCGGTTCCGCCGCCGGGGGTGGCGAGGTGCTGACCGTGACGCCGCCGAGCTGGCGGCCCGACCTGACCGACCCGGCCGACCTGGTGGAGGAGGTGGTACGCCTCGACGGCTACGACCGGGTGCCGTCGGTGCTGCCCACCGCGCCGCCGGGCCGGGGCCTGACCTGGCAGCAGCAGCGCCGCCGGGCCGTCGCCCGTTCCCTCGCCGAGCGCGGCTACGTCGAGGTGCTGGCGCAGCCGTTCGTCGCGCCGGAACTGGTCGACCAGCTCGGCCTGCCCGCCGACGACCCGCGCCGCCCCGCGGTACGGCTGGCGAACCCGCTGTCGGAGGAGGAGCCGCTGCTGCGCACCACGCTGCTCGGCCCGCTGCTCGGCATCGTCAAGCGCAACGTCGGCCGGGGCCAGCGGGACGTGGCGATCTACGAGATCGGCACCGTCTTCCACCCGCGTCCCGGCGCCGGCGCCCCGCCCGCCATGGGCGTGGACCGGCGGCCCACCGACGAGGAGTTCGCCGCCGCCGACGCGGTGGTGCCCGCTCAGCCGCGGCACGTCGCGGTGGCGCTCACCGGTGAGATCGAACCGGCCGGCTGGTGGGGCGCGGGCCGCACGGCCGGCTGGGCGGACGCGATCGAGGCGGGCCGGGCGGTGCTCGACGCCGCCGGGATCCCCGCCGACCGGGTGACGGTACGGGCCGGGGAGCGCGCGCCCTGGCACCCGGGCCGCTGCGCCGAACTGGTGGTGGACGACGTGGTCGTCGGCCACGCCGGCGAGCTGCACCCGGCCGTGCTGGCCGCGCTGGAGCTGCCCCGGCGTACCAGCGCCATGGAACTGGACCTGGACGCGCTGCCCGCCGCGCCGCTGGCGACCGGACCGACCATCTCCACGTTCCCGCCGGCCCTGATCGACGTGGCGCTGGTGGTGGACGACTCGGTGCCGGCGGCCGACGTGCGGGCGGCACTGGTCGAGGGCGCCGGCGCGCTGCTGGAGGACGTCCGGCTGTTCGACGTCTACACCTCCGAGCAGCTCGGTGCGGGACGCAAGTCGCTGGCGTACAAGCTGACGTTCCGCGCCCCGGACCGGACCCTCGCGGGCGAGGAGGCGGTGGCCGCGCGCGACGCGGCGGTCGCTGTCGCCGCCGAGCGTTTCGGCGCCACCCTGCGCGGCGCGTGAAAGGAGGGGCCCCCTCTTAACGCCTCCGGTAGAGGAGGGGGCCCCTTTTAACAACACCGGCGCGCGCGAGTGGCGCCCGAACCGCGGGTGAACGCCATCTCATGGCTATGCAACGCGCCGTATGACCTTGCGGCGGCGCTGCCCCGACCGGTACCCTTCTCTGCATAGTCATGCGGAGGTGGGTATGGGCATTCGGGTTGCCGTGGCCGGGGCGAGCGGGTACGCCGGAGGCGAACTGCTGCGCCTGCTCGCCGGTCACCCCGAGTTCGAGCTGATCGCCGCCACCGCGCACAGCCAGGCCGGTCAACCGGTCGCCGCCGTACACCCGCACCTCGCGGGCCTCGACCTGGTGTTCGCCGCGACCGATCCGGCGACCCTCGCCGACGCGGACCTGGTCTTCCTGGCCCTGCCGCACGGGCAGTCCGCGGCGCTCGCCGCGACGCTGCCCGATTCGGTCAAGGTGGTCGACCTCGGCGCGGACCACCGGCTGCGCGACGCCGCCGCCTGGTCCCGCTACTACGGCGGCGAGCACGCCGGTACCTGGACCTACGGGCTGCCCGAGCTGCCCGGACAGCGGGCCGGGATCGCCGCCGCGACGCGGGTCGCCAGCACCGGCTGCTACGCCGTGGCGACCACGCTGGCGCTGGCCCCGCTGATCGCGGCCGGCGCGGTACGCCCCGACGACGTGGTGGTGGTCGCCGCCTCCGGCACCTCCGGCGCGGGCCGGGCCGCCAAGGCCCACCTGCTCGGCAGCGAGGTGATGGGCGACCTGACCCCCTACAAGGTGGGCGCGCACCAGCACGTGCCGGAGATCAAGCAGGCCACCGGCGCGACCGGCCTGTCCTTCACTCCGGTGCTCGCGCCGATGCCCCGGGGCATCCTGGCCACCGTCACCGCGGTGCCCACCGGCGACGCCGACCCGCGCGCGGTGCTGACCGCCGCGTACGCCGACGAACCGTTCGTGCACGTGCTGCCCGAGAATGCCTGGCCGCACACCGCCGCCACCGCCGGCTCGAACTCCTGCCACCTCCAGGCGACGGTGGACGTCGACTCGGGCCGGGTGATCGTGGTCAGCGCGATCGACAACCTGGGCAAGGGCGCGGCCGGTCAGGCCGTGCAGAACGCCAACCTGATGGTGGGTCTCCCGGAGACCACCGGACTGTCCGTGTTTGGAGTGGCCCCGTGAGCGTCACCGTCCCCCGTGGGTTCCGCGCCGCAGGTGTAGCGGCCGGACTGAAGTCCTCCGGCGCCGCCGACGTCGCCCTCGTGATCAACGACGGCCCGGACGCCGGTGTGGCGGGGGTCTTCACCGCCAACCGGGTCAAGGCCGCGCCGGTGCTCTGGAGCCAGCAGGTCGTGCACGGCGGTGTCGTGCGCGCCGTGGTGCTCAACTCCGGCGGCGCGAACGCCTGCACCGGCCCGGCCGGCTTCCAGGACACCCACGCCACCGCCGAGCACACCGCCGCCGCGATCACCGCGGCGAACGCGCGGCTGATCGTCGGCGCCGGCGAGGTGGCGGTCTGCTCGACCGGCCTGATCGGCGAGCGGCTGCCGATGGACAAGCTTCTTCCCGGCGTACGCGAGGCGGTGCGCGGCCTGTCCCGCGACGGCGGCCCGGCGGCAGCCGAGGCGATCATGACCACCGACACCCGGCCGAAGACGACAGTGGCGCAGGGTACGGGCTGGACCGTCGGCGGCATGGCCAAGGGCGCGGGCATGCTCGCCCCGGCCATGGCCACCATGCTCTGCGTGCTCACCACCGACGCGGTGGCCGGGCCGGACGCCCTGGACGCCGCGCTACGCGCCGCCACCCGGATCACGTTCGACCGGATCGACTCCGACGGCTGCATGTCCACGAACGACACGGTGCTGCTGCTGTCCAGCGGCGCCTCCGGCATCGAGCCGACCGAGGCCGAGCTGACCGCCGCGGTCACCACCGCCTGCCACGACCTGGCCCAGCAGCTCCTGGCCGACGCCGAGGGCGCGACCAAGGAGGTCGCGATCGAGGTGGTCGGCGCGGCGAGCGAGGACGACGCGGTCGAGGTGGGCCGCACGGTGGCCCGCAACAACCTGGTGAAGACCGCGCTGTTCGGCAACGACCCGAACTGGGGCCGGATCCTCGCCGCGGTCGGCACCACCGCCGCCGTGTTCGAGCCGGACGCCGTGGACGTCGCGGTGAACGGCATCTGGGTGTGCCGGGGCGGCGCCGCCGCCGAGGACCGCGCCAAGGTGGACCTCACCGGCCGCGGCGTCACGGTCCGGATCGACCTGCACGCCGGCGCCGACGCCGCCACCATCTGGACCAACGACCTGTCCCACGCGTACGTCCACGAGAACTCGGCCTATTCCACATGAACTTGAGTGCTGACCTCACCCGGGCCCAGGCCAAGGCCGCCACGCTGATCGAGGCGCTGCCCTGGCTGGCCCGTTTCTCCGGCGCCACCGTCGTGGTCAAGTACGGCGGCAACGCCATGGTCGACCCCGAACTCCAGCGCGCCTTCGCCGCCGACATGGTGTTCCTGCGCTACGCCGGCCTCAAGCCGGTCGTGGTGCACGGCGGCGGTCCGCAGATCTCCGCCATGCTCGGCCGCCTGGGCATCGCCAGCGAGTTCCGGGGCGGCCTGCGGGTCACCACCCCGGAGGCGATGGACGTGGTCCGGATGGTCCTGGTCGGTCAGGTCGGCCGGGAACTGGTCGGGCTGATCAACGCGCACGGCCCGTACGCGGTCGGCCTCTCCGGTGAGGACGCCGGGCTGTTCACCGCGGTGCGCCGCCCCGCGTACGTGGACGGGGAAGCGGTCGACGTGGGCCAGGTGGGCGACGTGGAGTCGGTGAACGTCTCGGCGGTCACCGACCTGATCGCCGCCGGCCGGATCCCGGTCATCTCGACCGTCGCGCCTGATGCCGACGGGGTGCTGCACAACCTCAACGCGGACACCGCCGCCGCCGCGCTCGCGGTGGCGCTGGACGCCCGCAAACTGGTCGTGCTGACCGACGTGCCGGGCCTGTACGCGAACTGGCCCGACACGTCCAGCCTGATCAGCGAGATCACTGCGGACGACCTGGCGAAGCTGCTGCCGTCCCTGGAGTCGGGCATGGTCCCGAAGATGGAGGCCTGCCTGCGGGCGGTGCGCGGGGGAGTGCCCGCCGCGCACGTCGTCGACGGCCGGGTCGCCCACTCCACGCTGCTGGAAGTGTTCACGTCGGAAGGCTTCGGAACCATGGTGATCGACTCATGAGCACGCTTCTGCAGCGGTGGAACGCCACCATGATGGACAACTACGGCACGCCGCCGCTGGCGCTCGTCTCCGGCTCCGGCGCCGTCGTGGTCGACGAGACCGGCCGCGAGTACGTCGACCTGCTCGGCGGCATCGCCGTCAACGCGCTCGGCCACGCCCACCCGGCGGTGGTGGCCGCCGTCAGCAAGCAGGTCGCGACGCTCGGGCACGTGTCGAACCTGTTCGTCGCCGAGCCACCGGTGGCGCTGGCCGAGCTGCTGCTCGCGCTGGCCGGCCGCCCGGGCCGGGTGTTCTTCGCCAACTCCGGCGCGGAGGCCAACGAGGCGGCGTTCAAGCTGTCCCGGCTCACCGGCCGCCGGCACGTGGTCGCCACCCACGGCGGTTTCCACGGCCGGACCATGGGCGCGCTGGCGCTGACGGGGCAGCCGGCGAAGGCCGACCCGTTCCGCCCGCTGCCCGGCGACGTCACACACGTGCCGTTCGGCGACGCCGACGCGCTGGCCGAGGCGGTCACCGACGACACCGCCATGCTGATCATCGAGCCGATCCAGGGCGAGAACGGCGTGGTCGTCCCGCCGCCCGGCTACCTGGCCGCGGCCCGGCGGATCACCGCCGCGCACGGCGCGCTCCTGGTGCTCGACGAGGTGCAGACCGGCGTCGGCCGGACCGGCCACTGGTTCGCCCACCAGGCCGAGGGCGTCGAGCCGGACGTCATCACCCTCGCCAAGGGTCTCGGCGGCGGGCTGCCGCTGGGCGCCTGCCTGGCCTTCGGGCGGGCCGCCGACCTGCTCACCCCCGGCTCGCACGGCACCACGTTCGGCGGCAACCCGGTCAGCTGCGCCGCCGCGCTCGCCGTCGTCTCCACGATCGCCCACGAGGGCCTGCTCGACCACGTCAAGCGGATCGGCGAGCGGCTGCGGCGCGGCGTCGAGGCGCTCGGGCATCCGCTGGTCCGCGAGGTACGCGGCGCCGGGCTGCTGCTGGGCGTCGTGCTCGACCAGCCGGTCTCCGGTGCTGCCGCGGCCGCGCTGCGCGAGGCGGGTTTCCTGGTCAACCCGGTGCAGCCGGACGTGGTCCGGCTCGCGCCGCCGCTGATCCTCACCGCCGCCCAGGCCGACGCGTTCCTCGCCGCCCTGCCGGCCGCGCTGTCCGCCGCCGCGCCGCCCCCTTCCACCGACGCCGCAGCGACCGTCGCCGCGTCCGACGCCACGACCCCGACGGAGGCTCCCGCATGATCCGCCACTTCCTGCGCGACGACGACCTCACGCCCGCCGAGCAGGCCGCCGTGCTCGACCTCGCCGCCCGGATGAAGGCCGACCGGTACGGGCACCAGCCGCTGGCCGGGCCGAAGTCGGTGGCGGTGCTGTTCGACAAGCAGAGCCTGCGCACCCGGATCTCGTTCGACGTGGGCATCGCCGAACTGGGCGGGCACCCGCTCGTGGTGGACACCCAGGTCACCCACTTCGGGCGGGGCGAGACGCTCGCCGACGCCGGCCGGGTGCTGTCCCGCTACGTCGCCGCGATCGTCCTGCGCACCCACGGCGACGACCGGATCGCCGAGGTCGCCGCGCACGCCACGGTGCCGGTCGTCAACGCGCTCACCGACACGTACCACCCCTGCCAGCTGCTGGCCGACCTGCTCACCGTGCGGGAGCGCTTCGGCGGCACCGCCGGGCGGATCCTCACGTACGTGGGCGACGCGGCGAACAACATGGCCCACTCGTACCTGCTGGCCGGTGCGACCGCCGGGATGCACGTGCGGATCGCCGGGCCGGCCGGTTTTCAGCCGGACCCGGAGATCGTGGCCCGCGCCGAGAAGATCGCCGCCACCACCGGCGGCTCGGTCCAGGTGCTCACCGACCCGGCGAAGGCGGTACGCGGCGCGCACGTCGTCGCCACCGACACCTGGACGTCGATGGGGCAGGAGTCCGACGGGCTGGACCGGATCACCCCGTTCCTGCCGTACCAGGTCAACGCCGCGCTGCTCGGCCACGCCGACGCCGACGTGATCGTGCTGCACTGCCTGCCCGCCCACCGGGGCGAGGAGATCACCGACGAGGCGCTCGACGGCCCGCACAGCGCGGTGTTCGACCAGGCGGAGAATCGGCTGCACGCCCAGAAGGCGCTGCTGACGTTTCTCCTGGAGGAATCCGCATGACCGCTCCGCTGACCCGCGCCGCGCGGCACGCCCGCATCGTCGAGCTGATCCGCGACACCCCCATCCACTCGCAGACCGAGCTGGCCGACCTGCTCGCCGGGGACGGCATCCAGGTCACCCAGGCCACGCTGTCGCGGGACCTGAAGGAACTGGGAGCGGTGACCGCGCGGGGCGGCGACGGGCGCGGCGTCTACCTGATCCCGGAGGACGGGCACCGGCCGCTGCGCGACGCCGAGGGCGCACCGGCCCGGCTGGTCCGGCTGCTGCGTGAGCTGCTGAACGGCGTCGACTCCAGTGGCAACATCGCGGTGCTGCGCACGCCGCCGGGCGCCGCCCAGTACCTGGCCAGCGCGCTGGACCGGGCCGGTCTGACCGAGATCGTCGGCACCATCGCCGGCGACGACACCATCCTCGTCGTGGCCCGCGAGTCCGACGGCGGCGCCGCGCTGGGTGAGCGGCTCGCCGCCTGGGCCCGCCGCGACGACACAGCCGAAGGGGGCACCTCGTGACCGAGCGGGTCGTGCTGGCGTACTCCGGGGGCCTGGACACCTCGGTCGCCATCCCGTACCTGGCCGAGCGGACCGGCGCGGAGGTGATCGCGGTAGCTGTCGACGTCGGCCAGGGCGGCGAGGACATGGCCGTGATCCGGCAGCGCGCGCTCGACTGCGGCGCCGTCGAGTCCGAGGTGCTCGACGCCCGCGACGAGTTCGCCGCCGACTACTGCCTGCCGGCGATCCGGGCCAACGCCCTCTACATGGACCGCTACCCGCTGGTGTCCGCGCTGTCCCGGCCGCTGATCGTCAAGCACCTGGTCGCGGCGGCGCGCGCCCACGGCGGCACGATCGTGTCGCACGGCTGCACCGGCAAGGGCAACGACCAGGTCCGGTTCGAGGTCGGCCTGGCCGCGCTCGCGCCGGACCTGACGGTCGTCGCGCCGGCCCGGGACTTCGCCTGGACCCGGGACAAGGCGATCGCGTACGCGCAGGAGAAGGGGCTGCCGATCGACGTGTCGGCGAAGTCGCCGTACTCGATCGACCAGAACCTGTGGGGCCGGGCCGTGGAGACCGGCTTCCTGGAGGACATCTGGAACGCCCCGGTCGAGGACCTCTACGCGTACACCGAGGACCCGGCGGCGGAACGCGACCCGGACGACGTGGTGATCACGTTCGACGGCGGCGTCCCGGTCGCGATCGACGGCGAGACGGTCACGCCTTACGAGGCGATCCGGGAGCTGAACCGGCGCGCCGGGGCGCACGGCGTGGGCCGGCTCGACATGGTCGAGGACCGGCTGGTCGGCATCAAGAGCCGCGAGGTGTACGAGGCACCCGGCGCCCTCGCCCTGATCACCGCCCACCAGGAGCTGGAGGCGGTCACAGTCGAGCGGGATCTCGCCCGGTTCAAGCGCGGCGTCGACCAGCGCTGGGGTGAACTCGTCTACGACGGGCTTTGGTTCTCGCCGCTGAAGCGGTCGCTGGACGCGTTCATCGACGACGCGCAGCGGCACGTCAGCGGCGAGGTGCGGCTGCGGCTGCACGGCGGCCGGGCGGTGGTCACCGGCCGGCGCTCCGAGGCGAGCCTCTACGACTTCGGTCTCGCCACCTACGACACCGGCGACACGTTCGACCAGTCGCTGGCGAAGGGATTCGTACGACTGTGGGGACTGCCCAGCATGATGGCCGCGCAACGGGACGCCCGGATGGGAGGGGCCTGATGGGGGGCACCACAATGGGTGGGGTGGACGACAAGAGCCTGACCGAGAACAGCGCCCCCGCCAACCGGACGAGCCTCTGGGGTGGCCGGTTCGCCGGCGGTCCCGCCGAGGCGCTCGCGCGGCTGTCGGTGAGCGTCCAGTTCGACTGGCGTCTCGCCCCGTACGACATCGCCGGTTCCCGCGCGCACGCCCGGGTCCTCGCCGGCGCCGGCCTGCTCGACCCGGACGAACTGGGCCGGATGCTCGCGGCGCTGGACGACCTGGAAGCGGCGTGCGCCTCCGGCGCGTTCCGCCCGACCGTGGACGACGAGGACGTGCACACCGCGCTGGAGCGTGGCCTGCTGGAGCGGCTCGGCAGCCTCGGCGGCAAGCTGCGCGCCGGCCGGTCCCGCAACGACCAGGTCGCCACCGACCTGCGGCTCTACCTGCGCGACCACGCCCGCGGCGTGGCCGCCCGGCTGGTCGAGCTGGCCGAGGCCCTCGTCGAGCAGGCGGAGCGGCACGTGGACACCGCCGCGCCGGGCATGACGCACCTGCAGCACGCCCAGCCGGTGACGTTCGGGCACTGGCTGCTGGCCCACGTGCAGCCGCTGCTGCGCGACCTGGAGCGGATGCGCGACTGGGACGAGCGGACCGCGATCAGCCCGCTCGGCGCTGGTGCGCTGGCCGGCTCGGGGCTGCCGCTGGACCCGGTCGCGGTCGCCAAGGAGCTGGGTTTCCGCACCTCGTTCGCCAACTCGATGGACGCGGTCGCGGACCGCGACTTCGTGGCCGAGTTCCTGTTCGTCACCGCGATGATCGGCGTGCACCTGTCCCGCCTCGGCGAGGAGGTGGTGCTCTGGACGTCGCAGGAGTTCGGCTGGGTCGAGCTGGACGACGCCTTCGCCACCGGCTCGTCGATCATGCCGCAGAAGAAGAACGCGGACATCGCCGAGCTTGCCCGGGGCAAGTCCGGCCGGCTGGTCGGCGGCCTGATGAGCGTGCTCACCATGCTCAAGGGCCTGCCCATGACGTACGACCGGGACATGCAGGAGGACAAGGAGCCGGCTTTCGACGCGGTCGACACGCTGGAACTGCTGCTGCCCGCGCTGGCCGGGATGATCTCCACGATGACGGTCCGGGTGGACCGCCTGGTGGCCAGCGCGCCGTCGGGCTTCTCGCTGGCCACCGAGGTCGCCGACTGGCTGGTGCGGCGCAACGTGCCGTTCCGCGACGCGCACGAGATCACCGGCAAGCTGGTGGCGCTCTGCGCCGCCCGCGACTGCGCGCTGGACGAGGTGTCCGACGCCGACCTGGCCGCGGTGAGCGAGCACCTGGACCCGTCGGTGCGCGACGTGCTGTCGGTGCGCTCGGCGCTGGCCGCCCGCATCACGCCCGGCTCCACCGGCCCCGGCCCGGTGGCCGACCAGCTCGCCGCCGCGGCGGACAAGCTGACCGGCTGGCGCGAGTGGGCCGCCGAGCGGGTCGTCCCCCGCTGACCTGCGCTGCTGGTCCGGGGCAGGGCGAGCCCCGTCCCGGACCAGCCCGCGCCCCGCGCCCCGCGCCCCGCCGCGCTGAGATCTTGGTACGAAATGGCCCCCATAGGGGCGCAAAGCTTCCAAGATCTACAGGAAGTCCTGCTTTGTGGAACGCCGATCCTGCTTTGCGGGACCTCGGGCCGCGGCCTCGGACTTCGGACTCGGGCGCACGGCGCACCGTCCGCGTTCTCCGATCAGCCGGTGGGGCGCTCGCGTTTCGGGAGCTTGGCCACCACCGCGTCGTACGACCCGTCGACCGCCTCGATCAGCTCGTCGTCCGGGATGCCGGCGGAGAGCCGCAGCGTGTTCCAGCCCGACCGGCCGATGTAGGGGGAGGGGCGCGCGTCGGCCGGGAACCGGTGCAGCCACTCGTCGGCCACCTCCCGGGACGCTCCGCACTTCACCCCGACCCGCGCCTCACCCTCGGGCGAGCCGAGGAACGCGAAGATCCGGCTGCCCACCTTCACCACCTCGTCGCCCTCCCACGGCCGGTCGAGCCAGGCTCCCGGCTTGGCCAGGCAGTAGGCCAGCATCTCCTCGCGCGTCATCGCGTCCTCCCGTGCCGTCGTGCGGCACAGTCTCGCCCGCCCCTGTGACAGTGCGCGCCGCCGGTCAGTCGCCGGTGCCGGTGCGGACGGTGAGCCGCTCGTAGCGCTGCCGGGCCGCCTGAGCGCTGCCCAGCCCCAGCCCGAAGGCGATCGCCTGCCAGGTCATGCCCCGGCCCCGGGCCACCTGCAGCAGCCCGGCCTCCAGCGCGTCCACCTCGGCGCGTACGTGCGGGATCAGCGTCAGCGCGGCCATCAGGTCGGCCTGGTCGACGGGCTCCTCACCCTCGTCCAGCTCGGCGCCCCCGGCGAGCGCCATCACCAGCGTGGCCGCCTCGTAGGCGTCGGGCACGTCGGGGTGGGCGTACCGCCGGCGACGGGAGTTCGTGCCGGCGTGCCGCTCGGCGATCCGCAGCAGCGCCGCGTAGTTGCGGTGCGCCCGGGCCTGGGCAGCATCCGGAGCGGTGAACGGGTCGTTGTCCACGGTGACCATGCCGTCCATCCCACACCCAAGAATGACCTGTTGTCAACACCCTGTTGAAAGTCATTCGTGCGCAACGTCGCGCCCTCAGGGTGTGGTGACAAGGCGGCGCGTCATGCACCACAGACGCGGTGCGGGGTGTTCCGGGTTGCCCGGAACGGCCGGTTCAGGCCGGTGAGTTGCGCGCCGAGGCGGCCGAGGCGGGCCGGCGGCGCGGGGTGTGCCGCCGGTAGACGCTCACGCTCGGCTCGTCCGCCAGCCAGAACCGCCACGGCAGGTCGTGCGCGGCGGCGACCCCGACGCGTGGCCCGGCGACGATCCGCGCCGGGTCGACCGGGCTTGCCGGTGGCGTCAGCAGCAGCGGGCCGCTGCCGTCGATCGCCGAGGTGCCGTTGGCGTCCCGCCCGATGCCGAGCGCGGTGACCAGCCGGGCCGGGCCCCGGGCCAGTTCCCGGTCGGCGGCGCGCGGCCGGCGCTCGCGGGCGATCTCGACGCCGTCGACCACCTCGCCGGCGCGCAGCAGCACGGCCGCCGCCTCGCCGTCGCGACCGCAGACGATGTTCGCGCACCAGTGCATGCCGAACACGAAGTACACGTACACGTG
Organism: Micromonospora sp. WMMA1949; assembly: GCF_027460145.1. Classification (NCBI taxonomy): domain Bacteria; kingdom Bacillati; phylum Actinomycetota; class Actinomycetes; order Micromonosporales; family Micromonosporaceae; genus Micromonospora; species Micromonospora sp. WMMA1949. The sequence goes on along the minus strand of NZ_JAPZBG010000001.1, from coordinate 308,024 downwards.
CCCGGCGGGCCCGAACATGACCTTGTTGCGTGGCGTCGGCCCACGGTGGGCGTGCGACGCCGGGTCCTCGCCGGTGCCCGCGTACGCCTCGACCTCGGTGAGCCTGACGGTGACGCCGCCGGCCGACACGGTCCACCCGAGCAGGGTCCGCGCGGTGTCGGCGACCTGCGCGGCCGGTGCCTCGAGCCAGGGGTACGTCATCGCGGCAAGGGTAGTCGGTGGGTGGCACGTGATCCGGGCCATGCCGGGGCGGGCGGTGGCCGGAATAGTTGACTCGTCAAATATGTTGTGAGGAGCGATCCCGGGCGACCGGTCCGGACCCCACGCGAGGAGCTGGTCATGCAGTTCGGAGTCTTCACCGTCGGTGACGTCACCGTCGACCCCACGACCGGGCGGATGCCGTCCGAGCGTGAGCGGATCAAGGCCATGACCGCCATCGCGCTCAAGGCCGAGGAGGTCGGCCTGGACGTGTTCGCCACCGGCGAGCACCACAACCCGCCGTTCGTGCCGTCGTCGCCGACCACCATGCTCGGCTGGATCGCCGCGCGCACCGAACGGCTGCTGCTGTCGACAGCGACCACGCTGATCACCACGAACGACCCGGTGAAGATCGCCGAGGACTACGCGATGCTGCAGCATCTCGCCGACGGCCGGGTGGACCTGATGATGGGGCGCGGCAACACCGGCCCGGTGTACCCGTGGTTCGGGCAGGACATCCGCAACGGCATCCCCCTCGCGATCGAGAACTACGACCTGCTGCGCCGGCTGTGGCGCGAGGACGTGGTCGACTGGAAGGGCCGGTTCCGGACGCCCCTGCAGTCGTTCACCTCGACCCCGCGCCCGCTCGACGGCGTACCGCCGTTCGTCTGGCACGGCTCGATCCGCAGCCCGGAGATCGCCGAGCAGGCCGCGTACTACGGCGACGGCTTCTTCGCCAACCACATCTTCTGGCCCAAGGAGCACACCCAGCGGATGGTCGGCCTCTACCGGGAGCGGTTCGCGCACTACGGCCACGGCTCGCCCGACCAGGCCATCGTCGGCCTCGGCGGGCAGGTCTTCATGCGCCGCAACTCCCAGGACGCGGTACGCGAGTTCCGCCCCTACTTCGACAACGCCCCGGTCTACGGGCACGGCCCGTCGCTGGAGGAGTTCACCCGCGAGACGCCGCTGACGGTGGGCAGCCCGCAGCAGGTCATCGACCGCACGCTGGGCTTCCGCGAGTACGTCGGCGACTACCAGCGGCAGCTGTTCCTGATCGACCACGCCGGCCTGCCGCTGAAGACGGTGCTGGAGCAGCTCGACCTGCTGGGCGAGGAGGTGGTGCCGGTGCTGCGCAAGGAGTTCGACTCGCTGCGTCCGGCGCACGTGCCCGAGGCGCCCACCCACGCCGGCCTGCTGGCCGCCCGCGACGCCGCGCCGGCCGACGGGGAGCAGCGATGACCAGCCGTACCCTGGCGGTGGTCTCGGCCGGTCTCGCCCAGCCGTCGTCCACCCGCCTGCTCGCCGACCAGCTCGCCACGGCCGCCCGCGACGAGCTGGCCGGCCGCGGCGCCACTGTCGAGCTGCGCGTGGTGGAGCTGCGCGAGCACGCCCACGACGTGGTGAACCACCTGCTCACCGGCTTTCCGCCGGCCGCGCTGCGGCGCACGCTCGACGAGGTGGCCGCCGCCGACGGGCTGATCGCGGTGACGCCGATCTTCAACGCGTCGTACAACGGGCTGTTCAAGTCGTTCTTCGACGTGGTCGACCGGGACGCGCTGGCCGGCAAGCCGGTGCTGCTCGGGGCGACCGGTGGCACCGCCCGGCACTCGCTGGCGCTGGAGCACGCGGTCCGGCCGATGTTCACGTACCTGCGGGCGGCGACGCTGCCCACGGCGGTGTTCGCCGCGCCGGAGGACTGGGCCGGCGACGACGGCGACAGCGCGCTGCGGTCCCGGATCCGCCGGGCCGGAGCCGAACTGGCCGAGCAGGTGGACCGCCGCCCGCCCGCGACCGGCCCGGCCGACCCGTTCGCGCTTACCACCGACTTCGCCGACCTGCTCGCCGGCCGCGACCCGTCCTGACGCCGTCCTGCCGCCGGGCGGATCGGCGCGCCGGACCGGAGCGGACCCTGCCAGCCGCGTGGCGCGTCAGTCGTCGGCCGGCTCGGGCCGGTGGGCGACGAGCACCGGGCAGTGGGCGTGCTGCACCAGCGCCTGGCTGACCGAGCCGAGCAGCAGCCCGACGAAGCCGCCCCGGCCCCGGGAGCCGACCACCACGAGCGACGCCTCGCCGCTGGCCTCCACGAGCGCGGTCTCCGGCGAGGCGGCGGTCACGGCCCGCTCCGTCACGCGCAGGCCCGGGTGCGCGGCCCGGACCCGGTCCGCGGCCTCCACCAGCAGTCCCGCCGCCTCGGCCCGCTCGGCGGTGGACGCCTCCGCCGCGACCTCCGGCGCCACCGCGCCGCGCTCCGGCGACCGGACGTGCATCAGCACCAGCTCCGCGTCGCGCCGCTCGGCCTCGTCCGCGGCCAGCTCGATCGCGTACGCGGCCGGGTCGGAGCCGTCCACGCCGACCAGTACCGGGCCGTCCACCGGGATCGGCTGCTCCTCGGGCCGGACGATCAGCACCGGGCAGTGCCCGTGCTGCGCGAGCTGCCCGCTGACCGAGCCGAGCAGCAGGCCGGCGAAGCCGCCCACGCCCCGGCTGCCCACCACCACCAGCTCCGCGCGGCGGGACTCCTCGACCATCGTCGCGCCCGGACCGCCGGCCACCTGACGCACCTGCACCCGCAGGCCCGGGTGCCGCTCAGCCAGGTCGGCGGCGACCGACTCCAGCATCTTCTCCGACTCCGCGGTGGGCGCCGGCACCCCCAGGTCGTACGGGTTGAGCGGCACGCCGTAGCCGAGCGGGTGCAGGTAGCCGTGCACGAGCAGCAGCGGCCGGGAACGGGCGACGGCGGTCGCGGCGGCCAGGTCGGCGGCGGCCAGGCTGGACGGTGATCCGTCCACTCCCGCCACGACGGGTCGGTTCATCTGGTGCTTTCCCTCCGGTCGGCTCAGGCCATTGTGGCGGTGCCGGCCCGGTCCGGGCCGGGGAACCGGCTCAGTGGGCGCGGTTCCCCCGGCGCCGAACGACGGCCAGCGGGCTGTGGCAGTGGTGCAGCACGGCGTGGCTGACCGAGCCGAGCAGCAGCGCACCGAGGCTACCGCGCCCGTGCGCGCCGACCACCGTCAGCTGTGCGCCGACGGACTCCTCGACCAGCACCCGGGACGGGGTGGCGGCGGCGACCAGCTTCGGCCGTACCGTGACCTCCGGGTAGCGCTCGGCCCAGCCGGCAACGGCTTCGGCCAGCACCCGCTGCTCGTCGGCGCGCAGCTCCTGCGGGTCGTACGCCAGCGGCACGACGTCACCGAACGCCTCCCGGTAGGTCACCGGCTGCGGGTACAGCCAGGTGTGCACCACGACCAGTTCGGCGCCGCGCGCCGCGGCCTCGGCGAACGCGAAGCCGACCGCCTCGTCGGACAGCGCGGAGCCGTCCACGCCGACCACGACCGGGCCGTCGGCGCGGGCCTCACCCCGGGCGACGAGCACCGGGCAGTCCGCGCGGGCGGACAGCTGCACCGCGGCGGAGCCGACGAGCAGTTCGGCGAAGCCGCCCAGTCCCCGGTGACCCAGCACGAGCAGCGCGGCGTCGCGGCTCTCCCGCAACAGGACCGCCACCGGCCCGCCGTCGACGACAGCGCCGGTCACCGCCAGCTCCGCGTCGACCTTGCGGGCCTCGTCCACCGCCTCCTCGACCAGCTTCTCGGCTTCCTGGCGCAGCTCGATGTCGGGCAGCACCGGGGCGACCATGCCCAGCGGCGTGCCGACCAGCGGCCACAGGAACGCGTTCACCACCCGCAGCGGCCGGTGCCGCAGCACCGCCTCGCGTGCGGCCAGCCGTACCGCGTCCAGCGCGGACGGGGAGCCGTCCACGCCCACCACGACGGGGGCACCGGTTCTGTCGGTCATCACGTCCTCCTTCGGTTCCCCCTCAGCCTGCGCCGACGGCTCCCACCTGGGCAGAGTCGATCCGCCCGGCACGGCCGGGACCATCGGCCCCTACCGGCCGGGGCGGTGGCGGGGTGGAATGGAAGCCAGTGCTCCCCTCCTGTCGACCCTGGAGGCGCGATGACCCCGCTGGAGATGCTCCGCGTCCACCCCTTCCTGGCCGGGCTGCCCGACGAGTGGCTGCCCCGGCTCACCGGTTACGCCCGCCCGGTGGTCTGGCACCCCGGGCACCGGCTGTTCCGCGCCGGCCAGCCGGCCGACCGGTTCTGGCTCGTCCGCGGCGGCCAGGTGGCGCTGGACTTCCCGGTGCCGGGCCGCGGTGACGTGGGCATCGAGACGATCGGGCCGGGCGGGGTGCTCGGCTGGTCCTGGCTGTTCCCGCCGTACCGCTGGCAGTTCGGCGCGGTCGCCACCCAGCGCAGCACCGCCGTCGAACTCGACGCCGACGGGGTACGCCGGCTGATGGAGTCCGACGACACGCTGGGCCGTCAGCTCACCAGCCGGTTCATGAGCGTGGTGGTGGACCGGCTCCAGGCGTCCCGGGTCCGGCTGCTCGACCTGTACGGCTATCCGACCGCCGCGGCGAGCTAACGGTCGCGGACGACCAGCTCGTCCACCTCGAGCCGGCCGATGCGCAGCTCGCGGATCACCGCGCGGCGCACGGCCAGGCGGCCGACCACGAGTGACCCGACCGCCACGGCGCCGAGCGCGAACGCGCCGAAGGCCAGTGCGCCGATCGCCGTCGCACCCAGGGCTCGTGCACCTGTCGCGCCCGCGCCGGTGGCCTGCGCCCCGACGGCCCGCGCCCCGGTGACGGCCAGCGGGCGGACACGGGCGATCGGGCGTAGACGAGACATGCCCCGATCCTAGTGGCGCAGCGGGGAACCGGTCAGGTGACGGTGAGACCGCGGGCGGCGAACTGCCCGCGTACCCGGGCCAGCAGGTCGGCATCCGGCGGCTCGGTGTCCGCCAGCGGGAAGGTCAGCCCCAGCTCGGCGTACTTGTGCGCGCCGAGCCGGTGGAACGGCAGCACCTCGACGCGTTGCACGGTGGCCAACCCGGCGGCCACGTCGGCCACCCGCTCCACCTCGTCGACCGCGTCGGTCAGGCCGGGCACGAGCACGTACCGGATCCAGATCGGCGTACCCCGGTCGGCCAGCCGTTGCGCGAACCGCAACGTCGGCGCGAGCCGGCCGGTGCCGGTGACCTGGCGGTACGTCTGCGGGTTGCCCGCCTTGACGTCGAGCAGCACCAGGTCGGTGGCGTCCAGCAGCGCGTCGTCGGCGCGGACGCCGAGGAAGCCGGAGGTGTCCAGCGCGGTGTGCAGGCCGAGGTCGTGGAAGCGGCGCAGCAGCTCGCCGGTGAACGCCGGTTGCAGCAGCGGCTCCCCGCCGCTCACCGTGACACCGCCGCCGGCCACCTGGATGAACCGGCGGTACCGGCCGGCGAGCGCGACCATCTCGTCCACGCTGCGGCGCCGGCCGCTGCGGCCGTACCAGGTGTCGGGGCTGTGGCAGTAGCGGCAGCGCAGCGGGCAGCCCGCCAGGAACACGACGAACCGGGTGCCCGGCCCGTCCACCCCGACCGAGGTGTCCCACGAGTGCACCGCGCCGGTGACGGCACCCGGCGCCGCCGGAGTCACCTCCGGCGGCGCGGGCGGGCGGCCGGTCACAGCGACCCGTGGAAGGTCCGCGACACCACGTCGCGCTGCTGCTCCGGCGTGAGCCGGACGAAGTTCACCGCGTAACCGGAGACCCGGACGGTGAGCTGCGGGTACCGCTCCGGGTGCGCCATCGCGTCCAGCAATGTGGCCCGGTCCAGCACGTTGACGTTGAGGTGGAACCCGCCGGCGTCGGCGTAGCCGTCGAGCACCCCGGCCAGGTTCGCGATCCGCTCGTCGCGGGTGTGGCCCAGGCCGTCCGGCGTGACGGTGCCGGTCAGCGAGATGCCGTCGCGGGCCGCGTCGTACGGCAGCTTCGCCACCGACAGCGCCGAGGCGACCAGGCCGTGCGTGTCGCGCCCGTTCATCGGGTTCGCCCCGGGCGCGAACGGCTCACCGGCGCGCCGGCCGTCCGGCGTGTTGCCGGTGTGCTTGCCGTACACCACGTTCGAGGTGATGGTGAGCACCGACATGGTCAGCTCCGCGTCGCGGTAGGTGCGCTGCCGGCGCAGCTTCTCCGCGAACGTCTCGACCAGCCACACCGCGATCTCGTCGGCCCGGTCGTCGTCGTTGCCGTACGTCGGGAACTCGCCCTCGACCGCGTAGTCGACGGCCAGGCCGGTGTCGTCGCGCAGCACCTTCACCCGGCCGTACCGGATGGCCGACAGGCTGTCCACGGCGACCGACAGGCCGGCGATGCCGGTGGCCATGAACCGGCGCACCGGGTGGTCGTGCAGCGCCATCTCCAGCCGCTCGTAGGCGTACCTGTCGTGCTGGTGGTGGATCACGTTCAGCGCGTCCACGTACGTCTCCGCGAGCCAGTCCAGCGTCCGGTCGTACGCGGCCAGCACCTCGTCGTAGTCGAGCGTCTCGCCGCCGACCGGCGCGGCCGGCGGGGCGACCTGCGTGCCGGTCAGCTCGTCCCGGCCGCCGTTGATCGCGTACAGCAGCGCCTTCGCCAGGTTCGCCCGAGCGCCGAAGAACTGCATGTCCCGGCCGACCCGCATGGCCGACACGCAGCAGGCGATCGCGGTGTCGTCGTCGTACGCCGGGCGGATCAGCTCGTCGTTCTCGTACTGGATGGCGCTGGTGTCCAGCGACACCTGGGCGCAGAACCGCTTGAACCCCTCCGGCAGCCGCGGCGACCACAGCACCGTCAGGTTCGGCTCGGGCGCCGGGCCGAGGTTGTAGAGCGTCTGGAGGTAGCGGAACGTGGTGCGGGTGACCAGCGGCCGTCCGTCCGCGCCCATCCCGCCGAGCGACTCGGTGACCCAGGTCGGGTCGCCGGAGAACAACTGGTCGTACTCGGGGGTACGCAGGAAGCGGATGATCCGCAGCTTGATCACGAAATCGTCGATCAGCTCCTGCGCGCCGCTCTCGTCCAGCCGCCCCTCGGCGATGTCCCGCCGCAGGTACGCGTCGACGAACCCGGCGGTGCGCCCCAGCGACATCGCGGCGCCGTTCTGCTCCTTCGTGGCGGCCAGGTAGGCGAAGTAGAGCCACTGGATCGCCTGCGCGCCGGTGGCGGCCGGGCGGGAGGTGTCGAAGCCGTACGAGGCGGCCATCTCCTTCAGCTCACCGAGCGCACGGATCTGCTCGGCCAGTTCCTCCCGGTCGCGGATCACGTCGTCGGTGCTGCGCCGGTCGTCCAGCGCCGCCTTGAGCGCGCGGCGCTCCTCGACCAGCCGGTCCACGCCGTACAGCGCCACCCGGCGGTAGTCGCCGATGATCCGCCCGCGCCCGTACGCGTCGGGCAGCCCGGTGATGACGTGCGACCGCCGCGCCGCGAGCACGGTCTCCGGGTACGCGTCGAAGACCGCGTCGTTGTGCGTGCGGCGGTACCGGGTGAAGATCTTGTGCACGCGCGGGTCCGGCTCACGCCCGTACGCGCGCAGCGCCGTCTCCACCATCCGCAGCCCGCCGGCCGGCATGATCGCCCGCCGCAGCGGCGCGTCGGTCTGCAACCCGACGATCAGTTCCCGCTCCCGGTCGATGTACCCGGGTGCGTGCGAGGTGATCGACGACGGCGTGGCCGCGTCGACGTCGTACACGCCGCGCCGACGCTCCTCCGGGAACATCTCCCGCAGCCGGTCCCACACCGCGAGCGTGCGCGGCGTCGGCCCGGTGAGGAACGACGCGTCCCCGGTGTACGGCTCGTGGTTGTGGCGGACGAAGTCGGCCACGTCGACTGTCTCCTGCCACGCTCCGGCGTGGAATCCGCGCCAGGGGGCCAGGGGTTCGGTGGCGGTCATGTCGGTCCCTCTCCGGGCGTCGGCGGTGGCCCGGTCCCCGCCGGTTGCGGGGACCGGGGGCGGGGTCAGGGCTGGAGCACGAGCCGGGCGGCGACCCGGCCGGCGAGGACGTCGTCCACCGCGTCGTTGATGTCGTCCAGCTTGCGGGTCTCGTAGACGACCCGGGTACGGCCGGCGGCGTGCAGCGCGAAGACCTCGGCCAGGTCGGCGCGGGTGCCGACGATCGAGCCGAGCACCGTGATGCCCTTGAGCACCGTCTCGAAGACGGGCAGGGTGATCGCGTTGTCGGCCGGCAGCGACACCAGCACCAGCCGGCCGCCGCGGCGCAGCGAGAGGTGGGCCTGCTCGATCACCCGGGGGCTCGCGGCCAGCACGATCGCCACGTCCACGCCGCCCAGCGCGGTGATCCGCTCGACCGGGTCGGTGGTGGCGGCGTCGACCGTGTGCGCCGCGCCCAGCGAGGTGGCCAGGTCCAGCTTCTCGGCGGTCACGTCCACCGCCACAGTCTCGGCGCCGAAGATCTGCGCGTACTGCTGCGCGAGGTGGCCCAGGCCGCCGATGCCGAAGATCGCGACCCGCTCGCCCGGCCGTACTCCGGCGACCTTGACGGCCTTGTACGTGGTGACGCCCGCGCAGGTCAGCGGCGCGGCTTCGAGGGGGTCCACGCCGTCGGGTACGCGGACCGCGTAGCGGGCCGAGGCCACCGCGTACTCGGCGTGCGCGCCGTCGATGCTGTAGCCGGTGTTGCGCTGCGACTCGCACAGCGTCTCCCAGCCGGTCACGCAGTACGAGCAGGTGCCGCAGGCCCAGCCGAGCCAGGGCAGCGCGACGCGGTCGCCGACGGCGTGTTCGGTGACGCCGGGGCCGACCTGCTCGACCAGGCCGACGCCTTCGTGACCGGGTACGAACGGCGGGGCAGGCTTGACCGGCCACTCGCCGCGGGCGGCGTGGATGTCGGTGTGGCAGAGTCCGCTGGCTTCGATGCGGACCAGGATCTCGCCCGGGCCGGCCTCCGGCACGGGACGCTCGGTGATCTCCATCGGACGGTCGAACGCGGTGACGACACTGGCGCGCATCGGGGGCCTCCCTCGGTCTCGTTCTCACCCTCAGCGTCGTCGGTCCGGGCGCTGCCGGGCAGGGGCGCAGGACCGCGGTGACCCGGGACCAACGGCCCCTTCCCGGCCGGGAACGGCGGTACGGCCGCCGGTGACGTACCGGCGGCCGTACCCCTGGGGTGGTCAGCGATCGACGACCAGGCGGCGGGCCCGCAGCACGCGCGCCCACCAGGGCCTGTGGTCCGGGCGCAGCCGCGGCGCCGGCACTCCGCGCAGGCTGACCCATCCGCCCGGGCCCATGGTGACGGTGCCGACCGACGGCGGCCGGCGCCGCGACCACAGCGCCACGGCGGCGGTGAGCGCGGCGACCGCGAACGCCCCGGTGGCGGCGGCGACGAGCTGATCCGGTTCGACCACGCGCCGGTAGCGGACCCGGCCGCCCGCCGCGACGAACACGCCGACCGGGCGGCCGTCGCGGTTCACCGGCACCAGCGCGGCGTCCCCGGGCAGCTCCAGCACCGGGCCGACCGGCCCGTCCGGCGTCGCGGCCGGGGCGGGGGCGGGCGTCGCGGCCTGCGGCGGCGCGGGCCGGGGGAGCGGCGTGAGCGCCGGTCCGGTCGGGTTGAAGATGGCGGTCATGGCGCTGCCCTCCTAGCGGGAGTCGGACTTCTCGGTACGGGCCTCGACGGCGGCGCGGCCGGCGGCCAGCCGCGCCACCGGCACCCGGTACGGCGAGCAGGAGACGTAGTCGAGCCCGGCGTCGGCGAAGAACCCGATCGAGTCCGGGTCGCCGCCGTGCTCACCGCAGACGCCGACGGTCAGGTCCGGCCGGGCCGCCCGCCCCTCGGCGACGGCGAGGCGGACCAGCCGGCCCACGCCGGTGGCGTCGATGCTCTCGAACGGCGAGACCGGGAAGATCCCCCGTTCCAGGTACGTGGAGAAGAACGCCCCCTCCACGTCGTCGCGGGAGAACGCCCAGGTCATCTGCGTCAGGTCGTTGGTGCCGAAGGAGAAGAACCGCGCCTCGGCGGCGATCTCCCCGGCGGTCAGCGCCGCCCGGGGCGTTTCGATCATGGTGCCGATCGGGATGTCCGGTGCGTCGGGCACCTCGGCCAGCACCCGCCGTGCCTCGTCCGCCACGGCGGCGAGTTCCCGCACGTCCCCGACGAGCGGCACCATGATCTCCGGGCGCGGGTCGGCGCCGGCCCGGATCCGCTGCGCGGCCGCCTCGGCCAGCGCCCGCACCTGCATGGCGAACAGTCCCGGCACCACCAGGCCGAGCCGTACGCCCCGCAGCCCCAGCATCGGGTTCGTCTCGTGCATCCGCCGCACCGCGGCCAGCAGCACGCCGTCGTGGCCCGGTTCCTCGCCGCGCGCCTGCGCGCCCGCCACCCGGGCGGTCAGCTCGGCGAGCGGAGGCAGGAACTCGTGCAGCGGCGGGTCGAGCAGCCGGACGGTGACCGGCAGCCCGTCCATCGCGGTGAGCAGCCCGAGGAAGTCGGCCCGCTGCAACGGCAGCAGCTCGTCCAGCACCGCGCCCACCTCGGCCGGGCCGTCGGCGAGGATCAGCCGCTCGACCAGTTCCCGGCGCTCGCCGAGGAACATGTGCTCGGTGCGGCACAGCCCGATCCCGGCGGCGCCGAGTTCACGGGCCCGGCGGGCGTCGTCGGGCGTGTCCGCGTTGGCGTGGACGCCGAGCGTGCGCACCGCGTCGGCGTGCCCGAGCAGCCGGTGCACGGCGGCGACCAGCGGGTCGGCCTCGGGCCGCAGCTCACCGGTCAGGTACCGGGCCACCGGCGACGGCTGCACCGGCACCTCGCCGAGCCAGATCCGCCCGCTGGTGCCGTCGATCGAGATCAGGTCGCCGGCGCGGACCACCTGATCGCCCACGGCGAACTCGCCGCGCTCGACGTCGATGCCCAGCGCCTCGGCCCCGCACACGCAGGTCCGGCCCATGCCCCGGGCCACCACCGCGGCGTGCGAGGTCTTCCCGCCGCGCGAGGTGAGCACCCCGGTCGCGGCGATCATGCCGGGCAGGTCGTCCGGGTTGGTCTCCGGGCGGACCAGGATCACCGGTCCGTCGGCCGCCGCCGCGGCGGCCGAGTCGAACACCACCCGCCCGACCGCGGCGCCGGGCGACGCGCCGACGCCGACCGCGAGCGGCTCGGGCGCGCCGGCGGCGTCGAAGGCCGGGAACATCAGCTGGGCGAGCTGCGCCCCGCTGACCCGGGTCAGCGCCTCGTCCGCGGTGATCAGGCCCTCCTCGGCCAGCTGCGCGGCGATCACGAACGCCGCCGCCGCGGTGCGCTTGCCGACCCGGGTCTGGAGCATCCACAGCTTCCCGCGCTCGATGGTGAACTCGACGTCGCACAGGTCGCGGTAGTGCCGCTCCAGCGTCGCCATGATCTCCCGCAGCCGGTGGAAGCTGACCGGGTCCAGCCGGGCCAGCTCGGTCAGCGGCACCGTGTTGCGGATGCCCGCCACCACGTCCTCGCCCTGCGCGTCGGTCAGGTAGTCGCCGTACACGCCGGGGGCGCCGGTGGCCGGGTCGCGGGTGAACGCCACCCCGGTGCCGGAGTCCGGGCCGAGGTTGCCGAACACCATCGCCATCACGTTGACGGCGGTGCCCAGGTCGTCCGGGATGCGCTCCTGCCGCCGGTAGATCCGGGCCCGCTCCGAGTGCCAGGACTCGAACACCGCGCGGACGGCCAGGAACAGCTGCTCGTGCGGGGCCTGCGGGAAGTCGTGCCCGACGTGCCGGACGAAGATCTTCTTGTACGTCTCGACCAGGTCGCGCAGCTGCCCGGCGCCCGGCCCGTCCGGCCCGGCGGTGGCGCGCAGGGCGGCCAGCTCGTGCTCGAACTCGTCGGCCGGGATGCCGTGGACGGTCCGGCCGAACATCTGGATCAGCCGCCGGTACGAGTCCCAGGCGAACCGCTCGTCGCCGGTGCGTGCGGCCAGACCGGCCACCGTGGTGTCGTTGAGCCCGATGTCGAGGATCGTCTCCATCATCCCCGGCATCGAGTACCGCCCGCCGGAGCGCACCGCCAGCAGCAGCGGGTCACTCGGGTCGCCCAGCCACCGGTCCAGCCGCGCCTCCACCTCCCGCAGGTGCGCGTTGATCTCCTCGTACAGGCCGTCCGGCGGCGCGCCGGTGGCCAGGTACGCCCGGCACGCGTCGGTGGTGACGGTGAACCCGGGCGGCACCGGCAACCCGAGCCGGGTCATCTCGGCGAGGTTCGCGCCCTTGCCGCCGAGCAGGTCGGCCCGGCTGCGGTCACCCTCGATGAAGTCGTAGACGTACTTCGACATGGTCCGGCCTCCTCGACTGCGTCGTTCCACCTCCTTGGTAACCGGGGCGGGCGGCGGCGCGGCAGGGCCGGACGGGACACACACCGGGCCGGAGGTCCCGAGAGTGTCGGTGGGGCCACGTATCGTCCCGGCCGTGACCAACGAGGTGCTGCTCCGCCCGGTGCGCGACGACGACCTGCCCGCCTTCTTCGCCCACGAGCAGGACCCGCAGGCGAACTGGATGGCCGCGTTCGGCCCGAAGGACCCGTCCGACCGGGCCGCGTTCGACGCGCACTGGGCGCGCATCCGCGCCGACGCGCGCATCGTCAACCGCGCCGTCACCGTCGACGGCCAGGTGATCGGCCGGGTCGCCGCGTTCCCGGTCGGCGAGCAGACCGAGGTCAGCTACTGGATCGACGCGGCGCACTGGGGGCGCGGCCACGCCACCGCTGCGCTGCGCGCGCTGCTGCGCGAGGTGCCGCACCGGCCGCTGCACGCCCGCGCCGCGAAGGACAACGCCGCCTCGCTCGCGGTGCTGCGCAAGTGCGGCTTCGTCGTGGTCGGCGAGGACTCCGGGTACGCCCCGTCACGCGGCACCGAGGTCGAGGAGTACGTGCTGGAGCTGCCCGCCGAGGGGTCTGACCAGGCAGACCGCTAGTCTCCCCGGGTGAACTGGCTGGAACTCGTCGGCTGGGCCGGCTCCGCGCTGCTGGTCTGGTCCCTGCTGCAGACCCGGATCCTGCGGCTGCGCGCGCTCAACCTCGTCGGCTGCCTCATCCTGATCGGCTACAACGCCGCGGTGCAGGTCTGGCCGATGGTCGGGCTGAACGTGGTGCTCGCCGTGATCAACGTCTGGTACCTGCGCAAGCTGCTGGCGACCCGGCACGACGAGCAGACCTACCAGGTGGTCGAGGTGGGCACCGGCGACGCGTTCCTGGCGCACACGCTGCGGGTGCACGCCGCCGACATCGCCCGGTTCAATCCCGGCTTCCACTGGGACCCGGCCGCCCCGGACCGCTCGGCCTTCCTGGTGGTACGCGCCGACGAGGTGGTCGGCGTGATGCTCTCGCACGCCGAACCGGGCGGGGTGGCCCAGATCGACCTGGACTACGTGACCCCGCCGTTCCGCGACTTCACGCCCGGGGAGTTCGTCTACCGGCGCAGCCGGCTGTTCACCGACCGGGGTTTCCGCCGGGTGGTCAGCCCGCCCGGCATGGTCGCCCCCTACTACCACCGGCTCGGGTTCCGCTCCGAGGGCGGCGCGTACGTGCTCGACCTGCCCGTACCGGCCTGAGACCCGGCCCCGCCGGTCCACGCCGGAGCCGGTCATGATTCAGCGGCGGGCCCGCGGGGCAACAGAGGGCCACGCCGACCGGATCTGCCGGCCGGCGAGTCGGCCATCGGCCGACCCGGATCGGGCCGAGGGAGATAACCGGTCGTGCAGAGCTACTGGAGCCAGCTTGCCCTGGTCGGTGTGCTGGTGATCCTCAACGCGGCGTTCGCCGGCAGCGAGATGGCACTGGTGTCCCTGCGCGACAGCCAGGTGCAGCGGCTGGAGCGCAGCAGCCGCGGCGGACGGACCCTGGCCCGCCTCGCGAAGGATCCGAACCGGTTCCTGGCCACGATCCAGATCGGCATCACGCTCGCCGGGTTCCTGGCCTCCGCCGCCGCCGCGGTGTCGCTGGCCCGGCCGCTCGTGCCGCTGCTCAGCGTCTTCGGCAACGCCGCCGAGACCGTCGCCATCGTCGCTGTCACGCTGGTGCTCACGTTCGTCACGCTGGTCTTCGGTGAGCTGGCGCCGAAGCGGATCGCGATGCAGTCGGCCGAGCGGTGGGCGCTGCTGGTGGCCCGCCCGCTGGACGTGCTGTCCAGCATCACCCGGCCCGCCGTCTGGCTGCTGGGCGCCACCACCGACCTGGTGGTACGCCTGTTCGGTCTGGACCCGAAGGCCGAGCCGGACGAGATCGGCCCGGACGAACTGCGCGACATCGTGGCCGGCAACCACGGCTTCACCAAGGAACAGCGCACGATCATCGCCGGCGCGGTGGAGATCGCCGACCGGCAGTTGCGGGCGGTGCTCGTACCCCGGTTGCAGGTCTTCACGCTCGACAGCGGCACCACCGCGGAGGCCGCCCGGCTCGTCCTGGCGGCGACCGGCCACTCCCGGGCGCCGGTGGTCCGCCACGGCGGCCTGGACGAGGCGGTGGGCGTGATCCACCTGCGGGACCTGGTCGGCGTCTCCGACGACCGGCCGGTCGACGAGATCGCCCGCCCGCCGATGCTGCTGCCCGACTCGCTGCCGGTGGTCGACGCGCTGCGCCAGTTCAAGGCCGAACGCCAGCACATCGCGCTCGTGGTCGACGAGCGCGGCGCGGTCGACGGGATCGTGACGCTGGAGGACATCCTGGAGGAGATCGTCGGCGAGATCTACGACGAGACCGACCGGGACCTGCGCGCCGTGCGGACCGAGGCCGACGGCACGCTGGTGCTGCCCGGCACGTTCCCGGTGCACGACCTGACCGACCTCGGCGTGGAGCTGCCGAACCGGCCGGCCGGCGACTACACCACCGTCGCCGGGCTGGTGCTGATCTGCCTCGGGCACATCCCGACGGTGGCGGGGGAGCAGGTCACCGTGGACGGCTGGGAGCTGTCCGTGGCCGACGTCGACCAGCGGGCCATCACCGAGGTGCACGTACGCCGCCGCAGCCGCCACGACGGCTCCCCGGACGACGACACCACAGGCGACGCGGCCGACCCGGCCGACGCGCCGGAACTCGACGACGCCCGCCGCTGACCGGCGCCGGTTCTCCCGGTGCCCGGTTCAGCGGCCTCCGGCCGGCGGGCCGAACGGGAAACCGGGCACCGGCGGGAGCAGCTGCACCGCGTCGGCGGGCAGCTGACGGGTGCTCCGCCCGACCAGCCGGGCGATCACCCGCAGCAGCCACGGCCCGGACGGGTGCAGCTCGGGGCCGATCAGCCGGCTGATCACCCGGGTCCACCAGTGCCCGGCGACGATCACGTCGGTGATCAGCAGCCGGTCCGGTGGCCACCCGCCACGCACCACCACGTCCACCACCCGGCCCAGCCTCCGCCCGTGCAGGTCGTACGCGGTGCGGCCGAGCAGCTCACCCGCTCGCACGGCCGGACCCCGGGATGCGCTCGATCAGGTGCCGGCGCAGCCACGCCTCCACCGGTGACGGCGGCAGGTCCGAAGCCGGGCAGCGCAGCCGCACCGCGCTGTCCACGCGGGCCACCTGGGACAGCGGTACGCGTAACGGCGGCACCGGCGGGTCGTCGGTGAACCGGTCCGCCACCGCCACCAGCAGCCGCCCGACCCGCCCGCCGATCCGCTCCCCGAGGGCGCCCTGCCCGGTGAGCAGGCAGTCGACGTACGGGAAACCCTCGTCGTCGACGGCGAACGCGATGTCGTCGACCCGCCCGACCAGCCGCCCGTCCACGTCGACGATCTGCCGGTCGAGCAGCCGCTTGGCGAGCTGGACCCTCATCGCCCCATCCCCGTCATGATCGCCAGTGGGATCGCCGCCACCGACGCCGCGACGATGAGCAGCAGGAACACCGCGCCGAGCAGGTTCATCCACCGCCCGTTGACCCGGTCGCCGAGATACCCGCGGTCGTTGGCGACCACCAGGATCGGCAGGTACGTCAGCGGCAGCACCACAGCGCTCAGCACCAGCATGTACTCGGTCAGCCGCACCGGGTCCACCGTCGTCATCAGCATCACCACACCGAGCAGCAGCCCGACGAGCAGCACGCTGTGGAACCGGGCCGCCTCCCGGGGGCGGACCCGCTTGCCCCACTGCCACCCGAAGTACTGCGCCGCCGCGTACGCCGCCGACAGCCCGGTCTCCAGCGCCGCGCCGAACGTCACCGCGAAGAACGCGAGCACCGCGGCGGCCAGGCCGGCGCCGCCGAGCGCCGTCGCCACCGGCCGCGCCACCTCGTCGAGCGTGCTCAACGACGCCTCCGACGGGTGGTAGGCCACCGTCGCCACGGCGACCAGCGACAACGCCAAAAACCCGCCCACCGGGAAGCCGATCAGCACGTTCGAGCGGGCCCGCGCCAGGTCCGCCGCGCCCCACCGCTCCTCCACGCCGCCGGAGGAGAAGAAGAACACCTCGTACGGGCTCACAGTCGAGGCGAACAGCGCCACCGCCACGAACCAGTACAGCGGCCAGCCGTGCCCGGACGCGCTGACCTGCCACACGCCCTGCCCGAGTGCCGGCCAGTCGGTCGGCAGCGCCACCAGCGCGACCGCGAACACCAGCAGCGCCAGCCCGGCCAGGCCGAAGATCCGCTCCATCAGCTCGAAGCGCAGCCGCCACAGCACCAGCCAGACCGCCAGCGCTGCGAGCGGCACCCAGAACAGGTGGCTCAGCCGGGTCGCCAGTTGCAGCGCCAGCGCCACCCCGCCCAGCTCCGCGGCGAGCGTGACGACGGTGACCAGCCACGACGCGACCAGGTTGAGCAGCGCCACCCGCGGCCCGAGCCGCTCCCGGACCAGGTCGAACACCGCCCGTCCGCTCACCGCCGCGATCCGGCCGGCCATTTCCGCGTACGCGCAGATGCCGACCACTCCGACCAGCAGCACCCAGGTGTGGGCCATGCCGAACAGCGCGCCGGCCTGACTGGCCGCCACCAGGTCACCGATGTCGACGAAGCCGCCGACGGCCGACAGCACGCCGAGCGTGGCGGCGAACAGCTTCCTCACGTCGGGCCGGGAGCGGACGTCCTCACCGAGGCGACGATATCGCCGTCAGTGCCCGGTTTCGGGCGAATGCGTCAGGAGGCGGTGAGGTTCTGCAGCCGCACCTGGCCGCGGGCCACCAGCCGGCTGTCGGCGTCGGTGATCTCCACGAGCCACAACTGCTGGCTGCGGCCCCGGTGCACCGGCGTGCCGACGGCGGTCAGCTCGCCGTCGCGCACCGCACGCAGGAAGTCGGTCTGGTTCGACACCCCGACCACGTTGCCCTTGTCGCCCAGCCAGAGCGCGCCGCCGATGCTGGCCGCCGTCTCCACCACCGAGCAGTAGACGCCGCCGTGCTGGATCCCGTACGGCTGGTGCAGCTCCGGGCGCACCTTCCACCGGATCACCACCCGGTCCCCGCTGACCTCGTCGAACGTCAGACCCAGCAGGGCCACGAAGCCACCGGTCAGGTTCGGCATGTCCACCGCGGTTCCTCCTCGCGTTCGACGGCGCCGCCAGCCTAGTCGGCCGCACCTCGGCAAACCCGGTACGGGCCGGGCCCGGCAATGGGGGAGAATCGGTGACCGTGACCGACAGCAACCTCCCGCAGGGGCGGGACTCCCTGACCGACGACCTGCTGTGGCGGGGCCTGATCCAGGACTCGACCGGCCTCGACGAACTGCGCGAGCTGCTCGACGGCGGGAGCACCACCTTCTACGTGGGCTTCGACCCCACCGCGCCGAGCCTGCACATCGGCAACCTGATGCAGGTCGTGATGGCCCGCCGGCTCCAGCAGGCCGGGCACCGGCCGCTGCTGCTCGTCGGTGGCGCCACCGGGCAGATCGGCGACCCGAAGGAGAGCGCGGAGCGGACGCTGAACCCGCCCGAGGTGATCGCCGGCTGGGTCGAGCGCATCCGCGAGCAGCTCTCGCCGTTCGTCACGTACACCGGGGAGAACGCGGCGCAACTCGTCAACAACCTGGACTGGACCGGCGAGATGTCGGTGGTCGAGTTCCTCCGGGACGTCGG
>NZ_JAPZBG010000001.1:0-285000 GCF_027460145.1 Micromonospora sp. WMMA1949 | reverse complement strand
GTGGTTGTGCCGGGGTAAGCGTGTAGGCCGGTGTGTAGGCAAATCCGCACACCATCAGGGCTGAGACGTGATGCCGAGCCGATTCAGGTGAAGTCAGTGATCCTATGCTGCCGAGAAAAGCCTCTAGCGAGTTCTTAGCGGCCCGTACCCCAAACCGACACAGGTGGTCAGGTAGAGAATACCGAGGCGATCGGGCGAACTGTGGTTAAGGAACTCGGCAAATTGCCCCCGTAACTTAGGGAGAAGGGGGGCCGGAGACGTGAAGCCCCGCGCGGGTGGAGCGTTGTATGGCCGCAGAGAGCAGGGGGAAGCGACTGTTTACTAAAAACACAGGTCCATGCGAAGAAGTAATTCGATGTATATGGACTGACGCCTGCCCGGTGCTGGAACGTTAAGGGGACCTGTTAGCTCTTCGGGGCGAAGCGGAGAACTTAAGCGCCAGTAAACGGCGGTGGTAACTATAACCATCCTAAGGTAGCGAAATTCCTTGTCGGGTAAGTTCCGACCTGCACGAATGGCGTAACGACTTCCCCACTGTCTCAACCACAGGCCCGGCGAAATTGCATTACGAGTAAAGATGCTCGTTACGCGCGGCAGGACGGAAAGACCCCGGGACCTTTACTATAGCTTGACATTGGTATCTGAATTAGCTTGTGTAGGATAGGTGGGAGCCGGTGAAGTCCATACGCCAGTATGGGTGGAGGCAATCTTGAAATACCACTCTGGTTGATTTGGGTATCTAACTTCGGACCGTTATCCGGTTCAGGGACAGTGTCTGGTGGGTAGTTTAACTGGGGCGGTTGCCTCCTAAAGGGTAACGGAGGCGCCCAAAGGTTCCCTCAGCCTGGTTGGCAATCAGGTGTTGAGTGCAAGTGCACAAGGGAGCTTGACTGTGAGACTGACAGGTCGAGCAGGGACGAAAGTCGGGACTAGTGATCCGGCACTGGCATGTGGAAGCGGTGTCGCTCAACGGATAAAAGGTACCCCGGGGATAACAGGCTGATCTTCCCCAAGAGTCCATATCGACGGGATGGTTTGGCACCTCGATGTCGGCTCGTCGCATCCTGGGGCTGTAGCAGGTCCCAAGGGTTGGGCTGTTCGCCCATTAAAGCGGTACGCGAGCTGGGTTTAGAACGTCGTGAGACAGTTCGGTCCCTATCCGCCGTGCGCGTAGGATACTTGAGAAGGGCTGTCCCTAGTACGAGAGGACCGGGACGGACGAACCTCTGGTGTGCCAGTTGTCCCGCCAGGGGCACGGCTGGTTAGCTACGTTCGGAAGGGATAACCGCTGAAAGCATCTAAGCGGGAAGCTCGCTTCAAGATGAGGTATCCCACCCACATTGTGGGGTAAGGCCCCCAGCTAGACGACTGGGTTGATAGGCCGGAAATGTAAGCCCGGTAACGGGTTCAGTTGACCGGTACTAATAGGCCGAGGACTTGACTACCAAGCTGCTACGCGTCCACTGTGCAACTCTGAACAAACCACCACCCACCAGGGTTGGTTGACATGTTCATAGAGTTACGGCGGTCATGGCGGAGGGGAAACGCCCGGTAACATTCCGAACCCGGAAGCTAAGCCCTCCAGCGCCGATGGTACTGCACTCGGGAGGGTGTGGGAGAGTAGGACACCGCCGGACAAACTTCCAGTCGAGGGCCGCCCCAGCAGGGGCGGCCCTCGACTGCGTTAGCGTTCTCGGCGGAAACGCCATCAGGAAGGATGTACCTGTGAGCTCAGGACCCCAGGGCGGGGACCGCCCCCGTCGTTACGAGGATCGCGCCGACCGTGGCCAGGGGCGTGGTGACGCCGGCCGCGACGGCCGTCGCGATGACCGTCCCTCGTACCGGGGCGGCCGCGACGACCGCCCGGGCGGCTTCCGTGGTGGCGACCGCGACAGCGGCGCCCGCGGAGGCGACCGTCGTGAGGGCGGTTTCCGTGGTGGCGACCGCCGCGAGGGTGGCTTCCGTGGTGGTGACCGTCGTGAAGGTGGCTTCGGCGGCGGTGACCGTCGTGAAGGCGGCTTCCGTGGTGGCGACCGTGACGGCGGCTTCCGGGGCGGCGAGCGTCGTGAGGGCGGGTTCCGCGGCGGCGATCGCCGCGAAGCCGGCACCCGCGACGGTGGCTACCGCGGTGGTGACCGCCGTGAGGGCGGCTTCGGCGGCGGCGACCGTCGTGAAGGCGGCTTCCGTGGTGGGGACCGTCGCGAGGGCGGCTACCAGGGCGGCGACCGTCGCGAGGGCGGTTTCCGTGGTGGGGATCGTCGTGAAGGCGGGGCCCGCGAGGGTGGCTTCCGCGGTGGTGACCGTGAGGGTGGCTTCCGGAGTGGAAGCCGTCCGGGCGGTGACCGTCGCGAAGGCGGGTTCCGCGGCGGCGATCGCCGCGAAGCCGGCACCCGCGACGGTGGCTACCGCGGTGGTGACCGCCGTGAGGGCGGCTTCGGCGGCGGCGACCGTCGTGAAGGCGGGTTCCGCGGCGGTGACCGTGACGGCGGCTTCCGGGGCGGCGACCGTCGCGAGGGCGGTTTCCGTGGCGGGGATCGTCGTGAAGGCGGCACCCGGGACAGTGGCTTCCGTGGTGGCGACCGCCGTGAAGGTGGTTTCCGCGGTGGCGACCGCCGTGAAGGCGGCTTCGCCGGTGGTGATCGTCGCGAGGGCGGTTTCCGTGGTGGGGACCGTCGCGAGGGCGGCGACCGCCGGGAGGGCTACGCCGGTGGTGAGCGCCGCGACGGTGGCTTCCGTGGTGGTGACCGTCGTGAGGGTGGTTTCCGCGGTGGCGACCGTCGCGAGGGCGGTTTCGCCGGTGGTGATCGTCGTGAGGGTGGTTTCCGGGGAGGCGACCGTCGCGAGGGCGGTTTCCGCGGCGGGGATCGTCGTGAAGGCGGCGCCCGTGAGGGTGGCTTCCGTGGTGGGGACCGTCGCGAGGGCGGCTACCAGGGCGGCGACCGCCGGGAGGGCTACGCCGGCGGTGAGCGCCGCGACGGCGGGTTCCGCGGCGGTGACCGCGACCGTGGCGGCGACCGCGACCGTGGCTTCCGGCGCGACGACCGACGTGACGACCGGCGGCCGGGTGGCTTCCGGGGCGAGCGGGACGGTGAGCGCCGCGGCTACGGTGACCGGCCGGGCGGTGACGACCGCCGCGGCAGCTACGGCCCGCAGCGGGAGCGCCAGGACGAGCGCGGCGAGGGGCGTACCGGCGAGGCGCCGGAGCTGCCCGACGACGTCGTCGCGAGCGACCTCGACTCGGCCGTCCGGGCG
Organism: Micromonospora sp. WMMA1949; assembly: GCF_027460145.1. Taxonomy (NCBI): domain Bacteria; kingdom Bacillati; phylum Actinomycetota; class Actinomycetes; order Micromonosporales; family Micromonosporaceae; genus Micromonospora; species Micromonospora sp. WMMA1949. The sequence continues at coordinate 281,748 of NZ_JAPZBG010000001.1, read as the reverse complement.
GAGCTTCTCTCCCTCGCCAAGCCGGTGGCGGAGACGGTCGCCCGGCACCTGGTCGCGACCGGCCTGCTGATCGACGAGGACCCGGCGCTGGCGCTGGCGCACGCCATGGCGGCGCGCCGGCTCGCCTCGCGGATCGCCGCCGTGCGGGAGGCTGTCGGGCTGGCCGCGTACCACGCGGGCGAGTGGCAGACGGCCATCGCCGAGCTGCGGACGTACCACCGGATGAGCGGCCTGCAGAGCCACCTGGCGGTACTGGCCGACTGTGAGCGGGCGCTGGGCCGTCCCGAGCGGGCGATCGACCTGTTCCGCGGCGCGGACCGGGACAAGCTCGACCAGGCCGTCGCGGTCGAGCTGCTGATCGTGGCCGCCGGGGCGCGCGGTGACCTCGGGCAGAAGGACGCCGCGGTGGCGATGCTCCAGGTGCGCGAGCTGACCGGCGACTCGACCGAGCCGTGGGCGGCGCGGCTGCGCTACGCGTACGCGGACGCCCTGCTGGCGGTGGACCGGCGCGAGGAGGCGCGGGAGTGGTTCTCCCGGGCCGCCGACGTCGACTCCGAGGGGGAGACCGACGCCGCCGAACGCCTGCTGGAACTGGACGGCGTGGTCATCGAGGGCGACGACGAGCCGGAGGACGACGCGGACACGTCCGAGGCGTCGGCCGAGGGCGATGACGACGACGATGACGACGACGATGACGACGACGATGACGACGACGATGACGACGACGATGACGACGACGACGACGACGATGACGACGACCGGGATGACGACGCACGGCTGAGCGGCGACGCCGACGACGAGCTGACCGACACCGAGGCCGGCTCGATCGCCGCCGACACCCCGGCCGCCGAGACCGGGGCGCCGGCTGCGGCCACCCCCGCCGACCAGGTCACCACCGCGCACGAGGCCGACGGCGACCGGCCCGCGCCGGGTGGCGCCGCGGCCGGTGAGGGCGAGGCGGCGGAGCGCCGATGACCGGGTACGCCGGTGACACCGCCTCCGGCGCGGATCGGGGCGAACCCGACCGCGCCGGGGCGGGGCGGCTCGTCGACGCGTACTCGCTCGTGGTCTTCGACCTCGACGGCGTCATCTACCTGATCGACCGGCCCATCCCCGGCGCGGTCGAGGCGGTCGGCCGGCTGCACGCCGAGGGGCGCGCGGTCGCGTACGCGACGAACAACGCCTCCCGCCGCTCCAGCGAGGTGGCCGACCTGCTCACCGGCATGGGCGTCCCGGCGCAGCCGGCGGAGGTGCTCACCTCCGCGGCTGCCACCGCCGAACTGCTCCGGGACCGGCTGCCCGAGAGCGCGCCGGTGCTCGTGGTCGGCGCGGAGGCGTTGCGCGCCGAGCTGCGGGCGGTGGGCCTGCGGCCGGTGTCCACGGTTGACGAGGAGCCCGCCGCGGTGGCCCAGGGCTACGGCCCGCAGGTCGGCTGGTCCGACCTGGCCGAGGCGTCCCTGGCGGTCCGCGCGGGCGCACCCTGGTACGCCACGAACACCGACCGCACGCTGCCCAGCCCGCGCGGTCCGCTACCGGGCAACGGCTCGCTCGTCGCGGTGCTGCGGACCGCGCTCGGCCGCGACCCCGACGTGGTGGTGGGCAAGCCGGAGCCGGCGCTGTTCACCACCGCCGCGCGGCGGGCCGGGACCGGGCGCACGCTCGTGGTCGGTGACCGGCTGGACACCGACATCGAGGGGGCCCGCCGGGCCGGGCTGGACAGCCTGCTGGTGCTCACCGGGGTCAGTGACGCCGCCGAGCTGCTGGCCGCACCCGAGGAGCGCCGCCCCGCGTACGTCTCGTTCGACCTGGCGGGGCTGTTCGACCCGGCCGCGGTGGTGGCGGTGCCGGGCCGGGCGACCGACGGGGGCTGGTCGGTGACGGAGGCCGGCGCGGACCTGGTGCTCGACGGCGCGGGACCGCCCCTGGACGCGCTCGCCGCGCTCTGCGCGGCTGCCTGGTCGACGGCGGCCGAGCCGCGCGTACGGGCGCAGTCCCCGGCGGCACAGGAGGCCCTCGCCGCGTTCGGGCTCGACGACTGAGGCGCCGGGCCGCTCAGAGCAGCTTGCGGAGCTTCATCAGGTCGAACGGGTTCGCCTTGATCGAGACCCGCCGGGAGGCCACCGCCGACATGACGTCGAGCCGGCCGTTCACCAGCGCGACGAGGTCGTCGCTGCCGGTGCTCAGCGCGATCTTCGCCTTCGGGTCGTCGCCGTCGGCCAGGTCGACCAGCCGGCCGCCCTCCAGGCGCCCGTGGAACGCGGTGCCGAGGTCGGTGATCCGGCAGGCCAGGGTGCGGTCGAGGTCGATGCGGCCCTGCGCCTCGGCGTTGCGGTCCAGCCGCGCGGCCAGATCGTGCAACGCCTGCCGGCACTCGTCCACGCTGGCCACATCGTCTCCTCACCACGAACCACGCCGTTCCCGGCACCGTACCGCAATGGGGCGTCCGGGGTGCCCGGTAGCGTGGCACCTGCACACCTCGCCCCGCGGAAGGACTCAGGCATGCAGGACGCGTGGCGCGCCTACCTCGAGCTGGCCATGGGCCTGACGGAGGCGCCCCGGAAGAAGGCACAGGACGCGGTCATGCGCGTCGTCGGCCAGGGCGGCGCGACGGCCGCCCAGCTCCAGACGCTCGCCGAGGAACTGGTCGCGACCGGCCTGGCGAACCGGGAGTCGCTGACCAAGCTGGTCCGCTTCGAGGTGGACCGGGCGCTCGGCGCGGTCGGCCTGGCCACCGCCGACGAGGTCGCCGAGCTGACCCGCCGGGTGCACGACCTGGAGCGGCAGCTGCGCGAGGCGAGGGGTCCTCTCGAACCGGGCGCCACTGAGCCGTCCGGGCCCGAGTCGTCCGGGGCTGGGCCGTCCACGCCGGAGCCGTCCCCGGCAGAGGCGGCCTCTGCCACGCTGCCGGACGCCCCGGCCACGACACCCGCGAAGGCCCCAGCCACGACGCCGACGAAGGCGGTGGCGAAGAAGACGGTGGCCAAGAAGGCGATCGCGAAGAAGCCACCGGCCACGGTCTCCCGTACCCCGGAATCCGCGCCGGCGAAGAAGGCCACCGGGCGCCGGGCGGCCGGCTCGTGACCGCGCCCCGGCCCGGCCCGCCGCCGGGTCCGCGGCCCGGACCGCCGTCTGGGGTACGCCCCGCGCCGGTCGAGGAGGTCGGCGAGGCGAGCCACCCGGCGGTGGACGCCGCGGTGCTCGGCATGGCCAACGCCGAGGCGCTCGCCCCGGCCGACCAGATCGCCCAGTACGAGGCGGCGTACGAGACGCTGCGCGAGACCCTCGCCACCATCGACCAGGCCTGAGCAGAGGCGGAGACACACCTGATGGCTCGTCGTACCCGGCTGGACGCCGAACTCGTCCGGCGCGGGCTGGCCCGCTCCCGGGAGCAGGCCGCCGCGCTCGTGGAGGCCGGTCGTGTCCAGCTGCGCGGAGTGCGGGCGCGCAAGCCGGCGGCGATGGTCGACCCGGCCGATCCGTTGCTGGTCACCGGCGAGGACCCGGCCGACGAGTACGTCTCCCGGGGCGGCCACAAGCTGGCCGGCGCGCTCGCCGCGTTCGCCCCCGGCGGGCTGACCGTCACCGGCCGGCGCTGCCTGGACGCCGGGGCGTCGACAGGTGGGTTCACCGACGTGCTGCTGCGCGGCGGCGCCGCCGAGGTGGTCGCCGTGGACGTCGGCTACGGGCAGCTCGCCTGGTCGCTGCGGACCGACGAGCGGGTGCGGGTGTTCGAGCGCACGAACGTGCGTACCCTCACGCCGGAGGCGATCGGCGGCCCGGTCGACCTGACGGTGGCCGACCTGTCGTTCATCTCGCTGCGGCTGGTGCTGCCCGCGCTTGCGGCGTGCACCGGGCCCGGCGGTGACCTGGCGCTGATGGTCAAGCCGCAGTTCGAGGTCGGCAAGGAGCGCGTCGGCGCCGGCGGCGTGGTCCGCGACCCGGCGCTGCGCGCCGAGGCGGTGCTCGACGTGGCCGCGGCCGCTGCCGGGCTCGGCCTCGGCCTCGCCGACGTGGCGGCCAGCCCGCTGCCCGGGCCGAGCGGCAACGTCGAGTTCTTCGTATGGTTGCGCGGGGACGCGCCCGCCGCGGATCCGGAGCGGGTCCGCGCGGTGGTGGCCGCCGGCCCGCAGGGCGCCGCCGCGACGGCGGCCACGACCGAGGAGGTGTCCGGGTGAGCCGTACCGCGCTGCTGGTCACGCACACCGGCCGTCGACGCAGCACCGAGCACGCCCGCGCGGTGGCCGCCGACCTGATCGCCGCCGGGTTCGAAGTACGGGTGGTGGCCGAGGAGGCCGACGACCTGGACCTGCCGGGCGTGGTGCCGGTGACCGGCCCGCAGGCCGCCGAGGGCGCCGAGATCGTGTTCGCGCTCGGCGGGGACGGCACGTTCCTGCGCGCCGCCGAGCTGGCCCGCCCGACCAAGGTGCCGCTGCTCGGCATCAACCTGGGCAAGGTCGGCTTCCTCGCCGAAGCGGAGATCGACGACCTGGACACCGCCGTGCGTGACGTCGTCGACCGCAACTACACGGTGGACGAACGGCTCACCCTCGACGTCACCGCCGAGTTCGAGGGCGGGCCGACCATCGAGTCGTGGGCGCTCAACGAGATCAGCGTGGAGAAGGGCGAACGCGCCCAGATGCTGGAGCTGCTCGTCGACGTGGACGGCCGGCCGCTGTCCCGGTACGGCTGCGACGGCGTGATCTGCGCGACCCCGACCGGTTCGACGGCGTACGCGTTCTCCGGCGGCGGGCCGGTGGTCTGGCCCGAGGTGGAGGCGCTGCTGCTGGTGCCGATCAGCGCGCACGCGTTGTTCAGCCGCCCGTTGGTGACCGCGCCCACGTCGACGTTCGTCATCACCGTCGACCCGTTCACCACCCTGGCCGTGCTCTGCTGCGACGGGCGGCGCGTCTACGACCTGCCGCCCGGCGCCAGGGTCACGGTGCGCCGGGGCACGCTGCCGGTGCGCATCGTGCGGCTGCGGGCCCGTCCGTTCACCGACCGGCTGGTGGCCAAGTTCGACCTACCCGTCCAGGGCTGGCGGGGCAACCGTCGCTGACCAGCGGCTCAGCGAAAATCTCCGTTCGGCCCACCGGTCCCGGCGCCGGCGCGCGTTACGGTTGGCTACGGGCCGCGATGAGGTGAGTCCGGGCGCGGCGGTGAGGCCCGCCGCTTCCCGGATGCGGCCCACCTGTCGCGGGCTCGGCCAGGGGGTGGTCGGGGCCGCGACGGTCGGGACGCCGGAGCGTCGAAGCCGGCCGCGGCGGGCGGACCGGCACGCCGCGTCCGGTCGGGTGTCGACCCCGGCCGGGCCGACAGGTCGCAGGGCCGCCGCCGGAGGAAGCGGCGGCACGCGAGCTGGGCGATGCGGTCTCCGGCGTCCCGGCCTCCACTGCGTCGTGCTCGTGTCCACCTGGCGACATGTCGCCGGTGCGGCGGCCCGTACCCGGTGACCGGGTGGCGGACGCCGTCGCAGACTCCGATCGCCGGCCCCACGAGGCCGGCCTCGGAGTAGAGGAGCGTCACATGCACCGGTTCCCCCGCTGGCTCGCCGCCGGCGCGGCCGGGGCGCTTGTGGTCGGGCTCGCCGTACCGGCGTCCGCCGTCCCGCCCGCCCCGCCTGCCGGCCCGCCCCCGGGCACATCAGCCCCGGGCGCGCCGCCCGCCCGCATCACACTGATCACCGGCGACCGGGTCGAGCTGGTCCGGGCCGCGCCGGGCCGGATCGCCGCCACGGTCCACCCCGGACCGGGCCGTGACCGGATCGTCTTCCAGACCACGCAGGTCGACGGCGGGCTGCGGGTGCTGCCCGCCGACGTCGTGCCGTACGTGTCGGCGGGCGTGCTCGACCCGGACCTGTTCGACGTGCAGGAACTGGCCGAGCAGGGCTACGGCGACGCGGCCCTCGAGGAGCTGCCGCTGATCGTGCGCTACCGGGAACCGGCCGCCGGGCGGGTGCGCCCGCTCGCCGTCGCCGCCGAGTCCCGTCCGTTGTCCAGCATCAACGGCGCCGCGCTGCGCGTCGGCAAGGACGACCTGGGCGCGCTGTGGACGTCGCTGCGGGAGGCGCCGCAGGCGCGCGCCGAGGGCGCCGGACCGGTCCGGCTCGGCGCGGGCGTGGAGCGCGTCTGGCTCGACGGGCGGGCCCGGGTGGCGCTGGAGCACAGCGTCCCGCAGATCGGCGCACCGGCAGCGTGGTCGGCCGGCCGCGACGGCGCCGGGGTGCGGGTCGCGGTGCTCGACACCGGTGTGGACGCCGGCCACCCCGACCTGGCCGGCCGCATCGCCGAGGCGCGCGACTTCACCGGCGGCGGCAGCGCCCGCGACGGCCACGGCCACGGCACCCATGTGGCGGCCACCGTCGCCGGCAGCGGCGCGGGCTCCGCGGGGCTGCGCAAGGGCGTCGCACCGGGCGCGCGGCTGCTGGTCGGCAAGGTGCTCGACGACTCCGGCTCCGGCTACGACTCCGGCATCATCGCCGGCATGGAGTGGGCCGCGCGCTCCGGCGCGAAGGTGGTCAGCATGAGCCTCGGCGGCGCGCCCACCGACGGCACCGACCCGATGAGCCAGGCAGTGAACGACCTCACCGCCGAAACCGGCGCGCTGTTCGTCATCGCCGCCGGCAACGACGGTGAGCCGCGCAGCGTCGGTGCGCCCGGCGCGGCCACCGCCGCGCTCACCGTCGGCGCCGTCGACCGCGACGACGTGCTCGCCGACTTCTCCAGCCGCGGCCCGCGCCTGGGCGACAACGGCCTGAAGCCGGAGATCACCGCGCCCGGCGTCGGCATCGTCGCGGCCCGCGCCGCCGGCACCTCGATGGGTACGCCCGTCGACGACGCCTACACCCGCGCCTCGGGCACCTCGATGGCCACGCCGCACGTCGCGGGTGCCGCCGCCGTCCTGGTCCAGGAGCACCCCGGGTGGACCGCCGCGCAACTGAAGGACGCGCTGGTGAGCACCACCCGGCCGAGCACCGGCGCGACGGTGTTCGAGCAGGGCGCCGGTCGGGTCGACGTGGCCCGCGCGCTGCGCCAGCGGGTGTACGGCACGGCCACCGCCGACTTCGGCCGGCTGACCACCGGCGGCCCGTCCGCGACCCGGACGGTGCGCTACGTCAACGGCACGGCCGGCGCGCAGACGCTGCGGCTGGCGCTGGAGCTGCGCAACCTGGACAGCGGCGCGGCCGAGACCGACGGCCTGACGCTCGACGCCGCCACGGTGACGGTGCCGGCCGGCGGCGGCGTGGACGTGCCGCTGCGCGCCGACCCGGCCCGGCTGGACCGGGGCCCGCACGGCGGGTGGCTGGTGGCCACCGGCGCGGACGGCGTGACGGTGCGTACCGCGGTCGGGCTCACGCTCAGCGGCCCGCAGCACACCGTGACGCTGCGCGCGCTGGATCTGGCCGGGCGGCCCGGACCGGCGCCGGTGGTGACGCTGTTCGGCGAGCACCCGGAGTCGGACGCGCTGGGCTGGCTCGGCGGCGGCGACGAGTGGCAGGTCCAGGTGGAGGAGGGCCCGTACCTGCTGCACGCGCTGATCGAGCACGGCGCGCCGCTGGACGAGCAGCTCACCCTGGTGACCGACCCGGAGCTGATCGTGGACCGGGACCTCACCGTGGTGCTCGACCCGCGGCGCGGCACGCCGGTACGGATCGAGACGCCGAAACCGTCCGAGCAGCGGGCGATCCTCAGCTTCTACCAGCACCGGGTGTTCGGCAACGGCCGGCAGGTCGACCACGGCGTGATGACGTTCAGCACGGTGCAGCAGCTCAACGTCACGCCGACCCGGCCGGTGCGCCGCGGCGAGTTCGAGTTCTCCTCGCGTTGGCAGCTCGTCGCGCCGATGGTCGACATCGACGTCAGCGGCGTGTCCGGCGCGCTGGACGTCAACCTGATGGGCCAGTCACCGGCCCCGGCCGGGCGGCAGCGGCTGCGCCTGGTCGCCGCCGGCACCGGCGCGCCGGGCGAGCTGGCCGGGGTGCGGGGCGCGGCGGCGCTGCTCACCGCGTCCGCCGACCGGTCCGAGGAGGAGCAGGTGACCGCCGCGGCGGCAGCCGGCGCGAAGGCGGTGCTGATCGTCCGGCCGGCGGACCAGAGCGCGTGGACGGTGTGGCGTCCGACCGGGGACCGGCTGCCCGCGCCCGCGCTGGCGGTGGCGTACGACGACGGGCAGCGGCTGCTCGCGGCGGCGCGTACCGGCCGGGCCCGGATGGATCTCACGCTCACCGTGGACAGCCCGTACCTCTACGACGTGTTCCAGGTGTCGAAGGGCCGGGTGCCGGAGCGGATCACCCACCGGGTCACCGCCGCCAACACGGCCGAGGTGACCGCGCGATACGGCCACACCGGCGGGCTGGACTGGGCCACCGAGCAGCGCTTCGGGTGGCGGCCCTGGCAGGAGTTCTCCTGGAACGACGACCAGCGGATGGTGCGTACCGGGACGACCCGCCGGGAGTACGTCAGTTCCGGCGACTCGTGGTGGCAGCACCGGGTGCTGCACCGGCTGATGTTCTCGAACATGGGGACGCTGACCGGCGGCCTGTCCGACCGGCCCCGGCGCTACGCGGCCACCGACCGGACCACCGAGTCGTGGCACGCGCCGCTGGTGCGTCCCGCCGTGCCGGCCGGCGCGGCCGGGCCGAGCCGGACCGGCGACACGCTCGACCTGCGGGTGGCCGAGTTCGTCGACGCCGACGGTCACGCCGGCGTGGACAACCGGTCGGAGGAGCAGGACACGGTGACCCGCCGGGTCAGCCGGGACGGCCGGCCGATCGCCGACCTCTCCGCCGGCTGGGCGCCGGTGCCTGCCACCGCGGGTCCGGCCCGCTACCGCCTCGACGTGACCACGGCCCGGTCGTCGGCCCAGTGGCGGTGGGCCACCCGTACCGAGACCGCGTGGGAGTTCACCTCGGCCCGCCCGGCCGGCGACGCGGCCCGGCCGCTGCCGCTGCTCCAGGTCGACTACCGGGTACCGGCCGACCTGCGCGGCGAGGTGCCCGGCAGACGGAAGCACACCGTCGGGCTGACGCTGCGCCACCCCGCCGGCCTGCCCGCGCCGGCCGGCACGACGGTACGCGCGGAGGTGTCGTTCGACGGCGGACGCACCTGGCGCAACGCGCCGGTACGCGGCTCCGGCACCCGGTTCACCGCCGAGGTGCCGGCCGGGCGCGGCACGGTGTCGCTGCGCGTCTCGGCACGGGACCGGGCCGGCAGCACCGTCACGCAGACCGTGATCGACGCGTACGGGCTGCGGTGAGATCCCGGGGCGGGGCGGTCCTGGGGCCGTCCCGCCCCGGCCCCGGTCAGATCCAGCCGCGCCGGGCGGCCTGGAACGCCAGCCCGGGCCGGGTGTCCACACCGGCGGCGGCCATCAGGTCGGCCAGCCGCCGCTGCACGGTACGCCGGCTCACCCCGAGCTGTGACGCGATCGACTTGTCCGGTACTCCGGCCACGAACAGCGACAGCAGCCGCACCTCGTCGCCGTCGGGCTGGTAGCCGGTCGCGGCCCGGTCGCCGGAGGGGCCGAGCGGCGTCGCCATCAGCCAGTGGCTCTCGAAGAGCGCGACCAGCGCGTCCAGCAGTTGGCTGCGGCCGATCACCGCGGCGGTCGGCTCCCCGCCGTCACGGTCGGGCACCAGCGGGCAGACCGCGGTACGACCGTCCACGACGGCCAGTCGCACCGGCAGCCGGTCCAGCACCCGGGCCTGCTCCCCGGCGCGTACGCCCCGCTCGACGTCGGCCAGCGCGCCCGGCTCCAGCAGCATCGCGCGTTCGTAGATGGCCCGGTAGCGCACGCCCCGGGCGAGCGCGTCGAACTCCTCGACGTTCTCCGGTCCCGGCATCGCCAGCGGGTTCGCCCGGCAGAACCAGAGCACCTCCTCGCGCGCGCCGTTCTGCAGCTCGCGCAGCCGTTCGCGCAGCGCCCGCGCGCCGGTGACCACCTCGACCAGGTGCGCGGCGTCGTGGCGGCGCATCCCGGCCCGGTAGTCCTCGGCGAGCCGGCTGACCGCGGCGCGGGCCGACTCCAGCGCGGACTGGCGGCGCAGCAGCGCCTCGCCGAGCGGCACGTCCGGCGCGAGCGGCCGCAGCGGGGCGTCCGGCTCCGGCCCGGTCGGCAGCACGAGACCCTTGTCCCGCAACGTGTCCAGCCGGGCGGCGACCTCCGCGCGCGGCCGGCCCAGCCGCTGCGCGAGTTCACCGATCCGGGCCGTGTTCGCCCGCACCAGGCTGCGGTAGAGCTCCTCCTCGTCCGAGGTCAGGCCGATCTCCTCCAGCACGGGGCTGAACTGTACGGGTGCCCGCGCCGCGACCTGCCGGCTGGTCAACTGTCACACGGCGGGGCTACTGTCGGGTGCTGTGCTGGAAGAGCTGCGCATCACCGGACTGGGCGTCATCGAGGACACCACGCTGCCGCTGGCCGCGGGGATGAACGTCATCACCGGCGAGACCGGCGCCGGCAAGACCATGGTGGTGACCGGCCTCGGCCTGCTCTTCGGCGGCCGCGCCGACGCCGGCCGGGTGCGCGCCCAGCCGGGCCGCGCCGTGGTGGAGGGCCGGCTGCGCCTGGGCGGCCGGGTGGCCGAGTCGGTGCACGCCCGCATCGTCGACGCCGGTGGCGAACCCGACGAGGACGGCTCGCTGCTGCTCAGCCGCACCGTGACCATCGAGGGGCGCTCCCGCGCGCACCTGGGCGGGCGGTCCATGCCGGTGTCCACGCTCGGCGAGGTCGGCGAGCAGGTGCTCGCCGTGCACGGCCAGTCCGACCAGCTGCGGCTGCTGCGCCCGTCCGAGCAGCGCGCCTCGCTCGACCGGTTCGCCGGGCCGGAGCACGAGAAGCTGCTCGACGCGCTGCGCGAGACGTACGCCCGGTGGCGCACCGTCGTCGACGACCTGGCCGACCGGCGGCGCAACGCCCGCGAGCGCAACCAGGAGGCCGACCTGCTGCGCCTGGGCCTGGACGAGATCACCCGGGTCGACCCGCAGCCGGGGGAGGACGACGAGCTGAAGGCCGAGGCGCAGCGGCTGGAACACGCCGAAGGGCTGCGCACCGCCGCACAGGTGGCGCAGCAGTGCGTGGCCGGCGGCGAGGTGACCGACGAGACGCCGGACGCGACGGCGCTGCTGGGCACCGCGCGGCGCACGCTCGAGGCGCAGGCCGGCACCGACCCGGCGCTGGGCGAGCTGGCGGCCCGGCTGGAGGAGGCGGCCACGCTGGTCACCGACGTGGCCGCGGAGCTGTCGGCCTACCTGGCCGCGCTGGACGCCGACCCGGCCCGCCTGCAGACCGTCTACGAGCGGCGGGCCGCGCTGCGCGCGCTCACCCGCAAGTACGCCGACGACGTCGACGGCGTGGTGGCGTGGGCCGAGCGGGCCCGCACCCGGCTGTCCGATCTGGACACCTCCGACGAGCTGCTGGACGAGCTGGACCGCGAGGCGACCCGGCTCGCCGGTGAGGTGGCCGACCTCGCCGGCCGGGTGTCGGCGTCCCGCCGGGAGGCCGCGGTCCGCTTCGCCGAGGAGGTCACTGTCGAGCTGGCCGGGCTGGCCATGCCGCACGCCCGCATCGAGGTGGCGGTGCTGCCGCGCCCGGCGGGCCGGTCCGAGCCGAGCCTGCCGGTCAACGGCGTGGAGACCGGCGTCGGCGCGGACGGCGCCGACGAGGTGGAGCTGCGGCTGCTGGCGCACCCGGGCGCGCCGGCGCTGCCGTTGCAGAAGGGCGCGTCCGGTGGCGAGCTGTCCCGGGTGATGCTCGCCATCGAGGTGGTCTTCGCCGGTTCCGGCGGCCCGCCCACGCTGGTGTTCGACGAGGTCGACGCCGGTGTCGGCGGCCAGGCCGCGGTGGAGATCGGCCGCCGGCTGGCCCGGCTGGCCCGCAGCCACCAGGTGCTGGTGGTCACGCACCTGCCGCAGGTCGCCGCGTTCGCCGACCGGCACCTGGTGGTGGCCAAGGACACCGGGGGAGCGGTCACCACCAGCGGGGTGCGCGTGGTGGAGGACACCGAACGCGCCCGGGAACTGGCCCGGATGCTCGCCGGTTTGCCGGACTCGGATCTGGGTATCGCCCATGCCGAGGAACTCCTGGCCGTGGCGGCCAAGGAAAGGCGTCCGTGATACCCCGATTGTGAGCGCAAGCACACCGGCACGCGTTCCGGTGTGCTTCCCTGGGTAGGCGGCCCTGCTCAGGCATGTCGCGACAGCAAAACCTGCCTCACATGCCAGGATGGTCACGATGCGTCTACCCATACTGCGCCGGAGCCGGAACCCGGAGCCGGGCTCCATCGTCGGCACCGCACGCCTCGACCGCCGGACGAAACGGCTGGTCGGGCGGCTGCGGCCGGGCGACATCGCGGTCATCGACCACGTCGACCTGGACCGGGTGGCAGCCGACTCGCTCGTCGCGGTGGGTGTGGCGGCGGTCCTCAACGCCAAGCCGTCGGTCTCCGGCCGCTATCCCAACCTCGGTCCGGAGGTGCTGATCTCGGCCGGCATCCCGCTGCTGGACGATCTCGGTGAGAGCGTCTTCGAGCAGGTCCGCGAGGGCGACCGGGTCCGCATCGAGGGCAACACCGTCTTCGCCGGCGAGGAGCCGGTCGCGCACGGCACGTTGCAGGACGCCGAAACCGTGGCCAAGTCGATGGCCGACGCCCGGGAGGGCCTGTCGGTGCAGTTGGAGGCGTTCGCCGCCAACACGATGGACTACCTGCGGCAGGAACGCGACCTGCTGCTCGACGGCGTCGGCGTACCGGAGATCCAGACCCACATCCAGGGCCGGCACTGCCTGATCGTGGTGCGCGGCTACGACTACAAGGCCGACCTGGACGTGCTGCGCCCGTACATCAGGGAGTTCAAGCCGGTGCTGATCGGCGTCGACGGCGGGGCCGACGCGCTGGTCGAGGCGGGCTACACGCCCGACATGATCATCGGCGACATGGACTCGGTCACCGACGACGTGCTGCGCTGCGGCGCCGAGGTGATCGTGCACGCCTACCCGGACGGGCGGGCGCCGGGCCTGGCCCGGGTCAACGGGCTCGGCGTACCGGCGATCACCTTCCCGGCGGCGGCCACCAGCGAGGACCTGGCCATGCTGCTCGCCGACGAGAAGGGCGCCTCGCTGCTGGTGGCCGTCGGCACCCACGCCACCCTGGTGGAGTTCCTCGACAAGGGGCGCGGCGGCATGGCGTCGACGTTCCTGACCCGGTTGAAGGTGGGCGGCAAGCTGGTCGACGCCAAGGGCGTCAGCCGGCTCTACCGGCAGAGCATCTCCGGGTCGTCGCTGCTGCTGCTGGTCCTGTCGGCGGTGGCCGCGATGGCCTCCGCGGTGGCGGTCTCCACCGTCGGGAAGGCGTATCTGGGCGTGGTTTCCGAATGGTGGGACAATTTCGTGTTCCAGCTCGGCCAGCTCTTTTAGCTCCCCGACGATCAAGAGGCTGCAAGCGTGATCAACTTTCGCTACCACGTGGTGTCCCTGACCGCGGTGTTCCTGGCACTGGCGATCGGCCTGGTGGTCGGCACCGCCGCCCTCAACGGCCCGGTCGCCGACTCGCTCCGGGAGAACGTCAACGGCCTGCGCAAGGACAACTCGTTGATGCGCCAGTCGGTCAACAGCATGCAGAAGCAGCTGGAGACCGAGGAGGAATTCGCCGCCGAGATGGCCCAGCTCGTCCTGCCGGGCAAGCTGACCGGCCGCCGGGTGCTGGTGCTCACCCTGCCCAGCGGCCGGGACCAGGCCGACGGCGTGGTGAAGATGCTCCAGACCGCCGGCGCCGACGTCACCGGCCGCATCGACGTGCAGGACAAGTTCGTCAACCCGGACAGCAACAACAACCTGCTGGAACTGGCGGTCACCGCGGCCCGGCCGAACAGCGCCCCCACCGGCAACCTGCCCGGCAACGGGCACGGCGTGGAGACCTCCAGCGCCCTGCTGGCGAACGTCCTGGTCGACCGCCCGGCCGGAAGCCCGCCGGTCAGCGAGGCCGACCGGCGCGCCGTGCTGGAGCAGTACGCCACCGCCGGTTACCTCACCCCGGCCGACAAGATCTCCGCCGCCGCCGAGGCGGTGGTGATGGTCACCGGCCAGCCGTACGTGGACAAGGACTCCGCGAAGAAGGACGAGTCGGTGGTGAAGATCGCCGAGCAGTTCGACCGGGCCGGCGCGCTCGTGGTCGCCGGCATGGGCTCGACCGGCGGGAACCTGGTCTCCGTGGTCCGCGGCGACCCGGTGCTGTCGCAGACCATCTCCACCGTCGACAACGCCAACACCGTGCAGGGCCAGCTGGGCACGAGCCTCGCCCTGGCGCAGCAGCTCACCGACAAGAAGACCGGCCAGTACGGCGTGGGCGACAACGCCACCTCCCGGGTGCCTACACTGCCCCGGTGACCCTGCGGGCCGCCCGGTCCGTGCCGCGTCGCGTTCGAAGTCCGGATCGAGGAGGTCCCGTGAGACTGGGTCGGCTGCTCGCCGTGGGCGCGGGCGCGCTGGCCGCCCGCTACGTGCTGCGCCAGACGCGCACGTCGCCGGGCGGGCCGGCGCTGGAGCGCACCAACTACCGGGGCCGCACCGTGACCCTGGCCGCCGGTCCGGCCCTGGCCGTCGGCGCGGCCACCGGAGCCGCGCTCGGCGCCGGTAGCGCCCCGGCCGGCGCCGCCGCACTCGTCGCCGGGCTCGGCGCGGGCGCTGTCGGCCTCTACGACGACGTGGTCGGCGCGCGCCCCGAGCAGAAGGCCGCCAAGGGGTTCGCCGGGCACCTCGCCGCGCTGCGCGAGGGTCAGGTCACCGCCGGGATGGTCAAGGTCGCCGGGGTGGGCGTGGCCGGGCTGGGCGCCGCCGCGCTGCTCGCCGCCGACCGGCGGGTCGCCGCGCACCCGCGCCGCCGGCGGGCCGGGGCGTTCGGCCGAGCGCTCGACGTGCTGCTCGGCGCCGGCGTGGTGGCCGGCACCGCCAACCTGGTCAACCTGCTCGACCTGCGGCCCGGCCGGGCGCTGAAGTCCGGCATGCTGCTCGGCGCGCCGCTGACCACCGGCCCGTACGGCGGCGTCGCGGCGGGCGCGGTGGGAGCGTCGGCCGCGCTGGTCGGCGACGACCTCGGTGAGCGGGTGATGGTCGGCGACAGCGGCGCCAACGCGCTCGGCGCGCTGCTCGGCGTGAGCCTGGCCGCGCGTACCGGGCCGCTGGGCCGGGCCGGTGTGCTGGCCGTGCTCGCCGCGCTCACCGTGGCCAGCGAGAAGGTCAGCTTCACCCAGGTCATCGCGTCCACTCCGGGGCTGCGGCACCTCGACGAGCTGGGCCGGCTCCCGGACTGACGTGACGAAACCGGCTCCTCTCGCCGCCGCCGGCCGGGTCGCCGGGGCGGCCGCCCTCATCGCCGTCCTCACCGTGCTCAGCCGGCTCGCCGGCTTCGGCCGTACCGCCGTGTTCACCTGGATGCTGGGCCCCACCGATCTCGGCGGCGCCTACCTGGTGGCCAACTACGTCCCGAACTTCATCTTCGAGATCGTCGCCGGCGGGGCGCTCGCCAGTCTGGTCGTACCGCTGCTGGCCGGCGCCGTCGAGGCGGGTGACCGGCGCGCGGTGGCCGCCACCACCGGCGCGTTGCTGACCTGGACGCTGAGCCTGCTGGTGCCGCTGGCGGTGCTGCTGGCGGTGTTCGCCGACCCGCTGCCGGGGCTGATCGGAAACGGTCTCAGCGAGGCCCAGCAGGCGTCCGGCGCGCGGATGCTGCGGGTGTTCGCGCCGCAGTTGCCGCTGTACGGCGTGGGGATCGTGCTGACCGGCGTGCTCCAGGCGCACCGCCGCTTCGCCTGGCCGGTGATCGCGCCGCTGCTGTCCAGCGTCACGGTTATCGCCGTCTACCTCGGGTTCACCGCTGCCGAGGGGCGGCTGGCCACGATCGGGGAGGCCGGTCGCGGCGGCGAGCTGCTGCTGTCCGCCGGGACCACGCTCGGCGTGGTGGTGCTCTCGCTGTCGCTGCTGATCCCGGTGCGCCGGCTGCGGCTGCGGATTCGTCCGGGCTACCGCTTCCCGGCCGACGCCCGCGCCCGGGTCGGCGGTCTGGTGGTCGCCGGGGCGGTCACCGTGGCCGCCCAGCAGATCGCCCTGGTGGTCGCGCTCAACCAGGTCACCTACGGCCGCACCGCCGACGTCAGCGTCTACAACCTCGCGCAGACCGTCTACTTCCTGCCCTGGGCGGTGCTGGCGGTGCCGCTCGCGGTGGCCGCGTACCCGACGCTCGTGGCGGCGCGGGACACCGGCGACGAGCGCGCCTACCGGCAGACCCTGGCCCCGGCGGTACGCGGGGTCGTGCTGCTCAGCCTGCTCGGCGCCGCCGCGCTCGTCGGCACCGCGATCCCGGTCGGGCACTTCTTCTTCTCCGACCCCCTGGACGCGCGCACCGCGGCGGCCGGGATCGCCGGGTTCGCGCCCGGCCTGGTCGGCTACGGCCTGTTCGCGGTCCTCACCCGCGCGCTGTACGCCCGGGGCGAGACCCGCGCGGCCACCGTCGCCACGGCGCTGGGCTGGCTCAGCGTGCCCGCGCTGGCCGTGGTGGCCGCCCAGGTGGCGCCGCTGGCCGACCGGGTGCTCGCGGTGACGCTGGCGACCTCGGCCGGCATGCTGCTGCTCGGCGCGCTGCTGCTCGCCGCGGTCCGGCGGGCCGCCGGCGGCGAGGCGCTGGCCGGGGCCGGCCGGGCCGGCGCCGCCGGGCTGCTCGCCGCCGTCGTCGCCGCAGCCGGCGGGGCGGCCGTCGCGGCGGGACTCGCCGGGCTCGGTGACGGCACCCCGACGACACCGTGGGCCCTCGCGCAGGGCATGCTGTCCGGGGTCGTGGTCGGTGTCCTGTTCCTCGCCGTCGCCTGGCTGACCGACGCTCGCGACCTGCGGCCGCTGCTCGCGACCGTGACCCGCCGGCTGCGCCGGCGACGCCCGGCCGGCGGGGACGACGGCCCGCCGGCGCAGCAGCACCCCGGCGAGCGGGGTGACGGAAGGGAGACCGTTTCCTCATGACGGACGCCTCGCCGGCACCGCGCTGGCCCGGGTCGGTGGCCCTGGTTCTCGCCTCCAGCACCGGCGGGGTCGGGCAGCACGTCCGCTCGATCAGCCGGGGGCTGACCGAGGCCGGCGCGTCCGTGCTGGTCTGCGGCCCGGCCGCCACCGAGGAACAGTTCGACTTCACCGGGGCCGGAGCGCGGTTCACGCCGGTGGAGATCCCGGCCAGCCCCACGCCGGGCGACGCGCGCGCGGTCACCGCGCTGCGCCGGGCGCTCGCGGACGCACCGGTCGACGTGGTGCACGCGCACGGGCTGCGCGCCGGCCTGGTCGCCGCGCTCGCCCGGCCCGCCGCGCCGCTCGTGGTCACCTGGCACAACGCGGTCCTCGCCGGTGGCCTGCGCGGCGCGGTGTCCCGGCTGGTCGAGCGGGTCGTCGCCCGGTCCGTGCGGGTCGCCCTGGGCGCCTCCGCCGACCTGGTCGACCGCGCCGCCGCGCTCGGCGCCGCCGACGCCCGCCTGGCCCCGGTCGCCGCGCCGGCGCTGCCCGCGCCGCGCCGCCGCCGCGCGGCGGTACGCGCCGAGTTCGACGTGGCCGCCGACCGTCCGCTGATCCTCTCGGTGGGCCGGCTGCACCCGCAGAAGCGGTACGACGTGCTGATCGACGCCGCCGCCCGCTGGCGGACCCGCACCCCCGCCCCGCTGGTCGTGATCGCCGGCAGCGGTCCGGCGTACCTGCCGCTGGCCGCCCGGATCTCGGCCGCCCGCGCGCCGGTGACGCTGCTCGGGCATCGTACCGACGTGGCGGACCTGCTGGGCGGCGCCGACCTGGCGGTGGTGACGAGCGACTGGGAGGCCCGCCAGCTGTTCGCGCAGGAGGCGCTGCGGGCCGGCGTACCGCTCGTCGCGACCGCCGTCGGCGGGCTGCCGGACCTGGTCGGAGACGCGGCCGTGCTGGTGCCGCCCGGCGACGTGGACGCGATCGACGCGGCGGTGCGCGACCTGCTCGACGACCCCGTACGCCGGGACGACCTGGCCCGTCGCGGCACGGCGCGGGCCGCGACCTGGCCCACCGAGGCGGACACCGTGGCCGCGCTCGCCAGCCTCTACGCCGAGCTGACACCCCAGCTCTCCACCGGGAACCGCTGATGCTGCGCAGACTGACCCCGGTGCTGCTGACCCTGGTCGTGGTGGCGCTGGGCATCACCGCGCTGTCCGCCCGCCCGGACGACGGCGCGTCCCGGCCGAACGCCGACTACGTGGTGCTCGTCGGCGCGGCGGGCCTGCGGTGGGACGACGTCGACCCGGAGAACACGCCGACACTGTGGCGAATGGCCGAGCAGGGCGCGATCGGGTCCCTCTCGGTACGTTCCGCGCACCGCCCCACCTGCCCGGTCGACGGCTGGCTCACGCTCGGCGCGGGGAACTTCGCCGCCTGGCCCGGCACCCGCCCGGGCGGCGGCTGCCCGGCCACCGCTGTCACTGTCGAACGGCCCGACGGCATCGGCGCGAACCTGCCCGACCAGCCCAGCGCGGTCGTGCACAACCAGGAGCAGCTGTCCTGGGGTGCCACACCCGGCGCGCTGGCCGAGTCGGTGCGCTGCTCGGTGGCGGTCGGGCCGGGCGCCGCCGTGGCCGCCGCCCGCCCGTTCGGCCGGGTCGACAGGTACGCGCCCACGCTCCCCGAGAACCCGGCGGAACTGCTCGGCTCCTGCGTGCTGAGCATCGTCGACGTCGGCACCGTCGACGACGACGACCCGGCCGCACGGGCCGCGCAGGCACGGCAGGCCGACGCCCGGCTGGCCCGGGTGCTCGCCGCCCGGCCACCGCGGTCGCTGGTGCTCGTCGCGGGCGTGTCCGACACCGAATCCCCGGCGCGGCTGCACGTCGCGATCGCCGACGGACCGGGCTGGGAGGGCGGCTGGCTGACCTCGCCCAGCACCGCCCGGTCCGGCTACCTGCAACTGATCGACCTGGCCCCGACGGTGCTCGCCGTGCTCGACAAGCCGATGCCGGAACGGGCGTTCCTCGGGCGGCCCGCGGTGACCGTCGACGACCGGCCGGACGACCTGCGGGCCGCGATCGAGGCGCCCGCCGACGCGGACCGGGAGGCCGCCGCCCAGCGCCGCGTCGCCGGCTGGTTCTTCACGCTGCTGGCCGCCGCGCAGCTGGCCCTCGCGGTGGCGGTGCTGCCGCTGCTGCGCCGCGCCCGCCGCCTCGCCGGCCCGCACGGGCCGGAACCGGTGTCCCCGCGCATCGTCGCCGTGGTGGAGCTGATGCTGATCGCCGCCGCGCTCGCCGTGCCCGCGGCGCTGCTCGCCGACGCCGTGCCCTGGTGGCGCGGGGACCACGCCGGGCTCTGGTACGCCTCGGTGACCGCGCTGCTGATCGTCGGCGGCACCGCCCTGGTCCGGTTCAGCCCGGGGCACGAGCGCACGCTCGGCCCGCTCGGCGCGGTCGCCGGGCTGGCCACGCTCGTCGTCGGCGTGGACGTGCTCACCGGCTCCCGGTTGCAGCTCAACGGCGTGGTCGGCTACTCGGCGCTGGAGGGCGGCCGGTACGCCGGGCTCGGCACCGTCGGGCTGGGCGTGTTCATCGCCGGGGCGCTGCTGTGCGGCGGCTGGCTCGCCCAGCGGTTCCGCAAGGGCTGGCGGCCGATGGTGATGGTGACTGTCGGCGGGCTGGCCGTGGTGGTCGTGGGCAGCCCGTACCTGGGCGCCGACTCGATCGGCGCGATCGCGCTCACCGCCGGGGTGAGCGTCGCGGCCGCGATCTGCAGCGGCGGCTGGCTCACCGTGAGCCGGCTGGCCTGGGCCACCATGGCCGCGCTGGCGGTCACCGTCGGCTTCGCCCTGGTCGACCTCGGCCGTCCGGCCGACGAGCGGGGCAGCCTGGGCCGGTTCCTGGCCGCTGTGGGCGACGGGACCGGCGGGCTCACCGTGCACCGGTCCAGCAGCGCCAACATCCAGACGCTGGTGAACAGCCCGCTGACAGTGCTGGCCCTGGCCGGGGCCGCGCTGGTCTGGCTCGCGCTGCTCCAGCCGTGGGGCGGGCTGCTGCGGCTGTTCGGCATCTACCCGGCGATCCGGGCGGCGATGGCCGGCACCGGCGTGGCGGTCGGGCTGGGCGGTGTCCTCGGCGGGTCGGCGCTGGACGTGGCGGGCGCGGCGGCGGCGCTCGTGGTGCCGATGGCGGCCTTGGCGGCGCTGCGGGTGCTCGACCACTCCACCGACCGTACGGTGCCCGACAGCGGGCGTGGCGGCGGCGAGACGGGCGCGGTCCCACCGGGCGGCCCGGACAAGTCCTCCAGGGGCGGCGCGGCCGGCGACGCCCCGGCCGGCGACGGTGCGGGTGGTGGTCGGCCGGCTGCCGGCGACCCGGGGGAGGCCGGGGAGCCGGTCGGACCGGACGGCGCGGACTCCGCCGGCACGGAGGCGCCGGACGGGCCGCGCGCCGCCGGCACGGCCCGCGGGGCGCGGGTGCCCGCGCAGCCGACCCCGGCGTCCTCGGAGATCCCCGCCGGCTGACCCCGCCCGCGCGGCCCGCCAGGTCTGCCGCCCCGCCGGCTCGGGGAGGTGGCGGGGTCGAGGCCCGGCGGAAGGCACCACATCGGCGAGGTGGGGTCGATCAAGGGCCGGCACCGGCCCCACATGCGCCGACAGCGAGTGCGACGCCGGCTCACGGTCCGGATGGTGTTACCGTGGAATCCCGTGGATCGCGTGATCACTCTGCTGATCGGCACGGCGGTTCGCACGACCGCTACGGACGACACGGGAGCAGGCCTTGGCCCCTACAGCACGGACGACCAGGCACATTTTCGTCACCGGGGGCGTCGCCTCCTCGCTGGGTAAGGGCCTCACCGCCTCCAGCCTCGGCAGTCTGCTCACCGCGCGCGGACTGCGCGTGGTGATGCAGAAGCTCGACCCGTACCTGAACGTCGACCCCGGCACGATGAACCCGTTCCAGCACGGCGAGGTCTTCGTCACCGAGGACGGCGCCGAGACCGACCTCGACGTCGGCCACTACGAGCGGTTCCTCGACCGGGACCTCTCCGGCAAGGCCAACGTCACCACCGGCCAGATCTACTCGGCGGTGATCGCCAAGGAGCGGCGCGGGGAGTACCTCGGCGACACGGTTCAGGTCATCCCGCACATCACCAACGAGATCAAGGCCCGCATCCGCGGCATGGCCGACCCGGACGCCGACGGCCAGGTACCCGACGTGGTGATCACCGAGGTCGGCGGCACCGTCGGCGACATCGAGTCGCTGCCGTTCCTGGAGTCGATCCGGCAGATCCGCCACGACCTGGGCCGGGACAACTGCTTCTACCTGCACGTGTCGCTGGTGCCGTACCTGGCGCCGTCGGGCGAGCTGAAGACCAAGCCGACCCAGCACTCGGTGGCGCAGCTGCGCAGCATCGGCATCCAGCCCGACGCGCTGGTCCTGCGCTGCGACCGGGAGATCCCGGACAAGGTCAAGGAGAAGCTGTCGCTGTACTGCGACGTCGACCGGGAGGCGGTCACCGCCGCCCCGGACGCGCCGAGCATCTACGACATCCCGAAGGTGCTGCACCGGGAGGGCCTCGACGCGTACGTGGTGCGCCGGCTCGGCCTGTCGTTCCGCGACGTGGACTGGACCCGCTGGGACGACCTGCTGGAGCGGGTGCACCAGCCCCGGCACACGATCACCGTCGCGCTGGTCGGCAAGTACGTCGACCTGCCCGACGCGTACCTGTCCGTGAGCGAGGCGATCCGGGCGGCCGGGTTCGGCCACCGCGCCCGGGTACAGCTCAAGTGGGTGCCCAGCGACGACTGCGTGACCCCGGCGGGCGCCGCCGCCGCGCTGGCCGGCGTCGACGGCATCGTGATCCCCGGCGGTTTCGGCGTCCGCGGCATCGAGGGCAAGGTCGGCACCGCCCGGTACGCGCGGGAGAACGGCATCCCGCTGCTGGGCCTCTGCCTCGGCCTGCAGTGCATGACCATCGAGGTGGCCCGCCACCTGGCCAACCTCGACGGGGCGAACTCGCTGGAGTTCGACGAGGAGGCCGTGCACCCGGTCATCGCCACCATGGCCGACCAGGAGGACATCGTCGCCGGGCGCGGCGACCTGGGCGGCACCATGCGGCTCGGGGCGTACCCGGCGAAGCTGGCGGAGGGCTCGATCGTCGCCGAGGCGTACGGCAGCACCGAGGTCAGCGAGCGGCACCGGCACCGGTACGAGGTGAACAACGCCTACCGGGACCAGCTCACCAAGGCCGGGCTGACCATCTCCGGCACCTCGCCGGACGGGCGGCTGGTCGAGTTCGTCGAGCTGGACCGCAACCTGCACCCGTTCTTCGTGGCGACCCAGGCGCACCCGGAGCTCAAGAGCCGTCCCACCCGGCCGCACCCGCTGTTCGCCGCGTTCGTCGGCGCCGCCGTGGCGTACTCGCAGGCCGACCAGCTGCCGGTGGACCTGGACGGCGCGTCGAAGAAGCCCGGCCGCGGCGGTGGCGCGAAGGCGCCGGCCAAGTGAGCGGCGTCGAGCACCGGTACGAGGTGACCGGCCACCGGGCGATCTGGTCCGGCCGGATCTTCTCCGTGGTCAGCGACGACGTCACCATGCCCGGCGGCGGCAGCGCGACCCGGGACTACGTGCGGCACGTCGGCGCGGTCGCCGTGGTGGCGCTGGACGAGGCCGGTCAGGTGGTGCTGATCCGCCAGTACCGGCACCCGGTCGGCCGGCACCTGTGGGAGCTGCCCGCCGGGTTGATGGACGTCGGCGGCGAGGACCTGGCCGCCGCCGCGCTGCGGGAGCTGGCCGAGGAGGCAGACCTGACCGCCGGGCGCGTCGACGTGCTCGTCGACCTGCACAGCTCGCCCGGGTTCACCGACGAGGTGGTGCGGGTCTTCCTGGCCCGCGACCTGGCCGACGTGCCGGCCGAGCAGCGGCACGACCGGCACGACGAGGAGGCCGACCTCCAGGTGGTCCGCGTCGACCTCGACGAGGCGGTGCGGATGGTGCTGGCCGGTGAGATCACCAACGCGTCCTGCGTGGCCGGGCTGCTCGCCGCCGCCCGCGCCCGGGACACCGGCTTCAGCGAGCTGCGCCGCCCCGAGGCGCCGCTGCCGCGCTGATCCGGGACGGACGACGAAGGGGCCGCGCGGTGCGACGCACCGCGCGGCCCCTTTCGTGTGTCTGCGCTCAGTCGCGCAGCGGGCGGCCCTGCCCGTCGACGCCACCGTTGACGAGGATCAGGATGCCGTCGACGAGGCCCCAGATCGCGCCGATACCGCACGTCACGAGCGTGACGATGAGCTGGATGACACCGGTCTTGGTGTCGCCCATGTAGAACCGGCCGATGCCGAAGCCGCCGAGGAGGATCTGGAGCACACCCGCGACGACCTTGCTCTTGTCCGAGACGCCCTGCGGGTACTGCTGGTAAGGAGTGGTCATGAGCGGACACAATAGTGATCCACTCGCGTCCTGTCGGCCCCGGCACCCCGGTCGTGGAAGGATATTTACCGAACTCTGTCCTGTCGGCTGATGGCGTCTCCACCGGCCAGCCTGCGGCATGCCTGACACACCGTCAGCACCAGCGGGCACCGGATGTCACAGTGTCGCCGTCCGTGGGCTTCCCACGGTTCTAGACTGCCGCCGGCGGGACCGGTGTACCGCGCCGGCAACGGAGCCGGCGCGGCGCCGCGCAGTCGGGGGTGAGCAGCCCCGGAGGAAGGTGTCTGCATCGTGAAGGTCGGAATCCCCCGCGAGGTCAAGAACCACGAGTACCGGGTGGCGATCACGCCCGCGGGCGTCAACGAGTTCACCCGCCACGGCCACGAGGTCTTCGTGGAGGCCGGCGCCGGAGTCGGTTCCAGCATCACCGACGACGAGTTCGCCGCCGCCGGCGCGAAGATCCTGGCCACCGCCGACGAGGTGTGGGACACCGCCGAGCTGGTCCTCAAGGTCAAGGAGCCGATCGCCGAGGAGTACCACCGGATGCGCGAGGGGCAGGTGCTCTTCACCTACCTGCACCTGGCCGCCTCCCGCGAGTGCACCGACGCGCTCGTCGACCGCAAGGTCACCGGCATCGCGTACGAGACCGTCGAGCTGCCCGACCGGTCGCTGCCGCTGCTCGCCCCGATGTCCGAGGTGGCTGGCCGGCTCGCCCCGCAGGTGGGCGCCTTCTACATGATGCGCACCGGCGGCGGGCGCGGCGTGCTGCCCGGCGGCGTCTCCGGCGTCTACGCCGCGAAGACCGTGGTCATCGGCGCGGGCGTGTCCGGCCTCAACGCCGCCGCCATCGCGCTGGGCCTGCAGTCCGAGGTGCTGCTGCTGGACAAGAACGTGGCCCGGCTGCGCCAGGCCGACGCCATCTACCGCGGTCACCTGCAGACCGTCGCCTCGAACGCGTACGAGATCGAGCGGGCCGTCCTCGACGCGGACCTGGTCATCGGCGCGGTGCTGGTGCCCGGCGCGAAGGCCCCGAAGCTCATCTCCAACGAACTGGTCTCCCGGATGAAGCCGGGCAGCGTGCTCGTCGACATCGCCATCGACCAGGGCGGCTGCTTCGAGGACTCGCGCCCGACCACGCACGCCGACCCGACCTACAAGGTGCACGACTCGATCTTCTACTGCGTGGCGAACATGCCCGGCGCGGTGCCGAACACCAGCACCTACGCGCTGACGAACGTCACCCTGCCGTACGCCCTCGAACTCGCCAACCAGGGCTGGCAGCAGGCGCTGCGCAACGACCCGGCGCTGGCGCTGGGCCTGAACACCCACGCCGGCAAGGTCGTCTACGGCCCGGTCGCCGAGGCGCACGGCATGGACGTGCTGCCGCTGGACGAGGTGCTGAGCTGACCGACGCCGCCGTGCGCGCGGCCGGCGCGGAACCCGCGCCGGCCCTGCGCCGTGCGGTCCGGACCTACCTGGACCACCTCACCGTCGAACGCGGCCTGTCCGCGAACACGCTCGCCTCGTACCGCCGCGACCTGGACCGCTATCTCGCCACCCTGGCCGCGGCCGGGGTGGACGACCTGGCCGCGGCCGGGCCCGCGCAGGTCGAGGCCCACCTGGCCCGGCTGCGCGCGGGCGACGACGACCACCCGCCGCTCGCCGTCTCCTCCGCCGCCCGCGCGGCCAGCGCGGTACGCGGCCTGCACCGTTTCGCGCTGCGCGAGGGACTCACGGGCGCCGACCCCAGCCGTGACGTCCGCCCGCCCGCGCCGCCGCGCCGGTTGCCCCGGGCGCTGCCCGTCGACGCGGTCCTGCGGCTGCTGGCCGCCGCCGGCCTGCCCGGCGCC
Source organism: Micromonospora sp. WMMA1949 (assembly GCF_027460145.1). NCBI lineage: Bacteria > Bacillati > Actinomycetota > Actinomycetes > Micromonosporales > Micromonosporaceae > Micromonospora > Micromonospora sp. WMMA1949. The sequence goes on along the minus strand of NZ_JAPZBG010000001.1, from coordinate 256,487 downwards.
ACCGGCGACGCCGCCGCCCGCGCGCTGCGCGACCGGGCGCTGCTGGAATTCCTGTACGGCACCGGCGCGCGCATCTCCGAGGCGGTCGGCGCGGCGGTCGACGACCTCGACCTGGACGCCGGCACCGTGCTGCTGCGCGGCAAGGGCGGCCGCACCCGGCTGGTCCCGGTCGGCGGGTACGCGGCCGACGCGCTGCGCGCCTGGCTGGTCCGGGGCCGCCCGGCGCTGCTCGCCGCCGGACGCGGCACCCACGCGGTGTTCGTCAACGCGCGCGGCGGCCCGCTCACCCGGCAGGGCGCCTGGGTCGTGCTGCGCACCGCCGCCGCCCGGGCCGGCCTGCCGGTCGACGGACCCGACGCGGTCTCCCCGCACACGCTGCGCCACTCGTATGCCACCCACCTGCTCGACGGCGGCGCGGACGTGCGCGTGGTGCAGGAACTCCTGGGCCACGCCTCGGTGACCACGACCCAGGTCTACACACTGGTGACGGTGGAGCGGCTGCGCGAGGTGTACGCGACCGCCCACCCCCGGGCTCGCTGAGCGCCGGCGTCGTGAGGCCCGGCTGACGGGCGGCCGACACGCCGACCCGCTACCGAACGCGCTGCTGGCCGGTGGCGTACAGTCGGCATCGGCGCGGGCCTCCAGGTGCGACGGACCGGAGGTGCGCAGCGGCGCCGCGAGGGACGTCGGACGGCTCCGACGCCGGGTGGTCGTCGGGAGGGGGCAACGAGGACATGGCAGGAAACGGTGACCGTGCCGAGACCTGGACGTCGGAGCTCCGTGAGCAGCAGGCGACGCTCGGCGCCGATCTGGGCCCCGCCGACCCGGCCGCGTACACCATGCGCAAGCCGATCCCGGAACCCATGCCGACCGACCGGCACGGCCCCGCGCGGATCATCGCGATGGCCAACCAGAAGGGTGGCGTCGGCAAGACCACGACGACCATCAACCTGGGTGCGGCGCTGGCCGAGTACGGCCGCAAGGTGCTGCTCGTCGACTTCGACCCGCAGGGTGCCCTCTCCGTCGGCCTGGGCGTCAACCCGCACAACCTGGACCTGTCGGTCTACAACCTGCTGATGCAGGACGACGTCACCGCCGAGGACGTCCTCATCAAGACCGACGTGGCCGGGCTGCACCTGCTGCCCGCCAACATCGACCTCTCCGCCGCCGAGATCCAGCTCGTCAACGAGGTCGCCCGGGAGATGGCCCTGGCGCGGGTGCTGCGCACCATCCGCAAGGAGTACGACTTCATCCTGATCGATTGCCAGCCCTCGCTGGGCCTGCTGGCGATCAACGCGCTGACCGTCGCGCACGGCGTACTCATCCCGCTGGAGTGCGAGTTCTTCAGCCTGCGCGGTGTCGCGCTGCTGCTGGACACCATCGACAAGGTGCGGGAACGGCTCAACTTCGACCTGGAACTCGAAGGCATCCTCGCCACCATGTACGACAGCCGCACCACCCACTGCCGCCAGGTGCTGCAACGCGTGGTCGAGGCGTTCGGCGACAAGGTCTACCAGACCGTCATCACCAAGACGGTGAAGTTCCCCGAGTCCACGGTGGCCGGTGCCCCGATCACCACCCTCGACCCGGCCTCCTCCGGCGCGCGCAACTACCGGCAGCTCGCGCGGGAGGTCATCGCCGCCCAGGCGGACCGGTAGGGCGCACGCCGGCCGCCCGCCGCGTCGTCTACGGTTTCCCGGTGACCGCACCGCCCCTCGACCCGCCGCACGGCCCCGGCGACCCCGCCGTCGCCGCGGAGCTGGCCGCCGAGGTCGACGGTGTGGTGCCCGCCGACCCGGGCACCGGCGAACAGACGAGTGGCTTCACGGTCCGGCTGGACAACTTCACCGGCCCGTTCGACCTGCTGCTCCAGCTGATCAGCAAGCACAAGCTGGACGTCACCGAGGTCGCGCTGCACAAGGTCACCGACGAGTTCATCGCGTACCTGCGCGCCATGGGCGACCAGTGGGACCTGGACGAGACCAGCGAGTTCCTGCTCGTCGCCGCCACCCTGCTCGACCTGAAGGCGGCCCGGCTGCTGCCCTCGGCCGAGGTCGAGGACGAGGAGGATCTGGCGCTACTGGAGGCGCGGGATCTGCTGTTCGCGCGGCTGCTGCAGTACAAGGCGTACAAGGAGGCCGCCGCGCACATCGCCGAGCTGGAGGCGGTCGGCGGCCGGCGCTACCCGCGGGCGGTCACCCTCGAACCGCGGTACGCCGAGGCGCTGCCCGACCTGGTGCTCGGCATCGGCCCGGAGCGGCTGCGCGCGCTCGCGGTCAAGGCGATGAGCCCGAAGCCGGTGCCCGAGGTGTCCATCGCGCACGTGCACATGGTCCGGGTCAGCGTCCGGGAACACGCCGGCATCATCGCCGACCGGCTGCGCCGCGCCGGGGTCGCCACGTTCTCGCTGCTCTGCGCCGACTGCGAGATGACGCTCGAGGTGGTGGCCCGGTTCCTGGCGCTGCTGGAGCTGTACCGGCAGGGCCTCGTCGCCTTCGTGCAGGAGCAGGCGCTCGAGGAACTGACCGTCCGCTGGACCGGCCCGGTCGACGGCGAGGCCGAGCTGACAGTCGACGAGTACGCCGGCAGCCCCGAACCGACGACCACGTCCACCCCCGTCGCGGACGCCGCCGCGCCGAGCGATGCCGACGCATCCGACGCCGCCGTGCCCGCCGAGGCGGCGGACGAACCCGCACCGACGCAGGAGTGAACGGATGAGCGACGAGGAACGCCGCGACTCCCTGGCCGACCAGGCCGCCGCATGGGTGCCCCCGTGGGAGCGCCCCGCCCCACCCAGGCCCGCCCCGGACGACTCCGACACGGCCGCCGAGCAGCCCGAACCCGAGACCCCGGACACCGCCGACTCCCGGGAAGCGGATCTCGACGCGACACCGGATTCCTCGGCGGATCTTGGAAGCGAAGGGCCCTCGGAGGGGCCCGTTCCTCCCAAGATCGCAGCGGCCGGGGCGGATCTTGGTACGGGAGCGCCCTCCGGAGGGCGGGACCGTACCAAGATCTCGGGGGAGAGCGGGGCCGGCGGCGACGGCCGGCGGGACGGCGACGCGGTTGCGCAGGAACCGGGGGACCGGGTGAGCGGGGGAGCGGGGGCTGACGGCGTACCCCCGAAGCGGGGACGGCGGCGAGCCGCGCCGGAACCGCCGCCCGCGCCGGTCCTGGACGACGCGGAGCTGCGCGGCGCCCTGGAGGCCATCCTGCTCGTGGTGGACCAGCCGGTCAGCGAGATGGTCCTGGCCGAGGTCCTCGAACAGGCCCCGGAGCGGGTCGGCGCGATGCTCGACGAGATCGCCGCCGGATACACCGCGGCCGGGCACGGGTTCGACCTGCGCCGGGCGGCGGGTGGCTGGCGTCTCTACACCCGGCCGGAATACGCGACGTACGTGGAGCGGTTCGTACTGGACGGGCAGTCCGTGCGGCTGACCCAGGCCGCGCTGGAGACCCTCGCGGTGGTCGCCTACCGGCAGCCGGTGACCCGTTCGCGCATCTCGGCCATCCGGGGTGTCAACTGCGACGGGGTGCTCCGTACCCTGGTGGGTCGCGGCCTGGTCGAGGAGTGCGGCACCGAAGCGGACAGCGGGGCCTACCTCTACCGGACCACCACCATGTTCCTGGAGAAGCTGGGGCTGAACTCGGTGGACGACCTGCCGCCGCTCGCCCCGTTCCTTCCCGACGACGTAGAAGAGCTTGCCGATGCGACGCGATGACCGTGCCCCGAAGCCCGACGCCCCCGTGTACGAGGGCGCCGAGCGCCTCCAGAAGGTGCTCGCCGCCGCGGGGGTGGGTTCCCGGCGCGCCTGCGAAGACCTGATCTTCCGGCGCCGGGTCACCGTGAACGGGCGGGTGGCGCAGCTCGGCGACAAGGCCGACCCGGCCCGCGACGTGATCGTCGTCGACGGGGAGCGGCTGCAGGCCGATGTCCGCCTGGTCTACGTGGCGATGAACAAGCCGCGCGGGGTGGTCACCACCATGGCCGACGAGAAGGGCCGCACCGAGCTCGCCGACTTCATCGGCGCGCGGCTGGAGCAGCGGGTCTACCACGTCGGGCGGCTCGACGCCGACAGCGAGGGCCTGCTCCTGCTCACCAACGACGGCACCCTCGCCCACAAGCTCATGCACCCGTCGTACGAGGTGCTCAAGACCTACCTCGCCGAGGTGGCCGGGCCGATCCCGCGCAACCTGGGCAAGCGGCTGACCGCCGGCGTCGAGCTGGAGGACGGGCCGGTGAAGGTCGACGGGTTCAAGCTGGTCGACACGCTCGGCAAAACCGCCCAGGTGGAGCTGACCCTGCACGAGGGGCGCAAGCACATCGTCCGGCGCCTGATGGCCGAGGTGGGACACCCGGTGAGCCGTCTGATCCGTACCTCGATCGGTCCGATCAAGCTCGGCGACCTGCGCACCGGGCGGATGCGGCGGCTCACCAACGCGGAGGTCGCCGCCCTGTTCAAGACGGTGGGTGACTGACCCCGACGATCGGGGTACGGCTCCCGGTAGGCTTCGACGCGGTCCGCGGGCCCGGCACACGCCGGCCCGGCGGGACGCCCGCGCGGCGCGGGCATGATTGACGACAGAACCATCCGCTCAACGGCGCCGGACACACCGGGCGACCTGCGAGGTACGGGCTGAGGAGGACAACGGTGGAGGAAAACGTACCGGCCGGGCGATGCGTGGTCGCTGTGGACGGGCCGTCCGGTTCGGGGAAGTCCACCGTGTCGCGGCGACTGGCGACGGGCCTCGGCGCCCGTTATCTCGACACCGGCGCCATGTACCGGGCGCTGACCTGGGCGGTCCTGCGCTCCGGCGTGGAACTCACCGACGCCGAGTCGGTCGCGAAGGTCGCCGCCGAGGCCGACCTCCGCATCGGCACCGACCCCCAGGGGTACGCCGTGACCGTCGACGGCACCGACGTGTCCACCGCCATCCGCGGCTCCGAGGTGACCGCAGCCGTCTCCGCGGTGGCCGCCGTCGCCGCCGTACGCGAGCTGCTGGTGGACCGGCAGCGGCGGGTGATCGCCGACGCGGGCCGGATCGTGGTCGAAGGCCGGGACATCGGCACGGTGGTCGCGCCGGACGCGGACCTGAAGGTGTACCTGACCGCCTCCGAGGCGGCGCGCGCGAAGCGGCGCAGCGCCGAGGACGCCGCCGACGTCGCGGCGACCGCCGCCGACCTGGCCCGCCGGGACCGCCTCGACTCGACCCGCAAGGTCAACCCGCTGCAGCAGGCCCCCGACGCGGTGGTGCTGGACACCACCGAGCTGGGCATCGACGAGGTCGTGGCCCGACTGCGGGAGATGCTCACGGAGCGGGGTGTCGCGTGAGCGGGTTTTCGCAGGTGCCGCAGACGCGAACGAAGGGCGGCTCGGCATGAGTGACGACGATTTCGGTGGCTGGGTAGAGCTGCGCGAGCCGGAGGTCGACTCCGGTGAGCCGGCCGGTCCGCAGCCCGTGGTGGCAGTGGTCGGGCGGCCCAACGTCGGCAAGTCCACGCTGGTCAACCGCATCATCGGCCGCCGCCAGGCGGTCGTGGAGGACATCCCCGGCGTGACCCGGGACCGCGTGCCCTACGACGCGCAGTGGAACGGCCGGTCGTTCACCGTGGTGGACACCGGCGGCTGGGAGCCCGACGCCAAGGACCGGGCAGCGGCCATCGCCGCCCAGGCCGAGATCGCGGTGGGCACCGCCGACGTGGTGCTGTTCGTGGTGGACGCCATGGTCGGCGCCACCGACGTGGACGAGGCAGCGGTGAAGATGCTGCGCCGCAGCGCCAAGCCGGTCATCCTCATCGCGAACAAGGCCGACAACACCACCATCGAGATGGAGGCCACCTCGCTGTGGTCGCTCGGCCTCGGTGAGCCGTTCCCGGTCTCGGCGCTGCACGGCCGCGGCTCCGGCGACCTGCTCGACGCCATCCTGGACGCGCTGCCCGAGGCGCCGAAGATCGTGGAGAACCGGCCGCGCGGCCCGCGCCGGGTCGCACTGGTCGGCCGCCCCAACGTGGGCAAGTCCAGCCTGCTCAATCGGTTCTCCGGCGAGGAGCGGGCGGTGGTCGACTCGGTCGCCGGCACCACTGTCGACCCGGTCGACAGCCTGGTCGAGATCGGCGGCGAGACCTGGCAGCTGGTCGACACGGCCGGTCTGCGCAAGCGGGTCGGCAAGGCCAGCGGCACCGAGTACTACGCCAGCCTGCGTACCGCCTCGGCGATCGAGGCGGCCGAGGTCGCCGTGGTGCTGCTCGACTCCAGCGAGGTGATCAGCGAGCAGGACCAGCGGATCCTCACCATGGTCGTCGAGTCGGGCCGGGCGCTGGTCATCGCGTTCAACAAGTGGGACCTGGTCGACGGCGACCGCCGCTACTACCTGGACAAGGAAATCGACCGGGAACTGCGCCGCATCCCCTGGGCGATCCGGCTGAACCTGTCCGCGAAGACCGGCCGCGCCGTCGACAAGCTCGCACCCGCGCTGCGCAAGGCGCTCGCCAGCTGGGAGACGCGCATCCCCACCGCGCAGCTCAACCAGTGGCTCACCGCGCTGGTCCAGGCCACCCCGCACCCGGTACGCGGCGGACGCGCACCACGCATCCTGTTCGCCACGCAGGCCGGGGCGGCCCCGCCGCGCTTCGTGCTGTTCACCACCGGTCCGCTGGACGCCGGCTACCAGCGCTTCGTCGAGCGCAAGCTCCGCGAGGAGTTCGGCTTCGAGGGCAGCCCGATCGAGATCTCGGTACGCCCGCGCAAGAAGCTGGGCCCCGGCGGCCGGGGCAAGGCCCACGGCTGACCCGCTGCTTGCACGCGTTGTTGCTGTCGCGCCCACCCTCCTAGGATGCTCTAGGGGGTGTGGCGTGCGGCGCGGAGGGGCCTCTGCGCACGGTGCGAAGATCCTGCGCTAAGCTGTACCGGCTGCCGCGGGGGAGACCTGGCGGGGGCATCGGGACGTGGCGCAGCTTGGTAGCGCACTTGACTGGGGGTCAAGGGGTCGTCGGTTCGAATCCGGCCGTCCCGACTGGTATTCACCAGCGGATATAGAAGATCATGTGTGATCTTGCGGTAACGCTGGCGGTAACGGAGATCGCTTAACGTGGGCTGCATCCCTCGATCCCGTTACTGCGGAGGTGCAGCCGCATGGCTGTCTACAGCTACCGCCTCGCCAACGGCCAAGCCCGCTGGTTCTTCATCATCGACCTTCCGCCCGACGTGAACGGGCGCCGCCGTCAGCACAAGCGGCAGGGGTTTCCCAACCAGGCCGCCGCTTTGAAGGCGGAGGACGATGCGCGCGCCGCGTACGGCGGAGCGGATCTCGGCGCCGACGGCAGTGTCGCCGCGGAGTTGGAGTGCTGGCTCAACGAGCGCGAGTTGGACGTCCAGGAGACGACGCTCAGCAACTACCGGGACGTCATTCGTTGCTACGTGGTGCCGCACATTGGCGGCCGGCAGCTCTACGCCCTCGACAAGCGGGTCATCCACGACCTCTACAAGAAGCTCCTGAAGAGCGGCGGCAAGAACGGCAGTCCGCTATCCCCGACCACCGTCCGCATCGTCCACCGGATCCTGATGAAGGCGTTGGGCGACCTCGGAGTCAACGTCGACGGTGTACGGCAGCCCCGGCAGGCCGAGCGGGAGACGATGGGGCGTAAGGGCGTCTGGACGCCGGCGCAGTCGGCGAAGTTCCTCAAGCACCACGCCGACCACCGGCTGCGTGCCGCGTGGGTGCTGGCAATCGTGGTCGGTGCCCGGCGAGGAGAGTTGGCCGGTCTCAAGTGGCCGCGGGTCGACCTCGACCGGGGTGTCCTGCTGCTGCACTGGCAACGCACCACTACCAGCAACGGGGTGGTGGAGAAGGCGCCCAAGGGCAAGAGCAAGCGGGCGGTAGCGCTCGGACCGGCCCTGGTAGCGGAGCTGCTCGCCCACCAGACGCGCCAGGCGGTGGAAAAGGCCGACGCCGGCGTCCTCTACCACGACGGCGGTTACCTGTTCTGCCGAGAGGATGGGGAGCCGTACTACCCGAAGTACTTCACCGACCAGTGGGCGAAGGCGTGCGTTGACGTCGGCGTTCCGGTGATCGCCTTGCACGATGCGCGGCACACCTCCGCTACCACCGGTGCTGACGCTGGCGTTCCCGAGCACGTGATGCAGCGGCGGCTCGGTCACGCCGACAGTCGGACCACGCGGGAGGTCTACACCCACGTGTTGCCGGAGAGCGAGCGTCGGGCAGCAGAGCTGATGGAGGCGGTGCTCGGAGACGCTGCGACCTGGTCACCTGCGGCGTGAACTCGATTGGTAACGCCACCCGTGCTGATGGTTCTCACATTCGGCAACGCAGCAGGTAAGCGGCTGCCTGCACCTTGGGGGTGACGCCGGTACCGGCGTACTCACGATTGCGGGGAGGGGCGCGGACGATGTCAACCACCACGACTGGTGAGCGCAAAGCTGGCCAGGTATGGACGATTGAAGCGGTGCGTGAGCTCGGGCTCACGACTGATGTGGAGACCGCCGCAGCGATCCTCGGCGTCGGGCGTACGAAGGCCTACGCCCTCGCCCGAACCGGCGAGTTCCCGGTGCTTCTCCTACGCGTCGGCCGGCGGTACGTGGTCCCCGTACAGGCGATCCTCAATCTCCTTGCCGTCGAATAGTCGGTCTGCCCGAGGAGACCGGGTCGCTACCTTCAATCGAACCGACCTGGTTCGGCGGCAGTCAGTCTCTGTTGTCCAGCTGAAGACGCCGTAGATATCGGAGATGGCTCCCGGCCATGTAGCTGGCTACCTCTTACCGTGCCTTACGGCAGCGGCCTTCTTGCGCCATGCGGGGGAACGGAGGACGAGGGCAGCCGCCTTGATCCTGTGGCGCTCCGCCTCACACGAGTCTCGTGGGAGTCGGGCAACCAGAGCGCGGGCCTCGCGCAACAACTCGCATGCCGTTGACTCTCTACCGGCGCCCATCGCTGCTATAAGGCTCGTCAGGTCTGCATGCAGTCGGTTATCCCGGCCCAGCCCGGCCCGGCTTATTCCAGCAGCTCAGGTGAATCCGTACCGCGTTCCATGAACGCGACGTCGAGACCGAGCGCCGCGCACGCCGTCCTGACCGGCTCGAGAACGTCCAGGATCTGGTCGCGGACCGCCGGAGTTATCTCGAAGTCCTCGTTCAGCTGCACGTCGGCGGCGAGGTCACCGCTGGGTGCCAGCCAGTCGGAGATGAACCCGGCCGTCGGGAGCCCCATGCCGAACACCGGCCGGAGCGAGCGCAGTATGGCCCGGGCGTTCGCCGTCCGGCCACGGCCGATGTCGAGTCGCAGCGCGAGATGGATCCCGGCTATCGCCAGCCAGCGCACACGCAGCTCGTTGCCGCCAACCAGGATCGGCTGACCATTTCGCCCGGTCTCCACGCGAGCCTCACCCGTGCGGCGGCCGAAGCTCCACGAGCCGTTCAATCGGCTGAGGTACACGTAGTCGCCGCTGGGCCGGACCTGCCCGCCGTTGACGAGCGCCGACCTTACGGCCTGCGGAGTGCCCCCGTCGACCAGCATCGCCACCAGCTTCTGGAATGCCTCCTCGACCCTTCGCGGGGTGCCGCCCAGCCGCAGGACGCAGAAGAGCGCAGTGAGCGTGAAGTCTTCGGCCTGGGCCAGCTTGAGGACCTCCTGGATGGTGACGCCGGCGTCGCTCTGCGGATGCTTCCTCGTCCAGGTGGAAAGCAAGAGCAGCTCCCACGAGGTGATCTTTCCCTGGTTGCGGCGACTGGCCCGGCGGGTACGGACGGAGAGGTGTGCGTCTAATCGCTCCCGGATCGTGAGCATGACCTCCTCGGCCATGAACACCGCGGTTACCAGGCGCCAGCAGAGCGTCGTGCCCGGCTTCAGTGCCTTCACCAGACGGGCGGCCGCCGCCGTTTCCTGCCGCCCGCGCTGCAAGCTCATGAAGGACGAAACCTCCTGGCTGACCAGCGGGTCGGCCTCGGCCAGGGTCAGGGTGCCGCTACGCAGCCGGTTCCAGATCGTCTCAGCCACCAGGAACTCCTGGAACGACCGGTGCGGGAACCCGAATCGCTCGCCGATGCGGCGGTCGAGCGGTGACCCAGCGAACAGGTCCCGGCGGACTGCGAGCAGATCACGACCCTTCGCGTACGGCTCGACCAGTTCCAGCGGGACGGTCTCGCTCGCGACGAAGGTTGCCTTCTGCTCCTTCCACAGCCAGAACGCAAGCGAAGTGAGGAAGGCGCGCCGTTCGGTCGAGTTGAATGCGGCTCGGCTGTTCTTGTCATCCTCTCGCTGGATTATGGTGTCGATGAGGTGCCCGATGAAGATGTCGTAGATGCGGGCTAGGTCGAGCTCGCTGATCTCGCCGGCGTACTCGGGGAGGATCTCGGCCAGCATCCGCAGCTGGACCGGGCGCCGGGCCACGTCCCGCAGGTGCCGCGAGCCGACCTTGTCCCACAGGGCCGCCACCTCGGCATCCGGGTCGGTCAAGTCCGGGCGGCGGTACCGGACATAGCGGCCGAGGAACAACCGGATCTCGTCGTTGTTGAACGGCGAGAGCTCGACCTCGAAGCAGTTGGGCCAGCCCGCGTCGGCGCGCCCGCCGCCGGCATGCAACGCCATCTCCTGTTCCTCGTCGGTCTCGAACGCCGTGGGCCGGCCGAGCACGATCAGCCGCGAGTCCCCGTCGTGCAGCCGGTAGAGCTGGCCCAGGTTGTACTCGAAGTCGTTCCAGGACAGCAGCTGCTTCATCTCGTCGAAGCCGTCGAGGATGACGACGAAGCGCCCAGCCTGGTTGAGCCTCTGAAAGGCCGCGAACGAGTAGCCCGGCACCTGGTAGGTGGCGGTGAATTGCTTGCCCAGCAGGCCTTCGAGAGTCTGCTCTCCGGCCAGATCGCCGAGGCGGATCAGGATGGGGATGCGGGCGTGCGGATCGTCCTTGGCGGCCTGTGCGAGAACGGCGGCGAGGTGGCTGGAGAAGGAGCTCTTGCCCATTCCGTACGCGCCGAGCACCGCGATGGGCTGATCCGGTTCCGGGCCGTCCGGCTCCCGTGTTCCGCGGATCCACCGCCGCACCACCGTCTCGAGATCCTCATCGGCGCGGGTGCGCGGCGGGATGTAGTAGTCCGGCAGGCCGTCGGGCGAGGTGGCGAACGTGTCGAGCAGGTCCTGGAGGTATTCGCCGAAGTCGAGGGCCGCGGCGAGCAGCTCATCGAGCCGAAGCACCTTGAGGTGACGGATGCCAGCCGCATACTCCTTGAGGTCGTCGGCAGCGTCTACAGCCGTGATCACGTACACCGAGTCGATCTCGCGGCGTTCAAGCAGGTCGAGCGGGGTCGCCAGGGTCGACCAGAGGCCGGCCGCCGTCACCGGCTCGGGGCCGTCACGGCAGATGACCGCCATCCGCCGGTCGTCGTCGAGCCGGCGTTCGGTGGCCAGCAGCTCGCCGTCGGTCCCGGTGTGCTCAACCGTCCAGCCGCTCGCCCGCAACGCCTGGCTCACCTGCTTGTCGAAGTCGGTCACCGCTCTTCCTCCCTGGCCTCGGCGAGCGCGCCGAGCGCCTCGATCCGGGAGACGAGGCGCTCGGCGCCTTCCTGAGTGAGGCCGGCGGCCAGCGTCGCGGGGCAGTGGACGAGCATCTCGGTCACCTCGGCCAGACCGGCGCCGGTGACCGAGCGGATCAGTTCGACCAGCGGGATCCTCCGGCTGCCGGAGTCGGTGAGCACTACCGACCAAGCTCGCGTGCGGGCGTCCTCGGCCTGCGCGGCGGTGTCCCAAAGCCGATGGAAGCGATCGACCTGCTCGTCGGCGTCCATCCGGGGCACCCGGCTGGCGAGTTCCGGCACCAGGACGCTGAGCACGCCCCACGCCGGGAGCCGTGGCGAGGTGAAGGCGTCGTAGATGCGAGTGCGCCGGACGAGGTCGACATTGATGGCTCGCTCGAGATCGCGCACGGATGGCCAGCCGGCCTTGCGATGCAACTCGTGCAGGGCCAGCGAGAGGTCGCGGTGCGCGCCGGCTGGCAGATCTGGCTTCCTCAGCGTCATGACCGCAGCCCGCCCGTCCGTATCTGTCCGTCCATGACCGGACCTCATCGAATCATGTCTCTTCCCGGTTTCGATAGTCCCCGATCGACGGAGGATGTCCCCGGCGCGGAAACGGGCCGGACGGTGGACTCCGGGCGGCAGAGAGCCGTCATCCAGATTCAGGAGGAGCCATGCGGCGCAGACCCGTCACCACCCGCCTCGCGTTCATCACCACCGCTTCGCTCTCGGTCGCCTCGGCAATGGGCAGCGTCGCGGAGGCTGTTGCCACACAGTTCCACCACGAGGCTGGCGCGGCCGGTCACGCGGCGTCCGCCGTGATCGCGATCTGGGTCTTCGACAAGCTCAACAATCTCATCGACGACAAGGAGTAGGCGAAACATCAGCGCGAGCGGGGGTTCGTGCGTCGGGTGGCTCGGCCGTCGTCGGGTTCTCCGGCCATTGGCGGCAGAGTGACAACCCGCGCAGCTCCGCTCGGACCTGTGGGTAATCCTGTTGCCAGAAGGAGGCCAGGTCGCGGGTGACCGCGACCTGTCACTCTTGCAGGGATGGAGCGGGCTGCTCTTTTGAGCACCGTCACCGCCCAGGCCGCGGTCCTGGCCTGAACCTCGGCCCGCCGCCGGGCCCAAGAAAGTTGGCAGCCTCGCGTACTGGAGTGGTGCGAGTCCAGGCACTCCTGGGCGTCGGGGTCGCCGAGGCGGACGGCGCAGCGCCACCAGCCGGCGGCTTGGTCGTCGAGTCCGTCGCGTTCGAGGATCCCCGCCATTCAGCGGACGGCACATGTTCGGAGGCGGTGCTGCTGCGAGCAAGATATGGTCATTGCTTATCGATCTGCGACCGGGCGCGGTCGCAGATCGGCAATGGAGGCAAGTCCGCGCCCGCTGAGCCGGGCCCGTATGGGCTTTCGGTTGAGTGCGGCCAGGTAGGTGCGGACGAACGGCCCCAGTCTCCGGCCCACGCCCAGGCGCAGCGCGACGAACGGCGCCCGCGTGGAGTCCCAGGACCACAGCTGCTACCGCGCCGCTTCCGCTCCTCGCCGCTGCGCGGCTGCGGTGCGGGTCGGCTTGCTCTCGAATGACTACCGCAGCGCCCGCCGGCGACCGCAACGACGCCAGCAGGTCGGGCAGGCGCCAGCTTGGCCTCCCCCGGACCAGGACGGCAGACCGCGCCCGAGCTGGTCTCTACTTGAGCGCCGTCGGTGGGTACGCGGACGAACCCCACTCAGGCATACGTGGCCGAGACCTCGTACGCCGACAGCCCAGCGGCGCTGGTAGCCCCGGACGCTCACTTGCCGGCAGCGCCCGGGGCACACAGTGGCGGGTGATGGAGAACGATCAGCCCGCCCCGCCCCGGAAGGCCCGGCACCGTGCCCACCATCGACCGGCCCGCCCACACGCGATGCTGCTCCGACTATCGGACGAGGAAAAGGCTGCGATCGACGCGGCAGCCGCAGCCGCGGACCTGACCCCCACGGGATACGCGGCCAAGGCGGCCGTCGCCGCCGCGACCGCCGGCCAAGCTCCCAGCGACGCGATCGGTGACCTGCGAGACCTACAGCACGAACTGTTCGCCGCACGTCGCGCCGTGGTGATGTTCGGCAACAACGTGAACCAGGCCGCTGCAGCCCTCAATGCCACCGGCCAGCTTCCGGACTGGACCACCGACGCCGTCCGACTGTGCGCCGCAGCGGTAGCCCGGCTCGACGAGGTGATCTTCCTAATCCACCGGAGACTGCGGTGATCACGCGGGTGCACCGGCGCGGCTCGCGGGTCGGTGGGCTACTGCGCTACCTGTGGGGCCCGGGCAAGGCGGAGGAGCACATCAACCCCCACCTGGTGGCCGCCTGGGACGGGGCAGGTCCGCTGACGGAACTGGAGCCGAACGTTACGGCCGCCGGCAGGCGTGACTTCCGGACGCTGACGGCGCTACTCGAGCAACCGGTCCGCGCGGGCTACCGGCCACCGAACAAGTTCGTCTGGCACACCAGCATGCGACTGGCACCCGAGGACCGGCACCGCACCATCAGCGACTCGACCTGGGCGGGCATGGCGGTGCAGATGCTCACCGAGGTCGGGATCGCCACTACCGCGACTGATCCGGGCCTGCGGTGGATCGCTATGCGCCATGCCGACGACCACGTGCACATCGTCGCCACGCTGGTGCGCGAGGACGGGCGAACCAACTGGATGCGCAACGACTACCCGCGCTGCGTCAAGGCGACCTACCACGTCGCCCGCCGCTACAACCTGCACCGCCGGATCCCGCCGGCGGACCGGACCGCCCACCGCCGTCCCCACCCGGTCGAGGTCAGCAAGGCCCGCCGCACCGGCCGCGCCCAGACGCCCCGCGACGAACTGCGCCGGCGGGTACGCAGGGCGGTGGCCGCAGCCGGCTCGGAGGAGGAGTTCTTCACCCGGCTCCGCGAGGCAGGGGTGCTGGTCCGACTCCGACGCAGCAGCACCGACGCCCAGCAGGTCACCGGGTACGCGGTCGCGCTTCCCGGCGCCCGGACCGCCGGCGGACAACCGGTCTACTTCGGCGGCGGCCGGCTCGCGCCCGACATGACCCTGCCCAAGCTGCGGCTGCGCTGGGGCACCCCGGCGCCGCAGCCGACGGCACCATCGGTCGGCCGCAGCGAACGTGTCGAGGCAATGCGCCAGGCCGCCAAGGTCGCCACCGCGGCCGCCGACGACATCCGCGACGCCGCCCGTACCGAACCGGGCCGGGTGCAGGCCACCGCGGTCGCCGCGGCAGATCTGCTCACCAGCCTGGCGTACGCGATGGAGGGTGACCGGCGCGGGCCGCTGCACCGGGCCGCCGAGGTCTTCGACCGGGCGGCCCGCGACCTGTACGGGCGGGTCCGTCGGCCCACCGGCCGCGGCCAGGAGATGCGTGCCATGTCGCGACTGGTAGCGCTGATGGGCCGTATCTCCGGCGACGACGACGGCATCGCCGCGCTCGCGCTGGTGATGGACCTGGCCCGCCTCGCAGACACCCTCGAGCAGCTGCGCACGGCACAGCAGCGCCTCCACCAGGTTGAGGCAGCCCGGACCGCGGCAGATGCGCTGCGGCTGGTAGCGGGTGGCCGGCAACCGGCGGTAACGCTGCCGCTCACTGCCACGCCCACCTCCGAACCGACAGTGGGAGGCGGCCGACGCGCTGGACGTGGCCGCTGAGCAGGCAAGAGAGGTGCACGTGCCGCACCCGCAGCAATACGAGGACCCGATGGCCGAGACCCGCCACCAGTTCCTGCAGGGGCTGGCCACGATGGCAACCGTCGGCGAGGCCGGCGCCCGGTGGGCCGCCGTCGGCATCCAGAACAAGGCCGCCGACCGCGAACGCCAGGCCCACCGCGACCAAGCCGCCGTGGCAGCCCGCCGCGAAGCCGACCGACTGGCAGCTAAGGTACGCGCGGACCGCGGTCGGATGGCAGCGGCGCTCGACGGCGAGTGGCTGGTCAACAAGGCCACCTTTTCCGAGGCAGCCGCCGTCTGGCGCACCGCGACGATCCACGCCAGCGCCGACCCGGTCGCCCGGCGGGCAGCAGAGTTTGCCGAGCAACGACTACGCCAGTTCCGCCCGGACCTGATGGCCGCCTACGAACGTCACCGGCACGCGGGCAGCGCAATCCCCGAGGCTATGCGCGCCGCCGCCCGGGAAGTGTGGGAGAACGACGCCCGTGCGGGCTACCGCCAGCACGGTGCTCGCGCCCACGGCGGAATGCCCGACCGGCAGGGGATCACCCCTGACGGGCCCGCCGCTCTGCCGCCCGGTGGCCGTGGACAGGTCGACGGCTTCGACGCCGCTGTCCGGAAGGAGGCCATGACGCTGGCGGAATACGTACGGCCCGAAGCCCTCGACGAGCTACAGCGCCAGTGGCGCGCCGCCGGCAAACTCCCTGCCGGCGAACCCGTGCAGCTCCTCCGCGACCTCGCGGTAGACTTGAGCCGGGCCATCAGGACCGGCGATGCCGACGGGCGGCCCGTCGAAGGCATCCGCCTCGCGCACAGTCACGTAGAGGAAGCTCTAGCCCGCGACCTGCATGGCAGAGCTGCCGCTGAGCGGGGTGAGGGAGTCCGAGACGGTGGGACGCTGGACGATCCCCGTACCTCGGTCGACGAGCATGCGACCGGGCAGACGGCGGGCGTGGTGCACGACGACAACGCTGACCACACCGCCGCCACCGCCTCAGTCCACCACGCTGACCTGCTCGCGACCCCCGCGTGGACGCTGGCCTTTCCCAAGCTTCGCGTTGCCCAAGTCGACGCGGCAGTCGCCGCCAAGCAGCCCGCGGCGGCGACCACCGCAGTCCAGATGCGCGGCAGAGCTCGATGACCGCCAGCTCGTCCCAGCAGACCCCCAACGACGCGGCAACCCAACTCGATGAGCTTGCCGCTGACGTGGCGAGACTGACGAAGCAGGTTACCGACCTCCAGCAGACCCATGCCGAGCGTGGCCACGCTGATGACGGGGGCGATCAGCCGCCGCTGTACTCCACGGTCGAGGAGTGGGTGAACACGTACCTGCTGCCGACCTTCCCGCGGCCGGTAAGCGAGGTCGGCATGTCCCGCTGGCACTGGTGCGAGCAATGGTGGCGCCACGACGAAGCGGTCACCCGGTTGACCGCCCTCTGGTATGGCTGGGAACAAGCCCGCCTGCAGATGACCGGCATGCTGCCCTGGCTCAGAGAACTCGACCACCAGTTGCCCATCCTGTACGGCGACGACGGGCCGTTCCGCAACTGCGCCGTGATCGGCGACCTCGGGGCGGCGCGGCACCACTCGTCTCCGGAGATGCCGGCCGAGCCTGCGCCAGCGGAGTGGTGGAGTTGGTGGGACTGACACCCGTCGCAGGTGGCGACGTGCAAGCCCGTGTATGGGGTGACGTCCCTGCCTGGTCCGTCGCGTGAGCCTCTTGGTCGGCGTGGCTAGCATTTCCTCGTGATCGAGGAGTTGATCAGCAAGGCTTCCGTCGGGGACGACGACGCGGTCGAGGAGCTGTCCGTCATCGCGGACACCGATCCGGTAAGGCTGACGCCGTACCTTGGTTCCCTGCTCGACCGGGACGTGTTGTGGCCAGCGAAGTTGTACCGGGCGGCGGACGGTGACGTGGTTCACCACGTCGTCGAGCGCATCGACGGCGGCCGGACGCCGGACCGGCTCAACCACCTACTGCTCATTCTGGCGCACTCAGGTCACCCGCTGGCCGAGAACGCCTTGCGCCGCTGGTCGACGCAGCCGCCGGCTGGCGCGGACAAGTTGTACGCCGGTGCGCTGACCTACGCGCGCGAGGGTGGCTGGACGGTCGGCCCGGACGGCCGTCGGCGGAACCTGTGCGGCAGCAGCGCGTATCGGTGGGGCATGCGCGAGGCTCCGCGCCGCGCGGACCGTCCCACCTGTCCGTGGTGCGCGTCGCCGCTGTGGACGGCTGCAGAGCTGGACACCGCGGACCCGTCCGTCGCCGCGGCGCTGAGGCACACGGGCTGGTCTGGCCGGCTGGTGATCGAGACGTGCCACTTCTGTGCCTGCTACACGACGCTGTACAGCGAGGTCACGCCGGCCGGCGACACTGTCTGGTGGCCCGGCAACACCCGCCCAGGCTACCTGGGCTCCGCTGCGGCGGAGGATCCGCCGGCACTGACGCCAGCCCTCGGTGAGGCCCGGCAGAGCCGCTATCAGGCCAGCGCGTGGGAGCAGGGCGGCTCGACGCTGGGCGGCTGGCCCGACTGGATCCAGGACGCCGAGCACGCCGACTGCCCCGGGTGCGGCCAACCGATGGACTACGTCGGTCTGATCGGCGGCGCAGACCTTGACGAGTACGGCGAGGGTGCCTACTACCTGCACCTGCACCAGCCGTGCGGGTTCGCCGCGGTGAACTACCAGCAGAGCTGACCACCGGGGCGCTCCACCGCGCATCGCTCACACGCACGGTGCACGCACGCGCTGGGACGTGCGAGTCAGATCCACGTCCAGGGGCGGACGGCCGTCCAGACGCGCCGGCGCCACCGCGCTCAACGCGGTGAAGGAACAGACGGATGTCGTCCAGCGCGTTGTCGGCAGTGCCCCTGATGTGGGGCAATGACCGGGCTCGGCGAAGGGCGACGACTACTCGGCGTTCGTTCAGTTGACGGTAACCCTCGTGACATGCCCAAGGCACGTCGCGGCGAGAGCGCTGACCTGGTGGTCCTCGTTTCCCAGCAACTGAAGATGCAGCTCCTGCATGTCTCTCCAGTCACCGTCGCTGTACAGGGCGGTGCCGACCATGGCGTCCAGCGCGGCGGACAAGTCGCCGCGGTCGAGGGCGGCGTGTACCTCAGCCGGTGTGGACGACGGCGGGTTGCGGAAGACGTGATGTTCGTGGCGCACCGTCGCATCCTCCCTGGTCAGGGCAGTAACAGGTGGCCCCAGCGGCCGCGCTGCTCGCTGTCTCGTCGACTACACCTCCTTGCTCCGATCGAAACCGGGAGCAGGGATCATGTTCGAAAATGGACGGGTACCTTTACGTACGCCACGCCGTCGGTTATTAGTAGTCGCCTATGGAGCACCTATGGTTCGATCTCGGCGGCCGCGCTGGTGGCACGCAACTCGCAGTGCATCTGCGCGGCTCGTCCGCGCGGGTGAGCGTGATGGACGCCGACGAGTACCAGGCATACCTCGACGGCGACGAGTACGAGTATCACGGCGGCTTCTTCGACGTCAGCCCGGTAGTCCTCGAGGTGCCGTACGACGACGACTGGTACCTGGTGGTCGACAGCTACCACGGGCGCATCAAGGTCAAGTACGAAGAGCTCTTCGACTGATGCGAACGGTGTCAGGCGTCCATCGGCGCACTTCTTTGGCGAGATCGCTTGCAGTCTCCCGAGCTTTGGCATAAGTCCGGCAGGGCTGCCGCAGCCCGGGAGCTCTGCCGTTTAGAGACAAGCGCCCGTGTGGGGTAGTTCATCGGCAGCCGTACAGGGAGCGTGACATCGGTTTATGGCTACGTCGTGACCCGGCTAACCAATCGGCTGCTTATATGACAATCCGTGCATGGAGGCGAACTGGCCCGATCGTGCTGGCTTAGCGAGCAACCAGTTCTGTCGTACCGCCTCCGTACCATCCGACTCGTGTCGAAGCAGGTCCGGAACACCTCGGTCAAGCGGGGAGACATCAAGGACACGGTCCGGCTCGCCGTGTGGGCGAGGGCCGCCGGTTGCTGTGTCATGTGCTCCGCGACGCTGCTCGGCAGCCGGTCTTACCTGCATACCATGCTGGTTGGCGAACTAGCCCACAACGTCGGTGCCACCGCCACCGAGGGCTCGCCGCGTGGCCTCGCCGAGGACATCGCGGACCGGGAAGCCGAAGAGAACCTCCTGCTGCTCTGCCACGCCTGCCACCGACTGATCGACAACGAGGACCACGCGCCGTACTTCACGACCGAGCGGCTTCGGGAATTGAAGAAGAAGCACGAAGACCGAGTTCGGGTAGCCGCAACGAGCGGCGGGATGCGGCGCACCGCCGCGCTGCGCGTCGGCGGCCTGGTCCGCGGAGTCACGGCCCTGGCCTCGCAGCGGCAGACCGCCGATGCGCTACTCGCCGATGGGTACCTCGGCCTTGTCGACAGCCGCTGGCGGGGCGACTTCCTGTGCACGATCGCCGGTGACCCGAACCGCCCAACCTACTGGCGTGCGGCCCAGGAAGAGATCGACGCCACGCTCGGGCTCGTCGAGCAGGCGGTCGCGAGCGGCGAGGTCGAGCACCTGTCCATCTTCGCGATCGCCCCGATTCCGCTGCTGGTCTACCTGGGCTCTCGCCTGGACGACAAGACCGACACCCGGCTTTACCAGAAACACCGCGACGGCGACCAGGGCTGGCGTTGGGACGCCAGCGCGCCGATCCACGATTTCTCCACCAGGGCCACCATCGGCTCCACCGCCAGGGAGGTTGTGCTCGCCGCCTCACTCACCGCCGAGGTTCAGAAGGCCAACTTTCCGGACGCGCTTCAGGGGATGCCGTACTTCGAGATCCGGCCCGAGGCAGATCGCTTCGGACCGAGCCTGTTTTCGCACCCCAATACGCTGCGTAACTTCGCCGACCGCTGGCGGATTCTGCTCGCAGACGTCGAGAAAACCTGCCCCCGAGCAACTAGGTGGCACCTCCTCGCTGCCGCACCGCTGACCCCGGCGATCGAGATGGGACGCGCCTTTATGCGCGGCGCCCAGCCTGCCACCGAGGTGTACGAGCGGCAGAACGACACCTACACGCCCGTGATCCAGGTCAACACGTGACCAATCACCGACTCGACCTCGCACACGCATGCACGGCCAGCGCGGACATGCCGGTTGCCGCCTCACCACCGATTGCCATGGGGGACGCCCGATGAAGCACACTGATTACTTCAGCAACTTCCTGAAGAACACGGTCAACCTCAGCCAGTTCAACCTGGATCTCCTCGCCGACCGGGTCGACGCAATCTACGCGGCCCTCAACGCGGATCCGGACCTCGGCCCGCGGATCGTCAAGAAGATCCCGCAGGGCTCCTGGGCGCAGGAGACGATCATCAGCCCGCAGAACGGCAAGCCGTTCGACGCGGACTTCCTCCTCCAGATGAAGGAGGAGACCGACTGGTCAGAGGACGTGCAGGAGTACATCAACGCCGTCTATCACGTCATCCACCACCACTCGAAGTACGGCAACATGCCGCACAACCGCAAGTGCCGCTGCGTCTACGTCGAGTACGCGAACAACCAGATGCACGTCGACATCGTCCCGTACGTCATCCTCGACGACGGCCGCCAGGTGATCATCAACCGGGACAACGAGCAGTTCGAGACAACCAATCCCTCCGGATTCACCCAGTGGATGAAGGATAAGGACAAGATCGCCAACGGCAATCTCCGCAGAGTGATCCGCCTGCTGAAGTTCCTGCGCGACCACAAGAACTCGTTCACCGGGACCAAGTCGATCCTCATCACCACCCTCCTCGGCGAGCAGGTCTCCGAGTGGAAGAGGATTAGCGATCCCGGCTACTACAGCGACCTGCCCACCGCTCTGCTGCATATGGTCTATGACCTCGACCAGTGGCTCCAGCAGAATTGGATCAAGCCGTCCATCGCCGACCCCTCTAACCCGTCGGTCACTTTTGACCACCGTTGGAGTCAGGAGACCTACTCCTACTTCCGCGACCGCATTCACGCCCATGCTGCCGAGATCGACGACGCCTACCACGAGACCGACGAGGAGAAGAGCGTCAAGAAGTGGCAAGGGCTCTTCGGCGACAAGTTCCAGGCGCCGGAGACCTCCTCGTCCAGCACCAAGTTCGGGGACGCCGGAGCAGCGGGCGGGGTCACCACCGGGGATGAACCGCCCGGCATCTCCTCGTCCGGCCGCTCCGGTCGAGCCGGGTAACGAGTTGCACCGTTGGTGACTAGGCGGGCGCGCAACCGGTTCACGGACTGGCAGGATACTGCCGTCCGTGAACTGCGCGCTGTCGCAGCCGCCTTTCCGGACGACTTTCAGCTCCTCGACCGACCCCGGCTCATTGGTCTCGGGCTCGTTCAAGCGCGCATCCGCCTGCGGACCAGCGACCTGGCCCGCGCACCCCGTGGTCTCCCGCTACAGGAGCAGGAGAAGTTTCTGCTGCGAATCGGCCCTAACCGACTATCGCCACCGCTTGTCGAAGTCGATCACTACCGCTTCGTCGGCTATCCGCACGTGCTCCAGGGACGGCGGCTGTGCATCTACCTCGATGCCGCGCGAGAGTGGAACCCCCAGCGTGGCTTCGCCAGTGCGATTGACCGGTTGTACGACTGGCTGGCAGACGCCGCGGCGGCCCGGTTCGACCCCGACGCGGCCCTGTTCCATGCCGTTGGCGGCATCCTTCATCACACGCCCGGCACGCCCACCATCGTCGTTCGCACGTCCGGCAAGCCTGTGAGGGTACAGCCCGCCTTCCTCGCCGTGCGGTCTGCGCGGCGCGAAGACCTCCACTACGGCGGCGGTCACCCAAACCACCGCCGGACCATGGTCTTCCAGGTAGCGGACCCGCTGCCTCTCGGAGCGGGTACCCGGCTGCATGACCTGCTGACGCTGCTCGACACCACGATCACGCCCGGTGCCTTTGCCGCGTCGCCGCCGCTGCCTCAGGCAGCGGCCTTCCTCACGGCGCTCGCGGCTACCGCGAGTCGGAACCCCGCCGGCGCACCGCAAGCGTTCATCCTCGCGATCCCGCACCCAACCGGTGGACCTCCACACCTTCTGGCAGGCCAAGTGCCCGCCGTGGCAGCCGACGAGCTCCGCCGACGCGTCCGAGACCGCCGCGAGCCCATCCTCAACATTGACGCCGGAATGCTCGACAATCAGACCCCCGTGGAGTGGTGCACCGTGTCCGACGAACGCGACAGCGTCACAACCCGACGCGACGCCTACCGCCCCACCAACGCATACCAAGGCAAGACCATCCAAATCTGGGGCTGCGGAGGCCTCGGATCCTGGATCGCGGAGTTCATCGCCCGCGCGGGCGCGAAACGCCTCATCCTCTGCGACCCCGGCACCGTTACCGGAGGTTTGCTCGTCCGCCAGGACTTCACCGAGGACAATATCGGTGAGGCGAAGGCCGAAGCGCTGCGTCAGCGCCTCATCGCCATCCGCGATGACATCGTGGTCGAGGCGCACACCGGTGTCATTCCGGACGACCTAGCCACCCTTCTCGGTGAGACCTGCCTGATCGTCGACGCCACCATCTCCCGCGCCATCGGCCAATTGCTCGATGAACTTGCCACAACCGCAGGCCATCCACTACTGGCCCAGGTTGCAACGGATGCAGGGACTAGCAGTCTCGGGCTACTCACCGTCAGCCACCCCACCAACCCCTCCGGGCCGAACAGCATTGACCAGCAGACCGGCAGAACCGTCGCCGCAGACGGTGCATTGGAGTCCTTTCACACCTTCTGGAAGGACGTGTCCGCTCAAGACGAACTCATCCCAACCCGCGGCTGTTCTGTCCCCACCTTCCACGGCTCGGCCGCCGACATCGCCGCCGTTGCCGCGAGCCTGACCTCTTTGCTCGGCAGTCACCTCGCCGGAAACGAGCCGGTGTCCGGGACTCACCTGATCGGACTGCCTCACTCGCCCGCAGGGCCCTTCCGGCGCTTCATCCCGGCAGCCTGACGCCCGCTGGTGAGAAGACGTGCGTTCTTGGGACCGTGCAGCACGCATTCAAGGTGAGTGAGCGCGGCGATTGCGACGGTGTCGACCCCGGTTCCGGTGAGGGCTACGATGCGTCGGGCGATTCGGACCGCCTCGTCCGGACCCGTCGCTTCGTAAAGCAGGGGTACCAGTGCGCGTACCGCAGCGCATCTACCATCTATGTCCTCCAGCAAGCGGGGATGCCGCTCGATAAGCCGAGCGAACCGGTGCTCGACCACCGCGTCGAGCATCGGCCGCGCTCGCCGCTGCAACGCGGTCCGCAGCTGGGCCCTCCCGTTCGGCGCCTGTAGCAAGTCCGCCGGATCAGCGCCCGCACCGAACTCAGCCACTAGCAGCGGCCCAGGCGCCCGAGGCTGCCGAAGCAGCTGCCAAGCCCGATCTGCTGCCTCACGCCCGGCCGGATCCGCATCGAACGCAGCGATGATCCCCTCTGAGGCGCCAGGCAGCTCCTGCAACATCCCGGCTTGGTGGTCGGTCAGCATGGTGCCGCCGGGCGCGAGGGCCACCGCGCCTGGTCGGCCCGACCGTGAGTAGGACAGCCACACCGCGAGAACATCCGCGGGCCCTTCAACCAGGACAGGCGTCCATCGCGCATCAAGACGCTCCTGCTGCTCCGCCACCCCGAACAGCAGCCGCCCCTTGTCATAGATCGCAGTCTCAGGGCTGTTGATGTACTTCGGCACGCCATCACCGGCGCCAGGGCTGGCGCGGCCCAAAACGCCACTGCGTGCCCAGCCAGATCGCGCACCGGAAACACGATCCGGTCCCGAAACAGGTCGATGAGCACTCCCGCTCGAGTGCGGGTCGACAGGCCTGCACCAATCAGTTCGTCGTCGCCGAATCCCACTCCACGCAGGTGACGCGTTAGCGAGCTCCAGCCAGGTGGGGCGTACCCGACCCGCCACGGCCACTCCCGTTCAACGAGAACACCGAGACCGCGACCGACGAGGTACGCGTGAGGACCATCGGCGTGTGCAAGCTGGTCGCGGTAGTACGTAACCGCGGCTTCGACGGCCGCGATCAGCCGCTTGGAATCGAGCCCGAGGCCGCGTGTCGAGGAAGACGGAAGAGTGAGTCGAGGTGCGCCCATGGACTACCTCCGATGTCCAAGCTTGCTTCAGCGGTCCCAACCTCGCCAGGAGCGTTGCGCCATCCGAATCCGCCGCGCGGCATGCGTGCGCTCCGCATGGCGGGTCATCTCAGCTGTGGATGCGGCGACGGCGCTGGTCAGCCGTTCGGCGCTCGGTTCGTCGTACCAGGGCAGCAGGTCGAGCATGGCCACCTTGAACCCAGTGGTGAACAGCAGAGCCGTGCCCTTCGGCAACGCCCGGATCCGCGCGGCATCGAGAATCCGCTGGCGCCGCACCGAGGTCTGATACGACGTGCGCCCCTGCCCGTCGCGGCTACGGGAGGCGACGGTGACGTCGTGCTCGCCGACGAGGCGGGACAGGTCTTCGGCGAACCGTGCATCGTCGATGCCGGCGCCGACCAGCTTCACCGTGGCCGCCGACCAGAGCGCGTCCATGCCGTGCTCGCCCCAGACTCGGGTGCCTTGGCGGTAGGACTGCAGGATGGTGAGCGGGATGATGCCGCGGCTACCGAAGTGGCTGTACAGCTCTGGTAGGTCTCTGATCTTGCAGATGTTCGCGGCCTCGTCGAGGCAGGCGACGAGCGGTCGGTCGAGCCGTCCGCCGTGCGCTTCGGCGACGGTGACCGCGGCGCGCAGCACCTGGTCTGTCAGCCCAGCGACGAGGGGTGCAGCCGCACCCGCGCCATCCTTGGACAACAGGTAGAGCGTGTCGGTGCTCTCGACGAGCGCCTCGACGTCCAGCGCTGGCAGGGGCCGGTTGGGTGGGGTGACCCAGGCCATGATGGTGGGGTTGGCCAGGCAGGCCGCAGCGGTGCGGGCGGTCTCGTAGAGCCCTTCTCGGGTCTCGGGAGCGCCGGCTTGCCGGCCGGACATGGCGCGGGCGGAGGCGCCGAAGCCCTGGCTCTTGAGGATCGTGGCCGGCTCGCGGGACGTGGAGTCCGACAGCCATGCCTGAACCGAGGTGAGGGTGCGGCCCTCGATCGCGGCGGCGAGGATCAGCGAGGTGAGCAGGTCCAGCGCTCCCTGGATCCAGAAGTCGTCGCTGCCGTGGGAGTTGCGGACCTGCTGGACGAAGTGGTTGGCCAGCCGATAGGCGTCCTCGACGTCCTCCACGGCGGCGAGGGGATTCCACCACCAGCTCTGCGGTACGTGAGCGATGGACTGCGGGTCGAACACCCACACCGCGCCGCGCTCAGCCCGAGCGGTGGCCGTGGTGGCCCACAGGTCGGGCTTGTTGCTGGTGGCGAGCGCGGCCCCTGGCGCATTGAGGATCGACTGCACGGCCAGAGCGGTTGTCTTTCCGGCGCGGGGTGCCATCACCGCGAGGACGACGTCCTCCCAGGAGCAGTAGAGCCGAGGACCTGAGCCGTGCCGACGCCGGTGCGCACCGAGCAAGACCCCAGCCGAGGCGGCGGGAATCTCCTTCACCGGCATGCCGGCCAAGCTGGGCCGCAGGCGGGGGACCCTGGCCGCGACCGCCGGCAGTGTCATCGCCCGTACCTCGGTGGGGCCAGCCAGCGACGGCAGTGGGTCCTCCGCCTGCGGCCTGCGTCCCTGCCACCACACCGCTGCGACGGTGACCACGCCGACCAGCCCCAGCAGCAGCACCCCGTAGACGGCACCGACCGCAGTGGGGGACACCCCGGGCCACAGCGCGGCCCAGTCGGCACGCAGCAGGTGTTCCAGGTACGCGGACCCGAAGCCCATGCCAGCGCCAGGCTGCCCAGTCACGGCGGCGGCGATTCGCCCCGCCAGCCAGGACAGCCACATCAGCGCGATCACCGCCCACACCAGGCCGAGCAGCAGGAACGGGGTGAGTGGCCCGCCGGCAGTGCCGCGCGGTTCGACAGGCCGGGTGTTCATGGCTGCACCTGCCGGATCGCCGCGTCGGTGTCGTAGAGCTCCCATTCCTCTCCGACGAGGGTTAGCGACACCGGCAGTCCGTTGCGCTCACCGGTTTTGATCAGGTATTTGCCCCGGCCGGGGTGCACGGAGCCGGCCAGCCAGGCTTCCGGCGCGGCCCATGACGCCACCAGTTCGCGTTCCGGTCCGGACAGTTTGATGACGTCGTTAACGCGGTTCAGCTCGCGTGGCGGCAGTCCGGCGAGGATCTTGATGGCGGAGCGTTCGATGAAGCCTTGCGCCTTGGCGCGGTCCTCGGGTGTGGGTAAGGCGTCGAGGTCGGCGAGGGAGTGGGTGACCATCACGCTGGCCATGCCGCGTTGCCGGTTGAGCCGGGTGAGCGCGTCGGCGTGCTCGACCAGTCCGGACGCACCCCGCAGCGCCCGCCACAGCTCGTCCATCACACCGAGGTACTGGCGGCGCGGTGCCAGGCCCTGGTCGGCGAGCACGGATGCGGCGTCGACCATGCCGAAGCCGTACGCCCAGGTGCAGAGCATCGCCGCGGCGACGAGCTGGTCGCCGGCGGCGGCGACCTGGGAGATGTCGACGCTGACGGCTGGGGCGTCCAGATCCAGCGGCCTGGTGGTCGGGCCGTCGAACACCCCGCGCAGGCTGCCCTCACACAGCAGCGCCAGCGTGGGCACGAGCTGGTCGACGCGGCGGCGGTACTCGCCGTCGGTGCGCGCCCGGGCCGCGGCGTGCAGCTCGTCGGCGCCGGCTTCGACTAGGCCGAGCACGTCGGGCACCGTCGGGTCGCGGTCGAGACGATCAGCGAGTACGTCGATGGCGCGCCCGAGGATGATCTCCTCGGTGTTGTTCAGCGCCTGTCCGCGTACGAGGGCACACAGCGCCAGCAGCAGCGACATGCGCCGCCCGCGGATCTCCAGCCGCAGTTGGCGGGCGTCGGCGGTGCCCATGCGGGCGAGTGCGCTGCCCAGCGGGCCGGAGTCCAGCGGGTTGAGCCGGTCCAGGCCGCGCCCGACCCGGATGACCTGCCCGCCGAGGTGCTCGACGAGCCGGGTGTAGTCAGGCTTGGTGTCGCCGAGGATCAGCGCGCTGGTGCCGAACCCGGTCATGCCGGTGATGAGCCGTTTGACCACGGTGGACTTCCCGACGCCGGGCTGGCCGAGGACGAACACCCCCGGGTTGGTGATGAGGCCTTCGCGGAGCCATTCGAGGGGGTCGAGGCAGACGACCTCGCCCCACAACATGTGTCGTCCGATGGGCACGCCGATGGTGGGTGCTCCGGATCCGGCGACGAAGGGGAACAAGCCGCACAGCTGGACGGTGGTGCCCTGGTACTCCATGCCGGGGGCGATGTGGCTCGCCCGGCCGGCGCCGGGCGCTCGCACGCCCCAGGCAGGAGCGGTAGCGGTGCTCTGCATCGGGTTTCTCCTGGTGGTGAGGTCAGTGGGGCCAGTGGCGGGCCAGCTGGGGCGGGCACACGCCGCAGGGCAGGGTGGTGGCGAAGCCGGCGGCCTGGCTGGCGCGCAGCCGACGGAGCCGGATCTTGGCCACGTCGGCGCGGGACTCGACGTCGGAGACCGCTCGGCCCAGGTCCTCGGCGGCGATTATGGTGGTGGTGACGAACAGCGACATCAGGCCCACGCCGGAGCCGGTCGCTTCCTCGCGTGCGGTCTGCAGGGCCCGTTCCCGGTCGGCGTGGTCGCGGGCGGACTCGTCGCGCTTCTGCGCCCGGTGGTATGCCGCCCGGAACGCTGCGGCGTTGACCTCGCTCTCGACGATCCGCGCGGCCTCCCCGGCGGGGAAGGGCCGGTAGAGAAGCGACACCCGCTTTGGGTACGGGCCGGGGGCGAGCAGCCGGGCGAGGACGTCGGCGTGCACGTGCTGGCGCGGCGCCTCGTGCCACGCCCACGACACCGACGTGCCGGAGTCGTGGACGTACCGGTCGAGGTGTTCCTCGGCCATCACCGGTCCGGCGCTGTCCCAATCCACCCACCGACCCAGATCGAGTCCGGGAGTAGCCGCGAGCCGGGCGACGTCGCCGCGGGCGGCCGGGTCGAATGCCGTACGGACGATGGCCGAGATGGTGTCTGCGCTGGCCCGGTCGAGCACGGTCAGGCCGCAGCTGCCCAGGGAGTCCTGCAGGCCCGGCAGGGTCCGGCTGATCTCGTCCAGGGCCTCGTCGAGATTCTTGGGCTTGCTAGGGGAGGAGCCGGGCTTGAACGTCACCGACACCCGGGTCTCCACGTCGGCGGCGGCAGCCGGGGACACCTCCACCAGCCGTTGCAGCACCCGCCGGGCCGACGCCGGCCCGTGCGGCACGATCCGCCGGCTGACGTGGTCGGCCAGCCGGGAACCGGGGTCCGGTGCGGTGTCCACGGTGACCGCGACGTGGTCGACGATCGGCAGGTAGCCCAGGTTCGCCAGCCAGCCGCCCCAGTTGGCCACCCACGCCGCGCTAGCGTCCGGATCGGCCAGCCAGGTGGAGGTCGCCGCGCAGCGCAGCGTCACCGTCATCGTGCCCAGCCGCCGGTTGTAGACCACCGCGTACCCGCCGCCACTCTCGTCGGCCACGGTCAGCAAGGTGGTGGGCGCGAGCACGCCCGGCAGCTGCCAAGCGTGCTCGCCGGCCACCATCACCCCGGAGCGGTACGAGGTGTAGCCGCGGCTCGTGCCGACCAGCCACCGCACCCGCTGGGCGATCCCAGCCGACAGCGGCACCCCGTCCCACCGCAGCACCAGCAGCGCTACCAGCAGCGCACACGGGCCGGCGGTAACGGCCACCGCCCGCAGTCCGAGCGAACCGGAGACGATCAGCGCGGTGATCGCCGCGAGCACCGTGAACGTCTGCATCGGCCCGAGCCCGAACAGACCCATGCCGCGAGCGCGCCGCCAACCGCCGTACGTGCGTACCTGCGCCTGCTCGCTGCTCACGACGGTGAGCTCCCGTCCCGCATCGCCGAGCCCGCGGTGTTCGCGCCGGCCTTCGCGACCGCTGCCCCGGCCTGGGCGGCCAGCACGGTGCCGATGACCACCGGCGCCGCCGGCCCGGTCGCCGCCCCCGCCGCACCGGCCCCGGCCATCCCCCCGGTAGCGGCGCTACCACTGGCGGTAGCGGCAGTGCCGCTACTGACCGGCCCTGTGGCTGCGGACGTTGCTGGCCCGGTCATGACCTTCGGCGCGCTACCGCTCGTACCTCCGGAGCCACTCGTGGGTGCGGGCGCCGAGGGGACCGTTACCGCCCCGCTCGGACCGCTGCCTCCGCCGCTACCAGGTCCTCGCGAGTCGAGGTAGCGGGCGTGGTCGCCGGCGTTGTGGCCACCGATCGCACCGCGCACCGACGATGCGGCGTGCAGGCCGGCCGCCGCGCCGGCGCCGGCCATGCCGAGGCCGCCGCCCCCAGATGCGACGCCGCCGGTGAAGGTGGTGAAGAACTTCATCAGCGCCGGCAGGGCGATCACCGACAGGGCGAGCATGCCGAGGCCCATCAGCCAGTCCCGCCCGTTGCCGCGCATCATCACGAACGAGGTGGCGTACACCGACACGGCCGCCGGCTTGTACAGCGCGAGCGCCAGCGACCAGCCGAGGGTTTTCTGCAGCCACTGGCTCGTGCCTCGGCTGACGGATCCGGCCGCAGCCAGTTGCAGCAGCCCGGCCAGGATGACCACCGAGCCTTCGCGGAAGACCATCAGGATGGTCTGCACGACGGCGGCGAGGATGACCACGACGCCGACGAGGATCATCACGAACGGCGCGACCGCCGCGCCGGGGAGCAACACCCCACCGAGTGCCGTGGTCATCGCCTCGTTGGGCGGCTTGTTGGACTCTTTGAAGATCGCCTCGTTGAGCAGCCACATCGAGTAGCTGTCCCCGGCCTTGAGGACCAGGTGGGTGCCGGCGACGCCGATGCTGCCCCACAGCGCGGTGTTCCAGACGCCGCGTACGGCCTGCAGAAGCGGCTCACCCCGGCGGCTGACGACGATGGTGATGCCCTGCCAGACCAGGCCGCCGACCAGAACCAGAATCGTCATCGGCAGCATGAATCCGCGCAGCTGCTGCGCCGGGCCGCCAGCGGAGTTGCACTGGGCCATCCAGTCGGAGGCCCACTGCCCCGGGTCCGAGCCATTGGTCGGGCACAGATTGTTCGACGGGATCAACGTCCAGCTGGTCAGCAGGCCGGCGACCCACTCGATCCCCTCCCGGACTGCGTTGGCCAGACCGTCGAGGATCCCGTTGACCATCGAGTCGCGGACCGAGGCGCCCGGGTTGACACCGCCGACAATGACGCCGGAGCAGGTGGCGGGCAGGAACGGATTGCAGAGCGGCATCAGGTCACCCACCTACGGCGAAGGGAATGAACGTCGCGGTATCGGCGTCCGATGCCGCCATCACGGTCTGCTCGAACGTCCCGCCGGCGGGCGCCAGCAGCGCCCAGTCGGAGCCGGTCCAGCGCACGCGCACCTCCGCCACCACCAACAGCGGTACGCCGTGGGCGCCCGGCGCCTCAGTCAGCAGCCGCACGGCCGCCTCGTCATCGCGGTAGCTGACGATGCGGTAGCCCCGCAGGATGGCGTTCAAGCGTCCGAGCGGTTGCCCGTCCAGTTGTGCACGCAGCTCGTCGTACGCCTGCGCGACCTGGACCCGCATCGCGGCCGCATGCGGCCCGACCACCTGGTCGCGCAGCGTCGGTCCGAAGACGGCCGGGCCGACCTGCGGGTTGATGCGTACGACGATGTGTACGGCGGCGAGCAGCGCGCCGACCTGGTCGTGCGCGAACCCGCGAGCCTGCCCTCCATTGGTGATGCGAGGGCCGGAGCGGCTCGACACGGGCACCGAGACACCGGCGACGTCGACCCACTCGAGATCGGTGAGCCTCTGCGTCTCGCTACCGGGGGTCGCGCCGGTGACGGCGAAGGTCGACATCGCGCGACCCGGGGGTGAGTCGGCAGGCCGGCTCGGGGTCGTGGTGGCGACAACGGCGGCGGCCACGGCAGCGCTGAGTGCTACCGCGGTCAGGCAGATGGTGGTGAGCCGGCGGCGCGTGGCGCGGCGGGCGCGGTCGATGACGTCGTAGGTCATGGCTCAGCCCGGGATAACCGTGCCGACTACGACCGCGGCGACCGCCCCGCACGTCAACCCCGCCAGCACCCAAGGGATGCCGGCGGCGCCGTCGGCAGCGAATGCCGACCGGTTGCGTCGACCGACGGCCATCATGATCCCGCAGATGAGCAGGCCACCGACGCCCGCCACAATGAGGATCCACTTCATCCAGCCGATGAACATGTTGCCTGCGCTCTCCAGACCCGGCGGAGGGGAAGGAGCCGGAGTCGGAGCGGCCAACAGCTCGGCCGCGGCGCCGGCGAGGTGGTGAGCAAGCACAGCAATCTCCTGACGGTCATGACACCCGGGCGGGCGTCTGCCACGGACCCTGGCTAGGAGCTGCTGACGGCAGAGTTGATGCCGGAGTGGCCTTCTCCGCTACCGCTGCTGCTTGCGGCCAACGGCAGCGGTAACGGCCCCGACGGCCCGACAGGGTCGTGCCATGAATGCGCCACAACGAGTCGCGGCGGAAGTGATCATGGCGCTGGCCGTTACCGGCTGCGCTGCCAAGACCGAGCCGACACCGCCCGAACCGAGCGCTGGCGGCTCGTCCGTTCCCGTGCCGGCCATCGTGGCGGTCCCGGTGCCGCCGCCCACGCAGCCCGGCTTCTGGTATGTAGACCCGGGCCAGGTGTGCCAACGGTTCGTAATGTCCGTCTACAGCGCCGACACCCGCCGCGACGCGCGACCGGGCGACGCCTATCGGCGGGCCATGCGATTCGCCAGCGGCACCCTGGTCGGCCAGAGCGCCGCAGCCGACCATGACGGCCGTTGGACGACCTGGACCGCTCACCGCGCCTACATCCAGGCCCTCGTGACGCCCTTCGCCGACGTGCCACCGGCGGCCGAGGGCGGGATCACCGCTCGGCGGGCCTGCCAGGTGAATGCGACCCAGGTGGGAGAACGTGGCTGGCGCGGTCGGACCGAACACAGCGTCGTCTACTGCGCCCTGCGCCGCGGCGGCGCTGTCGGTCCAGGCTGGCGAGTCACCAGCTACGAGATCCGCCTGGCCGGCCTGCGATGACCCGCCGTTGGCTGATCGTTGTGGGCGGACTCGTCGTTGTTGTGCTGGCGTCGATGGCGCTGGTCGTAATGGTCCCAGTCTCGATCCTGAACGCAGACCCCGCAATGGCCTGCAACATCAGCCCACCCAGCACCTCGCCCGATGCGACAGCCACGCCGCCGGTCTGGCCCGAGCAGGGCTCGTGGACCTCCGAGCAGGTCGCCAATGCCGCCGCCATCGTCGCCGTCGGCGCTGAGCTGAATGTGCCGCGCTACGGCTGGGAAATCGCCGTCGCCACCGCGATGCAGGAATCCACCCTGCGTAACCTCGGCCACCTCGGCGCGGACAACGACCACGACTCACTCGGCCTGTTCCAGCAGCGTCCCAGCCAGGGCTGGGGGACACCCGAGCAGATCCTGAATCCGCGATACGCCAGCCGGAAGTTCTACGAGCGCCTGCTCGACATCGACGGCTGGCAGACCAGGCCCCTCACCCAGGCTGCGCAAGCGGTGCAGCGTTCGGCGTTTCCCGATGCGTACGCGAGGTGGCAGTCAGAGGCCGAGCAACTGGTGGCGGCGATCAGCGACGGCCTGGACATCGTCTGTACCAGTGACGGCGGTGACGGGATGCCGCCGGTGGACGACGAGGGCCTGCCGGAGGGCTTCATGCTGCCGGCGGACCCGCAGCTTCGGGCCGTTGTCGCGTTCGCGCTGGCCCAGCGCGGCAAGCCGTACGTCTGGGGCGCCGAAGGACCCGACAGCTACGACTGTTCGGGCCTGATGATGGCCGCCTGGGCCAAGGGGGGAGTACGGATCCCTCGGGTGACCGCCGACCAGGTGCACACTGGCGTCGCTGTCTCGTCGCTGGCGGCGATGCAGCGCGGTGATCTGATCTTCATCCCTGGCGCCGACGGCACAATGTCCCGGCCCGGTCACGTCGGCATGTACATCGGCGACGATCGGAGCGGCCAGCAGTACTTAATTCAGGCACCTAAGGCCGGCGATGTAGTAAAGGTCGTAGCTACAAGTAGTTGGAACCGGAAGATAGCGGCCATCCGGAGGCCGTCGCCGCGATGACGACTTGTCGTCCGGAGACTCTTCCAGTCTCCGTCACCTATCTGACACGGGTCGGCTCGGAGTTTGATAGGTGGCGTCTCCGCGTTCGCTATGACATCATTCACTATGGGCAAAAACCGTCGCAAGTCTCGGCGGCCGTCGACGACTGCTCCGCTGGCCGTTACCTCGAAGGAAAGCCCAGGGCGGCTGCAGCCGACTCGTGAACAGATTGATGAAGTGACGCGGAATCGGCGAAACCGAAAGTCGCCGACATTCTCCGCCGCTAAGGGATTCGAAGATTACCTTGAGTGGTTTGCGGCCTCGGGTGACCCCTTTGCTGAAGCCTATCATTCTTTGCATTTGCAATCTCTCAAGGCCATGGTTAAGCGTGATGGTGTAGAGGAAGTGCAGTCTCTCGCTGGAGAGACTGTTGAAGAGCTGCGAGCTCTGGCCACAGCATCAATCAATCGCCTTACTGAAAATCAGCAAGCTGCCGTTGAGCGCTTGAAGAGGCTAGTTGAAGGCATTGACCCTCTACCGCTGGTATGCGGCATGATTTTCTTGACGCGCGCAGAGCGTTGGGGTTCATACTACGAACCTGACGCTATGCCGAAAGATCTAGATCTAGAACTGGTTGTCAGTATCGTAGCTTCTTCCCCTATTCCGGAAGAGTGGAAACCCTGCTCGGCCAATGAATGGCGGATCGTAGCGGACGCCGCCAAAGAGGTGCGGATGTGGGCCTATACCTTGAACCTTGCCTATGGCTATGCGAACGAGACCTCGCCCGAGTCTACATTCCGCAGAGAAATGCTTGAGCGATGGCTTGTTTACCGAGGGGACGCGTACATCGCGCACGCGGCATCATTGGCCATATCGCTGGCGCGAGGCAAAGAGCGGACTCTTGTTGAGCGGTTTGGCTACGAAGTTGCTGATTTGGTTAACCTGAGTACCGCTGTTAAAAACTTGTGGGACGAAAGGCTGACGCCTGCGCTTACGGCGGCTTGGGATGCGGCTGCTGAGGTGCTCGACGAAACGCCGTCGAACATCGGTGTAGCAAGCGCAAATTTTAAGCGCCTTTGGCATGAGGGCGTACTCGGGGTGTTGCCGTGGGCAATGGCTGTCCCTCTAGACGAGCTGGAATCTAGTACCGAAAACGCTCGTGCTCGCACTCTGGTGGAAGACTTAAGTCTACGGCCCGGCGATGCCGCAGCCTTCACTTCAGTCTTTGTGGATGTCCCGCAGCGGACCAAGCCATTTATGATTTTGCCGGCACCCTTGGGGCGGGCAGGGGCCGAGGTTGCCCTCTTGGTGCATCCGGCGGCGCTCACCACCGACCTGCATCTAACTGTCGAGGCCCTCTTGTCGAAGAAAGTTAAAAATTGGGAGCGTGTTCGGGCGGACGCAGTGGATGCACATGTACTCGATCTACTCCTGCAAGTCCTACCTGGCAGCAGAGGCTACAATCAAGTCTTCATCGAAATGGAAAATGGTAGGGCGGAGGTAGACGGAGTTCTGCTCTACGGTGATGTCGTCATCTTGATTGAGGGCAAGGGTGCGCCGTTGAAAACTGCTGCACGGCGAGGTGGGGTTAGCCAGTACATCACGCAACTCAAGCTCTTGATCAGCGAGGGAAGCTCCCAGTTGGATCGAGACTCGGAATATGTTATCGGCGGCCGTCCCGCGAAGTTCTATAAATCACCCCGTGGCGGTCGTCCACTATTTGAAGTGGACGGCTCACGAGTTCGTAGGTGTTACCAATTACTGCCGACGCTCGACGGCCTTGCGGGCATTGGGACTCGCGTCGATAGGTTGATTGACTGGGGAGTTATAAGAACAGGCTCTAGGCCTTGGATTGTTGGAGCAACATATCTCAACGTCGTCACTGATACGTTGCAGCGTCCGGCGGAGCTCTTAGGCTACTTGGAATTTCGCGAGCGGTGGGTCGCCCATCCGCGGCTCATGGTACTTGATGAGCTCGAGATGCTCTCGCTTTATCTTTACCAGGTCGACTTGGAGCAGCGACTCGCGATGTTTGATCAAAGCCCAGGATATATAATGCATATGCCGCATCAATTTGAGTTTGATGAGCGGTATGCGTATCTCGAGGGGCGAGGCCTTTCTGTTCCTCCCTTGCGGATAAAAACTACCGCTCGTGTGCGCCGCTTTGTTGATGAGCTGCAACGCCTCAAGCCTGATGGTTGGCTGGCGACCGCTACAGCCGCATTCCAGATTCCGGTCACAGTGGCCACCGTGTTGGACATTATGCAAAAACCCCTCGCCCGCCAGGCTGAGGTGGATGGGGTTGGGACGTGGTCGGATGGCACTCACATTATCTTGGTTTTCCCAGCCCAGAGTTTCGCGAGGGACATCGCAAGTATGGGCATCCAGCAAGTCGCCGAGCGCCATGTCGTTTCATTATTCCTGATGCAAGAAGGCGGGAAGATTCACTTGAAGCACGTGACGTTCAACCCGTCACGCGTCGGACGAATTTAGGGTTGGCGGGCCGAGTTTTGTGATTTCGTACCCATCGGGGTAGGTCCTGGTCTTGATGCCTTCGGAGAACAAGGGCGTGTTCGGCGGGATCCCAAACGACCGTTGCAGCCGGGCCCGCAGCTTGAGCGCCACGTGCAGGCCGGCCCGGATCGGTCTTGCCGGTGCGTCAACCCGGGTCGCGCGCCGCAGCCGATCGTCGTACATGGCACTGACCAGCCCGTCGCCCAACGGTGCGAGGGGCCGGGGGATCCGGCCGAGCAGCAGCGACCGGGTCGCGCGCTCGATCGCTGCAGCCTCGTCGTTGGGCGTCAGGTGAGCAGCGTCGTACGCGTCGAACCAGACCTCGAGCTCCTCGTAGGAGTCGGGGATGTCGGTGATCCCCATTCGCCGGCCCAGCTCCCGGTAGAACAGGAAGGTCGCCCGCCGCTCGTGGCAGCAGGGCCGACGCCAGCCGTACTGTTTGAGCCACCGCGTGGGGATGACCACCAGGCAGCCCAGCACGTAGAGGTAGTCCTCGTTGGGGATGTCGTACGGGCGGTGGATCTGGTTGACCCGGCGCAGCGCGTCTCGACCGCGCGGCTGGTCGAAGCCGTTGAGCACCATCTCGTACATCAGCAGGCCGGTGTCGTCGATGCGCTTCTGCGTGCGCTCGGTCAACTCCCCGGTGCCGACGTGCACCGCGGCGATGGCCGGGATGGAGAACGACCGGTTGAACGCCAGGTTTAGCCCCAGCTTCATGTCCCACGGGAACTCCAGCCGCAGCGTCGTCTGGTAAATCTCCAGCCAGTCACGCTCGGGATCCAGCGTGCGGATGTGGGCCAGGTTGGCGTAGCGCTTTCTCATCGTGGGGCTTCTCCAACCCGGGAGGTCGGGGCATCCTGGGCGGCCGCGAGCCGGGCCGCGACGAGCGTCCGGGCCACTACGGGGGATCGGGTGTAGGCGGTGGTGACCTGGGCCAGCCATCCGATCTCGCCGGCGTAGCCGCCTTCCGGGCGGTGCAGCTCGTCGGTCGGCTGGGGGACCGCGGCCATGAGTCCGGCCCGGTGGCGGCGCAGGGCGCAGGCAAGGTGGGCCGCCTCGACGTTGGCTCGCTGCTCGTCAGCACTCATGCCGGCCTGCTCGGCGAACTGCTCGGCCAGCTCCGTCACCTTGACGTCCATGTACGGGCGAAGCGCCAGTCGGCCGTCGCGGATCTCGGCCACACGCCGGGTCAGGGCGTAGTCGATGTCGCGGGCGGCGCCGAGCGGACGCCGCAGGCTGGGGTCGAGTTCGAGCTCCGGCAGGGCGGCGACGAGGTCCCGCCACAGCGGTTCGAGCTGGCGGTACGAGCGGTAGTCGTCCCAGCGTCGGGTGATGGTGAAGATCGGGCCCCACGCCGGCATGGTCAAGCCGATCATCATGAGTAGCGCGCCGATGGTGACTAGGACGGAGGCGATCTCCCGCTCGCCGGCCGGCTGGTAACCGAGCCAGTAGGCGACGAGGTAGACGATCTTGTTGGTGCTGTAGAGCAGCGCGAACGCGGCGCCGACCGCGGTGAGGCGGAGACCGCGGCGCAACCATGGCCGCCCGCAGATGCGGGCGAATCGCCAGCACAGCCGGGCGATGTCGGTGCAGTAGGCGAAGAAGCCGACCAGCATGAAGATCAGCAGGTACGCGGTGACGGCGGGATCCCGCGCGTACTCGACGGTCAGGAGCACCGGCTCGTCGTAGGTGAGCGTGTAGGTGAACAGGGCGACCATGACGAGGAAGGCGCTGCCGGTGACCCACACCCAGATCCGGCTGCGGGCTGCTGCCTTCGCTGGCGGTAGGGACAGGTGAAGGAGCATGTTCTCGGCGCTCGCGGCGATCGTCATGGCGCAGCCGTGAGACATGACCTTGGCCAGGTTCGACAATCCGGACGCCGAGTCGATGCCCGCCGCGATGGGCGGGATGGCGAGCGTGATTCCGGCGGCGAAGGCACCGAGCGCCACGCAGATCGCGCCTCGGACCTGGCTCGGCTGGCGTCGCTGGAGCCGCAGCATGTAGCCGAAGGCGAGCCAGCCGGCGGCCGCGCACAGCGTGTACAGGATGGTGTCCATCTCGGCTACCAGTCAGGGTGTTCCAGCGAGTGCCGCAACCGGCCGTACAGCTCGGTGTGCCGGCTGTCCAGCGGCGAGTCCTGCTCGACCATCCGGCCGGCTCGTGCCCGTCGCAGCAGCAGCGAGCCGATCATCTCGGCCTCGCGCTCCTCGGCGGCCGCGTAGTTGCTCCGGCCGAGGCTGCGCTGGACCAGTTGCGGGTCCAGATCGGGCAGGAGCAGCCGGGAGGCTTCCGGGTCCAGGATCTCGGTCGTCTGGTGGCCGGCGAGCAGATGCCCCAATTCGTGACCGATGATCAGCAGTTGATGCAGGGGAGAGGTGTCCTGCTCGAAGAAGATGGCGTCGAACTCGCCGGTCGGTACGCACATGCCGCAGACCGTGAGGGCGGGGAGCCGGATCGGCACCAGATGGATGGGTCGGCCACGCCGCTCTCCGAGCAGGTCGCACAGCCGCTGGATGTCGAACGGCTTCGGTATCTCCACCTCCGCGGCTATCTGCTCGCAGCGCTTGCGTAGTCGGTGCAACTTCACGTCTGGTTTCCCCCGCTCGTCGGCGTACTGCCACCGAAGGATCAACACGGCTATCTGCGACCGTCTGGCGCGGTGTTGGTCTCGTCCGGGCCGGCCGCTTCGGCGACGGCGCGCAGTCGGGCGACCATCTGCTCGATGAGCTGCGTGTCCCGCGCTGACAATCCGTTGTCGGCGAGTACCTGGCGCAGCGCCACCTGCTTGACGTCCATCCGACGCAGCTCGCTAAGCAGCGTGATCTGTTCCTGTATCCGTCGTGCCGCCGCGTCGTCGACGAAGTAGCCGGAGCTCACGCCAAAGGCGGCGGCCAGGGCGCGGACGTGGGAGGTGCGGGGGTCGCTGGCCACGCCGCGGCGCAACTCTCCGATGTAGGCCGCGCTGATCGAGACACCGGTCTCGGCCGCAGTCGCGTTGATCTTGTCGGCGATCTCCTTGTTGGTGTACCGGCGGTCGGGCTCGTCGGACTCGCCGAGTTCCTCGGGGGTCGGCCGAATCCGGTCGAACAGGTACTCCAGCCGGGCGGCCAGGGTGTCGAGGGGTGGCAGCTCCTGCTCCACATGCCGATCGTCGACCATGACTATCACCCTCCAGCGACTAAACGACAGTGTCGCAGATGCAAGCGCCAACAAAACAGATGTTGACACATGCACGGAACGTGAGCGTATGCTCGCTCCTGTTTGGAGCAACGGGCGTTGAGTCACGACGCAATCCGCTCAACACCCGTTGTGTTGGCTGGTCAAAGCGACAGTTGGCCAGCCATAAGGGGGAGTCTATCGATGTCGGGAGCGAACTTTTCCCGGCACCGACGCTCGGAGGGGGACGCTGGGCTGCTCGGACCGGTCAATGTTCCGGACCGGGCACCCCAGGGTCGGTTGCCGCGCTAGCGGCAAGGAGCCGCTCCTCCGCACCTGCCGGCAGCGTGGCCGCGACAGGAGCCCAAGCCGCGTCCGTCACCAACGGGAGGCATCACGTTGACCGCAACGGTAAGCAGGAGCCGCCGGGCTGACGTCCGCGTTACCGCCTGGCTCGCCGTCATCGTCGTTGCCGGCCTGGCCGGCTGCGGTAACGACAACCCGGACGCGACGCCGAGCCCCACGGCGTCATCGTCGTCTGCAGCGCCCTCGTCGACGGCCGGCGCCGAGAACACCGCAGCCAGTGCTGCCGCGCTGGCGGCCTACCGGAACTACGTTCGGGCCTACGTCACCGCGTCGAACAAGGGTGACTACAACGCCAAGCTCGACAGGTTCGTGGCCGACCCGGCGTTGCCGACCGTGCGCCAGGACCTGCTGATCAAGTTCCAGCAGGGACTGATCACGGAGGGCGAACCGTCCTCGACACCTGCGGTACGCAGTGTCGACACGAGCCGCCGTCCCTTCACCGCCGAGATCGAGGACTGCTTCGACACCGGCACGTGGGACGTGGTCTCCAAGAAGACCGGCAGATCGGTACGCACCGAGGGCCAGGCCACGAGGTACGTGGTGACCGCCAAGGTGGAGCTGTTCGACGACGGTCAGTGGCGCATCCGGGAGGTCGACGCCCAACGGGAACGGCCATGCTGACCCGAAGGCTCGTGGCGCTGCTCCTGGCGGTCGGCGCCGGCGCGCTGCTGGCGCCCGACGTCGCACACGCCGACTACGAGCACTGCGACGCGCTGGGCAACTGCTACTGGGTGGTGGAGAAGCCGGGCACCGGAGGCGGCGGTAACGACGGCGGTGGTGACAGCGGCGGCGCCGGGCAGGGCTGCCGCTACGAGGGACGGACCGTGCCGTGCGTGGTCGACAGTTTCGGGGTGTGGGACGGGTCCTGCTACATCAGGCGGGTTCCGCCACCACCCGGCGGTCGGACCGATGGCTACTGGAGCATCCGCACCTGTGGCGTCTACGGCGGTATCGCCTCGCAGACGACGGCCTGGTCGCCGGAGCCGCCCGCCGGCATCCTGCCCAGCTACCAGGAGCTGGCGCAGCGAGCCATCGCCCAGATGAACCTCGACGGTCCCGACATCGGCATCGCCCCGCGTACCGACGGTGCCGGCCTCGTCGGGTTGCCGATCTGGCTCTGGAACCGGGTGAGCCCGAGCACCTGGGGACCCGTCACCCGTACGGCCGCAGTGCCGGGACGGTCGGTTACCGCCATCGCGCGGGCGCAGATGGTCGTGTGGGACATGGGTGACGGGCAGTCCGTCACCTGCACCAAGCCCGGCACCCCGTACCAACCCTCGTTCGGCAACAGGCGGTCGCCGGACTGTGGATACGACGGCTACCGCCAGCCCAGCAGCACCTTCGCGGGCGGCCGCTACACCGTCACGGCCACAACGACGTGGCTCGTCACCTGGAGCGGCGGCGGCAGCACCGGCTCCCAGTCCATCGACCTGTCCTCCAGCACCACGATCGACATCGACGAACTGCAGGTGATCACGTCATGACCAGTGCGCCGCCCAAGGCCGGCCGCACCGCCTCGCCGGTCAATGCCCCTTACGCCGTGCCCCGCGTCGCGCCGCAGCGTCGTTGGCGTCCGGCGCTGGTCTGGCTGGCCGTGGCGCTGGTCGCCGCCGGCGGGCTGATCGCGGTCGCCGTGCTGCGCAAGGTCGGCACCACAGCGGAGTACCTGGCGGTGAACACCACCGTGGAGGTCGGCTCGACAATCGAGCGGTCCGATCTCAGCACGGTACGGATCACCGTCGACCCGACGCTCAAGCCGATCGAGGCGAGCGCCGCCGACCAGATCGTCGGCAAGTTCGCGGCCGTCGCGCTGGTGCCCGGCACCCTGTTGACGCGGGCCCAGCTCACCGACCGAGCTGTACCTGGGGAGGGCAAGCAGCTGGTGGGTCTCAGTCTGCCGCCGGAGCGCCTGCCCGCCGATCGCGTCAAGCCCGGCGCCGCGGTGCTGCTCGTCGTGACCGCCGACAGCGGCCCAGTCCCGAACCAGCAGCCGAACGGCACCGCGCCGATCAGCATCAACGCCACTGTCGTGGACGTGCACGCCGGCATCAGGGAAGGCACGACGCTGCTCAACGTCGCCGTGGCCGAACGCGACGGGCCGCTCGTCGCCTCACGCGCGGCGGCCGGTCGGATCGTCGTCGCCCTGACCACGGGGGGCTGACGTGGCGATCATCGCGATGGTTTCGGCCAAGGGCTCGCCCGGCGTCACCACCACGGCACTCGCCTGCACGCTTGCCTGGAGAGAACGCACGGTGCTGGCCGAGTGCGATCCCGCCGGCGGCAGCCTCCTCAGCGGCTACCTGTCCCGCCTCGAGATCCCACCCGTCGGCCTACTGCCGCTTGCCGCGGCTGCCCTCCGCGACCAGCTCGCCGAGACGTTCGCCGACCAGCTCGTCGACCTCGACGCGCGGGATCCGGGCCGACGACTCCTCCTGCCCGGCATCAACGACGCGGTCCAGTCCGGAACGCTGCGACCCACCTGGGAGATGCTGAGCGCGCACTTCGCCGACCTGGAGCGCGGCGAGCCGGGCTACGACGTCATCGCCGACTGCGGGCGGCTGGCCACCAACGCGCCGCCGTGGCCGCTGCTGTTCCGCGCCGACCTCGTGCTGCTCATCGTACGCGCGGCGACCCTGCGCACCATCGCGCCGGCCGTCGGCGCGGCGGAGTTGCTGCGGCGGGAGCTGACGCAGCACGGCCAGGGGACGGGAGCGCTCGCCTTGGCGCTGATCGGTGACGGCCCCTACGGCCGGCGGGAGATCGAGCAGCGGCTGCAACTGCCGACGGTGGTCGAGCTGCCCGACGACCGGCCTACCGCCGAGGTGCTGAGCGACGGCGGCGGTCGGCTGCGCGGCAGCCAGCAGCTGCTGCGCGCCGCGGCGAGCGCCGAGTCGGCCGTACGCGAGGCGATCGCGCGGCGGCGCGTACACCTGGCTCCGACGGCATCGAGGGGGAGTGGCCGTGCCTGACGAGCGCCGACACAGCCGCCCGGCCCGGCCGGCAGCGGTCGACCGCGTCGCCGCCAACGGCCACCGCTGGCCGACCAACGGCACGTCCCCGGAAGCACCTCGGCTGCCGGCCGTCGATCAGCCGCAGACCATGGACTACGCGGCGGTGCGAATGCTGCGCGCCCGGGTCAGCGCGGAGCTGACCGCGGCGCTGCGGGAGACGCCCAACGTCTCCACCGAGCACCGCCAGGCCGAGGCGGAGCGCATCGCGGCCCGTCTCGTCCGGGAGCACGTGGACACGCTGCACCAGGCCGGCCAACCAATCTCGC
Organism: Micromonospora sp. WMMA1949; assembly: GCF_027460145.1. Lineage (NCBI taxonomy): Bacteria > Bacillati > Actinomycetota > Actinomycetes > Micromonosporales > Micromonosporaceae > Micromonospora > Micromonospora sp. WMMA1949. Next base: position 213,851 of record NZ_JAPZBG010000001.1, on the reverse strand, counting down.
AGGCGGAGGAACATGCGCTGCTCGACGCGGTCGCCGCGGACATGTTCGGCCTCGGCCGACTACAGCAGCTGCTGGACCGGCCGGACATCGTGAACATTCACATCCTCGGCTGCGACAACGTCCGGATCGAGCACACCGACGGGCGGATCACGGTCGGCGAGCCGGTCGCGGAGACCGACAAGGAACTCGTCGACATGTTCCAGGTCCTGGCCATGCGCGCCGGCGCGACCGAGCGCTCGCTGTCCTCGACCAAGCCGTGGCTGGACATGCAACTGCCCGACGGCAGCCGGCTCACCGTCCTCATGCAGGTGTCGGTTCGTCCCTACGCGGCCATCCGTCGCCACACGCTGATGGACGTCAGCCTGGAGGACCTCCGCGACCGGTACGGCGCCGTCGACGACCTGATCTGCCGGTTCCTCAAGGCCGCCATGGCCGCCGGTCTCAACATCATGGTCGCCGGGCTGGCCGACGCCGGGAAGACCACCCTGCTACGCGGCCTGGCCCAGGAGATCCCCGACCGCGAGCAGTTCGTCACCCTGGAGGAGTCCCGCGAGCTCGGTCTGCACACCACCGGGCGGCACCGCTGGGCGATGAGCCTCGAATCCCGGGAGGGCCACGGCTCCCGAGGCGCCGACGGTCGGCCCGCCGGCGAGGTCACGATCATGGACATGATCCCGCTGACGCTGCGGATGTCCGTGCAACGGATCATCGTCGGCGAGGTCCGCTCCCGGGAAATCGTGCCGATGCTGCAGGCCATGGCCACCAGCAAAGGCTCCCTCTGCACCATCCACGCCCGGCACCCCCGCGCCGTGATGGACCGCGTCATCGAACTGGCGCTGCAGCACGGACCCGAGATGACCGCCGAGCTGGCGCGGCGGATGGCTGCCGGCGCGATCGACCTGATCGTGTACGTCAGCGTCGAGGACGAAACCAAGCTCGGCGGCCGCAAGCACCGGTACGTCTCCGACGTGCTCGAGGTGGGCGGAATGAGCGGCGACCAGCTCGTCACCACCCAGATCTTCGGCCCGGGCCCGGACGGACGCGGCGTGCCACGGCACCTGCCGGAACGGCTACGCGAACCGCTGCTGCGGGTCGGCTACGACCCCCGCCAGCTCACCGGCTACATCCAGCAGGGCGAGCACAACCACGGCGCCTGGAGCAGCCAGCTCGACACCCTGGCGAGGCGGCCATGAGCCCGCTCGACCTCGCCGCCGTGCTGGCGGGCATGCTCGCCGTCTCCGGCGCAGTCGTCGGCGTCCTCGGCGTCGTCGGGACCACCCGGCCACCCCGGCCGCCATCGGCGCTGCACCAGCAGGCACGCCGCTGGTGGACCGGGTCGGGACGCACCCGCCGGGAACAATGCGCCCACCAGATCAAGGTGGTGACGTCGGTCATTGCCGGCGCGCTGACCTGGCTGCTGACTGGTTGGCCCGCCGCCGGCGTGATCATCGGCGTCGCCGTTCCCGGCGTACCGTGGCTGTTCGCCGCCGGTCGTGCCGAGAAACAGGCCGTCGCCCGCCTGGAAGCCGTCGAGGCCTGGACCCGCCGCCTGGCCGACATCGTGGCCCGTGGCATTGGCCTGCAGCAGGCCGTCGTTGCGACCGCCGCGACCGCGCCGCAGCTCATCGAGCAGGAGGTCCGTGACCTGGCCGCGCGTCTGCAGGGCAGCGGCGATCCGATCGCCGCGCTGCAACAGATGGCCGACGACCTCAACGACTACACCGCCGATCAGGTCATCGCGCCGTTGATGCTTCACGTCACGGACCGCGGCGAAGGCCTGCATGAGGTGTTGAACGCGATCAGCCGGTCCATCGCCGCCGAGATCGAGATGCGCTCGACCGTCGACGCCAAGCGCGAGGGCCCACGCTTCGCCGTGCGGTTCCTGACCGGCATGACCGTCCTGGTGCTGGCGTACGGGGCGATCAACCCGCACTACCTCCAGCCGTACGGAAGCGTGCTCGGACAGCTCGTGCTGCTGTTCCTCGCCGGCCTCTACGTCGTGCTCATGGCCTCGGTACGCAAGCTCAGCCTGCCGCCCCGGCGGGAGCGGCTGCTTCCGCCGGCCGAGGTCCAGACGCTCGGAGCGGCGGCATGACCAACGGCTACGTCACCGCCATGGTCATCGCCGGCGCGATGACCGGCCTCGGGGTGTTCCTGCTGGTCGTGCAACTGATCCCCGCCCCACCGGCGCTCGGCCCGGCGCTTCGGCGCCTCCAGCCGCTGACCGCGACGAACACTGCACCGACCGGCGTCAACTGGCTGCGGCGCCGACTCACCGTGCCGCACGCCGACCTGCGGCTGCTGGGCCGCAGCACTGACCAGTACTTCCTCACGCTCGGGCTGTCGGCGCTGTTCTGCCTCATCCTGCCGGCGCTCATCACCATCGCGGTCGCGGCGCTACGCGTACCGATTCCGGTCGTCATCCCGGCGGGCGGGACTGTCGCCGCCGCGCTGGCCGGCGCGGCGCTGGCCCACCGGGAGGTCGTCGCCAAAGCCGCCGTCGCCCGCGCCGAGTTCAGCCGCGCCATGTGCACCTACCTGGACCTCGCCGCCCACCAGGTCCTCGGCGGACACGGCCCGGTCGAGTCGCTCGACCGCGCCGCCAGCGTCTGCCACGGCTGGGTCTTCGCCCGCATCCGGGAGGCCCTGCTCGGGGCCCAGCTGCAGCTCCGGCCGCCGTGGGACGAGCTGAAGGCCCTCGGCCGGGACATCGAGGTCATCGAGCTCGGCGACCTGGCCGACATCATGCGCACCGCCGGCAACGAAGGTGCCAGCGTCCACCAGACGCTGCGCGCCCGGGCCGACTCGATGCGGGACCGGATCCGCACCGAGGCCCTCGCCCAGGCGGAGCTACGCACCAACAAGCTCGACATCCCCGCCGCCGCGCTGATCCTCGTGCTCCTCGTCCTCATCGGCTACCCGTTCATGGCCCGCCTGTTCGTCCGCTGACACCGGCACCACCCACACGGAGGGAACCGCCATGCACACCATCCACGACTTCCTCGCGCAGCTGGCCACAAACTGGCAGCGCATGACCGACCCGGCCGAGGCCGAGCGCGGTGACAGCCCGGTCGGCACCGCCGTCATCACCGCGATCCTCGTCGCCGGTGCCGTTGTCGTCGCCGGGGCGATCGTTGCCGTCGCCAACGGCTGGGTCGCGCTCATCCCGACGCAGCCGTGACGCAGCCCCTCGCCACCGCCCGTCCGCGTCCCACCCGGCGCGGGCGGGCCGCCCGGTGGCACCACGATCGGGGCAGCTCGCCGGTCGAGTTCGCCGTCATCGCGCTGCCGATGCTCCTGCTGACCTTCGCCGTCGTGCAGACCGGGCTGGTCTACTTCGCCCAGTCGATCGCGCTGGGCGCAGCCACCCAGGGCGTGAACGCCGCACGGGGTTACCAGTCGACGGCCGCGGCCGGTGAGGCACGTGCCGCCGCCTTCCTCTCGACCGCCGGTGCTGGGCTGGACAACCAGCAGGTCGTCGTCACCCGCACTGGGTCGGAGGTGCGGGTCACCGTCACCGGTAAGGCAATCACCGTGTTTCCCGGGCTCAACTGGACGATCAACAAGACCGCGCACGGTCCCGTCGAGCGGCCGATCTCGCCATGAGCACCCGGCGGAACCGCGCGCAGCGCGGCTCGGTGAGCATCGAGATGGCCGTGGTTGCACCGGCCATCCTGGCGCTGTTCGCCGGCGCCGTCATCGGCGGTCGGGTCAACATCGCCCGCCAGGCGCTCGAGGCCGCCGCGTACGACGCGGCACGCACCGCGTCGCTGGCACGTACCGCTGGTGAGGCGAACGCGCAGGCCTTGGCCGCCGCGGGCTCGACGCTCGACGCCCAGGGACTGAGCTGCACCAGCCTGGAGGTCACCATCTCCACCACCGGGTTCGAGGTGCCGGTCGGGCAGACCGCCACCGTCACCGCCACGGTCAGCTGCACTGCGACGTTCTCCGACGTCGCGCTGCCCGGCATGCCCGGCAGTGTGCCGCTGGAGGCGTCCTTCACCAGCCCGCTCGACACGTACCGGAGCAGAACGTGACCGCCCTCCGCCGACGCCTGCGCGGCGACGACGGCCGGGTCACGGTCTGGTTCGCCGTCCTCGTGCCCGCCTTCCTCGCCCTGATCGGCCTCGTCGTCGACGGCGGCGCCAAGGTGCGGGCCTACCAGCGCGCCGACAACATCGCCGCCGAGGCGGCCCGCGCCGGCGGGCAGGCGATCAAGGCCGGCCAGGCCATCGACGGCGGCAACAAGGAGATCGAGCCCTCAGTCGCCGCCGACGCCGTACAGGCGTACCTCGACGACCTCGACGGGGTCACCGGCTCGGTCACCGTCGACGGCGCGCAGCAGCTCACCGTGACCGTCACGGTCACCTACAACCCGATCCTGCTCGACCTGTTCGCCGGGGGAGCAGGCACGACCGTGACCGGTCGCGCGACGGCCACCTTGATCGCGCAATAGCAGCCCGCGAAGGAGTAACAGTGGAACGCACCGCAACCACTACCGGCCGCAGCCGGCAGCTGCTCGCTGGCGTCGGCGCGCTCGCCGTGGTCGCGGTGACCGCTGCCCTGCCCGCGCTGCTCATCTGGGCCGCCGGCAACCCGCTGCCCCGACTGGGCACATGGCTCTCGACGCTCACGAACGATCCGGGTGCTGCCGCCGGCCAGATCTGGCAGGCGCTCAGCAGCCGGGACGACGGGGACCTGTTCCTGCAGACGTTGACGCTGATCGGCTGGATCGCAGCGCTCCTGGCCGCGTGGACCTGGGTCACCTTCCTGGTCGCCCTGGTGGTGGAGACTGTCGCGCAATTGCGCGCACGCCGTCGGGGACAGGTGCCGCGCAACGCCGCCCGGATCCCGGGGGCACGGTTCCAGCAACGCGTGGCCGCCGCGTTGATCGCGGCCATTCTCGGCGCCATCGCCGCGCCGACCCTGGCCTCCGCCGCCGCGCCAGCCGCCCTCACCACGCCGGCGGTGGCCGCACCCCGCTCCGACCACGTGGTGGCCAAACCCACCGCGCCGGTGGACGCCACGACCACCACCGGGTACGTGGAACATCCGGTCGAGCGCGGGGAGAGCCTGCTCGACATCGCTGAGGCGCACAACGTGCCCTGGCAACGCCTGGCCGAGGCCAACCACGGCCTCGCGCAGCCGGACGGCCGCAGCCTCCAGCCCGGCAACACCCGGGTGTACGCCGGCTGGACGCTCCGGATCCCGATCGTCTCGTCCCCGGTGGCCAAGACCATGCAGGCACCGGAACGGCTGGTCTACGAGGTGGCGCGCGGCGACTGGCTGGCCGGTGTCGCCGAGCGTTTCCTCGGTGACGCCGACCGCTACCCGGAACTCGTGGCCATCAACTCCGACCTTGAGCGGCGTGACTACCGTTTCCCTGACCATATTGAAGGCGGATGGCGGATCACGCTGCCGGCGGAGGCTCGCGATCGCGGCGCCGGCGACCACGCCCGGGGCCGGGTCGTTGTCGATAGCCGCACCCGGCCCACCCCGAGTGCTCCCGAAGCCGGCAGCGAACCGGCGCCGAGCGTTCCGGAGACCGAGGCCGAGGCCGAGCCGCCCTCCTCCCGTTCGCCGGACCGCGGCGGGAACGAGCCGATCCCCCCAACTTCATCCGCGCAGGCTCGACCGAGCGATGCTCCGACGCCACCCACTTCAGCCAGCTCGTCCTCGACGACTGCACGCCCAAGCGGCGAGTCCGGGGCGGCAGATCCGGCACGCGAGCCCGGGCCGGCGGGCGACGACAGCGCCAGCGACGCCATCGTGTTGGGATCACTCGCCGGAGCGGGCCTGCTCTCGGCGCTGTTGCTAACCGCAGTGTTCCGCCGTCGACGCAGTCAGAGGCAGCACCGCCGGCCCGGCCGCCGACTACCGCACCCTCGCGGTGGCGCCACGGAACGCATCCTGCGCGTGGCCGAGCAACCCGCCGACGTCGACCGGCTCGACCTCGCCCTGCGCAGCCTCGCCGCGGCGCTGGCGGAGCGGGAACGGCCAGTGCCGGACATCGCCGCAGCCTCGATCGTCGACCAGGCCGTCACGCTCGTGCTCACCGAGCCCTGTCCTCAGCCACCCCCACCGTGGGTCGAGGACGGCGCTCAGTGGACCCTGCCCGGGGACGCGGCCGTGCCGGCCGTCGCCGAGCAGCTCGCACCGCTGCCCACCCTCGTTGCGGTCGGATCGCAGCCCGGCCGGCATCTGCTGCTTGACCTCGAACGGCTCGGCGAGCTGACCATCGCGGGCGACGGTGAACAGACCGCTGCCCTGCTGCGCTACCTGGCCTGCGAACTCGCCTGCAACACCTGGTCGGACGATGTCGAGGTCATCATCGCCGGCTTCCCGGCACCGGAGACCGAACTGCTCGTCGCCCTCAACCCGGACCGCGTCCGTGCGGCGTCGTCGGTTCACGAGGCCGTCCCACGGCTGCGACGGCGGGCCGCCGCGGTGACGGCCGGCCTGCACGCGTCCGGGGCGCCCGACACCCTCGCCGGTCGCCTGACCGACGTCGGCGAGGCCTGGGCGCCCCAGGTGCTGCTCGTCGCCGAGCCCGACGAGGACGACCTCGACGTGCTCCACGAATTCGGAAAGGAGCTACGCGGCGCCGGCAGATGCGCCGTCGCCGTCGTCAGCACCGGCGCCCGCGCCGCCGCCGGCTCGAACACCATCGTTCTGGACGAGGACGGCCGGCTCCACCTCGCACTGCCGTACCTCCAGGTCGACGGGGCCGCAGCCGGCCTACCCCTACGTGAACTGGAGCCGCTCGTCGAGATCATGGCGCAGGCACGGGCCGCGACTGACGAATCGACTCCGCATGCCCCGGAGCCGGAGGAGTGGGCGGAGGACAGCGACGCCGCGGGGTCAGTGCTCGACCTCCTCACCGGTGGCGAGCCAGCGACCCCGAGAACGACCCCGGCCGAAACCCGCCTGTCGGCACCGGCGGATCCCATCGTCGCCATACCTACCCTGGACCGACCTCGCACAGCCGGCGTCACCCCGCGCCGGGAGGTCACCGCTGCGATCCGCCAACGACGCCGCCAGGCTGACCCGGATCTCGACACTGATCTGCGGTCCTGGCGGGAGCAGGACCCGACGCGCCCGCGCGTCAGCGTGCTCGGGCCTGTCGTCGTTGACGCGCCCGGCCCGGTTCCGGACCAGCGTCGGCGCTTCCACGGCGAGCTCATCGTCTACCTCGCTCAGCGTGGCGCCCGTGGAGCCTCCGCCGAGCAGCTCACCGACGCGCTGTGGCCCGACCAGCATGTCAAGGACGCCAGCCGCCGGGTGGCCATCACGCGAGCCCGCCGCTGGCTGGGCGAAGCGCCTGACGGCACTCCCTGGCTGCCCGAGATGGGCTCCGACCGGCTCTATCGACTGCGGGCCGGCTACCTGCTGGACTGGCATCTGTTCCGCCGACTGCGCAGTCGCGGCGAGAGCCGCGGAGTGGCCGGCGTCAAGGACCTACGCGCCGCGTTGGAGCTCGTCCGAGGCGCACCGCTCGACGGCGCCGAGCGCGCCTACGCCGTGGGCACCCGCAACCCGTTCACCTGGCTGCCCGAGTCCGACATCTACCCGGGTCACCTCACCTCCGCGATCGTGGACACCGCGCACGAACTCGCCGAGCTGTACCTCGATGCCGGTGACCCGACCGGTGCTCGGTGGGCCGTACAGCAGGCCTGGCTGGCCGACCCGGAGCGCGGCGACGACGGACCGTGGCACGACATCATGCGGGCCGCCCACGCCGAGGGACACACCGCTGAGCTGCGGAATCTGCTGGGCGAGCTGATGCGGGTCCGCGAGGCCGAGGTGCCGGAAGACCTGACCCCTGCCACGTACGCCCTGCTGCGCGAGCTTCTGCCCGATCTGCTTACAGCCAGCACCAGCAGCGGATGACGCGAGGCCTGCAAACGACCCCATCTGACCGACCGATTGGAGTGGACGACCTTGCTGACATCGAATCAAGCCCACGGCATGGACTACATCGAGGCGACGAAGGAGCTGTGCGCCGACAGTGCGCATGCCTGGGACGACACCACCGCAGCCGGTGCCGTTCAGCTTGCGATCGAGGCATGGAAGCGCCTCTCCGGGACCGACATCGCCTGGGACCACTTCGGCCTGGAGATGCTCGACATCCGTGCGCGGCTGTACGCCGACCACGATGACGTGGTGGTCGACGCCGCGGCGCCGGCGCGCGACGACATCGAAACCCGCCACGCGGTCGCGACGCTGGTGGAGCACCTTGCCCGCTATCACGAACACCTCGCTGCCAGCGGCGGTGATGACCTTGCCCGGCGGCTCGACCACGACGCCGCCGCCCAGCAGCTACGACGCGCGGCGGCGGCTCTGGCATGACGATCGGCCACTGGCACAGCAGGGCCGACCGGGCACTGCGCGCCGCGGCCACGGCGATGCGTCAGCAACCGCCGGAATCCGCAGCAGACATCAACGCGATGGTCAACGCCCGGTCCGCTGTCTATGCGCAGCTGATCCGGGCAACCGAGCTGCTGGCTGGCGGCCGTCCGGCGGTGGAGGGACTGGATCGGGCCGGTGCCACGGCACTGATGACCAGGCGTGGACAGCGACTGACCCAGTTCTACGCGGGACTCCGCGCAGCCGCACGTGTCGACCGGCAGTTTCCACCGTCCGGTAGCTGGGTGGGCGCTGAACCGGCGCGGTCTCTACGCCGTGCCGCGGACGCCGTCGGCGTGATCGGTGACATCCTCGCCTGCCACGTTCCCCCAGGACAGCGGCCTCCGACTCCGGAGGGGTTCGCGATCCGGCGAGGAGGCGGAGTTTCGTCGGGCCTCGCCGACGTCGCCAGGCTCGCGTCGGGCCTCGTCGTGCTCGACATGGCGTTGCCCGGGTGGCTCGACCACGGACAGGGCCATCTGACCGAGATCTACCGCCCGGTGGCGGAAGCCGCCCGGTGGACGGCGAACAGCGGTCTCGCCCGGACAGCACGAGCTCTGGTCGTTGCGGGTAGAGGGCAGCCATCCCTGCACGGGCTTGGTGTCGCGCGTTCGCCGCTGGATCCGGCACCCGACATCCGTACCGTTGACGACGCCGTCGCGGCCGTCGCGGCCGCGCGTAGCTGGCTGTGGCAGCACCCGCAGCAAGTCGCCGGAGCTCACCTGCAGCTCGGCACTCAGCTCGGCTTGGCCGTGCGCGTCGCCACCAGCGCCCCGACGAAGGTGGACGGTTGGCGGCGTGCCGCCATTGCCGCTGCCGAGTTGCGGGCCACCCCACCGGTCGGTCCGGCCCGCGACGCTGCCGGGGAACTGGCGGAGGCGTTGCGGTGGACACGGTCGCACCTGACAGACGGGTCCGACGGGAAAACCCGGGAGCTCATGCGTCTGCATGCCGAGCTGCCGTTCCTGGCTGCGACCCTGCACAGAGGGTTGTCCGCAGCGGTGCGCCGTGGTGATCTGTTCATCAAGGCCGAGGGAACCCTGACGCGTCCGGCCGGCTCACTCGTCTTCCGTGCCGTCGAGCGGTGGCGACCCGCCAGGAGCCACGATGATCTGGTCCAGGATCTCGGCCGAGGACTGCTGGAGCGTCGTGACCTCGAGAACGCCGACGATCTCGGGAGGGCTGCGGCGCGTGCTTTCCCTCGCCCACCCCGCCCTCGGTCTCCGATCGACCAGTCCTCGAACCCGCCGACGGTCGAGGCGACGCCGGGTCGAGGTCGTGGGCGGTCACGCTGAGCCCGGCCGGTAACGAACCGTGCCTGTGGCTGCTCTCCGGATTGGGTCGACTACTGTAGGCTCTCGTCATCTCGGGGGAGGGCGTTCAGTGGTGCAATTCCAGCTCGTGCCGCGGCCGTGCATCGCCGTCGGTCTAGGAGACAACCCGATTCAGATCGTCCCTCTGCAGTCGACGGTGCTGGGTCATGCGCCCGGCCTCCTCCCAGCCTGAGGGGGTCGGCCATGGGCACCTGGGAGCAGTGCGTACGTGAGGTGACGCTGTCGGCGGACCCGGACCTGGTCGGTGAGGTGGGCGTCGGCTGGAACAACCTCTCCACCACCTTGGGATACCTACGGGATGCGTTGGTCGGACGTTCCTTCGTCGGCCCGATCGCGCCGGGCGCCGTGCGTCCACACACCGATGGTCTGCCCGGCCTGCTCGCCGGCTGGACCGGCAGCGGAGGCGACGCGTACCGCGAGCACCTGAGCGACATCGGCCGCAGCATCGAGGACCTGATCACCATCGCGAGCAACGTCGGTGGCGCGCTGTCGCGGATCGAGGGTGACATCCGTAAGGCGGTTGCGAGCATCCCGATTCCCCTGATGGACGATTTCGGTGTCAACGAGTGGAGCCTGCCCAACGGCGTTGAGCTCGACGACGCCAACGACGGCGAGAACGCCTCCGGCTTTTTGGCTGCGCTGCGGGCGGACTACCGGACCGATCCTTCGTCGTACGCCGACGGCGCCTTCCGGGAGAAAGCCGACGACCTGGAGGCGACGATGAAGGTCGACGGCCGGGCCGGTGACCAGAAGCGGGGCGGCCTGTGGGATACCAGTTCGCACTTGAACAACTGGTACCGGGACAACCAGCAGGTGGCCAACCGCGCAATGGCCCCGCTGCCGCAGGCACTTGAGGCCGAGCGGCCGCGGCTCGACGTACCGGAGTTCGACGAGCGTGGCAACTCTGACGGGTTCCGTCCTCGCATTCCTCCGTCTGGTGACACCCCTGCCGGATTGGACGGCGGCGTCAGGGCAGGCGGCGCCCCCGCAATCGGTGGTGGTTCCGGGTACGGCGGCGGTGGGGCTTCCCTCGGCGCTACGGGCATCAGCGGTGGCGCCTCCTCCGGTGGTAGCCATTCGGTCTCAGTGCCGTCGGCCGGTGGCAGCTCCGGTAGTGACCTCACCGGCGGTAGCGCGGGCTCGTACCCCGCTCCCTCGCCTCGGATCGGCGATCCGATCGCGGATCTGGGTCTCGGCACCAGCCTGGCCGGTGCCGGCGGACCGATCGCCCTCGGCGGTGGCCCCGGCGGTTCGCCGATCCCGGGTCTCGGCGGCCACAGCCCGCTCGGTATCGGAGCCGGACCCGGGCTCGGTTCGCCGAGCGGGATCGGCGGCGCCGGCTTCGGTTCCGGGGGCGGGCTCGGCGTCGGTGGGGGTGGTCCCGTCGTCGGCGGTCAGATCAGCCCGGTCGGCCTCCCCGGCATGGTCGGCGGTGGCAACGGTCGAGTCCCGCCGATGACCAGCGCCGCCAGCGCCCTGCGTAACGCCGCCGCTGGTGGTCGTGCCGGCACCGGTGCGGGCGGTTCGCGTGGCAGCGCCGGCGGAATGATCGGTGGCGTCGGACGGGAGAGCGGCACCGAGGACGACGAGGCCGGTCCCGAGTCGTTGTGGTTGACTGAGGACGGCGATCCGTGGGGCCGTGATGACACCGGTTCCCCCGGCATTCTGCGATGAGGACGGACGGATGAGCGTGAATGCCGGCATGCTCCGGCCGGTCGCGGCCGGCCTGCTGAGCGTGCTGTTGGTCGGTGCCGCCGCCCAGCCTGCTGTCGCCGCGCCGCAGCGGGCGGAGCAGTGGTACCTGGACGAGCTTCGCATCGACCAGGTGCGCAAGCTGTCGACCGGTCGCGGCGTGATCGTCGGGGTGGTGGACAGCGGCGTCGACGCCACCCACCCGGACATCCGGGGCCGGGTGCTTCCCGGCGGTCGCAGCTACGGCGCGACCGGGGACGGCCGCGCCGACGAGGACGGTCATGGCACCCATATGGCCGGCATCATCGCGGCGACGAACGCTGCCGCCGACGGTGTGGACGGGATCGCACCAGGCGCCAGGATTCTCCCCATCAAGATCAAAAAGGGTAAGGGACTGGCCAGCAGTCAAGCGGTGGCCCAGGGCATCCGGATGGCTGTCGATGGCGGAGCCACGGTGGTCAACGTGTCCGTCGGCGGGACGGCTGCGGCCTCGCCGGGGGAGAAGGAGGCCATCACGTACGCCCTGGCGAAGGACGTCGTCGTGGTCGTCTCCGCCGGCAACATCGCCAAGGGTGAGAAGGCCATCACCTCGCCGGCCAACATTCCCGGCGTCATCGCGGTGACCGGCACGACCCGTGGAGGAGCCTTCTGGTCCGGCTCTGTACAGGGCCCGGAGGCCGCGGTGTCGGCCCCTGGCGACGGCATCTTCAACATCGGCCCGAACCACGGCTACGGCTGGGGCGACGGCACCTCGGACTCCGCCGCCATTGTCTCCGGTGTTGTGGCGTTGATCCGGTCGAAGTACCCGGATCTCGACGCGGCGAATGTGATCAACAGGATCATCCGCACGGCCCGTGACGCCGGCCCGGCGGGTCGTGATCCCCAGTACGGCTTCGGTCGTATCGACCCGGTGGCCGCGTTGACCGCCGACGTGCCGGCGGTCTCCGAGAATCCTCTGCTCGGCCCGACGCCCTTGGCTACCGGTGCAGACCAGGCAGCCGGGGACGACAACTTCGACGTCACCAGGTATGGCGACCAGGGTGGCCCGAGCGACCAGCAGGTTGCCGTGATCGCTGGTGGCGCCGGCCTGGTGGTTCTCATCCTGCTGATGTTGACGATCTTCCTCATCCGGAACCGCCGACGCCACAGGGCCGAGGAAGCTGTACGCCACGACCTGGCTGATGAGGTGCCCTCCGCGGGATTCTCTCGCCAGTCGCATTGATCCGTCATCGTCGGGCGGGCCGACGCGGGCGCTGGAAGTCCGATCTGCGGCGATCACTCAGGGCGGCGAGGCGGTGACACGCGTTGATAGGGTCGTCGCCATGATGGCGTTGCGGCGGAAGGACGCATCCGTCGGGCGTGCGCACAACCTGAGCGCAACGGTTGACACGACCGGGCAGAGAGGACGAACCCGATGATTCCCGGGTCGCGAGAGCCCTCTGCTCCCGAGGCCGCGAACCATTGGCATGACGTGGATGTACATTCGCCTGACCGGTCCGTTCGCATCGCTGCTTCAAGGCGGGGCGACATCGCGGTCGAGGTCGACGGTCTGCACCGGCACACGGACGAGTCTTTGGCCCGCCAGGTGAGAGCCGCCGCCAGGGTCGCATTGGCGTCGCTGCAGCGGCCGGTACGTGAGGTGGACGCGCCGGTACGCGACCAGCGGTCCGGTTGGTGAGCGGCCCCATGAGCAAGAAGGCGCTGATCGCCGTGGCTGCCGTTGCCGTCGTGGCGCTCGGCCTGGTCGGTCTGTGGCGCTGGGGCCCGCTCGGCGACGACGCAGCCGTTCCGTCGTGCGGTGATGTGGCCGACGCCCTACCGGAGATGGTGTCCGGGTCGTGGACGCTGACACGTACCGAACCGAAGCGCGATGTCGACCGGTCCCGGGTGCGATGCGAGTACGACTTCACATCGGCCGACCAGGCCTACCGGGGCAGGATCCTGCTGAGCCTGATCGAGAGCGACGACGAGGCGTTTCTCCGCAGCACGGCCACGTCGGGCCCGTGTGACGGTGAGGCGGTCCCGAACCCGAGCGCGCCCCGGTACGAGGTAGCCCGCTCCTGCGCACAGCGGATCAACGACAAGATCTTTACGAGTGTGCTCCTGGCCTCCGACCGGCGCTACGCCCACATCCTCGCGGACTTCAGCAGCCCTGATCGTCCGCTCGAGCAGGTCATCGCGTACACGAACACCAGCGCGCAGCGCATCGCCGACCGGGCTATGACCCTCAACGCCACCGACTAGGAGCAGGCTGTGGGCAAGCTGGAGCGCTACTTCGATGACGTGGCGCGGATCAGGGCCGAAGGTGTCTCCACCAACGGTTGGGTGACGGTCGTCCGCGGTCACGACGGGGATCTCAAGGTCGACATTCGGCACGGCATGCTGCGCCGGTGCAGCCCGGACGAGGTGGCATCGGAGATCCGCACGGCCCTGCTGGCCGCGGTGGCTGATCACCGCCGGCAGTACCGGCAGTTGCGCGTCGACTACTTCGGCTCGCCCATGGGGGTGGAGCTGTTCACGCCGGCCGAGTCACCGCACGGGGAGAGAAGCAGACCATGACCACGGACACGTCGGCTCTGCGGGTCGAGTCCCGGGCGCTGGTGGCCTTCGGTAAAGAGCGGTACGAGGATGCCGTCACCTACAGCGCCGTGCGCCGCTACGTCGGCGACATCGGAGCCATCCCGAGCGCGGCCTGGGGCACGCTCGAGGGCATCTCCGACAAGCTCAACCGGGACTGGGCGACCGCCCTGGGCAGCCGGTTGTCCGAAGCGAACATCGCCCGTAACGAGATGGAGCGCATCGCCGATGGACTGATGCAGATCGCCGCCGACTACGAGGGCACCGATCTGGACATCTCCACTGACTTCGACGTATTCAACCGGGACCTGGGCCCGTACCTGCCGCTCGGCGACGGGTACGGCAACAGCGTGCGCGTGCGCCCGGGCGGCGCCGGCATCCTCTCCCAGCCCCACGACCGCAGGCTTCCCGACGACCAGCCGGTGGTGGTGATCCCCGAGGGCAACGACCGGCTCGGGGCCACCCGCAACGAGCGGCTGCCGCGGACCCGGGAGGTGGAGGAGCCGATCACCATCGGCAGTACCGACGGCAACAACCTCGGCTTCACCGGAGGCCGGACCACCTACTACGAGAACGGTGAGGGCGACCGTCTCGACACCTTCATCCACGAGCACCGCGACACGCTGCTCCAGTTGGAGGCGATCCTGATCGAGCTCGGCACCGGCGACCGCCTTCCCCTGACCGATCTGATGGTCCACGCGTGGCGTTCAGCGCCGAAGGTGATCTGGAACCGGGCCGACCTCGTGCACTCCGCCGCCGGCACCTACGCCGAGCTGCGGGCCGAGATGGACGCTGAGCTGAAGAATCTCAAGCTCTATTGGGACGGCAGCGCCGCGCAGGCGTTCGGCCAGTACGCCGACCGTGCTTCCGCCTACCTGCTCCAACTCGAGACCCAGGCGCGGTGGCTGGCCGAGGAGGGCAAGAAGGCCGCCAGCATGCTGGAAGGACTGCGCAACGCGTACGCGAGTCTGGGCTACCAGCACATCGGGACGCTCATCGACGTCCTGAAGGGCTACATCGAGGCCGTCAACGGGCTCTTCTCGTCGTGCTCGAACCCGGAGGCGGCGGTGCAGAAGGCGGTGCAGGAGTTTGTCACGTTCCTGTTGGTCGCGGAACGCCAGTACGTCGAGGCCATGGCCGACCTGATCAAGATCGACGAGCAGGAACGCAAGGAACGGCCCGACCTCGGCACCCGCGGCCACAACACGACGCCGTTCCCCCAGGCGGAGGTGGGCGGCACCGCCTGGCTGAACGGTGGCGGATGGACCCCTAAGCCCGACCGACCGTTAACCTGATCGGCCGGAACTCATAACCCGGGATGCCTGGGGAGTGGCCATAAATGGATGAGTGGGCTTGGTCTGCTGCACGGTGACCAGTACTAACCTGATGTCGGATCATCTGGCTTCACGATCCGATACGCGAGGAGTAAATCCTTATTGGGAACTTCAATCCTCGCATCTTCGGCATCGTGGTCACCTAAATGACTGTTGACCCATCCATTTACCTTTCGCTGTTACTTTGGCGCGACGTCCTGCCCTTGGTGGTGGAATGTCGTCTAGGTGAATCCAGTCGCGGCCTGCCGATCCGGCATACGTCTGCCAGTCCACTGGCGGCCGCCGTCGAGCCTCCCGCGCCAGAAAATTGGCGAGGGCCACAAACCATTGCTGCAGCGCTGTCCCTTGATCAGCTAAAGACTTCCCTTTCTGCTGGGCTGGTTTCAGAAGACCGCGCTCAAGGATTACCAGCATGTCAACGTACTGGCGTAAGCCTTGGGGGTCCTCCGCAACCAATCGCCGCCACTCGCGACTGAGCCAGTCTGTCGGGGAAAGATCACTCTCGCGCGCAAGTAGAGTGTAGAAGCAGCGGGGCATGCGATCATTGGCCGAATCGCCCCTTTGGCGATATGGCAGAAATTGCTTCCCGCCTGGGGAGAGCGCGTGCACGCTAGCGGCGTTCTTGAGTGCCTCTTCCAACGATTTCTTGTCAAGGACTGACTTGACCTCAACGACCCCAAGTAATGCTTCGGCGGGCAGAAGAGTGTTATTCCCCCGCACGAGCGGCGGGTTGAGGTTAGCATCGTAAATCATTACATCGAGCTGGCGTGTCATCGAGCCATCCCGGTCTGTTGCCTGTCCAGAGCAGACCGAAAGTGAATCAGGAAGGCGGGCGCGTAGAAAAGATCTGATTGCCTCTTCCCTTTCGGTTCCTCTTGCCCCGGTATGAGAAAAGACGCCTGCCTCGTCCCATGCGGACTTTATGTCATTTCGCGCCCTCTCCAAGGCCCTCTCGAACGCCGGACTGGGTTTGCCACTTGCTCGCACCATCCCGTTATGATCGCAAGGATTTCCAGAGCAGGTGGATGCCACGCCAGCAAGCTCGCGATAGCTGTCGAGCGTGCTGATCGCATCTCTGTCGTCCGAACGGCCTCAGCCTCGGCGCCCGACGCCCGGCTATCTAGCGGACCACCCCCAGCGTGCACTGGTTGCGCCGGTTACGCATCGGAAGACCTCCGACGATGTCCACGTAGTGCCCTCACCCTCACTATCGGCTGCTGCCGTGCGACGAGTCGGCACAAGCCTCGGCAGACGCAGAGGGATCAAGTACCAGTGAGACCTTCACCCCAAGGCGGGCGGCCGCTCTCAAGAACCCTGTGGCACAGGGCAAGAGATTTCCAGAGACGCTGCTGAACCAAAGCTGGGAGTCCATCGAGGTCGAGGCCGCTGCTTGCAACGATGTCAGCAAGTTGAGCGGTCTGGTGGCGGCCAATGACCACCACCGGGCTGCGGTGGTAGAGAAATTCTCGAGCGGCATAAGCATCGCCGCACGTGACGCAGTGTGCGGCCATGCTCGAAGCGACACCCGGAAGCAGCGCATCTACTGCTCCGGCAGCGGCGTGGAGGAGCGTCATGCTGAGGCGCGTCTGGAACATGACGAGAGGCCTCGCTGGCTGGAGACCTCGCAGGCGTTGCAACGCACGCTTCAGGCGTTCATGAGAGGACCTGTCACACAGGTAGGCCAGGCATGCGGTGACCGCGTCCTCCCAGGGTTCGCCAGGGGCGGTCTCCGCGACCATCGAGCGGGCCGATGCGGTGTCGCCAGCCGCCAGGCGGGCGATGATCGCCACCTGGCGTCCGTCGAGCATCCGTTGGCCGATGCCACGATGTCGCTCGAGATGTTCATACGCCTCGCCCCATCTACCCGCGCCAGCCAGCGCGCGGGCGCCTTCCGCGACGAGCACGCTCCAGAGCCACTGCCTCACCTCGCGGTGGTCGTCCTCACCGCGGGTCAGCCGGCTCGCCGGCAGGGCCTGGCCGTCGATCACCGCGTCCGTCCGTGACGACACCACCTCGAAGAGACTCGTGAGGAGTCGGAGGGCGGCGTCGCCGTTGCGGTCGCGAATGTGCAGCCGGGCGAGATTGACCAAGGGCTCCAAGGCGTGGCGTGCCGCCCGCGCGTCCAGAGGAACAGCCCGCAGGTACGCGGCTGCATGCTCGTGGCACCACCGACGGGCCAGATCCGGCTGGCCGCAGTCCGAGGCGAGGAGAGCGGCCTGGTTGTAGACGGCCGAGGCCGCGGCTCGGTCGTCCTCTCGGGCGGCGCGTTCCGCCAACGCGCACAGATCGTCGATGCGGGCGGCCAACGGTCCGGCGATGGGCCGTGGTCGCGCGACCAGTGGGAAGCGCCGAAACAGCGCGCTGTCCGGCTCCACGGTCACTGCCAGGTGACGGTGATGGGGTGCTGCGGCCGGGGAAGGACGAAGCGTCCGGCCGAGGGGTCCGCCTCGACGGGAGCGTCGGGGATCTCGAAGCGGACGCGCCGGGAGCGATAGGTGGCATTCCAGACGCGGATCTCCTCGCTGACGAGAGCCGCGAGACCTGCGCCGTCCGGGCCGTGACCGATGACGCCTACCTCGTACAGTCTGCTGTCGCCGGGTCTGGTCGGCGTTGGCCTGATGGTGAGGTAGGCGAGGTCGGCGCCGCGGGTGGTGGCCATCGCGCCCCACGGGAACATCGGGGTGACGGCGCCGCGTTCGATGGCTGCGGGTTGGACGTTCATGCGCATGATGGCGTTGTCGAGCCGGCAGGCCAGCCAGAGGTCCATCCACTCGTACGGCACCATCGGTGGGAAGAACACGTCTGTCCAGATCTTGCGCCGCTCGGTGTCCAGCACGCCGGCCAGTGCCGCGGTGTCGACGTCCTGTTCCTTGTGCACCTGCAGGATCACGTCCTGCTCCGGTGTGATCGGTACCTGCCGGCGGGCGTCGTCGCCGATGCCGCGCAGCGGCATGAAGACGGCCAGCTCGCTGCCCTGGTCGCGCCATCCGCCGTCGTGCTGCTGGAAGATGATCGAGCGGGAGGCGGCGCCACGCAGGCGCAGCGGTACGACGAGTCGCCCGTGCGGAGCGAGCTGTTCCAGCCAGGCATTCGGGGTTTCGTAGGCGCCGACTGTGGCGATGATCCGGTCGTAGGGTGCGCCGTCGGGGCAGCCGAGCGCTCCGTCGCCGAGGATGACGTCCACGCTCGTGACGCCCGCGGTGGCAAGGTGTTTGCGGGCCCCGTCGACGAGGTCCTCGTCGACGTCGAGGGTGACGACGCGTCCGTTGTCGCCGGTGAGGGCGGCGAGCAGGGCGGCGTTGTAGCCGGTGCCGGCGCCGGCTTCCATGACCCGGTGGCCGGGGCGTACGTCGAGTTGTTCGAGCATCATGGCCACGATTCGTGGCTGTGAGGCGGCGCTGATGGAGGCGCCTCGGCCGTCGGTCTTGGTGTAGACGGGAGCGTCGGCGTAGGCCTGTTCCAGTGGTACGCCGGGTAGGAACAGGTGCCGCGGGGTGGCGCGGATGGCGGCCTCGACGCCGGGCGTGCGGATGATGTTCTCGGCGCGCAGTGCGTCGGTGAGCGCGGCGCGCAGGTCGGCGGGGTCGCTGGTCACTCGATCGACGCTAGTGCTCGTGGGCGTGGGTTCTGCGATCGACACGGTGCTCCTCGTGGTGTGGTGGAAGACGTTGCGGACCGCGAGCGCGGCGAGGGTGGACTGGTCCTGAACGGACAGGCCAAGTCGGTTGGCGTGGAAGATGACGTGGTGTGCGATGACGGCGCGCAACCCCCGTCGAAGGCGGCCGTGTCGGGCGAGGTCGGCGAGCGCCTGCCCGGCGGTTGCGAAGGCGTCGAGCCACGGTCCGAGCCCCACGAGCGGTCCGCCTGTCTGCGCGAGGCTGTGGGCGTCGACGGTCATGAGCCGATTGATCGCTCGGGCCAGTTCGGCGGCCTGCTCTGGCACTGCGAGGCCGGGGGAGGGCCGCAGGTCGGCGACCTTCGCCCAGGTGTCACCCTGCTCGTACCAGTCCAGACCGGCGCCGCGCATCAGGACGCTGCACAGCAGCACGGCGAGCTCGCGCCTTCCCAGCGTGGTGGCAGCAGGAAGGCCGAGCAGCAGGTGCCGGCTGTCCTGATGAAACAGCTCGTGGGCTACCTGCATGCCGGCCGACCCGCCGAAGGCCAGGGTCTCCGGTTCGTAGACGCCTCGGGTCCAGTTGGTGATTCGGTCCTGGCCCGCGAGTGTCTCCAGCAGATCCTCGACGCGGTGGGAGGTCGGGTCGTCGGCAAGGTAGCGCCACCGCCAGGTGGGGTACTTCCGGACGTACCACCACCCGTGCAGCACGCCCTCGTCCTGCGCGGCGGCCAGCGCCGGGGCCAGGACGGAGGCGGCGACGTCCTCGACTGCGGTGGGGTCGGGGAACTCGACGGTGTACTGCCGCCAGGCGGGCGTTGGCATTCGACGTCCTCACGTCAGGGGATGAGCGATGGGGGCGGTGAGCAGGCAGGCGTCCCAGGAGCTGGTGTGCGCGCCCGCGCTGCTGCAGCTGAGGGCCGCCAGCACGACGCCGGCGGCGCCTTCGAGCAGGCCAGGGCTCGCGGCGACCAGGGCAGCTGCGGCACGTCGAGGCCCGGCGCCGTCCGGGTCGAGCGCGCCGAGAAGCCGAGGGACCAGCACGCCGAGCGTCCCGGCGGTGTCGGGCAGGGCGTCGGTGGCCATCCGGTGCGCGATGTGGGCCAGGCCGGCGTGGCCGTGGCAGAGCGACGGGTCGGTGGTCGCCGCGAGCTGGCACGGGTCGGCGAGAGCGCGTACGAGTGCGTCTTCGGCGGCGGCGCGGCGGACGGGATCGTTCAGGGCCAGGGCGGCGAGTTGCTGGGCGCGCGCCAGGCCGGCGGTGCCGTAGCACCAGGACGGCCGCTGCGCGCGGTGGACCTCGGCGCGGTCCGCCCGGAGTTGCGGTCTGGTGATCCAGTACGGCCAGAGCGGACCGGCCATGGAGTCGTGGCGCCATCGGTCGAGCCAGGTGCAGATCGTTGCGATGGCGGCGGTCTGACCGTCGACGACAATGCCGTGCAGGGCCGCGAGCGCCAGTAGCGCCAAGGGTCCGGCGATGCCGTGGGCCGTGCCGTTGTTGCCGTGTCCGCCGGGGAAGCGGGAGTCGGCGCGGCCGGAAGGCCCGTCGCCGGTCCACCAGCCTGGTAACACCTCGCTGCCGACGGGTAGGGGCTGCGTCAGCCGGACCAGATACCCGAGCACCGCGGGCAGTTCCTCGCCGTCGGGTGCTCGGCGGAGCAGGTACGCCCCGACCCCGGCCAATCCTCGGATGGCGTCGAACTCGGCGAGCGCCGGTAGTTCCCCGACGTCGATGCGGGCGTGCGCGGCGGTCACACGGCGCCGGGCGTCCGCGGCTATCGCCCGGTCGAGGTCGTCGAGCGCGCGGGCGTAGGCGCCGGGCCGGTGGGTGGCGGCGCAGGCGAGGATGTGGGCGAGCGCGGGTGCGCCGTGGAAGGGGTGGCTGTCGGGGCCCGCCGTTACCGGTCGGCTGTTGGCGGCGGTGAGCCAGTGGTGGGCGCGTTGCCAGGGTCTTAGCCCTGCCGCTGCCAGCTCGACGTGCAGCAGGGCGATGCCGGGTACGCCGAGGGCGAGTGACTGCTGCCACCAGGGTTGCCGGATCGGCAGCCGTGGGTCGTCGGGATGGGCGAGCAGATCGGCGACTGCGACAGCGAGGTCGTGGCTCTCGTACGGAAGGGTCATGGCCGGCTCCGGGCGAAGTAGGCCAGGGCGGCGGCGCGGGCGAGGTAGCGGCACCGGTCCTCGTCGTCGAAGTCGATGCCGACCGCGCGGATGTAGTGGGCGTGCATGAGGGAGCCGAGAACGTCGTCGCTGTTGATGCCGTCGGTGTGCGGTCCGGGTAGGTGGGTCCGGTAGACGGCGAGGGCGATGTCGCGGTTCTTCCAGGCGTCGACGATGGCGGTGCCGCCGGGGACAGCACGCAGTGCGGCCCAGTCGTCGCCGGGGTGGGCGAGTCGTACGGCTTCGTGGAACAGCGGCCGCTCGACGGGCTGCGGCGCGGTCGCGGGTACGTGGTCGATGAGCCAGCGCATGCCGGCGTCAACGCTGCCGGTGTAGGCGACGGCGATAGCGGCGATCTGCGCGGCAACGAGTGCCTGTCGGCTCGGGCGGACGGGCTGGCGTAGCTGCGTGAGGACGGCGTGGGAGTCGGCGATGAAGACCGCCTCCGCGGCCTGCATGGCCGCGCCGGATCCCCACCGCCCGGTCTCGGGGTACGAGGTGGCGTACTGGACCTCCCGCAGCAGGCCACGTCGGCGTAGATCATCGGCCCATGCGCTGACACGTCCGGCGGCCGGTCCGAATGCCGACGGGTCGGGCAGGGCGATGCGGAGGCGGAGGTGCTGTTCGGGGTCGCGGAACCGGAGGAACCACCAGTCCGGCGGCACCTCCCACTCATTGAGCAGTCGGGGCAGGTGCTCGGCGAGGAGCAGGTCTTGTCGGCGGATGTCTCCGTAGAGTTTCGCGAGCAGCAGCGGAGAAGCGGCGGGGCTCAGGCACTGGTCTCGTCCAATTACGCGGGCCGGGGTCGGTGTGGGCAAGGGCGGCCAGGGTGGTCGCTCGGTGGCGTGCAGCGTCAGGATGACCTCATGCGGACGGCCGCGGCACCAGCCGAGATCCTGCGGGCTGGGTGCTTCCACGAGGACCGCTCGCGGTGCGGTGAGTAGGTGGGTGCGCAGCAGGACGCGGTGTGCGGACTCGTCGAGGTCCAGCGGCAGGCGCCGGTCGGCTTCGACCAGCTGCACCACGCGGGGCAGGCGTCGGCGGGCCCGCCACTGGTCGAGGGCGTCGTCCCAGGCGTACCAGGGCTGCCGC
This sequence comes from Micromonospora sp. WMMA1949, assembly GCF_027460145.1. Taxonomy (NCBI): domain Bacteria; kingdom Bacillati; phylum Actinomycetota; class Actinomycetes; order Micromonosporales; family Micromonosporaceae; genus Micromonospora; species Micromonospora sp. WMMA1949. The sequence goes on along the minus strand of NZ_JAPZBG010000001.1, from coordinate 191,643 downwards.
CGGTCGGGTAGCTCGGTAGTTTCCAGCCGCCAGGTGGCGGGGGCGAGGATCGCCCTTCCGTAGCGGATGCGGGGGAGGATCGGCAGCTTGGCCCGGGCGGCGGCGCCCCAGTCGAAAGCGGTGACCTGGGCGCACTGGGCGCGGCCGAGTTCGATGAGGAACCGGGCCAGTGGCGGGGTGTGGGTGCGCAGGTTGAGCGCGTGCATGCCGACGGCTTCGATGCGGTGGCCGTGGTCGGGTGCGGCGAGGTACAAGCGTCGGCCGTCGCAGCCCACCGCCAGGTCGTCGACGGTGAGTACCGCTCGGCTCGGGCGCCGGTGCTCGGCCAGGCTGATGACAGTGGGCAGGATCTGCATGGCGCGGGTGACGTGAGCGGTCGCGGGGTCCAGCGGCGGGAACGACATCTGGGCGGGCACCGTGTCGTTATCGGCGGTGGGCAGGTCGGTCAGGCCAGCGGCCAGCTTCGCGGCGTCGACCGGTCGCAGCACGCTGAGGAACCGGCCGGTGAGCCCGCCGGCGCCCCGGGACACGGAGGTGACCTCGACAGTGAACCTGCCGCGCGCCAGGGCGGCTTCGTCGGCGGCGTGCACGCGGACGCTCGCCTCCAGATGCGGCGGTAGCCGCAGCCGTGGTGGTCCCAGCTCCAGTCGTGCGATCAGCTCCTCGTCGAGGAGCACCTCGTCCGCGTCGTCCAGGGCGGCGAGCTGGGCGAGGACGAGGAGCAGCTCGTCGCGGCGGGACAGGGGTGATCGTGGCTCGTCTGCTCGGGTGCCGGGGTATCCGTCGGGGAAGCCGATGCCGCTGTCCGGGTCAACGACGTCGCGTACCGGCACCAGCGAGCCGATCCCGTACCGCTCGTAGAAGCGCTGGTGGTAGGCCCGCCACGCCGCGGTGCCGTAGGGGTGGGCGCTGAGCCGGGTCAACGCCAAGGCACCGCGCTCCACCTCCCGCGCCACCTCATCCGGCAGCGTGACCGACGCGTCCAGCCGAAGGTCCACCGCGAGAGGCTCGTGGACGGAGATGCCGAGGGCGCGCATCCGGGAGGTCACCTGGACGCGGGCCTCGCGGCCGTCCGCGCCGTGAGCGGTGCAGTGGCGTCGTAGCGCGGTGTGGATGTCGCGCAGGGCGCGGATCAGGTCGGCGACCGCCGCGACGCCGCCGGCATCGACGTCGTCGAGCTGGAGCAGCATGTACGCCAGGGCGTCGGGCTCCGTGCTGGGCGCGCGCAGGCTGGTGATCAGTGCGCCGCGGGTGATCAGCTCGGCGAGCATCCCCTGAACGGTCACCGGTGCGGCGCGCGGGAACGCGGCACACAGCTGCGCGGACAGTGCTTCCACCCGGATCGAGGTGTGGGCAGCGGTGATCGCGGCGCGGACCGGCGCGGTGTATCGCAGCGACACCTCCACGGCCGTCGTGCCCTGCGGTCGGGCGTCCGGCTGGTAGGGCAGGACGAGCCGGTCGTCGCGTACCGTCATGGTGTTGTTCGCGACCACCGGGAGCCGGGCGACCAGGTCCGGGCATCGTTCCAGGTGGCTGATCACGTCGGCGAGCCACGCGGCGCCGGCCTGGGCGACGGCCTGGTGTGCAGTGCCCCATCGGGTGGGCGAGCGTGATCCGAACACGGCGGGTGCCACCCCGGCGAGGAGACCGAACGGGGTCGGCCGGCCGCGTAGGCGCTGCGTGTAGCGGGCGACGGCCTGGATCACCCGCCGGGTCTCCCGGACGGTGAGGGCCTCGCCGGCGCACAGCCTGGCGACCTGCGCGGCGAGTACCGGGCTGGCGTGGCTGATCGCGTCCACGATGGTTTCGTTCGTCCACACCTGCCGCAGCCATGCCACCCAGCCGGGGACGAGGGCGTCGCGTGGTTCGGTCAGGTCGGGCCACGGCGGCAGGTCGATGTCGGGGTGGGCGGCCGCGCGGACGAGCGCGGCACCGGTCGACCGGTATGCCGGAGAGCCTGTGGGAGAGCGCACGCTGCACCTCGGGTGGATGTCGGTTGGGGTGCCGGCCGGCGCGGAGAATGGGGGCGTGTTGCCGCGCCGGCCGGCCTTTCGGGGGGAAGGTTCGTCGGTCAGGCGACGTTTGTGGTGCAGGCGGTGCAGGTGCTGCCGCAGCCGTCGTCGGTCAGGTTGACCAGGCCGGCGACGTCCGCCACCTCCAGCAGGCTGACGTCCAGGTCGAAGTCCCCGCCGTCGGCGGCCGTGGTCTGCTCCGCGGTGCTGGTGGACATGTCTTCCTCCGATCTCGAGATCTCCCCGGGCCGCGGTGACCCGAGGTGGTGCCGGGTGGCCGCGTCCCGGTGACGCGTCACCCCTACCGCCCGATGCGGACGGAGCTTGAAGCGGCAGTCGGCTGGGTTCGCCTACGTGGTCGTTGCTCGGTGTCGGGAAACGTGGCCGTGCCGGCGGCGCCAGCCGGCCCGCGCCACATCCGCCAGATCGTGGGTCCGCTGATGGGCAGGATCAGCGGCGGTCCAGCCCGGTAGCCGAGCCGCAGGTACAGCCTGCGGTTGCGCATGTTGCTGGCCTCCAGGTAGGCGGGCAGGCCCAGCGCGTCGAGCCGGCGGTGGTAGCTGTCGAGCAGGGTGGTTCCGACACCGCGGCGCTGTTCGTCGGGGCTGACCGCCACGTACGCGAGGTAGTGGTGCGGTTCGCGGGGGTGGAACACGTCGAACATGGCATCGAGGAGGGTGAACTTCGGCGCGTACGGTCCAGTGGCGGCTTCCACCGCCGCCTGGTGCTCCGGCGGCGCCGCGGATGGAGGTTCGGGCCGGGCGTACCAGATCGCGACGGCGGACCGGTCGGTGGTGGTGTCGACGTGGCCGTGGGCGAGACCGTGACGCAGGACGAGGGTGAAGTACCGGCGGTAGACGGCGCGACGGTCATCGTGGTCGGGGACCAGCCAGTCGGCGACCGGCCCGTCGAAGAACGCGTCGACGAGTACGGAGACCAAGGAGTCGGTGTCGGCGGAAGTGGCGCGACGGATGCTCACGCCGGTGCTGGGGACGGTCATGGTGAGCTCCTTGTTCAGACCGGCAGGCGGAAGCTGTCGGTGCGGCGCAGGGGCGCGGTGGCACTGTCGGCGCCGAGTCCGATGGCGTCATAGACCTGCGGCCGCGTTGCGCGCAGGACCAACGCCCAGGCGATGCCGGCGAGGGCGGCAATGGCGTAGGTGGCCGGGAAGAGCCAGCGCAGCGGTGAGTGCGCGTCGACGCCGAGGAGGATGTCGAACTCTCGTAGCGTGGCGGCGAGGAACCCGGTCAGCGTGAGCGTGGCGAGCAGCGGCGCGACGAAGGCCGGCCACCAGCCTTCGCCGTGGGCGATGCGGGCGAAGAAGCCGATCACGGCGGCGGAGGTGACGGTCATGAGGATCAGGACGCCGAGGCCACCGGTCACGGTGACCCAGAAGAACAGGTGCACGATCGGGTCCGCGCCGGCAGTGGCGTAGGCGATGAGGACGACCACCGCGAGAATGCTCTGCAGGATCGACCCGGCCTTCGGGGCGCCGGTGCGGCGGCTGGTCCGGCCCAGTACGCCGGGCAGGACCCGCTCGCGGCCGAGCGCGAACAGGTACCGGGCCACGGTGTGGTGGAAGCTCAGCAGCGCGGCGAACAGGCTGGTGATGAACAGGACGCGCCCGACGGTCACGATGCTGGACCCGAGGTGCGGGGAGACGAGGTTGAAGATGAGGTCGGTGCCGTCGGTGCGGGCCGCGTCGGCGATCCTGTCCGTGCCGACGGCGACGGACATGGCCCAGGCGGACAGTCCGTAGAGCAGGCCGGTGGCGGCCACCGCGATGTAGGTGGCCCGCGCGACCGTCCGGCGCGGGTCACGGGTCTCCTCGGAGAACACCACAGTGCCCTCGAAGCCGACGAAACCCGTGATGGCCGTGACCAGTGCGGCGCCGATACCCGCGGCGAGGATGTGCGACGGGGCGAGGGTGTCGAAGGTGACCGTCCCGCCGGCGGGATGCCCGACCATCACCGCGTCGAAGACCAGCGCGACCGCGCACTCGGCGACGAGCATGACCGCCAGGACCTTGCCGTTGAGGTCGATGCGCAGCACGCCGAGCACGGCCACCACGGCCCACCCGATCAGCGCCGGCACCCACCAGGTGAGGTGCAGGCCGTACTGATCGCGCAGGAACGTCGCTAGGACCGCGCCGAACCCGCCGTACAGACCGATCTGCATCGCGTTGTACGCCACCAACGCGACCATCGCCGCGCCGACACCGGCCGGACGGCCGAGCCCTCGGGTGACGTAGGTGTAGAACGCGCCGGCGTTGACGATCCGCCGGGACATGGCAACGAACCCGACCGAGAACAGCGCGAGCGCGGCGGCGACGACAAGGTACGCCACCGGAATACCCGCCACACCGGTGACCGCGTAGCCGGTGGTCGCACCGCCGGCGACCACCGTCAGCGGCGCGGCGGCGGCGATGACGAAGAACACCACCGAGGGGATCCCGAGCCGGCCGCGCGCCAGAACTTCGGAAACAGTGTCAGTAGTCGAATGCGACATCAGGTTTCTTTCGCGAAGAGTGGATGGGGTGTTGCCGTCAGGAGGTGCGATGGCTCAGGACCGCGCCGCCGACGACGCTGCCGAGATCGGCGAGCAGATCCCGCAAGGGCGGCCACGACTGCTCGACCAACCGCCGCAGATGCGAGCGAACCGCCAGCGAGGCGCCATCGAGCAGCGTCGTGTCCAGCTGGGTGTGCAGCGCCAGGCCGGCCAGGGCGAGGTCCACGCCGTTCAAGCTCCGGCCGTTGCGCAGGTGCTGCGACAGCCGCGCCCACGACCAGGCCGCGGTGTTGATGTCGGTCGGCACGTACAGGGTGCGTTGCCGCCAAAACGGGCCCGCCTGCTGCGGTCGCACCAGACCCGACTGCCACATCCGCTGGGCGACCTGCTCGTAGGCGGACGAGCCGAGGAAGGCCAGCCACACCCGTGTCGCGGTGTGCTGCTGCTCGGCCGCGATCCGGTCCAGGACCAGGTGCTGGAGCCAATCCTGCGGCGGCCGGATGTCCTTGACGCGCACGTGCCCGCGCTCGAACGTGATCCGCCCGCCGTAGTAGAGCTCGACGAGCAGCCCAGCGGCCAGGCCGTGCGCCAACGCCGAGTCGAACAACCGAGGGCGACCGGTCCGGTCGTCGTGGCACATGAAGAAGAACTCGTCCGCGATCCGGCTGGTCCACTCGGAGGCGGCGCCGGCGGGCACCGGACGGGGGACCGGGACGGGCTCGGAACGGACATACGAGGCGGCGTGCTCGTCAGCGGCGCCGAGGGCTGGATTCACCGCGGCTGGCCTTCCTGAATCGTGTCGTCTACGGGGTCGAGAAGCTGGAGCTGTACGAGGAGGCGACGGCCACCGGGATGACGGGACAGCTCCTCCAGCGCCCACTCGTTCTGGCGACATACGCCGTCGTGGCACTGAAGGCAGGCTCCGCCCTCCTTGTGGGCGAGCACGGTCCGGCGAGCCGCGTCGAAGCGGTCGACGGGACGGTCGCTCTCCTCGGCGCCGGTCACGGGGCGGGGGCGCGGCAGGGCAGCGAGGCGGCGGAGGCACGCGGCGCGGGCCGAGGCAGGTGCCTGCTGCTGCATTCGTGGTCCGGCTCGTCGCGAAGCCGGGCGAGCGTCGCCGTGCTGGCGATGCCGAAAGGCGCGAAAGACTGATGATCCTGCCCGGAGACGAACCATTTGATACGCGTCATCCCGTCACCTCCTCGTGGGATGCGCGGCCGGGCCTCTCCCGGCTCCGGCCACGCACCCCGGTTGATGGGTGCAGGGACCATTCGCGCGCCGGAGAGGCGCCGGTCCTGCACTTGCTGGTGCCTGACCAGCCAACGAAAGGTGGACCGGTGTCGGGAACGGTCGGGATTGGATCTACGACACTGCGTTGACATGCTCGGTCTACTGATCAGGAGGGTCCTACTCCTGGAAGTCGACCGCGCCTGCGGCGAGACGCTTCAGGGCTGGCTGCCGTGCCGACCGGCACGTTGAGCGACGGAAAAAATGTCGGAGGATTGTCGGAATCCGCCGACCCCCTTACCGACAACCCCAGTGACGGGATCCCCTGAAATCCGTCACGATCCGACCAGCAACGCGCACGCTGCTCGTCGTCATCCGGGACGAGGGCGCGGGAACATCAAGGGCCATTCGCTGGCGGCCGGGGCGCATACGCTACCGGCAGGCTGTTGAGTGCCAGCTCGACTGAGGAGCAGCGTTGCTTGCTGCCGACATTCGCAACCGTCGAGGAGAAGGGTGCCAGGTGCCGATGGGCGACGTAGACGGTTGGCGGACGCTGGGCGTCCGGCTAGCGCAGCTTCGACGCGCCGCCGGTTACAACCAGCACTCCTTCGCACCCCTGACTGGCTACGCCCGCAGCACGATCGCGAACGTCGAGACCGGCCGGCAGAGGGCGCCGCGTGAGTTCTGGCAGCGCTGCGACGAGCTCCTCGGGGCAGCCGGTTCACTGCTCAGCCTCTATGACCAGGCGATGCGCCAACAGCAGGCTCCGCCCCCCATGCCTGAGGAAGCGGAGCTCGAAGCCGTCGACACGCATGCTGCGCCCACCGCGGTGGCAAGAACGTCGACGAGTCCTGTTGACCCCGCCATCGTGCCGCACTGGATGAGCATGCTCCGCATCCTCGCCGCTTCCCACGACGCGTTCGGCCCACGTCGGCTCCACGACGTCGTTCGGGGTGAGCTGAACATCATCCGAAGGCATCGCGCCGGCGCAGCCGGGCAAACCCTGCGGGAGCTGCTGCGGGTCGAGTCGCGGTGGGCGGAGTTCGCCAGCTGGACCGCCGACAACCTCGGCGACAGCCAGGATGCAGCGTACTGGTTGCGGCAGTCACTATCGATGGCCCGAGAAGCGGCTGACGGCAGGATGGCGACCTACGTCCTCATGCGGCAGGCGCAGCGCGCTGTCGAGAGAGGGGACAGCGCCCAAGCTATCGCCCTCGCCGAGTTCGCCGATGCCAGGAAGGAGTCGACAGCCCGTGATCGGGCGCTGTGCGCTGTCCGAACCGCCCAGGCCGCCGCGCTCGCTGGACAACGAGCGCGCTGCCAATCCGCGCTGCAGAAGGCGCATTCGCTGGTAGGAGCTGCCGACGGTCTCGACGACCCAAACACCATCGGCCTGCACTGCACCCGCACCTACGTGCTGGCGTACGAAGGGCAATGTCATCTGATACTGGGCCAGACGAAGCAGTCCATCGCTGTTCTTGAAGCTGTGTTGAGGGCCTGGCCATCCGCGTACCGGCAGGACGAAGCGCTCGCCCGTGCCTGGCTCGCAACCGGCTACGCGAACCTCGGTCGAGTGGATGAAGCTGCTGACCAGGGCGAGCAGGCGCTCACTATCGCACTCGATGCCGGATCTATCCGTCTGATCAAGGCGCTGAGTCGTGTGGAGCACGAGCTCGGGTCTCGACGAGTGACGGATGAGTCGCAGCGTTTCCGCGACCGACTTGCCGTTGCGGATCAAGTAGTCGGCAGAATGGGCCAGTGAACCTATGGACCACAGCAACGACCACGGAGGCCGGCCGCCACGCCGCATCAGTAGCTGTTCTGCCAGTCGGCAGCTTTGAGCAGCATGGTTCCCACCTCCCGCTGGCCACGGACACGATCGTCGCCAGCGCGATCGCCGCAGCCGTGGCTGATCGCTACGATCTGCTGCTACTTCCACCGATCACGATTTCCTGCTCACACGAGCACGCCGCCTGGCCCGGAACGGTGAGCATCTCCGCACGCACCCTAGACGCGATCATCACCGATGTGAGGGAGTCGCTTCAGCGCTCGGGCGTGGAGCGCCTCGTAATCGTGAACGGTCACGGCGGAAACTACGTGCTCTCGAACATCGTGCAGCAGGCCAACGTCGCCGGACCTCAGCTCGCGCTATTTCCGAATCGGACAGCCTGGGAGACTGCATGCCAGGATGCCGGAATCGTGGGCACCCTGCATGACGACATGCACGCCGGGGAGATCGAGACCTCGATTCTGCTTCACGTGGCGCCGGAGACCGTGCGCGACGGCTACGAGCTAAGCGATCACGTCGCCGAGCATCCGCACCTGCTTACGCTTGGAATGGGCGCTTACACCGAGTCCGGGGTGATCGGACGTCCCTCACTCGCAGCGAGTGGGAAGGGGCAGCGGATCGTTGAAAGCCTGAGCGCTAGCTTCCGGAACACATTGGACATGTTGGTGTAATACCTGCATCTTGGTGGAACAGAAGTCGACGTGGTGAACGACTTAGCCCTGTGTGCGCGGGGACCGTCATTCCAGGCCCTGCCACCGGTCGCTGCTGTTCGGACCACCCCCGCGTGCGCGGGAAGCAGGTTAGGGCGTTGCCCTGCCACATGAGAATGTCGGGATCACCCCCGCGTGCGCGGGGAGCAGGGCACGTACCCGCAATCGTGGACGGCCCAGGCGGGATCACCCCCGCGTGCGCGGGGACAGCAACCCCGTTGATGCCCCGCCGGATCATCTCCGGGATCACCCCCGCGTGCGCGGGGAGCAGAACTGCAACCTGGGCCACGTCAACCTGGACGCCGGATCACCCCCGCGTGCGCGGGGAGCAGATCGCCGTGTTCTCGGCGAGGATCGCGCCGACGGGATCACCCCCGCGTGCGCCGAGAGCAGTTTCCCTCGGCCAGGGCCCGCTGCTCGGCGGCCGGATCACCCCCGCGTGCGCGGGGAGCAGACCGAGTCGACGTCGACGGTGACGGGAAGGGTGGGATCACCCCCGCGTGCGCCGGGAGCAGATACCGGCCCGTGCGGCCATCTCCGGCGCCGCCGGATCACCCCCGCGTGCGCGGGGAGCAGGCTTCGCGGCGATCCATGCGGACTGGCCGGGCAGGATCACCCCCGCGTGCGCGGGGAGCAGGAGCCTGCGACCATCGTCTTGCCGGCGTTGCCCGGATCACCCCCGCGTGCGCGGGGAGCAGATCGGGTCGTACCCCAGGCGGGCCACGGTCGCCGGATCACCCCCGCGTGCGCGGGGAGCAGGCCTGCCCGAAGTTGTTCCGGTAGCAGGTCCAGGGATCACCCCCGCGTGCGCGGGGAGCAGTCGGACGAGGACGCCGAGCGGTACACCAACGCGGGATCACCCCCGCGTGCGCGGGGAGCAGACGCGGCAGCGGCACCACATGCCGCCGTCGCAGGGATCACCCCCGCGTGCGCGGGGAGCAGTCCCGCTGTCCCGCACCCCGCGAGGCGACGACGGGATCACCCCCGCGTGCGCGGGGAGCAGGGCATGACCCGGCAGGACGTACTGGATGACCCGGGATCACCCCCGCGTGCGCGGGGAGCAGTGGGCGCTGATCTCCGTCCAGGTCCAGAAGGTCGGATCACCCCCGCGTGCGCGGGGAGCAGATGGCCAGCGCGCTACCGGCGGTGCCGCCAGCCGGATCACCCCCGCGTGCGCGGGGAGCAGGACGTGCTGGTCCGGTCGGCGTTCGGGTTGACGGGGATCACCCCCGCGTGCGCGGGGAGCAGAGACGGCCGTCACGACGTCGCTGACGTCGAGCAGGATCACCCCCGCGTGCGCGGGGAGCAGCATCCCCCACTCGTGCACGATCGGCCACTCGCCGGATCACCCCCGCGTGCGCGGGGAGCAGGCCTTGTCGACCTGGCCGCGGGAGTCCCACGACGGATCACCCCCGCGTGCGCGGGGAGCAGGCGGACCCGGCGCCGTCCTGGACGCTCGGCGCCGGATCACCCCCGCGTGCGCGGGGAGCAGGCTCCGCGCCCTTGAAGACCGGCTTGATGTACGGGATCACCCCCGCGTGCGCGGGGAGCAGGACCCGTGGACGCCGCTGGCGCTCGTCAGGCTGGGATCACCCCCGCGTGCGCGGGGAGCAGGTGAACCCGCGCCCGGGTGCCCGGTCGGCGCCGGGATCACCCCCGCGTGCGCGGGGAGCAGACTAATTGACCTGCGGCGCTAAAGATCGACTTCCCCGATTTCATTCACTAGGGCCTGCAAGATCATCCTTTCGGTGCCGGCTGACAATAGGAGGTCGGTGTTCCCAACAGCGTAGTTGGTTTAGGCCAACGCAGGGCGAGCGGCGGACACGACAAACGACTGGCGGTGCGCAGTGGGGGTGCTCAGATGCTGGCTCCCCGGTAGGGGCTGCCGATTAGCCAAGGGGGCGTTGTGCCGTGTGAAGCCGTCGCACCAGCGTGCTGGACTCTGAGACGCGTCGGACTACGGCAGCTGCTGGCGTAGCCGTTCGCCGTGATTCTTTAGAGCGCAGCCCGCCGTCTGTGGGCAGGCCTACTCGATGTCGGGGAGTTCGAGGTTCCCGCCAAAGAGGTTGTCGCCCACTTCTCGCGCCAGTGCCGCTCCGGCCTTCGCAGTCTCTTCAAGGGCCGTACGGAAGTCGACGAGCTTTCGGAATGCTTCGCCGTATGCCTGCTGCTGGGCCAAAGGAAGCACCGGGATGGTCAGGCGCTTCACGTCGATGCGTACCGAGCCGGTGGAGGCTCGGCCGGCGACCCGCACGTTGTCTGTAAGGGACAGAACACCCGCGATGAACCAGGGGTCGAATCGGGTGTTGTCGACGCGTACGAGCTGAACCCCTGGGCCCAGTGCCGCGCCGATCTGCTCTGTCGTGGCGACCCGTGCATGCACCTTCGTGCCGATGGCTGGCATGAGTATGTCGCCGGCGTGAACCAGTGGCGATGCGTCGTCGGCGTCACGGCTTGTTGATCCACTTGCGGGGCTTCCGCTGATGATGTCGGCGGCGGTGAGCACCGAGGAGGTGACGGCGCTATGACTGGCTTGTCGGCGGCTGGTCGCGCGAAGCACGGAGATACTGCCCGAGCGGATCAGATCGCCAATATCGGCGTGCGGCGCAGCGCGTAATGGTGCGACCTGCGTCCCTCGTACCGGGGGCAGGTGGTCTCGCAGTTCACCCAGCAGCCGTTCGAAGCCTTCGATCCGGCGGATGATCTCGTTTGGATCGGTCGGCAGCGTGCTGGCGCGTGGCAGGTAACGCTGGGGCGTCAGGTCGACTTGATCGTCGAGCGTTTCGATGACGGGTACGGTGCGGCACACCCCCGGTTCGTCAACCTGCTCACCCGACAGGTACGCATGCCAGGCCGGCTCCACGATGTTGAGGAGGGTGCGGTCGGGCAGCGCGGCTGTGGTGTCGACGACCAGAAGACCGCCGGTTGGTGGCAGATGAGCATCGGGTTGCGTGAGGACCCAGATGTGCAGGCCGATGGCGGTCGGCGGCATGAGGCCGGCTGGTAGGGCGACAACGGCGCGAAGAGCCCCGCGGCGGATGAGCTCGGCACGGACGCGGCGCCCGGCGGGACGCGACGCAGCGGCAGGTGGCATGAGTACGACGGCGGTGCCACCGGGCGAGAGGTGGGCCAATGCGTGCTGGACCCAGGCTAGTTCGGGCTCGGTGCGTGGAGGTAGCCCGTAGACCCAGCGAGGATCGTAGGCGAGCCGATCATGACCCCAGTCGTGAATGCCGAACGGAAAGTTCGCCACCACGACGTCGGCTCGCAAATCGGTGAACGCGTCTGCGAGCAGACTGTCGCCCACATGCACCACCGGTGGGTCACTGGGGGTCCCCGCCTGTTGAGCGCGCAGTTGGACGAACCAGAGACGAAGAAGCGTGATCAGCGCGTATTGAGGCTTGATCTCCTGCGCGTAACAACGTATGTCGTTGCCTGCTCGCAGCGCCTTGTCGGCAGCCATGCGCAGGAGGGACCCGGTGCCGCTGGTGAAGTCGAAGATCCGGGCGCCGGAGCCGGTGAGCGCAAGCATGACCTCGGCGACGCTATCGGGGGTGCCAGCCAGTCCGGACATCGAGTTGGCAGAAGTGACGTACCGGTGGTGCAGATACTCGAAGGCTGCTTCCGGAGCCTGCTCCGTGGCGAGTTGCCGCACGGCTTCCAGTACGGCGGCAAGTTGTGGTGTCCACTTTGCGGGTAGAGCTTGGTCGATGGCGTCGGCCAGGTTCTTGTCCAGGGCGCGTAGGCGGGCGACGAGGCGCTTCGGGTCAGGCAGTGCTTCCTCCGCCGATTCGCACTGCCGGCGCACGAGGAGATAGGCGCCGGCGATGGCGAGCGCGTCGGTCATCTCCGCCGCCGGCTGATAGCTCTCGATGTGTTGCCAGGCCCGTTCTCCGGCATCCGCCTGGTGTAGTCGTCCGTGCTGAAGCAGCCACTGCTCGACCTCACGTGCGTCGAAGGACGGGCTGCTCGGGGTGCCGCCGATGGGGGCCGGGAAGTCGGCGTACCTGCGGCGCCAATTGCTGACCGCCGCACGGCCGACGTTGGCGAGCCGTGCGATGCCGCTGGCGGTCAGGGTGGTCTGTCCGCGGAGCGGGTCGGCCTGTGTTGTCACACGTGAACGCTACCATGAGGGTAGGGCTTGTGTATCGCGTTCACAGCCGTTACTTTGCTCCATGTTTGGTTATATCCATCCAGGTCTGTGGGAGGACCAATGCCACGTCGCGGACGCAGCACGACCGTCGGAAAGTTCGCCAAGCTGTACCAGGACCGCCGGGTCTCCGAGATCCGCATGCTCGGCGAGTCGATCCGTCTGGAGCAGCGGATGGCGTCGCCGGAACGCACCCTCGAGCCCTCGATCTCGGAGCTCGTCCCAGCCCGCTGACCAGCCCTACCGCTACATCTCACCGTCTACCTAAGGAGGACCATGAACACCTTTGTTCGCAGCCGTCTCGTCAGTCGCTTCGACATGCTTCCCGCCGGTGGAGTACCTGCTGGCTGGCGCGCATCGCTACGGTGGTCGCGCCGCCATCTCTATCGAAGCGCTTGCGCGGGTTCGTCTTGACCCGGACGTCGGTCGTGCTGTGGCCCGGGCGTACATGGCGGCGCCGACGTGTGAAGAGCGTGCCTTCAAGTCTTACGCGGCGTTCTGCCGAGAGACAGTGCGTCAATATCACTTCCTGGTCGGCCGAGTCGAGTTCGGCGGCCTCGGATTGGCCGTGCGCGTCGTCGACGATGACCCGTACACGTGCGCCGAGGCCATGGCAGCCGACCTGCGGCGGCGTCGGTTGAGAGTGTGGGCGAGCGCGGCGAGCGGCAACTCGCACCCCTACCTCAGCGACGGGGAGAACGACATGTTCCGCGCGGTCCACGACGCGTTCGGGCATGCGGCCAGCGGTCGCGGCTTCGACCGTCACGGGGAGGAGGCGGCCTGGATGAAGCACGCGTCGATGTACTCGGTGCTCGCCCGGCGTGCCATGACGACAGAGACGCGTGGGCAGAACTGCGCACAGATATTCCACTACCAAGGGGCCCGATTTCCCGAGCAGAAGGCAGCTCTGCTGCCGTCGGCGTTCAGCGACCCCGGCCGCCGGCCGATCCTGATCGGGAACCAGCAGCCGTCTTGATGTTGCCGAGCTGTGCGATCTCTTGGCGCAGCTCCGCAACGATCGCGTCGTCGGACGCGGCCACGCGGAGGCGGTCCTGAAGTAGCTTCTCCAACTGCCGGCGCGCTCGGTCGTGTTCGCCGAGGGGAACATGGACCAGCGCGGCGCGGCGCCGGAAGTCGAGGACCAACTCGTGGCCGTCACCGTGCCGCTGTGCGACATCGTCGGCGAGTTGTCGCCACGCTCGAGCGGCGGCGCGGTGTTCCCCGGTCTCCTGGAGGCGCTCAGCCTGCTGCTTGGCCAGGTCGGCGTCCCATTCGTTCTCATGGGCCAGCGGTCCCGCGGGCGCCGCCGTCGAAGTTGTCGACTGGCCGAGGACGGCAGCGTAGGCGCGCGCGGGATCGATGCCGTCGATGACGACTCCGGGCAGAGGTGGAAGGTTGTCGGCCAGCACTACGAGCGCGCGGTACGTCTCGGCCGCGCTCGTCGGCCGATCGTGCGGACTGACCGCCATCAGCGAGTAGATCAGGTCGTCGAGCTCGGCCGGAACGTCGGCGCGGAACTCGGTCGCCCGCGGCGGGGGATCCCCCAGCTGGCGATGGACCGTGGTCATGGTGGTGAGGCCGTCGAAGGGCGCCCGGCCCGTGAGCACGTCGAACAACGTAGCGCCCAACCCGTACAGATCGGTGCGATGGTCGACAGGGCTGTTGGTGACCTGCTCCGGAGCCATGTAGCCGATGGTGCCGAGGCTCTGGCCCGACTGCGTGATCCGCGAGTATCTCTCGTCATCTCGCATCACGGCCAGGCCGAAGTCGAGGACCTTGACGGCGCCACTGCGGTCCAGCATGACGTTGCTCGGCTTGATGTCCCGGTGAACCAGATCGATGCGCTGCGCGGCAAGCAGGACGCTGCTGATCTGGGCGCCAATGGCAGCTACCCACGCGATCGGGAGTGGGCCGTGCTCGGCGACCAGGTCCGACAGTGTGATGCCTTTGATCCTTTGGAGAACCACGAAGGGTCGGCCGTCGTGCTCGCCAATGTCGTAGATGGCGGGTATGCCAGGGTGGTCGAGCCGGGCGGTCAGAAGCGCCTCTCGGCGAAAGCGACGCACCAGGTCCGCTTCCAGGGCACCGACGACCTTGACGATCACCGGACGTTCCAATAAGGCGTCACGGGCTGGCCAGACCTCGCCCATCCCCTTGTGCGCCAACGGATACCGGCTTACCGCGTACCGACCCTTGAGGCACTCGCCCGCCACCACGTTCGTCAGCATAGCCGCCGTCCACACTCCAGCGGACTAGCGACATCACCGTGAGCGTCGGCTACAAGACAGATGCTTGCAAACGTACTTCACAAGTGCTCTACTGGCGACGAGTGTGAGCCGGATGGATGTCTCTCCCGGCGGGCCGCGGTCGCCTGCTCAGGTCACGGGCGGCTGCAGTGATGCACTGAATTCTGTTCGCCGATCCATGCCGGGGGAGAAAACGATATGGCTGAGTTGGCCATCGACAGGGGTTTTCTCCCCGCGTACGCCAAACTCGATCGCCGCGTGCAGCGCGCCGTCGACGCAGCCATCGGAAAGTTCGCGCAGCACACCCACGCCGGCATGCACCTGGAGAAGCTCACCGGGGCACGAGACCCAAACATCCGTACGATCCGCATCGATCAGTTCTATCGCGGAGTCGTGGTCGCTCTCGGCGCGCAACGCTACGCGCTGCTGAACGTCCTGCCGCACGATGACGCGATCGCCTTCGCCGTGAGCCGACGCTTCACCGTCAACCAGGCGATCGGCGTCCTGGAGATGCGCGATCAGGCGGGCATCGAGGAGTTCGCCCGCACGACCTCGCACGAAGACCCCTGCAAGGGCCTATTCGTCGACGTCTCGATCGCGGACCTGACACGACTCGGCGTGGACGAAGACCTCATCCCGCTGCTGCGGCTCATCACCACCGACCGGCAACTCGAGAGCCTGGCCGGGCGGCTTCCTGACGTGCAGGCCGATGTCCTACGCGGTCTTGCCAGCGGACTGACTGTCCAGGATGTCTGGATCGAGTTGGCCGACCGGATCGTCAGCGGCGTGGACACCGAGGACCTGCTGGCAGCTGCCCGCCGCACACCCGAGCGAATCGCGTTCGTCTCCGGGCCGGTGGAGTTGGCCGCCATCCTGGCTCATCCGTTCGACGTGTGGCGCACCTTTCTGCACCCCACCCAGCGCGACGTCGCCTTCCGCGAGGCCTACAGCGGTCCGGCGCTGGTCACCGGCAGCGCCGGCACGGGTAAGACCGTCACCGGCCTGCACCGGGCGGTCTTCCTCGCGCAACGCCTGCCCGGCGACGGTACGAAGGTGCTGCTGACCACCTTCACCAGGGCGCTCGCCGACGCCCTCGGCCGGCAGCTGCACCGTCTGACCGAAGACCCCACTGTGCGCGCGCGCATTGACGTGATCAGCGTCGACAGGCTGGCGTACGAGATCGCCACCCGAGGAGACAAGAAGATCAACATTGTCGAGAACGAAGTGCTCGACGGTCTTTGGGAAGCGGCGGCGAAAGCCGGCCCCACTTACCTCAACCGGGCCGGCCGGACGACCACGTTCAGCGGCGCCTTCCTCCGACGAGAGTGGGAGCAGGTGGTGCTGGCGCAGCAACTGACCAGCATGATGGCCTACCGTGACGCCCCACGTCGAGGGCGTGGGGAAGGGCTCCGCGCGGCGCAGCGGGAGCAGGTATGGACCGCCATCGAGTCGGTCGTACGCGAACTGGCCAAGCGGCGGCTGCGCACCCACACACAACTCGCCGACGATGCGGCCGTGATGGCCAGCCAGTCACCCACGCCGTATCGACACATCGTCGTGGACGAGGGGCAGGACCTTCATCCGGCTCAGTGGCGCCTGCTACGTGCCCTCGTTGCACCTGGCCCCAACGACCTGTTTCTGCTCGCCGACCCATACCAAAGGATCTACGACAGTCACGTGTCGCTGGCGCAGCTCGGCATCCACGTCCGAGGCCGGACTCGCAGGCTCAACGTCAACTACCGAACCACGCACGAGATCCTGGACCTGTCGGTCCGGGTCCTCAACGGCGAGGCGGCCATCGGCCTCGACGGCGAGGACGACACGCTGCGCGGCTACCGCTCCGTGACTCGCGGCGGCGCGCCCACCGTGAAGGCGTACGTGAGCCGGGAGGACGAGCGCGAAGCGCTGATCGAGCAGGTGGGTACCTGGCTCGACCATGGCGTCGAACCCCACGCGATCGGCGTCGCCGCCCGTACCGGACAGATGGTCACCTTCATCAGCAGGACGCTACGGGAGGCCTACATCCCCGTGGCCGACGAGAAGCGCGGAACAGACGGAGTCCGGGTCGCCACCATGCATCGCATGAAGGGACTCGAGTTCCAGTGCCTGGCAGTCGTCGGACTGGACGAGGGCGCCCTTCCCGCGCCTCACGCGGTGACGCCGCTGACTGAAGACCCGCACGCCCACAAGCAGGACCTGCAGCGCGAGCGGTGCCTGCTGTTCGTTGCGCTGACCCGGGCCCGCGACGTGCTCTACCTGTCGCACAGCGGCCATCCCAGCTCACTCCTGCCGGAGCAACGATGAACCTCCGCACCGACTCGCACGGACCGAAGCTGGGCGACGCCACCCGGGCGGTCTGGGGAAAGACCGACCGCAAGGGCACATCACCGGTCGGATGGCTCCCGCTCTGGCGGCATCTCGCCGATTCCGCCGACGTGGCGGGCCGGCTGTGGGACCACTGGCTCAGCCCTGCGGTACGCCGCCGTATCGCCGCCGAACTGCCCGACGGCGACCGCGACGCCCGTACCCTGGCCGTCTGGCTCGCCGGCGTGCACGACATCGGCAAAGCCACGCCCGCTTTCGCCATCCAGGCACCCGCTCTGGCGCAGCGGATGCGCGACCGAGGGCTCGACTACGACCGGGACCTGATCCGTTCCGATCGCAGGTACGCCCCGCACGCTACCGCGGGGCACGTCATTCTGGCCGACTGGCTGGGCCGACAGGGCTTGACCGACCCGCACCCGTACGCCGTCGTCGTCGGTGGTCACCACGGCGTCCCGCCCACCGACGAAGGTCTCCGCGACGTTCAAATGCGTCGGCACCTGCTCGGAGACCAAGCGTGGGAACAGACGCAGGAAGAGTTGCTCGCCTGGATGACCGAGCGCTGCGCGGCAGCCGATCGGATCGTCTCCTGGGACGCGGTGCCACTGTCGCAGCCCGCACAAGCCGCGCTCACCGGCATCGTCATCGTCGCCGACTGGATCGCCAGCAACGAGGAATTCTTTCCCTACCTGCTCGACGGCTCCGACGCCGACCGGCTGCAAAGCGGCTGGCACCTGCTGGACCTCCCCGTACCCTGGCTTCCCACCGCGGCGCCCCTGCGGGTAGACGACCTATTCGAGGCGCGCTTCGAACTGCCCGTTGGCGCGACCCCGCGCCCTGTCCAGCGCACCGTCGCCGAGCTCGCCGCTACGATGCCCACGCCCGGGATGATGATCGTCGAAGCGGCGATGGGAGAGGGCAAGACCGAAGCGGCTCTGGCCGCGGTCGAGATCCTCGCCAGGCGGACCGGCGCCTCCGGCTGCTACCTGGCGCTGCCCACCCGGGCCACCAGCGACGCCATGTTCGGCCGGATGCTGTCCTGGCTACGCCGCCTGCCCGACGCGCACGCCAACCGCGGAGACCGTGATGTGCGGTTGGCCCACGGCAAGGCGGCGCTCAACCCGGACTACGACCGACTCCGCGCCACATCGCTGCCAAGCGGCATCGCGGAGGACGTCGGTGGTGCCGCCATCGGCGTGCACAGTTGGCTGGCTGGACCGAAGCGGACTCTCCTGTCCAGCTTCGTCGTGGGCACCATCGATCAGTTGCTTTTCGCCGCGCTGCGCGGCAAACACCTCGTGCTGCGACACCTCGGACTGGCAGGCAAGGTCGTCGTCATCGACGAGGCACACGCCTACGACGTCTTCATGAGTCAGTTCCTGGACCGCGCTCTGGAATGGCTCGGCGCCTATGGTGCACCGGTCGTCGTGCTCTCCGCGACCCTGCCCGCCCACCGTCGTGCTGAGCTGATGGCGGCCTATGACCGGGGGCGGCTCGGGCCCGAGAAGCCGCCCGGCTGGCGTGACCGAGGCAAGCCACGCATCGACCGGTACGCGGTCCTCCGCAACGATCTGCGCTATCCCCTCGTCACCACCTCAACGGAGGGGCGAGGCGCCACCGCGGTCAGCTGCCCCGAGTCCGGACGCAGCATCGAGATCACGGTCCGTCCACTGGCTGACGATCTGCCGACGATGGTGGAGTTGCTTCGCGACCGTCTGGCCGACGGCGGCTGCGCCCTGATCGTCCGCAACACCGTCGCGCGGGTTCAGGAAACCGCCGCTGCTCTGCGCGCGGCGCTCGGACCGGACACCCCGGTATCGGTGGCGCACTCCCGGTTCATGGCCGTCGACCGCGCCGCGAAGGACCGGTGGCTACGTGACACCTTCGGTCCGCCGGGTAGCGCACAACGGCCACGACGCCACGTCGTGGTCGCCAGCCAGGTCGCCGAACAGTCCCTCGACATCGACTTCGATCTCCTCGTCACCGATCTCGCTCCGATCGACCTGGTGCTGCAGCGCATCGGCCGGCTGCACCGCCATCCGCGCGGCGATCGGCCTACCCGCCTCACGAAGCCGGAATGCTGGATCGCCGGAGCCGACTGGCTCACCGAGCCGCCGCAGCCGGTCAACGGCTCCCGCCGTGTCTATCAGCCAGCCGCACTGCTGCGCAGTGCCGCCGTGCTCGTGCCGTACCTCGACGGCCTACGGCTGCGGCTCCCGGCGGACATCGCCCCTCTCACCCAAGCTGCCTACGGTCCTCAACCGGTCGGGCCGCCATCCTGGCAGCCCGCGATGGCCGAGGCCGAAGCGAAACAGCGTGACGAGATCGCCGCCAAGGAGCTCAAGGCTGACGGCTTCCGGCTGGCCAGCGTCGCCGACCCTGGAATTCCTCTGCTCAACTGGATCTCCGGTGGCGTCGCCGGCGCCGACGACCGGATGGCTCAGGGGCATGTCCGCGACAGTGACGCCGAGTCGCTCGAAGTCCTCCTTCTGGTACGGACCCCGGAGGGACTAATCCTCCCGCCATGGATCGACGGAGGTGGTGTACCCGTGCCAACCGCCAGCGTCCCACGATGGCCGTTACCCCGTCTGATCGCTCGCTGCACCCTGCCGCTGCCTCGCACGATGACTGCCAACGACGTGATCGATGAGGTCGTCGCAGACCTGGAACGACGCACCGATGTCAGCGCCTGGCAGGACAACCACTGGCTCGCCGGCGAACTCGTGCTTGACGTCGACACCGATGGCAGAGCCACCGTGGCTGGCTTCGATCTGCAGTACAGCCCGGACGAGGGTCTGCGTGCCGTCCGATCCGGCACCTGAAATCACGCTTGTCAGCCAAGGAGACGGATACAGATGAACGCTCCACCCAGCCCCGCGGGCTTCTCGCTCTTGGACGAGGCGTGGATCCCGGCACTGGACAACGGGGGCCGCTGCCGTGATCTGTCACTGCGTGAGATGTTCGACCAGGCCGGTGAGGTTCGCATGATCGCCTGCGAGCTGCCGACGCAGACGTTCGCGATCCTACGGCTGGCGCTGGCGATCTTGCACAGGGCCACCGACGGCCCCTCCGGCGAGGCTGCTTGGTTGGCGCTGTGGCGCGACCGGCGGCTACCGGCCGCGGATATCAGTGACTACCTCGGAGAGTTCCGAGACCGGTTCGATCTTCTGCACCCGGAACGGCCCTTCTACCAGGTCGCCGATCTGCGCGCCTCCAATGACGGCCCGTACGGGCTGGAGCGACTCATCGCCGACGTGCCCAACGGCCTGCAGTTTCTCACCACCCGCGCGGGCGCCGGAATGGCATCGATTACACCGGCCGAGGCTGCCCGCTGGCTGGTGCACTGCCAGGCCTACGACCCCTCCGGCATCAAGACCGGCGCGGTGGGAGACGCGCGGGTGAAGAGTGGTAAGGGTTACCCGATCGGTGCCGGCTCGCTCGGTTGGCTCGGCGGTGTCTACCTGGAGGGTGCCACCCTGCTCGAGACCCTCTTGCTCAATCTGGTGCCGGTCGCGCCCGCCTGGCAACGAGCTGACGAGCGAGACGCGCCGGTGTGGGAACGCGCACCACAGAGCTCTGCAGAGGAGTCCGACACGACGCGGGGACCCTTCGGCCTGCTCAGCCTCTACACCTGGCAATCCCGACGAGTCCGGCTGTTTGGCGACGCCATCGCCATCACCGGGGCAATGGTCTCCAACGGAGATCGACTCGATTGGCAGGATCGTCAGCTCTTGGAGCCCATGAGCGTATGGGGCCGTAGCGCGCCGCGCGAGCGAGAGCAGAAGGTAATCCCGGTCTACCTGCCACGGCCGCACGACCACGGTCGGGCGCTCTGGCGCGGGCTGCAGACGCTGCTGCCGGCTCCGCCACAGCCTGGCGCCGAGCCGCCTCAGCGGCTTTCGCCGATGGTGCTGCAGCGGTTGGCCCGGCTGACCGTTACCGAAGTTGTCGAGCCTGATTTTCGGGTTCGGACAAGGGCTGTGAGCATTTCGTACGGTGCAAAGCAGGCAGTGATCGACGAGGTGTTCAGCGATGCGCTCACGATGAACGTGCTGCTCCTGGTCGACCAGTCGGAGCTGCGCGTGACGGCTATTGACGCTGCCGCCGACGCCGAGACGGCTGTCAACGTCCTGCGCCGGCTCGCGGACAACCTCGCGCGGGCCGCTGGCAGCCGTGACCAGGACAGCGGAGAGGCCGAGAGGGCAGCAGAACGCGCCTACGCCGTGCTGGACCATGCCTTCCGCAACTGGCTGGCTGGGCTTGGTCCCGATAGTGAGCCAGCCACCGAGCGTGCGGCATGGCAACGCTTGGTGCGCCGTGCTGTCGGCCGTCTCGGTGGCGAACTGGTTGCCGCAGCTGGACCGGCGGCATGGATCGGCCGCGTCGGCAAAGACCGCGCCGGCAAAGACGTGCACTACTCCAGTTCCCAGGCCGACGCGTGGTTCCGCGCAGGCCTCGCCAAGGCGTTACCGATGGCGGCCGAGGTGCCCCAGCAGAAGCAGGAGGAAGCAGTATGACCGCGGTCGACGAGCAGCCAACAGCCGGCGTGCAGGCCAGGTCCTGGACTCGCCGACGTGCCGAACTCGGAGAACACGTCGCCCGAACGGTGGGTGCCCTTCAGGCGCGGTTGTTTCGCGACGCGACCCAGCCGGAAGCGGTCAGCGCACTCGCCCGGCTACGGCGCGGTATGGGACGCCCGCCGGGCTTCGACTTCACCCTTGAGCGATACCTGCAGGTGCCGGATCACCTACTGGGTCGCCGGCCGGACGACGACGCGCAGCCCGCCGACGCGGAACAAGCCGTGCACGACGCGGTGACCCTGTACGCACTGCACCAGCAGTCACGCCGGGAGCGGATGCACGTCGACGGGCGAGGACTGGGCCGGAGCCTGGCCGACCTCGTACGCGTATCCGGAGGTCCCGAAGGCGTACGTCGCCGCTTCGCCGCGCTCGGTACCGCCAGCACCTACCACGAGAGCATCTACCACCTACGCAGCCTGATCACCATGCTGCGAGAACACCAGATCCCCCTCGACTACGGGCTGCTCGCCGACGACCTACGGACCCTGCTGCTACCCGGCGGTCAAGCCAGGATCCAGGCCGTCTGGGGTCGCGAGTTCTTCCGCACCAGGCCCGCCACCACCGCTGACGCCTCAACCGACAATTCCGAGGAGAACCTGTCATGAGCCGCACCATCATCGACGTCTACGCGCTGCAGACCGTGCCTCCGAGCAACCTGAACCGTGACGACACCGGCTCGCCGAAGACCGCCGTCTACGGCGGCGTACGGCGCGCACGGGTCTCCAGCCAGGCATGGAAGCGAGCCATCCGGCTGGCCTTTGCCAACCTGCTCGACCGCTCGCAACTCGGTGAACGTACCAAGCGGGTGGGTGAGTCGCTGGCGGCTCGGATCAAGGCCCTCGACCCGAACCTTTCCGACGAAGCAGCCTCGGCCCTGGCCGCCGAGGTCTTCGTCGCGGCAGGGCTGGCCAAGCTCGACAAGAAGAAGGGCGAGATCAAGGACATCGAGTCCAGCTACCTGCTCTTCCTGAGCCACCGACAGCTGGACAACCTCGCTTCCGCCGCGCTGGAGGCCTCGGCCGCCGGCACACCTCTGGACAAGGGGCGATTCAAGGAGTTGGCCAGGAACGACCACTCCGTTGACATCGCCATGTTCGGCCGGATGGTCGCCGACATGACGGACATCAACGTCGACGCGGCGTGCCAGCTCTCTCACGCCATCAGCGTCCACGCCGTCGACAACGAGTTCGACTACTTCACCGCCGTCGACGACCGTAAGGCCGATGCCGCCGAGACCGGTGCCGGCATGATCGGCACCATCGAGTTCAACTCCTCCACGCTGTACCGGTACGCGACCGTCGACGTCGACGCACTGCATCGGACGTTGGGCGACGCAGCCGCCACCCGTGCCGCGGTGGAGGCATTCCTGGTCGCCTTCGCCCGTAGCATGCCGACGGGCAAACAGAACACGTTCGCTCACCGGACGCTCCCCGACGCGGTCCTCGTACGGATGCGCGACACACAGCCGGTCAACCTCGTCGGCGCCTTCGAGACGCCGGTACGGGAAACGCACGCCGCCGGTCGGGTCGAGCTGGCCGCGGCCGCATTGGCGAAGCACACCATCGCCGTCGAGCAGGCCTACGGGGAACGGCCGGTCGCCAGCTGGGTCACCCAGGTCGGGGAGCAGACCGCTGTGCTGGCCGACCTCGGCAAGGCGGTCAGCTTCAGCGAGTTGGTCGCCGGAGTAGGGGAGCAGGTCGACCTGGCGCTCGGACAGCCAGCATGAGCGTACTTCTGATGAGGCTGGCCGGCCCGCTCCAGTCGTGGGGCTCGTCCAGCCGCTTCGCTCGCCGCGGCACCGAGGTCGCCCCGACCAAGAGCGGTGTACTCGGCCTGCTCGCCGCTGCGAAAGGCATCCGCCGCACGGAGCCGCTCACCGAGCTGCTGGGTCTGGAGTTCGGGGTACGCCTCGACCAGCCCGGGCAGATCCTGCGGGACTTCCAGACGGCCCGATCGCTGGATGGCCGGCAAAGCGCTCCACTGACCTACCGCTTCTATCTATCCGACGCGGTTTTCCTCGCTGCGGTCGCGGGGGAGCAGGCGCTTCTGACGGGCCTCGCGGAAGCGCTCGCTCGACCACACTTCCCCCTCTACCTGGGCCGCCGGTCATGCCCACCGGACGGTCCCATCAGTCTCGGTGTGCACGACATGGCCCTCGACGACGCTTTGGCGGAGTGGCCCTGGCTCGCCTCGCAGTGGTATCAGCGCCGGGCTGCCCGGACCGTTCGACTGGAGATCATCCGCGACGCGCGAGCGGGTGAACCGATAAGCGAGACCGTCCCCGATGAGCCCGTCAGCTTCGACCCTGCTCACCGCCAGCACACCTGGCGGTCGGTGATTCGCCGACACGTCGACGTCAGGAACGACCTCACAGAACGGGCCGCCGTCCCCGAGCACGATCCGCTGAGCCTGCTGGGAGGCTGACCATGTTTCTGACCCGGTTCCAGATCAACCCCGCTCGACGCGGCGCACGCAAGCTGCTCGGATCACCCCAGGCCATGCACGCCGCTGTCCGCGCCGCGTTTGCTGCTCCCGAGGATTACGAGCGGGATGGCGCCCGCACCCTGTGGCGGCTCGACGCCCAAGTCTCCACGACGGTCTACCTCTACATCACGAGTCCGGGCAGGCCCGACCTGACCCACCTTGTCGAGCAGGCCGGCTGGCCGACGACCGACGCGTGGGTCACCCGCGACTACGGCGGCCTGCTCGACTCACTACGCCCCGGCCAGGACTGGGCGTTCCGGCTCACCGCCAACCCGGTCCACAGCGGGCGCAAGACCGCGGACTCCAAGGAGACCCAGCGTTTCGGCCGCTTACGAGAGGAGGATCAGGTCAACTGGCTGTTGAGCCGAGCAGCCGACCGCGGATTCCGCATCGCCACGCAACAGGACGGGCGTCCCAACCTGCGGTTGCACCACAGCCAGACGCTGAACTTCAAGCGAGGCCTGGCCAACGTCACCCTGGCCACCGTGACGTATGACGGCATCCTCCAGGTCGCCGACGCGGAGGCTTTCCGCCGCGCGCTGCGTGGTGGCATTGGGCACGGCAAGGCGTACGGATGCGGCCTCCTGACCATGGCCCCTGCCAGCTGATTCGGCGCATCCATGAAGATTCCAGGAGTACCACCCGCCGAGATCGCCGACCTGGCGCGAGCCGAGGACCGGATCAGCTTCCTTTACCTTGAACGCAGCGTCATTCACCGTGACAGCAATGCCATTACCGCTACCGACGACCAAGGGATCGTGCACATACCCGCGGCCTCGATCGGCGTGCTGCTCCTCGGACCGGGTACCAGCGTCACCCACCAAGCCATTGCCCTGCTCGCCGACCACGGCGCCACCGCCGTCTGGGTTGGGGAGCGAGGGGTGCGTTACTACGCTCACGGTCGATCACTGGCAGCATCCAGCAGGCTGCTTGTGGCGCAAGCTGCTGCAGTTAGCCATCGAGACCGGCGGTTGGCCGTCGCACGCACCATGTACGCGATGCGGTTCCCGGGCGAAGACACCACGCGCCTGACCCTGCAGCAACTGCGAGGCAAAGAGGGCGCACGTGTCCGCCGCATGTACAGGGAGCAGGCCGAACGCACAGGCGTTGCCTGGCGCCAGCGCGAATATGACCGGGAGGACTTCGACAGCGGCGACCCGATCAATCAGGCACTGTCAGCCGCCCACGCGTGCCTCTACGGCATCGTTCACGCCGTCATCGTCGCGCTCGGTGCCGCGCCCGGTCTAGGCTTCGTGCACACGGGCCACGAGCGAGCCTTCGTCTATGACATCGCTGACCTGTACAAGGCCGAGATCACGATCCCTGTGGCCTTCGACGTCGTAGCCGGCGGCTCGACCGACATCGGGGCTGACACCCGCCGAGCAGTACGCGACCGAGTACATGACGGGGCCATCCTCGCGCGATGCGTACGCGACATCCGCATGCTGCTTCTTCAACAGCAGGGCGGCGGCGAGGTCGAAGAAGAGGGAGAGGATCTCCGCCTGTGGGACGGGAGCGGGGTTGAGCTGGCCGCAGGGCGCAACTACGCCAACACGGGTGAGGTCGACTTCTGATGACGGTCATCATTCTCACTGCGTGCCCGGCCGGGCTCCGAGGCCACCTGACGCAGTGGCTCTTCGAACTCTCGGCGGGCGTGTACGTCGGACACGTCAGCGCCCGCGTACGGAACAGGTTGTGGAATCGGGTGACCGAAATGGCGGGTGCCGGGCGCGCCCTGATGGTGTTCCAAGTGCGGGGCGAGCAGCGACTGTCGTTCGTCGCGCACGACCATCACTGGACGCCAGTAGATGCCGAGGGCGTCACACTTATGCGCCGACCCGCGGTGCCGGTGACCAATCCAGCAGCCGCGGGAGGTTGGAGCAAGGCGGCCAAGCGCCGGCGCTTTGGCCGGCGCGGCCGCGCAGCGACGGCGACTAACGAAACGGAATCGTCGGGATCTTGATTAGACCGCGGTAGGAATCACCATCACCCCTGCTTGCGCGAGATGCGGGTAGGGACAGGATGCAGGTCCCGAAATGATGGGCAATTCCTCCGCGGGTACGCCGGAACCAGGGATGGGGCAGGCGCCGCACGCGGCCAACTCCGCGGATAATCCTCGCGTGCGCGGGAACAGCTCTCGGCCGGCAACAGCGAGGAGGAGATCGAGGCATCACCCATTACCCAAGCGTGCGCGGGGACCAGAAGCGCTTCCTCGTCGGCGCGGCTGTCGGCTCCGGATCACCCCCGCATGCACGGGAAGCAGAACAGGGACTGCTCGGGTCAGCCGTTGGCGGGGGATCACCCCCCACTGCGCGGGGAGCAGGCCGGAACGTGGTATTTCGAGACCACGACCATTGGATCACCCCCGCGTGCGCGGGGAGCAGGACCACGTTCGCGGCCTCCACACCCGATCCCAGGGATCACCCCTGCGTGCGCGGGGAGCAGAAGCCGTCCGATCCGGACAGTCCGGCGGCCCAAGGATCACCCCTGCGTGCGCGGGGAGCAGGTCTACAACGGCAGCATCGGCCCGCTGGCCCGGGGATCACCCCCGCGTGCGCGGGGAGCAGGGGGTCCGCTTCGTGCCCGGCTTCGGGCCCGGCGGATCACCCCCGCGTGCGCGGGGAGCAGGCCGTGCCATTCCACGGCGCACACATCGGGTCAGGATCACCCCCGCGTGCGCGGGGAGCAGAGAGCGACCCGCCCCACCGAACAGGAGACCCCGGGATCACCCCCGCGTGCGCGGGGAGCAGGGCGGCGGTGGAGGCGGGCGGGTTCGCCGAGTTGGATCACCCCCGCGTGCGCGGGGAGCAGCCGAGCGCCAGGGCGTACCCGTCCGGCCGGAGGGGATCACCCCCGCGTGCGCGGGGAGCAGGCGGCGGTGTAGCCGAACCACCGCGCGAGCATGGGATCACCCCCGCGTGCGCGGGGAGCAGATGTAGGCGAACCGCGTCCCTCTCAGGGTCATCGGATCACCCCCGCGTGCGCGGGGAGCAGGGCGCGACGCCGACGGGGCGGCGAAGCGGACCGTTGCCGGGATCACCCCCGCGTGCGCGGGGAGCAGGTCGGCACGGTCAACAGCAGGAACGCACGCAGCGGATCACCCCCGCGTGCGCGGGGAGCAGTCGCGGTCCGGCTCCATCGTGGTTCGGATCTTCGGATCACCCCCGCGTGCGCGGGGAGCAGAAGCCTCGCAGCGTCAGCGGCACACCCATCGTGGGATCACCCCCGCGTGCGCGGGGAGCACTTGTCCGGGTCGAACATGTACGACGACGCGGCGGGATCACCCCCGCGTGCGCGGGGAGCAGGGGGTTAGCCTGCCTTCGGCGGGTGTGCCCCCCCCGGATCACCCCCGCGTGCGCGGGGAGCAGACCCAAACTTCGGCCTTGGTGGTGAGCGGAGCGGGATCACCCCCGCGTGCGCGGGGAGCAGGACGACCTGTGGGAGCGCATCGACGACGCGCTGGGATCACCCCCGCGTGCGCGGGGAGCAGGCGCACACGCCGGGCTCGGTGGTGCCGCGTCCGGGATCACCCCCGCGTGCGCGGGGAGCAGGCAACGGGCGGGTTCACGCAGCAGCGGCACGGCGGATCACCCCCGCGTGCGCGGGGAGCAGATCAACAACGCGGGCCGCGCCCTGCAACAGTTCGGATCACCCCCGCGTGCGCGGGGAGCAGGGGAAGCGCACCTCCGGCGACAGCTCGCACCTGGGATCACCCCCGCGTGCGCGGGGAGCAGGATCCGCCGTCCGGGCTCGTAGAACGGGATCGCGGATCACCCCCGCGTGCGCGGGGAGCAGTGGCCGATCAGTACCTGAAGACCCCGAAGAACGGGATCACCCCCGCGTGCGCGGGGAGCAGTTGTCGCGGGTCTTCCAGTCGGGGTACGCGGCCGGATCACTCCCGCGTGCGCGGGGAGCAGAACATGACCGCCCTGTTGAACCTCGCCGACGCCGGATCACCCCCGCGTGCGCGGGGAGCAGGCTCTTGCACTGGTCGCCTCCCTTCGCTCCTCGGGATCACCCCCGCGTGCGCGGGGAGCAGTCGGTGTGCGAGGCCGCGGCAAGACGAACCTGTGGATCACCCCCGCGTGCGCGGGGAGCAGATTCACGGTGATGCGCGCTCTCATGTGGGCGCAGGATCACCCCCGCGTGCGCGGGGAGCAGATCGTGTAGACCACGACAGCCAGGGTCGTTTCGGGATCACCCCCGCGTGCGCGGGGAGCAGACGCCCCACCCCGACCGCGCCCGGGGTGGGGCGGGATCACCCCCGCGTGCGCGGGGAGCAGTGGCGCCGCCGCCGGCGGGTCATCCGCCGCCGGGGGATCACCCCCGCGTGCGCGGGGAGCAGGCTCGGCCCTCCCACGCCTTGCGCTCTGCCCCCGGATCACCCCCGCGTGCGCGGGGAGCAGGCCCTTGGTGTCGTGGCTCATCGGTTGCTCCCGGGATCACCCCCGCGTGCGCGGGGAGCAGATCCTGGCGGAGGCGGGGCTGGGGCGGGTGCGGGGATCACCCCCGCGTGCGCGGGGAGCAGCCCCGGGTCGTCGTCGCCGCCTCAGCCTCCGCCGGATCACCCCCGCGTGCGCGGGGAGCAGGGGAGGACGTACACGCCGTTGTTCTTCTGGTTCGGATCACCCCCGCGTGCGCGGGGAGCAGCTGGTGGGGCGCCGGTTCGTGGTGCGGGCGGAGGGATCACCCCCGCGTGCGCGGGGAGCAGCCGATACCAACGTTGAACATGGCAGGTCACCCCGGATCACCCCCGCGTGCGCGGGGAGCAGATTCCGGCATGTCGTCAAGCTTCATCAGCTCCAGGATCACCCCCGCGTGCGCGGGGAGCAGGACCGCCGCAAGTTCACCCGGTGGGGTCAGGACGGATCACCCCCGCGTGCGCGGGGAGCAGTCTTGAGGCTCATCGCGCGGCCTCCTGCTCGGCGGATCACCCCCGCGTGCGCGGGGAGCAGACTACTTGACCTGGGCCGCTAGAGATCGACTTCGCGGTTTTCATTCACTATGGCTCGCAAGATCGTTTCCCTTGCCCTCTGGCTGATGCCTAGCTGACGCTCCGACAACCTCCACCTGAGCGTAGTGAATCAGTGCGACTTGGGCGAACGGGTCCGGGCGTTCACTGCACCTCCTACGGCTCGAGTCGAGCCTCCGTCTCACAACCGGGAAACGGTCGGCCGTTGAGGCCTCAGATCCAAAACATCAGGCACGTCGTTCTCGTCTCTCGCCTGCCGCTGCAGAAGGAGCAGTAGGTCTTCCTGCCGCGGCTGGCCGAACGCGAGCCGATACCTCACCAGGTCCGCCTTGAGCCGGTCGAACCGCGCCTGGTCGCGGCTGAGCGGATAGGGCAGCACGTGTCGTTCGATCTTCGCCGGCCCGGAGAACACCCAGTACGGCGCAAAGTCACCCAGCTCTCCGGACTCTGCTCGGGCAGCGTCGTACAGGGCTCTCCAAACGTCCGGATCCGAAGAGCGCAGGGCATCGGCCCGGTGAGCGTGGGCGACGTTGCGCCGTACGGCATGCCCACCGAATCGGTGTACGCGTCCTTCGCGCTGCTCGAAGTCGACGGGGTTGGCCGGGGTGTTCCAGTGCACGACCGCTGAGCACCACTGGTGGAAGTCGATGCCTTCTTGGCCGGCGCTGGTGGTGGCGACGACGAACGGCCAGAACGGGCTGTTGAAGGCGGCACGTACGACCATCTTGCGGTTGACCTGGGACTGCTCCTCGCCGCGGCCGCCGTAGCGTAGGGCGAACCGCCCGGGCAGCTTGATGGGCTGCTCCGGGTTGCGTGGGTCGAAGGCTTCGTACGTCGACTGTCGGCTGGCCATCGCCTGCCGTGCTTCGTCGGCAATCTTCCACAGCTCGCAGTCGTCGAGTGGGGTGTCCGAGGCTGTGCTGCGCAACGTGTGCAGGTGCTCGTCGAGGACCGCCTGCAGCCCGCCGGCCGCGCAGTACCGCAGCACTGCCTGCCAGTAGACCTTGCCCATCGCCAGGTGGTCGAGTAGCTGTGCGGACTCCGACCGGTTGAACAGGGAACGCAGGCCACTGGCGAGGAGCGCGGCTGCACGCCAATGCCCCGCCGGTGTGACCTGGCTGCCGGGTTCTTCGATCAGGCGCGACAACGCACGGTAGGCGACGTTGCCAGGGCCGTGCAGGCCGATTGTCGCGATGCTGTCGATCAGCCCGTTCAGCTGGCCCTGCGTCGGGTAGCCGGCCTGCTTTGTCAGATCCCGCGCCCGGGCGACGTGTCGGTCCAGACCTGTTGCCGAATGCTCCTCGTCTGCCGACGAGCCAAGGGCGGCAGCAGCGTCGTCGACGGCTGGATCGGCGCCCGGCCATCGGAAGAGCAGCTCCCACGGCTCAGCCAGCGCTGGCAGGCCGGACCCTTCTTCGGCTCTGGCATGAGCACGGAGCCGGTCCCGTACCTCAGATTCGAAGTCGTCCAGCAGCGCGAGGTCGTCCGGTCGTTGCCGAGCCAACGCCAGCGGATCGCACAGTGCCGCCAGAGTGGGATGTGGCCAGAAGAGCGCGAGGACGCTCATTGCCGCGGGGCGCTCGTGTTCGATGCGGTAGTCGAGGTGGCGATGCCTCTCTCCAGCCGTGCCCAGCCGGCGCTCGGCTTCGTAGCTGAGGAGGCCCGCTACCGCGGTCGGAGTGGCGTTCCAGGATGAGAACAGCAGCCGCTTGGTGATGCCTTCACGCGCCGCGGTAGCGAACGGCTCATCGAGCGCGTGGTAGGGCAGCGACGGTGGCAGCCAGAGGAGCTTCCACCACCCCCGGTCAACGGTGTCGGCGGCGAGCTGCCGTAGCCGGCCGTTGCCGAGATCGACGGGCTCACGTCGGCGGATCGTCTCGGCATCAAGCAGCTGAGCCGTGCCCAGCAGCGGTGGCACCTTCGAATCTGTCTGGTCCTTCAGCGCCGCGCGGACCTTGGCGCCGAGCTGGTAACCGTCGAGGAAGTTCAGGAAGTACGGTGCGGACTTCCAGTACTCGACCGTCATAGGAGCCCCGACAGCCTTGGCAATCTTGCGCATCGCGACGTAACTACGTACGTCCTGCGGGTTGACGTCGTCGGCCAGGGTGACGTGTTCGCGCAGCATGTCGTGCTCGCCGAGGAGGGGTCGCTCCGTGCGGCACATGACCGTCAGCAGCAGGCGGCGCAGCCACTCGCGCAGGTCAGCGCAAGGTTCGCCGCGGACCAGAGCTTCCCGGTACGCCTCGAATGCCTTCGTCACGTCGGCGTGCCAGGATTCGTCGTCGCTGAGGAAGCGCAGGACCTGCCGGAAGTCGCTGTAGTGGTCCTCGCCGGTAGCGGCTTCTTCGGCGAAGGTGAACGGCTTGTACGGGGTGGCGGACAGTAGCAGCACCCGGGCATCCCGGTAGTCGAACAGGTGCTGGGCGAGTTCGGCGCCCTCGCCGCCGTTGTCATCGAGCAGCTCCCGGAAGCGCTGGAACTCGTCGAGGATGATCAGGTCGGGTTCGAGGACCTCGACGCCGGCGGTGGCCAGTGCCGTACGGAGGTCACCGGTGAGCTTGCGGGCGGTCTCCCGCAGAGCGGTTGGTAGCGCGGGACGTCGGCCGATGCCGTCCAGCAGTGCGTCAAACCTGTCGAGCAGGCCCCGTTGTCGGGCGCGGCGCAGGAACTCGTCAGCGATCGTGCGGTTGACCTTCCCGCCCAGCTCCTCCCGCAGCCGGACGCACTCGCGCTCGAAGCGTCCAGGTGTCGCGACGCCGGCCTGCAACGCCCGCAGCGCCGCCCGGGTCCGCCAGCCGTCCCATGAGCCTGCTTGCTCAAGCAGCAGGAACAGTAGGGCACGTTCCTCGGCCGTGCCGGTGCGCCAGCCCTGGTCGAAGGATGTGCCGGGGGTGAACGCGACCAGGTTGATCGGCTTGCCGACGGTAGCGGTCGCGGCATTGAGCTTGTCCGCGTGCTTGGCGAGCAGGGTGAGCCGGCTGGACAGCGTTACCGTCTCGTCCGGGGTGACCCGAAGCCGGTCGATGTTCTGGCGTGCTACATCCTGGTTGGAGCAGACGTAGATGACGTCGACCCGCTCGACGCTGTCGTCGTCCTGAAGACGCTGCAGGGTCTGTGCGATCACGCCTCGGGCGACCACGCTCTTGCCGAGACCGGTCTCGTCCGCGACCAGGAACCGGCGGGTCGGGTCGGCGCCGAAGTAGCGGTCGACGACATGCGCGACGGTGGTGCGCTGGAAATCCTTCAAGCCGGCCATGACCGGGCCGGCGTCGTACCGCTTCACGCGCGCACCTCCTCTGCCATCGCGTCTCGTGCCTCTGTGATGATCTTCCAGAGTTCGGCGAAGCCAGGTGGAAGCAGTTGCTTGCTGCTGCCGCTGGCCTCGATGCGGCTAACGAGCCGGGCCAGGTCGTCGAGTTGCTCCGGCCGGTCGACGAGAGCGTTGAGAAGCAGCTCGAAGATCCCGGTCCCGCCTGTACGCCAGGCGCCGGCTCCGCCGGCGCCGCCGCTCACCGCGGCGGCAGCTTCCGTGCCGAGGCCGAGCATCAGAAGCAGAAACCGCAGGAACTTCTCCGGCGTGTCGATCTGCTCGGCGATGACGTGGTCGAGCCGGTGCTCGGGATCGCCGACCAGGGTGGCGAGGACGACGGCTTGTTCGCGGCCGGTGCTGTCCTCCGCGGTGACGATGACGAACGGGGTGATGTCGACCAGCGTGAGCCCGGTGAACGCCGCGTCGACCGGCTGCCCCGCTGCGAGTGTGGTCGCCTCGCCCCGGCGGGTGTGCAGCTGCGCGGTGATCCGTACACCCGGCGCATCTGGCACGGCGTCTTCAGAAGTCAGCCGGATGGTGTAGCGGTCCGACTCGGACGTGACGGTAGCCAACAGCGGTACGGCCGCCAGGTCGCGGATTAGGTTTCGCAGCCGGTCAGCCTCGGGATCCGCATCGGCGCTGGTGTGACGCTCGTAGGGTTCGAGGATCTCGCGGAATGCTGCCTTGGGGCCGAAGAGGGCATCGATGCCCCACTGAGTGCGGCCACCAACCAGCTCCACCAGCAGCTCGACGTTGCCGTCGAACGCTGCGGCGGTCGCGTTGGCGGAGCCGAGGAGGACCCGTGCCTGGTGTCCCTTCTCCACCACGTACACCTTGGCGTGCAGTCCGGTGAGCACCTCCTGGCCCGACGGCGACTCCTCAGTCGGCAAGCCAGCCAACTCGTTGACCACCAAGGCCTCGGCGCCGGTCAGGCTCTCGTCGGGTAGGCAGTCGAGCGTCTCCTGGCGGCTCACGACCGCCAGCTTGCCGCTCGGCGCGCAGCGGTCGAGGCCGTCCGGCGTGCAGAACGGTGAGATGACCAGATGTCGTGTGCCGGCGAAGTCCACTCGGTGAGCACCAGGCACCCCCAGCGCGTGGAAGAACATCGCCGAGGCGTCCTCGGGGTACTCCCACTCGGCTCGACGCAGATCCTCGCCCAGCGCCTCGATTGCCGCCTGCCTATCCGCCGGCAACGGCGCGACTGCCAGCCGCATCGCGCGTTGCAGCAGGTCGAAGAGGGGCTTATTGCCCGCCACCCGGCGAGTGCCCGGATAGCCCTCCAACCGCAGGCACACGTCCCAGCTGCGGTCCTTGGTCAGGTTGCGGCTCAGCACCAGCAGGCGCAGTGACGTCTCACCGGTGGCCTCGTCCTCGAAGCGCAGAGCCCACAACTTCGGGTGGAACAGACGACCCGGCCTGGGCCGGCGGACCTGGTGCACCATCGGCTCGACGAATGCCAGCAGCGCCGACTTCGTCGGCGGCACCGCGATCTGCCCGGCCTGACAGAACACATCGATCCGGTCGGCACAGCGCCGTACACCCTCCATCACCGCGATCGGGTCCGTCGACTCGCGTAAGCCGTGCGCGGCGAAGGCCAGCGGGGCGATCAGCAGACTCTCCAGATCCAGGGTGAACGTCAACGCCACGGCGCGGGACATCCGCATACCCGGCGGCGGACGCAACGCGTCGAGCAGCAGAGAGCGAGTATCAGGCGCGAGCACCGGCAGCCTCCGGCAGGTCGGCGGCACAGCCGTCGTGGATGTCGATGAGGATCCGGCGCACCTGCGGCCACCGGTAGACCAAGGGCCTACTGCCGGAGGCACCACTCCACGTACGCAGCAGCTTGTCGTTGACCAACCGAGACTGCCCCTTCTTGACCGATCGTTCCCGCTCGGCCACCAGATTGCGCAAGCTCTCGTCCGTGACGGCGTCGTGCGCCGCTCCGCTCGTGACCGCGTCAAGCCAACGGTCAATGAACCGTCGGGCAGATACGTTCGATGCGATTCGCGGGTTCTTGTCGATCAGCCGGTCCCACATGCCCGATCGGTCCCAGCCCTTGAGGCCGTGCTCGGTCGACACACGCTGATTCCAGTCCACCAACAGGTCTCGGTAGCGGGCCGCCGGCGCCTCACGTTCGGTCAAGCCGGCGGCCTCGTACCGTTGGGCCACGAGGAGGTTGTACAGCAACGCCGCTCCGTGGATCGCCAGCGAGAACAGCGCGGCGTCCCGTACCACTGGACCGATCGGACCCGGCGCGGCTGCCACCGCCGGCTCCTCCCACGGCGCCTCACTGTCCCAACCGGGGCGATGCGCGGGCTCGAGCAGGTACGCCAGCAGCGTGTCCGGCACCGCGGCCAGGAGCCGCTCGCGCAGCCATCGCCCCTCTTCCGGCCGAAGCTTCAATCCACCCTCGACCTCATTCGGAAAGCCCTTCGGCGCGGCCGGCAACGTCGCGTGCCAGGCGCCGTGTACTCGCTCGGTCAGCTCATCCGCCTCGGCGGAGCCAACGCCGGACTGAAGACCCTGTGAGTTCTCATGGTCATCCTTGCGGATGCCGTATCGCAGCAGCGCGGCCGCGTAGATGGTCGACGGCAGTGTCCGTACCGCGACACCAGCCCGACGGCCGATCACGCCCTCTGTGTCGTCACCCTTCATCAGTGCGGAGATCACCTTCCGCTCGCTGCGGTCGACCTGTTTCGTGAGGCGGTCGCCGCGCCATCCCCGCCGCTCGGACTCCTGGTAACACCAGGGCACGATCAGCAGGTACCGCGCCCGAGTCTGCAGGACGGAGGTGCCGGGGAAGAGCAGGTCGCTGAACGCGTCGCGGACCTGGCCGATACCCAGCTCGTCCCGGCTCTCCGTGTCACTGAAGAGCTTGAGCAGCTCGCGCATCCGCTGCTGATCGTTGCGAGAGCTGTCCAGCCAGCTCAATCCTGAAGCCACGACTACCCTCCGTCTACGCTTCTGCCGCAGCGACAAGGCCACTCAGAGGGGACATCGGCAAGGCGATCCACCCCTCAGACCGTGCGGCGATTCGCTGCTCGTCATCCGGCGTTGTGGCCTTGCCGATCGCAGCTGCGCGGGCAGCCAACGACGCGATCACTGCGTCGAACGCGTCGTGGCTGCGCCGAGCCAACGCCTCGAAGGTGCCCAGCTCCAGCCAGGGCGCGGCAGCGCGCAGTGCAGTCACGAGGTCGGCATGCTGGACCTGTTGGCCTCGCCCCTTGTAGCCGCGGTGCGCCAAGCCCCAACAGCTCAGTGCCGCCGCCGGATACACCTCAACGACCCGGCCGCCGCCGCAGCGATCCACATCCTGACCGTCCGCGGCGAGCATCGACAGTAAGCCGGCGCAGCGGAAGGCAGCATGCCCGATACGATCCGCGGCGACGCTGAGCGGGATGATCCCGGTCTGCTCGCGCACCACCTCGTCGGTGTGGCGATATGCCAAGCGGCGCCGCCACAGCCCGCCCTCGCCTTCGCTCGCGGCGATATGGCCAGCCTGGTGGGTCGTGACGAGTGCGACGAAGGGTGCCGGCCATCCGAATGGACAGTCGAGCCCGGTCTTGTCCGCGCGGCGGCTCGCCTCAACGATCTGAGTGTCGCTGACCCCGAGGGCCAGGTCGCGCACTACTGCTCGGTCTGGCAGCCATTCAATTGCGGCCATTGCCGTGCGCTTGTCTGCGGCTGCCAAGTCAACGCCGACGGTTAGCACCGCACCACTCTAGGTACCGCCGAGCTCGACGGCCATGATCCGAATGACGGTCGTTGTGGAACGTTTAGCCGTTTATGAACGCCGGCCGTCCATAATTCACTGCACACGAACTTAGACATCGGACCTCTATGTGCAGCTCGAGCTGGCAACGCCGAGCAGCTGTGCCCGCAGCGGCGAGGGTTACTTCGGGTCGGCCTGGTAGAAGCAACCGCGCGGGGAGCAGGAGTTCGCCTACTGGTCGTTCTTCGGCACCGACGGATCACCCCCGCGTGCGCGGGAGCAGGCGTGGTGGCCGGGCGACGGCCGGGCCGTCACGGGATTACCCCCGCGTGCGCGGGGAGCAGTGGGTGGACATCGGCCTCTGGGGCTACAAGGCGGGATCACCTCCGCGTGCGCGGGGAGCAGGAGCGGATCCGCGGCCGCGGCAACGATCGAGACGGATCACCCCCGCGTGCGCGGGGAGCAGACGATGGCTCGCGCCGAGCGCTGCCGGCAGCGGGGATCACCCCCGCGTGCGCGGGGAACAGGGTGCCGCCTTTGCTGCCGGCGGCGCGGATGGTGGATTACCCCCGCGTGCGCGGGGAGCAGATGTCCGTGTACTGCGTGCCGCCTTCGCGTTCAGGATCACCCCCGCGTGCGCGGGGAGCAGCGGGTGGTCGGCCGCGCGAACCGCGACAGTGCGGGTTCACCCCCGCGTGCGCGGGGAGCAGCCCAGGAACGGGGCCCCGGCCGCGTGAACCTCCGGATCACCCCCGCGTGCGCGGGGAGCAGAGCTGCGCCCGCTCGAAAAAGGACTCTATAGAGGCATCACCCCCGCGTGCGCAAGGAGCAGTGCCTTTCGGTACGGCGGCCCCGCGGCTCTTGGGGATCACCCCCGCGTGCGCGGGGAGCAGATCGCTCCGACGGTGGCCGACAGGCTGAACGAGGGATCACCCCCGCGTGCGCGGGGAGCAGGCGTACTGGGGGCCGATGCGCGACGGCATCGGGGGATCACCCCCGCGTGCGCGGGGAGCAGACTACTTCACCTGCGCTAGTAAAGATCAACTTTCCGGATTTTATTGACTAGGAAGCGCACTCAGGCTGGGCTGCCGTGATCACCTGCACCCAGGCATCCTGCCCGATCATCCTCAACAGACAGACGCCAGGGTTACGAGGCGTCCTTTAGGCTGGTGGTGGCGCCGTTAGATATTGGTGGCCGATGCGCAGACGCGGCTTTCGATGAGCGGGGATGGCGTGATCCGAAGAAGGGCGTGGCAGGAGCTGCGACGGCAGCCTCGGTGGTTGCTTTGGGTGCTGCTGGTATCGACCAGTTGCACCTTTGCTTCGACGCTGATGAGGGACCCGAACCAGGGGTTCGGTGGTCCGGTGTTGCACTTCGCCGTGCTGTGTGGGTCCGGTGCGCTGCTCGTGTCATTGATCGTCCTGATGCTATTGCGGGGAAGGGCCGGCATCGGTGACCGGTGACCGAACACGGACGTCCAAAGCCGCGTGATGACACCTCGTCCGCGACGGACCCGTCACCGGGTTACGAGACATCGCTTAGCTTGATCTTTAACCTGTGCGGCGTGGACGTGGATTGACAGACTTCGTTTTCTTTGCAGCCGCTGTCTTGGCGTTCGTGGTGGTCGCGGTGTGGACGTCGTAGCGCGGGGTGGGGTGAGTGTTGCGGCGGCCGGGTGGCCGCCCTGGTCCTGCCCGGGAGGGTTTGGGTGCACCGGCCGGACAGGTGACTCTCGGGCGGAGGTGCCGAAACCCTCGGCGGACGCGGGCGGGTGACAGACGCTGCGGTGGTGCGGGTTTCTCCCAGGGCCGGCGCAGGTCGGCGGCGAGGGCGCGGGCCAGGCGGAGCTGGGTGTAGGCGGCGAGGATCATCCAGGTCCAACGGTCGGCGGCCTGCGGGGTGCGGATCTTGGGGCAGGTCCAGCCGAGGGTCTGTTTGAACAGGCGGAACGTGTGTTCGATGTCGAAGCGGCGCAGGAACGTCTGCCAGAGCCGGTCGACATCGGCGGCGGTGGCGTCGACGCCGGACCACCACAGCCAGACCGGCTTCGGGGTCGCGCCGCTGGGTAGATGGTCGACTTGCAGCCGGATGACGGTTCCCTCGATGACCGGCAGTACCTTCGCCGAGTCGATCCAGGCGGATCGGTGCGTCAACCGGGGGTGCAGCCGGTCCCAGGCGCGAGCCCACGCGCTGCCGTAGAGACGGGTGTCGGTGATCGTGGCCGCGTCGGGTTCGCCCCAGGTGCTGGGATCGCCGAAGACGAACTCGCCGCCGTGGCGGGGCGGACGGCCGACCGTTCCCGGCTGCCGGGGCGGCACTGCCCGGCGTAGTACCCGGTCTGAGCGCATCCGGGCGAGGACCTGCACGGGCAGGTCACGCAGGAGAAACGCCAGCCGGGGCGCGTCGTAACCAGCATCGGCCACGACCAGGATGTCCGGGTCCCCGGCCTGCCACTGTCCGGCCCCGATCAGCCGGCCCACGATGTCTCGCAGCTGACCAGCGGTGACCGTGGCCGCGTCGTCACCAGGCGCCAGCCGCACCGCGTCCAACGGCGCGGTCCACGAACTGCGACCAGATTCCAGGGCCACGACCATCGAGTACGGCCAGCCCGGGATCATGATGGTCTGATCCTTGCCGCGGCCGTAGGTGTGACACAAGATCCGCTGCGGCGAGGTGTGCGCGTCCGGCCGCAGCCAGCAAGTGATGTCGACCGCCAGGACGAGACGACCATCAGCTGCCCGCGGCAACGACACCCCGGCGAGGGCCGTGCGCAGCCGATCGATGTCCAGCTGGCCGCAGGCGAGGGCGTCATACAGCGCCCCGTGACCGCGGCGGTGCTCGCCCACCAGCGACAACTCCACCAACGACCGGACCGGCCCGTCGGCGCACAACACCGCGTCCGTCAGGTCGAACAATGCCTCAGCCCGAGCGGTCAGGCAGTCGTAGAACTCTCGCCGGAACCTGTCCAGGTCCCCGACGGCGTCAGCCGCAGCACGCTCATGCACACTGGTCACCAGAACAGCCCTTGGTTATTGATGCTCTTCCCTAGACAAGAAGATCATCGGCCAAGGGCTGTTTCCGTGATCGGTCAGGGTCCCTACAGGGCCCTCGGAGGTTAAAGATCAAGTTAGTGGAGCAGCTGAGCTTCGGAATCGCGCTCTCTCAAGGCGACAATCTCGTCGACTGGACCGTTGAACCGGGGTACGCCATTAGCAGACCGAGCGAGGGCTTCGCGCAGATCGCCGACCTCTCGGGCTCCGTCCGGCGACCGACGGAGTACACCATCTCCGTGTACTCCATCGCAGCGGCACCGCTGCTGCTCGGGATTGCCGCTGCTGCCGAGAACTGGCGCCGTCGCCGCGATCCTCACCATCACTGGAACTCGCCGCCGCGCTGCTTGCCATGCTGCCACTGCGGCAGGTGCTCGTGCCGTCCGACATTCCTGGCCTTACCCGACTGGATCGCCTGCTGGCGGTCGAGGTCGTCGCGATCGTCGCGATGCTCGTGCTACCGGCGGCGCTCGGGCGCTCCTCGCCGCCCCGGGCAACAGCCGATTCCTCTGCTCCTCGTTGATGACCGATGTCAAGGGAACTCAGTCGCTTGGGGAGGAGTTGGTTATCACCCGAAACGAAGTACGCCACAACCAACTGGCTGACGGCTGCGACGCCGAACACGCACTCTTCATCGTTGCCGACGTCCAGCTTCGACGCTGTCCGTCGTCGAAGCCCTCGGGGGGCGGCCGCTGCATCTGGCCACGGATGGATTGCCATCAAGGCGCTCACTCCGACCAAGTACGGATACCGGCTCGTCTGAGGATGGACCAGGCTCAAGTGCAAACGAAGCCCTGCCAGGTCGCCACCTCGAGTGGAGTCCCGAACATCGGCCGACGGAATAGGATCGCTGTATGACGCTTGTCTTTTCATGGGTGCGGAACTCCTCCCCCGACGTGCGAGAAATGGTGATGGCAAGCGACAGTCGCCTCTCTGGGGGAGGCGCTCGCTGGGACTGCTGCCCAAAGATCCTATCCCTCCCACGTTCGGATGCTGTCCTGGCATTTGCTGGAATTACCGACATTGCCTATCCGGCAATGCTTCAAGTTCAACGAGCGGTCGAGGCAAGTCCTGCGGTCACCAGTCGACGATACGACATAACGCAATTAGCGGACATTGTGGAAAATGTCCTAAACCAAATGTTGGACATCAGGGTGGTCGACAGGGCGCTACTTGAATCGGCTCACTTAGAAAAAAGCGCGACGATGTTCATTCTCGGAGGCTGGTCTTGGCGATACCAGCAGTTCCAGATTTGGAAGTACTTTTTCAGCAGAAAGGAAAGAAGGTACGTTCGTTCCAAGAGAGAGCCGCACCGGGAGGACGAACCGAGTGTGCAGCTCCAAATTGGAGGCGATGTAACAGGAGAAGCTCTCCGCGAGTTCAACCTCCTCCGTGCCAGGTCGGGCCTTACGATGGACGACCCGTTAGACATGGAGCCCTTTGAAGTCCTACGAGACATGATTCGAAGTAAGAAGTATCCGACGATCGGAGGGGCTCCGCAAGTGGTGAAGGTGTATCGCCATATGAATGCGGATTTTTTCGGAGTGATCTGGCGTAGCGACCCGCGTGGGGAGGCGGTGGCGACTTACGGTGGTCGACCGCTTCTCGACTACGAGAAGCAGTTATTCCCTCTTATCGATGCCGACAGTCCATCGGATCATGCTAGGGCGAAGGCGCTGGCCCAGGCGAAGCGAACGAAGCGCCGAAGTGGGGTGCCAACGCAGGCCCGTCACGATGAGTCGCAAGACTAGCTTTGGGGCGACAGCTGGCAGGCGAGCCTATCTAGTTGGAGCGCCATTTTCGGGGAGGTAATGCTGGGAGCACTAGCCTCGCCCGAGGGGAGTCGGCGCAGAGGTACGGCCGAGCGAGGCAGGCTGATCGGACTGGAGGTAGGCAATCGCACGGTATATCAGGCGAGGGTCTTCTCGGAGCATTCCCAAACCCGAATTGCAGGTTGAACAGAGCAAACGGATGATCTTGCTGGCGGTGACGGCCATGATCGTCGGCCGTCGAACCGCTGACTTCGAGATGCTCCGACGTGCCGCTTCGTCTGCTTCCCTGGACGGAGCGGCATTGTCGTCTCTAGATTCCGCGTCAGGCGCTGCGGACGCTGCTGGCTGGCGCTTCGCGCAATCCGATCGGATCGGCGCAACCGCCGCTTCGCCCGATGTCGACGCACTGGAGAAGCTCGC
The DNA here is from genome assembly GCF_027460145.1 of Micromonospora sp. WMMA1949. Lineage (NCBI taxonomy): Bacteria > Bacillati > Actinomycetota > Actinomycetes > Micromonosporales > Micromonosporaceae > Micromonospora > Micromonospora sp. WMMA1949. The sequence goes on along the minus strand of NZ_JAPZBG010000001.1, from coordinate 150,378 downwards.
GAGGTCGTGGCCGTTCAGGGCGTGCTCGCCCCGGCATTTCACGTCCACAATGATGACCGGTTCGCGCGTGCACAGCGGCGGAATGGATCGTGTGCGGGACCGATCCGTGCCCCATGTGGCAGAGATGCTCGTCGCCGCCGGGGGACGCCGGGACTGTCGGGTTCACCGGGAGGAGTCGGCGAGGCGTTTCACGCGACGGGGGCCGATGGTCGGTCGGCGCCGTGCAGACGGCCGGCAGCGACGATCGGATGGCGGGGGTCTGGAGGGGCTGCGCCGTCAGGTCGGCCGGCAGCCGGCGTATGGCTCGGAGTTGATCAATGTGCTGCTGGCGGTGGGCAGTGGCAAGCATGCGTGACAGGCTGCCGGTACCCGGACTTCGTCGAGCAGGCCATCGTCAACTCGGCCGACACGTGGCGCTACCGGAGGTCGACGACCCGTAGGTGCTACCGGCTGTCGCGGGTCTGCGCATCCCGTTGACGGTGATCTTCCAGTGTCGGTCCCGGATGGCACAATCCCGCTCACTGCCCGCCGGGAGGAGATCAACATGGGCTGGCTGTCGGCCGGTGCCGATTACGAGGTGAGCCTGGAGCGCGGCCGGGTGGTCGCGCGGAACCGCCAGGGAAAGCCGCTGAAGAGTTTGCCGAAGGCGTTGCGCGATGCCGACGTGGTGGTCGGCCTGCGGCAGCTGTCGGAGTGGTTGAAGCGGCACGAGCTTTCCTGCCGGCGTGAGGTCGAGCAGTGGATGATCCAGTCTCTCCCGGTGCCCACCACGGTGATCTGCGAGGTCTGGGCAGACGACTCGTGGCGGACTCCGCTGCGTGATCTGGTCGTGGTGCCGCTCGACGACGCCGGGCGATGGGATACCGACCGGGCGGGGCTGCTACGTGACGCGGACCCCGAGAAGGGTCTCGGGGTGGTGGACCTGGATGGCGAGAGTGGCCGTCTCACCGTCGAGCAGGTTGTTCTGCCTCACCCGGTTCGGCTGCCTGACCTGGCGGATCTGCGGGAGTTCGCCGCCGACCTGGGGGTGCGGCAGGCGACGCTGCAGCTGTTCCGTGAGGTGTGGACGCGGCCGGAGTCCGACGACGAACGACGGCGGGAGGTGTCCCGGTACGCCGGCGGCCGCTACAAGGAGTTGCGCCACGTGCAGGCGAGGACGACGTCGGCGGGTTACCGCGTGCAGGGCGGCGCTGCGTCGCTGCGGGTGTGGGAGGACGGTATTCCGATCGTCGCCTCATTGTGGATCGGCGAGGGCGATCCGCTGTACGAGACCGAGACCGGCCCACTCAACTTCACCGGTCCTGCAGGGGAGGCGGTGGCGCTGGCGGCGGTGGGACCGGTGGCGTGGTCGGAAGGAATGCGGATGGCGGCGAACCTGTACGCCGGCCGGGTTGTCGACGAGGACGGTGAGCAGGCGTGAGTGAGGCACTGTTGGAGGCGGGGGCCATCCTGCCCGGTGGTGAGGCGCAGGCGGGACGCGACGTGGTGACCGCCCGCCGTTACACCCATCCGGCGCTCAGTGGCCGGGCCGTGGTGCGTCTGGCCGGCGCCACCCTCGGCGAGGCCGAGGATCTGTCGATGGAGTTCCTCGGCTTCAGCCGCAGCGTCGAACCCACGCCGGTGGGCACGGCCCGCCGGCAGTCGCTCGGATTCCCGGCCTGGGCGCTGATCAACGATCCCGCTAACGGCCGACACGCACTCGCAATGGTCAAGGACATGGCGCGGCTGGCCCGGACCGCCGCCTCCAGGCCGGGCAACGCCCGCGAGGGCTACCAGCAACTGGCCACTCGGCTGGGCGCAGCAGCACCGCATTTCCTGCCGACGTTCTGGGAGCAGGCCGGGCGGGCGTTCCTCGCCGCCGACAATCCGCGGATGGCCGGCGGCTGCTTCGCCGAGGCCCGTCGGGCCGAACAGATGCACGGGCTCGCAGTGGACGAGGAGCGGCTGCGGGAGGTGCATCTGGAGTTCGCCTTCGCCGGTGCGCTGACGGCGAAGATGCTGACCGAGTACTCCCGCGCGGTCGCGGCACGGCGGCCGGCGCTCGAGGCGTACGAGATGGTGCGGACCCTTGCGATTCGTCGCGTCGCCGGCGGGTTGCCGCCGTACGCGGGAATGGCCGAGGACCTGCGACGGCTGGCGAAGGCGGCCGGCGTGGACGTCGAGGAGCAGGCCGAGGCGGTGATCCGGCAGTTGCTGGCGTTCCCCGCGATGGCTCGCTCGAGCGAGCCGGTGTGGAAGGCGTACCGCAAACCCCTGATGCGGCTGGCCAGGCGGGACCCGGCGGTGCGTACCCGGTTGGTGGAGATGTTCCCCGAGCCGCCGGGCTGGTCGACGGATGTCACCGACTTCTGGCTGGAGCTGCTGGAGGCGGCCGGCACGCTCGATCTGCTGCGGGACGAGGCGGCGGCGGTGTCCGCGGCGCGATGGCTGGAGCGGCTGATGGCGCTGCGGGAACGGCGCAGCCGACGCCGCTGCGAGAGGCTCATCCGTGTGGTGGCGAACTTGGTGCCGCGGCTGCGGGCGGAGGGCCGGCCGGTGAGGTTGTGGAGCGACTTCGCTCACCGGGCCGACCTGGACGTTCTCGACGTCTGCCTGACCGGCGGGGTGCCGGTGGCGGTGGAGACAGACAGCAGTGCGTTCAACGTGTCCGCCTGGGTGCAGGACGACGGTCCCGGCCGGCGAGACCTGCGGGCCGTGGCCGCCGACCCCGAATGTCGGGTGCTGCTGGCGCGTGGGGCGGCCGACGCGCTGTTGGGGCTGCACAGCAGGCACGGGTCGGGGCCACTGTCGGCGCAGCTGGTCACCGAGACGCTCGGAGCGGCCGGCCTGCGCGAGGTGTTGTCCGAGCTGCTCGTCGAACGGGCCGCTCGGATGCCGGAGGGTACCTTGATCGGCTTGGACGAGGCACTGTCCCAGCTCGCGGCCGTGTGGTCGCCCGCCGGCGTGGCGTTGGCACCGGAGGCGTTCACCGCCTTGGCGCGGGTCGACGTGCCTGCGGTGCTCGCGCGGTCGTTGCGCGCCGGTCTGGTCGCTGAGCTGTCGTGGCCGGCTTATGAGCAGGTGGCCGAGGACAAACTCGGCCGACGCTACGGCGACGGTTGGCCGCAGCTGGTGGTGCAGGACAACCGGACGGCGCACGTCGTCGACGTCAACGGCCTGATCAGCGAACACATCTTCCGGTATCCGCCATCGGACAGCCCACACGCGCGCAACTCCTACTCCGACACCAGCTGTCGGCTGGTCGATGGGCAGCTCCTGGTCACCTGGTACAGCACCAGCGGCCGGCTTGTCGGCTACTGGTCCGCCGACCCGGACGTGCTGGTTGAGCCCGACCAACCGACGGACCACGCCCTGTGGGGCCGACGGTCGCTGCCGTTGCCGCTGCCCGAAGGCGCGACGACCACGGGTGGTCGGCCCTGGCACGCCGGAGACACCCGCGGCCCGGCCGGGACATATCCGGTCGCCAGTGACGGGGTCTCGTTCTGGCGCTGTGAACGGCCCACCGACCCGACGGCCGGTGAGCGGCGTTGGCGGGAGTACGCCCCGGCGACGGGCGAGGGCGGTCGCTACAGCCTGCCCGCGTTCTTCGCCACCGACCTGCCGCGCGACGGGGTCCTCCTGGCTGACCTGTGTGAGTTGCGGCCGGCTCCGGCAGAGTTCGCCTCGTCGCCGCTGGGCTGGCGGGACGGGCTGGTGGGGTGGCGGGTGACCCGGCTGCCGGACGGCACGCAGGTGGGGGAGGGGGTTGACGGGCGGCGGGTGTCCTGGCACCCGACCGCGGTGCGGGCCAGCCGCAACCCGTTCCACAGTGACGCGCTGGTGGCGGGGCTCCAGCTGCCGGGCAGCGACGTGGTACTTCCGGTGACCGGGCGGCCCCATCACCGGGCCGAGTTGGAGCTGACGGTGTGGAGCGCCGACGGCCGCGAGCCGGTGGACCGTTGCAGGACATCCCGGTACCTGCCGCCGCTGGCCTGGTGGCACGCGCTGGGCGCGCGCGACGGGCAGGGCTCGGCCCGCCTGCGGCGTATCGACGCCGCCGACGCGGCCCGGCTGATGGCAATTGCCGACGCCGTCACGAAGTCCACCGAAATCAATGCGGCCGCGCTGGCCATCGTCACCGAGGTGCTGACGGAGGTGACCGACCCCGTCCTGCGTTCCGCCGTGGCGGAGAAGGTGGTGCGCGCGGTACGCCTGCGCCGGCGACTGGAGGGGCTGCCACAGTTGTTGGCGACCGACCCGGTCGAGGAGAGCACCGTCGAGACCGTCGCCGACGATGTGCTGCGCACCGCCTGGTCGGGGCTGCTGCCGGCGGAGAGGTTCACCTACTACTCGGGCAGAGCGCAGACCCGGCACGATGTTCTCCGGCAGGTCACCGCGGTCGCGGACCTTCTCACGGCCGGGACGGTCGAGGACGTACCGGAAGCCACCCCGACGTGGGTGGACGCCCTCGGCGGACTCGGCGCCCTGGCCGTCCGCGCCGCCGCACTGGTGACCGGCGAGCAGGAGCGGGCCGCTTTGACGCAATTGGTGTCCACCCTGGCCGATACCATCCTCTCCGACCCTGGGCAGGCCGTGCGGGTGCTCACCGTGACCTGGGACGAGGCACCTCCGGAGAGCCAGCGGACCGTTCAGCGCGACGGCGGCCAGGTGACGGTGCTGCTGCCGGAGCGCAGTCCCACCTGGTACGCCGGGCGGAGCAAGCAGTGGCGGCGTACGGCGGTGCAGCTGTCCCCGGACGGGCGGTTCACCCCGCCGTCGGGCGCCACCGTCGAGGCGGAGATCGTCGCGGCCGGCTGGCGCGGCGCCGATCGCATCGCGGCGTTCTGCCGACTGCTCGCCGAACAGGGCCCGGCCCGCTGGCGTGCGGAATGCGTCGATGACCTGGTGCAGCGCACCGGCATGACGCGGGCGGAGGCCGCTCTGCTGCTGGCCGGTCTTCCCGGCATCGACGAGTGGCAGGCGAACTTCCTCACCGCCGAACAGCGGCGCATCCTCGGCGTGAACACCACGCAGGCGCGCGCGGCCCGCGACGCCTTGAAGTCCCTGTCGTACGGGCAGCGGATCGCGCTGGTGGACGCGGCGATGCCGCGGGACCCGGCAGATCTGTGGCGGCGGGGCCCGGACGTCGACGGGCTGGCGACGGCCTGGCTGGCACTGCGCGGCGTCCGCGTCGTCATCGGCGAGCACCTGCTTGCCGACGCCACCCGTGTCCTGCCCACGACCCAAGCGGCCGACATCCTGCAGACGATCGCCAACCCGGCACCGGGAAGCTGGCTGACGACCGACGGCGAGAGCCGCCCCGGCGACTGGGGCCGACTGGAGACCACCGCCACCAGCGGAACCCCGTTCGACGGCAACCACCTGTACGGGTGCACGGTGGCGCTGCTGTGGCTGGCGTACGAGTTGCCGTGGGGTGACCCGATGCGCGACGCCCTGCCTCGGGCGCTGGAGCTGCTGCGGGAGCGGCTGCGCAACCCGCGGTTGCTGATCGGCGCCGGGCGACACGAGGTGGACGAGCCACCCCAGGCGGGGCCGGCGCTAGTGCCCGGACACGCCTTCCGGGACACGGTCGTGCACCATCTCGCCCCGGCTCGCCTCAACGGACCGCATGATCCCGCGGTCAGCTTCATCTCCGGCCCGGTCGCGGACGCGCTGCGGCTGGTGCTCTCCCCGGACATCACCGCCGTGCTGGCCACCCCCGACGGCGTCGGCGGCGAACACCGCGACCCGCGGGTCAGCGCACCCGAGCTGGTCGACGCCGTCGCGGTTCACACCGGCCTCGACCGTGACCCGGCGAGTTACTACCTGCAGCTGCTGGCTCTGCCTAACCCCACCGATGTCAACGTGCGGACCTGGAACGCCTGGAAGCCCGCCACCCTCAAGCAGGCCCAGGCGGCTCTTCTCGACGCCGGTCTGGTGCTGGCGGGCAAGCGGGAACGGGCGGGCCGCGGCGTCTTCCTGCCCGGCGGCTGGCTCGCGGCGAAGGCCCCCAGCACGCCGATGGAGACCTGGAAGCAGCCGCTGTACCTGTTCCTCAACGGACTGACCCTCGTCAACCGCACCATGCCGGAGCTGTACCGCGCAGCGTGGGATCGCGTGACCGCCGGTGACAACCCCCGCTACCTCGACCTGCAGGAGAAGGCGTGAGCACCCGACAGATCGACCCGCCGGAGCACCTGTACGCCGACGAGCTGGCGTTCCTGGCCGCCGCCGACCGTGGTCCCCGCCCGCCCGGCTGGCGGCTGACCCCTCATGCCGTGGTTACGTTCATCGCCGGTTCCGCCGGCCGCCCCGTGCCGGGCCCCGACGGCCGTCAGGTCACCATCGCGCCGAAGTTCGTGGGGGAGCGGGCCCTGATCGAGCGGTGTGTGGTGACCCTGGCCGGTGAGCGGGGCCTGCTGCTCGTCGGCGAACCGGGCACTGCCAAGTCGATGCTGTCCGAGCTGCTCGCCGCGGCGATCTGCGGCACAAGTGCCTTGGCCGTGCAGGGTACGGCCGGTACCACCGAGGAACAGCTGCGCTACGGCTGGAACTACGCGCTCCTGCTGGCCAAGGGGCCGTCCCGGGAGGCGCTGGTGCCCTCACCGGTGCTCACCGCCATGACCACCGGCGCCGTCGCCCGGGTCGAGGAAATTACCCGCTGCCTGCCCGAGGTGCAGGACGCGCTGGTGTCGATCCTGTCCGACCGTCGGTTGGTCCTGCCCGAGCTTGCCGACGACCCCGTCGCCTACGGGGCCCCCGGCTTCTGCGTCATCGCCACGGCGAACCTGCGCGACCGCGGCGTGTCCGAGATGTCTGCGGCGTTGAAACGGCGGTTCAACTTCGAGGTGGTCCCGCCGATCGCCGACTTCGACGCCGAGGTCGCCCTCGTCACCCGGCAGGCCCGCGCCACCGTCGAACGGGTCGGCGCCGCGTACACGGTGGACGAGGCGGTGCTGGAGACACTGGTGACCGCCTTCCGTGACCTGCGCACCGGCAGCACCGTCGAGGGCTGGGAGGTGGAACGCCCGTCCTCGGTCATGAGCACCGCCGAGGCGGTCGCCGTCGCCACGTCGATCGGCCTGTCCACCTCGTATCTGCCCGGCCCGGATCCGTTGTCCCTGCTCCCCGGGCACCTGCTGGGCGTGGTGCGCAAGGACGACCCGGCCGACCACGCGCGGCTGCTGGCGTACTGGGACGGCGCCCTGCGCCGACGCGCAGAGGCCGGCGGCCGGATGTGGCGGCAGCTCTGGGAACAGCGCGATGTCCTCCGCGACTGACCACATCACCGCCGGCGACCCCCGCGCCGCCGTCGCACGTCTCACCGACACCGGCCGCGTCACCCTGATCGGAGTGCGGCACCACTCGCCGGTGCTCGCCGCGGCGATCCCCGCCCTGTTGGACGCGGCCGCCCCGGACGCGGTGCTGGTCGAGTTGCCCGCCGACATGCAGCCGTGGCTGCCCTGGCTGGCGCACCCCGACACCCACGCCCCGGTCGCGCTCGCCGCCGCCGACGGCGACGAGGGCGGACCGCTGGCGTTCTACCCGTTCGCCGACTTCTCCCCCGAGCTGGCCGCGCTGCGGTGGGCGCAACGTCGAGGCGTGCCGGCCCACTGCTGCGACCTGCCGCTGACCGACCCGGCCTGGCAGGAACGTCCGGCCGTCGGCCCCCGGGCGAGCGGCTACGCCGACACCGTGCGGGCCGCCCTGACCGGGCGGACCGGCGACGACCTGTGGGACCGCTGGGTCGAAGCCGCAGCCCCCGGTTCACCGCCCGAGGCGGTACGCCGATCGGCGCTGGCGGTCGGCTGGGCGCTGCGTGCCGATGCCACCGCCGGCGGAATCGGCGCCCTCGACCAGCGGCGCGAGGCATGGATGCGACAACGCGTCGCCGAAACCCCGGGCCGCCTCGCCGTCGTCGTCGGCGCTTTCCACGCCCCCGCCTTGACCACACTCGCTCAGCCATCGCCCAACACACCACCCGACGCCGAGCCGCCACGGCGCGCACCGGTCATCTCGCTGGTGCCCTACTCGTTCGACCTGCTCGACGCGCGGTCGGGCTATCCCGCCGGAATCCGCGATCCTCGCTGGCAGCAGGCTGTCCACGAGGCTCATGCCGACCCCACCGCGCTGGCCGCCCGCCTGCGCGGCTTCGCCGTCGAGATCACGCGCCACCTGCGGGACCAGGGACACCCCACGGGACCGGCGGAGGCCGCCGAAATCACACGGCTCGCCCACGATCTGGCCCGACTGCGAAACCTGCCCACCGCCGGACGCGGTGAACTCGTCGAAGCGCTGCAGACGGTCCTCGCCCAGGGCGAGCCGGTCGGCTGCGGCCGAGCGGTCGCCGCCGCCATGCAGCACACCCTGATCGGACAGCGCCGTGGTCACCTCTGCCCGGACACACCCGTCTGCGGGCTGACCCCCGCAACCACAGCTCTCTTGCGGCAGTTGCGCCTGCCCGGCCCCGGTGAGGCGCCTCGCATCGTTCGCCTCGACCCGCTGCGTAACCCGCTCGACCAGCGACGAGAGGCCACCCTGCAGCGACTGCGGGCCTGCCAGGTGCCCTACGCCGAGCCGGTCGAGACCACCACGGCCGACACCCTCACCACCCGCTGGCGGTTGCACTGGCAGCCCGGCACCGAAGCCGCCCTCGCCGCCGCCAGCCCACACGGCGTCACCCTCGCCCAAGCCGCCGCCGGCATGCTGAACATCCGGCGCCGCCGTGAGGTTGCCAACGGCGGCCCCACCGCCGCACACGCCATCTCCGGGCTCGCGCGCGCCGCCGCCTGCGGCCTGCCCGACGCCGTCGACGTCCGCCTCGCCGACCTGCACGCCGCGGCGACCGGCACCGCCACGCTCGCCGAACTCGCCACCGCCAGCCAACTGCTCCAGCGGCTGCAACGCGGGCACATCCCCGCCACGCCGTCACCACCGACGGGCCTCGGCGAGCACCTGGCCCACCTGCACGCCGCCGCTGTCCGCGCCGTCAACGGGCTCGCCGGATCGACCGATGCGGGGGACGCCCGCGCCCTGCTCGACCTCGTTCGGCACGCCGACGACAGCGGCCACCTGCTGCGGCTCGGTGACGCCGTCAGCCGCCTCGCCCGTGAGGGATCACCGCTGATGCGAGGAGCGGGCCACGCCGTCCAGGTGCTGCTCGGCCTCGCCGAGCCCCATGCGTTCGGTGCTGCCCTGGCGTCCTGGGCCGAGATGCCCGCCGCCGAGTGCACCGACCGACTCCGTGGAGCACTCAGCGTTGCCGGCGCCCTGCTGGAGGCCGGCGGGGAAACGCTGGCCCCGCTGCTGGACACCGTAGACGGCTGGGACGACGAGCACTTCATCCGCCGGCTGCCCGCGCTGCGCGGCGGTTTCGACGCGCTGAGCCCCGCCGATCGGGACCGCCTTCTGGACACCGTCCGTCACCGCATTGGTGACCTCGACGCGACGATGACCGTCGCACCGAGCCTGCTCGCCGACTGGCTCGCCGTCGACCAGAAGGGACGCCAGGCCATGACCGCCCTCGGATTGCCTGCGGGCACAAGCGACAGCGCCGCCGAGTGGTCGGGTCCACCACCGCCCCCGGCAGAATCCCGCCAGGCATCCCGCCCCCAGACGCTCCCCGCCGCGCAGCGCTGGCGACTACTGCTCGGCCGCCGCCGCGACGACCTGCCACCGGGCGCCCGCCGACTCGCTACCGCGCTCGATGAGCTGTACGGGAACGGCAGGGGAGAGGGCTCTCACACCACCGCCGGACCTGGCGGCGGACGACAACCCGCTTACCCCCAGGTGCGCGACTGGGCTAACGACCTCGAAGCGCTGTTCGGCGCGGCAGTACGCGACGAGGTGCTCGCCCGCGCCGCCGAACGCGGACGCGCTGACGCTCTCCTCACCATCGCGCCCGAGAACGTCCGACCCTCGGTGGAACTGCTGCACACCGTCCTGGCTCTGGCCGGCGGTCTGCCCGAGGCGCGGCTGCACCGACTGCGCCCACTCGTCGCCCGGCTCGTCGCCGAGCTGACCGAGCAGTTGGCCCGACAGATCAGACCGGCACTCAGCGGACTCGCCACACCACGACGCAGCCGCCGACCCACCGGGCGCCTAGACCTCGGAGCCACCGTCCATGCCAACCTGCACACCGCGCACATCGACTCCCACGGCGCGGCCCAGATCAGCCCTGAACGGTTCGTCTTCCGCAGCCGCGGTCGACGCAGCGTCGACTGGCAGGTCATCCTCCTCGTCGACGTATCCGGGTCGATGGAACCGTCCACGATCTGGGCCGCGCTGACCGCGTCCGTCCTCGCCGGCGTGACGACCCTGCGAACCCACTTCGTCACCTTCTCCACCGAGGTCGTCGACCTGACCGACCGGGTCGTCGACCCGCTCAGCCTGCTGATGGAGATCAGTGTCGGCGGCGGCACCCACATCGCCGCCGCCCTACGCTACGCCCGGCAGATCGTGACCACCCCCAGCCGCAGCCTCGTCGTGCTCGTCAGCGACTTCGAAGAGGGGCATCCCATCGGCGGACTACTGGCCGCCGTCCGGGCGCTCGCCGACGACGGCGTCACCCTGCTCGCCTGCGCCAGCCTCGACGACCGTGGCCAACCCCGCTACAGCACCGCCGTCGCCGGGCAACTCGTGGCTGCTGGGATGCCCATCGCCGCGCTGAGCCCCACCGAACTCGCCCGCTGGATCGGAGACCAGGTCAGATGAGCCTGCCGGACGTCGCACCACACGTCACCGCCGACGCCGTCGCCGCTCTGCCCACCCGGCTGCGGTCCAAGCTCGACCAAGCTCTCGAGAAGCAGCCGACCTGGACCATCACCTCGTCCGACTCCGGCGCGACGATCGCCTTGGACGACCATGTCACGGTCACCCTCACCACGCCGGTCGACGCGGCGGACCGAGCCGCCTGCAACTGCCTGCTCGCACCACGCTGCCTGCATCGGGCCGCGGTGCTCAGCGCCGCACCCGTCCTGACCACGCAGCCACACCATGCGGTCGCAGCCGGACCGGACGTGGCCACCGCCGGGGCCGTCGTGACCACCGAAGCCGACCCGCCGGATGCCGCCGCCCCGTCCGCCACCGCCGAGGAGAAGGCCGCCGCCGCCCAGGTATGCGACGTCGCTGCCCAGATCCTCGAACACGGGGTGGCAGGCGCCGGCGCGGTGACCCAGGCGGATCTGCTCCGCGCCATCCACCAGGCCCGCGCCGTCGGACTGCCCCGACTGGCGACAGCCGCGACCAGAGTGGTTGAACAACTGCGCGCAGCCCGCCGGGGAATCCCCGGATTCCGGCTGGCCGACCTCACCGAGGATCTGCGCGAGGCGCTGACCGTCTGTCACCTCCTAATCGAAGGTATCGGTGACCAGCGAGTCGCCCGGGGCACCAGCCGGCGCGGCTACAGCCCGGTCGGCGACCTGCACCTGTACGGGCTGTGCACCGAGCCGCTGCGCACCACCACCGGCCACGTCGGCGCGATCAGCTACCTGACCGACGGCGATGCGACGATCTGGAGCCTGGCGCAGGCACGCCCCGGCGACGGCGACACAGCCCGCAACGCCGCACACTCAAGCGTCAACCTCGGCGACGTCACGCTGAGCCACCGTGAGTTGTGCCGTGCCGGGATCATCGCCGTCAATGCCCACGCATCCGTCGACCGGCGACTCAGCCACGGCAGGACAACGCAGGCCGTACGAACCACAGGCCGCAGCTGGCGCGAGGAACCAGCCGACGCCCTCTGGCGACAACCGATCTCCGAGCAGGCCGCACGCTGGCTGAACGCCCTGGAACTCGCCCGACACGAGCGGCCCGCCGGCCACGACCTCGCCTTTTTCGACGGCGTCCTCGCCGCCGATCAGCGAGGCCTACTCCTGAAGACGGCGCAACTGCCGGGGCCGGTCACCGTCCTGGCCCCACACGACGATCCGATGCTTCCGTACGTCGCGAACCTGCGCCTGCTCGCCGCTCACGCCACCGGCAGGCCGGTACGAATGGTCGGGCGCTTCCACGGACGCCGCCAAGTCCACGGTCTCGCCGTTGCCGCGCCCTGGCTGCCGAACCGCTTCGCCGGACACATCGACCTCGGCGTCGACCAGCTACAGCGCGCCGACCTACCCGGCGCCGCAACCACGGAGCCTCCGGACGCCGACCAACCTCAACCACCGCTGCATCTCCTCGCCCACCACCTACAACGAGTTGTCGCCGCCGGTCGCAGCGCCCTGATGCCGGACGTCGATCGGGACCTGAGAGCGCTGCTGGACGCCCAGCTGCCGACAGCCGCCTCCGTGCTCCGAGAGCTACGGCGCGCGGGCCACCGGCGTAGCCGCGACGCGTTCGGCCGCTTGAACCAGCAGGACTCCACCGCCCTGGCGGGGGCCTGGCTGACCGCTGCGGCCTACCAACACGCTGCGACTACAGCCGCAGCCGCAGGATCATGGCAAGCCACGTGGCAGCCGTCAGCCTGATGCTGCCCCTGAACACGTCCGCTTCGACAAGCCCTGCTGCCGTAGTGCTTCAGGAGCGGGGAAAGTATGTGGCTCGACATGGTCAAAGGACTCGAAACCCCGGACTTGACTCTTGCAGCAGTCCCGGATCGTCCGGCCGAGGTGGGTGGTACCGGGCTCCATGGTGACGACGGCTGCCCGCCAAATTGGCGCATCGCTCCAGTGTCCCCTCAGGACTGCACGCTCGTTCGTCTCGTCGCCGAGGGCAGCGAATTTTCGGTCGCGGACGGGCAACCGGGCATCGTCGTGCCGACCAAAGGCAGACACCCTGGCCGACCCTACGCCCGCGCTGTCGAACCGTCGTGGGACTGTTTCCTCGAGTCAGCCGGTGGGACGACAGCGATCCCGACCAAGTGCCGGACTCGCCACCCGAGTGGGCGCCGAACGGCTCCGGACTTCTATCCTAGGACGCTCCAACGGCTGTGTTTCTCGTCAACCGTGGAGTCTGGATGGGGTGGCAGGGCGAATCCTTGACCGTTCCCCGTAACGGACCCGGTAACGACGAGGGCTCGCCGGGGAGGAGTGCCCGACATTCGATGGCATGAGAACGTGACGCGTGATGTCGCTGTGTCCGGGTATGCGGATGTATCGAGCTGTTCCGGCATCACGTGACAGGATCGTTGTACAACTGGGGGTCAAGGGGTCGTCGGTTCGAATCCGGCCGTCCCGACAAAGAAGAAGCCCTGACCAGCGGGAACACTGGTCAGGGCTTTGATTTTCTTCGATGGAGACTTGAACCGCCCCCCGAAAACCCCCCGTTTACGCGGTGCGGCAACCAAGTTCGTCATCGGTGTGCATCGTTCTCTCCTGGCGACGATCCTTGGTTGCTCGGGTGGCTGCCGAGCCGTTCGAGGATGCCGGACACGTCTGCGGCTTGTACCGGCTTGGCGATGTAGTAGGTCCTTGATCGCCTACGACCACTGACCCGACTTCGGAATTACTCGTCTAGGAGAACAGATCACCTGCGGACTGCCCTGCTTCACGCTTGCGGCGGAAGTAGTCGTTGATGATGGTTCGGTACCGGTCAGCGTCCGAGCGGGCCCAGTTCCGCATGAGTTCACAACCGAACGCCAGCGAGGTGATCGGCTGCGCCCCGGCCTGAAGCATGCGGTCGATGGCTGCGTGGTGGGTGACCGCTGAAACGCCTCCAACGGCATCGATCACGGGGTAGATCTCATAGCCCTCCAAGAGCATGTCCAGGGTTGGGAACGCGAGGCAGACCTCTGTCCACAGGCCGGCCATCACGATCTTCTTGCGTCCAGTGGCCTCGATCGCGGCCCGAAAGTCCGCATCCTCCCAGGAATTGACACCTGTGCGGTCGATTTCAGTGATGCCGGGTAGTTCACGGGTGATCTCGTCGACGGTCGGCTTGTGCACGCCCATTCCCACCGCCACGGTGGTCACGACCGTCGGAATCTCATAAGCTCGCGCCAGTTGGGCCAGCGTCACCACACCGAGGTTGATCTCGTCCCGGCTGGCGGAACCGACTGTGGCGTACTGGCCTTCCTGGTAGTCGATGAACGCAATGGCGCAGTTTTGCGCTGTCAAGAGGTGGTCGGAATCGGGATCGCGGATCGGTTCAGGATTGATCTTCTTGCTTGTCGGGATAGTAGTCATACGTCATCTCCTCTGGTGTCTGCTGGCCTAAGAGCGGATGCTGGCGGCGCGCGAGGTGGTCTTGCGCGTCAGGTCCACGAAGTCGGGTTCGAAATTCGGATCGACGTTGACCGCTTCCCACAGTCGCTGTCGGCCCGCGGTGGAGATCGGCAGCAACCTGGCCGGGTCATCGACGGCAGACACCAGCGTGTCGTCGTCCTCCGCAGAGCGACGTAGCGGACGAGGGTTGGCGACGTCCAGAGCACGCTCCACGACCGCTCTCATGGGCCCAGCCGCCATCAACTCCAACGAGGTCTCATAGTCGCGTCCGAGGATGTCCGCGAGGTCCAGCGCCTCGCGTAGTCCCGCCTCCGCAGCCATGATGGCTACGTTGGTGATCAGTTTGTAGTCCACGCCCGCACCGAACTCACCCAGGTGCCGGGATCTGCCGAGATCATCGAGTACCGACTTCACCCGCTCGAAATCGTCGGCCGATCCGCCGACCAGGAACGTGATCGTCCGCTCGCGCGCGTACTTCACGCCGCCAACGATGGGCGAGTCGAGCACGGCCACTCCGCTGGGCGCCGCCGCGCGGACCTGGTCGACGATTGCTCGGGTGGTGGTCGAGCAGATCAGCACTGATGCACCAGGCTGGGCACCGGCGAGTATTCCATCGTCGCCCAAATAGGCGGTCGGGATGTCATTCGACATCACGAGGCCGAAGATCACATCAGCGCCCCGCGCCGCTTCTGCGGCCGACGCGACCGCGGTCGTCCCGATGCGCCTAGCTGTTTCGAGCCGGGAGTCCGAGATATCAGATACTCGCACTTGATGTCCGGCAGCGAGGAGATGAGGCGCCATCTGCTCGCCCATGTCGCCGAATCCCACGATTGCGATCGTTGCCATGCATTTAGCTCCTATTCAATAGATCCGTGCCCACGGGTGAGGTGTGGCAGGTCATGGGTCGGCCAGACCGTTGAACTGCGTAGTGAACGTCATGGAACTCCCCGTGGCCGGACATCCCGCACCCGTGAACTGCAGCACCGGGACCGACCGCGACCACGAGTACCAGCAGGACGCCGGAGGCGATCCAGGGCCCTTGCCGCCGCCGGCGAGGCCGGTCCGACCGCGGTCGCTCGGACCTGGAGCGCCTGGTCCAGGGCGGCTATCGAGCGTTCCTTTCGCCGGTCGGCGCTCACCTGGTGGTAGTCGCCACGCTGGCGGCACTGGCGGCGATGATCGCCGCCGCGGTGCGGGTCACCGCGGTGGAGACGGCCTCTGATCCCCAATGGCCGCGTCCGATCTCGCTGGCTCGGGCCACCGTTGTCGATGTCCAAGACAGCGGGGGCCGCAGCGAAGGCACAGCGCCGCTGGCGAAGAGCAGCCCGATGATCGCCGCAGTGCGGGGATCCGGGGCTTCGCCGTCCTCCAAGATCCGGCGGATCCGCGCTCGTAGCTGCGCCTCCTCAGGACGTGCTGGATGCAGCAGGCCGCGGTCCACGAGCCGGTCGAGTACCACCCACCACAGATCGGTGCCGAGCGCGACGAGCAACGGCCGCACCCGCTGGGGCTTCTCGGCGACGGTGTCGTAGGCCGACTGCAGCAGCGGGTCGGGCAGCGGACCCTCGCCCGACGGGGTGACCCGCGGGCCGTCCAGCACCCCGGAGTTGTCGGTCTGGATCCGACCGAGCAGGGCAAGCTCGGTGAGCACCGCGCCGCCAAGCGCGTCGTGCAGGGTGCCCGCTGTCTGAATGGAAACGCCGTCGTCGTCCATCAGGAGCAGCATGAGGTCGTCGACGATGAGCAGGTCGTCCCGTACCGACGTCGGCTTCTCGCCCATATCTCGTTCCTTTCTCGTAGTTCTCTCCGCGCGGTGTCCCTTCCGTCAGCTCAGCCGAGGAAGGTGCGCAGGACGGCGTTGACCTCCTCGGCGTGGGTCCAGAGCAGACCGTGTGGGGCGCCTTCGATTTCGACGTACTCGGCGTCGGGCAGGCCCTGGCGAAAGCGCCGGGCGGTGGCGTCGATGGGGAGGATGTTGTCGGCGGTGCCGTGCAGGATCAGGGCCGGTTTGCGGCTGGCACGGACCGCCTCGACGTCGGCGCGGAAGTCCTCGATCCAAGAAGACACGACGGCGTAGGCCGCCACCGGCGCGCTGGAGACTGCGACGTTCCAACTGCCGGTGACAGCCTCCTGGCTGATCCGGCTGCCAAGGTTCTCGTCGAGGTTGTAGAAGTCCGAGAAGAACTGCGTGTACCAGGCGTAGCGGTCACCCTTCGCCGCGGCCTCGATCCCGTCGAACACCTTCTGCGGCAGGCCCTCGGGGTTGTCGTCCTGCTCGACCAGGAACGGTTCGAGTGAGGCGAGGAATGCCAGCTTCGCCACCCGCTGATGGCCGTACCGCGAGACATAGCGGGCCAGCTCACCGGTGCCCATCGAGAACCCGACCAGGACGACGTCGCGCAGGTCGAGCTTCTCCAGCACTGTGTTCAGGTCGGCCGCGAACGTGTCGTAGTCGTAGCCGGAACCTACCTTCGACGAGCGCCCGAAGCCACGACGGTCGTAGGTGATCACCCGGTATCCGGCAGCAAGCAGTTCACGCGTCTGAAGCTCCCAGCTGTGGCCGTTCAGCGGATACCCGTGGATGAGGACAATCGGCTGACCGGCACCCTGATCCTCGTAGTACAGCTCGATCGGGGTGCTGTTCTCGGTCCCGACGGCGATGAATCCCATGATCGTTTCCCTCCTGTTGTCGCATACCGGGTGGTGGTGTCGGTGTTGGACGTCGTTGTCGTGGCCCGACGCCTATCGACGGGGCTCCCAGCGGAACATCCGCGCGGCCAATACGATCGCCACCACCACCCAGCCCAGGGTCGGCGCCAGCAGGAGGATGGAGTCGGCGAGTGGGACCCCGCCGTTCCAGGCGTTGACGACCAGCTCGGTGGCCGAGCCGCCGGGCAGTAACCGTTTCAGCAGCGCAAGGCTCTCGGTGCCGGTGATCCCGACCCAACTGGCCACGGCGACCACAGCCAGACTGAGCGGAAGCGTGGTGACCTGCGCGTGCTCCGGGGAGTTCGTGACTCCGGCAGTGGCGATCGCGAACGCGAGCATCATCACCAACGTCGCGGCCAGCGCCGCCGCCACCAGTGCGGGGTTGGCGGGGGTTCGGCCCACGCCGGCGAACACGACGAGGATCACCGTCACCTGGACGGTCGCGATGACGCTGATCGGGAGCACCAGACCGGTCAGGATCGTCGCGTCACTGGCGGCGGTGGACCTGAGCCGCTTGAGGAAGAGGTTCTGCCGGCGAGCTGCCAGGGTGGTCACCGTGGTGGCGTAGAGACCGAACGCGGCGATGGTGAAGATGAGCACTGCCGCGACGTAGCCGAGGCTGCCGATCCGGCTGAACGTGTCGCGGTAACTGATGAAGAAGATGCTCACCGCCACGGGCACGATCAAGCTATTGATCAGCACGGCACGGTTTCGGAGGAGCTGGACGAGCTCGCCCTGCGCGATGGGGAACATGGGCAATCCTTCGAGGTCAGGAGGGTACGGACTCGGTGCCGACGGCGCGGAAGACATCGTCCAGCCGGGTCGGTGCGGCGGACAGTCCCGCCAGCTCGACCATGTGAACGTCCGCCCAGTCGAGCAGCGTCTTGAGGTCCCGCTGAAGGTCGAACGTGTCGATCGTGTAGGAACCGTCGGCCGTCGGAGCGGGTCGCAGCGGCAGCGCTGGGGCACCGGGTGGCAGCGAGAACCGGATGGATGCCGGCAGGGTCTGAGTCAGCTCGGGCAGCGTGCCCTGACGGCGGAAGACGCCCTGGTGCATCAGGCCGATGCGGTCGGCCCGCTGCTGCGCCTCCTCCAGGTAGTGCGTGGTGAGCACGACCGTGGCGCCGTCCTCGCGTAACTGCCGAACGGTCTCCCACAGGGCGTCCCGTGACTGGATGTCCAGCCCGGTGGTGGGTTCGTCCAGGATGATCAGCTCCGGCCGCCCGTACACGGCGGTGGCGAAGTCCAATCGCCGCTTCTCTCCGCCGGAAAGCTGCGCCACCCGGGTGTCGGCCCGGTGGGCGAGATCGACCAGATCGAGCACCCTCGCCACGGTGTCCTGACGTTCGGAGAGCCGGCCGATCAGCCGGACCGACTCGGCAACGGTGAGGTCGCCGGCGAAGCCGCTCTCCTGCAGCATGATCCCCATCCTGGGACGTACCGCGCGCCGGTCGGTGGGACTCCTGCCGAAGACACGCACCGTGCCCGCCGACACCGTCCGGTGGCCCTCGATGACCTCGAGGGTCGAGGTCTTGCCGGCTCCGTTGGTGCCGAGGAGTGCGTAGAGCTCCCCGCGGGCGACCTGGAACGAGAGGTCCTTGACGGCGTGGAACTCGCCGTAGGTGACATCCAGTTGGTCGACTTCGATGACTGGGTTGACGGGCATCTCGGATCCTTTCGTCTTCGGCACAAGACTTCCGTCACTGGCGGCGCCATCGCATCGGTGTGAACGCCTTAGCTCGCACCGTCAGCTCACCGTGTCGGGCGCGAGCTGGTCGCTGGCGGTGCGAGTAGCAGGCGAGGGGCGGCCGGTACGCGGTTGACCAGCGATGAAGGCCGTGGGCCTGGGGCCCGCCTCGACCTGCGGCATCCGCTTCGTCGGCCGCTCCGTGTGAAGATCACGGGCTTGCCACGGCGACCAAGATCAGAAAGTATTGCGGTTCGCGTCGGTGAGAACTACCTAACTCCGGCCCGACGGACCTCAACCAGCCTCGGATGGGAGCGGAATTGACCGACCTTCTCGGCCGGCGCGCGGAGCGCATCGCCATCGAACACCTGCTCGCCCAGGTTCAAGCTGGACGCAGCGGGAAGCTGGTGGTGCGCGGGGAAGCTGGCATCGGGAAGACCGCGATCCTGGAGTACACCCGTGGCGTCGCGGTCGGATCGGGGTTCCGGGTGGAGCACTCGGTCGGAGTGGAGTCCGAGGAACTGTTCGCGTTCGCCGGTCTGCATCAGCTGTGCAGGCCGCTGCTGGACCGCGCGGCTCCGCTGCCCGAGCCGCAGCAGGCCGCCCTCGGCGTGGCGTTCGGCCTACGCGACGGGCCTGCGCCGGACCGGTTCCTGGTCGGGCTGGCCACCCTCAACCTGCTGGCCGAGGTCGCCGAGGACGGGCCGCTGTTGTGCCTCGTCGACGATGCGCAATGGCTGGACGAGGCTTCCGGGCAGGTGCTGGCGTTCGTGGCACGTCGGTTGGCAGCCGAGCAGGTGGCGCTGGTGTTCGCGCTACGCGACGCCAACACCAGCCACCCGTTCTCCGGATTGCCTGAGCTGAGCCTGGGCGGCCTCGGTGAGCTCGACGCCCGGATGCTGCTGACGGCCGCGGTCCGCGCACCGCTGGACGGCCGGGTACGCGATCGGATCGTCGCCGAAGCGCGCGGCAACCCGCTGGCGCTGCTGGAACTCCCCCGCAGTACGCGGCCCACCCAGCTGGCCGGCGGGTTCGAGCTGCCCGACACCCTCAGCGTCCCGTATCGCGTCGAGGACGAATTCCGGCGCCGCTCCGACGATCTGCCCCCCGACACCCAACTGCTACTGCTGGTCGCCGCCGCCGAGCCGACCGGCGACGTGACACTGCTGTGGCGCGCTGCCGCCGAGCTGAGGATCGCCCGCGAGGCGGCCGCACCCGCAGAAGCCGCCGGACTGCTCGAGATCGATACCAGGGTGCGGTTCTGTCATCCGTTGGCGCGTTCGGCGGTCTACCGGGCCACCACGCCGCCCGACCACCGCCGCGCCCACGGCGCCCTGGCCGCCGCCACCGACCCGCAGACCAACCCGGACCGGCGCGCCTGGCACCGCGCACAAGCGGTCCTGGGCACCGATGAGGAAGCCGCCGCGGAGCTGGAGCGCTCGGCGGACCGGGCGCGGGCCCGTGGCGGGCAGGCCGCCGCAGCCGCATTCCTGCAGCGCGCGGCAGCCCTCACCCCCGATCACGCCACCCGTGCTCGGCGGATGCTGGGAGCCGCCCGCGCCAAGCACGAGGCCGGCGCGTCCGACAGCGCGCTGGACCTGCTCACGACGGCACCGCTCGAGCCGCTGGATTCCCTGCAACGCGCGCATCTCGACCTATTGCGAGCCCAGATCGCCTTCCACCTGACCCGAGGCACCGAGGTGCCGGGCATGCTGATGGATGCCGCCATGGCACTCGCCCCGTTGGACGCTGCGCTGTCCCGCGAGACCTACCTACATGCGCTGGATGCTGCGATCATCAACGGAGGGGGTGACGCGGCGCGCATCGCCGAAGCGGCCTTGGCCGCCCCCGCACCCGGGACGCCGACGCGACCGGTGGACCTGCTCCTCGACGGGCTCACGACGACCTTGAGCAAGGGCCGTGCGGCGGGAGTGCCAGGTCTACGGCGCGCGTTGGAAGCGTTCCGCGACGGCCCGCAGGCGGAATCTGTGCAGTGCAGCCAGAGCGACCGGTGGCTGTGGCTGGCCGCCCGCAACGCCGTGGCGATCCTCGACGACGAGCTGCTCCATGTGCTGGCCAGCCGCAATGTCCAGCTCGCTCGTGAGGCCGGCGCGCTGGCGACGCTCCCCGCCGCACTGAACTTCCTGTCCATCACATCGGTCCTGACGGGCGATCTCGCCCGCGCCGACGAGCTGGCCACCGAGGCCACGGTGATCACACAGGCCACCGGGGGCGTGCCGTTGCGCCATGCTCGCGTCATTCTCCACGCCTGGCGTGGTGACCAAGCCGAGACCACCGCGCTCGACGCCACCGTCGCCAGCGATGACACCTACCCCGACGGGGGCGCGGAGGTCTCCCTGGCTCAGTACGCGATGGCAGTGCTCCACAACGGGTTGGGCAACTACTCGGTCGCGCAGGAAGCGGCGACGAGGGCGTGCAGGTCTGACGAACAGTCGATCAGCAGCGCGTGCCTACCCGAGCTCATCGAGGCTTCCGTCCGTGCCGGCGAGCCGGCACGAGCAGCGCTCGCACTAGAGCAGTTCACCTCACTCGCAGTTGCGTGCGGCACCTCGTGGGCGCTGGGCCTGGCCGCGCGCTCACGAGCGCTGACCAGCGCAGGGCCTGATGCCGAGGAGCACTACCGCGAAGCGATCGAACAGCTCGGAAAGTCCCGGATGGCCGGCGACGCGGCTCGTGCTCGGCTCGTCTACGGCGAGTGGCTGCGCCGCGAAGGGCGGCGCCAGGACGCGCGCGACCAACTCCACACCGCCCATCAACTGCTGTCGGACATGGGCGCGGGCGCATTCGCCGAGCGGGCCGCCCGCGAACTTCGCGCCACCGGCGAACACCCACGAAAGCGCACCGCCCACCCGACCGACGCCCTCACCCCACACGAGGTGCACATCGCCCGGCTGGTAGCCACCGGGGCGACCTCCCGGGAGATCGGCGCACAACTGTTTCTCAGTCCCCGCACCATCGAAGCCCACCTGCGCAACATCTTCCGCAAACTCGGCATCACCTCCCGCCGGCAACTCAAAGATGTGCGGCTGCCCTGAGCGGGCCGTCGCTGTCTCGTGTCAGGTGGAACCCGATCTGGGCGCGGAGCAGTTCCAGGCGGGCGCGTGGCAGAGGGTCCAGCGGCCCGACAGCCGCGACCGCCAGCAGCTCATGGGCGGCCTCGGGCGCACCGGACTCGTGCTTGGCGTGTGCGCCCGCAAGAGCCCGCCTCGCGCGGGCGCCGGGCTCAGGGGACAGCTCGGCTGCACGCTGCAGGAACGCGGCCGCGGCGGCCAGGCCCCCGCAGGCACGCGCCCGCTCGGCCGAGCGCTCCAACCCTTCAGCTACCTCTTCCTCAGCTCCGAGCACCAACTGTGCGCGGTGCCAGGCACGGCGATCAGGGGCGGCCTGTGGGTCGGTTGCTTCGGCCAGCGCGCCGTGGGCGCGGCGACGGTCCGGGAGGGTGGCCGCCTGGTACACGGCGGACCGCACCAGCGGGTGACGGAACCGTACCCGGACGTCGATCTCCAGCAGCCCGGCGACCTCCGCGGGTGTCGTAGCCTCGCGAGCCAGGCCCAGGCGCGCGGCCGCATGCCACAGCAGGGCCACGTCGCCTGTCGGCTCGGGCGCGGCGACCAGCAGCAGCTGCGTCTGCGGGGGCAGGCTCGCTGACCGGCGTCGGAAGCTCTCCTCCAAGCGCCGCGGGACGCTCAGCGCGTCGGGCAGCTCGAACCCGCCGGCCCAGTACGGCGACCGTATGTTGCGGGGCAGCTCCAGCAGCGCCAACGGGTTGCCGCCCGCTTCGGCGAGGATTCGTTCGGGCACACCCTCGTCCAGCGGTGTGCGTACCGCAGCGTTGAGCAGTACCCGCGCATCGGACGCGCCGAGCCGCTCCAGGCCCAGCTCTGGTAACCCCGGCGAACGGAAGGCGGTCGCCGTCGTCGGAGTCGCGCACCCCGAACAGGAGGGCCAACCTTTCGGCCCCCACCCGTCGGGCCACGAAGGCCAGGACCTGCGCCGAAGCCTCATCCAGCCACTGCGCGTCGTCGACGAGACACAGCAGCGGTTGTTCTTCGGCGACCTCGGCCAGCAGGTTGAGGACGGCCAGCCCGACCAGGAACCGGTCCGGTGCGGCGCCAGCGTGGAGTCCGAACGCCACCCCAAGGGCGGTCCGCTGCGGCTCGGGCAGCGTGCCGGTGCGTTCCAGCAGGGGAGCACACAACTGGTGCAGCCCAGCGAACGCGAACTGCGTCTCGGACTCGACGCCGGCCAAGGGCTCCAACCGGAAATCCGAGGCGAGTGCCGTCTGGTGATCGTGCTCGAGCAAGGCGGTCTTCCCGATGCCGGCTTCTCCACGCACCACGAGAGAGCCGCTGCGCCCGAAGCGAGCCAGAGAGAGGAGCTTCTCGACCGCCTCACGCTCTGAACGCCGGCCTACGAGATCCGTCACGTTGTGCCTCCCGTCAGCGCGCCAGATGTAAGTAGCCGACACCGTAGTCGTCCCTGATGCGAAGTGCGGAAGCTGCAAGTTAGCCCCTGCCACCTCAGTGGTTCTCGGTGGCGCTGGGCCGTGAGGACCTACGTGGTTGTGACCGACGCGAGGGCTCGGCCTCCGGTGCGAGCCTGATGACGTCGCCAGGATCGGGCATCCGGACCCCGGCGTACCCGGGTTGATGGACTCCGGAACCCGTGGCGGGCGTCTGAAGACCAGACGTCGAACCCGTTCCCGGTACGCACCGACAACGAGAAAGTTGGGAGGACCCATGAGTACGGATCGTGTGCTTGGCGGACGCTATGAGCTCTGCGACGTCCTGGGCAGGGGCGGCATGGCCGTTGTTCACCTGGCTCGTGACATCCGGCTCAAGCGCTGGGTCGCGGTCAAGGTGCTCCGCGCAGAGCTAGCCCGCGATCCGCTGTTCCGGTCCCGGTTCCGGCGGGAAGCACAGGCCGTCGCCCGCCTCAATCACCCCGGCATCGTCGCCGTTCATGACGTCGGACATGAGGACGTCGAAGGCAGCCGGGCGGACGAGCCAAACGTTCCGTTCATCGTCATGGAGCACGTCGCCGGCCAGTCGCTGGGGGCCCGACTCCGCGAGGGCGCGCTCACGCTGGAGGAGTCGATCCAGCATCAGATAGCGGTCCTGTCGGCACTCGAGTCCAGCCATCGCGCAGGCGTTGTCCATCGCGACATCAAGCCCGCCAACGTCATGGTCACTCCCGACGGCGCAATCAAGGTCGTGGACTTCGGCATCGCGCGTGTCGAGGGTGGTGCCGCCCCAGCAACGCAGACCCACGAACTCCTCGGAACCGCCCAGTACCTCTCTCCCGAACAGGTGCGCGGTGAGGTCGCCGACGCGCGCAGTGACCTGTACTCCGCGGGCTGCCTGCTCTACGAGTTGCTGACCGGGCGGCCGCCCTTCACCGGTGACAACCCGGTTGCCGTCGCCTATCAGCACGTGCACCAGGAGCCCTCGCGAGCCAGTGCCTACCGCACCGAGGTGACTCCGGCGCTTGACGCGGTGCTCCTCACGGCGCTCGCCAAGGACCGAAAGGATCGGTTCCAGAGCGCCCGATCGTTCAGGGAAGCGCTCCAATCCGCGGCGAAGGGCCTGGTCCGTGCGGACGAGCGCACCGACATGGACGCGTTGGACAACGCGAATCCGATCCACCCGCCGTGGCGCACTGCGCTGACATCGACGATCTCCACCGCATCGCCATCGGACCACTCGCCTCGTCGACCCGCCCGTGACAAGGACATGGCCACCACACGATCCACCTAGGCAACGGTCCGCACTGGCTCACCACCTCTGGCCGCTCTGGACGCACGCCGGCGAGGTCAACGCCACCTGCGCACCTTTCGTAACTCCCTCGACGGCGAGGACTGCCGCACCGCCATATGACGCACTCACATCACAGGAAGGTGAGGACCAGACATGAGTCCAATCGAGCAGCTCATCAGCAATTTCCAGGAGCTCGTCGCCCAAGTGCCCGGGATCGTCCAGCCGTTCATCGTCATGCTGGCGGGCGCGATCCCGTTTGTCGATGGTGAGGGAGCGGCCATCATCGGCATTGCCGGTGGTCTCCATCCGATTGTCGCAGGCGTCGCAGCCGCCGTAGGGAACTTTTTGTGCGTGCTGCTGGTCGTCGCGGTCACCTCACGCGCCAGGACGACCATCGTCGATCGCCGAGACAGCCTGGTCGGGGTGGGCGGAGGCGCAGGAGCGCGATCGAGCGCCCTCGGGGAGACGTACCAGGAGACGGCAGCCACGAAGCCGGAGTCGAAGGGGCGTCGGCGCTTCAACAGATGGCTCGTCCGTTTTGGCGTCCCCGGTGCGAGCATCCTCGGTCCTCTCGCCATTCCGACCCAGATCACGTCGGCGATCCTCGTGGGCGGCGGAACTCCACGCCGGTGGGTCCTGCTCTGGCAGGCCATCTCCATCGTCATCTGGACGACGGTTGGCACCGTCGCGGCGTGGGCCGCGCTCACCTTCGTCGTCGAGGTGCCGTGAGCCATGACTGAGCAAACGCACACCGTTCCGTCCGATGTCGAGTACCACAGGGTGCTGGCCGGGGAGAGACGTCGTATCGGTCGTGGGATCCTCGCGATCGTGCTTCTGATCGGCGGGATGACGCTGTCCGGCGTCGCTCTCAGCCTGATGGCGGCGTTCGTGGATGCCGCCGTCGACACCGACGGCCGCACTGAGTGGACGCCTCTGATGCACACCGCCGGCATGGTTTCCGTCGCACTGATCATCCCGTGGAGCATGCTCATCCAGCGGTGGCTCTACGGCGTGAGAGGCCCGTCGCTGCACTCGGTGATCTCGCGGTTCCGGTTCGACGTCTTCGGGCGCGCGCTGCTTCTGATCACCCCCGCGTGGGTTGCCGTCATGGCGTTCCACTACTGGGTGCCGTTGCCGCAGACCGAATGGAGTTACACCGACGTCCTGTGGATACTCCTCGCCACGCTCCTGCTCACGCCCCTGCAGGCCGCGGGTGAGGAATACGGGTTCCGTGGGCTCATCTTCCGCGTCGCCGGTGGCTGGACGCGCGGAGCGCGGGCGGGCCTCGCCGTCGGTGTGCTGGTTTCCAGCGTCGCCTTCGCGGTCGTCCACCTGTCGACCGACATCTGGCTGAATCTCTGGTACCTGATCTTCGGCATCGGGCTCACGCTCATCACCTGGCGCAGCGGGGGTATCGAGATCGCAGTGGTGCTACACGCGGGGTACAACACCCTGTCCTTCGTGTTCGACGCTGCGCTGCGCACCGATATCGCCAATGTCGTGACGGATCGCGCAGCGGGCGCCGCGACGATCGGGGTCCTCGTTCCCAGCGCGGTTGTCGTCATCACCGCCATGGTGGTCTGGGTGCGCACCCGGCGCAGCGGCCCCACGCGAACACCGCACTCGGCGGCCTTTCGATCCGCGTCCGCGCTCTCGAGGGCCGCAGCTCGCGGGTAGCCGAAGATGGCCCCCGTGACGTTCTCGTGGGAGGGTTTCGACCCTGGTCAACAGCGCACGCCGTACCCCGTCCAGGTTCCGAGTTGCGGGAGACACGGAAACCGAAGGTCGGGGTACGGCGTGCGCTGTCGAGCGGGTACTGACCCGCAGGTGAGCGGTTCGCTGCGGCGTTCACCGCGAGGGACAGGCCGGTGGAGTGCCACGGAGTCGGTCCTACGGAGGGCTCGGCCAGCGCACCTGAGCAAGGCCGTACGTGGCAGGGCCCCTTGCCGGCAAGGGGCCCTGCCACGTAGCTCAGTCGAGTAGTTCGGTCACGGTGCCGGCGGCCACGGTACGGCCGCCCTCCCGGACGGCGAAGCCGAGCCCGACATCCATCGCGATCGGCCTGCCAAGCTCCACCGACAGGTCGACGGTGTCACCGGGCAGGACCATCGTCAGATCACCGAGGTCTACCGACCCGACCACGTCGGTGGTGCGGAAGTAGAACTGCGGCCGGTAGTTGGCGAGAAACGGCGTGTGGCGCCCGCCCTCGGCGGTGGTCAGCGCATAGAGCCTGGCCCGGAACCGCTGGTGCGGCGTGACGCTGCCCGGCAGCGCCACCACCTGACCCCGCTGCACCTGGTCACGCTTGATCCCGCGTAGCAGCACGGCGGCGTTGTCCCCGGCCTCGGCGGTCGCCAGCGACTTGCCGAACGTTTCCAGCCCAGTTGCCACAGTGGACAGCGTTGGGCTGAGACCGACCACCTCGACCGGGTCGCCGACACGGAGCACGCCCCGCTCGACAGCGCCGGTCACCACCGTCCCCCGTCCGGAGATCGTCAGCACGTTCTCGATCGGCATGAGGAACGGCTCGCCGAGTTCGCGGGGTGGCACCGGGACGTACCGGTCGACCGCGTCGAGCAGCTCCATGACGGAGGAAGCCCAGCGTGGGTCGCCCTCCAGGGCCCTCAGCGCCGACACCCGTACGACGGGCACCTCGTCTCCGGGGAACCCGTACTCGGACACCAACTCCCGTATCTCGAGTTCAACCAGGTCGAGAAGTTCCGGGTCTTCGACGGCGTCGGCCTTGTTCATCGCCACCACCAGGTAGGGCACGCCGACCCGCTGAGCGAGCAGCACGTGCTCGCGGGTCTGCGGCATCGCCCCGTCAAGCGCGGAGACAACCAGGATCGCGCCATCGACCTGCGCCACCCCCGTGATCATGTTCTTGACGAAGTCGGCGTGACCGGGCATGTCCACATGGGCGTAATGCCGGGTCTCGGTCTCGTACTCGACATGGGCGATGTTGATGGTGATGCCGCGCGCCGCTTCCTCCGGCGCCCGGTCGATGCCGTTGAAGGACACGAACCGGTTGACGGCGGGGTCGCGGTCGGCGAGGACCTTGGTGATGGCGGCCGTCAGGGTCGTCTTGCCGTGGTCGACGTGACCCATCGTGCCGATGTTGAGGTGCGGCTTCGCGCGCACGAATTGGCTCTTGGCCATGATGAGCTCCACACTGGAGACGAGTTGGCGGACGACGAACGCGGGCGGATGCCACTCCGCGAAGAACCGCGCCAGAACCGCATGTCACGGCGCGCTCACCAGCGCGCCGGATCACCGGGCCACCCTCCTCCGTGGTTCTGCCGGAGCGGGAGGAGGGTCAGCCTCGGGTATCAGCCAGCCATGCGCACACGTCGGCGGCAGCCGGCAGGTGGAAACCTGCCGGCCGCACAGAGCCGATGGTGCCGAACATGGCGATCACGCTAGCTCTGAACCTCTGGACGGGCGACTGATATTCCCGGCCCGTCCCCAGCACTAGTACGTCCCGTCCAACTGCCCGCGCAGCTTGGTCAGCGCCCGGGCCAGCAGCCGGGACACGTGCGGCTGGGGCACGCCGATCTGCTCGGCGATCTGCGACTGGGTCAGGTTGCCGTAGAAGCGCAGGGTGAGGATCCGCTGCTCGCATTCGGTGAGCGTGGCCAGCGCAGGGCCCAAGGCGACCCGAAGTTCGGACAGCTCGAACTCGCTGTCCGCACCGCTGAGCATGTCATCCGACTCGGTGGCCCGGTCGCCGTCGCCGGTTGAGGTGGACACCGCGTCGTACGCGCGGGCGCCCTCCAGGCCCTCCAGGACCTCCTCCTCGGTGATCCTGAGGTGGACGGCGACGTCGGCCACCGTCGGCGAACGGCCCAGGGCCTGCAGCAGTGAACTGTTGGCGTCGAAGATGGCCAGCCGCAACTCCTGAAGACGGCACGGCGCCTGGACGTCCCAGGTGCGGTCGCGGAGATGCCGCTTGGGCTCCCCGATGGCGACCAGGTCGGTGGGCGGGCGCGGGTCGGGCTTCCGGGCGGCACACGGTCTGGTCCGCTGCTCGCTGATCGTGTGCGCGGTCATTGGTGATCCTCCCTGCACGCTCGTAGCCGAGAAGAGACGCGGGACTTCGTAGCGCGCCTGACGAGCGCCATGTCGGTAGGTGTCGGCGCACGGAACTTGCCCCCATCCGCGACGAACTCGGCACCATGCCTTCGTAGATGGCCAGCGAACAGCGGGCACACCGGAACGACTGTGACACCCGTGCGAATGCTGTCCGCGAGCACTTCGCGGACCAGCAGCCCGGCCAGGCCCCGTCCAAGGAACTTCTGGTCTACTTCAGTGTGAAAAACGACTCTCTCACCATCCACCCCGGGAGAGTCGACGAAGTCGGCCCGACCGAGCGGTGATCCCTCGGCGAGGCTGATGGTGTAGGTGCCGATCGGGAGGGTTTGATTCAGCCTTACCGTTACGAGTGCTCCGGTTCTGTCATGGATTTCTCGAATCATTCGGCGTCCTTTCCAGATACTGATGGCGTCCGTGCTGGCCGCTCCCCGGCCACGATGCGTCGACGATCTGCTCGGTAGCCGAGCCTCCGTGCGGAAGGACCGCGCTCCGGTCTGAGGGCTCCTGTCGAACACGCGCACCGTGCCTACCGACGCCGTCCGGTGGCCCTCGATGACCACCGGCGTGGAGGAGGCGTTGACGGCGCGGAGCTCGCTATAGGCGAGCTTCAGTTCGTCGACTTCGATGGCACATCGGATGGGCATCGCGGATCCTTTCGTCTCGACACAAGGCTTCCGCCACTGGCGGCACCTCGGCATCGGTAAAAGCCCCTTAGCTGGCACCGTCAGCGCACTCGGTTGCAAGCGAACTGGTCGCTGTCTGTCCGAGCAGCCGGGTTGGGGCGGCTGGCGCGCGGTTGACCAGCGGCGAAAGCGGCGTGCCCGAGGTCTGCCTCGACCTGCGGCATGCGAGTCGTCAATCCGACGGCGTTGAGGACGCGGCCCTGTAGGGACGGTCAGCATGGTCAGACAACCCGATTCGCATCGGTGACAACCACCTACTCCGACTCACCTCAGGGTGAGAGGGGCAGTGGCTCAGCTCGTGGGCCCGCCGGCGCCGCAAATGCCTGACCAGATCCCCTGGATGACCACGCCCGCTGACTACAGCGTGTTACCACCACGAGGGATGGAGCGCCCGGATCGCGGCAGATCAGTGCGGCCGTGCTCCTCGCGGCCTCGATGCGGGGGACAGACACCAACAAATCGCGTTGCTAGCGTTACGCCTTCAGGCGGAGGGAGCTAGATGACATCGAAAGCGTTCCGTATCGGCGGAGATCTCGAGGTGCGGCGGCTCGGGTTCGGGGCCATGCACCTGCCCACCGAAGCGGGACCGGCCCGCGAGTCGTCTTTGGCGGTGGCCCGGCGAGCCGTCGAGCTGGGCGTCACGCTGATCGACACCGCCTACTTGTATGGCGGGGGAGCCAACGAGGAGCTTCTCGCCGAGGCCCTGTACCCGTATCCGGACGGGCTGGTCATCACCACCAAGGTCGGTGTCGCGCGATCCGGCGCGCAGGGCGAGTGGAGGCTGGACGGGCGGCCAGCCGTCCTCCGCACGCAGGTCGAGCAGGCGCTGCGCCGACTGCGCGTCGAGCGGATCGAGCTGCTCCAGTTGCACCGGATCGACCCGGAAACGCCCTTCGCGGATCAGCTGGGCACGCTGCGTGACATGCGTGCTGAAGGAAAGATCGGTCGGATCGGACTGTCTGAAGTCACCGTCGCCGAACTCGACCAGGCGCGGGGGATCGTCGATGTGGCGAGCGTGCAGAACCGGTACAACGTGCTCGAGCGTGAGCACGAGCCCGTTCTCACGGCCTGCGAGCATGCCGGGATCGCCTTTGTCCCGTGGCGGCCTGTCGCGGCCGGCGCGTCAGGGGCCGAGTCGGCGATCGCCGCCGTGGCGTCTGAGGCTGGTGCTACTCCCACTCAGGTTGCCCTCTCCTGGCTTCTCAGTCGCTCGCCGGTCATGGTGCCGATCCCCGGTACCGCCCGGGTAGACCACTTGGAAGAGAATCTCGCTGCCGAGAAGCTTCACCTCACCCCCGCTCAATACGCCACCCTGGATCGGCTGCACAAGCCGACGTAGTGCCTGCCGCGCCTGCACTGCCACGCACTCACTTCGGCAGAAGCGGACACCGCATCGATGTCGCAGAGCTGCCGGTAGCAACTCACCGTGGTCTCGATCAAGCCGCGTAGGTCGGCATGGTCAGGTTGACTGCGCGGGGACGTCCCGCCCCTGAGACACCTCGAAATCTCTAGAGAACCATCCGACTTCGACTCGTGCACCAGGTCTCGGCGCGCCCGGGCACCCCGTCGACCGGCGCGGCGAGCATCGGCGCGACCGGCCGGCGCAGCGCTGGGTCAGCCGGCGCGCCGGTCCGGCGCTGGGCCACGCTCACCGCCCACTCCGCCGGACCGCCCAGGCCGCACTCCACGTCGTGGCGATCAACGAGTGGCTGTGACCCGCCCAGCCCGTCACGCCGGGTTGATCACCCACACTGGACCAAGATCGCACCCCCCATTTACCCCCCGAAAACCCCTGTCTGGCCGCAACAATCAGTGACAATTGGCGATCATCCCGTCGGGCCGTCCTCGCAGGTCAACGCCAATTGTCGACAACGATTGGCAAGCGCTAGCCCGTTACTTTTGGTAACAAGGGGTCGTCGGTTCGAATCCGGCCGTCCCGACAGGTTGACCTGGGAAGATGAAGATCTTCTCCGGTGACGGCGGTAGCATCCGGTAACGGATGATCTTTGTTGGCGGTAACCGCGTGCATGGCTGGCCGCCGGCCTGCTCGGCTTGGAACGCTCTGACCTGCCGCTTCTTCTGCGCTTGTGGATGAGGCGGCATTTTGGTCTCTTAATTCCGCGTCAAGCGCCGCAGATGCTGCTGGCCGCCGCGTCGTGCTGGGTGAGCTGACGGGCGGACCGGTGTCGGATCCGTCGGCCGTTGTGTCGTGGTATGAACGTGCCGTGCCGATCACCGTTGATGATGATCTGTTGAATCGTGCGGGTGAGCTGAAGCAGCAGCTGGTGGCGTTCTCGCAGCAGCGACGTTATGACCGGGCGTTCGATGATGTGCTGGCGGACCAGCACGACGGGCGCGTTGCACTCGATGAGCACGCTTTGATGATCCTATGGGACTACTTCGTCCTGGAGCATCGGCTGCGTAACGGCCAGACGGTGGTGGAGCAGTTCGTCGCCGCGCACCCGGACTTGTCCGAGCCGGAGCGTCAGATGCTGCTCGGGTGGCGGGACGTGGTGCAGGGGCCGTTCGAGGTGCAGGGACGCGACGGGGCGGCGTTGATCGTGGTGAACCTCGTGGATGAGTTGACCTACCGAGTGCGTTCCAACATGGGGTCATCGGTGTTCCGGCGTACGCCGCGTCGGTCGTTCCTGCTCGCTCGGCTGGTGGCGGTGGGCCAGGAGTGGATGATCAGTGGCCCGATGAACGTGTGGCGGCCGCAGGAGCGAGACGTCGCCTACCAGATGGCGTTGGAGATGTCGCTGCGTACACCGGAGGCGGTGTACCGGAACCCGGAGAAGCTGGCCCAAGCGTGGGAGCTGCAACGTCAGGATCGGGACCGGTTCGTGCGGTTCTTCGGCGGCGACCTGGTGGTGGTGCCCGGTGATGGGGTCGCCGAGCGGATGGCCGACTACCACGCGTTCTGCCGTGCGGAGGTGGTGGCCACGTCGCGGGCTTCCGAGCGGGCCGTACAGAAGGCACCGATGTTTGAGTTGCCGCCGGATGTGGTGGACGCGGAGACAGTGGCGATGATCTACGACGAAGTCGACGGGTTGGGTTTCTACGCCGAGTTCGGGCTGGTGGAGGCGGCGTTCGCGAATCCGGACCTGCTGCGCCGACGCCGCCACCGGGAGCACACGCTGGCGTACCTGCAGGAAGACAGCGTCGGCCCGCTGGTGCTGCGGCGGCTGGCCGCGCGTGATCCCGAGCGGGCCAGTGTGGTGTTCCGGCGGCTGCTGAAGAAGCCGCGTTTCGACTGGACCCGCGACGGGGAGGAACTTCTCCGCGCACACAAGCCGGAGCACTTCCGACGGGCGCCGCGACCGCGGGTCAGCCCGGTCAGCGAGCGGCTGGCCGCGTACGCCCGCCGTCGCTGAGGCGCCGTCAGGTGCTGCGCCAGGTCCACTCGGGCCTGGGCCGGGCAGGGAACGGCGTGAGTTCGGCCGGCATCCCACCGCTGCGGAATACCGATCGTTGATCGACACGGCGGGGGCGGCCGGCGGCGACGATCCGACGGGTTGGGCGTTGGAGGTGCTGCGCGACCGGGTCGACCAGGAGCCGGTGTACGCCTCGGAGTTGGTCGGCGTGCTGGTGGCGGTGGGCCGCGAAGATGAGGCCTGGCAGGAGGCCCTTCGCCACCGGCGGTGGCTCGGCGGGCCGCAGTGGCAGACCCTGCTGGAAAGGCGGGCCGTGACGCATCCGGAGGAGGTGATCCAGCCGTACCGGGACCTTGTCGAGCAGGCGATCCTCAATTCGGCTGACAAACGGCGCTACCGACGGGCCGTCGCGTTGCTTGCGGCCCTGAGGGCGGCGTACCAGGCGGCAGGAGAGGCCGCGGCGTTCGGGCGGTACCTCGCGGAGATGCGCGTCACGCACAAGCGCCGACCGACGTTCCTCAAGACCCTCGACGCCGCCGGGCTGTAGCTGACCGGTCTGCCGACGACCATGGCAACGGGAGTGGACATCATGCTCGACGTACGCCACCTCGATCTCGAGGAGATCGCCACGGCGCTGCAGGACCAGAACGCGTACGAGTACCGCTGGCTCATCGATCCGGCCAGCGGGGAGATCCTGATGTGGACGGCTGATGGCGGCATCGACGGGAAGACGCCGGTGGACCTGGATGAACTCGACCTGGTCCTGATCGAGGCGTTACCGCCCTCCGTCTGGCACCGCGACATGGTCGACTTTGCCGAGCGGGTCAGCGACGAGCAGGCGGGCCGCAGGCTCTTACGGGCCGTCCAAGGCAGGGGTGCCTTCCGACGGTTCAGGGACGAACTGCACGACGAGTATCCGCACCTGCTGACGGTCTGGCACGCCTTCCATCAGGCTCGGGCAACCCGCCGGGCCATTGACTGGCTGCTCGACAGCTGCCTGATCGATGACGTTGTCGCGAGCCGCTGTCGGACCGAGCACCCTGACCCGGACGTGCCATGAGTCGAGCAGGCCGAGGAGACGGAGGCAGCAGAGCAGCCTGATCGAACCTATTCGACTGCTCGGAGTAGGGCGGTCCGCCATGCAGAGACGCGAGCCCGCATTTCGGCGACTTCATGCGGCGCCAGACCGTAGTCGGTGAAGTCTTCGTCGTCGAAGCGGTCGACGTGGCGAAGCATCGTGGCGAACATGCTCCGGTCGAATCCGTCGTCGGCGGCGTGCGCGAGGTCGCAGAGCTGGTCGAGGGTGTACCGGCCGCTGCTGATGGCGGCATCGATGTCGAGGAAGTCGCGGGCGGCTGCCCGGTTGTAGAGGGCGTCCATCTTGCCTGCCATCACGTCATCGGGGTGCAGGACCGGACCGATGTCCATCTGGACTGGCGGCTGAGCGCGCCAGTTCGCGACCAGTTCCACGCGGTGCTGCTGGTCTGGGTGGGCCGGTTCGGTGACGTGTAGCCGAGCGAACGTGTCGAGCCGCAGATCGATGTCGACGCGGAAGCCCTCGGCGCGATAGGCGGTGATCACCTCGTCGACGGCGGTGGGGAAGTCGGCGCGGCGTTGCCAGTCGGCGAACAGATCGACGTCTTCACTGGGGCGGTCGAGGATGCCATGGGCGGCGATCGCATGCCCGCCGGCCAACGCGAACCCGTATTGGCCGCCGACCTGCAGGGCGATCTGCGCCAGCCGGCGATGGATCGGCGGGGTCTGCTCGGCCACTATGCGGCGTGCCGGCGCGCTCTGGCCAGTTCGGGAAACCGCGCTTCCCACAGATGGCGAACCTGCGGAGGCAACACCAAGCTCGGCCACAGACGCAGCAACGTCGCGCCGTCCAGCCATTGGGTGAGGTCATCGGGCGCGGTCGCCTCGCGCAGCACGGTCTCGTACATGCTGGCCAGGCGCCTGGGTCTGCTCGTGTCGTAGCGGGCCCGCCCGGACCAGTCGAGCCGGCGATCCAGGCTCACGACGCCGCTCGTTGGTCCCCGTAGATCGTCGAGCCGGTCGGCGACGACGTAGGGCCGCTGGTCGGCGTAGCGGGAACCGGCGGGGGCTCCGCCGGTGTTGGCACCACTCATGATCGACCAGCCTCCTCAGGCTGCTTCGTGACGACAACGTTATGGCCCACGGTAGTGGACGGTGCGACGGGCGAAGGGCTCGCGGCACTGTGTCGGACCCCATCCAGCCTGACATCGATGATCGGCCCATTGGCGGTCGCGCGACGCCGCAGGCCGGCCGGACTGCCTGGCAGAGGAAGTCCTTGACGATCCGCGGTAACGAGCTCGGTAACGGAGGGCATCACAGCGGGCGGATGAGACGGCAAGGCGCGGTACGGAACAGCATTTTGGGGCGTCGTTATTGTCCGATTCCGCCGACGTTTCAGCCTGTTCCGGCATGCCGTGACAGAATTGTTGTCAAACTGGGGGTCAAGGGGTCGTCGGTTCGAATCCGGCCGTCCCGACAAAGAAAAAGCCCTGACCAGCGGAAACGCTGGTCAGGGCTTTGATTTTCTTCGATGGAGATTTGAACCGCCCCCCGAAAACCCCCCGTTTACGCGGTGCGGCAACCAAGTTCGTCATCGGTGTGCATCGTTCTCTCCTGGCGGCGGTCCTTGGCTGCTCGGGTGGCTGCCGAGCCGTTCGAGGATGCCGGACACGTCTGGGGCTTGTACCGGCTTGGCGATGTAGTAGGTGTCGGTGACCTCCTCGCTGGAGTGCCCGAGCTGCGCTGCCGCGCTCTTGGTATCGATCTCCTCCTTGATGAGGGTGGCGACGGTCTTTCGGAAGGTGTGCGGGGTGACCCAGTCGAGGTCGGCCTCGGCGCGGGCCTGGCGCCACTGACGGCGGACGTTGTTGGGGGAGAGCCAGGTGCCTCGTCGGGAAGCGAAGATCGCGTCGTGGGGGTTGTCCGCGGCGGTGAGTTTGCGGGCCATGAGCATGCCGACCGCGAACCGGGGGAGGACGACCCTCCGATAGCCGGCATCGCTCTTGGTCCAGGGCTGTCGGAAGAAGCCCTGGCTCTTGATGAAGACCAGCGTTCCGCAGATCGTCAGGGTTGATCGTTCGGCGGCGAGGTCCAGGTCCTCCCAGCGGAGGGCGAGGATCTCGCCGATACGGGCGCCGGTGGCGAGCATGAGGTCGACGACGTCGGCCAGGTCGCCGCTGTGCCGAGGACCGGGCTTACCAGGGATCGGTCGCTGCCATTCGCGGATGGCCGTACGGACGGCTTGGAGTTGCTCGGCGGACAGGATGACGACGGTGCGGCGGGGTTTGCGGAGTCGGCCGGTGTCGCGGACCGGGTTGGTGGGGATGGCGCCGTGGCGTACGGCCAGAGCGAACATCTGACTGATTACCACCTTCACGCCTTTGGCGGCTGAGGGGCGGTCCTTGGCGATGTCGCGTAGGAACCGGTCGAGGCGTCCGACGCTGGCTTCCCGGACTCGGAGGTTGCCGAGGGCGGGCAGGATCGAGGTGCGGACGCTGGTCGCGTATCGGTGGATGGTTTGTGGCGCTATGCGCTCCTCGGCGGTGATCTCTTCGATCCATAGTTCGGCGAGGGCGTTGATGCGGGTTTCGCGGGTGATCTCGTCGTCGGTGGGGGTGGCACGGTCGCGGAGTTTGGCCTTCAGGGTCCGTTCGGCGGCCGGGCCTGTGGTGTCGGTGGCCTCGATGTCGCGGGTGATGCCGTCGTAGTCGCGGAACCGGGCGCGTGCCCGGAATCTCTTCGGGCCGAGTTTCTCGATCCGGATTTTTCCGGAGGTGCCGATGGCCAGTTCAGGTCGGGCCATGGTTCACCGCTCCGCGTCGGTGTGGTCTTCGAGCCAGCGCTCGACCTCGCTGCGCCGGTAGCGCAGGGTGTTGCCGACGCGGATGGCGCGAGGGCCCTTGCCTCGGCTGTGCCAGGCGTAGAGGGTGTTCTTGGGCTTGCCCAACCAGGCCGCGAGGTCGTCGATGGTCAGGAGTGGGTCTGGTCGCCATTCGGAGGCGGCGGGGCCGTTCATCGCCGGTCCAGGACGTCGGTCGAACCGGGCTGCCAGCGGCGCGTCGTGCGGTTGGCAGTTGGCCGGCGTGCGTCGGCACCTGGTCTGGATTCCGGGCCGGTTCGGGGTCGGGGCGGGCATGGATCATGCTTCCTTTTGTTGGCCCGGCGTTGCTGGGGCCGGGGGTGAACGGGGTCGTCGCTACGACCCGCGGGTGCGGCATCTGACAGCTGTGGCCGTCTATCCATCCGTCGTGTCCCCCATGGGTCAAGCCAAGGGCTGGGCTCGTCCTCGAAGAGGCATTGCAGGCTCTGTATCGATCGCGGACGGACGGCGTCCCCCTGGTCCTGCGGAGCGCTGGATGGCGGGCAGAGGGCGTCAGTCGAGCCCTCGCTCGCCAGTTGCGAGACGCGGTGCGTCCCCGTACCGAACTGGGTGTGGAAACGTGCGATCCGGGGCGCGGTGCTCGCGCGCCCGGTCATCTCGATGCAGATTGGGAAGTTCTGGAGTGTTCTCATCGTCAGTTGCCTTTCGGTCAGGCTGATGTGTGGGTTGGTGCTGGTCGTGGTCTGCGATATCCGGGCGCGTGGAACCGGTGACCTCCTTGCGTCAGAGGGCATGCGTGGCTGGCCCGCCGAGCAGAGAGGCTCGGCAGGCTGGCTGGATTGAATGGACGGCCCGCCGAGATCGGCGGGCCGTCATCTGTTGGAGCGCTGCCTGGTGCTCACGCCGGTGGCGCCGTCATTGGCCGGACAGCGGTGAGTCCCGAGGGTTGGCGCCGGTGTTTGCTCTGACGACTCGTCAGGCTGTGTGGCTGCTGCCCGCGAGTCGGCGCAATGCCTGCCCGGCGCCGGGGTAGGCGAGCCGCAATGTGTACGCGGCGAGTTGGACGGCCCACCAGGTGAGGGCGACGAGGTAACCGACCAGCAGAGCGCTGCTGGTGTCGCTGGTGAAGACGATGGCGTAGCCGATGGCGAGGCCGGGGACCGTGATGGTGCGGGTGGTGCGGCTTCGGCTGGTGGTCAGGGCGGTGGCGATGCCGAGCAGTGCTGCTCCGGCGCTGCCGATGAGGCCGGGCATGCCGGTCAGGTCGACCGGTGGGGTGAGGGTGATCGCCGCGCGCATGAGGCAGATGCCGGTGGTTGCGATGGCGGCGGGCAGGGCCGCCGGACGGGTGCGCGCGAGCCAGTTGGACAGTTGCGGAGCCGCGATGCGGGGAGCGGTGGCGGCGATGATTGCGGCGCAGACAGCGAGGGGGAGTGCGGAGCCGAGCGTCCATTTCAGGTATGGCTCGTAGCCGAACTGGACGGCGGTGCCGGTGGCGAGGCCGTAGAGGGCGGCGGCGGTTGATCCGCCGACGGCGGCGGCGAGGTATCCGCGTCTGATGAGGTGGCCGGTGGTGGGTCTAGTGGTGGCTGCGTCGGTGGTGCCGGCGAGCCAGGTGGTGGGGGCGAGGTGCGCCACGGCGAATGCGGTGAGCATGGTGAGGGCACCGGCGACGCCCAGTTGAGGCAGGGAGAGGCGGACGCCGACGATCTGGACGGAGTAGGTCGTGACGATGTCCGCGGTGAGGATGGTCTGTAGGAGCACGGTGAGCGAGCAAACGCCGAGAATGATGGCGCTGGTCAGGTCACGGACGCGGAGCCGAACTCGTGGCAGTGCGGTGTCGTTGGCGGTGCTTGCTGTCTGGTGATGGGCTGCGGTGAGCGAGAGGGCGCCGTCAGCGAGGGCATGGGAGTGACCGTCGAGGGCGTTCGGAGTGTGCCCGGTGACGGCCGCGAGGCGTTCCTGCAGACCCGGGATTGCTCGGGCTTCCCGGTGGATCACATGGCTGAGGTGCTGCTGGCCGATGTCGGCGGCGTCGAGGATGCCTTGCACGGCAGTGGCGGCGTCGTCGAGGAGGGGCTGCGCTGCGGCGGTGACGTCGTCGCGGGTCAGAACGGCCGGTGGGCGGGGCGAGGGCAGGAGAACGGGTGCGCGTTCCTGAGTGGAGAGGGCGGTCCTGGCCTGGCGGATGGACTCCAGGAGTGCCGCGTCGGCTGGCTCGGGTGTGGCCTCTTTTTCGGTTCGTTGTGTGGGGTCGTCTGCGATGCTGCGGTTCAAGAGGTGCTGCGCGAGGTCTCGGTCCAGGTCGCGGCTCGGGCTCACCTGGCGGGTGGCGAGTTCCTGGTACCCATCGCGGCTGGCTTGCAGGACGGTCAGCGTGATTGGACGCCGCTCGGCGTCGCAGATCAGCAGACATGTGCCATTCGGGACGTGGCCGGCGGTCGCGTAAGCGGCGAGTGCTGCTGGCGCGGTGACCATGGCCGGTGCGGGCAGGCCGGCCCGGGCTGCCGCGTCGGTGAGATGCCCCCGTCGGCGCGGTCCCCAGGCCGACGGGATGGTCACGGTCAGAGCGGCGACCGGTACGGCGACTTGGCGGACTGCCTGGTCAGCGATGTACCACAACTGCCCGGCGAGCAGCTGTACGGCGTCCACCGGCGGCTCGGCGTCAGCCGCGTGCAGGAGGTCCACCGGGTCGCGGATGAACTGGTGACCTACCGAGGGCTCCGGCAGCCCGCTGACGCCGGGGTGAAGTTGACCGGCGGGGTCGATCACGATGCCGTGCGGCATGACGATGCGGCCGTTGAGCAGGACGGGGATCCGGGTGCCATCGCGGTCGACGGTGGCGGCGATTGCCGACGACGTGAGATCGATCGATAGTCGCGTGCCCCCGCTTGGCATGCGAGGCAGTCTCTCCCGACCGGGGCGTAGATCGTCAACCACGTTCTCGTCCCGTGATCGATTGTGCGCGCATGGTGAGAATCCTTCCTGACAGGATGGCCCTCGATGGGTATCGCCGTGTATGCGAGAGGAAAGGGATCTACCAAGCGGGGGGACGGACAGGATGTCGCAGCAATCCCCGGACAGCGGCAACCGGCTAGCCGAATACGCGCGTCCCACGGTCTACGTCCCGCCCGCGTCGACACCGCCGCGCGACACAGCGGGGCGGGTGTCCTCCGTGATCCGACCAGTCCGGGCGACCGTAGCCACGGTCGTGTTCCTGGCCGGGGTACCGGCGCTGCTGGTGTCCCTTGACGGGAACCCGCTGCGGAGGTGGCCGTCGTGGACGCAGGTGGTGGCATGGTTCGAGCAGCCGAATGAACGGTTCACCTCGACCGTCCTGGCCGGCGCGGCCGTCTGGGCGGTGTGGCTGTTGTGGGCCGTGCTCGCGCTGCTGCTGATCGCCGAGCTGATCGCGCTGGCGACCCGATGGCGGATCCCGGTGCTACGGCTTCCCGCACCACTGCACCGGCTCGTGTTCGGCCTGGCCGGCACCGCGGCGATCGCCGTCACCTCCGTCGGCCAACTGAACACCGGCGGCGCTCGACCACCGGCGGCCGTTGACGCGGCCGAGGCAGCGGCTGTTCCTCAGCAAGCCCTCGCGCAAGGTCCGGCACTGATTCAGGTCGGCAACACCCGCTACCTGTACACCGTCGAGCGACACGACACCCTGTCGAAGATTGCCAAGCAGTGGCTCGGTGACGCCGGCCGCTGGCCGGAAATCTGCCGCATGAACAAGCATCGCCACTTTCCCCAGGTCGGCGGCACCCTGCGCGACTGCGACTTGATCTACCCGGGCTGGGAACTGCGGCTACCCGCCGATGCCCAACCCCCACAGACCGCCATCCCGGGCCGCCGCCCGCGCTCACCACGACCGGGCACCGTCGCCCCCTCCCCACCGCCGAGCAACCCGCCGGAAGCCCCGCAGCCCGCCAATCCGCCCACGCCGGAAAGCCACGAGACGGCTGCTGCCTCCAAGAGCTCTTCGGCGACCACACCCACCGCACCGGATGCCGAGTCACCCACCGACGCTCCCACGCGGCCTTCGTCCTCGCCGGAAGCCGACGGCGCGCAACGCCCGCAGGACGCCGACCACCAGCGGGGTTTGCAGCTGACCTCCGCGGAGTGGCTTCCCTGGTCCCTCGCCGCCGCCATCAGCGCGGCGGCTGCCCTGGTGTGGCGACAACGCCGGCGCCGCTACACCGGAGACCCCCACGACGATCCACCCACTCACCTGCCGCCTTCGGTGGCCGAGCTACGCCGTGCCGTGGCCCGGAACCCCGAACTCCCGCACTCCGACGACGGGGCACCACTGGCCGCCCTTGTCCCGCTGCCGCCCGGTGGCGTCGGCCTCGTCGGCGACGGCGCAGCTCCCGCCGCACGCGCCACCCTCGTAGCAGCGCTGGCTTCCGGCGACCCGCAACACCCCAACGCGCATGGCGAGGTCGTCATCGACGCCGCCACCCTCACCACGCTGCTCGGCACCGAAATGACGACCGTCAGCTCATGGCCGCGCCTGCATATCACCGACAC
The DNA here is from genome assembly GCF_027460145.1 of Micromonospora sp. WMMA1949. Lineage (NCBI taxonomy): Bacteria > Bacillati > Actinomycetota > Actinomycetes > Micromonosporales > Micromonosporaceae > Micromonospora > Micromonospora sp. WMMA1949. Next base: position 109,529 of record NZ_JAPZBG010000001.1, on the reverse strand, counting down.
CCTCGACGACGCACTCACCACGATCGAGACCCTGCTGCTGCACCGCAGCCGCCTTCTCGACGAACAGACGCTGACCGACCCCGACGAGCAGCAACAACCCAAGGCTCCGGAAGTAGAGGTTCTGTCTCCGGTCGTCCTCATCACAGAGACACCAGCCGCAGCAGCCGCAGCCCGCGTCAAAGCGGCTCTGGCCGCGGGCGCCAGCAGGCAGGTATTCGCGGTACTGCTTGGTGAGTGGCCCACCGGCGTCACCATTGACGTAGCCCCAGACGGACGGGCCACCCTCATATCCGGTCGGCCAACCGAACCGCTACCGCCGCGCCTACCCGTGCTCGAACCCACCACAGCGATCCAGACCTTGACCACGCTGCGCGAAGCACAAACCGGCGAACCTCCAGCGACAACCTCGCCAGGCGTACCGGCCACGGTCATTGCCCTGCACGCCAGCCGGAACGACGCGGCATCTCAGGATCAGCCCGCGGCAACTGCAACTCCCTCCGCCGCTGTCGTCGGGAAGGCCCGACTTCGGGTGCTCGGCCCGCCGCGGATCGAGGACATCACCAAACCGGGACGGCCCCTGCGCGCCAAAGCCCTCGAACTCGCCGTCTTCCTGGCCTGCCACCCCGACGGCGTCACCACCCGCGACATCGGCGAATACCTCGAACCCGACGCCCGCCTCAGCCAAGCAGACCAACGCGTACACACCAACGCTTCGAACCTGCGACACGTCCTCGGCCGTGCCGGCACCGCCGAGACCAAAAACGCCTACATCATCAAAACCGCCGGCCGGTACCGACTCGACCCGACGACGGTCGACGTCGACGTGTGGACTCTCCGCGACCTCATGCGTCGCGCCACCATCGCCACCGGACTGCGCCGCCACGAACTGTTGACCGCCGCCTGCGAGCTCTACGACGCGCCACTGGCCGAGGGGCAGGACTACGAGTGGCTCCAACCCCACCGCGAGACGGTGCGCCGCTGGGGCACCGAAGCCCACCTACTCCTCGCCGAAGACCTGCTTAACCAAGACCCGCAGACCGCATCAGACCTGCTGAACAAAGCCATCGTCCTAGACCGGTACAACGAAGCCCTCTACACCAAGGCTATGCACGCCCGGCACGCCCTCGGCGATGCCGACGGCATTCGTACGCTTCTGCGCGCCCTGACGAGAGTGCTCGCCGACCTCGACGCCCAACCGAGCGAAGACACCATCGCCCTAGGGCGTGTCCTGTCGATCATGGGAGCCAGATGACGGCAGCGATCAGGACGAGGCCGGCTCGGTAGAGGGATGCGCGTTTGGCGTATCGAGTTGCTAGGTCACGCCACTGCTTGAGCCGGTTGAAGCAGCGTTCCACGACGTTGCGCTTCTTGTAGATCGCCTTGTCGAAGGCCGGTGGTCGCCCGCCGTGGCTGCCCTTGGCGGCCCGGCGAGCGACCTGGTCGCTGCGTTCCGGGATGACGTGCCGGATCCCGCGTTGTCGCAGGGCTCGCCGGGTCGAGTCATGTGCATAGCCCTTGTCCGCGATCAGCACCTCCGGTCGCTTGCGGGGCCGACCCGGCCCGGGCTCGTTGACGCGGATCGCGTCCAGCAGCGCCAACAGCTGCGGGTTGTCGCCGGCTTGGCCGGGGGTGAGCAGGATCGACAGCGGCCGTCCGCGTCCGTCGACCGCGAGGTGAATCTTCGTGCTCAACCCGCCGCGGGACCGGCCGATGGCCTCGCCATCCTGCGCACCAGGCGTCGCCGCACTTGCCGGGGAGCCCCCTTTTTGCGGGCGCCAGCGGCATGCTGGTGCGCCCGCACGATCGACGAGTCGATGCTGATCGTCCACTGCACCGGTGTGCCGTCATCGTGCACCTGCGCCGCCGCGAGGATCCGATCCCATGTCCCGTCAGCGGTCCAGCGGCGTAGCCGTTCGTGGCAGGTCTTCCACGGCCCGAAGCGTTCCGGCAGGTCACGCCACGGCGCACCCGTACGCAGCTTCCACAAGATCCCGTTGATGACCTGACGGTGATCCCGCCACCGCCCCCGAGCTCCGCCAGGTTCCGGTAGCAGCGGCGCGATCACCGCCCACGCCTCATCGGTCAACTCACCACGACGCACCACCGGCACATCGTCAACGATCAACCACTACATGATCGGCAGGACACGCCCTAGGCGGCGGGCACGCGCAACTCGTCCCGTCCTGCGGCCTGTTCCTCCCTTGTCCGGTCTGTGACTCCGTGCCCGGCGAACGGTGCATCAACGTGCCCGGTCATCCGCTGGCCAACACCACCCTCCACCCCCAGCGCGTCCAGTTGGCGGAGCGGGCGCTGCGGGGAGAGGTGCCACTGCCCTCGTCCCTCGCCTGACCGGCCAGCCTCACTCGCCGGCGTCGGCGCCGGGCCGGGGTCTGACGGGCGCAGTCGGGACGCCGCGGTCACCGCGTCGGTCATCGTCGACAGGTCCACAGTGCAGAGACTCGACGCGTCGGGGGATGGAAGGTCGAGTCCCGCGTGCACTAGCCTGCGGCGCATGCGGACCGAGCGCGGGGTACGTCGATCTCTGCTGGCCGCCCTTGTCCTCACGGTGACCAGCATCGTCGTGAACTACTCGACGTCCCAGGTGCCCACCTTCCTGGCCGGCAACCTGTGGCTGGCGTGGGCGCTGACCGTCCTGTGCGTGGTCGCCTACCTGGTGCTGGAGTTCCGGCCCACCGCGGATCCGGCGGAGCTGGGACACGTCAGCCTGCGGGTGAGGCGACGTCACCTGCGTCCCGCCCTCGAACTGGACGCGATCCCGGTCGCCTCGAACGTCCGGATCAGCGCGGTCGAGTACGGCGAGGGCCCGCAGAAGCGGGTGCTGGTCCCGGGCCGCGACCTGTACGTCCTACCGGCCGACTGGTCGCTTGCCGCAGCGGAGGGGGCGAACCCCCGCAGGGTCGACCTGCGCACCGCCTTGACCGGGGCGGACCTCGCCCGGGCCACGCCGCTGCCCCATCGATTCGTGGTGCGCGGCACGTGTCGCGCGGCGGCCGGTGTCGTCCTGCACATCATCACGGACCTCGCCTACCTGCAAGCCGTCTCCGGACGGCCCCCGCACCGTCGCTTCGCCGCGGTCGGGCTGCTCGACCGCGGCGGCATACTGCCGTACGTCGACGGAGCGGCCCTGCACGCCGGGCAGGTCGAGGTGGCGCGATCGACGGGTACGCCGGGACTGGTCGTCGCGGTCGAGTGCATCGGCGGCCGGCCGGTGTCCCGTACGCCCTACCTTCTGGTCGTCCGTGCCGGGATCCGCTATCCCGAGGACGTCTGGCGCTCACCGGCGACCGGTCGCCCGCTCCTGTCGGATCCGGACCCGGAACGTGCCCGGGTGGCGTTCGAGTCGCCGCAGCCGAACGGGCTGGCGACCGACATGTTCGCCTGTGACCTCGACGGCCGAAGGATGAACAACCTGACCCGCAAGAGCGTCGACAGCTACGACGGTTTCGGGGACGGCACGCAGGTGACGTGGGTGGACCAGAAGCACCTGCGGGTGTTCTCGGAACTGGCTCCCGACCAGAGCACGCGCATCGTCCAGGACCGGGTCGAGGGGCGGCGTCGCCACGGCGACGAGGCGCGGTAGTCCGCCGGATCGGCGCACCCTCCGGCCACTGCCCTTCGAGGGTCGATCGATCAAGGAGTTCGTGTCAGGATCCATCGCGCGCTTGCGGCAGGCCCGCGTATCGTCCCGGTCGAGTGCAGTCAGGAGCATCACGGCCCCACTGAGCCATTTTCATCGTGATCGAGGGCTCCTGAGCAGGCGCGTAGCGGAGTGTCGCTGCTCCAGATAGGACGAAGCTCCCGGTAGGACAGCAGTCGACCAAGGCGCACTGCCCAGCACAGGAGCTTCGTTGCTGACCTATCCTGCCAGCATCCCGCTGTCCACGCCTGGGTCGCGCCAGGACGTGGTGGTGGTGCCGGTCAGCCGGCGGATGAGGTTCGCCGTCGAGGCCCACCAGGTGCGTGACACCGCGGAGGCGGGTCGGCTCTCGTATTCACGGACCAGACGGCGGTGCAGCATCAGGGTGCCGTTGGTCTGCTCCACTACCCACCGGCGGGCGATCGGCACGAACCCGGCCGTGGTGTCGGAGCGTTTGACCTGCTCGACGTCGATGCCGTTCACGGCGCCGTGGATCTGCACGTCGTCTTTGAACCCGGCGTCGACCCATGCCTTGGTCACCGTCGGGGTGTGAGCCACGACGTTGTCCAGCAGTCGCACGCCGATCGCGTTGTCGGTGACCGACGCCGCGGTGACCACGACCGCGATGATCAAACCGAGGGCGTCGACGGCCAGGCCCCGCTTGCGGCCCGGGACCTTCTTGCCGGCGTCCTTGCCGGTCGTCGCTGCCGGGACGTGGTTGGCGGCCCGGATCGACTGTGTGTCCAACACCACCGCGGTCGGGTCCTCTGCCCGGCCGGCCTTCTCCCGCGCCTGGCAGCGCAGCAGATCGTGGATCACCTGGTCGGTGCCGTCATCACGCCACAGAGCGAAGTAGTAGTAGGTGGCCGACTTTGGCGGCAGGTCGTGCGGCAGGTACGCCCACTGACAGCCGGTCCGGTTGGTAGAAGATCGCGTTCACGATCTCCCGCAGCTCGTAGCGGCCCTGATGCCCCGACACCGACGGATGCCGGTCCTTCCACGCCTGCAGGAACGGACCGACCACCGCCCACTGCTCGTCGGTCAGGTCACTCGGATACGCCGCTCGCTCGCCCATGATCGGCCCAACGCGACCGGGACCTCACCGGTTACGACCATCGCTCGCATTCACATCCCGAGCCAAGCCCACAATGGGCAAAGGCTACCGAACCGCCCTCTCAGGCAGCGTCCTCCAAGCCAGCGGCCTTGCGTAGCGCGACAATCAGATTTTTAACGGCGGTGTTGAATGCGACCAAATATGGATCGTCGGGCTCCACTTCCGGCTGGCCATGCTCGTCTACTGGGGCTTCCTCGAGCGCGTGCCAGCGTAGCGCCGAGTCCGCATCTTGGAACGCATCCCACTTCTTGATGAGGTCGCCCGTGCCGAGTAAGTGGAGTCGACCGCCGATCGTGGCTGCTGTCGTCCAGTCCGGGCTCGCTCGGTTCGTCTCGTACGGATCATCCGGATCACCTGACATTTCCAGCTGCTGCTTGCGCGCGTAGGCGAACTGCATCGCGTCGGCGTAGACGCTCAGTTGCTGGTCGTAGCGCCTGGCTTGGGCCGCGTTCCGTGCTGCGAATCGGCCCTGCAGAACCGGGGAGAGGACCCCTACGGTGGTGGTAGCGATGAGTCCGGCGATCGAGACAACGACGGTGGCGTTCACGGCGCTGCAGCCTACGCGGTGATGTGCTGCCGCGGGAACGAGACGTTGGTGCAAGCCGAGATAGTCCCGGCAGCACCGCGACCTGCAGACGAGTCGTTGAGGGGCCAAGATCGGATGCACGGTTCTGCCGCGATCCGCGCGCCAATCCGCGTCTACCGACCCTTCGTCGTGGGTGTCTAGACTGGATCGTCGAGTCGCACTTCAGTCGATGGTTGAGCAGATGCGAGGGCCAAGGCACCCGGCAAGCGGCATCTGGCGGCATCGACTGTCCCGAACCCAGGAACGTGCCCTTCTCAAGCCGGCTCCTTGACAATCCGTCGGATCTTGGCGATCTGGTCGTTCCAGCTGCTCAGTTGAGTGATCTTGACGACGTCGCCGGTCTGCGGGGCTTGGATGATGAGTCCTTCGCCGAGGTACATGCCGACGTGGCGTGGGTGGGCCAGGGTGCCGTTGCTGCCGGGGATCAGGATGAGGTCGCCGGGTAGCAGGCGCGTCGGGCTAGCTACTGGTGTGCCGGCATTGGCTTGGTCGGTGGTGATGCGGGGGATGGAGATGCCGGCTGCTCGGTAGGCGGCTTGCATCAGGGATGAGCAGTCGCACTGTTTGTGGGGTTCGTTGGCGTGGGGGTCGGTGCACGTGCCGCCGAAGTGGTAGGGCGTGCCGAGTTGGGCAGCGGCCCAGAACACTGCGGTTGTCACGGCTGGCGGGGTGTCGGAGGGCAGCGTGAATCCGGCCGGTAGGGCGGCCAGTGCGTCGGGGGTGCAGTCAGGGAGGGTGCTGGTGAGCTGCTCCACTAGGCGGAGGGCATCGTTGGTCCATGTGGCGTACGCGTTGGGGTAGGCCGAGGCTTGGACCGCCTGGGCGGCCTCAGTAAGCGGCATCGATTCCCAGCCGGAAATTGTGAGGAGCTTGTCGAAGAACTTGCCTGCTTGATAGGCGGGTTCAGACAGTTGCGCGACGGTGCCCCATCCCTGGCTGGGGCGTTGTTGGAACACCCCGATGGAGTCGTGGTCGTTGCGGGTGCTTAGATGCGGCAGGTTGCGGAGGCGGGATTCCTGCATGGCGGCGGCGACAGCGATGACCCAGCCCCATCGAGGGACGCCTTTGGTGACGCCGATGTCGATGATGATCGCGGCTACGTCAACTTGCTCGACATCCCAGGCACCGACGGTAGGCGGTCGCCCGGAGGGATGCATGTTGGGTAGAGCGGCGGCGCCGCACCCTTTGGAGCCGCCGCCCATGACGGCCGTCAGCAGGAGCATGGGCAGGCCGAGGCAGGCAACGACGACGAGGCTGACAATGCCGGTGATGGCTCTGGTCATGGCGGCGGCCTTTCAATACGGCTGGGGATAGCTGATCGGACAGGGACAGCCGGGAGCTGTCGGTGTACGGGTTCCGGTGCAGAGCCAGGTACGCCAAATGTGCAGGCATGGGCGAGTGGCGCTGGGGACCTTGGGGTGCCGGTCCGCCCCGGCGACGCACGTCCGTTGCTTACGATGAGTAACCGGCGGAGGTGGGCCTTCGCCCGAATCGCGGCATAACGGGGAGTTGTCATGGCGCCCTGCCAGCATGCTCCGAACCCGTTCAGAACCGTCCCTGTCCGATCGGGCGCGTCAATTGGTCTGGCGAAGGAGACCGCTTCGCACCGTGTCAAAGGGCTGTCGCTCGATGGCATGATGCAGCGGTGCTCCTCACGCGACGTTCCCGCCATGACGGCGTCGCGGCGCTGCTGGCCGGGTGCACCGATGGTGAACTGGCAGCGTTGTTGCGGGCCGCGTCACTCGACGGCGTGGGCGTGGGCGGCAGCTCTTCGATCGCCGACGTCGACGGCGTGCCCGTGTTCGTCAAGCGGGTCCCGATCACCGACCGGGAGCTGGCTCATCCGCACAGCACGGCGAACCTGTTCGGCATGCCAGTCCGTTGGCAATACGGCATGTACCGCCTGGCTGGTCCGGGCTTCGGCGCGTGGCGCGAGCTGGCCGCGAACCAGAGCGTCACTGAGGGCGTCCTCGCTGGCGAGTCGGAATCGTTCCCGTTGCTGCACCATTGGCGGGTGCTGCCCGGCCGCCCGCCGGTCGCGGCCGAGCACCTCGACATCGACGCCGTCGTCGCTCAGTTCGGCGGTAACCAGGCCGTGCGTGCGCGGTTCGAAGCGCTGGCGGGCGCCACCGCGAGCCTGGTGCTGTTCCTCGAACATCTCCCCGACGAGCTGCCTCGCTGGTTGAGCGACCCGGTCGGCAGAGCCGCGGCGGTCGAGCGGCAGCTGTTCGAGATGGTGGCGTTTCTACGTAACCGCGAGATGCTGCACTTGGACGGACACTTCGGCAATATCCGGGCCGACGAAGAGCGGCTCTACCTCGTCGACTTCGGGCTCGCCACCTCACCGCGCTTCGACCTGTCGGACGCCGAGCGCCACTTCGCTGCCCGCAATGCCGGTCACGATGCCGACTATGCTTCCATGCGGCTGGTGAACTGGCTGGCCACCTCGGTATGCGGGGTGCCCGGGCCGGTCGGCGGCGGTCCCGTCGCACGCGACCAGTTTGTGCGCCGATGCGCGGCCGGCGATATCCCACCGGACCTGCCGCCGCCCGTAGGGGAAATCATCGCCAGACACGCCCCCGCCGCTGCCCGGATGAACGACTTCTGCTGGCGCTTGTTCGACGGCGACCTTCAGGCCGAGTATCCCGGCAACGGGAATACAGTCCAGATCGTTGCGGATCGGGCGAGTTGAGCAATGGAACTATGCACTCACATCGGCAGATCCGCGCACTGCCGGGTCGACCAACATTACTGGCTGTAGTTGATCGTTGCAGAGCAAGCTCGGCCGCGAGCCGCAGCCGCACTTGCAGACGTCGATAGCTGCTGCGTACCCGGTGCCGTACCTGGCTCTGCACTCGAAGCCGTACGCCGACAGGAGCGCGCTCACCGGCGGCGGAGCGGACAGGTGCGCGGAGGGCTTCCAAGGTGGTGAAGCGGAGAATGACCGTGGGCCGCCCACGTGGGCGGCCACCTCAAATTGCTCGATCAGCCGATGAACGTGAGGCGTGTCAACACCGGCTGACCTCACACCCCTGTACCTCGGTCGTGCCTGGACCGGTCCTTAGTTGTCTGGTCCCTCGTGATGTGGCTGTAGATCGCGATGCATCGGAGGATCAGCTCGTGTGATGGCAGGGTCAGTAGCCGCTGCCGTTTGTCCTCGCGAAGCTTGTCCCAGATGAGGACAGTGACGCTGGCGGACCACACGTCCACAAGCACGCCGTCGATCTTGGCGTACTGCCAGGCGGCGACGATGCGTCGCAGCGTGTCGATGAGCGTGGCGTCGCCCGGCGGGTGGTTGGCGTCGTCGGGGCGGGCGGCCTCGGGCAACAGGGTGTAGCAGTCCTCGCAGGTGTAGTCGCTGCGCGGCGGGTCGTCGGTCGCCCACTGCTGCACGTCGGTGGCGGGTAGGCCACATACCGACTGCCGTAGATCGCGGGGGTGGCGGAGGTGGCCGGTCATCGGCGGGCCCTTTGGTATGCATCGAGCCCTCGGGTCCTGGGCGGAGTCACGTGAGGTGTCCGTTCCTTCGGGCCGGGGCAGCGGCGCGGGTGACCGCTGCCCCGGCGGCTATGGGTGTGCGGTCAGATCTTCAGTAGGTCGAAGGCGGCGACTTTCAGGTCGCCGGTGTTGCCGGTCAGCACCCGGTTGGCGCGGACGAGGTCGTTCTTGGCGGGCTGGTAGTGGTCGAGGTATTCGGTGATGGCCTGGTATCCGGCCCACCGGCTGCCGGTGATGGCTTTCTGGGTGTCGGCCTCGCGGATCAGGTACTTGAGGGTGCCGAGGCGTTGCTTGGCGTTGTTCTTGGCCTGCTCGGACGCGGTGTCCTTGACCGGCCATACCTGCGCGACGACGTTCTCGAACTCCCGCATGGTCAGCTCCGCGTTGAGCATCCGTTCGGCGGCCTTCTCGAAGGTCTCCATGTAGGTCCACATCAGGCCCAGGGCTTCGCGGGCCTGGCTGATCTGGGAGTTGACGTTGGAGGTGTGCCGGAAGGTGTAGTGGCCGACGGCGTGCTGGAAGGCGGCGCGTTGGGTGTTGGCGCAGACCACCCGGATCGGGCTGGCGTCTACCCGCAGGGCGGCGCTGCCGTCGTGGGAGGTGGTGCCGATGAGGTACAGGTCGAGGCGGTCCACCCCGGCGATCTCCATCGCGTCGGGCAGCTTCATCGTGACGAACACGCTCTTGCCGCGGCGCAGGCTGCCGGCGGTTTCGAAGTGGGCGCCGCCGACCTGATCGACGAGCCGGTCGAGCATCTCGGCGCACTGCTCGTTCTGGACGACCGTGTAGTCGGTGCCGACGATGCCCAGGTATTCGGTCTGGCCGGTGACCGGGTTGCGGCGTACGGTCATTCGCTTGTCGTCGGCGGGGACCTGTACCTCGGCTCCGTTGACGATGTCGATGCCGACGGTGCGGATGGTGCGGACGCCCCAGTCGCCGAGGCGGGCGGCGGCCATGATCTCTTCGGCCTTCATCGTGTCCTGGGTGACGGTGCCGAGCTGGTGCCAGGCCGACAGGCGTGCGCTGGCAAAGGCAGTCGTTCCGTCGGTGAAGGTCTCGAGTTCGTGCGGCACGGGGATGCTCCTCTCAATGTGCTGGCGGGGGCCGAGTACGCGGCTCGGCCCCCGCAGGGAAGTGGCGTTGGTCAGGACTGGTCGGTGCTGCCCGCGTCGGTCTCGACGGGGTTGTCGCTGTCGGGTTGCGTCGGGTGGACGAAGGTCAGCGGCGCGTCGGAGGCCAGGACGATCCGGCCGCTGGCGGCGGCCTTGGTGCAGTTGTTTCGCACGGCCCCGGAGCTGATCGCGCGGCCGAGTTGGCCGGCGAGCACGGTGGCGATGTCCTGCGGGGTCATCTGCTGGCCGGGGTTGGCGGCCAGGACGTCGAGGGTGAGTCTTTCCAGTTCGCCGCGGCTGAACGGTGGGCTGCCGTCGGCGTTGACGGTCCCGTCACCGCGCGGGTCCGTGCTGCGGGCGACGCGCGGCGTGCGGCCGGGTGCGCGCAGCGGCATGGCGACGACGTGGGTCTCGCCGTCTGCGTCGACGACGTGCAGCGTGCCGTCCGGTCGGATCAGGGGCAGCACCGCCGCTGCGGCGATCGGCATGCTCGTTTGGCCGCGGATGACCTGGGAGCACAGCGGGCAGCGGGGCGGCTCCGGGTTCGGGTCCACCTCACTGGCTCTGGTCGGGCCGGCGACCCACCGCTCGGGCAGGCCGGGCAGTCGACGGGCGGCGTCGGCCTGTTCCATCGCGGTCAGCAGCCGGGACGCGGTGGCGTGTCCGATGCCGCTTTCGGCCACGATCAGGTCGATGGTGGCGCCGGCGTCGCCGTAGTCGGCCAGGACTCCCTTGATGGCCATGACCTTGCGGTCACCGGGCCGCGCCGGCTGCACCGCAACGACGGCGGAACTCTCACCGGCCTCGCTGCTGTCGTCGTCGCGTTCGCTGCTGTCGTCGTGATCGGTCTCGTCTCCCGCCTCATCCGGCGCCTTGTCCGCGTGGTCGTCGCGGGATGGATCAGCTGCGCCGCCGTTGGCAGGTTCGCTGGCCGAGGTGTCGAGGTGCGATCCGATGAGCTGCTCGCTTTCGTCCGCGGCGGCGGTCTGCTGGTCGCCGAGATCGACGGCAGCGTCCGGTTCCGCGGCGGCGGCGCCGTCTGGGGCGGGCAGGGCCCACCGGGTGGACGCGCCGTCGGCCGCATCGGCGTCGTTGTCCACGGGCACGATCAAGCCGGCGTCGGCCAGGGTCTTGAGTGCCTTGTCGGTGGTCGAGCGCGCCTTCCCGGCGCGGTCGGCCAACTCGTGCACGTCGCCCTGGCCAAGGTCGGTCAGGGCGTCGAGGACAGCCTGCGCTGCAGGCGTCAGGGACAGGTCTTTCATGGGGTTCCTCTCTTGGAGACGTAGTTCGGATAGCGGCGCGAGTGAGGCCGCCCGGATGGTGAGCCGGGTCGCGGGTGACAGCCGGGGCGGCAGGCGCGCGTCGGGAGCGCCGTGCCGTGCGAGGTGTGCCATTCGTCGCCCGGTGAAGGGCGCCGCGATGAGACCGGTCGATTACCGGCCTGAGGTGGTGGGTGCGCCTGCTACGGGCTGCAGGGTGTAGAGGCGGTTCTCGGTGCGGTCCCGGTAGATGCCGGCGTCGCTGTGGGACAGCCGCACCGAGCTGACGCTGCCGGGCGGCCGACACCGGGCGTCGGAGCTGCCCACCCTGACGTGGGCGGTGCGTCCCGCGAGGTTGAGGGCGCGGCAGGAGTCGGTGTGCGGCAGAACGACCAGCACGGTGTCGCCGGGGTCGACGTAGCGCCGCCGTACCTGCTGCCCAGGGTGGGTCAACGCGTAGGCGGTCCGCGTCTCGTCGCCGATGAGGGCGTCGATCCGAGCGTGGGCGTTGCGGTACTCGCCGGCCAGGTCCTGGATTGTCTTCGCTGATCCCGCGATGGCGGCGGCGGATGCATGTAGGTCGTCTTCGTTGAGGAGTCTGGTGCGTAGGTGGTCGACGGCGAGCAGCAGCTCGTCGCGTAGGTGTCGGAGATTGTCGGCGGCCTCGGGTAGGTGCGCGGCGGCGGGGATGGGGTCGACGGCGTGTTGGTCGAGGGTGCGACCGGTCGCCGCGGTGATCCACCGCTCGACCAGGTTGAGGTGCGGCATCACGCTGCCCTGTCAGTCGGTGAGGTGGGCGAGTTCGGCGGGGGTGAGCTGGGCGGGGGTGCGGTTGTGCCAGGTGTCGGAGTGGCGCAGGTTCCACCAGCGCAGCAGCGTCCGGCAGGCCGAGGTGAGCTCACCCCGGATCGGCAGTGAATACACGGCGGCGAGCGGGACCTGATGCGCACGGGCGATGTAGGCAGTTGGCGCCCAGCCCCGACCGGTCTGGGTGACGTCGCCGACGATGCGCTGCGGGTAGGGGATGTCGAAGGATGCGGCGGCTTCGGCGTCGGGTATCACCAGCCACGTGTCCGGATCCTTGCGTTGCAGGGTCGCCACGCCGCGTGACGGGTCGCAGCGCCGCAGAAGCAGGTGTCGCTCGTCGCCTTCGCTCATGGGCCGGTGGTTGCGCCAGGCGTTGTAGCAGGCAGTGAGCGTGACGCCGAGGACGGCGTGCCGCTCCCGGGCGGCGAGAGCGTCGGTGACGACCTGGTGGTGGCCGGGGAGGTGCAGGCCGGCGTGCGCGGCCAGTCCTCGGCGGCCGGTTTCGGCGACTGCTCCCATTCGGGCGAGGGCCTGGTCGAGGTTGGTGGTGCTCTCGGTGAAGTCGAGCGCGGCCTTGTGCAGGAGGCGGGCGAGGTCGCCGATCGGTTCGGCGGTGGCGGTGTCGTGGCGCCACTGTTGCTCGGGCAGGACGTCGTTGGTGTCGGCGGCGATGCGCCGCAGCACCGGATCGGTCAGGAACATCAGGGGTCTCCTTCCAATGGTGTGGACATGGCGAAGGCCGGTCGCAGCAGAAGGGCTGCGACCGGCCTTGGTGTTTCAGGTCGGGAGGTGTCAGGCGATGGTGACGGCGCACAGCCGCGCGCGTGGGTCGAGGTGGCGCAGGTAGGCGCAGGCGTCGTTGAGGAAGCGGAACCGGTCGGCGACGGAGCCGCCTGCGGGGGTGAGGAGGCGACCGTCGGTGGTGATCAGCGCGTCGCCGACCAGGGCGATGCGCCAGTGCAGGCCGGTGTAGGTGGCTTCGCCGGCTTGGTAGGCGGGCAGCTCGTACGGGTCGAGGTGGTGGGCGAGCATCGCCAGGACGCGGGGTTGCTGCTCGAAGCGTCGGCGGGCCTCGTGGGCGCTGACCTTCGCGGGATCGGTGTGGTGCTGGGCGAGGTAGTCCTCGAACGGCCGGGCGACGGGAGTGGTCGCGGCGACGTGGGTGTGCCAGGTACGCCAGCGCAGGGCGGCGTCGTGTGCGGCGGTGGCGGCGGTGCCGGTCAGGTCGAGGCGATTCTTGCGGCCGCCGGCGGCGATGGTGATCGCGCCGAAGCGGCGGGCGGCGTCGAGCAGGTAGTAGCCGATGAAGCGGGTCAGCCAGCCGATGAGGCGGCGGTGTCGGACGCGGTAGCGGCGCGACGGCGTGCCGTTGGCCTGCAGAAGGTCGTGGACCTTTTCGGAGGCGGCGAACCAGTCGGCGTCCTGGCCGGGGGCGAAGCAGACGGTGATGACCTGGTCGGTGAGGGACGTGTTGGTGGGTGCGGGCATGACGGGGTGCTCCCTTCGCGAAGGCGCGGTTCGACTGCGGGTGTGGTGGTGCCACCGGGATGCGGCGTCTGTGGCGAAGTGCTGCCGGGAAAGGCGCGGGGCGGGGTCACGGGGCCGACCGGATGGTGGGCCGAGGGGTGCCCCGCTGGCGTGGGCAGATCCGGGGAGAACAGACGGGCTGCGGTGCGAACAAAAGAGAAGAAGCTGCACCGTAGCGTCGTGACCTGACAGTACGCCCTCGACCAGTAATCGTGATCATGTGCTTCACCTGCGTTGACAGGTTCCGGCGGGTCGGCTGACAGGTCATGTCAGAGGACGAAGACTCCGTCGTCGAAGTTGGGGTTGTCCGCCACCGGCTGACCATGGTCGGTGGGTAACTGCGCGAGCCCGACTCGGCCGGTGGCGCCGACCGGCAGCCACACCGCTTCGGCTGGGTCCGTGTCATGGGTGGCGGTGGCGACGAGGACGTCGCCGCGTCGCCCGCGCAGGAGCCGGTGCAGGTGTTCCTCCCGGGCGGCGCTGCCGAGCCAGAACAGCACCGGGTACCGGATGCCGACGCGTCGGGTCAGGGTGGCGTAGCGGTCGAGTTTGCCGATCAGCCGGCCCAGCGGCTCGGCGCCGGTGTCGGCCTCCAGCCAGAACCCGACGCTGGCGCCGGCGGCGGTCCAGATGCCGTGGCCGTCGGCGGTGATGGTGCGAAACTGCCGGGTGGTGCTGCGTTCCGACCACCACCGGTCCAAATGCGTCTCCGGATGGCGCCGGGTGTGGGCCTTGAGCCGGACGAAGAACTCGTTGACGGTGAGCAGGTGGGTCAGGGTCGGGCTGGCCGACACCCGTTGCACGGCTTGCCGGCTCGCCCGCGCGGTCGGCTCGGGGCGCTCGTGGGCGGCGGCCTGGAAACGACGCCCGTTGTGGCCGAGGGTCCAGTGCCACGGATGGCTGCCGCCGCCCGTGCGCGCGAACCGGAACCGGTCCAGCAGGCCCAGCCCGTACAGCTCGCTGAGGCGGATCTGGCAGGTACGTCGGGCCAGGAAGAACAGCTGGTGGATCTGATCGGTGGTCAGGACCTGATGGTCGTCGAGGAGTCGGAGCAGCTGCCGGTCCCGACTGGTGATGTGCGGGTAGATGGCCAGCAGGTCAGCAGAGCGCGATTGCGGCATAGGTGCTCACCCCTGCGGAGAGAGTCCCGGTAGGGAGTCTGGACGAGTTGATCTCGCGGACAGGCCGACGGCAGGCCAGGCACGGGCAGGTCAGGCACCTGACAGACGGCTGGGGGAGGGCTCGGGCGAGGTCTCGTCTCGCCGACACCCCCAAGCGAGCCCTCACCGCAGCACCCGGACGAGGCCCGAAACGAGCAGGCCTTTGCTCAGCGCTCCCGGCTGGCCATCCGCCGTTTCATCGCCGAGCGGGCGACCTGCTGCATCGGCGGCTCACCGTCGGCGCGGCGGTGCGCGGCGGCGCACTCCTGCCGGATCGCGGTCGCCTCACCCACCACCTCCGCCGGCGGGTTGGTGGTGAACGTGAACGCAGGCAGCTCCCGGTTGCCGACCAGCAGCCGCGCGGCGGCGGTGTAGACGTCGAGGTGGGCGAGGTCGTGCTCGTCGAGCTCCGGTCTGGTGTGGCGGGACAGTTCCCGGGCGTCGGCAGGGTCGACGTTGAAGAACAGCTTCGACCGGGCGTTGGCGGACACCGCCGCAGCGACATCCTTCGGGAGCTGCGCCAGGTCCTGGTGCGCCAGCACCAGACCCAGCCGGAACCCTCGCGCCTCGGCCAGCATGTCCCCGACCGAGCCGGGCAGGGTCAGGAAGTTCTGACACTCGTCGACGTACAGCACGGCGTCGCGGCGCAGGTCCTCCAGGATGCTGGCGCGGGCGATGGCGGCCTGCCACACGCGGGCCACGATCAGCGAGCCCAGGATCCGCGTCGTCTCCTCCCCGAGCACCCCCTTGGGCAACCGGCACAGCAGCACCCCACCGTCGAGCACCCCACCCATGTCGAACGAGCTGTGCGCGTTGCCGATGACCGACTTGACGAAGTCGCGCAGCAGAAACGCCCGCAGCCGGGCCAGGACGGGGGCGATGACCTGCCCGCGGAACTGCTCGTTGATGCCGTCGTACCAGACCCAGAACCCGCCGAGACCGTCCGGGTCGTCCAGGCCGTGGGTGAACCGGGCCCGGAAGTCCTTGTCCTGCAACAGCGACGGCACGAGGCTCAGCGTCGGTTTGGCGTGGCGCATCAGCGTCAGGCACGCCACCCGCATGGTGTCGTCCATCCGCGGCCCCCACTGCCCCTGGAATATCTTCGCGAAGATTCCCACCAGGTTGTCGACCGCCAGGTGCGGGTCTCCTCGGTCATCGAGCGGGTTGAAGCAGCCGGGGTTCTCCTGGTCCGGGTCGATGATCACGATCTTGTCCGCGGAGGTGGCGGGGAGCCGGTCGAGGATGTCGGTGATCAGGTCTCCGCGCGGGTCGATGACCACCGTGCCCCGGTCGGCTTTGATGTCGCCGAGGATCATGTTCAGCAGCAGCGTGGACTTCCCGACGCCGGTCTTGCCGACCACGTGCACGTGCTGGCGGGCGTCGGTGACGGTCAACCCGACCTTGTGGCGGCCGATCTGCGCGCGGCCGAGCATCTTGACGCCACGCCCACCGCCGGGGACCTGCACGGGCGCCGGCACAGCCTTGGCTCGGGCGCGGTCCAGGCCGGGCACGGCGAGGTCTTGCGGCAGCGCGGCGAGGGCCGCGAGTTCCGCCACGGTGGCCAGGAACCCCCGCCGCAACCGGCGCCCGGCGAGGGTGGCGACCGGGTGGGGCATCTTCATGCGCCGCAGCCGGTTCGGGCCCGTGTACGCCGCGGCCGCCGAGGCGATCGTGTGCCCCAGCCCGATCAGCCGCTCACGGATGCGCTTGGCCCGCCCCGCATCCAGTGGTGTGGTGTCCGGGTCGCGGGCGACGGCGAACCGGACCGCGATCTCGAAGTGCGGCACCCGCACCGCCTTGTCCACCACCGTGCGGGCCTCAGCCGCGGCCACCGGATCCCGCTCGGCCACCCGACCCGCCGCAGCCGAGGCGCGCGGCGGCCTGGACGGGCCGGGCGTGAACACGTCGAGCAGCCACAGCAGCGGCTCGACGGCCAGCCTCGCCATGCCCGACACCGCCCGCGCGGCCAGGTCCGGCCGCCCGTGCGGGTGGGTGGCGGCGGTTGCCGCGGCCCGGCGGGCGGCGCGGACTCGGCGGGCTCGCGCCGGCCGGGCGAGGACCTGCACGCAGGCGTGCTCGCGGGGGCCGACCTCGGCGCCGGCGGCGAGCAGCGCCCGCAGCGGATCAGTGTCGTGGTCGCCGCGCAGCGGCAGCCCATCGGGGTGCTGCGGCCAGTGCGCCCCACCCACCCCCTCACCGACCAGCGGCGGGATCGGCGCGGCGGCATCTGCGGTGGTGATGGTGGCGGCAGGCCAGGCCGCGCGGACAGCGGCCTCGACCGCGCCGGGCGGCACCGTGCCGGGCACCCAGACCCGGATGATCAGCGCGCGGCCGGTCCACGTGTACTCCCAGCCGACATGCGGGTAGCCGAACACCCGGCGGCGCCACACCGACGGCGTCAGGACGCCGGTGAGGGTGGTCCAGAACGCTGCGGCGGCCTCGGCAGTGACCTGCGGTGGGGCAGCGACGGTCAGCCATCGCGCGCCGGCGGTGAACCGCCGGTGCCGCCAGGCGAGCACCTGGTCATGCCCGAACACCGCCGCGACAACGATCGCGGCGGCGACGAAGGCCAGCCACGGCCGGGCGAGCACCCAATGCCCCATCTCGGCGGGCCAGCCCGGGGTGACGGTCACTCGGTCTCCCCGATGCCCGTGACGGCGATCGTGTGCTCCGCGGCCGACCCGACGGCACGGAACGGGATCCGCGACCTGCCCGCGACGAGCAACCCCTCGCCCCGGGGCGCGGCCAGCAGCAGCCGCGCCTCACCCGCGGTGAGGTTGAACGCCTCCACGACAGCGTCGATCGACTGGGTGCTCTGGCGCATCAGCACCTGCGTCGCGGCGTTGGACACCACGGCGAGCCCCAGGTCGGTCGACAGCACATCAGCCGCGTCCTGCGTGACGACGCACAACCCCGCCGACCGCTTGCGGGCCGCCTTCGCCATCCGGAACAGGAACCGCGCGCCCTCGCCGTCGCGCATCAGCAGCCAGGCCTCATCCACCACCACCAGATGCCGACCCCGGCTAGTGCCGGCCGGCGGGGTGTCGATGCCCGACCAGATCGAGTCGAGCGCCAGCAGCGTGCCGATGGTCCGCAGCTCGTCGGGCAGGTGTCGCAGCGACCAGACCACCAGGTGCCCATGCGGGACCGTGGTGGTGGGCCCGTCGAACAGGCCGGCGAAGTTCCCCACCGTCCAGGGAACGAGCCGGGCGGCCAACTGCCCGGCCGCCGGGTCCCCGTCCCCGGCGAGCACCTCGGCCAGGTCACGCAGCAGGGGAGCGGGCTTCGTCCAGGTGCCCGGGTCGCCGTTGATGCCGGCCCGGGCGTAGGTCGCGGTGATGGCCCGGTCCAAGGCGGCGCGTTCGGCCGGCGGCGGGGCCGCGCCCAGCATGACCGCGATCAGCGTATGCAGGTACAGGCCGCGTCGGGTGAGCGTGTCGGGCCGCCGGTCGTCGGGCAGGTCGAGCGGGTTGATGCGCACCCCGGGCACGCCCAGCTGCACGACCGTGCCGCCGACGTGGTCGGCCAGCGGCGTGTACTCGTCCTCGGGGTCGATGACGCTGACGGTCGTTCCCTGATACAGGTTGCGCAGAACGTCGAGCTTGACGAAGTAGCTCTTGCCCGCCCCGGAGCGGGCGAGGACGACCGAGTTGTGGTTGTCCTGCGCCCACCGGTTCCACACCAGCACCCCGTTGGAGGTGGTGTTGACCCCGTACAACACCCCCTCCGCCAAGGGAATGCTGCCGGGTGTGGGTGCGGGAAGGTCCGGGGAGGCGAGGGGAAACGCCGCCGCCAGGGCGGTGGTGTCCAGCACGCGGCGCATCCGCAGCGGGTCCACCCCGACCGGCAACGTCGAGAGCCAGCCCTGCTGGTGACGGAACGTCGCCGGTTGCAGGTCCAGCAGCACGCTCGCCGCAGCGGACTTCACGCCTGCGGTGAGGGTGGCGAGGTCGTCGAGGGTGCGGGCGTGGAGGGTGACGTAGATGCCGACCTCGAACAGCTTCGCCGCCCCGCGGGCGACACGCTCAGCCAGGTCCGCAGCATCCGCTGCGGCGGCCTCGACCATCGGGTCGCCCAGCCGGCCGGCGTCGGCGTCGAGGCGGCGGGAGGATTCGAGGCGGGCGCGTTGCCGCTTCAGCATCGGCGCGGCCAACTGCGGCACCACCGGGTCCAGGTGCACGGCGACGTCGACGCGTCCCGGATAGGACAGCAGCGGGTCGAGCCACGCCGGGCCGACCTCCGCCGGGTAGCCGCACACGACGTAGGTGGCGGCGTACCCGTCACCAACCCGCACATGCGACGGGGTACGCGACAACGCGGCCGGCGACGGCATGCCCTCTACGCCTCGGACACTCTTCTTGGGTTTTAACAGGTTCATGTGCTGCTCCGCAGAGTGATGGGGACGCCGGGCACCGCGCGCGGGCCGGGCACTGGTGGGGAGAACGGGTCGACCGCGCCCGCGAGCGCGGCGCACACCGCAGACCCGTCCAACACGGCGGCGTGCACGCCGAGCCCGGACAACGCCCGCACCGCGGTGTCGCCCGCTCGCGCGCCGGTGACGACCGCGAGGACCTGCCGGCGCAACGGATCACGCTCGCTGTCAAGCTCTAGCAGGAATCGGGCGTGGTCCTCGGCGGCGGCCTGCAGCGCCCGGTGCGGCAGGCGCCGGGCGTGATCGGCGACAGCGCTCGCGTGTGCGCCCAGGTCGTGGCGCTGCGCGGCCACGACGATCTGCGCCGGCCCGGTCAAGCCGTTGAGGAACCGGCCGAACCCGTCCAGCAACGCGCCCTGCTCCCCGCCGGTGCGCAGGTGAATGTTGGTGGTGCCGCAGGCGATCACCACCTTGTCGCTGCCCCCGCTGGTGAGCACACCAGCGGGGCTGACCGCCGTCACCGGCGACCGCAACAGCGCCGGCACGACCGGCTTCCCCTCCACGGCCGCGCCCGGGACGGCCCGGGCCGCCCCGGGTGTCAGCACGCGGGGGCTGTGCGAGAGCGTGAAGGCGTGCCGCAGCCACACGTCCAACGGCAGGCCGTCGCGGCAGCCGAGCGCCACCACGACCGCGACCGCGAACACGACAGCACCGCCGACGAGCCACACGGGCCGCGGCAGCAGATGCCCGAACGAGCGGTAGACACCGGCAGCGGCCAAGCCGACGCCGCCGATGATGCCGAGCTGACGGAAGGTGAGCCCGAACGCGACCCGGTCCGGCTCGTTGACGTTGGCCGGCACCACCGCACGCGGCGTCGCCTCATCCAGATTGTTCATTGATCACTCCGGGCTGGGGTAGACGCCGGGCATGTGGCGGTAGGGCGGTCGGATGGGGTTGCTCGACGCCAGCGGCGTGCGCCGGACCGGGGCGGCTCTGAGTCGGCCCAGGTTGCGGGTCATCCCCTGCAGGGCCACCGTTCGCAGGACGACGCCGCCGATGCCGACGCTGCGGCCCTGCTGACCGGAGAACCGCCGCACCAGGCTCGGAACCTTGACCGTCATCCACAGCACGACGACCACGAGCAGCAGGTTCAGGGTGTCGGAACCAGGCAGGCCGAGCAGGACCGGCAGGTTCCCCCGCGGATCGATCACCAGGTTGACGCCGGCCGAGAACGTGACCGCCTGGATCGTCGGGGTGGCAAGACAGCTCAACACCGACCGCCACCACAACTGCGCGACCCCCTCGGTCCAAGGGGTCGCGTGGCACGCCAGGGCCACCGGTGCGACACCGGCCAACACGACCAGCACCGCGATGCGGGTCAGCCAGCCGCTGACGAGCAGGAACATCAGCACCACGATCAGCAGCCCGATGATCAGCATCAGCAGGCCAGAACTCGGGTCCCCCATCCCGGAGGCGAGCCGCGCCTTGACGAAGGTGACCGCCTCGGTCGTCGGGGCGTCCACCCCGGCAAGCGACGCGGTGAACGCGTTCGCCACCTCAATGAGCACGCCGGTCAACGGAACCGCGAACGCCGACAAGACCAACCCGACCACGAGCCGCGGCATCAGTTGCTTGACCGTGTAACGGGTCTCGACGGAGTCGCCCAGCATGACCGCGGCGCCCGCGGCGACGATCGCGAGAATGAAGCAGGCGTCGACCACGAGCGCGCTCTTCCCGGCGATCGACTGCACCTGCGGCAGCCCGGTCACATCCGGCGACACGAAGATCCAGGACGTCAGGAAAGCCAGCAGGCCGCCGAGAAGATCGATCACCCGCTCCGCGAGCCAGCGGACCAGATCGTTCATCACCCAGGTGGTCATCCTCAGCCGCCGAGGATGCCCTGCAACACCTGCAGGATCACTGGGGCCAACACCGCCAAGGCGTAACCGACCAACGCGGACTTGAAGTTGCCCTTGGCCTGCTCGACCTGGGCAGGATCACCCCCGGCGGCCATGTACCGCAGACCACCAATGACCAAGAACATCGTCGCGACCAACGCGATGATGCCCATGATCCAGCCAGTGATGTTGGAGATGACCTGATTGATGGAATTGACCGCCACCGGCTGCGGCGCGGCGGCGATCCCCGACAGGACGGACAGCGTCAGGTGCATGACGGCACTCCAGAATGGTTCTGTGAGCCGCCCAGCGGGGACCTCGGGGGAGGGGCCGGTGGGAGTCGGTGGGGGCGCTCCTCCCTCGCGGTCTAGCGCAGGGATCGCGGTGTCAGTACGCCACGCCAGCCATGCCGAACTCACCTCAGGCCCGCCACGCGAACGACCCCCGCCCGGCGGGCATGCCATGGAGGACATGCACCGCCCAGAACTGTGCTGTCAGACAGATCGAACCCACATGTCGCCTGTCACGCCCTAACACCCGACCAGTCAACGAGCGGGCGAACATTTGATCCGTGGCCCTGCTGTCAACGCCGGCTGAACTTCTCAGGCGGAGCCGACACCTGCCCGGGTTCGGCGCTGCTTCAGCACAGGCTGCTGATGCGTCTCGGCCGCTGACGCCGGCAGTGGGCGCTGGGGTTCTACCGCTCATTGCGGGAGTAGGCGACTATGGGCAGATGTCCAATGCACGTAAGGTGGCCGTCGTGGGTGGACCGCTGACCATCCTTGTGGCCGCCGCAATCTTCGGGGCCTTGCTGTGGAAGCAGGACCGCACAGCTGGTGCCTACTGGGTCGCCATCGCTGGCCTTGTGGTCGCGGTGACTGCCCTGGTGGTGACTTGGCTTACCTGGGTCCGTCCGATGAGCCCACCTTCGTCGAGTCGCTCAGCCGCCGGCGGCAGCCCGGACGTCAATAGAGTCAAAGGCGACAAGTCGTTTGGATCCGCGACCAACAGCCAGGTCGTGTACGGCAACCGAAACCGTCTTGGAGAAGGTAAAAAAAATGACCGATGATGGTGCCGCTGGGCGAGCGGACAAGAACACCGTCAAAGGCAATCGGAGTTTCGGCTCAGCTCATCGTTCGACGATCATTCACGGCGACAATAACATCATCTATCCATCGCCGGACTCCGATGACGGCGACGAGGATGCTGCGGAGGAGGAGCCAGCCCCTGCGTCCCATCCCTTCCCCTGGAAGTTGATCGGTGGCGCAGTCGTGGCCATCATCATCATCTTCAACATCATTCCAGGCCCGCCCGAGCCCAAGTCTTCTTTTCCCGCCGAGAATGGCACACGACCGGCCGGATCGAACGACCTCGCTGTCCTTGCGGCGGCCCTTGACGGACTGCAAAGCTGCGCGAAGGCCCTGGTGTTGCAACCCCAGAACTGCCCCCAGCAGGTCAAGGACTGGGCGGCCAGCGACGCCACGACCGTCACATGGCGGATCCACGGTGTACCAGGCGACGGTGCCGTCATCCACTACAACGGCGAGGAAGGCCGCTTCCACGTGCTCGGCACTGCGGTCATGACGGCGTCCTACGTGACTGCATCCGGTCCCGCCCTCAAGCTGAGGGTCATCCAATTTTGGGCTCGAGTCGAGTGGGCGGCGGGAAAGGCAAAGCTAGCAGAACTGAGAAACTACGACGATACGCCCAGGCCGGTTACGGAGAAGCGCAATCCGCAAGTCCCTGATGAGCTCGCGTTGTCCTTAGTGAAGGCTGCCTTCGAGAGATGTGTGAAGACAAAGAAGTCGCGGCTGCCTCCCGAATGCCCTGATACTTATTCAGGTGCCGGGTCGAGCAGGGTCAGTTGGAAGCTTAATGGCGACCCTTCCATCAACGCCAAGCCGCGCTTCGAGCCGTCAACCGGGCTTATCCATGTCGAGGGTGATTACTCGGTGACGGCGTCGTACAGTCAGCTGTTCTTCGGAGCGACGTCCGAACCAGCCAGCGGAAGATACGACGCCGTCTTGTCCGTCGATGACGGGAAGCCGCAGGTGCTGCGCATCAGCACGGTATAACCTCGCCGCAGATGACAGAAACTGTTCGCAGCGACCCGCACTGTGTCGCCCAGCAAACTCGCCCACTCATGAGCTCTCCATCCCTGGGCATCTCAACCGATTGATCATGCAACTATGCCGGCATCACGATCGACTTCGCCTTGCCTCAAGACCTGCCCGAAGCCGTCAGAACGGGAGTAGTACCAGTCTCACGAGGGCATCAACTGCCGCAGAGCGGCACCGGCTCATCGAGGCCCCATGACGATGTGCGAGGAACCGCCGGTCGCTGAGCGCCTGGATGTAGCGGATGAACCGGCTACGCTGACGCCTTCGGGCGGGCGGGAGAAGAGCCCACGAGCGACCAGGCCGGTCGCGCACACCGTCGAGCGGGCAGAGAGGGCT
Source organism: Micromonospora sp. WMMA1949 (assembly GCF_027460145.1). Taxonomy (NCBI): domain Bacteria; kingdom Bacillati; phylum Actinomycetota; class Actinomycetes; order Micromonosporales; family Micromonosporaceae; genus Micromonospora; species Micromonospora sp. WMMA1949. The sequence continues at coordinate 86,082 of NZ_JAPZBG010000001.1, read as the reverse complement.
AGACAGAAGTGCACGACTTCCAAGACGGCGTCGCAATCGTTACCGGGATCGGCTGGGCGGCCTTCTTGTTTGCCCTAACCGTTCTCGGCAAGACCAACCCGGGGAACATGCGAGTCAGGGCTTGGGTGCTCAACGCCTGGGCGGTCTACCAGCTGTTCTACGCTGTTGTGATCTGGCAGGCGGATGACGGCGGGGCAGTCTGGGGATTGGCATTCGTTGCGCTCGCCGTTTGGCTGCGACACCGGGCGCGCCGCTGGGACCAAGCTTCCCGGGGGTGATTCATGGCGGGATGCCGGCGACCAAGCCGTACTCAGCGTCGCCGACCGGAACAAATCGGGCGCAGTGAACAGGACCGGTCCGGCGATTAGGCACACCGCGGAGGGCAACTGACTCGAGGACGGACGTTGGCTCGCTGTTTGCCCATAACCATGGTCAGGGCCTGTGCGCCCGGTGCCCGGAAGGACTTGGGCCGGACAGGTCGCCCCGTCTGACAGCGGCGGCGATGAGGTGTTCGGCGCGACGCCTGCGCATCCTCAGTGCAGGTGCGGTCACGCCGTGTTTGGCGGCTAGGTGCTCGATCAGGGCGTCGCCGAAGCGTGTCGCGCTGATGAGTGCGGCGGTGTCGGGGGTGATCAGGCCAGCGGCAGCTGCCCGGCCGAGCAGCAGATCAGGATGCCCATAGGGCATTCTGGGTGTCCGCGAGCCGATTGCGAGGTCGGGTGGCAATTCCTCACCATCGTCGACCTTGACGACCGCGACTGCGGCGCGCCAGGCGGCCCAGCACAACCGGAGCCATAACCGAGGTGGTGCCAGGTCTGCGGTGCGGAGAGCGCTGAGGAAGCCAGCGAGGACTTCGGAGTCCACATCGTCGGCGTGCCTCGGACTGCCTCGGCTGACCCTTGCCGCAAGGTGTGTCAGCGCGGGGAGCGCGACGCCGATCGCGCCTACAACCCAGGCTGGTCCCCACTCGCGGGCGTGGTGGGCCAGCTGTCGCCACAGCACGTCTGTGGTGTCGCTGCTGTGATGCTCGCTCAGCAGCAGGGTGCGTAGCTCGTCCAGCGGCAGTGGCCTGTCCGGCAGACCTGGCACCGGCCGTGCGTCGAACATCAGCGGTGCGGGTTCGCAGGTCAGCAATGCGAATGCCTTCTCGGCGGTGGTCAACGCTGTGTCGGTTGGCGTCGTGTGCGTCGTTGATGCCATGGTGAGGTCCCCTCGACCGGAGGACGTCGCCTGGTGCGACGTTCCCGAGGCCCTCGATTGGGACAGCTCGGCCTGACACCAGAGTCGGTTGTCAGGGTCGGACGGGTCGTGCCCTGCCCTGTCAGGTCCACACCGGTCAGAGCGGGTCATGCCTGCTTACCCCGCGTCGCGTGCCGGCCGGGTGATGGGTCCTGTCAGACCGGGGGTGGGTTCGATCGGCCTGTCAGCGTGGCCCTGGGAATCGTCAGTACGTCCGCCGGTCCGGGGGCCACCGTGCCTATGACCGACAAGAAGCCGCGTCGCGCACCCGATCCTGTGGGGGATGTGGTGCCCGGCGACCCGCCCGTGCCGATCACCGTGTGGCCGGTCCCCGCGCCGCAGGCGGGGGAGACCATGTCCAACGCGATGGGGGTGCGGCTGGTCCACAATCTCAGCCACCGATCCGATCTGATCATCGACTTGGCGGTGGGGCCGCAGTTGGCCCGCGCGATTATCGGCACGCAGCGCCGTGCTCATCTGATCCTGGCGGATCCTGGAGAGCGGGGCCCGGAGCCGGCGACGCTGATCGTCTCCGGATGGCCGCCCCACGATGCTGCCGCGCCGGAGGAGTTCTTCACCCGCTGCCGTACGAGGCTGCGGCCTGGTGGCTGTGTCGCGGTGCTGCTGCCGCACGACGACGTTGCCCTGCCTGTCGACGTGGTCGTCGCCGCCAAGCGCACCGGACTGATGTATCTGCAGCACATCGTGGCGGCTGACCGTCCGCCACGGCGCGGCCTGCGCACGCACCTCGACATCCATACCGACGTGCTGATCCTGACCCGAGGCGTCACGCAGCTCGGCGACGGCCATGGGTGACTCGCTGCCGATCACCTCGGTGTGGCTGACCTGCCAGATACCCGCCCGTGACCAGCGCCGCGGCCGGTACGTTCCGACGACATCGAGCCATCCGGCCAAGATGCTGCCCCACGCGGCCGCCCACGCCATCACCACCTACAGCCGGCCGGGGGATCTGGTTTTCGACCCGATGTGCGGGGTCGGGACCACCCTGGTCGAGGCCATGCACCTCGGCCGTCATGGACTCGGCATCGACATCGAACCTCGCTACACCGCCATCGCTGAGGCCAACATCGCTCTTGCCACAGGGCAGAACGCTCCGGGAACCGCGCGGGTGTTCACCGGCGACGCCACCGGACTGCTCGACCTGGTGCCCGCCACCGTCGTCGGCCAGGTTGGGCTCGTGCTCACCTCGCCGCCGTACGGACGCGGCACTCACGGACTGGTCCAGACGACGAGCGCAGGCGTGCGCAAGCGGCACCACCACTACGGTGACCGGCAGAGCGGAAACCTCGCCTACGGTGGTTGGTCGCGTCTGTTCGACGGGTTCGCCGCGATCCTCGCCGCCAGCTACCAGCTTCTGCGCCCGGGCGGGATCGTCGTGATCACCTGCCGGCCGGTGCGCCGCCAGCGCAACGACCTGATAGATCTGCCTGGCGAGCTGCTCACCGTCGCCCGGTCGGTCGGGCTGATCCCGGTGCAGCGGTGCGCAGCGATGCTCGCCGCTGTCCGCGACGGGCATATCGTCCACCGGGCCAACATGTTCGTGCTGCTGGCTGTGCGCCGCGCCCGCGACGACGGCATTCCCATGCACTTGATCGCGCACGAGGACGTCCTCGTGCTTCAGCGTCCATAGACGCCTCCGTTGGCGCTCCCGCCGAGGTGCCGGCTCGCGGCGGCTGGGCTGTCAGGGCCTGACAGATAGCCAGTTCTGACACGTGGGGCCCTGCCTCCGGGAGCCCGCATAGCCTGAGGATTCCTTCTTTTCTCTTTCTTTGCGCTCGTCTGACGCATCCGCGACGGCATTCGCCCACCGCTTCGGTCGGCCGCCAGCGCCAGCCTCAGAACGCCGCAATCCATCAAGCCCGCTCGCGCCTTTGTGGCGATCGCGCGTAGCAACCGTCGGTCAGGCGGCCACCACTCGGGTGGCCGCCTGCCGCCGTACGTCACCAGCCGGAAGTCGCCACCGGTACCACCACTCGGCTTCAGGTCTATGCACCCCCGCCCGGCCCAGATGCCGTCGGCAATCCCATCCCTTCGACCCGAGTCACATTGTGGAGGTCATCGTGTCGTTACCCGAGAACAAAGTGACAGTCCGCTCGCCGGCCGATCTGGCCGCCGCCGTGCCCTACCTCATCGGTTTTCATCCCAGCGAAGGCAGCGTCGTCGTCATCGCCTGCAACGGCCGACGGATCGTCTTCGCCGCACGTGGGGACCTGCCCGCCGGCTCAGAGTACGCACACCAGCTGGACGCCCTCGCCGATCAGTTCATCCCCGTCGTGCAGCGGCAACAGCCACTCACCCACGTGGTGATCATCGGCTACGGCACGCCGGACCCCATCGACCCGGCGCTGCGCGCCCTCCGCGACGCCTTCGCCGCCGCCGGACTGCCCGTCGTCGACTTGCTGCGGATCGCTGGGGATCGCCTGTTCAGCCTTATCTGCGACAACCCTGCCTGCTGCCCGCCCCAGGGAACCCCGTTCGACCCCATCGCATCAACGGTTGCGGTCCGGGCGACCATCGCGGGCGTCGTGGTTCGACCCGACCGAGCGTCGATCGCCGGCCAAATCACGCCGGTGAGCGGCGCCGCGCGCGACGCCATCCAACGGGCCAGCCGCGAGGCGCGCATCCGACTGGAGGCATTGCACGTGGTCGGCGGCACCGCGATGTATGAGGCCGGTGAGCGGGCAGTCCGCGACGCGCTACGTCGACACGACGCGGGAACGCGTCTCACCAATGACGAGGTGGCATGGCTGACCACATTGCTGGTCGACCGGGACATCCGGGACCTCGCCGTCGGCCTCACCGAGCCACACAGCCGGCACGTCGACTTCTGGGCCGACATCACGCGCCGCGCCGACGAGCCACTCGTACCGGCGCCGGCCACCCTGCTCGCCGTCACCGCCTGGCGCTGCGGCGACGGTGTCCTCGCCGCCATGGCCGCCGAACACGCCCTCCACATCGACGGCACCTACCAGTTCGCCGAGACGGTCCTTCACGCCATACAGGCCGGGGTACCCCCGACCGTCATCGAGGAGGCCCTCGCCGACGCCGATTCCGAACCCCTCGCTCTGCCCGACGACCCGATGGAAAAGGAGTAAAGATCATGGATCCCGTTCGCGCCATCCTGCTGGCCCTCGCCGGCAAAGCGGAAGAAGCCCGGTTGCGTTGGTATGCCGAGCGTGCCGCCGTGCGCGCCCGCGGCGAAACCCCCACCCACGGCAACTCGTGGCCTTACAGCGTCCAAGCCGACCACTGCCTAATCACCGCCATCACCGCAGCCGACCTGCCCGCGAACTTCCGTCTCTACGACACCTCGCTGTCCCGAGACCCCCTCGCCGCAGCCGCGCAACTCCGCGAAGTCGCCTCCGCCTACGACCACAGCGGCCCAATCGAGGCCGAACACGAAGCAGCCCGCCTCGCCTACAAGCAGGCCTTCGCCGAACCGCTCACCCCACAGGAACAGCACTACGTCAACCTGCTCGCCAGCCTTCCCACCGCACGCCGCGACAAAATCATCGAAGCGGCGGAGGAACGCGCCCGACACCGTCCGGCCTGAGTCCCCGGCCCGATGGACGCCTGCCGCCAGGGCCATCAGCCTCCCCTCGCGCCTACCGCAGAACGCGCCTTCAGGCCCGAGCGGCGCCAGCCTTCCCCGAGGGGTCAAGAGCAGGGGGGTGCGGCGCCGGAAACCAGTGCCACTGGCGGTCTCCGCGCCAGCCTTCGCAGCCAGCAGGCCATCGGAGGCAGCGACTCGGCAACGTCGCGAGATCTCCACGAAAGGAACCCATGAGCCTCTACACCCTCATACCCAAGCCAGGCTTCGACCGGTACACGATCCAGGTCGGCTGGAACCCACACCGCACCTACATCGCCACCCTCGTCGACTTCACCTGGGACCCGGTGACCGAACCCGATCGGCAACCCGACGTCATCCACCTCGGCCGGGTCGAGACCATTCTCGACCCGGCCGAAGTGCTCTCGGCCCTTGAGCCCTACGCCGAGATCCCCGCCGACCTTCCGGCCAGACTCCGCGCCGACCAGGCCAAACACCCGGTACGCCGCTGACACCATCCCGCGACCAGTCACGAGGTGACTGGCTGCTGTCGTATCTGCAGCGCGGTTCGACGTGCCGCTGTCCGGCGCCGCCGGCCTGGCCCTGGCCCGAACGCTCCGGCCACCAGTGCCGCGAGTCCTTGCAGCAGGAACCGAAACCGGCCCGCCACTGGCGGGCCGTCGTCGTATCAGGACCCGGGACGCGCCGCCTGGAAACGTCCGCGTCCCGGGTTCTCCCGAAAGGAGGACCCCAGTGTCCCGACCACTGCTCATGATCGCCACCGCTGTGGTGGCCTACGTCCTGGGCCGGCTCAGCGCCTGGCCGACCATCCACCGCCTACGCCACCAGCTCGCCGGCACCCACCGCTCGATGCTCCACGATCCGCTCACCGGCATGCTCAACCGCGCCGGCCTCCACGCCGCCCACACCGCCCTCGCAGAGGAAGCCCTCGCCCAGCCGATCACGGTCGCCCTGATCGACCTCGACGACTTCAAGCACGTCAACGACACCCACGGCCACGACCACGGCGATGACCTGCTCATCGCCATCGGCGACCGCATCACCGACCTCGCCGCCCTCCACGGGGGCGCCGCCGCACGGCTCGCCGGCGACGAATACGCCGTCCTCCTAACCAGCCGCGCTGGCGACCCGGACCGCATCGCCGACGCGCTCGCGACGATCATCGCCGAGCCCGTCGCCCTCGACACCGACGAGCACTCTGTCACCGCCAGCATCGGCCTGGCGATCGTCGAAGCCACCGATCCGCTCACCGACGTCGCGCTCCACCGGGCCGACGTCGCCATGTACCACGCGAAGCGCAACGGGCGGAACCGTCACGTCACCTACCAGCCAGGCATGACCATGCCACCCGCCCCGCACCGCCGCGGACCACGCCTGCGCGACCGCCGACGCCCGATCGACGGAGCCCCAGCATGACCGCCCCACCCGAAGAGATGGCCTGCCGCACCTGCCTGGTCCCGCTCAACACCTTGGGTACACCGCCCACCCACGTCCACCCGGTCCATCTCGCCACCGACGGACACGTCCCCGTGCCCGTCCCGGTCAGCCAACTCGCCACCGTCCGCCGGACCTGCGACTTCTGCGGCGACTCCTACCCGATCTGGACGCTGCACGGCGCAAACGTCACCGCCGTCGCCATCGGCTCCACCGCCACCTTCGTGCAGAACTTCGGCGAGACGTGGGCAGCATGCGCCACCTGCCAAACCCACATCGACGACGGCCGCCCAGACCTGGTCGTCGACCGAGCCGTCCAAGCCCTCGACGTCGGCACCAACCCGGAAGTACGAGGGCGCATCCAGGAACTGCACCTGGCATTCCTCGCCGCCCGCCTCCCCAGCCGCACGCTCCTCACCACAACCCCCTGGCCAGCGGCATCCATCGCAGCCAAGGACCTGCCCAAGGTCCGCGACCGGCTCACCCACCTCTACCGAGGCAACGACGACCTTCCCGCTTCGCTCGGACTCACCGGAAGACGCGCCCAGGTCGCTGACGGACTCGACCAGTCGCGCCTGTACTGGATCGACGACGACTTCACCGACCTCGCCGAACACGCCGCCACCCAGCTCACCGCCCTCACCATCGGCCACGACCTCGGCCCGCCGGCCAACGTACTCATCACCTGGTCGCGGCCCGTGACCCAACACCAGATCACCGCCGCCTCCTGGACCTTGGCCACCGACGGCTGGCAGGTGGTCCTCTACCGCGCCATCGGGGCCGGACTCGAAGGCAAACCCCTGCAACGGCTCCGGGAGCAAGTCGGCTGGCTCGTACCCATGACGGCCGCCCACCTCACTGAGCAACATCTGATCGATGCCGACCACCCCGCAGCCGCCCTGTTCGCTACATGGCTGCTGATCACTCAGAAGGCCGCAGAGGTCGACGTCGCGAGAGTCGACAAAAACATCGTCAACGCCTATGCCCGTACGAAGCGGGACCAACCAGAGGTGCGCATCGTGCGGATCCGCGGCCGCCGCAGCCCGAGCGACGCAGCAGAGACGATGCCGGGGGAGCACGGCCGGCGTCAGAGTAGCCGGTTCTGGGTTTCCGGCCACTGGCGCAACCAAGCCTACGGCCCAGGCCGATCGCTTCGCCGCCCGGTCTACATCAATCCATTCCTGAAAGGGCCAGCCGAGTCCCCGGTGAAGACCAGTACCACCGTTCGCATGCTCAGGAGCCACAAACCGCAGGGTGAGGAGCCGACCCCGCGACCAGCGTGACCTGATGTCAGGTGGTGGCAGGGGCCCGTCCCCTGTCACCACCAACAGCAAGGGCCACCTCTGCGTACGGCCTCCACGGCGAGACCATCAACCGAAACGCACCAGGCGACTGAGCTGCGGAGGGCCAAGGACGCGCGCCGCCATGACACGGCGATGGTGACGCTCCTTCGTCCGGGCCCCGGACGAGTAGACGACTATGTTCACACCGAAGAGGTCACTGGTTCGATCCCAGTATCGCCCACCATGAGTATGTGCAGGTAGGAAGCCCGTCACCGGAGTCATAGGTAACGGGCTTCCGCGCTGTTGCCCCTAAATTGGGAGCAGATTGGGAGCAGGAGCTCCGTAGGGGGCAAGCCCGTTGATGGGCCCACCCTCTGGCTAGCGTAACGGTGACGCCGCCCAGGGCAGATAGTTAGGCGCGGCGCTCCCAACTGGTCGTTCCGTGCTGGAGTTGGCACGCGTAAGCGGAAGAGCCCGCTGGCCCAGCGGTGCCGAACACTCAGTTGGTCCGATGTAGCTCAAGGTGCTCGCGGCGGGATCCGGGCGAATAGTTTGGCGCGGAACCTGTGGTCAGCGCGAACGGCCGGCCACGCAGCAAGCCGGCTGGCTCGTCTGGGCATAGGCTCCCACCTAAGCCCGACAGAGTCGGCTAGCCCAACCACCGATCGAGTCTGCAGCGGCAGCCCAGGGGTTCTCAACGACGGTAACCCGAAGTATGTTTACGCCCACGGAGCGCGTCGGTGTGGGCCTGGGGCAAGGTGGATGAGTTACGGCAGGTACAACCACCAGGGGTATTTCGGTGAGAGCTTCGTGCGGGTCCTGGCCAGCGCCGCCGGTCTTATCGCCGGGCAGCAGGACGTAGACCACACCGGGGTGGACTTCTCGATCGACTTTCCGGGGACGCGCGGCACGGTCCGCTTTCCCAAGATCGAGGCGCAGGTCAAGTCCTGGTCCAGCCCCAAGGGCACCGACCTGGACTGGCTCTATCCCATGGACGTGCGGCATTACAACAACCTCGCCGGCGAGGGGTTCGCGGTCTCGCGTTACCTCTTCCTGGTCATTGTGCCTGCGGATGCCGGTCAGTACGCGCAGGCGGACGAGACTTCCCTGCGGCTCAGTCACTGCGGATACTGGACGTCGCTACGGACGTCGCCCGTGATCGACCAAGCAACGCAGCGCCACGTCACGGTCCCCGTGCCGAAGCGGAATCTGCTGACCGTCAAGGGCTTACGATCGCTTCTCGAGCCCCGTCTGGCGCAACGAGTGTCTGCGTCATGATGCCGTCGATCGCCATGAGTGCTGACGAATTTAGCGCAGCATCGGGGCTGACACCCGAGACGTTGAGCCGCTATCTGGCGTCCACCGGCTGGACGCAGGAGCAGCGACTCGAAAGGGCGACCCTGTGGTCGCGTAGCGAGGATGACGGCGACTTCCAGGTGCTGGTGCCGGGCGATCAGGGCCTGCGTGACTACGCGAGTCGTGTCTCCGACTTCCTCACCACCGTGGCGGCGGTCGAGGAACGTCCGATCCGGTTGCTCCTCGACGATCTGGAGACCACCGGCGCGGACACGCTCTCCTTCCGGTTGTTGCCGGGCGGCCCGTCCGGCACCATTCCCCTGTTCAACGCGGTGGACGCGTTGGCGGGAGTGCGGGAACTCGTCGTCTCCTCGACCTACGCCCTGATGAGCGAGCAACCGATGCTGGTTCAGGGGCGCCGGCCGGAGAGCGCGCTGGACTTCGCGCGTACCGTTCGACTGGGAACGCCACGCTCGGGGAGCTGGGCGATCGCGGCACGGCTCGCCGTCCCGCGTACCGACGGGAACACGGGTGTGCCGCTCGCCCGCCGCGTGTCGTTACAGATGCACAGCGCGGTGCGGGCATGCTTCGCCGCCTCCGGTGAGGCGCAGCGCGACTTCGACCTCGGGCTCTTCCTTCGCCGTACCGGTGAGGGCGTGTCGGCCAACGTCTGCGACGCCCTGGCCAAACTCGGCCGCGACGGCGTTCCCTACGACGTCAGGTTCAACTGGGCCGCACAGTTGGCCTCCACCGTGCCGGCTCGTTCGTTCCGCTTCAACACCCGCCGGATCGAGGTGCTGCACACGGCAGCGGAGCAGCTCAAGGTGGCCGTCCCGGACGGCGAGGTCACCGTCGAGGGCCAGGTCAGCAAACTCCGGCGAGACATCGGCGAGGGCGGCCAGGCGACCGTGCGGGGACCGATCTCCACGGTGTACGGCTCCTCGGAACGATCCGTGCGGGTACTCCTGCCGGATCTGCTCTATCAGCGACTCGTCGAGGCGCACGGGCGCCGGCAGCATGTGCGGGTCACGGGAATCGCGGTACGCGGGCGGATCGAGCGCGTTTCCCGCGTCGATGTCCTCAGCGACACCACCGCGTCCTGACCCGCCCACCTGTGGCGCTTCAACCGCTCGTACGACCGGTTGGCGCTCTTGATTCGATTCGCCGGAACGGATGACCGGGTCCCCGGCCACCAGTGTTTTACATAGGATCTTCGGACCGCGACTCGATGGGGGAGGAGACGGCCGTGGGCGATATCCGTTCTGAGTCGGCACTCGACGTGGCGCCCGGGTCGGTGGTGGTCATCCGCGACGAGGAGTGGCTGGTACAGACCGCGGAGGAAACCGCAGATGGACTCCTCGTGCACGTCCGCGGACTGGGAGAACTGGTTCGTGAGGTCACCGCCAGCTTCTATGCCACCCTCGACCGTGTCGCGCCGCTCGACCCGGCAGCCGCACGCGTCGTGGCGGACAACAGCCCCCGCTACCGCGACGCTCGGCTCTGGCTGGAGTCCACCTACCGCAAGACAGCGGTTCCGCTCGCCGACCGCTCACTCACGGTGTCCACCCAGGCTCTCGCCACCCCGTTGAGCTACCAGCAGACCGCCGTGCGCAAGGCGCTGGACCCGGGCAACCTGCGGCCCCGGATCCTTCTGGCCGACGCGGTGGGGCTCGGCAAGACCCTGGAAATCGGCATGATCCTGTCGGAGTTGGTGCGCCGCGGCCGGGGTGAGCGGATTCTCATCGTGACCCCACGCCACGTGCTCGAACAGATGCAGCAGGAGTTGTGGTCCCGGTTCGCACTACCGTTCGTCCGGCTCGACTCGGCCGGCATCCAACGGGTCCGCCAGAAGCTTCCGGCCAACCGCAACCCGTTCACGTACTTCCGGCGGGCGATTATCTCGATCGACACCCTGAAATCGGAGCGGTACGCGGCCAGCCTGAAGAAGCAACGCTGGGACGCGGTCGTCATCGACGAGTCGCACAACCTGGCCAACGCTGCCACGCAGAACAACAAACTGGCCCGGACGTTGTCCCGCAATGCCGAAACGCTGATCCTGGCGTCGGCGACCCCGCACAACGGCCGCAAGGAGTCCTTCGCCGAGTTGGTCCGGCTGCTCGATCCGTCCGCTGTCCCGCCGGGCGGCGAGCTGGTGGCCGCCGAGATCGAACGGTTGGTGATCCGCCGGCACCGGCACAGCGACGAGGTGGCCGGCGTCGTCGGTGCCGACTGGGCGGAGCGGGAGGAACCGGAGAACGTGTTGGTACCCGCGAGCCCGGCGGAGAACGCGGTCGCACGCGAACTGGAGGACGTGTGGCTGTGGCCGCTGGACCGGCGCACCCCCTACTCCGGGCAGAACGCGTCGCTGTTCCCGTGGACGCTGGCCAAGGCGTTCCTGTCGTCGCCGGCCGCGCTGGCGGAGACCGTCCGGCAGCGGCGGGCCCGGCTCGGGCACGACGCCGCCGCGAACGCTGAACGCGCGGCGCTGGATCGGCTGGCCGGCCTGACCGCAGTGGCGTTGGCGGAAGGCTCGGCCAAGTACGCCGAGCTGGTCTGCCGACTCCAGAGAATTGGCGTCGCCGCTGGTTCGCCGACCCGCGTGGTGGTCTTCGCCGAACGGGTGGCCACCCTCGCCTGGCTGCACGAGAAGCTGCCCGCCGATCTCGGCCTGCCCGCCGGAGCCGTCGCGGTCATGCACGGTGGCCTGCCAGACGACGAGCAGCAGCAGATCGTTGACGCCTTCAAGCAGGAGAACACGGCGGTGCGCGTGCTGGTCACCGGCGACGTCGCCTCCGAAGGGGTGAACCTGCACGCCCAATGCCACCATCTGATCCACTACGACATCCCGTGGAGCCTCATCCGGATCGAGCAACGCAACGGCCGCATCGACCGGTACGGCCAGCGACACTCACCTCGGATCGCGGCCCTGCTGCTGGATCCGGACAGCGACCGGTTCGCCGGCGACGTCCGCATCCTGGCGAGACTCGTCGACAAGGAGAACGAGGCGCACCGCGCGCTCGGCGACGTCGCCTCACTGATGGGCCGGTACGACGTCAAGGGCGAGGAGGACGCCATCCGGGCTGTCCTGGCCGGGCAGCGCGACCTGGACGACGTGGTACGGACGCCGGAGGAGGTGCTGGCCACCGACGACCTGTCAGCGATGTTCTTCGGCCTCGTCGACGAGGCCGACGAGTCGCCGCTGCCCGAGACGACCACGACAGCAGGTTCCGGGCTCTACCCCGACGAGGTCTCCTACCTCGAAGAGGCGCTGCATGCCGCCTTCGTCGACCCGACCGGGCTGCCGAGCAACAACGGGGTCGCCTGGCGGCGGAACACCGCCTTCGGCACGGCAGAGCTGATCCCGCCGCCCGACCTGGTGCAACGTCTCGACGTCCTCCCGCAGAGCTATCTTGCCGACCGGCGCGTCACCGACCGGCTCGTACTGGCCACCACAGTCGCCCGGGGCAAGGAACGGCTGGAGCAGGCGCTCCGCGACGACACCGGTTCCAGCTGGCCGGACGCGCACTACCTGGGCCCGCTGCACCCGGTGCTGGACTGGGCCTCGGACCGCGCGCTGGCCGGCCTGGGCCGCAACCAGGTGTTCGCGGTCCGCGGGGAGGTCGACGGCCCGACCGTGCTGTTGTTGGGCACGCTCACCAACCGGCGCGGGCAGGTCGTCTCGGCGGCCTGGCTGACCGTGGAGTTCCCGGCACCCGACGACCTGTCCTTCGCCCCGGTGACCCCGCATCCGTCGGCCGCCGCCGCGCTGGCCGCGCTGGGCTTCGACACCGTGCGGGCCAATCCGGGAGCGGTGCCCGACGCCGGAGCGCTCGACCGGTTCATCGCCCCGGCGGTCCAGCACGCCCGGGCGCAGATGCACGACCTGTTCGCGGCGGCCGAGAAGGACGTGGCGCACCGGGTGGAGCAGTGGTCGCACCGGTTGGCCCAATGGCAGGACGAGGCGGACGCGCTCATCCAGCGCCGCGACCTGAAGCAGCGCCGGGTGAGCATCGCACAGGAGCAGAGGCTGGTGGCCGAGATGAATCCGGACCGGCAACTGGTCCGTCCACTGCTGGTCGTCGTGTCGCAGAGCGGAGGCACCCGGTGAGCGTCTCGGATGCGATCCTGGTCGGCGAGGGCTGGATCTCGGAGCACTACTTCACCACCGACGCGACGAAGGAGTCGTTCCACGCCCGCGTGCTGGAGCGCCGCAAGGAGTGGGACGCGGAGGCCGACGCGCGCCGGCCCACTCCGCGCAGCCGGTTCATCGAGGCCCGGCAGGAGTTGGAAGCCGACCTCGCCAAGCTCACCGAACTGGCCGAGGTGGAGGCCGATCTCGGCGCCACCGATGCGCAGCCCACCGCTGTCGCTGTCGCGTCGATCCATGAGCGCGTCGTCGGCATCCTGGGGCTTCGCGGGCACGGCCTCGACGTCAGCGGGGACGGGCCGGTCCTGCGCGTCTCGGCGCCCGGCATCACCGAGGGGGCACCGCTTGCCGTCGTGCTCGCCCAGCCGGTCGCGACGGTCGAGGACGTTCTGGCCAAGGACGGCCGGACGCTGGCCGCGCCGGTGCGCCTGACCGACGACGGTGACGAGCTTCCCTCGGCCGCCCGCCTGGTCTCGGGCCTGTTCGGCGAGGACGACGCGCCCGACCTGGTGCTCATCCTGGCCGGGCGCTGGGCGGTGCTGGCGGAACGGGACCGCTGGGCCGAGGGCCGCTATCTCGCCGTCGACCTGCAACTGATCTGCGAGCGCAACGACACCAGACGCGGCGGTGAGATCGACCGCGCGCTGACCTGTCTGTCCGCCGCCTCGATCGCTCCGGACGCGGACGGCGGCCTGTGGTGGAGCGGTGTCCTCGACGAGTCGATCAAGCACACCGTCGGCGTCTCCAAGGACCTCCGCGAGGGCGTACGCCTCTCCATCGAGATCATTGCCAACGAGGTGGTGGCCCGCCGTCGCGCCCGGGGCCTCGAACCGCTGCCCGCGGCACAGGCACAGCCGCTGGCCAAACAGGCGTTGCGCTTCCTCTACCGCATCCTGTTCCTGCTCTATGCCGAGGCCTCGCCCGAACTGGGCGTGCTGCCGGTCGGCGCACCCGAGTACGACAGGGGTTACAGCCTGGACCGGCTACGGGAGCTGGTCCAGGTGCAACTGGCGACCCCGCGCGCCCGGACCGGCACCCACCTCTACGAGTCCCTCGGCGTGCTGTTCCGGCTGGTCGACAAGGGCCATCCCAGCCCCGAGCCGGACGACGACGAGGCGTTGTCCACACCCGGGCTCCCCTTCAACCCGTTGCGCGCCGACCTGTTCCGGCCCAGCGCAACCGCGCACATCGACGCGGTCGGCCTCGGCAACGCGGCACTTCAGGAGGTGCTGACCCACCTGCTGCTGAGCAAGGAGCGGCGGGGCCGGGACCGGGGCTTCATCTCGTACGCGGAACTTGGCATCAACCAGCTCGGCGCGGTCTACGAGGGGCTGATGTCGTACACCGGGTTCTTCGCCGAGACGGACCTGTACGAGGTCGCCAAGGGCGGCGACGCGGGCAAGGGCTCCTGGGTGGTGCCGGCGGACCGGGCGGGTGGCATCGCCGCCGCCGACTTCGTGAAGGCGGCCGACGCGGTGACCGGCGAGCTGCGGCCGGTGCTGCACAAACAGGGCTCATTCGTGTTCCGGCTGGCCGGCCGGGAACGCCAGCAGTCGGCCTCCTACTACACCCCCGAGGTGCTGACCAGGTTCACCGTCGGCCAGGCCCTGGAGGAGTTGCTCGACCAGAACGGCGAACGCACCCCGGCGGCCGACATTCTCGGCATGACGATCTGCGAACCGGCGCTCGGGTCGGGCGCGTTCGCCATCGAGGCGGTGCGGCAGCTCGCCGAGCAGTACCTCAAGCGCCGCAAGGAGGAACTGGCCGAAGAGGGCAGGACCATCGACCCGGACGACTACCCGCGACGCCTGCAGGAGGTGAAGGCGTACCTCGCCCTGCACAACGTCTACGGCGTCGACCTGAACGCCACAGCCGTCGAACTCGCCGAGATCACCCTGTGGCTGGACACGATGGTGCCGGGCCTGCCGGCACCGTGGTTCGGCCTGCACCTGAAGCGCGGCAACTCGCTGATCGGCGCCCGCCGGGCGGTCTACCGGCGCGGCCAGGTCGCCGACAAGTCCTGGCTGGGCGCCGTGCCCGAGGAGATGCCGCTGACCTCGCTCGTCGACGGCATGACCGCCGGCCGGGTCGCCGCCGACGGTATCCACCACTTCCTGCTGCCCGCCGACGGCTGGGGCTCGGCCGCCGACGCCAAGGAGGCCGCCGCACTGGCCCCCGCCGCCGCGAAGCGACTCAAGACCTGGCGAGGAAGCACCAAGACCAAACCCACAAAGCAAACCGTCGACGCGTACGCCGAACTGGCGCACCGGGTCGAGTCGCTGTGGCAGATCGCGTACCGTCGCCTGGACCTCGCCGAGCAGCAGATCCGCCGGCGCATCCCGGTGTGGGAGGCGGGCGAACTGCCCGCTGGTGGGGCGGTGCAACGCGAGGAGATCGAGAAGGCCCTCGCCGACGAGGACGGCGCCTACCGGCGGCTGCGCCGGGCGATGGACGCGTGGGCGGCGCTGTGGTTCTGGCCGCTCACCGACGAATCTGCAACCGTTGACGGGAAGGTGATCGCTCCACCGACGGTCGCGCAGTGGGTGGCCGGGTTGCAGGCGCTGCTGGGCCGCAATCCGGAACTCCGCAAGCGCAAGGATTCCGGACCGACCCTGACCGTCGGGATGAGCTGGAGCGAGCTCAACGAGGCCGAGCAGGTGGAGATCGGCTTCGCCAACGCGAGGCCGATCGAGACGGTGCGGCGGGAGCACCCGTGGCTGGTGGTGTGCGAGCGCATCGCCGAGCGGCAGGGCTTCTTCCATTGGCACCTGGACTTCGCCACGGTGTTCGCCCGGGGCGGCTTCGACCTCCAGGTCGGTAACCCACCCTGGGTGCGCCCGGACGTCGACGTGAATGCTCTACTCGCCGAGGGCGACCCGTGGTGGCAACTCGCGCTCAAGCCAACCCAGGCCGAGGTGGCCGCCAAGCGTGTCGACACCCTCGATCTGCCAGGTGTGCGGAACCTGGTCATCGACGGCACGGGGGAAACCGTCTGTGTGGGTTCATTTGTCAGCGCGACACCGCAGTATCCGCATCTCACCGGCCTACGTCCGGACCTGTACCGCTGCTTCATGGAGGTGATGTGGAGGCACGGTTCGGCTCGCGGCACCATCGGCATGATCCACTCGAATTCGCACTTCACCGACGAGAAGGCGGGCCTGCTCCGTTCGGAGCTGTACCTGAGACTCCGCCGCCACTGGCACTTCGTCAACGAACTCAGCCTTTTTGATATGGATCATTCCAACGTTTTCGGTATAACGATTCATGGCCCAGGATCGGTCTCGCCTCAATTCCTACAAGCGAGCTGGCTCTACCATCCCGACACTGCGGTGCGATCCCTGCTGCACGACGGGTCCGGGCCAGAGCCCGGACTGAAGGACGACGAGGGACGTTGGGACCTCCGCCCGCATGCCTCACGGATCACCACTGTCACCGACGAGACGCTGCGCGCCTGGCACGCCACCATGGAAAGCGACGACGTGCCCATCCGGGAGACCCGGATGGTGTACGCGGTGAACCGCGCGACGGCGGTCGTGCTCGAAAAGCTCTCCCGCGCCTCACGCATCGGAGAAATCGGACTACGTTTCTCGCAGGGGTGGAACGAAACAACGGATCGCCGCAGAGGGTACTTCGAATCGGAGTGGGGTGTGCCGGAGTCCTGGGACGATGTGATCCTCCAAGGGCCGCACCTGTTCGTGTCGACGCCGGTCTACAAGCAGCCGAACGAGTCGCTGCGCAACAACCAGGACTGGTCAGTGACGGACTTTGAGGCGTTGGCGGTCGACACGATCCCCGCTACCGCCTACCAACCCCGAGGTGACCGCTACGCCTACGACTGCGCCTACACCGACTGGGGCGACGAGGACCACCCCGACCCCGCCCGCGACCACTACCGCATCGCATGGCGGGCAATGGCCGCCAATCAGGGCGAACGCACCCTGATCCCCGCGATCATCCCGCCCGGTGCTGCCCATCTCTACACCCTCTATTCGCTGGCAGTGCCGCCCGAGGAGATCGTCCGGATTCCGATCGTCTGCGGATTCCTGTCCTCTCTCTTGTCTGACCTGCTCATTCGTTGCGCGCCGAAGTCAGCCATTTTATTCAGCACGATCGCTCGGATGCCACTCGTGCTGGACCACCCCCTGACGCCAGAGATCTCGCTGCGTGTCCTGAGGCTCAACTGCCTGACGGAGGCATATGCCGACCTATGGCGCTGGTGCGAACCGGGGGCAAACACCGATGACTGGGCGGGCGGGTTGGCCCACCAGAGACGCCGCCCCCTCGTTGACTTTGGTTTGGAGTGGACAGTGACGACGCCGCTGCGGATCGCCGCCGACAGGCGTCAGGCGCTCGTCGAGATCGACGCACTCGTCGCGCTGGCGCTCGGCCTGACCGCCGACGAGTTGTGCTCGATCTACCGGACCCAGTTCGCCGTGCTGCGCGGCTACGACCGCAACGTCTACCTCTATGACGCGAACGGCCGGTTGGTGCCCAACTCGGTGCTCACCGTCTGGCGCAGGAAGGGCGACCGGATCACCGCCGAGGAGCGCACCGCCACCAACCAGGCCGGTAACACCTACACCTACGAGCTGCCGTTCGTCACCCTGGACCGGGAGGCGGACATGCGCCAGGCGTACGCCGTTTTCGCGCAGCGCCTGCGGGAGCGTTCGTGACCGAGCTGCTGCCCACCGTCCAAGCGGCCAATGTCCGGGACAGTCTGGTCGACTACCTGACGACGACGTTCGCGCTCACCGACGCGGATGCCCGAGACGGCCTCGACACGTTCCTGTCCGACCCGGTGACCGGCATGTTCAAGGGGCCGTACGTGCGCCTGCGCCTGCCGTTCCGTCCGGCGGAGCAGGGCTGGCGGCAGCATCTCGACTGGTACGCGGGCCCCGACCCGTACGGGCATCAGGCCGCCGCGTTCGCGCGGCTGACCTCCCTGGGTGGGCGGCGTCCGCAGCCGACGCTCGTCACCACCGGCACCGGCTCGGGCAAGACCGAGGCGTTCCTGTATCCGATCCTCGACCACGTGCGCCGGGCCCGGCTGGAGGGCGTCAGCGGAATCAAGGCGCTGATCCTGTACCCGATGAACGCGCTCGCCAACGACCAGGCCGGGCGCCTCGCCGGGCTGCTGACCGGCCACCCGGAGCTGGCGTCTGTCACCGCCGCGCTCTACACCGGGGAGAAGGGCCGGCCGCGGACGATGGTCACCGCCGACGGGTTGATCACCGATCGGGGGATCATCCGGGACACCGCGCCCGACATCCTGCTCACCAACTACAAGATGCTCGACCAGTTGCTGCTGCGCCACGACGACCAGAGCCTGTGGCAGCAGTCCGCGACCAGCCTGCGCTACCTGGTGCTCGACGAGTTCCACACCTATGACGGCGCGCAGGGCACCGACGTCGCCATGCTGCTGCGTCGCCTCGGCCTGGCGCTGAAGAGTCACTGGCACGACGACGACCCGGCGGTCACCGAGACCGCCCGGTCCCGGCCGCTGGGGCTGATGACGCCGGTGGCCACGTCGGCGACCCTGGGCGACAAGGGAGATCCCGGCGCGATGCTCGGTTTCGCCGAGACGGTCTTCGGCGAGCCCTTCCCCGCCGACGCGGTGGTGACCGAGTCCCGGCAGGACCTCGCCGAATGGGTGGGGGACGCGGAAGTCGTCGTCGCCGCGGCCGGGTTCACCGTCGCTGACGCGTTCCGGCCCGACGAGGTACGCGCCGCCGTCGAGGCGGTCGGCGCCGACCCGGACGGCGCCGCTCTCACCCGCACCGTCCTGGGTCTGCTCTGGTCCGGTGACCCTGACCGGCTCGCGGCGGCCGGGCCGGACCTGCTGCTCGCGCTGGCGAAGGCGCACCCGCTGGTGCAGGAACTCACCTACGAGACAGCCGACGCCGTCAGTGTCGACGACCTGGTCCGCACGATCGCCGGCCAGGTCGGCCAGCGCACCTCACGCCTGGCGGCGGGCGGCTTCGACACCGACTGGTCGCAGGCGATATCGGCGGTGGTGGCGACCCTCGGGCACATCCGGGCGGTGGCCGGACGAGACGCGCTCGCCGTTGACGTGCACCTGTGGGTGCGCGAACTCACCCGGATCGACCGGGCCGCCGACACCACCGCCCGGTTCCGCTGGGGCGACGACGGGCCACCCGTGCCCGGTGGTGACACCGAGGACATCCGGCCGTCGTTCCCGGCCGTCTACTGCCGGTTCTGCGGCCGATCCGGCTGGGGTGTCGCGCTCGCTCCGGTCGGCACCGGTCTCGCCGCCGACGACGAGAGCATCCGGCGCGACCACGCCACCCGCGAAGGACGCTTCCGGGCCCTGCTGTACGCGCCGGCGGAAGCCAACGCGGCCTACGACGGGGCCGCGCACCCGGACGGACTGGCCTGGTTCTCGGTACGCGGCCGGGAACTGCTCGACGCCGCCCCGCCCGACGACGACTCCGACCTGCGCGACGGATGGATCCTGCCGGTGCTCACCACCGCCGGCCGGGACGCCGATGAGCACGCCCGCGACGACACCTGTCCCTCCTGCTCCCAGCCGGACGGCATCCGGTTCCTCGGCAGCGCAATCGCCACCCTGCTATCGGTGTCCCTGTCCACGTTGTTCGGGTCGGCGGCGCTCGACGTACAGGAGAAGAAGGCCCTGGTCTTCACCGACTCGGTGCAGGACGCCGCGCACCGGGCGGGCTTCGTGGAGGCCCGCTCGCACACCCTGACACTGCGGGCGGCGCTCAACGCCGCGATCGCCCCCGGCACCCTGACCCTGGACGCGCTGGTCGAGGACGCGATCCGCCGCACCGGCGAGGACAGCTTCCAGCGTTACCGCCTGCTCGGCCCCGACTGCGTCGACCGGGAGTCGTTCGCCCCGTTCTGGACGTCGAAGACGCTGCGGGGGGTGCCCGCCCGGGTGATGTCCCGGGTGCGCAAGCGGCTCGCCCTCGACGTGGCCTTGGAGTTCGGGCTCAACTCGCGTACCGGCCGGACCCTCGAACTGACCGGCGCCGTGACCGTCGAGGTGGACGCCGGCCCGCCGGCCCGGATGGCCGCCGCCGCCCGGACCGTCTTGACCGGCTTCGCCGTTCAGAACCCGCTCGACGGGGACGGCGCCGAACCGTCCGACGAGACGCTCGTCCGGTGGGCGCGCGGCGTGCTGGACCGGATGCGGGTGCAGGGCGCCATCGACCATCCCTGGTTCGCCACCTTCCGGCAGGAGGACGGGAACCGCTGGTCCATCTGGGGTGGGCGGCCCCGCGACGAGGGCATGCCGGCCTTTCCCAAAACCCGCCCGGCACCGAGCTACCCGCGCGTCGGGGGTTCCGCCAACCCCGTCCGTGACAGTGACCTGGACGCCGTCACGGCGGCCCAGTCCTGGTACGCGCGCTGGACGTCGCGGGCGCTGTCGGTCAGCCCCGCCGACGGAGGGCGGCTCGTCCGCCTGCTGCTCGACCGGCTCGCCCGTGACGGCGTGCTCACCACCGTCACCAGTCAGAGCGGTGCCACCGTCTACGCGATCCCACCGTCCGGCGTGGCGGTGGGACCGGCCCGCCTCGACGATCTCACCGCCGGGCGTCACCTCCTGGCCTGCGACACCTGCCGGGCGCTGGTGCCGGGCAGCCGCACCACGATCGACCAGCTCGATGGGGCGCCCTGCATGTTGGTGCGCTGCCACGGCCGGCTGACCCGGGAGGCGCTGGCCGACAACTTCTACCGCCGGCTGTACAGCTCGCCGGACATGCGCCGCATCGTCGCCCGCGAGCACACCAGTCTGCTGGACGACGCCACCCGGCTGGGCTACGAGGAGGGCTTCAAGAGGTCCGCGTCCGAAGCGAATGCGCCGAACGTGCTGGTCGCCACGCCGACGCTGGAGATGGGCATCGACATCGGTGACCTGTCGGCGGTCCTGCTGTCGTCGCTGCCCCGCACGGTGGCGTCCTACCTGCAGCGGGTCGGGCGGGCCGGACGCATCACCGGCAACGCCCTGAACCTGGCCTACCTGACCGGGCGGGGCGAGCAGCTACCCAAGCTCGGCGACCCGCTGTCGGTCATCAACGGCGAGGTGCGTCCACCCGCCACCTACCTGAGCGCCGAGGAGATCCTGCGTCGGCAGTTCACCGCCTGCCTCGTCGACGGTATGGCCCGCGACGGGCGCCACACCCACCCGAGCAACGCCCAGCAGGCCATCGGCTCCAGCGAGCCGGGGTCGTTCCTCGGCGAGGTCATCGCCGCAGCGGAGACGGGTGGGGCCGACGCGGTACGCCGGTTCACCGAGACGATCGGAGCACTGCCGCAGTCCACCGTCGACGGGCTCGTCGACTGGGTCAGCCCGGTGGCCGGCGCCGGAACCAGCCTGTTCGCCGGGCACGTGCACGCGGCCAGCCGACGCTGGCAGCAGACCGTCGAAACCCTCCGGCAGCGCCAGATCCAGATCAACAAGGTGTTGCCGGAACTGGAGGCCAAGGCCGCCTCCCCGGCCGTCACCGACGACGACAAACGCGCCCTGCGCTCGGCCCGAACCACCCGCAAACTGATCAGTGGGCAGCTCGGTCACCTGCGCGGCGAATACTGGATCAGCGTGCTGGAGGAACACGGCCTTCTGCCCAACTACACGTTGCTCGACGACACGGTCACGCTCGCGGTCGGGATCAGCTGGACCAACCCCGACTCCGGCGAGTTCGAAAGCGACAGCGCCCAGTTCCAGCGTGCCTCCGCGCAGGCCATCCGCGAGTTCGCGCCGGGCGCGACCTTCTACGCCCGAGGCTGGGAGATCTCCGTCGACGCGATCGACCTGGGCATCGACGGCGAATCCATCCGCCCCTGGGCGTTCTGCCCGGCCTGCGGATACGCCGCCGACATCGCCGCCACCGGGCAGGAACAGCCGATCGCGAGGTGCCCGCGGTGCGGCAGCACCGGCATCGCCGACACCGGCCAGCATCTCCAGGTGGTGGAACTGGCCCACGTCTCCGCCGAGGTGCGCCGCGACGAGGTGAAGATCTCCGACCGGCGCGACCAACGCGACCGCCTCCCGTTCCAGCTCATCACGGCCGCCGACATCGACCCGGCGGGCGTGGCGGCGAAGTGGTTCGCCGAGAACACCGGGCTGGGCTGTACCTACCTGCGCACCATGGACCTGCGGTGGCTGAACGTCGGCGTCCCGGGGCACGGCATGTCGCGAATCATCTCGGCCGACGAACGCAACGGAGCGCTGTTCCGGGTGTGCAGCGGGTGCGGCAAGCTCGACACGGACTCCGGTCGTAATCGCCCGCACGAACACCGCGCCTGGTGCCCGTACCGGAGGTCGGCCAGGGAGAACACCGTCGCCGTCGCCCTCTCCCGCACCCTGCGTACCCAGGGGCTGCTGCTGCGCCTGCCGTACGCGGTCACCCTCGGCGACGACTTCGCCGTGCCCAGCCTGGCTGCGGCGTTGCTGCTCGGGCTGCGTGAGCAAATCGGCGGGCACCCGGACCATCTGCGGGTCGAGCACGTCGTCGACCCGACGCTCAGCGACGGCACCGACAACCACGACGCGCTGCTGTTGCACGACGTGGTGCCCGGTGGCACCGGATACCTGGCCGACCTGGCCGACCCCGGACAGCTGCGCGACCTGCTGGCGCGGGCCTGGCGGCGGGTGCGCGAGTGCGAATGCAGGCACGAGGAACGACTCGCCTGCCATCGTTGTCTGCTGCCGTTCACCCCGCCCGCCGCGCTGCGCCGCACATCCCGTGCCGCCGCCGAGCGACACCTCGCCCACCTGCTCGGCCTGCCCGAGGACGCCGACACCGCCGACGGCCCGCCGTGGACGCTGGTGCAGACCCCGCCGCAGGACAGCCCCGAATCGCACCTGGAACAACGCTTCCGCAAGTTGCTCGTGCAGCGGTTGAAGGCGATCGGAGCCGCCATCACCGAAGTGCCCAAACCCTGGGGCAACGCACTGCGCTTCACTCTGCCCGGTGACCACCGGCAATGGACCCTCACCCCGCAGGTGAACGTCGAGAACTCCCGCCCCGACTTCCTCCTGGAATCCAACGACACCTCCGTACCGGCGGTGGCCGTCTTCACCGACGGCCGGGCCTTCCACGCCGTCGCGTCCCGCAACCGGCTCGCCGAGGACGCCGAGAAACGCCAGATCTTGCGCGACACCGGGCGCGTGGTCCTGGCCGTCACCGCAGCCGACCTCGCCGCCGCCGAGCAGGACACCAGCGCCGCTCCGGCGTGGTTCGCCGAGGCGACTGTGGCCCGACTGATCAAACAAGCCCCGTTCCAGGCCGCACCGAGCGCGTACGAAGGGCTGCGCTCCGGCCCGGTCTCCTGGGTGCTGGCGTGGGTGTCGGCGCCCAAGCCGACGGACCTGGGGATCGTCGCGAGGGCCGTGCCGATGTTCCTCGTCGACAGCCGGTCGCGCCGCACCTGCGCCGAAGGGATCGGCCTCGCCACGATCGGGCGGGCCGTGCTGCTCGGCGAGGAGCTGCCACCGGGCGGGCGGACCGTCCTGGTGCGGCAGTTCGGCGCGCTGGCCGTCGTCATCGAGCCGGCGCGCTCGGCGGTGCACGCCGCGCTCGTGCTCGACGACCGGGAGCAAGCACTCGACGCCGACCACGCAGACGCCTGGCGGTTGTGGCTGCAACTGTCCAACGCGATGTCCCTGCGTGACTGGCCCACCGTCATCACGACCACCAGCCGTGCGGGCGTCGCCACCGCCTCGACCACCACATCTGAGCCGACCGGCTCGGACGGCCTACCGGATGGCGTGGACGACAGCTGGGTGTCGGCGTACGAGTCGGCCGCGCCGGGCGCCGAACGCGACCTGATCCGGCTGCTCGCCACCCGCGGCGGCCTCGACGCCCCGCTGATCGGCGTGGAAGGCCCGCAGGGCATCCCGATGGACATCTGCTGGCCGCACCGGCACGTCGCAGTGGACCTCTACGACATGCCCGACGAGGACCGCGCGGACCTCAGCTTTGCCGGCTGGCACGTCGTGCAGCCGGACCCGGACGCCATCGTCGCGGCACTGACCGGTGCCACCGAACAGGGGGAGCGCTGATGCCGACAATCATCATGACCAAGTGGCCCGTCAAGATCGATGGCTCGGTCAAAGCCAAGGCGATGACGTTCCTGCAGAAGCTCTCCGCCGATGACACCACCGCCGGCCTGCACGTCGAACCGATCGCGGGAGCGGCCGACCCCCGCGTCCGTACCGGCCGTGTCGACCAGTTCTGGCGGGCCGTGATGTTCCGGCTCGACGGCGCGGGGGAGTGCCACTACGTCATCCACGGTGTCTGGCCCCACGACGACGCCATCGCCGTCGCGTCCCGGGTCCGTCTCAAGGTCAACCCGATCAACGGCCTGCCCCAGATCGAGGAGGCCGGACCCGTCGCACCGCCGCACGGCAGCGGCTCTGCCGTGTCCCGTCCGGAGCACCCCCGCACGGAACCGGAGGAGCCGCTGCTGGTCCGGCTCGGGCGCAGCCGCAGCGAACTCGTCGACCGGCTCGGCGTGCCCTCCGACATCGCCGACCAGGCATTGGCCGCGCCGGACGAGGATGCCGTCCTGGAGCTGGCACAACGCCACGAAGGCTGGCTGGGGCTGCTCCTGGTGGACCTCGCCACCCAGGACTCCATCGACGCCATCGCCGAGCGGCTGCACCTCGAAGCGCCCGATCAGACCGGTGACGACGACGCCGACCTGCTTCGGTCGCTCCAGCAACCGGCCGCTCAGGCCCAGTTCGCCTTCATCGACGGCCAGGAGGAACTCCGCCGGGTCATCGAGAACGGTGACTTCGGTTCGTGGCGGGTCTTCCTGCACCCCGAGCAGCGCCACTACGCGGTGCGCCGCTACCGAGGGCCTTTCCGACTCTCCGGCGGTGCCGGCACCGGAAAGACTGTCGTCCTCCTGCATCGCGCCCGCGCGCTGGCCCGGGAGCGGCCCGAAGCGCGGATCGTGCTGACGACCTTCACCACGAACCTGGCAGACGCGCTCCGCGACGGGCTCGGGCTACTCGACCCGACAGTGCCGCAGGCGCCGGCACTCGACGTACCCGGCGTCCACGTCACCGGCGTCGACGCACTTGCCGCCACCGTCATCCGGTCCGCCGGCGGCGGCATCGCCGACGCCGTCCACGCCGTCCTGGGCGAGGCCCGATCGACGCCGACCGGCCGTACGCCGACCGGTCGCTGGCGGGAGGTCATCGAAGCGTCGGCGACCTCGCTGCCGCCGGAGATCGTCAACGAGACGTTCCTCAGCAACGAATACGCGCTCATCGTCCTGCCCAACAAGGTCAAGAACGAGCACGAGTACCGCCGGGTACGCCGGCCCGGTCGTGGTGTGGCCCTCGACCGGGCCAAGCGGGACAGCGTCTGGGCGCTGATCGCCGCCTACCGGGCGCAGTGCCGCATCGACGGCACACTCGACTTCGCCGAGGCTGCCGCCGTCGCCGCCGCTCACCTGACGACCAGCGGTGGCCAAGCCGACCACGTGCTCGTTGACGAAGGCCAGGACCTGTCGCCGACGCACTGGCAGATGCTGCGCGCTCTGGTCGCCGAGGGCGAAGACGACCTGTTCATCGCGGAGGACTCCCACCAGCGCATCTACGGCAGCCGAACCGTCCTGGGCCGCTACGGCATCAAGATCGTCGGGCGATCGCAGCGGCTCAGCCTTAACTACCGCACTACGGCGCAGAACCTGCGCTACGCGATGACTGTGCTCGACGGCGGTCACTACGTCGACCTCGAAGAACATGCGGAGATCACCGGCTATCGGTCGGCACGATCAGGCCCGGTGCCAGCGGTGGAGACGCTGGACTCGCTCGCCTCGGAGCTGGACAGGATCGCCGACCGCATCCGCTCCTGGCGCGACGCCGGGGCCACACCCGAGACGATCGCCGTGCTCGTGCACGACAAGTTTCAGCGGGAACGGGTCGTCAATGCGCTCAACGAGCGCGGCGTGCCCGCACGAGCGGTCGACCGCGACCGCCCGGGGGAGGGCCGAGTGTTGGTCATGACCATGCACCGGGCAAAGGGCATGGAGTTCGCCAAGGTCATACTCGCCGACGTCGGGTTTCAGTCGGTCGCCGAGAGGACCAGACTCAACGAGCTTGATCCCATCGAGCGGCACGACGTTGAGCTGCGGGCCCGGTCATTGGTGTACGTAGCTGCAACCCGTGCTCGCGACGAGCTGTTGGTGATCCAACGTCGATAGCTCTGCTCTGGCCATGATCGGTACACACCTTCTGTAGACACATAATTGTCATTACGTCTACGGTGCTCACCGGACGATGGGCCCGACCAGTGCCCGCTGCGCTCTGGCAAACGACACCGCGATGTTGTAGATCTGGGCGTTCCCGGTCACGCCGCGATCCTAAGGCGTGTTTCATAAGCCGGTCAGAGCCACTCGGTGATGATGGTGATGGTCAGGACGGCTTGGAAGCGGACTGCGAGCTTTTCGTAGCGGGTGGCGACGCCGCGGTGGCGTTTGAGTCGGTTGATGCCGTTCTCGACGGCGTGGCGTAGCCGGTAGAGGTCCTTGTCGAAGGTGGGTGGGCGTCCGCCCTTGGAGCCTTTGGCTTTGCGGTGGGCGTCCTGGTCGCTCTTGCTGGGGATGCAGGCCTTGATTCCGCGTGAGCGCAGGTATCGGCGGTTGCCGCGGCTGGTGTAGGCCTTGTCGGCCAGGACCAGGTCGGGGCAGGTGCGGGGCCGGCCGACGCCGAGGCGGGTCACGCGGATGCGGCGCAGGACCGGAATGAACTGCGGGCTGTCCCCGCGATGCCCGGCGGTGACGATCAAGGACAAGACTTTCTGGCCCTGCTCACAGGCCAGATGTGTCTTGGTCGTCAGCCCTCCACGGGAGCGGCCCAGCCCGTGGTCGGCCGGCTCATCATGAACCCCACCGGGTGGTTCCTTCTGCAGATGGCCGTCGGTGCGCGCACCTGCGGCGTGCTGGTGAGCGCGACTGGTCATCGAGTCCACGCTGACCGTCCAGCCGATCCGCCCCCGGGCGTCACCCTGGGCCTGCAACGCTGACAAGATCCGTTCCCAGGTTCCATCGCGCTGCCAACGACGGAACAGTCCGTAGATCGTCGGCCAGGGCGCGTACTCCGCCGGCACGTCGCGCCACGGTGCACCGATCCGAATCCGCCACCGAATCCCGTCGATGAGCTGCCGTTTCTCCCACTTCGGCGGCCGGCCGGTAGACGACGCAGCAGGCAGCAACGGGGCCAGGACAGCCCACTGCGCGTCAGTCAGGTCATGCCGCCTCGTCACCGCTAAGGTGGCCACGAGGTCTCCGGTGCATGGTGCTTCTTGGTCGTTGTACCAAGTACCGGAGACCTCTTCAGTTATCGATCACCGCCACGCCGTGACTTCAACCGGCCAACCCGAGTTCCGAAACACGCCTTAGTCCGCGTTGGACCCCACCCGGCCGAGCAGACGCAGCACGTTGCCGGGCAGCAGTGGCAGGAGGAGGGCGGCGACGAGGCTCTGGCCGAAAATGTCGGTCCTCAGCCCGACGACTGACGGCGCCGCCCGCAAGACCTGCCAAATCATCCTCAATCCCTGGCTTCGGGAAGAGGTCAGGATAAGCGCCACTCCGAGCCCGTACTGCGCGGCCAGTGTCTCCGGGTGCCTCGGTCCCAGGCTGAGGCGCAACCCGTCATAGGCCTCCTGGTAGGAAGCGCGGGCGCGGTCGTAGCGATGAAGCTGGGCGTCGGCCTGCGCGAGCAGGAACGTGGCGCGCATGATCGTGTGGTGCCCGGCCGGGAACCGGCGGTGCAGCGCCTTGAGCGTCTCGCCGAGGTGTGCCCACACGTCCACCGGCCGGCCGAGGCACAGTAGGGCGAAGCCGTACTCCACGTCAATGGCGAGCGTACGGGCGTTGAGCGGGCCGTGCGACCGGCGCAGCCTCTCGCGCATCTCCCACAGGTCGCGTGCCGAGTCCTTCCACCTGCGCGGGTCGGGATTCAGCTCGAACAGGTGCAGGGTGAGCCAGGCCTGAGCAAGCACCCCCTGTGCGGCGACGGCGCTGGCGTGCTCGGGTAGCCCTCGCCGCGCGTAGTGCTCGACCACGGCCTCGGCCGTGCGGCGGGCCTCCTGTTGCTGGTTGGTGGAGAGCTGGATGACGGCCAGTTCGAGGCGGGCGGCCTGCAGCCGGTCATCGTCGGAGCCGGAAAGCCGGGTGACGAGCTCGCCGGCTCGGTCACGGGCGTGACTCATCTCGCCACGAAGGCGGCGGCTGCGAATGTATGCGACTTCGCCGTCCGCCGAGGCTGACGGTGCCGACGCGACCCGTGACCACCAGTCGTTCGCCTCGTCGAACCGGCCGAGCGCGTCGAGACCTTGGGCCACTAGCCGCTCGCCGTCCGACGTAGAGGCCCGCCTGGCGAGTTCGACCGCCCGCTCGTAGCCGCCTGCCTCCAGATGCGCGGTGGCGGCGGTGAGCAGGTCGGTCGTCGCGGGATCGCCGGCAGCCAGCAGCCGGTCCCACTGCCCGGCCGCCGCCACCGGCTCGCCGTGCAGGCGGTAGTGCTCGATCAGCCTGCGCCGCAACCGGGCGGACCGCTCGGCGTCGAGCAGGTCGTGGTCGGCGAGCGCTGCCAGATGCGGCACCACCTGCGCCGTTGGGCAGCTGACGAGCAGCAGGTCGGCTGCCGTGCCGACGAGGTGTTCGACCGGTACGACGGGAGGCAGCAGTCGCCGGGTCGCGTCGAGCACGATGGCGTGGACCTGCCACCGGTCCCCGGTGCGGGTGACGAGCTGCAGCCTACGCAGCTCGGCCAGGTGATCGGCCGGGTCGCTTTCGGGCCGTGGTCCGGTCACGATGCGGGACAGGATCGCGGCTGGCAGGGGAGCGGGAGCGAGCAGCGCGGCGACCTGCAGGACGAGCCGCGGGCCGTCGTCCAGCCCGGCGAGGACGTCGCGGACCAGAGCGATCGCCGGGTCGAGAGCGGCGGGATCGCTGTCGATCCGGTCGAGGTGCTCGGCGTACGAGCGCAGGCCCTGCCGGTCCGCCAGTTGGGCAGCGGCGAGCCCGAGGCTGAAGGGATGGCCGCCCAGGCGCCGCGCGACGCGTTCGGCCGCCAGGTCGTCCTCGCCGTCGTCGTCGGGTTCGCGGGACAGGCGCAGCATAGCGACTGAGTCCTCGAGCGACATCGCGCCGAGTTCGACCACCGGTGCGACGCCGCCGAACATGGGCCGCCGACTGATCATGATCGTGCGCACGATGGTGCCGGCGGGCAGCAGGAGCTGTTCAAGGGTGCCGCGGTCGAGCTCGTGCGGCACGTCATCGATGATCCACAGGGCTGGCTTTCCCGCCATGTGCAGCTTGTCGGCCACGGCGGCAATCAGCTCCGCGTGGCCGGCGCTGCCGGCGTACGGCAGATTCAGCGCTACGGCTACCTTGCGCACCTCGTCGCCGTACCGTGCCAGGGCGTCGTCGGCGGTCGCGCCGGACAGGCCTGTGCGGAACACGCCGCCGGGGAACGCGGAGCTAAAGTGCCACGCGTACGCCGCAGCGAGCGTCGACTTGCCGCTGCCGGCCATGCCGACGAGAGCGACGACGGGTCCGCTGGGGACCGCGGTGATCATTGGGAAGTCGACCCGGTGCAGCGCGGTGTGTAGGTCCCATTGTTCGCGATAGCGACCGACGAAGGTCGGCACGCCGGCCGATCCGTCGGGGTACCAGCGCGGGCGTGTGGTGAAGCTGATGTCGCCGAACGTGCCGCCCACCGACGCGACCTTCTTGGCCACGGCCTCCGCCAGAGCCGTCATGGTTCGGTCGTCGGCCGGCATCGGATACCGGACGAACTTGGCGTCGGCGAACTGCACCGGCTGTAGGTGATGCTCGTACGCCTCCGGGTTGATCATCATGATGCGCCGCAGCGGATCGCCCTCCCGCTCGCCCGCCAGATATGCCTCGGTCAGCTCGAACTGGCAGGCGGACCGGAGAGGGTACGCGCCCGAGTAGACGATCAGCATGATCTTCGACGCGTTCAGGTGCTTCTGGATGCCCGCGGTGATGCCGCATGCTACCGGCAGTGTCTCGTCCAGCCACACCTGCAAGCGTCGCCGCCGGAGGGCCTTCCGGAGGCGTTGGGCAGTATCCCGGTCGGGCCCGGCGAACGAGAGGAAGACGTCGTGGTCCCTCATGCCGCGTCACCGCCGAGGGTTGCGATCCATTGCCGGACCTCGTCGGCCGCCACGCTGGCCGGATGGCCGGGACCGAGGTCGTCTTCCAGCCCTTCGGCGGCATTGTCGATGAGGGGCCATGCCTGGTCGAACTGCAGATCCATTTGGTCGAGCGCGGCCGTGGCGTGCGCCAGATAGCAGATCGCCAGCGCGCTGTCCGTCGAGTCCTCCCCGGACCGCTTTACCTGCCGGTCATAGTAGGTGCTTGCGAAATCGAACAGCTCGACCCGCTCGTCCATGTCATCGGCGTCGAGGCGGACCTGCTCCGGGCGGACGCCATCGGGCAGTGCCGGGGCCTGCTCGACGGTGCCGATCGGCTCGGCATCCGGCGGAGCCTCGCCGAGACCGCGCAGGTGCTCGATCAGCAGGGAACGCAGCGAGCGCAGCGAGCGCGGGTGTGCTGGGCCCTGCGCCGCGACCCGGATCTGGTAAGCCTCGGTCAGCAACCGGAGGGCCCGGGCGGGATCATCCTCGACTGCGGCCAGGTTCGCCGCGGCGTCCGCCGTCGCGGCTCGGGCGGCCGGTGCGGTGCGGCGCTGCTCGTACACCTGCCGGAACATCCGCCGGGCTCCGTCGCGGTCGGGCAGCTCCAGCGTTGTCACGGCCAGGCTGCCAAGCGCGTCGAGCGTGCGTTCGTGGGCGTCGCCGTGCATGGACCGCACTGCCTCATACACCTGGGTCTTGAGCCGCAGGGCCTCCTGGGTGTCGCCGCAGCGCCCGGTGGCAATCGCCAGGTTGTAGAGCGCGTCCAGCGTGTCGGGATGCCCCGGCCCGTACCTCCTCTCACGCGTCGCATGGACTCGCTGGTACAGGTCGCGGGCCCGCTCGTGCTCGCCAGCGGAGGTATGGACGACGGCGATGTTATTCAGGGCCGTGAGCGTATCGGTATCTTCGGCGCCGAGCCGCTCGGTTAGCACCACGTGGACGTCCCCGAGCAGGCGCAGTGCTCTCCGGTGGTCGCCCTGGATCCCATACGCCGTGCCCAAGCCCAACCGTACAGCGAGCGTCACCCGGTCGTCCTCGCCCAACCCCGTGCGGCAGACCTCATACAGACGCTGGTAGACACAGAGCGCGGCACGACTGTGGCCCAGCTCCGCGTGCACCCGCCCCGCCTCGTTGAGCAGGTGCCACTCATCGACGTCGTGCATGTGAGCGGCGACGGCGGAGACGTGCGGCAGCAGCACGGCTAGTTCGTCGCTGGGGCTGTGCCGCTCGCGTCCGGCATCCAGCCACGCGCCGAGCCTAGCCACCGCAGCCAGCCGTAGCCTCTGGCGGCGCGGGTCGTCGCGGTGCAGGGTCCGCACGGTGCGGAACACGAGCGGGTGAACCAGCGCCGCGCCGCCCGGCAGCATCTCGGCGAGATAACGCGCGGCGGCCTGGGCCAGGCCGGCGGCCGCCCGTTGCCGGGCCTCGGCCGGGGAGAGCCCGTCGGCGTCGGCCAGGATGTCGGCGACGAGCGCCGCCGGGACGGGTTCGGGCGCGAGCACGCTCGTCAGCAGCAACACGTCACGACCTGCCTCGGGCAACCCGCGGACGGCAAGTGCCATCGTGGCGGCGACGCTCGCGATGTGGTTGGTGGACAGCCTCGGCCGCAACTGCTCGGCCAAGGCGAGCGCGTCCCGACCGGGGTCGTCTACCGCCGCCGCCAACTCGCGGAAGCCAGCGAAGCCCGACGCACCGGCCAGGCCGGCGGCCAGACGCAGGGCAAGGGCATGTCCACCGAGCGCGTCGACCACGTGACGGGCCGCGCCGTACTCCCGGCGGTCTTCGCTCAGCCGCTGGAGACGCCGAGCGACTCCCTCACCGGAGCCCGGCGGCCAGCGGCAGGTCAGCGTGGCAAGCCCCGCCGCGCGGCCGAGCCCGCCGATCCTGATGTGCTTGCTCGGGTGCACCCAGCCCTGGAGGTCGTGCTGGGCCGTGACCAGCGTCCGGCCTTCCCGCGTCGGCGCGAGCAATGCCTCGAACGCCGGCAGGTTGATGCCCTCGGGAACGTTGTCCACGAGCCAGAGATACGGCAGGCTCGGCGCCGGAGCGGCGCCGCCGGCTGCGAACACGCCACCGGGGAAGTCATCGGCGAACAGCCGGGCGTACTGCTCGGCCAGCATCGTCTTGCCCTCGCCGCCGGGGCCGGTCACCGCGGCGACCTGTCCGCCGGCAGCGGGGTCGTCCTCGGGAAACAGCGCATCGTGGATGCTCCAGAGCTCGAACTCCCGGCCGTAGAGCTCGTGCGGGTCGCGCCGCTGGCCGGTGCGCCACGGCGCGGGCGGTGGTTCGGGTGCGTCGCCGAGCCGGCGGGGGTCCTCTGCTCGCAGGCCGGCGACGAACTCGGCGATCTGCTTGGCGATCATGCGTGGGTCCGAATCGGTCCGGGGAAGCCGCCAGTGCTTCAGTCGGCCGGGTCGCACGTCCGCGACGTCCATGCCCTGCACGACCGCCAGCACCCGGGCACGGCTGCGGTGGAGACGATACGAGCGGAGCAGCGCGAAATGTATCTCCTGGCGGCAGTACTCGCTGCTCGGGAGCGACGGCGTGTAGAGCACGACCAGGACGCGGGTGGCCCGCAGCGCGGCGTCGATGCGTTCGGAGATGTGGTCGTAGTCGCGCATGCCGGACTCGTCCTGAAAAACCGTGAGTCCGGCGGCGACTAACGCGTCGTACAACTCGTCGGCCCGGCGCTTATCGGCCCATGAGTAGCACAAGAAGACGTCACTCTCAGCGGTCACCATCGTGCCCTTCGTAGTCGCGCGCGGGCTTGGCGAGGTGCACCATGAAGCGTATCGCCAGGTTACGAAGCACCTGTCGCAGGTGTTGACCAGTTGCCACAAGCGTCCAGCCGGTTGGCGATCTCTCGTTGATGAGCGCTCAACCGCCAGAGCGGCGACCGCCGTCTTCTGCAGGGTGAGCTCGCTGAGGAGGGGATCCGATCCCACGTCGAGCGTGGCGTGGCCGGAGTTGCTCGATGAGGGCCGCCCCGGTGGCCGGCTCGCCGCCCGACGACGACGATCTACGACTGTGTGGCACAGTTCGACCACCACTGGGTGGACGGCGGACTTGCCCGGCTTCGGCTCGGCGCCCATGACGGCCGCCTGTCGCGATGGCATGTAGCACTCGGCTCTCGGTCTGGCGCCGGTAAATCGGCCTTGCCCAATCATGAAGTGGATCCGACAGTTCACAGCTGGTGATCTATGCGGTACAGATGGTGAATGACCGACGCATCGGTGCGCTTCACCGTTCTAGGGCCGGTGCGAGTGCTCGCCGACGAGGGGCCGCTCGACGTCGGTGGCGCAACGGCGCGGGCCGTCCTGGCCGTGCTCCTGCTGCGCGGGGAAGCCGGCGCCGGCGTCGTGGAGATCATTTCGTCGGTGTGGGGCTCGCCCGGCGGAGCTACCCGCGACAGCGCCTACCACTACGTCTCCGGGCTGCGGAAAGTCCTGAACCGGGCACGAGTCGATGCGGTGCTGGAGAGCCGCCGTCCCCGCTACCGCCTGCTCGTGAACCCCAACACCGTCGACTGGCACCGGTTCCGCAGGCTCCTGGCGCAGGCTCGTACCGAACGCGACCGGCACGAGCCGCAGCAGGCGGCGGTGCTGCTACGCGAGGCGCTAAACCTGTGGCGGGGCGACCCGCTGTCCGATGTCGGTGACCGGCTCGGGCAACTGCGCCGCGACATGACCGAGCAGCGCCTCGTCGCGGTGGAGATTCTCGCGGCCATCAAGGCCCAGCAAGGCCAACCCGACGAGGTGGCCCGCCTGCTGCGCCACGACGTCATGTCCGGACCGTTGCGGGAGGGCGCGGCCGCGCTGCTCATCGACGCGCTGACCGCGCTCGGCCGCCGGGACGACGCCGGCGAGATCTACCGCCGCGTACATCGGCGGCTGGCCGACGAGTACGGGCTCGAACCCGGCGAACAGCTGCAGGCTGCACACCAGCGCGCGGTGCAGAGCGCCGGCACCACGATCCCGGTGCACCCACCGCCCCGGATGATGCCGATCGGCGACCGGCCGATCTCCGGCTTGCCCCGGCCCGATCGCCACTTCACCAACCGGGAGCACGAGCTGAATCGGATCCTCGACGCGGTGCAGACAGCGTCCACGGCACCCATCTGCGCGATCTACGGCATGGGCGGCGCGGGCAAGACAGCGCTGGCCGTACGCGCAGCACGCGCACTGCAGAACAACTTTCCGGACGGAGTGATCTTCCTCGACCTGCAAGGCTACGCCGAGCAGGGCAGCGCTCTGACCCCCGCCGAGACGCTGGACCGGCTGGTGCGTCGCATGCGGGTCGACGTGGCCGCCATCCCCACGGATTTCGACGACCTGGTGGCGTTCTACCACGACTTGCTCGACGGTCGGCGGCTGCTGCTGGTGCTCGACAACGCCCACGACGCCACGCAGGTTCGTCCGGCGCTGCCGAGATCGGGAGGATGTGCCGCCTTCGTCACCAGCCGCCGGCGACTCAGCGCCCTCGATGATGCGCTCATGCTGCCGCTCGATGTGTTGACGCCGCACGACGCAACGAAGCTCTTCCAGGCTGTGGCGGGTGTCGAAAAATTGCGTGACGAGTCTGCCGTCGGCCACACCCTCCGCAGGATTATCAACCTGTGTGGCCGCTTGCCGCTCGCGATCCGGATTGCGGCCGCTCGCCTACGTAGCAGCGCAGACTACTCACTGCCGGAACTAGAGGCGAATCTATCGGCCGAATCCGGTCGGCTCGACGAACTCGAGGATGACGACCGTAGCGTCGTAGCGTCGCTCCAGGTGTCGCTCAACGACTTACCCCACCCTGTTGCCCGCACCTTCCTGCTTCTCGGCCTGCACCTCGACGGATCCTTCGATGCCTACGCGGCAGCGGCAGTCGCCGACATTCCCGAACGCGAAGCGGCACGTCACCTACGGCATCTGGCCGATTGGCACCTCACCGCCGGCCACAGCCCGGGCCGCTTCCAGTTCCACGACCTGGTCGCGGTCTTCGCCCGGCAGCACGCTTCGATCGTGCTGCCACCGGCCGAGCGGACGGAGGCGCTGCACCGACTCGCGGACTACTTCCTACGCACTGCGGAAATCGCCGACCACCGGATCACGCCCCACCGGTATCGGGTGCAATTGAACCTACTCAACCGGACCGTCGCCGTTGCACCATTGCCAGACTACGACACCGCGTTGCGGTGGCTCACCACAGAGGAAGACAACCTCCTGCGGGTATGCCTCGACTCCGCTGCAGCGGGGTTGGACGAGGTGTGCTGGCAGATGGCGTACACCTTGCGCGGCTACTACTTCCTTACCAAGCGCTGGCAACCATGGACGGCCACACACGAAGCGGCGCTGGTTGCAAGCCGCCGCTGCGGTGACCACCGGGCCGAGGCCATGATCGCCAACAACCTGGGCCTGGCGCATCTGGAGCAGCACGCCCCGCAGCTGGCGGCCGGCTACTACCAGCAGGCCCGCGAGCTGTTCAACGCAATTGGCGACGAGCACGGCGAGCACACCGCCTGCGCCAACCTGGCTTGGCTGCACTACGAGCAGCGCGACTTTCAGCGCTTTCTTGACGAAATGCGGCCGGTATACGACTTCTACCGTCGCGAACACTCGGAACGCAACGCTGCCATCACGCTGCGCGGGATCGGGCTGGCTGAGGCCGAGCTAGGCCGTACGAGCGAGGCCATCACCGACCTACTGGCGGCGCTAGAGGTGTTCGAACGGATCGGCTTGCGTATGGACGCGGCGATGACCTTCAACGCGCTGGGCGAGCTTTATCAGCGCACTGGTGACACACGTCGAGCGGTCCAGGCCCTTGACCGAGCCATCACCGCGGCGCAACGCTCGGGAAGCACCTTCGAGACGGCCCGTGCGCACCACCGACTCGGCCAGCTCGCTGCTGCGGCCGGCAACGCCGGCGAAGCTCGCAGACAGATGAACCTCGCGCTAGAGGGCTACCACGCCCTGCGGGCGTCGCAGGCCGACCAAGTACGGAACGACCTAGCTACTCTGACTCGGGGTCGCTAAAGCTCAGGTGTTTTCCCATATCGTCTGCCGACGATCGATTCATGGAGATCGAAAGCGCCCTTGTCGACCAGGCAGTCCAGCAGTTCCTGACCACTATGTTCGGATGGCTACTCGGTATGTCGGTCAAGGCTTTGCGCCGACGGTTCGGCCCGCTACTAACCCGCAGCGGGGCGAGACCGTCAAGCCGCCCCCGGCGACAGCGTTCGCGGTCCACGTGTGAGCAGCAGCAGCCAACTGGAAGGCGCGCCCGTTGCCGTACGTGCGAAAGGCGCCATCGTCGCGGCAGGTGCTTCGGGGCCGGGCGACGGCGACCTCGGGCGCAGGCCCCGTGTTGCCGGCCATAAACCGCTCGGCCCGGGCACTACTGTCCCTCGTCGGCGGGCCCGGCGTAGCGGTACATCGGCGGGCTGTCGTGCACGCGGTCGCGGACGTACCGATGCTCGACCGGCGGACGGGGATGGTCCTCCGCGCCGACGTAAAAGCCGGTCTGCAGGAGCAGCACCACCTGGGGCAGCTCTCCCGCCTCACCGACCTCGACCGGCGCGAGGCGCCCGTCGGCCGGCCCGCAGGGCGCCCCACGTGCGCTGCAGCCAGAGGTCCTCGTCGAGTTCGGGCTCCGTGCTGGTAGCCGCCCGCTGTGCTGGTCGAGCCGGGGCGGGCTGGTCTCGCGGCAACTCCTCGACTGCGATGGCTTCGAGGAGGCTCCCCAACGCGCCGGTGTACGCCTCGTAGACCGCCTCCCCGATACGGGTCACGCCAGCCTGGCGTCGCCAATCGCGGCTGATCGTCACGTCCTCCACCTGTCCGGCGCTGGTGAGGAGCAGGCTCACGGACGCGGTGCGGTCCTGGCCGGAGTGAAGCCTCGGCGCGGACAGGGAAGCGAACTCGTCGGCAGCGTGTGCGGCGTTCGTGCGCAGCGTGTCGTCGTCGCCGAGGAAGTCGAGGTTTGCCATGGACAGCCGAACGTTGGCTCTATCTCCGAACATCAGTCCCAGCCCTCGCGAGATGGCCAACGCATACAGTGATTTGCTCGTTACGGCGCAGGGACACCGTACGGGAAACGCGAGAGCCCATGGGGGAGGGTGCTCGGCTTCCTGCGGCAGTCTGCCGCGGAGGCCGAGGATCCGCCGCGCGTGGAGCTCCTGCTGACCGCAGGGTGGCAGTGTGTGTGCCGGCGGCGACGGCGGTAGACGGAGGTAGCGGCGGTGGATGCCCGTATGCGGTGGAGGCTGGCCGTCCCGCTGATCGGTCTGAGCCCTGCTGATGGTCGTCCCCGCCATCGCCGGAACCTGGGTGTTCTGGTTGGAGTTCGGGAAACGTATCGGGCGCTGAGCGTCGCAGTGTGTGTGCTGTTGCTGGCTCAGTGGGGACTGGCGGCATCGATCGGTGTCCGGCCGGCACGGGATGTGCCCTGGCTGCGGATCGCGATGATCGCGCTCGCGTTCGTGCTGGCATGCGGAGTCGCCGCGGTCCGCGGATCCCTTTGACCGCTTACACAAGGGTGGGCTGCGGCGTGAGACGGGGATGGAACTTGGGCGAGGACGCCGTCACGGGCTGGTTTGCCGCTTCTGTTTGCGACCTGGTTCGCCCGGGCGTGGAGGGGCCGTTGCTGGTTATGCAGGCTGGCCGTTGCTGGTCCAGGTGATCGCAATGGTGGTGTGCGGGCGGGGGATCAGTAGCCGCAGGTGGTTGGTGGGGCTGGGTGCGGTGCCGGTGGGGTAGACGGCGATGTGTGGGCCGGGTTGGTGTCGGTGGTGGCGGTCCCAGTCGGCGATGAGGTCGAGGATGTGGCCGGTGAGTGTGGTGGCGTGGGGCCCGTAGCCGTGGGCGCCGAACTGCCAGGTGGTGTCGTCGAGTTGGCGGGTGGCGAGGTAGGCGATGCTGTCGGCGGTGAGCCGGGCCGGGCAGGCCACCCAGTTCTGCGGTGCCAGGTCGGCTGCGCGCTGCCGGTCGACGGCGAGCAGACCGTGAGGGTGGGGTTGGCTAGCCAGCCACAGGTGCAGGGTGTCGAACGGGGCCGCCGGTGGGGTGGTGACCGCTGACCAGGCGTCGTGCCGCGGTCCGTCGAGGGCGGCGGGCAGCGCGCGGAGATCCAGGGCCTCGGTGACAGGGTCATCGACGAATACGGTGACGTCGTCGCCGCGCAGTTGGTGTTGCCTGACAGGGGCGGCGCCGGCGCCTTGCATCGGGACGAAGCCGCAGACGACGGCATTGGTGGCAACGAGGTGTACGCCGTCGCGGACGAGGGTGAGGCAGCGGGTGTGGCCTCGCATCCGCAGCGGGGCGACGAGGACGCCGTCGGGGGCGAGCTGGTCGGTCCAGGCGGGTGGGATGTCGCTGGTCTCGACGGTGACAATGATGGCGTCGTACGGGGCGGCCGCCGCCCATCCTTTGTCCGCGTCGGCGTGCACCGCTGCAACGTGCGGGTAGCCGGCGGTGTCGAGGGCGGTGCGGGCGTGGGCGATGACGGCGGGGTCGATGTCGATGCTGGTGACCGTGCCGTGCGGGCCGACTACCTCGGCGATGAGCGCGGCGTTGTAGCCGCCGGATCCGACCTCCAGCACCCGTGCGCCGGGTTGAAGGTGGGCGGCGTGCAGCATGGCGGCTTGAAGCGACGGCGCGGAGATCGAACTGGTCGCCTTGCCGTCCGGGCCGCGTCGGGTGACCACGACGTCGTCGGCGTACGCGGCCTCGACACTGATTCCCGAGGGCGTGAACAGGTGGCGGGGGACCTGTCTGAATGCCGCTTCCACGGCCGGTGAGGTGATCGCTCCGTCGGCGAGCAACGTGTCGACCAGTCGAGCGCGAGCCGTCTTCGTGAGCTCGGTGTCGAGCGGATCGGCCATCGTTGGCTCCCTGCGGTTCGGGCGCTCAGCGCGCGAGTTCATTCCTGACTTTGTCGGGCCGAGATCCTGTGGCGTGGGGTGACCTTGTACAGCCTGCCGGTTGTCAAGACTGCCGGGCCCTCGGCCGTGGCTGCTCACGGCCTTGAGCTATGCGCCCGTGGGCCCGGTGGATCGCCCAGTCGCCGGTCCATTGGGCGAGGTCGTGTACCCAGCGCTCGGTGTTGTGTCGGGCCTTGGTCGCCCATTTCGCGGCGTTGGCCGAGGCGAAGTGGTCTAGCACCTCAGGGTCTGTGGTAGTCCAGGCCGGGAACTGTCCGAGCCAGTCCTCGGCTTGATCGGGGGTGTGGCCGCTGCCGATCAGCCATTGAACGAGCAACGCGAGTTCGACCCACGCCGCTGCCTTGGTCGCCCAGGCCCAGTCGACGATGCGCAGGCCGTCCGGGGTGATGATCAGGTTGGTCGGGTTGAGGTCGGAGTGCACGAGTGTCCCGCCGTGCATCGCCGGGTGCGTGAACCCGAGCCGGTCGGCCGGGGTGAGCCACCGATCGTCCGGCGCTGGCGTCTGCTGGAGGTCTTTCAGGGCGGC
Source organism: Micromonospora sp. WMMA1949 (assembly GCF_027460145.1). Classification (NCBI taxonomy): domain Bacteria; kingdom Bacillati; phylum Actinomycetota; class Actinomycetes; order Micromonosporales; family Micromonosporaceae; genus Micromonospora; species Micromonospora sp. WMMA1949. The sequence goes on along the minus strand of NZ_JAPZBG010000001.1, from coordinate 46,477 downwards.
GGTGAGCAGGTCGAGATCGGGGCTGCCGGGGGATAGGTCGGGGTGGGGACCGGGGAGATGCTCGGTTCCCACCACCAGCCAGCCATTGGCCTCGAAGTGCCACCGCAGCGCTGGCGGGTACCGGTCGATGGCCTGGGTGACGGCCAGCTCGTAGCGCAGCGACTGGACGGCCCTTTCGCCGTAGGCCGCTTTGACGAAGACCGGTCCGGATGGGCCGGTGACGGTCGAGGCGATCTGTGCGTGGTTGCCGTCGGGTGCCGGGGTTGCCTCGAACGCTCCACCGACCTGGTCGGTGATTTTGGTGGTCACGCTGCGGGGTAGGGTCGTCCAGTCGCTGCGCATCAGGTTCTCCTGTTACCGGCCGGGCTGCGGCGGGTTCGGCGGACAGCAGGACTCGGCCTCACCGCCCCAGAATTCCATGTCGATCTGGTAGCCGGTGTCGTGCAACGCCGTGAGGGTGTAGGTGATGGCGGTGCCGTCTCGCATGGCTTCGGTCAGGATCGGCCGGTGGTGCACGTAGTGGCCGGCGATCTGGTGGCAGGCGGCGGTGTAGGGCTCGCTGATCTGCAGTAGGGCGTGCCAGACGGCGTCGACCGGTCGGGTGGGCACGACCCGGTAGGACTCGCCGGTCGGCAGGAGCATTCCGAAGTCGGGCTTGCCGGCCTGGTCGGCGTGGGCCTTCAGGAAGACCAGGAATTGCCCGACGGCGCGCTCGGCGTAGGTGTGGCTCACCTCCTGCCGGGCGGCGAAGTAGCGGGTCAGCTTGTCGAACACCTCGGTCGACACGAGTGTGCGCGGGTCCTGTGCGACGGTCGTGACGGGTCTGTCTGCGGTGATGCTCACGGTTCCTCCTTGATCGCGAACGGGGATGAGCGCGTATCACGTCGCCGTCGGGGCGGTGATGCGAGCGTTTGTCGTGCGGTGATGTGAAGGGGACGTCTCGGCCAGGCCGTCGTGGAGGTCCCCTCACCCTGGGCAGGCTGTGGTGCTTGCTCACTGCTGCTTGAGGATCGATCTGCGGAAGGGGCCCCAGGCCACGAAGCGGTCGAACATCTCCTGCGGGCTCGGTCCGTCGTGTGGGTTGAGGTGGAACAGGTCGCGCATCGCCTCGAACATCAGCCCGCTGAGGTAGATCGAGAGCGCGGGGAGCGCCGATTCGTACTCCACTTTCAACAGCAGCCGGGCCTGCGGGCATGGCCACGGCTGACCGCAGGCCCGGCATGCCCACGTCGGCCGCAGCGGGGTGTGAGGAGGCGTCGTCTCCGTGCGGTAGCGCGGCCGATCGGGCGTCGGGCCGGCGCCCGGCGTCTGCAACTGCGACGACATCACCGACGGCTCCTGGCTGCTCGCACCTGCCACTCCTGGCAGGGTTGCTCGCTCGGGCCCGTTCGACGGCCAGAGCCGGCCCACGTTCGTAGATCCATGAGGACGTACCTCTTTCCTTCGCCGCTGTCGGTAGGCGGTGGCGATGATTCGGTGGCCTGGTGCTGCAGTGGCTACGCGTCGCAGCTCGGGTGACCCCTGCTGCTGATCGCGCCTGCGACGGTGGAGGTTGGTGGCCGGCCGGTCACGGTCCGACGGGGCGCCGGCGTAGGTGGTGTGGCCGCGTTCGAGGATGAGGACGTACGAGAACAGGCCCGCCCGGCGGCCGGTCAGCCGTTCGTGCGCGGCGAGGACCTCGCCGATTTGCGGGTCGACCAGGAGCTGCGAGGTGGATCCGTCGGCGGTGACGGTGAACGTCAGGCCGGTGCGGCCGACGAGGTCGGTGCTCTGGCCGCGGTAGGTGATGCCGGGGATGTCGGCGAGGACGCGTAGGCTCGTCGCCCGCTGGGCGTGGTTGAGGTATTGGCTGCTCACGAGCGCGACGACGCCGCTGATGAGCAGTCGGGGATAGGCGAGGTCGGTGGCCAGTTCTCGGGGCGCTACCGCGCTGGCCAGCACGTCCGCGTCTTTCAGGAGTGCGTTGAGCAGGTATGGGTGCAGGCCGCCGGGCAGGTGCTCGTTCGTTTTCCTCGGCGCCTCGCCGGGTGTGGTGTCGATGGGGTCGGCGAGGGCGGTGAGCCGCTGCCACGGGGCCAATCCTGGCCCGGTGGCGCTGGGTGCGTGGTGGCGGATCGGCTGCCGGTGGCCGCTGACGTGGTCGACGCGGGCGTCGGATGGCCGGGGGAGCTGGCGCAGCAGTCGGCGAGCAGGATGCTGCCGACCAGGTTCACCGCCAGGCGGGTGGGGACCGTCGAGGGGAGCATCACGGTGTCGGGGGTTCCTTCCTCGTGGTTAGCGGTAGGTGGCGGTGGCGAGGTCGCCGACGGCGGCGTCGACGGCGGTAGTGATGTCGCGCACCGGCCGGTGGTGTTGGTCGGCGATGGCGCGCAGTTGGGCGGCGACGGTGGTGGTGTCGTCGTGGAGATAGAGGTGGTCGGTGAGGTTAAGGGTGACGACGAGTCCGGCGAGGGCGGCGGTGTGGTTGTCGGGTTGCTCGCGGCCGTCGGCGAGGTAGCGCAGGCGGGCGCGCGCGATGACGGGCCACCGCTGGTGGGTGGGTAGGTAGGTGTCGGCGCGGATCAGTCCGCCGAGTCGGCGGTGGCTGGTGTGGCGGAGGATTCCTGCGGCGTGCAGGCCGGCGCGGGTGCGTTCGTAGAGGTCGTCGGCGAATCCGCGCAGCCAGTGGCGCAGCGGTGGGGCGGGCCGGGTGTGGTGCAGGCTGGTGAGGGCGGCGTCGGTGATGAGGTCGCCGATGGGCCGGTCGAGGTGCAGCCGGATCCGCTGCTCCCCGACCGGATGGCCGCTGCCGTCGAGGGTGGTGCGGCCGGTGAGGACGAGGTCGATGAGGACGGCGCCGGCGAGACCGAGGGCCAGGGCTTGGCGGTGGATGTGGGGTTGGCCGGTGTCGTCGTTGTGGGCGAGCAGGTACAGCTCATCGCGCAGCGGCAGCCCGGGCACCGAAGCGGTCATCGCTGCCCCAGGGTGAGGCTGCGGAGCCGGGCGTGGGCGTCTGCGTAGGCGGGCTGCGGCCGGGGGAGAAGTGCCTTGTCGATCGCGGCGAGGATTGTGTAGTTGGGGTCGCAGACGTTGCCGATCGGCGCCCGGCCGGCTTGGGAAATGAGCTGGTAGGCGTCAAGGGTGTCCAGCCCGCACAGGTCGGCGGTCCAGGTGGTGAGGTCCTGGTGGGCGATGCGGTAGCCGTCCTCGAGTGGTCGGGCGCAGCCGACGGACATGATCGCGGCGTCGGTTTCCAGCCGCGGCCACGCGGTGGAACGGCCGCCCTTAATGACCTCGACGGCGAGGGTGGTGACGGTGGCGATCTCCACCGCGACCCCGCACGCCTCGCCCTCGCCTTGGCGGGCGTGTCCGTCACCGAGGGCGAGGAGCGCACCGTGGACGTTGACCCCGAGGTAGAGCGTGGTGCCGGCGCGCAGTTCGGGTGTGTCGAGGTTCCCGCCGTAGTAGTCCGGAACGATCGTGGCGCGGGTTTCCATCGCGGCGGGGGCGACGCCGATCGTGCCGATCATCGGATCCAGCGGCAGCTCAACGCTGTGGTCGCTGGTGGTGGCGCAGTACCGCACGGTTCCGGCGGTGGGGTCGATGTGGTAGACCCAGACGCGCTCGTCGAGGGGTGCTTGCAGGGTGGCGGTGTGCGGGGTGGAGGTCAGCGCCCCGAAGTACGGGAACGTCGCGGACACACCCCAGTCCCGGGCCGGGACGATCGAGGCGATGTGGACGGCGAGGGTGTCGCCGGGTTCGGCGTCCTCGACGAAGAACGGCCCCGACACCGGATTCAGATACGGCATCGCGCACACCTGCGACGGCAGATCCGCCGGACCGCGTACCCGGCCGCCGAAGCAGTCCTCGGTGTGCACGCTGAACACGTCACCGGAGCGCACATGCGCTACCGGGATCCGCCCGCCGAAGGTGTAGGCCAACTCGTCACGCGCCGGCCGATACGTGAAGTGACTTCCGGAAGACATCGTGGTCACACCCGCTCCAGGTCACGAGCGGACCGCTGCACTGGCACCAGGCCCGACAGCGACGGGCGGCGGCCGGTGGCGTAGAGACCGGCGAGCACGACGACGCCGAGAGCGAGCCAGGCCAGGCCGAGGCGCTGCGCGGCGATGTTCGCGTTCACCACCACGTAGGCCAAGATCGCGAACCCGATACCGGGCATGACCAGGTGCGCCCACCAGTTGCCGCTGCGTCGCCGGATGAGGTGGTGCACGACAACGGAGACGTGCAGGACCAGGAACGCGACCATCGCCCCGAAGTTGATCAGCGATGACAGCAGCGTGATCCCGTCAGCGCGGGTGGCCATGTACAGGCCCAGGGCGAGGGACACGACGCCGGTGAGCAGGGTGGCGTTGATCGGCACGTTGCGCCGGATCGACACCTTTGCCAGAAAGGCCGGGAGCTGCCGGTCGCGGGCCATCGCGTACAGCAGCCGGGACGTGGCGACCTGCGCGACCATCGAGTTCGGCAACCCCCACGCGATCGCCGTCGCCACCGCGCACAGCGTCGCCAGCCACCCGCCGCCGGCCACCGCGGCGGCGTCGTAGAAGGCAGTGCCGTTCGGGTCACCCTGCGCCAGGAGCACGCCGGGGTCGGGGACGAGCATCGCGGCCAGCCACGTCTGGGCGATGAACAACACCCCCGCCAGGATCAGGACGGCGGCCATCGCCCGGCCGATCTGCCGAGAGCCGCCCCGGGTCTCCTCGGCCAGCATGCTGATGCCGTCGAAACCCAGAAAGCTGAGCACGGCGATCGACACCGCCCCCGCGACCACGGCCCAGGTGAACGTTTCGGAGTTGTAGAACGCGTCCCAGCTGAACCGGCCCCTACCTGATGCGAGAGCCCAGCAGGCGACGGCCAGAAAGACCGCCAGGACGATCAGCTCGCCGACGAGCATCACCCGAGTCACCATCGCGGTCATCCGTATGCCGACCGAGTTGATGATCGTGTTGACCGAGACGAACCCCAGCAGCCACAACCACACCGGCACCGCCGGCACGGTGGCGTGCATCGCCACCGACGCCACCAGATACAGCAGGCCCGGTACGAGAACGTAGTCGAGCAGGATCACCCAGCCGGCGAGGAAACCGACCGGTGCGCTGATGCCCCGGCCGACGTAGTTGTAGACGCTGCCCGACATCGGGAACGCCTTGACCATCTGAGCATATGAAAACGCCGTGAACACCAACGCCACCACACCGACCGCGTAGGCCAGGGCCACCATTCCGCCGGATCCGGCGTACACGCTGCCGAAGATCGCCATCGGCGCGATCGGCACCATGTACACCAAACCGTAGGCCACGAGATCCCGGAACCGCAGGTGGCGGCTCAACTCCTGCCGATAGCCGTAACGCTCCAGCTCTCCCTGATCGAACATCCAGCATTCCTCCCTGAAACTGCTCGACGAACCGTCCTCGGCGCCCCACGAAAGCGCCCGCCGTCACGGCTCGACCGCGACGCATCCTGGCCGGGACACGGCTGAGGTTCCCGGCGACGAGAGTGACTAAAGGCGAAGGAGCTCAATGTCGGTAAGCCTCCTCATCCACGTCTGACAACCCACCGACAAGCGCCTATTCGAATGCCGACTACAACAGCGAGCAGCGCCCGACCGGCGCCTCTCGAAGACGCGTCGTAAAGCCGCATCCGTCCGCACAGTGGTCTAGGGCGTGTCCTGTCGATCATGTAGTGGTTGATCGTTGACGATGTGCCGGTGGTGCGTCGTGGTGAGTTGACCGATGAGGCGTGGGCGGTGATCGCGCCGCTGCTACCGGAACCTGGTGGGGCGCGGGGGCGGTGGCGGGATCACCGTCAGGTCATCAACGGGATCTTGTGGAAGCTGCGTACGGGTGCGCCGTGGCGTGACCTGCCGGAACGCTTCGGGCCGTGGAAGACCTGCCACGAACGGCTGCGCCGCTGGACCGCTGATGGGACATGGGATCGGGTCCTGGCCGCGGCGCAGGTGCATGACGACGGCACGCCGGTGCAGTGGACGATCAGCATCGACTCGTCGATCGTGCGGGCGCACCAGCATGCCGCTGGCGCCCGCAAAAAGGGGGCTCCCCGGCAAGTGCGGCGACGCCTGGTGCGCAGGATGGCGAGGCCATCGGCCGGTCCCGCGGCGGGTTGAGCACGAAGATTCACCTCGCGGTCGACGGACGCGGACGGCCGCTGTCGATCCTGCTCACCCCCGGCCAAGCCGGCGACAACCCGCAGCTGTTGGCGCTGCTGGACGCGATCCGCGTCAACGAGCCCGGGCCGGGTCGGCCCCGCAAGCGACCGGAGGTGCTGATCGCGGACAAGGGCTATGCACATGACTCGACCCGGCGAGCCCTGCGACAACGCGGGATCCGGCACGTCATCCCGGAACGCAGCGACCAGGTCGCTCGCCGGGCCGCCAAGGGCAGCCACGGCGGGCGACCACCGGCCTTCGACAAGGCGATCTACAAGAAGCGCAACGTCGTGGAACGCTGCTTCAACCGGCTCAAGCAGTGGCGTGACCTAGCAACTCGATACGCCAAACGCGCATCCCTCTACCGAGCCGGCCTCGTCCTGATCGCTGCCGTCATCTGGCTCCCATGATCGACAGGACACGCCCTAGGCCGGGCAATGTCGAATCTTTGTCAGAGGTCGACGCAGTGGGTTATCGACATCCACGCACGCTGCATTAATGGAGGCATCACCGTGAGCGCCATTGGCGCGAGGACAGCGGTGACATGCGTCCCGGCGTCGCTGGTTACGCCTGCCTATGCCCAAGGCTCTCCAAGGAAGGACGTGCCATGACCCCACAATCCATGCCCGAACCCGCTGAGGTCGGTCGCCGTGCCGCCGAGATCCTCGGCCTGATCACGCAGCACCCGTCGTCCGAGCGGCTACGCAGCTCGTCGATGAAGTACTCCAGCTGCTGGGCGACATTCACCGGGTACCCGGCGATCAGCCAGTGGTCCATGGACCGTGACGCGGGCCCGCTGCTGACCGAGGCGATGCGGGTCTTGGCGCTCAAGGCCGCGGTGTTCGAGCTCTCCGGCGGCGACGAGGAAGTCGCTGAGCTGCTGGTGCCGGCGCCGGTCGACGAGATGATCCACGCCGTGCTGGCCCAGTTCACCCTCATGTCCCGGATGCAGCGCGACCTCGGGGTCACGTTCCCGCACGCCACGGAGTTGGAAGAGTTCACCTACGTCCGCGGCTGCCTGACCGACGCGTACTACGCCGCCGCAGGCTGGGGGCCGCAGCCACTGCGGTACTGGCTGGACTCCGCCGAGGTAACCCGCCGGCTGGACCAACTCAACGCTCACTACCAGGCCGCAGGCCTGGGACGCGACGGACGCAGCCACGACTTCGACTTCGAGAAGCCCGGCCCCGCGACCGCGCCCGTCGGGGTCACCGGTTAGCCAGCTCCACCGACAGCACTCGCCGCATGGCTGCCACCACCTGCTTCGGGTCGAACCTTTCGCCGGCGAGGCGCTCGGCGCGGGCGACGGCACCGAAGATCTGCTCCGACGGAGCGTCGCGCAGGACGGCGACGAGCCAGCCTTCCAGATCCACCAGGTCGGCAGGCAGTACCAGGGAAGCAGGCGTCGGCGCCGGTCGTGACGCCCGGACGGGGACAGGCTCCCCGCGCGAGGCGTAGCGGCCCGGCGGAAGCCCGACCCGATACGGGTGTACACACACCGCGACACCCTCGACGGTGACTCGCCATCCAATGTCCGCGTCGTAGGCAAACTCGGGTCCGGGCCGGTCGACCACGTCGAACTGGCCCGGCCCGAGCTGTTGAGCGGGACACACCACGCACGTCTGCTCACACCACTGCTGTAGCGGCCCCGACATGACGCCGATGCTACGGCAACCAGGAGGTATCAGGCCATGACCGTCTTATCCCCTCCCCGGGCCGCCACCATCGACCGCGCCTTAAGCGACGCCCAACGATGGTGCGCCGGACACACCATCGACGACCGCCCCGCACTGACCCACGCCGTCCGGGTCGCGGTAACCATCGGCGAGCATGTACCAAACCCGGACCCTGATCTGATAGCCGCAGCGCTGCTGCACGACATCCCCGACTTCGCGCCCCGTACGCCGGACATCTACCAGATCCTCGCCACCGCCTACGGCCCGCAGGTACCGCGGATCATCGCCGCTCTGCAGGCCGAGCACCAGGATCTCGACATGCCGGAACCGCCCATCCGCGTGGACGACCTACCGGTGCTGCTCGCCTCGACCGCCGACAAGATAGTCGCGCTGACGTCGCTGCTACAACGGGCACAAGCCAGTGGTGATGTCACCCGCTTCCTCCGCACACGCCCGGCGCTGCTCGCGCTACTGCCGCACTTCCGGGCCTTTCAGCAGGCAGCCCACCATCGAGTGCCGCTCCGGATGTCGGCCCGCCTCGACACCGCCCTGACGCTGCTCGAGCGAGCCGACACCGGCGTCCAGACCGCGAGCAGACCATGATCGCTATAGGTGCCGCGTTGGCCGACCAGCTTCACCGTGACCTGCTCACCGCCGCCGGGCGAGAAAAGGTCGGCGGGCAGGTCATCCAGGAGTGGGAGCTGTCGACGGTGCACCGGCTGTACCTGAGCGACGGCAGCAGCATGATCTGCAAGATCGCCACATCACCGTTCACCGGCGAAGCCGCCGTGCTGCGAGCCCTCAACGAGCACGGTGCCGCCGTGCCTCACCTGCACGGCTACGCGCTACGTCCGCAGGCGCTGGGCATGCTGATGGACGACCTCGGCGACCCCATCCGCCCACCCACCACGGCCGAGGCATCAGCCGCCGCCCGCGCGGTCCACGCCATCGCCCCGATGCCCACGCTGCCCGCGTTCGACCAGCAAACCCTGGCGCGCCTTCCTGAGCAGGCGCTCGCTGCACTCGACGCGCTACACCGCGGGCCTGTCTCGCTAACGGTGTTTCCGGCGATCTTGGTTAGTAGGTTTCAGCGGCGGGGAAGCGGTCGCTGAAGGTGATGGCGAAGGCGTTCAACGCGGGTTTCCAGCGCATCGTCCATCGGGTCCTGCCGTCCCCGGTGGGGTCCAACGATCGGGTCACCAGGTATAGACACTTCAACGCGGCCAGTTCGTTGGGGAAGTGGCCGCGGGCCTTGACCGCCCGCCGGTAGCGGGCGTTGAGCGACTCGATCGCGTTCGTGGAACAGATGACTTTGCGGATCTCCAGGTCGTAGTCGAGGAACGGGATGAACTCCGCCCAGGCGTTGTCCCACAGCCGGATCACCGCCGGATACCGGTCGCCCCACTTCTCCGCGAGGTCGTCGAACGCCGCCCTGGCCGCTTGAGCGTTGACGGCGGTGTAGATCGGCTTGATTTCGCGCTTCAACTCGTCCCAGTACTTGCGGGAGGTGAGCCGGAACGTGTTGCGGATCAGATGGATGATGCACGTCTGGACCACGGTGCGGGGCCACACGTTCGTGACGACCTCCGGCAGCCCTTTCAGACCGTCGCAGACGAGGAAGAACACGTCCTTGACGCCCCGGTTGCGCAGGTCGGTCAGCACGCTCATCCAGAACTTCGCGCCCTCACCACCGGCGCCGGCCCACAACCCGAGGATGTCCTTCTCCCCGTCGAGGGTGACCCCGATCGCGGCGTAGAACGGCCGATTGGCGACCTGCCCATCCCTGACCTTGACCACGATCGCGTCGATGAACACCGCCGCGTAGATCTCGTCCAACGGGCGGTGGGACCAGTCGGTCATCTCGTCGATGACCTTGTCGGTGATCCGCGAGATCGTCTCCTTCGACACCGAAGCCGCGTAGATCTCCGCGAAGTGCGCGCAGATCTCGCCGGTCGTCAGGCCTTTGGCATACAGCGACAACACCACCTCGTCGACCCCGGACAGGCGCCGTTGCCGCTTGCGGACGATCTGCGGCTCGAACGTGCCAGCCCGATCCCGCGGCACGTCAATCTGCACCGGACCGGTCGTGTCGGTCAGCACCGTCTTCGGCCGGGTGCCGTTGCGGATGTTGCCCGAGCCGGCGCCGGCCTGGTCGTGTTTTTCGTAGCCGAGGTGCTCGGTCATCTCCTCGTTGAGCGCGGTCTCCAGGACTGTCTTGGTCAACTGCTTGAGCAGCCCGTCCGGGCCGGTCAACGACAGGCCCTGTTCCTTCGCGGCCCGGACCAGCTCGGCGGCGGCCTTCGCCTCCGCTGACGGCTCGGGCCGCTTCCTGCCTCCGGTCTGGTCGTTCAGTGTCGCGGTCATCACGGCACCCTCCTCACCAGGCACAACGCCCGGCAGGTCAGGCCGGAAACACCTTTAGATCCACAGACCCCCGAGGGGTGCCACGGCCACAGTTGTCCAGTTGTAGGTCTGGTCTTCTCGTCGCAGCGCGATCAGCGTTGCCTGTCGAATAGTCACCCGGGCGGGTGGCTGGTCACGTAGTTCGGCGAGGCGGGCGCAGATTGGTCCGGTCGGCGCTTGCGAACCGCTGTAAGCGACAGTTACGTGGGGCCGAAAGCCTTCTGCAGCCTCCGGAACTGCCGGCCATACCGCGCTGATGGCATCACGAATGGTGGCGCGCAGGTGTTCGACGCGGTCCCAGGGGCGGACGAGCAAGCCAATCCCTTCGGCATCGGGGTCGACAGGGCCAAGCGACAGCTCCAGCGGCTGCAGGCCGGCGCAGCGTTGCTGGGTCTCCGCGACGATCGCCTCGATGTCGTTAGTGGTGACCTCGTCCGTGAAGCCGAGACCTTGCATGGTCAGGTGCAGCCCATCAAGCGGCACCAAGTCCAGCCCGGGCAGAGTGAGTTGGCGTTGCAGGCCGGTGACGAGACGATGAAGCTCAGGTTGGTGCTCGAAGGTGAGGTGCCAGGTGTAGAACTGGCGGTCGGCTCGCCAGCCTGGGCGCCAGTACCAGTGAACGGTGAGTTCGGGTAGATCCTGGTAGGCGGTCCAGCGCTGTTGCAGGTTGGCCAGTTCCCGGCTGCTCATGACAGCGATGGTAAGGCGGCTCGGATGACACCGGCCCGCGGGCGGTCGGCCAGCAGGTCGGCGACCTGCCTTAGCCGCGGATGGCGAGCGAAGGGACGAGCGGCGGCGAGGAACTGCCGGGCGCGTTGATGGACCGATTCGAAACGCTGCTCCGAGGTAAGGGTCAGCGCTTCCACCGCCAGCGTGGCGGCCTGGTCAGGGTCGGGACGGCTGGCGTGCAGGTGAGCGGTGGCCAGATCGAGGCGACTGAGTGCCCGCGGACCGGCCATGCCTGCGGCGTCGAACGCGGTGATAGCGACGGTCAGATGATCGGTGACGCCTGCGGTAAGGCCGAGCGCCAGGTAAGCAGTCGCCGCGTTGGCCGCAGTTCTTGCCGGACAGTACGGGCCGAGGGTGAGGCTCGCGCTGACCGGCGAGTCAGCCGGGTAGTTGGACAGCATGGTGAAGGCATCGTCGACAGCACGGTCTACCCCATACCGGTCGCCGAGATGAGCGAGGGCTCGCGCCAGACCGTTGATCGCGAGGCGGATACGGTGCCCGCTGGCGCTGCCACGACGCAGGCCATCTTGGGCGTAAGCCAGCGCGTCATGGTACTCACCGGCGTAGAAGGCAACCAGGCTCTGCGTGGCACGCGCCCAGGCTTGGACGTCGGGCTGCTCGGCAGCTTCGGCCAAGTCGAACGCTTCGGCGGCGTAGGCGTGCGCCACACCGAACGCGCCGAGGTCAAGGGCGAGCGCGCCAAGAAGCCCAGACAGGTGAGCGGCGACGGCGTAGAGACGGGCCCGTTGTGGCGGGTGCTGCCGACCGGCCATGAGCTGGTCGACATAGGGGCGCAGCGGTCGCAGACGCCCTACGAGAATCCCAGGGGTGAGGCGCTCGTTGTCAGCGATCGCCTCCCGAAGCTCATTCTCCAAATACGTCAGGCGGACGTTGTCATCAATGAGCCCTTTTCATCCTGCGTAGCGGTTGGCTTCGACGTGGTGCAGGACGAGGATGGCCTGCACGATCGGGGTCGCTCGCCGTGGGCAGCAGCGCAGAGTGGTCAGGATCTTCCAGGTCTTGAGGGTGGCGATCGCGCGTTCGCCGCGGGCGCGGATCTTCGCGTGGGTCCGGTTGACGGCCTTCTGCCGGCGTGACAGCTTCGGGCGGAAGCGGCGCCGCTTGAACGGGGTGCGCACGCTGCCGTGGGCTCCTTGGTAGCCCTTATCGGCGAAGGTCATCACGTCTGCGCTGGTCAGCGCGTCGATGATGCCGTGGGTTCGGGCTGCGGTCAGGTCGTGGACCGAACCGGGCAGCGCCGGGGAAGCCCAGACGAGCCGGCCAGCGGCATCGGCAATGACCTGCACGTTCACGCCGTGGTGCTTGTGTTTCCCGGAGTAGTAAGGACGCTGGTCGGCGACCCGGTCGATCGGAATCAGGGTGCCGTCCAGGATCGCGTACGCCAGCCGGCGGATTCGTTCCATGGCGGTGGCCAGACCTTCAGCTACCGAGCTGAGCAGGGCTATCGCCTCCTGCACGTAGCGCCAGGCGGTGGTGATACCGATCTCGAAGCCGGCCGCGAGTCGGGCGTAGGTGTCGCCGTTGCGCAGATGGGCCAGAGCCAGCAGCGCCTGCCGGCCGGGATCGAGGCGTCGCCACCGGGAGCGGCGCTGCTTGCGGTGGCCGCGGATGCGTTCGGCGAGGTGGTTCAGGGTGCGGCTGGACAACGGAATCGTGGCGGGGTAGGACAGCATGGCGAGGCTCCCGGTCGGGGCTTCGAGTCTTGGTCGACAGCTGTCCTACCTGGAGCCTCGCACCCATCGATCACCGGGCCTGCCACACCCGCCCTGAGCTGCAAGATCAGCTTGGAAAAGGCTCACTCGATGCGCAGCCGAGTGCGACACCCCGAACAACGGGCCGATCTGTCGCATCGTCAAGTTCGTGCGCCAGTAAGTCGCCACCAGCAACACCCGGTCGGCCAGGTCGAGCGCCCACTGCCGGCCAGGTCGCCCGTCCGCGATGCCGTCACCGCCACGCTCGGCGACCAGCCGGACCAGCTTCCGGAACTGGACGGGCTGCAGCCCCGTGAAGGCAAAAATCCACTCAGGCTGGGCTGCCGTCATCACCTGCACCCAGGCATCCTGCCCGATCATCCTCAACAGACAGACGCCAGGGTTACGAGGCGTCCTTTAGGCTGGTGGTGGCGCCGCTAGATATTGGTGGCCGATGCGCGGACGCGGCTTTCGATGAGCGGGGATGGCGTGATCCGAAGACGGGCGTGGCAGGAGCTGCGACGGCAGCCTCGGTGGTTGCTTTGGGTGCTGCTGGTATCGACCAGTTGCACCTTTGCTTCGACGCTGATGAGGGACCCGAACCAGGGGTTCGGTGGTCCGGTGTTGCACTTCGCCGTGCTGTGTGGGTCCGGTGCGCTGCTCGTGTCATTGATCGTCCTGATGCTATTGCGGGGAAGGGCCGGCATCGGTGACCGGTGACCGAACACGGACGTCCAAAGCCGCGTGATGACACCTCGTCCGCGACGGACCCGTCACCGGGTTACGAGACATCGCTTAGGAAGCTCTAGAGGGTGTGCCATCGACCGCCGGCCACAGCCAGTTGTCGTGTCGCTGAGCAACGCACGATCGACGACAGATCCGGACGGCAAGGAAGCGAGCATAATCACCTAGTACTCCAGCAGGAGATCCGTTCTGGCCTGCTGGGGCGGTGTGGTTTGTCCGTGGGCATGGAGCAGCCACCGCTGAGTTCTTGTGGTTGTGTGGACCCAAGATACGGCGGTGGCTGCCGCCTGCGGAGTAGACGCCCGGCGATGGTTTGGGCTGTTCGACGAGCTGATGGACGTGGTCGCGTCGCGCTTCGGCCGGCCTGAGTCCCGGCGCCGGGTACGTGACTTCATGGCCGGGCTGCTGGCGCCACTGCCGACTAAGAACTAGACCGGCTGCGCGCGGCGGGTATGACGTGGGAGGCGGTCGCCTGCTGGCTGCACGGGCCGATGGACGCCGACGCCTGGTCGGCCGTCATCCCGATCATGGGGTACGGGGCGCTGCTGAAGAACCTGCGGAACTTCGACGACGTTGGCGTGCCGGACGAGGTGGCCGAGCGGGTCGCCGCGCGGCTGGCCGACCCGGCGCGGGTGGCGAAGTCGCGGCTGTTCCCGTTCAAGTTCTACGGCGCCCACAAGGCCGTCGGGTCGTTGCGCTGGGGTGCCGCGCTGGAGAAGGCGTTGCAGGCTTCGCTGGGTAACGTGCCGGCGCTGCCGGGGCGGACCCTGGTGGTGGTCGACCAGTCGCCGTCGATGTTCCCCGGCTACCCGTTCTCGTCGAAGCAGCAGCACACGCACATCACCAACGCGGACCTGGCGAAGCTGTTCGGGGCCGCGGTGGCGCTGCGCGCGGCGGAGGCGACGACGGTCGGGTATGGCAACACGTCGTACCCGGTCGACTTCCGCCGCGGCGATGCGCTGCTGCGGGTCATGGAGAGGTTCCACTCGGTCGACGGGACCGACACCTTCGGGGCGGTCGCGGCGCACTTCAAGGCCCACGACCGGGTCCTCATCGTGACCGACGAGCAGTACAACGGCGGCCGGTACCACTCGATCGACCAGATCGTGCCGAGGGACGTCCCGGTCTACACCTGGAACATCGGCGGTTACCGGGTCGGCGCGAACGCGTCCGGCGCCGGCACCCGGCACACGGTGGGCGGGCTGACCGACCACGCGTTCCGGCTCGTCTCGCTCTTGGAGGCCGGCCGCAACGCGGCCTGGCCGTGGCAGGTCACCCAGGTCTGGTAGGCGGGTCGGTCCGCCGGATCAGACGGCCCCCGCACCGAGGTGGTGCCGGGGCCGTCGTGTGCCGCAGGGTCTTGTGGGCCGCTGGGCTCGCGCAGGTACTCCCTGCGCTGATTGGCCGATTTGATCAAGTTCTGCTATGCTTGTCGCGGCACTGAGGGTGCCCCTAATCAATCCGATCGGTTGCGGGTTCGAGCCCCGTCGCCTCCACTCGCGGGGGCGTAGCTCAATGGTAGAGCGGCGGAATGTCTCACCGAGGCCGGAGCGGGATGCCGCTCCGGCCTCGGCGTTTCAGGAGACCCGCTGCCCCTCGCGGTTGGCGTCTGGATTGGCCGCCGCGCGCAGGTAGTCGGCAGCCCCTGCCTCGTCACCGCGGCGGCGATGTCCGCCGCCGAGGCGTAGCCCGGCTCCGTCGCCACGAGCGCGTACGTCGCCACCGGCTTGCGCGGTGCTGAAGCAGCACCCACCCGGTCTCATCGATGAGGGGACATCCGCATCATCGAATATGAGACAGAGCTGTTTTGCAGTCCCTTGTAGGTGGCGGTCGGGTCCGAAGCACGATCCCGGTGGTGGTGTGGTGTCCAACGCGGAGAGCAGATGCATCTTGCGGCCGCCACCTCCTCGGGCGCCTCGCAGCGTTCTGCGGTCGAGGGCGATGAACCCGTGGGGTACCGCCCAGGAGGGGTCACCTTGACGGGAGTGCGGGTGCGCAGCCAGCTGGCGAGGACGGTGCCGAGCAGCGTGTCGTCCAGGCGCGTCAGGATCCGCCAGACAGTGCTCTCGACCGGCACTCCTGCGGTGAACCCGAGCCGTTGCTGGGCTTGGTCGTCGAGGTCGTGCAGCTAATCGGTGATCGCGGCAAACGACGACGCCCGCCCATCACAGCACAGACCGCCACCGCCAGCAGAGGGGTCAGCGGGTAACGCACGCCCCGTGGATCGCGTGGATCAGGGACAGCGGCGAGCGCTCGCAGCAGCTCGCTATGTTCACGGTCGGTGACCGGCGTGGCCTCGGCGGTGTAGGTGGGGGCTGCTACGGCCAGTGCGGGATGAGAGATGAGGCCATCGGCGGGTGAGGTCTTCGTCGGAGTCATGAAGCGCCGCAGCCCCCTGATCACCGATGCGTCTCACCCGTTTCTTACCCTTTATGGGGCCGAACCCGTCCTGAAACTCCTGGTCAACGGCCCGCTGGCCGACTACGCAATCGCCCTGGCCGATTGGCGGACCAGGACGACGGCCCAGCGGCGATGAACTGGCCTCGACACACTCGGGTGAAACACCATGTTTTCATGGCGTTGCGGCATCGACCGGGTGAGTCTTCACCACGTCGGTGCCGCGCAGCTTCGTGAGTACGGCGTCGAAGGCCAGCCCGGCAGCGAACCCGACTGGCACGACGAAGTATCCGAGACGAGCGGCGCTGTCTCCCTGAAGCAGATTCGGGTTGGTTGTGAGCTGCGCCGCGAGAAAGAGGACTGCGGACAGTCCACCGGCGGCAGCGCCGAACACCGCCGCGCGCAGCCACTCGCCAACCTCGTCGAAGACGTTGCGAATCAGCGCCCCGGACACCGCCGCACACAGCGGCCCGAAGACGAGCAGGGTCACCGCCGCCCAGGTGCCGGGCCGCCACGCCGTGGCTGCAGGCAGCGTGGCGAGACCCGCCGCCAGGAACACTAACGCGGACAGCAGGCTCCATGCTCGACGGCGCGTCTCGGCGGTTGTCTGACGCTGCATCTGTTCCTGCTCGCTCAAGCGCCGTTCGTGCTGCCGTAGCAATGACGCAACGACGGCCTCTGCTGAGCCAGGACGCCACCTGGACACCATCGCCGACAGGTCTTCCTCAGACGCGACGTCCGGCTCGCCATGCATGCGTTGCCACGCCTTCTCGGCAGCTCCTCCGAACGTGCCGATCGGCGCTACTGCGACTCGCCGGGACAGCGCAATGAGCCCGGCGATGAACGTCGACCGGCCGCCGCCAATGAGCAGGATTGCATCGACGTGCAGCAGTGCCCGGTAGAACGAAACCTCCCAATCGGGTGTGGGCTCGGGTCGCGTGTCGAAGAGTTCGGGGTGGGTTTGCGCCTCGGGGAAGTCTGTGGGATCAGCCCGATACGGACCGCGCACCTCGATGGCCCCCGGCCTCGCCTGGCCGGACTGGGCGTAGCCGCGCACTACGGCGGACTCGACGAAGTCTTCGTCGCTGCTGAAGACCACCAGCCTGCACCCGTGCTGTGCCAGTTTCCGCCCGATCTCCTCGGCGGCGCGGGCGGCTACCGCCACGTCACGCAGCGGTGGATCGTAGGGCCGCTCTGTCGCCACGCTGCCCACTACAGCCACCGTTGGCGTGCTCATGCCACCTCCCGGACGATGCCGGCAACGATCTCGGTCGGAGACATCCGCGTGGCACGACGGTATTCCAGTTGGCTGAACAGGTCCACGCCCGAGTCCGCAAGCAGCACCGGAAACACCCGCATTCGACCGCTGAGAGCGGCATCCATCATCCGTCGCCCTTCTTCCATGCAGTACGAGCTCGCGACATAGTTCGGCGACAGCAGAGGCACTCCAATCGCGGCTGTCGCCAAGCTGGCCAACATGTGGTCAAGCCACCGTGCGCCGTGCGGTATCGCGGCCGGCCTCCTATAGTCGAAGACCTCTTGGAAAGCACTACTAAGCTCGGCGCCGATTCGATCGGCGTACTCGTGATCCTCTTTCGCATAGCTGAGGAAGACGAGGTGGTTTAGCTTGGCGGCCGACCGGAAATAGCGTTGGGCGTCGACCCGGTTGTCGATAAGACTCGGCTCACTTACGATCTGCCCGATCCGCTCCTCCAGGGCAACCTGTAGTCGCTCCGGCTCGCTCCATCGGATAATGTCCTTTGTGTAGTGTGGGGCGAGTTCGCCGTAGACCAGTTCTTCGGATGCGACGTCTGGTGGTCCATCCACCGGACCAATCCGCAGGACAGGTATACCGTGGCCCCGCAGGAACGCCACCGCGGCCACGGCCGACGGTTGGCTCATGTCGGCTAGCACCCAGTCGCACCTTTGGAGCTGCGCCATCAAGCCACCGTCGATGGCGATGGGCCAGGGCAGGACTTCCACCGCATAGTTGAATCCCTCGACGGCGGCCGCGGCAGCACCTCGCGCCTCGCCCGTTGGCGGTACAAGCAATCCGACCGCGGCGGTGTCGCGCGCTGGGAGCTTCTGAGCGTGGTTGCCGATCGATCGGCAGAACATGGCGAACTCGTCGCGAAGATGGCGCCGTGCCGTCTTCATGCCTTGGCTGAGGATCTCCTGCGCCGAGTAGCGGAGGCTGACGAAACCCGGCGGCCCATGCAGCCTGTTCCCGAACCGGCGGTCGATGAACAGGATCGACGGCTTGCGGTAGCGCATCGCCATGTCGAGCTCGAGCTTGAAGTACCGGGTGGCCCGCAACAGATCTGCGGCCGGCAGATCCTCAAACGGATCGTCGCTCAAAGAGTAGATGCCAGCGAAGATCTCGACGTCGCGGATCCTGCGTTCCAGGCGGGTCGTGCTCGTCGCCTTCAGGCCTCGGTCGACCTCGAACTGAACATCGGCGACCTGGTCAATCAGGTCGAAGAACTGCAGGTTCACCGCAGGCGACCGGTAGCGATGGCTGAGGAATGCCTTGACGTTAAGCCGGCCACTGGGAGCGGTCACCTGGTGACAATTGCAAGCACCCTGTGTGGCCGTCAAGAACCACAGGTACTGATCCGGATACCCCAGCCGCTTGTCTTCGTCCTGTCCGGGCCGCCGGTAGGTAGTCCTCAGGGTTGTTGCCCAAAGGTTGGCCTGAGAGCATCTCGTCGACCAGCGCCGGCAACACGTCGTCGTGGAACGAGGGTACGTTGCCGGGTATCAGGGCCAGGATAGTGTTAGGGATGCGGTCGACCGGCTGCCGGCTCGCTTCCCCTAGCGCCAGCCAGCCGGCGCGAAGGACTTGCTGCAGGCCGGCGAGACCTATCCTGCCACGATCCCGCTGTCCACGCGGGGCCTGAACCACCTCGCCGAGCTGCTCCGCGCTCACCGCGTACGACGGGGCACCCGCTACCGGCGTCTGGACCCCGGCAGGCAAGCGCTGCTGGTGCTTGCGCACCTGCGCAACGGCGACACGCGGCGGTGTCCGGAGATCCGGCCAGTGCCCCTGGTACGCCGAGGGTGACGTCTTGATAGGAGCCGTCACGGTCACCGGCTCCTGCCGCATTCGGGCGACCCAGTTGCGCAGCGTCTCGTGGTTGACGCCCAACTCCGGTCCAGGTAGCGGGTCGTGCGACCGAAGCCGGGCGCCAGCGACCGGCCCGGCGGCGGAACTCCTCGGGGCACTTGCTTTCCCGAGCCACAGCGAGTTTTTGCCTACTCGGCAGGATGCCAAGTTGGGACTCAGGGTCACATCAGGAGGAGTGAATGCAGCGAGCGTGTCCCTTGAATACCTCGGCAGGCTTCCAGCGGCGCCCTCGAAAGGCCTCCTAGCTGCCGGGGGAACCTCAGGGCCTGGCAACCCCTCGATCTAGGGCATGTTTCGTAAGTCGGGCTGGCGGTGTCGAGGTCACGGTGTGGCGGTGATCGATAACTGAAGAGGTCTCCGGTATCTGGTTTTGCGACCAAGCAAGAACGTCATACCGGAGACCTCGTGGCCAGCGTAGCGGTGACGAGGCGGCATGACCTGACCGAAGGGCAGTTGGCTGTTTTGGCTCCGCTGTTGCCTGCACCTTCGGCTACGGGTCGTCCGCCGAAGTGGGAGAAACGGCAGCTCATCGACGGGATCCGGTGGCGGATCCGCATCGGTGCCCCGTGGCGGGATGTCCCGGCCGCGTACGCGCCCTGGCCCACCGTCTACGGCCTGTTCCGCCGGTGGCAGCGCGACGGGACCTGGGACAAGATCCCGTCGGCGTTGCAAGCCGCCGGCGACGCCGACGGCCGGATCGGTTGGACGGTGAGCGTGGACTCGATGACCAGCCGCGCCCACCAGCACGCCGCCGGCGCCCGCACCGACGGGCACCTGCAGAAGGAACCACCCGGCGGCGTGCACGACGAGCCGGCCGATCACGCGCTGGGCCGATCACGCGGTGGGCTGACCACCAAGACTCACCTGGCCTGCGAGCAGGGACAGAAGGTCCTGTCGATGACTGTGACCGCCGGGCACCACGGGGACAGCCCGCAGTTCATCCCGGTCCTGCGCCGTATTCGCGCGACCCGCCTCGGCGTGGGCCAGCCCCGCGCCTGCCCCGACCTGGTCCTGGCCGACAAGGCCTACACCAGCCGCGGCAACCGCACTACCTACGCAAGCGAGGGATCAAGGCGTGCATCCCGCGAAAGAAGGACCAGGACGCCCACCGCAAGGCCAAGGGCAGCCGCGGCGGACGCCCGCCGACGTTCGACCCAGACCTCTACCGGATGCGGCATGCCGTCGAGAACGGCATCGCCCCGACTCAAACGCCACCGCGGCGTGGCCACCCGCTACAACAAGTTAGCCGTCCGCTTCCAGGCCGTCCTGACCATCACCATCATCTGCGAGTGGCTCTGACCAGCTTATGAAACACGCCTTAGGTCGTCCCGGTAGCGGTGGCCCTTGAGAAGATCGCGAGCCTGCCCTAAATGGCGAGCCGAGCCCCGGCCACGATTCCGGCCGTCGCTTCCACCGTCGTGAACGGCGCCTCGACGATGGCCTGCCACAGCAGCAGCGGCCCGGCAACCGCCAGGGCGAACACTGCGGTGCCGAAGGCGGTCCGCCGCTGGGGCGTCCCGCACGGCGCCTCGGGGCACCAGGTCAACTACCGCTGGACCAACGTGATGGCCCGCCCGGAGTGTGGGGCTGGACTTCTGCTGCGCTTTCATCACGATTGCTTCCACCCGCCCTGGGAGGAGCCGTGGGACATGGACTGGTCGTGGCCAATCGACGCCGACGGGGTCCAACGGATGAAGGCTGCCACCCGTCGGGTGCCCGGACCCGCTGCAGCCATCCTGCGAGTGTCCCGCGCACCATACGTTGCGCGAGACCGCCGAGAGACCGCTACCGCGTGACGTCTCGGTGACGATCGTGCTGACCGAGGACGGGCTGCCGCAAGTCCAGTCGGTACACGTAAGGCTGGCAGGAACGATGGGTAGACGGTCAGACGTGGCGGACGTTCAACGTGGCCCCCGTTTACCCCCGAAACCCAAGCCAGATGTTGGCGAATAGTGACAAGGGTCGGTGAGGTCTTTAGTGACGTCCTTGCAGCTCAACGACCACCTCAGGCCCTCGACGGTGTACCGGATGGGTCCCCGGTGGCGGCCCGGGGACCCGTGCAGTCCGGGTAGGGCGATCGTCAACCGATCGAGATGGCACCAACAACACGCAACCCGAGATGGACATCGGTTCGTGTCGATCAACCGACACGAACCCCCATGCCTGCGGCCAGCGTGTAGCGAACAGGTAGAGGCGCACATTTCCCTTGGTGACGGGTGTTCTGCTAATGGGGGAGCGGGACGCGGTGGACGGGCGACGCCCGTGTCGGCCCCCCCGTTTACCCCCGACAATCCTCGCTGAAAGTTGACAATCAGTGACAGGAAGCGCCCAGTGACTGCTTGTGTCTGTGCAGCTCAGCGCCTGATTTCGGCAATCGACGACAAGTTGGATTCGGCTACTTTCCGTTACAAGGCGTCTTGACAGCCAATGACAAGTCCTGAGGGGATTCGACAAGAGGTTCTCGTGGGTTCAGTCCTCCTTGGGCGCCGAGTTGTTCGGTCGGACGGCTCGGCCCGATCCGCCACTTCTGATGGATGCCAACCGGCAGTCGCAGCAGCGTAGGTTCGCGCCCGAGCCCTTCGTCAGCCAGCCACTCGAGCGCCTCCTCTAGCTCAGCCATACAGCATTTCCTCGGCATCCTCGAGAAGTTGTCGTACGCCGGGCCGTTCCCGCACTTCGGCCGGCAACTCGCTGTAGACACGCACGGACTCCTCGGCGGCCGCCTGCGACTCGACGTGGCGACCGAGGGCATGCAGGGCGCGAGCGCTGCCGTTCAGCACGGTGACGAGGTTGACCCGGTGCGCGGCCGGCCGCTCGGCCGTGAGCTCCCGATAGAGGAGGCTCGCTTCGGCGTACGACTCAGCGGCTCCCTCGGGCTGGCCGAGCGCCCGCTGCACCTGGCCTTGGTTGTTCAAGGAGGAGGCGAGGAATTCGGTGTAGGTCGCCCGGTCTTCCGCGGCCAGCCGGCGCCGGATTGCCACGGCCTCGGCTACCGCGTCCATCGCCTCGCCGGTGCGCTCCGCGGCCAGCAGGTCGACGGCGTAGTTGTTGAGGCCGACGGCGAGGTCGGCCTCGAACACGGCGGGCCGGGCCGCGGCCAGCCGCCGTCGGATCTCCACCGCCTCGGCCGAGGCGGCCAGTGCCTCCGCGGTGCGGTTGACGTGCGAGAGCGGCTCGCTCAGGTTGCTCAGGGCGGTCGCGAGGAAGTGCTCGAACGAGTCCGGACGCAGCTTGGCCAGCTTGCGATAGGCGGCTACCGACTCCGTCATCACCTCGACAGCCTCCGGATAACGGCGCAGGCCGTCCAACTGCATCCCCTCGTTCACCAGCGAGGCCGCCACCTCGTGCAGGTGGGCGTTCGGGTCGATGGCCGCCCGCCGCCGATAGATCGCGGACGCCCGGCGCGCGTCGGCCAGCGCCTCGTCGTAGGCGCCCAGCCCGTGCAGCCAGATGCCACGGTTGCCCAGCGCCCCGGCCAGATCACCCTCGTACTGGTCGAGATCAGACTCCACGAGCCTCGCGTAGAGCTGGACGGCCTCGCCGCAGGCATCGGCGCCCGCCCGGTGCCGGCCGAGGGCGGCGAGGACGGTTCCGAGGGTCATCCAGGCATAGGCCAGGTCGGGCTCGTGCTCCGGCGGATCCTGGGCCGCGAGCGTGCGATAGAGATCCCGCGCCTCCTCGGCACTGGCCAGCGCGGAGGAGCGGTCGCCTACGTCGAGTTGGGTATGCGCGAGATTCATGACCGCGTGCGCCAGGTCGGGGTCGGCCGGAATGCCGGCGGCCGCAATCCGGTACGCCTCGACGGCTGCCGCCATCTCGGTGCGGGCCTGCTCGCGATGCCCGGCCACGCTAAGGCGATAGCCGAGGTCGACATGGACGTTGCCCCGCGCCCGCGGCCCGTCGGCGGCGGCCAGGCGCTGGTCGGCAAGGCGGCGTTGCAGGGTGAGCGCGGCCAGGTCGAGGTCGAGATGGCGGCCCTTGGGCAGGTGCGGCTCGATCTCGACGAGCAGGTCCAGGTCGACCCCTTCGGCCTTGGCCAGGGTGGCCAGAGGGCTGCCCCCGGCCTCAACAGCCAGACGGGGATCCGAGCGCAGCACCGGATAGAGATGCCGGGCGCCGACGTGGGGCCAGCGCAGCGAGGCGGCGGCCAGGGTGGACATAGCGGCAGAAAGCCACGGTCGCGACGAGCCGGCCGGATCGCGTTCCAGCAGACGCGCGAGCAACGGCCCGGCCCACGCCGCCGACGGGTGCGCGGCATCGTGGCCGTCCAGGGTCAACGCCACGAAATCCTCGGCGAGCCGGTCGGGATAGAGCGGCTGCAGCCGTTGGGTGTTGTCGGCGGGATAGCAGACGGCGTGGTCGTCGGCGGCCATCACCGGATCGATGTGGCCGGGCAACGCGTCGCTCAGCAGACCGGCGGCCTCGGCCGACGGCCTGACCCCGCACATAGACGCGACGAAGACGACCCGGCGCATCAGGTCGGGCCGCAGGCGACCGCCTCGGCCGTAGCGATTGGCCCAGTGCAGCTGTTCACGATCGAGCAACGAGAGGGTGAGGCCGGCCAGGTCGGTGGGCAGCGGACGGGCGTCGACCGCGACCAGGGCCGCCATGTGCACGGCCAGGGTCAGGCCGAACTCGGGCCGGGCGAGCAACTCACCGATGCCGGTCGGAACTCCCTCGTCGCCGTCCTGGAAGGCTCGGTGGGCCACCTCGAACATGTGGCGGCGGGTGTCACCGGCGCCGGTCAGCGGAGACAGACGCTCGGAAGCCAGCTCAAGGTGACCGGCGTTCAGTGCGCTGGACAGTCCCCGCCAGGTGGCATCACTTCGGCCGAGGAACAGCGCCCGCACCGGCACCGATGCCCGCGCCAGCAGGCGATTCTCCAGCAGCAGCATCAGGTGCGAGACGGGCCAGCGGTCGGCGTAGTCGACAATTACCATGACGCCGGGGGCGTTGGCCACTCTGAGGTCAGGACCGGCCGACGGAGCATGGATCTGCCCGGCACCGGCACTCGCGGTGACGACCGACCACCCGTCGTCGTGGGCCTGAGCGGCCACCTCGTCAGCCAGCCGGGTCTTGCCCTGCCCGCCCGGGCCGTGCAACCAGCGGATCCCGTACGGGGCCGGGCCGTCCCGCCAGCGCCGGTAGGCAGCCAGCTCGTCGTCACGCCCGGTGAACGGAACTACCCGGTGCCGGGCGTCGAGTAGACGACTCGGCAGCTCGGCCAGCCAGTCTTTCGGAGGTGTATCCACCCGCTCCCACCGGGCGAGCAGGTAAAGCGGTACCCCGTCGGCCCCGACGTGCAGGTCGGCCCCGACGACTCCGTGCGCGAATCCCTCGACCGCGCTGACGTGCTGTCCCACGGCCTGTGCCCCTAGCGGTTGCTCTGGCGGAAGGCCAGCAGCAGCCGGGCGGTCAGCTCGGCCGCCACCTCGGAGGCGAGGCTGTCGAGGTCGTCGGCCGGCACAGATTCTTCGGGCGGCACCTCGAGCTTGTCCCTTATCAGGAACCCGCTCGCTTGTGTCCGTGACAACTGATCCGCCCGCCCAATGGTCACCATGTTGGCCGGGCTTACCGCGAGCGCCGGCGCATATCGGGCCGCATGCGGAAGACTGAACCTGATCAAAGTGGTGATCAACGCCGCGAGGTGGTCGGTCAGCCATGACTCGTCGAGGAGGGCGCCCATGGTGTCGCGGGGGAGCGGTTTCCAGGCGGAACGTTGACCGTTGCGGCCGAGAAACAGCCCTTCCGGTCCGGCCCTGTGATCGGTCGAGACAGCCCGGGCGCCCCGATCATCGACGTCGGTCTCGACGGCGACTCTCGCGGGAAGGTGTGTGGCGAGTTCGTCGGCCAAGCTGGCCAAGCGGCGGACCTCGATGTACGGGGCCTGGGTGGCCGGGACGAGATGCACTTCCAGCGTGGACGGCTCGAAACTCAGCGTCGACCGGGTGATCCTCGACCGCCAGGCCACCTCGAGTGGTCGGCTCACCGTGCGCCACTCGGGCGTGGACGGGCGCTCGCCCTCGTGCACGTAGACGTCGCCATGCAGAGCGCCGTAGGCCGGTGCGCCGAATGCGTTAATGTTCTGGATCGAGGACGGGGAACCCGCGCGCTCCGGCCGGCGCCCGATCGAACTGGGCGGTGCGGAAAGAAAGTCCGCGATGACGGCCATCGCGAAGTCGGCCGCATGCCGGGCCGCCCGCGGCTGCCAACCGGCGGCGTCGACGATGGCCTTAGCGCCGTCGGCCCGGTCACTGATGCCGCGAACGGTCAATGTGGGCTTCCGATGCATGTGGCCCGCCCGGGCCATCCCGGCGCTCTCCATCTCGATCGCCGCGGCGTCGTTGTAGTGGGTCCGTAACTGGTCGGCCAGCGGTTGCGTGCGCGAATTCAGCACGACCTCGCCCGCGGCGACGGGCCGAAAATGAATCTTGGGGTTGCTCGGCCCGGAGAACTGCTCGCGGGCAACGGCGTAGGCGCGCTGGAGGAGTTCGTGGTCGGCGTCGTAGGACCGAGGACGCGCGCGGAATCCGTCGTCCGTCACTGAGCCGCCGTGATACGAGTAGACCTTGGTGGCGGCGACGACATCACTCAGCTGGAGATCATCGTGCAGGGCGCCAGCAATTCCGACAAAGAGAATCGCGCGTGGATCGAACGACTCGATGGCCTGACCGGCCAGCAGGGCGGCGTCGGTGGTGCCCGGCCCCAGCACCGCGATCGCCACCCGACTGGGGCCGCCGGGCAAGGACCCGACCTCGAACTGCGTGCCCGTGGCCGGATGGGAAGAGCGTGTCAGGTTTTGCAGGTGCTTTCTGACCGCATCGTACTCGAGCGGCAGCGCGGCCAGCACCACCACGTCCGCGCTGTCCTGTGTGCTCACAGGCCAAGCGTAGCGGCGGGCATCATGGACAGCGTGGACGAGCAGTGGCTTCTCGCGCGCGGCGCCTCAGCCTACGCGGTCATGCATGCTGACCTACATATCCGCGGACGTGAAAGGGCGTCGTACCGCTTGACCCGGGTCGACGGCCTGATCATCAGGGAGACCCTGACCCACGAGTGGCCCGGCCGCCGGCTGGCCGCGCTCTGGCTGTACGGGCCTGACTTCCCGCGTACGAGTGAAGTGGCCGAATCGATCGCCGCCGAGCTGGAGCAGGCCGGGTGGATTGTGCTCGACGCCCGCATTCAGCAGCCGGCCACGCCCCGGGCCCTCGACCTGGTGCCCACCGAGTCGTCGGCCGCATTGCCCGGCATCGTGATCATGGTGAACGGCGCCGACGACTGGTCGACAACTGAGTTGACCTGGTTGCTGAGCAACAACCTGGTGCACCGCCCCGACGCCCCCGTCCGCCTGCTCCTGACCGCGAGTACCATGGACGGCCTGCCCGCGCTGCGCGCCGCCCTCACCCGTCTTCAGGCCGACATCCGTCCGCTCAAGGTCGGCTAGGTCCGCATCTCGCCTGCCGTGTCCTCCACCTCGGCAGACCGTCCTCATAGAGTTCGGGATGCCGCCGGACCAGCTCGCGATAGATCTCACCCGCTTCCTCGACCGCAGCCTCGGCAATCGAGACCTGCCCCTGTCGTCTTGAAGGAAGCCCAGGTTGTTGAGCGCGTTGGCAAGGGCGGCCCGGTCGCTGTCCAGCCCCGAGCCGGCCACTCCCCGGGTGATCTCCACGGCCTGCTCGGCGACCGTCACGGCCTCCGCGCCCTGCCTCCGAAAGTGCGACGGCCAAGTTCTGCCGGGCCGCGCCCAGGTCACCGAGCAGTTTCCGTCGCCCATCCCGCACGCACCAGTCGTAGAGGTCGCAGGCCTCCCGCAGCAGGTGTCTCTCCGCCCGTCTCGAGCAGCCCGCCGAGCAGGGTCAGCGACGCGGCCAGGTCCGGTCGATGGGCGGCGTCCGCCACTGCCAGCTTCCTGTGCCTCGCCTCCTCGGCGACAGAGAGCCCTGTGCACTGAGCGGGCCAGGTCGACCCGGTGGCCCTGCATCCTCCGAAGAAGGTCGACGAACCCTGGGCGACGGCTGCGGCCTCAGCGGTGCGACCCAGCTCGAGCAGCCGGTTGCTTTCGTTCGTCAGCGAACCCGCGAGCGCGGCTTGTTAGGCGGTCGTCCGCGTCGGCCAGACGCCGGTCGATTTCGGTTGCTTCCGCCGCTGCCTCCAGCGCCTCGGTCCGACGTCCCAGCACCACCGACGAGCACTTGGGCATCGGCCCCGATCACCGCGTACGCAAAACCGGTGTTGACCTCGACCGTCTGCAGGCTCGTGCGCGTGGGCCGTCCCTTCCCTTCGCCGCGTCACGCACGGATTGAGACGCACCGGCTACCTTGGGAACCCCCGGCTGGAATCGAGGTCCCCGTCTTGGTCGTGACCGTTGCCGCCGCTGTCTTCCTGATTCTGTGTCTGACGACCCTCTGGTGGGCGACCCGGCCAGCCTCGGTCGGAGTACGCCACACACTCTTCGTCTTCGTCTGGTTATGCGCCGCCCTCACGGCCACGCTCGTCACCTTCTCACTGTTCCCGACGTCTACGGCCGACGGCACAGTCTTCGGGGTGACCCTTGGCGGAGCCGGCGCCTTCGTGCTTCTCGTTTGGACCGCCGCGCTGCGGGCCGGCAACCGGGCCGCCGACCGGGACAAACATGAGGCCGCAGCCGCCCGCAGGGCCGTCCCCGCCGCACCGCCCGAACCGGCCGGAGCTGCCGTGATCGGCCGTCAGGAGACCCACTGGTATCGCCTGCGCCGCACGGCTGTCCTGAGTATGCGCTGGATCGGGGTCATCACCGGTGACGTACGCCGGGTAACCAGCGCCGACGCCTGGGTCAACTCTGAGAACACTGACCTGATGATGTCCCGCATCCACGATTTCTCGATGTCCGGCATCATTCGCTACGGAGGTTCCCGCCGCGACCTGACCGGCCGGGTCCTCGACGACGTGATCGCCGACGAACTGGCCGACGCGGTCCGCGACCACCGCCCGGTGACCCCCGGCATTGCCATCGTGACCTCGGCCGGCGAGCTGGCCCGCACCAATGGCGTACGCATGATCGTGCATTCGGCCGCGGTCGAGGGTCAGCCCGGCAGCGGCTACCGCCCGATCCGTGACCTCGATCAGGCCGTGCAGCACGCCCTGGAAGCAGCCGAGCACCCCGTCCTCGCCGACGGCACCGCTCTCGCCCCGGCCCAGGTAGTCCTGTTTCCGCTGGTCGGCGCGGGCACCGCAGGCGGCGACCTGGACGAGACTGCCCGCACCCTCCTGCTGGCCGCCGTCGACCACCTGACCCACTCGGCCGCCGCCCCCGAGCGAGTGCTGTTCCTCGCCTATACCGAGGCCGAACTGACCGCTTGCCGGCGCGTCCTCGACGCCTGTCCCGACGTGACCAGCAAAAAGCCCGCCCCGGCCTGATCGCGCAGTCGACCTTCCGGCACTGTGGCGCGCTCGCCTACGACACTTGACCGGGTGACGCCGGTCGCCCGGCCCCCGGCTGCCCGTCCCGTGGGTTGTCGTCGATTTCAACGGTGTGGTTGCGGGTGTACGGCAGGGGAGGGGCAGCCATGGGCATCTGCGTCGTTTGTCGGGCGGATCAGCGCACGGTTGTGCTCATCGGCCGCTGGGGTGTCCCGTACGGTGCTTCGGGGCACGAGGTCAACTATCGCTGGAGCAGCGTGGTGGCCTGCCCGGAGTGTGGTGCTGGACTTCTGGTGCGCTTTGATCACGATTGCTTCCACCCGCCGTGGGAGGAGCCGTGGGAAATGGACTGGTCGTGGCCGGTCGACGCTGGCGGGGTCCAGCGGCTGATGTCTGCGCTCGTCGGGTGCACTGACCCGCTGCAGCCCTCCTGCGAATGTTCCGCGCACCGCGGGTTGCGGGACACCACCGAGAGACCGCCGCCGCGTGAGGTCCCGGAGACGGTCGTGCTGGCCGAGGACGGGCTGCCGCAAGTCCGGTCGGTACACGGCCTATAAAGCTGGCAAGACCGGTGGATAGACGGGCAGACGTGGCGGACGTGGCGTACGTGGCGGACGTTCAATCTTCGGCCCCCGTTTACCCCCCGAAAACCCGGGCCAAATGTTGGCGAAGAGTGACAAGAGCCGGTGAGGCCCGAAGACGGCTTTGCAGACCATGCTGAATACCTGCAGCTCCTGAGCCCCGCACACCGTTTCATACTGGGCCGCGCCAGCCTCAACCCGGATGTGCAGCTGTGGTCTGCTCGTCCCGCCGATGCAGGGGGAGTCAACCGCGGATCCGGGTCAGGACGGGCGGAGCCTGCGGGCCGGTCACATCCAGTCGGCGAAGACTTCGGGAAGGTGGTTGAGGTCCGGTGGTCGGACTGTGACGAGCCGGATCCCGGAGAGGCCAGCAAGCTCGATCTTGCGGCGGACCTTGGCGGCGTAGTCGTCCTGCTCCAGCATGCCCAGCGCCTCGACGTATGTGCCGTCGGGGAGGAGCCAGTCGGCGCGCAGGCCGCTGGTGTTGAGCAGGTGGTGCCGCGGGTAGTGCGGCTCCACTTCGTGTGCGATCCCATGGTGGTGCAGGAAGTCGTCGATGTGCCGTTCGAACATCGACCGGCACAGGTGTCCGTCGGCCGCGACGGAGAGAATGCCCCGCGCGGGGCGGGAGGTGTCGGCGAGTAGCCCTGCGACATTCAGCCAGTCGGTCCAGGTGCGCTGCCGGCGGCCTGGGCGGGCAGTGAGGGAATGGGTGCGGGGGATGAGGAACCGGCACAGCATCGCCTCGTCCGCGAGGGCGGGATCGGTCACGGTGATGTGGGCAAGCTGTCCCTTCGAGGGTGGACCGGAGAACTCGATCTGCGCGAGTCGGCGCAGGGCCCAGATCGTCGCGTCGGTCCACGGCCCGTCGCTGCCGTTGTCCCGCAAGACGCCCTGGTCGGCGAGGACGCAGCAGTCGAAGCAGTACGCGAGCCCGGATCCGGTGCTGTGCGCCGCCGTGCCGCAGAGACGGCACGGGTGGGTGCCGTCGTCGATGTCGTGGGTGTGGAACATCTTGCCGAGGAGCGTGCGTTGCAGCTCGAGGGTGAAGGCGGCGACGTTTGGTACGGGCTCGCGCGCCGCGCGTACGTTCAGCCAGGGACGGTGTGGCTCCGGTACCAGGTGGAGGGCCCGCGCGGTCAGGCTGCACGAGGCCGGGACGACCGTGAGGTCGTCGACGATCGGTCCGCCTCCTAGCCGGTAGATCGACTTGTCGCGGACGACGGGACGGAATGGCCCGATCTCCGCGGCCAGGAACGCGGCGGCCCGCCGGTTGTGGTCGACGGTGGTGGTCGAAGGCGACGCCCAGTGCACTTCGGCGGGATGGACGTCGTGGCGCTTGAGCAGCGTGGTCAGCGCAGCGAGATGGGGGCGGGCGTAGACGGTCAGAACGTTGGAGTCCGGGTCGTACATGCCGGCTTCCGGTAGCTCGTCGAGGTCGACGCCGTCGCGCACCACCCGCACGGACCAGATCTGCTCCCGGTCCGTCGGATTGTCGCGGAACCGATCGGTCCTGATGATCGCGTCGGGGAACTCGTTGAGCTCGGTGAAGTCGTCGGGGAGCGACACGTCGACACCGTGGTCGCGTAGGGCCGCGACGGCGTCCGGGCGGACCCGCTCGTCGATCAGTGTGAGAGGGCCGTCGGGCAACTCGTAGCGACCGACCTCGAGGCCGGACCGGTCGGTGACGATGACCCGTTCGAATCCCCAGGTGGATCGGCTGACCGCGCGAACCCCTTCATACGGGTGCGGGACTTGCCGGTAGTCCGCCCAGGTCTTCAGATCCACCGAAGCGTCGGCGTCCCACCGCTGCTGGATTCGGCTCCGCTGCGTCGGGACACCCCAGCGTCCCGTGGCCACCCGGGTGGTGAGAGCGCTACGAAGCAGTCGACCGAACTGTCCAATCAACCCCGAGCGGACGGCGTCCTCGACGGGGGCATGTGCCGCTGGCGGTCTCGCCGCCTCGAACCCGTCGACGAGCAGGTGCAGTGGACCGGCGTCTGGCAGATGTAGCCGGATACGGCCGGCCCGGTAGCCGAAGCGACGCGCCTCCGCCCGCGTCAAGGGGTTGTGGCGGCTGGGCTCCCAGTCCTCGTCATCGTCATCGTCATCGTCCCAATGGTGATCTTCAAGTGGCTCGAGTTCGATCCAGCCGTGACAGCCGATGGCATGCGGTGCGGCGGCGGCCGCGAGCCGATGCAGACTCTCGCCCACCCAGTGCAGGGTGCTGTCGTACAGGTAGCCCATGTGCCGATCGATGACCGAGCCGCCGCTACCGGACGGTGCGACCACCGCGATCGCCTGCGGGTTGTAGGCGTTGTCCGGACGGGGCGTGAGGCCCAGCACCACCGGCAGGCGCAGCTCGACCTCGTCGTGCCGGTCGCGCGCCTCGACGATCCGGTCAGCATGAGTCAGATTGTCGAGGACGAACCGGCGCAGCGCTGCGACGGAGTCGTCGAAGACCGCTATGCCCGTCGAATGACGCGTGTTCCCCGGCGGGATGAGGACCATCCCGGCAGCAGACTCGAAGGCGATGTGATCTTGCTCGGCGGGCATCAGCGGATCATGCCAGAGGCCCTGAGCAGCAGCTCTCCGGGTGGGTCGAACGGTGCCTGCGGAGGGCCGGCACCTTTCGAAAGCCGACCGGAGTAGCTTCCTCGACACACCGAGACACCGGGTACGGCTCGTAGGGCTGACCCCTTGTGGCATTCCGGGGCAATAGTTCGTTGTCACCGTGTCTCGCGCCGGCGGTACGACATGCCAGGCGGCCGCGCCGGCGGCGCGGCCGAGGTGGTAGCCGAAATGAAGAGCTGGCAGTGAGGTGCACAGCTGCGATCTGGCGAAGACCGTTGGCTGGCTGGCGACTCAGGCGAGCCAGGCCCGCCCGTTGAGGGGCCGGCGTGGACTGTGGCGGCGAACGACGCGACCGGCGCTGTCCCTGACGGGGCCCGGCGTCGACTCGCTTTCGTGCCCGGTGTCGGTCGGTCAGGTCAGCGTCGGTACCCGCCCAGTAACCGGTGACATCCGCTGTGCAGGCGGCCAGAGCGGCCACCTCAGTGTCGCAAGCCCTACACCTGCCGGCTTACCAAAGTCGAGGTTGCACGAGCATCACCCGCTACCGCCTTCGTATCGGGCGTCCATTGGGGCCCGACGTACGTGACTGTTTTTCTAGCGACGTGCTGAGGAGAGTCATCGCAACTGCCTGCTTCCTTCGGGCGGCGAGTATGGACGTTTGGGTCTCCCGCAACCGCACGCAAGCCGGCGAGGATTCGTGTGTGTTGAAGCGAACCAAGCAAGAGAGCTGGGTTGAATGGATCATCCCCCTCGTGCTTGTCCTGCTACTGGGCTGCTTGTGGTGGCTTTGTGGCCTCCCCATCATCGGGAGACGGGCCAAGGGTTGGCGGTTTGCCCTGGTTATAGTCGTGCGAGCAGCCGTTCTCGCGGGGGGCTTTTGGCTTGTCGACCAGCCTGTCAGCCAACTATGGGGTGTCGGGGTGATCGTTATCTGCGGAGTAGCGGGTTGGCTGACGATCCTACGTCGGCTCTTGTCCAACGAACGAAAATTGGCTCGAAAAGACGAGCCCTCCAACGGAACGCCGCCGCCGATTCGGCCAACTTCGAAGCTGGCGCACCCGCCGTCACGGGAGAATCTTGAGCTGACCGAGCAGATGCGCCGCCTCGTCCTCCGACGGCGCGGGCTCGAGGCCCGGACCGGGACTGGGCGGTCTTCAGCACCTTTCCGCACTTCGGCGCGTTGACGGCCGTCCTACGCCAGCGGCTACGAGCAGCAGTTCGCCGGCATCGACTAACTTGATCTTTAACCTGTGCGGCGTGGACGTGGATTGACAGACTTCGTTTTCTTTGCAGCCGCTGTCTTGGCGTTCGTGGTGGTCGCGGTGTGGACGTCGTAGCGCGGGGTGGGGTGAGTGTTGCGGCGGCCGGGTGGCCGCCCTGGTCCTGCCCGGGAGGGTTTGGGTGCACCGGCCGGACAGGTGACTCTCGGGCGGAGGTGCCGAAACCCTCGGCGGACGCGGGCGGGTGACAGACGCTGCGGTGGTGCGGGTTTCTCCCAGGGCCGGCGCAGGTCGGCGGCGAGGGCGCGGGCCAGGCGGAGCTGGGTGTAGGCGGCGAGGATCATCCAGGTCCAACGGTCGGCGGCCTGCGGGGTGCGGATCTTGGGGCAGGTCCAGCCGAGGGTCTGTTTGAACAGGCGGAACGTGTGTTCGATGTCGAAGCGGCGCAGGAACGTCTGCCAGAGCCGGTCGACATCGGCGGCGGTGGCGTCGACGCCGGACCACCACAGCCAGACCGGCTTCGGGGTCGCGCCGCTGGGTAGATGGTCGACTTGCAGCCGGATGACGGTTCCCTCGATGACCGGCAGTACCTTCGCCGAGTCGATCCAGGCGGATCGGTGCGTCAACCGGGGGTGCAGCCGGTCCCAGGCGCGAGCCCACGCGCTGCCGTAGAGACGGGTGTCGGTGATCGTGGCCGCGTCGGGTTCGCCCCAGGTGCTGGGATCGCCGAAGACGAACTCGCCGCCGTGGCGGGGCGGACGGCCGACCGTTCCCGGCTGCCGGGGCGGCACTGCCCGGCGTAGTACCCGGTCTGAGCGCATCCGGGCGAGGACCTGCACGGGCAGGTCACGCAGGAGAAACGCCAGCCGGGGCGCGTCGTAACCAGCATCGGCCACGACCAGGATGTCCGGGTCCCCGGCCTGCCACTGTCCGGCCCCGATCAGCCGGCCCACGATGTCTCGCAGCTGACCAGCGGTGACCGTGGCCGCGTCGTCACCAGGCGCCAGCCGCACCGCGTCCAACGGCGCGGTCCACGAACTGCGACCAGATTCCAGGGCCACGACCATCGAGTACGGCCAGCCCGGGATCATGATGGTCTGATCCTTGCCGCGGCCGTAGGTGTGACACAAGATCCGCTGCGGCGAGGTGTGCGCGTCCGGCCGCAGCCAGCAAGTGATGTCGACCGCCAGGACGAGACGACCATCAGCTGCCCGCGGCAACGACACCCCGGCGAGGGCCGTGCGCAGCCGATCGATGTCCAGCTGGCCGCAGGCGAGGGCGTCATACAGCGCCCCGTGACCGCGGCGGTGCTCGCCCACCAGCGACAACTCCACCAACGACCGGACCGGCCCGTCGGCGCACAACACCGCGTCCGTCAGGTCGAACAATGCCTCAGCCCGAGCGGTCAGGCAGTCGTAGAACTCTCGCCGGAACCTGTCCAGGTCCCCGACGGCGTCAGCCGCAGCACGCTCATGCACACTGGTCACCAGAACAGCCCTTGGTTATTGATGCTCTTCCCTAGACAAGAAGATCATCGGCCAAGGGCTGTTTCCGTGATCGGTCAGGGTCCCTACAGGGCCCTCGGAGGTTAAAGATCAAGCTAAGGCGTGTTTCGGAACTCGGGTTGGCCGGTTGAAGTCACGGCGTGGCGGTGATCGATAACTGAAGAGGTCTCCGGTACTTGGTACAACGACCAAGAAGCACCATGCACCGGAGACCTCGTGGCCACCTTAGCGGTGACGAGGCGGCATGACCTGACTGACGCGCAGTGGGCTGTCCTGGCCCCGTTGCTGCCTGCTGCGTCGTCTACCGGCCGGCCGCCGAAGTGGGAGAAACGGCAGCTCATCGACGGGATTCGGTGGCGGATTCGGATCGGTGCACCGTGGCGCGACGTGCCGGCGGAGTACGCGCCCTGGCCGACGATCTACGGACTGTTCCGTCGTTGGCAGCGCGATGGAACCTGGGAACGGATCTTGTCAGCGTTGCAGGCCCAGGGTGACGCCCGGGGGCGGATCGGCTGGACGGTCAGCGTGGACTCGATGACCAGTCGCGCTCACCAGCACGCCGCAGGTGCGCGCACCGACGGCCATCTGCAGAAGGAACCACCCGGTGGGGTTCATGATGAGCCGGCCGACCACGGGCTGGGCCGCTCCCGTGGAGGGCTGACGACCAAGACACATCTGGCCTGTGAGCAGGGCCAGAAAGTCTTGTCCTTGATCGTCACCGCCGGGCATCGCGGGGACAGCCCGCAGTTCATTCCGGTCCTGCGCCGCATCCGCGTGACCCGCCTCGGCGTCGGCCGGCCCCGCACCTGCCCCGACCTGGTCCTGGCCGACAAGGCCTACACCAGCCGCGGCAACCGCCGATACCTGCGCTCACGCGGAATCAAGGCCTGCATCCCCAGCAAGAGCGACCAGGACGCCCACCGCAAAGCCAAAGGCTCCAAGGGCGGACGCCCACCCACCTTCGACAAGGACCTCTACCGGCTACGCCACGCCGTCGAGAACGGCATCAACCGACTCAAACGCCACCGCGGCGTCGCCACCCGCTACGAAAAGCTCGCAGTCCGCTTCCAAGCCGTCCTGACCATCACCATCATCACCGAGTGGCTCTGACCGGCTTATGAAACACGCCTTAGTTCTTCGACTGGCTGGCGCCGAGCTGCGACCTGCTCGACGAGCGGCAAGGAGGAGATCATCGGGGCGCTGCTCGACCGGCCCCACTGGATCCTCGGTACGGGAAGGTGACCACGTGCGGGTCGGCGCGGGCCTTGGCGATCAGCGTTCGCAGGTCGGCCGGGTAATCGACCACGCGCTCGACGGACACCACGCCGGCCGGGCTATTGTCGGCCCGGTCCCAGCGGATCGTGATGTGTCATCTATTGCGCCACTGCACGACCCGGACGGTACTCGTACAGGGGTTCGATCGTCGAGCGATCGGGTTACGGCGCTGGCTCCTGCGAGGCTGCGCCATCCCGGGGCGGAGCGTCGCCGTCCTCGCCGCCTGTCGGCGGTTGGTCGAGGTCGACGCTGAGGAATCCGAAGCTGGACCGCATTCGTGCCTTGCGACCCTCCGACAGGCCGAGGTCGCGCCGCATTTGGGCCACCGCCTCCACATAGCCATCCTCAGCCTTCCCAAGGGGGGCGGACTGGTCATCGAACGGTGCGAGTTCGAGGATGCGGAGAAGCACGTCAAGGTTGTTCAGGGCGTCGCGGACGTCGTCAGAGCCGTAGAACTCGACCTCGGTCAGCAGGCGGCCCCACTCGCTCAGCACCTCGTGGCTGCGCCTCCACTGGCGTGACGGGTCGAAGTCGACCGCCGGCGGATTTTCACGTGCCCGCGGGTCGAGGATCGGGGCGATTGTGTGGACGTACGAGTTGAGCTGACGGCGGGCGCTCGCGGCCGTGTCGAGGTAGAGCCGCTGGCGTTGCTCGATCCAGTGTCGCCGGTCCTCCCGCGACCAGCTCTCGCGTTCACGTCGCCGTTCCCGGCGCGCCTGGCCCGCAGCCTGCGCGTATTGCAGCGCCGCGCCGAAGGCGGTGCCCCCTAAGCCGGCGATCAGGGCGACCCAGCCTGGTTCTGCCATGGGCACACGGTAGAGCAGCCGGGCACGCGACGACGCCTGTCCGGCCGCAGTGGCAATTGCATGTGATCGTAGTCGTGACGGGGCTGATCGAGATCGTGGTGGTGCTCTTCGTCGCGCGGGTGACCCGGGTGATCTCGTCGCCGACGAGATCACCCGCCGACCTCGGAAGGATCGTCCGCCGGCTGCCCGAGGGCAGCCCGCTGGCGTACCTGCTGTTCTGCCGCTGGTGCCTATCCGTGGGGATCGCCGCGCCGACCGCCGTCGCCTGGTGGCTGCTCTTCGACGTCCCCGCTGGTCCGGGCAGTGGTGGGCCGGACGGACCGAGCCTGCACCAGCTGCTCCCGAGTGAACACAGTCCCGTCCGGATGCTTGACCTCAAAGAGCGCCTCCAGGCCTGCCGGCGCGTCGACCTCGGACGTGGCGGGCGAAGTGATGTCATCGAGGAGTCGATCGACCAGGGCGGCCAGCATGCTGGGCCCGGTCCCGCTATACCCCCAGGACACGCCGCCGTAGTCGCCGATCGGGGCGAGGAACAAGCGATGGTCTGCCGTCCGGATCCACACCTCGTCATCAAGGATGAGCTCGCTCAGAGGCGAGTCAGTCGGAAGCACGAACGGCACCGACGTAAGGTACTCGCCCTCCCAGGTGCGAATTACCGGTGCGCCGGTCACCGGATCTTCTAGGCAGACCAGGGCTGGCCCTTCACGGTAGAACAACGCCGCGTGCGCAGCGGTCCGGTTAGCTGGCACCAGCAGGGCGGCCCACTCGAGGACCGTAGCGGCAAGTTCCGGCGAGAGTCGGGCAGCTTGCGGGAAAGGGGAGTCCCGTCCGCCGGTGTACGCACCTTCGGCCCTAACACAAGCGCAAGCCAGTTCGTCGTCGCGTTGTAGGATCTCCTTCCAGGCCATCCGCCGAACATCCCGCGGAACATCGGAGGCTTGGACCGCCGGCGTGGCTAGGGGACGGGCGGCGAGAGCTATGTCGTCCCGGTCATCGCATTCACCGAACAAGCTCATATGCATCTCGGCCGACTCGGTAGCCCTCCGCTGCGCCTCACGAGCGAGACCGACGAGCGTGCGGCGGACGGGCGTCTCGCCGTCCTCCAACGCAGCCAGCAACAACCATGGCGTTAGGTCAACGTCGGCGGGGGTAGCTACGGTTACGGTGGGGTCACCGGGCTTCCACTCCAGCATCCGTTTAGGATCGCGCAAGCTCGTGAGCCAGTACGGCGCCGGCATGCCAAGGAACCAACGCAGGTCTGTCCAGGTGATCTGAACCTGACGCTCGGGATTGGCGCCCAGCACCGACTCCAGCGCCGGCCCATGGAAAGCCCAGTCAGGCCAGACGACGCAGATCGCGTACGAGTCGGGCGGCAACCATCTGGCGGCCGCCGCGGGATCTGTGTGGGCTGCGGTCACCGGCGGGTAGACAAGGTGAAGATCGCCAACTGCGGTGGCCCAGGTCATTACGACGTGCCGACCATCGCCATGTAGCGAGGCTCCCACGTACTGCGCCGGGCGATCAGGGGACCGGTGATATCGTGGTGCGGCGATACGGGCCGTTCCAATGTCGTTCTGCTCGGCCGCCCAGCGCTGGACCTCCACGTTGTTCCAGAAGCCGGAGGAGTCTGAAGTCGGGAACCGCGGATCCGACACGATCAACGCTTGCGTCCGCCGCTCCGACCAGCCGAGCAGTGACGCGATCTCGGCGAGCGTCAGCGTGTTCTCG
Organism: Micromonospora sp. WMMA1949; assembly: GCF_027460145.1. Taxonomy (NCBI): domain Bacteria; kingdom Bacillati; phylum Actinomycetota; class Actinomycetes; order Micromonosporales; family Micromonosporaceae; genus Micromonospora; species Micromonospora sp. WMMA1949. Next base: position 8,429 of record NZ_JAPZBG010000001.1, on the reverse strand, counting down.
TCCTCGTTCGACATGCAGTTCGGCCTCCGGCACGGTCTAGCGTGGCTCCTGGGTCGCCTGTTCGGAAACTTGACTCAGTGCCAACCCGATCAGTGGGTAGCGTAGACCTGCCGCCCCCACCCAAGGAACGACTGCGGGAGCGGATGCGCCGGTCGCGTCGCTCGATGCCCCGACATGGTGGGTTTCGCTTCTGGATCTCTTCTTGGGGCGTCGGCATTGTGTCTCTGATGGCGGCCCTCTACATCGTGAACGGATTCTGCATCGGTTGGCAGAGGGCGTACAACGTGACCATCGGCATCACCTCACCCGGTGACGTCGCCTTTTCCTACTTGGCCTGGCCCTTGTCACTAGCCGGGTGGCTAGTCGGACCGGCCGTTGCCGGCGCGGTCGCCGGCTGGGTCGTGAACGACTTCATCTCGTCCCGGCGTACGACGCCACCCCTGCGCGTGCTCGGTGGCGAGGAAGATGCCTGATCTGATCCCAAGATTGCAAGACTTGGTTTTCGCCAAGGGGGATTTCGCCGTGCGAGAGGGATTTGCCGCCTCTTTCGTCAAGTTGCACGCCGAGAACTGGCGACAAGCCCAAGACCATTGGGAGCGTATAGTCGCCCAAGTGCTTGACAGCACTGCGGTGGAAAAAGAAGCTTCAGGGTCTAGGGCGATTCGTCAGGCAGTGCTCGGCGCCGTCGCGGTCTTAGACCAACCCCCTTTGCGCAATCGATGCCCGATCTGCGTGTCCGCTCGGCCGGAGTCGAGACTGCGTTGGCGGGAACGGAGTCGAGTATGAGCAACGACACGCGCCGGGAGTTTTTCGACCTGGCAGCTGAACTGCTCGCCGTTGCGTACCCGGAGGCGGATGAGGCATGGACGACACGCCACGCGATGCTGTCAGTGGTCGCAGCACAGCGCTCGGGGCTCGAGCCAACCGTTCCCCCTGGCCGTGGCCTGCGGGGAGCGGACTTGGCCGGCGCTGACCTGACAGGCGCTCAGCTTTCCGGCCTCGATTTGGCGGGCGCGGATCTGACTGCAGCCGCCCTCGATGGAGCGACAGTGCGCAACGCTGACCTACGAGGAGCGAAGCTCGACGAAGCCACAATGCGGGAAAGTGACTTGGTCGGCGCCAACCTGCGGGCTGCGAGTCTGGTAAGAGCGGCAGCGCCCGGCGCCACATTCCGCGACGCGGATCTGCGGAACGCGCGACTCGATCAGGCAGATCTCTCGGCCGCCACTTTCGAGAATGCTGAACTTGGTCGAGCTGGCTTCGATGATGCCGATCTTGCCGGAGCGCGGTTAGTCGGAGCGGATCTAAGTTGGGCGAACCTACGCGGTGCGAACCTGACGGGAACTGATCTTGCCAGGGCAAGCCTCCGGCACGCCAGCTGCGAAGCTGCCCACTTAATCAGTGCGGACCTATCAACAAGTGATCTGAACGAGGCCAGCCTCATGTCGGCTCTATGGTCGGAGGATACGCGGTGGCCAATGACGCTGCGCGAGAATATTCGCGACCAGTCAGAGCAAGTCGCACCCGGAATCTTTCGAGTACGGGGTGACCTGCGGTTCGCAGGGGCACTCCACTGATCCGCGAAAGTGTTCGTTAAAAGGTGAGACGGCGCCCCCCAGTTCCGATGGTGGATTTGGGCCGTATAGCCCGTCTTCAAGGTGGGATCCCTGATGTCGAGCTCCGGCGCGAGTTGTAGTGCGGTGGCTGGCTATCGGCCAAACCATCCGCCCGAGTGTGAAAGGCAGGTGAGGGCATCAACGACAGCGTCCTGCAGCGGCGAGACTGCGCGGGCCATGAACACTGTCAGTCCCAACTGGTCTTCACGTCGTGCTGCAGGTACTCCCACGGGTCGTTGTTGCGCAGGCCGGGCGGGACGCTCTCCTGGAGCTCAAGCGAGACCTCTTGACAGATGAACTGCGTGATCCCGAGGACGGTCAAATGGATCTCGTACCAGGTGCGCACCTGAGCAGCGTTGTCCTCAAACGTCGAGGTGGAGTCCTCGCCGGGTTTGACGTGCGTGAGGATGTTCCGCCTGTCGACCCAGTCCATCCAGTTGCCGCGGAGGCGGTCCCACACGTGTAGAGGCGCCTGCGGCTTCGCCTCCCTCATGAGCAGGTCGATGGAGTACTGGAGGCCACGCTTCCGTTCACCCGGGGCCGGTTCGGGGGCGGGCCGAAGGGCCTCGGCGAGGCCACCGGTTCGCACGTAGAGCGCGGTGCCTGCCAACTCTGGCCAGGGCTCGGCGATGCCGTGAAGGTGTAGGACCTGCTCGACGAGCCCCTTGTACGCCGCGCTGATGTGCTGGTCCGTCGGGTACCAGGCCAGCAGCATCGGCAGTGCTGGATCGAGCGTGCCGGCCGCCATGCCGAGCGTCCAACCGCGAATGATTGGTGAGAGTGACTGGGGACGAACGTCCAGCTGGGGTGCATCGTTGTTCATGCGCCGCTGGACCGCGTCTACGAGATTCGAGGAGAGTTCATCGGAGACTCCGGTGTTTCGGAGGCCGGCGAGCAGCCAGGTGGCGAGTTTGGAGTGCTCCACGGACAACGCCCAGTCGTCGGCATTCGCGGTCTCGAGCGAGGGCGCATCGAAGCACCACTTGGCGTCATAGTCCTGCGCCCGGGCCTCGAGCCACTCCAGGTCGCAGCCGATCTCCCCGAGTCGGTCGCCGAGCTCGCCGCCGAGGTCACCGTTCGCTAACAGCAGGTAATAGAGCTCGGCGAAGACCAGCGGCGAGAGCTGGCAGGTCAGCTCTCCCACAGGACCAGCTCCAGACGCTGGGCCAGCGGAAGGACGACTGCCGTCGTTTCGACCGGCTCCAGAGCCGCCGCGGGCACCGGGATGCGCCCAAGGTCGGTCGCGGAGATCGACGGGATCTGCGCTCCGACGGTGAACACCTGTCGCACCCGATACGCATCTTGCCCGTTGAGGTAGTGCGCCAGCGCGGGGCCGAGCGAGGGATTCCGCAGCCGGAGTACCAGGACGTGGCTGTCGGCGACCACACGAGCATCGGCAATGCGAGCGTGCGGCAGATTCCCGAGGGCCGCCATCAAGAGGTCGCCCGGCTGCGCAACCGTCGGATTCCCCTCTTGTTCGGGCACCCAGCGACGGGGAGCCTTTCCCCCAAGCATCGAGACGTCGGCGACGGGCAGGTAGCCCGGTGCTTCCTCCTCAATGGCGAGCCTGCGCGTGTTCCTGCCGCGCACGACCTCGCGGCAGAAGTTCGCCAGCGGCTCGCCTGCAGTCAGGATCGACGGGTCTGGCGTCGCGAGCGCGGTGCGCCATTCGGTCGTCCGCAGATCCGTCGTCTGCCACCAAGTCTCGACCGCCTCTTCCTCGTCGACGTGTGTCGAGTCCTCGATGGCACGGAGGGGGCCGGTGACCCGGCGCAGTCGTTCGACTGGCGGGACTGGAACGGTGGCATCAAGAAGCGACGACGTCTCGACAGCAGCGAGGGCCGCACCCTGCGAAAGATTGGCCCGCAGGCGGCGCCCGCTCTCGCTGCTTAGTAAGCCCCAAAGCCACAAGCCGAGCTCCGACTCGAGCGGGCGCAATGCTGAGAAGCGCGCGGCAACTAGCGCGCCGCGGAGGTGTTCAGAGACCAGCACGGCCGGGCCGAGGCCGACGCGGGGCACCAACACGTCGCCGGGACGTAGCTCGGTACCAACCTGGAAGACTGAGCCCTGGTACTTCTTGCTCCGTCGCCGGACGCCGCCGCTCGCGGGGTCAACGCTCGCCGGAGTCACCACCGGTGAGCCGGCGTCCGCGAATGAGCGCGGGGCGAGACGGGTTGCGAGCTCGCGGAGCGGAAACTCGCGATCCGAGCCGGGCCATCGGAACGCCTCGGCGGTGAGGCGGCCGGGCTCCCAGTTCCGCTCTAGCCGCAAATCGAGAATCGCACTAGTGAACATGACGATCTACTCGCCGTCCAGGTGCTCAAGCGCCGCGTTCATGGCCGCGCCGGTCTCTGAGAGCTGAGCCGCCCAGTCGTCGCCAAGCTGGGCGACAAAGGTCTCCCCTGGCTCGGCGCGGTCGATCACCAGGAGCACAGCGCGGATTGTGGCGCCCTCGAGTGCACCCGCCGGGAGGCCGATCAGGGCGCCGACGCGGTACTCGTTCGCAAGGTATCGGCGGTACGCCTCCAGCGTCTTTTGAAGGTGATGTTGTTCGGCAGCAGGAACACCGCGCGACCACCGGGGCGCAGCTTGCGCAGGCATAGGTCGATCGCAGCAACCTCCAACTCTCGTGCGGGTACCCCAATGAGCAGGGTCCACGGCCGCCGCACAGGGGGTCCGAATGGCGGGGCCGTCACGATGATGTCCGCCTCGGGGAGCTCCGTGGTGAAGGAGTCGCCAGTGGTGATCGTGGCCGGCGCCGGTGCAGTCCGAGCAATCTGCTCGGCAAGCTCGGCCAGCTGGGTGTTGATCTCCTGCCCGACGAACTTGACTCGACCGTCCAGCTCCCGTGCGCGATCCATCGCGGCCCAGAGGAAGTTTCCTGTGCCGCAGAAGGGATCAAGGACTGTGCCGACGAGCTTCTTGCCGGTGAGGCGGCCGACAGCGTCGGCGATCACCGGAGCGGTGGTGTGCTCCCCAGCGTGTGGCCCCCTCAGCACGAAGGACGCGAGCGCTCGACGTCGGGCCTGCCAAAGCACGTCGTGACGGACCGGAATGAACTCACCGCCAGCGGTCTTGATCCCGGGAATCGCCGTCTCCGCCAGCAAGTCGGCCGGAGGGACGAAGAAGTCGAGGCGATGACCCTTGCCGCCGGCCTTCTCCGTCTCGAACCACAGACGATCCATCAGAAGTGAGGTGGCCAGTGCAGGATCCGTCAAGAATCCAGAGTCACCGTAGGCGGGACCCACCGGACCATCGGCCGGCTCCATCGAACGCATGCTGCGGTCGGCACGGAACCACTGGCCGTTGATAACGGCATAGTGCTCCACCGTGCCGAGCAGCTCACGCCACCTGCGCAGCTGCGAGAGCGCCACTTCCGGCTTAATGTTTGCGCCGTTCTTGGCCTCGACAGCGAGCCACGGGACGAGGTCGCCGTCAACGTTCGCGGCGTACGCGAGCGCGTCAACGCGGCGGTTGGAGTGGCTGTCGATCTTGGGATCAAGCTGGACCAGCCGATAGCCGGCAGCCCTCAGCTTGGCGCGAATATCGGCGTGGCCTTCCCGTTCCTTAGCCATCTGATTTCCCTCGTCCCAGGTGAAGCAAGCCGGGGAACGTATCACGGCACATCTGCTGCGGCAACCCAGCGCGCTGACCGCGGACGCGGGCGGTGGAGCGGCGTCGGATGTCGGTGGATGCGGTGATCGAACCGATGGCGTCGGCGAGGCTGTCGATGGGTCGAGGCGCAGGTATGAACCGCCGGCGGGTAGCAGCAGCCAGACCCGACCGGTACCGCGCCCCATTCATTCGTTGTGGCTGATCTGCGCACCGGGCCGGCTCCTGTGGCCCGACGATGGCGGGGGAGGGACGCATATGCGTGGCGCTCGCGGTGGCGGCGGACGGGGCCGGAGAAGGTGAGCCCAGCCTTGAAGTGACGCCCTGAGACCGGACACCTCCTGACTTGGCATCCTGCCGAGGAGGAGGAAACGCTGTGGCTGGACGGAGCAAGTACCCCGAGGAGTTCCGGCGCCAGACCGCGGCGTTGGTGCTCGACTCCGGTCGCACAATCCGTGACGTGGGCCGGGAGCGGGGTGTCAACCACGAGACGCTGCGCAACTGGGTCCAGCCCGGGTTGGGGATCGGTTCGTGTCGATCAACCGACACGAACCCCCAAGCCTGCGGCCAGCGTGTAGCGATGGGTAGGGGCGCGCCGTTCCCTTGGTGACGGGTGTTCTGCTGATGGGGGAGCGGGACGCGCTGGACTGGCGACGCCCTGTCGGTCCCCTCGTTTACCCCCCGAAAACCGCCGCGCGTGGTTGACAACCAGTGACAAGTAGCGATCATTGCTTAATCATGTCTGCGCAGCTCAGCGCCTACTTCTGACAGTCAATGACAAGGGTGGGATGGCTACGGACGGTAACAAGGGGTTTTGGCAACCAATGACAAGTCCTGAGAGGACTCGACAAGAGGTTGTCTTGGGTTCAAGACCCTCGCTCCTTTGAGCGCCGGGTGTTGGGCCGGGCGGCCCGGGCTCGTGCTGCCCAGAGCGAGGCACGGCGAGTGGCCGCGCCTGCTCGCGATGGCGTGCATCGTTGGGCTGAGGGCGAGTCATGTACCACCCGTGATCACGTTCGCCCGCCGACCGAGCCCGCCTTCCGCTCGGCCTCAAGGCTACCCGTTCGCGCGGTACCTGCTGTCCGAGTCGGATCTGCTTTGCCGCTCGCAACACCTACTGATCGCCGGTATCCGGTCATCCAGGTGCGTCCTGTCGCGAACCGCCTGATTGATGTCTTTCGCTGCGAAATGCATCGGCTGAGCTGGTTGAACGTCCGCTCGCGAGTGACGCTGTGTAGATCGTCGTGTCGGATTTGATCGATCTTGGCTGAGTCGTCCTTGCAGTTTGTGCTGCCTCTTGCTCTGGTCCGTTAGTGATCTTTACTGTCAGCGCACCCTGCTGACCTTGAGGAGACTGCGGTGGCCGGTGCGTTTCGTGGATCCGCCATGAGTGTTGCGGCTGTGGGCCGCTGGGCTCGGCGCAGGTACTCCCTCGCAGGTTTGTTGACGTTCAGCATGGTGGCGTCGTTGCTGTCGGCGGTGCCTCCGCAGCCGGTGACGGCATCGCCTGCGGCGCCGGCGGGCGCCACCGCGGTCAAGCCTTCTCAACGTGCAGGGGTAGCGGGATTACCGTCGCATGAGGCGACAACCGCGCGGACGTCGTTTGCCGGGTCAGCCGGAGGCAGCGCAGCGCGTCCGCCTGTGCCAGGCGCGGTCGGTGCCGAGCAGACGTTCCCTGCGGTGAAGGTGCCTGGGCAGGGTGAGGCCGGGCAGGAGGCGTCTTCGCTCTCGGAGGTGGGAGGCGCCAGCGGTGGAGTCGTCGCCGGCCGTTCCGTCGAGCGGTCGGATGCCCGTACGGAGCGCACGACCGAGTTCGTCAATCCTGATGGCACGAAGACGCTGCGGGTCTACGACGGTCCGGCCTTCATCCGTGACGGCGCTGGAGCGTGGAAGCCGATCGATAACCGGTTGTCCCGACGGGCCGATGGCCGGTACGCGCCGGCATCCGCCGCGGATGTGAGTATCGCCTCTCGCAGCAACGATCCGCAGATGGCGACATTGTCGTTGGGCGAGGACGCTGCGGTGTCCTTCGCGGTTGACGGTGCTGCTGCGGTCACGTCGTCGGTTGAGGAGTCGACGGCCACGTTCACCGGTGTGCGTGCGGCGTCCGACGTGAAGCTGACGCCGATGGAGTGGGGCCTCAAGGAAGAGATCGTCCTGCACTCCGCTGACGCCCCGACGACATGGACCTTCCCGCTGACCGTCAAGGGCGTCACTCCGGCGCTCAACGACGCCACCGGTGAAGTCGAGTTCACCGACGCAAGTGGTGCGGTGCGGGGTGTCATCCCGCCGGGGTTCATGGTTGATTCGAACGTCCACCCCCGTCGTGGTACGGGGGAGCGGACGGACAACGTCCGATACTCGCTGCAGCGTCAGGCTACCGGGTGGCTGTTGCAGGTCGACCTGGACGCCCAGTGGCTGCGGGATCCTTCGCGGGTGTTCCCGGTCATTGTCGACCCCTCGTTCACCGACAACGCGGAGACCGACGACACGTACGTGTCGAAGCGTGACCACGCCAACCGCAACAACTCCGCCGAGGGTGACCTGCTGGTGGGCACCTACAACGGTGGCACCGAGCGGGCCGCGTCGTACCTGCACTTCAACGATCTGAAGGCGTCGAGGCCGAACCGCTATGTCCTTGGCGCGACGTTGCAGCTGTGGAACTTCTGGTCCTACTCCTGCAGAGCCCGCAGCGTCAACGTGTACGCGGTGACCAAGTCATGGTCGGGATCGACGACCAAGACGTGGGCCGGGCCGTCGTACGACTCGGCGAACCGGCTCGCTACCGGGTCGTTCGCTCACGGCTACTACGACTGCCCGAGCGGCAACTGGGCCGGCTTCTCGCTGCCGCCGGACCGGGTGATGAAGTGGCTGCACGGCACCGAGGCGTTCTACGGGCTGACGGTGCGGGCGTCGGAGACCGACAGCTATGCCTGGAAGCGGTTCGCGTCGGCGAACTTCTCGAACTCCACGGCTCGCCCATACATCGACCTGAACTACTCCGACCAGGGCGCCAAGTACTCGCTTCCCTCGCCGAGCTTCAACCCGCCGGTCACTGCCGCGTCGGCCGGGAAGATTACGGCACGGGTGACGAACTGGGGTTCGACGACCTGGACCCCGACGAACGGTTATCGGCTGACGTACAAGATTCTCAGCGCCGGCGGGACGCTTCTGCGTAGCGGGCCGCTCTACGCGATGCCG